>NZ_FUWS01000036.1 GCF_900167435.1 Marinactinospora thermotolerans DSM 45154
AAATCCGTCCCTTGTTGTGGCTGAGGCGTGATGTCGAGTCGTTTGAGACGAAGTGAGTGATCCCATGCTGTCGAGAAAAGCCTCTAGTGAGTGCGTGGGCGGCCCGTACCCTAAACCGACGCAGGTGGTCAGGTAGAGAATACCGAGGCGTTCGGGTGAACCATGGTTAAGGAACTCGGCAAATTGTCCCCGTAACTTTGGGAGAAGGGGAGCCCTGTCTGGTGAAGAGGCGTTTGCTCTTGGAGCTGGGTGGGGTCGCAGATACCGGGGGGAAGCGACTGTTTATTAAAAACACAGGTCCGTGCGAAGTCGTAAGACGCTGTATACGGACTGACGCCTGCCCGGTGCCGGAACGTTAAGAGGACTGGTTAGATGGCCTTTGGGTTGTCGAAGCTGGGAATCTAAGCGCCGGTAAACGGCGGTGGTAACTATAACCATCCTAAGGTAGCGAAATTCCTTGTCGGGTAAGTTCCGACCTGCACGAATGGCGTAACGACTTCCCCGCTGTCTCAACCATGGGCCCGGTGAAATTGCACTACGAGTAAAGATGCTCGTTTCGCGCAGCAGGACGGAAAGACCCCGGGACCTTCACTATAGCTTGACATTGGTGTTTGGGATGGTTTGTGTAGGATAGGTGGGAGCCTGTGAAGCTTGGACGCTAGTTCGGGTGGAGGCGTTGGTGAAATACCACTCTGGCTGTTTCGGGCATCTAACCTGGGACCGTGATCCGGTTCGGGGACAGTGTCTGGTGGGTAGTTTAACTGGGGCGGTTGCCTCCTAAAGGGTAACGGAGGCGCCCAAAGGTTCCCTCAGCCTGGTTGGCAATCAGGTGTTGAGTGTAAGTGCACAAGGGAGCTTGACTGTGAGACGGACGTGTCGAGCAGGTGCGAAAGCAGGGACTAGTGATCCGGCATCGGCGTGTGGAAGCGGTGTCGCTCAACGGCTAAAAGGTACCCCGGGGATAACAGGCTGATCTTCCCCAAGAGTCCATATCGACGGGATGGTTTGGCACCTCGATGTCGGCTCGTCGCATCCTGGGGCTGG
>NZ_FUWS01000034.1 GCF_900167435.1 Marinactinospora thermotolerans DSM 45154
GGCTGACCACGCCGGGATTCGTAAGCCCCGCGCATGCGGGGATGGACCGTGGTGGCGGAACCGGTGCGGGTGGACTCCGTCGTAAGCCCCGCGCACGCGGGGATGGACCGCCCCAGCCAGCCCGGTCGCGGTCGGTTCCGCTGTAAGCCCCGCGCACGTGGGGATGGACCGGTATCTCGGCACGTCGGGGTACTGCTCTGCTGGTAAGCCCCGCGCACGCGGGGATCCGGGGGTTAATCAGCTCGCGGTCGGGGAGTGGTCTTTCGGCTCGGGCGGTGAATCAGATCATCGTCGCCAGGCTGACGTGGGATGTAGTGGAAGCCGTCCTTGGTTTCGGGGTCGTAGTGGATGACCGCGTCCTCCTCCTCCAGGAACGCCTTCCAGTTCTCCAGGCGCTTAGCCTCGTCCTTCGAGATTTTCGCGCCGGCACGCCGTCGCGCCTCCACCCGGAGCATCGCCACGGGGTAGGACCAGCGGTGCTCAGGAAGGACGTGCCACGGAATCAGGTCATCGTCTCGGACGATGCGCCGTTCCAGGCCTCGACGGCGCCGGAAATTCCCCCAGAGTGAGGGGACGGTCTCAATGTTGTACTTTCGTTTGTACTCCGCCACCATCCAGGCGTAAGTACGCCCTTCTTCGAACCATCTGATGACTTCCTGCTCGTCGACGATCTTCTTAGCCCCCAATGGACTCACCTTCTGGTTGATTTCCGCTACTGTTTCGCTTCACTATGTCATCGCCGAATCGGTAACACTGTGTCAGTGTCACGAACACGGTGTGCTCTCGGTGTTACCAAGGCGGCAATCATGCATGGGAAGGCGATGGAACTAACTATCACGGTTTGCGACGTGGACCGGCAGCCCGGTCGCGCGACCAAGCGCTACACCCTCCAGCGGGGCGAGCGGGAGGTGACCCTTGATCTCCGCGAAGAGCACGCCGGCCCCATCGAGGCCCTGCTCGACGGAGATTACAGCGAGGGTGGCCAGGGAGGACAGTCCAAGGAGGAACCCAAACGGCAGCCGGTGGCGAAGAAGGCGGCCGCGACCTCGCGACGCCGACGAGGCCCGAAAGTCGTGACGCTCGAAGAGATCGAGGCCAGCAAGAAGAGCTGAGAAGAATACAAAGAGAGCCCTGCTGGCACATAGGTGAGTGGGGCTTCTATGCGTCAGGGGCCGCCGAAATCGAAATCCTCGGGAGCGTCGTAACTCTCGGAGAGCCGCCCGTCTGCTTCGAGCAGCCGAAGGCTGCCAGATCTTGGACGGAAATGGCCAGCTCGAATACGGCAGCGTAGAACTATGCCGCCACCGAGACGGCGACACCAACGATCTCAGTCCCAGCTTCACTTTCGGGCGGACAAAGTGCAGCAGGTGTTGTGCGCGATGGGGACCTGGGGCTTCCTGTGTCGGCCCCCAGGGGAACCTCTCTTGCGGATAACCGCGCAGGTGAGCTGCGCGTGGGCGGTACCGGTCACCTTCTTGGCCGCCTTCACGCTGGAGTCGGCGCTTTTGCGGGTGGCCGGCGAGCCAGTAGAAGTCGCCGGCCCTCAGTTGCCGTTCAGGCCGGCCGGACCCGGCTCGTCAGTGAACCCGGCGTATCCGATGAGGCGTTGAACGGCGACAACGGCCTCACCCTTGTCGCTTTCCTTAGCGCCGATCAAGCCATCTCCTAGAGTCATAGGGAAGTGTCGCTAACAGCGCTTCCGTCAGCAGGCGTCCCATCCTGAACCTATTGGTAGAGAGGGCGCCGGAACATGATGTGGCGATGCGGTCACGGTGCCCGAGCTTGCGAAGGGGCGGCCGAGTTCCCTGTGCATGCGGGGCTGGTCCATCTGAGGGTTCCTCGTGCACATGTGTGGGGTGGTTTTCCGGTTCGCGGTTCTGGGAAGGGAGGCGTTCCGGCAGAATGGCTATCGCTGATGTCGGCTTGTCAGTCGTTCCGGTGGGCTCCGGAGGTTTATAAAGCGGAGATAACGGCCCGCAAAGCCGCAGGTCATCTTCTGTGAGCCCCGCGCACGCGGGGATGGA
>NZ_FUWS01000037.1 GCF_900167435.1 Marinactinospora thermotolerans DSM 45154
AAGGGACGGATTTACCTACCCCTCGGCCTACACGCTTATCCCGGGACAACCACCGCCCGGTAGAGCTACCCTCCTGCGTCACCCCATCGCTTACCTACTACCAAATCGGGTCCCACGCCTCCACCAGAAAGCACCCGAAGGCACCAACCGGCTTCAGTGGTGGTTAGCATCAAAAGGTTCGGTATGGGCGCACGTGAACGGGTACGGGAATATCAACCCGTTATCCATCGACTACGCCTGTCGGCCTCGCCTTAGGCCCCGACTCACCCTGGGCGGATTAACCTGCCCCAGGAACCCTTAGTCAATCGGCGCCAGTGTTTCTCACACTGGTATCGCTACTCATGCCTGCATTCTCACTCCAACACCCTCCACCACAGGATCACTCCGCAGCTTCACAGGATGCCGGACGCTCCCCTACCAACCCACCAAACGGCAGGCTCCACAGCTTCGGCGGTGCACTTAAGCCCCGTTACATTATCGGCGCAGAATCACTTGACCAGTGAGCTATTACGCACTCTTTAAAGGATGGCTGCTTCTAAGCCAACCTCCTGGTTGTCTCAGCAACTCCACAACCTTTCCCACTTAGCACACGCTTAGGGGCCTTAGCTGATGATCTGGGCTGTTTCCCTCTCGACTACGAAGCTTATCCCCCGCAGTCTCACTGCCACGCTTAACTTCACCGGCATTCGGAGTTTAGCTGACCTCAGTAACCTTGTCGGGCCCATCAGCCAACCAGTAGCTCTACCTCCGGCAAGCAACACGCAACGCTGCACCTAAATGCATTTCGGGGAGAACCAGCTATCACGGAGTTTGATTGGCCTTTCACCCCTACCCACACCTCATCCCCCAGGTTTTCAACCCTGGTGGGTTCGGGCCTCCACGAAGTCTTACCTCCGCTTCACCCTGGACATGGGTAGATCACCCCGCTTCGGGTCCACAGCATGCGACTCAACGCCCTATTCAGACTCGCTTTCGCTACGGCTACCCCACCCGGGTTAACCTCGCCACACACCATGACTCGCAGGCTCATTCTTCAAAAGGCACGCCATCACCCCAAAAGGCTCTGACGGCTTGACAGCACACGGTTTCAGGTACTATTTCACGACCCCTCACCGGGGCACTTTTCACCTTTCCCTCACGGTACTAGTGCACTATCGGTCATCAGGACGTATTTAGGCTTAGCAGGTGGTCCTGCCAGATTCACACGGAATTCCACGAGCTCCGCGCTACTCGGGAACACGCTCACGCCCGGCCGACAGCTTCACCTACGGGACTCTCACCCACTCCGGTGCCGCTTCCCAACGACTTCAGCTACCATCGACCAAAAACGCCCCAGGCCGGCAGACCTGAGAAAAACGCGCCCCACAACCCCGCACACGCAACAACTGCCGTCTATCACACGCGCACGGTTTAGCCACATCCCCTTTCGCTCACCACTACTCAGGGAATCACTCTTGTTTTCTCTTCCTGCGGGTACTGAGATGTTTCACTTCCCCGCGTCACCACCAACTGCCCTATACATTCAGACAGCGGCAACCCGAAATGACTCGGGCTAGGTTCCCCCATTCGGACACCCACGGATCACAGCTCGGTTGACAACTCCCCGTGGACTATCGCGGCCTCCCACGTCCTTCATCGGCGCCTGATGCCAAGGCATCCACCGTGTGCCACACTAACTTGGCCACCACAGATACAAGATGCTCGCGCACACTATCCACAAATCAAAACACACACCACAAACCCACCCACAACACCCGCACCAACCAGCAAACACCAGTCACCACGAGGTCTTCGGCAGAGTGGCCGCGGAAAACAACCAGCCAGCCACAGCCAGCCCGAGTTGCTTTCTCAGACACCCAACAGCGCGCCCCCCAGCCTCTTCCACAACCAGGAGGAACGTCCAACCCTCTTCAAACCATCTCACGGACAACCGTGAGTCCACTGACGAGTCCGCCGACCAATCGGAAAAACAGCCGGCAATTCAAGACTCCTTAGAAAGGAGGTGATCCAGCCGCACCTTCCGGTACGGCTACCTTGTTACGACTTCGTCCCAATCGCCAGCCCCACCTTCACTCACTCCCTCCCCGAAGGGTTAGGCCACAAGTTTCGGGTGTTGCCGACTTTCGTGACGTGACGGGCGGTGTGTACAAGGCCCGGGAACGTATTCACCGCGGCGTTGCTGATCCGCGATTACTAGCGACTCCACCTTCATGGGGTCGAGTTGCAGACCCCAATCCGAACTGAGACCGGCTTTTAGGGATTCGCTCCACCTCACGGCATCGCACGCCCTCTGTACCGGCCATTGTAGCATGTTTGCAGCCCAAGACATAAGGGGCATGATGACTTGACGTCATCCCCACCTTCCTCCGAGTTGACCCCGGCAGTCTCCCATGAGTCCCCACCACTACGTGCTGGCAACATGGAACAAGGGTTGCGCTCGTTGCGGGACTTAACCCAACATCTCACGACACGAGCTGACGACAGCCATGCACCACCTGTCACCCGCCAACTAAATGACCCGCCATCTCTGACGGTCCACGGGTGATGTCAAACCTTGGTAAGGTTCTTCGCGTTGCGTCGAATTAAGCAACATGCTCCGCCGCTTGTGCGGGCCCCCGTCAATTCCTTTGAGTTTTAGCCTTGCGGCCGTACTCCCCAGGCGGGGCGCTTAATGCGTTAGCTACGGCACGGAACCCGTGGAAAGGCCCCACACCTAGCGCCCAACGTTTACGGCGTGGACTACCAGGGTATCTAATCCTGTTCGCTCCCCACGCTTTCGCTCCTCAGCGTCAGGTAAGGCCCAGAGACCCGCCTTCGCCACCGGTGTTCCTCCTGATATCTGCGCATTTCACCGCTACACCAGGAATTCCAGTCTCCCCTACCTACCTCAAGCCTGCCCGTATCCACTGCACACCCGGAGTTAAGCCCCGGGCTTTCACAGCAGACGCGACAAGCCGCCTACGAGCTCTTTACGCCCAATAATTCCGGACAACGCTCGGACCCTACGTATTACCGCGGCTGCTGGCACGTAGTTAGCCGGTCCTTATTCCCCACCTACCGTCAACACCCGGAAAACCGGATGCCTGCGTGAGTGGTAAAAGAGGTTTACAACCCGAAGGCCGTCATCCCCCACGCGGCGTCGCTGCGTCAGGCTTTCGCCCATTGCGCAATATTCCCCACTGCTGCCTCCCGCAGGAGTCTGGGCCGTGTCTCAGTCCCAGTGTGGCCGGTCGCCCTCTCAGGCCGGCTACCCGTCATCGCCTTGGTAGGCCATCACCCCACCAACAAGCTGATAGGCCGCGAGTCCATCCCTGACCGAAAAAACTTTCCACACCCTCCCATGCGAGAGAATGTCATATCCGGTATTAGACCGGGTTTCCCCGGCTTATCCCAGAGTCAGGGGCAGGTTACTCACGTGTTACTCACCCGTTCGCCGCTCGTGTACCCCGAAGGGCCTTACCGCTCGACTTGCATGTGTTAAGCACGCCGCCAGCGTTCGTCCTGAGCCAGGATCAAACTCTCCATCAAGGTCTAACCACCGGCAACACACGGTCACCGGCAAACCTGGAAGAGGTGAACCCTGACCACTCCAACAATCATGGAGTAATCAAAGGAACCCTACCCACCACCAACGTGGTGGACGGGGCCAAAACAAACTTGGCTTAAAGAAAATCGAACACGCGCTGTTGAGTTCTCAAAAAACAACCGCATCCTCGCCTACAAGCCCGAAC
>NZ_FUWS01000033.1 GCF_900167435.1 Marinactinospora thermotolerans DSM 45154
GGCTGACCACGCCGGGATTCGTAAGCCCCGCGCATGCGGGGATGGACCGTGGTGGCGGAACCGGTGCGGGTGGACTCCGTCGTAAGCCCCGCGCACGCGGGGATGGACCGCCCCAGCCAGCCCGGTCGCGGTCGGTTCCGCTGTAAGCCCCGCGCACGTGGGGATGGACCGGTATCTCGGCACGTCGGGGTACTGCTCTGCTGGTAAGCCCCGCGCACGCGGGGATCCGGGGGTTAATCAGCTCGCGGTCGGGGAGTGGTCTTTCGGCTCGGGCGGTGAATCAGATCATCGTCGCCAGGCTGACGTGGGATGTAGTGGAAGCCGTCCTTGGTTTCGGGGTCGTAGTGGATGACCGCGTCCTCCTCCTCCAGGAACGCCTTCCAGTTCTCCAGGCGCTTAGCCTCGTCCTTCGAGATTTTCGCGCCGGCACGCCGTCGCGCCTCCACCCGGAGCATCGCCACGGGGTAGGACCAGCGGTGCTCAGGAAGGACGTGCCACGGAATCAGGTCATCGTCTCGGACGATGCGCCGTTCCAGGCCTCGACGGCGCCGGAAATTCCCCCAGAGTGAGGGGACGGTCTCAATGTTGTACTTTCGTTTGTACTCCGCCACCATCCAGGCGTAAGTACGCCCTTCTTCGAACCATCTGATGACTTCCTGCTCGTCGACGATCTTCTTAGCCCCCAATGGACTCACCTTCTGGTTGATTTCCGCTACTGTTTCGCTTCACTATGTCATCGCCGAATCGGTAACACTGTGTCAGTGTCACGAACACGGTGTGCTCTCGGTGTTACCAAGGCGGCAATCATGCATGGGAAGGCGATGGAACTAACTATCACGGTTTGCGACGTGGACCGGCAGCCCGGTCGCGCGACCAAGCGCTACACCCTCCAGCGGGGCGAGCGGGAGGTGACCCTTGATCTCCGCGAAGAGCACGCCGGCCCCATCGAGGCCCTGCTCGACGGAGATTACAGCGAGGGTGGCCAGGGAGGACAGTCCAAGGAGGAACCCAAACGGCAGCCGGTGGCGAAGAAGGCGGCCGCGACCTCGCGACGCCGACGAGGCCCGAAAGTCGTGACGCTCGAAGAGATCGAGGCCAGCAAGAAGAGCTGAGAAGAATACAAAGAGAGCCCTGCTGGCACATAGGTGAGTGGGGCTTCTATGCGTCAGGGGCCGCCGAAATCGAAATCCTCGGGAGCGTCGTAACTCTCGGAGAGCCGCCCGTCTGCTTCGAGCAGCCGAAGGCTGCCAGATCTTGGACGGAAATGGCCAGCTCGAATACGGCAGCGTAGAACTATGCCGCCACCGAGACGGCGACACCAACGATCTCAGTCCCAGCTTCACTTTCGGGCGGACAAAGTGCAGCAGGTGTTGTGCGCGATGGGGACCTGGGGCTTCCTGTGTCGGCCCCCAGGGGAACCTCTCTTGCGGATAACCGCGCAGGTGAGCTGCGCGTGGGCGGTACCGGTCACCTTCTTGGCCGCCTTCACGCTGGAGTCGGCGCTTTTGCGGGTGGCCGGCGAGCCAGTAGAAGTCGCCGGCCCTCAGTTGCCGTTCAGGCCGGCCGGACCCGGCTCGTCAGTGAACCCGGCGTATCCGATGAGGCGTTGAACGGCGACAACGGCCTCACCCTTGTCGCTTTCCTTAGCGCCGATCAAGCCATCTCCTAGAGTCATAGGGAAGTGTCGCTAACAGCGCTTCCGTCAGCAGGCGTCCCATCCTGAACCTATTGGTAGAGAGGGCGCCGGAACATGATGTGGCGATGCGGTCACGGTGCCCGAGCTTGCGAAGGGGCGGCCGAGTTCCCTGTGCATGCGGGGCTGGTCCATCTGAGGGTTCCTCGTGCACATGTGTGGGGTGGTTTTCCGGTTCGCGGTTCTGGGAAGGGAGGCGTTCCGGCAGAATGGCTATCGCTGATGTCGGCTTGTCAGTCGTTCCGGTGGGCTCCGGAGGTTTATAAAGCGGAGATAACGGCCCGCAAAGCCGCAGGTCATCTTCTGTGAGCCCCGCGCACGCGGGGATGGACCGGTCGTCGTCGGCGAGGGCTCGCCGG
>NZ_FUWS01000032.1 GCF_900167435.1 Marinactinospora thermotolerans DSM 45154
TGACAACGAGTGTCGATCTTCACGTTCGCAACGAGCAACCCACCACCCCACCAACCACCACAACCCCCCTTATCACCAACAAAAAACACCACCACGATCGAAGTGGTAATCCCCGATTCGCGCCGCGGAGAATTGCTTCGGGCGCGTCCGACCCATTGGATCTCTTTGGGAAGAGGGATCGGCTGAGGGGAAAGCCGCCGGACGGAAATGGGGAAGGGTTCACGGGGGGCTTCCCGCCGGCGGGTATGCTGGCGATTCCACCGCCGCGGCCGCGAAGGCGGCGGGGTGCGGCGCCTTCGCGCCGTGTCCGCCACGTGCGTCTCCGCGAGGCGTTGGGCACGCAGGGCCCGGTCTTTCGTTGTGTCCGTTCGAAGGGGGCCGGGTCCTGTCCAGGCTTCCCGTCCCCTTGGACGACCTGCACGGCGGCCCCGGCGAGTCGTGACTCGCCGGGGCCGGCGCGGGAAGAGGAACCTCGTGGTCGCCTGCCAGGCGCGGTGTCCTAGAAGCCGCCGCCCAGGGTGGCGGAGGTCAGGCTGAGCTCGCCCGCGCCGTAGGGGCCGGCGAAGGAGGCGTCCTTCTCGTAGAGGGCGCCACCACCGAAGCCGCCGCCCCAGCCGCCGCCGAAGCCCCAGCCGTCACCGCCGGCGATGCTGGTGATGTTCCACTCCGCCGCGCCCTTGGGGCCGGCGAAGGAGGCGTTCTCGTTGAACAGGGCGCCACCGCCGCCACCGCCGATTCCGGCGTTGGCCGCTCCGGCGATCCCCATGGCCGCGGGAACGGAGATCAGGCTGATGACGACCGCGCGCTTGATCATGCGCATGTCTAACTCCTCGTTCGACGTGTTGGGCACTTCCCACCCGGTCCTTCGTTGTGTCCGTTCGAAGAGGACCGAGGTTTCGGAAACCGGATCTCTCCGGCTCGAAAATGGCACTACCGATACATAGTGTGATCATTCAATCACATAGTGTGCTGTGTATCACATTGGACTCCCTTATCTCTCAATGAGCGCAAAAGGCGGATGGGGCGACAAAGCGTCAGGGATGTTCCCCCGCCGGGTCGATCCGGCCTCGTCATGTCATGAGAGGTTCCGAGCGCGTGCGAGGGTGGCGGGCCGGGGCCTCGATCGTCGCGCGCCCCGAGTAGGGGCCGGGGAGGCGGAGGTCCGTCTCGTCCTCCGTCGAGAGCGCGAGCACGCTGCGGCGGAACTGCTCCAGCGTGGCCCCTCCGGTGGCCTCGGCGAAGAGTTCGGCCACGCGCCGGTAGGACAGCCGGCTCCGGCCCGAGACCGGGTCGGTGTCGGAGAGCGGCGGTCGGGTCCGCGGACGCCGCTCGGTGAGGAAGAGCGGTCCCAGGCGCCGCCCCATGACGAGATCGGGAAGGAGCGAGGCCGTCGCGGGCCCCCAGGCGACGACGCGGCGAACGCCCTCCGCGGTCCGCGCCCGGGCGCGTCGGTCGGCGAGGTCGAGATCCTCGACATTGAGCGCCAGCACGTCACAGGCTCGGGCCGCGGACTCGTACAGCATCCGCCAGAGCACGCGCTCCCGTAGCGGAAGGTCCTCTCGGGCCACCAGGGACTCGATCGCGACGCGATCGAGCAGTCCCGGCGGGCCGAGGGGCGCGGACCTGCGGCGTATCCCCTGGAAGGGGTTCTCCGTCAGCCACCCACGGGCACGCCACCACTGCCCCGCGGCGGAGAGCGCGTTGAGGCGGGCGTTGATCGTGGCCGGCGATCGGTCCGACCACTGGTGGTCGAACCACAGGGCCACCCGTTCCGCCGTTCCCTCCTGGGTCAGGGTGCCGAGGGGCGCGCGCGGATCGAAGCGGTGGGCGAGGGCGCGAAGCGCGACCGCGTAGGCCCGGCGGGTGTGCGGGTTGGCCACGTCGGAGAGGAACGCCTCGACGGCCTTGCCGAGCGTCAACGTCTGCCCTGTCCCGCTTCTGGGGGAGCCGGTCGAGGACGTTCTCCTGAGTGGATGCGCGGGACGGCTTTCCTGGCATTGGCCGGGGCCCCTGGCCGTGAGCGACCGTCCGGTGGAGGCGAGAGCGTCCCGGTGGCGTCGGGGCGTCGAGGTCTCCAAGCGGACGTGTTCCCGCTGGTCAGCGTAGTTTTCCATGGCAACGATGCTGCGTGGAAGCGGGGAGGGCGCCTAACGGGGGACGCGGGGACGGGATGAGCCTTTGCGTTGCTTTGGCGTCTTTGTGGACCTCTCTGCTGTCATCTGACCTAGATCACCTTGTGGGGGCATGGCGACTGCTATGCCAGGCAACGGTGTGTTTCATGGTGGTGGTGTTTTTTGTTGGTGATAAGGGGGGTTGTGGTGGTTGGTGGGGTGGTGGGTTGCTCGTTGCGAACGTGAAGATCGACACTCGTTGTCA
>NZ_FUWS01000031.1 GCF_900167435.1 Marinactinospora thermotolerans DSM 45154
AGGCCACCACGTCCAACGTCGACATGACCAGACCGGCACCGTTACCGATGATGCCGACCTCACCGTCGAGCTTGACGTAGTTCAGACCCTTCGCCTTGGCCTTGACCTCGAGGGGGTCGCCCTCGGCGGCGGAGGCGAGGCTCTCCAGGTCCTGGCGGAACTCGGCGTTCTCGTCCAGCGTCACCTTGCCGTCCAGGGCGACCACGCGGCCGTCCTCGGTGAGGATGAGCGGGTTGACCTCGACCAGCGTGGCGTCCTTGCCGACGAAGACGTCCCACAGCTTGGTGATGATCTCGGCGGCGCCCTGGGCCGCGGCCTCGGGGAGCTTGCCCTTGGCCACGATCTCGGCGGCGACGTCGGCCGGGGCGCCCTTCAGGGCGTCGATCTCGATCTTGGCGACGGCCTCGGGGTTGGTGTGGGCGACCTCCTCGATCTCCATGCCGCCCTCCTTGGAGCAGATGGAGAGGAAGGTGCGGTTCGCCCGGTCGAGCAGGAAGGAGAAGTAGTACTCCTCCGCGATCGCGCTGGCCTCCTCGACCAGGACGCGGTGGACCGTGTGGCCCTTGATGTCCATGCCCAGGATCTGCTCGGCCTTGGCCTGGGCGTCCTCGGGGCCGTCGGCAACCTTGACACCGCCGGCCTTGCCGCGACCGCCCGTCTTGACCTGCGCCTTGACGACAACGCGGGGCTTACCCGCGGCCGCGAATTCTTCGGCGATGGCACGAGCCTCTTCGGCTGTGCTCGCCACCTTTCCCTGGGGTACCGGGACCCCATACTCCGCGAAGAGTTCCTTCGCCTGGTATTCGAACAGGTCCACGAGGGTCCGTCCTTGTAACTCGCTGGCAGCAGATTTCGGCGGAGGCCGCGTCACTCAGCGCGGAACCTTGTCAGGGCCGGCCGCGTTGGAAGATACGTCGAAGAAGCCATCCGCACCATGCGGAAGCTTAGCCCTCTCGGGTCTTGACAGATGACACTGGGGCAGCGTGACCAGTCACTCCAGCCCGGAAACCCACGGATTCCCGCCAGCGGCCCGACATATGCACTGAGAATTCGTGTGAAGCATCACATCCGGTTTCACACCAGGTGGCCGAACTCCTCCCAGCCCAGTTTCGCGATGAGCCCCACCACGACCACGAGCAGGACGATCCGCACGAAGCCGGCACCACGTCTGAGCGCCATACGCGCCCCGATCTGCGCGCCGATGATATTGCACACAGCCAGGCCCAGTCCGAGCAGCCACAGGATGTGCCCGTTCAGGGCGAACACCACGAGGGCTCCGAGGTTGGTCGCGGTGTTCACGATCTTCGCCGAGGCCGACGCCGAGACGAAGTCCAGGCCCGTGATGGTCGTCAACGCGATGATGAGGAACGTTCCGGTCCCGGGCCCGATGAGCCCGTCGTAGAAACCGATGCCGACCCCGGTGACGAGGACCGCCGCGACCATCCGGCGCGTGGACGGCAACGTGGGGTCCGCCGCCACCCCCAGCGTGGGCCTGAACAGGACGACGGCCGCCACCACGAGCAGTACGACCATGATGATCGGCCGCAGCGCGTCGGAGGAGACCATCCCGGCCAGCGCCGCCCCCGAGCCCGCCCCCAACAGCGCCAGCCCAGCGGCCGGACCCACGACGCGGCGCTCCAGCTTCAGTCCCCGCGAATAGGTCACGGCCGCCGACGCCGTGCCGAACACGGCGGCCAGCTTGTTCGTTCCCAGCAGGTTCGCGACCGGGGCGTGGGGAAACGCCACCAGCAGGGCGGGCAGCAGGAGGAGCCCTCCGCCCCCGACGACCGCGTCGACCCAGCCCGCAGCGGCGGCCGCGGTCAGCAGGACGGCGATGATCTCCGGCTCCATCATCCCCACCCGGGAAAAGCACAGAGAAGGACAAAAGATCCCGAATAGGGAAGAACGTCAAGAGTCACAAGAAGTGGAGTGTAACGAGCAGCCTGGAGACGGACTCGCGCCAGGTCCCCTGGAAACACGGGAGGCCGGACCCTGAGGGTCCGGCCTCGACCGAGAAGATGTCCGGCGGCGACCTACTCTCCCACCCCAACATGGAGGCAGTACCATCGGCGCTGGGAGGCTTAACGACCGGGTTCGGAATGGGACCGGGTGTTTCCCTCCCGCCATGACCGCCGTAACCTTGAGCCCGCGACGAGTGGATCCGGGAGGATCCCCGCCGGGGAAGCGTCATGTGCAAGAACAACTATAGCGCAGCCGCGCGGTGCCCGTGACCATCGCTCCGGCCACGAGGCGCTCCAGGTTCAGGCCGCCAGTCCCCCGCCGATGTTCATGCGCACCCAGTCGGTGATCTCCGAGGTGGTCGCGCCGGGCGTGAACACCTTCGCGACACCGAGCCGCTCCAGCTCCGGGATGTCGTCCTCGGGGATGATGCCCCCGCCGAACACCGTGATGTCGGTGGCGTCGTTCTCCTTCAACAGCTCCAGGACCCTGGCGAACAACGTCATGTGCGCGCCGGAGAGGATCGACAGCCCGATGGCGTCGGCGTCCTCCTGAAGGGCCGCGCTCACGATCATCTCCGGGGTCTGGCGCAGCCCGGTGTAGATGACCTCGACCCCCGCGTCCCGCAGCGCCCGGGCCACGACCTTGACGCCCCGATCGTGCCCGTCGAGCCCCGGCTTCGCGACGACGACCCGAATCGCTGATGACGCTCCCATTGGCCGACCTCTCGTCCAGCATCTCCCTCCTCGTTCCTCGTGAGAGCGCGGAGAGAGCCGATCAGTGAACTCCTGTGCACACCGCAGCGTAACCCAGATCACGCTGGGGCTAGAGAAGCAGGGGCTGGGTATTGGTCGGGACATGACAGACGACCATGCCGAACTGGAACGACTTCCCACCGAGGAACTCCGCCGACGCGCCGTCTCCCTTGCCCAACGTCGCTGGGACGCCGGTTTCTTCTGGGAGCTGATCCGCACGATCCCCGCGGCGGAGGTCGCCGCGGGGCGCCCTCAGGCGGGCGAGGCCGGCGTGGCCCATGCTTCGACGCTCTTCTCCCAGATCGTCGCCGAACGCGAGGGCGACCGCGGCCTCCAGGAAGCGCTACGCCCGCTCTACCTCGACTACCTCATCCGCCACGAGGAGTCCTCCTGATCCTGGCGGCGAGACGCCTCTGGTTCCCGTCGTTGGAGCCTGCCACGTTGCCGGCGCTGTTTCGGCCCCCACCCCAGAGGCAGGAACCCCGCTCTATAGTCACCGGCCAGGAAACCATGCCCGCCCCCTCTC
>NZ_FUWS01000030.1 GCF_900167435.1 Marinactinospora thermotolerans DSM 45154
GCCGGTTTCTTAAGAAGTGGTCGTGAACGGCTTCGGAGCTCGGTAACGTTGCAGGTCAGTAAGAGTGCTCCCCGCGCACGCGGGGATGGTCCCCCCGCGTCGGAGGCGGTCGCCACGCCCAGGCAGTGCTCCCCGCGCACGCGGGGATGGTCCCGCCGACCTGACCGCGCACCTGGCCGAGGTCGCGTGCTCCCCGCGCACGCGGGGATGGTCCCTGGGCGGCCATGTGACGGCGCAGGGAGTCCGGGTGCTCCCCGCGCACGCGGGGATGGCTCGCCAGCCGGACGACGTTGGTCTAGCCCCTCTGGGCCGGTCTTGGCAGTGGCTTCCGTGGTTCTCCGAGTCACTGTCCCGGGAGGCGCCCACAGCCTCCGGATCTGTCTGAATGAACCGGTTGGCGTCGTTCTCCTGCCGCTGAAGCCGGTGAATACAGGACGATGCCAGCGGCGTGGTCCGGCAGACCCGGCAGCACATGCTCCGCTGACACCACCCGGCCGCGCTCATGGGCGCGGGTTCCAGGTAACCCTCGTACGGGAATCGTTCCCGTTCACAACGGGACCTCGCGGTGAAGGTGAGCCGAGCATCGCGTGCTGACGCGGTACGGCCGGCCGGTCGATGCCGCCTATGTACAAGTCGTGCCCCGTCGGTGGCGCTGTGACCGGGTGATACGAGATTCAGCGTCACTGACAGGGCACTTCTGAAGTTGAGCTGGCCTTTATGGGACAAATCCGGCTGGTTACAGTTGTCCTTCCTTCACTGCTTTGAGGAAGGACGACCAGGCCGAGGCCGGGAAGTCGAGAAGCGCGTGGTCCCGGTTCTGGGTGTCACGTACAAGGGTCCGGGTACCTTCCGCTACTTCGACACATTCGGATGCTGCACCGCTGTAGCTGGACTTGTGGAAGCGATCTGGCGACGGGGTGTTAGATGGCACCTTGAGCCTTCCTGATCACATTCAGTGAAGTTGTGGGGGGTAGGGCTACAGCTTGTAGTTCCCCGTACAGGGCTACGTGACGCCGTACCTCAGGGAGAGAGTCCACGATGTTTCCGCCACCCGAGGAGTCTCCATACACTATGGTTCCTCCTTCTCTGGTCGTGATGATGCGGAAAGGGCCGGAGTTTCCCGGACAATCCGGTGTTGTGGCAGGAACGACCTGTACCCGTATCCGTTCCTTCTCGGCCAGTTCCACCAGGAGAGCCAGCTGGTCGCGCATGATGTCGGTACCACCCACGATACGCCCCAGTACTGACTCGCAGAGTGTCACCCAGAGCCGGGGACCGTCCTCCCTGGTCAGGGTGCGGCCTCGTTCCAGCCGTGCGGCTACAAGGCGTTCGATCTCGTCGGGCCGGTCAAGCGGCCTTCCCACCTTGAAAATCGCTCGGGCATAACCCTCCACCTGGAGAACGCCGGGAACCAGGATCGGTGCCCATGCCCGGATCTCCGTGGCGTTTTCTTCGGATTTGGTCACTAGGCGAAACCACTCGGGTGACCCCGTGGCGGCGTGTTCCCACTTACGCAGCAGGATGCCATTGGTACCGAAGTAGTCCTCAAGCTGCTGTGCTATGTCCTTTTTTGTGGCCCGTGTGGCACGCTCGATCTTTCCCAGCATCCCGCTGGTGATCGATAGCTCCTTGGCTACCTGGCCTAGGGATTTTCCTGCTTGAGTCCGCCGTCGTCGGACCTCCGCGCCGAAGTCCAGCCATGTGTCCAGTTGTTTCTCAGGCATGAGTACAAGTGAACTTGAGGTCGGTACTTATCGCGACAGTATTGGCAGAACTCTGGTGACCGCTAGCGGACTGGATGATCCTGAACGCGGACGGAAGAAGGAGTCCTCGCGCCGTGGCCATTGGCCGGGGCTCGGTCATCAGTGATGGGAGCTGACGAAATGTGGAACCTCGCAACATGCTTTTCCATAAGGCGCGCTCTGTCCGATCGATACGGAGAGAGCAGGAATTTGTACCCGCTTGTACCCTCCTGTCGTCCCCGTCATCGGCGTCCAGGAGCCGGAGCATGATGGCGCACACGGTGTTCTCCACCTCCCTTCCAGGTACGGCAGAAAGTGTGGCGGTAGCCCGTCGCTTCGCTACCGGGACGCTACACGTGGCGCCTCAAGGGGTGCCCGCAGCGATCGTCGACGATGTCGAGGTCATCGTTTCCGACCTCGCCACTAACGCGATCCGATACACCCAAAGCGGGGACGCAGGGGGGACCTACGACCTGTATTTGGCCGTTCATGAGCGCAGCCTCTCCGGGAGTATCCGCACCCAGGCCCCCAGGCCTCCCCTCGGGGAGGTCTTCCCCGCACCGGACGGATTGCTCTTGGCCCAAGCGCTGGCAGATGAGTGCAGCAGTCTGATGCCCTACGAGCACGGCGTTTTCTTCACCCTGGGATGGAGTCTGGAAGGCGAGAGGAGAGGATGACGTCTCAGGAGGGTCCCCGGTCTCCGACTCGATCGCCACCACGGGGTTCCACCCGAGGAGCCGGCACGCCCCGATGCCATCCGACGTCATATGACACCGGGAGCGGCGACCACATCGGAGGAGCCATTACCTGCCGCCCAACCAGGTGGAGACGACCCTGATGCGGTCCCAGGTGTGGCCCCGGCCGCCAAGAGGGAAGCCGCCGGGCGTACCGTCCACCTGCCCGCTGCGGAAAGCAGATCCCCGAGTCCGGTAGAGGGCGACGGGGCTACCTCATCCGCCGGCCAGGACACGGGAACCACGCGGCATTTACTTACACCGTCCCGTCCACACCCGGCGTCCACGAAGCCCTGACGAGGAGTCCCGGGCGGGCCGTAGGCCTGATCGAAGACCGGCACCGCGAAGTGCGAGCCCGATTCCGCGGAAGCGGGCTGTCCATGCCCGAAGATCCGCGAGAACCGGACGGTGGCGGTGAGGGGGCCTGACGGTTTCCGACCCGCCACAAGAAACGAAGAACGGCCCCGGCAGGTGCTGGTAACACCTGGCACAGGGCCTGACTCCCAACCTGTCGAGACCAGGAAGAAGAGCTGTGCGCGACCTTATCAGCCGCGTCATCACCGCGATCGCGGTCATGCTGTTGGCCCTTGTGCATCCCCGCGTCACCACCGAGGCGGTCATGGCCGCAGTGGCCGGCACCGGTACCACCGCCGGACGCTACGAGGAACCCGCTGCCCCCGTAGTGCCTCCGCCCCGCAACGCCGAGCGTGTGCGCCCCTACTTCAGGGCACCTCACACGGCCTACGCCTTCGGCTCCCCACATTGGTGGGAAGCCCACGCGGCTTCCAAGCGGCCGCAGCCGTTCATCCATGACGGGACGCCCTACCGGCCTTACGTGACCGCCTGACAGAACCTTTCCCGGTCGTCCTGAGCCACCGGGGCTCTGTACCCGCCTTGCCATGTGAGGACTTTCCCGGAGGGGACAGGGATGGCCGCTCGCGCCACGTGGGCGGCCGTCGCCGTTCCCTGTCGGGTCCGGTCGAGGCGGGTGTGGACCTCGCCGTTCCTCCGGGAGGTGGCCTGTGACCTTCCAGAGGGTGGTTCGTGGTTCGGTGGGTGTTTTGCCGGTTTCTTAAGAAGTGGTCGTGAACGGCTTCGGAGCTCGGTAACGTTGCAGGTCAGTA
>NZ_FUWS01000029.1 GCF_900167435.1 Marinactinospora thermotolerans DSM 45154
CCCCGCGTGCGCGGGGAGCACTCTTATTGACCTGGGACGTTACCAGCGACCACCCCCGGTTTCGACCACTTCTTAAGAAAAGGGCGAAACAGCCAATAAGACACGAAACACCCTCAAGGAAACCGCGAACTTAACGCGCCCCGCCCTCCCCAACCGAAACTGACCCTCCGGCCGCCACAAGGCGAGGATTCCCGCGTGTCAGGAAGTCCTGGTCACAACGTGAGAACGTTGCCGGGCTCATCCACCCACAGCCGATGCTCACCATCAGAGGTGACGGTCAACCCGAACCGGTCCTGCCCCGGCCGGCCCGCCCCCAGCCACACCTCACGCGCGGCACCGACCTCGGCCCACAGATCCCGGGGACCACACCGCTTCACCTCGAACGGACCCCCCTCCGGGCTGTACTCCCCCAACGCCCACGACCCCGAACCATCCCGGTCATAGACGTACACCGACGCCTCACCGGCGTCCTCCACGTTGTCCTCGGCGGCCTCCCACGAGGCGTAGCCGAGCCCCGGGACGAGGTGCCCGAGCAACAGGCGCCAGCCGGCGTCACGGTCGGTCACCAGGCGGGGGTTCACGGTCGTCTCACCGGGGACCGCCGCCGGGTCGTCCTCGTCCACGAACGTGTCGATGCCGAGCGGGGCGAGGCGGTGTTCGCGCAGCATCATGAATCCGGCGTCGGAGACGATGCGCCCGGTCGCGGTTCCATCTCCGGCGACCTCCAGCAGGGCGAGAACGCCCGTGGTGAATCCGAGGCCGGGTGTCCACGGGGCGAGCACGAGCCCGCCCGGCCGGGTCCCGGAGATCCACGCGGCCGGGATGTGGCGCACGCCCACCGTCGCGATCACCCGATCGAACGGGCCGCCCTCCACCTCACGGGCGCCGTCGCCGACGAGCAGGCGCGGTTTGCAGCCCTCCCGGGTGAGTGCTTCACGGGCCGTCTCGGCCACCGTCTCGTCCAGCTCGACCGAGACCACGCCGTCCTCGCCGGCCAGCTCGCACAGCAACGCCGTGTTGTAGCCCGACCCGGTCCCGATCTCCAGCACCCGATCTCCCGGGCTGACAGCGAGCTCTTGGAGCATGCGCACCACCAGCGAGGGCTGCGACAGGGAGCTGGTCGGGATCCGGCCACGGCCGTCCTCGCCGTCGGGTCGCCCGTCGTCCACCTGGGTGACGAGGTAGACGTCCTCGCCGAGCCACCGTTGCACCTCAGGGTCGGTGTCGCGGGGCCGGGGTTCATACCAGCCGTCTCGTGCGGCCCACACGGTGGCCGGCACGAAGGCGTCGCGGTTCACGGTGAGCACCGCGCGGTGCACCTTGGGGTCCTGGATGGCGCCCTTGGCGGTGAGGACGCGGGCGATCCGCGCGCCGGCCCGGATCATTTGCCGCCCTGCCCGTCGCCAGATTGGGGCGGAACCCCTTCTGAGCCGTGCTTGGTGCCGCCGGAGCTGTCGCCGGTGCCGCCCCGGCCGGAGTTCAGTGGGTTTGTCGGGGTCCCTGTGGCTGCCCATGAGGCTCCTGCCTGTTGAGGGGATGCTCACCGGCGACGGTAGCCTCACGGTCACCTAGGGTCATCGGATCCGGCCGAACACGGACACCTGGAATACCAGCGGCCCCACGCCAGATTTGGCGTGACACCGGACGGGACAAGCCGAGCTAGAGCACCCGGGGTTCCCCCAAGGCTGCCCGGCCCATCCCCGCGTGCGCGGGGAGCACTCCGGCGGAGCCACCACGTTGGGGTTGTAGTCGGGACCATCCCCGCGTGCGCGGGGAGCACTTCGTCCCATGATGGGACTCGCTTTTCGTAATTAGGACCATCCCCGCGTGCGCGGGGAGCACCAGACCCCGGGAGTAGCCGTACATGTGGTTCAGGGACCATCCCCGCGTGCGCGGGGAGCACACCATCGAACGCTACGACCGGACTCTCCGGACTGGACCATCCCCGCGTGCGCGGGGAGCACCCGAGGACGGTCCAGCGAAAAGCAGGGGAGTCATGGACCATCCCCGCGTGCGCGGGGAGCACCGCCGCGGCGAACGCCTTCGCGTCGACGGTGAGGGACCATCCCCGCGTGCGCGGGGAGCACCGACGGTGCGGACGCCACCTCGACCTCGGTCTTGGGACCATCCCCGCGTGCGCGGGGAGCACTCTTATTGACCTGGGACGTTACCAGTGACCACCCCCGGTTTCGACCACTTCTTAAGAAAAGGGCGAAACAGCCAGTAAGACACGAAACCCCCATCAAGGGAATTGCGGGATTGGCGTGGCCCGCCCTCCCCGGCCGAAACGGCAGGCCATCGGGAGCGAACACGTTTCACAAACCCCAAGGCAAGCCTCGAACACATCGGGCACACCCGGAGAAAACACGCCGACAAACGCCGCGACTCCCCCCGAAACCACGCCACGATCCCTTCACCGGTAAACCCAACAAGGGCCGCCAGGAGCAGGGCGGAGGGTGCGCTGCACGGCCAGATAGGGCCGGTAGGGCGGACCGTCGTGGACGAACCTTCGGAAACGACTGGAAACCGCGTGCGCCTTCCGCCATTCCGGAGAGCCGGAAGCAAAGACCTGCGGACCTTGGCGCAGAGGCGCACGCGGACGTTGCTTCTTCAATCCGAGGCGGGCTCCTGGCAGAGTGATCCCGCCCCTCCTCGGCTGTGAGGTCGCCTGCCTGGCCACGCCCACCAGCCCGTTCCCGGTTTTCGACGCGACCTGACCGAAGCCCCCGGCTCCTTGGGGCAGGAAAGCCCGCGAAACCCGCGTGGACCCGAGGTGAAGACGAGCGGTGAGCCTCACGGGGTTGAGACCGAGATCGCCGGAGCCCGTCTCAACCCTTCCAGTCCAGACACAGCACGGTGTCGTGTTTGGTGATCCCTCGGCCTGCCGTGGCAGCGGTCTTCTTCACCACTGTCGCGCCGATCCGGTCGGAGCGGTCCTTTCCCCATTCCCGGATGTGGTCGAGCAGCCGCGCGCACAGTTCGTCGCCGTTCGGGCCATGGCCGATCACGCCGAGTCGTGAACGGTGTCCGCCCTCCCGCGAGGGGAGAGGACGATGGGCGAGGTAGGCCAGCGAGGCGTCTTCGGCGATGGCCGGGCTGAGCATCGGGATCACCGGGACCGCCCGCCCGCTCCGCACCGCCTCGTCAGTGGCCATGATGCGGCAGGTCCCCGTCTCGAAGACGGCCAGGCGCCCCCAGATACCGTGCAGCGGTTCGGCGCCGATTTCGACTTCTGACCAGAGCTCGCTTCTGGGGGTGTCGAGCACGCTGCCGAGCGCCTCGACAGTGATGTCCTGGTCGTCATCGCAGCGCAGGCTCACCCCGCCCAGGTCGATGTCGTGTTCACCGTCGTCGTTGCGCATGGGGATGAAACCACACAGCTTCACCGACTTCGACTCCAGCCGGTCCCCTCGACGCTCGAAGGCGAAGGAACGGGTGGTGCCGCGGAACCGCAACGGCACGACGAGAAGCCCTCCTTCGACGAGCTGGTCGAACCAGGCCGGGGGGATGTCCCAGGCGCCGGCGGTGACGATGATCCGGTCGTAGGGAACGCGCCGGGGTACCCCGTTCTCCCCGTCGCCTTCGACCAGATGGACCCCACGTATGCCGGCGCGTTCCAGGGCCTTGCGGGTGTGGGCCACGGCGTCGGGGTCGATGTCGATGGTGGTGACCTCGGCGCCCAGGTGGGTGAGCAGGGCAGCGTTGTAGCCGGTTCCCGCCCCGATCTCCAGAATCCGCTGGCCTGGGCGGACATGGAGTTGCTCCAGCATCATCGCGACGATGCCGGGGGTGGAGGCCGAGCTGAGGCACGTACCGTCCGGAGCCGTCTTGGTGGGGACGTTCTTATCGGCGTAGGCCTCTTCCAGGTCGGCCTCGGGCAGGAAGAGATGACGTTCGACGCTTCGCATGGCCCGTTCCACACGGGCTGTGGTGATCCACCCGCCGTCACGGATCTGGTCGACGAGGGCGTTGCGCAGTTCGGATGCGGTGTTCATCTTCTCGTTCTCACATGTCTCAGGTGATGAGCAGGCAGGCGTCCCAAGCGGTGTGGTGTGCCCGCGGGGACAGCGAGATGCCGTCGAGTTCGAGCTCTTCAGCGGCCTCCCGCAGGGTCGTGCCCTCCTCTCTCCCACCTCCAGCGGGCCACCGGGAGTGGCCCAGAAGACGCGGCCGTGGTCGACGATGCGCAGCAGCAGGGCGCGGGCGGCCCCTCGCGCGGGGGTTCGAGGGTTTCCGGTCATGAACCACGCGGCGCGTACATCGAGTGCGCGCGATCGCGTGACACGTCTCGTTCCGGCCGCCGCTCCTCCCGATGACCTTCACTGAGGCCGTTCTTCTCGGCGGGTTCTTTCCGGGCGAGGCCACGGCACCACCGGAGGCCGCGCACCCTGTCCGGGCATAGCGAAGCCACGTTCCATGGTGATCCAGCTGATCCTCTGGCCAGCCTAGGGCGGGGATTCTCGCCTGTCAGGAAGTTCTGGTCACAGCGCCAGAAGGTCGCTGGGACCATCCCCGCGTGCGCGGGGAGCACATTGCTATCGGTGGGCTTGTCAGGGTTGCCGCGGGACCATCCCCGCGTGCGCGGGGAGCACACCGCGGCCTCCCAGGTCGCGCCCTCCTGCGGGGGACCATCCCCGCGTGCGCGGGGAGCAC
>NZ_FUWS01000028.1 GCF_900167435.1 Marinactinospora thermotolerans DSM 45154
GTGAGCCCCGCGCACGCGGGGATGGACCGACCTTGAACGTTTCACGCTGCATCCCCGGGGTGTGAGCCCCGCGCACGCGGGGATGGACCGGCGGCGCGGCGTGACCGGGAGGACGGCGATGCGTGAGCCCCGCGCACGCGGGGATGGACCGGCGAAGGGCAGCACCTGTTCGAGGACGGTGCCGTGAGCCCCGCGCACGCGGGGATGGGCCGGTACCGACGGCACGACGGTACGACGGCGCGCAAGGGTGGGAAGGCGCCGATTCGGGCCGGTCAGCGATGGCGCGTCGAGCGCGCGCACGCCTGGTGGAACGCACTCCACCGGCCTGCCCGCCGCCACGGGTGCCGCGCGACCGTCGTCAACGCCTTCCGCCCCCCGCGGACACGATCATCAGCGCCCTCGGCCTGGTCCGCCGGGCCTGGGCCACCCACCGCTGGGATGACCGCCCGAAGCGACGCCCGTGAGCCCCGGCCACCTGCCCGGACCCGTGCGCGCGGACGGTTCCCGCCGATCAGCGCCCCTGTCGTGGTTCAGTCGGCGCGGGCGTCGTAGGTCTCGCGGTTGGCGAGCACGTCGTCCATGTGCGCCTCGGCCCAGGACTTGAGGCCGCGCGTCATCTCGTACAGCGACAGGCCGAGATCGGTCAGCTCGTAGGAGACCGTGACGGGCACGGTCGGCACCACGGTGCGGGAGACCAGGCCGTCGCGCTCCAGGGAGCGCAGCGTCTGGGTGAGCATCTTCTGGCTGACGCCGGACAGCAGGCGTTGCAGCTCCGAGTAGCGCATCGCCCGGGGTTCGCCGGCGCAGTCGGCGCCGGGCTGCCGCGCGCTGCCGCTGCCGAGCGCGGCCAAGATCAGCGTGACCCACTTGCCGGAGATCCGGTCGAGCAGCTTGCGGCTGGGGCAGGCCGCCAGGAAGGCGTCGTACTCCGCCTTGGCCTGAGCCTTCTGCTGGGCCGCCGTCATCGTCGCCATGGAGCCTTCCTCTCACCCGCGGGTGCCCTACGCACTTCGAAGTGCCTACTTCCCATCAGGAAGCCACGCACCAATAGTGGTGCAAGGTGCCGTCAGGCACCAGCCCTTGGCTCGACACGAAAGGCACACCATGACCACCCCCTCCGTCTCGCTTCCCGGCGGCACCTGGTCCCTGGGCGACCTGACCGTCACCCGGTTCGGTTACGGCGCCATGCAGCTCGCCGGCCCCGGGGTCATGGGTCCGCCGGCCGACCGCGACGGCGCGCTCGCCGTCCTGCGCGAGGTCGTCGGTCTCGGCATCACCCACATCGACACCGCCGACGCCTATGGACCCCACATCACCAACCGGCTGATCCGCGAAGCGCTGCACCCCTACTCCGACTCGTTGCACATCGTGACCAAGGTCGGCGCGATCCGGGACGAGGCGGGAGGCTGGCCCCCGGCGCGCAGGCCCGACGAGCTGCGCCGGGCCGTCCAGGAGAACCTGGAGAACCTCGGTCTCGACACGCTGGACGTGGTCAACCTCCGGCTCGGCGACGCCCAGGGGCCCGTGCCCGGTTCGCTCGCGGAGGCGTTCGAGACGCTCGTCGACCTCCAGCGGCAGGGGCTGATCCGGCACCTTGGCGTGAGCAACGCGACAGCGGAGCAGGTCGCCGAGGCGCGTTCGATCGCACCGATCGTGTGCGTGCAGAACATGTACAACCTCGCCCATCGCCACGACGACGAGCTGATCGACGAACTCGCCGAGCAGGGCATCGCCTATGTGCCCTTCTTCCCCCTCGGCGGCTTCAGCCCGTTGCAGGCCTCGGCGCTCACGGCCGTGGCCACCCGGCTGGGCGCGTCGCCGATGTCGGTCGCTCTGGCCTGGCTGCTGCGGCGGTCGCCGAACATCCTGCTGATCCCCGGCACCTCGTCGGTGGCGCACCTGCGCGAGAACGTCACGGGCGCGGGGCTCTCGCTCTCCGACGACGATCTCGCAGAGCTGGACAAGATCGGCCGCTGACCCTCGCGGGGCCTCCCAGCGAGTGGGCCGGATCGGCCGGGGAGCGCTGGGGTGGCGGTGGCCGTGGACCGGCCCCACGGCGGACCGGCCGGCCACGCTGGAAGGACGGGCGCGGGTCTCCCCAGTGGTCACAGGGCGCCGCAGCCCCATGGTCACGGGGACCTGTGCCCGCCATGTCGCCGAGACCCTCGCCTGTCCGCGCGGACTTCACACCCCCGCGCGGGACGGACCGGGGCGGCCGGGTTCGGGCATGGCCGTTACGCCGCGGGTCCCGCGCGTCCGAGGACGGGCCGCGCCGATGGCGGAGGCGCGCTCCTACACCGCGCACCATGGCGAAAACGCTCTACCCGGTGGGTCTCCGCGGCCTCGCCCCCGAAGGCGTTCCCGCGCTCGTCACGGCACTCCAACGGGAGGGGTGGACGGTGCTCGTGCTGTCCACCCCGACCGGGACGCGCTTCCACGACCCCGACGAGCTGGAGAGGCCGACCGGCGAGCGGGTTCGGCTCGAGTACCGGATGCCCGGCACGGGCAGGAGCCTGCCGCCGTCCGACGCGGTGCTGGCCTGCCCGCTCACCTTCAACAGCACGAACAAGTTCGCCCAGGGCATCGCGGACTGCTTCGCGATCGGCCTGCTGTGCGAGATGGCCGGCCACGGGGTGCCCACCCTCGTCGTCCCGCACTGCGAACCCCAGCTCGCGAGCCACCCGGCCTTCCAGCGGAGCCTGGAGACGCTGCGCTCCATGCCCGCCGTCACCGTCCTGCACGACCCCGACGCCCCCGAGGAGCGGCGCATCCCGTCCTGGCGGGAGGTCGTCGCCACCCTCGCCGCGATCTCCTAGGAGTTCGGGTGGTCGCGCGCGTGGAGCGTGCCGGCGGACGCGGCATGCGGTGGGGACGAGGCCGCCCCGGACGCGGCGGCCTGCGCCGCCGGCCCGCCCTCAGGAGGAGACGGAGGGGTTGTTCCCGGGGATGCCGACCGGCCGGCCTCGGTGGCGTCACCGCCGTCGGACGGCCAGGCCGAGGCCGCCGGCCTGTGACCGGAAGCGGTCCGCTGGGCACGGCACGGTGGCCGTGTCACCGCTCGCCCCGCGACGGCCGCCGGGCGACGGTGGCCAGGGACACGGGCCGGCGTCTCGGACCCCGGCACGCGCCCCTGGCCCCGGCCGCTCCGGCCGGAGGTCCGGCCGTGGTGGGCCGAGCGTACGCCTCGATCCCGATCCCCGCCGGAACCGCGCGCCGGACGTGGCGGCGGCCGGCCGCGCCTCGCCGAAGACGCGGCGCGGGACCGGAGGACGGGATCCGCAGCCGCTCCGGACCGGCA
Source organism: Marinactinospora thermotolerans DSM 45154 (assembly GCF_900167435.1). Classification (GTDB taxonomy): domain Bacteria; phylum Actinomycetota; class Actinomycetes; order Streptosporangiales; family Streptosporangiaceae; genus Marinactinospora; species Marinactinospora thermotolerans. The sequence goes on from NZ_FUWS01000028.1 coordinate 3,299, forward strand.
TCGGGTAGCACGCCCGCGCCACCTTGGCGAAGACGGCCCGCCTGGGCCGGCGCGGCCCCGGCATCGCTCGGGCAGCGCTCCGTTCGCCCCACCACGCTGCGACCGTCAGACGCGGCCGGGCCGTGGCGGACGTCCCGGACCCGTGGCCGCCCGGCCGTCCACTGCGGCACGGCGCCCACGCGCGGGCGGTCGCCCGCCGTCGCGCGCGGGACGCCACACCGATTCGCCCGGCGGGGCTGTGTCACTCCCGGACCGGCGTGCGGACGTCGCGGACGCCGGAGAGCGACCGGTAGTGGGCGCTGCGCGCCCCCAGGATGACGGCCGCCAAGAGGGTGGCCAGCGCGGACGCGACGAGCACGGCGCCCTTGGCGTTGGCCAGCAGCACCGCGTCGCCCGCGTAGGACAGCTCGCTGATCAGCAGCGAGACGGTGAACCCGATCCCGGCGAGCTGCGACATGCCGACGATGTCGATCCACTTCAGGGACGGGTTGAGCTCGGCCGGCGTCACCTTCGTCGTCAGCCACGCCCCTCCAGCGATGCCCGCCAGCTTGCCGAGGACGAGGCCGGCGATGACGCCCAGCGCGACCGGCTCGGTGAACAGCCCCGCCGGGTCGCTGAACGCCACCCCGGCGGAGAACAACGCGAACAACGGCAGGGCCAGCCCCATCGCCCACGGGCGCAGAAGGTGCTCCATTCGGACACCGGGCGGCGCCGTCTCGCCGGGGTGGGTCCGCGTGCGCATGAGAAGGCCCATGGAGGCGCCCGCGATGGTGGCGTGGACACCGCTGGCGTGCGTCAGCGTCCAGATCGCGACCGCCAGCGGCACCCACACCACGGCCGACGCGAGGCCCGCCCGCGCCAGCGTGGAGGCCAGCGGCCCGACGCCTCGTTGCAGGTAGCCGAAGACGGCGAGCAGCAGCACGGCCCCGGCCAGGGGGAGCAGCGCGAGATGGTCGGTGTAGAACGCCGCGATGACCACGATCGCCACCAGGTCGTCGACGATCGCCAACGTCAGGAGGAAGGTCCGCAGCGCGGGAGGCAGGTGGCGGCCCACCACCGCGAGGATCGCCACCGCGAAGGCGATGTCGGTGGCCATCGGGATCCCCCACCCGCGCACGGCCCCGGCGTCACCCCAGGTGAGGGCGGTGAAGATCAGCGCGGGCACGGCCGCCCCGCACAGGGCGGCGACGATGGGCAGCACCGCCCGGCGCGGGTTGCGCAGCTCGCCGTGGGTGAACTCGTGCTTGAGCTCGTTGCCCACGATGAAGAAGAACACCACGAGCAGGCCATCGGCCGCCCACGCCTCCACCGGCAGGCGAAGGTGCAGCGACTCGGGGCCGAAGGTGAGACCGCGCAGGGCCTCGTAGGAGGCGGCCCAGGGCGAGTTGGCCCATACCAGGGCGATCACGGCGGCCCCGATCAGCAGGAAACCGCCCACGGTGTCGCGACGCAGGGCGTCGGCCAGACGGGACGTCATCGCCATCACCGCCCGTCCAGCGGCGTGACGGCGGAGAGGAAACGGGCGCGGGCCGTCGGACGGCCCGGCGACATGGAAGACATGGGGAGGAGACCTCACAGGCATCGGCCGCGCCACGGACATGCCGATAGCGTGGCGAGGCATGCGAGGCCAGGCCGTCGGCACGAGGGCGCGGGTGGGAAAGACGGGACGGACACCGTCCGGAAGAGGACGGTGTGGGGGAGAGGCCGCGTTACGCGGCTCGGCGCACGCGCCGTCCCGGCGGGCAGCCCGCGATCTCACCGTGGGCGTTGGTGCCCCAGGAGCTCAACCATCCGTTGGTGCCGGCGTGACGCAGCACGCCCTCGGGCCAGGTGGGAGCCCAGCGCGCCACAGCGGTCCCACGCAGGAACACGCGCGAGGACACGCGGAACCCGTGGCGGGAGCTGATGGCGGTGGTGAACACGCCATCACGCTACCAGCAGGCGAGCGGAGGGAGGCGCCCCCTCCCTATCGCGACGAGCGCGAGGCGGTGCCGAGCGGGTTCTTGAACCGTAGGAGAGGTCACGGGGCGAGACCGTTCCCCGGCCCGCCTCATTTCGTGATTTCGTGACGGAATGGCTGACAAGCCACGGGCCAGTCCGGTACGGCTGGTGTCCTATTGCCTGTTCTGTTGCCGGATGCGAGTTTCGCCCTTTTCTTAAGAAGTGGTCGAAACCAGGGGGTGCCGCTGGTAACGTCCCAGGTCAATAAGAGTGCTCCCCGCGCACGCGGGGATGGTCCCCAGGCCGCCGACACCAACCAACGCCTCGGCAGGTGCTCCCCGCGCACGCGGGGATGGTCCCCTTATCGGCGGTTACCACAACGAGCGGTACACGTGCTCCCCGCGCACGCGGGGATGGTCCCGAGG
>NZ_FUWS01000027.1 GCF_900167435.1 Marinactinospora thermotolerans DSM 45154
GTGAGCCCCGCGCACGCGGGGATGGACCGACCTTGAACGTTTCACGCTGCATCCCCGGGGTGTGAGCCCCGCGCACGCGGGGATGGACCGGCGGCGCGGCGTGACCGGGAGGACGGCGATGCGTGAGCCCCGCGCACGCGGGGATGGACCGGCGAAGGGCAGCACCTGTTCGAGGACGGTGCCGTGAGCCCCGCGCACGCGGGGATGGGCCGGTACCGACGGCACGACGGTACGACGGCGCGCAAGGGTGGGAAGGCGCCGATTCGGGCCGGTCAGCGATGGCGCGTCGAGCGCGCGCACGCCTGGTGGAACGCACTCCACCGGCCTGCCCGCCGCCACGGGTGCCGCGCGACCGTCGTCAACGCCTTCCGCCCCCCGCGGACACGATCATCAGCGCCCTCGGCCTGGTCCGCCGGGCCTGGGCCACCCACCGCTGGGATGACCGCCCGAAGCGACGCCCGTGAGCCCCGGCCACCTGCCCGGACCCGTGCGCGCGGACGGTTCCCGCCGATCAGCGCCCCTGTCGTGGTTCAGTCGGCGCGGGCGTCGTAGGTCTCGCGGTTGGCGAGCACGTCGTCCATGTGCGCCTCGGCCCAGGACTTGAGGCCGCGCGTCATCTCGTACAGCGACAGGCCGAGATCGGTCAGCTCGTAGGAGACCGTGACGGGCACGGTCGGCACCACGGTGCGGGAGACCAGGCCGTCGCGCTCCAGGGAGCGCAGCGTCTGGGTGAGCATCTTCTGGCTGACGCCGGACAGCAGGCGTTGCAGCTCCGAGTAGCGCATCGCCCGGGGTTCGCCGGCGCAGTCGGCGCCGGGCTGCCGCGCGCTGCCGCTGCCGAGCGCGGCCAAGATCAGCGTGACCCACTTGCCGGAGATCCGGTCGAGCAGCTTGCGGCTGGGGCAGGCCGCCAGGAAGGCGTCGTACTCCGCCTTGGCCTGAGCCTTCTGCTGGGCCGCCGTCATCGTCGCCATGGAGCCTTCCTCTCACCCGCGGGTGCCCTACGCACTTCGAAGTGCCTACTTCCCATCAGGAAGCCACGCACCAATAGTGGTGCAAGGTGCCGTCAGGCACCAGCCCTTGGCTCGACACGAAAGGCACACCATGACCACCCCCTCCGTCTCGCTTCCCGGCGGCACCTGGTCCCTGGGCGACCTGACCGTCACCCGGTTCGGTTACGGCGCCATGCAGCTCGCCGGCCCCGGGGTCATGGGTCCGCCGGCCGACCGCGACGGCGCGCTCGCCGTCCTGCGCGAGGTCGTCGGTCTCGGCATCACCCACATCGACACCGCCGACGCCTATGGACCCCACATCACCAACCGGCTGATCCGCGAAGCGCTGCACCCCTACTCCGACTCGTTGCACATCGTGACCAAGGTCGGCGCGATCCGGGACGAGGCGGGAGGCTGGCCCCCGGCGCGCAGGCCCGACGAGCTGCGCCGGGCCGTCCAGGAGAACCTGGAGAACCTCGGTCTCGACACGCTGGACGTGGTCAACCTCCGGCTCGGCGACGCCCAGGGGCCCGTGCCCGGTTCGCTCGCGGAGGCGTTCGAGACGCTCGTCGACCTCCAGCGGCAGGGGCTGATCCGGCACCTTGGCGTGAGCAACGCGACAGCGGAGCAGGTCGCCGAGGCGCGTTCGATCGCACCGATCGTGTGCGTGCAGAACATGTACAACCTCGCCCATCGCCACGACGACGAGCTGATCGACGAACTCGCCGAGCAGGGCATCGCCTATGTGCCCTTCTTCCCCCTCGGCGGCTTCAGCCCGTTGCAGGCCTCGGCGCTCACGGCCGTGGCCACCCGGCTGGGCGCGTCGCCGATGTCGGTCGCTCTGGCCTGGCTGCTGCGGCGGTCGCCGAACATCCTGCTGATCCCCGGCACCTCGTCGGTGGCGCACCTGCGCGAGAACGTCACGGGCGCGGGGCTCTCGCTCTCCGACGACGATCTCGCAGAGCTGGACAAGATCGGCCGCTGACCCTCGCGGGGCCTCCCAGCGAGTGGGCCGGATCGGCCGGGGAGCGCTGGGGTGGCGGTGGCCGTGGACCGGCCCCACGGCGGACCGGCCGGCCACGCTGGAAGGACGGGCGCGGGTCTCCCCAGTGGTCACAGGGCGCCGCAGCCCCATGGTCACGGGGACCTGTGCCCGCCATGTCGCCGAGACCCTCGCCTGTCCGCGCGGACTTCACACCCCCGCGCGGGACGGACCGGGGCGGCCGGGTTCGGGCATGGCCGTTACGCCGCGGGTCCCGCGCGTCCGAGGACGGGCCGCGCCGATGGCGGAGGCGCGCTCCTACACCGCGCACCATGGCGAAAACGCTCTACCCGGTGGGTCTCCGCGGCCTCGCCCCCGAAGGCGTTCCCGCGCTCGTCACGGCACTCCAACGGGAGGGGTGGACGGTGCTCGTGCTGTCCACCCCGACCGGGACGCGCTTCCACGACCCCGACGAGCTGGAGAGGCCGACCGGCGAGCGGGTTCGGCTCGAGTACCGGATGCCCGGCACGGGCAGGAGCCTGCCGCCGTCCGACGCGGTGCTGGCCTGCCCGCTCACCTTCAACAGCACGAACAAGTTCGCCCAGGGCATCGCGGACTGCTTCGCGATCGGCCTGCTGTGCGAGATGGCCGGCCACGGGGTGCCCACCCTCGTCGTCCCGCACTGCGAACCCCAGCTCGCGAGCCACCCGGCCTTCCAGCGGAGCCTGGAGACGCTGCGCTCCATGCCCGCCGTCACCGTCCTGCACGACCCCGACGCCCCCGAGGAGCGGCGCATCCCGTCCTGGCGGGAGGTCGTCGCCACCCTCGCCGCGATCTCCTAGGAGTTCGGGTGGTCGCGCGCGTGGAGCGTGCCGGCGGACGCGGCATGCGGTGGGGACGAGGCCGCCCCGGACGCGGCGGCCTGCGCCGCCGGCCCGCCCTCAGGAGGAGACGGAGGGGTTGTTCCCGGGGATGCCGACCGGCCGGCCTCGGTGGCGTCACCGCCGTCGGACGGCCAGGCCGAGGCCGCCGGCCTGTGACCGGAAGCGGTCCGCTGGGCACGGCACGGTGGCCGTGTCACCGCTCGCCCCGCGACGGCCGCCGGGCGACGGTGGCCAGGGACACGGGCCGGCGTCTCGGACCCCGGCACGCGCCCCTGGCCCCGGCCGCTCCGGCCGGAGGTCCGGCCGTGGTGGGCCGAGCGTACGCCTCGATCCCGATCCCCGCCGGAACCGCGCGCCGGACGTGGCGGCGGCCGGCCGCGCCTCGCCGAAGACGCGGCGCGGGACCGGAGGACGGGATCCGCAGCCGCTCCGGACCGGCATCGGGTAGCACGCCCGCGCCACCTTGGCGAAGACGGCCCGCCTGGGCCGGCGCGGCCCCGGCATCGCTCGGGCAGCGCTCCGTTCGCCCCACCACGCTGCGACCGTCAGACGCGGCCGGGCCGTGGCGGACGTCCCGGACCCGTGGCCGCCCGGCCGTCCACTGCGGCACGGCGCCCACGCGCGGGCGGTCGCCCGCCGTCGCGCGCGGGACGCCACACCGATTCGCCCGGCGGGGCTGTGTCACTCCCGGACCGGCGTGCGGACGTCGCGGACGCCGGAGAGCGACCGGTAGTGGGCGCTGCGCGCCCCCAGGATGACGGCCGCCAAGAGGGTGGCCAGCGCGGACGCGACGAGCACGGCGCCCTTGGCGTTGGCCAGCAGCACCGCGTCGCCCGCGTAGGACAGCTCGCTGATCAGCAGCGAGACGGTGAACCCGATCCCGGCGAGCTGCGACATGCCGACGATGTCGATCCACTTCAGGGACGGGTTGAGCTCGGCCGGCGTCACCTTCGTCGTCAGCCACGCCCCTCCAGCGATGCCCGCCAGCTTGCCGAGGACGAGGCCGGCGATGACGCCCAGCGCGACCGGCTCGGTGAACAGCCCCGCCGGGTCGCTGAACGCCACCCCGGCGGAGAACAACGCGAACAACGGCAGGGCCAGCCCCATCGCCCACGGGCGCAGAAGGTGCTCCATTCGGACACCGGGCGGCGCCGTCTCGCCGGGGTGGGTCCGCGTGCGCATGAGAAGGCCCATGGAGGCGCCCGCGATGGTGGCGTGGACACCGCTGGCGTGCGTCAGCGTCCAGATCGCGACCGCCAGCGGCACCCACACCACGGCCGACGCGAGGCCCGCCCGCGCCAGCGTGGAGGCCAGCGGCCCGACGCCTCGTTGCAGGTAGCCGAAGACGGCGAGCAGCAGCACGGCCCCGGCCAGGGGGAGCAGCGCGAGATGGTCGGTGTAGAACGCCGCGATGACCACGATCGCCACCAGGTCGTCGACGATCGCCAACGTCAGGAGGAAGGTCCGCAGCGCGGGAGGCAGGTGGCGGCCCACCACCGCGAGGATCGCCACCGCGAAGGCGATGTCGGTGGCCATCGGGATCCCCCACCCGCGCACGGCCCCGGCGTCACCCCAGGTGAGGGCGGTGAAGATCAGCGCGGGCACGGCCGCCCCGCACAGGGCGGCGACGATGGGCAGCACCGCCCGGCGCGGGTTGCGCAGCTCGCCGTGGGTGAACTCGTGCTTGAGCTCGTTGCCCACGATGAAGAAGAACACCACGAGCAGGCCATCGGCCGCCCACGCCTCCACCGGCAGGCGAAGGTGCAGCGACTCGGGGCCGAAGGTGAGACCGCGCAGGGCCTCGTAGGAGGCGGCCCAGGGCGAGTTGGCCCATACCAGGGCGATCACGGCGGCCCCGATCAGCAGGAAACCGCCCACGGTGTCGCGACGCAGGGCGTCGGCCAGACGGGACGTCATCGCCATCACCGCCCGTCCAGCGGCGTGACGGCGGAGAGGAAACGGGCGCGGGCCGTCGGACGGCCCGGCGACATGGAAGACATGGGGAGGAGACCTCACAGGCATCGGCCGCGCCACGGACATGCCGATAGCGTGGCGAGGCATGCGAGGCCAGGCCGTCGGCACGAGGGCGCGGGTGGGAAAGACGGGACGGACACCGTCCGGAAGAGGACGGTGTGGGGGAGAGGCCGCGTTACGCGGCTCGGCGCACGCGCCGTCCCGGCGGGCAGCCCGCGATCTCACCGTGGGCGTTGGTGCCCCAGGAGCTCAACCATCCGTTGGTGCCGGCGTGACGCAGCACGCCCTCGGGCCAGGTGGGAGCCCAGCGCGCCACAGCGGTCCCACGCAGGAACACGCGCGAGGACACGCGGAACCCGTGGCGGGAGCTGATGGCGGTGGTGAACACGCCATCACGCTACCAGCAGGCGAGCGGAGGGAGGCGCCCCCTCCCTATCGCGACGAGCGCGAGGCGGTGCCGAGCGGGTTCTTGAACCGTAGGAGAGGTCACGGGGCGAGACCGTTCCCCGGCCCGCCTCATTTCGTGATTTCGTGACGGAATGGCTGACAAGCCACGGGCCAGTCCGGTACGGCTGGTGTCCTATTGCCTGTTCTGTTGCCGGATGCGAGTTTCGCCCTTTTCTTAAGAAGTGGTCGAAACCAGGGGGTGCCGCTGGTAACGTCCCAGGTCAATAAGAGTGCTCCCCGCGCACGCGGGGATGGTCCCCAGGCCGCCGACACCAACCAACGCCTCGGCAGGTGCTCCCCGCGCACGCGGGGATGGTCCCCTTATCGGCGGTTACCACAACGAGCGGTACACGTGCTCCCCGCGCACGCGGGGATGGTCCCGAGGG
>NZ_FUWS01000025.1 GCF_900167435.1 Marinactinospora thermotolerans DSM 45154
CCGGCGGTCCATCCCCGCGTGCGCGGGGCTTACAGAAGATGACCTGCGGCTTTGCGGGCCGTTATCTCCGCTTTGTAAACCTGGAAGTTCGCAAGAAGGACTGAACCCCCACTCCCGGCCGCAGCCATCCTTAAGGCGAGGAACGGCCCGAGCGGAACCCTACACGTACAGGGGGCACGACTCGCGGGCTTCGACGATCGAGCCCTCGTCGAGGTGATCCCGCCGGGGCGGGAAGCAGCCAGCGCGGGGCCTCTCTTCGCCCAAGGAGACCATCCTCGCGCGCCAGGGGCACTCTCACCGGCCCGCCGGACCGGGATGTCACCACCGGGCATCCCCGGTCGCGCCCTTCGCCCAAGGTGAAGAGGGGACGCTCGCTCTCCTCAGGAGTTCCGGGACTTCGCCGCCTCTCTCCCCCTCAGGCGACCTCACGTCTCCAAGGCCCGCATCGGTAGTGCCATATTCGCCCTCACCCATATTGGACACCACATATATGTGCACTATCCTCTATCCATGTCCTTACGACACGCCATCCTCGGGATCCTGTCCATCCAGCCGATGAGCGGCTACGACCTGAAGAAGGTCATCGACGAGAGCGTCGGCCACTTCTGGAGCGCGGACCAGTCGCAGGTGTACCGCACGCTCGCCGGCCTGGTGGAGGACGGTCTGGCCACCCGCCGCACCGTGGTGCAGGAGGAACGGCCCAACCTGCACCTGCACAGCCCGACCGACCTCGGGCTGGCCGAGCTCGACAGGTGGCTCACCTCGCCCCTGAAGACGCCACCGACACGCGACCCCTTCCTGGCCCGGCTGTTCTTCGCCGACCGGTTGCCGCCGGAGGAGATCCGCGGGCTGCTGGAGACCCGCCGGCGGGAGGTGGGCGAACAACTGGCGGCCTTGGAGGCGATCGCCGTCCCCGCCGGCTCGGCCGACGACCTCGGGCGGGTCCTCCGCCTGGCCACGCTCTCCTACGGCATCTCCCAGGCCAGGGCCGAGCTGGACTGGCTCGACGACACCCGACGACGACTGGAACGGATCACGTCATGAGGACCCCCCTCTCGGCCAGGCTCGACAGGGTCGCGGCACGTCACTCCGCCAGGCCGGCGGTGTCGATGATGAGCTTCGCGGTCGAGCAGCCCTCCACCGGGTTCTCCTGGAGCCACGGGGACACCGGGCGGCCGTACTTCATCGCCAGCATCACCAAGCTGTACACCGTCGCGATGGTCATGCAGCTCCGCGACGAGGGCGCCCTGACGCTCGACACACGTGTGGCGGAGCTGCTCGGCGCGGACACTATGCGCGGGCTGAACGTGCACGGCGGCCACGACCACGGCCCGGCGATCACGGTGCGCGAGCTGCTGACGCAGACGTCGGGGATACCGGACTACTTCGAACAGGAGCGTCCCGACGGCACCACCTTCCTTGGGGAGATGCTCAAACGGGACGCCGCCTGGACGTTCGAGGACTTCATCGAGATGGCGCGGTCCATGCCGAGCCGCTTCGCCCCCTCGACACCGGGCAGGGCCCACTACTGCGACACCAACTACCAGCTGCTGGGCCGCGTCATCGAGGTGGTCACCTCCGGCGGCTTCGAGGACGCCTTCCGGAACCGGATCGTCGAGCCGCTCGGCCTGGACGCCACCTGGCTGTTCACCCCGCGCACGCTGGACCGCTACGACGAGGTCGCCACGATCCTGCACGGCGGCGACCCGGTGCGCATCCCGAAGTCGATCGCCTCGTTCCCGCCCGATGGCGCGGTGGTGTCGACGTCGGCCGACCAGCTGCGGTTCCTCCGCGCCTTCTTCGGCGGCGAGCTGTTCCCGGCGCGCTACCTGGCCGAGATGACCGCGCGCTGGAACCCGGTTTTCTCCCGCCTCGAACCCATCGACTACGGCATGGGGGTCATGCGTTTCAGGCTTCCCCGCTGGCTGTCGCCGTTCACGCCGGTCCCAGAGATGGTCGGCCACTCGGGCGCCTTCGGCAACGTGCTCTACCACGTGCCGGAACGGGACCTCTACGTGTCCGGCACCGTCAACCAGATGCTCCCGCGCAGTCTCCCCCACCAGATCATGTTCCAGCTCGTCGCCCAGTTCCGCTGAGGGACGGCCGGGCGACGCGGGCCCGCGGTCCCGTGTGGGGCCGGCCGTCCCGGCGTCCTTGCGGCGGACGCGCGAGGCGGAGCGGGTCCTTCGCGCCGTCCGGCGTCCCGGCCGGCCAGGGCAGGGGCGCGGCGGCCCTCCCGCGCCTTGTCGTGCACCGGTGTCCGCTTCCGGGCTCATCCGGTGAGCCCGGCGACGTCGAGCGGGACCTCCCGGCCGGAGAGCACCTGGACCTGTTCGGCCTTGCCTGGCAGGTGACGGCCGTCACCGCCGGCCATGGCGCGCGGCAGTGTCGAGCGGCGACCGGTGGCCCATCGGGGGCCGACGCGCGCGGCCGGTGTTTCCGGCGCCGCCGCTCAGGTGTGGGGGGTGAAACGCCTGAGCGGCGCGGGAGCGGGCACCGTCGGCTTCGCGGCCGGGGTCCCGGCCGCCGCCCCGATGAGCGGGACCTCGCCCTCCTTCCGCGTACGGCGGAGACCGTCCCACCGAGCGCGGTCGAACCGGTGGATCTCGCCGGTGACCAGCGGGACGCCCCGGCCGGCCTCGCGCCCGCGCTCGGCGACCTGGCCGGCCTTCCCGGTCCGGCCGCCGGGGAAGAGCGGCCGGCGACGGTTCGCGCACCAGGCCGCTCCGCCCGGCCAAGGGCCGAGGGCAAGACCATCGGAGCCGGTGGTCGCCGCGCGGCCGCACGCCCGGCCGGGCAGCGGGGCCGGCGGGCGCTCCCGGCCGGCCCCGCTGCCGAGGCCCCGACGGCACAGACCGGCCAGGTGGACGCGGGCACCGCCCTCGGAGGGCGACGCCCGCTCGGCGCGCCCCATCGGGCACCGCCCGGCACCCGGGTCGGCTAACCGGGGATGCCGCGGTAGGCGACGACCTTGGTGGGGTGAAGACGGACGACGACCTCGCCGGGTACGCCGTTGCGCCTGCCGTACTCCTCGGCCTTGTCGGGGCCCGCGTACCTGGCGCCGGCGAGGGTGGCGACCTCGAGGAGCTCGTCGGGGTCCTCGCTCAGCGTCACCTCGCCGCGCGCCACGACGTAGGAGTAGGGCGGGGTCTCGACGTCGACGCAGATGGCCGCGCGCGGGACGCGCTTGAGGTTGCGGGCCTTCACCGTGTCGCCGCCCGTGGTGAACAGGAAGTCCTTGCCGTCGAACACGTACCAGACGGGGGCGATGTGCGGGGTGCCGTCGGCCCCGGTCGTCGCGAACTTCCCGATGGGGGTACCGCGGGTGACGAACTCGTGCCACTCCTCGGTCGACATGGTGTGCATACGCGCTCCTTCTCGTCTTCCTCCCCGAGCCGGTGCCGGACGGGGGCGGACCCCCGGTTGCCGGCCTTCCGGGCCGGTGGGCGCGGGGCGTGCAGCCGAGGACGGGTCCGGGGTGAGGGCGGGGTCCTCGGCGGGTCCGCGGTGATCCCACGGGCCGCGCCGACAGGGGTCCTGTGCGCTCACCGCGGTGGCCGCCCGGAACGATCGGCACGTGCGGCGGCGCGGGTCCGTTCGGTCGGTCCCGGCCTCGACGGTCACGCTCCGCTCGCCGGCGTCACCGAGGGTGAGCGCAAAGACCTTATCCCGCCTTCCTCCTAGACGTCCGACCTATCGGCGAACAGGCACTTGTCCGGGTCCGGTCACTCTTGCGCCGTGTCGCCCGCCGGCGCCGGCCTCCGGTCGCGGCCGAGGCCCTACCCCCGCTCGCCGAAGACGGCGGGGTCGACGGGCCGGCGGGCCTTGGGCAGGTTGGCCAGCACGAGCCGGTAGGAGTCGGTCACCAGCTCCTCCACCAGCCTCTCGTCGATCGAGCCGCCGGGGGCGAGCGTGATCCAGTGCCTCTTGTTCATGTGGTAGCCCGGCGTGATGTCGGCGTGGGTTCGGCGCAGCGCTTCGGCGTCGCCGGGGTCGGACTTGAGGATCACGACCGGTTTGCCGGGCACCTCGGTCATCAGCATGAACACCCTGCCCTGGACCTTGAAGACCTCCCAGTCGGGGCCGAAGGGGTACTCCAGGGCGGTGGCGGGCAGGCTCTCGGCGCGTTCCCGGGCCGTCCTCCACAGGTGTTCCCCGTCCATGCTCGTCCTCTCCTCGTCGGCTACGGGCGGATGCGGGCCGGCGGCGCGAAGCGCTTCCCGCCCCAGCGGGCCCCATGTTCCTACCTTCTTTCCGGCTGACCGCTCTCGGAGAGAGCTGGCGGGCGAAGGGCTCGGGCGGTCCGCCGAGGGGCCGGTTCCCCGGGCCGGGACACGCCCGCACGACGACCAGCACGATCACCGACCATCCCGACCACTGACCGCGCGGCCGGGCGCCCGCCGTGGACCGGCGCAGGCCGATCCGCAGCGACCGTGGTGAACCCATCCGAGTGCGCGGGGCTCACCACGACCCTGACTGGAAACCCTCGACCGGACCGCTCCATCCCCGCGTGCGCGGGGCTCACCGGACATACGGGTCCGCAGCATCTCCCAGAAGCGGTCCATCCCCGCGTGCGCGGGGCTCACATCGACAGCGCGTCGAGGATGGCGCGGGCGAGCGGTCCATCCCCGCGTGCGCGGGGCTCACGTCGGGGGCGCGGCCGAGGTAGTCGTAGCCGGAGGTCCATCCCCGCGTGCGCGGGGCTCACCAGCTCGCGCTCCGGGTCGCGCACTCCCTCGCGGTCCATCCCCGCGTGCGCGGGGCTCACGCGGATGGGCGGGCAGCGACCGCAAGAGCCGGCGGTCCATCCCCGCGTGCGCGGGGCTCACGCGGATGGGCGGGCAGCGACCGCAAGAGCCGGCGGTCCATCCCCGCGTGCGCGGGGCTCACAGAAGATGACCTGCGGCTTTGCGGGCCGTTATCTCCGCTTTATAAACCTCCGGAGCCCACCGGAACGACCGACAAGTCGAGACCGATGACCACCATTCTGCCGGACAACCTCCCCCTCCTAGAACCGCGAACCGGAAAACCACCCCACAGATACACGAGGAGCCCGCAGATGAGCCAGCCCCGCTTGTGCAGGGAACACGGCCCCAGGTTGATCAGCCCAACCGAGGCGGGGGGTTTATCCCCGCGTGCGCGGGGAGCACCAACCCCGGCAACTCCACCGAGTACGACGTCGTGGGACCATCCCCGCGTGCGCGGGGAGCACCGGCGCGTGAAAATGGTCCCGTTTTCGCGGTGGGGACCATCCCCGCGTGCGCGGGGAGCACTCTTGCTGACCTGGGACGTTACCAGCGGCCGGCCTCCGTTTCGACCACTTCTTGAGAAAGGGGCGAAATACGCATTCGCCTCCAAAAAACGCAGAAATGCGACAGTCGCCGCGAATGGCGCAGGGTTTCGTCGGTTCGCATGGCGGGCCGGCCAGTGGCCGGTTTCTCCGTCGCTTTCTTCGGCGGCGGGGTGGGCACCTGACACGAAAGGCCCTGGCGGTGTCGGCCGCCAGGGCCGGGGAGACGGCGTCTCCTATGCGATGAGGTGCCACCGGTAGGGAGGCCCATCATGGACGAAGGTCTGGGGGCGTTTGGACTCGCGGTGAGACTCCCACCATTCCGAGGAACCGAACACGTAGGGCGCGCGGATGTCCTTGGAGTAGGGCCGCACGCGGTTGGCGCTTCGCGGGCGGAGGTCCGTTCCCGGTGCGGCGGAGGCCGCCTCGGGGTGCTCGGCGAGCGATCCGGCGTTCAACGCCGATGTGATCGCCTCGGCGGTGCGGGGGTGGGCGAGGGCCAGCAGCATGACCGCGAACGCGGCCATGACGCGGCTGATAAAGTCACGCATAGCTCTCTTCCTGGTTGAGCAGGTTGGGAGTCAGGCCCCGTGCCAGGTGTTGGTCGCACCTGCCGGGGCCGTCTTCGGTTGTGAGGACGAAGATACACGGGAGCGATCGGGGGCGCCCGGAATTCGGAATTCCCCTTGCGCGGCTCACAGAAACTCAGGACTGAATCCCCTGGTATTCCCGGTCACGCACTCGGTTTCTTTGACACCGGCCGGTGCGCCGGAAATCATGAAAGCCGCCTCATGAACATTGTTCCGTCGGTAGTGACCGAAACGGTTCGCGGCACTTCTCGAAAACCCCTCCCGGACACGCCGGCCGTTCCCTTCCCATTGCCCGCATCCGCCCCTCTGCCCAGGGGAACGGCGTGGCCCGGCGGCGCTCTCGCCTCCAGACCCACCGGGCCACGCCGTGGCGCGCTTCAAGGCTCACCCGGGCGGCGGCTACTCCCGTGGCCCTCTCGAACCGTCCCGCCGTTGACGCCCGTCCTCCCGAATGTCATCGGAGTCCGTCACGGGATTCCCGGAGTGGAAGGCGGGAAGGACGGGGAATTCCCCGCCGGCCGGCGGTTCCCCGGGCGGGGTCCGCCCACGCCGTGGAGGCCACGGCTCGGAGGGACACACCTTCTCGGGCCAGTAGCGACGGCCGGCCTCCCGCCGAGGCAGGCCGGGCCGCCCCTCTTCGGGCGCCGTCACCCCTGCCCCTTGGAGACGAGCGCCAGAGAGGTCCACCGCAGCGTGAAGCACGTCCCGTGTTCGTAGGGCCGCAGGTCGCTGTACTCGGTCGCGAGGGCTCGTACCAGGTACAGCCCTCGTCCTCCCTCCCCCTCCACAGCGGGCATGCGCTCACAGTCGGAAGGGCTGAACCCCGCCAGGGGAGGCTCGGTGCGGACGCTGCCGGTCAGCCGGCGGGTGTCGACGCTGAAGTACAGGTCATAGGTCGCGCCGCGATCACCGCTGTGGGTGTAGCGGATGGCGTTGGTCGCCAGCTCCGACACGATGACCTCGACGTTGTCGATGACCACCGCGGGAACCTTCTCCGGAGCCACCCGCAACACGCCGACGACGAAACGGCGGGCCTCCCCCACGCTCTCCGGGATACCGGGCAGAGACGTGGAAAATACCGTAAAAGCCGTCACGCTCCCTCCTTCGCCGCTCCAGGAGAGGAACATTCAGAGAGGGAATGCTCATGTGTGATTGCACAGCAGCTAGGGTGACACAGCAAGGTCGCCACCTGATCCTCCAGTTGGGGACTGAGGCCCTGGCCTGGCGCTCCACCGCCGGTCAGGGCCGTTTTCCGCTTCCTTCTCTCGGCGTCCCGGTCACACCGATACACCGATCAACTCACGCCCCAACGGTGGCACTACAGGAAGACCGGAGCCATAAATACAGGTCAGATGAAGTGAAATAGAACCTCTCCGTTGCAGGCTGTTGCAATGCATGCTTTCATCGTTGCCATGCCTCAGAAGGATTCAGCGCGCAATCCAGCATTAAGGAAATTCGGGGCAGAGCTAGCTAGATTGCGCAGAATGGCCGATCTATCCCAGGAGGCCTTAGGGCGCCCTCTCAACCTGAGAGGGGCCACCATCGGGCATTACGAGAGAGCCCTGAGGACCCCCAGCAGGACCATCGTGTCACGCCTGGACGAAGCCCTCGGGGCCGAGGGAAAGCTACTGGCCCTGTGGCCCGAGTTCAGCCGGGCCGCTTATCCGGAGTACGCAGGCGACTTCTTCCAGGCCGTGCCCACGGCGACGGTGATGCGGGATTACCATCCGACCTTGATCCCAGGACCTCTCCAGACGGAGGAGTACGCATGGGCCACGATCAAGGCGGGATCGCATCTGGCCACAGACGACGAGATATCACGGCTGGTGAACTCTCGGATGCAGCGCCGAGAGGAGCTTTCGGCTTCCCGGAATCCCGCCATATGGGCGATCATCACGGAGATCACCGTCAAACACCTCGCCACGGACCCGGGGATTCTGGCGGGACAAGTCGAACTGTTGCTCGAACTGTCGGAGTCGAGGGTCCGCTTGCAAGTTCTACCGTGGAGTGTGGGAATCAGGTACCACCCTGGTCTCTCCGGTCCTTTCACCGTCCTCTCCTTCGCGGACAAAGCAGATATCGTCTACGTGGAAGGTGTCGGGACCGGAAACCTGATCAGCGACCCGCAGAAGGTCGAAGAGATCCGCTTCAGGTTCGGAACCCTGCAAGCCGCCGCACTTTCCCCGGAACAGACGTCCACCTTCCTGCAGAACATCCTCGAAGGAGACCCCCGTGAACTGGCGCAAATCTAGCTACAGCAACCAAGAGGGAGGACACTGCCTGGAGGTAGCCGAAGTCGTGCACCCTGAAGGGGTGCGCACCTTCGTGCGGGACACCCGGAACCGGCAGCTCGCTCGGCTCGATTTCCCCAGCCCGACCTGGACAGCTTTCCTGCACGCGGTAAAGCGGGACGCCATGTGAGGCGCGAGTCCCTTCTCCACAGACCGCCCATCTCCACGCCATCGACCCGCTCCCATGGTGATCGGGTAGCGGGTTTCCCGAATAAGGTGGCGCTGCGCTTGACTTCGGTACCCGCTTTCGCGGATCAGGGGACTGCTGAAACAGCCCCGTGTCTTCCCTTTCCACTCCGGAGGTCAAGCCCTCTTCCCTAGCTACAGACGGCCAGTGCTTTCGAACCGCGGGAGCCGAACACGAGTCCGGACGGAGACCGTCCGGCCGTCACCAGAGAGCACAGGAGGTTCTTCGGGGAGCTGCGAGGACTGGCACTTCCCCCGAGGAATCACGGAACCTCATCCGCAGGACACAAGGAGAAATGGCATGACGACGACCGACCTGACGTGGCGCAAGAGCAGCTACAGCAACCAGACGGGAGGAAATTGCGTGGAAGTCGCGGTGACCCCCTCCGGAGACACCGCACTACGAGACTCGAAAACCCCCGAAGCAGGACACCTCACACTCCCCACCACCGAATGGACCGCCCTGCTACAGGCCGTGAAGGGGAACAGCCTCTAGTACCCCGGTCCGGCTTCACGGTCGTGCCGGGTGACAACCCGACGCGGCCAGTGCCGACGAACCCGCTGGTCGAGCCGCGAAACCGTACCGAGTACAGGGGCCGTCTCCAAACGGATCCCGCCCAGGGCCAGGAGTGCGACGGGAAAGACCCCCGCCTTGTAGCAGGTGGCGGTCCCATCTCACTCGGTGGCGACGATCCGTGATCCCGTGAGCCGGTCGAAGCGGCGTTCGGCGTTGTCGCGCCGGCGGTGGGTCTCCCGGCCGAACCGCGGCGGGCGGCCTCCAGCGGTCCGCTGGCCGCGCCGACGGACGTCACGGGACGCCCGGCCGTCGCCTCTCCGGCGTGACGGCCTCCGGCGGCCTCGACGGGTACCGGCCGCTTCCGCACCGGGACCCGGTAGGCGGGACCGAACGCCGGACATACCGGCCGGAAGCCGCCCTGCCGGTCTTCTTCTGGCCCTCCGCCCCGTCAGGGACTCCGTTGATCCGCGGCGGGTTCCCGCAGGGCCCGGATGATGACCTCGTGCGCCTCCACCCCGTCATTCCTGCTGATCGCGAGAATGCTCCGGCCGAGCCAATTCGGGTCGTCCACGCGCACCAGGACGATGTTCTCCGGAACGACCGGGGCGAGGATATCCGGAACGACGCAGATCCCCAGACCTGCGGCCACGAGTCCCAAACGGCTGTGCCAGCTGCGCGCGCGGAAGGCGATGAGCGGATCGGTCAGCGTGGGCCAGGCGCCGAACTGTGGTTCGTCCCGGGCGCCCTTGCCCACGATCCACGGCGCGTGGGCGAGTTCGCGCACCGGAACGGCGCCTTCCAACGCGGCGAGAGGATGCCCGCGCGGCACGCCCACCCTCAGTTCGCCGCCCGGCAGCGGGGCGATCCGTAACCCCTCCAGGGCCGGCTGCGGCAGGCCGGGCCCGGAGGCCACCACCGCGACGTCCAGCCGCTTGCCGATGACCTGGTGCACGAGCTGCGGCGAGGACGCCTCGACGAGCGTGAACGACAACCTGGGCTGCCGCCTCAGTGCCCTGGCCAGCGCGAAGGGGAGCAGAGCGGCGTTCGCGGCGGGAAAAGCCCCCACCCGGACCCGCACCTCAGGCCCGTGGGCCAGCTCGTCGAGCCGTTCGTCCAGCCGATCGAGGCCGGCGAGGGTCTCGGCGGCGAACCGGGCGACCAGCTCCCCCGCGCGCGTCGTCGTGACGCCACGCGCGCCGCGGACGAAGAGCGGCTGTCCCACGGCTTTCTCGGCGGCCGAGACCTGGCGGGAGATGGCGGGCTGGGAGTAGCCGAGGGTGCGCGCCGCGCCGCTCAGGGAGCCGTGCGCGGCCACCGCGCGCACGACGCGCAGAGCGTTGACGCTGAGTTCGGGCACGGCACCATCGTAGCCGCCCGAGCCATGCATGGTCGTTATGGGAATAGGCCGATAATTGCATGTCTTGCAGGACTGAAAAAGGATTCCCGGGGTCTAGCATCGAAAGCGGCGACAACGCCACCGCCCTGGAAGGATTCCCCGATGAGCGAGTTCATCTCCCCCGACGACACCCGTTACGACGAGCGGGCGCGCGCCCTGGTCCGGATCGGTCGCGAGGCGATCGCCGTGGCCGACGATGAGAAACTGGACGCCTATTTCGCGGACGACTTCGTTTTCCATGGCCCCGACGGCGACATGACGTATCCGCAGCTCAAGTCCTTCTTCGCGGCCATGCGTGCCGCGTTCGAGGGATTCTCGTGTGAGCGGCGCACCATTGTCAGCGAGGGTGATCACATCGCCTCGCACACCTCGATGTCGGGGCGTTTCACCGCGCCTTTCGAGGCGTCCCCGATCGGCACGATCGCGCCGACCGGGAAGCCGATGCGGCTCGAACTCATCAACATCTTCCGCTACCACGAGAACGGCCAATTGGCCGAGGAGTGGGTCCAGTACGACAATGTCGGCTTCCTGCGTCAGCTCGGTGTCGACCTCACCAAGGCACACTGACCCACCCCCGGCGGTCGCCCCGCCGTCCGGCTCCCCCGAAGGATGCCCGCGCGCCGAGGAAGGCGCCCTGGGGGCGCGTGTCGAGGCGTGATCATCGGCCGACCCGGGTGAGGTCTTCGATCCGGGTCATCGAGGCGCGCGGGTGGCGGCCGGCGGGGGCGGCCGTCCGGGGTGTTGCCGCACCGGGTGACACCTCCCCGCCGGGTCCCGCGTCTGCCCACCAGGCGCTCGGCGGTCTCGTGGCGGCCGGCGTCGTTGCCGACGGGACGGCCGCCCCCGGAGCCCCGCTCCTCCGCTGGGCGGCCTGGTCCTCTTTCCGGGGCGCCCCCTGGTACGGCGTTTCCGCGGGTGGGCGCGGTCGCGGTGGGACGAGCCGGTCTCGGCCCATGCGGTAGCCCCTCGACTGGCCGCGGGGGACACAGGCCCGCCCCGTGTCCTTCCCGGCACGGGGAACACGCCACGGGCTGTCCGAACCTGGCCCGCGGCCGAAACGACCGTCGGCGGGCAACGCCTCGGTCGGCGGCGAGGCGGCCTCGCCGGTCTCCCCGCACGTCAAACGCCCCAGGAGGGAGGACGGCCTCCTACCGGTTCTTCCGCCGCCGTCGGACGGGGCGCGTTCGTCCCGCCGGGGATCGTCTCCGATTCCCGGCGGGCTTCGTCCTTCGAAGCCCCCCTTTTCGACGCCGCTCCCCAAAACGGTGGACCCGTCCTCGCCCGGGCGCGTCCCGGCAGCGTCGTGGTGTGCCCGCGCGGCGGTGAAGCCGATGCCGAGCAGAGACGGTCCGCCTCACCGCACCCGGCGCCTTCGGCGATCACACCCGTGCCCTCCAACAGGGCCTCGGACACGCCGATGTCACGCCACTGCCGCAAGCGGAGGATCGGCCGGGCACCGGGCTCCCGCGGCGCCTCACACCGCCGGCCGCCCGCCGTGAACCATCGGGTCACGCCCTCGAACCGCCGCCGCGACCGCCCCGGCACGGAACTCCCGGCCACGGCGCGGTCACGGATTCCGCCCCGGCCGGGGGCGGGGTGGGCGGGGGCCGTTCCGCCCCTGCCGGCCACGCCCCGCGCGTAGTCCTAGGCGGTGCCGGGATCGTCGAGGAAACGGAGCAGCACGGCGGCCTCCTCGCGGAGCCGCGCGGCCCGGTCGGCGTGCGCGGGCGCGGACAACCGCGCCGCGGCCTCCAGCCGCTCGGCGACCTCGGCGCGCACGATGGCGACCTCACCGTGCTCGTCCAGCTCGCGCCGCGCCACCTCGGTGGCGCCGGCGCCGATCGGCGACTGTTCGAGGGCCGTGCCGCGGAGCCCGGCCTCGTCCACGGGCACCGCCTCGGCGTTGTCCAACGCGGCGAGTGTCGCGCGCAGGGCGCTCACCGCGACCTTGTCGCGGGCGCGCATCGCTTCGGGCAGGGCCTGACGCAGACGAAGACGGAGGGACATGCCGGCGACCCTACGGGCCGGCTCCCCGATCCCACAACGGATTATCCGGCACGACCCCCGCCGAACGGATTATCGGCGCATCCCGCCGATCGAGGCATCGCCCCCGGTAGGAACGTGGAATGGAGCCTCGGGCCTCAACCCCGTGTCACCCGGCCGCGTGGAAGCGGCCGGGCGGTCGGGTCTCACAGGCCGGCCGGCCCGGTCGCCCCAGGACCGTTCCGCGGCAGGGCGCCGGGAACGCCGCGCGCCCGCCGGGGAGGACGGCGCTGGCGCGCCGGCCGCACGGCCCCACCGAACGCGCCGCCGCGCGACCGCCGCCCCCTTTCCGGTGTGTCCCGCGCCACCCCACGGTGGCGGGCGTGCCGGGCGCGTGTTTCGCCCATATAGTGGCCGGAAGATCGACGGCCGACCACGCCGGGCACTCGCGCGGCGCGCCGTCTCGACGTTTCTCTCGAAGGGTGGGTCCGCGGTGTCCGGGGGACCGGCAGTGGTGGAACAGGCCGATGTCGTGATCGTGGGGGCGGGGCTGTCCGGGATGGCCGCCGCGAGGCGGCTGGACGACGCCGGTGTCGGATCGGTCGTGCTGCTCGACGGGCGGGACGCCCCCGGGGGCCGCGCGCTGCTGCCGGACCCCGGGGTGGACGCGGTCTCGCCCGGTTCGCTCTTCCTCACCGCCCACGACCGCGCCCTGCTGGAGATCGCCCGGGAACTCGACATCGAGGTCGACCGGGTGGAGGACGACGCCGCGCTGGACGACCTGCGGATGAACGAGGACGGCGACACCTGGGTCAGCGAGGAGAACGTCCCGCTGGCCGCCTCGTGGTGGACCCGCGTCCGCGACGAGTGGATCCTGGGCCGGCTGACCAAACTGGCCCAGGAGATCGACTTCGCCGAGCCGTGGCGTTCGAAGCACGCCGAGGAGCTGGACTCCCAGTCGGTGCGGGCGTGGCTGAGCACGCACACCTTCGAACCCGACTCGCTCACCTTCGTCGAAGAGCAGCTGACCATGGAGGCCGGCCTCCCCGCCGACCGGATCAGCCTGCTGTGGCTGCTGGCGCACATCGGCCCCTGGCCGGTCGAGGAGATCGTCTCGCTCCGCCTGGACGCCGGGGAGCTGGTGGGCGCGCTGGCCGAACGCTTCGCGGGCCGCATCCGCACCGGCCGGCACGTCTCCCGCGTCGAACACGACGCCGACCGCGTGCGGGTGAGCGGGCCGTGGGGCGAGATCTCGGCGCGGCGCGTCATCCTCGCGCTGTCCCCCGCCGACGCCGACCGGATCGACATCGCCCCGCTCCCGCCGAGCCGGCGCCGGCTGCAACGGCAGTGGCCGCAGGCCGAGATCATCCGCACCGAACTCGTCTACCAGCGCCCGTTCTGGAAGAACTTCGGGCTGTCCGGCGAGGTGCACTTCGAGTCGGGGATCCCCGCGTTCACCGTCGACGACAGCCCGGCCGACTCCGACCGCGGCCGGCTGATCGCCCACACCTACACCTTCGGCGAGAACGACCCGCTCGGCGCCGACCAGCAGGTCACCGACTCCCCGGCCCGGCACCGCGCCATGCTGCTGGACAACCTGGAGCGGGCGCTGGGCCCGCTGGCCGCCGAACCCCTCGCCGTGGTCGAGGCCGGCGCGCAACCCGACCCCTACAGCCGCGCCTACCAGTCGCCCGCCTTCCCCGGGCTGCTCACCGAATTCGGGCCACGGCTGCGCGCCCCGATCGGCCGGCTGCACTGGGCCGGCACCGAGACCGCGGAGTTCCCGTCCAACGGCACCCTCGACGGCGCCCTGTCCAGCGGCCGGCGCGCCGCCGAGGAAGTCCTCCGGGAGCTGTGACACCGGCCGGGCGCGGGGGCGCGACGGTCCGCCCCCGCGCCCGGCCACCCACCCTCCGGGCCTCCGGCCCTCCGCCCGGGGCTCTGCCGGCGAACCGGGCCCGGAGACCGGGATAGGGTCCGCTGGGAGGTGTGCGGAGTGAGTTTCCGGCTGGCGGCCTACGCCGTGTGCGTCGAGGACGGGCGGGTGCTGCTCGCCCGGCACGTCTCGGCGGAGGGAGAGAGCACCTGGACCCTTCCCGGCGGCAGGGTCGAACACGGCGAGGACCCGTTCGACGCGGTGATCCGGGAGGTCGCCGAGGAGACCGGCTGTGAGGCGGTGGTCGAACGCCTGCTGGGCGTCGACTCCAGGGTGATCCCCGCCGCCGTCGCGCGCGCGGGCGTCGAGCACCACAACGTCGGGGTCTTCTACCTGGTCCGCGTCACCGGCGGCCGGCTCCGCCCCGAACCGAACGGCGAGACCGCCGAGTCGGTGTGGACCTTGATCCCCGACGTCGCCGGCCTGCGCCGGTCGTCGCTGGTCGACGTCGGCATCGCCCTGGCGCGGACCCTTCCGCCCACCGGCCACGTCCCGCCCGTCCCGGTCGGCGGGCTCCTCCAGCACTGAAGCGCTGTTGGCCCGGGCCGGGTCGCCAGGCCAGCCGCCACCCGGTCCACGCGACCGGCAGGGCAGGCGCGCATGGGCGCAGAAGACAGCAGAAGGCACAGGACGGGCACGGGTACGGCGGGATCGCACACGGACGGCGCCCTCACGAATGGGAAGGCCGACAGCCGGTCCCGCGCCCCTGAGGCAAGGGAACATCCCACCGAGCGGAGGCCATCCCCGCGCGAGGTTCACCTGCACCGACTCGCGACCAGACGACCAGATTGTTCGTCGCAATCCCTCCAGGGATGAGCAGCGACGATCTACGCCGCGATCGTGGACCTGGCCCAGCGCGGGTTGCGATCCCTCTAGGGATGATCAGCGACCCAAATCCGGGCGGACCCCTACCGGGGAGACCGAGTTGCGATCCCTCTAGGGATGATCAGCGACAGCTTCAGGTGGAAGGACTGATCCGGACCAGCCAGGTTGCGATCCCTCTAGGGATGATCAGCGACCCGAGAGTAAAGTCGCAGGCCAGAGCCGTCTTGCTGGTCTCTCGAAGGCTCATTTTTGCAGCGATCCGCCGGTAGTGCATCAGCGCAGGTAGAAAGGCCGCGATGAGCTCCCTCCAGGAGAGACTTCTCGAAAGTCTTTCCGGTCATGGGCGGGCAAACAAGTCTCCACCAACATCCTCTCGAAGAGAGTTGAAGAACCATCCCCACGTGCGCGGAACTTACGCGGTGTCACGGGAGGTGAGCTGGAGGTAGAGAGGTCCATCCCCGCCTGCGCGGGGCTTACCTGCCCCAGATCGCCGAGAACATCGCGCTGGCCGGTCCATCCCCGCGTGCGCGGGGCTTACTCTGCGCTGCGCCTCTTCGCGCGCGCCGACGCCGGTCCATCCCCGCGTGCGCGGGGCTTACACCGGTGGACCGGGACCCGGTGGACCGGGAACCGGTCCATCCCCGCGTGCGCGGGGCTTACAGAAAATGACCTGCGGCTTTGCGGGCCGTTATCTCCGCTTTATAAATCTTGGAAGCCCGAGAAGCGCCCTTCGAGAAGGGCGAGTTCATGTTCCACGGGATCTCGTCAACGAGTCAAGACCGCCCGCCCCAGTGACCGGGTACAGACACTGGTCGGGCCGTGACTGTCGGAAGGCCGGCCCGGCCCGGTCTGTCTCT
Organism: Marinactinospora thermotolerans DSM 45154; assembly: GCF_900167435.1. GTDB lineage: Bacteria > Actinomycetota > Actinomycetes > Streptosporangiales > Streptosporangiaceae > Marinactinospora > Marinactinospora thermotolerans. Next base: position 15,872 of record NZ_FUWS01000025.1, read on the forward strand.
CACCTCACCGTTTCCGTGCTGCCCCACCCGTGCAGGGCGAGAGGGCGCTGTTCCAGCCAGGCGCGGATGCCCACGGCGGGATAGTCGATGGTGTTGGAGGGCAACAGGTGCGGGTCGGCCCATTGGAGTTTCCCGCACTTGTGGGGCTCGGTGTTCACGGGTTCCCCCGTCCAGGTTTCGGCGAGGAGGAACATGCCGACGCGCGCGTGGCCGGGGCTCTGCCGGTGGTGCACGACAGCGGCGAGCGTGAGCGTGCCGGGATCGATGAGGACACCGGTCTCCTCGCGGGCTTCGCGCGCGGCACCGTGCGGAACGGGTTCGCCTTCCTCCAGATGTCCGGAGGGCAGGTGCAGCATTCTGTCGCAGTAGCCGGTGCCCTGTCGCTCCAACAGCAGGATCTCTCCATCACGGTGCAGGATCACGTGAACATCGACGATGCTGCGATAGCGCTCCGGCATGGCTCACCTCAATACGGCGGTTTCGCAGTGTCATTGCGACCGTAGCCTCTCGATGACGCCGGTGAGCCCGGAAAACAGAGATCGGACGGACTCTGATCCCTGTGAAGGGTCAGCGACTGGGAGATCCGGTTCGGGACGACCTCTCAGCTCCCCGGGTCGCTTCCCAGCGAAATCGTCGGGCGCGACGAGGTTTCGGCATTGCGGTGGCCTGGTCACGTACACGGGGTTCCTTTCGGCGGGCTGGCCTGAGAACACCATCTCTCAGCTGACGGCGGTGCGGGCGTGATCCCGTGACTGGGGGCCGTGACGGACAAGGGGGGTGGTCCGGGACGGCCCCTCTACCGCCCCGGACCGGACCGGGGAACACCCCTCAATGGTTCCCCGGGGTCCCACGCGCCAGGCTCTGAGAACGACACGCGGGAACCTTGTGGGCCGCCCGCCCCGCGCCCGAGACGGGCGGCTGATCAACGCCGGGGTTTCCGGTGAGCAGGACGCTCACCCCGACGCGGCCGTCTACGCGGAGGCGGGACGCCCCCACGAGACCGGGCCGGCTGGTCTGACCGGTCTGGCCTGGGTCCAGGTGGTGTCGGTCGTGTCGGCGCCGGCCAGGTGATCGCGCCCGGGCAGAACCATGGAGCGCGGGGAAGATTCCTCCCGTGTCGGGATGAGGCCGCGCGCGGCGAGCCTCATCCACATCTCCTCAGCGGTGGCCGCGATGAGCAGTTCGCGCCCGGCCAGGGCGAGATAGCCGCGTGAGGTTTCCCCGTGCCACACCAGCACGCCGCTTCGGCGGGACAGATCACGCGCGACGGCGTGGCCGGGAAGGCAGGGCCGCCTCATCCCTGGTCTCCTTCCAGGAGTGCGCGGATCTGGTCGGCGGGAATCCGCCAATGACCCCCCAACGTCCGCTGTCCGCGCAACCGTCCTTCTTGTAGCCATCGGCCGACGGTGCTGGGGGCCACCCGGCACAGATCGGCGACCT
>NZ_FUWS01000023.1 GCF_900167435.1 Marinactinospora thermotolerans DSM 45154
TCCAGAGGGTGGTTCGTGGTTCGGTGGGTGTTTTGCCGGTTTCTTAAGAAGTGGTCGTGAACGGCTTCGGAGCTCGGTAACGTTGCAGGTCAGTAAGAGTGCTCCCCGCGCACGCGGGGATGGTCCCCCGCCGTGGGTGGCGGGGGTGGGCGGCTGGGTGCTCCCCGCGCACGCGGGGATGGTCCAAGCGGGGGCGCTACTGGCGCGTCCGGTACCGGGTGCTCCCCGCGCACGCGGGGATGGTCCCTGCTCGCGAGTACGCCTTCGAGCTCCGCATTCCGTGCTCCCCGCGCACGCGGGGATGGTCCCATCGCGCGGGCGTTGGGGGCGTGGCCGTGGGTGTGCTCCCCGCGCACGCGGGGATGGTCCGTCCCACCGGGGCGCTAAGGCCCGTCGGCGCGCGAACGTGCTCCCCGCGCACGCGGGGATGATCCTGTCTCGGACGTTCTAACGGGCCAGGTGTCTAAGTGCTCCCTGCTCCCCGCACCGGCCTGGTTCAGAGGGTTTCCAGGATCTTCCACTCGGTGTCGGCGCTGATGGACTGGCTGGCGCGGGCGGTGTGGACGAACAGCAGGTGGATCTCGGCGGTGGAGTGGCAGGTGACCTTCACGCCGTAGGGCTGGTCGGAGGAGCCGAGGTCCGGGGTGGTGGAGTAGCGGTCGACCCGGGCGAGCTCCCGGTGCCCGCTGTTGGCGAGGGCCGCGGCGATCCACGCCTCGACGTCGGCGGTGCGCGTCCCGCCGCCCGCGAGCGTCATCGGCTCCATCGGGGCGGGCGGTTCGCCTTCGGCGATCGGCTCCTCGGGCTTCTGGTCGGCGCCGTCCGACGGGGAGCGCCGGATCGCCTGCACGTAGACCTGGCCGCCGCCGGGCAGCTCGACCACCTCGCCGAACGGCCGTTTGGCGTAGCCGGCCTCGGCGAACGTGCGGACGGATGCCTGGCCGTCCTCGGTGAGGACGCGGTGGAGCAGTTCCTGGAAACGGGGCAGACGCATGACGTTCCCTCGAAGTGCGTGTGCGTGGACGGTCGCGGCGCCGACACGGCTCGGCGTCACCCAGGGTAGCGTCCCGGGTGACCGTGCGGTCACCCAGAGGCAGGGCGGGAGGCCGGGGCGGTGGCGGTGCCCCGGCCGGCGTCTCTCAGCGGGTGCCGCCGGGGGCGAGGAGCCCGTCGTCGAGCGCGCCCCGGGCCAGGGGGATGTCGGCGAGGACCGCGTCGGGCAGGTCGAACGCGGCGGCCAGGGTCTCGGCCCAGGGCGCGAGCGCCGGGATCCGCGCCTCGACCGCCTCGGGCAGGGCGGAGACGTGCCGTCCCGCCAGGTACCCCTCGTTGAGCAGGTCCCCGCTGTGCTCGGCGACGCGCTGGAGCGCGAACAGCTGGTACAGCCCCATCAGTGGCGCCGCGCTCTCCCCGGCGTCCCCGCCCGCTTCGGCCTCCGCCGTCCTGGCCGCCTCCAGCAGGGCCTGCGCGGCGCGGCGTTCGGCGTGGGCGGCGACCGCGCGCAGCGCGCAGGGCGCGGCCGTGTTCCACCGGCCGAGGGGGTCGCCGGAGGGGGCGCGGCGCAGCCAGCGGCGCGCGCGGGAGAGCTGGACGTACTCGACGGCGGTGAGCAGCCGCAGCAGCAGGCCGGGGTCTGCCAGCTCCCCCCGTTCGGGGGCGGCGTCGGGCGCGTCGAGGGGGTGGTCGAGCAGCATCTCCGCGCCGGCCTTCGCCCAGACGGCGAGGTTGTCGCCCTCGGCGGTGACGGTGCCCTCGACGTCGATCAGGAACTCGGCGAGTCGGTTGGCGGGGAACAGTCCCCGCGCGCCGCACCTCCCCCGGCACTCGGTCAGGATCGCGCGGGCCTGCCAGGTGACCCACCCCTTGGTGACGGCGGCGAACCGGGCGGCCCGGTCCCGTTCCCCGTCGGGGGCGGTGACGAACGTCCGGACGGCCTCCCGGTGCAGCAGGGTCATCGCGTAGGCGGTGGCCAGGGCGCCGATCAGCGGCCCGTGGTGGCTGCGCAGCGCGAACACCGGGACGCGGCCGCGGCCCACCGGCGCGGCGATCTCGCGGTGGTGGCCGTGGGCGACCGCGACCGCCAGGGCGGTGCGCGTCGCCCCCAGCGCGGCGGCGCTCATGCACAGCTTCCCCGTGGTGACGCGGCCGATCGAGCGGAGGAAACGCCGCCGCCGGCTGCCCGTCGCGCTGGTGAGCGTCCCGTCGGGGGCGAGGCGGCCGTGCGGCCCGTCCAGCAGCGCGCTCGCGGGCAGCCGGACCGTGTCGAAGGTGGTGAGGCAGTGGTCCACCGGGCTGCCCGCCCGGTGGTCCAGGGGGCGCACGCTGATCCCCGGCAGCGGGCCGGAGGGGCCGGTCAGCGGGACGAGGAACAGGAACACGCCGTGGTCGCGTCCGTCCGCGACCAACCGCGCCGCGACAACGGCGGTCTTGGGGCCGCCCTGCGGCCCGGTGTTGGGCATGAACTTGCCGGCCTGCGGGACGGGGGTGTGCAGGACGAACCCGCCGGTGGCCGGGTCGTGGGTGGCGGTGGTGCGTAGCGCCGCCGCGTCGTTGCCGTGGCCGAGCTCGGTGCACAGGAAGGTGCCGATCTCGTGGGTGGTCGCCGGGACGCCCCGGCCACCGCGGCCGTGGTCGAGGAGGCTGCCCAGGAACAGGTTGTAGTGGATGCCGGCGATCGTGGTCAGCCCGCTGTCGACGCAGGCCGTCCACTCGTGCAGGCTGGCCAGCCGTTCGGGGTCGGCGGCGAGCGCCTCGGCGGAGTCCAGGTCCGCGTCGAGCGCGTGCAGCCGCTCGTAGGACAGGGCGACGCGCTGGTCAGCGGTCAGGCCGGGGCGCGCCCGGAAGAGGTCGGTGCCCAGCAGCGCCCGCCAGGGCGCGTGCGACCGGTCGTACTCGGGCTCGGGGCCGTACAGGGCGCGGGTCAGCAGCGCGCGGGCGCGTTTGGCGCGCTCGCCCTCAGGGCCGGCGGGGGCGGCCTCGTCCACGTTCGTCACGTAGGGGATTCAAGCGATCACCGTCCGGGGCGCGTGCCGGAACGGCCGGATCGGCGCTGTGGCGTCGGACACCCGCCGGGCGCCGGCCCGAAGGCCAGGGGCCTCGGCGGTGGACGGCCCGGCCCGGGAGGCGGCCGTGGGCGAGAAGCCCCCGGAAACGGAGGGGACGGACAGGCCGGTTCGGCTGTCCGGAAACCCGGCGGGTTTCGACGCCCCTCAGGCGCGACCGGCGCCACGGCGGCCGCGTCTGAGGGGCGCGGCTAGGCCCGCCCGGTGAGGACACCGTCCAGGCCGAGCCAGCCCGCCATCGACTCCAGCTCGGCGCGCAGCTCCTCGGCGGCCTCGGGCGGGGCGTCCGGTTCGAAGACGGTGTTCAGCGCGCGCAGCACCCCCGCCTTGCGGTCGGCCTTCAGGTCGACCCGGGCGACGAGGCGGTCGCCGAGCAGGAACGGCAGCACGTAGTAGCCGTATTTGCGCTTGGCGGCCGGCACGTAGATCTCCAGGCCGTAGTCGAACCCGAACAGCCTGCGGGCGCGCTCGCGTTCCCAGACCAGGGAGTCGAACGGGCTGAGCAGCGCCCGCGCCGACACCGACCGGGGGACGCGCGCCCCGGCGTAGAGGTAGGCGGGCCGTTTCCAGCCCTCGATGGAGACGGGCACGACCTCGCCCGAGTCCACCAGGTCGGCGAGCGCCGCGCGGGCCTCGACGCCTTTCAGCCGGAAGTAGTCGCGCAGGCACGCCTCGGTGCCCACGCCGTGGGCGCGCGCCGCGATCCGCACGAGGTCGCGCCGGGCGTCCTCGGGGTCGGGGTCGGGGGCGTCGTACACCTCGGCGGGGAGGACCCGTTCGGGCAGGTCGTAGCGGCGTTCGAACTGGGCGGTGCGGGAGTCCGTGGTGACCCGCCCGCACCAGAACAGGAACTCCAAGGCGGTCTTCACCTCCGACCAGTCCCACCATGGCCCCGCGCCGCCCGGTCGCTCATGTTCGAGAGCGGCCTCGATCTCCCGGCAGGTGGCCGGGCCGCTCCGCTTCACCTCGGTGAAGACCTCCTCGACCAGGCCAGGCCGCTCCTCTTCGATGCGGCGCATGCGCCCCCACGCCTCGTCGCGGGCGCGCGCCATGCGCCAGCGCAGCAGCCGGTGGGTCTGCGGCGGGATGAGGCTGGCCTCGTGTCCCCAGTACTCCACGAGGTGGCGGGAGCTCCGGCTGGTGGCCCGGTCGAGCAGGGAACGGTCGTAGGGGCCCAGCCGGGCGAAGACGGGAAGGTACTGGCTGCGCGACAGGACGTTCACGCTGTCGATCTGGATGACGCCGACGCGGTCGATGACCCTGCGCAGGTGGCGCATCGTGGGCGCGCCGGTGGGGCGCCGGTCAGTGAATCCCTGCGCGGCCAGGGCGATCCTGCGGGCCTGCGCGCGCGACAGCGTGGTGTCGCGCCGGGGATGGGGGAGGGGCACAGATCCGTGCATGGCCGCCACGGTAGCGGCACCCACTGACAAAGGGGCGCGGTCGCGGTACCGGCCCTTGACCGGACGCGCGGCTCACCGCCCGCATCCCCCGTGCCCACCGGGAGAGGGGCGCGCCTACCGGTACCCCCACCGGGGCGAACCTGGCCCCCGAAGATCCGCGTGCCCGGCGGGAACCCGCAGGGCCGGCCGTGGTGCTTCCCCGCGATGGAGTCCCGCCCGCCGTGATCAGCGGGCGGGACGCCATCGCGCGACCGGGTCGGGGCTAGCGCAGGGCGCGCGCCCGGTGGTGGGACCAGGTCGAGGCGGCATCGGCCAGGGCGGACAGCCATGTGTCCTCGGGGTGCCGGTTGGCGAACCAGTCCATCATCCTGGAGCCGGCGCGGGCGAAGGCATCCAGTCCATCGGGGTCGGCACGCTGCCACGCGCTGCACCGGCCGATCCAGCTCTCGGCCGACTCGGCGCTGTGTCCGGCCGCGACGAGCTGGACGGCTACCGAGCCCAGGGTGATGAGCCCGGCCCCGCGCGTGGGCCACTCCCAGTCCACGAGCCGGCTGCGGCCGTCGCCGTCGATGAGCACATTCCGGCCGTGCACGTCGGCATGGACCAGATCGTCACCCCGGAACAGCGCCCGTTCCTCCTCGGTCGCGAAGCGGTCCCACCGTGTCTCGTGCCAGTCGTGGGCGACGGGGGGCAGCGGGATGGCCGCCAGCCGGTCGAGTACATCGACCAGGAGGGGTAGATCCGGCGATCCGGGTGTGAAGTCGGCCGGTCGGGCATCGATGTGCTCGAATCCGACGACGAACCAATCCGGGTCCTCGACAGTGAACCGGATTTCAGGGGACACCGTGGTGACGAACGGTCCGACCGCGGCCTCTCGCCGGGCGGCGTCGAGGTGCCCGCCGGGGCGGTTGGGAGTCGCCTTGACGAACCATGTGCCACGCTCGGCGGTGACGGTGAAGGTCGTCGCGGTCCCATATCCGCCGGTGACAACACGGGTCCGGGTGATGTGCCCGGTGTGGGGGCGGATCAGGTTCTCGATCTGCCGCACGGGCTACCTCCGGGGTCCACACCAGCTCGGCGGGATACCAGGCCGGCAGCCGTCATCGTCCGGCCGACACGGTACCGGGGGTGTTGGGGGGTTGTCGTCCTTCTTTTCGGCACGGATGAGGGCGCGGGCGTCGCGCATAGTCGGGGCTGACAGGATGCTCTTCAGGGCGGTTTCCCGGACATTGCCGACCTCCATCCAGGTGGAGAAGACGCAGGGGGAGACTGTTCCGTCTGGGGCGATCGACGCGCGACCGTCCCCGCACCGGCCACACAGACCCGATACGTCCGGGGCTGCGCCCTCGGAGCCGCGACCGAACGGACGGACATGGTCGACACCGATGCGCTTGACTCCGAGCGCCTCCAGTTCGCGCTTGGTCGCCTCCAGATCATGGCCATCGGTGGTGATGATGCCGACCCGCAGTGGGATGCCCAGTTTCAGGGCCTTGATGATGTTGCGCCGGGTGTGCTGGTGACTCGGACGCTTGGTTAAAGCATCGTGCCGAGCTGGGTCGTGGGAGTAGTAGGAGGTCGCCAGCGAAGCTCGGTCACGTTGGAAGAACGACCACCAAGCGTTGGTGATGTGAACGAGGTTGCTATAGACCTCGACGGACAGGCCGCGGTCCAGGGCGTGGGCGGCGATGTCAAGGGCGTCGGGGTGCAGGGTGGGCTCGCCGCCGATGAACTGGACGTGGTGTACTCCGGTGGTAACGGCCTGGTCGAGGACGTCGATCCAGTCGTCGCGACTCATGATGCCGTGGTCTCCGGTGGGCCCTGAGTCGTTGTAGCAGTGAATACACTCGAGCTGGCATTTGCGCGTAAGGTCGATCCACAAGCTTTCGGGCGTGCTCCGAATTTCGGTTATGGTCACAGGTTTCTCCTTCGGCTTGGCGAGCGGAATGGTTCTGCGAGACGGGGACTCTCAGGAGTGGCTGTTGACCGATTCGAATGGAGGAAGCGCCATCACAGTCCGCGTGTAACGGTCCCTGCGCAGGCGTCCTGCAACGGCTTCATGTGGACAGTCGTCCGCTGATCTGGAAGGAGCCGGCCGGACGACCGCGCCCGGTCGGCGTGGGTGGAACGCGGGCCATGGGGAGCGGGCGTAGGCGGTTTGGAGTGCCGCGGCGACCTCCGCGCGGCTGTGCCCCTCGATGAGGCGATCGGGCCCGAGCCCCCACCAACGGCCTGTCCGTGTGCCGTACCAGATCACCGGGGCTCCTCGGGGAGAACCGAGAACGGGCGGGCCGGTAGTGACTCCGGGAAGCTCTCGACGGTGACGGTCATCGCCATCAGGGCTTTCGGTGTACTGAGGGTTCCAGCGGCCGGTTCCGCGATCGGAGGACCCGGTACGTCCACCGGTCCGCCGTACCGGTCGTCGCCGGGAACAGGACCTGACCCGGATGGGCGCGCGCAGCGGTCCACAGATTCGCCGTGGCCACGTCGTGCTCCGACGGTGTCCGGTCCTGCGCCGTGGTGGCCCGGGACCGGATGACCGTTGGCCGTATCAGCGCCAGGACGAGGCGCGTGCAGCAGGAGGAACGGAGCGGATGATGCGACAGGCTCACCGCGCGCATCAGGGATGGGCATGACATCAGCTCCTGGAAAGCCGCTTTCGTGCCCCCGGACGCCGTTCGCGTCGTGGAGGGGGCGTGCCCGTTCATGGTTACGCTCGGACGCCGTTGCCCCCATGCGCCCATGCATAATCGCGGTGTTCGAATGATGCGTGGTGTTCGAAACAGAGGGAATGGACTGCGCTGGCGCCCTCTTCCGGAAATCATGCTCGAATTCGACTGAGCGGAGAAAAAGATCGTGTGCGACGATTCGGCCATGACGCCATCCCTGACGAACAGTCTCGTATTGTGGGATATCGATCACACGCTGCTCTCCATCGGATCGGTGAGCCGGGAGATCTACACCTGCGCCTTCGAGAAGACCACCGGTTCGCCTCCCCAGGCCATCGCCCCCATGACCGGGCGCACCGAACGCGCGATCATTATCGACACCCTGGAGATGAACGGGTATCCCTCCGACGAAACCGTCGTCAGCGCCTTCTACCGGTCCTTGGGGGATGCGGCACATCGGCTCAAGGACCGCATGGCCGTTCACGGCCGTGCCCTGCCGGGCGGCCGGGAGGCGATCAAGCTCATCCGCGCGGCCGGGGGGACACAGAGCCTTGTCACGGGGAACATCCGCCCCATCGCGGTGGCCAAGCTCCAGGCGTTCGGGTTGACCGATGGGCTTGAGATCGACACCGGGGGATACGGGGACCTCAGCAATGATCGTTCTCGTTTGGTGGAATCCGCCATCGATCGCACTGGTAGGCGGCTCGGAATCTCTTTCACGCCGGCGGACACCGTGGTCATCGGCGATACCCCGCTTGACGTCGAGGGCGCTCATCGTGCCGGAGCCGCCGTGATCGCGGTCGCCACGGGGACCAGCAGCCTGGGGGAGCTCCTCGACGCCGGCGCTGACCGGGCCGTGACGGACCTGAGCGACGGTGTGCGTCTGGTGGAGCTGATCAGTGAGCTGACTCCGCGCTCGGCGCGGGAGAGGTAGCCAAAGGGCGTGAGCGGTACAGGAACCCCTGGGCGGCGTCATCGTGCCCCCAGGGCGCAAGCAGGGCCCGGAACTCCCTGATCCGGTCGTCGATACGGGGCGAGCTGAGGTGTTCCGCGAGGAGGAACGCTTCTCCGGCGACATCACACGCGGTCGCCACATCCCCCTGGGACAGGTGCGCCCGCGCGGCTCGGGTCAGATAGTGGGATCGGTCCCGGAAACGGTGTGGCGCGCGGGCACGCAGCAGCGCGAGAGCCTTCCCCAGGGATTCAAGGGCCTCGTCGAACAGGCCCATGTCCAGGTAGACGGCTCCGGCCTGCGACTCGATTTCGATCTCGTCGATGTAGGAGAGCCACACCGGCCATGCGCCTTCCCGGCAGGCGAGGTCGAAGGCCGTACGCATGCGTTCGACGCTCACGCGGGCCGCATCGGTGTCGCCGTTTTTCGCCTGAGCGCGGGCCAGCCGGGCATGCAGCATCGTGGCGGCGGCTGGTGAGGCGCCGGTTCCCGTCTCGACGGCCGTCTTCGCGAGTGCCAGGGCCCGGCGCGTCCGGCCCAGGTAGGTCTCGTGCAGGCTTAGGTAGGACAAGGCGCTGGAGACAAGATCCGTTTCCCCTGTCTCATGTCCTGCGTAGACGGCCTCGGTCAGGTGCGCGCGGGCGCCTCCCCGCTCCCCCGCGTCCATGGCGATCCAGCCGGTGAGCTGGCTGAGCGGCCCCAGGGCCTCCATCCCATGGCCATGGTGGTCCACGAGCTCACGCACGTGGGTGGTGTAGGCGCGCAGCGGGGAGTACAGATCTCCGCCGCCGGCCTGGTCGTCCAACGCCACGACGGCGGCGATCACACCGTCCATGGAGTGCCGCGCCCTCCGGTTGCGGAGGATCAGGCTTTCGGGCTTGGGAAGGTGATCCAGTAGTGCCCGCGGAGAACTTGCGGTCGCCGCCGGGGCCTGTTTCCGCGGCGGTCTGGCGTCTGGGAAGACGTCCGTGCCAGGGGCGCCAAGCCCCTGGAGGGCGGCAAGCGCCCTGCGCCGGTCGGTGAGCCCGTGCCCTGCCTCGGCGCGGGCGATGGTGCTCTGCGCGACCCCGCACATTCGCGCCAGTGCCTCCTGCGACAAGGAGTGCACCCGGCGCCGGAGGAGCCGTATCACCGTCTGGGCGTCGTGATCGCGGACGGCAGAGATCATCTCGGCGTCGCGCCATATCCACGCGGGAATGCATTCGCACACCATCCGGCAGCCGTTTCGGGGGCGCCCGCAATTACCGCACAAGCGGGCGTCTTCACCGCCGGAGCCGCGGCGGTATGGTTCCATGGCCTCTCCTCGGCGTGGCACGGCGGTGGCGTTACCGCGAAATAGGCGGTCCATCGGATGACGTGGTCCAGAAAACCGTAGCGCGGCTCCGAAAACAGAGACCCGTATTCACGGAATGGGGCGCCGTTTGTCGCCTCATGGGGAAAGACGCCCACCGTCGCCGATTGGGCTCCCGGCCGGTTCCGGCGGGGTCCGGCCGCGCCTCACCGGCGCAGGGGGAGCCGGACCCGTACCGTGGTCCCCTTCCCGAGTTCGGTGATGAGCGTCACCTCGCCGCCGTGGGCTGTCGCGATCGCCTCCACGATGGACAGCCCGAGCCCGCTCCCGCTGCCCGGCGTGCGGGTGCTGCGGTGGAAGCGGTCGAAGGCGCGTCGCGCGTCCTCCGCGCCCATCCCCGGTCCGGTGTCGGCGACCTCCAGGACGGCGGCGGGCCGGCCGTCGTCGACGGTCCCCTCGGCGCGCAACCGCACCTCCACCGGCGTGTCCGCGGGGGTGTGCTCGCGCACGTTGGCCAGGAGGTTGGCCAGGATCTGGCGGAACCGCGCCTCGTCGACCTCGGCCTCCACCACCTCGGGCACCTCCAGCGCGATGGGACGGTCGGGTTCCAGGGCGCGCGCGTCGGCCACCATCTCGGTGACCAGGGCCGCCAGGTCGCCGGTGGCCAGTTGCAGCGACCCGGTCCGGTCCAGCCGGGCCAGTTCCAGCAGCTCGGCCACCAGCCGGCTCATCCGCTCGGCCTCGTTCTCGATCCTGCGCATCGCGCCGGGCAGTTCGGAGTCGGGGATGGCGCCCTGGCGGTACAGCTCGGCGTAGCCGCGGATCGTCGTCAGCGGGGTGCGCAGCTCGTGCGAGGCGTCGGCGGCGAAGGCGCGAACCCGCTCCTCCGATTCGCGCTGGGCGCGGAACGCCTGCTGGATGCGGCCGAGCATCGTGTTGATGGCCATGCCCAGCCGGCCCACCTCGCTGTAGGGGTCGGCGTCGGGCATCCGGTCAGACAGGTCGGGGCCGGTGCTGATGGCGTTGGCGGTGGTCGCCATGCGGTCCAGCGGCGCCAGGCCGCGCACGATGAGCCAGCGGCCGGCGAACGCGAGCCCGCCCAGGAGCAGGCCCGCGGTGACCAGCTGGGTCCACACCAGCCGCCAGGGGTAGGCCTCGCGGTCGTCGGTGGGCACCCCGGCGATCATGATCGAGTCGTGGCGCAGTCGCACGGTCGCGCGGTGCGGGGGCACGGTGTCGTCGCTGGTGAGTTCGAAGATCTCGCCGGTGGCGGCGTGGCCGACCAGCCGGTCCAGGGAGATGGCGGCGATGCGGCGCAGCACGACGTCCTCGCGCAGCGTGTCGCCGTAGATCTGGTTGACCTCGCCGGTCGCCGGGTCGAGCAGCACCACGAAGTAGGGGGAGGGGCTCGGCGCGTCGACGCCCACCGGCGGCGTGCCGTTGTCCAGGCGCACCATGGCGCGTTCGGCGGTCAAGACGAGCTGGTCGTCGAGGCGTTCGGTGATGAAGGAGCGCAGCATCAGGAACCCGACCACGCAGGTGACCAGCAGCCCGGTCCCGGTCACGGCGAGCAGCCCCATCAGCAGCCGTGACCGCAACGGTCTGTCCTGGCGCATCTAGGCGCCGTCCGGGACGCGCAGCGCGTAGCCGACCCCGCGTTGGGTGTGGATCAGCGGGGGGCCGAGCGGGTCCAGTTTGCGGCGCAGGTAGCTGACGTAGGTCTCGACGATCTGGGACTGTCCGGCGTAGTCCCACCCCCACACGTTCTCCAGGAGCTGGGCGCGCGACAGCACCTGTCCGGCGTTGCCCATCAGGTAGGCGAGCAGCCGGAACTCGGTGGGCGACAGCTCGATCGGGGTGCCGCCGCGGCGTACCGTCCAGGAGCGTTCGTCCAGTTCGAGGTCTGCGACGCGCAGTACGCCGTCGTCCTCGGGCGAGCCGTTGTCGGGGGGATCGCGCCGGGTGCGGCGCAGCAGCGCCCGGATCCGCGCGATGAGGGCCTCCACCGAGAACGGTTTGGTCACGTAGTCGTCGCCGCCCAGGGACAGGCCCGTGACGGTGTCGGAGGGGGTGTCGCGGGCGGTGAGGTAGATCACGGGCACGTCGTCGCCGCGTTCGCGCAGCCGCCGGCAGACGTCGAAGCCGTTGACGTCGGGCAGCAGCACGTCCAGCACGATGAGGTCGGGCCGCCGGTCGCGGGCCAGGGTCAGGCCCTCGCCGCCGTTGCGGGCGGTGCTCACCTCGAAGCCGTGGAAGCGCAGGGCCGCCTCCACGAGGTCCCGGATGTTGGGCTCGTCGTCGACGACGAGGACGTGCGGTCGGGTCGCGGACTCGGGCATGGATCCACCTAGTGTTCCGGGGACTCGCGGGACCGGGCGCGGCCGGCCCGGTCCGGACCCATGATGCCGCAGGTGGACGAAGGGGGCGGAGTCCCCGGGGGTGTCGGACGCGGGCGGGCCATCCAAGGTGCGCGCCACGCCCGGGCCCGCCCGCGTCCGTATCGGAGCCGGTTCCCGGAGGGTCGTGAGCGGCGGTCGCGCCCGGAGGAGATCGGACGGAGATCCGGGCGGAACGCGCCCGGTCCGGGGGGACCGGGTGCCGGCGAACGCCGGCACCAAACATGAAACCGGTTTCACCTGGGACTGGGTAAAGGGACGGCTGGGAAAACGCTGAGACCGCGGGGGTCCAGTGGGGAAGGTGACGGAACGGGACAGAGGTGTTACAGGATGAATTCTTTGAAAATCGTGTGAACCGTAGTCCGCTTGTGGTCATCTAACCAACAGCGACTACGAGAGCCGGATGCGTGCCAGGAGTCGTGCAGGAGCCCTTGGCGTGGAGGACGGCCGCGCCAAGGGCTTTCGGCTTCCCCGGACACGTCGTGGCCGCCGTCGAAAGAACGCTAGCCTGACGTTGTGCGAGTGGCGACGTGGAATGTGAACAGCGTTCGGGCGCGTGCCGAGCGGATCTCGGCCTGGCTGGAACGGAGCGACGTCGACGTTGTCGCCGTCCAGGAGACGAAGTGCCGCGACGACCAGTTCCCGGCCGAGGTGTTCACCGGGCTCGGTTACGAGGTCGCCCACCACGGACTGTCCCAGTGGAACGGTGTCGCCATCGCCTCGCGGGTGGGCCTGGAGGACGTCCAGATCGGCTTTCCCGAGCAGCCCGGCTGGGGCGAGCCTGCCGCGGCCGAGGCGCGGGCCATCGGCGCCACCTGCGGCGGCGTCCGGATCTGGAGCCTTTACGTCCCCAACGGGCGCGACGTCGAGGACCAGCACTACCTCTACAAGCTCCAGTGGCTGGACCGGCTGCGCGCGGCCGGCGCCTCCTGGCTGGCCGAGGACCCCGGGGCGCAGATCGCCCTGTGCGGCGACTGGAACGTCGCCCCCCAGGACGACGACGTGTGGGACATGGCCGAGTTCGAGGGCAAGACCCACGTGACCAAGCCCGAACGCGACGCCTTCCAGGCCGTGGTCGACACCGGCTTCGCCGACGTCGTCCGCCCCTACGCGCCCGGTCCCGGCACCTACACCTTCTGGGACTACAAGGGCCTGTCCTTCCCCAAGCGCAAGGGCATGCGGATCGACTTCGTGCTCGCCTCGCCCGCCCTGGCCGCGCGCGTCGGCGACGCCCGGATCGACCGCGAGGAGCGCAAGGGCAAGGGCGCCTCCGACCACGCGCCGGTCATCGTCGACTTCGGCTGAGCGTCCCGAGCGGACCGCCGCCGCGGTGAGCGGGGACGCCGTGGCTTCTCGGTAACGTACAAGGCGTGAACTCAGCATCGGCGCCGCGCATCGCGGTATTCGGCAGCATCAACATGGACCTCGTCGCCTACGTCGACGCCGCCCCACGCAGCGGCGAGACCGTCGCCGGGCGGGAGTTCCGTCAGGTGCCCGGGGGCAAGGGCGCCAACCAGGCGCTGGCCGCCGCCCGGGCCGGCGGGGACGTCGTTTTCCTGGGGGCCGTCGGGGACGACGCTTTCGGCACCCAGCTGCGTACGAACCTGGTCGACTCCGGTGTCGAGGTCTCGGGGCTGCGCCTGGTGCCCGGAACGTCCGGGGTCGCGCACATCGTCGTGGACGGCACCGGCGCGAACTCGATCATCTTCGTCTCCGGCGCCAACAAGACGGTGACCGACGTCACCGAGGAGGACGTGGCGCTGCTGGAGGGCAGCGCCGCGCTGCTGCTCCAGCTCGAACTGCCCATGGAGGGCGTCGTCGCCGCGGCGCGCGCGGGACGCGCGGCCGGCGTCCCCACGGTCTTGACCCCCGCCCCCGCCCGGGAGCTCCCCGGTGAACTGCTGGACCTGGTGGACCTTATCGTGCCCAACCAGCACGAGGCCGCCGCGATCACCGGCGAGTCCGAACCCGAGGCGGCGCTGGAGGCGCTGCTGCGGCGGGTGCCCGAGGCGATCATCACGCTCGGCGAGGAGGGGTCCCTGTACGGGCGCCGGGGCGAGGAGCCGATCCGGGTTGCGGCCCGCGCGGTCACCGCCGTGGACACCACCGCCGCCGGCGACACCTTCTGCGGCGCGTTCGTCGTGGCGCGCGCCGAGGGGTACGCGCCCGCCGACGCGCTGCGGTTCGCCTCGACCGCCTCGTCGCTGGCGGTCCAGCGGCACGGCGCCAGCACGTCGATGCCCACCCGCGCCGAGATCGACGCGGCGCTGGAGGCCGACCGCGCCTGACCCGGCACACGGTGCCGCGCCCGGGGCGCCTTCGGCGCGCGCGGCCACGCCCACGTCGTGGTCCGCCCGTGCCCAAGGCGCCCCTGTCCGTTGCCGGGCACGTCGCCGCGCCGCGCGCGGGCAGCACGGGGGACCTCCCGGCGTGGAAGGGGAGCGTGGTGGCGGTGATGTGGCGCTGTGGCGCGGGGGTTCGACGGTGCGCTGCGGCGGTGCCGGCGCGGGCCGGTCCACGGCCCCGAGGACGCCGGTGCGGCGGGGCCGACGACCTCCGTCGGCCGGTGGGATGGGCCGTCTGGGCGCGATGACGGCCGCCTTCCCGTCGCGCGTCGCCGTGCGACGCCTGGGGGCGGCGCGGGGTATCCCGCGCGGACCGGTGGGGAGGGCCCGTCTGAGAGGACGCCCGGTCCGCAGGTGCCGGGACCGGGGACGTCTAGACGTGCCCGATCTGGCGGAGGAAGTCGATCGGGTCGTGGTTTTGGATGCGGACCTCCAGCACGACGTCGACGGTGTCGCCGACGAGCCGGCCGCCCCATGGGAGGTGGTCGCCCTGGCCGATGCCGAAGTCGGACAGGCGGATCTCGGTGTTGGCGGCGAAGAAGTGCCCGTAGCCCTTCTCCTGGTCGACGTAGTCGGGGGCCTCGCCCACCCACTGGCAGTCGAAGGTCGTCTCGCGCGTGGTGCCGTGGATCGTGAGGTCGCCGTGCATGAGGAAGGAGTTGCGGGCCCGGCCGCGGCGCTCCAGCCGGGTGCTGGTGAAGCGCAGTTCGGGGTGGTTCTCGACGTCGAGGAAGTCGGCGGAGCGCAGGTGGTTGTCCCGCGCCTGCACGCCGGTGTTGAGGCTGGCGGCCTCGACGACGACGTCCACCTCGGAGTCCAGCGGGTTCTCGGCGACGGTGACGGTCCCCTCGGCGCTGCCGAAGGTGCCCTGGACCCGGCCGAACTTCAGGTAGCGGGCGACGAAGATCAGGCTGGAGTGCAGCGGGTCGAGGTGCCAGACGCCCGGGGTGGGCCCGACGGACTCCTCGGTCTGTGGCATGGGTTTCACGAGTGTTTTCTCCTTCTTTGAATATCTTTCGGAATTCACAACACTAATGTCCCGCCCGGCGACGCGTCCCGTCCGGGGCGAGCGGGGGCGCTGGGGAAGGGCCCCGGGGAAGGCGCGCGCGGCGGGGGCGGATCCGCGTGCCGGCCGTATCCGTGAAGGCGGGAGGACGCCGGGGCGTCCGGTGTCACCTGGGCCTTCTGTGAATCGACTCACAGGTGAACGCCGGGAAGCGCGCTGGTTGCCGGACTTCTCCCTGCTTTAGCGGCTAAGTGGGACGGAAAAGGCGAAATGGGCGCCTACCGTTCTAGAGGCGCCGATCCGGTGGACCGGCGACCCCGGCCGCGGGCCGGACCGAAGGACCCCCGAGGAGGAGAGAGGAAGGGCATGGCCGGCGAGATCCGACCGGAACGCCAGTCCCGCAGCGCTCGGAGGCGTCGGGAACGGCGACGCAGACGGCGCAGGATCGCCGTGTGCGCCGTGGCCGGCGGAGCCCTGCTCACCGGGGCCGCGCTGTTCGTTGTGGACCCCACGAGCGCGGGCGCGCCCGCGCCGACCGGCGCCACCAGCCCCCAGACGCCGACTCGGGAAACGACGTCCCCCACGACGCGGCCCACCGCCCGGCCCGGCACCCCCGGCGCGGAGGCGTCGGCGAGCGTCGGGGCCTCGCGCGAACCGGCCGGCGCCCGGCCGGAGTCCTCCTCCCCGGCCCCCTCGGCCGCCGACAGCGGCCCCTCGGAGCCGCGCGCGGCCGACACCCCGACCCGGGAGCGCCCCGGCGACCAGGGCGGATCCGACCGCCCCGGCGACGACCGTCCCGGCGGCCAGGACCCCCGCCCCTCGGCGACGCCCGAACCGAGCACAGAGCCCGAACGGCCCGGCCCCTCACGGCCACCGCAGTCCCCCTCGCCCGAGCCGCGGCCCACCCCCGCGCCGGCCCCGACGTCCCCGCAGGGGCCGGGCGCGGGAGCGTGAGAACCGGGGCTACATCTGCTCCGGGGCGCTGACACCCAGCAGCGACAGGCCGAGCACCAGCGTGCGCAGGGTTGCCGCGGTCAGCGCGAGCCGCGAGGCGCGCACGTCGGCGTCCTCGGCCTTGAGCACCGGGCAGTGCTCGTAGAACGAGGTGAACGTCTGCGCCAGGTCGAACAGGTAGGCGCACAGCCGGTGCGGCTCCAGGGAGTCGCCGACCTGTTCCACGACCGGGCCGAAGCCCAGCAGCGTCAACGCGAGGGCGCGCTCGGCCGGCTCGGCGATGCGGATCGGGCCGGTGGCCTCCTCCGGCGTCAGCCCGCCCTTGCGGAAGATCGAGCGGATGCGCGCGGTCGCGTACTGGAGGTAGGGGCCGGTGTTGCCGTTGAGCGCGAGCATGCGGTCGAAGTCGAACACGTACTCGTTGTCGTGCGACACCGACAGGTCGGCGTACTTCACCGCGCCCACGCCCACCTCGCGGGCGATCTCGGCGCGGGTGGCCTCGTCCAGGTCGGGCCGGTTCTCGGCGACGACCCGGCCGGCGCGTTCGATCGCCTCGTCCAGCAGCGCCATCAGGCGGATCGGGGCGCCGCTGCGGGTGCGCAGGATCTTGCCGTCGGAGCCGAGCACGTTGCCGATCTGCACGTGGATCGGGGTCGTCCCGCCGTCCAGCCACCCCGCCTCGCGCGCGGTGCCGTAGACCATCTCCAGGTGCAGGTGCTGGGGCGCGCCGATCACGTAGAGGATGCGGTCGGCCTTGAGGACCTCGGCCCGGTACTTGATGGTGGCGAGGTCGGTGGTGCCGTAGCCGTAGCCGCCGTCGCTCTTGCGGATGATGAGCGGGACCGGCTTGCCCTCGCGCCCGGTGAAGCCGTCGAGGAACACGCACAGCGCGCCCTCGCTGACCTCGGCGATGCCCTTGTCCTCCAGCTCGCGGCAGATGCCTTCGAGCGCGTCGTTGTAGGAGCTCTCGCCGGCCAGGTCGGCGTCGGTGAGGGTGACGTCGAGCTTGCGGTAGATCTTGTTGAAGTAGGACTTGGACAGCTCGATCAGCTCGCCCCACAGCCGCAGCGTCTCGGCGTCGCCGCCCTGGAGGGCGACCACGCGCCGGCGGGCGCGGGTGGCGAACTCCTCATCGCCGTCGAACTTCGCCCGGGCGCCCTGGTAGAAGGCGTTGGGGTCGCTCTTGAGCAGGTCGGCCTGCTCCGAGTGCTCGCCGACGTCCAGCAGGTGCTCGATGAGCATGCCGAACGGGGTGCCCCAGTCGCCGATGTGGTTCTGCCGGATGACGTTGTGCCCGAGGAACTCCAGCGTCCGCGCCAGCGCGTCGCCCACCACGGTCGTGCGCAGGTGGCCGACGTGCATCTCCTTGGCCACGTTGGGCGCGGAGTAGTCGATCGGGATGTTCTGCGCCTCCTGCACGGCCACGCCGGCGCGCGGGTCGGCGAGGATCTGCTGGGCCTGCGCGGCGATCCACTCGTCGCGCAGCGTCAGGTTGATGAAGCCGGGGCCGCTGATCTCGACCTCTCGGACGACGTCATCGACGTCCAGGCGCTCGACGATCTCGGCGGCGACGTCGCGCGGCTTGCGGCCGAGCCTCTTGGCCAGCGCGAGCGCGGCGTTGGCCTGGAAATCGGCGAACTGGGACGGGCGGATGACGGGGTCGGTCTCGGCGTACTCGGGGCCGAAGGCGGCGCCGAGCGCGGACTGGACCCGGTGCGAGAGGACTTCTTGCGGGTCGGCCATGTCGAAAGCCTACCGACCTCGCCGACCAGCGCCGTCTGCCTGCGCGAACGCGGGAGGGGGCTCACTCCTCGGGCTGGCCGCGCCGGTGCAGCCAGGCCGGGGCGCGTCCGGCCGGACCCAGGCGGCGGCGCACCTGGTCGACGATCCGGCCGGCGACGAGGTCGTGGGCGAGCCGGCAGGCCTGCGCGACGCCGCGCGCGTGGCTGTCGCCGTGGGCGATGACGACGGTCCCGTTGAGCCCGAGCAGCACCGCGCCGCCGTAGCTCTCGCTGTCCATGCGGTCGCGGAGCCCGCGCAGCGCCCTGCGCTGGAGCAGCGCCCCGGCCCGGGCCAGCGTGCCGGAGGTGAGCGCGCCGCGGATCTCGTCGAAGGCGAACCGCACCGCCCCCTCCACGGACTTCAGCGCGACGTTGCCGGTGAACCCGTCGGCGACGACCACGTCGACCCGGCCGGCGAGCAGGTCGTGTCCCTCGATGTTGCCGCGGTAGTCCAGGCCGCCGGGGCCGGCCGCGGCGGCGAGCAGCTCGGCGGCCTTGCGGGTGAGCCGGTTGCCCTTGCCCGGCTCGGTGCCGATGGTGAGCAGGCCGACCCGCGGCTCGGCGATGCCGTGCGCGGTCTGCGCGTAGGCGACGCCGAGGTGGGCGAACTGGACCAGCATCTCGGGCTTGGCGTCGGCGTTGGCGCCGGCGTCGACCAGGATCGTGGGGGTGGGCAGGGTGGGCAGGACGACCGCCAGGGCCGGCCGCAGCACCCCGGGCTGGGTGCGCAGCCGCACCGTCGAGGTGGCGACGACGCCGCCGGTGGAGCCGGCCGACACCAGCGCGTCGGCGTCGCCCTGGCGGATCAGCTTGCAGGCGACCGCGACGCTGGAGCGCGGGCGCCGCCAGCTCGCCAGCGCGCCCTCGTGCATCGCGAGGGTGTCCTCGGCGTGCACGATCGGGATCTCGCGGGCGGCGTCCTGTTCGGACAGCAGCGCGAGCAGTTCGGGGGTGCGCCCGACCAGGATCACCCGTAGCCCGTGTTCGCGGGAGGCTTCGACGGCTCCGGCGACGATCTCGCGCGGGGCGTGGTCGCCTCCCATGGCGTCCACCGCGATGACGGGTGGGGCAGCGGGCTCGTCGCCGGAGGGCCTTCCGGCGGGAGATTGGCTGGTCATGGGGGTGGGCTCCTGTCGTGCGGTGGAGGGACGCACCTGCGTGCCCCTGCCGGGCGCCAGGTTATGCCCGAAGCGGAGTGGTCCGGTCCGGGCGGGGCGGTCGGGTGGATCGGGATCGAGAGAACGGAAAAAGAGTGAGGAAAGCGAAAGAACGGGTATATCCGTCGCCCGGACCTGGCGTCTCCCCCGTCCCTGCCAGGTCCGATCACACCGCCAACAACGCGGCGGCCTACGGACGTCCGTCCTGGGACCGCCGCCGGCCGCGCGCCGCCCCCCAATCGGCGGCGACCGCGCGGCCGCAGAGAGGAGACACGTGAGCTTGACGCACGACGTGGCAGTACCCCCGTCCGCCGGACGTCGGTTTCGTGCCTACACCGCGAAGCACCTGGACGAGTTGACGGCGCGCGCCGGACTCGCCCCCGACGAACGTCTCGCGGTCCGCGCCGTGGCCAGTGTGTTGCCCTTCCGGGTCAACGCCTACGTCATCGACGAGCTGATCGACTGGGACTCGGCTCCCGACGACCCGATCTACCGGCTGACCTTCCCCCAGCCGGACATGCTCCCGCACGAGGACGTCGCGCGGATCGCCGACCTGCTGCGCGGGGACGCGCCGCGCAAGGAGGTCGACCGGGTCGCCAACGAGATCCGCGCCCGCCTCAACCCCCACCCCGCCGGCCAGATGCTCCTCAACATTCCCAAGCTCGGCGCCGAGGAGCCGATGTCGGGGGTGCAGCACAAGTACCACGAGACGGTGCTGTTCTTCCCCAAGCAGGGGCAGACCTGTCACGCCTACTGCACCTACTGCTTCCGGTGGGCGCAGTTCGTCGGCGAGCCCGACCTCAAGATGGCCACCGACGACATCGACCGGCTCGTCGCCTACCTGCACCGCCACCCCGAGGTCACCAGCGTCCTGCTGACCGGCGGCGACCCCATGATCATGGGTGAGGGCGTCATCTCCCGCTACATCGAGCCGCTGCTCGCGGTTCCGACCCTGGAGTCGATCCGCATCGGCACCAAGTCGCTGGCCTACTGGCCGCAGCGGTTCCTCACCGACCCCGACGCCGACGACACGCTGCGGCTGTTCGAACGGGTCGTCGACGCGGGGAAGAACCTCGCCTTCATGGCGCACTTCTCCCACCCCAACGAGATGGCCCCCGCGCTCGTCCAGGAGGCGGTCCGCCGCATCCGCGACACCGGCGCGGTGATCCGCACCCAGGCGCCGCTGATCCGCACGATCAACGACGACTCCGCGATCTGGGCGGACATGTGGCGCACCCACGTCCGGCACGGGATGGTGCCCTACTACATGTTCGTCGAGCGCGACACCGGGCCACAGGACTACTTCGCGGTGCCGCTGGCCCAGGCTTACCCGATCTTCCGGGACGCCTACGCCGAGGTCTCGGGCCTGGCCCGCACGGTCCGGGGACCCTCCATGTCGGCCACCCCGGGGAAGGTCTGCGTGGACGGCGTCGCCGAGATCGCCGGGGAGAAGGTGTTCGTGCTGCACTTCATCCAGGCGCGCGATCCCGAACTGGTCGGCCGTCCCTTCTTCGCCAAGTACGACGAGAAGGCGGTCTGGCTGTCCGACCTGGAACCGGCGCTGGGCGCCACCCGCTTCCCCTTCCAGGAGGGGCCGGCCGGGGCCGGTGCCACGGCCGCGCGGGAGTAGCCGGGCGGGGCGGCGTCGCGTCGGGCGGGGCCGCCCTCTGTGGGCTTTTCCACACCCGCTCGTTAAGCCGTAAATCGCTACCTTTTGTGACCGAAACCCGGATCGAGGGGCGCGGGCGGCGGCATAATCGGGCGGGTACGAGGCGTTGGTTCCGGGCATGGAGCCACACTCACGGATCGGCCGACACGCCGGCCGGTTCCGGGCGGGAGGGCGCGCGCATGGCTGACTGGTTCACCGACCACGTGATCGCCACCGGCCGGTTGCCGTTGTTCAGCTTCTTCATCGCCTTCGTCGCGGGATTCCTGCTGATCCGCGTCAGCGTCCGGTTGATCCGCGCCGAGGTGCGCTGGTGGCCGGGCAACGTCACCCCCGGCGGCCTGCACATCCACCACGTCGTGTTCGGCGTGGCGTTCATGCTGCTCGGCGGGGTCGCCGGGCTGCTCATCACCGACCGCGAGGGGATTCCCATCGCGGTGGCCGCCGCCCTCTTCGGGTTCGGCGCGGCGCTCGTGCTGGACGAGTTCGCGCTCATCCTGCACCTGCGCGACGTCTACTGGACCGAGCAGGGCCGCACCTCGGTCGACGCGGTGTTCGTGGCCATCGCCCTCACCGGCCTGCTGCTCACGGGGATCCGCCCGTTCGGCTGGAGCGAGCTCAGTGCCGCCGGCGCCGGGGGCGAGGCGGTGCGCCTGGGCCTGGTCCTGCTCGCGTTGGTCAACCTCGCGGGCTCCGTCGTGAGCCTCCTCAAAGGCAAGATCTGGACAGGGATCGCCGGGGTTTTCGTCCCCGCCATCTCGATCGTGGCCGCGCTGCGGCTGGCCGTTCCCGGCTCCCCGTGGGCGCGCTGGCGCTACCCCGAGGGCTCACGCCGCCATCAGGCGGCGGTCCGCCGTGACCAGCGTCTGCGCCGCCCGCTGATCCAGGCCAAGATCCGGTTCCAAGAGCTCATCGCCGGCCGCCACGACCTCGTCTTGGACCCGCCCCCGGGGCTGGGGCCCATCGACCCCGGGGTCCGACCCGCCGAACCGGTCCCGGTGGCGCCCGCCACGCGCGGGCCTCGGCCGTGAGGTCGCCGCAGGTCCAATAAGGTGTCGTGGGCTATGGCTTTTACCAAGGGGGCTGGCCCGCACCAGCGCGGGCTCACGATCGGCGTCGACATCGGCGGCACGAAGGTGGCGGCGGGTGTCGTCACGCCGGCCGGGCGTGTGCTGGCCCGGGTGCGCACGGAGACGCCGCACAAGAGCAAGAGCCCGAAGGTCGTCGAGGACACGATCGCCGGGGTCGTCGAGGAACTGCGGCGCGACTACACGGTGGGCGCGGTCGGGGTCGGCGCGGCCGGCTTCGTCGACGACCAGCGGGCCACCGTACTGTTCGCCCCGCACCTCGCCTGGCGCAATGAGCCGCTACGCGACGCCCTCAAGGCCCGCCTGGACCTGCCGGTGGTCGTGGAGAACGACGCCAACGCGGCGGCCTGGGCCGAGATGTGCGCCGGCGCCGGACGTAACGCCGACGACGTCATCGTCGTCAACCTCGGGACCGGTATCGGCGGGGCCGTGGTGATCGGCGGGGTCCTGCGCCGCGGCCGGCACGGGCTGGGCGGTGAGTTCGGGCACATGACGATCGTGCCCGACGGCCACCGGTGCGAGTGCGGCAACCGCGGCTGCTGGGAGCAGTACGCCAGCGGCAACGCGCTCACCCGTGAGGCGCGCGAGCTCACCCAGGCGGAGTCCCCGGTCGCGCGCGGCCTGGCCCAAGCCGTCGGCGGCGACCCCGCGCTCATCACCGGCCCCTTGGTGACCGAGCTCGCCCAGAAGGGCGACCGGGCCTGCGCCGAGCTGCTGGAGGACGCCGGGACGTGGCTGGGGATCGGCCTGGCGAACCTGGCGGCGGCCTTCGACCCCGAGCTGTTCATCATCGGCGGGGGTGTCTCCGAGGCCGGCGACCTGCTGCTGGAGCCGGCCCGCAAGGCGTTCCGCCGCACCCTGACCGGGCGGGGCTACCGGCCCGAGGCCGAGATCGTCGCCGCCGCGCTGGGCAACGAGGCGGGCCTGATCGGCGCCGCGGACCTCGCCCGCGACGCGCTACCACGCTGGCGCCAGGGGCGCCGTCAGCGCCGGCTGTCCCGCTCCCGGGAGTCCCGCCGCGCTTTCTGAGCGGGACCGCGGGCCGTCCCTCAGCGTAGGGGGAGCTGGCCCGCGGGAACGGATTCGCGCCGCTCTTCGGGTCCTTTGTAGCGCGGGGGCAGGGGCCGCGCGGCCCGCGCGGGGGCGCTTTCGTCGCCACGGGTCTGGGCGGTCTCGGCGCCCGACATCATGCTGGCCGCGATCCACTCATAGACCGTGACCCACGACGAGCTCATCCGCGACGACCAGGTGGGCGACAGCTCGCTGACCGCGCGGACCATGGCGCGGCCGACGTAGGGGTAGTGCTCGGGCTTGACGCCGAGCGCGGTGTGGTGGCGGGCGCCCAGCCGGCGCAGCTCCTCCTGGACCTCCTCGGGCTGGTCCAGGTGGCGGATGACGCCGAGCAGGGCCCGGCTCATCCTGAGGTGCTGGGGCCCCATGTCCTTGGAGAACATCGACCGGATCTCGGGAACCAGCTCGAACAGGTGGTCGTAGAAGCGCTCGGCGAGCTCCACCGAATCCTCGGGCAGGTCCGCGCAGGAGAGTCTGACGTCGTCGATGGCCTTGGCGTCAGGCAGGGGGACTGAGGAGATGGGGCGAGGTTGCATCGCTGGCTCCGGGTGCGTTGACGGCGGTTCGATCGCGCTTCGGAAGGCCGATCCCGGTGGCCGGGCAACGCCCATGGGGCGTGCAGCGCGTTGGCCCACCGGGTCGCCGCGGGCGGGACGGTGCCGTCGGGAAGGCGCCTGCCGCCGGTCCCGTCCGATGTCGACCGGTGGAGAGCACGGACACCGTGGCTCCGGAGATTATCACTGCATTATTCGCGATAGCGATACGCATTCGGAGACAGTGCGCGGATAATCCGACGTTTCCAAAGCTGAGATCCCAACAGAACGATGTCTTCGGAAGGGGGAAATCGGTGGGCGATCCTCCGGAATCGTACCGGAGCGTGCGGTAACCGTGTCCCCACCTGCCGTGACGGCGCCCTCTGGTGGGGGCGGACGGCGGTGGGGCGTCGCCCGTGACCTCGGTCGAGGGGCGTCCCCGACGGTGGGTGTGACGTAGGCGACAGGGCCTGTTTCGGTGTCCCGCGCCAGGGGCGAGGACCCTGGTGGCTGGGGGATCTGGCCGTTGTTTTGCTGTTTTGCGTGGAATGCGAAGAAAATCGACTGGTCCGCTCCGAAGCGTTCGGGAAACGAACGAGGTGGTCCAGGACGCGCGACGGGGACGGAAAGCTTCGGAGGTGATGATGAGGTCAGGCCGGAAACGGCGGCCATGGGCGATCCTGGCGGCCTGCGGGCTGCTGCTCGCCGGATGCACCAACGGGGAGATGCCCGCCGGGACGGGGGCCGCGGCACCGGTGCCGGCGGAACTCGCCGACGGCCCGTTGACCATGGCGGTCGTCAGCCACGCCAAACCCGGTGACGCCTTCTGGGAGGTGGTCAAGAGCGGCGCGGAGCAGGCGGGGACGGAACTCGACGTCGCCGTCGAGTACGCGGGCGACCCCGATCCCGTCCAGCAGACCCAGCTCATCGACAACGCGGTCGCCCGGGGGGTGGACGGCCTCATCGTCTCCATGGCCAACCCCGAAGGGGTCAAGGCCGGGGTCGAACGCGCGGTCGCGGCGGGCATCCCCGTCATCACCATCAACTCCGGCCTGGAGGAGTCCGCCGACTACGGCGCGATCACCCACGTCGGGCAGAGCGAACGGATGGCCGGCGCGGCGGCCGGCGAGGCGTTCGCCGACGCCGGGGCCACCAAACTCGTCTGCGTCATCCACGAGGCCGGCAACGTCGGCCTGGAGGAGCGGTGCGGCGGGGCGCGCGACGCCTTCCCCGGCGAGGTGGAGAACCTCCAGGTGGACATCTCCAACACGGCCGACGCCCGCAGCACCATCCGCAACAAGCTGATGTCGGACGACGAGGTGGACGGCGTCCTCGCGCTCAACCAGGCCATCGCGGTCGCCGCCGTCGGCGCGGCCGACGACGCCGGGAGCGACGTGGGGATCGGCACCTTCGACGTCTCCACCGACATCACCGACGCCATCGCCTCCGGCGACCTGCTGTTCGCCGTGGACCAGCAGCCCTACGTCCAGGGCTACCTTCCGGTGACCCTGCTCGCCCTCAAGGCGCGCAACGGCAACGAGGTCGGCGCGGGGGAGCCGGTGTACTCGGGGCCGGCGCTGGTCACCAAGGACAACGTCGATCAGGTCAGCGCCTTCACGGAACGGGGGACCCGGTGATGGGTACGAGCACGGGCGCGGCCGAGCCCCTTCCCGGCGCGCGGCGCCCGACGGTTCCGCGGGCCTCGCTGCGGGTCCGCCTGCTGCGCCGTCCCGAGGTGGGCGCGCTGGCCGCGGCGGTGGCCGTCTTCGTCTTCTTCTCCCTGGTCACCGACACCTTCCTGACACCGCAGGGGGTCGCCACCTGGCTGGAGTCGGCGGCGCTGTTCGGGATCATGGCGGTCGCGGTGTCCATGCTGATGATCGGCGGCGAGTTCGACCTGTCGACCGGTGTCATGGTCGGCTCCACCGGGCTGCTCACCGGGGTGCTCGCGACCCACGCCGGCGTCAACGTCTGGGTCGCGGTCGTGGTGTCCCTGGTCGCGGCGCTGGCGGTCGGCCTGGTCAACGGCCTGCTGGTGGTGCGCACCGGGCTGCCGAGCTTCATCGTCACGCTCGGCACCTTCTTCGTCCTCCAGGGGCTCAACCTGGCCCTGACCAAGGCCGTCACCGGCCAGGTGGCGGTGCAGGGCATGACCGGCGCCGCCGGGTTCTGGGACGCCCGCTGGCTGTTCGGGTCGAGCATGCGCCTGGGGCCGGCCACCTTCCAGGTGTCGATCCTGTGGTGGGCGCTGTTCACCGCGGCCTGCACCTGGGTGCTGTTGCGCACCCGCGCGGGCAATTGGATCTTCGCCGCGGGCGGGGAGGCGCGCAGCGCCCGGCACAGCGGCGTCCCGGTCCTGCGGACCAAGGTCGGCCTGTTCGCGTTGACGGCGTTCGCGGGCTGGCTCGTGGGCATGCTGTCGCTGTTCCGTACCACCACGGTCCAGGCGTCCACCGGCGTGGGCGTGGAGTTCGTCTACATCATCTGCGCCGTCGTCGGCGGCTGTCTGCTGACCGGCGGGTTCGGGTCGGCGATCGGGGGCGCGCTGGGCGCGCTCATCTACGGCATGACCTACCAGGGCATCGTGTTCGCCGGTTGGGACAACAACTGGCTCAAGGCGTTCCTGGGGGTGATGCTGCTGGCCGCGGTGGCGGTCAACACCTCGGTGCGGCGCCGGGCGCACACCGCCGGCGCGGCGCGGACCGCGCGGACCAGCCCGCACGTTGCGGCCGCCGGCGGGTCTCCCGGCGGGGCGGCCCTCGACCCGGAAGGCGAGGTGCGGCGGTGAGCGGCGTGGACGGCGCCCCGCGCGGCGGCGAGGTGATCATCGAGGCCCGCCGTATCGGAAAGGACTACGGCAACGTCACCGCCCTGGCCGACGTCTCGACGACGGTGCGGGCCGGCGAGGTGACGTGCGTGCTCGGCGACAACGGCGCCGGCAAGTCGACGTTCATCAAGGTCCTGTCCGGCGTGCACCGCCACGACCACGGCGAGCTCGTCGTGGACGGCGAGCCGGTCGTGTTCGACGGGCCGCGGGCCGCGCTGGAGCGCGGCATCGCAACGGTCCACCAGGACCTCGCGATGGTGCCGCTGATGCCGATCTGGCGGAACTTCTTCCTGGGCTCCGAGCTCACCCGGGGGCGCGGGCCGCTGCGCCGGCTCGACGTGGCGCGGATGCGCGCCATCACGCGGGCGGAGCTGCTGCGCATGGGCATCGACCTGCGCGACGTGGACCAGCCGGTGGGCACCCTGTCGGGCGGGGAGCGCCAGTCCGTGGCGATCGCGCGCGCGGTCCACTTCGGCGCGCGCGTGCTGATCCTGGACGAGCCGACCGCGGCGCTCGGGGTGAAGCAGGCCGGGGTGGTGCTGCGCTACATCGTCGGGGCGCGGGAGCGCGGCCTGGGGGTCGTGTTCATCACCCACAATCCGCACCACGCCCACCCGGTGGGGGACCGTTTCCTGCTGCTCAACCGGGGGCGCAGCCTCGGCGACTTCGCCAGGGGCGAGGTGGACCGCGCGGAGCTGGTCCACCTGATGTCCGGCGGCGCGGAGCTCGACGAGCTGGCCCACGAGTTGGACCGGGACCGCTCCTGACCCCTCCCGGGGTGCCGGCCGCGTGGTCCGGCCCCGCCTTCCGGCAGGTGGGAGGGGGTGGCAGCGCGGCCCACAAGAATTACCGAACCTCGTTCTACTCGGAGGAGGGGGAGTCGGTAGAGTGCCGCGCATGGAGCTGAATGGAGTAGCCGCCCTCGTCACCGGCGGGGCGAGCGGGCTGGGAGAGGCCACCGTCAGGGAACTCGCCGCGGCGGGGGCCACCGTCGTCATCGCCGACCTCAACGCCGAGCGCGGTGCGGCCCTGGCCGAGGAGGTCGCGGGCGTCTTCGTCGCCACCGACGTCTCCGACGAGGAACAGGTCCAGGCCGCGGTGGACGCCGCCGTCGCCACCGGGCGACCGCTGCGCGTCGCGGTGTCGTGCGCCGGCATCGGCTGGGCGACCCGCACCGTCAACCGCGACGGGGTCCCCCACGACCTGGCCTCCTACAAGAAGGTCATCGACGTCAACCTGATCGGAACGTTCAACCTCGTCCGCCTGGCGGCCGCGGCCATGGCCGCCACCGAACCGGTCAACGAGGACGGCGAGCGCGGGGCCATCGTCAACACCGCGTCCCTGGCCGGGATCGAAGGACAGATCGGCCAGATCGCCTACTCCTCCTCCAAGGGCGGCATCATCGGCATGACCGTCCCCGCCGCCCGCGACCTCGCCGCCATCGGCGTGCGCGTCAACACGGTCGCGCCCGGCATCCTCGACACCCCCATCTACGGCCAGGGTCCCGAGGCCGAGGCGTTCAAGGAGCGGCTGGCCGCCCCGGTCCCCTTCCCCAAGCGCCTGGGCACCCCCGGGGAGTTCGCCAAGCTGGTCCGCGCGCTGCTCGAGATCAGCTACATCAACGCCGAGGTCGTCCGCATCGACGGCGGCCTGCGGATGCAGCCGAAGTAGGGAGGTTCCCGTGTCCGACGAGGTTCTCTACACGACCGAGGACGGCGTCGCCGTCATCACCATCAACCGGCCGCAGGCCAGGAACGCGGTCAACGCCGCGGTCGCCCGCGCCGTCGCCGAGGCGCTGGACGACCTCGACGCCCGCCGTGACCTGTCCGTGGGCATCATCACCGGCGCGGGCGGCACGTTCTGCGCGGGCATGGACCTCAAGGCGTTCATGCGCGGCGAGGTGCCCCACGTCGAGGGGCGCGGCTTCGCCGGCCTGGTGCAGCGTCCGCCCCGCAAGCCGCTGATCGCCGCGGTCGAGGGGTACGCGCTGGCCGGAGGGTTCGAGGTGGTGCTCTCCAGCGACCTCGTGGTCGCCGCCGAGGACGCCAGGTTCGGCATCCCCGAGGTCAAGCGCGGCCTGGTGGCCGGCGCCGGGGGCCTGCTGCGCCTGCACCACCGCATCCCGCGCAACATCGCCATGGAGCTCGCCCTGACCGGCGACTTCGTCGACGCCGGGCGCATGGCCGAACTGGGCCTGGTCAACCGGGTCACCCCCTCCGGCGGGGCGCTGGAGGGGGCGCGGGAGCTCGCGGCCGCGATCGCGGCCAACGCGCCCCTCGCGCTGGCGGCGTCCAAGCGGGTCATCGTCGAGGCCGACGACTGGCCCGGCGCCGAGCGCTGGGAGCGCCAGAGCGACATCATCGGCCCGATCTTCGCCAGCCATGACGCGATGGAGGGCGCGGCGGCGTTCGCCGAGAAGCGCCCGCCCCGCTGGAAGGGCGAGTGACCCTCGCCGTCCCCTTTCCCGGGCGGGGCCGCGCACGCGGCCCCGCCCGGCCGCGTCCGGGGGCCGGACGGGCCGGCCGATCCGCGGTGTCGCGCACGGCCCAGGTTACGGGGAAGCGCGGCGCCGGGAGGTTACCCTGACCGTGGGCTCCGCCGGAGCCCGTCCGGCCCGCGCTTCCGCGCGGGCCTGCGCGGAAGCGCGCGCCCACGGCCGCGCCTCCAGTGATGCGGAGCCCGCGGGCGAAGCGGCACCCGCGGGCCGACCCCCACCCGTCAGGGCATGGCCGAGCGCCGGTGACCCACCGGAGCGGCCGCCGTCGGTCCCACGTGTTCCCACTCCGTGCCCCACGAGGGATGAGGAACCGGATGAGTGGACAGACGATGCCGCGCGACGGGGGGACGCCCGTCCCGCCCACGGACGCCGGCGACGCCGGGTACAGCAAGTCGCTGAGGGCCCGCCACATCAACATGATCGCGATCGGGGGAGCGATCGGGACGGGCCTGTTCCTGGGCGCCGGCGGGCGGCTGCACGACGCGGGGCCGGTGCTCGCGCTGGTCTACGCGGTGTGCGGGGTGTTCGCGTTCTTCGTCGTCCGGGCGCTGGGCGAACTGATCCTGCACCGGCCCTCCTCGGGCTCCTTCGTCTCCTACGCCCGGGAGTTCATGGGGGAGAAGGGCGCCTATGCCGGCGGCTGGCTGTACTTCCTCAACTGGGGCACCACCGGCGTCGCCGACATCACCGCGATCGCGATGTACACGCACTACTGGGCGGTGTTCAGTGACGTCCCGCAGTGGGTGCTGGCGTTGGCCGCGCTGGCGGTGGTGCTCGCCGTCAACATGATCTCGGTGCGGATCTTCGGCGAGATGGAGTTCTGGTTCGCCATCGTCAAGGTCGCCGCGCTCGTCGCCTTCATGCTCGTGGGTGTCGGGCTCCTGGTGGCCGGTCACGACGTCGGCGGACACGACAGCGGCCCGCACCTGCTGGTGGCGGACGGCCTGCTGCCCAACGGGCTGCTGCCGGTGGTGCTGGTGGTGCAGGGCATCGTGTTCGCCTACGCCGCGGTGGAGCTGGTCGGCGTCGCCGCGGGCGAGACGGCCGAACCCGAACGGATCATGCCCCGGGCGATCAACTCGATCATGTGGCGGATCGGGGTCTTCTACGTCGGATCGGTGCTGCTGCTGGCGATGCTGCTCCCGCACGGTGCCTACACCGCGGGGGAGAGCCCGTTCGTGACGGTCCTGACCGAGCTGGGGGTTCCGGCCGCGGACGACGTCATGAACCTGGTGGTCCTCACCGCGGCGATGTCGAGCCTCAACTCCGGCCTGTACTCCACCGGCCGGATCCTGCGGTCGATGGCGGTGGCGGGGTCGGCTCCGCGGTTCGCCGGTGTGATGAGCCGCAGCCGGGTCCCCTACGGCGGCATCCTGATGACCTCGGGGGTGTGTGTTCTGGGGGTGGGGTTGAACTACGCGGTCCCGGCCCGCGCGTTCGAGATCGTGCTGAACTTCGCCGCCATCGGCATCCTCAGCACCTGGGGCATGATCATGCTGTGCCACCTGCTGTTCTGGCGTCAGGCGCGCGCGGGCCTGGTGGAGCGGCCCGTCTACCGGCTGCCGGCGGCGCCGTGGACGACGCTGGCCACGCTGGGCTTCTTCGCGGTGGTGCTGTTCTTGATGTGGCTGGACGAGGAGGCCGGGCGGGCGACGGTCATGTGCGTGCCCGTCATCGCGGCGGGGCTGGTCGCCGGCTGGTTCGTGGTGCGCGGCCGGGTGCGGGCGGTCGCGGCCGGTGAACGGGAGGCGCTGCCGGAACCGGGCTGACCGGGGCGGGGCGCTCCACCCGCGCGGCCGTGCCTGGTCGGGCGAAGGACGGGGCGGGCCACCACCGTGTCGAAGGGGCCTCCACGCGCCGGCCCGCGCGTCTCGGGCCGCATTGGGCGCTCCACCCTCTTGACCGTGAGGTGGCTCACAGACAAGGTGGCCGTTATGCAACGTCTTTCCTACGCCAGTGGGACATCGGACTTCCCGCTCCTGGGCGAGACCATCGGGGAGAACCTGCGGCGCGTGGCGGAGCGTTTCGGCGAGCGCGACGCCCTCGTCGAGTACGCCACCGGCCGCCGCTGGACCTACGCGCACTTCGACGCCGCGGTGGACGAGATGGCCAAGGGCCTGATCGCGTCCGGGGTCGCGCCCGGCGACCGGGTGGGCATCTGGTCGCCCAACTGCGCCGAGTGGGTCATCACGCAGTACGCCGCGGCCCGGGCGGGGGCCATCCTGGTCAACCTCAATCCGGCCTACCGCACGCATGAGCTGGCCTACGCGCTGCGGCAGTCGGGGACCTCGCTGCTCGTCTCGGCCACCGAGTTCAAGACCAGCGACTACCGCCGCATGGTCGAGGAGGTCCGGCCGGACTGCCCGCAGCTGCGCGAGGTCGTCCACATCGGCACCCCCGACTGGGCGGAGCTGATCGCCCGGGGCCGCGCCCTCGACGACGGCGAGCTGCGCGCCCGCGAGGCGGCGCTGTCCTGCGACGACCCGGTGGACATCCAGTACACCTCGGGGACGACGGGCACGCCCAAGGGGGCGACGCTGACCCATCACAACATCCTCAACAACGGGTTCTCCGTCACCGAGCTGCTGGGCACCACCGAGCACGACCGCTTCTGCGTGCCGGTGCCCTTCTACCACTGTTTCGGGATGGTCATGGCCAACCTCGGCATCACCTCGCACGGGGCGTGCATCGTGATCCCGGCGCCGGTCTTCGACGCCGCGGCCACCCTGGCGGCGGTCCAGGCCGAACGCTGCACCGCCCTGTACGGGGTGCCGACGATGTTCATCGCCGAGCTCGACCACCCCGACTTCGCCTCCTACGACCTGTCGAGCCTGCGCACCGGGATCATGGCGGGTTCGCCGTGCCCGGTCGAGGTGATGAAGCGGGTGGTCCACGAGATGCACATGAGCGACGTGGCCATCTGCTACGGGATGACCGAGACGTCGCCGGTGTCCACCCAGACCCGGATCGACGACGACCTGGAGCGCCGCGTCTCCACGATCGGCCGGGTCGCCCCGCACATCGAGGTCAAGGTCGTCGATCCGGCGAACGGGCGCGTCCTGCCGCGCGGACAGGCCGGGGAGCTGTGCACCCGCGGCTACTCGGTCATGCGCGGGTACTGGCGCGAGCCGGCCAAGACCGCCGAGGCCGTGGACGAGGCGGGGTGGATGCACACCGGTGACCTGGCGGTCATGCGGGAGGACGGCTACCTCACCATCGTCGGCCGGATCAAGGACATGGTGATCCGGGGCGGCGAGAACATCTACCCGCGCGAGGTCGAGGAGTTCTTCCACGCCCACCCCGACATCGCCGACATCCAGGTGGTCGGGGTCCCCGACCCCAGGTACGGCGAGGAGCTGTGCGCGTGGGTACGCCTGCGCGCCGGCGCGCAACCTCTCGACGCGGCGGCGCTGCGGGACTTCGCGACCGGCCGCCTGTCCCACCACAAGATCCCGCGTTATGTGCTCGTCGTCGACGACTTCCCCATGACCGTCACCGGCAAGGTCCGCAAGGTGGAGATGCGCGAACGCTCCATCGCCCTGCTGGGGCTCGGGGACGCGTCGGCCGGTCCGGCCGCCTCCTGACCGCCGTGGCGCCCCGCCAGGGCGGCGGGCGGGGCGCCCCGGTTCACCGGCCGGGCGAGGGGAGGTCCGGAGCGGCTCCCAAGGCGACGGAGCAACGGTTGTGGGGACACCCCGTGACGAGGTGACGTGAGCGGCGGGGAGCCGCCTGTCGGGGGTGTGCGCCGCAGGCCCCGGCTGCCGGGGCCTGCGGCGGTTGCGGGGTCAGAACTGGTCGCTTCCCGACACCTGGCCGATCGGGAACACGTGCCGGGTCGCCGCGCAGATCGTTTCCAGGGCGTGAATCGGCACGTCATCGGTGCTGACGCTGACGCGGAGCACCTGGACGACCCATTCGCCCGCGATGTCGAGCAGGTCGGCCTCATACGGCGTGGCCGGCCGGACGGTCAGCGTCTCGGTCGCGTGGCCGAACCGGTGCCCCATCTCCTCAAGGGCGGCCTGGAGTGTGGGGAGCACGAAACCCTCGGCGTCGAGCCGCGTGTTCTCCCCCACGTCCAATCGGAAGTAGCTGGTCGCGATACGTACTGGAACGTCGTTGGCCCAGAACATTTTGCGACGCGCGATGACCGGCGCGCCCGCTTCCACACGTAGAGCGGCGGCCACGTGTTCGTTGGCCGGCTCCTTCCCGACGAACAGCATGCGTCGCTCGGGTTTGAGCCCCTGTTGTTCGGCCTCGGTGAGGTAGAGCGATGTGGATCCGCGCACGGTCGGTGGCGTGGGAAGGGCGCGTTCGACCAGGACCCTCGGCCGGGGTTCGACCGGTCCGGTCGGCGCCCGGTGCCCGCTGTCACCGCCGGCTTTCTTCATCTGGCTGATCCGCCCCGGCGTCACGCCCAGGTGGCGGGCGATGTCGTCTTGGCGGAGGCCGGATTCCCGCGCTTCGATGATGGCGCCGCGCCGGATTCGCGACAGCTCGACCGACTGCCCTTGGAGGGTGGCCATCGCACTCGACGCGGCTCGCGCCCGGTCGAGCGGGTCGGAGATCCGCGCGATGTCGTGCAGCGTCCTCGCATCCATGACTGTCCTTTGCAGGTAGGTCGCTCGCGCGAGCTTCAGCCCCTATAAACAGCCTCTCATGTGGGCGAAGACGGGGAGGCCCAGCCGCGAATGTTACGACCCGGCCCTCGCCTTGACCGGAGAGCAGTGGGTGGGTGGAGGCGGTTTCGTTTTGTTCAATCCCGTCCGACCGGGATCGTGTACGCCAGTTCGTAGCGATCCGTGGGGACAACGATGTCGGCCGTCTCGACGGGCCGGTCAGTGGTGGAGTAGGTCCGCCGGATGACCATGACGACGGCGCCGCGCGCGATGCGGAGACGGTCGGCCTCCTCCGCCGAGGCGGTCCGCGCGGTCACGATCTCCGAGGCGTGAGTGATCTCGTGTCCGATCACCCGCATGCGCTCGACCACTCCGCGGCCGGCGTGGATACCGTCCTCGGGCAGGACGATCTCGGTGCCGCGGGTGATCTCCAGTGGCTCATAGGAGGTGGAGAGCATCACCGGCTCATCGTCACCGGTGAAGGTGTAGTGGGTCCGCATCACCTCGTCTCCGGCCCCGATCGCCAGGCGGTGCGCGATGTTCTCCGATGCCGGGACCGGTTGGGAGGTGGACTCCCACCCACCACGTACGGCTTGTGCCGCCATGTCCGCGCGAAATGGGGAGCCGTCTCTGGCCTCCCGGTACCAGCTTCGGGTGAGTCGTCTGAGCGGCGGTTTGGGGCGGACGTAGCTTCCCGAACCCGTGCGTGAGACCACGTATCCCTCGGCGACGAGTTGTTGTACGGCGTCGGCCGCGATGCGAGGGCCGACGTCGAACTCGGTCGCGAGGGCCTGTCGTGACGGCAGCCGGTCACCGGGTCCGTAGTCGCCCGCGATGATGCGTCGCCGCAGCTCGTCGGCTATGCGCTGGTAGGTCGGGCGGCTCACGTGCGGGCTCCTTGGATCGGCGGATCTCTCTGAACAGCTTGACAAGCCGCACGTACAGATTATTGATTCGCGCGCCAATCCGAGGTGGTTCATGGAACATGGGGTCCACGTCATCACCGCACCGGCGACCGCGAGCATGGTTTCGGTTGTACGTCGCGCCGTCTCGGCACGAGTCTCCTGTAAGCCCCGCGCACGCGGGGGAGTCCCGGGCCGGTTGGAGTACTAAGGCCCGAGAGTGCGTCCCTATCGAGAGGGCACTGTGTTGCCAGTGTGAGCCAGGGACTACCTAGTCGTAGGTGATCTCTAGTTGATGTCGGGACCTGTCTGCGGCGATGCCTCCAGGGAGGACCCGGCGTTGCGTTGAGGGTCGGTCGGCCGGCTGGTGGCCGTCTGTCCGTAGCGGAGTATGCTGGCGTTGGGAATTCAGGTAGAAGGGCCTCGGCGGAATCTCGCCGAGGCCCCTTCTTTTCGCCTGTCAGCTAGCGTGCCGTCTCGCTGTCGGACCCTTTCAGGTCACGGAGGAACGCGGCCCATTCTCCAGCGGGGAACGTGAGGTGGCCGAGGTGGGGGTTCCGTGAGTCGCGGACGAGAGTCCGCTGCCCCTCAGCGACCTCGACGCAGTTCTCTGTCTTCGCGTGGGAGTAGCTGCTCTTGTGGAATTCAGGCATGGTCATGTCCTTCGATCAGCGCCTCCAGGTAGGCGCGTGACTGGTCGACCCCTAGAGAGCTGCCCCGTATATGGTCATACACGGTGATGTACTCCTCAAGGTCAGCGGGGTCGTCGAGGAAGATCCCCGACGCCACGTTCTCACGGTAGACGACGCTGGGATCGTCGTCGGGTAGATCGAGGATGGTGAACGCGCCACTGGTCGCGGCGTGCGGCCCCACCGAGTCGGGCAGGATCTGTACTCGGACGGATGCCTGTTCCTGGATGTCCAGCAGGTGCTGAGCCTGCTCTTGCAGGAGCTGCGATGGAATCTTCCGGAGAGCGGCCTCATCGATGATCGCCCAGAGACGGGGCGCATCTGGACGGCGGCGTAGGACTGTCTGGCGCATGACCCGTGCCTCGACACGCCGTTCGACGTCTGCGCTGTTAGTCAGGCCGCCGCCGCGGATCACCGCACGTGCGTAGTCCTCAGTCTGCAATAGCCCAGGGATGACGAGCACCTCGTAGGTGCGGATCATCTGAGCCTCTGCCTCCAGGCCGACGTAGGCGCCGCGTCCCAAGATGTCACCGTAGCTGGCCCACCAGCCGCGCTGGCGCGCCTCTGCGGCGAGCGTGAGGTACGTCGCTCGCTCGGCCTCGTCGGTGACGCCGTAGATGTCGAGTAGCGTTCGCACGTCGTCGAGGCTCGGCAGGACCCAGTCGTCACGCTCGATGCGCGTCAGCTTATGCCTCGACCATTTCGCGGTGGCGGTTTCGCGTGCCCGCTGCACGACCACCTCAGTCGTGAGGCCGCGTGCCGCGCGAAGCTCACGGAGGCGGCGACTGAGCCGCCGTCTCCTGAGGGTCGGGGAGTGGGCCATCTGTGCTCCTCTCGAGGAACTGATGACCCCCGATCTTACGGTCAGCAGCCGATTTTGCGCCATTTAACCTTCAGTGCACCTTTCCGTGCTACGCACAGTGAAGCATGCAGAGGCGATCTTCAAATGTGCATTGCATATTTGACTCCCGTGCGTCACCATACAGATGCCTGAAGTCATTCGCCGGCCGTTCATTCCCATCAGTTACTCTCGGCCGGCCTGACCCCCGAAGGGGTTCCCATGAGACTGTTCTCCCTGCTCTTGCTTGTGTTCGCGGCGTTGGCGCGCGGTGGTCCGTCTCCTTCGGGGTCTGTACCGCCCGCCCGTCGCCCCCAGGAGCCCTCGCCCCCACCTCCGTCCCCGCCTCGGCGGTTGCCGGATCACTACGGGTGGTGTCTGCTCGCGGAGCGGTATGCGCATAAGTGGGAGCTCACCTATGACTACGACGCGGTGATGCCGTATCGGGCGCGGCATCGGGGGCAGCCGGATCT
>NZ_FUWS01000008.1:0-136213 GCF_900167435.1 Marinactinospora thermotolerans DSM 45154
GGCTCTTGGTTTTCCCGCCCCTGTGTGGGGGTTGGGGTGAGGGTTACGGCGGTGATGGCGGGAGGGAAACACCCGGTCCCATTCCGAACCCGGTCGTTAAGCCTCCCAGCGCCGATGGTACTGCCCCCTGGTTGGGGTGGGAGAGTAGGTCGCCGCCGGGCATCTTTTCGGTTGAGGCCGGATCCTCCGTGTGGGGGGTTCGGTCTCCCGTGTGTGTGGGGGGTTCCCGTGCCGGGAACCCCCCTTTTTTTGTTTCTGTTTGAGGGTGGGTCGGGTTGTTTCGAGGAGAGGGGGCGGGCATGGTTTCCTGGCCGGTGACTATAGAGCGGGGTTCCTGCCTCTGGGGTGGGGGCCGAAACAGCGCCGGCAACGTGGCAGGCCCCCGTCTTCGGCCACGGAACCGGCGGGACGCCTGGGATAGGAATTCGCTTCCAAGAGACGTGTAAGCGTCGTGTGACGGTGTTTCCGGGACGGCGGTCGGGAGCGGACATGAGCGCTCCCGGTACCGAACGGGGGTCGGATACCGGTGATCCTTCACGCTTTACCCGACGGGCGGGCGTGACGTGCGTGGACGTGGCCCGAGTTCACATGTCGTAGAGTGAGAGGGATCTGAGAATCACGACGCGCTGCTACGGGACGGTGGCAGCGCTTTTGAATGTTTACGGACGGAACATGACTGACGACAGCCGATCGGGGGGCCGTGACGGCTCCGGAGCCCGCAACAACGGAGGTCACCGATCGGGTGGTCCCGGAGGACGGGGAGCCGGCCGGGGCGACCGTTCCCGGTCCGGCTTCGACCGTGGTGGAGAGCGTGGGGGGTACCGCGGGCGTGAGGACCGTGGTGGCTTCGGGCGTGAGGAGCGGCGTGGTCCGCGTGAGGGATACGGTCGCGGTGAAGGTCGCCGTGACTGGTCCGACCGGCGTGACGACCGAGGTGGGCAGCGTGGCGGTTCTGGCCGAGGAGGCTACCGAGGAGACTCGGACCGCGGCTACCGACGCGACGAGCGAAGCGGAGAGCGGGACGGTTTCGAACGCCGTCGACGCTTCGACGAGGAGGGCGGCCGAGGCGGCCACCGCGCCGACGACCGCGACGGCACTCGTGGATGCGAGGGGTACCGCGGGCGTGAGGACCGTGGTGGCTTCGGGCGTGAGGAGCGGCGTGGTCCGCGTGAGGGATACGGCCGGGGCGAAGGTCGCCGTGACTGGTCCGACCGGCGTGACGACCGGGGTGGGCAGCGTGGCGGTTCTGGCCGAGGAGGCTACCGAGGAGACTCGGACCGCGGCTACCGACGCGACGACCGGGAGGGGTCCCGCGAGGGATACGGCCGTGGTGAAGGTCGCCGCGGCTGGTCCGACCGGCGCGACGACCGCGGCGGCCGGAGGGGAGAACGGCCCTTCCGCTCCGGGGACCGCCGTTCGGGAGGCCGCTTCGACGGCCCTCACCGCGACCGGCGCGATGACCGCGCGCCGCGAGACCCGCGTGACATGGCTCCGGAGCTGCCCGAGGACGTGACAGCGGGTCAGCTGGACGCCGAGGTCCGTGCCGAGTTGAACACGCTGCCGCGCTCGCTCGCCGACATCGTGGCACGGCACCTGGTGGTGGCCGGCGCCCTGTTGGACGAGGACCCGGAACGGGCCTACGAGCACGCGATCTACGCGCGCCGCCGGGCGTCGCGTGTCGGTGCGGTGCGTGAGGCGTCAGGGGTGGCGGCCTACAGCGTCGGCAAGTGGCAGGAGGCGCTGGCGGACCTGCGCGCGGCCCGGCGGCTGAACGGCCGTAACACCTACCTGGCCCTCATGGCCGACTGCGAACGGGGCCTGGGGCGTCCGGAGCGGGCGCTGGAGATCGCGCACGGCCCGGAGAGCAGGGAGCTCGACGTGGCCGAGCGGGTCGAGCTGCGTATCGTCGCCTCTGGCGCCCGCCGGGACATGGGGGATCCGGAGGCGGCCCTGGTCGAGTTGCAGGGACCGGAGCTCAAGGAACGGCGGGCCCGGCCTTGGGTGGCCCGTCTGTTCTACGCCTACGCCGACGTGCTGTTGGAACTGGGCCGTGAAGAGGAGGCCCGGGAGTACTTCTCCCGCGCCTCGGCGGTGGACCGCGACGGTGAGACCGACGCGGACGAGCGCCTTGCCGAGCTGGAGGGCCTGGAGATCACCGACATCGGTGAAGACGTCGTCTGGAGCGACGCCGAGGATCCCGAACCGGCCGACGAGACGCGGGGGGACGAGACGCCGGATGGCGAGGGGTCCCCGGGGACCGAGGCCGTGGAGGACGAGCAGCGGCGGGACGACGAGACCCCCGATGGGTCCGGCTCCGCAGCGGCGCGGACGGAGGACGTCCAAGACGCCGTGGAGGACGCCGGGAACAGTGAGGAAGGCTCCGGGGCGAGCGAGGACGGGCGTCCTCGCGAGGAGACCGACTGATCCGTTGACGTGTTCGGGTCCGGAACCGCAGAGCGGTTCCGGACCCGCCGGTGTTCGCGGTGGAGGATCGAGTCCGTCGAGGATCGGCCGCGGGGTGACGTTCGCCGTCGCCGGACAGGGCCTGCGGCCCGGCGCAGGCGCCTTGGGCGCCGACGGGGAGCGAGGGGCATCGTCCCCGGTGCCGGACGTGGGCGGGTCCGCCTTCCCGGCTTTCCGGTGCGCGATCCCGCGGGGTGCCGTCTGGGACGTCCACTCCGGGAGGGGAAGGCCCCGAGTGCGCCGGCCGGGGCACGGAGCGCGAGGGAAACCCGACGGGGGCGGGTGAGAGTGGGAAGGAACCCGATGGTGGATCGGGCGGGCCGCTGAAGGAGGACGATCGATGACCCGGATGGAGCCGTTGAACGGTGCGGTCGTCCGACTCGGCGGACTGCCCGCCTCGCACGACTCGGTGGTGGTGCTGCTGTTCGACGACGGACGGCCGGTACTCGTGCGTAACCGGTTTCGGGCCTGGGAGTTCCCTGGGGGACACGTGGAACCCGGCGAGGGGGTCGAGGAGACCGCGCGTCGCGAGGCGCGTGAGGAGGCGGGGGCCGAACTGGGGCCCGTCCGGATCGCCGGTTACTACGTGTTGGCGAACGGGCACACCACAGTCGTCACCCACGCCGAGGTCGTCCGGCTGCGGCCGTTGACCGGCCGGTTCGAGACGACCGAGGTCCGGTCCTTCGACGTCCTTCCCCCGGACCTGTCGTGGGACGACGGCCTCTACGCCCATCTGCTGACGGTGCTGGGTCTGCCCGGGGCCCCGGAGGGCGATGAGGCCGACGGCCGGGAAAAGGGACGCGCCCGGCCGTAGCGGGCCGTGCGGAAAACGTCTTCTGGGCGCCGGTCGATACCCGAGTATCGGCGCGTCCGTGGTGGGGCCGCCGCCGTTCCCGGGCCGCGCGCGGCCCGGTGGTCTTGATGTGGACGGCCGGTCCGCGCCCGCGCATCCGGAGCGCGCGGGTGAGCGCCGGACCGCGACGGTCGCGCTCTCTCGACGCTGAAAACCAGACTGAGGTCCCTGCCCAGGAGCGGATCGTCGTCCGGCGCGATGGGGGCGGGCGGCGCAATGCCGGAAGGCCCGTCGAGTATGGCGGTGGTTCCCAGGGCGTGGAGCGGTCGAGAGGCGTCGGCGTGGCCAGCAGCGGTGTGATCGCACGTCCGGCGTTGGAGCGACCCGACGGAGACGCCGCCTCCGTCGGGTCGCGGTGC
Source organism: Marinactinospora thermotolerans DSM 45154 (assembly GCF_900167435.1). Taxonomy (GTDB): domain Bacteria; phylum Actinomycetota; class Actinomycetes; order Streptosporangiales; family Streptosporangiaceae; genus Marinactinospora; species Marinactinospora thermotolerans. Next base: position 3,676 of record NZ_FUWS01000008.1, read on the forward strand.
CGGCCGATCGAACGGGGCCGCTCCGGCCGTGGCCGTGTCGTTCGCCGGACGCGGGAGGGCCGTCGCCGAAGATCCGCGCGCTGCGGAGCAGGGCCGCCGGCCTCCGTCCCGGCCCGCGGGCGATGCCGTGACGTGGAGGAGCGCCTGGCGGGGACCGAACCTCCCGGTCCGGGGCGGCACGCACGGTCCCACGATCACGCCTTCGACCTCGACGACGGGAGGACGGGGTCGTCCCGGGTGGGGGCGTCCGCCCCCCCTAGCGCGGGAGACGAGGCGAAGGGGCGGCCGGGCAGGCGGCGTGGAGTGCGTGCTCGCCGCCGGGATGGAACGGCCGGGCCCGCAGGGGTGGGCCGGTGGCCTGGGCACCGCCCACCACGCCGTCCTCAGGTCCGGGATGTCGCGATCGGTCGATGACCCCCCGTCCACCGGAGTCGTTCGCGCGGTCCGTCACGGGGCGTCGCCGGTCGTGGGCCTGGTTCCCGGCCCTGGGGGCGGGAGCGGGGACGGGGAGAGACACCGTGTGTCATGGGACCGTTTCCCCGGCACGGATCCGGCGTCGCCCGGCTCCGCCAGGCGACGCCGCGTCACACCATCGCGCGGGGGCCGGCCGGACCGCGCGGCTCCTCCCGCCTCGACCGCGTGGGTCAGCGGGCGCTCCGATCGGCGGCCTGGTCGGCCTCGACCTGGTCGAGCCAGTGTGAGATGCCGGCGACGTTGCCCTCCACGCCACTGAGGATCTCCAACACGCGCTGGGAGTCGGCGGGGGCGTCCTCGGGCAGGGGCCGGTAGCGCCGTCGCACCTGCTCGCGCACCATCGCCACCGCGTGGTCGAGGTCTCCCGCGGAACTGGTGCGCGCCTTCCGCACCGCCTCGACCCAGGCCCGCAGTTCGACCACGGCGCGCTCCAACGTCTCCTCCACCTTCTCCACCGCGCCGAAGTGCGAGAACATCAGACGCCGAGGGGAGATGTCGCCGAACAGGCGGAGGGACTCCAGACCGGCGTCCAGGTCGAAGTCGGGCGGGGGAGTGGCCGGACGCACGTCCCCGGTGTGGGGGTTGTACACGCCGACCGCGTCCCCGACATAGAGGTCACCCGTCGCGGAGTCGACCAGGCCCACATGGTGCTTGGCGTGGCCGGGGGAGTAGTAGGCGGTGAGACGGCGCCCACCGCCCAGGTCGATCTCGCCGCCGGTGTCGACGGCGCGGATGCGGGTCGCCTCGGTGGGGCTCATCTCGCCGAACAGGACGTCGAGCCGTTCCCCCCAGACCATGCGGGCGCTGCGCATCAGCCGGGAGGGATCGGCGAGGTGGCGCGCTCCCCGTTCGTGCACGACGATCTCGGCGTTGGGGAAGAGACGGGCGATGTCGCCGGTGCCTCCGGCGTGGTCGAGGTGGATGTGGGTGACCACGACCGTCGCGAGATCCTGAGGGGACACGCCCAACCTGGTCAGCGCGTCGTGCAGGACGGGGGCCGATCCCGCGGTCCCCACCTCGACCACGCAGGGCCGTTCCGTCCGGATCAGGTAGCTGGAGGTGATGCCCTCGTAGCCCGCCATCTTCGTGTCGATCGCGAAGATCTCGTCGCCCAGGGGGGTGATGGTGTCGGGAAGCCCGCCTGGGGTCGTCGCCTCGTGCACTGCCTCGTCTCCCTATCCCCGCTTCGTGCCGGTCGGACCGAATCTAGTTCACCCCGGCTCCACGGGGTCCGGGCGGGGTGAGGACGGGGTTATCCACAGGTGAAGAAGTCGTCCTTCCGGCATGGGCGGCCACGGCGGATGCTGGAGATGGAAACGGCATGCCGCACACGAGACCGCGGGTGCTACCGACCCATCCCCCCAGGGAGGACCAGCATGCACAAGACGTCCACCGCTTCCGTCGCCGTCCGCAGGGGCCCCGCCGCCGACCCGGCGCGTGTCCCGTCCGCCTCACCCACCGACGACCTTGGGGAGCGGGCCGGTGCCGACCGCCTGGGACACCGCAACGAGGTGCTGTTGGCCGGACGGGTCACCGCCGAGCCCGCGGTACGGGAACTTCCCAGCGGTGACCACCTGGTCACCTGGCGTGTTTCAGTGGTCCGGCCGCCCCAGGAGCAGCGTCCCAACCAACCCGCCGACCCGATCACCTGCGTCAGCTTCCACCCGTCCATGGAAGAGGCGACACGAGGTTGGCGGATCGGCGATCTGGTCCAGGTCACCGGGGCCCTGCGGCGCCGTTTCTGGCGTTCGCCCAGTGGGGCGGCCAGCGTGTTCGAGGTCGAGGCTCGGACCGCCCGGCGGATCGAGCCGCCCGGCTCACCAGCCCAGCTGGGCTAGCGGCGCCGCGGCGGCCGCCGGGGTCACCCCTTCGGGGTGGGCCCAGGCGGCCCCGCACAGCGCGCGCAGCGCGTCCAGGCGGTCCCCGTGGCCCGAGAGCTCCAGGCCGCCCTGGTGCGCGGTGGCCTGCCAGGCGCCGCAGCGCGCCTCCGTTCCGTGTGTCCGCACCTCGGGGTGGGGCAGGTTCAGCCCGCTCAGGTCATAGGCCAGATAGGAGGGACGGTGCCGTGGTGGTGCCAGGAGCAGTTCGGCGGGGGTGGTCACCCCCGACAACACCAGGAGCGCGTCCGCACCCCGGTTGGTGGCGCCTTCGATGTCGGTGTCCAGGCGATCGCCGACGACGAGCGGGTTGGTGGCCCCGGTGCGTCGCACCCCTTCTTCGTGGAGTGGCCGCTCGGGTTTGCCCGCGACGATCGGCTCGGTCCGCGATGCGTGGGCGATCACCCGGGCGAAGGAGCCGTTACCCGGGAGCACGCCACGTCCCAATGGCGCGGTGGCGTCGCCGTTGGTGGCCACGAACAGCGCGCCGGCCATCACCGCCAGGGCCCCTTCGGCCAACAGGTCATAGCCCAGCCTGGGCGAGTACCCCTGGACCACGGCCACGGGCCGTTCGGCGGCCACCGTCACGGGGCGCATCCCCTGCTGCCGAAGCGCCTGGCGCAGCCCGGTGTCGCCCACGACGAGGACCGCCGAACCGGCGGGGAAACGCTCGGCGATCAACCGCGCCGCCGCCTGCGCCGAGGTCACCACCTCCTCGGGACGGGCGGGGATCCCCATCCCACAGAGCCGTTCGGCGATCGCCGCGGGGGTGCGTGCGGCGTTGTTGGTCACGAACGCCACGCGCATGCCCGCGGCCCTGGCCTTCTCGATGGCCTCGGGGGCGGCTGGAACGGGGCCGGAGCCGATGTAGACGACCCCGTCCAGGTCCAGCAGCGCGGCGTCGTGGACGGTCGAAAGCGGTTCGGTGGAGGATTTCAGAGTCATCGCGCCTGTAACTGTCTCGATGGTGGTGGGACGAGCGGGGTCCACGGTCAGGGAAAGGCACGCAGGACGAGCCCCGTGCGTGGCTTGGGACCGAACGATGTCGATTTGCGTGGGGTCAGTTCTCCGCGGGCGGTCACCGCGTAGACGTCGGAGACCTCCAGCGGGGGCAGGATCACCGCGCTGCCATCTGGACGGGCCGCGGCCAGCGCGCCATCGGCCTCGTCGTGGACGAGTCTCACCGAGGTGTCGGCGACGCCCCACAACGGCAGCAGCACCCGTTCCAGGACCGAGGTGGGCAGTCTCCGCCACTGGTGGGAGCGGTCGGGCATCGCCGCGCGGAGCCGGTCGCGGTCGAAACCGTGGAGCAGGAAACAGGTGCCGGAGTCGGCGAGGAGGAGGGCGGGTCCCCGCCCAGCGGCGTCCCGCAGCCGCGCGAGAGCGCTCCGCAGGTCCCCTCCGGAAAGCTCCTCCACCACCGCCACCTCCCGCGCGGTGCGGGCGGCCCATCCGGCCTCCACCTTCGGCAGGACGCGGTGGATCGCGCCGAGCCGTGGCGGCCAGGCGTCGGAGTCGACGAGGAAGGCCAGTCCATGGTCCCAGGGGCCCGGTCCGTCCCGTTCGGCTCGTAGCCGTTGGTAGGCGGCATAGCGGTGGTGGCCGTCGGCGATGAGGGCGGTGCGAGCGGCCAGGTCGGTTGCCACGGCCCGCAGCGTGGCGGTGTCGCTGATGGCCCAGAGCCGGTGTGTCACGCCGTCTCCGGTGACGGTGTCCACCAGCGCCTCCGTCGAGGACTGCGCGATGGCGTCGACCGTCAGCGTCGCGGCGCCCCGCACGGGGTTCCCGCCCTGGTAGAGCAGGAAGATCGGCTCCAGATTGGCCCTGGTCGCGGCCATCAGCCGTGCCCGATCCGCGACCGGGCCGGCCAAGACGGCCTCGTGCGGTCGTACCACCGGGCTGTCGGGCGGGGGAAGACGCAGCGCGCCGATGAGGCCCCGCTGGCGGTGTCCGGTGGGCGAGGTCTGCTCATAGACGTAGAGCGCGGGCGTGGGGTCGCGCACCAGCACCCCCTCGGCGACCCAGCGGCGCAGGGTCAGGGCGGCGCGCTGGTAGCGATCCGGGCCGCACAGTTCCCAGGGAGGGTCGCCGGCCTCCCGGGCGGCCGGGGGGAGCGTGAGCCGCACGGCGTTGTGCGGGTCGCCGCGCACCAGGTCGGTCGCTGTCTGGGCGTCGACCACGTCGTAGGGCGGGGCCAGGGCCAGGGCCAGATCGAGCGTGGGGGAGTCGATGAGGGCACGGGCGTCAGCCGTGGCGTAGCGCAGCCCCTGGAACGGGGCCAGCTCCAATACGTCCTCGGGGGTCGCTCTCCGCACCCTCGCACGATACCGGCACCGTCGTGGGAGGCCCTCCACGGCCCTGGCCTTCCGTTATGCCGTCCGGGCCCCGTTCCCGCGGGCGGTGCGGGGGCCTGGGGCCGTCTCGGCGGCCGGGTTCGCCACGGATCTTCGGCCGCCCCGAACCGGGCCGCAAGGGCCAGGACGGGACGAGCGTCGTGTCCCGCGGCCGGCCGCGTCCGGATCGGCCGGTCCGAGGGACCGCGTGCGAGACATCCCCTGGTCCTGGCGGCGCGGTGGCGAGCACTGCGGACCGTTCCCGAGCCGGTCGGGAGAGGGACAGGCGTCGTGAACACGCGGCCGGGAGGGCAAGGGGCGAAACGGTGCCACGCGGAGGACGGGCTTTCCCGGCGCCGTGCCGGAACAGCCCCGGGGCCTCACAGCAGCTTGCGCATCCGCATCATGTCGCTCAGGCTCGCGTCGAGCTTCACCCGGCCCGAGAACAGCGCCTTGGCGAAGTCGAGCCGGCCCTCGGCCAGCTCGATCAGGTCGTCGCTGGTGGTGGTGATGCGTACCTGGGCCCGCTCACCGGGGTCGGCCGCCGGCCGGTCGGTGACGCCGACCAGTCCGTCCATGCTCAGGCGCATGACGAACATGGTGTCCAGGTCGCTGACGAGCACGCTCACCGTACGGTCCACGATGTGCTTGCGTCGACGCGCCTCGTCGACCTCCATGATCCGGTCGGACACCTTGCCGATCGCCGTACGACATTCCTCAACGCTGGCCATGCGTCCATGATGCCTTAGCGCGCGACGGGGCGCGCACGGCGCCTATCCTCCCCGCCGACCTGGACGCTCCCGTCACATTCCTACGTCGATGCCGGTAGCGTTTTGTGGGGTCTTCCCGGAGTCGCATCCAGATTTCACGAGGAGCACGTTCACATGGTCGTCGACGCGGTACGTACCTACCTCGATGCCGCCAGCGGCTTCACCGAGCTGACACGTAAGCGCGCCGTCGCCGCGGCCAAGACCCTCCTCAGGGAGGAGGAGGGGCGCTCGGCCGTCGCCAAGGGGGCCGACACGGCCCGGGGCGCCGTGGACGGCGTGGAGGGTGCGGTGCGCGCGACCCGGGTGGGGCACACGATCCAGACCCTGGCCGCCGATCTCATCGAGACCAGCAAGGCCAACCGGGCGGCGCTGGACGACCTGATCGAGGCCGAGGTCCGACGGGTCCTCGACCGTCTCGACCTCGTCCGGCGGGACGAGTACGACCGGCTCGCGCGCCGTGTCGCCGAGCTGGAGCGCCGGCTGGCCTCCCGCACCGCCGTGCGGCCCGTTCCCCCCGCCGGGGGAGCCACGCCCCCTCTGGTTCCGTCCCCTTCCGCGCCCGTCGCCGTCGAGAGTCCGGAAGCGCGGGAGGACGGGGTCATGGTCGGCCACGTCAAGGACTCCGAGCCGGGGGGCCGCGGTGACACCGCCGGTGTCGAGGAGGCGGAGACGGCCTCCCCCACGGGCGTCGCGGCGGAGGGGGACGGACCGACGGTCACGCAGACCTCGACCACGGAGCTCCCCGACTCCTCGGCCGTCCCTCCGCAGGCCGAGGTGCTACCGGGGATGGAGGCGACACCGACCGCGCCCACCGGTCCCGGCCGCGCGGGTGAGGAGGGGACGGCCGAGAACGAGGACGGCGCCCGCCCCTCCAAGGAGCGAGACGGGGAGGCGTCCACCGACGAGGACCCCGACCCGCAGACGGCCGGTGACGGCGAGGAGGACAAACCGGCCGCCGCCGAGACCTCCGCCACGAAGAAGCCGGCCGGCCGCGCCAAGGCCAAGTCCACGACCACGCGCTCCCGGGCCGGGGGGAAGGGCGCCACCAAGCGCTCGGGCGGCGCTCGGGCGCGTGGCGCCAAGGACGGCGGAAAGTGACCCCGGGCAACGGCGAGGAGTCCCGCGAGGGGAGGCGCCCCGTTCCTCGTCCGCTCCCCGGACCACCGGGGGCGACCGTCGGCGAGGCGGGGCTCGCCGAGCGCACCCGGACCGGCGTCCGCGACCGGCTGGCCGGCCTCGACGGGCTGCCCGTCGCCGAGCACGTCGCCGTGTTCGACGCGATCCATCGAGACCTCTCGGCCGTGCTCTCCGGCCTCGACCAGGAACGCCCCGGCGAGCCACGGGGCGATCGGCCCGGCGGGCCGCGGCCGAGCTGAGGGCCGTCCTTCCATCACTCGTTTCGTTCAGATAGGCACTTCCACACCATGCCCAAACGCAGCCGACTGGACGCCGAACTCGTCCGGCGCGGCCACGCCCGGTCCCGCGGTCACGCGGCCGAGCTCATCGACGCGGGACAGGTCCGTGTCGCAGGCGTCGTCGCCACCAAGGCCGCAACCCAGGTCGGGACCGACCAGGCGATCGTCGTCAGCGAGGGCGAGGCGCAGCCCGTCTACGTCTCGCGTGGTGCCCACAAGCTCATCGGCGCGCTCGACGCCTTCGGACTCGATCCGGCGGGCCGCCGCTGTCTGGACGCCGGGGCCTCCACCGGCGGATTCACCGATGTCCTGCTGCGCCGGGGGGCCGCGCACGTCGTCGCGGTGGACGTCGGCTACGGGCAGCTCGCCTGGAAACTGCGCGGCGATGAGCGTGTCACCGTCCGGGAGCGCTGCAACGTCCGCGACCTGACCCCCGACCAGGTCGGTGAACCACTGCCGGACCTGGTGGTCGGGGACCTGTCGTTCATCTCGCTGACCCTGGTGCTGCCGGCCCTGGTGCGTTGCGCGCGGCCCGGCGCCGACTTCGCGATGATGGTCAAGCCGCAGTTCGAGGTGGGGCGCGACCGGGTCGGGGCCGGTGGCGTGGTGCGCGAGCCCCAGTCGCGGGCCGACGCGGTGCGGGCGGTCGCCGACCACGCGATGACCTTGGGGCTGGGGACGGTCGACGTCGCGGCGAGCCCGCTGCCGGGCCCTTCGGGCAATGTCGAGTACTTCCTGTGGATGCGCGCCGGGGCCCCGGCCCTGGAAGAGGAGCGGTTGTGGCGGGCCATCGAGGAGGGGCCCCGCTAACGCCTCCCACGCCTGGGCACGGCGCCGTTGGGGGTGCCGGTTCGGGTAACGTGACCCGGCCGGGTGACGACAGCGTCGTCCCCGGAGGGGCGACGGGGACTCAGCGAGGAGGACGTTTCGATGACCAGCGCGGGCACGGCCGATGGCGTCGTGACCAGTTCGGAGCGGCCGGACCGGCGCAGCGTGCTGCTGCTGACCCACACGGGCAGGCCCGCCGCGGTCCGTAGTGCCCGGTTGGTCCACGAGTGCCTCACCGCCGCCGGGATGGGCGTGCGCATGTTGGAGTCGGAGGCCGACGACCTCAAGCGGAGCGGATGCGGGCTCGATCCCGTCGAGATCGTGCCGGCCGGTCCCGATGCGGCCCTGGGCGTCGAGATCGTCATGGTGCTCGGCGGAGACGGGACCCTGTTGCGGGCGGCCGAGCTGGCCCGTCCGGCCGGAGCCCCCCTGCTCGGTGTCAACCTCGGCCATGTCGGGTTCCTGGCCGAGGCCGAGCGAGAGGACCTCACCGCCACGGTGCGCAGCGTCGTCGAACGCGACTACTCCGTCGAGGAGCGGATGACGTTGGACGTCGCCGTCTACAACGGGGGGCGTGGTGACGGCCTGCCCCCGGTCCGCACGTGGGCGCTGAACGAGGCGACGCTGGAGAAGGCCTCGGCGCGCCGGATGCTGGAGACGGTCCTGGAGATCGACGGGCGTCCCCTGTCGCGTTGGGGGTGTGACGGAGTGGTCTGCGCCACGCCCACGGGGTCGACCGCGCACGCCTTCTCGGCGGGGGGTCCCATCGTCTGGCCCGAGGTCGAGGCGCTCCTGGTCGTCCCGATCAGCGCCCACGCGCTGTTCGCCCGGCCGCTCGTCGTCTCCCCCAAGGCGACGGTGGCGCTGGAAGTGCTTCCCGACACCACTGCCGGCGTGCTCTGGTGCGATGGACGCCGTATGGTCGAATTGCCGGCCGGCGCGCGGATCGAGATCTCGTGTGCGGACGTGCCGGTACGGTTGGCCCGGTTGCAGCGGGCGCCGTTCACCGACCGGCTGGTCGCCAAGTTCGGCCTGCCCGTGGCCGGATGGCGTGGACGCGCCGAACTCGCCGACCCCGAGGGGCGGTGAATCCGCGCGTCCCGGGCAGGGGACGTGGCGCACTGCACGCCTGTGGCGGTAACAGGAGAGGTTCCGTTGCTCGAAGAAGTCCGAATCCAGGGGCTCGGGGTCATCGACGACGCCGTGTTGGAGCTGTCGCCGGGGTTCACCGTCGTCACGGGTGAGACCGGTGCCGGCAAGACGATGGTCGTCACCGGGCTCGGCCTGCTGTTCGGCGGGCGGGCCGACCCGCAGCGCGTCCGGCCGGGGGCCGACCGCGCGGTCGTCGAGGGACGGCTGCGTGTCGCCCCCGACGGCAGGGTGGCCGAGCGGGTGGCCGAGGCGGGGGGAGACCTCGACGAGGACGTCTTGATCCTCACCCGGACCGTGTCGGCCGAAGGGCGCTCCCGGGCGACGCTGGGCGGCCGCTCCGCCCCGGTCAGCCTGCTCGCCTATCTCGCCGACGACCTCGTCGCCGTGCACGGGCAGTCCGACCAGCAGCGGCTGTTGCGTCCCGAACGCCAGCGCGCGGCTTTGGACCGTTACGCGGGTGAGGAGCTGGCCAAGGTCGCCAGCGCCTACTCGGCGGCCTACCGACGTCACCGTGAGGTCGCCGACACGTTGGAGGAGCTCACGACCCGGGCGCGGGAACGCGCCCAGGAGGCCGACCTGCTCCGGTTCGGTCTGGAGGAGATCGCCGCGGCCGACCCCAAGAGCGGGGAGGACGAGGAGCTGCTGGCCGAGGAGTCCCGGCTGGGGCACGCCGACGCGCTGCGGATCGGGGCGACCACCGCGCACGAGGCGCTTGTCGGGGATCCGGCCGTCGCGGAGGTCCAGGCCGACGTCATCAGCCTGCTCGCCGCGGCCCGTCAGGCGCTCGCCGGTGTGCGCGAGCACGACGCCGACCTCGCCGCGGTCGCCGACCGCCTCGACGAGGCGAGCTACATCCTCAGCGACGCCGCGACGGAGCTCGCCTCCTACGCCGAGTCGGTCGAGGCCGATCCGGCCAGGCTCGCCGCGGTCCAGGAGCGGCGCGCGCTGCTCACCCAGCTCGCCCGCAAGTACGGCGAGACCACCGCTGACGTGCTGGCCTGGGCCGAGAACGCGGCCAAGCGGTTGGCCGAGCTGGACGGCGACGACGAGCGCATCGACGCGCTGCGCGTCGAGGAGACGGAGCTGCGCGAGGCCATGACCGGCCTCGCCGACCGGTTGACCGAGATCCGGACGAGGGCCGCCGAACGTTTCGGCGCCGCGGTGACCGAGGAGCTCACCGCGCTGGCCATGCCGCACGCGCGGGTGAGCGTCCGGGTCACCACGGGGGAGGAGTTCGGCCAGCACGGCCGCGACGACATCGAGCTGTTGCTCGCCCCTCATCCCAGCGCCCCGCCCCTGCCTTTGAACAAGGGGGCGTCGGGGGGTGAGCTGTCCCGGGTGATGCTCGCCATCGAGGTGGTCTTCGCCGGCGCCGACCCGGTGCCGACCTTCGTGTTCGACGAGGTCGACGCCGGGGTCGGGGGCAAGGCCGCGGTGGAGATCGGCCGCAGACTGGCCCGGTTGGCCCGCCGCGCCCAGGTCATCGTCGTCACCCACCTTCCCCAGGTGGCCGCCTTCGCCGACGCCCACCTGCTCGTGGAGAAGTCCAACGACGGCATGGTGACCGAGAGCGGGGTGACCCGTCTGGATCGTCAGGGGCGGGTGCGGGAGCTCTCGCGTATGCTGGCCGGGATGGAGGACTCCGAACTCGGCCGCGCCCACGCCGAGGAGCTGCTCACGATCGCGGCTGCCGACCGGGACTGAACCGTCCCTGTGTTGGCCGCTTCGGGCCATCAGGGGCCGCCGGGGAGGCGCCCGGCCGGCCCGCCCGGCCTGTGTCCAGGTGGCGAGTGCGCATGGTGCGGCCCTGAACACCCCACATGGGTGTGGCAGGAGGAGGTCGTCGATGCCTTTGGGTGAACACGCCGTCACCCCTCGTGTTATGCCGGAAGGCGGGACCGCTCTGGCAAGATGCAACCGATGAAGGTCCCGACGGCGCTCGCCGCCAGATTCCCGAAACTCCGTCGCGGCAAGACCGACGGTCCTGTCGGTGTTACCGCTCCCGTGCGCGCGGACCGCCGCACCAAGAACCTGACCAAGCGGTTGAAGCCCGGTGACATCGCGGTCATCGACCATGTCGACATCGACCGTGTCAGCGCCGAGGCGCTGGTGGCCTGCGGTGTCTCCGCGGTCCTCAACGTCGCCAGCAGCATCAGCGGGCGCTACCCCAACCTGGGCCCCCAGCTTCTTGTCGAGGCGGGCATTCCCCTGGTCGACGATGTCGATCCCGAGGTGTTCACCCGCGTCCAGGAGGGCGAGGTGCTGCGCCTGGAGAACGGCGTGCTGCTGCGCGGTGACGAGGTCGTGGCCAAGGGGGTGGAACAGGACGCCCAGTCGATCGAAGCGGCCATGATCGAGGCGCGCGCCGGTCTGTCGGTGCAGCTGGAGGCCTTCGCCGCCAACACCATGGAGTACCTCAAGCGGGAGCGCGAACTCCTCATCGACGGTGTCGGCGTCCCCGACATCGCGACCGAGATCGAGGGCCGGCACGTGCTGATCGTCGTGCGCGGCTACCACTACCGCGAGGACATCGCCGCCCTGCGCTCCTACATCCGCGAGTACCGGCCCGTGATGATCGGCGTGGACGGCGGCGCCGACGCGCTGCTCGAAGCCGGTTATCGGCCCGACATCATCGTCGGTGACTTCGACTCGGTGTCGGACAAGGCGCTGGCCTGTGGTGCCGAGCTCGTCGTCCACGCCTACCGGGACGGTCGCGCGCCGGGGCTCAAACGCCTCTCCGACCTGGGGCACGAGGCCATCGTCTTTCCCGCGACCGGCACCAGCGAGGACGTCGCGATGATGCTCGCCGACGACGCCGGGGCCAGCCTCATCGTCGCTGTCGGCACGCACGCCACCCTGGAGGAGTTCCTCGACAAGGGACGCGCCGGGATGGCCAGCACGTTCCTGACACGTCTGCGGGTCGGGAGCAAGCTCATCGACGCCAAGGGCGTCAGCCGTCTCTACCGCAGCCGCATCTCGCCCTGGACCCTGTTGGCGCTGGTCGCGGCATCCCTGCTCACCATCGTGGTCGCGGCCTACAGCTCACCGGTGGGCCAGGTCTACCTGACCTTCCTCGCCGCTCGCTGGGAAAACTTCCTCTACTCGCTGACCGGACTGTTCTCGTGATCGATTTCCGCTATCACCTGGTTTCCATCGTCGCGATCTTCCTCGCGCTGACGGTGGGCATCGTGCTGGGCACGACCATGCTCCAGGACCCCCTGCTCAACACGTTGCAATCGGAGACCTCGCGGCTGCGCGAGGAGAGCGAGGAACTGCGGGCGGAGAAGGACGTCGCCGAGCAGCTCAGCACGGGCAACGACCAGCTGGTCGACGCCTACGCCGAGCAGATGCTCGCCGACCAGCTCACCGGTACCCGCGTCGTGATCGTCGAGACCCCCGGGGTCGACGAGGCCATGCGCGACGGTCTGGTCAACCGCGTCCAGCAGGCCGGGGGGACGGTTCCGGGCCGCCTGGTCTTCGCCGAGGAGTACGGCGATCCCGAACAGGCCACCTTCGTCGACGAGCTCGTGGATCAGCTCGCCCAGGGCGAGACCGCCGCTCAGGGGGGCGCTTACGAGCGGGCGGGCATGGAGCTCGCGCGGGCCCTGATCGCTCCCACCGAAGAGGAGCGCGAGGAGACGGGGGAACAGCCCGAGGAGGAGGCGGAGAACGGCTACGACGCGGCCGCCGTCCTCGCCGGATTCAGCGAGGCGGGGCTGCTCACCGTGCACGGTGACCCCGCGGGCAAGTCCGACATCGCGCTGGTGCTCGCGCCGGCCGAGCCCTTCACGGTTCCCTCCTCCACCGACCCGCCACAAGATGACGTGGCGTCCCCGGCCAACACCGCCTACATCGCGCTGACCCGGGCGCTGCGCGACGCGGCGGAGGGTGCGGTACTGGTCGGCGGCGCGACCTCGGTCGAGCCGGGAGGGATCATCTCCCAGGCCAGGAGCGAGGAGTCCAGGTTCGCCACGGTCGACACCGCGGGCACCGTGGCGGGGGACGTGGTCGCCGCCCTGGCCCTGGCGATCAGCACCGAGGGGCGCAGCGGCAACTACGGTGTCGGGGAGGGCGTCGACGCCTTCCTGCCCGACCCGTTGCCCCGTCCCAACGAGTCCGAGGAGAACACGACGGGTACCGAACCCGCCGCGGGCGAGGAGAACGCGAAGGACGACGGAGAGGAGCGGGGACGGTGACCTCCCCACCGCGCCCTTCCCGGCGGGCACGCATCGGGCGGACGGTCGCCAGGGCGATCGCGGGGGCGGCGCTGGGCGCGGGAGCGGCCCGGACCTCCTACGCCGCGCTGACCCGGTCGCGGCCACGCGAGGACGGCGGCGGTGTGTTCGCCGCCGCGGGTCGTCCCGGAAGCACGTGGATCCGCACGAACTTCAGGGGGGAGCAGGTCACCCTGCTGGAGGGACCGGCGCTGGCCGCCGGAACGTGCGCGGCGGCCCTGGTGGCCCCTGGGCCGACACCGCGGCTGCGCGCCGCGACGGTGGTCGCCGCGGCGGGAGCGGGCCTGTTCGGCGCCTATGACGACCTGTCCGGATCCGGGGACTCCCGGGGCTTCAAGGGGCACATCGGGGCCCTGGCGCGCGGCGAGGTCACCACCGGTGCCGTGAAGATCCTCGGTATCGGCGCGGTCGGCCTGACCGCCGCCGCCGTGGCGCGTCCCCGGCCGGCCGACCTGCTCATCGACGGCGCGCTCATCGCCGGGGCGGCGAACCTGGTCAACCTGTTCGACCTGCGTCCCGGGCGGGCGATCAAGGCGGGACTGCTCGCCGGCGCGCCGGCCCTGGCCCATCCGGTCGCCGCCGCCGTCGCCGGTCCCGCGCTGGGAGCCGCGGCCGGGCTGCTCTCCGAGGACCTGGGCGAACGCGCGATGCTCGGCGACGCCGGTGCCAACGCGCTGGGCGCGGTCCTGGGGGTGGCAGCGACGGCGGTCTCGTCCCGGCGTACCCGGTTGGGCCTGCTGGCCGGCGTGGTCGCCCTCACCGCCGCCAGCGAGGTCGTCAGCTTCTCCCGCGTCATCGCGGCGACCCCCCCACTGCGCTGGGCCGACGAACTGGGACGGCGCCCGGCGCCCGGCCCCGTGCCCGCCGCGCCTGAGAGTCCTCCCGTCCCCGAACCGGCCCCACAACCCAAGCCGGCCTGAACGGCCCGCCCGGACCACGCGGGCTTCGAGACCCCCGTCCCCGAAGCCGCGCCTCGCGGGCCTTCACGCACCCCCGCGCGTGACCGCACCAACCAACGACCTGGAGTTCCCACCCCGTGTCCTGGGATCGGATCCGGCGCCTGAGCGCCGGTGTCGCCGGCGCGGCCCTGCTCATCGCCGTGGTCACCGCCTTCGCCCGTGTCGCCGGATTCGGCCGCACCGTGGTGTTCTCCCAGACCGTCGGCACCAACTGCCTGAGCACCGCCTACGTCACCGCCAACCAGGTGCCCAACGTCCTGTTCGAGGTCGTCATCGGCGGCGCGCTGTCGGGGATGGTGGTCCCGGTGCTCGCCGCGGCGGCCGAGCGCGGCGACCGCGAGCACGTGCGCCGCACCGCCTCGGCCCTCGTCACCTGGGTGCTGCTCGCCGCGGTCCCACTGGCGCTCGTCCTGGCCGCCGTGGCGACACCGGCGATGACCCTGATGCTGGGGCACCCGCGGGGGTGCGACCACGACGCGGTGCTCGCGTTGACCGTGCGGTTCCTGCTGGTGTTCGCCCCGCAGATCGTCTTCTACGGTCTCGCCGCGGTGTTCTACGGCATCCTCCAGGCGCATCGCCGGTTCCTGGCTCCGGCGCTGGCCCCGCTGCTCTCCAGTCTCGTCGTCATCACCGCCTACCTCGCCTTCGTTCCCCTCGGCGCGGCCTACCGCGACGACATCGCGGGTCTGCCGGCCGCCGCGGAGCTGACCCTGTCGTTGGGCACGACGGCCGGCGTCGTCGCGTTGTTCCTCACCGCGCTGGTGCCGCTCCTGCGCCTGCGGCTGGGGTTGCGCCCCACGCTGAGGTTCCCGCCCGGTGTCGCCCGCACGGCCCGCTCCCTGGGCCTTGCGGCGCTGCTGCCGCTGATCGCGATGCAGCTGAGCATGCTGGTCGCGATCATGCTGGCCAACAGGGGCGGTGGCGCGGGGGCGGCGGCGCTGTACAACTACGCCTGGGCGTTGTTCACGCTGCCCTACGGGGTCGTGGCGGTCCCGATCGCCACGAGCGCCTTCACCACGCTGTCGGTCCGCCACGCCGAGGGCGACCAGGAGGGGTACAACGCGATCCTGTCGGTCGGCGCGCGGGCCACGCTGGTCATCACGGCGGGGCTGGCCACGGCGCTGGCCGCCGCGGCGCGTCCGGTGGCCGAGGTCTTCGCCCCGGGTGAGCCGGCCCCCCTCGAACTGGCGCTGCTCACCTACGCTCCCGGCATCGTGGGGTTCGGTCTGGTCGCGCTGCTCAGCAGGGCGCTCTATGCTGCCCACCACGGTCGTTCGGCCGCCGCGGCGCAGGTCATGGGCTGGTTGGTGGTCTCGACGGCGGGCGCCGCGCTCGTCCTGGTCGCGCCCGAGCGGGGGGCGGTCGCGGCCCTGGGCGCCGGTACCTCCCTGGGACTGTCCCTGACCGCGGTCCTGCTCGCCGTCGCCGTCGCCCGGGTCAACGGGCGTGCCGCCTTCGCGGGCCTGGGGCGGGGGCTCCCCGCCGCGCTGCTCGGCGCCGGTGTCGGCTACCTGGCCGGCGCGTCGTTGACCGGGGCGCTGGACGCCGATGGCCTGTGGGGCAACGTCGGTGTGGCCGCACTCGGCGGTGTGGCGGCGCTCGCCGGTTTCGGCGCGGTCGCCATGCTGATCGATCGCCGCGCGGTCCGTGCGGCGATCACCCGGCGGGTGGCCCCGCCGGGCAAGGAGTCCCCAGACACCCAAGACACAGGAGACGAGAAGGCATGACCCGGATGAGGATCGCGATGGTCATCGCGACCAGCGGCGGTGGTGTCGGCAACCATGTCCGTTCGCTGAGCGCGGGACTCGTCACGCGCGGCCATCGGGTCGCCGTCATAGGTCCGCAGGCGACCGAGGAGCGCTTCGGCTTCACCGCGAACGGCTGCCGCTTCGTTCCGGTGGACGTCGGTACGCGGCCTCGCCCGGCGGGTGACCTCGCCGCGATCGGGCGTCTGCGCGGGCTCCTGGCCGACGCCGACATGGTGCACGCCCACGGCATCCGGGCGGGCGGGCTGTGCGCGCTGGCCCAGGCCCGCCCGCTCGTCGTCACGCTCCACAACGCCCCGCCCGCCGTGTCGGGGCCGCTCGGGCTGGTCTTTCCCGCCCTGGAGCGGCTCGTCGCCCGCCGCGCCGACATCGTCCTCGGGGTCTCGGGGGACCTGGTGGCCCGGATGCGGGCCAAGGGGGCGCGGGAGGTCGAACGCGCCCTGGTGACCGCTCCGCCGATGGGGCCGCCCCAGCGCACGGCCGAGGACGTCCGCGCCGAACTGGGCGTGGCGCCGGACCGGCCGCTCGCGCTGGTGGTGGCCAGGCTCGCCCCGCAGAAGGGCCTGGACGTGCTGTTGGACGCGGCCCGGCGGCTCAAGCAGCGCGATCCGGCCCCCGTGTTCGTGGTGGCCGGGGACGGCCCCCTCGACCGGGAGCTGAACGCGCGCATCGACGCCGAGGAGCTCCCGGTGCGGTTGTTGGGGCACCGTACCGATATCCCCGACCTCCTCGCCGCCGCTGACCTGTTCGTGCTCCCCTCCCTGTGGGAGGGGCCGTCGTTGGTGATCATGGAGGCGCTGCGGGCCGGACTGCCGGTGGTCGCGACCCGCGTGGGCGGCATCCCCGACCTGTACTCGGGGGTCGCGCTGCTGGTCCCGCCCAGCGACGCCTCGGCCCTGGCCCACGGGGTCGCCCAGGTCCTGGACGAGCCGAGCCGTGTCGAGGCCATGCGTGACGCCGCCAGGCTGACCGCGGCGGCCCTGCCGACCGAGGACGACACCGTGGAACAGGTCCTCAGCCTCTACCGTCGGCTCGCCGCGAACCGCGGCATGGTGGCCTGAGGGGGTCCCGGCCGCGCCCCCGCGTTTCACCACGGTGAGGTAAGACACACCTCCCCAAACCCTTTAACGGCGTGGAGCATGGTTCCGACTGGGCGTAGTCGATGGCATCATTGAGCCCGGCCCAGGGAAAGATGGAATAGATCCATGTTCCCGGGTCATTCAACAGGTGAGGGGAGTATCCCTTTCGCGGCGGTGTCGTCATCACGGAACGCAATGACGGTGCGGGCCCGGTGCCGTCGATCCATGGTTCATGGATGGGAGAGACCTCCGGTTAGTACGCATGCCCGTACCCCGAAAGCGGGCACCACACGACCGGAGGAGGGTCTCCATGGACGTGCCCATGTGGGTTTGGTTCGCCACGATCGGCGCCATGATCGCCATCTTGGTCGTCGATCTCGCGATCGTCGACCACCCTTGGAGCAAGAAGAGCGGCCCCAAGGAGTTCGGCATGAAGCAGGCCGCCTGGTGGGCGGCCTTCTACATCGGCATCGCCATCCTCTTCGGTTTCGGCCTGTGGTACTTCGGCGGTGGCACCGTCGCGGGTGAGTACTTCGCCGGCTTCGTCACCGAGAAGAGCCTGAGCGTCGACAACCTCTTCGTCTTCTACCTCATCATGGGCAGCTTCGCGGTGCCCAAGAAGTACCAGCACGAGGTGCTGCTGGTCGGCATCGTCATCGCCCTGGTGATGCGCGGTATCTTCATCGCGATCGGCGCGCAGGCGATCAACGCCTGGAGCGAGGTCTTCTACCTCTTCGGCGCGTTCCTCATCTACACCGCCATCAAGATCGTCCGCGACCAGGTCAAGGGCGACAGCCACGAGGAGTCCGACTACACCGACAGCTTCGCGGTGCGGATGGTCAAGAAGGTCTGGCCGGTCACCGACGACTACCACGGCGCCCGCCTGACCGTGAAGCTCGACGGTCGCCGCCACGTCACCCCCATGCTGATGGTCATCGTCGCGATCGGCGTCACCGACCTGGTGTTCGCGGTCGACTCCATCCCGGCCATCTTCGGTCTCACCCAGGACCCCTACATCGTCTTCACCGCCAACGCGTTCGCCCTGCTGGGTCTGCGCCAGCTCTACTTCCTCCTCGCCGGTCTCATGGACAAGCTGTCCTACATCAGCTGGGGCCTCGCGGCGATCATGGTGTTCATCGGTATCAAGATGTTCCTGCACGCGCTGCACGAGAACGGCGTCCACGTCCCCGAGGTCACGACCGGCCTGTCCCTCACCGTCATCCTCGGCATCATGACGATCACGATCGTCGCCAGCCTCTGGAAGGCCTCCGCCGACAAGAAGAAGCTGGCCGCCGGCTCCGAGACCGAAGGAGAGGACGCGATCTCGCGCAAGTGAGCCATCCTCGAACAGTTGTTCGGCTATAGTGAGGGCGTCCGCCGGCTCTGGTGGGCGCCCTCACGTGCGTCCGCTGGAAGTTTCCGCGGCGCCGAGTCGTTTCCGTAAGAAGCCGAACGCCGTGCGGCGGCCGACGTGGGTGCGCCCAACCCCCGAGCCGCCCGGCGCAGGCGCCTCATCCGCGCGCCGCCGCGGTGGGTCTCCCGACCGCCGCAGGCCATCGCGCGCCGCCGTTGCCGAAGGGGCTAATCATCCATGGCCGAACAGCTCGTCATTCGAGGGGCCCGGGAACACAACCTCAAGGACGTCTCGCTGGACCTCCCGCGTGACGCCATGATCGTGTTCACCGGGCTGTCGGGGTCGGGGAAGTCCTCCCTGGCCTTCGACACGATCTTCGCCGAGGGACAGCGACGCTACGTCGAGTCGCTGTCGGCCTACGCTCGGCAGTTCCTCGGCCAGATGGACAAGCCCGACGTCGACTTCATCGAGGGGCTGTCCCCCGCGGTCTCCATCGACCAGAAGTCCACCAACCGCAACCCCCGGTCCACGGTCGGCACCATCACCGAGGTCTACGACTACCTGCGCCTCCTGTGGTCGCGCATCGGGCAGCCGCACTGCCCCGAGTGCGGCCGGATGATCGCGCGACAGACCCCCCAGCAGATCGTCGACCGGGTCCTCGAACTGCCCGAGGGGACACGCTTCCAGGTGCTCGCGCCGGTCGTCCGCGGGCGCAAGGGCGAGTACGTCGAACTGTTCAAGGACCTCCAGACCAAGGGCTACACCCGGGCCAGGGTCGACGGCACCGCGGTGCGCCTGGACGAGGCCCCGAAGCTGAAGAAGTACGAGAAGCACGACATCGAGGTCGTCGTCGACCGGCTCACCGTCAAGGAGTCGGCCAAGAAGCGGCTCACCGACTCCGTCGAGACCGCGCTCCGGCTCGCCGCCGGGACGATCCTGCTGGAGTTCGTCGACCTGCCCGAGGACGATCCCGAACGCGAACGGGTCTACTCCGAGCACCTGTTCTGCCCCTACGACGACCTGTCGTTCGAGGAGCTGGAGCCGCGCTCGTTCTCGTTCAACTCTCCCTACGGCGCCTGTACCGAGTGCACCGGCCTGGGCACCCGCCTGGAGGTCGACCCCGAGCTGATCGTCCCCGACCCGGCCAAGACCCTCAACGAGGGCGCCATCGCCCCGTGGTCCAGCGGGCACGCCGGCGAGTACTTCGGCCGCCTCATGCAGGCGGTCGGCGACGCCATGGGGTTCGACCTGGACACCCCGTGGGAGAAGCTGCCCAAGGCCGCGCGCAAGGCACTGCTCCACGGGCACGAGACCCAGGTCCACGTGAGTTACCGCAACCGCTACGGGCGCACCCGCTCCTACTACACCGAGTACGAGGGGGTCATCCCCTGGGTGCACCGGCGACACGCCGAGAGCGAGAGCGACTTCAGCCGTGAGCGTCTCGAAGGGTTCATGCGGGTCGTCCCCTGTCCGGCCTGCCAGGGGGCGCGCCTCAAGCCGGTCATCCTCGCGGTCACCGTCGGAGGCCGCTCCATCGCCGACGTCAGCGCGCTGCCGCTGAGCGAGTGCGCGGAGTTCCTGCGCGACCTCGAACTGAGCGAGCGCGAGCAGGTCATCGCCGCCCAGGTGCTCAAGGAGATCAACGCCCGCCTCGGCTTCCTGCTGGACGTCGGGTTGGACTACCTGAGCCTGGAGCGGCCGGCCGCCTCGCTGTCGGGCGGCGAGGCCCAGCGGATCAGGCTGGCCACCCAGATCGGTTCCGGTCTGGTCGGCGTGCTCTACGTGCTCGACGAGCCCTCGATCGGTCTGCACCAGCGCGACAACTTCCGGCTGCTCGAGACGTTGCAGCGGTTGCGCGACATCGGTAACACCCTCATCGTGGTCGAGCACGACGAGGACACCATCCGCGCGGCCGACTGGGTCGTCGACATCGGCCCGGGCGCGGGAGAGCACGGTGGCAACGTCGTGGTCTCGGGCACCGTCGACGATCTGCTCAACAGCCCCGACTCCACCACCGGCGACTACCTCGCCGGCCGGCGCAGGATCGAGGTTCCCGCCACGCGCCGGCCGCTGGTCAAGGGACGCGAGCTCGTCGTGAAGGGCGCTCGCGAGAACAACCTGAAGAACATCGACGTCACCTTCCCGCTCGGCGTGCTCACCGCCGTCACCGGCGTGTCCGGCTCCGGCAAGTCCACGCTGGTCAACGAGATCCTCTACAAGTCCCTGGCCAAGGAGCTCAACGGGGCGCGTTCGGTTCCGGGGCGCCACACCCGCGTCAACGGGATGAAGCAGCTCGACAAGGTCGTGCACGTCGACCAGAGCCCGATCGGTCGGACCCCGCGCTCCAATCCGGCGACCTACACCGGGGTGTTCGACCACATCCGCAAGCTGTTCGCCCAGACCACCGAGGCGAAGGTACGCGGTTACCAGCCCGGGCGTTTCTCCTTCAACGTCAAGGGCGGGCGCTGCGAGGCGTGCGCGGGCGACGGCACGATCAAGATCGAGATGCAGTTCCTGCCCGACGTCTACGTCCCCTGCGAGGTCTGCCACGGCGCCCGCTACAACCGCGAGACGCTGGACGTCCACTACAAGGGCAAGACCATCGCCGACGTGCTCGACATGCCCATCGAGGAGGCGCTGGAGTTCTTCGAGCCGATCTCCGCGATCCGACGGCACATGCAGACCCTCAACGACGTCGGACTGGGGTACGTGCGGCTGGGGCAGCCGGCGACCACGCTCTCCGGCGGCGAGGCCCAGCGGGTCAAGCTCGCCACGGAACTGCAGCGCCGTTCCACCGGACGGACCGTCTACGTCCTGGACGAGCCGACCACGGGCCTGCACTTCGAGGACATCCGTAAGCTGCTCGGAGTGCTCGGACGGCTCGTGGACGGCGGCAACAGCGTCATCGTCATCGAGCACAACCTCGACGTCATCAAGACCGCCGACCACATCATCGACATGGGGCCCGAAGGCGGGTCGCGAGGCGGGACGGTCGTCGCCACGGGGACGCCCGAGCAGGTGGCCCAGGTCGAGGAGAGCTTCACCGGGCGGTTCCTGCGCGGCGTGTTGTGAGACGGGGCGCCTGCCCCCCGCCCCGCCCGTGGTCGCGGGGACCCCGAAGCGGGTCACCCCATGGTGTGGATCCGTGGGAACGGGTAGTGGGGCGGCAGGCGATCCCGTGGCGCGCGCCTGCGTGACCGATCCGACGCGCGAGCTGCCGAACACGGTGCGTGCCGCAGAGCGGGCGCCTGACGGTGGCGCGCGTCCGACGTAGCGGGGAGTGCAGGCGCTCATGAACCATCCATCGCCACCGCCGCCGAACGACCCGTCCGAGGGCGAGGGCGGTCGCCCGCGGGGGGCTCCGGACGAGGAACCGGCCCCGCCCGAGCGGCCGCCGGGTTCGACGGGCGCGCACGCCCGGCCCGGAGAGGAACAGCGACCGCCGGGGTCTGGTGCGGGTCCTGGGGGGCCGGGTGAGGTGCCTGGGGGTGCGGGGTATCCGGGGGCCGGTGGGCCGCCGGGTCCGGAGCGGCCGATGGGGCCGCCCGGTTCTGTGCCGCCGTCGGGTCCGGCCGGTGGGCCGCCCCCGGGCGGTCATCCGCGTGGTGGCCCGCCCGGCTCCGAATCCCGGACGCCGTCGGGGTCTGGTGCGGGTCCTGGGGGGCCGGGTGAGGTGCCTGGGGGTGCGGGGTATCCGGGGGCCGGTGGGCCGCCGGGTCCGGAGCGGCCGATGGGGCCGCCTGGTTCTGTGCCGCCGTCGGGTCCGGCCGGTGGGCCGCCCCCGGGTGGTCATCCGCCCGGCTCCGAGACCTGGATGCCGCCGGGGCCCCACCCTCACCAGGGACCGGCGCAGGGCCATGCCCAGAGCGGCTACGGGGGATACGGCGCGCCGCCCACGGGCGGGATCGCCGAGTGGTGGCAGCGGCTGGTCGCCCGCATCATCGACGCGGTGATCGTGTTCGTCCCGGTCTTCCTGGTCAACCTCCTGCTCGGCAGCGTCCTGCTCTCGGCGCGTCCGATCCTGATCGATCCGGAGACCAACCAGGTCGTCCCATCGGGATCACTGGTGGCCATGACGCTGCTGATGCTGGTCATCTCGACCGTCATCGTGCTGCTCTACGAAGGACTGTGCCTGATGAAGTGGGGGGCCACGGTCGGCAAACGGGCGCTGGGCCTGCGGGTCGTCCCGCAACGGGGACCCCGGGGAGTCGGGCTGCCGCCGGGAACCTCTTTCCTGCGCGCGCTCGCCTGGTGGATCTACGTTCCGCTGAACTTCGTTCCGGTGGTCAGCTGGTTCAGCTGGTTGTGGCCGATCATCAACGGTCTGTGGCCCTTGTGGGACCGTCCGGACCGGCAGTCGTTGAACGACAAGATCGCTCGCACGGTCGTGGTGCGCGGCTGATTCCGCGAGGAATCACATCCCCGGCGAGATCACCCGGGACGAACGGCTCCGCTCAGGTACTACATTTTGTAGTAGTTCTCGTGAGAGCGAAAGGAGCCTCGTCATGGCAACGGGGGCGTCGTGCGCCTGTGGGATGAGCCGACGGAGACTGCTGGGCGCCGCCGGAGTGGCGGGAGTCGCCGCCGTGGGAGCGAGCGGATGCGGAGGGCCCGAGCCCACGCCGCACGACAACCTGCACGGCCAGGTGATCGCGCAGACCGGTGACGTCCCCGTGGGCGGCGGCATGATCAGCATGTCCGACAAACTGGTCATCACCCAGCCCGAGGAGGGCCGGTTCAAGGCGTTCAGCGCGGTGTGCGCGCACGCGGGGTGCACCGTGCAGGAGATCACCGACCACATCCGCTGCCTGTGCCACGGCAGCCGGTTCGACATCGCGACGGGCGAGGTCCTCGCCGGCCCCGCGACCGAGCCGTTGGAGGCCTTCGAGGTGAGCGTGGACGGCACCGACATCACGCTGGTGTGAAGGAGCCGGTCCGGGTCGTGGCAGGGGCCGCGCGCCGCGACCGGAAACGGGGTGGGCGCGGGGTGCGATCGCACCCCGCGCCCACCCCGTTTCACTCCTCCGGCTCCTCCGCGTCGCGGTCCTGGCGCGCGGCCTGGTCGCGCAGCCGGGAGGAAGGCCACAGGGAGGCGTAGGGCTCCCCCCGCTCGCGGCCGATGAACTGGGTCCGGTTGCGCGGCAGGGACTCCGGAAAGTTGGTGCGGATGTAGGTGACCAGGTGCTCGCGCAGGTCGCAGCACAGGTCCCAGCGGGCGTCGGCGTCGGCCGTGGTGACCACCGCGCGCAACTCGATCAGTCCGCTCTCCAGCACGTCGGTGGCCTGGAGCGACCAGCGGCGGCCGTCCCACAGCGGGTGGGCCGAGACGAACGAGCCGACCTCGGCGCGGATCTTGTCGATCGGCACCTCCCAGTCGACGCGCAACAGGACGGCCCCGGTGATGGGGGTTCCCTGCTTGGTCCAGTTCTCGAAGGGGTTGGTGGTGAAGTGCGACACCGGTAGCACCAGCCGGCGTTCGTCCCACAACCGCAGCGTCACGTTGGTGAGGCTGAGCTCCTCGACCCGGCCCCACTCTCCCTGGAACACGACGATGTCGTTGATGCGCAGCGCGTCGCTGAAGGCGAGCTGTAGCCCGGCGAACAGGTTGCCCAGGGTGGACTGGGCGGCGACACCGGCGACGATGCCGATGAGGCCGGCGGAGGCCAAGAGCCCGGCGCCCAGCGCCCTGACCGCGGGGAAGGTGAACAGGATCGCGGCCACGGCCAGGACGCCGATGATCGTGGCGATCACCCGGCGCAGCAGCTTGACCTGCGTCTGCAGGCGCCGGGCACGCCGGTCGGCGTCACCGTTGTGGACGGCCAGCCGGTCCAAGACGATGTCGGTGATCGCGTAGGCGATGCTGAGCGCGAGCCAGGTGATCGAGGCGACCATCGCGATCTGCATGCCGTGCTCGAACGCGAGGTACCAGCTGCGCTCGTCGAAGGCGGAGCGCCCGGGCAGGGCGATGTTGGCGCCGATCACCACCGCGCTGGCGTAGGCCGGGTAGCGGCAGCGCTGCACGAGCGGCCGGACGTTGCCCCAGACCTTCGAGAGCTGGTGGGTCAGGAGCCAGTGCACGGCGGAGACCAGCCCTACCGCCACGGCGATGCAGACACCCAGGGCGATCCAGGATTCAAGCGGCACGGGAACAAAGCCCCCTCATGTCTAGGAGAATGCCCGGTATCGAACACAACCTAGACCATCCGGATACTCAATCGTGACGTTGTGAAGCGTGGTCATCGGCACGTGGGGCGCCGGGCAGGGCGATCCGGACGTGCTCACGCCGGTGGGGGTGCGAGATGTCACCGCCGCCCAGCACAATGGGGGTATGGCAGCGCAACCCCAACTGCGGCCCGCGCCCGGCTCCATCCCGACCGATCCCGGCGTCTACCGCTTCCGCGACGCGCACGGCAGGGTCATCTACGTCGGCAAGGCCAAGAACCTGCGCGCCCGCCTGTCGTCGTACTTCCAGGACTTCGCGGGCCTGCACCCGCGTACCCAGAACATGGTCTCCACCGCCGTGGACGTCGACTGGACGGTGGTGGCCACCGAGGTCGAGGCCCTCCAACTGGAGTACTCCTGGATCAAGGAGTACGAGCCGCGGTTCAACGTCCGTTACCGCGACGACAAGAGCTATCCCTACCTCGCGGTCACCCTCAACGAGGAGTTCCCCCGGGTCCAGGTCATGCGCGGGGCCAAGCGCAAGGGGGTCCGCTACTTCGGGCCCTACGGCCACGTGTGGGCCATCCGCGAGACCGTGGACCTGCTGCTGCGCGTCTTCCCGGTGCGGACCTGTTCGGCGGGGGTGTTCCGGCGGGCCCGCTCCAGCGGGCGTCCCTGCCTGCTCGGCTACATCGACAAGTGCTCGGCCCCCTGCGTCGGGCGCGTCGACGAGGCCGAGCACCGCGCGCTCGCGGAGGACTTCTGCTCCTTCCTCGCCGGCGACACCGGCCGCTTCATCAAGGAGCTGGAGGGACGGATGCGCGCCGCGGCGGCCGAGCAGGAGTACGAGCGCGCCGCCCGCATCCGTGACGACATCCAGGCGCTGACCACGGCCCTGGAGAAGCAGGCCGTCGTCCTTCCCGACAGCACCGACTGCGACGTCATCGCCTTCGCCGAGGATCCGTTGGAGGCGGCCGTCCAGGTGTTCTACGTGCGCGGCGGGCGTATCCGGGGCCAGCGCGGCTGGGTGGTCGACAAGGTCGAGGACGTGGGCACCGGAGCCCTCGTCGAGCGTTTCCTGGCCCAGACCTACGGCGGCGCGGATCCCGCCGGAGCCGGCGAGGACGCCCCTGACGGGCCGGCCGCGGTGATCCCGCGCGAGGTGCTGGTCTCGCAGCCCCCCGCCGACCTCGAAGCGGTCACCGCCTGGCTCGCCGAACGCCGCGGGGGCCGGGTCGACCTTCGGGTCCCGCAGCGCGGTGACAAGAAGGCGCTGCTGGACACGGTCGCCAAGAACGCCGAACAGACCCTGGCCCGCCACAAGACGCAGCGGGCCGGCGACCTGACCACGCGCAGCAAGGCCCTCGGCGAGATCCGCGACGCGCTCGGGCTGGACGAGGCCCCACTGCGCATCGAGTGCTACGACGTGGCCAACCTCCAGGGCACCCACGTCGTCGCCTCGATGGTGGTGTTCGAGGACGGACTGCCCCGCAAGTCGGAGTACCGCCGTTTCAGCGTCCGCGGCAGCGGCTCGGGCGGGGCCGAGCAGAACGACGTCGCCGCCATGCACGAGGTCATCCACCGCAGGTTCAGCCGCTACCTGGAGGAGAGCCAGCGCGCCGGCGAACTCGCCACCCTCGGCGACCCCGAGGCGGCGCACACGGCGGGCGGGAACGCCGGCGACTCCCGGGAACGCCCCGCGAAGTTCGCCTATCCCCCTAACCTGGTGGTGGTGGACGGGGGCAGACCCCAGGTCCAGGCCGCCCAGCGGGCGCTGGAGGAGCTGGGGATCGAGGACGTGGCGGTGTGCGGCCTGGCCAAGCGTCTGGAGGAGGTGTGGGTTCCCGACGACGAGGACCCCATCATCCTCCCGCGCGCGAGTGAGGGACTATACCTGTTCCAGCGGGTGCGCGACGAGGCGCACCGCTTCGCCAACACCTACCACCGCCAGAAGCGGGCCAAGGCGCTCACCACGAGCGCCCTTGACGAGGTTCCGGGGCTGGGGCCGGCCCGGCGCAACGCGCTGCTGCGGCACTTCGGGTCGCTGCGCAGGCTCGCCGCGGCCTCGACCGAGCAGATCGCCGAGGTTCCCGGCATCGGGGAGCGGACCGCCGCGGTGATCGCGGCGGCGTTGGCGGGTACCGGAGGCGGGCAGAGGACCGTGCAGGACGCATCAGACGAGGGCGAGCGTGAACATGGGGGATGACCAGGTGACGGAGAACCTCGGCGGAGAGCTCCCGCCGGAAATCGTCATCGTCACGGGGATGTCGGGGGCGGGACGCAGCACGGCGGCCAGGGCGTTGGAGGACCTCGACTGGTTCGTCGTCGACAACCTCCCGCCGGGGTTGCTGTTCACCATGATCGACCTCGCCGGACGGACCCAGGGCGCGGTGCCCAGGGTCGCGGCGGTCGTCGACGTGCGCAGCCTGGCCTTCACCGAGGACCTCCTGTCGACGGTCGAGGAGCTGCGCCGGCGTGGGATCGCGGCGCGGGTGCTGTTCCTGGAGGCCGGCGACGAGGCGTTGGTGCGCAGGTTCGAGGGGGTGCGCCGGCCCCACCCGCTCCAAGGCGACGGACGCCTCACCGACGGGATCACACGCGAACGCGAGCTGCTGCAGGCCATCAGGGGCGAGGCCGATCTCGTCATCGACACCTCGCAGCTCAACGTCCACCAGCTCAAGGCCAAGGTCATCGGGTTCTTCGGGGCGGCCCAGGAGGCCCACCTGCGCGCGAACGTGGTGTCCTTCGGGTACAAGTACGGCCTGCCGGTCGACGCCGACCTCGTCATCGACTGCCGTTTCCTGCCCAACCCGCACTGGGTGCCCGAGTTGCGCCCGATGACCGGCCAGGACACGCCGGTCAGCGAGTACGTGCTCTCCCAGCGCGGGGCCAAGGAACTGCTCGACGCCTACACCGAGGTGTTGCGCCTGCTCGTCGCCGGCTACCTGCGCGAGGGCAAGCACTACATGACGCTCGCGGTGGGGTGCACCGGGGGCAAGCACCGCAGCGTCGCCATGGCGGAGCGGTTCAGCGAGCGGCTGCGCGAGGAAGGGCTCGAGGTCCACGTCGTCCACCGAGATCTGGGACGCGAGTAGCGTGGAGCCCGCCGCCACCCGGATGGGCGGTGGGCGAGTGGCCGGGGCGCGTGGCGGTTCGTAGCATTGCCTTCACCCCTCAGGGCCGCCGGCGCCGGTGCGCGGCCCGCACAGCGGGCCCGTGGCCCGCGAACGGATCGGACAGAGGTACGCACACTCAGATGTCGGGCTACGAGGACGCGAACGCGGACGCCGGATACGCGGATGGGGCGCTGCCGCCACGGGTGGTGGCGCTCGGGGGCGGGCACGGTCTGTACGCCTCGCTGTCGGCGCTGCGCAGGGTCACCACCGATGTCACCGCGGTGGTGACGGTCGCGGACGACGGCGGTTCCAGCGGTCGGCTTCGACGGGAACTGGGTGTGCTGCCACCGGGTGACCTGCGCATGGCGCTGGCGGCGCTGTGCGGGGACGACGAGTGGGGGCACACCTGGAGCGAGGTGATCCAGCACCGATTCCGCTCCGAGGGCGAGCTGCACGGTCACGCGGTCGGCAACCTCCTCATCGTCGCGCTGTGGGAGCTGCTCGGCGACTCGGTCGCCGGCCTGGACTGGGTCGGCCAGCTGCTGGGGGCCCATGGCCGGGTGCTGCCGATGTCCTCGGTGCCGTTGGACATCGTCGCCGAGGTCGAGGGGGTCGACCCCGCCCGGCCACACGAGGTGACGACCGTGCGCGGCCAGGTCGCCTGCGCCAGCACCCGTGGCCGGGTGCGTTCCATCTCGCTGGTGCCCGACACCCCTCCCGCGTCGCCGCAGGCGCTCAAGGCGGTCCGCGAGGCCGACTGGGTGGTGTTCGGCCCGGGCTCGTGGTTCACCAGCGTCCTGCCCCATCTGCTGGTGCCCGACCTGGCCGAGGCGCTGGTGTCCACGCGGGCCCGCCGGGTCGTGGCGTTGAACCTGTCCCCCCAGCGGGGCGAGACCGACGACTTCGCGGCGCACACCTATCTCGAGGTGCTGGCCGCGCACGCCCCGAGGTTGCGCATCGACGTGGTGCTGGCCGACCGGGGGGTGGTCGAGGACCCCGCGGAGCTGAGCCGGGCGGTGGAGAAGCTCGGGGGGCGCCTGGTGCTGGCCGACGTGGCCGCGGCCGACGGCACGCCCCGCCACGATCCGGACCTGCTCGCCGCGGCCTTCGACGAGATCTTCCACGCGTGAGCGGATGACGCTCCGCCACGTCCGGCGATCCGGTCCGCGCGGGCGATATCGGGAATCTCTCCAACGTCGGTCACCGTCGTGAATGCGGCTCACCGCGGTGACCAGCGATGCCGGACACGCCCGCGAGGGCGTGGCGCATCTGCGATGGGCCAGTAGTCTGCCACGAAGGGCGCTCCGTTCTTCTTTCGGCGTCCGGCGTGAGCAGAATTCCAGGGGGAGGGACCGCATCCATGGCGATGACCGGCGTGGTGAAGGACGAGTTGAGCCGGCTGACCGTTCTCAAACCATGCTGCCGCAAGGCCGAGGTCTCCACGATCCTGCGCTTCACGGGTGGACTGCACCTCGTGAGCGGGCGGATCGTCATCGAGGCCGAGCTCGACACGGGGGCGGCGGCCCGGAGGCTGCGCAAGGACATCTCCGAGGTGTTCGGCCACGAGTCCGAGGTCGTCGTCCTGGCGCCGAGCGGGCTGCGCAAGGGGAACCGCTACGTGGTGCGGGTGATCAAGGACGGTGAGAGCCTGGCCCGGCAGACCGGGCTCATCGACAACAACGGCCGTCCGGTGCGCGGACTGCCCCGCCACGTCGTCGCCGGGGGCGCCTGTGACGCCGAGTCGGCGTGGCGTGGCGCCTTCATCGCGCACGGGTCGCTGACCGAACCGGGGCGGTCCATGTCCCTGGAGGTCACCTGCCCGGGCCCCGAGGCCGCGCTGGCCCTGGTGGGCGCGGCACGGCGGCTCAAGGTCCACGCCAAGGCCCGTGAGGTGCGCGGGGTGGACCGCGTGGTCGTGCGTGACGGCGACTCCATCGGCGCCCTGTTGACGCTGTTGGGCGCCCACCAGAGCGTGCTGGCCTGGGAGGAGCGCCGGATGCGGCGCGAGGTGCGGGCGACCGCCAACCGGCTGGCCAACTTCGACGACGCCAACCTCCGGCGCAGCGCGCGCGCCGCGGTGGCCGCGGGGGCCAGGGTGGAGCGCGCGTTGGAGATCCTGGGCGACGACGCCCCCGACCACCTGGTCGCGGCGGGGCGGCTGCGCCTGTCGCACAAGCAGGCGTCGCTGGAGGAGCTGGGGCAGCTCTCCGACCCGCCGTTGACCAAGGACGCCATCGCCGGTCGTATCCGAAGGCTGCTCGCGATGGCGGACAAGCGGGCGGCAGACCTGGGGATCCCCGGCACCGAGGCCAACCTGACGCCCGACATGCTGGTTCCCTGAACACGGTGGCGCGCGCGGCCGGGATGGGGCAAAATTTCGCCGAAATGGTCTAGACCCTTTTCGGGGCGGGTGCAAGGATGGTCCCCCGGCACCCGGCGTCGCCGTGACGGGCGGGCCCACCGCCTCTGCCTGCCGGGATTCCGATAGGGTCGGTAACGACCCCAGACGCACGTCCCCGCACGCGAGGGACGCGCCGGGCCGCGATCAGCGACTCATCGATACGTGAGGAGATTGGTTCCGTGACCATCCGTGTAGGCGTGAACGGCTTCGGTCGGATCGGCCGCAACTTCTGGCGTGCGGTCCAGGCCGCCGGGGGCAGCGATGTCGAAATCGTCGCGGTCAACGACCTCACCGACAACGCCACGCTCGCGCACCTGCTCAAGTACGACACCGTCCTCGGCACCCTGGACGGCGAGGTCGAGGTCGGCGAGGACAGCATCAGCGTCGGCGGCAAGAGCATCAAGGCCCTCGCCGAGCGCGACCCCGCCGCCCTGCCCTGGGGCGACCTGGGCGTCGACGTCGTCATCGAGTCGACCGGCCGCTTCACCAAGGCCGAGGACGCCAAGAAGCACATCGAGGCCGGCGCCAAGAAGGTCATCATCTCCGCCCCGGCCAAGGGCGAGGACCTGACCGTCGTCATGGGCGTCAACGACGACAAGTACGACCCCGCCAAGCACCACGTGGTGTCCAACGCCTCCTGCACCACCAACTGCGTGGCGCCGATGGCCAAGACGCTGCTGGACAACTTCGGCATCGTCAAGGGCCTGATGACCACGGTCCACGCCTACACCAACGACCAGGTCATCCTCGACTTCCCGCACAAGGACCTGCGTCGCGCCCGCGCCGCCGCGCAGAACATCATCCCCACCACCACCGGTGCCGCCAAGGCCACCGCGCTGGTGCTGCCCGAGCTCAAGGGCAAGCTCGACGGTCTGGCGATGCGCGTTCCGGTGCCGGACGGCTCGGTCACCGACCTCGTGGTCACCCTGGAGCGCGAGGTCACCAAGGAGGAGGTCAACGCGGCGTTCAAGGCCGCCGCTGAGGGCCCGCTCAAGGACGTCCTGCGCTACACCGAGGACCAGATCGTCTCCTCCGACATCGTCGGCACCTCGCCCTCCTGCACGTTCGACGCGAGCCTGACCATGGCCTTCGGCAACCAGGTCAAGATCGTGGGCTGGTACGACAACGAGTGGGGTTACTCCAACCGTCTCGTCGACGTCGTCAAGCTCGTCGGCGCCGGTCTGTAGACGCCGTCCACGGCATCCGGTGACGCCCTTCCCCGCGGGGAAGGGCGTCACCGCCCATGTACACGCCTTCTCAGGAGGGAAGCAGCATGCGGACGATCGAGGACCTCGACGTCACGGGCCGCGGCGTCTTCGTCCGGGCCGACCTGAACGTGCCGTTGGACGGTGACCGCATCACCGACGACGGCCGTATCCGGGCGAGCCTGCCCACCATCAACGCGCTGCGCGAGCGCGGCGCGCGCGTCATCGTCGGAGCGCACCTGGGCCGCCCCAAGGGCCAGGTCAAGCCCGAGTTCTCGCTGCGCCCGGTCGCCGCGCGCCTGGGCGAGCTGCTCGGTGCCGAGGTGCGCTTCGCCACCGACACCGCGGGCGAGTCCGCTCGTGAGGTCGCCGGCGCGCTCGCCGACGGCGAGGTCGCGCTGGTGGAGAACCTGCGTTTCGAGCCCGGCGAGACCAGCAAGGACGACGCCGAGCGCGGGGAGTTCGCCGACCGGCTGGCCGCGCTGGCCGATCTCTACGTGGGCGACGGTTTCGGCGCCGTGCACCGCAAGCACGCCAGCGTCTTCGACCTGCCGCGCCGCCTGCCGCACGCCGCGGGCCGCCTGGTCTTCACCGAGATCGACGTGCTGCGCCGGCTCACGGAGTCTCCGCAGCGTCCCTACGCGGTGGTGCTCGGCGGCTCCAAGGTCTCCGACAAGCTCGGGGTGATCGAGAACCTGCTCGGCACCGCCGACCGCATCCTCATCGGCGGTGGCATGGCCTACACCTTCCTCGCGGCCCAGGGGCACGAGGTCGGCACCAGCCTGCTGGAGCGCGACCAGATCGACACGGTCCAGGAGTACCTGCGCCGGGCGGCCGACAAGGGCGTGGAGTTCGTCCTGCCCGTGGACGTCGTGACCGCGGACCGCTTCGCCGCCGACGCCGACCGCCAGATCGTCGACGCCGACTCCATCCCGGCCGACCGGATGGGCCTGGACATCGGTCCGCGCTCCGCCGAGCTGTTCGCGGCCAAGCTCGCCGACGCTCAGACGGTCTTCTGGAACGGGCCGATGGGCGTGTTCGAAATGGAGCCGTTCGCCGGCGGGACCCGGGCGGTGGCCCAGGGCCTCATCGACTCCGGCGCCTTCACCGTGGTCGGTGGCGGGGACTCCGCCGCCGCGGTGCGTTCGCTCGGTTTCGACGAGAAGGCCTTCGGTCACATCTCCACCGGTGGTGGAGCCAGCCTGGAGTACCTCGAAGGCAAGACGCTGCCCGGTATCGCGGCACTGGAAGACGAGTAGGAAACCCCCATGGCCAACGCCAAGCGCAAGCCGCTGATCGCGGGCAACTGGAAGCTGAACAACAACCACTTCGAGTCGATCAAGCTGGTTCAGCAGCTCGCGTTCTCCCTCAACGACGCCGACTTCGACGCCACCGAGGTCGTGGTGCTCCCGCCCTTCACCAGCCTGCGCAGCGTGCAGACGCTGGTCGACGGCGACAAGCTGAACATCGGGTACGGGGCCCAGGACATCTCCCAGCATGAGAAGGGCGCCTACACCGGTGAGATCTCCGGTGGGATGCTCGCCAAGCTCGGCTGCTCCTACGTGCTGGTCGGTCACTCCGAGCGGCGCCAGTACCACCGGGAGGACGACGCGATCGTCAACGCCAAGGCCAAGGCGGCGCTGGCGTCCGACATCACCCCGATCCTGTGCCTGGGCGAGGGGCTGGACGTGCGCAAGGCCGGCGACCAGGTCGCCTACACCCTCGCCCAGCTGGAGGCCGGGGTGAAGGACCTCACCGAGGAGCAGGTCCGTCGTCTGGTGATCGCCTACGAGCCCGTCTGGGCGATCGGTACCGGCGAGGTGGCCACGCCCGAGGACGCCCAGGAGGTGTGCGGGGCGCTGCGCGTGCGTCTGGGCGAGCTGTACACGCCTGAGGCGTCGCGCGAGACCCGCATCCTCTACGGCGGATCGGTCAAGGCCGACAACATCGCCGGCATCATGGCCAAGAGCGACGTGGACGGTGCCCTGGTGGGCGGCGCCTCCCTCAAGGCCGAGGAGTTCGTCAAGCTGGTCCGCTTCCGCGACCAGGGATGACGTGGCGCGGTGGGGCGGGTGGAGCACCCGTCCCACCGCCATCCGACGGGAACCGGCCCGCGCCGCCGCGGGCCGGGGTAAAATCGAGTATTGTCCCGGGCCCCTACGCCGGGCCTCCGGTCGAACCGGGCGGCGCACCAAGGTCGCGGGGCCCTCAGGTCGTCGATCCCCCTGGTGGGGCTTGAGTTACGGGTGAGCACGTGATCCTGGGTCTGTCCATCGTCGTGATGCTCTGCAGCGTCTTGCTGATCATGCTGGTGCTGCTCCACAAGGGCAAGGGCGGCGGCCTCTCCGACCTGTTCGGCGGCGGTGTCACCTCCTCCCTGGGCGGATCGTCCGTGGTCGAGCGCAATCTCGACCGCCTGACGATCGTCACCGCGCTGTTGTGGATCGTGTGCGTCGTCGTGCTCGGCCTGTTGATCAACCGGGGGGCTTGATCCCTCTTACGTAATCGTGCCCGCGCGGCCCGGGCGCGCGCCCGGCACTGACGCGACCGTGCGGAGCGCGCATCGAGTTTCCCCTCGCGGGGGGCTTGTTCGCCGAAGGAGTTTTTTCGTGGGTAGTGGCAGCGCCATTCGTGGCAGCCGCGTTGGTGCAGGACCGATGGGCGAGGCCGAGCGCGGCGAGTCCGCGCCGCGCATCCGGGTCCCCTTCTACTGCGCCAACAAGCATGAGGTCGTGCCGAGCTTCTCGCACGAGGCGCAGGTCCCCGACGAATGGGACTGCCCCCGGTGTGGTTTCCCCGCTGGCAAGGACCCGGACAACCCGCCCGCTCCGCCGCGCACCGAGCCCTACAAGACGCACCTGGCCTACGTGAAGGAGCGCCGCAGCGACGCCGACGGCCAGGCCATCCTGGAGGAGGCGCTGGCCAAGCTCCGCGCCGACCGTGCCGCCGTCGAGGCCGCGATGCGGGGGTGACCCCGCCTTACGACGCGCCCGCCCCTCATGTCCGGGTGGGCGCGTCGTCGTTTTCACGGGGTCCCTCGACGGGCGGGGTCGGTGTCCGTCCGCCCAGCCGGCGGGTCAGCTCGGCCGCCGCGTCGCGGACCCGTCCGGCCAGTGCCGTGTCCGTGACCGGCCGGGCCTGGGGAACGGTCAGGCTGATCGCGGCGACCGGTGTCCCGTTGTGGTCGAAGGCCGCCGCGGCGACCGACCGGAACCCCTCGGTGACCTGGCCCTCCTCGGCGGACCAGCCGCGGCGGCGTTCCAGCGCCAACGTGTCGCGCAGCTCGCCGGGGGAGCCTGGACCGAGTCCGGTGCGGCTGACGAAGCGCGCGGTGTCGGGATACAGGGCGCGGACCTGTGCGCGGGGCAGGTGGGCGAGGAGCGCGCGGCCGGATGCGGTCAGGTGGGCCGGAAGCCGCACCCCCACCCCGGTGATCAGCGCCGGGGCGTGTGCCGGGCGCTCCTTGAGCAGGTAGAGGGTGTCGCGGCCGTGCAGGACACCGAGATGGGCGGTCGCGCCGGTCTCCTGGGGCAGCCGGGCGAGGAGGGGGCGGGCCAGCCGCTCCAACGGGTCGTGGCGCAGGTAGGCCGATCCGACCTCGAAGGCGGCGACGCCCAGGCCCCAACGGCGTTCCTCGGGAAGGTGCGTGACGAACCCCTCCGCCGCCATGGCCTGGAGGAGCTGATAGGCGCTCGACCGGGGGAGTTCCAGGGCGCGGGCAACGGCCCCGGCCGTCACGGGCCCGGGCCGGGCGGCGAGAAAGCGCAGGACGCGTAGGGCGCGGGTGGCCGAGGGGACGTGGGACATGGGGGAATTGTCGCCGCTGGGGGAGCGGTCGGGAAGCCCGGGGGAGAGGACCGGGAATTTAGTTTAAGATTCAACTGTTTACCAGGGTGGGAAACAGAGAAGCGACCAGGGAGCCCGAACATGAGCGTGCAACCGGCGGGAATCCACCACGTCACCGCGATCGCCGGCGACCCCCAGGCCAACGCCGACTTCTACCTCAACGCACTGGGGATGCGCCTGGTCAAGCGGACCGTCAACTTCGACTCTCCCGACACCTACCACCTCTACTACGGCGACCGAGCGGGCAACCCCGGGACGATCATGACCTTCTTCCCGTGGCCGGGCGCGCCCAAGGGACGCCTGGGCGCCGGACAGGCGACGGTCACCTCCTTCTCCGTGCCCGAGGGATCGATCGGCTGGTGGCAGCGTCATCTCGCCGCGCTGGGGGTGGAGGCCACCCGCCCGACCGAACGGTTGACGGAGGACGTGCTGAGCCTGCGCGATCCCGACGGACTCGTCCTCGAACTGGTCGCCGGCCCCGACCACCACGACACCGACCCCTGGGACGGCGGGGCCGTACCGGTCGAACACGCCATCCGGGGCATCCGCTCGGTGACGCTGACCGAGCACGACCACGAGCGCACCGCCGACATGCTGGCCGGGCGGCTCGGATTCACCCTGGCCGGCGAGGAGGAGGGCCGTCTGCGCTTCCGCACCGCCGGCGCGGCCGACGGCGTCGGCACCCTCCTCGACGTGGTCGCCGCGCCAAAGGCCCCCCGCGGCCACGTCGCGGCGGGCACCGTCCACCACGTCGCCTACCGGGCCCCCGACCAGGAGGCCCAGAGCGCGTGGCGCAGCGCCCTGCTGGAGGACGGCGTCGACGTCACCGAGATCCGCGACCGCTCCTACTTCACCTCGATCTACTTCCGCGAGCCCGGTGGGGTGCTGCTGGAGATCGCCACCGACGGCCCCGGGTTCGACTACGACGAGCCCCTGCTGGAGCTGGGACGCCGGCTGAAGCTTCCGCCGTGGCTGGAGCCCAACCGCGCCCAGATCGAGAAGTCCCTGCCCGCCGTCACGTTCGGGGAGGAGGGGTGAGCGCCCTCGGCTTCGTCCACCTCTTCGAACCCGCCACACGGCCGGACGCCGACACCCTCCTCCTGCTGCACGGGACCGGGGGCGACGAACACGACCTGCTCGGGCTCGGCCGGACGCTGGCGCCGGGCGCCGCGTTGCTGTCGCCACGGGGCAAGGTCGACGAGAACGGCGCGGGCCGCTGGTTCCGCAGGGTGCGGGAGGGTGTGTTCGACGTGGACGACGTCATCCGCCGCGCCCACGAACTCGGTGACTTCGTCGAGGAGGCGGCCGGTGCGTACGGCGTCGACCCGTCCGGGCTGACCGCCGTCGGTTTCTCCAACGGCGCCAACATCGCGGCCGCGTTGCTCCTGCTGCGTCCGGGGCTGCTGCGCGCGGCCGTCCTCCTGGCGCCGGCGGCCCCGTTGCAGGGACGCCGGCCCGAACCGGTGGACCTGACGGGGACCCGGGTGTTCGTCGGGGCGGGAACCAGCGACCCGATCACCCCGTTGGACCAGGCGGAGCTGCTCGTGGAGCAGCTTCGCGAGCGCGGCGCGGACGTGTGGTTGCGGACGCACGCCGGCGGCCACGCTCCCTCCCCCGAGGTGGTGGCCGACGCGCGGACCTGGCTGGCGGGTCCGCGGCCGGCCTCCTGACAACGACGTCTCCCCAGCCGCGCGTCCGTCCCGCGCGGATCGGAAGGGCGCCCCACAAGGGCGCCCTTCCCCGTCCCGCCCACCGGCACGGTCCGCCAGGACCGGCGAGGGACCCCGCGGCCGGCCCGTCGCCGTGACGAGAGGCCGGTACCGGCCGGACCTTCCGGCCCGGGACTCCACGGCACGGCCCGCCCACGGGGCCGCGTCCCCCGGGGCGTCTGAAATACCGGACACGATCGCCGTGCCGCTTCCCCGCGCGCGGCCCTTCCTGTCGTCCAATGGGGGCATGTCCGCCTTCGTCTCCATCAGCCCCACCCCCCTGGCCCCACGGCACGTCGTCGAGGTCGCCCGACACGACACACCGGTACGTCTCAGCGACGAGGCGCGCACGGCGCTGGCCCGGGGACGCGAGCATGTCGACGCGCTGGCCGGCAGGGACCAGCCCGCCTACGGCGTGAGCACCGGATTCGGGGCGCTGGCCACGCGCTTCATCACCCCGGGTCTCAGGGCCCGGCTCCAACGCTCGTTGATCCGCTCGCACGCCGCCAGCACCGGCCCCGAAGTCGAGCGCGAGGTCGTGCGCGCCCTGATGCTGCTGCGGCTGCGCACCCTGGCCTCCGGACGTACCGGCGTGCGCCCACGGACCGCCGAAACGCTCGCCGCCCTGCTCAACAGCGGGATCACCCCGGTCGTCTACGAGTACGGCAGCCTGGGATGCTCGGGGGACCTCGCGCCCCTGGCCCACGTGGCGCTGGCCCTCACCGGCGAGGGGGAGGTGCGCGACAGGGAGGGGCGGATACGCCCGGCCGCGGAGGCGCTGCGCGAGGCGGGACTGGAGCCGGTCGAGCTCGTCGCGAAGGAGGGGCTCGCGCTCATCAACGGGACCGACGGCATGCTGGGCATGCTCGTCCTGGCCTGCCACGACCTGCGCGCCCTCCTGGGCGTCGCCGACGTCAGCGCGGCGATGAGCGTGGAGGCGCTGCTCGGTACGGACCGGGTGTTCGCCGCCGACCTCCAGGAACTGCGCCCCCACCCCGGCCAAGGGGTCGCGGCGGCCAACATGCGCGCGCTGCTCGCCGACTCGCCGATCGTCGCCTCCCATCGGGGCCCCGACTGCACGCGCGTCCAAGACGCCTATTCGCTGCGCTGCGCGCCGCAGGTCGCCGGCGCGGCCCGCG
Organism: Marinactinospora thermotolerans DSM 45154; assembly: GCF_900167435.1. Lineage (GTDB taxonomy): Bacteria > Actinomycetota > Actinomycetes > Streptosporangiales > Streptosporangiaceae > Marinactinospora > Marinactinospora thermotolerans. Next base: position 41,496 of record NZ_FUWS01000008.1, read on the forward strand.
ACACGCTGGCGCACGCCGAGACGGTGGCGGCGCGCGAACTCGCCTCGGTCATCGACAACCCGGTCGTCCTGGCCGACGGAAGGGTCGAGTCCAACGGCAACTTCCACGGCGCGCCGCTGGCCTACGTGCTGGACTTCCTGGCGATCGCCGTCGCCGACGTGGCCTCGATCGCCGAACGGCGTACCGACCGGATGCTCGATGTCGCCCGCTCCCACGGCCTGCCCGCCTTCCTCGCCGACGACCCCGGGGTGGACTCGGGGTACATGATCGCCCAGTACACCCAGTCGGCGATCGTCGCCGAGCTCAAACGGCTCGCGGTTCCCGCCTCCGTCGACTCCATCCCCGGGTCGGCCATGCAGGAGGACCACGTCTCCATGGGCTGGTCCGCCGCCCGCAAACTACGCCGGGCCCTCGACGGGCTCACCGACGTGCTGGCCGTCGAACTGTTGACCGCCGCCCGAGCGCTGGACCTGCGCGCCCCCTTGGCGCCGGCCCCCGCCACCGCCGCCGTCGTCTCCGCGGTGCGCGCCCACGTCCCGGGGCCCGGTCCCGACCGGCACCTGGCCCCCGAGATCGCCGCCGTCGCCCGCCTTGTACGCGACGGCACCATCCTCGCCGCGGCCCGTTCCGCGGCCCGGATCGACTGAACCGGCAGGAAGGAACCGGCATGGACAACGGAGCACCCCGCACCGTGCGCGCGCCCCGCGGCGCCACCCTGACCGCCAAGGGCTGGCAACAGGAGGCGGCGCTGCGGATGCTGCACAACAACCTCGACCCGGAGGTCGCCGAACGCCCCGACGACCTCGTCGTCTACGGCGGGACCGGGCGGGCCGCGCGCGACTGGCGCAGCTTCGACCGGATCACCGCCTCCCTGCGCGAGCTGGCCGACGACGAGACGCTGCTCGTACAGTCCGGACGCCCGGCGGGGATCCTGCGCACCTCCGAATGGGCGCCGCGGGTGCTCATCGCCAACGCCAACCTCGTCCCCGACTGGGCCAACTGGGAGGAGTTCCGCCGCCTCGACGCGCTGGGCCTGACCATGTACGGGCAGATGACCGCGGGCTCGTGGGTCTACATCGGTACCCAGGGCATCCTCCAGGGCACCTACGAGACCTTCGCCGCGGTCGCCGCCAAGAGGTACGGCGGCAGCCTGGCCGGAACGCTCACGGTCACCGCGGGGCTGGGAGGCATGGGGGGCGCGCAGCCGCTCGCCGTCACGATGAACGGGGGCGTCGCGATCGTCGTGGAGTGCGACGAGGAGCGGATCCGACGCCGCCTGCGCACCGGCTACCTCGACGTACGCGCCGACGACGTCGACGAGGCGGTGCGCCTGGCCGAGGCGGCGCGCGCCGACCGCCGCCCCTTGTCCGTCGCCGTTCCCGGCAACGCCGCCCTGGTCCTGCCGGAGCTGTTGCGCCGCGGCGTCCCCGTCGACGTCGTCACCGACCAGACGTCGGCGCACGACCCGCTCAGCTACCTGCCGGCCGACGTCGCCTTCGAGGAGTGGCACTCCCGCGCCGACGCCGACCCCGAGGGGTTCACCCGCCGGGCCCGCGAGTCGATGGCCGCGCACGTCGAGGCGATGGTCGGCTTCCGCGACGCGGGGGCGGAGGTGTTCGACTACGGCAACTCCATCCGCGACGAGGCCCGGCGCGCCGGCTACGACCGGGCGTTCGAGATCCCCGGCTTCGTCCCCGCCTACATCCGGCCGCTGTTTTGCGAGGGGAAGGGACCGTTCCGGTGGGTGGCCCTGTCGGGGGACCCGGCCGACATCGCGCGGACCGACCAGGCCGTGCTCGACCTGTTCCCCGACAACGAGCCGCTCGCCCGGTGGATCCGCCTGGCCAGGGAGAAGGTCGCCTTCCAGGGGCTTCCCGCCCGCATCTGCTGGCTCGGCCAGGGCGAGCGGGCCGCCGCCGGCCTGCGCTTCAACGAGCTCGTCGCCGCCGGCGAGGTGGGCGCGCCCCTGGCGATCGGCCGCGACCACCTCGACACGGGATCGGTCGCCTCGCCCTACCGCGAGACCGAGGCGATGCTGGACGGCTCCGACGCGATCGCCGACTGGCCGCTGCTCAACGCGCTGGTCAACACCGCCTCGGGGGCGTCGTGGGTGTCGATCCACCATGGCGGCGGGGTGGGCATGGGCCGCTCCGTCCACGCCGGCCAGGTCAGCGTCGCGGACGGGACCGCGCTCGCCGCGGCCAAGCTCGAACGGGTCCTCACCAACGACCCGGCGACCGGGGTGTTGCGCCACGTCGACGCGGGCTACCCCCAGGCGGAGGAGACCGCGCGGCGGCATGGGCTACGGGCACCGATGCGCGAGGGGTGAGCGGCTCGTCCAACGGCGCGCGACCCGGCCGACCGGCGGAGAGGGCGACACCACCCCCGCCGGTCGGACCGCGGCGGTTCCGACGCGGGACACTGCCAGAGCAACCCCGTGGGGAAGACGACGAGGAGACACCCGAGTGAGCACGACCTTCGACGAACTGTGGAGCGGACTGCACCCCATCGGCCGGAACCGCGCGGGGGGCGGCTACCGGCGTTTCTCCTGGACCCCCGCCGACGCCGAGGCCCGCGCCTGGTTCACCGCCGAGGCCCGCGCGCGCGGGCTGAGGGTGGAGACCGACCGCAACGGCAACCTGTGGGCCTGGTGGGGCGAGCCCGCTCCCGGCGCCGTCGTCACCGGCTCCCACCTCGACTCGGTGCCCGACGGGGGCCCCTTCGACGGGCCCCTTGGAGTGGCCGGTGCCCTGGCGGCCGTCGACCTGCTCAAGGAACGGGGGTTCACCCCCTCCCGGCCCATCGCCGTCACCGTCTTCGTCGAGGAGGAGGGGGCCCGCTTCGGGGTCCCCTGCCTGGGAAGCCGGCTGCTGACCGGTGCCATCGCGCCCGAGCGCGCCCGCGGCCTCGCCGACGCCGACGGCGTCACCTGGGCCTCGGCGGCGGCCAGAGCCGGGGTCGACCCGGAACGGATCGGCGCCGACCCCGAGCGTCTCGCGCTGATCGGGACGTTCGTGGAACTCCACATCGAACAGGGCCGCGCGCTGGCGGGACTGGACGCGCCCGTCGGGGTCGCCGGCGCGGTGTGGCCGCACGGACGCTGGCGGCTGGACTTCACCGGGCAGGCCGACCACGCCGGGACCACGCGGCTGGCCGACCGCAACGACCCCATGCTGCCGTTCGCCGAAACCGTGCTCGCCGCCCGTTCGGGCGCCGAGGCCTACGACGCGGTCGCGACGATCGGACGGGTCCAGGTGACCCCCAACGGGACCAACGCCATCCCCTCCCGGGTGCGCGCCTGGCTGGACGCCCGGGCGCCCGAGGACGTGACGTTGCGCGCGCTCGTCGAACACGTCAACGAGGTCGCGCGGCGCAGCTCGGTCCAGCACGGTGTCGCGCTGGCCAGCTACCAGGAGTCGTTGACCCCCATCGTGAAGTTCCAGACCGATCTGCGGGACCGCGTCGCCGCGATCGTCGGGGGCGCCCGACCGGCTCCGGTGCTGGCCACCGGGGCCGGCCACGACGCGGGCGTGCTCGCCGCCGCCGTGCCCACGGCGATGCTGTTCGTGCGCAATCCCACCGGGGTCTCCCACGCCCCCGAGGAGAGCGCGGAACGGGCCGACGTGCACGCCGGGGTGGTGGCGCTGGCCGACGTCCTCGCCGACCTGGCCGGTACGGGATGACCGGCCGCGCGGGCCCCGGCGCCCGCTACTGGTGCGCGTGGGCGTGGAGCGGGCAGGGGGAGAACCCGATCGAGTCGGCCGTGCTCGTCGACGTCGGAGCCGACGGCCTGATCGCCGACGTCACCACGGGGGTGCCCGCCCCGCCCGGTGTCCCACGGCTGGCCGGCCTGACGCTTCCGGGCATGGCCGACGTCCACTCGCACGCCTTCCACCGGGCGTTGCGCGGACGCACCCATGGGGGCACCGGGTCGTTTTGGACCTGGCGCGAGCAGATGTACCGGGTCGCCGCCCGGCTCACCCCGGACTCCTACCATCGGCTCGCCCGCGCGGTCTACGCCGAAATGGCCCTGGCCGGGATCACCTGCGTGGGGGAGTTCCACTACCTGCACCATGGACCCGACCGGACCCGCTACGACGACCCCAACGCGATGGCGCTCGCGCTCGTCGCCGCGGCGGGTGACGCCGGCATCCGCATCACCCTGCTCGACACCTGTTACCTGACCGGCGGCCTGGGGCCCGACGGACGCCACCTGCCCTTGGCGGGGCCCCAGGAGCGGTTCGGCGACGGTGACGCCCACGCCTGGGCCGAACGGGTCTCCCGGCTGCGTCCCGAGGGCGGCCACGCCCGCGTGGGGGCCGCGGTGCACTCGGTGCGCGCGGTCCCCCGCGCCCAGATCCCCGTCGTGGTCGAATGGGCGCGCGCGGCCGACGCGCCGCTGCACGTCCACCTCTCGGAACAGCCGGCCGAGAACGAGGCGTGCCGGGCCGCCACCGGCCTCACCCCCGCGGGAGTGCTCGCCGACGCCGGCGCGCTGGGGCCCGCCACCACCCTGGTGCACGCCACCCATCTCACCGACAGCGACGTGGGAGCGATCCGGGCCTCGGGGACGACGGTGTGCCTGTGCCCGACGACCGAACGCGACCTGGCCGACGGCCTGCCGCGCACGGCGGACCTCGTCGCCGGGGCCGGCGGCGACCCCGGGGTCCGTCTCACGCTGGGCACCGACGCCCACGCCCAGATCGACATGTTCGAGGAGATGCGCGCGGTGGAGCTGCACGAGCGGCTGCGCACCGGACGGCGCGGGACGCTGCGCGCCGCAGAGCTGGGCCGGGCGGCCATGGCCTCCGGGCACGCCGCGCTGGGCTGGACGCGGCACGGGGAGCCGCCGGCCGGCGTGATCCGGCCGGGGGCGCGAGCCGACCTCGTCGTCCTCGACCTCGACGGCGTCCGGCTGGCCGGGACGGATCCCGCGCGCGCCGCCGAGGCCGCCGTGTTCGCCGCGACCTCGGCCGACGTCCGCCACGTCATGGCGGACGGGCGCTGGATCGTCCGAGACGGCCGGCACACGATGATCCCCGACGCCGCCGAGCTTCTGGACGCCGCGATCAAGGAGGTACACGCATGACCACCACGTCGACCCCTGTCCCCCGATCGTTGCTCGTCGACCGGATCGGCGTGCTCGTCACCAACGACCCCGGGGCGGGGGAGGGGCGGCTGGGGCGGATCCTTGACGCCGCGCTGGTCGTCGAGGAGGGGCGGGTGGCCTGGACGGGGCCGGCCGGCCGCGCTCCGGCCGCCGATGCGCGGGTGGACGCGGCCGGGCGCTGCGTCGTGCCGGGCTTCGTCGACAGCCACTCCCACATCGTGTTCGCGGGCGACCGCGGCGCGGAGTTCGCGGCGCGGATGGAGGGGCGCGCCTACGAGGCGGGTGGCATCCGGTCCACGGTGGCCGCCACCCGCGCCGCCTCCGACGACGCCCTTCTCGCCAGGGCCACCGAGCTGCTGGGCGAGGCCCGCGCCCAGGGGACCACGACCCTGGAGATCAAGTCGGGCTACGGGTTGACCGTCGCCGACGAGGAACGCGCGCTGCGCGTGGCGGCGCGCCTCACCGAGGAGGTGACCTTCCTCGGCGCCCACGTCGTGCCCCAGGAGTACGCCGCCGACCCCGCGGGCTACGTCGATCTGGTCACCGGGCCGATGCTGCGGGCCTGCGCGCCACACGCCCGCTGGATCGACGTGTTCTGCGAGCGGGGCGCGTTCGACGAGGAGGCGGCCCGGCGGGTGCTGACCGCCGGGCGCGAACACGGGCTGCTCGCCCGGGTCCACGGCAACCAGCTCGGCCCGGGGCCGGGGGTCGGTCTCGCCGTGGAGCTCGGGGCCGCCTCGGTGGACCACTGCACCTACCTCGACGGCGCCGACATCGCCGCGCTCGCGGATCCGGCCTCCTCGACCGTGGCGACCCTGCTGCCCGGCGTGGACTTCTCCACCCGCGCCCCCTATCCGGACGCGCGGGCCCTGCTGGACGCGGGCGCGACCGTCGCCCTGGCCACCGACTGCAACCCCGGTTCCTGTTTCAGCACGAGCATGGCGCTGTGCATCGCCCTGGCCGTGCGCGAGATGCGCATGACCCCGGACGAGGCGCTGTGGGCCGCCACCGAGGGAGGCGCCCGGGCGCTGCGCCGTGACGACATCGGGCATCTGCGGGTGGGCGCCCGCGCCGACCTGGTGCTGCTGGAGGCCCCCGACCCGCTCTACCTCGCCTACCGGCCGGGAGTCCCCCAGGTCGCGGCGGTCTGGAAGGACGGGGAGCGGGTCGCCGGCCGGGCGTGAGGCCCCGTCCGATCGGCGAACCGACACGGGAAACAGGCCCTAACACCGCCGTAGCGCCGTGGAAACCTTGTCCGCTCATCCTTGGACATGGCACGACGAAAGCCATCGAAAAGGGCGGAAGTCCTCTTCGGGGCGTGGCCACCGACCGAGGGGAAGACATGAGCCTGTGGCGCATCCGGACCGTCGTCGAGGACCGACCCGGCCAACTCGCCGATGTCGTGGACGCCATGGCGGCGCACGGGGGCAACGTCGTGGGCCTGTCGATCCACGCCGACGCGGCCGGCGTCGTCGACGAGTTCGTGGTGGACGTCCGCGACGACCACAGGGCCATGCTGGCCGAGGTGGCCCGGCGCAGCGTCACCGACAGCGTCGTCGCCGTCGCGGCCCACCCGCGCGAGGTGGGCGACGACGTCACCCGGGCCCTGCTGCTCACCGCCCGGCTGCGCTCGACCCCCAACCTGCTCCCCGAAGCGCTGCGCGAACTCCTGCTCGCCGACGAGGCCTCCTGGACCAACCCGGGCCGTCCGGTCGCGGAGTTCCCCGAGGAGCCGGAGACGACGCTGGTCGTCCCTGTGGGGCCGTTGCGCGGGGTGCGGCTCAGGCGCGCCGACCGCCCCTTCACCTGGACCGAGTCGGCCCGGGCCGACGCCCTGGTCCGTTCGGTGCTGCCGCCGACCGGGCCCGCTCCCACCAACGGGTCGATGGTCACCCACCGTGGCATCGAGCTGTTCGTCCACCAAGTGGGCGGCGCCGACGCCGACGCGGTGCAGCGGTTGCACCGCCGTTGCACGCCGGAGACGACCCGGCGCCGCTACTTCTCCAGCCTGCGCGAGCTGGCCCCCCGGATGCTCGACGTCTTCTGCGACCCCGACCGCGGGCTGACCCTGGCCGCCCGCCCGTCGCGGGCCCGGGAACCGGTCGCCCTGGCCCACCTCATGTACACCCTGGACCCGGGGGTGGGCGAGGTCGCCTTCCTCGTGGAGGACTCCTGGCAGGGCAACGGCGTGGGGACCAGCCTGGCCCGGGCGCTCACCGCCATCGCCGCCGACTGGGGCCTGGCGGAGGTGCGGGCCGAGATCGCCGCGGCCAACCTGCCGATGCAGCGGATCATGCGACGCCTCGGCGCGACGCTGCGCCCGCCGGTGGAGGGGGTGGTCCAGGCCCGCCTGCCCGTCGCCGGCACCGTCGTCTCCCGCCGGCCGGGACGCCTCATGACGCTGATGACCCAGGCCGGGGCGGCGGGGCGGAGCACGCCGGACGTCCGGCGCTGAAACCACCGGAGGCCGGCCCGCCAGGGGCGGGGCCGGCCTCCGGGAACGAGGTAGCGGTCAGGCGGTGCCGGCACCGTCCGTGGTGGACTTCTGGTCCGCCTGGGCCAGCAGGCTCTTGCGGCGGCCGTAGGCGAAGTACACGACGACGCCGATCGCCATCCACACGATGAACCGGATCCAGGTGTCCACGGTCAGGTTGAGCATCAGCCAGACACAGGCCAGCGCGGCGATGATCGGCAGGACCGGGACGAACGGGGCCCGGAAGGAGCGCGGCAGGTCCGGACGGGTCCGGCGCAGCACGATCACCCCGATCGACACCACCACGAAGGCGAAGAGCGTCCCGATGTTGACCATCTCCTCCAGGGCGGCGATCGGCACGAAACCGGCCAGGACCGCCACGGCGACGGTGGTGATGATCGTCATGATGTAGGGGGTCCCAAAGCGCGGGTGCGTCTTGGACAGGCCGCGCGGCAGCAGACCGTCACGCGACATCGCGAAGGCCACCCGCGACTGTCCCATCATCAGCACCAGGATGACGGTGGTGATGCCGATGACGCCTCCCAGCGAGATCAGCGTCCCGGCCCAGTCCGCGCCGACCGCGCGGAAGGCCTCCGCCAGCGGGGCGTCGGAGTTCAGCTCGGAGTAGGGGCGCATGCCGGTGACGACGGCGGCGACGGCCATGTACAGGACCGTGACGATGATCAGCGACCCGAAGATGCCGATGGGCATGTCGCGCTTGGGGTTCTTCGTCTCCTCGGCCGTCGTCGCGACGATGTCGAACCCGATGAAGGAGAAGAACACGACCGATGCGGCGGCGATGACGCCCCACAGGCCGAACTGGCTGGGCTCCAGGCCCAGCAGGACCTGGGTGAGCGGGGTGTGGCCGATCGAGTCGGTCTCGGCGGGGGCCGGCTGTGCGGGCGGCACGAACGGGACCCAGTTCGCCGTCTTCACGTAGAACATGCCGACGACGATGATGAACAGGACGATCCCGACCTTGATCGCGACGATCACCGCGGAGATCCGGCCGGACAGCTTGGTCCCGAGCAGCCCCAGCACACCCAGGAGGATGACGATGAACATCGCCCCGAAGTTGACGGAGTAGCCGTTGTCCAGTGTCAGGGAAGTGGGGACGCCCAGAAGGTCTCCGGCGTAGCCCGACCAGCCGACCGCGACGACCGAGGCCGCCAGGGTGAACTCCAGGACCAGGTCCCAGCCGATGATCCAGGCGACGAACTCGCCCAGGCTGGCGTAACCGAAGGTGTAGGCGCTCCCCGCGACGGGGACGGTCGAGGCGAACTCCGCGTAGCACATGGCGGCCAGGGCACAGACCAGGCCGGCGATCAGGAACGACACCACGATCGCGGGTCCGGCGTTCACCGCCGCCTGTCGTCCGGTGACGACGAAGATGCCCGTGCCGATGATGACGCCGATACCGAAGACGATGAGGTCGAATCCGGTGAGGTCCTTACGGAGCCGGTGCCCCGGTTCGTCGGTGTCCCTGATGGACTGCTCGATGCTTTTCGTGCGCCAGATGCTCAATGACAGACTCCAGCCCCCGTTGCCGGCCCTCGTGAGGCCGTGTAGCGAGATCGATGTGCCGCGCGAGCATACTCCCATCCGAAAGGTTTACTAAAGTCCGACGTGAAGCACTGTTGCCGCAAAATCAACCTGTTGACCGAAAATATCAGTACAACATGTGATCACTCACTTGCGTAGCGTCGCGGCCGTGGTCCGGTCGAACCCGGGCGTATCGGCGCCATCGCCTGTCGGACAGGGGATGGGGAGGCGGGGGTGGAGGAGGTGCGGACGGCGGGGAATCCTCGCGGGAAAGACGGCCGAACGCGGGGAAGATCACGTGCCCCGATTAGGTGAGGTGAAGACCGCGCCGGGGGCTCGCCCACGCGAAACGGCCGGCGCCCCGGTGGGGCGCCGGCCGTGGGGTCTCATCCGCGCGTCGGTGTGGCGGAGGCGTGGCGCGGTGGCACCGCGGTCACGTCCGCGTCACGGGATCATCGCCGGTCGAGGGCGGGCGGTCGAGGCCGCGCCGGATCCCGTGCTGAGGTCGCCGGTGAGGGCGATGCTCAGGCGTCGGCCGGCTCGGCGGCGGGGCTCTCCTCGGAGGAGGCGGGGGAGTCGGCCTTGGGGGCGCTGTCCTCGGTCTTGGGCTTGGTCGTCGCGCGGCGCTTCTTCACCGGGCGGGAGTAGTCGAACAGCGGCTCGAAGCGGGTGTCGTACTCCTTCTTGCAGTCGCTGCAAGCGTCGACCTCGCGCACGGCGCCGTCCCAGGCGAACTGGATGACCTCAGTCGCCTCGACCTTCTCGTCCCGGACGGCGTGCGGATCGCAGTATTTGCGCGTGAAGACCTCGGTGACCACGGCAGTGGCTTCCCTTCGGTAGTCGGGGTGGATACTGGCGCCAAAATCATACACGCGTTCGAATGGGCGGCGCGGGACCGAAAAGGGTGCACGGTGCATGAACGGCCGTGGTCGTCTGGGTGAGCCTAGCGAAAGCGGGGCGTGTTCATGGTGGGAAGGACGTGAGGTGAAGGCGTTCCGTGTCACATTCGTTTATTCGTGAATGCGAGGCGTGGCCGGCGGGTCGCTCATAGGTTATATTTTTCCAGGAAGATACTTCCTGCTTCTCGGTTGGGTGGACGCCGCACACTCCTGTTCCCGCCGGGATCGCTCCAGTCAACCTCGGAGGGTTCAGACGATGAACGAACGGAACACGCTCGCCGACGTCGCGCTGCTCATCGGACGGGTCGCCGTCGGCCTGGTCTTCGCCGCCCACGGATGGCAGAAGATCGCCACCGGTCCCGATGGTGTCGCCCAGATGTTCGCCGGAATGGGGATTCCGCTTCCGGAGGTGGCGGCGCTGGTCGCCATCCTGATCGAGTTCGCCGGAGGGATCGCCCTGGTCGTCGGCTTCGCGTTGCCGGTGGTGGGGGTCCTCCTCGCGGCCCAGATGGCGGCCGCCTACGTCTTCGCCCACGTCGGCGACCCGCTGCTCGGCGGGTACGAACTGCCGCTCGTCCTGGGCGCCGCGGGCCTGGCGCTCGGTTTCGCGGGAGGCTCCCTCACCCTTGACCGGCTGCTGCCCTGGGGGCGCAAGCGTCATGCCCCCGCCGGGGCGGCCGCCTGACGAGCGCCGACGTCCAAGAGCGCCTGCGTCCACCGGGACGCAGGCGCTTCATGTTTCTTCATGTTTTTTCGTGACGAAAGGGGTGGTGTTCGCGGGAGTTGTCGGAGAGAGTCCACCTGTGCAACATCTGGCCGCAATTCGGAGTCAAACCGGGACTCTGAGTATCGAGGCCGCCGCATCCCCGAGTGGACGGAAACGATGCATGGCTCCACACACCTCTCCCATCCCGCCATCCCGACGTACCTTTCTCACCCTCACCGGGATCAGCACGGCAGCCTTCGCTCTGGGAACAGGCGCCCCGACACACGCAGCCCCGCTCTCCTCCCGTGTCCCCGCCGACCCCTTCCGGCTCGGGGTCGCCTCGGGTGACCCCACCCCGGACGGTTTCGTCCTGTGGACCCGCCTGGCGCCCGAACCACTCGCGGAGGACGGGCACGGTGGCATGCCCCAAAGGAACATCACCGTCGAGTACGAGGTGGCCGAGGACGCGTCCTTCCGCAGGATCGTCCGTCGCGGGCGGGCGGTCGCCTCCGCCGAACTCGCCCACTCCGTACACCCCGAGGTGAACGGTCTGGACCCCGACCGGGAGTACTTCTACCGGTTCCGCGCGGGGCGCGAGATCAGCCCGGTCGGACGCACCAGGACCACCCCCTCCCGCAGGGGGCGCACCGGATCGATCACCTTCGCCATGGCCTCCTGCCAGGCCTGGTACCACGGCCACTACACGGCCTACCGCGACATGGCCGAGCAGGACCTCGACCTCGTCCTCTTCCTCGGCGACTACATCTACGAGTACGGCATCACCCCGGCCAACCTGTGGCGGCAGGGAACGGGGGAGCTCGGTACCGCGCACGCGGCGGCGACCATCACGCTCGAGCAGTACCGGCTCCGCTACGCCCTCACCAAATCCGACCCCCACCTCCAGGCGGCGCACGCCCGCGCGCCGTGGCTGGTCACCACCGACGACCACGAGGTGGAGAACAACTACGCCGACGAGGTCTCCCAGTACGGCGTCGGCCCGCAGGACTTCCTGCGCCGCCGCGCCGTCGCCTACCGCGCCTGGTACGAGAACCAGCCGCTGAGCAAGACCTCCCTGCCCAGCGGCCCCGACATGCGGCTGTACCGCCGGGTCAGGTACGGACGGCTCGCCGAGTTCAACGTGCTCGACACCCGCCAGTACCGCGACGATGTCCCCTCGGACGGCGGAACGCCGGGAGGCGAACACACCGACCCGCAGCGCTCCATCCTGGGCACCGAGCAGGAGGAGTGGCTCTACCAGGGGCTCCGCCGCAGCGACGCCACCTGGAACGTCATGGCCCAGCAGGTCGTCATGGCCTCCATCGACCGCAACACCGGCGCCGGTGTCACCTACAGCATGGACCAGTGGGACGGGTTCAGCGCCAACCGGCAGCGCCTGTTCGACACGCTTACCCGGCACAAGGTCGCCAACCCGCTCGTGCTCACCGGTGACATCCATCGGCACGCCGCGGCCGAACTCAAGGCCGACTTCACCGACCCGGACTCCGCGACGATCGGCACCGAGCTGGTGACGACCTCCATCGCCTCCGACGGGGACGGCGCCGACAGCGACAACCTGGCCCCCATCTGGCTGGGCAACCCCCACGTCCGGCTCTACAACGCCCGGCGCGGCTACGTCCAGGTCGAGATGACGAGGGAAGCGGTGACGTCGGACTTCAAGGTCATCGACCACATCGAATCGGACGACAACGGAAAGGTCAGCACGGCCGCCCGGTTCGTCACGGAGGCCGGCCGTCCCGGTCTGGAGCAGGTGGTGGGAGGAGCACAGTGAGCCGTAAGCCCCCGACCGTCGACGGTCTCAGCACCCAGGGCCGGATCGGCGCGATCGACCTGACGTGGGAGCTCACCGACTGGGAGCCCCTGGTCGACCACTACGCGATCCACGCCTCGCACAGCGCCGAGGTGGACCTCTCCGCGGAGACGCTGATCGGTAAGACCGTCTACGGCAGGTTCACCCACGACACCCTCGGCCCCGAGGCGGTGACGAGGTACTACAGCATCGTCACCGTGGACGCGGCGGGGCGGCGCAGTCGTCCCTCCAGGGCGGTGGCGGGCACCTCGACCGCCTCCATGGTGGTGACGGGGACACCCATCGCGCAGGTCGGGGAGTTCGACTCCAAGAGCCTGGAACTGGCCCTGGCCCCCTCGGGGGGACAGAGCGGCTACCGCACCGCCTTCCCCAACGGCGTGGACTTCACCTACGGCACGAGCGACCCCGCCCGTGACTGGAGCTACCTCCACCCGGGCCCCTCCGACGCGTGGGGCGGGCGGACGCGGCACACCTTCCGGCTGCGTTTCTCGCTGGAGGAGGAGGCGCGCCGGCTGGGACTGGCCATCTGGCTCATCGACACCCACGCCTCCCTGGCCGGCACGGCGACGATCTCGGTCAACGGCACCGAGGTCACCGAGGTGGAGTTCCGCGGCGGCGGCACCCGCGGGTCCCTGGAGGGCGACGCCACCGTGCCCGGAACCGCGCTGCGCCCCTCGTTCGTGGAGCTGGAACTGCCGGCGGAGGAGTTCGCGGTCGGCGAGAACGCCGTCGCGATCACCAAGAACTCCGGATCCTGGCACGCCTATGACGCCGTTGGCGTGTTCGCGCTCGACCAGGGGAGATGAGGCCGGCCCGCCGTCCCCTCAGGTGGGGGGACGGCGGGCCGGGCGCACCGGGGAGCCGGTTCTCACAGCGTCCGGGCGAAGGGGTCCCAGTCCTCGGGCAACGGAGTGGGAGCGGAGAACCCGCTCTCCACGGTGACGAACTCGCCGCTGTCGATGGAGGTGTGGATCGCGTGCATCGTCTCCAGCACGTGCAGCGCCACCTCCCCCGAGGCGCGCGGGGACGCGCCGGCGCGGACCGCGCGGGCCAGCTCCAGCACGCCGATGCCGCGGGTGGCGGTGGTGCCGGTGCTGGGCAACGCGCTCCAGTCGTCGCTGAACGGGGGACGCAGCCGCAGCGTCCCGTCGAACCGGTTGGGGTCGGGCACCTCCAAGGTCGCCTCGCTCCCCGTCACCTCGACGAAGCCGGCCCGCAACAGGGGGGAGTCGAAGGAGATCACCATGGTGGCGGCCGGGCCGTCCCGGTACTCCACGAGCGCCGACACGTGCGTGGGCACCTCGACCTCGAAGACGCTTCCGGCCCGCGGTCCCGACCCGATCGTGCGGTGGGTCCGGCTCCTGCGGCCCACGGCCGCCACCCGTGTCACCGGGCCGAACAGCCAGGCCAGCAGGGTCAGGTAGTAGGGACCCATGTCGAACAGGGGGCCGGCCCCGCGCCGGAACAGGAACTCCGGGTCGGGGTGCCACGACTCCGGTCCGGGGGTCTGCATCAGCGTCAGCGCGGTCGCGGGGACGCCGATCCGCCCGTCGGCGACCAGGCGCGCCGCGCTCTGGGCGCCGGCGCCCAGAACGGTGTCGGGGGCGCATCCCACGGCGACGCCCGCCTCCGCGGCGCGGAGCAGCAGGGTCCGGGCCGACTCGGGGTCGGTGGTCAGGGGTTTCTCGCTCCACACGTGCCGTCCCGCGGCGATCGCGGCGTGGGACACCTCGGCGTGGGCCGCGGGAATGGTCAGGTTGACGACGATCTCGACGTCGGGGTGGGTGTAGGCGGTCTCGGGCGGGCCCCACACGGGCACGCCGTGCTCCTCGGCGCGGGCGCGCGCCCGCTCGGGATCGAGGTCGGCGCAGACGAGCACGTCGAGATCGGGAAACGAGGTGAGGTTGCGCAGGTACTCCACGCTGATGGTGCCGCAGCCGACCACGGCGACGCCGACGCCCATCACGCCTCTCCCACGCCGGCGAGGTCGTTGCGGACCAGCCAGTCCAGGCTGTCACCGACGGCGGTGAGAACGTCCCCGGCGCAGTGGTCGAGTTCGACGATGTGCCACTCGGCCCGTGAGGCGGCCAGGACCCGGGCGATCGGCATGCGGCCGGAGCCCACCGCCGTCATCGGCTCCTCCCTGTTGACGGGGCCGTCCTTGACGTGCAGGTAGCGTGCCCGGTCACCGAGCCGTTCGAGCAGGGGAGGCGCCGCCACGCCGCCCACGGCCGCCCAGTAGACGTCCACCTCCAACAGGACGTCCGGGTCGAGCAGGTCGACGAGCGCCTCCAGCGCGGGCCGGCCGTCGATCCGGGTGGAGAGCTCGAAGTCGTGGTTGTGGTATCCGAGCCGCAGACCGCGCCGGCGCGCCGCGGCGGCGGCCGCGTTGAGGTCGGCGGCCAGGTCCCGCAGGGCGGCGGCGTCGAGGAAGCGCTCGGGGGGCTGGAAGGGGACGATGACGGTGTCGGCTCCGACCGTGGTCGCGCCGGCGAACGCCGCGTCGCGCGTGTCGGGGTCCAGTGCCGGGGCGTGGACCGAGCACACGGTCAGTCCGGCGGCGTCGAGGTCGGCGCGGAGTCCGGCGGGGTCGGTGACGACGTCGAAGGGTTCGACGGCGCGGTAGCCGAGGCCGGCCACGGCGCGCAGGGTCGCGGCCCGGTCCTGGGCGAGGCGATCGCGGAGCGTGTAGAGCTGGACGGCGGGCGGATTGGGAGCGGTCACGTCGGTGTCCCCTGTTCTCGCGGCCTTACGGTCCGTTGACGAGTGTGCGGGAGCGCTCCCGAACGAGCAAGGAAGAAAACCGCCTCCGGCCGCTGCCGGCGGGGATCTCCGTGCGCACCGAATTCCGGCCGGATACCGAGACGGGTTGCCGATCAGCTGGAAACCGGTACCGCGAGACAGGGGCCGGCGGCGTGGTGGACCCTCCGGCGCGGGGCGGGGGAAGGGGCGGACGAGCGCGGCCGCCGGCCGGTGCCGGAGGCCGGGAGGCGCGGCCCGCTTCCCGCGCCGCGGGACCTCGGCGGCCTCCCCGCGCCGTCCGCGGGGAGGTGAGCGTCGGGCGCCGCGCGGCGCCCGACGTGAGGGGGTCAGTCGAAGATCTCGTCCAGGAAGCTCTTCTGGCGCCTACGACGTTCGCCCTGGTAGTCGTCGTCCTGGGCGTAGGCGATCTCGGGGGCCTCCTCGCGGCGGCGCCGGCCGCCCCGGTACTCGGCGCCGGTCTCGTAGCCGCGGCTCCAGCGGTGCTCGGCCTCCAGGAGCTGTTCCAGCTCGCCGCGGTCGAGGAAGATGCCGCGGCACTTCTGGCACTGGTCCACGGTCACGCCGACGAGGTTCTGCCGGGTGAGGGAACCCGGGCATTTGGGGCAGTTGAGTTCGTTCATGATCAATTGGATAGCGCACCCGTGGGGCGTGGTCCACCGGAATCGGGAACCCGGCGGGGTCGTTCCCCTCACCCTTCCGACCCTTCGGGAGGGGCGCGGCGATCGCCGGGGGACGACGCCTCATCCCCGGGAGAGCGCCCGCGCGAGGACGTCGACCAGCGCGCGAGCCCCCTGCGCCGACGGGTCGAGGTCGGGGTCGTAGATGGTCAGGTCCAGGCCGGTCGCCCCCGGCGCGGCCACCAGCGCGGCCAGCAGGTCGGCGAGCTGGTCCCAGTCCAGGCCGTCGGGCTCGGGGCTGTCCACCGCCGGCAGCAGCGCGGCGTCGACGATGTCGACGTCGAGGTGGATCCAGAACGCCCCGGTTCCGTCGGGGCCGGCCGCCGCCGTCAACGCGGCCGCCGCGGCCGCGGCCGGATCCTCGCCCACCGCGGGGGCGGGGAGCAGCGTGGCCCCCGCCCCGGCGACCTCGGCCTCGTCCTCGTCACCAGGGCGAAACCCCAGGGCGGCGACTCGGGAGGGCGCGAAGTAGGGCCGGGAGCCGCCCAGCTCGGCGAGGACACCGCCGTGGCCGGTGACCAGTGCCAGGCCCTCACCCGCGCAGGCGCCCACCTCGTCGCTGTTGCCGGGATGGCGGTAGTCCAGGTGCCCGTCGAGGTAGACGAGCCCGTGCCCGCCCTTCCCGGACAGGGCCAGGGCCGCGCCGAGGAGGATGCTGCAGTCGCCGCCCAGCACGACCGGGAACCCGCCCTCCCCGAGGATCGTGGAGATCCGGTCGGCCAGGGAGCGGGTGTAGCCGGCGACCGCCTCCTCGTTGCGGACGACGCCCGGCGTCCAGGCCGCCCGATAGCGCGGTGGCGTCACCACACCGGCGTCACGCGCGCCGAGCCGGGTGAGCAACCCCTGGTCGCGCAGCGCGCCGGGGGCCTTGTGGCAACCGGGCACCGCCCCCTCCTCGGGAGGGCGCAGACCCAGGTTGGAGGGGGCGTCGAGCAGGACGATCGGTTTCACCGGCACCTCGTGGGGACGTCGCGGGGGTGGGCCGGTCCATGATCGCCGGGCGTCCGGCCGCCCGGCAACCCGTTTGCCGTGCGGTCAGGACCCGCCGACCGTCTCCGGCTCCCAGGCGCGTTCCACCACCCGCACCAGCCCCCGGTCGGTGATCTTGACCTGCGGGGACACCGGGAGGGTGAGGGTGGAGACGCTCATGAAGACGTTGCGGTTGTGCCAGCCCCACGCCTCCAGCGCGCCGCGGACCGCGCCGGAGGCCGCCGCCACCTCCTCCGCGGAGCGGTCCGACATCACCCCGCCCACGGGCAGCTCCAGCGTCGCCGGGGGGTGCCCCTCGCGCACCGCGCACATCCCGCCGCCGGCCGCGACCACCGTGCCCGCCGCCTCCCGCAGCGCGGCCGAGGCCGTCGCGATCACCGTGAGGTTGTGGCTGTCGTGGGCGTAGGTGGTGGCGAAGGCGCCGACCCCCAGATCGTGACCGGTGACGGGGGCGAAGGAGGCCCGGCCGCTGCCGGTGTGCCGCTCGAGGACCGCCACGACCGCGGTCCGCCCCTCCCACTCCACGACCCCGTCACGCACCGGCAGCACCACCTCGTCCGGTTCGGTGTAGGTGTCGACGGTGTTGACCCGCATCGCGCGGAAGGCGTGCTCCCCGTCGGGCAGGTCCACCCGCCACACGGCGGCCTCCACCGCCTCGGCGTCCAGGCGCACCGTCCCGGAGAACGGGTTGTCGGCCAGCCGGACGGCCTCCTGCACGGGCCGGGCGTCACGCCCGACGACCACACCGCCGGCGAGGACCAGCGCGGGGGTCAGGTCGGTGAGGGAGCGCAGCAGCACGAGGTCGGCGCGCTTGCCCGGGCTGACCACGCCGCGATCGTGCAGGCCCAGCCGGCGTGCCGGGTGGACGGTGAGCGCGCGCAGCACGGCCAGGGGGGACATCCCCCGCTCCAGGGCGACCGCGCCCACCCGGTCCAGGTGGCCGCGGGACAGGATCGCGTCCACCGCCACGTCGTCGGTGACCAGGCAGAGGTCGGGCAGGTGGGGCAGGCCCAGCAGCGCGTCGACGACCTCGGGGGTCAGGCACTTCTCCTGGAGCATCAGCAGCATGCCCAGGCGGGCCTTCTCCAGGGCGACCTCGGGCGTGTTCTTGCAGTGGTCGGAGTCGATCCCGGCCCACAGGTACTCGCCGAGCTCGGCCCCCGAGAGGTTCGGGCAGTGCCCGTCCAGACGCACCCCGTGCCGCTGCGCGGCCTCGACGATGCCGCGCATCCGCGGATCCCCGGAGACGACCGCGCGGTAGTCCATGACCTCGCCCAGGGTGGTCACGCCCTCCCAGCCGAGCATCTCGTCGATGTCGGCGGCGTCCAGCCGGGCGCCGGCCGTCTCGAACCCGTCGAGCGCGGGGACACAGGAGGGGACCGCCCAGCACATCGTCTGCCGCGTGGCGCGCCCCTGCTCGATCATCCAGGCCTGGGCGTCGCGCCCGGCGACGTTGACGATCTCGTGGGCGTCGGCCAGCACGGTGGTGGTCCCCCGCGGCAGCGTCACCCGCGCGAACTCGGCGGGCGCGACGAGCGAGCTCTCGATGTGCATGTGGGCGTCGATGTAGCCGGGGGCGACGATCAGCCCGGTCGCGTCGATCACCTCGGTCGCGCGCACCGGCGTCCCCGGCGGGAGCACGGCGCGGATCCTCTCCCCGGTGACCGCGACGTCGGCGGCCCAGACCTCGCCGGTCTGGACCGAGACGACACGGCCGCCCCGGAGCAGCAGGTCGACAGGTTCGGGGTGCGTCATGGCGGGTTTCCTCGCAGATAGGTGGGCGGATCAGCGGGCGTAGCCGGTGAGGCGCTCGCAGAGCAGACGGACGAAGGCCGCGGAGTCCACCGACAGGGCGATGCGGGCGCGGCGCGCCCGCTCCGGACGGCGGACGTCGGCCACGAGCGCGCCACGGGTGACCTCGCCGGCGCACTCCACGGTGGCCTCTCCCTCGGCCCAGCCGAGAAGGGCGGGATGGGAGACGGCGGCGACCGCGAGCGCGTCGTGGACCGGGACCGCGGCCACCTCGAAACGCGCCTGGTAGCGCAGCGCGAAGTCGCGCAGCAGCCTTCCGGCGACGCCCGCGGTCGCGGGCAGCGCGGCCAGCCGTTCGGCCTCCTCCAGGGGGAACAGCGCGGCGCGCGTGACGTCGAGCCCCACCACGCGGACCGGCAGCCCCGACGCCAGCACGTACCGGGCGGCCTCGGGGTCGGCGAAGAAGTTGAACTCCGCCGCGGGGGTGACGTTGCCCTGGACGAACGCCGCGCCGCCCATGACGACGATCTCGCGGAAGGCGGGGCCGGCCTGCGGGTGGCGGGCCAGCATCGCCGCGACGTTGGACAGCGGACCCAGCGCGACGAGCGTCAGCTCCCCCGGCGCGGCCAGGGCCTGTTCGGCCAGCCAGTCCACCGCGTGCCCCGCGTGGGAGGGGCGTGGGGTGGCCGATGGCTCCAGGCCGCCCAGCCCGCCCGCCCCGTGGATGGGCTCGTCGGGGATCCGCTCGATCCGGGCCACCGGGCCGGCCAGGCCGGGCACCAGCGGGAGGTCCGCGGGCGCGCCGGCCAGGTCCAGCACCTGTGCCGCGTTGCGCTCGACGTTGGCCAGGGACGTGTTGCCGGCGACCAGGGTCACGCCTCGCACGTGCAGTTCCGGTGAGGCCAGCGCGAGCAGCAGCGCGATCGCGTCGTCCACGCCGGGGTCGCAGTCGATGACGACGGGGATCCGTCCGGCGCTCAACGCGCGACCTCCTCGACGAAGCGGTCCAGCCAGGACGAGCGTTCGCCGGCGATGAGGTCGAGGTCGCCCTGGTGGTAACCAGCCTCGGTCGGGTTCACGGCGGCCTCCCCGGACACCCGGGTCATCAAATCGGTGACCTGCGCGTCGGGGTGGACCGGCTTGTCGTAGATGACCTCGGCGACCTCCGACTGCACCTGCGGGTCCAGCAGGAAGTCGACGAAGGCCTCGGCGCCGGCCCGGTTGGGCGCGCCGTTGACGATCTGGGCGGTGTTGGCCGTCATCAGCCGCCCCTCCTCCGGAAGCGCGAACCCGATGGGCTGGCCGGCCTCGACCGCGTTCATCGCGAAGTTGTCCAGGCTCGGGGCCATCGCGATCTCCCCCCGTTCCAGCAGGCTGGAGACCTCGGTGCTGCTGGAGTAGAACTGGAGGGCGTCCGGGCCGATCGCGGCCAGCCGCTCGAACCCGGTGTCGGCGTCGGTGGGGCCCGAACCGTAGGTCTCGCCGGTGGCCAGGACCATCAGCGGTCCGGCCGACACCGAGATGTCGGGCAGCGCGAACCCGCCCGGGTGTTCGGGGTCCCACAGCGCCCCCCACGAGGTGGGCTCCTCCTCCACCAGGTCGGTCCGGTACATCAGACCGAGCAGCTGGAAGGTGTAGGCGGGACCGTACCCCTCGGGATCGACCGCCCACGGCTGGATCTCGGCCATGTTGGGGACGGTCTCGGGGTCGATCCGCTCGAACAGTCCCATCTCCTTGCCGATGGCCGCGTAGTAGTCGGAGATCAGCACGACGTCGGTGTCGGGCCGCTCCTTGTTGATGCGCAGCTTGGTCAGACGGGTGGCGTTGTTCCCGGTGTCCAGTACGACCTCGATGCCGGTCCGCTCCTCGAACGGTTCGGCCACGACCTCCATGAACTGTTCGGTCGCGAAGGAGAAGGTGCTGACCACGAGGGTGTCGGTGTCGGCCTCGCGGGTCGGCGCGCAGGCGGTCGCCGTGGCGGCCAGGGCGCACAGACCGGCGAGCGCCGCGGTGACGGGGCGCCTCATCGCGCGGCCTCCGCGTCCTCTCCCAGGGTGACGAGGTGGGCGGCGGGCAGCAGCACCCGCACCGCCTCGCCGGGCCGGGGGGCCTCCCCGGGGTGGGCGCACAGCAGCCGCGTGCCGTCGCCGAGACCGTTCGCGTTCACCTCGACCACGCAGTGGCTGCCCTGGTAGGTGACGTTGGTGACGGTGGCCTCCAGCGTCACGCCGGCATCCTCCGGCTCGCCGGAGGACAGCAGGCGCACGTGCTCGGGACGGATCGCCACCGGCCCGTGGCCGGGCAGCACCGGGAAGTTCTCGTAGCCGAGGAAGTCGGCGACGAACCGGCTGGCGGGGCGGGGGAAGACGTCGCGTGGCGCGCCCTCCTGCTCCAGGCGGCCCTTGTTGAGGATGACCATGTGGTCCGACAGTTCCAGCGCCTCGTCCTGGTCGTGGGTGACCAGGATCGCGGTGAGGCCGGTCTCGCGCTGGACGCGGCGCAGTTCGGCCCGCATCTGGACGCGCAACCGGGCATCGAGGTTGGACAGGGGCTCGTCGAGCAGCAGCACCGAGGGGCGGATCGCCACGGCCCGGGCCAACGCGACCCGTTGCTGCTGGCCGCCCGACAGCGCGCCCGGCTTGCGTCCGGCCAGCGCGGACAGGCCGACCAGCTCCAGCGCCTCGCCGGCCCGGGCGGTGACCTCGGTCTTGGCCAGGCCGCGGGCGCGCAGCCCGAAGGCGACGTTGTCGATGATCGTCATGTGCGGGAAGAGCGCGTAGGACTGGAAGACCATGCCGATGTTGCGCTTCTCCGGCGGCGTCTTCGTCGCGTCGGCGCCCTCCAGCAGGATCCGCCCCGAGGTGGGCTGGACGAATCCGGCGATCATCCGCAGGGTCGTGGTCTTGCCGCAACCACTCGGCCCCAGCAGGGTCGTGAACTTACCGCGGGGGACGGCGAGGTCGAGGTCGCTGACCGCGGCGACCGCGTCGCGGGACCGGCCGAAGGCGCGGCTCACCGATTCGAGCTGGACCACGGGGGTCATGTTCTGGCTCTCCTTCCCGGCCACTAGCGGCCGAAGACCTTGTTGAAGCCGACGAGCCGTTCGGTCACGAGGGCGACGGCCACGCTGGCGGCGAGCAGCAGCACGCTCACCGCGGCGACGACGGGGTCGTACGAGGACTGGACGTAGTTGAGCATCTCGACGGGCAGCGTGGAGACGCCCGGCCCGGTGAGCAGCAGTGACAGCGGCACGTTGTTCAGCGACGTGATGAAGGCCAGGATCGCCGCGGAGATGATCCCCGGGCGCATGACCGGCAGCGTCACCTGGAAGAAGGTGCGCAGCGGGCCGGCGCCCAGACCGCGCGCGGCCTCCTCCAGCCGCGGGTCCGACAGTGCCAGCGACGCCCCGACCACCCGCACCGCGTAGGGGAGGAGCAGGACGGTGTGGCCGATGACCAGCGTGGCCAGGGCCGTGATCTGCAGTCCCACCATGAGCTGCTGGAACAGGGCCAGGCCGAGAACCAGCTCGGGCACGATGATCGGGGTGGCGAAGAGGTTCTCCACGACCCCGCGCCCGGGGATCAGTCCTCGTTGCAGCGCCAGCGTGGCCGGGACGCCCAGGGCCAGCGCCAGCACCGTGGACAGCGCCGCGACGACGAGGCTGGTGCCGAGGGAGCTGATGAAGGGCTGGTAGTCCAGCGCGGCGGCGAACCAGCGCAGCGACAGCCCCTCGGGCGGGAAGGTCAGCGTGCTGCCCGCGGTGAAGGCGACGCCGAGCAGGATGACGACCGGCCCGAGCATGATGAGGAAGGCGAGGGCCGTCAGCAGCGACAGCAGGGGGCGGCGGATCACTGGGTGCTTCCCTTCGCGCTCAGCCGGCTGGACAGGGCGCTGACGACGAGCACCAGCACCGTCATGACCAGCGCGACGGCGCTGGCCGCCGGCCAGTCCAGACTGACGTTGACCCTGCTGTAGAGCAGGGTGGACAGGATGCGTTCGCGGGCGCCGCCGAGCAGTTGCGGCGTGGTGAACGCGGTGACCGCCCCGGCGAACACCAGGGTGCAGCCGACCAGTGCGCCGGGCAGCGCCAGCGGGAACACCACCTGGCGGAAGGCCCGGCCCGGGCTGGCGCCGAGGCCGCGGGCCGCCTCCTCCAGCCGTGGGTCCTGCTGGGACAGGCTGGAGTAGCACGACAGGATCATCAGCGGCAGGAAGAGCTGGACCAGGCCGAGGACGATGGCCGTTTCGGTGTAGAGCAGCCGGGACGGCCCCAGGCCCAGCCCCTCGGTGAGGCTGCTGAGCAGCCCGTTGCCGCCGAGCACGACGAGCCAGCCGTAGGTGCGCACGACGGTGTTGAGCATGAGCGGGAAGATCGCCAGGGCCAGGAGCTTGCCCGACCAGCGTGGCGGGACCCGGGAGATGAGGTAGGCGACCGGGAAGCCGAGGACCAGGCAGATGAGCGTGGTCACCACGGCCACGCGGATCGTCCGCGCGATCACCGGGAGCAGGTAGGGGTCGGTCAGCAGCGATCCGGTCTCGCGGGCGACCGTGGCGGGGTCGCCGTCCGGTGGGAAGGCCAGGGTGGCCGCGACCGGGTAGAGGAAACCGAAGAGGAGTACCGCCAGACCGGGTACGAGCAGCGCGAACAGGGTTCCACGCCGGGACAATTCCACCCCCGTGAGGTTGGCGGCCCGGCGCAACCGGGTCGCGGGGTCTGCGGATCTGATCGTCTGATCAGGGGATTCATATGCAAGCGCTACTGCAAGCGCTTGCAACAGCGTAACCTTATACCGGACATAACGCCAAAACGACGCAAAGGGGTAGAGGGTTGGCCGGGCTGGAGGACGTGGCGCGTGTCGCCGGAGTGTCGGCGTCGACGGTGTCGAGGGCCATGAGCCGGCCGGAGATGGTGGCGCCACGCACCCTGGAACGGGTCCGCGCCGCCGCCGAGAAGGTGGGGTTCCGCGCCAACCCGGCCGCGCGCGCCCTGACCACCGGCCGGACCGGCTTCTTCGCGATGCTCGTCCCCGACCTGGAGAACCCCTTCTACGCGGCCATCATCGCCGGCGCGCAGGCCGTCGCGGAGGAACACGGCCGCTGGCTCATCATCGCGGTCACCGAGGGCGCCGCCGAACGCGAGGGCGAGGTGCTGCGGGAGCTGCGGGACCAGGTGGACGGCTTCGTGCTGCTCTCCCCGGTCGGCTCCGCGCGCGACCTGGTCGCCGCGCACCGGCGCAAACCCGTGGTCGTCGTCAACCGCAGGGTCAACGGGCTGACCTCGCTCACCGTGGACACCCCCGGCGGACTGGCGCGGATCTTCGACCGCCTGGCCGAGCTGGGACACCGCCGGGTCGCCTACCTGGCCGGTCCGCCCGGCTCCTGGATGGACCGGCGCCGCCGGGACGAGCTGGGCGAGCACGCCGCCCGGCTCGGCCTGGACCTGAGGGTGGTGGGCCCCGTCTACCCGGCCTTCGCCGATGGCGCGGCGGCCGCGACCGAGATCGTGGAGTCGGGTTGCACCGCCGCGCTGGCCTTCAACAGCCTGCTCCTCCTCGGGCTGATGTACGAGCTGGGCCGGCGCGGCATCAAGGTACCCGAACGGCTCAGCGTCGCCGCCGCCGACGACATGGCCTTCGCCGACCTGCCGGGCACCCCGGTCTCGGCGGTCCGGGTCCCCGCGGGGGAGCTGGGGGGCCGGGCCGTCGCCGACCTCGTCGAGATGGCCGGGGCGCCGGGAGCGGCGCGTCGGCCCGCCAGCAGGAAACTGCCCACGGAGGTCGTGCTCACCGGTTCGCTCGTGCCGCCGGCCCGATGACCGCGCGCTCCGCCTTCGGGGCGACGCGCGAGGGCGAGGGAGAGAGGTCCGGACCGGAAACGAGCTGCCCGTACCCGCCTCGCCCCTTCGCCCGGGACATCCTTCCCTCGCCCCGGCCTCCCGAGGTCTCGTTCCCCGGGAACGGGACCGGCGGCACGCGCCGAACCCGGGCGACGGTGTGTCGTCGGCCCTCCTAGGATGGGCCGACGCCGCGTCGACGAGGAGGAACCCCGTGGCCCCCGCTTCCACCGCCCCGGCCGAGGTCCGCGCCCACCAGGCCCTGGAGGAGACCCGGCAGGGGTTCCCCGCGTTCCGTGAACGCTTCGAAGGGGACTGGGGGATGACGCCCCCCGAGTCCCTCCGGGAGTTCTGGGCCTTCCTGCGCTCCCTGGGGCCCGCGGACCGGCAGGCGCTCGCGGACCTGGACCTCGCCCCCTACGGTGTCGCCGACCTGTTGGAGGAGCCCGGCCGGCCGACCCGGGACGGAATCGACGTGCGCGTGCACGGGCGCTACTACCGCGACCCGCCGGAGTTCGTCACCTTCCTGCACGGCGGTAGCGACGGGCTGCACTTCGGCCTGTGGTTCGACGACGGCCGGACCTGCGCGGGAGTGGCCGGATACCACACCGACGACGGCGACGGGGTCGGCGTCCCCCAGGGGACACCGCTGGAGGTGGTGCGCGCCCACCTGGAGGGATCCTGGCGCGACCTCCTCGACGAGGAGAGGGCCGGCGCGCCCGTCGACGAACGGCGGAACCGGCTGCGCGGACTGCGGGCCCTCCTCGTGGCCTTCGGCGTGGGCGACCCCGGCCACGAGGGGGTGGACTACCTTCGGACGCTCCCCGCCGCGCGGCCGCTCCCCGAGCGGGTCATGACCCTGGACGGGGGCGGCGCCCTCCTCCCTCGGGGAGCGGTCCCGCCACGCGGTCCGCAGGAAGGGGCGGAGGACCACCACTGGTACACCCGCGTCTACGAGGAACTGACCGGCGACCCCGAGGCCGTGACCGCGGCGGCGGCCGAGGCGGTCCGCCGCTGCGCGGCGGGCGACCCCGCCCAGGCGCTCGTGTTGGGACGCGACCTGCACTGGGTCTCGCAGGGCGACCCCCTCCGCGAGCGCCTGGCGGCCGAGCTGCTCGTCGCGGCCTACCGCGCCCTCGGCCGTCCCGCGCTGGCCGGGATCGTCCAGGCGCACCGGGACCATCGCGACCTGCCCCAGGTCACGGTGCTGCGCTGACCCGGGGGCCGTGAGCCCCGCTCCCGGCCCCCGCACCGGTCAAGGACGCGCGGTCCCCGGCAGGTCCCGCGCCGCGGCGCGGTCCACCAGGAACAACGTGCGCTCGCGGCCGCGTACGGCGGCCGCGGGCACTTCCCCGGCCCCGCCCAGCGCGAGGCCGACCGCCTCGGCCTTGCTCTCTCCCGAGGCCAGCGCCCACACCTCACGGGCCGCGGCGATGGCCGGCAGGGTCAACGAGATCCGGGTGGGGGGCGGCTTGGGAGCGTCGTGGACGGCCACCACGGTGCGCTCCCGCTCCTTCATCGCCGGCAGCCCCGGGAAGAGCGAGGCGACGTGGGCGTCCGGGCCGACCCCGAGCAGGCAGACGTCGAAGGACGGAACCGTCCCGCCGGCCTCCGCCCGGGCGCGCAGCTCTGCCGCGTAGCGGAGCGCGCCCGCCGCGGGATCGTCCCCGTCCGGCCCGTCGGGGGCGGGCATCGGGTGCACGCGCCCGGGATCGAGGTCGATGTGGTCGAGCAGCGCCGCCCGCGCCCCGGTCTCGTTGCGCTCGGCGTCCCCGGTGGGAAGGAAGCGCTCGTCCCCCCACCACACGTCGACCCGCCGCCAGTCGACGGCGTCGCGCGCCGGCGTACGCGCCAGCGCGGCGAGCACGGCCGTGCCGATGCCGCCTCCGGTCAGCACGATCGACGCCGAGCCGCGTGCCGCCTGGGCCTCGGTCAGCCGCGTCACGATCCGCGCCGCCGTGGCGGCGGCGAGCAGGTCGGCGTCGGCGTGCAGGATCACCTCGGCGTCGCTCACGCGTTCACCCCCGACCGCCCCAACGTCTCGGCCATGTGCTTGGCGGTGCTCTCGTAGACCTCGTCGGCGTCGAGCCGGCGCAGCTCCTCGGCGAGGGCCTCGGCGGCGCGGCGGCGCGGCAGCGCGACGGTCTGGTCGGGCTGGTTGGGACGCGACAGGGTGGCCACCCGTCCGTCCAGCCGCCTGATCTCGATGTCGCCGCAGTCCTCGGTGCTGAGCTTGGCGCCGGTGATGCCGGGACCGTGCGACTCCTTGCGGGTCACCGGCACGTTCAACCGCTGCGACAGCCAGGCCACGAGCAGGTCCGCACTCGGGTAGTGCGGTTCGGCGGTCACCTCGGCCGCGGTGACCCACCCGCACGGCTGGTCCATCGTGGAGGCCAGCAGGGAACGCCACGGGGTCAGCCGGGTCCAGGTCAGGTCGGTGTCACCGGGGGAGTAGTGGGCGATCCTGCCGATGAGGTCACCGACCGGGTCGGCGGCGCGCAGCGCGTCGGTGATGCGCCGGTGGGCGAGCCGGCCCACCGGGTCGGAGGCGGGGTCGGCCGGCCCCTCGCCCGGCCACCACACGACGACCGGCGCGTCGGGCACCAGGAGCGGGGTGACCACGGAGTCGGCGTGGTCGCCGAGCGGTCCGTACAACCGCAGCAACAGGGCCTCGCCGGGGCCGGCGGTGCCGGGCCGGCGGATCTCGGCGTCGATCGCGGGCTCGGCGTCGCGGTCACGGCGGATCAGCGCGAGCACCCGGCTGGGGTGTTCGTGGCCCGACTCGGTGGCGGCGCGCACGGCGTCGTAGTGGTCGGCCTCGTCGGTCACGATCACCAGGGTCAGCACCATGTTCATCGCGCCGCCGCCGACACTGCGCCGCTCGTTGGCCAGGGCCTCGGTGATCTGCGCGGTGGTGGTACGCGGAAGATACAGCGTCATCGTCGTCTCCCTCTTCCCGTCAGGGCCGGCGCCACTGACGGCCGTCGCGGGCCATCAGCTCGTGAGCCGAGGGCGGACCCCACGTGCCCGACTCGTACTGCTCGGGCCGGCCGTTCTTCGCCCAGTACTCCTCGATCGGGTCGAGGATCTTCCACGACAGCTCGACCTCCTCCTGGCGTGGGAAGAGGGGCGGGTCGCCGATGAGCACGTCCAGGATCAGCCGTTCGTAGGCCTCGGGGCTGGCCTCGGTGAAGGACTCGCCGTAGGTGAAGTCCATGCTCACGTCACGGACCTCCATGGAGGCGCCCGGGACCTTCGAGCCGAACCGCAGGGTCACGCCCTCGTCGGGCTGGATGCGCAGCACCAGCGAGTTGGCGCCCAGCTCCTCGGTCTCGACCCGGCTGAACATCTCGTGCGGGGCGCGCTGGAACACCAGCGCGACCTCGGTCACGCGCCGGCCCAGCCGCTTGCCCGTGCGCAGGTAGAAGGGGACCCCGGCCCAGCGGCGGGTGTTCACGCCGAGCTTGATCGCCGCGTAGGTCTCGGTGATGGAGTCGGCGGGGATCCCCTCCTCCTCCAGGTAGCCCACGACCGAGGCGCCCCCCTGCCAACCCGCCGCGTACTGGCCGCGGGCGGTGCCCAGGCCCAGGTCCTCCGGCAGGGTGACCGCGGACAGGGCCTTCTCCTTCTCGGCCCTGATGGCGTCGGCGGTGAAGGACAGCGGCTCCTCCATCGCCACCAGCGCGAGCAACTGCAACAGGTGGTTCTGGATGACGTCGCGGGCGGCGCCGATGCCGTCGTAGTAGCCGGCCCGGCCGCCCACACCGATGTCCTCGGCCATCGTGATCTGCACGTGGTCGACGTAGCTGCGGTTCCAGATCGGTTCGAACAGGGTGTTGGCGAACCGCAGCGCCATGATGTTCTGGACGGTCTCCTTGCCCAGGTAGTGGTCGATGCGGAACACCGACTGGGGCGGGAAGACGTCGTCCACGACCGCGTTGAGCTCCTGCGCGCTCTCCAGGTTGTGGCCGAAGGGCTTCTCGATGACGACCCGGCGCCAGGAGTCGCCCCGGGACTCGGCCAGCCCCGAGCGCCGCAGCTGCTTGACCACCGTCGGGAACAGCTTGGGCGGCAGCGACAGGTAGAAGGCGTAGTTGCCTCCGGTGCCGCGGTCGGCGTCGAGCTCGCGGACGGTGCGGGCCAGGTTGTCGAAGGCCTCGTCGTCGTGCAGCTCGCCCTGGACGAAGCGGACCCCCTCGCTGAGCTGACGCCAGACGTCCTCGCGGAAGGGGGTGCGCGCGTATTTGCGCACGGCCTCGTGGGCCTGCTGGGCGAAGTCCTGGTCGGCCCAGTCGCGCCGGGCGAAGCCGACCAGGCCGAAGCCCGGCGGCAGCAGCCCGCGGTTGGCCAGGTCGTAGATGGCCGGCAGCAGCTTCTTGCGGGCCAGGTCTCCCGTGACCCCGAACAGGACCAGCACGCTCGGGCCGGCGATGCGCGGCAACCGCCGATCCAGCACGCTGCGCAGGGGGTTGGGGACCGCTCCCGGCATCACCGGTTCTTTCACGTCTTCATCTCCCCGTGTGGTGGTGGCGTACGCCGCCGCGGGTGTGGCCGCGGCGGCGGGGATGGGTCGGATCAGGGACGGACGGAGTCCAGCGCCTCGCGCAACCGGGCCAGGCCGGCGGCGCGGTCGCGCAGGTGCAGTCGGACGGCGGGCCGACCGCGGTCGCCCAGCGCGCCGAAGTCGCCGAGCGCCTGGGCGAGCTGGAGCCGGCCGAAGCTGTAGGGGCGGCCGGGCACCTCCAGGTCGTCGGTGACCTCACCGGTGATCTGGAGGAACACTCCGTTGTGGGGTCCACCCTTGTGGTACTGCCCGGTGGAGTGCAGGAAACGCGGTCCCCAGCCGAAAGTGACCGGGCGCGGGGTCAGCGCGGCCAGCGCCGGCCGCACCTCGGCGGCCTCGCCCTCGCCCGCCGGGTCGCGGTCCAGGTAGGCCATCACGGCGAGGTAGCCGTCCTCGGGGACCGCGCGCACGAGCCGCTGCAGTACCTCGGTGAGGTCGCCGGCGCCGTCGTACAGGCCGCTGTCGGCGGAGTACACCTCGACCGGGCCGTCCACGAGCAGCGGGGTGCCCGAGGGCAGCGGGCCGTCCCCCGACGCCTCCAACAGCGCCTTGGTGTTGTCCTTGGACTCCTGCACGTTGGGCTGGTTGAACGGGTCGATGCCCAGGAGCCGCCCGGCCACGGCGGTGGCGTACTCCCAGGCGAGGAACTGCGCCCCCAGGGGGCCGCTGACCACGGTGTCGGCGAGGTCGGCGCCGGGATCGCCGTGCTCGGCGAAGGCGACCAGGTGACTGTCGGGGCCGGGAACGAACCCGGGGGCGTCGGGGCCCTCGACGACGACCGGCAGCAGCCCGGTCCCGTCCTTGCCGGTGGACTCGGCGACCAGCTGCTCGATCCAGTCGCCCAGCCCCGCGGGCGTCGACCCGGCCAGCAGCACCTTGTCGTGTCCGGTGAACCCGCCGAGGGCGGCCCCCAGCAGCAGGGCGGGGTTGTCGGTGTCCTTGGCCAGCGAGCCCGCCAGCGCCTCGGCCTCGTCCAGGAGGGCCGTCACGTCCACGCCGGCCAGCGCGCTGGGAACCAGGCCGAAGGCGCTCAGCGCGCTGTAGCGGCCCCCCACCTCGGGATCGGCCAGGAAGGTGGGGTAACCGGCCTCCTCGGCCAGGCGGGCGAGGGGCGAGCCGGGGTCGGTGACCACGACGATGCGCTCGGCCGGGTCGATCCCGGCCGCCCGGAAGGCCGCCTCGTAGGCGCGCCGCTGGCTGTCGGTCTCGACCGTGCCACCGCTCTTGGAGGACACCACCACGACGGTGCGCTCCAGACGGTCCTCGATCGCCCGGCGCACCTGGTGCGGGTCGGTGGTGTCGAGGATGGTCAGTTCAACGCCCCGGGTCGCGGCGATCACCTCGGGGGCGAGCGAGGAACCGCCCATCCCGGCCAGCACGACGCGGTCCAGTCCGGCCGCGCGCTTCTCCGCGGCGACCCGGGACAGCTCCGGAAGCAGGGCGCGGGAGGAGCGGGGCAGGTCGAGCCAGCCCAGCCGGACGGCGGCCTCGGCGGCGGCGTCGGGCCCCCACAATGACGGGTCCTTTGCCGCGAGTTTCGCCGGAATCCCGTCGGCGACGAGACGCTCCCGGGCCGAGGCGGCGCTGTCACGGACAGCGCCCTCCAACGTCACGACAAGGTCTGCGGCCTTTACCTGGTCAGTGCTCAAAGCGACTGGTCCTTCCACGGTTCGCGCGAGATCCGACATCCGGGCGCCCGTCGCGGGCACCCGGGATCATCTTCTACCCGACCCGCCCCGGCCGAGCCCGCCTTTCCCGATCGGACCGCGAACGGATCAGCGAGACGCCCGTTCCCGGGGGTGGGCCCGGGAACGGGCGGGCTCCTAGGAGTTGGCCTTGAGCTGCTGGGAGACCCCGTCGAGCAGTCCCTCCCAGGACTTCTCGAACTTGGAGACGCCCTCGCGCTCCAGCACCGCGACCACGTCGTCGTAGTCGACCCCGACCTCGGCGAGCGCGGCGAGGTCGGCGCGGGCCTGCTCGTAGGTGCCGCGCACGGTGTCGCCGGAGATCTCACCGTGGTCGGCGGTGGCCTCCAGGGTCGCCTCGGGCATCGTGTTCACGGTGCCGGGAGCGACCAGCTCGGTGACGTAGAGCGTGTCGGGGTAGGCGGGGTCCTTCACACCGGTGGAGGCCCACAGCGGACGCTGCGGGCGGGCACCGGCGGACTCCAGGGCCTTCCACCGCTCGGAGGAGAACACCTCCTCGTAGGCGGCGTAGGCCAGGCGGGCGTTGGCGATCGCGGCACGCCCGCGCAGCCCGCGCGCCTGCTCGCTGCCGATGGCCTCCAGCCGCTTGTCGATCTCGGTGTCCACCCGACTGACGAAGAAGGATGCCACGGAGTGGATCGTGTGGAGGTCGTGGCCGTTCTCGCGGGCCTGCTCCAGACCGGCCAGGAACGCCTCCATCACACCGCGGTAGCGCTCCAGCGAGAAGATCAGCGTGACGTTGACGCTGATGCCCTCGGACAGGGCCTGGGTGATGGCGGGCAGCCCCGCCTCGGTCGCCGGGATCTTGATCATCAGGTTGGGCCGGTCGACCATCCACCACAGCGCGCGCGCCTCGGCGACCGTGCGCTCGGCGGCCTCCAGCGCCAGGCGCGGGTCGACCTCCAGGGAGACCCGGCCGTCCTGGCCGTCGGTGGCGTCGTAGACCGGGCGCAGCACGTCGGCGGCCCAGCGGATGTCGTAGGTGGTGATGGCGCGCACGGCCTCCTCCACCGACACCCCGCGCACCGCCAGGTCGTGCAGCTGCGCGTCGTAGGCGTCACCCTCCTTGAGGGCCTTCTCGAAGATCGTGGGGTTCGACGTGACGCCGACGACGCTCTTGTCGCGGATCAGCTCGGACAGGTTGCCGCTGCGCAGGCGTTCCCGGCTGATGTCGTCGAGCCAGACGGCGACGCCTTGGTCGGACAGGTTCTTCAGTGGGTTCGTCATGGTCTTTCGTCTTCCCCTCGTCGTTGCGGCACCGACGGCAGGAGGGTCCTTCCCGAACCGGTGAAGGACCCTCCCCGCGGACGTCAGTTGCCGGTCGTCGTCCCGCTCTCGCCGCCGAGGCGGGCGATGCTCGCGTGGACCGCGGCGACCACCCGCTCCGCGGTGATGCCGAACTGCTCGTAGAGCGTCTGGTAGGGAGCCGAGGCACCGAAGTGCTCCAGGCTCACGGACTCGCCGGCGTCACCGATGAACTCGCGCCAGCCCAGCGCCACACCGGCCTCGACCGAGACACGGGCGCGCACCGAGGGCGGCAGCACGCTCTGGCGGTAGGCCGGCTCCTGCTCGTTGAACCACTCGACACTGGGCATGGAGACCACGCGGGTGGGAGTGCCCTCGGCCTCCAGGCGCTCCCGGGCCTCCAGCGCGATCGCGACCTCGCTGCCCGTGGCGATGATGAGCGCCTGCGGCCTGCCGTCGGAGGCCTCGGCGAGCACGTAGCCGCCCTTGGCGGTGCCCTCGGCGGAGCCCAGCTCCCTGCGGTCCAGCGTGGGAACGTTCTGCCGGGTCAGGGCGAGCGCGGCGGGACGGTCGTTGTGCTCCAGGATGGTCCGCCAGGCGACCGCGGTCTCGTTGGCGTCGGCCGGGCGGACCACGTCCAGGCCCGGGATCGCGCGCAGCGACCACAGGTGCTCGACCGGCTGGTGGGTGGGGCCGTCCTCGCCCAGGCCGATCGAGTCGTGCGTCCAGACGTAGGTGACCGGCAGCTTCATCAGCGCGGCCAGGCGCACGGCCGGACGCATGTAGTCGCTGAAGACCAGGAAGGTGCCGCCGTAGGGCCGGGTCGGGCCGTGCAGCGCGATGCCGTTGAGGATGGAGCCCATGCCGTGCTCACGGATGCCGAAGTGCAGCACCCGGCCGAACCGGTTGCCCGAGAACGCCGTGGTGGAGTACTCCTCCGGGATGAACGACGGCTCGCCCTTGGGCGTGGTGTTGTTGGAACCGGCCAGGTCGGCGGAGCCGCCCCACAGTTCCGGCAGCACCGGGGCGATCGCGCTCAGCACCTCGCCGGAGGCCTTGCGGGTGGCCATGCCCTTCGCGCTGGCCTCGAAGGTCGGCAGCGCGTCGGTCCAGTCCTGGGGGAGCTTGCCGGAGGACAGGCGGTCGAACAGGTCGCCGCGCTCGCCGGCGCCGTTGCGCCAGGCGGCGAGGAAGCCCTCCCACTCGGCGCGGGCCTCACGGCCGCGCTCGACGGCCTTGCGGGTGTGCTCCAGCAGCTCCTCGGGAACGTCGAAGGTCGCGTCCGGGTTGAGGCCGAGGATCTGCTTGGTGGCCGCGACCTCCTCGGCGCCCAGCGCCGAGCCGTGGGAGGCCCCGGTGTTCTGCTTGTTGGGGGCCGGCCAGCCGATGATCGTGCGCAGCTTGATCAGGGAGGGGCGCTCGGTCTCGGCCTGGGCCGCGAGCACCGCCTGGTGGAGGGCGGCGACGTCCTCGTGGTAGGAGCCGCCGGCGGTCCAGTCGATCTCCTGGACGTGCCAGCCGTAGGCGGCGTAGCGGGCGGCGACATCCTCGGAGAAGGCGATCTGGGTGTCGTCCTCGATCGAGATGTGGTTGTCGTCGTAGATGAGGATCAGGTTGCCGAGCTTCTGGGTGCCGGCCAGCGCGCTGACCTCGTGCGAGACGCCCTCCTGGACGTCGCCGTCGGAGCAGATGGCGTACACGAAGTGGTCGAAGGGGCTCTCACCGGGAGCGGACTCGGGGTCGAACAGGCCGCGCTCGCGGCGGGCCGCCATCGCCATGCCCACCGCGTTGCCGATGCCCTGGCCGAGCGGTCCGGTGGTGGTCTCCACGCCGGCGGTGTGCCCGTGCTCGGGGTGGCCCGGGGTGAGGCTGTCCCACTGGCGCAGCCGCTTGAGGTCGTCCAGGCTCAGGCCATAACCGGCCAGGTAGAGCTGGATGTAGAGGGTGAGGCTGGAGTGGCCGGCGGAGAGGACGAAGCGGTCGCGGCCGATCCAGGTGGGTTCGCTCGGGTCATGGCGCATGACCTTCTGGAAGAGGAGGTAGGCCACGGGCGCCAGGCTCATCGCGGT
The DNA here is from genome assembly GCF_900167435.1 of Marinactinospora thermotolerans DSM 45154. GTDB lineage: Bacteria > Actinomycetota > Actinomycetes > Streptosporangiales > Streptosporangiaceae > Marinactinospora > Marinactinospora thermotolerans. Next base: position 75,653 of record NZ_FUWS01000008.1, read on the forward strand.
ACCGGGGTGGCCAGAGCCCGCCTCCTCGACCGCGTCCATCGCCAGGGCGCGGACCACGTCGACGGCGCGCTGGTCCAGCTCTGACCAATCAAGGGTCTTTGAGGTGTCGGTGTTCACGCGGGCTCAGGGCTCCTTTCGCGCATCCAGGTCGAACGGGCGTCTTACGCCCGGGAACTGTGAATATGGGATGGTCAACAGACGTATCCTCGCCGCGACGGTGCGGAGACGGTGGGACCGGGTCCGCGGATGCGGCTCCCGACCACGACCGTGCGCGGGGCCACGGCGGGAACGATCGCTGTCTCGAGCCTATCGCCCGAACCGATCGGTAACGATGTTCAACACGTCTCACCCTTGCCCGCTAGAGCGAGGTTTATCCCCTTCGCCTCCTTGACCTGGCGGGCGTGGCGCGCTATGGCCTGACCACCGCTTATGGCAGCCTGCGAGGAACGCCGCGGTGACGGGACGGGTACGGAGGGAGGTCGCCTCCGCCGCGGGAGCGCGCAACCACAGTTCAGAGCCGGTTCCGCAGACACGCCCCCGGTCGGGCGGGCGCCCCGGCAAGTACTACAGTATGTCGTTGACCGGGTTTCGCGGCTTTTCCGGCGCGTGAGCGTGCCGAGCCCGCGGCCCCCCGTGGCGAGCAGTAGAGATTCCCGATTCCTTTGAGGTTCAGCGTGTCTGTGTCCGTAGAGCGGATGTCCCCCGCCGCGCGTTTCGCGCCGCGTGACGGGTGGGGCGAACGACAGGTGGGCGCGGCGCGTCCGGAGCAGGGCGTGGCGGTCCGTGGCGAGAAGACGCGACGGCGCTGATGACCTTGCTGAACCGTTCCCCGCACCCTGCCGGCGTCGAGGACGCGGACGCGCGCGACAGCGCGGCCCGCTCCCGTTCCTTCGGCGCCTACGTGCGCGCCTACGTCGCGCTCTCCAAGCCCCGGGTGATCGAGCTGCTGCTGATCACCACGATCCCGGTGATGTTCGTCGCGGCGGGTGGGGTCCCCCCGCTGTGGACCGCCGTCGCCACGCTGCTCTTCGGCACGATGTCGGCGGCCAGCGCCAACGCGATCAACTGCTACATCGACCGTGACATCGACCAGGAGATGCGTCGCACCCGGCGCCGTCCGGTCGCCATGCACCAGGTCACACCGCGCGGCACGATGATCTACGGCCTGACCCTCGCCGTGGTCTCCACGGTCGGTTTCGCGGTGTTCGTGAACTGGCTGTCGGCCGCGCTGTCGCTGACCGCGATCCTCTTCTACATCTTCGTCTACACCATGCTGCTGAAGCGGCGTACCGCGCAGAACGTCGTGTGGGGCGGGATCGCCGGCTGCATGCCGGTGCTCATCGGCTGGGCCGCGGTCACCGGGGGCCTGGACTGGGCGCCGTTCGTCCTCTTCCTCGTCGTCTTCTTCTGGACCCCGCCGCACACCTGGACCCTGGCGATGCGCTACCGCGAGGACTACGCGGCCGCCAACGTCCCGATGCTCCCGGTCGTGGCCAGCGACCGTCGGGTCCTGCTCGAATGCGTCCTCTACAGCTGGGCGACGGTGATCGTCTCGGTGCTGTTCTGGCCGGTCGCCGGGACCACCCTGTTCTACGCCGTCTGCGCGATCGTGCTCGGCGCGATCCTGCTGTTCCAGGCGCACCGGTTGTTCAACCGGGTGCGGGCCGGTGTCACCGGCGCGCAGCTGAAGACGATGGGCTTCTTCCACCTGTCCAACGCCTACCTGGCGCTGCTGTTCTGCGCGGTCACGATCGACCCGCTGATCGCGGGCCTGCTGGCCTGACCCGCCCTTTCCGCGGCCGCCGGCCCCCCGCCCCCGAGTCAGGGGCGGGGGGCCGTTGCCATGTCACGACGTCCGGGGCCGGCCACCCCGCGCCGCCGCCGAGGGACGGCGCGGGGGAACGACACGTTACGCTCTGGGGCTATGCCCGTTCTCGACACGAAGGCCATCCTGGAGGGACGCCGGCCCGGACGTCACTCCGTGGGGCTGATCGTCGGCATCACGGTCAGCGTGATCTGCATGGCCCTGATGCTCGGCTACCTGCTGCTCGGCGGCCTGGTCGGCGGTGGCGCCGCCGGCGCGCTCGGCTTCGTCGTCAGCCTGGTCGCCGCGATCATCCCCGTGACGGTCCTGATCCCGCTGATCCTGCTGCTGGACCGACTGGAGCCCGAGCCGGCCACGATGCTGCTGTTCGCCTTCCTGTGGGGCGCGGGCGTGGCGGTGCTGGTGTCCCTCGTCCTCAACACGCTGGGAATGGAGCTGTACGCCGTCCCCGTGTTCGGGGAGGACCTCGGCTCCTACCTCAGCGCCGCTGTGGGGGCGCCGCTGGTCGAGGAGACCGCCAAGGGCGTGGTGCTGCTCATCCTGCTGTGGCGACGCCGCCACGAGATCGACTCCTACACCGACGGCGTCATCTACGCGGGGATGGTGGCGACCGGCTTCGCCTTCACCGAGAACATCTCCTACTTCCTGACCTCGTTCTTCGAGAGCGGGTTCGCCGGATTGGCGTTCACCTTCGTGCTGCGCGGGGTCATCGCGCCGTTCGGTCACCCCATCTACACCGCGATGATCGGACTGGGGGTGGCCTACGCGGCGATCAACCGCGGGCCGGCGCGCTTCCTCGCCCCGGTCGGCGGGTGGATCGCCGCGATGCTGCTGCACGCCCTGTGGAACGGGTCGACGCTGTTCGGCTGGCTCGGGCTGGGCGTCGCCTACCTGGTGCTGTTCTTCGTGCTCGTCATGATCATCGTGGTCGCGGTCCAGGACCGGCGCCGCCAGGTCGCGGCGATCGCCCGTCACCTGCCGCCCTACATCCCCACCGGCCTGGTCACGCCGGCCGACATCCAGATGCTCAGCTCCATGGCGGGCCGGAGAGGGGCGCGGGCCTGGGCGCAGCGTACGGCGGGGCAGGCCGGCCGTAACGCGATGCGCGACTACCAGCTGGCGGCGACCGAGCTGGCGCTGCTGCACCAGCGGATGGAGCGCGGAGTGGTGCGCCCGCAGTGGTGGCACCGCAGGGACTCCTTCCTCGCGCTCATGCACGTGGCGCGCGAGGCCTTCATCGGGCGCGCGGCCGTCCCGGCCGCGCCGGTGTGGGCGGAACGGCCCACCGACTCCGGCTTCCTGCGGCGCTCCGACTTCGCCCACGTCATCGAGCGGGCGAGGAGCCAGCGCGAGGCGCCCCGGCCCGGGGCGCACCCCAGTGCGCCGCCGGGCCCGCAGCCGCCTAGTGGTCCGCGGCCGGCCCAGTGGCCGCCGCAGCCGCCTCGCCAGACTCCCCCCGGGGAGCGGGGCTGGTGACGGCGGCCCGTTCGGCGGTCCCGAAGTACACCCGAAGGATCGCGACCCACACCAGGGTCGAACCGAGTACGTGCAGGACGACCAGCAGCTCGGGCAGCCCGAGGAAGTACTGGGCATAGCCCACACCGCCCTGCGCGGCGATCACCGCCAGCAGCAGCCAGATCTGGGTGCGCAGCCGCCGCGGCGCACCCAGGCGCAGCGCCAGCACGATCAGGGCGACGGCGCCGGCCACCGTGGCCCAGGCCAGCAGCGAGTGCACGCGGGTGACCAGCACCATGTCGAAGTCCCACCTCGGGGCCGAGGCGTCCCCGCCGTGCGGACCGGTACCGGTGACCACGGTTCCGGCCACGAGCAGCGCGAAACCGAGCGGGACGAGCGCGGTGGCCAGGTGTCGGATCGAGGGGGCGACGGTGAGCCGGAGCTCGCCCTCGGGCTCACGGCAGCGGACGTAGTAGGCGACGGTGAAGATCACCACCACCGTGGAGAGCAGGAAGTGCGCGGCGACCGAGGCGGGGTGCAGGTCGCTCCACACGGTGATGCCGCCGACCACGGCCTGGCCGAGCACGCCGATCGGGATGATGGTGGCCAACGTCAGCAGGTCGCGGCGGCGTGGACGCATCCGCAGCGTCGCGACGAACACGATGACCCCGACCGCGAGGACCAGGAACGTCAGCGTCCGGTTGCCGAACTCGATGGCGGCGTTGAAGGCGGAGTGGTGGGTGCCCACGGGGACGAAGCTCTCCTTGGTGCACTTGGGCCACTCCGAACAGCCCAGCCCCGAGGAGGTCACCCGCACCGTCGCGCCGGTCACGGCGATGCCGGCGTTGACGACGATGTTGCCCAGCGCCCACCAGCGCAGTGAGGCGACGGTGGGGTGCCAGATGGTGCGCGAGAGCACCACCAGCGCCAGCACCCCGGCGACGGCGAAGACGATCTGCCACGTCCACAGCGGCAGGTTCAATATCAAGATCTCGTCCGCCGCGAGTACGGCCGGAGCTGGGGAACCACTCATACGACAAACTGTAGTAGACGGTTGCGCTCCCCCGGATCCGCCTCACCGCTCCCCAGGGTCGGGGGCGGGGGGAGGACCCGCCTCCCGCGCCGCCCGGGTCCGCTCGGTGCGGGTGGCCCCCAGGCTGGCGGCGACGACGCAGGCCACGGCGGCCCATTGGCCGATCGTCAGGATCTCCCCGAGCAGGAGCAGGCCGATCAGCGCCGCGGCGGCGGGCTCCAGGCTCATCAGGATGCTGAACACCCGTGGTGGCATGCGCCGCAGCGCGTGCATCTCCAGGGTGTAGGGGATCACCGACGACAGCAGTCCCACGAGCAGGCCGATCACCACCAGCCGTGGGTCCAGCAACGCGGCGCCCCCTTCGGCGATGCCGGCGGGGGCCACGAGCACCGCTCCGGCCACGCTGGCGATCGCCAGCCCCGAGGTCCCGGGGAAGCGCCGCCCGGTCGCCGCGCCCAGCAGGATGTAGCCCGCCCAGGCGGCCCCGGCGAGCAGCGCGAACGCCACACCCGCCAGCGTCACGTGGCCGTCGCCGTACCCCAGCAGGACGACGCCCAGCGCGGCCAGCCCCACCCACAGCAGGTCGACGCGGCGCCGGGAACCGGCGACGGCCACCGCCAGCGGTCCCAGGAACTCGATGGTCACGGCGATGCCGAGGGGGATGCGCGCGATGGCCTGGTACAGCGAGAAGTTCATGGTCGCCAGGCACACGCCGAAGCCGATCGCGACGAGCCAGTCGGCGCGGGTGTGTCCGCGCAGCCGCGGGCGTACCAGCGCCATGAGGACCACCGCCGAGGTGAGCAGCCGCAGCCACACCACGGCGCTGGGCGGCAGCACCGTGAACAGGTTCTTGGCGATCCCGGCGCCGGCCTGGATCGACAGGATCCCCGCGACCACGTACCAGGACGGCGGAATGGAGGCGCCGGCGTTGCGGAGCATGGCCGCGCCGCGCAGGGCGGGCAGACGGGACGGGAGAGGCGAACCATCGGCGGCGTTGGCGGTCACAACCCACCATCCTATGAATCGAGTGGGGGAGACCACGTGGCGGGGCGGGCGCAAACGCGCTGAACACCGCTGATGACCCCGTACCGTTACCGAGGGCTCATGAACGGAGGACCGCCCGCGGGCGGCGACGAGGACGCGGGCGAGGCCCGCTGCGGGGGAACGACGGATGACCACGGCACCGGCCGGAAGAACGCGGGAACAGGGCCGGGCGGGCCTGGGCCTGCCCACCGCCACCGCCCTGGTGATGGGCAACGTCATCGGCATCGGGATCTTCCTGCTCCCCGCGACCCTGGCCGGCTACGGCACGATCAGCCTCCTCGCCCTGGTCCTGGTGTCGGCGGGCGCGCTGGCCCTCGCAGCGGTGTTCGGCCGGCTGGCGGCGCGCACCCCGGGCTCGGGCGGCCCCTACGCCTACGCGCACGCCGCCTTCGGCGACTTCACCGGTTTCTGGATCGCCTGGTCGTTTTGGATCACGACATGGGCGGGGATGGCCGGCATCGCCGTGGCCTGGGTGGGCTATGCCAACCACTTCCTGGGCTGGGACTCGCCCCTGGGCTCCTCGCTGCTGGCGCTGGTCTGCGTGTGGGTACCGGCCCTGGTGAACCTGGCGGGGGTGCGGGCCATGGGGGTCATCCAGGTCGTCACCACGGTGCTGAAGTTCCTCCCGTTGCTGTCGGTCGCCCTGATCGGGCTGTTCTTCATCGATCCGGCGAACTTCGGCCCGTTCAACGCGACGGGCGGGTCCTGGCTGACGGCGGTGTCGTTGGCCGGCGCGGTGCTGCTGTTCGTCTACTCCGGGGTGGAGAGCGCCTCGATCGCGGCCGGCCGGGTACGCGACCCGCGGCGCAACGTCGGACGCGCCACGGTCATCGGCACGCTGGCCTGCGCCCTCGTCTACCTGCTGAGCACGGTCTCGGTCATGGGAAACGTGCCCCACGAGCGGTTGAGGGAGTCGCAGGCCCCGTTCGCGCTGGCCGCCGACGCCGTCTTCGGCGGCCAGGACTGGGGCAGCGCCGTCGCGGCCATGGCGGTGCTCTCGGGGATCGGCGCCATGAACGGGTGGATGATGGTCGTCGCGGAGATGCCGATGGCCGCCGCGCGCGACGGGCTGTTCCCGCGCGTCTTCGCCCGGACCAACGCCCGCGAGGTGCCCTGGTTCGGCGTGGTCGCCGGCGCCGTCATGGCCTCCCTGGTCATCGTGCTGAACTTCTACGGAGCGGCCGACGCCTTCGAGTCGATCGTGCTGCTGGCCACCTTCACCTCCGTCATCCCCTACTTCTTCTCCGCCTGCGCCCAGTTGTACTGGCTGGTGGGCGGGGACGGGGGACGCCCGGTGGCGGGCGGGCGGTTGGCGGTGGACCTGACCATGGTCGTGCTGGCGATGCTGTTCTCCCTGTGGATGGTCGTGGGGGCCGGGGCGCAGGCGGCGTTGCAGGGCATGCTGATCATGCTGCTCGGTGTCCCGGTCTACGTCGGGGAACGGGCACGTGCCAGGCGCGCCGCCGCCCGCGCGGAACACGCCGAGGCCACCGGCGCGGTCAAACCGTCGTAAACCCTTCGGTCGCTCTCGACAACCGGGCGAGCCCCGTCCTTCCCGGCGGGAAGGAGACGCCAGGATCGCACACAGTCCGCGAGGGCCGGGGAATCCGGTGGACCGAGGTGGTCCGCTCCGCGCGGTGAGCGAGAGAGCGGGGCGATGCGGGTGGGAAGCGCCGGATCGGGGAGGCGCCCGTGAGCACCGCGCGGGCGGCGGACGAGGGAAGCCAGGGCAGGGCGGACGGGCCGCGTCTGGGGCTGCCGGTGGCCACCGCCCTGGTCGTCGGTAACATCGTCGGCACCGGCATCTTCCTCCTGCCCGCGACCCTCGCCGGCTACGGCACGGTCAGCATCCTGGCGTTCGCGGTGGTCACGGTGGGCGCCCTGGCGCTGGCCACGGTGTTCGGCCGGTTGGGGGCGCGCGTTCCCGCCTCGGGCGGCCCCTACGCCTACGCGCGCGACGCCTTCGGTGACTTCGCCGGTTTCTGGAACGCCTGGTCGTTTTGGATCACGGCCTGGGCGGGCAACGCCGGTATCGCCGTGGCCTGGGTGGGTTACGTCAACTACTTCCTGGACTGGGACTCCACGCTCGGCCGCACCGCGGTCGCCCTGGTGGGCATCTGGCTGCCGGCCGTCGTCAACCTCACCGGCGTGCGCAACATGGGGGCCTTCCAGCTGGTGACGACGGTGCTGAAGTTCGTCCCGCTGCTGTTCGTGGCGCTCGTGGGACTGCTGTTCATCGACCCGGCCAACTTCGGTCCGTTCAACGCCACCGGCGGATCCCTGCTCACCGCCATCTCGTTGTCCGGCGCGGTCCTGCTCTTCGCCTACTCCGGGGTGGAGAGCGCGTCGGTCGCCGCGGAGAAGGTACGAGACCCCGAGCGCAACATCGGGCGGGCCAGCGTCATCGGGACCCTGGCGTGCGCCGTGGTCTACCTGCTGGGCACGGTCGCGGTGATGGGCAACGTGCCCTACGCCCGGCTGGTCGTCTCCGAGGCGCCCTTCGCCGAGGCGATCAACAACATGTTCGGCGGGCAGGTGTGGGGCGGGGTACTGGCCGTCATGGCCATCATCTCGGGTCTGGGCGCGCTCAACGGCTGGACGATGCTCGTCGCCGAGATGCCGATGGCCGCCGCGCGTGACGGCCTGTTCCCACAGGCCTTCTCCCGCACCCGCGGCGGCGTGCCCTACGTGGGCATCCTGGCCGGGGCGGTCCTGACCACCATCGTGGTGGTCACCAACTACTACGGGGCGGCCGACGCCTTCGAGTCGATCCTGTTGCTGGCCACCTTCACCACGGTCATCCCCTACTTCTTCTCCGCCTGTGCCCAGATCTTCTGGCTGGTGACGCACCGACGCCGGATCCGGATGGGACACCTCGCGCGCGACATGGCGCTGGCGATCGTGGCGATGGCCTTTTCGTTCTGGATGGTGTTCGGTGCCGGTTCCGAGGCGGTTTTCCAGGGAATGCTCATTTTGCTCGTCGGAGTGCCGGTCTACATCTGGGCGCGCTCCAGCGGCGGTGACGGCGGCCCGCGTACCCGGCAGACGGCCGCGGCAGGTGGTCGACGGTGAGTTCGCCCGCGCTCCGGTGGCCCGCCGCCCGGGCGAGGCGAACGCGAGAGAACGAGGAAGCATGGCCTTTTCAGTGAAGTCCGAGGTCGGGCGGTTGCGGCAGGTGATCCTGCACCGGCCGGACCTGGAGTTGAAGCGGCTCACCCCGAGCAACCGGGACGCGCTGCTGTTCGACGACGTGCTGTGGGCGAAGCGGGCACGCGAGGAGCACGATGCGTTCGCCGACTACCTGCGCGACCGGGGTGTCGTGGTTCACCTGTTCCACCAGCTGCTCCACGACGTCTTGGAGATGCCCGAGGCCAAGGCCTACATCCTCGACCACAGCCTGGACGAGCGCTTCCAGGGGCCGCTGGCCATCGACGGCATCCGCAGCGCGTTCGAGGCGATGGACACCGAGACGCTGCGCCGGTTCCTCATCGGTGGCATCACCAAGCGCGAGCTGCTGGAGCGGATGGAGGAACCGAAGTCGGTCTGGTTCCACACCTTGGACGCCGACGACTTCGTCCTGTCGCCGCTGCCCAACCACATCTTCACCCGTGACACCTCGTGCTGGATCTACGGGGGCGTCTCCATCAACGCGATGCGCAAGAAGGCCCGCATGCGCGAGACGGTCCACTACGAGGCGGTCTACACCTGGCATCCGATGTTCGCCGAGGCCGACTTCGAGGTGTGGGCGCCGGGGAGCAAGTGGGCGCCGGCCACGATCGAGGGCGGGGACGTCATGCCCATCGGCAACGGCGCGGTGCTGGTCGGGTTGAGTGAACGCACCCAGCCGCAGGCGGTGGAGATGCTGGCCCGCAGGCTCTTCGCCAAGGGGGCGGCCCAGCGGATCCTCGGCATCTGGATGCCGAAGGCCCGCGCGGTCATGCACCTGGACACGGTCATGACCAACGTCGACCACGGCGTCTTCGTCAAGTACGCCGGGCTGGGCATGCTCCCCTCCTACACCATCGAACCGGGCGACAACGAGAAGGAGCTCAAGGTCACCGACCACGCGCCCGAGCAGATGCACCGGGCCATCGCCGACGCGCTGGGGCTGGACGACATCAAGGTGCTCACGCCCACGCAGGACGTCTTCTCCTCCGAACGCGAGCAGTGGGACGACGGCTGCAACGTCTTCGCGGTCGAGCCGGGCGTGGTGATCGCCTACGAGCGCAACGTCACCTCCAACACCTTCCTGCGCAAGAACGGCGTCGAGGTGATCACGGTGCGCGGCAGCGAGCTGGGACGTGGCCGCGGTGGCCCGCACTGCATGACCTGCCCGATCGAGCGGGACGCGTGAGCGTGCGCCACCCTCTTCCGCATTTATATGCACACCTGTGTATGTTCTTGCGTATCGGTGTTCCGGGCGCCGATCGATTTCTCGACCACCATCCTGGCGTCGGCCGCGCCGTGCGGCCGGCGGGGCCAGGAACGACAGAGGGGAAGCGCCGAGATGGCGTTCAATCTGCGTAACCGCAGCTTCGTCAAGGAACTCGACTTCACGCCGGCGGAGTTCGCGTTCCTGCTCCGGCTGTCCGCCGACCTCAAGGCGGCGAAGTACGCGGGCACCGAACAGCCGCGCCTCACGGGCAAGAACATCGCCCTGATCTTCGAGAAGACCTCCACGCGCACCCGCTGCGCGTTCGAGGTCGCCGCCCACGACCAGGGGGCCCACGTCACCTACCTGGACCCGGGCGGCTCCCAGATCGGCCACAAGGAGTCGATGAAGGACACCGCCCGTGTCCTGGGACGGATGTACGACGGCATCGAGTACCGCGGCTCCAAGCAGGAGCTCGTCGAGGAACTCGCCCGTTACGCGGGGGTGCCCGTGTGGAACGGGCTGACCGACGAGTGGCACCCCACCCAGATGCTGGCGGACTTCCTCACCATCACCGAGCACACCGACAAGCCGCTCGGCCAGGTCACCTTCGCCTACATGGGCGACGCCCGCAACAACCTCGGACACTCGCTGACCGTCGCCGGCGCGATGTTCGGCGTCGACGTGCGCATGGTCGCCCCCAAGGAGCTGTGGCCCGACGAGCAGACCGTGGCGCGGCCGGCCCGGGAGATCGCCGAGCGCACCGGGGCGAAGGTGACCTTCACCGAGGACGTCGCCGAGGGGCTCAAGGGGGCCGACTTCGTCTACACCGACGTGTGGGTGTCCATGGGGGAGCCGGCCGAGACCTGGGAGCGGCGTATCGAGCTGCTCCGGCCCTACCAGGTCAACGCCGCGGCGCTGGCGGCCACGGGCAACCCCGACGTGAAGTTCATGCACTGCCTGCCGGCCTTCCACGACCGTAACACCCGGATCGGCGAAGAGCTGTACCAGAAGACCGGAATGGAGGCCCTGGAGGTGACCGACGAGGTGTTCGAGTCGCCAGCCTCGATCGTCTTCGACCAGGCCGAGAACCGGATGCACACCATCAAGGCCGTCTTGGTCGCGACGTTGGGAGGCTGACGGAGATGCGCGTGGTCGTGGCCCTGGGCGGAAACGCCCTGTTGCGGCGTGGGGAACGCCCCGACGCCGATATCCAGCGCCGCAACGTCGCCGCCGCGGTCCACGCGCTGGCGCCCCTGGCGGCCGAGCACGAACTGGTCGTCACCCACGGCAACGGTCCGCAGGTGGGGGTGCTGGCGTTGCAGAGCGCCGCCGACTCCTCCCTCAGCCAGCCCTACCCCTTCGACGTCCTGGGCGCGCAGACCCAGGGCATGATCGGCTACTGGCTGCTGCAGGCCCTGCAGAACGCGTTGCCCGGCCGCCAGGTGGCGTCCCTGATCAACCAGACGCTGGTGTCGATGGGAGATCCGGCGTTTCAGAACCCCACCAAGTTCGTCGGCCCCGTCTACGACGAGGCCGAGGCCAGGCGCCTGGCCGAGGAGCGGGGGTGGGTGGTCAAACCCGACGGCGCGCACTGGCGCCGGGTGGTGCCCTCGCCGCGGCCGCAGCGGGTGGTGGAGACCCGGCTGATCCGGTTGCTGCTGTCCTCGGGGGCGATCGTCGTCTGCGCCGGGGGCGGCGGGGTGCCGGCCATCCGCAACGAAGAGGGGCTGCTCGCGGGCGTCGAGGCGGTCGTGGACAAGGATCTGACCGCCTCGCTGCTGGCGGAGGCGCTGGAGGCCGACGCGCTGCTGCTGCTCACCGACGTCCCCCGGGTCATGGAGAACTTCGGTACGCCGCACCAGCGTGAGATTTCCAACGCCACGCCGGGTCAGCTCCGGGCGATGGAGTTTCCCGCCGGGTCGATGGGGCCCAAGGTCGAGGCGGTCTGCCGCTTCGCCGAGATCACCGGGGACATGGGGGCGATCGGATCGCTGACCCAGGCCGCCGAGATCCTGGCGGGTACCGCGGGCACGATCGTCACGCCGAGCGGGACCTACCCCGAACTCGGCGCCGCGGGGCCCGGCCGGCCGAGCGGGCTGGGGCCCGAGGCGGGACAGGAGAGCAGGTGAACGGGGGCGGCCGGGAAACGGAGATCACAACGCCACGATTCCGCATTTCTATACGCATATATGTATAGTCATCCGGTCGTGTCGTCGTCCGTCCGAAACGGTGGGAGTCCGAGGTGCAGCGAAACGGGTCGTTCTGGCAGAGCCTGACCAGGACCAAACCCACCGAGGAGATCGTCGGCGAGGGCGGCCAGGGCGAGGGCGGCCGGCTCAAACGCACGATGGGCCTGTGGCAGCTCACCATGTTCAGCGTCGGCGCCACCCTGGGGACCGGGATCTTCGTCATCCTGGGGGAGGCCGCCCCGTTGGCCGGCCCCGCCGTCGTCGTCGCCTTCGCGCTGGCCGCGATCACCGCCCTGTTCTCCGCGCTGTCCTACGCCGAACTGGCCGGCACCATCCCCGTCTCGGGCTCCTCCTACTCCTACGCCTACGCCACCCTGGGCGAGCTGGTCGCCTGGGTGTGCGGCTGGTGCCTGCTGCTGGAGTACGCGGTGTCGGTGTCGGCGGTGGCCGTCGGCTGGGGGCAGTACCTCAACGAGTTCCTCAACGGGCTGTTCGGCTTCACCATCCCCGCCGCGTTGAGCGCGCCCCCCGGTGACGGCGGCGTCGTCAACGTCACCGCGATCGCGGTGGTCCTCCTCGCCACCTGGCTGCTGCTGGGAGGCGCCTCGGAGAGCGCCCGGGCCAACGCCGTCATGGTCGTGCTCAAGGTCGCGGTCCTGCTGTTCTTCTGCGTCGTGGCGTTCACCGCCTTCGACTCCGGCAACCTCACCCCGTTCGCGCCCATGGGCATCGCCGGGATCAGCGCGGCCGGCGCCCAGGTGTTCTTCTCCTACATCGGCTTCGACGCCGCCTCCACCGCGGGGGAGGAGGCCCGCAACCCCAAGCGCGACCTGCCGCTGGCGATCCTGCTCTCCCTGGTCATCGTGACGGTCGTCTACGTCCTCGTCGCGCTCGCCGCGGTGGCGGCGGTCCACTACAGCGACCTCGCCGGCAGCGAGGCGTCTTTGGCCATGGTGCTGACCAACGTCATCGGCGGAAGCTGGGCGGCGGTCCTGTTGTCGCTGGGCGCGGTCATCGCGATCGCCAGCGTCGTGCTCACCGTCCTCTACGGCCAGACCCGCATCCTCTTCGCGATGTCGCGCGACGGTCTGATCCCGAAGATCTTCTCCCGGGTCAACCCGCGCACCCAGGTGCCCACCGCCAACATCTGGCTGGTGTCGGCCTTCGTCGCGCTGCTCGCGGGACTGGTGCCGCTGGGGCGATTGGCCGAGGCCACCAGCATCGGCACGCTGTTCGCCTTCGCCCTGGTCAACATCGGGGTGATGGTCCTGCGGCGTACCCGTCCCGACCTGGAGCGCTCCTTCCGCACCCCGCTGTTCCCCCTCACCCCCATCCTCGGCACGCTGTTCTGCGTCTTTTTGATGACCCGGCTCGACCACGTCACCTGGCTGGTGTTCCTGCTGTGGATCCTGGTGGGGCTGGGCGCCTACTTCGCCTACGGTCATCGCAAGTCCAGGCTCGCGCGAGCGGTGAGGGGAGCGAACACGCCATGAGAGGCGGACACGTCGTCATCGGCTACGAGCCGAACGAGCGCGGAACGGACGCGCTGGCCCTGGGGCTCCTCCTGGCCGGGCGGGCCCGGGCCCGGGTGTCGGTGGTCAACGTCCCCCCGTCGGGCTGGCCCACCCACACCAAGGCCGCCGTGGACGCCGAGTGGGTCACCTACCTGCGCGAAGAGGCCGAGAACGCTCTTGAGGCCGCGCGCCGCATCGTGCGCGACCGGGCCCCGGGCCAGACGCCTCCTCCGGTGGGCGTGGACTACCGCATCCACCATCACCGGGGCAGCGGTCGGGGTCTCGCCGACTACGCCGCCGACGCCGGCGCCGACGCGATCGTCATCGGATCGGCGCCCGGCGGACCGCGCGGCCACATCCGCATGGGCAGCACCGCCGACCAGCTGCTGCACGGCAGTCCGGTCCCCGTGCTCCTGGCGCCCAGTGGGTACGCCGCGCTGTCGGTGCCCCGGTTGGACCGGCTCACCCTCGCCTACCTGCGCCAGCCCGGAGCCGACCGGGCCCTCGCCTTCGCCGCCTCGCTCGCCGGCCGGCTCGACCTGCCGTTGCGCCTGCTGACGATGCTCATCGGGGACGCGGCCCGGGGCGGCCGGGGCGTCCGGCTGCGGGAGCAGATGCTGGAACGGCTCCGCGTCGAGGGCGCCGCCGACCTGCGGGAGGCCGTGCGCAACGTCGCCGCGCTGCCCGAACCGGACCCCATCTCGGTCTCCACCGAGATCGTGGCCGGCACGAGCGCCGCCGACGCGCTGGCGCGGGCCGAATGGCGGACCGGCGAGGTGCTCGTCTGCGCCTCGGGACAGGGCGGGCCGTTGCGCAGGGTCTTCCTCGGCGACATGGCCATCGACATCCTGCGGGCCTCCGGCGTGCCCGTGGCCTTCCTCCCCAGGGGGGCGGCTCCGCCATCCGACGGTCGCGGGTGAGGAGACCAGGGCGTCCCCGCACCGTCGCGGCCCCGGTTCGACGCGGGGGCGCTAGCGGGAGGAACCCAGCGCGGGCTCCTCGGTCACGGCCCGAGGAGCGGGCCGGGGACGGGGAGCCCGGCGGTGCTCCACGCGGTGGCACGATCGCTCCCACCAGCAGCAGCACCCACGCGGCGAACTGCACGGCCGGTTGCACCAGGATCATGACCAGGCCCGCGGCCGACTGCGTGGCCAGCCCGAGGAACACCTGCGCCGAGATCCACAGATAGGGCAGGGCCGCGGCGAACAGGTGGACCAGCAGCGCCGCGACGACCAACCGGGGCCGGCGCGGACGCCAGCGCGCGGCCAGCGCCAGTCCGAGGACCACGACCACCAGCGGTGGGCCGAGATCGCGGATCAGGCTCACCAGGGGGACACCGATGTACTCCACCCGCTCCACGCTACCGGTCGGATGTCGCGGGCGCGGTCACGGTCGTCGGGGCTACTCCCAGCGGAAGAGGCGGCTCGCCAGCAGGGAACCGGCGACCGCCCACACGGCGAGGACCAGGAGCGGCGCCAGCGGCAGCCCCGCCCCCTCCGTCAGCACCGAGCGCAGGCCGTCGGCCAGCGCGGTGATCGGCAGGGCCTCCAGGAAGGGACGCACCGCGTCGGGGTAGCGGTCGATCGGGAAGACCACGCCGCCCAGCCCCAGCAGGACCACATAGACCAGGTTGGCCGCTGCCAGCGTCGCCTCGGCACGCAGCGTCCCCGCCATCAGCAGCGCCAGGGAACTGAAAGCGGCGGTGGCCAACAGGATCACCAGCGCGCACGCCAGCGCGCCGGTCAGCCCGCCACGCGGTGACCAGCCCAACGTCAGCGCCACCGCCGACAACAGGGTGATCTGGACGACCTGGACCGCGAGCACGGCCAGCGTCTTCGCGCCCAACAGCCCGAACCGCGACAGCGGTGTCGCGCCCAGCCGCTTGAGGACGCCGTAGCGCCGCTCGAAGCCGGTGCCGATCGCCTGGCCGGTGAAGGCGGTGGACATCACGGCCAGCGCGATCACGCCGGGGGCCAGGAAGTCCACCCGGGAGCCGCCCCCGATGTCGATGAGCGAGGTCATGCTGAAGCCCACGAGCAGCAGCACCGGGATGACCATGGTCAACAGGAGCTGTTCGCCGTTGCGCAGCAGGACGCGCAGCTCCATCCCGGCCTGGGCCAAGACCATGCGCGGCAGCGGGGCCGCGCCGGGGGCGGGGGCGAAGGAGACGGAGGAGGTGCGCGAGGCGGGGTCGATCATGATTCGCGGAGGTCCCGACCGGTGAGTTCGAGGAAGACGTCTTCGAGGCTGCGCCGCTGTACGCGCAGGTCCTCGGGCAAGATGCCCTGTGCCGCGCACCAGGTGGTGACGGTGGCGAGGAGGCCCGGGCCGAGGGCCTGGGGGTCGGCGCAGGTGACCACGTAGTGGCCGCCGGGGAACTCCTCCACCCGGCAGCCCGCGGGAAGCGCGGAGAGCAGGCTCGCGGAGTCGATGCCCGGGGCCGCGCGGAAGCGCAGCTCCTGGTCGGCGCCTGTCAGCTCGTCGGTGCCGCCGTCGGCGACGACCCGGCCGTGGTCGATGATGACGACACGGTCGGCGAGCCGCTCGGCCTCCTCCATGTAGTGCGTGGTCAGCACGACACCGACGCCCGCCGTGCGCAGCTCCGTGACGAGCTCCCAGGTGGCCATGCGGGCCTGGGGGTCCAGGCCGGCGGTGGGCTCGTCGAGGAAGACCAGTTCGGGACGGCCGATGACCGCGGCGGCCAGCGACAGCCGCTGCTGTTGGCCGCCGGACAGGCGGCGGAACGGGGTGCGGGCGACGGAGACCAGGCCGAGCCGCTCCATCAGCTCCTGCGGAGGGAGGGGGTCGGCGTGGAAGGCGGCCATGAGGCGCAACCACTCGCCGGCCCGCGCGCCGGTGGGCACGCCACCGGCCTGGAGCATGACCCCGACCCGTGGCTTCAGGGCGCGGGCGTCGGTGATCGGGTCGAGGCCCAGGACGCGCACCGTGCCGGAGTCGGCCTGGCGGAACCCCTCGCAGATCTCGATGGTCGAGGTCTTGCCGGCCCCGTTGGGGCCCAGGAGCGCGGTGACGGCGCCGCGCGGCGCGGTGAACGACAGGCCGGCCACGGCGGTGGTGCTGCCATAGCTTTTGACCAAGTCGGTGACCTCGACCGCGGCTGTGTCCATGCGAAAAGTGTAGGGCGGCCTCTCGGGGGTCGGGCACCGACCCGCGCTCGAGGCCCCCGCCAGAGCGCGTGGGAGCGGTCGTCCCGCCCGGGCAGCGGCCTTGGGGCGAACGTGTCGTCTCGGTCACGTCGGGGGAGGCGTCCCGGAAGCATCGTCTCGATCTATGGGCCGGCTGTCTCCGCATGTGGACGCCCGGGGCCCGCACATCCGCGTTCGGGGCGGGGATGCGATCCGGCGCGGGGTGGAAAGCCCTGTTAGGCAAGGCTTGCCTGGGTGATCTATGACATGGATCACCGTTTGGCGGTCGGGACTTATTTACGCCACACTGATGTTGTGAAAAACGTGAGCCGGCATCAGCGAGCAGACGGGACCGCCCCCTCGGGCGCGCCCCGGGTGACCGCTGCGCCCGATCCGGGAGCCGAGACCGGCACCCGCGCGCGGGTGGCCCGGCTCATCCTCGAACATGGTCCGATCACGGCGTCCACCCTGGGGGAACACCTCGGGCTGACCCCGGCGGCCATCCGTCGTCACCTCGACAACCTGATGGCCGAGGGCATGGTCGAGGCCCGCGACGCCCGCCCGCACGGGCGCAGGGGGCGAGGGCGTCCCGCCCGCGTCTTCGTCATCACCGAGGCCGGTCGCGACGCGTTCGTGCACGGATACGACGATCTCGCCTCCAGCGCCCTGCGTTTCCTCGCGGAAAAGGCGGGCCCCGAGGCCATCAGCGAGTTCGCCCGCCGTCAGGTGGCCGACCTCGAACGCCGCTACCGCCCGATCCTCGCCGCGGTCGCCCCGCAGCAGAGGGTCCGGCTCCTCGCCGAGGCGCTGTCCTCCGACGGCTACGCCGCCTCGGCGGGCGACGCGCCGGCACCGGGCGGCGGCGAGCAGCTGTGCCAGCACCACTGCCCGGTGGCGCACGTCGCGGCGGAGTTCCCGGAACTGTGCGAGGCCGAGGTCGAGGCCTTCGCCCGGCTGCTGGGCACCCCCGTCCGCCGGCTCGCCACCATCGCCCACGGCGACGGTGTGTGCACCACCCATGTCAGTCCCCGCGACCTGAACTCCCCAGAGTCCAAGGCCCGCCCCTTCCCGAGCGAGGGCGGCCAACGCCACACAAGGACGTCCCGTCCAGGAGGATCCGCGTAATGACGTCTATCGCGCACCCCGAGCTCGAAGGGCTCGGCACCTATGAGTACGGCTGGGCCGACCCCGACCAGGCCGGCGCCTCCGCGCGGCGCGGCCTGAACGAGGAGGTCGTCCGCGACATCTCGGCCAAGAAGGCCGAACCCGAGTGGATGCGGGACCTCCGTCTCAAGGCCCTCAAGCTCTTCGACAAGAAGCCGATGCCCGCCTGGGGGGCCGACCTCTCCGGCATCGACTTCGACAACATCAAGTACTTCGTGCGGTCCACGGAGAAGCAGGCCACCTCCTGGGAGGAACTGCCCGAGGACATCAAGAACACCTACGACCGGCTCGGCATCCCCGAGGCCGAGAAGCAGCGGCTGGTCGCCGGTGTCGCCGCGCAGTACGAGTCCGAGGTCGTCTACCACCAGATCCGCGAGGACCTGGAGCAGCAGGGCGTCATCTTCCTCGACACCGACACCGCGCTCAAGGAGCACCCCGAGCTCTTCCAGGAGTACTTCGGCACGGTCATCCCGGCCGGCGACAACAAGTTCGCCGCGCTGAACACGGCGGTGTGGAGCGGCGGCTCCTTCATCTACGTGCCCAAGAACGTGCACGTGGAGATCCCGCTGCAGGCCTACTTCCGGATCAACACCGAGAACATGGGCCAGTTCGAGCGGACGCTGATCATCGTCGACGAGGGCGCCTACGTCCACTACGTCGAGGGCTGCACCGCGCCGATCTACAAGACCGACTCGCTGCACTCCGCGGTCGTCGAGATCATCGTCAAGAAGAACGCCCGCTGCCGCTACACCACGATCCAGAACTGGTCCAACAACGTCTTCAACCTGGTCACCAAGCGTGCCGTGGCCTACGAGGGCGCGACCATGGAGTGGATCGACGGCAACATCGGCTCCCAGGTCACGATGAAGTACCCGGCCGTCTACCTCATGGGCGAGCACGCCAAGGGCGAGACGCTGTCGATCGCCTTCGCCGGCGAGGGCCAGCACCAGGACACCGGTTCCAAGATGGTGCACTGCGCGCCCAACACCTCCTCCACGATCATCTCCAAGTCGGTGGCCCGCGGCGGTGGCCGCGCCTCCTACCGGGGCCTGGTCCAGGTCCAGGAGGGCGCCAGCCACTCCAAGTCCACGGTCAAGTGCGACGCGCTGCTCATCGACACGGTCAGCCGTTCCGACACCTACCCCTACGTCGATGTCCGCGAGGACGACGTGGAGATGGGCCACGAGGCCACCGTCTCCAAGGTGAGTGAGGACCAGCTCTTCTACCTGATGAGCCGCGGCCTGGACGAGGACGAGGCCATGGCCATGATCGTGCGCGGCTTCGTCGAGCCCATCGCGCGTGAGCTGCCCATGGAGTACGCGCTGGAACTGAACCGGCTCATCGAGCTGCAGATGGAAGGAGCGGTTGGTTAAGCATGGCCAGCCCGAACATCGAGATCAAGGAACACTCCCACGGCGGGGAGCTCCCGGTCTCCAAACTCGACGTGCACGGCTCGTTCGACGTGGCCGACTTCCCCGTGCCCAACGGCCGTGAGGAAGAGTGGCGCTTCACCCCGCTGCGCCGCCTGCGCGGCCTGCACCAGCACACCGAGGCCACCGACGGCAAGATCACCGTCGAGACCGACGCCCCGGCCGAGGTCACCGTCGAGACCGTCGGCCGTGACGACGCCCGGCTGGGCACCTCGTTCCTGCCCACCGACCGGGTCAGCGCGCTGGCCTACGCCTCCTTCACCGAGGCCACCGTCGTCACCGTGCCCAAGGAGACGCAGGCGTCGGCCCCGGTGAGCATCAAGGTCACCGGCACCGGCCAGGGCGAGTCCTACGGTCACATCCTGGTGCGCGCCGAACGCCACTCCGCCGCCACGGTGGTCCTGGAGTACGCGGGCAGCGCGGTCCACGCCGACAACGTCGAGTTCGTGGTCGAGGACGGGGCCCAGCTCACCGTCGTCAGCCTCCAGGACTGGGAGCGCGACGCCGTCCAGGTCTCGCACCACTACACCAAGGTCGGCCGCGACGCCCGGTTCCGCAGCTTCGTCGTCACCCTCGGCGGCGACCTGGTGCGCCTGTCGCCCAAGGTCGGCTACACCGCCCCCGGCGGCGACGCCGAGCTGTACGGCCTGTACTTCACCGGTGCCGGCCAGCACCACGAGCACCGCTCGCTGATCGACCACAACGTCTCCAACACCCGCAGCCGCGTCGAGTACAAGGGCGCGCTCAGCGGCGAGGAGGCCCACGCGGTCTGGATCGGTGACGTCATCATCGGCGAGGGCACCGAGGGCACCGACTCCTACGAGCACAACCGCAACCTGGTGCTCACCGACGGCACCCGGGTGGACTCCGTGCCCAACCTGGAGATCTTCACCGGTGAGGTCGAGGGCGCGGGCCACGCCAGCGCCAGCGGCCGGCTCGACGACATCCACCTGTTCTACCTCCAGTCGCGCGGCATCCCCGCCGACGAGGCCCGCAAGCTGGTCATCCGCGGCTTCTTCGCCGAGCTGATCAACCGCATCGAGGTGCCCGAGCTGCGCGAGCGCATCATGACCGAGGTCGAGGAGAAGCTGGCGCTGCATGAGTAACGACGGATTCGTCAAGGTCTGCGCGCTGGCGGACATCCCCGAAGAGGGGGCGCTCGGCGTGGAGGTCGACGACACCCCGGTCGCGCTGGTGCGCAGCGAGGGGCAGGTGTACGCCATCAACGACATCTGCTCCCACGCCGAGGTGAACCTGTCCGAGGGCGAGGTCGAGGACGGCACCATCGAGTGCTGGCTGCACGGCTCCTGCTTCGACCTGCGCTCGGGCAAGCCGATCAACCCCCCGGCCACCCGACCGGTCCCCACCTACGCAGTGAAGATCGACGGCGACGACGTGCTCGTCTCGCTCGCTGAGAAGAATTCTTGAGGCTGAACACACATGACGAAGTTTGAGATCCGCGGTCTGCGCGCCGACGTCCTCATCGGCGCCGAGGAGCGCCAGGAGATCCTCAAGGGCGTCGACCTCACCATCAACTCCGGTGAGACCCACGCCATCATGGGCCCCAACGGCTCCGGCAAGTCCACGCTGGCCTACGCCATCGCCGGCCACCCCAAGTACGAGATCACCGACGGCGAGGTCCTCCTCGACGGCGAGAACGTCTTGGAGATGGGCGTCGACGAGCGGGCCCGCGCCGGCCTGTTCCTCGCCATGCAGTACCCGGTCGAGGTCCCGGGCGTCTCCATGTCCAACTTCCTGCGCAGCGCGGTCACCGCGGTGCGCGGCGAGGCCCCGAAGCTGCGCGCCTTCTCCAAGGAGCTCCAGGAGGCGATGAAGGGCCTGTCCATCGACCCCTCCTTCGCCGCCCGCGGTGTCAACGAGGGCTTCTCCGGTGGTGAGAAGAAGCGCCACGAGATCCTTCAGCTCGAACTGCTCAAGCCGAAGGTCGCCATCCTCGACGAGACCGACTCCGGCCTCGATGTCGACGCCCTGAAGGTCGTCTCCGAGGGCATCAACCGCGCCAGGGCCACCGGCGAGATCGGCGTCATGCTGATCACGCACTACACTCGCATCCTCAACTACGTCAAGCCCGACTTCGTGCACGTCTTCGCGCACGGCCAGGTCGCCGAGTCCGGCGGCCCGGAGCTGGCCGAGGTGCTGGAGGCCGAGGGCTACGAGCGTTTCGTGAAGGCAGGCGCTTAACCGTGACGGCACGCGAGCTCGGACTGCTCGACGTGGACGCGATCCGGGCCGATTTCCCCATCCTGGCCCGGACCGTCCGCGACGGTCGTCCGTTGGTGTATCTCGACTCCGGAGCCACATCGCAGAAGCCCCGGCAGGTCCTGGACGCCGAGCGGGAGTTCTACGAACGCCACAACGCGGCGGTGCACCGGGGAGCGCACCAGCTCGCGGAAGAGGCCACCGACGCCTACGAGGGCGCGCGCGAGACCATCGCCGCGTTCATCAGCGCGCGGGCCGACGAAGTGGTGTTCACCAAGAACGCCACCGAGGCGATCAACCTCGTCGCCTACGCCATGAGCAACGCCGCGACCGCGGGGGACTACGCCTCCCGCTTCCGCGTCGGGCCGGGCGACGAGGTGGTCGTCACCGAGATGGAACACCACGCCAACCTGGTGCCCTGGCAGGAGCTGTGCCGGCGCACCGGCGCGACCCTGCGCTGGTTCGGTGTGACCGACGAGGGCCGGCTCGACCTGTCCGACCTCGACGGCCTGGTCAACGAGCGCACCCGGATCGTGGCGCTCACCCACCAGTCCAACGTCTTGGGCACGGTCAACCCGGTCGAGGCGATCGCGGCACGCGCCCACGAGGTGGGCGCGCTGGTCCTGCTCGACGGGGCCCAGTCGGTGCCCCACATGCCGGTGGACGTGCGCGCCCTCGACGCCGACTTCATGGTGTTCTCCGGGCACAAGATGCTCGGCCCCAACGGCATCGGCGTGCTGTGGGCGCGGCCGGAGCTGCTGGCGGCCATGCCGCCGTTCATCTCGGGCGGCTCCATGATCGGCGTGGTCCACATGGAGGAGTCCACCTGGGCCGACCCGCCGCAGCGCTTCGAGGCGGGCGTCCCCATGGCACCCCAGGCCGTCGGTCTGGCCGCGGCCTGCGACTACCTCGACGCCATCGGCATGGACAACGTCCTCGCCCACGAGCACGCGCTCACCGAGTACGCGCTCAAGCACGTCGGCGCCATCGAGGGGGTGCGGATCGTCGGCCCGGCCGAGGCCGAGGCCCGCGGTGGCGCGGTCTCCTTCGTCGTGGACGGGATCCACCCCCACGACGTGGGACAGGTCCTGGACGACCGTGGAGTCGCGGTGCGCGTCGGCCACCACTGCGCGTGGCCGCTGCACCGGCGCTACCGCGCCGTGGCGACCACCCGCGCCTCGTTCTACCTGTACAACTCGCTCGCCGACGTCGACGCCCTCGTCGAGGGGATCCGCGCGGCGCAGCGGTTCTTCGGCACCGCCGGGAGCTAGAAGGGCGCGTAGATGCGACTGGACGCGATGTACCAGGAGATCATCCTGGACCACTACCGCAACCCCCACCACAAGGGATTGCGGGACCCCTACGACGCCGAGGCCCACCACATCAACCCCACCTGCGGTGACGAGGTGACCCTGCGGGTCGCGCTCACCGCGGCCGGGGGCGAGGTCGACGGCTCGGCCACGGTCGCCGACGTCTCCTACGACAGCATGGGCTGCTCCATCAGTCAGGCCAGCGCCTCGATCATGACCGACCTGCTCATCGGCAAGACCGTGGACGAGGGCATGCGGGTGCTGGAGGAGTTCACCGAGCTCATGCACTCCAAGGGGCAGGGGGAACCCGACGAGGACGTCCTGGAGGACGCGGTGGCGTTCGCCGGGGTGTCGAAATACCCTGCACGTATCAAGTGCGCCCTGCTCGCCTGGATGGCGTGGAAGGACGCGACCGTCAAGTCACTGGCAACACACGAGGAGGAGGCGTCATGAGCGCCGACAACGAGACGGCCGCGGCAGCTCCCGGGCAGTCCGGCGAGGCGCTGCTCGACGACATCACCGAGTCGCTCAAGGACGTCATCGACCCCGAACTCGGCGTCAACGTCGTCGACCTCGGCCTGCTCTACGGCGTCAACGTCGACGGCGGGACGATCACCCTCGACATGACGCTCACCAGCGCGGCCTGCCCGTTGACCGACGTCATCGAGGAACAGGCCACCGGCGCGCTGGCGGACTTCGACCACGACGTCAAGATCAACTGGGTCTGGATGCCGCCGTGGGGTCCTGACAAGATCACCGACGACGGCCGCGACCAGCTGCGGATGCTCGGCTTCAACGTCTGAGCCGCCTCCGCTCTGTCCGACCCGGGGTCCGCGTCCCTCCCCTTCCGGGGGAGGGGCGCGGGCCTTTCGTGTTGTTCGGGGCCGATCGACCGGGCGCAGGGGCCGCGGAACCCCGCGTGCTCCGACCGGCGTAGCGCGAGGCCCGCGGTGACCCGGTGGGCCGTCGGCCGTGGCGCGGCAGCGGCCACGCCGGGACGGTGGAGCCGGGGCGCCGCAACAGGTGACCGGTCCAGGAGCGGCCTCGCCGCCGCGGGCCGACCCTCGTCTTCACAACGGCCGGCGGGTGCGGTCGTCAGCGCGCTGGCGAGCGGTACCGGTCCCAGGCGCCCGCGGGCAGCGGCGCGAGCCCTCGCGCCGGTATCGCCCCTCGGATGACGGTCGGCGGCCTGGCCCGTCGCCGCTTCGCCAGGCGGGGACGACGCCGGGACCCTGTGTGCTTCGCCGATCCGCAGCCCCCGCGGAAACGTCCGCCCGATGGGGGTGAGGCCGGCCGTGGCACCTGTAGCGGACGTGCCGCGGGAGAGGAGCGGCACGGGGAGCGACCACCGCCCCGGCGGTGTCCCACAGGGGCCCGCCGCGTCGAACGGCCGTCGCGGCACCGCGTCGACCGTCATGGGCGCGGTGACCTCCAGGCTCCGGGCCCACGACGGTCCGTTCCGCCGGACCTCGACGTAGGGGCCACACCCCGTCCGCGCTCGTCGAGGAGCCTCCCGCCCGGCCTTTCGCGCGGGTCTCCTCCCCGGGACGGGGTGCCGCTCAGTGCGTCGCGTACAGGGTGGGGCGCAGTTCGGCGACGATGTCGTCGTCGCCCCGCTGGCCCAGGAGGTCCAGCAGGTGCGCCGGGTTGGTCTGGACGGTCTCGTCCTCGCTGATGCGCCGCGCGATGATCTCCAGCGCCTCGTCGGTGGAGGCCGGCGCGGTGTAACCGATCAGGTGCAGCGCCCGGCTCGTCGGCCCGTGGTCGCTCAGGTCGGTGGCCGCGAGCCTCCGGGCGTCCAAACGGTCACCGTTGACGGTGATGAACACCCGGTCGCCCGGATGCGCCGACAGCCGGCGCAGCAGGGGACGCAGCGAGTCGAACGCGGGCTGGTCCCGCCACACCAGCACCAGTAGGTCGGCGCCCGGCGCGGTCAGGCACAGCAACCGGCCCGGCTGCAGGCCCAGGTGGGTGGCGTACCCCGGTGGCACCGTGACCGGGGCCCCGTTGAGGTGGTCGGCGGTGACGTCGACCCGGTGCCACCACCGGCCGTCGGGAGCGCGGAAGCAGCGCGGTGAGGACGCCACGCCCGGCTGGGAGTCGACGGTGGCCGGGACGGTCGTGCGGCGTCGGATCGGCAGGCCGCCGGCCGTCGTGCCGACGGGGGGCTGGACCGGGGCGGAGGCGTGGCCGGCGGTCGCGGCCGTGGGGATGGGCGCGGCCAGGGTCACCGACTCGTCGACCATGACGTAACCGTCGCGGATGCTCACCCCCGGCGTGCTCAGCAACCACGCGCGCAGGGACTGGGGGCGGATGCCGAGCTTGGCCAGGCGCAGCCCGGCCTCGGTGAAGTCGGGCTGTCCGGACAGGAGCTGGCGGGTCTGCCAGCGCAACCGGTTCGGGTCGCCGGCGACCAGCCAGCCGTTGTGCAGCCGGCGGTCGGTGAACAGCGTGATGATGACCCGCCACAACGGGGTGCCCAGCGAGGGGATCTCCACGGGGTGGTCGGTGTGGGCGCTGATCAGGTGGTCGATGGTGGTCGCCGTGCCGAGCTGTTCGGAGATGTCCCCCAGGTGCTTGGTGATGGGCTCGCCCTGGGGCGAGGACAACCAGTGCAGCAGCCGCTCCTCGACGCTGCGCTGGGCGTTGCGGATCTGGGAGAGATCGGCCTGGACCTGTTCGGACAGGACCCGGATGCTGATCGGCTCGGCGGCGAACAGGCGCTCGGCGGCGACGGTGCGTTCGAGCTCCTCCCAGCTGCGGAAGAAGTGGTCGAGCAGGTCGACCAGGGGGTGCTCGCCCAGACGCAGCGGAGGACGTTCGGCCGCGGCCTCGTTGGCGATCTCGCCGCGCAGCGCCTTCGGCGGGCCGAACGCCGGTCGGCGCAGCGTGCGCCCGGGGCCGAGCAACGGGCTGCGGGTGCGCTGGGGGAGTTCCACCGGGGGCGCGGCGGGGGAGGGGGCGGTGGGGTTCTCCTCCTCGCGGTTGGCGCGCAACGCCCGCAGTGTCCGGATGGCCCGCGTGGCGGGGCTCTGTGGAGGGTCCTCGTAACCGTCGGTCTTGTCGGCCCCCGTCGCCTCGGTGAGGTAGGCGAGGGCGTTGTGCACGTGTTCGGGCGCCGACTCCGGCATCCAGTTGGCGATGGTCCGCACCGCCTCGACGATCAGCGCGGGGGAGGGGGCCGGGCCTCCGTCGGAGTCGCGGGTGAACGGGTGGACCGCGCGCCACATCGCCGTGCTCACCACGTCGAGCACGCCGCAGCCCTCGGGACAGCCCCAATCGCGCATGGCGGCCGGGGTCGCGGCGACGAGCTGGTCCCAGCCGCCGGCCGTCGCGAGAACGGTGCCCCGGACGGGTTCGGCGATCTCGTCCATGTCGACCGCCAGTTCCCGCAGGGTCGGCATGAACTCGCCGAGGGACAGGTGGTCCCAGCGCTCGATGGAGAGGCGGGCCAGGCAGTGCGACAACCACGTGGGCCCGGCGATGTCGAGGACACGCGGTAGCGGCAGCGAGTGCCACCAGCCGTCGACCAGGCGATCGTGGCAGAGGATGTCGCTGATGTCGTCGGGCTTGCCCCACCTCAGGGCGGGGGCGAGGTCGGTAAGGCAGATCGGGGAGACGGCGTTCATCTGCTGGGGACCTCGACCTCCTGGCGTACGGCTCGCCGAACGTGCGGCGGCGCGGGCATTCGGCTGTGCGCTACACATTACGCCGCCCGGCGGGGAAACGGACGACGAGCAGGTGTTCCACGGGTCACCGTCACCACGGTAGAGGGTCGGGACCGTGTGGTCCCGGGCCGTCGGGGACTGCCGTGGTGGGGATCCTCTGGCAGATCGTACGTGCGCGGGCACGTTCTGAATAGACCCGGCCGGCAGGAAGCAGAGGGGAAGGTGGCGGCGGCGAGGGGGCGGGACGGCCCGCGGGCACCGGAAACGAACGTTCAAGATTCAATCGAACGGTGACGGAAGTCACATTCGCTGGCGGGTTTGCGTGGGGGCGCGACGCGGGCGCCCCCACGCGGCTCAACCGCGGGCGATTTCGGCGACCGTCTCGGCGTAGAGCGGCACCCCCGAGGCGTTGCCCGGGTTCAGTGCCAGCCCGATCCCCTCGGGCAGGGCTCCGGCCAGCTCCCGCGCCGGGATCACGGTGTAGGCCAGGTCGGCGCTGCGCACCCGGAACTGCTCGGCCGAGGTGAAGACCGGCACGAACACCTCCCCCTCCAGTTCCAGCGTCGGCAGGGCGACCGCCCCGTCCCCCTGCTGACCCGCCCCCTCGGGCAGGGGGATCCACAGGTCCCCCTCACGCAGCGCGTCGAGGAAACGGGTGATCGGCTCGGCCTCCTCCTGGGAGTCCTGTTCGGGGGAGGTGGCCAGCGCCGCCTCCAGGGCGCGTTCCACCGCGTTGACGGGAAACTCCTCCGGATCGGCCGCGATAATGTCGTCTGGTCGCGTCATGGTGATGTACGCCTCCTCGGAAGCCCCTGGAACAGGGCCGTCGCCCGGTCGCCGGCCGGCGTGGACGGGCCCTTCTTCGCGAAAGCGGATGTCATATGGCGACGGTATGCTTGTCAGGCTCGCCGTACCCCGGCCTTTCCGATCGACACCCCGCACGATGCAGAAAGGCACACGAGACGCCGCAGGGCCCGGCCGCGCCGTGCGCGCGCACGTGGCCGAGCCGCACGATTGGTAGTAAGTGACTGATCTGGACCCACATCCCCCTGGAAGCACGCGGGCGGACAGACCAGCGGTCATCCGTTCCTACGTCGCGATCGGCGACAGCCTGACCGAAGGACTGGACGACCCCCGTCCCGGCGGGGGGTACCGCGGTTTCGCCGACCGTCTCGCCGAACACCTCGGCTCGATCACCCCCGGCTTCCGATACGCCAACCTGGCGGTCCGGGGGCGTCGCATGCGCCACATCGTCGGCGAGCAGCTCGAACACACCCTCCGCCTGGCGCCCGACCTCGTCACCGTGCACGCCGGCGGCAACGACGTGCTGCGTCCGACCACCGACCTCGACCGCCTCGCCCTCGAACTCGACCAGGGCATCCGCCGGCTGTGCGAGGCCGGCATCCGGGTCGTCATCCTCTCGGGCCACGACACCGGTTGGGTCCCGGTCCTGCGGGTCTACCGCGGGCGCATCGCCGTGTTCAGCATGCACCTGCGCGCCATCGCCGAGCGCAACGGCTGCGACATCGTCGACCTGTGGGCGCTGGACGCCCTCAACGACCCGCGGGCCTGGAGCGTCGACCGGCTGCACTTCAACGCGGCGGGACACCAGATCGTGGCCGCGCGCATCGCCGAGATCCTCGGCCACCCCTTCGGGCCGCGAGAGACGTGGGCGAGCCCGTGGTCGACACCGCCCGAACGTCTGCCCCGCATCCTGCGCCGTCGCGAGAACCTGCGGTGGACGCGCGAGCACCTGGTGCCCTGGCTCAGCCGTCGCGCGCTCGGCCGTTCCTCGGGTGACGGGCGCTTCCCCAAGCGTCCCGACCTGACCGAACTCGCTCCCGGCCAGACCGACGGCCCCCTCCCGACCGACGGGGGTTAGCCCGGAAAGGGTGGGCCCCGCCGGTTCAGTTGCCCGACAGGCTGCGGATCAGATCGCTCACGTGCACGACCCCCATGCACTGGCCGAACTCGTTGACCGAGATCACGTCGTCATAGACGCGGTCGCGGTCGGCGCCGGCCGATCGCAGCGCCGCCAAGGCGGGCAGACCCCGGGCCACCGTGCGCGGGGTGTCGGCGAGACGGCGGGCCGGCCGTTTGGCGTGCAGCGCGTGACCGTAGGGGCCGGTGATCGCGAGCAGGAAGCGCGCCCGGTCCAGCGAGGCCACCGGACGTTCACGGTGGTCGATCAGGATGACGCTGTTGAGCGCGGGGTCGTTGGTGAACGCCTCCAGGACCTCCTCGGCCGTCGCCTCCTCCGGCAGCGTCACCGCGGGCACCACGAACTCCGCCACGCGCGGTCCCGTCTCCAGTCCGGGAGCGGTGCCGTCCAGCGTCGCCTCGGGGACGGGGGTGACCCGGTCACCGGGACGCCAGCCCTCGTCCGCGAACAACGGTCCCTGCGCCAGGCGCACCCCGGCCCGGCGCAGCGCCACCGCCTGCGCGGCGGTGCGGACCTCGGCGGCCAGCGGAAAGACCCCCGAACCACGGCCGATCCGGGCCAGTCCCTCCACCACCGCTGTCAGACGCTCGTCACCGGGCACCCCGGCCACGAGACCGGGATCGATGCGGAACAGGAACGGGGCGGCCTCCAACAACAGGTCCGGAGCCACCTGGGCGGTTCCCAGCGCGCAGCGGAACCCCATCTCGCGCAGGTAGCCGGTTCCCCGCAGAAGCACATCGCGCGGCAGGTCGCGCAGTTCCGGTCCGATCATCAAGGTGACCTCACGCGGGCGACGGCCGGCCCGGCGCAGGGTGTGCTCCAACAGCGCGAACGGTTCGCGTCCCGCGGCGACCAGCAGCGCGGGGACCGGAAGGACCAGGGGGAGCAGCGTCTCGTGCGCCGCGACCCTGCGGGTCAACCGCGCCAACCGCTCGGCCTGGGCCGGGACGTCCCCGGCGGCGGCGCCGTCGGGGAAGGGGATCACGTCGATGGCCAGGACCGCGCCGGAGTCCAGGTCGACGATCGGACGTAGGGGAGGGGACTCGTTGGATTCGCCGATCGCGCTGTTCCCGCCGGCCGGGATCGCACTTTGTGCCGCGTCGGCGTGAAGGGGATTTCGGTGAGCGGACACCTCACCATCTTGCCGCTCACCAGCGCCTTGGCCAGCACGTGGTGGCGAAGTTCAACGGAACTTCGCCACCACGCAGCATCTCGTTAACACCTGCCCGAAACCGACAGGGCGGACGGTGGGAAACACCGTCCGCCCTGGTCGACTAGGAGATCAGAGGGGAATGTTGCCGTGTGCCCCGCGCGCCGACGGCGCGGTCGCGATCGCCTCGGCGAGCGCGCTGCGGGTCCGCCCGGGCTCGATCACCTCGTCGATCACCCCGATCTGCCGGGCGCGCTCCAGGCCCCCGGAGATCTTCTCGTGCTCGGCCGCCAGGCTCGCCTCCAGGGCCGGACGTTCCTCCTCGGAAACCGCGGCGAGCTTCTTGCGATGCAGGATCCGCACCGCGGCCACCGCGCCCATGACCGCGATCTCGGCGGTGGGCCAGGCGAACACGCGCGTCGCGCCGAGCGAACGGGAGTTCATCGCGATGTAGGCGCCGCCGTAGGACTTGCGGGTCACCAGGGTCACCCGCGGCACGGTCGCCTCGGCGAAGGCGTGCAGCAGCTTCGCGCCGCGGCGCACCACGCCGTCCCACTCCTGGCCCACTCCGGGCAGGTAACCGGGGACGTCGACGACCACCACCAACGGCACCCCGAAGGCGTCGCACATGCGGACGAAGCGGGCCGCCTTCTCGGCCGACTTCGACTCCAGGCATCCCCCCAACCGCAGGGGGTTGTTCGCGATCACGCCGACGGTACGCCCACCGAAGCGACCGAGCGCGGTGACGATGTTGGGCGCCCACTTGGCCTGCAACTCCACCGACTCCTCGCCCAGCGGGGAGTCGAGGAGACCGTTGACCAACGGCTTGACGTCATAGGCGCGCCGCGAGGACTCCGGCAGGACGAACCCGAGATCGACATCCTCGACGGTGGCCGGACGCAGCTGCCCCTGGTGGCCCAGCAGCAGCGCGAGCCGGCGGCCCTGCACCATCGCGGCGGTGTCGTCGGGCGCGGTCACGTGCACCACGCCGCTGCGCCGGCCGTGGGCGTCGGCCCCGCCCAGCTCCTCGGCACTGATCTGCTCGCCGGTCACGCTGCGCACCACGTCGGGACCGGTGACGAACACCTTGCCCTTCTGGGACATCACCACGATGTCGGTGAGCGCCGGACCATAGGCGGCGCCTCCGGCCGCCGGGCCGAGCACCACCGAGATCTGCGGTACGACACCCGACGCCCGGGTCATGGCGGCGAACACCCGGCCCACCGCGTGCAGGCTCTCGGCCCCCTCGGCCAGGCGCGCACCACCGGAGTGCCACAGTCCGATGACCGGTACCCGCTCGCGCACGGCGTGCTCGTAGGCGACCTCGATCGCCGCGCAGCCCGCCGTCCCCATGGCACCGCCCTGGAAACGCGCGTCACTGGCGAACGCGACCGCCGGCATTCCACCGATGCGTCCGACCCCGGCGAGCACGCCACTGTCGTCCTCGGCCGTGAGTAGGCGCAGCGAGCCCTCGTCGAAGAAGGCGGTGAGACGGACCCGAGGGTCGCGATGGTCCTCGGGCGCGCTGGACGGTGCCCCCGGGGCGACTGAGAGGTTGTCGATCACAGTCACGTGAGCCAGCTCCTTTGCGAAGCGGTCGGTTACGAGCGGACGGGAACACCCTCCGCGCCGATGCTGGAACAGCCGTAGAACGAGGCTGGAGTGCGCCTCCCCCGATCCCCCGGGGGGAGGCGCGAAACGCGGCGGGTCAGACCCGCCGGAAGGCCACGGCGACGTTGTGACCGCCGAAACCGAAGGATTCGTTGAGGGCGGCCACGGCACCGGCCGACAGGTCGCGCGGCTTGTCCCGCACGATGTCGACCACCACGCCCGGGTCGAGCTCGTCGATGTTGATGGTCGGAGGAATCTGCCCGTGGTACAGCGCCAGGACCGTCGCGATGGACTCCACCGCGCCCGCGCCGCCCAGCAGATGGCCGGTCATGGACTTGGTCGAGGTGACCGCGACCTGGTCGGCCGCGGAGTCGCCCAGCGCGCTGCGGATCGCCACGGTCTCGCCGACGTCGCCGGCCGGGGTGGAGGTGGCGTGCGCGTTGACGTGGGCGATGTCGTGGGGCTGGAGGTCGGCGTCGGCGAGCGCGGCGGTGATGGCCCGGGCCTGGCCGGTCCCGGCGGGATCGGGCTGCACGATGTCGTGGGCGTCGTTGGAGTAGCCGGCGCCGGCGGCGACGGCGTAGACGCGGGCGCCCCGGGCGCGCGCGTGCTCGGCGGACTCCAGCACGATGATGCCGGCGCCCTCGCTCATGACGAAACCGTCACGGTTGACGTCGAAGGGCCGGGAGGCGCGCTGGGGGTCGTCGTTGCGGGTGGACAGCGCGCGCATCGACGCGAACGAGGCGATGTTGAGCGGGTGCAACGCGGCCTCGGTCCCGCCGGCGATGACGATGTCGGCGCGGCCGGAGCGGATCATGGCGATCGCGTCGGCGATCGCCTCGGCGCTGGAGGCGCACGCGCTCACCGGGGCGTGGGCCCCGGCGCGGGCGCTGAACTCCAGCGACACGGCCGCGGCCGGGCTGTTGGGCATGAGCATCGGCACGGTGAAGGGCGAGACGCGCTTCCAGCCCTTCTCGCGGAAGGTGTCGTACTGCTCCAAGATGGTGAGGATGCCGCCGATCCCGCTGGAGACCACCGCTCCCAGACGCAGCGGGTCGACCTCGGGGGCGCCGGCGTCCTCCCAGGCCTCCTGGGCGGCGATCAGCGCGAACTGCTGCGTACGGTCGAGCCGGCGCATCCGGTGCCGGGGCAGTTTCTCCGACGGTTCCACCGCGACGGCGCCGGCGAAGTGCACCGGCAGGTCCTTGACCCAGTCCTCCTCGATCGTCCGGATACCGGACTGACCCTCGAGGAGCGCGGACCAGGTGCTGGCGACGTCACCCCCCAGGGGAGTGGTGGCACCGAGGCCGGTGACGACGACTTCGGTAGTGCTCATGACCCGATCGCCCTTCTCGTCTCATGGTCGTTCCCCGACCGTTCGGTGCCGGAGATGGAGGGAATGGAGAGGTGGAGGGGGCGGATGCGCCCGGCATCCGCCCGGGGCCCGCCGGCGTCGTGCCGGCGGGCGGTGCCGTCCTACTTCTGGATGAAGTTGATGACGTCCTGGACCGTCTTGAGGTCCTTGAGCTGGTCGTCGGGGATCTCGACGCCGAACTTGTCCTGCGCGGCGACGGCGATCTCCACCATCGACAGGGAGTCGATGTCGAGGTCGTCGACGAAGCTCTTCTCCGGCGTGACCTCCGCGGCCGGAACGCCGGCGACCTCGTCGATGATCTCGCCGAGCCCCTTGAGGATCTCCTGCTCGCTGTGCGCCATGTCGGTTGTCTCCTTCTATCGGTCGTTCGTCCACCGTGGACCCCGTGGGCATGCCACACCGGGCCACGAGTGTGTCAGGGAATCCGCAGCACCTGCGCCGCGTAGCTGAGGCCGGCGCCGAATCCCAGGGTGAGCACGGTGCTCCCCGAGGGCAGCTCACCGCGCCCGATCATGCGCGACAGCGCGAGGGGGACGGACGCGGACGAGGTGTTGCCCGCCGTGACAATATCGCGCGCGATGATCGCCTGAGGAGCGTCCAGCTTGCGGGCGATCGCCTCGACGATGCGCAGGTTGGCCTGGTGCGGCACGAACGCGGTCAGCTCGCTGGGGGCGACACCTGCGCGCTCCAGGGCCTGGAGGGCCACCGGGTACAGCTCCGTGGTGGTCC
This sequence comes from Marinactinospora thermotolerans DSM 45154, assembly GCF_900167435.1. Lineage (GTDB taxonomy): Bacteria > Actinomycetota > Actinomycetes > Streptosporangiales > Streptosporangiaceae > Marinactinospora > Marinactinospora thermotolerans. The sequence continues at coordinate 108,833 of NZ_FUWS01000008.1, forward strand.
ACCGGAAGACCGACTGGCCCTCCTGGTACAGGTACTTGTTCTCGCGCAGGTAGATCTTGTCGGCGCGTTCGCCGGAGCTGCCCCACACCACCGGCCCGATGTCGGTCTCCTGGCTGGGGCCGACCACGGCGGCGCCGGCGCCGTCGGCGAAGATCACGCAGGTCGAACGGTCGTTCCAGTCGACCCAGTCCGAGAGCTTCTCCGCGCCGATCACGAGCACGTTGCGCGCCGATCCGCCGCGCACCGCGTCGGAGGCCAGGCCCAGGGCGTAGCAGAAACCGGCACAGGCCGCGTTGACGTCGAAGGCGCCGGGGGCCGGAATGCCCAGGCGGGCGGCGACGCTCGCCGCGGCGTTGGGGATCTGGTCGCGTTGCGTGCACGTCGCGACGATGACCAGGTTGATGTCCTCGGCCGACAGGCCGCTGGCCGCGAGCGCCTTGCCGCCCGCGGCGACCGCCATGTCGACGACGGACTCGTCGGCGTCGGCGATGCGGCGCTCCCGGATTCCGACGCGGCTGCGGATCCACTCGTCAGAGGTGTCCACCCGCTGGGCGAGGTCGTCGTTGGTGACGACGTTGGCGGGCTGGTATTCGCCGAAGGCGAGGACGCGGGCGCCGGGCGCCCCGATGGACGGGTTCATCAGTCACGGCCTTCCGGGTCGGCGGAGGGGGAGCCCGCGTGCTCCTTGACCAGCTCGCGGGCGCGGTCGAGATCGTCGGGGGTCTTGACGGCGAGCAGTTCGACACCGCGCAGCGCGCGCTTGGCCAGGCCGACGAGGGTGCCCGCGGGAGGAAGCTCGATCAGGGCCGTCACGCCGAGCTCGGCGAACGTGGCGGTGCAGGCGTCCCAGCGGACCGGGGACTGGATCTGGGAGACCAGGAGGTCCAGGTAGGCGCGTCCGGAGGTGACCACCGAGCCGTCGCTGTTGGTCAGCAGACGGGTGCGGGGGTCGGCCGCGGTGATGTCCTGGGCGCGGCCGCGCACCCGCTCCACGGCCGGGGCCATGTGGTGGGTGTGGAACGCGCCGGCCACGGACAGCGGACGTAGCCGCGCCTTGGCCGGAGGCGCGGCGGCGAACGCCTCGAGCTGCTCCACGGTGCCGGCGGCGACGATCTGTCCGGAGCCGTTGTCGTTCGCCGGGGTCAGCCCCGCGGCCTCGATCGCGGCGAGGACCTCGGCGCGATCGCCGCCGAGGACCGCGGTCATGCCCGTGGCGGTCGTGGCGGCGGCCTCGGCCATACCGCGCCCCCGCTCGGCGACCAGGGCGAGCGCGTCCTCGGGGGACAGCACGCCGGCGACGCCGGCCGCGGTGAACTCGCCGACGCTGTGCCCGGCGACCGCGTCGATCGAGGCGGGGGCCTCGTCGAGGGTGCCGAAGAGCGCGCTCGCCGCGGCCAGGCCGGCGCTGACCAGCAGGGGCTGGGCGATCGCGGTGTCGCGGATCTCGTCGGCGTCGGCCTTGGTTCCGAAGTGCGCGAGGTCGAGGCCGGTGACCGACGACCAGCGGTCGAACCGTTCGGCCATGCCCGGGAGTTCGAGCCATGGGGAGAGGAAACCGGGGACCTGGGCACCTTGGCCGGGAGCGACAATTACAAGCACGACAACCACCTTGCCCTGTAGAACATCGCCAGCTTGATAGGGACAGGCACGAAGTTTAGGACCATCGCTTTGTGGAACCTCTACAAAGTCCGGGTTCTACCGCAGAGTAGCGGGTGAGGTCCGTCACGATATGGCCGGACATGGACGCCTCGACGCCGGCGGCGTCGCCCCCGCCGCCGGCGGGATGTCAACCTAGGTGCGTGACCACGAATTCCACGACGCCGGACGACGGCTCCGGGCGACGGCCCGACGAGACCGGACAGCCGGGCGCGGGCGACGAGGTGCGCGCCGAGACCGTGCGCCGGCTGGAACGCGCCATGGGAGTGCTCGGAACCGCCGTGGTGGCCCGGATGGAGAGCCGCCTGGCGTGGTTCGGGAGGATGACCGCGGAGGACCGCTCCTGGATCGGCCTGGTCGCCCAGTCCGGGGTCGCGGCCTTCGTCGACTGGTTCAAGAACCCCGCCCGCGGCCGGCCCGCCATCACCGTGGAGGTGTTCGGCACGGCTCCCCGCGAGCTGACCCGCTCGGTGTCGCTGCAACAGACCGTCGAGATGATCAGGGTCGTCATCGACGTGGTGGAGAACCAGGTGCAGGAGCTCGCCGCGCCGGGGGGCGAGCAGCAACTGCGTGAGGCGATCCTGCGCTACACCCGCGAGGTCGCCTTCAGCTCCGCCAAGATCTACGCGCGCGCCGCGGAGGCGAGGGGGGCCTGGGACGCGCGTCTCGAAGCGCTCATCGTCGACGCTCTGCTGCACGGGGACCGCGAGGAGGGGCTGCAGACGTGGGGCTCGGCCCTGGGCTGGTCGCGCACGCCGGTCATCGCCATCGCCGGTCACCTCGGCGACCAGGACGGCGAAGGGGTCCTCGACGATGTCCGGTCCCTCGCCCGCCGCTCCGGCCACGACGTGCTCGCCGGAGTCCAGGGCGAGCGGATGGTCGTGGTCATCGGGGTCAACGACCGGACCGGCGCGCGCGATCCGATCACCGCGGCGAGCCCCCTGGCCGGCATGTTCGGTCCCGGCCCGGTCGTGGTCGGGCCGGCCGTCACCGACCTCCAGGCGGCCGGGGTCTCGGTCCGCGCGGCGGTGGGAGGGCTACGCGCCGCCACCGCCTGGCCTGACGCCCCACGACCGGTCCTCGCCGAGGACCTGCTGCCCGAACGCGCCCTGGACGGCGACGCCGCCGCGCGCGAGCAGCTGGTCCGGGAGATCTACCTGCCGTTGCGCGGGGCCGGATCGCCTCTGCTGGACACCCTCTCGGTCTACCTCGAGCACGCCTCGTCCCTGGAGTCCACCGCGCGCATGCTGTTCGTCCACCCCAACACCGTGCGCTACCGGCTCGGCCGCATCGCGGAGCTGACCGGGTTCACCCCCACCGACGGGCGCGGCTCGTTCGTGCTGAGGGTCGCGGTCACCCTGGGGCGGCTGGCCGAACGCGACGGTCTCCTGACGGGGTGACGAGGGTCCCGCCCGGAGCGGGGAACCTCGGTGACACCCCGATCGTCGGGAAGAGGTGAACCGTCCCTCGTGTTCCCTCGGGGCCCGCGGCGAAATGTGAGACGGGTTGCACACTCCTGCTACGCAGACGGGTGAACCAGGGGCTCATGAGGAACGTCTAGCCGGGTAGGGGACGACGCAGACGGAGCGGCGGGAAAACGGATAACGTGAACGGTGAACGGTCGGTCACGAAACGTCGCCGATTCGGGCGTCGTGTCCCTAGCTTTCCGGGCACTGGCCCAATCGTTCGGGGAGATGTCTCCCGTAACCGTGCACAAGCATGAGGTGTTGGGGGTGGCAAGGCTGTGACCAGCGTGCGCAAGCTGTACGCGACTTTGAAGGGGGCGGTCCAACAACCCACGATGGCCGGTCAACTGCGACGACAGGTGCTCTTCTTCGTGCCCGTGCCCATCCCGGTCTTCCTCCTCGTCGCGCTGATCGTCGGCGGCGACTGGTCGGCCAAGGGATGGACCATCCTGCTCGCGGTCTCGGTGGGGGTCGCCTCCCTGCTGCTGGCCTTCGTCGTCCAGCCCACTCCGCTGCCCGAGGGGCTGTCGGCCGAGGCGTCGGTGCGCCGATCCCTGTACCGCTTCCAGCAGGTCACCTGGCTGCGCATCGGACTGGCCCTTACCCCCATCATGGTCGGTGCCGGCGCCGCGCTGGCCGGGGGAGGGCTCTTCCCGCTGGCCGTGGCCGCCGCGCTGGCCTGGCCCCAGCTCCTGCTGGCCCTGCCCGGCTTCTTCGTGATCTCGCGGGCCCGGCGCAGCATGGAGGCGTGGGGGACCAAGGCCTACCTGTGGGCCGGGCTCGCCCAGCCGGCCCGGGTCGAGTGGCCGGTGATCACCCCGATCCTGAAGGCCTACCGCACGCGGCGCCGGCGCCTGGCCGCCGAGCGGCAGGAGGCCCAGGCCGGTGGCGACGACGGCGCCGACCGGCTCGACGGTGGCGAGTCGGACCGGGCCGAGGCCGCGGATCCGCGTCCCGAAACCGAGATCGCGGCGCCCAAGCGCGCCGAGGGACTCATCCCCTTCTCGACGGTCGTGCAGCGGTCGGCCCGTCCGGTGCTGCGGCCGCGCGGCGGCAGCCGACCCAAGCCCACGCGTTCCACCCGTCCCGCGCAGCGGAGCAAGGCCAAGAGCTAGCGCGGCCGGACGGCCGGGTTCCACGTACCACGACACCGGGGCGGGGCGTCATTGACGCCCCGCCCCGCTCGTTCGGGCCGGGACTATTCCGGCTCGCCGCCCGGCGCGGACGATCCGTCGAGCCGCCCGAAGGCGTCGACGAGCTGACGCTCGGCGACGTCCAGGTATTCGGCGAGCCGGTCGGCCGCCGCGTCGGGCGCGCCGTCACGGAGCAGCTCATAGATCGCGCGGTTGTGCTCGAGGTAGGGCGCGTGGAAATCACGGGGCGCGGCCATCACGTGGAACACCAGTCGCAGCTCGGCCAGGAGCTGACGCATGATCTCGTCGATGCGCGGGCTGCCGCCGAGACCGGCGATCGCCTGGTGGAAGTGCATGTTCGCGGTTCCCACCCCCCACCAGTCAGAGCGTCGCAGCGCCTCCTCGCCCTCGCGCACCGCCGCCCCGACCCGCTCGACCGCCTCGACCGGCGCCCGCTCGGCACCGCGTAACGCCGAGAGCTCCAACGCGCGGCGTACTCGGTACAGGTCGATCACGTCCTCGACGCCCGGGCGGGCGACGAACACCCCCCGGTGGAACTCGTGCACGAGTAGCCGTTCGTGCCCGAGCAGCCGGAAGGACTCCCGCAGTGTGTTGCGGGAGACGCCCAGCGCCGCCCCGATGGCCTCCTCCGACAGGCGCGCGCCCGGGGCCATCGCGCCCTCCATGATGTGACCGCGCAGCACGTCGGCGACCCGTTCTGCCGTGCTCGACCGCGCGAGTGTTCCCTTTGCCTCAGCGAGCCGGTCGATCCAGTCGCCCGTCACCGTCACCGTCACTCCGTCCCTGGGGGCCGTCGGGTTGCGATTCCTCATTGTGACCGATCGTGAGGCGCGGGCCGTCGTGGGCCGGGGGAGAGGGTCGCGGCCCGGGTAGAGGACCCCGGATCAACGAGGGGTGTGACGCGCCTTACTCAACCGTCTGTACTATGTCACTTCTTGGTGAATTGAAGTATTGAAGGATTGTTCAACAATTACCTCGACAGTGTCGTCGTGGTTCCCGAAAACTCCTCGAAGCGAGGACCGCCATGAGCACACCCCGCCGCCCCGACGCCCCGCCGGCCGACACCCGAAAGCCCCGGCGCGGTGTCCTCATCGGCGCCATGTTCCTGATGGCCACCAGCGCCATCGGCCCCGGCTTCATCACCCAGACCACGAACTTCACCGCCCAGCTCGGCGCCGCCTTCGCCTTCGCGATCCTGGTCTCGATCCTCATCGACATCGCCGTCCAACTGAACATGTGGCGGGTGATCGGCGTCTCCGGCTCCTACGCCCAAGACATCGCCAACAAGGTGCTGCCCGGCGCCGGCTTCGTCCTCGCCGCGCTCATCGTCTTCGGCGGCCTGGTCTTCAACGTCGGCAACATCGCCGGGACCGCGCTGGGCCTCGACGCCCTCCTCGGACTCGACGTCAAGATCGGCGGCGCCGTCTCGGCCCTCATCGCGATCGGCATCTTCCTCAGCAAACGCGCCGGCCTGGCCATGGACCGCATCATCGTCGTCCTCGGCCTCGTCATGATCGCGATGACCCTCTACGTCGCCGTCGTCTCCGACCCACCGGTCGGCGAGGCGCTGCGCCAGTCCGTGCTCCCCGACGAGATCGGCTACACCGCGATCGTCACCATCATCGGCGGCACCGTGGGCGGGTACATCACCTACGCCGGAGCCCACCGCCTCGTCGACGCCGGACTCAGCGGCCCCGACAACGTCCAGGCCATCACCCGGGGCTCGGTCACCGGGATCCTCGTCACCGGTGTCATGCGAGTGGTGCTCTTCCTCGCCGTTCTCGGCGTCGTCGCCGGCGGCGCCGCCATCCTCGACTCCCCCAACCCGCCCGCCGCGGCCTTCGCCGAAGCCGCGGGAGAGGTCGGGCTCCGCGTCTTCGGCGTCGTCATGTGGGCCGCCGCGATCAGCTCGGTGATCGGTGCCTCCTACACCTCGGTCTCGTTCGTCTCGTCCTTCTCCCCGGCACTCGCCCGCAACCGGAGCTGGCTCGTCGCTGGCTTCATCGCCCTGTCGACCGTCGTCTACCTCCTGCTCGGACAGGCCCCCGCCACCCTGCTGATCCTCGCCGGCGCCCTCAACGGCATCATCCTGCCCGTCGGCATGGGCCTCCTGCTCTGGGCGGCCGCCCGGCGCTCCCACGACCTGCTGCACGGCTACCGCTATCCACGCTGGCTGCTCGTCATCGGAGTCCTGGCCTGGCTGCTGACCATCTACATCGCCGTCCAGGCCCTCGGCGGCATCGCCGCTCTGTGGCAGTGACCCCGTGCCCGGCCGCCGCGGCCGGGCACGTCCCACCCACCAGACAGGGAGACCAACGTGCGCATCGACCTCAACTCCGACCTCGGTGAGAGCTTCGGCCGCTGGGAACTGGGCGACGACGAAGCCCTGCTCTCCATCGTGACCAGCGCCAACGTCGCCTGCGGGTTCCACGCCGGAGACCCCGGCGTGCTCCGCCGCACCTGCGAGCAGGCCGTCGCCAATAAGGTCGTCATCGGAGCCCAGGTCGGCTACCGGGACCTGGCGGGGTTCGGCCGGCGCTTCATCGACATGGAACCCGCCGAGCTCACCGACGACGTCATCTACCAGATCGGCGCGCTCGACGCCTTCGCCCGCATCGCCGGCGACCGCGTCCGCTACGTCAAGCCGCACGGCGCCCTGTACAACGCCATCGTGCACCACGAGGAACAGGCCGCCGCCGTCGTCGAGGCCGTCCGCCTCTACGACCCGAGCCTCCCCGTCCTCGGCCTGCCCGGATCGGCCTGGCTGCGCCGCGCAGCCGAGGCCGGTCTGAGCACCGTCCACGAGGCGTTCGCCGACCGCGCCTACACCCCCCAGGGGACGCTCGTGTCCAGGCGCGAACCCGGCGCCGTCCTGCACGCCCCACAAGCCATCGCCGAACGGTGCCTGCGCATCGCCAAGGGCGAAGGGGTCGTCGCGACCGACGGCACCGTCGTGCCGCTGCGCGCCGACTCCATCTGCGTCCACGGCGACAGCCCCGGCGCGGTGCGCATCGCCCGCGCCGTCGCCGCCCACCTCGCCGAAGCCGGCGTCGAACTCGCCCCCTTCACCACGCGGTGAGCGAGTGGATCCGCGACATGGCGAAAACACCGACACCGAAGACGAGGAGGCGACCAAGTGCGCGTCCGCAGCTGTGGTGACTCCGCGATCCTCGTCGAGGTCGCCGACCTCGACGAGGTGATGGCCCTGCACGCGGCCCTCGCCGAGACACCGCCACCCGGCGTCGTCGAAACGGTTCCGGCCGCCCGCACCATCCTCCTGCGGCTGGCGGGCGGCACCGAGACCGCGGCGGTCACCGAGGCCCTGCGCGACCTGCGGCCGCAACGAGGCCGCCGCCCCGACCTGGGAGAGGTGCGCATCCCCGTCACCTACGACGGCGCCGACCTCGCCGACGTCGCCCGCCTCACCGGGCTGACCCGACGCGACGTCGTCGCCGCGCACACCGCCGCGACCTGGACCGTCGCCTTCTGCGGCTTCGCGCCGGGATTCGGCTACCTCGTCGGCGACGACCCACGGCTGCACGTCCCACGCCGCAAGGAGTCGCGCACCCGCGTGCCGGCCGGCGCCGTGGCCCTGGCCGGGGAGTTCAGCGGCGTCTACCCGCGCAGCTCCCCCGGCGGCTGGCAGCTCATCGGACACACCGAGACGGTCGTGTGGGACCTGCAGCGCGACCCGCCGGGGCTGCTGCGCCCCGGGGTGCGCGTGCGGTTCACCGAGGAATGAACAGCGGCGCACCCCAGCACCGAACGACGACACGGACGGAGAAGACGGGGCGGATGCGAGCCCTCGAAGTACTGGACACCGGGATCCTCACCACCGTGCAGGACACCGGGCGGTTCGGCCACGCCTCGCTGGGCGTCGGAGCCTCGGGCGCCGCCGACCGTGACGCCTACGCCCTGGCCAACCGCCTCCTCGCCAACGACGACGGCGCCGCGGCGCTGGAGGTGACGTTCGGCGGGCTGCGCGCCCGCGCCCACGGCGATCTGACCGTCGCGGTCACCGGAGCCCCCTGCCCGGTCACGGTGGACGGACGCGGAGCCGCGCCCGACAGCGTGCTGTACCTGCCCGACGGGGCCGAGCTGCGGCTCGGACCACCCCGGACCGGGCTGCGCAGCTACGTCGCGGTACGCGGCGGCATCGACGTCGAGCCGGTCCTCGGCTCGCGTTCCACCGACATCCTCGCCGGCCTCGGCCCGCAGGTCCCCGGCCCCGGCACGCTGCTGCCCATCGGAGCGGCGCCGAGGGCCTTCCCCGTGGTGGACCTGGCCCCCACCGCACCCCTGCCGGAGACGGAGGTGAGCCTGCGCGTCGTGCCCGGGCCGCGCGACGACTGGTTCACGCCGGAGGCCGTCACCACACTGCTCAGCAGCCCCTACGAGGTGACCGGACGCAGCGACCGGATCGGCGCCCGGCTGTCGGGACCGCCGCTGCGCCGCGCCCGCACCGGCGAACTGCCCAGCGAGGGCATTGTCGCGGGGGCGCTCCAGATCCCTCCGGACGGGGACCCCGTGCTGTTCCTCGCCGACCACCCGGTGACGGGGGGCTACCCCGTCATCGCGGTCGTGGTGTCGGCAGACCTGCCCCGTGCCGCCCAGGCCCGCCCGGGCACCCGACTGAGGTTCCACACGTGAACGCGGCACACGACCCCCGCACCCACGCCCCACCCCGTCCGGGGGCAGGCCACCCGACCAGCGGAACCGCGTGAACAACATCCTGCACCTGTCAAGTCCCCGCCGGCCAGCCCCCGGACGAATCTGTGGATAACCGAGGAGGACCCATGTCCCAGCTCATTCCGCCGACCTCTCCGACCCCGCCCGTCCCGCCCGAGGACCCCGCCCGGCTGTCCCCAGGGGAGGCCCGGGCCCTCTTCCGCGCCGGCCTGCGCGTGCCCACCTCGGGGTACGCCGCCGGATACGCCCAGGCCAACCTGATCGCGCTGCCCCGCGACCTCGCCTTCGACTTCCTCCTGTTCGCCCAGCGCAACCCCAAGTCGTGCCCCGTCCTGGACGTCACCGAACCGGGCGAGACCGCCGCGTCGATCTTCGCCGGTGACATACGCACCGACCTGCCCGCCTACCGGATCTACGTCAACGGCGAACAGGTCGAGGAGACCACCGACGCCACCGCGGCCTGGCGCGACGACCTCGTCGCCTTCCTCATCGGGTGCAGCTTCACCTTCGAGACGCCGATGCTGGAGGCCGGCATCCCCGTCCGCCACATCGAAACCGGCACCAACGTCGCGATGTACCGCACCAACCGCCAGTGCCGGCCCGCGGGACGACTGTCGGGACCGCTCGTCGTGTCGATGCGCCCCATCCCCGCCGCCCAGGTCGCCGACGCGGTCCGCGTCACCTCCCGCTACCCCGCCGTCCACGGCGCGCCGGTCCACATCGGCGACCCCGCCGCGCTCGGCATCGCCGACCTGGGCCGCCCCGACTTCGGTGACCCCGTCGAGATCCACCCCGGGGAGATCCCGGTCTTCTGGGCCTGCGGGGTCACCCCCCAGGCCGCCGTCATGGCCTCCGCGCCGGAGTTCGCCATCGGCCACGCACCCGGCCACATGGCCATCACCGACGTCCGCGACACCACCTACCAGGTCCCCTGAGGCACGCGGCCGGGGCGCCCGGGTCTCCCCGGCGGCCCGGCCCCACCACGCTCAACCGGTGAGCCGGTAGCGGACCAGCTCGCGCATCCCCGGCCGCCCCGTCCTCCCCGGCGAGAGCTCCTCCACCGCGCGGGTCGACACCGGGGAGTGCTCCCAGACCGCTTCGGAGCCGCGGCCGTCCAGCACCAGCGTCGCCAGGGCGTTGTCGTACCAGGGACCGGCCTCCAGCCGCCAGGCCAGGGCGGGGGCGCGCACCCCCGCCATCCGCGCCAGCAACCGGCACAGCAGGCCGGTCAGCGCGCGCACCGACACCCACATCATCCGGCGCATCATCGGCTGCAACCAGTTGCACGTCGGCGAGCACACCAACTGCGCGATCCGGGTGCCCGACGACGCGCCCTTACGCGGACGCGCCCCCGCGAGATAGGAGAAGTGGACGTCACCGCCGAGGAACAGCACGCTCGCCGGCGGCTCCCCCCGCCGCCCCGACGCGACGCTCAGCACCGACTCCTCCACCGCCCGGAACGAACGCTGGAAGGCCGGCCAGTGCTCCAGGTCCAGTTCCTGACGTAACCGCTCCGCGGGCCCGCGCAGACGCCGCCCCCACGCGCCCGCGCACACCGCCTCGTTCCACGCCTCCAGGTAGTGCACCCCCTCCGGCATCAGGAACGGCAGCGTGCTCGCCACCACCAGGTGGTCGACGTCACCGGTGAGCTGCGAGTCCAGCCAGACGGTTCCTTCGGGACCCAGGATGGAACGCCGGGAGTCGTCCTCGACCGAGCGCCCGCAACGGGTGTCCACCATGAGGACCCGGGTGCGCCCGATGTCGTGGCGGTAGCTCCAACGGTAGCTGTGCGGCTCCACGTGCGCGCGCCAGGCGAACCCGTCCAACGCCTCCGCCGCGTCCCCGCGGGACGCGCGCACCGCCGCGAACACCGGGTCGGCCGCGCGTTCCTCCGGGGAGAGGTTGCCCAGGTGCTGGTAGACCCAGTAGGCGCCCAGCCCGGAGGTGATCCTCGGTCGCCACCACGGGTTCTCCGCGATCTCGCGGCGCCACGTCCCCGAGGTGTTCCAGTCGTCACGGATGTCGTGGTCGTCGAACATCATCAGGGTCGGCACCGTCGACAGCAGCCAGCGGACGTCGGGGTCCGACCAGGCCTGCCGGTACAGTTCGGCGTACTCGTCGTAGAAGACGACCTCATCGCGCGGGGGTTGGGACTGCGCCGCGTCGGCCTCCCGCGGGCCGCCCTCGCGCCGCCGCCGCAGGAACTCCACCATGGGCTGCTGGAGCTCGTCGGCGTAGACCTGGTCGCCGATCATCAGCAGGACGGTCGGTTCGGCCGGTCCGGCCTCGTCCCCCAGGTCGTCGGTGCGTTCCGCCTCGTGGCCCTCCATCGCCGCCCGCCGCCGATCGGCCAGCCGCAGCCCGTAGGCGCGGACCACGTCGACACCGTAGCGCAGCACCGCCGACGTCGAATGGTCGGTCGGGGTCCGGCACGACCCGAACAGGATGCGCACCGGAGTGTCCGGGGCGGGGGTGCACACCAGGCTCGGAGGGTGCGGTGAATCAGGCTCGGGCCAGACCCGGCCACCGTCCAACCGGACCTCGTAGGGGGTCGAGGAGCCCGGCGTGAGACCGGTCAGCTCGCAGATCGCGTAGTGGTGGCCGTGCACCGTGAAGGTGTCGGCCGTGGCCGACGTGTCGCCGGCGAGCACCGTCACGCGGCACGGGGCGTCGGTCTCCACCCAGATCGCCGCGGAGGTCGCGCTTACGTGGCGCAGCATGGGGCCGAGCCGCAGTCCAGCAGTCACAGGTCTCTCCCGCAGAGGGTCGGTGTGCGCGGGCCGGAGGGTGACGCCCGCACCCGTTGACGAGTATGTCGCCAATGCCCGCGCTGAGCGAAAACGCCGCGACCTCTCCCACCTCCCCTCCCCGAGAAGCGGCATGTCCCACCCCTCCGCGAGGTTGGAGAAGGCCCCGGCGTGGGTAACCGTCCGCCCATGCGGACAAAACTTATCGATCTGCGCACCGGCGGTGAGGAGAGCGTCACCGACATCACCCGCCAGTGCGCGGATTTCGTCGCCGAGGCCGGAGGGGACGGGCTGCTCAACGTCTTCGTCCCGCACGCGACCGCGGGCGTGGCGATCATGGAGCTCGGCTCCGGATCCGACGACGACCTGCTCGCCGCGCTGCGCGACCTCCTCCCCGCCGACGACCGGTGGCGCCACCGCCACGGCTCCCCCGGACACGGACGGTCCCACGTCATGCCGGCGATGATCGCTCCCTACGCGACGATTCCCGTGGTTTCGGGGGAACTCGCGCTTGGAACGTGGCAATCTGTGGCCATCGTGGACGTCAACGTGGACAATCCGCGCCGTCAGGTGCGGCTGTCGTTCTTGACGAGCCCTGCTGACGGGGCAGGATGGTAGAAGCAGGAGCACAAGGAGGCGACCGCGTTGACGGATACCGCCTCCAGCGTGTGAACTTAGCCAGCAACGGCGGGATCGACCCGGTGAAACGGGGCTTGTCGCGGCCGGGCCCGCAAGAACGCGGGCGACATTGAATGTGGAGGAGGACTTTCGTGAGCGCGACCGCGGGTCAGGCACAGAGCGAACGTGGCCTGGCCGATCGACTCGGGTTCAAACCGGGTCAGGTGGTGCAGGAAATCGGGTTCGACGACGACGTGGACGAGCAGCTGCGCGCGTCGATCGCCGAGCGGACCGGCAACGAGCTGGTCGACGAGGACTACGGTGACGTCATCGACGCCGTGCTGCTGTGGTGGCGCGACGACGAGGAGGACGACCTCGCCGACGTGTTGATGGACATGATCTCCACGATCGAGGACGGCGGCATCATCCTGGTGCTGACACCCAAGGCCGGACGCGAGGGACACGTCTCACCGAGCGACGTCGCCGAAGCCGCCTCGACCGCGGGGCTGTCGCAGACCAGCGCCATCAGCACCGGCCAGAACTGGTCGGGCACCCGCCTCGTTGCGAAGACACGTCACTGATTCGATCCTGCGTGCCCGGACGGTGCCGCCGCAGACACCTGCCCTAAGGTGATCTCGGACAGCGTGCCGCCCACCGCTCCGGTCGGGCGGCACGACGACCACCAGGCGCCGAGCACGCGGAGGACGAGGAAACGGATGTCGATCGAGGTCGGCCACAGGGCCCCGGATTTCGAACTCGCCGACCAGCACGGCCAGCCGGTCCGGCTCGCGGACTTCCAGGGGCGTAAGAACGTCCTCCTGGTGTTCTACCCTCTGGCCTTCTCCGGCGTGTGCGGTGGCGAACTCCGCGGGATCCGGGACAACATCGACGCGTTCCAAAACGACGAGGTCCAGCTGTTGACCGTCTCGGTCGACTCGATGTTCTCCCATCGGGTCTGGGCCGAGCAGGAGGACCTCGACTATCCACTGCTGTCGGACTTCTGGCCGCACGGCGCCGTCGCCACGGCGTACGGTGTCTTCGACGAGGACAAGGGCGTCGCCGTGCGTGCCACGTTCCTGATCGACAAAGAGGGCGTCGTCCGCTGGAAGGTCGTCAACCCGATCTCCGAGGCGCGCGACCCCGAACAGTACCGCAAGGCGCTCGCCGAGCTGAGCTGATCCCGAAGGAGACCCATGCCCTGCTTCCTGTGCGGGGCGAGGCAGAGCGACCCGACCCGTGGCGTGTCCCCGTGGAAGCGCGGCGTGCGCCACGAACGTCAGGTCCTCGTCTGCCCGGACTGTCAACTCGTCCACGACTGGAAGGCCGACCTCGACCGGTGCGGACGGTGCCGTTCCACCTTCCTGTCGTCGCGCCTCGGCGAGATCGAGTGCCACAGCTGTGGCGAGGTCCGCCCCCAGACCAGGCCGGCCCTCGGCCCCGCGCGCCCCGACGCGGCCCTGACCAACGAGGTCGAGCAGGCCCTCTCCAGGGCGCTGAGCGGGCTGTCGCGCCTGTCGGCTCCACGTGCGCGCGGATAGCCCGGAACCGGTACTATCTTCACAGCCGTCCGTCTCCGAACACGGACGACGGCCCGTTCACCCAGGGCGTGTAGCTCAGTTGGTTAGAGCCCCCGCCTTACAAGCGGGTGGTCGGAGGTTCGAGTCCTCTCGCGCCCACGCCTGATGAACAGACGAAACGCCCGGGAGCCGGTAGGCCCCCGGGCGTTATCAGTGCCCGCTGACAGCTACGTGACAGCAACCCCGTCAGCCGAGCGCGTCGCCGAGCCTGCGCAGCGCCCGCCGCCTGTCGTCGAGGGAGGCGTGCGCGTAGATCGTCATGGTCACCCCGATGTCGCTGTGCCCGACGATCTCACGCACCACCTGGGGCGGCGTCTCCAGGTTGAGCAGCAGCGTCACGCAGGTGTGCCGCAGGTCGTGGAAGCGCACCCCGTCGAGGCCCGCCGCCGAGCGCAACGGATGCCAACTGCGCCGCAGGTTGCCCGGTTCCAGGGGGGTACCCCGCCGTGAGGGGAACACCAGGTCGTGATCCCGCCAGGCCGGCCCCGCCGCAGAGCGTTCGGCGAGCTGGCGTTTCCGGTGCTCCCACAGCGCCGCCACACACAGGCTGGGCAGGGGAACCGTGCGCGCCGAGTCCTCGGTCTTGGGCGGTACCAGGAGCAGCCGCCCGCCGACTCGTTGCAGCGTGTCGACGACCTCCAGACGTCCTGTCTCCAGGTTGACATCCCGCCAGCGCAGCCCGAGCAGCTCTCCCCGCCGCAGCCCCAGGCAGAGCGCCAGGACGTAGCGCAGGCCGAGAACCTCCATGGAACTGCTGTTCATCGCCGCCAGTTGGGCGCGCAGCATCACCGCGTCCCCCGCCGTCACCGGCGTCCCGTGGTAGACCGCGGCCCATCCGCCCTTGGGGAGTGGACACACGGTCGCGCCGGGGAACTCCCGCTGCAACTCGTGGGCGATCAGCCCGCGTAACCGCGCTATCGCCGTCTCCAGTCCGGCGTCCATCACTAGACGACCAATCGCGCCTGGAAGTAGCGCACCAGTTGACGCGCCGCCTTGTGGGGATCCGCGCACAGCGCTCGCCGGTAGAAGCCGTCCCGCATCACGTAGGCCCCGCGTTCGGTGGCCGAGACCCACACCGGCCCCGCGTAGTCGGGATGCTCCACCTGCAATTCTCCCAGTATCGGAATGAAACGCGCGTCGACCTCGAGCCAGTCCAGGCGGACCCGCAGCGCGTTGAGATGACCCGCCTGCCGCGTCGAGGCCGTCACGCCGCCGTCTCCTCAACCGGGATGACCGTGATCCGACCCGATCCCGCACAGTCCCAGCAGTTCTTTCGCTGGGGCTCCACCCGGAGTCCGGCCATATTCGTCCGGTCGAAACCCCTGCTCAGCTGTACCCAGCGCCAACCACGGCCCTCACAGGTCGCGCACGTCGCGTTCGTGTCACCATCCATAGGCCCAGGGTTTCGCGGGCGAGATCGAAAACCCATTCCTCCGAGTTATCCCACGTAGGGATAATGACGACTCCTACCACGGTAAAAGGGGTTGCGATGGCTGGACGAGCACCAGAACCGATCGCCATTCCCGCCTGGGCATGGAAACGCGAAGAAATGCGTCGTATTTTACAGAAACGCGATGTGGCTGGTCTGCTCAGGTTCGCCCAGCAATACGGTGGCGCCAGTCAGACCAGGCTTGCAGCGGCCACCGGAATCGCCCAGGGCCGCATCAGCGAAGTCCTCAACGGCCGCAAGCGAGTCACCGCCTTCGAGGTGTTCGAGCGCATCGCCGACGGCCTGGGCATGCCCGACCAGGCACGCATGCTGCTCGGTCTGGCACCCCTGAATCTGGCGATCCTTACCGGGGATAGCGCACCGGCCACCGCTCCCACGGCCCGACTCCCCCTACCTAGCGTGGAGGAGAAGGAGGACCGAGTGAAACGACGTCAGTTCATCAGCCTCGCCGGAGCGGGCATCGCCGCCAGCGCCGGATCACTGGCCGGCGTGGACCGCATCGCCGCAGCCCTCACCCGCTACAGCGCCCCGACAACGGCTCCAGCCCCCGACCTCACCGTCGAGGCACTGACCAAGGCGGTGCGCGCGGCCAAGATCGGCTACCAGGCATGCCACTACGGCGCGGTCGCGCAGCGGCTTCCCGCACTGCTGGACCGGCTCGCCGTCGCCACGGCCGCCTTCACCGGTGACGACCTTCGAACCGTCTACGTCCTCCAGGCCGAGGCGTACCACGTGGCGTCCAGCGTGCTGCTCAAGTCCGAGGAACGCGGACTGGCATGGCTCGCCGCCGACCGCAGCATGCAGGCCGCCGAGCGCAGCGAGAACCCCACGACCATCGGCGCCAGCACCCGTATCGTCACCCACGCCCTGATGAAGGACCGCCACTACAGCCCGGCCACCGAGCTCGCCACCCGCATGGCCGAACGGGTCGACCACGACACCGCCCAGCCTTCCCCGGACTCCCTCTCGGTCTATGGCGCGTTGCTACTGCGGGGAGCCGTGGCCGCCGCCAAGAACGAGGACCGCGCCCAGGCCCTCACCCTGCTGGACGAGGCCGAGGAAGCGGGCCGCCGACTCGGCGGAGACCACAACTACCAGTGGACCGCCTTTGGCCCCACGAACGTTCTCCTCCACCGGGTCAACATCGCCGTCACCCTGGGCGACGCGGGCAGCGCCATCGACTACGCCCGCCGGGTCCGGTTGGACAACATCGACGTCACCGAACGCAAAGCGACCCTGTTCATCGACGCCGCCCGCGCCTACGCCCAGTGGAACAAACTGGACCGTGCCTACGAGGCACTGATGACCGCCGAACAGCTCGCCCCCGAGGAACTGAGGACTCGCCCAGCCGTTCACCAGCTCATCACCGACATCCACGCCCGTTCCACCGGACACCTGCGCACCAACATGACCGAACTCGCCGAGCGCGTCAGAATCGCCGCATGACCGAGCAGACCAAAACCCTCTACATCGTGGTGTGCGCCGCCGGCCCCGCCCCCGACGTCGGAATCCTCGTCGGCATGGCCCAGGAGGAGGGATGGACCGTCCAGGTCATCGCGACCCCGGCCGCAGTCGGCTTCATCGACGTCGACGCCCTGGAAAAGCAGACCGGCCGTCCGGTGCGCCACACCCACCGCGAACCCGGTCAGCCCCGCTCCCCGAAAGCCGATGCCATCATCATCGCCCCGGCCACCTTCAACACCATCAACAAACTGGCCAACGGGATCGCCGACAACTACGCCTTGGACGTGGTGAACGAGGCGATTGGGATCGGGATCCCCGTCGCCATTCTCCCATTCGTTAACTCCGCTTACGCCGCGCGACTACCGTTTCAATGGAGCGTGAAGGGGCTTCGGAAAGAAGGGGTTCAAGTCCTCATCGGACCAGAATTCTTCGAGCCTCACGATCCTGGAAATGGTAAGAAAAATAGAGAAAACTTTCCGTGGAAAAAAGTCCTCGAATCTCATTCAAGTGTGACCCTCTAAGGAGTGTCGAAGTCTAAAACTGTGAAATGTGGAAGCGTCTTTATTGTGGATGAACTTGATATGGCATCAGATCGGGAGGATGGGTGCCTTCATCTGTTGAAAGAGTGTGCAGGTGAGGCTTTTTGATGGTTGTCCGGTTGGGGTGATACCCGACGATAGGACTGAAGCCTTTTCTGGAGGTATTTGTAAACCGGGGCGACGGCCTGCTGGAGACAGGCTCGTGATTGTGATAACTAAATCAGAGAAGCTGTGTGTCAGGCTGGCTACTTGTGGGGATTCCTTCAATCCCTTGGAGATTGAAAATCGGATCAAAGAAATTGAAGATGTGCGCGGCTCTCTAGGGGGGAGGGAGAAGAGTTTGCGTGGTCTGCTGTAATCGGACAAGTACCGCTGAAGGTAGCCGATGGGAAAGTCGAGCTTCTTGCTGAATTGAGCTATATGGGATCAAGGCGACGGCGCTGCGCGCCGCCGCAGGGCGTTGCCTGTGGCTCGGGCTGCGGGCTGCCGCCCGGTCCCGAGCCACAGGCACACCGCACGGGGCCGAGCATCGCTAACCGGTATCCCACCACAGCGCAGGCCAGAGCATCGGAACATCGCACAAACTAACGGAACCCAGTCACCCGCTCCACAGTCTGTGGTCACCGAGTTGTGGTCCTGACGTTCTCGGTTCCCGTGGCACTCGATCGCGTGACCCTGCCTGTCTGTGGTTGAGCACCCCGGCCCGATCGAGCACCACGACCGAAGGACCGTGGTCACCCGCCGCTGGGGCTGAGGAGCCCGAACTGAGGAAGCGGGACAGTGATTCGTGGTCAGTGGTTGCCGTCCCCTACCCTCCGTCATGGTGGGGGGAGGAAAAGAGGACAGCAACCGTGACAGCAACGACAGCAATCCGCCCCTACCCGGAATGGACGCCACCCCTCATCAATCCAGGCCGATCACGGTCCGACCCGCCGATTTCCCCGCCTTACAAGCGGGTGGTCGGAGGTTCGAGTCCTCTCGCGCCCACGTTCCCTGAACACAGAAAACGCCCCCTGGCCTGCGGATACAGGCCAGGGGGCGTTGTCATGTCCGTCCGATTGTTTGCGGCGGGATCCGGCCGTCTGCGGGCGCCTGTGCTGAATACGTGCTGAAGCCCTCAGCCCTCGCGGTGATCTCCCCGCCCGAGCCTCAGCGCTTCCTCGATCTTCTTCTTGGCCCATTCCTCCTCTCCCACGAGGCACTTGGCGTAGATCTGCTTCAGCACCGCGACGCTGTGCCCCGCCCATTGGGCGACCAGCGTCTCGCTCGATCGATGCGGCTCCTGCATTCCGGATATGCGGGACGGCTTCTGAGGGTGCCCGTTCGGAAACGGTCGGCCCAGTCCGGCGGCGCGTACGGCAGACCGTGAAATCAGGTGAGCATGGCCGTCAGGCGGGCGGCCGGACCGGCCGGTGCCTACCCTTGATGTCCGCCTTCTCTCGTTGCGCTGGGCCGCGTGCGCCCGTTACCACATACCCGCCAGTTTGTATGGATTTGGCCATTTCCGGCTTTTCTGTCAGAAACGGCCGCTGGCCGTCGCTGGCTGCTGATAGCAATAGCGCTTGCTGACAACGCGAAGGCGGGGAGATGCGGTTTCGGGTGGATGTTGCGGCGCTCGCGCCGCAGATGGCATGGCCGGATGTGCACGGCGCGGCTCGGGGAGTGGTCTATAGCCTGCTCGAGAAGCAGGATCCCGCCCTCGCGACCGAGCTGCACGATACCGGCTGGAACGGGACATCGCTGCGACCTCTCGGGGTTCGGCCTCCACTGTTCCTCGGCGCGGCACGGCGGAAGGGCGTCTACGCCACCTCGGACAAGGGGATGGTGTTCCTGGGGTCGCCGGTCCCGCGGATCGCGGGGGCTCTGCTGGCCGGGTTCGGCGGGTGCGCAGAGGTGCGGTGGGGCGGAACGCCGCTGAAAGTGCGCGGCGTCCGGTTGGAGGCCGCGCCGGACCATTCGTCGGGCACGGCCGTCTTCGAGACGGCGTCGCCGGTGGTGATCAAGCACGAGGACCGGTTCCTGCTCCCCGACGACGCCGGTTACGCGGAGCGTCTGGTTCACAACAGCCGGCACAAGGCCGACGTCCTGGGGCTGCCGTCCGAGGTGGAGGTGGAGGTCCTCAAGGCGGGGCATCGACGTATGTTCCGGTCGGCCAAGGGGTTTCGCATCGGAGCCCAGGTGAGCGTGCGCTTGCACGCCGACCCGCGGTTGCTGGACGCGCTCTACGACTGGGGGCTGGGATTGGCCACCAACCAGGGCTTCGGGTGGGTGAAGTGACCGAAGCGGTTCTCTCCCGTCCCCCGCTGGAGTTGAGCGGGCACCCGATCCAACGGTGTGGCGCCCGGGTGCTCACCGAGTTCGCCGGCAAGGACCGGCCGGAGGCGCTGGAGGCCGTCGACCTGGACCGCGCCGCGCGGCGGATCGCCGAGGACGTCGCGCTCGCCGCGACCGCCTCGCCGGGCCGGGGTGACTATGACTGGTGGAAGGTCCTCTTCGCCCTCTACCCGAATTCCAAGCCCACCCATGCCCGGCGGGAACGCGACCGTGATGCGATGCTGGCCGAGATGGCCGCGCTTCTGGGCGTCGACGAGGGCAGGGGCGAGGTCCACCCGTGCGTGTTCTGCGGACAGGACTGCACGGTGTTGTGGTCGAAGTCGGTGCTGCCCATGTTCGACTCGGTGCGCGCCGTCAACACGCTGCCGCCACGCACTCTGGGGTGGCCGGTGTGCCGAGGATGCCGATTGGCGGTGTGGGCGCTGCCGTACGGCGCCTGGCTGACCGCGGGGTCGGCCACCGTCCTGACATGCGACGACCCGGAGGTCGAGCGGGCCTTCGTCGTCCGCAACATCAAACGGGCCGGCCGCATCCGCCAGCTCGGTTTCGACGCCCTGGCCCACGGTGTGGGTCCTGAGGCCGTTGCCGTGCGCGCGTTGCGGGAGCACGCGATCGCCGGTCCGGTCGCGGCGACGCTGTGGTCGTTCAAGAACGACAACCAGGAACCGTGGCTGAGGGTGTTCTCCACCCGCACCGGGGTCACGGCGTTCTTGCGGCGCGTGCTCAGTGAACCGCAGGGCCGCAAGGGCTGGCAGGACCTCAAACGGTCACTGCACCGCGTCGACTCGTCGGGCCGGACCGTCCTGGACGGGACGACGGCCGTGGCCCGCACCCTGTTCGATCCGGAGCTGGAGCCCCGCGACCGCCTGGTCGCCTTGCTGTTCAAGCATTCCAACGATTCTGACGCCCCCTCGGAGAGGGATACGGCCTGGCGGTCCCTGCTGGCCGCCTACCTGGAGGTGATGCACGGAGTGGAGACGAAACAGCTCAGGCCGCTCGCGGAGATGGTGGCGCGCTGGATCGCCACGGAGTCCAGCCGCGGACGGTTCAACGAGTACCGCCGCGTGGCTGGTAGCGCCTACCCCCTGCACAAGCTGCTCGTGACGGTCAGCGCCCGCCTGTACCTCGACGGAGGGGAACCCGTCGACGTGGGGCCGGCGGTCGAGGAGCTGCTGGCCGCCGGTTCCCGCGGCTGGCGCCTTCGGGCACTGCTTTGGTTCGAGGTGCTGGCCGAACTGGGACGGCTGGGAGTGTCGCTGTCGGGGGCCGAGGCCGGGGAGGACGGCGGAGACGACCAGCCGACGGAGTTCGACCCGCTGGCGGATGTGGACAGCCCGGAAGAAGAGGACTACGCCTGATGAGCTATTTGGCCGGCAAGATCGTGCTCGCGGTCGAGGCGGGCGCCCCCAACAACGCCAAGGGGGAGAGCACCACCACACCGGTGAAGAGCGCCCGGATCCGCGGACGGATCCACCCCTACGTGTCGGCGCAGGCGTTTCGCCGCTGGGTGCGTGACACCATGACCGCGGCCGGCTCGGTCCCCTCCACGGTGGAGCGGGTGGGCAAGACCCAGGGCAAGGCGCAGAAGGCCACCACGGCGGCCGATCCGGTCAGGTACACCGACGACGACCTGTTCGGGTACATGCGGGCGACGGCGAAGTCCAAGGAGGAGGCCACCACTCTGCGCGACAGCCCGTTCATGGTGGGCACGTTCATGTCGGTGGAACCGGTGCGCGTCACCGAGGACTTCGGCGTGATGTCGCGCGGCATCGACGAGCCGGTCCTGCACTCCCACCAGTTCTACACCGCCGACCTCGCCGCGCCGTTCCTCCTCGACCTGCCCAGGGTGGGCACCTTCACCCTGCCCGGAGACAACGGGGGGAAGGCCAACTACCTGAAGGAAGAGGACGCTCTCAAGGCCGCCGCGGCCATCGGGGCGGGCGCGACCATGATCCCCTTCCGCGGCCATCAGGCGCTGCGGCTGCCCCTGGAGATCCGGCGGGACCGGGTGGCCGTGCTGCTGGAGGCCATCGCCGAACTGGCCGGAGGCGCAAAGAAGGCCCTGCACTACGGTGACCGGACGCCCGCGCTCGTGGCGCTGGTGTCGATGGCGGGCGGGGTCAACCCCCTCGGGTTCGTCGTCACGGGCGAGGAGGACGGCGGTGGACTGAGCGTCCGCGGTGACGTCCTCGCCCAAGAGCTCGCCGCCTGGGAGGGCCAGTGGGAGGCGCCGGTGCGCCTCGGCTGGCGCCCGGGGTTCCGCGATCGGGTGCGCAAGGAGTTCGAGAACCAGGCCGCGCCCCTGATCGACGAGAAGAAGGTGCGGATGGAACACCCCCGTTCGCTGCTGCAGGGGCTGGCAGAGGAGATCCGGGCCGGGCGGCACGACCACTGGTTCGACGACCCGCAGCGGTGAGGGCGGCGATGACACGACCGAGAGCGCCGATCGAGGCGGTGCGGATCGAACTGTACGCTCCCGTCGCCTCCTTCCGGGACCCGATGTTCCCCGGAGTGAGCCGGTGCCTGCCGGTGCCGCCGCCTTCCACCGTCCGGGGGATGCTGGCGGCGGCCACCGGGCGGGCAGCCGAACCGATCGTCTTGGGGATGGCGGCCCGTGCCGAGGGGCGGGGGACTGACGCCGAGACCTACCATCCGATCGCCGTCGACGGAGGCAACCCTGCGGTCGCGGGCCGGGTGCGTGGCGGGAAGGGAGGGACGACACTGCGCGAACGTCCCTTCCTCGTCGGCGTGCACCTGAGCGTGTGGGTGCCCGCACCCGAGGGCGACCGGATCGCTGCGGCCCTGCGTCGCCCGGTGTGGCCGCTGCGTCTCGGCCGTTCCCAGGACCTGGTCCACGTCCGTTCGATCACCCCCACCACGCTGGAACCCGTCAAGGAGGCGCGGATCGGCCACGCCCTGGCTCCCATCGGAGGCCACGGCGCGCCGCAGGCGTCCTCGCTGCGCCTGGCCGAGACGGTCAACCCCGATCGGCGCCAGACCTGGTTCGGTGACTACGTGTGGTGCGCCGAACCCGCCGGCCGGCACCGGGTCCACGGCGCCTACCGTGACCCGGTCGACGACCAGGCCGTGTGGCTGCACGCCGCCGGGGACGCCGGCGACGAAGAGGAACAGCGCGAACTCACCGAGGTCTGGGCGAAGTCGGCCGCGTATTCGCGTCTCGGCCGTCCCGAGACACTGGT
Organism: Marinactinospora thermotolerans DSM 45154; assembly: GCF_900167435.1. GTDB lineage: Bacteria > Actinomycetota > Actinomycetes > Streptosporangiales > Streptosporangiaceae > Marinactinospora > Marinactinospora thermotolerans. Next base: position 131,727 of record NZ_FUWS01000008.1, read on the forward strand.
CGAGCACAGCCGGACGGTACACGACGCGGCGCGGTCCGTCGCCGAACGGATCGCCTCCGCCGGGGTGCTGGCGCGCCGTCCCGGGTTCTGGCCGGCGGTGGAGACAGCCGCGCTGTTGCACGATGCCGGCAAGGTCGCGGAGGGCTTCCAGAGCCAAATCCGACCGAAAGGCGGCATGTGGGGGGAACGCCATGAGGTGCTCTCCCTGGCCTACGTCCACCTACTCACCGGGCACCTCCCGCCCGCCGAACGCCGGCTGGTGGCGGCCGGGGTGGCCTTCCACCACCTCCACCTCACCGGCCCCAACGGCCTACAGGAGCGCTATCCCGCGGTCGCCGACTGGAAACGGAAGTTCGGTCACGACCCGAACCCCCCGCCGGGCCGGTCCAAGGGGCAGGTCCCCGCCAAGCGCCATCAAGCCCTGCTGCGCTGGTATGCCGACCGGCTCGGCGCGGCCCTCGCCCCGACAGACGACCGGAAACTGTGGGAGCTGGCCCGCGACACTTTCACCCAGGTCAGCGCCGACTGGTCGGAGCCGGTGCCACCCGAGGAGGGGTTGATGGCCGTGCTCGCCCAGGGCGCGGTCACCCTCGCCGACCACTGCGGCTCGGCCCACGTCTCCCTCCAGACGCACATGCCGCTGCCACGCGACTACCTCGCCACGCTGCCCGCGCCCTACCCACACCAGAAGGCCGCCGCCGACGCCTGCGGCCACCTGGTGCTGTGCTCGCCCACCGGCAGCGGCAAGACCGAGGCCGCACTGGCCTGGGCCTCCCGCCAGCTCGACGACATGCCCGGCCGGCCACGGATGGTGTGGGTACTGCCCTACCGGGCCTCCATCGACGCCGCGCGCAGACGCCTGATCGACGACCTGGACCCACCGCCGGGACGGGAACGCCCCGACATCGCCGTGCTGCACGCCACCACGGCCCAGACCCTCCTGACGGAGATGTCGGCCGACGACGGGCCGTCCCGCGCCGGCGATCCCGCGGCGTCGGCGGAGAAGGCGCGCGCTCAAGCCGCCGCGATGCGAGGGCTGTTCGCCCAGCGGGTCAGGGTCTCCACGCCCCACCAGCTCCTGCGGGCGGCGATCGCCGGCCACCGCTACTCCAGCGTCCTGCTCGAACAGGCCAACGCCATCATCGTGCTCGACGAGCTGCACGCCTACGATCCGGTCACCTTCGGCCGTCTGTGCGCGGCCATGCGGTTGTGGGAGCGCCTGGGCAGCCGTGTCGCCGTCCTGTCGGCCACACTCGCCCCGCCCATGCTCGAACTGGTGGCCGGCGGCCCGGACCCCAGCCTCACCAGGCCGGTCACCCTGCACCGATCACCGCCGGGCACCGCGCCCGACCGGCACCGGTTGGTCCTGGACGAACGTCCCGTCACCGACCCGGCCAGCCTCGACCGTGTCGGCCGATGGCTGGCCGAAGGCCACAGCGTGCTCGTGGTGGCCAACACCGTCGCCACCGCCCAGTACCTCTACCAGCGTCTCGCCCCGGCCGCGCGCGCCGCGCTTCCCGACGATCCGGACGCCGCCCTCCTGCTGCACTCCCGGTTCCGCGCGTGCGACCGCGCCGCCATCGAGCAGCGCATTCTGCGGCGGCACCCCGAGCGGCGCGGAGGCGAACCGGCGCGACGGGGTGGTCTCGTCGTCGCCACACAGGCACTCGAGGTGTCCCTCTGCCTGGACTTCGACCGCGGCATCAGTGAACTGGCGCCGGTGGAGGCGCTGGCCCAGCGCGCGGGCCGGGTCAACAGGCGGGGACGCCACCCCGAGGGAGTGGTGGAATTCCGGGTCCACGAGCCCGAACCTGACCAGACCGGCCGGCCGAAGCATCACCCCTACCCGGCCGGGGCCATCGATGCCGCGCGCCACGCCCTGAACCGCGCCCCCGGGCCGACGATCTCCGAGCACACCATCGGCGAATGGCTCCGGCTGGCCTACGACACCGAGTGGGGCCGCCAATGGACACACGACGCCCGGCGTGCCCGCGACGACTTCGAACGTGACTTCCTCACCTTCACCATCCCCTTCGAGGACCGGAGCGAATACGCCACCGGGCTCGACGAGGCCTTCGACACCGTCGAGATCCTGCACGCCGATGACGTCGAGGAGTACGGGACACGCTGTGCCGCCCACCCGCTGCTGGCCGCCGAACTGCTCATCCCGATCCGCTACACCCAGCTCCAGACGCTCAGAAAGGCCCACCGCCTCCACCCCCTTCCGGGAAAGGCGGGCAAACCGCGCCTGTGGAGCACCGATGTCCCCTACCACCCGGAGACCGGCCTGGACCTGACGATGACCGCGGGCCCGGCCCCGAGCACGGAGACGATCCTGTGACCGATGACCACGACGGCGGGATCGGGGGTGTCCACATCAAGTACCTGCTGCACTGCCCCCGCCAGCTCTGGCTCTACGCCCGGGGCTACCGCCCCGAACAACGCAGCGACGCCGTCGCCTTCGGAGAGGCCCTGGACGACACCACCTACACCCGCCGCCGTGACATCGATCTGGGTGAGGCCAAGATCGACTGGGTCACCACGGGAGCGGTCGTCCACGAGACGAAGTCCTCGCGCGCCCCCTCCCCGCAGCACGAAGTCCAGGTACGGCACTACTGCCTGCTTCTGGCCCGGCTCGGCGTCAACGTCGCCCGCGGCGTCGTCCACTATCCACTCATCCGCCGCACCAGCGAAGTCGCTTGGAACGCCGCTGCCCGCGCCGAGGCCGAGAAGACCGAACAGACCGCCAGGGACGTCATCGCCGCCGACCGGCCCGCACCGCGCCTTCCCCGCGACCGATGTCGCGGCTGCTCCTACCGGGACTACTGCTGGGGAGACCTGTGACCGCCGCCACGCGAACCTACTGGCTCACCGAGCCCTGCCGTATCCGCCGTGAGAACAACAGCATCCGCATCGAACGCCCCGACCAGACCCCGGTGCGCATCCCCGTCACCGACATCCGCGACCTGGTCGCCTTCGACCACGTCGACGTGAACACCTCCGTGGTCTCCCTGCTCAACCGCCACGACATCACCTTGCACGTACTCGACCACTACGGGAACTACGCCGGAACGTTCACCCCGCACGAGGGCATGAGCTCGGCTCTCACACTGCGCCGCCAGGTCGAGGTCACCGCTGACCCTCGGCAACGGCTCGCCATCGCCCGCTCCCTCGTTGCGGCCACCGCGGCCAACGTGAGATGGGCCTTGGACACCGACCTGCTGGACAGGTCGCTGCACGTCCTCACCGAGGAACTCCCCACAGCCCGCAGCAGCAGCGAACTCATGAGAATCGAGGCCAACTTCCGGCGCACCGCCTGGGCCACCCTCGACACCATGCTCCCGCCGTGGCTCCGGCTCAACGGCCGCACCCGCAGGCCGCCCTCCAACGCGGGGAACGCCTTCATCAGCTACGTCAACACCATCGTGTACGCGCGCGTGCTCACCGCGTTGCGGTGCACACCGCTGCACCCCGCGATCGGTTTCCTGCACGCCGACACTGACCGTCGTCGCAACACCCTTGCGCTTGACCTCGCCGAACCCTTCAGACCGCTCTTCGCCGAACGCCTCCTCCGCCGCGCCGCGGCGCAGAAGACCCTGCGGCAATCCGACTTCGAGAGCGACGTCGCACGGGCCTCCCTGAGTAAGGAGGGACGCAAGAAGGTGGCCGAACTGCTCCGCACCGAACTGGCGAACACCGTCCACCACCGTTCCCTCAAACGCAAGGTCAGCTACGAGGAACTCATCCACCTCGAAGCCCTCAAGGTCGTCCGGCTCTGTCTTGAGGAGACCCCCTACAAACCCTTCAAACCCTGGTGGTGACCATGTTCGTTGTCGTCGTCTATGACACGCTCGCGGAGCGCAACCCCGCAATCCTGAAAACGTGCCGTCGTTACCTTCACTGGGTCCAACGCAGTGTCTTTCAGGGGGAGTTGTCCGCGGCCCAGTACCGTTCCTTCACCGAGGCGATCAAACACCTGATCGACCCGTCCTACGACAGCGTTCTCATCTACCGGATGCAGGGACCACACATGGTGCGGACGGAAACGATCGGGCAGAAGTTCACCAGCGACAGCCCGGTACTATGACGGGCTCCTCACCCGTTTTGACCTGCGGTGTTGCACTACCGGCGGACCTCTGCAAAACAGCCTCCTTCCCGCGTCGGAAAGAGGCGCGTGACCTGCGGTTTTACTCTCGGTCGCTGATCATCCCTGGAGGGATCGCAACATGGCCAGGCCGGGCGCGATCTGCGCCAGCACCGGGTCGCTGATCATCCCTGGAGGGATCGCAACCCGGTCAGCTCACAGATGGCGTCAATGGGGACCCCGAGTCGCTGATCATCCCTGGAGGGATCGCAACATGCACAGACACCGGTAGTCGACCGCCCGTTCGAATGTCGCTGATCATCCCTGGAGGGATCGCAACATCATCATCATCATCGTCATCGTCTCCGGTAGAGTTCGCGGGTCGCTGATCATCCCTGGAGGG
>NZ_FUWS01000008.1:136568-166600 GCF_900167435.1 Marinactinospora thermotolerans DSM 45154
GTCGCTGATCATCCTTGGAGGGATCGCAACCCTCGTTCTTCACGGCCTCTGACGGCGGCGGCGGGGTCGCTGATCATCCTTGGAGGGATCGCAACATGGCGAGGTGAACTGGTCCGGTGGTGTCGGCGGATCGCTGATCTTCCCTGGAGAGGTAGGGCCGGAGGAAGCTCCGGTGCCTGCGCCCCACCTCGCCGTTTCAGGATGTCACCGTAGGCATGCGTGCCGAGGTGGCGGGTGGGGCCGCCTCGGCAAGCGCGGGACTTCTCGAATCTCATCGCCTTGTACCTGTCAGGTCCATGCCGCTATGTGCGAGGAGCATCCCTGCTGAAGGCGATGGAGGAGACGTGGCCGGGGCTATCCAGGCGTGGAAGGAGGAATAGAGCCATGCCTGGAATGCCCCAGCGAGATCCCTGACCTTGCCCCACACCGTCTTGTGTGCGGTCGACTTCGGAGATGTGCGCATCGAATGCCGCACACATCTCTACCTATGCCAGATTGTCGGACCGCTTGTGCTTTTTGGTGAAGCTATCTCCCTTTTCCAGCGTTTCGATCCAGTCCTCCACAAGACCGTGCGCGTTGTCCGTGCTGACCTCCAGCTTCCGAAGACGTTTGTTCTGGTGCCACAGATCCACGCTGACGGAGTCGTCCTCCGGAAGGAACCGGCTCCAGAAGGCGAAGGAGAACAGACGCCACTCGTTCTTCCCGCCCACCGCGCGGAACCACAGGGGCGAGGCCCGGCGCATCTGCTCCACGCCGCCTGTCCTGGCCCTGGTGGCCCTGACCTCGTAACCGTCCTTGTAGACCAGCGGCAGGCCCATCGCGGCCATGGGCATTCGCTTCTCCCCCGTCTTTCCATGGATGACCCTGATCCACCCCTCTGTTTTGACCGGCGGGCGGTATCGGACGCCAGGCCAGTCGATCCCGGCTCGGAAGTAGCGCAGTTCCCTGCCGGCCCTGGCGAGAACCGCTTGCCAGGAGAGGTGCCGGCCGTCCGCGATCCCCGCTATGGTGTGCTCCTCGCCCAGGACTGGGAAGGGAGCGATCGGCTCTTCGCCCCAGTCGAATTCCTCTATGTTCGCCCCGGGCTTGCCGCCTCCGGTGGCGGCGCACACCCTCCTCAGCGCCTCCCGCGCCTCCTCGACCGGACCGGTGAACAGCAGGTGCTCGGCCCGTGTGTAGTGCGTGAGTCCCGGAGTGAGCATCAGGGAAGAACCGGAGTCGAAGGGAAGCCCCGGGTGGGCTCCCACGATGCGCAGGTTGCCGAATCCCCGCCGGACACGTGCCCCGACGCCGCCATAGGTGCAGTTGAGCCACAGCGCGGCCAGGGCGCACATCTGGGCGTCACGATCCTTGCCGTCCAGGCGGACTTTGAGCGTGAATTCCTCGTCTGGGGGGATGAACCTGGTCGTCAACGGCTTCCCCTTGGTGGCCAGTCCCGGCCCGAGGAGGTAGGCGATCGGCCAGCTCTGGTCCCCGCCCTCGAGGAGGGACTGAAGTTGTTCCTCGGAGGGTTCGGGCTGGCTGGGGATACGTAGCCTGATGGGTGAGGCGCCGGAGGTCGAGCCGAGAACCCGGTCCTCGACCTGGCGGAGCCGGTACAGGTCGTCGCCGACGTACCGGGCGGCCATGGCACGCAACCAGAATCGCATTCCGCCACGCAGGGAGGAGACCCGGATCTCCGGAGGCGCGTCCAGGTGCGTGTCCTTGGGGGTGACGGCCGAGTTGAAGACCGGGGTGGCGACTTGAAGCGTGAGCGTGGTCCACATGGGGTCACCTCTCTTGTGTGCGCCAGTGGGCGTGTGCGAGGGGGGCGGTCAGGGGCCGGTCGTCCCACAGGATCTGGGAGAAGACGCCGGCGACGAGGCACCAGGCCCCGGCCTGGAGCAGAGCGGCCAAGGCGGCTTCCGGATAGAGGGTCCAGGCGCCACGGAAGAGGTGGCCGTTCTCGCTGAAGGCGGGCACGATCCAGGCGAGGCCGAGTAGGGCGATGAGGAGCGCGTGCGCCGACGCAGCGCACCACACCGTGAAAGCCCGGAGAAGGGCCGGAGCGACGCCCACAGCGGTGTTGCGCGCGTTGGCGAGCAGGTAGGCGAACGCCGCGACGGCCAGGAGGAGGGCGACCTCCATAGGAGCCAGCGGTGGTTCGGGACCCGGCTCCCTTCCGGGAATCTGCATGTCGGTGGGCTCGAAGGCGGCCCCCCACCAGGACGGGTGCATGGTGGTCAGCATCAGCAGGCCGATGGCGGAGGCGGCTGGGATCCGTAGGAGCCAGGGCAGTCCCCAGGAGCGTCCGTGCACGAGGAGCCCGACGAGGCCGGTGACGTAGGCGGCTCCGGCGAGGACGGCGGAGAAGCCCAGCGCGGACCGGTCGGTGAAGGGGAAGGAGGACGACCAGGGAGAGATCAGAACCCCGGCCAGAGCCAGACCGGCCAGGCACAGCGTCATCACTGCCGTGAACCGCCCAAGGCGGGGGCGCTCGGCCAGAGCCAGGGCGGCGCGTGCCACGGTGAAGATCTGGTAGCGCGGAAGCAGATGCCGTTCGATGACCCCCGAGGCGAAGTCCACATCCTCGATGGTGTACCGGGAACCACGGCTGGTTCGACGGGCAGGACCGATCGCCAGGGGTGGTCCCGGTCGGACGGACGGCATAGGCCCTCGACGGGCGTTCCGGGCCTTCACCGGGAACTCGAACAGCAGGAGGTCGGTCTCGGCCTCGATTTCACCGGGCTCGGCACCGTCCAGCGCGGCAAGGGATTCATGCCGGCTGAGCAGCTTCGACCATTCCCAACGCGCGTGACGGCTGTGCGCGAGGAGCACGTTGTGGGACCGCGTGCCGAAGAGAGCGTGCGCCGCGTCGGAGGGAACGGGACCGGGAACGCCCCGATCGTCCCGGTAGGGTTCGGACAGGGCGAGGAAACGGTGCCGGGCGGCCACGGGAGTGAGGATCTCGACCTCGGTGGCCGTTAACGGGGACGGGTCTCCGCCTGGAAGGGAGTGCAGAGCCCGCCAGGCGGCCTCGCTGGTCCAGCACCAGGCGAACCACTGGTGATTGAGGCTCAGGTGCGCTTCCGGCGTCTGCTGTGCCTGCCTCAGAGCGGGGACGATGGACAGCGGACGGTATACGGCGGCCAACAGCCTGGAGGGATGTTCGCACAGCATGTCACCGATCGCGGTGATGGCCGCGTCGACGTCGCGCGCGGACACCTTGGTGCCTACCGGGGGTCTGAGCAGGCTGGGGATGATCCCGTACTCCTGAAGTAGCTCAGGGGCCGACAGCACGGCGATGTCGGTTTCCTCGCTGTCTCCCGGCCGGTGCCGGTTGAGCGCTCTTCCTATCCCGGCCTCCACCCTGTATTGCAGGAGGGGCGCGATTGCGTGGGGCCGGGCTCCGGAGTCATCAGCCTGGGTCGGCGTGCTCATCGCCCGGATACCAGATGTTGCTCGAACAGGATTTTCATACCCTGGCCGAATGCCGTAAGCTTGGCGCCCTTCCCCACTTGCTCGTAGGCGTAACCCTCCAATGAAGCCTTTTCGGGAAGTGCTGGCGCCTGGCCCTTTTTGAAGTCCGTTAGCTCCAGTCCGACCTGTCTTGGGTCCAGACGGAGCAATGGAATGGACAGCGCTTCTTCGGCTCTCTCGGGTAGGATATGGGCCTGGGTATTGCAATCCAGGCTGCGCAGCCACTTGGCCACCTCGATCAGATAGGGAATGGTGGCGCGGTAGCCGCCGGACAGGTGGAAGAGAACCCTTTCTTCGGGTTCGAGGATCGGATCGATCCTTTGGCCTGTGTTACCGATGAGGAGTCGGGCGAGGTAGCCGAGTTCCTTCATCGCGTCGGTGAATTCATTCCCCCTTTGGGCGTTCAGGCCGTTGATGCGCAGTACGATGACCTGCCCCTGAGTGGGCCGGACGAGCCTGGTGTGATCGTCGATCTCGGGTAGGTAGAGGACCCGTTCCACATCCCCCTCGGCCAGGGCGATGGCGGTCCAGATCGCGCAGGCAAGACCCTCTTCGGTGTCGCTGGAGAGGAGGAAGGCCAGGTCGTTTTCCTTGATTCCCTGTGATGTTCCGGTGCGTCCCTGCGATGTGATGATGCGTATGGTGTCGAGCTCGGCGGATATCCCTTCCTTTGCATGCCAATTTTTTGCCTGGACGTCTACGGTTATTTCCCTGAAGAAGTCAAGTGCGCGGGTGTTGGTGATGCCGGATTCCAAGCCGAAGGCGTCGATGAGTTTATCATCTACGTTGTAGATCCTCTTATCGAATCCGAGTTTGTCCTCCTTCCAGCGCCTTTTTGCTTCACTCCCTCCGGGGATGTTCTCCCTTGTTGTCGTGCTTTCGTGCGTAGTTTCTTTCCTTCGCTCCAGGTAACCTCGCTCGAAGAAGTTCTTTAGGCTGACCCCGACCGATACGACATGGACCGTCACATCTCCCCCCTGCGAGTGGTCATGTATCCGTAGCCTGCGGAGGTCTTGGCCCCGACCCCCTGTTCCTCGACAGCTTCTTGGAGACAGGACGCGGCGTATGCGATGTCCTCTTCGCTGTCTCCGACCAAATCGGCTGTGAAAGTACCGCCCGAGACCGTCAGGAAGTGCACGGGGACGGGCTGGTGGTGTTCCGCCGGTGGATGCGGCTTCTCTCCTTCTCTGTGTGTCAGAGTGCTGTCGTAGTAGGGCTTGACGTGCGGTGTGAGGACATCGACCGTCACCTTCACCTGACCATCGGTCGCGAGGGCGTCCAGAAAACGGACGGAGCCCCGTGCCGCTCTGTCGGTTTCCTGATCCGCACTCTCACTGTTCTGCTTGCTTTGCTCCTGCGGACGAGGGGAACCGAAGATCTCACGGATGCGTTTCCGGTTCTCGGTTGTGATCTCGTCCCTGCTGTACACATGGGCCGCCGTCACTCCCTTGAGGCCCGAGCCGGGGATGACCGGCCAGCCGTACGTGCCGTGGAGGGTGAGGCCGATCTCGTGGGCGTTGTTCTTCTCACCGAGGCCGACGGCGATTCGCCATTCGGGGGTCAAGAGGACACGGGCCACGTGCTTGCCCTGGGAACGAAGCTGGGTGAGCGCGCGCTCACGTCGCCGTGCCACGTCGTGCACGATCTTTCTCATCTGGGGGACGAAGTCGGATCCCTGGTGCGCGCGTTTCATCTCCACTTGGCCGAGGCCGTGATCCTGTGCCCATCTCATCAGTGCCTGGACCGCTTCGGGGGGCAGCTCCACCGCGCCGGTCCCCTCTGGGACGAACGCGGTCCGGCGCAGGATGATCAGCGCGTTGGCGTCTCTCAACGAGTTCCGACCGCTCAGCTGGGGAGGTAGGCCCGGTGTCTCCTTGGAGCCGGGTCGCCATTCGACGCGGAGAAGATTGCGGAGGGGGCCGGCGCTGGGTATGACACAATCCCCGTTTCGGCCGGATCCAGGAGGGGGGGAACTCGGGACTTTTGTCCGCTCACGTTCTTTGGCCGCCTGGTTCCCCGAGACGGCAGCCCGGCCCTGACGAGGAAGCGGAGCGTTCCGGCCTGGCCTTGGGACCGGTCCAGAGGGATTGGAGGAGAGCGCCTTCGCCATGTCGGAGGGGGAGAACCTGGGACGGCCCTGTCCGGAGGGAGGCGTGTTCCTGTCCTCGCTCATCGGTCCTCTCCAGTGCCGGAGCGGCCCGATCGGGTTTCGGCGCCACTGTAGACGGCGTCGGCCAGCCTGCGCAGCCAGGAGAAGAGGATGCCCACTTCCCGGCTGGCGCGCGCGTAGGCGGTCCAGTCCATATCGCCCAGTGCGGTGAGCATCGCCCGGTGGACCTCGGGTTCGGATTCGGTGGTCAGCTCGTCACTGATAAGCCCCTTGGCGGCCAGCTGGGTGCGGATCTGTTTGGCGACGTCTCGGTAGGCATCGGCCAGCCGATCTGTCGACGCCGAACTCGAGCGGGCGGCGAGGAAGGCGTAGGTGGCCGCCAGGCCGCTGCTGTGCAGCTGGATGGGCAGGTGACGGAACCGGGAACGCAGTTCCTTGGCGTTGTCGCCCGTCACTCTGGGCAGAAGATCGGCGGCGTCGCGCGCCATGCCCTGGTCGATCCGGCGCATCAGGCCACCCCGTTCTCGAAGCCCTGGTCGATCCCTGCCAGGCGTGTCCACACCAGTCCCTTGCCGAGGGATTCGTCTCCGCCGAACTGGTGCAGGGTGGTTCCGGATCCGTGGAGCAGCAGGGTCAGCAGCCGCACGTGCTCCGGGTCGGGCTCGGCACCGGCTCGGCTTCCACGCAGGGACAGGTTGGAGGCCAGGATGGTCTCCGCGGGCAGGTACTCGCTGTGGAAGGGGCCGTTCTGCACGGTCTTGGTGCCCCGCTTGGGCTCGGTGTTCTTCTGGTTCTCCTGGGTTCCGTCGTCGTTTTCGGACTTGCCGTAGCTGAGCTGGACGCGGACGCTGACCTCGGTGCCCTCTTCCACCAAGGTCGCCATCGCGTCGCTGTGGACCAAGACCAGGTCCTGGGAGAACTTGGCGGCGAAGGGCGCGAAGGCGTCCTCGTGGGCGAAGGCGTCGGAACGGATCCTCTCCGCCCACGCCTGGAGGAGATCCTGCTCGTCGGCCTCGCCGATGTGCAGGACCAAGGGGCCGAACGCCTGCTCCGCCGTCCAGCCGTGGCCGGTGGAGAGCGCCTCGGCGGGTTCCCTGGGAAGACGAGGAGCGGCCATGTTCGCGGCCCGGTATTTACGCGCCAGGCGGCCCAGTGCCACCACGGAGGTGACCCAGGCGAAGGTCCTCCGCAGAGTGGGGATCGGCAGCGCCACCAACTGGGCGTCGCCCACCGAGAGTAGCCCCGGCGTGGTGGGGCCGCCCTGCCCGACGGGGGAGCCGAACACCTCGACCACCGCCCGGTCGGACCAGTCGGGGTGTTCCTCCGCGGCCTGACGCAAGGCGCCCTTGAGGCTCTGCCCGTACACGACCGGGTAGCGGGTGTGCGCCTCTCGCTGGATGGGGAGGTCGATGATCCCCTCACTGGCGGAGGCACCGGCGTGTAGAGGGGACTCGGTGTAGAAGAAGGCCAGTAGGTCTTTCACGTCCAGGTTCCCGTCAAGATCAGTCCGAATCCGGCTGTGGCCAGCCGTTTGCCGGTGTGGTCAGAATCGTTCGTCTCGCCCAGGGCGCGTCCGTGCACCCGATGCGCCCACTCCGCCGCCGCGCTCTGCGGATCAGCTCCCGTGAACCGCAGCAGGTAGACGGAGCCGGCGGGAACCGCCCACCGCAGCCAGGCGTACTCCTTCTCGTCCCCCTCTTTGGTCTCGCGGCCCGCGCTGGCCACGTGCTCGGGGCCGTTGACCGCGGCGGCGACGAGGCGGGCCTCCTTCGGCAACGGTGGCAGCCAGGTGTTACGCCAGGAGCCGTCTGGGGAAGCGCACCGCCAGATCGCTGGAGTGGCCAGGTACACCAGCACCTTGCCGTCGGGAAAGTGCTCGGGAGGCTCGGGAAGGACGAGGCCCTTTTGTCCTTCGCACACCTGAAGGTCCGCGAGACGTCCCCCGCCCCCCAGCCGCACCGGTCCCGGTGGTGGCGGGGACAGATCAGGGTCGAGCTCGCATAGCGCCAGGAACGCCCATTCCTCCTGGGCGCTTTCCCTCAGCCGCAGATAATCCGACTCGTACAGGTGTCCCTGGCGGACGGTCCGGTTCTGTAAGGCGATGCCCTTACGGCGTTCCGACTGCAAAGGTGGATCCACGGGGTCCAGACCGGACTGGAGCTCGGAGTCGATGTCCTCGCAGTGGAGATACCTGCGCAGTTCAGGGCCATCCCACCACAGATCCTCATCCCGTGTTCCGGCCTCGGGGGCGTGCAGCCACCGCACCCCGTCCCAGTCCAGGTCGGTCAGGGCCGGTGTGTCCTGGGGGAGCAGGCGCAGCCAGTCAGAGCCGGGGAGGTCGGAGGGGACGAGGTCGGCGGGTACGGGAAAGGAAAGGTGCCATCTCGCTGTTCCGCTTTCCCACCTGCCGAGGAAGGGGCCGCGCACCGTTTGCGGCATTGGTGCTTGGCCGGTCCCCGGGCCTGCGGCGGCCTTGAAGGCCGCTCCCAGGGCGCCGGCCACGGTACTGGGCCAAGGACGCTGGGTGCGGGCCGCTCCTCCAGCGCCCGCGGTGAAGGTGCGCCCGTCCCGAACCTGGATCGCGTCGCGGGGGCGCAGCGCCATCCACACCGGTATCGGAGTGTCATCGGCGCTGTTTCCCGGCAGCGGGGACGAGGGGGATGTCACCATGTCTGCCTCCTGAGGAAGAGCGCCACCTGCGCCGCAGCCAGCGGAACCGGGGCATACGATTTCTCCGTATGCTCGGATTGGCCCAGTCGCATCAGGCTTTGAGCCTGTTCCTCGGTGCCTCCGTGCCGTAGGACCAGCCGTGTCACCTCCGCCATGTAGACGCCCCGGACTCGTGAGCTGCCAGTGGCGAGCTCGGCCAGGGCCGCGCGTTCGGAGTACAGGTCGTTGATCAGCCGGGGCGAGAGCTCACCCTCCCCGTCAGCTTCGGCAGGAGCGCCCGGACGCGATTTGAACACGCGTAGTTCCTTCACGGCATCCTCCACCCACTCGGACTCCCAGGGCCGCACCGTGGAGGAATGCGCTCCCGAGCCGGCGATGTATCCGACCGCGACCGCGTTCTTGCCACGTACCTTCTTCGCCTCGGCCAGCAGTTCCCGGGAGCGGGCGATCGCCACGTGCAGCGGTGATCCCTGGTGGACGAACAGCACCGCGGTGCTGAGCGTGGTCGGGTTCTTGCCCACCGCCTTCCGGCACGCCTGGGCCGCTTCCAGAGCGGTCGCGGCGGGCAGGAAGGCCAGCAGGTCGTCCCCGCCCGAGTACACCGTCACTCCGGAGTGCTCCTGCTCGATCTGGCGGCGATGCTGCTGGGAGAGGTCTCTTAGGCGCTGGGAGATCTCCCGGTGCTTAGGCATCTCGGAAAATTCCGACAGGCGTTTTCCCAGACCGTCCAGGTCGGCTGCGAGCACCGCGTAGTAGGGGTTGGGTTTGGCGCCGATCACCTCGGTCAGTTTCTCTGCGGCCCGCAGGCCGCGTTTGACCGCGTTGGTGTCGATGGGCCTGTCCGGGGTCGCGTACTCGTAGGCGAGGGCGTCGAGGTTCCAGGTTTCGGGGATGACCCACCATCCCGATCCCCGCACGAACCACTCTTCGAGGGGATCCGCCTTGGCGCGCCTCAGGCGGGGGACAGCACCTTCCAGGGCGCGGAAGCGCTCTTCACCCATGACATCCCGGGCCGCTTTTCTCAGCTCGGAGACCAGGTCGCGCACCTCGGGGGTGGACCAGTGTTCCAGCACCTGGGCGCGGAAAGGGGTCGACGCGATCGAGGCGGTGGAGGGGAAACCCTTGCTGGGAGAGGATTCGGGAGAGGGCGGGGAGGCGGGGGAGAGGCCCGTGCCGGGGGAGGAACGGGAGGAGGCCATGGTGTGCCAGCGGCGCTTGAGCCACACGGCGGCGGACAGTTCACTGGCGAGTTCATGCCTGGGCACCCCGGGAGGAGCGGCCTTCTCCGAGGGCCAGCGTGGAGAGACCGCGCACGGCCGGGTCCCGGTGCGTTCGGGATAGTCGAAGGCCCGCAACCGCTTGCGCGAGGCGAGGACGGTCTGCGCGGCATGCCACCGCTCGGCATAGCCCCCCACCTCGGCCGGGGCCACACTCCACATGACCTCCGGGAAACCCGGCACGTCCCTGGGCTCGCCGAACAGGTCGGTGATCCAGCGTCGCCACGTGGAACGTACCCTGTCGGCTGCGGCTCGGGCGAGGAGGGGCCCCTGTCCTGCCGTGGTCAACGCCGCGATCCGGCTCGACGCCGCTGACGGGTCGGCCTTGAAGGGGATGACGAGTTCGGCGCCCTCTTCCTCTAGGAGGAGGGCTGCCTCCGTGGCGAGCCGGGCCGTGATGGCGCTGGCGTTCGCCGCGTCCGCGGTCGTTCTGGACTCGGTGATGAAACGCTGGACGCCTGACAAGGCGACGATCACCAGGTCACGCGGATCGTGTTCGCTCATGTGCCTCCGTTACCTCTGTTACCTGGGGGATCTCCCGAGCGGGCGTGGCGCTGGGACGTGTGTCCTTCTCCGGACGGCGCTTACGGCCGGCTCGTCACTCGGGACGCCGGGGTGCCCGTGGAGATGGACGCCGACGTGTTCAGCGGGGGGTGCTGGAAGACCCGAGTCGAGCGGTGTGGTCGCTGGTCGTTGTCTTCGGCGGATGACAGGGCGAGGCGTGCCGATGGACAAGGGCGCCGGCGGCGCGGGGTGAGAGCGCCGGAATGGGCGACCACCGGGCGGGCACAGAGCCTCCTGAGCAGGACCGAAGGGGACACGACGATCACGGGAATCGCCGCGTGGATGTTGCGGTCACGTTAGCAACGTGACCGGAGTGGCGTCAGGTGTTCCGGGAGATGCGGCCGTTTCCGGCATAGTGTGGCGGTTTTGGCGCTCATATGGTAGGGATCGTGCTTTCCTGCGTGGTGTCGGGCGAATAACGTAGTTTGCGGACGGGATGGGACGCCGGCGTGACGAGTGAGACGGCCCCGACCTCTGACTCATCCGCGGTTCAGCGTGGACGCCTCGCGACCATTCGTCTGATCTTTCGAGTACGGGAGCGGACCTGTTCCTCACCCATCCGGCTGAGCGGCTGGCGATGCTCCCGGCCTGGTTTTCGGGAAGATCTCTCCAGAACGCCGGAAACGCGTATATGTTTTACAGTCTCGCGAGTCGCGCTGTCCCCGCTCCAAAAGAGCCGGCATCTCGACGGAGGGACGGGATCTCCAAGTCGACAGCGGCTGTTCTGGCGATCGCCTTCCCGGCCGGACCGAGGGGTGGAGGCACCCTGATGAGGACGGTCTCTGTCATCCACTGTCCATGGGGCGCCTCGGAGAGCAGGGCAGGAGCGGCGTCCGCTCCTTTGTTACGAGGGGAAAGCGCCGACTGCCTGGTGGAATGTCTGGATCTACTTGACAGCGTGCCGAACACTTCGGGAGCTGGATTCGAGAATTCCCGTGCCTATCTCCGCCATTTCAGGCTGGTCCCCTGCCCCTTGCGCTGTGGGCAAGGTCGCTTCTCCGCTTTCTGAGGGTTCGGGTCGCCAGATGCTCCCGAGCGGGTGGAGAGTGGAAGCCGTCTCGCGTATCTGAAGGCGGTCAACGAGGGCGGCCTTTGGGGGGAGAGGGGGTCCCTTTACGGCGATGCGAATCCGGCCTTTGGAGTTCGGCGTCACCGGTCTGGAGGTGTCTCTCCAGGGGGTCCGCGCCTTGTGCGCGTCCGAGCCTTCGGTGATCGCGGAATGGAGCGGCGTCTTCGCGGGGGATGAGGGGGAACGGAAGGCGTTCATCTCGTCGTTCCGCGGGCGGATGGGCGGATGGGCGGAGACCCGGGATTTCTGCGCGCCCAGGTCCGTATGGACGGTGCGGACGTCTCCTGGCCTGTGTTCACAGGTCACGAGGCGTTCCCGTGTGCCGGTGGCCGCCGGCGGCAGGGCGAGGCTCGGCGGCCCACCGTGACCGAGGACAAGCTCGCCCGCCCGCTCCCGGGGCCGTCCGGATGCCTCTGTCGCGTCGCTCGGCGTCCGCGTTCTCCCACGCGGACGTCTGGACCGGGTTCTCCGGGCTTCGGCGGGGTGCGAGGGGGCCACCGCCGAGGGCGGGCCGAGTCCGGGCGTTCGCGGGCGGGACGGCCTTCGGCCCCGAGGCGGTGCGCCGGTTGCCGGCGGGCGGCTCTTGACCCGATCCGTCGGCTCGTCAGGCCCCGCGCGAGCGCGATGTTCTGGAACCGGTGATCTGGGGACACGCCGGACCCCGGGATCGTCGCGCGGCCGTACGTGCCGCAGGGCGAGACGGAGACGGCCGCGCACCGGCACGGCCCGCGCGCCGGGGCGCCCGGCGGCCCGGTAGCCGGCGGGCGGGGCCGACAGTGCCGCGCCGCATCCCACCGGCCGGCCTTAGGGAGGGGGACGGTGGCGCGGCGCGGTGGCCGGTCAGGCGGGGCGCCGGGCCACCACCCGGTCGAAGAAGCCCAGGACGAGGCGGTCGTGGCGTTCCACGGCGAACCCCCGCTCCACGGCCACCTCCACCGGGCGCCGTCGTGGCGGCCGGCCCCGCCGCGCCGCGCGGCGCCGTTCGAACAGGCGCAACGGCATCCGCGCGTATTCGACGTGGTCCAGCAGCAGGAGCGCGCCACCAGGACGCAGCACCCGGTACATCTCGTCGACGGCGGTCGCCTGATCGGGGATCTCGCACAACGCCAGCGTGCACACGACGCTGTCGAAGGAGGCGTCGGGGAACGGGAGCCGCCGGGCGTCGCCCTCGCGCAGGTCGACACGGCGTCCCGCCCCGGCCGCGGCCCGGGCCGCCCGGGCCAGCATCCCGGGGCTCAGGTCCAGCCCCGTCACCTGCACGCCGTCGGGGTAGCGGTCCAGGTTGCGGCCCGTCCCCACGGCGATCTCAAGGGTGCGCCCCCGCGCCAGGCCGCACAGCAGCCCCCTGCTGTCGCCGAGGAGCCGGCGTTCCAGCCCCGCGCCCCGGTCGTAACCGGCCGCCATGCGGTCCCATCGCCGCCGAACGCGCTCGGTCTGGTCGTCTCGTTCGGACCTGATCTGTTCCACGGGGGCCTCGTTCCCTGTCGGGTTGACTCGGGAACCAGTCTGGAAGTTAATGTCGCCATGAAGTCAACCCCGGCGGAGATGAGCATCGGCGAACTCGCCGAACGGTTCGGTCTGGCCCCGCACGTGCTGCGTCACTGGGAGTCGGTCGGGCTGCTGCGGCCGGATCGGCGGTCCAACGGCCGCCGTTGTTACGGCCCCGACCACGTGGCCCGCGTCGTCCTGATCCAGCGGGGGAAGGAGGCGGGGCTTCGCCTGGAGCAGATACGCGCGCTCTTCGACGCCTCGGGCGGTCCGGACCGCCGCGCGTTGCTCGCCGGGCACCTGGAGGGGATCGACGCCAGGATCGCCCGGCTGCGCGTGGCGCGCCACATCGTCGAGCACACGATGTCGTGTCCCGCGCCGGACTTCCTGACCTGCCCACGGCTGCGGGAACTGCTCGACGGGCTCGTCGCGTCGGGTGCGCCGGCCTCGTGCTCGTCCTCCATCTCGGCAGGGGCGGACGCGGTGGTCGGTACCTGCGGCGCGGCGGGCCCGTCCGCTCCGCTCTGAGGGCCGGTGCCCCCGTCCACGGCCGGGTCCGGGGAGCGGCCCCGGCCGTGGACGGGGGAGGGGGAGTCAGGAGGGTTTGCGCGCTTCGATGAGGACGCGCGACGAGTGCGCGACGAAGGAGCCCTCGTCGCGGATCCGCTCGTGGAGTTCGCGGAGCCGGTCCAGGTACCGGTCGACGGTGAAGTCGGGGACCGTCCAGATCACCTTGCGCAGGAAGTAGACGACCGCCCCGATGTCGAAGAACTCCACGCGCAGCCTCTGCCGCCGCAGATCGACGACGCGCAGCCCCGCGGCCCGGGCGTCCCGCAGGGCGTCGTCGGGGTGGCGCCGACGCCACACCTCCTCGCTCTGCGGCCCGAGGAAGTGCTCGATCAGTTCGAATACGTTGCCCGGGCCGATCTGCTGGGAGAAGTAGGTGCCGCCAGGTCGCAGGACGCGGGCGATCTCCTCCCACCACACGGTCACCGGGTGCCGGCTGACGACGAGGTCGAACACCTCGTCGGCGAAGGGCAGCGGAGGCTCGTCGGAGTCGGCGACGACCGCCACGCCCAGTGGGCACAGCAGTGCGGAGGCCCTGGCCAGATTGGGGGGCCAGGACTCGGTGGCGACCGTCAGCCTCGGAAGCCGGGGAACGCCGGCCAGGACCTCGCCGCCGCCGGTCTGGATGTCCAGTGCGGCCTCGGCCCCGGCCATGCGTTCGCCCATGGCGCGGGCGTAGCCCCACGAGGGGCGTTCCTCGGTGGCCCGGCCCTCGAGCCAGGAGAAGTCCCAGCCGTCCACGGGGGCGGCACAGGCCTCGGTCAGGAGCTCCTCGAAAGTGCGGGTCATGGTGGCGATGGTGGCATGGGGGACGGCGCGGCGGCCAGCGAATTCGGTGGGCTGTGGACATCCGGCCAGGGCGCCGGGAGACCCGTGGCGCCGGGATGGCCGTCCCGTTGCCGTCGTGGTGCGGGGAGCGCGCCGGAGCCGGAGAGCCGGACCCGGCTGTAAACCGGGGGCCTCGTGTTCAGGGGGTTCGAATCCCTCCGCTCCCACCCGGCCCCGGCCGGCACCGGGGCCGTTTCCTTTTTCTCTCCGGGGCCTCTCCGGGCGGGCCGGCGCGCCGGTGTCGGGAAGGCCGGCGGGGAGTGCTGACGCGCGGCCCTCGCCACCGTGGTCGGGCGCGGCGGAGCGTCGCTCTCCGTCGCCCACCGCCCGGCGTGCGGTGCTCCGTGGATGTCGCGGTGACGGGAAGCGGGGGTGAAAAGCGGATTCCTGCCGTTCTGTGGTGCTATGTGATCTACACCGTAAAGGAGGTGGGGAAATATTTCCCATCTTCGGAACGGCCGGTATTCGCCGGCAGAAAGCAGGGATGTGGAAAACGCTCGGAATGAGGAGAACCCTCACCTAGCATACGGAGGGTGAGCGAACGCTCACGTAATCGGAACCCTCGAGCTCAGGAGCCGCCATGAGCGACACCGGCCCCAAGGCGTGTCCCTACCCCTTCGGCGAGGCCGACCGCCTCCGCCTCGATCCGCGTTACGCCGAGGCCCGGTCCCGGCAGCCGCTGCTCCGCATCCGCATGCCCTACGGCGACGAGGGGTGGCTGGTCACCCGCTACGAGGACGTCAGGACCGTGCTGGCCGACCCCCGGTTCAGCCGGGCCCTGGCCGCGCGCAGCGACGAGCCGCGCACCCGCCCGGTCGGCTCCGACGACAGCGGCATCCTCGGCATGGACCCGCCCGACCACACCCGGCTGCGCCGGCTCGTGTCCCGGGCGTTCACCGTGCGCCGCGTCGAGCGGCTGCGCCCCCGCATGGCCGAGATCGCCGAGGGGCTCGCCGAGGAGATGCTGGAGCAGGGACCGCCCGTCGACCTGGTCGAGGCGTTCGCGCTGCCGTTGCCGGTCACCGTCATCTGCGAGCTGCTCGGCGTCCCCTACGCCGACCGTGAGCGCTTCCGGCGCTGGAGCGAGGCCTTCCTCTCCACCACCGCGCTGAGCGCCGAGGAGATCGACCGCTCCTTCGCCGAGATATACACCTACATGCACGGGCTGGTCGAGCTGCGGCGCGCCCACCCCGCCGACGACCTGATCACCGGGCTCGTCGAGGCGGGGGACGCCCAGGATCGGCTCGGCGAGGAGGAGATGGTCAAGCTGGCCATCGGCCTGCTCGTCGCCGGCCACGAGACCACCGCCTCACAGATCCCCAACTTCGTCTACACGCTCCTGACCCGTCCGGGGGCGTGGGAGCGGCTGGCGGACGACCCCGGGCTGGTGCCCTCGGCCGTCGAGGAGCTGATGCGCCACATCCCGCTGGGAGCGTCCTCGGCGTTCCCCCGCTACGCCCTGGAGGACGTCGAACTGAGCGGGGGCGTGGTGCGCGCGGGCCAGCCGGTGGTCGTCTCGCTGGCGGCGGCCAACCGCGACCCCGAGATCTTCGACGATCCCGAGGAGCTCGTGCTGGAGCGCGCCTCCAACCCCCATATCGGGTTCGGGCACGGTCCGCACCACTGCCTGGGCGCGCAACTGGCCCGGGCGGAGTTGCAGGTGGGGCTGCGGACGCTGCTCGCCCGTTTCCCGGATCTGCGTTTCGCGGTGCCGGAGCCGGAGCTGTCCTGGAAGAGCGGGATGCTGGTCCGCGGCCTCAGGGCGATGCCGGTCACCTGGTAGGTTCCGCGTTCCCGCGGGCGGGTCCGTGGTGGAGGGGCGTCCGCGCCCGCCCGCCCCTCGTTCCGTGGTGCCGTCGAAAGGGCGCGTGTCCGGCGCCGGGGCCGATCCCTCGGGGGCCGCGCCCCGTGTGTCGGCGCGTCCGGACCTTCCGGGTGGCGGTCCCTGGGGCGCTCCCTCCCAGTGCCACCGCGGCGGCGGCCCCGTTCCCGGCGACCCGGTTTCCCACATGGCGCCCGCCCGTGGGTGTGGCCGCGGAAGGCGCCCGCCGAGGCCGCGGTCGAGGCTCTGGAGTCTCGCTCCGGGTCGGCCGTTCAGGGGTGAGGCGAACAGGAGGAGCGCCGCCGGGCGCCGGGAAGGCGGCCCGTCCCCCAGGAGCCGCCCCTGCGCGGCGGTGAGGCCCGATCACGGGCCGCCGGCGAAGGCCGGTCGCGAACGTAAAGGTCTAGTCGCCTCAGGTGATCGTTTCCAAAGGTCGAGGGGTGTTTTCGGTCACGTTTGGGGCAGAGGATGGCTGCTTTTCGGAACCGGCTGTCGAGGGGCGCCGGGGGCCATGGCCGGGGCGGCGGCGTCACCTCGCCGCGTTGCCCAGCCATAGCGGAAACCCGTTCTCGACCTGCGGAAACAAGGAGGTCGGGGAGGGGGTATGGGAGCGGTACCGCACCTCCCCGAAGAGCGATTTACGGCCACACCCAATCATGCTTTTCGGGTCGACGAGAGAGGGGCTGGTGTGTGAATCCATGTGAAAACCACTGGTCTACGCCAACTGGCCTTACCAAGGCTCCGTCGTTCATGATGCGGTCCTGACCCAGACCTAAGGAGTTACCGTGTCCGACCTGGCCCTCGATGCCGACCCCGCTCCGACCGACCACCGTGAGTTGATTGACTGGGTACGCGAGGTAGCCGACCTGACCCAGCCGGATCGGATCGTCTGGTGTGACGGTTCGGAGGCCGAGTGGAAGCGGCTGACCGACGAGTTGGTCGACGCGGGCACCCTCATCCGCCTCAACCCCGAGCTGCGGCCGGACAGCTTCTACTGCCGTTCCGACCCCAGCGACGTCGCGCGGGTGGAGGACCGGACGTTCATCTGCTCGGAGAAGGAGGAGGACGCCGGCCCGACCAACAATTGGGTCGCCCCCGCCGAGATGCGCTCGACGCTCGGCGAGATCTTCGCCGGCTGCATGCGCGGCCGCACCATGTACGTCGTCCCGTTCTGCATGGGGCCGCTGGGCGGCGAGATCTCCCAGCTCGGTGTCGAGATCACCGACTCCGCCTACGTCGCGGTGTCCATGCGGATCATGACCCGCATGGGCGAGCCCGCGCTGCGCCTGATCGAGGAGCGCGGCTCCTTCGTCAAGGCCGTCCACTCCGTCGGCGCCCCGCTGGAGCCCGGCCAGGCCGACGTGCCGTGGCCGTGCAACTCCACCAAGTACATCACCCACTTCCCCGAGACCCGCGAGATCTGGTCCTACGGTTCCGGCTACGGCGGCAACGCCCTGCTGGGCAAGAAGTGCTACGCGCTGCGCATCGCCTCGGTGATGGCCCGCGACGAGGGCTGGCTGGCCGAGCACATGCTCGTCATCAAGGTCACCCCTCCGCAGGGCGAGCCCCGCTACGTCGCCGCGGCCTTCCCCAGCGCCTGTGGCAAGACCAACCTGGCGATGCTCCAGCCCACCGTCCCCGGCTGGAAGGTCGAGACGATCGGCGACGACATCGCCTGGATGCGCTTCGGCGAGGACGGCCGCCTCTACGCCATCAACCCCGAGGCCGGTTTCTTCGGCGTCGCCCCGGGCACCGGCGAGTCCACCAACGCCAACGCGATGAAGACGCTGTGGGGCCACAGCATCTTCACCAACGTCGCGCTCACCGACGACGGCGACGTGTGGTGGGAGGGCATGACCGAGGAGCCGCCCGCGCACCTGACCGACTGGAGGGGACGCGACTGGACGCCCGGCTCCGCCGAACCCGCCGCCCACCCCAACGCCCGCTTCACCACGCTGGCCGGCCAGGCGCCCACGATGGCGCCCGAGTGGGAGGACCCGGCCGGGGTGCCGATCTCGGCGATCCTGTTCGGTGGCCGCCGCGCCACCGCCGTCCCGCTGGTCACCGAGTCCTTCGACTGGCGTCACGGGGTGTTCCTCGGCGCCAACGTCGCCTCGGAGAAGACCGCGGCGGCCGAGGGAACGGTCGGCGAGCTGCGCCGCGACCCCTTCGCGATGCTGCCGTTCTGCGGCTACAACATGGGCGACTACTTCGGGCACTGGCTGAAGATCGGGGCGGCGACCGACCCCGCCAAGCTGCCGCGGCTGTACTACGTCAACTGGTTCCGCAAGGACGACCAGGGCCGCTTCGTGTGGCCGGGCTTCGGTGAGAACAGCCGTGTCCTGAAGTGGATCGTCGAGCGCATCGACGGCCGCGCCGAGGCCGTCGAGAGCCCCATCGGCAACCTTCCGGCCCCCGGCTCGCTCGACACCGACGGCCTGGACCTCGACGAGGCCGACCTGGACCTGCTGCTGACGGTCGACCGCGACATCTGGCGCCAGGAGGCGGCCCTGATCCCCGAGTTCTTCAAGACCTTCGGCGACCACCTCCCCGAAGGGCTGTGGGAGGAGTACGAGGCGCTGCGCGCCCGGCTGGAGGAGTAGCGGCCGCGGTGGGGCGCGGGGGCCGGTCCAGCCCCCGCGCCTCGCGCGTTCTGGGCGCCGTTCCCGGCGGGCCTGCTCAGAGATCCTGACCGACGAGACGAACGAGACGAAGGGGAGCGCCGTCTCCTTCTGGGAGCGTGCTCACGCCTACTTCGCGGGATCGCGGTGGAGCGGGTGCTGACCGGCAACGGGTCCTGTCACACGTCCCGTGCCTGGCGCGATGCTTTAGCCGGGCTCGGTATTCGGCACAAGCGCACCCGCCCCAGACCAACGGCGAGGTGGAGCGCTTCAACCGGGTCCTGGCCGAGGAGCGGGCCGACGTCCGCCCCTCCACCTCAGAGGCCGAACGGCGGGAGGCGTTCCCGGGCGGTTGCATCACCGCGACCACCACCGGTTCCACACCGCACTCGGCGGCCCTCCCGCCCCCGCGTTGCCGACCTCTGTCAGTACATCTAGGTCACCGGCCGCTCGGCCGGGGTGGTGGGACGCGCCGGCGGCGGGGCGCCGTCGCGCAGCGCGCGCAGGGTCGCGACGTCGGCGGCGTGGGGTCCGGCCGGCCCGGGGGTCTCCACGACGACGGGAACCCCCGCGCTCACCGGGTGGACGAACAGTTCGCCGAACGGTTCGGCCCCGATGTGGCCGGCGCCGATGTTCTCATGCCGGTCCCGGTTGCTGCCGCACGGCGCCTTGGAGTCGTTGGCGTGGATCAGGTCGAGCCGGTCCGCGCCGGCGACCCGGGCGAAGCGGTCCAGCATCGCGGCCATGCCCGCGCGGGTGGAGATGTCGTGCCCGGCCGCGAAGACGTGCGCGGTGTCCAGGCACACCCCCGCCTTGGGGTGGCGGTCCAGCGCGTCGAGGTAGGGGCCGAGGTCGTCGACGGTCGCGCACAGTACCCGTCCCTGCCCGGCCATGGGTTCCAGCAGGACCCGGGGCGCCTCAGGGGCGAGGCCCTCCAGGATCGGCAGCAGGCGCGCGCGCATCCGCGCCAGTCCCTCCTCGCGGCCGTCCCGGACCGCCGATCCGGTGTGCACGACCACGCCGCGCGCCCCGATGTCGCCGCCACGGCGCAGCGCGTGGTCCAGGGTCGCCACGGACTTCGCCGCCACGGCGGGGTCGGGGGAGCCGAGGTTCACCAGGTAGGGGGCGTGGACGAAGACGGGAAGGTCGTGGCGCCGGCGCAGCAGGGCGTCCTCGGAGGCGACGCCCGGCGAGGTCGCCCAGCCGCGCGGGTTGGTGACGAAGACCTGGACGGCTTCGGCGCCGATCTCGGCGGCGTAGGCGAGGCCACGGGTGGCCAGACCGCCGGAGACCGGGACGTGGGCTCCGATGGGGGAGGGGGACGGGTTTCTCATCTCGGCGAACAAGCCTAGGACGTCGCAGGCGGGGGCGCGCACCGGCGCGGTGGGCCCCGTTCCGGCCGGAGCGGTCCGGCCGTGGCGGGGATAGCATCGTCGGTAGGGCGATCCCCGCCCCCCGACACGGGCGCAAGCGCCCTCCCGCCACAAGGAGTGGGCCATGACGATGACACGACGTTCCACCCCGGGCCCGCGTACCACGACGCTCGCCGCGGCGGCGGGCGGCGGTGCGGGGGTGCTGGCCGGTCTCCTCGCCTATGGAGTGGTCCTCGCGGTCTCCGCCCTCTTCCCCACCCCCGACGCCAACATCGGCCTGGGGATGGCCGCCCTGCTCATCCAGATCGTGGGGACCGCCGTGGCGACGTGGGGCGCGCTGCGGCTGCTGGGCGTCCCGGGGGCCGGGGTGGCCGCCGGGACGGTGGCGCTGGCCGGCGTGGTGGCGCCGTTCACCAGCCTGTACGACCCCGCGCCCCCGATGGGGATGGTGGTGTGGGCCCTCGGCGCGGCCCTGTTCGCCGCCGTGGGGGTGCAGCTCGCCGCTTTCCTGCGGCGGGGACGCGGCTGAGCGCTCCGGGAAGGCCCAGGGCGGTGGCCGGCCGCGACGACGGCCGCCCTGGAAGGACACTCACGTCAGCGGCCGTGGGCGGTCGGTGAGCGTAGGGAGGGCCGCCTGGCCGTCGTGCCGGATCGCGGCGGTCGGTGCGGGGACGTGCCGCATGGGGCGGGCGATCACGCCGCCTGGTGTGGGCGCCGTCCGAGGCCGAGGTGGCCCGTGAAGGTCTCGTCGACCGGCTCGACGACCTGTCGCGATGGTCCGGACAGCGGGGCGCCGGGCCATTCCGGCTCGCTGTCGCGGGTCGGCTTCGGCAGCCGGATGTCCCGTTCGGTGAGCCGCCCCTCGAAGGGGTGACCGAAGTGGTCCTTGTCGCCGGCCGGCGTCTGTCCAGGGCGGGCGGAAGTCAGGCCCGGTTCGACGGCGAGCACGACTAGCGGGGTTTCCGTTCGTCGGCCATGGCGCCGGTCAGGGCGAACGCGGCGGGTGTGCCCTGGAGGGGCGCCCCGGGGCGGCCGCACGCCCCAGAGGAAGCGGCTGTGACCGGTGCAGGACCCGTACTCGGCCCATCCCGTCAGGCCGGAGCGTTCGACGGTCCGGCGGGAGCCGCCGCGTTCCACCGGGGTGGAGTCCAGGATCCACTCGTCATCGCCGCCTATCGAGGTGACGACGGCCGGCGCCTGCGCAGCCGGAGTGCCGGGGCGGGGACGGGACGGAGGCGCCGCGGGTGACTGCGGACCTGGCGGAGCCGCCTGGCTCCGGAGGCGAAGCCGAGCACGGCCCGCGTCGCCGCCAGGTGACGAGTCCGGCGTCGGCGGGCTGCGGGGCGATTCCGAGGGGCGGACGCCATGGCGCCGGACGCGGGGACGCTTTCAGCGGATCGTCGCCCCTCACAGGGAGGGTTGTCGCGAGGGTGCCCGGGTTGTCCGTCGCGCAACGGTCGTGGCTACCCTCGTCCCCGTCTCCGCCGGCTCTCCTCGACCTTGGTCTCCGGCGGGTCCTGTCCCGCCATCGCCGTACAGAAAGGACCGCGTCATGTCCGGCGAGCGCCTCATGCGCATCCACAGCACCGAGTTCCGGGCCATGGCCGAGAGGGTCGTCCAGGTCACCGAACTCACCTCCCGCCTGAACGTTCTGCCTTTCGCGGACGAAGCGGGCAAGGCGGAACTGTTCCAGCAGATCCTCGGCAGGCCACTGCCGTCGAGAGTCACGATCTATCCGCCCTTCTACACGGACCATGGCCTGAACCTCGAGCTCGCCGAGAACGTCTTCATCAACCAGAACTGCACGTTCCTGGACTATGCCGGCATCCGGCTCGGCGAGCGCGTGATGATCGGACCGAAGGTCACGTTCATCACCAGCGGCCACCCGGTCGATCCCGGGGAGCGGCGGCTGTACCTCACCGGCGCGCCCATCGACGTGGCGGAGAACGTGTGGATCGGTGCCGGTGCCACGATCCTGCCCGGCGTCAGCATCGGCCGCGACGCCGTGGTCGCCGCCGGCGCGATCGTGGCCGATGACGTTCCGCCGGCAAGCCTGGTGACCGGCGGTAAGGCGACCGTGCGGCGAACGTGGTGACGAACTCTTCGGGACGACGCCGGCTCCGGCTGCGGGCAGCAGCACATCGGAGGCCCGGAGTCCTCTTCCCCCGGAGCAACCGGCTTCAGAAGGTGGAGGAGACCCTCCGCGGGCTCCCCTCCACCTTGGAGGCGCCCGTCTAGTCGTCGCCCCGGTCGTCCCCGCGGGTCATCGCGTCCACGCACACCGCGACGCACAGGACCAGGACGGGGTCGCCGCCGGCGTCGGTCCGGAAGGTGTTGACGTCCACGGCGTAGGTGTCACGCAGCCGGAACCAGCGGCGTGACACCTGGGCGACGGGGCCCGCGGCGTCGCCGATCGCGTACTCCTTGCCGAGCAGGTCCCCGGTGACCTCCCAGGCGCCGCCCTCGGCGAGTTCCACGACGAGCCGGTCGCGGAAGGGACTGAACAGCTTCTTGCGGACCGTCGCGACGGTGTGGCCGTCGCGTTCGACGCGCATGGTGTCGCGCACCGCCAGCGCCTTGGCGCGGATCACCGCGACCTGGGCGCCCTCGGCGTCCTTCAGCACGAAGGTCGTGCGCAGGCGCAGCGCCTTGCCGTCGACCAGGAAGATCCGCCGGCCCTCCTCGTCCTCGATCCAGTAGTCGTCTCCGATGTCGAAGAGGCGTTCGCGCACCAGGAACTTCATCTGTGCCTCTCCTCGGTCCGCCCGTCGCTACCCCTACGACGCTAGGGGACGGGCGCCGCGAAGGCCAGGCCCACCCGTGCCCGGATCAACCGCCGACGCTCGCCAGCGACTGGATGCCGACGGTCCCCTCCTCGCCGAGCGCGCGCAGCAGTGCCAGGACCGCCCGGTTGAGGGGGACGGGCAGGTCGTGTCGTTCGGCGGCGCGCACGAGCGCCCCGGTGATCAGGTCGTGCTCCACCGCGCGTCCGGCCAACCGGTCGTAGAGCATGGAGGTGCCGCTGTGCGGGTGCATGGCGCTGTACAGGTCCAGGGTCTGGTCCACGTCGGCCATCACCAGGCGCGCCCCCTCGGCGCGGCCGACCGTCACCGCCTCGGTGAGCAGTCCCCGGGCGAGCTCGCGCAGTTCCGGTTGCTGGAGGACGCCGATGCGGCGCAGTGTCAGCGCGGTCAGCGGGTTCGCCGCCAGGTTCGTCATCAGCTTGCGCCAGGCCGCGGTGGTGAAGTCGGGCTCCCGGACCACCTCCAGGTGCGAACCGGACAGCAGGTCGGCCAGGTCCTCCCCGGAGGGGCCCGCGGGCACGACCAGGCGGCGCCCCCAACGGTGGGTGACGTGCTCCCGGGAGAGCCGCTCGGCCGCGATGTAGACGAGGGCGGGAAGAAGGGTGCCCATCGCCAGCATGGGGGCGATCCGCTCGTGGTGGTCCACACCGTTTTGGAGCGCCACCACGCGGGTCGAGGGACCGGCCAGCCGCCGGATCCAGTGCAGGGTGTGGGGGGTGTCGTGGGCCTTGGTGGCCAGGAACAGCCAGTCCACCGGTGCGCTGACCTCGCTGGGGCGGGTGGCCGTGGGCGCCTGGAACCTCCGCCGCAGCCCGTCCCGTTCCACCGTCAGCGCCCCCAGGGGGCGGCGCACGCACAGGGTGACCTGGTGGCCGCTGGAGTACAGGGCCTCCGCCACGATCGCTCCGATCGCGCCGGCTCCGACCACGGCCGTTCGCCGGGGTCGCTCCAGCGTCCCGGGGTCCGTGGCGCTCCTCGGTTCCGTCATCGCGCCCTCCACGAGTGCTCGGGCCGGCGGGTCTCGCCGGCCACGCCCCGATGGTGGGCCGGTCGTGTTGCGCGCCCGTCACCGCTCGTGGACAGCGGCGTTAACTCCCGGGCGGCGCGGTTTCGTCACGCTGGGTCGCGGTGTCGCCGGCTCGGCTGGGTGGCCGGGCGGGGAAGGCGTTACCCTGCCGTCCGTGACTACTGCGCCTGCATCCTTGACCTTGCACGACGTCATCGCGGCGTTCGAATCGATCTATGACCCGGCCTGGGCCGCCTCGTGGGACGCGGTGGGGCTGGTCTGCGGAGATCCGGCGCAGGAGGTGAGCCGGATCATGTTCGCCGTCGATCCGGTCGCCGCGGTCGTGGAGGAGGCCGTCGCCTGGAACGCGGACCTCCTGATCACCCACCACCCGTTGTTGCTGCGCGGCGTGCACGGTGTGCCCGCGACCACGCCCAAGGGGCGCCTGGTCCACCGGCTCATCTCCTCGGGGACCGCCCTGTACACGGCGCACACCAACGCCGATGTCGCGGATCCGGGTGTCTCCGACGCGCTGGCCGCCGCTGTCGGTCTCTCCGGCCCCCTGCGCCCCCTGGACCCCGACCCCACCGATCCCGCGGGCCGGCGTGGAATCGGGCGTGTCGGGGAACTGGCCCGGCCGGTGCCGCTGCGCCTGTTCGCCCGGCAGGCCGCGGCGGGCCTGCCGGCCACCGCCACGGGGGTGCGGGTCTGTGGTGATCTCGACCGGCCGGTGCGCACGGTCGCCGTCTCCGGTGGCGCCGGCGACTCGCTGTTGGGCGCGGCCCGCGCGGCGGGGGCCGACGTCTTCCTCACCTCCGACCTGCGCCACCACCCGGCCTCGGAGTTCGCCGAGGAGGGGGGCGTGGCGCTGGTGGAGGTCGCGCACTGGGCGGGGGAGTGGCCCTGGCTGGCCGATGGGGCGGCTCGTCTGACGCGCGCGCTGGGCGGGGAAGCGACTAACGTGGAGACCCGCGTGTCCGCGCTCGTCACCGACGCCTGGACCGAGGTGATCGGCGCCCCCGGTCGTTCCTGATCCCATCCGGCCCAGGCAGCCCACCCCACTCCGCGCGCACACGACGCGCGGTACACGAAGGAACCGAGGACACAAGTGAAAGCCGAACCCTCCGACCAGAAGCGCCTGCTCGACCTGCAGGAGATCGACACCGAGCTGGACCGCCTGGCCCACCGCGCCCGCAACATCCCCGAGGTGGCCGAGATCCGGCGCCTGGACGGCGAACTGGACGAGTTGCGCAACGCCCTGGCCGCGGCGGAGACCGCGCTGGGCGACCTGGACCGCGAGCAGCGCAAGGCCGAGGCCGACGTCGACCAGGTCCGTGTCCGTGCCGAACGCGACACCGAGCGGCTCAACGCGGGAAGGGTCGGTTCCCCCAAGGAACTGGAGCGGTTGCAGTCGGAGATCGCCTCCCTCCAACGCCGTCAGGGCGAGCTGGAGGAGATCGTCTTGGACGTGATGGAGCGCCGCGAGACCGCCCAGGCGCGCGTCGTGGAGCTGCGCGGCCGTCTGGAGGCCCTGACCGAGGAGCGCACCGCCGCGGAGGAGCGCCGTTTCATGGCGGCGAGCGGCATCAGGGACGAGGAGGCCGCCACGGCCGAGCGGCGTGCCCGGGTCGCCGCCGAGATCCCCGACGACCTCCTCGCGCTCTACACCCGGTTGCGCGAACAGCACAACGGCGTCGGCGCGGCGGCGTTGCGCTACGGGCGCTGCGAGGGGTGCAAGCTCGCCCTGAGCACCGCCGAGCTCAACGAGATCCGGGCGGCGCTCTCCGACGAGGTGCTGCGGTGCGAGGAGTGCCGCCGCATCCTCGTCCGTACGACGGACTCCGGGCTGTGACCGCGCCGGAAACCGGGCGGGAGGAGCCGCGGTGAGCCGTCGTGTCGTCGTCGAGGCCGACGGGGGGTCCCGGGGCAATCCCGGGCCGGCGGGGTTCGGCGCGCTGGTCCGGGACGCCGGCACCGGCGAGCTGCTCGCGGAGGTGGCCGAGTCGATCGGTGTGGCGACCAACAATGTGGCCGAGTACCGGGGGCTCATCGCGGGCCTGGAGGCCGCGGCGCGGATCGCCCCCGACGCCCAGGTCGAGGTCCGCATGGACTCCAAGCTCGTCGTGGAGCAGATGTCGGGCCGGTGGCGGATCAAGCACCCCGACATGCAGCCGTTGGCGCGGCGGGCCAGGGACGTGGCGGCCGGGTTCGGCGGGGTCCGCTACACCTGGGTGCCGCGGGCCGAGAACGGGCACGCCGACCGGCTGGCCAACGAGGCGATGGACGCGGCGGCGAAGGGACGGCCGATCCACCGTGAGGCCGCCGCGGAGCGTCCGCGGCAACTGACCCTTTCGGAGGAGCCGGGGGAACGTGCCGCCGAACAGGCGGGCGCGCCTTCCGCCGTCCCCGGGTGGGCCGCCCCCGATATGAGGCCCACGCGCCTGCTCCTGCTGCGCCATGGGCAGACCCCCTTGTCGGTCGACCGCCGCTTCGCCGGGGTCGGCGATGTCGAGCTCACCGCCGAGGGGCATGAGCAGGCCCGTGCCGCGGCTCGCAGGCTGGCCGGGCGTGGCATCGACGTCGTCGTCACCTCGCCGCTGCGGCGCAGCCGTGACACCGCCGCCCACGTCGTCGAGGAGACGGCGGTGCCGGTGGAGGTGGAGGACGGTTTCCGCGAGGTCGACTTCGGCGAATGGGAGGGGTTGACGTTCGCGGAGGCCCGGGAACGCTTCCCCGAGGAGGTCACGCGCTGGCTGGCCGACCCCGAGATCGCTCCGCCCGGCGGGGAGTCCTTCGCCGCGGCGGCGCGCAGGGTCGCCGCGGCCCGCGACCGTCTGCTGGCCCGCCACGTCGGGCGCACGGTGCTCGTCGTCAGCCATGTCACGCCCATCAAGGTGCTGCTCCAGCAGGCGATGCTCGCTCCCCCGCAGGCGTTGTACCGGATGCACCTGGACGTCGCCTGCCTGTCGGAGGTCCACTGCTTCGCCGACGGTCCGATGGTGGTCCGCTCGTTCAACGACACGGCGCACCTGGAACGGGGCGTGCCCGCGGGCTGAGGGGCGGGGCGCGCCACCGGGCGCGTACAATTCCAGGACGGGGAGAGCCGGCCAGACGGTCGCGGCTCCGTTTCGGCGGGGTCGAGGAAAGTCCGGACTCCACAGGGCAGGGTGGTCGGTAACACCGACCCGGGGTGACCCGCGGGACAGTGCCACAGAAAACAGACCGCCACCGCTCGCGGTGGTAAGGGTGAAACGGTGGTGTAAGAGACCACCAGCGGCCGGAGTGATCCGGTCGGCTAGGTAAACCCCACCCGGAGCAAGGTCAAAAAGGGAGCCCCTGGGCTCCCGCGCGGATGTTCGAGGGCGGCCCGCCCGAGTCCGCGGGTAGACCGCACCGAGGCCACCGGCAACGGGGGTCCCAGATGGATGGCCGTCCGGTCCGGCGGACCGACAGAATCCGGCTTACCGGCCGACTCTCCCCCTCGCCTCCCCGTCCGGGGGGCCGGCCTGGGGACGGTGTTCACCGTCCCCGTCGCACATGTCCTCCTCTGCCGTCTTTCCGCGCCGTCGTGATCGTGTGCGCGTACCGCGACTCTGCCATTACGTGTAGTTATGTCACTTTCGCCGGATTTTGAGGAGCGATGACCGCGGCGCTGTTCGGAATTGGCGAGGTCGCGACAAAACTTGTGAAGAGCTCCGGGGCCTCTGCCGTCGGTGAAGACGCGGGCGACGGGAGACCCCTCGTAAGGAGCTGTCCTGGCAGATCGTCAGGTCACATCCTCACGGAGGACGGCGATTCGTATGAACAACACCCTGCGCCGAGTCGCGTTCGCGACCATTCTGGTCCCTTCCCTGGCTTTGGGAGGCTCGGCTGTCGCGTCGGCCAGCGCCCCCAGCGCCGAATCCACCTCGTCTTCGGCGAGCTCCAGCAGCGTGCAGACACGCCATGACGATCGCGATCGCGCCAAACCGTACGGCCACGGCCACAAGAAGTGCCACTACAAGAAGCACGGCAAGTACCGCGGATACCACTGTCACTGGTACCGCCCCGGTCACGGCTGGTTCGGCCCCGGCTTCGGTCACGGCTGGTTCGGCCCGGGATTCGGTCACGGTTGGTACGGCCATGGCCACGACTACGACGACTACGGCTACGGTCACGGTCACGGTCACGGCAAGGGCCACGGCGACTACGGACACGGACACGGCAAGGGGAAGGACCACGACAAGGACTGATGGTCCGATGAGTGAGGCGGAACGGCACCGGGACCCGGGCGAGGGCCCATTCGCCCCCTCCCGTCCCCTACGGTGACACGCCTCTCCTCCGTACCGCGGCCCCGTCGCGTCCCCGCGTAAGGGAACCGGCGGGGCCGCCGCGTGTCCGCCTCCAGGGGGCGCGCCGGCGCACCCCGGGGCGCCGGGGCCGTCGGGAGAGCGGGCTCCGCTTCCCGCCGGCTCCGGGGCCGGGCGCCGCCGGCACAGGTGGGCGAGGCCGTGGGCCCGAAACCCCGAGCGGCGAGGTCCCGGCCGACGAAGGCGGTCGGCCGCGCCCCGCTGGGGCCCCGGTGGACGGTGGTACGCGGAGCGAGGCCGCGCACCACCTCGCGGTCTCCCCGGGAGAGGATCGGTCAGGTGCAGGGAACCCCCGCGCCGGTCGGGCCGCTTTGATCAGGGACTCGTCCGGCTCGGTGGGGAGCGCGGTCGTCCGTCGTCGGGAACCTCTCCGGTGACGGGTCGCGCGACCTCGCGGCCCGGTTCGTCCAGGCCGAGGTGGCGGGGCGCATGCACCTCCCCGGCCGCGCCCCTCGAAGGAACACGGGAAGGGGCACGCGCTCCGCGCCGGGCGGGGAGCGGCCGGCGCGCCTGCGCCTGCCCGGAGTCCTCCCGGGCAGGGGATCACGCTCGGGACCCCTGTAGGCGGGGCGGTGGCGGGAGGGGAACCCCTCCCGGGGCCGGTGCTGTGGGGAACGGGGAAAGAAAGCGGTTTTCCCGTTAAATCCTTTGTGTTAGCCGAAAAGCGAATTTCGCAGGCGATGGGTTGGTATTTCTGTTTGTTGTGGCGGTCGGCTTACGCCTGATCGTCAGCGGCCGGTACGGTGGACCCGGTGCGGCACCCGTCACACACGCGGGAAGGCCGTTAGATTGGGAGAAGGCGCCCCGTCCTGGTCCCCACGGCCGGAGGCGTCGCCGTCGTCGTCACAACTAGGTGGTCGGTGGTCATGAGCTCGTTGACCTGGGTGCTGTTGTTCGGGGTGCCCCTCGTCGCGATCGTCGTGATCATCGGGTTCGCGCGTTACCAGGCGTCCCCGGTGCTCAACGACGAACGAGAGAAGCCGCAAGACGACGATCCCGAACAGAACGAGACGAGCTGACCCCAGGGTCCCCGCCGGCCCGGCCGCGTGTCCGCAGCGGGGAGCCGCCCTGGCAGGTGTCCCGAGACCACGAGGGGCGGAGCGCCACTGGCGCTCCGCCCCTCGTCTCACGTGGACCACCGCTCCCTACCGGAACGGCCCGTCGTCGTAGCGGTAGGCCCCCGCGTCGTAGTCGTCGGCCTGGTGGCGACCGCCGGGGTGCGGGCCGCTCTGCTGTGACGGCCAACCGCCGGACGGCCCGTCATGGCCGTAGCCGGCCTGGTGGCCACCGGAGGGCTGTCCCGGCGTTCCCCCCTGGCCCTGACCGTAGTCGCCCAGCATGTCGGGATAGGCGGAGTCATAGGGCGGGAGGGTTCCGCGCATGCTGGGGTATTCGCCGGTGGGTGCGGCGGGTGGTACCTGGTCGTTGCGGGTGTAGGGGCCGCTGTCGTATCCGCGGGTGTAGGAACCCGTGTCGTAGGGCTGCGGTGGCGCGAAGTCGGAGTTCCCGTGCGCCGGCGTCGACGGAACCGCGGGAGGCTCGGTCACCGGGGATTGCCATCCCGTCCCCGCCCCCTCCACGGGGTAGCCGCCGCCGTACCCCGGGGACGGCTCCGGCGGCTCGCCGTAACCGGGTCCACCCGGGGCGGGCGGGAGGGTTCCGCGCATGCTGGGGTATTCGCCGGTGGGTGCGGCGGGTGGTACCTGGTCGTTGCGGGTGTAGGAGCCGGTGTCGTAGGGGCCGCTGTCGTATCCGCGGGTGTAGGAACCCGTGTCGTAGGGCTGCGGTGGCGTGAAGTCGGAGTTCCCGTGCGCCGGCGTCGACGGAACCGCGGGAGAGGACGGACCGGGGCGTTGGTGGGACCCGGTGTCACCGGCCGACCACAGCGGGGCGGGCGTGTCGGCGGCAGGCGTCTGCGGAGAGCCGAACGGTGCCCCGCCGAGGGGGTCGTTGGCGGGTGGGCGTGGGGTCGCGTTGGTGAACGATCCGGTGTCGTAGCCGGGGCGGTTGTGGGATCCGGTGTCG
>NZ_FUWS01000008.1:167403-286857 GCF_900167435.1 Marinactinospora thermotolerans DSM 45154
GAGGAGGGAGCGCTCAGCGACGAGGAGGCCGCGAGCGGGTCCCGTTCGGCAGGAGCGTCCTCCCACTGCCGCTGCTGGGGGGAGGAGCCGGCCGGGGGGTTCCACACGACCGTCGCGTCCGTGGCGGAGGAGGTGGACGACGAGGACGGCGGGGGAGGAGAGGCCTGCGGAGCGTCGTCGCTGTGGCCGAGGCTGGCGAGCATGGCCAGGTTCGGGTCCGCGATGGTCGCCCCGCCGTCGGCGGGCGCCTCCGCTGGACGGGGCGCGTCGTCGCGGGAGCGACGGCCACGGGACGGAGGGGCGGGCTCGTCCTCGTAGAGGTCGTCGTAGTCCTTGTCCCGCACGGCCTCCATGGCCTGCGTGGACTCGTTGCGCGTGTCGCGCCGTCCGGCGGCACGGTCGGACTCGCGGGGTTCGTCGCGGTCCCGGTCGTCGCGCTCCCCGAAGGGGGTGTCCTCCTCGTCGGCCAGGCTCGACCAGAAGGCGTTGTCCGACATGCCGTCGGAGTCGTCGCCCCAGTCGTCGTCGCGCGGGCGGCGGCCACGGGAGCGACGGGCGGGACGGGGCTCGTCCTCGTCCTCGTCCCGCGACCGGCGTTTGGCGCGTTGGCGCGGGGCCGGCTCGTCGTCGGGATCGTCGTCGCGGGCGGAGGCCCGGCGGGAACGACGCGGCCGTTCCTCGGGCTCCTCGCCGCCCTCCTCGGTCTCGTAGTCGTCGTCGTAGTCGTCGTCTCTGGCGGCGTTGGGGCCCAGAGCGCGCATGCCCAACACGACGAGGATGAGCACGACGATGATGACGACGATGGCAACAAGCGCAATGATCATGGTGAACACACCACCCTAGGCCCCATGGCCTTGTAGAGGACAACAGGTGCCACCGGCGGTGGTGATGGTACTGGCCGGTAACGGACCGCGCCCGTGACATGGGCGGCCGGACGGTCGGCCGTCCGGACCGGTCCTTCTGGCACGCGATGGAAGCCGGGGCAGCCCCGGACGTGCCCGCCGGATCCGGCGGGCTGGGAAATGGACCCCCCGGCGTGGCCGGCGAGGCGCGCCCGACCGGGCGCGGTCCGCTCTGAGGCTCGACCGCTCCGGCGCGACTGCGTACACGGAAAGAATTCGGTCATCAGAAAATCAACGGGGGGCACGGCCCCACTTTATGCATAGATGTGTGGTGCGTGCAGTGGGCGGCTGAAGACGCGTGCTGTGACCGTCCGAGGCGTGATGTCGTGAATCCGCGCCGGAGAGCCGAGGCGGAGCCGGTGACCGTGGCGGATTTCACCGCCACGTCCCCTGAGCGGCCACCGGGATCACCCACCGGTCGCGCTGAGCCGGCCCCGCGCCAGCGTGTTGCTCGCGATCGCGCCCAGCGCCTCGTCCAGTGGGGCGCTCTCGGGCAGGTCGATCTCCGAACCGAGCGCGTAGACGGTGAAACGGAACTCGTGCTCGTCGCCGTCCGACGGACAGGGGGGCTCATAGCCGGTCGCGCCGGAGCTGTTCACTCCCTGACGGCCGGGCTGGGGGACACCCCCTTCGGGAAGCTCGGGGTTCTCCGGGTCCAGGCCGTAGACCACCCAGTACACCGTGGCCCCCGCGTCGGCCTCGGGGTCGTCGACCACCACCGCGATCGACTCGGTCCCCGAAGGCAGGCCGGACCAGCGCAGCGGTGGGGAGACGCCGTCACCGTCGCAGGTGTAGCGGGCCGGGATCGTCTCGCCCTCTCGGATCATCGGGCTGGTCACGGTGATGTCGTCGGTCGTTTCGCCGTTGGCGCCGCCGGTCAGGATGCCGCAGCCGGTGGACGCGGCCAGGAGGACGGCGACCCCTCCGGTCACGACGGGCAGCCGGCGCCCTCGGGTGCGCCAGGGGACCGGAGAGAGACGTGCGACCGGGATCATGGGGCTCCTGCGAAACGCGGCGATCGGGCGGGACGGACGGACACCCGCCGGAGCGCGCCGGCCGGCCCGACAGAAAGGGCGGCGGCCCGCTCCCCGGCGGAGTTCCTTCCGAACCTTACTGCGGTCTACGCCCACGCGGACCCTGGATGCGCACAGTGCAACCGTGGCGTGACAAGGAGTCACCTCCATGTCGGCGCGGTACCGGGCGCGCGATCCGATCGGTGACCATGGAACCGTGCGGTTTTCGATCCTGGGTCCGTTGACGGTCCACGACGTGGAGGGACGCGACGTCCCCGTCGCCGGCGCCAGGTTGCGCGCGTTGCTCGTGCTGTTACTGCTGCACCCCGGTCGCGCGGTCGGCGCCGACCAGCTCGTCGACGGGATCTGGCCCGACGCCCCGCCCGCGGGTGCGGCCAACGCGCTGCAGGCCCTCGTGTCGCGGCTGCGCCGGATCCTCGGCCGGCGGGCGCCGGTGCGCGGCGAGGCCGGCGGGTACCGTTTGGAGATCCAGGCCGACCAGGTCGATCTGTGGTGTTTCGAGGAGTCGGTGCGACGGGCCCGGGCGGCCCGCGACGCCGGTGACCCGCTGGCCGCGGAGCGGGAGTACGCGGGGGCCCTCGCGCTGTGGCGGGGACCGGCGCTGGCCGACGTCGCCGGAGTCGACGCGGCCGAGGGGATCGCCATCCGGCTGTCCCGGCTGCGCCGAGCGGCCGTCGTCGAACGGTTGGAGGCCCTCGTGGACCTGGGTCGGTACGCCGAAGCCCTCCCCGACATCGAGGCCGAGGTCGCGCGCGACCCCCTGAGCGAGCCGCCGGTGGGCCTGCTCATGCGGGCACTGGCCGGCGACGGGCGGCAGGCCGAGGCGCTGACGGCCTATGAGCGGCTACGCCGTGACCTGGCCGAAGAGCTCGGTGCCGACCCGTCCCGGCCCCTGCGCGACCTGCACACACGCCTGTTGCGCGACGAAGCGGGGGGAAGGCGGCCCCCCGTTGCCGAGTCCTCGGCAACGGTCTGCCTGCCCCACCAGATGACCAGCTTCGTCGGTCGCGACACCGAGGTGGAGACGGTGATCGGGCTGCTGGCCCGGGAGCGGCTCGTCACGCTCACCGGCCCCGGAGGGGCGGGGAAGACCAGGCTGTCCATCGAGGCCGCGGCCCGTCACGCGCGGCGCTGTCGACATCGGGCCGTGGGGGTGTGGTTCGTCGAGCTGGCCCCGGTCACCGACGGCGCGGCGGTCGCCAACACGGTCCTCGCGGCGTTGGGCCTGCGGGAGCG
This sequence comes from Marinactinospora thermotolerans DSM 45154, assembly GCF_900167435.1. Lineage (GTDB taxonomy): Bacteria > Actinomycetota > Actinomycetes > Streptosporangiales > Streptosporangiaceae > Marinactinospora > Marinactinospora thermotolerans. The sequence goes on from NZ_FUWS01000008.1 coordinate 170,576, forward strand.
CGCAGTGGTGGGACTGGGCGTCGGCGGGGCGATGGCCGTCTCCACCCCGTTGGAGCGGCTGCGCGAGGCCCTGACGGACCGGCCCGTCCTGCTGGTGCTGGACAACTGCGAGCACCTGGTGCGGGAGGTCGCGGAGTTCACCGCGCGCCTTCTGGCGGCCTGCCCGGAGGTACGGGTGCTCGCCACCAGCCGCGAACCGCTCGGCGTGGCGGGCGAGCACCTGGTCACCGTCGGCTCCCTTCCGCTGCCCCCGGCCGACGCGACCCCGGCCCAGGCGCTGGCCTCCCCCTCGGTGCGGTTGTTCGTCGAACGCGCCGCGGCCCTGTCACCGGGCTTCGCCGTCGACGACGAATCGGTCGGCCACGTCGTGCGGATCTGCCGCGAGCTGGACGGCATCCCCCTGGCGTTGGAGCTGGCGGCCGCCCGCGCGCGGGCCATGCCGCCGGCCCTGCTCGCCGCGCGGCTGTCGGACCGCTTCCGCCTGCTCTCCAGCGCGCAGCGCCTCGCGTCGCCTCGGCACCGGACGCTCCAGGCGGTCGTCGACTGGAGCTGGGACCTGCTCGACGACGCGGAACGGGCGCTGCTGCGGCGCCTGGCCGTGTTCGCCAACGGCGCGACGCTGGAGGCCGTGGAGCGCGTCTGCGCCGATCCCGGCGCCCCGGGGCTGGTAGGCGGACGCGACGTCTGGTCGACGCTGTTCGCCCTCGTCGACAAGTCCCTCGTCACCGTCGAGGAACGGCCGGGTGACACTCCCCAGACGCCCCGCTACCGGATGCTGGAGACGGTGCGCGCCTACGGACTGGAGCGGCTGGCCGAGGAGGGAGAGCGGGAGAGGGTGGGCGAGGTCCACGCCCGGGAGGTGCTGAGGTTGTGGACCCGGGCCGATCCACGACTGCGCGGTCCCGACCAGCTGCGCTGGATGGCGCGGCTGCACGCCGAGTGCGACAACCTCACCGCCGCGTTGCGCTGGGCCTCGGACCGGCGCGACGTCGAGCTCGGACTCGACCTGGCCCACGCGGCCCAGTGGTACTGGCAGACGAGTGGGAGGTGGTCGGACGCGGCCCGATGGTCCTCGACGCTCGTCGCGCTGGCCGGGGAGCGGCCGACCGCGGGACACGTGGTCGCCTACGCCGAATGCCTGACCGTCATGGCCGTCGACGGCGAGGACCCGGGGGAGATCGACGCGCTGCTCTCCCGCGTCGAGGAACTGATGGGGGAGGCCGGTGAGGAGCTCCAGGACCACCCCAACCTCGTCTTCGTGCCGCTCTACCACGCCCTGCTGGCCGCGGGAACGGAGGCGGTGAGCGGACTGGGCACCGTGGCCACGTTGGAGTCCGCGCTGGAACGCATCATGGCGTGGCCACGCCAGGACGACCCGTGGCTGCGGGCGATGCGGGCCTTCCTGGAGGGGATCATCTCCTTCCAGGTCGGTCGGGCCGAATACGCCCGAGAGCGGTTGACCGCGGCGGTCGAGGGGTTCCGACGGAGCGGGGACCGCTGGGGGATCGCTCAGGTGTTGACCTCGCTGGCCGAGATCCTCCGTTTCTCCGACGTCGAGGCCGAACGCGCCGCCCTGGACGAGGGCATGCGGCTGGCCGAGGAGATGGGACTGATCGACGCCGTGGCGGTCTTCCGGATCAGGTTGGCATCGGTGGAGGCCGAGCAGGGCCGTCTCGACCAGGCGTACGCGCACCTGAGGGCCGTCAGGAGGCCTGCGGACAGCGGGATCCTGGAGGGACAGCTGTCCACCGTCGTGCGGCTCGCCGAGGTCGAGGTGGCCTGGCGGGCCGGCGACCATGACCGGGCCGAGGAAGTGCTGCGCGGACTCCTGCCGGTTCCGGAGTCGACGGGGGTGGCGCTGCGGGCCCAGCTGCAGGTCATCTGGCACTGGTATCACGCCCGCGTCGCCATCGACCGCGGGCGTCATCGGGCGGCCGGTGAGCATCTCGCCGCGGCCTGGGACAGCGCCCAGGGGTTCGCGGGCGGCCCCGATCTGGCGGCTCTTCTGGAGACGGTGGCGGTGCTGTTCGTCGCCGAGGGGAGACAGGAGCGGGCCGCGACGCTCATGGGCTACGCCGAGGCGTTGCGCGGCCTGCCCGATCTGACCGGTCATGAGGCGGCACGCGTGCGCGAGGCGCTCCGGGAAGTCGACACGGCCGCGATCCACGAGCGGGCCCGCCAGGCCACGCGGGCCCAGATCATCGCCGAGGTCGACGGCTGGTTGCGCGACCACCGCCGCGCCTGCGAGGAGGGGACGGCGGGCGCGCGGCCGGCCCATCGGGAGTAGCCCGCTCGGTGGGGGCTGCCCGGGGCGAAGGCCGTGGTGCCGGCGATCGGCCGGATCGCGTCCCGCCGCGACGGCCGGGCCGTCCGGCGTCGCGTCCCCGGTGTGGGCGAGCGCGCCCCCTCCGGGCGTCCGCTCGGCCTCCACGTGTGTGGGGCCGCCGAAGGCCGCGGGAACGCCCGTGGCGGGCCGAAGACGCTGATCGTCGCCGGCGCGCGGCGACGGTCCCATGGACGTCGGGGTCGGCCAGGGAGGAACCGGGAGGAACGCGGACGTCATGACCGCCTTGGCCGTTGCCGCGACGCCCGGCGCCATCGTCGCGGTCGGCGGGCGGCGCGCCCCGTCACCGGGGATCGCGCCGTTGGGAGGCCGGGGGACGAACGGCGGCCGGCGGAAGCGCTCGACGAACCCCGTCTCGGTGACGGTGGTGGGCGCGACGCCGGTGCCGGCCGTCGCGAGGGGTGTCGGCCGCGCGGTGAGGTCGGGGACGACGCGCCCCCACTGGGCCGCCGGCCGCCCGCCGTGGCCTCGCCCGACACGGCACGAACAGGCCGGCGGAGAGGCCGCGGGCCGGGCGCGGCTCTCTTCCCCGGCCGCCGCGGATCCCGGCCGGAGCGCGTCACTTCGGCGGGAGAGCGCGCCGCGCGGCGGTTCCCGGACCAATACGGCGGCGGGATGGGGAGCGGAACCGGGTGTGGCCTCCAGCGGCGTGCCGGCGAGGCCGGCGTCGGAGGGGCGAAACGGTGGGGTCGGACCGTGGCCGCGGCCGGCCCGGCGGGGCAGGCCGGCACGGGCGCGCCACACCCTAGACTCACACGGGTGAAGACCGCCACGCTCCGCCCTCCCCGCAATCGGGTCTCGCCGCGCGCGGTCCACGTGTGGACCGTTCGCCGGGCGATGGGGGCACTGATCATGACCGCCGGGTTGGCCGCGCTGGTCTGGGCCGCCTGGTACTTCGAGTGGTCCTGGATCCCCGCCCCGATCGCCGAGCGGCTGTGGTGGATCCCCACCCTCTACGGGATCTACCAGGTCGCCGCGACGCTCGTGGTGCCCCGGTGGCGTTACCGCGTGCACCGGTGGGAGATCGCCGCCGACGTCGTCTACACCAGGGTCGGCTGGCTCAACCGGCACTGGCAGCTCGTCCCGGTCGGCCGGATCCAGACGGTGGACCACACCCAGGACTGGCTGGAGCGCCTGTTCGGGGTGGCGACCCTGGTGTTCCAGACGGCCTCCCACGAGGGCTCCTCGCGGATCGAGGGGCTGGACGCCGCGCAGGCCCGGCAGCTCTCCGAGGAGCTGGCCGCGCGCGCCGGGGAACTCAGGGACGACGCGACATGAGCGGCGAGGAGGAACGCCACGCCGCCGAGGGCCGGCCCGAACCGGAGGCCGGCGAAGGCGGGAACACGTCCCAGGAGGCCTCGCGGTCCGCGTTCGCCGCCGGATCGCAGGGGCCGGGGGAGGAGCGCTCTCCCGTGGCCGGGTCCCCGGATCCGCTGCCCCAGGCCGAACCGGAGTACCGGCTGAGCCCGCTGACGGTCATCACGGCTCCGATCCGGTACCTGAAGTCGTTCATCGTCCCGATCGCCGTGGCCCTGGTGGCCGGCAACTTCAACCCGTGGGTCCTGGGCTCCTCGGCCGCCGTCCTGCTCGGCATGCTGGTCACCGGGTTCGTCACCTGGCGGACCTTCCGCTACCGGGTCGGCGCCCAGCGGCTGGAGATCCGCAAGGGACTGCTCAACCGGTCTCGGCGGACCATCCCCCTGGAACGCATCCGTGGGGTCGATGTCACCTCCACCCTGCTGCACCGGCTGCTCGGCCTTGCCGTCGTCAAGGTCGAGGCCGCCGCGGGCGGGGGCAGTGAGGAGGAGGGCCGGCTCGACGCGGTGCCCCGGGAAGAGGCCGAGCGGCTGCGCGACGTCCTGTTGCACCGCAGGGCCGTCCTGCGCGGTGAGGAGACGCCCGGGGAGGCCGGGGCCCCGGCCGACCACGCCGCTTCGGGGGCGACGGTCCCCGAGGACGGGAACACGCCGGAGACGGACGGATCGCACGACGTCGTCTACTTCTCGATGCCGCCGGGGTGGTACCTCTACGCGGTCTTGAGCCTGGGCTACCTGCTCACCCCGTTCGCCGCGCTGGCCGCCCTGATCGGTTTCGTGGGGCAGATCGGCGGCGACCTCGGTGTCGACGTGGCGGACGAGGCCGCCGACCTCATCCCCCTCCTCATGCGCGACGGCGCGGCGCTGCTGACACTCATCGCCATCGCCGGGGTGGTGACGCTCATCCTGCTCATGCCGGTCTTCGCCGTCGTCACCTACACGGTCGGCAACTGGGGTTTCACCCTGCGGCGCCGCGACCAGTCCCTGGTCACCGAACGGGGGCTGTTCACCAGGCAGAGCGTGACCCTGGAACACCGCCGCATCCGTGGCCACGAACTCATCGACAACCCGTTGGAACGGCTGCGCCGGGCGGTGCGCCTGCGGGCGATCGTCACCGGGCTGGGGGACGTCTCGACACGCGCCGCCCTGCTGCCGATCGGCCCGCGCGAGCGGGTGCACGAGGTGGTCGAGGCGGCGTTGACGCCCTATCGGGGGACGCTGACGCCCCACCCGCCCGCCGCCCGCTCCCGCCGGCTGTTCCGCGCGATCGTGCCCTTCCTGGCGCTGGGAGCCGCCGCCGCGCTGGCGGACCTGCCCTGGGTCGCCGCGGCGTGCGTGCTGGTGGCCCTGCTGGGGGTTCCGCTGGGACTGGACCGCTACCGTTCCCTCGGGCACGGGTACGACGGCCGGCAGGTCAGCGTCAGGTCGGGGTCGCTGCGTCGGGAACAGTCCGTTGTGCGGCGCGACGCGATCATCGGTTGGAAGTGGAGCAGCAGCCCGTTCCAGCGCCGGGCCGGTCTGGCGACGCTGCGGGCCACCGTCGGGGCCGGGCGGGGCGGCTACGACGCGATCGACGTCGGGTTCGCCGCCTCCGTGGCGTTCGCCCAGGAGGTGACGCCGGAGATGGTGCGGCCCTTCCTGGCCGAGGGGGACGCGGACGGAGGGGAGCCGCCGCTCACCGGGGGCGACGGCGGGCCCCGGCCGATCGGGTGATCGGCCGCGGGCTCACTCGGGCTTCTTCGCCCCGAACATGATCTCGTCCCACGACGGGACCGAGGCGCGTCGGCCACGTCCCTTGCGACGGGCCGCCTGGGCGCCGCCCCCGCCCGCGGCCGCGGCGGGCAGCGAGGTCTCCTCCTCGGGGGAGGGGGCGGGGTGGCGTGCGGGCTGCTCGGTCCGGGCCGCCGGCGCGGCCGGGTCCGAGGGGTCGGTGGCGGCGGGGCGGGAGGCCGGGGCGGAGTCGGCCACGGGCGAGACCGGGCGGACGAGCTCGGGGGTGATCGAGACGCGGCCGGAAGACGAGGCGGCGGGAGCCGGCGGCGCGGCCTCCCCTTCGAGGTCGGCCGGGGGCGAGGAGGGCTCGCCCGTCGCGGCCGGGGCCTCGCGCGTGGGCTGACGGCGGGGCACGAAGGGGGTCACGTTCGCGCTTCCCGGCCCGAGGTCCAGCGGTTCCTCGGGGACGGGGGAGGAGAAACGGGCGGCCTCGTCGTCGGCCGGGGTCACACAGCGGCGGCGTGGCTCATAGATCCAGTGGGCCAGTCGGGCCTCGCCGTCGGACAGGAAGGACAGTTGCACCTGCCAGGCCCCGTCCTCGCGTTTCCAGGAGTCCCACGTGGCGTCGCCGGTCTCGATCTGGTGCTGGCCGACGCGCTCGGCGACGATGTCGCCCAGGACCGGACCGGGGGCGGCGTCGCCCTGCCGGCGTACGGTGGCGCGCTGCGCCTGCTGGGCCATGTACTCGCGTTCCTGTAGCACCGGACCCTCGAACCAGCGCACACGCTCGATCGGGATGCCGGCGGCCTCGGCGATGGCCTCCGCGGTCTCACCGGCGCGGATCCTGGCCTGGATCTCCTTGGGGCGCAACGGATTCTCCACTTCGATCTCGTACTGGCCGAGCCGGGAGAACTGGCCGCGCACGGCGGCGCGGAGACGGTCGTCAACGGGCAGCGTGAAACGGGTCCCCCGGCCGGCGCTGGCCAACACCAGGTAGGTGCCGTCCTCGCTGACGGCGACGAGGCGGAGCTCCTGCATCGCCCTCCCTTTCGCGTCCCGTCGAGGGTAGGTCCTAAGCCATCCCCCATGTCTCAAGTGTCGTCGGCGTACGCCCGTTCGGCCAGTACCCCGTCCGGCATGTCCGAACCGCGCGGCCGTGGGACCGTCGGTGCCGCCCGCCGTCGCGATGCTGAAACGGCGGGGATGTGGCCCTGCCGTCCCCCATCTTGACATGGGCGGCCTCCCCATCCCCGTCAGCCGGGAACGGTTTCGGTCCGTCGGGTCTTGACGCCTGACGGCGATGCTATCTCCCGCCGGGCACCACCGCCCGATAGGTCCACTCCGTCGGGAACTTCCGCCCCTTTCGCCGGGAAGCAGGAGCTCATCGCGGGACTGAACGCAAATCGACACGCCGTATGCTGCGCAAAGGTGATCTATCAAATCTCTTTTGGTTATCGGAACATCGATGGGCGCGGCGGAAGTTGTCCACTTATGGACGAGAAGCGCCGGCGACGGCCGGCGTCCGCAAACGGGGCACGCCACCCCGACGAGCAACGGGGAGACCACCGCGTCCGGCGCGGTGACGGAGGGGGAGGATGAGCGAAGGCCAGGACGAGAAGAAGAGAAAACGCATCGACCTGAGCATGTCGCAGGTGGTCGGTGGCGGTCTGGCCACGCTGACCGCGGCGACCGCGGCGTCCTACCTCGGTGTCTACGGCACCATCATCGGCGCCGCGGTCATGAGCGTCATCAGCACCGCGGGGACCGCGGTGGTCCAGCACTTCCTGAGCCGAAGCGGGGACAAGGCCCGTGACTTCGCCGGACGCGCGCACCTGACCAGGAACCGGCGGCCGGAACCGCGCAGCGCCACCGAGGAGTTGCGCGCCGCGGGGCCGGGGCGGGTCGGCGACGCCGACACGCTGCTGGCGGCGACGACCGAGATCGGCGAGACATCCGCCGAGAGGGACGACCCCGCCACCCGGGTGCTCCCCACGGTGGGAGACGCCGCTCCCACGACCGTCTTCCCGGCGACCGGGCGGACGGAGGGACACGACGCCACCGAGCTGCTCGCCACGGGACGGAAGACGGGCGCGGCCCGTCCCGACGCCCCCGATGGGGAATTCCCGGACGAGCGCGTGGACCGGGGAGGGCCGGACAGCCGCACCTGGTGGCGGCGCAAGGAGATCATCATCCCCGCGGTGGGGATCTTCCTGTTGGTCATGGCCGTCATCACCGCGTTCGAGCTGTTCTCCGGCCGGACGCTGACGGCGACCGTGCACGGACAGGACGGCCGGTCCGCGCCCTCGTTGCTGGGCGGCAACGCGGCGCAGTCCACGGAGGAGACCCCCTCCCAGGAGACCGGGCCCGACACGGGCATCGAGGACCAGCAGGAGCCGACCGGCCAGCCCACCACGGCCCCCACCGAGGCGCCCGGAGGCCAGGGCGGTCCCTGGGGACAGCAGGACGAGTCCACCGATCCCACGGCCCCCGCGACCCCGGGAGACGAAGGCGACCCGACCGGCGCACCCACCGCGCCGGGGTCGGGCGAGACCGGGGACGGCACGTCCGGGCAGGACGGCCAAGGAGGCCAGGACGGGCAGGACGGCCTTGACGGCGGCGCCGACGAAGGCGCCGGAGGCGGCGGCCAGGGGAGCGGGGCGTTCCCACCGGCCGCTCCGCAGCAGCAGGGCCAGCCGGTGCCGTGACGCACCGGTGGGCGACGCGAGAGGCCGGGCGCCGCTCCCCGCGGGGAGCGGCGCCCGGCCGCCTGTCAGGGCCCGAACACCTGGTCCAGGTAGGCGTTGGCGAACCTGCGCTCGGGGTCGACCCGTTCCCGCACCTCCAGCGCGTCGCCCAGCCGCGGATAGACCGATTCGAGATAGGCGCGGTCGCGGGTGTGGATCTTGCCCCAGTGGGGCCGTCCGCCGACCTCCGTGAAGATCGGCTCCAGGTCGCCGAAGTACTCCAGGTAGGGGGAGCCCCGGTAGACGTGGACGGCGACGTAGGCGGTGTCACGGCCATAGGCGGTGGACAGCCACACGTCGTCGGCGGGGGCGAAGCGCACCTCGATGGGGAAGCCGATCCGGTGGTCGCCGCGCTTGAGCACCGCGCGGATCCTGCGCAGGACCTCGCGCAGGTGATCGGCCGGGATCGCGTACTCCATCTCGACGAACCGCACCCGGCGGGGGCTGGCGAACACCCGGTACGAGGCGTCGGTGTAGGAGCGCGCCGACAGCGCGCGCGCCGACACCTGGTTGATCGCGGGGATCGCCCGAGGCGCCCGCCGTCCCAGCCGGTTGACCACCTCGAACACCGAGTTCGACAGGAACTCGTCGTCGAACCAGGCGCGGAACGAGGACAGCGGGTCGGCCGGTCCGGCCACGCGGTTGTTGCGCTTGGTGTTGGTCAGACCCGTGTGCGGGAACCAGAAGAACTCGAAGTGGTCGTTGTCCGCGCGCAGTTCCTCCAGCCGTTCCAGGACCTCGTCCAGCGGCATGGGCTCCTCACGGGCGTGCAACAGGAAGGCCGGCTCCACCGCCATCGTCAGCGCGGTCACGATCCCGAAGGCCCCCAGCCCCACCCGGGCGGCGTGGAACAGCTCGGGTTCCTCCCGGGGCGAGCAGGTGACGACCCGCCCGTCGGCGAGCACCATCTCCAGGGCGCGCACCTGCGCCGCCAGCCCGCCGGCGTCGCGTCCGGTGCCGTGCGTGCCGGTCTGGACCGCCCCGGCCATGGTCTGCACCGCGATGTCGCCCATGTTCGCCAGTGCCAGGCCCCGGGCCGCGAGCGCCTCGTTGAAGTCGCACAGGGGCCTGCCCGCCTCGACGGTGGCGGTGCCGGCTTCGAGGTCGACCGAGCGCAGCGCGGTCAGCGCGCTGGGGGCCAGGAGGAGCCCGTCGGTGAGGGCCACCCCGGTGAAGGAGTGTCCCGTGCCGACCATGCGTACCCGCAGACCCTCCGCCGCCGCCGATCGCAGCGCCGTGACCACGTCAGCGGTGCTGTTGGGAACGGTCCACCGCTGAGGAACCGTCTCGTAGGTGCCCGACCATGTGCGCCACGTCACATTCGTCATGGTCCAGGAGGCTACACACGCCGGGCGCCAGGGGATAGGGTCACCGGCCCGGGTGACCTCCATTACGCCGGGTCACGGCTTTGTCGTGGCCGTGACCTGGTTTCATGGAGACCATGAGGCCCTACGACGCGTTTCTGCTCATCTCTTTCGGCGGCCCGGAGAAGACCGACGACGTCATCCCCTTCCTGGAGAACGTCACCCGCGGCCGCGGCATCCCCCGTGAGCGGCTGGCCGAGGTCGGCGAGCACTACTTCCTCTTCGGTGGTGTGAGCCCGATCAACCAGCAGTGCCGGGACCTGATCGACGCCATCCGCGCCGATTTCGACGCCGCGGGCGTCGACCTGCCGATCTACTGGGGCAACCGCAACTGGGACCCCTACCTGACCGAGACGGTCGCGCAGATGGCCAAGGACGGGGTGCGGCGGGTCGTCGCCCTGGCCACCTCGGCCTACAGCAACTACTCCAGCCACCGCCAGTACCTGGAGGACATCGACCGCGCCCGCGAGGCGGTCGGCCCCGACGCCCCGCAGATCGACCTGATCCGCCCCTACTTCGACCACCCGGGGTTCATCGACTCCTTCGTCGACCACACCCGGGCCGCGCTGGACCGCCTGCCCGCCGACCTGCGCGGCGAGGCCCGCCTGCTCTACTCCGCGCACTCCATCCCCATCGCGATGGCCCAGGCCAGCGGCGACCCGCGGCGTGAGCACGGCCCCGAGGGCGCCTACGTCGACCAGCTCGCCGAGGTGGCCCGGCTCATCACCGAGAGGGTCGGCGGGGAGCACGCCTATGACCTCGTCTACCAGAGCCGCAGCGGCCCGCCCAGCCAGCCGTGGCTGGAACCCGACATCAACGACCGGATGGAGGAGCTGGCCGCCGAGGGGGTCAAGGCCGTCGTCGTGGTGCCCTACGGCTTCGTCTCCGACCACATGGAGGTCAAGTACGACCTCGACGTCGAGGCGGTGGCCACCGCCGAGCGGCTCGGCCTGCGGATGGAGCGGGCGTTGAGCCCGGGCACCCATCCCGCGTTCGTGGCGATGGTCCGCGACCTGGTCGAGGAACGGGCCGAGGGACGCGAGCCCGCGGGGCTGAGCCGGCTCACCCGCGAGTGCCACGACTGCCCGCCGGACTGCTGCAAGCTCCGCTGACCCCGGCCGCCGCGCACATCCCATGGTCGGACGCCGCTCTGTCGAGCGTCCGACCGGTCCCGATAGGGTCGGAGGGATCCGGTGCCGGAGAACGGGGGTTGTCGTGGCTCGTCCTTGGTATGAACTGTCGGAGTACGTCCGGCTACGGCGGGTGGGGGGACTGCGTCTCTCACCGGACGGGACACGCCTGGTCGCCCCCGTCAGCGAGCTGAAGCCCGATGGGAAGTCGTTCGGCACCGCGCTGTGGGAGATCGACCCGCGCGGCCAGGCCGGAGCGCGCCGGCTGACCCGCTCCGCCGAGGGCGAGTCCGCGCCCTGCTTCCTGCCCGACGGCTCGCTGCTGTTCACCTCCAAGCGTCCCGACGCCCAGGCCGAAACCACCGACGCCTCCGTGCCCGGGCTGTGGCTGCTACCCGCGGACGGGGGCGAGGCCAGGCAGGTCGCCGCGCGTCCGGGCGGGATCGGCGCGGTCGCGGTGGCCGCCGAGGCGGGCACGGTCGTCTTCGCCTCCGCGACCTTCCCCGGTGCCGCCGACGCCGAGGCCGACGAGAAGGCGCGCGCGGCGCGGACGGACGCGGGGGTCACGGCGATCCTGCACGAGGAGCACCCCGTGCGCTTCTGGGACCACGACCTGGGGCCGGCTCGGCCGCGGCTGTTCGCCGCCGACCCGCCCGCCACCCCCGACGAGCCGCTGGGACCCCGGCGCGACCTCACCCCCGAACCGGGCAGCGCGCTGGAGGGGACGGCGCACGAGGTCACGCCGGACGGGCGGACCGTCGTCACCTCCTGGGCCGTCCCCGACGGCCCGGGAACGCACCACCACGACCTCGTCGCGATCGACCTGGCGACGGGGGAACGGAGGAGCGTCGCCGAAGGGGGCCCCGGCCGCGACTTCGACGGTCCGCGCGTCTCCCCGGACGGCACCCGCGTGGCCGCGATCCACTCCTTCGACGGCGACTACGACAACGAGGTCCGTGACGCCACGCTGTGGGTGGTCGACCTCGCCACCGGTGAGGGACGCGACGTGCTGGCCGGACACGAGCTGTGGCCCCTGGCCCTGGCCTGGGCGCCCGACTCCTCCGCGGTCTACTTCACCGCCGACCATGCGGGGCGCCGTCCGATCTTCCGAGTGGACCTCGCCACCGGCGACCTCCTCAGGCTCACCGCCGACGACGGCGCCTACAGCGAACTGTGCCCCGCCCCCGACGGGCGGACGCTGTACGCGCTGCGCGACTCCTGGGACGAGCCCCCCACCCCGGTCCGCCTGGCTGCCGATGAGGCCGGACAGGAGCCGGTGCGGCTGCCCGGCCCGGAGCTGCCCTTGGAGATGCCGGGGCGGCTGACCGAGGTCGAGACGACCGCGGACGACGGGACCCGGATCCGCGCCTGGCTGGTCCTGCCGCCCGGCGCCTCGGCGCAGTCGCCCGCCCCCCTGCTGTTGTGGGTGCACGGTGGCCCCTACATGAGCTTCAACGCCTGGTCGTGGCGGTGGAACCCGTGGCTGCCGGCCGCCCGGGGATACGCCGTCCTGCTGCCCGACCCCGCCCTGTCCACCGGGTACGGTCAGGACATGCTCCGCCGGGGCTGGGGCCAGTGGGGGCCGCGCACCTTCGCCGACCTGATGGCGATCACCGACGCGGCGGTCGCCCGCGACGACATCGACGCCGGGCGCACCGCGGCGATGGGCGGCTCCTTCGGCGGCTACATGGCCAACTGGATCGCCGGGCACACCGACCGTTTCAAGGCGATCGTCACCCATGCCTCCCTGTGGGCCCTGGACGGCTTCCACGCCACCACCGACTCCCCGCCGGTGTGGATGCGCGAGTTCGGGGATCCGCGCACCCAGCCGCAGCGCTACGAGCTGAACTCCCCCCACCGCCACGTCGCGGCCATCCGCACCCCGATGCTCGTCATCCACGGCGACAAGGACTACCGGGTCCCCATCGGCGAGGGGCTGCGGCTGTGGTGGGACCTCGTCAGCCACCGGGTCGACGCGAAGTTCCTGTACTTCCCGAGTGAGAACCACTGGATCCTGTCCCCGGGCAACATCAGGGTCTGGTACGAGACGGTGTTCGCGTTCCTGGACCACCACGTGCAAGGCAAGGAGTGGCGCCGTCCCGACCTGCTGTGACCCCGCAGCGCGCCGGGAAACGCCACGATCGTGAGGGGAGAAGCATGACCACGTCCGCATCGGCGACCGATCCGCGGGAGCTGCTGACATTGGCGGTGGAGGCCGCCGAGCACGCCGGCCGGCTGGCCGCCGAGGGCCAGGCCAAGGTCGGGGTGCTCGCCACCAAGTCGACGCCCACCGATGTCGTCACCGAGATGGACCGCGCCGCCGAACGCCTGATCCGCGAGCGCCTGCTCGGCGCGCGGCCGGGCGACTCGCTGCTGGGCGAGGAGGGGGGTGCCAGCGGTGGCTCCAGCGGGGTGCGCTGGATCGTCGACCCGATCGACGGGACCGTCAACTACCTCTACGGGCGGGCGGAATGGGCGGTCAGCATCGCCGCGGAGGTCGACGGCGAGGTCGTCGCGGGTGTGGTGGCCGCCCCCGTCCTCGGCGAGGTCTACACGGCCGTGCGCGGTCAGGGCGCCTGGTGCGCGGGGGAGCGGCTGCGCGTGAACGAGGGGGTTCCGCTGGAGATGGCGCTGGTCGCGACCGGCTTCGGCTACGCCGCGTCGCGGCGTGCCCACCAGGCCCGGGTGCTGAGCGAGGTCCTGCCCCGGGTGCGCGACATCCGCAGGGCCGGCGCGGCGGCGTTGGACCTGTGCGCGCTGGCCCACGGCCGGATCGACGCCTACTACGAGCGCGGACTCAACCCGTGGGACTGGAGCGCCGCCGCGCTGGTGGCCGAGGAGGCCGGAGCCAGGGTGGGCGGACTCGACGGGGCGCCGGTCGGCCCGGATCTCGCGATCGCGGCCGCCCCCGGCCTGTTCGAGGCCCTGCACGACCTGCTGGCGCCCCTGGGGGCCGACACCGATGGCGGGGACGGCCGGTAACGGGCCGCACGCGGCCGGCCGGGACCTGGGGTGGGTCCCGGCCGGCCGTACGCCCTGGGGTGTCGGGTGATCGCTAGGCGCAGTGGGGGTCGATCCCGTTGCGGACGGCGATGCGATGCAGGTCTTCGAGTTCCGACGCATGGGCGTCGACAAGGAACTCGTCTCCGGCCGCGCGAGCGGCTTGGAGGGAAACGGAGATCTCGGCGATACGGACGCGGAGCTCCGCCAGAAACTCGCCCATCATCACACTCCTCTCACCACATGGACAGCGGTTGCTGGGCATACCCATGTGAGGTCTTGGCTCAAACCTTGACTTTGGTCCTCTCCTGACCGGAGACGACCGGGCCCCAGCGTGTGGGGAGGGGGCGCCGACCCTGGGAATCGGTCCCCTGTTGGGCTCTTCCAGGGTGGCATGCGCCACAAACACCCGTTTGTTCTATTTCTTATTTCTTTCTTATCCCGGATGTGTCAGATTTGAGATGTGCGGGGTGAACGTCGCTGCCGGTGTGTTGGGGGATGCGCCGGCAGCGACTCCGTTCTTCCAGGGGCAGGAGCGCTCCCGGGAACGTTTCGAGACCACCGCGCCCTAGTCGCCTCCCCCTCGAAGGGGATAGCCTGACCTGCGTGTTCACCGACCTGTGGGTGAGGGATGGTTTACTCCATCCTTATCCGAAGTGTGGGAGAACGGTAGACGCAGCCGGGGGTTGACGCCGCTGCCGGTGTGTTGGGGGATGCGCCGGCAGCGGCCAGACCGGCCGGCGCGCCGTGGAAACGAAGGACGAAGTGCGCGTACTGGTGGTCGAAGACGAGCAGGTCCTCGCCGACGCGGTGGCCGTGGGCCTACGGCGGGAATCAATGGCCGTCGACGTCGTTTACGACGGAGACAGCGCCCTGGAGCGCGCGAGCGTCAACGACTACGACGTCATCGTGCTCGACCGCGACCTCCCCGGAACCCACGGGGACGACGTGTGCCGCTCCCTGGCCGCCGAGAGCTACCCCGGACGCATCCTCATGCTCACCGCGGCGGGCGAACTCGACGACAAGGTCACCGGACTGACCATCGGCGCCGACGACTACATGGCCAAACCCTTCGCGTTCGCCGAACTCATCGCGCGGGTCCGGGCGCTGGGCCGCCGAGCGGCGCCGCCCCTGCCGCCGGTGCTGCGCCGCAACGGCGTCACCCTCGATCCGGCCAACCACACGGTGCAGCGCGACGGCCGCGACATCGCGCTGACCCCCAAGGAGTTCGCGGTCCTCGAGGTGCTGATGCGCGCCAACGGGACCGTCGTCAGCGCCGAGGGCCTGCTGGAGAAGGCCTGGGACGAAAACGCCGACCCGTTCACCAACGTGGTGCGCGTGACCGTCATGACACTGCGCAAGAAGCTCGGTGAGCCGCAGGTCATCCACACCGTCCCGGGCGCGGGGTACCGGATTTGACCCCGGGCGCGCAGCCGGGGCAGCCCCGCGAGGGCGACGGGGCGTCCGTCCCCCCCGGCGAGGTCCCGCCCACCCCGCCGGGCGACACCGGGACGTGGCGGCGCCTGGTGACGCCCTCCGTCGAGTTGGCCTCCTCCCCGCGGTCGTCGATGGTCCGCAGGGTCGGCCACCTGACCGACAACATCAGCCTGCGGATGCGCCTGACGCTGATCTACGGCGCGCTCTTCTTCGCCGCGGGCTCGCTGCTGGTGCTGCTCAACTACGTCATCGTCGCCACGGTCCTGGACAGCCTGGAGTTCACCGTCGCGCCCGGTTACGACTTCGATCCGGCCGTGGTGGAACAGGGCAAGAACGACTTCATCGAGGGCGTGCTCGGCGAGCTCACCCGTTTCTCCATCTTCGCCCTGGTCACCGTGGGGCTGCTGGCGCTGGTGCTCGGTTACGCCGTCGCCGGGCGCGCGCTGTCGCCGTTGCACAAGATCACCCGCATCGCGCGCCGGTTGTCGGAACGCTCCCTGCACGAGCGCATCGCCCTGAGCGGCCCCGATGACGAGATCCGCGAGCTGGCCGACACCTTCGACGCGATGCTGGAGCGTCTGGACCGGGCCTTCGACGGTCAGCGGCGGTTCGTCGCCAACGCCTCCCACGAGTTGCGCACCCCCCTGGCCATCAACCGCACCCTCCTGGAGGTCGCGCTGGCCGACCCCGAGGCGTCCAGCGACCTCAAGACGGTGGGCCGTACCCTGCTGGAGACCAACTCCCGGCACGAACGCCTCATCGACGGCCTGCTCTTCCTCGCCAAGAGCGACCGCGAGCTCGATGTGCGCACCGGCGTCGACCTGGGCGAGGTCTCCAGGACCGTGCTCAGCCAGCTCTCCGGCGAGATCGAGGCGTCCGGCCTGACCCTGCGCTCGGACCTGCGCGGGGCCCCCGTCATCGGCGACCCCGTGCTGCTGGAGCGGCTCGTCGCCAACCTGGTGGAGAACGCGCTGCGCTACAACGTCCCCGACGGGGAGATCACCGTCCGTTCGGGGATCAACGAAGGCGCCCCCGCCGTCCAGGTCGAGAACTCCGGTCCGGTCATCCCCGCCTACGAGATCGAGGGACTGTTCGAACCCTTCCGGCGCGGCTCCGGCGACCGCGTCCGGTCCAACAAGGGAGCCGGGCTGGGGCTGTCCATCGTCCGCTCGGTCGTGCGCGCCCACGGCGGTTCGGTGACGGCCTGGCCGCGTTCGGGCGGCGGCATCGTCGTGACCGTCCGCTTCCCCCAGGACACGCATCGGACGGACACGGAGAGTCCGCACTGAGACGGTCGCGGGTCCTTCGCAAGGCCCCCGAAGACCGGTGATACCGATACGTGTCCGATGACACGGGCCCGCGCGGTCCGAACCGGTCGCGGGGATAGGTATGCTCTCCCGGGCGTGGACACGGCGAGAATTCTCCCGCCGTCAACGTGCCCGTCCTGACCTCGTCACCTGCCGTGAGTACCCGCCTCAGGCCGGTGCGGTGAAGGACGCGAGAAAAGGTCGAAATCCTTCTGGCGTTGGGTAGCACATGGGAATGGACCGGGCCGCGGAGAGGTTTCCGTTGACCGTGTCCGGCCATCACGCGCTGCCATCGGGTGCGACCGCATCCGGGAGGGGTCACAGTCCACTTACGCCACGGGATTTTTCAAGCCGATTTGGGCACAAGATACGTCTCTCAAGCGTTACACCCGCGCGATGAGGCATAGATCGAGGGGGATGGAGTAAGGAAGATGGCCACCGACTACGACAGCCCGCGTAAGACCGATGAGGACCTGAACGAGGACAGCCTGCAGGAGCTGCAGGCCCGCCGGGTGGACAAGGGCACCAGCACCATCGACGTCGACCCCGACGAGGTCGCCGAGGGCATGGAGCTGCCGGGTGCCGACCTGTCCGGTGAGGAACTCGCCGTGCGAGTGCTGCCGCGCCAGGCGGACGAGTTCACCTGCTCGCGCTGCTTCCTGGTGCACCACCGCAGCCAGCTCGCCGAAGAGCGGAACGGCCAGCTCGTGTGCAAGGAGTGTGCCGCCTGAAAGGGCGGGGTCCCTCTCCGTCGCCTCGAAGGCCAAATCCGCAGTGGCGCACGATGCGCTCCCGGTGAACCGGGAGCGCATCGTCGTTTCCGGGGGAATGTCACGCTTCCGGCGGGCACCTTCGGCGCGTCGCCTACGTTGGGGTGGACAGAACAGGCCATCGAAGGGATGAGGACGTGACCACTGGGAACGGACCGACCGGAGGATCCGATCACGGGCGGGAGCCCGAACAGGTCGATGGTCCCGGCGGCGACCTGGTCCCCGCCGCCGACGGCGACGTCGGCGCGCTGGTCGCCCGCATCGTCGAAGAGGACACCGGGGAGGACGGCAAGGAGCGCCGCGTCCGGCTGCTCGCCCGATTGAGCGGGGCCCTGGCCGGCAGCGCCCGATCGGCCGGCGCCGCGGGGGTCGCGGGAGGACGCTGGATCACCGACCTGTTCACCGACGAGATCGCGCCGCGCCTGCCCATCCGCGACGC
Organism: Marinactinospora thermotolerans DSM 45154; assembly: GCF_900167435.1. Classification (GTDB taxonomy): domain Bacteria; phylum Actinomycetota; class Actinomycetes; order Streptosporangiales; family Streptosporangiaceae; genus Marinactinospora; species Marinactinospora thermotolerans. Next base: position 188,140 of record NZ_FUWS01000008.1, read on the forward strand.
CGAGACCCTCAGCCGCCACCACGGCGGACTAACCGGCGAGGAACTCGCCGACGCGCTGGTGCGCAACGCGGCGCGGGCCACCGCCGCGGTCGGCGCGGCCGGAGGGGCGCTGGCGGCCGTGCAGTTCACCGCGCCGCCCCTGTTGCTGACCGCCCCCGCCCAGATCGCGGCCGAGACCGTGGTCGTCGCCTCGATCGAGGTCAAGCTGATCGGCGAGCTGCACGAGGTCTACGGCCGGGCCGTGACGGGCGGGCCGCTCCAGCGCACCTCCGGCTACCTGGTCTCGTGGGCCAAGCGACGCGGTATCGATCCGCTACAGGGCGCCGAATCCCTCACCGTCGCCCTGGGGGCCGCGGCCAAGACCGCGCTGCGCAACCGGCTCATGAAGCTCATGGGACGTCACCTGACCACACTGGGCCCCTATCTGACCGGCGCGGTCGCCGGCGGGACCCTCAACCGCGCCGGGACCCTGGCCCTGGCCCGGGCGGTCCGCACCGACCTGCGCTCGACGGGGCTGGCCGGCGGCTCTCCCACCCGCCCGGTGGCGCCCTCACGGATGCGTCTGCTGCCGCGCTCCCGGCGCGACTAGGGCGCGGGTGGGGCGCCGGGGCGCCCCACCCGCGCGGCCCCCGCTACAGCGGCAGCTCCTCGATGTCGCGGTGGCGACGTGGCGCGAAGCGCTTGTGGGTGGCGCGCACCGCGAGCACGCGGGCCACCTCCATGCCGACACCGGTCAGCACGGCCCAGCCCAGCGCCTCGGCCAGGCCGATGTCAGGGGACTCGGGGTCGATCGGGGGCTCCTTGCCCACCGCCCGGGTCCAGGCGAATGTCAAGACCTTGCGGGTCGCGTAGGCGGCCGCCAGAGCGGCGGCGCCGCCCGCGATCCGCGCGACGAGCTCACCGTCCTTGTCTGCCATGTGGATCGTCCACTTCCGTTGTCGTCGTACACGGGTATGCGGGATGTCGCCGGAAATACTGTCATGCCCCGCCGACGTGGCGCAGGGGCCCGGGCGGGTGTCGAGGTCGCCGGAGCCGGGTCCTACCGGCCCGGAGGCTGCGATGGGCGGAGCGAACACGGCCGCGAGAGCAATACCATTAGCCCTATGACCAACCGCTCCCGTTCCTTCCGCGTGCCCGACAAGCCCTCGCTCGACGGTATCGAGGCGAAATGGGTAGACGCGTGGGACGAGTCCGGCGTCTACCACTTCGACCGCACCAAGAGCCGCGAGGACGTCTACTCGATCGACACCCCGCCGCCCACGGTCTCGGGGTCGCTGCACATCGGGCACGTCTTCTCCTACACCCACACCGACACCGTGGCGCGGTTCCAGCGCATGCGGGGCAAGGCCGTCTTCTACCCGATGGGGTGGGACGACAACGGCCTGCCCACCGAGCGGCGGGTGCAGAACTACTACGGCGTCCGCTGCGACCCGTCGATCCCCTACGACCCGGACTTCACGCCGCCGGCCAAGCCCGACCCGAAGAAGCAGATCCCGATCTCGCGGCGCAATTTCATCGAGCTGTGCGACCGGCTCACCGCCGAGGACGAGAAGGTCTTCGAGAGCATCTGGCGCCGGCTGGGCCTCAGCGTCGACTGGCGCCACACCTACGCCACCATCGACACCGCCTCCCGCACGGCCGCCCAGCGGGCCTTCCTGCGCAACCTCGCCCGCGGCGAGGCCTACATGGCCGAGGCGCCCACCCTGTGGGACGTCACCTTCCGTACCGCCGTCGCGCAGGCCGAGCTCGAGGACCGGGAACGCCCCAGCGCCTACCACCGGGTGGCCTTCCACCGCCACGACGGCACGCCCGTCCACATCGAGACCACCCGCCCCGAGCTGCTGGCCGCCTGCGTCGCCCTGGTCGCCCACCCCGACGACGAGCGCTACCAGGACCTGTTCGACACCACGGTGCGGACCCCGGTCTTCGGTGTCGAGGTCCCCGTCAAGGCGCACCGCCTGGCCGACCCGGAGAAGGGCTCCGGCATCGCCATGATCTGCACGTTCGGTGACACCACCGACGTCACCTGGTGGCGGGAGCTGCAGTTGCAGACCCGCCCCATCATCGGCTGGGACGGGCGCATCGTCGCCGAGCCGCCGGCCGGTATCGACTCCCCGCAGGCGCGCGAGGCCTACGCCAGGCTCGCCGGGGCCACGGTGCACACCGCGCGCGAGCGGATGGTCGAACTCCTGCGCGCCTCCGGCGATCTCGTCGGCGAGCCCAAGCCCATCACCCACCCGGTGAAGTTCTACGAAAAGGGCGACAAGCCGCTGGAGATCGTCACGACCCGCCAGTGGTACATCCGCAACGGCGGGCGCGACGAGGAGGTCCGGTCGGCGCTGCTGGAGCGCGGCCGGGAACTCACCTGGTACCCCGGGCACATGCGGGCCCGCTACGAGAACTGGGTCGAGGGGCTCAACGGCGACTGGCTCATCAGCCGGCAGCGTTTCTTCGGCGTCCCGTTCCCGGTCTGGTATCCGCTCGACGCCGATGGCAACCCGCGCTACGACGAGCCGATCCTGCCGGAGGAGGCCGCGCTGCCGGTCGACCCCAGCTCCGACGTCCCCCCCGGCTACACCGAGGAGCAGCGCGGTGTCCCGGGCGGCTTCATGGGCGACCCCGACGTCATGGACACCTGGGCCACCTCGTCGCTGTCGCCGCAGATCGCCGGTGGCTGGGAGCGCGACGAGGACCTGTTCCAGCGCGTCTTCCCGATGGACCTGCGCCCCCAGGGGCAGGACATCATCCGCACCTGGCTGTTCTCCACGGTCGTGCGCTCCCACTTCGAGCACGCGACCCTGCCCTGGCGCAACACCGCGATCTCCGGCTGGATCCTGGACCCCGACCGCAAGAAGATGTCGAAGTCCAAGGGCAACGTCGTCACCCCGATCGACCTGCTGGAGAAGTACAGCTCCGACGCGATCCGCTACTGGGCGGCCAGCGGCCGGCTCGGCACCGACACGGCGCTGGACGAGGGGCAGATGAAGGTCGGCCGCCGGCTGTCCATCAAGATCCTCAACGCCAGCAAGTTCGCGCTGTCCGTCGCCGGCGAGGACACCGTGCCCGATCCCGCCGCGGTCACCGAGCCGCTGGACCGGGCCATGCTCGCGGCGCTCGCCGACGTCGTCGACGACGCGACCGCGGCCTTCGAGGGCTATGACCACACCCGGGCGCTGGAGCGCACCGAGCGCTTCTTCTGGGAGCTGTGCGACGACTACCTGGAGCTGGTCAAGGCCCGCGCCTATGACACCGAGTCGGCGGCCGGGGCGTCGGCCCGGGCGGCCCTGCTGATCGCGCTGTCGGCGCTGCACCGGCTGTTCGCCCCGTTCGTCCCGTTCGTCGCGGACGAGGTCTGGTCCTGGTGGCAGGAGGGCTCCGTGCACGCCGCCTCCTGGCCGGAGGTCGCGGAGTTCCGCGCTGCCGCGCAGGACGGCGACCCCGCGGTCCTGGCCGCGGCCTCGGAGGTGCTGCGTTCGGTCCGCAAGGTCAAGTCCGAGGCCAAGCTGTCCATGCGCGCCGAGGTCGAGCGGGTCGTCGTCCGGGGCAAGCAGGTGGACCGGGCCCGGCTCGCCGAGGCCGACATCGCCTCGGCCGGGCGGGCCGGCGCCATCGCCTTCGAGAGCAGCGACGACGCCGAGCTGCGCGTCGACGTCACCCTGCCCGAGGCCGAGCAGTAGATCGACCTGTCCCGCGCGGGGGCGCGCCGCCGAAGCGGTGGCGCCCCCGCGCGTCTGCCGTCCGAGCGACGGCTGGGCAGGCGACTCGCGATAGGCTCGCGCAGTGTGAGTAGCAATTCCCTCGACACCGGTCCGACGGAGGTCCTCATCCGCCGGATCGATCCCGATCTGCCGCTTCCCGGTTACGCCCATCCGGGAGACGCAGGCGCCGATCTCGTCACGGCCGAGGACGTCGAACTGGGACCGGGACAGCGCGCCACGGTGCGTACCGGCGTCGCCATCGCCCTACCGGACGGTTACGCGGCGTTCGTGCACCCCCGTTCGGGACTGGCCGCACGTCACGGCCTGACCGTCGTCAACGCCCCCGGAACCGTCGACTCCGGCTACCGCGGCGAGATCAAGGTGACGTTGCTCAACACCGACGCCGCGACACCACTGCGGCTGACACGCGGCGACCGGATCGCCCAGCTGGTCATCCAGCGGGTCGAACGGGCCGTGTTCAGGGAGGTCGAGGCGCTTCCGGAATCCGTTCGAGGCGCGAACGGGTTCGGATCCACCGGGGGACACGAGGCCGCGCGGCCGGTGGCCCCATGACGGCACCGCGTCCCGGCAGGACCGGGAGCGACGAATCGGGAGAGGTGTAGGGCGTGTTCGGACGCCGACGCAAGAAGAGCGGCCGCAGCGATGCCGCCGACACCGCCGAGGCGGTCCAGGCGCTCGAGCGCCACAGTCCGGTCAAGGAGCCGACCAAGCCCGACGACCGGTTCCGCGCTCAGGGGCCCTGGGACGTCTCGGAGAAGTTCCCCGAGGTCCAGCGAGTGGACCTGGGAGCCCTGCGGGTGCCGGTCGGCCCCGACATCGAGGTGCAGGTCAACGTCGCCAAGCAGCACAACAAGGTCATCGGCGTGACCATCGTCAACGGCAAGACCGCTTTGCAGATACAGCCCTTCGCCGCGCCCAAGTCCAGCGGGCTGTGGGAGGAGGTCCGGGACGAGATCCGGCAGGAGATCGCCCAGACCGGTGGCCGCGTCGAGGACTTCGAGGGCACCTTCGGACCCGAACTGCGCGCCGTGGTCCCGGTCCCCGGCAAGAAGAACGAGCAGGGCCATCAGCTCGGCCAGCCGGCCCGGTTCATCGGTGTGGACGGGCCCCGCTGGTTCCTGCGCGGGGTGATCCGTGGGGAGGGCGCGGTCAGGCCGGACGTCGCGGCCCGTATCGAGGAGATCTTCGCGGGCATCGTGGTGGTACGCGGGGACATGCCCGTCCCGCCCCGGGAACTGCTGGAACTGGCCCTGCCCCCGCAGGCCAAGCAGCGCGCGGCCCAGCCCCAGACGGCCCCACCCCAGGGGGCCCCGGCCCCGACGGTGGACGCGGGCCCCGCGCAGGCCCGGCCCGAGACGCCGGCCGAGGCGGGAGGCGGCCGCCACGCCGCCCCGGGCCAGCAGGGCGGTCGCCACGCCGCTGCGCAGGACGGCGAGCGGGACGAGGACGGCCCGGCCCAGCGGTCCTAGTTCCCCTCCGGCCCGGTCCGACGTCCAGGGGGCCGGGCCGGACGGGACGTGCGCGCACGGCCGTTGGAACCTACCCTTGCGGCCATGACGACCTCAGACGACATCCCGCCCCTGCCCGAGGACTGGCAGCGCGCGTTGGCCGTGGTGGCGCACCCCGACGACCTGGAGTTCGGCGCCTCCGCCGCGATCACCCGCTGGGTGGGGCAGGGCCGGCAGGTGGCGGAGCTCCTGGTGACGCGAGGCGAGGCGGGCATCGACACGATCGCCCCGCAGGAGTGCGGACCGCTGAGGACGGCGGAGCAGCTCGCCGCCGCCCGTGTGGTGGGGGTGGAGGAGGTCGCCTTCCTCGACTTCCCCGACGGTTCCCTGCAGTACGGGCTCGACCTGCGCCGCGAGCTGGCCCGCGCCATTCGCAGACACCGTCCCGAGGTGCTCATCTCGCTGAACTTCCGCGAGACCTTTCCGGGCAGCGCCGCGTTCAACCACGCCGATCACCGTGCCCTGGGGCCCGCCCTCCTGGACGCCGTCCGTGACGCGGCGAACCGTTGGATGTTCCCCGACCTGTCCGACGAGGGGCTGCGACCGTGGTCGGGCGTTCGCTTCGCGGCGTTCTCCGGCTCCCCTCGGGCGACCCATCACGTCCCCCTCAGCGAAGGGGAACTGGCCGCGGGGATCGCCTCGTTGGCCGCGCACCGCGCCTACCTCTCCGCGCTCGGGGGATTCGACCACGAGGCGTTCCTGACCGCCGAGGCGCGTTCGGCGGGCGAGTCCTGCGGGACGGGGCTGGCCACCCTGTTCGAGGTGATCCCCACCTGATGTTCGGGGATAGGGAACTGAGGTAAGTCGGTATTTCAAGCCGTCCCTATCCCTCTTGTGTGCTCGGGGGAGGGACAGGAATCCTCCGATTCGGGAAAACCCTTTCTACGGTTCAACGGCACCTCGGCGGACGGCCGGGGTGCCGTTCTCGTCCGTGGTACGCGGAGGAGCAACGAATTCATCTTTTCTCACCGTGGATGGTGACCTAGAAAATATCTTGTGACATGTCGGGTTTTGTGTTGCTCGCGGCATACTTGCGAACCTGGTTGGGCATTCCCGGCTCGGATTTTCCCTCTGTGGAGGGTGAGGGGGATCGTTTATCGTGATTTCCTGATGGGTAACTCGATTCGGGTGCCTGCTCCCCCTTGGGACATTTTTGAATTTGTTTCACTCTGATGTTGGGAGTGGGCCTAGTGTTCCACCGATCGACGGGATCGATCTTCGTGTGCAATTCATATGGACCGTGGTCTCCGCTCACCTCCGCCCAAAACGCCGTGCTGGAGTCATGGCGTGCTGCGCGCCACGCACCCCAGGTGTGCGCGGTGGGGGAGTACGTCGACATCCGCGGCCCGTTGGACCCGACCCTCTTCACCACGGCGTTCCGTAGGGCGGCCGAGGAGACCGACGCGCTCCGCCTGGGGTTCGCCGAGATCGACGGGGAGATCCGGCAACGCCTCACCACCTCCCCGACGCCCGCCTTCCGGCGGATCGACCTCACCCACCTCGCCGATCCCTGGGAAGAGGTCCACGGGCTCCTCGCGCGCGAGCGCCTTCTCCCACGGCTCCCCGCCGCCCCCCACGAGGTGTACGACCACGCCCTGGTCCGACTCGCCCCCGACCGTCTCCTGTGGGTCCACCACGCCCACCCCCTTGCCCTGGACCGGACGGGGCTCGCCGCGCTGCGCTCCCGCGTCGCCGCGTACTACACCGACCTCGCCGGCGGACCGCCGGCCGACGCCACCCGACCGTCCCGGTCCCCCGACACCGACCGGCCCATCGGGGCGCGTCCTCCCCGCGGACACAGCGGAGCCCTGCCGGCGGGCCTGCGGGACCGCCTGGGGACCTTCGCCGCCGACCCGGGGGCCGCCGTCCTCGACCCGTTCCTGGCCGCCGCGGCGCTCCACGGCCGAGACGGCCACGACGAGGCCGTGGTCGGCCTGGTCACCGGGGAACCCGACCAACGAGGGCGGGCCGCGCCCTCCCACGCGCGACGTCACGCCCTCCGACTCGCCGCCGACCCCCACGTGAGCGCGGCCGAGCTGCTGCGGGCCGCCTCCCTGCTGCGCCGCGACGCCGCGACGCGCCCGGTCGACCCGCCCCGCGACGGGGAGGAGACGGCGCGCAAGCCTCCCCGCGTGGTGGTCGAGACCGACGCCTCGGTCGTGTTCCTCGGCCCCCACCGAACCACCGTCCACACCCTCGACCCCGGCAACGGCGACCACACCGCGGTCATCGTGCGCGAGGACACCGTCGAACTCTTCATCGGCGCGGGGGCCGACCAGGCCGCGGACCCGACGCTCCAGCACCGCCGGCTCCTCGAGCTGGTCGCCCAGGTCCTCGCCACCCCCGAGACGGGCACCGCGCAGGCCCGCGCGACGGCTCCCGCGGAGCAGCCGGGAAGGCCGCCCGAGGCGACCGGCGCCCCCTCCTCGGAGCCCTGGGCCTGCCTACCCGACCTGTTCCTACGACAGGCGCGTCGAGACCCCGACCGCGTCGCCATCGTGGACGGCGACGAGCAGATGAGCTACGCCGAGCTCGACGCCCGGTCCAACCGCCTCGCGCACCGCCTGGTCCACCGCGGCTGTTCCCCCGGGGCCAGCGTCGGGCTCGCGCTTCCCCGATCGGCCGACCTCCTCGTGGCCACCCTCGCCGTACTCAAGGCCGGGGCCGCCTACGTTCCACTGGACCTGCGCTCCCCGGGGCCGCGACTGCGCCGGATCCTCCAGGAGACCGGCACGCGGATCGTCATCACCGAGCCCGGGACGCACGGACATGACGCCTTCGCCGGGATGGCCCTCCTCCCCGTCGGCCCCGACCCCGCCGGCGCGGACCCGGGCACGCCCCGAAGCGCTCTCCACCCCGACAGCCTCGCCTACGTCATGTACACCTCCGGGTCCACCGGAGCCCCCAAGGGGATCGCCATCTCGCATCGCGCGGTGGCGGCGCTCGCGGCCGACCGGCGATGGGACGGAGGCGCGCACGAACGGGTGCTCCTGCACTCCCCGCACGCCTTCGACGCCTCGACCTACGAGATCTGGGTCCCCCTGCTGAGGGGCGGCACCGTGGTCGTCGCGCCCCCGGGCGAGACCGATCCCGTCCGACTGCGCCGGCTCCTGCGCGCGGAGCGCATCGGCGCGCTGTTCGTCACCACCGCCCTGTTCTCCCTCGTCGCCGAGGAGCTGCCCGACTGCTTCGCCACGGTCCGGGAGGTGTGGACCGGGGGCGAGCGGATGCCGCCGAAGGCGGTCGAGCGGGTGCTCGACCACTGTCCACGACTCCACCTGGTCCACGTCTACGGTCCCACCGAGTCCACGACGTTCGCGACCTGTCACCCGGTCCCCCGGGCCGAGGTGGGCGATCCGGTGCCGATCGGCGGCCCCATGGACAACACCCGCTGCCACGTCCTCGACGACCAATTGCGCCCGGTCCCGCCCGGCGTCCCGGGAGAGCTCTACCTCGCCGGGATCGGTCTGGCGCGGGGGTACACGGGAGCCGCGGGCCTCACCGCCGAACGCTTCGTCGCCGAACCGTCCGGTCCCCCTGGATCGCGGATGTACCGCACCGGCGACATCGTGCGCTGGAGGGCGGACGGCGCCCTGGAGTTCCTGCACCGGGCCGACGGACAGGTGAAGATCCGGGGGTTTCGCATCGAGCCGGGCGAGGTCGAGAAGGCGCTGTGCGCCCATCCGGGGGTCAGCGCGGCCGCGGTCGTGGCGCGCGAGGAGCGGCCCGGCGAGCGCAGGCTCGTCGGCTACATCGTGCCCGCCGACCGCGACGAGGGGGCCGCCGACGGCGAGGGCGACCAGATCGGCGAGTGGAGGGGGATCTACGACCGGTTGTACACGGCCCCGGCCGAGACCCCCCTCGGGACCGACTTCACCGGCTGGAACAGCAGTTACGACGGCACCGCCATCCCCGAGGAACAGATGCGCGAATGGCGCGACGCCACGGTGGAGCGCATCCGGGCCCTGCGCCCGCGGCGCGTGCTGGAGATCGGGGTGGGGACCGGCCTGCTGATGGCGGGACTGGCCCCCCACTGCGAGTCGTACTGGGGGACCGACTTCTCCGCCCCCGCCATCGAGGGGCTGCGCCGCGGGATCGCCCGCGATCCCGCCCTCGCCCGGCGGGTCGAGTTGAGGGTGTGCGCGGCCGACGAGCTCGGCGGACTGCCGGCCGGCTTCTTCGACACCGTCGTCATCAACTCCGTCACCCAGTACTTTCCCAACAACGGGTACCTCACCCGGGTGCTGGCCGGGGCGGCCGGGCTGCTCGCCCCGGGCGGGGCGATCTTCGTGGGGGACGTGCGGGACCTGCGACTCGCCCGCCCCTTCCACACCGAGGTCGCGCTGCGCCGCGCGGCCCCCGGCGACGACGCGGCGGCCGTGCGCGCCACCATCGAGCGCGACAGCGCCGCCGAGCAGGAGCTCATGGTCTCCCCGGACTACTTCATGGCGCTGTGCTCCCACGTCCCCCGGCTGGCCGGGGCCGACATCCAGGTCAAGGGCGGCCGCCACCGCAACGAGATGACGCAGTACCGCTACGACGTCGTGTTACGCGCCGACCGGCCGACCACGCCGGAGGAGGACGTCGACGTCCGCACCCTCGTCTGGGGCAGGGACCTGGCCGGACTCGATGAGCTGGCCGGGCTGCTGGCCGCCCGTACCCACCGGCACGTCCGTCTGCTCGACGTGCCCAACGCGCGCGTCGCACCGGCCGCGCTGGCCTGGCGGGCGCTGAGCGAGGAGCGGGACGCCGACCTCGCCCGGCGGCGTCTGGACGAGGCCGGGCGAGGACTCCCCGAACCCGCGGAGCTCGAGGAGGTCGGGCGCCTTCTGGGGCTGCGGACGGCGCTGACCTGGGCCGCGGACGCCTCCGACGGAGCGCTCGACGCGCACTTCCTGGCCCTGGGAGCCGAGGAGCCCGTGCCCTGCGGGCTGTACCGTTCGCGGGGCACGGCCGACGCGCCCCTGCGCGCCCACACCAACAGCCCCCGTACCTCCCGCGAGGCCGGCGCCCTGGTCGCCTCGGTGCGCGACCTCCTCGGCGAGCGCCTTCCCGACTACATGGTGCCCCACCACATCGTCGTCGTGGACCGGCTTCCCCTGACGCGCAACGGCAAGCTCGACCGCGCGGCGCTACCGGCGCCGAAACCGGGGACGACCCTTGACGGGCGCGCCCCCCGGACCCCGACGGAGGAGCGGCTGTGCGCCCTCTACACCGAGGTGCTCGGAGTCTCCCCGGTCAGCATCGACGACGACTTCTTCGAGCTGGGGGGACACTCCCTGTCGGCGACACGGCTGGTCGCGAGGATCCGGGCCGGGCTGGAGGTCGAGGTCCCGTTGCGCGCCGTCTTCGAGACCCCGCGGGTCGTCGACCTCGTCGAACGCCTCGGCCGGACAGCGGCCCGGCCCGCCCTGACCCACCGGGCGCGCCCCGAGCGCGTCCCCCTGTCCCCGGGACAGGCGCGCCTGTGGTTCCTGCATCGGTTCTCGGGCGCGGACCCCCTCTACAACGTGCCGTTTCGGATCAGGCTCTCGGGACCGCTCGACCACGCCGCGCTGCACGCGGCACTGTGCGACCTGGTGGACCGGCACGAGAGCCTGCGCACGGTCTTCCCCGAGCACGAGGGCGTCCCCTACCAACTCGTGACCGAGGCACAGGTACGGCTGCCGGTCGTCGCCAGCACGCCGCAACGGGTCGAGGCGGACGCGCGTGCGGCGGCTCGGTGCGGGTTCGACATCGCCACGGAGATCCCGTTCCGGGCGGTCCTCTTCCGCCTCGCCGACGACGCGCACGTCCTCCTGATCGTCGTGCACCACATCGCCTGCGACGGGTGGTCGCTGGGCCCCCTGTGGCGCGACCTGGCCACCGCCTACCGCGAGCGCCTGGCGGGGCGGCGCCCCTTCGACCGCCCGCTGCCGGTCCAATACGCCGACTACACCCTGTGGCAGCGGGACCTCCTCGACGAAGGGAACCCCGAGGGGACGGCCGAGACGCAACTGCGCCACTGGCGGGAGGGCCTGGCCGGACTGCCCGACCGGATCGTGTTGCCCACCGACCGGCCCCGCCCTCCGCTCGCCCGGCACAGCGGCGCGACCGTCCGCTTCTCGGTGCCCGCCGCCCTGCACGACCGGCTCGTCTCGGTGGCGCAGGAGCACGGGGCCACCGTGTTCATGGCGCTGCACGCCGGCCTGGCCGCCCTGCTGTGCCGGCTGGGCGGTGGAAGCGACATCCCCGTCGGTAGTCCCATCGCCGGGCGCACCGACCCCGCCCTGGACGACCTCGTGGGGTTCTTCGTCAACACCCTGGTGATCCGGACCGACACCTCGGGCGACCCGTCGTTCGCCGAACTCCTGGGCCGGGTCCGCGAGGTCGTCCTCGCCGCGCACGAACACCAGGACCTGCCCTTCGAGCGACTGGTCGAGGAGCTCAGGCCGGCGCGCTCCCTCGCCCACCACCCGCTCTTCCAGGTCATGCTGGCCCTCCAGAACGCGCCCGGATCGGATTTCCGGCTGGCCGGCCTCACCGCCGAGGCCGACCTGATGGACATCGGGACCTCCCGGTTCGATCTGGTTCTCAGCCTCACCGAACGCTTTGCGGACGACGGGACCCCACAGGGGATGGACGGGATCGCGGAGTTCGACACCGACCTGTTCGATCCCGGGAGCGTCGATGCGCTGGTGCGGCGGCTGCTCCGGCTGCTCGACCGCGTCACCGCGCGGCCCGGTCTGCGGATCGGAGAGGTCGACCTCCTCGAGGGGACGGAACACCGTCGGCTGCTGCGGGAGTGGAACGACAGCGGAGGACGGACCGCCCCCGCGACCTTCCCCGAGCTGTTCCAGCGCCAGGTCACCGCGGCTCCCGAGGCCACCGCGCTGGTCCACGGGGAGGACACGTGGTCCTACCGGGCCCTCAACGCCCGGGCCAACCGGTTCGCCCGCGCCCTCATCCGATACGGCGCCGGCCCCGAGACCCACGTCGCCGTCGTCCTGCCCCGCTCGGCCGAGCTGGTCACGGTCCTGGTCGCCATCATGAAAGCCGGCGCGGCCTATCTCCCCTTCGAGGCCGCGCAGCCCGCCCGGCGTCTTGAGGCGATGCTCGCCGAGGCCCGGCCGGCGCTGGTCATCGGCACGGCCGACACCCTCGCGGAGCTGCCCGGAGACTCACCCGTTCTCCCCCTCGACCGCCTTGAGGCCGAGGCCGCCCTCCTCGCCGACAACGACGTGACCGACGGGGAACGGGGCACGCCCCTGCTGCCCGACCACCCCGCCTACCTGATCTACACCTCGGGCTCCACCGGACGGCCCAAGGGGGTCGTGGTCACCCACAGCGGGTTCTCGGGGATGGCCGACATCCAACGCGAACGTTTCGGGGTGACCCGTGACAGCCGCGTCCTCCAGTTCGCGCCGATCTCCTTCGACGGCGCCGTGTGGGAGATCTTCGGGACGCTGGCCGTGGGGGCGACCCTCGTCACCGCGCCGGCCGACCAGGTCATGCCGGGTCCCGACCTGGTCCGGCTGCTGCGCGCGCGGGGGATCACCCACCTCACCCTGCCCCCCACGGCCCTGGCCGTCATGGAGCCCGCCGACCTCGACGGCGTCTCCTCCCTGATCGTCTCGGGCGAGGCGTCCTCGGGAGCGCTCGTCGCCGCCTGGTCGCCGGGGCGGCGGATGCTCAACGGCTACGGCCCCACCGAGACCACGGTGTGCGCCACGCTGAGCGACCCCCTGGCCGGCGCGGCGCCGCCCCCCATCGGCCGTCCCGCGATCGGCGCCCGCTGTTACGTGCTCGACGACCGGCTGCGGCCGGTTCCCCCCGGTTCCCCCGGAGAGCTCTACGTCGCCGGGGCCGGGCTGGCCCGGGGTTACCTCGGCGATCCGGGGCGAAGCGCCGCCAGGTTCGTCGCCGACCCGTTCGGCGTTCCGGGGGAGCGGATGTACCGCACGGGCGACCTCGCCCGCTGGACCCGCGGGGGAGTCCTGGAGTTCCTGGGACGCCGCGACGAGCAGGTGAAGATCCGCGGTTTCCGGATCGAGCCCGGCGAGGTCGCGGCGGCGCTCGAACGGCATCCGTCGGTCGGGCGCGCGGCCGTGGTCGCGCGCGAGGACCGGCCGGGGGACCGGCGGCTGGTGGCCTACGTCGTCTCCACGGGGGAGCCCGTCGACGCCGCCGAGGTGCGTCGGCACGCCGCCGACCTGCTTCCCGCCCACCTCGTGCCCTCGGTGGTCGTCCCGATCGCGGCACTGCCGACCCTGCCCAGCGGAAAGGTCGACCGGGCCGCGCTCCCCGCCCCCGTCGCGGTCACGGTGTCGCGAGGACGCCGGCCGAGCAGCCCGCTCGAGCACACCCTGTGCGGACTCTTCGAGGAACTCCTCGGCGTGCCCGGGATCACGGTGGACGACGGCTTCTTCGACCTGGGCGGGCACTCCCTGCTCGTCCCGCGTCTCCTGCGGGGCGTCCGTGACCGCACCGGCGCCGACCTGAGCGTGGCGCAGTTGTTCGAGACGCCGACCGTCGCGGGGCTCGCCCACGAGATCGGCGGTGGCCGGGGCGGGCGGGCGAGGCCGTCCGAGCCCGATCCCGCCGCCGACACCGTTCTCGACCCGCTTGTCAAGGTCCCCGCGGACGGGATCGACCTCGCGCGCAACGCCGCTCCCCGCCACGTCCTGCTCACCGGGGCCACCGGGTTCCTCGGCGCAGCGCTGCTCGACCAGCTGCTCCGCCACACCGACGCCACCGTGCACTGCCTGGTCCGCGCCCTCGACCGGGACGCCGGCCTGGCCCGGATCCGCGACAACCTCCACCGGCACGGAGTGGAACTGGACCCCGCGCGTGCCGCGCGCGTGGTGGCCGTCCCCGGGGACCTCGCGCGGCCCCGGCTGGGCCTGTCCGAGGAACGGTTCCACGCCCTGGCCGAGCTGCTGGACGCCGTGTACCACAACGGGGCCGGGGTGAGCGCGGTCGAACCCTACTCCCGGTTGCGGGCCGGCAACGTGCTCGGCACCCACGAGGTCATCCGGCTGGCGACGCGGGTTCGGGCCGTCCCGGTGCACTTCGTGTCGACCGCGGCGGTCGCGGTGTCCAGCGACGACGGGGACGGCCCCTTCCTCGAAGGGCAGCGGGCCCCCTCCGCCTCCCTCCTGCCCAGCGGTTACGTGGCCACCAAGTGGGCGGCCGAGGGGCTGGTGCGCGCGGCGGGAGAACGCGGGCTGCCCGTCACCATCCACCGTCCCGGCCGGATCAGCGGGTACTCCAGGACCGGCGTGGGGGGTTCGGGGGACACGCTGTGGCAACTCGTCCGGGCCATGCTGCTGCTCGGCGCGGTTCCGCGCAGCGCCGAACACGACGCGGCCATGGTCGACATGGTTCCCGTCGACCACGTCGCCGGGGCCATCGTCCATCTCGCGCGGCGGCCCGAGGCCATGGGACGTGTGCACCACCTGACCTGTCCCAGGCCGATCCCCTTCCCCCGGCTGCTCGCCCTGTTCCGCGACAGGGGCTACGTCCTGGCCCCGCTCGCCGACGAGGAGTGGGCCGAGCTGCTGCTGCGCCGGGCCGAGGACCCCGACACGGGCACCGGCCTGGCGGCCGCCGCGCTCCTCGTCGAGGCCCTTCCCGGCATCGTCAGGCTCGGCGCGCTGCGGTTCGACCGGCGCAACACCCTGCGGGGACTGGCGGAGGCCGGATGGGACCTCTCCGGAGCCGAGCCCGTGCTGCTCGAACGCTACATCGACCACCTCGTCCGCAGCGGTGTCTTCCCCGCGCCGGCGCGAACCCCCCAACAACCCCCGACAAGCGAAAGGGCCGAGGTGTGAACAACCTCTTCGCGGACCCCGAAGGAAGCTACGTGCTCCTCGTCAACGGCGACGGGCGCCGCTCGGCCTGGCCGGCCTCCGCGCCGCTCCCGCCCGGCTGGCGGTCGTCCGACGAGAGCGACGCCCTCCCCGAGCGGGGCTGTCCGGCAGCAGGACCCCCCGACCCGGTTCCCTACCCCTTCCGGGACTACCACCGGCTCGACGTGGACCCCGTCTACGCCGAGCTCCGCGCCGACCGCCCGGTCCTGCGGATCCGGCCTCCCTACGGGGACGACGCCTGGCTCGTCACCCGCTACGACGACGTCAAGACCGTCCTCGGCGATCCCCGGTTCAGCCGGGCGCTGACGGCCCACAACGACGAGTCGCGGCTCACCCCCCGGCCCGTCAACACCAGTATCCTGGGAACCGACCCGCCCGACCACACGCGGCTGCGCCGGCTGCTCGCGCGGGCCTTCACCGCGCGGCGGGCCGAACTGCTCCGCCCGGGCGTGCGCGCGTTCACCGCCACCCTCATCGACGAGATGACGAAGCGGGGCGCGCCGGCGGACCTGGTCGAGGACTTCGCGCTCCCCCTGACCGCCCTGGTCATCTGCGAACTCCTCGGCGTGCCTTATGCGGACCGGCCCGCCTTCCGCGTCTGGTTGGACGCCTTCTCCAGCACCACGGCGCTGTCCGTCGAGCAGATCAACTCCCGGACCGAGGCGCTGTACGCCTACATCGACGGTCTCGTCGCCCAGCGCCGGAGCGACCCGGCCGGCGACCTGATCAGCGCGCTGGTCGACGCGCACGACGAGACCGCGGGCATCACCGGCCAAGAACTCGTCGAGCTCGTCAGCGTCCTGTTGATCGCCGGCTATGAGACGACCTCGGCGCAGCTGGCCAACTCCGTCCTCGTCCTGTTCACCCACCCCCACGCCCACGAGGCGCTGCGCGCCGATCCCGGCCTCCTGCCCGGCGCCGTGGAGGAGCTGATCCGCTTCGTCCCCCTCGACGCCCACGTGGCCTTCGGCCGCTACGCCCGCGAGGACGTCGAGCTGAGCGGGGTCCGCATCCGCGCGGGCGAGGCCGTGCTGCCCGTGCTGCCCTCGGCCAACCGCGACCCCTCGACGTTCCCCCGGCCTGACGAACTCGACCTGTGCCGTGGCCGCAACCCCCATCTGGGGTTCGGCTACGGGATCCACCGCTGTATCGGCGCGCCGTTGGCGAAGGTCGTGTTGGAGGAGGGGCTGGGCGGGCTCCTGGCCCGTTTCCCCGGGCTGTCCCCGGCGGTGCCGCCCGAGGAGATGGTCTTCAAGGAGGGGGTCCAGGTCCGGATCCTCCAGACCCTCCCCGTGACATGGTGAGCCCGCGCGGATCCGAACGGGGCCCTCGGGAGACGGCGGACACGTCCACGGGCGTGATGGCCGGCGACCCCTTCGTCGACAACGGGACGGTCTCCTCCCAGCGCCCGTTGCGGGCCGTCCCCGGCCGGTACCCGCCGGGAGCCACCCACCTCGACGCCGCCGTCGACACCCTGGTCCGCTGTCACGCGGCCCTGGGCCGGGCGCCGTCCGAGGCCGAGGCGGCGGTCTGCCTGCTTCGGCGGCTGTGGGGCCGTTGGGGGAACACCCCGGTCGAGCGGCCCGGCTGGCGCAGCTACGTGGCGGTCGACGGTTCCCCCTTCGAGCTGTCCGCCGCCTGGAACGGTGACGGGCCGGCGGAGGTGCGCGTCACCGTCGAGGCGACGGCCGACCCGCCGACGCCCGAGGGGAACCAGGAGGCCGGCTGGGAGTACCTGCGGGGACTCTCCCGGCACCCGGGGGCCGCCACCGCGCGCGTCCTCGCGCTGGAGGACCTCTTCCGGCCCCAGACCCCGCACGACCGGTGCTGGATCATGCACGGCATGGCCAGCCGGCCGGGCGCCGATCCCCTGTTCAAGGTCTACCTCGATCCCGACGCCCGGGGGGCGGCCGAGGCGCCGTCCGTCCTCGACGAGGCGATGGACCGGCTCGGTGTCCGGGCCGCCTGGCAGGGACTACGGGGTTGGCTGGACGAACACGGTGGTTCGGGCCGTATCGGTTCGCTCGCCCTCGATCTCGCCGACACCGACGACGCGCGTGTGAAGGTCTACGTTCAGCACGCCGGCCTGGACTGGGCGGACATCGACCGACAGGCGGCGGTGGCCCGGGGGCACGTGCCCGGAGCCTTCTCGGCCGCGCTGGAGGAGATCACCGGCACGGAGGTTCCTCCCCACAAACCTCCCGTCACCTGCTTCGCCTTCCACCGTGGCGTGGGGGTGCCGACGGCCGCGACTCTCTACATCCCGATGCCGGCGGGGGTTCCCGAGTCCGATGCCCGCCGAAGAAGCGCCGCGTTCATGCGGCGGTCGGGCCTGGATTCCGCCGCCTACCTCGCCTTTCTCGCCGCTGCCACGGGGGACGGCGAAGGTGTGCGGGCGCTTCAGAACTTCGTGGCCTACCGGCCCGCCGCCCCTGGGGGACGGCCCCGGTTCGCCTGCTACGTCGCCCCGGGGCTTTACCGCTGACGGTCCCGGGCCGGCCCTGTCCGACAGCCCTGGACGGAAAGGGACACATGTCTTATCACGAACAAGTGCCGCAAAGGGCATCTGGTGCGCTGAAGGGAAGAATCGCGGTCGTCACCGGAGCATCGCGGGGGATCGGGCGGGCCATCGCCCTGCGGCTGGCGCGTGACGGCGCCGCGGTGGTGGCCGGATACCACCAGGACAAGGCGGGGGCGGACGCGGCCGTCGCCGAGATCGAGGCCGCGGGTGGGCGCGCCCAGGCGGTCCGGGTCGACCTGGCCGACCTCGCCGACATCGAGCGGCTGTTCGACGTCGCGGTCGCGCGGTTCGGCGCCGTCGACATCCTGGTCAACAACGCTGGAACGGTCACCGCCGGCCCTATCGCCGCCGTCACCGAGGCCGAATACGACCGGGTGATGGCGGTCAACACCAAGGGGGTCCTCTTCGCCCTCCGCCAGGCCGGACTGCGGCTGCGCGACGGGGGACGTGTCATCAACGTCTCCTCGCTCAACACCGTCATGCCCGAGGCCGAAGCCGCCGTCTACACCGGTAGCAAGGCGGCGGTGGAGGGATTCACCCGCGTCGCGGCCAGGGAGTTCGCCGAGCGGGGCATCACCGTCAACACCGTCTCTCCCGGTCCGGTTCAGACCGATCTTTTGAAGGGAAACCCACCCGACGTGCTCGAACAGATCGCCGCGGACACCCCGCTCGGCCGGCTCGGCCGCCCCAGCGACATCGCCGATGTCGTGGCCTTCCTCGCCGGTCCGGACGCCCGTTGGCTCACCGGCCAGAACCTGCGCGCCACGGGAGGACTCGCGTGAGGGGCACCGAAGAGGTCGAATCGGTGGTGCTGGTCGACGACGAGGGACGGCCCACCGGCGTCGCGCCCAAGGCCACCGTGCACACCACCGACACACCACTGCACCTGGCCTTCTCCTGCTACATCCTGGGACGGCAGGGAAGGGTGCTGGTGACCCGCAGAGCGCTCGCCAAGCGGACGTGGCCGGGGGTGTGGACCAATTCCTGCTGTGGCCATCCAGGGCCGGGTGAACCGACGCCCGCGGCCGTACGCCGGCGCGTCCGCGAGGAGCTCTCCCTGGAGCTGAGCGACCTCGCCGAGGTCCTGCCCGACTTCCGCTACCGGGCGACCGCGGCCGATGGCACCGTCGAGAACGAGATCTGTCCCGTCTACCTGGCGCGCACCGACACCGACCCGGTTCCCGCCGTGGCCGAGGTGGCCGAGTGGCGGTGGGTGGACTGGAGCGAGCTGGTCACCCTGGCCGAAACCGCCCCGTGGGCGGTGAGCCCGTGGGCCGCGTTGCAGATCCCGTTGCTGGCCCGGGCGGGCGTGGTCGGGGAGCCGTGACCGGGCTTACCGGGGCGGCCCGGAACCGGCCACGTCCGTGGTGGGACACAATGATCGGATGCTGATCCGACGCGAACGTCCCGCCGACATCGACGCCATCCGGGCCGTCACCACCGCGGCCTTCAACCGTCCCGGTCTCGACGGCGAACCCGTCGAGACCGGCCTGCTGGAGGAGCTGCGGGCCGACCCCGGTTGGTTGCCCGGACTGTCGTTCGTCGCCCAGGCGGACACGGGCGAGGTGGTCGGCCACGTCGTGTGCACTCGAGGCCAGGTCGGTCCGGTGCCCGCGCTGGGGCTGGGGCCGTTGAGCGTCGTCCCCGGCCACCAGCGCGCGGGGGTGGGGTCGGCGCTCATGCACGCGGTGCTCGGCGCCGCCGACGCGCTCGACGAGCCGCTCGTCGCGCTGCTGGGGGAGCCCGCCTACTACGGCAGGTTCGGGTTCCGGCCGGCCCGCGAGGAGGGGGTCATCGCGCCCGATCCGGCGTGGGGCGACTACTTCCAGGTGCGCCTGCTCACCGCCCACACGCCGCGGGCGCGGGGCGCGTTCGGCTACGCCGAGCCGTTCACGCGGTTGTGAACCGGCCCGCTCACTTCGCCGGCCCCGGGTCGAGCGGGTCGGTCACCCGGCCCAGGAACAGCACCGTCGCGCCGCGGCGCAGCGCGAAGACGAACGGCCGGTCCACGGTGAAGGTCACCGGCCGGCGGGGGGTGAAGGAGGCCAGCCGCATCACCACGGCGGTCGCCGCCGCGCCCTCGGCGCCCTTCTCGTCCACGCGCAGCCGTGCCTGGTGGACGACCGCGTCGATGCGCAGGGGCTGCGCCGAGACGCCCCCGAAGTCGGCGCGGTCGCTGAACATGGTCGGTGCTCCGGCCTCGGCCAGGGCGGTCGCCAGGTCGGCGCGCCAGGTCAGTTCGAAGCGCGGCAGCGACAGGTCGACCTCGACCCGGGAAGAGGCGCGGTAGAGCGCGCGGAGGGTGGCGGCCGAGGGGGGCGCGGGCGCCGGGGAGTCCTGTTCGGGCAGTAGCACGTCCAACGCGAGGTCGTGGTCGGCGGTGAGGGTCACCATGTGCCAGCCGTGGGTCCTGGCGTAGGGGAGGGTCGTACTGCGCCGCATCATGGCGACCTCGCGGGGGCCGCGCGGGGAGGCGAAGCGCCGCGGCGCGGTCTGCCCGGGATCGAAGGGCTCCCGCCAGCGCAGCCGGACCCACAGCGCGTTGACCAGAAGGGCCCGGGTGGCGGGGGAGACCGTCCCGGGGGCGAGGAGCTCGGAGATGAGGCCGCGGGTGACCTTGGCGACCTCGGCGTTGGCGGCGCGCCTGGCGCCCTCGGCGTCGTGGGCGAAATCGGCCGGGTGCACCGCGGCCCCGGGGCGGGAGCGTAGTTCCGCTTCGAACGCCGGCTCGATCGGGAGCCGCCGGTCCACCCACAGGGCCGTGGCCGTGGCGAGGTCGGAGTCGGCTTCCGCCGCGCGGTCGAGTTCGGCCAGGTGGCCGGCCAGGTCCTCACCGAGGAGTCCGACCAGTTCCGCGCGCGTGTCACCGCGTGCCCCCAGGGCGAGCAGACCCAGCGCCGAGCCGACGGAGTGGGGCGACCACACCAGGCCCGCCTCGCCCGGGGAGGAGAGGGCGGCGTCCAGGCGGGTCGCGAAGGCGAGGTGGTCGGGGCGCGGGGCGTTGGGCATCGCGGAGTTCTCCTCGGTGTGCTCGGCCGGTCCGTGCGGTCGCCTCGCCGCCAGCCTACGCATCCGTCGCCATGAGGACCATCCCGTGCTCCGACGAAGTAAGAGGAGAGGGCGGGCATAAGGCGATGAGGTGGGCATAGTGGTCAGAAAAGACCGCATGACCTCCGACTTCGTGGGGGGAGATCGCCCTGTCCCGAAGCCGATTCGCCTACGCTGGACGTCATAGGGCCATCATCGGACGCGCCATCCGCACCACGGCGCGTCGCCGAAATCCAGCGGGAGCAGCATGACCGACCAACACCGGACCGCCCAGACCAGTGACGCGACCGGAAGGACGGCTCCGTCCCGCGAAGGACGCGACGACGCCGGGCAGGACGAGGGAACGGACGGGCAGGCTCCCGCCCCGGTCGGTCAGCACACGGTCGAGGCGGTCGTCAGGGCCCAGTTGGCCAAGGCCCTCGGAGGCGTGCGCGGCATGCTCGAAGCCGCCGTGCCCACCGTCGCCTTCACGGTGACCTACCTGGTCGCCAAGGACCTCTACCTCGCGCTCGGGCTGGGGATCGGGGCGGCCGTGGTCCTGGCCCTCGTCCGGATCGTGCAGCGTTCCTCGGTCCAGTTCGTGTTCAACAGCCTGCTGGGCATCACCATCGCCGCGGTGTTCGCGCTGCGCAGCGGACAGGCCGAGGACGCCTTCCTGCCGGGCATCATCTACAACGCCGGCTACGCGGTCGTGCTCACGCTGACGATCCTGTTCCGCTGGCCCGCCATCGGTCTGATGATCGGCGCCGTCACCGGCGACCCCGTGGGCTGGCGCGACAACCCCGCCATCCTGCGGTTGAGCTCCCGGCTGACCTGGTTGCTCGTCCTGCCGTGCGTGGTCCGGGTGGTCGTGCAGTACCCGCTGTGGGCGTCGGGGATGGTCGCCTGGCTCGGCGCGGCCAAGGTCGTCATGGGGTGGCCCATCCAGGTCGCGGCGCTGGCGGCGATGGTGTGGCTGCTGGCCCGGGGCAACACCCCCATGGAGGAGCCCAAGGAGCGCGAGGACGAGGGCGGCGGGGCCGCCACCTGACCCGTTCCGCCCGGCACCGCCTCGATCGGTGCCGGGCAAAACGGGATCACTCCGGCGACAGCACCGCACCGAGCTCTTCGGAGGTCTGCGAACCGCTCAGGAAGACCAGGTCGTCCCCCGCCTCCAGCACCGTCTCGGGGCGGGGAGCGCGCACGTGCCCGTTGCGGACCACCGCCACCAGCACGGCGTTCTCGGGGAGGTTCCCCTCCAGTTCCCGTACCGGCCGGCCCGCGTGCGGCGCGCCATCGGGCAGGGTGAACTCCACCAGGTCGGTGTCGGGCAGGGTCATGAGCGAGACCGCCTCGCCGGCGACGTTCACGCCGGTGGCGTCCTCGACGAGCGCGGCCATCATCCGAGGCGGCGAGACGGCGACGTCCACGCCCCACGACGAGGTGAAGAGCCATTCGTTGGCCGGGTCGTTGATCCGCGCGACCACCCGGCCGACCCCGAACTCGCTCTTGGCCAGCAGCGAGACCACGAGGTTGACCTTGTCGTCGCCGGTGGCGGCGACCACCACGTCGAACTCCTCCAGGCGCGCGTCCTCAAGGGAACTCAGCTCGCAGGCGTCGGCGAGGAGCCATTCCGCCCGGTCGAGCGCGTCGACCCTGATCGCCCGCGTCTGCCTGTCGATGAGCAGCACCTCGTGGCCGTTGTCGAGCAGTTCGGCGGCGATGGAGCGTCCCACCCCGCCGGCTCCGGCGATCGCGATCCGCATCAGCGCCCTCCGTCCGTCGTCACGTCCGTCCCGCCGCGCAGCCGTTCCCGAACCCGGTCCAGGTCCTCGGCGCGAGCGAGCAGGTGCACGACGTCACCGGCCCGCAGCGTCGAGTCCGCGCGGGGCAGCTGGACCTCGTCACCGCGTCCCAGGTAGGCGACCCGCGCCGACAGGGCCGTCTCGAGTTCCTCGACCCGTCGGTCGGCCCACCCGGAGGGCAGCGGAGCCTCGGTGAGCACCAGCTCACCGGACGGGTCGCGCCACAGCGGTTCGGCCGCGGGACCCGTTCCCTGCGGCAGCAGCCGGCGCAGGATCGTCTCGGCCGTCCAGCGCACGGTGCCCACGGTGGGGATGCCCAGCCGCTGGTACACCTCGGCACGCCGCGGGTCATAGATCCGGGCGACGACCTCGCCGACCCCGAACGTCTCGCGCGCCACGCGCGCCGCGATGATGTTGGAGTTGTCGCCGCTGCTGACGGCGGCGAACGCCGAAGCGCGCTCGATGCCGGCCTGGATCAGGACGGCACGGTCATGGCCGAGCCCGGTGACGGCCGCCTTGGCCGTGCTCGAACGCAGCCGCCGAAACGCGGCCGGGTCGCGGTCGATCACGGCGACGGTGTGCCCCAGGTCCTCCACGGTGTGGGCGAGGGTCGACCCCACCCGTCCGCACCCCAATATGACGATGTGCACTGGTCACCCGCTCCCGAACCGTCCGACCCGCGTTGCGGGGCCGCGCCCGTTGGGATCGGCGCCGCCCCCGTCCGGGAGGATACGGTGATTCCGCCGCAGGCGCAGGTCGGGGAGGGAAAGGAACGGTCCCGGCCGGCCCCGTGGCCTGCGCCCCGGCGCGCGGGCGGGTCTGCGTTGTCTGGGTCTCGACTAGAGTTACCGCAGATGGGCGGTGGCTGACGGAGGGTCACCCGAGCGTTGCCCAGCAGTCCCGTCCACCGGAGGTCACCATCATGAGCCGTGTCGGAACCCGTCTTGAATTGCGCGTCGACGGAGTCGCGCACGGCGGGTGGTGCGTCGGCCGCCACGACGAACAGGTCGTCTTCGTCCGCCACGCCCTCCCCGGTGAGCGCGTCCGTGTCCTGGTCACCGAGGAGACCAAGCGCTTCCTGCGCGCCGACGCGGTCGAGGTCCTGGAGGCCTCGCCCGACCGCGTTACCCCGCCGTGCCGGTTCGCGGGTCCGGGCAAGTGCGGTGGCTGCGACTGGCAGCACGCCTCCCTGGAGGCGCAGCGGGCCATCAAGGGGCGTGTCGTCGCCGAGCAGCTGCGCCGTATCGCCGGGATCGAACGCGATGTCGTCGTCGAGGAGCTGCCGGGCACCCCCGACGGGTTGGGCTGGCGGACCCGGGTCCGTTTCGCGGTCGCCGCCGACGGCACGGCCGGACTGCGCCGGCACCGCTCCCACGAGCTGCAGGTCATCGACCAGTGCCCGATCGCCCACCCCGAGGTGAACCGGCTCGGTGTCACCGAGCTGAAGTGGGACGGGGTCTCCGAGGTCGAGGCGGTCGCCTCGGGGTCCACCGCCGACAGCGCGGTCATCGTGACCCCGCGCGGGGCGCGCCTGCCGCAGCTGCCCCAGCCCAAGGCCTCCTCGGCGCTGCTGCGCCGTTTCAAGGGGGGACGCACCCAGCCGATCAAGGGGCGCCGGGGGATCCGTGAGAACGTGGCCGGCCGCGAGTGGCGGGTCAGCGCGGGCGGTTTCTGGCAGGTCCACCCGGCCGCCGCCGAGGTGCTCACCGAGGCGGTGCTGGCCGCGCTGGAGCCCAAGTCGGGCGAGACCGCACTGGACCTGTACTGCGGGGCCGGGCTGTTCGCCGGGGCGCTCGCCGACGCGGTCGGCCCCGAGGGCCGTGTCCTCGGTGTCGAGGGACAGCCCGACGCGGTGCGCGACGCCCAGCACAACCTGCGCCACCAGCCCCAGGCCAGGGTGGACCGTGGCGACGTCGCCTCGCGGTTGCGCGAGTGGGCCGATCTGCGGGCCGACATCGCGGTGCTGGACCCGCCGCGGGCGGGCGCGGGCAGCGCGGTCGTGGAGTCGCTGGCGGCCCTGCGGCTGCGCCGTGTCGCCTATGTCTCCTGTGATCCGGCGACCCTGGCCCGTGACATCGCCACGTTCGCCGAGCGCGGCTACCGTCTGGAGAACCTGCGCGCCTTCGACGCCTTCCCGATGACCCACCACGTGGAGTGCCTGGCGGTGCTGGTCAGGAGTTAGGACCCGCGGCCCTCGGGCGCCGGATGCGTCGCCGGCCCCCCAAGGGATCACCCTGGTCGGTCCAGCGCGCCGTGCGCGTCCCAGGTGGGGGAGTACCGCGCCATGGTGCAGGTCTCGTGGTCGGGCAGTACAGCGCTCCGACCTGCGCGGGCCGTGACGCGCAGGCGTACCGGCCGTCGCGAGCCGTCCACGTCGGGGTCGGGCCGGCTTGGTCCCGGCGCAGGTCCGTGGTTCGGTTTCTGCTGCCCGTTCCGCGCGTCGGCGATGACGCGGCGTGGTGTGCCTGGTGGTGCCGGGCAGGGCGTCTTCGTCTCCCGAGTCGTCCGCGCGGCGCGGGGCACCGCGCGTCCAGGCGGGGCGGACCGCGGCCCGGGGGCCTACCTCCGTCGGAGGGGAACGGCGGGGAGGCCGGGGCGCCCCACCGGCTCGGGACCCTATCGATGCCGCCGGCACGGCGACGACCGGTGTGGACCTCGTCCGTGTCGGCGCTCTCCAGGGGCGCGGCCGCGCCCGGAAGGGACGCGGCTGCTCGCCGGTGTCGGGCGTGGGCGCCGCCGTCGGGATCGGCGCCCACGCTCCGGTGTGGTGGGTCAGCTGACGTTGATGTCGATGCAGGAGTAGAAGGCGTTGGCGGTGTCGGCGATGTTCCAGACGGCGAGGAGCTTCTGCTTGCCGCTGTAGCCGTTGAGGTTGATGGTGTGGTTGACGGTGGAGCCGGGGCGGGCGCCGCCGTCGTTGAACACGGCGACGCGGGTGGAGCCGATGTAGTACTCCCACGTGCTGGTGGCGTGGCTGACGGTCAGGTGCCAGGTGAGGTTGAGGGAACGGCCGACCGGGGTGACCCGCCAGCCCTTGTTGTCGTCGTCGAGCTCGGCGAAGCGGCTGTTGCCGCCGCTGCAGCTGCGCAGCCCCTTGGGGCCCTCGACGCTCTGGGGCTCCCACTGGATCTGGCCGCAGGAGACGACCCGGGCGGCGCACTGGGCCTGCCGGCTGGCGGGGGAGGAGACGTAGCCGTGGGCGTGGGCGGTGCTGGCGGGCAGCAGGGCGAAGACGAACGGGGCGATCGCGGCGGCGGAGAGCAGTTTGCGCTTCAACGACATCGCGGATCCTTTCTCGGGAATCGCGCCCTCCGGTTCCCGGCGACGCGGGAACCGGAGGGCGTGGTGCGCGGGAAAACGGGGCGGGGACGGGCACGGGTTCCGAGGGGGAACGTTCCGCGGAAAGTCGCTCGGGTATCGGCCCTTCGGTCGATACGACCGCGGTGGCGGAGCCGGGTGGCGCGCACACCCGCTCGGCCCTGTTGATCGCGGGAACGGGTCGGGAACGGTTCCGTGGTGTGGACGGCGTCGTCCGTGAATCGCCGGTGCCACAGGGCGGGGCCAGCGGAATCCATGTCCGTTAATCTGGTCTAGACCGTAATTCGGTGTTCTCCCGTGGTCAAGAGGGGATTCCCCGCAAAGGCGTGCCGAAGGCGGCGAGAAAAAGATCGTCGCCTTTCCTGGGATGGTTTGCGGAGCGCGGCGAATGCCCTTTCGGGGAATTGGTACGGTCGCTGAGCTGGACCCCGCCGGAAAAGGCGGTGGGCTTCTCGGGTGTTCGGTCGAATCGCGATCGGTGAAAAGCGTTGTGCAATGCACAAACCGTAAGAACATTCTGACCTGCGGGTCAGGCGCGCCCCGTCCGTCCCCTGGCCCGCTCCCGCCGGTGCCGAAGTGGCCGCTGGCCGCTTCCGGTACCCGCGGTGACGTCGGCCGCGCGGGACGGCGGCGCCCATAGGGAAGGGGCGAGGGCGGTCCGATCTCCCGGCGCGCCGCCCCGGTCCGATGGCCAGGCGCGCGCCGTGGGAGGAGGCCGACGTCCGGGCCACGCGGTCCGCTGCCGGCAGGCCGGAACCGGGCGAAGACCCGGCGCCCTCACGCGGGAAGCGGGATCCGCGTCCGGCGCCGGCGCGCTCGGCGAGGGGAGGAGGGGCCAAGGGCGTCAAAAATCGGTCTCCGGTGGAACACGCCCCGGGACGGCGATTTCCGTCCGCCGCGCTCTCGGTAGGACAATGCGGGCATGCGTTTGAGGATCTTCACCGAACCGCAGCAGGGCGCCACCTACGACACCCTGCTGACGGTCGCCAAGGCTGCCGAGGACCTTGACTACGAGGCCTTTTTCCGTTCGGACCACTATTTGAAGATGGGAAGCGTCGACGGGCTGCCCGGCCCCACCGACGCCTGGATCACCCTCGCGGGGCTGGCCCGTGAGACGTCCCGGATCCGTCTGGGCACGCTCATGACCGCGGCGACCTTCCGTCACCCGGGGCCGCTGGCGATCAGTGTCGCCCAGGTGGACCAGATGAGCGGTGGGCGCGTGGAGTTCGGCTTCGGGGCCGGATGGTACGAGGAGGAGCACGCCGCTTACGGCATCCCCTTCCCCGCGTCGGCGCGTGAGCGGTTCGACCGCTACGAGGAGCAGCTCGACATCATCACCGGCCTGTGGGCCACGCCCGAGGGCGAGACGTTCAGCTACGAGGGCAAGCACTACCGGCTGGGAGAGGGGCCGGCGCTGCCCAAGCCGCAGCAGTCGCCGCGTCCGCCGGTGCTCATCGGGGGGACGGGGCTCAAGCGGACGCCCCGCCTGGCCGCCACGCACGCCGACGAGTACAACGTGCCGTTCAACTCCGTGGACGACACCTCCGCCGCCTTCGAGCGGACCCGCGCCGCGGTGCGCGCGGCCGGGCGCACCGCGCCCATGGTCTACTCGGCGGCCCAGGTCGTGTGCTGTGGGCGCACCGAGGCCGAGGTGGCCCGGCGGGCCGCGGCGATCGGCCGTGACGTCGACGAGCTGCGGCGAAACGGGCTGACCGGCAGCCCCGCCGAGATCGTCGAGAAGATCGGGCGCTTCGCCGAGATCGGTGCCGAGCGGATGTACCTCCAGGTTCTGGACCTCTCCGATCTGGACCACCTGGAGCTCATCGCCTCGCAGGTCGCGCCGCAGCTCGACTGAGCGGGTCCGGGCGGGGCGGCGCCGTCGAGGGAAGGCGGTGCCGCCCCGGCGGGCGGCGGTAACTTGATGTCGAGATACATGTCCGATACCTTGATATCGAGATAAATGAGAGCGAATCACTGAGCACGTGAGGTTGACCGCGATCGCGTGCCGCCGCTGCGATGATGAGGCCGGGCCGCTCGGCCGCGTTGACGGAGGGCCAAGGCCGTCGCCGCAGGTCGAAGGCTCACAGGGGCGCGGCGCGAGCGGATCCGCCTCCCGTGCGGGGCGATCTCGTTAGGGCAGCCTCAGTGATTTCCCGGTGCCGCCCCTAGGGCAGGATGCTGGGAGAAAGTGGCGAGATCAGGAGGCAAACACCGTGTCCGCGAACAGCTTCGGCAGCCGTGACACGCTCCGCGTTGGCGACGAGTCGTATGAGATCTTCCGCCTGGACGCCGTCGAGGGCTCCGAGCGGCTTCCCTACAGCCTGAAGGTGCTGCTGGAGAACCTCCTGCGCACCGAGGACGGCGCGAACGTCACCGCCGAGCACATCCGGGCCCTGGGCAACTGGGACGCCAGCGCCCAGCCGAGCCAGGAGATCCAGTTCACCCCGGCCCGCGTCATCATGCAGGACTTCACCGGCGTGCCCTGCGTCGTGGACCTGGCCACCATGCGCGAGGCCGTCAGCGACCTGGGGGGCGACCCCGCCAAGATCAACCCGCTCGCCCCCGCGGAGCTGGTGATCGACCACTCCGTCATCGTCGACGTCTTCGGCCGTCCCGACGCCTTCGAGCGCAACGTCGAGATCGAGTACGAGCGCAACCGCGAGCGCTACCAGTTCCTGCGCTGGGGCCAGACCGCCTTCGACGAGTTCAAGGTCGTCCCGCCGGGCACCGGCATCGTGCACCAGGCCAACATCGAGCACCTGGCGCGCGTCACCATGGTCCGCAACGGCCAGGCCTACCCCGACACCTGTGTGGGCACCGACTCCCACACCACGATGCAGAACGGCCTGGGCATCCTCGGCTGGGGCGTCGGCGGTATCGAGGCCGAGGCCGCGATGCTGGGCCAGCCGATCTCCATGCTCATCCCGCGCGTCGTCGGCTTCAAGCTGAGCGGCGAGCTCAAGCCCGGCACCACCGCCACCGACCTGGTGCTCACCATCACCGAGATGCTGCGCAAGCACGGCGTCGTCGGCAAGTTCGTCGAGTTCTACGGCGAGGGCGTCGCCGCCGTCCCGCTGGCCAACCGCGCCACCATCGGCAACATGAGCCCGGAGTTCGGCTCCACCGCCGCGATCTTCCCGATCGACGACGAGACCATCCGGTACATGAAGCTCACCGGCCGCGGCAAGGAGCAGACCGACCTGGTCGAGGCCTACGCCAAGGCGCAGGGGCTGTGGCACGACCCCTCGGTCGAGCCGGTCTACTCCGAGTACCTCGAACTCGACCTCGCCGACGTCGTCCCGTCCATCGCCGGCCCCAAGCGCCCGCAGGACCGCATCGCGCTGTCGGAGGCCAAGCCGACCTGGCGTAAGAACGTGCGCGACTACGTGCACGACGACGGCATCGAGAACGGCGTGGACGAGGCGTCGGCCGAGTCCTTCCCGGCCTCGGACTCCCCGGCCTTCTCCGCCGTCTCCGCCGATGGCGGCGCGCCGGCCGACCACACCACCGGCCGCCTGGGCCGGCGGCCGAGCAACCCGGTCAAGGTCACCCTGGCCGACGGCACCGAGACCGAGATCGACCACGGCTCCGTGGTGATCGCCGCGATCACCTCCTGCACCAACACCTCCAACCCCTCGGTCATGCTCGGCGCCGCCCTGCTGGCCAAGAAGGCGGTGGAGAAGGGGCTGTCCCGCAAGCCGTGGGTCAAGACCTCGCTGGCGCCCGGCTCCAAGGTCGTCACCGACTACTACGAGCGCTCCGGTCTCACGCCCTACCTGGACAAGCTGGGCTTCAACCTGGTCGGGTACGGCTGCACCACCTGCATCGGCAACTCCGGTCCGCTGCCGGAGGAGATCTCCAAGGCCATCGCCGACGGCGACCTCGCGGTCACCTCGGTCCTCTCGGGCAACCGCAACTTCGAGGGCCGGATCAACCCCGATGTCAAGATGAACTACCTGGCCTCGCCGCCGCTCGTGGTGGCCTACGCGCTGGCCGGTTCGATGGACATCGACATCACCACCGAGCCGCTGGGCACGGGCTCCGACGGCGAGCCGGTCTACCTCGCCGACATCTGGCCCTCCGCCGAGGAGATCCAGGAGGTCATGGACTCCGCGATCGCCTCGGACATGTACGAGCAGGCCTACTCCGACGTGTTCGCCGGCGACGAGCGGTGGCGTTCGCTGCCCACGCCCACCGGCGACACCTTCGAGTGGGCGGAGGACTCCACCTACGTCCGCAAGCCCCCCTACTTCGAGGGCATGGCCGAGACCCCCGAGCCGGTGACCGACATCGTCGGCGCCCGTGTCCTGGCCAAGCTCGGCGACTCGGTCACCACCGACCACATCTCGCCGGCCGGCGCCATCAAGGCCGACAGCCCGGCCGGACGCTACCTCAAGGAGCACGGCGTCGAGCGCCGTGACTTCAACTCCTACGGTTCGCGCCGTGGCAACCACGAGGTCATGATCCGCGGCACGTTCGCCAACATCCGGCTGCGCAACCAGATCGCTCCGGGGACCGAGGGCGGCTACACCCGCGACTTCACCCAGGAGGGCGGCCCGGTCACCTACATCTACGACGCCGCGCAGAACTACGCGGCTCAGGGCACCCCGCTCGTCGTGCTCGGCGGCAAGGAGTACGGTTCGGGATCCTCGCGTGACTGGGCGGCCAAGGGCACCAGCCTGCTGGGCGTGCGCGCGGTCATCACCGAGTCCTACGAGCGCATCCACCGCTCCAACCTCATCGGCATGGGCGTCCTGCCGTTGCAGTTCCCGGAGGGCCAGTCCGCCGACTCCCTCGGGCTGACCGGCGAGGAGACCTTCTCCATCACCGGTATCACCGAGCTCAACGAGGGCCGCGTCCCCGCGACGGTGAAGGTGTCCACCGACACCGGTGTCGAGTTCGACGCCGTGGTGCGCATCGACACCCCGGGCGAGGCCGACTACTACCGCAACGGCGGCATCCTGCAGTACGTGCTGCGCCAGCTCATCGCGAAGTAGTCCCGCCCAGGAGCGTCTCGCCGGATCCACCCGGTCCGGTGCGGTGACACGAAGGCCCGCCGGCGTCCAGAAGACGCCGGCGGGCCTTCGCCGTCGGGCGGCCGGTCACCCCACGGTGATCAGCTTGCTGAAGTGCTCGCTGTCGCCGCGCTCGCCCCTGCCCTCGCCCACCATCCTGCCCTCGGCCTCGACCCAGGCGTGGGCCATGAACGGCGGCCGGCGCAGCACTCCGACGCACCAGGACACGCGGGTCCCGCGCATCCGGCACAACAGGGTGACGGCCAGCGAGCGGGGCAGGCACGCCTTGGGGCCGGCGCAGCGCAGGCTGACCGCCAGTACCGCGTCGCGGGCGGCCTTGGCCTCGCTGTAGGAGGCGGGGCGTGTTCCGCGCAGCGCCCGTTCCAGCACCACGCGGATGCGCTCGGGGGGAGCCTGGGCGAGGAGGCGTGCCGCGCCGACCGCGCAGCGGGCCAGGAGCCCCTCCACCAGGGAGGGGCGGGTGTCACCCTGTTCGGGGGCCATGTGGAAGGTCATCGCAGCGCCATCCCCCTCCCGACGATCTCGTCGAGGAGGGAGCGCACGTCACGTTCGGCCTCGGCGGGGTCGACCTCGTACTCGGCGGCGAGGAAGCCGGCGACCGCGCCGACCTCTTCGCCGTCCATCAGCCGGCGCAGGATCTCGGCTCCGGTGGAGTTGAGCTGCCAGTACCTGCCGTCCCGCCGGTCCAGCAGCACCAGCCCGTAGTCAGTGTCGGCCATCGAGACCTCCGGGTGCAGCCGCACCAGGGCCCGCGCGTTCTCGGCCGTCCCCCCTGTCATCCGCGCTCCCGGGAACGCAGCCACAGTTCGCAGGCCAGGGTCATCTCCATGCTCCAATCATGGTCGTCGGGAGTGTAGGACCCGGCCGTCAGCTCCAGGAGGGGGGCTGGATCGATCAGTCCCATGCGCGCCAGTCGGGAGTCCTCCCACACCCCGGTTATCTCGTCACGGTTGTGCGCGAACCCCTCGGCCGCGAGTGTCGACCCGTCGGTCTTGGTCCGGCGGCGCAGGAACTCGTCCGGGAGGAGACCGGACATCGCGGCCTTCATCAGGGGTTTGAACTCGAAGGGGGTGATCCGCTCCTCGGTGCGCAGGCTCAGGCAGGCCTCCACCACGCGGTCGTCGAGGAAGGGGGAGTCGGCGCTCGGGCCGTCCGGCAGGCCGATCTGGTGCAGGACGCGCACCTCGCGGCCTGCCGTGCGGACCGCGGCCAGGTCGGCGTGGCGGCCGCGGCTCTTCGCCAGCGGCCGGGCGTGGTCGCGGGCCCGTTCGAAGTGCCCGACGATCGCCTCCCTGGCCTCGCCGGTGAACCAGGGCGGGATCACGGGGAGCATGTCCCAGCCGAACAGGTCGCCGGGGCCGGGCGGACGCCCCGACAGCAGCCGCGCGCGGGCGTCGTCGAACCACTCCCGGTAACCGCGCCGGTCGGCCATGGCGGCGGTCAGCACGCCCATCGGGACCCGGCCCAACAGCCCGTACCCGCGCAGTCGTCGCGCGGCCAGCAGCGGGCGGCTGCGCATCAGATCGTGGTAGAGGACGGGCGGTCCCATCAGGAGCTGGTCGCCGCCCAGGCCGTCCAGGTGCACCCGGGAGCCGTACTCCCGCGCGAGTTCCAGGCGGGCCATGGCCCGTGCCGTGCTCATGAAGGCGGCGGAGGGCTCGTCCATGAGCGCCGGCACGTCGTACAGGCCCGAGTAGAACGAGGGCAGGCTGCGTTCCGGCTGGATGACGTGTTCGATCGTGGGCATCGCCCGCAGGGCGATGCGCGCCCAGTGCAGGTCGTCGTCGCTGTCGAGGTCGCTGGTCATCGTCACGCCGACGACCTTGGCGGGGCCCAGGGAGGCCAGGTAGCACAGCGGCGTCGAGTCGAAACCGCCGGACAGGTCCGTGCTGATGACGAGGCCGTCGCGGGTGCGCACGTCCACCGCCTCGGTGAGCGCCGCGCGCAGGGCGTCGGCCCCGGCGGGAAGGTCCAGGTGCGCCTCCGGGGGGACCCACCAACGGGTCACCCGGTGGCCGTCGCCGTCCGCGGCCAGGTCGAGGTAGTGGTCGGAGGGGACCGCCGTGACCCCGCTCCACACGGAGGAGTCGCCGAGGGGGTGCGCGAGGGTGTTGAGCATCCGCAGGGCCAGCACCGTGGGGTCGGGGGCGGCGCCGGTCGCGGCGGCCAGGACGTCGGAGCGGTCCGAGGCGATGACCGTCGTTTCGGCCGCGGTGGCGTGGAAGACCCGCCGTAGTCCGCTGGCGCTGCCCTGCACCCGGATGCGTCCGCCGAAGGCCGCGACGAGGTGGAGGCTGCCGGGGAGCGAGCGCGCGATCCGGTCCAGGGCGGAGACGTCGCCGAGCCGGGCGATTTCCTCTTCCAGCCTTCGCGTGGGGACCGGGCAGCGGCCGATGAGCATGAGACGCCGCTCGCCCGCCACCACCGTCCTGACCTGTTCGGCCGGGAGCCGGCCCAGGATCCAGGGACGTCCGGAGGGGTGGTCGGCCAGCCGTTCGGCGTCGGCCGGCAGGCGACCGGTCACGGAGACCGGGAGGGCGACGTCCGGCAGAACGACGAAATACGAACCGATGTGACCGACCACTTTTCCTCCGGATACTGGACCTTGCCGAATGCCGAGCGATCGCTTTAGTTGAAGAGCCGCGGCCAGATGAAGATGATCTCCAACTTGTTGATCGCGTTGTATCCGGTGGCCTTCTTGAAGGCGCCCATTTCCGTCAGCCTGGGCGGCGCGTATTTCCGGCGCTTGCCCTGTTCCTTTTGCATGGGCCGGTCACCTCTATTCCATTGGTGATGGCACGGGTGCCTTTATGGCACCCGACATTCCGGCGTAAGGCTAAGGCGCGTATTAGTCGTAGAGCAACAGTCCAGGTAGGGAACGGGAGGAGGGGGAAATGCGCTGGTGAGGCCAGTGGCGGGAAAACGGGTAAGGGGTGGGCGTCTGCGCCGGGCGAAGAACGGCGGACGGTGGAGCAGAAGGGGGAAATATCGAGAAATCCCTGTTCCCGGGCTGGGACGCCGGTGACGTGAGGGAGTGCTGTGACGCGAGGTGGCCGGATCCGGCCTGGGGAGGGAGACCGCGAAAACCGGGCGGCGGGACGCCCCGCCGCCCGTCTCGCCTACTTCTCCCGTTGCAGGATCACAACAGGGATGGATCGGTCGGTCTTGGTCTGATACTCGTCGTAGGCGGGCCAGGTGGCCGCCATCCGCGGCCACAGCCGCGTCTTCTCCTCCTCGCTCGCGGTGCGAGCGCGCGCCCTGAACCGGTCGCCCTTGACCTGGACCGTGACCTCGGGGTCCGCCAGCAGGTTGCGGTACCACAGGGGGTGCTCGGTGGCGCCCCCGTTGGAGGCGACGACGACGTAGTCGTCCCCGTCGGTCCGGTAGATCAGCGGGGTGCTGCGCGGCTTGCCCGACTTGCGGCCGGTCGTGGTCAGGATCAGGGTGGTGGTGCCCTGCCAGTCGTGTCCCTCTTCACCGTTGGTCTCGATGTAGCGCTTGACGTGCTCGGCGCCGTACAACATCGTGTCCTCCTCTGCGCGCGGGACGCCTCCCGCATCAGGTGCCCCCAGCCTCTGCCCCGGGCGGGGGCGGGCGCAACACCCCGCGCGGGATCATGGGCGCTCACGGTGCCGGATCGGGGTTGTCGATGCGCAGGTCGGCGGCCGCGGGGAGGCCGTTTCGGGTGTGGAAACGGAACTCGCGCTCCGCCCAGGCCCTCCGGTGCGGCGCGTAGGCGACGGCGTCGTCGCGCAGGTCGAGCCGGGCCGCGCGCACCGGAGCGGGGGCCTCGATCCAGGCCAGGAGGGACAGGTGCGGGCGCAGCTCCCGCGCGCCGCTGCCGCACCCCTCGACGACGAGGGTGTCGCGCACGGGTGTGTGGTGCCATTCCCGGAACTCGCCGGCCGACCAGTCGTAACGCCGCCACCGGGGCTCCGCGCCGCGCAGCAGCGGTGCGATCACCCACGCGCGCGCCAGGGCGACACCGGCGTCGAGCCCGTCCCAGCCGGGGTACAGGTCGTCCATGTGGATCACCGGCCAGCCCAGCCGGTCGGCCAGCAGCGCGGCGACGTGGCTCTTGCCGGAGCCGGAGCGGCCTTCGAGCGCGAGGACGCGGCGCCCTCCGGCCCGGGGCGGGGCCGCGCCCACCAGGCGGGCCAGGTGGGTCGCGAGCGCGGGGTCGGCGGGCAGGGTGAGCACGGACGGTAGCCTAATCGCCATTGCGATTCGAACACGAGTTCGAATATAGTCGTCTTTCCGGTACTCGGGGGAGACCGGGTCGGTGAGCCGGGGTGCCCGCCGTGGGGCGCCGGGGTTCGCCACGACGTCGAGGGATCGGGGGAACCGTGAACGGCGGGAGCCAGGCCGGGGAATCCGGCGGTATGACCACCAACTACAACACGGTCATCAACAACGAGGGGCCGGGCGGTCAGTTCGTCATCGGGGCGCAGGGCCAGGTGCGCCAGGCGGCCGGGCACGCGCTCTCCTCGGCCGAGGCGCTGGCGTTGGTCCAGCACATGTGGGACGCGCTGGAGGACCTTCGCCTGGACCAGGTCGACCAGGCCGACTACGTCAGCGCGGTGAGCCACATCGAGGAGGAGGTCGCCCGCCCCCAGCCCAAGCGCGGCCGGTTGCGCCGTGGGCTGGAGACCGTGACCGAGTTCCTGCGCGGCCACCCGATCGAGTCGGCGCAGCTCGCGCTGTCGGCCGCCGCCACGCTGGGCCGCTTCTACGGTGTGATCGTCACCGCCTGACCCCGTTCGCGGCCCCACGCGGCCCGAATGCCGTGTGGGGCCGGCCAGCGCCACGTGAGTTCAAGGCTTGTAAGCTCCCTTTCAGCAGCGAACACACGGATCGGCACGCTCAGGAGGCCCGTTGGCGACGGACGCGGAGGTCACCCCCGGTTCCCAGGCCGCGTTGCGACAGGCCAACCGGCAGCGGGTCGTCGAGGCGCTGCGCGCCGCGGGCACGATGACCCAGGCCGAGATCGCGCGGGCCACCGGCCTGTCGGCGGCGAGCGTCTCCAACATCGTGCGCGACCTGCGGAGCCTGGGGACGGTCTCGGTGCGCGAGACCTCCTCGAACGGCCGCCGCGCCCGCGCGGTCACCCTGGTGAGACCGCCGGGCGTGGTCGTGGGCATCGACTTCGCGTTCTCCCGGATCACGGTCGCGTTGGGGGACAGTCAGGGGCGCACGCTGCTGGAGGAGACGATCGTCTACGACGTCGCCTCCGACGCCGGCCGGGGTGTGCGCCGCGCGGTGTGGCTCGTCGAGACCCTGCTCACCCAGGCGCGGATCGACCACTCCACGGTCATCGGGGTCGCGGCGGCCGTGCCGGGGCCGGTCGACGCCGTCAGCGGAGAGATCGGGACCATCACCTGCATGCCGCGCTGGGCCGGCGCGCGCCCGGGGGAGGAACTGGCCGAGCGGCTCGGGCTCCCGGTGGCCGTCGAGAACGACGCGAACCTGGCCGTTCTCGCCGAGGCCGCCGAAGGGGTGGCGCGCGGGCGCGAGCACGTCATCCATGTCAGCCTGTCCCAGGGGGTGGGGGCCGGACTCCTCGTTTCGGGCCGCCTTTTCCGCGGGGCGGGGGGGACGGCCGGCGAGATCGGGCATATCGGCCTCGACGAGCGGGGGCAGGTGTGCCGGTGCGGCAACCGGGGATGCCTGGAGACCCTCGTGGGGGAGCCCTACCTGTTGGCGATGCTGCCGCAACTGGGGCACGTGGAGGACCTGGCGACGCTGGGCGACGTTGTGGCCGCGGCGCGCGACGCCGATCCGGGATGCCGTCGCATCGTCGCCGAGGCCGGTGCGGCGCTGGGCCGTGGCGTGGCGATCGTCGTGAACATGTTCAACCCGCAGATGGTCGTCGTCGGCGGGGAGCTGGCCGACGCCGAGGAGCTGTTCCTGGAGCCGATGCGCCGGGCCATGGAGCTGGGGACGCTGGGCAGCGCACTTCGCGACGTGCGCGTCGTCCGGGGGGAGCTGGGCGCTCGGGCGGCGTTGCGGGGCGCGCTGCGACTCGCCCTGTCCACAATGGGTGAATCCATAAGGTAAAAATTCGGCCCCCTAACAGAACTTCACAACCTGGGGGTGACCGCTCTGACCTGCGTGTTCACTGTGTTTAAAGATTGAACACTACCGTCGTGACGTTTCAGTTATGTGTTCAAGGCTTGACGACAACGTTGCGAGGGGTTTGACTTCACCGCACCGGACCGCCGAGTGATCCCGACCACGTGGCAGCGGGTGCCCCCGCATCCCCCTTGCTCGGCGGCCCTCTGGAGGAGGTCAAAGTCGTTGAACACCCGTAACAGGTTCGTGCGCCGCGCCACGGTCGGCGCCGCCGCAGCCCTGACCCTCGCCGCCGCCGGATGCGGTGCGACCACCACGACCAGTGGGGAGGGCGAGGCCGGAGGCAACGCCTCGGTCGAAGAGGGCTTCACCATCGGTCTGCTGCTGCCCGAGTCCAAGACGGCGCGCTACGAGAAGTTCGACCGGCCCTACTTCGAAGAGGCCGTCGCCGAACTGTGCGAGAAGTGCGAGGTCTCGTACCAAAACGCCGACCAGGACACCAGCAAGCAGCAGTCCCAGGCCGAGGCGATGCTCACCGAGGGCGTGGACGTGCTCGTCCTCGACGCCGTCGACGCCGAGGCGGCCGGCAGCATCGTGCAGCAGGCCAAGGGCCAGGGCGTGCCCGTCGTCGCCTACGACCGTCTCGCCCAGGGCGGCGTGGACTACTACGTCTCCTTCGACAACAAGACGGTGGGCAAGGTCCAGGGGCAGGCCCTCATCGAGGCGCTCGAGGCCGAGGGGAAGGCCGACGAGGGCGAGATCGTCATGATCAACGGTTCGCCCACCGACCCCAACGCCGCGGACTTCAAGGCCGGCGCCCACGAGGTGCTCGACGGCCAGGTGGAGATCGGCGCCGAGTACGACACCGCCGACTGGTCGCCCGACAAGGCCCAGCAGCAGATGGAGCAGGCCATCACCTCCATCGGCGCCGACAACATCTCCGGCGTCTACTCCGCCAACGACGGCATGGCCGCGGGCATCATCGCCGCCCTCAAGAGCGCGGGCGTCGAGGAGCTTCCCCCCGTCACCGGCCAAGACGCCGAGCTCGCCGGTATCCAGCGCATCGTCGCGGGCGACCAGTACATGACGGTCTACAAGGCCATCCGCCCCGAGGCCCAGGTCGCCGCGGGCATGGCGGTCGCCCTGGCCACGGGCGAGGAGTACGACGGCGGCGGCGAGTTCACCGTCACCGAGGTCACCGACGCCGACGGCAACACCATCCCCTCGGTCCTGCTCGAACCGACCGCGGTGACGATCGACAACATCGAGGACACCGTGATCTCCGACGGCTTCTACAGCATCGAGGAGATCTGCACCGACGCCTACGCCGACACCGACTTCTGCACGTCGGCCAACGAGGGGTGACCCCCCTTCCGTGAAAAGCCGAGGGCGCCGGGCCCCCACCCGCCCGGCGTCCTCACGGGCAACGGCGAACGCGCCGCACGTCGACCCCTGCCGGGGGAGGGTTAGGAAGAACAATGAGCGAACCGATCCTGGAGCTCTCCGGGATTTCCAAGCGATTCGGCGCGGTTCAGGCGCTGAGCGAGGTGGATCTGCGGGTCCACCCGGGCGAGGTCGTCGCCCTGCTCGGTGACAACGGCGCCGGCAAGTCCACGCTGGTCAAGGTGATCGCCGGGGTGAACCCCGCCGACACCGGCGAGATCCGCTGGGAGGGCAAGCCGGTCACGGTCAACCGTCCGGGTGACGCCCAGCAACTGGGCATCGCCACCATCTACCAGGACCTCGCGCTGTGCGACAACCTGGACATCGTCGCCAACCTCTTCCTCGGTGCCGAGCGGACCTCGGCGGGTCTGCTGGACGAACTGGAGATGGAACGGCGCGCCCAGGAGCTGCTCGACTCCCTGTCGGTGCGCATTCCGAGCCTGCGCGTGCCGGTGGCCTCCCTGTCGGGCGGCCAGCGCCAGATCATCGCGATCGCCCGCTCGCTGCTGGGCGACCCCAAGGTCGTCATGCTGGACGAGCCGACCGCGGCGCTGGGCGTCGCCCAGACCGCCCAGGTCCTCGACCTCATCGAGCGGCTGCGCGACCAGGGGCTCGGGGTCATCCTGATCAGCCACAACATGGCCGACGTGCGCGCGGTCGCCGACCGGGCCGTCGTCTTGCGGCTCGGCCGCAACGCCGGCGACTTCCGGGTGGAGGACACCCCTTACGAGGAGATCGTGGCCGCGATCACGGGGGCCGCGGACAACCCCGTGTCGCGTCGCGCCGGTCGCGTCACGGTGCCGGGATCGGAGGAGGCGTGATGGCCCAGCAAACCCCTGTCGCCAAGCAGGAGGTGGGTGCCCGCGATCCGCGGCTGATCGTGGACGCGGCCTCGCCCAGCGGCCTGGTCTCCGGCGCCCTGCGCCGGTTGCGTGGTGGAGAGCTCGGACCGGTGCCGGTCATCATCGGCCTGGTCATCATCTGCGTGGTCTTCCAGTCGCTCAACTCCAACTTCCTGTCACCGCAGAACCTGTCGAACCTGACCCTCCAGATCGTCTCGACCGGGCTGATGTCGTGCGGCGTCATCATGGTCCTGCTGTTGGGTGAGATCGACCTGTCGGTCGGCTCGGTCTCGGGCGTCGCCGGCGCGGTGCTCGCGGTGCTCGCGGTCAACCAGGGGATCAACGAGATCGCGGCGATCACCCTGGCCGTCCTCAGCGGCACCCTCATCGGCGTCCTGCACGGCACCGTCTTCGCCAAGGTCGGCGTGCCCGCGTTCGTCGTCACGCTGGCCGGTCTCATCGGCTGGCAGGGCGTCCAGCTCTACCTTCTCGGCTCCGACGGCACGATCAACGTCCCCTACGACGGTGTGATCGCGTCGCTGACCCAGACCTACTTCGTGCCCTGGATCGGCTGGCTGCTGGCCGTCGGCGCGGTCGGCGTCTACTTCGCCAGCACCTTCCTCGGCGAGCGCCGCCGCGCCGCCGCGGGCCTGCCGGCCAAGTCGGTGCTGGAGGTCGCGGTCCGTACCGTGCTGCTGGCGATCCCGGTGTTCGGCGCGGTGATCGTGCTCAACCTGTGGAAGGGCATCCCGCTGGCCTTCCTCATCTTCCTCGGCTTCGTGGTCGTGTTCGACCTGATGCTGCGCAAGACCCGCTACGGCCGCATGGTGTTCGCGGTCGGCGGCAACGCGGAGGCGGCCCGGCGCGCCGGCATCAACGTCGACCTGATCCGCATCTCGGTGTTCGCCCTGGCGTCGACGCTCGCGGCGGTCGGCGGCATCCTGGCGGCCTCCCGCGGGTTCGCGGTCACCCAGTCCAGTGGTGCCGGCGACGTGCTGATGCTCGCGATCGCCGCCGCGGTCATCGGTGGCACCAGCCTCTTCGGTGGTCGTGGCAGCGCCTACTCCGCCCTGCTCGGCGGTCTGGTGCTGGGCGCGATCACGTCAGGGCTGTACCTGCTCCAGATGGACTCCTCGGTCCGCTACATGATCACCGCGGTGGTCCTGCTGATCGCCGTCGTCTTGGACGCGGTCTCCCGGCGCAGCCGCAAGGCCCACGCCAGAGGCTGACCCCCGACCGCGCCGGGGCCCACGGCCCCGGCCGCCGGCCGGCCGTGCCACCGCCCACCCCTCCACCCGGCGGACCCGGCCGGTCTTTCGAGGCACCCCCGGATCACCCTCCTCTCCGGGGGTGCCTCCGCACGTCGCGCGAGGGTCAGCAGGTCGCGCGCGTGTGCCCGGCGCTGGAGTCGGGCAGGACGTCGCGGTCGCGCAGGATCACCGACGCGCCCTCGGCGGCGCCGGCGCAGGCGCGGCGCAGGTCCTGTTCGCGGTACTCGATGTCGAGGACCCGGCCGGGGTAGGCGGCGGTGTAGGTGGCGCACTCGTCGTAGCGCGCGCACTCCTCGGTCACGGCGAAGTCGAATCCCGCCGCCGCGGCCTGCGGGGCGATCTCCGCCGCGTTCTTCTGGCCGATGGCCAGTCCCTCCCGGTGGGCCCGTTCCACGAACAACCGGGCCAGGGCGAGCGCGTCCTCGCGGGAGAGCAGCCCCGCCGAACGGGTCCAGGAGTCGAGGTTGTCCACCTCGACGGCGTCGAAACCGGCCTGCGCGCAGCCGCGCATCCAACCGCCGACGATCGCCGCGATCCCGTCGCGCCGTTCGGGGGTGGACAGGTCGAGGAGCCGTTCGTCCCAGTCGGTGTCGATCACGGGCTCGCCCTGGGCGTCGCTCAGCAACAGGTCGGCGTCCGCGTCGCGCCACACCTCCTCCTCGCCGGGCTGCGCCTGGTAGCCGTTGACGTAGCAGATGTTGTAGCGTCCCGGCTCCGGTTCGGCCAGACGGTCCCGGATCACGATCCGCGCGTCCTGCGCCGCCGGGTAGGGGCCGCCGATCTGGTAGTCGAAGCCGGCGTCCTGCGGGGGCGGCTGCACGTCGGATCGGGGGGAGCAGCCGGCGCACACGAGGAGCAACGCGAGCAGCAGACAGGACGGGACGGAGCATCGGGAGAGCATCTTCACGTTCCGATCCTGCACCCGCGGCGCGCCCCCGCGGTCCCGCCCCCACCGCAGGTGTCCTCGGGCGGGGGAGTAGCGTCGCTGCCCATGCCGGATCTCACCTTCCTTCTCGTGGCCGGCACCGCGGTCCTGGTGGGGGCCGCGGTGCAGGGCGGTGTCGGCCTGGGCGTCGGTCTGGTCGCGGCCCCCGTGGTCTCGATGCTGGCCCCCGAACTGATGCCGGGGACGATGCTCGTCGTCTCGGCGGTGCTGCCGCTGCTGACGATCGGCACCGAATGGCGCCACGCCGACCTGCCGGGGCTCTCCTGGGCGTTGCTGGGCAGGCTGGTCGGCACCCTTCCCGGCGTCTGGGTCGTCGCGGTGCTTCCCGCCGCCGAGCTGGAGGCGGTGGTCGGCGTGATGGTCCTGGTGGCGGTGGCGTTGACGGTGCGCGCGGTCCGGCTGCGCGCCACACCGGGAACCCTCGGGCTGGCCGGCCTGGTCTCGGGGGTCACCGGCACCGCGACGTCGATCGGTGGGCCGCCGATCGCGCTGGTCTACCAGCACGCGGCCGGCCCGCGCGTTCGCGCGACCCTCGCCGGCTACTTCGCCGTCGGGGCCCTGCTCTCGCTGGCCGCGCTCGCCCTGGGGGGACAGGTGTCCGACCGTCAGGTGGTGGCGGGGGTGGCGCTCGTCCCGTTCGTGGTGGCGGGGTTCCTGCTGTCCCGACCCCTCCGGCGCGCCGTGGACGGCGAGCGGCTGCGCGCCGCGCTGCTGGTGGTGGTCACGCTCTCGGGGATCGTCCTGCTGGCCCGGTCGTTGTCGTGATGGGGAATTCCCCTGGCGCCGACGGTGGGGCGCGTCTCATAGTCTGGAACCCCTATGAGACGACCCACGAAGGCGGACCTGGCCGCCGCACACGGTACGACGATCCCCGACCTGCTGGCCCCCGGCCTGCGGGTGCTCTTCTGTGGGATCAACCCGGGGCTGTACTCCGGCTACACGGGCCACCACTTCTCACGGCCCGGCAACCGCTTCTGGCCGGCGCTGCACGCCTCGGGTTTCACCCCGCGTCTGCTGCGCCCCGAGGAGCAGCACCTGCTTCCCGGGTGGGGGCTGGGCATCACCAACCTGGTGGCGCGGGCCACGGCGCGTGCCGACGAGTTGAGCGGCGAGGAGCTGAAGGAGGGGGGCGAGGTGCTGGCCGACCGTCTCAGGACCTACCGGCCCGCCGTCTTGGGGGTGTTGGGGGTGACCGCCTACCGGCAGGCGTTCGGCCGTCCCAGGGCGGAGGTCGGCCTCCAATCGGAGCGGATCGCCGACACCCCGGTGTGGGTCCTGCCCAACCCCAGCGGTCTCAACGCGCACTGGAGCGCGGCGGGCATCGCCGAGGAACTGACACGGATGCGTCGTTGGGCGTTCGACACGGACACGGGGACGGCGCAGTCCGATTGAGATAGGTTCGGGCAAAAGACGCCCATGGCTGCTTTTAAACTCGGTTGGCAGTGCGTGCCGGGACCGTACCGGTCGGCCCGCCACAGATTCCGCAGACGAGGGGAATGACGAGAGTGACGCTGCTCGAGTCGATCGGAAATCCGGACGACCTGAAGAAACTCGCCGTGGACCGGCTCCCCCGGCTGGCGGATGAGATCCGGGAGTTCCTCATCGCGGAAGTCTCCCGGACCGGGGGG
This sequence comes from Marinactinospora thermotolerans DSM 45154, assembly GCF_900167435.1. Lineage (GTDB taxonomy): Bacteria > Actinomycetota > Actinomycetes > Streptosporangiales > Streptosporangiaceae > Marinactinospora > Marinactinospora thermotolerans. The sequence goes on from NZ_FUWS01000008.1 coordinate 231,127, forward strand.
CACATCGGCCCCAACCTGGGTGTCGTGGAGCTGACGATCGCCCTGCACCGCGTGTTCGACTCCCCGCGTGACCCCATCCTGTTCGACACCGGACACCAGTCCTACGTGCACAAGCTGCTCACCGGGCGGCAGGACTTCAGCCGGCTGCGCCAGCAGGGCGGACTGTCCGGCTACCCCTCCCGCGCCGAGTCCGAGCACGATTTCGTCGAGAACTCCCACGCCTCCACCGCGCTGTCCTACGCCGACGGCCTGGCAAAGGCCAACCAGCTGCTCGGCCGCACCGACCGCACCGTCGTCGCCGTGATCGGTGACGGCGCGCTCACCGGCGGCATGGCCTGGGAGGCGCTCAACAACATCGCCGAGGGGCGCGACCGCCGGGTCGTCATCGTCGTCAACGACAACGGCCGTTCCTACTCGCCCACGATCGGCGGCCTGGCCGACCACCTCGCCTCCCTGCGCATGACCCAGGGCTACGAGCAGGTCCTCGACATGGCCAAGAACGCGATCAACCGCGCGCCGGTCGTCGGCCCGCCGTTGTACGAGGCGCTGCACGGGCTGAAGAAGGGGCTCAAGGACGCCATCCAGCCCCAGGTGCTGTTCGAGGACCTCGGCCTGAAGTACCTCGGGCCGATCGACGGCCACGACGAGCAGGCGGTCGAGCGCGCGCTGCGCCGGGCCCGCGCCTTCGGCGGCCCGGTCATCGTCCACTGCATCACGCAGAAGGGCAAGGGGTACGCCCCCGCCGAGAACCACGAGGAGGACCAGTTCCACGCCACCGGCGTCTTCGACGCCGAGACCGGTGAGGCCAAGCCCAAGTCCGGCCTGAGCTGGACCTCGGTCTTCGGCGAGGAGATGGTCGCGCTCGGCGCCGAACGCGACGACGTCGTCGCCATCACCGCGGCGATGCTGCACCCCACGGGCCTGGCGCCGTTCGCCGAGGCCTACCCCGACCGCGTCTACGACGTCGGCATCGCCGAGCAGCACGCGGCGACCTCGGCCGCGGGCCTGGCGATGGGGGGCCTGCACCCGGTCGTCGCCGTCTACGCGACCTTCCTCAACCGCTGTTTCGACCAGGTTCTGATGGACGTCGCGCTGCACCGTCAGGGCGTCACCTTCTGCCTGGACCGCGCCGGCATCACCGGCGACGACGGCGCCAGCCACAACGGCATGTGGGACCTGTCGATCCTCCAGGTGGTCCCCAACCTGGGCCTGGCCGTGCCGCGCGACGCCCAGCGGCTGCGCGAGCTGCTGCGCGAGGCGGTCGCCGTCGACGACGGTCCCACGGTGGTGCGCTACCCCAAGGGCACGGTCGCCCCGGAGATCCCCGCCATCGGCAAGGCCGGCGGCATGGACGTGTTGCGCCGCGCGGGCGACACCGGCGCGACCGAGGACCTGCTGCTCGTCGCGGTCGGCTCGATGGCCCAGACGTGCTGCGAGACCGCCGACCGGCTGGCCGACCAGGGGATCGGGGTGACCGTGGTCGACCCGCGCTGGGTCAAGCCGCTGGACCCGGCGCTGGTCACGGAGGCCGCCCGGCACAGGGTCGTCGCCGTGGTCGAGGACAACGGCCGGGTGGGCGCGGTCGGCGACGCGGTGGCGCGCGCGCTGCGCGACGCCGACCTGGACATCCCGGTCCGCACCTTCGGGATCGAGCAGGACTTCCTGGACCACGCCAAGCGCGACGTGATCCTCGCCGAGATGGGGCTGACCTCCCAGGACCTCGCCCGCAAGCTCACCGAGACGGTCGCGCGCCACACCGAGCGTTCCCGCGAGGACGAGCCGGCCCAGTAGTCCGATGTGGGCGGGGCGTCGCCCTGCCCACGGGATCACCGCCGCGACCGCGAGGGCCGGGGTGGGCGACAATAGGACCATGACCACTCCCGACCTCCTGCGCGTAGCGGTGATCGGTTCCGGCCCCGCGGGCATCTACACCGCCGACGCCCTCACGCGGCAGACCCGCCAGCCCGTGGCCGTGGACATCATCGATCGCCTGCCCACCCCCTACGGCCTGGTACGTTACGGCGTCGCCCCCGACCACACCTCGATCAAGGGAGTGGCCCGTTCGCTGCGCCGGGTCCTGGAGCACCCGGACGTGCGGTTCGTCGGCGGGGTGGAGTTCGGGCGTGACGTCACCCGGGCCGACCTGGCCCGCGCCTATCACGCCGTCGTGTACGCCACCGGGGCCACCGTCGACCGCCGTCTGGGGGTCCCGGGGGAGGACCTGCCCGGCAGTGTCGCCGCCACCGACTTCGTCAACTGGTACTGCGGCCACCCCGACTCCGAGGTGGAGCGCTTCCTGCTCGACGCCGAGGAGGTCGCGGTGGTCGGCGCGGGCAACGTCGCCCTGGACGTCGTGCGCATCCTCGCCAAGGACGCCCATGAGCTGCGGGGCACCGACATCCCCCAGCCGGTCCTCGACGTTTTGGCGGCCAGCCGGGTGCGCCGCATCCACCTGCTCGCCCGGAGGGGCCCGATGCAGGCCAAGTTCACCGCCAACGAGCTGCGTGAACTGGGCCGTCTCCGCGACGCCGACGTGTCGGTGCGCTCCGCGGACGTCGACGTGGACCTCAACAGCGAGGCCATGCTGCACGCGGCCCGCGCGGCGCGCACCAATATCGAGATCCTCGGCTCGTGGGCGGGGCGCGCGCCCCTGGGCCGGTCGCGCCGGATCGAGATCCGCTTCTGGACCCGGCCGATCGCCGTCCACGGCGCCACCCGGGTCGAGGGGGTCGAGCTGGAGCGGACCCGCCTGGACGAGGAGGGGCGCCTGGTGGGGACCGGCGAGACCGAGTCCCTGCCGGTCGGGATGGTCTTCCGGTCGATCGGCTATGCCAGCGTTCCGTTGCCGGGGGTGCCCTTCGACCCGTCGGCGCGCACCGTCCCCCACAGCGAGGGCCGGGTCCTCGATAGCCGTGGCGAGGTTGTTGTGGGCGACTACGTCGCGGGCTGGCTCAAGCGCGGCGCCTCCGGGGTGATCGGCACCAACAAGTCCGACGCCGCGGCGACCGTCCGCTCCCTGCTGGCCGACGCTCCCACGCTGGTGGCGAAGGCGCCCGCCCTGGACGGGTTGGACGACCTCCTCCAGGGGCGCGGCGCCGTCGTGACCGACTACCAGGACTGGCTGGCGATCGACGCGGCCGAGGCCGCCCGGGGCGCCGAGCTGGGCCGTGGCGAGCGGGTCAAGCTCGCGGGCTGGCGCGAGCTCTACGACGCGATCGGGCGTTAGGCGCGTCGTCGGCGCGGCCGCGCCCGGCGGATCGCCACGGTCCGTGGTGGGTCGTCGCGGACCGGCCGACGTCCAGCGGGACCGCGTGGGGTCGTCGTCGTCCCGGACCTCGCAGGGGCGGCCAAGGCCGGATGCTCCGGCGGAATCGAGGGGGCGGGTCACGCCCGAGCGGAACGGGTCCTGGGTCGGCGCATCCGCGTGCGTCGGCGGACGGCGCGTTCGGCCGGGCGCCACGGTCCGCTGCCCGGCCGGTCCCGAAGCGGGCCGACCGGTGCACCATCCGCCCCGTGACGGGGGTCCGCTCGCCCTGGTGGCCACGGGCCGGTACCCGACCGCGGCCGGGAGATGGTCCATCTTCGGGCGCGGCGCCGCCTTCCCCGCGCGGGGCCGCGCCCGGCCGGTCGGTCGCGGCGGCCGGGCCGGCTCCCGGGGGCGCCCGCCGGCCTTACGGGCCGGTGAGGAGAGCGGCGTGGCGTCGTGAAACGGCGCTTCGCCGTTCGGGGCGGTGGCGCGGGACCGCTGAGCCCCGCCGCGCGGCCGTCATCACCGCCGTCGCGCTGACGTGGGCGTGACACGTCGACGACTTCCCGCGCGGGGCGGCACACGCCCTTTTCCCGGACGCGACCGGAGCCGGTGGGTGTGACCATCGTCGGGCGCGGGCCGGCTGGAAGAACACGGTGACGTGTCCGGCGGCCGGCCCGGCCCACAGGCCGGCCCCAGGTGGTGCCGTCGGGCGCGCGGTGTTCGGCGGGGCAAGACGCCCGAACCCGGCAGTGGACCGTGCCGGCGGGGGCGGTCACGTGCGTCCGTCAGGACGCCGGAGCCTGGCGGGCGCGTTCCTGGTGGCGGCGGGCCTTCAGGCGGTTACCGCAGGTCTTCATCGAGCACCAGCGGGCGGTGTTGGCGCGGCTGCGGTCGAGGAGGAAGAGGCGGCACTCGTCGTTGCCGCAGGGGCGCAACCGGCCCGGCCTGCGTTCCCGGACGTCGTACCAGGCGAGCACCAGCTCCACCGCGATCAGCCGCTCGGGCGGTGCCTGGAGACGCCACCGCAGGACTGACCCGCCGACCTCGGGGAGCCGGGAGACGCCGGCGAGTATCCGCTGTAGCTCCGCCTCGGGTACGGGGCCGCGTGTGGCGGTCTGGAGCACGTCCCTGGTCGTTCGCAGCCAGTCGAGCGCCGACGTGTCGGCGGGGCCGCCATGCTCTCGCGCCCATCGCCGCAGTACGGCGTCATCGGCCCATAGATCCTGGGGCCGGCCGTCCACCATCGGGGTGCTGTTCAGCGCTTCGAGCAGCGCTCCTTCGTCGATCACGTCCGCCCACCTCCCCATCTAACCCTCTTCGTTGGCTTGACAGGTTATCTCGGATCCGGTCCACTGGGGACAGAGATAACCGCCTTAAGGGATTTTGAGGGTTAGCCATGATGGACATCCGCCACCAGTACGCCGCCGTGCGCGGACACCGCGTCTTCTATCGGGAGGCCGGACCCCGCGACGCGCCGGCCCTGGTGCTCCTGCACGGATTCCCCACCAGCTCACGCATGTTCCGCCGGTTGATCCCCGAACTCGCCGACCGGTTCCGCGTCATCGCCCCCGACCACCTCGGCTTCGGCCACTCCGACACCCCGCCCGCCGACACGTTCCACTACACCTTCGACGCGCTCGCCGACATCACAGCGGAGCTTCTGACCGGGCTCGGTGTCACCGACTACGCCATGTACGTGCAGGACTACGGTGCGCCCATCGGGTGGCGGCTCGCGTTGCGTAACCCCGAGGCGCTCACCGCGGTGATCACCCAGAACGGCAACGCCTACGAGGAGGGGTTCGTCCCGGAGTTCTGGGCGCCCGTGTGGGCCTACGCGAAGGACCCGGGGCCTGGGACGGAGCCGGGGGTCCGTGCCGCCCTCGAACTGGACGCCCTCCGCTGGCAGTACCTCCACGGGGTGGACCGCCCCGAACTGGTCGACCCCGACACCTGGACGGCCGACCACCGTGACATCAGCCGCCCCGGCAATGACCTCGTCCAGCTCGCCCTCTTCCGCGACTACGCCACCAACCCGCCGCTCTACCCGCGGGTGCACGCCTACTTCCGGGAGAGCCGCGTCCCGCTGCTGGCGGTATGGGGGGCGCAGGACCGTATCTTCGGTCCGGACGGCGCGCGTGCCTTCGCGCGGGACCTGCCCGACGCCGAGATCCACCTGGTGCCCGGGGGCGGGCACTTCCTGCTTGAGAGCCACCTGGACAGCACGGTGGAGCGCATCCGGGACTTCTTGGCCCGCAGGCTGCCGGCGGCCCGGATGTGACGTCTTGCGGGCGGGGTCACCGGCCGGGACGGCGCTCCTCCTGGGGGTCGGCGGTGGGCCTCCCGGCCGGTGGCGCTGCCGGTGGCCGTTCCCGGGGACCGCGCGTGCGCTCCGCGCCGCCACGATGGCGAGGCGGTCCCGGCCGCGCGGTCCGGCGGGCTCGGATCAGCGCACGAGCCGCCCCTCGGCGTCGAAGGTGTTGCAGGCCCCCGCGCTGTCGGCGTCCCAGCCCTCCTCGAACCAGTGCTGGCGGTTGTCGGTGGTGCCGTGGGTCTCGGAGTCCCCGCCGCCGTTGAAGTCGGTGTTGATCGCCTCGGCCTGCGCGTCGTCGTAGACGTCGAACGCCCGCAGGGCGATCCCGCCCAGGCAGTCGGCCTGTAGCTCGGCGCGCCGGGTCACGGCCAAGGCCGCCCTCTCACTCTTGGCGGAGAGTTCCATCTCGGTGACGACGCCGAGCAGCCCCAGCTCGGCCTGGAGGTAGTGGCCGTACTCGTGGGCGATCAGCGCGCCCCAGACCCCCTCGTCGTCGGGTGCGGCGAGGTACCCGGCGAGCTGGCGGATGCTGGGCAGCAGCACGGTGATCGTGTTCGTCCACTCCTCGTAGTAGGCGAGCGTGACACCGTCCTGTTCGATGTCCTCCTCGGGCCAGTCCTGGGGCAGTTCCTCCAGGACGACGTAGGTCGGCGCCTGCGGGCGCAGGCCGAGATCGGTGAGCCGGGGCGTCCACACCTCGTCCAGGCAGGCTCCGAGCGCGGAGGTGAACGCCTCCCACGAGCCGGCGGAGTCGAGATCGAGTTCGGGAGGGGAGCAGCGCGCCGCGTCGGGGGCCGGCAGCGCGTAGAAGGGGTGCTCGGCCAGGTCGATCTCGGCCGGGCCGGGCGCCTGGACCAGGGTGAGGTCGAGCGTGTGGGCGGGGCCGGGTTTGCCGGTCGCGCCGTCGGGAGAGCTGAGGGAGCCGGCGACGAGGACGACGCAGACGACGAGGGAGATCAGCGAGGCGACGGCGGCACCGCCGGCGCTGATCCACAGCGCCGGTCCCGGCGGGTGGTCCGGTGGAGCCGGCCGCGGCGGGGGCGGGGCGACCGCCCCGGGATGCGGTGGGAGGTAGGGGGGCGGGAACGGGTGGGGCGGGGGAGTGGGGAGACGAGGGGGAGGACCGGCGGTGCGCGCTTCGCGGGGGGCGTCGTCGGGCATCGGGTCCGGGCCGGAGCCTGGGGAGGCGCCGCCGCGGATGGTGTCCAAAGAAGCTTCCTTCTCCATGAACAGCTTTAATCGTGGCGATCAACTCTATTCGGGCACAAAGGGGTGTGAGTGTACAGCACCCGTTTCAGGGCTGGATCGTGATCAATGGGTGGGTGGGCGGTACTGCACGCCCAAGTCCGTCAGGATGTCGCGCAACTCGGCCTCGAACATCGGCTCCATGGCCTCCATGGAGAACGCCAGGTGCTGGAAGACCTCCATGCACACCAGCCCGTAGAGCCGCACCCAGCAGGAGGTGAGCACCCGCAGCGCACCGATGGAGGCGTTGGGGGTGGTGAAACGGGTCTGCTCGCCGAAGGCGACGAGCTGGCGGACCAGCGCGGGCGGAAGGTCCTCCTCGGCGGGCAGGGGGAAGCGGCGCTCCTCCAGCAGCCGGTCGAACAGGGTCAGGAAGGTCGCCGCGAAACGCCGGCCGGATTCGAGGGCCGCGCTGTCGTGTGGAACCGGGTGTTCGGGGGCGGAGGAGGCGAAGAGCAGCGCGAACTCCGCGCGGTGGGTGACCGCCCAGGAGCGGAAGGCGCGCAGTGACGCCAGGATGCGCCCGTCCACGTCGTCGCGGTCGACGCCCTCCTCGGCCCGGGTGACGGTCTGTGACAGCTCGGTGAAGAAGTCGGCTCGTAGGGCCGTCATCAGGTCGTCGAGGCTGGAGAAGTAGCGGTAGAGGCCGGGGGCGGTCATGCCCATGTCGCGTGCCACGGCGCGCAGGGAGACGCCGTTGGGGCCGTGTTCGGCCAGGTGATGGCGGGCGGTCTCCTTGATCTCGGTGAGAGTCGCCTCGCGTAGCCGTTCCCGGCGTGTCCGTGGTGTTGCCGTGCCGGCTTCGTGTGCGTACACCGGAGCCACCTATCCCGCCCACTTTGATCCGGATGAACCGGACATGCCCTACCTCACACCATAGGTGAGTGAATGGCGACCTTTTGAGTGAACACCGTAAGCTTACGGTGTTCGCACCGTTTTCGCCGTTCACCCAACGTTAACAGGAAGCCGAGGAACGGGTTCATGTTCTCCACCCTGGGCGCCCTCACCCATCGGGCGCGCCTGTGGATTCTCGCGTTCACCGCCCTCTTCGTGGCTTTCGCCGCGATCTGGGGCACGGGGCTCTTCAACGAGGTCAGCGACGGCGGGTTCGAGAGTCCCAACGCGGAGTCCACCCGCGCCGGCGAGGTCATCGAGGAGGAGCTCGGCCACGACGCCGTCGACGTCATCGCCCTCTACCGCAGCGACGACCTGCGCGCCGACGACGAGGAGTTCACCTCCGCCGTCCGCGACGTGGTCGACGGGCTGCCCGAGGACGAGGTCGCCTCGGTCACCAGCTATCTCGACGAGCGCCTGCCCGAGCCTCAGCGCGCCGCCCTGATCTCCGAGGATCAGCACGCCACCTATGTGGCGATCACCCTCGCCGGTGACAGCAAGGAGGAGCGTATGGACTCCTTCGCGGCGATCGAGGAGGACCTGGAGGCCGACGGGCTGCGGACCTATGTCGGCGGCCCGGTCGGGGTGGAGGCGGAGCTGTCGGCCAAGGCCGAGAGCGACGTCGTGCGCGCCGAGCTGATCTCGCTGCCGATCCTGCTCCTGCTGCTCGTCGCGATCTTCGGCGGCGTCGTCGCCGCGTTGATGCCGCTGGCCGTGGGCGGCCTGGCGATCCTGGGCTCGCTGACCCTGCTGCGTGCCCTCACCCACGTCACCGAGGTGTCGGTCTTCGCCGTCAACGTCGCCACGATTCTGGGCCTGGGGCTCGCGATCGACTACGGGCTGTTCCTGGTCAGCCGCTTCCGTGAGGAACTGGACCGTACCGGTGACGTCGGCCGGGCGCTTCCGGTGACCCTGGCCACCGCCGGACGCACGGTCGCCTTCTCCGGCGTCACCGTCCTCATCGCCTTCGCCGGTCTGCTGTTCTTCCCGCAGCCCATCATGCGCTCCATCGGCCTGGGCGGGATCGCCGTCGTCCTGTTCGACCTCATCGCGGCGTTGGTGGTGCTGCCGGCCCTGCTGTCCCTCATCGGGCGCCGCATCGACGCGCTGCGGCTTTCGCTGCCCCGGCGCACCGTGACGGGCGCGGTGGCCGAACGGGCGGGCGCGTGGGCGCGGCTGGCCCACAGCGTCATGCGTCGCCCGGTGCTCTACCTGCTCGCCGTCGTCGTGGTCCTGGGGACCTTCGCCGCCGCGCTGACGTCCTACCAGGTCGGCTCCACCGACCAACGCTACCTGCCCGAGGACTCCCCCAGCCGGGTCGCCACCGAGATGATGAGCGAGGACTTCCCCTCCGGAGGGGCCAACACGTTGGAGATCGCGGTTCTCGGACCGGTTGAGGAGGCCGAACTGGCCGACTACGCCGAGCGCCTCGGCGGGCTGGACGGTGCGGTGTCGGCGGCCGTGCAGCGAACCGGCGAGGACATCGCCGAGGTCAGCGTGGGCTACGAGGGCGAGGTGGACGACGAGGCGACCACCGAGCTGGTGCGTGAGGTGCGCGCGGAGGCCGGGCCCGAGGGGGCCGAGGAGGTGCTGGTCGGCGGAACCGCCGCCCGCCAGATCGACAACGTCGAGGCGATCGTCGATGCCGTCCCCGCCACCCTGGTCTTCGTGGTCGCCGCGACCCTGGTGCTGCTGTTCCTGGCCTTCGGCTCGATCGTGCTGCCCCTCAAGGCCGTCGTCATGGGACTGCTGTCCCTGGGGGCGTCGCTGGGCGTCGTCATCTGGGGGTTCCAAGAGGGGCACCTGGCCGGGGTGCTGGGCTTCGAGCCGGTGGGCACGCTCGACCCGACCTATCTCGTGCTCATCTTGATCGTGGCGTTCGGCCTGGCGATGGACTACGAGTTGTTCCTGCTCAGCCGGGTCCGTGAGGAGTTCCTGCGCACCGGGGACAACCCGCACTCGGTGGCCGTCGGTCTCCAGCGCACCGGACGCATCATCACCAGCGCGGCGCTGCTGCTCGTGGTGGTGCTGGCCGCCATGGGCACCTCCGAGCTGCTGTTCCTCAAGGTGATCGGCCTGGGCCTGGCGATGGCGGTGGTCGTCGACGCGACGCTGGTGCGGGCGCTGCTGGTGCCCGCCACCATGCGCCTGCTGGGGCGGGCGAACTGGTGGCTGCCGGGTCCGCTGCGCCGGCTGCACGACCGTGTCGGTATCACCGAGTCGGAGGAGGCGCCCGAGGAGGCGCGTTCCGAGGAGCTGGTCCGGTCGGGACGGAGCTGACCGGCCGGCGCGGGATCCGAGGTGGCTCGGGCCGGCGCGGATGGCGTGACCGTCCGCGCCGGCCCGAGCCGTTGGGTTCAGCCGCCGCTGGCGCCCCGGCGGACCGGCGAATCGCCGCCTGACGAGGGCGAGGAGGTGTCCCGCCGATCGGTGAAGGGCAGGTCCGGGCGGTGTCGGCGGGCCTGGGCCACGACCTCCTCGGGAGAGTGGTCCCAGGTGGAGCGGATGTGCGTGGCGTAGCGCAGTTCCCAGGGGCACTCGACGCTGGCTCCGCTGCGCTCGGCGGAGTCCGAGGATCCGGAGTCCACCGCGGCGGACTCGGCCCGGGAACGGGGCACGAAGGCCAGGTAGTGGTGGCGCACGCAGGCGCCGCGGTGCTCGATGCGTTCGGTGTAGGCGGTGATTCCGGCGAGCTCGTCCCAGTCCAGCCGGTGGTCGTCGGCGTGCGACCGGGGCCAGGGAACGGTGACGCAGACGCCGGAGTCGTCCATCTCCAGGACCGGGCGGCGCGACAGGACGCGGCTGGCGGCCAGCAACCCCCCGCCGCCGAACAGGACCACGGCGACGATCCCGAGCACCACGCTGGTCGTCGTGCCCTCGATGATCATGGCGATGCCCGCGATGACGAAGATGAGGCAGCCGGCGGTGAGCCAGGCCCCCTCCCACGTCAACCGGAGCCGGTTTTTGACCACGAACGATCCGTTTCGGCTGGTCATGCGTCCAGGATAGGTCGCCCCGCCCGTTCCGGGGCGGATGATCCCCAGGGTGTCCCGAAGGAGTCCGGAAACGGGGAGCCGGAGCGTGGGACGGCGCGCATGGGACGGCCCCGCCCCCCGGCAGGGAGGCGGGGCCGTGCCGCACGGGACAGGACGCCTACAGCGCCTTGGGACCGTCGGGGTGGAACAGCTTGCCGTTGACCTTCTCAGAGATGCCGGAGCGGTCCAGGTAGGGCGTGATACCCCCCAGGTGGAACGGCCAGCCGGCACCGGTGATGAGGCACAGGTCGATGTCGGCGGCCTCGGCCACGACCCCCTCGTCGAGCATGATCTGGATCTCGCGGGCCAGCGCGGTCAGCGCCCGCTCCAGGATCTCCTCCTCCGAGGAGGGCTTGTCCCCGCCCTCGAACAGCGCCCGCACCTCGGGGTCGATCTGGAAGTCCGGTCCGAAGACGGCGGTCCTACCCGCCTCGACCAGGCGACGGTGCTGTTCGGAGACCGTGAAACGGTCCGGGAAGGCGGCGTGGAGCGTCTCCGACACGTGCAGCGCGACGGCCGGGCCGACGAGCTGGAGCAGCAGCAGCGGCGGCATCGGCAGCCCCAGCGGGGCCACGGCGCGGTCGGCGACCTCGGGGGCGGTGCCCTCCTCGACCGCGGCCAGCACCTCGCCCATGAAGAGCGTGAGCAGCCGGTTGACCACGAACGCCGGGGCGTCCTTGACCAGGACCGCGGTCTTCTTCAGGCCCTTGGCGGTGGCGAACGCCGTGGCCAGCGCGGCGTCGTCGGTCTTCTCACCGCGGATGATCTCCAGCAGCGGCAGCACGGCGACCGGGTTGAAGAAGTGGAACCCGACGACCCGCTCGGGGTGGGCCAGTCCGCTCGCCATCTCGGTGATGGACAGCGAGGAGGTGTTCGTCGCCAGGATCGCCTCGGGCGAGACGTGCTGCTCGACCTTGGCGAAGACCTCCTGCTTGACGTCCATCCGCTCGAACACGGCCTCGATGACGAAGTCGGCGTCGGAGAACGCCTCGTAGGACAGCGAACCGGTGACCAGCGCCTTGAGCCGGTTGGCCTTGTCGGGGGAGACGCGGCCCTTGGCGAGCAGCCGGTCGATCTCGCCGTGGACGTGGCCCACGCCGCGGTCCAGCCGTTCCTGGTCCAGGTCGGTCATGACGACCGGGACCTCCAGGCGGCGGGCGAACAGCAGGGCGAGCTGTCCGGCCATCAGCCCCGCGCCGACGACGCCGACCTTGGTGACCTTGCGGGCCAGGGACTTGTCGGGGGCGCCCACGGGACGCCGGCCGCGCTTTTGGGACAGGTCGAAGGCGTACAGCCCGGCCTTGAGCTCGTCGCTCATGAGGAGGTCGGCCAGCGCCTCGTCCTCGGCGGCGAAGGCCTCGTCGCGGGTGCGGTCCTTGGCCGCGGCGACCAGGTCCAGCGCGCGGACCGGGGCCGGGGCCGCGCCGTGCAGCTTGCCCTCCACGAGGAAGCGGGCGTTGCCCACGGCCTGGTCCCACGCCTCGCCGCGGTCGACCTCGGGCCGCTCGACGACGACCTCGCCCTTGACGACGCGGGCCGCCCAGCGCAGCGACTCCTCGACGAAGTCGGCCGGCTCGAACATCGCGTCGGCGATGCCCAGCTCGAAGGCCTGCGGGCCCTTGAGGGTGCGGTTCTGCGCCAGCGGGTTCTCGATGATGACCTTCAGGGCCTTCTCGGCGCCGATCAGGTTCGGCAGGAGATAGGTGCCGCCCCAGCCGGGAACCAGGCCGAGGAAGGTCTCGGGCAGCGCGACCGCCGGAACACCCGAGGAGATCGTCCGGTACCGGCAGTGCAGCGCGACCTCGACGCCACCGCCCATCGCCGCGCCGTTGACGAAGGCGAAGGTGGGGATGTCGGTCTCGCCCAGCTTGCGGAACACGTCATGGCCGAGTTTGCCGATGGCGTGCGCCTGCTCGCGGGTGCGGATCTTGGGGACGCCGTTGAGGTCGGCGCCGACCGCGAAGATGAACGGCTTGCCGGTGACGCAGATGGCGGCGATGTCGGTGCGCGCGACCGCGGCGTCGATCGCCTCGCCCAGGGCGAGCAGGCCGCCGGGGCCGAAGGTGTTGGGCTTGGTGTGGTCGTGGCCGTTGTCCAGGGTGACGAGGACGGCCGTTCCGGCGCCGTAGGGCAGTTCGACGTCACGCGCCAGGGCCTTGGTGACGATCTCGTCGCCGAACAGCGCGCGGGCCTGTTCGATCGGGCTGCTCACTTGGCGTTCCCTTCCCAGTTCGTGTTCTCCCAGAGCACGGTGCCGCCCATGCCCATGCCGACGCACATCGTGGTGAGGCCGTAACGGACGTCCGTGCGCTCGGCGAACAGGCGGGCCAGCTGCATCATCAGGCGCACGCCCGAGGAGGCCAGCGGGTGGCCCAGCGCGATCGCGCCGCCCCAGGGGTTGACCCGGGCGTCGTCGTCGGCGATGCCGAAGTGTTCCAGGAAGGCCAGGACCTGCACCGCGAACGCCTCGTTGATCTCGATGAGGCCGATGTCGTCCATGGTCAGTCCCTGCCGGGCCAGCAGCTTCTCGGTGGCCGGCACCGGGCCGACGCCCATGACCTCGGGCTCCACTCCGGCGAAGGAGAAGTCGATCAGGCGCATCGGGGCGTTCAGCCCCAACTCGGCGGCCACCTCTTCGGCGGCGATGATGGCGCCGGTGGCACCGTCGTTGAGGCCGGCCGAGTTGCCCGCGGTGACCCGGCCGTGCGGACGGAAGGGGGTCTTCAGCGAGGCCAGCGCCTCCAGGGTGGTGCCGGGCCGCGGGGGCTCGTCCGCGGTGGCCAGGCCGTAGCCCTGTTCGGCGGAGCGGACCAGCATCTCGACGAGGTCGGGCTGGATCTTGCCGTCGGCGTAGGCCTTGGCGACCTTCTCCTGGCTGCGCACCGCGTAGGCGTCGGCGCGCTCCTTGGTGATGGTGGGGTAGCGGTCGTGCAGGTTCTCCGCGGTGTTGCCCATGACGAGCGCGGAGGGGTCGACCAGCTTCTCCGACAGGAAGCGCGGGTTGGGGTCGACGCCCTCGCCCATCGGGTGGCGGCCCATGTGCTCGACGCCGCCGGCGATGACGACGTCGTAGGCGCCGAAGGCGATGCCGGCGCCGCTGGTGGTGACCGCGGTCATCGCGCCGGCGCACATGCGGTCGATCGCGTACCCCGGGACGCTGCGGGGCAGGCCGGCGAGGAGGGCTGCGCTACGGCCGATCGTCAGTCCCTGGTCGCCGATCTGGGTGGTGGCGGCGATGGCGACCTCGTCGACACGTTCCGGCGGCAGGCCGGGGTTGCGGCGCAGCAGCTCGCGGATGACACGCACGACCAGGTCGTCGGCGCGCGTCTCGGCATAGAGGCCCTTGCCGGCCTTGCCGAACGGGGTGCGGACCCCGTCGACAAATACGACATCGCGGGCAGTTCGCGGCACGATTGCCCCTCCTTCGACAACGGATGGGTGAGTTGATGTCCCACATGCTACTCGCCGGTAACTAATGGTGCGAGCCCCGGGGCCGCCAGGTCGCCCCGGAAGATGACGCGATCGGTCAGCGGGCTGTCAGCGAGCTGTCAGGACGCCCCGTAAAGATGTTGATGCGGCGACTGGTCCGTAATAGGGAGAAGCGTCGGAAGGGTCCGAGGTGCCGGCCGTGTCGGAGACGAGGCGGCCGAACCGGAACGGCCGTTAGGCGATGGGCGCGATCAACAATGGAGGCAGAGATGACCGAGGTGGCCCAGCACGCGGGTGAGCAAGAGGGGAGGACGCCGCCCGACACCCCCAAGGCGCCGTTGCGCCGGCTGTGGGAGTACGCCCGGCCGCACTCCGGCGCCCTCCTTCTCGGCGGCTTCCTGTCCTTCCTCGGGGGCGCGGCGGGACTGGCCCAGCCGCTCGTGGCCAAGCTGGTGATCGACGCGCTGGCGCAGGACCAGACGCTCACCCGGCCGCTGCTGTTGCTGGGGGTGCTCCTCCTCACCGGGGCCCTCGTCAGCGCCCTGGGCGCCTACGTGCTCGGGCGCACCGGCGAGAGCGTCGTGCTGACCGTCCGCCGCCAGCTCCTCACCCGGCTGTTGCGGCTGCGCGTGGGAGCCGTGGACCGGCTCAAGCCGGGCGACCTCGTCTCGCGCCTCACCTCCGACACCACGCTGCTGCGATCGGTGGTGACCAACAGTCTCACCAACGTCGTCACCGGCTCGCTCCTGCTCATCGGCGGCGTCGTGCTCATGGCGGTCATGGACGCGATCCTGTTCGGGGTCACGATGGCGGTCCTGGTCGTCGTCGGCCTGGTCATGGGGGTGGTCCTGCCCCGTATCAGCCGGGCCACGGTCGCCGGACAGGCCGCGGTCGGTGAGATGGGAGCGCTGCTCGAACGGCTCTTCGGGGCCTTCCGGACAGTCAAGGCCAGCGGGGCCGAACGGCACGAGGGTGAACGCCTGGAGACGGCGGCCCACACGGCCTGGCGCAAGGGCGTGCAGGTCGCGGCCTGGAGCGCCCTGTCGGGAACGGTCGCCGGTTTCGCGGTGAACATCGCCTTCCTCGCCGTCCTCGGGATGGGCGGGGTGCGCGTGGCGGCCGGGGAACTGGAGGTCTCCTCGCTCATCGCCTTCCTGCTGCTGCTCTTCTACCTGATGGAGCCGCTGGCCATGCTGGTGCAGGCGGCCACCGAGATGCAGAGCGGTCTGGCCGCGGTGCACCGCATCGACGAGGTGGCCACCCTGGAGCGGGAGGAGGTCGACGCGGCGCCCGAGTCCCCGACCGGCTCCAACGGCCCGGCCACGGTCGCCTTCGCCGACGTGACCTTCCGCTACGCGCCGGACGCGCCCATGGTCCACCACGGTGTCACCTTCGAGGCGCCCTCGGGCGGGCTCACCGCCCTGGTCGGCCCCTCGGGCGCGGGCAAGACGACCGTGTTCTCGCTGCTGGAGCGCTTCTACGACGCGACCTCGGGCGCGGTGCTGCTGGACGGGGTGGACGTGCGGAACTGGCCCCTGCCCGCGCTGCGGGCGGCGATCGGCTACGTCGAGCAGGACGCGCCGGTCCTGGACGGCACCCTGCGCCAGAACCTCGTCATGGCCGCGCCGCAGGCCACGGCGGAGGAGATCGACGCGGTGGTGCGCACGGCGCGCCTGGAAGAGCTCGTCGCCCGTCTGCCCGACGGCCTGGACAGCGCCATCGGGCATCGGGGGACCACGATCTCCGGCGGCGAGCGTCAGCGTGTCGCGATCGCCCGAGCGCTGCTGCGCCGCCCGCGTCTGCTCCTGATGGACGAGGCGACCTCCCAGCTGGACGCCGCCAACGAGACGGCGCTCAAGCAGGTCATGCTCGACGCGGCACGCGAGACCAGCGTCATGGTCGTGGCCCACCGGCTGTCCACGGTGACCAGCGCCGACCGCATCGTGGTCATGGAGGCGGGACGGGTACGCGCGGTGGGGACGCACGCCGAGCTGGTCGCCACCGACGAGCTCTACCGCGACCTCGCGGCCTCGCAGCTGCTCACTGCGTCCTAGCCGTCGAACCGCCCTCGCCGCCACGCGCTCGCGCGGGGGCCGGTGTCCTGCGGACATCGGCCCCCGCGTCGGCCGGGTGGGGGTGCGGGACGGGGCAGTGGGCGAGGTCGAGCTGGATGATCGCGTCGGCGAACCGCCCGGCCATGCGGTAGGCGTCGGCGAGGTTGCGGCGCAGCAGCAGGGTCTCCGGATCCCGGGGACCGACGGTGTGGATCGCCAGGGTCAGCGCCAGTTCGTAGTGGGCGATGGCCTCGCACAGCCGCCCCACCCGGGTGTAGCCGAAGGCGAGGTTGTTACGCGCGGTGAGGGTGTCGGGGTGTGTCGGGCCGAGCAGGATCTCGTGGTGGGCCAGGGAACGTTCCTCATCCGCCACCTGGCGGCGTAGCGCCTCTCCGTCCGGACCCGGTCCGGGCCGTTCGAAGAACCACCAGGTGACCAGCGGGATGACGACCGCCACCAGCAGGAACAGGCCCACGGCCATGAATGGGCGACCGGCCGACCACACGGCCGCGCCGAGCAGGAAGGCCACCACCGTCTGACCGATCCGTCCCAGCCATCTCGGGAGATCCACGGTTCCTCGCCCCGCATCGGTTCGATAACTGGTGCGTAACATTCCACGCTGATCGCTCGAATAATCCTTATGCGTGGAAAACCTTCCCAGGCGGGAGAATCTTGATACCGGGGGAGGGGCCGGTCGCGTTCGGGATCAGTACAGCGCGGCAGCGTCACGAGGCCGACCCGCGACGCGGTAGGCGCCCGCCAGGTCTCGACGGACCTTCATGGTCAGCAGCCGGATCTCAGGGTCCCCCGCCGCGGCCAGACAGTTGCGGTAGGCGCGTTCCAGCGTCTCGACGGCCTCGCCCGGCCGTGACGCCTGGAGGTAGGCCAACCCGAGCTGGTGGTGGATGGCCAGCGTGTCGTAGTGGCGGGCGCCGAGACGCCGGTGCCGTTGGGCCAGCACCATGCGCAGCTGCGGGATCGCCTCGTCGAACCTGCCGCTGCCGCGCAGGGCGAGGGCCAGCCCGATGCGCAGGCTCTCCGTCTCCTCCGCGGAGGCCCCGGTGGAGTCCTCGATGGCGCGCTCGAAGTGCGCGATCGCGGCGTCGGGGCGTCCGGTGCGGCGATAGGCCGAGGCCAGGCGGGTACGCGCGGTCACGGTCTCGACCGCGGTGGGACCGAGCCGCTGGAGGCGCTGCTGGAGCAGGACCTCCCAGTTGGTCGCGGCGTCGTGGAAGCGACCGGCGTCCTCCTGGCACCAGGCGAGGTTCTCCCGGATGATGTCGGTCTGGTCGTCCTCTTCACCGAGCACGGCCACCGAGTCGGCCAGGGCGACCTCGAACTGCTCGATCGCCGCGGAGCGCCGCCCGATCTGGGCGTACTTGCTGGCGAGGTTGTTGCGGGCGGCGATGGTGCGGGGGTGCTGTGCTCCGAACCGCTCGATCTGGTCGTGCAGGACGCGCTCCAGCCACGCGGCCCGCTGGGCGGGCGTCTGGCCCGGAGGGGGATCGCCGGGGGCCGTGGTGCCCCGAACCCCTGTGCCGGTGCCCCTGAGCCTGCTCTTGCGCAGCAGGGACCGCCACACCGACACCCGGCTCACCACCTCACTGCTCCGAGGAGCGACGTACCCGGCATTCTTACCGTTTCGCAGCGGCGACAACACGATTCAATAACTTAGTCCGTCCAGGGGGTTCCGTGCCGTGAGGAGAGGCCGTCGCCCCCTGGTGAATTGTGTCACTTGACGGTAATAAGCGATTGAACGGTTTCAGGGGTGGTTCAGACCCCTTTTTCGGCTTTCTGAAGTGCTTCCGTGAGCGCGACCGTGGTCAACCCCACCTGCCACTCGCGCGCGTTGTTACCCCGCAGGTGCTGGGCGACCGCAGCCTCGTCCAAGGGACGCGGCGGCGCCCACGCCAGCCTGCGCACGGCGTCCGGCTGGAGCAGGTTCTCCGTCGGCATGGTGACACGTTCGGCGATGGAACTCACCACCGAGCGAGCCGCCTCCAACCGCCGCGCCGCCACCGGATCGCGGTCGGCCCAACGGTTCACCGGGGGAGGACCGTCACCCGGGGCGCTCGGCCGGGGCAGCTCGGCGACGGACATGTCCCGCACCCGGTTGATCGCCTTGATCCACACCGGGATGTAACGGCGGGCCAGCCGGACACCGAACGGCTTGATCGCGGCGAGGTCCTGGGCGGTGCGGGGCATCGCCAGCGCCGCCTCGACGATACCCGCGTCGGGGACCACCCGCCCCGGCGACAGGTCCCGTTCACACGCGATGCGGTCGCGTTCGGACCACAGCTCCCGCACCACGCCCAGCCCACGCTGGTTGCGGACGCGGTGGATGCCCGAGGTCCGCCTCCAGGGGTCGGGGCGGGGCTCCTTCGGGGGCGCCGCCAGCACCGCGGCGAACTCCTCGCGCGCCCACTCCAGCTTCCCCGCCGCGGCCAGCTCCTCCTCCAGCGCGTCCCGCAGCTCCACCAGGACCTCGACGTCCAGCGCCGCGTAGCGCAGCCAGTCCTCCGGCAGGGGGCGGACCGACCAGTCCACGGCGGAGTGCTCCTTGGCCAGGCGCATTCCCAGCACGCGCTCGACCATGGCGCCCAGTCCCACCCGTTGGTAGCCGAGCAGTCGTCCGGCCAGCTCGGTGTCGAACAACCGGGCGGGACGCAGGTGCAGTTCCGTCAGGCAGGGCAGGTCCTGGTGCGCCGCGTGCAGCACCATCTCCGCGTCGGCGATGGCCGCGTTGAGCTCCGTCAGGTCGTCACAGGGGATCGGGTCGATCAGTGCCGTTCCCGCCCCGGCCCGGCGGAGCTGGACCAGGTAGGCGCGCTGTCCGTAGCGGTACCCCGAGGCGCGTTCGGCGTCCACCGCCACGGGGCCCCGTCCCGCGCCGAACGCCTCGACGACCTGTTCCAGGCGCGCCGCGTCCCCGACGACCGGGGGCAGGCCCTCCCGCGGCTCCCGGAGTAACGGGGCTTCCCCGGTCGGACGTTCCGGGGAGGAGCCGGGATCTTGGTCACCTGTCTTGGAGTTCAGCACGTTCGACACAGCACTACGGTATGTGCTCCGCCCGGTGGGCAGGCGAACACCGAGGTCCCTCGGAGCGCTCAGGCCCTGGTGCCCCGCCCTCTCCCGTTCTCCTCCCCGAGCTCCCCCGACGCCGCTGCGCGGCTCGGTCAGTCGTGGCGGGGCCGGCGTTGGCTGATGTCGGTCACGTCCACCGGGGGCAGGCCCGCGGTCGCCGACAGCAGGGCCAACCAGGCCGACATGTGCCCGGACAGGTCCTCGGAGAGGGGGGACCAGGAGGCCCGAAGCTCCAGCTCCGTCGTCGTGGGCTGGCCGGACTTGGCGCCGAAGCCCTCGGTGGTGGCGCGGGTCACGGTTCCGCTGAGTTCGCGCTGGTCGGCCCCGTGCCCGCTCAACGCCTCGGTCAGCCAGCTCCAGGCCACCTGCCCCAGCAACGGGTCGGTCGAGATCTCGGGTTCGAGTTCGGCGCTGACGTAGGCGACCACCCGGAACGGGCCGGGCCAGTCACGGGTTCCCTCCGGGTCGTACAGGACGATGAGCCGCCCCAACGCGATGTCGTCGTCGTCGACCGTCACGGTCGCCGACATCGCGACGGCGTGGGGGGCGAGTCGCCGGGGGGCGGGGATGTCCTCGAGCGCGATCTCGGGGCGCACCACGGGTTCGCGCAGACTCTCGACCGCGCGCCGGAACGAGGGAGGCGCGTCATCGTCCCTAACGGCAGGGGGCATGATGGAAACGTCAGCCTTAATCTTGGAATCTCCACTTCGTGCCACCGGCCGCGAGGCCGGCGGGCCCGCGGGCACGGCGGAGTTCACGGCCACCGCCGCGCAGGCCGGACCTCACTCCACGCGCCGGGTGGGCACGCACACGACGGTGGCACGAGTCACGTCGGGTTCCGGGGAGCTTTTCCGGCGTGTCGGTGTTTTGTGATGATCTTGGGATGTCCACGGGGCCGGCGTGTCCCGCCCGGGGCCCATCGGTTCCGGCCGCTTCGCGCCCCGTCTGCCCCGATCGGGGCGCGACAGGCTCGGAAGGCGTGGCACGATCAATGGTGTGACGCTGCAAGACTCTCCATTTCTCCGCGCCTGCCAGCGCCTGCCGGTGTCCCACACGCCGGTGTGGTTCATGCGCCAGGCGGGCCGCTCCTTGCCCGAATACCGCAGAGTCCGCGCCGACGTCCCGATGCTGGAGGCGTGTGCGCGGCCCGACATGATCGTCGAGATCACGATGCAGCCGGTGCGCCGCTACGAGGTGGACGCGGCCATCTACTTCAGCGACATCGTGGTGCCCCTGAAGGCCATCGGTGTCGATCTCGACATCAAGAGCGGCGTCGGCCCGGTGGTCGCCGAGCCGATCCGCGACCTTGACGCGATCAAGCGCCTGCGCGACCTCGAACCTGACGACATCCCGTTCGTCACCGAGGCGGTCGGCGAGCTCGTCGGCGAGTTGGCCGACCGCCCGCTCATCGGGTTCGCGGGTGGCCCCTTCACCCTGGCCTCCTACCTCATCGAGGGAGGGCCGTCCAAGAACCACGAACACACCAAGGCCATGATGTACGGCGAGCCCGACGTGTGGGCCGAGCTGATGCAGCGTCTGTCGGCCATCACCCTGGAGTTCCTCAGGGTCCAGGTGGCGGCGGGGGCCAGCGCCGTGCAGCTGTTCGACTCCTGGGTGGGCGCGCTCAGCCCCGAGGACTACCGCGCCGGCGTGCTGCCCTACACCAAGTGGATCTTCGCCAAGCTGGGCGAGCTCAACGTGCCGCGCATCCACTTCGGCGTGGGCACGGGAGAGCTGCTGGGCCTGCTCGGCGAGGCCGGGGCCGACGTGGTCGGGGTCGACTGGCGGGTTCCGCTCGACCGCGCGGCCCAGCGGGTCCAGGCCGGCACCGCTCTCCAGGGCAACCTTGATCCGGCCACGCTCTTCGCGCCGTGGGAGGTGGTCGCCGAGCGCACCCGCGACGTGCTCTCCCGCGCGCGGGCGGCCGAGGGACACATTTTCAACCTGGGTCACGGCGTGCTGCCGACGACCGACCCGGACAAGCTGGCCCGCCTGACCGACTTCGTGCACCAGGAGACGGCTCGCTGAGGCGCGGGGTCCGGCCGCGGACGGCGCGCGGCCGGACCCCGCGCTCACCCCTCCTCCCGTTCGGGCGGAGCGGGGGCCGCCTCGTCGTCGGCGGCCACGTCCGCGTGGCCGGGGGCGGCGTCCCGGGCCGGGCGACGCCCGCGCCGCAGCAGCAGCCACACCGGTACGCCGCCCAGCGCGACCAGGGGCAGGAACGGCAGCAGCCAGCCCACGAGGACCGCGATGCCGCGCAGCAACGTCTGGAGCGCCTGCACCCCCGCCGCGAACCCGTCGCCGAACCCTGACGGGTCCACGTCGGTCGCGGAGGCCGGTCCGACCAGGGACAGTTCGATCGTGCCGTAGGCGGTCTGCCCGGCCAGGGCCTCCTGCCGGGCCTGCAACGCCTCCAGTTCGCCCTGGCGTGTCCCGATCTCGGCCTCGACCGCCAGCACCTCCTCGACGGTCCCTGCCTCCTCCAGGAGGTCCCGCAGTCGCGCGAGCGAGGCCTCGGCCGACTCCACCCGGCTGTCGACGTCGGCCACCTCCTCGGTCACGTCCTCGACCTGCCGCTCCAGGCTCCGCAGGTCGCCCAGTTCCGCCAGCTCCTCCAGCGCCTCCTCGTAACCGTCCTGGGGGACCTTGAGGGTCAATGACGCGCTGGGGAGCTCGCCCCCGTCGGAGTAGGCGGTCTCCGCGGCGACGTGACCGCCCGCGGCCACCACCCGCTCGACGGCCCGCTCGGAGGCGTCCTCGACGTCGGAGACCTCCACCGACAGCGACGCGGTGGAGATCACTGTGCGTTCGCTCACGTCGACAGAGAGGTCGGAAGCGGCCCCGGCGGCGGCGCCGTCGGCCCCTCCCTCGGGGGGTGCCGCCTCCATCGCGGCGTCGGGAACGGAGGCCGTCCCGAGATTCGACCGGCTCTCCGAACAGCCCGCCAGCAGGGCGGTTGCCAGCGTCAGACAGGCGAGCGCGACGGCTCGGCGACGGCCGTGCAGGGCTCCCACACACAGGTTCATGCGGCTTCGACGTGCCACGGGGTGAGACCGTTGCGGCCCTCGGATAACGCTCACATCACATCGGAGGGGCCGGGTTCACGGCACCCCGTCAGCACCCGCGCACCAGGAACGCGCGCAGATGGCGGGGTGCGGACGAGGACACGAAACCATCTGGAAAGCTGGGGGCATGGAGACGAAACCGCACGTCGTGGTCGTCGGTGGCGGACTGTCCGGATTGACCGCGGCCCATCGCCTCATCGAAACCGGGTCCCGGGTCACCGTGCTGGAGTCCGCACCGCGACCGGGCGGCAAGCTCCACAGCTCCCCGGTGGCCGGGGTCCCGGTGGACTCGGGGGCCGAGTCCATCCTCACCCGCCGCCCCGAGGCCTTGGAGCTCGTCGCGGACCTGGGGCTGGGCGATCGGCTCACCCATCCGGCCCCCGCGCCGGCGCGTCTGTACAGCAGGGGCGCGCTGCGCGACTTTCCCAGTGGGCACCTCATGGGGGTCCCGGGCGGCCTGACCGCGCTGGCCCGCAGCGGCGTCCTGTCGTGGACGGGCACGCTGCGCGCGGCGCGCGACCTGGTCTGGCCGGCCACGACCATCCACGCAGACGTCCCGGTGGCCACCTACATCGGCGTCCGCATGGGGTCCGAGGTGGTCGACCGCCTCGTCGAACCGATGCTGGGCGGCGTCTACGCGGGCCGCGCCGACCGCCTGTCGCTTGAGGCGGCGCTCCCTCAGATCGTGCCGGCCGCGCGTACCCGGCGGTCCCTGATGGCCGCCGTGCGCGAGATCAAGGAGGAGCAGGCGGCCAAGGCGAGGGACGCGGCCCCCGGTCCGGTGTTCGCCACCCTGCGGGGCGGTCTGGCCACCCTCATCGACGCGCTCGTCGACCGCGTGACGGCGGCGGGCGGCGCGGTCGAGACCTCGACCCCGGTGCGCGAGCTGCGACGTGACGGCGCGGGCTGGCGGATCGTCGCCGGCCCTCCCGGGGCGGAGCGCGCCGTCGCGGCCGACGCGGTCGTCCTGGCCTGTCCCGCCCCCGAGGCCGCCCGGCTGCTGCGCGTGGAGGTGCCCGAGGCGGCGCGCGAGCTCGAACGGATCGGCTACGCCAGCATGGCCGTCATCACGCTGGCCTACCGGGCGCGGGACTTCGCCGCGCCGCCGAAGGGCAGCGGCTTCCTGGTGCCGGCGCTGGAGGGACGGACGATCAAGGCCGTCACCTTCAGCAGCGTCAAGTGGCCCTGGCTGGCCGAGGCGCTGCGCGCGGCCCACCCCGACGAGGAGACCGTGCTCGTGCGCTGCTCCATCGGACGAGTGGGCGAGGAGGAGACGCTCCAGCACTCCGACGAGGAGCTGGCCGCGCTGGCGGTCGCCGACCTCGCCGACATCTGCGGCATCGGCCGGCCGCCCGTCGAGCAGCGGGTCACCCGGTGGCAGGCCGGCCTGCCCCAGTACACGGTGGGGCACGAGGCCCGGATCGCCCGGGCCCGCACGGCCGTGGCCGCGCACCCCGGCCTGGCCCTGTGCGGCGCCGCCTACGACGGTGTGGGCATCCCGGCCTGCGTCGCGAGCGCCACCGAGGCGGCCCGCACGCTGACGACCGTCCTGACCGAGCGGGTGGCGCACGGCGCCGGACCCGCGCTCTCCGACTGACGCCGGTCACGGCGCTCAGCCATCACCGATATCGAACCGACAAGGGAGTTCCACGTGACGACGGGGCACGAGAGCCACAACGGCGCCTCCGACGCCGAAGAGCTGAACAAGCTCATCCGCTACACCATGTGGTCGGTCTTCAAGGTCGGCGACCTCGGCGAGCTCGACCGCGTCGCGGCGGTCGAGGAGGTCACCCGCCTGTTCGACGCCGCGGCCGAGAAGGGGGTCACCACCCGCGGCTCCTACGACGTGCAGGGGTTCCGCGCCGACGCCGATGTGATGTTCTGGTGGATCGCCGAGACCCCCGACGCGCTCCAGGAGATGTACGCGTCCTTCCGGCGCACCGCCCTGGGCCGGGCGAGCGCCCCGGTGTGGTCGGTCGTGGGCATGCACCGGCCGGCGGAGTTCAACCGCGGCCACGTGCCGGCCTTCCTGGCCGGTGAGGAACCGCGCGACTACATCTGCGTCTACCCCTTCGTGCGCTCCTACGAGTGGTACCTGCTGCCCGACGAGGAGCGCCGCGCCATGCTCGCCGAGCACGGCCGGATGGCCGCGCCCTACCCCGATGTGCGGGCCAACACCGTCTCCACGTTCGCGCTCAGCGACTACGAGTGGCTGCTGGCCTTCGAGGGGCAGGAGCTGCACCGTATCGTCGACCTGATGCGCCACCTGCGCGGAGCCGAGGCCCGTCGGCACACCCGTCTGGAGGTCCCCTTCTACACGGGGCGGCGCAAGAGCGTGGCCGAACTGGTCGAGGCGCTGCCCTAACCTCGTGGGCAGCGGTCGTGCTTCGAGCGTGGCATGCAACCGACGCCACGACCGGTGTCACGGCCCTATAATTCCGGGAATGCGGCTCCGGTCGTCGTGCGGCACCCGTGCCCGGCGGCCGGAGCTTTTTGCTTATCTCCGCGTCGATCGGAAGACGCGCTATTACCCCCCTTCCCGCTTCATAGAGATCAAAGAGGAATATGGGACCTGTGGACTGGTCTACGTCGCTCGCCGCGTCCACCACGTCGACGTCCATCGACCCTTCCGAGGGGTACGAGGGATTCATCGGCTGGGTGCTCGGCCTGATGACAGACCTGGGCGAGCTCGGTGTCGGCCTCGCCCTTCTCATTGAGACGTTCTTCCCCCCGATGCCCAGTGAGGCGGTGCTGCCCGGAGCGGGCTTCCTCGCCTACGACGGCAAGATGAACCTGTGGCTGGCGATCCTGGCGGCCACGCTCGGCGCCCTGGTCGGCGCCTGGGGGTTCTACGCGCTGGGGGCGTTGCTGGGCCGAGAGCGGACCAAGTGGCTGGTGGAGAAGACCCCTCTGCTGGAGGTGGAGGACTTCTACAAGGCCGAGGCGTTCTTCTCCCGTTGGGGGGGCATCGCCGTCCTGATCGGCCGTTGCGTGCCTCTGGTACGGAGCTTCATCTCCATCCCGGCGGGTATCGAGCGGATGCCGTTCTGGCGGTTCTCGCTCTACACCTTCGTCGGCAGCGCCGTGTGGAACGGGTTGTGGATCGGCTTGGGCTACGCCTTCGGTCCGGCGATCAAGCCGGTCCTGGAGGAGTGGAGCGGCGTCATCAGCAACGCCGTCCTCGTCGTCATCGCGGTGCTGTTCGTCTGGTTCATCGTCGTGCGCGTGCGCAAGATCATGCGTCGCCGTAACGGCGGGGAGCCTCCGCGGGCCCCGCAGGGACGGCACCACGTCGCCAAGCACCGCGTCGTCGACTGACAAGGGCGAGGGACACCCGGCTTCCACGCCGAGGGGGCGCACCCGTACGGGTGCGCCCCCTTTTTCTGCGTCTTTCCGGTCCGCCCCTTCGGGGGGGCGGGCCGGAGGGTCAGCCCTTCCGTGCGGAGGGCACCGGGTGTTCGCCGGGCCGTCCAGCGCGTCGGCGCGTCACGAGCACGTAGAACGGGATGGCCAGGATCAGCACCAGCACGAGGCTGGACCCCGAGTACAGCAGCGCGTCGCCGGCCGGGGCGTTGACCGCCCAGGCGGTGAGGCAGCCCACGCTGCCCAGGATCCAGGCGAGCACCGCGAACGCCGTGCGTCCCCGCGGCTTGGGGTACTCCACCCGGCTGACCATGAGCCAGGCGACGAGGAAGATCGCCGCCACCCCGAGGTACACGGGGGGGTCGAGCAGCACGACGGTGATGACGGCCATCGCCCCGAACGGGCTGGGCAGCCCGGTGAAGTAGTGGTCTCCGGGCGCCTGGCAGGAGAAACGGGCCAGGCGCACCACGACCGCGAGCAGGACGGCCGCCGCCGCCGCGATCGGGAGCAGACCACCCTCGTCGGAGGCCAGCGTGCCCCAGGCGATCACGAAGAACGCCGGGGCGAAGCCGAAGCTGATCACGTCGGCGAGGTTGTCCAGTTCCGCGCCCATCCCACTGCCACCGAGCTTGCGCGCGACACGGCCGTCGAAGAGGTCGCAGACGGCCGCGATCAGCAGCAGGACCACGGCCGCGGCCACGTCACCGCGCTGTAGCGGCCCGTGCACGCCGGCCGAGAACTGGTCGACCTGCGCCGAGGCGAGCTGCCAGACGGCCATGAAGCCGCACAGCGCGTTGCCCAGGGTGAAGTAGTCGGCGAGGACCAGTCGCAGCCGCGGCGCCGGCTCGTGGCCGGTGACGGCCGCGGCCAGCCTCTCGTCAGTCGCGGTCAAGTCGGGTCTCGCCGGCTCGGACCTTCTGGCCGACCTCGACGGCAGGGGCGATTCCTGCTGGCATGTACACGTCGACGCGCGAACCGAAGCGGATGAGGCCGATCCTCTCGCCCTGCTCCACCTTCTGCCCGACGCCGAAATACGGGACGATACGCCGGACCATCGCCCCGGCGATCTGAATGACCGTGACCTCACCGATCTCGGTGTCGAAGGTCCAGATGACGCGTTCATTGCGCTCGCTGTCTTTGTCGAAAGCGGGACGGAAGCCCCCCGGCCGGTGTTCCACTCTGGTCACCACGCCCGCCAGCGGTGCGCGGTTGACGTGGACGTTGAGCGGGTTCATGAAGACCGCCACCCGGGTCCGGCCGTCGGGCTGGGTGTCGATCGTCTGCACGACGCCGTCCGCCGCCGAGAGGATCCGCCCACTGGCCGGACCGCGCTCGGGGTCACGGAAGAACCACGCCATGCCGGCCGCCAGGCCGACCGTCGACACGGCGAGGGCGGTGCGCGCGCGCGACCCGCGGGCGCTCAGGACCGCGGCACCGGCGGCCGCGCAGGCGGGTACCAACCAGGGGGCCGAGCCGCGGGCCATGCGCAGGCGCGGTCGGGGAGGGAGATCAGGGGAATGGTCGTCGGTCATGGGGAGCTTTCGTCGAGAAGCCATACGGAGGGGACCTGGGGCGGCCGGGCACGGGGCGGTGGCGCGGTGGTCGGGCCCGCGGTGTCGCGGTCGCCCGACCCGGTCCGGCACCGTCTGATGAACGAGGATGTTATGCCACTGGGCCGTCCGCCTCCAGGGTCAGGGCTATGGAGTTGATGCAGTAACGGTCATCGGTCGGGGTGGGGTAACCCTCCCCGTGGAAGACGTGACCGAGATGGGACGCACAGCGGGCACAACGCACTTCGGTACGTATCATGCCAAGCGATCGGTCCTCATGCAGGGTTACCGCAGAGCTGTCGGCGGGATCATAGAAGCTCGGCCAGCCACAGTGCGACTCGAACTTCTCTTTCGAGCGGAACAGTTCGGCGCCACAGGCCCGGCAGCGGTAGACTCCGCTGACCGTGGTCGAGACGTACTCCCCGCTCCACGGGCGCTCCGTGGCACCCTCGCGGAGCACCGCGTACTCCTCCGGGGTGAGCCGCTCGCGCCATTCCTCCTCGGTCCGGTCGACCGGTGTCCTTGGTTCGTCCATACAGGCGACGCTACCTTGGGCGGCGCGGGATCGTCCCGTTCCCCACCGTCCGTCGCGCAGTGGAGCCGGGGCGCCGTCCGAGCGGTGAGCGGAGCCGTCCACCTTTTCCGGTTTCCTGGCGGGTGAGAAGTTCTTCCTTTACCCAATCGGGTAGGGCGGGACGAAACGTCGAAACCGGCAGGGAGTGCGACCGTGCTCGTTCCGTATCGACAAGTCCTGCAACGACGACCGATGATCCCTGGGTGGCCTTGGCCAGGAAGGCCGCCCGTGCCGGAGTCCTTCCCGTCCGCTCCCGCATCCGTGGCCCCCTCTCGTGCCCCCCGTGCCGTCCGTGTTCTCCGCGCGATGCCCGTCGCCGCGACGCCGCGTCCTCGCCCCTTGGGGGACGGGGCGCTGCTGGCGGTGGTCACGCTGATCGGCCTGTGCGGGTTGGCGACGGCCGGACTGCTCGGCCTGGCGTTGGCGCGTTGGATGGCGACCTCCTCCAGCGACGTCCTGCCCGTTGTGGGCGGTGGCCTGGGGGTGGCCGTGATCCTTCTCGGCCTGGCCGTCCTGGTGACCGCTCAGGCGCGTGGACGGGGCGGGCGAGGCTGATCCGGTCCGCTGCGGTGGGCCGGGGCCGTCCTCCCCGGCCCACCGCGCGCGGCCCCTCCCTCGTGACTCGGAGTCGTCCGGGGACACGAGGCGGCTCTCTAGAGAACCGGCTCTTTTATATCGACACAGAACCACCGGCCCGTCAACCGGTATCCCCTTGAATGTCCATTTCCTGTAGAAGGGCGCCACGGCCGCGCCGCACCTCTGGGGGGCTCAGGCGTCGAAGTCGTAGTGCAGCACGTAGGCCGAGCCGTCCAGGACCATCTCGTTGAGCTCCACGGGACGGTGGTCGGCGGTCAGCGCGGTGCGCACGACGTCGATCACGGGGGTGCCGGCGGGAAGCCGTAACTCCTCCCGCTCCGCCGGCGTCGGCATGCGCACGCGGATCTCCTCGGTGAAGTGGGCGGGGGCGTGGCCCAGTTCGGCGAGGCGGGCGTAGATGCCGCCGGGACCGCTGTCGACTTCGGTGATCGGCGAGCCCGCCACCAGCTTGGCCGGCAGGTAGGAGGTGGCGATCTGTAACGGCCGTTCCTCCACGAGATAGCGACGGCGGCGTTCGACGACCCGTTCCTTCTCCGGCAGCGTCAACGCCCGGGCCACGTGGCGGGGGGCGTCGGTTTCGCGGACCCGGACGTCCTCGACCTGGAATGCCCGATCGCCGGCATCGGCCTGCCAGATGACCCGTCCCTCACCCCACAGCTCCCGGGACAGGCGGCGCGGGCCGTGCCGGCGTAGCGGACGGAACCCCCGCACGTAGACGCCGGATCCGCGGACGGCCACCGCGATGCCCTCGTTGACGAGGAGGGCCAGGGCCTGGCGGGCCGTGGCGCGGGCGACCCCGTACCGCTTCATCAGTTCGTTCTCGCCCGGTATCCGGTCTCCGTCGGAGAGCTCTCCCGAGAGGATGGCCGAGCGCAACGCCTCGGCGATCTCCCGGTAGACCGGTGGGGAGCCCTTTTCGGACGTCGGCACTACGCTCATCCTCTCGCCCGGACCACGCCTTCGCGTGGTGGGACCTCCCTGCGTCGGCGTGGTGTCCTGAGGGGGTGCCACCCCGCGGCGGGCGGTGGGCCGCTTCCTGCCCACCCCGTCATGGCGGACGTCGCCATCGCTCTCTTACACAGCGGGTATGTCCGGTTGACCGTTGCTTTATGCGTGATTGTTACTCATCCGAATTCGGATATCTCTGGGAGGTTAATTGCTGCCTGTTCCGTAACCCGTCAAAAGTCCGGTTTGAGGATGACCTGAACGTGGTCGTCATTCACGCGTGTAGCGCGCGAACAGGGCGCCCTCGGCCTCCAGAAGGTGTTCCAGGCGCAGCAGCCGGGTGTGAGAGGGCGCGTCCCCGGCGACGATGCGCGCCGCGGACGGCCCCACCAGGTGGGGGCTCACCGTCAAGCACAGCTCGTCCACGGCGTCGGCCGCCGACAGCTCCGCCAGCAGGTGCGGCCCTCCCTCGGTGAGGACCCGGTACAGGCCGCGCTCGGCGAGCGCGGAGAGGATCGCCCCCGGCTCGACCCGATCCCCGCCGGCCACCACCAGGTCGGCGTGCTCGGCGGCCCAGGCCCGCCGTTCGGCCGGCGCCGACTCGGTGGTGAACACGATCGTGCGGGACTGCGGGGGCGCCTTGGTCAACAGGTCCGGATGGAGCTCCAACGTGCGGGTCACCACGGCGATCGGCGGGGTGGCCGGACGGCCGGCCCGCAGCTGGGACCACACCTCACGCGGACGCACCGGCCGGTAGCCCTCGATCCGGGCGGTCGCGGCCCCGGCCAGGACGACGTCGGCCAGCCCGCGGAGCACGCCCATCACCGCGCGGTCGGCGGGCGAGGACAGCTCGGCGGTCCGCCCCGACGCGCCCCAGGCGCCGCCGTCGGCGCTGGAGACCATGTTCGCGCGCACCCAGGGGCGGCCCATTCCCTCGGGATAGGCGTAGACCGTCGCCAGGTCGACCTCGCCGCCGGGGGTGGGCAGCAGACGGGAGAACCGGGGGGGCGTGGTGTCGGTAGGGCTCATGTCCACCGAGGGTAGCGGTGGGCCTCGCGGCGGTCCGGGGAACCCCGCGGCGCGCCGGCCGGGTCGGTTCAGCGCCCCGCGTGGGACACCCGCCGCAACAGCACCAGGGCCCGGTCGATGACGCGCAGCCGGCCCGAGGCCGCGAGGAGGGGACGGTCCTGGACGTCGGGTTCGGCGGTGTCCAGCACGGTCTCCCAGGTGGTGCCGTACTCCCTGCCAGGGATCGCGAAGTCGACGGCCCGGTCGCCGGCGTTGAGCAGCAGCAGGAAGGAGTCGTCGCGCACGGTCCGGCCACGCGGATCGGGTTCGGTGATGGCGTCGCCGTTGAGGAACACCCCCAGCTCGCGCCCGCCACGGCCCCAGTCGGCGTCCTCCATCAGCGAGCCGTCGGGCCGCAGCCAGGCGATGTCGCGCTGCTCCCCCTCGCGCGGCGGCCGTCCCTGGAAGAACCTGCGGCGCCGGAACACCGGATGCTCGCGGCGCAGCTTGGCCAGCCCGCGGACGAACTCCAGCAGCTCCTCCTCCTTGCGGGCGGCCTTCCAGTCGATCCAGGAGACCTCGTTGTCCTGGCAGTAGGCGTTGTTGTTGCCGGCCTGGGTGCGGCCGATCTCGTCTCCGTGCAGCAGCATCGGCACCCCCTGGGACAGCATGAGGGTGGCCAGGATGTTGCGGACCTGGCGACGGCGCAGGGTCACCACCGCCGGGTCGTCGGTGGGCCCCTCGACGCCGTGGTTCCACGACCGGTTGTCGTCGCTGCCGTCGCGGTTGTCCTCGCCGTTGGCGAGGTTGTGCTTGTCGTTGTAGGAGACGAGGTCGGCGAGGGTGAAACCGTCGTGGCAGGTGACGAAGTTGATCGAGGCGACCGGCCGGCGTCCGTCGTCCTGGTACAGGTCGCTGGAGCCGGTCAGGCGCGACCCCAGTTCGGGCAGGACCGGGTGGCCGCGCCAGAAGTCGCGGACGGTGTCGCGGTACTTGCCGTTCCACTCCGTCCACAGCGGGGGGAAGTTGCCCACCTGGTAGCCGCCGGGCCCCACGTCCCAGGGCTCGGCGATCAGCTTGACCTGTGAGATCACCGGGTCCTGCTGCACGATGTCGAAGAACGTGCTCAGCCGGTCGACGTCGTGGAACTCCCGGGCCAGCGCCGAGGCCAGGTCGAACCGGAACCCGTCGACGTGCATCTCCAGCACCCAGTAGCGCAGCGAGTCCATGATGAGCTGCAACGAGTGCGGGTGGCGCACGTTGAGGCTGTTGCCGCAGCCGGTGTAGTCGAGGTAGTAGCGCCGGTCGTCGTCGCGTACGCGGTAGTAGGTGAGGTTGTCGATGCCGCGCAGGGACAGGGTCGGTCCCATGTGGTCGCCCTCGGCGGTGTGGTTGTAGACGACGTCGAGGATCACCTCGATGCCGGCCTCGTGCAGCGCCTTGACCATCGCCTTGAACTCCTGCACCTGCTCGCCGCGGGAACCGGTCGCGGCGTACCCGCTGTGCGGCGCGAGGAAGGCCAGGGTGTTGTACCCCCAGTAGTTGGTCAGGCCGCGGGCGACCAGGGCGTGCTCGGGGACGAAGTGGTGGACCGGCATCAGTTCCACCGCGGTCACGCCCAACGTGGTGAGGTAGTCGACCATGACCGGGTGGGCGAGCCCGGCGTAGGTCCCGCGCAGCCGTTCGGGGATGTCGGGGTGGCGCATGGTCAGTCCGCGCACGTGCGCCTCGTAGACCACCGTCTCGTGGTAGGGGATGTTGGGCCGGTTCTCGTTGCCCCAGTCGAAGAAGGGGCTGACCACCACGCACTTGGGCACGAACGGCGCGGAGTCGCGGTCGTTGCGCCGCGAGGGGTCGTCGAAGTGGTAGCCGAACAGCGACTCGTGCCACGACAGGGTTCCGTCGATGGCCTTGGCGTAGGGATCGACGAGCAGCTTGTTGGGGTTGCAGCGCAGCCCCGCGGCGGGGTCGTAGGGACCGTGCACCCGGTAGCCGTAGCGCTGCCCCGGGCCGACGCCGGGAAGGTAGCCGTGCCAGACGAACCCGTCGTTCTCGGTCAGGGGGACGCGGGTCTGGGCTCCGTGGTCGTCGAACAGGCACAACTCGACTCGGTGCGCGGCCTCGGAGAACAGGGAGAAGTTGGTTCCGGAGCCGTCGTAGGTGGCTCCGAGCGGGTACGGGGTTCCGGGCCAGACGTCCACCATGTGCGTCGCTATCTCTTTCTCAGGCCTCCGTGATGAGGAGGTTCTTCCGTCATCGCCGGGGGAGTATGCCGGTTTGCGTGCGATCGACACCGGATCGTGCCTGGCTTTGCTGGTCATCCCCTGTCTCCGCCCCTCCGGTGACCCTGAGTGACGGTTTCGATACCCCTGATCGGACGCGCCGAATCCGAAAAGGAGGGGGACGGAGGGCGGATGGGGAGGGAGGCGTGACGGCCCGCCCTGCGCTTCGCCGGGGGGAGCGGAGGGCGGCCGTCGCGCCTTGTGGTCCGGCCGGGGCGGGAGGGAGCCCCCTCCCGCCGTCCCTCTCACCCGCCTCTCAGGTCGGTACGCCTAGGCCCGGGGACGGGCGCGTTCGATGATGGCCGCGACGTCGGTGCCGCGCGGCAACGTGCCGAAGACGTGGCCCCACTCCCCGGCCAGGCGCGAGCCGACGAAGGCGTCGGCCACGGCGGCGGGGGCGTGCCGTACCAGCAGCGCGCCCTGGAGACACAGCACCATCGACTGGACGACCGCGCGAGCGCGGTACTCGGCGGCCTCCAGGTCCGACAGCTCGGCGTGCAGCCGTTTGACGGCCGCGTCGAGACGGGCGTCGGCGCCCTCCGCGGCGGCCAGTTCGGACAGGAACGCCTCCAGGCTGTGCGGCTCGCGGGCCATCGCGCGCAGCACGTCCAGTGCCGCGACATTGCCCGACCCCTCCCAGATCGAGTTGAGCGGCGACTCGCGGAACAGCCGGGGCATGCCGGACTCCTCGACGTAGCCGTTGCCGCCCAGGCATTCCAGCGCCTCGGCCGCGTGCGCGGGGTGACGCTTGGTGACCCAGAACTTGCCCGCGGCCACCGCCAGCCGGCGGAACGCGGCCTCCTCACTGTCGCCGAGGATCGCCCGGTCGGCGGCTCCGGCCAGGCGCAGCATCAGCGTGGTCGCCGCCTCCGACTCCAGGGCCAGGTCGGCCAGCACGTTGCGCATCAGCGGCTGGTCGACGAGGGCGGCCCCGAACGCCCGGCGCCCGCGCGCGTGGTGCAGTGCCTGCACCAGCCCGGCCCGCATTCCCGCCGCCGAACCGATCACGCAGTCCAGGCGGGTGCCGTTGACCATCTCGATGATCGTGCGCACGCCTCGTCCGGGTTCACCCACGAGCCAGCCGAGCGCGCCGTCGTACTCCAGCTCCGCCGAGGCGTTGGACCGGTTGCCCAGTTTGTCCTTGAGGCGTTGGATGGACAACGAGTTGCGGGTGCCGTCCTCCAGCACGCGCGGCACCAGGAAACACGACAGCCCCTCGGGGGTCTGGGCCAGGGTGAGGAACAGGTCCCCCATGGGAGCGCTGGTGAACCACTTGTGGCCGGTGAGCCGGTAGGCCCCGTCGGGGCCGCCGGCGACGGCGCGGGTGGTGTTGGCGCGCACGTCGGATCCGCCCTGCTTCTCCGTCATCGACATTCCGGCGAGCAGGCCCCGTTTGCCCAGCGGCGGGCGCAGCCCGAAGTCGTACTCGCGGGAGGTGAGCAGCGGTTCGTAGCGGGCCGCCAGTTCGGGGGCGTGGCGAAGCGCCGGGACCGCGGCGTAGGTCATCGATATCGGGCACCCGTGGCCGGCCTCCACCTGCGACCACACGTAGAACTTCGCCGCGCGCGCCACGTGGGCGCCGGTCCGCTCGTCGGCCCAGGGGGCGGCGTGCAGGCCGTGGGTGACGGCGGTGTCGACGAGCACGTGCCAGGCGGGGTGGAAGTCGACCTCGTCGACGCGGTGACCGTAGCGGTCGTGGGTGCGCAGCACCGGTTCGTTGACGTTGGCCTGTTCGGCCCAGGCCTGCGCGGCGGCGCCGCCGGCCATCCGGCCCAACTCGTGGAGCTCCTCCATCGCCCATCCGGCGCCCTCGCGCCGCACTCCTTCGAGCAGCGCGGGCTCGGCGGCGACGTCGTGGCCCTCCAGCGGTGAGGGCTGGTTGAACACTTCATGTGTGGCGGGCATGGGACCCTCCTCGGGGGCGAGCGGACGGATCGCCTCAGCGTAACCGGCACTCCGCCCGCGACCGAACCGGATTCGGTAGGAGACGTCCCCCCTGACGCCGCGGGCACCCGCCCCCCAGGGAACGGGTGCCCGCGGCGGCGCGCTCGGACTCCTAGGGGACCACCGCCCCCTCGTCCGGAACCCGATGCAGCGCCTCGTCGTAGCGGTGCAGCGCGACCCGGGCGACCTCGGGGGCGTCGCCGAGCGCCGCCGACACCGTGTCGGCGCCCGCGGCCAGGGACTGCTCGGCGACCAGGTCGCCGAAGTACCCCGGTGCGAGCAGGTAGGTGGCGACCACGATCCGGGGCGCACCCTGCGCGCGCAACCGCGCCACGGCCTCGCCCGGCGTGGGCGAGGCCGCCGAGGCGTGGGCCGCGACCACGCGGAGCCACGGTCCGCGCTCCGCCAACGTCTGCGCCGCCCGGGTGATCACGGCGTTGGCGGTGGCGTCACTGGAGCCCGCCGAGGCGAGGACCAGCGCGGTGTCGGGCGCCGCGGTGACGCCGGCCTCCGCCAGCCGCCGCTCGACCGCCTCCAGCAGCAACGGGTGCGGTCCCAGCGTGGCGGCGTAGCCGAGGCGCAGCCACGGCCAGGCCGCCCGCGCCGCGGCCAGCTCCCGCGGTAGGTCGACCTTGCTGTGATAGGCCGCGGTGAGCAGCGCGGGCAGCACGACGGCCGCCCCCGCGCCCTCGGCGGCCAGCGAGGCCACGGCCGCGCGCGGGTCCGGCGCGACATGGTCGAGGTAGGCCACGCGCACGTCCAGGCCCGGGCGCAGCCGGCGCACCCGCGCGAACAGCGCCTCGACGGCGCGCGAGGAGCGCGCGTCCCTGCTGCCGTGGGCCACCGCGACCAGCGGCGGGCCCTGGGCGTGTCCCGCCGCGCTCACAGGTGGATTCCGCATTCGGTCTTGCCGGTGCCCGCCCAGCGTCCGCTGCGGGGGTCGGCGCCCGCCTCCACCCGCCGGGTGCACGGCGCGCAGCCGATCGACGGGTACCCGTCGTACTGCAACGGGTTGACCATGACGCCGTGCTCGGCCATGTAGGCGTCCACGTCGGCCTGGGTCCACCGCGCGATGGGGTTGACCTTGACCATCTGGCGGCGGGCGTCCCACTGCACCACGCCGATGTCGCGCCGGGTGACCGCCTCGTCCCGGCGCAGCCCGCTCAGCCAGGCGTCGTAGGGCTCCAGGGCGCGTTGCAGCGGCTCGACCTTGCGCAGGTAGCAGCAGATGTTGGGGTTGCGGCCGTGCAGCCGGGGACCGAGGTCGCGGTCCTGCTCGGCGACGGTACGCCGGGGTTCGACGTTGATCAGGTTGATCGGGTAGACCGCCTCGACCGCGTCACGGGTGCCGATCGTCTCGGCGAAGTGGTAACCGGTGTCGAGGAAGATGACGTCGATTCCGGGCACGACCTTGGACACCAGGTCGACCATGAGCGCGTCGGCCATCGACGAGGTCATGCACAGCCTGTCGCCGAAGGTGTCGGCGGCCCACTCGATGATCTCCTGCGCGCTGGCCTCCTCCAGCTCGGCCGCCGCGCGCGTGGCCAGGCTCTCGCCGTCCACTGTGACGTTCATGCGTTCCCACCCGTCTGTATGCCACCGGCCGGCCTGGCGGCGATGCCCTGTAGGCCGACGAACTTCACTCGAAAGACCCGCGCGCAGCCGCCGCAGGCCCACGCGGAACCCGCGCCCTTGTGCGCGTCGCCCTCGTGGGGCACCAGGTCCTCGTCCCCGCAGTAGGGGCAGTAGTAGGGAGCGGCGCGTTCGCTCACTTCAGATCCCCCTCGCCGGCGCGCGTCACCCACTGCGCGAACGCCTCGCCGTCCTCCTTCTGCTCCAGGTAGCGGCGCAGCACGCGCTCGACGTAGTCCGGCAGCTCCTCGGCGGTCGTCTTCAGGCCGCGGACCTTGCGGCCGAAGGCGGCGTTGAGCCCCATGCCGCCGCCCAGGTGCACCTGGTAGCCCTCGACCTGTTCGCCGGCGGCGTTGGTGACGAGCTGTCCTTTCAGCCCGATGTCGGCGACCTGGATGCGCGCGCAGGAGTTGGGGCAGCCGTTGAGGTTGATCGTGATCGGTTCGGGGAAGTCGGGCAGCCGCCGTTCGAGCTCCTCGATCAGGGTGGCGCCGCGCGCCTTGGTCTCCACGATCGCCAGCTTGCAGAACTCGATGCCGGTGCAGGCCATCGTCTGGCGGCGGAACGTGCCGGGGTTGACCTGGAGTCCCTCGGCCTCCAGGGCGGAGACGGCCGAGTCCACCCGCTCCTCGTCGATGTCGAGGATGACCAGCTTCTGGTCGGCCGTGGTGTGCACCCGGTCGGAACCGTGGGCCTCGGCGATGTCGGCGATGCGCGCCAGCGTGGTCCCCGAGACGCGGCCCACCTTCGGGGCGAAGCCCACGTAGTAGCGGCCGTCGCGCTGGCGGTGCACGCCCACGTGGTCGCGGCGCAGGCCGGGGTCGAGCTCGGGGGCGGGGCCGTCGGGCAGCGCGTAGCCCAGGTACTCCTTCTCCAGCACCTCGCGGAACTTCGCCGTCCCCCAGTCCTTGACCAGGAACTTGATCCGCGCGCGGTGGCGCAGCCGGCGGTAGCCGTAGTCGCGGAAGACCGAGCAGACCCCCGCCCAGACCTCGCTGACCTGATCGGGGCGGACGAAGACGCCGAGCCGCTGGGCGAACATCGGGTTCGTCGACAGGCCGCCACCGACGAACAGGTCGTATCCGGGTGTTCCGTCGGGTCCGATCACCCCGACGAAGGCGACGTCGTTGATCTCGTGGTTGACGCAGTGGACCGAGCAGCCGGCGATGGAGGTCTTGAACTTGCGCGGCAGGTTGGAGAAGAGGGGGCTGCCGATGTGCTCGTCGTAGATCTGCTGGATCTGCTCGCTGGCGTCGATGACCTCCTCTTCGGCGATCCCGGCGAGCGGACAGCCCAGGATGACGCGGGGGGTGTCACCGCACGCCTCGGTGGTGGACAGCCCGACGGCCTCCAGCTTCTCCCAGATCGCCGGGACGTCCTCGATGCGCACCCAGTGCAACTGGACGTTCTGCCGGTCGGTGATGTCGGCGGTGTCGCGACCGTAGGCCGTGGACACCTCGGCGATGGCGCGGAGCTGCGCGACGGTGAGCCGGCCGCCGTCGATGCGCACGCGCAGCATGAAGTAGCGGTCGTCGAGCTCCTCGGGCTCCAAGACGGCGGTCTTGCCGCCGTCGATGCCCGGGGCGCGTTGGGTGTACAGGCCGTACCAGCGGAACCGTCCGCGCAGGTCGGCGGGGTCGATCGAGTCGAATCCGGCGCGGGAGTAGATGTCGATGATGCGTTGACGGACGTTGAGGCCGTCGTCGTTCTTCTTGTTCTCTTCGTTCTTGTTGAGCGGTTCGCGGTAGCCGAGAGCCCATTGACCCTCGCCACGGCGCGGCCGTGAGGTCGTGGGGCTGGTCTTTGCGGATGCGGGAGGCATCGCGGGGTCCTCCGAGCGGGTCGCGGGGCGCGTCGGCCGACGCGCACCCCACCGGCCCCAGGATCCGCACCTCGTTGTGGCGGAGTCGGGGTCGTGCGAGGCGGAGGGCAACGTCGGCGCCGCATACGCCCCAGGGTGCGGGCGGGTGGAGACAGTGCGGCGGTGGAGTCAGCCGACGTTGCGACAGATGGCACTGCGGACCCGCAGAAAGTCCACGTGCCGGCGCACGCAGAGCATCGGGTCCAAAACAGTGGTCATGGTCTCGACAATGGCACGCGGAGGAATCCTTTGTCCAGGCGCGGGCCGTCCCGCCTGTCGGTGAAGCACATCACGTATAACCGGTAAAGTAAGTAGGAAATAGGGTCACGTTTTGTCATCGGAACCGGGAGGATCGACAGGTCGGACGCCGAGGCGGGAGCCGGCGGCTAGGTTGGACGGTGTGCGAGTTCTCGCGGAACGGGCCCGGCGCTATCTGGACGATCTGTGCATCCGTAACCCGCGGCTGGGCGCCGTGGTCTCCCTCGTCGCACGTACCGCGGCCTCTGCCTCCCGCACCCGGGTGGTCGGGCTGGCCGCCGAGTCGGCGTTCTTCTCGTTGCTGTCACTGCCCGCCCTGCTCCTCGGTCTGGTCGGCGCGCTCGGCCACCTCCGTCCGCTGCTGGGCGCCGAGACGGTCCTGGGGGTGCGCGAGTGGATCTTGGAGCTCGCCGCCACCGCGCTGACCACCGACACCGTCGACACCGTGGTCACCCCCCTCGTCGACGATTTCCTGGCCGGCGCGCAGGGCGGCGCGATCTCGGTGACGTTCCTGGTCTCCCTGTGGTCGGGGTCGCGCGCCATGAACGTGTTCATCGAGTCCATCACGATCGCCTACGGTCTGGAGGAACTGCGCGGCTACTTCCGCCAGCGCGCCCTGGCGTTCGTCGGCTACCTCGGCGGCCTGCTGTTCGCCCTGGTCGTGCTGCCCGCGATCGTGGCCGGGCCGGAGCTCGTCCGCGACCTGCTGCCGATGACCGCCGACCACCTCCACCTGGCCTACTGGCCCGGGGTCGTCGCGCTGTCCCTGCTGTGCCTGGTCGGGCTGTACACGCTGAGCGTTCCGGTGCGCACCCCCGTCTGGCGTCACCTGCCCGGCGCGGTGGTCGCCGTCCTGGTCCTGCTGGCGGGGTCGGTGCTGTTGCGCCTGTACCTCGACGCCTCCTTCGGCCAGGTCACCATCTACGGTTCGCTCGCGGCGCCGATCGCGATCCTGGCCTGGTTGTGGGTCATGGCCCTGGCCGTCCTCGTGGGGTCGTCCCTCAACGCCGAGATCGACGCGATGTGGCCCACCGAGACGACCGCGACGGCGCGCGCCGAGATCGCCGCCCGGCGGCACGCCCGCGCCGCGCGTCTGGTGGAGCGGCGCGAGAAGGCGTTGCAGAGCGTGGCCGGGGAGGAGGGCGAGGCCGACGTGGAACCCGCGCCCGAAAACGACCGCCCGGAGCGGGGCGAAACGGTCGCCGCCGCGGTCCCCACCGGCGAGGAGCAACGGCAGGAGGGCGAGGAGCAACGGCAGGAGGAGGAGCCGGCGGACGAGGGCGCCGAGACTCCCCCCTCGGGGCCGGTGGCCCGGGCCGGGGAGGGGTGAGAGCAGGAGCACCCTTCGGCGGCTACCGGAGGGAGCGCGGATCCGGCATGCTCATGATCATCGGCGCGTCCATCCCCGTCCCCGAGCCCGCGCCGTCGAGGTGAGTGACCATCATGGCCGTCCCGTCCCGTGACCGACGCTCCGGATGCCGACGACCGGCGGGGGTGGTCGCCGCGCTGGCCGTCGTCGTGGCCCTGGTCGGATTGGCGGCCCTGCTCACCGGACGGGATCCGCTCGGCCTGCTGCGCGACCTCGCCGGGGACGGGGGCGGACCCGCCTCCCCGGCCTCCCCGGCTCCGGGCTCCTCGGCCGAGGCGGAACGGGCGGCCGACCTCCTGGCCGCCATCCCCACCGCCGAGCCCGCCCCCCGGGGCGACTACGAACGCGAGGAGTTCGGCCACGGGTGGATCGACACCGACGGCAACGGCTGCTCCACCCGTAACGACATACTGGCGCGCGACCTCGACCAGGTGCGCACCGACGAGGAGTGCAAGGTCCTCGCGGGCGTGCTCGACGACCCCTACACCGGCGACCGCGTCGAGTTCACCAGCGAGGACCCCCAGCAGGTGCAGATCGACCACGTGGTCCCGCTGTCGCTGGCCTGGCGGATGGGAGCCGACGAGTGGGACCGGGAACGCCGGATCGAGTTCGCCAACGACCCCGACAACCTGGTCGCCGCCTACGGTCCGGCCAACCGGGAGAAGAGCGACTCCGGTCCCGGCGAGTGGCGCCCCCACGCCGACTACCAGTGCTCCTACGCCATCGCCTACATCGACGTCTCCCACCGCTATGACCTGCCGCTGGCGGCGCGGGACCACGCGGCGCTGGCGGACATGCTCGGCACCTGCTGAGCCCCGGCCGTCCGCGCCGGCGCCCGACCTCGCGCCCGGGGCGGCCCCGTGGGCCTCAGGCGGCGGCCCCGGTCGAGGTCCGGGGGCGTAGCGCCCCGGCCAGGGCCGCCCCGATGAGCGCCGCCAGGGGGATCGCGACCAACCCGACACGCAGCGAGGCGGAGTCGGCGACCAGTCCCACCAGGGGCGGGAAGCACAGGAAGCCGACACGCGCCAGCCAGGCCACGATGGTCACCCCGTCGCCGCTGCGCACCCCCGGGATCTCACCGGCCGCGGTGAGGGTCAACGGGAACAACGTCGCCACCCCCAGACCGGTCAGGCCGAAACCGGCGATCGTCGTCCAGGGGCTGGGGAACAGCAGCGCCGCCCCCAGCCCGGCCGCGGACAGCAGCAGTCCCGTGCGCGCGACCGCCACGGCCCCGAACCGGTCGGTCAGCCGGTCGCCGACGAGGCGTCCCACCGTCATCAACGCCTGGCACGCCACGAAGGGCAGGCCGGCCAGGAAGGCCGTGGCCATGAGCTCGTCGCGCATGTAGACCGCCCCCCAGGACGCCGCGGCGTCCTCGACCGCGGCCGACATCATCAACAGCACGCTCAAGGCGAGCAGGAGGCCGGCCGCGCGACGCAGCAGCCGCAGCACCTCGCCGGGGGCCGGGGCGTGCGAACCGTCGGAGCGTTCCGCGTGCTCGGGGCCGGGCAGCAGCATCCGCGCCGCCGTGAGGGAGAGAACGGCCAACAGGATCGCGACGCCGCCGAGGTGCGCGGGGAGCGGAACCCCCAGGCCGGCCATTGACGCTCCCAGCAGGCCGCCGCCCACCGCGCCCACGCTCCACACGGCGTGGAAGGTGTTGATGATCGACCGGCCGTAGCGGCGTTGCACCCGCAGCCCGTGGGAGTTCATCGCCGAGTCCATCCAGGCGTCCGCGCACCCCAGGCCGAACAGGGCCACGGCCAGGACCCCCCAGTTGGGGGCGAGGGCGACCAGCGGGAGCAGCAGGGCGCCGAGCAGGCCGGTGGCCACCGACACCCGCCCGCTGCCGAACCGGGCGATGAGCGGCCCGGCGAGCATGCCGGTCAGCAGCGCCCCCAGCGGCATCGCGGCGATCGCGGTGCCCAGCGCGACGTTGGAGAGTCCCAGGTCGTCCTTGATGGCGGGCAGCCACGGCACCACGTTGGTGTAGGTGAAGCCGTTGACCAGGAACAGCACGACGACGGCGGCGCGCGCCCGGCGCGCCACCGCGTCCGGCCGCGCGGGAGCCTGGGGGTGTGTGGACACCGGTTCCTCCTTCGGGTGGGGCCCCAGACGACGGTCGTCGCCTCCGTCGCGGAGCCCGGCGGGTCCGGCGGGGCCGGGACTCTCCGAACCCTAGAACACGGCGGCATCGCGTGAACGGGGGGAGCGAGGGCAAGCCGAAGGGGAGCCGGGCTTGCGTCACGTGTGTCGGGCGTCCTACATATGGTCCTTTCGGACCGCAACCCCGAGCCCTGGTGAACATCCCATCCGTCCGACCGACCCGGCGATCCCCGCTCACTCGCCCATGATGACCGGAGCCCCGACCGATGATCGATTCGAGCGCGCTGCGCGACAAACCGACGCTCACCGGTGACCTCGTCCGCCTCGTTCCGCTGGCGGAGGAGCACGCCGACGTCTTCTACGAGGCCACCCAGGATGCCGAGACCCGCCGTCTGACCGGCACCCACCGTGTCCTCACCCGGGAAGAGGCGCTGCGCTGGTGCGCCTCGCGGGCGCGTCGGACCGACCGGCTCGACCTCGCGATCATCGACCGGGCGCAGGGCCGTTACGTCGGCGAGCTGTCGTTGATGGACGTCGACGCCGACAACGAGAGCGCCGCCTACCGGATCGCGCTGTCGGCCATCCAGTTCACCGGTCGTGGCCTGGGGCGGGAGGCGACCAGACTGGTCCTGGACTACGCCTTCAGCCGGATCGGGCTGCACCGGGTCTGGCTGGAGGTCTA
The DNA here is from genome assembly GCF_900167435.1 of Marinactinospora thermotolerans DSM 45154. GTDB lineage: Bacteria > Actinomycetota > Actinomycetes > Streptosporangiales > Streptosporangiaceae > Marinactinospora > Marinactinospora thermotolerans. The sequence continues at coordinate 273,665 of NZ_FUWS01000008.1, forward strand.
CGCCTTCAACATGCGGGCGATCGCCGCCTACCGGGCCTGCGGCTTCGTGGTCGAGGGGCGGTTGCGTGACGCTCTGCTGTGGGAGGGGCGCCGCCATGACGCCTTGGTGATGGCCGCGCTGGAGGGCGACTTCCGCAAGGCGGAGGAGCGGGCCGGCCGGTGAGCCGGGCGGAGGGAATGGCCGTCTATGGTCGGCCCTGATGTAGATTTGCGGTTTTCCGGGGTTGCGGCGGTGGAACGAGGGGGTATGCCGGTAGGCACTCTTCACTGCCGAGTCAAGCGGTAGGTCGCCGTGAGTCCGCTTCCCGTTTCGCTTCCCTTCGCCGATCGAGCCGAGGCCGGGCGCCGGCTCGCCGAACGGGTGCGTGCCTTCGCGGTCACCGACCCGATCGTGGTGGCCCTGCCTCGCGGGGGCGTGCCCGTGGGCGCGGAGCTCGCCCGCCGGCTACGCGCCCCCTTGGACGTCCTGGTCGTGCGCAAGATCGGGCTTCCGGGCCACGCCGAACTGGGCGTCGGCGCGCTGGCCGAGGACGGCCATGTCTGTTTCGACGACTCCATGCTGGCCAGGCTGGGGGTCTCGCGCGAGCGCCTGGCCGAGACGGTGGCGGCGGAGCGGGCCGAACTCGCCCGCAGGCTGGAGGTCTACCGGGGGACGCGGTCGGCGCCGCGCCTTGCCGGACGTGACGTCATCGTCGTCGATGACGGGGTGGCCACCGGCGGGACGGCGCGCGCCGCGCTACGCATGGTGCGCCGCGCGCGCCCGGCCAGGTTGGTGCTCGCCGTTCCGGTGGCCTCGGGCACGGCGGTCGAGGCGCTGCGTCCAGAGGTCGACCAGCTCGTGGTCCTCACCGCCCCGGCGAACTTCCGCGCGGTGGGGGAGTGGTACCGGGATTTCCGCCAGCTCTCCGACGAGCACGTGACCACGTTGCTGGCGGAGCTGCGCGACCAGAGCGCCGAGAACGACTCCGAGCGCGCGGTCCGCATCCGGGCGGGGGAGGAGCACCTCGACGGGGACCTGGCGGTGCCCTCGGTCGTGCACGGCACGGTGGTCTTCGCCCTGGGGCACGGCCGCCACGATCCGCGGCATCGCACGGTCGCCGCGGCGCTGCGCCGGGCGGGGTATGCCACGCTGCTGTTGGACCTGCTCACCTCCCAGGAGTGGCGACGGGAGGAGGAGACGGGGGCCAGCGGGGTCGACACGCGCCGGTTGGGAGAGCGGTTGGCGGCGGCGGTGCGCTGGCTGCGCAGGTCGACCGATGCCGCCGACCGGCCGGTGGGGCTCGTCGGGTCGGGCTCCGGTGCGGCGGCGGCCCTGGTGGCGGCCGCGGAGCTGCCCGACGACGTCGGAGCGGTCCTGGCCCGCGACGGCCGTATCGACATGGCCGAGGACGCGCTGACGCGGGTGCGGGTCCCGGTCCTCGCGCTGGTCGAGGGGGAGGACTCCTTCGTCCGGGAGATCGCCGAATGGGCGATGGGCCGGCTCGCCGGTCCCCGGGAACTGCGGGTGGTCGCCGGCGCTGAGCAGCTGCTCAGCGGCCCCGAGGATTGGCAACGGGCCGCGGACTCCGCGGTGGAGTGGTTCGGTCGGCACCTGTGAGGCCGGGGTGGGAAACGCCGTGGCGCCCCGGCACGGGGCCGAGGCGCCACGGGAAGAACGCGGGAATCGCGCGGGACGGCCGAAACGGCCGGCCAGGGGAAGCCGTGAAGGCGGGGAACCGCCGGAGGGGTCCGGAGGTCCCGTGCCGTGCGACGGAACACGCGGATGACGGGGTCGCACGGAGGGGGCGGGACACGGGGCGTCGTGAGGACGCGCACCGTCACCGCCGCGATTCGCCCGGGGCGGGCGTCGGGATCAGGCTGCGTTGGCGCGGCGCATGCGGCGACGGCGCTCAGAAGCGCGCTCGTCTTCGTTCAGGCCGCCCCACGTGCCGTACTTCTCGGGACGCGAGATCGCGTAGTCGAGACATTCGGTACGAACAGGGCACTGAGCACAGATCTCCTTGGCCTTGCGCTCACGGATCTCCCGCTCGGGCTGGCGCTCGCCGTCCGGGCCGAAGAAGAGCACAAGGTCCTCGCCCCGGCACGCGGCGGCATCCTGCCACCCCCAGCTCGGGCGGGGGCGCAGCGTGGCCTGCCGGCGTACCTGAGACATGGTTGAACCACCTCTACTGAAATCGCTAGTAAGCTGTCAGAAGCTGAGTCACAAAACTGGTCATGCAGCGTGAGACGCCCAGCATGACGAAACGTCATGCCGTGCTTCGGTGTTCCCGGTGTGGTGGAGACCACGGCGGCGCAGATCCGCCGAAGCCGGCGGGCGCTCACGCGATAGGCCGCGGAGGCAGAAACGCTCTCCCTGCCGGCCGGTACGTAATCATGCCATCCCCACTCCCGATCGCGCACGGGGGGTGGGGAAATTACTCGCTCAACCGTTACCGAAAACCGGTTTGAACCGGTGGATGTGTGGCCATCTGTCCCGGTTTGCCACGGAATCGCAAGTACCGACGCGGGCGCCGGATATGGGACATCGTATGTCTGTTTTTGGTCTCTGGCCAGAGGTTCGGGTTGATAGCCGGGTCACACCAGCCCGGTAGCGCCGCCGGTCCAGGAGATGTGCGGTTCCCCTCGGCCCGGCGGCGACGAGCTGCTAAAGTTCGCGGCTCTCTCCCGGGGTCAGGCGCTCGTAGTTGCCCCCCGCCACCTCGGTCAGCGCCAGGTTCTTGGCGTAGACCCCCGCCCCCACCTCGTTGAGCAGGCCGTCATGGATCGCGACGGCCCGCTGCGGCGCCACCTCGCGCGCGTAGTCGATCAGCTCGCCGACCTTCATCCACGGCGCGTGCAACGGGAGGAGGAGCAGGGCGACCGGATCCTCCGGCACGGTCAGCGCGTCCCCGGGGTGGAACAGCGCGCCACCGGGGGCCTCGATCCGGAACCCCACGTTCGCCACGACCGGAATGTCGGGATGGATCACCGCGTGCCGCTCCCCGTAGACGTGGACGTCGAAGCCGGCCATGCGCGGGGTGTCGCCATGGACCACCTCGTGGACCCGCACGCCCCGCTCCGTCAACTCCGAGAGCCGCGCCGCCACGGAGGGGTGGGCGTAGATCTCCAGTTCCGGATTGTCGGTGGCGGCCGCGTACAGACGATCGGGATCGAAGTGGTCGGGGTGTTCGTGGGTGATGGCGATCGCGTCGGCGCCCGCCGCCGCGTCCGGCTCGCTGAACGTGCCCGGGTCGATGACGAGCGTCGCCCCGTCGCGTTCCAGGCGTACGCAGGAGTGCCCCAGTTTGGTGATACGCACGGTCGGTTCCTCGGTCCGGTCGATGGATGGAAGGTGTCCGGCGGACGCCTCGGCGTCCGCCCTCTCCCATGACACCTCTCCCCGCCGCGCGACCCTAACCCGCCGAGGGAGTGGTCTCCTCGCGGACGGGGGCGGGCCGGCGGTCCGCCGGCGCGGTGCGGGGACCCCGGCGCACCCGGCGGAGGAGTTCCTCCAGCGCCGCGACGTCGACGGAGTCGCGTGCCCCCCTGGCCTCCGCGGGCGGGAAGGGAGGGGCGGACGGGGTGGGGGTGACGGGGGTTCCGGCCGAAACGGGCAGGTGTGGTTCTCGCGTCTTGTCCACGGGACAGGGCCTCCCCTGACCGGCGAGACGCCACACCGAAGGGGGCGGGATTTTTGGTCCGTTGTTGCCCCTCGGCGGCCCGGCGCGTTGCCCTCACCACCCCCTAAGGGACGAGTTCGGGGGCGCGCACGGGAACGACGCCCGCCCACGCCCCGTCGTACTAGGTGGAGGCGAGGGCGGGCGCAAGCCCCCGCGGTCCACCCGGGGGCGGACAACGGCACAACGACGACATGCGCGCGAGGGGCGTACCGCCCGCGAACCTCACACGCGAGTACAGGGAAGGGTGGGGGAAATGGCCCTGCTGCGTTTCGTCCTCAACGTCATCTGGTTGTTCGTCGCCGGGTTCTGGCTGGCCGTGGGATACGCCTTCGCGGGTCTCATCTGCTGCATCCTGATCGTCACGATCCCGTTCGGCGTCGCCTCGTTCCGCATGGCCAACTACGCGCTGTGGCCCTTCGGGCGCGAGCTCGTCCGCCGCCCCGGCGCGGGAACCGGCAGCACGGTCGCCAACGTCATCTGGGTGATCGTCGCCGGATGGTGGCTGGTCCTGGGACACATCGTCACCGCGTTCGGCCTGGCGATCACGATCATCGGCATTCCCATGGCCTGGGCCTCCCTGAAGATGATCCCAGTGGCACTGGCCCCGTTCGGCAATGAGATCGTTGCCAGCGGCGAACGCCGCTCCGTCTGGCAGTTCTAGACTTCCCTTCCCGCCCGGTACGGCGTCGACCGCCGCCTTTGCTGAGCGACGTTGGACACGACCACCGGTGCGGGGATGAGACGGCGGTTGGTCAGGAAACGGAGTAGAGGGGCCGGAGTTGAGGGTGTTCCGACCGGGACAGCGGTGGATGTGGCGCAAGAGGACGGAGCCCGTCCGCGAAACCGGGCCGGTGGTGACGGAACAGGTCCCGCCGCCCGAACCCGGGGAGATGGAGGAGGACGACCTGCTGCGCCGGGTCAGCGACACGTCCTGGCGGATACTGGTCGTCGGCGTCGTCGCGGCCCTGCTGCTGTGGGCGGCCACCTACACCCGGGTCGTCACGCTGCCCATCGTGCTCGCCGTCTTCCTGACCGCGCTGCTCATGCCGGCCGCCAAATGGCTGCGCCGGCGGGGTCTGGGCCGTGGCCCCTCGACGACGATCACCTTCCTGGGCGCCATGATCGTGTTCGGCGGGGTGGTCACCCTCATCGTGCAGCCGGCGATCAACGGTGTCGGCGGCCTCCTCGACAGCCTCAACCAGGCGGTGGCCACCCTCCAGCGGCTCGCCGCCTCGCTGGGGCTGGACGAGCAGGTGGTCAACCAGCTGGTGCGCAGCGCCCAAGCCGAGCTCCAGCGCAACAGCGCCCAGTTGGTCAGCGGCGCCTGGGCCGGTGCCGTCGCCGTCGGCGAGGTCCTCATCGGGCTGGTGCTCACCCTGGTCCTCACCGTCTACTTCGTCCACTCCGGTGACAGGCTCATGGAGTGGGTGTGCGAACTGTTCCCGCAGCAGTCCCGCCGCGCCCTGCGCGTCGGGGGGCGGGTCACCTACGGGGTGATGGGGCGCTATGTCCGCGGCGTGGCGATCGTCGGGTTCATCGACGCGGTGGGCATCGGGCTCTTCCTCGTCTTCCTCATCGACATCCAGCTCGCGATCCCCCTCATCGTGCTGACGTTCATCGGCGCCTTCCTCCCGGTGGTGGGGGCCTTCCTCACCGGTCTGATCGCCGCGCTGGTGGCCTTCATCGACGCGGGGTGGGTGATCGCGCTCGTCGTGATCGGCGCCACCGTGCTGGTGCAGCAACTGGAGAGCCACATCTTCGCGCCGCGGATCTACGGGAAGGCGCTGGAGCTTCCTTCGGCGATCGTGCTGCTGGCCATCGCGGTGGGCTCCATCGTCGGTGGGATCGCCGGGGCCTTCCTGGCCACCCCGGTGGCCGCGGTCATCGCCGCCCTGCTGCGCAACCGCCCGTTCGCCGCCGCCGAGCGCGAGGCCGCCGAGGCGCGTCGGATCGCCACCGGCGGGATCGTCGCCACGGCCCCGCCCGGGCCCGAGCCGGCCCCGCCGTCTCCCGCCGCGCCGGTCGCCCCGCAGGAGGGCGGCACGGCCTGACCCGCGTCCCCTGTTGTTCCGCGCGTCCGCGCGGGAGGCGGTCCCTCCTCCCGCGCGGACGGGCAACCAGCAGAGCGGACGCGGCGGCCCCCACCGGAGGCTAGGCTGGGGGCGTGCGTGTGATTCCGGACTGACCACCCCGATGCCTCCGCGCCGCCCGCCGTCGCGGGCGTCGCTGCGGAGCCGTTCCCGACCGTCCCCACGCATGCCCTCGCAAGGAAGTCATAGCCTGATGCTCATCGCCTCCGACCTGGAGATCCGTGTCGGATCCCGCCTCCTGCTGGAGCCCACCTCCTTCCGCGTCGCCGCCGGCGACCGCATCGGCCTCGTCGGCCGCAACGGGGCGGGCAAGACCACCTTGACCAAGGTCCTGGCCGGCGCAGGTCTGCCCGCCAACGGACAGGTCACCACGAAGGGGACTGTCGGCTACCTGCCGCAGGACCCGCGCACTGGCGATCTCGACGTGATCGCCCGCGACCGGATTCTCGCCGCGCGCGGCATCGACGAGGTGTTGCGCCGCATGCGCGTCGCCGAAGAGAAGATGAGCAGCGACGTCCCCAAGATCCGGGACCAGGGGGTGCGGGCCTACGCCCGGGCCGAGGAGCGCCTGCACGTGCTGGGGGGATACGCGGCCGAGGCCGAGGCCGCCTCCATCGCCTCCAGCCTGGGGCTGCCCAACCGGATCCTCTCGCAGCCGCTGCACACGCTCTCGGGTGGTCAGCGCCGCCGGGTCGAGCTGGCCCGCATCCTCTTCAGCAACGCCGACACCCTCCTGCTCGACGAGCCCACCAACCACCTCGACGGCGACTCGATCGTGTGGCTGCGGGACTTCCTCAAGTCCCACCAGGGCGGTCTGATCGTCATCAGCCACGACGTCGAGCTTGTCGAGCACGTCGTCAACAAGGTCTTCTACCTCGACGCCAACCGCTGCGTCATCGACATCTACAACATGGGCTGGAAGGCCTACCAGGTCCAGCGCGAGGCCGATGAGCGGCGTCGGCGCCGGGAGCAGGCCAACGCCGAGAAGCAGGCGTCGGCGTTGCAGAAGCAGGCCGACCGGTTCCGGGCCAAGGCCACCAAGGCCAAGGCCGCCCAGCAGATGGAGCACCGGGCCGAGCGCATCCTGTCCTCGGTCGCCGGGCAGCGCCAGGTGGACCGGGTGGCCAAGCTGCGCTTCCCCGATCCCGCGCCGAGCGGTCGCACGCCCTTGATGGCCGAGGGATTGTCGAAGTCCTACGGGTCGTTGGAGATCTTCTCCGGCGTGGACCTCGCGATCGACCGGGGCAGCCGCGTCGTCATCCTCGGGCTCAACGGCGCCGGCAAGACGACCCTGCTGCGCCTCCTGGCGGGGGTCGAGAAGCCCGACACCGGTCGGGTGGTGCACGGCCACGGGCTGCGGCTGGGCTACTACGCCCAGGAGCACGAGACGCTCGACACCGAACGTTCGGTGCTGGAGAACATGATGAGCGCGGCGCCGGACCTGCCGGAGGTCGAGGCCCGCCGCACCCTGGGGTCCTTCCTGTTCACCGGCGACGACGTGGCCAAGCCGGCCGGGGTGCTGTCGGGTGGCGAGAAGACCCGTCTGGCCTTGGCCACGCTCGTGGTCTCCAGCGCCAACGTGCTGCTGCTGGACGAGCCGACCAACAACCTCGACCCCGCGAGCCGCGAGGAGATCCTCAGCGCCCTGCGCAACTACAAGGGCGCCATCGTGCTGGTCACCCACGACGAGGGCGCGGTCGACGCGCTCCAGCCCGAGAGGGTGATCCTGCTCCCCGATGGTGTCGAGGACGTCTGGAACGCCGACTTCACCGATCTCATCGCGCTGGCCTGAGTTCGCGGCCCGCCGTGACCGCGCGGCGGGCCGCTCGGAGAGCCACCCGGCCCCGATATAGGTACTGTCCGAAACCTCGTCTTCGGTTCGACACGCCTTCTTTTCCCCTCCCGGTGGGTAGCCAGCCGGCATGCCATGGCTGATCATGGGCAGCAATGTCGCTGCGGTCGACCGAGAGCACAGGAGGTACACGTGGCCGAGACCCTGAGAAAGGGCACCCGCGTGACGGGAACGGAGCGCTCCCAGCTCGCAGCCGAGCTGAAGAAGCGCTATGACGAGGGCGAGAGCATCCGTTCCCTGGCCGCCGCAACGGGACGTTCCTATGGTTTCGTGCACCGTCTGCTCACCGAGGCCGGAGTGAGCCTGCGCGGCCGTGGCGGAGCCACGCGGCGTAGCACCTCCTGAGGCCGTTCCGCGCGTCGCCGCTCTCGCGCGGCCGCCGGACCGCCCCGTGCCGCCGTGAGCAGGGTGCCGTCCGTATTCACCGCCGGACTCGCCCCCCGGTCATGGCAGGCGATTGCCGAAAGGCTACGGTGAGGCGGTCAAGTCGACCGAATCCGGCTCGGTGGTAGGGGCCGGTGTGCGGAGGTGTGCGAGGTGGAGGCGGCACTGCCGTCAGCCGAGGAGCTGACGGCCGCGGGGCTACGGCTGGAGATCCAGGGGGCGGTCGCGAAGGTCACGCTGGCGCGTCCTGAACGGCGTAACGCCATGACCGGACGGACCTGGACGACTCTGGCCCATATTGGCCATGGTCTGCCCGAATCTGTCCGTATTGTTGTCATAAGCGGAGATGGGTCGTCTTTCTCCTCGGGGATCGACCTCGCGATGTTCTCTCCCGAGGGCGTCCCCGGCGAGACCTCGCTCATGGCCAGGATCGCCGCGGGTGACGGCGACCGCTCCGAGATCGACGCGCTCATCGCCTCCTACCAGGCGGGCTACCTGTGGCTGCGCCGCCCCGACATCGTCTCCGTCGCCGCGGTGCGCGGCCATGCGATCGGTGCCGGTTTCCAGCTCGCCCTCGCCTGTGACCTGCGTGTCCTGGCCGATGACGCGCGGCTGTGCATGAAGGAGCCCGCCCTCGGGCTGGTGCCCGACCTCACCGGGACCAAGCCCCTGGTGGATCTGGTCGGGGTGAACCGCGCCATCGAACTGTGCCTGACCGCGCGCACCGTCTCCGCGGCCGAGGCCCGTGAGCTGCGCCTCGCCGAGCTCGTCGTCCCCGGGGACGAGCTGGAGGCGGCGGTCGCCGACCTGACGGCCGCGCTGCTGGCGGTCCCCGCCGAGGCGGCCACCGCCACCAAGGCCCTGCTCCTGGGGGCCACGGAGGCCGGCCTCGAAGAGCAGGCGGCGGCCGAGCGGGCCGCCCAGATCGACCGTCTCACCGCGTTGGCCCGCGCGGCGGGCTAGCGTCTCGCGCCCTGCCCGCGCTCGACGGCGGGCAGGGCGCGCAGAGGTGGCGGCCCCGCCGGTGTGTGCGGGATCACGGCGTTTCTCCCCCGGGGGAGCGGGGAATATCGGCCATCGCTTACCCGTTCTGATCGGATGTCTAGTACGCTCTTGGAGGCGGTCAATTCGTGCTGCGCGCATCCGGCGCGCCGGGCCGCCCAGCGCAGGGGGACGTCTTAGCTACCCCCCGAGTCGCATTATCCGGCGCGTTTGTGTGATTTCTTCGCGGTTTCCGCTGTGACCACGGAGCCTTCCTCGAAACGCCGCCGATCGATGAGGAAGGTTTACGTCACTTGACGGATACTGCCGTATGCCCGGTTTTTGGCGATCTCGGTCTTCCTGAGAAGGTCGTCACGAAACTGACGCAGAACGGGCTGACCACCCCGTTCCCGATCCAGGCCGCCACGATCCCCGACGCGCTCGCCGGCCGTGACGTCCTCGGCTGTGGCCGCACCGGTTCGGGAAAGACCCTGGCCTTCGGCCTGCCGGTCCTTGTCCGCGCCGCCGAGGAGCGGGCGGCGTCGCGCCGCCCGCGCGCCCTGGTGCTCGTCCCCACCCGTGAGCTCGCCCACCAGGTGCGCGACGCGCTGGAGCCCTACGCCCACACGCTCGGCGTCCGCGTCGGCGACGTCGTCGGCGGCAGCTCCTACACCCGTCAGATCAACGAGCTGCGCCGCGGTGTCGAGGTTCTCGTCGCCACGCCCGGCCGGCTCAGCGACCTGATCGAGCAGGGCGCCTGCGAGCTCTCCGACGTGGAGATCTCGGTGCTGGACGAGGCCGACCAGATGTGCGACATGGGCTTCATGCCCCAGGTCAGCGAGCTGCTCGACCAGGTGCGCCCCGGCGGTCAGACGCTGCTGTTCTCCGCGACCCTCGACGGGGACGTCGACAAGCTGGTCCGCCGCTACATGAACGACCCCAAGACCCACTCGGTCGACCCGCCGGTCTCGCAGGTCACGACCATGGAGCACCACCTCCTCAAGGTGCTGCCCCGCGACAAGAACATGATCGTGACCCAGATCGCCGCGCGCGAGGGCCGCACCATCCTGTTCGTGCGCAGCAAGCACCGGGCCGACACCATCAGCGAGCAGCTGGTCAACGCGGGCGTCCCGGCCGCCTCCCTGCACGGGGGCAAGACGCAGAGCGTCCGCACCAAGACCCTGGCCAAGTTCCGCGAGGGCCGCATCCGCGCCCTCGTCGCCACCGACGTCGCGGCCCGGGGCATCCACGTCGACGGCATCGACCTGGTGGTCAACGTCGACCTGCCCACCGCGCACAAGGACTACCTGCACCGCGGTGGTCGGACCGCCCGCGCCGGCGAGTCCGGCCGAGTGGTGTCCCTCGTCGCGCCCAACCAGCGCCGCCAGGCCCGCCGTCTGCTCATGGACGCCGGGGTGGACGCCAAGCAGCACCTGGTCAACCCGGGTGACGAGCTGCTCACCGAGGTCACCGGGGCCCGCGAGCCCTCCTGGGAGCCGTGGATCGAGCCGCCGGAGCCGGAGCGCCGTGGCGCCCGGGGCCGTCGTGGCGGGCCGCGCCGCAACGGTGGCGGCTACGGCGGTCGCCCGCGCGGTGAGCGCCGTCCCTACGGTGACCGCAGGGAGGGCGGCGGACGCGACCGCGACTTCGGTGGCGAGCGCCGCGACTTCGGCGGTGAGCGCCGCGACTTCGGCGGTGAGCGCCGTGAGTCGCACGGCCACCAGGGACGCCGTCCCTTCCGCGAGGACCGGTTCCGTGACGACCGTCCGCGGCGCGACGACCGTCCTTTCCGTGACGACCGTCCCTTCCGCGACGACCGTCCGCGGCGTGAGGACCGCCCGAACTGGCGTGGCGAGGACCGGCCCCGCGACGATCGGCCGGCCTGGCGCGGCGACGACCGTCGTGGCGGTCGCAAGCCCTACCGTGGCGGCGACCGCCGCCACCCGGGCGCCTCGCGCGCCTGATCGCTGAGACGACGATGGCCGCGTCCCCGATGGGGGCGCGGCCATCGTCGCGTTCGCCGCGGACCGTCGCGGTCCGGGCGGAGAACGCGGCTCAGCTCACTTCCTTCGGGTAGCCCCGGTTCTCGCGGTCCTCGCGGGGAGGGTTCCGCCAGCTCGGCTCGTCCAGCACCACGTCGTTTTGGATGCCCAGCAGGTAGGCCACCACGCCTCCCACGACGAACAGCGCGGTTCCCGCCCAGAACATCCACCACGTGGGCCCCAGGGTCAGCGCGACACCGGCCAGCACGAAGCCCGCCGTCATCACGCCCACCATGATCCAGGAGCGCCAGCGGCCACGGTGGGAGGAGTGCTTGACCAGCTTCCCGCCCTCGGGCTCGTTACCGAGCTTGCCCCGGTCGTCCGGCTTGCCGACCCTGCTCCGTTCGTCTGGTGTGTTCATGTGCCACCTCCTGTCCTGGCGCCCTTCCCCCGCCGGGGAGGGGGAAACCCGGGGCGGCGCGGCGTGGCGGGGGAAGAGCGTGGGGGAGGGGCGTGTTGACGATCATGTCGGCCGACCGCCTCGCCCCGGGGAGACGCGCCTATGCAGGGCAGCAGCGCCACGTGGAGCACCTTCCGCAGCTTCTCCCGCGACCGCGATGTGACAAAGGAGCGGCTGCGGCCGGGGACGATCCGCCGCATCGCGCGCTACGCGCGCCCCCACCTGCCCGCGCTGGTGGCCTTCCTCGTGTTGACCGCCCTGGGCGGCGGCATCGTCGTCGCCACGCCGCTGGTGATGAAGGCGCTCATCGACCAGGGCGTCATCCCCGGTGACGCCGACCTCGTGGTCGGGTTGGCGCTGGCCCTGGCCGGCCTGGCCCTGGTGGAGGCGGTGCTGACCCTGGCGCAACGCTGGCTGTCGGCGCGGATCGGCGAGGGGCTCATCTACGGGCTGCGCACCCAGGTGTTCGCGCACGTGCAGCGCATGCCCCTGGCGTTCTTCACCCGCACCCAGACGGGTTCGCTGATCAGCCGGCTCAACACCGACGTGATCGGCGCCCAGCGAGCGCTCACCACGACGCTGTCGTCGGTGGTCTCCAACGTCGTGAGCCTGGTCCTGGTCCTGGCCACCATGCTGGCGCTGTCGTGGCGGATCACCCTGATCGTCCTCGTCCTGGTCCCTCTGTTCATCGTTCCGGCCAAGGCGTTCGGCCGCCGTCTCGCGGGGATCACCCGCGAGCGGATGCGGCTGGACGCGGAGATGAGCTCGGTCATGACCGAGCGGTTCAACGTGGGCGGCGCGATGCTGGTCAAGCTCTACGGGCGCCCGGAGGAGGAGGCGGAGCGCTTCGCGGTCCGCGCCGCGCGGGTGCGCGACATCGGTGTCACCTCGGCGATGTACAGCAGGATCTTCTTCACCGGGTTGACGTTCATGGCGGCCCTGGCCACGGCGGTCGTCTACGGTGTCGGCGGCCTGCTCGCCATCGGCGACATCCTGGAGCTGGGCACGCTGGTCGCGTTGGCCACCCTGCTGACCCGCCTGTACGGGCCGTTGACGGCGCTGTCCAACGTCCACGTCGACGTGATGACCGCGCTGGTCAGCTTCGACCGGGTGTTCGAGGTCTTGGACCTGCGCCCGGCGATCACCGACCGTCCCGACGCGCGCCCCCTGCCCGAAGGCCCGCTGGACGTGGAGTTCGACCACGTCTTTTTCCGCTATCCCCGGTCGGCGGAGGTGTCGTTGGCCTCCCTGGAGTCGGTGTCGCGGACATCGGGGAAGGAGGAGGCCGACGGGGCGACGCCGCTGGTGCTCGATGACGTGTCGTTTTCGGCGGCGCCGGGGGAGATGGTGGCGTTGGTGGGGCCGTCGGGGGCGGGGAAGACCACGTTGACGCATCTGGTGACCCGGTTGTACGACCCGGTGGAGGGTGTGGTGCGCGTGGGCGGGGTGGACCTGCGTGAGGTGCGGGGCGCGTCGTTGCGTGAGCGGGTGGGCGTGGTCACCCAGGACGCCCACCTGTTCCATGACACGATCGGCGCGAACCTGCGCTATGCCCGGCCCGAGGCGGGGGATGAGGAGTTGCGCGCGGCGTTGCGGGCGGCGCGGTTGGGGCATCTGCTGGATGCGTTGCCCGATGGGTTGGACACGGTCGTGGGGGATCGCGGGTACCGGTTGTCGGGTGGGGAGAAGCAGCGTCTGGCGATCGCGCGGTTGTTGCTCAAGGCGCCTTCGGTGGTGGTGTTGGACGAGGCGACCGCGCATTTGGACGCCGAGTCCGAGGCCGCG
>NZ_FUWS01000011.1 GCF_900167435.1 Marinactinospora thermotolerans DSM 45154
GAGCGTCGGCGTCCGCGTCGGGGTTGACCGCGGTGTTCCACACCGCCGGGGTGCTGGACGACGGGTTGATCACCTCGTTGACCCCTGAACGGATCGATCGGGTGCTGGCGGCTAAGGCTGATGCGGCTTGGTATCTGCACCAGGCCACCCTCGACCACGACCTCACCGCCTTCGTCCTGTACTCCTCCACCGCCGGCACCCTCGAAGGCGCCGGACAAGGCAACTACGCCGCGGCCAACGCCTTCCTCGACGCTCTGGCCCACCACCGGCAAGACCACGGACTCCCCGCCCAATCCCTCGCCTGGGGACTGTGGTCCCCGGAGACGGGCGGCATGACCGCCGGCCTGGAGAAGGCCGACCTCCAGCGGATCACCGCCTCGGGATTCCTGCCCCTGAGGGCCGAACAGGGCATGGAACTCCTCGACGCGGCGATGGCCGCCCCGGAGGCGTCGGTGGTCCTGGCGCCGTTCGACGAACGGACCCTGGCCACCCGCGACGCGGGTATCCCCGAGCTCCTGCGCGGGTTGGTGCGGGCACCGGTTCGGCGGACCGCGCAGGCCGCGGCGCCCGCCGAGGAGGCCGGGACGTCGTTGGAGCAGCGGCTGGCCGGGCTGTCCCGTGAGGAGGCCGGGCAGGTGCTGGTGGAGCTGGTGCGTGGGGAGGCCGCGGCGGTGCTGGGGCACGCCTCGGCGGATCGGATCGACCCCGAGCGCAATTTCAGCGAGCTGGGGTTCGATTCGCTCACGTCGGTGGAGCTGCGCAACCGGCTGGGCCGCGCGACCGGTCTGCGCCTCTCCGCCACCCTGGTCTTCGACCACCCCAACGTGCTCGCGATCGCCGAGCACATCGGCGAGGAGATCCTGCCCGAGAAGGAGCCGGTCACGCCGCAGGTCCTCCAGAGCCTGGATGCGCTGGCGGAGCTGCTGCGGCAGGTACCCGGGGACGAGGAGGGACGGACCGCCATCACCGGCCGGCTCCGGGAGCTGCTGGACGGCTGGCAGGGAGGATCCGCGGACGGGGACGGCGCGGCCGGTGACGTCCGGACGGCGGATGCCGACGAGCTCTTCGCCCTGATCGACAAGGGGCTGTGAGCACGCGGGGGACGCCGTAGGCGGACGCTACAGCGGGCAACGGGGCGCCGGACCGGTGGAGAGCCGGGGCGGCGTCCCGTTCGTGTACCGGCGTGGTGGCCCCGGGAGATGGGAGGACGGGGCTCCGCTCCTCCGCTGCTGGGCGCTTTCCGGTGAAGGGCGGACCCGCTCGGGGCCGTCTGCGGGGAGAGGGCGGTGACGTGGCGTGGGGGCTGCGCCGAAAACCGACGCGGTCGTCATCCCGCTTGCGGGAACCCGCCGTCCGCGCTATTTGTGATAGCGATTCAGCTACGGGATGAACGGATTATTTGTCCCCTCTGGACGCCATAGGGTTTAACGAAAGCCGTGCTCGCCGGACAGGCCGGAGGAAATCACCGTTAGGCTCCGTGGATTTCTCCCAAACCGGGCAAAGGGTTGCATATGGATCCTCTCCGCTGCGCCCCCTCCCCGGTGGGGTACACACCCCTCTCCGGAAGAGAAGAGCACACCATTGCCCGCTCAGACGGGGTTTAGCACCCTGGAAGACGATCCCGGAAAGCCGGGGAGGCATCGGCTCCATCGTCTCTTCGGTCACCACCCCCGGGATGGGGAAGACGATCCCGTGGCCGTTCCGCGGCCATCTCCACGACTCGAAGGGAAACCGGGGACGTGAAAGAGCAGAGTCTGCAGATTCCTTTTCGAGCCCGTGAGACCGATGTGGTCCTGGAGGAGGTCCACCATGCCCAGGGCCTTGACGACGTGATACAGGACGACGAATTCCGTACGGATGCGGAGCGCGCGGCGGACTTCCTGGCCACCGAGGCGGCCATCGACCAGTCCTCCGAGGTTCTGGAGATCGGCGCCGGCGGCGAGAGCATGCTCGTCCACCTCGCCGAGCGGTTCGGCTGCTGTGGAGAGGCGGTGTTCCACAGCGAGGAGTACGTCGACTTCGCGCGGGAGATCCTGTGCCACCGGCGGCGGCGCCTCGGCATCGACTTCCGGTGGGCCCCGGCCGACCGGCTCCCCTACCCCGAGGCAGGCTTCACCCATGTGGTGGGCCGCAACGCGATGTGCGGGATGCCCGATGGGGATCGAGTCCGGGCCGAGATCTACCGGGTGCTGCGCCCGTGGGGCATCCTCGCCTGCACGGACTTCGTCCAATCCCGCGCGGAGATGTCACCGGCCGTCCGGCAGGCCGTCTGTGAGCGGCTCGGCTGGCCGGGGGGACCGTCCCTGCCGGAGTACCGGACCGCTTTGGAGAGGGCGGGGTTCGAGACGGTCCTCAGCCGTGACCTCGGCGACGACCTCGTGCGGAGGTTCCGGGCCCGGGCCGAGACCCTGCGTGAACGCGCCGAGCGGACGGCCGACCCCGTGGACCGGCAGCGGATCCTGCGGCTCGCGTCCTCCTGCGCCCTGGTCCAGGCGGCCGTCGAGGACGGGGAGATCGGCTGGGCGCTCTTCATCGCGCACAAGCCGGAGTCGGGGATCCATTGACCCGTCCGGAGCGCGGACCAGCCGGTGCGGGACGCCGGCTCGGCCGAGGAGCCTTCTCCCGGTCTCCGCTCCGCTCGGGACGAGGACGTCGGGACCGCGCCCGGGTGCCGCATCGCCGGCTTCGGCGGGCCCGTCGGGAAGCGGGGCGTCCGGGTCGCGTGCGTACGGGCGGGGACCGACGCCCCCGGGTCGTCCGGGGTGAGAGGCACCGGGACCGCGCCCGGGTGGACGGCCCCGACGCCTCATGAACGCGGGGTACCGCCGTCTCGGTGAGAGCGGCGGCACCCCTGGCCGGCGTTCAGCTCCGGGACACGGCCGGGCGGCCATAGGTCATCCGGCGCAGGAACCACTCGGCGGGGCCCTGCCGGAAGCCGGCCCGGCGCATGAGGTCGGCGGCCACGACGGTCGCCAGCCACACGGCGGCGCCGAGCGCGACCCCCTCCGCGTCGCCGAGCGCGGGCCCGATCCCCAGCGCGTAGGGCGGGATCAGCACGGCCCACGCCACCGACTGGAGCAGGTAGCAGGTCATCGAACGCTGTCCGGTCGCGGCGAGCGCGGTGACGATCGGGCCGCGCCGCTGCCCCAGCCGCAGGGCGACGAGGGCGATCAGCGCCGCATAGCCGAATCCACCCGCGTACCCGGTGGCCAGGTGCAGCCAGAAGAAGGCGACCTGGGCCGGCACGGAGACGTCCCACAACTCGATGTTGATCAGGGCCTGGGGGACGCCGCCCACGACCGCCGTGGAGATTCCCCACAGCGCGACGCGGCGCAGCAGCGCGCGGTGACGCTGTGGATCCTCCAGCAGACGGCGCCGCGCGGCCCACACGCCGATCAAGAAGGGGAAGACCGAGATCGCGATCATCATCGGCCAGAAGAGCGGCAGCGTCATCAACCGCATCACCATGTCGAGCAGGGCGGAGACGTTCCCGTCGCCGCTCTCCTGCATGCCGGCGAAGAAGGCCTTCTCGGTCAGGGCGTAGCCGAGGGAGCCCGCCGCCATCCAGGCGAACGCGTGCGCGAGCAGTCGGCGGTCGGAGAAGCGCAGGACCGAGGCGAACAACAGCGCGAGCAGCCCGTAGACCGCGATGACGTCGCCGTAGAACAGCAGGGCCGTATGGGCCACGCCGATGACCACCATCCAGCGGCCGCGCCGGCGCAGCAGTCCCCGCGTCCAGGGCCAGGGGCGGCCCTCCGCGGTACGGCGGAGGTAGATCCCGGCCAGGCCGTACCCGAAGAGCGCGGCGAACATCGGGTAGCCCCGGTTCTCGCCGAACAGGGCCATGGCGGCGGTGGCGGTGATGTCGAGCGCGCCGTCGAGGGAGTAGCCGTCTCCGGTGGTGGCGACGCGGAACATGTGGGCGTGGACGGTGGCGATGATGAGCAGCATGACGCCCCGGGCCAGGTCGGGGGCGAGGGAGCGCTCGGAGGTGGGGAGTGCGCCGAGGGAAGCGCCCGGGGGTGGAGGGGGACCGCTGTGGGGCGTGGTGGTATGGGGCATGGGGGGACGTCCTCCAAGGGTGAGTCGAGATAGATACGCTGACGTATCTAATAAGAGGAATATAGGATACGGAGCCGTATCTAAGAAAATGGGTGGGTATGTCTGACCGGAACCGGACACAGGCCACGGAGAGACCCGA
This sequence comes from Marinactinospora thermotolerans DSM 45154, assembly GCF_900167435.1. GTDB lineage: Bacteria > Actinomycetota > Actinomycetes > Streptosporangiales > Streptosporangiaceae > Marinactinospora > Marinactinospora thermotolerans. Next base: position 4,202 of record NZ_FUWS01000011.1, read on the forward strand.
GCCGGCGCGGCGCCGTCGTGGTAAGGAGCTGATCGCGGCCATCCATCAGGCTGCCCTGGAGGAGACCGCCGAGCAGGGACTGGGGCGGATCGGCATGGAGGGCATCGCGCGTCGGGCCGGGACCGCCAAGACCTCGCTGTACCGGCGCTGGTCATCCCCGGAGGAGATCGTCCTCGACGCGCTCTACCACGTCCTCCCGGTGGAGGAGCCGTCGCCGATGGCCGATGATCTGCGCGGTGACCTCATCGCCGCGCTCACCCTCATGCGCGACAAGTTCATGCAGCCCTTCTACGGCGCGGTGGTGACCGCCATCCTCGCTGAGGCGCAGCGCAACCCCGAACTGCGCGAACGGCTCTATGGCGAGGTGTTCGAACCGCGCGGGGGCCGCTTCACCCGCACCGTCCTGTACCACTACGCCGAGCGGGGAAAGGTCGACCCCGCCCGGCTCACCCCCGTCGTCCTCGACATCGGCGAGGCCCTGATGATCAAGTACGGCGTCGACGAGGCGAAGCTTCCCGACGACGCCTACATCGCCGCGATCGTCGACCAGGCGATCCTCCCCGCGCTCGGCCACGACGCCGGATGCGATACCGGGGGACGGGGGAGACCCGCGGGGTGACGCTGCCCGTCGCTCTCCCCGCCCTCGACCGGTAAGGGCGTACCCCTCGACGAGCCCGCTCTCCAGGATCGCGGCAGTCCTGCGGGAGGCGGCCCGTGCGGGCTACACGGACGCGGCCGGGGCACTGGCCGCCGGCGCGCTGTCAACGGCGTTCCCGGGGCTCCTCGCCGTTCGCACCCGCGTGACGTCCGGATCGCCGAGGAGTCCCGCGGCGACGTTCCCGCGGGTTGTCCCGAGCGGGGCGCGGGACGGTCGGCGGTGGCCGGGATGCTCTCGACCGTTCGACGAGGGTGAGGGCGCGCGGGCGCCCGGCGTCAGGAGGGGGGACGGTTGCGGCGCGCGTAGGCGCGGGCGGCTCGGGCGCGGTCGCCGCAGCGGGTGGAACACCAGTGGCGCCGGCCGTGGGTGCGCAGGAGGAAACGGTCGCAGGGGGTGGAACCGCAGGCGGTGAGCAGGTCGGCGTCCGGTCCGGTGAGCAGGTCGGCGGCGTCGGCGGCGAGGATCGCGAGCGCGTGGTTGACGGCCTGGTCGGCCGGGTGGGCCTGGACGCGGTGCGGTCCTCGCGCCGGGTCCCAGGCGAGCAGGGGCGCGGTGGGAACGGCGGTGATCGCCTCGTTGACGGCCCGCAGGGATTCCTCGGGCGGGGTGACGCCTTCGACGCGGGAGGCGAACAGGGCCCGTATGTGCCCACGCAGCGTTCGCATCCGTTGTGCGCACACCTCGTACAGCCGGACGTCCGGAGGGGTCAGGCCGTGTGCGGCGAGCCAGCGCATGGCGGACCCGGGGGTGGCGAGCAGGTCGTAGTTCTGCCCGGCGGGCAGGGTCGCGGTGGTGTCGGCGAAGTCCAGGCAGCGGTACCGATCGGCTCCCGGAGCCGGGGGGAGAGTGGTCGGCGTGCTGTCGGTGACCGTGGCCTCTTCCATGCGCATCATGGTAACGCTTGCGTTTTTCCATGACATCTGCCTAACCTTCCTCACGGAAAACTTACAGATAATCCGTGAGGAATGAGGAGCATGTCCCAACACGGCGCCGAACAGTTCCAGGTCCGCACGTTCGGAGGTCCCACGGCCCTCTTCGAGTACGGCGGTCTCCGTTTCCTGACCGACCCCACCTTCGACGCCCCCGGTGACTACCCCCAGCCGGGTCCGCTCCTGACCAAGACCGCCCCCGCCAGCGCCACCCCCGCCGACCTCGGCCCCATCGACGTGGTCCTGCTCTCCCACGATGAGCACGCCGACAACCTCGACACCTCCGGCCGCGCCCTGCTCACCGAGGTCCCCCTCACCCTCACCACCCCCGGCGGTGGTCAGCGCCTCGGCGGCGGGGCCAGGGGCCTGGCCGACTGGGAATCGGTCGAACTGGACCGCCCGGGCGGCGGCACGGTCACCGTCACCGGCGTCCCCGCGATCCACGGCCCGGGCCCGCGCGAGGAGGTCGAACCGTTCACCGGCCAGGTCGTCGGCTTCGTCCTGACCGGGGACGGCCTACCGACCGTCTACGTCAGCGGTGACAACGCCTCCCTCGACGCGGTCAGGGAGATCGCCGGGCGCTTCGCCCCGGTGGACACCGCGATCCTCTTCGCCGGAGCCCCCCGCTTCCCCATGCTCTTCGACGGTGCGCCGCTCGTCTTGGACAGCGCCCAGGCCGCCGAGGCCACCCGGCTCCTCGACGCCCGCCGTGTCGTCCCCGTCCACCACGACAGCTGGGCCCACTTCACCGAGGGGCGCGGCGAGCTGGAGGCGGCCTTCACCGCCGCCGGCCTGACCGACCGGCTGGACCGGGACTGGGTCCAGGGCGCCTGACTCCACCACCCCGCCGCCCATCGTCCGTGGGAGACGACAACAGCCGCCGGACGGACGCCGCCGGCCGCCCCGGCCGTGGGGCGTCACCCCCGCGCCGGCCGCGTCCCCTACGGTGGTGTCGCGGCCCCGGCCGGGGACGTCGGACGGGTCGCGGCACGCGACGAGACGAGGGGGACGGCCGATGGGCGCCACCACCGCGAGGGGACCGGAGCCGACGGAGGGGGAGTCCGTCGCCGTCCACCAGACCCTCGCGGCCCGTGTCCTGATCGGCAGGGGCGCGTGCGGCCGGGTCGCCGACGAGGCCGCGCGGCTGGGCGCGCGGCGGGTCCTGCTCGTCGCGACACCCTCCGCGGCCGCGGCCGCCGATCGGGTCGCGGAGGGGCTGGGAGAGCGGCTGGCGTCGCGCTTCGACCGGCCGGTCCCCCACACGCCGGTGGCCGTGACGGCGAAGACCGTGGCGACCGCCGAGGCCGCGGCCGTGGACTGCGTGGTCGCCATCGGTGGCGGGTCGGCGATCGGGTTGGGCAAGGCGGTGTCGGCGCGGATCGGGGCGCCGCAGGTCGCCGTACCGACCACCTACGCCGGGTCCGAGGTGACGCCGGTCCTGGGCGAGACCGAGGACGGGCGCAAGACCACGCGCCGCGACCCCGCCCTGGCCCCGGGCACGGTCGTCTACGACCCCGACCTCACCCTGGCGATGCCACCGGGGTTGACCAGGACCAGCGCGATGAACGCGCTCGCCCACGCCGTCGAGGCCCTGTGGGCCCCCGATGCGACCCGCTACACCGACGCGCTCGCCACGGAGGCCGTCGGAGGCATCCTCACCGCGCTGCCCGAGGTCCTCGCCGCGCCGCGCGATCCCGGAGCGCGTGGGCGGTTGCAGTCCGCCGCCTGGCTCGCCGGGGTGTGCCTGGCCCAGACCCGTATGGGCCTGCACCACCAGCTCGCACATGTCCTCGGCGGTACCTTCGACCTTCCCCACGCCGAACTGCACACGATGCTGCTGGCGCACGTGATGGCGGTCAACCTGCCGGCCGCTCCGGCGGCCGGGGAGCGGCTGTCCCGGGTGGCCGGGCCCGACCCGGTCGCCGTGGTCCGTGGGCTCGCCCAAGGCTACGAGGGGCCGACCAGCCTGGCCGACCTCGGCGTTGCCCGCGGGCGCCTCCGCGACGTCGCCGAGCGGGTGGTGGCCGCGCCCTACCCCAACCCCCGGGCGTTGACCGTCGAGGAGGTCACCGATCTGCTCAACGGGGCGTGGTAGGCCGCAGGGGTCGCGAACGGGGCACGGTTCCCGCTGTCGCCGAGGAGGAGCCGATGGGGTGCGGGCGGGGACGCGAGGTCAGTCGAAACCGCGGAACACGCCGTCGGGTCCCACGGCGTCGGCGAAGTCCTCGAAGTCCATGTTGGCGAGGAAGAGGTTGACGGCGATCAGCCACACCTCGGGCAGGACCGCTCGAAAGGCCGCGCCGTGGTTCTCCGGGAAGAGGTCGACGACGAGGAGGGTGGGCTCCTCTCCGTGAACCGCCTGCCGGTCGGCGACCAGGAGGAACGTGGGGTCCTCCTCCCGCGCGGGGAGGAGGTCGAGCAGGCGCTGCTCGGGGAGGTCCCACCGGAGCGGATCCTCGACGAAGACGTAGGAGCCCTCGTCCTCGGGCACCGTCGCCTCGATCGCTGTTCTCAGCGCCCGCCAACCGGCCTGGTCGGAGTAGTCGGTGCGGACCACGATCGGCACCTCGGTCTGGGGCAACTCGGGCATCGGTTCCGGCCTCCTGGGGTGGGGATCGCCTCATCCTCGCGCAGCCCGCTGACAGCGGGACGACGCCCGGGGCCGGCCGGGATGGCTCCCGGCCGGCCCCGCGCGCCCGTCCGGATCAGGTGGTGGCGTCCTGGCGGAGGCGCCGCACGAACGGCGGGCACACCACGGCGACGAGTCCCAGGCGGCCGCCGAGGACGAACGCCTTCTGCGCGCCCGCCACCTGCGCCGTGGCCAGGGCGTCGCCGGCCGACATCGCCACTGCGGCACCGAGGGACAGGGCCGCCACGAGCAGGGCGGTGCCCATGGCGCCGGCCGGCTGCTGGAGGGTGTTCATGATGGCGCTGCCGTGGGCGTAGAGGCGACGCGGCGGCGACCCCGGCGACAGCGTCATGAGCGGCGTCATCGGCATGGCCATGCCGATGCGGAACACCACGTGCATGGCCACCACGAGGTCCAGCGAGGTGTCGGCGTCCACTCGGCTCAGCCACCACTGGCCGCCGCACAGCAGCAGCGCGCCGGGGATCACCAGCGGGCGCGGTCCCACCCTGTCGTAGATCCGCCCGATCGATCGTCGTGGCCGTGTGGCGCGCCTGCTGGGAGAGGCGGGGCGGGATCGCCGCCGAGGGGGACGCGGGGGACCCGGCCGCCCTCTACCGTCGCTGCCGGGAGGACCTGCGCCGCATCGTCGGCTGAGACGCGCCGCCCTCCCGGTCCTCCCCCGACGACCGAACGCGCGAAGCCGTCCGGTGTCTGTCAGGCCGTCCGGGCGTTGCGATAACGGGGGATGAAAGCCGCGATGGCCAGGGCGGTCAGGGCCGCCGTGGCGCCGAGCGCCATCACCACGCGAAACCCCTCCAGAGTGGGGACGGTGCCGGTGCCCATCGGCGCGCTCAACCGGACGAGCAGGAGGCCCACGACGGCGCTGGAGACCGAGGTGCCCACAGAGCGCATCAGCGTGTTGAGGCTGTTGGCGGCCCCCGTCTCGGTGACCGGCACCGCGTCCATGATCAGCGCGGGCATCGCCCCGTAGGCCAGCCCGATCCCCGCGCCGATGACGCTGGAGACCAGCACCAGGTGCCACAGCGAGGACAAGAGCACCATGTTGAGGCCGTAGCCGAGGGCGACCACGCCGGCCCCCACCATCAGGGTCGTCCTGGGGCCGTGCGCCCGGGTGATCCGCGCGGACGCCGGAGCCATGGCCATCATCACCAGGCCCGAGGGGGCCATGACCAGGCCGACGGCGAACAGGCCCTGCCCCAGCCCGTAACCGGTGGCGGTCGGCAGTTGCAGCAACTGGGGCAAAACCAGTGACATCGCGAACATCGAGAAGCCGAACACCATCGACGCCGCGTTGGTCAGCAGCACCTGGCGGCGGACGGTCGTGCGCAGGTCGACCAGCGGACGCGGGACGCGCAGCTCCCACAGCGCCCACAGGAACAGGACCACGGCGCCGGTCGCGGCCAGGCCGAGGGCGGGGCCGCTCGTCCACCCCCAGTCCGCGCCCTTGGAGATCACCAGGAGCAGGCACACCAGCGCGGCCGACAGCCCGACGGCGCCGACCAGGTCGAACCGTCCCCCGGTGCGCGTCGCTGACTCGGGCACGAGGACGCGCACCAGAACCAGGGCGATCACACCGAAGAGCGCCGAGACCCAGAACAGGGCGTGCCAGTCGGTGCGCTCGGCCAGCAGCGCCGCCGCCGGCAGGCCCAGCGCCCCACCCACGCCGAGAGAGGCGCTCATCGTGGCGGTCGCCGAACCGAGCCGCTCGGCGGGGAGCGCGTCGCGCATGATGCTGATCCCGAGCGGGATGACGCCGGACGCCAATCCCTGGAGGGTCCGCGCGACCACCATCGGCGCCAGGCTGTCGCTCAACGCCCCGACGACCGAGCCGGCCACCAGCAAGGCGACACTGACGAGGAGCATCCGTCGTTTGCCGTACATGTCGCCCAGGCGGCCCATGACGGGGGTCGCGACGGCCGCGGCCAGGAGCGTGGCGGTCACCGCCCAGGAGGCCCCCGCCGCCGTGGTGTCGAGGAGACGGGGCAGGAGGGGGACCAGCGGGACGATCAGGGTCTGCATCAGCGAGACGACGATTCCGGTGAAGGCCAGCACCGCGATGACGGTCCTGGGGCTCGAAGACGGGGGGTTGTCCGCCCGCGCCGTGGGTGCGCCGGAGGAGTGAGCGGGACGGTGCACGCCGTTCAATTCAGTCACTTGATTGAATTTATCATCGCGCCTTAACGGAAAAAGTATCTTCGGTGACAAAGGGTGATGACTCAACGTTGAACGCCCTGTAGATCTTCGGAGATTTCGGATCTTCTTCCGCGAGAGCGAGTAGGGACCGGTTCGTCGTGGTGGTGCCGGATGCCGTGGTGTGACAGGGAAAAATGGGTGGAAACGGTACTCGGAGCTGAATTCGCGACATTTAAGTCAGTCGCTTGACTGAATAAGGCGGCCCATGTTGACTGAAACCGCACATCCCAGTGACGGATAGTGAGGCGCGGCATGGAGCGGCACGTTGAGCCACTGGCCTACCCCATCCCCAGTGATGAGGCCCTGGAGCCACCGGCGGAGTGGGCGGAGTTGCGCGGTCGCTGCCCGGTCGCCCCGATCCGCCTGCCCAGCGGTGACCAGGCCGCCCTCCTCACCCGCTACTCCGACGTCAAGCAGGTCCTGGCCGATCCCCGGTTCACCCGCGACCTCGGCGCGGCGGGCGGCGCCCGCGTCGCGGCCAACGAGTCCGGCGGCGTGTTCAGCAGCCCCATGTCCCAGGCGATCCCCCAGGACGGCGAAGACCACCAGCGCTGGCGCCGCATGGTCGGCAGGTGGTTCACCGCCAAACGCATCGCCGCTCTGCGCCCCGGCATCGCCGCCATGGCGGAGCAGCTCATCGACGCGATGGTCGACGACGGTCGGCCGGCCGACCTCAGGGCCTCCCTCGGCTTTCCGCTGCCCGTGTGGGTCATCTGCGACCTGCTCGGCGTCCCCGAGTCCGACCGGGACCGGTTCTCCCACTGGTCCGACACCCTGCTCAACCTGACCCGCTACAGCGACCAGGAGATCACGGAGGCCCAGGTCGAGTTCTTCGGCTACATGAGCCGTCAGGTCGCGGCCAGACGCGCCGATCCCGGCGACGACCTGCTCAGCAGCCTGCTCACCGAGACGGGACCCGACGGGAAGGGACTCGACGAGACCACGCTGATCGCCACCGGTCTCGGGCTCCTGGTCGCCGGACACGAGACCACCGCCAACATGATCGGCAAGATGGTCGCCATGCTCCTGGCCGACCGCACCCGCTGGGAGCGGCTGCTCGCCGACCGCTCTTTGGTGCGCGTGGCCGTCGAGGAGACCCTGCGCTACGACGCCAACTCCGGGATCGGCCTGCCCCGCTACATCACCGAGGACGTCGAGGTGGGGGGCGCCGTCATCCCGCGCGGCACCACCGTCATGTGCAGCATGGCCGCCGCCAACCGCGACGAAGAGGCGTTCGAGCACGCCGATGAGATGGTCCTCGAACGCTCCCCCAACCCGCACCTGGCCTTCGGCACCGGCGCCCACTCCTGCCTCGGCCAGGCCCTGGCCCGCACCGAGTTGCAGACCGTTCTTGAGGTCCTGCTCGACCGGCTGCCCACCCTGGAACTGGCGGTGGCGCCCGAGAAGCTGGAGCGGGTCGACGGGCTCGTCGTCGGGGGACTGCGGGCGGTCCCGGTCCGATGGTGAGGGCCGGCGGGACCCGATCACGGGGCGAGCGCTCCGCGGCGACCCGCGAACTCATCCTGACCACGGCGGAACGGCTGTTCGCCGAGCACGGGCTGTTCGCGGTCTCCAACCGCCAGATCAGCGAGGCCGCGGGCCAGGGCAACAACACGGCGGTGGGCTACCACTTCGGTACCAAGGCCGACCTGCTCCGCGCCATCGTGCGCAGACACAGCGAACGCATCGAACAGCTGCGCACGGCCATGGTCGGCCAGGTGCGGGACTCCACCGACGTGCGCGCCTGGGCGACCTGCCTGGTGCACCCGGCCACCGATCACCTCGCCGAACTGGGGCCTCCCACCTGGTTCGCCCGTTTCAGTGCCCAGATGACGGCCGATCCGGCGTCGCGCTCGATCATGTACGAGGAGACCTTCCGCTCCCCGTCGTTGATCGAGGCCATACGCGGGTTCGACCGCTGCCTTCCCGGCATGCCGGCGCGCGTGCGCGCCGAGCGCGGGGACATGGCCCGGCTCCTGATGGTGCACATGTGCGCGGAACGGGAGCTGGCGCTCGCCGAAGGGGGCGCCGCCGGCCGGGACGGCTGGGCCATGACCGCCGCGGGGCTGGTCGACGCCCTCGTCGGTCTGTGGACCGCCCCCATCACCGGGCCGGACGGCGGGATCCGGGACCCGCGCACGACGACGAAGGAGGAACCGGCATGAGGGTCACCGTCGATGAGGACCGGTGCTGTGGTGCGGGCCAGTGCGTCCTGCTCGCCCCCGAGGTGTTCGACCAGCGTGACGAGGACGGGATCGTCGTCCTGCTCGACGCCGAACCCGCGCCGTCCCTGCACGCCATCGTGCGGGAGGCGGCCGAGGTGTGCCCGGGGGCGGCGATCGCGGTGAGCGAGGACGGGTGAGCCGTACCTCCCGAGTGCCCGGGGCCGGGGCCTCGATCGCCGGCCCGACCAGCGTGGCGGCGCGGCGGTGTGGCGGCCACAGCGGTTCCCGCGCCGTCCCGGGAGCCGGGGAAGCCCCCGTCCCACGGCCGGTCCCTCCGTGAGGGTCCGCTAAGGCCGAGCGGAGCCGGCCGCGTCCAGGCGAGTCCCCGGTGGCGCGCCGCGCCGGGGAGGCCGGTGCATTGGGGAGACCGGGCCGGCGTCACCGGGTGGATCACCGCCCGCGTCGTCCTCGGCGCCCACGGTCCCACGCGCCGGTGTTCCACCGGGATGGACCGATCGGTCCGATACCGGGCTCCAAGGTCGCCGGCGTCCTCGGCGTCGACGTGGAGAACGCCATGAGGGAGCCGGCGGTCGGCCGCTTCGTCGCCCGCCACCGGGTGGAAGCCGGGCCGTGTCCGGCGGGAACATGCCCGTGTGGCACGCCTGCGCTATTGGGGACCCGGCCCCTCGCGGGCGTGGCACCGGTGGCGGGCCGGGCGATGGGGAGGCGCCGCATCGGCCGGCCGACACGTGGCCGGCACGGCGGACGGACCGCCGTCCGCCCTCGCAGCCGTGTCCCGGGCAGAAGCGCCCCCCGAGCGCGTTCCGGGGCGTAGCGCGGTCACTTGGCGGGACCCGTCTTCGACGGGAGTCTTCCGTCCCGTTGGAAGGCCGGCTCGGCACCGGGAAGGATGAGCCGGCCTGTCCTGGTTCTCGGTCTCCGCCGGAGGCGCGCGGAAGACGCCCACTGTCACGCGGTCCACACCGACGTTATACGGATGTCCCGTTCTCTTCCGGCGGTGATTCGCCAACGAAAACCACCGGATCCCTTCACAAAGAAGGGTGGGAGAAAGACGGAGAGCTGTGATCGTCTACGGTCCGTCGAGGAGAGCGTGAGCCCTTCGCGGTGATTCCCGGAAGGGCGCGGGGCCGCTACACCTCGCCGGTTTTCACACCCTCCAGGAAGGAAGCCCATTCGTCGGCGGGAAAGCAGAGATGACCGAGATCGCGGTTGCGGGTGTCACGAACCATGACCGTTCGTGGAGTCTCGGCCACCTCCACGCAGTGCCCTCCCTGGCCATTGCTGTAGCTGGACGTGTGCCAAACCGGTTCCATTGAATTCCCCTCTGATCTGCTTGAGCAGGTCCACCGTCTGTTCCGGTGGGTAGGCAGCGGCCTGGATCTTCCCGAACACGAGCGAGATCTCCTCGACTGTTTCGGGGTCGCTGATGAGATTGCCGCTTCCGAATCCCTCTACATAAACCACGTCGGGTTTGTCGGTGAAGGACAGGATGGTGAGTGGGCCTGACAGGCCGGGATGGCGCCGGATGCTGACACTGGACGGGACGATCTGGATGTCCGCGCGGCCCGACTCCGACAGCTCCAGCAGCTTGTCCAGCTGGCCGAGCAGGATGTCGGGGTCGCTGGTGAGGCGCCTGATCACGTCCTCGTCGATGATCGCCCAGATGGCGGGGGAGCCGGCCTCCAAAAGCGTGTGCTGGCGTTCCATCCTGGCCGCCACCAGCACGGCGACCTCCTCCTCGGTCGCGAGGGCGCTCCCGGCCTTCAACGTGGCGTGGGCGTAGGCCTCCGTCTGCAACGGTCCGGGGATCAGCGTGGGGTGGTAGTCGCGCATGATGGAGGCGAGGGGGACGGCTTCGAGGAAGTCACCGGCGTATTCCGGATAACCGGCTTTCCGGAGTTTGGGCCACAACTCCAAAAGCCGGCCGCCCGCGTTCAGGGCCTCATCCGCCTTCTCGGTGAACGCCCGGCTGGGTCTCCTCTCGGCGCGTTCGTAGTGGCCGATCAGGGAACCGGAAACGTTCAGCGCCTTTCCAAGCCTTTCTTGAGACATATCAGCCAAACCACGCAGTCGGGCGAGTTCTCTGCCGAACTTCCGCAACGCGGGGTTGTCCTGCGGCTTTCGCTGTCCCATGGCAACCACTTAACCACAGCCTCACAACACCCTGCTACCGGCCTTCACTCCTCCCGCGCAGTTGTGGCGGGGGTATGGATTCCGCTTGGGAAAAGGTGAAAGGTTCGCTACATGAGCAGGGTGAAACCCGAGTGGCGGGCGATCGTGCCCGGCGGGGAACGTCGTTATCGGTGGTTCAGGCTGCGGGAGTTGCAAAAGGGCCTGGAGGATGTGGAGGTCCCCAGCCGGATCTATGGGAGCCCCCTTCCGGTCAGGGGAGGCAAGGGGCCGTATGACTGGGAACCCGGTTATCCGCCTTTCGTGGGGGCCGGTTCGCGGGTGGGGGTCCCCGATGTCCTGATCGTGATCGAGGACGGTCACTTCTGCTGGGAGGACCGCGACGGTGTCCCGGGGAGGGCGTCCGTCGCGGATGTCGCGGCGGCGACGGCCTCGGTGGCCGCGGCCCTCGCGCCGGCGTGATCGGCGGTTGCGGGCATGCGGGCGCATCGGACCCAGACCCGGCAATTACGCGCCCTGGGGGAGGAGCTGCGGGCCAGGGGCGCGGGCAGCCGCCTGATCCCCGCGGACGCGCGGTACGGGCCCTCCCTGCACGGGGACGACGGGATCGGCCACGTCACGGTGACGAGCTGCGGGCTCTTCTTCCACTTCCGGGAGCCGTCCGGCGGGTGGGTGGCGATCTCCGCCGACAGGCCGGACGAGTGCGCGGAGCTGATCGTCGCGATGTTCGCCAGGAGGGAGCGGCCGTGGGGTGGGGGCGACGGCCCGGAGCCGGAACGTCCCGGGTGACCTCGGCGGGTTCACGGGAGCGCCGGAGGGGCGAGGAGGGGCGACCTCCGGCGTTCCCGTGAACCTCGCGGAGCCCCAACGCGGCCGATCCCCCACCGCCCCGGCCCGTGGCCGTCACGTGGACCGCCGGCCCGCGCCACGCCCCTGACGGACGGCGGTCGGGGTGCGAGCCGCTCGGACTTCCTCCCGTCCCTGGGCGAACGGCCGGGGACAGGAGGAATGGCTCTCGGAACGCACCGCAGAGGGCCCGTCCGGATCCACGCACGGTGTGGGACATGTGAGGTTCTGAGCGTCCTCCTGTCCGGTCCGGCAGGCCTCAGCCTGCGGTGACCGGTGCCAGGCTCACCAGGCCACAGCCATAGGCCCTGGCCCGGCCGATGCCCGTGCGTACCGCGTCGGCGAAGAGACGGGCGTCGGTGACTACGAGACGGCCGTCGAAACGGGTGGGGGAGATCGTGATCTTGTTCCGCTTCCCGTTCTCGTCCTTATAGCCGACCACAGGCGGACATGGAGAGACGGTCACGGCCATCCCGCCGTCGGCGCCGGCGGGCACCACGAAGCCGCACTGCTCCCCTTTACGGGCCAGCCGGCCCAGCTGCTCCTTAGGGTCGTGCAACGCCACCCGTCTTCCGCGCCCCTCTTTCGGAGCGTCCGGAGCGCGCACGATCCGAGTGGGGTCGGCGGTGAGGCGGAACATCAGCGATCGGCCGGGGATGATCGCCTCCAGGACACCGTCGATAGGGCGTGTTTGAGCCTCCCCCGCCAAGTATCCGTCGGGAAGCCTTCCCCGATCCGGAGGCATGCTGCTCTGAACGAGCAGGAGGTGGCCGGAGCGGATCGAGTCCATCCTCCAAAGCAGGCCGCGCTCACGGCGCGCCGCCTCTCTCGACGCGCGCTCGGCATCGCGGCGTATCGCCGCCTGCCGTCGTTCCCGATCGGATCGACCACCACCGCGCTGGCCATTCCCTGAGCTCCCCTGTCCGACTACCGCGAACGCTCTGCCGTGAATGGAGGGCGTGCCGCGGACAATCGAGGACGGGGAGCCGGATACCGGCTCTCTGCTATGGTCGTGCGGCTATTCAGGGCAGAGCCGATTCATATTTTCGACCAGGCGTGGAGCGTTCGATACGGACGTGAAATTCCCTTATGTCGCTCCGTTTCCATTTATTCCGGAACGGAACGGTGTGAAGTCGGTGTTGAAGGCCGGGAGGGCGCACGTGCCCAAGACGGGCCGGAGAGAGCGGGGCCGGCCCTGTCCTGGTCGTTGTCGACCGCTTCAGGAGCGCTGAGGCCGGGCGAACGAGCGGACGGAACGAACCGGAGTGCGGGGTGCTCTCTGGGACCGGCCTGGCGCTGGAGACCTGCCCGTGTGCTTCGTCCGGCCACGGAGAGCCGGTGACGCGTGCCGATCCTCGTCGCTGCTACGCGGTCCACGCGCCCTGGTCCTGGCCGGCTGCCGGGTCCCAGCGCTTCCCGGGGACGAGGCAGGTGGCCGGTCTCGTCCCCGCCGGACAGACGATGGACACTGTCCCGCCGGGAGGCCCGAGCCTCCTTGTCCACTGTGCTCGCGTGCTCACGCCCCGTTCTCGTACCGGGAGCGTCGAACCGGTTCCCGGCTTCTGTCCCGCTGTTCAGGGGTCCCGCGCCCCGGCCGCCCGTTCCCACGGGGCGCCGGTGAGGGAGCGTGCACAACGCCACTCCGCCGGGGTGCCCTCGGCTGCCTAGCCTTGGTGACGTGGTCATACGAGACATCCGGTCGAATCCGGCGACCCGGGCGCGCGCCGCCGGACCGGCGCGGCGCGGCACGGTCGACAGCCGCAGGTTCCCCCTCTACGCCGCGGGGGAGATCGATGTGCCGTTCGCCATCGCGACCCACGCCGAGGTCATCCCCCATGACACGTTCTGGGAGGAGCACTCGCATCCGACGCATGAGCTGATCTGGACCGAGCGGGGGGTGTCATGGGCGACGGTCGGCCGGCGGGTCTGGGCGATCACGCCGATGGCCGCCCTGTGGATACCGGCCGGCGTGCCCCACTCCGGCTGGGCACCCGCGGGGATGCTGCACCGGGCCGCCCAGTTCGGCATCCACGCGGTGCCGTCGATCTCCGAGGAGCCCGTCGCGGTGGAGGCCACGCCGCTGCTGCGGCTCCTGCTCGACCGGCTCGGCACTGAGGACCTCGATCCGGACGCGCGTTCGCGGACCGAGGCGATCGTGTTCGACGTCCTCACGCCCGTCCGGCACGGGCTGAGCTTCCAGAATCCCGGGTCGCCGCTGCTGGCCCCCATTGTCGCCGCCGTGCACGAGGATCCCGCCGACACCACGACGCTGGCCGCGTGGGCGGTGCGGCTCGGGGTGAGCACCCGCACCATCGCCCGGGCCTTCCGGGCGGAGACGGGGACCGGGTTCAGCCGGTGGTTGGCGACCGTGCGCGTGCAGCACGCGATCACGATGCTGGCGCGTGGGGAGGAGATCGACGAGGTCGCCATCCGCGTCGGCTACCACTCGGCGAGCGCGTTCGGCGCGGCCTTCCGGCGGATCACCGGGATGAGCCCGGGCATGTTCCGCGCGCGGTGACGTCCCCTGGGCCGCCCGCTCCGACCTGTCCGTTTCACTACAAAGCGTGTCATATATGCGGTATTGCGACCCCTCGTGCGCTCTTCTAGATTTGGTTAGGCAAAGCTAACTAGTCGTCATGGTCGCGGCGGCGTGTACGAGTACACCGACGCGTCGCACCGAGGCGTTTTGGCTGATGACCGCTCCCTTGGGGCGTACGCTGCCGCTGCGCCACGGGCGCCGCGGGAGGCGAGAGCCGAACCCCGGTACCGCCATGGCGGAGGCCGCGCAGCCGGCCATAACCGGAAGGAAACCATGCCCCGCGTCTCAAGGCTGGTCGCGCTCTCCACGACCCCCCTGCTCGTCTTCGGGCTCGCCGCCTGCTCCTCCTCCTCGTCCACCGGAGAGGAGGAGAGCGCCTCCGGTGACTGGACCCCCGTCACCATCGAGCACGCGCTCGGCACGACCACCATCGAGTCCAAGCCCGAACGGGTCGCGACCGTCAACTGGGCCAACCACGAGGTCCCGCTGGCCCTGGGCGTCGTACCGGTCGGCATGGCCGCCGCCAACTTCGGCGACGACGACGGCGACGGCACGCTCCCGTGGGTCGAGGAGAAGCTGGAGGAGCTGGGCGCGGAGACGCCGGTGCTGTTCGACGAGACGGACGGAATCGACTTCGAGGCGGTCGCGGACACCCAGCCCGACGTGATCCTCGCCGCCTACTCCGGCCTGACCCAGGAGGACTACGACACCCTCAGCGAGATCGCCCCGGTCGTCGCCTACCCCGAGACCGCGTGGGGCACCCCGTGGCGGGAGGTGATCGAACTGAACAGCCAGGCCCTCGGCATGGCCGAGGAGGGCGCCGAGCTCATCGCCGACCTGGAGAAGGAGATGGACGCGGCGGTCGCGGAGTACCCGCAGATCAAGGGCAAGTCGGCGATGTTCCTCACGCACGTGGACGCCACCGACCTGAGCGAGGTCAGCTTCTACACGACGCACGACACGCGCGCCATGTTCTTCGAGGACCTGGGGATGGCCACCCCCGAGAGCGTCGCCACCGCCTCGGCCGAGACCGACAAGTTCTCGCTGACCCGAAGCGCCGAGCAGGCCGACGCCTTCAACGACGTCGACATCATCGTCACCTACGGCGGCGACGAACTCGTGACCAGCCTGGAGGAGGACCCGCTGCTGTCGCAGATGCCGGCCGTGGAGAACGGCGCGGTCGTCAACCTCCCCGGTGAGAGCCCCCTCGGCACGGCCGCGAACCCGACGCCGCTGTCGATCTCCTGGGTCCTGGAGGACTACCTGTCGCTCCTCGCCGAAGCCGCCGAGGCGTAGTGACGGCGACCGACGCGCCGCCGGCTCCGGGCGCCGCAGTCCTGCGCGCCCGGAAACGCGGCAGGCTCCTGTGGCTGTTCGGCCTGCTCGTCGCGCTGGTGGCGCTCATGTTCCTCTCGATCACCGTCGGCTCCCGCAACGTGCAGTGGCCCGACATCGTGGCGGCGCTGGGCGGATCGGCCGAGGGCTTCGACCAGGCCGCGGTGGCCAAGCGGATTCCCCGGACACTGCTCGCCGTCGTCGCCGGCGCGGCCCTGGGCGTCTCGGGCGCGGTCATGCAGGGGGTGACCCGCAACCCGCTGGCCGACCCCGGCATCCTGGGCGTGAACATGGGCGCCTCGCTCGCCGTCGTCACGGGCATCGCCTACTTCGGCCTGACGACGGCGGCCGGGTTCGCCTGGGTGGCGATCGTGGGGGCGACCATCACGGCCGTGTTCGTCTACGTCATCGGCTCACTGGGCCGGGGCGGGGCGTCGCCGCTCAAACTCGCCCTCGCCGGAACGGCGACCTCCGCCGCCCTGACGTCGTTCATCAGCGCGGTCGTGCTCCCGCGCAACGACATCGCCGACGACGTCCGGTCCTGGCAGATCGGCGGCGTCGGCGGCGGGACGTTCGACAGTGTCACGCAGGTGCTGCCGTTCCTCGTGGTGGGGATGGCGGTCTGCCTGCTGTCGGCGTACGGGCTGGACCTGCTGGCCCTGGGCGACGACCTGGCCGCCGGGCTGGGGGCGCGCGTCGCGCTCGCGCGGGGGGTGGCCTCCCTCGGGGCCGTCGTGCTGTGCGGCGCGACCACCGCGGTCACCGGGCCGATCGGGTTCGTGGGCCTCGTCGTGCCGCACGTGTGCCGGCTGCTGGTCGGTGTCGGCCACCGGTGGCTGCTGCCGTTCTCGGCGCTCGCGGGGGCCGCGCTCCTGACCGCGGCGGACGTGGCCGGCCGGATCGTGGCCCGTCCCGGAGAGGTCGATGTGGGGATCGTGACCGCGTTGATCGGTGCCCCTTTCTTCATCTACATCGTCCGTCGCCAGAAGGTCCGTTCGCTGTGAGCATCTCCACCGTCGAATCCGCCGCCCGCGACCGGGTGCTCCGCGCGCGTCGGCGGCGTGGCGTCATCGGCGTCCTCGCCGCGCTGATCGTCCTCATGTTCGCCGTGTCCCTGATGGTCGGGCAGACCTTCTATCCCCCCGGCGACGTGGCGCGGGTGATCCTCGGCCAGGACGTGCCGGGCGCCTCCTTCACCGTGGGCCGGCTCCGGCTGCCGCGGGCCGTGCTCGCGGTACTGGCCGGGCTGTGCTTCGGGCTCGCCGGCGTCACGTTCCAGACCCTGCTGCGCAACCCCCTCGCCAGCCCGGACATCATCGGCATCAGCGCGGGGGCCAGCGCGGCGGCCACCTTCGCGATCGTGACGCTCTCGCTCGACGACGCCGGGGTGGCGGCCTTCGCGGTCGTCGCTGGACTGCTGGTGGCGGTGGTCGTGTACGTGCTGTCGTTCAAGAACGGGGTCTCGGGAACCCGGCTGATCCTCATCGGTATCGGCATCGCCGCGATGCTCGACAGCATCACCTCCTACATCCTCGACCAGGCGGCCGGTTGGGACCTCCAGGAGGCGATGCGGTGGCTGACCGGCAGCCTTAATGGGGCCGGCTGGGACAACGTCGTCCTCGTCTGCGTCGCGCTGCTCGTCATCGGCCCCGTGCTGCTCTCCCAGTCGACCCCCTTGTCGATGATCCAGCTGGGCGACGACACCGCGTCGGCCCTCGGCGTCCGGGTGGACCTCGTCCGGTTCGTCGCCGTCATCGGGGCGGTGGGGCTCATCGCGTTCGCGACGGCCGCGACGGGGCCGATCGCGTTCGTCGCCTTCCTCTCCGGCCCGATCGCCGCCCGCATCATCGGACGCAACGGCAACGGGTCGCTGCTGGTGCCCGCGGCACTGGTCGGGGCGCTCCTGGTGCTGGTCGCCGACTTCTGCGGACAGTTCGCCTTCGGGACCCGCTACCCGGTCGGGGTCGTCACGGGCGTGCTGGGCGCGCCCTACCTCGTCTACCTGATCATCCGCACCAACCGCACGGGCGGCTCCCTGTGAGCGTGTGACCGGGAGCGGGCGGGACGGCGCGCCATGAAATGTCGGACTCCGGAACTAGGTTCTGAGCGGATCCCGACCACGCGGCCCGAGCCCGGTCTCCGGCCACTCCGACCCCGAGGCGAAAACGACATGGCAGACGACACGGCGGCGCTCCCCGACACCGTCGAGCACTGGCGGACCTATCTGGCCGAGTACAGCCGCGACATGCTGCGCGTGGCGGATGCGGGCGAGTTCGACGACGAGCAGCGCGCGGCCGGGTGGCTCGGCCACGCCGGAGCCACCGAGGCCGAGCTCACCGCGCTGGAGGAGCGCCTCGGCACGGCGCTGCCGCCCAGTTACCGTTCCTTCCTCGCCGCCTCGAACGGCTGGGGCAGGATCAGCCGGTTCATGTACGAGTTGCTGGCGACCCGCGACGTCGCATGGCTGGACGACCCCGACGTCGAGCACGTCGATGTGTGGGGCATGGAGGAACTGTTGGGACGGCCGTTGCTGATCTCCGGCGACAGCGACCTCCAGTCCTGGCTGCTGGACTCGGGGGACGTCTCGCCCGACGGCGAATGGGCGGCCTACACCTGGTCCCCCTGGAACGGCGGACTGGGGAAGCGGTGCCGGAGCTTCGCCGACCTCGTCGCCACCGAACGCGCCGAGTTCGAGTGGCTTCAGGGGCGCGCGGGCAACCCGGTGCACCCCGAGGGGGCCGAGGAGCTGCTGGACCAGGGGCGCCGGGCGGCGTTGCGCGGCGAGGTCGAGGCCGCGCTGGATCTTTTGGACCGCGCCGAGGTGAAGGGGTCCGGTGCCGCCTCCTACCTCAAGGTCATCCTCGGAGCCTTCCTCGGCGAGACGGGACTGCACTACTTGCTCCGCGGGATCCTGGACCGCCCGCACGTGGTCGCCGCGATCGGAGCCGGGCAGCTTGCGGCCGAGGCGGTTCCGCTCTACCTGGTCCACCACGCCCGCGATTCCACCACCCCGGTCGGGCGCACGCCCCTTGAGGAGGCGGCCCGCGACTTCACGAAGGCCCTGCCCGAGCTCCTCGCGGACAGCGGCGGGGCCACGGCCGACCCGGACGCCTGGATCGTCGCCCGGCGCGTGCCCGAACCCCCGGCCTTCGAGCGGGCCCTTGAGACCGCCCGCGCGCTGGCGGCCGAGGGCCGGGGCGACGACGCCTGGACGGTCGTCCGGCGGGCGCTTCCCGACTGGACCCCGACCTCGCCGAACCGCGTCGCCCCGGTCGTCCTGCTCACCGATCCCGCCCTGCGCGACGTGGTCACCCCGGACCGCGCCCGTGAGGTGGTGTCCACTCCCCGCGGCGGCGACGCCGTTGGGCGGGCCGGCCGGGACTGAGAAGGAACAGTCGTGTGGCCGGACGCGCCCCGCCGTCCGACGGGCGGGGCGCGTCCAGGTGCCCGGCTGCTGCCGCGGCCACCCGTCGCCCGGGCGGTCCGCCCTCGCGGGCTCCTTCGCGCGCCGCGCTGCGGGGGAGAAGGGGAGGACGTCCCACGGGCGGGGGACCGCGGCGGCACCACATCCTGGGACCCTTCGGGGGAGAAGCGCTCGGAGGCGCCACAACCCGGATGGCTCGGCCCTCCTCCGGGGGCGCGGGTATGGGAACCGTCCTCCAACGAGCCTCGCGGCGTTGAGCGGGGAGGTGACGCGCTCGCCGGCGATATCCATTCCTCGCTCGACGATGAAAAGGGGACGTGAAACCTTGTCAGATCATCGTGGGTGCGGATGACGTTCGGGTGAAGGCGGAACTACACCCCGGAAATATGGAATTCCGAACTTGTCTGTTATCAGGGTGGAATAGATCTTCTCGGAAGGAGATGCGGAATTCGAGAGGGGGTCGGCCGGAGAGGGGGTGCCAACTGGACCGAAGCGGGGTGGCGGGCTGTTCGATTCGCGCTTGAACAGGGGTGCGCGCGCTGGTTCGTCCCTCCTCGAGGATGGTTCTCCGTGAAAACCCAGGTTCCTCTCGGGGGGAAGATGGGAATCAAGCTGAATGGTTCACCGTCGTTCCTTTTCGCAGAGACCACCGGCACCGGGAGATGGAATGAACGTGCCTCCGAACGCCTTTTCCCCGTCGCGTTTCATCAAGGACGTCCAGGGCACGGCGACGAGCATCGGCGCCGCCTTCGACCAGGAGCGGACCCGCCGGGTCATCGACGCCTACGAACAGAGCTTCAGCACCGGCGCCGTCCTGTGGAAGACCACCAGCCGCGCGGGCGACGCCCTCAGTTACCGCTTCTACTCCCGTGAGCCCACCGACACCGTCGAGATCGCGGCGCGGGCGGGGTTCATCGACGTCAGGTCGCCGCTCGTCCCCCTCGTCACCTCGCTGAGCGCCATGAACGGCGGTGCCGCCCTCCAGTCCTGCGACTTCGACGCGGACCGGGGCCTCGCCAAGTGCTGGGTGTTCCTGGGCGGGATGCTGCGTCTGGAGGAGGTGCTCGCCGTCGACCACATGCCCGAGGCCCTGCGGCGGCAGGAGGCGGCCCTGGCCGGCCGGGGACTCGAATTCGTCAGGCACGTCTCGGTGGACTTCCGGCATCAGACCGTGAACCTCTACTTCGGCGTGCTCGGCCGGTTCCGGGCCGGGCAACAAGCGGCCGTCGCGGAGCTGGTGCACAGCCCGCCCGCCGACGCCGCGCTGGTCGAGGAGATCGGCGGCTACATGCGCGAGGAGCACTACCTCGCGGCCCTCACCTGGTCCGCCGACACGGGATGCTTCGAGCGCGCCTGCTTCTACGCCCCGCACATTCCCGAGGGGCGCATCCCCGACGTCGGCCCCCGCCTGGCGGGGTTCCTGCGCGACGCGCCCTCCTACGATCCGACGGACGTGCACATCGTCGGATGGTCCTTCGGCGCCGGAGGCACGTCCTATGTCAAGGGTGAGCGCAGTTACTGCGGCGACCTGGCCGGGTTGCTCCGGGACTGGAGGGCTCTGCCGGGGCGTGGCGGGCAGGCCGGCCCGGTCCTGGACCCCGTGGCCACGCCATGACCGGTGGGGTGCCGGTCGCGGCGCGCCGGCTGAGGGAATCGGTGCGCCGGGTGGCGCGGCCGGCCGTCGCACCGCCGGGTAGCCGGCACGGGGTTCGGGCGTAACAGGAGCGGCCCCGGCCTTCGCCCGGATGTGCCGCCGCCCCGTCCGGGGAAAGCGCGAGGTCGCGGCCCACCGTCCATGGTGGGCCGCGACCTCGGTCGGGGCCGTGCGGATCCCCGGTTCGAGACCGTCAGGACGACGGTGTCCGGTGTTCGGCGCGGCGCAGTCCCAGGCGGCCACGGGAGATGGCCACGAGGAACAGGGCGGCGAGGGCGACCAGGATGACCTCACCCGCGCTGGCGGGGTTGCCCATGACGGTTCCCTTGACGCCCGAGACGACGTTGATCCCGGCGTGGGCGAGCACCGCGGCGAGCACGCCGCCGCGGGCGGAGTTGAAGACGTGGCCGAGGATGACCGTCAAGCCGACGCAGAGCAGGGCGTAGGAGGGGAAGTGCATCTCGTGCTGGGCGGTGCCCGGCACGGAGAACAGGGGAGCGTGCCACACCGCCCAGACCGCGCCGAGCACCACGTTCGCCGCCGGCGGGGGCAGCACACCCTGGAGCCGGGGCAGCGCGAACCCCCTCCAGCCCAGCTCCTCGTTGCCGCCGCCGGCCAGCGCGATGAGGAGGAACTGGGCGGGCGCCATCGCCAGCGTGGCGCTCAGCAGCGCCTCGTCCACCGGCGCCTGTTCCAGGAACACCGGGAGCGCGGCGGAGGCCGCGATGGCCAGGAGCGCGAGCAGCGCGATCGCGTAGGGCGCGATGCCGCCCCTGCGCCGTAGCGAGTACCGCCGGAAGAGGGCGCCCACCCCGGCTCGGCCCTGGGTGGCGGCGGTGACGAGGATCGCGGCCACCATCGGCCCGAACCCGCCGACGAGGACGTAGGGCATCGGGTTGCCGGTGATCAGTTGGGGTCCGGCCCACCACGCGGTCCAGGAGAAGGCGAAGGCGATCACGAGGAAGGCGGTGAGGCCCTGGGGGGCGACGGCCGTCGTGCGCGCCGGGTCGGGGGCGGCCGGCGAGGCGGAGGGGCGCGGTCGGGTCATGGGGAGGTCGGTTGCCATGGCCAGCAACATACACCGTTTGATTCAATCCGACAATGTTGGATTACCGGTATGCTGTTGGACATGGCTGAACCAGGACCCGACCAGCAGTTCGACAGCGTCTTCCACCGTCCACAGCGCCGCCGCCGCTCCCAGCCCGCTCTCAGCCGCGAACGCATCGTCGCCGCGACGATCGCGCTACTCGACCGCGAGGGCGCCACGGCCCTGACGATGCGCAAGGTCGCCGCCGAACTGGGAGTGCACGCGACGAGCCTCTACTGGTACGTGGAGCGCAGGGAGGACCTCGTGGACCTCGCCGTGGACGAGATCCTGACCGAGGCGGCCGCGGCCCTGCCCGCCTCGGACGTGCCCTGGGAGACCGCGCTCAAGGAGACCGCCCGCCGGTTCTACTCGGCGCTGACCGCGCACACCTGGGCGGCGGAGTTCGCGGGCTCCCGGCCGCTGATCGGGCCGAACGCGGTCGCCCTGTCCCGGAGGGTCGTCGCCGCCATCCAGGAGTCCGGCGGCGACGAGGAGGCGCGGGCGGCCGCGATCCGGGCGGTGTCGAACCAGATCCTCGGCGCGGCCACCTCCGCCGTCGCGATGCGCGTGGCCAAGTCGCGGTCCCCGCAGGAACACGAGGAGGCCGTCGCCACCGCGGTGGCGGACTCGGACTTTCTGGCCGTGGAGAACACCTACTTCGACCAGGCGCTGGACCTGATCGTGGAAGGCGTCAAGGCGCGGCGCGGCACCCGGGGACGGTGACCGTCGGTGCCGGGGCGCCGGCCCCGGCCGACCGGGCGGGGAGGCCCCTTGGTCTCCACGCCGCCGCGCGGGTGGACGGCCCGATCGCCCAGGGGAACACGCGGCCCGGGGCGCGCTGGCCGTCTCCCGGCCCGTCACCCGATATCCGCCGGGAGCGGTGCGGCCGGTCTCCCCGCGCTGCTGACGCCGGACCGCTTCGCCCGGTCGTTCGAGCGCCGTAGTCGTGCGGCCGGGCCGGAACAGCGGTGTCCCCACCGGCCGGGCCAGCCCACGTCGCGCACCGCCGTGGCGGGTACGGTTCGGCGAGCGTGGGGGCGTCCGAACCGGGAGGCCCACCGGTTTGGACGCCCGACCGGCCGGCCGACGCGGACCGTCACGGCCGGTGATCCCCGGCGCGTGGTTCGAGACTGCGGGCGCCGGAGGCAAGCCGCACCGGGAGCTTCGTCGCCGGCACCGATCGGAGCCGGTGGATGGACCGGCTACCCGCCTCGCCGGATCTGGCCGAGGATCGTGGGGTCGGTGATCTTCGTGTCCTCGGCGAGCAGCAGCGCCTTGCTGAGGATGATCGACAGCATCCGATCGCCGTCGAACGGCAGATAGGTGACGGGCACGTCGCCCGGGACGATGCACAGGTACCGGTCGCCCGAAACCATCAGGATGTTCCCCGAGCCCAAGTGGATCCGGTAGGTGTTCAGCTCCCCCTTGACGTGCAGGAAACGCCCCTCGACGTGGCAGCGGTCGCCGACGGCCAGCCGGGGCGGCAGCCGCGTCAGCAGGTCCCGGCGCGTCCGGGCGGTCTCGCCCAGCTCGCCGAAGCCGTGGGAGGACCAGTACGCCTGGTAGCGCCCCTCGGGGCCGCCGTCCTGCCACGTGGGGTCGTTGCCGACGCTGGTGACCCCGACGAACAGGTCCACGTCCCGCAGCGCCTCGCTGAGCACCCGGACCGGTATCTCCTCCAGCGGCAGCGGCTCCACCTTCACCGGCCCGGGCATGAAGAACCCGCCGTCATCCATGGTGCCGACCAGGTTCTGCGGTGTGTCGACCGGATAGAACCGCACCTGGTCGGTGGCCAGCAGCGCGTAGGCGCCTTTGCCGTGGGGTAAGGCGTCGCGCGCGGCGCCGAGGAGGGGCCCGGCGTGGATATCGGCGGTCTCGGATGCCGTTACCCCGGCAGTTAAGGCCGGCGTGGCCACCGCGACCGCCTCGCTTCGATGCGGACGATCCACCCCGCGTAGGAGTTCTCGCCGGCTTTGAGACCGCTGGCGCGGGGTCTGCGGTGCCTTATTCGGACCATTCGGGATTGAGGAGCTGGTAGAGGATGTGGTCCTGCCACCGGCCGGCGATCAGCAGGTACTGCGGGGCGATCCCGTAGGTCGTGAACCCGTTGCGTTCCAGGACCCGTTGTGATCTGGTGTTCTTGATCAGGGTCTCGGCCTGGAGGCGGTGCAGTCCCAGCCGGCCGAAGGCGATCTCCCTGGCCTCGGCGACGGCCCTGGTGGCCAGGCCCCGGCCGTTGTGGGAACGGCTCACCCAGTAGCCGAGGCGGGCCGACTGCAGGGCGCCGCGGACGATGTCGCCGATGTTGAGGCGGCCGACGATCCGCCCGTCGGGGTCGAGGATGGCCAATGGGACCAAGGTGCCGTCCTCGTGGTCGCGCGCGTCCTGCTCCAGCAGGGTCGACTGGCGTTCGACGGTGAAGTAGTCGTCGTCGCGGAGGGGATCCCACTCCGCGAGGAAGCCGCGGTTGCCCGTGAGGATCTTGGCGAGTTCCGGGGCGTCGTCCGGGGTGAGGAGCCGGGTGAACGTCAACTGATGTCCTTGCCTGAGACCGATGTAGTGGAGGCGGCGGAGCGAGGCGTCGGCGGGAGGTCCGCTTCGGCGATCACCACGGCCACGAGCTGCAGACCCGACCACATTCTGCGCGGCCGAGTGCGGGACGAATCCGCCGAGATCCCCCGCCAGGGAGAGTTCAGGTGCCAGACCATACGCCAGTCCCAGGCGGAGGTGAACCGACGCGGCTCCGCCACGGTGGGCAGGAGCACGACGACGCAGATCAGCGTCACCGCCGTGATGCTGCCGAGGCGGGCCGCGCCCGCGGTCAGGACGCGGTCGCCGGCCGGTCAGAGGATGGACGGCACGGATCCCGGCGACCCTGACTTCCAGGACTGGCCGGACTCCCCGTCGAGGACCACTACGGTGCCGGGTTCTCCCTGGTTCAGGGGTCGGTCCCCTGTCCGGCCGCCGTCTTCCCGGGAGGCGCTTGCCGGCTAGGCCGATGAGGACGCGGCGGCGCACGGGGCCGAAATGCCATCCGCAGATCGGTCGAGGCGACGGTGGCGCGCGCCCCGCCGACGTCGGCGGGGCGCGAGGACGGGCCGGCGAACACGGTGATTCCCACGAGGCGAGCTGCTGCCGAGGGCGATGTGTCAGCCCGCTCCGGCCGCGGCGTGCAAAGGCCGGGGCATGTCAGCGGTTTCGCGAAGTCGAGTTCGGGCGTCTTCCGGCGCGTCCGCGGGCCGGGGCGCGCACGATCCGCCCTGGTTGCCCCCTTGGTTGCGACCTGGGCAACAAAAAAGGCCCTGTGACCAGGACCTTTAGTGGTGTCCGAGGGGGGACTTGAACCCCCATGCCCTTAACGGGCACTAGCACCTCAAGCTAGCGCGTCTACCTATTCCGCCACCCGGACTGGGTTTCCGGCGGTCCTTGCCGCCGAACAAGGTCAACGATAGCAAACGTCAGGCGTTACCCGTACATCGTTTTCGCCGAACCGATCGCGCGGTGGGAGACGTCACGAGGGAGCGACACGCGAGGGGGAGAGGGAGGACGATGGGGAGGGCAGGCAGTCCAGACACGGAGAGGAAGCGATCTGGCATGGCGAACGAGCGTGAGGCGCCGAGCGCGGCGGAGGTCGAGGTCGTCGACCTGTGCCGGGAGCTCATCGCGATCGACACCTCCAACTACGGCGACCACTCGGGTCCGGGGGAGCGGGCGGCGGCCGAGTACGTCGCGGAGAAACTCGACGAGGTGGGGGTGGAGTCCCGCATCTACGAGTCGCATCCCGGCCGCAGCAGCCTGGTCGCGCGCATCGCGGGCGCCGACCCCTCCCGTCCGCCCCTGCTGATCCACGGTCACCTCGACGTGGTCCCGGCCGACGCGGACGACTGGATCCACCACCCCTTCTCCGGCGAGGTCGCCGACGGGTGCGTGTGGGGGCGCGGCGCGGTCGACATGAAGGACATGGACGCCATGGTCCTCGCGGTGGTGCGGCAGCGGATGCGCGAGGGGCGCACGCCGCCGCGCGACATCGTCCTGGCGTTCCTCGCCGACGAGGAGGCCGGCGGCTCCTGGGGCGCCCAGTGGCTGGTGGACCGGCACCCGGAGCTGTTCGCCGACTGCTCCGAGGCGATCAGCGAGGTCGGCGGGTTCAGTCTCACGGTCGGCGAGAACCGGCGCATGTACCTGGTCGAGACCGCCGAGAAGGGCATCGCCTGGATGAGGCTGACCGCCCGCGGCACCGCCGGGCACGGGTCGATGGTCAACGACGACAACGCCGTCACCGAGCTCGCCGAGGCGGTCGCCCGGCTGGGCCGGCACCGCTTCCCGGTCCGCCTGACCAAGACGGTCCGGCTGTTCCTGGAGGAGGTGTGCGAGGCGTTCGGCGTCGAGTTCGACGAGGACGACGTCGAGGCGACGGTCGCCCGGCTCGGCCCGATCGCGACGATGATCGGCGCGACGCTGCGCAACTCGGTCAACCCGACCGTGCTCAGCGGCGGTTACAAGGCCAACGTGGTCCCGGGGTCGGCGACGGCGCAGGTGGACGGCCGGTTCCTGCCCGGGACCGAGGAGGAGTACTTCGCCGAGATCGACCGGCTGCTCGGCCCCAAGGTGAGCCGCGAGTTCATCCAGTACCTGCCATCGGTCGAGACGGAGTTCGAGGGCGGGATCGTCTCGGCGATGGCCGACTCGCTCCTGGCGGAGGACCCGGGCGCCATGGCGGTCCCCTACTGCCTGTCCGGGGGGACCGACGCCAAGAGCTTCCAGAAGCTGGGCATCAGGAACTACGGTTTCGCGCCCCTGAAGCTGCCCCCGGAACTGAACTTCGCCGGCATGTTCCACGGCGTGGACGAGCGTGTCCCCGTGGACGGGCTGCGCTTCGGCGTCCGCGTCCTCGACCGTTTCCTGGACCTGAGCTGAGGCGGTCCCGGGCCGTCGGACCGTTCCGGCGGCCCGGGGCGCGTCGATCCTCCCGTTCGGGTTGCGCGCACACCTCTGCGTAGTGCTACGGTAACTCTCGGTTGCCGGAGGTGATCCTCCGTCACCGCTCGCGCGACGTCTTCGCGTGATCCTTCGATGTGCCGAACCGAGAGGTTTTCCATGGTGCTGACAGACCGGAAGCGGCGGGGCGATGCCCTCCGCGCGGTTTGTGGCGCCGTGGCCCCCTCGATCCGCCGTCTTCTCGCCCTGGGCGGCCTCGCCGCCGCGGGGTGGCTCGTCGCCGGCGCCGCGCCCGTCGCCGCCGACACCCTTGCGGCCGGTCCGTCCGCGGTGCTCTCCGCGGAACGCCTGGCCGCGCCGTCCTCTTCCGAGACGGCCGACGTGACCGGTCTCACCGACACCCACGAGACCGGCGAGGCCGCGCGTCACGCGGTCGGCTCCCTGGCCCATGGCGCCGGAGTCTCCGTCGCCGAGGCGGTCGGTACCGGCCGCGAGATCGGCGCGCGACTCGACCGCTCCCTCGGGGGTGGCGACACCGCTCTCACCGAACAGGTCTCCGAAGGACTGGCCCAACCCGCCGCCGGGCTGCGCGACGGGCTCGGGCGGGCGATCGACCCCCACCAGTCCGGGGGGCCGCTGACCGGCCTCGCGGGTGACGAACTCGGGCTGATCCGCGACACGCTCGAACAGCCCGGTGACATCATCACCGTCCGGCCCGGGGCGCACGAGCGGGGCGACCTGCCCGCCGAGCACCCGACCGGCGTCGCGGCCGAGCCCGCCCAGCGCGACGACGCTCCCGAACCCTCCGAAACCCCGGAGGACGTCGACGAGGTCTCCGGCGACCAGGAGGTGGTGGTGCCGATGAGCGCCGCGCCCCTCCTGTTCTCCACCGCCTCCGACACCGCTCCCGACGAGACGCCGGACCCCGCCACCTCGGGGGGACGCGCGTGGGGGCACGCCGGCTCCGACTCCGCTGGAACCGTGTCCTCGTCCTCCCCTTCGCCCGGTCCCGCCGCCGCGGGTTTCCTGGCCCAGCAGTTCGGGACGCTCCGGCCGCTCGCCGAGCGCGTCGCCCTGCCCGGCGACCCCACTCTTGTCGTCCGCGACGCCGCCGACGACCCCTCTTTCTCTCCTGACTAGTTCGTTTCTTCCGGGCGGTCACCGACCCCGCGCCTGAGCCGCGCTGTTCGCGCCGACCCGACCAGACCGTCAGGGCCTCGTCCCATTGGTCTGCACACCGGCGCGCCCGTTCTCCGCCGTGACCGCCATCCCGGACCGAACCGGTTCCCCGTCCGACGCTCCACCGCGCTCCTTTCGAGATTGCAGGGGTCACCCATGTCCATCGAGAAGCACAAAACACGATTCGTCGCTCATGTCAGCACCGGGACGGCTCCCACCGCGAGCCGGACCACGGCCCTCCCGCCCGGTTAGGGCGGAACCCGGCTGCCCGGTCCCATCGACCGGGGGTCGACGTGAGTCCCGCGCCGCGACGACGTTCGCGGGGTTCACGTCGGTCACCGCCCCTCCAGGGCGGAGCCGACCGGACGTGCACCACACGTCGCGCCTCCCCCGGGAAGCGCAGCGCGTCCCTCCCCGCCCGAACCGCACCCGCCAGGTGCGACATCCCGGGCGGCCTTCGGCCCGGAACGGCGCTCCAGCCAGGAGCGGCCCGTCCCGAGGCCCGCAGAGCCCATCTCATCTCGCAAGACTCGTTCGAAAGGAACACCCACATGCGGAAGTGGGTCCGTACCTCGGCCAAGACCGCCCTGCTCACCGCGGGCTTCGTCGCCCTCGGCAGCGGCATCTCCTTCGCCGACACCGAGGCGGTCACCTCTGGTGACGGCTCGATCCTGGGCGGCAACCAACTCGTCGTCGACGCCGACGTCCCGGTCAACGTCTCCGGCAACGCTGTCGCCGCTGTCGCCGCTGCCGCCGCAGCGGTCTCCGAGGACACCGGCGCGGTCGTCTACGACAAGGGTGGTAAGGGGGGTGATGACCAAGACCTCACCTCCTCCGGCGACGGATCGGTGGCCGGCGGCAACCAGGCCGCGGTCGACGCCGACGTCCCGGTCAACGTCTCGGGCAACGCCGTCGCGGCCGTCCTCGCCACGGCCGCCGCGGTCTCCGAGGACACCGGCGCGGCCGTGGTCGAGGGAGGACACCACTCCACCGACCGCCACCACGACGCCTACCGCACCCACCAGCTCTCCGCGGTGGAGGAGACCGAGAACAACCTGCTGGCCCCGCTCGGCACCACGGGCCGGATCCTGGAGCACACCGGCGGTGTGATGGCCGGGGTGCCCCAGAGCGTCGAGCGCCAGCACCAGTTCTCGCCCAGCGAGGGCGACGCCGAGAACGTGACGGGGCCGGTGCGCGCCGTCGGCTCGGTCGTGGAGCACGCCGGATCGGTCATGGGCACGGTCGCCGAGCCGCGGACCGCGGACCGCGGGGTCACCGGGCTGGTGGACCGCGCCGACGCGGCGGTCGAGCAGACCGGTTCCTTCCTGCGGGACGGACGCGAGTCGCAGCGCGGCGAGATGCGCCACCACCACACCACGGGCCTGGGCGGGAACGCGACCGGCCCGTTGGAGAACCTGCTCCCCGAGCCCGCCGAGACGCTGCCGAAGATCGGCGCGCACACCGAGTCCATGCTGGCCGGCGCGGCGGAGAGCGTCACGCACCGGGCGTTGCCCGAGATGAGCGGTCTGCCCAGGCTGGGCGAGGCGATGGACCTGACCGGCCTGTAGGCTCCCCGGAGCCCGGCACCGTCCGGGCCGGACCCGTCCCGGTCCGGCCGGTGTGCGGGCCCCGGATCTTACGGGCATCCGGTCGTCGACCGGCCCTGACGTCCTCCTTGCGGCGGACGGGCGGAGGGGCTGGAGGGACGATCTGATCCCGTTGGCGTGCCGCGTCCGGTGAGTGGCCGGTCCCGATGTCCTCCTTGCGGCGGACGGACGGAGGGGCGCGGACGCTCGGTCCCGTCGACGTGCCACGCCTGGCGATCGGCCGGTCCCGACGTCCTCCTTGCGGCGGACGGGCGGAGGGACCGACCGAAATCGCCGAACAACCTAGGCGGGCCATCCCGGAATAACCGGGGTGGCCCGCTCCTTGGCGTTACAGGGCCGGGTGGGCATGGGGTCTCCCCGTGCCGGATTCCACCCGCCTCCCGGCACTTATGTGGTGACGTAAATCACATAAAGCGATTCTGTCGGATGATCTTGCGACGCAGGGTCACCTTCCGGGTCCCGTCGGGATACAGCCGGACCCGGGCGAGTTCCCATCGCCCGTATTCGGCGTGCTCGGTCAGGGCCTGCCGGGCGGCGCTACGCGACGTGCCGCGCGGAAAGCGGAGCTCCTGGTACTCGTACTCAAGCATTGCGCCTATTCTGCGACTGCTGGAGGGTGTTGTGCCATAGCGTTCACTCACGCGGGTGATCGCCCCACCGCTCCCACAGGACATTGCGGTTCTCGGAA
The DNA here is from genome assembly GCF_900167435.1 of Marinactinospora thermotolerans DSM 45154. GTDB lineage: Bacteria > Actinomycetota > Actinomycetes > Streptosporangiales > Streptosporangiaceae > Marinactinospora > Marinactinospora thermotolerans. The sequence continues at coordinate 34,245 of NZ_FUWS01000011.1, forward strand.
AAGACGAGGAACCGGCCGGCCGCGCCGACTCGAGCGGCGAAGAACCGACCCCTTCGGTTACCGTCAGTGGCTGGGGACCGATACTCGCGATCCGCCGACTCGATCGCGCAGACGACGACGCAAGGCTAGATGTAGGGGAAGAGCGTGCCACCCAAGAAGGGCAGCGCCGGCAGGAACGGCTCGAACGACAGCGGAAGGGGCGGAGGAAACCGCCTCGTCATCGTCGAGTCGCCTGCGAAGGCCAAGACGATCGCCGGCTATCTCGGCCGGGGCTACGTCGTGGAGTCCAGCATCGGCCACATCCGCGACCTGCCGACCAAGGCCGCCGAGATCCCGGCCCGGTACAAGGGCGAGCCGTGGGCGCGCCTGGGCGTCGATGTCGACCACGACTTCGAACCGCTCTACGTCGTCACCGCCGACAAGAAGTCCCACGTCAAGAAGTTGAAGGAGCTGCTGGCCGAGGCCGACGAGCTCTACCTCGCCACCGATGAGGACCGCGAGGGCGAGGCCATCGCCTGGCACCTGCGCGAGGAGCTCAAGCCGAAGATCCCGGTCAAGCGGATGGTGTTCAACGAGATCACCAAGGACGCGATCCGGCGCGCGGCGGAGAACACCCGCGACCTCAACCTGCGGCTCGTCGACGCCCAGGAGACCCGTCGCATCCTCGACCGGCTCTACGGCTACGAGGTGTCGCCGGTCCTGTGGAAGAAGGTCATGCCGAAACTCTCGGCGGGCCGGGTCCAGTCGGTGGCCACCCGCCTGGTCGTCGAACGCGAACGCGAGCGGATCGCGTTCACCGCCGCCGAGTACTGGGGTCTCAAGGCGCTCTTCGACGCCGCGGGCAACGGCTCGGGTGCCGACCCCTCGGTCTTCCCCGCCGCCCTCGTCTCGGTCGACGGCGCCCGCGTCGCCCAGGGGCGCGACTTCACCGCCCAGGGACGGCTGCGCTCGGATTCGGGCGTGCTCCACCTGGACGAGGACGCGGCCCGGGCGCTGGCCGGCCGGCTGGTCGGCGCGCACTTCGCGGTCCGCTCGGTCGAGCGCAAGCCCTACCGGCGCTCCCCCTACGCGCCGTTTCGCACCACGACGCTGCAACAGGAGGCGTCGCGCAAGCTCGGCTTCTCGGCCAAGCAGACGATGCAGGTGGCCCAGCGTCTCTACGAGAACGGCTTCATCACCTATATGCGGACCGACAGCACCACGCTGTCGGAGAGCGCCATCGCCGCGGCCCGTGACCAGGCGACCCGGCTGTACGGCGCCTCCCACGTGCCCGACAAGCCGCGCGTCTACGCGGCCAAGGTGAAGAACGCGCAGGAGGCGCACGAGGCCATCCGCCCGGCGGGCGACTCCTTCCGCACCCCGGCCGAGACCGGTCTGAGCGGCGCCGAGCTGCGGCTCTACGAGCTCATCTGGAAGCGCACGGTCGCCTCCCAGATGAAGGACGCCGTCGGCGAGTCGGTGAGCGTGCGCGTGGCGGGCACCTCCACCTCCGGGGAGAACGTCGAGTTCGGCGCCTCCGGCAAGATCATCACCTTCCACGGCTTCCTCAAGGCCTACGTCGAGGGGGCCGACGACCCCGAGGCCGAGCTCGACGACCGCGAGCGCCGGTTGCCGCCGTTGGAGGAGGGCGACACCCTCAAGGCCGAGAGCATCGAGGCCGAGGGGCACAGCACCCGTCCGCCCGCGCGCTACACCGAGGCCACCCTGGTCAAGGAGCTGGAGGATCGCGAGATCGGCCGTCCCTCGACCTATGCCTCGATCATCGGCACGATCCTGGACCGCGGCTACGTGTTCAAAAAGGGCTCGGCCCTGGTGCCGTCCTTCCTCGCGTTCGCCGTCGTGCAGCTGCTGGAGCGCCACTTCGGCAACCTGGTCGACTATGACTTCACCGCGCGCATGGAGGACATGCTCGACGACATCGCGCGGGGCGAGGCCGAACGGGTGCCGTGGCTGCGCCGCTTCTACCACGGTGGTGAGGACGAGGCCGGTCTCAAGGAACTGGTCGACGACCACCTCGCCGACATCGACCCCAAGGAGGTCAGCTCCTTCCCGCTGGCCGGCACCGACATCATGATCCGGGTCGGGCGGTTCGGGCCCTACCTGGAACGCGACGGCCAGCGGGTCAACGTGCCCGAGGACCTGGCGCCCGACGAGCTCACCAAGGACAAGGCCGAGGAGCTGTTCGCCCAGCCCAGCGGCGACCGCGAGCTCGGGACCGATCCCGAGACCGGCCGTCTGGTGGTGGCGCGCAACGGGCGGTTCGGCCCCTATGTGACCGAGGTCCTGGAGGAGCCCGCGGCCGAGCCCGAGGGTGGGACCAAGACCAGGACGCGCAAGAAGGCCGCGGCGCCCAAGCCGCGGACCGCCTCGCTGCTGAAGTCGATGTCGCTGGACACGGTCACGCTGGAGGACGCGCTGAGACTGCTGTCGCTGCCGCGCGTGGTCGGCGAGATCGACGGCGAGGAGGTCACCGCGCAGAACGGTCGTTACGGTCCCTACCTGAAGAAGGGCACCGACAGCCGTTCGCTGGAGACCGAGGAGCAGATGTTCACGGTCACCATCGACCAGGCCAGGGAGCTGTTCGCCAAGCCCAAGCAGCGGGGCCGGCGGGCGTCGGCCGCCGCGCCGCTGCGCGAACTCGGCAACGACCCGGTCAGCGGCAAGCCGATGGTCGTCAAGGACGGCCGGTTCGGACCGTACGTGACCGACGGCGAGACCAACGCCTCCCTGCGCAAGGGCGACGAGGTGGAGTCGATCACCGACGAGAGGGCCGCCGAGCTGCTCGCCGAGCGGCGGGCCAAGGCGCCGGCGAAGAAGCCGGCCGCCAAGAAGCCCGCGGCCAAGAAGCCCGCCGCGAAGAAGAAGCCGGCGCCGAAGAAGTCCTGACCCGGCGACACCCGCCCGACCGGCCGTGCCGCGGCCCCGCCCGGGGCCGCGGCACGGCCGTGTCCGGGCCTTCCCCACGCGGTAATGTGTTGTGGATCACATATGCTGTCGGAGGGGTGAACACGCAGGAGGGCCGCGTTATGCGCGTTCCGTCACGAATAGGAGCTGGACCGAAAGCGCGGTTAGGGTCTGAACCGTCGCTACGCTTTTCGCCATGAGCAGATCTGGACCATTCGGGGAGCCGGGCGAGACCCGCTCCGTCCTGGCGATCAAGCCGTTCCGGCGGCTGTGGATCTCGCTGTCGCTGTCCAGCCTCGGCGACTGGCTCAGCCTGCTCGCCCTCATGTCGCTGGCCACGATCCTCACCCAGGACCGCAGCCCGCTCGTGCAGTACTTCGCCGTCAGCGGCGTGGTCCTGCTCAAGCTGCTGCCCTCGATCCTGTTGAGTCCCCTCGCCGGGGCCCTCGCCGACCGCATCGACCGGCGCCTCACCATGGTCGTCGGCGACATCCTGCGCGGTCTGCTCTACATCTCCATCCCGATCGTGGGCCGCCTCGACTGGTTGCTGATCGCCAACTTCCTGGCCGAGTGCGTGGCCCTGTTCTGGGCCCCGGCCAAGGACGCCACCGTCCCCAACCTCGTCCCCAAGAACAAGCTGGAACAGGCCAACCAGCTCAGCCTGTTCAGCACCTACGGTTCCGCCCCGGTCGCCGCGGGACTGTTCGCGCTCCTGGCCGCGTTCAGCTCGGTGCTCGGCGGGCTGTTCCCCTCCCTGGGCACCCCCGAGGCCGACCTCGCCCTCTACATCAACGGCGTCACCTTCTTCGTCGCGGCGGTCGTCATCTGGCGCCTGCCCGTCCCCGCGCGGGAGCCCGCCACCGCCGACCGTTCCTCGGTCCTGCGCACGATCTGGGAGGGATGGCGTTTCGCCGGCACCACCCCCCTGGTCCGCGGTCTGCTCCTGGGGATGCTCGGGGCCTTCGCGGCCGGCGGCGCGGTCGTCGGCGTGGCCCGCCTGTTCGTCGAGACGCTGGGCGCCGGCAACGCCGGGTTCGGTGTGATGTTCGGCGCGGTGTTCGCCGGCATGGCCGTCGGGATGTTCGCCGGCCCGCGCATCCTGCGCGACTTCAGCCGGCGTCGGCTGTTCGGCCTGGGCCTGGGCATGTCGGCGGTCGCCCTGCTGCTGGTGGGCCTCATCCCCAACATGGTCTTCGCCGCCGGGATGACCGTGCTCGTCGGCGCGGGCGCGGGTGTCGCCTGGGTGACCGGGCTGACGATGCTGGGCCGTGAGGTCGAGGACGACATCCGCGGGCGGACCTTCGCGTTCCTGCACGCCGCCGCGAAGATCGTGCTCATGGGCTCGGTCGCGGTCGCCCCGCTGCTGGCCGGACTGATCGGCTCGCACCGCTGGCAGGTGCGCGAGCTCACCTACGACTTCTCCGGTTCGGCCGGGGTCCTGCTCATCGCGGCGCTGTTGTTGCTGCTGGTGGCCTTCGTCTCCTACCGGCAGATGAACGACTCCCCCGAGGTCTCCCTGCTCACCGAGCTGGTCGCCGCGGTGCGGGGGGTGCCGCTGTCGCGTCCCCAGGAGGCCGCCGGTGTCCGTGGCACGTTCATCGTGCTGGAGGGGGGAGAGGGCGCCGGCAAGTCCACGCAGGCCCGGCAGCTGGCCATCTGGCTGCGCGAGGAGGGCTTCGACGTGGTCACCACGCGCGAGCCCGGCGCCACGAAGCTCGGCATGCGGCTGCGCGCGCTGCTGCTGGACAAGGAGCACACCGGGATGTCGGCGCGCGCCGAGGCGCTGCTGTACGCCGCCGACCGCGCCGAGCACGTCAGCTCGGTCATCCGGCCGGCCCTGGAGCGTGGCGCGATCGTCGTCAGCGACCGCTACGTCGACTCCACCCTCGCCTATCAGGGGGCCGGGCGCGAGCTGGCCACCAGCGACGTCGCCCGGATCAACGAGTGGGCCACCGGGGGGCTGGTCCCCGACCTGACCATCCTGCTCGACCTCCCGGTCGGCCTGGGGATGGCCCGCCACGGCCGGCCCGCCGACCGGCTTGAGGCCGAACCCGAGGAGTTCCACGAGCGGGTGCGCGCGGGGTTCCGCGCGCTCGCCGAGCGCGCCCCGGAACGCTACCTGGTGCTCGACGCGCAGCGGCCGCAGGAGGAGATCACCCGCGAGATCCGGCGTCGCATCCGCCCGATCCTGCCCGACCCGGTTCCCGGGGACGCCGAGGAGATCACCGGAATGCTGCCGATCATCAAGGACTGAGCACGGCACCCCGCGGGTGCCCCGGGGCGGCGGCCGGAGCGCGCCGCGCCGGGGCCGGCCGAGGGGCGCGAGCGTGGCCGGACGCCCGGCCGGGACCTCCCGGCCGGGCGTCGCGCGTTCGACCGTGGCGTCCAGGGCCGTCACCGGTTTTGGAAGACGGGTGTCGTCGGGGGAGTCGGCGGGCCGCTCGCGTGGCCCGGGGAAGGTGTCCGCTCCGGGTGCACTGAGCGGTGGCGGCGCCGCACCGCGCGGGTTCCCGGCGGACCGGAGACGCCCGAGGTGCCGGCCGTTTCGCCGGCACGACCGCCACCCCCATCCCACGCCTCCGGCCGGGCCACGCGGGCCGCTCGCGGGGTGCCCGCGTCGCGTACCTTCCCGGCCGCCCGGCCCACGGCGTCCCGGGCGCCGACAACGCCGAGGAGGCGGCCCCGGCCCGGCGACCAGCGACGCCCACCACGGCGGTCACCCCAGGCCCCGCCCGGCCCGCGAAGCCGCGCCGGAGCCGGCCGGGATGACGGGGACACCTGGGCCGTCCACGAGGAAGGGGACGGGGGACGTCGTGTGGATCACCGCCCGGCGCGTCCCCGCGGGCTCCTATGCTGGTTCACGATGAGCGTCTTCGACGACCTGGTGGGCCAGGACACGGTGATCGAGCAGCTGCGCTCGGCCACGCGGGCGGCGGACGACCTGCTGGCCGGCGGCGCCGGCGCGGGCATGACGCACGCCTGGCTGTTCACCGGACCGCCCGGCTCGGGCCGCTCCGAGGCCGCGCGCGCCTTCGCCGCGGCGTTGCAGTGCCCTGACGGCGGCTGCGGCCACTGCCCCTCCTGCCACCAGGTCCTCACCGGCACCCACGCCGACGTGCTGTACGTACGCCCCAGCGGCCTGAGCTTCGGGGTGGACAAGACCCGCGACCTCGTCCTGCGCGCGGCCTCCAGCCCCACCGGGGGGCGGTTCCGCGTCGTGCTGTTCGAGGACGCCGACCGCGCCACCGAGGCCGCCTCCAACGCGCTGCTCAAGGCGGTCGAGGAGCCCGCCCCCCGCACCGTGTGGCTGCTGTGCACGCCCACCGCCGAGGACCTCCTGGTCACCATCCGGTCCCGCTGCCGCCTGGTCACGTTGCGCACGCCCACCACTGACGCCGTCGTCGACGCGCTGGTGCGGCGCGACGGTGTCGACCCCGGCGTCGCCGCCGAGGCGGCCCGCGCCGCGGCCGGCGATGTCGAGCGGGCCCGTCGGCTCGCCACCGACCCCGCCACCCGCGACCGGCGCGAGGAGGTGCTGTCCATCCCCGCGCGCCTCGACGGGCTGGGCGCGTGCGTCTCCGCGGCGGCCCGCCTCTACGAGCTCGCCGAGGCCGACGCCAAGGAGAGCACCAGCGCGCTCGACGAACGCGAGAAGGCCGACATGAAGGCCGCGTTCGGCGAGGGGTCCACCGGCAAGGGGGTCGCCAAGGCGGTCCGCGGCGCCGCCGGGGCCCTCAAGGACCTTGAGGAGCAGCAGAAACGCCGCGCCACCCGGATCAAGCGCGACGCCTACGACCTCGCGCTGATGGATCTCGCCGCGTTCTACCGGGACGTCCTCGCCGTGCAGATGGGGGCGACCGTGCAACTGAGCACGGCGAACCGCCGGGCCGACCTGGAACGGGTCGCGGCCTCCTCGACGCCCGAGTCCACCCTGCGCCGCATCGACGCCATCATGGAGTGCCGCCGCAGGATCGGCGCCAACGTCCACCCGCAGATCGCGATGGAGGCCATGACCGCGGCCCTGTACCTCGGGTGAGCCGGAAAGGCCGTGGCCCGTCCCGGCCTCATCCCTCCCGGGCCGCCGCCCACCCCATAGGGTGACCTCCGTGGGGATGATGATGGCGGTCAGCTTCGAACGGTACGGCCGGCTGTACTACCTCGATCCGGGCGGGCTCACCCCGGCCGTGGGGGACAAGGTCCTCGTCCCCACCGACTCCGGTCCCGAGGTCGCCGAGTGCGTGTGGGCGCCGCAGTGGGTGAGCGAGGACGTCGAGGGGCTGCCGGTGTGCGCGGGCATCGCCACGCGCGCCGACCTCGCCAGGGACGAGCGCAACCGGCGGCGCCGTGGGGCCGCGCGCCCGGTCGTCAAACGGCTCGTCCGCGCCCACGGGCTGCCCATGAAGGTGGTGGGGATCGACTACGTCCCCTCCCCCGAGGTCTTCACCGTGTACTTCTCCTCTCCCCGGCGCGTGGACTTCCGGGAGCTGGTGCGCGAACTCTCGCGGGCGCTGGGCGCCCGGGTGGAGCTGCGCCAGGTCGGCGCCCGAGACGAGGCGCGCCTCCAAGGGGGGATCGGCCCGTGCGGCCGGGACCTGTGCTGTGCCACCTTCCTCAAGGACTTCGAGCCCGTCTCGGTGCGCATGGCCAAGGAGCAGAACCTGCCGGTCAACCCCATGCGCATCTCCGGTGCCTGCGGCCGGCTCATGTGCTGCCTCAAGTACGAGCACCCCCTCTACCAGGAGTTCAAGGCCACCACGCCCGCGCCGGGCAGCCGGGTGTCCACCCCCGAGGGCGACGGGGTGGTCGTCGGGCACGACGTTCCCAGGGAGCGGGTGGTGGTGCGGATCAGCGGCAGCGGGCGACGCTGCGCCTGCGACCGCGCCGACGTCTGCGGACCTCGCCGGGCCTATGACAGCGCCCACCCGCCGGCGCGGACCGGCACGGAGGAAGGAAACGACCGGTGAACAGGTTCGCGGTGCCAGGGGCCGCGTTGGCGTTGGCGCTCCTCGCCTCGGGTTGTGGCGGCGCCTCCCCCCGTGAGGAGGAGGCCCCCGCGCCCCTGCGGGCCTTCTACGAGCAGGAGGTCGCCTGGGAGGACTGCGGTGGCGGGTTCGAGTGCGCCGACGTGCGGGTCCCGCTCGACTACGACGACCCGGCCGGGGCCGAGCTGACCATCGCGGTGATCCGCTTGCCCGCCTCCGGCGCGGATCCGGTGGGGTCGCTGCTGGTCAACCCGGGCGGGCCCGGTGCCTCGGGGGTCGACTACGCGCGCGCGGCGGAGCACATCGTCAGCGAACAGGTGCGAGAGCGGTTCGACGTCGTCGGGTTCGACCCGCGCGGCGTGGGCGGCAGCAGCCCCGTCCACTGCCTGGACCGCGAGGAACTGGACGCCTACCTGGGCGGCCAGTACGACACCGAGGACGGCGACGGTGATCCCACCGAGGTCACCCCCGAAGGGCTGGAGGAGCTGGAGGAGGCCAACCGGGGGTTCGTCGAGGGGTGCGTCGAGCACTCCGCCGACCTGCTGCCCCATATCGGTACGGCCGACGTCGCCCACGACCTCGACGTGCTGCGCGGGGTCCTCGGCGACGACGGGCTCACCTACCTCGGCAAGTCCTACGGCACCTACATCGGGGCGATGTACGCCGAACTCCACCCCGACCGGGTGCGCGCGCTCGTCCTCGACGGGGCCATGGACCCGGAGCTGGGCCAGTTGGAGACCAGCGTGGAGCAGGCGAAGGGGTTCACCACGGCGCTGACCGCCTTCGTCGAGGACTGTCTCTCCCAGGCGGAGTGCCCGTTGGCCGAGGGCGCCGGCACCACCGTCGAGCAGGCCAACGGGCGCCTCACCGACCTGCTGGAGCGCACGGCAGAGGAGCCGTTGCGCAACGGGCTCGGGGACGGGCGCGAGGTCAACCGCGCCAGGGTCGAGACCGGGGTCCTGGCCGCGCTGTACAGCGAGTCCTACTGGCCGCGGGTGCGTTCGGCGCTCACCGACGCCTTCGAGCGCGGAGACGGGACCGCGCTGCTGGAACTCGGAGACGAGCTGTACGGCAGGGAGCCGGGCGGCGGGTACGAGAACTCGACGGCGGCGCTCATCGCCGTCAACTGCGCCGACCGCGCCGCGCCCCGGGACATCGCCGCCTACGAGGAGGCGGCGGACGCCGCCGCCGAGGCGTCCCCCCTGTTCGGCCCGTCGCTGGCGTGGGGAGCGCTGCCGTGCGCCTACTGGCCGCGCGACGCGGTCGCCGAACCCGTCGACATCGACGGGAGCGGCGCGCCCCCGATTCTGGTCGTGGGCACGACCCGGGATTCGGCCACCCCTTACCAGTGGGCGCAGAATCTCGCCGGAGTACTGGAGTCGGGCGTGCTGTTGACCCACGAGGGCGACGGGCACACCGCTTACCGCACCGGTGACCCCTGCGTGGACGCCGCCGTGGACGCCTATCTGCTGGAGGAGCGGGTGCCGGAGGACGGCACCGTCTGCGCCTGACCGGTCCCCGCGGGCACGGGGACCGACGGGAGGGGTTCGCCCGGTCGGCTAAATTCTCCACAAAGTCCGCGGCGGCGTGGGCTCGGTGCTCTCCCCGGAGGGAAGATCCCGGCGGGGGGATGCACCATGACGAGGGCCGACTACCCGTCGCCACCACACCTGCTGCCGGAACTACGCCGTCTCCGCGCTCCGGAGTTCCGCCCCCGGCCTCGGCCGGGCAACGCCGTCCCCGGACGGCTGGCCTTTCTCTCCGCCCACCCGGAGTACGGGCTCACCGCGCGGCTCGACGAACTGCGCGCCGAGGAGTACGCCCACCTCGACGCCGACGGGCACGTCTATCTCGACTACGCGGGCGCGGGGCTGCCCACCCGCGCCCAGAGCGTGCGGCACGCCGAGCGCCTGCGCGCGGTCCGGGTGGGGTCGGTGGGACGCGGGGCCTCCCCTTCCCACGCGGACCTGATCGAGCAGGCGCGTTCCGCGGTGTTGCGGCACTTCGGCGCCTCCCCGGAGGAGTACACGGTCGTCTTCACCGCGGGGGCGACCGAGGCGTGCCGCCTCGTCGGCGAGTGCTACCGGTTCGATCCCGGCGGACGGTTCGTGCACCTGCTGGACGGGCACCAGGCCGTCAACAGCATCCGTGGGTTCGCCCGGGCCAAGGGGGCCGAGGTGCGGACCGTCGGTCTGGCAGGCCCCGAACTGCGCGGGGACGAGGCGCGGTTGCGCGCCCTCCTCGAACGTCCCGCCGCGCGGCCGAGGCTGCGCCGCGCCCACGGCGGGGCGGGGGGCCGCGCCGGCCTGTTCGCCTATCCGGCGCAGAGCAACTTCACCGGTGTCCGCCACCCGCTGGAGTGGGTCGGCCTTGCCCACGAACGGGGCTTCGACGTGCTCCTGGACGCCGCGGCGTCCGTGTCCTCCCGCAGGCTCGACCTGGGCGCGGTGGCGCCGGACTTCGTCGCGGTGAGCTGGTACAAGGTGTTCGGCCCTCCTGCCGGATTGGGGAGCCTGGTCGCCCGCCGTGCCGCGCTGGCCCGGCTGGAGCGGCCGCTGGCGGGGGTGTGCGAGGAGGACGTGCCGGGCCCCGCGGCCCTCCAGGGCCTCCTGGAGGGGCTGCGCCTCCTCGACGAGGTGGACGTCGACACCGTGGACCTGCGCGTCCGGTGTCTCACCGACCGGTTGCTGGAGCGCCTCACCTCGGCCCGGCACGCGACCGGGATGCCCCTGGTGCGGGTCTACGGCCCCGACGGCGCCGAGGGGCGGGGCGGCATCGTCACCTTCAACCTCCTCGACCCCTCCGGGGCCGTGGTGGACGAGCGGATCGTCGCCCGTGACGCCGCGGCCCAGCGCATATCGCTGCGCGTCGGGGACTTCCACAACCCCGGCGCGGCCGCCGCGGCGTTCGCCCTCGACCGTGACCGCCTGTCCGCCCGGCCGGCGCCCGCCATGGTCGTCGACGAGGTCCTCGACCGCCTGGGGCCGTCTCCGGCGCGGGCGGTCCGCGTCTCGACCGGCATCGTCTCCGACCTGACCGACGTGTCGCGTTTCGTCGAGTTCGCCGTTGACACCTACCTCGATCGCTTCCCCGACCGGGGCGGCCTGCTGTCCCGCCCCGGCCCCTGATCCCGCGCCGCGGCGGGGCGCGAGCACTCTCCGGAGGGGGTTAGACTGGTGGTCGTCTCGTCAGCGACGAGACGTGCCGCCTTAGCTCAGTCGGCCAGAGCGACGCACTCGTAATGCGTAGGTCGTCGGTTCGATTCCGACAGGCGGCTCCCAGGTCAAAGGGCCTCTCCCGCACTCGGGAGAGGCCCTTTGCTAACACCCTTGCTAACACGCGCTCAGCCGTCGGCGAGCGCCTGGGCGAAGACCTCGGCCGCCGCCGTCTCGGCGTCGCGCACCACGTGCGCGTAGACCCGCAACGTGATCGCCGGATCGGCGTGTCCCAACCGAGCCGCCACCACATGGACCGGAACGCCCGCCATGAGCAGCGTTGTCGCGTGCAGGTGCCGCAGGTCGTGCAGCCGGGCGGGCGGCAGCGGTTCGGCCGGAGCCGGACGGTCGGTCGGCGCGTTGTACACCCTGGTGAAGGTGCGGAACAGCCCGGTCACCGTGTCCGGGTAGACCGGCTCACCCCACGCCGTGGTGAACACGTAGCCGTTGGGTTCGCCGCGCCATTCCTCCCCGGCCGTCTCGGCCTCCTCGCACTGCCGAACGCGGTGCACGCGCAGCACCCCCGCCGTTTCGGCGTCGATGGTCACCACCCGGGACCGGCCGCTCTTGGTGGTGCCCTCCACCCGGACCCCGCTGATCACCGCCGTGGAGCCGGTGATGGTGATGCGCCGGCCGTCGAGGTCGACGTCAGGCCACCGCAGGTGCAGCAGCTCACCCCGACGCGCCCCGGTGTAGGCCGCCAGGTGGAAGAACGCGAACAGGCGATGCCCGCGCGCGACCTCCAGGAAGGCCCGCAGTTGCGCTTTGGTCCAGACGTCACCCACCTCCCGGTAGACGTCCCGAGGCCGTTTAGCCCGCTCCACGGGGTTGTTGGGAAGGAGTTGTTCGACCTCTACGGCGTCGCGGAACGCCTTGCGCAGCACGGCATGCAGGTGGGTCACCGTGCTCACCGCCAGCGGACGACCGCCCTTGCCGCCGCGAGCCCGCAGATCCAGGTAGAGCCTGGTGAACGTGGACGGCCGCAGCGCCTGGACCTTCACCGACCCGATGCGCGGCAGCACGTACAGCCGAAGGCAGTTGCGGTAGTCGTCGAGTGTGCGCGGCTTGACCTCCATCGCGTGCCCGTCCAGCCATTCGGCGAGGTAGTCCGCCACGGTCAGGTCAGAGCGTTCGATGTACTCGCCGCGACGGGCCTTGAACCGCGCTTCGTCACGGGCGGCTTTGGCTTCGTCTTCGGTGGCGAAGCCGCCGACCCACTTGGGTTTGCTCACCCCGGTTTCCGGATCGGGTACGCGAATGACGTAGGACCAGGTCTTGCCGCGTTTCATCACGCCATCGCGGAGCTTGCCCATCAGGCCGCCTCCTTCTGGTCGAGGAGCCCGGAGACGTAGTCGTTCAGCGCCGAGACGGGGATACGGCGGGAACCGCCGATGCGCAGTGAGCGGACCTCTCCGGAGGCGAGTAGTTCGTAGAGCTTGCTCCGGGAGACCGCCAGCATGCGCGCGGCTTCGGGAACGGTGAGGAGGAGACGCGGGGGGTTGGTCATGCTGCCCTGCCTTCACTGCTTGCCGAAAGACTGGATTGCCGTGCCACGTCGAGTTGGGCGCGGCGTTTGAGGGCTTCGCCGACGGCGCGCAGGAGGCGGTGTTCGCGGGGTGGGACGTCGGGATCGGTGGGGCGTGCCAGCTCCCAGGCGTGGCCGTTGCCGGTGACCGCGAAGGGGAGGGCCGGTCGTTGGGTCCCGTCGCGGTGATCGGGGTTGTCCGGGTCGATGCCGAGGGTGTTGAGGACCCAGGTGAGGCGGTCGGCTTTGTGGTCGGCGAGGGTTTTGCCGGACCATTTGCGGGAGACCAGGACGCGGCGTCCGGCGTAGCCGAGGTGTTCGCGGCGGTGGGCTTTGGAGCGGCAGAAGCCGGGGCGTAGGCCGGCCTTGGCGTTCTTGGGTTGGATGCCGTAGCGCAGCCAGTTCGCACAGCGCGGCGAGCAGGGCTCGAACCGCAGCGCTTCCACCAGCCGGTCGACGTGCCGTTCCTGCGCCGCAGACTCGACCTGGTGGCATTCCGCGATGTCCTTGGTCAGGTACTTGGCCAGGTAGCGCACGCACCGGTCCGCATCCTCTGAACCCGCGAGGACGCCCTTGGTGTCGACCTGGGGGCCGAACCGGCACACGTGGTGCGGTTCCGCATCCGGGTCGTCGTCCAGGGCGTCCAGAGCCTCATCCCAGGACGGCAGCACCTCACCCGTCACCGGATCGACGTAGACGCCGGTGTCCTCATCCCAGACAGGCAGGCGCTCCCCCTCGTAGACGACCTCATCAGCGTTGGGCCACCACACCTGGTGGTAGGTGGCCGCCGCGATCTGCCGCAACTCAGCGCGCGGAATCGTGCCCCGGATCGCCATGTGCAGGTGCGGGGCGAGACGCCGCTGCGGCTCCACCGTGGCGAAGTACTGCACCTCGAAGCCGGCCACCCGGCGCAGGTTCTGCACGAACCGGTCGATGAGCTTGGAGAAGTGCAGGGCGTCGCGCGCGGCCCGCCGGTAGTCATAGGTGGCCGGATCCACCGGTGTTCCGTCGGAGCGCACGCGCCCGTAGGAGTCCAACGTCAACGTGACGAACAGCGAGGGACGGAACACCTTCCCGCTTTCCGGGTCGGTGAAGGCCCGGCCGATGGTGCGCCGGGTCATGGGCCGTTTGGGCAGGTCGGGCGCGTCGGAGCGGCGCCGGGTCGAGCGCGTCCGGCGTGGCCGGGGCGAGGAGGAGGCCGAGCGGGTCACCGAACCGCGCAGGCCCGAGGCGGTGATCTCCTCATCCAGGTCGGCGATCGCCGCGTCCAGGGCTTGGAGTTCCTCGGGACCGGTGGTGCCGGTGGCGGCGAGGCGGTCGCGTTCGGCGGTGACCACGGCCCGCTGTTCGACCCAGGAGCGTTGGGCTTGGGAAGGCGGGTCGGGTTCCACCACCGGTTCAGTGGTCAGGTGCCAGCCCTCTTCACACTGGGTGCGGCGAAGCGATCGCTTGCGCCGGGCACAGGCCGGACACCGGGATTCCAGGGTGGAGCCGCAGGGCACGTCGATGATCTCGGTGCGGCCCGAAGCGAGGTCGGTGCGGCGCAGGGTGACGGGACGGACGCACACCCCATGGTCGGCGGCGACCTGTTCGGCCACCTCACGGGCCAGCGGTTGCGCGAGCCGTTCGGCGCGGGTGGATTTACCCGTGGGAGTCGGCATCTACGCGGCCCCCTCGTCCGAGACCGGGCGCAAGGGCGCAGCACCATACTCGGTCACCATGGTGTCGATGTCGTCGTCACAGACGTAGGCCGCTCGGACCCGGACCGGGATCGGCGAGCCCTCCACGCGGACGAAGGCCACGCCGGGAAGGTCCGGGTCGATCAGATGGGCGTTGGCCCCGCGCTCCCGCGCGCCCTCACCCAGCACCATGTCGACCTGCGAGGCTTCGTCCAGGCGCAGGGCGATCTTGTCGGGGAAGAGGTTGCGCAGGTTCATGACCTCCTTGCGCGGGTCCTGCAACGCGGCGAGGACGCAGAACCCCACCGACCGGCCCTGTGAGGTGAGGGTGGCGATGGCGTTCTCGGCACGCCGCCGCACATCGCGGTCGGGGTGGTAGGCGGTCAAAAACGCCACCTCGTCCAGCACCACCACCACGAACGGATCATCGACGGTCGGAACGTGGGCGCGTTGGCGGCCGGCGTAGCGTTCAGCCCGATCCTGCATGCCGGCCACGGCCGTCTCCAGCAAGGCCACCGCCGTTTCCCCGGTGTCGGCGTAACGGGCGAACAGGCCCCGGCCGTAGGACAGCTCCATCCGTTTGGGATCCACCGCCCACACCTGCGCCGTCCCGTCTCGCACAGCGGGCGACATCGCGCGAATCACCGACCACAACACCGAACCCTTACCGGCCCCCGTGACGCCGACGACCAGGACATGGGTGCCGTGCAGACGCAGGTGCCAGGGCTCACCGTCCTCCCGCCGGCCCACGGGCAGCGCCGCGAGATCCGGATCCCTCGGTATGGGCAGGGCGTCGAGGGGGTCGGCGAGGGTGTCGTGGCGGGGGAACTCCAGCACCACGTCCCGGGGGCCGAGGACCGTCACCCGGCAGGAGGCCGCGCCGAACCCATGGGCGAGTTCGGCCACCCGCTGCTCGACGTCGGCGGGGGCGGTGCCGGCCACCAGGCGCACCCGTACCCGGTCGGCCCACGACGAGCACGTCACCTTGCGGATACGGGGAAGGTAGCGGCGTTCCTGGTAGGACTCGGCCAGCCCGGCCACGACGAGGACGGGTTGCCAATGCCGCCGGTAGACCGTGATCCACCGCCACGCCGCCAGGACCCGCAACGCCACCAGACGGTGGAAGGACAGCGGCCAGCGAGTCCGCCAGGTGAGCAGGACCGAAGTCGCCGCGATCACCGTGACGGTCAGGCCCACCGTTCCGAACAGGTAGCCGGTTGTGGTGAGGGCGGCCGTCGAGCCCACGGCGACGGGGAAGCGGATCGGGGCCAGGACCAGGACGCGGAGCAGACGGATGATCCAGGAGGCCAGGACGAAGATCCCGGGCGTCTCGACCACGGGGGTGGAGAAGCGGAAGGCCTGCGCGGGCATGGGCAGGGTCGGTGGTGTCTGGGCAGCGCCGGCGTGGTTGTTGCGCAGCATAAGCTGGACACACCTCTCTCGTGTTCGTGCGAGGGCAATCGCGTAGCGGGAGGGGGTATTGGGGGCGGCTCATGGTGTTGGCGCACCAGGCCGCCCCGCTTCACATCCGGGGTCAGGGTCAGGCAGCGGTGTCCTTCGCGCCGGAGGCGGTCGGGACCTTGCGTGAGGACGAGGCGCCGGGGGTCTTCACACCCTTGGCGCGCAGCGAGTAGGCCACCCGGGGATGGCGCCCGTTGTCGTCGACGTAGGGCATGACCGACATGGACTCGAACTCCACCGGCCGGAACGGCAGCCCCGGTACCTCGTCCGGCAGGGTGGGGCAGACCTCGGAGGCCACCTTGACCTTCACGCTCTTGGCCTTGCCGCGCGCCTCGGGGTCGGCGTCGATCACATCAACGGACCACAGCGGCAGGCCGGTGGCCCTGTCGGTCTGGGGACGCTTGGTCTCGAAGTCGGTGATCGCCTCCACCCCGAGCGCATAGCAGCCGTGCGGGAACACCGTTGTGAACTCCACCGGGATCGCGCCCTGAATCGCCATCGACAACCTCCTTAAATCGGCGCCCGACCAGGCCGGACGCATACGAAAGCGTGTGGGACATCGCCCCTTCCAGACACGGAAGGTGAGCGGCGATGACCCACACGCTAAACCGTACTTTTAGTTTTGTCTAGTACTTCATGTACCACCTAGTACTCAGAGTGCGCCGACCCTTCGCGCGAGCGCGTGCAACGCGGGACCGGGAGGGTCCTGAATCGTCAGCAGATCCCCGATCGCCTGCCGCACCAATGGGTGGGTGTGCACCTGTTCGGGAGTGACCTCTTCGGCTCGCTCCAGCGTGGACACCGCCTGATCGACGTTGCGACGCTGGAGGTGAGCCCGTGCGACGTCGATGAGGAAGCGCCCTTGCCGCTCCGCGGACAGCCCCGAGGCGTCGACCCCTTCGGCCGCCCGCAGGGCGACGCCGGCGTCCCCCAGCTCCACCGCGACGGCGACCTCATGGAGCGCGACGTTGGTCAACCCGAACTCGGTGTTGTAGTCGTTGCGCTCGGTCCCGATGCGTTCAGCCACCGACCGGGCGTGCGCGATGTTGCGGTAGGCGGCGGTCGCGTCGTTGCGCCGAGCTGCGGCCACGGCCCGTTGCAAGGTCAAAGCGCCGAAGATTGACATCGCCTCCGGATCCCCACCGCCTTCGGCCAGGGGAGACAGCGCCTCGCAGGCGGTCCCGGCGGTCGCCTCCACCTGATCGAAGTGACGCGCTCCCTGGAAGGTCAGGCAGAGCCGGAACTCCCCGGCCGCCATGAGCAGCGGGTCACCGGCCCGCTCCGCCGCCGTGATGGCGCGGTCCGCAGCGATCCAGGCCGCCTCGAACTCGCCCATCTTGGTCAGCGCCGAGGAGCACGCCTGATAGGTGGCGTTGAGGAGCCGGAACAGTTCCACGCGATCCCCGTTGGGCACCGCCCGCGCCGCAGCCTCCAGGGTGGGGATCAGCGACTCCAGCTCTTCGGTCAGCTCCAGATAGCGGCTCTCGTGAGTCAGGGTCCAGGCGCGTTCCACCCGTCGACCCAGTTCCGCCACGTCGACGGGTTCGTGGTCCGCGCGCAGCATGGCGCTCAGAGCGTGCGCGCCACTGAGGACCAGGCGCAGACGACTGTTTCCCGGCGTCTCCTCCGCAGTCGAGGCGACGATGGGCGCTTCGGCGGCGAGGTCGCTCAGCGGCACCTCAAGGACGTCGGCGATGATCTCCAGCACCGACATCCGGTCGATCTTGCGCACCCCGCGTTCGACCTGGGATACCCACGCCTCCGATCGGCCGACACGGCCCGCGAACTCACGTTGGGACAGCCCGCGCCGCTTGCGGTACTTGGCGATCTTGCGCCCGAGTGCCCGCTGGTAGTCCTCGCTCACCCGGACACGCCCTTGCCATCCTGGAGAGCCAGGAAGTCCACCTCGAAGGTGTCGAGGTAGGCGCCGCGCGCCTCAAGGAACCTCTTCACATAGGGCTGTTCCTCGTGCGCGTCGAACGCGGCCCGGTCGCGGTACAGCTCGTAGAAGACGCGCTCCAGCGGCTTGCCGTCGACCTGATGCACCGCGTAGACGAGCGTGCCCGGCTCGTTCTCCCTGATGCGCGGAAGCGTCTCCGCCACCAGGCCGTCGAAGCCGGCCGCGCTCTCCGCGTCCTTCAGCGTGAATCGGACGACCAGTCCGAACATGTGGACTCCTCAGCTTGCATGGACAGCAGTAGTACTAATTGTGCGCCAAACGTAGCGCCAGTAACAGATACCTCGTGTACGGTAGCCGTACTAATAATACTAGAGACGCAGCTCAGTGTCTCTCAGGGCTGCCTGACTCGTGAGGTGAAACCAGCATGTTTCGTATCAACGACCAGGATCGACCCTCCGACTCCCACTGCCGTTGGTTTCCCGGTTACCCCTCTCAGGTGGCAGCCGCCCGCTGGTTCGTCATCGACCGGCTCCACGGCTGCTCCCGTGCCGACGACGCGAGCCTTCTCGCCAGTGAGCTGGCCACCAACGCCATCCGCCACACGCGCTCACGACGCTGGCGCACCGGATTCCTGCTGACCGTCGACCACACCCCCGGACTCCGCCTGCGCGTCACCGTGCGCGACGCCGGTGCGCTGGAAACGGACAAGAAGCCCTGCGCGACCCTCCCCGCGCCCGACGCCCTACATGGGCGCGGCCTGTTCCTCGTCAACTCCATCGCGAGCCGCTGGGGCACCCGCAGGGAACACCTCGGACGCAAGACCTGGTTCGAGCTTGACTGCCACAGGTGAACACCCCTGCACGGAATGTCCCTGGACCGGCGAGCGCATCCCGGAGAAGGAGAGGTGGGCACATGATCGGCCTGTTTCCACATGCGCCTCTGCGTGATGACGCCTTGAATGGCCATTCGCTGCCGAGTTGAGCTGTATGGGATCAAGGCGACGGCGCTTCGCGCCGTCGCGATGTCTGGGGGTGGCTCCGGCTGCGGGCTGCCGCCCGGTCCGGAGCCACCCCCAAAAGGCTTCTGATGCCGCTTGCCGCAGGCGACCGCCCAACCGCCGCAGTTATCGAGCTGTGGTTCCTGACGTCCTCGGGTCCCGTGGCACTCGATCGCGCGACTCTGCCTGTCTGTGGCTGAGGACTCCGGCGCGATCGAGCACCACGGACCGAGGACCGTGGTTGCCCGCCGCTGTGGTTGCCGAAATCTCGGGTGACGCAAGGCGGTCCCCAATCCCTCGGCGTCGCCTCCCGTGCTAACACGGCTGCTAACAACGGCCTCGGACAGGTCTGGACAGTCCCGGAATCATCGCCCTCTCGGAAAGGCGTTCACCCAGCTCAGACACCGGACCCGGACGTCCCCGGACATCTCTCGCCAGACTCGTAATGCGTAGGTCGTCGGTTCGATTCCGACAGGCGGCTCAGGGAAACCCCAGGTCACATGGCGCGTGGCCTGGGGTTTTGTGTTGCTCGGGGCGTGGCGTGTCCCGCTGCCGGGGTGCCGCGACCGTGCTGAGGAGAGACCGCCAAACCCGCTCACCCGAATGCAGGGATCGCACGCATACGGGTGGCGTTCGGGCATCGACGACTCTGGCGGGGCCATTCCACAGGACGCGTGCCCAGCACTGGCCACGGTGGGGCCAGCAGATCCTGCCGAGCATGCGTCGCCGCCGTCCGCGGTCGCCGGGACGGGTGGTTCGTCCGCTTCCTCGATCAGGATCCCTGGGCCGCCGAGGAGGCGTTCTCCTGCTTCTCCCCGTCGGAGAACAGCAGGGTGGGTTCGGCGAGGATGTCGCGGCCGGCCTCGCTCTTGTAGATCTCGTCGACGCTGCCGAACCGGGCCTCGGAGTAGTCGAGTCCCAGAAGATCGGCGGCCCATCGGACGGACGCCTCGTCGGGCCCCTCGATCTCCAGGAACGTGGGGAGGTCGGGCCAGGTGTCGAAGTCGAAGGTGACGTCTCCCAGGCGCCATTCCTCGCGGTAGTTCTCCTGGTACCGGACCTCGCTGAGGCCGATCCGGCGAAGGATGTCGGCCATGGCGTGCAGGTCGGCGACCTCGGTCTCGATCTCCTTGGTGCCGTCGATCGTCGTGGCGTCGGTGACCTGCTTGAGCGTGAGCGTCGAACGGGTCCCCTCGTCGCGCAGCCGGAGCCAGGCCCCGCCGTCGAGGGAGTCGCTCTCGAAGATCTTGCGGGTGAGGAGAGTGCGGGGGAACGCCTGGACGGCGCCGAGGGCGGACAGTTTGGCCTGCAGGCCGGCGACGTCTACGGCCAGGAACTTCGCCTCGTACTCGTGCTTCATGCTTCCTTCTTTCAGAAACGATCGGTGAGGGCGGAGGAACGAGCCGCCAGGAGCAGGCCCATGCGGTGGATGTGGTCGTGCGGCCGGCCGATGTGGGGCCGAACTCGTTCGTGCGCAGGGTGAGCAGCACATTCCAGTCGTCGGGGAAGTGACGCTGCAGGCTCTCGGGAGAGGTGTAGTGCTCCATCAGGTGATGGCGCTTTTCGACGGGCATCATGAACTCCGCACCGAACACACCGCCTGGACGGATCAGGCGCTGCATACGTTCGACGAACTCGGCGAGCGGGCGGTGGTGGTTGGCACTGTAGTGCCACGAGCAGCTCGTCCAGACCGCATCGCGCTATGCGCCGTGCCGCCGTGGCCGGGGGCAGGCACAGGGGATCGGGAACGCCGGGCGCCGCACCGCGGGGCGGCGGTTCCTTCGCGGAGGAGCGGACCCGCTCCGCCCCGCGCAGCGCCACGCCCGCCTGGCGGGACGGCGAAGGGCGTCCCTCCTCCCTTCCGGTTCGCTACGCCGGGAGGCGGGGCAGCCGTTCTCCAGGGCGTCGGCGGCCGGGTCTCTGGAGGACGGGACCTTCCCTTCCCCGCGGGGATCCCCCACCGTTTGTGCCGGGGGGGCCTCGGGTAACCGGCCACGGTAGGCACCCGCGCGAACCAGGAGGGAAGGTCGAGATGGCCTCAGCGGCACAGGGATCCGGCGGTTCGGGGGAGCGGTACCCGCGTCCGGAGTTCTCCGAGCAGCAGCAACGTCCCCCGGGCGACACGGCGGCGATGGACCCGCGGCCCGACCACGGCGAGCGCACCTACCGGGGCAGCGGCCGGCTCGAGGGCAAGAAGGCCGTCATCACCGGGGCCGACTCCGGGATCGGCCGGGCCGTCGCCCTGGCCTTCGCCCGCGAGGGCGCCGACGTCCTCGTCTCCTACCTGGACGAGGAGGAGGACGCGCGCGAGACCGTCCGGCTGGTGGAGGAGGCCGGCCGCACCGCCGTGCAGGTGCCGGGCGACGTCGCCGATCCCGCGCACTGCCGCCACATCGTCGCGACCGCGGTCGAGGCGTTCGGCCGGATCGACGTGCTCGTCAACAACGCCGCCTTCCAGATGACCCGGGCGTCCCTGGAGGAGATCCCCGACGAGGAGTGGGACCACACCTTCCAGACCAACATCACCGCGATGTTCCACCTGTGCAAGGCCACGGTCCCCCACATGCGGCCGGGGTCCTCGATCATCAACACCTCCTCGGTCAACTACAGCAGTCCCAAGCCGATGCTGCTCGCCTACTCCGCGACCAAGGCGGCCATCGTCAACTTCACCGGGGGCCTGGCCCAGCTCCTCGGGGAGAAGGGCATCCGGGCCAACAGCGTGGCACCGGGGCCCATCTGGACCCCGCTGATCCCCTCGACCATGCCCGCCGAGCAGGTCGCCCAGTTCGGCGCGGACGCGCCCTTGGGACGCCCGGGGCAGCCGGCCGAGCTCGCGCCCGTCTACGTCATGCTCGCCTCCGACGAGTCGAGCTACACCTCGGGTGCCTGCGTCGCCGTCACCGGCGGAACACCGATCATGTGACCCTCGCGCCGCGCCGGTTCAGCCCGGCCGGCGCCCGCCCAACCGGTCGAGGTCGCGCGCGGCCGACCTCAACCGGTTGAGCACGTCGGCGGTGGCCGGGTCGTGTCCGTCGCCGCCCAGGCCCTCGGGACCGCCGGGAACCGCGGATTCGTCCCCGGCGGGCCGCTCGGCGGCCAGGTCGGCCCGGGCCGTGGCGCGCAGCCCGCGGGCCAGGTCGGTCAGCGCCACCGCGACGACGGCCGCGTCATGCCCCTCGCGCTCCCCCTCCTCCAGCCAGCGGTGGACTCCGCGCACGGCCTCCAGGACGCTCGCGCACAGCAGGTCCAACTCGGCGATCCGGTGCTCGATCCGGTAGCCGCGCCGCCGTGCCCCCAGCCGCGCAGGGTGAGACGGGTCATCCGCCGTCCACTGTCGCGCGCCTCGGTCACCGCGGCCAGGTCGAGCTGGGCCGCGCGTATCCGGCGCACCCCGATGACCGCCCGGCCCGGGTCCCCCTCCTCCACGGCCTCGACGGCCCGGCGCACCCCCTCGTCGAGCCGGCCCAGGACCGCCCGGGTGAGCTCGATCGCGCGCGTCCACGGGCCCGGCGTGAAGAGCACCTGGCTGACCAGCAGCGCCAGCCCGCCCCCCACGAGCGCGTCCCCCAGGCGCTCGATGCCGCCCTGCTGGTCCTGGGTGGCCACCACCGGCACCGCCGAGGCGCCGGCCTGCACCACGGGCAGCGGCCGGGCGATGACCGCGGTCGCGGCCAGCATCCCGACGAACGCCACCCCGGCGACGGCGACCCCGCCCGTGAAGTGCAGCGCCACCGCGGTGACCTCCCCGATGGCCACGCCCAGCACGACGCCGGTCAGCATGTCCACGGCCTGCCGGCCGCGCCCCCCAGCCCCGCGGACAGGCACACGATCGCCGAGATGGGGGCGAAGAAGGCCTGGGAGTGGCCGAGCAGGTCCCGGGCGATCCACCAGGCCACCCCGGCGGTCGCCGCGGCCTGGAGACAGGGCCACCAGGCCGACCGCAATTGGCGTCGCGAACGCGACAGCAGGTTCGCGAGGAGCCCCATAGGCCCAGTACAACGGCAGGGCGGTGCGCTGGCAACGCGCCAGGCCGGGGCCATGTATGGGGCCGTCCTCGGCGGGAAGGACAGGGACATGTTCTTCTTCTTCAGCAACCGGCTCGGCTGCCTCGGTTCCATCGCCGTCTCGGTGGCCCTGACGGCCCTGCTCCTGCTGCTCCTGTACTCCTGCCGCTGACCGTTTCCGGTCGTCGTGCCGCTCCCGGGCCGGACCGGCACGGCGGATTAGGGTCGGGTCATGAGCCTGCTACTCATGGTGATGGCCCTGCTCGGGGCGCTCGTCGTACTGGGGGCCGGAGCCGGTGTGACGGCATGGGCGCGCACGGCTCTGGGGGAACGGCGGACCGGGAACACCCGCCCCGTCGAGGGTGGCGGGGCACCGCCCGCGCCCGTCGCGCCGTCGGAGGAGCGGCGCGAGGAGGCCACGGCGCAGGACCCGATTCCCGCCGACGCGGAGGCGCCGACCGGGCCCAACGCCTCCTTCGCGGGGGAGGACCCGCACGGGAGCCTCGTCCCCGACGCTCCGCCCTTGCCCGACCTGCCCTTCGAGCGCGTCCGCGAGCTGATCGCGCTGGGACGCGAGGACGACGCCGTGGCGGTCGTGCGCGAGGCGACCGGAATGGACCTGCACCGGGCCCGCCAGACCGTGGATCGCGTCCGCGCCGGGGAGGGGCGCTGAGCCGCGACCGGATCACGGGCGGGGCAGCACCTCGGCGAGTGCGGGAAAGGCCCGCAGGTAACCGTCGAGCAGGGCGCGGGCGGCGGGCACCGAACCGATCAGGGGGTGGGTGGCGAACGCGCGCAGGGCCGGCGTGCGCGATCCGGTGCGCACCGCCTCGGCCACGTCCCGCTCGACCGAGGCGACCGCCTGGACCAGGGACGACTGGTGGGCGCTGAGACGCCCGCCGGCGAGCGGACGGGCGCCGTTGGCGTCGACCAGACACGACACCTCCACCACCGCGTCGTCGTCCAGGCCGTCGATCGTCCCCCGGTTACGGGTGTTCACGATGAGCCGGGCCGGCTCGTCCCGCGCGATCGCCCGCATCACCGCCAGCGCGACCCGCTCGTAGCCGCCGCCGTCGAGGTCCTCGGCGGCGCGCTCGACCCCACCGGCGGCGCGGCGGTTGTCGGCCATGTAGGTCTCCTCGCGCGCCAGCCGGGCCCGCTCCCACAGCGCGGCGGCCTCGCGGGGCCGGCCGGGCGCCTCACGGTAGAAGTCGGCCTGCTGGGCCGTGATCTGCTCGCCGCGTGTGGCCTCCCCGGCGTCGGCCGCGCCGTCCCCCATGTAGTAGTAGTGCAGGTACTCGTTGGGCAGCGACCCGAGCGCGCGCAGCCACGCCGCGCCGAACAGCCGCCCCTCCTCGAAGGACTCCAGCGCGGCCTCGTCGGCGAGGAGGTCGCCGAGCCGGTCCCGGCCGTCGTGGTACAGCCCGCGCAGCCAGCCCAGGTGGTTGAGACCGGCGTAGTCGAACCGGACGGTGGCGGGGTCCAGACCGAGGGCGCGGGCCGCCCGCCGTCCCAGCCCGACGGGGGAGTCGCAGATGCCGATCACCCGGTCGCCGAGCACGTCGGCCATTGCGCGGGTGACCAGCCCCGCCGGGTTGGTGAAGTTGATGACCCAGGCGTCGGGGGAGCGTTCGGCGAGGACGCGCGCGATCTCCGTGACCACGGGAAGGGTGCGCAGCCCGTAGCTGATCCCCCCGGCGCCCACCGTCTCCTGGCCCAGGACGCCCGCGGCCAGCGCCACCCGCTCGTCCAGGATCCGCCCGGCCATCCCGCCCACCCGGATCGCCGAGAAGACGATGTCGCAGCCGGTGAGGGCGGTCTCGAGGTCGGTCTCGACGCGCACCGGGGGACCGGAACCGCCGTGGGCGGCGCGGTGTTCGGCCCGGTGGTGTTCGACCACCGCACCGATCGCCTCCAGGCGCCGCCGGTCCCGGTCGAACAGGACCACCTCGGTGATGGGGGAGTCTCCGCGCGACACGTCGGACAGCAGGGCCCGGTAGACCAGCGGCACCCGGAACCCGCCCCCGCCGAGGATCGTCAGTCGCACGCCCAGCTCCCTTCCGTCCGTCGCCACCGCGCCCCACAGTAGTGCGCGGCCCGATCGTCCCACGTGACGATCGGCATGATCGGCGGCGGATGACGGACACGTTGGCTACCCTTCACTCCAAGCCGCCCGGACCTCGCCAGGGCGCAGGGCGGATATGCCGGATCACCACTTCCGATCACGGGGAACGCGGGCAGGAGAGCCAGCATGGCGACGAATGGGCGAGCGAAGGGCGAGAACGCCGCCGGCCACGAGCCGGAGTACGACAAGCTTGAGACGACCCCGCTGGTCGGCGAGCCGCGTGACCTGTTGGCCGGCGAGCGTTCCAGCGACGGTCCCGAGATCGACCTGGCGCTGAGCGGCACGGTCTTCTTCGACATCGTGCTGACGGGGCTCGTCGCGCCCCCGGCCAGTGGCACCGAGGTCGACGCCGAGGGCATGGGGTCCTGTCCGGGGGGTGTGGCCAACCTCGCCGTCGCCGCGTCCCGGCTGGGCCTGCGCACGGCGGTGGCCGCCGCGTTCGGGGAGGACGTCTACGGGGACTTCTGCTGGGAGACGCTGTCGGAGCAGGAGATGGTGGACCTCGGGGCGTCCCGCCGCATCCCCGACTGGCACTCCCCGTTCACCGTCTCACTGGCCTACCGGGGCGATCGCAGCATGGTCACCCACGAACACCCCTCGCCCCTGCCCCTGGAGGAGATGGCGCGCGGGCTGCCCCGGGCCAGGGCCGCGTTCATCAGCCTGGGCGCCGACGCCGACGTTCCCGAGTGGGCCCTGGAACAGTCCGCCAACGGGGCCAAGCTGTTCGCCGACGTCGGCTGGGACGACAGCCAGCGCTGGCCGGAGTCGGTACTGGAGCAGCTGCGCCACTGCCACGCCTTCATGCCCAACGCGATCGAGGCGATGTCCTACACCCGCACCGGCAGCCCGGCCTCAGCGCTGGCCGCGTTGACCGAGTACGTCCCGATCGCGGTCGTCACCGACGGTCCACGCGGGGCGCTCGCGGTGGACCAGCTCACCGACGAGAGCGCCGAGGTGGACGGCCTGGTCATGGACGCGATCGACACCACGGGGGCCGGGGACGTGTTCGGCGCGTCCTTCATCGTCGGGACGCTCGCCGGCTGGCCGCTGGAGCAGCGGCTGCGGTTCGCCAACCTGTGCGCCGCGCTGTCGGTGCAGCACACGGGCGGGTCGCTGTCGGCGCCGGGCTGGGCCGACATCGCCACCTGGTGGGTGCGGGTCCACTCCGGTTCGCGGGCCGCGGAACGCCGGCTCGCCGAGGAGTACGGTTTCCTGTCCGACCTCGTGCCGATGCCGTGGCGGCCCACCGACCGGCGACGGGCCAGCGCGACCATCGGCCTGCGCCACTGACCGAGCCGGGGTCAGGTGCCCCGCCGCTGCACCCACCCCCATATGGCGGTGGCGACGAACAGGACCGCGCCGATCACGAACAGCCAGAACAGGCCCTTGACGACGAGTCCGAGAATGGCCAGGACCAGCCAGACGGCCAGCAGCAGCAGGACCAGGTTCAGCATGGCGGTCTCCTCCCTGTACTCCCGTCGGGCGGGATGGTCCGGTCCCTACCCGCGGCCGGGACGGCCATGCGGCTGTGGGAAGCGGCGAAGGGGGCCCGCCGGAGCGGACCCCCTTCGAACACGACATTTCGGAGCGAACGCCTAGTGATCGTCCTTCTTGCGGACGACCACGTGAGGGGCGGCGTCGGGGGTGTCGGGCTCGTCGTCGATCGGCGAGATCTCGATCTGGAAGTCGCCGTCGTACTCCTGCGCGCCGGTGACCACGGCCGCCGTGACGAGTTCGCGCGCCTTGTGGGAGCGGACGATCAACGGGTCGCGCTGGAGGTCCTTCACCAGGGCGGCGCACAACAGGATCATCACCAGCGTCCAGGGCGCGGCGACCAGGATCGTGAGGTTCTGCAGACCGTCGAGCGCGTCGCCGTCGGTCCCGCCGACCAGCAGCATGATCGCGGCGACCGCGGCGATGAGGATGCCCCAGAACACGGTCATCGCCCGCTTCGGGTCGTTCGCGCCGCGCTGGGACAGGGTGCCCATGACGATCGACGCGGAGTCCGCCCCGGTGATGAAGAAGATGGCGACGAGCAGCGCCACGAGCACGCTGACCGCGGTGGCCCACGGGAAGTTCTGCAACAGCCCGTACAGCTGCGCCTCCGCGCTGGCCTGCCCGGCGAGGTCGACGCCGGAGGACTGGAGGTCGATCGCGGTGCCGCCGAGGATCGCGAACCACACGAGACTGACGGCGCTGGGCACCAGGATCACGCCGGAGACGAACTGACGGATGGTGCGGCCGCGGCTGATCTTGCCGATGAACATGCCGACGAACGGCGTCCAGGAGATCCACCAGGCCCAGTAGAAGATCGTCCAGCCGCCGAGCCAGTCGCCGGTCCCCTCGCCGCCGGAGGCCTCGGTCCGGGCCGCCATGGCGAAGAAGTCCTGGAAGTAGGTCCCCAGCGACGTGGGGATCATGTCCAGGATGTAGACGGTGGGGCCGGTGATCAGCAGGAACAGCAGCAACAGGGCGGCCATCCCCATGTTGATGTTGGACAGCCACTGGATGCCCTTGTCGATGCCGGACACGGCCGACAGGACGAAGCACACCATCAGGGCGGCGATGATGCCGATGAGCAGGCCGATCCCGATCGTGCTCACCCAGCCCAGTTCCTGGAGGCCGCCGGCGATCTGCAACGCGCCCAGGCCCAGCGAGCAGGCCGAACCGAACAGCGTCGCGAAGATCGCGAGCACGTCGATGAGGCGGCCGATGGGGCCGTTCGCCGCCTTCTCCCCGATCAGCGGGATGAACGCGGCGCTGATCAGCTGGCGGCGGCCGCGCCGGTAGGTGCCGTAGGCGATGGCCAGGCCCACCACGGCGTAGATCGCCCACGGGTGCAGCGTCCAGTGGAACAGGGTGGTGGCCATCGCGGTGGTCGCGGGGTTGCTTCCCTCCATTCCGGGGGGAGAGGCCGTGAAGTGGGCCAGGGGCTCACTCACGCCGTAGAACATCAGGCCGATGCCCATGCCGGTGGCGAACAGCATGGCGATCCACGACAGGGTCTTGTACTGGGGGGGCTCGTCGTCGCGGCCCAGAGTGATGTTGCCGTACTTGCTGAAGGCGAGCCACAGGGCGAGGAAGACGAAGGCCGAGGCGGCGAGGACGAAGCCCCAGCCGCCGTAGTGGATCAGGCCGCCGAGAGCCGCTCCCGCGACGTTCCCCAGAGACTCGGAGGACAGCGCGCCCCACGCGACGAAGGCGAGGGTCAGCGCTCCGGCGACCCCGAACACCACCCAGTCGGTCTTCGGCGCGCGGTCGGCCTTGGTCGTCTGCGGGGGTTCCCACAGCAGGTCCTCGGTTGTGTACAGCTCACCGGACGTGGATCCGGTGCTCTCGGTAGAACCGGATTGGTCGTCCGGTCGCATATGTCCGTTGTCTACCGCCACGGTGATCGGCGCGTCGGGCGCCGCCTCCTCTCAGGCCGTTGTTCTTCGCCAGCCCGTATCGCGGCCCCGGCGTCGGGGGTCTTCGCACTTCGCGGAGGCCATAGCCGTGCGCGGTTCCGTCAGGGCAGACGCCTTGTACCCATTCGGGGCCAGGATGAACATTCGTCTTCCCGGGGCCGTCTCCGATCCCTCCGGGTCGTGGCGAAAGCGGCACGCAATGTCATCCATCGAGCTGGCGGCGTGGACAAAACGGTCACCTTACGTTATCCGCCTTCGATGGGGAAGGGGACGGGCCACTCCCCGCGGCCGGCGTCGCTCTGGGGTCTGTCCCTTCTCCCGCGCCGTTGCCGCGCGTAGGCGGAGGCCCACTCCACCTGCCGTTCGTGCAGCTCCTCCAGGGAGTCGGAGGCGATCTCCGGATAGCGGGCGCCGAGTTCGCGCGCGAGCTCCAGACATGCTGTGGCGTCGCCGTTCGCGGTGTGCGCGCCGGCCACCTCGAACCCGTAGAAGGCGCACATCGCGCCGAGGGTGCGCGGGCCACCGCGGTGCGGGTCGAGGCCGCGGTCGATCACGAGCGGGTCGATAATGGGGGAAGGAGGGTGTCCCACCCGTTCCGTGAGGGATTTCATACCCCGTCGGGCGAGTTCCGCGTCGAGGACGGTCAGGTCGAACGGCGCGTTGAAGACGACCAGTCCGCGCCCCGCGGCCAGGTGTGCGGAGAGGGCCTCGGCGATCTCGTCGAGGGCCTGCTCGGCGGGGACTCCCTCGGCCCGGGCGCGCTCGGTGGTGATGCCGTGGACCGCCACGGCCGCCGGGGGGATCTCCCGCTCGCCGGGGTCCACCAGCCAGCTCCGCTGTTCGCCCCGGGTGTCGACCAGCGCGGCGGAAACGAGGAAGGCCGAGCGCGGATCGCGGCCGGAGGTCTCGCAGTCGTAGCCGGCCAGGAGCGAGGTGTGCCAGCCGGGATGGTCGCCGCGCGGCGGTGGAGGCGCGGCGGGCGCGGCGGCGGGGACGTGTTCGGCGCAGTGGACGTACCAGCGTCCATCGCCCCGGGTCGCGGTACCGGCTCCGGCCGCCACCTTGACGCCACAGGTCCGGCAGGCTCCGGGATAACGGTTGCGCATGCGGTTCCCCCTCTTCGCGGCCACCGCAATGGTAAGCGGCGAGGGGCGGTGGACGTGGGCCTTCGGCGCACACGTACATACTCCCCGGACATGGGGTAGGACCCACACGGGTACACAACCGTGGCGCGGAGGTCGTCCCTCGACGCAGGGGACGGACCCTCCCGCGGTACGTGGCGGGACAGCGGAGAAGGAGACGGCCATGAGTCTTGACGAGGCGGCGCGCCAGCTCGAAGCGGCGATCCACGACGCGCGGGTGTCGTTCGACTGCATCGCCCTTGAGGAGCTGGAGCGGGCCCACACCAACGCCATCACCGCGCGCGCCGCGGTGGACGCGGCGGAGAACGCGATCCGGGTCGAGCTGGAGCGACGCAAGGACGAGGACGCGAAGGGGAGCGCGCCCGAGGGGCGGATCGGCTGAGCCGTGCCGACGGGGCCGGCCGTGGCCGTCAGGGCCCCGGGACGCCCGGATTCTGATCGTCCGGCCCGCCCCTCTCGGGCCCGGAGGGAGACGCGCCATGTGGACGGTTCGAACCCGTGTTCGAATGCGCGGGTTATGCTGTCCCCATGGCCGACCAGCAGTTGTCCCCGGATTGGCCGGCGGGCGTGCACCCGCCCGGAGCCGAGACGTTCGAGCAGACCGCGGTCGTCTGGCTGTTCGACCAGGTTCCCGCGGATTACCGGTTGCACGGCGTGCTGCGGCGCCATCCCGTCGCGCTGGCCCGACTGGTCCGTCACCACGTCGCCGGATGCCTGGAGGGGGCGCGCCAGGGGTATCGCACGTTACGCCTGGACCTGCGCGACTACCTGCCGCCGCACGCCCTCGACCAGGTCATGAACGCCTACCTCGAGGAGGGAAGGCGCGCGGCCGCCACGTTGCGCGCCGTCGACCTCGTGGACGAGGCGCTGCGTGGGGCGGCCACGCGACCGGAGGAGTGATGGGCTCAGCCGCTCACCCGCACCACGACGGCGGTCTCGGTGCCGGTGTTGACGAGCTGGTGCCCCTCCGCGGTGCCCAGCACCCGGATCCGGCCGTCGCCGAGCCGCTGCACCGCCAGCATCCGGCCGTCCTCGGAGGTGGCCACGGTGTGCGCCCGGCCGTGGACCAGGTGGAGCACCTCGGCCGAGGCCGAACGGTCGCGCGCGGCGGGCAGCGAGACGAACTGGTCAGGGTCCAGGGTCACGACCGCGACTCGCATCCGCCCGTCGGCCCGCCGCCGGACGGTGCGCGGGGCCGGCTGCCAGACGCCGCGGCGCCGTGGCCACAGGCTCGGCCGGGACAGCGCTTCGGCGGCGCCGCGCGCGGCGGCGGACAGCCGTCCGACCGTGGGGGAGGGCCGGGTGTCCAGGTGGGCGTAGCCGCTGCGGTGGCCCGCCATCGAGATGTCGCCGATCCCGGCGAGCGAGGCGGACAGGTCGGCGGCCGTGGGGGCCGGGGCCAGGGCGATGGCCGAGCGGGCGGGAACGGACTGGGGGCGCGTGTGGCCGGAGACGTCGTAGGACATCGAAAGGGACCTTCGTGGTGAGGGCGCGCGAGCGGCGCGTGCACGGGCTGAAGCCGAGAAGAGGTCAGGCGTCGGTCCGGACGCACCGGTGCGCGTATCGCACGGGGGACCGGGAAAGAGACGACCGTGAGGATCGGTCACGCGCGGTAGTCCCCCGTCCGGGGAGGGCGCGTGACGGCAGAGACCGCGGTCAGCGGCTACACGAAGGAAGCGGACACAACGCGCTGGCCACACGGCGGAAGGCCACGGGGGCCTTGCGTGCCATGACCGGCCGGACCGGAGAGGTGCGCGAGTGCATGTTTGTAAGCAGACCAACCGGGGGAGTCGATGTCAAGCGGTTCCCCGGGAGCGGTGTGTCGCCTGTATCACCCCTCCGGTCGGTGGTGTCCGGGTGAGGACGTCTGGTTCGCCCGGTCCAGAATCATTGATGCGGACAGGCCGGTTTTTCGGTGGACAGATTGCGATTCCGATGCATTCGGTGATGGCATAAAGGACTGCCGAAGGCCCGGCCCCTCTGAGGCGAGCCCTTAGCGGGGACGCCGGTGACGGGGAGGCCCGACAGGCGGGGAGGGACACGGATCCCCATCAGCCGTTGAACGTGGTGTGCCGGAGGTGTCAGGTGGGGGAGGGCGAGCCGGGCTCCGTCGAAAGGTCGGGGGAACGGACCTCTGGGTCCGACTCGGCGGCGGCGTGGTTGACGCTCCTGGGAGCCCGTGCGCTCGTCGTCCTCGCCGCCGGGGTCATGGCCGGCGGGTTCCTCGGCTGGCGGGCCGGTCTGCTGGTGGCGACCCTGGTCGCCCTCACCTACGTGCTGCTCGCCACGGTGGCGCCCCGCCTGCGGGCGCCCTATGGGCGTGGCCGGCTGCTGCGCGGTCTCCAGCGCCGCGGTTACCACGTCATCCCGGGCGGCATGGCGCGCCATCTCGCGGTCGGTCCCGGGGGCGTCTACCTGTTGGAGACGCGCGTCTGGCGGCACGCCCTGTCCCGGGGCGAAGGCAATTGGTGGATCGGCGCCGAACCGGCCGAGCGCGCCGTGGAGCGCATCGCCGCCCACGCGGCCCGGATCGAACGGCTGCTGGGACTCCCCGACATGTGGGCTGGCGTTTCGGTGGTGCCGCTCATCACGGTGGCCGGCCCGCTGCCCGAGCCGGTGATGCGCTCGGGAACGGTGGTCGTGGCCCGTCCGCGCGCCGCGGTACGTCACATTCTGGGCCGGCCGCGGGTGCTCGACGAAGAGGAGGTCGAGGCGATCGCGAGGGGGGCGAGCGAACGGTCCCCGGAGCTGTGACGACGCGGTTCTCCCGAGAATTACGAATTATTTTCATAATCCTCCGGATCCTTCCGAGAATCTGCGGATGGGACGTGAAACAGCGCCGATCCCATGATTTGCAGCATTAACGATGTTTTATCGTTGAAAACAGTGTCCTTGGCGCCCGGATAACCGTAGATTCCATGATCATGAGGGACCGGGAACTGGTCAGCGCCCTGCGTTCAGGGGACGTCTCCGCCGCGCGGGCCTGCGGACTGCTCTTCGACGCACACGGTGCGCGGCTGTACCGGCGTTGTCGGTCGATGTTGGGGGATCACGGGGCGGCGGTCACCGCGCTCAGGGACACCTTCGTCGTAGCGCGCGCCCATATCGATCAGTTGGGCGATCCGCGCCGGCTCGCGGAATGGCTCTCCGCCATCGCCGACACCGAATGCGAACGCCTGAGGGCCGCGGTCGAGGCCGCCGACACCCCCCGATGGGAGGAGGATCAGACCGTCTTTCCGGTCGCGTCGCTGCGTGTCCGCGTGCTCACCGGGGCCACCGCCCCCGAGCTCGCGGCCTACCACGCGCGTGTCGCCCGGCGCGCCGACCGCTTCGACCGGGCGGGTTTTCCGCTCCCGCCCCGCTGCCAGCGCCCGGTCCCTCCCAGTTCCTACCTGCTTCCCGGCCTCATCATCGTGGCCTGCGCGTTGGCGCTGACCGCGCTGGTCGTCATCGAGATGGCCGGACTCTCCTCACAGCCCCTCACGGCCTGGATGACCCGGCCGCCCCACACCGCGGGATGACGACGAGACCGGGGAGGTCCGGAGCCGGTGCGTGATGGCCCGCACCGCCCCCGGACGTCCCCGCGACACCCCTAGTCGATCTTGATGTGCGTGGTGTCGCCGTGCACACCGGCCTCCTCGGCACGCTTGATCGACGCCTTGATCTCCTCCTCGGCGTCGTGCCGGCCCACCCAGGTGGCGCCTTCGACCGACTTGCCCGGCTCCAGGTCCTTGTAGACCGTGAAGAAGTGCTGGATCTCCAGCCGCTCGAACTCGTTGACGTGGTGAATATCACGCAGGTGTTCCATGCGGGGGTCGGTGGACGGCACGCACAGCACCTTGTCGTCCCCGCCCGCCTCGTCGCGCATCCGGAACATGCCGATGGCGCGGCAGCGGATCAGGCAACCGGGGAAGGTGGGGTGCTTGAGGAGCACCAGAGCGTCGAGCGGGTCGCCGTCGTCCCCCAGCGTCCCCTCGATGAACCCGTAGTCAGCGGGGTAGCTGGTCGAGGTGAACAGCATCCGATCCAGGCGGATCCGGCCTGTCTCGTGGTCCATCTCATACTTGTTTCGCTCACCCTTGGGGATCTCGATCGTTACGTCGAATTCCATGCTGTTCTCGGCTTCCCTTGCGACTAGTGTCGCTACGTCGGTTGTCAGGTTCTCGCGATTGCCAAAGGAAGGCAGGTACCGGGGGTGCGGCACGATCGAGCCCAGGCTCTCCTCACCTTGGCCCTGCTCAACATATTCGTCCTGGTCACAGGCGTGGTCGCCTGGGACGTGACCGGGTCACGGCCACCGGAGACCATGCCTTACCCTGTCGCGCACGCCGAACAGGCGCCCGCCGCGGCGGAGTCGGACGCCCCCCCGGTCGATCCGGCACGGCTCGCGGACAAGCTCGATGATCCCATGTCGGCTTCCGGGCTCACCGAGGGGCTCTCGGCCTACGTCGCCGACGCGGTCACCGGTGAGCGGCTGTACGCCC
Source organism: Marinactinospora thermotolerans DSM 45154 (assembly GCF_900167435.1). Lineage (GTDB taxonomy): Bacteria > Actinomycetota > Actinomycetes > Streptosporangiales > Streptosporangiaceae > Marinactinospora > Marinactinospora thermotolerans. The sequence continues at coordinate 68,070 of NZ_FUWS01000011.1, forward strand.
TGGAAGAGGACGAGGGCGCGACCCCGGCCTCCACGACCAAGATCGTCACCTCCGTCGCCGTCCTGCACGAACTCGGCCCCGACGAGCGGATCACCACGAGTGTCGTGCGCGGACCCGCGACCGGCGACGTCATCCTGGTCGGCGGGGGCGATCCGACCCTCACCGAGGTCGTCCGCGCGGGCACCTATCCACGCCTGCCCACGATGCAGGAACTCGCGGAGGAGACCGCGGCGGCCCTCAAGGCCGATGGCATCACCTCCGTCCGGCTGGGCTACGACGACTCCCTCTACCCAGGCTCGGCCCTCGCCCCGGGCTGGAAGCAGGGCTACATCGACGAGGGCAGCACCGCGGCGGTCCACGCGCTCATGCTCGACGGTGGGCGTGTCCACCGCGAGGAGTCCTACAGCGAACGGGTCTCCGACCCGCCGTTGGCCGCGGCCGAGGCGTTCGCGCGGCAGCTCCGGCGGTTCGGCGTCGACGTCGAGGGCAGGCCGGCCGAGGAGCGGGCTCCCGACCAGGCGGAGGAACTCGCCTCCGTCGACTCGGCCCCGATCTCCGCGCTCGTCGAGATGATGATGCTGCGCAGCGACAACAACATCGCCGAAGCGCTGGCCCGCCAGGTCGCGATCGCCCGTGGCGAGGAGCCGTCCTTCGCCGGGGCCGCCACGGCCACCCACGCGGTGCTGGAGGAACTGGGCGTACCGGGTGTGCACGTCGAGGACGGCAGCGGGCTGTCGGTCAAGAACCGCATCACCCCCCGGGCGCTCGTGGACCTGCTCCTCCTGTCCTCCGACCCGCAACGGCCCGACCTGCACTACGTGCTCAGCGGCCTGCCCACCGCCAATTTCAGCGGCACGCTCTCCGACCGCTACTCCGAGTACAGCGGCGCGGAGGCCGGCGCCGGTCTGGTGCGGGCCAAGACGGGCACGCTCAACGGTGTCAGCACGCTGGCCGGCCTGGCCCACGACGCCGATGGCCGGCTGCTGGTGTTCGCCTTCATGGCCAACGACCCCGCGGCCACGGGCGGCGCGCTCGACACGTTGGCGGCGACGCTCGCGGAGTGCGGCTGCTCGTGACGGCGGGCGCGGCCCCTGCGGGGAGCCCCTGAGGAAACCCCGAGATTCCGGTGGAGACCAATGGGGAAACGGACCAGTGGGTACTGTGAAAATCGTGAGTTTCATCGACTGGGACGTAGCCGTCAATACCGGTGTCCGCCTTGTGCGGCCCGGTCCGCAGGTCGAACTCGACGAGGCCCGCGCGGCCGTGCTACAGCTCCGCGAGCTGTCGGTCACGGCGCAGCGCCACGTGCGCGAGTTCACCGATATGCACAGCCTCGAACCCGCAGGCCCGGCGGTCATCGTCGACCGTCCCGGTTGGATCAGGGCCAACGTCGACGGGTTCCGCGTCGTGCTCGAACCCATCCTGGAACGTCTGGCCGCCACCCGGCCCGGGGCCGCCGGCGGCTCCCTGGCCACCGCCGTGGGATCCCGGGTCACCGGTGTGCAGCTCGGCGCCGTGCTGTCCTACCTGGCCGGCCGGGTCCTCGGCCAGTACGAACTGTTCCTGCCGCCCGACCCCGAGGGGAACGCCCCCACGGGCCGCCTGACGCTGGTCGCCCCCAACATCGTGCAGGCCGAACGCGAGCTCGACGTCGATCCCCGCGATTTCCGCATGTGGGTGTGCCTGCACGAGGAGACCCACCGCACCCAGTTCACCTCCACCCCCTGGTTGCGTGACTACGTGCAGGAGAGCATGCGCGACTTCCTGCTCGCCTCCGACCTCGACGCCTCGGCGTTCCTCGACCGGCTGCGCGCCGCGGGCGAGGCGGTGGCCGAGGTGGTGCGCGGTGGTGAGGCCAACCTCATCGACGCCTTCCAGACGCCGGAACAGAGCGAGATCCTCGACCGCGTCACCGCGGTGATGACCCTGGCCGAGGGACACGGCGACTACGTCATGGACGCGGTCGGTCCCGAGGTGGTGCCCAGTGTCGCCGAGATCCGCAGACGGTTCCAGCGCCGCCGCGAGGGTGTCGGCACCGTCGACCGGATCATCCGCCAGCTCCTCGGCCTCGACCTGAAGATGAAGCAGTACGAGGAGGGCGCGGCCTTCGTCCGCGCGGTCGTCGCCCGGGTGGGGATGGCCGACTTCAACCGGGTGTGGGAGTCCCCCGAGACACTGCCCACCCTCCAGGAGATCCGCGCCCCCGAGGCGTGGATCAGCCGCGTGCTCCAGCCCGCCGCACCCCTGCCGCCCGCCGAGCCCGACACCGACCCCGCCCCCTGATCACCGCCACGGCCATGCCCGGTGTCCGGACCGGGCGGCCCCTTCCGGCGCCGACCGGATCTCTTCGAGGAGACGATGACCGGACCTCCACCCGCCGTCGCGGCGGTGCGCGTCGCGGTGCGCCGCGCCCTCGCCGACCTGGAGGCCGGCGACCTGGTCCTGGTCGCCTGTAGCGGGGGGCCCGACTCCCTCGCGCTCGCCGCGGCGACCGCGTTCGTCGCGCCGCGCGCCGGGTTGCGCGCGGGCGGCGTCACCGTCGACCACGGGCTGCAACCGGGCTCGGCCGAGCGCGCCGCGCAGGTCGCGGCCACGCTCCGCGGCCTCGGCCTGGACCCGGTCGAGGACGTCGCGGTGACCGTGGCCGCGCGGGGCGGGCCCGAAGGGGCCGCGCGTACCGCTCGTTACGCCGCCCTGGAGACCGCGGCCGACCGCCACCGCGCGGCGGCGGTCCTGCTCGGCCACACCCGCGACGACCAGGCCGAGACCGTGCTGCTGCGTCTGGCCCGGGGGTCGGGGGCCCGGTCGCTGGCCGGCATGGCCCCGAGCTCCGGTCGCTACCTGCGCCCCCTGCTGGAGCTGGACCGCGCCACGGTGCACACCGCGGCGACCGAGATGGGGTTCAGGCCGTGGATCGACCCGCACAACAGCGATCCCTCCTACGCCCGGTCGCGGGTCCGCCACGACGCGCTGCCCGCGCTGGAGCGGACCCTGGGGCCCGGGATCGCCGCCGCGCTCGCGCGCACCGCGTCGCTGTTGCGCGACGACGCCGACGCGCTCGACTCCTGGGCCGAACAGGCGGCCCGCGACGCCGAGGCGCCGGGGGAAGGGCTCGACGTGAAGGTCCTGGCCGACCTGCCACGCGCGATCCGTACCCGGGTGCTGCGCCGAGCGGCGATAGCGGCCGGCTGCCCGGCCGGCGCGCTCACCGCGGGCCACGTCGCCGGACTGGAACGCCTGGTGACGCGCTGGCGGGGACAGGCCCACGTCGATCTGCCGGGCGGGGTGGCGGGGCGGCGCGTCGAGGGCCGGATCCGGTTCCACGGGTGAACCACGTGGGGCGTGAGCGGGTCCTCCACCTGGACAGCGGTTTAGGCCCTTTATCCTGGTTGGCGTTCCAGCAACCGCGAGCTGAGCAGCGAGGACACTGAAGCGTGGACGCGAAAGACATGGGCGACGGCCTTGAGAAGGTCCTGGTCACCGAAGAGCAGATCAAGGCCAGGAACGCAGAGCTGGCCGCCGAGATCGACGCCGACTACGCCGGTAAGGACCTGCTGCTCGTCGGCGTCCTCAAAGGCGCCGTCATGGTGATGGCCGACCTGGCCCGCGAACTGCACCACCCCTGTGAGATGGACTGGATGGCTGTCTCCTCCTACGGGGCGGGCACGACCTCCTCCGGCGTGGTGCGCATCCTCAAGGACCTCGACACCGACATCAAGGACCGCAACGTCCTGATCGTCGAGGACGTCATCGACTCCGGGCTGACCCTGTCGTGGCTCGTGGGCAACCTGAAGTCCCGTGGCCCGGCCTCGGTCGAGATCTGCACGATGGTGCGCAAGCCGCTGGCCTTCGACGTCGACCTCGACGTCAAGTACATCGGGTTCGACCTGCCGAACGAGTTCATCGTCGGCTATGGGCTGGACTACGCCGAGAAGTACCGCAACCTGCCGTTCATCGGCACGTTGGCGCCGCACATGTACCAGGGCTGACTCCCTGACGTGGGCGGGTGCGCCCCCGCACAGCCGTGAGCGGGCCGCGTTACCCCACCCGCCGGGAACAACCGGGCCGTCCGTGAGCGTTGGTCTCTTGACGGATTACCACGACGGACGGCCCGCGCGTACATGCGACGGCCCGTTGCAGGGGTGTACCGTCGGTTATCCCGGCATCATTGTAGGGAGCACATGTCCGATAGGTCCCGCTTCCGGTGGCCATGAAGAGGCCCTTCGGTGGGGCGGTGGAGTTCCGGCGCCGATGCGAGCGCCGGTCCGCCTGTTCTTCCGGTCGGTCCCTCCACGGCTCCCGGGGCAGACCGCCTGGTCAGGAGGGACGGACCCAGCGGGGTTCCGCATAGATGAATCTCAAGCGTTTGTACCGTGGGCCGTGGCTCTGGCTTCTGGCCATCGCCCTCATGATCATTGTCGTATTCAACTTCTCGGGCGTGGGGGGCTCGTCCGCACCCGTCAAGGTCGACACGTCCAGGGTCTTCTCCCTGATCCAGCAGGACCAGGTCAGAGACGCCCAGATCGTCGACAAGGAACAGCGGATCGAGCTGACGACCACCGACGGTGAGGTCTACGAGGCGTACTGGGTCGACGGCCAGGGCCAGGAGCTCGCCCAGCAGCTTCAGTCCAACCTCGAGGACGGCAACCTCAAGGGCTACGACGTCGACGTCCCGCAGGACAGCGTCCTCGTCTCGCTCCTGTTCAGCTTCCTGCCGATGATCATCATCATCGCCATCTTCCTGTTCATCATGAACCAGATGCAGGGCGGCGGCTCCAGGGTGATGAACTTCGGCAAGTCCAAGGCCAAGCTGATCACCAAGGACACGCCGAAGAGCACGTTCGCCGACGTGGCCGGTGCCGACGAGGCCATCGAGGAGCTTCAGGAGATCAAGGAGTTCCTCCAGAACTCGGCCAAGTTCCAGTCCATGGGCGCCAAGATCCCCAAGGGCGTGCTCCTGTACGGCCCGCCGGGCACCGGTAAGACCCTGCTGGCCCGCGCCGTCGCGGGCGAGGCCGGTGTGCCCTTCTACTCGATCTCGGGTTCCGACTTCGTCGAGATGTTCGTCGGCGTCGGTGCCTCGCGGGTGCGCGACCTGTTCGAGCAGGCCAAGGCGAACGCCCCGGCGATCATCTTCATCGACGAGATCGACGCCGTGGGCCGCCACCGTGGTGCCGGTCTCGGCGGTGGGCACGACGAGCGCGAGCAGACGCTCAACCAGATGCTCGTCGAGATGGACGGCTTCGACGTCAAGGGCGGCGTCATCCTGATCGCCGCGACCAACCGGCCCGACATCCTCGACCCCGCCCTGCTGCGTCCGGGCCGTTTCGACCGGCAGATCGTCGTGGACCGCCCCGACCTGGAGGGGCGCAAGGGGATCCTGCGCGTCCACGCCAAGGGCAAGCCCATCGACCCCGCGGTCGACATGGACGTCATCGCCCGGCGGACCCCCGGTTTCACCGGCGCCGACCTGGCCAACGTCATCAACGAGGCCGCTCTGCTCACCGCGCGCGCGGGACGCAACCAGATCGACATGGCGACCCTCGAAGAGGCCATCGACCGCGTCATGGCCGGACCCGAGCGCAAGACGCGGGTCATGTCGGACGCCGAGAAGAAGATCATCGCCTACCACGAGGGCGGCCACGCCCTGGTGGCGCACGCGCTGCCCAACGCCGACCCCGTGCACAAGGTGACGATCCTGCCGCGTGGCCGGGCACTGGGGTACACCATGACCCTGCCCATGGAGGACAAGTTCCTCACCACGCGCTCGGAGATGATGGACCAGCTCGCCATGATGCTCGGTGGGCGCACCGCCGAGGAGCTCGTCTTCCACGAGCCCACGACCGGCGCCGCCAACGACATCGACAAGGCGACCACGCTGGCCCGCAACATGGTCACCGAATACGGCATGAGCGAGCGGTTGGGGGCGCGCAAGTTCGGGGACGGCAACACCGAGCCGTTCCTGGGCCGCGAGATGTCGCACTCCCGCGACTACTCCGAGGAGATCGCCTCCATCATCGACGAGGAGGTGCGCCGCCTCATCGAGTCCGCGCACGACGAGGCCTGGGAGATCCTGGTCGAGTACCGCGAGGTCCTGGACAACCTGGTGCTGGGGCTCTTGGACAAGGAGACCCTGTCCAAGGAGGAGGTCCTGGAGATCTTCGCCCCGGTCACCAAGCGTCCCTCGCGAGGCTCCTACAAGGGCTATGGCAAGCGTCTGCCGTCGGACAAGCCTCCGGTGCTGACGCCCAAGGAGCTCGCCCTCATGGGACCCAAGGACGTCGAGGGACTGACCGGCGGGGGCAACGGGCGTTCCTCCTGGACAGGGGGGGCGGGCGGCGCCGATGCCGAGTCCGCCCCGGAACAGGGTGAGGAGCCGTGACGGACTCCGCCGAAGACGACCTGACCCTGGGGCACCCGATCTCGACCGAGGTCGACCAGCCCCGGATCGAGAAGGCGGTCCGCGAGATCCTGCTGGCGATCGGCGAGGACCCCGACCGGGACGGGCTGCGCGACACCCCCGCCCGGGTGGCGCGCGCCTACGCCGAGCAGTTCGCCGGGCTCGGGCAGGGTCCCGAGGACGTGCTCACCACGGTGTTCGAGGCCGGCCACGAGGAGATGGTCCTGGTCAAGGACATCGAGCTGTACTCCACCTGCGAGCACCACCTCGTCCCCTTCTACGGGGTGGCGCACGTGGGGTACATCCCCAACGCCAAGGGGCAGATCACCGGGCTGTCCAAGCTGGCCCGGCTGGTCGACGTCTACGCCCGGCGGCCACAGGTCCAGGAGCGGCTCACCACCCAGGTCGCCGACGCGGTCATGACCCACCTGGAGCCCCGTGGGGTCATCGTGGTGGTCGAGGCCGAACACCTGTGCATGACGATGCGCGGGGTGCGCAAGCCCGGTGCCAAGACGGTCACCTCGGCGGTGCGAGGGGACTTCCGCAACCGCGATCGCACCCGGGCCGAGGCGATGAGCCTGATCCTGCGCGACTAGCCCCGGACGTCTACCGACGCGCCCGGTTCCCCCAGGGGGCCGGGCGCGCTGCTTGCCTGGGAAGCCTGGTCACACTGACTTGTAGGAAACCATAAAGTGGCTGCTATGGCGTCGATGATGAAACTTCCCGGCCTACCCGACCTCGGCCGCTGTCTGGTCATGGGGGTTGTCAACGTCACCCCGGACTCGTTCTCCGACGGCGGTGACTGGTTCGACCACGGACGCGCGATCGAGCACGGTCTGCGGCTGGTGGACGAGGGCGCCGACATCATCGATGTCGGCGGCGAGTCCACCCGGCCCGGGGCCCAGCGGGTCTCCCGCGACGAGGAGCTGCGCCGGATCGGCCCGGTGGTGCGCGAACTCGTCCGTCAGGGGGTTCCGGTCAGCATCGACACCATGCGCGCCGAAGTCGCCGAACACGCCGTCGAGGCGGGGGCGGCGCTGGTCAACGACGTCAGCGGGGGCCTCGCCGACCCGGCGATGGCCCGTCTCGTCGCCAAATCCGGTGTCGCCTATGTAGTGATGCACTGGCGTGGGCATAGTCACGACATGCAGAACCGCGCGGTTTACACCGATGTCGTCCACGAGGTCCATGAGGAGCTGCGGCAACGGATGGAGGCGATGATCGCCGAAGGGGTCGACCCGGGGCAGATCGTCCTCGATCCCGGTCTCGGCTTCTCCAAGAGACCCGACCGCGGCCACAATTGGGCCCTGCTGGCCGAGATGGACCGATTCCACGAGCTGGGCCGGCCGCTGCTCATCGCGGGCTCCCGCAAGCGCTTCCTCGGCCGGCTGCTCGCCGACGCCGACGGCCGGGACCGCCCCTTCACCGAGTGCGACGCCGCCACCGCGGCGTTGTCCACCCTGGCCGCGGCCAACGGCGCCTGGTGCGTCCGCGTCCACGACGTGGCCCCCACCGCCGACGCCGTGCGGGTCGCGGCCGCCTGGAGCAGCGGGGGAGCCGCGCTCGACGAGGGACGGGCCGACCCCGTCGGTGGTCGGAGCCGCCGGTGAGCCCGCGCCAGCACGAGATCGCGGAGCGTGTGGCCGAGGCCAACGCCGAGTTCTACCAGGCCATCGAGACCGGTGACATCGACCTGATGCGCCGAGTGTGGGCCGAGGAGGACCAGGCTCCGGACCTGGTCTGCGTCAACCCGGGGTGGCCCCTTCTGCGCGGGCGCGCCGAGATCCTGCGCGCCTGGTCGCTGATCATGGCGAACGTGCCCTACATCCAGTACGTGCTCACCGAGACCCACATCGGGGTCAACGGCGACATCGCCATGGTCACCTGCGGTGAGAACGTCCTCACCGCCGAGGACGACAGCCCCGGCTTCGTGGCGGGCGGTCAGGTGGTCACCACCAACCTCTTCATCCGGACCGCGCAGGGGTGGCGGTTGTGGTCCCACCACGCCTCCCCGGTCCTGCTCGAAGAGGACGACGAGGACGAGGAGTGACGTGGGGCAGGAGACACCGCTCGACCGGATCTCACTGCGGGGTCTGCGCGCCCGGGGCTTTCACGGAGTGTTCGAGCACGAGCGCCGCGAGGGGCAGGAGTTCGTCGTCGACGTGGTCCTGGGGGTCGACAGCCGCGCCGCGGCGCGCACCGACGACCTGTCCCGTACCGTCCATTACGGTCTGCTCGCCACGGCCCTGGTCGAGGTGATCGAGGGGGAACCGGTGAACCTCATCGAGACGCTGGCCCAACGGCTCGCCGACACGTGCCTGGCGCGGCCGGGGGTCCACGAGGTGGAGGTCACGCTGCACAAGCCCCAGGCGCCCATCCCCCACCAGTTCGACGACGTGGCCGTCACCATCCATCGGAGGCGTCAATGACAGGACCGGACAGGACGGTCAGGACCGTTCTGGCGCTGGGCAGCAACCTCGGCGATCGCATGGCGATGCTCCAGGGGGCGGTCGACGCGCTGTTCGAGCCTCCGGGGCTCACCCTCGTCGCGGTCTCCCCGGTTTATGAGACCGCTCCCGTGGGCGGCCCCGACCAGGGGCCCTACCTCAACGCCGTCGTCGTCGCCGACACGGTGTTCGGCCCCGAGCTCCTGTTGGAGCGGACGCAGGGCGCCGAAGAGGCGTTCGAGCGGGTGCGGGACGTGCGCTGGGGTCCCCGCACGCTCGACGTCGACATCATCACCTACGGCGACCTCACCAGCGACGATCCCCGACTCCAGCTGCCCCACCCCCGGGCCCATGAGCGCGCGTTCGTGCTGCGCCCCTGGTTCGACGTGGCCCCTGATGCGGTCCTGCCCGGACGGGGAGCCGTTCGCGACCTGCTCGCGGGGGTCGGCGACCAGGAGCTGAGCCGGCGGGACGATCTCGTGCTCAGGGTGTCGGCCTAGATGCGCGAGGACGACTACCTCCCCCCGCGGCGGGGGAACATGCGCCCGACCTCCTGGCGGCTGCTCGTGGGGATCGCCCTCGTCGGCGGGGTGGTCGCCTACCTGGTCGTCGAGTTCGCCTACGGCTCCCTGCCCCTGTTGCCCTGGACCGCCATCCCCACGTTGTCGTTGCTCGCCATCGGGGAGCTGGTCACCGGGGTCCAGACGCGCCGGCGCATCCGCCGGGTCCCCGGGACCGAACCGGTCGAACCGCTCAGCGCGGCCCGGTTGGTGGCCCTGGCCAAGGCCAGCGCGTTGTTCGGGGCGCTCGTGGTGGGCGTCTTCGGCGGTGTCGCGCTGGCCCTGACGGACATGCTCGACATCCCCTCGCCCCGGACGGACGCGATCACGGCCGCGGGAACGGCGTTGGCCGGTGGGGCGCTCATGGGGGCCGCGTTGTTCCTGGAGTACGCCTGCCGGGTCCCGGGGGGCGGGGACGAATCCGATCGGCCCCGCGGGGCGTGACACGAGAGCCGACAACGGGATTGATTTCTATGCTTTCCCGCCGTTTTCGGTGGTGTCGCACGCTCTATCGCCTTCAGGATGATTGACTGGAATGGTGGAGATCTCCGCATCGCAGCCGCCCTCCGAGGCCACCGGCGGGTCCACCGGGATGCCCGCCGGTCCGGACGTGCCCTCCCCCATGGAGACGGCGTTCGCCCCTCCACGGGGAACGACCTGGAACCGGGTCGATCCCGTCCTGACCTGGTACCGGCGGCTGCTCATCCTCGCGGCCACGATCCCCTCCGCCGCCGTCGTGGGCCTGTGCGCGGGCCTGTGGGCGGGATGGGGATGGTCCGTGCCGCTGGTCGCGCTCGTCCTGGCCGCCGGCGCGCTGGGCTGGGTGACCGCGCCGCGGGTCCACGCCTCCTGGGGGTACGCGGAGGGACCGACCGATTTCCACCTGACCCACGGTGTCCTCGTCCGTCAGCTCATCGTGATCCCCTACGGACGGATGCAGGTCGTCGACGTCACCGCGAACCTGCTGGAACAGGCGCTGGGGATCGCCACGGTGCGAGTGCGCACCGCGGCCACCACGACCGACGCGCGTGTCCCGGGACTGCGCCTGGAGGCCGCCGCGCAACTGCGCGACCGGTTGGCGGCGCGCAGCGAGACGTTCTCCACGGGGTTGTGACACGTGAACGGACCTGACGAGACCTCCTCCCCGGAGGGACCCGACTCCGGCCATCTCCGTGGCCGGAGGGGGCTCCGCCGGGCCGAGGACACCGCGCCGGGGCAGCGCTCCCCCTCCAACAGCGGGGGATGGTTCGGATGGCGCCGTTCCGCCGCCCGCGAGGCTTCCGGCCCGCCGGAACCGCATCCCGCCCCACGCGGGGAATCCGGCTCCGGGCTGCGCGAGGTGACCGCGCCGAACGACGCGGTTCCCCTTGAGGATCCCCAATCCCCGCCGATCGCGCGTTGGACCTTCGGGGACCTGCGCCGCGCGGCGCGGCGCACCCCGCACACGATGGCCGGCCCCGAGGCATCGGGCTCCGCGGAACCGTTCGGACCGGGCCGCGACGGGCCGTCCGACCGGCCGGCGTCCGCCCCGCTGAGGGGGACACCCGATCGGAACGCCGGTCCGCTCCCGGACGGAGCCCACCCGTGGGAGGGGAGCCCCGGGAAGGGACCCGGACGCGGCACCACTCCCCTGTGGGGGACGCCCGCGGCCGGCCCCATGACCCGGGGGTCGGGCGAGGACGAGGGTCCCTCCCGCGCGCCGTCCGACCCGCCACGGGGACGTCCGCGCTTCGCGCCCGCGCCCCCGCCCTCCGGCCCGCCGACCGGATTCGTGCCGCCGAGGGGCCCCTGGCCCGCGGTGCCGCCCCCGCACCCGCCGGGTCCTCCGCCCGTGACGCCGATGCCCGGGGGGCACGTGCCGCAAGGGCACCTGCCACCTCCCGCACCGGCCGGACCGGTGCGCTTCCTGCCCCCGACCGGGCCGGGACTGCCGCCCCCGCACCCACCGGGGACGCCCGTCCCACACCCTGCCGCGCGGCCGGCCCCCGAACCCGACGTGACGACGGGAACGCATCGGTTGCACTGGGCGACGATCCCGTTCCAGGCGCTCGTCTTCGTCCTGGTCTTCCTCGCCGTGCCCGGGGTGGTGCTGGTCGAGTTCGGCTGGGGGCCCGTGCTGATGCTCTCGCTGACGGTGGCCTTCGGTGCCGCGGCCTACGCGCTCGCGGCCTGGTGGAACGTCACCTTCGGACTGCGAGACGACCATCTGGTCGTCCACACCGGGGTGTTCAGGCGGCTGTCCCGCGAGATCCCGCTGAGCAGACTCCAGGCGGTCGACGTGGTGCGCCCGCTCCTGATGCAGGTCATGGGGCTGGCAGAGCTGCGCGTGGAGCTCGCGGGAGGCGACAGCAGCGAGATCAGGCTGCGCTACCTCGGCCGCGGTACCGCAGAGCGGCTGCGGGCGGTCCTGCTCGCCCACGCCGCCGGGTTGTCCGGCCGGACGCCCGAGGCGCCGGAGTGGCCGTTCTACAAACTGCCCTTCGGGCTGCTCCTCGGCGCGTTGGCGTTCCGCCTCCCGGTGCTGGGGGCGTTCGTGCTGCTCCTGCTCCTGCTCGTGACCGGGCTGGCGTTCGGCGAGCTGGGGGTGCTCGGGGGAGCGGTCCCCCTGCTGCTGGGGTTGATGCGCGGCTTCCTCGGTCCGCTGTTGCGCTACACGGACTTCTACGCCTCGTTGTCGCCCGATGGTCTGCGGCTGCGCTACGGGGTCTTCCAGGCGCGGATGCAGACGGTCCCGCCGGGGCGGGTCCAGGCCGTGCGCATCGTCGAACCGCTGCTGTGGCGCTCGCTGGGCGTGGTCCGGGTCGAGGCGAACGTGGCCGGTTATGTGGGGGAGCGGCAGATGGACTCCTCGACGTTGCTGCCCGTTGTTCCCCGGCGTCTGGCGTTCGCCCTGGTGAACGAGGTGTTTCCGGGGACGGACCTGGCCGGGGCGGTGCTGCACCCGGCGAAGCCGGGTGGGCTGCCCGGGGCGGCTCTGGGCGTGGACGACCGTGTCTTCGTCACCCGTAGCGGACTGCTGTGCCGGGTCATCGACGTCGTTCCGCACGCCAGGACCCAGGTGCTGCGGATGACCGTGGGGCCCGTGGAGCGCCTGCGGGGCACCGCCACGGTCGAGGCCGACACCCCGCCGGGGCCGGTGCGCGCCCGGGCGACCGGACGCGACGTCGCCGAGGCCCGGCGGGTGATCGACGGGGTGGCCCGGAGGGCCCACACCGCTCGCTCCACCACGGCGGGGCCCGAAAGGTGGGCCACGCGTGGGGACCTTTTCGGATAGGGACGGCGCGCCACCGCTCCCGGATCGAGTCATCCGCTTGTGATGTCCATCACCATATGAGGATCCTTCGAGGAAATTCATGCGGCAAGTATGGACATGTCCGGTCACTCTGGGCGTGGACTTGGTCGCACAAAGTGATCGAATTCTTGAAAAGGGTCCCGCGAGTCTCCCGGATATGGCTAGATGGTCAACGAACACGCAACGTGTTCGAAGTGACGCTTACTGTCAACGAATCGGCCGGAGCCCCCGTTCCGGCCTGATGAGGAGATTGCTGTGCTGAAGAAGACCTTCGCCGCCGGTGCCATCGCCGCTGCCGCCGCGGGCGTGCTCTTCGCCGCTGCCCCCGCCTCCGCCGACGAGGTCGAGACCTCTGGTGCGGGTGGTGTCCTCAGCGGCAACCAGCTCGTCGTCGACGCCAACATCCCGGTGAACGTTTGCGGCGTCTCCGTCGCGGTCCTGGGCAACTCCAGCGCCGAGTGCGAGGAGTCCGGCGCGGTCGTGGTCGAGAAGGACATCGACAAGGACTAGTCCACCGTCTCCTCCACCGACGAGGACGAGGACAGCCGGCGTCGGCCCATCATGGGCCGGCGCCGTTCTCGTTTCCCTCCGGTCCAACCCGACGTCCACGCTGATCAGCCCCGGCAGTAGGCTGTGGCCACGACGTCCGGTACCCCGAGTGGACTGGAACGAGGAACATGGATCCGACGGAAGAGACACGACAGCGGCCCGCCCGCCTGGCCATCGGCGTCATCGGCGCGGGCAGGGTCGGGTCGGTCCTGGGGGCCGCCCTCCGCCGCGCCGGCCACGAGGTCGTCGCGGTCTCCGCGGTCTCCGACGCCTCCCGCGATCGGGCCGCCGAGCGGCTGCCCGGTGCCAGGGTGTGCGAACCCGCCGACGTGGTGTCGGCGGCGGATCTGGTACTGCTCACCGTGCCCGATGACGTGCTCGACCCGCTCGCCCGTGGGTTGGTCGGGACCGGTACGCGGGTCGAGGGCAAGCTCGTCGCGCACGCCAGCGGCCGGTACGGCTACGGAGTGCTGGCCCCCCTCACCGAGGCGGGCGCGCTACCGCTCGCGCTGCACCCCGTGATGACCTTCACCGGGCGGCCCGAGGACATCGACCGGTTGGCGAACTGTTCCTTCGGGGTGACCGCCCCGGAGCCGCTCCGGCCCATCGCCGAGGCGCTCGTCGTCGAGATGGGCGCCGAACCGGTGTGGATCGCCGAGGAACGGCGCGCGCTGTACCACGCGGCGCTCGCCGGTGGGGCCAACCACCTCGTCACGCTCGTCGCCGAGAGCGCGGCCCTGCTGGGGGAGGCGGGCGTGGACCAGCCCGCCCGGATGCTGGGTCCCCTCCTCGGCGCCGCCCTGGACAACGCGCTGCGGCTGGGGGTCGGCGGGCTCAGCGGCCCGGTCGTGCGAGGTGACGCGGGGACGGTGGCGGAGCACATCGCCGAGCTGCGCGCCCACTCGCCCGAGAGCGCGGCGGCCTACGTGGCGCTCGCCCGGCTCACCGCGGATCGCGCGCTCGCCGCGGGCCTGCTCAAACCGCAGGACGCCGAACGGCTGCTGGACGTCCTCCAGACATAGATCTCCCACCCTGAACGACCGGAGGCCAGAGCATGACCGAAACGACGCCCTCCACGCCGAAGGCCCCCACCGTGGTCCGCACCCCCGAGGAACTGGCCCGTCTGCGCGCCTCGATGGGACGTGTGGCGCTGGTACCGACGATGGGGGCGCTGCACCAGGGACACCGCAGCCTCATGTCGGCCGCTCGCGGCCACGCCGACACCGTCGTGGTCAGCATCTTCGTCAACCCGCTCCAGTTCGGCCCCAACGAGGACTACGACCGCTACCCCCGCACCCTCGACGCCGATCTCCGGGTGTGCGCCGAGGAGGGGGTGGACGTGGTGTTCGCGCCGGGGGTCGAGGTGATGTATCCCGGCGAGCAGATCGTGACGGTCGACGCCGGGAAGATGGGCCGGGTGCTGGAGGGGGAGTTCCGTCCCGGCTTCTTCGAGGGGGTCCTGACGGTCGTCGCCAAACTGTTCAACCTGGTCCGCCCGGATGTCGCGGTCTTCGGACAGAAGGACGCCCAGCAGGTCGCGGTCGTGCGCCGGATGGTGCGTGACCTGTGCCTGCCGGTGACCGTGGTGGCCGCGCCGACCGTGCGCGACGGCGACGGGCTGGCCACCTCCAGCCGCAACGTCTACCTCTCGGCGGCGGAGCGGGACAGCGCCCTTGCGCTGTCCCGGGCGCTGCTGGCCGGGGCGGACGCCTCGTCGGGGGGACCCGAGGCGATCCTCGCCGCTGCGCGCAAGGTGCTCGACGCGGCTGCGGGAGCGGTCCCGCCGGTGCTCGTCGATTATCTGGCCCTGGTCGATCCCGCGACGTTCACCGATGTCCGGCCAGGTCACCGGGGGTCGGCCGTGCTCGCGGTGGCCGCGTGGGTGGGCGAGACGAGGCTCATTGATAACGTGCCGCTGACGCTGTAATTCGCCTCATATCGCCCAGATTTGGGAGCAATCGGTGAACACGCCCGACACTGCACTACCGTCCCGGCTCCGCGCGCCAGAGCCCGGATGGGCCATCGAGACCGACCTGGTGATCGTCGGTTCGGGCATCGCCGGCCTGAGCACCGCGCTGCGCTACGTCGGCGCGCACCCCACGGGACGGGTCGTGCTCGTCACCAAGGACGTGCTGTCCAACGGCTCCACCCGCTGGGCCCAGGGCGGGATCGCGGCGGTGGTCGACCCCTCCGACGCCCCGCTGGCGCACATGGTCGACACCGTCGTGGCCGGCCGTGAGCTGTGCTCGGCCGCGGCGGTCCGCGCCCTCGTCACCGAAGGCCCCGACGCGCTGAGGTGGCTCATCGGCGTCGGCACCGCGTTCGACCGGACCTCGGCCGGTGAACTGGCGTTGACCCGGGAGGGCGGCCACCGGGCCGACCGGATCGCCCACGCGGGAGGCGACGCGACCGGGGCGGAGATCGAACGGGCGCTGATCGACGCCGTACAGGCCCAACCGCGCATCGAGGTGATCGAGCACGCCTTCGTGCCCGAGCTGATCCTCGAGGAGGACGGCGAGGCGGGCACCGCGGTCCGCGGCGTCACCGTCCACGTCATGGGCGAGGGAGAGCGCGACGGCGTGGGCGCCGTCCGCTCCGCCGCCGTCGTCCTCGCCACCGGGGGCATCGGCCAGGTCTTCGCCGCCACCACCAACCCCGCGGTCTCCACCGGCGACGGGGTGGCCCTGGGACTGCGCGCCGGAGCCGAGGTTCAGGACCTGGAGTTCGTCCAGTTCCACCCCACCGTGCTGTGGCTCGGCGCCGAGGCCCGCGGTCAGCAGCCGCTGATCTCCGAGGCCGTGCGCGGTGAGGGCGCGTTCCTCGTGGACGCCGAGGGCCGCAGATTCATGCGGGGGCGTCACGAGCTCGCGGACCTGGCCCCACGGGACGTCGTCGCCCGCGGCATCGCCGAGGCGATGGCGCGTACCGGCGCCGACCACGTCTTCCTCGACGCCCGGCACTTCGGCGCCGACAAGTGGGAGCGCCGCTTCCCCACGATCCTGGCGTCGTGCCGCGAGCACGGTATCGACCCGGTGACCGAGCTGATCCCGGTCGCCCCAGCCGCCCACTACGCCTCGGGCGGGTTGCGCACGGACCTGGACGGCCGGACGAGCGTGGCCGGGCTCTACGCCGTGGGCGAGGTCGCCTGCACGGGGGTGCACGGGGCGAACCGGCTCGCGTCCAACTCCCTGCTGGAAAGCGTCGTGTTCGCCCGACGGGTCGCCGGCCACATCGCCGCGACGACGGGAGGCACGGTGGAGGGGGCGACGGGAGCGCCGTCACGCCGGGCCGGCCTGGTGGAACCCGCTCTCGTTCCGGCGATCCGCGCCGTCATGTCCCGCCACGTCGGCGTCGTCCGGGACGCGCGCGGCCTGGAACAGGCGCTGGCCGAGCTCCGCGCGTTCGCCGTCGACCCGCGCAACACCACCGCGGAACCGGGGATCGCGGCCTGGGAGGCCACCAACCTGCTCACCGTGGCCACCGTGCTGACCGAGGCCGCGCTGTACCGCGCCCGTCACCTCGCGGAGGCGGACGGGGGCGCGGGGTCCTCCCGCGACCGCCGCAACGTCCGGATCCGGCTGGGCGGCGGGGCCGCCGCGCACCGGGACGCGGGCGCGCCCCTCCCCGCGGGGCTGACCGCCGAGCTCGACGCCCTCACCTCTGTCATGCCCGGTGGCGGGGGCGCCGCCGGTCTCGTTCGGCTCGTGGCCGGCGCACTGACCGAGGACCTGCCCGCGCCGGGGTCGGTGGACGTCACCACGGCCGCCACCATCCCCGCCGCCCAGATCAGCACCGCCGACGTGGTCGCGCGCGCCAACGGCGTGGTCGCCGGGCTCCCACTGGCCGAGCTGGTATTCCATATGGTCAGCGAGGGGATCGTCGAGATCGAACGCCGTGCCGCCGACGGCGACCCGGTGGCCCGGGGCGACGTCCTCATGACGGTCAGCGCGCGCACCCGTGACCTGCTCACCGCCGAGCGGACCGCGCTCAACCTCCTCACCCACCTGTCCGGCGTCGCCACCGCGACCCGCTCCTGGGTGGACGCGGTGGCCGGCACCGGGGCGCGGATCCGTGACAGCCGCAAGACCCTGCCGGGCCTGCGCGTCCTGGAGAAGTACGCGGTGCGCTGCGGCGGGGGCACCAACCATCGCTACGGACTGGCCGACGCCGCGCTGATCAAGGACAATCACGTTGTCGCGGCCGGTGGGGTCGCCGAAGCGGTCAGGGCCGTCCGGACGGCCTTCCCCAATGTCCCGCTGGAGGTCGAGGTGGACCGTCTCGACCAGATCGAGCCGGCGCTGAAGGCGGGGGCCGAGGAGATCCTGCTCGACAACTTCACCGTCGAGGCGCTGCGCGAGGCCGTCGCGCTGGTCGCCGGCCGGGCCCGGCTGGAGTCCAGCGGTGGGCTCACCCTCGACGTCGCGGCCGATGTCGCGGCGACCGGGGTGGACTATCTTGCGGTTGGCGCGCTGACCCATTCCAGTCCGGCACTGGACATCGCGCTGGATCTCAGGGAAACGCCCTGACCCAACGACGGACGGGGGATGGGGAAACGATGCTGTTGGCGATCGACGTCGGGAACTCCCACACGGTGCTCGGGCTGTTCGACGGCGAGGAACTGATGGAGCAGTGGCGCGTCGCGACCGAGCCGCGCCGTACGGCCGACGAGTGGGCGGTGGTCCTCCAGGGCCTCATCGGCGCGGCCACGCTGGTGGAGCGCACCGACGTCGACGGGATCGCCATGTGCTGCACGGTCCCCTCGGTCCAGCACGAGATGCGGGAGATGTTCCGCCGGCACTTCGGCGACGTGCAGGCGGTCATCGTCGAGCCGGGGGTCAAGACCGGGGTCCCCATCCGCATGGACAGCCCCCGGGAGGTGGGAAGCGACCGGATCGTCAACGCTCTGGCGGCGGCGCACTCCTACGGGGGTCCATGCCTGGTCGTGGACTTCGGCACCGCGACCACCTTCGACGCGGTCAGCGAGAAGGGCGAGTACGTCGGCGGGGCGATCGCGCCGGGCATCGACATCTCGGTCGAGGCGCTGTCGCGCCGCGGCGCGCAACTGCACATGGTCGAGATCGTGAAACCGCGCGCGGTCATCGCGAAGAACACGACCGAGGCGCTGCGGTCCGGGATCGTCTACGGGTTCGCCGGGCAGGTGGACGGCATCGTCGACCGTATGGCGCAGGAGCTCGCCGACGACGCCGACTCCGTGACCGTCGTGGCCACGGGCGGGCTCGCCCCGCTCGTCGTGGACGAGTGCGAGACGGTGGACGTGCACGAGCCCTGGCTGACCCTGATCGGCCTGCGCCTGGTCTACGAGCGCAACGTGGGCTGAACCCGCCGTCCCGTGGGAGCGGACCGGGGCGCTGAAGGACACCGGGGCACGTGGTAGGGCGGATAGGATCGTCCCTGTGAGTGACGTGCTGGACGATTCCTACGACGACCTGCCCGAGCAGATGCGGGTCCGCCGCGAGAAGCTGGACCGCCTGCGGGAGAACGGGGTGGACCCCTATCCGGTCTCCTACCCCCGCACCACCTCCATCGCCGCGATCCGTGAGAAACACGGCGGGCTCGGGCCGGACACGGTCACGGGGGAGCGCGTCGGGATCGCCGGCCGGGTCATGCTGTACCGCACCGGGGGCAAGCTCTGCTTCGCCACCATCCGCGACGGTTCCGGTGACATCCAGATCATGCTGGCGCTGGACAAGCTCGGAGCCGACTCCCTGGCCGCCTGGAAGAGCGACATCGACCTGGGCGACCACGTCGGTGTCGAGGGCGAGGTCATCACGTCCAAGCGTGGCGAGCTGTCGGTCATGGTCGACTCCTGGCGGCTCACGGCCAAGTGCCTGCGTCCGCTGCCGGAGAAGCACAAGGGGCTCACCGACCCCGAGGCCCGGGTCCGGCAGCGCTATGTCGACCTGATCGTCAACCCCGAGGCGCGCGACATGGTGCGCCGTCGCGCCGACGCCATCCGCGCGCTGCGCGAGGGGCTGCACGGTCGCGGCTACGTCGAGGTCGAGACCCCGATGCTCCAGCAGGTGCACGGCGGGGCGACGGCGCGGCCGTTCACCACCCACATCAACGCCTACGACCTCGACCTCTACCTGCGCATCGCCCCGGAGCTGTACCTCAAGCGCCTGGTGGTGGGCGGTGTCGAGCGGGTCTTCGAGATCAACCGGAACTTCCGCAACGAGGGCGCCGACTCCACGCACAACCCCGAGTTCACGATGCTGGAGTTCTACCAGGCCTACGCCGACTACAACGTGATGGCCGACGTCACGCGCGAGCTCATCCAGGAGGCCGCGGTCGGCGCGTTCGGCAGCACCGTGGTGCGCCGTGGCGACCAGGAGATCGACCTCGGCGGCGAGTGGCCGTCGGTGACGCTTTATGGGGCGGTCTCCGAGGCGCTGGGCGAGGAGGTCACGCCGCGCACCCCCGTCGAGTCCCTGCGCAAGCTGGCCGACGCCCGGGAGATCGAGTGGAACCCGGCCTGGGGTCCGGGCAAGCTGGTCGAGCACCTGTTCGAGGAGCTCGTCGAGCACACCCTGATCCAGCCGACCTTCGTCCGCGACTACCCGTTGGAGACCAGCCCGCTGACCCGCCAGCACCGCGAGGATCCGCTCCTCACGGAGAAGTGGGACCTGATCGGGTTCGGTATGGAGATGGGCACCGGCTACTCCGAGCTGGTCGACCCGGTGGAGCAGCGCCGCCGTCTCACCGAGCAGTCCCTGCTGGCGGCGGGGGGCGACCCCGAGGCGATGCAGCTCGACGAGGACTTCCTGCGCGCGCTGGAGTACGCGATGCCTCCCTCGGGCGGTGTCGGGATGGGGATCGACCGTCTGCTGATGGCGTTCACGGGCAAGAACATCAGGGAAACGGTTCTGTTCCCGCTCGTGAAGCCGAACTGACCTTCCGGGGGGCGGTCGCGTGCCGGCGCGGCCGCCCCCGTCCATTACCCGCTGTGGTCCTGGCCACGTTTTGTCGCTGGCCAGCGGCGGCCAATATGGAAACCGCTGGCCAATGGGTCTGTCCCGACAGTCACTTTGAGAATACTCTTTGAATCCCCGGCGCACTGTTTACCGCTGTTGGGACGAAGAATATTTTCGCAGGTCAGCCCGCGTGTCGTAGGTTCTCTCGATGACCTGCCGTGACCCGGAAGAACCGTTTAGTCGCCCTGTGTAACCAAAAGGACCTTGACGCTCGCTGCTCATCCGCTTAGCGTTTCGAAGCGAGCGGAGAATTCCGCGTGTCTGTCGTAGCGGATCCAATAGACGGTGAGCAGGGATGGCTGACATCGGCTTCGGCGGTTTCCAGCATCCCTTGCCGGGCGCGCCCGCGCACGACCTGTCCGTCCCAGGTCGTCGTGATCGGCTCCCCGGGTCCTCGCCGCGCCGGCGCACCCGTTTCTGTGCCAGGGAAACGAGAGTGCCGGTGGCGGGCTGTGGACGCGGGCCGGTTGTCGAGCGTGTCCGTCGGGAGGTCTCGGCCTCGGCTTGTCCGGGGTCCCTGCGGCGACGAGTTGTTGTTCCGCACTCACCACGGATGAGGGAGGACGGAGTGGAACAGGCCACACTCGTACGTCACGTCGCCAAGGAGCCGAGCGTCTCGCAGCTTCGGGAGGGGATCGTCACCCCGCCCGCGCCGCGCGAGCCCGGTATCACCCCGGCCGGGAGTCAGCTTCCGGGACTGAGCGAGGACGAGATCCAGCTCTTGGCCGAGATCGCCACCGGAGTCACCACCGACGTCGCCGCCCGCCGGCTCGAACTGAGCGCTCGCACCCTGCGGCGCCGTCTGCGCTCGATCTGCGACCGTCTAGGGGTCAACACGCCGATCGAGGCCGTCGTGTGGGCGGCTCGTCGCCAACTCATCTGAGCAGCCCGGGCCTGATCGTCCCAGGACCGGCCGGCCATAGGGGGACCGGCCGGTAATCTGGGCCGATCATGTCCGTCGAACACGTGACCATCCGCCGTGCGCGGACCAGCGACGTCATCCACATCCGTCGTCTCGTCGACGAGTTCAGTGGGGAGGGGCGCGTCCTGTCCAAGAGCACGGTCAACCTCTACGAGGACATCCAGGAATTCCGGGTGGCCGAGGCCGACAACGGTGCCCAGCGCACCGTTGTCGGCTGTGGTGCCCTCCACGTTCTGTGGGAGGACCTCGCCGAGGTACGCACGGTCGCGGTGGACCCGGTGGCCCAAGGACACGGAGTGGGCCACCGGATCGTCGCCGAACTCCTGAGCACGGCCCGCGAGCTGGGGGTGCGCAGGGTCTTCTGCCTGACCTTCGAGACCCGGTTCTTCGGCCGGCACGGGTTCCGGCCGATCCAGGGCACACCGGTCTCCCCGCGCGTCTACGAGGAGCTTCTGCGCTCCTACGACGAGGGGGTCGCCGAGTTCCTGGACCTGGAGCGGGTCAAACCGAACACGCTGGGCAACACGCGCATGCTGTTGTCCCTGGACGAGGGGGCCTGACCCGACACGGGACAAGCCCCCTCGTCACAACAGACGGAGCTGGCGGTCCTTCGGCCGTCGCCGGGTCGCGGTCTCCTCGTCCACCGGCATCGTCAGCCGGGACGGAATCGCCTCCAGGAACGAGGACGCGGCGTTCTCGACACGAGACCCCCGGCGGGTCCGCCGGCGGGCCCGGGAAAGGTAGAGGCGCCGTCTGGCCCGCGTGAGGCCCACGAAGAACAGCCGGCGTTCCTCCGCGTCGTCGTCACGCTCCGCCCCGGGGAAGCGCAAGGGCAACAGCCCCTCCTCGCAGCCGACGAGGAAGACCACGGGGTACTCCAGTCCCTTGGCCGCGTGCAGGGTCAGCAGCGACACCCGGTCGGCGCGCGGATCCAGGGCGTCGACCTCGGCGCCCAGGGACAACTCCGCGAGGAAGCCCTCCAGGTCGTCGCCGCATCGCCGGGCCAGGGGCGCCAGGAGCTCCCCCGCGGTGCGGACGGACGTGGTCAGACCCGTGTCACCGTGGTGCCGATCGCACAGTGCGGCGACCGCGTTGCGCACGCGCTCCTCGACACCCGCACCGGCGACCCGCGCCAGCTCTCCGGCGACCATGCGCACCGCCGGACGCGCCGTCAACCGGTCGTGGGAACGCTTCTGGAACGGCACCCCGGCGTTGTCGAACGCGGCGGCGAGCGCCTCGCTCTGGGCGTCGGTGCGGTAGAGCACGCAGAAGTCACCGAAGGACAGCCCCTCCTCCCCGTCCTCCCCCACGCGCCCGCTGTCCAGCGAGTGCAGGGAGGTGCCGCCCAGCAGGCGGTCGATCGCCCGCGCGACGAACGACGCCTCGGCGCGTTCGTCCGCGGCGACGTGGATCCCGATCCGCGGCGGATCGGAGAAGTCCCCGACGGCCCGCAGCTCGCGGCCCGGCACCAGGGAGGCCGGCGCGATCGCCTGCACGGCGGCGTCCACGATCGTCGCGTTGGACCGGTAGTTGCGTGAGAGGCGGACGGTCCGCGCGGCCGGGAAGTCCTCGGTGAAACGCAGGAAGAAACCCACGTCGGCGCCACGGAACCCATAGATGGCCTGGTCGGGATCGCCGATCGCGGTGATGTCCCCGTCAGGGGCGGTGAGCAGGCGCAGCAGCCTGTACTGCGCGGCGTCGACGTCCTGGTACTCGTCCACGCCGATCCACCGCCAGCGGCGCCGGTAGCGCTCGACGAGCCCGTTGTCCGCCTCGAGCAGGCGGACCGGCAGGGCGAGCAGGTCGGTGAAGTCCACGAGGTCCTGTTCGCGGAGCCGCCGCTCGTAGGCGCCCGCCTCGCCCTCGTCGGCCGCCGCGGTGGCTCCTCGCGCCGTCGCCTCGTCACGGGCCTCCAGGAGGCGACGGGCCGAGGCCGGGGAGCCGGTCACCTCGGTGGCGACCTCCAGCCTCCGGGCGTCGTCGGCGACCTGGAAACGGGCGGACAGGCCGACGCGCTCGTACTGCTCGCGCAGGATGAGCGCGCCCAGGCCGTGGAAGGTCGTCACGGTCATCGACCGCGCCCGCGCTCCCACCAGGTCCGTCAACCGCTCGCGCAGCTCCTCCGCGGATCTCCGGGTGAAGGTGATCGCCAGGCACTGTTCGGCCGCCAAAGCGCCCTCGGTGACCAGATGGGCGATCCGGTGCGTGAGGGTGCGGGTCTTGCCGGTGCCGGGCCCCGCGATGATGAGCAGGGGACCGGGAGGGCTTCCGGCGGCCGCGCGCTGCTCCGGATCGAGGCCGGTGAGCAGGTTCGAGGAACGCAAGGGGGGCTCGTCGCCTTCCGCGGGAAAGAGCGCGGGCTCCCCCTCGTCGGTCCCGTCGTGGGCGAGCGGGTCCGCGTCGTCCTTGCCGGAGGGCCACGGCTCGGAGAACAGGTCGGCCGTGGTGTCGGAGAGGGGAGCGTCGGCACGCGCCGCCCCGGGGCCGTCGCGCCGGGTGGTGGGGCGCGGCCGCGTCCTCCCCTTCTTCGCGTCACCGGCGCGCCGTGCCTCCTTGGGGACGATCTCGTGCTCCTCGAACAGGGCGGGGGCGTTCGCCGAAGCGGTCAGCTCCTCGGGCCGGAACATCCGGATGACGCCGTACTCGCCGTCGTAACCGGCGTCCCGGATGACCTCGCCGCGCCGCAACCGGCCGATCGCCTCGCCCAGCAGTTCGCCGCCGACCCGGGTCACCTCGTCCAGGGGAACGGATTGCAGGATGCTCAGCTCGGGGCCGATCTCACCCACGAGCCGGGCCACCTCGCCGAGCACCCGCTTGCTCTTCGGACCGACGCCGACGATCTCGCTGACGATCTCGGGCAGGGGGACCAGGTTGGTGAATCCCGCGGCGCCCGGAACCTGATATCCCACGGGGCGGTCGGCGAGTTCGTGGACACGGTGGAAAACGCCCACGGTCAACGGCCGGCCGCACACGGGACAGCGGCCTCCGTGCTCACGGGTGAGTTCCGGTTCGAACCGAATGCCGCACTTGCGATGCCCGTCGAGGTGGTACTTGCCCTCTTCCGGAAAGAACTCGACCGTTCCCCGGAAGCCCTCGCCGGTTTCCAGCGACCTTCGGATGGCGTAGTAGTCCAGGTCGGTGTCGAAGCGGGTCGCCTCGCGAGCCAGCATCGGGGGTGAATGCGCGTCGGAATTGCTCACGAGGGTGTAGGAGTCGAGAGAAGACACCATCCAGTTCATCGCCGGGTCGCTGGAAAGTCCGGTCTCCACGGCGAAGACGTGCTCGGCCAGATCCACGTAACAGTCGGCGATCGCGTCGAAACCCGATTTGGATCCCAGCGCCGCGAACCACGGGGTCCACACGTGGGCGGGCACCAGATAGGAGCCAGGGTCGCTGGAAAGCGTGATCTCCAGCAGATCGCGTGAATCGAGGCCGAGGATGGGGCGTCCGTCGGAAGCGAGATTGCCGATCTTCGCCAAATCGGCCGTGATCGCCTCGGCAGCCGTCATGCTCGGGGCGTAGAGCAAATGGTGGACCTTGCGGGTGCGCTCGTCCCGCTTGTAGATGGTCGAGATCTCCACCGACAGCATGAAGCGAGGGAGGCGGCTACTGGCGGGAGGGAGGGTTCGGGCGATCTGTCGCTCGATTTCGGGCTTCAGCCGGAACAGGCCCGGCTCGGCCGGGACGAGTTTGGTGTGCAGCTCCTCGCGCCAGGCAGGGTGAGTGAAATCACCCGTACCGACCACGTCAATGCCCTTGCGGGCGGCCCACCAGGCGAGGTGTTCAAGGTCGCAATCCTTACTGCAAGCCCGCGAGTACTTGGAGTGAATATGTAGATCTGCGTGGAACTCCACGATCAGGCCCTCCCAATGCCCTCGATGTCGGACTCGCGGGCGCATACGCGATCCTCGCGTGGATGCCCGTTCCTTCCCGCTACGATGCCACGATCCCATGACCGGCCTGGCACGACCGCCAATGAGGGGCAGGCGAGAGCCGGTCCCGAGGGGCGCTCTGTGCAAAGTGCCCAAGAACCGGCCGGGTTCTGGTTCATCCCGCACATGGCGCGGGCCTGGGTGATCCAGTTCGATATTGCTGGATCCCTCTGTCTTCACGGAGGAAGGTTTCTCTTCGCCGAGAGGGGCCCGGTCCCTCATTATCGTCCGCCGGTCTTCGCGGATCCCTTGTCTTTAAGGGCTTCCGGCAAGTGGGACATACCGGTCCGCTAAGGGGGAGTGGGTTAACCCGGGAGGGGTAAAGGGGATCCGGCGCCCTCGGTGGACGGAACCGGATCACATGGTGTCTATGATGTCGAGGGCGTGTTAGTGGGGGGCGGGAGAGACCGGCTTGACGCGCGCGTAAGCTGGCCAGTACCCCCAGACGGGTAATTACTGCATAAAGTCACAACAAGGAAGGGGCCTGCGTTCGATGTGGGACGTATTGTCGGCGCTGCTCCCCCCTGCTGTTGTCGCGACGGTCTTCTGCACGTTCATCTATCGGCTGCTCCGTAAGGAGATGGCGCCAAGAACGTCGGATGGGCGGCTCGTCGGTTCTCCCGGCACCGCGTCGAGTACCGAGCCCGCGGCCGCCGATTCGGTGGCGCCGGTGGATACCGATGCCGTTACCGCCGAAGGCGGGGCAAAGGACGGGCAGGACTCCACGCCGGAAGTCACCGGTGCGGAGCGTGGCTCGACCGATCGCTAACTGGCAACGTTAGGGAATGGGGCGCGTCCCCAGCGTTATCGGTCCCGGCCGTCAGGCCGGGGCCGTATCGAGCCTTGGGGCCGAAAAACCGAGAGACGGCACCGGACCGGCATAGCGGGATGGCGACTTTCGCCGCGCCGAGAATTGTCTTTCCCGTTCTATCCGGTATAGCTTTATATTCAAGTGCTCATCGCACTGCTCTGCTGAAAGGTCTGTATCCATGGCGCAAAAGGTTCAGGTACTTCTCGTCGACGACCTCGACGGCGGCGAGGCGGAGGAGACCGTCTCCTTCGCCGTCGACGGCTCGTCCTATGAGATCGACCTCAGCGGCAAGAACGCGGCCAAGCTGCGCGACGCGCTCGCTCCGTTCGTCGAGGCTGCCCGCAAGGCGCCGGCGAAGAGCGGTCGGAGCAGCCGTCGCCAGCAGCGCAACGCCCCCAGCCGTGAGCGCAGCGCCGAGATCCGGGCGTGGGCCAAGGCTGCGGGCAAGCAGGTCAACGAGCGTGGCCGCATCCCGGCCTCGATCGTCGCCGAGTACGACGCCGCCCAGCAGCGCTAGGAGCGCTAGGCTCGTCTTCCTGCCGCGCCCGACCCGGCGCGAATGCGGTCTGCCGCGCACCCGGTAATCGGTTCTCGATCACCGACGGGACTTGTTCGCTGAGAGCAAATTCCGGCACGAACGCCCATCACGGCCCGTGCGTCCCCACCTGTTCGGGGGCCGCGGGCCGTTCGCTTGCGGCGTACTTGGAACATCGAAGGCCCGATTGGTAGTTGGATGAGGGTGAACGCCCTATCGTCGGGGAAAGTCTCTTGCACGGCCCGTGTGTGGACGGGACGTGTGGGATGTGCTCGCCGGGGCGCCGGCAAAACCGGTGGCGCGGTGGAGACGGGTGCGGGAGCGCCCTCCAGGGGGACTTTCTCCTTGAAGGGCCGATATGCGGAAAAGTGAGGGTCGGAACTTCCGTCCCTGCCTGACCGCTCTGTGAGGAGCGACGAGACATGTTCGAGAGGTTTACCGACCGCGCACGGCGCGTGGTGGTCCTGGCCCAGGAAGAGGCCAGGATGCTCAACCACAACTACATTGGTACGGAGCACATCCTGCTCGGCCTCATCCACGAGGGTGAAGGCGTCGCTGCGAAGGCTCTGGAGAGCCTCGGCATCAGCCTCGAGGCGGTCCGGCAGCAGGTGGAGGAGATCATCGGGCAGGGCCAGCAGGCCCCCTCCGGCCACATTCCCTTCACCCCGCGCGCGAAGAAGGTCTTGGAGCTCTCTCTGCGCGAGGCCCTGCAGCTGGGGCACAACTACATCGGTACGGAGCACATCCTGCTCGGCCTCATCCGCGAGGGTGAGGGCGTGGCGGCCCAGGTGCTGGTCAAGCTCGGCGCCGACCTCAACCGGGTCCGCCAGCAGGTCATCCAGCTCCTCCACGGCTACCAGGGCAAGGAGCCGCAGGCCACGGGTGCCTCCTCGGAGTCGACTCCGTCGACCTCCCTGGTGCTCGACCAGTTCGGCCGCAACCTGACCCAGGCCGCGCGCGAGAGCAAGCTCGACCCGGTCATCGGCCGGGACAAGGAGATCGAGCGCGTCATGCAGGTGCTGTCGCGCCGGACCAAGAACAACCCGGTGCTCATCGGCGAGCCCGGTGTCGGCAAGACCGCCGTGGTCGAGGGCCTGGCCCAGAAGATCGTCAAGGGCGAGATCCCCGAGACGCTCAAGGACAAGCAGCTCTACACGCTGGACCTCGGCGCGCTGGTCGCCGGCAGCCGCTACCGCGGTGACTTCGAGGAACGCCTGAAGAAGGTCCTCAAGGAGATCCGCACCCGCGGCGACATCATCCTGTTCATCGACGAGCTGCACACCCTGGTCGGAGCGGGTGCCGCCGAGGGCGCCATCGACGCGGCCTCCATCCTCAAGCCGATGCTGGCCCGCGGCGAGCTCCAGACCATCGGCGCGACCACGCTGGACGAGTACCGCAAGCACCTGGAGAAGGACGCCGCGCTCGAACGCCGGTTCCAGCCGATCCAGGTCGACGAGCCCACGATCAAGCACACGATCGAGATCCTCAAGGGCCTGCGCGACCGGTACGAGGCCCACCACCGCGTCTCCATCACCGACAGCGCGCTGGTCGCCGCGGCGCAGCTCGCCGACCGTTACATCAGCGACCGCTTCCTGCCGGACAAGGCGATCGACCTCATCGACGAGGCCGGTTCGCGGATGCGCATCCGCCGGATGACCGCCCCGCCGGACCTGCGCGAGTACGACGAGAAGATCGCCCAGGTGCGCCGCGACAAGGAGTCCGCGATCGACGCGCAGGACTTCGAGAAGGCCGCGTCCCTGCGCGACGACGAGAAGCAGCTGCTGGCCAAGAAGGCGCAGCGGGAGAAGGAGTGGAAGGCCGGCGACATGGACGTCGTCGCCGAGGTCGACGAGGAGCTCATCGCCGAGGTCCTCGCCACGGCCACCGGCATCCCGGTCTTCAAGCTCACCGAGGAGGAGAGCTCCCGGCTGCTGCGCATGGAGGACGAGCTCCACAAGCGCGTCATCGGCCAGGAGGACGCCATCAAGGCGCTCTCCCAGGCGATCCGGCGTACCCGCGCCGGCCTGAAGGACCCCAAGCGTCCGGGTGGGTCGTTCATCTTCGCCGGCCCCTCCGGTGTCGGCAAGACCGAGCTGTCCAAGACGCTGGCGGAGTTCCTGTTCGGTGACGAGGACGCGCTGATCCAGCTCGACATGAGCGAGTTCATGGAGAAGCACACCGTCTCCCGGCTGTTCGGCTCGCCTCCCGGCTACGTCGGCTACGAGGAGGGCGGTCAGCTCACGGAGAAGGTGCGGCGCAAGCCGTTCTCGGTCGTCCTGTTCGACGAGATCGAGAAGGCCCACACCGACATCTTCAACTCGCTGCTCCAGGTTCTCGAAGAAGGCCGGCTCACCGACGCCCAGGGCCGCAACGTCGACTTCAAGAACACCGTCATCATCATGACGACGAACCTGGGCACCCGGGACATCTCCCGCGGCGTCTCCATGGGCTTCGCCAAGGAGGATGACAAGAAGACCAACTACGACCGGATGAAGGCGAAGGTCGGTGAGGAGCTCAAGCAGCACTTCCGGCCCGAGTTCCTCAACCGCGTGGACGACATCATCGTCTTCCACCAGCTCACCGAGACCGAGATCATCACGATCGTGGACCTGATGATCGCGCGGCTGGACGAGCGCCTCAAGGACCGCGACATGGGTCTGGAGCTGCGCCCGGCGGCCAAGACGATCCTCGCCGAGCGCGGGTACGACCCGGTTCTGGGAGCCCGGCCGCTGCGCCGGACGATCCAGCGCGAGATCGAGGACGCGCTCTCGGAGAAGATCCTCTACGGCGAGCTGAAGGCGGGACAGATCGTCATCGTCGACGCCGAGGGCAGCGGCACGGACGCGAAGTTCACCTTCCGGGGCGTGCCGAAGCCGGCGTCGGTCCCTGACACGCCGCAGGTCGAGACCGCCGCGGGCAAGGGCGACTGAGGTCCCGTCCGCTTCGGGTGACGAAGGGGTGGCCGTAATGGCCACCCCTTTCCCGTGTCCACGAGCCGGTGCCCGCCGGCATCGGCCGGTAGTGTCCGGACCGTGACGAATCCAGCAGACCCCCCATCCGGCCCGGCCGGCGGCCCTGAGGGTCCGCGCGTTCCCGGGCCGCACCCTCCCGGTGTGCCCGGGCCGGGACCTCTGCCCGGGCCGGGCGTGCCCGCCCCCGGCCCGTATCCACCCGGTTTCCCCCACCCACCGCACGGGTCCGCGGCGTGGCCGCCCGGACCTCCTCCGCAGGCTCCCGGCGGCCCGTATCCGCAGGGGCCCGGAGGCGCCCATCCGCACGGTCCGTATCCGCCGGGGGCTCCCCCCGGCTTCCGCCCGCCGACTCCGCCCCGACGCGGCCCGCGAGCGCTGTGGTGGGTGCTGGGGGCCGCGGCGCTTGTCGTCGTGCTCCTGGTCGGCGCCGGCGCGACCGTCCTCCTCCTGGGCGGAGGAGCGTCGGGCCCCCACCCGGGCCTGGCCGAGGGGCGAAGCGAGGCCGGTGACATCGACGGCGTGCAGACATTCGACGGCCTGTCGATGAACCACGTCACCGGGACGGTCGACTACCCGCAGAATCCGCCCGTGGGCGGCGACCACGCGGCGGTCTGGCTCAACTGCGGTGTCTACGCGGAGGAGGTGCCGGCGGAGAACGCCGTCCACTCCCTGGAACACGGTGTCGTCTGGATCACCTACGACCCAACCATCGACGACGGGCAGGTCGACCTGCTCACCGGGCTGTACCGGCCGGGAAGCTACCTTCTGGTCAGCCCGGTCCCCGGTCTGCCGGCGCCCGTGGTGGCCTCGGCCTGGGGAAAGCAGCTGGGGGTGGACGACGCCGGCGACCCGCGTCTCCAGGAGTTCATCGCCCGCTACGAGCAGGGACCGCAGACACCGGAGCCCGGCGCCCCCTGTTCGGAGGGGATGGGCGAGCCCAGCGTCGGCGAGGCCGGCAGCATCGGGGTGTGACCCCGTCGCTCACCCGGGCAGAGCGTAGGTGCCGTCCTCCAGGGGGTCGACCAGACCGTCGGCGACGAGCGCGTCCAGCGCTCGCTCGCGCTGCACGCTCTTGTCCCAGACCGCGTCGAGCGCCTCCTTGGCCACCGGGCCGGGGGCCTCGCGCAGCACCGCGAGGAGCCGGCCCCGGACCTGGCGGTCCGTTCCGGCGTAGGTCTGTCCGCGCCGGGGCGGGCCGTCGTGCGGGGGGCGGCCGGCGAGGACCCAGGAGCACCGGTCCAGGATGGGGCAGTCGGCGCACTTGGGGGAGCGGGCCGTGCACACGAGCGCGCCCAGCTCCATCACGGCCACGCCCCAGCGCGCGGCCACGGCTGGCGCGTCCGGCAGCAGGGACTCCGCCAACCTCACCTCGGCCTTGGTCTGGGTTTTCGGAGGGTACTCAATTCCGGTCTCCGCCCGCGCGAGCACCCGGCGCACGTTGGTGTCGAGGATCGCGTGGCGCTGCCCGAACGCGAAGCTCGCGACCGCCGCGGCGGTGTAGGGGCCGACCCCGGGAAGGGCCAGCAGGTCGGAGTGGGAGTCGGGCACCCGCCCGTCGTGCCGTTCCACGATCGCCCGGGCGCAGGCGTGCAGGTTGAGCGCGCGACGGGGGTAGCCGAGCCGGTTCCACATGCGTACGGCCTCGCCCGCGGGTTCCGCGGCGAGGTCGGCCGGTCGAGGCCAGCGCTCCACCCACGCCTCCCAGGCGGGCAGCACCCGCACCACGGGCGTCTGCTGGAGCATGATCTCGCTGATCAGGATCTCCCACGGGGTGGCCTCGGGACGTCGCCACGGAAGGTCGCGAGCGTTGGCCTCGTACCATGCGAGAACCGCTGTGCTGTAAGGGTTTTCGTTCATGCGTAATCAGTTGCCCAACGGCGGGTTGAGTAGGTGCAAAGTCGGAAAGCCGGGATACTACGCCCATGCCCTCAAGCACTGGACCCGTGAGTTCCGAGACGTACATGAAACGGCGTGTCTTCGTGCTGGCCGGGATACTTCTGATAGTGGCGCTGATCGCCTATGCCTGCTCGGCCTCCCCCTCGGACGACGGGGAGCGGGCGGCCGGCGTGTCCCCTGATCCCGGTACCGGTGCGTCGCCCGATTCCTCCGCCTCGCCCAGTATCGCAGCATCGCCCTCCACCGGTGCCGGTTCGGAGGACGGGGACCCCGCGGGGGACGAGGACGCGGGCGGGTCCGAAGGGGCGGCCGGCGAGGGCGGGGAAGGCTCCGGGGGAGGGGCCGGCGGTCCCGGCGCCGCGGCCCCCGCGGGAGGCGGGGACGGCGGGGCAGCGCCCGACATCCCGGCCCCGCAGCGCTCCGAGGACCCCTGTCGTCCCCAGGACGTCGTGGTGACCCTCGCGACGGACCGCACCGACTACGCCTGGGACGCCCAGCCCAAGATCGAGGTCACCGTGGTCAACACCGCGGAGCAGACCTGCACGATCGACGTCGGGCCCAAGGCGATGGAGCTGCGCATCACCTCGGGTGAGGACCGGATCTTCTCCACCGCCGACTGTGTCGAGGGGCGGGGCACCGACAACGAACAGCTGCGCCGCGGGGTGCCGCTCACGACGACCGTCACCTGGGAGCGCGAACGCTCCTGGCCGGACTGCCGCGAAGCGGACAGCCAGGCCCGTCCGGGCACCTACGTCGTGACGCTGTACGGCGACTACGTCAACGGGGCCGAGCCACAGGTCTTCCGGCTCAACTGAGACGGTGGCCGGGTGGGGCACCCGGCCACCATCCTCAACGACGCTGTTTCGCGGGCAGGGCGAGGCGGAGCGCCTCGCCGAGGTCCTCGACGCCGATCGCCTCGATGCCGTCGACGGGTTCGTCGCTGTTGTGCGGGACGATGGCCTTGGTGAAACCGAGCCGTTGCGCCTCGGAGAGCCGCCGTTGCACGCCGCTGACCGCGCGCACGTCCCCGGCCAGCCCGACCTCGCCGATGGCGATGAAGCCGCGTGGCAACGCGAGGTCGGTGTGGGAGCCGGCCAGCGCGAGGGCCAGGGCCAGATCGATCGAGGGTTCGCCGAGCCGCACCCCGCCGACGGTGGAGGCGTAGACGTCGGAGGAGCCGATGCGCAGGCCCGCCCTGCGCTCCAGTACCGCCATGACCATCGCGACCCGGGCGGAGTCCAGCCCCGAGGTGGCGCGTCGCGGCTGGGGCAGCGCGGTGGGCGCGACGAGCGCCTGGACCTCGGCGATCAGGGGGCGACGTCCCTCAAGGGTGACCGTGACGCAGGTGCCCGGGACGGGCTCGTTGCGGCGGGTCAGGAACAGGCCGCTGGGGTCGGGCAGGCCGATGATGCCGGAGTCGGTGAGCTCGAAACAGCCGACCTCGTCGGTGGGGCCGTAGCGGTTCTTGACCGCGCGCAGCATCCGCAGCCGGGAGTGGCGGTCGCCCTCGAACTGCAGCACGACGTCGACCAGGTGCTCCAGCAGCCGGGGACCGGCGATGGAGCCGTCCTTGGTGACGTGGCCGACCAGCACGGTGGCGATGCCACGGGCCTTGGCCAGTCTGATCAGGGACCCGGCGACCTCGCGGACCTGGGTGACGCCGCCGGGAACCCCCGGGACGTCGGGCGAGCTCATGGTCTGCACGGAGTCGACGATGAGCAGTTTCGGCGCGATCTCGTCGACGTGGCCCGCCAGCGCCGCCACCGAGGTCTCGGCGGCGAGGAACAGTTTGGAGGACAGCGCCCCCAGGCGTTCGGCGCGGAGACGGACCTGGCCGGTGGACTCCTCACCGGTGACGTAGAGCACCGGCCCGGAGTCGGCGCACAGCGCCGCCACCTCGAGCAGCAGGGTGGACTTGCCCACGCCGGGCTCGCCGGCGAGCAGGAGGACGCCTCCGGGGACCAGGCCGCCGCCGAGGACGCGGTCGAGCTCCTCCAGACCGGTGGGGGCGGCATGGGCGGCTTCGACGTCGATCTCGGTGATGGGGCGGGCGGGGGAGCTGACCTTGGCCGCCACCAGGCCTCCCGAGACGGCGGGACCGACCTCCTCGACGGTGCCCCACGCCTGGCACTCGCCACAGCGGCCGACCCATTTGAGGGTGGTCCAGCCGCACTCGGCGCACCGGAACGTACTTTTCGCAGACCTGGCCATGTCTGCACGCTAGCGTGTCCCGGTGACACTCCGTACGGTCCTCCACAGCCCCGCGCCGTGGACGGCGGGACCGCTGCCTCGCCGGCGGCAAGCGTCACGGCTGGTCCGATCGGCCCACCGCAGCGACATATCAGACATGCCGTCGGGATGACCGGCACAGTCCTCCCCAAATGCGTCACTGTACGTATACAATTCGTCGCGTCAAGTGAATGACCGTTGTCGGCCTGTTCGTTGACCGAACGGCGGGGGCGGGTCACGTTCGAGTTCCCGGCCTTCGCGTTCCCGAGGAGGAAAGCGCGTGTCCCCCACCACCACCGCACGTCGTCTCACGGCCGTCGCGCTCAGCGCCGCAGGAGTCCTGGCCCTGGCCACCGTCCCCGCCCAGGCCGAGGCGGCCACCGCGGACGTCACGGGACGCTACGTCGCCCTCGGCGACTCCTTCACCGCGGGACCGCTCATCCCGGGACAGTACGGCAGGCCGGTGTTCTGCCTGCGCTCCCGGAAGAACTACCCCAACCTGGTCGCGCAGGCGCTCGGCTCGGCCGAGTTCCACGACGCCAGCTGTTCCGGGGCGACCACCGAGCACATGACCCGGCCCCAAGGACTGCCGCTCGACACCGAGAACGCCCCCCAGCTCGACGCCCTCACCCCCGACACCGACCTCGTCACCCTGGGGATCGGGGGCAACGACTTCGGCTTCGCGGAGATCCTGATCACCTGCGCCACGTTGAGCGCCACCGATCCCGCCGGCGACCCCTGCCGGGACCGCTACGTCGACGACGAGGGCGGCGACGAACTGGCCCGACGAGCGGACGAGACCGGGGAGAAGGTCGCCGCGGTACTCGCCGAGATCGCCGAGCGCAGCCCTGAGGCGACCGTGGTCGTCGTCGGCTACCTGCAGATCCTGCCGGCCGAGCGCGGATGCTGGCCGCTGGTGCCCATCGCCCGTGGGGACGTCGCCTACCTCGACGCCGCGCAGAGCGACCTCAACACGGTCTTGGCGAAAGAGGCGGCCGAGGCCGGCGCGGTGTTCGTGGACGTCGGCGAACGAGGGCACGACGTATGCGCCGCCGCCGACGAGAAGTGGGTCGAGGGCATCTTCCCCACCCGGCCGGCCGCCCCGGTCCACCCCAACGCCTCGGGCATGGCGGCGACCGCGCAGCGCGTCTTGGAGGCGGTCGGCGTCGAACAGGCCCCATTGGCCTAGGCGCCGAGGGCGGGTCCGGGAGGGCGCGGCCCTCCGGCCGTGTCGTCCCGGGCGGTACCGGTGGCGAAGACGGGGGCGGGGATCGGGAACCGGATCCGATCCCACGGAGTCCCATGAGAGTCATTCCATCTCAGACCGGGACGGACTTCCCGCTGTCCCGGCGCAGTGAAAGAGGCCCCCGTGACGTCCCCCGCCAGGAAGCGACTGTCCCGAGCCGTGGTCATGACGCCGGTCGCCGTCGGTGCGACCCTCGCGCTCTCCGGCTGCGGCCTGCTCTTCCCGTTCCCCTTCGTCCCCGCCCCCGAGCCCGAGGTGCCGATCGAGGAGACCGTGCCCGCCCAGCAGGCCGACGGTACCGAGGGCCTCGTCTCCGGTGACTACCGCACCGGGCCGATCCCGGCGTCCTCCCCGGAGTTCGACGAGTCCACCCTGCCGGCGGAACCGGGTGACACCGCCACCCCCACCGAGCAGATCGAGTGGGAGGTCCTCAAGAGCGCGAACCAGGCGTCGCTGCTCTATGACCCCTCCTCCACCGCGGAGTGCACCGAGACGCAGGCGTCGGTGGACGAGACCATCGACTGCACCGTCACCTACCAGGGGCTCCAGATCCCCTACACGGTCGACGTCACCGGCGGCTCCTACATCTTCAGCTACGAGTACCGCGCCGACAGCGTCCCGATGGTCCGCGACGTGGTCGAGGACGCGCTGCGCTACTGGGCCGACGCCGAGGCCGTGCGCTGCGACATGGACGAGGCCCAGCTCGCCACCCCCGACATCGACAGCGGGGTCGTGTGCGACGCGCAGACCGAGTACGGGGTGGAGTCCTACAACGTCGAGGTGAGCGCCTACGGCTACGTCAGCTTCACCATGGTCTGAGCCGGACGGGCTCGCCCGCCGGTCTGTGCGGGCGGGAACGGTCTCAGTACTCCCGCCACCACAGGTTGACCGCGTAGTCCACCTCCAGCCCCTCGTGCGAGGCGATGACCTCTTGGGCGATCGCGGCGGAGAACTCGATGCGGACCACCGCCTCGAAGTCCTCACGCCGTTCGAAGCGCCACCGCATGTCCAGCGGCCGGCGCGCAAAGCCCTGACGGCTCCAGAACCGCTCGACCGCCACGGGGTCGTACGAGGGCAGGAAGCGGCGGAACCAGCGGCCGAAGGTGCTGCGGGTGGCGTCGTTGTCGATGACGAAGGCGACGCCGCCTCGCCGCATCACCCGCTCCAGTTCGGCGAGACCGGGCTCACATCCGGGGCCGAAGAAGTACGCCCAGCGGGCGTGCGCGACCTCCACGGAGGCGTCGGCGACGGGCAGGCTCTGGGCGACCCCGGTGCGCACCTCGACGTTGGGCAGGTCGCGGACGCGCGCGCGGGCGACGGAGGCCAGGGCGGCGTGCGGTTCGACGCCCACGACCCCGCGGGCGCGCTCCGCGAAGTAGGGCAGGTGGTAGCCCGTGCCGCAGCCGATGTCGAGGACGTGTGCGCCGTCCCAGTCGCGGATGGCGCGCATGGCGGCGTCGATCACCCCGTCAGGATCCACCGCCCGGTTCTCCAGCTCATAGACCTGCGGGCTGTTCCAGATGTTGGGGCTGGGAATCGCCCCCGACGGCGTCGCGTTCACTCGGCAGACGCTATCCGCATCATTGGCGTGCGAGCCAATTTCCGTTACAACGCATAGGGTTGATGAGGTGAGCGCTATCCAGGTTCCAGACGCGCCTGTCGTCCTCTCGACAGCGTCGGTCTACCCGGAGAAGACCCCCGCGGCCTTCGAGATCGCCGCCGAGCTCGGCTACGACGGCGTCGAGGTCATGGTCACCGGTGAGCCGGCCAGCCAGGACGTCGACATGCTGCGGCGGCTCTCCGACTACCACCAGGTCCCCATCCTCGCCGTCCACTCGCCCTGTCTGATCGTGACCCAGCGGGTGTGGGGACGCGACCCCTGGGTCAAGCTGGTCCGCTCCAAGGAGATGGCCGAGACCCTGGGGGCGCGGACGGTCGTCGTCCACCCCGCCTTCCGCTGGCAGCGCGAGTACGCCAAGGAGTTCGAGACGGGATTGGCGCGCATGCAGGAGGAGACCGACATCGTGTTCGCGGTCGAGAACATGTACCCGGTCCACATGCGCGGCAAGGAGGTCGTCCCCTACGCGCCCAGCTGGAACCCGCTCGACCGCGACTACCCCGACGTCACCCTCGACCTCTCCCACACCGCCATGTCGCGCTCCGACGCGATGGACATGGCCGCGCAGTTGGGCGACCGGCTGTCCCACGTCCACCTCGCCGACGGTCTGGGCGGCCAGAACATCGACGAGCACCTGATCCCCGGGCGCGGCAACCAGCCCTGCGCGGAGCTGCTCGAACACCTCGCCGGCACGGGGTACGACGGTCAGATCGTCCTGGAGGTCAGCACCCGCAAGGCACCCGACCGCGAGACCCGGCGCACTGAGCTGGCCGAGGCGCTGGCGTTCGCCCGCCTGCACTTCGCGAGGGCCGGCGGGGGGACGGGCGAGAGGCCGGACCGCCGTGAGCGCATCGCCCTGCGGCGCGCGACCGCCCAGACCGCGCCCCGACGGTTCTCGGCCGGCCCCGACGGCACGATCGTCGACGAGACCTGAACCGGGACCCGTGGCACGTACCGGACGGCGTCCCGGCGCGACCGTGACCCGGGAGCGGATCCTCGAGGTCGCCCGCGAGGAATTCGCCGACAAGGGGTACACGGGCGCCTCCGTTCGCGGTATCGCCCGGGCCGCCGGCGTCGACCCCGCGCTCGTGCACCACTTCTTCGGGGCCAAGGAACAGGTGTTCGTCGCCGCGATGCGGCTGCCCTACGATCCCGCCGAGGTGCTGCGCGGGATCACGGCCTCCTCCTCCCGGCACGACCGCGCCGAGGCGCTGCTCCGCTTCCTGCTGGGGGCGTGGGAGGATCCCCGGACCCGGGGGCCGTTGCTGGCGCTGCTGCGCTCGGCGGCCGCCCACGACGCCTTCGCCGTGACCGTCAGGGGCTTCCTGGAGGACGTCCTCTCCCGGCACATCGCCGAGCGGTTCGAGGTTCCTCCGCTGCGCGCCACCGCGCTCCTCTCCCAGGTGTTCGGGTTGCTGGCGATGCGCTACGTGGTCGAGGTCGAGCCGTTGGCCTCGGCGGCGGTCGACGACATCGTGGCGGTCTACGCGCCCGCCCTGCGCGCCCTGATCGACGCGGACGGTGCCGAGCCGGACGACGAGGGCCGGCGCGCGGGAACCGACGAGCCAGGAGGACGCTGATGGACATCGGACCGTCCCCGTGGAGGCGGGACCGGCACGGGCCGCGCCCGTTCCCGGTCGGAGAGGGGACCGAGGCCCTGGTGCGGGCGGTGCGGCGGCTCGCCGACCAGGGGCTGTCCGCCTCCGTCGAGTACCACGGGGAGGAGGTCCGCCACCCCGAGCAGGTGTCGGCCGCCCTCCACCGGTACCTGCGTCTCCTGGACCGACTGGCAGCGGAGGGGCTCTCGGCGGTGACCGAGCTGTCGGTGCACCCCACGGAACTGGGCCTGTACCTGGGCGCGGAGGGCGAAGCGCTGGCCGTGGCCTCTCTCGCCCGGCTCTGCGCCGGGGCCGAGCGGACGGGAGCGACCGTCACCGTGCGGGCGGGGACCGGGGGAACCGATGAGGCGGTATCGCGCCTCGTGGCCGCCGTGCGCACCGACCACCCCCGGCTCGGGGTGGAGGTCTGGCCCCGGTCGCGTCTCACGGGCGAGCCTCCCCTACGGCCCGGCTCCCGGGTCCGGCTGTGCTCGGGCGCTCCCGAGGGGGCACCTGCGGCCACGTTGCTCTCCCGTCATGAGGGTGACCTCGCCTATGTCCGCGCGCTGCGCCGGCTCATCGACAGCGGGGCCCAATTGGTGGTCGCCACCCACGACCCCCGTCTGATGGCGATCGCGGGCGCGCTCGCGGCGCTCGCGACGGAGGAGATCGAGTACCAGGTCGGTCGTGGCGCGCGTCCTCGTGACATCGGCGAGCCGGGTGCCCGGGTACGGGTCGGTCTCGCCTACGGCCCGGGACATCGTGGGAGTCCTCGCAGGGGTCCTCGACCGGTGTCCACACCGGGAGGACCGCCGTCGGCGCGCCTGGGGCCCGGACCGCTAACGTGGGACCCAGTCGAAAGGTAGGGGACCACATGATCGCGATCATCGGCGCGGGCAAGATGGGCGAAGCCCTGCTCGCCGGACTCCTCGGCACCGGCCACGCCGCCGCCGAGGTCCTCGTCACCGAGCCGCGGGCCGAACAGGCGCGGCGGTTGCGCGAGCGCTACGGGGTCGAGATCGTCCCGGCCGAGGAGGCCGCGCGACGCGCCGACACCCTCGTCCTGGCGCTCAAGCCCCAGGACATGGTCGACCTGCTCGTCGACGTCGCGCCCGCGATCAGCGGCGACACGCTGGTCATCTCGGTGGCGGCCGGCATCACGACCGGCCTGCTGGAGAAGCACCTGGTCGGTGACGTCGCGGTCGTGCGGGCGATGCCCAACACGCCGGCGGTCGTCGGCCAGGGGATGACCGCCATCGCGGCCGGCCGGCACGCCACCGCCGACCACCTCGACCGGGCCGAGGCGCTGCTCCGCCCGGTCGGCGAGGTGCTGCGCGTCGCCGAGCGGCACATGGACACGGTGACCGCCCTGTCGGGCAGCGGCCCCGCCTACTTCTACTTCATCGTCGAGACGATGATCGACGCCGGGGTGCTGATGGGCATGTCGCGTGACATCGCCGAGAAGCTGGTCGTGCAGACGATCGCGGGTTCGGCGTCCATGCTGCGCGACTCCGGGGAGCACCCCGTCGTGCTGCGCGAGGCGGTCAGCTCGCCGGGTGGGACCACCGCCGCCGCGGTCCGCGAACTCGAACGCCACGGCGTGCGCACCGCGTTCACCGACGCCATCGAGGCCGCCCGCGACCGCAGCCGCGAACTCTCCGAGGGCTGAACCCCGGCCGAGGCGGCTCCTCGGTCCCCCGACACCCCCGTACCTGACGACCCGGCGGAAGATGGACGTCCCCGATTTCGTTAGTGTGTGGTGGAACGCACACATCGACACGTTTTCCGCCGGGAGGGTGCATGTCCTGTTCGCTGCGCGTGGCGTGGGACGAGGGGCTGACGGCCTACAACTTCGGGCCGCAGCATCCGCTCGCGCCGGTCCGCGTCGAACTGACGATGGCACTGGCCCGCGAACTCGGCGTCTTCGACGCGCCGGGGGTCTCCTTCACCGGCGTCGAACCCGCGGACGACAAGTTGCTGGAGCTCGTGCACGATCGCCACTACATCGAGGCGGTCAAGCGGGCCGGCGTCACCTTGCAACCGGACGACCCCTACTACCTCGGCACCGCCGACAACCCGGTCTTTCCCAACATGCACGATGCCGCCGCGCTGATCTCGGGGGCCTCGGTCGCGGCGGCGCGCGCGGTGTGGGCGGGCGAGGCGCAGCACGCGGTCAACATCGCCGGTGGGCTGCACCACGCGATGCCCAAGCACGCCTGGGGTTTTTGCGTCTACAACGACGCGGCGCTGGCGATCGCCTGGCTGCTGGAGCAGGGTGCCAAACGTGTCGCCTACGTCGACGTGGACGTGCACCACGGCGACGGTGTGCAGAAGGTGTTCTACGACGATCCGCGGGTCCTGACGATCAGCCTGCACGAGTCGCCGTTGACGCTGTTCCCCGGCACCGGCCGCCCGGGCGAGATCGGGGGACCGCGCGCCGAGGGGTACGCGGTCAACGTCGCCCTGCCGGCCGGCACCGGCGACGAGCGGTGGTTGCGGGCCTTCCACGCCGTCGTCCCCCCGCTGCTGCGCGAGTTCCAGCCGGAGGTCCTCGTCACCCAGCACGGATGCGACACCCACACCCTCGACCCGCTCGCCAATCTCACGATGAGCCTGGACGGGCAACGGCTGGCCTACGCCGAGCTGCACCGGCTGGCCAAGGAGACCGCAGGGGGCCGCTGGGTGGTCCTCGGGGGCGGTGGCTACGAATTGGTGCAGGTCGTGCCACGGGCCTGGACGCACCTGCTCGCCGAGGTCACCGGGGCACCGCTGGACCCCGACACGCAGACGCCGCAGGAGTGGCGGGAGTTCGTCCAGCGCCGCACCGGCGAGACCGCGCCGTTGCGGATGACCGACGGACGCGATCCCGGCCACGTGCCCTTCGAGGAGGGATTCGACCCCGCCGACCCGGTCGACCAGGCGATCCAGGAGACCCGCCGGGCGGTCTTCCCCTGCCATGGCATCGACCCGAACCTGTGATCCGGCCCGCCGGAGCAGTTGAACCCGGCGGGGAACGGGTATGAGGATGCCTCAATAGCCCGCGGAGGCCGGTAGCGGCGGGCACACGATCCGAAAGGGGACATGGTGACGCCGCCCTCACGAGCGGAACTGATCGACCACCTGGTGCGGACGGGGATCGCGGGGCAGGTGGAC
The DNA here is from genome assembly GCF_900167435.1 of Marinactinospora thermotolerans DSM 45154. Classification (GTDB taxonomy): domain Bacteria; phylum Actinomycetota; class Actinomycetes; order Streptosporangiales; family Streptosporangiaceae; genus Marinactinospora; species Marinactinospora thermotolerans. The sequence continues at coordinate 109,222 of NZ_FUWS01000011.1, forward strand.
ACGCCCCGGCAGAACAACCTCAAGCACTACCAGAGGCTCGTCGAGGGCGATCCGTACCACCAGTTCGGCCTCTCGTTCGCGCACGAATGGTCCTTCGGCGAGGTCCTCGCCCTGATGTCGAAGCGCTGCGGCGTGGTCGCCGACGAGAACTACCTGTGGGGCATCGACACGATCGACCCCGACCGCACCGTCGACGCGCTGGAGGCGGTGGCCGAGCGCATGGCCGAGGCGGCGCGCAACCGGGAGCGGATCCTGCTGGCCACCGGGCACCCGCGCAACCTGCTGGAGACCTACCAGGGGTGGAAGCGCGTCTTGACGGCCAACGGATGCCAGGTGGTGACGGCCGCGGCGGGCCACTCCTACGAGATCGAGGGCGAGCATCCGCCGAAGACGCGTGTCCTCACCTGGCGGGAGGACGTCGCGTTGGTCACCGACGGGCAACAGCCCCGGCACAGCCACCACCCCTTCGCGATGCAGGCCATCCTGGCCGACCTCACGGCGCGGGGCGAGCCGTGGCCGCAGCTGGTCATCGCCGACCACGGTTTCGCGGGGGCGGCGGCGCAGGCCGGCATCAACGTGGTGGGATTTGCCGATTCCAACGATCCGGCACTGTTCCTCGGCGAGCACGAGGGCAAACTGCACACCACGGTGCCGTTGGACGACGGATACCTCACCGACGACTACCGTCCGTTGTCCGACTACGTCCTGTCGCGGGCCGGACTCACCTGAGGGCGGATCGTTTTATACCCATCTCCTAAACCTCAGGGGCACCCTTCCCCACATGTAGCTGCAGGGACAGCAAAGCCAACCTTTCAATGCCGTGACCCCGGATTTACGCTGAAACCGGACGTGGCAGTAGTTACGGAACGACACACCGGCGTGGTGATGGGACGGAGTGGATCATCGCTCCGCGCCCACCACGGTGGCGACAGGGCAGGGACGAGTACGCCCACGTCCGGGAAAGAGGGCGGCGGAACATGAACGGTGGCAAGGCTCCTTTGGACGAGGTCAGGTTCCTGACCGTGGCCGAGGTCGCGACGATCATGCGGGTCTCCAAGATGACTGTCTACCGAATGGTCCACTCGGGGGTTCTCCCCGCCATCCGGGTGGGACGTTCCTACCGGGTGCCTGAACGAGCTGTCCACGACTACCTCCGAGAGGCGTTCGTCGAGGCCGGTTAGCAGCGGCATCCGGGACTCCCCGGAGCGGTGCACCCCGCCCACCGGCACCGGGGAACGGCCGGCCTTCGCGTCGGCACCGGATATCGGAATCCGCGGGCGTGTCTCCCCGGCACGCCCGCCTCTCCCACCCCCGGGGTGCGGGCCTCGGGGCCTGGGACCTGCCCGGACCGGGCCGAAGTCCTCTCGCGCAGGGCATCTACTACACTGTGTCGTTATTGAACGATGCCTGTTTCACCTCCTCTTTCGAGGTTTTGACGATGCCCTGTAATGAGCCCGGTGCCCGCACGCGCCCGGCGTTCCGGCGTTCGGTCGCCGCCCTCGCGGCGGTCATCGCGCTCACCGGTTGCGCCGGACAGGCCGCCACCGACTCCGGAAGCTCCAACGACCGCTACGTCGAGGGCGACGGGTCCACGACCGCGTTCGCGCCCGAGGACCGCACCCCCGCGCCCGCTGTCGAGGGGGAGACGATCGGTGGCGACCCCATCTCCCTCGACGACTACGAGGGAGACGTCGTCGTCGTCAACTTCTGGGCGAGCTGGTGCGCTCCCTGCCGCGCCGAGACGCCCGTCCTGGAGGAGGTCTACGGCGAGTACAAGGACGCCGGCCTGGAGTTCCTCGGGGTCAACATCAAGGACAACCGGACCTCCGCCGAGGCGTTCGAACGCAACCAGGAGGTCACCTACCCCAGCCTGTACGACCAGGCCGGCGAGGTCCCCCAGGCGTTCCGCGACACCGTTCCGCCCCAGGCGATCCCCAGCACGCTGGTCATCGACCGCGAGGGCCGCATCGCCGCCCGTGTCATCGGCGCCACCAACTACCGTGACCTGACCGGGCTCGTCGAGCCGGTCCTGGACGAGGGCGCCCGGGAGGACGCCGGATCCGCATGATCGCCGAAACGATCGTGCAGGGTTCGCTGCTGCTGGCGGTTCCGCTGGCGGCCGCGGCCGGATTGGTGTCGTTCCTGTCCCCGTGCGTCCTGCCGTTGGTGCCGGGCTACCTCTCCTACGTCACCGGTATGACCGGCGCGGACATCGCCACACGGCGCCGGGCGCAGGTCGCGGCGGCGGCCTCCGGTGACGCCACGCGGGTCGAGACCGTCGATGACGCGCTGGCGGCTCGACGGTGGACCATGCTCGCCGGCAGCCTGCTGTTCGTCGCCGGCTTCACCGCGGTGTTCGTGGCGGTGGGGGTCTTCTTCGGAGGCGTCGGCGGCCTGCTGCTGGACTACTCCGATGTCATCACCCGGGTCCTGGGCGCCATGACGATCGTGCTGGGACTGGCCTTCATGGGCGTCGTGCCGGGACTGAACCGGGAGTTCCGGTTCCACCGGTTGCCGGCGGCGGGGGTGGCCGGGGCGCCTCTCCTGGGCGTGCTGTTCGGACTCGGCTGGACGCCGTGCATCGGCCCGACGCTGGCCGCCGTGCAGTCGCTGGCGTTCGTCGAGGGCAGTGTCGACCGGGGCGCGCTGCTGTCGCTGGCCTACTGCCTGGGCCTGGGTCTGCCGTTTGTCGCGGCGGCCCTCATGTACCGACGCGCCCTCGGCGCGTTCGACTGGGTCAAGCGCCACTACCGCGTCATCACCGCGGTCGGCGGCGCGTTGCTCGTGGTCGTGGGCCTGCTCCTGGTGTCCGGTCTGTGGACCGACGTCAACGCCATCATGCAGGGCTGGACCGCCAACTTCACGACGGTGATTTAGCAGTGACTTCCTTGAAGCCGGCCGGCGCGGCCGACAGCACCGGAAAAACGGGGACCGACAGTCCGCCCCGGCTCTCCGCCCTGGGGTGGGCGCGCTGGGCCTGGCGCATCCTCACCTCGATGCGGACCGCGCTGATCCTCCTCTTCCTGTTGGCGATCGGCGCCATCCCCGGTTCGGTCCTGCCGCAGCGCTCGGTCAGCGACGAACAGGTCCGCAACTACTTCCTGGACAACCCCGACCTCGCGCCGTGGCTCGACCGGTTCTACCTGTTCGACGTCTACTCCTCGCCCTGGTACGCCGCGATCTACCTGCTGCTGTTCGTCTCGTTGACGGGGTGCGTCCTGCCGAGGGCCGCCGCGCACTACCGCGCGATGCGGGCGCGCCCGCCACGGACCCCGCACAACTTCGGCCGCCTGCCCTACTCGGCGAGCTTCACCACCGCGGCGTCCCCGCAGACGGTGCTCGCCGAGGCGCGCGCCGCGCTCAAGGGGTACCGGATCGACACCAGGGACGACTCCGTGGCGGCCGAGAAGGGCTACCTGCGCGAGACCGGCAATGTCGTCTTCCACCTCGCCCTGCTCGGCCTGCTGATCGCCCTGGGCGCCGGTTCGCTCTTCGGTTACCGCGGCAACATGCTGATCATCGAGGGGGACGGGTTCGCCAACACGGTGACCTCCTACGACGCCTACGAACCGGGGACGTCGGTGGAACCCGGCGACCTCCAGCCGTTCTGGCTGAGGCTGGACGATTTCCAGGCCGAGTTCATCGAGGAGGGCGACCTCACCGGTCAGGCGGCCTCCTACGTCGCCGACGTGACCTACCGGGAGGCGCCCGGCGCCCCCGAGCGCACCCACACCCTGGAGGTCAACCACCCCCTGTCGGTGGACGGCGCCCAGGTCTACCTGCTCGGCCACGGCTACGCGCCGGAGTTCACGGTGACCAACCCCGACGGCGAGGTCGTCTTCGACCAGGCGGTGCCGTTCCTGGACCGCCAGGAGGGCAATTTCGTCTCCGACGGTGTGGTGAAGGTGCCCGACACGGGAGCGGAGCAGCTCGGCTTCACCGCGGTGTTCCTGCCCTCGGCGGCCGAGACGGCCACCGGCGAGCTGACCTCCGACTTCCCCGGGGCCCGCAACCCGGTGGTCACGCTGCGCGCCTTCAAGGGCGACCTGGGGCTGGACAGCGGCGACTCCCAGTCGGTCTACCAGCTCTACACCGAACGGATGGAGGAGCTCGGGGACTCACCGCAGCTCTCCCCGGGCGAGACCTGGGAGCTGCCCGAGGGAGCCGGGAACATCACCTTCACCGGCTACCGCGAGTACATCAGCGTCCAGGTCAACAGCGACCCGGCGCGTGTGCCGGCGTTGGTCGCCGCCGTCGCGGCGGTGCTGGGGCTGCTGTGCACGCTGTTCGTCCACCCCCGCCGCGCCTGGGTGCGGGCCAGGCCCGACGCCGACGGCCGCACCGTGGTCGAGGTCGGTGGCCTGGGCAAGACCGAAGGGGCCGGCGCCATCACCGAGCTGCACGGGATCAGCCTGCGGCTCCGGGACAGACTGCGGGAGCGTCCCGCTTCCGACGACACGAGCACCGAGAAGGAGTAGCCGGTGAACACCGTGCTCGCCGCCGAACCGGCGGTCGACGAGGGCATGGCGTCGGTCAGCGACGCCCTCATCATCGCGATGATCGTCACCTACGCCATCGCCCTGTTCCTGTTCGCCGTCGAGGCGGCGTATGGGCGACGCAAGGCGATCAAGGCCGAGCGTCTGGTCGGGGTCGGGGCTTCGGGCGCCGACGAGGACGGCATGGAGGTCAACCTCCGCGCGCCCGACCCCGAGACCAGCGCCTCCCAGCACATCCTGGGCAACGTCGCGCTCGGGGTCACCGTGCTGGGCTTCCTGCTCAACCTCGGCCAGATCGTCACCCGCGGCCTCGCGGCGGACCGCTGGCCCTGGGGCAACATGTTCGAGTTCGTGGTGGCGGTCTGCCTGTGCTCCGTGGCGGCGTTCCTGTTCGGCGCCATTCGCTACAAGGCCCGTTACCTGGGCACGTTCGTGCTGGTGCCGGTCCTGCTGCTGCTGGGGATCGCGGCGAAGTGGCTCTACAGTGAGGCCGGCCCGGTCATCCCGGCGCTGGACTCCTACTGGATCGCCATCCACGTCTCCGCGGCGATCCTGGCGACGGGCGCCTTCATGGTGTCGGGCGCGGCGGCGATCACCTATCTGTTGGCGCAGCGGACCGAGGCCAAGCGGGCGCGGGGCGAGACGGTCACCGGGATCGCCGCCAAGCTGCCCAGCTCGGAACTGCTGGACCGGGTCTCGCACCGCTTCGTCGTACTCGCGTTCCCGCTGTGGACGTTCGGCATCATCGCCGGTGCCATCTGGGCCGACGAGGCGTGGGGCCGGTTCTGGGGGTGGGACCCCAAGGAGGTGTGGTCGTTCATCACCTGGGTCGTCTACGCGGCCTACCTGCACGCCCGGGCCACCGCGGGCTGGCGCGGGACGAAGGCCACGGTCATCGGCCTGGTGGGCTTCGCCTGCCTGCTCTTCAACTTCTTCGGGGTGAACTACCTGTTCAGCGGGTTGCACTCCTACGCCTAGGTGGCGTTCACCGACCAGAGGAGACCAGACGAGGGGCCCGCCCCATTGGGACGGGCCCCTCGTCATGTCGTCAGTCCTCGGGGTTGATGCGTTTGTTCAGGCGGCGCAGGAAGTCCGGATCGTCGTCAGGACCGAGCGGCTGGGCGCGGCCGGAGGGACGCTGGAAGTCCGAGGGGTCCAGGTCGTCGGCGGAGACCTGGTGCACGGGCCCCTGGGCCACCGTGGGAGCCGCTACCCGGGGACGGCCGAGGAAGAGCCACAGCAGGGGGCCGACGACCATGAAGAGCAGGATGATGGCCAACCACAGCAACTTCGGCAGGTGACGCACTTCCTCGGCAGGGCTGGTGAGCGCGTCGAAGAACGCGTACACCCAGAGCACAATCGAGAGCAGCGTGATAAGGGCACCGAGCCACACCATGTTTCCAGCCTATCCGCTGATATCGGTGTGGTGTTCGGCGTCGGGGCGGCACATTGGACCTGATGGCCGCGGCCGGGTCAGCGTGGGGATTCGCCGTTCTCCCCGTGCAGCAGCGCGCGCACCTCGGATTCCCGGAAGCGGCGATGGCCGCCGGGTGTTCGGATACTGCTGATCCTGCCGGAGGCGGCCCAACGGGTCACCGTTTTCGGATCCACCCTGAAGAGGGAAGCCACCTCTCCGGGGGTCAGCAAGCGTTCGCTTCCTCTTTCCACCTTCACAATCCCCCTTCGGGCCCGCCTGGGATATGGGCGGGCGGTTGATCCCCTAGTGTGCACGAGTTAGTCCGATTCCTCCCTAGTTTTCGTAAAAATGGGAAGGAGGGGACAGGGGACGCCTGAATGTGATCGGAACGTGACCTTCATATTCGGGTGGTTGTCCGGGGCTGTCTCACAGAGGTCCAACGTCCGTTCCCCGGGCCGGGTTCCGCGCTCCGAACAGCTCGAACTCGTCACGGGTGGGTCGGTCGGGTCTCGGGGAGAACCCCCCTTACCCTGTGAAGAGGGCGGATGCCCTCCGGCGTGTCCATGGGACATCGGCCCGTGGAGACGTCCGGATCCGGCCGCCCCGTCCGAAACGTCGTCTCGTCCGTTGTGAGGCAGAACCCATGCGCAGCGTCATCGCCTACACCGCGTCCCGGCTCCTCCTGTTCGCGGTCGCGTTCGGCCTGCTCTACCTGCTCGGCGCCCGCGGGTTCCTGGCGATCGCGCTGGCCTTCCTCCTCAGTGGGCTGGTCAGCTACATCCTGCTCAACGCCCAGCGCGACGCCATGTCGGAGGTCGTCGCCGGCTGGATGACCCGGATGCGCGGGATGGGGGCGCAGCTGGAGGCCGGTGCCGCGAAGGAGGACGAGTTCCAGGTGGCCGGCCGCGAGGCCGCCGACCGGGCCGAGGGCGTCACCCCCGTCGAGGAGAACGCGGCGGCCCCGGCCGCAGGAGCGGCCGGGGGCGAGGAGAGGGACGAGCGCCGGGGCTGACCCGCGCGTCCTAGGCGATCGGGAACATGCCCAGCCGGGCGTGGTACTCGCCGGCGAGCCGGTCGGTGTCGCTGCCGACGTAGAGGCCGTCAGGAGTGGGGGTCAGCGCCTCGACCCCATAACCCCGGGTCCGGCCGGGGTTCCAGGCCAGGGCCTTGCCGCTGACCGGGTCCACCGCGGCGATCCCCGACCGTTCCACCGCGCCGGGACCGGCGTCCTTGTCCCCCTCGGGGTTGTCCATCCAGCGTTGGTGTCCTCCCACGTAGACGGCCGAGCCGGTGACCGCCACGGAGTGGATCGAGTCGCCGCCGGTGTAGTTGACCCAGGTGGGCTCGGCGCCCGCGCGGTCCTCGTTCTCCCAGCGCGCGACCGTCTTGCACAGCCCGGGCTTCTTCTCCGGACCGCCGCGGGTGACGACGGCGAAGTAGGAGCCGTCGGGGGCGAAGTCCATCTGCCGGATGTAGGTGTTGATCTCCTCGTAGTCGCAGGGCTTGGAGTAGGCCTCGGTCGACCACGCGCTCAGCCGGGCCGGACCCGATCCGGTGTCGATCATGGCGATCTGGTACCTGCGCTCCCCGTCCACCACGGTGAACGTGCCCCCGATGACCAGCCTGCGGCCGTCCGGGCTCACCGCGAGCTCCTGCACGCGCAGCCTTCCCGAGCGCGGTTCGCTGAGCGTCAGCGCGAGATGGGGATCGAGCTTCCCGGTGACGCCGTCGAGCCGGGCCAGGCCGGTGCGCGCCTGGCCGTTGACCGCGGTGAAGGAGCCGCCGACGTAGAGCCGTCCGCCGTGCTGGGCCAGGCGGTAGGCCGAGCCCCCCTCCAGCGAGGCGGTGAAGCCGGTGACGCGTTTGCCGTCGGGGACCGACAGCTTGGTGACGCCCTGTTGCGGTTCCCCGTTGACCGTGGTGAAGTCGCCACCGACGAAGACCCCGCCGTCGGGGGAGGGCACCAGGGAGATGACCGTGCCGTTCACCTCGGGCCGGAACTCGGTCAGGAGCTCCCCCGTACCGGGGCGGAAGGCGAACAGCCCGGCGCGCTCGGTCTCGCCGGTGCGGTTGGGCGCCATCACGCGGGTGAAGTCGCCGCCGACGACGATGACGTCACCGACCTGGGCGATCGCCTTCACGCTGCCGTCCAGGACATGCGGGGTCCAGGCCACGGGACGCTCGCTGACGACGGAGTCGTGGGCGAGTCCCGCCAGGGCGGGGGAGGCGTACAGGGCGGTGGAGGTCAGGGCGAGCGCCGACAGCGCTGCGGTCACGAGAGTGCGGTGGCTGTGGGGCACGGGCGTACTCCAGGAGATCGGGCCGTCGCGGGATCACCTCGCGTTACCGACGAGGTTCGAATGGTCACCAAGCGTAGTCGGTGTGGCGTGTGGGTGAGGAGGGCAAACGCGGTGGAGGCGGGGGTTCGCCCGTTCCGGGTTCGACACGTTCTAGGCTGATTCCCATGACCCGTGCCGAACTCGACAAGCAACCCCGTGACGTCGCCGCCATGTTCGATGACATCGCCGGCCGCTACGACCTGATGAACGACGTGCTCTCGCTGGGCCAGGACCGGATCTGGCGGCGCGCCGTCGTCAACGCCGTCGAGGCCTACAGCGGCGAGCTCGTGCTCGACCTCGCGGCCGGTACGGGGACCTCGTCGGAGTCCTTCACCGTCAAGGGCGCCAGGGTCATCGCCTGTGACTTCTCCCTGGGCATGCTCCAGGTGGGTGCACGGCGGCGGGGAGGGGCCTCGCGGCGGGGGGTCACGGTCGTCGCCGGTGACGCGCTGCGGCTGCCCTTCGCCGACGAGACCTTCGACGCCGTCACGATCTCGTTCGGGCTGCGCAACGTCAACGACGTCGACCGGGCGCTGCGAGAGCTGCTGCGGGTCACCAAGGTCGGAGGCCGGATCGTCATCTGCGAGTTCAGCCATATCCCCGTGCGGCCGCTGGACCGGATCTACGGCGCGGGATTGAAGGTGGCGTTGCCGCTCGTCGCGCGCTGTTTCACCGGGAACCCGGGCGCCTACGCCTACCTCTCCGAGTCCATCGCCGACTGGCCGAACCAGCCGGTGCTGGCGCGGCGCATGCAGGCGGCGGGGTGGTCGGACGTCGCCTGGCGCAATCTCACGCTGGGGGCGGTGGCGCTGCATCGGGGACGCCGGCTGGCCTAAGCCGCGTATTCGGGTGTCTCGTCTCCATATTTGAGTACGAAAGTCCCCTCTTGCCGTATAAGGCGACAAAACAGACAGTTGTATTCCCCGTCAACTCCAGTGACAGCGTGAAAGGCCGTCGCGCCCGGAAAGGGCGCGGACAAGATGAATGCCCCCCGGGGGTCGCTCGTGGCTCGGGAAAGGTCTAGACTGCGGGCAAAAGGGTTTGTGAAGCCCTTCACAAGCGTACGAACCTTTTCGAAGTAGCAAGCAGCCACACCAGCGGGTCCCCGCCCCGCCTGCGCAGAGCCGCGCCGACCAGTCAGGACCACTCGTGAGCGAGACAGCACCGACCACACCGTCTGCCGTCAAGGAACGCCCCGAGCACGAGGCCGACGTCATCGTCGTCGGCGCGGGTCCGGCCGGTTCCACCGTCGCCTACTACCTGGCCCAGGCCGGCCTCGACGTTCTGGTCCTGGAGAAGACCGCCTTCCCCCGCGAGAAGGTCTGTGGCGACGGTCTGACCCCCCGCGCGGTCAAGCAGCTCACGGCGATGGGCATCTCCTTCGACGACGAGGGCTGGATCCGCAACCGCGGACTGCGCATCATCGGCGGCGGGGTGCGGCTGGAACTGCCCTGGCCGGAGCTTGCCGAGTACCCCGACTACGGGCTGGTCCGCACCCGCTTCGACTTCGACCAGATCCTCGCCGAGAACGCGGTCAAGGCCGGCGCGCGGCTGCTGGAGCGCACCAACGTCACCGAGCCGATCATCGACGCGCGCAGCAACCGCATCGTGGGCGTGCGCGCGAAGAACGCCGAGGGCGAGCGGGTGACCTACCGGGCCCCGTTGGTCGTCGCCGCCGACGGCAACTCCTCGCGGCTGTCGGTCGCGATGGGCATCCGCAAGCGCGACGACCGTCCGATGGGGGTCGCGGTGCGGACCTACTTCACCAGCCCCCGCCATGACGACGACTACCTGGAGTCCTGGCTGGAGCTGTGGGACTCCAGCGGCGGGCGTGAGGTGCTGCTTCCCGGCTACGGCTGGGTCTTCGGCGTGGGCGACGGCACGAGCAACGTCGGCCTGGGCATCCTCAACTCCACGGCCTCCTTCCAAGACGTCGACTACCGCAAGCTCCTGCGCCGCTGGACGCAGAGCATGCCCGCCGAGTGGGGGTTCACGGAGGAGAACCAGCAGGGGGGCATCCGCGGTGCCGCGCTGCCCATGGGCTTCAACCGCACCCCCCACTACTCCCGCGGCCTGCTCCTCGTGGGCGACGCCGGCGGCATGGTCAACCCGTTCAACGGCGAGGGCATCGCTTATGCCATGGAGGCCGGGCACATCGCCGCCGACGTCATCGTCCAGGCGATGAGCCGCCCCACCCAGCAGGCGCGGGAACGCACCCTCCTCGCCTACCCGCGCACGCTCCGCGACACCTACGGCGGCTACTACACCCTCGGACGCTACTTCGTGAAGATGATCGGCAACCCGGACATCATGAAGTACGCGACCAAGTACGGGCTGCCCCGGCCCCTGCTGATGCGGTTCACGCTGAAGCTGCTGGCCAACCTGACCGAGCCGAGCCAAGGGGACGCGATGGACCGGGTGATCAACGGTCTGTCCAAGATGGCCCCGGCGGCCTGAGCCGGCCCGGACGACCCCGAAGGGCCTGCCTCATGGCAACCGCGACGCAAAGGCCACCACCGCAAGTGAAAGAAATCACATGCGGGAACATCACCATGTCCACGGGCGCGGGAGGCGAATCGACCCCCGCCTTCCGCGCGCCCCGTGACGAGAAGGGGAACGGCTAGCGATGGAGCTGTACGCACCCATCTTCGTGCTCGGCGGGATCGGCGCCGGGTTCGTGGTCCTGTCCATGGTGGTCGGAGCGATCGCCGGGCCCAAACGCTACAACCGGGCCAAGCTCCAGGCCTACGAGTGCGGGATCGACCCGACGCCACAGCCGGTGGGCGGTGGCCGCTTCACGATCAAGTACTACCTGACCGCGATGCTGTTCATCGTCTTCGACATCGAGGTGATCTTCCTCGTGCCCTGGGCGATCCACCTCGACGCGCTCGGCATGTTCGGCCTCGTCGCGATGCTGCTCTTCCTCGTCAACGTCTCGATCGCCTACGCCTACGAGTGGCGCCGCGGCGGTCTCGAATGGGGCTGACGCGGATGCCCCGCCCACCCAAGATCACCGCACGTCCGCCGTGCGGTCATTCCAGCGGAACGGACAACCGGGAAAGGGGGTTCGCGGGATGGGTCTCGAGGAGAAGCTGCCGAGCGGCTTCCTGCTGACGACGGTCGAACAGGTCGTCGGCTTCGTGCGCAAGTCGTCCATGTGGCCGGCGACGTTCGGACTGGCCTGCTGCGCCATCGAGATGATGTCGGCCGGCGGACCACGCTTCGACATCGCGCGGTTCGGCATGGAGAGGTTCTCCGCCACGCCGCGTCAGGCCGATCTGATGATCGTCGCGGGCCGGGTCAGCCAGAAGATGGCCCCCGTGCTCCGGCAGATCTACGACCAGATGGCCGAGCCGAAGTGGGTGATCGCCATGGGCGTCTGCGCCTCCAGCGGTGGCATGTTCAACAACTACGCCATCGTGCAGGGCGTCGATCACATCGTGCCTGTGGACATCTACCTCCCGGGGTGCCCGCCGCGACCGGAGATGTTGCTGGACGCCGTGCTGAAACTGCACGACAAGGTCCAAAACACCAAGCTCGGCGCGCACCGTGAACGTGAGATCGAGGAGATCGAGCAGCGTAAGCTGCGCACTCTTCCTCTGGTTCAGCGGACCGAGGGGGTGACCCCATGAGCCCCCAAGATCACAAAGGACAGACTAACCCCCCGGAAGGGGAGAACGCCCCTATTCGGGCAGGTGAGCAACGTCTCAGTTCCCCGGTGGTCCGCACCGGCATGTTCGGAAGCCGGACATCCGGTGACACATCGGGCTATGGGGGGCTGCGGGTCCGCGGCGCCCCTCCGATGGGCACCGAACCGCCCTACACCGACCCCGACGACCCGCGCACCGAGGGGTACGACGAGATCGTCACCGCCCTGCGGCACGGGCTGGGCGCCGAAGGGGCCGGGTTCGCCGACGCGGTGGAGAGGGTCGTCGTCGACCGGGGGGAGCTGACCCTCCACATCCGCCGCGACCGGCTGCGCGACGTCGCCCGCCGGCTGCGCGACGACCCCGCGCTGCGCTTCGAGCTGTGTCTGGGGGTCTCCGGCGTCCACTACCCCTCCGACGAGGGGCGCGAGCTGCACGCGGTCTACCACTTCCGCTCGATCACCCACAACCGGGAGATCCGGCTGGAGGTCACCTGCCCCGACGCCGACCCGCGTGTTCCCTCGATCGTCGACGTCTACCCCACCAACGACTGGCACGAGCGCGAGGCCTGGGACTTCTTCGGCATCGTCTTCGAGGGGCATCCGGCCCTGACCCGGATCCAGATGCCCGACGACTGGGAGGGGCACCCGCAGCGCAAGGACTACCCCCTGGGCGGGATCCCGGTGGAGTACCGGGGCGCCAAGATCCCCCCGCCGGACGAGCGGAGGTCGTACGCATGACCACCACCGACACCTACGTGGACGCCTCGGGCGGCGACTGGGACCAGGTCGTCTCGGCGGCGCGTGAGGGAGCCGCCGAACGCCTCGTCGTCAACATGGGGCCGCAGCACCCTTCGACGCACGGCGTCTTGAGGCTCATCCTGACCCTGGACGGCGAGACCGTCACCGAGGCCCGGGTCGGCATCGGCTACCTGCACACCGGCATCGAGAAGAACATGGAGTTCCGAACGTGGACGCAGGGCACCACGTTCGTGACCCGCATGGACTACCTCACGCCGATCTTCAACGAGGTGGCCTACTGCCTGGCCGTGGAGAAGCTGCTCGGCATCACCGAGCGGGTTCCCGAGCGCGCCGACGTCATCCGGGTCCTGATGATGGAGCTCAACCGGATGTCCTCGCACTTCGTCGCGATGGCCACGTTCGGCATGGAGCTCGGCGCGACCACGATCATGACCAACGGGTTCCGCGAGCGCGAGATGATCCTCGACATCTTCGAGATGATCACCGGCCTGCGGATGAACCACGCCTACATCCGCCCCGGAGGGGTCGCCCAGGACCTGCCGCCCGGAGCCGTCGGCAAGATCAAGGAACTGCTCACCGAGATGCCCAAGCGCATCCGGGACATGCGCCGGCTGCTCGACGCCAACCCCATCTACCTCAAGCGCACCCGCGACGTCGCCTACCTCGACCTCGCCGGATGCATGGCCCTGGGCGTCACCGGACCCCTGCTGCGCGCCTCGGGGCTGGGCTGGGACCTGCGCAAGGCCAAGCCGTACTGCGGCTATGAGAACTACGAGTTCGACATCCCGGTCTCCGACGGCGGCGACGTCTACGCGCGCTACCGGGTGCGCGTAGCGGAGCTGGAGCAGAGCCTGCGCATCATCGAACAGTGCCTGGACCGGCTCAAGCCGGGCCCGGTGATGATCGAGGACGCCAAGATCGGCTGGCCGGCCCAACTCGCGCTCGGCGCCGACGGCCTGGGCAACTCCCCCGACCACATCGCCCACATCATGGGCGGCTCGATGGAGGCGCTCATCCACCACTTCAAGCTCGTCACCGAGGGCTTCCGGGTGCCGCCGGGCCAGGCCTACGCGGCGGTCGAGAGCGCCAAGGGCGAACTCGGCTGCCACGCGGTCAGCGACGGCGGGCCGCGCCCCTACCGGGTGCACTTCCGCGACCCCTCGTTCACCCACCTCCAGGCGGTGGCGGCGATGTGCGAAGGCGGCACGGTGGCCGACGTCATCGCGGCGGTGGCCAGCATCGACCCTGTGATGGGAGGCGTGGACCGCTGATGAGCGTGTTCAGCGACGAGACGACCCGGGCCCGGCTGGAAGTCGACGCCAAGGAGATCATCGCCCGCTACCCGCGGGAGCGTTCCGCGTTGCTGCCCCTCCTGCACCTGGTGCAGGCCGAGGAGGGGTACGTCAGCGCGGACGGCATCGCCTTCTGCGCCGAGCAGCTCGGCATCACCACCGCCGAGGTGACCGCCGTGGCCACCTTCTACACGATGTACAAGCGCCGTCCGACCGGCGAGTACCACGTCGGCGTGTGCACGAACACGCTGTGCGCGGTGATGGGCGGCGACGAGATCTTCGCGGCCCTCAAGGAACACCTGGGCATCGGCAACGACGAGACCACCGAGGACGGCAAGGTCTCGCTGGAGCACGTCGAGTGCAACGCGGCCTGCGACTTCGCGCCGGTCGTGATGGTCAACTGGGAGTTCTTCGACAACCAGACGCCCGACAGCGCCAAGAGCCTCGTCGACGACCTGCGCCTGGGCCGTGACGTCAAGCCCACCCGGGGACCCGACCGCCTGTGCACCTGGAAGCAGGCGTCCCGGGTGCTCGCCGGATTCTCCGACGGCCTGGCCACCCAGGGGGCGCAGGCCGGCGCGCCGTCGCTGGCCGGCCTCGACGTGGCCCGTCGCAACGGCTGGACAGCGCCCGACCCGGCCCGCCCGGCGGCCGAACGGGCCGACGACGTCGAAGGGGACGCGAAGTGACGACGCTGACGCCGGTCCTCTCCCGCAACTGGGACCGACCCGATTCCTTCACCCTCGCGGCCTACCGCGAGACCGGTGGATACCAGGCCCTGCGCAAGGCGCTGACGATGGAGCCCGACGCCATCGTGGAGCTGGTCAAGTCCTCCGGCCTGCGCGGCCGGGGCGGGGCCGGCTTCCCGACCGGGATGAAGTGGGGGTTCCTGCCCAAGGACAACCCCAACCCGCGCTACCTCGTCGTCAACGCCGACGAGTCCGAACCGGGCACCTGCAAGGACATCCCGCTGCTGCTCGCCAACCCGCACGCGCTCGTCGAGGGCATCGCGATCGCCTCCTACGCGATCCGCAGCAACACCGCCTTCGTCTACGTGCGCGGCGAGGTCCTGCACGTCATCCGGCGGCTGCGGCACGCGGTGGCCGAGGCCTATGAGGCGGGGCTGCTCGGCCGGGACGTCCTCGGCAGCGGGTTCGACCTCGACGTGGTCGTCCACGCGGGCGCGGGCGCCTACATCTGCGGCGAGGAGACCGCGCTGCTCGACTCGCTGGAGGGGTACCGCGGCCAGCCCCGGCTCAAGCCGCCCTTCCCCGCCGTGGCCGGCCTGTACGCCTCGCCCACGGTCGTCAACAACGTCGAGTCGATCGCCAGCGTGCCGAGCATCGTGGCCAACGGCGCCGAGTGGTTCACCTCGATGGGCACCGAGAAGTCGGCCGGTTTCGGCTTCTTCTCCCTGTCGGGGCACGTCACCCGGCCCGGCCAGTACGAGGCGCCGCTCGGGGTGACGCTGCGCGAGCTGCTGGACATGGCCGGCGGGATCCGCGCCGGCCACGAGCTGAAGTTCTGGACCCCCGGCGGGTCCTCCACCCCGATCTTCACGGCGGACCACCTGGACACGCCGCTGGACTTCGAATCGGTGGGCGCCGCGGGGTCGATGCTGGGCACCCGCGCGTTGCAGATCTTCGACGAGACGACGTGCGTCGTGCGCGCGGTCGGCAGGTGGATCTCCTTCTACGCCCACGAGTCGTGCGGGAAGTGCACGCCGTGCCGCGAGGGCAACTACTGGATGGTGCAGGTCCTGGAGCGGCTGGAGGACGGCCGGGGCACCGAGGCCGACCTCGACCGGCTGCTGGACATCTGCGACAACCTCCTCGGCCGCTCCTTCTGCGCGCTGGGGGACGGCGCGACCAGCCCCGTGACGTCGTCCATCAAGTACTTCCGCCAGGAGTACCTCGACCACCTGGAACACGGTGGCTGCCCGTTCGACCACGCCAAGTCGACGGTGTGGGGAGGAGGCCGGTGAGACCCGACCGGACCACGACCGACACCCACCGGACACGACGGGAACGCGAGGAGGAACGGTGACCGTCACCACGAACACGACTTCGGGCGGGACGCCCGCAGTCCCCCCGGAGGACCTCGTCACCGTCACCATCGACGGCTTCGAGATCCAGGTGCCCAAGGGCACCCTGATCATCCGCGCGGCCGAGCTGCTGGGCATCCAGATCCCCCGGTTCTGCGACCACCCGCTGCTCGACCCGGTCGGCGCGTGCCGCCAGTGCCTGGTCGAGATCCCCGACGCGGGCAACGGGCGGGGAATGCCCAAACCGCAGGCGTCGTGCACGACCACCGTCATGCCGGGCATGGTCGTCAAGACGCAGCTCACCTCGCCGGTGGCCGAGAAGGCCCAGCGCGGGATCATGGAATTCCTGCTGATCAACCACCCGCTGGACTGCCCGGTCTGCGACAAGGGCGGTGAGTGCCCCCTGCAGAACCAGGCCATGTCCACCGGCCAGGGCGAGACCCGCTTCACCGAGACCAAGCGGACCTTCCCCAAGCCGATCCCGCTGTCCAGCCAGGTGCTGCTGGACCGGGAGCGCTGCATCCAGTGCGCCCGTTGCACCCGGTTCTCCGCCCAGATCGCCGGCGACCCGTTCATCGAGCTGCTGGAACGCGGCGCCAAGGAACAGGTCGGGATCGCCGAGGGGCAGCCGTTCCAGTCCTACTTCTCCGGCAACACGGTGCAGATCTGCCCGGTCGGCGCGCTGACCGGCGCGGCCTACCGCTTCCGTTCGCGCCCCTTCGACCTGGTCTCCACGCCCAGCGTGTGCGAGCACTGCGCCTCGGGCTGCGGGCTGCGCACCGACCACCGCCGGGGCAAGGTCACCCGGCGGCTCGCCGGTGACGAGCCGCAGGTCAACGAGGAGTGGAACTGCGACAAGGGACGCTGGGCGTTCACCTACGCCACGCGCCCCGACCGGTTGACCCGGCCGTTGGTGCGCGACGAGGACAGCCGCGCGCTGGAGGTCGCCTCGTGGCCCGAGGCGCTGAGCGTCGCGGCCCGGGGACTGGCCCGCGCCGCGGCCACGGGACGGGTCGGCGTCCTCGTCGGCGGGCGGCTCACGCTGGAGGACGCCTACGCCTACAGCAAGTTCGCCCGTGTCGCGTTGCACACCAACGACATCGACCTGCGGGCCCGGGCGCACAGCGCCGAGGAGGCCGACTTCCTCGCCGCGCGGGTCGCGGGCACGGGGATCGGGGTCTCCTACGCGGATCTGGAGAAGGCGCCCGCCGTCCTGCTCGCCGGCTTCGAACCCGAGGATGAGTCGCCGATCGTGTTCCTGCGGCTGCGCAAGGCCGTCCGCAAGAACCGGCTGCGCGTCTACTCCGTCGCCTCCCACGCCGACCGGGGGCTGGCCAAGCTCGACGGCAGGCTCCTGCCGGCCCGGCCGGGGGAGGAGGCCCGCGCCCTGGACGAACTGGGGACGGTCTGCGCCGAGGCGATCGAGGCGCTGCGCGAACCCGGGGCGGTCATCCTCGTCGGCGAGCGGCTGGCCGAGTCGCCGGGGGCGCTGTCCTCGGCCGCGCGGCTGGCCGACCGTACCGGCGCCCGGCTCGCCTGGATCCCGCGGCGGGCCGGCGAGCGCGGCGCGATCGAGGCCGGCGCGCTCCCCAACCTGCTGCCGGTGGGACGGCCGGTCTCCGACGCGACGGCCCGCGCCGAGGTGGCCCGGGTGTGGTCGGTCGGCGACCTGCCCGCCCTCGAGGGCCGTGACACCGCGGGCATCATCGCCGCGGCGGCGGCCGGCGAACTCGACGCGCTGCTCATCGCGGGCGTCGACCCCGACGACCTGCCCGACCCCGACGGCGTCCGCGCCGCGCTGGGCCGGGTCCCGTTCATCGTCAGCCTGGAGCTGCGGGTCAGCGACGTCACCGACCGCGCCGACGTGGTGCTGCCCGTGGCGGCGGTCGCCGAGAAGTCCGGGACCTTCGTCAACTGGGAAGGCCGCGGCCGTCCGTTCGGCGCGGCGCTGAAGGTCCCCGGCGCGCTCTCGGACCTGCGCGTGCTCTCGGCGATCGCCGACGAGATGGACGTCCACCTCGGACTGCCCGACGCCACGGCCGCCCGGCGCGAGCTGGACCGCCTGGGGGCCTGGGCCGGCGACCGCGTCCCCGACCCGGTCACCCGGCCCGCGGCGCAGGCCGCGCCCGAGGCGGGACAGGCCGTGCTGGCCACCTGGAGCCGTCTCCTCGGGGCCGGCCGGATGGAGGACGGGGAGCCCCACCTCGCCGGTACCGCGCGTCCCTCGATCGCGCGGCTGTCCGCGGCCACCGCGGCCGAGATCGGACTGGCCGACGGAGGCCGGCTCCGGGTCACCGGCCCCGGTGGCTCGGTGAGCGTCCCCGCCGTGGTGACCGAGATGCCGGACCGTGTCGTGTGGTTGCCGGCCACCGCCCGCGACTGCGCCGCGCGCCGCGAGCTCGGCGCGGGCAACGGCACGGTCGTGTCGCTGGCCGTGGACGACACCGCGCCCGCCGGCGCGGTGACGAGTGCTGGGAGCCGACTGTGACGACCCATCCATCCGTGCACGCAGAGGCGGTCCGGTTGGCCGCGGAGCCGGGGTTCGAGGGCTTCGGGACTGATCCGTGGTGGATCATCCTGATCAAGGCGCTCGTGATCTTCGTCTTCCTCATGCTCTGCGTCCTCATGATGATCATGGCGGACCGCAAGGTCATGGGGCGCATGCAGCAGCGTCACGGCCCCAACCGCCTGGGGCCGTGGGGCCTGTTGCAGTCCCTCGCCGACGGTGTGAAGCTCTCCCTCAAGGAAGACCTCATCCCGCGCAGCGTCGACAAGGTCGTCTACATCGCGGCGCCGATGGTCGCGGCGATCCCGGCGTTCCTCGCCTTCTCGGTCATCCCGGTCGGCCCCGAGGTGTCGATGTTCGGGGTCCAGACCCGCCTCCAGCTCACCGACCTCCCGGTCGCGGTGCTGCTGGTCCTGGCCACCGCCTCGATCGGCGTCTACGGGATCGTGCTGGCGGGCTGGGCGTCCCGCTCGCCCTACCCACTGCTCGGCGGACTGCGCGCGTCGGCCCAGGTCATCAGCTACGAGATCGCGATGGGCCTGTCGTTCATCGCGGTGTTCATCTACTCGGGGACGTTGAGCACCTCGGGGATCGTCGAGGCGCAGCAACCGATCTGGTTCGCGATCATCCTGTTCCCGTCGTTCGTGATCTACCTGATCACGATGGTCGGCGAGACCAACCGGCTGCCCTTCGACCTCGCCGAGGGCGAGGGGGAGCTGGTCGGCGGGTTCATGACCGAGTACTCCTCGATGAAGTTCACGATGTTCTTCCTCGCCGAGTACGTCAACATGGTCACCGTCGCGGCGATGTCGGTCACCCTGTTCCTGGGCGGCTACCTCGCGCCCCCGCCGATCACCACCTTCTGGCCGGGCGCCAACGAGGGCTGGTGGCCGGTGCTGTGGTGGCTGGCGAAGTTCGCCGCCGTCATGTTCCTGTTCATCTGGCTGCGCGGTTCGCTGCCCCGCGTCCGCTACGACCAGCTCATGCAGCTCGGCTGGAAG
The DNA here is from genome assembly GCF_900167435.1 of Marinactinospora thermotolerans DSM 45154. Taxonomy (GTDB): domain Bacteria; phylum Actinomycetota; class Actinomycetes; order Streptosporangiales; family Streptosporangiaceae; genus Marinactinospora; species Marinactinospora thermotolerans. Next base: position 128,725 of record NZ_FUWS01000011.1, read on the forward strand.
CTGCTCATCCCGGTGCAGCTCGTCTGGATCACCGCCGTCGCGACGATCCGGGTGCTGCGCAACGAGGGCTACCCGCCGCTGGTCACGTCCGCCGTCATCGTGGTGTTCTTCCTGGCGGTCCTCGCCGCCCTGCTCGCGATGAGCCGTTCCGCCGAGCGTCGGCAGGCCGCCGAGGCCGAGGAACGCGCCCGCGACGCGCGGGCCGTGCACGAGGACCCGGCGTACGGGGGCTTCCCCGTGCCGCCCGCCCACGCCCCGCACTACGGCAGCAGCGTGCCAGCGGAGGAACCCCGGACGGCCCCGCCGGCGCCGTCCGGCAAGCGCGAGGAGGTTACCGGTGCTTGATTGGCTCGATCCCGTCAAGGGGTTCGGCGTCACCTTCACGACCATGTTCAAGAAGGTGCCCACGGTCGAGTACCCCGAGGTCAAGGCGCCCACGATGCCGCGTTTCCACGGCCGTCACCAGCTCAACCGCTGGCCCGACGGCCTGGAGAAGTGCATCGGGTGCGAACTGTGCGCCTGGGCGTGCCCGGCCGACGCCATCTACGTCGAGGGCGGTGACAACACCGAGGAGGAGCGGTACTCCCCGGGGGAGCGCTATGGCCGCGTCTACCAGATCAACTACCTGCGCTGCATCCTGTGCGGGCTGTGCATCGAGGCCTGCCCCACCCGCGCGCTGACCATGACCAACGAGTACGAGCTCGCCGACGACGACCGCGAGAGCCTCATCTACACCAAGGAGCAGCTGCTCGCCCCGTTGCTCCCCGGGATGGAGGCCCCGCCGCACCCGATGCGGCTCGGCGACACCGAGGAGGAGTACTACCGGATGGGCCGCGAGCAGCCCGAGGCCGCCGTGTCCGGCGCCTCCGCGGATAAGGACAGCGAGGCCGCACGGTGACTCCCCGACTCCTACAGGAGACGACGACACTCGCCGCCGGACCGGTGTCGGGCGCGGAGGGAACCGCGTTCTGGGTGATCGGCGCCATCGTGATCCTGGCCGCCCTGGGGGTCGTGTTCAGCCGCAAGGCCGTCCACTCCGCCCTGATGATGGCCGTGGTCATGATCGGGCTGGCCATCTTCTACGGCATCAACCAGGCGCCGTTTTTGATGGTCGTCCAGATCGTCGTCTACACCGGCGCCGTGCTGATGCTCTTCCTGTTCGTGCTCATGCTCGTCGGCGTGAGCTCGGCGGACTCCCTCGTCGAGACGATCCGGGGACAGCGCCTGCTCACCGCAGTGATCGTGCTGTGCTTCCTCGGCGCCCTGGGCGGCGGGCTGGCCCGCATCACGGTCGCCGAGCCGGTCGGCCTCGACGCGGGCGTGACCGCCGCGGGGGGCAGCATCCCCTGGATCGCCGGCGAGATCATCTACCGCTACGTGATCGCCTTCGAGGCGACCGGCGCACTCCTCATCACCGCGGTGCTCGGCGCCCTGGTGCTGGCCCACACCCAGCGCCTCAAGCGCCGCCGCACCCAGCGTGAAATGGCGCGCGAGCGCATCCGTGGGGACCACCCCACGCCGCTGCCCGGGCCGGGGACCTACGCCCGGCACAACGCGATCGACATGCCGGCCCTGCTGCCGGACGGCTCGGTCTCGCAGCTGTCCCTCAACCCGGTCCTGGCCGCGCGCGACCCGCGTGACCAGTCCAAGGTGCCCGAGGACATCCGGCTCACCACCGGTCCGGCGCCGCGACGTCCCGTCGCCCCGGAGCCGCCCGAGGGCGCCGCGGAGGTCTCCCGCGAGGAGACCGACGGCGACGGGAGCACGGACGAGAACCACGAGAACGGGCAGGAGGCCGAGCGGTCATGGACCCGATGAACTACATCCTGCTCGCCGCGGTCCTGTTCGCCATCGGCGCGGCCGGGGTGCTGGTGCGGCGCAACGCGATCATCGTCTTCATGTGCGTGGAGTTGATGCTCAACGCCTGCAACCTCGCCTTCGTGGCGTTCGCGCGCATCCACGGCGGTATCGAGGGCCAGGTCATCGCCTTCTTCGTGATGGTGGTCGCCGCGGCCGAGGTCGTCGTCGGGCTGGCGATCATCATGCAGATCTTCCGAACCCGCAGGTCGGCGTCGGTCGATGACGCCAACCTGCTCAAGCACTAGAGGGGCAGGGCGACGTGACGGAAATTCTCGCCGCCGAGCCGCACGCGGTCACCGCCGCGGCCGAGGGAGCGATCCTCGCCAACGCCTGGCTCCTGATCGCGTTCCCGCTCGCGGGCGCCGCGATCCTGCTGCTGGGCGGCAGGCGGACCAACGGCTGGGGGCACTGGCTCGCCATCGCGATGTCGCTGGCCGGCTTCGCGTGGGCGGTACTCGCCCTCGTCCAGCTGCTGGGCCTGGCGCCACAGGAGCGCAGCCGTTCGGCACACGTCTACGAGTGGTTCTCGGTCGGCGCGTTCACGGTCGACGTGAACCTGCTCATCGACCCGCTGTCGATCACGTTCGCGCTGCTCATCACCGGCGTCGGATCGCTCATCCACATCTACTCCGTGGGCTACATGGCGCACGACGAGAACAGGCGGCGGTTCTTCGCCTACCTCAACCTGTTCGTCGCGGCGATGCTGGTGCTGGTGCTCGCGGACAACTACGCGCTGCTGTTCCTCGGCTGGGAGGGGGTGGGCCTGGCCTCCTACCTGCTCATCGGTTTCTGGCAGCACAAGCCGTCGGCGGCCGTCGCGGCCAAGAAGGCGTTCCTCATCAACCGTGTCGGCGACATGGGGCTGCTCATCGCGATCATGCTGATGTTCGCGACGTTTGGCACCCTCTCCTTCGCGCCGGTGGCCGAGGCGGCCGGTGACGCCGGTCGCGGCGTGATCACCGCGATCGGGCTGCTGCTCCTGCTCGGCGCGTGCGGGAAGTCCGCGCAGCTCCCGTTGCAGGCCTGGCTCCTCGACGCGATGGAGGGCCCGACCCCGGTGTCGGCGCTCATCCACGCGGCGACGATGGTCACCGCCGGCGTCTACCTCATCGTCCGCTCCGGCCCGATCTTCGAGGCGGCGCCCTACGCCCAGCTCGTCGTCGCCGCCGTCGGCGCGGCCACCCTGCTCGCCGGCGCGATCATCGGCTGCGCCAAGGACGACATCAAGAAGGCCCTGGCCGGCTCCACCATGAGCCAGATCGGCTACATGACGCTGGCCGCAGGGCTCGGCCCCATCGGTTACGCCGCCGCCATCGCGCACCTGGTCACCCACGGCTTCTTCAAGGCGGGGCTGTTCCTCGGCGCCGGGTCGGTCATGCACGGTATGAACGACCAGGTGGACATGCGCAGGTACGGCGCGCTGCGCAAGGCCATGCCGATCACCTTCGCCACCTTCGGCCTGGGCTACCTGGCGATCATCGGCTTCCCGTTCCTGTCCGGCTGGTGGACCAAGGAGGGCATCATCGAGGCGGCGTTCGCCTTCGGCGGCGTCACCGGGCAGATCCTCGGCTGGGCGACCCTGATCGGCGCGGGGCTCACCGCGTTCTACATGTCCCGGGTCATGTTCATGACCTTCTTCGGCACCGCGCGTTGGGACGACGGGGTCCACCCGCACGAGTCCCCGAAGTCGATGACCGTTCCGATGATCGTCTTGGCCCTCGGCTCGGTCTTCCTCGGCGCGATCCTGGTGTTCGGCTACCGGTTCGCCCACTTCCTGGAGCCGGTCGTCGGGGCGCCGGAACACCACGAGTTCAGCCTCGCCCACATGTTGACCAGCTGGCCCAGCCTGACCGCGCTGGCGCTCATGGTCGCCGGCGTGGCGTTCGCCTGGGCGCGTTACGGCCGCGCCGAGGTGCCGCGTACCGCTCCCGCGGGCAACCCGATCACGGTGGCGGCCCGCAACGAGCTCTACGGCAACGCCCTCAACGAGGCCCTCTTCATGCGCCCCGGCCAGCGGCTCACCGCCGCCGCCGTCGCCTTCGACGACACGGCCGTCGACGGGGTGGTCAGGGGGGTCGCCGAGGGAGTGCGCCAGAGCTCGCAGGGGCTGCGCCAGACGCAGACCGGGTTCGCCCGCTCCTACGCGCTGACCATGGTGTTCGGCGCGGCCGTGGTGGTCGCCACGATGCTGGGGGTGGGCGTTGCCTAGACAGCACACCGCCGTCACCGTCCCCCGAAGCCGTCTTCGGGGGGACGGGCCGGCCCCGGCCTGCGCGCCGGCGATCCAGCGCACGTTCCGACCCAGCACGCGAGGAACCCGATGACGATTCCCTGGCTGACCCTGGCCATCGCCCTACCCGCCCTCGGTGGGCTGGGCGTGGCGCTGCTCCCACGCGACCGGGCCGAGACGGCCAAGCGGGTGACGCTCGGTGTCACGCTCGCCACGCTGGTCCTGCTCCTCGCCATGGCGTCGCGCTTCGACCCGTCGGGCGCCCGGTTGCAGTTCACCGAGGTGTACCCGTGGATCCCCCGCTTCGGGGTGCACTACGCGCTCGGCGTGGACGGCATCGCGCTGGTGCTGATCCTGCTGTCCGCGCTGCTCGTACCCCTGGTGGTCCTGGCGGCGTGGAACGAGAACGACGACGCCGAGGACCGCGGGAAGGGCTACTTCGCCCTGATCCTGGTCCTTGAGGCGATGATGATCGGGGTCTTCGCGGCCACCGACGTCTTCCTGTTCTACGTCCTCTTCGAGGCGATGCTCATCCCGGTCTACTTCATGATCGGGCGTTACGGGCGCGGCGCGCAGCGCCGTGCCGCCGCGGTGAAGTTCCTGCTCTACAGCCTCTTCGGCGGCCTGCTGATGCTGGTGTCGGTGATTGGCGTGTACGCGCTGAGCTCCGGCGCCGGCCAGGGCACGTTCCTGTGGTCGGAACTGGCCGGCCCCGAGGGCCTGCTCGCGGGGATCGACCCGGCCACCGCGAAGTGGCTGTTCCTCGGCTTCTTCGTGGCCTTCGCGATCAAGGCCCCGATGTGGCCGGTGCACACGTGGCTGCCCTCGGCGGCCGGATCGTCGCGGCCGGGGACCGCGGTGCTGCTGGTCGGGGTGCTGGACAAGGTCGGCACCTACGGCATGCTGCGCTACTGCCTGGAGCTCTTCCCCGGCGCGGCGACCTGGTTCGTGTGGCCCGTCATCGTCTTGAGCCTGGTGAGCATCGTCTACGGCGCGGTGGTCGCCATCGGCCAGAGCGACATGCTGCGGCTCATCGCCTACACCTCGGTGTCGCACTTCGGGTTCATCACGCTGGGGATCTTCGCGATGACCTCCCAGGGGCAGTCCGGCGCCGCGCTGTACATGGTCAACCACGGCTTCTCGACGGGCGCGCTGTTCCTGATCGTGGGCTTCCTCATCGCCCGGCGTGGGTCCGCCGAGATCGCCGACTACGGGGGGGTGCAGAAGGCCGCCCCGGTCCTGGCCGGAACGTTCCTGGTGGCGGGCCTGTCCAGCCTGGCGCTTCCGGGACTGTCGCCGTTCGTCAGCGAGTTCCTGGTGTTCGTCGGCACGTTCACGGCCTACCCGGTTCCCGCCGTCATCGCCAGCGTCGGCGTGGTCCTGGCCGCCCTGTACATCCTGTGGATGTACCAGCGCACCATGACCGGACCGCTTCCCCAGGACAGGCCGGCCCCGCGCGACCTGTCGGGGCGCGAACTGTGGGCCGTCGGCCCGCTCATCGCGCTGATCGTGCTGTTCGGCCTCTACCCCCAGCCGCTGCTCGACGTCATCAACCCGGCTGTCGAGCAGACCATGCAGCAGATTGACGTCACCGATCCCGCTCCGGCGCTCGACCAGGTCGCCGGCGGGCAGGAAGGAGCGGGCGAGTGAACCACGCGGCTTACTCGGCGCTGGAGACCACGCTCGCGGCGCCCGTCATCACTCAGGGGCCGCCCGACATCGACTACGGGCTGCTCTCACCGATGCTCGTGATCTTCGCCGCGGGCGTGCTCGGGGTGCTCGCCGAGGCGTTCGTGCCCCGCGCCCGTCGCAGGGTCACCCAGCTCGTCCTGGCGCTGGGCGCGGTGCTCCTCGCGTTCGTGCTGACGGTTTCGCTGGTGGGGGCCCTGCCGGCCGACGGGGCCGGGATCGTGGTGGCCTTCGCCACGGTCGCGGTCGACCGGCCCACGCTGTTCCTCCAGGGCACGATCCTCGTGCTCGCCCTCGCCAGCCTGCTGCTGATCGCCGAGCACGGTCAGGAGGAGAGCTCCTTCGCCGCGCAGGCCGCGGCGGTGCCCGGTAGCGAGGAGGAGCGTGAACACGTCCTCGCGGGTTCGCAGCACACCGAGGTCTACCCGCTGGTGCTGTTCGCGCTGCTGGGCATGCTGCTCTTCCCCGCGGCCAACGACTTCCTCACGATGTTCATCGCGCTGGAGGTCATGAGCCTGCCCCTGTACCTGTTGTGCGGCCTGGCGCGTCGGCGGCGGCTGTTCTCGCAGGAGGCGGCGGTCAAGTACTTCCTCCTGGGCGCGTTCTCCTCGGCGTTCTTCCTGTTCGGGATCGCCCTGGTCTACGGGTACGCGGGCTCGGTGAACTTCGCCGACGTCGCCGAGGCCGTCGCCGGCGGTGGCGCGGGCGTCATCGCCAACGGCGAACCGCTGCTGTTGGCGGGGATCGCCCTGGCAGGTGTGGGCCTGCTGTTCAAGGTGGGCGCGGTGCCGTTCCACAACTGGAAGCCCGACGTCTACCAGGGAGCCCCCACCCCGATCACCGCGCTCATGGCCTCCTGCACGCTGGTGGCCGCCTTCGGGGCGCTGCTGCGGGTGTTCTACGTCCCCTTCGGCGGTTCCGTCTGGGAGTGGCGACCCATGATGTGGGTGGTGGCGATCCTGACGATGGTGGCCGCGGCGGTCATCGCGGTGACCCAGCGCGACATCAAGCGGCTGCTCGCCTACTCCTCCGTCGTGCACGCCGGTTTCATCCTCACCGCGGTGATCGCGGCGAGCCCCGAGGGGCTGGCCGGTGCGATGTTCTACCTGGCCGCCTACGGGTTCACCACGGTCGGGGCGTTCGCCGTCGTCACGCTGGTGCGCTCGCGCGAGGGCGGCGGCGAGGCGGGCGACCTGACCCAGTGGGCGGGGCTCGGCCGGACCTCCCCGGTGTTGGCCGGCGCGCTGGGCCTCTTCCTGCTGGCGTTCGCCGGCATTCCGCTGACCAGCGGCTTCATCGGGAAGTTCGCGGTGTTCGAGGCGGCCGTCGCCGCCGGCGCCACCCCGCTGGTCGTCATCGGCGTGCTCAGCAGCGCGGTCACCGCGTTCTTCTACGTCCGCATCATCGTGCTGATGTTCTTCGCCGAGCCCGCGGAGGAGGGACCCCGGGTGCTCAGGCCGGGCGGCCCCACCGGGGTCGTGATCGCGGTCGGGGTGGCCGCGACCGTGTTCCTGGGCGTCTACCCGGGACCGGTCCTGGACACCATGCTGCCCCAGCCGGCCGAGGCGGAGGTCGCGGGGGAGGCGCCCACGGACATGTTCGCCCGGTGAGCGGGGCCGCGCGGTGCGTGGCTTTGGCTGTTCAATCCGGGTCCGATAACTTGGCTAGACGGTTTTGTTCATCCCGAGAGCGCGCGGTATGCCCGTTAAGGGGATATCGCGCGCCCTGCTGACGTGTGGAGCTTTCAGGTGAGCGGTGCTGTCCCGAGCGGTTTCCTCGCTCTGCCGAGTATCGACGAGGCCCTTGCTCGGGAGGTTCAGGCGGCTCTCGACCGTGTCGAGGAAGTGCTGCACGAGACCGTCACCGCCAGCGATCCGTTGCTCACGGAGGCCGCGTCACATCTGTTGTCGGCAGGGGGCAAGCGGTTCCGGGCCACCCTGGTGTTGCTGGCGGCGTACTTCGGTAACCCGAAGGCCCCCGAGCTGGTCCCGGCCGCCGCCGTGGTCGAGCTCACCCATGTCGCGACGCTCTACCACGACGACGTGATGGACGAGGCGACGATGCGCCGCGGCGAGGTCAGCGCCAACCAGCGCTGGGGCAACAAGATCGCGATCCTCGTCGGCGACTACGTCTTCGCCCGCGCCTCGGAGATGCTGGCCGACCTGGGGGCCGACGCGGTGCGGTTGCAGGCCAGGACGTTCGGCCGGCTGGTGCAGGGGCAGATCCTGGAGACGTCCGGACCGGCCGAGGGCGTCGACCCGCTCCAGCACTACCTCCAGGTCATCGCCGACAAGACCGCGTCGCTGATCGCCTCCTCCGCCCAGTTCGGCGCGACCTTCGGCAAGGCCGACCCGCAGATCGTGGAGACGATCACGCGGGCCTGTGACGCGCTGGGCATGGCCTTCCAGCTCTCCGACGACATCCTCGACGTCGCCAGCCACCCGGGCGAGTCGGGCAAGACGCCGGGGACCGACCTGCACGAGGGCGTGCTGACCCTGCCGATGTTCCACGCGCTGCGCGGCTCCGAGCCCGAGCACGCGCGGTTGCGTTCGCTGCTGGGCCGCCCGCTCGACGACGCGGAGACCGCCGAGGCGCTGGAGCTCCTGCGGGCCCACCCGGCGATGGAGATGGCCTACGCGGACCTTCGGGCGTGGGCGGACAAGGCCCGCGCCGAGCTGGCGACGTTGCCGGATGTCCCGGCGCGCAGGGCGTTCGAGGCGCTGTGCGACTACGTCGTGGAGCGCAGCGGCTGATCACCGTCCTTCCCGTGGACGCGGCCGGCGGAGCGTGCTCCTCCGGCCGCGTTCCGTGTTCTCGGCGGTGTGGGGGTCACGCCGTGCCCCTTTCTCGGTATCGCTCCCCTAATAAGGGCTATTTCGCGGAGAAAGGTCGGGTACTGCCAGTCTCGTGCGGTTCTGGAAGAAGGTCACGGGCCCTGGGACCGCCGACCGACACCCCGCCCCTGGGAGAGGAAAGCACCGTGACAGCGAGACCGCGGACACAGCACCTGACCGGCCACAGGCTGCTGGACGAGAACGGTGACAGCGTGGGCCGGATCGGCCAGGTCTACTTCGACGACGAGACCGACACGCCCGTCTGGGCGGCCGTGCGCACGGGGCCGCTCGGCCGGCACGAGTCCCTGGTCCCCATCGGCGTCGCCCGCATGGCGGGGGAGGACGTCCAGGTCCCCTTCGACAGGGAGACCATCACGACCGCCCCCGAGTTCGGTGCCGATCGGCACATCTCCGCCGAGCAGGAGCACCTCGTCTACCGGCACTACGGAATCCGTCCCGCCGTCCCCGGTCAGCGCCCGGACGAGCGGGACACGCTCGACCCCGCGCCCGACGGGGACCCCGACGAGGTGCCCGAGGGGTACATGATCCCCGAGGACGCGCGCGTCGACGTCGCCCAGGGCGCCGAGGAGGTCGACGTCGGCGAGGACGGAATCCTCATCTACGAGGAGTACACCGTCGCCGGGACCCACGAGGGGGAGTTCCAGGGGGACACACTGGTCGACATGGAGGACGACGAGCCTCGGGGTGGGGCCAGCGGCACGGAGGGGCTGCACGGCGAGGAGCGGGAGCGGGCCACCGGGAAGCCGGGGCCCCGCACCGACCGGGGCTGGGACGACCTGGGGCCGGGAGACCTCGACCGAGGCGACCCCCGGCGCGGCGATGTCCCCCCGCCCCCCTCGTGACCGCCGCGTTCAGCCCCGCCCCGTCGCGGCACGCTCGGGCCGTCCCTCAGCCGCGACGGCCGCGCGCCCGCGGGAGGCGCGCCGTGTGGTCCGCACCATGTCGACCGCGAACACCACCAGCGCGGCCCACACGATCGCGAACCCGATCCAGCGTCCGGCGGGCATCTCCTCCCCGAACACCAGCCAGCCCAACAGGAACTGCAGCACCGGGGCGATGAACTGGAGCAGACCGACCATGCTCAAGGGGATGCGGAAGGCGGCGAACCCGAACAGCAGCAGCGGGACCGCGGTGACCAGGCCCGACCCCACCATCAGCGCGGTGTGCGCGACGGAGACGTGGCCGAACGCGGCGTCGCCGGTGAACTGGAGGGCCAGGACGTAGCCCAGCGCGGGCAGGAAGAGCACCAGCGTCTCCATCGTGAGGCTCTCCAGACCGTCCAGCCGCACGAACTTCTTCACCAGGCCGTAGGCGGCGAAGGAGAACGCCATCCCCAGGGCCAGCCAGGGCGGCTGCCCGTAATCGAAGGCGAGCACGACGACGGCGACCACTCCCAGGGCCACGGCGGCCCATTGGGCGCGGCGGAGCCGTTCGGAGAACACCAGGACCCCCAGGGCGATGCTGACCAGGGGGTTGATGAAGTAGCCGAGTGCGGCCTGAAGGGTGTGCCCGGAGTTCACGGTGAAGATGAACAGACCCCAGTTGATGGAGATCATGAACGCGGCGCAGGCGATCAGCGCCAACCGTCGCGGGCTGCGGACGACCTCGGCCATCCACCTCCAGTGCCGCCGTACCAACAGGATCGCCAGGACCACCGCCAATGACCACACCATCCGGTGGGCGAGGATCTCCAGCGAGGAGGACGGGACGAGTAACTGCCAGTAGAGGGGGACAAGCCCCCACAGGAGGTAGGCGCCAACACCAAACAGGGCACCACGGTTTATCTCGGACACGTGTTTCAGAGTATTGGAATTATTCACAAGTGAATAATGAAAAAAACTTAACTGTTCTGTTTAGCGGGGCAGGATGCGGCCGCCCCATCCGGATCAGCCCAGAGGACGCCACACCAGTCCGGCCTCCCAGCCCACCAGCGCCACCAGCAGGGCTCCCACGGCCATAAGGGCGTAGTGGAACCGCTGGAGCCGCGACCACCGCCTCCGCCACCAGGCCGTGACCGCGAACGCGGCCATCACCCACCCCAGCACCGCCACCGCCGTCAACGGGAGCGCGGGCAGCGGCGAGCCCGACATGACCAGCCGCGTCACCAGGCTCCAACCCGCGGGAAAGGCGCCCAGGAGGGCGACGGACAGCACCCCCGCCAGCGCCGTGAGGGCCGCGGACACCGCGGTGAGCGTCGCCGCCCGGCCGTCCCCGCTCCCACGACGGTCGCGCCCCCTTCCCCGCAGGGCGTGGAGGGGCCACAGCGCCACGCTGGCGAGCGCCAGCAGCCCGGCGGCCGCCGCGACGAGAAGCGTCGGCGGAGCCACCTGCCAGGGCACCCTCAGGTAGGTGGTCGAGGGGGCCGCCCCGTACCCCAGACCGATCACCGCGCCGGAGCCGTCACGCACCAGGGTCAGCAGCTCACCGCTCTCCCGGGAACGGAAGACGTCCCCGCCGGCCGGACGCCAGGCCACGCCGTCCACCACGAGCCCTCCGCCCGTCCCGGCGGCCACCACGCGGTGGTCCAGCAGGCCGGCCGCCCGCGCCACCCCGCCCTCGCCGATCCGCGCGGTCACATAGACCCCGGCCACGCCGGTCGTGTCGCCGGCGGGCCCGGGGGCGTCTCCCGGCGGCCGTCCGGGCAGGAAGCGTTCGGCGAACTCCGCGACCACGACGTCGCGGACGGTACGGTCCCCCTCCGCGGCACCGTCCCCGTTCTGCACCGCGTAGAGGCCCACGCCGCTCTCGGGGAACAGGGCGAACAGCCCGTGCGACCCCGGCCCGTCGCCGCGGTGCCCGACCATCGGCTCGGTGCCGCCGCGCAGCTGCTCGAACCCGTATCCGACGCCGGGGAGGGCGGGATGGTGGGTGAACCGGGCCTCCCGCATCGCCCGCGCGCTCGTCTCGGACAGGACGCGCCGACCGTCGAGCTCCCCGTCGCCCAGGTGGGCCCGCAACAGCCGGCCCACCGCCTCCACGGTCGCGTAACCGCCACCGGCCGGCACCACGTTGTCGCCCCCGCGGCCGACCTCCACCCAGCCGCCGGGGCCGGGGGCGTAGGAGCGGGCCAGGTCGAGCCGGTCCGCCACCTCGGCGGGGCGGCCGACCTCCGCCTGCGCCATCCCCAGCGGGGCGAACACGTGCCGGGCGACGTAGTCCTCGTAGGACAGCCCCGACGCCGCCTCGACGAGGTGGCCGGCCAGCGCGTAACCGTAGTTGGAGTAGGCCGCGACCTCGCCGGGCGGGTGGGTTCGAGCGGGCAGACGCGAGCGCAGGTAGTCGGGGAGCGGGACCTCGCCGGAGGGGTCCGCGGGCATCGCCCCCGTGAGCGTGTCCTCGAAACCCGCGGTGTGGGTGAGCAGGTGGTGCGGCGTCACCGGCCGGCCGGGATGGGTGTCGGGGACGTGGAGTTCGGTGAGGACGTCGTTGACGTCGGCGTCCAGGTCGAGCCGCCCGCGTTCCACCAGCTGCATGACGGCCGTCGCGGTGACCGATTTGACCACCGAGTCCAGGGGGAACGCGGTCCGTTCCGGATCGACCGGCGTACCCGCCGAGACGTCCGCCTGACCGTAGCCGCGGGTGAGGAGCTGGCCCTCGCGGGTGACCACCACGACGGCGGCCCCCGGAACGTCGTGCTCGGCGAGCAGGCGCGGCACGCGGGTGTCCAGGAACCCGCCCACCTCCGCGGCCGTGAGCGGTCGCGGCCGTTGCGGCAGGTCGGCGAGTGCCGCGGCGGGGCCCGCGGTGACCGACGCGAGGACGACGGCCGTGACGAGGACGGCCGGCATCGTGCTCCGCACGCGCCATCCCATGTCTCCCCCTTCCCGGCCCTGGGCCGTCTCCACGGATTCCCCCTGGTCACGAAGGTAGACGGGAGGCGGGCGGAGGACACGACGGCCAGCCACCGGATCGGGGGTGGACCTGTCCCCACCCCCGGGGGACGGACTGGGAACCCCGGTGCGCCGTGGATAGCCTGGAGACATGTTCGGCTTCAGGAAGACGACGATGGTCACCGCCGCGGACGCGCTCCCCGGACGGGACACCCCGATGCCGGTCCCCGGCCGTCACGAGGTGCTCGGCACCCCGCTCGCCCCGCCCTACCCGCCCGGCGCGCAGATCGCCGAGTTCGGCATGGGCTGCTTCTGGGGGGTCGAGCGCACCTTCTGGCGGATCGGTGCCGACCACGGCATCATCACCACGGCGGTGGGCTACCAGGGCGGTTTCACGCCCAACCCCACCTACGAGGAGGTGTGCAGCGGGCTGACCGGCCACACCGAGGCGGTGCGCGTCGTGTTCGACCCGGCCCGTATCTCCTACGCCGACCTGCTCAAGGTCTTCTGGGAGGGCCACGACCCCACCCAGGGCATGCGCCAGGGCAACGATGTGGGCACCCAGTACCGGTCGGCGATCTTCTACCACTCCGAGGAGCAGCGCGAGGCGGCCGAATCCAGCCGTGACGCCTTCCAGCCGGTCCTGACCCGCGCCGGGTACGGATCCATCACCACCGAGATCACCGCGGCGGGCCCGTTCTACTTCGCCGAGGACTACCACCAGCAGTACCTGTCCGACGCCAAGAACCCCAACGGCTACTGCGGGGTCGGCGGCACGGGACAGAGCTGCCCCATCGGGGTCGCGGCCACCGGCGACGCCGCTTCGCGGCGCGCGGCCGAGTAGGACGGTCGACGGGTGCGCACGGGGACGGCCGAGTGATCACTCGGCCGTCCCCGTCAGTGGGCTCTGCGAGGCGGGCGCCCCGGCGGCGGGAACCGTGCTCGCCGGAACCGCTCCCACTGTCGGGGAGCAGCCCAGGAGGGACACGTCCGGCCGGTCCGGACCGTGCCCGCGAGATCTTGCGGGCGGTGACGGGGGCGAGGCCCCGCGGGTTTCACGGAGCCCGACCACAGCCCCTCGGGTTCACGCCCTTCTGCTGGGGGCCACCCGGGTCGAGCACCGGTGGAGCGATCGGGCAAGCGTGGGGACGTACCCGGTCGACGCGGCCCGCCACGGCCCCCTCGATCTGGCGCGCCGCCCCCGGACGGCTACCCGGGGCGTAGGGACGGATTGATCGCGGAGGGCACCGGCTGGTTCGTCAGCGCCTGGACGACGGCGGCCACGGCTTCTCGGCCCGCCCTCTCTTGCGCCTCACGGGTGCTGGCCCCCAAATGAGGCGTCGCCAGGACGGACTCGTGGTTGAGCAGCGGGTTGCCGACGGCTGGTTCGATCTCGAACACGTCGAGTGCGGCGCCCGCGATACTGCCTTCCTTCAAAGCGGTGTTCAGGGCGCCCTCATCGATGATTCCGCCCCTCGCGGTGTTCACCAGCAACAGGGAGGGCTTCGCCAACTGGAGTTCGCGTCCTCCGATCAGACCTCTCGTCTCCGGGGTTCTGGGAACGTGGACCGAGACGATGTCACTGCGCGCCATGAGGCTGTCCAGATCGGTCAGGTGCGCCCCGACGCTGGCGGCGTGCGCGGACGATACGAAGGGGTCGTAGGCGAGAAGGCTGACATTGAAGGGCTGCAGGCGCTCCGCGACGAGCGTGCCGACATGTCCGAGCCCGATGAGCCCCACCGTGCTTCCGGCGAGCTCCCGTCCCTGATACCGGCTCCGGTTCCACTGGCCGGCCCGCAGGGCCGCGTTCGCGGGGAACACGTGACGCAGCCCGGTGAGGATCAGTCCGATGGTGAGCTCGGCGACGCTCAGCACATTGGACCGAGGCGCGTTGGCGACGAGGACCCCCGCCCGCGTCGCCGCCTCCACGTCGATGTTGTCCACTCCGACTCCCGCCCGGGCGATGATCCGCAGATTCGGGGCGGCGGCGAGAACACCGCGGTCCACCTGCGTTCCGCTCCGGACGAGGAGGGCGCTGGCGTCGGGGAGCGCGTTTTTCAGCGCGGAGGGGTTACTGCCCTCACAGAACCGAACCTCGAAGTCGCCCAACGGCTCCAACACGGATTCGGGCAGCGGGTCCGCTACAACGACGACGTCCTTGCTCATGGTGGGATACCTCCCTTGGGGAAGACAGGGCCGGGCCAGTGCTTAAAGCGCGGCCTGGGCGAGGGCGCGCGGAAGGCCCGCGTTCTCCCAGGCAGAGTCCAAGGCGTCGGCGAACGCGAGCACCTCACGGTCGCTGTGCAGGGGCGTGGGGGTCACCCGCAGTCGTTCGGTTCCGACGGGAACACTCGGTGCGTTGATCGGCTGGACGTAGAACCCGTGTCGGTCCAGCAACTCGGCGGCCACCTGGCGGCACTTGAGCGAATCCCCCACCAGGACGGGGATGATGTGCGCGGCCTCCGACACGACCGGGATCGCCCGCTCCCGCAGCAACCCCTGTAGGAGGGCCGCGCGCTCCTGGAGCGATCTGCGTTCGTGGTCGGAGCGCTTGAGATGCCGGACCGCGGCCAGTGCCCCCGCGGCGACGGCCGGCGGGAGAGAGGTGGTGAAGATGAAGGCGGAGGCGAAACTGCGAACGGCGTCGATGACGGAATCGGGTCCCGCGATGTATCCACCGGCGGTGCCGAACGCCTTCGCCAGGGTTCCCTGGATGACGTCGAAACGCCCGGCGAGTCCCTGCTCGGCGGCCTTGCCCGCTCCCCGTGGACCGTACATCCCCACGGCGTGCACCTCGTCGAGATAGGTGAAGGCGCCGTACCGTTCCGCGAGTTCGGCCACCCGCGCCAGCGGAGCGACGTCGCTTTCCATGGAGTAGATGCTCTCCAGCGCTATCAGCTTGGGAAGCGCGGGATCGGTTCCGGCGAGCAGTTCTTCCAGGTGGTCGACGTCATTGTGCCGGAAGACATGTTTCTCCGCCTTGCTGTGCCGGATACCGGCGATCATCGAAGCGTGGTTGAGCTCATCCGAGAAGACCACGCACTTCGGCAGTCGGCCCGCGAGGACGGTCAACGCGGCGTCGTTCGCGGCATAGCCGGAAGGGAAGACCAGGGCCGACTCCATCCCGTGGAGGTCGGCCAGTTCCCGTTCCAGCTCCACGTGGTAACGGTTGTTGCCCGATATGTTGCGTGATCCACCACTGCCGGCGCCGGCCTCGTCGATGGCCTGTTTCATCGCAGTCAGGACCGCGGGGTGCTGTCCCATGCCCAGGTAGTCATTACTGCACCACACGCTGATGTGCCGTTCCCGGCCCAGGTCAGAGGTTCGGGCGGAGGGGAAGCGGCCCGCCTGGCGCTCGATCTCCAGGAAAGTGCGGTATCCGCCCTGTCGCTTGAGCTTGGCTATCTCCTCGGAAAAGAAATCTACATAGCCGAACACGGTAACTCCAATCTCCGTCGCGCGTTCTGCCGGAATGAATGTAGGTGAGCTGTTGACTCCTGGGAAATGCAAACCGAGAGCGGTCATGGACTATCCGCATAACTCCAGCTGTAGCGGGTCGACGGCATGCAGGTCTTTCTTAGGAGCTGGGGGAGGCGTGCGAACAGTGCGGGTCTGTTGGTTTACCCGAGGGTGAATCAGCGTGAGTGGGCGGAAAACGTATGCCTCCGAAGGGGGCGTGCGGATCGTTTTTCCGTCCCGACGGTGAGACGCAACCGGTCTGTGTTCCGGTGGCCGGAACCGACTCCTGGTGAAAGAGAGGATTTCTCTGGTGCGTGCAGGCGGGGTGAGAGGAGCTTGGAGGTCGCCGATGTGGGCGGCCGACGGGAGTCGAGAACGGTCCCAGAGGCCCGGGAGGGGAGAGGGTAAGTTCCGATGAACATCGGAAGGTCGGGCGAAGAATCCAGGTCAACGAGGACCTGCCATTTCCCTGTGCCTGCTTCTCCGGCGGTTCCGCGGATTCTGTTGTAACCCCATCGGGCGCCGAAGATTGAAGATGAGAAACCATGAGGTGGCGTGTGCGTCCATGAGGATCCGTACGGCCCGGCGATCTCGGCGCCGTTGCCGGAAGTGGGGAAACGTAACTCTGGGAAGAAGCGGCGAAGCTTGAACTGCATTTATTTATCGCATGCATAGATGCGCTTCGTGTGGCATTTCTGCTTCTGCTCGGTAATGCCTAAAGTGACCGCCGTGAGGGGCAATGGATACCCGCTGCCGCGGCATGCGACAGCAGATGACATCGACGAACTCGTGCGGCTGCGCGCGTATCTGCTCAGTACGGGCGAAGGTCCGTACACGGCGCGCACTCCAGAAGACGAAGAAGTGTGGAGGCAGGCCTACCGGAAGTGGCTTGAACCGGTGACGGCCGGCAGCGTGCCCACGGTGCGGGTGGGCGTCATCGGCTCCCCTGGGAGCCTCCTCGCCTGCGCGATCGCTGTTGTCGACCATCGGGCTCCCACCGCCCGTTGCCCCAGTGGGCGGGTGGGCTGGGTGCAGACGGTCGTGGTCGATCCGTCGGCCCGCCGCCAGGGGCTCGGCAGAAGAGTGATGGACGACGCGCTGTGCTGGCTCCGCGAGGCCGGAGCCGAGAGCGTCGTCCTCCAGACCACGCGAGATGGTGCTCCGCTGTACCGATCCCTGGGGTTCGCGCCGACCGGTGAGGATCTGCTCTATCTGGACGTGAGAGGTTGTTGAGTGGCAAAGGTTCTCATCATCGGCCTCGGATACGCGGGCCGGCGATTCAAAAAGGCTTTCGAGAACACGGGAACTCCGGTGGAGTTCTCCTACGTCGGACGTACCCGCCAGGACGTGCCCATCCCGTACTACCGATTCATCGACGAAGCGCTTGAGGACTTCCGCCCGGACGTCGCCGTGGTCACGGTGCCCGATCTGGCGCACGCGGAAGTATTGCGGGCGCTCTCGGGATTCGACGGTTTCGTGTTGGCGGAGAAGCCGCTGGTCACCTCCGGTGATGACCTCACTCCTGTGGAGTCCGCTCTCAGGAAGGTCTCAGGGTTCTGTATGGACCTGGTGGAACGTTACGCGGAAACGACCATGCTCCTCCGCGATCTCGTCCGCGAGGACGGATTGACACTTGTCCGCGCCCACTTCACCTGGGGCAAGGACCGTATTAACGATCACCGTCCCACCAGTGGGGTGTCGAGCGAGATCATACATCCGCTCGATCTGCTCCAATGGATCTGTGGAGCAGGGACACCGATGTCCCTGGAAACCGTTCTCGGGGTACGGTCGGATTTCTCTGTATCGGGTCACGACGTGCTCGATAGTGTGGCGATTTCCGCCCGACTCGGCAGCGGCGTGGTAAGTGGCTACAGCAGTTTTGTCAACATCACCCGTAAGCGCGAGATCGATTTCGTGTTCCGTGATCGCTCAGGTGATCTGCTCTACGCGAACGCCGTATACGACACCCCTGTGTGGGATGCCGACCGGTTGCGAGTCTGGCGGCGCACCGGTGCGGGAGACGTGGTCGTCCACGAACTGGATACCGGACTGCGTGCCGTCCCCAAGGGGGCCGAGACGGTCGTCAAGCTCGGCAGGATGGTCGATGACGTCACACGATATGTCGCCAGTGGCCGAGATCCCAACATTCCTTTCGCCGGATTAAGCGACGCCTTCGCCCTGCAGCGCCTCCTGAACGAAATGGAGGCCCGCGCCTATGTGACAGGTCCCGTCAGCTATTTTCCCAATGGCAGGACCGTCCTGGAAGAAGTCGATTGGGAGCGTCTCGGGTGAATATCTCGCCTGCGTTCCGCTCTTTCACAGACCCAGAACTCCGATGACACCGGACCAAGGAGCCGACCATGTGCGGAATCGCCGGATGGGTGGATTTCAACTGTGACGTCCGCCGGGACACAGCCACGCTTGAGGCCGTCACCAGGACCATGGCCTGCCGAGGCCCCGATGCAGAGGGCATGTGGACGGGTGAGCACGTCGCTCTCGGCCACCGCAGGCTCTCCATCATCGACTTGGAGGGCGGCCGGCAGCCCATGGTGGCCGAGGAGGGGGGCAGGGTCCTGGCCTGCCTCACCTACAGCGGAGAGGTGTACAACTTCCAGGAGCTGCGCCGCGAACTCAAGGGACGCGGACACACCTTCAGAACGCACAGTGACACGGAAGTCGTTCTGCGCGGTTACCTCGAATGGGGAGAAGGGGTCGTCGACCACCTCAACGGCATGTACGCCTTCGCGGTGTGGGACGAACGGGCCCAGACTCTCGTGCTGATCCGCGACCGTATGGGCGTCAAACCGCTGTACTACTTCCCGACCGCGAACGGCGTCGTCTTCGGCTCCGAACCCAAGGCGATACTCGCGCACCCCGCTGTGCCCCGCAGGGTCGGCCCCGAAGGGCTCCGGGAGGTCCTGGAAATGGTGAAGACGCCGGGGAGCGGTGTCTTCGCCGGGATGTACGAGGTGCGTCCGGGACAGTTGGTGCGCGTGCGTCGAGAGGGCTTGAGCAGGCGTACATACTGGGCCCTCGAAGCGCGGGAGCACCCCGACGACCTGAAGACGACGATCGAGACCGTACGAGCGCTGCTCGACGACATCGTCGAGCGTCAGACCGTTTCCGACGTCCCCCTGTGCTCTCTGCTCTCGGGCGGTCTCGATTCCTCCGTCATCACCGCTTTGGCCTCCCAGAAGCTGAGCGCGAGAGGCGAAGGGGCGGTGCGCTCCTTCTCCGTCGACTTCGCCGACCACGGCGTGGAGTTCGTCGCCGACCCGGTCAGAGGCTCCTCGGACGCCCCGTTCGTCCGTGATCTCGTCGACCGGATCGGCGCTGACCACAGCGAGATCGTGATGGACAGCGCCGAACTGGCGGACCCCTCCCTGCGTGACAGGGTGCTCCGCGCCCTCGACCTGCCGCCCGCCTACTGGGGGGATATGTGGCCCTCCCTCTACCGTCTGTTCCAGTCCGTACGTGAACAATCGACGGTGGCCCTGTCCGGCGAGTCGGCGGACGAGGTCTTTGGCGGGTACCGCTGGTTCTTCGACCCCGAGGCGGTCGAGGCCGAGACCTTCCCCTGGCTGACGTCCGCCACGGGGAAGTACTTCGACGGCAAGTCGCTTTTCGATCCCGCCTTGCTACGGAAGCTGGAGATGCCGGAGTTCCTGAGGGACAGTTACGCACAGGCCATCTCCGAGACGCCGGTGCTCGCGGGGGAGGACGGCACCAACCGCCGCATGCGGCAGATGAGCTATGTCAACCTGACGCGGTTCGTGCAGACGTTGCTCGATCGCAAGGACCGGATGAGCATGGCCGTCGGGCTCGAAGTGCGCGTGCCCTTCTGCGACCATCGCCTGGTCGAGTACGTGTTCAACGCGCCCTGGGAGATGAAGTCCTTCGACGGGCGGGAGAAGAGCCTCCTGCGCGCGGCCACAAAGGACCTGTTGCCGGAGTCGATCGTGCAGCGGGTCAAAAGCCCCTATCCCACCACCCAGGATCCGGCTTACGAGCGGGGGTTGCGTACGGCTCTCGCCGAGGTGCTCGACGATTCCTCGTCGCCGGTTCTGCCCCTGCTCGACCAAGTGGCGGTGAAGAACCTCCTGGCGAGCCCGCTCGGCGAGGTGAGCGCCCAGTACGACCGTTCCGGTCTGGAGATGGCCTTGGGGCTCAACTCCTGGCTGGCCGCCTACGACATCACGCTCGATCTGTGACTCCACGGGGTGTGGGCCGCCAACTGTGAGGAGGGGCCGCGTCGTCCCGGGGAAGGCGGAGCTGGCGCCTCAGCCCGATGGGGTGGCGCAGTCCCATCAGGCCGGCCGTGGTGATCGGGCCTCCCGGGGCCTCGACGCGCAACGCGCCGGGGCCCCGCTTCCCTCATGGGCCACCGGCCCGGGAGCGGTCCTCGATCCGGGGAGCCCCACGTCCGCCCCACGACCCGGTGCCTGGCCCACGGGGCCGTGGCCGAAGTCGGTCAGTCCGGGCCGAAGCGATCCGGACCGCGGAGGACGGATGGCGGGAGGGGCGCCCGCTCGGGTGGGCGAAGAAGCGCTGACCTCGGTTGATGTGTCCACAACGGGCAACGCGGCCATGGCCGTGGACAGGTCGCCGGCCGGCCCTTCCCCCTCCTTCGGCTCCCTCGCGGCCTTTCTCCGGTCACAGCCCGGCGCGTCAGGGAGCGGAACCATTGATTGTGCGAATATTTTCGCACTATGATCGTGCGGCAATAGTCGCACAATTGTGAGAGAGGGGTGACTATGGCCGCTGTACGCACGTACGTCCATCCTGAGACCGGGGAGATCTCGCTGCCGCGTGTCCTGTTCGCGCTGAGCGAGCCGTTGCGTTTGGAGATGGTCCGCAAACTCGCCGAGGAAGGAGAGCTGGACAGCATCGAACTCGGCCCCGATCTGCCCAGATCGACCCTGACCCACCACACCAGCCTGCTGCGTGAGTCCGGCGTCGCCTTCGTGCGGGCCGAGGGACGTAAATGCATGATCAGCCTGCGGGCCGAGGACCTGGACCTCCGCTTTCCCGGGCTGATCGACACCGTCCTGTCCGGCTACAAGTCCGCACGGGCCGAGGAGTCCGACGACGAGACGCGCGGATCGGGAGTGGAGCAGTGATCCTGCGACTCTGGCCGCTGGTCGCCGCGGCCATCTCGCTCGGTATCGACGCCTACGTACTGGCCGGTGTCCTTCCCCAGGTCGCGGACTCGCTCGCGGTGTCGGTGGCCGCCATCGGCCTGGGCGTCACCGCCTTCACCGGGGCCTACGCCTTTGCCGGCCCGCTGCTGTCGGGCCCGCTCGTCGCGGGCTCCACCAAGCGCGCCCTGATCGTCTCGCTGGGACTGTTCAACCTCGGCAACCTCATCACCGCGCTGGCCCCCGAGATCATGGTGTTCCTCGGGTCGCGGGTGCTGGCCGGCGTCGGCGCCGGGATCCTGACCGCGGTGGCGACCGCCACGGCCGCCGCCATGGTGGCCGAACACGAGCGCGGCCGGGCCATGGCCCTGGTGACCTTCGGACTTTCAACGGGCACCGTGGCGGGGGTGCCCCTCGGCATGCTCATCGGCCAGTGGGCCGGGTGGCGTTGGACGATGGGCCTGGTCGTGGCGATCGGGATCATCAGCATGGCCGCGGTCCTGGCCCGGCGAGGACCCTACCCGACCATTCTGGTGGCGAAGGTCGGTGAGAACCTGCGGCTGCTCACGGCTCCCGTGATCACCGCGGGAGTGATCCTGGCCTTCCTCCTCGGGGTGGCGAGCCTGGGCCTGTACACCTACCTGGTCCCCATGGCCGACGACCGCGGTCTGGCCTCGATGGCGTTCACCCTGGTGTGGGTGTGGGGCATCGGAGGTGTGGCCGGCTCGGCCCTGATCGGCCGTCCCGTGGACGCCCTGGGGTCCCGGCGACTGTTCCCCGTCGTCGTTGTGGCCCTGACCGTGGCCCTGGGCGCCCTGGCGTTCCTGGACCACGTCCTCGTCTGGATCGTCGCGGTCGCCTTGTGGGGGGCCGCGGGGTGGGCGAGTGTGCCCGTCCTCCAACATCTGCTCGTCCAGGGCCGTCAGCAGCAGGCCATGGCGATCATCGCGTTCCAGATGGCCGCCATGTACCTGGGATCGGCGGCCGGCGCGGCCCTGGGAGGGCTGCTGCTGGACCATGGGACAGCCGCCGGTGCGCTTCCCGGCTGGGCGCTTGGGGTCGCGTTCGCGACGCTGGTGCTGGCCCTGATCGTCGCGCGCGTCCAGGCGGTGCGTCCATCGGCCCGGATCGAGCCGGACCGCAGCCGTTCCTGAGACCGGGGGAGCCTGGCAGGGGCGGCCGGTGCCGGGGTGGACCGGTCGCCCCTCGCTAAGACGGGGCGCGCCTCGCCTGGGCGCCCCGTCGCGGTTTCGATGGGACCCGGAGCGCCGCTTCACGGTGGGATCGCGGTGCTCGCGTCCGAAGGCGGGCCGGCGGCGCCACGGGCGAGGAGAGCGGTCGCCGGGCGACCGGTGTCGGAGTCGCCGTAGTTCTTGGTTCCAGCGTGCTGGCCGGTCCGGCCGAGGGCGGGCCGGCCGGACCGGTCGCCCACGTCACGTCCGTGGGCGGGCATGACCTCCCGCCGGATTCGGCTCTGAAGACGTGAAACCGGGCCGCCCCGGATCTCGGGCGGACGGCGGTCGCTCGCTGTGGTCGGCGGTCGCGGTGCGGGTCGGGCGCCGCCCGTGCTCCACCGGGCCGGTCGGGGTGTTCCAAGGACCCGGGTGGTGGAACCGCACCGTGTTCCCGGGCGCTGCGAAGGATCTGCCGGAGCCGGCTCGTCGATGTTCGGGACGACGCGCCTTCGGGGGAGGAGCCCGAGGCGACGGGGATTCAGCCGGATCGCCTGTCCGAGCAGCGTGAACATCCGCGCGGAAAGAGCCGCGATCTAAGCAGGACGCCTCACCTATACGGATGGAATGGGACGGACCGGGCACACTGCGGGGGGTGTTCCGACGGCGCCGCGGTGGACCGGTATCGCGGGTGTGAATGGCACGGGCGTCGTCGTGGGAACGTCTTCGGCTGATGGCTGCGAGCGGTTGATGGGTGGCCGTTCCCGCTCTCTCCGGACGACGCGTTGTCAATGTGTCCGCTGTTTCCGCCGAATCGGTTCGCGTGGCCGGCCGTGCGCGATGACCCGGCCGGAGACGGTGGGGGCGAAAAATGGTTCCGGGAAGTCCGACGTTGGCTGTCGATGAGTTACCGGACCGATGTGTCCGCCTTCTCGTTTACTTTATGGCCGCTTGAGGACATGTGAATTACATCGATGCCTCAGGTGCGGGTATCGGGTAACGGTGCCGGCAATTGTTTCGGCAGATCACGAGGAGAGTGTCGGAGAAGTGGGCCGGGAGGTTAACGTGGAACAAACAGCGGAATCCCCCTGGTCCGACAGTCTTTTTCTTCCCGATGTCTCTTCGCGGGTGCGATTACCGGGGGGTTCTCTGGGGGTGGAGTCGTTGCGCCGGACCGGTATGTTCTGTAGGACTTCAAGAAGGCGATAAAAGGTCAATGTATATACTGGCGGCTGTGAATGTCGAACTGCACCATTTACGTGGGTTCTTGGCCATAGCAGGTGAGCGGAATTTTACCCGTGCCGCGAAGAGGGTGAACGTATCTCAGTCAACACTTAGTCGTAACATCCGGCGCCTGGAGGAGCTTCTCGGTCGCCGTCTGCTGGAGCGGACCACGCGCCAGGTGGAACTCACGCCGGCCGGCGAGGCGCTCTACCGCAGGATCCAGTTCCTCCTGCCCCAGCTTGAGGAAGCCCTACGTCTTGAGCAGGGGGGTGACTCGCTCCGTGTCGGATTCACCTGGGGATTCCCCGCGGAGTGGCCGCAAAAGCTCTTCAGGGACTTCGAGGAGGAGACCGGGGTTGCGGTACAGGTGCACCGGAGCGACTCCCCGTTTGCCGGCATCGACTGTGGTGACGTCGACTTGGCGATCCTGCGAGGGGTGGTGGATGTTTCCGGACTGGAAGTCGTCACGCTCTCGTATGAGAAGCAGATCGCGGCCGTGTCCGTACGATCGGATCTCTCCCAGCGGGAAGAGGTGAGCTGGAGAGAGATCGCCGACCAGGAGATCGTTCTGAACGAGGTCAGTGGAACCGTCAGCCTGGACGACTGGCCCGAGGATGGTCGCCCCAGTGTCTCCGTGACCTGTCGGAATTTCGACGAATGGCTGGTCGCGGTAGCGTCCGGCAAAGGGGTGGGAGTGGCCCCGGAACTCGTCGGGCAGCAGCACATCAACTCCTGTGTTTCTTTCCTCGCGATTCCGGACGCTCCACGTGTCCCGCTTAACCTGGTCTACCCCAAGCGTGGCGGACATCCTCTGATACCGCGCTTCATCTCCATGGCGAGGGCCACGGTCAGGGCGCGCGAGGCGGTGGGCCGTAGGAAGAGGGTGAGACCGTCCCGTGAATCGCGTCGGCCTCCGAGCGTTTCCCCAAGGTGATCCAGCTCCGCCCGGTTGGCGGGAAAGGCTTCAGCGGTCAATCGGCCATGGCGGTCTGGAAGAGCCGTTCTCGTGTCATCCACGGCCGTGAAGGGTCGCCGTCCGCTCGTCTCCCGCTCACGCCGTCGTGTTCCCGGTGGGGAACGCGAAGGTCTTGTCGCCGGAGGTCGGGGAGGTCCGGTTGCGGCAACCGCGTCATGGCGTCACTCGCGTGACCGGCGTGATGAGCCGCGGGAGTACGGCGGCCCGGTGAGGGGGCGGGCCGCGGGGAGTGGCCGGGCGGGATGAGCCGGCCGCGAATGCGGGGACCACGGGGTACGCGGTCGGCGAGGCCCTGACGTCGATATCCGCCGCGATCGAGCGGGCCGGACGCGTGGGGCCGGAACCGTCCGCCTGGCGTGGGGGATGCCGCCCCTTTCCGCTCACGGTCCCGTCGCCGTTGGCGGCGGAAAGGGAACCAGGTCCGGCGGATTATCCAGTGGTGCGGTATCCGAACAGATAGAGATCCATTTCGGAATTCCCAGGCCACGGGCCATGGTGGTATCCAGGCGGATGAATTATGCTCTCGTTGCCTGTCGAGCCGTCACACGTCCACGCCTCCCGGGGTGTGCGGGGAACGCCTTCCCGGACATCCGGTCACAACGCCGTCCCCTCTTTGGTGAAGGTCTCCCCTGTATGAAAGTTCCGTGCCGAGAACGTCCCGACTCCAGGGGGCGCCTGTCCGAGGGGAGCGGACTCCGCCGCGTTCCCCGGTGGTGTGCCGTCTGATGCGGGTCCCTTTCTCCGACGTCGACATGCACGGCAACGTGCACAACTCGCGTTATGTCGTCTACGGCGAGAACGCGGTGAACGACTTCCTCGCCGAACGGGGACTGGCCGAGCGGACCCGGCCGGGAGTCGGCGACCTGATATTCCTCGTCAAGGAATTGTCGGTCGAATACCGGCGGCCGTTGAGATTCGGCGACACCGTCGCCTGTCGCGTCCGCGACGTCCGGGTCGCCGGTCCCCGGCTCACCTTCGACGTCACCGTCCTGCGGGAACCGGAAGGGGACGGCGAGCCCGCCGTCGCGGCCAAGGTCACCATCACCTGGGTGCGGGTGTCGCCGGACAGGACGGCCCTGAGGGTGCCCCCGGACGTCGCCGACTCCCTGCGCGTGGACGCCTGATGAGCGACGCGAACGCGCGGATCCGTCTTTCCGAGGTCACCGTCGAGCGTGACGGCAAGACGGTCCTCAAGGACATCGACCTGAGCCTCGACGAACACCGGATCGCGGTGATCGGGCTCAACGGTTCGGGCAAGAGCACCCTGGTACGCCTGCTCAACGCCCTGGTCCTGCCGACCCGGGGAACCGTCACCGTGGACGGCTACCCGACCGACAAGCACGCCAAGAAGGTGCGGCGCAAGGTCGGCTTCGTCTTCCAGAACCCCGAGAACCAGATCGTCATGCCGGTGGTCTCGGAGGACATCGCGTTCGGCCTGAAGAACCTGGGGCTGGGCAGGGCCGAGACCGCGGTGGCGGTCGAGAAGGCCCTCGCCGAGCTGGAACTGTCCCACCTGGCCGACCGCGAGTCCTACGCGCTCAGCGGCGGGGAGAAGCAGATGGTCGCGCTGGCCTCCGTGCTCGTCATGGAACCGGAGACGATCGTCTT
Source organism: Marinactinospora thermotolerans DSM 45154 (assembly GCF_900167435.1). GTDB lineage: Bacteria > Actinomycetota > Actinomycetes > Streptosporangiales > Streptosporangiaceae > Marinactinospora > Marinactinospora thermotolerans. The sequence continues at coordinate 154,766 of NZ_FUWS01000011.1, forward strand.
CGACGAACCGTCCACGATGCTGGACCTCAGGAACAAGCGCCGGCTCCAGCAGCGGATCGACGCGCTGACCCAGCGGGCCATCGTCGTCACCCACGACCTGGACCTGATCACCGGCTACGACAGGGCCATCGTCTTGCACGAGGGCGCGCTCGTCTTCGACGGCGACCCGCCCTCGGCCATCTCCTTCTACGAGGACCTGTGCCGATGATCGGCGGCTCCACGAAGAACGGCCCCCTCGCCCGCGTCCCCGCCGGGTACAAGTTCGCCTTCCTCTTCGCGGCCGGCATCGGCGTCTACCTGCTGCGGGACACGGGAGCGCAGCTCGCCGCGCTCGCCGCCGCACTGGTGATCGCCGGATTCGCCCGGGTGGGCGCGGCACGGCTGCTGCGTGCGATGAGCGGCCTGCTCATCATCGCCGCGGTCGTCTTCGTGACCATGGCCCTGGCCATGTCGCCCTCCGAGGCGGTCACCGCGACCCTGCGCCTGCTGACCCTGTGCGTGCTGGCCTACACGGTCACCCTGACCACCGGTTTCAGCGAGACCCTGGACCTGTTCGAGCGCCTGCTGCGCCCCTTCCGCCACGTCGGACTCAACCCCGCGCAGGTCAGTCTCGCGCTGTCGATGACGCTGCGGTTCATCCCCGAGATCCGCACGAAGTACTTCGAGATCAGGGAGGCGCAGCACGCCAGGGGCCTGGGCAACAGCCCCATGGCCGTGCTCGTACCCCTGATCGTCAGGACGCTGGAGTCGGCCTCGGAGGTCGCCTCGGCGATCGACGCCCGATGCTACGACTCCGCCGAACGAGGAACAGAACGGGACGGCCCCCGGCGGGCCCTCCGTGCTCCCAACGGCTCCGACCCGATCTGAGGTTCCCATGTCCCAGCAGAGAACGGACACCACGCAGAGCACGGTCCTCACCGCGGTCTTCGCGGCGCTGATCGCCGCCCTCGGCCTCGTGCCCGCCATCGCCATCGGGATCCTTCCCGTGCCGATCACCGTGCAGACCCTCGGGGTGATGCTCGCCGGCGCGCTGCTCGGCCCGCTGCGCGGCGGGCTGGCGGCCACGGTCGTCGTGGTGCTGTCCATCGCGGGGATGCCGATCCTGGCGGGCGGCCGGGGCGGCATGGGGGTCCTGCTCGGCCCCACCGGCGGCTACCTGATCGGCTGGATCCCCGCGGCGATCGTCATCGGCCTGCTGGTGAAGTACTGGGCGATCAGGTTCGAGCGCCAGGCGGTGCGCTACCTCGCGGTCGGCGCCAGCGTGTTCACCGGTGGTGTGCTGGTGATCTACCTCTTCGGTGTTCCCTGGACCGCCGTGGTCACCGGTCTGCCCCTCGCCACCTCCGCGATCGGCTCGCTCGCCTTCCTGCCGGGCGACCTCGTCAAGGTCGTCGTGGCGACCCTGATCGCGGTGAACGTCCACCGCAGTTACCGCCGGCTCCTGGGGGCCTGAGGCGCCGTGCCGATCATCGAGGAGATCCTCGGACACGCCCGCTCTCAGCCCGGGCGGCCCGCCTTCGAGATCGACGGGGAGACGGTCGGCTTCGCCGAGCTCGCCGACAGCGCGCTGGGGTTCGCCCACCGCCTCAACGCCCTCTCCGTAGGGACGCGGGCGCTGCTGCCCGGCCGCCCGCCCCAAGGGGTGGTCGCGCTGTCCCTGCGCAACTCGACGTCCTTCGTCCGGGCCTTCGTCGGCGCCACCGCCTCCACCTGCGCGACGGCCGTACTCGACCCGTCGTGGCCGTCGCGGCGGACGGCCGCGGTACTGGCGACGCTCGGGCCGGACGTCCTCGTCACCGACTCCGCCGACGTGGCCGGCCTGGCCGAGGCCCGACGCTGCCGCGTGGTCGTGACCGCGGGCGTCGAGGCGCCGGGCACCGACCGCCTCGACGTGTGGACCTCGCGGACGGACGCGGCGTCGGCGAGCCGGGTACTGGCGGACCGCGACGACGACCAGATCCTCCTCATCGGCTTCACATCGGGGACCACCAGCGCGCCCAAGGCGTTCGCCCGCACCCGGCGCTCATGGCGGGGGAGCCTGCCGGCGAGCGCCCGGTTGCTCCGCGCCGGGCCGGGCGAGACGACACTGGCCCCTGGACCGCTCGCCCACGGGCTGAGCCTTTATGGCCTGGCCGAGTCGCTGTACTCGGGCGGCACCCTGGTCTCGGCCCGCAGGTTCCGCGCCCGCGACTGCGTCAGCGGTGTCACCGATCGGGGGGCGACCAGGTTCCTGGGGGTTCCGACCATGCTGCGCGCCCTCGCCGTGGCGGCCGACTCCCCGGGGGCGTTGGAGGGCTTGCGCACCCTGGTGAGCAGCGGCGCCAAACTCGACCGCTCCGTGATGGCGTCGCTGGCGCGCGTCGCCCCCCGCGCCCTCCTGGTCGAGTACTACGGCGCGTCGGAACTCAACTTCGTCTCCACCGCGACGACCGACCTGTCCGCCCCCCTCCCGGACCTCCACGACTCCGCCTCCTACGTCGGGGAACCGTTTCCCGGCGTCGAGGTGAGCGTCCGCTCCCCCGACGGGGCGGAGCTGGGCGAGGGAGAGCGCGGAACGGTGTTCGTGCGCAGCGACATCGTCTCCGAGGGGTATCTCGGCCCCGGCGACGGGACGGGGTTTCGGCGGGACGGCGCCTGGTGCACGGTCGGCGACCAGGGCTACCTCCGGGGCGGGGCACTGCACATCATCGGCCGCGAGGGCGAGATGCTCATCTCCGGAGGGCACAACGTCTACCCCGCCGAGGTCGAGGGCGCCCTCCGCGAGGCGCGCCCCCTGTCCGAGGTCCAGGTGCTGGGCCTGCCAGACCCCCACCTGGGCACCCGGCTGGTCGCGGTCCTGCGCCGGTCCGAGGCCGGGCACCTCGCAGAGGAGGAGCTGCGACGACACGTCGAGCGGCACCTGCCCCGGCACAAGGTGCCGAGGGAGTTCTACAGCGTCGACCAGTGGCCGTTGACCTCCAGCGGAAAGATCAGCAAGAGAACGCTCACCGAGTGGATCGAGGCCGGTAGGGATGATCGAGTCCAACGGATCCCGTGACCCCGCCACAACCCCCGTCATCGTGGCGGCCAGGAGGACCGCGATCGGCCGGGCGGGCGGCTGCTTCCGGGACGTCGGCGCCGAGTTCCTGCTCGCCGGGGTGATCGCGGCGGTTCTGCGCGACGGTGGCGTCGCCGCGGACCAGGTGGACGAGGTGGTCGCCGGCAACGCCGCGGGGCCGGGCGGAAACGTCGCCCGGGTGGCAGCGCTCACCGCCGGCCTCCCCTTCTCCGTGCCCGCGGTGACCGTCGACCGGCAGTGCGGGGCCGGGCTGGAGGCGATCAACCAGGCGTGCCGCCTGGTGCAGGCGGGGGCGGCCGAGGTGGTGCTCGCCGGCGGCGTGGAGAGCGTCAGTACGGCGCCCTGGCGGGTCCGGCGGCCATCGGGCCGGACGGGGATGCCCGTCTTCTACGACAAGGCCAGGTTCTCGCCCGACTCCGTGGGCGACCCGGGCATGGGGGAGGCCGCCGAGAACGTCGCCCGGGTCTACGGCGTCAGCCGTGAACGGCAGGACGCCTTCGCCGCCAGGAGCCACAGGCTCGCCGTCCAGGCACAAGAGGAGGGGCTCTTCGCCGACGAGATCACCACCCTCGGAGAGTTCGGCCCCCGGGTGGAGCGGGACGAGTGCCCGCGTCCGCGCTCCAGCCCGGAACGGCTCGCCCGCCTGCGTCCCGCCTTCGTGGAGGGGGGAACGGTCACGGCGGGCAACTCGTGCCCGCTCAACGACGGTGCCGCCATGGTGCTGGTCACGAGCATGGAGCGGGCCCGGGCCCTCGGCCACCGGCGCGTGCTGGCCTTCGTCGACGGCGCCGCGGCGGGGGTGGATCCGAACCTGCTCGGGGTGGGCGCGGTCGCCTCCACCCGCAGGCTGCTGGCGCGCCAGCCAGGAGTGGAACTGGACCGGGTGGACGTGGTGGAGTTCAACGAGGCGTTCGCCTCGCAGACCCTGGCCTGCCTGGACCTGCTGGGGATCGACCCCGATCGCGTCAACCGGAACGGCGGCGCGATCGCGCTCGGCCACCCCTACGGGGCGAGCGGGGCGGTCCTGGTCACCCGGGTCTACAGCCAGCTGGTGCGGCAGCGGAGCGCCGGGGAGGGGGGAACGGCCGTGGCCATGATGGCCACCGCGGGCGGGCTTGGCGTATCGACCCTCTTCACCGTCGTGGATGATGCATCATGACCTGCTGTCCGGGGCGCGCGGAGGGTCCGCGCGGGATCCGGTGAACGAGGGGATCGAGGATGCTGGCAGCGTTGGCGCGTGAACCCGGACCCCCACCGTCCGTCGTCGACGTGGTGGAGGTCGAACCCGGCGCGTTGGACGAAGGGGGCTCGGTGCGCCTGCGCATGCTGGCGTCGACCGTCAACCCCTCCGACCTCGTCACGATCTCGGGCGCCTACGCCTCGCGTACCCGCTACCCCTTCGTGCCGGGGTTCGAGGGGGTGGGAGAGGTGGTCGAGGTGGGGGAGGACGCCCCCCGGGAGCTTCTGGGCCGGCGCGTGCTGCCCCTGGGGACGGCGGGGAACTGGCAGGAGTACAAGGTGGCCCCCGCGCGCTGGTGCTTCGCGGTGCCGGACGACGTCACCACGGAGGACGCCTGCTTCGCCTACGTCAACCCGCTCTCGGCCCTGCTCATGGTCGACGAGCACGCGCACGCCGGGGTCCGCGTCGCGGCGGTGAACGGGGCCACGTCGGCGATCGGAGGGCAGCTGCGCGCCCTCTTGGACGCCCGGGGAATCGAGGTCATCGGGTTGACCAGCGGGGCCACCGGGCGCCGGGTCCCCTCTCCCGCCGACTGGTCGGCGGTGGTGTCCACCGCCGTTCCCGGCTGGGGGGAGGAGGTCAGGCGGCTGAGCGGAGGGGCCGGTGTCGACGTCGCGTTCGACTGCGTGGGCGGCGAGCACGCGGCGACGCTGCTGGGAGCGATCCGGCCGGGGGGGTCACTCGTCCACTACGGTCTGCTGTCGGGCCGGCCGATTCCGGCGGGAAGCCTCCGGGAACACCCGGGGCGGCGGATCCACCTCTTCCGGCTGCGCGACATCGTGCACGCGTCCTCCCGGGAGCAGATCCAGGCCCTGCTCGACCGTTCCTACCGGGGTATCGCCGCGGGATCACTGCGCACGGCCGTGTCGGGCGCCCGCCCCCTCCGGGAGATCCGCCGGCTGATCGCCGAGGCCCCTTCCGCCGCGGGCAAGCTCCTCGTCACCTTCCCCTGAATTCGTTCCCCCTCCGTGCCGGTCGTGGGGAGGGCGGCGGAGGGGGCCGGCCGCCCCGCGACATGGGCGGTGGCGGGGTCCCGCCTCGGGGAAAGGGCGCCCTGTGCGGTTTCGCGGGGGACGCGAAGGGACGGAGCGCGGGGCCTCGGGGCGCGCCGTCCCGCACGGCCACGACGGTCCCGGCACGGGCGGCCCGGCGGTGCCGGCCACGACCCCGGGCGGCGCGGGGCGCCCGAGAGCGGGCCGACTATGCTTCCCGCATGAGCGAGAGCCCCCTCCACGTGCACGTCTTCGGGCCCCCGACGGGCGCGCCCACCGTGATGCTGCACGGGATCCAGGGCCATGGCGGCCGGTGGCGGCGCTTCGCCGCCGAACAGCTGCCCGAGGCCCGGGTGTACGCGCCCGACCTGCGCGGTCACGGCCGGTCGACCTGGCGGCGGCCGTGGACGCTGGAGCGGCACGCCGCCGACGTCACGGCGCTGCTGGACGGGCTCCCCGCGGGACCGGTCGACCTGGTGGGCCACTCCTTCGGCGCGGCGGTGGCGCTGCACGTGGCCAACGCCGTGCCGGACCGCCTCCGCGCTCTCGTCCTGCTGGACCCCGCCATCGGCCTGCCCGCGGCCACGGCGACGCGGGAGACCGGACCGGCGCCCTCCTTCGCCGATCCCGACGAGGCGCGCGCGGTCCGCGCGGCGAGCTGGCCCGATGCCACGCCCGGTGCCGTCGACGACGAGGTCGACGACCATCTCGTCCAGGGGGACGACGGGCGTTGGCGCTGGCGGTTCGCCCCCGAGGCGGTCGCGGCAGCGCGGGCGGAGATGGTCCGTCCGCACGTCACACCGCCGGCGGGGCTGCGCACGCTCCTGGTGGTCGCGGGCCGCGCCGACCTGGTCCGGCCGGGGTTTCTCGCCGACTGCCGCGCGCGCTCGGGCGGGCACCTGGAGGAGACCGTGCTGGACTGCGGCCACATGGTCTACGTGGAACGCCCCGCCGAGCTCGGTGCGCTGCTGCGCCGCTTCCTACGGGCCGGTGGCGGGCCGTCCGAGGCCGCCGCCGGTTAGGGGTCAGGTCAGGTCCAGGGCCATCAGGACGTCGTCGACGTAGCGGCCGTCGAGGAGGAAGTGCTCTTTGAGGACGCCCTCGACCTGGTAGCCGGCGGCCGCGTACAACGCCCGGGCCCGGACGTTGGTGGACAGGACGCGCAGGGTGAGGCGGCGGGCGCCCCGTTCGACCGCGACGCTCCGGGCCGCGTCGAGGAGCCTGCGGCCGACTCCCCGCCCCTGGGCCTCGGGCGCCACGGCCAGACCCGCGACCTCCTGGACGTGCGCGGCCGAGTCGAGGCGCATCGCCGGGCGGACGCGCACGTACCCGACGACCTGGCCGTCCGCCTCGGCGACCGTGACGTCGCGCGTCTCGGCGGGGTCGGTGAAGAACTCCGCGTCGGCGGGCCAGCGCGATACCGGCGAGACCGTCCACGACCAGGTTCGGTGGTCGAGAAGGGCCAGTGCCGGGCCGTCGTCGAGGACGGCGGGGCGGATGGTGACGGGGGCGGGACCGGTGGGGGTGATCGTCTCCTCCGAGGCTGCGGGTGCTGTGGTGGCCTCGCGGAGCCTAACGCGCGATCCTCCGCCGCGGCCAGGGATTTTCCGGCCCGGAGACGCCGCTGGTCCCCGCCCGGGGGCGGGGACCAGCGGCGTTGGGCGATGTCACCACTGCTGCTGGCCGTATCCCGGGGGATACTGCTGTCCGTAACCCGGGTACTGCTGGCCGTAGCCTTGCTGGCCGTATCCGGGGTACTGCTGGCCATAACCCGGCTGGCCGTACTGGCCGGCCGGGTACTGGTAGCCGTAGTGGTCCTGCTGGTGGGCCCCGGTCGGCTGCTGGTAGGCCTGCTGCTGTCCCGAGTGCTGCTCCTGGGCCGCTTCGGGTTCCTTGGGCTGCTCGGGCTCGGGCGGCTCGGGCCGGAAGATGAACAACTGGGCGGGCTCGCCGTTCTCCCCCTGGCTGTAGGAGGTCTGCTCCAACCGCCAGCCGGCCTCCTCGATGCCTTCGAGGATGCGGGTCAGACCCGGCCGGACACTGCTGGCCGCGTCGTCATAGGTGTTGACGCGCAGTTGCACGACGAACATTCTGCGCTTCTGCTGCGCGGCGACCTTGGCGTGCTCGACGACGGTGCTGTCTCTCACGACCTGCGTGACGCTCATCTGTAACCGTACCCATCTGCCCTGTGCGGCGGCTCGTACCCGTGGAGCGCTACGCTCCCCGGCGCTCGCCGGGGAGGAACCCGCCGGGCCGTCGCCCTCCATGATGCCCTCTGTGGTCCCAGTGGACCACCGGGAAGGCGAGGACGGCTCAGGCCGTGGCCGCCGCGACGGCCTCGGCGACGGGGGTGTCCCCGCCGACCAGCTCCAGCGTCCGGCCGATCGAGGCCGGCTCGTCCAGGAGGGCCACCAGCACCGCCGCGACATCGTCCCGGGTGACGTCCCCGCGCTCCACCTTGGGCGCGAGCCGGACCCGTCCGGTTCCCGGGTCGTCGGTGAGGCGACCCGGGCGCAGGATCGTCCAGTCCAGTTCGAGGCTGCGCTCGCGCAGGTCGGCGTCTGCGGCGCGCTTGGCCTCGACATAGGCGGCCCACACCTCGTCGGTGCCCGGGGCCGGGCCGTCGTCCACGCCGATGGCCGAGACCATGAGGTAGCGGCGCACCCCCGCCAGGGAGGCGGCGTCGGCGAGCAGCCGGGCGGCGGCCCGGTCGACGGTGTCCTTGCGCGCGGCGCCGCTGCCCGGTCCGGCGCCGGCCGCGAACACCACCGCGTCGGCCCCCATCACCTTCTCGGTCAGTTCGGTGACGGTGGCCTTCTCCAGGTCGATCACCACGGGCTCGGCACCGGCCTCGCGGAGGTCGGTGGCGTGGTCGGGGTTGCGGATGAGGCCCACGGGGGTGTCACCGCGCGCGGCGAGCAGCCGCTCCAGGCGCAGTGCGATCTTCCCGTGTCCTCCGGCGATGACGATACGCATGCCAGCAGGCTATTGCCTCAACGCGGGGATCGGGATGAACGGTCCCACCTGCGTGCCACCGGTGGGAGGAAGGTCCACAGCAGCATGGTGGCGGCGAGGGTGAACACGCCGAGGCTCACACCGGCGAAGATGTCGCTGAACCAGTGGACGCCGAGCATGGGCCGGCTCAGCGCGGTGCTCAGCGCGATGCCGATCGTGATGGTCCAGGCGACGTGCCGCCAGACGCCGCGCAGCAGCGGCAGCGCGGCGAACAGCAGGATGCCCATGCCCGTGGCGGCCATCAGGGAGTGACCGGACGGAAAGGACGGGCCCACCCCGACGGTGATGGGGTCGGCGAACTCCGGCCGGGCGCGGTCCACGCCGAGCTTGGTGATCAACCCGAACAGGTTGGCCAGGAAGACCGCTGTACCGGCCCACACCGCGGTGCTGAACTCGCGTCGGACGAACAGCCACAGGGCGGTCAGCAGCGACACGATGCGCATGGCCCAGGTGCCGAACATCTCGGTCCAGATCTCCAGCGCGTGCGCGAACTGGGGATCGGGGTGGACGCGTTCGTACAGCGCCGTGGCGAGGGAGCGGTCGAGCGAGAGCAGGGGCTCCCACTGGGTGGAGACGAGCACCAGCAGCGTCAGGAAGGGGGCCAGGGCGGCCGCCGCGACCGCGGCCAGCATCGGGCGGCGGGAGGGGAGGATGCCCGCGGGGGCCGGCTCGGACCTGCGCTGGGCCCGCCGTGCGCTACGGGGCCGGGTCTCCGGGGGGTGGGGGGAGGCGTAGGCGGTCATAGTCGCAGCAGGTTACCGTTCGAAAAACCTAAGAGAAGGTTAAAGCGAACACTTGCCCTGTAGGGGATATAAGGTCACCAGCTGTTTTATTTTCAGTCGGCCGAAAAAAGTTGGCCAGGACATATCCCGGAGTAACGAAGGTCCCCCTCGGCGACCACCGAGGGGGACCCTGGACCGGACAGAGGGGCTTTAGGAGGTGGCGGTGAACCTCTCGCGCAGGACCCGCTTGAGCAGCTTTCCGCTGGCGTTGCGCGGCAGGTCAGAGACGAGATAGACGCGCTTGGGCGTTTTGAAACCCGCGAGCCGCTCACGCGCGAACCCGATGAGCTCCTCCTCACTCACGGCCCGCCCCGCCACCACGACCGCCGTGACCGCCTCGCCCCAGGTGTCGTCGGGAAGCGCGATCACCGCCACCTCGTTCACCGCGGGATGCCGGTACAAGACGTCCTCGACCTCCCGGGAGGCCACGAGCACCCCACCGGTGTTGATGACGTCCTTGATCCGGTCCACGATCGTGAAGTACCCCTCCGAGTCGCGCCGGGCCATGTCCCCGGAACGGAACCAGCCGTCGCGAAACGCCGCGGCCGTCTCCTCGGGCTTGTCCCAGTAGCCGTCGCACAACTGCGGCGACCGGTACACGATCTCGCCGGGTTCCCCCTCGGGGACGTCGCGGCCCTCCTCGTCCACGATCCGCGCCTCGACGAACAGCACCGGGCGGCCGCACGACTCCAGGCGCCCCTCCACGTGCTCCTCGGGCCGCAGGACGGTCGCCAGCGGACCGATCTCGCTCTGCCCGAAGCAGTTGTAGAAGCCGATGTCCGGCCACCGCTCCCGAATCCGGCTCAGCACCGGCACCGGCATGATCGCCGCGCCGTAGTAGGCCTTGCGCAACCCCGACAGGTCACGGTGGGCGAAACCGGAGGCGTTGGCCAGGGCGACCCACACCGTCGGAGCGGCGAAGAAGGAGGTGATCCCGTCCTCCTCGATCCGACGCAGCAGGTCCTCGGGCTCGGGCACCTCGACCAGTTCGTTGACCGCGCCGACGGCCAGCCCCGGCAGCAGGAACACGTGCATCTGGGCGGAGTGGTAGAGCGGGAGGGCGTGCAACAGCCGGTCGTCCGGATCGATGTCGAGCGCCTGGACGGCTGAGGCGTACTCGTGGACCAACGCGCGATGGGACATCATCGCCCCCTTGGGGCGCGCGGTGGTCCCCGAGGTGTACAGCAGCTGCACGAGGTCGGTGTCGTCGACCTCGACGTCCACCGTGCGCGGCAGGGCGGGGTCGCGGGCGACCTCCAGCACCGACTCCGGCGCGCCCCGCAGCGCGAGGACGTCGCGGACGGGGACCCGCGCGCGGATCTCCTCGAGTTCGCCGGCGAGGTTCGGATCGGTCAGGACCACGCTGCTGCCGGACTGGGTGAGCAGGTAGGTGAGTTCGTCGCCGGTCAGGCCCTGATTGACCGGCACGTGCACCAGCCCGGCCCGGGCACAGCCGAGGAAGGCCAGCAGGTAGGCGTCGGAGTTGTGCCCGTAGGTGGCCACCCGGTCGCCCCGGGACAGGCCGAGCCCCAGCAGCCAGGCGGCCACCCGGTCCACGCCGGCGTCCAGTTCGGCGTAGGTCCACTCGCGGTCCTGGAAACGCAACCCGACGCGGCGCGGCAGCCTCGTGGCCGTTCTCCGCACGACCCCGTCCACCGTGCTCGCCGTCGTCGCCGCTCCGCCGACACCCATGCGCCCTCCCCGTCCACCGTGGGCCACCGCGCGCTGTGACCCGCCTCACCCCGAACCTAGCCGGTGGGGGTGTCACGGGGCCAGGGACGGCCCCGGCGCGCGCCGGGGCGGGACCGGGCGCGCGCCGGAGGGGACGGCGAGGAGCTCAGCCGACCGTCCAGGTGTCGCCCCCGGCCAGCAACGAGGCCAGGTCCCCCCGTCCCTGCGTGGTCTGGGCCTCGCTGATCTGGTCGGCCATCAACCGGTCGTAGCTGGGCCGCTCGACGTCGCGGAACACGCCGATCGGCACGTGCGCGAAGGCCGGCTGGTCCAGCCGGGACAGCGCGAAGGCGTACCCGGGGTCCGCGCGGTGGGCGTCATGGCGGACCAGGCGCTCCTCGCCGACCTCCGCGATATCGGCGACGACCAGCTCGCCGTAGTCGCCGAGCACGACACCGCGGTCGGGACCGATACGGAGCGGTTCGCCGTGCTCCAGCCGCAGCAGCCGGTTGTCGCGTTCGGCCGGGTCCTTCAGCGGCTCGAAGGCGTCGTCGTTGAAGATCGGGCAGTTCTGGTAGATCTCGACGAACGACGCGCCCTCGTGGTCGGCCGCGGCGCGCAGCACCCCGGTGAGGTGCTTGCGGTCGGAGTCGATCGTGCGCGCGACGAAGCCGGCCTCCGCGCCGAGGGCGAGCGACAACGGGTTGAACGGCGAGTCGGGCGACCCCATGGGCGAGGACTTGGTGATCTTGCCGGTCTCGGAGGTGGGGGAGTACTGGCCCTTCGTCAACCCGTAGATGCGGTTGTTGAACAGCAGCACGTTGATGTTGACGTTGCGGCGCAGCGCGTGGATGAGGTGGTTGCCGCCGATCGACAGCCCGTCGCCGTCACCGGTGATCACCCACACCGACAGGTCGGGGCGGCTCGCCGCCAACCCCGTCGCGATCGCCGGCGCGCGGCCGTGGATCGAGTGCATCCCGTAGGTGCTCAGGTAGTAGGGGAAACGGGACGAGCAGCCGATCCCCGAGACGATGACGATGTTCTCCCGGGGGACGCCCAGTTCGGGCAGGAACCCCTGGAAGGCGGCGAGGATCGCGTAGTCGCCGCAGCCCGGGCACCAGCGGACCTCCTGGTCGGACTTGAAGTCCTTCATCTTGTAGGCGGTGTCGCTGCGCGGCACCAGCTTCAGCCCGCGCAACGGCCGCCCGTTCGGGGCGGTGGGGGAAACCGGGGGGTTATTCGACACGGTCGATGACCTCCTGAATCACGCCGGCCAGCTCTTCGGCCTTGAACGGCAGGCCGCGGACCTTGGTGTAGCCGATGACATCGACCAGGAACCTGCCACGCAGCAGCAGCGCGAGCTGGCCGAGGTTGATCTCGGGGACGAGGACCCGGTCGTAGCCGCGCAGGACCTCGCCCAGGTTGGCCGGGAACGGGTTGAGGTGGCGCAGGTGCGCCTGGGCGACCCGGCCCCCGGCCCGGCGGACACGGCGCACGGCCGCGCCGATCGAGCCGTAGGTGCCGCCCCAGCCCAGCACGAGCACGTCGGCGTCGCCGTCGGGGTCGTCCACTTCCAGGGGGGCGATGTCGCGTGCGATGCCGTCGATCTTCGCCTGGCGGGTCCGCACCATCAGGTCGTGGTTGGCCGGGGCGTAGGAGATGTCACCCGTGCGGTCGCTCTTCTCGATGCCGCCGACGCGGTGCTCCAGGCCGGGGGTCCCGGGTACGGCCCATGGGCGCGCCAGGGTCTCGGGATCGCGCAGGTAGGGCTGGAAGGTGCCGTCCTCGCTGTTGGGACCCGAGGCGAAGTCCACCCGGATCTCGGGAAGGGAGTCCACCTCGGGGATCCGCCAGGGTTCCGAGCCGTTGGCGAGGTAGCCGTCGGACAGCACGATGACCGGGGTGCGGTAGGTCGTCGCGATGCGGACCGCCTCGATCGCGATGTCGAAGCAGTCGCCGGGCGAGCGCGGTGCGAGCACGGGAACCGGGGACTCGCCGTTGCGGCCGTACAGCGCCATCAACAGGTCGGCCTGTTCGGTCTTGGTGGGCAACCCGGTCGAGGGGCCGCCGCGCTGGACGTCGATCACGACCAGCGGGAGCTCCGTCATGACCGCCAGGCCGATCGTCTCGGCCTTGAGGACCATGCCCGGGCCCGAGGTGGTGGTCACCCCCAGCGCGCCGCCGAACGCCGCGCCCAGCGCCGCGCCGACCCCGGAGATCTCGTCCTCGGCCTGGAAGGTGCGCACGCCGAAGCGCTTGTGCTTGGACAGTTCGTGCAGGATGTCGGAGGCCGGGGTGATGGGGTAGGAGCCGAGGAACAGGGGCAGCCCCGACAGCTCCGAGCCGGCGATCAACCCGTAGGCGATGGCGAGGTTGCCGGTGATGTTGCGGTAGGTGCCGGGGGGCAGCGCCGCGGGCTTCACCTCGTAGGAGACGGCGAAGTCCTCGGTGGTCTCGCCGAAGTTCCACCCGGCCTGGAAGGCCGCGAGGTTGGCGGCCATGATCTCGGGCCGGTGGGCGAACTTCGTCTTGAGGAAGCCGAGCGTCCCCTCGGTGGGACGGTTGTACATCCACGACAGCAGGCCGAGCGCGAACATGTTCTTGGCGCGTTCGGCGTCCTTCTTGGAGACGGCGAAGTCCTCCAGGGCCTTCACCGTCATCGAGGTCAGCGGTATGGCGCTGACCTTGTGTCCCGCGAGCGAGCCGTCCTCAAGGGGGTTGGAGGCGTAGCCGACCTTGGCGAGGTTGCGCTTGGTGAACTCGTCGGTGTTGACGATCACCAGGGCACCGCGTGGCAGGTCCTCCACGTTGGCCTTGAGCGCGGCGGGGTTCATCGCGACCAGTACGTCGGGGGCGTCGCCCGGGGTCATGATGTCGTGGTCGGCGAAGTGGAGTTGGAAGCTGGAGACCCCCGGTAGGGTTCCGGCGGGTGCGCGGATCTCTGCGGGGAAGTTCGGCAGGGTGGACAGGTCGTTGCCGAACGACGCGGTTTCCTGGGTGAAGCGATCGCCGGTCAGCTGCATGCCGTCACCGGAGTCACCGGCGAAGCGGATGATGACACGATCGATCTGTCGGACCTGCTTGGTCACTGGGATCGCCGACCTCCTCGGGAAGCCGCCGGCGCGGGCGGCGGCTCGGACGGGTCTTGGGGCCGCCGCAGCGGGGACGGACCGGGGCCGGAGCACGATGGGTCCGCGTGCGGCGGGCGTTGGTCATGGGACGGTAGGCGCGGGCGGCGCGTTGCGGCGGGCCGGGGCGGCGGCCTTCCGGTGCCCGCCCGTGCGCGGTGCTCATGGGAGGCGTCAGCGGCTACACAGCGCGCTGGCGACACGCGAGAGGTCCACGTGTCTCCTGCTGACGAGTAGGGCGCCGGGCAGGGCCTCCAGGGTGATGATGACCACTCTCGCACTATAGGTCGTCGGCTCGGGCGGGGTTCGGGCCGGGTGTCGGAAGTCACATCGCGGCCTGTGGCGGGGCTGCCCGCCGGAGGAGCGCGTGAGCTTCGCCGCGCAGGGTGGGGAACGCCGGACATGGGATCGGACGTTCGTAACAGTGGACGGGGCCAACAAGGGCCGAAGGACACAGGGAGGCCGTGAGTCGTCGTGCGCCACAACACGCTCCGCACAGCGGGTCTCCTCGTCGGGCTCTCCGCGCTGGTCATCCTGATCGGCTGGGGCGTCTGGGGCGAGCCGGGCCTGCAACTCGGCGTGACCCTCGCGATCGCCCTCAACGGGCTGGTCTTCCTCTTCGGCGACACGATGGCGCTGCGGGCCATGCGGGCCCGCCCGGTCGGTGAGATCGAGCAGCCCGAGCTGTACCGGATCGTGCGCGAGCTCGCCACCCGGGCCCGTCAGCCCATGCCGCGCCTCTATCTGTCGCCCACGGCCTCGCCCAACGCGTTCGCCACCGGCCGGGGACCCCGCCGCGGCGCCATCTGCTGTACGACGGGTCTGCTGCGCCTGTTGGACGAGCGGGAGCTGCGCGGTGTGCTGGCCCACGAACTCGCCCACATCCGGGCCCGGGACACCCTGGTGTGCTCGGTCGCCGCGACGCTGGGGACGATCATCACCTCGCTGACCGCGCTGGCGCTGCTGCTCCCCTTGGGCGACTCCGAGGACGAGGACGTGCCGAGCCTGCTCGGCGGCCTGCTGTTCCTCGTGGTCGGGCCGGCCGCCGCGATGGTGATCCGGGCCGGTGTGAGCCGTGGACGCGAGTACCGCGCCGACGAGGAGGCGGCGCGTCTCACGGGCGATCCCGACGGCCTGGCGGCGGCGCTGCGCAAGATCGAGATCGGCACGCGCATCCATCCGCTCCCGGCCGAGGGCCGGCTGCTGGCCGCCGGGCATCTGATGATCGCCCACCCGTTCCCCGAGCGGGGGGTGTTGCGCCTGTTCGCGGTGCACCCCCCGACCACCGAGCGCATCCGCAGGTTGCGGGACATGCGGGACTTCCCGCTCCTGTAGCCCCGCGGCGTGCCGGGAGGAGCCGCGCGCCGAAACGGCGGGAGGGCGGATCCCCGAGCCGGGACCCGCCCTCCCGCCGTCGTGCGAGCCTGTCAGCGGAAGTTCACGAACTGCAACGCGAGGTCGAGGTCCTTCTCCTTGAGCATCGCGATGACGCTTTGGAGGTCGTCCTTCTTCTTCGAGGTGACGCGCAACTCGTCTCCCTGGACCTGCGGCTTGACCCCCTTGGGGCCCTCGTCGCGGATGATCTTGGAGATCTTCTTCGCGTCCTCGGTGGAGATGCCCTCCTTGAGGCCGACCATCAGGCGGTACTCCTTGCCGGACGGCTTCGGTTCGCCCTCGGCGTCCAAGACCTTCAGGGAGACCTTGCGCTTGACCAGCTTCTCCTTGAAGACGTCCAGGGCCGCGGTCACCCGCTGTTCGGAGTTCGCCCTGATCTCCACGCCGTTGTCGCCCGACCACGCGATGGACGCGCCGGTCCCCTTGAAGTCGAAGCGCTGGGACAGTTCCTTGCTCGTCTGTGTCAGGGCGTTGTCGACCTCTTGCCGATCAAGCTTGGAGACGATGTCGAAACTGGATTCGGACGCCACGTGTGCTCGCACCCCCGAGATGGTTGCTGGGCCCCGCCTCTGCGCGCGGCCGACGACTGGTGCCGTTGCCCCGGGCCGCTGTCGGCGGCCGTCCGGACACGGCAGAGACAGAGCTTAGCCGGGGGGCGCCATCCCGCCCGTTCTCACACTCGGGGCGCCGGATCGGGCACGTCGGGCGCCGATTTCGTGTCCGGGCCCGATCTCCGCTATCCTCTTTCACGTCGCCGACACCGCGTCGCGACGGACCCGGCAGGTTGCCCGAGTGGCCAAAGGGAACGGTCTGTAAAACCGTCGGCTCAGCCTACGCAGGTTCGAACCCTGCACCTGCCACTTCGAGCGAGGCCCCGATCGATCCGATCGGGGCCTCGTTTTCTGTTCCCGTGCGGGAGCGGGGGCATCCGGTTTCTCGGAAAACCCCTCCCTCGTGCCGTCACTCTCGGTTACCATCGGTGTGTCACCGCGGGAAATCCCCCGGACTCCGGTAAAGCGCCGGAGGACGACGTGGGGCCTTCTGCCCGCGAGTGAGGTGTGGTCCCGTGCCGCCCTGTCCTGCGGGCGGACCGATCCCTTGTGCATGATGCCGGCCTGGGCCGGCCCGTGTCCGTCCTCCGTCGTCCCGGTCGTCCGGTGTGCCGTGCCCTCTGCCGGCCGCCGATGTCCTCGTTTCCGTGTTCCCGGATACCGTGTGCCGTCCCGCGGAGCCGGGGTTAAGGCATGTCCCTAACCCGGCGCCGCGGCGTTTCGCCATGCCCAAAGACCGCTTCGCGGCTTTCCTCCCTGGGGTCCGTGCGCTCTCGCGCCAGGGGCGGTCCGGCCGCTCCGTTGTGGGTCGGACGGGCCTCTCCCGGCCGGTGGCACGGGGTTTCACGGCCCGAGAGGGGGAGGGGTCCGCGCTCCTCACCGCCCGCGACGGTTCCAGCCTCCTGTCCGGAGAAGGCGCCGGAAAGTCGGAAAAATCAACCACTTCCATTTCGCGCCATTGTCAATTTCTTTGAACAATGGCGACCAAATGAGCGAACCGGACATAATGATTTCTCGCTTTTGGGCTTTGACAAAATCCGGCCGGTGCTCAATGATTACCGATGTCCGCCGCGATTGAGGGGCGCTGATCAACGCCCTGTCACCCAACCTCGAATCGACTCTTCAGGGGTAATTGTGTTCAAGAAGTTCTCGGTTGTCGGTCTGATCGCCGGTGCGGCTCTCGGTTCGGTTCTGATGGCCGCCCCCGCCCACGCCGAAGACGACAACGACAACGCCCAGGTGGCCGCGGTCCAGCAGTGCAACAGCTCGATCAACGTCATCGGCATCCCGATCAACGCCCTGTCCAACCAGGAGATCGGCCAGTGCGTCAACGGTCCGCAGCAGACCGTGAACGACTAATAGTCCCTGAATTCTTTTTCTTTCCCTTTTCTCTTCTGGTGCAAGGAGTACCTTCCATGCTTCGCAAGATCGCTGTTGCCGGCCTGCTCGCGGGTGCCGCCTTCGGTTTCGTCGCCGCCCCCGCCCACGCGGACGAGAGCAACAACAACGGCCAGGTTGTCGCGCTCCAGCAGTGCAACAGCTCGATCAACGTCATCGGCGTTCCGGTCAACCTGCTGTCCAACCAGCCCATCGGCCAGTGCGTCAACGGTCCGCAGCAGACCGTCAACGACTAGTACGTACGACGGAAGGGACGCGCACCATGCTGCGTAAGTTCGTCGTCGCCGGCCTGCTTGCCGGTGCCGCGCTCGGATTCGCCGCCGCGCCCGCGGCGGCCGACGGGCACACGTTCAACCAGAACGTCCAGGTGATCACGCTCCAGCAGTGCAACAGCTCGATCAACGTCGTCGGCGTTCCGGTCAACCTGCTGTCCAACCAGCCCATCGACCAGTGTGTCAACGGGCCGCAGCAGACCGTGACCGAGTCTGAGTCCGAGAAGAGCGAGTCCACCCCGGAGAAGCCCAAGGGCGGCTCCGAGACCGAGGAGCAGGCCGGTTCCGAGAAGGAGACCGACAAGCCCAGCGGTTACTGACCGCCGGTGCCCGGGTGAGGGGACGGGGCCCCGCTCCCTCACCCGCCGGTTCGGCCTCGTGCCTATCGGGGTTCCCCGTTCTCCCGCGAAGGGAGGGCGGGGAACCCCTTTTCCGTGTGCTCCCACATGGGCCGCGCGCCTGGGGGAAGGCTGAGTAGGCGCGTCGCTCCCAGGGAGACGGAAACCGCGAACCTAGGGTTACTCACAGTGAACGGAAAAGTGGCGGCGGAACGGACGAACGGGAGGAAGTCATGAGGAGAACCCAAGTGACCGCCATTGGGGCGCTGTGCTCGCTGGTGCTGCTCGGTGGCTGTGGTGGACAGGAGGCCGCGGAACAGGAGCGCGACGAGGCCGTGCCCGAGGCTGCGGAGGAACCCGCGCCGCACCAGGGACACGGCCGTTCCGGTACGGCGCGCACCCCCGAGGACGACGCAGGACAGGGCGCCGGCGAGGTCTTCGTCTACAACACCTACCAGGCCGAGGAAGGGCGGGCGGATCGCGAGCCCGCGACGCTGACCGCCTCGGAGCACACCACGTTCCAGAACCTGGAGTGGACGTCGTGGGACGGCGCCTCCGCGACCGCCGAGGGGGAGATCCTCGGCACCTGGTGCCTGCCCGAGTGCCAGGACGACCCCTACGCGGCGACGATCACCCTCGTGGAGCCCGAGGAGGTCGACGGCACCCTCTACTACACGGGGTACACCGTCGAGTCCGAGGAGCTGCCCGAGGAGATGCGGGAGAAGATGGAGGAGGCCGACGACAGCGCTCTCATGCTGCCGTCCGCCTCCTGATCCGGATTCGGATCGCGAACCGCCATCGACGCGGAAACCGCAGTTCAGCGGCCTTCGGGGAGAGGTTCCGCCGGGTCCCCGGGCCCGAATCGGGACACGGGTGCCGTGAGGAGTCCCTAGGCTGCTGAATTGTGGGTGATGACGCGGCTCAGATGACGCAGACCGGTCCGACGGACCCCGACCCGGCTGCGCTCCCACCCCGGCCAGGGGAGGGGGCGCTCGACGACGGCCGCTCCGCGCCGCGGCACGGGCGTGCCGCGCTGCTGCGACTGGCCAGATGGTTCGAGGGCGCCGACCCCGAGGCGGCCCATCGGCTCTTCACCGCGGCGTTCGCGCTGTACCCCGCCCGGCATCTGGAAGGGCAGGGGGAGGACACGGTGGCGGCCACCACGGGGTGGTGGGACGCCCCGCCCTCCGCCGGCGTCGCGGTCAGGTCCGCCCGGCGTTCCGCGCCCGGACCGGTCCACGACCACACCGAACAGCAGACGCGGTTGCGCGACGCGGCCGAGGCCGCGGCCCATTGGCGCCGCTCCGCGGCGCAGGAGGTGCGCGACCTCCTGGCCGAGCCCACCCGGGACGGCGACCGCCCGCAGTTGAGCGGGGCCGCCCTGGAGGTGCTCATGGGCCTGCTCACCGCGGCGCTCGGCACGGACGACGCCGCGTCGGGGGCCGGGACCGCCGCCGACCTCGAACTCGACATCAGGCTGCGCGTCATCCCCGCCCCGGGAGCGACGCTGACGCTGCGCGAGGCGGGGGGCGAACTCGTGCTCCGTGACCTGAGCCTGCACGCGACCCGCTACGCCGGCGGTACGGACCCATCCGTGGAACCGGACTCCCCAACGGAGTCCTCCTCGGAACTGGCGCACCCCGCGTGACGTCACCGCGGGCGAGACCCGCGAGGCGGGGGCGGGCGAGCGGAGACGGCCCGGTGTCCGGGGGAAGAGGGATCGAGGGAAGGTGGCGGCGGCCGTGGCGGCCAAGGACGACATCGCACTCATCGTGGAGCGGCAGACGGCGGCCCGGCGGCTCCTCGCCGACCCCCTGGTGACCGCTCACCGTCATCCCGAGGACTTCACGCTGGTCAGCGCCCACTCGGAGTGGCTGGTCCAGCGTTTCCAGCGGGTTCTCGGCTACCGCCTGGTCGTGGCCGCCGACCACGCCCGACTGGTCAAGAGCGGAATCCACGACGCGGTGGTGACCCCGCTGGTCCGCGACAGCGGTGCGGAGTTCACCCCCCGCTCCTACGCCTACCTCGCGCTCGCGCTCGCCGCGCTCGTCGACGCGCCGCCCGTGGTGCGACTGGCCGAACTGGCGGCGTGGGTGCGGGAGGCGGCGGTGGAGGCGGGCCTGGACCTGGACCCCGCGGACCGCGCCGCCGAACGGAGGGCGTTCACCGCGGCGTTGCGGGTCCTGTCCCGTCGGGGGGTGGTCGGCGAACGGGACGGTTCGCTCGCCGGCTACGCGGCGGACGGTGAACACGAGGTCCGGTTGGAGGTCCGCGCCGACATCGCGCGCAGGGTCGTCGCCCATCCCCCGCACGCGGTCGAGGAACCGGACGTGTTCCTGGCCGAGGCGGCGCGCGACGACGCGGCCGGCGACCCGCACAACGCCGAACTCACGATCCGCCGCCGGCTCGCCGAGACCGCGGTGCTCTACCGCGACGACCTTCCCGCCCCGCAGCGTGTCTGGCTGGCCCACCACCAGTGGCGGGCGGTGGCCGAGCTCGGTGAGCTCCTCGGCTGCGACGCCGAGATCCGGGCCGAGGGGATCGCGCTGGTGCTGCCCCGGGACGGGACGCAGGACGGCGGCTGGGCGGGACGGTCCGCCGTGTTCCCGGGGCCGGGCCCGGTCGGCCGGGCCGCGCTGCTGCTGATCGGCCGGCTCGCGGCGCTCCTGCGCCCCGAGCCCGGCTCGCGCGGACCCGTCGAGATCCCCGCCGACCTGCTCAGCGCCCAGCTCGCCGACCTCCTCGACGAGGAGGACGCCGCGCGCTACTGGCCCCGCGCCGCCGTGGGCTGCCCGCCCGATCCCGGGGACGTGGCCGCGCGGGTCCTGGCGCTGTTGGGTGACGCGCGGCTGGTGGACCGCCCCGACCCGGGTCCCTCCCAGCTCGACGGGTGGAGGCTGCTCCCCGCAGCCGCCCGTTACGCCTCCTCGCCCCGCGAGTCCGGGACCGGGGAGGCCGACCGGTGAGAGGCCGATCACACGTGGGCCGCGTCGGGCCCCGGGCGCGGACGTCACCACGGCGGATGGGACGGGACGTGCCGGTGCGCGCCCGGCGCGCACCGGGGATCCGGGACAATGGCAGTGCCGCCCGCGCACGGCGATCCCGGCGCGGCGGCGCGGCTGGTCGGTACAGAGCGGAGGGCGGTCGATGAGCGACGCGGGTCACCCCGAGACGACACCTGCGCGGACCGCCGACCCCCATCGCTATCGACTCAACCGGGCCGGCATCCACAACGTCTGGCAGTACGACGACCACGTCTTCGAGTTCGCCGAGGGACGGCTGCTGTTGCGCGGCCGCAATGGCGCGGGGAAGTCCAAGGCGCTGGAGATGCTGCTGCCGTTCCTGCTCGACGGCGACGCCCGCCGCCTCGACACCACGGGGACCAGCCGGACCAGTCTGCGCTGGCTCATGCTGGGCGGACAGACCGCCTCCGGTGAGGACGATGGGCGGGACGAGGGCGCGCACACGACCGCCCTCGGTTACCTGTGGGTCGAGTTCGCCGGACAGGACGACGAGGAACGGCCGCGCCGCCGCACGCTCGGCGCGGCCGTCGCGGCCTCCCCCGACGACGCCGACGCCAGGTGCGTCTTCTTCGTCACCGACCGGTCCGTCGGCACCGACCTCGATCTCGTCGTCGAGGGACGCCCCCTGCCCATCGAACGTCTGCGCGCCGAGGTCGGGCCCGAGAACTGCTACGACGCCGCAACGGCCTACCGGGCCCGGGTCATGGACGAGCTCTTCGGCATCGACGACCCCACCCGCTACCGCAACCTCGTCCACCTGCTGTACCGCCTGCGCCGGCCCACCGTGGGCGAGCGTCTGGAGGCGGGGGAACTCGTCTCGGTCCTCGCCGAGGCGCTCCCGCCCATGGACGAGCGGGTACTCGACGAGGTCGCCCGCAACATCTCCGACCTCGACTCCGCCCGCGCCCGCCTGGCGGTGCTGCGCTCGGCGAAGGAGGGCGTCACCGGGTTCCTGGACGACTACCGCCGCTACCTGCACGGCGCGCTGCGGGCCCAGGCCGCCGCCGTGCGGGCCCAGATCGACGACCACGCCCGTCGGGACGCCGAGGTCGCCCGGCTCGCCACGGAACTGACCGATCTGGTGGCGGCCGAGGCCGAAGTGCAGGAGGAGCGCGACCGCGCGCGTCGCACGCGCGACACCGCCGCCGCCGACGCCGCCACGCTCGGTTCGAGCGAGCCCGGCTCGCCTCCCCCCGAGGAAGGGGAGCGCCAGGCCCGCTACGCGGCGGTCGTCGCCTATATCCGGGCCGCCGAGTCCGCCTGGGCCGCCGCGGGCCACGCCCTCACCAACGAGCGCAACGCCGCGGCACAGCTCGCCTCCGGCATCGCCGGCATCGAGCGTCGGATCACCGCGATGCGCGCCCCGCACGCCGAGGCGACGGCCCTCGCCCGGGCCGCGGGGGCGCCTCCCGGCGCGTTGGGGGAGATCCCGCAGGTCATGGCCGTCACCCTGGCCCCGCGCGAGAGCACGACCCATGTCGACCTCGAAGGTCTGGAACAGGCCGTCGAGCGCGAACCGGTCCAGGGGATCGACATCGCGCGTCTGCGCGGACGCCTGGCCGAACTGCACGACCGCCTCACCGCGGTCGACGACTGGGCCGCCCGCCGGACGGCCGCCGCGACCGCCCTGTACGACCGCACGGTCGAGTTGGCCGAGGCCGAACGCCGGGCGAGCGCGCTCGCCGACGAGGCCGAGTGGAGCGACGGGCACCTGGAGCGGGCTCTTGAACGCGAGCGCGCCGCCATCGAGGCCGTGCGGGCGGCCAGCGCCGCGCACGCGGCGGCGGTGCGCGAGTGGAGCGCCGCGTTGCGCGACGCCGTGGCCGACGCCGGCGGCGACCTCTCCGGGCCCCTCGCCGACCTGGAACAGCGGGTCGAGCTCCCCCTCGACGAGGAGCTGCGGGTGCTGGACATCGAGGTGCCGGCGGAGGTCATCCGGCACGCCCACGAGATCGTCGCCCCCCTCGTCTCCGAGCTGCGGGCCCGGCGCGACACCGCCGTCGGCGAGGAGCGCGAGCTCGTGACCGAGCTGGACGAACTCTCCGAGCGCCGCAAGGCCCTCGAAAACGGGCATCTGGCCCCGCCGCCGGCCTGGGCCACCGCCGAGCGCGGGGACGCCCGGGGCGTCGCCTTCCACCTCGCGGTGGACTTCGCCGACCACCTCTCCGCCGCCGAACGCGCGGGACTGGAGGCCGCGCTTGAGGCCAGCGGGATCCTGTCCGGTTGGATCGCCGCCGACGGCACGGTCGTCGACCCCGCGACCCGTGATCTCGTCCTGCGCCCCACGGCGCCGACCGCCGGACGCACGCTCCTCGACGCGCTCACCCCGGTCGAGGTGCCCGGGTCCGGCGTGACCACCGCGACCGTCGCCGCGCTGCTGCGGGCGGTCAGGCTGGCCGAGGCCGACGAGAGCGGGGCGGCCCCGACCGGTGACCACGACGCCTCCGGCGGGATGGTGGGGACCGACGGGCGCTGGCGGCTCGGCGTCGCGGGCGGGGCGCACCACAAGGACCGCGCCGAGTACATCGGCGAGGCCGCGCGGGCCGACGCCCACGACCGCCTCCTGGCCAACATCGACCGGCGTATCGCGATCGCCGAGGCGTTGCTGGCCGAGGCGGGAGAGCGCAGGGGAGCCGTCGAGGAACGGCACGAGGCATTGGTGCGGGTGGCCCGCTCCGTCCCCTCGGGCGCGGGGCTGGCCGCGGCCTGGGCCGCCCTCGACAACGCCCGCGCCTGGCTGGTGACCGCCAACCGCGACGCCGCGGCGGCCCGCCGCGCCGCCGACACGGCCCGCGCCACCGTGCTGGAGCTGCGCGCCGAGGTCGCCGCGCACGCGCGCGAGCACGTCCTGCCCGAGGGGCGCGAGGAGCTCGTGGCGATCCTGTCGGCGTTGGCGCGGCTGCGGGTCCACGTCGCGGCGGCCTACCGCGACCTCGGCGACATCGCCGGACGCCTGGAGGACTACCACCGCCACGTCGCCGAGTGGGAACGCGCCCGCGCCGATCGGGTGGTGGCCGAGGACGTGCGCACCGCGGCCATCGGCGACATGATCACGGTGCGTCGCGAGACCGAGCTCACCGACCGCGCACGCTCCGCCTCCCCCGAGCAGATCGGCAGCGCCGTCGCCGAGGTGCGGGCCCGCATGGACCAGGCGGCCCAGCGGCTGCCCGAACTCGAACGGGCCGCGCGCGAGGCCAGGGACGAACGTGTCGCGGCCGAGACACGCCACGCCACGGCCCTGCGCGAGCGGGTCGAGCAGGCCGAACGCGTCCTGGCCGCGGGCGACCGGTTGCGGGCGATGCTCTGCACGGCCGACGGCCACGTCGACTCCGAGCTGCTCGTCGCGGCGGGCCTCGACGACGCCGACGACGACTCCGGCCTGCGCGCCGCGCTGGACGCCCTCAGCGCGGCCGAAGCCGCCGCGCGCGCCGGAGAGGAGGGGGAGGAGGACGTCGACGCGCGGGTGCGCGCGCTCGACACGCTCGTCACGGTCCTGGAGGAACGGCTCGACCCCGACCCGGCCCACGACGTCGACAACAGCGGCATTCTGCGCAGCCGCGAGGAACTCCACCGCCTGCTGGCCGGCGGAGGCGCCGCCGCGGCGCGCACCGAGCTGACCGAGCCGGCCGGCGTCAAACGGCTCACCGTCCACGATGACGAGGGAGCCCACGACATCACCGCCTACGCGGCCCGGCTCGACACGGCCATCGCCGAGGCCGAGGAGACGGCGGCGCTGCGCGAGGAGGAGGCGTTCGAACGCCACCTCCTCGGTGAGCTCGCCGCCCACCTCTCCCGCCAGATCTCCGAGGCCCGCGAGCTCATCGCGACGATGAACGAGGTGCTCGGCGACGTCACCACGTCGCAGGGGCTGGGGGTGCGCCTGGAATGGGCGCTCGCCCCCGACGCCGACGAGGACGTCAGCGCGGTCGTGCCGCTGCTGCAACGCCCGGCGGAGAAACGCACCAGGGTCGAGACCACCCGACTGCGTGACGCGCTGCGCCGCTGCATCGAGGCCATCCGCCGCCTCGACCCGACCGCGGCCAACGGGGCGCAACTTCGCGCCGCGCTGGACTACCGCTCCTGGTTCGCCTTCACGGTCTATGTGACCGACGCCGCCCACCCGGGGCGGGAGCGCCGGCTCACCCACCGCACCGCGCTCAGCCAGGGCGAGCAGCGCGTCATCGCCTATCTGGTGCTCTTCGCGGCGGCCGCGGCCCGGTTCGGGGCGCTCGCGCCGCACGCCCCCCGGCTGATCCTTCTCGACGACGCCTTCGCCAAGGTCGACGAGCCCACGCACGGGCGTCTGCTCGGGCTGCTCGTCCAGCTCGACCTCGACTTCGTGTTGACCTCGGAACGTCTGTGGGGATGCTTCCCGAGTGTGCCGAGCCTGCACGTCTACGAGTGTCTGCGCGATCCCGCGGTCCCGGGGATCGCGACGCTGCACTTCACCTGGGACGGCACCCGCCGGCGCCTCGTCGGGGTCTGACCCTCCGCCGCCGGCCTCCTCGAAGGGGTGTCCGCGGCCGCCCTCGGCCGCGGGCACGGACTCCTTCCCGGTCAGCGGCGTGGAGACGGCGGGCGCCCGAACGGCTTCACGCGGACAGGGCGGAAAATTCGTACATCAGGCTCTACTCTGCAAAGACGAAGTCGAGATACGGAGCGGGTGTGGTGACGACCGTGACGTCGGCCGATACAGCGTTCACCGGACGGGCTCCACGGTGGCGGGAGAGCGGGGCCGGCCCCGAGGCCTCGCTCCGAGAGCGTCTCGCCCACTCGGGGCTCGACCACGAGGCCCGGCAGTGGGTCGTCGCGGCCCTGCTCGGGGACGAGGCGCTGGCCGCCCGGACCCGGGGCGAGCAGATCGAGGTCCCCGATCCGGGCGGTCCCGCTCCGGCCGGGAACCGCCCGCGGCGCGGGTTCCTGGGCAGGGTCGAGGTCCAGGGTTTTCGCGGCATCGGCCGCTCCTCCGCGCTGGAGTTCCCACCGGGGCCCGGCCTGACCGTCATCGTCGGGCGCAACGGTTCGGGCAAGTCCAGCTTCGCCGAGGCGATCGAGGCCGCCCTCACCGGCCGCAACCTGCGGTGGGACGCGATGCCCACGGCGTGGCGCGACGGCTGGCGCAACCTCCACTTCGACGACCGCACCGAGGTCAGCGTCGACCTGTACCTGTCGGGGGAGGAGCACCCGACCCGGGTCACGCGCACCTGGACGGGCGACAGCGTGCGTTCGGCGCGCGGTCGGGTCGTCCTGCCCTCGGGCGAGACCGTTCGGCTCGGGGACCTGGGGTGGGGTGAGGAGCTCGTCCGCTACCGCCCCTTCCTGTCCTACGACGAGCTCGGCCGGACCGTCACCGGGCGCGCGGCCGAGCTCTACGACACCCTCACCGCGCTGCTGGGCCTGACCGAACTGGCCGAGGCCGAGCGGCGGCTGGCCAAGGCGTGCGACCGGCTGGCCAAACAGGAGAGCCGCCCCGGCCGCGACCTGCCCTACCTGGTCGAGCAGCTGAACGGAAGCGCCGACCCGCGTGCCCGGCGCGCCCTGGAGATCATCGGGTCCTCCTCGATCGACCTCGACCGTCTCGCCTCGATCGCGGCGGACGACGGGCCCGCCGACCCCGCCCAGGAGGTCGTGCTGCGGCGGCTGCGCCGTCTCGCGGTCCCCGAGCGCGGTCTCATGACCGACGTGGTCAACGAGCTGCGCGGCGCGGCCATGGAACTCGCGATGGTCGCCGACAGCAAGGGGGCGCGGGCGCGCGGCCTCGTGGAGCTGCTGAACCAGGCGTTGGAACACCACCGGCGTCATCCGGCCGAGCGCGACTGCCCGGCCTGCGGCACCGGCGGGGCGCTGGGTCCCGACTGGGCGGACCGCGCCCGCGCGCAGATCGCGTCGCTGGAACCGGTGGCGGCCAGCGCCTCGGCGGCCTACGAACGCGCGGAGGCGGCCCGGGACCAGGCCCGCTTCCTCATGGCCCCGCCGCCCTCCTGGCTGCCGCCTGAGAGCGATCTGGGGCGCGTCTGGGCCGACTGGGCGGCCGGGGCCGCCATCACCGACCTCGGCGAGCTGGCCACCCACATCGAGGAGACGGGGCGGCGGTTGCGCTCCACGGCGATCGCCGCCCGCAAGGCCGCCACGGAGCGGCTCAACGACCCCTCCGACGGCTGGGCCGCGCTGGCCGAACAGCTCGCGGCCTGGACCGACGACGCGCGTGAGGCGGTGAAGGCGCGCGAGACCCTGGGACCGGCGGCGCGGGCGCTCGAGTGGTTCGCCGCGACCGCCCGCGCGCTGCGCGAGGAACGGCTGCGGCCGCTCGCCGCGCACGCCGAACGGGTCTGGCGCCGGCTCCGGCAGGAGCGTCACATCGACCTTGAGGCGCTGCGCCTGGTGGGCAGGGGTGCCCAACGCCGCGTGGCCGTGGACGTCGCCGTCGACGGCGCCGATGTGTCGGGCACCTCCCCGGGGCTGCTCAGCCAGGGAGAGTTCCAGGCGCTGGCCCTGTCGATCTGCCTGCCGCGCACGCTCGCCCCGGGCAACCCCTTCGGTTTCCTCGTCCTCGACGACCCGGTGCAGGCGATGGACACCGAGACCGTGGAGGGGCTGTCGGCGGTCCTCGCGGAAGTGGGGCGTCATCGCCAGCTCATCGTCTTCACCCATGACACCCGGCTGCCCGACGCGCTGCGCAGGCTCGGGCTGCCCGCCATGATCCGGACCATCCAGCGCGACGCGATGTCGAACGTGTGGATCGCGGATGAGGCCAGCTCAGTGGGGGTGTGAGGGGCGGGTGGAGGGGGCGTGGGCCGCCGATTTGGCACTGCACCCCGAAACCCCTGTATAGTCATGACCAACGCGAAGGGCGGAACCCCGCAGAGGGGGGAAGCCGCAGGAGCGTGCCCCTTTAGCTCAGTCGGCAGAGCGTCTCCATGGTAAGGAGAAGGTCTACGGTTCGATTCCGTAAAGGGGCTCTACCACTTGACGAGATCCGGTCCACTCAGGTGGGTGGCCGGCGGTGGTCCCATTCGCCGGTCTGATCGGGTTCCGGTATCCTGATGGTTGTCCGGTTTCCCGGCTCTTGGCGGAGTAGCTCAGTCGGTAGAGCAAGCGGCTCATAATCGCTGTGTCGTCGGTTCAAGTCCGGCCTCCGCTACTACCTGCGCGACCCCTGACTCGTTCAGGGGTCACCGCGGGTCTTTTTCAGTGTTCGAATGTCGTTCAGCAGAAAGGCACTCCAACGTGGCTGCCACCGACGTGAGGCCGAAGATCACCCTGGCCTGCCAGGAGTGCAAGCACCGTAACTACATCACGCGCAAGAACCGTCGGAACACCCCCGACCGTCTTGAGCTGAAGAAGTACTGCCCGAACTGCCGCTCCCACCGCGAGCACAAGGAGACCCGCTAGGTCTCTCCGTCCCGGACGGGACGGATGGCGTGGCCGCCCGGCAGAACGGCAGTGCCCCTAGGCATCACGTAGCCCAGTGAGCGTTTCAGGCTCACTGGGCTACTACTGTGTTGGGGGTGCCCCGGCCGCGTGACCGGGCACGACGAGACGACGCAGCCGGAAAGGACGTCCATGGCGATCAACCGCGACCTCCTGGGGCGGGTGTATCGGTCCCCGGAACCCTACGAGGTGACACGTGGGAAGATCCGGGAGTTCGCCGACGCGATCCAGGATCCCAACCCGGTGTACCGGGACACGGCCGAGGCGAAGGCCGCCGGCTACGCCGACGTCATCGCGCCCCCCACGTTCCCGATCATCATGGGCATGGAGGCGGCCGGACAGGCCGTCACCGATCCTGAACTGCGGCTCGACTTCTCGATGGTGGTCCACGGCGACCAGCGGTTCCGCTACAGCCGTCCCCTCCAGGCCGGTGACGTGGTCACCACGGTCACCACCATCTCCGACATCAAGGTCCTCGGCGGCAACGAGCTCATCACCCTGGAGAGCGAGATCTCCACCCTCGCGGGCGAGCACGTCGTCACGTCGGTCAACATGCTGGTTGTGCGTGGCGGTGCCGCGCAGGGGGAGAAGTAGGGGATCGCGCCATGACCACCACCGTTCGCTACGACGACGTCGAAGTCGGCACGGAACTGCCCGAGCAGACCTATCCGGTCCGGCGACTCGACCTCATCCGCTACGCGGGCGCCTCCGGCGACTTCAACGTCATCCACTGGAACGAGCGCGTCGCCAAGTCGGTGGGGCTGCCCGGGGTGATCGCGCACGGCATGCTCACGATGGCCGAGGCGGGCCGCCTGGTCACCGACTGGGTGGGCGACCCCGGCGCCATCGTCGAGTACGGCGTCCGCTTCTCCGCCCCCGTGGTGGTGCCCGACGACGACCAGGGCGCCGAGATCGTCGTCAGCGGCAAGGTCACCGAGAAGCGCGGGGACAACCAGGTGGTCATCGCCATCACCGCGCGTTCGGGCGGTGTCAAGGTCCTGGCCCGCTCCACCGCCGTCGTCCGCCTGGCCTGACCGCGTCCGCATCGATCCGCCCGCGGTGTCCTCGGCCGCCGCGGGCACTTCGTCCCACCCAGAGGTGTCCCGTGCCTGTTGTCCCCGCCCGTAACGTCCCGCTGGCCGGCTACACCACGCTGGGCCTCGGCGGCCCCGCCGCGACGTTCCTCACCGTCGGCGACACCGACGCGCTGATCGAAGCGGTGAGCGAGGCCGACGCGGCCGGTGAGCCGTTGCTCGTCCTGGGCGGCGGCAGCAACCTCGTCGTCGCCGACGAGGGGTTCGCCGGGACCGTCGTCCACGTCGACTCCCGTGGTGTCGCCGTCGAGCCGGCCGCGGACGGCGAGGAGGCCGCGACCGTGCGGGTCCGGGCCGCCGCCGGTGTCGAGTGGGAGCCCCTGGTCCGGCGCTGCGTCGAGGACGGGCTCAGCGGGATCGAGTGCCTTTCGGGCATCCCGGGCCGGGTCGGCTCCACCCCGATCCAGAACGTGGGCGCCTACGGCCAGGAGGTCAGCCAGACGATCGCCGAGGTGGTCGTCTACGACCGCGAGCTCGGCGCCACGCGCACGCTGACCAACGCGGAGTGCGAGTTCGCCTACCGCGACAGCGTGTTCAAGGGGGACGACCGCTATGTCGTCTGCGAAGTCGTGTTCGCCCTGACCCGATCGGAGCTGAGCCGGCCGATCCGCTACGCGGAGCTCGCCCGCAGGCTCGGCGTCGAGGCCGGCGACCGGGTCCCGCTGGCCGATGCGCGGGCCGCGGTCTTGGAGCTGCGCCGGGGGAAGGGGATGGTCATCGACCCCGCCGACCCCGACACGCGAAGCGCGGGCTCGTTCTTCACCAACCCGATCCTCTCCCCCGCGGAGTTCACCGAGTTCCGCAAGCGGGTCGCCGACCGTCTGGGGCCGGAGGCGGAGCCCCCGGCCTACCCCGCTCCCGACGGCCGGACCAAGACCTCCGCGGCCTGGCTGATCGACCGCGCGGGGTTCGGCAAGGGATACGGCGCAGGTCCGGCCCGGATCTCCACCAAGCACACGCTCGCGCTGACCAACCGGGGCGGCGCCAGGACCGAGGACCTGCTGGCGCTGGCGCGTGAGGTCCGCGCGGGGGTGGCCGAGGCGTTCGGCGTCACGCTGGTCAACGAACCGGTGATGGTGGGCGTCGCGCTGTGAGCCCGCGCCGTCCGGTCGGACCCGGTCCGACCGGACGGCGGAATGCCGTTCTTTTTTCTTAGGGGCGCCGAACTCTTTTATTCGGACGGCTTTCGAGAATTCCTCGGCGAACCGAGAAATTGCCCCTCGCCAATTCCCTGGTAAAGTGGAATTCGTCGAAGGGGAGTAGTCCTCAATTCGCGTGGTCGACACACTGGCCCTGGTCATCCAGCTGGCCCGGTCGCGCGAGCCTCGAACTCCAGGCGGACGAGACCTTCGGCCCGGCAGGTGATGCCGGGCCGAAGTGTGGCGTCCGCCTTTCGCTTCTGCCCGGTCCTCAAGTTGAAGGGTGGAAGACCTCCGTGGAGTTTCTCACAGCACTCACCGTTGGCGCGGGAGTCGTTTTTCTCGCTGAAATGGGTGATAAGACCCAACTCGTCGCGATGTCCCTCGCGACCCGCTATCGGGTCGTCACGGTCCTGCTCGGGATCACGGCGGCCACGGTCGTGGTGCACGGACTCAGCGTCCTCATCGCCGAGGTGCTCGGTCTCGCGATCCCCACCGACTGGGTGACCCTCATCGCGGGGATCGCGTTCATCGTCTTCGGGCTGTGGACGCTGCGCGGGGACGAGCTCACGGACAAGGACGAGGAACGCGCGGCGTCCCGCCGCATCAGGTCGGGGTTCATCACCGTCTGCGTGGTCTTCTTCGTCGCCGAGCTCGGGGACAAGACCATGCTCGCCACCATCACCGTCGGCACCCAGCACGACTGGCTGCCGGTGTGGATCGGCTCGACCGTCGGCATGGTCGCCGCCGACGCGGTGGCGATCGCGCTCGGCGCCGCGCTGGGCAAGCGGCTGCCCGAGCGGGCCATCCAGATCGGCGCGGCCCTGTTGTTCTTCGTCGCCGGCGCGGCGATGACCATCCAGGGGGTGCGCATGCTGGCCCTGGCCGCCTGACCCCGCTCCAGCGGGCGGCGCGGGAGGGTCAGGCGCCCACAGGGGTGGCCAGCCAGGCGTCGACCCCGGCGAGCAGCTCCTTCTTACGCCCCTCGGGGGCCGCCGAGCCCCGGATCGACATGCGCGCCAACTCCGCCAGCTCGCGGTCGTCGAACCCGAACACCTCGCGGGCGGTCTCGTACTGGGCGGCCAGACGGGGACCGAACAACAGCGGGTCGTCGGTCCCCAGCGCGATCGGGACCCCGTTGTCGAAGAGCCGGCGCAGCGGCACCTGGGCCACGTCGTCCACCACCCCCAGGCCCGCGTTGGAGCTCGGGCAGACCTCCAGGGTCACGCCCTGGGTCGCGATGCGCTCGACCAGGTGGGGGTCCTCGATGGCGCGGACACCGTGCCCGATCCGGTCGGCGTCGAGCACGTCGAGACACTCCTGGACGCTGCGCGGGCCCATCAACTCGCCCCCGTGGGGCACCGACAGCAGCCCGCTGCGCCGCGCGATGCGGAACGCGCCCTCGAAGTCGAGAGCGCGTCCGCGCCGCTCGTCGTTGTTCAGGCCGAAGCCGACGACCCCGCGCCCGGCGTACTGGGTGGCCAGGCGGGCCAGCGCCTTGGCGTCCAACGGGTGCTTCGTCCGGTTGGCGGCCACCACGATCCCCACGCCCACCCCGGTCTCGGCCTCGGCGACGCCGGCGGCGTCGAGGATCAGCTCCAGGGTGGCGGTGAGCCCGTCGAAGCGGGAGGCGTACCCGCTGGGGTCGACCTGGATCTCCAGCCAGCCCGACCCCGCCGCCCGCTCGTCCTCGGCGGCCTCGCGCAACAACCGGTACAGGTCCTCGGGGGTCCGCAGCACCGAACGCGCGATGTCGTAGAGCCGCTGGAAGCGGAACCAGCCGCGCTCGTCGGTCGCCCGCAGCCGGGGCGGCCACTCCTCGACGAGCGCGTGGGGCAGGTGCACCCCGTGACGGTCGGCGAGCTCCACCAGGGTGGAGTGCCGCATCGAGCCGGTGAAGTGCAGGTGAAGGTGTGCCTTGGGGAGTTGGGAGATCGGGCGTTCCATGTCCCAACTCTGCCCCATGCCGGGCCGCGTGGTCGCCGCTGTGGGCAAAAACATGTCCGCCCCGGCACCCGCTCGGGGGCCGGGGCGGACCGAGAGGCCGGAGCCTACTGCGCCTCACTCAGCAGCTTGGCGATGCGGCCGACCCCCTCGGCGAGGTCGGCGTCGCCCAGCGCGTAGGACAGCCGCAGGTAGCCGGGGGTGCCGAACGCCTCGCCGGGGACGACCGCCACCTCGGCCTGCTCCAAGATGAGCTCGGCCAGCTCGCCGGAGCTCTGCGGGCGCCTGCCCCGGATCTCCCGGCCGAGCACGCCCTTGACCGAGGGGTAGGCGTAGAAGGCGCCCTGGGGCTCGGGGCACACGACACCGGGGATCTCGTTGAGCATCCGCACGATCGTGCGCCGGCGGCGGTCGAAGGCCGTCCGCATCTCGTCGACGGCGCTGAGGTCCCCCGAGACCGCGGCGAGCGCGGCGACCTGGGACACGTTGGCCACGTTGGACGTGGCGTGGGACTGGAGGTTGCCCGCGGCCTTGACGACGTCCTTGGGGCCCACGATCCAGCCCACGCGCCAACCGGTCATCGCGTAGGTCTTGGCGACACCGTTGACGACGACCGTCCGGTCGGCGAGCTCGGGCACCTCGACCGGCATCGAGGTGAAGCGCGCGTCCCCGTAGACCAGGTGCTCGTAGATCTCGTCGGTGAGGACCCACAGGTCGTTGGCCGCGGCCCAGCGGCCGATCTCGCGGACCTGCTCCGGGGAGTAGACCGCGCCGGTGGGGTTGGAGGGGGAGACGAACAGCAGGACCTTGGTGCGCTCGGTGCGCGCCGCCTCCAGCTGCTCGACGGTGGCGAGGTAACCGCTGGTCTCGTCGGTGACGACGTAGACCGGGACACCGCCGGCGAGCTTGATGGACTCGGGGTAGGTGGTCCAGTACGGGGCGATGACGATGACCTCGTCGCCCGGGTCGAGCAACGTGGCGAACGCCTCGTAGATGGCCTGCTTGCCGCCGTTGGTCACCAGGACCTGGCTCGGCTCGACCTGGTAACCGGAGTCGCGCAGCGTCTTGGCCGCGATCGCCTCCTTCAGCTCGGGCAGGCCGCCGGCCGGGGTGTAGCGGTGGAAACGCGGCTCCCGACACGCCTGCGCCGCCGCCTCGACGATGTAGTCGGGCGTGGGGAAGTCGGGCTCCCCGGCGCCGAACCCGATGACGGGTCGGCCCGCGGCCTTCATGGCCTTGGCCTTCGCGTCCACGGCCAGGGTCGCTGACTCGGAGATGCCGCCGATACGTGCGGAGATACGAGGTCGGTCAGTCATGCCCCCATGGTTCCATGCGTGCTCCCGGTGGTCTCCCCCGAAGGGGGAACAACCGCCGCGTGGCGCCGCGGCGAGGGCCGCGGGTTGGTCCTTCGGGCCGATAGGGCATAGACTCATGCCGCCGATAGACCGGTGGACGGGACCAAGGGGTGGTGATTTCCACGCGCGCCTGGAACCGGAACCGGCTATGGTGGGAACCAAGCGGTACCCAAGGGCAGTGGCTCAATTGGTAGAGCACCGGTCTCCAAAACCGGCGGTTGGGGGTTCGAGTCCCTCCTGCCCTGCAAGAACGTTCCGAAGGAGCGCAGTCGAGAAGATCGGCGCCCGGCTGTTGCCGTCCGCCAGGAAGCACCAGTTGCCCCGTCGACCCTCTAAGGACCTCAGGTGACACAGACTGACGCCGACGCCAAGCCCGAGAAGGAGCGCAAGCGTCGTACCGGTCCGGTGACCTTCACCAAGCAGGTCGTCGGCGAACTCCGCAAGGTTCGCTGGCCTACGCGCCGCGAGCTGATCACCTACACGATCGTCGTCATCGTGTTCGTCCTCATCCTGGTCGGTTACATCTCGCTGCTGGACTTCGGTTTCGGCGAGGCCGTCACCTGGCTCTACGGGACTGTCGGCAGCCCCTCCTAAGAGCGCTCGGACCGCGCGGTGACCTTTGTGGGTGCGGTGGTCCCGTCATGTCGATCGAGACCGTAAGCTGGCCATATCGGCTGCCTCCGCGCAGCCGAGAGCGCGTACCCGACGAGAGAAAGAGCAGCCGTGTCCGAGTCCCCACTGACCTCTGACGACCTCCCCAACGAGGAGCGGGATCAGTCGTCGGCGGAAGAGACCGGTCCGCGAACCGAGCAGGCGGAGACCGCCGAGTCCTCCGACGCCGCCGACGAGGTGACGCCGGCCGAGGGCGGGTCCGAGGAGGACGCTGCTCCCAAGCTCGACCCCGTCGAGGAGTTCAAGATCGAGCTCCGCATGCTGCCGGGCGACTGGTACGTGGTGCACACCTACGCGGGGTACGAGAACCGGGTCAAGGCCAACATCGAGAGCCGCACCCAGTCGCTCAACATGGAGGAGTACATCTTCCAGGTCGAGGTGCCCACGCAGGAGGTCACCGAGGTCAAGAGCGGCAAGCGGCAGCAGGTCACCGAGAAGGTGCTGCCCGGCTACGTCCTCGTCCGGATGGACCTCACCGACGAGTCCTGGGCCGCGGTCCGTAACACGCCGGGCGTCACCGGTTTCGTCGGACTGTCCAACCGCCCCGCTCCGTTGAGCATCCAGGAGGTCGCCGACCTCCTGGCCCCGGAGCCGGAGCAGGAGACCGAGCAGGCGAAGAAGAAGGAGACGGAGACCCGCTCCGACGTCGCCTACGAGATCGGTGAGTCCGTCACCGTCATGGAGGGCCCGTTCGCGACGCTGCCCGCCACGGTGAGCGAGATCAACCCCGACACCCAGAAGCTCAAGGTGCTCGTGTCGATCTTCGGCCGCGAGACCCCGGTGGAGCTCGCGTTCAACCAGGTCTCGAAGATCTGATCCGGCGCGTAGACTGGACGGGCCCGTCCCGAGGACGGGCCCGTCACGCCCCGCCCCGGCGGGGCTTATTCGCGATCCGCTCGGGTCCCGGCGGGTCACGCCGCCCCCGTACACCGGGGGCGATCCCACTTGAGGCCGCCGCGCTCGCGCGAGCGTGACGGAGCCCGCCTCCGCGCGGGCCGGCAGGGACCAACGCAATTCGCAATCAGGCAAAGGACCCGAAATGCCTCCGAAGAAGAAAATCGCCGCCCTGGTCAAGGTCCAGCTTCCGGCTGGCCAGGCCACCCCGGCTCCGCCCGTCGGTACCGCTCTTGGTCCGCACGGCGTGAACATCATGGACTTCTGCAAGCAGTACAACGCTGCCACGGAGTCCCAGCGCGGCAACGTCATCCCCGTAGAGATCACCATCTACGAGGACCGCACGTTCACGTTCGTCACCAAGACCCCGCCGGCGCCGAAGCTGATCCTCAAGGCGATCGGCCAGGAGAAGGGCAGCACGGACCCGAGCCGCACCGTCGCCGGTTCCATCAGCCGCGACCAGGTGCGTGAGATCGCGCAGACCAAGCTGCCCGACCTCAACACCGACGACCTCGACGCCGCCGAGAAGATCATCGCCGGCACCGCCCGTTCCATGGGCATCGAGGTCACGGGCTGACCCTCTTCGGCCGAGAACATCCGTGGCAGGGCCAGGCGCTGGCCCACACCACAGAGCCCCTGACAGGAGTTTTCAGTGAAGCGCAGCAAGAACTACCGCAAGGCCAGTGAGCTGGTGGACCGCGACCGGCTCTACGCGCCGGCCGAGGCCGTGAAGCTGGCCAAGGAGACCGTCAGCGTCAAGTTCGACCCGACCGTCGAGGTCGCCCTGCGTCTCGGTGTCGACCCGCGCAAGGCCGACCAGATGGTCCGCGGCACCGTCAACCTGCCGCACGGCACCGGCAAGACCGCTCGGGTCCTGGTCTTCGCCACCGGTGAGCGTGCCGAGCAGGCCCGCGCGGCGGGCGCCGACTTCGTCGGTGACGACGACCTGGTCGAGGAGATCCAGAAGGGCTTCCTCGACTTCGACGCCGTCGTCGCGACCCCGGACCTGATGGGCAAGGTCGGTCGCCTCGGCCGCGTCCTCGGTCCGCGTGGTCTCATGCCGAACCCCAAGACCGGCACCGTCACCCCCGACGTCGCCAAGGCCGTCAGCGACATCAAGGGCGGCAAGATCGAGTTCCGTGTCGACCGCCACGGCAACCTCCACTTCATCATCGGCAAGGCGTCCTTCAGCGAGCAGCAGCTCGTCGAGAACTACGCCGCCGCCCTGGAGGAGGTGCTGCGGCTCAAGCCGTCCGCGGCGAAGGGTCGCTACATCAAGAAGGCGACCGTGACCACCACGATGGGCCCGGGCATCCCGGTCGACCCCAACGTGACGCGCGTTACGGCCGCCGCCTAGTTCGACCCCGGGTGAGGCGGGCGCCCCGGTCCTCGGGCCGGGGCGCCCCTTCGCCTACCGGCCGCGAAAGGGCGCGGTGGTGCCGGGGCTCCCCGCAGAGAGCCCCGGCATTCCTGGTTTTGCCCATTCGCGGTCATCGCTTAACATTGGTAATTGCCGAAGACCGCCGGTCGTCACCCGTCGGGTGACCTAAGGTCCCATGCGAATGGGCGGCCTGCGCAGGTGAGATGCGAGCTGTGGCCGTGTGCCCCGTGACGGGTACACGTGTTCCCCACGCCCCGCGCGCCTGCGCCGGGGCGTTTTTTCATGCGCCTGCTCCCCGTTCGCCTGGCTCCTTAACCGGTGTTCACTGTTGGAAGGAGTCCCATGGCGAGGCCGGATAAGGCAGCCGCCGTCGCGGAGCTCACGGAGGAATTCCGTAGCTCCCAGGGCGCCGTGCTGACCGAATACCGTGGGCTCACTGTGGCGCAGCTGACCGAGCTGCGCCGTAGCCTCGGCCAGAACGCGCGTTTCCGCGTCGTGAAGAACACGCTGAGCAAGATCTCGGCTAAGGAGGCCGGCCTCGACGAGCAGGTTCTCGACCTGTTCGAGGGTCCCTCCGCCATCGCCTTCGTCCGGGGCGATGTGGTCGAGGCCGCCAAGGGCCTGCGTGACTTCTCGAAGGCGAACTCGCCGCTGGTGATCAAGGGCGGTGTCATCGACGGTAAGCCGATGACCCCCGACGAGATCAACCAGCTGGCCGATCTCGAGTCCCGCGAGGTTCTGCTCTCGAAGCTGGCCGGTGCGCTCAAGGCCAAGCAGGGTCAGGCCGCCGCGCTGTTCCAGGCGCTGCCGTCCAAGACCGTGCGCCTGGCCCAGGCACTGCACGACAAGCGAGCGGAAGCCTAAGAACCCGAACAAC
Organism: Marinactinospora thermotolerans DSM 45154; assembly: GCF_900167435.1. Taxonomy (GTDB): domain Bacteria; phylum Actinomycetota; class Actinomycetes; order Streptosporangiales; family Streptosporangiaceae; genus Marinactinospora; species Marinactinospora thermotolerans. Next base: position 192,416 of record NZ_FUWS01000011.1, read on the forward strand.
CGGCGGGCGGCACGGGCCGTCGCCGGCAAAGACTCGGTGCGGTGCCAACAGGCGTCCGCGCTGGAAGAGAAAGAGAGACCCCAATCATGGCGAAGCTCAGCACCGAAGAGCTGCTCGGCGCTTTCGAAGAGATGACCCTTCTCGAGCTCTCCGACTTCGTGAAGAAGTTCGAGGAGAAGTTCGACGTCACCGCCGCCGCCCCGGCCGTGGCCGTGGCCGCCGCGGGCGCCCCGGGTGCTCCGGCCGCCGCCGAGGAGGAGCAGGACGAGTTCGACGTCATCCTCGAGGCCGCCGGCGACAAGAAGATCCAGGTCATCAAGGAGGTCCGTGGCCTCACGAGCCTGGGCCTGAAGGAGGCCAAGGACCTGGTCGACAACGCTCCGAAGCCGCTGCTCGAGGGCGTCAACAAGGAGACCGCGGAGAAGGCCAAGGCCGCCCTGGAGGGCGCCGGCGCCACGGTCACCCTCAAGTAGTCGTTTCCGGCTGCTTCGGGCGGCCGTCCCTTCGGGGGCGGTCGCCCTTTCCCGTTCTCAGGGGCCTGTGACCTGGTGGGAAGAGGGATGTGGCGGCTCGGGCGGCACACGGAGCGCCGGATACCTGAAATAATCGGGAGAGGCGGGACGCGTGAGTGGGCCGGCCCGAGCGGGACGCGAGGGGGATCTTGACCCTCGTGTGGTCTCCTTTTGAACAGGAGTTCCTTCCCGGATGTCTGCTCGCTCACACCTACCGGGTGCTGTGGGACCTCTCACGGGCGTGGAATAGCCGGATCTGCCGGATCTGGGCTTGACGGATTCGCTCGTTGCGGCGATGCTGCCAGGTGTCGTGACTGACTCGGGGGGCTGCTGTTGGACAGCGGTGTAGTATTCGGCTACACTGCCCTTTTGCGCTGCCCTTTGACGACTTCTGTGCCAGAGTCCGTGTCTGGTGTCCAATTCTTACGTGATTGGCCCGGTCCGCACGTGCTCTGAGACGAGCACCGCCCCTGTCCGGTGGTTCCTCGCCACTCAGGTCGTCCGGCGTGCGCGCGCATCAACCGCCACAAGCCTTCGGAAGGACCCCTGTTGGCAGCCTCGCGCAACGCCTCCGCTAACGCCCTTGGTCCGAACCGCGTTTCTTTCGCCCGCATTAAGGAACCACTCGAGGTCCCCAACCTCCTCGCCCTGCAGACCGAGTCCTTCGACTGGCTGCTCGGCAACGAGAAGTGGCGTGCCCGAGTCGAGGCGGCCCGTAACGCAGGCCGTAAGGACGTTCCGGAGCAGTCTGGCCTCGAAGAGATCTTCGAGGAGATCAGTCCCATCGAGGACTTCTCGGGCACGATGTCGCTGTCGTTCCGCGACCATCGGTTCGAGCCGCCCAAGTACTCCGAAGAGGAGTGCAAGGACAAGGACATGACCTACTCCGCCCCGATGTTCATCACGGCGGAGTTCATCAACAACGACACCGGTGAGATCAAGAGCCAGACGGTGTTCATGGGCGACTTCCCGCTCATGACCGCCAAGGGCACCTTCATCATCAACGGCACCGAGCGCGTCGTCGTGTCCCAGCTTGTCCGTTCGCCGGGCGTGTACTTCGACCGCCAGGTCGACAAGACCTCGGACAAGGATCTCTACGGGTGCAAGATCATCCCGTCGCGGGGTGCCTGGCTGGAGTTCGAGGTCGACAAGCGCGACTTCGTCGGCGTCCGCATCGACCGCAAGCGCAAGCAGGGCGTCACCGTCCTGCTCAAGGCGCTGGGGTGGACCACCGACCAGATCCTCGAGCGCTTCGGTCAGTACGAGTCCATCCGCAACACGCTGGAGAAGGACCCCACCGCGGGGACCGATGACGCGCTGCTGGACATCTACCGCAAGCTGCGCCCGGGCGAGCCGCCCACGAAGGAGTCGGCGCAGACCCTGCTGGAGAACCTGTACTTCAACCCCAAGCGCTACGACCTCGCCAAGGTCGGCCGCTACAAGCTCAACAAGAAGCTGGGGCTGCAGGAGGAGTACACCCAGGGGACGCTGACCGAAGAGGACATCGTCGCCACCATCGACTACCTCGTCCGGCTGCACGCGGGCGAGGAGGAGCTGCAGCGTCCGCACGACACGTTCCCGATCGAGGTCGACGACATCGACCACTTCGGCAACCGTCGTCTGCGCACCGTCGGCGAACTCATCCAGAACCAGGTCCGCCTGGGTCTGGCCCGTATGGAGCGCGTCGTCCGCGAGCGCATGACCACGCAGGACGTCGAGGCCATCACGCCGCAGACGCTGATCAACATCCGGCCGGTCACCGCCTCCATCCGCGAGTTCTTCGGCACCAGCCAGCTCTCGCAGTTCATGGACCAGACCAACCCGCTCGCGGGCCTCACCCACAAGCGTCGCCTCTCGGCGCTGGGCCCGGGTGGTCTGTCGCGTGAGCGCGCGGGCTTCGAGGTCCGTGACGTCCACCCGTCCCACTACGGCCGCATGTGCCCGATCGAGACCCCTGAAGGCCCCAACATCGGCCTCATCGGCTCGCTCGCCGCCTACGGCCGGGTGAACTCCTTCGGGTTCGTCGAGACCCCCTACCGCAAGATCGTCGACGGTCGGCTGACCGACGAGATCTCCTACCTCACCGCCGACGAGGAGGACCGGTACGTCATCGCCCAGGCGAACACGCCGGTCAACGCCGACGGCTCGTTCGCCACGGAGCGGGTGCTCGTCCGCCGGAAGGGCGGGGAGTTCGAGGCGGTCTCGGCCACCGAGGTCGACTACATGGACATCTCGCCGCGCCAGATGGTGTCGGTCGCGACCGCCATGATCCCGTTCCTGGAGCACGACGACGCCAACCGCGCGCTCATGGGCTCCAACATGCAGCGTCAGGCCGTGCCGCTGCTGCGTGCCGAGGCGCCGCTCGTCGGCACCGGCATGGAGTACCGCGCCGCGACCGACGCCGGTGACGTGGTCCTGGCGGAGAAGGCCGGTGTCGTCGAGGACGTCACCGCCGACTACATCACCGTCATGCACGACGACGGCACGCGCAAGACCTACCGCGTGGCCAAGTTCAAGCGCACCAACCAGGGCACCTGCTTCAACCAGCGCCCGATCGTCGAGGAGGGGCAGCGGATCGAGGAGCGTCAGGTCCTCGCCGACGGCCCGTCCACCGACAAGGGCGAGATGTCGCTGGGCAAGAACCTGCTGGTGGCCTACATGTCCTGGGAGGGCCACAACTACGAGGACGCCATCGTCCTGTCCCAGCGCATCGTCCAAGACGACGTCCTCTCCTCGATCCACATCGAGGAGCACGAGGTCGACGCCCGTGACACCAAGCTGGGGCCCGAGGAGATCACCCGCGAGATCCCCAACGTCAGCGAGGAGGTCCTCGCCGACCTGGACGACCGCGGCATCATCCGCATCGGCGCCGAGGTGGTCGACGGCGACATCCTCGTCGGTAAGGTCACCCCGAAGGGCGAGACCGAGCTGACCCCCGAGGAGCGCCTGCTGCGCGCGATCTTCGGTGAGAAGGCGCGCGAGGTCCGCGACACCTCCCTGAAGGTGCCGCACGGCGAGTCCGGCAAGGTCATCGGCGTCCGCGTGTTCAGCCGCGAGGACGGCGACGAGCTGCCCCCGGGCGTCAACGAGCTGGTGCGCGTCTACGTCGCGCAGAAGCGCAAGATCACCGACGGCGACAAGCTCGCCGGCCGGCACGGCAACAAGGGCGTCATCGCCAAGATCCTTCCCCAGGAGGACATGCCGTTCATGGAGGACGGCACGCCGGTCGACATGGTGCTCAACCCGCTGGGCGTGCCCGGCCGCATGAACGTCGGTCAGATCCTGGAGATCCACCTGGGCTGGCTGGCGAAGAGCGGCTGGAAGATCGAAGGGGACGACGAGGGCTGGAAGCGCGCCATGCGCGAGATCGGCGCCGACGACATCTCCCCGGGGACGAAGGTCGCCACGCCGGTCTTCGACGGCCTGCGTGAGGACGAGATCGGCGGCCTGCTCGCCTCCAGCCTGCCCAACGCCGACGGCGACCGCCTGGTCGACGCCAACGGCAAGGCGCGGCTGTACGACGGGCGCACCGGTGAGCCGTTCAAGGAGCCGATCGCTGTCGGCTACACCTACTTCCTGAAGCTGCACCACCTGGTGGACGACAAGATCCACGCCCGTTCCACCGGCCCGTACTCCATGATCACCCAGCAGCCGCTGGGTGGTAAGGCGCAGTTCGGCGGTCAGCGGTTCGGCGAGATGGAGGTCTGGGCGCTGGAGGCCTACGGTGCCGCCTACGCGCTCCAGGAGCTCCTCACGATCAAGTCCGACGACGTCGTGGGCCGGGTCAAGGTCTACGAGGCGATCGTCAAGGGCGAGAACATCCCCGAGCCGGGTATCCCCGAATCCTTCAAGGTGCTCATCAAGGAGATGCAGTCGCTCTGTCTGAACGTGGAGGTGCTGTCCAGTGACGGCATGTCCATCGAAATGCGGGACAGCGATGAGGACGTTTTCCGTGCGGCGGAAGAACTCGGAATCGACCTGGGTCGGCGCGAGCCGAGCAGCGTCGAAGAGGTCTAATTCCGCGATCCAAGAGCAGGGGACGAATTAAGTGCTCGACGTCAACTTCTTCGACGAGCTGCGAATCGGCCTCGCCACGGCCGACGACATCCGTCAGTGGTCGCACGGTGAGGTCAAGAAGCCGGAGACCATCAACTACCGCACCCTCAAGCCGGAAAAGGACGGGCTCTTCTGCGAGAAGATCTTCGGCCCCACCCGGGACTGGGAGTGCTACTGCGGCAAGTACAAGCGGGTCCGCTTCAAGGGCATCATCTGTGAGCGGTGTGGTGTCGAGGTCACCCGGGCCAAGGTCCGGCGTGAGCGCATGGGCCACATCGAGCTCGCCGCGCCCGTGACCCACATCTGGTACTTCAAGGGTGTGCCCAGCCGCCTGGGTTACCTGCTCGACCTCGCCCCGAAGGATCTCGAGAAGATCATCTACTTCGCGGCGTACATGGTCACGTGGGTCGACACCGAGGCCCGCGAGCGCGACCTCCAGTCCCTGGAGGCCCGCATCTCCGTCGAGCGCCAGCACATGGAGCAGCGGCGCGACTCCTCCGTCGAGGAGCGCCACCGCAAGCTCGAGGCCGACCTGGCCGAGCTGGAGGAGCAGGGCGCCAAGGGCGACGCGCGCCGCAAGGTCCGCGAGAGCGCCGAGCGTGAGATGCGCCAGATCCGCGATCGCGCCCAGCGCGAGATCGACCGCCTCGAAGAGGTCTGGAACCGCTTCAAGAACCTCAAGGTCCAGGACCTCGAGGGCGACGAGCTGCTCTACCGCGAGATGCGGGACCGCTTCGGCAAGTACTTCCGCGGCGGCATGGGCGCCCAGGCCATCCAGGAGCGTCTGGCCAACTTCGACCTCGACGCCGAGGCCGAGAAGCTGCGCGAGACGATCCGCACGGGCAAGGGCCAGAAGAAGGCCCGCGCCCTGAAGCGGCTCAAGGTCGTCTCGGCGTTCCTCAACACGCGCAACAGCCCCAACGGCATGGTCCTCGACTGCATCCCGGTGATCCCGCCGGACCTGCGTCCCATGGTCCAGCTGGACGGTGGCCGTTTCGCGACCTCCGACCTCAACGACCTGTACCGCCGGGTCATCAACCGCAACAACCGGCTCAAGCGTCTGCTCGACCTCGGTGCGCCCGAGATCATCGTGAACAACGAGAAGCGGATGCTCCAGGAGGCCGTCGACGCGCTGTTCGACAACGGCCGTCGCGGCCGGCCGGTCACCGGCCCGGGCAACCGTCCGCTGAAGTCGCTGTCCGACATGCTGAAGGGTAAGCAGGGCCGGTTCCGCCAGAACCTGCTCGGCAAGCGTGTCGACTACTCCGGCCGTTCGGTCATCGTCGTCGGTCCGCAGCTCAAGCTGCACCAGTGCGGTCTGCCCAAGCAGATGGCGCTGGAGCTGTTCAAGCCGTTCGTGATGAAGCGCCTGGTGGACCTGAACCACGCGCAGAACATCAAGAGCGCCAAGCGGATGGTCGAGCGTTCCCGCCCGGTGGTGTGGGACGTCCTCGAAGAGGTCATCACCGAGCACCCGGTGCTGCTCAACCGTGCTCCGACGCTGCACCGCCTGGGCATCCAGGCGTTCGAGCCGCAGCTCGTCGAGGGCAAGGCCATCCAGATCCACCCGCTCGTCTGCACCGCGTTCAACGCGGACTTCGACGGCGACCAGATGGCGGTGCACCTGCCGCTGTCGGCGGAGGCCCAGGCCGAGGCGCGCATCCTCATGCTCGCCACGAACAACATCCTGAAGCCCTCCGACGGCAAGCCGGTCACCATGCCGACGCAGGACATGATCATCGGCCTGTACTACCTGACCACCCTCAAGGAGGGTGCGAAGGGCGAGGGCCGCGCGTTCCACACGCCGGCCGAGGCGATCATGGCCTACGATCTGGGTGACCTCGACCTGCAGGCGCGGATCAAGCTGCGGATCGAGGGCGACGTCCCGCCGCCGAGCGACTGGGTCGCGCCCGAGGGCCACGTGGCCGGCAGCCCCTACGTCCTTGAGACGACGCTGGGCCGCTACCTCTTCAACGAGACCACGCCGGTCGACTACCCGTTCGTCAACTACCAGGTGGGCAAGAAGCAGGTGTCCGCCCTGGTGACCGAGCTGGCCGAGAAGTACCCGAAGGTCCAGGTCGCCACCACGCTGGACGCCCTGAAGGACGCCGGCTACCACTGGGCCACCCGGTCCGGTCTGACGATCGGCATCAGCGACGTCGTCGCGCCGCCGAACAAGCAGACCATCCTGGACGGCTACGAGCGGCAGGCCGACAAGATCCAGCGCGAGTACGACCGCGGTCTGATCACCGACGACGAGCGTCGTCAGGAGCTGACCGAGATCTGGACCAAGGCCACCAACGAGGTCGCCAAGGAGATGGAGTCCAACTTCCCCGCCGACAACCCGGTGTGGATGATGGTCAACTCCGGTGCCCGTGGTAACCCCATGCAGGTCCGCCAGATCGCCGGTATCCGCGGCCTGGTGTCCAACACCAAGGGTGAGACGATCCCCCGTCCGATCAAGTCCTCCTACCGCGAGGGCCTGTCCGTGCTGGAGTACTTCATCTCCACCCACGGTCAGCGGAAGGGTCTGGCCGACACGGCCCTGCGCACCGCCGACTCCGGTTACCTCACCCGGCGTCTGGTGGACGTCGCGCAGGACGTCATCGTCCGCGAGGTCGACTGCGGCACCGACCGGTCGCTGTGGCACGAGATCGGCGAGAAGAACGCCAACGGCGTCGTCGTGCGCAAGCACAACGTCGAGAACACCGGCTTCGGCCGGACGCTCGCCGAGGACGTCGTCGTGGACGGCGAGGTCATCGTCCCGGCGCTGACCGACACCACCGAGAGCGTCATCGACAAGCTGATCGCGGCCGGCGTCGAGCGGGTGCGCATCCGCAGCTCGCTGGTCTGCGAGGCCAAGATCGGCGTCTGCTCGACCTGCTACGGCCGTTCGCTGGCCACCGGCAAGCCGGTCGACGTCGGTGAGGCCATCGGCATCATCGCGGCCCAGTCCATCGGTGAGCCGGGTACCCAGCTCACCATGCGGACCTTCCACATGGGTGGTTCGGCGGGTCAGGACATCACCCACGGTCTGCCGCGTGTCCAGGAGCTGTTCGAGGCCCGCATCCCCAAGGGTGTGGCGCCGATCAGCGAGGTGGACGGCCGTATCCGCATCGACGAGACCGAGAAGAGCCGCAAGATCGTCCTGATCCCGGACGACGGCTCGGACGAGATCGCCTACCCGGTGCCCATGCGGGCCCGGTTGCTGGTGAACGAGGGCGACCACGTCACCGTCGGCCAGCAGCTCATCCAGGGTGCGATCAACCCGCACGAGGTGCTGCGCATCCTGGGCCCGCGCGCGGTCCAGCAGCACCTGGTGTCGGAGGTCCAGGAGGTCTACAAGTCGCAGGGTGTCTCGATTCACGACAAGCACATCGAGATCATCGTGCGGCAGATGCTCAAGCGGGTGAACATCCTCGAGTCCGGCGACACCGAGCTGCTGCCGGGCGAGATGGTCGAGCGTCCGAAGTTCGAGGCGATCAACCGCCAGGTCGTGGCGGAGGGTGGCCAGCCGGCCGCCGGACGTCCCGTCCTGCTGGGCATCACCAAGGCGTCGCTGGCCACCGAGTCGTGGCTGTCGGCGGCCTCCTTCCAGGAGACCACCCGGGTCCTCACCGAGAACGCCATCCACGGCAAGAGCGACCCGCTGCTCGGTCTCAAGGAGAACGTCATCATCGGTAAGCTCATCCCGGCCGGTACCGGTATGCCGCAGTACCGCAACATCCGGGTGGAGCCGACCGAAGAGGCGAAGGCATCCATGTACTCCGTCTCGGCGTACGAGGAGCCCAGCGAGTACACCTTCGGTCAGGGATCCGGCGAGGCCGTCCCGCTGGAGGAGTACGACTTCGGTCCCTACAACAGGTGACCTTGACGAAGACCAGCCGATGAGATTGATCGGTTGATCCGGCGACGGCGGTGGTCCACCCCGGAAGGGGCGGTACTACCGCCGTTCGTCTTTGTCCATCGCCATACTCGGATGGGGACAGTTCGCAGAGCGCTCAGGCGCGGTCGGGAGATCGGACACAGTGACGGAAAACGGGGGAGGCCCCTACAGGCCGGAGGACGGGGAACCCGAGTCCCCGGCCCCGAAGTCGGGCTCGTGGTTCACGCCCAGCGGGGAACGCCACCGGACGCAGGCGCAGTACCAGGATCCGTACCTCACGGGTAGCGGTGCCGAGGGCGCGCCCGGTACCGCCGCGAGTGAGGCTCCCGGAGGGGACGCCACACCCAGGCCCGCGGAGGAGCCCGGGTGGTACCCCTATGGGAGCTCTCAGGCGGAGGACCGCGCACGCGGCCGGGAGGAGACAGCGACGGGGGGGTACCCGGGGCTGGACGGCTATCCCGGAACCGGGGGCTACCCGTCCCTCGGATACGGCACCACGCGGCCGGGGATGGCCGAGCCCTACCCCGAGGCCCTGGGCGGCCCCTCTCTCGCCGGGCCGGCGGACCCCGCCGAACCGGCCGCTCCGTCGCGGCCGGAGGAGACCACCTCGACGGCTCCGCTGGCCTTCGGTGAGGGGGTCGGCAATGAGGCGGGAGGGCACCAGCCGCAGCAGACCTGGGAGCAGACGGGGGAACGCCACCCGGCCCCGGAGGGCACGCCCGCGGGCCCCGACACCTCCGTGGACGCCCACCGTTCCTCCCCGGAACGCCCCGTGTGGGAGAACACCGGGAACGGGCCGTTCGACACCGCCTGGGGGCGGGACGAGGTCTCCACCGAGCGGCACCCGCGGGCGGGAGAGGACCGCGGGAACGACCGGTGGGAGAGCGATGCCGACCCCGCGACGGCGACCGCCTTCTCGGGACGTGACGGCGACACCACCGGCGAACTCCCCTTCTGGAGGGACGGCGACGTGCCGTCGCGCTGGACGGAGGACGGCGGTCCCGCCACCCCGGCGTCCCCCCTCGACGCCCGCGAGGAGGGGGCCGCACGCCTCCCACAGGACGGTGGTGCGCAGCCGGGCGGGGATGTCGCCTGGGATTCGTATGTGGGGGGTTCGGATCGTCGTGGTGAGGATCCGTTGTCCACGGGTCTGATCTACCTGGATCGGGATCGGGTGGATGAGGGGCCGGGGCGGCGTGGGGATGTCGCTTCGGGTCCGGAGGGGTTCGGGGACGGTGGATATGGTCCCGCGGACGCTCCGGCTTCTCCCGGCCCCGGGGACGACCGGCCCCTGGACGATCCGCTCGGCGGGCCGCACCGCCAGGACGGTGGTGCGCAGCCGGGCGGGGGCGTCGCCTGGGATTCGTATGTGGGGGGTTCGGATCGTCGTGGTGAGGATCCGTTGTCCACGGGTCTGATCTACCTGGATCGGGATCGGGTGGATGAGGGGCCGGGGCGGCGTGGGGATGTCGCTTCGGGTCCGGAGGGGTTCGGGGACGGTGGATATGGTCCCGCGGAGACTCCGGCTTCTCCCGGCCCCGGGGACGACCGGCCCCTGGACGGTCCGGAGCGACACGATGACGACCCGTTGTCCACCGGACTGATCTACCTGGACGGCTCCCACGAACGGGAGACGCCCCGGCCGGACGTTCCAGGGCGAGGCGCCGACCACGGAGCCGCCGGCGCCCACGCCGCGCAACGGGGCCCCTCCATCGGCGACGCCCCGAGTCAGCAGGCGGATGTCCCGTTCTGGGATGAACCGAGCGGACGGCGCGCCGGTGCCGGCCCGGAGGAATCCGACGAGCGGATCGCCGGCCACACCGGTACGGCGCCCACGGCCGGATACGGCGACGAGGCTCCCGCTTCTCCCGACGTTCCCACAGCGGGGTACGAGCCCTCGTCCTCCGGCGCACCCGCCGGCGAGCCGGCGATGGGAAGCGGTGACACCTGGGCCTTCAGCCGGGACGATCCCCGACTGCCCGAGAGCGTGCGCCGGATCGGGGCCGAGGCGCAGGACCGGCGCCGCCGCGACGACCCCCTCGGGTATGCGGACGAGGCCGCGGGTCCCGAGGAGGGCTACGGCGATGCCCCCGGCGGTTACGGCGGAGATTCCGTCAGCGATCCCCTCACCGCGATCGCCGAACAGCAGGCCCGGGCCCGCGCGTGGGAAGAGGAGCGGGACCACGGTCCCCGCGTCTTCGACGGCGAGGACGGGACCCGGGAGTTCCCCGCGCTCGGCGCGCTGGGAGGCCGCCACGAGGACGGCGCGCCCTCGGTGGGAGTCCCCGGTCCCCACGGCGCTCCCGAGATGGGGCCGGATACCGACCGGCCGGGTGACCGGTGGGCCGGGGATGAGCTCGGTGTCGATGGTCGTCGTGGTTCGGATGAGCCGGGGTACGACTACGGTCGTGGTTCGGATGAGCCGGGGTACGACTACGGTCGCGAGGACTATGACAGGGCCGGCGGCCCGGATCTCCGTTCCGATGAAGGGGACGACGACGGCTACGGCTACGGTTACGACGACCGTGGCGAGGAGTACGGTCGGGGCGATCGTGGCCGCGGGGCCGTGGACGAGGACCGTTACGTCGAAGACGAGCGTTACGGGCAGCGCGGTTACGACGACCGCGACGAGGAGTACGGTCGGGACGACCGCGGCCGCGGGGCCGTGGACGAGGACCGTTACGTCGAAGACGAGCGCTACGATGACGACGACTACGGGTCCGACAGGGCCGCGTCGCGGCGCGCGCCGCGTGGGCGGCGACGGGACAAACTGGCCGAGGAGTTCCCCGGCTTCGACGACCGGCCGCTCGGCGCCTCCCCCGGGGACGGCTACCCCGGCTACGACAACCTCGACACCCTGCCGGAGACCGAGCCGAAGGCGTCCGCCGCGCTGTGGCTCGGCATCGCGTCGCTGATCCCGGTCATCGGTCTGTTCACCGCGGTGGGGGTGTTCGTCGTCGGCCCCAAGGCGCGACGCGACATCCGTGAGTCCCGCGGAGAGCTGGAGGGCCTCGGACTGGTGAAGGCCGGCACGGTTCTCGCCGTCGTCGGTGCCGTGCTGACCGTCGTGGAGGTCGTCCTCTACCTGGTGCTGTGACGCTGGTCATTTCGCGGTGGCCCGCCGGAACCTCCCGGTGGGCCACCGCGCCCGTCAACCGCGGACGGCGCAGGTGTCCGAGAGATGACAATGTCGCGAAGGGCGCTCGGGAACACGGCCTCCCACCTCGACCGTGGTGGAAAAATTACGCGAGCACTCCTGCCGAGTCGTACACTGGACGGAGACCTACGGCAGCATGCGGCTGCGGAGTGAGGGTGCCGACGGCAACCAGCGTCGTTTTGACCGGGTAGTCGCTCTTCGGTACTCTTTAACTTCGTGCCCGTGAGTCAGCGGGTCACACGTGTGCGCTTTTATGGCCGATCCCGCTAGATGGACGGCGGACGAGAGCGGCGCGTGACACCTCCTCCCATGAGAATCGACCGTCCGGTCGGGCTGTGGTCGACGCCCCCATGTTCGGGAAAGGCGCGACACGCCCGAGTGCGGGGGTCGGGGAGAACGGGAAATCCAGCAGGTCAATAGCGAATTCGGCTAAGAGAACCGGCGTAGGTCACGAGGAAGACGGAGACGCGGTGCCCACCATCCAGCAGCTGGTCCGTAAGGGCCGACAGGACAAGGTCTCGAAGAACAAGACCCCGGCGCTGAAGGGGAGTCCGCAGCGGCGTGGCGTGTGCACGCGTGTCTACACCACCACGCCGAAGAAGCCGAACTCCGCCCTGCGCAAGGTCGCCCGTGTGAAGCTGAGCAGCGGGATCGAGGTCACGGCCTACATCCCCGGCGTTGGCCACAACCTCCAGGAGCACTCGATCGTGCTCGTCCGTGGCGGTCGTGTGAAGGACCTGCCGGGTGTTCGCTACCGGATCGTCCGTGGCTCGCTCGACACCCAGGGTGTTCGTAACCGCAAGCAGGCGCGCAGCCGCTACGGCGCCAAGAAGGAGAAGTAAGTATGCCGCGCAAGGGGCCGGCGCCGAAGCGCCAGCTGATCACCGACCCGGTCTACGGCTCGCCGCTGGTCACGGCACTGATCAACAAGGTGCTGTTGGACGGCAAGCGCTCCATCGCCCAGAGCATCGTCTACGACGCTCTCGAGGGCGCCCGCGAGAAGACCGGCCAGGACCCGCTCGTGGTTCTCAAGCGTGCGCTCGACAACGTGAAGCCCGCCCTTGAGGTGCGCAGCCGCCGTGTCGGTGGCGCCACCTACCAGGTGCCGGTCGAGGTCCGTTCGTCGCGCAGCACCACGCTCGCCCTCCGCTGGCTGGTCCAGTACTCGCGCCAGCGTCGCGAGAAGACCATGACCGAGCGTCTGATGAACGAGCTGGTGGACGCCAGCAACGGTCTGGGCGCGAGCGTCAAGCGCCGCGAGGACACCCACAAGATGGCGGAGTCCAACAAGGCCTTCGCCCACTACCGCTGGTAATCCCCGCGGCCTTTTCGATACGAGAGACCGAGAGAAGACGAGCCACATGGCTACCACTGCTCTTGACCTTGCCAAGGTCCGCAACATCGGGATCATGGCGCACATCGACGCGGGCAAGACCACGACGACCGAGCGGATCCTCTTCTACACCGGTGTGAACTACAAGATCGGTGAGGTCCATGAAGGCGCTGCCACCATGGACTGGATGAAGGAGGAGCAGGAGCGCGGCATCACGATCACGTCCGCCGCGACCACCACTCACTGGAACGACCACACGATCAACATCATCGACACGCCCGGCCACGTCGACTTCACGGTCGAGGTCGAGCGGTCGCTGCGTGTCCTCGACGGTGCGGTTGCCGTGTTCGACGGCAAGGAGGGCGTCGAGCCCCAGTCGGAGCAGGTGTGGCGGCAGGCTGACCGCTACAACGTGCCCCGGATCTGCTTCGTCAACAAGATGGACAAGATCGGCGCCGAGTTCCAGCGCTGTGTCGACATGATCTCCGACCGCCTCGGTGCCAACCCGCTGGCGATCCAGATGCCGATCGGCGCCGAGTCCGACTTCAAGGGCGTCATCGACCTCGTCCGCATGAAGGCCTACGTCTGGAGCGACGAGGCCGCCAAGGGCGAGATGTACGACACGATCGAGATTCCCGAGACCCACGCCGAGGCCGCTCGCGAGGCTCACGAGAAGCTGATCGAGACCCTCGCCGAGGCCGACGACGAGGTCATGGAGCTGTTCCTGGAGGGCCAGGAGCCCACCGTGGAGCAGACCATCGCCGCGATCCGCCGGACGACGATCGCCCGCACCGCCATCCCGGTCCTGTGCGGCACCGCGTTCAAGAACAAGGGCGTCCAGCCCCTGCTCGACGCGGTCGTCGACTACCTCCCCTCGCCCCTGGACGTCGAGGCCATCGAGGGCCACGACCCCAAGGACGAGACCGAGCAGACCATGCTCAGCCGCAAGCCGGACGAGAGCGCTCCGCTCTCCGCCCTGGTCTTCAAGATCATGAGCGACCCGCACCTGGGCAAGCTGTCCTACGTGCGCGTCTACTCCGGTGTTCTGGAGGCCGGCACGCAGGTGCTCAACAGCGTCAAGGGGCGCAAGGAGCGCATCGGCAAGATCTACCGGATGCACGCCAACAAGCGCGAGGAGATCTCGCGTGTCGGCGCCGGTGACATCGTCGCCGTCATGGGCCTGAAGGACACGACCACCGGCGAGACGCTGTGCGACCCCGCCGACCCGATCGTCCTCGAGTCGATGACCTTCCCGGCTCCGGTCATCCAGGTCGCGGTCGAGCCCAAGACCAAGAGCGACCAGGAGAAGCTGGGTATCGCGATCCAGCGTCTGGCGGAGGAGGACCCCTCCTTCCAGGTCTCCACCGACGAGGAGACCGGCCAGACCATCATCGCGGGTATGGGCGAGCTGCACCTCGAGGTGCTGGTCAACCGTATGCGCGACGACTTCAAGGTCGAGGCGAACATCGGTAAGCCGCAGGTCGCCTACCGCGAGACCATTCGCAAGAAGGTCGAGAAGGTCGAGTACACCCACAAGAAGCAGACGGGTGGCTCCGGCCAGTTCGGTCGCGTCATCATCGACCTCGAGCCGATCGCGGCCGACGGCGACAGCGACGGCGCCGGCTACGAGTTCGTCAACAACATCACCGGTGGTCGCATCCCGCGGGAGTACATCCCGTCGGTCGACGCCGGTTGCCAGGAGGCCGCCGGGTTCGGCGTACTCGCCGGATACCCGCTCGTGGGTGTCAAGGTGACGTTGCAGGACGGTGCCTACCACGACGTCGACTCCTCCGAGCTCGCCTTCAAGGTCGCCGGTTCGATGGCGTTCAAGGAGGCGGCGCGCAAGGCCAGTCCGGTTCTGCTGGAGCCGGTCATGGCGGTCGAGGTCACGACGCCCGAGGACTACATGGGCGACGTGATCGGCGACCTGAACAGCCGACGCGGTCAGATCCAGAGCATGGAGGAGCGCGCCGGGGCGCGAGTCGTCAAGGCTCAGGTGCCCCTGTCGGAGATGTTCGGCTACGTGGGCGACCTGCGCAGCCGTACCCAGGGTCGGGCCAACTACACGATGGTGTTCGACTCCTACGCGGAGGTCCCCTCCAACGTCTCGCAGGAGATCGTTGCGAAGGCCCGCGGCGAATAGTCGCCGCGACACGTAACCAGTCAGCTAGCAACTCGTACGTCTAGGAGAAATCCAGTGGCGAAGGCCAAGTTCGAGCGGACCAAGCCGCACGTAAACATCGGCACCATCGGTCACATCGACCACGGTAAGACCACGCTGACCGCGGCGATCACCAAGGTTCTGCACGACAAGTACCCGGACCTCAACCCCTTCACGCCGTTCGAGGACATCGACAAGGCGCCGGAGGAGCGCGAGCGCGGTATCACCATCTCGATCGCGCACGTTGAGTACCAGACCGAGCAGCGCCACTACGCTCACGTGGACTGCCCCGGTCACGCGGACTACGTGAAGAACATGATCACCGGTGCCGCCCAGATGGACGGCGCGATCCTGGTCGTGGCCGCCACCGACGGCCCGATGCCGCAGACCAAGGAGCACGTGCTCCTGGCCCGCCAGGTCGGTGTCCCCTACATCGTCGTCGCCCTGAACAAGGCCGACATGGTCGACGACGAGGAGATCTTCGAGCTCGTCGAGCTCGAGGTCCGTGAGCTCCTCAACGAGTACGAGTTCCCGGGCGACGAGGTTCCGGTCGTCAAGGTCTCCGCGCTCAAGGCTCTCGAGGGCGACGCCAAGTGGGGCGAGGCCATCATCGAGCTCATGAACGCTGTGGACGAGAGCATCCCGCAGCCGGAGCGCGACATCGACAAGCCCTTCCTGATGCCGATCGAGGACGTCTTCTCGATCACCGGTCGCGGTACGGTCGTCACCGGCCGCATCGAGCGCGGTGTCATCAACGTCAACGAGACGGTCGACATCGTCGGCATCAAGGACGAGAAGCAGAGCACCACCGTCACCGGTGTCGAGATGTTCCGCAAGCTGCTCGACCAGGGCCAGGCGGGCGACAACGTCGGTCTGCTCCTCCGCGGCATCAAGCGCGAGGACGTGGAGCGCGGCCAGGTCGTGATCAAGCCGGGCACCACCACCCCGCACACCGAGTTCGAGGCCCAGGTCGTCATCCTGTCCAAGGACGAGGGTGGCCGCCACACGCCGTTCTTCAACAACTACCGGCCGCAGTTCTACTTCCGCACCACGGACGTCACCGGCGTCGTCACGCTGCCCGAGGGCACCGAGATGGTCATGCCGGGTGACAACACCGAGATGACGGTTGCGCTGATCCAGCCGGTCGCCATGGAAGAGGGTCTGAAGTTCGCCATCCGTGAGGGTGGCCGGACCGTCGGCGCGGGCCGCGTTACCAAGATCATCAAGTAGCACGACCGTATGTGGCGGTCGAGCCGCTCGTCGGCTCGGCCGCCACACCATGAACGACGTCATCGGGCTCTGTAGCGGTGATTCCACCTCAGGGGACAGCCCTGTAGCAGTTTCTCAGGTGAATAGAGCCAGCGAAAGCAATAGGGCAGCCCCGGGTCGGACTTAGGGCCGGACACCGGCACCGCGCCTCTACGGACACTGAAGCGAAGGACGAAAAGGCCACCATGGCGGGACAGAAGATCCGCATTCGGCTCAAGGCCTATGACCACGAGGTCATCGACAGCTCGGCGCGCAAGATCGTCGAGACCGTGACGCGAACTGGCGCACAGGTCGCTGGCCCGGTGCCGTTGCCGACGGAAAAGAACGTGTACTGCGTCATCCGCTCGCCGCACAAGTACAAGGACTCGCGCGAGCACTTCGAGATGCGCACGCACAAGCGGCTGATCGACATCATCGACCCGACGCCGAAGACCGTCGACTCGCTCATGCGACTCGACCTTCCGGCCGGCGTCGACATCGAGATCAAGCTTTAAGGGACGCACAGACATGGCCACCAAGCAGATCAAGGGAGTTCTGGGCGAGAAGCTCGGCATGACCCAGGTCTTCGACGACTCGGGCAAGATCGTGCCCGTGACGGTTCTGAAGGCCGGTCCGTGCGTCGTGACTCGCGTCCGCACCCCGGAGACCGACGGCTACTCCGCCGTTCAGCTCGGCTACGGGCACATCAACCCGCGCAAGGTCAACAAGCCGCTGGGCGACTACCTGCGCAAGCACGAGCTTACGCCTCGCCGTCACTACGTCGAGGTCCGCACCGCTGACGCCAGCGAGTACACGCTGGGCCAGGAGCTGACCGCCGAGACCTTCGAGGCCGGCCAGCTCGTCGAC
This sequence comes from Marinactinospora thermotolerans DSM 45154, assembly GCF_900167435.1. Classification (GTDB taxonomy): domain Bacteria; phylum Actinomycetota; class Actinomycetes; order Streptosporangiales; family Streptosporangiaceae; genus Marinactinospora; species Marinactinospora thermotolerans. The sequence goes on from NZ_FUWS01000011.1 coordinate 209,636, forward strand.
GTCACGGGCAAGAGCAAGGGCAAGGGCTTCGCCGGTGTCATGAAGCGCCACGGCTTCCGCGGCCTCAGCGCTACGCACGGCACCCAGCGCAAGCACCGCTCGCCGGGTTCCATCGGCGGCTGCGCCACGCCCGGCCGCGTGTTCAAGGGCCTGCGGATGGCCGGTCGCATGGGCAACGTGCGCAAGACCGTCCAGAACCTCACCGTGTTCTCGGTTGACGCCGAGAAGGGCCTCATTCTGGTCAAGGGTGCGGTTCCCGGCCCCAACGGCGGGCTGGTGCTCGTCCGCACCGCCGCGAAGGGGGACAAGTAAGTCATGGCGACGATCGAGGTCAAGAACCCCGACGGCGCGACCGGCCGGAGCGTCGAGCTCCCGGGTGAGATCTTCGACCAGCAGGTCAACATCCCGCTGATCCACCAGGTCGTGGTCGCGCAGGAGGCTGCCGCCCGCCAGGGTACGCACTCCACGAAGACCCGCGGCGAGGTGCGCGGCGGCGGCAAGAAGCCGTACCGCCAGAAGGGCACCGGTCGTGCCCGGCAGGGCTCCATCCGCGCTCCGCAGTTCACCGGCGGTGGCGTGGTGCACGGCCCCAAGCCGCGCGACTACAGCCAGCGGACGCCCAAGAAGATGAAGGCCGCCGCGCTGCGCGGCGCCCTCTCCGACCGGGCCCGTCACGGCCGCGTGCACGTCATCAGCGAGTTCCTCGCCGAGGACGTCACCACCAAGCGCACCCAGACCGCTCTGAAGGCGCTGCGCCAGGTCACCGAGTCCGACAAGGTCCTCGTTGTCCTCGCCCAGTCCGACGAGCACAACCGGACCGCGCTGCGGAACCTGCCCGAGGTGCACATCCTCGACGCCGGCCAGGTCAACACCTACGACGTCCTGGTCGCCGACGACATCGTGTTCACCGAGAGCGGCTACGACGAGTTCCTGGCTCACGTCCAGGGTGCCTCGAAGACTGCGACGTCTCAGGAGGACGACCAGTGAGGATCCCCGACCCTCGGGACATCATCATCGAACCGGTGATTTCCGAGAAGAGCTACGGCCTGATCGACCAGAACAAGTACACGTTCATCGTCAAGCCCGACGCCAACAAGACGCAGATCAAGATCGCGGTGGAGCAGATCTTCGACGTGAAGGTCACCAGCGTGAACACGATCAACCGTCAGGGCAAGCGCAAGCGCACGCGGTTCGGTTTCGGGAAGCGTCCCGACACCAAGCGCGCGATCGTGAGCCTGCGCGAGGGCGACCGGATCGACATCTTCGGCGTCTGATCCGCCGCCCGACCGCTTCATCTCCAGTAATACGTAGAGGAATGCACGAAGAAGATGGGCATTCGTAAGTACAAGCCGACGACACCGGGTCGTCGTGGCGCCAGCGTGAGCGACTTCGTCGAGATCACGCGGTCGACGCCCGAGAAGTCCCTGGTGCGTCCGCTCCACTCCAAGGGCGGCCGTAACGGCCACGGCCGGATCACCGCTCGCCACCAGGGCGGCGGCCACAAGCGCGCCTACCGTGTCATCGACTTCCGTCGCCACGACAAGGACGGCATCCCGGCCAAGGTCGCGCACATCGAGTACGACCCGAACCGCACCGCGCGGATCGCGCTGCTGCACTACGTGGACGGCGAGAAGCGCTACATCCTGGCGCCGGCCGGCCTCAAGCAGGGCGACCGGATCGAGAACGGCCCCCAGGCCGACATCAAGCCGGGCAACTGCCTCCCGCTGCGCAACATCCCCACGGGTACGTTCGTGCACGCGGTCGAGCTGAAGCCGGGCGGTGGCGCCAAGCTGGGCCGCTCCGCCGGTTCGCAGATCCAGTTGCTCGCCAAGGAGGGCGCCTACGCCACGCTGCGTATGCCCTCCGGTGAAATGCGGCAGGTCGAGGTCACCTGCCGGGCCTCGGTCGGACAGGTCGGCAACGCCGAGCAGTCAAACATCAACTGGGGTAAGGCCGGCCGTATGCGGTGGAAGGGCAAGCGCCCGACCGTCCGCGGTGTCGCGATGAACCCGATCGACCACCCGCACGGTGGTGGTGAGGGCAAGACCTCCGGTGGTCGCCACCCGGTCAGCCCGTGGGGTCAGGCCGAGGGCCGCACCCGCAAGCCCGGCAAGGCCAGCGACCGGCTCATCGTGCGTCGGCGTAGCAAGAAGAAGCGGTAAGGAGCACGTCTGATGCCACGTAGCCTTAAGAAGGGTCCCTTCGTCGACCACCACCTGATCAAGAAGGTGGACGAGCAGAACGAGAAGGGCACCAAGAACGTCATCAAGACGTGGTCCCGCCGCTCGATGATCATCCCCGAGATGATCGGGCACACGATCGCCGTTCACGACGGGCGCAAGCACGTCCCGGTGTTCGTGTCCGAGTCGATGGTCGGCCACAAGCTCGGCGAGTTCGCTCCCACGCGCACTTTCCGCAGCCACGTCAAGGAAGACCGCCGTAGCCGCCGTTAGCGGTTGCATCCAGGAGTAAGAGCCAAGCCCCACGGTGCGTGGGGGTGATTTCCGTGAGCGAGGGAAAAGCGATGGGAACGAGGGCACAAGCACGGTTCGTCCGTGTTACGCCCCGAAAGGCCCGCCGAGTGGTGGACCTTATTCGCGGGCTGCCCGCTGACGAGGCACAGGCGGTGCTCCGGTTCGCGCCCCAGGCGGCGAGCGAACCGGTGGGCAAGGTGCTCGCGAGCGCCATCGCCAATGCCGAGCACAACGACAAGCTGGACCGCGAGACGCTGGTCGTCAGCCGCGCGTGGGTGGACGAGGGTCCGACCCTGAAGCGGATCCGGCCCCGCGGCTTCGGCCGGGCGTTCCGCGTCACCAAGCGGACGAGCCACATCACCGTGGTCGTCGAGCCGCGTGAGACCGCGGGCGCCTCGTCGGCCAAGACGAAGGAAGGGGCCCGATAGTGGGGCAGAAGGTCAACCCGCACGGGTTCCGACTCGGCGTGACCACCGACTTCAAGAGTCGCTGGTACGCGGACAAGCTGTACAAGGACTACGTCAAGGAAGACGTGGCCATCCGCCGGATGCTGAACCGTGGTATGGAGCGCGCCGGGATCTCCAAGGTCGAGATCGAGCGCACCCGTGACCGCGTCCGCGTCGACATCCACACCGCCCGGCCGGGCATCGTCATCGGCCGCCGCGGCGCGGAGGCCGACCGCATCCGCGGCGACCTCGAGAAGCTGACCAAGAAGCAGGTCCAGCTGAACATCCTCGAGGTCAAGAACCCCGAGATCGACGCCCAGCTCGTCGCTCAGGGTGTCGCGGAGCAGCTGTCCAGCCGGGTCGCGTTCCGTCGGGCCATGCGCAAGGCGATGCAGAGCGCGATGAAGAGCGGCGCCAAGGGCATCCGCATCCAGTGCGGTGGCCGTCTCGGTGGCGCTGAGATGTCGCGTTCGGAGTTCTACCGCGAGGGCCGGGTGCCGCTGCACACGCTGCGCGCCGACATCGACTACGGCTTCTTCGAGGCCCGTACGACGTTCGGCCGCATCGGTGTGAAGGTCTGGATCTACAAGGGTGACGCCCCGGCGACCCGGGCCGAGCGCGAGGCCGCCCAGGCGGCCGCGCAGCGTGCCCCGGGCGGTGGCGGTCAGCGCCGCGAGCGTCCGCAGCGCCGCCGTCGTGGTGGCCAGCAGGGCGGCGGCCAGCAGGCCGACGCGAAGTCCAACACGCCGGCTGAGGCGACGCAGGGCGCCGAGAAGTCCGGGAACGAGGGGAGCTGACCAATGCTCATTCCCCGCAAGGTCAAGTACCGCAAGCAGCACCACCCGAGCCTCAAGGGCCGTGCCAAGGGTGGTACGACGGTCAACTTCGGTGAGTACGGCATCCAGGCCCTGGAGTCCGCCTACGTCACCAACCGGCAGATCGAGTCGGCGCGTATCGCGATGACTCGGCACATCCGCCGTGGCGGCAAGGTCTGGATCAACATCTTCCCGGACCGTCCGCTGACCAAGAAGCCCGCCGAGACCCGCATGGGTTCCGGTAAGGGATCCCCGGAGTGGTGGGTCGCTCCGGTCAAGCCCGGACGCGTGATGTTCGAGCTGTCGGGTGTGCCGGAGCCCATCGCCAAGGAGGCGATGCGGCGCGCGATGCACAAGCTCCCGATGAAGTGCAAGTTCGTGAAGCGCGAAGTGGAGGCGTGATGGCGAAGTCCCTGACCGCCCAGGAGCTACGGGACCAGTCCCTGGAGGACCTGGTCACCAAGCTCAAGGAGGCGAAGGAAGAGCTGTTCAACCTCCGCTTCCAGGCCGCCACCGGGCAGCTCGACAACCACGCTCGGCTGCGTACCGTCAAGCGTGAGATCGCTCGGATCTACACGGTCATGCGGGAGCACGAGCTCGGCATCATGCCGTTGGCTGCTGGGTCGGCTGAGAAGACGAAGGAAGCAGCCGAATGAGCGAAGACAAGACCGTGGCTCGCAACTACCGCAAGGTGCGCGAGGGTTACGTCGTCAGCGACAAGATGGACAAGACCGTCGTTGTCGAGGTGGAGGACCGCGTCAAGCACGCGCTGTACGGCAAGGTCATCCGCCGCACCACGAAGTACAAGGCCCACGACGAGGCGAACACCGCCGGCATCGGGGACCGGGTCCGCCTGATGGAGACCCGTCCGCTGTCCGCGACCAAGCGCTGGCGCGTCGTGGAGATCCTGGAGAAGGCTAAGTAAACCCCTGCCTACGGCGGCCGGTTCGTGGAGATCGGCCGCCGAAGGGGTGAGACCACCTAGCAAGCGCGGGAAGTGAACCCGCGCGGTATATCAGGAGCAGACGTGATTCAGCAGGAGTCGCGACTCAAGGTCGCCGACAACACGGGGGCCAAGGAGATCTTGACCATCCGTGTCCTCGGCGGCTCGGGTCGGCGCTACGCGGGCATCGGTGACATCATCGTGGCGACGGTGAAGGACGCCCTTCCCGGCGCGGGCGTGAAGAAGGGCGATGTCGTCAAGGCCGTTGTCGTGCGCACCACCAAGGAGCGCCGCCGGCCCGACGGCTCCTACATCCGCTTCGATGAGAACGCCGCCGTGCTCATCAAGGACGGTGGGGACCCGCGAGGCACTCGTATCTTCGGCCCCGTCGGCCGCGAGCTGCGGGACAAGAAGTTCATGCGCATCATCTCGCTAGCGCCGGAGGTGCTGTAGGCGATGAAGATTAAGAAGGACGACGAGGTCATCGTCATCGCCGGCAAGGACAAGGGTGCCACCGGGAAGGTCCTCAAGGCCCTTCCCAAGGAGCAGCGTGTCATCGTCGAGGGCGTCAACCTCGTTAAGAAGCACAAGAAGGCCAACCAGGCGGGCGGCCAGCGGGGTGAGGTCGTCACCCAGGAAGCATCGATCCACGTGAGCAACGTGGCGATCGTCGAGGACGGCAAGCCCTCCCGCGTCGGTTACCGCTTCGAGGAAGACGGAACCAAGGTTCGGATCTCCCGCCGTACCGGTAAGGACATCTGATGACGGTCACCACTGACGCCGCGGCTCCGGCGATGCCGCGCCTCAAGGAGAAGTACCGTTCCGAGATCATCCCGGCCCTCCGGGAAGAGTTCGAGATCGCCAACATCATGCAGGTCCCCGGTCTGACGAAGATCGTGGTCAACATGGGTGTCGGCGAGGCGGCTCGGGACGCGAAGCTGATCCAGGGCGCCATCGCCGACCTGTCGGCGATCACCGGCCAGAAGCCGCGGATCAACCGGGCGAAGAACTCCATCGCGCAGTTCAAGCTGCGCGAGGGGCAGCCGATCGGCGCCAGCGTCACGCTGCGCGGCGACCGGATGTGGGAGTTCCTCGACCGGCTGCTCTCCCTGGCGCTTCCCCGGATCCGTGACTTCCGCGGGCTCTCCCCGAAGCAGTTCGACGGTCGTGGCAACTACACCTTCGGTCTGACCGAGCAGGTCATGTTCCACGAGGTCGACCCGGACAAGGTCGACCGGCAGCGCGGCATGGACATCACGGTCGTCACCACGGCGACCAACGACGACGAAGGCCGGAGCCTGCTCAAGCGGCTGGGCTTCCCGTTCAAGGAAGCCTGAGGGGTGAAGACGGATGGCTAAGAAGGCTCTGATCGCCAAGGCGAACCGGAAGCAGAAGTTCGAGGTTCGCGCATATACTCGTTGTTCGCGCTGCGGTCGCCCGCGTTCGGTCTTCCGGAAGTTCGGCCTGTGCCGCATCTGCTTCCGTGAGATGGCGCACCGGGGCGAGCTGCCCGGCATCACCAAGTCCAGCTGGTAGTACTCGTGCGGCCGGCCCTTCAGGGCCGGCCCCCCGGGTCCTGGTAGGGCCGAGCGTTGCAACGAAGCGGACGGTGGGACACCTCCGCTGTACAGAGAAAAATCGACCGGGCACGGTGCCTGAATCGGCACGGTGCCCATGACCACGCCGTAGGTCCTAGAGGAACCTCCGCACAGACGGGGGAACAGGCTCAAAGGGAAAGTCTGTCCTTGGGGAAACCGCGGTGAGGAAGGGCCAATCGGCCATGACGATGACCGACCCGATCGCAGACATGCTCACGCGTCTGCGTAACGCGAATTCGGCATATCACGACAGTGTGACCATGCCGTATTCCAAGATCAAGGCTCACATCGCCGAGATCCTCCAGCAGGAGGGTTACGTCCAGGGCTGGCGCACCGAAGAGGCCGCGGTTGGACAGAACCTCGTGGTGGACCTGAAGTACGGGCCCACGCGTGAGCGTTCCATCGCCGGCGTCCGTCGGGTCTCCAAGCCGGGTCTGCGGGTCTACGCGAAGAAGGACAACCTTCCGCGAGTCCTGGGTGGCCTCGGTGTGGCCATCATTTCGACGTCCGGTGGCCTGATGACCGACAAGCAGGCCAAGAAGCGCGGCGTGGGCGGCGAAGTCCTCGCCTACGTCTGGTAAGGGAGAGATTTCAGCATGTCGCGTATCGGTCGACTGCCGATCTCGGTCCCGAAGGGCGTCGAAGTCACGATTGACGGGCAAGACGTCAAAGTCAAGGGGCCGAAGGGCGAACTGAAGCACACGGTCGCCGCGCCGATCACCGTCTCGCAGGAGGACGGTCAGATCAAGGTCGCGCGTCCGGACGACAAGCCCGAGAACCGCTCGCTGCACGGCCTGACCCGTGCGCTGATCGCCAACCTGATCGAGGGCGTCTCCAAGGGCTACAGCAAGACCCTGGAGATCCACGGCGTGGGTTACCGCGTCCAGGCCAAGGGCTCCAACCTGGAGTTCTCCCTGGGCTACAGCCACCCGGTCGTGGTCGAGCCCCCGGAGGGCATCAGCTTCCGGGTCGAGAAGCCGACCCTGCTGCACGTCGACGGGATCGACAAGCAGCTCGTGGGTCAGGTCGCGGCCAACATCCGGAGCCTGCGCAAGCCCGACCCCTACAAGGCCAAGGGCGTGCGCTACCAGGGTGAGTACATCCGCCGCAAGGCCGGAAAGGCTGGTAAGTAAGCATGGCGAAGAGCTCGACGGCTGTCCGCAAGGGTACGGCCTCGCGCGCGGCTTCCCGTGCGCGGCGGCACCTGCGGGTCCGCAAGAAGATCTCGGGTACGCCCGCGCGGCCGCGTCTGGTCGTCACCCGCTCCTCCAAGCACATGATCGCCCAGATCGTGGACGACACCAAGGGCATCACCCTGGTCTCGGCCTCGACCATGGACCCGAGCATCCGCGGCGAAGAGGGCAAGAAGTCCGAGAAGTCGCAGAAGACGGGTGCGCTGCTCGCGCAGCGTGCCAAGGACGCCGGCATCACGGCGGTCGTCTTCGACCGTGGCGGTTACCGCTACCACGGCCGCATCGCCGCCCTGGCCGAGGGCGCGCGTGCGGGCGGTCTGGAGTTCTAGTGATGACTCCGACCAAGAGCATTTTCATCGACGGGAAGAGGAACCACTGATGGCTGCAGCTCCGCGGCGCGGCGCCGGTGGCGAGCGGCGTGACCGCCGTGACGATCGCCGCGGCGGCGCCGCAGACAAGGGTGTCTCCTACATCGAACGTGTGGTGACCATTAACCGGGTCGCCAAGGTCGTCAAGGGCGGCCGCCGCTTCAGCTTCACCGCCCTGGTCGTCGTCGGCGACGGCAACGGCATGGTCGGTGTCGGCTACGGCAAGGCCAAGGAAGTCCCGGCGGCGATCGCCAAGGGCGTCGAAGAGGCCAAGAAGAACTTCTTCAGGGTCCCCCGGATCCAGGGCACCATCGTGCACCAGGTCCAGGGCGAGGACGCCGCCGGCGTCGTCCTGCTCCGTCCGGCCGCTCCCGGTACCGGTGTTATCGCCGGTGGCCCGGTCCGCGCCGTCCTGGAGTGCGCCGGCATCCACGACATTCTGAGCAAGTCGCTCGGTTCGTCGAACCCGATCAACATCGTTCACGCCACGGTGGCAGCGCTCAAGGGCCTGAACCGTCCCGAGGAGATCGCGGCCCGCCGCGGTCTGCCGATCGAGGACGTCGCTCCGGCCGCGATGCTGCGCGCTCGTGCGGAAGCGAAGGCGGGGGCCTAGATCATGGCGAAGCTGAAGATCACGCAGGTCCGCTCGAAGATCGGCGGCAAGCAGAAGCAGCGTGACACTCTGCGCTCGCTCGGGCTCGGTCGGATCGGCTCGTCCGTCATCCGCGAGGACCGTCCCGAGGTTCGTGGGCAGATCAATGTCGTCACGCACCTCGTCACCGTCGAGGAGGTCAGCGAATGAGCGACTACTCTCCCGACCAGCTGCTCAAGATCCACCACCTGCGCCCGGCCCCGGGTGCCAACAAGTCGAAGATCCGTAAGGGTCGCGGCGAGGCGTCCAAGGGCAAGACCGCGGGTCGTGGCACCAAGGGCACCAAGGCTCGTTCCACCGTTCCCGTCGGCTTCGAGGGTGGCCAGATGCCGCTCATCCGCCGGGTTCCCAAGCTCAAGGGCTTCAGCAACGCCCGGTTCAAGACGACCTACCAGGTCGTGAACCTGGACAAGCTGGCCGAGCTGTACCCGGAGGGTGGCGAGGTCACCGTCGACAGCCTTGTGGCCAAGGGCGCGGTTCGCAAGAACCAGCTCGTCAAGGTCCTGGGCACCGGCGAGATCTCCGTGGCCGTCCAGGTGAGCGCGAACGCGTTCTCCGCCTCCGCCAAGGAGAAGATCGAGGCGGCCGGCGGTTCGGTCACCGAGCTGTAGGGGCGACCCCCACGTGGGCTCACGGGGCGTCTGCCGGGCACACCACACGCGAGTGCGGTGCCGGCGGGCGCCCTTGTCGCGTTCCGCGGAGGGTGCGCCGGAAGGGCGTTCCCGCAGCGTAGGGGCGTTCTTCCTGCCAAGCTCCCGAATGGCTGTTAAAGTTCCATCTGCTTACCAAGAAACTACCGGGGCTCAGGGTGAACGCCCTGCGCTGACGTTCAACGACGATCCAGGATCGGCCGCGATGTCTCGAAACGGTTCCGCCGCCGCCGAAGCCTCGCAGGAGGAGACGTGCTAAGAGCGTTCGTCCGTGCGTTCCGCACGCCTGACCTGCGCAACAAGCTGCTGTTCACCATATTCATCCTGACGATCTTCCGGCTCGGTTCGGTCATTCCCGCGCCGGGTATCGACAATGCGGCCATCAAGCAGTGTCTCCAGGGTGTCCAGGCCGGCGATTCCGCGGGCCTGTACTCGCTGATCAACCTGTTCAGTGGTGGCGCACTGCTCCAGCTCGCCGTGTTCGCCCTGGGCATCATGCCCTACATCACCGCGAGCATCATCTTGAACCTGCTCACGGTGGTCATCCCGCGCCTGGAGACCCTGAAGAAGGAGGGCCAGGCGGGGCAGGCCAAGATCACGCAGTACACGCGCTATCTCACGGTCGCGCTGGCGGTCCTGCAGTCGACGAGCATCATCGCCATGGCCCGCACCGGGCAGCTGTTCCAGAACGCCTGTGTGCCCAGCTCCTACATGCCGCAGCAGGACCCGCTGACCCTCATCACGATGGTCTTCGTCATGACCGGCGGTACCTGCATCATCATGTGGTTCGGTGAGCTCATCACCGAGCGCGGCGTGGGCAACGGCATGTCGCTGCTGATCTTCACCCAGATCGTCGCGATGTTCCCGTCCTCCATGATGCGCATCTGGGAGGAGCAGGGGCCGTGGGTGTTCGCGATCATCGTGGTCGCGGGCCTGATCCTCATGGCCGGGGTCGTGTTCATCGAGCAGGCCCAGCGTCGCATCCCGGTCCAGTACGCCAAGCGGATGGTGGGTCGCCGCATGTACGGCGGCAGCTCCACCTACATCCCGCTGAAGGTGAACCAGGCGGGTGTCATCCCGGTCATCTTCGCCTCGTCGCTGCTGTACCTGCCGCAGCTGGTCATCGGCCTGCTGGGCAACGACACGAACAACTCGGTGGTGAACTTCCTCTCCACCTACTTCAACCCCAACGGCACCCACCCGGTCTACATGGTCACGTTCTTCTTGCTGATCGTGGGTTTCGCCTTCTTCTACGTGGCCATCACCTTCAACCCCGCTGAAGTCGCGGACAACATGAAGAAGTACGGTGGTTTCATCCCGGGCATCCGTCCGGGGCGTCCGACCGCCGAGTACCTCGACTACGTGTTGACCCGGCTGACGACCCCCGGCGCGCTCTACCTGGGTGTGATCGCCCTACTGCCGATGCTGGCCCTCGGAGCCTCCGGGGCCGCGGGGAACTTCCCGTTCGGTGGTACGAGCATCCTGATCATGGTCGGTGTCGGGCTGGACACGGTGAAGCAGATCGAGAGTCACCTCCAGCAGAGGAACTACGAAGGTTTTCTGCGATAGTGCGTGCCGTATTGGTGGGACCTCCGGGAGCCGGTAAGGGCACCCAGGCCCAAATCTTGGCGTCAGAGTTGTCGATTCCGAAGGTGTCCACCGGGGACATCTTCCGTGCCAACGTCAGCGGTGGCACAGAACTGGGTAAGCAGGCCAAGGCCTTCATGGACCGCGGTGACCTCGTCCCCGACGAGGTCACCAACGCGATGGTCCGTGACCGGCTGGCCGAGAAGGATGCGCAGAACGGGTTCCTGCTCGACGGGTTCCCGCGCAACGTCGCGCAGGCCGAGACCCTCAACAAGATGTTGCAGGAGATGGGCCGGAGCCTGGACGTGGTGCTGGAGCTCAAGGTCGACGAGGAGGAGGTCGTCCGTCGTCTCTCCGGACGACGGACCTGCCGTTCCTGCGGCCACGTCCAGCACGTCGTCTACAACCCGCCGGCGACGGAGGGCGTCTGCGACTCCTGCGGGGGTGAGCTCTTCCAGCGCGATGACGACCGCGAGGAGACCATCCGCCACCGTCTGGACGTTTACCGGGAACAGACCGCCCCCCTGGTGTCCTTCTACGAGAAGGAGGGCATCCTCGTGGCGATCACGGCCACCGGCACCGTGGAAGAGGTCACGGAGCGCGCCCTGGCCGCTCTCAAGGGCAAGGATTGATGTTTCGCAAAGGGCAAGACGCGGTGCAGCTGAAGTCGAAGGCTGAGATCGCGAAAATGCGGGCCGCGGGCCGGATCGTGGCCCGCACCCTTGACACGCTGCGCGCGGCGGTCCGTCCGGGCATGACCACGCTCGACCTCGACGCCATCGCCGAGCGCAGCATCCGTGACGCGGGGGCCGTGCCGTCCTTCAAGGGCTACCACGGCTTCCCCGGTTCCATCTGCGCCTCGGTCAACGAGGAGGTCGTCCACGGCATCCCCAGCGCCACCAGGGTGCTGGCCGAGGGCGACATCATCGCCATCGACTGCGGGGCCATCCTCGACGGCTGGCACGGCGACTCCGCGATCACGGTCGCGGTCGGCGAGGTCTCCGACGAGGACCGCACGGTGATGGAGGTGTGCGAGGAGGCGATGTGGCAGGGCATCCTCGCCACCCGCGCGGGCAACCGCCTGGGGGACATCGGGCACGCCATCGAGACCGCCATCAACACGCGCGGCCGTTACGGCAACGTCCAGGAGTACGGCGGCCACGGCATCGGCACCGAGATGCACATGGAACCGCATGTCCTCAACTACGGCCGGCCCAACCGCGGTATCAAGCTGGTCGAGGGGATGTGCCTGGCGATCGAGCCCATGGTGAACCTCGGCACCCGGCACGTCCTCCAGCTCGACGACGGGTGGACGGTCGTCACCCGCGACGGGAAGCGTTCGGCACACTTCGAGCACTCGGTGGCCATCACCGAGGACGGCCCGCTCGTGTTGACCGCGCGTGAGGAGAACCGGGAGACCATCGCCCGCCTGGGGCTGCCCGACCCGGGGTTCTGAGTCCTCAGGAGCCGGACCGAAGGGTGCGCCGCACGACTACGATGATCGGTGGCGGACCCTTGGCCGAGAGGCCCGACGTGAGGATGGGGATGGTGAACCGCATGTCCGAGTTCTCCCCGGAGACCAGGGCCTCCGACTCCGATCGTGACCGGGTGGCCAAGCAGCTCCAGGAGCACTTCGCACAGGGGCGTCTCGACGACAGCGAGTTCACCACCCGGCTGGAACAGGTCTATCAGGCCCGGACGTTCGGCGAGCTCGTCCCGCTCACCGCGGACCTGCCAGAACGCGACCTCGCCGATCTTCCCGTGGTGCCCGAGCACGTCCCGGCCGGACGGAGTGCCGGTTCGGCGCTTCGCGATCCGGCGCTGCTGATCCCGTGGCTGCTGTGGGCCGGGGTCAACACCCTGTGCCTGTTGATCTGGCTGATCGCCTACCTCGCCGGAGGGGGCAGCGACTACCCGTGGTTCCTGTGGGTGGCCGGTCCCTGGGGTGTGGTCATGGCCTTCATCACCATCGGCGCGATCATCGCCCGCCGTGGGGGCGACGCGCCCTGACAAGGGCGTGGGGACCGGGTCGAACCCGCTAGACTGGGTGTGCCCACACGCGGGCTGTTGGGTCGGTCTGCCTTCATTCGCGTCCGTTCGTCGCGTTGGCGTATGCTATTGCAGTTGACCTGATCTTCCAGTGATCAGAATCCCGACGTAGTTCGGGTTACCGGGTCAGAGGCTGACGTCTCTCTCGTGCTCCTCGCGTATGCGGGGGTGATCCCCGCGTCGGGTCAATTCAGTCAACTCAGTCGATGAACGAAGCGTGGAGGACATGGCTAAGAAAGACGGCGCCATCGAGATCGAGGGCTCCGTTATCGAGTCCCTACCCAACGCTATGTTCCGTGTGGAGCTCGACAACGGGCACAAGGTCCTCGCCCACATCAGCGGCAAGATGCGGATGCACTACATCCGTATCCTTCCCGACGACCGTGTCGTCGTGGAGCTGAGCCCGTACGACCTCACGCGCGGGCGCATCGTCTACCGCTACAAGTAACGCGCATCCCCGGCCGCGTCCGCCGTGGTCCAGGGGAGCGCACCGAGTTCGGAGCCACCATGAAGGTCAAGCCGAGCGTCAAGAAGATCTGCGCGAAGTGCCGGGTGATCCGCCGTAACGGCCGGATCATGGTCATTTGCTCGGACCCGCGGCACAAGCAGCGTCAGGGCTGACCCAGCCTTCTTGAGCGCATCACCCCGCCGCACCGGTCCGACGGCCCGGCGGCGGTAGTTCGAAGTCCCGTTCCGTTTCCCCGGGTGCCACGGCACTGGGGAACCACCCCCGGTCGGAGGCCGGGGCCTCGTCGTTGGGCGACGAGAGGGCCACGGCAACGGGAGAGACCTCCGCAACCACGAAGGAGCTCGCCCAGATGGCACGCCTTGCCGGCGTTGACCTCCCCCGCGACAAGCGGGTGGAGATCGCTCTCACCTACGTTTTCGGGATCGGTCGCACCCGCGCCGCCGAGACCCTCCGCAACACGGGCGTCAACCCCGACACCCGTGTCCACGCGCTCACCGAGGACGACCTCGTCAAGCTGCGCGACTGGATCGACGCCAACTACAAGGTCGAGGGTGACCTCCGCCGCGAGATCCAGGCCGACATCCGCCGCAAGATCGAGATCGGCAGCTACCAGGGCATCCGTCACCGCCGTGGCCTCCCCGTCCACGGTCAGCGGACGCAGACCAACGCGCGTACCCGCAAGGGCAAGAAGAAGACCGTGGCCGGCAAGAAGAAGGCCGGCAAGAAGTAGTCCGTCCGGACACGACGTTTCGCGTCCGGTGAGACACGGACCGATGATCTTGGGAGTTTGAGGAATGCCGCCTAAGGGCCGTCAGGGCGCCGCGCGTAAGGTGCGCCGCAAGGAAAAGAAGAACATCGTCCACGGACAGGCTCACATCAAGAGCACGTTCAACAACACGATCGTGAGCATCACCGACCCGACCGGCGCGGTGATCTCGTGGGCGAGCTCCGGGCAGGTCGGCTTCAAGGGCTCGCGTAAGTCCACCCCCTTCGCCGCGCAGATGGCCGCCGAGGCCGCCGCGCGCCGTGCCCAGGAGCACGGGGTGCGCAAGGTGGACGTCTTCGTCAAGGGCCCCGGTTCCGGTCGTGAGACCGCGATCCGCTCGCTCCAGGCCACCGGCCTGGAGGTCGGCTCCATCCAGGACGTCACGCCGGTTCCGCACAACGGCTGCCGTCCCCCGAAGCGCCGCCGGGTCTGACCCGACCGAGCGGCCCTCGTCGCACCGGTCCCGGGACCTCTCGTGGTTCCCGGGGCCAGGGCAGAAGGCCCCGCATCCGCGGGGCCGTCCAGTGACCGTCATATAGCGGGCGGTCGTGGGAAAGGAAACACGGATCATGCTGATCGCTCAGCGCCCCACCCTGACCGAGGAGTCGATCTCCGAATTCCGGTCCCGGTTCGTCATCGAGCCGTTGGAGCCGGGCTTCGGATACACCATCGGCAACTCGCTGCGTCGTACCCTGCTCTCCTCCATCCCCGGTGCGGCTGTCACCAGCATCCGCATCGAGGGCGTCGAGCACGAGTTCACCACCGTGCCCGGCGTGAAGGAGGACGTCACCGAGATCATCCTGAACCTCAAGGGTCTCGTGGTCAGCTCCGAGCACGACGAGCCGGTCCTGATGTACCTGCGCAAGCAGGGGCCGGGCGTCGTCACGGCGGCCGACATCGCGCCGCCGGCAGGTGTCGAGGTGCACAACCCCGACCTGCACATCGCGACGCTCAACGGCAAGGGCAAGCTGGAGATGGAGCTCACGGTCGAGCGCGGCCGCGGCTACGTCTCCGCGACGCAGAACAAGCAGCCGGGTCAGGAGATCGGTCGCATCCCGATCGACTCGATCTACTCGCCGGTCCTGCGTGTCACCTACAAGGTCGAGGCGACCCGTGTCGAGCAGCGCACCGACTTCGACCGGCTCATCCTGGACGTCACCACCAAGCCGTCCATCCGCCCCCGCGACGCGGTGGCGAGCGCCGGCAAGACGTTGGTCGAGCTGTTCGGCCTGGCGCGCGAGCTCAACGTCGACGCCGAGGGCATCGACATGGGCCCCTCGCCGACGGACGCGGCCCTGGCCGCCGACCTGGCGCTGCCGATCGAGGACCTGAACCTCACGGTCCGTTCCTACAACTGCCTGAAGCGCGAGGGCATCCACAGCGTCGGTGAGCTCGTGGCCCGCTCCGAGCAGGACCTCCTGGACATTCGCAACTTCGGTGCGAAGTCCATCGAGGAGGTCAAGCAGAAGCTCATCGACATGGGGCTGTCGCTCAAGGACTCCCCGCCCGGATTCGACCCGACGAGCGCGGCCGACTCCTACGGTGCCGACGAGGACGACCAGTCCTACGTCGAGACCGAGCAGTACTAGAAGACGTCGCCCGATGGTCCACGGCCGCGTGCCTGGTCGAGGACCGCATCACTAGGAGAACGACACCATGCCCACGCCAACGAAGGGGCCTCGCCTGGGTTCCGGCCCGGCACATGAGCGGCTCATGCTGGCGAACCTGGCGACCTCGCTGTTCCAGCACGGTCGCATCAAGACCACGGAGGCCAAGGCCAAGCGCCTGCGTCCGTACGCGGAGAAGCTCATCACCCTCGGTAAGCGCGGCGACCTGCACGCGCGTCGGCTGGTGCTGGCCAAGATCGCCGACAAGAGCGTCGTTCACGAGCTCTTCACCGAGATCGGCCCGCGGTTCGAGAACCGCGACGGCGGCTACACCCGCATCACCAAGATCGGCCCGCGCAAGGGCGACAACGCCCCGATGGCCGTGATCGAGCTGGTCGAGGCCGCTCCGGCGAAGGTCGTCTCCACCCCGGCCGAGCCGGCCGAGGAGACCGCCGCCGCTCCGGAGGCCGCGGACCAGCCGGCCGAGGACACCACCTCCGAGCAGACCGCTCAGGCGGGGGAGACCTCCCAGGCCGAGGGCGAGACCAAGCCCGAGGAGAAGTAGGACCCGTCCTGCCTTTCCGGCGAACAGGTGCCCGGTCCCCGCACAGGGGGCCGGGCACCTCGTCGTCCCACCCCCGCGCGGCCGGCACGCCGCCGATCCGCCACGGCCGCGCCCGACCCAAGGACGGAGCACCGGCATGAGCCCCGACGACCTGGTCCGGTTGAAGCTGGACATCTCATACGACGGCACCGACTTCTCCGGCTGGGCCGAACAGCCGGGCCGGCGCACGGTCCAAGGGGAGGTGCAGAGCGCGCTGGCCCGGGTGCTGCGGCTGGACGAGGTGCAGCTGACCGTCGCCGGGCGCACCGACGCGGGGGTGCACGCCCGTGGCCAGGTGGCCCACCTCGACGTGCCCGCCGCGCTGTGGGAGCAGGAGGCCGATCGGCTGCTGCGCCGGCTGGCCGGGGTGCTGCCGGCCGATGTCCGGGTGCGGGCGGTGGGCCCGGCCCCCGAGGGGTTCGACGCCCGCTTCTCCCCGTTGTTCCGGCGCTACGTCTACCGGGTCAGCGACGCTCCTGGAGGAGTCGACCCGCTGCGCCGCCGTGACGTGCTCTGGCACAAGCGACCCCTTGACCTGGCGCGGATGAACGAGGCCGCCGCGGCCCTGCTCGGCGAGCACGACTTCGCCGCCTACTGCCGCCGTCGCGAGGGGGCCACGACGATCCGGGCGCTGCTGCGACTGGAGTGGGTGGAGGAGGAACCCCACCTGTACGCCGGAACGGTGCAGGCCGACGCCTTCTGCCACAACATGGTCCGCGCGCTCGTCGGCGCGCTGCTGGCGGTCGGCGACGGCCGTCGCGAGACCGACTGGCCGGGGCGGGTGCTGGCCGCGGGGGTACGTGATTCGGCGGTCCACGTCGTTCCCCCGCACGGCCTGTCCCTGGAGGAGGTCGCCTATCCGCCCGACGCCGAGCTGGCCGCGCGCGCGGTGGCGACCCGCCGGGTGCGCACGCCGGCCGGTGAGGGGTGAGCGCCACGGGCACGTGACACGGGGCGGCCCCCGGACCACCGATGTGGTCCGGGGGCCGCCCCGTTTCCGTGGGACCGGCCGGGTCAGTCCCGCGCGCGCTCGCCCAGGGCCTTCAACGGGACGTTGACGAACTCCTGACTGATCTCGGCGAGCTGGGAGGCGTCCGCCTCGGAGACCCGTCCGTCGCTGTTGGCGGCCAGGGCGAACACCATGTAGCGCCCCCAGGTGCCACCCGCGCCGTGGCCGCCGGCGATGTCCATCCGCTCGGTGCCGCTGCCCTCCTCGCCGGCGAGTCCCGAGAACCAGCGGCTCTCGGCGAGGTTCTGGGCCTCCTGGGCCGCGCCGGCCTTGTCGGCGTCGGGCATGGCCGCCACCCCCACCGTGACCGCGTGGTCCCCCGCCTCGTTGACGTAGGAGGCCCGCAGCACCTGACGGCACTCGTTCTCGGTGAGGACGTCGCCGTAGTCGCCGTGGGCGGTGGTCGCGCACTGGTCGGTCTCGTCGGTGATGACCAGGGTGAAGGTCTCGCCGGCGGCCTCGATCTCGGTGTCGGGGAACAGGGGGCCGGCGGACAGGGGATCGCCGTCGGTCGACTCGTTGGAGACCCGGGCGACGTCGTACTCTCCCGAGCCCTCTCCCGACCCCCCAGAGGCCACGAGGAACGCGCCACCGCCACCGAGGAGGAGCAGCGCGGCGAATCCGCCGGCCAGGAGGAGCCCCTTGTTCCGGGGGAGGCCGCCCGACCTGCCCGGGCCCTTGGGGCGGTGGGGCCGCTCAGAGCCGGAACGCCGCCGGGACGGGCGTTCCCCGGGGGCGTCCATGCCCGACAGGTCGAACTGGGCGGTGGACTCGGCGGAACGCGGCGGCACCTCGTCCCGGAACATCGGCCGGCCCCCGTAGAAGTCGTCCTGAACCGGGGGGATGGCCTGGGTCGCGCCTACGGGCTCCTCGGAGACGGGGGAGAAGACCTGGGTGGCCCCCTCGTCGTCGGCCTCGGCGGGGGAGGGGTCGGCGTTGAACACGGGCTCGGCGGCCGGGGCCTCGCCACCCGGGGGGATGACCCGGCCGCGCAGGGGTTCACCCGGGCCGCCCCCCTCGGCCTGCCGGCCGGGGTGGCGCGGCTGCTGGGGACCGGTGGGATACGACGGCATGCCAAGACCACCGGGCATCCCCGGCGGCAGGGGAGGCCGCGCCCCCGGGCCGGGCGGCGGTCCCGCGGGGCCGGGTATCCCCGGCGGGGGCCCCTGAGGTGGCCGCTGCGGGCCGGGCGCACCCATTCCGGGCGAGGAGGGCGCGGAGGGGGTGCCCGAGGCCGGAGGCAGGGCCTGAAAGCCCTGCGGAGGCCCCGGGGGTGGACCCTGCGGCGGCCGCTGCGGGCCGGTCGGCGGGGGCCCCTGGCCGTGCCAGGCGGGCTGCGGGGGCTGCCCGGGCCGGGGCATTGGGCCTCCGGCCCCGGGGGGCGGCCCTTGAGGGGGAGCGCCGGGGCCGGACGGGGGCGTCATCGGTTGCCGCGCGCCGGTAGGGGGGACCGGAGGCCCCGGGGGATGCTGCGCTCCCGAGGGGCCGTTCCACGCGCCGGGAGGCGGGGGAGGCGCACCCCAAGGGGGCTGCGGCCCGGAGGGGCGACCTGAACCGTCCGGGGGGAACTGTCCCGCGGGCGGCGTGGGGGGCTGGGGTGGTCGGCCGGCAGGGTCTGGTTGGCCACCTGCGGGCTCGTTCGGATGTGCTGCGATGGGAGAACTCCGGAGACTTTCCTGGGGCGGCGGTTGGATCCTCGGGGGGTGCGCCCCTCCCGTGGAGGGGACTCACCGGCCTCTCGCCGGCAGGGCCGCCGCCCTGTGGAGGGGGTGGGTGGCCCCGGGTGGGAGGGGCGGGGAAGCGGGGTGGAGACGATCGGTCGGGTGCCGCCCTCGGTCTCCCGCGATCGTCCTTCGGCCGGCCGCCCGCGCCGGCGGCGTCCCCGGCCCCCACCTCGGCGGGGAGGACACGGCCGGGGAGATGAGGGGGCGACGCTGTCCGCGGGGCCGGTCCCGGCCACCCGGGACGGTCGAAGGACACCTGGGGATCATCGGACCCGGGGCGGACACGACCGGTGGAGCCGGTCGTGCGGGGTGAGGATAGCCCTTTCGGGGCGAGGGCGCCCGTTCCGGGGACCGGCGCCCTCGCGGAGCCGGGAAACGCGGCCGGGGGAGGGCGGCGCGCCTCCTCCCCGCGCGCCTTTCTCGGGGATGGCGCCACCGCGGTCACGCGCTATGCTCACTGTGCCTTCCGACCTCCTCGTGTCGGTGCCCCGGGACCGTAGGGGTCCCGGCCCCACGGGACGCCTGTTCGGCGGCGTGCGGCAAGGCCCCTGAACGCGACTGTAGCGGTCGCTTCCCGGCGCAGTGGGAGGATATGACGGGCGTCTCCCCCGAACTCACCTCCCGGCCGGCGTCGCCTGTCCCGCGGGGAAGAGCGACCTCACCGACGCCCCGAAGTACCGCGTCGGGTCCCCGTGGTGTGGCCCAAGCACTCCTACGGCAAGGCATAATGAGAGTGGAGTAATCGAGCGGTGTGACGCGGCCACTGGCCGATCCATGACGGAAAGCAGTATGATCATGGGTCGTTTTGACCTGTGGCGTGTCCGACGGCTATGATTCTCCGTCGTTGTGCGTTGAGTTGCCGTGGGTTCCCACATTCGCGTTGGGCGCCGATCACGCATCACCGTCTGCGCACTCAATCACCGGGTGAGTCCCCGCAATGGGCGGCCCGGCCAGTAATACGAGTTCCCCATCTCCGTTCGCGGGGATGGACCCCGCCGACTGAGACGAAGGCATACGATCGTGCGCACATACAGCCCTAAGCCCAGCGATGTCCAGCGTCAGTGGCACGTCATCGACGCCAGCGATGTCGTGCTCGGGCGGCTGGCCAGCCACGTTGCCACGCTGCTCCGAGGCAAGCACAAGCCGTACTACGCGCCCCACATCGACACCGGCGACTTCGTGATCGTCGTGAACGCCGACAAGGTGGCGCTGACCGGTAAGAAGCTGGAGCAGAAGCGGGCCTACCGGCACTCCGGTTACCCCGGCGGTCTGCGCTCCGTCGCCTACAGCGAGCTGATCGCCAAGAACCCCGAGCGCGCCATCGAGAAGGCCGTCAAGGGCATGCTGCCGAAGAACTCCCTCGGCCGCCAGATGGCCAAGAAGCTCAAGGTCTACGCCGGCTCGGAGCACCCGCACCAGGCCCAGCAGCCGGTGCCGTTCGAAATCACCAAGATCGAGCAGCCCGCCTAGGCGTTTGCGAGACTGAAGGAAGTACGAGGAGAACCGTGGTCGAGCCCACCGGCATCGAAGACGTCGCCACCCAGGACTTCGAGGACAACCCCGAAGAGTACCCCGCTGAGTACACCAGCGAGTCGCCGGACGCCCCGGCCGCCGGGTACGTCCCCACCGCGTCCGGCCCCGGTGCCGGTACCGGCCGCCGTAAGAGCGCCATCGCCCGCGTCCGGATCACCCCGGGCTCCGGCGAGTGGAAGATCAACGGCAAGCCGCTCGAGGTCTACTTCCCGGACAAGGTCCACCAGCAGATCATCAAGGAACCGCTGGTCGCCCTCGGGTTCGAGGAGGCCTACGACGTCTTCGCGCGCCTCAACGGTGGTGGCCCCAGCGGTCAGGCCGGTGCGCTGCGCCACGGTCTTGCCCGCGCGCTGGCCGGGCTGGACCCGGAGAACAACCGTCCGACCCTGAAGAAGGCCGGTTACCTCACCCGCGACGCCCGCGAGGTCGAGCGCAAGAAGGCCGGTCTCAAGAAGGCCCGCAAGGCCCCGCAGTACTCCAAGCGGTAACCACTCCGTCTGGTATCCCGGTCGCTGTTCGCGCCGGTTCCAGCTACGGCCCGCCGGGCACCCGTTTTTCGAGAACGGGTGGCCAGTGCGGGCCATAGCTGTTTCTCGACATCGTCATCCCGGGTGTACTCAACAGAATCCGTGCACCCCGGTCTCAAAACAGTGTTCTCCATTGTCTCCAGGACGAAAAGGGGCGATTGGTTCGTGGCTCGGTTGTTTGGTACTGACGGAGTCCGGGGGGTCGCCGGCCGCGATCTCACCGCCTCGCTGGCGCTGGACCTCTCCATCGCGGCGGCGCGAGTGCTGTCCGACGGCCGGCACACCGGTCCCCGGCCGCTCGCCGTGGTCGGCCGTGACCCGCGCGCCTCAGGGGAGTTCCTGGAGGCCGCGGTCGTCGCGGGACTGGCGAGCGCGGGGGTGGACGTGATCCGCCTCGGAGTGCTCCCCACGCCCGCGGTCGCCCACCTCACCGGCGAGCTGGACGCCGATTTCGGCGTGATGCTTTCGGCCAGCCACAACCCGGCCCCCGACAACGGCATCAAGTTCTTCGCCCGAGGCGGCCACAAGCTGCCCGACGCGGTCGAGGACGAGATCGAGGCGCGGCTCGGCGTCCCCGTGGAGCCGGTGGTGGGCGACGCGGTGGGGCGCGTCACCGAGGCCCCCGACGCGGCCGAACGCTACATCGCCCACGTCGTCGCCTCCCTGCCGAACCGCCTGGACGGGCTCAAGGTCGTCGTCGACTGCGCCAACGGTGCCTCGCACCGCGTCGCGCCCGAGGCGCTGCGCCGCGCGGGCGCCGAGGTGATCACGATCGGCGACGCTCCCGACGGCCTCAACATCAACGAGGGGTGCGGCTCCACCCACCTCGACGCCCTGCGCGCGGCGGTGCGCGAGCACGGCGCCGACGCCGGCATCGCCCACGACGGCGACGCCGACCGCTGCCTGGCGGTCGCCGCGGACGGCTCCGTCGTGGACGGCGACCAGATCCTCGCGATCCTGGCGTTGGAACTCCAGGAGGCCGGCCGCCTCGCCGAGAACACGCTCGTCGTGACGGTGATGTCCAACCTCGGACTGAAACTGGCGATGAAGGAGGCCGGCGTCACCGTGGTGGAGACGCCGGTCGGGGACCGCTACGTGCTGGAGGCGATGCGGGCCGGCTCCTACTCGCTCGGCGGCGAGCAGTCCGGCCACGTCGTGCTGCTGGAGCACGCGAGCACCGGGGACGGCCTGCTGACCGGTCTGCACCTGCTCGGCGCGATGAGCCGGCGCGGCCTGGCCCTGGCCGAACTGGCCAAGGTCATGACCCGGCTGCCGCAGGTCCTGGTGAACGTGCGCGACGTCGACAAGGGCCGAGTGGCGACGTCGAGCGAGGTCACCGGGGCGGTCGCCGAGGCCGAGGCGGAGCTGGGCTCCTCGGGCCGCGTTCTCATCCGCCCGAGCGGCACCGAGCCGATGGTCCGCGTCATGGTCGAGGCCCCCCACCAGGAACAGGCCCAGCGGGTCGCCGACCGGCTGGCCGGGGTGGTCAAGTCCGCGCTCGGCTGACCCGTCCGAGGTCCTTCGCGCGCCGGCTCCCCCAAGGGGGCCGGCGCGCTGCCATGTCCGGCCCAGTGGGGCGCTCCGGGCGGGGCGGCGTCGCCGTGGCGGTGCCGCGGGCTTGCCGGGTCCACGAAGAAGGCGGGGCCGCCGGCCTCGCTCCGTAGCGTGTATACCGTGAGCGCTCCGCGCCCGGGGCCGCCCGGTGGCACACGCCGCTGCCCGGCGAGAGGCGGCGAGCTCCAGGGCGATCCCCCGCTTCTCTCCGCGGAGCACCGTCATCCGGCGTAGGCCCGTTCTTCCCGTCCGGCCGGATGCCGCGTCAGGGGGCCGCAGACGCCGGTGCCGAACCGCGGGTGGGCGCTCCCGCGGGCAACGGCGTGGGTGCCGGGGCCGTCCCCGAAGAGGGCCGGTGAGGAGACCGGCCGGGCCGCCGAAGCGGAGCCGATCCGGGCTCCGGCGGCGGTATCGCCCACCGCGTCGGAGGGGCGGGGCCGGACGAGGTGAACGGGTGACCTCCTCGCCGCGCCCGATGCCGGCGCGGGATCACCCGGTTCGAGAGGGCGGGAGTCCCCGATCGCCGTGGCCGCCGACGCGGAAGCCGGACGGAGCGGGAGGGCGTTGAACGCGGTCGCGCCCGGCGCGCCGCTCCCTCCCCGAACCCGGCACCGCGCACCTCCTCCCCGGTGTCACCCGCCAGGTCCGCGACGCGGCCGGCACGACCGGGGAGGGGAAAAGACAGGGGGCGGGCCCGCGGCCCGCCCCCACGCCTACCATGCCTCGGGTCACTCCACGGTGACGCTCTTGGCGAGGTTGCGCGGCTGGTCCACGTCGTTGCCCTTGGCCAGCGCCAACTCGCAGGCGAAGACCTGGAGCGGCACGGTCGCCACGATCGGCTGGAGCAGCGTCGGCACGGCCGGGATCTCGATCAGCTCGTCGGCGAAGGGCCGGACCGTCTCGTCCCCCTCCTCGGCGATGACGATCGTCCGGGCACCCCGGGCACGGATCTCCTGGATGTTGGAGACGATCTTGTCGTGGAGCACGCTGCGGCCCTCGCGGCTGGGCACCACCACGACCACGGGCAGGTTGTCCTCGATCAGCGCGATCGGGCCGTGCTTGAGCTCTCCGGCCGCGAACGCCTCGGCGTGCATGTAGGCGAGCTCCTTGAGCTTGAGCGCACCCTCCATGGCGACCGGGTGGCCGACGTGCCGCCCCAGGAACAGCACGGTGCTGGCGTCGGCCAGGGAACGGGCGAGCTGGCGGACGGGCTCGACGGTGTCGAGGACCTTCTCGACCTGCTCGGGCATGTTCGCGAGCTGCTCGATGATCGCGTTGATCTCGTCGCCGAACTTCAGGTTGCGCACCTGGGCCAGGTAGAGGCCCACGAGGTAGCAGGCGACGAGCTGGGTCAGGAACGTCTTCGTCGCGGCGACCCCGACCTCAGGCCCCGCGTGGGTGTAGAGCACCCCGTCGGACTCCCGGGGGATCGTGGAGCCGTTGACGTTGCAGATCGCCAGGACGCGGGCGCGCTGCTCGCGCGCGTAGCGGACCGCCATGAGCGTGTCCATGCTCTCGCCGGACTGGGAGATGGCGATGACCAGGGTCTGGCGGTCCAGGATCGGGTCACGGTAGCGGAACTCGCTGGCGACCTCGACCTCGCAGGGGATCCGGCACCAGTGCTCGATCGAGTACTTGGCGATCAGCCCGGCGTGGTAGGAGGTGCCGCAGGCGATGATCACGATCTTGCTGATGTCGCGCAGGTCGGCCGGTGACAGGCGCATCTCGTCCAGCGTGAGCGTGCCGTCGACCCCGACACGACCCAGGAGGGTGTCGGCCACCGCGCGCGGCTGCTCGACGATCTCCTTGAGCATGAAGTACTCGTACCCGCCCTTCTCGGCCGCCGAGGCGTCCCAGTCGACGTGGTACTCGCGGATCGGCGCGGGCGCGCCGTCGTAGTCGGTGACGGTGATGGAGTCGCGTCGCAGCTCCACGATCTGGTCCTGGCCGAGCTCGATGGCGTTGCGCGTGTGGGCGATGAAGGCGGCGACGTCGCTGGCGAGGAAGTTCTCGCCGTCACCGCGGCCGACGACCAAGGGGGAGTTGCGGCGGGCGGCCACGACCAGGTCCGGGTCGTCCACGCAGACCGCGACGAGGGTGAAGGCGCCCTCCAGGCGCTTGCAGACCGAACGCAGGGCCGCGGCGAGATCGCCGTCGCCGCGCTCCTTCAGTTCCTCGCCCAGCATGTGGGCGACGACCTCGGTGTCGGTCTCGGAGGTGAACTTGCAGCCACGCTCCTCCAGGGCGAGGCGCAACGGCGCGAAGTTCTCGATGATGCCGTTGTGGATGACCGCCACCCGGTTGTCGTTGTCGACATGGGGATGGGCATTGATGTCGGTCGGGGCGCCGTGCGTGGCCCAGCGGGTGTGTCCGATACCGATGCCGTCGGCGGAGCGAGGGGTCTGCTCCAGCGCCGCGCGCAGGTTGGCGAGCTTGCCCGCCCGCTTCTCGGTTTCGAGCCTGCCGTCGGAGAGGACGGCGACACCCGCGGAGTCGTATCCCCGATACTCCAGCCTTGCCAGGCCGTCCACGACGACCTCAAGCGCCGGTTTCGGCCCGACGTAGCCAACGATTCCACACATGAGCGTCAGCGTAACCAATGGAGGAGAGTTCTCAGACCTAGGCCATTCGGAATTTTCGCAGGTAGCGGTATAGACCAATTGGTAAAGAGAGAGCTCCTCGCGCACGTCACGGCATAGGGAGCCCCCGCGGGGGACATCCCTCCGGCCGGGTAAAAAATTCCGGCCGTGTCCGGTCAGCGCAACCAGGGTAACCGGCCCACGAGCCGGGTGGCGGCCCAAGGGCGCCCCAACCCCCAGACGTCGCCGGCGTTGGCCGCGGCCAGCCCGACACCGACCAGGGCGTAGACGACGTGCTCGTCGATGAGCGGGTTGACGCGTGGCGGCAGGGCCGTGAGGTACAGCAGCGCCATCATGACCACCCCGGCCGCGGCGGCCACGCGCATGCCGATGCCGAGGAGCAGGGCGGCGCCGATCCCGAACAGGCCCGCCATGAACACCAGATCGACGAGACGGTTCTCGGCCAGGGAACGGAACAGGTGGGACAACGGCCCGCGCGCACCACCGAGGAACTCCAGGGTCGGGCTGTTGCCGGTGAGCCAGGCGTATTTGGGTGGTGTGGGGAACCCGGCCCCGAACGTCTTGTCGAAGAACGCCCACAGATAGACCAGGCCAAGGCAGATGCGCGTCGCCGCCCACACACGGCCGGCGACCGGAGAGGAGGCCGCGGGTCCCTCCGGCCGGCGAGGCGCATGTCCACTACGGATGTCGGTGCCGGACATGGTGACCGATTCCCGTCCTGCGTATCGACCGCTTCGACCTCTTCAATAAACCATGCCGAGGGCCGGGGAGAGCGGGGACGTGTCATCTCTTTGCGCCGGACAAGAGGTCCTTGGAGTTTCCCCCTCGATCCCGGCGCGTGCCGCGCCGATCCATTGAACGTCTCCGGGGCGGGCATGGGGTGGAGGGGGAGTGGCCGGGGACGTCCGTGCCGGAGGGCGACTGTCGGGGCACCATCCCCCCTCATCTAGGGTGGGCAAACGTGTATCAACCGACGAAAAACGGCTTTTCGACGCCGTACGTTGAGCTCGACCGTCAGGCGTGGGCGGCGCTGCGCGCCGCGACCCCCCTGTCGCTGACCGAGGCCGAGCTTGAGGAGCTGCGCGGCAGGGCCGACCCGACCTCGCTGGACGACGTGCGCGACATCTACCTGCCGTTGTCCCGGTTGCTCAATCTCTACGTCAAGGCGACGCGGCAGCGCCACGGGGCGGTGCGGGACTTCCTCGGCGAGGACGACAGGCCGGTGCCCTTCATCGTCGGTGTCGCCGGCAGCGTCGCGGTCGGCAAGTCCACCACGGCGCGGTTGCTGCGCACCCTCCTCGCCCAGTGGCCCGACCACCCCCACGTCGAGCTGGTCAGCACCGACAACTTCCTGTACCCCAACGCGGTGCTGACCGAGCGCGGCATCATGAACCGCAAGGGGTTTCCGGAGAGCTACGACCGGCGCGCCCTCGTGCGCTTCGTCTCCGAGATGAAGGCCGGTGCCCCGAAGCTGGACATCCCGGTCTACTCCCACCTCGCCTACGACATCGTCCCGGGGGCGGTGCAGACCGTCCGGCGCCCCGACATCCTCATCGTCGAGGGCATCAACGTGCTCCAGCCGCCCTCGGCGGGACGGTTGGCGGTGGCCGACTTCTTCGACTTCTCCATCTACGTCGACGCGCGGGTCGAGCACATCCGCTCCTGGTACCTGGAGCGTTTCCTGGAGCTTC
This sequence comes from Marinactinospora thermotolerans DSM 45154, assembly GCF_900167435.1. Taxonomy (GTDB): domain Bacteria; phylum Actinomycetota; class Actinomycetes; order Streptosporangiales; family Streptosporangiaceae; genus Marinactinospora; species Marinactinospora thermotolerans. The sequence goes on from NZ_FUWS01000011.1 coordinate 236,495, forward strand.
GCCGTACCGCGTTCTCCGATCCGCGCTCCTACTTCCACTCGATGGCGACGAGCGTCGACGAGGAGGAGGCGCGCGCGTTCGCGATGAACACCTGGCGGACCATCAACGAGGTCAACCTGGTCGAGAACATCGTGCCGACCCGGGGACGGGCCACGCTGGTGCTGTACAAGGGGGAGGGGCACCGGGTGCGCCGTGTCCGCTTGCGTAAGACCTGACCGGTTCCGGACGATTTAAGAAGAAAAATCCTTCTGCGCGAGGGAACGCCGTCATGCACAGACCCGTCCCATCCCTGATGCGCGGAGAACTCTCCCTCCCGTAGCAGACCCCGGAGGAGGCCGGATACCCCCATGGCGCACCACCCCCCGAGCCCCAGACCACGCAAGAGCTCGCCGGCCGTCCTGATCGGCGCGGTCGGTGCGCTCTCCCTGACCATCGCCGGATGTTCCAGCAACGACACCGTCACCGCCTACTGCGTCGACCGTGACAGCCGGAACTCCGACGGGTCCTACCGCACCGTCGATGAGGACCGCTGCGACGACAACGGGGCCACCGCCGGCGGCGGTGGTGGCGGATACCACTACTACTACGGCGGTTCACGCTCAGGGCAGCGGGTCAGCGGCGGCACCGTCACGCGCCCCAGCGGCGTCACGATCGTCACCGAGCGCGGCACCACCATCTCCCGCGGCGGCGCCGGCGGCCGCGGCGGCAGCGGTGGAGGCTGAACGGCCGTGATCCGACGCAGCGGAGGGGCGGTCCGCCCCGATTGGGAGCGGATCGTCGAGTCACAGGGCCTGGGATTCCACCGGGCCGTCCACCCCGGACACCTGTCCCGGCCCTACTGGGACGAGTCGGTGCACTACGAGTTCGAGATGGAGGAGGTCCTGCGCCTGGAGGCGGTGGTGGAGGAACTGCACCGCATGTGCCTGGAGGCGGTCGACCACGTCGTCGCCGAGGACCGGTTCGCCGAACTGGGCATCCCCGACTGGGTCGCCCCGTCCATCCGGGCCTCGTGGCAGCGCCGCGACCCCCACCTCTACGGCCGCTTCGACCTGGTCTACGACGGCTCCGCCCCGCCGAAGATGCTGGAGTACAACGCCGACACCCCCACCTGCCTGGTGGAGTCGGCGATCATCCAGTGGCACTGGATGCGCGACCGGTTCCCCGACGGGGACCAGTGGAACTCGCTGCACGAGCGGCTCGTCGACCGGTGGGCCGAGCTCGGCCCCCGGCTCCCCTCCGGAACCCTCCACTTCGCCTGGACGAACGAGGACGAGACCGGTGAGGAGGCCCTGACCACCGCCTACCTCCAGGAGACCGCGGAGCAGGCCGGCCTTCCCACCGTCGAGATCGCGTTGGAGGACATCGGCTGGGACTACGCCGCGCGCGAGTTCGTCGACCTGGAGGAACGCGCGATCACCGCCGTCTTCAAGCTCTATCCGTGGGAGTGGCTGGTCAAGGACAGGTTCGGCCCCCTCATCCTCCAGCACCTCCAGACGCTGCCCTGGATCGAGCCGGTCTGGAAGATGGTGCTGTCCAACAAGGCGATCCTGGCCATCCTGTGGGAGATGTACCCGGACCACCCCAACCTGCTGCCCGCCTACCTCGGCGACCCGGGGCCGTTGGAGTCCTACGTCGCCAAACCCCTGCTCGGCCGCGAGGGGGCGAGCATGCGGATCGTGACGCCGCACGGCGAGCTGGTGCGGACGCCCGGCGACTACGGCGCCGAGGGCTACGTCTTCCAGGACTTCCACCCGCTGCCGGAGCACGACGGGCAGCACCCGACGCTGGGGACCTGGGTGGTCGGCGACGAGGCCGCGGGCCTGGGGATCCGCGAGACGACCGGTCTCATCACGGACGACACCTCGTCGTTCGTGCCCCACGTGATCCGGGTCTAGGCCGGCGGCGCCCCGGGACGTTCCCCGTCCCGGGGCACCAGGGGTCAGATCGAGCCGGTGGGCCGTCTCTCCACGTGTCCGGCCTGCCGACGTTCCACGTGCCCGGCGGCGGACAGGCACGCGGCGAACGGGCCGTCGGGCGAACGCAGCCGGTCCAGGGTCGGGTCGAGATGGTCGCGGTGCCACAACCCCGGCCCCGACGGGCCCGCCGTCGAGGTGTCGGACAGCTCGATGTAGGCCAGCCGCAGGGCGTGCAACCGTCCCACCGCCTCGTGGTGCTCCCACCACACCGGACACCAGGCGCCGGTGGAGCCCAGGTAGACCGGGACGAGGAAGTCGTCCACCCAGCCCACCAGGGAGGCGAGCTCCCCCCGGTAGGCGTCCCGGGACATGTTGAAGATGAACGGTGTGGCGGAGCGGGGTTCCTCGGGCCGTTGGGCGTTGGTGGCGGCGAGCTCGGAGAGCTGTGTCTGCAGCCTGATGACGTCCGCGCCCAGTTTGTGGATGGCGTTTTGGAGAAGTGCGACTCGGTCGGTGAGGCCGGCGTCGGCCGCGACGCGGTCGTCGGTATAGGTCATGGGGACAGTCCCGTGCTGCTATTCGATGCCGGAAAACGAATTTTGGCTGGAACAAAGTAAATCAGTGGCGGGGTGGCGCCGGTACGGGCCCGGGGGGAGGACCGATTCCTCAGACCGTACGCGACATCGCCCGGCACCGTGGAACCGGTTTCCCGGCCGGGCGGGGCCGGGCCGCGCGAGGTCCCCGCCCTGGACGGGAATATCGTGGGCGGACCGGGGCACGGGACCGCCGGGACGACGAGGGAGGCCGGGTGCGCGAGGCACACACCGTGGACACCGTTCGCAGGGCCGAGGGCGCGCTCATGGCACGGCTGCCCGAAGGGGCACTGATGCGAAGGGCGGCCGCCGGCCTGGCCGCCGTCGCCGCGCGGATGCTGCCGCGGGTGTACGGCGCCCGCGTCGCGCTGCTCGTCGGAGGCGGCGACAACGGAGGCGACGCGCTGTACGCCGGCGCGACGCTGGCCCGTCGGGGCGCCGCCGTCCGGGCCGTGCCGGCCGGCCCTCGCGTGCACGAGGCAGGGCTCGCCGCGCTACGCGCGGCCGGGGGACGCCTGGTGGGGGCGGAGGAGGCCGAGGGCGAGATCTCGGCGGCCGACCTCGTCATCGACGGGCTCGTGGGCATCGGGGGACGGGGCGGGCTGCGTGCCTCCCACGCGGTCCTCGCCGGATACGCCACCCGTTCGGGAGCGCCGGTCCTGGCCGTCGACCTTCCCAGCGGGGTGGACGCCGATACCGGGGCGGTGGAGGGGGAGGCCGTCCACGCCGACGTCACGGTCACCTTCGGCACCCACAAACCGGGACTGTTCGTCGACCCGGGCGCCGGACACGCGGGGGTCGTCGAGTTCGTGGACATCGGACTGGGACCCGAGCTTCCCGCACCCCGGCTGTGCGCGCCCCGCGCGGACGACATCGCGGCGCTGCTGCCCCGGCCGGGGGTCGAATCCGACAAGTACCGCCGCGGAGTGCTCGCCGTGGCGGCGGGCAGCGGCCGCTATCGGGGGGCGGCCGTGCTCGCGGTCGGCGGGGCGCTGCGCGCGGGCGTCGGGATGGTCCGCTACATCGGCCAGGAGAGCGTCGCCGCCGAGGTGATCCGGCACTGGCCGGAGGCGGTGGCCTCGGTCCTCGAACCGACCGACCCCGCGGGACGGCTTCCCACACACGTCGGCGCCTGGGTCATCGGACCCGGGCGGGGCCTGCACCCCGCCGCCGAGGTGGAGCTGGAGACGGTACTGGCCGGCGATCGCCCCGTCCTGGTCGACGCCGACGCGATCACCCTGCTGGGACGGCGCCCCCACCTCGTACGCGACCGCACCGCGCCCACGCTGCTCACGCCGCACGCCGGCGAGCTCGCCCGGCTCCTGCCCGGCACCGAACGCGACGACATCGAGGCCCGAAGGCTGGAGCACGCCACCCGCGCCGCGGAGGAGTACGGCTGCACGGTGCTCCTGAAGGGCTCCACGACCGTCATCGCCGAGCCCGGCGCCCCCGCGGTGGCCAACCCCACGGGGACCCCGCTCCTGGCGACCGCGGGCAGCGGGGACGTGCTGTCGGGCCTGTCCGGCGCCCTGCTGGCCGGAGGGCTGACGCCGGGAGCGGCGGCCATGTGCGGGGCCTTCCTGCACGGGCTGGCGGGCAGGCTGGCCCACGACGGAGCCCCGGTGTCGGCGTCGGACCTCATCGGGGCGATCCCCGCGGCGGTGCGCCTCGTCGAGGAGGCGGGCGGCCGCCGTTAGCGGGACGGCCCGGCGGCCGCGGACCCGACCGGGCAACACGGCGGCCAAAGGAGCGACCGCGCGGCCTCAGCCGTCAAGGGCCCGCGCGCTGCGCAGCCCACGGGCGACGAGGTCCGCGACGAAGGTGTGCCCCGGGTCGGAGGGGTCGACGAGCATGCCGATCTGCGTCTCCTCCACCCAGGCGAACTCGGTGTGCTTCCCCGGTTCCAGCGCCGGAGCGGTCAGGTCCCCGGCGACGCGCACCAGGTAGTCCACCTCGTGACGCTCCACCCCGTCGTCGGGCGTCCACACCAGGGCCCCCAGGTCCGCGACGACCTCGGTGAGCCGCCAACCGGTCTCCTCGGCGATCTCCCGCGCGAGGGCCTCCACGACCGATTCGCCGTCCTCCACGTGACCGCCGACGATGTCCCAGCAGCCGGGGAAGAGCCGGCGCTCAGGGGAGCGGCGTTGCGCGAACGCGCGTCCGCGATCATCGATGATCACCGCGCCCACGACCCAGCGCCGGTCCCCGCTGACCTCGGGGACCTCGACCCCCTCCGCGATCCGGACGTCCACCACCGCGCCTCCCCTCGCTCTCGTGCGCGCCCGACCCTACACGCGCGCCGGGCGGCCCCGTTCCTCCGGTGCTCTCGCGGCCCGTCGCGGCCACCGTCGCCGCACTCGCCGACAGACCTTCGTGGGCCACGCCGCCCGGACACGGGGCACGCCCCGCCCCGGAGCGTCCGCCGTAGCGGTCGGGCCCGGCCCGAGGCGGCGTTCGCTCCCGGCGCCGGCCTCGCGCCTACTCGGGAGGGCGGGCGCAGCTCGCCGGCCTCGTGCGCTCCCCGCCCCGATCGATCCCCGGTGAGGGACGCGGCCGTGGACCCCGCTGACATCCTGTTCGGGGAGCCCCCGAGATGGCGCCCGACCTGGTTCACGGAACCCGCGCCGACGTGCCCGGCGCGCGGGAACCGGCTCCGCCCCGAGAAACGCCCGGCAGGCCGTACCGGGGGATCCGACGCCCCAGGAGGTGCCGACACGCGTCCGGGGAGAGCCGAGGGGCCCGGCCCCGCCGGCCAGGGGCCCGATGCACAGACGGGCCAAGACGGTCATCCCCACCGGATGAATCGCGTGGGGAAAGGCCGAAAACACGGGAAACGCCATTCTCACGGATCACGATGGTGTATCGGTGCAGCGAATTGTCCATGACCGATCACGGGCATAGGTAAGAGGATAAGGACCAGGACTCCATTTCCGTGCAATCGGCGCGGTAGCGTAGTCACTTCCCTGGGAGCGGCCGGCCACGCCGTGAACGGGGCCGGGGGCAACCGTTATCGGGCACGAGAAAAACGAGGGTCATGGACGAACAGGCCATGCTCACGCGCGATCTCGTATTGCGCCTGTGTGCCAACGCCACCGAGTTCGACGAGGCATGGATCGACGACGACGCGAAAGTGGTCGTCCCCTTCACCGCCTCACGCGACACCGCCCTGATCCGAGCCATCGTCTCGGCGGGAGAGGCGCTGGGGGTGGAACGGCTCCTGGTGTGCCGGACCCGCGCCGAATACGCCTACGAACCCGTCACCGAGGTCCCCGTCGACGCCGAGGCGCTCATCGCCCTGGTACGCGGCTGGGGCGCGGAGCCGACCGACTTCCTCGTCGCCATCGAGGACATCTCCGCCGGGGTCCTGGTGACCACCACCGAGCTCACCGTCGCCGCGGGACCCGACGTGTTCGTCCGTGAACTGGTCGGCCCCGACCTCGCCGCGGCCCGGATCGCCTTCGGGGAGGAGGCGCGAACCTCGCGCGACCCCGAGCTGCTGCGCGCGGCCCAGCGCTACGCCTGCCTGGAACAGGGGGCCCGGCACGCCCGCGGGACCCGCGGGCCCGGCCCCGACCTCGCCGAACGGATCGAGCAGAGACTGGACTCGCTGCGTCGTGGTTCGCCGCGGGCCACCACCGCGCTGCGCGCCCTGCGCGGCGCATGGGGGTGGGCGATGCTCGTGGTGCTTTTGTTGGCCGGGGTGTTCGTCCCAGGGGTGCCCGCCGCACTGCCGGTCGTCCTCGCCATGGTGTGGCTCCTCGCCCAGCTCGCCTGGCTGGCGCGTTCGCGGACCGTGGCCTTCTCCACGCTGGTGCGCACGCTCGCGTTCGGAGCCTTCCTGGCCTGGCCGATGGCGCTCGCCGAGCTGGCGTTGGCCGGGGCGCTGGGGCTTGCGGCCGACGACCCCTACGCCTACGCCTACGTGGCCGTGCCGGTGGAGGAGGTCGGCAAACTCCTCCCGCTGCTGTTGTGCCTGTTCGTCGCGCGACGCAGGTTCCGCAGGTTCGCCGCCGTCGACCTGCTCCTGCTCGCCGCGGCGTCCGGCGCGGGGTTCCACGTGGCGGAGCAGGCCGTCCGGGCGATGCTCGTCGCCGGCGGCTCCGTCGATCCGTTCGCCGCCCATCTGGGGATGTTCGCGCTGTTGCCGGGGTGGGTCGAGGTTCCGGTGGCCGCCGTTTCGACACAGCCGTTCCAGGAGGTCGCCCTGCTGAGGTTCTCCGGGCACGCGGTCACCAGCGGACTGGTCGGGGCCGCACTTGGCCTGGCGCTCGTGGGGGCCCGCCGCTACGGCGTCTGGCTGTGGGCGCTGCCCCCGCTCGCGTTGGGCGCCGCGGCCTTGGAACACCTCAACTTCAACGCGGTCGTGGCCGGGCTGGACCCCACCCCGCTCACCACGGCGGTGTTCGCCCTCTACGGTGACGGCGCGGCGACACGTTGGCTGCTGCTGCTCCTGCTCGTCCTCGCGGTGCTCCTGGACTACCGGGTCGCCCGGTCGGCCACCGCCGAGGTGCCGCGGCTGCCCGGCCGTCCGCCGCTGGCCGCCCTGGTACGCGCCGCGCACGGTCGCGCGGTGCGCGTCCGGGTCCGCGTCCCCGGGGACATCGCCCCGACCTTCCGCCACTTCGGGCTGCTGTGGGCGCGGATCCCGGTCGCCCTGGTCGAGACGCTCGCGACGATCCTGCACGAGTACGCGGTGATGGTCGTCGCCGCCAGCCGGGGACCGGCGACGCTGTGCCGCTCCTGGATCTTCCTGCGCCGTCGGCGCGAGTACGCCATGGGGGCCGCCCGCGCGGCCGGCCGTCCGTGGCGACGCAGCCCGTCGCGCGAGGAACTGGCCGAGACCGAGGTCCAGCTCGCGACCCGGCTCGGGGTCGGCCCCCGCTCGGCCTCGATCGCCGCGGTGGCGGTGCTGGCCGTCTCCACGGCCCTCGCCCACCCCGCGCTTTCGGGATCGGTCCCCCACGCCGACGGCGCCTACGCGCTGATGTCGCTGCGCGCGCTGTCCGACTGGGTTGCCGCGCTGCCGGCCGGGACCCGGCCGTGGGTGTGGGCGGGCGGCGTGGCGCTGGCGAGCCTGCTGGTGAGCGGGTGGAGCGTGCCGCGTGAGCATCCCAGCGTCCGGCACTTCCTCCGTGATCCGCGCGGCAACCTCGGTGGTCTCCTCGGGGCGTTGGCTCCCGGCCAGGTGCCCTATGGGGTCGCCGGGCTCGTCGGATTCGCGCTTCCCGCGCGGACCGACCGCCTGCTGCGCCCGCGCGGCTGACCGGGCCGGTGTTCTCCCCACGCCCGCAACACGTGGTGACGTGCCCCTTGTCACCTCGCGCGCGGGGGAGCCCTTCCCCGCGCGTGCCACACTAAGAGACATGCCTGCCTTTGCCGAAGCCCGCGTCGACCTGGACGTGATCAGCGCCAACGTGGCCGCGCTGCGCGAGCGCGCCCCGAACTCCCACTTCATGGGAGTCGTCAAGGCCGACGGTTACGGGCACGGCATGATCCCGGCCGCCCGGGCCATGCTGGCCGGCGGCGCGACCTGGCTGGGCGTCGCCTTCATCGAGGAGGCCCTGGAGGTGCGCCGGGCCGGCATCGACACCCCGCTGCTCGCCTGGATCGTCCCGCCGGGCGCGCCCATCGGCGCCGCCATCGAGGCCGGCGTCGAGCTCGGGATCAGCGACCCCTGGGTCCTCGACGCGACCGTCGCGGCGGCGCGCGCGGCGGGACGGCCGGCGCGTGTCCACCTGAAGGCCGACACCGGGCTCAACCGGGGTGGCATCACCAGGGAAGGCTGGCCGGAGGTCGTCGAGGCCGCGGCCCGGGCCGAGGCGGCCGGGGTGCTCCAGGTCACCGGAGTGTTCTCCCACCTCGCCCGCGCCGACGAGCCCGCGGACCCCGGCGCGCGCGACTCCGTCCAGGCCCAGCTCGACGCCTTCGACGAGGCCCTGGCCCTCGCGGACAAGGCCGGACTGCGCCCCGAGGTGCGCCACATCGCCAACTCCGCGGCGTTGCTCACCCGCCCCGACTCCCATTTCGACCTGGTGCGTCCGGGCATCGCCGCCTACGGTCTCAGCCCCATGCCCGACCTGCGCGACATCGGTGTCCGGCCGGCGATGACCCTGGCCGCGCGGGTCGCGTTGGTCAAGCGCGTTCCCGCGGGCAGCGGCGTCTCCTACGGCCATCGCTACGTCACCGACCGGGAGACCACGCTCGCCCTCGTCCCCCTCGGCTACGCCGACGGGGTGCCGCGCGCGGCGAGCAACATCGGACCGGCCGCCCTCGGCGGCCGGCGGCACGTGATCGCCGGCACCGTGTGCATGGACCAGTTCGTCCTGGACGTCGGGAACGACCCGGTCGAGGCGGGCGATGAGGTCGTTCTCTTCGGCGACGGGGAGAACGGCGTGCCCACCGCGCAGGACTGGGCCGAGGCGCTCGGCACCATCCCCTACGAGATCGTCACCCGCGTCGGCGTGCGCGTCCCGCGAACCTACCGGTCCGGGGCGGTGAGCTGATCCGGACCTCGCGGTAAGCGGCCCCACCTTCTCCCGGAAGTGCCTACCCTGGTGGTGTGCGGCGACCGAGACCGCACGGCGCCCACCGATCCCGGCGAGCGTCCCAACGGACCCCTACGACGGCGGATCCCCGCCTCCCGGGTCCGCGGCCGCGTGGTCTCCCTCCACCGGCACGGGACCGCGCCGGCGGGAGCGTCCAGGGAGCGCGTGCGGCCCCGGCGACCGCAGGCCGCCCTCTCCACCCACGAGACGTTGCGAGCCCATGACCGAACCGACCGACACCACCGCCGCCACCGTCACGGCGGCCACCGACGCCGAGATGCGCGCGCTCGCCCGGCGCGTCGCCTCCGGGCTGCGCCGCGGTGACGTGCTGATCCTGACCGGCCCGCTCGGCGCGGGCAAGACCACCTTCACCCAGGGGCTGGGCGAGGGGCTGGGAGTGCGGGGCCCGATCACCTCACCCACCTTTGTGATCTCGCGCATCCACCCCTCCCTGACCGGGGGGCCCGACCTCGTGCACGTCGACGCCTACCGGCTGGGAAGCGCGGCCGAGATCGACGACCTCGACCTGGACGCCGCCATCCCCGACTCCGTCACGGTCGTCGAATGGGGCGAGGGCCTGGCCGAGAGCCTCTCCGACGAACGGCTGGAGATCGTGATCGACCGGCTGCCCGACGACACCCGCACCGTCCGTCTGACCGGCGTCGGCGCCCGCTGGCACGACGCACTGCCGACCGCGCAATAGGCTGGTGGATCGTGCTGCTTCTGGCTTTCGACACTGCGTCCCCCGCGGTCACCGCCGCGGTCTGTGAACCCGTCGGCGACGGCGTCCGGGTGCGCGCGAGCGTCTCCTCCGTCGACGCCCGCCGACACGGGGAACTGCTGGCCCCCGGCATCCAGGAGGTAGTGGAACGCTCCGGTGCCCAGATGGCCGACCTCACCCACATCGCGGTCGGTATCGGACCCGGCCCCTACACCGGGCTGCGCGTCGGCCTGGCCACCGCGCACGCCCTCGCCGAGGCGCTCGGCATCGCCTGCCACGGGGTCGCCACGCTCGATGCCATCGCCTTCGCGTCGGGACGCACCACGCCGTTCGTCGCGGCCAGCGACGCCCGGCGCAAGGAGGTGTTCTGGGCGCGTTACGACGACGCCCTCACCCGGGTCGGCGACATCGCCGTGGACCGTCCCGCCGACGTCGACACCGGCGGCCTGCCCGTCATCGGGCACGGCGCGCACCTGTACGCCGACGTGTTCGGCCAGGACGCGGCGCAGGCCGAACCGCTGTACCCCGACGCGGCCGCCCTCGGCGAGCTCGCCGTACGACGCCTGGTCGAAGGGAGGGAGCTGCCCGAGCCCCTGCCCCTCTACCTGCGCCGTCCCGACGCCCAGGAGCCGGGCGCCCCCAAGAAGGTGCGGCAATGGCAGGCCTGACCACCGGGCACCGGTTGCGTTCCATGACCGAGGCGGACATCGCCGAGGTGATGCGGCTGGAGCGCGCCCTGTTCCCCGGCGACGCCTGGAGCGAGGGCATGCTCCGCGACGAGATGACCGGCGACGGACGCCACTACGTCGTCGCCGAGTCCGTCGCCGAGGGGCGGATCATCGGCTACGCGGGACTGCGCGCGGTGCCGCCCGAGGGAGACGTGCAGACCATCGCCGTCGACGCGGCCCACTGGGGCGGCGGCGTCGGCACCGCGCTGCTCACCGAGCTGCTGGCCGAGGCGCACCGGCGCGGGGTCACCGACGTGTTCCTGGAGGTGCGCTCCGACAACCCGCGCGCCCAACGGCTGTACCGCCGGTTCGGTTTCACCGAACTCGGCGTGCGGCGCGGCTACTACAAGGACGCCGACGCGATCGTCATGAGGCGCTCGGCCCCGGCGGGGGACGCCGGCGAGGAGAAGACCCGATGAGCAACACCGACCTGCCACTGATCCTGGGAATCGAGAGCTCCTGCGACGAGACCGGCGTGGGCCTCGTCCGCGGCTGCGAACTACTGTCGGACGAGGTGGCCTCCAGCGTCGACCAGCACGCGCGCTTCGGCGGCGTGGTGCCCGAGGTGGCCAGCCGGGCGCACCTGGAGGCGATGACGCCGACCGTGCAACGGGCGCTGGACCGCGCGGGGGTGAAGCTGTCCGACGTCGACGCCATCGCGGTGACCGCCGGTCCGGGGCTGGCCGGTGCCCTGCTCGTCGGCGTCTCCGCGGCCAAGGCCTACGCGCTCGCCCTCGGCAAACCGCTGTACGGCGTCAACCACCTGGTCGGCCACGTCGCCGTCGACCAGTTGGAGCACGGCCCGCTGCCCAAGCCGACGGTCGCGCTGCTCGTCTCCGGCGGACACACCTCGCTGCTGCTGGTACGCGACCTCGCCACCGACGTCCGCCTCCTCGGCGACACCGTGGACGACGCGGCGGGCGAGGCCTACGACAAGGTCGCGCGCCTGCTCGACCTGCCCTACCCGGGCGGGCCGCCCATCGACCGCGCCGCGCGCGAGGGCGACCCCGGCTCGATCCGCTTCCCGCGGGGCAAGTGGGGCGATGGCACCTACGACTTCTCCTTCTCCGGCCTGAAGACGGCGGTCGCCCGTTGGGTCGAGGACGCCGAACGCGACGGTCGGCCCGTGCCAGTCCCCGACGTCGCGGCGGCCTTCCAGGAGGCCGTCGTCGACGTCCTCACCCGCAAGGCCGTGGACGCCTGCCGCGAGCACGGCGTCGAGCACATGGTCATCAGCGGCGGGGTGGCCGCGAACTCCCGGCTGCGGGCCCTGGCCGAGGAGCGGTGCGCCGCCGCGGGGATCGAACTCCGGGTCCCGCGCCCGCGTCTGTGCACCGACAACGGTGCCATGATCGCCGCCCTGGGCGCCGAGGTCGTCGCCGCGGGCCTGCCGCCCTCCCGGCTCGACCTCGCCACCGACACCTCCCTGCCGGTGAACCGCCCCCTGGCCGGCTGAGCCGGGGCGCACAACGGGAAAGGGGCCGTCCCAACGGGACGGCCCCTTCGGCGTGGACGGCGAGGATCAGTCCTCGTCGTCGTCGACCGGGCGGCGCTTGCGCTTGCCGTCGCGGCCGGGGCGCAGCAGGGCCTCGGCCAGGGCGAGCATCGTCTCCTCCAGCGCGGCCAGGCGCTTGGTGATGTCGTCGTGCGACGTCTCCACGGCGTCGCTGATGGTCTCCTCGAACTCGTGACGGTCCGGTCGCGTCCGGATCTCGTTCAGCAGGGGGTCCAGGGACTCGCCGAGCCGCTGGTCGATCGCGTCGAACCGCTCGGAGTGGTCGATGATCGGCCGTTCGACCAGCTCGGACAGGCGGCGGTGCACCTCGGAGACCTCCAGGGAGGCCGGGAGCTGGCCCAGGCGCTGGTTGAGCGCCTCCAGACGGTCGTCGATGGCCTCCAGGCGGCCGTCCACACCGTCGAACTGGCCGTGGACCCCCTCGAACTTGCCCTCGACGCCGGTGACCCGTCCGTCCAGTCCGTCCAGGCGGCCGTTGAGACCGTCGAGCCTGCCCTCGACCCCCTCGAAGCTTCCGTCGAAGTGCCCCTCGAAGGTGTCGAAGCGGTCGCTGAGCCGGCCCAGGCCGTGCTCGAACTTCGCGGTGAGCGCCTCGTAGCGTCCGTCGATCTTGGCCGTGACCGAGGCCAGGTGCTGGTCGACCTTGCCCGACAGCTCCTCGCGCTGCTGCTCCAGGCGCGCCCCGACGGAGTCGCGGTGTTCGGCGATGAGCTCCAGCAGGGCACCGTGCTGCTCGCGCCCCTGGGCGGTCAGGGACTCGACACGCTCGTCGAAGGCGGAGCGGAGCTCGGCGGAGCGGGCCTCGTCGCGCTCCTCCACGGCGGCGATGGCCAGGTTGGTCTCGGCCAGCGCGGCTCCGACCTCGGCGATGGCCGCGATCGCGGCGTTGTGGTCGCCTTCGGCGGCGGCGCGCAGGTTCGCGGCGGCCTCGGCGAGCTTCGCCGCCAGTCCCTCGTACTGGGCGTCGTCCCGCTCACGCAGCTCTGCGTGCTGGGCGTCCAGCCGCTCTTGGAGCTCGTTCTGCTGCTTGCGCAGGTGCGTGCGCAGGTCGGCGAGCTGGGTCTCGGTCGTGCCGGACAGCTTGACCACCGCGCTGTTGGCGTCGGCGATGGCGGCGGCCGTCTCGGCGTGGTTCTCCTCGGCCTGCGTGGTGAGGAGTCCCGTGCTACGGGCGACCTCGCCGCTCAGCGCTTCGTGGTGCTCGTCGGCCTTGCCGACGAGGGTGTGCAGGT
>NZ_FUWS01000024.1 GCF_900167435.1 Marinactinospora thermotolerans DSM 45154
TAGACCGCCCCGCACCGCTGCACCGCCAGCAACGCCACCACCAGGTCCACCCCGCGCGGCACCGCAACCGCCACCACCCGCTCCGGCCCCGCGCCGCGCGCGGCCAGAGCGCGGGACAGGCGTTCCACCCGCTCCGTCAGCCCGGCGTAGGTCAGCTCGCGCCCGCCCGCGCGCACCGCGACCGCCTCCGGCGCGCGCCGCGCCACCTCGGCGACGCGGTGGGGCACGGGTGCGAACGGGGCGGAGGCGCGCCCTTGGGCGCTCTCCAGGCGTCGGCGCTCGGCCGCGGTGAGAACGTCCAGGTCGCCGACGCGCCGCCGCGGGTCGGCGGTGACCTGGGCGAGGAGGCGTTCCAGCCGCCGCGCCGCGGTCAGCGCGGTGGCCTCGTCGAACAGGTCGGTGGAGTAGCGCAGGCTCGCGGCCAGTCCCGGGGTTCCCGGGCGTTCGGCGAACACGAACTCCAGGTCGGTCTTTGCCGTGGCGATGTCGACCGGTTCGACACGCGCCCGGGCTCCCAGGAGTCGGCTGTGGGCGGGGTCGCGCTGGTAGGTGAGCATGACCTGGAACAGCGGGTGCCGGCCGAGGGAGCGGGACGGGTTGAGGTGTTCGACGACCCGGTGGAACGGGGCGTCGGCGTGGGCGAACGCGGTGACGTCGCGGGCGCGGACCCGTTCCAGCAGCTCGGCGAAGGACGGGTCGCCGGAGACGTCGGTGCGCAGCACCAGCAGGTTGAGGAACAGGCCGACGAGGTCGTGGGTGGCGGCGTCGTCGCGTTCGGTCACCGGCGTGCCGATGGGGATGTCGTCGCCGGCGCCCATGCGGTGCAGCAGGACGGCGACCGCGGCCTGCACGACCATGAAGACGGTGACCCCGCTGCGGGCGGCGAGCCCGCGGATCTCCTCCAGCAGGGCGGCGTCGACGCGCACCGGGACGGTGGCGCCGTGGCCGCTGGGCTGGGCCGGACGGGGTCGGTCCAGGGGCAGGGTGGCCTCCTCGGGCAGGCCCCGCAGCTCCGCCGTCCAGAAGGCGAGCCGGGCGGACATCGGAGAGTCGGGGTCGTCGGGGTCGCCCAGGTGCGCGCGCCGCGCCAGCGCGTGGTCGGCGTAGTGGACCGGCAGCGGCGCCCAGTCGGGGGCGTGTCCGGCGCGGCGGGCGGTGTAGGCGGCGTCGAGGTCGCGCAGGAACGGCCCCTCCGACCACTCGTCGGTGGCGATGTGGTGGAAGGCCAGGACGAGGACCTGTTCTTGGGGCGCGGTCCGCAGCAGGGCGGCGCGGACGGGCACGTCCGTGGTGACGTCGAAGGGGCGGTGCAGGATCTCGGCGACCCGCCCGGCCAGTTCGGCCGGTGTGATGTCGGCGGTCTCCAGGAGGCGGGGCAGTTCGTCGGGGGGCAGGATGCGCTGGCGGGGGCCTTCGGCGTCGTCGGCGTAGACGGTGCGCAATGGCTCGTGGCGGACGGCGACGTCGCCCAGCGCCGTGGCCAGTGCGTCGGCGTCGACCGCCCCGGTCAGCCGCAGCGCGACCGGGACCGTGTAGGTGGGCGAGGGGCCGGCGAGCCGTTCCAGGAACCACAGCCGCTCCTGGGCGTGGGAGAGCGGAAGGCGTTCGGGGCGGGGGCGCGCGGGGGCGGGATGCGTCGGCTTCCCGGCCGTGGCGAGGGCGGCGGCGCGGCGGGCGAGCGCGGCGGGGGTGGGCGCGTCGAACACGTCGCGGATGCCGACGCGCGCGCCCAGCCGTTCGCCCGCGCGCGCGGCGAGGCGGGTGGCGGCGAGGGAGTCGCCGCCGAAGGCGAAGAAGTCGTCGTCCGCGCCGACCCGGGGCAGGCCGAGCACGTCGGCGAACAGTTCGCACATCTGTTCCTCGGCCGCGTCGCGCGGCGCGGTCACCCCGGCCGCGGCGGCGAGGTCGGGGGCGGGCAGGGCGGCGCGGTCGATCTTGCCGTTGGCGGTGAGCGGCAGCGCCTCCAAGACCACCAGCGCCGCGGGCACCATGTAGCCGGGCAGCCGGTCGGCCAGCGCCGCGCGCACCGCGTCGGTGTCGGGGGTGCTCCCCGGGGCGGGCACGAGGTAGCCGACGAGGCGGGGGCCGCCGGGGCCGTCCTCGCGCGCGACGACGACGGCCTGGCCCACGCCGGGCTGGTCGGCCAGCGCGGCCTCGACCTCGCCGAGCTCGATGCGAAAGCCCCGGATCTTGACCTGGTGGTCGCTGCGTCCCAGGAAGTCGAGGGCGCCGTCACGGCGGCGCCGGGCGAGGTCGCCGGTGCGGTACATGCGGGTTCCGGGCGGGCCGTAGGGGTCGGCGACGAACCGCTCGGCGGTCAGGTCCGCCCGCCCCAGGTAGCCGCGCGCCAGCCCCGCGCCCGAGATGTACAGGTCGCCCGCGACGCCCTCGGGCACCGGACGCAGCGCCGCGTCGAGCACGTGGACGTCGGTGTTGGCGATGGGGGTGCCGATCGTGACCGGCAGGTCGGCCAGGACGGGTGCCGTGGTGGACCAGATGGTGGTCTCGGTCGGCCCGTACAGGTTGGTCACCGACGCCGCACCGCCGGCCAGCGTCTCGGCCAGGTCCGGTGGCAATGCCTCGCCTCCCACCAGCACCCGCAGTCCGCGCACCGCCCCCGGGTCCTCCTCGACCAACGCCCGCCACAGCGTCGGCGTCGCCTGCATGACGGAGGGGCGCTCGGCGGCGATCGTCCGGGACAGTTCCCGTGGATCGCGCACCGTGTCGGGGTCGGCCAGGACCACGGTGGCCCCGGCCAGCAACGGCAGGTAGATCTCCAACGCCGAGATGTCGAACCCGACCGTCGTCACCGCCAACCACCGGTCGCCCGGTGCCAGTGGGAACCGCTCCCCCATGTCGGCCAGGAAGTTGGCCAGCGCGCGGTGGGACACCACCACGCCCTTGGGCCGCCCGGTCGAACCAGAGGTGTAGAGGACGTAGGCGGCCGAATCCGGACCGACCGGCTGGGCGGGGAGGGGGGAGCCGTCGTGGTCGGGGAGGCCGGCCGGGTCGTCGAGGAGCAGCAGCGCAACGTCGTCCGGCAGGATCTCGGCGGTCTCGCCCGTCGCCACGGCGAGGACGGCGCCGGCGTTGGTGAGCGCGTGTTCGATGCGGGCGGCGGGGAACTCCGGGTCCACCGGCAGGTAGACCGCCCCGCACCGCTGCACCGCCAGCAACGCCACCACCAGGTCCACCCCGCGCGGCACCGCAACCGCCACCACCCGCTCCGGCCCCGCGCCATGGGCGCGCAGCCGGGCGGCGAGCCGGCCGGCCGCCTCCTCCAGCCCGGCGTAAGTCAGCTCGCGCCCGCCCGCGCGCACCGCGACCGCCTCCGGCGCGCGCCGCGCCACCTCGGCGACCAGTTCGGCGACGCCGTGGTCGGGGATCGCGCGGCGCGGCCCCCGGCACACCGTCGCCATCCGGCTCTGTTCCCGGGGGGTGAGGACGTCGAGGTCGGCGACGCGGTGGCGGGCGGGGGCCGGGGCGGTGAGCGCGCGTTCGAGCAGGTGGCACCACCGGGTGAGGTGCTCCGCCAGTTCGTCGGGGCTGTGGCGCGCGGCGTTGCCGTTGAGGGTGAAGCGCAGCCCCTCCCTCTTGTCGGGGGAGCCGTTGACCGACAGGGACACGTCGTCGACCGGTCCCTCGGACAGCGTGTGGGTGGTGGCGGGCACCCCGGCGAAGTCGAGGTCGTAGTCGAAGGCCTTGATGTTGACCATCGGGCCGTGCAGCAGCGTGCCGCGTCCCACCAGGTTGAGGTCGCGGCGGATGTCCTCGGCCCGGTAGCGCTGGTGGGCGCGCAGGCCGCGCATCGCGGCCACGGTGCGGGCCACCAGCTCGGCGAGGGTGTCGCCGGGGCCGACGGCCAGGCGCAGCGGCAAGACGTTGACCACCATCGAGGGGGTGCGCAGCGCCGCCGAGCCGAGCCGGCCCATCGCCGGCAGGCCGAGTAGGACCTCGCGCGCGCCGGTGCGCCGGTGCAGGTAGCCGGCGAACAGCGCCACCAGCGCCTCGGCCCAGCTCGCCCCCGTCTGCTGCGCCAACGCGGCCAGCCGCCGGGTGAGCTCGGCGTCCAGGTCGCCGCGCGCCGGGGTGGCGGCGCGCGGAGGGGCGGGGGGCGCGTCGCCGAGCAGGACCGGTTCGGGCCGGTCGGCGAGCAGGTGTCGCCAGTACTGCCGGTCGGCGCTGTGGCGCGGCGAGTCCGCGTAGGCGGTCTCCTCGGCCACCACGTCGGCCAGCCGGCCGAACCTGTCGTCCGGCCGCTGTCCCCGCGCCAGCCGGGTGTAGACGTCGGCGACGCGGCGGGCCAGCGTGGTGATGGCGTAGGCGTCGGCGACGATGTGGTGGTAGCGCTGGTACCACAGGTGGTGGTCCTCACCGAGGCGCAGCAGGGCGAAGCGGTGCAGCGGTCCGACCGTCGGGTCGACCGGGGTGGCCATGTCCGCGCGCATCCAGGCCAGGGCCGTGGCGCGCGGGTCGGCCTGTCCGCTCAGGTCGATCAGGTCCGGGGGTGTGTCCGGCCCCTCTTCCACCCGCTGGTAGGGCGTGCCGTCCACCTCGACGATGCGGGTGCGCAGCGCGTCGGTTTCGGCGGTGACATGGCGCAGCGCTCCGGTGAGGGCCTCGGTGTCGATCCGGCCGGGCAGGTCGGCGTACTGCCCGACGTTGTAGATCGGGTTGTCCGGATCGACCCGCTGGGCGTACCAGACGCCGCCCTGCGCTCCGGTGAGGGGCAGGAGGCCGGTCGGTGCGTGCGTCATGACGTGCGTTGCTCCCGGTTCACGAGATGGCTGGCTGGGGAGGGAGGGGCCGGTGGCCGGGGTCGTCGGTCAGTCGACGAGGAGGCGGGTCCAGGCCGCCAGGGTGGGTTCCTCGGCGAGTTCGGCGAAGTCGGTCCGGGCGCCGGCGCGGCGCCAGGTCTCCACCAGGCTCATGAGCCGGATGGAGTCCATGCCGAAGTCGAGGAGGTCGTCGTCGTCCCCGATCGTCTCGGCTGGTTCGCCGAGGACCCGCGCGACGTCGGCGCGCAGTTGTTGGGGGGTCAGCCCGGCGGGTCGCTGGGCGGGGGTGGCGGGGTTGTCGGTCACACGTGCTCCTTGAGGGGGCCGGGGACGCCGCCGGCCGGGACCGGCTCGCCGTGGGGGGCGCGGGCGGTGATGGAGGCGAGGATTTCGCCCACGCGCACCGCGACGTTGGACAGCAGCGAGGAGGAGATGCCGTGGGTGTGCTCGGTCCCGCCTTGCAGGTAGACGCCGCAGGTCATCTCGTCGGTGGTGGCGAGCCGGTAGTCGCGCTGGACGACCGGGCGGCCCGCGGTGTCGGTGAGGCAGTGCCGGGCCAGGTCGCCGAGGAGGTCGCGCGGGTCGGCGGCGCGGTAGCCGGTGGCGAAGACGACGTGGTCGGCCTCGATCGGCGTCTGCTTGCCGCTGGGCAGGTGCTCGACGGTGACGGTGACCCCGTCGGGGCGCTCCTCCACCGAGACGACCCGGGAGGTGTTGAGCAGCCGCAGCCGTTCGGTGCCGTTGACCCGGTCCTGGTAGACCCGGCGGTACAGCGCGTCGATGAGGTCGGGGTCGACCACCGAGTAGTTGGTGTTGCGGTGGTAGCCCATGATCTCGTCCTTGATCTCCTGGGGCGCGTCGTAGAAGGCGTCAACGGCCTGGGGGTCGAAGATCCGGTTGGCGAACGGGCTGTCGTCGGAGGGGCTGTAGCCGTAGCGGGCGAAGACCGCGTCGACGGCGGCTTCGGGGAAGGCCCGGTAGAGGTGGTCGGCGACCTCGGCGGCGCTCTGGCCGGCGCCGACCACGACGAAGCGGCGCGGGGCGGCCTGCGGCCCCAGTTCGGCGAGCCGGTGCAGCAGGTGCTCGCTGTGCCAGATCCGCGCCGAGTCCGTCAGGCCGGCGGGCAGCCGTGGCGTGAGCCCGGGGGCGAGCACCAGGTTGCGGGCGCGGTCGCGCCGGACCTTGCCCTCGGCGTTGCGCGAGAGGACGTCGAGGTGGCTGATGCGTCCACTGTCGTCGCGCACCGCCTCCACGGCGAACGCCTCGTGTCCGTAGACGACCTGGTCGGCGACCCGCCCGGCGCACCAGGCCAGGTAGTCGTGGAACTCGGTGCGCAGCGGGAACAGCGTCTTGTGGTTGATGAAGTCGTGCAGGCGTCCCACCTGGTGCAGGTAGGACAGGAAGCTGAAGTCGCTGGCCGGATCGCGGGTGGTGACGAGGTCCTTGAGGAAGGACACCTGCATCGTGGCGTCCTCCAGGAGCATGCCGCGATGCCAGCCGAAGTCGGCCTGGCGTTCGAGGAAGAGCCCGCTCGGCGCGGGCTGGGAGGCGGAGGGGCGCCGTTCGTGCAGCGCGATGGCGAGCGCCACGTTGGACGGGCCGAACCCGATTCCCACCAGGTCGTGGACCTGCTGGGGCGAGGGCGTGGAGGTCACGGTGTTCCCTTCGATGTGGTCGCGGTTCAGGCGTGGGAGGCGACGGTGGCGGCCGGGGTCGATGACAGGGCCGTGGTGACGGCCTGGGTGGGCAGGACGGCGGCGCAGCACTGCGCCGCGTAGTCCAGCGCGAAGCGGTGGTCGGCGGCGGAGAAGTCGGCCACGGCGTCGGCGACGAGGAACGGCTGGATGTCGCGCATGAAGGCGTCGGTGGCGGTGACCAGGCAGCCGATGTGGGCGTAGACGCCGGTGATGAGGAGCTGGTCGCGTCCCTGTTCGCGCAGCAGGTCGGCCAGGCCGGTGCGGGCGAAGGCGCTGTAGCGCCACTTGGTGAGCAGCACGTCGCCGTCGGCGGGCGCGACCCGCGCGGTGATCTCGGTGTGTTCGGGGATCGCCCGCATCCCCGCCCCCCAGAAGTCGCGTTCCAGTCCCCGTTCGTCGGGGTCCATGTCGCCGGGTTTGGCGGTGTAGAACACCGGCACCCCGGCGGCGTGGCAGGCCGCGCGCAGGAGGGCGATGTTGTCCAGCGCCGGGGCGAGCGGGGAGGTTCCGGCCGCGAAGGGGCGCAGGAAGTACCCCTGCATGTCGTGGACGAGCAGCGCGGCCCGCTCGGGGTCGGGGCTCCAGGCCGCCCGGTTGGGCGGCAGCTCCTCGGGACCGGGCAGGTCGTAGGGCTCGATGCGGGGCAGGGAACGGGACGTCATGGGCGTCCTTTCCGTCCGTGGTCGGGGCGTGGGCGTTCAGGGGGCGGCGGTGCGGCGCAGTTCGGCCGTGATGGCCTGGCGCAGTTCGCGTCTGCTGGTCTTGCCGACGCCGGTGGCCGGGAAGCGTTCGACGAACTCGACGCGGTCGGGGATCTTGTAGGCGGCCAGGCCGCGTTCGCGGAGGAAGCGCAGGAGCTGGGAGCGCCCCGGGGGCGTGCCGCGCGGGATGACGTAGGCGCAGGTCCGCTCGCCGAGGAAGGCGTCGGGTACCGCCACCACGGCGGCGTCGTGCACGTCGGGGTGGGCGAGGATGTGGTTTTCGACCTCTTCGGCGGCGATCTTCTCCCCGCCCCGGTTGATCTGGTCCTTGGCGCGGCCCTCGACGACCAGGTGTCCGCCGGGCAGTAGGCGCACCACGTCACCGGTGCGGTAGAAGCCGTCGGCGGTGAAGGCGGTCGCGTTGTGCTCGGGGGCGTTGTAGTAGCCGCGGATCGTGTAGGGGCCGCGGGTGAGCAGGTGCCCCGGCTCGCCGGGGGCCACCGGCCGGTCTGCGTCGTCCAGGACGCGGATCTCGTCGTCGGGGCTGATCGGGCGGCCCTGGGTGGTGACGACGGTCTCCTCGTCGTCGTCCAGGCGGGTGTAGTTGACCAGCCCTTCGGCCATGCCGAAGACCTGTTGCAGGGCGCAGCCCAGCGTGGGGCGGACGCGGCGGGCGGCCTGTTCGCCGAACTTGGCGCCGCCGACCTGGAGCACTTCCAGCGATGTCAGGTCGCGCCCGGCCTGTGAGCCGCCGTCCACGGCGTCCAGCCACAGCAGCGCGACCGGGGGCACGACCGCGGTCATGGTGACACGTTCGGTCTCGATCAGCGCCAGGCAGGTGTCGGGGCTGGGGTCGGGGGCGAGCACGACCGTGCCGCCGGCGTGCAGCACCCCGAGGAACCCGGGTGAGCTCATCGGGAAGTTGTGGGTCATCGGCAGCGCGGCGAGGTAGACCGTCTCGGGGCTAAGCCGGCAGATCTCGGCGCTGGCGCGGACCGAGTACAGGTAGTCGTCGTGGGTGCGCGGGATGAGCTTGGGCAGGCCGGTGGTGCCGCCCGACAGTTGGAAGAAGGCGACGTCGTCCGGGTCGGCGGCGGCCCCGGGGGCCGGGTGGGTGAGGGGGGCGTCTCGCAGGTCGGCCAGCGCGGTGAAGCCCTCCTCGCCGCCGCTGTCGCCCGCGACGAGGACGTGGGCCGGCCCGTCTCCTTGGGCGCGCACCCGCGCGGCCATCGCGCGGTGGTCGAATCCGGCGTGGACGTCGGGGATGACCAGCGCTGCCGCGGCGGTGGCGGCGCACAGGTGGCCGATCTCGCCGTGGCGGTGCGCGGGCAGCGCGTAGACGGGCAGCGCGCCGATCCGAAACAGCGCGAAGGCGACTTCCAGCACCTCGGGGATGTTGGGGAGCTGGACGACGACGCGGTCGCCGGGGGCGATCCCCAGCCGGAGTAGTCCGGCGGCCAGGCGCGAGACACGCTCGTCGAGTTCGGCGTAGGTCCAGCGCCGTTCTCCTTCGACGACGGCGGTCCGGGTGGCGAAGCGGCGGGTCCGGTCGCGCAGGAAGGCGTCGAAGTTCTCGCCTGTCCAGTAGCCGGCGGCGCGGTAGCGGGCCGCGGCCTCGGCGGGCCAGGGGGTGCATCCGGCGAGCATGTCCGGTGGGGCCTTTCGGGGTCGGGGAGGGTGGTCGGCGGCCGGAGGGGTCACAGCGGGCGGTCGACGCCCAGGGCGAGCAGGAGGGTGCGCAGCTTCGCCGAGGTTTCGGCGAGTTCGGCCTTGGGGTCGGAGCCGGGCACGATGCCGCCGCCGGCGAACAGGTCGAGGGTGGTGTCCTCCACGTCGGCGCAGCGGATCGTGACGGCCCATTCGCCGTCGCCGGCGGCGTCGACGTGGCCGACGACCCCGGTGTAGAAGCCCCGGTCGAAGGGTTCGATGTCGCCGATCGCGGCGCGGGCGATGTGGGTGGGCGTCCCGCACACCGCAGGTGTGGGGTGCAGGGCGTGGACGAGGTCCAGTGACGTGGTGCGCGGGTCGTCCAGTTCCCCGGTGACCCGGGTGGACAGGTGCCACATGGTCGCGGTGCGGACGAGGCTGGGCTCGGCGGGGACGTCGAGGGTGCGGCAGTACGGTTCCAGGGCCGCGGCGACCGCTTCGACGACGACGGCGTGCTCGTAGCGGTCCTTCTCCGAGGCCAGCAGGGCGACGCCGGCGCGCTGGTCTTTGGTGGGGTCGGCGCTGCGGGGGGCCGATCCCGCCAGCGGGTTGGAGGTCACGTGGGTGCCGCGCTTGGCGACCAGCAGTTCCGGGCTGGCGCCGACGAGGGTGCGCCGGCCGCCGCCGCGGGGTGGCAGGTCGACGGCGAAGACGTGGGCGTCGGGGTCGCGGCGGGCCAGGTTGGCGAGCACGCGCGCGACATCGACGGGGCGGTCGCCGGTCAGCCGCAGGGAACGGGCCAGGACGATCTTGCGGGGGGCGGTGTCCGGCCCGTCGGGGGCGGTGAGCAGGTCCAGCGCGCGGCGCACGGCTTCGGCGTGCTCCCGGGGTTCGGGGACCGGCTTGACCTCCCAGGTTCCGGGCAGGGCGCGGTGGCGGGTCTCCTCCCGGGCGCGCGTCCCTTCGGCGCGGTGGAGCACGCGCGGGACGACGAGTCGGGCCGGGGAGCCCGGGTCGAAGGGGATCGCCCCCATCGCGACGGCCGGTCGGCCGTCCTCGGTGATGACGTCGCCCAGCGCGTCGGCGACGTCTTGCGCGTGTTCCAGGACGGCGAGTCCGCCCTGGCCGAGCAGGGTCGTCGAAGGGGAGGAGAGGAAGGCGGCGCCGGGACGGTAGGCGCTGAGGAGGTCGCCGGCCGTCACCGTGGTGGAGGCGGCACGCTGGAGGGGCACCGGTCGGCCTTTCTGACGAGCGGATTCGGTCCACCAAGCCGGTGGGTGAAGTCGGGATCGGGGTTCGGTGCTCCCGGGGGCACCGGACGGGTCAGGCGCGCTGGGTGGCGCCGCCGTCCACGTAGAGGTCGTGCATGGTGATCTGACGTGCCTGCGCGGAGGACAGGAAGCGCACGGCGGCGGCGACGTCGGCGGGGTGCGCGATGCGGCCGAGGGGGATGCCCGCGCGGAACTTGGCGGGGTCGCCGGCGATGACCTTCTCGGCGTCGTGCGGCCCCTGCCACATGCCGCGCTGCATGGGGGTGTCGGTGGAGCCGGGCGAGACGACGTTGCAGCGGATGCCGTGCGGGCCCAGTTCCAGGCCGAGGGATTTGGTGAACAGCGCCGCGGCGGCCTTGGAGGCGCCGTAGGCGGCCATGTCCGCGCGCGGGATGCCGGCCGCGTTCGAGGCGACGGTGATGATCGACCCGGCCGCGCGGGCGATCATGCGCCGCGCCGCGGCGCGGCAGACGTGGAAGACCCCGGTGGTGTTGACGGCGAACAGGTCGGCCCAGTCGGCGCCGGACAGGTCGGTGACCGGGCCGGTGCGCAGGATGCCGGCGACGTTGACCGCGTGGGCGACGGGTCCCAGGTCGGTTTCCACCGCGTCGAACAGGTCCTCCACGGCGGCCTCGTCGCGCACGTCGACGGTGTGGGGGGCCACGTCGCCGCCGAAGGCGCGCGTCTGCTCGACGGTGCCGGCCAGGCCGTGGGGGTCGCGGTCGACGGCGGCGACCCGTGCTCCTTCGGCGGCCAGGGCGGCGACCACGGCGCGCCCGATTCCGCCTCCCGCACCGGTGACCACGGCGACCGTCCCATCGATCCCCTCCAGGCCCACGTCTCCCCCTCGCCGTCTGTTACGCACCGCAATGGGACGTCTACCCATGCGGATACGACCAAGGTGAAGCAAACCTAATTAAGGCAATGCTTACCTAAGCAACCGACCGCAAGTCT
Organism: Marinactinospora thermotolerans DSM 45154; assembly: GCF_900167435.1. GTDB lineage: Bacteria > Actinomycetota > Actinomycetes > Streptosporangiales > Streptosporangiaceae > Marinactinospora > Marinactinospora thermotolerans. The sequence goes on from NZ_FUWS01000024.1 coordinate 11,049, forward strand.
TGAACGACGGGGTGTGGTGTGTCAACCCACAAAATTCCGGCATTCTTCGCTTTAGTTGACAAAACACCCAAGAGATCATCTTCACCACTTTCACCCTGGGCAACAGTTCCATCACACACAGACAGAAGCGCACGTCCACCCCCGCGCGCCATCACCACACCCCTCCCCCGCCTCCCAGCCCGCGACCGTCACGCACAGTAATCGAATTCAACGGCGTTCCCCGACATTTCACCCCCACCCCTCGACAGAGCCTGTGAATCGGATCACTCCCCATGGCTCCGCGCGAGCCCGATGCCCGATTACCACTCCACTCCGCCGAGAGCGCGCATCGACACGGTGGGTAATCTCGCGAATCTCCCACACCGCGACACTAAGTCACGATTTAATGACGTTCCGTATCGGCCGATCGATCCATGGGCCGACGAGAGAAAGAGACATCATGCGCCAGCGACACCTACTCGCGACCGCGCTCGCGGCGGCTGCCTGCCTGACCGTTCCGGCTCCCGCCCACGCCGGCTCGGGCTCCAGCAGCTGGTTGGAACTGTCCATCAGCCACGAACACCACGACGGTGTGCGCACCGTGATCCTCAAGTGTGATCCGCCCGGGGGCACCCATCCCTCCCCTGAGGAGGCGTGCGCCTCCTTGGAGGCCGTCGACGGCGTGTTCGAGGCCCTGCCGGCCGCCGGCCTGGTCTGCACCATGCAGTACGACCCCGTGGTCGTCCGCGCGTTCGGACACTGGGAGGACGTCAAGGTCCACTACGAGGAGGAGTTCCCCAACCCGTGTGTCGCCGCCGACCAGACCGACGGCGTGTTCTGGTTCTGAGCCGAGGCGAGGCGCCGTCCCTGTGCGGGGACGGCGCCTCGCCGTTTCGGAGGGAAACCGCTGCTCCACGGGCTGTGAGGAGACGCCGAGGGTGCATAGGCGTTCCCCTTTTGTGCATTGCACAACTTTCCCCTCCTCCTCTTCAAGGAGATCAGGGCGGGTCTATACGTTTCCGAGTCACAGACGGCGCGGGCGGGGCCCGCGCCTCTCCTCCCCCACTCCACCCATCCCGAGGAGGTCCGATGCGGATCCCCCGTGCCCTCGGACTGGTGTGCGCGACCGCCCTGCTGGCCTCGTGTGCGCCCGCGCAGTCCACCGGCAACGACTCCACCGCCGACGAGATGACCGGCACCCTGCGCGTGTGGTTGTTCTCCGAGGTCAACCAGGAGCCCAAGGAGAAGGTCGTCGACGAGGCGGTCGAGGAGTTCGAGGCCGCCCACGAGGGCGTCACCGTGGACGTGCAGTACATCCCGGTGGACACCCGGGCCGAACGCTTCCGCGCCGCGTTCAACGACCCGTCGAGCGCCCCCGACGTCGCCGAGTTCGGCAACACCGACCTGGCCGGCTACGTCGAGGCCGGTGGGTTCGCCGACATCACCGAGGACCTCTCCGCCTGGGATGAGGCGGCCGACTTCTCCCCCGAACTGGCCGCCACGACCGAGGTGGACGGCGCCTCCTACGGCGTTCCGTGGTACGTGGGCATGCGCGCGCTGTACTACCGGACCGATCTGTTCTCCGAGCACGACATCGAGGTGCCCGAGACCTTGGAGGAGGTCGTCGAGGCGGCGCGCGAGCTGCGCGAGAAGGAACCCGACCTGCTCGGCCTGTCCTCCGGCGGCGCCTACACCTACGGTTTCCTGCCCTTCGTGTGGGCTCACGGCGGCGACATCGCCACCGTCGAGGGCGACACCCACACCGCCGCGATCGACTCCGCGCAGTCGCGGGCCGGCGTGGAACTGTACTCCGAGGTGCTCTCCGAGGACGTCTGCCCGCCGCAGACCTGCTCAGAGATGGGCGGCAACGACAGCGTCCAGAACTTCGTCGCGGGCCGGGCGGCCATGACGATCGGCGGCAACTTCAACCTCAACGCGGTCGAGGAGAGCGAGGTCGCCGACGACTACGCGGTGATCCCGCTGCCGGGGACCGAGCCCGGCAGCATCGCCCCCGCCTTCGCCGGCGGCAACAACCTCGGGGTTCTCGCCGGTACCGAGCGCCGCACCCTGGCGGTGGAGTTCATGAAGCTGCTCGGCGGCAAGGACTACCAGCTCAAGATGTACGAGGCGATGGGCAACCTGCCCACCTTCACCGACGTGCAGGCCGAGGTCGCGCAGTCCTCTCCGGAGATGGAACCGTTCATCGCCACCTTGGAGGCGGGGACCAGGTTCGTTCCGGTCACCGGCGCCTGGTCCACCATCGACGCCCAGACGGTGCTGCCCTCGATGATGCAGCAGATCGCCGGTGGTGACGCCACGGTGGAGGAGGCCACCGCGGAGGCCGCCACCCGGATGAACGACGCTTTCTCCGGGCAGTAACGCATGGCGACTCAGGTTCCCGCTGTGGGGCGGCCGGCCGCGGCGACGCGGCCCGGCCGCCGCCGCGGCCGCTTCGAGCACTGGTTCTACCTCTCGCCGGCGCTCGTCGTCTTGGCCGCGCTGCTGGTCTACCCCCTGTACCAGCTCGTCCTCGTCTCGCTGTACGACTACCGCCAGGCCCAGGTCAGCGGCGCGCAGCCGTTGCGCTTCATCGGTTTCGACAATTACGCGACGCTGCTGGGCGATCCCCGCTTCTGGGGGGTGCTGGGCAACACCGTGGTGTTCGCCGCGGCCTGCGTGGTCGGCACCCTGCTCGTGGGCGGGGCGTTGGCGGTGTTGGCCACCCGGTTGCGTCCGTGGGTGCGCACCGTCTTGTTCCTGACCGCGCTGGGCGCCTGGGCCACTCCGGCGGTGACCGGCAGCGCGGTGTGGCTGTTCCTGTTCGACCCGACCCTGGGCCTGGTCAACCAGGTGCTCGTCGGCGTCGGCCTGGAGGGCTTCGCCGGGCACTCGTGGACCTATGAGAAGTGGTCGGCGTTCGGGCTGGTGGGCGCCGAGGTGATCTGGTGCTCGTTCCCGTTCGTGATGGTGACCCTGTACGCCGGTATCACCTCGATCCCCGAGGAGGTGGTGGAGGCCGCCCGGTTGGACGGCGCCTCGACCCTGCGCATCGCCCACAGCATCATGCTGCCGATGCTGCGCCCGGTGTTGGCGATCGTGACGATCCAGTCGATCATCTGGGACTTCAAGATCTTCACCCAGATCTACATCATGACCGGGGGCGGCGGTATCTCGGGCCAGAACATGGTGCTCAACGTCTACGGCTACCAGCAGGCGTTCGCCGCCAGCCAGTACGGGCTGGGCTCGGCGATCGGTGTCATCACGTCGCTGCTGCTGCTCGCCATCACGCTGGTCTACCTGCGCGCCCTGCGCCGTAATGGGGAGGTGCTGTGAGCGTCCGTCACGACGAGTCCGGCCCCGCCGTGGCCCCGGCCACCGGCGCGGCTGCGCGGCCTCCCGCGGGGGCGTCGGACAGGCCCGCTGCGGCCCCTCGCCGCAGGCGTCCGCGCCGGTGGCTGGCCGACGTCTGCGCCCTGCTGGTCGCCGTGGTGGTGGCCTTCCCGCTGTATTGGATGGTGCTGTCGGCCCTGCGGCCCCGCGCCGAACTGGAGGCGGGCGACGCGACCCCGTTCACGCTGTCGCCGAGCTTGGACTCCTTCGAACGGGTCGTCCTCGTCGACGGTTTCGGCCGCTACCTGGTGAACAGCCTGCTCGTGGCCGGCGCGGTGGTGGTGCTGTCGACGCTGTGCGCGTTCTTGGCGGCGGTCGCGCTGACCCGCTACCGGTTCCGCACCCGTTCGACGCTGCTCGTCATGGTGCTGGTCGCGCAGATGGTGCCGATCGAGGCGCTGACCATCCCCCTGTTCTTCCTGCTGCGCAACATCGGCGGCGCGGTGCCGGCGCTGGGGCTCAACCATCTGGGTTCGCTGATCATCGTGCACATGGCGTTCTCGATACCGTTCGCCATCTGGATGCTGCGCGGTTTCGTGGCCGCGGTCCCCCAGTCGGTGGAGGAGGCCGCCAAGCTGGACGGGGCGAGCAGTTTCACCTTTGTGCGGCGTATCCTCTTCCCGCTGGTGGCGCCGGGTGTGGCGGCGTGCAGCATCTTCTCGTTCATCACGACGTGGAATGATTTCCTGTTCGCCAAGACGTTCATCATCTCCGCCCAGGAGAACCAGACCCTGCCCATCGCGATCCTGACCTTCTTCAAACCGGACGAGAACGACTGGGGCGGCATCATGGCGGGGTCGGTGCTGATGACGATCCCGGTGTTGATCTTCTTCGTCATCGTGCAACGGCACCTGATCTCCGGACTGGGAGGAGCTGTCAAGGGATGAGCGCCGGCGAGGCCCCCGCGGCCGGACGCAATCCTCGCAACGCCTCGGTGTCGCTGCGCCGCGCGCTGGCGATCCTGGAGGATGTACGGGCCCAGCCGGCCGGTAGCGGCGGGTTGACGCTGACCCAGCTGGCCGAGCGTGTCGGCGTCAACAAGAGCACCGTCCTGCGGTTGGCGACGCCGCTGTTGGAGGCGCGGCTGCTCGCCCGGGACCGCGAGACCGGCCGCTTCCGGCTGGGGGCGGCGGCGCTCGCGCTGGGCCAGGCCTACCTGGACCAGTTGGATCTGCGCTCGGCGGCCTCCAAGCACCTTCGGGAGCTGATGCGTCGCACCGGGAACACCTGTCACCTGGTGGTCTTGGAGGGGACCGACGTGGTCTACGCCGACAAGGTCGAGGACACCACGACGGTTCGCATGGCCTCGCGGATCGGGGTGCGCATGCCGGCCCACCGCACCGCGGTGGGCAAGGCGATCCTCGCCCACAGCCCTCCCGACCTGGTGGAGCACGTGCTCGCCGCCGGGTTGGCGCCGGTGACGGCCAAGACGATCACCGACCCGGAGGTCTTCCGGCGGGAGCTGGGCCGTATCCGGGAGCGCGGTTACGCCATCGACGACCGGGAGAACGAGCCGGAGGTGCGCTGTGTGGCGGCTCCCGTCTTCGACCACAACGACGATCCGGTGGCGGCGATCAGCGTGTCCTCGCTCGCCAGCATGCTGCCGGCGGCCCGGGTCAGGGAGCTGGGGCCTGACGTGGCGGCGACCGCGGCGCTGATCTCGGCCGATCTGGGCGCCCGCCGCTCCCGCCCGCCTCTGTCGCGTTGACCCCGCCGCCGGCGCCCGCCGCTCTTGCGAAGCGCTCCGGGGTACCGGGGACGCCCGGGCAAGAGAGGCGAGGGCGTCTGCGACCGGGACACCCGGCCCCGCTCACCTCGTGGGCGGGGCCGGGTGTTCTGTGTCGCTGGCCGGGCGAGGCGGGGCTAACGCTGCTGCGCTGGCCCACTGTGTGCGAGCCGCTTCGTCCGCTTGCAGTTCGCGCAGGTGGCGTCCGGCAGCGGGTTGAACCGCCCGCAGGAGACGCAGGCCCACTCTGGTGCCGGCCGCCCCTGCGCGGTCTCGGTCTCGACTTCTTCGAGGAGCCGCCATTGGACGCGACGTTCCACTGTGGCCTGTCGCCGCCGGTCGGCGGGCTGCGGGTGGCCACACCGCCAACAGGCGGCGAGGATGTCAGGCTCGGTGGACATCATCGCCCGGCAGCGGGTGCACGCGGCGTAGTAGAGGAGGGCGTGGTTCTCGTTCTCGTCGTCCACGCGCAGCGGGACGCGCTGCCCATAGAGCGCGGCGCCGCGCGCCATTGATCCGCGCCTGACCATTCCCATCTCCAGTGGGGTCTTGTGAGCACCGTAACGGGCCACGGGCCGCCTGCCGTAGAGAACAACGTCCCTCCCGACGCCCAAGGGGCTCTGGGGCCGATGTCCGTGGCGGACGGGGAGGCGGACAGGGGAACAGGGAGAGAGGTGGTCCGGGACGGCCCCTCTACCGTCCCGGACCGGTCTCCGGGGAACCCCCTCACGATCCCCCGGTTCCGCGCGCCGTGCCGTGCGGACGGCGCGCGGAGGATTGTGGGCCGCCCGCCCCGCGCCGGATGCGGGCGGCCGGCCGAAGGCCGTCCACCAGGGAAGCCCCGGCCGCTCGCGCGGGGCAGGACTAGGCCCGGGGAAGCCACCGGGACATGCCGCCCCGCTCCCAGGTGCCCCCGCTCGCCCCGGTGACCGCGGTGGGGTAGGCCGCGGAAGTGCCCAACGGGAGGCGGCGTTCCACCGGCCGTGGCGAAGGCGCCTGCCGCGCGTGGAGCAGGCCGCGTGCGGCGAGTTTCATCCGCATCTCCTCGGCGGTGGCGGCGGTGAGCAGTTCATGGCCGGCCAGGGCGAGGTAACCACCGGAGGTTTCCCCGTGCCACACCAGCACGCCGCTCTGGCGGGACAGATCGCGCGCGACGGCGTGACCGGGAAGACAGGGCCGCCTCATCACCGCTCCCCTTCCAGCAGCGCGCGGATCTGGTCGGCGGGAATCCGCCAATGACCCCCCAACGTCCGCTGCCCCCGCAACCGGCCCTCGTGTAGCCACCGGCCGACGGTGCTGGGGGCCACCCGGCACAGATCGGCGACCTCGATCGTGGTCAACAACTCCGGCCACTGCACCGCGGGCGTCTGCGCGACGGGAAGGTGGCGGCCGTTCACCTTGACGGTGACGGAGATCCGGGGAGCGGCGCTCACGCGATCACCCGCCGGGCGTAGGGCCGGACGATCTCCGGGTTCTCCTGCTCGGTCACGCAGCGGTCGATGGCGTCGCGCAGGTGCCGCAGGCTCCAGCAGGTGAGGTACCGGCCGCCAGGGGTGCGGACGGTGTAGATGTGGCCGCCAAGCGGCGCCGGGATACGGCTCATCTCCCAACCGAGAGGAGCGAGCGTCTCTGCGAGCACCGCGAACTCGACGTAGGGCTCAGGGGCGGGGGAACGGGGTTCAGGCATGCACATCGAGACCCCCATGGGTCGGCCGGGCGAGTAACCCGGCAGGACGATCAGGTAGTCCCATCGTTACCCGCTGAAATCAAAAATGCAAGCCCCATCTAGATAATACGTGGCAGAATTCAAGCTACGCCGTCGAAGTACGATGGGAGTTGCATAAAATGTCGGATTCATGGTCACTCAGCGTAGGATCTGGGCACTATCGCCGCCTCCGCGAGAGGAGCCCCCAGGACGTGCCCAGTCCGACTCTGCGCCGTCGCCGCCTTTCCCGCCTTCTGTATGCGCTGCGTGAGGAGAGAGGGCTCACCGCCAAGGCCGTAGCAGCACAGGCCAAGGAGCGGTCCGGGCGCGTTCGCGGGTGGTCGGAGTCCAAGCTCAACCGTCTCGAGTCGGGTGAGTGGAAACGGGCAAAAGTCGACGACATCGCCACGTTGCTCGACATCTACGGAATCACCGATCCAGCCGAACGTGAGGCCTACTTCGTCCTTGCTCGCGAGGCTGGCCAGCAGGGCTGGTGGGCGTCATACGGAGACGCACTTGGGAGCGGTCAGTTCGTCGGGTTGGAGACCGAGGCTCGTTCGATCCGCACTTGCGAGATGATGGCGATCCCAGGCCTGCTCCAGACCGAGGACTACGCCCGCGCGATCATTCAGGCCAGCACAGCCGCGGTCGGCGACCCTCTCGATGAGCGCGACCTCGATCGACGTGTTGAAGCACGCATGCTTAGGAAGAGCATTCTCTTAGGTCGAAACGATCCGCCCACCTACTGGGCTGTGATCGGCGAGGCCGCGCTACTCCACATCACCCCATGCCTCAAGGGGCAGCTGAAGTACCTCTTGGAGATGGGCGAGCGGGCTAACATCGGGATTCAGGTACTCCCGGTGTCCAGGGGGCCGCACGCGGCGATGACGGGGCAGTTCGTCATCCTCGACTTCCTGGCTCCGGACCCGCCTGTGGTCTACCTGGAAGCGCTGTCGGAGGAGATCTATCTAGAAACCCCGGATGAAATCCGGCGATACCAACAGATCTACTCTCACGTGCAGGCCGAAGCACTGCCCGTGGGCGACTCTCGCGCTTTCATCCGTAGCCGCCTATCCGAGCTCCAATAGAAGGTCCTGATGCCTGAGACGTCCCAACTTCGCTTCCGCAAGTCGTCCTACAGCGGTGGCACGACGCAAAACTGTGTCGAGGTCGCCGACCTGCCTGGCGCCCAGGCCGTACGCGACTCCCAGAACCCCAACCTCGGCCACCTGGTATTCCCAGCCACCGAGATGACCGCGTTCCTCGACGCCGTGAAAACCGACCGGCTGTAAGCCAAACAGCAGGAGAGGCCCGGCAGACACCTGCCGGGCCTCCTTCACATCCAGGCGTATGCCCTAGCGGCCGTCCAAGACGACGGCATCATCGTTCAACGCCTTGACTCGGGCATCCATCCAGGTACTCCTGATGTCCAGATGACCGGGAGCTTCGTGATCATGGGCTTCCTGGACCCAGCGGATCCGCTGGTGCTATTCCTGGAGCAGGACCACGGCGGGCTAGATCTAGAGGAAGCCGACGAGGTGGCACACTATCGCCAGCTCGCCGACCACCTCCGGCTGGTAGCCCTGCGTCCGGGGGAGATCATCGACCGGCTCCGAGAGCTCATCGAATAGGACGGACCATGGATACTTATTTGATCCCTAGCAGCCTGTTCCGCAAGTCCAGCTACAGCAGCTCCCACGGCCAGAACTGCGTCGAGGTCGCCGACCTGCCCGGAGCCGCCGCCGTACGCGACTCCCAGAACCCGCACGCCGGCCACCTGGTATTCCCGGCCACCGAGATGACCGCGTTCCTCGACGCCGTGAAAACCGGCCGACTGTAAGCACAGAGCGGAAGAGGTCCAGCGCACGCCCGCCGGGCCTTACCCCCGGGCGTATCTCCAGTAAGTGAAGGCCCCTATGTCAGAGACGCCTCAACTTCGGTTCCGCAAGTCCTCATACTCAGGCGGTGGCACGCAGAACTGCGTCGAGGTCGCCGACCTGCCCGGAGCCGCCGCCGTACGCGACTCCCAGAACCCCAACCTCGGCCACCTGGTATTCCCAGCCACCGAGATGACCGCCTTCCTCGACGCCGTGAAAACCGGCCGACTGTAACCGGACAACAGAAGAGGCCCCGCGCAACCGCACGGGGCCTCTTCCGCGTATACCTGATACGTCCCAGAGAGATACTACGCGCTCTCTCTCCGTTCTCCTAGACCTTCGCCTCCACCGGGAGGCAACAGAAGGGGTCTGTACGCGGAACACCGCGCCGCAACCACCGCGAGAACCGTGAGGGAAGCTCCGCGCGCGGCCTACTCGTAGGGGTCGGGCGGGTTGTCCACCTCGGTCATCTGGTGCACCTCGAAACGGTGGTCGCGGATCTCCTGGAGGCCGCCCTCGGGCTCCACCCAGCTCCCCTCGACCGTCCACCAGCTGTCCTCGGGGGGCGCCGGCTCGTTGGTGATGAGCACCCGGTTGACGATCGCGTCGGCCGCGCAGCACGCCATCTGGAGCCGGGCCAGATACCAGCCCTCCCCCTCCGGGTTGGCGACGACGAAACCGGTGAGACGGATCTCGCGCCCGGCCATCGCCCGCTCCTCGTCGGTCCAGGCGCGCATGACGAACTCCTGCAACTCCATCTCCACCGGCTGCCCCGGCTCGGCCTCCAACTCGTCGTAGGAGACCTCGGAGACGTCACGGGGGGCGCTGGAGGCGGCGTTGGCCGCGGTGTAGGCGCCCAGCGCCGGCGGGGCGACCGCGAAGACCGCGACAACGGGGAGCAGGAGCAGCCACGCCACGCGCGGGCCGTGCCCCCCGTGGTCGTGACCGTGGTCATGGCCGTGGGCGTGCTCCTCCTCCGCCTCGGGACCCCGGCGCGCCTGCCGCAGGTCCATGACGATCGCGGTCACCCCCAGTACGACCAGGACCACGCCGGCCCCGACGATGAAGGGCCGGAAGGCGCCCTGCACGTAGTTGAGGTACAGGTCGCTGGCGAGGGTGCAGCTCAGCGCGGCGACACCGAGCAGGGTCAGCACCAGCCCCTGGGCGATGCGGTTCACAGCAGGACTCCTCCCACCACGAAGGTGAAGATCAGGGTCAGGGCCAGGGTCAGCGGGACGAAGCGGCGCACGAAGCCCCAGCCGAACGTTCCCGCCTGCAAGGCGATCAGCTTGAGGTCGACCATCGGCCCCACGACGAGGAACGCCAGCTTCGCGGTCGGGGAGAACTCGGTCAGGCTGGCCGCGACGAACGCATCAGCCTCCGAGCAGATCGACAGCAGGATCGCCAGCAGCGCCAGCACCAGCACCGAGACGACCGGGAGGTCGGCGACGGCGATCACCCACTCGCGCGGGACCAGGACGTTGAGCGTGGCCGCGGCGAGCCCGCCGACCACCAGGAAACCGCCGGCGTGCATCAGGTCGTGCTGCATCGACTCGCGGAAGACGCGCCACTTCGAGGCGTCCGGGTCGTGGTCGGCGCGGGGCATGCGCAGCCAGCCGGTGCGTCCGAACCGCGCCCATATCCAGCCGACCACGACGGCCGCGCCCAGCGCGGCCAGGAAGCGGGCCACGACCATCTCCGGGCTGCCGGGGAAGGCCACCGCCGTGGCGACCAGCACCACCGGGTTGATCGCCGGCGCCGCCAGCAGGAAGGTGAGAGCCGCGGCCGGGGCGACACCGCGTTTGATGAGCCCGCCGGCGACCGGCACCGACGCGCACTCACACCCCGGCAGGATCGCGCCCGCGGCGCCGGCGACGGGCACCGCCAGAGCGGAGTTGCGGGGGATCGCCCGGCGCCAGAACGACACCGGCACGAACGCGGTGAGCGCCGCCGACAAGGCGACACCGAACACCAGGAAGGGCAGCGCCTGAAGACTGATCGCGGTGAAGATCGTCGCCCAGGCGAGGAACGCCTCATTGGTCAGCCGGTCGGTCAACCAGGCGTTGGCCGCGGCCAGGGCGATGATGAACAGGGCGAACAGCCACACGGTCGCGGTGCGCCGTGGCCCGCGCGGCCGTCCCCAGTCGGACGGCGGAAGCCCCTCGTCGGGTTCGTCCCAGCCGCGCGCCAGGGAGTCGCCCAGGGCCGGGGGCGGAAAGGCGGAGCCCGAAGACCTGTCCGGCACGGTCGTGTCCTTGATCGTCGTCGGTTGCAGGGAGAACGCACGCATACTAACCGACAGGTGAGAACAGTTTTCATATCCGCTGTCGCCGGTGCGCCCGTGTCGATCGACGCACGGGGCCGGCGGTCGGGGCCGGCCGTCGCGTGCCGCCGGCCCGATCCCGTTCCCGACGGGCGGCCGGCACGAAGCGGATCATATCCGGTGTGTCGTCTCTTCGGGGCGGCCACGGGGGATTCGATCGGACAGGCCGCCCGACCACGGGGCGGGCCGGTGCCCCGGCCCGCCCCGGCGGTCAGGAGCGGGAAGAGCCCGCGACCTCCGTCTCCTGGGCGCCGCCCCAGCACTGGACCCCCTCCAGCTCGGGGAGGCGGTCCCGGGTGAACACCGGGTCGATCCCCTGCCTGCGCTGGGCGGTGTAGTCCTTCAACAGCTTGACCGCGACCCCGCCGAGCGGCGCGATGGCGGCGAGGTTGATCAACGCCATGACCCCCATCGAGACGTCCGCGAGGTTCCACACGAGCTGCACCGACCCGATCGCGCCGAGGAAGACCGTGAGCACGACCAGCAGGCGGTAGGCCGTCAGCGTCGAGGGGCGCGCCGACAGGAAGCCGAGGTTGGACTCGCCGTAGTAGTAGTTGCCGAGCACCGAGGTGAAGGCGAGCAGGAACAGGATGATCGTCAGTGCGTGGATCGCCCAGCCGCCGAGGTTGCTCTCCAGGGCCTCCTGGGTCATGGAGGGGCCGCGGTTCTCCCCGTAGACCGGGTCGCTGAGCAGCACGATGAAGGCGGTGGTGGAGCACACGATGAGCGTGTCGAAGTAGACGCCGAGGGTCTGGACCAGGCCCTGCTTGACCGGGTGGCTGACCGACGCGGTCGCCCCGGCGTTGGGCGCCGACCCCAGCCCCGCCTCGTTGGAGAACATGCCGCGGCGCATCCCCTGCACGATCGCGGTGCCCACGCCGCCGCCCACGAACTCCCGCAGCCCGAAGGCCCCGGTGACGATGTCGGCGAACACCGAGGGGACCTTCTCGACGTTCAGGGCCACCACGACCAGCCCCAGCCCGATGTAGAGCAGGGCCATGAACGGCACCAGGGCCTGGGCGACATGGGCGATACGGCGGATACCGCCGAAGATCACCGCCGCGGTCAGCGCCGCCAGGGCCAGGCCGATGAGCGCCGAGACCAGCGTTCCGGTGGGGGCGCCCACCGCCGCCAGCGACGTGGACACCGCGTCGGCGATGCTGTTGCTCTGGACCGAGTTGAACACGATCCCGAACGTCACCGTGATGACGACGGCGAACAGCACACCCATCCAGTTGCGGCCGAGACCGTAACGCATGTAGTAGGCGGGACCGCCACGGAACCCGGTGCGGTCACGGACCTTGTAGAGCTGGGCGAGGGTGGACTCGACGAAGCTCGCGGCACCCACCACGAGCGCCATCGTCCACATCCAGAAGACCGCGCCAGGGCCGCCCAGCGCGATCGCGGTGGCGACACCGACGATGTTGCCGGTCCCCACCCGCGCCGCGGCCGACACCGCGAAGGCCTGGAAGGAGGAGATGGCCTTCTTACCATCGGGCGCGATCTCGGGCTTGTTGCCGAGGACCCGGATCATCTCCGGGAGCAGGCGGAGCTGGACCGCTCCCAGCCGGATGGTGAAGTACAGACTGAGCAGCACCAGCAGGGGAATGAGCAGGTAGGCCCAGAACCGGTCGTTGAGGGCGACGACGACGTCGCTGACAGCGTCCACGAGGGAACGATCTCCTTCTGGGAGTACGGGCGGGCTCCCGGGCGCGCGGCCCGGTCGCCGTGGGGCGGGTGCGACCGGTCGGGCCGCATCGGGAATGCGTCTTGGATCACGCACCCCGACCGGGAAGGATACCGGTCACCCGCACACCGGACGATACGGGCGTATCGCGGCCGACACGGGTCAGACCGCCCCTCCTCCCGACCGTCCCGCCGCGGCAGCGGGCAGATCGTCGGCGAGCATGTCCATCAACAAGCCGTCCCGCCAGTGCCCCTCGGGGTCGCGCCAGTAGGAGCGCATCACCCCCACCCGGCGGAACCCGGCCTTCTCATAGGCGCGGACCGCGGCGGTGTTGTCCAGGGCCGGATCGATCACGATCCGGTGGTGGCCGCGCTCGTCGAACAGCCACCGGGCCAGCGTCACGATGACCTCGACCCCCAGCCCCAGGCCGCGCGTGTCAGGGTCGAGGAAGACGTCGATCCCGGCGTGGCGGTAGTCCGGTTCCGGCTCCTCGTAGAACTGGATCATGCCGCGCACCCGCCCCTCCACCACGATGGCGTAGCGCTGCTCTCCCCCTTCGGTGGGCAGGGCGAAATCCTCCTCGCCCCACCAGCAGGCCACCTCAGGCCGCGTGACGATCCGGTTGAGTTCCGGCCCGTCCTCCGCCGTCCACGGGCGCAGTGTCGCCCTGGGGCCGACGAGTTCGACGGGCTCCGCAGGGACGGGAGCCGTGGGATCGGGCATGGGTACTCCGGTTGGACGCTGGGCGCACGCGGCGGACGGTAGGGGCCGGGCGACGGGCCGCCCGGCCCGGGCCGGCTCATGTGCCGACCCGCACCACCATCTTGCCGATGTTGCCGCCGCCGAGCATCGATATAAACGCCTCCGGCGCGTTCTCCAGGCCGTCGACGACCGTCTCGGTGAACCTGATCCGGCCGTCGGCGACGGCCGGGACCATCTCGCGCTGGAAGTCGCCGGTGCGGTCGGCGCTGTCGGAGACGATGAACCCGTTGAGGCTGAGCCGCTTGGCCACGATCATGCCCATGTTGCGCGGCCCCGGCTGCGGCTCGGTCGCGTTGTAGGAGGAGATCCACCCGCACAGGGCGAAACGCGCGAAGTCGTTGGCCGCCCCGATCGCCGCCTCCAGGTGGTCGCCGCCGACGTTGTCGAAGTAGACGTCGATGCCGTCGGGCGCGGCCTCGGTCAGCTGCTCCATGACGGGGCCGTCCTTGTAGTTGAACGCCGCGTCGAAGCCGAGCTCGTCGATCAGGTAGGCGACCTTCTCGGCCGATCCGGCGCTGCCGATGACCCTCGCGGCGCCCTTGAGCTTGGCGAGCTGCCCCACGACACTGCCCACCGCGCCGGCCGCGCCCGAGACGAACACCGTGTCGCCCCGGCGCATCGACGCCTTGTCCAGCAGGCCCACATACGCGGTCAGGCCGGGCATGCCGAGCACCCCGAGGTAGGCGGTGGCCGGGATGTCCCCCTTGACGTTGACCGGGCGGACCTGCCCGGCGGGCAGCACCGCGTGCTCGCGCCAGCCGGCGTTGTGCACGACGACGGCCCCCTCGGGAAAGGACTCGTCCCCGGAGCCCTCGACGACGCCGATCGCCCCGCCCTCCATCGGGGAGTTCAGCTCGTAGGGGTCGGTGTAGGTGCGCACGCCGGTCATCTTGCCCCGCATGTAGGGGTCGACCGATATCGCGAGGTTGCGCACCAGGATCTCTCCCGTCCCGACCTCCGGCAGTTCCCGATCGACCAGGGCGAAGTCCTCGGGCCGGGGCGCGCCCTCGGGCCGGGCGACCAGGTGGATCTCACGTGTGCTGATGGACATGGCTGATCCGCTCTCCTTCTCATCTTCACTGTGACGGACGTGTGTCGGCCGTCTGCGGGAGACTTCCCGATCAGGTGCCGCCCACGCCTCCGGCCGGCCCTCCGTTGGGAGGGGCCTCCCGGGCGGCGGACTGCGGCGCGAACTGTGTGCGATACAACCCCGCGTAGACCCCTCCGGCGGCGAGGAGTTCACCGTGGTCGCCCTCCTCGACGATGCTCCCCCCGTCGAGGACGAGGATGCGGTCGGCCTCGCGGACGGTGGCCAACCGGTGGGCGATGACCAGGGAGGTCCGCCCCCGCAACGCGGTACGCAACGCCTCCTGCACCGCGGCCTCGGACTCGGCGTCCAAATGCGCGGTCGCCTCGTCCAACACCACCACCGAAGGCGCCTTGAGCAACAACCGCGCGATCGCCAGACGCTGCTTCTCCCCACCCGACAACCGGTACCCACGATCCCCCACGACCGTGTCCAACCCATCGGGCAACGCATCCAGCAGATGCCCCAACCGCGCCGCCCGCAACGCCGCGCGCAACTCCTCATCCCCCGCCTCGGGCCGGGCATAACGCAGGTTCGCGCCGATCGTGTCATGGAACAGGTGGGCGTCCTGGGTGACCACGCCCACCCGCTCACGCAACGACGCGCCCCGCACCTCACGCAGGTCCACCCCGCCCACGCGCACCACACCCTCCACCGGGTCGTACAACC
>NZ_FUWS01000005.1:0-102915 GCF_900167435.1 Marinactinospora thermotolerans DSM 45154
ACCCACCACCATCGTGGTGGACGGGGCCAAAACAAACTTGGCTTAAAGAAAATCGAACACGCGCTGTTGAGTTCTCAAAAAACAACCGCATCCTCGCCTACAAGCCCGAACCCTCGTCCGATGCTCTTCCGCAGAGGCGGCGCTTCCGCTTTGTTGTGTTCCCACTTTATCAGGTGTTCCGTCCGGCGTCGAATCGGCGCTTTCCGGGTTTCCCTGATGAAACCGGGAATCGGTTCGCGTTTTCCGGAGAGTGTCCAGGTCCCGCGTTCCGTTGTGTCTTCACTTTATCAGGGCGTTCCGACCCCGCCAAACCGGCGATTCCGAACTCAACAACCCCGAAAAGGACCCCCTTTTCCCGCCGAGGCGATCCTTCACCAAAAGGAAGGATGCGACGACTCAACACCCGACAAGACCGACGACAAATCGATCTCATCGGAAATCGTGTTTTCGGAAGAGGGGGCGATCGCCGAGGCGATCGCGGCGTCCCGTGAAGACGGATCCGGACGGCCATCCAGACAGATGTCCGCTTCCCGAGATCCTCGGCCTCCCTACTGTACCCGAGGGAAGACACTGCTTCAACCGGATCTTTCAGGAGTCCTTCACCCCGCCGTGGCCCGACGGCCACGAGGAGGCGACTCGGAGAACACTACCCCATGCCACCGGTGCCTCAAACCGCTCTCGGCCACCTTGGGGAGATCTCCCTCGGTGCCCCTCGACGCGGGCACGGCCCTCCCCCTCACCCTCCGCCTCGTCTCCTGCCGGCGGAGTGAGGCCGGTCATATCAATCCAGAGAAGACTGATCGCGCACCCACCGCTGCGAACGATCATCGATCTACGCTTCTGCCACCATTTCGGACTTGAGAAAGGGCGGGCGTGGCTCTCACCGAACAACGGAAGGCGAGCTGGAAGCTCATCGGGCCCGGCATCGTCGTGGCCGCCACGGGGGTCGGTACCGGCGACCTCGTGGCGACCCTGATGGCCGGCGAACGTTTCGGCTACACCCTCTTGTGGGCGACGATCATCGGCTGCCTGGTGAAGATCTCCCTCGCGGAGGCGACGGGACGGTGGCACCTGGCGACCGGCCGCACCATCTTCGACGGCTGGACCGACATCGGCCGCTGGACCCACGTCTACTTCGCCCCCTACATCGTCATCTGGGGCTTCGTCTACGGCGCCACCGCGATGTCGGCGACGGCGCTTCCGCTCAACGCCCTGTTCCCCGTGCTCCCCGTGTGGGGCTGGGCGATGATCGTCGGCGTGGCCGGCCTGCTGTTCGTCTGGTTCAACAACTACGCGGTCTTCGAGAAGGTCATGACGGTCCTCGTGGGCCTGATGTTCGTGACCGTGGTGGGGCTCGCGATCGTCGTCACCCCCAACCTGGGGGAGGTGCTCACCGGCCTGGTCCCGACCCTGCCCGAGGGGTCCACCTTCTACACGCTGAGCCTGCTCGGCGGCGTGGGCGGCACGATCACGATGGCGGCCTACGGGTACTGGGTGAACGCCAAGGGATGGCGCGACGCCACGTGGATGCGGGTGATGCGCTGGGACAACCGGGTCGCCTACGTCATGACCGGGCTCTTCGTCATCGCGACGCTGATCGTCGGCGCGGAGCTGCTGTACTCCAGCAACATCGCGTTGAACGAGGGCGATCGAGGGCTGCTGGACCTGTCGGTGGTGCTGGAGGACCGGTTCGGCCGGACCGTCTCGGTGGTGTTCCTCGTCGGCTTCTTCGCCGCGGCCTTCACCTCGGTGCTGGGCGTGTGGCACGGGGTCAGCCTGCTGTTCGCCGACTTCGTCGGTCACCTGCGCGGAAAGGTGAACCGGCCGGTGGAGGAGCGCGAGCGGAGCTGGGAGTTCCGGGCCTACCTGCTGTGGCTGACCTTCCCGCCGATGCTGCTGTTGCTGCTGGGCAAGCCGTTCCAGCTGGTCATCGTCTACGGGGTGCTCGGCTCGTTCTTCATGCCGTTCCTGGCGCTGACGCTGCTGTGGCTGCTGAACTCGTCGCGGACGCCGCGGGAGTGGCGCAACGGCTGGGTGAGCAACGTCGGCCTGGTCATCGCCGGGCTGCTGTTCATCGTGCTGTGCGCGAACGAACTGTGGTCGACGGTGCAGGGCGGCTGATCCCCGCCCCGCCGGACCCCGGGGCGTGTCACAGGTGGTCGCGCAGCCAGGCGGCGAGGGCTCGGAAGGCGATGCCGCGGTGGCTGATCGCGTTCTTCTCCTCGGGGCTGAGCTCCGCCGTGGTCCGCGTCTCGCCGTCGGGGACGAAGATCGGGTCGTAGCCGAAGCCGTTGGCACCGCGGGGCTCGGTGGTGAGGTGGCCGGCGAGGACTCCCTCGACGACATGCTCCTCGCCGCTCGGCAGGACGACGGCGGCGGCCGAGACGAACTGGGCGCCGCGGCGTTCGGCCGGGGTGTCGGCGAGCTGGTCGAGGAGGAGACGGAGATTGGCGGCGTCCTTGTCCCCGGTGGCCGCGCCGAAGCTGCCGGACCAGCGCGCGGAGAGGACCCCGGGCATGCCGTTGAGCTCGTCGACGCGCAGCCCGGAGTCGTCGGCGACCGCGGGCAGTCCCGTGTGGGCGGCGACGGCCCGCGCCTTGAGCAGGGCGTTGCCGCTGAAGGTGTTCTCGGTCTCGGCGACGTCGGGGGCGTCCGGATGCAGGTCGAGCCCCACCACGTCGATGTTCAGCCCGGCCGCGGCCAGGATGGCCCGCATCTCGGGGACCTTCTTCGCGTTGTGCGTGGCCAGGACGATGGTGGTGGCGCTCATCCGGCGAGGGCCTTCTTCTGGAGGGTGGTCAGTTCGGCGCAGCCGGCGACCGCGAGATCGAGGAGGGTGTCGAGCTCGGCCCGGTCGAAGGGGGCGCCCTCGGCGGTGCCCTGGACCTCGATGAAGCGGCCGTCGCCGGTGACGACCACGTTCATGTCGGTCTGGGCGACGGAGTCCTCGAGGTAGTTGAGGTCGAGGCGGGGACGCCCCTGGACCACCCCGACGCTGACGGCCGCCACCGACCCGGTGAGCGGGTTGTTCTTCAGGTTGCGGTGTTTACGCAGGTACTTGACCGCGTCGGCGAGCGCGACGTAGGCGCCCGTGATGGCGGCGGTGCGGGTGCCGCCGTCGGCCTGGAGGACGTCGCAGTCGAGGGTGATCGTGTGCTCTCCCATGGCCTTGAAGTCGATGACGGCGCGCAGGGAGCGGCCGATGAGCCGGGAGATCTCGTGGGTGCGTCCGCCGATCTTGCCCTTGACCGACTCGCGGGCGCCGCGGGTGTCGGTGGAGCGCGGCAGCATCGCGTACTCGGCGGTGACCCAGCCCTCCCCGGTACCCCTCTTCCAGCGTGGCACGCCGTCCTCGACGCTGGCCGCGCAGAGGACGCGGGTGTCGCCGAATTCGATGAGGGCGGAGCCCTCGGCGTGGCGGAGCCAGTTGCGGGTGATCGTCACGGGCCGGAGTTCGTTCGGAGCGCGTCCGTCGGGTCGAGCCATGTCCCGAAGCCTATCGGGGGCCACGCACGGGTGTGCGCGCTCGGAGAGTACTGCGGTTATCCAAAAAAGCTTGTCCTCATTGGGCTGAATGCCGTATTTGTCGTACTCGGCGGCGAGAATCGCCTCGCCCCACTTCCGGGACCCGATCTATAGCGGTCCCCTTCATCGAAAGAGCACATGTGAGCCTCTCCCCTTCGTCCCCCCTCCTCTCCCGACTGCTCGCGGGCGGGTTCGTCCTTGCCGCGGGTGCCGTGCTGACCGGTTGCGGCGCCGCTCCCGAGCCCGCCCCCGCGCAGGAGAGCCCGGCCGCCACGGAGGAGAGCGCCGAGGCGACCCCCGCCGAGGAGCAGGAAGCGGCGACCGGGCCGATCGCGGTACCCGCCGACTGCGAGCAGGCCGGTACCGAGACGGCCGTCGCCGCTCACATCACCGACGACATGATCTTCGAGGAGCAGGGCGCCGAGGGACAGCTGTCCTGCCTGTGGGTCGGCGTGGACCTGGGCAGCGGTGAGATGTCCACCATCGGCGTCGACTACACCTCGAGCGGTCCGAACCTCGCGGAGATCGAGGGCGTGGTCGACGGCGACGAGGTCTACACCCTCCCGGAGGTCGAGGAACTGGGCGGCGTCCTGCAGAAGGTGCAGGTGGAGGACCTCGGCGGCAGCACCGTCTCGCTGCACCTTCCCGACGGTCCGGTGATCACCGCCGTGTCGGTCTTCACCCCGCTGGAGACGGCGGAGCTGGAGGCCATCGTCATCGCGGCGGCCGGGCAACTGCGCTGATCCGCGCGTCCGGGGCCCGCGCCGTTCGCGCGGAACGGGCCCCGGCCGGTCCGGGGAGCTGTCACGATGGAGCCGCCGTCCCTGCCGTTCCGCGCCGACGCAGACGGGCGGTCCTCCCGTTCCCGGTCCCGACGAGGATCCACATGACGACGGTCTCGCACACTCCCCGCCTCCCCCGACCCGCGGCGCTGGCCGCCGCCACGGCGCTGGTCGCGCTGACCACGGCCTGCGGCGGGAGTTCCGCGGCGCAGGAACCGGCTCCCGCCCCCTCCCCCTCGGTGTCGCCCTCCGCGGCGTCGGCGCCGCCGAGTGTCGCGCCATTGGCCGAGGGGTTGCCCGCGACGTGCGTGGGCAGCCATGCCGAGGCGGCCGTCGCCGCCCACACCGCGGGGCTGCCCTTCGGCGAGACCGCCGAGGGGTCGGTACTGGCCTGCCGGTGGGGTGCGGCCGATTCCGGGCGCTATCTGTTCGTGCAGTTCCAAAGCGGCGAGACCTACGCCGACCCGGAGGGGGCCGACCCCGCGGCCGAGGCGTCGATGGGCGTGTACACCACCGCCGAGTCCGCGGCGCTGGGCGGCAAACTCCACTACCTCGACCTGGGGTCGGTGGGCCGCAGCGCGGTGCTGTACCTGCCGGGGGTGAGCGTCACCGCGAACTCCGTGGGGATGGAGCTGGGCCAGGGCCGGCTGGAGGAGATCGTGCTGGCCGCGGCACAGGACCTTCCCTGAGGTGTGGTCCGAGCGTCTCTGAAGAGATGAAACGATGGGTGTCGTCGCCCGTGTACCGACGTCTCACGGGCGGCGCCCCTGCCCGATCACGGGACGCCACCCGCCGAGCACGGAGACGGTCAGCATGCCCCTGGAGTCCACAGCCTCGACCTCCCATCGGATCACGGCCGGGACCGCGGTGATCGCGCTCGTCGCGGCGACCGGGTGTGGCGCGCGCAACGGTGAGGCCGCGGCGGTGGAGCCGTCGGCGTCGACGAGTCCGCAACCCGTGGCCTCGGGGGTGCTCCCGGTCCCCAGCCCCACCGAGCTGGAGGGCGCCGAGCCGGTGGAGCCGCTGCCGTTGCCCGACTCCTGCGAGGCCGCCGGTCTCAAGGAGCAGATGGGCGAGTTCGCCGACCGGCTCGCCGAGCCGGAGTTCGAGGAGGTGCGGACGGACTCCCGGCTGGAGTGTTCATGGGCGGGCTTCAGCGCCGAGGACTGGAGCGAGGTCGTGATGGTGACCTATGCCCCCGGCGGGAGCCTCGTGGACTACCCGGGCCACGTTCCAGCGGAGACGTCGGGCGATCCGTCCTTCTTCACGACACCGGAGGTCTCCGGACTCGGCGGGCTCGGGCAGTGGCGTACCGGCGAGGTCTTCTCCGGGGTCTCCCTGCACCTGCCGGGGCTGCTGGTGACCCTGACCGACAACTCCGAGCGGATCGGCGACGACGACCTGCTCGATGTCGCGGTGGCCACGGCCGACGAGGTGCTCGCCGGGGCCGACGGTGCCGCGGTGGAGCCGCCGCCCTCCGGTGGGGAGCCCTCCGGAGGGTGAGCCCCGCCGCCGGCCCCTCGGTGTCGCCCCGTGGTGGCCGGAGGCGCGGTCCGGCGCTCAGCCGACGGTCGCGATCTGCGCCCCGCGCAGACCGGGGCGGGTGATCTCGTAGACGGTTCCGCCCCGGGCGAGTTCGATCGGTCCCCGGTAGGTGGTCCGGGCTTCGGCCAGTGTCCTGCGATCGTCATTCCACGGGACGAGGTGGGTGAGGACGAGTTTGCGCGCGCCGGCCAGGCCGGCGATCTCCCCGGCCTCGCTGCCGGTGAGGTGCATGTCCTCGGGGTGCTCCTCGTGGTCGTGGAAGGAGGCCTCGCACAGGAACAGGTCGGTATCGCGGGCGAGCCGCACCAGGGAGTCGCAGGTGCCGGTGTCACCGGAGTAGGTGAGCGAGGCGCCCTCGTGCTCCAGCCGGATGCCGAACGCCTCGACGGGGTGGTTGACGAGGTCGACGTGCGCGGTGAACGGGCCGATCTCGCGCCTGCCGGGGGTCAGTTCGACGAAGTCGAACGTCTCGCGCATGCCGGGGTCGGGGTCCAGGCCGTAGGCCTCGGCCATACGGTCGGCCACGCCGGTCGGGCCGAACACGGGGATGCGCGGCTTGCGGCCGCTGACCGGGTAGGTGCGGGCCACCCAGTAGGAGCACAGGTCGAAACAGTGGTCGGCGTGCAGGTGGCTGAGGTAGACGGCGTCGATACTGTAGATGTCGACGTACCTCTGGAGGGCGCCGAGCGCGCCGTTGCCCATGTCCAGCAGCAGACGGAAGCCGCCGGCCTCCACGAGGTAACAGGACGCGGGGCTGTCGGGCCCGGGAAAGCTCCCGGATGAGCCGATGATGGTGAGTCGCACGTCGCAAAGCCTTTTCGGTGAGATGCCTCCGCGAAGACGACCGGGGTGTTGCGCGGACCGGGACGTCTCCGTCTTACGGGTGTACCCCAATGACCGCCGCGGTGGTACCAAATGTGGCCCGCGTCTCACGCGGTGGATATCACATGTGACGCTTTCACAGGATGCATCTCACCGACTTATCCCATTTCAGGACGGTATTTCAGCGTCCGATCCGGGCGAGCTGCCGGCTCTGTGCGACGAGCCTTCCCTTCACGTCCCACAGGTCCACGGTCTCGTCGAACCAGCCGTCGCTGACCAGGTCGGCGCGGGAGCGGAAGGCCAACGGTCCGGGTTCGGGGACGGCTCGCATGTGCCAGGTGAGCTCCACGGTGGGAGCCCAGCGCCAGGAGTCCAGCACCGTGACGACGGGGGGCAGCGCGTCCACCGCGAGCGGTAGGAAGAGGGAGGGGTCCTCGACCGCGCCCCCGTCGGCTTCGCTGGGCGCGAGGTGACCGGTGATCTCGGGTTCGGCCGCGGGGTCGGATCCGCTCAGCGCGGCGTAGGTCCGGGGCGCGTAGAACTGGTCGACGCGGTCGGGGAAGCCCATGTCGGCGGAGCGGTCCGCCCGGGGGTCGAAGCGGTGGCACCGCTCGATGGGCGGGATGTCGGCGCGCGCGGTCTCGTGGCGCGGCGTGGCGGCGGGGTCGAGCGTGGCGGTGGCGACGAGACCGGTGACCAGCTCCTTGCCGGCCTGGCTCAGGGTGACCTGGACGGTGGTGACGGTGCGCCCGGTCTTGCGGACGGCGAGTTCGATGTCGGCCGGCCCGGGGGCGCCGGGACGCAGGAAGTGATAGGAGGAGGAGACCGCGTGCGGATGGGTGGACTCGGCCAGCGCCGCGCGCTGGAGCACCGCCATGAGGTAGCCCCCGTTGAGGGCGGAGCCGATGAGGTAGCCGGGGTCGAGCTCCGCGGTGTAGTGGCCATCGCCGGTCCTGGTGACCGCGGTGGCGGAATCGAATCGCGTCATGGGGCCATTGAACCGAATCCCGTTCCAGTAATTCCAGGCAGGGTCCCGCTCCCGGGAGTGACCCGGGTCACGGGAACCCGTTCCCCGCGACGGACAGCTTGATCAGGTGACCACCGAGATACGAGAGCGCGTCCGCGCGGGCGACCCCGACGCCTTCGCACAGCTCTTCGACGAGCACGCGCGCGCCGTGTACAACCACGGCTTCCGGCTGACCGCGGACTGGTCGACGGCCGAGGAGATCATGGCGATGACCTTCCTGGAGGCCTGGCGGCTGCGCGGGCGCGTCGACGCCGAGGGCGGCTCCCTGCTGCCCTGGCTGCTGGGGATCGCGACCAACACGGCGCGCAACTTCACCCGGGGCGCGCGCCGCCGCAGGGCGGCCCTGGCCCGGTTGTCCCCGGACGACTTCGTGGTGCCCGACTTCTCCGACGACTCCGCCGGGCGGCTGGACGACGTCGAGCGGCTGCGGGCCGTCCACGCGGCGATGGGACGTCTACGGCGCGCCGAGCGCGAGGTCATCTCACTGTGCGTATGGGCCGGACTGGACTACGCCTCCGCCGCGGAGGCGCTGGGCCTCCCGGTGGGAACCGTCCGTTCACGCCTGTCGCGCGCCCGGGCCAAGTTGCAACGGCTCGTCGCCGACGACCCCGGTGGCCTCAAGCGGGAACCCGCGCGCCGCGGCGGACAGGTAGAGGTGCGACGCGCTCCCGCGTCCCCGTTCGACAAGGAGGCCGACCGATGAGCTCCCTTCCGCCCGTTCCCGGGCGGGCCGATGACAGCGGCGCCCTACCGTTGCCGGAGGTGCCCGCGGAACGGGACCTTCCGCCCGGACACCACCTCGCCCACCGCGAACTCCTGCTGGAGGCGATCCGGGCCGACCGCCGCGCCACGGCGCGGCGGAGAGGACGCCGACACCTGCCCCGACCGTTCCTGCTGCCCGTCGCCGCCTCGGTGGCGCTCGCGGTGGCGGTGGGCCTGGCCGTCCCCGGCGCCGACGAGCCCGACCTGGTTCCGGCCACCGTGGTGCCGGTGGCCGAGGGCGACCCCTCGGGGGCGCCGGCCCTGCTCGACGACATCGCCCTGGCCGCAGCGGGGGACGAGGTCCGGGTGGAGCCCGACCAATTCGTCTACGTCGAGAGCCTGGTGTCCTCGCTCCAGGTGGTGGTGGACACCGACACCAGCCCCTACACCACCCAGATCCACTCCGACCGGCCGCGCCTGCGCCAGGTGTGGACCTCGCCGGACGGCCGGCGCGGCCTGCTCGTGGAGGAGGGCGAGGAGCCGGCCGAGGGCCTGCCCCTGGAGGGGACGGGGGACGCCGACCTCCAAGATCCCAGCCACGACTTCCTCACCACCCTGCCCACCGACCCCGAGGCGCTGCTGGAGATGGTCTACGCCGACGGGCGGGGGGCGGGGGGCAACGCCGACCAGCGGGCGTTCTCGACGATCGGAGGACTGCTGGCCGAGACCCTGCCGCCCCCGGACCTCGGCGCCGCCCTGTACCGAGCGGCCGCCCGCATCCCCGGCGTGGTCGTGGTCGAGGAGGCCGAGGACCTGACCGGGCGCGCCGGCGTGGCGGTGGCTCGCACCGACGAGGCCAGTGGCGAGCGCGTCGAGTGGATCTTCGATCCGGCGTCCTTCGCCTATCTCGGTGAGCGCACCGTGCAGACCAGGGAGACACGTGAGGGCGTCCCGGCCGGCACGGTCACCTCCAGCGTCGCCGTGCTGTCGCGGACCGTGGTGGAGGACCTGCGCGCGCTCCCCGACGAACGGGCCCCACGGTGAGCCCCCGCCCCGATCCTGTTCCCCGCCTCTCCCCCGCTTCTCCCACCCCAGCCCCACAAGGAGTGACCATGAACACCGTGAACGACACCGAGACCCCCCGTCCCGCCATCCAGCGCCGACCCTGGTACCGCCGCCCCCTGCCGGCCGTGGTGGCCATCACGAGCGCGGGCGTGGTCACGACCGCGGCCGTGGGCCTGGTCGCCGTCACCGGCGCCACGGCTCGCGACCTGCCCATCCCCGAGACGACCGCGCCCGTGGTCGTGGAGGTGCGGCCAGGGGACACTGAAGGAGCGGCCGAGCTGTTGGAACGCGCGGCCCTGGCCGCGCAATCCCGTCCCGCGCCCGAGGTGGACGCGGACGACTTCCTCTATGCCAGGAGCATGGCCACCGGCCTGGTCCCCATCGGGGAACAGGTCGAGTGGGGGGAGGGCCCCATGGGGACGTCGGGCCCCAACGAGTTCGAGGTCTGGGTCGCCCAGGAATCCACCGGCGCGCGTGGACTGGCCCGGGAGAACGGCGCGGAGTGGACCGTCGAACAGATCGACGGGTCCTGGACCGACCTGTACGCGGTCCAGGCCGGACTGCCCACCGAACCCGAGGCGTTCCTGACGCACATCCGCGACCGGCGACTGGCCGAGGGGCGCGGGCGGGACGACGACCACCGGGCGTTCACCGCGATGGCGCTGTTGCTGGAGGACGGCCAACCGCTGCCGCCGGCCCTGGAGGCGGCGGTGTACCGCGCGGCGGCCCTGCTGCCCGGCGCGATGGTGGTGGAGGGGGTCGAGGACACGGCGGGACGCCCCGGTGTCGCGATCGCCCACGAGGACGCCGGCGAGGGCGAACGCGTGGAGTGGATCTTCGACCCCGAGACGTTCGACTACCTCGGGGAGCGCCGGCTGCAGATCACCGCGACCTCCCACATCGAGGTGGGAACCGTCCTGTACGGTCAGGCGGTGCTCGACAGCGGTGTCGTGGACGAGGCCGGCGAGGAGCCGGCCGGGAAGTCCTGACCGCGGGCGCCCCGCCGCGGCGCGGCGTCCCCGTGGCGGGGCGCCGCGCCGCCGCCGTGTCAGGGGACGAAACGCACGTCGGGGTGGTGCGGCGACTCCCCGTCGAGGACGGGGCGTGCCAGGCCGCGCAGGTGCAGGTCGAAGAACGCCCTCAGGTAGGTGTGCTGGGAGGCGTAGGCGCGTCCGGGGTCGGGCAGGGGCCCGATGACGGAGGCGACCACCTCGGGGGGCAGCCCGAGTTCCGACTGGATCCGCGGCAGGAAGAGGAGGTGGTCGGTGAAGGTGAAGTGCCGCGCCTCGGGGAAGTTCAGGTCACGTTTCCAGCCGGGCGAGTTCTCCCACAACCGGCCCCAGTCCTCGAACGTCACGTGGGTGTTGGGGTGGACGACCGGTTCCCCGCCCTCCTCGGGGATCTCCTCCTGGGCGGCGCCCATGAACATGAAGGGGCGGGTCACCCCCTCGGTGGAGGCGGGGAAGCGCTCCCGGAAGGCCTCGCGTTCCGCCTCGTTCCTGCCGAGGACGACGGAACCGTCCATGTCGACCGCGGCGTCGATCCGGTCGTCCTCGGCCATGGCGTGGATCGAGGTGGCCCCGCCCGCCGAGTGCCCGAACGCGCCGATCCGGGACAGGTCCAGCACCCGGGCGAGGCCGCGCGGAAGCGCCCGTCCCTGCGCGTCGGGGTTGTCCCCCGAGGCGATCTCCTCCAGCTGGTCCAGGACGAAGCGGACGTCGTCCACCCGCGCGTCCGTCATCGCCAGGTAGGGGTTGTCCTCCGGCATGTCGTCGAGCCGTGAGGTCTCCACCCTGCCCCCGGGGAACTGCACGGGGGCCTCGCCGGTGTGGTCGACGGTGACGACGACGTAGCCGTGGGAGGCCAGCTCCTGCACCAGGGCGGTGCCCAGCGTGCGCGAGACCCCGCCGCCGGGCGAGAAGAGGACGACCGGGCGCGGGCCGGAACGGGTGTCGGCCGGGGCCCCGCTCAGCCCCGCCGAGGTGATGGCGCCGTAGTCGATGGCCTCCGGATCCAGGCCGAGCGTCGCGGTGAACTCGGCGCCGAGGATCTCGGCGGTGCCCTCGGGCATGTAGGGGGCGGGTCGCGCCTCCCGGTCCGCTTTGGCCGGGTACCAGATCCCGACCATCAGCTCCCGGTCGCGGTCGGGCAGCCACGGGTCGGGGCGTCCCTGCTGGACGAGGTGGAGTTCGGTGACTCCCACCGTGTGCCGGCCGGTGGGCTCGGGCAGGGTCGGGATCAGGCCGTCGGAGGCTGGCTCGCCGTCGGCCTGCGCCGCGGTGGCGGGCGCGGCGCAGGCGAGCAGGAGTCCTGCCGCGGCTCCCGCGACCAGCGCCCGGACGCGGGGGATGGATGTTCTGTTCGACATGCCCGGCAAGCTACGCCGGGCGCGACCGGTGCGGCCATGACGGTGCCACCACCCGGCCGGGTGGTGGTGACCGTACCGGAAGGGAATGGTTCTCCCCCCGTGGCCTCGGACGCGAAAGGGGCCGCACCGGACTGGTCCGGTGCGGTCCCGTCTCCCGGCCGCGCCGGGGATCGCTATCAGGCCCAGAGCTGGCCGTCGAGGCGCTGTTCGGCCTCTTCGAGCGTGCCCTCGTAGGCCCCGGTGGACAGGTACTTCCAACCGGCGTCGGCGACGACGAAGGCGATGTCGGCGCGTTCGCCGGCCTTGACGGCCTTGGCCGCCATCCCCAGGGCCGCGTGCAGCGCCCCACCCGTGGAGATGCCCGCGAAGATGCCCTCCTGGAGGAGTTCGCGGGTGCGCTTGAGCGCGGCGTCGGAGGGGACCGAGAACCGCGTGGTCAGCACCGAGTCGTCGTAGAGCTCGGGGACGAAGCCCTCGTCGAGGTTGCGCAGACCATAGACGAGTTCCCCGTAGCGGGGCTCGGCCGCGACGATGCGCACGTCCGGTCTGTGCTCACGCAGGTAGCGCCCCACCCCCATGAGCGTCCCGGTGGTGCCCAGGCCGGCCACGAAGTGGGTGATCTCGGGCAGGTCGGCGAGCAGTTCGGGACCGGTCGTCTCGTAGTGCGCGCGGGCGTTGGCCGGGTTGCCGTACTGGTAGAGCATCACCCAGTCAGGGTGTTCCTCGGCCATCCGCTTGGCGACGCGCACGGCCTCGTTGGAGCCCCCCTCGGCCGGCGAGTAGTGGATCTGGGCGCCCCACATCCGCAGCAGCTGGGTCCGCTCGGCTGAGGTGTTCTCAGGCATGACGCAGACCATGCGGTATCCGCGTTGCCGGGCGACCATGGCCAGCGAGATGCCGGTGTTGCCGGAGGTCGGCTCTAGGATCGTGCACCCCGGGGTGAGGAGGCCGTCCTTCTCCGCCTGCTCGATCATGTAGAACGCGGCGCGGTCCTTGATCGAGCCGGTGGGGTTGCGGTCCTCGAGCTTGGCCCACAGCCGGACGTCGGGGGACGGCGAGAGCCGCGGCAGCCCCACCAGCGGGGTGCCGCCGAGGGAGTCGAGAAGGGAGTCGAATCGCATGACGGCTAGCGCATGCCGCCGGCGACGGCCGGCAGGACCGTGACGGTGTCCCCGTCGCTGACCTTGGTCTCCAGGCCGCCGAGGAAGCGCACGTCCTCGTCGTTGAGGTAGACGTTGACGAAGCGGCGCAGCTTGCCGTCCTCGACGAGACGCTCGGCCAGACCGGGGTGGTTGGCGTCGAGGTCGGAGATGAGCTCGGCGAGGGTGGCGCCGGAGCCCTCGACGGCCTTCTCGCCGCCGGTGAGGTTGCGCAGGATGGTGGGAATGCGGACCTCGATGGCCATGGGGTGTCTCTCCGTAGGAAGTTTCGGTGGGTCGTCATTGCTCGCGCGGGCGTGCGCGTACGAACGGCCCGTCGCGTAGATCTCCAACACGTGCCGGCGGGCGCTGATTCCGCCCTTGGCCACCGCTCTAGGCGGCGTCGACGATCTCGACGGGCTCTTCGGTGACCTCGCCGTCCACGATGCGGTAGGAACGGAACTCCACGGTCTCGGGGTCGCGGGTGGAGACCAGGACGTAGTGGGCGTTCGGCTCGGAGGCGTAGGAGATGTCGGTGCGCGAGGGATAGGCCTCGGTCGCGGTGTGGGAGTGGTAGATGACCACCGGCTCCTCGTCGCGGTCGTCCATCTCGCGCCAGACCTTGAGCTGTTCGAGGGAGTCGAAGCGGTAGAAGGTCGGCGAGCGTTCGGCGTTGACCATCTCGATGAATCGCTCCGGACGGTCGGTCCCCGCGGGACCGGCCACCACGCCGCACGCCTCGTCAGGATGGTCGCGGCGGGCGTGGGCGACGATCAGATCGTAGATCGAGCGATCAATCCTCAGCATGGCACTCAGCGTATCCGACGCGCTATCCCTACCCACTGGCTGGGTATGCGATCCCCGGGGTGGCGGTTGTCACGCGGGCCGGGCGTCCCCGCCCTCGTCAGGCGCCGGGTCGGCAGGGTCCGGACACCGCGCCCGGGCCCCGTCGCCACGGTGTCCGCCCTCCGGGGCGGAGAGACCGCGCGGAGGGCGGCTCCTTCGCGCCCGCCGCGCGGAGGGGCGTGGCGGCCCGGGTCCCGCGCGGCGGATCCGTCCGGAAGGGGCCGGCCGCTCAGAAGGCGTCCCCGTCGGGGCCGCCGTCGTCGCCCCCGCTCAACGCGTGGACCAGCGAGTCCTGGAGCGCCCCGAGCCACTCGTAGACGTGCAGCGCCGCCGCGCTGGCCTCGTCCGCGGGTTCGGCCTGGCCCCTCAGATAGGCCTCGTAGGTCTCCTCCTCCACCCCCAGGCGGGTGCCCAGGGCCAGCCGGACGTCGTTGAGCGCCTTGAGCCAGGCGTGGCCGCCGGCGAGGTCGAGCACGACCTCGCCGCCCGCCTCGGGCAACGAGTCGACGAGGGCCTGGGCGTTGTCCCGCTTGTGCCGGCGCAGGTCGTCCTCGGTGTAGCGACGGAACTCCCCGGCCGCCTCGGCGTCACCGGTGTAGGCGTCGGGCAGCAGCCGGGCCAGGACCGGGTCCTTCGGGGGTTCGGTCTCGGAGCCGATGCCGACGATCCTGGCGAACTCGTCGTCGGCCCGCGGTTCCTCGATCAGGCCCAGCAGCATCGCCGCCATCGAGCGCAGGACGGCGGCCTCGTCGGGGTCGAGGGAGATGGCCGCGCCGCCGGGCGCCGGGCGGAATCCCATGGTCATGTGCGCTGCCCCGTCCGTTACTCGTCCTGCTGGAGGGTCGCCCACAGCCCGTAGCCGTGCAGGATGGAGACGTCGCGCTCCATCTCCTCACGGGTCCCGCTGGAGACGACGGCCCGTCCCTTGTGGTGGACGTCCAGCATCAGTTTGTGAGCCTTGCTCTTGGGATAACCGAAGACCGTCTGGAAGACGTAGGTGACATAGGACATCAGGTTGATCGGATCGTTCCACACGATCGTCACCCATGGGATGTCGGGCCGTACGTCCTCCCCGGTCTCCGGCCGTTCCAGCTCGACCGGCGCCGTCGTCATGGACGCATCACCTTCTCACCTTTCCCGTTCGTCCATCGTCCCGCCGGGTAGTGGCCCGGGGCGGACTTCCCTTCGTATTGTTCCATCCGCCCCCGGTGGGTCGGGGCATCCGAGAGGTCCCCCGGTCCCGATTTTGTTCCCGGAAGACACAAACTAGGCTTGGGTCCCATGACCGACCCCTGGAGCAGCGCCCTGCTCACCGATCACTACGAGCTGACGATGCTGCAAGGCTCGCTGCGCAGCGGCGCCGCACACCGTCGGACGGTGTTCGAGATGTTCGCGCGGCGGCTTCCCGAGACCCGCCGTTACGGTGTGGTCGCCGGCACCGACCGCTTCCTCGACGCGCTCGAACGTTTCCGCTTCGACGAGGCGACGCTGGACTACCTGTCGCGGGCCGGGATCGTGGACGATCCCACCCTGGAGTGGCTCGCCAACTACCGCTTCACCGGCGACATCTGGGGCTACGCCGAAGGCGAGTGCTACTTCCCCGGTTCCCCGATCCTCGTCGTCGAGGGGACGTTCGCCGAGGCCGTCCTGCTGGAGACCGTGGCCCTGTCCATCTACAACCACGACTGCGCGATCGCCTCGGCGGCCTCGCGCATGGTGACCGCCGCGGGCGGGCGTCCCCTCATCGAGATGGGGTCCCGCCGCACCCACGAGATGGCCGCCGTCGCCGCCGCCCGCGTCGCCTACATCTGCGGGTTCGCGGCCTCCTCCAACCTGGAGGCCGGACGGCGCCACGGCGTGCCGACCACGGGGACCAGCGCCCACGCCTTCACCCTGTTGCACGACAGCGAGCGGCACGCCTTCACCGCGCAGCTGGAGGCGCTCGGCACCGGGACGACCCTGCTCGTCGACACCTATGACGTGGCCCGCGCGGTCAGGACCGGCATCGAGCTGGCCGGCACCGACCTCGGCGGCGTCCGCATCGACTCCGGCGACCTGGGCGTCCTCGCGACGCGGGTGCGCGAGCAGTTGAACGGCGCCGGGGCCACCGACACCCGCATCGTCGTCACCGGCGACCTCGACGAGTACTCCATCCAGGCCCTCGCGATCGCGCCGGTGGACGGCTACGGCGTGGGCACCTCCCTGGTGACGGGCTCGGGCACGCCCACCGCCTCCCTCGTCTACAAGCTCGTGGCGCGCGCCAGCGAGGAGGGACCCGACGCCCCCCTGTTCCCGGTCGCCAAGCGCTCGGTGGGCAAGCCGAGCCGGGGCGGACGCAAGTGGGGGGTCCGCCGCTTCGACGACGACGGCGTGGCCACCGCCGAGGTCGTCTACGACCACGAGCCCGACCTCGGCCCGTTG
This sequence comes from Marinactinospora thermotolerans DSM 45154, assembly GCF_900167435.1. Lineage (GTDB taxonomy): Bacteria > Actinomycetota > Actinomycetes > Streptosporangiales > Streptosporangiaceae > Marinactinospora > Marinactinospora thermotolerans. Next base: position 16,243 of record NZ_FUWS01000005.1, read on the forward strand.
GAGCGGCCCATGCTGCGCAAGCTCGTGGAGCGCGGTGAGATCGTCGGCCGCGAGCCGCTGCAGGCCGCCCGGGAACGGCACGCGCGCGCGGTCCGGGAGCTTCCGGTGACCGCACAGCAGATGTCCCGGGGCGAGCCCGCCATTCCGACGGTCTTCGAACAGCGCGTGCGGGTCTGACAGGTGGAGGAAGCCATGAGAGCACTGATCGTCGTCGACGTCCAGAACGACTTCTGCGAGGGAGGCAGCCTCGCCGTCACCGGCGGCGCCGACGTGGCGTCGGCGGTGTCGGCGTTCATCGAGGCCCGCGGCGGCGACTACGCCCACGTCGTCGCGACGCGCGACCACCACATCGACCCGGGCGCGCACTTCTCCGACGAACCCGACTTCGTCGACTCGTGGCCGCCGCACTGTGTCGCGGGGACGCCCGGCGCGGACTTCCACCCGCGCCTGGACACCACGTCGGTGGCCGAGGTGTTCGACAAGGGCCGCTACAGCGCCGCCTACAGCGGCTTCGAGGGCAGCGCCGAGGACGGTACCGCGCTGGCCGACTGGCTGCGGGAGCGCGGGGTCACCGCGGTGGACGTGGTGGGGATCGCCACCGACCACTGCGTGCGCGCCACCGCGCTGGACGCGGCGCGCGAGGGCTTCGCCACGCGGGTGCTGCTCGATCTGACGGCCGGGGTGGACCCGCGGACCGTGGAGACGGCGCTGGAAGGGATGCGCGAGGCGGGTGTGACGTTGGAGGGCACCCCGATCGGTCACTGATCCACGGTGGTGACCGCCCCGTTCGCCGGGGCGGTCACCGCCGGTCCGTGGTCAGTCGATGCCGACGGCCGCGCGGACCCGGGAGAGCACGCCCCGGGCGCGTTCGCGGGCGCGCACCGCGCCGGCCGCCAGGATCGCGTCGAGCTCGCTGTCGGGGTGCATGAGCGCCTCGTAGCGTTCGCGCAGAGGGGTCAGTTCGGCGTTGAGCACCTCGAACAGCTCGTTCTTCAACTCGCCCCACCCCATGCCGCCGGCCTCCAGGCGCTTGCGGATGGCCGCGGTCCGCTCGGCGTCGGCGAACTGCGCGAGGAGCTGGAAGACGACCGAGGTGTCGGGGTCCTTGGGGTCCTCGACCGGCGTGGAGTCGGTGGGGATGCGCCGGACCAGCTTCTTCAGCTTGTTCTCGGGCAGGAACAGCGGGATGTGGTTGTCGTAGGACTTGCTCATCTTGCGGCCGTCGACGCCCGGCAGGATGCTGGCCTCACCCTCGGGGTAGACGCCCTCGGGGATCGGGAAGGTGTAGGACTCGCCGTAGAGGTGGTTGAACGTCCCCGCGATGTCGGCCGTGTACTCGATGTGCTGGACCTGGTCCCGGCCGACCGGGACGCGGTCGGCCGCCATGATGAGGATGTCGGCGGCCATGAGGATGGGGTAGTTGAACAGCCCCATGTTGACCCCGGCGTCGAGGTCCTCGTTCCCGGCCGCCGCGTTGCGGTCGCGCGCCGCCTTGTAGGCGTGGGCGCGGTTCATCAGGCCCTTGCTGGTGATACTGGACAGGATGGTGGCCAGTTCGAACACCTCGGGGACGCTCGACTGGCGGTAGAGCACGGTGCGCTCGGGATCGAGTCCGCAGGCGAGCCAGGTGGCGGCGACCGACCGGATGCTGTGCCGGAGCTTGGCGGGGTCCTTGACCGAGTTGAGCGCGTGGTAGTCGGCGAGGAAGTACAGCGTGTCGGAGGACTCGGCGGCGGCCAACGCCGGCTTGATGGCCCCGACGTAGTTGCCGATGTGCGGTTCGCCCGAAGTCTGGATCCCGGTGAGGTAGGTGTGGGTCGCTGCCATGTGCCCCAGCTTATCGGGAGCCGTTCCTCCCCCCGTGTTCACCTGCGGCGGGCCGCGCGTGGCGGCGCCGCCGGTCCGGGGCACGGCACCCGGCCGCCGGAGCGGACGCGCGTGGGGCGGCGGCCCGGGTCGCCGGCCGCCGCCCCACGGGGCCTCGCTCAGGCGCGAAACGCCGCCCAGCTTTGGGCCATGCGCTGGGCCTGTCCCTCGGTGAACTCCCGAAGGCAGGCGTCGTCGCTGTAGTTCATGAAGTTGTGGATGGGGTCCTCGCCGGCCGAGGAGCAGGTGTCGCGGCCCTCCGGACAGCCCGCGGACTGCTCCCGCTCGTAGGGCGTGTCGTCGACGTAGTCGCCCGGGGAGTCGCAACCGTTCTGGAAGGTGTGGAACAACCCCAGCCAGTGTCCCGTCTCGTGGGTGGCGGTGTAGCCGAGGTCGAACTTCTCACGGCCGCCCCCCGGCACGGTGCGGTAGTCGATGACGACGCCGTCGCGGTCGGGGGCGTCCGCGTAGTTCTGCGGGAAGGTGGAGCGGCCGAGCACCCCGTCGTCCATGTTCACGATGTAGAGGTTGAGCGTCTCGGGCCCCCCCTTGCGCAACTGCCCCTTGATCGTGTCCTCGCGCTGGGGGAAACCGCTGAACCAGGTGTCGTTGCGGGTGCGGGTGACCTCGCGCAGTTCGAAGCGGAAGCCGGTGTCGGCCCCGCCGTATCCGCCGCTGAAGCCCTTGTTCATGACCGCGATCTGCTCGTCGATGGTCGCCTGGCCGAGGTCACCGGTACCGGTGCGGCTGGAGATGACGTGCACGACGACCGGGATCGTCTGGGGCTGCTGCGCGCTCGGGGCGGACTGGTGCAGTGGCACCCTGCGGAGCATCTGATCGAGTTCGGCGGCCTCGGCGGGGGTCAGCGCGCTGGGGTCGTGGGCGCCGGGCTCGGCGAGCCGCGCCGCGCTGTGGCCGGGGTTCTGCCCCGGTTCGCAGACCTCGGCGGCCGCGGCGGCGGTTCGGGGGGCCGCGGGGCCGTCACGACGCCCCTGACCGTCCTGGGGGGTCTGGGCCGCCGAGAGGACGACCACACCCGCCAGCGCGGCAGCACCGACGATCAGTCCGCTCCACACGCCCATGCTGGGCCGGCCATGCCTTTTTTCACCGTTGTCCATACTGTCGAAATGTATGCATCCAGTGACAGAACGGACGGAAGCGGCACGTCGGCATTGCGGATTGTTTGCTCGGTATTGCGGCTTCATGGCCCGCCACGGCCTCCAGGGACGCCCCGGGCCGCCGGATCCCGGGGCGGTGCTCGTGGGGCTCACCGCCCGCCCCGGGACGGGCAAGGACACTCGACAACGGAACGGATCGATTCGGTCACACTAGGTGAGACTAGCGTCCTCCGGTGGCCCAGGAACGGAGTTTGGCGATCCGTTGGCGAATCTGTTCCGGCGACGCCTGGGCGATCGGCGGCCCCCCGCAAGCGCGGCGCAGCTCGGTGTGGATCACGCCGTGCGGCTGACCGGTGCGGTGGTGCCAGGCGCCGACGAGGGTGTTGAGCTCCCTGCGCAGCTCGGCGATCACCTCATGGACCGGCGGACCGCTCTCCTCCGCCGCCTTCGCCGCCTTGCGCTCCCCCGCCCGCTGCTCGGCCTTGCGCTTGCGCAGCAGCTGGGCGACCTGGTCCGGCTCCAGCAGCCCGGGCAGGCCGAGGAAGTCCTCCTCCTCCGGCGACCCCGGCGCACCGCCGCCGAACTCGCCGCCGTCGTAGAGGGCGCGGTCGAACTCGGCCGAGGCCTCCATCGTCTCGAACGGCAGCTCCTCGCCCGCGTCAGGGGAGTCGCGGCGCTTGCGGGCCTCGTCGACCAGATCCTGCTCGGGGTTGAAGTCGCCCTCCTTGATCGGCCGGTCCAGCGCGTGGTCGCGCTCGCGCTCCATCTCGCTGGCGTACTCCAGCAGCGACGGCACCGAGGGCAGGAACACCGAGGCGATCTCGCCCCGGCGGCGGACCCGCACGAAACGGCCGATCGCCTGGGCGAAGAACAGGGGGGTGCTGGTGGAGGTCGCGTAGACGCCGACCATCAGCCGGGGCACGTCCACCCCCTCCGAGACCATGCGCACCGCGATCATCCAACGGTCGTCGGAGGCGGCGAACTGCTTGATCTTCTTGCTGGCGGTGGGGTCGTCGGAGAGGACCACGGTCGCGCCGCGCCCGGTGATCTGGCGCAGGATGCGCGCGTAGGCGCGCGCGTTCTCGTGGTCGGTGGCGATGACCAGCCCACCGGCGTCGGGGGTGGAGTTGCGGACCTCGGTGAGACGGCGGTCGGCCGCCGCCAGCACCTTCTTGATCCAGTCGCCCTTGGGGTCCAGCGCGGCCCGCCACGCCTGGGACATGGCGTCAGGGGTGAGCGGCTCGCCCAGGCGCGCGGCGAGCTCGTCGCCGGCCTTGGTCCGCCAGCGCATCTCGCCCGAGTAGGCCATGAAGATGACCGGGCGCACGACGCCGTCGGCCAGCGCGGGGGCGTAGCCGTAGCTGTAGTCCCAGGAGCAGCGCCGGACCCCGTTGTGGTCCTGGACGTAGTCGACGAAGGGGATGGGGTTGACGTCGGACCTGAACGGCGTACCGGTCAGCGACAACCGGCGCGCCGCCGGATCGAACGCCTCGCGCACCGCGTCCCCCCACGACAGGGCGTCGCCCGCGTGGTGGACCTCGTCGAAGATGACGAGGGTGCGGCGCGCCTCGGTCCGATTGCGGTGCAGCATCGGATGCGCGGCGACCTGCGCGTAGGTGACGGCCGCGCCGATGAACTGCTTGCCCAGCGCCCCCTGGCCGTTCTTGAACTCCGGGTCCAGCGCGATACCGAACCTGGCCGCCGCGTCCGCCCACTGCTTCTTCAGGTGCTCGGTGGGGCACACCACGGTGATCGAGCGCACCGTGTGCCGCGCGAGCAGCTCGCTGGCCAGCGTCAGGGCGAACGTGGTCTTGCCCGCGCCGGGCGTGGCGACCGCGAGGAAGTCACGTGGTTCGCGGCGGAAGTACTCCTCGAACGCCTCACGCTGCCAGGCCCGCAGGCTCCTCAGCCGTTCACCGGTGGTGGTTTCGACGAGCGTCATCGTGGAAATCCCCAGTTACTCACTCGGACGAGGTTATCCGGACGCGGGCCCGGGCGTGGACAGCACGAGCGTGCGGCACCGGTCAACGGCGCCTTTTCCACGGCCCTCCCCCGGACCGTCACCGCCCGGGGGAGGGCCCCGTCACGCTCACGGACCCGACAGTGCCGGATCGGCGCCGTCCGCGGGAGGCGGGGGAGCCTCGCCCGCGGGGGTCTGCGGCGCGGAGCCCATGGTGCTGTCGTTGAAGGGCATGTAGGGGTCCACCCACGGGAAGGCGACGTACCACAGGAACGCCGCCAGGGCCGCGGTCAGCCCCAGGAACAGCAGGAACTTCACCGGCCGGGGGCCGGGCAGGATACGCCAGATCAGGCCGTACACGTTCGGCTCACCCCTCGTCAGCTCTGCTCGGGCGCCATGTCGGCGATGTTGTCGGGCATGCCCTGGTCCTTGGGCCGGGTCTCGGTCAGCTCGGCGTGGACCACCAGTCGGTGGGCGTTTTGCAGCTTGGGGTGACAGGTGGTGATCGTCAGCAGCCTGCGCGAGGGGTCGTCGTTCTCCGGGTCGAAGGGGTCGGCCTCGACGACGCGCCACTGGTCGGGCGTGACCACCTCGGTCGCGATGACCTCGTAGGTGTAGAAGTTCCCGGCGTCCTCGACGACGATGTCGTCACCCTCGCCGAGCAGGTCCAGGTCCCAGAAGATCCCGGGGGTCCGGTGTCCCGCGACCGCGTAGTTGCCCACCTGGCCGGCCTGGGCGGAGTGCTCGTAGTGCCCGGGGCTGTAGCGGATGTCCTCGACCCCGGTCCCGTTGACGACGACCCAGTTCATGTCCAGTTCGGGGATGTAGAGCCGGCTGTTGGCCGACCCCGGCAACGGCTCGGAGTCGGGTCCCTGTGGCTGCTGCCACTGCTCCTCCAGCCCCTGGGCGAGCTGCGCCTGCTCCCGGTCGGTCTCGAACTGCTTGCCGTAGACCTGGTAGGCGGCGAAGAAGAGCATGATCAGGCCCGCCGTGAACAGCAGCTCCCCGAAGGTGCGGATGACACCGCGCACGACGTCGCCCACGGTGGGAGCGGCACGGCGGCGCCGGTTCCCCTTCCTACCGTGACCGCGCGTATCGCGCCGGCGCCGGCCTCCCCTGCCGTGCGACCGCCGTTCGGTTGTGGAAACCATGTGACCTACCCGTGGTGACGACCCTGGCCGGGCCGCGTGCCATCGGGGGCGGCAGCGGGACCCGGTACGCGGGTGTGACGAGATTCGGACCTCGGCTGAGTGTGCGGGGACACGACCGCCCCGGGGATTCCTCCACCCGTGGACCAAATGCCGTGTTCCGTCCCAGGGAGGGTACCGCGCCACGCCGCGCCCGGGCAGCCAATGCGGCGCAATCGGCGCGCGTCCCCGCGCGCCGACAACAGGCCGGGGCCGGGGCGGATCCCCGCGCCCCGGCCCCCGAATCCGCGATCCGGCCTGCTCAGGCCATCATCTCTTCGTAGATCTTCTTGCACTCGGGGCAGACCGGGAACTTCTTGGGGTCGCGGTTGGGCACCCACACCTTGCCGCACAGCGCGATCACCGGATTGCCGGTGACGGCGCTCTCGGTGATCTTGTCCTTCTGCACGTAGTGCGCGAACCGCTCGCGGTCGCCCCCGTCATGCGAGGTGTCCGGACGGGTCTCGCTGTCCGGAAGCACCTTGTTGAAGACGTCCATCATCGCCATAGTGCGCTCAACTCCTCCTACGTCCGGGTTCCACGGTATCCGGCCGCGCGACCGCGGTCAGTTCAACGACGGGTCGTCCGGGAACGTCGATACCAAGGCGAGATCCCCGCCCTGGCGGCGCAGCACCCGCGCCCACAGCGACTCCGGATCGGCGCAGAACACGTCCTCGACCTGTGCCGCTACGAGATACCAGGCCCCTTCGCGGATCTCGTCGAGAAGCTGGCCCGCGCCCCAGCCCGCGTACCCCGCGAAGACGCGCAGCGGGCCGACCCCGACCGCTCCGGCCGGGGAGGCGTCGAGGTCGACGGTCCCCACCCCGGCGATCGGGAAGGCCGCCCCCGTGGGGCCCAACGGGCTCCACCCGGGCGGCCGGGACCCGCTTGCCGACATCCCGAGCGCGAAGCCCGCGTCGGTCCCCACGGGACCGCCCATGAACATCACCCCGGGCTCGCTCGCGTAGGCGCCCCACTCCTCCAGCACCTCGGCCACGGGCAGGGTGGAGGGGCGGTTCACGACGACCCCGAGAGTCCCCTCCACGGGGTCGTCGTCGAGCACGAGGACCACGGCACGCCGGAAGTTGGGATCCTCCAGCAGTGGCGTCGCCACCAACAGCTGACCGACGAGGCTCGGCGAATCCATGTCCCCCTCATACCCTGCGCCCGTGACGGCCATCCGCGCCGCCGCGCCCGGGACGGGCGGCACCCCGCACGTCAGATCTGGGCCTGGCCCTCGCGCTGCGCGACCTCGCGCACCGCCTGGGCGACCCGCTGCGACAGGTCCTGGTGGAACACGCTCGGGATGATGTAGTGCGGTCCCAGCTCGTCGTCGGTGACGACGGCGGCCAGCGCGTCGGCCGCGGCGACCATCATGTCGGAGTTCACGGTGCGGCTCTGGGCGTCGAGCAGGCCCCGGAACACCCCGGGGAAGACGAGCACGTTGTTGATCTGGTTCGGGTAGTCGCTGCGACCGGTCGCGACGACGGCGGCGTGCAGGTGGGCGATCTCCGGGTCGATCTCGGGGTCGGGGTTGGCCAGCGCGAAGATGATCGAGTCGTCGTTCATCTCGGCGATGTCCTCGCCGTCGAGCAGGTTGGGCGCTGAGACGCCGATGAAGACATCGGCACCGCGCACCGCGCCCTTGAGGTCGCCGGCGTAGCCGTCGGGGTTGGTGTTGGCGGCGATCCACTCGAGGTTGGAGTCGAGGTCGGCGCGGCCGCGGTGGACCGCCCCGTGGATGTCGCAGACGACGATGTGCTTGGCTCCCGCGTGCATCAGCAGCTTGAGGATCGCGGTCCCGGCGGCGCCGGCGCCCGACATCGTGATGCGGACGTCGCCGAGCTCCTTGTTCACGACGCGCAGGGCGTTCTTCAGCGCGGCGAGCACGACGATCGCGGTGCCGTGCTGGTCGTCGTGGAACACCGGGATGTCCAGCAGCTCGCGCAGCCGGGCCTCGACCTCGAAGCAGCGAGGCGCGGAGATGTCCTCCAGGTTGATGCCGCCGAAGCCGGGGGCGATGACCTGGACGGTGCGGACGATCTCGTCGACGTCCTGGGTGTCCAGCGCGATCGGCCAGGCGTCGATGTCGGCGAACCGTTTGAACAGGGCGGCCTTGCCCTCCATGACCGGCATGGACGCCTCGGGGCCGATGTTGCCCAGCCCCAGCACGGCCGACCCGTCGGTGACGACCGCGACGCTGTTGCGCTTGATCGTCAGGCGGCGGGCGTCCTCGGGGTTGGCGGCGATGGCGGAGGAGACGCGCGCCACACCCGGCGTGTAGGCCATGGAGAGCTCGTCACGGTTGCGCAGCGGCACCTTCGACTTGATCTCGATCTTGCCGCCCAGGTGCATGAGGAACGTCCGGTCGCTGACCTTGTGGACGGTGACCCCCTCGATCGCCCCGAGGGCGTCGACGATCGCCTGCGCGTGGTCGGTGTCGCGGGCGGCGCAGGTGACGTCGATGCGGATCTTCTCGTGACCGGCGGAGGTGACGTCGAGCGCCGTGACGATACCCCCGACGTGCTCGACCGCGTGGGTCAGGCTGCTGACCGCACTGCCTTGTCCGTCCAGTTCCAGGCGGACGGTCATCGAGTAGGAGACGCTGGGAAGGGTGGCCACGAAAAGCTCCTCATGTTCACGGATGTGCGCGCTGGGCGCACCTTCATGGTGCCACTACCAGCGCTTGACCTGCGCGACGACCACCGTAGCGGGCATTCCATGACACTTCGGTTCCGCCCCTCGGACGTCTGTTTCCGCCCGTCGGGCCGCCCTGAGTGAAAAGCGACACACTCCGGCGCTACCCCTCGCCGGCCCGCTCACGGGCGAGCCGTTCGACGACGTCCACGCAGGTGTACAGGGGGACCGCGGTGGAGTCGAGGACCAGGTGGTACAGGCTCGGCTCGGCGGCGTCGGCCCGGTAGAAGCGCTGGACGTAGGCCGCCCGGGCCCGGTCGTTGTCCTCCAGCTCGCGCATCGTCGGCGGGCGCCACTCGGGTTCGTCCCCGACACGGCCGCGCATCAGCGCCTCCTCGTGCGCGGCGTCGCGCATCGCCGCGGCCTGCTTCAACCGCCGTTCCTTGGGGCCGTCCAGGCGGACGTGCAGCGCCGTGGGGTGCCTGGCCAGCAGGATCGCGGCGGCGCGGCCGAGCACGACACCGCCGACCCTGCCGACGGCGCCGATGAGCTGTTCGGTGTGGGCGACGAAGTCCCGGTCGTGGAGCAGCCTCCCATCGGCGTCGCAGACCCCCGCGAAGGTCGTGTCGGCGCCGCGGAGGAGGTCGCCTCCCGGAACCCGGCCCGCGCTGGCCAGCAGGCGGCCGATGCCCGTGGGCGCCCGGTCGTCGCGGGCCAGCGCCTCCGCCAGCGTGCACCCGATCCGGCGGGCCACCGCGCTGGGGATCGCCCGGTCCAGGAAGGGCACCTCCAGGCGTTCGGCGACGGCCGGGGCGACCAGGCTGCCGCCCGCTCCGTAGGTCGCGGAGATGGTCACCACGCAGGTCATCAGACCACCGCCTCGGTAGGACCCGGGCTCCTTCTGCCCAGGTCCTACCCCCTATCCCCGCGGGTCAGACCGGTGGCGCGGGTCCGCGCGCGACCGCGCCCCCGCGAACCGGCCCCGGTGCTTAGAAGAGCGCGGAGGTGAGGGCGCGGCGGGCCTTGGCCACCCGCGGGTCCCCCGGCGGCAGCACCTCGAACAGGCCGAGCAGGTGGGTGCGGGCGCGGTCGCGCTCCTCGTCGCGGGTGCGCCGGACGGTCTCGACGAGACGGGCGAAGGCGTCCTCGAACTTGCCCCCGTACATGTCGATGTCGGCGACCTTGCACTGGGCGTCGACGTCGGCGGGGTCGTCGGCCGCGGCCTTGCGCACGGCGTTGGCGTCGAGCCCGTGGACCCGGGCGATGAGCCGCACCTGGGCGAGCCCGGTCTTGGCGGTCTCGTCGCCGGGGTCGGCTTCGAGCAGACGGGTGTAGACCTGCTCGGCCGCCGCGTAGTCACCGCGCTGGACGGCGGCGGCGGCCTCGGCCTGGGCCGAGGAGCCGGACGGTTCCTCGGGCTGCCCGGGCGCCTCCTGCTCCCCCAGCCCGGTGTAGTCCTGCGGCAACACCCCCTGTTGGCGCAGACCCTCGAAGATCTGGGAGAGCCACTCGCGCAGCTGTTCCTCCGTCGCTCCACCGGTGGGCCCCGGGACGACCTGGCCGCCGATGACCATGGCGACCATGGGCACCGTCGGGGCGCGCAGCGCCTGGGCGAGCTGCGGGGTGGCCTCGGTGTCGATCTTGGCGAGGAACCACTGGCCGCCGGCGCCGACGGCCAACCGGTCGAGGGCGGCCTCGACCTGCTTGGCCTGTTCGGACCAGTTGGCCAGGACCGCCAGGACGACGGGGGCGCGCAACGACCGTTCGAGGACCTCGGTCTGGAAGTTCTCCTCGGTGATGTCGATCGCGTAGGGGTTGGCGGTACCGGAGGACGCCTCGGCCTGCCGTTTGGCCTCGCGTTCCAAGGCCGCCTTGCGAGCTCCGAGGTCGACCGCGCTCTGCATGGAGAAGTCCGAAGGCTGCATGTGTCCCATCCTGCCGTATTCGACGCGGGCCCGCCCAACGCCGCGTGGGGCCCGGCCCCTCGGCGTCCCCCTTCCCCTCAGGAGCGCGACATCCCTCCGTCAATGCCGTCACTCCCGGCGACCGAATGCGACACTGGGTAATCATTCGGTTGTGCCTACCGGAGGATCGCATGCCCAGTTCGTCCCCGTGGAGCCGAGCCGGTCTGGTGGCCGTCGCCTGCGCGACCGCGCTGGCCACCGGAGGCCCGGCGGTCGCCGCCGCGCCGGGGACACCCTCCGCTCCCCTGCCGGGCGAGGAGGGGGGAACCGGAGGACCGCCGCCCCTGTTACGGCCCGCACTGGACCACCACGGTCGCCGATGGCCGGGTGTGGCGGGTCCACGGGCGGTACTGCCCCGACTGGGCCCCCGACAACCGCGTCCCCGTGCACGCCCGTCCCACGCCCGACAGCGAGGTCCTCGACCATCTCGACGTCTTCGCGGAGTCGTGGTTCCACTGTCAGGAACGAGGAGCCTTGACGCGCCTGGGTCCGGCGTCGAGCACCTGGTGGGCGGCCGCCGAGTCCCCCGGACGGGTCCGCGGCTGGGTCAGCCAGGTCTACTTCCGTGGGGCGCCGGACGACACCCCCGACGGTGGCCTGGAGTTCTGCCGCGCCGACGACCGGCGCGGCATGTCCCGGACGGTGCCCGATCCGGTCCCGGTGGCCGTCCCCTGGCGCCACGCCGGGGGACGGTGAGGGGCGCCGGGGTCAGAAGCGGGGGTCCTCGGTGTAGGTGCCGAACTCCTCGCCCATCGTCGCGCAGATCTCGCCGAGCGTCGCCTCGGCGCGGACCGCCTCCATGATGAAGGGGATCAGGTTGGGCCGGCCGGGGTCGCGCACCGCCGTGAGCAGGGAGGCCAGCGCGGCGTCGACGGCCGCGCCGTCGCGCTCGGCCCGGCGCCGGGCGAGCAGCCGCCGCTGTTCGCGTTCGACCTCGTGTCCGACCCGGAGGATCTCCAGCTCGCCGGAGACCGTGCCGGTGTGGCAGTTGACCCCGACGACGCGCTTGTCGCCCTTCTCGACCGCCTGCTGGTAGCGGAAGGCCGACTCGGCGATCTCGGAGCTGAACCAGCCCTCGGCGATGCCCGCCAGGATGCCCGAGGTCATCGGTCCGATCTCGTGCTCCGCCTGCTCGCCGCCCCCCATCCGCAGGATCCGTTCGAAGATCCGCTCGGCCTCGGCCTCGATCCGGTCGGTCAGCGCCTCGACGTACCAGGAACCGCCGAGCGGGTCGGCGACGTTGGCGACGCCGGTCTCCTCCATGAGCACCTGCTGGGTGCGCAGCGCGATCTCGGCCGCCTGTTCGGTGGGCAGCGCCAGCGTCTCGTCCAGCGCGTTGGTGTGCAGGGAGTTGGTGCCGCCGAGTACGGCCGCCAGCGCCTCCACCGCCGTGCGCACGACGTTGTTGTAGGGCTGCTGGGCGGTCAACGAGACGCCGGCGGTCTGGGTGTGGAAGCGCAGCCACTGCGCCTTGGGGCTGGTGGCGCCGTAGCGGTCGCGCATCCAGCGGGCCCAGATACGCCGGGCGGCGCGGAACTTGGCGATCTCCTCGAAGAAGTCCACGTGGGCGTCGAAGAAGAACGACAGGCCCGGCGCGAAGGTGTCGACGTCGAGCCCGCGGGACAGGCCGAGTTCGACGTAGCCGAAGCCGTCGGCGAGGGTGAACGCGAGCTCCTGGGCGGCCGTCGCGCCGGCCTCGCGGATGTGATAGCCCGACACCGACAACGGTTTGAAGGCGGGGATCTCGGCGGCGCAGTACTCCATGAGGTCGCCGATGAGGCGCAGGTGCGGCTGCGGGGGGTACAGCCACTCCTTCTGCGCGATGTACTCCTTGAAGATGTCGGTCTGGAGGGTCCCGTTGAGCGAACCGGGATCGACGCCCTGGCGTTCGGCCGCGACCAGGTACATGCAGAACATCGGGACGGCCGGCCCGCTGATCGTCATGGAGGTGGTGATCTCGCCGAGGGGGATCCCGTCGAAGAGGACGTCCATGTCGGCCGCCGAGTCGATGGCCACACCGCAGTGCCCGACCTCGCCGAGGGCGTGCGGATCGTCGGAGTCGCGACCCATCAGGGTGGGCATGTCGAAGGCGACGGAGAGCCCACCGCCCCCGGAGGCCAGGATCATCTTGTAGCGCTCGTTGGTCTGTACCGCGTTGCCGAATCCGGCGAACTGGCGGATGGTCCAGGTGCGTCCCCGGTAACCGGTGGGGTGCAGTCCCCTGGTGAAGGGGAACTCGCCCGGCCAGCCGATGCGCTCGAAACCGGGGATCACGGCCCCTTCGGGCGGCCCGTAGACCGGTTCGACCTCCTCGCCGGAGAGGGTCGTGAAGTCCGCGTCCCGTTTGCGAGCGGCGTCGTAGCGCGCCTGCCAGCGGGCGCGCCCCGCCTCGATGTCCTCAGCCATACGCTAATAGTAGGACTTCCTACTAAAAGTAGGTAGTAGGACGTGCAAGGAAATGCGACGAGCCCTCAGACCGCCCCGGATCCCGCACCGTCCGGGAAGTCCCCGAAGCCGACCCGCAGCTTCCTCAGCGCCACGTGCAGCTCCTGTAGCTCCTCGGCGGAGTAGCAGTCGAGTCCGAAGTCCATGGCGAGCAGGTCGCGGGTGGCGTGTTCGACCACCTCGCGCCCCTCGTCGGTGATCTCGGCCAGGGTGCCGCGGCCGTCGCTGGGGTTGGGGCGCCGCCGGACGAACCCCTGACGCTCCAGGCGGTCGATGGTGTTGGTGACGCTGGTGGGATGGACCATGAGCCTCTCGCCGATCTTGCCGAGCGGAAGCGCTCCCGTGGAGCTGAAGGTCAGCAGCACCAGGGCCTCGTAACGGGCGAACGTCAGCCCGTAGGGCTTGAGGGTGGCGTCGAGCTGGCCGATGAGGATCTGCTGCGCCCGCATGATCGAGGTGACCGCGGCCATCGCGGGCGAGGGACCCCAACGGTGCGCCCAGTTCTCGTGAGCGCGTTCGATCGGGTCGAACGGAAGGTTCAGCGGGTTTCCCACAGGCACACTGTATCGATCCACCGGCATGGGATAGCTCCCCCGCGATCGTTCAAGCCCTCGCGCCGGCCGACTTCGGCCAATGCGCCGGGGGAATCCCCGCCAGGGCGGTCCGCCCAGCTCACGCGCCCATCACGACGGGGAGTCGGCCCATCACCCACGGCGCCCACGGGAAAACCCCCGAACGCTCATTGACCCTCCGAGAAACTAATAGTTAAGTTTCCTAAAAATTAGAAGCACCGGCTCAGGAGGGCTCCATGCCCATTGCGCGCCGGTCGGCCGAGGAGGCACCGCAGTGCCGCGGACCGCCTCGCCGCCCCACCTCACGTCACCGAACGGTGTCCACCCGCGCCACTCCTCCGCTTCCGGTGATCCCCGGACCGCCGGATTCCCCGCACCCACTCGCGAAGCAGGAGACGTACGAACGTGAGAAGCCCCCGCAAACGATGGCTCGTGGCCGCAGCCGCCGCGCTCCTCGCCCTACCCACCACGCTGACGGCCGCCCCCGCCGCCGCGGCCCCCTCCGACGTCACCGTCGTCTACACCGAAGGCGATCGCTGGAACACCGGCTACAGCGGCCAGTTCACCATCGCCAACGCCTCCTCCGCCCCATTGACGGACTGGACCATCGAGTTCACCCTGCCCGCCGGCGCCAGCGTGACCAGCCTGTGGAACGCGACGATGCGCCGTTCCGGCAGCACCTACGTCTTGACCCCGCCCTCCTGGGGCGCGCCCGTGCCCGCCGGCGGGTCCTACGGCATCGGCTTCAACGGCGCGTTCAGCGGAGGCGAGACCGCCCCGGTGACCTGCACCATCAACGGGGCTCCCTGCGCGGGCGGCGCCGGGGAGGACGACACCACCCCGCCGAGCGCGCCCAGCGGACTGCGGGCGACCGACGTCACCTCCACGTCGGTCACGCTCTCCTGGAACGCCGCCCAGGACAACGTCGGCGTGGCCGGCTACGAGGTCCTCCAGGGCGGGGAGGTGGTGCGTTCGACCGTCGGCACCGCCACCACCGCCACCGTCGGCGGGCTCTCGCCCGACACCGAGTACTCCTACTCGGTACGCGCCTACGACGCCGCGGGGAACCGCTCGGCGGCCAGCACCCCGATCACGACGCGCACCGGGGAACAGGGCGGCGGCCCCGGCCCCGCCGCAGAGGTGCGGGTCGGCTACTTCACCCAGTGGGGCATCTACGGCCGCGACTACCTGGTCCAGGACATGGACCGCAGCGGGACCGCCGAGAAGCTGACCCACATCAACTACGCCTTCGCCAACGTCTCGGCCGACGGGCAGTGCTTCCAGGCCAACCAGGCCGGTGTGGGTGACGCCTACGCCGACTACGGCCGCTCCTTCGGCGCCGCCGACAGCGTCGACGGTGTCGGGGACACCTGGGACCAGGCGCTGCGCGGCAACTTCAACCAGTTGCGGGAGCTGAAGGAGAAGCACCCGCACCTGAAGGTGAACATCTCCATCGGCGGGTGGACCTGGTCGCGTCACCTCTCCGACGCCGCCCTGACCGACGCCTCCCGCGAGCGTGTCGTGCGCTCCTGCATCGACATGTACCTCCGCGGCAACCTGCCGGTGATCGACGGCGCCGGCGGACCGGGGTCGGCCTACGGCATCTTCGACGGCATCGACCTGGACTGGGAGTGGCCCGGCTCGGAGGGCCACGAGCACAACACCGTGCGACCCGAGGACAAGGAGAACTTCACGGCGCTGGTGCAGGAGTTCCGCGACCAGCTCGACGCCCTTGAGGCCGAGACCGGACGCACCTTCGAGCTGACCTCGTTCATGCCCGCCGACCCCGAGAAGATCGACGCCGGCTACGAGGTCGCCGAGATCATGCCGAACTTCGACTTCGTCACCGTGCAGGGCTACGACTTCCACGGGGGCTGGGACAGCGCCACCGGTCACCAGTCGAACCTGCGACTGGCCGAAGGGGACCCCGGGCCCCGGCTGTTCAGCTCCGAGATCGCGGTGGACGCCTGGATCGAACGCGGCGCCAAGGCGGAAGACCTCGTGCTCGGCGTGCCCTTCTACGGACGCGGTTGGAGGGGCGTCTCCGCCGGGCCGGCGGGCGACGGGATGTTCCAGCCGGCGAGCGGGCCGGCCCCGGGAACCTATGAGGCCGGGATCGAGGACTGGAAGAAGCTGAAGAACCTTCAGGGCTATGAGCTGTACCGCGACGACGCCGCAGGCGCCGCGTGGCTGTACAACGGCGACACGCTGTGGACCTACGACGACGAGACGTCGATGGCCCAGAAGGCCGACTGGGCGCAGGAACGCGGCCTCGGCGGCGTGATGGTGTGGTCGGTGGACGGCGACGACGCGCAGGGCAGCCTCATGGCCGCCTTGGACCAGGCACTCGACAACTGACGGTTTCCTCCCGACCGGATCCGGGCCCCTTCCTCTCGGATCCTCGGCGGCGGTCCCGGTGCGGCGGGACCGCCGCCCCCTTTTTCCCGGTGCCGCTATCGATCCATTCCGCTCTCTGTCAAGACAGATCGATGGCCGGTTACGGACGTTGTGCGTAGCACCATTCCCGGACCACTCCATTGACCCCGGAAAAAACTAATAGTTAAGTTTCCTAAAAATTAGCGCCCCGCTCAGAGACGGAGACGCCTTCCCCATGCCCCTGTCCCGCACCCCCCGATCCCCCGCGCGGCTCGCCACGGCGGCCGCGGTCCTCCTGTTGGCGCCCCTCGCCCCGTTGGCCCACGCGCAGTCGGCCGCCGCCGACACCGTGGAGGGACGGGTCACCGTCACCCAGACCGAGAACTCCCGCTGGCCCAGCGGCTACCAGGCCCAGATCACCATCACCAACGGCACCGACGCGCCGCTGGCGGACTGGGCCATCGAGTTCGCGCTCCCCGAGGGGGCGAAGGTCCACCAGATGTGGAACGCCACCCTGGAAACGGACGCCGACGGCTACACCGTCACCCCGCCGCGCTGGGGCGCCACCGTCCCCGCGGGGGGAAGCTACACCTTCGGCTACAACGGCGCCTTCTCCGGCGGCGAGACCGCCTTCACCACCTGCACCGTCAACGGCGCCCCCTGTGACGGCGGGCCCGGCGAACCGGAGGAACCCGAGTACCGCCAGGTCGGCTACTTCACCCAATGGGGCGCGGCCGACCGCGGCTACCTGGTCAAGGACCTCGCCGAGAGCGGGCAGGCCGAACGCCTCACCCACATCAACTACGCCTTCGCCAACCTCGACGAGGACGGGCGCTGCTTCATCACCGACGAGGACGGCCAGGGTGACGCCTACGCCGACTACGGCCAGACCTACGGCGCCGCCGACTCCGTCGACGGCGTGGCCGACGACCCCGACCAGCCGCTGCGCGGCACCTTCAACCAGCTCCGCAAACTGAAGGAGGCCAACCCCGGCCTGCGGGTCAACATCGCGATCGGCGGCTGGGCCTGGTCGGACCACTTCTCCACCGCCGCGCTGCCGGAGAACCGCGAGGCCGCCGTCAAGTCGTGCATCGACCTGTACCTGCGCGGCGACCTGCCCGAGCTCAACGGTGCCGGTGGCGAGGGCGCGGCGGCCGGCCTGTTCGACGGCATCGACCTCGACTGGGAGTGGCCCGGCACCGAGGGCGAGCCCGGCAACATCATCCGCCCCGAGGACAAGGAGAACTTCACCGGCCTCGTGCAGGAGTTCCGCGACCAGCTCGACGAGCTGGAGCGTGAGGAGGGGCGCGAGTTCGGCCTGACCGCGTTCGTCCCCGCCAACACCGGGGCCATCGACGCCGGCTACGAGGTGGACAAGCTGGTCGAGGAGTTCGACTTCCTCAACGTGCAGGGCTACGACTTCTCCGGCGCCTGGGACCGCACCGCCGGACACCAGTCCAACGTCCGGGTGCCCGAGGGCGACCCCGCGGCGACCCCGCGCAGCTACGAGACCGTCATCCAGGCCTACCTGGACCGCGGTGCCGAGCCCGAGGACCTGGTCATGGGCGTTCCCTTCTACGGGCGCGGCTGGACCGGCGTGGAACCCGGCCCGCAGGGCAACGGCCTGTGGGGCGCCGCCCAGGGAGGCGCGCCCGGCGTGTGGGAACCCGGCTTCAACGACTACAAGGTCCTCAAGGAGTTCGTCGGACAGGACGGATTCGAGCTGTACCGCGACGACCACGCCGGGACCGCCTGGCTGTACAACGGCACCGACTTCTGGAACTTCGACGACCCGACGGCCATCGCGCAGAAGGCCGCCTGGGTGCGGGAGAAGGGCCTGTCGGGGATCATGACCTGGTCCCTGGACGGTGACGACGAGCAGGGCAGCCTGGTCCGCGCCTTCGACGGCGAGCTGAACGGACGCGGCTGACCACACGTCCCCGAGACGACAGGGGGAGGCGGCGCGGACGCGCCGCCTCCCCCTCCGCGTCCGCGCCGCCCCTCGACGCGCCGGGCTCAGCCCTGCGCCGCGCCCGGTTCCCCGCCCTTGGTCTCGGCGACGAAGCGGCGCACGAAGAGGAACGACAGCAGCGCCATCCCCGCGTAGACCAGGTAGGTACCGACAGGCTCCACTCCCGCAGCCCCGGGAAGGAGACCGAGACCAGCCAGTCGGCGATCCACCGCACCGCCGTCGCCGCTCCCAGCGCCGCGGACCTGATCGAGATCGGGAACACCTCCCCCAGGAGCACCCACAGGATGGCGCCCCAGGAGGCGGCGTAGCAGAACACGAACAGGTCGACCGACACCAACGCGACGACGCCCCAGCCCCCCGGCGGGGACACCGCCCCGTCCGCCGACCGCGCGTGCGCGAACGCCCAGGCCGTCACCAGCAGCGCGGCGGCGACGCCCAGGGACCCGGCCATCAGCAGTGGCCGGCGCCCCAACCGGTCGATCAGGAGCAGCGCCACCACCGTGCCGGCGATGTTGACGAACGAGGTCACCAGCGACATGGACAGCGACCGCGCCTCACCGAACCCGACCGAATGCCACAGCGACGTCGAGTAGGAGAAGACCGCGTTGATGCCGACGAACTGTTGGAGGGCCGCGAAGACGACGCCCACCCACACGATCGGCAGCAGACCGGCGGAACCCAGGAGGTCACGCAGACGGGGCCGGGGCGCCGCGCCCCGTTCCCGCCGGATCCTCTCGACCTCCCTCCCCAGCCGCCGCAGACTCCGGCGCGCCCGGTCCAGGCGTCCCGTTCCGGCGAGGAAACGCGGCGATTCGGGAAGGGACAGGCTCAGCACGTAGTACAGGACCGCCGGCACCAGGCCCAGAGCGGGCATCCACCGCCAGGCCGGGAACGGTCCCAGCTCATCGCCCGCGCTGCCGCCCGCCGCCGTGACCGGCAGCAGGTTGACGACCTGTGACACGGTGATCCCCACGACGACCGCCATCTGCTGGAGCGAGGCCATGCGCCCCCGCAGCCGTGGCGGGGCGATCTCGGCGATGTAGGCCGACGTGACGACCGAGGCCACCCCGATCGCGGCCCCCGCCAGGACCCGAAACCCTCACAGCACCGCCGGGGAGGGCGCCGACGCCGCGCCCGCGGCGCCGAGCACGTAGAGTCCCGCGGCCGGCCACATGCCCCGGATCCGGCCGACGTGGTCGGCGATCCGGCCGGAGAAGGCCGCCCCCACGCCGACGGCGCCGGGACCGGCGCCGAAAGTCCCCCCGATCGCGTCCACCGCGCCGTCGACCACCGAGTTGTCGTAACCGAAGACGAACCCGCCCTTGGACGCCGCCGCCGCGTAGTACCAGAGCCGCGCCTCGCCGCCGCGCGCACTCCCCGTTGCCGCCATCGTGCCCTCCCCCGGCGAGCCGACGCTCCCGAGGACATCATCGCCACCGGCGGGCACGCCGCGACGGCGCGGCACGGCGCCCCCGGCTCAGGGGGCGGGTCAGGCCAGGGAGGCGAGCAGCTCGTCGGCTGCGGTGTAGGGGTCGAGGCGTCCCGCGGCGACCCGCGCGCCGAGCTGGTCGAGGTCGGCCCGCCCGTCGAGGTCGCCCGTGCGGGACCGCAACTCGGCGAGGACGATCCCGACGATCTCCTCCCGCGCCCTGGCCCGCCGGCGACGGTCGCCCTCGCCGCTGTCGTCGAGGTAGCGGGCGTGCAGGTCGAGCCGCTCCACCAGCTCATCGACCCCCTTGCCCTCGGCCGCGACCGTGCTGACGACCGGAGGACGCCATCCGCCGGGTTCCAAGGCGGCCTGGGCCGTCATCTGACGCAGGTCGCGCACCGTGGCGCGGGCCCCGTCACGGTCGGCCTTGTTGACGACGAGGAGGTCGGCGATCTCCAGGACGCCGGCCTTGGCCGCCTGGATGCCGTCGCCCATCCCGGGGGCGAGCAGGACCACCGTGGTGTCGGCGTGCGCGGCGATGTCCACCTCGGCCTGGCCGACCCCGACCGTCTCGACCAGGATCGTGTCGTAGCCGGCCGCGTCCAAAACCCGCAGGGCGTGCGGGGTCGCCCAGGACAGTCCGCCCAGGTGCCCTCTGCTGGCCATGGAGCGGATGAACACACCCGCGTCCCCGGCGTGCTCCTGCATGCGCACCCGGTCGCCGAGCAACGCGCCCCCGGTGAAGGGCGAGGAGGGATCGACCGCCAGGACCCCCACGGTCTCCCCTCGGGCGCGCAACGCGGTGACGAGGGCGCTGGTCGAGGTGGACTTGCCGACACCCGGCGCGCCGGTCAACCCGATGACCCTGGCCCGACCGCCGTGCGGCGCCAGCCGGGCCATGATCTCCCGCAGGGCCGGGGAGGCGTTCTCGACCAGGGTGATCGCCCGCGCGACGGCACGCCGGTCCCGGCGCAGCGCGCGGTCGACGAGCTCACCGACATCCATGGGTTCCTCCAGCCAGGTCGGACGGCCCCTCGCGGCCGGTGCCGCGGATCCGATCGGACCCGCGACACCGGATGACGGAAAGGGACCTCAGGACGCGGGAACGCGCAGCAGCAGCGCGTCGCCCTGGCCGCCACCGCCGCACAGCGCGGCGGCGCCCAGTCCGCCACCACGCCGGCGCAGTTCGTGGGCCAGGTGCACGACGATGCGGGCCCCGGAGACACCGATGGGGTGGCCCAGCGCGATCGCGCCGCCGTTGACGTTGACGATCTCCTCGGAGACGCCGAGGTCGCGCATCGACTGCACGGCGACGCTGGCGAACGCCTCGTTGATCTCGATGAGGTCGAGGGCGGAGACGTCGAGCCCCGCCTTGCCCACGGCGTGCCGGATCGCGTTGGAGGGCTGCGACTGCAACGAGTTGTCCGGGCCGGCGACGTTGCCGTGGGCGCCGATCTCGGCGAGGACGTCGCACCCGAGTTCCTCGGCCTTGGCCCGGCTCATGACGACGACCGCGCACGCGCCGTCGGAGATCTGGGAGGAGGAACCGGCCGTGATCGTGCCCTCGGGGGCGAAGGCCGGGCGCAGCCGGGCCAGCGCCTCCTCGGTGGTGTCGGCGCGCACCCCCTCGTCCTGGGCGAAGATCCGCGGCTCGCCCTTGCGCTGCGGGATCTCCACCGGCACGATCTCCGCGTCGAAGCGGCCGTCCTTGATCGCCGCCGCGGCGCGCTGGTGGGAGCGGGCCGCGAACGCGTCCTGCTCCGCGCGGGTGATTCCCAGCCGGGTGTTGTGCCGTTCGGTGGAGGCGCCCATCGAGTCGCCGTCGAAGGCGTCGGTGAGGCCGTCGTGCGCCGTGGCGTCGAGGACCTCGATCGAACCGTACTTGTAGCCGTGGCGGGCCTTGGGCAGCAGGTGGGGCGCGTTGGTCATGGACTCCATGCCACCGGCGACGACGACGTCGAACTCGCCCGCGGCGATGAGCTGGTCGGCGAGCGCGATCGCGTCGAGCCCCGACAGGCACACCTTGTTGATGGTCAACGAGGGCACGTTCATCGGGACGCCCGCCTTGACCGCGGCCTGGCGGGAGGGGATCTGCCCCTGACCGGCCTGGAGGACCTGGCCCATGATCACGTAGTCGACCCGATCCCCGCCGATCCCGGCGCGCTCCAGCGCGGCCTTGATGGCGATCGCCCCCAGGTCGACCGCGGAGAAGCCGGCCAGCGACCCGAGCAGCCGCCCGATGGGGGTACGAGCTCCGCTGACGATGACAGAACCGGGCATGGGCGAGCCTCCATAATGTGCGTCACACCTGATCTGACACCATACATACACGCCGTTCGCCCATCGCCGGGAGGTCGAAGACCGTGTTCACCCGCATCGACCATGTCGGAATCGCCTGCCGTGACCTCGACGCCGCCGTCGCCTTCTACCGCCGCACCTACGGCTTCGAGGTGACGCACGAGGAGGTCAACGAGGAGCAGGGCGTGCGCGAGGCGATGCTCCGGGTCAACGGCACCGACGACGGTGGCGCCACCTACCTCCAGCTGCTCGAACCGATCCGCGAGGACTCGCCGGTGGCCCGCTTCCTCGACAGGAACGGCGAGGGGGTGCACCACGTCGCGTTCGGCACCTCCGACGTCGCGGGCGCCGCCGCGGCGGTGGGCGACCGGGGGGTGCGGGTGCTCGACGAGCGACCGCGGCACGGTTCGATGGGGTCCTCGATCGTGTTCCTGCACCCGAAGGACTGCGGTGGGGTGCTCACCGAGCTGGTACAGGCCGCGGGGAGCGACGACGCGGGTGAGAGCGAGGGGACGCAGGGTACGGCGGTGTAACTCAACCGTCACTTTTTCCGTTTCCGCACGTCCGCCCCCTCTCCTGGGGGAGACGGTCATGACTTCTCCCCCAACGCCCCCTTCCGTGCGCATCAGGGCTTGATAAAGTCTGCTAGTCGCCATGTCCCGTCATGGACTGAAGCGACCTCTGTCCCTCGCCGGTTCAGATTGATACGCCTTCGGGTCGGCGACGGCCACGTCCACACCTGGGATTCACCTCCATCCCCCCAATGGAGTGAACTTCACCATGCGAATCGACCTCCCGGAGTACGCTCCCAGGCAGTGCCCCCCGGAATGAGGCGTGTTCGACCGGCCTCGCCCGGACGCCGTGACGCCCGCTCCCCGACTCGAAACGCAACATCCGTCAATGTAGCCGTCTCGTCACCGTTCAGGATTCCGCCACATGTCGTCCGATATTGACGCCCAGCTCAGCAACTTCTTCGAGGAAAGCAACCAGCCTCCCGAGTTCGACGTGGTCCTGCGCGGCTTCGATCGGGCCCAGGTCGAAACCTACATCGCGCAGCTCAAGAGCGACCTCCACCGCTCCAAGGAAGAGATCCAAAAGCACCGCAAGGAGCTGAGCGAGGCCCGGAGCCAGCTTCAGGAGCAGGAGCGTCCCACCTACTCCGGTCTGGGCGCGCGCATCGAGCAGCTTCTCCGCCTCGCCGAGGAGCAGGCCACCGAACTCGTGCAGGGCGCGCGGGCCGAGTCCAACGACATCAAGGCCGCGGCCAAGATCGAGGCCGCCGAGATGCGCGCCGCCGCGGAGAACGAGGCCACCGAGCTGCGGACGACCGCGCAGCGCGAGGCCGATGAGATGCGCACGTCGGCCGAGAGCGAGGCCGACGACATCCGCACGGCGGCCCGCCGCGAGGCCGACGAGCTGGCCTCCACCACCGAGCGCGAGGTCCAGAAGAAGCGTTCGGCCGTCGACCACGAGATCGCCGAGAAGCGCGCCACCTTCGAGGGCGAGATCGCCAAGCTGCGCACGACCACCGAGCGCGAGTGCGCTCAGGCCCGCGCCTCGGCCAAGCGCGAGCGCGACGAGACCCTGCAGGCCGCCAAGCGCCAGGCCGACGAGCTCCGCGCCCAGGCTCAGCGCCTGCTGGAGGAGAGCGAGGCCAAGCGCGCCCAGGACGAGGCCGAGTTCGAGATCCAGCTCGCCAACCGTCGCGAGGAGGCCGAGCGGCAGGACGCCGAGCGCCTCGCCGCCGCCCAGGCCGCCACCCAGAAGCTGGTGGCCGAGGCCGAGGAGCGCGCCGCCAGCGCCGAGCAGCGGGCCACCAAGGCCAGCGCGCAGGCCGAGCAGACCCGCCGCGACGCCGAGCAGCACGCCAAGCAGCTCGTCGCCAACGCCAAGAAGAACGCCGAGCAGATCAGCAGCGAGGCCAAGTCCAAGGCCGAGCACCTGGTCAGCGACGCCAAGTCCGAGGCCGACCGCATCCTGACGGCCGCCCGCCAGCAGGTCGACGAGCTCACCCGCCAGCGCGACAGCATCCAGTCGCACCTGGCCCAGCTGCGGCAGCTTCTCGGTGGCGGTGGCGGCGCCGACTTCGCGGCGATGCCCGCCGCCCCGGCCGCCCCGCCGGTCGCCGCGGCGCCGGTCGAGGAGCCCGTCGCGATCGAGGCCAAGGCCGACTCCCAGCAGGCCAACGGGCACAAGCAGACCGTGCCCGGCAAGCCCAAGGGCTCCGACGACGAGGACTGGTGGCAGGAGTAGCGCCTCCGGCGCCACGCCGAATCCACGAGCGGGGGCGGGCCCGGTTCCCTCGAACCGGGCCCGCCCCCGCCGCGTCACCGGGGCCGTGGAGTCACAGCACGTCCTTGGTGTACTCGCCGTCCCACTCGGTGGGCAGCGGGTACGCCTTCGGCGCGACCCTGCGGACCACCTCGTCGAGCACGGTCCGCACGTAGGGCTCGCCGACCCACAGGTGCTTGGCTCCGGGGACCCCGACGACCTCGGCCTGCGGGATGCGGGCGAAGCGCGCCCGCGCCTCCTCCGGGCGCAGGTAGTCATCGAACTCCGGCACGAGCGCGACCACCGGTTTGCCCGACTGTGCCCAGACGTCCATGTCGGCGTCGCCCGCGCGGTGCAGCGGCGGTGACAGCAGGATGGCGCCCTCCACCTCGGGGTCGCAGCCCCACTTGAGCGCGAGCTCGGTGCCGAAGGACCATCCCAGCAGCCAGGGGCGGGGCAGCCCCTCGAACTCGACGTACTCGATCGCGGCGGCGACGTCGTGCCGCTCGGTCTCGCCCTCGCCGAACGTCCCCTCGCTGGTGCCGTGCCGCGACGTCGTGCCGCGCGTGTTGAACCGCAGTACCGCGATGTCGGCCAGGGCCGGCAGCCGGAAGGACGCCTTGCGCAGGACGTGGCTGTCCATCATGCCTTCGGCGGTGGGCAGCGGGTGCAGGCACACCAGCGTCGCCACGGGGTCGGACTCGGGGGGCAGGGCCAGTTCCCCGATGAGTCGCAGCCCGTCGGCGGTGTGCAGGGTGATGGGGCTGCGGCGGGCCGGCAGGATCGTGCTCGCGCGGATCTCCATGGGTCCTTCCGGGGGCGAGGTCCGCGGCGGATCAGCGCCGCGGATAGCGAACGGTGCGGTGGGTGCGCCGGTCCCAGCAGGAGGAGTGCCAGTGTCGGCGGTCCTCCCCGTTGCCGTAGGGCCGCCAGGCGACGACGTGCGCCATACCGGGCGGGATCTCCTGGTGGCATCCCGGGCAGCGGTAGACCTTGAGGGCCGCGGCGCCGCTGATCCGCCGTAGCGCCCATTCGCCGTCGGGACCGGTCTCCCGGCGTTCACCACCGGTGATGCGCAGGATGAGGGATTCCGAGGCCTCGGGACTGTGCTGAGGGCGGCCTTCCCTACGGCGGGGGACATTGCGACGCGGGCTCACGTTTCCAGGGTAGGAGAACCGGGCGACCAGGCCGAACCGGTGCCCCGAGGAGGAGCCGGGCCGCGCGGGCCCGGACGGGCCCGCGCGGCGGGAGGCTCAGCGCAGCGTCTGACGCCCCTGCGCGACCAGGGCGGCCAGCAGCGACGACGCGGGGACCGCCCCCGGCGCGAGCTCGGGGTGGACCTTCGCCAGCGTCTCGGCCACGGAGGCGACCCCACGCTCGTCGAGCATCTCGATCGGCCCCGTGGGGTAGCCGCACCCGAACCGCATGGCGGTGTCGACGTCGTCGGCCGTGGCGTACCCCGAGCCGACCATGCGCAGCGCGTCATCGATGTGCGGGGCCAGCAGCAGGTCGGCCAGTTCCGGGGTGCCGGGGGGCGTGGGGAGCCTGGCGCTGTCCCCGACCGGCTGGACGGCGGTCTCGCGCGCGTCGGAGTGGACGTAGAAACCGCGTCCGGTCTTGCGGCCGAGCAGACCGGCCGCGACCATGCGGCGCAACAGCGGGGCCGCGGCGTAACGCGGGGTGCGGAACTCCTCCCACAGCACGTCCATCACGGCCAGGCAGACGTCGAGGCCGACGAGGTCCAGCAGGGCCAGCGGTCCCATCGGCAGTTTCGCGGCCTCGACGATCGCCGCGTCGATCTCCTCCCGGGAGGCGACGCCACGTTCGTAGAGCAGGACCGCGTGGTTGAGGTAGGGCACGAGCAGGGCGTTGGCGACGAACCCCGCCCGGTCGCCGACCGCGACCGGGGTCTTGCCCAAGCGCTTGGCCATCTCGGTGGCGACCTCGGCGACCCCCGGCTCGGTGACGACCGTGGTGACCACCTCGATCAGACGCATCACCGGTGCCGGGTTGAAGAAGTGCAGGCCGACGACCTTGCCCGGCCGGTTGGTCAGCGCGGCGATCTCGGTGACCGCCAGCGAGGAGGTGTTCGTCGCCAGGATCGCGCCCGGCGGGCAGATCCGATCCAGATCGACGAAGACGTCCCGTTTGATGTTGATCCGCTCTGGAACCGCCTCGATCGCGAAGTCCGCGTTTGCAAGGTCCTCCCGTGACGTGGAGAAGGTGACGCGCTCCAGGATGCCCGCGCGCTCCTCCTCGGACAGCTTGCCCTTGTCCACGGCCTTGGCCAGCGACCGCTCCAGATGCGCGCGACCACGCTTCAGTGCGGTGTCGTCGACCTCGACCCCGGTGACCGCGAAACCCGCTCGGGCGACCACCTCGACGATGCCGGCGCCCATGGTCCCAAGCCCGACTACTCCCACCTTGTGGATCTCCTGCACCATGGGGCCAACCCTAGAGGGTGCCCGTCGCGCCATCCGTGCTCGGGGCCTTGGGACGCGCCGCGCGCCCCCTCGGCCGATCCGGCCGTCGCGGGGACAGCGCGCCCTTCGGGACGCCACCATGGCGCAATGCGCATCGGAGTCCTCCTCCTGGCCGCCGGTTTCCCGGGGCAGGACCACCATTCGATATTGGAAAGAACCGTCGCGACGGCCGTCGCGGCTGAAGCTGCCGGATTCGACACGGTCTGGTACGCGGAGCACCATTTCATGTCCTACGGCGTGTGCCCCTCGGCGATCACGCTGGCCGGTTTCACGCTCGGACGGACCCGGCGCATCGGGGTCGGCACCGCGGTGAGCGTGCTGAGCACCTGGCATCCGGTGGCCCTCGCCGAACAGGCCAACCTGCTCGACGTGGTGTCCGACGGCCGTTTCCGCCTCGGCGTGGGCCGGGGCGGGCCGTGGGTGGACCTGGAGGTGTTCGGCACCGGGCTGGAGCGCTACGAACGCGGTTTCCCCGAGGCCCTGGAGGTGCTGACCCGGGCCATGGCCGGTGGGCGGACCCGCGCGGACGGCGCGACCTTCGGGTTCCGCGAGGTCGAGATCGTGCCCGCGCCACGCACCCGCCCGCACCTGCCGGTCGTCGCCTCGACATCGCGGACGAGCCTGGAACTCGCGGCGCGCCTGGGCCTGCCGGTCCTGCTCGGCCTGCACCAGGGGTACCGGGAACAGGGATCGATGGCCGCCACGCACGCGCGGCTGGCGCGCGCGGCGGGACACGCCCCTCCGGGTCCCGTCGTGACCGGTCTCGCCCATGTCGACGACTCCCGTGACGCGGCCCGCGCGACGTTGCTGGAGACATTGCCGAAATGGCTGGAACCCGGGTTGGCCGACTATGTCCCCGTGGACGGACGGCCGCGCGCCCGACGCGACGCGCACGCCTACGCCCGTTTCCTGTGCGACACCCACGCGGTGGGCTCGCCCGGGGAGTGCGCCGAGCGGCTGGTGGAACAGGCCCGCGCGACCCGTGCCGCCGAGCTGATCCTCATGGTGGAGGGGGCCGGTGAGCCCAGGGCCGTGCTGGACAACGTGGCCCGGCTGGGGGCCGAGGTGCTGCCGTTGGTGCGCAAGGCCCTGGGCTGACCGGCGCTGGTGGGATCCCGGCCGCGTGTGGCGATGCCGCGGCCGGGGGCACTCAGCAGTCGACGAGTTCCGGCGACTGGTTGAGCAGTTGTGAGCGAGGCGTCACGAACTCCTGGTAGGCGGCGTCGGCCTCCGGCTTGAACAGGGCGACCTTGTGGCAGTTCTGGAAGGCGAGCCGCATCCCGAAGTGACGTTCCACCGCGCCGCGCATGGCGTCGCTGGCCAGCAGGCGCAGCAGCTGGCCGCGCTCCGTCTCGCCGGGCGGCGGAACCTCGTTGGCCTCGTAGTCGGTGTCGGTGGCGCGCACGCGCTCGGCGAGTCCGCTGACCACCCCCCAGGCGTACGGCAGGGATTCCTGGATGCAGGCGATGAAGTCGGTGTCGTCGACCGGACCCCGCTGGGCCTTCTCCAGCAGTTCCGGTGAAACCGTCAGCGACATGAGAGTCCCTTCCCACAGTGACAGGTCGCCGCGGGGGAAGAAGCAGGGCGATCGCCACCCTTGTACCCCCACGTGCCTGTTGTGACGTTAGATCCCGTTGCGCACCGCGTCACGGGACGGGAGGGTCAGAGATGACTACCCTCCACGCCATATGAAAATAGTTTTCATTTTCGTTTCTGTCGCGGAAACCGGGAAATCCACCGCTTCCTCGAACCTCACACGGCCGCGTCACGCCTCCCACGCGAATCCGGCCGACACGGTCCACCGATACCGGTAGCGTGACCTTCCGTGCGTCTTGTCATTGCCCGTTGCAGCGTCGACTACGTGGGCCGGTTGACCGCCCACCTCCCCATGGCCCCTCGGCTCATCCTCATGAAGGCCGACGGATCGGTCTCCATCCACGCCGACGACCGCGCCTTCAAACCGTTGAACTGGATGAACCCCCCGTGCACGGTGCGCGAGTCGGCGAACGAGGACGGCACCGCGATCTGGACGGTCACCCACGGCAAGTCCGGGGAGAAACTGGTGCTGACGATCGAGGAGATCCAGCACGACAGCTCCCACGAGCTGGGCGTGGACCCGGGCCTGCAGAAGGACGGCGTCGAGGCACACCTCCAGGAGCTCCTGGCCGAGCACATCACCACCCTCGGCGAGGGCTACACGCTGATCCGCCGCGAGTTCCCCACCGCGATCGGCCCGGTGGACATCCTGTGCCGTGACGCCGACGGCGCGACCGTCGCCGTGGAGATCAAACGGCGCGGCGAGATCGACGGGGTCGAACAGCTCACCCGCTACCTGGAACTCCTCAACCGCGACCCCACTCTCAAGCCCGTGCGCGGGGTCTTCGCCGCCCAGGAGATCAGACCGCAGGCCCGTGTCCTGGCCACCGACCGCGGGATCTCGTGCGTCACCCTCGACTACGACGCCCTGCGCGGCATCGAACCGGACACCCCCCGCCTGTTCTGACCCCGCACCACGCCCCAACCGACACCGGACGGCGCCTCCACGGACTCCACGGGGAATCCCGGCGAAAATCCTCAATCAGACCACACTTCACGTCACCGGGGTAAGAGTCTGGCTGATTGCGGCAATCGCCGGGGCGACTCCTTGATCAGTGCCATCGCCGGGTGACAAGCTGCACCCGACCTCGCACCGTTCGCGCCCACCGCATCACCCCCGGTGAGTGGGTGCCCCCTCAGGAGGACGATCGTGCGCACCCCAACAGGCCGATCCCCGCGTCCCGTCTCCCGGGCGAGGCGGCGGGCCGCCACCGGCGTCGCCGTCATCGCGGCGTTCGCCCTGGGCATGGCCCCCGCGGCCCACAGCGCCCACGCCGCCGGTGGGGAACTCCCCCACCTGGTCAAGACGGGCGCCATCCGGGCCCACATGGAGAACCTTCAGACCATCGCCGACTACAACGGCGGCAACCGGGCCCACGGGACCCCGGGCTACGACGTGGCCGCCAAGTACGTCATGGACCAGCTCAAGCGGGCCGGGTACAAACCGGTGAAGAACACCTACGAGTTCGACCGCTGGGTCGAGAACTCGCCCTCGGTCCTGGCCCAGACGGCGCCCGAGGCCCGGGAGTTCGTCAATGACGAGGACTTCCGCACCATGTCCTACTCCGGGGCCGGCGACGTGACCGCGCCGGCCGTCCCGGTGGCCGCGGACAGCTCCGCGAGCGGCTGCTCCGCCGACGACTTCGCCGGGTTCCCGGCCGGCGCCATCGCCGTCGTCAAGCGCGGCACCTGCGCCTTCTCGGAGAAGACCGCCAACGCCGCCGCCGCGGGCGCGGTGGGGGTCGTGGTCTTCAACCACGGCGCGACCTCCGACCCGGCCGACACCGGACCGATCAACGGCACGGTGAGCACGCTCTCGGAGATCCCGGTGGTCGGTACCACGCCCGAGGTGGGTGCCGCGCTGGTGGCCGCCGGCGAGGGCCTGGAGGTGCACCTGAAGGTCGACTCCGAGGTGCGCACCGAGTCCTCCTACAACATCATCGCCGAGACCAAGGGCGGGGCCAAGGACAACGTGGTCGTCGTCGGCGCCCACCTCGACAGCGTTCCCGAGGGCGCGGGCATCAACGACAACGCCAGCGGTGTCGCCGCCATCCTGGAGGTCGCCAAGCAGCTCCCCAAGCTCGGCACGCCCGAGAACAAGGTGCGCTTCGCCTTCTGGGGGACCGAGGAGGAGGGCCTGATCGGCTCGACCGAGTACGTCGAGGGGCTCAGCCAGGCCGAGCGGGACAAGATCGCGCTCTACCTGAACTTCGACATGATCGGTTCGCCGAACTTCGGCCGCTTCGTCTACGACGGTCGCGGTGAGCTGGAGGGGTCGACGACGCCGCCGTCGGGGTCGGGCGCCATCCAGAAGATGTTCGAGGACTACTTCAGCGGTCGCGGCCTGGTGAGTGAGCCGACCGAGTTCAGCGGGCGTTCGGACTACCAGGCGTTCATGCTGGCGGGCATCCCCTCGGGTGGCCTGTTCAGCGGGGGCGACTCGATCAAGACCGAGGAGCAGGTCGAGTACTACGGCGGTACCGCGGGCGAGTTCTTCGACGCGAACTACCACACCCCCGCCGACGACATCACCAACATCAACTGGGACAGCGTCGACCAGTTCTCCGACGCCATCGCCCACTCGGTGGAGACCTACTCCGAGAGCACGCTGCCGGTCAACGGCGTGCTGCGGACGATGCGGGCCCAGGAGGCCCCCACGTTCGACCGGTCGGCCGACCTCTGGCTGCGCTGACCTGACATCATCACGGCCGGTGCCCGCGGAGATCTCTCTTCGCGGGCACCGGCCGTTCGTCTGTCCGTCGCCGGCGTGCCGTCCGTCCCGCTCAGCTCTCCAGCCGTTCGACGTCGGAGACGAGCAGGAGGTGGGCCCGCATCGCGTCGGCGGCCCGGCGCGGGTCGCCGGCCCTGATCGCGTCGGCGATGCGTTCGTGACCGGCCAGGGAGGCGGTCGGCCGCTCGGGCTGGGAGAGCGATTCGAGCCGGGTCTCGGCGATCATCGGGGAGATCTCGGCCATCATCCTGGCCAGCAGCCGGGAACGCGCGGCGTGCGTGACGGCCGCATGGAAGCGCTCGTCCCCCTCGACGCCGCGTCCACCACGGCGGACCTCGGCGCGCATGTGCTCCAGCGCGGCGTCGATGTCGGCGAGGTCGGCCTCGGTGCGGCGCTGCGCGGCAAGCTCGGCGAGTTTGACCTCCAGCGCCTGACGGGCCTCGATGATCTCGGCCCGCCGGTTGTCACGGTCGCGCAGGAGCGCGAGCACCTGTTCCTCGGCCACGGTGCGCCGCACGATGGCGCCGTCACCGTGCCGCACGTCGATGACGCCCTGTACCTCCAGCGCGACCAGCGCCTGGCTGAGGGAGGCGCGGCTGACGCCGAGCGTCGCCGACAGTTCGCGTTCGGCCGGCAGCCGGTCGCCCGGCCCGAGCCGCGCCTCGCGGATGTACTCGCACAGACGCTCGACCAGTTGCTCGTAGAGACGGGGGCGGGCCGGGGGGCGTGGCCGGGGCAGGCGCTTGTCGGGCATGGGCTCCTTCAGACGGGTGCTGTGTTGACAAAACGGACTGATGGAGTATTGGCTAGGCCACTGAGCCTTTTGAGGTAGATCACACACATCAGGCTCTTTCGTGTCATCTCGTCCTGATCGGTCCACTATGTCGCCAGAGATCATCACCATCATCGCGTTGGCGGCCATGTTCGTGGTCGCTACCGTATTGCCGGTCAATATGGGAGCGCTAGCGTTCGTCGCGGCCTTCCTCGTCGGCACCCTCGCGCTGGGCATGGACACCGACTCCATCATCGGTGCCTTCCCCGGCGACCTCTTCCTGATCCTGGTGGGCGTCACCTACCTGTTCGCCATCGCCCAGAACAACGGGACCGTCGACCTGCTGGTCCGCAGCGCCGTGCGGCTGGTCGGCGGGCGGATCGCGGCCATCCCGTGGGTCATGTTCGCCATCACCGCGTTGCTCACCGCCGTGGGCGCGCTCAGCCCGGCCGCGGTCGCGATCATCGCCCCCATCGCGCTCGGTTTCGCCGCCCGCTACGGGATCAACCCCCTCCTCATGGGCATGATGGTGGTCCACGGCGCGCAGGGCGGCGGATTCTCCCCCATCAGCATCTACGGCGCCACGGTCAACGGCATCGTCGCGGGCACCGACCTGCCCGCCGGCCCCCTCACCCTGTTCCTGTCGAGCCTGCTGTTCAACATCGGCATCTCCGTCCTGCTCTTCTTCTCCCTCGGCGGCCGCTCCCTGATCGGCCGGCACGCGCGCGACCACGACGAGGTCCACGTGGGCGAGCACTCCGACGACGCCGAACGCCTCGCCGTGCGCGGCCACGGTTCCTCCGCCTACAAGGCCGAGGAGCCCGGTTCCGGCGAGACCCCCCGCGGGCTGCGCTTCGACCAGATCGCCACGCTGATCGGGCTGCTCCTGCTCGGTGTGCTCTCCCTCGGCTTCGACCTGGACATCGGTTTCGTCGCGATCACCGTCGCCGTGGTCCTGGCGGTGCTCTCCCCCAAGGCGCAAAAGGGCGCGATCAACAAGATCAGCTGGTCCACCGTTCTGCTGCTGGGCGGCATGCTCACCTTCGTCGGCGTCATGGAGGAGGCCGGGACCATCGAGTACGTCGGCGACTCCGTCGCCGGTCTGGGCGCCCCCATGCTCGTGGCCCTGCTGCTGTGCTACATCGGCGCGATCGTCTCGGCGTTCGCCTCCTCCACCGCCATCCTCGGCGTGACGATCCCCCTCGCCGTCCCGTTCCTGCTGGCCGGGGACGTCAGCGCCGTCGGCATGATCGCGGCCCTGTCCGTCGCCTCGACGATCGTCGACGTCAGCCCCTTCTCCACCAACGGCGCCCTGGTCCTCGCCAACGCCAAGGGCGTGGACCCCGACCGGTTCTACCGTCAGATCCTCGCCTACAGCGGGGTGGTCGTGCTGATCGGACCGCTCGTCGCCTGGGCCGTGCTGGCCGCGCCCGGCTGGCTGTGACCCGGTACCGAAGGAAAGGACCGCACCCATGAGCCGCAAGTACAGCGTCCGCGAACTCCTGGACCGTACCTTGGACCCGGGGACGTTCGTGTCCTGGGACAGCGCCCCGATCGACGTGGACCCCGACCCCGCCTACGCCGCCGAACTCGCCGCGGCCCGCGAGCGCAGCGGCTGCGACGAGGCCGTGGTCACCGGCGAGGGACGGATGCGCGGTCGCCGGGTCGCCGTCATCGCCTGCGAGTTCTCCTTCCTGGCGGGATCCATCGGGGTGGCCGCGGCCGAACGGCTGGTCAGCGCCATCGAACGGGCCACCGCCGAGCGGCTGCCCCTGCTGGGCGCGCCCGCCTCCGGCGGCACCCGCATGCAGGAGGGGACCCTCGCCTTCCTGGCGATGGTGAAGATCTCCGCGGCGATCGCGGCCCACAAGGCCGCGGGCCTGCCCTACCTCGTCTACCTGCGTCATCCCACGACCGGTGGCGTGCTGGCCTCGTGGGGCTCCCAGGGCCACGTCACGGTCGCCGAGCCGGGCGCGCTCATCGGATTCCTCGGCCCCCGCGTCTACGAGGCGCTGTACGACAAGCCCTTCCCCGAGGGGGTGCAGGTCGCCGAGAACCTCTACCGGCGCGGGCTGGTGGACGCGGTCTTGGAGCCCGAGGAGGTCCCGGCGATCGCCGAACGCACCTTCAACGTGCTGCTCGCCCGCTCCGAGGGCCTGCCCCCGGCTCCCCCCGCCCCCGAGGACGAGCCCATCCCCGACGTGCCGGCCTGGGAGTCGATCACCCGGTCACGCCGGCCCGATCGGCCCGGCGTCCGCAAGCTCCTGCGCTACGGCGCGACCGACGTCGTGCCCCTGAACGGCACCGGCGACGGCGAGCTCGACCCCGGGCTGCTGCTCGCCCTGGCCCGTTTCGGCGGGGCGCCCTGCGTGCTGCTCGGCCAGGACCGCCTCCGCCAAAGCGTCGAGCGTCCGCTGGGGCCGGCCGCGCTGCGCGAGGCGCGGCGGGGCATGCGCATCGCCCGGGAACTGCGGTTGCCACTGGTCACGGTGATCGACACGCCCGGCGCGGCGCTGTCCAAGGAGGCCGAGGAGCGCGGCATGGCCGGGCAGATCGCCCGTTGTCTCGCCGAACTGGTCACCCTGGACGCGCCCACCGTGTCGGTCCTCCTCGGGCAGGGCACCGGCGGCGGCGCGCTCGCCCTGGTCCCCGCCGACCGGGTGGTGTGCGCCCAGCACGCCTGGCTGTCGCCGCTGCCCCCCGAAGGCGCCAGCGCCATCGTGCACCGCACCGTGGAACGCGCTCCCGAACTCGCCGAACGCCAGGGGGTGCGGTCGGTGGAACTCCACGCCAACGGCATCGTGGACCGGATCGTCGCCGAGCACGACGACGCCGCCGACGAGCCCGAGGAGTTCTGCCGCAGGATGGCCGCGGTGCTGCGGCACGAGCTGACCGGGCTGCTGCACCGCGACGCGGCCGACCGCATGGCCGCGCGCCACGCCCGCTACCGGCGGCTCGGCCTGCCCAGCTGATCCCGCCGGGAATGCGCGGGAGCCCTCGGCTCGGGCGGACGCCGGGCCGAGGGCTCCCGGCCGTAGGGTGACCCCATGACGAAACGGGATCCCGACAAGCCGGTCGTA
Source organism: Marinactinospora thermotolerans DSM 45154 (assembly GCF_900167435.1). Taxonomy (GTDB): domain Bacteria; phylum Actinomycetota; class Actinomycetes; order Streptosporangiales; family Streptosporangiaceae; genus Marinactinospora; species Marinactinospora thermotolerans. Next base: position 51,000 of record NZ_FUWS01000005.1, read on the forward strand.
CTCTCCAAGATCTACACCCGCACCGGTGATGACGGCGGTACCGCCCTGGGCGACATGAGCCGTACCTGCAAGACCGACCCCCGGTTGGCCGCCTACGCCGACGCCGAGGAGGCCAACGCGGCCATCGGCATGGCCCTCGCGCTCGGTGAGGTGCCCGACGACGTGCGCGCCGTCCTCGGCCGGGTCCAAAACGAGCTGTTCGACGTCGGCGCCGACCTGGCCCGGCCCCTGGCCTCCGATCCGGGCGCCGAATTCCCTCCCCTGCGCATCGACGAGGATTACATCACCCGCCTGGAGGAGGACTGCGACACCTACAACGCCGACCTGCCGACGCTGCGCAGCTTCATCCTGCCCGGTGGTTCGCCCGCAACGGCCCTGATGCACAACGCGCGGGTGGTCACCCGCCGGGCCGAACGCAGCGCCTGGGCGGCGATCCAGGCGCACGGCGACGACGTCAACCCGCTGACGGCGCGCTACCTCAACCGCCTGTCGGACCTGCTGTTCATCCTGTGCCGGGTGGTCAGCGGCGGGGATGACGTGCTCTGGCTGCCGGGCGGCCGGCGCTGAGGTCCGCGCCCGGCCCCGCAGGCGGGGCCGGGCGCGGAGGTCAGGAGCCGTCGGCCTCGCGCAGTTCGGCCTCGACGGCCTCGACCTTGCTGGTCAATCCATCGGTGACGCCTTCGCGGATGTCGGCCTTCAACACCAGGCTGACCCTTCCGGCCCCCTCGCCCGCGGCCTCGACCGCGCGTTTGACGACGTCCATCACCTCGTCCCACTCACCCTCGATGCTGGTGAACATCGCGTCGGTGCGGTTGGGCAGGCCGCTGTCGCGGACGACGCGGACGGCTCGGGCAACAGCGGGGGCCACGGACTCGCCGACCCCCATGGGCGTGACGGAAAATGCGACGATCATGTTCCCAGGCTACGTCCGCGCCCGCGGCCCGGTCGATCTCCGCCGAGAACCCGGTGGACGCCGCGGAACGGGGCCGAAGGCGGCTCAGGACTGCCAGATGGTGCCGGGGGGCATGGACTCCAGCCAGGACAGAAAACCGGTCAACGCGCCCTCGCCCATGGCGAGCTCGTACACGGGCTCCTTCGGATCCGAACCGTCGGGCTCGGCCCAGCCCACCTCGATGACGACGAGATCCCCGGTCAGCTCGGCCAGGTCCTCGGGTGTCGGTGAACGCCGCCCCATGACGACGAGGCCGCGGCGCGGCAGCTCTGCTGCCGGCCGCGGCCACAAGGAGAAGATGCGATACCAACTCAGCTCGTCGCTGCCGTAGCGTCCGCATCCGATGCGCCAGGCTCGGTGGGGTCCCACCGCGCGACGTAGGTAGCACTCGACCGCGCCCCCGCGTTCCAGCAGGAAGCGGCGCGCGACAACCGCGACGAGCGCCAGCAGGGACACAACGAGCAGCGCGAGAAACAGCCGTTCGACGATCAGGAACAGCGCTTCGCTGGACAGCGGCTCCCCCACTCTGCTCCGCCCTACTCAGGGCCGTTCTACGCGGCCTCTCCGGCAGCCCGCAGCCGGCTGCGTGCCCGGTTCATCCGGTTGATCGCTTCCTCGTCCTCGGGCTTGACCCCACCGGCGACGGTCTCGTCCAGTGCGGCGCGAGCCCGCTGGACGTCGACGTCCTCGGCCAGCTCGGCGACCTCGGCCAGGATCGAGACCCGGTTGTCGGTGGAGACGGAGATGAACCCGCCGTGCACCGCGGCCCGGACCTCGCCGCTCTCACGCGCGCCCAGGATCCGCACGAGCGCGCCCGGCGCGAGGAGGGCGAGCACCGGGACGTGCCCCGGCTGGATGCCGATCTCGCCCTCGACCGTCTTGGCGATCACCATGTCGCCCTCGCCCGCCCACAGCTCACGCTCGGGCGAGACGAGCTCGACGAAAAGCTTCTTCGACACTGCCACAAACTCCTCCGGTAGAGGGCCCGATCCGGAGGAACCGGTGCCGGTCTTTCACCGGCACCGGTTCCCACCGGAATCAGCCCTGCAGCGTCTTGGCCTTCTCGACGGCCATCTCGATGTTGCCGACGTCGAGGAACGCCTGCTCGGGAAGGTGGTCGTACTCGCCGTCGCACAGCGCCTTGAAGGAGGCGATGGTCTCCTCCAGCGGCACGAACACACCCGGGTTGCCGGTGAACTTCTCGGCGACGAACATGTTCTGCGACAGGAAGCGCTCCAGGCGCCGCGCCCGGTTGACGATGATCTTGTCCTCTTCGGACAGCTCGTCGATACCGAGAATGGCGATCTGGTCCTGCAGGTCGTTGTTGCGCTGCAGGATCTCCTTCACCCGCTGGGCGACGTCGTAGTGCTCCTGGCCCACGTACTGCGGGTCGAGGATGCGCGAGGTCGAGGCCAGCGGGTCCACCGCCGGGTAGATACCCTTCTGCGAGATCGGGCGGGAGAGCTCGGTCGTCGCGTCGAGGTGGGCGAACGTGGTCGCCGGGGCCGGGTCGGTGTAGTCGTCCGCGGGCACGTAGATCGCCTGCATCGAGGTGATCGAGTGGCCACGGGTCGAGGTGATGCGCTCCTGGAGCAGACCCATCTCGTCGGCCAGGTTCGGCTGGTAGCCCACCGCGGAGGGCATACGGCCCAGCAGCGTGGAGACCTCGGAACCGGCCTGGGTGAACCGGAAGATGTTGTCGATGAACAGCAGCACGTCCTGCTTCTGGACGTCGCGGAAGTACTCCGCCATCGTCAGAGCGGACAGGGCGACCCGCAGACGGGTGCCCGGGGGCTCGTCCATCTGGCCGAAGACGAGAGCGGTGTCCGGGAGGACCTCCATCTCGCCCATCTCCAGGAAGAGGTCGGTGCCCTCACGGGTACGCTCACCGACACCCGCGAAGACCGACACGCCACCGAAGTTGCGGGCGATACGGGTGATCATCTCCTGGATGAGCACCGTCTTGCCCACACCCGCGCCACCGAACAGGCCGATCTTGCCACCGCGCACGTACGGGGTGAGCAGGTCGATGACCTTGATGCCGGTGACCATCATCTCGGTCTTCGACTCAAGCTGGTCGAAGGCCGGGGCCGGACGGTGGATCGGCCAACGCTCGGTGACCTTCAGGTCCGAGGTGGGGACGTCCAGGGACTCGCCCAGCGTGTTGAACACGTGGCCCTTGACGACGTCGCCGACCGGGACGCTGATCGGCTCGCCGGTGTCGACGACCTCGGCGCCGCGGACCAGACCGTCCTGCGCCTGGAGGCTGATGGTACGCGCCAGGTTGTCACCGAGGTGCTGGGCGACCTCCAGCGTCACCGTCCGAGTCTCACCACCGAAGGTGACCTCGGTCTTGAGCGCGTTGTAGATCGCCGGCAGGGAGCCGGCGGGGAACTCCACGTCGACGACCGGGCCGGTGACCCGGGCGATGCGGCCCGTGGCGTTACCGGTCGCGGCCGTCCCTTCAACAGTCGCAGTCACTTCTCTTACTCACTCCCCGCGCTGGCAGCAGCGAGCGCGTCGGCGCCGCCGACGATCTCGCTGATCTCGTTGGTGATTTCCGCCTGGCGGGCCTGGTTGGCCTGGCGGGTCAAGGTCTTCGCAAGCTCTTCGGCGTTGTCCGTGGCCGCCTTCATCGCGGCACGGCGCGACGCCTGCTGGGAGGCCGCGGACTCCAGGAGCGCGAAGTAGATCCGGTTCGTCACGTACTGGGGAAGCAGCCGGTCCAGCGCCTCCTCCGGCGAGGGCTCGAACTCGTACAGCGGCAGGGGACCGCCCTGCTGCCGCTCGAGCTCCTCGGCGTCGACCTCTTCGATCTCCAGGGGCAGCACCCGGTGGGAGGCCGCCCGCTGTGTCAGCATCGAGACGAACTCGGTGGAGACGATGTGGATCTCGTCCACACCGCCCTCGGCGGTGTCCTGGATGAACCTGTCCATCAGGATGCCGCCGATCTCCTGGGCGTCGGCGTAGGCGGGGCGTTCGGTGATGTTCTCCCACGCCTGCGCCAGCGGCCGTTCCCGGAACTTGTAGAACGCGACGCCCTTGCGGCCCACCATGTAGGTGACGACTTCCTTCCCCTGCTCCTTGAGGAGCTGGGCGAGGGAGTCGGCCTCCTTGATGGCGTTGGCGGTGTAGGCGCCCGCGAGCCCCTTGTCCGAGGTCACGACGAGGATCGCGGCCCGGGTCGGGTTCTCGGCCGCCGTGAGCAGCGGGTGATCGCTCACCCGCCCGGCGACCGCCGAGACGGCCCGGGTGATCTCGCGCGCGTAGGGGCCCGCGGCCTCGACCGCCCGCTGCGCCTTGGTGATGCGCGTCGCGGCGATGAGCTCCATCGCGCGGGTGATCTTCGCCATCGACTTCGTCGAGCGGATCCTCCGGCGATAGACGCGAAGCTGTGCTCCCATGGGCTACTTCCCGCCGGTCTTGGCTACCTTGATGGTCTCCTGGCCGACCTTGTCCGCCTCCAGGGCCTCGGCCTCGTCCTCGCTGCCGAGGATGCTGCCGGAGCTGGTCTGGAACGTCCGCTTGAACTCCACGACGGCCTCTTCGAGCGCCTGCGCGGTCTCGTCCTCGAACTTGCCGCTCTCGCGGATGCTGTCGAGGAGCTTGGAGTGCTCACGGCTGAGGAAGTCCAGGAAGCCCTCCTCGAAGCGGCGCACGTCCTCCACCGGAACGTCGTCGAGCTTGCCGGTGGTGCCGGCCCAGATCGAGACGACCTCCTTCTCCATCGGGAAGGGGGAGTACTGGCCCTGCTTGAGCAGCTCGTAGAGCCGCGCACCGCGGTCCAGCTGCGCCTTGGAGACGGCGTCCAGGTCGGAACCGAACGCGGCGAACGCCTCCAGCTCGCGGTACTGGGCCAGGCCCAGACGCAGCGAACCGGTGACCTTCTTCATCGCCTTGGTCTGCGCGGCGCCACCGACACGCGACACCGACACACCGACGTTGATCGCCGGACGCTGACCCTGGTTGAACAGGTCGGCCTCGAGGAAGACCTGGCCGTCGGTGATGGAGATGACGTTGGTCGGGATGTAGGCCGAGACGTCACCCGCCTTGGTCTCGATGATCGGCAGACCCGTCATCGAACCGGCGCCCATCTCGTCGGAGAGCTTGGCGCAGCGCTCCAGGAGGCGGGAGTGCAGGTAGAAGACGTCACCGGGGTAGGCCTCGCGGCCCGGCGGGCGGCGCAGCAGCAGCGACACCGCGCGGTAGGCCTCGGCCTGCTTGGTCAGGTCGTCGAAGACGATCAGGACGTGCTTGCCCTCGTACATCCAGTGCTGGCCGATGGCCGAACCGGCGTAGGGGGCGATGTACTTGTAACCCGCGGGGTCGGACGCCGGGGCGGCGACGATGGTGGTGTACTCCATCGCGCCGGCCTCCTCAAGGGCGCCGCGCACGCTGGCGATCGTGGAGCCCTTCTGGCCGACCGCGACGTAGATGCAGCGCACCTGCTTGGTCGGGTCGCCGGACTCCCAGTTGGCCTTCTGGTTGATGATCGTGTCGATGCAGACCGCGGTCTTGCCGGTCTGCCGGTCACCGATGATCAGCTGGCGCTGGCCACGGCCGATCGGCGTCATCGAGTCGATCGCCTTGATACCGGTCTGCAGCGGCTCGCCGACCGGCTGACGCTGCATGACGTTGGGGGCCTGCAGCTCCAGCTCGCGACGGCCGGACGCGATGATCTCGCCCTGACCGTCGATCGGGCGGCCGAGGGGGTCGACCACACGGCCGAGGTAGGCGTCGCCCACGGGAACGGAGAGCACCTGGCCGGTGCGGCGCACCGTCTGGCCCTCTTCGATGCTGGTGAAGTCACCCAGGACGACGACACCGATCTCGCCGATCTCCAGGTTGAGGGCCAGGCCCAGCGTGCCGTCCTCGAATTCCAGCAGCTCGTTCGCCATCGCCGAGGGAAGGCCACCGACGCGGGCGATCCCGTCACCGGAGTAGGTGACGGTTCCGATCTCCTCGCGTGCGGCGGCGTCAGGCTCGTACGACTGGACGAAACGCTGCAGCGCGTCCCGGATTTCCTCCGGTCGGATCGTCAGCTCCGCCATCTCACGTATGTCCTTGCTCTCGTTGGCGCCGCGTCCCCGGCGCCGTGCGTCTTGCGGTTGCGGATCGTCTCGTTCAGCCGGCCAGGCGCCGTCGCACCTCGGCGAGTCGCCCGGCGACCGTGCCGTCGATGACCTCGTCGCCCACGCGGATGGAGAGCCCACCCACGATCTGCGGGTCGATGTCGATGTTCAGGTGGATCGCCCGCCCGTACAGACGGGTGAGCACGTCCTGAAGCCGGTCCTGCTGAGCCTGGCTCAGCGGGACGGCCGTGCGCACCACGGCCACATAGCGCTTGGCACGCTCGGCCACCAACTGCCCGAAGTGGTCGATCGCCTGCTCCAGGGTACGTCCCCGGGGACGGATCACGGCCTGGGTGACCAGGGTGATCGTCGCCGGGGCCGCCTTGCCCGACAGCAGGTCGGCGACCAGCGTCCGCTTGTGCTCGTCGGCGACACCCTCGCGGGTGAGCGCGGAGCGCAGCTCCGGCTGCGCCTCCACGATCCGGCCGAACCGGAAGAGCTCGTCTTCCAGTTCACCGAGGCGCTGTGTCCCCTCGGCCCCGGCCGCCGTGGCGAACACGGCGGCCCGCTCCGTCGCCTCGACCATGTCGCGGGCCTTCGACCACCTGGCCTGGACGATGTCACTGACCACGATGACCGTGGTCGGCGACACCTTGTTCTCCAGCAGCCGGCCGATCAGCCCGGACTTGCTCTCAGAAGCGTTGGCCGGGTCGGCCAGCCACCGCCGCAGGGAGTGCTCCCGCTCAAGGAGCGACACGACCTCGAAGAGCTCGCGTCCCAGCGCGGCGGGGTCGGACGACGACAGCACGGCCTCGAGGCGCCGCGTCACCTCTTCCAGCGAGACTCGGCTGGCCCCCCGCATCAGCGCACCTCAGCCTGCTGCTGAGCGGTGGCGCCCTGCTCCAGCTCGTCCAGGAACCGGTCGATGACCCGGCTCTGGGCGGCGCTGTCGCTGAGGGTCTCGCCCACGATACGGGTGGCGAGGTCCGTGGACAGCGCGCCGATCTCGGTGCGGAGCTGCTGGAGCGCCTGCTGGCGGTCGGCCTCGATCTGAGCGTGCGCCGCCTCGATGATGCGACGCGCCTCGACCTGGGCCTCCTCCTTCGCCTCCGCGATGATGGCGGCACGCTGCTCACCGGCCTTCTGCAGCTCGGCTGCGTAGGACCGATGTGCCTCTTCCAGCTTTTCCTTGTACTGCTGCCGCAGTTCCTCGGCTTCAGCCTCGGCGTTCTTCGCCCGCTCGATACCGCCTTCGATAGAGTCGGCGCGCTCGTCGAGCATCTTCGTGATCCGCGGAACGGCGTACTTGTACACCAGACCGAAGATCAGAGCGAAGGCGATGAGGCCGAAGACGAGTTCGTCGATGTGGATCCGCAGAACGTTCTCTTCGGCGGCCAGGCCCAACATGGTCAGCGCCCCTTCACGTTCGGTTGCCTACTTCCTTCGCCGGTACGCCTACTGGATGGCGAACGCGAGAACGAAGCCGAGCAGGGCAAGGGCCTCGATCAGGGCGAAACCGATGTAGATGTTGGTCTGGAGGGGGCCACGGGCCTCGGGCTGGCGGGCGATGGCCTGCATGCCCATACCGAACACGATGCCCACACCGATGCCGGCACCGATGACGCTGATGCCGTAACCGATGACGTTCAGGCTGCCTTCCATTGTTTCTCCTTGAGAATCGTGGCCCGGGGGCCATCTGGGTCGTGCGCGACCCGGTCGGGCGCGCTGGGCGGTGGAAGTCGAAGAATCTCCGCAGAGACCTACCGGATCAGTGGGCCTCTTGCGCCTGGCCGATGTACAGCGCCGCGAGGAGCGTGAACACGAAGGCCTGAAGGAACATGATCACCAGCTCGAAGGCGGTGAACACGATGAAGGCCAGCAGCGAGGCACCGGAGAACAGCACCGAGATGGTGCCGAACAGCGGGCCCGCGGCAGGGTTGAACATGTACCAGCCGGCGGCCGCGAAGGTCGCCAGCAGCAGGTGGCCGGCGAACATGGTCGCGAACACACGGATGGCGTGGGTGGCCGGCCGGATCAGGAAGTTGGAGATGATCTCGATCGGCACGAGGATGGGCAGAATCCACCACGGTGCGCCCGAGGGGACCACGGCGCCCTTGAAGTACTTGGCGACCCCGCCCTGCGCCCGGATGCCCACCACGATGAAGGTGATGTAGACGATCGCGGCCAGACCCGCCGGGTAGGACAGGTTGCTCGTGACCGGAAGCTGCAGGAAGGGGATGAGCCCCATGACGTTCATCGCGAACACGAACAGGAAGAGCGACAGCAGCAGGGGCATGTACTTGTCGCCCTTGACCCCCATCATCGGCCGCGAGATCTGGTCGCGGACGAAGAGGAAGGTCAGTTCACCGATGCCCTGGGAGCGGCCGGGAACCACCGACTGCCTGCGGGCCGTCCACCACAGGAACAGCGCCACCAAGGCCGTGGCCACCAGGAGGAGGACCACGTACTTGTTGAAGCCGCCGGTGTAGGGGAGGTTGTAGTCGGCCCACGGGGACGGGAAAAAGATCCCGACGGAGGGGGCCTCGAACCCGGGGCCTCCCGGTGTGAACAGACCACCACCGCCCTCGGCAGCGAGGTTGAGCGTGTCAGCACTCACGGCGAACCCTTCCGTCGTGAATCAAGAGGATCTGGTCAGTTCTGAGCGGACCGGAAGCGACGGTCTGCGGAGATGTCTGCGGCGCGGCCGCGGAGTCGGTCGCCCCCTCGCCCGCACCGGTGAACCCCGGCCAGGCGCCGAGGCGGCTGAAGAGGGCCGGTCCTAGGACCGCGGGTGCAGTCGAAGGAAGACCATGTACAGGCCCAGGCCCATTCCGAGAAGGAGTCCGATGGGCAGGAAGAGCGCCTGGTGGTCCGTTAATCGGTCCAGCAGCCAGCCCGCACCGCCCCACACGATCATGCCCGACATGAGCAGGGAGACCACGTGCATGCCGTCGACCTTGGGCTCGTCGACGTTCTCGGGGGTCTGGTCGTGGCGCTTCCCCGGAGTCTCGCGCGGCCCGCTCATCTCGCTCCGATCGGCACGAGGGGGGCGCGGACCATCGCACATCGCGCGTCACGCGCATCACGTGGTCTCATGCCCGGACTCCGCACCAGGGGAAACCGCGCTCGGGACGGGATCGACGTGCAGGCTCTTGGAGGTGGCGATGACACGCACGTGCCCGGCCAGCCAGGCGATCACGCCGAGCAGCGCGCCGGCCGCGAAGGCCGTGGTGTCCATCCAGGTCACCGAGTCGCTGCCGCGCAGCAGCACCAGCGCGACGGCCAGGACGACCGCCTTGACGAGGAAGCCGCCCAACGTGGCCGGCATGAAAAGGTCAGGGTTGCGCTTGGTGATCTTGGCCACCACGAAACCACTGACCCCGAAGAAGGCGAGGACCAAGAGGAGTGCCACCACGGCGCCGATGGCGCCGGGCACGCCCGAGATCGCCGAGAACACGGCGGTACAGCCGGCTCCGACGATCAGAGTGGGAATCGCGGCGCCGCGGAGAACCTTGGCGTCGTGTTCCTGCATGCGTGAACTCCGGTGGGGTCAAAAATGGGGTTGCCTGCTCGTGAAAGCTATCACAAGGTTTTCCGATGCCAGCACGGGGTATCCCGTAACGTCGTTTCACGGGAGGCCCCGGGGCGCGGCGCCCGACACGATGACCCCTGGCCAGCGCGTCCAAGGACTCCATGCCCTTGACATCTCACCCTCTCTTTTTACCCGTGCGTAGCACCTGTTCTGTACGAGTTTCCGGGCATGCTCATGAATTGTGATGTTCCGTGACCTCTGCATCCCCCTGCAAACGGGATTTTCGGCGCTGGAGCCGGGGCAACGTGATCAGTCCCACGGCGCAGATGGCCACCAGGGTGGTCACCGCAAGGACCATGGACGGCTGGTCGAAGACCGACAGGGACACCGACGCGAAGGCGATGATGGCCGCCCACAGGTACATCAGCAGGACCGCCCGGGCGTGGGAGTGTCCCAGCTCAAGAAGCCGGTGATGCAGGTGCTTCTTGTCCGGGGCGAACGGCGACTTGCCGGCCAGGGTGCGGCGGACCACCGCCAGCACCAGGTCGGCCAGCGGCAGCGCCAGCACCAGCAGCGGGAGCAGGATCGGCAGGAAGACCACCAGGCCGCCGGCGTTGAACTCGCGGGAGGCGTTGACGTCGAACTGGCCGGTCACCGTGATGGTGATGGAGGCCAGGAGCAGGCCGATGAGCATCGACCCGGTGTCGCCCATGAAGACCCGCGCCGGATTGAAGTTGTGCATCAGGAAACCGATGCACACCCCCGCCAGGATGATCGCGATCATCGCGGGATAGGACTGGCGGTCGAACCCCTTGTCGACCGCGACGACGTAGTAGTAGGCGAAGAAGGCGAACGCCGAGATGGCCACGATCCCGGCCGCCAGCCCGTCCAGGCCGTCGGCGAAGTTCACCGCGTTGATGGTGACCACGATCAGCAGCACCGACATGACCGCGCCCAGTTCCGGGCCGAGGATGAGGGTCGTGCCCGGCAACGGCAGCCACAGCAGCTGCACCCCCTGCCAGACCAGGATCCCCGCCGCCGCGATCTGACCGGCCAGCTTGCTGATGGGGTCCATCCCCCAGCGGTCGTCGATCACCCCGATGACGGTGATCAGCCCCCCCGCCATGAGCAGCCCACGCCAGGTGGGCCCGAGGAAGACCTCCTGGAGGTGCGGGAGCTGCGCCGAGATCAGCAGCGCCGCGGCGAACCCGCCGTACATCGCGATACCGCCCAGCCGTGGGATCGGTTCGGTGTGCACGTCGCGGTCGCGCACCGGGGGGACCGCCCCGAAGGTGATCGCGGCACGCCGGACGAAGGGGGTCAGCAGATAGGTGACCGCCACGGCGATGATGAACGTCAGCGCGTACTCACGCACGGCTTTTCCGAGAGCCTTCCATGCGCCCGGCACGCCGAATCGACGGCGTGACACGGGGTGGGTCTGAGGATGCCCCCGACGCTAGCACTACTCGGGGGCGCTTGCCCCGGCTTCTCCCGCATCGGGCGGGCGGCCGGATCTGTTCACTCCGCCTTGGGTTCGTGTCCTCCGGCTCCTCGGTCTTCGGTTCCCCGCGGGTCGGATTCCGTCGCCTTCTCCGCGGAGGCGGCCTCAGCGGCGCCCGGGTCGTGAACCTCGGGGTCGGGCTTGGCCGCGGGCGCGGTGGTGCCGATGACCGTACCGCAGACCGCGCGCAGGCGCTCGATCGGGATCGCGCCGTCGCGCAGGACCCGGGGCACCGCGTAGGTGAGGTCCACGATCGTGGAGGGGACGTCGTCCGCGCAGGGGCCGCCGTCGAGGTAGACCGCGACGCTGTCGCCGAGCTGGGCCCGGGCGTCGGCCGCGGTCGTCGCGGCCGGCCGGCCGGAGATGTTCGCGCTGCTGACCGCCATCGGGCCGACCTCCTTCAGCAGCTCCAGCGCCACCGGGTGCATCGGCATGCGCACCGCGACCGTCCCCTTGGTGTCACCGAGGTCCCACGACAGGCTCGGTGTCGCGGCGCAGACGATCGTCAGCGGTCCCGGCCAGAACTCCTCGATGAGGTCCTGGCCGTGGCTGCCCAGATCGTCGATGAGGGCGTGGGCGGCCCGCACCGATCCGACCAGCACGGGCGGGGGCATGTCCCTGCCCCGTCCCTTCGCCTGGAGCAGGCGCGCGACGGCGGTGGGGCTGAACGCGTCGGCGCCGATGCCGTAGACCGTGTCCGTCGGTAGCACCACCAGCTCGCCCCTGCGCACGCTGGAGGCCGCGTCGGAGATCCCGCTCGCGCGTTCCTCGTCGCCGGAGCAGTCGTAACTGCGGCTCATGACCCGCCTTTCCGATTGTTCGCTCTTGACGTCGCTGCGACGCGCCGGCGGGGGCTCGGTCCCGGGGACCGCGGGTCTCCGCGGGCGCGTCAGTCGTCGGCCCGGCGCATCACGACGAAACGGTCGCGGTGCGCGAGGTCCTTGCAGTTGCGCACGTCGCGCCAGCCGAGTTCCTCGGGGAACAGTCGGGGAATGTCGATCCCCTGGCCGTCGCCGTGCTCGATGGCCATGGCCCCGCCGGGGCGCAGCAACCGTCGGCCGACCCGCTCCAGCTCGCGGATCATGTCCAGGCCGTCGGCCCCCGACCACAGTGCCGGGGCCGGGTCGTAGTTGCGCACCTCGGGCGGGATCTGTCCGGCCTCCCGCGTGGGCACGTAGGGGGGGTTGCTGATGAGCAGGTCGACCCGCCCGTCGAACTCGGGCAGCGCCGTTCGCATGTCCCCCTGGTGCGCGGTGACGCGATCGGCGTGCCCGCTGGAGTCGATGTTGCGCCGGGCCCAGGCGAGCGCCGCGGAGTCGATCTCGACGGCGTGGACGCGGGAGCGGGGCACCTCCTGCGCGATGGAGATCGCGATGGCGCCGGAGCCGGTGCCCAGGTCGACGACCAGCGGGTCGGCGACGTCCATCGCGCGCAGCGTGTCGATGGCCCAGCCGACCATGATCTCGGTCTCGGGGCGCGGGACGAACACGCCGGGACCGACCTGGAGCTCCAGGTAGCGGAAGAACGCCCGTCCGGTGATGTGCTGCAACGGCTCCCGGGCGGCCCGCCGCGCGACACACTCCCAGTACAGGGCGTCGAAGTCGCCGTCGGGGACGTTGTGCAACTCTCCTCGACGAACACCGTGCACGAACGCCGCCAGCTCCTCGGCGTCGGTACGAGGCGAGGCGACACCGGCTTCGGCCAGCCGCAGCGTGGCCCGCGCGACTTCGTCGAGCAGGAAGTTCATTACGACGCCTGTTCCAGCCTCTCCTTGGTGTCCGCGTCCATCAGGGCCTGGAGCACACCGCTCAGGTCGCCGTCGAGCACCTGGTCGAGGTTGTAGGCCTTGTAGCCGACCCGGTGGTCGGAGATGCGGTTCTCGGGGAAGTTGTAGGTGCGCACCCGCTCGGAGCGGTCGACCGTGCGGACCTGGCTCTTGCGCTCGGCCTGCGCCTCGGCGTCGGCGCTGGCCTGGGCTTCGGCGAGGAGCCGCGCCCGGAGCACGCGCATGGCCTGCTCCTTGTTCTGCAACTGGCTCTTCTCGTTCTGGCACGACACCACGATGCCGGTGGGCAGGTGGGTGATGCGCACCGCGGAGTCGGTGGTGTTGACGCTCTGCCCGCCGGGGCCGGAGGAACGGTAGACGTCGATGCGCAGGTCGTTGTCGTGGATCTCGACCTCGACCTCCTCGGCCTCGGGGACCACGAGCACGCCCGCCGCCGAGGTGTGGATGCGGCCCTGCGACTCGGTGACCGGGACCCGCTGCACGCGGTGGACCCCGCCCTCGAACTTCAGCTGGTTCCACACACCGCGGCCGGGCTCGGCACCGGCCTTGGCCTTGACCGCGATCGTGATGTCCTTGTAGCCACCCAGATCGGAGTGGGTGGCGTCGATGATCTCGGTCTTCCAGCCCTGCCGCTCGGAGTAGCGCAGGTACATCCGGACGAGGTCGCCGGCGAACAAGGCGGACTCCTCACCGCCCTCGCCGGCCTTGACCTCAAGGATGACGTCCTTGTCGTCGTTGGGGTCGCGCGGGATGAGCAGCCGGCGCAGACGCTCGGTCAGCTCCTCCTTCTGGACGGCGAGCTGCTTGGCCTCCTCCGCGAAGGAGGGGTCCTCGGTCGCGAGCTCCTCGGCGGCCTCGATGTCGCTCTCGACCTGGAGGAGTTCACGGTAGGCCGTGATGATGGGGGTGAGCTCGGAGTAGCGTTTGCCCAGCCTGCGCGCCTGGGACTGATCAGCGTGCACGGCGGGATCCGCGAGCTGCTGTTCCAGCTCGTAGTACTCACCGAGAAGGTCGTCCAGCTTCACTTCTTCGTCCCCATCGAAAGCGTGTGGTGTGGCCTGCGCCTGCCTGGGACGGCACGCTGCCGTCCGTCGAACCCATCGCCGCGGCGCCGGGCCACGCGCGACCGCGCGTGGCCCGGCGCCGCGAGGCTCGGCGCTACTTGCGCTTGCCGAAACGCTTCTCGAAGCGGGCGACCCGGCCACCGGTGTCCATGATCTTCTGCTTGCCCGTGTAGAACGGGTGGCAGGCGGAGCAGATGTCGGCACGGATGGTGCCGCTGGTGGCGGTGCTGCGGGTGGTGAACGTGTTACCGCAGGTGCAGGTCACCTGGGTGACGACGTACTCGGGGTGGATGTCGGCTTTCACGTGGATCTCCTCGCTAGGTGCGGTCGCCGGACGCATGTGCGCCGTGTGGCCGGGGGGCCGCTGCGGGCATGCGTGAACCGGTACCGCGGCGGTCGATATACCAGTTTGCCAGACCTTCAAACCTCAACTGTCCAGCTCGTATTCCCGGCGAGGCGGAGGAAGGTCGTAACCGCCCTCCGGCGAGGGCTCCGAGGGGCGCGGAACCGGGGTGGGCTCCGGGGACCGCCCACCGTCCGGGGGCGCGGTCGCGGACCGCTCCGACGGGCACAGCGCGGCCTCGATCAGCTTCCAGGCGGGCGGATCGGGATCCTCGGCGAACCGGGCCTGGAACAGGGTGACGTGGCGGTCCGCGGTGTGGACGGTCCACGTGCGGTACCCCGAGATGTTGCCCGAGTGCATCCACACCCGCACCCCACAGGAGAGGGTCTGCCTGCGCGGGCCCAGCCCGTAGCCGACCCCCTGCTCGTCGGTCGCGCGGACCTTGAGCATCTCCGTCAGCATCCCCTCGTCGAGGACCTCCCCCTCGAACAGCGCCGTGTAGAAGCGGTTGACGTCGGTGACCGTGGAGACGATCTGCGCGGTTCCGTACCAGCGGCTGGGGTCGAACTCGGTGATGCCGACCGGCTCGGGGGGCGCTCCCGGCGCGGGGCGGATCGCGAGATAGGCCCGCAGGACGGGCTCGGGCATCTCCGGCCCCTCGGGGATCGAGGTCCCGGTGAGCCCCAGCGGTTCGATGATCCGCTCCCTCACCTCCTGCGCGTAGGGACGGCCGGTGACGCTCTCGATCACCAGCGCGGCCAGCACGTAGTTGATGTTGGAGTAGGCCACGTCGGTGCCCGGTTCGAACACCGGGCCCTGCTCCTCGGCGATCTCGACGAGCTCGGCGGGTTCCCAGCGGCGCAGCGGATCCTCGACGACGGGGGGCATGGCCCGGTTGTAGCTGAACAGGCCGCTGGTGTGGCTGAGCAGCATCTCCAGGGTGATCTGCGCGCCGCCGTCGACCAGGCCGGGCAGGTGCTGTTCGACGGTGTCGTCGAGTTCCGCCCGCCCCTCCCCGACGAGCTGGAGCAGGGTGGCGGCGACGAAGGGCTTGGACAGGCTGGCGATGCGAAAGTGCGCGTCGGGATCGACGGGCGCACCCGTCGACCTGTCGGCGACCCCCGCCACCCCGGTCCAGGAGTCGGATCCGCCCTTCCCCGTCTCGACGAGCTGGGCCACGGCACCGCTGGAGCCCTCTGTGACGACCTCGTCGAGCACGTGTTGCAGGTGGGCGCGCTCGTGCGAGGACAACCGGGGAGGCGCGGGGACCATCTGGGCCACGACACGGGTGGGGGCGCCGGCCGCGAACGGTGAACCGGGCCACACGACCGGCTGGAGCACCTGGACGAGAAGCAGTGCTCCCACACCCGCCGCGCCCACCGTGGCCGGCGCGAGCCATCGTTTGCTGGTCATCGACTGGAATCCCACCACGGACGACCGTTTTTGGCGAACGGAACACGGGAATGACTACTCGGATCAGCCCCCAGCGGCCTCTCCCGGCCACCTCCCCTCCCGCGGCCGGACGCCGGCGGCCCCGCGTGCCCCGCGCGTGGCCGATGAAGCGGCGGTCGGAGCCGTCCCTGTCCGGGCGCCGGCTCAGCGGGCCGCGGTGGCGCGCATCCGGACCACCACCGCCGCGAGCACCACGAGCAGCGCCGCCAGCACCCCCAGGCCCGGGTTGAGGCCGATCCCGTAGGTCATCAGGTAGGCCAGCGCACCGGCCATCACCAGGTAGTAGGCCAGGGGCAGGAGGGTCTGGCGGATCATGTCCCCCTCGCGCCCGGCCAGTCCCACCACCGCCGAGGCCGCGACGACGTTGTGCACGGTCACCATGTTGCCCGCCGCGCCACCGACCGCCTGCGCCGCCACCACCGTCTCCGGTGCCACGCCGATCCGCTCCCCGGTGGAGAACTGGAACAGCGAGAACATCAGGTTGGAGACGGTGTTGCTGCCCGCCACGAAGGCCCCCAGCGCGCCGATCCACGGCGCGAGCAACGGCCAGGAGGCGCCGGCCAGCCCGGCCGCGCCCTCCGCGAGCGTGAGCGGCATGCTCGCCGTCATCTCCGCGCCGAACTCCGGCCCGCTGTTGATGAACACCCGGACCAGCGGCACGGCGCACAGCAGCGCCACCGCCGCGCCGGCGAGCTGGCCGCCGGCCATCCGCCACGCGGCGGCGACGCGCGCCCGGCTCATCCGGTGGAGCAGGCAGGTGACGAGGCAGACGAGGATGAAGACGCCGCCCGGGGAGTACAGCGGCTGGACCGCCTCACCGATGGAGGTGCCGAACAGGTCGCCCACCCCCACCTGCACCGCGGACAGCGTCTCCTTCAGCCACGGCACGGTCCGGGTGGCCACCAGGATCGCGGCGACCATCAGGTAGGGGGCCCAGGCCCGCGCCACGCCCATGCGGCCGGTCTCCCCCACCTCGACGTCGCCGTCGCCGGGCCGCAGCCGGCCGCTCCACCGGGCGGGCCACTCCTCTCGGGGCGGGAAGTCCCACGTGGTCTTGGGCATCAGGAAACCGCGCCTGGCCGCGGCCACCACGATGAACAGGCCGGTCAGTCCGCCGAGCAGGGAGGTGAACTCCACCCCGAGGAAACGGTTGAACAGCACCGAGGGGACCGTCAGGGCCAGCCCGGCGAACAGCGCGAAGGGCAGCACCTCAAGGCCGTCGGCGAACCTGCGGCGCCCACCGTAGAAGCCGCACAGCATGCAGCAGAGGAAGACGGGGATCACCGTCCCGGTGAGCGCGTGCAGCACGACCGTCTCCCAGCCGATCCGGGCCACCAGCTCCGGAACGGCCACCCCCAGTTCCCCGGCCCGCGCGGCCACCTCGGCCGAGCCGGACAGCCCGCCGTTCACACCGACGAGGATGGGGGTCGCGACGGCGCCGAAGCTGACCGGGGTGCTCTGGATGATCAGGCCGACGAACACCGCCGCCATCGCGGGAAAACCCAGCGCGAGCAGCAGGGGCGCGACGACCGCGGCCGGGGTGCCGAACCCCGAGGCCCCCTCGATGAAACCACCGAACAGCCAGCCGATGATCACCGCCTGGACCCGGCGGTCCGGGCTGATGCCGGTGAAGGTCGCCCGGATGGTGTGGATGGCGCCGCTCTTGGTGAGGGTCGCCAACAGCAGCAGCGCTCCGAAGATGATGTAGAGCAGCCCCACCGCGAGGATCAGCCCCTGGATGGTGGAGGCCACGACGACCTGCCAGCGCACCCCCCAGAGCAGCGTCGCCACGGCCACCACCACCAGGTAGCCGATGGGCATCGCGTAGGCGGCCGGCCAGCGCAGGCCGACCAGGAGCACACCGACGACGAGGATGGGGGCGAGGGCGAACAGTCCGAGCAGGGCGAGGTTGTCCATCCGCTGTGCTCCCTGGGGGTGGGGCCATGACCGGGTTCACGGATGGTGGGACGATAGACCGCCCTCCTCACGCCAGTAAAGCGACAAATGTGTCACCGGTCACTGCGTGGGACGGACGGGACCACTCCTTCCCCAGCAGCGCGCCCTCGCGAACTGGGACGAAACAAAAGCGGCCCTCCCCATCGGGGAAGGGCCGCCTTCGGACACGGACCGATCAGTGGTCGTTCGGACCGACCGTGGTCTTTTGGATCTGGAGCAGGAACTCCGCGTTGCTCTTGGTCTCGCGCATCTTCTCCAACAGCAGCTCCAGGGCCTGCTGGGTGTCGAGCGCGTGCAGCACGCGGCGGAGCTTCCAGATGATGTTCAGCTCCCCGCTCGACAGCAGGATCTCCTCCTTGCGGGTGCTGGACGCCTCGACGTCCACCGACGGGAAGATCCGCTTGTCGGCCAGGCCCCGGTTGAGCTTCAGCTCCATGTTGCCGGTGCCCTTGAACTCCTCGAAGATGACCTCGTCCATGCGCGAGCCGGTCTCGACCAGCGCCGTGGCGAGGATCGTCAGGGAGCCGCCGTTCTCGATGTTGCGGGCGGCGCCGAAGAAGCGCTTCGGCGGGTACAGCGCCGTGGAGTCGACACCACCGGACAGGATGCGCCCGCTCGCCGGTGCGGAGAGGTTGTAGGCGCGACCCAGCCGGGTGATGGAGTCGAGCAGCACCACGACGTCCAGGCCCATCTCGACCAGCCGCTTGGCCCGCTCGATGGCGAGCTCGGCGACGGTGGTGTGGTCCTCGGCCGGCCGGTCGAAAGTGGAGGGGATGACCTCGCCCTTGACCGTGCGCTGCATGTCGGTGACCTCTTCGGGCCGCTCGTCGACGAGGACGACCATGAGGTGGCACTCGGGGTTGTTCTCGGTGATCGCGTTGGCGATCGCCTGGAGCACCATCGTCTTACCCGCCTTGGGCGGGGAGACGATGAGGCCGCGCTGTCCCTTACCGATAGGCGCGATCAAATCGATGATGCGCGTCGTCAGGATGTTCGGCTCGGTCTCCAGGCGCAGCCGCTCCTGCGGGTACAGGGGGACGAGCTTGGAGAACTCGGGACGGTTGCGCGCCTGCTCGGGCGCCATGCCGTTGATCGTGTCGAGGCGGACCAGCGCGTTGAACTTCTCGCGGCGCTCCCCCTCGCGCGGCTGACGGACGGCGCCGGTGATCGCGTCGCCCTTGCGCAGACCGTGCTTGCGGACCTGGGCCAGGGAGACGTAGACGTCGTTGGCGCCGGGCAGGTAGCCGGTGGTGCGCACGAAGGCGTAGTTGTCGAGGATGTCCAGGATGCCGGCGACGGGCAGCAGCACGTCGTCGTCGCTGATGACGGGCTCCGGCTCCTGGCGGTCGCGGCCCCGGCGGTCGCGCCGGTCGCGCCGCCGGCCCCGACGACGGCCACCGCCGAAGTCGTCGTCGTCGGAGGGTCCGCTGCCACCGCGGCCCCCGTCCTGCTGGGCGCCGCCCCGTGGCTGTTCGGCGGCGTTGTCGTCACGGTTGGCGCGGCGGTCGTCGCGGTTGCGCCGGTTGCGCTGACGCTCGCGGCCCCCACCCTGTCCGTTCTGGCCGGACTGGTTGGACTCGGAACCGCTGGTCTGCGTGGTGCTGGATGTCTTGGTCACGCTGCTCGCGGAGGTAGAGGATTCGGTGCCGTCGGGCGGCGCCTGCTGGACGCTGTTGTCGTCCCCGCGCTTACGGGACGACCGACGGCTACGGGCGGGCCGCTCGGAACGGTCGGTCTGCTCGGCAGGGCTGTCGCCCGACGTCTCGGTCACCGCCGGAGCCTCGCTCTTGACGGCGTCCTGGGCGGGCTCGCCCTCCTTCTCGGAGGTCTTCCTGCTGGAACGCCGGCTCTGAGCCGGACCGTCGGTGGAACCGACATTACCGCTTGTAGCCGCGGTATCGGCCTTCTTCGCGGATCTGACGGTCGGCGCGGCGACCGGACCGCCCTGCTTGGCCTCGATGGCCGAGATGATGTCGTTCTTGCGCATGCGCCCCGTACCCGTGATACCGAGACTCGACGCCAGACGCTGGAGCTCGGGAAGCTTCAGCGCGGACAGCCCGGTGCCACCGGAACGGCTCCGGGAGCGCGAGGACGTGCTCTTACCGGCCGGGGGTGCGGCGTCGCCGGCATCCGCACTGGGCGCGGTCGGATTGTGCGTACTGACCGCCGCGTCCGTGTGGAGTTCGGTGGTGTCGCTCACTAAGGGTCCTTCCCAAGGAGCGGGCTGAGGCCGTCTGCGTGCTCTAACGGCCAGCCCGGTGGTGCGAACCGGCAGGGGCCGGGTCGGGCGTGCCCCACCTGGATGTGCAAAACCGCTGAAGCGGTCCTTACCCAATCGCGGCGGGCTCTGGGTACAGCCAGACAGTGGGGCGATGGGCTCGATGGTGCTGCCCGGGGACCTTCCTGTCGTCCTCGTGCGAGGAGAACGAGGGCTCGATGAGCCGGGCAGAGCCACGGGTGCGCCGTGAACTCGACACAGTGGCGACCGTGCGCAGCGCTCGCGCGGAAGAGACCGGAGAGACCACTTGCGCGGAAGGCGCGGAAGACACTGTGGCGGATGAGCACACGCCCCGCATTGGGGCATCTGGTGCTTCACCTAGCCTAACATCACCGGAGCCCACAGCTATTCCTCGACACAAGTCTATGAACGGGGAGAACTGATACATACCCCTGCCGGATCGATTCTTAAGGGGCGTATGTGCCAACCCGTACCCGTTCGTTCTTGAATTGAATCCGCTAGATCATCACTGTTTTGCACCGGACGGCGCTCCCTGTCCGTCTCAACGTCAGCGTCGGGAACGTGGCCGAGGACCAGCACGGTCGGCCCGGCCCCCGACACGACCGCGGCCAAGCGGTCGCGCTCACGCAGCGTACGGATGAGTTCGGCACTGGCCGGCATGGCCGGTGCCCGGTAGGACTCGTGCAGCCGATCCTCGGTCGCCTCGAACAACAGCTCGGGGTGACCGGAAACGGCCGCCACCAGCAGCGCGGCACGCCCCGCCGAGAACGCCGCGTCACCGTGTGGAACCGAGGTCGGCAGGAGCCCACGAGCGCGCTCGGTGGACAGACGCTCCCCAGGGATACAGACCACGGGCCGCAACCGCGGCGAGGGCGGTACGGACAGCACTCGCCACGCCTTTTCCCCGCGCCAGGCGATCGCGAAACCTCCGTGGACACAAGGGGCCACGTTGTCAGGGTGTCCCTCGATGTCCGCGGCGAGCTGGAACACCCGATCCCGGTCGAGTTCACCGGTCTCGGGGTCGCCGCCGCCCAGCAGCGTCGTCGCCGCGCTCACCCCTGCGACGATCGCCGCGGCCGAGGATCCCAGCCCGCGTCCGTGCGGGATGCGGTTGCGGCAACGCAGCTCCAGGCCGGGAAGCCGCTCGCCCGCCGCCTCGAACGTCTCGCGCATCGCGCGGACGACGAGGTGGCGCTCGTCCTGGGGCAGCTCCCCCGCGCCCTCGCCGTCGACCTCGACGACGACGCGCTCGTCGTCGCGGAGACGGACCTCGATCTCGTCGTACAGCTCCAATGCCAGGCCCAGGGCGTCAAAGCCCGGGCCGAGGTTGGCACTGGTCGCCGGGGTGCGGACGTGCACCGCGGTGCGGCGCGGTCGGGGCATGCGCTGGCTCCGGAGGAGAGGTGGGGATGGGACGGGTCCGCCCGACGGGCGGAATACGAGTCAGGCCAGGCCGAGGGCCGTCGCCGCGGCATGCGCGTCGACCGGGACCGTCGTCGCCGACGAGGCTCCGGCCAGCGCCCAGTCGGGGTCCTTCAGCCCATTGCCGGTCACGGTACACACGACGCGGCTGCCCCGCTCGATCCGCCCGGCCTCGACCGCCTGCATCAGGCCGGCGACGCTGGCGGCGGAGGCCAGCTCGACGAACACGCCCTCCTCGGCCGCGAGCAGCCGGTAGGCCGCGAGGATCTGCCGGTCGGTCACCGCGTCGATACGCCCGCCGGACTCGTCGCGCGCCTTCTCCGCGGACTGCCAGGAGGCGGGGTTGCCGATGCGGATGGCCGTGGCGATCGTGCGCGGCTGGAGGACCGGCTCGCCGTTGACGATCGGCGCGGCGCCACTGGCCTGGAAACCGAACATGCGCGGAGTGCGGGTGGACACGCCGTCGGCGGCGTACTCCTTGTAGCCCATCCAGTAGGCGGTGATGTTGCCGGCGTTGCCGACCGGCAGGCAGTGGACATCGGGGGCGTCCCCGAGGGCGTCGACGATCTCGAACGACGCGGTCTTCTGTCCCTGGAGCCGGTAGGGGTTGACCGAGTTGACCAGCGCCACCGGGTAGTCCACGGAGAGCTTGCGGGCCAGTTCGAGGCAGTCGTCGAAGTTGCCGTCGACCTGGAGCAGCTTCGCGCCGTGCACGAGCGCCTGGGCGAGCTTGCCCATGGCGATCTTGCCCTGCGGGACCAGCACCGCGCAGGTCATCCCGGCGCGCACCGCGTACGCCGCGGCGCTGGCGCTGGTGTTACCGGTCGAGGCGCAGATGACGGCCTTCGCCCCGTCCTCGGCCGCCTTCGTGATGGCCATGGTCATGCCCCGGTCCTTGAAGGAGCCGGTGGGGTTGAGCCCCTCGACCTTGAGGAACACCTCACACCCCGTCAGCTCCGACACCCGCGTCGCGGGTACCAGCGGCGTTCCGCCCTCAAGCAGGGTGACGACCGGGGTGTTCGCCGTGACGGGAAGACGGTCGCGATATTCCTCGACGACCCCTCGCCACGCCCGTGCCATGCTCACGACAGGGCCCTTTCGATGGGTGGTACAGACGGTGGAAACCGGTCAGGAGGCGGCGCGCACCAACGGGTCGGCACAGCCGACGCCAATGGACACCCGGAACAGGCCACCGCGCGGCCTCGTGATCTGCTCCGAGTCTAGGGCGTCGCGGAAGCGGGACGGAATCCGGCCGCCCCTCATCTCGGCAGGTGGAACGGCGGCGGCGCCGCGGACCGGCCCGAAGCCCGCCCGCGGCGTCGACGTCACCTGTCGCTGAACGTCTCGACGCGCATGACGCTGGCCACCGAACGCACCATGTCCAGCTCCCTGAGCTGTTCCACCGTTGCCGACAGCGCCGCGTCGGGAGCCCGGTGGCTGACCAGGACGAGCTGGGCGTCCTCGCCCATCCCCTCCTGGCGCACGTTCTTGATCGACACGCCGTTGGCCGCGAACACCTCGGCGACGCGGGCCAGCACCCCCGGCCGGTCCGCGACGTCCAGGGAGACGTGGTAGCTGGTGACGGTCTCGCCCATCGGGTGCACCGGCAGCCCGGCGTCCTCGCCCCCGTCGGCGACGGAGGTGCCCGCGAGCCTGTTGCGCGCCACGGCGACGATGTCGCCGAGCACCGCGCTGGCGGTGGGCGCCCCTCCCGCGCCGGCCCCGTAGAACATCAGCCGGCCGGCCGACTCCGCCTCGACGAACACCGCGTTGTAGGCCTCGGTGACGTTGGCCAGCGGATGCTCGCGCGGCAGCATCACCGGGTGGACGCGCACCCCCACCGACGCCCCGTCCTCGGAGCGCTGGCAGATCGCGAGCAGTTTCACGACGCAGCCCATGTCCTTGGCGCTGGCGATGTCGCCGGCCGTCACCTCGGTGATGCCCTCACGGTGCACGTCGGCCGCCGTGACCTGGGTGTGGAAGGCCAGCCGGGCGAGGATCGCCGCCTTGGCCGCCGCGTCGAACCCCTCGACGTCGGCCGTGGGGTCGGCCTCGGCGTAGCCCAGCGACTGCGCCTCCTCCAGCGACTCGGTGAACCCCGCGCCGAGGGAGTCCATCCGGTCGAGGATGTAGTTCGTGGTGCCGTTGACGATGCCCAGCACCCGGTTCACCCGGTCGCCGGCGAGGGAGTCGCGCAGCGGGCGCAGCAGCGGGATGGCGCCGGCCACGCTCGCCTCGTAGTAGACGTCGACCCCGGCGGCGCGCGCGGCCTCGTGGATCGCGGCACCGTCCTCGGCCAGCAGCGCCTTGTTCGCCGTGACCACGGACTTGCCGGACTTGATCGCGGCGAGGATGAGCGACCGGGCCGGTTCGATCCCGCCGATGACCTCGACCACCAGGTCGATGTCCTCGCGTGTCACCAACCCCATGGCGTCCGTGGTGAACAGCTCGGGGTCCAGGCCCGTGCCGCGGGCACGCCCGAGCCGGCGCACCGCGACACCTCCGATCTCCAGAGACGTCCCGACGCGCGCGGTCAGCTCGGACGACTGCTCGCGGATCAACCGCACCACTTCCGAGCCCACTACGCCGCAACCCAGCAGCGCCACCTTCAGTGCCATGAGGGGGTGACTCCCACTTCTTCGCTCATACTTCGATCCGGATCACGCCGGGCCCGTGAGGGCCGGCCGGGGGTGGCCGGGACTCAGCCTACGTCCAGGCGGAGGAGATCGTCCTCGGTCTCCCGCCGCACCAGCACGCGCGCGCTCCCGTCGCGCACCGCCACCACCGCCGGACGGGGCAGGTGGTTGTAATTGCTGGCCATGGAGTGGCAGTAGGCGCCGGTGGCCGCCACCGCCACGAGGTCACCGGTGCGCAGGTCATCGGGCAGGTACAGGTCGCGCACGACGATGTCGCCGCTCTCGCAGTGCTTGCCGACCAGGCGGGACAGCATCGGCGCCCCCTCCCCGGCGCGGGACGCCAGGGCGCAGGTGTACTCCGCCTCGTACAGCGCCGTGCGGATGTTGTCGCTCATCCCGCCGTCGACGCTGACGTAGGTGCGGATCCCCTCGACGTCCTTGATCGTGCCGACCTCGTAGACGGTGACCCCGCACGGGCCCGCGATCGCGCGCCCCGGCTCCACCGCGATACGCGGCATCGGCAGTCCGTGCGCCTCGCACTCGCGTCGCACGATCGTCAGGAGACTGTCGGCGATCTCCTTCGGCTCCAACGGGCGGTCGCCGGGCAGGTAGGCGATCCCCAGGCCACCCCCAAGGTCCAGCTCCGGCAGCACGATCCCGTGCTCGCGGTGGATCTCGGTGAGGAAGGCGCTGAGACGGCGCGCCGCGACCTCGAACCCGGCGGTGTCGAAGATCTGCGAACCGATGTGGGAGTGCAGGCCGACCAGTTCGACGTGATCGCAGGCCAGCAGGCGGCGCACCGCGGTCGCCGCGGCACCGGTGCTCAGCGCCAGCCCGAACTTCTGGTCGTCGTGCGCCGTGGCGACGAACTCGTGGGTGTGCGCCTCGACACCGGTGGTGACGCGCACGAGCACGCGCGGCACACGTCCCTGGGCGGCGGCCAACCGCTCCAACCGGTCGATCTCGTCGAAGGAGTCGACGATGATCCGGCCCACGCCGACCTCGATCGCGCGGGCGAGCTCGGCCTCGGACTTGTTGTTGCCGTGCATGCCGATGCGCTCGGGCGGGAAGCCCGCGGCCAGCGCGACCGCGAGCTCGCCGCCGCTGCACACGTCCAGCTTGAGGCCCTCCTCGTGCACCCACCGGGCGACGGCCTTGGTGAGCAGGGCCTTGCCCGCGTAGTAGACGTCGGCCTCGGCGTCGCCGAAGGCGAGCCGGTAGTCGCGGGCGCGCGCCCGGAAGTCCTCCTCGTCGAGGACGAACAGCGGCGTCCCGTACTCGCGGGCGAGCTCGCTGACGGCGACGCCGCCGATGGTGATCTCGCCGTCGACCCGCCGTGCCGTGCGCGGCCACACCTTCTCGTCGAGCTCGACCAGGCTGTGGGGCGGGATCGGCGGGTGCTCCTCGGGGAGCACGTCCGCGTGGCGTGGGCCTGCGGGGTGGGCGTAACGGCTCATGGCGGCAACTCTCGGCTGGGCGTGGCAATGATCGGAGAACAGCAGATGTCCGGCGGGCCTACAGCCTCGTGGGCGCGGCCACGCCGATCAGGGACAGTCCCGCGCGTAGGACGCCCGCCACGGCCGCACAGGCGCCGAGCCGGGCTGCGGTGACCTCTCCGCGCGCGTCGTCGGACGCGGTCGCGCCTCCGCTCTCCCCCAAGACGACATCACAGGACTCCCGCCACTCATGGTAGGCAGCGGCGAGGCCCTCCAGGTATCGAACCAGGATATGGGGTTCGCTACGCCGGGCCGCCGTGGCCAGCGTCCCCGGTCCGTCGAACAGCGCGCCCACGAGCGCGGCGGCGGGCGGCGCGGACAGGTCGGCGACCACATCCGGCCCCGCCGGGAACGGGTGCCCGGCGGGGGGCAGGCCGAGCGCGGGCGCCCACACCTCCAGCGTCGTACGGGCGTGGGCGTGGGCGTAGCGGACGGCGAAGGCCGGGTTACCGCCGCCGTGGCGCGCCCAGAGCCCCGGGGCGTCGGCCGTGGGGAGCGCGGGCAGGCCCGGCCCCGTCTCCTCCCCGGGACGGGGGCGTTCGGGCAGCGAGCGGC
Organism: Marinactinospora thermotolerans DSM 45154; assembly: GCF_900167435.1. Taxonomy (GTDB): domain Bacteria; phylum Actinomycetota; class Actinomycetes; order Streptosporangiales; family Streptosporangiaceae; genus Marinactinospora; species Marinactinospora thermotolerans. The sequence goes on from NZ_FUWS01000005.1 coordinate 77,006, forward strand.
AGAACGCGACCCGCGCGCTCGCCTCGCCCGTGACGGCCAGCAGCCGCGCGGCCTCGGTGGCCACGTCCACGGCGCCGAACAGGGGATCGCGCCAGCCCCCCTCCCCCACCGCGGCGACCGGCGCGGCGGGGTCCCGTCGCGCCGGACAGGGGCTCGCCCCCGGCCGGGGCGCCGCCGAGACGCCGGCGGCGGCCAGGGCGATGCGCCGGCGCGCGTCGGCGCGGGCCCAGTCGCGGGCGGCGGCGACCGTCTCGGCGCGGTCCAGGGCCGAGGCGGCCCACGCCGCGGCCGCCGGCCCCGTGGTCATCTCGGCGAGGGGCGCCCCGGCCAGGTAGGCCATGCCGTCTTCGGCCGCCGCGGCCAGGAGGGAGACCCGGGAGACGGCGGTGAGGGACACGTTGACGAAACCGGGGCCGTCCACGACGGCGGCGGTCACGTGCGGACGGGTCCGCAGTTCGGCGGCGAGATCGGCGGCGACGTCCCGGGCCGGACGGCCGAGGGGCCCGGCCAGCCGCATCGGCAGCGCGGTGGCGTAGTCGCCGGGCCGTTCCGGGGGGACTCTGCGGGGATCGGCCGCGGGCAATCCGTCGGCGTCCAGGCCGGTGGCCGCGGCGCAGGCGGCGCGGAGCAGCGCGTCCAGCCGACGGGGGGTCATCCCCTCGACGTGACGCTCCCCGGCGGGTGGGGGGGTCGGCGCGGGCACGGCCCTAGTCGGCCGGTCCGACGCCGGCGAGGTCGCGCACGACGTCGATCAGCTCGGCCGGGTCGAACGGCTTGGTGAGATAGGCGTCGACGCCGATCTCGTGGCCGCGGCGCAGGTCGGCCTCCTGCGCCCGCGCGGTGATGAGCACGACCTTGACGTGTCTGGTGCGCTCGGCGTCGCGCAGCCGCTGCGCGGTCTCCCAGCCGTCGAGCCGCGGCATCATGACGTCGAGTGTGACGACATCGGGCTCGACCTCCTCGACCCGCTCCAGGCAGTCCTGCCCGTCGGAGGCCCCGTGGACCTCGAACCCCTCCAGTTGCAGATTCACGGTGATGAGCTGCCGAATGACCTCGTCGTCGTCGACGACCAGTACCCGCCCCAACGTTTCACTCACGGCCGTGAGACTAACGCCCTCGACCTGTCCGCCGCCGCCGTTCGGGGCACCCCATGCCCCGAAAGCCCCCGTGGCCGCTCTGGGCGCGCAACCCACTCCCCGACCCCTGCTAGAGTTGTCATCACAGCGAGCCCCCTTAGCTCAGGGGATAGAGCAACGGCCTCCGGAGCCGTGTGCGCAGGTTCGAATCCTGCAGGGGGCACCAGCAGGGCAGCACTGATCATCACGATCGGACGGTTCGCCCGAAAGTACGGCCGCTCTAAGAGCGGCCGTTCGTGTTTCCGGCCGCCTTGAGGACTCTGCCGGCGGACGGATCCGCTCGCCAGGCACGCGGGCGGCGGTGACCTGCCCCGCCAACCCGGCGCCGGACGGCAGCGGGCACCGTGGTGAGGACCTGGTCGACCGCCGTGGCCGGGCCGCGAGCCAATGGGGCACTGAGCGTGGAGCGGAGACCGGCCGCCGCAGTCGCCGCGTCAGCTCGTCACCGGGCCGCCTTGCGCAGCAGCGCGCGCAAATCCGCGACGGGTCGCACGCCGGGGACCGGCGGGCCGCCGTCGACCACGAGGGTGGGCACACCGGTGATGCCGTGCTCCTTCGCGCGACGCTGATCGGCGCGCACCTCGCCGGCGTAGTCGTCGCTGTCCAGCACCGCCGCCACCTGCCCGGCGTCCAGCCCGGCCTCCCCGCCCAGGCGCCGCAGGACCTGCGCGTCGGCCACGTTGCACCCCTCGGTGTGGTAGGCGCGCAACAGTAGTTCCATCATCTGGTCGGCCCGGCCGTGCCGGGCGGCGAGCTTGACCAGCCGGTGCGCGTCAAAGGTGCTGACCGGGCGGGCCAGGTGCAAGTTGAGCTCCAGCCCTTGGGCGGCGCCCAGCGCCCGGATCCGGTCAATCCGGGCGGACGCCTGACCGCCCCACCAGCCGGTCATGGCCTCGGCTGCGGGCGGGCCGGGAATGCGGCTTTCGTCCGGCGCGAGTTCGTAGCCGCGCCAGACGACCTCGACACTGTCGCGGTCGATTCCGTCCGCCAGGGCGGCTGCCAGGCGTCTCTTGCCGATGTAGCACCAGGGGCACAGCACATCGGCGTACAGTTCCAACTGCATGAACGTCCCGTACGGTGGTCGTGGCCGGCCGCGCGGGGCGGCTCACCGCTGGCATGGCGCCGGCGGGCACCCCCGTTCGCGGGAAAAGGCCAGGCGGTCAGGGCTCGCGGCGCCGCCGGGAGCCGGCCGCGTCCCGGCCGGACGCGGGGCAGCGCCACGACCGCCATCCTGCAACCTCCACCAGTGCCGGGTGGCTGAGCAGCTCCCGCGCCGCCTCCAGGTCGTGGTCGTGTTTCCAGACCGGCCAGCGCATCACCCGGCGGCGGCCGATGCGCTGCCACAGCACCGCCTCCGGCGCGTCGCCGTTGCCGGTGAGCCGCAGCAGTGGCAGGGCCTGGGTGGCCAGCCAGGTGGCGCCGGAGACGCCTGACGGTGTGGATTCTCCGGTGGGCAGGTCGGCGGCGGTGCGGATGGCGCGGTGGTCGAGGTATTCGCCGGTGTAGCCGGGGACGCGCCACCAGGAGGTGAGTGCGTGGCCGACGTGGACGTGGTCGTCGTGCAGCCGTTCGCCTACAGCAACGCCAAAGGCCAGTGTGTTGAGTGCGCAAGCGCTGCTTGGAGTAAGGCCAGCTACAGCCTTCCCGACAACAACAACCGCGTCGAGTGCGCCCACCTCTCGACGGCCGTCGCCCTCCGCGACTCCAAGAACCCCGACCACGGCCACCTCACCCTCCCCCCAGCCGAGTGGACCGCCTTCCTCGCCGCCGCTAAGGACGGCGACCTGTAGCAACAACCAGCAACACCGACGACAACAAAGCGGCCGACCCCCATTTGGGAGTCGGCCGCTTCTCCTATGCCTGGAGGGCCCGGGCGGTACCGATCAGTCCGGGTCCGGCTGACCGCTCGGCGCCGCCTTGCCGGCCGCCTGCTCGACGGTGCTCTTGGGGCGCCAGGCCCGTCCGCGGCCCGCCTTACGCGGCTTGAAGCCGGTGACGGTGCGCACCGGCGTCGCTTCCTTCTTCGGCTCGGCGGCCTCTGGCGGCGTGCTCTTCGCCGCCTTCCGGGGCCGGTCGTCGCCCGGCGCGGTCTCCTGGCTCCGGGCGCGGGTCGCCGCTCGTGCGGGCTCGGCGGCGACGGCCCGCGACCCGGCGGGTGCTGGTGTGGCGTCGCTCGGCCGGGCCTCCTCCTGCGGCTCCGGGCGGCTGCTGGGCTGCTGCGCCGCTTCGGCTGGCTGGTTGAGCACCGAGAAGTCCAGGCTGCTCGGCACCGCAGGCTCCGGCTGCGGCGTGGATTCCGGCTGTGCCTTCGCCTCCGGCTGCGGCTGTGCCTCCGGTGCCGACTGCGCCTCGGGCTCCGGCTGCCTCTCCGGCTGTTTCCCCGACTCTGGCTGCGGTGCCGGTTCCGGAGCGGGCGTGGCCTCCGGGGCGGGCGTGGCCGCTGGCTGGGCCGTGGGCTCGGCCGCGACCGGTTCCGGAGTGGGGTGCTGCTCCTCGCGGGGCTCCGGAGCGGGCGACGCGGGAGCCGCCTGCTGCGGGGCTGGCTCGACGCCGGTCCCTGCCGGTGCCGCTTCTTCCAGCGGGGCCGGAGTTTCGGCCGGAGCCGGGGTCTCCGCCGCAGCCGCTGCCTCACGGCGGTACGCGGCGGGGTTGAACGGCCGCTTGGTCCGCCGGCGGGCCGACGGTGGTGCGGCCGGGCGGCGGGGGCTCACGGGCCGGTCGGGGGACGGCGCCGCCGGGGCGCCGGTGCGCTGCGGCGTTTCAGGTTGCTGCTCCACCGGGTTCGCTGCCACCGGTGTGGTGGACTCCGGCTGCTGCGGGGCCGTCTCGGCCGCAGCGGTGCGGCCGGGCTCGGCCGGCTCGGGCCGGGGGTCCGGCTCGGCCTCGGCGGTGCCGGACGGCGCGGGCGCGGCGAGCGGTTCGGCCGGGGCTTCGGCCGGCGTGGCGGCCGCGTCGGCCGGCACCGGCCGTTCCGCTTCCCCGGTCACGCCGTCCGGTGTCGCCGCCTCTTCGCGGGTCTCCTCGGCCCGCATGGTCGCGGGCGCGGTCGCGGCGACGGCGGTGTCCTCCGCCACGGTCTCGCTGGGTTCCCGCCGGTTCGCGGCCGCCGCGCTCTCCGTGCTCCCGGTGCTCTCCGTGCTCCCGGTGCTCACCGTGGGGGTTCCCAGCAGCCACGGGTTCGCCGGTGCGGCCGGCTCGCTCTCCGTCTTGGCCGCCGGTGTGGTGGCGGCGGGGCGCTGCGCCGTCTCCTGGTCGTCCGGGTCGGACGTGTAGAACGGGTCGAACTCCTCCGTGAGCGCGGCGCGCACCCGCTCGGCCCGCGTGCTTTCGGTCCGTGCGGTCGTGGCCGGTTCAGCCGGGGTCTGGTCCGCCGCTCCCTGTTCCGTCGCGGTCTGTTCCGCCGGCTCCTGTTCCGTCGCGGTCTGCCCGGCCGGGGCCTGCTCCGCCGGGGACTCCTCGAACGGAACCTGCGGCGCCCGGGACGGCTCCGCGGACTCGCCGGACGCGGCCGGGCGCGGCGTCTCGTCCGGGCCGTTGGCGGCGATCTGGGCGAACAGTTCCTTCCAGTCCCCTGGCGCGTCCTCGGTCCGGCGGGCTCCCCGCTGGCGGCGAATGATCTCGTTGACGCGGGCGGCGTCGAGACCGGGCCAGTAGGCGTGGTAGATGCCGTTGAGCGGCGGGCTCGTCTCCGTAATCAGGCCGTCGGCCTCGATGGTGCAGCTGCCGCCGAGCGGCCAGCGGCCGAGGAGGACCGCCGAGATCCCCCGCTCCTGGCCGTGCAGCAGCAGGCCGGACAGCGCGTCCTCGTCCTCCGGCGGGGTGGCGATGAGGATCAGCGGGTCGTGGTCGTCGGAGCGGATAGTGCTGTCCGCGCGGGCGTGCAGTTCACGCTGAAGCTCGGTCAGCGCCTCGTGCATGGAGTCCACCACCCGGACCGCGTCCAGGTCGCGTTCGGCCAGCCGCCGCTTGCCGTTCGTGCCGAGGAGGACCACCGCGTCGGCGTCCGTGATGAGCACCCGGGCCGGGTGCTCGGCGCTCGGGGTGAGGGCGTTGGCGATCAGCCGCCGGGCGGCGCCGCGCGCGCCGGAGCCCGTGATGCCGATGCCCGGCACGTGGTTCAGCTCCACGTAGACGCGCCCGTCGACGTCGGTGGGCGGCGGCAGCCGGCGCGGCGGGGTGTCGTCGGCCTTGGCCCGGGGGCCGGCGGTGAGCGTCCGGGGCAGGGAGAGGGCGAGCCGGGGGGCGCCGGTGCGGCGGCCACGGCGGCCGATGAGGTAGCCACCGAGGATGCCGGCGAACGCGGCGCCGCCGAGCAGCGCCTCGTCGGGGATGGAGAGGACCACGACTCCGGCCGCGCCGTCCGCGACCGCCGCCTGTACGGCCTCCTCCGTGGAGGAGGTGGCGCCGACGAGCGCGGCCGTCTCCAGTTCGGTCTCCTCGGCGGGTTCCTCGGCCTGTTCTCTGGCCGGGGGATCCACGTCCGGGGTGCCGGTGGTTCCGGCGGTGTCTTCCGCGTCCTCGGTGCTGGACCCGGCAGTGTCCGTGGCGCCGGCTCCGCTGCCGGTCTCTTCGTCGTCGCGCTCGTCTTCGCGCTGGTCGCCGCTGCCGGCCGTCTCGCCGTCCTGCGCGTCGCCCTGGGCGGAGACGGCGGCGGCCGACGGGGGCGCGGGCGGTCCGGTGCGGACGGTGTAGCTGATCTCCACCCGCCGCTGCGCCGCGGCGTCGGCGTCCTCGCGCAGCCGCTCCGACCCGAGCCCCTCGGCCTCGATGTCGGGGGCCTGCTCGCCGAGCTGCTCGGTGATGTAGCCGGCGACGCTCTGGGCGCGCTGCTCGGAGAGCCACTGGTTGACGTCGGCGCCGCCGGAGGCGTCGGTGTGCCCGGTGACGCGGATGACGGCGTCCGGGTCGCCGTGCTTGCGGATGAGCTCGATGGTGGTGGCGAGGTCCTCGCGCATCTCCTCGGTCGGCTCGGCGGAGTTGAGCGCGAACCCGGTGACGATCCGCACCCGTTCGGTCGCCTTGTTCCGCGCGCCCGCGTCGGGTGCCGCGCTGGGTGGGGCGGTCTGCTCGCCGGCGGAGGACGTCTCGGTGTTTTCGACCGACATCGTGGTGGTGGGCACGGTGTCGGCCATGGCCTGCGCGGGGGCGGCCACGGTGCCGCCGATGGCGGTGGCGGCGATGATCTGGAGCGGGCCGAGCGGGCGGAACCAGCGGGTCCCGCCGCGCCCGCGCGCCACGATCTCCACCACGAGGCTGAGGGCGTACAGCCCCCACAGTGCCCACAGCGTGCAGATGAGGAAGGCGGTGAACAGGCCCGGCGGCAGCCGGAAGCTGCTGAGGTGGACGAGCAGGCCGGTCCACGACAGGTCGGGCTCCGGCCAGGTCAGGTGCACCAGCAGCACATAGGGCAGCCCGACCAGCAGGGCCGAGCTCAGGAGGAGAGCGCTGAGCCGTCGGATTCGTCGCATGGCCGCCTCCACAGGACGCTACGCGGTTGGTTCAGAATACGGGCGGGCGCTGGCGGTGCCGTCGACGATGGTGCCCCCGAGCGGCAGCAGGGTGAAGTTGTAGTCGACCGTGCAGGTCACGGTGACGGTGTCGCCGTTGACGCTCACGTCGCCGGTCGCGCCGGAGTTCGACAGGAAGGCGCGGGCGGCGGCGCCGGCCTCGATGGCGTCCAGCCGGGTGGGTTCGCCGGCGCGGTAGGCGGCCATGTCGATCTGCTGGGCGCCGACCCGCGCCGCCTCCTGAGCGAGGATGGCGGCCTGGTTGCGGGCGCGCAGCACGCCGCCGCCGTCGAAGACCAGGCCGAGGCAGAGGATGAACGCCGACGTCATGATGACGACGAAGGCGGTCACCTGGCCACGGTCGCGGCGGGCGGCACGCGGGCCGTCCCGATGCGCGCGGCGCGCACCGGGACGGCCCGACGGTCCGGTGTTCATGGGGTCCCCCGGTAGGTGTCGATAACGGCGGTCGACTCGCCCCGCACGGTGTAGCTGCCGGGCACGTTGAGGGCGGACAGGTCGCTGAGCGACACGTGGCAGCTCAGTGCCGCGGTGACAGCGCCGCCCGGTTCCAGGCCGCCGTGGTCGAGTTCCAGCGTGAAGTCGGCGCAGCGGAGCCCGTGGCTGGCGAGCGCCGCCGCCGCGACCTGCTGGGACGCCGCCTCCGCCTGCGCCACGTCGCGTTCCATTGAAGCGGCGCGGGCGGCGGCGTGCGCCACCTCGTCGGCGGTGCTGCGTGCGCCGGCGACCCGGCCGGCCAGGATCATCAGCAGCGCGAACGAGATCAGCAGCGGGGTCAGGATGGCGAGTTCCGCCGCCGCTGACCCGCGGTCGCGGTGCGCGCCGCGCCGGATCACGGTGCCACCTCGGCCGGGGCCGGCGGGACGAAGCGCTCCACCGGCGCGGTCAGCTCGTGGCGGACCGGCCAGGACATCCCGGGGATGATGGTGGGCACCTCCGCCGACACGACGACGCGCGCGGTGGTGGCTCCGCGTTCGATCACGATGCTCCGTTCGGACAGCATGGACCCGCCGAGGTTGTCGGCGACGGACTCGGCGTAGGACTGGGCGTCGCCCTCCTCGGCGGTCCGCGCCGCGTCGACGGCCCGCTGCGCGACGCTGCTCGCCACGTGGTCGCCGTGCATCCAGATGGCGACCTGGACGACGAGCAGGACGAGCAGCAGCAACAGCGGCGTCGCGATGGCGATCTCGGCGCTGCCGCGGTCGTCGGATCGGCGGTTCGGTCGCACGGTCAGTCCAGGCTGATGGACTCAGCCTTGTCCATCACGGTCGTGGAGATGGCCCCGACCGCGCCGAGGGCGAGCGTGACCAGGAGAGCGATGACGAGCACGGTCTCCGTCGAGTAGCCGTCGTCGCGGCCGTGGGTGCGGCGGCGGAGGAGGAAGGCGCGGATTCGGTTCACGGAATGCTCCTGGATCTTTGTGGTCAATAAGGGGACGGTGGTCTAGAGGCTGGTGAAGACGTGGCTGATGGCCGGGTAGCCCAACAGCACGAGGAAGCCGGCGAACAGCAGCACCACCGGCAGGCTCATCCGTTCGGTGGCGGACTGGGCGTCGGCGTCGAGTTCGGCGAGGTGCTGGGTGCGCAGGGTGCGGGCTTTGGCGGCGAGGGATCCGCGCACGCGGGCGCCGTCGGCTCCGGCGAGTTGCAGGCTCGCGGACAGCTCGGCGAACTCCGTGACGTCGAAGCGGTCCCCGAGCTCACGCAGCGCGACCCACGGGGGCTGGCGGTTGAGGGCGGCCGTGCGCAGCGTGAGGCGGATCTGGGTCATGGCCCAGCCGGTGCTGGCCGTTGAGGCGTCGGTGAGCGCGCCGTTCACGCCGGCGCCGCCGGCGAGGGACACCACGACGAGGTCGGCGAACCCGGCGAGCGCGTGCCGCATGGCCTCGCGGCGTTTGCGTGCCTCGTCCCGCAGCGACAGGTCGGGGGCGAGCCAGGCGATGACCGCGAACAGCGCCCAGGCGCCGACGGCCGGCAGCGGGGGCAGGTCGGCGCCGGCGAAGCTCATCATCGCGCCGATGGCCGGCGGGGCGGCCAGGCCGAGGAGCAGGCTGGTGAACTTCTCGGCGAGGTAGCGGGCGGCGTCGCGGTCGCACACTTCCAGGTCGCGGCGGGTCCGGGCGGTGGGCAGGCCGAGGGTGGAGAGGATCGGGATCCCGATGGTGCCGAGGCGGGCCGCGAAGCCCTCGTTCCCGGTGCCGGCGCGCCGCGCCGGGGCGATCGGCATCGGGTCGGCGAGCCGCTCGGCCAGGCTGGGCCGCGCGAACCGCACGGCCACGACCAGCCACAGGCCGAATCCCACCAGGATTCCGCCGATGGCGGCGAGCAGCAGCGTCTGGGTGCTCATGCGGCGGCACCTTTTCGGGTCGGAGCACCGTGGCCCGGGCGCGGGCGCCGGGCGCACGGAACGGGCACGGGGACGGGGGTGAGCGTGCCGGCAGCCGGGTTCCGCCGCCGGAGGTTCGCAGCCGGGCTGCTGGAGGGGAGCATCAGGCCGGCACCTCCTCGCGCCGCTTGCCGGGAGCGAGGACCCGCGGCCCGAGCTTGGGCCGGGACAGCCGGACCAGCCAGGTGAGGGCGGCGGCCCACAGCACGCCGATACCGCCGAGCACGAGCTGGCCGAGGAAGCCGTCGAACGGCTCCAGGTAGTCGGGGCTGAACAGCATGAGCAGCACCGCCATGCCGAGCGTGACGGCGATGATGATGCGCGTGGAGGTGCGCACCCGGGCGCGGTTGGCGGCGGCGCGGACCAGCATCGCCGACTGCTCGCGGGCGGACTCGGCCAGGGTGCCGAGCAGGGTGCCGAGGTCGGCGGCGTGCTTGGAGGCCGCGGTGCTCAGGGCCGCGGCGACCAGGTCGGCGGTGGGGTTGTCGACGTCGTCGGCGAACTCCGCGAGGGCCTCGTGCGGCGGGCGGCCCAGGCGCAGCTGCTCGCTGAGGCGGGCGACGTCGGCCTGGATGGGCGCCGGCGCGATGGGCAGGGTCGCGGTGATGGCCTGGTGCAGGCCGGAGGCGCCCGCCATCAGGTCGCGGAGCATCTCCGTCCAGGCGGCCACCGCCTCGATCCGCTCCACCTGCTGCTGGTGGTACCGGTCCGGGCCGAGCATGGCGGGCAGCCACCAGCAGCCGACCCCGGCGAGGAGCCCGGCGACCGGCCAACCGGTGACGGTCCACACGGCGACGGCGCCGACGATGGCCACCGTGAGCTTGAGCGGCCGGCCCTGCTCGAAGGGGGCGGAGCGCAGCCGGCGCAGCCTGCGGCCGGCCTCGGGGTCGGCGAGCGCGGCGAGGACCAGCCAGACGCCGGCGCCGATGACGGCGCCGGCCGCGATGACGGCGATGGTCTCGATCACACGGACCACCCGCTCACGTCGGCGTCCACGCGGAGCAGGGAGGTGTCGAAGCCGGCCTCGACCAGCGCGTCGATGGTCTCCGGTCCGGGCGGGGCGGCGGGCAGGGCCCGGCCGTCGGGGCCACGGCGGTAGATCTCGTTGGAGACGACCTTGCGGTCTTCGGCGCCGACGACTTCGCGGACGCTCGTCACCCGCCGGCCGCCGGTGGGCGAGGCGGACACGTGCACGACGAGGTGCACCGCCGAGGCGACCAGGGCGGCGGTCGCCTCCAGGGGCAGCCGCTCGGCGGATTGCGCGGCGTAGGCGCCGAACTTGGTGAACGCGCCGGCGGAGTCGCTGGCGTGCAGCGTGGTGAGGCTGCCGTCGTTGCCCTGGCTCATGGCGTTGAGCAGCGGCACGGTTTCGTGGCCGCGCGTCTCGCCGACGATCACCCGGTCCGGCGACATGCGCAGCGCGGTCCGCACCAGGTCGGCGATGGTGATCTCGCCGACGCCCTCGATGTTGGCGGGGCGGGCCTGCAGGGCGACGCAGTCGGGGTGGGCGGCGGTGTCGCGGTCGAGGCCGAGCTCGAAGACGTCCTCGATGGTGACGAGCCGCTCGCTGGGCGGGATCTCGGAGGCGATGGCGCGCAGCAGCGTGGTCTTGCCCGCGCCGGTGCCGCCGGTGATGACCATGTTGCGGCGGGAGCGCACGGCGGCGCGGAGCAGGGCGACGAGGGTGTCGTCGAGCGTGCCGAGTTCGCGGAGGCGCTCCAGGGTGGTGCTGGTGTAGCGGTGCCGCCGGATGGAGACGGCGGGTTCGCGGGCCACCTCCATGATGGCGTTCATGCGCTCGCCGCCGGGCAGCGGCATGTCGAGGATGGGGGCGCCGGGGTCGAAGCGCCGCTCGCCGGTGGTGGACTCGGCGGCGATGCGCCGCACCAGGGCGATGAGTTCCTCGGGGCTCTGGAAGACGGCGGGCCGCTGTTCCCTGCGGCCATCGGCGTAGCGGACCCACACCTTGGTGCCGTTGATGTTGATGTTCTCGATCTCGGGGTCGTCCAGCAGCGGCTGGAGCGGGCCGAGGCCGGACACCTGGGCGAGCACCCGCCGGGCGATCATCGACTCGGTGTCGGGATCGAGCACCGGGCGGCCTTGGGCGAGCGCGTCGCTGGCCACCTGGTCGAGGATCTGGGCGATGACGCGCTCGGCGCGGCGGCGGTGCTCGGGGCCGGTCTCCTCGGCGCCGTCGCGCATGGACGCGCTGAGCCGCCGGGTGGCTTCGGCCGCGACCCAGGTGGTCCACTCGTCGACCTGCCGCAGCAGGTCGCGGTCGACGACCTGGCCCGGGTCCTCGTGGAAGGGGATCTCGTCAGTGCTCATGCGGCCGTCCCCGTGGGCTGCGGGTCCGCCGGCGCGGGCTCGGCCAGGTGCCCGGCCAGGGTGGCGGCGGCCTTGAAGAGCGGGCGGCGCTGCGGGCGGGAGAGACGGCGTTCGCCGCGCAGGAAGGCGGCGGCCTTGTCGTCGGGGCCGATCTGGGCGAGCACCGGGATGCCCATGACGTTGGCGATCTCCTTGGCGGACTCCGCGCCGCCGACCACGACGAGCCGCAGGCGGCTGAAGGACTCGGTGAACGCCGGGGCGGACTCCTTGACCCGGCGCAGCTGGGCGGTGTCGTCGCGGGTGACGAGGAGCGCGGTGTCGGCCTGCAGTGCCAGCCGCGCGGTGGCGGAGCGCGGGGCGAGGCGGCCGAGGTCCGCGATCACCGCGGGTCCGGGGCCGGTGGCGAGCGTGGGGTTGTTGTCGGCGAGCAGCCGGACCGCTCCGCCGGCGCGGTCGGCGGTGACGGGGGCGACGCAGACGGGCAGGCCGCCGGGCAGGGTCTGGGTGTGGGCGCTGGGCCCCTCGCCCGCGCCGGACTGGCGGTGCCGGGAGGCGGCGGCGAAGTCGGTCAGTCCCGGGGAGGCGGGCAGCCGGTGCCAGGTGCCGATGTCGCCGCCGGCGGCGTCGGCCTCGACCAGCACGGCCCCGGACTCGTCTGGCCACACGCTGGCCAGCGCCATGGCGAGCGTCGTCACGCCCGGGGCGCCGCCCAGGGAGAAGAGCGCCACGGTGCGGGGCATCAGGCGCCCCCGTTCGGGGAGACCTGCACCACGGTGATCTGCTCGGCCGCGGCGGCGGCGGAGATCTGCGCGGCGTCGGCGGCGTCGACGACGAGTTCGATGACGGCCGGGCCGTCGGCCGCGGCGGCCTCGAAGGTCTGCACGTGGGCGGGGTACGCCTCGACTCCGGCGCCGCGGGCGCCGCCGGCCTGGCTGTTGGTGACGACGACCGACACCTGCGCGCCGGCGCGCAGGGAGACGGGGAACCGGCCGGGCGGCAGGGAGGCGCCGACCATGGCCTGGCCGGCCTCGGGGTAGCCGGCCTCGGCGCCGAGCGCGGTTTCGGGCAGGACGGCGCCCTCGGTGACCGGGACAGTGAGGGTGCGGCCGATGGTGGCGGCCAGCTGGTCCTCGCCGACCACGGAGAGGTCGTCGGTGCCGGAGAGCCGCGCGACCCGCAGGTCGCTGGCCGTGACGACGTGGCCGGCGGGCAGGTCGCCGCTGGCGACGAGGACGCCGCGGCGTTCGTCGAGCCCCTCGACGGCGAAGGCGGCCACCAGGCTGCCGGCCGCCATGAGCGCCACGCCGAACCCGAGCCAGCGCCAGCGCCGTGGCCCGCTGCCCAGCAGCCGGACCGGGGTCCCGCCGGCGGCGGGTGGCTTGGGTCCGGTCGTCGCTGTCTCCACCAAACTCTCCTCGTAGATCTGTGTCCGGGGGCGGGCGCCCCCGGCGGGTGCCGTCCGTGGCTTCCGCCGCGCGGCGGCTCCGGCCGAAAGGACCGGAGCGCGCCGGGTGTCACGGGGCGGACGGCACCCGGGGGTCGGTCGGGTCCGCTGGCGTGGCCGCCGCCCGGGGTGGGGGCTGGCCCGGGCCTCTGCGGGCCGGGCCGGCGGCGCGTGCGGCCCGTTAGTTCTGTCCGGCGTCGGTGACCAGGCTCTGCGACTCCTGGACCCGCAGGTCGATCTCCGACGATGTGGTGATGGGCGCCATCTCGCCGCTGCCGCCGTCGGAGGAGTCCCAGTCGACCCCCCAGGAGATTTCGGCGCGCACGGTGAACATCTCGTCGGGTTCGCCGATCGAGGAGCGCTCGTAGACGTGACCGCAGTCGGGCGATTCAGCGTCCGGCTCGTGCTGCTGCGGGTCGAAGGGGGTGCCCGGGCCCTCGCAGACCATCTCGGTGCCGTCACCCAGGATCCACTTGACCTGGGTGGGGGTGGCGGTGATGTTCAGGGACCAGCCGGGGATGACGGCGCTGGCGGTGGCGGGCTCCCACGACTCCTGGTCGAGCCAGAACCATACCGGCGTGCGGACCAGGATGGGCGAGTCGGGGCTGGGGGAGGTGACGATCTCGGGGGCGGGGACCTCGAAGGAGTCCATGGACTCCTGGATGAGCAGCTCGGGGTCCACCGGCGGCTCGCCTTCTTCGCCCTGGCCGCTGTAGTCGATGGCATCCCAGTCGATCGCGTCCCAGTCGACGGCGTCCCAGTCCACCGCGTCCCAGTCGATGGCATCCCAGTCGATGGCGTCCCACTCGGAGCCGCCGCCGGACTGGCTGCCGTTCTGGCCGCCGGTGCTGGGGGTGCCCGGGGAACCGCCGCGCTCCTGGAGCCACCGTAGCAGGACCGAGCAGCCGGATCCGCCGTTGGTGCCGCACTCGATCTGGCTGAGGAAGGAGGAGGACGAGGTGGGCTGGGCGTGCGCGGGGGATGCGCTCATCATCGCGATCGCCGTGATCGCCACCGCGGTGGCGGAGGTTCGTCTCAGCATGTGCCGGGCTCCCAGATTCGCAGTTCGGAAACGCGCCAGACGAGTCCGTCGTGGGTGACGTCGGCGTCGACGCGACGTTGCCCTCCTCCCCCGCCCCCGGGACCGATGGCCCAGGCCGAGTCGTCCAGGCAGTCGGTGATCTCGGCCTGTCCGGGCTCGGCGATCTCGACCTCGGGGTTCAGGACGGGTTCGCCGGACACCTGGGCGCCGGCGGCGCCCTCAAGGGCCTGGCGCATGATGATGAGGGCACCCCCGGTGGCGTGCCGGTCGAGTCCGTCGGGATCGGCGTCGCCCTCGTGTGAGGCGGCGACGACGAGGTCCCACATGTCGGTGTACGCCTGGAGTGCCGCTTCCTCGGCCGCGACGGTGGGGCTGGGGGCGGCGGGGGTGGCCGCGGAGTCGGCCGCGGGCTCCGTGGAGCTGCCGCAGCCGGCGGCGAGGAGGAGCACCGCGGCGCATCCCATCGCGGTCGTCCGGCGGCCCGCGCTGGAGGCCCTCATCTCCTCACCCCTGTTCCATCCGTTCTGACCAGCGGCATTCCAGGGTGTGGGGGCGGAAATGCGCTGGCTCCAAACGGTGTCGGGTACCGATTTTTCGACCGGCTCCGGCCGTTCCTTCGGCCTTTACCGTGAGCGATCCTAGAGGGCGGAATGACTAAAGGCAACCATTACTGGAAAGTATGACCGGACCGAAATACGGACGCGCGGTGACGCTGTCCCGTGCCCCCTCCCCGGTGGGACGGAGCACAGCCGGGCGCCGGGGGATCACGCGCTGCACGACACCGGCTCCCCCCGCCCAGCAGGGGTTTCCGCCACGCGGCCGCCACACCGGCGGCTGGCGGCGCGGGCGGCGGCCGGGGTGCGGGCGCCGCGCGTTTCCGTTTCCCGCGCAGCCGAATATCCGGCCACGTTTCACCCGCCGATCACGTTCACCACGACCGGCGGATACAGCTGGATGTCAGAAATGAAAATGATGGGTTAATTCGAGTCGCTGCCGACTCCATTTCTTTACCGAAATGCCATCTCCTGGCGGCGGCCGTGCCTGGGCGGGCATGCCACGGGGGGAGCCCACAGCCGCTCCCACCTGGAGCGGGACCCGTTGGGGCCGATCCGGCCACTCACCACCCCAAGGCAGGCATATGTGGCATCATATGCTCTTCCCGTTGGCTTCACGTGACCCCAGGAAAGTGGCGCACCTCACACACGCCCGCGACCTGGAAATTCGCGCCGTTCATCTTCGGGACACCACGTATTCCCATGTCACCGCTCGTCCGGCGGTAAGAGGACTCTGGCAGTGCGGCGAGCCCGCAGCCGGCCTCGCCGCCCCGGCGGCCCCCGTCCCCGTGCACTCCGGGCCCGGAGCCGACCGGGGGACACTAGCACCCGCGGGACGCCCGGGCGCACATGGCTAGAGTGTTCGAGCCCCGAGCCCGAACGGCAGCCTGGAAAGGGAACCCTGCCGATGGAGTACCGGACCATGACGCCGCACGCCCCCGCGCGCGGGCGCTGTTCGCCGGGGACCCGGCGCGCGCCGGCCCTCCCGCGCGCGGCCGTGCGCGGCACCGCCGCCGTCGCGCTGCTCGCCCTCGTTCCGATGGCGGCCCCGGCGCACGCCGCAAGCACCGAGCCCTCCGCTTCCCCCAGCGCCGCCCACTCCGCCTCCCCCAGCGCCGAACCGGCCGCGCTACCGCAGATCGCCTCGCTCAAGGCGGCGGACGACCCCTGCGTGAGCGCCGGCACCGACGTGGTGGCCGAGGCGCCGTGGACGCACAACGCGCTCGGGCTGGCCGAGGCGCACGAACTGAGCCGTGGATCGGGCACGACCGTCGCCGTCCTCGCCACCGGCGTGGAGGACGGCGCGGGGGCGCTCTCCGGCGCGGTGTCCGGCGCCGGCACCGACTGCCTCGGGTTCGGCAGCTTCCTCGCCGGGCTCGCCGCCGCCCGGCCGCAGTCCGACAGCGGATTCGTCGGTGTCGCGCCGGGCGCCCGGATCACCGCCGTGCCGACCGGCGAGGACGACACCGGTCTCACCTCCGCCGGCCAGATCGCCTCGGGGATCCGGGACGCGGTCGCCGCCGGCGCCGACGTGATCCTGGTCGGCACAGCAGCGCTGGCGGGCTCCGAGGCGCTCGACTCGGCGGTGGCCGCCGCCGTCGACGCCGACGCGGTCGTCATCGCCCCGTCGACGGCGAATGGCCCCGACGGCCCGCTGCCCGGCTACCCGGCGCAGAACCCCGACGTGCTGAGCGTGGCGGCGCACGACGTGGCGGGCGTCCCGGTGCGCGAGGCCCCGGTCACCGGGGAGGACGGCGAGACCGCCCGGGTGGACGTAACCGCGCCCGGCGACCGGGTCATGGGGGTGGGTCCCGGCGGGGACGGGCACTTCGTCAGCGCCGGTGACGGGGTGGCCGCCGCGTTCGTTGCCGGCACGGCGGCGCTGCTGCGCTCCCACGCCGCCAGCCTGACCGAGGCCCAGGTGCGGGAACGGCTCGCCGCGACCGCCTACGCCTCCCCCGATGGCGCCGATGACCCGCTGTCCGGCCACGGCCGGATCGACCCGCTGGCCGCCCTGACCAACCAGCCGGCCGCCGGCGACACCCGCGTGGCGGGTGACGAGTTCGTCCCCGACCCGTCGCCGCGTGGCTCGGTGGAGGCCGCCACCACGGCCGCGGTGGCTGGCGCCGCCGCGTTCGTCGTCGTCTTCTCGGTGCTGACCGGGGCCGTCCTGCGCAAGGGGCGGGCCCGCAAGTGGCGGCCGGCGGCGGCCGGCGAGCGCCCGCCGGACATCGACACCCGCTGGGGTCCCGGGCGGACGGTCCCGGACCGCGACGATTCCTGACCGGGCTCGCCGTCCCGGCGTCCGCGCCGCCGTGGCCGCTGCTCCCGCACCGGCCACGGCGGCGGTTCCGTCACTCGTCCCAGGGGCTGCCCTCGGCGATGGCGAGCTGGACCTCCACCGGGTCGCGCCGGGAGATCCACAGCGCCCGGCCCGGCGGCAGCTTCTGCGCCCGCACGTTGCCGAACAGCATGCCCTCCGACGGCGGGGTGGACAGCATGATCGTCGGGGTGTTGCCGTCGATGAGCCCGCGCAGGACCGGATCCATCGAGGCGCGCCCGAAACCACCCGCCGCGTGCACCACGATCAGGTGCAGGCCGATCTCGGCGCCCTGCGAGAGCATCGGGAGCAGCGGGGTCAGCGGTCCCGGCCCGCTGCCACTGACCATCTCCAGGTCGTCGACGATGAGGAACAGCTCCGGCCCGGTCCACCAGTCGCGCTTGCGGATGCGGTCTGGGGTGATGTCGGGGCCGGGAAGCCGCTCCTTCATGGCCCCCGCGGCGGCGGCCATCATCTCGCGCGCCGGGTCAGCGGCGACCGCGTAGCCCAGCTGCATCTCCGGCGGGATGGCGTCGTACAGCTCGCGGCGCTGGTCCACGAGCACCACCCGCGCGGTGTTCGAGTTGTAGTGGGTGCGGATGGCGTTGGTGATGTGCCGCAGCAGCGTGGTCTTGCCGGTCTCGGTGTCGCCGACCACAAGCAGGTGCGGGGTGGCGGAGAAGTCGTGCCAGAACGGCCGCATCCGGCGGCTCTCCAGCCCGAGCGCGATCTTGAGGCCGGTGGGGGTGAGCTCGGCCGGGGGCAGCTCCGCCGCGCGCAGCTTGAGGGGCAGGGTACGGACCGGCGGCGCCGAGGGGCCGTCCCAGGCGGCGCGCACCCGTTCGACGATCTCGTTCATGCCCTCGGAGAGGCTGACGGGGTCGGCGCTGCCATCGGCACGCGGTAGGCCGGTGAGGAAGTGGTGCTGGTCCTCGGTGAGGCCACGGCCGGCGATCCGGGGCACGGTCTTCGCCTTGCGCATGTTGATCATCGAGTCGACGGAGTCGCCCAGCCGCAGCTCGAAGCGCGTGCCCATCAGGTCGCGCACCCCGCTGTGGAAGTCGGACCAGCGCGGCGAGGACGCGACGACGTGCACCCCGTAGTTGAGGCCGCGCTGGGTGATCTGCACGATCGGCGCGATGAGGTCCATGAAGTCCTGGCGGATGGTGGACCAGCCGTCGATGACGAGGAAGACGTCACCGTAGGGGTCGTCGGCGAACTCCCCGGCGGCGCGGCGGCGCCGGTAGGTGTTCATGGAGTCGATGCCGTGTTCGGCGAACTGCGCCTCGCGGCTGTCGAGCAGTTCGGTCAGCTCCATGATGGTGCGGTTGATGCGGCGGGCGTCGGTGCGGCCCACGACGCTGCCGACGTGCGGCAGGCTGCTGAGCGCCTGCAGCACGCCACCGCCGAAGTCCAGGCAGTAGAACTGCACCTGGGTCGGGGTGTTGAGCACCGCGAGGGAGGTCATGAGGAGGGCGAGCAGGGTGCTCTTGCCGCTCTGCGGGCCGCCGGCGATGCCGACGTGGCCGCCGGCCCCGGTGAGTTCGGCCGTGAGCGGCTGCCGCAGCTGCTCGAAGGGGCGGTCGATGATGCCGAGCGGCACGGTCAGCTTGCTGCTCTCAGACCAGAGGAGGCCGCCCTCCGGCAGGGTGACGCCCATCATGGACAGCAGCTCGTCGATGAGCGGCGGGACGCCGAGCGGCGGCAGCCACACCTCGCGGGCGGGCGGGCCCTGCTGGTACAGCCGGGCGAGCGCCACGCCGAGCAGCGGCTCGGCGGTCTCCTCCGTGGTCTCCTCTTCCTCGACCTCCTGGACCGGCGCCCGGCCCGGCACGTAGGCATCCAGGAACGGCACCACGTCGGCGAGGGCTTCGCTGCGGGCGATGCTGCGCTGCCGGGCGTGGTACGGGCCGGACACGTAGGCGGCCTTGAACCGGGTGAGGGTCTCGGTGTCGCTCTTCAGGTACCCGTTACCGGGCGCGGAGGGGAGCTGGTGGGCGTCGGGGACGCCCAGGACGCCGCGGCTCTCGATGGCGGAGAAGGTGCGCAGGCCGATCCGGTAGGAGAGGTGGCTCTCCAGCTGGTGCATGCGCCCTTCGTCGAGGCGCTGGGAGGCGAGCAGCAGGTGCACGCCGAGGCTGCGCCCGAGCCGGCCGATCATGACGAACAGGTCCATGAAGTCACGGTGCGCGGCGAGGAGCTCGCTGAACTCGTCGACGACGACGAACAGCGTGGGCATCGGCTCCATGGTGGGGTCGGCCTGCCGCGCCTTCTCGTACTCGTGGATGGAGCTGTAGTTGCCGGCGGCGCGCAGCTGCTCCTGGCGGCGCACCAGTTCGCCGTGCAGGGCGTCCTGCATGCGCTCCACGAGGATGGCTTCGTCGGCGAGGTTGGTGATCAGCGCCGAGGTGTGCTGGAGGCGGTCAAGGCCGATGAAGGTGGCGCCACCCTTGAAGTCGACGAGGATGAAGTTGAGCGTCTCGGAGGAGTGGGTCAGCGCGAGGGCGAGCACCAGGGTGCGCAGCAGCTCGCTCTTTCCGGACCCGGTGGCGCCGATCAGCATGCCGTGCGGGCCCATGCCGCCGAGCGCCGACTCCTTGAGGTCGAGCTCCAGGGGCGCGCCGTCGGCGGTCATCCCGATGGGGACGCGCAGCCGGTTCTTCGGGTGCAGCTCCGACCACATCCGGTGCACGTCGTGGTTGTGCAGGTTGGGGATGCCGAGCAGCGTGGTCAGCTCGAAGTCGGTGGTCAGCGGCTCGGTGATCTCCTGGGCGACGCTGACCCGGTAGGGGGCGAGCAGCCGGGCGAGGCTCTCGGCGCGGGTCCGGCTGAGCTGGTCCGGCCGGCCGAGCGGGGAGTACACGGGACGGCCGCTGTGGTCCTGGGAGATCATCTGCAGCCGGTCGCGCGCCACGTCCAGCGCCAGGGTGTAGGGGTCGTACTCGGGCGGCAGGGGGTCGTCCACGTCGATGATGACGGCGTTGCGGAACCCGCCGCCGGTGAAGCGTGACCCGGGCGGGATCTGCCCGCCGTCCACGATGATCACCGTGTACGGCTCGTCGCGGCTGGGGACGGCCGTCGGGTCGAACCGGGGGCGGTCGGCGAACTCCTCGCCGATGAGCCCCTCCAGTTCGACGGCGTCCTGCGCCAGCAGCCGCAGCGGGCCAGCGCCGTCGTGCTCGGTGGGGTGCTGGGCGTGAGGCAGCCACTTCAGCCACGACCAGTGGGCGCGGCGGTCGTCCGCGACGCAGGCGGCGACCCGCAGGTCGTCGTGGGTGTGGAAGACGACGAGCTGGCCGATGAGCGCCCGCACCATGGCCCGGGACGCCTCGGCGTCGCCGCGCAGCGACATGTGCGCGTAGCCGCGCAGGTAGACCGAGATGGGCTGGTTCTCCACGGTGGCGTAGGCCCGGATGAACCGGCGCAGGGCGTGCGCGCTCAGCGGCTCGAGGTCCTCGACCGGCTTGGAGGAGACCGGGGAGATGGTCATGCTCATCTCCTGCTCGCCGACGGCCAGCCGGACCTCGGCGAAGTCGTCGTCGGTGGAACGGCGTTCCCAGAGCCGGGAGGTGCGGACGATGGACCAGAGCGCGTCCGGGTGTGGGGCGCGCCACAGCATGGCGTCCCGCTGGTCGATGACGACCTGGCGGAGCCGGGTGCGCATCTGGCCGAGGTAGCGCAGGTAGTCCCGCCGGTCGTCGTTGAGTTTGTGGCGGCGTTCCAGAATGGTGCGCACGTACTGCCCGGCGAGCATGAGCACCGCGCCGGTGAGCATCATGCCGCCGACGATGTAGGGCATCACCCCGTTGCCGGATCCGCCGGGCCGGATGAACAGCATCATCATGGCCAGTGAGGTCATCGCCATCGGCAGATACATGAAGACCGACGAGACGCTGGACTGCATCTCCGGCAGTTCCGGCGGCTCTTGCAGGCTGATATCGCCGGAGGGCATGTCGGGCCCGGGACGCCTCGGGGGCCGGCGGATGAGGATGGTGCTCACAGAATGATGTCCTCCTGCACCACCATGGGGGCGGTCTGAGATGAAATGTCCGTATTGGTGCTACGCGTGGCAATGACGAACTACAGCACGCGCCCAAAACGGTATCGTTACGACTTAAGGTCACATGACCAAAATCTTGGTCTCACCCAATTCCAAAAGGGGTGGGGCGATGTTAACGTCCTCCCCGTCTGCCGCGCAGTCCCGCACCCCACGAGTAGGCCCGTATGAGCGACCCCACCGCCACGGAGCTGTGCCGGCTGGTGATTCGAGCCCCCAGCCGGTCCTTCGAGATCGCCGCCCCCTCCGACGTGCCGATCGCCGAGCTGCTGCCCACCTTCGTGCTGTACGCCGAAGGAGACGAGGGCGAGGACCTCGACGAGAGCGGCCTGGAGCACGACGGCTGGGTGCTGCAGCAGCTCGGGGACGACCCCCTGGACGAGGACGAGACGATCCGCTCGCTCGGCCTGTGCCACGGCGAGACGCTATACCTTCGGCCCCGCCGGGACCAGCTTCCCCCTATCCACTTCGACGATCTCATCGACGGTGTCGCCAACGGCATGGCCGAGCGCCCCGACCGGTGGCGCCCGGCCTTCACCCGGATGCTGCTCCAGGGCCTCGGCCTGAGCGTGCTGTTCCTCGGGCTGGCTGTCCTCTACCTGGGCGGCGCCGGCCACCTGACCGCACTGATCGGGGCTTCCTCCGCGGTACTGATGCTGCTCGCCGCCTGGGCGTCCTCCCGGGCGATGGGCGACCCGCTCGCGGCCACCGGCCTGGCCGGCGCCGCGCTCCTCTACATGACGCTGGCCGGCGCCGCCATGCCCACCGGGGAGCCCGGCACCACGCTGCTCGGCGCCCGGATCCTCACCGGATCCATGGCCGGCGCCGGGGCGACCGTCCTCGGCCTCGCCGCCGTCGCCGGGTCGGTGCCGTTCTTCCTCGGCGCCCTCGTCGTCCAGATCTTCGGTGTCCTCTTCGCCGTCTTCCTGATGTTCCTGCCCAGCGCGACCCTGTCCGGCTGCGCCGGCCTGGTGGGGCTGCTCGCTCTGCTGGTGAGCACCTTCGCCCCGCAGCTCGCCTTCCGCATCTCCGGAATGCGGCTGCCACCGCTGCCGGGCAACCCCAAGCAGCTCCAGGAGGCCATCGAGCCCTACCCGGCCCGCGACGTCCTGGACCGGACCCGGCTCGCCGACGGCTACCAGAGCGCCCTGCTCGCCTCCACCGGCCTGGTCCTCGCCGGCTGCCTGGTGATTCTGGCCCGCGCCTCCGGCTGGGTGCCCATCACGCTGTGCATCGTGGCCGCGCTGATCATGCTGCTGCAAACGCGCGGGCTGGCCAGCGCCTGGCAGCGGATGTTCATGGTGGCGCCGCCGTGTGCGGGGCTGACCGCCCTGCTGTTCTCCTTCGTCTGGGACGCCGAGGTGCTGGCCCGGCTGCTGACCCTGCTCGGGCTGTACGCCGTGGTCACCTCGCTGGCGCTGGTCTCGTGGACGCTGCCCGGCCGCCGCCCGCTGCCGCACTGGGGACGCGCCGCGGAGATCATCCAGTCGCTGCTCGCCGTGGCGCTGGTGTCCCTCGTGCTCGGCAACCTGGGCGTCTTTACCGCCCTGCGCGGGATCGGCGGGTGACCCTGTGCAGACACGACGCGACCGGGTCCAGGCGCACACCTTCGTGGTCGGGCGGCTCGGCACGGCCATGCTCGAAGCCGACCCCGACGCGGTGGACGCCCCAATGCGCCGCACCCGCACCGGCTCCTTCATCGGGCTGGCGATCGGTGCGCTGCTGTGCGTGGGTTTCCTGGTCTTCGGGCTGATCTTCCCCGGCGGTGCCCAGTCCTGGCGGCAGGAAGGCCGGCTCATCATCGAGAAGGAGACGGGCGCCACCTACCTCTACTCCGGCGGCGTGCTGCGGCCGGTCGCGAACTACGCCTCGGCCCGGCTGATCCAGGGCGCGGAGATGACGGTGGCATCGGTGTCCAGCGCGTCCCTGGAGGGCGTGCCCAAGGGCGGCACGGTGGGCATTGCCGGCGCGCCCGACACGCTGCCGGCCCCGGAGGGCGACCCGCAGACGTGGCTGCTGTGCGCCATCCCGCCGACGTCCGAGTTCGACGCCCGCACGGCCCTGACCGTCACATCGGGGGCTGATGTGGCCGCCCTCCCCTCCGACTTCGGGGTGCTGGTCGCCGACCCCGAGGGCGGCCGCCACCTGCTCTGGCGCGGCACCCGGCTGCGGCTCGACACCGACAACGGCGCGCTGGAGGCGCTCGGCTACGGCACCAGCCCCGTCCTACCGGTGACCAGCGCCTTCCTCGACACCGTGCCGGCCGCGCCCGACCTCGCCGCCCCCACCGTGAGCGGTCTGGGCGAAGAGGGACCGGCCATCGCCGGACGCCCGGCCACCGTCGGCCAGATTTTCGTCGTCAGCGGCGACGGGCAGCCAGACCAGTACTACCTGCTCACCCGCGACGGGCTGGCCCCGCTCACCGCGACCGAGTCCCGGCTGCTCCTCACCCACCCCGCCGTGCGGGCCGGCGCCTACGGAGGCGAGACTCCGGCCGCTATTTCGCTCACCCCCGCCGACCTCCGGGGCGTTCTCGCCGAGGACAGCACCATCGACCGCCCCGAGGACAGCCCGCTCCCGGCCAGCCCGCCGGAGCTGGTCCCCCTGGACGGCGACACCGCCTGCCTGCGGCTGGGTGACGACGGCGGACTCGGCCTGGCGATCCGGCCGGTCAGTGACATCCAGGCGTGGCCGGTGCAGGAGGCGCCCGAGATCGCCCCCGGCTGCCCCACCCCCGACCTCATGGGCATCCCGTCCGGCGGCGGCGCCCTCGTGGAGGCACGGCCCGTGGGCGGCAGTACCGAGACCCCGACCTACTACATGGTCACCGACGCCGCTGCTAAGTTCCCCGTGTCAAACCCCGACACGGTCGGCGCCCTCGGTTTCGATCCGGGCGCGGCCACCCCCGTGCCGACGTCGTTGCTGAGGCTGATCCCCACCGGCCCACTACTGGCTCCCGATGCCGCGCCGCTTCCCCTGGCGCAAAATCCGGAACCACCGCAGACCGACTGTCCCGAGTGAACCGATCGACGACCGAAAGGACCGGGTCCCATGAACCAGATGCAGAATCTTGACGCCGCCAACCAACAGGCGGCGGATGCCCTGGAGACCTCGCACACCACCTGCAACAACGTCTACACCAGCGTCGACGCCGCCCGCGACACCCTGCGGGGCTCCTGGGCGGGTGGCGCCGCGAACAAGTACTTCGAGGCCCTCGCCCTGTGGCTGGAGGAGCTGCGGATCATCACCAACGAGATGAACAACATGATCGGCAACTACGGCGGCACCGTGCAGCAGATGCACGCGGTGGAGGACGAGAACATCGTCCAGGCGTCGAGCTGGAACAACGTCCTCAACCCGAACTAACCGTCATCGCACCGGCTCGGGACGGGTACGTCCACGCGCCACCCCCAGTGCCCCCGGCTCTCCACCCCCACACGCAGGAGGATGCTCCATGACTGACGGCTTTTCCATGAAGTACCAGGGCGCGGCGCTGACCGAGGACGCCCTCCGCCAGCAGACCGAGGTCGTCGCGAAGGCGATCGAGGACCTCGCCGCGCGCATGCAGGTCATCAAGCAGCAGAACATCGGTTTCGCGTCGGACGAGTTCGACACGGCGGTCGCCAAGTGGCGGCTGCACGTCGATGACATGCGCACGCTGCTGAACAGCGGGCAGCTCGCGCTCGGCAACATCGCGCAGAACTACAACGCGACCGACCGCCGCGAGGCCGCCCGGTGGCAGGCCCTGCAGTAGTGACGCCCCGGAGGGCGGTTCCGGGCGACCGTCCGTGACCGCCCTCCCCCATCGGTGACCGGCCCACGCGGGGCCGGTTGGGTGACAACAGCGAGGAGGAGCCCGTGCCCGAGCTGCACGAGACCATGAACATCTTCGCGGACTCCAAGGAGGACGGAGCGCACCCGCCCATGCCCGCGATGAGCGAGGTCACCAAGGAGCCCTGGCTCACGCACGGGTACTACCACTTCGGCAAGGTGTGGAACTGGCACAAGTTCGAGAACATGAACTTGTGGTTCAGCTGGAACGAGACGGTCGGTTACTACACGACGACGGACTATTCCGGTTACTGGTTCGAACCGAATCTGTACGCGGCGGACTCGATCGAGAACAAGTTCCGGCAGCGGCTGATCGACCTGCGCAACGTCATGGTGGTCGGCACCTCGGTAAGTTCCCAGAACTACTCGACCCAGACGCACTGGGACATCGCGTCCCTAATCGCGAAGGCGGACGACTTCTTCGTCACCCAGCGCGACGGCATCTTCGAACAGTTCAAGAAAATCGACGTCCCGGACAGCCCGATGCAGGGCGACGGCGCCGCAGCGTTCGCCGCCCACCTGTACAAGCTGGGCACCTACCTCGAGTCGCTGACCCAGCAACTGGACGCCTTCCACAACGCCGTCAACGATGTGCGTCCGGGCATCTTGAGCGCGATCAGGACGCTGGCTCAGCAGATCGACAACTGGAACGCCAACTACAAGGGCATCTACGACCTCGTCTACGACTGGTACAACACCGCCAACGCCAACATCCGGTTCAACGAACCCCGTGACCAGATGGAAGTCCTCGTCAACCCGGACACGAACGACTGGGGCATCGTGGGTGACGCGCCGACCGACGCCCGGGTCAACGCGCTGCTGCACGACCGCTGGCGGAAGCAGCTCGACGGCGTCGTCGACGCCGCCGTAGAGCTGCACGAGAAGATGGGCACCCACTACGACTCCATCGCCGGCCGGGTCCCGCGCATCCTCCCTATCGCGGGCAACCAGCCGCCGGGGTACACACCGCCTGGCGGCGAGGGCGGTCCGGGCGGTCCGGGCGGTCCCGGCGGCGACAATCCGTGGAATGACCCGCCGGACTGGCTCAACGAGTACCTGAACACTCCGCCGCCCAAGCTGGAGTTCGGTCCGCCGCCGGACTACCAGGTCCCGCCCCCTCCGGGCCCGGGGCCGGGCAGCGGCATGCCGCCGCCTGGCGGCGGCAACTTCCAGCCGCCCCCCATGCAGTCCTTCAGCGGCCCGGGGGCGGGCAGCAGCATGCCGCCCCCGCCCGGAAGCGACTACCAGCCGCCGCCCATTGAGTCCAGCGGCCCGGGGGCGGGCAGCA
>NZ_FUWS01000005.1:102990-146961 GCF_900167435.1 Marinactinospora thermotolerans DSM 45154
GGCCCGGGGGCGGGCAGCAGCATGCCGCCCCCCGGTTCCTTCGGTGGGCCGGGGAACAGCAGCGTGCTGCCGCCGCCCCCCGACTACAGCGGCCCAGGCGCCGGCAGCGGCATCACCCCGCCACCCGGCGACGGCACCATCGTGCCGCCGCCGCTGTACTCGGGCGGGCCCGGTGGCGGCAGCGGCATGACACCGCCGCCCTCCACTCAGCGGGGCAGCAACCGGACACCGTTCCCGGTCGACCCGGATACCGGGCTGCCCATCGACCCCGACACCGGCCAGCCCTTCCCCGTCGACCCCGACACCGGCCTGCCCTACGACCCGGACACCGGGCTGCCCGTCGCGATCGACCCCGACACCGGCCAGCCGACGCCGATCGACCCGATGACGGGTCAGCCGATCACGAGCAGCGGTCCGGGCAGCGGCGGCTTCCCCGGCGGGTTCCCCACGGACCCCGGCACGGGGCTGCCTCTCAACCCGGACACCGGCCAGCCCTTCCCCGTCGACCCGGACACCGGGCTGCCGTACAACCCCGACACCGGCCTGCCCATCGCCCTGGACCCCGACACCGGCCAGCCCTACCCGATCGACCCGATCACCGGCGGGCCGGTCGATCCGGACACCGGACTGCCGATCCAGTTCGACCCGGAAACCGGCGACCCGGTGGGCATCGACCCCATTACGGGGCAGCCGATCACCAGCAGCGGTCCGGGCAGCGGCGGCTTCCCCGGCGGATTCCCCACGGACCCCGGCACGGGGCTGCCTCTCAACCCGGACACCGGCCAGCCCTTCCCGATCGACCCCGACACCGGACTGCCCTACAACCCCGACACCGGCCTGCCCATCGCCCTGGACCCCGACACCGGCCAGCCCTACCCGATCGACCCCGACACCGGACTGCCGTACGACCCGGACACCGGACTGCCGATCCAGATGGACCCGTCCACCGGCCAGCCGGTGGGCATCGACCCGATGACCGGCGAACCGATCACCAGCAGCGGCCCCGGCGTGGGGAACTTCCCCATCGATCCCGACAGCGGCATCCCCATTAACCCGGAGACCGGCGAGCCGTTCCCCATCGACCCGGAGACGGAGCTGCCGTACAACCCGGACACCGGCCTGCCGGTGCTCGTGGACCCGGACACCGGCGTTCCGTTCCCCATCGACCCGAACACGGGGTTGCCGTATGACCCGGATACCGGGTACCAGATGGCGTTCGATCCCGACACCGGGGAGACCTACGCGGTCGATCCCACTACCGGATTGCGGATCGACCCCGATACCGGGCAGCCCATCACCAGCAGCGGTCCGGGCAGCGGCTCCGGTCTCCCGAGTCCGCCGCGCATCGAGATCCCGGAGTACCGTCCCTCCACGACCAGCGGGGGCCCCGGATCCGGCGGCTTCGGCGGCGATGGGCAGGCCCCCGGAACGTCCGACCGCTCGAGCATGTTCGCCGGGCCCGGAGGGCAGAACGGCGCGGCCGGGCCGACCGGCGGCCCCGGTGAGAGTGGCTTCCTGACCGCCCCAAACCCCGGCGGACCAGGTCAGATGCAGAACGGGACCGGCGCCCCCATGGGCGGCATGCCGCCCATGATGCCGCCGAACATGGGCGGGCAGAACCAGCAGGACCGCAGCCGTTCGACCTGGCTGTCCGAGGACGAGCGGGTCTGGGGCACTGCCGGCAAGGACCGCAAGTCCGTCCTCGGGCGTCCCGTACCTGGCGAAGAGAAGAAGGGAGCGGCACGTGAGTACATCGATGCCCGAACAGGTGGAGCAGGCACTCGCACGTCTTCGGACGCAGATGGCGGAGTTCGCGCAGGCAAACGCAAGCCTGGAATCGGCAACCGAAGAGGTCGTGTCCAAGGATCGGGCGGTGAGCGCGAAGGTTAACGCCAAGGGCGAACTGGTGGAACTGAAGTTCCCCACCCAGAAGTACCGCCAGATGGCGCCTGCGGAGCTGGCCCAGGCGATCAAGGACGTCATCGAGCGCGCCCGTACCCAGATGTCCGCGCACGTCGCGGAAACCCTCGGCCGGTTCGCTCCGGAAGGCGTGAACATGGCCGACGCGATGAACGGCCAGATCAACCCGACGCAGATGATGAGCAAACTCGACCTCCCCTTCATGGGCACGGACGTGCCCGGCAGGAGCGAACGCCCCGAAGTGGGCTAGGAGACGACCATGACCGAGAACCGGGACAGCTCCACCCCTGTGCCCTCTGAGGAGGGCGATGCGAGTTCGCCGCGCGAGGTGCTGCGGACCGTCGCCATGATGGCGCCGGTCGCGGCTTCGGCCGGTGACAGCGTCAGCTCCGATCCCGCGACCGGGGAGCTGCACATCACGCAGGACGACGGGGACGTCACGACGCTGGACCCCGGCGGCAAACAGGTCCACGTCGACGATGAGACGGGCATCATCACCGTGGGCGCGGACAGCGACACGACCGTCGAGGCGTTCCGCGCCTTCAAGCAGACCATGCCGCGGCATGAGCTCCGGCAGGGCTCCTCGTACTCCAGCCAGCCTGGCCACGGTGGCGGCGACGGCGGCGGCTCGTACGGAGGTGGACAGCAGCAGGCCGGCGACGAGCAGGTCACGCAGCAGTACACGCCGATGACGGAGTCGGTGGACACCGCCACTGTGTTCGCGCGTGCCCTGCACCCGCAGCGGGAACCGGCGCAGCCGGTGGAGGACATCAGCGTGCCCGCTTCCGAGGGGGAACCTCAGCAGCGGCTGCTGCGCGGCGAGCAGACGCTGCACCAGCCCATGGAGCCCATCCCGGACAAGGGGGTCGCGGCGAAGAGCGAGCCGGTGATCCCCATCAGCACCGACGCCGCGGGCGAGGAGCGGTCCCCGAGCATCGAGATCGATCCGGAGACCGGGCTGGTCACCGTCGACAGCGGCACGGGTGTGGTGCACCTCGACCATGGCGACCACGACATCGAGCTGGATGCGGAGACCGGGCAGTTCACCGCCACGCCGGAAGGCAGCAAGGTGGTGTCGCCTCCCGGGCAGGTGAGCATCGACCCCGACAGCGGGCTGCTCACCATCCTGCACAGCGGCGGCAAGGTCGTCGTCGACCCGGCGACCGGCGAGGTCACCCTCGACTCCGAGGGCGCGTTCGAGATTGACCCGGAGAGCGGCCGGCTGACGATGGGCGACCCGGCGGCGCTCGTGGCCGAGGACGCCGGCTTCGCCGACGGGGAGCCGCTGGTGCCCAACCCCGGCGAGGTCATGGTCCGCGTCGACCCCGACACCGGACTGATCCAGGTGTACCGGCACGAGGGCACCATCACCATCAACCCCGAGGACGGCGCGGTCGGCGTCGAACTCGGCGACGGCTCCGTGAGTGTCGACCCGGAGACCGGCCAGGTCATCGTTACCCCCGCCGAGGAGGAGCAGGCGGAAGGTGGCGGCGGCGACGGGCAGTCCGCCGGTGGCGGGTCCGATGCGCAGGACGGCGACGAGGACCAGGCGGCCGACGATCAGTCCAAGACCGTGCCCGCAAACAACGACCGGTCCACCGAGGGCCAGGTCACCGTCCCGGAGCAGAACACTCCGCACATCCCGAGCAAGACGGTCCCCTCCGGAGAGCAGGAGACCGGAGATGACGATGCCGCGGCCGATTCGGACGCCGTCACCCCCGGGGAGTCGTCCTCCTTCGCTCCACCGTCGTACAGCCCCCCCGGCACGTCGTCCCCGCCGATTTCCCAGTCCGGGGACCCCGCGCCGGACGGTGGCTCCGGCACCGCCACGGAGGAGCCCCAGGACGAGGAGTCCACGGGTAACGAGGAGAACGCCGCAGGGCAGACGACGCCCGGAGGCTCCGCTGGCGACACCTCAGGGGACACGTCCGGGAACGGGCAGACCGGGCAGTCCACGCCGACCGAGCACGTGGGCAACACGCCGCCGGCCACCTCGGAGTCGGAACCGGCCCATTCGATCGCCACCAACCCCGAAACGGGCGCGGCCGAGATCGACTACGGGAACGGCACCGTCAGCGTGGACCCCGCCCTGGGTGACGTGGAGAAGGATCCGGAGACCGGGGACCTGGTCTTCACCCCGGCGAATGGCGACCCCAACTCCACCGGCCGGGTCAGCATCAACCCCGAAACGGGCAAGATCGCCCTGGGGCCGAACGGCAACGTGACCATCGACCCGGGGACGGGCGAGGTCACGATGGACAGCGGCAACGACCGGGTCCGTATCGACCCGGAGACGGGCGAGCTCATCATCGGTGACCCCGAGGACACCGCGGGGCACGACGACAGCTCCGCGGCTGGCGGGGAATTCACACTGGGAGAGGGCGACGCGCAGATCAGCGTCGATCCGGAGACCGGTGACATCATCGTCGACCGTCCCGACGGCCGGCTCATCGTCGACCCGGAAACCGGTGCGGTCCGGGCAGATCTGGACGACAACGAGCTGACGGTCGATCCGGAAACGGGCGAGCTCACGCTCACCCCGCCGGCGGAGGATTCCGCGGAGCAGCCGGGAGACAGCAGCCAGGGTGCTACCGGCCAGAGCGAATCTCCTGGCGGCAGTGGAGAATCGTCGGCCGGGACGGGTTCGTCCGATTCTCCCGGCGGAGGGGACTCCGCTTCCGAGCCTGTCCAGAGCTTCCCGCGTCACGTTATGAGCACCCGGCCCGGCTCGGAGGACGGCGAAGAAGGCACCGGCGAGGAGGAGGAGGAGTCGGCTGGGACGGGCTCGTCCAGCTCACCCGGCGGAGACGACTCCACCTCCAGCTCGTCCGGGGAAGAAGAGGAAGAAGACGACACCTCCGAAGAGGAGGAGGAAGAAGACGACTCCGGTGAGCCGGACCCACGTTCGGAAGATGAGCCCGAGTCCGTCGACGACAAAAAGGGCAACGGCGAGGAAAAGGGGGAAGGTGAGGGCGGAAACGGCGCGGGCCAGAACGGCGAAGGCTCCGAGACCTCCGGCGACGTCACCACGATCGCGTTCAGTGAGATCAAGAAGTTCAACAAGGACTTCGTGATCGGGATCCGGGACGCCGCCGCCGCACACAAGCTGGAACTGCAGCCGTACCAGGACGGCGGCCCGCACCTCCTCTGCGGAAATCCCGAGCACCTCCCCATCATCTCCACTCTCCATAAGCAGGTCGACCAGGGCCTGAAGGACATCTACAAGGAGCTGGACAAGCTGGAGGTGAAGATGACGGAAATCTCCGCCCAGCTGCACGAGAGTGTCCTCCGCTGGTCCGACCTGGAGGACGACCAGGAACTCACCGCTGCGGAGATCACCGCACTCATGGGACAGCCGTTCGGCTCGCAGAGCGGTACCGGCGGCACTGGTGGTATCGGCGGCTTTGGTGGTACCGGCGGTACTGGCAGCACCACCAGCGGCAACGGCAACGGCAACACCCAGAACGACGAGGAGGCAGAGTAGAAAGGGCGTAATCTACCTTTCGCCCCCACTCGTCCCCCACGCCCCCATCGGGCACCGCGGACGGCGCGGCGTGTGATCATGTGGCAGGAGACGGCACGCCGCGCCCGACAGAACGGAAAGGATAGGCGGTGTCAGGAGAAGAATTCAGCGCCAACCCCGATGAACTCGGCCGGGCCGGCAACGAGATCTACGACCTCGGCAACTTCGTCCACAAGCTGCGCACCGATCTGATAGCACAGCGCGCCAATATCGGTGATGCCTGGGACGAGACGGACGGGCGGGAAGAGGAGATCGAGCGTTCCCTGAAGGAGAACCTCACTCCGATGATCAAGAACCACGACGGACTGCTGGAGTCGCTGGTGACCGCCTTCAACGACACCGCCGACTACACCCTCGTCATGAAGCGGCGTTTTGAGCTCTCCAACGAAGCCGCTACCGACTTCGCCGACCAGTGGCAGAGCAGCATCACCGATTCCGGCACCACCCCCGGCGGTGGCGACGGCGGCCGGAGAGGGTGACGTAGTCCGCCATGGGGATGGAGCTGCCCGACGCACTCGCCGACCTGTTCTATGGTCTCACCGGCACGAAGTGGCCGAATGTGGACGAGGACCGGTTGCGGCAGCTCGGTGATGTCTACGCCACGACGAAATACATCCTCGACACCGAACTCCCCGACATGGTCATCCAGATCCGCCGCAAGGTGGAGATGACCTTCGACGGCCATTCCAACGAGTTTTTCCAGCAGTCGCTGGACCAGTTCACGGCGGGGAAGAACGACTACGTCGGAAAGGCCGCCGAACTCGCCGGCGAGATCGAGAAATACGCCCGGGAAGCGGCGAACCAGGTCGAGTACGCGAAATGGATGGTGATCGCGCAGCTCATCCAGTTGGCCTTGGAGATCGCCTGGGCGATCTCCATGGCCTTCTGGACGGGCGGCAGCTCCCTCACGTGGATTCCGATGTTCCGGTTCATCCGCAACCAGATGATCCGGCGCATCCTCAACTGGCTGGTCTGGACCCTGATCAGCAACGTCGCCATCTCGGTGCTGTTCGCCTACGCGATGGACGCCATCATCCAGCGCATCCAGATCGCCCAGGGCAACCGGGACTCGAACGACGACAAGCTCACCAAGAGCGCCCTCATGGGCGGCCTGTTCGAGGGCCTCATCAGCGCGGGCCTGTCCACCGGCTTCGACATCCTCATCAGCCGGGAACTCGCCAACATCTTCAGCAAGAACCTCGACGAGCTCGCCAACTTCGACCCGCCCCCGCCCGGCGGCCGCAACATCGACGTCGACGGTCCGCCACCGCCCCGGGACACGCCCGAGAGCCTGCCGGACCCGGAGCCCGGCAACGCCGGCCCGGGTTCGCTGAGCAACGGTCCGGACATACCGTCCACCCGCAGCGGCTCGGACGACCTCGCCCAGACCCCACCGCCCCGGAGCACGCCCGAGGAGGCTCCGGACAGCTCCCCCACGCCGACGCCGGAAGGCTCTCCGGCCCCCACTCCGTCGTCCGCCGGGAACACCGCCCCCGACGCCGCCGCGCGCACGACGCCGGACAACGCGTCGGACAACTTCCCGTCCAGCGCCGCCGACGAGGTGGGGGACGATGTTCCCCTGCTCGGCTTGCGCGACCGCAACACCCCCCTCGACAACCCCACCGGGGCGATCACGCCCGACTTCAACCGGGATCTGTCCAAGATCTTCGGCAAGAATCAGGACCAGATCCTGGCCCCCTGGCGCAACGACGTCGGCTGGCTGGACCCGAAGACCGCCCGGCAGTTCCGCGATGACATGGCGGACCTGTTCGAGCACCAGTTCGGCAACACGATCGGCCGCGACGCCGCCCGGCAGCTCGGCAGCGACTACGCGGACACCTTCGCCAAGAACTGGCAGAAGCCCGAACTGCGCAGCAGCCTCGACGAGCTGCTCGCCAGCCACCCGACTCCGCTGCCCCAGGGCACCCGGGACTTCCTCTCCAATGGTGTCCCCAACACGCTCACCAAGACGCTCAACGAGTACGGCGCCCGCTGGTCGGACCGGTTCAAGCAGCTCGCCTTCGCCTCCGGTTCCGGCGCCCTCCAGGGCTACCTGGGCGAGGGACTCACGAACCTGTACATGGAAGGGGAGTTCAAGGCGAACGGCATGTCCGCGGTGGCCGGTGCCTCCAGCGGCGCGCTGACGACCCTGGCCACCCTGGGTGGCACGTCCGTCATCAACTCCCTCAAGAACATGGGGCCGATCGACCTCCCGACCCCGCCGCCCATGGAGACCACCTCCGGCGCCTCCAGCGACCCGGGCAACGCGTCCGGCCCCTCGAATGCTCCCGCTCCCAACCCCGACGGCTCCAGCAGCGATTCCAGCAACAACGGCCCCGGCACCGCTGAGTCCAGCCGGGGCAGCGACAGCGAGTCGCCGGGCACGGAGGACATCGAGCTCTCGCAGGGTGGCCGCGGAACGGACGGCCGCCCGGCCACGGTGTCGAGCGACACCCCGTCCCCGCAGCGCGACCGCTCGGCGGATACGGCACCGGACCCTGCCGACGACCGGCGGGACGCCCCGGCGCCGGGACAGCGGCCCAGCAACGACAGCCGCCCGGCCCCAACACCGGAACAGTCCGCCGAGGACACCACCACCAGCAACCAGAACGACACCCCGGCACCCCAGCAGCGGCCCACCCCGCAGAACACGCCGGGGCAGCAGTCGTCCGGCCAGAGCCGCACCTCCCCCAGCGCCGACCCGGAGGTCATGGCGCTGATCAACCAGATTCTCAACCCGGGACAGCACGGCTCCGGTCTCGGCTCTCTCCCCGGGCTGGGGCAGGCGGGACCGAACGTCGTCCAGGTCTACGCGGTACCCGAGATCCAGACCAACGGCGCGAACGGCAACGGCGCGAACGGCAACGGCCAGAACAGCACCGCCGGGCCGGCGCCCGCGCACCAGCCGGGATCCCAGGCGGCCACGTCGCGGGCCGGCGGCACCACCCAGCAGAGCGGCGGCACCACGCAGTCGAACCGTGCCGCCGAGGAAGGTGGCTCTGAGTCGACGCGGCAGACGGCCCGCACCACGTCCGGCACGGACGAGCGCGGCGAACCGGACCCCACGGCACCGCTGACCGAGACGGCCGGGCAGCAGGGCACCGAGTTCGGGCGGGACACCGGGGCCGGCAACACCGAAGGGACCCGGGAAGACTTCACGCCGATCCGCACCACGTCCGGCCAGGATACGCCCGGTCCCGTCACGGAGTCCGGCCCTCTCCGGGAGGACACCACCTCGCAGTCGCCCACCGGCGAGGGGAACGTCACGTCGCAGTCCGGTGAGGGGCAGCAGCCGGGCGGCGACGAAGAGACGGCGCCCCGATCCGACGTCGATTCCGAGTCCGACTCCGAGTCCGAGTCCGGCACCGAGAACCAGCGGGACGAGCGCCCGCTGCCCCAGCCGCCGGAGCACGTCCGGCAGCTCGGCATGGAGGCCGACCGGCGGGCCACCGAGCTCGACACCGCGCGGGAGGACGTCGAGCAGGCGGAGCGACGGGTCACCCAGCTGGAGAGCTGGGAGAAGGACTCCTCGGACGCGTACACCGCGTCGCAGAAGAAGCACGAGGAGGCCGAGACCGCCGCGAGGGACGCCCGGGCGGAACAGCGGCGCCACGTCGACTCGGCCGCCGCTGCCGCGGACGCCGCACGGGAGCGGGCAGAGCGGTCAGCGCGGGCCGCGCGGGCGGCCGAGGCTGCGGCCGAGCAGGCCAGGCAGCACCTCCAGAACGCCCGGGACGGGCAACGGGCGGCCCGCGACCGGGCTAACGAGCTGCGCGCCGAGGCGGCGGAGGCCCGGCGGGAGGCCGCCCAGGTCCTGCGGGACGCCGACAGCGCTTCCCCGACGCGGCAGCGAAGCACGCGGGACACGGCGAACGAGCTCCGTGCGAGGGCGGCGGAGAATCAGCGCAGAGCCACCCAGATTGAGAGGGACGCGGACGCCGCCCGGGAGCAGGCCGAAAGGAACGTGGAACGGGCCGACAGGACGGCGCGGGACGCCGCCCGGACCGCCGAACAGGACGCGCGCACCGCGCAGCGTGCCGAGGA
Organism: Marinactinospora thermotolerans DSM 45154; assembly: GCF_900167435.1. GTDB lineage: Bacteria > Actinomycetota > Actinomycetes > Streptosporangiales > Streptosporangiaceae > Marinactinospora > Marinactinospora thermotolerans. The sequence continues at coordinate 112,478 of NZ_FUWS01000005.1, forward strand.
CGTCCGGGTGGAGACGGTCTCGCAGGAACGTCGCGCCGTCGAGGCGGCCGACGAGGCGCTCCAGCAGGCCCGCGACACCATGGAGCGCGACCAGCGCAACATGTGGCGGGACCAGTTCGACCTCGCTCGCGCGCGGCAGGACCTCGGCAACGCGCTCCGGGAGGCAGCCGAGGCCGGAGAGCGCTGGCTCGACGCGCACCGGGCCTACCACCAGGCACGGGTGGGACACTTCCGCGAGGCCGCCGAGGCCGCGGAGCTGGCACGGGACAGGGCCGTTGATGAGCGGCGGGCGGCCCGGCAGCGGATGGCGGACATCGATGGCGAGGCTCAGCGGCTGCACGGCTATATGGAGGGCCTCCGCCTCTTCAACCCTGAGCGGTTCGAGACCGAACGCCCCCGGGCCAACGCGCGTATGCAGGAGCTGCGCGAGCAGTACGCGGAGGCGGAGCAGCAGCGCGACGCGGCCCGGGAGGCGGTGCGGCAGCACCAGCGGGACTTCCGTGCCGCGCAGCGCGATGTCACGCGGGTCCAGCAGCAGGCGGAGGAGGCTGGGCAGCAGGCCGTGCGGGAGCGCGGCATTGTGGACGAGCAGGCGTCGCGGGCCGGCGAGTTGCAGTCGCCCGAGGCCACCGAGAACATCCGGGACCTCCAGGAGAAGGTGGCGACCGCGGAGCGGGACTCGGGGAAGAGCCGCGCGGACGACCTCGGCACCTACAACCGTCAGCTCGACCACCTGCTCGGCAACGAGCTGCTGGAGCGCAACCGGGTCCGGCTGGACGTGCCGGACTCCTCGGGCCACACCGGGATCGACGCCGTCCTGCAGCGGTTCGACGGGCACCTGACCGATGATCTGCGCGCCCGCCTGGCGTCGGACTACGCCAGAAACCCCTATCCCTTCTTCAGCGAGCGCGGTCACACCGTGCGCAGCGGGAACGATTCGGCCACCCTGAAGCTGCGCTCGGCGAACAACGACTGGCGCCGGTCGGATGACGTGCGCGTCCGGCCGGACGACTCGGTGCCGGAGCTCGCCAACGCCGACACCGCCGGCCGGGAGATCAGCCACACCGGTAGCCGGACGGCGGGCTCCCGCCGCACCCTGGGCGGCGGTGCCTACATCAACCCCATGCTGCCCATTCCGGACATGACCGTGGGGCCCGCCGTCAGCCCCGCGCTCGCGCTGGCGTTCAACCGGCCGACGGCGAGCGAGACGGTCGGTCAGGACACCTCGACCAAGACCGAGACGTCGGTCGGGGGCGGGCGGCACACCTACACGACCGACCTGGTCGCCGAGCTGTCCCGTGGCCCGGACGCCACCGACAGCGACAGGGATGGCGGCACGCCCCTGCGGGACATCCACCGGACCGACGTCCCCAACGGCCTGAACATGACCGTGGAACTCGGCGACCGCGCGTCCGAGGCGCCGGACCACATCAGGCTGCACGACCCGTTCGCCTCCGGCACGCGGCCAGACGGGGCTGGCGACATTGGCACCCGGGCGCCGGTCGGCCACACCGGGAAGGTGAACGGCGTCTTCCACGTCCCCGCCGAGGAAGGCGCGGGCGGCCCCCGGACGACCATGGCCGACTGGGTCGCGGACCACATCAACCAGGAGCGGCCGTCAACGGCGCAGCGGCTCAAGGACACCCTCATTCCGGATGCCCTGCGCAGCCACGCCAACGATCCGCGCCGCGCCGACCGGGTGCGCGAGCAGCTTTCCGACGACGCGCTGCGCGACCTGATGCGGGACGCCTCCCAGGGCCCCGTCTACTTGGAGCTCGTGGACAACCGCGGGCGGCCCCGCATCGCCAAGATCTGGACGGTCCCCACGGACCTGACCCGGATCCCGGACGCGCCCGCCAAGCTGGACGTCAAGGACACGACCAGCTCGGCGACGACGACCGACAGCAAGCTCACCCGCAGCGACGTCTTCAGCCCCGGGCTGGGTTTCGGCGCGGTGCTGCAGACGGTCGGCAGCCTGTTCCGGATCGAACTGCCCATGTTCGACTACCGGCACGACCGCCAGCGTGGCCTCGGCAACTCGCGGCAGTCCGGCGCCACCACCAGCATGGCCAGCGAAACCAGCGACTCGGCCATGTACCACGTGAACCGGAACTTCTACGTGCAGTTCGACGGGGAGGACACCGCGCACCGGTTCACCGGGAGCACGGTCGAAGCGCTGGGGATCGACGACGCCCAGCTGCTCGCCGACCCGCATCGCAACGACGCCGACGCCCGGGAGCGCGCGAAGCACGTCCCCGCCTACCCGCACCTGCGGCGGGACAAGCCCGAGCACCTGGGCGGCACGACCGTGCGGGGCATCACCTGGCGGGACGGGAACCGGTACGCCAGCACGCCGCCGGCCGACGGGACGGACGGGGCGGCCGGCCGGGACGGCTCCGGGGGCACGCCCCCGCCACGGACGGTGTTCGACGCCTACGCCCAGCAGGTGCTCGACGGGATCGCCCGCACGTACCCCGGCCTAGTGATTCCCGACCTTGGGCGGCCGAGGGACGAGTTCGCGTACCGGCCGGCGGGTGAGCACGATGACGCGTTCTTCTCCCGGGAGAACCACTTCCGCCGCAGCCACCCGGTGGCTGTGTACAACACCCTCAAGGTGCTGGACGCGATTTCCGAGCAGAGCCTGTCCGACCGGGCCCGGGCCGACGACTGGTTCAACCAGGGCGTCGACATCCACCTGTACGAGACCGCGCGGTTCAACCCCGACCTCAGCAACTTCGACCCCCGGGACCCGGACAAGGAGGGCTGGCTGCGCAACCACACCGTCACCGTGCGGCTGAAGGCGACCCCGCGCGACCGGGAGTTCGGCGGCACCGTCACCAAGAACCACACCACGGTCTCGACCGAGGGGAGTTCCGGGCGCAAGCGCCACGAGGAGCACAGCCGGTCGCACACGGGCGGGGCCCGGGTCCGGGCGGTGTACCGCGACTACTCGGGGCAGGACGCCCGGGGCATGCCGTCCGCCCAGGGCGGTATCGGGATCCGGGGGCACGTCACGCACACGTCCAGCCGGGGCCTCGACACCGGCGGTACCGACAAGAGCGCCGCGGAGTTCAAGGACAAGGGCGACACCGACATCTGGCGGTACCAGCTCGACCTGCACGCCGAGATGGGCAAGTTCCGCAAGTTCGACGACCTCCCGCCGGACCAGCGCGAGGTGCGGACCGGCTCCGCCCGCGACATCTTCCGCTCACCGGACGAACGCGGCCCCAACCGCTACGACGGCCACCGCGTCAACCTCATGACCGACGCGAACGGCCAGCCCGTCCACCTCACCGCCCGCATGGAGCTGGAGGCCCCCGCCCAGCTCGACCCGCACGCCAGCGAGACCGAGCCCACCCCCCGGCGCACGCGTGCCCAGGATGACAGCACCGGCCTGCAGCGCGACCAGGCCCGCAACTTGATCAACGGCGGCCGGCCGGCCGCCCCGGCCCGGACGCCCCAGGCCGCCGGTCTCGACGCGGTCCCGACCTACACCCAGAAGATCAGCACCACGGTCGATGACGTCGACCTGCGGCAGCGGCTCTACGGCCTACTGGGCAAGGCCCCCGGGCTGGCCCGCTACCTGAAGGAGCAGCCGGCCTCGCACGACTTCCTGCCCACGCACTTCTCGGACGACGAGCTCGCGGCGCAGGCCAAGCACCTGCTGCCGCCCGCCTCGGGGCACCGGGCACGGAACTGGATGCGGGACTTCGTCTTCAGTGGCCGGCACACCACGGCGCTGTTCGCCGACCGCACCGGCGTCACCTTCTACGACCCGCGGCCAAACTCCTCCATCAGGATCCGCTCCCAGCACAACACGAACCTCAACCGCTCCCAGGGCTCCTCGTGGACCGGGGGCGTGGAGACCGAGGTTCGTGCGGCCGGCAACCCCAACCCGTCCGCCGAGAGCCTGCGCGCGTCCCAGGGGCAGGACCAGCTCCGCGCCAACCAGGCGAACGCGCCCACCATCCAGCCGATCTGGAACCCCCTCACCAAGTCGTGGACCACCGGCACCAGCACGGCCGACTCGGCGACGTACTCCCAGAAGCGGAGTTTCGAACCGCAGGGCGGCGCCATCCCGTACACCGCCGACCTGAGCATCACGAGCGCGGCGGAGATCCGGAAGGACTGGGATCTCGCGCTCAACGTCGCCCGGCACTCCAGCGGTACCGACTTCCGTGGTATGCGGTTCACCGCCGACCGCGCCGAGTTCGGTTACGTGCCGGCACGCTCCGCCTACCAGGCCGGTCTGGTCAACGACCGGTACGTGCCGCCCGCGGGTAACGAGACCACCGGCCGGGCCATGCCACATATCAACCCGCACCTCGACACCAGCCGGTTCCGGATCCGCCCCGGCTTCGAGGGGCAGGGCACGCGGCTGAGCAGCACGCCCCGGCCGCCGGATTCGGGGACCGGTCCCGTCTCGACCGGTGTGCAGCTCGACGCCCGGCTGCGGCAGGACAACTACGGACTCACCGGCGAGAGCCGCGAATCCGTCCTGGCCGAGATCACCGCGCACGTCACCGGCCGCCGTGCGCCCAAGACTCTCGACGTGAAGCTGTACCACCTCGAAGGACTGGCGAACAACAAGATCGACCACGGCACGGTCAAGGTCGAGACCGTGCGGGAAAGCCCGGTCATCACCGACCTCGGCGGCAAGGGCAAGTTCGGCGAGGACACGGCCCTGTCGGCCTCGCGGAGCGACACGGATTCCGGGTCACGGAGCACCGGAACCCAGATCGAGGTGTCGGGTATGACCCCGGCCCCCTTCCCTGGCCAGGACCAGCCCGGCAACCTGCCCGACGACCTGCCCCGCAACCGGTTCATCAACATGGCGCCGGCCCCCGGCTCCGGGGTGTCGTCCAGCACGAGCCGCACGGACACCACGACGGGCAAGACCGACACCACCTCGACCACCGAGCTCACCGGCCCCTACGCCATCGCCGAGACTCCCGAGCACATCAAGCTGACGGTCAGTTACGGCGGCCGTTCCTTCACCATCGAAGGCGACCACGCCACCGTCCAGGAGGCCTTCGAGGCCGCTTACCTCGACGTGCTGCCCGACCGCCGCGCCGGGGAGACCGAGGGCAGCGGCCGGCCGGTGACCACGCCCGCTCTCCCACCCCGGGTACGCAACCCGCAGGGCAACTTCGATAACGCGATCCCGGCCTGGCGTCCGCAGCCGCGAGAGGGTGCCGAGGCGCCGCCGGACGCGACGCTGACGCCGCTGACCATCCAGGATCACGGCCAAAGCGTTGTGGACGCGAGCTACGTCGCGGTGGCCCGCGCGCACGGCTGGCCGCACACCGGCGCCCTCCGGCCCGCCGACATCCAGCAGGCCAAGGAATTCGTCTACAAGAAGACGGGCATCCGCCCCGACAACGACCCCATCGCGACGACCATTCACGAGGACTCGCTCCGGGGCTACCTCAACGACGCCAAACGCGGCAACGGTGTCGGGCTCATCGACATTGGTGGCGGCACCAAGTGGCGGCTCGGCGCCCACCCGCACATCGACCGGGCCACCGTGCTCGACGTCGCCGTCGAGTCCTCCACCACGGACTCCCTGTCCCGGGGCACCTCCCGCGCGACCGCCGCCGGCACGACGACCACGACCAGCGGTGCCGTTCCGGTTCGCCCGGTGGGGATCACCTCGCCGGCGCCACCGGAGAACGACCCCACCGCCAGCATGCCCTACACGGTCGAGGCCGGGCAGGCCGGCTTCAACCCCAGCCACGAGCGCGGTGGGACCCGCACCGAGACCGTCACCGACACCGACCACGCGGTGCCCGGCCCGGACGCGAACTCCAAGCGCTCCTACCTGGTGTCCATCCCGGTCGACTGGGTCGTCTCCGCCGTGGTACCCCACCGCGCCGTCCCCGGATTCGGCCGGCCGCCCACGCAGGGCATGGCCGATGCCGCGTCGACCATCACCACCTGGGTCAGCGAGGCTGACGCCCGCTCTCTGGGCCTGCTCGACAACGTCCCCGCGAAGCCGTGGGACCGGGTCGCGGACGCCCAGGAGAAGCTGGGCGACGCGGAGAAGACCTACTACGAAGCGCGGGCCAAGCTGCCGCCGCTGGTCCGGCGGCTGCTCGACAACCCCGGCGACGAGGACGCGCGCACGGAGTACGCGCTCGCTGAGCAGGAGTACACGAAGGCACGGCGGAAGTTCGAGCAGCGGTTCACCGCCTGGCGGGACGCGCAGGACCGTGCCCGCGCCACGATCGGCAACCCCGAGGCGGGCCTGACCGGCTTCGAAACCCCGAGGTCGAGTGAGTCGCCCAACGTCTCCGGCACCCCCACCCCGCTGCGGGAGACGCCACCCGGCAACTCCGGTGCCGGCACTTCGACCACGACCTACTTCCCGCCCCCGAACCCGGCCACCGGCCGCAGCGGGAACAATGTCACCGTCATGGCGGTGCAGACCGGCCCGGTCACGCCGCCGCCCCGCACCACCACGGGCAGCCTCCCGCCGGAACCAGGCCCGGTGGAGTCGGCACGCAACCGCGTGGGCGACGCCCAGGCGAACGTCGTCCGGTTCGAAACCAACCTGGAAAACACGCGCAGCGAGCTCGGCCTCGCCGACGACGACCTGTCCTACCTCGGCGGGCTGATCGAGGCCGCCCAGCTGCGGGTCACCGCCGCCCAAGCCGAGATCGACCTCGCCCAGGCACACCTCCACGACGCACGCGGCAGCCGCAGCGGCACCGAAACCGCACGCGCAGACATGGCCCGCGCCCAGACCGAACTCGACCGCGCGAACGCCGACCTCGCCCAGGCCCGCGACCACTACACCCAGGCCGGCGGCACCTACCGCCCCGACGGCACCCCCGACACCCCCACCCAGTTCACACCCCCCACGGCCACCGACGGCACGCCCACCCCGCCGGCCACCGCGGACAGGGGGAGCGAGACGGAGACCGCAGCGGCCGTCCCCACGTCACGGGACCAGGAGCCCGCCCTCGCGGAGTGGCGGAGCAACCCCACGCACCAGGTGAACCCGGCATTCATCGAGCCGCCCGCCGTCCCATTCCTCACCACGCCGCAGCCCGGCACCGTCGATCCGCTGCTGCAGAGCCAGATCGCCGCCGCGCTCGGGCAGCACATGTCGTCCGGCCTCCACCCCGGTCACGCGTACCCGATTCTGACCGCGTTCTACGACCACCACATCAATGGGGTGCCGATGCCCCACGTGGTCGCCAGGTTCACGGGCAACCCCGATGCCTACGCATCGATCGAACAGGCACTGCGCCACCAGTGGGGTCAGTGGCAGGGCTCCGGCCACCTGTTCTGGGCGTTCGACGCGCTCTACCAGTCCGGTGGCGTCTTCGTGCCCCGCAACTTCTGGTCCACACTGCTGCCCCCGCCACGCCCCCCGATGCCCAGCGGCGGCGAGGGCAGCGTGGGCATGACCTACCGCACCAACCGTCTCTCCGACGAGGAAGCCGGCTTCTTCTCCATCCGGGAGCTGGAAGGCCAGGACCGGGGCAGCCGTGTCCAGGACCTGCTCCCCCCGCACGAGGTCGAGGCCGTCCGCCGCTACGCCCGTGACGATTTCGACTTCGTGAATAGCGCGCTGCGCGGCCTGGACTACCTCCCTGATGCGGACCGCCCAAGTCTCCTCGACATGGTCGTCAATCTGGACAGCGCGCTCTCCCATCGGCCGTTCCCGCAGTCGTTCATCATGCAGCGCGGGGTCAACACCGACTTCATCAACATGCTCGGTGGCAACGTCGACAATCCGGCCGCCATGCGCAATCTGGTGGGCCAGGTCTACACCGACCCCGGCTACATGTCGGGCTCCCTGGGGGCCACCAGCCCGCTGGAACGCGATGTGTACATCGCGATCCGGGTGCCCGCCGGACACAACGGTCTCAGCACCATGCCGTTCGTGGAGACCGCCGCCGGGGAACGCGAGATCCTGCTGCCGCGCAACACCACGATGGTTCTCCACGCCGCCTACCAGGCCGAGGCCGTGCAGCCCGGGAGCGGCGAGCGGAAGCCCATATGGTTCCTCGAAGCCGAAATCGTCCCGCCCGGCTGGCGGCCCGGCCCCGACTGGCGCCCCTCCCCCTACGGCGACGTGCACGAGGGATACCAGGAAGGCTCCACCCGGGACTCTGACTCCGACCTCGACGACTCCGACGACGACGTCAACGTTTACACGGTGCTCACCGAGCCGTCCCCGGCCACCGTGCCGGCCCCGGAGCCCGGTGGCCGGGCGGTCGACGTGCCGCAGGCCCGTGCCGCCCGGGCGCAGGCCGACGTCGTCCGGTTCGAGACCGGTCTGGAAGCCGCCCGCAGCGAGCTCGGCCTGGCCGACGACGACCTCTCCTACCTGGGCGGACTCGTCGAGGCGGCGCAGCTGCGGGTGACCGCCGCCGAAGCGGAGATCGACCTCGCCCAGGCAGAGCTGGCCGACGCACGCGGCGGCCGCATGGGCACCGAAACCGCACGCGCCGACCTGGCCCGCGCCCAGACCGAACTCGACCGCGCGAACGCCGACCTCGCCCAGGCCCGCGACCGCTACACCCAGGCCGGCGGCACCCTCACCCCCGACGGCGCCCCGGTACACACCGCGCCCACGGTCCCCGGAAGCACGACGCCCGCGCCGGCAGCCGACGGCACGTCCATCCTGTCCCAGCTCACCTCCGCGCCGAGGGCCCCGCTCACCCCCGGCGACCTTCCACAGGCCCCGGATAGCGATCCGGTGATCGGCGGGCGCGACGGTCTGACGCCGGAGCAGGCCGCCATGGCGCTGGAAACGTACTACGCCCACTATGTCGAAGGGAGCAGCCGCGACAACCTTTTCCGGGGCGACCACGACACCGAACAGTGGTTCCTGCAGACCACCGCCTACTGGCGGGAGAGCGGCGCCTTGCTGGAGGCGCTGCAGGGGCTCGAACGCGCGGGTTTCCAGCCCCCGCGCGACGGCTGGGAGAGCGTCGTCAACCCGACCAGCCGTTCCGTGCCGATCAGCACGTCGATGGCGGAAAGGTTCGGCAACGTCCCCGGCCAGTCGCGAAGCTTCACCGTCACGACGGATGACGGGAGCGTGCTGCCCGCCCGCATCACCCAGCGCGGCGCTCGCTCGGTCCCACCACGGTTCGAGTGGCACCGTATCCACCGGGACGGCGGCGACATCGTGGAGGGGCGGTACCGGCTGATCCGGCACCGGCCGCCCGCCGGGCTGGACCCGGACACCGTCCGGCAGGCCGAACAGCGGCTGGTGGCGGACCTTGAAGCCCAGATCAATGATGGCCGGCCGGTCCCCGACGGGCAGGGCGGCACCCGGGAACGCGTCCCCTACACCCTGCGCGACGGCAGCGAGCTCCGGCTGAAGGTGGAACTCGTCGACCCCACGGACGTGCCCGACGACACCGCCTACCACGGGCACCTGCTTTGGGAGGATCCGGCGACCATCACGGGAAACCGGCCCGACCACACCGTGGCCGGTCCCGACGTGCTGGCGTGGTTCGGCTTCACCGAATCCACCGAGTCCCAGACCAGCCGGGAGTTGCAGCAGGCCGAGCGCACCGAGACCAACGCGCGGGACCAGCGGAGGCGGGCGAGGCAGGAGGAGGCCTGGGCCACCCAGGGTGTCCCCGAGCCCACGGACGATGGCTGGTTCGATTCGCAGGACTCACGGGAGGAGGCCCGGGTTGTAGCGGGTATCGCGCGCACCGCGCGGGAGCAGGCCGGTGACCTCCTAGCGAAGGGCGACATGTCCGGCGCCCTGGCCAAGCTGGCCGAGGCCCGTGACAAGGCCCAACAGGCCATGGCGTATCAGCGGGAAGCCCGGGACCTGCACCCCACCCCTCAGCCGGCCGCAGCTGGCAGCACACCATCGGCATACGACCGCGCCCGGCTGGCCGAGGCCGAGACCATGCGCGCCGAAGCGGTCGAGTACCGGGCCTTGGCCGACTCCCTGGATGCTGTGACGCAGGCGGTGCGCTTCCGCACGCCCGCGCACCAGGACGCGGTGCGCGATGCCGTGCCGCCACGGGTCACCGCCGCCGCCCTGTCCCGTATCTCCGAACTCACCACGGAGTCCAGCAGCAGACCCGCTCCGGTCCACCAGGGGCTCGTTCCCATCGCCGACTTGGAGGACCCGCGCAGCCAGGTGCCCGAGGCGCTTCGCCAGGCCTGGGAGGATGCCGTCCGCCAGGCCCCCGTAACCGTCGTTGGATCCCGCCCGGACGAATCCGGTGTGGACATCGGCAGCCGGGAGTTCAAGCTCTCGGCGCGTCCGGCCCGCCCCACCTACCCCGGTGACCCCAATGGAGTATCGATTCCGGGGCGCCCGGACGACGCTCCCGAACGCCTGATCCCCAGCGATCCGCGCAGATTCGTAATTTCGCCCCGTTTGGTGGTTCGCAGGATTCCCATTCCGGATGCACTCCGGAGGCCCGGCGGCCCCACCCACGTCATTGACGTCGCCGTCGTCGTCAAATTCGACCCGAACGGGAACGACCCCGCGCTGGCCGCCGAACGCCTGGCGGCGGTCATCAAGAAGGCGCATGAGGTCGTCAACCACCGGCACCGGATCCCCAACCCGGACGGCACCGTCGGCGATCAGATTCACTTCCGACTGCTGGACGTGGACGATCCCGGCGTCCCCTGGCCGGCCGGCTACAGGGTCAACTGGCGCGCCACGGCTCCCGATGGGACTATCCCGCGCAACAGCGCTGGCAATTGGTCCATGGACTCGCCCCCAGAGGGCCTGGTCCATGAGGTCAAGCACTTGTTCGGCTTCCGGGACGAGTATTTCAAGCGCTCCGATACCGACACCAGCGTGCTGCGGGCCCGCCCCGACCACTCCCGGGTCGATCCCTCCGCCGCGAACATCATGACGCAGCCGAGGACACCGTTCACCGGGCTGCGTGAGCACCACCTCGCGGAGATCGCCGCGCGAATCCGGCCCGCGCTGGACCGCGACAACGGCGGACCCGTCCCATACCAGACGCCCACTCGCATCGCTGACCTTCCCGACTCGGCCGTCACCCCGCTGCTCGGCCAGGGCGTACTCGGCGATCCCGAGACGGTGCGCGACATCCTCGGCGCCTACTACGACCACCACATCCTCGGGCGCAGTTTCGAAGATGTCACCGACTACCCCAGCGGCATGCTGGTGCCCGACAGCTCTGGTGGGGAGCGCAGCGCGAACGCGCAGGAGCGGGCGGAACTGCTCCGCACGGCATGGAAGCAGTGGCAGGACAGCGGCGTCCTGCAGCCCGTCCTCGACACGCTCCCGCAGCAATCCACGCCCGGTGTGGGCTGGAGCGCCACCCTCCCCCACCACGGCAGCGCGCCGTCCGCCGACCCGGGCGAAGCCCCGCAGGACCCCGGAGGCAGCGAGGGCACGGACGCGCAGCCCGGCACGGACACCACCCAGAACCCGCAGACCACCCGGCCGCTCGCCCCGGAACCGCAGCAGGTCCGCGACCTCGCGGCCGGCGTCGTCCAGCGGGTGGCCGACGTCGACGCCGCCCGCGCGGACGTGGAGGCCGCCGCCCGCCGGGTGCGGCGGGCCGCATCCTGGGCGAAGGACTCCGAAGACGCCTACCAGACGTCCAGGAAGAAGTACGACGACGCCCTCGCCGACGCGCGGAAGGCCCGGGCGGAGCAGCGGCGCCATGTTGATCGCGCCACCAGCCGCGCCGACGCGTCGCAGGCCCAGGCGGACCGGTCCTGGGCGGAGGTGCAGGCCGCCCGGGAGCGGGAGGTGGCGGCCAACGATGCCGTCCAGGCCGCCCAGGCACGGCGGCAGACGGCCGGCGCCGAGCACCGCGCGGAAGCCGCCCGCGCCCGGCAGCAGGCCGAGCAGGTCCTGCGGGACGCGCAGGGCGGAACCCCGGACCAGCTGGCCCGCGCCCGCGATGACGCGGCCCGGCTGCAGGCGCAGGCCACCGAGTCCGAGCGCGAAGCCGCCCGGCTCGAGCAGGAGGCCGCCGCCGACCTGCAGCGGGCTGAAGCGGCGGCCAGGGAGGCCGGCCGGGAAGCGGAGGAGCGCGCGGCCACCGCGCAGCAGCACGCGCGCACCGCGCAGCGTGACGCGGACATTCAGCGGGAGACCGTCTCGCGCTACCGGCCCGCCGTCACGGCCGCCGATGAGGCGCTCCAGCAGGCCCAGGACGCCATGGAGCGCGACAACCGCAACCGGTTGCGCGACCAGGTCGACCTCGCCCGCGCCCAGGAGGAGCTGAGGGCCGCCCTGGAACGGAGCCTCGCCGCCGGCCAGGCGTGGCGGGACGCTTTCCGGGCCTACCACGAGGCCCGGCTGGAGCACTACGCGGACACCTCCACAGCCGCCGACACCGCGCGGGACGAGGCGCGCGAGCGGCACGACCAGGCCCGGCAGGCCGTGGACACCATCCAGCACGAGCAGAACCGGATCCGCCGGCTCGCCGAGCAGCTGCGCACGAACCCGCCGGACCCGGACGACGCCGAGGCCGTCCGCGAGCACGGCGAGCGGAGCGCGCTCGTCCGGCAGCGCACCGACGCGCTGCTCCGGGAGAAGATCCGGGCCGAGCAGCAGCTCCGGCACGCCGAAGCGGAGCTGCGGCAGCGCGAGGAGGAGGCCCGGCACGCGCAGGCGGACTACGACACGGTCGAGCAGGAGTTCGACCGGGCCGGCACGTACGCCGAACAGGAGGGCAGGCGGTACCAGCAGGAACGTGAGCAGGCCAATGATCTGGAGCAGGCGGCCGAGCGGGCCGCCGCCTTCCAGCGGCAGGTGGACGCCGCGGAACGAAACTCCGGGAAGAGCCGCGAGGATGATCTCGGCACCTACTCCCGCCAGCTCGACCACCTGCTCGGCAGCGAGGTGCTGGAACGCCACCGAGTCCGGCTGGACGTCTCCGGCCCGGACGGACGGAGCCCGCTCGACCATCTGCTGGACCGGTTCCGGCCCGGCCTGCCCGCAGACCTGACCGGTTTCGACCGCTTCGCCGACCGGTTCCGGTCCGACTTCGCCGAGAACCCGTACCGGTTCTACAGCGAGCGCGGCCACACCGTGCGGATCGGGAACGACTCCGTCACCCTGAAGCTGCGCTCGGCGAACAACGACTGGCGCCGGGCGGGCGACCCGCACGCCCGGCCGAGCGACTCGGCACCGGACCTCGCCAACGCCGACACCGCCACCCGGGAGGTCAGCCACACCGCCGGCCAGGGCCTGGCCAGCCGGCGCACCGTGGGCGGTGGCCTCTACATCAACCCGATGCCGGCCGGACCGGCTGTGGTCGTGGGCCCGGCCGTCAACCCGTCGTTCGCTGTCGGGATGAACCAGCCCTCCGCCAGCCAGACGGTGGGGCAGCAGACGTCGACGCAGACGGAGACAAGCCTCGGCGGCAAGGACGTGAGCTACACGACCGACCTGGTCGCCGAGCTGACCGCCGCCCCGGGCCGGACGGACGGTGACGGCCAGGGCGTACCGCTCCAGTCGCATCAGACGGTCCAGGAACCCAACGGGCTGTCCATGACCGTGGAGCTCGGCGACCGCACCTCGGAGGCGCCGGACCACTTCACGCTGCACGACCCGTTCGCTCCCGGCGCGCGGCCGCTCGGCGCGCAGGACATCGGCGCCCGGCCGCCGGGCGGCCACACCGCGAAGGTGAACGGCATCTACCACGTGCCGGACAACGCCACGGGACCGGCCGGACGCCCCACGACCATGGCCGACTGGGTGGCCGACCACCTGAACCAGCCCCGCCGGCGGGGCTCGTGGGACGCGGCCAAGGACCGGCTGGTGCCGAACTTTCTGCGGCGGCACCGCCCCGATCCGTCCCGCGCCGACCAGGTGCGCCGGCAGCTGTCGGACGATTCGATCCGGGACCTGATCCGGGACGCCTCCCGGGGGCCGGAGTACCTGACGCTGGTGGACAACACCGGGCAGACCCGAATCGCGAAGATCTGGTCGGTCCCCACCGAGTTCACGCGGATCCCGGACGCGCCCGCCAAGCTGGACCTGAAGGACAAGACCAGTTCGGCGATGTCCACCGAGAGCCGGTTCCTGCGCCGGGACCTCTTCGCCCCCGGCCTCGGCTTCGGCGCGGTGCTGCAGACGGTTGGCAGCCTGTTCCGCATCGAACTGCCCATGGTCGACTACCGGCACGAGCGGTCGCGCGGCCTGGGCGACCGGCGCTCGGCGGGCGGCACCACCAGCATGGCCGTCGAGACGGGCGACACGGCCATGTACAACGTGCGGCGCAACGTCTACCTGCAGTTCGACGGGGAGGCCACCCCGCACCGGTTCACCGGAACCACGGTCGACGTGCTCGGCGTCGACGACGCCCAGCTGCTGGCCGAGCCGAACCGCAACAACGCGGACGCCCGGGACCGCGCGACCCACGTCCCCGTCTACCCGCATCTGCGGCGGGACCGCCCGGACCACCTCGGCGGCACCACCGTTCGTGGCGTCACCTGGCGCGACGGCCGCCGCTACACGCCGTGGACTCCCGCCGGGCAGCCAGCCACCGGCGGCGACGGAACCGCGACTCCGCCGCCCCGCACCGTTTTCGAAGCCTACGCCCAGCAGGTGCTCGACGGGATCGCCCGCGCCTACCCCGGCCTGGTGGTGCCGGAGATGGCGCGCACGGCGGACAACTTCGCGCACCGGCCGGCGGGTGAGCACGACGACGCGTTCTTCTCCCGGGAGAACCACTTCCGCCGCAGCCACCCCGTCGCGATCTACAACACGACCCGGGTGCTGGAGACGATCTCCGAGCAGTACCTGACCGACCCGGAGCATGTCGACCGGTGGTTCACCGAGGGCATCGACGTCCACCTCATCGAAACCGCTGTCCTCAATCCCGACCTGAGCAACTTCAACCCCCGGGACCCCAAGAAGGAAGGCTGGTTCCTCCCCGACATTGTCACCGTCCGGCTGAAGGCGACCCCGCACAACCGGGCGTTCGGCGGCACCGTCAGCAAGAACGACACGTCGAACTCGATCGAGGGCACGTCGGGGCGCGGCCTCGTGGAGGAGCACGGGCGGACGCACACCGGCGGCGTGCGGGCGCGGGTCGTGTACCGGGACATCCCCGGCCAGGACGCGCGTGGCATGCCGCGCAGCCAGGGCGGCGCCGGCGTGCGGGGGTACATCACGTACTCGTCCAGCCGTGGGCTGGAGACGGGTGAGACCGACAAGGCCACGGCGGAGTTCAAGGACAAGGGCGACACCGACATCTGGCGGTACGACGTCGACCTTCACGCCGAGATGGGCAAGTTCCGCAAGTCCAGCGACTTGCCGCCTGGCAGCCCGCCGGTGCGGTCCGGGTACGACGGGCACCGCGTCGACCTGATGACCACCGCGAACGGGCAGGGTGTCGACATCCGGGCCCGGATGGAGCTGGAGGCCCCTGCCCAGCTTGACCCGCACGCCCGCGAGAGCGACGCGCCGGCTCGTCCGGACCCGGACCAGGCAGAGACCGCGCTGAGCACTGCCGACGCCAGGAACATGATCAACGGCGGCCGGCCGGACGCCCCGGCCCGGACGCCGCGTGCCGACGTGCTCGACACGATCCCGACCTACACCCACAAGATCAGCACCACGGTCGGCGACACCAACCTGCGGCAGCGGATCTACGGGATCCTGGACGGTGCTCCGGGACTGCAGCGTTTCCTGAAGGAGCGCGCCGGGCACGACTTCTACCCCGTCCACTACTCCAG
Organism: Marinactinospora thermotolerans DSM 45154; assembly: GCF_900167435.1. GTDB lineage: Bacteria > Actinomycetota > Actinomycetes > Streptosporangiales > Streptosporangiaceae > Marinactinospora > Marinactinospora thermotolerans. The sequence continues at coordinate 128,150 of NZ_FUWS01000005.1, forward strand.
CAGCGAGCTCGCGTCGCACTCCGACCGGCTGTTCACGGCCCCGCCGGGGTACCGGGCGCGGAACTGGATGCGGAGCTTCGTCTTCAGTGGCCGGCACACCACGGCGCTGTTCGCTGACCGCACCGACGCCACGTTCTATGACCCGCGGCCGAACTCGTCGCTCAAGATCAGTTCGCAGCACGACACGAACGTCGGCCGCACCCACGGCTCGTCGTGGACCAGGGGTGTGGAGACCGAGCTGCGCGGGGTCGGGAACCCCAACCCGACCGCCGAGAGCCTGCGCGAAGCGCAGGGGCAGGATCAGCTCCGCGCCGACCAGGCGAACGCGCCCACCACGCAGGTCATCTCGAACCCGTTCACCGGCTCCCGGACCCTCCGCGGCACGTCGCGGGCGGAGTCGGCGACCTACTCGCAGAAGACGAGCTTCCAGCCGCAGGGTGGCGCCGTCCCGTACACCGCTGACTTGAGCATCACCGGGGCGGCCGAGGTCCGGAAGGACTGGGATCTCGCGGTCAACGTCCCCCGGCATTCGCGGGACGAGGGGTTCCGCGCGAGTCAGTTCAGCGTCCCGCAGGCGGAGTTCGGTTACGCGCCCTCACGGGCCCTGTACCTTGCCGGGCGGGTCCACGACCGGTTCGTCCCCGCCACCGGCGAGGCGGAAGCGCAGCCGAACCCGCAGCTTGGCACCGACCGGTTCCGGGTCCGTCCGGGGTTCGAGGGCGCGGGCCAGCACCTGGGCACCCTGCCACGGCAGGTCCCGGCCCCCGACGGGCAGGGCGGGCCCGACCACCGGCCCACCGGTGTCCAGCTGGACGCCCGGCTGCGGCGGGACAACTACACGCTGACCGGGGAGAGCCGGGAAGCGGTCCTGGAGGAGATTTCCGCGCACCTCACCGGGCGCGGGGCTCCCAAGACGCTGGACGTCAAGCTGGTGGCACTGGACAGCCGCGCCTCGCACGGGCCCGACGGCGCGGACCGGCGGGTCGAGGTCAGCAACCAGATCCGGCACGGCTCGATCACGGTCGAGACGGTGCGTGGCCGCCCGGTCATCACCGACCTCGGCGGGAAGGCGACGTTCGGCAGCGAGACATCGCTGGCGATCTCCGACACCCTGAGCACGCCCGGAACCACGAGCAGGGGCACCCGCTTCGAGGTGTCGGAGCTCCTCACCACGACGTTCCCGGGATCGAGTGACGAGCGGAACCTGCCGAGCGAGCTGCCGCGCGACCGTCCCACCAACGTCGCACCCGCCCCCAACGTCGCCCACACGTCCTCGACCACCCGTACCGAGAGCGACACCGACAAGACCACCACCACCTGGACCACGGAGGTGGACGGTCCGTTCGCGGTGGCCGAGACGCCGGAGCACATCCGGCTCACGGTCGAGTACGGTGACCGTTCCTTCACCATCGAGGGCGACTACGCCACGATCCGGGAATCCTTCCCGGTCGCCTACCTCGACCTCGTGGACGGCGCCGATCCCGAGGGGCAGAACGGGACCGGGCCGGAGACCGCCCCGGCGCCGCCGCCGCGGGTGGTGAACCCGACCGGGCGGCTGGAGGACTCGATCCGCGACTGGCGGAACGCCCAGCAGCCGGCCGGCACGGCGCAGCCGGAGGCGACGCTGACGCCGCTGACCATCCAGGACCACGGCGCGAACATCCTCGACGCCGGCTACGTCGCGGTCGCCCGCGCGCACGGCTGGCCGCACACCGGCGCCCTCCAGCCCGCCGACATCCAGCAGGCCAAGGACTTCGCCTTCGAGAAGGCGGGGGTGCGCCGCAACAACGACCCCATCCGGGCGACCATCAACGAGGACTCCCTCCGGGCCTACTTCAACGACGCGAAGCGCGGTGACGGCGTCGGGCTCATCGACATCCAGGGGCCCAGATGGCAGTCCATCACCAGCCTGCGCACCGACCCCTCCACCGTCCTCGACGTCTCCGGCCCCACTAAGTGGCGGCTGGGGGCCCACCCGCGCACCGACCAGGCCACCCTGATCGACGTCGCCGTCGACTCCTCTACCAAGAACAACCAGACGCACGGCACGGCGCACGCGTCGGCGGTCACCGAAACCGGCACCACGACCAGCTCCGTCCCGGTCCGGCCGGCCGGGACCACCGGTGAGGAGCCGCCGGAGGGCACCCCCACCGCCCCGACCCGCAGCGTCGGCTTGGCCGGTGGAGCCGACCCGGTGTCCGGCCAGGAGGGCAGCGGCACCCGCACCGTGACCGTCACCGACACCGACCACGCGGTGCCCGGCCCGGACGCGAACTCCAAGCGCTCCTACCTGGTGTCCATCCCGGTCGACTGGGTCGTCTCCGTCGAAGTCCCGCACCGGGTGATCCCCGGCCTCGGCCGGCAGCCCACCCAGGGCATGGCCGAGGCCACGTCCACGGTGACGGGCTGGGTCAGCGAGGCGGAGGCGCGCGCCCTCGGTGTGCTGGGCCAGACCCGGACCAAGGCGTGGGACCGGGTCGCGGACGCCCAGGAGAAGCTGGGCGACGCGGAGAAGACCTACTTCGAAGAGCGGGCCAAGCTGCCGCCGCTGGTCCGGCGGCTGCTCGACAACCCCGGCGACCAGGGCACGCTCGCCGACTACCGGGCTGCGGAACGCGAGTACGAGGCGGCACGGACGGAGTTCGAGAGGCAGTTCACCACCTGGCGGGACGCGCTGGACCGTGCCCGCGCCACGATCGGCAACCCCGGCGCCTGGTCCGGCTCGGCGACTCCGACCACGCCGCTGTCGTCGACGCCCACCACCCCGGGTGACGAGACGCCGCCCGGCGGGCCTGGCCTTTCGGATCAGCAGGGGTCTCTGCTCCCGAGGCCGCCCCGCGGCACCGGGAACAATGTCACCGTCATGGCGGTGCAGACCGGCCCGGTCACGCCGCCGCCCCGCACCACCACGGGCAGCCTCCCGCCGGAACCAGGCCCGGTGGAGTCGGCACGCAACCGCGTGGGCGACGCCCAGGCGAACGTCGTCCGGTTCGAAACCAACCTGGAAAACACGCGCAGCGAGCTCGGCCTCGCCGACGACGACCTGTCCTACCTCGGCGGACTCATCGAAGCCGCCCAACTGCGACTCACCGCCGCCCAAGCCGAGATCGACCTCGCCCAGGCACACCTCCACGACGCACGCGGCAGCCGCAGCGGCACCGAAACCGCACGCGCAGACATGGCCCGCGCCCAGACCGAACTCGACCGCGCGAACGCCGACCTCGCCCAGGCCCGCGACCGCTACACCCAGGCCGGCGGCACCTACCGCCCCGACGGCACCCCCGACACCCCCACCCAGTTCACGCCCCCCACCGGCAGCACACCGGACCGCAGCTCCGGCTCGCAGCCCGCCGTGAGCTCCACCGGCGGCCGGGGTCTGTCCGATCTCATCGCCAGCGTGAACGCCCCAGACGTCTGGGCGCTCTTTGACACGGTGACGAGTGCGCCGACCGTCGACTCCGCGGCGCGCGCCACCATGGACCCGCTCGCCGGATCGGTGCTGGACCGCAGTGTCCCGCCCTTCGAACGGCCGGCCGACCCGAACACCGACCCGACCCCTGACCCGAACGGCACCGTCGTCCGCGACTTCACGGTGACGGGCACGGAGCAGCCGGCGCCGCTGCCGGAGCCACTGCCGGAACCGGTGCGGCAGCGGCAGCAGGAGGCCGCCACCGCCCACACCGCCTATAACGAGCTGCGGCAGCGCCTGCAGGACGCGGCCGCGGACCTGGAAAAGGCCGAGACCCGGGTCAAGGACTCCCAGGAGGCGGCCACCTCCTCGGCGTCCAAGCACGAGAAGGCCGAGAAGGCCGCGAAGCAGGCGCAGACGGACCGGCAGACCGACGTGGACCGCCACTCGAAGCGGCTGGCCGACGCCGAGCGGCGCGCTACCGAGTCGGACCGGCGGGCCGAGGAGTCCCGCACCCGCCTCGGCCAGTCCACGGACGCGCTGCGCGACGCCGAGCAGGCCCGCGAGGAGGCCAGCCGGGACGCGGCCGATATTCGCTCCGCGGCGGAGACCGCGCACCAGTCGGCGATCGACCGGGCCGCCGCGGTCCGCGCCGCCGCCGGCGAATCCGCCGACCCGGCGGCGGAGAACGCCCGCGCCGACGAGGTGGAACGCCAGGCCCGCCAGGACCGGGACGCGGAGAATGCCCGCGCCGACCGCATCGTGCGGGAGGCCGACGATGCCCTCCGCGCCGCCCAGGGCCGGCGGCAGCGGGACGAGGAGCGTCTCGCGGACGACGTCCGCGCCGCCGGGCGCGACCATGACGCGGCGCGCCGGGAACGGCAGATCCTCGCGGAGCGGACGGCCCAGCACGACCGCGCCGTCCAGAAGGCCAACGAGGATCTGCGCAAGGCGCAGGAAGTCCGGGAGCGGGACGAGCGCAACCTGCTGCGCGACCAGTACGACCTCGCCCGCGCCGGGCAGGCCTACGGCGACCTGCTGCAGCGCACGGCGGACGCCGGCCAGCGGCTGGCCGGCATCCGGGACGGGCTGCGCGACGCCCTCATCGACCACTACCGGTCGGCCGCCGAGCAGGCACGCCAGGCCCGCGACGACGCGGCCGGCGTCCGGGACCGCGCGATACGCGACCGCGACGCCCTGCTGGCCGAGCAGTCCGAAGTGCCCGCGGCCATCGAGCGCGCGGTCCGGGACGGCGACGCCGCCGCAGAGGCCGCCGCCCGGGGCCGGGCCGAGGCGCTGCCCGGGGAGATCGCCACCGCCGAGCAGCGGGTCCGCGACGCCCAGAGCACCTACGAGCAGCGGAACACCGCGTGGGAACGCGCGGACGCCGCCGTCCGTGACGGCGAGCGGAACGCGGCGCAGGAGGCCGCCGACGACCGGGAGAAGGCGGCGTCCTTCGACGGCCACCGCACGGAGGGCCGCGAGCTGTCCGAGCAGGCCGCCACGAGCATCCGCACCCTGCAACCGCGGGTCGACGCCCTGGAAGGCGTACCCGGCAGGTCGCGGGAGGACGACCTCGGCACCTACTCCCGGCAGCTCGACCACCTGCTCGGCAGCGAGCTGCTGGACACGTACCGCATCAAGCTGAACGTGACCGACGGCGACCGCAGCGGCATCGACGCCGTCCTGAACCGGTTCGGCGATCTCGACGCGGACACCCGGGCGCGGTTCGCGGAGGACTTCGCCCGCAACCCGTACCCGTTCTTCAGCCACGACGGCCACACCGTGGACACCGCGGACGGCAAGGTGAAGCTGCGGCTGCGGTCCACGGACAACGACTGGCGGCGCGCGGGTGATCCGCGCGCCAAGCCCGACGACAACGCGCGGGACCCCTACAGCACGGACAGCACCTCGCGCGACACCAAGCGCACCACCACGCGCGGCGCCAGCGTGCAGCGCGGCCTGGGCGGGTCCGTCACGATCAACCCGATGAACGTGACGGGCATCGGCCGCGTGGGCCCCGCCATCGTGCCGATGCTGCAGTTCTCGTGGAACCAGCCGTCGGTGTCGGAGACGCCCAACCAGGGCGTCACCATGAAGACCGAGACGGCGCTCTCGGGCCGCGCGGTGGACTATTCGGCCTCGCTGACGGCCGAACTCACCGTTACGCCGCGCACGGACACCCCGGCGGCCACCGAGACCGCCGGCGAGGAGAGCATCCCGTTCTCGGGGACCACGTCGTTCCAGCAGGACAACGGCATCACCCTGACCGTGGAACTCGCGGACCGCACCGCCACCGAGGCGCCCGCCGAGTTCACGCTGCACGATCCATTCGCGCCGCGTGATTCGGGTACGGAGCCGGCCGGCAACCCGGTCGGCGCGCGGGCGGCCGGGATCCACGGCGCGGCCGTCAACGGCATCCGCCACACGGGCCCGGACTCCCAGACCCTCGCCGACTGGGTGGTCGACCACGTCAACCAGCCGCGGCCCCGGACGCGCTGGCAGCGGTTCAAGGACGCGGTGCTGCCGGACTTCCTCCGGCACTACAAGCCGAACCCGCGGAACGCCGACGACATCCGCAAGGCGCTGTCGGACGACTCGATCCGCGAGATGCTGCCGGACCTCACGCGAGGACCGGTGCCGCTCGTCGTCACCGACAACAGTGGCCGCGAGCACCTCGCCACCATGTGGTCGGTCCCCGAGCGGTACAGCCGGTTCGACGACCGCCCCACCAAACTCGACCTGGACCTCAAGACCGAGACCAGCAAGGACGCCGACAGCTCACTCCAGCGCTCCAGCGGGATGAGCGCCGGCCTGGGGGTCGGCGCGGTCCTGCAAATCCTCAGCAGCGTGCTGCGGCTCGACGTCCCGATGGTGGACTACCGGTACAACCGGGACCGGTCCGTGGGGAACTCGCGGAGCGCGGGCGGCATCTCCAACGCGATCACGAAGAGCGGCGACACGGCGATCTACGACGTGCGCCGGAACTACTACCTGCAGTTCGAGGGCGAGTCCACCCCGCACCGGTTCACAGGGAACACGGTCGAGGTGCTGTCGGTCGACGACGCCCAGCTGCTGGCCGACCCGCACCGCAACGACGCCGACGCCCAGGCGCGCCGCGACCACGCCCCCATCTACCCGCACCTGCGCCAGGACCGGCCCGACCATCTCGGCGGCACCACCATCCGTGGCATCACCTGGGCGGACGGCAGCCGGTACGCCGCCGCCCAGCCGGGCACCGAGGCGGCGGCCACCGCGCCCTCCGGGAGCGGCACCACCCGCCAGGACGGCCAGGAGCCCGGCAGCACGGACCCGGCCACCACCCCGCAGGACGGGGAGCAGACCGCCACTCCGCCACGGACGGTGTTCGACGCCTACGCCCAGCAGGTGCTCGACGGGATCGCCCGCAAGTACCCCGGCCTCGTGGTGCCCGAGATGGCGCGCGCCCGCAAGGACTACGCGCTGCGGCCGGGGAACGAGCACGACGACGCGTTCTTCTCCCGGGAGCACCACTTCCGCCGCAGCCACCCCGTCGCGATCTACAACACGGCCCGCATCCTGGAGACGATCTCCGAGCAGTACCTGACCGGCCGCAGCCAGACCGGCGACTGGTTCAACGAGGGCGTCGACATCCACCTGTACGAGACCGCCCTGGTCAATCCCGACCTCAGCAACTTCAACCCCTGGAACCCGGACAAGGAGGGCTGGTTCCTCCCCGACATCGTCACCGTGCGGCTGAAGGCGACCCCGCACGACCGGGAGTTCGGCGGCACCCTCAACAAGAACCGCATCGGTGACACCGGTGCCGGGACCTCGGGACGGCAGCGCAGCGAGGAGCACGAGCGCGGCCACACGGTGGGCGTGCGGGTGCGCGCGATGTTCCGGGACATCGCGAACCGGGACACCCGGCTGATGCCCCGGCTGCAGGCCGGCGGCGGCGTCCGGGCGCAGGGGTCGCACTCCCGGACCACCGGCCTGGAGACCGGCCAGACCGAGAAACGCACGACGGCGCTCAGCGACAAGGGCGACACCGACGTCTGGCGGTACCAGCTCGACCTGCACGCCGAGATGGGCAAGTTCCGCAAGTTCGACGACCTCCCGCCGGACCAGCGCGAGGTGCGGACCGGCTCCGCCCGCGACAACTTCCGCTCACCGGACGAACGCGGCCCCAACCGCTACGACGGCCACCGCGTCAACCTCATGACCGACGCGAACGGCCAGCCCGTCCACCTCACCGCCCGCATGGAGCTGGAGGCCCCCGCCCAGCTCGATGCGACCAGGCGGGAGGCGGAGCCGCAGAGCGACGCCAGCACGCCGGCGCGGAACGACTCCGTCAAGCTGGCCCCGGACGCGGTCCGCCGCATGATCAACGGCGGCCGGCCAGACGCCCCGGACCGGACGCCGCTAGCCAGCGCGCTGGACCAGCTCCCCACCTACACGGCGAACATCAGCTCGGGGTCCAGCGACCGCACGCAGCGGCAGCGGATCTACGAGCTGCTGTCCGGCGCCGCCGGGCTGCAGCGCTTCCTCAAGCGCGCGGCCGGGCACGACTATTACCCGACCTTCTTCTCCGGGGAGACCCTGGCCGGCCACGCCGACCGGCTGTTCTCGACGTCGCCGGGGCACCGGACGCGCAACTGGCTGCGTGGGTTCTTCTTCAGCGGCCGGCACACCGTCGCGCTGTTCGCCGACCGCACCAACGTCCGGTTCCACGACCTGCTGCCGAACTCCACGCTGAAGTGGACCACACAGCTAGAGGCCGGCATCACCCGCAGCAAGGGCACGTCCACGAACGTGTCCGTCGAGGGCGAGGTGCGTGCGGTCGGCAACCCGAACGAGAGCGCGGCCTCCGCGCGCAGCCGGCAGGCGCCGAACGACCCCAACCGGGGACTGCTGCGCGCCAACGACTCCGGCCTCCCCAGCATCCAGGGGGCGCTGAACCTGTTCAGCGTCGGCCGTGGGCGCAGCAACGGCCAGTCCGAGGCCGCGACCTTCACGGAGAAGACGAGCTTCAAGCCGCACGGTGGGGTGCGCGCCTACAACTCGGACGTGCGGCAGACCGAGGTCGCCGAAATCCGGCGCGACTTCGACTTCGCGGTGAACGTGCCCCGCCACGCCAGGGGGGACCAGCACCGCGGCTTCCAGCACACGATCAGCAACGAGGAGTTCGGGTACGCCCCGCTGCCTGAGCTGTACGACGCGGGGCTCGTCAACGACCGGTACGTCCCGCCCGAACCGCCGCAGAGCCCGGCTGAGACGGACGGCGCGGAGCGGACCGAGGGCACCGAGCGGACCGAGGGGACGGAGAACCGTTCCATCGGCCGGACCGAGCCGCAGCCCAACCCGGAGCTGCGCCCCGACCGGTTTGCGGTGCGGCCGGGCTTCGAGAATCAGGGCCAGCGGCTGAAGAACGTCCCCCGGACTCCCCCGCCGGAGGCCAGCAAAGACCCGCTCGGCGTGCAGCTCGCCGACCGGCTGAAGCAGGACAACTACGTCCTCACCGGGGACAGCCGCGAGGCGGTCCTGGCCGAGATCAACGCGCACTCCACCGGGCGGAAGGCGCCGAAGGACGTCCTGGTCAAGCTGTACGCCGACGAGGGCCGGTTCTCCCGGGGAGAGGGAGACGACCGGCGGAAGCGTCCGCGCGTCGAGTTCGACAACCAGACCCGCGAGGCGACCATCCGGGTGGAGACCGTCCGTGGCCGCCCACGGCTCACCCGGGCCGGCGGCGGGGCGACGTTCGGGCACGAGATCAGCCTGGCCGACAAGACCAAGGAGAAGGAGGGCGAGAGCAGCAGCCTCGGCACCCGCGTCGAGGTCGCGCCGCTGATCCCCACGCCGCTGTCCGGCGGGGACGAGCCGCGTAACCTGCCGGGCGAACTGCCGCCGAACCGCTTCACGAACATCACTCCGGCGCCGCGCATCGGGTTCTCCAGCTCGGAGGGTGAGAACACCAGCACCGGGGACAAGGACACCACCAACTGGGTCTCCGAGCTGGTCGGCCCGTACGCCATCGCGGAGACCCCGGAGTACATTCAGCTGACGGTCGAGTACGGCACCCGCCGGTTCACCCTTGCGGGCGACTACACCACCGTCAAGGAGGCGTTCCACTCCGCCTACCTCGTCGCGAAGGACGACCCGGCCGACACTGGCACCACCGGCTCGCGCAGCGGCGAACAGGCCGGTGACGGCGGCACGGGCGAGCAGCCGGCTGAGCGCCCGACCGCCACCGAGCGCGAGGACGCCCAGCAGGACGGGCAGGTCACCGCTTCCACCCCGGCACCACGGCAGGAAACCGCCCCGGCCGCGCTCGACGGCGCCATCCGGGACTGGACCCCCCAGAACGGGCAGCCCGCAGCCGGCCAGCCCGCCAGGTTCATTCCCCTCTCGGTGGAGGCCGACGGCCAGGGCATCACCGACGCCGGATACGTCACGATGGCGCGGGCGAACGGCTGGTCGCACTCCGGCGACCTCGACTCCGACGCGCTGAAGCAGGCCAAGGCCTACGCCATCAAGAAGACGGGGATCCGGCCCGACAACGACCCGATCCCCGGCAACCTCAACCGGGACTCCGTCCGGGCCTACTTCGAGGAGGCCAGCAAGGCGGACGGGGCCGAGTTGCTCAGCATCGGCCGCAACGAGTGGAAGCTCGGCGCGAAGCCGCGGTACCGCGAGGCCACCATCATCGACGTCGCCGTCGACGGCCAGGCCAAGGGTCTCCACTCGCACAGCACCAGCAACTCCCGGGCGGTCCCCACGTCCGGCTCCACCACCGGGGGGCTCGCGCTCCGGCCGGCCGGTCTCTTCACCGAGCAGAACTCGGGGGCCGGCCAAGGCGGGGCCACCGGCACCACCCCCGCCGACGGCATTCGCGGGGACACCGTCGTGCTGTCCGGCCAGCTCGGCGGGGACATGGGCGCCGGCGACCGGGCCACCCGCACCGGTGAAAGCACCGACGGCGGGCACTCCGACAACACGCCCCCGGCCGACTCCAAGCGCACCTATCTGGTCTCGGTCCCCACCGACTGGGTCATCGCCGCGCAGCACCGCAACCGCAACATTCCCGGGCTGGGCCGTGGGACGACCCTCGGCATGGCGAGCGTGCCGTCGAGGGTCATCGGCTGGATCAACGAGTCCGACGCCCGTGAGCTCGGGCTGCTGCCCCAGGATCCGGAGGACGCCGCGGAGTGGACGCGGGCCTGGGAGGCTGTCGGGAAGGCGCAGAAGGATCTCAGCGACGCCGAGAAGACGTACTACACGAAGCGCGGCAAGCTGCCGGATCTGGTCAGCCGGCTCGTGGCGGCCGACCGCGCCGTCGCGGACGCGCGGGCGGGACTCGCCGCGGCGAGCAGGTTCTCCGACCAGGCGCGCCGGGACGGTGACGAGTCGGAGCGTGACGTACAGGCCGTCGCCCGGGCGCGGGACGCCCTCCGGGACGCCGTGGAGGCCGCCCGCACGGCCCGCACGGAGTACGAGGCGGCCGAGAAGGCGTACGGCGAGGCCCGCGCGGACTTCGAGAAGAAGTTTGACACCTGGTGGGACGAGCTGACGAAGGCGCGGCGGCACATCGCCGACCCGTCCGTGCGCACCGCCCCGGACGACGACACCTCGAAGGACACCTCGAAGAGCACGTCCAGGCCGCGTCCGCCGCAGCTGCCGGACTTCACCGAGGCCGGCCGGGTGAACCCGGCCACGGCCCCGGCGCCCACGAACCGGCAGATCGACACGGTCACGGTCATGATGATGGAGACCGGCCCGGAGGTGCCGCACCCCGCGCCGGACGGACCGGTCAGCCGCGCGGTGACCGACGCGCGCACGCAGGTGGCCCGTGCCCAGGTGGAGGTCGTGCGGTTCGAGACCGACCTAGAGGACACCCGGGTCAACCTGGACCTCGCCGACGACGACCCCTACTACCTGGGTGGGCTGGTCGAGGCGGCCGAGCGTCGGGTCACCGCCGCCCAGGCCGAGATCGACCTCGCGCAGGCCGAGCTGGACGACGCCCGGGGCAACCGGACCGGCACCGACCTGGCGCGGCGGGAGATGGCGCGCGCCCAGACCGAGCTCGACAATGCCCGGTCGGCCCTCGACCAGGCGCGCGAGCGCTTCATCCAGGCCGGCGGCACCTTCACCCCCGACGGTGCTCCGGTGCGCCCCGCGCCCACGGTGCCCAGCGACACCGGCCAGCCCCCGGCACCCGAGACGTTCCCGCCTGCCGTGCGGCCGGAGAAGTCCGGCGGCGAGGAGCCCGGCCCGCGCCCGGCGGCCACCAGCACCACCGAGGAGACGCGGCCCGCTACCCCGCCGCCGCCCACCACCCCGGCGCCCGCTGTGTCCAGCGACCTGCTGGCGCAGTTCTCGGCGGCCCTGGGCCCGCAACGGCCGGACGCCACGGATGGCACCACGCGGGGCCAGGACGGCACCGGCGATGGCGGCACGCCCACGGCCGGTGCGGAACGGCCCGGCCAGGCGGCCGAGCGCGCCGGCACACCCGACGCTGACACCGTCCGGGCGCCCGAGCCGGTGTCCACCGGCGACCAGGCCGGAGAGCCCGCCCGCGACGGGCAGGCCAGCCCCCGGCCCACGCCGGAGCGGCCGGGCGAGGAGCCGGAAACCCGGCCGGTGCCGCCCACGCCGTCCGAGGACGGCACGGACTCCGACGGCCTGTCCTCGACGACGGAGTCGGTTGACTGGGACTGGGCCGATCCGCCGTCCCCGGCCTGGACGCCGTGGGCCGGGCAGGCCGGGCCGTCCACGCGGCCGGGACAGGGTACGCCGGCCGGGCAGCCCGGAACGCGCGGCAGCGGAGACGGCGCGGTGGACAGCCCCACCACCGGGCTCGGCACTGAGGACTCCGCCAGCGACGTCTCGTCGCTGGACAGTGACGACTCCCGCTCGGAGAGCGCCGGCTCCGTCAGCACCGCGGCCACGTCCGTGCTCTCCGACGGTTCCGCGACCCTGGCCGGCAGCGACGACGCCGCGTCCTTCGTCTCCGACGATTCGGCGACGCTGATCGGCAGTGACGACGGTGTCATGGCCGACACCGCCTCGGACGTCTCGGACGAGTCCGTCCCGTCCCTAACCGAGGACTCCGGATCGGACAGCGACCGGTCCGACACCGACTCCGAGCCGGACACCGACGCCCACCCGCTGGCCAGCCAGGCGACGCTCCCCTGGGACGGCACGTTCACCGTCAACACGGCGCGCACGGACGGCGCTCCGGACGACGGCCGCGCCGACCGGTCCGTGGACGCGGCGCGGGCCGAGGTGGCGCAGGCTCAGGCCGGCGTCGTGCGGTTCGAGACCGATCTGGAGGACGCGCGCCGCAACTTCGGCCTGCCCTACGACGACCTGTACCACCTGGGCGGGCTCGTGGAGGCCGGGCAGCTGCGGGTGACCGCCGCCCAGGCCGAGATCGACCTCGCGCAGGCCCGCCTGAACGACGCGCGCGGCAGCCGCATGGGCACCGAAACCGCGCGGGCAGAGCTGGCCCGCGCCCAGACCGAACTTCGCAACGCCCAGACGGCCCTCGACCAGGCCCGCGCGCGCTTCGCCCAGGCCGGCGGGACCTACCAGCCGGACGGCAGCCCGGAGCGTCCCACGCCAGCGGTTCCGGACGGGAACGGCCAGCCGGCGGACGCGCCGCGGGCGCAGGCCCCGGTCACCACGACCGGTCCAGCCGCCGTCTCCAGTGGCGGCAACGGCACCGGCCCGGACAGCAGCGTCCCCGCCTCCATGGACACCACCGCCCGCGACCGGGAGGCCGACGCCCACCTGCGGGAGTGGCGGGCCAACCCCATCGTCGACGTCAACATGGCGCACGTCGACCTCGGCTCCGCCCGCCCGCAGAACGGGGAGTGGCCGTCCGGCGACATCCGCGCCTACCTCCCGCCCGCGCCGCGCTGGGAGGGCACGGCGGAGCAGCCCGGCAGCGCCGGTATGGACGGCGCCACCCGGTTCGACGACGACCGCGCCGCCGTCGAGTGGGCGAACCAGCACATGCCCACCGATGGGATGGACGGGACACGGCCGTGGCGGCTGCTCACCTTCCCGCAGCAGCGGGCGGTGGAGGACTTCACCGGCACGGGCTACGAGCTGGCGGACGCCGGGCTGCGCGACGGCGACGTGCCCACCCACCGCGAGCACGAGTTCGTGCGGATGGTCGACCAGCTCGACCAGGCCATCGACCGGTCCCGGGTGCCGGGGCCGCTCGTCCTGCACGCCGGTGCGGACCGCGCGCTGCTCGGCCGGCTCCTCGCCACGGTTGACCCCGGCAGCCAGGGCATCCCCACCCCGGAGAACGTGCGGAACCTGGTCGGTACCACCTTCACCGAGCCCAGCTACCTGTCCGCCAGCATCGGCTCCCACTTCCCCGGAGGCCGGGACGTCTACCTGCTGCTGCGCGTCCCCCAGGGCCACCCCGGGCTCAACGTCATGCGGCTCTCCGTCTTCGGCGACGAGGAACGCGGGATCCTGCTGCCGCGCAACACCAACCACGTGATCCACGCCGTCTACCAGCGCCGGATCGACACTCCGCTGAACGGCGGCACCCGCGACGCGTGGTTCATCGAGGCCGAGGTGGTCCCCACCGGCTGGGAACCGCCCGCCGACTGGCGTCCCGCCGCCGTTGGTGACGCCGACCGTGGCTACCCCCGCCCCACCGGCGAACCCGCGCCGTCCACGTGGCCGGCCTACGTGCTCCCGCAGGTCCCCGCGACCGCGACCACGGCCGATGGCCCCACGCCGGACGCCACACCGGCCACCGACGGTCCCGGCACGGACACCGCCGGGCCGGAGCCCGGGCCACAGCCCGGTGCCGGGGACGACAGCGCCTCCGGCACCTCGTCGCACCCGGACGACGCCGGCTCCGAGGACTTCGGCAGCGAGGCCGGCCCCGCCCTGTTCGACTCCGACGGGGACAGCGACACCGACGCCACGTCGCATCCGGACGACGCCGCCTCCGTCCTGTCCGACTCCGAGGACAGCGACACCGCCTCCGCCCTGTTCGACTCCGACGGGGAGAACGACACCGACGCGACGTCGATCGCACCGTCGCTGTTCTCCGACAGCGACGTGTCCGACGCCGAGTCCTGGGACTCCACCCCGCTCTTGGACCGGGGGCTGTCGGATGACGACTCCGACGACGACGCGGGCCCGTTCGCCGGCGGCCACGGGATGGCGGGCCCGGCGTTCCCCGCCACGCTCGCGGTGCACACGGCGCTCACCGACTCCGCCCCCAACGGCCGGCCCGACGGGGCGCGGCCGGACACCGAGGGTCCCGACGGCCAGTCCGTGGACGCGGCGCGCGCCGAGGTGGCCCGCGCCCAGGCCGATGTGGTCCGCTTCGAGACGAACCTGGAGAACACCCGCAGCGAGCTCGGCCTCGCCGACAATGACCTCTCCTACCTGGGCGGGCTCGTCGAGGCCGCCCAGCTGCGAGTCACCGCCGCCCAAGCCGAGATCGACCTCGCCCAGGCCCGCCTCGACGACGCACGCGGCAGCCGCAGCGGCACCGAAACCGCACAGGCAGAAATGACCCGCGCCCAGACCGAACTGCGCAACGCCCACACCGGCCTCGACCAGGCCCGCGACCGCTACACCCAGGCCGGCGGCACCAGCGACCAGGCCGTCTTCGCTCCCCCCACGGAGACCTCCCTCCGGGACACGGACAGTTCCCCCGCCACCCGGGGTGGCCACGCCGTGCCCACCACCGGCAACCTGGCCGCCACGGCCACCACTGACCCGTCGCAGCGGCCGGCCGGGGATGACCCATCGTCCGCCACCCCGGTGGTCGAGGACCCGTTCAGCAGGCGGACCTCCCCGCCCGCCTCCGACTCGGACGGCTCGGACGGCTCGGACGTGGACATGGACAGCGACTCCGACGACGCTATGGACGTCGACGCGTCCAGCGACCCGTTCGACAACGTGGACACGGACCCGCTGCTCGACGGAATCGACGACCTCGAGGCGGACGACGCCGCCGAGATGCTGCGCACCTACTACGACCACCATGTCAAGGGCGAGGGCCTCGACTCGGTGTTCGGGGGCGACCGCGACATGGAGGAGCAGTACCTGAACTACACCAGGTACTGGCAGGAGAACGGCGCCCTGCTCGAGGCACTGAACAATTTGACCGACGTGGGCATCACGCCGCCGCCGGGCGGCTGGGAGCGGGTCGCCAACTCCCCCCTCCGCACCGCCGCGCTGTCCGACGAGCTCGCCGATCGGTTCGGCAGCCGCCCCGGGCAGACCCGCGACTTCGCCGTCCCCACCGACAACGGCGCCGTGCTGCCCGCACGCGTCATCCAGCGTGATGGCCTGCTCGGCTCTACCCATCCGCGCTTCGAGTGGAACCGGATTCCACGGGTGACGCCGGACGGCCGCGACACCGTCGAGACCGTGGTGCGCCTCGAACGGGTGCAGAGCTTCGCCGGTCCACGCCCCGACGTCATCGTCCGGGCCGAGAACGAGCTGGTCCGGGCCATGGAAGCCCAGATCAACGACGGGCGCACCATCACCCACGGCAACGGCGCCAGCGAGCGGATCCCCTACACGCTGCGCAACGGCGCCGAGCTCCGGCTCCGCGTCGAACTCGTCGACCGCGGCCAGGCCGACCGCTACCGGCTGCACGGTCACCTCGTCTGGGGCAAGCCGTTCCGGGCCGGAGCCGGGCCGCAGCCGAACCACACGATCGCCGTGCCCGACGTGCTCTCCTGGTTCGGGCTCACCGAGTCGGGCGCGTCCCAGGCCGCGCGGACCGGCGCTCAGAGCACCCCGCCGGCCCGGGTCACCGCCGTCTCGCTGTCCCGGATCTCCGCCCTGACCGCGGAGCCCATCAGCGCACCCGCTCCCGTCTACGACGGCCTGGTCGGCCGCGTGCACTGGAAGGACGCCCGCGACCACGTCCCCGTCACCATCATTGGTGCACCGGATGACGCCTCCGGCGTGGCACGCCAGCGCGGTCCGGAGATGCGGACCACGGCCGTCCCGGCCCGTCCCACCACGGCTAGCGACCCCAACGGTGTCCGCGTGCCGGGCAATCCGGACGGCGTGCCCGAGTTCGTTCTGCCCGCCCGCCGGCACCGCTACAACATGGTGGGCTACTTCGAGGTCCGCCGGATCCCGATTCCGGACGAGTTCCGCACGCCCGGCGGCCCTTCGCACGTCCGTGAAGTCACCCTCCGCATGCAGTTCGGCTTGGACGGGGTTGACCCCGACGTGGCCGCCCAGCGCATGCGGGCGTTCCGCGAGAAGCTGGATGAGGCCATCAACTACCGGCACCGGCTTCCGAACCAGGACGGTTCTCCCGGCGACCAGCTGCACTACACGGTCGAGGAGGCGGGCACTCCCGGCGTTACCGGCCCCATCCACCGGCCGGTCACGTGGGTCGGCGAAGGCCGGCGGGCCAACATGGGGCAATGGCCGGTGGACGCGCCTCCCAGTGCCCTCGTCCACGAGATGTTGCACATGTCCGGGCTCGCGGACGAGTACTACCAGAGCGACACCCCCGCGGTGTTCCGGACCCGCCCCGACCAGTCACGGGTGGACATGGCGCCCGGCAACCTCATGGCCTGGTCGAGTACTCCCTTCGCAGGGCTGCGCGAGCACCACCTCCAGCAGCTCGCCGCGCTCACCCAGCCCGCGCTCGACCGTGACACGGGCGGCCCCACCCCCTACGAACCCCCGGTGCGGATCGCGGACCTCACCGAGGAAACGGCGGAACGCATCGGTACCCCGCTCCAGCAGGCGGCACCCGACGTCGTGGACGACCATGACGAGGCGCTCGCCTTCCTCGGCGCCTATCTGGACCACCAGCGCGGCGACAGCGTGGAGCAGGTCACCGAGAATCTGGGCCACTACGAGCAGTCGACCGACGACGGCGGCACCCGCCCCATGACGCCGGACGAGAAGTGGCAGATGCTGCAGGAGGCGTGGAACGCCTGGCGGGCATCCGGGGCGCTGGACACGGCCCTGGCGGACCTCGCGGCGCTGAACACCTCGCCGTTCTCCACAGCGGGTAACCCGGCTGCCGCGCGACCGGCCTCCGGCAGCGCCTCGGACTCCGCGCGGTCCAGTGACGGCTCCGACATGGACATCTCGGACGGTGAGGATCCGCAGGCGTTCCAGAAGCCGCCCAAGCCGTCCGGCGCGAACCCGGCGCACGCCGGCAACCCCACCGGTGACGTCTCCGGCCGTCAGCTCACCGCCGACGACCTGCTCCGGGAATGGCAGGCCAATCCCACGCTCGACGTGAACATGGTGCACGCCGTCATGGGCGACTCCCGCCCGGCGGACGGCGCCTGGCCGGCCGGGGACATCCGCAGCCAGCTCCCGCCCGCACCGCGCTGGCAGGCCACCCCGGACGAGCCCGGTGGTGTCGGGATGTCGGCCACCCGGTTCGACGACGATGCCGCCGCCGTGACGTGGGCCAACGAGACGATGCCGGTCGAGGGGCACGACAGCTCGAACCCGTCCGCGCAGCTGCTCACCCCCGAGCAGGAGCAGGCGGTTCGGGACTACACCAGCCTCGACTTCGACATGCTGAAGAAGGGGCTGCGGCACGGAAACGTGCCGCCCGGGGAGGAACAGCGGTTCCGTCAGCTCGTCACCGACCTCGACGCGGCGATCGAGCGTGGCCAGCTGCCCACGGCGTTGAACCTGCACTGGGGCATCAACGATGAGGTGGTCGGGCAGCTGGTGGCGTCCCTGGTGCCCGGCCACCAGGGGCCGCTCACGCCGGACATCGCGCAGCGGATGGTCGGCAGCACCTTCACCAACAGCAGCTACACCTCGGCCTCCATCGGCTCGCACTCGGCCGTCGCCCGCGACGCCTACGTGCTGCTGCGCGTGCCCAGCGGCCACCAGGGGCTCAACGTCATGCGGCTGTCCGAGTACGGGATGGACGAGCGGGAGATCCTGCTCCCGCGCGAGATGAAGTCCGTGATTCACGGCGTGTACCAGCGCCGCATCGACCTGCCCAACGACCTCGGCACCGTGGACGCCTGGTTCATCGAGGCGGAGGTCGTCCCGACGGACTGGGAGCCGCCCGCGGACTGGCGCCCGGCCCCGCTGGGTGACGCCGACCGGGGTTACCCCCGGCCGACGGGCCGGATCGGCCCGTCGGGTGGGTACGGCCCGAACGCGATGCCGGGCCAGCCCGCGCCGTGGGGCGGCCCGTGGCAGGTCAACATGGTGGTCACGGATCCGGCCACGCCCAGCTCCGGGAACGATCCTCAGCCCGGCGCCGATCGCACCGGTGGCGCCCCCGCCACCACCGGCCCGGACCGGAGCGGGCGCACGGTGGACGAGGTGCGCGCCGAGGTGGCCCGCGCCCAGGCCGATGTGGTCCGCTTCGAGACGAACCTGGAGAACACCCGCAGCGAGCTCGGCCTCGCCGACAATGACC
>NZ_FUWS01000005.1:146971-197271 GCF_900167435.1 Marinactinospora thermotolerans DSM 45154
CGCGCCCAGACCGAACTGCGCAACGCCCACACCGGCCTCGACCAGGCCCGCGACCGCTACACCCAGGCCGGCGGCACCTTCACCGACGACGGCGCCCCCAGCACACCCACCCCGTTCGGCCCCCGCTCCGGCCAGGTCCCGGCTCCGTCACCCACCACCAGCACCGGGGACAGCAGCGCGGTCCCCGCGCCCCCATCCGGCGACACCACGCTGCGGGCCTGGCCGAGCGACCCGACCGTCCAGGTCAACCTGGCGTTCACCGACCCGCCGTCTCCGGCGAGCCAGGCCGGGCCGTCCACGTTCCCCGGTGCGCAGCAGCCGCCCGCCGGGTTCCGCCTCACCGACCTTCCGCACCAGGTGCAGGCAGACCTCGCGCGGCACTTGGCTGCCAACCTGCGCCCGGGCGTTCCCGAACAGGCCGCCCTCCCGTTGCTCGCCGCCTACTACAACCACCACGTCAACGGCGCAGCACTGGCCGACGTGGCCGCGCCCTTCGCCAACGGCCGCCCGCCCGAGCAGATCGCGCCGGTCATGCGCGACCAGTGGAACCAGTGGCGTCAGGACGGCTCACTGTTCTGGGCGGTCAACACCCTCTCCACCCACGGCGTGCCCGTACCCACAGACACGTGGTCACGGTTCCTCCCCGACGACTCGCTGGACGACGCGGCGAACGTGCCGGACTCTGGGAGCGACGCGGCAACGCCACAAGGTCCCGCCCGCGTTCCCACGCCGCTACAGCGGGAGATCGCGCAGCACCTGGATTTCGACACCCACCCGCGCCTCAACACGAGTAGCACGGTGCCCCTGTTCACCGCCTACCTCGCTCACCAGCGCGGCGTTCCCATGCCGGAGATCGTTTCGCACTTCCACAGCCGCTCGCTGAGCCCGGTGGAGGTCGAACAGATCATTCGTGAGCAGTGGGCGCTGTGGCACCGCTCCAACACCCTGAACAACGCCCTGGACGTCTTCACCGACAACGGCACCGACGTGCCGTGGACCATGCGCATTCCTCCCGCGTTGCCGTGGCTGGGCAACGGCGAGGAGCCCGATGGCGTCGGCATGCAGCACGCCCGCCGCTTCGACAACGACCAGGAGGCCATCGACTGGGCACAGACCATCATGCCGTCGCCGAACCTGATGGAGGACTCGTACGACGCACTCGAAACGTACGCGGCCGACGGATACGAGTTCATTAAGGCGGGCCTGCGAGAGGGCAAGGTCGTCGTGCAGCCGGGACAAACCCGGCAGGAGGCCGAGCAGTCCCTCACCGAGTTGGTCGCGAACATCGACGCCGGGATCGCCGAATCGACGTTGCCGGAGTCCGTCATCCTGCACCGTGGGGTCAACTGGGACTACATCGAGCGGATGTTGCGGGACCGCCACCCCAACATGGATCCGCGTGCGGCCGCGGCTGACCCCAGGATCCTCCAGAGCCTGGTCGGTATGACGTTCACCGATACCAGCTACGCCTCGACGTCCATCGGCACGCACTCCCCCATGCAGCGCGATGCCTACTTCATGATCCGGGCACCCAAGGGGCACCCCGCTATCAACCTCATGGACATCTCCAAGGTTGGGACACCCGAGCGGGAGATCCTGCTGCCCCGGGGAACCAAGTTCATCATTCACGCCGTCTACCCGCGGCGGGCTCCGCTTCCGCAGAGCCTGCTGATCCGGCCGCAGCTCTTCTTCGAGATCGAGATTGTGCCCACCAGCTGGAATCCGCCTCCTGGCTGGCGGCCCGCCCCGCTCGGTGACGCAGATCGCGGCTACTGGAACGCCGACCGGGTTCCGGACGACAATCCCATCCCCCAGTTGATCAGCGATGCCACCCTGGATCAGTGGCAGGGCGCCGGCGGAACCGTCCAGATCCACACGGCGCTCACGGACCCCGGGGACGCGCCCCAGCCGGACAGCGACGGCCGCGACGACCGGGGGCCTCGGGTGCCGGTGGATGAGGCTCGCTCTCACGTGAGCCGTGCCCAGGCCGACGTCGTCCGGTTTGAAACGAACCTGGAGAACACCCGCAGCGAGCTCGGCCTCGCCGACGACGACCTGACCTACCTGGGCGGGCTCGTCGAGGCCGCCCAGCTGCGGGTCACCGCCGCCCAAGCCGAGATCGACCTCGCCCAGGCCCGCCTCGACGACGCGCGCGGCAGCCGCATGGGCACCGAAACCGCGCGGGCAGAGCTGGCCCGCGCCCAGACCGAACTGCGCAACGCCCGCACCGGCCTCGACCAGGCCCGCGAACGGTTCATCGAGGCTGGCGGCACCATCGACCGGACTCCGTCCGCTCCCCCCACGGCGCCCACCCTAGGAGCGGACGGCGGCTCCACCTTCCGGGGCGACGGCACTGGCGACGTCATGGTCAACACCTCCATCGACCCGCCGCAGCCGCCTGCCGGGGCAGGCCAGTGGTCCGCCACCCCGCTGGGCGGGGACCCGCTCAGTAAGCGCGTCTCGTCCGCTTCCGAGGCCTCGGACGGCTCGGACGTCATCATGGGCAACGACTCCGACGACGCCATGGACGTCGATCCCTCCGACGGCCCGTTCGACACCGTGGACGTGAGCCCGCTGCTCGACGGAATCGACGACCTCGAGGCGGACGACGCCGCCGCATTGCTGCGCACCTACTACGACCACCACGTCAATGGCCAGAGCCTGGACACGGTGTTCGGGGGCGACACGGACAGGGAGGAGCAGTACCTGAACTACACCAGGTACTGGCAGGAGAACGGCGCCCTGCTCCAGGCTTTGCACAACCTGAGCGACGCGGGGATCATCGAGCCGCCGGGCGGCTGGGAGCGGGTCGCCAACTCCCCCCTCCGCACCGCCGCGCTGTCCGACGAGCTCGCCGAGCGGTTCGGCAGCCGCCCCGGGCAGACCCGCGACTTCGCCGTCCCCACCGGCCATGGCGCCGTGCTGCCCGCGCGTATCACTCAGCGCGGAAGTTTCCCCGACTCCACACATCCGCGCTTCGAGTGGAACCGGATTCCACGGGTGACGCCGGACGGCCGCGACACCGTCGAGACCGTGGTGCGCCTTGAACGGCTGCAGAGCTTCGCCGGTCCACGCCCCGACGTCATCGTCCGGGCCGAGAACGAGCTGGTCCGCGCGATGGAAGCTCAGATCAACGACGGGCGCATCGTCACCTACAGCAACGGCGCCAGCGAGCGGATCCCCTACACGCTGCGCAACGGCGCCGAACTGCGGCTCCGCGTCGAACTCGTCGACCGCGACCAGGCCGACCGCTACCGGCTGCACGGTCACCTCGACTGGGGCCAGCCGGCACTGGCCGGGACCGGGCCGCAGCCGAACCACACAACGGCCGTGCCCGACGTGCTCTCCTGGTTCGGGCTCACCGAGTCGGGCGCGTCCCAGGCCACACGGACCGGCGCTCACGACGCCCCACCGGCCCGGGTCACCGCCGTCTCGCTGTCCCGGATCTCCGCCCTGACCGCCGAGTCCACCAGCAGGCCCGCCCCCGTGTACGACAACCTGGTCGACCGTGAGCACTGGAAGGACGCCCGCGACCACGTCCCCGTCACCGTCATCGGTGCGCGGGCCGGCTCGTCCGGTGTAGAACGCCAGCGTGGTCCGGAGCTCCTGACCACGTCCACTCTGCCGGGTCTCACCACGGCCGACGATCCCGATGGCGTCCCCGTGCCGGGCAACCCGGATGGCGCACCCGAATTTGTGCGGCCCGCCGACCTGCACGACTATAAGGTTTTCGCTCATTTTGAGGTCCGCCGCATTCCCATTCCCGAGGAATTCCGCACGCCTGGCGGCCCCTCGCACGTCCGCGAGCTCACCGTCCGCATCAAGTTCCGCTCGGATGAGGTCGACCCCGACGTGGCCGCCCGGAGTCTGCGTGACTACCGTGAGACGCTGGAGGCCGCGTGGAACTACCGGCACCGGCTCCCCAACGAGGACGGTTCCCCCGGCGACCAGCTGCACTTCACAGTCGAGGAGGCCGGCGCCCCCGGCGTCACCGGCCCCACCCACCGATGGGTCAAATGGGTTCCGTCAGTGGACGGCGAAATTCCACGGGCCACCATGCGAATCTGGCCCGTGGACGGTCCCCCCATCGTGCCGCTCCACGAGACGGGGCACATGTACGGGCTCGTCGACGAATACTTTGAAAGCGATAACCCCGGGCTGTTCCGGATTCGCCCCGACCAGTCACGGGTGGACATGGCGCCCGGCAACCTCATGTCCTGGTCGCACCTCCCGTTTGCGCGGCTGCGCGGGCACCACCTCGACGAGCTCGCCACGCTCACGCGTCCGGCGCTCGACCGTGACACGGGCGGCCCCACTCCCTACGAACCCCCGGTGCGGATCGCGGACCTCACCGAGGAAACGGCGGAACGCATCGGTACCCCGCTCCAGCAGGCGGCACCCGACGTCGTGGACGACTACGAGCAGGCGCTCGCGTTCCTCGGCGCCTATCTGGACTACCAGCGCGGCGACAGCGTGGAGCAGGTCACCGAGAATCTGGGCCGCTACGAGAGCCCAGCCGATGATGGCGGCACTCGCCTCACGACGCCGGACGAGAAGTGGCAGATGCTGCAGCAGGCGTGGAACGCCTGGCGGGCATCCGGGGCGCTGGACACGGCCCTGGCGGACCTCGCGGCGCTGAACACCTCGCCGTTCTCCACAGCGGGTAACCCGGCTGCCGCGCGACCGGCCTCCGGCAGCGCCTCGGACTCCGCGCGGTCCAGTGATGACTCCGACGTGGAAATGTCGGACGGCGAGGCTCCGCGCGCGTTCTCGAAGCCGCCCAAGCCGTCCGGCGCGAACCCGGCGCACGCCGGCGACTCGACCGGCCACGTGTCCGGCAACCGGGTCGATACCGACGCCTTGCTCCGGGAATCGCAGGCAAATCCCACGCTCGACGTGAACATGGCGCGACTGTCCACCACCGCCGCCGGAAACCGGCAGGACCTGCCGGCCCAGGAGCCCAGCGGGCCGCCCTCCGGCCGCAGCACGTCCAGCCGGGGCATGCGCACTGGCCAGCCGCCGTTCACCAGCGACGACGCCCGCACCTGGCTCGACCGGCGCTTCCCCGTGCCGCCGCTGACCGACGACCAGCGGGCCTACCTGCGCTTCTACCGGGCGCACGGCAGCGACACCATCAACAAGGCGCTCCAGTCCGATCACGAGCCGACCGACAGCCTGCGCAAGGCGGTCGACAACCTTGACTCGGCGTTCCAGCACTGGGGGCTGCCCGAGTCGGTGATTCTCTTCCGTGGGGCGAACTCCGACCTGGCCCACCGGATGGGCGCCTCGGTGAATGACCCGGCGTCCATGCACGGGCTGGTAGGCAAGGTGCACACCGAGCCCGGCTACCTCTCGACGTCGGCCATCCCGCACTCCGACTACACCGCGCGGCGGATCTACGTCATGTTCCGCGCCCCGGCCGGCTACCCGGCGCTGAACGCGGAAAAGGCGGTGCGCAACGGCCAGGACGAGCAGGAGGTGCTGCTCCGGCGCGACAGCAGTTTCGTCATCCACGCTGTCGCCGAGCGTCCCGACCCCTACGGCATGAAGTCGTGGTTCATCGAGGCGGAGCTCGTCCCGGACGGGTGGACGCCCCCGCCCGGCTGGACCCCCACTCCCTACGGCGCGAACCTGGACATCGAGGGGCAGCTGGTCCTGTCGCCGAACGGAAGCGGGCCGGCGGCCGGGACCGGTCCGCTGACCGTGAACATGACGGTCACGGACCCGGCAACGCTGGAGACCGGGAACGGCACCCGGCCGGACGCCGGCCACCACGACGGCGCCTCCACCACCACCGGCCCGGACCCGAGTGAGCGCGCCGTGGACGAGGCGCGGGCCGAGGTGGCCCAGGCGCAGGCCGACGTCGTCCAGTTCGAGACCGACCTGGAGACCCTCCGCACGAACTTCGGGATCGCCGGTGACGACCTGTACTACCTGGGCGGGCTGGTCGAGGCCGCCCAGCTGCGGGTCACCGCCGCCGAAGCCGAGGTCAACCTCGCCCAGGCGCGGCTGAATGACGCACGCGGCAGCCGCATGGGAACCCAGACCGCGCGGCAGGACCTGGTCCGCGCCCAGACCGAGCTCCGCAACGCCCACGACCACCTCGGCCAGACCCGCGACCGGTTTGTGCAGGCCGGCGGGGGCATCCGCCCCGACGGCAGCCCCGACCGGCCCGCGCCCGCGGTCTTTGACGTCGATCCCGGATTCCCGTGGTCTGGATCCGGCGGGCCCATCAGCCAGATGGCCGCGCCGGGAACCATGCCGCCCCCCGTGACGCAGCCCGGGCAGGACAACGGCGAGGAGGACGAGGCTGTCCCCAGCGCTGGTGAGCCGCCGCTCGGTGACCCCGGCCGTGACGGCTCCGGGGCCGGCCCCGAGCCGGCGGAGACCGAAACGGCAGAGACCCAGCCGGCGGAGTCCGAAACGGCGAAGCCGGAGCCGCCGAGCATGGCCGAAATTTTTCGGCAGGCCCTGAACGGCGGGAACAGCGGAAACTGACGGCTCCGCATACCACATGCCTCTTGAAGACCGGTAGAACGGACACCAAGATGACAGAACAGACGAACCCGGCCGCTTCCGGGGCCGTGGCGGAGCCGGAATCCGCACCGGAACCGGAGCCCGCGGCGCAGCCGGACCCGGAGGTGCGGACGGCACCCGCCTCCGAGCCGGAACGCGCGGCGGACGGCCCGTTCCGCCACCCCCGCTGGCACCCCGACGGCTCCACCGTCCGGGTCGACCACGTCCCCGACCAGTACGCCTGGCAGTACCAGTCGCCGGTACTGCGGGCGCCGCTGGCAGACGAGGACGGGGTCCAGCTCGGCTGGGTGTGGACGGACGGGCACCAGGCGGCCGGATGGAGCGAACCCGCCACACCCCCGGCCGGGTTCGAGGAGGGGGCCGCCCGAGTGCGAGCCGGAGCGCACGTCTGGGCCGGGCTGCGCGACGCCAAGGGGCGGGGCGAGCCGGCCGCGAGTGTGCTGCGTCCCGACCTGTACGCCCCCTACCAGCTGGGCGCTCCGCAGAGCGCCACACGGCCGGACGCGCCGGAGCCCCGGCCGTGAACCACCGCAGGCGCCGCCCGGCACGGACGGCCGCCATCGACCCCACCCCCGTCGTCTGAGCACTGCCACCCCGTCCCCGCCGCGAGCCGAGCGCGGCCCCGGCGATTCCCCCTGGGTTGTGGAAAGGACCGTCAATGACCGAGAAGATCGAGGGCGGCCAGGAGAAGGCGCTGACCCCCGCCACCTCGCCAGACCAGCCGCCTTCCCCGCCGCCTGCGGTCAGCGGCCGGACAGACGTCCCCGAGGCGTCCAGTGCGGCGTCCCCGGCCGAACAGGCGGAGGCGGCCACCGCCACCGCGACGGCGGCCGCCCACCCCCGCGCGTTCGATGCGGTGGGCGCCGTGGCCCGCGCTCCCCTGGACCCGGTCGAGCCCAGCCCGCAGCTGGGCCGCCCCGGCCCGCCCGTGCTGGCGGGCGCCGCGATCGCCGGGCTCGTCCTCATCGCCGCGCCGTTCGCGGTGTCCGCGAGCACTCAGAGCAGCACGCTGGAGACGGTGCCGCTCACCTCGGGCAGCCTGATCGCCGGCACCAGTGACCGGGAGGGCAGCGAGAACGCCGCGGGCTCGTCCGCTTCCGGGAGCAACGGCACGGCGGAGGCGGCCACGACCGGCAGCGTCAACGACACGGCCTCGGACGGCTCGGGCGGCTACGTGCCCGAGGTGCGGGAGGAGCCTTCGGGCAGCGCGGCCACTCCGGACCCGGGCACCGGGGAGACCGGTGAGGAGGAGCGCAGCGACCCAGCGCCGGACGGCACCTCCGGCGAGACGACCACCACGAGCGGCAGCGGGGACCAGTCGGGCGGCTCCGGAGACGCGCCGGAAGCCCGCATCTCCGACGAGGACGCGCCCGGCATCATCGGCTCGCTGCCGGAGGTGGGGTCGCGGAGCTCCACCGGCGAGGACGACGGCGACGGCGAACGCTCGTCGCGGCCGGACGACACCGAGGACAGCGGCGGCAGCGGGGACACCGGGAGCGCCGGCAGCACGGAACGGTCCACGGACTCCGGGCAGCAGAGCGCCGACGGCGACGGCGCGAGCACGCTGGCGCAGGCGGCGTCGGCCAGCGAGCGGGAGGAGCGCTCCGCAGCAGAGGGCGAGACGTCTCAGGGCGAGGAAGGCACGGCCGAGGGCGGGGAGCAGTCCGGCCAGCGGACGCCGGAGAACGAGGAGAACGCCGACGTCCCGCCACCCGCGCCGGCCGCGTCCGAGGAGCCCGCGGAGTCGCAGCCGTCCACGCAGGCCTCCCCGGCCGCGTGGAGCTTCTCCGAGATCGTCGGCCCCGGCTGCGCCTCGGACGAGGCCGCGTCCTACGGCCGCGCCGGCGCGTGGCACGAGGGTGACGGCACCGCCTCGTGGGCCGTGCGCGAGGGTGCCGACCCCCAGGAGGACTGCACCGCCGCCTACGACGCGATCCCCGTCTCGGGCGACCCCGAACGCGGCGACGGCCAGTACGCCTACTGGACGTTCACCCCGGGTCGGCCGGGGGTGGCCTGCGACATCTACGTGCACGTCCCCGACGACGAGAGCCCGTTGTGGGTGGCGGAGCGGGAGGCCAAGTACCAGGTCTTCCCTGGGCCGACCTCCGAGGGCGAGGCGATCGGTGTCTTCGGCGTCGAGCAGTCCGCCGTGCGCGGCGGCTGGGTCCAGGTGACCGGGTTCACCTCGCCCGCCGAGAGCTTCACCGTCCAGTTGACCAACATCGGCGAGGACACGGTGGGCGGAGAGGGCGAGGCCCGCTCGCACGTCGCCGCGTCGGTGGTCCGGGCGACCTGTTCGTGACGTGGTGGGCGGGACGGCCTGGCCGTCCCGCCCCACCGCGTACCGGGCCGGCCAGGCCCGGGACCGAGAGAACCCCCGGATTCGGGGGACCCAGAGGAAAAGGGAAGACGAGATGGCGAGGCAACTCCTCACGGTAGCCCCGGATGGACACGCGACGATCGGGGCCGCGGTGGCGGCGGCCGAGAACGGCGCCCTCATCAGCATCGCACCGGGCCGTTACGAGGAGAGCCTGGTGCTGATGAAGGTCGTCACGCTGGTGGCGCGGGACGGCCGCGGCAGCGTCGAGGTGGTCGCCGGGTCCGGCAGCGTGGTCGTCTCGGCGGCCGAGGCCGTCAAGTTGTCCGGGATCGTCCTGCGCGGCCTCGACGGGGACCGGCCCGCGGTCGACATCGCCGCCGGCCAGGCCGAGATGGCCGACTGCGAGGTGTCCGGGGCGGCGTGGACGGCGGTCGTGGTGCGCGACTCCGGCGCGCTGGCGATGCGCGAGAGCAGGGTGACCTGCTCGGCGGGCGCGGGGGTGGTCATCACCTCGCCCGAGCGCAGCGTGATCGAGGACTGCCTGATCGAGGACGTCCAGACCAGCGCCCTGGTCCTCGGCGAGCAGGGCGCTCCGACGGTGCGTTCGTGCGTCTTCCGCGACGTGCGCGGCAACGGGGTGTTCGCCAGTGGCCGCTCCGGCGGCCTGGTCGAGGACTGTGAGATCTCCGGGTGCGCCAAGCCCGCCGTCGCGTTGGAGGACGACGCCTCGACGTCGCTGCGCGACCTGCGGGTGCACGGCACCTCCGACGACGGCCTGGTGCTGTCGACCCGGTCCCGTGTCGACGTCGAGGACTGCCGGTTCGAGGACATCGGCGGACGCGGCGTGGCCGTGCACAACGGCGCCGACCCGCAGCTGCGCCGGGTCACCGTGGAGCGCTCCACCGGGGCGGGCATCCACCTGTGGGGCAAGGCCCGGGGCATGTTCACCGACTGCGAGGTGATCGACGCCGGCGGGGACGCGGTGCGCGCCGAGGAGCGTTCGACGACCTCCTTCGTCGGTCTGATCGTGCGCGGCGGCAACGGGGTCTCGATCACCGGCGGCAGCACCGTGGAGTTCGACCGGGGGCTGGTCTCCGGCACGAAGGGCGCCGGCTTCGTGGTCGAGGCCGCCAGCCCCTTCCTGCGGGGCCTCGCCGTCACCGACACCAAGGGCCAGGGCATCCGCTTCGTCAAAGACGGGCAGGGTCGCCTGGAGGATGTGACGGTCGAGCGCACCGGCAAGAACGCGATCCAGGTGGACGAGGGGTCGCGTCCGCTGCTCACGGGTGTTCAGATCCGCGAGAGCCGCGACGCCGGCGTCGCGGTGGGCGCGGCGGCACGCGCCGACCTGCGCGACTGCGACATCTCCGACTGCACCGGGGACGGTGTCGCCGTGCTCAACGGCGGCGAGGCGTCGCTGCTGCGCACCCGGGTCTACAACGGCCGCCGCAACGGCGTGCTGGTGGCCGCGGGCGCGCGGGCGAACCTGCGCCGCTGCGAGCTGTTCGGCAACGGCGGTGACGGCGTCCTCGTGCACAGCGCCGAGGACGTCGTGGTCGAGGACTGCTCGGTGCGCGACAACGCCCGTGCCGGTCTGCGCCAGACCGTGCGCAGCGAGCGGATCCGCGCCCAGGACCTTCTGAGCAGCGGGAACGGCGCCCCCGACGCCTACGGCGAGAACGCCGACGGCGGCGGCCAGGACGCGATGCCCTCCCCCCTGCCCTCCCCCTCCTTCTCGGCCGAGGCCCCCGAGAACGCGGAGCCCGAGTCCGAGGGCCCCCTGGCGGAGCTGGACGCGCTGGTCGGCCTGGCCAACGTCAAGCACGAGGTCCGGACCCTGATCAACCGCACCCAGATGGCCAAGCGCCGCGCGGAGATGGGGCTGCCCACGCCCTCGATGAGCCGGCACCTGGTGTTCGGCGGGCCGCCCGGTACCGGTAAGACCACGGTGGCGCGGTTGTACGGCCGGATCCTCGCCGAGCTGGACGTGTTGCGCTACGGGCACGTGGTGGAGGTGGCGCGGGCCGACCTGGTGTCGCAGTACGTGGGCGGGACCGCGATCAAGACCACCGAGGTGTTCGAGCGCGCCAAGGGCGGCGTGCTGTTCATCGACGAGGCCTACACCCTGTCGGGCAAGCAGGACGGCGGCAGCGGCCCCGACTTCGGCCGGGAGGCCATCGACACCCTGGTGAAGCTGATGGAGGACCACCGCGACGAGGTCGTGGTGATCGTCGCCGGCTACACCGAGGAGATGCAGGGCTTCCTGGCCGCCAACCCGGGCATGGCCTCCCGGTTCAGCCGCACGATCGAGTTCCCCAACTACGAGGTGGACGAGCTCGTGCAGATCGTGGAGGGCATGTGCGAGGCCCACCACTACCAGCTCGCCGAGGAGACCCGGACGGCGCTGCGGGCGCGCTTCGACGGGATGCACCGGGGTTCGACCTTCGGCAACGGGCGTGACGCGCGCAAACTGTTCGAGGAGATGATCGACCGCCAGGCCTACCGGCTGGGCGGCGAGCCCCCGGACAACCCGGCCGACCTCACCCTGCTGCTGCCGGTCGACCTAGGCGTGGAGACCCCGGCCGAAGGGGCGTCGGACAAGCCCGTGGACGAGGTGGCAGCGCTGCGCGCCGAGATGGACGCCATGGTGGGGTTGAGCGGGGTCAAGGCGACGGTCAACGACCTGGCCAACCTGCTGGTCATGTCCCAGCAGCGCAAGGCGATGGGCCTGCCCGTGCCGTCGATGAGCCACCACCTGGTGTTCGCCGGCGCACCCGGTACCGGTAAGACAACGGTGGCCCGGCTGTACGGCAGGCTGCTGCACACGCTGGGGGTGCTGCCCAGCGGCCAGGTGGTGGAGGCGGCGCGGTCGGACCTGGTCGGCCGCTACATCGGGCACACCGCGCAGATGACGACCGAGGTGTTCGAGCGGGCCAAGGGCGGCGTGCTGTTCATCGACGAGGCCTACACGCTGACCCCCCGAGGGGGCAGCGGCGCGGACTTCGGCCAGGAGGCGGTGGACACCCTGGTGAAGCTGATGGAGGACCACCGCGACGAGGTCGTGGTGATCGTCGCCGGCTACACCGACGAGATGCAGCGCTTCCTCGACTCCAACCCGGGTCTGGCCTCGCGGTTCAGCCACCGGATCGAGTTCGCGAACTACAGCGACGAGGAGCTGGTGACGATCGTCGCGAAGATGGCCGCGTCGTCGGGGTACGAATGCGCCGAGGACACCCTGCACGCCCTGGCGGAGCACTTCTCCGCGGTGCCGCGGGACGCCTCGTTCGGTAACGCCCGCTACGCCCGCCAGGTCCTGGAGCGGATGATCACCCGGCAGGCGGGCCGGCTGGTGGAGCTGGGCGGCAACGTCGCCCGCGAGGACTTCACCACCCTGCTGCCGGCGGACGTCCCGGCGCCGGCCTGACCCACGGTCGGCGACCCCGGGCGGCCCGAAGCGCCACAGGGCGGGGTGGTCCCCTCGAAAGGTCTCGAAGGGGGCCACCCCGCCCACGCTCCATGAGAAGCCGGAGCCACGTCGGGCGCCGCCCTCCCTTCTCCGCCCGACTCGGTCCCGGATCCGCTTCCAGGAACCGGCCGACATCGGACAAACGGTCTGGACCTTGGGACGAGGACGCGGGCAGGCGGCCGAACGGCACGTTCCCGGCCGGCGGCCCCATATGCCGTCACGCCGTGGCCGCCCTCGGCTTGGGACGGGATGGGCGGTCCAGCGGAAACGCACGGTGGAGGCCGTCAGCCGACTGGAGTTTCACGCGTTCCCGCTTCGTCGAACAGTACGGTGACGGCCGGCGGATCGGCGCGTCTCCTCACCGAGACCGCTATCTGCCACTGGAGCCGAGAAGCCACCTCTTATTACCAATTCACACCTTTCACCCGTTTCTCTATGGAACACTGAGACGCAACACACACCCCTATCGGAGTTCACCCTTCGGTTCGGAGGCGTGCCCGGCAAGCAACGCGAACGGTCCACCGGGCGGCCAGAGAGGAACGGGACATGGAATTCACCGAGAGGACCGCCGCGCTCGCCGCGAAAGTGCAGAACCAACACGGCGCGATCCAGACCGAAGAGGCGACGAAGAACGCCTTTGTCATGCCGTTCATCTCGACGATCCTCGGTTATGACGTGTTCGACCCGCTGGAGGTCGTCCCCGAGTTCACCGCCGACGTGGGGGTGAAGAAGGGGGAGAAGGTCGATTACGCGATCATGCGCGACGGCGAGGTGCAGATCCTCATCGAATGCAAGAAATCAGGCGAAGCACTCAAGATCGAGCACGCTTCGCAGCTGTATCGCTACTTCTCCGTCACGAACGCGCGGATCGCCGTCCTCACCAATGGCGGTGCCTACCACTTCTACACCGACCTCGACGCTCCGAACCGGATGGACGCCAAGCCGTTCCTCGTCTTCGACTTCGGTGACATCGACGAGACCCTCCTCCCGGAACTTCGCAAACTAACGAAAGAGGACTTCGACCTCGATTCCGTCATCAGCGCGGCGGGAGAGCTCAAGTACATCGGCGAGATCAAGCGGACCCTGGCGGCGCAGTTCAAGGACCCCGACGACGAATGGATCCGCTTCTTCACCTCACGGGTCCACGAGGGCTCCTTCACCAAACGGGTCCGTGAGCAGTTCGCGCCGCTCGTGCGCAAGGCCGCGGCACAGTACCTGAACGACCAGGTCAACGAGCGACTGAAGACGGCGCTCAGCTCGGGACAGGACACGGAGTCCACGGCTGGGGCCATCAGCAGCGACGAGGTCGCGCAGGAGGATCTGGACCGGGACACGACGATCGAGACGACCCTCGAAGAACTAGAGGGGTACCAGATCGTCAAGGCGATCGCGTGCAGCGAGGTGAAACCGCAGCGCATCGCCCACCGTGACTCGAAGTCCTACTTCGCGATCCTGCTCGACGACAACAACCGCAAGCCGATCGCCCGGTTGCACTTCAACGGCAAGTCCAAGAAGTACCTCGGCCTGTTCGACGCCGAAAAGCGGGAGACCCGTCACCTGCTGGGCTCCCTCGACGACATCTACCTCCACAGCGAGACGATCCGCGCCTCGGTGCGCGGTTACCTGGACTGAGCACCGGACCACCGGGGCGGCCGTGGAGCCGCCCCGGGGTCACCGTGTCCGGCCGTCCCAGAGGCGGCGGGTGCGCGCGCCCGGGTCGGAGACGACCTCGCTCACCGGGTGGTCGAAGCGCATGGTGGCGCGGGTGTCCGGGTCCCAGCGCGGCCACCCGGGGTCGCCGGTGACCGCGAAGCGCACCCACGCGGCGTGCATGTCCTCGGCGAGCCCGCGCGGCGCGTCCGGACCGGTCAGCGTGGGGGCGGAGGTGCCGAAGACGAACGGGAGCTCCAGGGCGTGGCAGGCGCCGAGGCGCCCGCCGAGGACGGGCGTGCGCCAGGCGAACTCGTAGCCGAACGTCGCCGCGGGGGCGTCGGCCCGGGCCTCGGCCATCCGCTGCGCGGGGATGCGGAACACCTGGTCGGTGCTGACCGCCGCGAAGAGGTCGCCGGCGGTGACCGCGCCGGTGGCCTGCCGGTAGACCTCGGCGGCCTCGGGCCCCAGGCCGGCCTGGGTCAGGAGGCCGACGGCGAACTCCTCGGGGATGAGGTCGATCAGCCCGCCGGGGACGAGGAACAGCCGGTGCTCGTCGGTGGTGGTGCCGAACAGCAGGTCCACGTCGTGCCCGGCGCCGGCGCGGATGGCGTCGATCGGCCGCTGGGTGATGAGCTCGCCGTCGACGACGGGGGCGAAGGGCAGGAACAGCACTCCGGCGGCGATGCGCTCGCCCCACACCGCGGGGTCGGGGAGGCCTTGCAGCTCCAACGAGACCTGCGCCTGGGCGTGGAGCATCCGGTCCTGGGGGACGCCGGCGAGTCCCTCCGTCGTGGGGGCCACCCCCAGGCGGTCGGCGAGGACCCGGGTGACGACGGCGGCGTCGTCGCGCTGGTTGACCGCGTTGGCCGCGCCGGACTGGGCGATGGCCCGGTGGAACAGGCCGCGGGCGCGGGGCAGGCTGAGCAGCGTCGCGACGCTCATCGCCCCGGCGGA
This sequence comes from Marinactinospora thermotolerans DSM 45154, assembly GCF_900167435.1. GTDB lineage: Bacteria > Actinomycetota > Actinomycetes > Streptosporangiales > Streptosporangiaceae > Marinactinospora > Marinactinospora thermotolerans. The sequence goes on from NZ_FUWS01000005.1 coordinate 161,902, forward strand.
CTCCCCGAAGACGGTGACGCGGTCGGGGTCGCCACCGAAGGCGGCGATGTTGTCGCGAACCCATTCGAGCGCGGCGATCTGGTCGAGCAGGCCGAGGTTGGCGGGCGCGTCCTCCAGGACCGCGAACCCCTCGACCCCGAGCCGGTAGTTGAAGGTCACGGCGACGACGCCGTCACGGGCGAAGGCCGTCGCGTCGTAGACCGGTTCGCTTCCCGAGCCGTTGGTGAACGCCCCGCCGTGGATCCACACCATGACCGGCAGCCCTGTGGCGCCGGGGTCGGGCGTCCACACGTTGAGGTTGAGGTAGTCGTCCCCGGGGATGAAGCGCTCGGAGATGAGCGCGTCCATGTTCTCGGGGTAGCGGGAGCGCGGCGCGGTCGGGCCGAACGCCCCGGCGTCGCGGGTCCCCTCCCGGGGTCGCGGGGAGGTGGGCGGGCGGAACCGGGCGGGGCCGACGGGTGGGGCGGCGTAGGGAAGGCCGCGGAACACCACGACGCCGTTCTCGGCGACGCCGCGGACCCTGCCGTCTCGGGTGTCGACCTCGGTTCGCATGTCCGTACCTCTTCTCTGGGCTCACCCCGTCCTATAGAGACCGACCGGTCGGTGTCAAGATGGCGGCGTGGTAAGGCGCCGCCGGCCGGCCCGCCGGTGGCACCCCGTTACCCGTGGTCCCGGAGCATGCCCGTGGCCCGCCCTCCCCCGCTTGCCTGGCCGGTCCTGGCTGCGATGGATCCTGGCTCCTTGCGCCCGCCGGGTCACTACAGTGGGCTCTCGTGCGAGTGACGTATGCGAGCGAACGCGGTGTCGGGGCCCGCAACGAGGACTACGCGGCGGCGGCGATGGACTGGGCGTTCGTGCTGGACGGCGCGACCGCGGCGCCGGGGGTGGACTCCGGCTGCCGGCACGACGTGCGCTGGCTGGTGGAGCGGTTGGGCGCGGCGCTGGCCTGGGAGTTGTCGGCGGCGCGCCGCCCGACGCTGCCCGACGCGCTGGCGGGCGCCATCGAGCGCGTGCGCGCCGACCACGGCGGCGGCTGTGACCTGGGCAACCCCGACAGTCCTTCGGCGACGGTGGCCGTCGCCCGCCGCGCCGAGGATGGCGCGGGGGTGGAGTACCTGGTGTTGGCCGATTCCGCGGTGCTGCTGCCCGACCCCGACGGGAAGGTGACGGTGGTCTGCGACGACCGCCTCGACCACCTGCCGGGCGGGCGCCCCTACTCGCGCGAGCTGGTCAGCGCCTCGCGCAACGTCCCGGGTGGTTTCTGGGTGGCGAGCACGGTCGCCGAGGCCGCCCACGAGGCGGTCACCGGCTCGGTGCGCTGCGAAGACCCCCGGTTCGCGCTGCTCACCGACGGCTGCACCCGCCTGGCCGAGTACTACGGGCATCCCTGGTCGTCGGTGTGGGAGCACCTCGACGAGCACGGCCCCGATTCGCTGATCTCCTGGGTGCGCGCGGAGGAGCGCCGCCACGGGGTGCCGCGCGGCAAGCGGCACGACGACGCGACGGCGCTGTACGCCCGGCCGTGACGCTGCGGGCGCCTCTCCCCGCACGATGGTCCACGAGTCGCATCGCCGGCGCTCCGTCGCGCCATGGCCGGGCCGGCCTGGTGAGCGCCGCCCATGCCGCCGCCGAGGACAGCCCCGTCCGGCTCGGTTCACCCCACTCTTCGACGACCTGGGCGAACACCTGACCACCGATCCGAATTGGCTGCCCAAGAGTGGTCCCGATCCGGCACCGCGCAAGACGTCATGGGCGAGACCCGTAGCGCATGCCGCGAGCCCGCCCATGACGACGGTTTCAGGCGACCTGATCCAAAGGCGGCAGGTAGGGGCGGACCAGGGTCTGCGTGGCGTAGTCGTCGGCGTCCGGGCCGTGTCCCCCCTCCACTCCGGGGTCGGCGGGCGCTTCCAGCGCGCGCGATCCGTCAAGGACCCGGCGCAGCAGAGCGGTGTCCGCGGAGGTCGCGGTGGGCCGCCTGCGGCGGTGACGCCCGATGTAGAGCGGCGGATCCGCGTGCCGGCCGGCCTCCCCCTCCGAAGGACTCCGGCGCGGTCCGGACGGCAGCCGCTCTCCACGGGAGGATGACGCCCCTTCCAGGACGGGCGCCTCCTTGTTCTCCGGCATCACCAGCGCCGCACGGGTGGCCGGATCGCGGTGGGCCGTCATACCGAACAGCCACAGCACCATCTCCTCCAGGACACGGCGGACAGTGGTCATTGGTGTCGGGCGGGTCCTAAGCTTGGTCATGTCCTCCACCTGTCGCTCAGGTCGGGGTCCACGCTCCGGGGATGGTCACGACATCCGCCGGAGCCTTCTCACGTTTGCCGTGCCGTCCGGCGCAGCATGAATCCCGCACAGGCCGTCGCGCGCGGGACATCGGGGTCTCCTCCGGCCAGGTCCAGGTTCCGGCGGAGCCCAGTCGCCAGGTACCGTCCGGGCAGATCGCCGGCCCCAGGCGGGTGTGCTCCGGAACGCCACGGCGCACCAGTGGCAGGGCGCCCACATGCCGGCGCTCCCGATCCCAGGTGACACGGGCGGCGGCCTCCCGGTGCCGAGCGTGGCCGCTCATCACACTCGCCCGTGCGCGGTCTCGGCGCGGATCCGTTCCTTCACCAGGACCGCCATCGCCTCCGACGGCGGGATGGGAGACGATCCAGCCGTCTTCCCCGCGAGGGGAAGGGCGAACCAGACCGACTTGCCCACCGGCAGGACCTCCACGCCACAGCGGCCCCGCGACAGCCGGGTGACCAGGGCCAGCCCCCACCCGCCCTCGGACAGTGGATCGATCTCGGCCGGGTCCTTCACCGAAGGCAGTTCCGGCATCCCACGTCCGGCGTCACGCACCTCCACCACCGCACAGGCCGCCCCCGCCAGCCACACCACGACGCCGACCGGATCCGCCCCATGCCGTACGGCGTTGGCCACCAGCTCACCGACCATGAGCTCGGCGTCGTCAAGGTCGCCACCGGCCACGTGAAGCTGATGTAGCCGCTGTAGGACGCCGTGGCGCACACGGCTCACATCACGGCTTCCCTCCACCGACCTCCATTGGGCACCGGTGAATCGAGCATCTGTCATGTCCCTCCCCCTCCCCTTCGCTACTGAGAGCGAAGACGCGAGAACAATGAGTAGAAGGTAACTCACCCTGTGCCATTGGTCTAGTGCCAATGGCACTGAGCTAAGAGCTCCGCCTCTCTTCGAGGGAGTCACCCCGCTTAAGCCAAGGTCGCCCCCTCCCACCTGGACGGGCACAATGACTGAGCGCACACGACGCGACGGACGGCGCACGGAGGAGAACACATGCCACCGATCCAGGCACCCACGATCCGCCTGCGCCAGCTCGGCATGGAACTACGCAGACGACGCGAACAGGCCGGCGTGAAACTGGAAGAAGCAGCGGCCCACCTGGAATGCTCGACCACACGAGTGAGCCGGATCGAGCTGGCGAAAGCCAAACCCCGTATCCGCGATGTACGAGACCTGTGCGAGCTCTACCAGGTCCCTCCCGAAGTCCAGGATCACCTTCTCCAACTGGCCCGTGACGCCCAAACCCCTGGCTGGTGGTCCGAGTTCGAAGACGTCCTCTCCGCCGAGTTCGGCTCCTACATGGGCATGGAGCACGCCGCCGTCTCCCTGCGCGCCTACGAGGCTCAGCTCGTCCACGGCCTACTTCAGACCAGCGACTACGCCCGGGCCGTCCTGGAGCACACCTCGCTGGGACTGTTCGATGACAGCGACGAGCTGGTGCGCCGGATCGCCCTGCGCACCAAACGCCAAGAACTCCTGAAGCGCGCCGATCCGCCCTTCCGTCTAGAACTCGTCCTCGACGAAGCCGTCATCCGCCGCCCCATCGGAGGCTCCGAGGTCATGCGCGCCCAGCTCCAGCACCTGCTGGACGCCTCCCAACAGCCCAACATCGGTCTGAGGGTCCTGCCGTTCTCACGCGGTGCCCACCCCGCCCTGGACGGCCCCTTCTACCTCATAGGCTTCTCGACGCCGGCCCACCCTGACGTGGTCTACGTGGAATCCCAGGCCGGCAACGCCTACTTGGAAAAGCCTGAACAGATCGACCGGCACACGAAGATGTTCGACCTGCTCACCAGCGAAGCCCTCGACTACGAGGAGACCCGCCTCCTCATCGACGCCACCATCAAGGAACTGCGATGACGACCAACCCGGCAGAAAACGATCCCTTCCTGCGGTGGTTCAAGGCCACGGCCAGCCAGGGCTCAAGCGGCTGCGTCGAGGTCGCCCACACCGACCGGGGAACCTACGTCCGCGACTCCAAGGACCCCGAAGGCGGACGTCTCTTCTTCACCCCGCACGAATGGGAGTGCTTCCTCGACGGAGCCCGCAACGGCGAGTTCCACCGCCCCTGACCCCCGGCCACCCCACTGGCATCCCTGAAACAGGCCCGCCCATCATCCACCGGGCGGGCCTTCACCATTCATCACGGCCCCGGACGTCCCAGCCCGCACCTCTCCCCTCGACCACCACGCACAAGGCGACCGGATGCCGAGACGCCCAGAACGGGTATTCGCCGTGGGATGGGCCACATCCCGCCTCGTAGGATCGCCCCACCCGATCCGCGGCGACGAGGAGCGACCATGTCCGAGACCCCCGACTGGGCCAGGGATCCGCAGCGCCAGGTGCTGAGCGAGCGGCGTGACGGCGTGCTGCTGCTGACCCTGAACCGTCCCGAGCGGCTCAACGCCTGGACCCCTGCGATGGAGGAGCGGCTGTTCGACCTCCTGGAGGAGGCCGACGGTGACCCTCGGGTGCGCGCCGTCGTCATCACCGGTGCCGGGCGGGGATTTTGCGCGGGTGCCGACATGGAGGCGCTGGCCGCGCTGGATCCGGCCTCCTTCCGGCACGGACGCCGCCCCATGTCGATGCCGGTCAGGGTGCGCAAACCGGTGATCGCCGCGGTCAACGGCTCGGTGGCCGGGGTCGGCCTGGTGGCGGCCCTCTTCGCCGACCTCCGCTTCGTCGCGCGGGACGCCAAGATCACCACCGCGTTCAGCCATCGCGGACTGATCGCCGAGTACGGGATCGCCTGGCAGCTTCCCCGGCTGGTCGGCACGAGCCGAGCACTGGACCTGCTGCTGTCGTCGCGGATCGTGCTGGGCGAGGAGGCGGAGCGCATCGGTCTGGCGGATCGGGTGCTGCCGCGCGAGGAGGTGCTGGAGGCGGCGCTGGAGTACGCCCGGGAGCTCGCGCGCTCCTGCTCGCCGATGTCGATGGCGACGATCAAGGCCCAGGTCTACCGCGGGTTGGAGACCGGCCTGGAGGAGGCCGCGCGCGAGGCGGCCGAGCTGATGCCGGGGGCGTTCGCCTCGCCGGACTTCCACGAGGGGGTGGCGGCCTTCCTGGAACGGCGCCCGGCCGCGTTTCCCGGGCTGCCGGCCGGGGAGTAGCGCCGTCGTGAGGCCGCGGGCCGGCCGGGTCGGCCGGTCCGGGGTACCCCCCACCACCTCGAAAACAGATTTAGGTTAGGCTAACCTCTCAGTGGGATTTTGTCCCCTCATGTCGCTTTTTGTGTTTTTCGAGGATTGGATACCCGACCCGATGTCCCCCTTCAGCGAAGACGCTCCGTCCCCCGCCGGTGACGGCTCCTTGACCACGCGGCGTCGCGTCACCGCGAGCCTGCGGCTGACCGCCGTCGCGGCGGCCGGCCTGCTGGCCCTGACCGCCTGCGGCTCGGGCGGCTCGGGCGAGTCCACCGCCGAGGCCGACAACGCGGCCCCGGCCACGCGGACCGTCTCCACCGAGATGGGCGACGTCGAGATCCCCAGCGAGCCGCAGCGCATCGTCTCGCTCAACCCGACCCTCACCGGCGACCTGCTCTCCCTCGACGCCTCCGTGGCGAGCACGGCCGTCGGCATGAGCGGCGGCGTGCGCTACGACGAGGACGGCTTCCCGGTCCACTGGAACGGCGCCGCGCAGGAGGCCGGCGTCGAGATCTTCTCCACGACCGCCGACATCTCCCTTGAGGCGCTCGCCTCCGCCGAACCCGACCTGATCGTCGCCGGCGGCGTGGGCCGGCCGATGGCCACCGCCCGCGACATGTACGACCAGCTCAGCGCGGTCGCGCCGACGATCTTCATCGACTCCTCCGACTCCACCTGGCAGGAGCAGCTCACCACGCTCGGCGAGATGCTGGGCGCCGAGGACAAGGCCGCCGAGCTGCTCGACGGCTACGAGACCCGTGTCGCCGAGGTGACCGAGGGCGCCGACCTGCCCGAGCAGCCGACCAACGTCGCCTCGTCCGGCGAGAACGGCATCCAGACCCTCACCAACGAGTCGCCCGGCATGCGGCTGCTCACCGACTTCGGGTTCGAGCCCGCCGAGGAGGTCGCCACCCCCGAGGAGGGCAACAAGGAGTGGGCCCCGGTGAGCGAGGAGGAGATCACCGACGTGTTCACCGGCGAGACCCTGCTCGTCTATGAGAGCCAGACCAACACGCCGGTGTCGGAGCTGGCCGAGGACGCGCTGTGGAGCAAGCTGCCCGCGTTCGAGAACGACAGCGCCTTCCCCATCCCGACCGAGGTGCGCCGTCCCGACTACCTGGCGGCCATGTACGCGGCCGACTGGTTCGAGCAGGAGTTCGGCGCGCAGTCGTAGTCCCCGCGCCCGCTCCGGTGCCCCGCCGTCTCCCTCTTACGGCGGGGCACCGTCGTCTCCGACGCCGGGCGGCCCGGCCCGGTTCCCGTCCCGTCCGAGGAGCGCGGGGAGGGGACGGGCGTCCCGGTCGGGTACGGCCGGCGTACCACCTGGTCGGTATGCTCGGGTCGCCGGTTCCCGATCCGAGAAGGACGACAGATGCGCGCCATCCAGATCACCCAGTTCGGCGGTCCCGAGGTCCTGCGCCCGGTCGAGCTCCCCGACCCCGTTCCCGGCCCCGGACAGGTCGCGATCGAGGTCACCCGGGCCGGGGTCAACTACGCCGATACCCACCAGGCCGAGAACTCCTACCTCGCCCCCGCCTCCCTCCCCCTCGTCCCGGGGAGCGAGGTCGTCGGCCACACCCCCGAGGGGCGACGGGTCGTGGCCATGCTCGGCAGCGGCGGATACGCCGAGCGCGCGGTCGCCGACCCCAACCTGACCTTCGATGTCCCCGACAACGTTGACGACGCCGCCGCGCTCGCGCTGCTCGTCCAGGGGGCGACCGCGTGGGTGCTGCTGCGCCGCAACGTGCGGCTGGAGGCGGGGGAGTCCGTCGTCGTGCACGCGGCGGCCGGGGGCGTGGGGTCGCTGGCGGTCCAGCTCGCCCGCGCGTTCGGGGCCGGCCGTGTCATCGCCACCGCGAGCAGCCCGCAGAAGCGGAAGCTCGCCCTGGAACTCGGCGCCGACGTGGCCGTCGACTCGCGCGCCGAGGACATGACGGCCGCCCTGATCGAGGCCAACGGCGGTCGCCGGGTGGACACGGTGCTCGACATGACCGGCGGCCGGGTGACCGACGAGAGCCTGCGGGCGCTCGCGCCGTTCGGCCGGCTGGCCTTCTACGGGATGGCCTCCCGCGAGGAGCCCCGGCCCGTGCGCCCGGCCAACCTCATGCGTTTCTCCACGACGGTCAGCGGCATGTGGCTGCCGCACGCCTTCCTGCTGCCGGGTGACGTCGTGGGGCGGGCCATGACGGAGATGTTCGAGCTGGTCGGCGCGGGGAAGCTGCGCCCGGTGCTGGGGGGCGAGTACCCGCTGTCCCAGGCCCGCGCGGCCCACGAGGCGCTGCGCTCGCGCGCCACCACGGGCAAGCTCGTCCTCGACCCGACCCGCTGACCCCCGCGTCAGGAACGCAGCAGGGGCAGCAGGTCGGCCCCGGCCCGGGCGAGCTGTCCGGCCGTGTCGGGTCCCGGCAGCAGCACCACCGCGTCGGCGCCGGCCCGGTACAGCTCGCCGATCCGGGCCGCGCAGTCGCGCGGGGTGCCGACCACGGCGAGCTCGTCGATCCAGGCGTCGGGCAGCGCGCCGGCGCGCTCCTCCTCGGGCAGGTCCGCGAGTTCGCGGGCCTGCCCGGCGTAGCCCAGCGGTTCGAGGTGGGCCGCCCAGGCGGGGTCGGTGACCGCGGCGGCGATCGCGGGGCGCAGGGCGTCGCGGGCCTCGTCCAGGTCCTCGCCCACGTGGAACCAGGTGTAGGCGGCCAGGCGGTGCGGCCGGCGCGGGTCGGTGTGGCCTTCGGCGATGGCCCGGCGCGCCGCGGTGATGTAGGCGGGCGAGGCGGGTTCGGCCAGGAGGGTGCCGTCGGCGTGCCGCCCCGACACCTCCAGGGATTTCGGCCCGCGCACGCCGGCGAGGACCGGCGGCACCGCCTCGGGTGGGAACTCCAGTCGCACGCCGTCCAGCCGCACGTAACGTCCCTGGACGGTGACGGTCTCCCCGGCGAGCAGGGCCCGGACCGCGTCGAGGTGCTCGGCCAGCGCGGTCAACGGCGAGGCGGGCGCGGCCCCGACCTGGCGCATCCAGTCGCGCATGCCGTGGCCGAGACCGGCGATGAGGCGGCGCGGATGGAGGTCGGCGAGCGCGGCCAGCTCCATGGCGGTGAACGCGGCGTTGCGCACGACCGTGGGCAGGATCCCGATGCCCACGACGACGCGCTCGGTGGCCGCGAGGACGCTCGCGGCGGTGGCGACGCCGCCGGCGTAGAAGCAGTCCTCCACGATCCACACCTCGTCGAAGCCGGCGTGTTCGGCGTCGCGGGCGAGGGCGACCAGCCGGGAGGGCGGCAGCCGGCAGGGAAGTTGGAGACCGATGTCGGGACCCACGGCGTCCTCCTCGACTGGGCGTTGCCGGCAGCCTAGCCAGCGGGCGTGCGCCCGGCCAGGTGGGCGCTCCCCCCATTCGGCGTTAAGGACCCGTCAACGTCGCGCGCGCCCGCGTCAGGACCGCGTTAACACGCCCATTAACGCCGCAAATGCGCAGTTCAATCCTTCTGCCGGGCTTGTTCGAGCAGGGGGACGGTCCCCTGCCGGGCGCGGCGGAAAGGAGCGATCCCCGTGCTGGACGCCGTCTACATCGCCCTGACGCTCGCGTGCTTCGCGCTCGTCGGGCTGGTCGCCAGAGGGGTGGGACGGCTGTGACCCCCGTCCTGGAGATCACCGGCCTGGTCGTCGCGATCGCGCTGCTGGTCTACCTCGTCGTCGCCCTCGTCCTTCCCGAGAGGTTCTAGGCCGTGTCCGACACCTTGGCGGGGCTGCTCCAGATCGCCCTGCTGTTCTGCCTGCTCGCCGCCGTGTACGTCCCGTTGGGCGACCACATGGCGCGCGTCTACTCCTCCACCCGCCACCTCGCGGCCGAGCGCCTGGTCTACCGGCTGTGCGGGGTGCAGGCCGACACCGAGCAGCGCCCGGGGGCCTACCTGCGCGGTGTGCTCGCGTTCTCCCTGCTGTCGATCCTGCTGGTCTACCTGCTCCAACGGGTCCAGCAGTGGCTTCCCCTGTCCATCGGGATGGGTCCGGTCGACCCCGACCAGGCGTGGAACACCGCCGTGTCGTTCGCCGCCAACACCAACTGGCAGTCCTACTCGGGCGAGGCGGCGATGAGCCACCTCACCCAGATGGCCGGGCTGGCGGTGCAGAACTTCCTGTCGGCCGCGGTGGGCATGTCCGTGGCGATGGCGCTGGTGCGCGGCCTGATCCGGCGCCGCAGTGACACGCTCGGCAACTTCTGGGTGGACCTGGTCCGCACGGTCGTGCGCGTCCTGCTGCCGCTGTCCTTCGCCGGCGCGCTGGTGCTGGTCGCGGGCGGGGTGGTGCAGAACCTCTCCGGCCTGACCGAGCAGGCGACGCTCGGGGGCGGGACGCAGCTGGTTCCGGGCGGTCCGGTGGCCTCGCAGGAGGTCATCAAGGAGCTGGGCACCAACGGTGGCGGCTTCTTCAACGCCAACTCGGCGCACCCCTTCGAGAACCCCAGCGCCTGGACCAACCTGTTCGAGATCTTCCTGATCCTGCTCATCCCGGTGTCGCTGACCCGCACCTACGGGACGCTGCTGGCGCGGTCCGGGGCCGGTTCGCACCGCCACGGCCTGGCGATCCTCGGCGCGATGGCGACCCTGTTCTGCGTGTCGCTGGCCGCGACGACGGCGGCCGAGGTCCACGGCGGCGGTGCGGCGACGCAGGCTGCGGGCGCCGCGATGGAGGGCAAGGAGGTCCGTTTCGGCGAATGGGCGTCGGCGCTGTTCGCGACGGCCACGACCGGCACCTCCACCGGCGCGGTGAACTCCTTCCACGACTCCTTCACCCCGCTGGGCGGCGGAATGGTCCTGTTCAACATGCTGCTGGGCGAGGTCACGCCGGGCGGTGTGGGATCGGGCCTGTACGGGATGCTCGTGCTGGCGATGCTCGCGGTGTTCCTGGGCGGGCTGATGATCGGCCGCACCCCCGAGTACCTCGGCAAGCGGATCGGCGCCCGCGAGATCAAGCTGATCGCCCTGTTCGTCCTGACCACACCGGCGCTCGTGCTGGTGGGCACGGGGATCGCCATGGCGCTGCCGCAGGCGCGCGCCTCGATGGGCGACCCAGGTGCGCACGGCTTCACCGAGGTCCTCTACGCCTTCGCGTCGGGGGCCAACAACAACGGGAGCGCCTTCGCCGGTCTCGGCGCCGACACCTTCTTCTACAACACGGCGATCGGCCTGGCGATGCTGTTCGGCCGTTTCCTGCCGATCGTGTTCGCACTGACGCTGGCGGGCGCGCTGGCCGCCCAGCAGCCGGCTCCGGTCACCGCGGGCACGCTGCCCACCCACCGTCCCCTGTTCGTGACGATGGTCGTGGCCACCACGGTCATCGTCACCGGTCTCACCTTCTTCCCGGCGCTCGCGCTGGGGCCCATCGCGGAGGGGCTGCTCTGACATGTCCGACACCGATACCCTCACCCCCGCCCCCTCGGGCACCGACGGGTCGGCCGCGCCGGCTCCCTCCCGCGCGGACGCGGCGGCCGGCCGGCTGACCGCGCGGGCCGTGCTCGCGCAGGTGCCCGCCGCGCTGCGCAAGCTCGACCCCCGGTCGATGGCCGCCCAGCCGGTGATGTTCGTGGTGCTGGTGGGGTGCGTGCTGACCACCGTCTACTGCGTGGTGGAGCCGAGCGTCTTCGCGGTCGTGGTCACGCTGTGGCTGTGGGCGACCGTGATCTTCTCGAACCTGGCCGAGGCGATCGCCGAGGGCCGCGGCAAGGCGCAGGCGGACACGCTGCGCCAGGCCCGCCGCGAGACGACGGCGCGCCGGCTCGAGGGCGGCGTGGAGAACGTCGTCCCCGCGACCCGGCTGGGCGTGGGCGACCTGGTGGTGTGCGAGGCCGGTGACGTCATCCCCGGCGACGGCGACGTCGTCGAGGGGGTCGCCAGCGTGGACGAGTCCGCGGTCACCGGCGAGTCCGCCCCGGTGATCCGCGAGTCCGGGGGCGACCGCAGCTCGGTCACGGGCGGTACCACCGTCCTCAGCGACCGGATCGTCGTGCGGATCACCGCCGAGCCCGGCGCGACCTTCCTGGACCGGATGATCGCGCTGGTCGAGGGGGCCGACCGGCAGAAGACGCCCAACGAGATCGCGCTGGGGGCGCTGCTGGCCTCGCTGACGCTGTGCTTCCTGCTGGCCGTGGTGACGCTGTCCCCCTTCGCGGCCTACGCCTCGGGGGACGGTTCGGGCCCCTCCGTGCTGATCCTGGTGGCGCTGCTGGTGTGCCTCATCCCCACCACGATCGGCGCGCTGCTGCCGGCGATCGGCATCGCCGGCATGGACCGCCTGGTGCGGCGCAACGTGCTGGCGATGTCGGGCCGGGCGGTGGAGGCCGCCGGCAACGTGGACACGCTGCTGCTGGACAAGACCGGCACGATCACGCTGGGCAACCGCCAGGCGCACGCGCTCCTGCCCGCCGCCGGCGTGACCGCGCGGGAGCTGGCCGCGGCGGCGCTGGCCGCGAGCGCGGCCGACGAGACGCCGGAGGGCCGCAGCATCGTGGTGCTGTGCGAGCGCGAGACCGGCCCCGTCCCGCCGGCGCGGGAGGCCACCGCGGTGCCCTTCAGCGCCGAGAGCCGCATGAGCGGCATGGACCTGCCCGGGGGGCGCGGCGTCCGCAAGGGCGCGGCCTCGGCGGTGCGGCGCTGGGTCGAGGAGTCCGGCGGGACCTACGACGCCGCGGTGACCGAGGTGGTCGAGGCGATCGCCGCCGAGGGCGGGACCCCGCTGGTCGTCGCCGAAGGCGACGGCTCCACCGCCCGCGTCCTGGGCGTCGTCCACCTCAAGGACGTCGTCAAGCCCGGCCTGCGGGACCGGTTCGCGCGGCTGCGCGCGATGGGGATCCGCACGGTGATGGTCACCGGCGACAACCCGCGCACCGCGGGCGCGATCGCGGCCGAGGCCGGTGTCGACGACTTCCTGGCCGAGGCGACCCCCCAGGACAAGCTGGCCCTGATCAGGAGGGAGCAGGAGGGCGGGCGCCTGGTCGCGATGACCGGTGACGGCACCAACGACGCCCCCGCGCTGGCCCAGGCCGACGTCGGCGTGGCGATGAACACGGGCACGACCGCGGCCAAGGAGGCCGGCAACATGGTCGACCTGGACTCCGACCCGACCAAGCTCATCGACATCGTCGCGATCGGCAAGCAGCTGCTGATCACCCGCGGCGCGCTGACCACCTTCTCCGTCGCCAACGACGTCGCCAAGTACTTCGCGATCATCCCGGCCTTGTTCGCCGGGATGGCCGGCTACGAGGGGTTGGGGGCGCTCAACATCATGGGGCTGGCCAGCCCGGAGTCGGCGATCGTCTCGGCGGTGGTGTTCAACGCGCTGGTCATCGTCGCGCTGATCCCGTTGGCGTTGCGCGGCGTGCGCTACCGCGCGGGCGACGCGGCGACGATGCTCCGCCGCAACCTGCTGATCTACGGCCTGGGCGGCCTGATCACGCCCTTCGTCGGCATCAAACTCATCGACGTCGTCGTCTCCCTCATCCCCGGATTGGCCTGACATGTCCTCCACCTCTCCCTGGCTACGCCGCCACCTCGCCGCGGCGCGGGTCCTGCTCGTCATGACGGTGCTGCTCGGGGTCGCCTATCCGCTGGCGGTCACCGGCGTGGCCCAGCTCGTCTTCCCCCACCAGGCGGACGGCTCGCCCGTGACCCACGACGGCGAGGTCGTCGGTTCCGAACTGCTCGGACAGTCCTTCTCGGGGCCGCGGTGGTTCCACCCCCGCCCCTCGGCGGCCGGCGACGGCTACGACGGGTCGGCCAGCGGCGCCTCCAACCTCGGCCCCAACAACGAGGAGCTGACGGCCGCGGTCGAGGAGCGGCGGGCCACCGTGGCCGCGGAGAACGGCGTGGCGCCCGAGGAGGTGCCCGCCGACGCGCTGACGGCCAGCGGCAGCGGACTCGACCCGCACATCTCGCCGGCCTACGCCGACCTCCAGGCCGTCCGGGTGGCCCGGGCCCGGGGAATGGACCCGGGAGAGGTGCGCGCGCTGGTCCGCGAGCACACCACCGGCCGCGCCCTGGGCTTCCTCGGCGAGCCGGGCGTGAACGTGCTGACGCTGAACCTGGCCCTGGAGGACGCCTGAACCGCCGTGGCCGTGCCCCGGGACGCGCCACCCGGGGCGCGGCCGCGGCCTTTTCTCCAGGCAGCACAATGAGTGGTGTGGCACGTGGCAGACTCCGGATCTACCTGGGCGCGGCGCCCGGCGTCGGCAAGACCTACGCCGCGCTGAGCGAGGCGCGGCGTCGGCGGGAGCGCGGCACCGACATCGTCGTCGGTTTCGTCGAGACGCACGGGCGGCCCCGCACCGCCGAACTCCTCGAAGGGCTGGAGGTGGTCCCGCGGCGCACCCTGGTCCACCGTGGCGTGGCGTTCGAGGAGCTGGACGTGGCGGCGGTGATCGCCCGGGCCCCGCGGGTCGCGGTGGTCGACGAGCTCGCCCACACCAACGTGCCGGGGTCGCGCAACGCCAAACGCTGGCAGGACGTCGAGGAGCTGCTGGAGGCCGGCATCGACGTCATCTCCACCGTCAACATCCAGCACCTGGAGTCGCTCAACGACGTCGTGGAGCAGATCACCGGGGTGCGCCAGCGCGAGACGATCCCCGACGAGGTGGCGCGCCGGGCCGACCAGATCGAGTTGTGCGACATGTCGCCGCACGCGCTGCGCCGGCGCATGTCGCACGGCAACGTCTACCCGGTGGAGAAGATCGACGCCGCGCTGTCGAACTACTTCCGCGAGGGCAATCTGACCGCGCTGCGGGAGCTGGCGCTGCTGTGGGTCGCCGACCGGGTGGACGAAGGGCTGGCCCGCTACCGGGGCGAGCACAACATCCGCCTGACCTGGGAGGCCCGCGAACGGGTGGTGGTCGCGCTGACCGGCGGCCCCGAGGGCGAGACGCTGATCCGCCGCGCGGCGCGGATCGCCGCGCGCTCCCGTGGCGGCCGGCCCCAGCCCAGCCACCTCATGGGGGTTCACGTGGTCTCCGGCGACGGCCTGTCCTCGGCCGAGCCCGAGGCGCTGGCCCACCAGCGCCGGCTGCTGGAGCAGTTGGGCGGCACCTACCACCAGGTCCTGGGCGACGATGTGGCGGGCGCGCTGCTGGACTTCGCGCGCGGGGTCAACGCGACCCAGATCGTGCTGGGCTCCTCCCGCCGGCGCAGCTGGCAGTACGTGTTCGGGCCCGGCGTCGGGGCGACCGTGGCACGCGAGGCCGGTGACGTCGACGTGCACATCGTCCCCCACGAGCACGTGGGCAGCGGCATGGGGCTGCTGCCGCCGCCGGCGGCGGCCGGCCTGGGCCGGGCCCGCCGCGGGTGGGGGTGGGTGGTGGCGGCGCTGGCGCCGCCGCTGGTCGCGGCGGGGTTGTGGCTGCCGCCGCTGAACCTGCTCGGCCTGTCCACCGACATGATGCTGTTCCTGCTCATCACCGTGGCCGTGGCACTGATCGGCGGGCTGCGCCCGGCGGTGTTCTCGGCGCTGTGGGGCAGCACACTGCTCAACCTGCTGTTCACCCCTCCCCTGTACCGGTTGACGGTCGCCCAGCTCGACAACCTGGTGGCCTTGGTCGTCTCGGTCGTGGTGGGGGTGGTGGTGGCGCTGATCGTGGACGTGTCCACGCGCCGTTCGGCGCAGGCCGCCCGCGCCCGCGCCGAGGCGAGCACGCTCAGCCTCCTCGCCGGCAGCGTCCTCGGCGAGGAGGACCCGATCCCGGCGCTGCTACGGCGCATCACCGAGACGTTCGGGCAGCGTTCGGCGGCGCTGCTGGAGCAGGACGACACGGGGCGGTGGCGGCCCCTGGCGGGGGTCGGCTCCGACCCCTGCGACCGCCCTGAGGACGCCGACGTGCTGGTGTCGGTCGGCGACACGCTCGCGCTCGCGTTGCGCGGCCGGGTCCTGGCCGCCGGGGACCGCCGGGTGCTGGGCGCCTTCGCCACCCACCTGGGCATCGCGCTGGACCGCCAGCGGCTGGCCCGCGACGCCGCCGAGGCGCGCCGCCAGGCCGCGGGCAACCGGATCCGCACGGCGCTGCTCGCCGCGGTCTCCCATGATCTGCGCACGCCGTTGACCTCGATCAAGGCGAGCGTGTCGAGCCTGCGCGCCACCGACATCGACCTGGACGAGCGGGACCGGCGAGAGCTGCTGGAGAACATCGAGGAGTCCACCGACCGGCTCAACGGCCTCGTCGGCAACCTGCTCGACATGAGCCGCCTCCAGACCGACACCGTCCGGCCCAACGTCAAGGCGGTCGGCCTGGAGGAGATCGTCCCCGCCACGCTCATCGGCGTGCCCGCGCGGGCCGTGCTCGTCGAGGTCCCCGACGACCTGCCGCGCGTGGCCGTCGATCCGGGGCTGCTGGAGCGGGCGGTGGCCAACGTGGTGGAGAATGCCGTACGGCACAACCCTCCCGGCGCGGCCCCGGTGCGGATCGCCGCGAGCGCCCTCGGCGACACGGTGGAGCTGCGCGTGGCCGACCACGGCCCGGGTGTCCCCGACGAGTCCAAGGAGCGGATCTTCGAGGCGTTCCAGCGGCTCGGCGACGCTCCGCGGGGCACGGGCATCGGCCTGGGGCTGGCGGTGGCGCGCGGGTTCACCGAGGCGATGGAGGGCAGGCTGGCCGCCGAGGACACCCCCGGCGGGGGGCTGACCATGGTGTTCACGCTGCGTGGCGCGGACAAGGGACGGCACGGCGGAAAGGGGACCGGGTGATGCGGGTGCTCGTGGTCGACGACGACGCGCAGATCGTCCGCGCCATGCGGATCAACCTGCGGGCGCGCGGCTACGAGGTGGACACCGCCGCCGACGGCGCCGGCGCGCTGGAGGCCGCGGCCCGGCGCGCCCCCGACATCGTGCTGCTCGACCTGGGCCTGCCCGACATGGAGGGGATCGAGGTCATCGAGGGGCTGCGCGGCTGGTCGGCGGTGCCGATCATCGTGCTGTCCGCCCGGCACTCGGCCGGGGAGAAGGTGCGCGCGCTGGACGCGGGCGCCGACGACTACGTCACCAAGCCGTTCGGGATGGACGAGCTGCTGGCCCGGTTGCGCGCGGCGGCCCGGCGCGCGGTGCGCGTCGAGGAGGCGCCGGTCGTGCGCACCGCGACGTTCACCGTGGACCTCGGCGCCAAGCGGGTGCTGCGCGACGGCGGGGAGGTGCGGCTGACCCCCACCGAGTGGCACATCCTGGAGATCCTGGTGCGCAACGCCGGCCGGCTGGTCAGCCAGCGGCAGCTCCTGCACGACGTGTGGGGGCCGGCCTACCAGAGCGAGACGAACTACCTGCGCGTCTACCTGGCGCAGTTGCGCCGCAAGCTCGAAGCCGACCCCGCGCACCCGCGCCATCTCATCACCGAGGCGGGGATGGGGTATCGCTTCGAGCCCGGTGAGCCTCCCACGGAACAGGGCTGACCGCCGGGCGGACCGCGCTCCGCCCGGCGGCCGGCCGTCACCGGCGGTCGCGCAGGAACTTCTGGCGCGCCTTGTACAGGTGGTCGGGGTTGTCGGAGAACACGCCGTCCACCCCGGTCTCCAGGACCGCGGTGTAGTAGGCGCGGTGGTCGCCGTACTTGTCGGGCCGGGAGCCCTTGTCGTAGCCGTCGGGCAGGTGGGCGTTCTCGCTGCGCAGCGTGTAGGGGGTGACGAGCAGCCCCCGGTCGTGGGCGTCGGCGACCAGCGAGGTGGGCTCACCCGCGCGGCCGTCGGGTCCGGTGGGCAGGACCAGCGAGATCGTCGGGCCGATCGCGTCGGCGTAGCCGGCCACCTCGTCCAGCCCCTCGGGGGTGGTCAGCTCGCGCTGGCCGCCGCTGATGAGCTGGACGATCCGCACGTCGGTGCGCCGGTCGAGTTCGCGGGCGCTGTCGGGCTCGAACGACTGGAGGACCACGGGGTCGTCCTCGTCGGTGAGCCCGCGCTCGGCGAGGGCGTCGGTGACCTTCTCCTCCAGGTCCAGGCCGATGGAGTCGAAGTAGGCGCCGTGCTTGAGCTCGGGGATGATCGGGATCTGCCGGCCGTGGCGGCGGGACAGCTCCTCGCGCAGGTCGAGGATCTCCTCGAAGGTGGGGATCTCGTAGCGGCCGTCGTAGCGGCTGCTGCCGGGGCGGATGTCGGGGATGCGTTCGACGGCCCGCAGCGTCTTGAGCTCGGCGAGGGTGAAGTCCTCGGCGAACCAGCCGGTGACGCTCACGCCGTCGATGACCTTGGTGGTCCTGCGGTCGGCGAACTCGGGGTGGTCGGCGACGTCGGTGGTCCCGCCCAGCTCGTTCTCGTGCCGCGAGACGAGGTGGCCGTCCTTGGTGGCGACCAGGTCGGGTTCGAAGAAGTCGGCGCCCTGGCGCACCGCCAGCTCGTAGGCGGCGAGCGTGTGCTCGGGCCGGTAGGCCGAGGCTCCCCGGTGGCCGATGACCCACGGCGTCTCCACCAGGGACTCCTCGCCCCCGGCGGTGTCGGCCGCGGCGGGGGCCGCCACGGTGGTCAGCCCCGCGCCGAGGAGAAACAAGGTGGTCAGAGCGCCGGTCCAGGCCCGCGCCGGTGCGTTGCGCCGCATGGTTCTCCCTCGCGTTCGGTGACGATGCGAACGGGGGAACCCTGCCGGGTCGGCGCGTCCCCCCGACCCCTGCCGATTGAACGACATCCCACGGGCGGTTGAACGCTGGCGGGCGCGGCCGGGAGCGGCCAGGCGCGCGGCCGCGGTCACGGCGCGTCGTGGAGGGGGCGGACCGCGGCCGGGGAGCGAGGGCCGGTCAGCAGCTGCCGAAGTCCATCAGCGTCGCGAAGGAGGCGCTGGAGGCGCCACCGCGGTTGGCGACGGCGATCGCCATGATCGGGGCGAGGGCGCGGGCCCAGGCCAGCAGCCGCTCGGTGGGGACGCCGACGCCCGTGGCGAGGATGGCGGCGCGGTGTTCGATCTCCTCGACCGACTCGACGCGCCACAGCGCCCAGTCGGCCGCGTCGGCGGCGGCGTCTCCCAGGCAGCCGCGCGGGTCGACCGCGACCAGGCCGCGCTCGGGGCCGCCGTCGAGGACGTTGCCGGGGTGCAGGTCGCCGTGGAGCGGAACGAGGTCGTCCTCGCCCGAGGCGAGGGCGCGGGCGCGGGCGTGGCCGTGGTGCAGCACGGAGGCGGGCACGAACTCGGCGGCCAGTCCGTCGGCCCGGTAGCGTTCCCACAGGTCGAAGACGAAGTGGATGCGGCTGTGCAGCGGGTGCAGGCGCCCCCGGTCGCGTTCGGGGATGTCGGCGCCGTGCAGGTCGGCGATGAGCGCGGCGATCTCCTCCACGGTCGGCGCTCGCTCGGCCTCGGCGATGGAGCGCCCCGGTGAGATCGCCTCCATCAGCAGGCCGCCGCGCCGCCCGTCGACCTGCCACACCTCCGGTACCCGCCGGGTGCCCTCCCACAGCCGCAGGATCTGCGCCTCGTTGCGGATCAACCGGGGTTCGGGGCCGACCTTGAGCACGGCGGGGGTGCCGTCCTCGCGCCGGCAGTACAGGACCACCGAGGTGGCGCCGTGGGGCGCGGGTCCGTCGATGGTCAGTCCCCACTCGCGGGCGATCTCATCGACCAGCGCGGGCATCGCGGCCAGCCAGTTCCGTGCTCCGGCGCCGAAGCGTCGTACCAGCCTGTCTCGCTGTTCGTCATCGACCAACTGCGCTGTGACGTCGCTCATAGGGTCCACCTTATGCATCCGCGCCGCGGCCGATTCGGGGTGCGTCCGGTGCCCGCGGCACGCCGGGGGTCGGCGTGACCTGCGCGGCGTCCCGGTACCCGCGGTGTCCCCAGGGCCGCGGCCGGCCTGGTCCCGTCGCGTCCGGAACCGGACTCCTGACTGCCTTCCTGCCCGCCTCGGCGGCGACGAATCCCCTTTGGGGGGTGCCGTTCGCAACACGCCCGATGTCGTGGGCTGCCCCGCCTCCCCCGAGCGGCGTGGGAGCGTGAACGCGCCCGGGGGAGGCGCCACTTGACGACCACATACCCCCAGGGGGTATAAAGCGGATGATGACACCCGATCTCGGGAGGCCGATATGGGACCCGATGACCACGCCCGGCACCACGCGGCGGCGCCCGCCTCCACCGGAGACCCCGCGCCCGCCACCACCCCGGGCCACGGCCAGCACGCCGGCCACGACGGCCCACACGGGCACGGCGACCACGCGGCGGCGTTCCGCTCCCGCTTCCTATGGAACCTGCTGCTCGCCATCCCCGTCGTGGCCACCAGCCACATGGTCGCCGGATGGTTCGGATACTCCGTTCCGCACTGGGCCGCCTGGATCCCGCCCGTCCTGGGCACCGTGATCTTCGGCTACGGCGGCTGGCCCTTCCTCAGCGGCGCCGTCGGCGAACTGCGCGCCCGCCGGCCGGGCATGATGACGCTCGTCGCGCTGGCGATCACCGTCGCCTTCGTCGCCGGGCTGTTCTCCGCCGCCGGGCTGGCCGGACCCGCGCTGGACTTCTGGTGGGAGCTCGCCCTGCTCGTGGTCATCATGCTGCTGGGCCACTGGCTGGAGATGCGGGCGCTGGGCCAGGCATCAGGCGCGCTGGAGGCCCTCGCCGAGCTCCTGCCGGACACCGCCGAGCGGATCGCCGAGGACGGGAGCGTCGAGGAGGTGGGACTGGGCGAGTTGCGCGTGGGTGACACCGTCCTGGTCCGCTCCGGCGGCCGGGTCCCCGCCGACGGCACGGTCATGGACGGTTCGGCCGCGATGGACGAGTCGATGATCACCGGGGAGTCGCGGACCGTGACCCGCCGCGCGGGCGAGCGGGTCGTGGCGGGAACCGTGGCCACCGACTCCGCCGTCCGGGTGCGCGTCTCGGCGGTCGGCGAGGACACCGCGCTGGCCGGAATCCGGCGGCTGGTCGCCGAGGCGCAGGAGTCGCGTTCGCGCGCCCAGGCGCTGGCCGACCGCGCCGCGGCGGCCCTGTTCTGGTTCGCCCTGGTCGCGGGCGCGCTCACCTTCGCCGCCTGGTCGCTGCTGGGGCCGCTGTCCGACGCCGTGGAACGGACCGTGACCGTCTTGGTGATCGCCTGCCCGCACGCGCTCGGCCTGGCGATCCCACTGGTCATCGCCATCTCGACGACGATGTCGGCGCGCGCGGGCATCCTGGTCAAGGACCGCTTGGCGCTGGAGCGCACGCGCGCGGTGGACGTGGTGCTGTTCGACAAGACCGGCACGCTCACCCGCGGCCGGCCCACGGTCACCGGCGTCGCCGCCGCCTCCGGCCACGACGAGGAGGAGGTGCTGGCACTGGCCGGCGCCGCCGAGGCCGACTCCGAGCACCCCTTGGCCCGGGCGATCACGCGCGCCGCCCGCGAGCGGGGCCGAGTCCCCTCGGCGAGCGGCTTTCACTCCCTCACCGGCCGCGGCGTGCGCGCCGAGGTCGACGGCGCGCGGATCGAGGTCGGCGGTCCGGCCCTGCTCGCCGAGTCGGGCGCGGCCGAGCCCGCTGAACTCGTCGAACGCACCCGCGGCTGGCGGGAGCGGGGGGCCACCGTCCTGCACGTGCTGCGCGACGGCGCGGTGACCGGCGCGCTGGCGTTGGCCGACGAGGTCCGGCCGGAGTCCCGCCAGGCCGTGACGGAACTGCACGACCAGGGGGTGCGCGTGGCGATGGTGACCGGCGACGCCCGGCCCGTGGCCGACGCGGTGGCGGCCGAACTCGGCGTCGACGAGGTGTTCGCCGAGGTGCTGCCCGAACAGAAGGACCAGGTGGTGCGCGACCTACAGCGGAGAGGACACCGGGTGGCGATGGTCGGCGATGGCGTGAACGACGCGCCCGCGCTGGCCCGCGCCGACGTCGGCATCGCGATCGGCGCGGGAACCGACGTCGCGATCGAGTCGGCGGGCGTGGTGCTGGCCTCGGACGACCCGCGCGGCGTGCTGGCGGTCCGCCGCCTCTCGGCGGCCGGGTACCGCAAGATGTGGCAGAACCTGCTGTGGGCGGCGGGCTACAACGTCATCTCGGTGCCGCTGGCGGCGGGGGTGCTGGCGTCGATCGGCTTCGTCCCCCCACCCGCGGTGGGCGCCGTGGTGATGAGCCTGTCGACGATCGTGGTCGCGCTCAACGCCCAGCTCCTGCGCCGGGTGGACCTGTCGCCCGGTAGGTGATGCGCTGCCGCGCCGCCGCGCGGGCGGGACCCGCGCGGCGGCGCGACGCTCATCCGGTACGGGGGCGTTCCTGACGGGGAGCGGCTCAGGCGGCCAGCCGCGACGTCGCCGCGCGGTGCTGGGCCAGCAGCGTGTCCACCACGACGTCGGAGGGCCACAGCGGCGCGGTCACGGCCGTGGCGTCGAGTTCGCGGAGACGCTCGCCGTCGGCGCCGTCGACCAGGCGCCAGGCGGCGACGGCGACCCGCGGGTTGCCGTTGCGGCGCAGCCGCGCCACGGCGTCGGAGACCGAGGGCGCCCAGGTTCCCAGGTGCCCGACCTGGACGGGTGAGTGCACCCTGCGGCTGAGCATCCGCGCGACCGCGGCCACCTGCTGGCGCTCGTCCTGGTCGCGGATGCCGTCGGCGGCGAGGACGACACCGTCGCCGGGCCGCCAGCCGGCCTGCTCCAGGCGGACCGCCAGGTTGGCGACGATCGAGGGGACGGCGCCCAACGGGGCCGTCGCGCAGGCGTCGAAACGGTCGGCGAGGTTCAGTCCGGCGAAGAGCTCGGAGCTGGCGTGGTCGCCACCGGCCAGGAAGGCCGGGACGGCGACGAGCGGTCCCTCCAGCGCCTCGACGGCGGTCTTCAGGTCGGTGTCGGAGCCGAAGGCGGTCACCACGGGAGCCTCTCCACGACTCGCGATCGCCTCGGCGAGGTCCCCCAGCGCCTCCCTGCGCTGCGGGTCGTGAGAACCGTCGGCCACCAGCAGCATCGTCGGAACCATGTCCGTCTCCTTAAAAATCGCCGAGAACGCCCACTCGGTATTGACGAGCGTAAAGATCACGGGTTTCACCCGAATGACCTCGTGTTACACACGTGAAAACAGCGTCTAATCACGACGTCCAAACGACCCAAAGGGGCGGCAAAGATCACCCGAGGTGACTCCGGAGCTCGTTCCGGGAAAAACGACGGCCGCAGGACCAGGCCCTACTTCCGCACGATAGCAACGATATACGGGGGGATTTCCTTTTTCCACAGCGGGGTGCTGTTATCGCCATCACTTCCTCCGCGGTCGCCTCCGGAGCGGGATCGCCTGAGTCTCCGACGCTCTCGCTAAGCCGGCGACTTTACTACCCGACCTCTCTAGAGAGGTTCGCGTGATTGAGATTGGCAATTAACCGCCCCGCACTGGGAAATGGGAAATACCCATCTGGACGGATGATTAACATCAGCACCGGCCTCCCGGGCACGGACTGTCGGCACACGACGCTCTCGCGTCAACGATTGCGCTGCCCAGGACACCCGCCACTTCCACCTTGGCCGCCCCCGGCCAGGTCGCCCGCGCAGGCGGGCCAATGATCCGTCACCGGATCCGCGCGCAATTTCACGTCTCGCGTTCCCACGCTCCCACCGGCGCTCCCGCCGGCGCGCACCCCTCCGCCGCCTTCTCATCGCCTTCTCGTCTCCTTAACCCCCCGTTAGGGCGCTCGCCAGCACAGTTGTTGCGCCGGGCGACACCGCCGGCCATCCCACCCGACCCCGTGGAGGATCCCTGTGACCCTGGATGACGTAGCGACCCCGCGTCCCCCGCGCGCCGCCGGGGACGGGCCCGGCCGGCTTCGCATCGCGCTGTACTCCCACGACGCCCAGGGCCTGGGCCACACGCGCCGCAACCTCGCCCTCGCCTCGGCCCTCGGCGCGCTGGAGCCGCGCCCCGACGTGCTCCTGCTCACCGGGGCGCCCGAGGCCGCGGCGTTCGGCCGTCCCCCGGGCTGTGACGTGGTCGGCCTGCCCGCGCTGGGCAAGGACCCCGACGGGGAGTACGCCGCCCGTCACCTCTCCGCCGACCTCGCCGACCTCATCTCGCTGCGCTCGGCGATCCTGTCCTCGACGCTTCGCTCCTTCACCCCCGACCTGCTCATCGTCGACAAGCACCCGCGCGGCGTGTTCGGCGAGCTGGAACCGGCGCTGCGCGTCCTGTGGCGCGGCCCCACACGCGTCGTCCTGGGTCTGCGCGACGTCTTAGACGCCCCCTCCGCCGCCGCGGCCGACTGGGAACGCGCCCGCGGCACCAGCGCGCTGCGCCGCTACTACGACGCCGTGTGGTGCTACGGCGACCCGACGCTCAGCGACCCCACGGCCGACCTCGGCCTGCCCGCCGACCTCGCCGCGCGCGTCACCCACACCGGCTACCTGGTGCCCGACCGCGGGCGGAGCGGCGCGCCCGCGCCGATGCAGACCCCCTTCGTGCTGGGACTGGCCGGCGGCGGCGCCGACGGCGCCCGCCTGGCCGAGGCGTTCGTCTCCGCCCCGCTGCCCGCGGGGGTGCACGGGGTGTTCGTCACCGGACCGCACATGCCGCCGGCGCGGCGCCGGGCGGTGGAGGCCCTGGCGGCCGGCCGCGCCGACATGAGCGTGCGCGAGTTCGCCCCCGACCTCGCCCCCTGGCTGGAACACGCCTCCGCCGTGGTGTCGATGGGCGGCTACAACACCGTCTGCGAGGCCCTGGCGGGCACCGCCCCGCTGCTGGTGGTGCCACGGGTGCGGCCACGGGCCGAACAGCTCGTCCGCGCCCTGCGGCTGGCCGGGGCCGGACTGCTCGACCTGCTGCACCCGGCGGCGCTCACCCCCTCGGGGATCGGGGCGTGGGTGGGCGAGGCGCTGGAACGTCCGCGCCGGCCGCGCGGCGGAGCCGACCTGGAGGGGCTGGCCCGCATCCCCGAACTGGCCCGGAAGCTGATCGACTCCCCGGCCTTCGCTCCCACCGCCTCCTGACCGTCCCTGTCCTGTCGGACAGGCATCCCCCGAAAGGACCCGTCATGTCCCTCTCGTCGCCCGGCGGCGCCACCGGACACCGGATCGGCTACGTGCTGAAGATGTACCCGCGCTTCTCCGAGACCTTCGTCGTCACCGAGGTCCTGGCCCGGGAGGCCCGCGGGGCCGACATCGAGCTGTTCTCGCTGCGCCTGCCCAACGACGGCCGCTTCCACGACACCCTGTCGCGGGTCCAGGCCCCCGTCACCTACCTGCCGCACACGCGGCTGCGCGCCGCGGAGCTGTGGGAGACGCTGGCCCGGGTCAACGCGCTGCGCCCCATCGGCCCCGACGCGCTCACCGCCCTGCTCGCCGCCGACGCCCGCGACGCCGCCCAGGCCATGGAGCTGGCCGTGCACGTCACCGAGCGGGGCATCACCCACCTGCACGCCCACTTCGGCTCGGTCGCCACGACCGTGGCCCGGCTGACCTCGCTGATCACGGGGGTGCCCTACTCGTTCACCGCCCACGCCAAGGACATCTTCCACGCCTCGGTGGAGCCGGCCGACCTGGCCGCCAAACTCGCCGACGCCCACCACGTGGTCACCGTCAGCGACTACAACGTCGGCCACCTCACCGACCGCTACGGGAGCGCGGCGCGGCGGGTGTACCGGGTCTACAACGGCCTGGACCTCTCCGCGCACCCCTACCGCGACCCCGTCGACCGTCTCCCGCTGATCGCCGCGGTGGGCCGCCTGGTCGAGAAGAAGGGGTTCGACGTGCTGCTGGAGGCGTGCGCCCTGCTGGTGGCGCGTGGCGTGCGGTTCCGCTGCCGCATCGCGGGGACGGGCGCGCTGGCCGGCGAGCTGACCGCGCTGGCCGAACGGCTCGGCCTGGCCGGGACGGTGGAGTTCACCGGTCCGCTCCCCCAGCCCCGGGTCCGTGAGCTGGTCGGCGCGGCCGCGGTGTTCGCGGCGCCGTGCGTCGTGGGCTCCGACGGCAACGCCGACGGGCTGCCGACCGTGCTGCTGGAGGCGATGGCGCTGGGCACCCCGTGCGTGTCCACCGACGTCACCGGCATCCCCGAGGTGGTGCGCGACGGCGAGACCGGGCTCGTGGTGGCCCAGCGGGACCCGGCCGCCCTGGCCGACGCGCTCGCCGCGCTGCTGGCCGACCCGACGCTGCGGGTCGGCCTGGCGCGGGCGGGCCGCGCACTGGTCGAGCGGGAGTTCGACGCCGCCGTCCAGGCCGGCCGGCTCGACGCGCTCCTGCCCCCGCCCCCGGTGACCGGACCTCCCGTGCCCGCCGCCGTCGCGGCCCTGTGACCAGCCCCGTCAAGGAGGACAACGTGCGAATCGCCTATGTGTGCGCCGACCCCGGCATCCCGGTGTTCGGCTCCAAGGGGGCCTCCATCCACGTCCAAGAGGTCCTGCGGGTCCTGCTGGCGCGCGGCGCGCGCGTCGAGCTGTTCTGCATGCGCACGGGCGGCCCGCCGCCCGCCGACCTCGCCGGCATCCCCGTGCACGAGGTCGCGCCGGCGCGCACCGGTGACACGGCCACGCGCGAGCGCATGACGATGCGCGCCGCCGCGGCCCTGGAGAACCTGATGGAGGCCGCCGGCCCCTACGACCTGGTCTACGAGCGCTACGCGCTGTGGGGCGGGTTCGCGTTGGAGCGGGCGAGCGCGGCCGGGGTGCCCGGCGTGCTGGAGGTCAACGCCCCGTTGATCGAGGAGCAGGCCGAGCACCGCGGCCTGGTCCACCGGCGCGGCGCCGAGGCGATCCTGTCGCGCGCCCTCACCGTGGCCTCGGCCGTGGTGTGCGTGTCGGGACCGGTCGCGGAGTGGGTGCTGGCCCACGGCGCGCCCCCGCAGCGGGTCCACGTCATCCCCAACGGCGTGGACGTGCGACGGTTCCGGCCCGCCGACCGGGAACCCGGCGGCCCGTTCACCGTCGGCTTCACCGGTTCCCTCAAGCGCTGGCACGGCGTGGACGTGCTGGTGGGCGCGTTCGCCCGGATGCGCGGGGACGACGCGCGGCTGCTGATCGTCGGCGACGGCCCCGAGGCCGCGTCGCTGCGCGACCTCGCCCACCGGCTGGGCGTCGCCGAGCGGGTCGAGTTCACCGGGGCGCTCCCGCCCGACCGGGTGCCCGCGCAACTGCGCCGGATGCACGTGGCCGCGGCGCCCTACCGGGCCGAGGGCGGACACTACTTCTCACCGCTGAAGCTCTATGAGTACCTGGCGGCGGGCCTGCCCGTGGTCGCCGGCGACGTCGGCCAGATCGGCCAGGTCGTCGTCCCCGGCTCCAACGGCCTCCTGGTCCCCGGCGGCGACGCCCCCGCGCTGGCCGCCGCGCTGGAGTCCCTGCGCGACGACCCCGCGGCGCGCGCCCGGATGCGCGCCGCCGCCCGCCGCACCGCCCTGGGGCACACCTGGGAGGCGGTCGTGGAACGCACGCTGGCCGTCGCCGGTCCGATCGCGGTATGACCACCCCCGTCCCCACCCCGCTGCCCCCTGAAAGGACCACAAGATGGCCCGACCGAAGAACCTACGGGAGTCCCTGCCGGGGCTGCGCCGTATCTTCGGCCACCTGCGCCCGCATCTGCGCCAGGAGCGGACCCTCGTCGCCGGCGGCTTCATCGCGCTGTTCACCGAGGTCGCCTTCCGGCTGCTGGAACCCTGGCCGCTGAAGATCGTCCTGGACGCGGTGGTCCGTCCCGACCTGGAGCCGACCCCGCGCCTGATGTTGATGCTGGTGCTGTGCGGGGTGACGGTCGTCGCGTTCGCCGGGATGCGCGCGCTGGCCTCCTACCTGATGACGAGCGCGTTCGCGCTGGCCGGGTCGCGCGTGCTCACCAAGGTCCGGGGCGACCTGTTCGCCCACCTGCAACGCCTGTCGTTGCGCTACCACCGCAGCAGCCGCGCCGGCGACCTGCTGACCCGGCTGACCGGGGACGTCAACCGGTTGCAGGAGGTCGCCGTCACCGCGGCGCTGCCCATGGTGGGCAACGTCGTCACCCTGCTGGGGATGAGCGTCGTCATGCTCATCATCAACTGGCCGCTGGCCTGCCTGGTGCTGGCGATGTTCCCGGTGTTCGCGCTGTACGGGACGCGGGACTCCGCGCGGATCAACTCGGCGGCGCGCGAGCAGCGCCGCCGCGAGGGCGAGCTGGCCGGCGGCGCGGCCGAGGCGCTGGCCGCCATCACCGTCGTGCAGTCCTACGGCCTGGAGGCCGAACAGCAGAGGGGCTTCGCCGCCAGCAACGACTCCAGCCTCGTCTCGGGCGTGCGCGCCACCCGGCTGTCGGCGGGGCTGGAACGGCGCACCGACCTGCTCGTGGGCATCGCCACCGGCATGGTCGTGACCGCGGGCGGGTATGCCGCTCTCTCAGGCAGCCTCACCCCCGGCGAACTGGTGGTGTTCGTGACCTACCTGAAGAGCGCGTTCAAACCGATGCGGGACATGGCCAAGTACACCGGCCGCATCGCCAAGGCCGCGGCCAGCGGTGAGCGCGTCGCCGAGCTGCTCGCCGTGCGCCCCGACATCACCGACGGGCCGCTCGACGTCACCCCGCCGCGCCGCGGCGAGGTCCGCTTCGAGTCGGTGAGCCTGGACTACGGCGCGGGCCGGTGGGGGCTGCGCGGACTGGACCTGGCGGTGCCCGCGGGCACCCGGGTCGGCGTGATCGGCCCGTCGGGGTCGGGCAAGTCGACGATGGCGTCGCTGCTGCTGCGCCTCCAGGACCCCACCGAGGGGCGGGTGGTGATCGACGGGCTGGACCTGCGCGACCTGCCGGTCGCGGCGGCGCGCTCGCAGGTGGCGATCGTGCTCCAGGAGTCGGTGCTGTTCGCCACGACGATCCGGGAGAACATCCGGCACGGCGACCCCACCGCCGACGACGCGCAGGTCGAGGCCGCCGCCCGGGCCGCCAACGCGCACGGCTTCGTCTCCGCGCTGCCCGACGGCTACGACACGGTGCTGGGCGAGCGCGGGGCGACCCTGTCGGGCGGGCAGCGTCAACGCATCGCGATCGCCCGGGCGATGCTGCGCCGCTCCCCCATCGTGGTGCTGGACGAGGCGACGACCGGCCTGGACCCTGATAGCCGGCGGGAGGTCCAAGACGCGCTGGCCGAACTGACCCGGGGGCGCACGACCTTCCTCATCTCCCACGACATCGACGCGGTCGCCGACTGCGACGTCGTCATCGCCATCCACGACGGGCGGGTGCTCGCCCAGGGACAGCCCCAGGAGGTCATCGAGGTGACCGCGAACATCGCCGCCGCGTCGGAGACGACCGGCTCCCCGACCGAGCCGAGGAGGCCCACCGGTGCTTGAGCCAGCGGACGCCGAGATCGCCGACCGCGACCCCGCCCTTCCCGCGCTGCGGGTGGTGCTCGACCACGAGGCGCTGACCTCGCTGGTGGCGGAGCTGCTGCCCGCGGACGCGAAGGCCCCCGAACGGGTCACCGTCACCTACCTGCGCTACAAGCCGGGCACCAGCCTGACCGCGGCGCTGCGGCTGGGGTACGGCGGCAGGACCCGCCGCGCCTTCCTGCGGGCCTACACGGCCGAAGGCGACGGCAAGCTCGGTAAGGACGTCCGCCACGCCGAGGGGCCCCCCGCGCCGGCCCCGCCAGGCGTCGATCTGACGGAAGTGACCGATCCGGGCTGGCGGGGCCCCCTGGTCGCCCCCGACCTGGGGCTGGTGGTGGCGGCGCCCGCCGACGACCGCGCCCTGCCGGCGCTGCGCCACTTCGCCGGCGCCCCCGGGTTCGCCTCGCAGGGGACCCGACGCGCGCGGACCCTGCGCCACAAGCCGGGACGGCGCTGGGTGGGCCGGCTCGACGGCGACGCCCGGCGCCCCGAGCACGTGCTGCGCGCCCACTCGGGCGGGGTGAACGTCGCCCCCTATGTCACGCTGGCGGCGGCCGGGCTGCCGGTGCCGGAGGTGACCAGGGTCAGCAGGTTCGGGCTGTTGGCCACGCGCTGGATCCCCGGGACGCCCCTGGACGGAGCGCTCGCGGCCGGTGACGTCGACGCGCCGGCCGCCGTGGGAGGTCTCCTCGCCCGGTTGCACGCCGTCCCGGCGCCCCGGGAGCTCCCCGAAGCCCGGCCCACGGACCCGGCTGTGGCCGCGCGGGCCGTCGCCGCGCTCCTGCCCGACCTCGCGGCGCGGGCGGAGCGGGTCGCCCAGGCGTGCGCCCGGGCCCTGGAACCGGAGCCGGGCGTCCTGGTGCACGGCGACCTCTCCGCCGACCAGGTCCTGCTGACCGAGCGAGGCCCGGCGCTGATCGACCTGGACCGGGTGCGGGTGGACGCCCCGGCCGCGGACCTGGCGTCCTTCGTGGCCGCCGAGATCGCCGCGGGCCGGGCCCTGGCCGGCGCCGAACCGGACCGGGTGCTGGGCCCGCTCCTCGACTCCTACCTGGAGGCCCGCCCCGGCCGGCCCCGGCCGCGGGGGCTGGCCGCGCACACGGCGGCGGCGCTGCTGAACCGGTGCGCCGAGCCGTTCCGGCACCGCGTGCCCGGCTGGGCGGGGCAGGCCCGGATGCTCGTCGAGACGGCCGCCGGACTGGTGGGCGCGTGAACGAGGACCACGCGGCGCAGGACGGCCGCGCCCACCCGTGGAGGATCCCGTGACCGAACGCTTCGTCGCCGACCGGGTCGTCTCCCCCGCCACCGGCGAACCGCTGCTGCTGCGCCGGGCCTGGCCGCGCGGCACCGACCACGCCCTGGTCGAGTGGGAGCAGGCCGACGGGCGGCGCGTCGCCGGGCAGTGGTTCGCCGACCCCGACCGGCTGGAACGGGTCGCGGCGGCGACCCCGGGCGCGTCCGCCCTGCCCGGGGAGGGCGTGCTGCTCCAGCCCGACGGGGCCGACCGCAGGCTGCCGAGGGTGCGCGCGCTCGTCCGGGCCGGCGGCCGGCTGGTCGCCCACCGGCCGGAACGGCGCGCCGTGGTGCGCACCGACCGCGGCTACGTCAAGGCGGTGCGGCCGGGGCGTGAGGCCGCCCTCGTGGCCCGCTTCGAACAGGCCGAGCGCCTGGCCGGGACGGCGTTCGCGGTGCCGCGGCTGCTGGAGGACATGGGCGAGGGGGCGACCCTGTGGTCGGCGCTGCCGGGCGAGCCGCTGACGCGCCCCGCGGCCGGCGGGCGGGTCGGCGACTGGCTGCTCGACTGGTACCGGGCCGGCGCCGCGCTGGCCGTGCTGCACGCGGCGGAGCCCCCCTCACCCGGTCCGGGCGGGCAGGGCGGGCCGCCCCGGCACACCCCCGCCGACGAGAAGGAGGCGGTGCTGCGCTGGCTGCGCCCGGCCTGGCGGTTCGGGCTGCTGCCGTACGCCGACCCTGGCCCGGTGCTGGCCGCGCTCGGGGAGGAGGCCGGCGCGCCGCTTCGCCCGGTGCACCGCGACTGCTACGACAAGCAGTTCGTCGCCGCCCCCGAGGCCGAGCGGATCGGGCTGGTGGACCTGGACACCCTGGCGCTCGGCGAACCCGCGGTGGACGTGGCCAACGTCGTGGCGCACATGGCACTGCGGAGCGCCCAGGGGGTGGTGGGCCCGGCCCGCGCCCGGGCGGCGCGGGCCGCGTTCCTGGCCGGGCTGGAACCCGACGAGGCGACGCTGCGCCGGGTTCCCGCCTATGTGGCGGCGACCCGGCTGCGCCTGGCCGGGGTCTACGCCTTCCGGCCCCGCTGGCGGGGGCTGGCCCGGGAGCTGTACGCCTCGGCGCTGGAATCGCCCCCGGCCCCCGGTTGAGACGGGCCGGGGCCGCGCCCCGCCGGGTACGGCGGCGGCACGGCCCCGGTTCGCGGTCAGTAGCGGCCGGCGAACTCCGGCTCCTTGCGGCCCACCTCGGAGGGGCCGGTCCAGGAGGGGACCTCCTCGTCGCGCTTCTCGGGGATGCCCGCCGCGTCGGCGCGGGAGAGCAGACCCTGCTCGACGGCCATCCAGCGGATGATGCGCGGCGTGGTCCACAGGGTCGGCAGCATGATCAGGCCGACGGGGACGGCGGTGACCACGATGAACGACTGGAGGGCGTTGACCCCTCCGTCGCCGATCGCGATGAGGACCGCCGCGGCGGCGCCCATCACGACGCACCAGAAGGCGCGGATGACGGGGCGCGGTTCGCTGTCGCGCATGCCCGAGGCGGCCAGCGCGTAGGACATCGAGTCCATGGTGGAGGCGACGAAGACGACCGTCACCACCAGGACGATCACGCCGAGCAGGGCGCTCATCGGCAGCTGCTGCACGATCGACAGCGCGGCGGCCGGCAGACCGGTCTCCTCGTAGGGGCCGGAGACCGAACCGGGGTTCTGCGTCTCCAGCCAGATGCCGGTGCCGCCCAGGGCGGTGAACCAGAACGTGGTGACCACGGTCGGCAGGACGGTTCCGCCGATGAAGATCTCCCGGACGGTGCGGCCCTTGGAGATCCGCGCGATGAAGATCGCCATCAGCGGGGCGTAACCGACCCACCAGGCGAAGAAGAAGGTGGTCCAGGAGCCCAGCCACGACCCGTCGCCGCGGTAGACCGACATCGATAGGAACTGGGTGGCGTGCAGCGCGAAGGCGTCGAAGAAGGTGTTGAAGACGAACACCGCCGAGCCGAGGGCCAGCACGCAGACGAGGAGGGCGAGCGCGACCCACACGTTGAGCCGGCTGAGGAACTGGATGCCCTTGTCCAGACCGCTGAGCACCGAGATCGCGGCGACCACGGTCAGCCCGATGATCACCACGAGCTGGGTGGCGTAGCCGTCGAACGTCCCGAACATCTCACCGGAGATGTAGGAGACCTGAAGGCCGAGGAAGCCCACCGGGCCGACCGTTCCGGCGACGACGGCGAGGATGCAGCAGATGTCGGCGACCGTGCCGATCCAGTGGTCCTTGACCCGGTCGCCCATGATCGGGTACAGCAGGGTGCGCGGCCGTAGCGGCAGGCCGCGTTGCACGCCCCGCATCATGACGAACGTCGCCAGCGTCCCGCCGACGGCCCAGCCCAGGAAGCCCCAGTGGATGAAGCTCTGGGCCAGCGCCACGCTCTCGGGCGAGGGGTCGGTGGCGCCGCCGCCGGTCCCGAACAACGGCGGGGTGTCGACGTAGTGGGCGATGGGCTCGGCCGCCGCCCAGAACACGCCGCCCGCGCCGAGCAGGGTCGTCATCACCATGGCGACCCACTTGAACCAGCCGAACTCCGGACGCGCGATCCCGCCCATGCGGACCCGGCCGTAACGGGAGCAGGCGAGGACGGCGGCGACCAGGAACGTGGCCAGGAGGAAAAGCTGCCAGTAGGCGCCGAACCAGTCGGCGGACCAGGTGAACGCCGTGTCGACGGCGTTCTCCGTGGCGGTGGGGAAAAGGAGGGCTGCGGCGACGAAGGCGATGAGGGCTCCGCCACTGACGCCGACCACCCAGGTGTCGACCCGCCCCTCCTCTCGTTTTCGGAGGGCACGGGTGCGTACACGTTCAACCATGTTGACCATGGGAATGAGAACTCTTCTCAGCTCGTCTGGACCGGTCGAAACGGTCCTCAGACGCCTGCCGGGTCGGCAATGAACGACCCCGAAGACGACAAAAACGTCTTTTCTATCAAATTGCGACGGTACCCGGCGAAGTAACGCGCCATGCACCGTCACGCTGTGGCGGATCACTCACTCCGGCGTGCCTGGCGCACATCCCGGCGGGGATCCGCCATCGCGACGGCGGTCGGAACCGCGACGTGACGCCGTTCACCGCGGGACGTGGTTCATGCCACCGCGGACGCGCCCACCGGCCGCCACCACGCCGTCCCGGGCCCGGTCACCTCCACGCCGGCGGACGCGGCGCCTCCCGCTCGGTCCCCGTGCGCAGCCGTGTCCCGCGCTCGCGGCCCGTCAGCCAGCCCAGCAGGTCGGCGGCGGGCCCGGTCACCTCGGCGACCTCGCCCTCCCCCGCGACCTCCCAGGTCCGTCGCCGGTCGGTGGCGACCAGGTGCAGCGCCGGGCATCCCGGCCGCTGCGAGAGGTCGCCGGCGGCGCGGTCCAGCAGCGCGTCGACCAGCTCCGCCGGCAGGTCCGCGCAGGAGTCGCCCGCGTTGAGGTCGACGAGGTGCAGCCACACCTCGACCACGCGCTCCCAGGGAAGGTCGCGCGCCGTGATCTCGGCCCCCCGCGCGTCGGTGAGGACGGTGTCCGGTTCGGCCTCCCCCAGCCCGGCCAGGGCCTCGCTCAGCCGGCGCGCGGAGTCGGCGAACTCGGCGCGCAGCCACTCCGGCGGGTCCTGCGCGCCCTCCTCGATCTGGGCGTCGCGCTCCTCCGGCGACGGGTACATCGGGGTCTGCACACCGGTGCGCGCCCAGGCGACCAGGTTCAGCAACGCCCCGGCGTTGGCCACGAGGTGGGCGATGACGTGCGCCCTGGTCCACCCCGGCAGCCGCGAGGGCACCCGGAAGTCGGCGTCGGGAAGGCCCGCGATCCGTTCGGCGAAACGCTCGGTTCCCTGTTCCAACCACGACTGGATCTGTTTCGGTTCGAGCTGCGGCATCAGGTTCTTCCTGGCTCGGGGGCGGGCCGTCCATGTCCGTCCCTTAGATCCCCCATGGCCGCTGGTTTATGCTCGATGGCCCGCGGCCGCCACCGGGCCGGGCCGCGAAACCGGGCGCGTGGTGGTGCGCGCACCACCATCCACGGGGACATGGCACCAGACTCGCGCCGCTTCGCTTGCCAAGCCGCGCACCGGCTCCCAGACTGGAAGGCAGGGGCCGCGCAGCCGGCCCCTGCGACAACCGAACGCATGAGCATCGACGCCGCCTGCCGTCCCCGATTCCCCCGCGCGCAGCGGAACCGGGAACCGGACGGGGTCGTTGGACGTGAAGGGCCCAGGCCCCGCGCCATCGCCGGCGATGGCGCCGCGCGAGCGCTCACGACCCTCACTTCCGCGGCCAGGCGGAGCAGACTGGAGACCACATGGCTGTCCATCCGCAGGCGCGGACCGTTGCCGAGACGTTCCTCAGGGACATCGACGGCGAGGCCCCCGGCTTGGTGGAGGGCCTGTACCTCACGGGGTCGGTCGCCCTGGACGACTACCGTCCGCACGTCAGCGACGTCGACTTCGTCGTGGTCACCGCCCGCCGCCTCACCGACACCGACTTCGACGCGCTGCGCCGCGTCCACTCCCGCATGCGGTCACGGTTTCCCCGACCGCAGTTCAACGGCATCCACGTCACGTGGGAGGATCTCGACGACGACCCCGCCGCGTGCGGCCCCCTCGCGTCGGTGAACGCGGGCCGGCTGCGCCGCAAGGCGAGCGCCGACGTCAACCCGGTCACCTGGCACGTGCTCGCCGAGCGCGGCGTCACCGTGCGCGGGCCGCTCCCCGTCGAGCTGGACATGTGGAACGAGCGCGACAGCCTGCGCGACTGGTCGCTGGGCAACCTCGACGAGCACTGGCGCCGCTGGCGGGCCAAGGCCGGCCGGCTGGTCACGCCGCGCGGCCTGGCCGCGCTGGGGTCGCTGGCGCCGTCGTGGAGCGTGCTGAGCGTCAGCCGGCTGCACTTCACGTTGCGCACGGGCGAGATCACCTCGAAGTCCGGCGCGGGGCGTTACGCGCTGCACGCCTTCCCCGAGCGGTGGGACCGCATCGTCAACGAGTGCCTGCGCATCCGCCGCGGCTCCCGGCTCCCGTCGCTCTACCAGAGCGCGCTGGCCCGCCGCCGCGCCGCCCTCGACTACATCGAGATGGTCCTGGACGACGCCCTCTCCCCCCAGCCGGCCTGACCCGCCGCCCAGACGCACACGTGGGGCCTCTCCCGGAACACCGGGAGAGGCCCCACCTTCTTCGCCCACCCTGAACTGGCCCCCGACCGCTCCGGCTCGCCACCCCGGGCGGGCACGGAGAGGGGCCGTCCCCGCGTGCGCGGGGAGCAGCGCCAGCGCGTGTGGGAGTGGTGGTCCGCCGAGGGGCCATCCCCGCGTGCGCGGGGAGCAGGCAGCCAGCTCGGCCTGCTGGGTGATGGTCGCGGGTCCATCCCCGCGTGCGCGGGGAGCAGGCACGATCCGGACATGGCGCACGTCAGCGGCAGGGTCCATCCCCGCGTGCGCGGGGAGCAGCG
>NZ_FUWS01000005.1:197338-220462 GCF_900167435.1 Marinactinospora thermotolerans DSM 45154
CCGCGGGTCCATCCCCGCGTGCGCGGGGAGCAGCCAGCGCCGCCGCGAAACCCATCTCACGCAGCGGAGCCATCCCCGCGTGCGCGGGGAGCAGTCTTATTGA
The DNA here is from genome assembly GCF_900167435.1 of Marinactinospora thermotolerans DSM 45154. Lineage (GTDB taxonomy): Bacteria > Actinomycetota > Actinomycetes > Streptosporangiales > Streptosporangiaceae > Marinactinospora > Marinactinospora thermotolerans. The sequence goes on from NZ_FUWS01000005.1 coordinate 197,442, forward strand.
CCTGGGACGTTACCAGCTGACCCCCTCGGTTTCGACCACTTCTTAAGAAAAGGGCGAAGCGCGCGATAGGCCACCAAACACCCATTCAATACCCAGGGGAAATCACCCTCTTCCCGTCACCGGCTTGTCCGACTGATCGGCGTGGCCGGCCGCATGGGACTTCAGGCGAGCCTTGATCGTGTCGAGCGCGACCCCGTAGGCGCGGGCAAGCGAACGCTGAGACTCCCCCGCCCGAAACCGCGCCGCGATCTCCTCCACCGGCAGGTCCAACCGTCCGCCGGGTGGACGAACCGCGATACCCGCACGACGTAGATGACGCGCCACCACGCTGCCCGCCGCCCCCACCCGCATCCCGACCTCGGCCAACGACAATCCCTGGACCACATACATCTCTCGCAACACTCCGATATCCAGATCAGCGCGCCGCGGCGGAGCCACCCTCACCCACCTCCCTTCCCACCGGACGGGAGATGGCAGGAGCATGGCCGGTGAGGCACCACCGCACCGGACGCCGCCCCACCACCCGCGCGCGTCTCCTCTCAAGGGAGCCCGCGGGGAAGCGAGCCGGGGAAACGGTCGGAGAACCTGCTGGAACGCGTCGAGGAATGCGGACTCCCCGCGCAGCCTCACGGTCAAGAGCGGATGTGCTCCCGGATCGTAAGACGGCGAGGAGCGCCTCAACGGTCTCGGCCTCACGCAGTCCCGAGGAGGTCATCGCCCAGTACCGCTGGGTCGCCTCCCCCCACCACACCACCACGCCCGGGAAACGCCGCCGCACCGCAGCCGCTCGTCGATGCTCCACCGCGAACTCCCGGCAACGCCCCCACACCGCCCCGCCCTCGTTCGCCGCCCGCGCCGCACGACACCTTTGGTGCGCACACGACACACAGGCACCACCCCGGCCCAGAGTCTCCTCCCCGCCAGGCCGACATCCCTCACCACTACGAGTACGAGGCGAACCGGAACGAGCGTTGCCGCCCACTGGATCGCAAGACGGGTTCATGTCCCTCACCCTCCCGTCGGGGCCATGAACACCAGATCGTTCAACGCGGCCAACTCCTCGGCGCGCTGGCGCTCCTCGGCCTCCACCACATAACGGCGCACCCGCGACGGCGGCTCCGCCACCGACAACATCACCTCGAACAACTCCCGATCCGACGCCGCGAACACCAGATCCGGCTGCCCCCGATGCCGCGCCCGATACGGCATCACCACGTCGTAGTCATAGGTGAGCTCCCACTTATGCGCATACCGCTCCGCGAGCACACACCACCCGTAGTGATCCGGTATCCGCCGAGGCGGGGGCGGAGGCGGAGGAGCGGGTGCGGGGACATCGACGCGATGGGCGGGCGGTACAGGCCCCGAAGGAGACGGACCACCGCGCGCCAACGCCGCGAACACAAGCAAGAGCAGGGAGAACAGTCCCATAGCGACTCCCGTAAGCATCTGACTTCAGGTGGTTACCATCATGGATGAGATACACGTCTCACACAAGCAAAAAACTGAGATTCCCATTTTTTTGAGGCCGCTAGACTGCCGCCATGCCGCGCTCCCACAGCCCATCCGTCCGCAGGCGGCGTCTTTCCGCCCAGCTTCGGCGCCACCGCGAGGCGGCCGGCCTCACTCTCGCCGAGGCCGCTGAACTGGCCGGTATACCCCGGGCCAAGCTGGGTCGGATCGAGACGTGTGACTCGAAAACGGTCAAGGCGGCTGACCTCGACACACTGCTTAATGCGTACCAAGTGACCGATCCGGCCGAGCGGAGCGCCCTACACCAGCTCGCCCGCGAGGCCGGACAGAAAGGCTGGTGGTGGAGGTACCGAGACGTCTTCGGCGCCGAACCCTTGCCCGATTTCGAGGCCGAGGCGTCGCAGATACGCACGTATGAGGTCGCCGTGATTCCCGGCCTGTTGCAGACGCCCGAGTACGCGGAGGCGATCTTCCGCGGGGGTCGCCTCACTACCCTCGACCACATTCACCGCCAGGTGGACGCCCGAATGGCACGACGCGAGATCCTCCACCGCCACGATTCCCCGCCGCGCCTGTGGGCCGTGATCGACGAGGCCGCACTCCGGCGTCCCATCGGCGGCCCCGAGGTCATGCGGTCACAAATCGAGTACCTGCTCCGCATCGGCCAGCTACCGAACATCGATATCCAGGTACTGCCGTTCTCGGTCGGCGCGCACGGCGGACTAAATGGAGCTTTCACGGTTCTGGACTTCCCCGAGCCGCTTGACCCGACGATCGTGTATGTCGACACGGTTGACGCCGGCGTCATCGAGGAGCGCCCCGAGGCTGTGGCCGCCTACGTTGGCACCTTCAGCGACGTACAGGGAGCCGCTCTCAGTACAGTTCGGAGTGCCCACTTCCTAGAGGGCATCGAATACGAGGAGCACCATGAACACACCTGAGGCCCGCTTCCGCAAGTCCAGCTACAGCACCCAGTCTCAGAACTGCGTCGAGGTCGCCGACCTGCCCGGCGCCCAAGCCGTCCGCGACTCCCAGAACCCCGACCACGGCCACCTCACGTTCCCCGCCGCCGAAATGGCCGCATTCCTCGACGCCGTGAAGACCGACCGACTGTAGGCAGAAAAGCACGTGACCCCCTCGCCGACTACCGACGAGGGGGTCACGCACACCTGAAGCCGCCCCGAAGGGCTGCTTAGGCGAGCATATCGCCAACATGAGGCACCCGAGAGATCACGCGCATCTGGCTGTTCTTAGCTTCCGACGCCACGCCGGTGCCCTCTCGTCAGGGACGCACTCTCGGGCCTCAGTACTCCAGCCGGCCCAGGACTCCCCCGCGTGCGCAGGGCTTACCCCATGAACAACCAGGACGACCTCTACGCGGTCGGTCCATCCCCGCGTACGCGGGGCTTACTGAGGATGATGTTGTCGACGTAGGGCGCGATCTCGGTCCATCCCCGCGTGCGCGGGGCTTACTCCCCCGAGACCATGTCCGACGCGCCCGATTCCGGTCCATCCCCGCGTGCGCGGGGCTTACGCCGCGTTCAGGCTGGTGTTGCGGGTGCCGACCGGTCCATCCCCGCGTGCGCGGGGCTTACAGAAGATGACCTGCGGCTTCGCGGGCCGTTATCTCCGCTTTATAAAGCTTGAGGGTCTGCCGGTTATCAGGCTTGAGGGTCTGCCGGGACGCGCACGAGCCCTCACCTACGTCAGCGACCCGCTCGTGCCGTCCCTCGGGCGGCTAGCCCCGCGCCGCCTCGATGTCGTCCGGCGACCAGCCGCTGGAGGAGGCGAGGACGGGCAGCAGGACCTCCCGCACGCGCCGCCCGTGGGCGGCGGAGCGTTCACGCAGACGGCGCCGGGCCTCCGCCTCCGGCTCCTCGCGCACGATCCTCAGGCTCTCTTCGAGGAGGTCGCCCTCCAGCTCCTCGAACGGTCCACGCGAGTCGGCGTACTCCTCGGCGAGTCCGCGCAGCGGGTCCGCGCCGATGGCGCCCTCGACCTCCTGCACCAGCCCGATGCCGAACTGGATAGCGCGGTCGGCTGCGCGGAGGGAGTCCTCCTCGGCGAGCTCCAGGAAGGCGAAGCGGGGAACCTCCAGCGCCCGGATCTTCCAGTAGCGCGGCTCGTCGGGCTCGTACTCGGGCTCGTCGGCCTCGAACTCCGGGTCCGGGTCGTCACCGTAGGGCCAGATCGCGCCCAGACGCTCCAGCACCGCGCGCGCCTGTTCCGGGCCGCCGGGGTCCAGCGACCACAGCTCCTCCACCGCCGATGCCAGCACGGCGCGCTCGGAGTCGTCGGCGAAGTAGTCGTACACCGCCGCCGCGCGGGCCGCGGAGCCCGCGGCGAGCGTCACACGCTGTCGCGCGTCGAGCTCTCGCAGCTCGTCGCGGTAGCGCGATTTACGCGGGATCATCCGCCCTCCCACCAGAATTCGCGTTTCCCAGAGGTGTAAGTGGTGCCAGGGTAGTCACCGCCGGTCTCCAGACCCAACTCGTCCTCGATGATGGGCATGCAGTTCCCGGTCGAACGCTCCCCCTGGCAGATGTTCGAGCTGGTGCCGCCCTCGACCACGCGGTACTGCGGGTTGCGGTTCAGGTGGTCCCTGAGCGCGTTCTCGGCGTGGCCGCGCCCCGGCACGTAGATCTCGCCGGGGTTCAGGTCGAACCCGGCCGGCGGGTTGTTCGCGTAGGAGCCGGGGTCGTCGCTGTTCTGCCCCTTGGGGTTGCTGCTGGTGACCCACACCTCGAACTCGCCGGTCTCCGTGTTGTACACCCGGGTGACCGCGACGGTCAGGTTGCGGCTGTTGGTGCCCCGCATGATCTCGTGGGCGCGCTGCGCGGCGACGGCCGCGAAGTCGCGGTCCCCGACGGGGCGCTGCACCCCGTCGTCGTCCTCCCGGTATTCGCGGTCGGGGTGGCAGTCGCCGTTGGTGTTGTGGACGAGCGCGTTCGCGGCCCCCGCGCCCACGTAGTAGGTGTGCAGGTCGGCGACGGTGAGGTTGTGGACGCGCTGCGCCTCGGCCTCGGCCCGGTCGACCGCGGTGATCTGGACCCAGGTGCCCGCCGACGTGCGCAGCCAGGTGCCCGGCTCCAAGGCGGCGGCGTCGACCCACTCCGCGCGGTCGGGCACCCAGAAGGGGTGCTCCGCGGTGGCGGTGATCGTGTCGGTCGCACCGCCGCCGTCGTCGACGGTGAGGGTGATGAGCGTCTTGGTCCCGATGCTGGAGACGAGGGCGGTGACCTCGCGAGGCCCCTCCTCCCCGGTCAGGGGGTCGAAGGCGAGGACGGTGTCGCCGACCTCGATCTCCTCGATGGGGAGCATGGTGCCGTCCGCCAGCAGGACCGGGGTGCCCGGCACGAAGCTGGACGGGCGGCGGCAGGAGGGGCTTTCCGCGTTCTCGCCCTCCTGGTCACCGTCGGCCCGTTGCTCCCCGGTGCCGTCACCGTCCCCGCCGCCGCCGTCGTCGCCGCTGTTGTCGGCCATGTCGTTAAGGCGGTCGATCTTCTTGCCCCAGCCGAAGTAGGGGATGAGCGCGACCGCGTTCTCGGCCACCCCCTGGCCGATGGCCTCCAGGTAGTTACCGTTGTTCCAGTTCTCCTGGGTCTCCTCGCTGAAGAGCAGGTCCAGGCCCCAGCCGACCGGGTCGTCGGTGAAGGCGTCCCAGTTGCCGGTCACCCCGTCGACCAGGGAGTCCCAGGTGTCGGAGACCCACTGGCCCGGGTCGTCCCACAGGCGCTGCGCGCCGTCGACCAGGCCGTTCCAGGCGTCGCCCACGCTGTTCCACGCGTCACTGGCGGCGTTCCCGACGCCGGTGCCGAAGTCGGTGACGCCGTCCCACACCGCGCCGAGCCCGTCCCCCGCCCACGACAGGAACCCGCCGCCGTCGTCATCGTCGCCGCCGCCACCGCCGCCGTTGTCGGAGACCTGCGTGACCTCGCCCTGCGGGGTGTCCGGGGCGTCACCCGACTCCTCCGCGCCGTCGTCCCCGTCGCCGCCGGTGCCGCCCGTCTCCCCGGTACCGCTCCCGCCGTCGTCACCGCCACCACCGTCGCCTCCGCTGGTGCCGTTGAGGATCGACTCCACGCCGGCGGCCACGGAGGAGGAGATCTGGCCGCCGATCCCGCTGGTGATGAGGACCGCGAAGAGCGCGGCGACGAGCAGGATGACGGCGGTGTACTCGATGTAGCCGGCACCGCGTTCGGGATCGTGGATGCGTCGGAGCATGGGGGAACCTCGATGTCGGCCCGGGGCCACGGGGCGGTGGGGAGGGTCAGCGCAGGAAGAACGCGCGCGATGCCGGGCGCAGGAGCAGGACGAGGATCACGACGGGCAGGATGAGCTGGGTGATCCGGCCGTCGCCGCCGAGGGTGAGCAGGGAGTACAGGGCGAGCAGCGACTCCAGGACGAGGATCGACCAGAACACCACGCGCCCGCCACGGCGGACGAACACCGCCAACAGGATCTGGAGGATGCCGGGCAGGGAGGCCATGAGGTTGTAGCCGAGTTCGTAGGCGGAGATCCCGGTGAGGATCAGCATGGACACGGCGAGCAGGAGGGTCAGCCCACCAGAGACGTACAGCAGGGCACGGACCCAGCGCACGGGCACGGGAAGTCGGGTCACGGGCGATCTCTTCTGGACGGGGGGCACCGCCCAACCTGCGGGTCGGGCATGGAAGGACGCCTAGCATAGATGGAATACGTCACAGAAAGCCGGAGGGTGGCCGTTTTCGGCCAAACGAAGGCGCCGAGGCCCCATTAAGGCGTTCTGCCGGGTATCGCCCGATTCCTTGCCGGTCGTGTGGGTCTGTGGCGTGGTCGGCGTCATTGGGACGGTTGCGCGCGCCTCGGGCTCTCCCCGTGCCCCCTAAGCCCCGAGCGTCCACTGGCGGCCCTGACCGCGATCAGCGCCATGAGATCCGTCCTTGCCAGGGCAGACATACCCCCATCCCCGCGTGCGCGGGGAGCACACGCCGCGCGGATCGCGGCGTAGCGGACCCGGGGGACCATCCCCGCGTGCGCGGGGAGCACTGCGCCAACGCGCCGTAGCCGACCAGAAGCGCGGGACCATCCCCGCGTGCGCGGGGAGCACTCGCCGTAGCGGACCGCGTTCGCGGGGGCGTTGGGACCATCCCCGCGTGCGCGGGGAGCACAAGAGCCAGTACGTCGGCCTGTGGTACCGCCGGGGACCATCCCCGCGTGCGCGGGGAGCACTGAAGTCCCGCACCGGGCGCTTCACTCGCCAAAGGGACCATCCCCGCGTGCGCGGGGAGCACTCGGTCGCGAGCACCGCCGCGATCGCGGCGCGGGGACCATCCCCGCGTGCGCGGGGAGCACCGGGCGGCCGCGCGGGCGGGCCATCAGGTGCTGGGACCATCCCCGCGTGCGCGGGGAGCACAGGACGCGGACATGAGCAAGACCAGCCCCACCGGGACCATCCCCGCGTGCGCGGGGAGCACTCTTGTTGACCTGGGACGTTACCAGTGGGGAGCCGCGTTTTCGACCACTTCTTGAGAAAGCGGCACGGAGCAGCAAAAGGCTCAAAACGGCACAGAAACGCCCTTCTCCCGGTCGGAGGCGCCGGGATGGGACGGACCAAGCCCATGGCTCCTCTCACACCGAAGTGGCACACGGCGTCACGTGGCGCCGGCCCGCCGAGGAGGCCGGGACCCGCGAAACGTCTCACAGGTAGTGGCCGCCCCGGCCGCTCTTCACAGGCGGTGGCCGCCCCCGGCCGCTCTTCCCGTTTCCCCGGCTCCCCGTTCCGCTCTGCGGCAGGATGCACCATAAGTACGCGATTCACCGCGGAGGAGACACATCGGAAGCATGCGGGACATCGCCATCGTCGGGGCCGGCGTGGCCGGGATCAGCGCGTTCGTGCAGTTGGTTCGGGAGGCGGGCGCCGGCCTGTCCTCGGTCACGCTGATCGATCCGAACGCCCCCGGCACCGGGCCCGTCTTCGGTGATCCGGATCCCGACCTGCTCTGCAACACGTCGGCGGGCATCTGTTCCCTGCTTCCCGAAGCGCCTTCCGACTTCGTCGGCTTCTGCGCCGAGCATGCCCGCCCCGTCGGGGACGCCGACCTCGTTCCCCGTTCCTGGATCGGCGAGTACGCCCGTGTGCTTTTCCGGGACCACTCCGCGCCGGCGCGCGCCCGGGGCGTCGGGGTCGCCCACGAACCCGGCCGCGTCCACCGCGTGACCAGGACGGGCGGCGGGTACCGGCTCCGGCTGGGGGACGGAAGGGAAAGGACCTTCTCCCACGTCATCGTGGCCGTGGGCCTGGGGGGACCGGTCGTCCCCGACGGTTTCGCGGCGCTCACCTCCCACCCCCGCTGGACACCGTCGCCCTACCCCTCGGCCCGCCTGCGCCGGCGGGTCGGGGACGCGCCCTCCCGCGTCCTGGTGGTGGGCGGGGGGCTTTCGGCGGTCGACGCCGCGCTGCTGCTGTGCCGGGACGGCCACCACGTCACCTTGGCCTCCCGCAGCGGCCTGTTACCCGCCGTGCGCGCCCGTATCCTGCCGTCCCCCCGGCCCCTCCCCTCCCTGGAGGGGATCGTCGGGCTGGAACCGGACGACCCCCTCCTGCACCACAAGGTCGGCCGCGCGGTGGTGGAGGCCGTGCGCGTGGTCTCGCCCCTCCCCCTGCGCCGCCAGCTGTCCCGCAGCACCGACCCGGTCCGGCGGCTGCGGGAGGAGACCGCGCTGGCGGAGGCGGGGTTGTGCCACTGGCAGGACGTCCTGCTCTCCGTCTTCCACGCCGCGTCCGCGTGGAGCGAGGGGCTCCCCCTGCCCGACCGCGAGGCCGCCCTCGCCCCCGTCAGGCCCGTGATATGGCGTTACGTCACTTCCCTGGCGTTGCCCAACGCCAGGAAACTGCTGGCCCACATCGACGCCGGGAAACTGACCCTGGACACCTACGACCCCGCGCGCGTCCGCGCCCACGACGGAGGTTTCGAGGTGGCCTCGCGCGACGGCCGCGTCCGCGTCCACGACCACGTCGTGGCGGCGGCCGGGTTCCACATGCCCGCGCTCCACCACGACGCGGACGGCGTCCACCTGGTGGACCCTCCGCCGTCGGCCGTCCCCCTCACCGCCATCGACGGGGACCTGCGCCTCCACCTCGACGGCCGGCCGGAGCGGATCTGGGTGATCGGCCCGGCCTCCCACGTCCGCCGGTCCTTCGTCAACTTCCTGACCTCCGTCGCCGTCCAGGCGCGCGCCGTCGCCCGGCAGATCGGCGAGGGCTCCTGAGCCTGCCGGGGTGTGGCACTCCCAGGCACGACAGGGCCTTCATCGGTTCGGCGAACGCGACGAGAGTGGACGCCATGACCACGAATCAGGCAACCAGGCACACCACGACCTCCTCTCAGGAGGAACCGGCGCGAAAAGTCGTCCTCGTGACGGGGGCGAGCAGCGGGATCGGCGAGGCGATCGCACGCCGGCTCGCCGCCGAGGGGCACACCGTCGTCCTCACCGGCCGGCGCGCGGACCGTCTGCGCGCCGTCGCCGACGAACTCACCGGTGACGGGCACAGCGCCGACGCCCGAACGCTCGACGTGACCGACCGGGCCGCGTTCGCCGCGCTCGTCTCCGACGTGATCGCCGCCCACGGGCGCCTCGACGTCCTCATCGGGAACGCGGGCGTGATGCTGCTCTCGCGCCTCGACTCGCTGCTCGTCGACGAGTGGGACCGGATGATCGACGTCAACGTGCGGGGGCTCTACAACGGCTTCGCCGCGGTGCTGCCGCACTTCCGCGACCGCCGGTCGGGGCACGTCGTCACCATCGCCTCGATCGGGGCGCACGAGGTCTCGCCCACGTCGGCGGTCTACTCCGCGACGAAGTACGCGGCCTGGGCGCTGACCGAGGGGCTGCGCCAGGAGGCCGACCCGTCGATCCGGGTGACCACCGTCTCCCCGGGGGTCGTCGAATCCGAACTCGCCGACCACATCACCGACGCGCACGCCGCCGACCTGATGGTCGGGTACCGGGCGGCGCTCCTCCCCGCCGACGCGGTCGCCCGCGCCGTGGCCTACGCCATCGACCAGCCCGCGGACGTCGACGTCAACGAGATCGTCGTCCGGCCCGCCGCCCAACGTTGATCCCGCTCCGCCCGTCCGGCCGGCTCCCGCGCTCCGCCCGTGGGAGCCGCGCCGTTTCCGGGGGCCGGGACCGGCCTCGCGCCGGGAGGTCCGTTCTCAGGCCCCGCTCTCTCGCGTTCCGGGCCGTGTCCGCCCCCGTCCGGGTGACGGGCGCGGCGGCCGTCACCCCTCGGCTCCCTCGCCCGGCCACCCGTCCCGTTCCCCGGTGCCTCCCCGGCCTTCCCGCACCCGGAAGGCTCCGACCCGGGCCTGCCCCCGTCACCGACCGTCGCGTGGCCTGTCACCGCCTCGGTTCCCGGCCCGGCGGGCATCCGCCGTGCGCTCCGGTGACGCGACCGGGACCGGGGACCCTGGTCTGTCTCCGGCGGCCTCTACGATGCGGGCATGTCCGTCGATCTGTACGCAGGGATCCCCGTCAGCGACTACGAGGCGGCGCTGGACTGGTACCGGCGGCTGCTCGGCTCCCCGCCCACCTACGTCGCGAGCGACACCGAGGCGGTGTGGGAGCTGGCGCCCCATCGGTCGCTGTTCGTGGAGCACTCCCCCGAGCACGCCGGCCACGCCCTGATCAGCGTCTTCGTCGACGACCTCGACTCCTTCGTCACCCGCGCCGCCGAGCAAGGGCTGGAACCCGCGAGGCGGGAGACCTACGGGAACGGGGTGCGCAAGGTGATCTACCGCGACCCCGAGGGCAACGAGATCGGTTTCGGCGGCGCCCCGCTCTGAACCCGCCCGGACGTCCTCGGCGGGCGGGCCGGCTCCCCGTGCGGCGCGGCGTGCCACGGCGAGCGGGAACCCGGACCATCCCTTCGCCCTCTCCCGCCTCGCCGGAGCCTCACGGCGGGTCCGTCGCCTCGATCACCTCCCGGGCCGCGTCCAGCTCGGCGTCCCTCACCCGCCCGAACAGGGCGAAGTCGCCGGGGTTGGCGTCGATGACCTCGCGCTGGATCTCGTCCTCCACCGCGTTCCAGACCGCGACCAGGTCCGTCTCCGCCTTGCAGAGCACGTCCGCCCCGGCCACGGCCACCTCCCGGGACGACGCCTCCTCCGTCTCCGCCCAGGCCGGGTCGGAGAGGACGTCGAGCGGATCCTCGTAGGCGTACCCCCGCTCCCGCATGCAGGCGCTCCACGCGCCGACGACCTCCACCACCCGCGGGTCCCGCCGGGACGCCTCGAACGTGTCGCCGATGTAGCCGTTCAGCACCCCGGCGTCGAACCCGGGGACGTCCGCGCCCAGCCGTTCGCGGGCCTCGGCCAGGCAGCCTCCCCGGCCGTCCGTCCCGTAGGCGGCGACCTGCTCGCCGAGGGGCAGCGCCGCCCTGACCCGGCGCGCCTCCTCGCGTGCGCGCTGACCCGGCGCCGGAGGCGGCGGATGGTAGCCGTACCGCCGGGCGACCTCCGGTTCGACGAGACCGTAGCGCCTGCGGTTGAGCGGGTCGGCGTCGTGCTCCTCCGGCGGCGGCAGGAGCTCCCAGTCCAGGCCGAGGTCGCGCATGCACGCGCCGATGAGCAGGTCCTCGGCGTACTCGATCGTCTCGATGTCGGGCCGGGAGAGGTTGTAGTCGTCGAGGGGGACGTGGAGGGCCCGGACCTGGAGCCCCACCTCGGGAGGTCCGCCCTCCTGGGGGTCCTCCGGGGCCGCCGCGCAGCCCGCGGCGGCCAGCACCAGCCCCGCGGCGAGAAACCGGGAGATCGGCACGGCGCTCCTCCCTCCGTCGAAGGGCGGCGCCGGGCGACCGGCACCGCCCCCACCAGTGCTAGCTCACGAAACGGACGGAGCTGGCCCTGTTGTCGAAGTTCGACGGGTTGTTGCTGTTGTTGCTCAGATCCTTGTCCTCGGAGTGGCCCAGGGCGGTGTAGTAGGTGCCCCCGTAGTCGGCGTGGGTGTACAGCAGCGCCCGGTTGCTTCCGGTGTTGCGGAAGGAACTGATGTTGTCGTTGATGTTCCCGCCGCTGCCGCCACCCCAGGTGTTGTTGATGAAGTTGCCGTCGTTGGCCGTCAGCCGAGCCGACCGGCCGCCGAAGTCGTCGTGCTCGTAGACGTAGAGGGAGCGCGTCGCCGGAGCGCCCGCGATCGTGGACTCGGCCGCCGTCACCGGCGTCGCCGCGCCGAGCAGGCCGACGAGGCCGGCCGCCGCGACGGCCGCCGCCGTTCCGATTCGCTTCACGTTGTCTCCCCTGTTCTGGTCTCGCCATCCGCGATGGCCGTGGACTCCCCTCCCGCCTGAGAGACACCGCTCCCCGAAGGGAACGACCTCGGTCATGACGGTCGGTGAGTGCTCAGTTCCGTAACGTACAAGAGGGAACGTCACCTTCTGCCCGGAAGCGGAAAATGCAGGTAAGAGGCCATTTCATAACCCCTTCGATCATCCGGCCGGATATCGGCGACGGGCCATGGCAGGTGACCGTAAGCCCGGCGGAAGGGCTGGCATACCCGCTTTCCCGCACCCGCTTCCTGCCACCGGCCGCCCGCCCGAGGGCCGCCCGCTCCCCTCCGCTGACGGGACGACGGCCCGCGCCCGGCCCGCAGTCCCCAGGGACGGGAAAAGCGGTTGCGTCCCCTCCTCCCCGCGCCCGAGACTGGCCACGTGGATCAGATCCGGGAAGTCGTGAGACTGGTCGACGAGACGTTGGGACCCGAGGTCATCGGCACCTACCTCCACGGATCCCACGTGCTCGGCGGCCTCAGACCCGCCAGCGACCTGGACATCCTCACCGTCTCCCGGCGCGGCATGGACGACCGGGAACGCCGCGCCCTCCTCGACGGGCTCCTCCGCCTCTCCGGGATCACCGACGAACTCCGCCCGGTCGAACTCACCGTGGTCGTCCAGTCCGAGGTCCGCCCGTGGCGGTTCCCGCCCACCGGCGACTTCCTGTACGGCGAGTGGCTGCGCGAGGAGTTCGAGGCCGGGGCCCTCCCCCGGCCCGGGCCGATGCCGGACCTCGCCATCGTGATCACGATGCTGCTCGCCGGCGACCACCCTCTCTCGGGCCCACCTCCGGCCCAGGTCCTCGACCCCGTACCGCGCGAGGACCTCATCCGCGCGAGCGTGAACGGGCTCCCCGGCCTGCTCGCCGAACTGGACGACGACACCCGCAACGTCCTGCTCACCCTGGTGCGCACCTGGAGCACCCTCGCCACCGGCGTGATCAGGCCGAAGGACGCGGCGGCCGACTGGGCCATGGACCGGCTCCCCGGGGAACACCGGCCCGTCCTGGAGCACGTGAAGGGGCTCTACCTCGGCTCCCCCTACTCCGAGGAACGCTGGAGCGACGACCTGAGGGCACGGGTCCACCCCCTCGCGGAGGCCGTGCTCTCCGAGATCCACCGGATCGACCGGCTGTCCCACCCCTGACCTGAGGCCGGAACCGGCACTCCACAAGGACCGCCCCACCCCGGCCCCTGCCCGCCGGAACACACCCGACGATCCCCGCGTGCGCGGGGAGCATTTGCCGAGGCCGCGCCCACGTGGTCGCCACCGCGGGTCCATCCCTGCATGCGCGGGGAGCATCCCTGCCGACATCTCTTCACCGCGTCCTGCCCGGGGCCATCCCTGCGTGCGCGGGGAGCATCGACCACACCCGGTCCAGCAGGGCACGCAACGGGGGCCATCCCCGCGTGCGCGGGGAGCATCGGCCCGCCATCCGCCCCCAGCCGGACTGTCCGGGGCCATCCCCGCGTGCGCGGGGAGCATCGACGGCGAGCTGACCGGCCTCAAGCGCGCCGAGGGGCCATCCCCGCGTGCGCGGGGAGCATTCAGCTAGCTTCATAATATTGGCTACAGGGTTGGGGCCATCCCCGCGTGCGCGGGGAGCATTGTACCGCTCGTTGTTCTAAGCCTCCGATAAGGGGGCCATCCCCGCGTGCGCGGGGAGCATACTTCGTGACCTGCGGCTTTATCCCGGGCGGACCCTCGTTACAACCACTTTCCGAGAATCGGACGAAAACCCCATAACACCCAATCCGTTCACCGGTTCCCGAAGCGGCGGCGTTGGTAGGCCTTGCTCCACCCCTTCTTCTTGAGCTGTGGCTCCGCCGTCGTCCCCTCCGCCTTGTCGCGGGGGCGGTGGATGAGGGTGAGCCCTTCGTGATCCACCGGGTGCCACTTGTGGTCGTGGGTCCGGAAGGTGAACCCCTGCTCGTTGTCGGTGCTGTGGACCAGGAGCGCCCTGCCCTTGCCCGTGTACCCGCGCACCTCGTCCCACAGCGCGTCGCGGATCCGGGCGGAGGGGCGGCCGATGAAGACCCCCGGTGAGATCTCCATCAGCCAACGGGTGAGGAACCCGCGCAACCCCTGCGGGCAGTCGGTGAGGACGATGACCGTCACCAGATCACCCCGTCGTCGACGGCGTGGTTGTATCCCGACTCCACCTCGACTCCGTGGTCGGATTGGAGGGTGACCCGGTCGGGCGCGTCGGCGAGGTCGGTGTCCGGCCCGTCCACGACGCTTCCGGGGAGCAGCAGCGACTTGACGTCGGCGACGCAGCGGTCGAGCAGGCGCGTCTCGTTGATCCGGTCGCGGATGGCGCGCCTGGTCCGCGAACCGACCTCCTCCGGCCCCTCCGCGGCGACCTCGAAGGCCACCGGGATGCCGATCTCGGCCTTGTACAGGTCGGCGATGTCGAGCACGAACGACAGTTCGTGGCCGGAGTGGACGAACCCGAGCGCGGGGACGCAGCCGAGGGCGGCGACCACCGTCTGCGCGACCCCGTACATGCACTGGGCGGCGGCCGTGATGGCCTGGTTGGGCGGATCCCCCGAGGCGTAGTCGCCCGGAACGTAGCGACGGCCGTGCCAGGCGACGCCGACCCGGGCGGCCTCGGCCCGGTAGACCTTCCTGATCCGCTCGCCCTCCCGGCCGAGGAGCTGCCTGCGGGTGAGCCCTTCGGGATCCTCGTCGGGGAACCGCATCCGGTACATCGCGCGGGCGACGTCCAGGCGGGCGCGGCGGTTGGCCCACAGGCCGGCCTGCGCCTGGGCGAGGGCCGCCGAACGGGTGAGCGCCCGGCCGCCCGCGTAGAAGCGGACCCCGTGCTCGCCGGTCCACACGACCCCGGCCCCGCTCTCGCCCAGCAGCTCCATCGCCCGGTGCGTGACGCGGGTGCCCGGGCCGAGCAGCAGGGTGCCGATGGTGGCCGAGGGGATGTGCCTGACCCCTTCGGCGTCCTCGGCGGTCAGCGCGTTCGATTCGCGGTGGACGGTGCACCGCTCCAGGTAGACGAAGGAGAGCCGGTCTGCGACGCGGGTGAGTTCGTGCGGTTTGAGGGCGGGACGCCGGCCGACCGCCGTCACCGCTTCCCCGCCGGGGCGAGCGTCATCAGCCCGCACCCGTAGGCCCTGGCCCGGCCCAGCCCCATGGTGAGGGTGCGGCGCAGCGCGTCGGGGTCGGTGACCTCCAGGTGGCCGTCGTAGGTGACGGTGACCAGGGAGACCGGTTTCGCGCCGGCCGCGCGGCCGGCGCCGCCCTTGCCGAAGCGGAGGTCGCGGCGGCCGTGCACGAGCAGGTCGTGGCCGTCCTCCTCGGGCGCGTGGTCGTCCTCCCCCGGCCGTTCCAGCACCCGGAACCCGGCGGCCTCCTGGCGCTGCAACAGCCAGCGCGCCTGATGGCGGGGGGTGATGTGCGGGGTGAGCTTGGTGGGTTCGCCGTCCCTGCGGCGGATGCTGTGGACGGGGTTGGCGGTGAGCCGGAACGCCCACACGTCGCCCTTGGCCAGCCGGGACAGGAAGGGCGCGTAGTCGTGGGTCCGCCAGCCCCCTTCCTTGGCGGGCCAGCCGGCCTGTTCGACCAGGTGGGTGAGGTCGGGCTCGTCGGGTCCGACGACGTAGAGGAGGACCTCGGCGCGGGCGTTGCGGTCGACCCGCCACAGCACGCGCGGCCCGTCGTCGCCGGGGAGGATGTCGGGATAGGAGCTCATGACGGCGGCGTGCAGCGCCTGGGGCGAGGCCAGGAGCCTGCGCGCGCCGGTGCGGGCGGTGTTAAAACGGAAGCTGGTGAGGTACATCAGTCGCCTTCGAACAGGGCCGCCGGGTCGTGGTGGGGAGGCGTGGGCTTCCGGGCGCGCGGGTTGGGCACCTCGACGGTGCCGGCCCGGACGCCGCGCAGCGCGTAGCGGCGGTGGAGCGGGTCGAAGCTGATCGGGTGGTCGCGGATGGTGTCCGGCGCCCCCTCCTCCGAGGCGTGCCCGGGGTCGGCGTCGACGAGGAGGTCCAAGACGACGGTCGCCCGGTTCCGTTCGCGTCTCTGCCGCCACTCGGGCGCCTGCCATGGTTCGTCGCCCAGCGCGGCCTCCAGCGTCCCGCCGTGGTGGACGCGCAGGCCCACGGGCCGGGCCGGCGGGCAGGAGCGCCGGCCCAGGTAGGGCAGGAAGGCGGGGGCGCGCACGGCCCTGTCCAGGTCCTCGATCAGGCCGTCGTCTCCCTCGACGGCCGCGACGAACACGGCGTCGCTCAGGTAGAACCGTTCGGAGACCGGCATGGACTTGCCGGTGACGAAGTGGCGGGCGGTCTGGTAGTCGCGGACGCGGACGCCGCGCTGGTCGACGCGCACCCCGAACCGGAGGGCGGCGAGGTCGGAGATGTCGTCGCCGCGTTCACGGCCCTGGGCCGCGGCGAGCAGCCCGACGACGCCGCTCTTGGTGGGCGCCCCCTCGGTGGAGCGGCGCGCGAACCGGGAGGAGGATCCCCACGCCTGGAGGGGGCCGGCCAGCAGCAGGGTGAGGACGCTCATTTCGCGTCGGCCTGGCGCCGGGCCACTTCCTCGCCGACCTCCCTGACCAGCTCGGACAGGGTGGTCTGGCGGCCGACGCCGGCGAGCTTCCCGGTCGCCTCGCCCACGCGCACGACCCAGGTGTCGACGTCCTCCCCGACGTCGAAGGCGCGCTCCACCTGGGGAATGTAGTCGGCGAGCCGTTCGGCCGCCTCCCGCAGGTGGCCGCGCCCGGAACCGGCCTCGACCGCCTCCTCGAAGGCCCCCACGAAGCTGACCGGCCGGGTGCGGCGCAGCTTGGCGATGACCACGTCGGGCAGGGTGTGGTTGCCGAAGGTGTTGATCTTGCCGCTGGGCAGCGACTCGACGAAGCCGCGGACGAACGCCTCGACGGCGCGGCGCAGCGGCTCGGTGGCGGGCTCGTCCTCGCGGGGGCTGTCGCCGAGGTTGCGGCGCAGCAGGTCCACGTCGAGGGCGGCGTAGCGGTAGAGGGTGGCGGAGTTGAACTCGACGGTGCCGATCATGCCGGCGCCGGGCTCGGCGTCGGTGTTGTGGTCGTCGACGGCGGTGTAGTAGTCGGACTCGTTGTCCACGGCGTGGACGCTGATGGCGTGGGCGACCTGCGCGGCGGCGTCGACGTTGATGTCGGCGCCGTCGGCGACCATGCGGCCGAACAGGGCGATGTCGACGGAGTGGCGGCTGTCGGCGGCCTTCTTGGCGCGTTCCTTGTTGGCCTTGTCCTTGAAGAACGCGGCGATGTCGTCCTTGCCCTCGACGGCGAGCGCGGCCAGGGCGTCGAGCTGGCGCGCGCTGAGGAAGAGGAGGTAGGAGGACTCGGGGGCGGGTTCCTCCTCGCCCTTCTTCTTGGCGCTGTCGGCCTTGCGCTTGGGCACCTCGATCTTGGCGCCGGTGGCGGTCTTGACGGTCTCGGCGGCGAGGTTCCAGCGGGTCTTCTCGTCCAGGCCGGAGTCGAGCTCGTGGATGCGGCCGGAGAGCAGTTCGACGACGCGCTTGGTGCGGGTGCCCAGTTCCCGCGGGTCGAGCAGGTCGTGGAAGGCGAGCCGGGTGGCGCGTTTCCACGCCTGGCTGGAGACGCGGGCGCGGCGCACCCCGCCGTACACGGCGGTCTTGGGGCTGCCGGTGTCGTCCCTGTTGAGGTTGCTCGGCGGGACGGTCTGGAGGACGTGGAGGTCGAGGATGGTGCGGTTCACGCGGCGTCCTTGTCGGTGTCGTCGTTCGTGCCGGTGTCGGCGGGCTCGTTGGCGGGGCGGTAGGCGTGGAATCCGCGGCCCCAGGCCGTGCGGACCTGTTTGATTCCGTTCCGTTCGGCCAGCGCGGTGTGGAGGTGGTCGGCGAGCAGGCCGTAGTCGAGGGGGATGGATTCGCGGCGCAGCAGGGTGACGATCTCGCGGAGACGCTGGGCGAGGACGGCGGGGTCGACCGCCGTCCCGGCCTGGACGAAGCGCCGGTGCAGGGCCTGGTCGATGTCGCCGGGCGGCATGAGGCGGCGGACCGCCCGGCCGAGGTCGGGGCCGGGCCGGTGCATGCGTTCCTCGCGGCGGGACTGCTGGTGGACGGCGTAGAGGGACAGCGCCATGTGCACCGCGTTCTCGGCGGCCTCCCGCCGTCTCTCGCCCTCGGGGTCGCCGCCGTAGGGCAGGGCGTCGTGGAGTTGGGGCGCGGAGGTGAACTCCCACGCCTCGGGCGCGTCGGTGAGCGGTTTGCCCGCGCCGCCGCGCAGCCCGGCGAGGGTGGCGACGGCCCCGGGGCGGTCGCGCAGGTAGCCCTCCTGGAGTTTCCTGACCTGCTCGTCGACGTAGGCGCCGAGGGGTCGCAGGGCGGGTTTGCGCTCGGTGGTGGTGGCGGTCATCGGTCCTCCCCTTCGGGGTTCTGCTGGTCGCCGCCGAGCGGCAGGTCCTTGCGGAGCCTCGCCCGGAAGCGCAGGTCGGCGCGGGAGGCGTTGAGCCAGACGGCTCCCGTCGCGGTGCTGACGACGCGGCCGACCCAGGCCGCCTCGCCGGCGCCGTCCACGAGCTCGCGTCCCAGCGCCAGGACGACGCGGCGGACCGTCCGCTGCCATTCGGCGTGCCGTGGCCTGGGATCGGCCGCGTCCCCGGGGGACAGCCCGCGCAGCCAGTCGCGGAAGTGGCCGTCGAGTTCGCCGAAGCCGCGGTCGCGGGCGGCGTCGCGGGGCTCCTCGGACTCGATCCCGGCGGCCCGGGCGAGGTCGTCGGCCAGGTCGCCCAGGGCGTTGACGGCGTCCTCGGCGTCGCCCACCGCGTCCACGGCGGTCTGGCCGAGGAGCCGGTCGCGTTCCCGCAGGACGACCACGGCCATGGTCACGGCGTCGTCGACGACCTCGTCGATGACGGACTGCTGGGTGCCGTAGACGGCGCCGATCAGCCGGGCCCGGATGAAGTGGTCCTCGGGCAGGTAGCCGTCGTTGGCGAGCCGGGCCACCCAGTCGAGGACGCGGGGCCGGACGACGGCGGCGGCCTCGCCCCGCTGGTGGGCGTTGCGGACCCGGCCGGTGATCAGGGCGGCCAGGCCGCGCCAGGCGCTGCGCGCGGGCTCGTGGTCGCGCGGCAGGTAGATCGGCGACTCGCCGAGCTTCTTCTCCTGGGCGGGGCTGCGCCGCCAGGCCGTCATGGGCTCGCGGTCGTGCATGTTGCGGGGCGACAACGGGTCGCCGTAGGCGAGCAGCACGCCGTGCACGCCCTCGGCGTCGTGGTGCAGGCGCACCCGCCGCGACTGCCAGGTGTAGAGGTCGCGCACCCCGTTGGGGCGGACGGTGAGCTCCGCCTTGTCCGCGGGGCCGGGGCCGCAGGGGTCGCGGCGCCAGGCGGGCCGGTCGTCGCCGTCGCCGCGCAGCCCGCCGGCCTCCTGCTGGGTGGCGACGAGGTTGAGCAGCAGCGTCTGCCGCAGGTCGTCGCCTTCGACGAGGACCCCGCCGAGGTTGCCGGCCCAGCCCACGCCCAGCGGGTAGCCGCGCCCTCCCTTGACCCGGGGGTCGCCGACCGCGCCGGACTTGATGCCGGAGGGGTCGTAGGCGTGGGCGTGGACGAGCCAGCGGGCGGCCTCGGCGAAGCCGAGCCGTTCGGCGCCGCGCGATCGCATCGTGAAGAACGGTTCGCCGTTGGGGACGTCGGCGACGATCCGGGCCAGCGGGAAGATCTCGTCCTTGGCCGTGCGCAGGTCGGCGACCTGGAAGAACGGCGTCCGCGGATGGAGCAGGTCGAAGCGGTCGCGGTGCTTGTCGAGGTAGGCGGTGACGGCGGCGAGGGGCAGGCCGTCGGCCTCCCACAGGGCCTGCCAGTCCTCCTCGTAGGCGGGACCGTCGACGGCGTCGTGCAGGATCGCCAGCAGCAGCCGCGTCAGCGCGAACTCCTGGGTGGGGACGTCGCCGACCAGCCGGCGCAGTCGCGGCGCCTGGGCGAACACCTCGGTGATCGACAGCTCGTCCTGGGTGCCGTCCAGGCGCAGGACGGGCAGCCAGGGCGAGTCGACCAGGTCGAAGGAGGCGGTGGGGGTCTCAGTCACCATGGCTGACCTTCAGTCCGTCGGAGCGGGTGTAGTGGAGATCGAAACCGGCCAGGTGGGCGCGCTGGTCCTGGTCGAGGGCGAGGACCAGCTCCCCGGCGAGCCAGTGCGCCTCCTTGGCCTGCCACGCCTCGACGCACTGGGCCTCCAGCTCCTCGATGACCCGGTCGAGGGTGCGGGGGTCGGCGCACATCTCGTAGGGCAGCCGCATCCCGCACGAGGCGACCGTACGGGCCAGCGCGGTGGGCGGGACGGCGTGGGCGGGCAGCTCGCGTCCGCCGTCGCGCCTCAGCCAGGGCAGGGTGGCCAGGGTTCCGTCGGCGCGGCGCTGCACGACGAGGACCTCCAGGCTCTCCCGGCTGTCGCGGACCTGGGCGCGGCCGGCGTAGGTGTCGTCGGCGTCGCCGACCCCGGCCCGCACCCAGCCCACCAGGGCGCGGCCGGGGCGGGCGACCCCGCCCAGCAGGAAGTCCTCGGCCCTCTTGCGCTTGTCCGCGCGCTCGGCCTCGTGGGCGAGACGGGCGTGGTCGAGCGCCTCCCGCCAGTGGTCGGGGCCGACGGGGTCGGGGCCGTAGGCGCGCTGGACCAGCGGGCTGATGTCGTCGGGCAGCCGCACCGGACGGTCGGACTCGGCGAGGAACGGCTCCAGTACGGCGGCGGAGCGCAGCAGCGCGTGGGCGCCGTAGACCGCGCGCGAGCCGCGGACGGGTTCGGGCACCCGCGCCGCCCAGTCGGCCCCGGTGACCAGGCAGCGCGCGCGGCGCAGCCGTTCGGGGCGCTGGGACCGGCCCTCCCCGCGCCGATGCCGGTGCAGCCGCCCCATCCGCTGGAGCAGCAGGTCGACGGGGGCGAGGTCGGTGACGAGCAGGTCGAAGTCGACGTCCAGGGACTGCTCGGCGACCTGGCTGGCCACCACGACGTGGCGTTCGGGGCGGGTCTCGCCGGCTTCGGCGACCTTCGCCTCGGGGCCGAAGAGGGCGAGGAGACGCGCGTCGTTCTCGGCCCGGTCGGGGTCGATGAAGCGGGCGTGGGCGACGGTGACGGGGATGCCGTCGGCCCCGAAGTGTTCCCGCAGGTGGTCGGCGGTCTCCATGACCCGGCGCACCGTGTTGCGGATGACCAGCGCGCACCCGCCGCCGGCGAGTTCGGTCTCGAGCCGCGCGGCGAGCGCGCCGAGGTCGTCGTCGAACCGTTCGACCAGCACGTCGGTGCGGCGCCCGGACGCCTCGGGGGCGGCCATGACCACACCGTCCGCCGCCACGCCGGTGATCAGCGGATAGGCGTCGGCCTCGCCCACCGGCGCGAACGCGGGGCCGGCCGGCCCGCCCGTGTAGGACTCGGCGAGCTCGCGCCGGCGCGCGGCGGGCAGGGTGGCCGAGAGCACCACCACGGGGACGCCGTAGGCGCCCAGCCACGACAGCACCCGGTCGAGGTAGGAGTTCATGTAGGCGTCGTAGGCGTGGGCCTCGTCGACGACGACGACCTTGCCGGCCACCGCGAGGTGGCGCAACGCCAGGTGTCGGCTCTTCAGGCCGGCGAACAGCAGCTGGTCGATCGTGCCGACCGCGAAGGAGGACAGCATCCCCTTCTTGCGGCCCTTCAGCCAGTGGTGGGCCACCAGCTCCGCGGCCGCGGAACCGGCGGCCCCCCGCGAACGCCGGTGCTCCTCCCCGTCACGGTCGACGTCGGACACCGGCCGGCCCGCGCGGACCAGCTCCGTGAAACGCTCGTTGAGCGCCGCCTTGGAGTGGGCGAGGAACACCGAGTGGGCGCCCGCCCCGGCGCGGGCGTCGGGCAGCCGCTCCAACCAGGCCAGCAGGCGGGGGAACATCGCGTTGCCGGTGGCCATCGTGGGCAGGGCGACGAAGCAGCCGCCGGCGCCACTACGGGCGGCGAGGATCTCGGCGGCGGCCAGCGCGGCCTCGGTCTTGCCCTCGCCCATGGGCGCCTCGACGATCATCAGCCCGGGCCGGGGCATCGTGCGCGCGACCCGCACGGCCTCGGCCTGCACCGGGTGGACGCGCGCGCCGGCGGGCAGGTCGAAACGGGACGCGAACAGCGCGCCGGGGTCCTCTCCGGTGTCCTCGGCGACCCAGGGGCGGGGCAGGTCGAGCATCCGCCAGGCGGTGTCGAGGCGTTCGGGGTCGGTGCGGCGCTCGCCGGGGAAGTAGGGGAACAGCTCGGGGTTGCTGGCGATCCAGTCGGCGATGATGACCAGCGCGGTCAGCAGCACCTGGACGGGCTGCGGCAGCTTCACCCCGCGCCAGTCGGCGAGACGGGAGGCGACGCCGCACGCCTCGGCCGCGGCGTCGAGGAGTTCGTCCTGGACGGCCCGCCACGCCTCGGGGCCGTCCGGGTCGCACAGCAGGGCGGGATGTTCGCGCAGGTCCCGGATGTCAGTGTCCTCGGGCGGGACGCCGTGGTGACCTCCGGCGACGACGGCGAACTGCGTGGTGGCCGGCCGCGACCAGCCGTGCCGTTCGACCAGCCACCGCTGGATCAGCAACTGCCCGGCCAGACCGTGCGGGGCGAGCCTGCGATCGGCGATCTGCTTCTCCAACGGCATGGGCAGGCCGGCCGCGCGCATGCCATCGGCGAGATGCTCGACCTGGCAAGCGAAGGCGGGGGTCGCCTTGCCGGCATCGTGAGTGGCGGCCAGCCACACCGCGAGCCGCCGGGCGTCGTCGGCACCGCCGGGCAGCGCGCCGGCGACGAGCCTCCGGATCTGCTCGGGAACCCACTCGTCCCACAACAGGCCGGCCACGCCGGCGCTGTCGGCCATGTGCCGCCACAGCGGCAGCCAGCCGTCGCTGTCGCGGTCGTGCTTGGCCCAGACGGACCGCGCGGCTTCGGAGAGCCCCACAGGTCCGATGGGCCGAAGGCCGTCGTAGGTCATAGCCGGATCCAAGCGGTTGTCCCGGACAGAAAACCGCGAAACCCGGAAATCCCCTGTGGCCTGATCCGGCCAGGGGAAAGGGGAACCGTTGGGGTGCTCCCCGCGTGCGCGGGGAGCAGGACCCGTGCCCCCGCCGCCTCGCCTACAAGCTGGGGTCATCCCCGCGTGCGCGGGGAGCAGCTCGGGGGCGACCCCGTGCTCGGCCCAGACCTCGGGGTCATCCCCGCGTGCGCGGGGAGCAGACCTCGGCCCGGTCGACACCCCGCAACAGGCCGGGGTCATCCCCGCGTGCGCGGGGAGCAGAGC
>NZ_FUWS01000005.1:220892-438163 GCF_900167435.1 Marinactinospora thermotolerans DSM 45154
TTGTGGGGGTCATCCCCGCGTGCGCGGGGAGCAGCTCGACGGTGTTCGTCATGGTGTCCTCCAGGTGGGGTCATCCCCGCGTGCGCGGGGAGCAGTCTTATTGACCTGGGACGTTATCAGCCGACCCCCTCGGATTCGACCACTTCTTAAGAAAAGGACGAAACGCGCCACAGGTCGCAAAAACCCATCGAGGCGCCTAACCGCCGACGTCTCAGAGAAGCCTCCACCGGTCCTGCCGATGGTGCCGGTCGAGGCCATCTCTCCCAGGCGGGTGGCCGAGTCACGGCAGCTGCTCGCCCCCATGGCGACACTCGGTTCACGATCAAGGCGACGCTCTTGCCGAAACCGCCTCCTGGAAAGTCCTGGAACCGGTGCCCCTTGAAGGGCGAAGCGAGGACATTCACCTCCCCTGGGGGGTCGGCCTCCGCGTGCGCGCCGATGTGTCACGGGTAGGGCTGCGCTCACGCGGTGCCGCCATCCGGACGGCGGTCCGCGGGAAGGGGGATGCTCTGTGAGGACAACAGAGATCCTGCGCGCGGAGCTGCTCGACCGCGCGAGGCGGGATCGTCGGGCACGTGAGGCCCTGCCCGCCGGGTACACGACGCGGGACTGGGCCAGGCTGGTGGCTCCGGTCGACGAGGACAATCACGCCTGGCTGCGCGAACTCGTCGCGGCCCACGGGTGGCCGGGGTGGTCGTCGGCCGGTGACGACGGCGCCGAGGCGGCCTGGCTACTGGCCCAGCACGCTCCGCCCGAGGACCAGGAGAGGTTCTTGCCGTTGCTGCGCCGCGCGGTCGAGAACGGGGACGCCGCACCCGTCCACCTGGCCTATCTGGAGGATCGGGTGCGCGTATGGCGGGGACTGCCGCAACGGTACGGGACACAGTACCGCCGGCTTCCGGACGGCGGGCTGCGCTTGGAGGAGGTGGAGGACCCATCGGGCCTGGACGAACGCCGGGCGTCGGTCGGTCTCGGACCCCAGGCCGAGTACGACGCACGGCTCCGCGCCTCCGCGTCCGCGTGATCCTCGCTCACGCCGGTGTGATCCGCTGCCCTTCCGGGGTCACGGTGATGGTGTGGTCGCCGATCGCCGGCCTGCCCGCGGACTCCCACTCCGCGTGGGCGTTCTCCGCAGCGGCCCACAGGTCGCGTGTTCCGGCTGTCCGTACCCTCCCCTCCTCGGCGAGCGCCCAGGACCCGTCCGAGGTGAACAACAGCGTCCTCTGCCCCATGCGAACGAAGCCGATATCGGGCGCGGCCAGCCACAGGGCCCAGGCCATGTCGGGATCCCCGAGCACGGCGCCGTCGAGGTCGCTGACGCGGGTGATGGCGTCACGTAGGTCCATGGCGGGTGGAAAACGCCGGTTCGGGGTGGCGGCGTCCGAACGGGCGGGCATGAAACAGCCCGGCTCCGCGTGACCGAAGTCGCCGCTCGCGGTGCCGTCGTCGTCAACGGTCAGCCGGGCGATGTGACCGATGTGGGTGTTGCCCACGGAGCGGATATCCACCAGGATCACGCCGCCGGGCCTGGTCTGGGACACCCAGGTGTAGGGGACCCGCTCGACGGAGTGGGTCGCGATCACCCGGTCGTAAGGCGCTTCACCGGGGCATCCCTCGCGGCCGTCGGCGGCGACGAGGACGGGGTGGTGCCCTAGAAAGGCCAGGCGGCCACGGGCCGTCTCCACCAGCTCGGGGTCGATGTCGACGGAGACCACGTGGCGGTCCCCGAGCCGGGCCCCCAGCAGGGCGGCGTTGTAGCCGGTACCGGTCCCGATCTCCAGTACGCGCATCCCGTCGGCGACGTCCAGGGCCTCCAGCATCGACAGCATGAGGGAGGGGCGGCTGCTGGAGGAGGTGGGCCACCAGTTCTCGGGGTCGTCGGGATGGCGGCGTAACTGTGTGACCAGGGACTGGTCGGCGTAGACGCCCGGCAGCCACGCGGGGTCGTCGGAGCCGATCCAGGCGGGCGGGTTCCGTTCGTCGTGGAAACCGGGAACGAAAACGTGCCGGGGAACCGAGAGGAACGCTTCGCGCCACGCGGGATCGGCGGGCGCGATCTCATCGACCAAGGCGTCCAGCAAGGGCCGCCACCGTTCCTCAGGAATGTTCGTCACGGACTCTCCTCGGTCAGCGCGTCGGCGACCAGGGAGCTGATCGGCGCCCCCGTCTCCTCCTGAAGCCAGGCCCACTGCGCGCCGGGACCACACTCCAGGAAGTACCAGCCGGCCTCGGTGGCACAGAAGTCGAACACTCCCAGTTCCAGTCCGAGCGCTCGTAGATAGGCGCGGCATCCGATGGTGATGGGCTCGGGAACGTCCACCACCTCATAGACGAGATCCCCATAGCCCGTCCGGAAGTCCTGGTGTGCTTGTGGATCCCCGGCGTGGATCGCCACCGCGATCTGGCCATGCCGAGTCGCGACCAGACGGACGTCGAACAGTTTCTTCGCGGCCAGGTTGGCTTGGAACTGATGCATCGTGATCCCAATCCGCTGGTTGACGGACTCGGAATCGACGGGTGTGGTGTAGATCAGTCGAGCCTGGCCGTCGTCGGCGACCACCTTGTGCATGAGCGTCTTGTAGACGGCACCGCAGCCGACGTGATCCTGTTCCTCGGCGAACCGGCGGGCGGCCTTGGGATCGTTGGTCAACAGTGTCGGGAGGACCGGAAGTCCGCACCTGACAGCGGTAGCCAATTGCAACGGCTTGTACTCGCCGTCAGCGACCCGTCCCGGCGCTCCGGGAACCCAGCGGGCAGGAAGGGCAGCGAACAGTCCGCCAAGACCGAACCGCGCCTCGATCCGGGCGAATCGCTCCTCGGGCTCGCTCATCCCCGCGGGAAAGCCGAAAGGCCGAGGTCGCCGGTAGAAGACCGAAGTGACACCGATGAGATCGGCCTTTCCCTCCCTGGTCCGGACGCGGACACGCCACCCTGCGTTCTCCAGTTCCGCGGTGACCACGCATTCCATCGGAAAGGCCGCTGTATCGAAGGAGAGCACTGGAACTCCCCGTGCCGCCAGTCGCTCTCGGACGAGTTCTGCCTCCCCATCGTCTCGGGAGGCCAGAAACAGTACGAGCGCCGGGGATTCCATCAGTCCGTGACGGTCTGGGTGTAGTCGTCCCTTTCAACCGCACCGTCCTTGGTGTACTCGGTGGGGACCTTCTCCGTCCGACTGGTCGTTGGTTTTTCATGTTTGCCTGCGAGATCGACCGGCCGAGGAACAACCGCTTGATCCATCCCCCATGGCCTCAATGAGGTCGGCGGGACATTTACCACAGGGACACGGTGGTCCGCCAGGCCCGCGGGGAACCGATCATGCGCAAGAGCGAGGGGGTCTTCCACGATTCGCCTTTCACTGCTGGGGGCAAGCATCTTGTTCTTTACCCCGAAACTCCTGCTCACACCCCGTTCAGTCTCTGTGTGGCCGGTAGCGGGCAGTGGAAGAAATGATCACTGGCGGCGGTATACCGCATCTCTCAGTAGCTCTGACTTCTTCCCGCTCGGGGCTGGAGAACGCCCTAGCCTGTTCCCCCTCCTCTCTCGTACGGGACACGCACATCAGGTCTCCGAAGTCCGATGCGTTTTTCCTCTGCTCCATCCCCGCGTGCGCGGGGAGCACTTGGGCCAAGCCGTACTTACGGGCGAGCTTCGGGGACCATCCCCGCGTGCGCGGGGAGCACTCTTGTTGACCTGGGACGTTACCAGGCGCTTCCTCTCTCCACGACCACTTCTTGAAATTCCGGCATAAACCCCATAGACAGCACAAGGCGACAAAGGGACATCCTCGCCTCCTGTCCCGCGCCCCGGATCGTCCGTCCCGTCCGTCTCGGCGCCTCTCCGTCGCCCCTCTTCTCCCGGCTTCCCGAGGTCATCCCCTCATAGGGCGGAATGCCCGCTCCCGGAGCGCGGCTAATCTTGCGGGCATGACCATGCGGCCCATCGTGTACTTCGGCGACCCCGTTCTCGTCACCCCCACCACGCCCATCACCACGTTCGACCGGCACACCGAGGCGCTGGTGCGCGACCTGCTCGACACCGTGGACGCGCCCGGGCGCGCCGGGGTGGCGGCGACGCAGATCGGCGTGGGGCTGCGCGCGTTCAGCTACAACGTCGAGGGGAAGATCGGCTACGTCATCAACCCCGAGATCGTGGAGCTGTCCGAGGAGGTCCAGGAGGGTGACGAGGGCTGCCTGTCGGTGCCGCGCCTGTGGTATCCGACCCGGCGGGCCCAGCGCGCCGTGGTGCGCGGCGTGGACCTGCGCAACGAGCCGGTCACGGTGTCCGGCGAGGGGCTGATGGCCCGCTGCCTCCAGCATGAGACCGATCACCTCGACGGCATGCTCTACCTGGACCGCCTGGACCGCGACAACCGCCGCGCCGCGATGCGGGAGGTCCGCAACTCCCCGTGGTTCCTGCGGGAGAAGCCCGAACCGGTCTCGCCGTCGAAGCTCCCCAGCGCGTTCGACGGAATCGGATGATCCTCCCCATGTCACGACAAACAACGACACCGACTAGGCAGATAACGGCACGATCTCGTAAGGTCTGCTGAAGCATCACGTGGCCCAGCGGAACCATTCGCCCCCCATCTCAGGGCGAGGCCACAGGTCTGCCCACGGAGCACTCCAGTGACGAAACCCCTTGCATCACGCCCCTCTATGCCCACGCGCCGCCGCCGCGCGATGGTGTTCGCCGGCCTGGCCGCCGCGTTCGCCCTCGCCGTGCCCGCGCCCGCCTACGCCGACCCCGGGGACGAGGTCGACATCGAGGAGCTGAACGAGCGCGCCGAGAAGCTGGAGGAGGAGTACGACAGCGAACTCGTCCAGTACACCTCCGCCAAGGAGGGTGCCCAGAAGGCCCAGGACGACCTGGACGAGATCAACAAGCGGATGGAGGAGGCCCGCCAAGGCGTCTCCCAGATCGCCGCGAGCCAGTACAAGAGCAGCGGCCTCAACCCCACCATGGAGGTCGTGTTCAGCAGCTCCCCCGACGAGATGCTCGGCGACGCGGCTCTCGTCGACCACCTCGCCGACAGCAACGGTGAGCGCGTCCTCTCCCTCGCCGACCTGCAAGCTGAGGCCGAGAAGGCCAAGGAGAAGGCCGACGGCAAGCTCAAGGAGGCCGAGGAGCTGATCGAGGACCTGGAGGAGCAGCGCGACGAGGTCCTGGACAAGATCGAGAAGTACGAGGCCGAGCAGACCCCCGAACCCGCCGAGACGGGTTCGTCCGGCGGCTCCGGCGACGGCACCGTCCCGGCGAGCGCGATCGGCCCCGGCTGGGACGGCGCGACGCCGCGCATGGCGGCGATCCGCGACGAGATCGTCCGCGAGTTCGGCGCCCCCTTCCCGGTCGGCTGTCTGCGGCCCGGCGACCCGGGCGAGCACGGCTCCGGCCGCGCCTGCGACTTCATGATGAGCGCCAACGGCGGCATGCCCTCGGCGGCCAACCAGCAGCTCGGCACGCAGATCGCCGAGTACGCGAAGAACAACGCCGACCGCCTGGGCGTCATGTACGTCATCTGGGAGCAGCGCATCTGGGACTCCCGCAACCCCGGCGCCGGCTGGAAGCCGATGGAGGACCGCGGCAGCATCACCCAGAACCACTACGACCACGTGCACGTCTCGTCGTACTGACGGGCACGCGACCGGGGACGGGGACGCCGGCGGCGTCCCCGTCCGTCGTGTCCGGCCCGCCCCGCAGACCGGGGTCAGGCGGGCCGGCACCGGAGGGCGGTCGTCCTCCCCCGCGGCCTCGCACCCGCCGTCCCGGCGCTTGACGCTCCTCGGCGCCGTCCCCGCACAGGCCGTTCCGTGGGATCGCGCGCCGCTCTCACGAGACCGGCCCGACCTGCCGGTACACCGGGCACCGGCGCGTCGCCGCCTCGCTCAGGACGACCACCAGATCAGCAGGTCGCCCGAGTAGACGACCACGAACGCGACGGCCGTCACCGCCGCGACGGCCACCGCAGCCAGGATCGACCGCGCGTCGCGGAAGCGCCACGCGCACCCCCACGCCAGCAGGGCCGACCCCGCGGCGATCGACCCCGCCCAGTAGGCCCCCGAGGTGGTCGCCAGGATGTACAGCAGCCCGTAGGCGCCCTCACCGACGAGCACCCCGCTCAGCAGGCCGACGCCGTAGGGGGCGAAGGCCGTCCGGAACCGCAGGGCGTGGGCCGTCACCCCCCAGGAAGGGGCCGACGACGACGGCCGCCGTCACCCAGAAGAGCGTCACACCGGCCGAGACGGAAAAGCCGCGCAGGACCGAGGCCAGGTCGTAACCGGCCATCATGGCCGCCAACGCCAGGACGCCCGCGACGACCGCGGCCCACCGCCGTGGCGCGAGCAGCGCCAGCAGGAGCGCCGCCACGCTCCAGGAGCCGGCCGAGTTGGCCAGGGAGTTCAGGGCCGATGGCAGCCATCCCTGCCCGAACGAGGTCAGGACGCCGATCGCCAGGCCCCCGACGACGGCCGGGGCGAGGGCGGCGACGGAGGCGAGGGGGGAGGCGGCCGGTGGCGCCGTCGTGCTGGTGGTCATGCCTCTCCTCACGAGGGGCCGGTGGCCGCGCGGAGTCTCAAGGACGATCCTGCCCGATCCGGTCCGGGGAGGCGATCCGCGGCGCCGGCGACCGGAAGGGCCGCGACGGCGCCGCGAGGCCGCCCGTCCGGTGGGCGGCCCCCTGGTGACCGTTTCCGGTCACGGACCGCGCGTCCCCGGTCCCGGGACGGCGGAGGTGGCGGCGCCGGCCGCCCGCAAGCCGCAGGCCAGCGGCGCGGCGGGACGCCGCGTCCACGTTGAGGCCCGGAGTTTCGGGCCTCGCCGAATCGCCGCGGAACGTCTCGTCCCGGCCGCGCGATCCGCGTAGCGTGCCCTCCGCCCCGTGCCACACGAGTCAGCAGGAGAACCACGTGCGTCCCTCACCCCGCCGCGATGGCGAGGCCGGTCTGGTCTCCCGGCGCGGCTTCGGCCGGCTCGCCGCCTTCGGGCTCGCGGCCGGCGCCGACCTGGTCGGTCCCGCCCCCGCCGCGAGCGCGGCGGCCGACGGACAGGACTACTACGAGCGCGCCCGCGCGCTGGCCGGGGACGATCCGGTCCTGCGGGCCCTCGCCTCGGCGCTGGCCCCCGACGTCACCTTCCCCGACGTGCCCGCGCCGGCGCCGCTGCTGCTGTTCGACGATCTCGCCCTGGTGAGCGTGGGCTTCGTGCACGCCATGGCGCTCCTCACCGACGACGGGATCGTGCTGTTCGACGCGCTCCGCTCCCCCGAGGACGCCGAGGACGTCATCGTCCCGGGGCTGCGCGAGCTGGGCGCCGATCCCGCGGCGATCAGGTACGTCGTCATCACCCACGGGCACTACGACCACTTCGGGGGCGCCCAGTACCTCGCGGACCGCTATGGGGCCCGCGTCCTGATGTCGCCGGCCGACTGGGATCTCGTCGCCGGCTCCCGGCCGGACAACGCCCCCGTCCGGGATCTGGAGATCGCGGACGGGCAGCGGCTCACGCTCGGCGGCACGACGGTCCGCTTCCACCACACCCCGGGTCACACCCCCGGCACGGTCTCGCCGATCTTCCCCGTGCGGGCCGGCTCCGATCGGCACACGGCCATGTTGTGGGGCGGCACCAACCCGCCCGGCACGCTGCCGGAGCTGCGCGACTACCTGGCCTCCATCGCCTCCTTCCGCGGCCGGATGCGGGAGGCGGGGGTGGACGTCGAACTGTCCAACCACCCCAACGACTACGGGCTGCAACGCGCCGAGCAGCTGAGGGAGCGGCCCGACGGGGCGAACCCCTTCGTGCTGGGCCGGCACCGCGCCGACCGGTACATGGCGGTCATGGACCTCATGCTGCGCGGGAGGATCGCCGACGCCGAGGCCGCCGGCGGCTGACCGCCGGCGCCGTGTGGCGCCGACCGCTCCGATCGCGTCCGCTGCCCGCCCCGGCGCTCGTGGCCGCCGCCGGAGGGACACTCCGGCGGCCGGTGTGCCGGGCCTCGGGCGCGGAGGTGACCTCCGTGGCCACGTGTCCCGGCTGCGTTCCGGCAACGCCCCGGGAGCGGTGCCGGAGGTCCGCGGGCGGGGAGCGTCCCCTTCCGCGTCCCGCGTCCGCGCGAGTGGGCCGCGGTGGAGGCGGGCTAGCGGGCGCCGGCGGTCTCGTCCCGACCGCGCCGGCCCAGGCGCAGCGCGGTGGGCAGGCACACGGCCGCCACCAGCGCGGACAGCGCGAACGCCGGACCGTGGCCGAGCCCTTGGGCGACGACGCCCAGGGCGAGCGCCCCCACGCCGGTCCCCGCGTCGTAACCGATGTTCCACGCGGCGCTGGCCGTGCCGTAGCCGCGCGGCCCCGAGCGGCGCAGCATGACGGTGACGGTGTCGTTCTGCGCCGCGCCGAACCCGGCGCCGAACAGGGCCGCCCCCGCCACGACCAGGACCGTTCCCGCCGCTCCCGGCCCGCTCCAACCGGGAACGGCGGCCCACAGCGCCCAGGCGATGGCGGCGCACCCCAGCGCGCAGGCGGCCACCGCCGGTGTCAGCAGGGCCGCGCGGCCGGCACGGTCGCCGAGCACGCCCGCGACCCCGCGGCCGGCGGCCGAGAACACCCCGTAGGCGAGCAGCGCGACCGTGGCGACCGCCGGGACGCGCTCCAGGGGGATGGCCAGGAACGTGACGAGGCTGTTGGAGGCGACCGCCACCGCCAGCATGACGGCCAGCGGCGCGGCGAGGAGGAGCCAGGTCCGGGCGTCCGCCGGCCCTTCGGCCCGCGCGCCGTCGCCCCGCCCCCGCGTCCCGGCCGGGGCGCCGTCGCCGCCGGTGAGCCACACGCCCACCGCGGCCACGGCGCCCAGGAGCGGGCCGACGCAGGCGAACCAGAACACGGCCGCGAACCCGACGTTGAGCGCGATCCACACCCCGCTCGACAGGAAGACGAGGTTGGACAGGCCGACGGCGAGCCCGTAGTAGCCGGTGGCGCGCCCGATCTGCTGGGGCGGGACGAGCCGCGCGGCCAGCGCCGTGCCCGCGACGGTGGCCATGCCGAAGCCGATCCCGCGCGCTCCCGACAGGGCCAGGAGCGTGGCCAGGTCGGTGGTCAGCGGGTACAGCGGCGCGGGAAGGCCGAGCAGGAGCGAGCCCACGGCCATGGTCCAGCGGTAGCCGCCCCGGTCGAGGATCCAGGGCATCGCGAGCTGCGTGAGGACGGTCGTCAGCATGAACACCGACGTGGTCGCGCCCGCCGCGACCTCGCCGGCGCCGCCGCGCACCGCCCACAGGGGGACGACGGGCAGCAGCAGGACGTAGCCGCTGAAGGTGGCGATGGTGGCGGCGATGAGGAGCCGGAAGGCCGGCGTGCGCACGCCGCGCCGGGGCGGGGTCACCGGGGCGTGCCGGGGCGAGCGAACGTGCCGCCTTTCGCGTCCCGGTCCGCCCCGCGCCCTCGGGGGCTCACTTCCCCTCCGGCGCCGGCCCCGAAGCGCCGTCCAGACGCGCGGCCAGCCACCGGGCGACGCGTTCGGCCCGTTCGGGGGTCATGGCCCGCTCGGCGTGGCCCATGCCCGGTTCGATCCACAGTTCCTTCGGTTCGCGCGCCGCCTCGTGGATGCGCAGGGCGTGTTCCACCGGGAAGTAGGCGTCGGCGTCGCCGTGCACGACGAGCAGGGGCGCCGGGGCGATCGCGGCGGCCAGCTCCGTGGGGTCGGGCGGAACCGGGTCCCACTCCCGGTCGGTGACGCGGACCCGGCGGGCGGTGCGCAGGAACCACCGGCCGGCCGGCTTCTCGACCCCGAAGTGCAGCAGCCGCATACGGGGGGTGCCCCGGTAGAACCAGCGGCTGGGACCGCTGATGGCGACCACGGCGTCCACGCCGCCGAACGTGCCGGCGTGGCGCACGGCGACGGCCGCGCCCATGGAGAAGCCGACGGTGGCCACACGGGTGTAGCCGAGGCCGCGCAGGTGGCCGACGACCGCCTCCAGGTCGTGGATCTCGCGGTCGCCGACCGTGCACTCACCGCCGGAGGAGTGGTGGCCCCGGAAGTCGAAGACCATGACGTCTCCGACGGCGAGGAGGCTGCGGGCGATCATGCGGCTGCCGGGGTTGCGCCAGGTGCCGGTGAAGCCGTTGGCGACGGCGATGGCGACCGGGCGCGTGGCGGTGCCGCGCAGCAGGGCCGCGTCGATGGAGACGCCATCAGAGGTCAGCAGGGTGGCGGGCTCGGGGTGGGACGGCGTGGTGCCGGGCAGGAGGTCGGACACCGTCCCATCCTGCCGCATCCCGTTTCCGGGGTCAGGGGGGTGGGCCGGTGATCGGGCGTGGTGCGGGCCCCACCGGTCCGGGCGCGCGGGCCGGTGGCCGGTGGCCGGGAGCGGCACCGGGGTTCATCGGCGTGCCCGGTCGCGCGGCCTTGGGCGGGCGGTCGCGTCCGGACTTCTTGGAGCCGGCCCGGACGTGGCGTCTCCACGTCGGCCCGGCGGGGCCGGTTTCACGACGCCCGCCCGGTGTCCGCGCGACTCAGCAAGGCGGCGGGCCGGCCATGGCCAGTGAACCGGGAGGCCGAACACCCCGATAGGCCGCGGCCGATCCCTCCACCGGAGGACGCCTGATCCCGCCTCCCCACCGGCGTCTCCCCGGACGGGCGCCGCGCCCGCCGCGTGCCCGGTCGCGCGGCCTTGGGCGGGCGGTCGCGTCCGGGCTCCTTGGAGCCGGTCGGGGCGCGGCGTCTCCACGTCGGCCCGGCGGGGCCGGTTTCACGACGCCCGCCCGGTGTCCGCGCCGCTCACCGAGGCGGCGGGCCGGCCATGGCCAGTGAACCGGGAGGCCGAACACCCCGATAGGCCGCGGCCGGCCCCTCCACCGGAGGACGCCTGATCCCGCCTCCCCACCGGCGTCTCCCCGGACGGGCGCCGCGCCCGCCGTCCGGATCAGGCGGGGAACAGGCGGGGGAGCGCCGCGGCGAGGGCGGTGGTGGCGGCCCCCTCCGGGTCGGCCACGCCCTCGCCGCCGGCGTTGACGAGCAGGCCGTCGGTGAGCGCGAGGGCCAGCCTCGCGTCGTCGGAGTCGACGTCCCGTCCGGCTCGGGCGAAGAGCGAGACGATCACGCGGACCAGGTCGGTGTTCCAGTCGCGTACGACACCGGCGTAGGCGGGGTGGCGTCCGGCCTGGACGTAGCGCTCGTAGAAGGCGAGCGCGCCGGGTTCGCCGACCGGCCCGGCGACCATGCGGACCAGGGCCGCGGCGAGTTCGCGCTCCCCTCCCGGCTCGAATCCGGCCAGGACCTCCTCCGCGTGGGCGCGGAACCTGCCGCCGAGGCGGACCAGCGCCTGGACGGTGAGGTCCTCCAGCGAGTCGAAGTAGTAGGTGGTGGAGCCGAGCGGCACGCCGGCGCGCGCGGCGACCGCCCGGTGGCTCAGCGCGGCGAAGCCCTCGCCGAGGATGATGTCCACCGCGGTCTCCACCAGTTCGGCCTTGCGCCGTTCGCCGCGTTCGGTCACGCCGCCTCCTCCCTCGGGTCGTCAGTGGGCGCCGCCGCCCGCCAGTTGCAGGGCGACGACCCCCGCCAGGATGAGCACGATCGCGACGATACGCAGCACCTGGACGGGATCGCCCAGGAACATCATGCCGAAGACCGCGGTGCCCGACGCCCCCAGACCGGTCCACACCGCGTAGGCGGTGCCGACGGGCAGGGAGCGCAGGGACAGGCTGAGCAGGGTGAAGGACGCCGCGGCGGCGGCGAAGGTGACCGTGGGCCACAGTCGGGTGAATCCCTCGCTCATCTTCAGGGCGATGGCGAAGACGGTCTCCAGCAGCCCCGCGATGATCAGCAGGATCCAGGCCATGACGAACTCCTTTTGTACGGCTGTACACAATTGTACGGTCGTACAATTTCAGGGGCAACGTCAGACCGGTCACCTCCGGAGCCCTCTCGCGTCGCCGCACGGCGGCGCGAGGGCGGGAACGCGGCGGGCTGTCTCCTCGTGGCCCTCCACGGCCCGGGATGCGGACCCGCGGGATCGGCCGCGCTGGGGTCCCGGGCCACCGCGCGCCTCCTCGCCGGAGCGGCTCGACCACCTCGCCTCCCCCGACGATCGGCCGGCCACGGAGCCGGCCGGACCCAACACCCGTCGGCGACGAGGGCGACCGCCCACTCGAGGCACGGCGACAGGCCGCCACCCGGCCGGACGGCACCGGTCCCCGCGGGAGACGGTCCGCCGGACAGGACGCGGCCCCGGTGGGCGCCCCGCGTCGGCGGCGGGATCGATCACCTCGCCGGCGAACCGGAGCATCGCGCCTCTAACCACCCGAGAACGCGGGAGGACGGTGCCGCGCCCCGTCCCGGCAGGTCCGCCCCGGGCCGGCTACAGCTCCGGCGCGCGGTGGCGGCGGCCGGTTCCGGTCAGCAGCAGCGCCCTCGTGTCCAGCAGGATGTGCAGGACGACGGGGATGAGCAGGCTTCCCGTCCCCAGGTAGAGCACCATGAACAGGGCGCCGAGCAGCCCGGGGCCCACCAGCCCCCACCAGCCCTGGTAAACGTGGGCGAGCGCGAACAGGACGCACGACGCCACGGCCGCGGCCCACAACGGCAGCCCCAGGGACACCCCCAAGGCGACGAACAGACCGCGGTACAGCAGCTCCTCGCAGATCCCCGTTGTGACGGCCAGGCCGATCCCCAGCCGCCGCTCGGTCCGCGAGCGCGGCGCGAGCGTGGTGATGACGTGCCCGCCCGGGGTCGCGCGCGACGACGACGGCGCTCCGCCCGCGCGCCCGCCCCCGCCCGCGCGGCCGGAGCGCCGGGACCCGCCCGAGGCGCCACGGTCGCGCGTCAGCAGCCACAGCACCAACGCCGCCAGGCAGAAGCCGATGACCGCGGCCAGCAGCGGCCCCCACTGGCTGGGCGCGCGCAGGCCCAGGTGCTGGGCCCGCACTCCCGGGGACAGCAGGACCGCGACGACGATGAGCGCGGTCCAGGTCCACTCGACGCCGATCGTCGTCCGGTACAGCCGGGTCAGCGCGCGCGGGTCCGAGGGGCGTCTTCGCTCCAGCCGGGCGAACCCGCGTCGGCCCAGCAGCGGCTCACCGACCGCCGCGTAGGCCACCAACACGATGCCGATGATCGTCGCGGCCGTACTGAACTGGGGAACGCTCTCGCTCCATGGCACGGGCCACAGCCTAAGAGA
Organism: Marinactinospora thermotolerans DSM 45154; assembly: GCF_900167435.1. Lineage (GTDB taxonomy): Bacteria > Actinomycetota > Actinomycetes > Streptosporangiales > Streptosporangiaceae > Marinactinospora > Marinactinospora thermotolerans. The sequence goes on from NZ_FUWS01000005.1 coordinate 234,053, forward strand.
TCGCGAGGGCCGTTCGGGTCCCGGCGGCGCACCCGGATCCCCTCCTTCTCCGAATCTCCTACGTAGCCGGATGACCTGGGCTTTCGCCCCGGCGTGTCGTGTTTTCCCCCTTGCGGGATGTGCCGATGGGGGGTGACCGTAGAAGGTGTCCCCTGTCACACAGGACGCGGGACATCTGTCTCTTCCCATGGGAGTGATGCACCATGGCGGACAAATCCGGTACGGTCACCGCCGGCAGGGCGCCCACGGCCGATCAGCCCGCGAACATCCGCAACGTCGCGCTGGTCGGCCCTTCCGGCTCCGGAAAGACCACGCTGGTCGAGGCGTTGCTGTCGGCCTCCGGGACGATCGAACGCGCCGGCCGGGTCGAGGACGGCACGACCGTCAGCGACCACGACGACGTGGAGGTCCGGCAGAAGCGGTCGGTGAACCTCGCCATCGCCCCCGTCCGGGTCGGCGGCGTCAAGGTCAACCTGATCGATACACCCGGTTACGCCGACTTCGTCGGTGACCTGCGCGCCGGACTGCGCGCCGCGGACGCCGCGCTGTTCGTGGTCTCCGCGATCGACGGCGTTGACGGGCGCACCCGGCTGCTGTGGGACGAGTGCGCGCGGATCGGGATGCCGCGCGCCGTCGCGATCAACAAGATCGACCACCACCGGGCCGACTTCGACGGCGTCGTCGAACAGTGCCGGGCCGCGTTCGGCGAGGGGGTCGTCCCCGCCTACCTGCCGGTGGTCTCCGGCGAGGGAGACGAGCGCACCGTGCGCGGGCTGGCGGCCCTGTTGTCGGGGCGCTACACCGACCACACGGGAGCCGAGCGGACGGTCCGTGACGGGCTGCCCGAGGAGATCGCCGCGCAGGCCGGGCCGCTGCGCGACGCCCTCATCGAAGGCGTGATCCAGGAGAGCGAGGACGAGACGCTCATGGACCGCTACATGGAGGGCGGGCAACTCGACGCGACGCTGCTGATCACCGACCTGGAGGCCGCGGTCGCGCGCGGCGGGCTGCACCCGGTGCTCGCGGTCTCGGCCACCACCGGCGTGGGCGTGGCCGAGCTGTTGGAGGAGCTGCCCCGGGCCTGCCCCTCCCCGCCCGAACGGCCGATCCCGCCGGTGACCACGCCGGAGGGGCGCCCGGTCTCCGACCTGACGTGCGACCCCGACGGGCCGCTGCTGGCCGAGGTCGTCAAGACGGTGAGCGATCCCTACGTCGGCCGGGTCAGCCTGGTCCGTGTCTTCTCCGGGCGGTTGCGCCCCGACTCGTCGGTCCACGTGTGCGGACGCGGCCTGGCCGATCGCGGCCACGAGGACCACGACGCCGACGAACGGGTGGGCGCGCTCGCCGAGCCGTTGGGCAACCGGTCCCGGCCGGTGGGCGAGGTCCTGGCCGGTGACGTCTGCGCCGTGGCCAAGCTGGCGCACGCCGAGACGGGGGACACCCTGTCGGACAGGGAGCGTCCCCTGCTGATGCCGCCGTGGACGTTCCCCGACCCGCTGCTGCCGGTGGCCGTGCACGCGGCACACGCCTCCGAGGAGGACCGGCTCGCCCAGGCGGTGGCGCGACTGTCGTCCGAGGACGTCACGCTGCGGGTCGAGGTCAACCCCGAGACGCACCAGCTGGTGGTGTGGTGCATGGGCGAGGCCCACCTCGACGTGGCCCTGGACCGGCTCGCGCACCGCTACGGGGTGGAGGTCGAGACCGAGGAGGTGCGCATCCCGCTGCGCCAGACGTTCACGATCCCGGCGCAGGGCATGGGACGCAACGTCAAGCAGAGCGGCGGCCACGGCGAGTACGGGGTCTGCCACATCAAGGTCGAGCCGCTGCCGTCGGGGTCGGGGCTGGAGTTCGTCGACGAGATCGTCGGCGGCGTCGTGCCGCGCCAGTACGTGCCCTCGGTCGAGAAGGGCGTGCGCGCCCAGATGGAGCAGGGGGTGGGGCCCGGGTACCCGGTGGTGGACATCCGGGTGACCCTCTACGACGGCAAGGCCCACTCGGTGGACTCCTCCGACATGGCCTTCCAGAAGGCGGGGAGGCTGGCGTTGCGGGACGCCGCCGAGAAGGGGCAGGTCACCCTGTTGGAACCGGTGGACGAGCTGTCGGTCGTCGTCGCCGACGCCTACATGGGCGCGGTGATGAGCGATCTGAGCTCCCGGCGGGGCAGGGTGGTGGGCACCGAGTCCCTGCCCGGCGGGCGCACCCTGATCCGGGCCGAGGTCCCGCAGGCGGAGATCGCGCGCTACGCGATCGACCTGCGCTCGGTCTCCCACGGGACGGGCACGTTCAGCCGGCGCTACCTGCGCCACGAGGCGCTGCCCCGGCACCTGGCGGACAGGTACGTCACGCCGAAGGCCGGGGCGCGCTGAGACCCGTCCGCCGCTGGGGGCCGTCCCGATCGGGGCGGCCCCCACACGTGCCGGCGCGGCGGCGCGGCGCTCACCCCCGTCTCCCGGCGGGCACCTCCTCCCGCGATCGGCTCCGCGGTGGCGCCACGACCCGGCCCTCCTCGACCCACAGCTCGGCACCGGCGAACGCGCGGCACAACGCCCGGTCGTGCGAGACGACGACGATCGCCCCCGGGTAGTGCCTCAGCGCCTCCTCCAGCTCCTCGACCAGGTCGAGGGAGAGGTGGTCGGTGGGTTCGTCGAGTAGCAGCAGGTCGGTGTCGGCGGCCAGGACGCGGGCGAGGGAGAGCCGGCGCAGCTGCCCGGTCGACAGCGTCCCCAGCCGCGCCTCCAGCCGGTCGGGGCGGAACAGGCCGAACGACAGCAGCCGTTCGGCGTGCTCCTCAAGGGTGCCGGGCCTTCCGGCGGCGAAGGCGTCCAGCAGGGTCCGTCCGGGGTCGGTGACCACGGTGTGCTGGGGGAGCAGACCGATCCGGCCGCGGCGGCGTACCACGCCCCGGTCGGGCCGCACCTGTCCGGCGATCACCCGCAGCAGGGTGGTCTTGCCGGCCCCATTAGGGCCGCGCACCAGGAGGCGCTGTCCCGCCTCGATCTCCAGGTGGGCGACGGCGAGCCGGTCGCCGACCGCCACGTCCGCCATTCCGACGAGCACGCCCCGCGTCTCGCCGCCGCCGGGGCGGGCCGTGAAGCGCAGGGGGTCGGGCGGGCGCGGCACGGGGTCGGCGTGGAGGCGGCGCAGCCGTTCCCGGGCGTTGCGGATGCGGGCGGACATCGACCCCTGGACCCGGCCCGCGGCCCGATCGTAGGCCATCTTGTTGTTGTCCCTGATGGCACGGCCGGGGGCGACCTGCCGGGCGGTGAGGGCGACCTGCGCGGTGAGGCGTTCCACGTCGCCGCACCACCGCTCGTAGTCCTGTTCCCACCGCCGGCGGGCCGCGGCCTTGCCCTGGAGGAAGCCGGCGTAGCCGTCGCCGTGGCGCACGACGGTACGGCGCTGGGCGTCGACCTCCAGGATCGCGGTGGCGGTGCGTTCCAGGAAGAGACGGTCGTGGGAGACGGCGACGACGGTGCCCCGGTGGGCGCGCACCCGTTCCTCCAGCCAGGCGGTGGCGTCGGCGTCGAGGTGGTCGGTGGGCTCGTCGAGCAGGAGGATCTCGGGCGGGGCGGCGAGCAGGCCGGCCAGGGCGAGCCGGACGCGCTGTCCCCCGGAGAGGGTGGAGAGGGGGCGGTCATGGCCGATTCCGGCCAGGCCGAGGATGTCGAGGGCCGCGGCGACGCGGGCGTCGGCCTCGTATCCGCCGCGCGCCTCGAAGGCGGAGAGCAGGTCGCCGTAGGCGGCGAGATCGGCGGGACGGGCCTGGTCGAGGACCGTCTCCAACTCGCGCATGCGCCGTTCCATGGCTCGCAGGTCGGCCAGGGCGGTGTCGATCGCCTCGCCCACGGTGTGTTCCCCGGGCAGGGCCACGACCTGGCCGAGGTGGCCGACACCGTTGTCGGCGTCCACGGTGACGCTTCCGCTGTCGGGCTGCTGTTCGCCGGCCATCAGGCGCAGGAGGGTGGACTTGCCGGCGCCGTTGTCGCCGACGACCCCGACACGCTCGCCGGGGGTGACGGTCAGGGAGATCCGGTCGAGGATCAGTCTCCCGTCGTAGGAGACGGTGACGTCACGCAGGGAGAGCTGAGTAGGCAAAGAGGACTCCGATCGCTTCGGGCGCGGCCGTGTGGCGCGCGAGGGGTGGGGGAAGGGGCGCGTCCTCGCAGGTCCATGACTGGTGTCTCCTCACGTACGAACCTAAGGCAACTTTAGTTGCGTTAAGCTGATCCTGGACCATTTCCGCTCCCGACGCAACCGGAGAATCGCGTTCCATGGAGGACGAGAACACGCCCGGCACCCGACGGCCCGGCGGACGGACCGCCCGCACCCGGGCGGTCGTGGTGGCCGCGACACTGGCCGAACTGGGCGAATACGGCTATGGCGGGCTGACCGTCGAGGGCGTCGCCCGTCGGTGCGGCGTCCACAAGACGACCCTGTACCGGCGCTGGGGCGGCGTTGACGGCCTGCTCTGCGACGCCCTCGACGCCGCGAACGACGACACCTGGCTGCCGGCCGACACCGGGACGATCGACGGCGACCTGCGCGAGATCGCCCGCGAGGTGGTGCGGGGCTTCACCGGCCCGCAGGCCCCGGTCCCCTCCGCCGTGATCGCCGCGGCCTTCCAGTCCGAACGCGCCGCGGCGGCCCTGCGCGGGTTCTTCGCCGTCCGTCACCGGCGCTGCGCCGTCGCCGTCGCCCGGGCGGTGGAGCGCGGCGAACTGCCCGCTGACGTCGACGCGGTGGACCTGGTCCGCACGGCGGTCGCGCCGTTGTACTACCGGCTGTTCGTCAGCCGTGAGCCGGTCGGACTCGACGACGCCGACCGCGCCGCCGCCACCGCCCTCGCCGCGGTCCGGGCCACCGCGCACCGCGGCTGACGGTCCGGTCCACCCGGTTGCGCCCCGACCGTATCGAGGCGCGGGGAAGACCGGTATCAACGGGAAAGTCGGCGGAAAGCCGCATGCCCGGACAACAGGCAGAGAGTCCACCACGGGATGAATTCGCCGCGCTCTACCATGCGCACATGCCGAACGCTGCCCTCAGCCTGGACCGAATCGAAGCGGCCAGCCGCCTCATCGACCCCGTTTTCCGCGACACCCCCCACCTCGCCGACGAATCGCTTTCCCGAAGCCTGGGACGCGAGGTATTCGTCAAGATCGAAACGCTCACCCCGGTCCGCTCGTTCAAGGGACGCGGCGCGGACTTCCTGCTCGGCCACACCAAGGAGACCAGGACGGTGGTGTGCGCCTCCACCGGCAACTTCGGCCGGGCGCTGGCCCAGGTGGCCCGCCGCCGCGGCCTGGGCGCCTGCGTCTTCGCGCCGGTCGGCACCGCCCCGGCCGAGATCTCACGGCTGCGCGGGCTGGGCGTCCGCGTCGTCGTCGAGGGGCGCGACATCGACGACGCCCGGCACGCCGCGAGCGTCTACACCCGCGGACGCGGCGACCTCGTCCTGATCGAGGAGGGGCGGGAGGCCCGGATCGCCGAAGGCGCCGGGACCATCGGCGTGGAACTCGCGCCGTTACGCCCCGACACCGTCCTCCTCCCGGTCGGCAGCGGCGCGCTGGCCGCCGGCGTCGGCCGTTGGCTGAAGGCGCGCTCCCCCCGCACCCGCGTGATCGGCGTGTGCGCGGCCGGCGCCCCCGCCATGGCCCACAGTTGGCGCGCCGGATCACCGATGGCCACCGCGCACGCGCGCACCTTCGCCACCTCCCTGGCCGTGCGCTCGCCCACGCCCGAGGCGGTGGAGTGGATGCGCGACGTCGTCGACGACGTGCTCCTCGTCGAGGAGAAGGCCATCGACGACGCGCTGCGCCTGCTCCGCGACACCCTCGGCCTCCTCGTCGAGCCGGCGGCCGCGGTCGGCATCGCCGCCGTGCTGGCCCACGATCCACCCGGGGCGCGGACGGCGACGGTCCTGACCGGCGGGCGCTCCCCGGTGGAGGCGGTGCGCGCCCCCTGACCCCCGCCACGCGAACGCTCCACGGTCACAGCAGCCGGCCCGGCCGCTCCCGGTCCCGCAACGCCGCGAACCGCCAGGTGTTGATGGGATGGCTGGACAGGAAGTTGACGAGCAGCACGAAGAACCCCTGGTCGGTGTGGGCGCGGGCGACGATGTCGTCGAAGTCGACCCGCCGGTAGAGGTACTTGCCCGCGGCCAGGACCCGCAGCCCCTCCACCCCTTCGGGGCAGAACACGTAGGCGTAGTTGTCCGCCGTGTACTCCTGGGCCCGGCTCAGACCGGCCCCCACCCCGGGGACGAACTCGGCGATGGACACGCCCAGCTGACGCCAGAACGAACCGTGGCCCGCCGCGATGTGGCCCACCTCGTGGCCGATGACGAAGCGCAGCGCGTCGCGGTCGGTCATGCGTCCGCCGATCTCGAACAGATCGCTGTGGATCGCCACGTAACGACGGAACCCGTGTCCCGAGGCGAAGGCGTTGATCCGCCCGTTGCCCGGTACCACGTAGGCGTCGGGGACATCGGGCAGGCCGAAGGAACGGGCCGCGTCCACCACCATCCGGTGGACCTCGGGAAACTGCCCGGGGCCGATGCGCACCCCGTTGACCCGCTGGCGGGCGTAGAGCTGCCCGCGGGTGAAGTAGACCAGGGCCGGGATGCCCAGAAGCAGGAGGGGGCGCCCGGTGTCCCCATCGAAGACGCGGTTGAGCGTGCCCACGATCGTCAACACGGTCACGACCACGCACAGCGCCAGCAGCGCGTTCTCCCGGGGATGGCGCAGGGCGCGCCGCCGGTCGCGGTCACCCCAGCGCAGGACGGGCATGGGCTCATTGTCGTGGCGCGGGCCCCTCCGCGAAATCCCTTCGGCCCGACCGGGTCACTCCCGGTACGGGTAGGGCAGATCGTCGCTCAGCGGGTCCTCTCCCGACGCGGGCGGCGGGGCGGCGACCGGCGGACCCGACGGCGGAGGGGCGGGGAAGGCCGGCCCCGTGGGCGGCTGCGGTCCCACGGGCTGTTGCGGGCCCGTGGGCGGCCGGCCGGGACCGGTGTCGGTGCCGCGCGTGGGCCCCGTGGGCGGCGGAGGCGGTTCCTGCGGCAGCCCCGCCCGATCGGCCCGGCCCTCGTCGGCCCGGCCCTCGTCGGCCCGGCCCTCGTCGGCCCGGCCCTCGTCGGCCGGGTCCTCCTCGGCGAGCAGGGCCGCCATGTCCGCGTCGCGGGTGGAATCCAGCTCGGGCTCCTCCTCCACGACGGACTCCCCGGCCGGGGCGGGGACGGGCGCGGACGGCTCGCCCAGGAGGGAGGGGTGGCCGGCCGTCGCCGTCTCGGCCGGCGGCCGGGGCGAGGTGTGCCCCAGGTAGGTGAGCGCCCCCAGGGTGAGCGCGGCCAGGCCGACGCGCAGGGTGGGTTCGCGGTCGGGGGCGAAGAACGGCGAGTGGTTGCCGGGCACCCCGGCGAGCTTCTCGTAGGGGGTGCTCCCCGGTGCCGCGTTCCACACGTCGTGCGGGGTCCCGCCGATGAACCAGAACACGTAGGGCACGGGGTCGGGGCCGTCGGACAGCCCGAAGTCGCCGAAGTCCTCGCTGCCGGTGAACGGCTCGGGCATGTCGACGACGTAGGCGTCGCCCAGGTAGGCACGGTGCGCGGCGGCCAGCGCGGCGGTGTGCGCGGGGTCGTTGCGGGTGACGCCGGCCTGCTGGACCAGGGTGATCTCGGGCTCGCGGGGCGCTCCGGAGGCGGCGGCCTCGGCCCGGACGATCCGCTCGATGGCCGCGTGGAGACGCCGCTGCACCCGCTCGTCGAAGGAGCGGGTGTTGACCTCCAGGTAGGCCTCGTCGGGGATGATGTTGGCCTTGTTGCCCGCCCTGAGCACGCCGACGGTGACCACCGCGCTGTCGGCCGGGTCGATCTCGCGCGACACCACGGTCTGCAGCCTGGTGACGATGGAGGCCGCGATGACCACCGGGTCGATCGCGTTGTGCGGCCGCGAGGCGTGCCCGCCGGAGCCGAACACGCGGACCCGCAGGGTGGCGCCGGCCCCCAGGATGACGCCGGCGCGGTGGGCGATCAGGCCGGCCGGCTGTGGACCCACGTGCTGGGCGAGCGCGATGTCGGGCCGGCCGAACCGCTCGTACACGCCGTCGCGGAGCATGCCCTGCGCGCCGTCGATCATCTCCTCGGCGGGCTGGGCGACGATCATGAGGGTGCCGCTCCACCGCTCGCGGGTGCTCGCCAGCAGGTCGGCGGCGCCCACGAGACAGGCGGTGTGCACGTCGTGGCCGCAGGCGTGCATGATCGGGACCTCGTTGCCCTCGCTGTCGACACCGCGCGCGGTGCTGGCGTAGGGCAGGCCGGTCTTCTCCTCCACCGGCAGCGCGTCCATGTCGCCACGCAGCATCACGGTGGGCCCGGGGCCGTTGCGCAGCACACCGACGACGCCGGTGCCGCCGACGCCCGAGGCCACCTCGAACCCGGCGCGCGACAGCCACTCGGCGACGGCCCGCGAGGTGCGGTGCTCCTGGTGCGACAGCTCGGGATTGCGGTGCAGGTCAACGTAGAACCCCTCGACGAGCGGAAAGATCTCGTCAACGAGTCGCATCACCGCTTCGCCGTGCTGGGCGACACGTTGTGGATCGACCGCCTGCGGCACTGCTTCCACCGCCTTCATCGGGTACGGGCCTGGGGCGCGGCGGTGCCCCGGACATGAGGCGCTCCGCCGCGCCGATTCTCCCGCCAGGGATGACGAATCTCAAACGCGGGTGCGGCGCACCGCTCCCCTCGTGCGGGTTCGCTCCCGATGAGAAGGTTCGTCCCCAGCGGATCAAGATCAAAGTGGAATCAAGTGTCCACGAAGGAGTAACGTCCGTCCCAGCGATTCCACAGGTTTGTGCGCTAAGGGCCGGCTTCGCCATGGCGGAGGACCGGCGATCCCCTGTGGGTGAACCCGCTGTGGGCGACCCGCTCCGCCCGTCGCGTCGACACAGAACAACGACCGGAGTTTCCGTGCCCTCGTCTTCCCCGTCAACCCCCCTCGACCATGCCCGGACGCGGGAGGGGAGTCCCGCGCCTCCTCCCCCGAAACAGCGCGACGCGCTGCTCGACAACGCCAAGTTCCTGCTCATCGGCCTGGTCGTGATCGGCCACGCGATCAGCCCCCTGGAGAACTCCCGCTCCGCCGAGGTGCTGTACTTCTGGATCTACCTGTTCCACATGCCGGCGTTCGTGCTGATCAGCGGCTACCTGTCGAAGTCCTTCGACGCCTCCCCGCGCCGGCTCGACAAACTGCTGACCACCGTGGCCGCGCCGTACCTGGTGTTCTGGTTCCTCTACGCGCTGCAGTCGCTGTGGGTCGGGCGCGACATCCCCGGCTCGCCCCTCCAGGCGCTGTGGTTGACCTGGTTCCTCGCCGCGCTGTTCGTGTGGCGGCTGACGGTCCCCCTCTGGTACCGGGTGCGCCACCCCGTGCTGATCTCGATCGCGATCTCGTGCTGTGCCGCAGTGGTCGACCTGGGCACCGTCATGGCGTTGCCGCGCATTCTCAGCCTGTTGCCGTTCTTCGTTGCGGGCCTGTTCCTGGAACCCCGCCACTTCGCGTTCCTCCAGCGCACCTGGGTGCGGGTGTGCGCGGTGGTCACGGTGGCGGCGAGCGCCGTGGCGACCTACCTGTTCCTCCAGCCGGAGCTGCACCCGACGTGGCTGTTCTGGAGCAGGAGCCTGACCGACCGCGACATCGAGCTCTTCCCGCTGGGGCTGCCCATCCGGCTCTTCCTGCTCGTCACGGCGGCCGTGCTGACCGCGGCGTTGCTGGCGCTGACCCCGCGCCGCGCCACCTGGTTCACCGGCCTGGGGGCGCTGACGATGTACGCGTTCCTGCTGCACGGGTTCCCGATCCGGTTCGCCCAGTACTTCGGGCTGTACGACCACCTGTCGGGCCTGTCCGGACTCGTGGTGGTCGGCGTGGCCGCGGTCGGGCTGACACTGCTGTGCATGACCCCGTGGGTGCGGCGGGCCACCTCCTGGGCGGTGGAACCGAAGGTGGGGCCGCTGATCCTGCGCCCCTCCAAGCCGAGATCCCCCCAGGGCTCCTGAATTCCCGCCGGAGGCCCGAACGTCGGCGGGGGCCGGGTCCGCTCGTGGACCCGGCCCCCGTTGCCGCACCGGTTCACCCGGCCTGGATGCGGTTCATCTCCTTGGTGAAGTCCCGGGTCGCCAGCCACAGCTTGTAGACGATCACGACCTCGAAGAACAGCAGGGCCGCGCAGGAGAGGACCACGACCGGCACGATCAGGCCGGGCAGCGGCGAGATCGGCGCGAGGAGCGCGGTGAGGGGCGCCAGCACGCACACGAACATCTCGAACTCGATGCCGCTGAACAGGTGCGGACGCACCCGGCTGCGCAGCAGGAAGGCGCGCACCCGCTCGTACCAGCCGAACTTGCGGCTGAACCCCTGGTGGACGTCGATGACGCGGGCCCCCGACAGGTGCGCCCCCGACCGCACCTGGTCGGCGTCGAGGTCGGGGTTCTCCCGCAGGACCTCCTCCATGAACACCACCGGCGCGCCGTCCCCCGCGGTCGCCGGCGCCGCGTCGATGGGCTGCTCGGCGGTCTCGGTGCTCTCCGGGTCGTCACCGGCGGTGTCGGCCGGGCTCCCCGTGGCCGCGGCGCGCAGCTTCTCCCGCATGCTCTGCCGGGTCTTGGCGACCTGTGATCCGTTGAGGTAGCGCAGCAGGTCGACGAAGGTCACCACCGGCGTCAACAGCAGGTAGACCACCTCGCCGGTGGCCGCCCACTGTCCGACGAGCAGGGCGAGCATGCACCCGAAGAACCGGATGCGGTCGAAGATGAAGTCCACCCACGCGCCGAACACCGAACCGTTGTTCTTCAGCCGGGCGATCTTGCCGTCCATGCAGTCGAGCACGAAGCTCAGGTGGAACAGGATCGCGCCGGCCACCAGCCAGGGCCAGTCGGCGAGGGCAAAGCAGATCGCCGACCCCAGGCCGAGCACGCCCGCGCCGAAGGTGATCTGGTTGGGCGTGATGTTGGTGTGGTTGGCGGTCCACACGACCAGGCGGGACGCGAGCGGGTCGACGAGGAACACCGTCCACCACGCGTCCCGTTTCTTATAGGTGCGCTCGCGGACGTCCGCGAGTGTGAAGCTCGTCATCTCATCTCCTGCGGGTCTCCCGCCGGTGGCGCGCGCCACGTCACCGTGCGCGTCGCAAGGGGACACGACCGGGGGAGGGGAGGGTGGGTGTCAGCCGGAAGATCATTCCAGACGGTATGCCGGGTGACCTAATCGGCGCGGTCATAATTGACAAGTAAGAGGGGTTGTGGGCCGAACGGACACGTTCGCCCGCCATCCCCCGAAGCAACGACCGAGGTAGAGGCGTGCGCTTTCTGAACAACCAGGTCCCCAACCACGACCTGACCTACAGCGACGTGTTCATGGTTCCGCGGCGCTCGGCCGTGGGATCCCGGCTGGACGTGGATCTCGCGTCCCATGACGGGACGGGGACGACCATCCCCATCGTAGTCGCGAACATGACCGCGGTCGCCGGACGGCGGATGGCCGAGACGATCGCCCGACGCGGCGGCCTGGCCGTGATCCCCCAGGACATCCCGATGGACGTCGTCGCCGACGTCATCCGCTGGACCAAGGAACGCGACCTGGTCCACGACACCCCGATCACGCTCGGCCCCGACAGCACGGTGGGCGACGCGCTCAACCTGCTGCCCAAGCGGGCCCACAACGCGGTCATCGTCATCGACGACAAGCGCCGTCCCCTCGGCGTGGTCACCGAGGCCGACTGCACCGGCGTGGACCGCTTCACCCAGTTGCGCGAGGTGATGTCGGCCGACCTGTTGACGATCACGGCGGGGACCGACCCCAAGGAGGCGTTCGGGACGCTGCACGACTCCCGGCACCGTCTCGCCCCCGTGGTGGACGCCGAGGGCGCGCTCGTGGGCGTTCTCACCCGCACCGGCGCGCTGCGCGCGACCCTGTACCGGCCGGCCGTCGACGCCAACGGGGCGCTGCGCGTCGCCGCGGCCGTGGGCGTCAACGGCGACGTGGCGGGCAAGGCCGCGCAGCTCCTGGAGGCCGGCGCGGACGTCCTCGTGCTCGACACCGCGCACGGCCACCAGGAGAAGATGATCTCCGCGCTGCGCAAGGTGCGCGCGCTCGACCCCCAGGTGCCCGTCGTCGCCGGGAACATCGTCACGGCCGAGGGCACCCGCGACCTCATCGAGGCGGGCGCCGACATCGTCAAGGTCGGGGTGGGGCCGGGTGCCATGTGCACCACCCGGATGATGACCGCGGTCGGCCGGCCCCAGTTCTCCGCGGTGCTGGAGTGCGCGGCCGCGGCGCGTGAGCTCGGCAAGGCGGTGTGGGCCGACGGCGGTGTGCGCCACCCCCGTGACGTGGCGCTGGCGCTGGCGGCCGGCGCGTCCAACGTGATGATCGGCTCCTGGTTCGCCGGGACCTACGAGTCGCCGGGCGACGTGATGCGCGACGCCCAGGGCCGCCTGTACAAGGAGAGCTTCGGCATGGCCTCGGCTCGCGCGGTCCGGCTGCGCACGGCCGAGGACTCCCCCTTCGACCGCGCGCGCAAGGCCCTGTTCGAAGAGGGCATCTCCACCGGCCGGATGTACCTGGACCCCGAGCGGCCCAGCGTCGAGGACCTGGTCGACGAGATCGTCGCCGGGGTGCGCAGCTCCATGACCTACGCGGGCGCGACCACGCTGGACGAGTTCCACGAGCGCGCGACCGTGGGCGTGCAGAGCGCCGCCGGCTACAGCGAGGGCAAGCCCGTTCCGACGAGCTGGTAGCGGCCCGCCGAGGCCCGGGGTGGCGGGATTGGACCGCCGCCCCGGGCTGTTCCTCCCTCTTGACCTGCGTGATCCGCCTTTCCACCGGGAAGGCACAGGTTCGGCCAATGGCACGCGCGTCGCGTTGAGTTTCCCGTTGCGCTCCGTGAGGCTCGAAGGACACGGCGGAACGTGTCCTCTCCCGAGCCGCCCGGCCGGGCCGGAGGTACGCGGGACGAGGGGGCCGAACGGATGCGTCGGGCGACGGGAGCGCGGGTGGAGGCCCGTGGGCTGGGGCTGCGTACGGGCAGGGGCCCGGTGTACCAGGACGTCGACTTGGACGCCGCCCCCGGATCGCTGACGGCCGTCCGGGCCGAACGGGGCTGTGGACGGACCTCGCTGCTGTTGACGCTGGCCGGACGGATGCGGCCCACCTCCGGCTCCCTGCGCGTGGACGGCCACGCGCTCCCCCACAGGGCGCGGCTGGTGCGGCGGATCGCCGCCCTGGGGGTCAGCGAGGGGGTGAACGACCTCGACGACCGGTTGCGGGTGCGCGAACACCTGCGCGAGCGGCTGCACCTGCGGATGCGCCCGGCCCGTGGCGCGCTGACGGGCGCGGCGCTGGAGTCGGCCGGGTTGGCGGAGTCGGACGGACGCCGGCTGGTCCGAGATCTGAGCACGCTCGAACGGCGCCGGCTCGGGGTGGCCCTGGCGCTCCTGGAGGAGCCCCGGCTCCTGCTGGTGGACGACCTCGACCTGGGGCTGGGACCGGACCACCAACGCGACCTGTGGCGGACCCTGCGCGACCTCGCCGACGACGGACCCACCATCGTTACCGCCTGCGCCGACACCACGGCGTCCGAGGACGTGGCACCGGCGGTGGTGGAACTGCGCCGTCCCCCGGCCCGCACCGCGGACGAGGAGACGGCCGCCGCCGAGGACACCGAACCGCTGGAGCCGCTGCCCTCCCACCGCGCCCCGTCCCACTACGTCCCCGCCCACCGTGCCCCCTCCCGCGGTCTCCTCTCCCTCTCTCTTCGGGGAAGGTCCCACCCCCGGGAGGAGGGGTCCGCGCCCCCGGTCCCGACGCCGCGCCGCGGGGAGGGGCGCCTCCCCGACCACGCTCCCCTCCGACCGCCCCGGCCGCGCGGCGGCCACGTGCGGACGCTCCAGCCGGACACGGGGCCGCGCCCGCCCCGGCACGCGCGCCCCGACACGGAACCGGTGGAGGAGGGGAGGTGACCGGACCGTGAGTCCTCGCGTGCTGCCCTCGGCCCGCGTCGCCGGCCTGGGGCTGTTGTCCTTCCTGCGGGCGCCGTTGCCGGCCGCAACGCTGGCCGCGCTCATCCTCATCCCGCTGCTCTACTCCGGCCTGTACCTGTGGTCGTTTTGGGACCCGTTCGACCGACTGGAGCGCCTTCCGGTGGCGCTGGTCAACGAGGACCGGGCCGTCACCGTGGACGGCTCCCGGCTGCACGCGGGGGCGGACCTCACCGACGAGCTGCTGAAACGCGGCGATCTGGACTGGCACGCCGTGGGCGCCGAGACGGCGGCCCGGGGGGTCGCCGACGGCAGCTACTACCTTTCCCTGACCATTCCCCACGACTTCAGCGCCCATCTCGCCACGCCCGCCGACCCCGAGGCCGAACCGGTCCCCGCGGAGCTGGAGGCCCACTTCAACGACGCCAACGGCTACATCGTGCGGGAGGTGGTCGGCGCCGTCTTCGTCGAGATCAAGGACGCGGCGGGGGCGACGGCCGCCGCGCGCTACCTCGACCGCATCTTCCTCGGCTTCAACGAGATCCACAGCCGGACGGAGGAGGCCGCCCACGACACCGCGAAACTCGCCGAGGGGGCCGACGACGCCAAGAGCGGCGCGGACCGGCTGGCCTCCGGTCTCGCCGACGTCGGGGACGGTGCCGGCGAGCTCGGCTCGGGACTGGAGGAGGCCAAGAACGGATCCGCCTCACTCGCCTCGGGCACCGCCAGCGCCGACAACGGCGCCCACGAGCTCGGCTCGGGACTGGAGGAGGCCAAGAACGGATCCGCCTCACTCGCCTCGGGCACCGCCAGCGCCGACAACGGCGCCCACGAACTCGCCGCGAGCCTGGCCGAACTCGACGCGGGGGCGGCCGAACTGGCCTCCGGCGCCACTGCGGCCTCCGAGCGGGTCTCCGCGGCCGCCGACGCGCTCGGCCCGATCGCCGCCGAGGTGATCCCCCGGTTGCGCGACGACGCCCCCGCGATCCAGGCCGGCGCCGGCGCGGTGGCCGACGCCGCGACGGCGCTGGCCACCGCGCTGGAGGAGCTGCCGACCGCCGTCTCCGCCGCGGAGGAGGGGACGGCGGATGTCGGCGGCCGGATCGGCGCCTACCTCGACGC
This sequence comes from Marinactinospora thermotolerans DSM 45154, assembly GCF_900167435.1. Lineage (GTDB taxonomy): Bacteria > Actinomycetota > Actinomycetes > Streptosporangiales > Streptosporangiaceae > Marinactinospora > Marinactinospora thermotolerans. Next base: position 249,201 of record NZ_FUWS01000005.1, read on the forward strand.
CCATCCCCGGCTCGCCGAGGACGATCCTCTGCTGTACGCGCTGCTCACCGACGCGCGTACCGCCGTGGACCGCGCGGTCGCGGTCGAGGCGTTCGTCCGCGACAACGACGAGAGGATCTCCGCCATCGCCGCCGACGCCACCGAGGCGGCGGCGCTGGCCTCGGCGATCGCGGCCGAGGCGCCTAATCTCGCCGACGACGCCGAGGCGGCGGTGGGCGCGGTGGACGAGCTCGACGCGGCCCTGGCCGAAATCGCCGAGGGCGCCCGGACGCTCGACGACGGGCTGGACGCGGCCTCGGCCGGGGCGGCCGACCTCGCCGACGGCCTGGACTCGCTCTCCCAGGGGGCGAGCACGCTCGATGACGGCCTCGGCGACCTCGGCAACGGCGCGACCACCCTCGCCGACGGCCTCGACGACCTCAACGACGGCGCGACCACCCTCGCCGACGGCCTCGACGACCTCGACAACGGCGCGACCACCCTCGCCGACGGCCTCGACGACCTCGACAACGGCGCGACCACCCTCGCCGACGGCCTGGGCGATCTCAGTGACGGAGCGCACGGCCTGTCGGAGGGCGTGGCGAACGGCCTCGACCAGATCCCCACCTATGACCAGGGGGAACGTTCCACGCACCGGACGATGATGAGCGACCCGGTACGGCTGAGCGAGAGGGTCGACAACGAGGCGCCCCACTACGGCACGAGGTTCGCGCCCTTCTTCCTGCCGTTGTCGCTGTGGGCCGGCGCGATGGTGACCTACCTGGTCCTGCCCGCCGTGTCCGGTCGGGCCCTGGCCAGCACCGCTCGGTCGTGGCGCGTCACCCTGGCGGGGTGGCTTCCCGCTGCGGCCATCGGCGCCGGCCAGGTCATCGTCATGCTGTCGGTGCTCCACCTGGCCCTGGGCCTGGACGCGCGCCGTTGGCCGGCGACCGTGGCCCTGATGGTGCTGTGCGCGCTGAGCTTCGCCGCCCTGATCCAGTGGCTCAACGTCCAGTTCGGCCTGATCGGCCGGGCCATCGCGCTGGTGTTGCTGATATTGCAGCTGACCTCATCGGGGGGCACCTATCCGTTGGAGACCAGCCCGGGCTTCTTCCAGACCGTCGCCCCCTTCCTGCCGATGAACAGGACGGTGGCGGCGCTGCGCCACCTCATCAGCGGGGGCCAGACCGCCGAGATCTGGCAGGCCACCGCGCTCCTGACGGGCTACCTGGTGGCGGCGCTCGTCTTGACCTGGATCGCCGTGGCCCGCAGGCGTGCCTGGACCCTGGGACGGCTGCACCCGACCCTGGTGGTGTGAGCGGGCCGGACGCGACGCGCGGAGCCGATAATGGAGGTTGTGCCCGCCCCCACCGACGAGGAGATCCGATGAGCGCCCGCCGTGAGGCGACTCGGCAGAAGTTGTTCGAGGCAGCGATCACGTTGATCTCCGAACATGGTTTCGGCGCGACCACGGTGGATCAGATCGCCGAGCGCGCGGGGGTCGCGAAGGGGACCGTCTACTACAACTTCGCCGGCAAGGCGGAGCTGTTCACCGCGCTCCTGGAGTGGGGGGTGGACCGCCTCGCCGAGCATCTGCGCGCGGCCGTCTCCGGCCCGCCCCGGGCCGCGCTGACCGAGGTGCTGCGGGCCGAGCTGGCGTTCATCGGCACGCACGAGGCGTTCGCCCGCCTGCTCATGGCCGAGACGTGGCGGACCAACCAGGTGTGGTACGCGGCCGTGCGCCAGATCCGTTCCAAGGCGATCGGCGTCATCTCGGGGCTGTTGGAGGAGCTGGCCGCCGAGGGAGAGCTGCCCGCCGGGCTGGACGTCGGTGTGGCGGCGTCGGCCCTGTTCGGGATGGTGCTGACCGTGGCGCTGGACTGGCGCACCCTGCAACCTGACCGTCCCTTGGAGGAGGTGCACACGACCGTGGCCCGCATGGTCGAGGGCATGCTCCGCGCGGACGACCGGTCCGGTGAGACGAACGGCGGGCCTTCGCTCACCCCCAGGCGAACACCCCGATGAGCGCCCCGATGAGCAGGCAGGCACCGCCCAGCATCCCGACCATGGCCCGCACCCCGCCGCTCTGCCACGGCCCCTCGACGACCCTGGCCCGTTCGGGCCGCGCCCGGTCGTAGGAGACGACGACCGGTTCGCCGGTGCGGGCCGCGGCCCAGGCGGTGCCGGCGTCGGTGGTGAGGATGTCGCGGCCGTCACGGGTGCGGAACCGCACCACCATGCGCGAGGTGCGCCCTGTCTCCTGATATCCCACGATCTCGCCGGGTGCCCGGATCCCCGACCTGGTGAGCCCCAGGTCGCGTGCCGCCCACGCGAGCAGGGCCAGGCCCACGACGATGGGCAGTAGCGGGTACAGCTCCATGAGTCCACTCCGCGATGTGTCCGGATGAGCGCCGGAGTCCCCTACCCCGTCTCTGTGCGCTCAACGGTCGGCCGGATCGGAGTGTTCCGGGGGAAGCTCGCGCAGTATGCCGGCGGCGATCTGGTCGGCGGCGGCCACGCCGTGACCGAGCTCCCCGAGTTCGACCATCACCGCCTCGACCGTGGACCGCCCGTGCTCCCCGTCCGCCTCGGAGAGGAGCGCCAGGAGCCGTTCCAGCCCCAGGACGGTCGCCGCCAGCCGGTGGCGGACCTCCTCGTGCCGGAACCGGTGGTGGGGCGGGTGGTCCGCCGCGTCCAGGCGCAGCCCCACCAGATGCGAGGTGGCGGCGAGCCGCTCGACCGCGGCGACCACGGAGGCGAACGCCGCGGGCACATCCACGCCCGCCGTCCCCGCCCGCCGGGCCGACCGGGCGGCCTCCCCGGCGACGCGCCGCGCCCGGTGGACCGCGTCGGCTTCGGGACCGGCCGGCGCGGCCGCCCCTCGGTTCGGAGGCTCCTCGGGGAAGAGGTAGCCGAGGACGAGGACCCAGGTGAGCCAGACGATCGCCGCGACGGCGACCGAGGCGAGGAGGGGAACCCCGACGGCCCACGCCAGCCCGCCGGCGATCGCGCCGGTGAGAAGGCCCCTGGGGTCGGTGAGCCTGCGCTGGAGCAGGGCACGTGCGCGCATGGGCATGGCCTAGAAGTTGGAGATGACGGCCTCGAACACCTCACCGATGCTCTCGGGGTCGGAGGAGTCGTAGGCGGCGGCTTCGGTGGTCTCGGCGATGCGGGTCACCGTCTCCAGGTCGGCGTCCTCCCCGTAGGCGATGGTGAAGACCCGGGTGGTCTCACTGCCGGCCTCCGCCTCCAGTTCCCCGATCAGCTCCTCCAGGCCGACGCTCTGGGCGTCCTCGTTACGCCCGTCGGTGAGGAAGACGACCGCGTTGATCGCGTCGTCGCGTCCCTCGGCCGAGACGTGGCGGTGCGCGGCGAGGACCGTGTCGTACAGGCCGGTGCCGCCCGCCGCGGGCAGTCCCTCGACCCGTTCGACGATCTCCTCGCGATGGGTTCGGCCGTCGCTGCGCTCCCCCATCGGGGCGATCGGGGCGAGTTCGCGCCAGTCCCGCCCGTCGTCCCCCAGCTCGGTGCTGAACATCCACAGACCGACCTCGTCGGTGTCGGCGAACTGTTCCAGCGAGTCCGTCGCCGCGGCCTTGGCCAGTTCCAGCTTGGTCCTGCCGGTGCCGGGGACCTCCTGCTGCATCGACCCGGAGGTGTCGACGACGATCAGGACGTCGGCCGGCTTGCGCAGCTCGGCCCAGTTGCCCAGCATCTCGTCGAGCACCCCCGAGGAGGGCAGGGTGAGCAGGTCGCCGGGCTCTTCCGCGATCAGCCCGTTGTCAAGGGTGTGCGCGTCTCCCGTGGCCCCTTCGTGGTCGCGGAAGCCGTTGTCCAGGAGGGTCTGCTGGACCTCGGCGCCGAGCAGGTAGTCGAGGAAGCCCTCAGCGGCCGTCCGCCGCGCGTCGTCGGCCCAGTCCAGGACCACGTAGGGGTGGTCCGACATCAGGGTGCCCTCCTCCGGGTAGACGGCGACGAGCGGCACCTCGGGAGCGGCGTGGTCCCCGAGGGTGGCGGGGTCGCCGCTCGGGTTGCCCTGGTTGTAGTGCAGCACCGACATCTCCTCGACCGCGACCGCGGAGATGTAGGTGAGTCCCTGTCCTTCCTCGTCGGCGCGCTGGAGGTTGGCCAGGAAGGTCATGGTGATGTCGCCGTAGTGGACGATGGACCGCTCCACCCCGCTGACGAAGGCCCTGGTCCGGCTCGACGCGAGTTCGTCGACGGTCAGGTCGGAGGTCAGGCCGGTGGCCGCGAAGTAGGCGCCGATCGTGGCATTGAGACCGGAGGTCGAGTAATTGGGGTTGGTCTTGCCCATCCGGAAGTCCCCCCACTCGGGGTGACCGACGCTGCCCCAGCCCTCGCCATCGGTGGACAGCTCCAGAAGGTCCGACCAGCCGATGGACTCGTCGGGCCAGCCGAGCGCCTCGGCCATGGGACGGGGCATCGCGATGACGAGCGGGGAGTTGGCGATGGAGGGGAGATCCTGCGGGATGAGGGCCTCGTGTTCGCCGCCCTGGAGCCGGTCTCGGGCGATCTGCACCCAGCTGGAACTGGCCGGGAGCCACACGTCGGGGCGCGGGCCGAGTTCGGCCTCGTCCCACTCCCCCGACCCGATGGCCTCCAGCGTGGTGCCCGACGCCTGTTCGACGACCTCGACCGTGACGCAGGCGCCCTCGGCCTCGGTCTCGCCGTACTCCTCCGCGAACCGCTCCATCAGCCGCGCCTTCTCCGGGGAGGAGACGACGGTGAGGGGCCTGCTCTCCCCCGGACAGCCGGCGAAGGAGGGAGGGGGCGCCGACCGCGGCCCAGCGTACGAGCGCGATGACAAGGACCGCCACGAGCGCGACGATCGTGGCGGGGAGGATACGTTTCCGCCGCGGTGTCCCGTTTGCCATCTCAACCGCCCAACTTCGCCCAGGTATGCCCGCGCAAGTTGGAGGAAGGCCAGGCGTACCAGGTTGCATCACGGCGGCGGTTCGGAACGGTTACTCCAACGTTCCCGTCCTCCCCCGGCCACTCCGTCGCGTGACACGCCTGACGCTAAGCGTAACTATTTGGTAATTCTTCACGTTCGCTCCGTTATCGCGCTCTCTCCCCTCTCCTCGTCGACATGGGCAAACGCCCGTGGGGCGATCACAGACCGACACATGACCCGTTTAAGGTCCAAAGGCCCTGTCACCCAAGCGAATGCCGTTTCGGACAGACAAGGTACGATCCGATGGCCGGATTCGTCTTCTGGCGGAGCCGCGACTTCTTTCCGTTGCGCCCACCCGGCCTCCCCTGAGCGGTGGCGCCCCCGGACCCGGGCACCCGCCCCACCGGCGGGGCCGCGCCGTCCCCTCGTCGGCCGCCCTCGCCACGCGCACGGCGATCCACGGGCTAGTAGGAGAACAGTGCAGGCAGCAGATCGACGCAAGGAGCAGTCCATCCGGACCCGGCTCCACCGAATCGTCCTCGTCCCCACGGCCGCCCTGGTGGCCCTGTGGCTCGTGGTCAGCGGCTACCTGTTCTACGGCGCGACGGTCCAGTACGCGATCGTCAAGGGCAACGAGGAGCTGTTGACGCCCTCCGCGCTCGCGCTCACCTCTCTCATGGACGAGCGGTCGGCGACGCTGGCCTACCTGGAACGCCCCGCCGAGCACACCACCGCGCTCCAGGAGGCGCGCGCCGCCTCCGACGCCTCGATGACCTCGATCCTCGACAAGTTCGAGGGGCTCCTGCCGTTCTCCCCCGCGAAGGTCCAGACGCGCATCGAGGACCTGCGCGAGAGCTTCGATCGGGTTCCCGAGATCCGGGCCCTCGTGGACAGCGGTCAGGCGACGCGCGACGACGTGTCGGAGTACTACGACGGGCTGATCCTGGCCGGCGCCGACCTGTTCGACGAACAGGCCCGGCTCAACCCCTCCAAGGAGGCCGTCGGCCCCGGGCTCAGCGCCACCTACCTCTTCCGCGCCGTCGACCTGATGTCCCAGGCCGACGCACAGCTGTCCCGTGCCTTCGCCTCGGGCGAGCTCAGCACCGCCGACCAGCAGGAGTTCACCCGCCTGGTCGGCGCCTACCACTCCATGCTCGGCGCGGTCGGCGACTACCTGGGCCCCGAGCAGGCGGAGCGGCTGGAGGCCATCCGGGCCGACGAGCGCTGGAGCGACCTGGTCGCGCTGGAGGGCGAGATCTCCGGCCGCGTGGTGGCCACGACCACCGACCCCTTCACCGGCGGGCAGGTCGAGGACACCTCGATGCCCGTGGGCGAGGAGGAGTGGCGCACCGTGTACGCGCCCACCAAGGACGCCCTCACCGAGCTCGGCGCCGAGCAGGCCCGGTGGGCCGGTAACCTCCAGGCCGAGATCGCCAACGGGGCGATCCTGCTCGCCGTGGCCGGCAGCCTCGGCGTGGCCGCCGTCTCCGCCCTCGCCTTCACCATCTCCATCCGCGCGGCGCGAGGCCTGGTGGCCCGGCTGAACCGGCTCCGCGACGAGACCCAGGAGCTGGCCGACCGCCGGCTGCCCGGGCTGGTCGAACGGCTGCGCCGCAACGAGGAGGTCGACGTCGCGGCCGAACTGCCCGAGGTCTCCCAGAGCCCGGACGAGATCGGCGAGGTCGCCCGCTCGTTCAACGCGGCCCAGCGCACCGCGGTCGAGGCCGCCGTCCAGCAGGCCGAACTGCGCGAGGGCGTCAACCGGGTGTTCCTCAACATCGCCCACCGCAGCCAGACGCTCGTCCACCGCCAGCTGCGCCTGCTGGACCGGCTGGAACGCGAGCAGGAGGACCCCGAGCAGCTCACCGAACTGTTCAAGCTCGACCACCTCGCCACGCGCTCCCGCCGCAACGCCGAGAACCTGCTGATCCTGGGCGGCGAGTCGCCCGGACGCACCTGGCACCGCCCGATGCCGTTGATCGACGTGATCCGCGGCGCCATCTCCGAGTCCGGCGACTACACCCGGGTCAAGCGCCAGCGCATCGCCCGCGTCTCGCTGAGCGGCCCCGCCGTCGCCGACGTCATCCACCTCGTCGCCGAGCTCGTCGACAACGCCACCACCTTCTCGCCGCCGCACACCAGCGTCCACCTGCGCAGTGAGCAGGTGCCCAACGGGGTCACGATCGAGATCGAGGACCGCGGGCTGGGCATGAAGGAGGAGGAGTTCGCCGCCACCAACGAACTACTGGCCAATCCGCCGGAGTTCGACGTGATGCGGCTGAACGAGAAGATGCGCCTGGGGCTGTTCGTGGTCTCGCGCCTGGCCCAGCGCCATGGCATCAGCGTGCGGTTGCGCTCCTCGCCCTACGGCGGGGTGCAGGCGATCGTCCTGCTGCCCTCCTCCCTCATCGTCGCCGACCCGAAGGGGCCGGATCCCAAGGACGGGGCCACCGACTCCGCCCCCGAGGACGACGCCCCGTCCCACGAGGACGGCGCGGCCGGCGCCGAAGCGGCGCCGGGCGACGTGCTCGCCGCCGTGCCCGACGGCGAGGAGCGCACCCCCTCACCGCAGCGGCTACCCCGCCGCTCCCCCGGGCTCAGCCGGGCGTCCCTTGCCCCCAGCGGCCCGCTGTTCCCTCCGAGCCCGGCTTCCCCCACCGACACACAGCCGAAGCCCACAGCGGAGGACGAGCCCGCGGAGGGGGACGCCCCCGCGCAGGGATCGTCCACCGAACGGCCCCGGCTCCCCAAACGCCGCCCGCAGGCCAACCTCGCCCCCCAGCTGTACGACACCTCCCTCGTCTCCCTCCCCGAGAGGAAGCGGGAGGCCGACCCCGGTGACGACGCCGGGCCCGACCGGTCGCTGCGGCTCCGTCGAAACATGTCCGCGTTCCAGCAAGGCACCCGGCGAGGACGCGAAGAGGGCCGGCAGCGGCAGAACGACACCGAGAAGGATGCATGACCGTGACGAAGAACGCTCCCAGGGACCTGGACTGGCTACTCGACGAGCTCGTCGACCGGGCGGTCGGCGCCCAGTACGCCATCGTGCTCTCCGCGGATGGCCTGCTCATCGGCAAGTCGCGGGAACTGGGCAAGGACGACGCCGAGCACCTGTCCGCCCTGGCCTCGGCGTTCCAGAGCCTGGCCAAGGGGACCGGACGGCAGTTCGGCGGGGGACGGGTCCTCCAGACGGTCGTGGAGATGGAGCACGCCTATCTCTTCGTCACCGGAGCGGGGAACGGCGCCTGCCTGGCCGTGGTCGCCGGCGAGGAGTCCGACGTCGGCCTCATCGCTTATGAGATGAACGTGCTCGTGGAGCAGGTGGGCAAGTTCCTCGACGCCGCCCCGCGCAACGGCGAGGAGCAGGCGAACACCGAATCCGCGTCCCTGGAAGCCGACCGGTAACGGAGGCCGGAATGCCCGACCGTCACGAAACCGACCCCGGTTCCCCCGAGGCCGGCCCTCTGGTCCGGCCCTACGTCATGACGTGGGGCCGGCAACGTTCCGACGCCGTCCAGTTGGACATGATCAGCGTGGTCATCGCGGCGCGCCGTGCCGAGGTGGACGAGATGGCGCTGGAACCCGAACAGGTGGCGATCCTCGACCTGTGCCGCAGACCCCAGTCCGTGGCGGAGGTGTCGGCTCGCCTGGACATCCCGGTGGCCGTGGTCAAGGTCCTGTTGAGCGACCTCATCGGGCGTGGCTATGTCCTCGCCCGCGCCCCTTACACGACGGAGAGCCCGGTGAGCCGGGACGTATTGCAGGCGGTACTCGATGGCATCCAAAGGCTCTGACCCCAGTAGTGGCGAGAACGTCATCCCCTCGGCGATCAAGATCCTGATCGCGGGCGGCTTCGGCGCGGGCAAGACCACGATGGTCGGCTCGGTCAGCGAGATCGCCCCGCTCAGTACCGAGGAGTTGATGACCGAGGCCAGCCTCGGCGTGGACGACCTCTCGGGTGTGGAGGAGAAGTCCACGACGACGGTCGCGCTGGACTTCGGCCGTATCACCATCAACGACGGTCTGGTGCTCTACCTGTTCGGTACGCCGGGCCAGCAGCGCTTCTGGTTCATGTGGGACGAGTTGGCGCTGGGTTCGCTGGGCGCGGTCGTGCTGGCCGACACCCGCCGGCTGGAGACGTGTTTCCCCTCGGTTGATTTCTTCGAACGGCGCGCAATCCCGTTCGTCGTCGCCGTGAACTGCTTCGAGGGCGCGCATCGCTACGATCCCGAGGAGGTGCGGGAGGCGCTCAGCATTTCCCCTCACACCCCTATCGTGTTGTGTGACGCGCGTTCGCGGGAATCCAGCAAAGAGGTCCTGTCGACCCTGGTCAACCACGTCGCGGAAACGGTTGCGGCGGGAGTGTAGCCGCCGGAAGGCCCCGCGCCGTCGGCCTTACCGCCATCAAGCCCCCGAATCAACTGAAATGGATAAACGTGTGTCCACCCCACGATTCCATTTCCGCCACCCTCGGGATTAGGCTGTTGAGAGGCGATCCGGCGGCGCGTGGCATCGGCGCGCGAAACACGTCGGAATCTGGACGGCGAGATCGAGAGAGCCTTGATGAAACGCTACGACTGGTACGACGAGATCCACCGGCTGGACGCCGAGGCCGACTGCCTGCGGATCACCCAGATCATCGCCACACACGAATTCCCCTGGGATATGACCCAGGCCCTCGGGTTGGCCCTGTACCGGACCTACGCGGTGCCCAGCATCGGCGAACTGCTGTACCGGACCCGTGAGTTCACCGAACGGACCCAGCACCGCTACGACGACACCGGGCTGATCCTGGACGCCATCTTGGAGCACGGTTTCGAACCGGGGCCGGGGCGCGACGCGCTACGCCGGATGAACCAGATGCACCGCTCCTACGACATCTCCAACGACGACTACCTCTACGTGCTCAGCACGTTCGTGGTCATGCCGGTGCGCTGGCTCAACGACTGGGGCTTCGGCTGGCGCCGGCTCAGCGACCACGAGATCACCGCGGGCACCAACTACTACCGCCGGCTCGGCAAGCACATGGGGATCAAGGACATCCCCGAGACCTACGCCGACTTCCTGGAGCTGTTCGACTCCTACGAGCGGGCCCACTTCGGCTACACCGAGGGCGGGCGCAAGGTGGCGGACGCGACGCTGGACCTGATGGTCGACTTCTTCCCCTCATGGCAGCGCCCGGTCGTCCGGCCGTTCACGATGGCGCTGCTGGACGACCGGTTGATCACGGCGTTCCGCTATGACGAGCCGTCGCGGACCTGGCGTTTCCTCGCCCGGGCCGGCCTGAAGGCCCGCGCCAGGGTCGTCCGCATGATGCCCCCGCGCAAGGAGCCGATGTGGGTGCGGATGAGCCCCAACATCCGCAGCTACCCGAACGGGTTCGACGTGTCGCAGATCGGGACCTTCCCCAAGGGCTGCCCCGTGCCCCACGGTCTGGCCACCGTCGAGGTGCCCGAGACCGGTGCGCGGGTTCCGGTGCCGCAGTCCGCGCAGGGGACGGCCGGCCCCGCCTGACCCGCGCACGCCACTGTGTGGGGGAGGGCGACGCGCCCTCCCCCACACGTGTGATCACACGGAGACGACCGTCGCCTGACGCAGCGTCGGCGCGGCCACCTCGCTCCAGGCGGCGATGACCCCCGCCGGATCGCCCAGCTCGTCACGGGCCAGCAGCAGCCCCGGCTCGATCACCCTGGCGCCCAGGTCCGAGAGCAGGACGCGCAGGTCGTCCTCCACCCCGCGTCCGGTGCGCAGATCGTCCACGACGGCCATGGGGACGGCGATGGTGTGGCCGAGACCGACCTCGGGGATCCGGTCCAAGAACACCTTGAGCAGGCCCGTGTAGCTGCCGTGGACCTGGGGCGAGACCACCAGGACGACGTCGCTGGCGCGCACCCGGCCGAGCGCGGCCGTGACCTCCTCGCCCGGATCGGCGGCCAGCAGCGCGGAGCCGAAGGAGGCGAGGTCGACGACCTCGACGGGGTCGGAGATCCCGGTGGGCGGGAGCAGGGCCTCGGCGGCGTGGAGGGCGGCGGCGCGGAGGGCCGAGTGGGACTGGGGGGCACCGATGAGCACGGTGAAGCTGGTCATGGAGGATCTCCTGGTGAGACATGGCCGCGAGGCCGGGAGGAACGTGGCGCTGGAGCCGGCCGGGCGGGACTACGGTGTCCCCGGCCGGGCCCTGTCTCGCGAAACGATGGGATCGCGGCGAGAAAGGCTGGTAGTGGCGGCGTCTGGAAAATCCCCGCAGCCGCGCGCGACGTTCCACAACGTGGAGATCACCGGGATCTGGACCGTGAGCCGAGCACCGCGGGGGACGAGAACAGCGCAGGGCGGATGCCCTGGACTGGCGCTCAGCTACAACACAGTGCGCTCGCCTGCTGTCGAAGATCGACGTGCAGGCGCTGGACAAGCAGCTCACCGGGGGCCATAGTCCCCATGATGCGCGGGGGCGGCACTATCGTCAATGCGCGGTAGGGGTTTCCTCCCCCTCCCGAGCATGACGGCGGACGGTCCGATGTGCCCGCTCGGCGCGAAACAGCCCAGTTCCCGGGCTCCTTTCACACCGGTGGCGGCGCACTCCCGACACAACGGCACACGGTGTGGTATACGGCACAGGAAGGTGCGGACATGGGCACGGTGGAGAACGCTCGCCTGGTCACTCCCGACGGAGTGCTGGAGGGATGGCTACGCGTCGAGGACGGACGTATCACGGCCCTGGGGCCGGGCCCCGTCCCCGAACCCCGCGGTGAGACGGTCGACGCCGAAGGACGCTGGGTACTGCCCGGCGCGATCGACATCCACGTGCACGGTGGCGCCGGCGCGGCCTTCACCGACGCCGACCCCGAACGGGCCCGTTCGATCGTGGAGTTCAACCGCTCGCACGGCGTCACGACCGTGGTCGGGGGACTCGTCGCGGCCTCCCCCGAGGACACGTTGCGTCAGGTGGCCGCCCTCGCCGAACTCGCCGACGACGGTGACCTCGCCGGCGTCTACCTCGAAGGCCCCTACATCGCGAAGAGCCGGTGCGGGGCACATGACCCGGCGCTGCTGCGCGACCCCGACCTGGAGGAGTTCGCGGCGGTGCTCAAGGCCGGCCGCGGGCACGTCCGGATGATCACCGTGGCGCCCGAGCTGCCCGGCGCGCTGGACCTCATCCGCGCGGCGACCGCCGAAGGCGTGGTGGCCGCTGTCGGCCACACCGAGGCCACCTACGACCAGGCGCGCGCCGCGTTCGACGCGGGCGCCACCGTCGCCACCCACCTGTTCAACGCGATGCGGCCCCTGCACCACCGCGAGCCCGGGCCCATCGCCGCCGCGTTGGCCGACGAGCGGGTCACCGTCGAGCTGATCAACGACGGCGTGCACCTGCACCCGGCGATCGTCGGCCTGGCGGCGGCCCAGGCCGGCCCCGAGCGGGTCGCGCTCATCACCGACGCCATGGCCGCGACCGGCCTGGGGGACGGCGAGTACACACTGGGGAAGCTGCGGGTGCGCGTCGAGAACGGCAACGCGGTGGTGGTCGAGACCGGCGCGATCGCCAGCAGCACGATCGTGCTGCCCGAGGCGATCAGCCGGGCGGTCCACCATGTCGGCCTGCGCCTGGAGGACGCCGCCCGGTCGGCCTCGGAGGTTCCGGCCCGTGCCCTGGGACTCACCGGGGTCGGCTCACTGGTCGAGGGCGGGCGGGCCGACCTGCTCGTGCTCGACGAGGACCTGAGTGTGGCCGGCGTGATGCACCGCGGGAACTGGATCCGCTCGTTGTGAACCGCCATGGGACGGCCGGGCCGGCCTGGCCGGGCCGTCCCGCGGTCGCCATGATGGACACATGGATCCTCGTTCCGCGCACCTCCTGTGGGATGCCGCCCCTCTCTGGCTCAACACCGCCCAGTACGGACTTCCGCCCCGCCCGGCCTACGAGGCCCTGCATGCGGCCCTGGACGGCTGGCGGCACGGCAGGCAGACGCCCGAGGTCTGGTTTCCCGCCGGCGAGGCCGCACGGGCGCGCTTCGGCGAACTCGTGGGGGCGCCTCCACAGGACGTGGTCCAGGGGGCCGCGACCTCACAGCTGCTCTCCGCGATCGCCCTGGCCGTCCCCGACGGCGCCCGGGTGGTGATCCCCGACGGGGAGTACACCTCCAACGCCTACCCCTGGATGGTCCACGCCGACCGCGGGGTGAAGGTCGTGACCGTGCCGCCCGGCGAGCTGGCCGCCGCGATCGACTCCGAGACCTGGGCGGTCGCGTTCAGCCTGGTCTCCTTCTCGACCGGGGAGATCGCCCCCGTGGACGACATCGTCGCGGCGGCCCGGCGGCACGGCACGAGGGTGATCGTCGACGGCACCCAGGCGGTGGGCTGGCTGCCCGTGGACGCCACGCGCTTCGACGCGCTGGTGTGCTCCTGCTACAAGTGGCTGATGGCGCCGCGCGGGCTGGCGTTCGGCTACCTGGCCCCTGGACTGCGCGCCGTGATGCGCCCGATCGCGGCCGGACCGAGCGCGGCGGCCGATCCCGCGGGGGCGTTCTCCGACATGGACATGCGCCTGTCGCACAGCGCGTCCCGGTTCGACATCTCGCCGAACTGGTTCGCGGGGGTCGCCGCCGCCGCCTCCCTGGGGGTGCTGCTCGACATCGGGGTCGAGCGCGTCCACGCGCACAACGTGGCCATGGCCGACCGGTTCCGCGCCGGGGTCGGGCTGCCTGCGGGTGACTCGGCGATCGTCTCGGTCCGCCTGCCCGGTGGCGCGGAGCGGCTTCGGGAGGCGGGTGTGCGCTTCTCCGAACGTTCCGGCCGACTCCGGCTGTCCTTCCACGTCTACACGACGGAGTCCGACGTGGACCGCGCGGTGCGGGCCCTCACCGGCTGAACCGCCGCGCAGGAGGCCGCGGCGTGTCGGCGGCGCGCTCCACCCCGACTCGACCACGGAGGGTGACAATGGCGGGAGACCCACCGCATCTCCCGTGAGGACAGCATGTTCCGTGCCGAGCGCGCCCGTCGACCTCCCCGGACCCCGGTATCACCGCCGCCGCCGGTCCTGTCCGCCCTGCCGGTCACGCCCACCGGGCCGGCCGAACGCCATCAGCTCGCCGAACTCGCCTCCGCGCTCTCCGGCTACGGTGTGTGGGCGCGGGTGATCGAGAACGGCGTTCCGTTCCTGCGCGTGAGCAACCCCCGGTCCTTCTACGCGGTCGAGGACGTGGTCTGCGAGCGGCACGCCGACTCCTTCACCTTCCGGACCTCCTTCGGCGTCGTGCTCGGCACCAGCAGGGAGCTTCCCCGCGCCGCGGTGCGCACGGCCTGGCTCGTCGGCGCGATCGACCGCTGACCCCCGGGGGCCGTGGATCAGCCGGCCCGCTTGCGACCGCGCCGCATGGCCCCGCCCAGGACGGTCAGCACCAGCCCGAGCACGGCGATCCCCAGGTAGGCGGTCTGGGACAGGTCGAACCACAGATGCAACAGCCCCATCTCCCTGTCGAGGAACGGCCCCGCGAATCCGAGGACTCCCTGGATCAGCACGAGGATCCCGACGATCTCCACCATGGTTCCGGTTCCCTTCCCGACGTTCGCCGGCCACGGAGGCGTCGTGGCTGTGGCCGCTGGACCCATGCTCACGCCCGAAGGGCAGGCTTTCCTCCTCCCGGGGAGGGAGATCTCCTCCTCCGAAGGAATGAGGGCCGCAAACGCGCAGAGCCGCCGGCCTGATGGCCGACGGCTCTGCGTCACTGGGTGGAGGTGGCGGGAATCGAACCCGCGTCCTTCGGTACCGCAACAGGGCTTCTCCGGGCGCAGTCTGCTGTACGTTCTACTCGGCTCCAGCGCTCACGCAGACGTGTCGCTGACAAGCCCAGCCACGTGAATTTCCCGATCGGGCCCCGTGGCCTGATCCGACCGGTAAGTCTCCTGAACGATGCCGGAACCTGAGCCGGAGACGAGCTCAGGCCGACAGAGTCGCTATCGCTTAGGCAGCGAGAGCGAACTCAGTGCGCTTAGAATTGGCACTTGTATTTATGCGATCGCAGGATTTACGAGGTCACAACCGCAACCCTCGGCCCGCTTCCCCTGGAACAACCACCGAAGTCGAAACCGATCACCCCCTGTGGAATTTTCAACGGGCCCGAGGACCCGCGCGCGGGGCCGCCGCAGCGGTCCCGACGTTCTCACGCTACCGGTACAACGGCCGCGGAGCCAAGTCGATTCCCGCCCGGCGGAGATTTTTCGGAGCGACGTCACAACCGGGCCGATGAGCGCCGGGGACTCCAAGCCCGCACATGAGAAACCCCCGCGGGCGCGGACGGGATCCATCGACGCTGCCCGCGAGGGCGGCCGGCAGGGTCGGGCCGGCCTCGAAACGACAGGGCCTCCCCCGAGACGAGGTCCTGTCCCTCAGGACTGGTCACCGCAACCCCCTTTACGGTTCCAGTCATAGGGGAAGACGCCCCACACCACGGGCCGGGTTGCCCCATTGGCCGAGTTTGCTGGTGTTTTGCCCGGTGAGCTCTTCCCGGAAGCCGCCGTCCCGACCGTCCAAGGACCACCCGCCCCCGTCCCGGGAGATCCCTACCACCGGCCCTTGGCCACACCCGCGAACACGGCGGGCACGCCCTGTGCCCCGACCCGCGGTCCCCACGGCCACCCCGTCCGGTCCGCGACCGGCGATCCCGTCGTCGCGCGGGCCGGGGTCGGAAAAACGGACGTGGGGCCGGGCGAATCGCCCGGCCCCACGTCAGCGGCGGAGGTCAGTACACCGGGTCGACGGCGGGAACCCCACCGGCGTCGGCGGCGCTTCCCTCCTGCGCCGTCGTGTCCTGCACATACCCGTAGGGCAGGCGCTGGAGGAAGTCGGCCGCGGCCGAGACCGCGAAGGAGTAGGTGTTCGCGGGGTCGGTCTCCACCGCCACCGCGAAGGCGACCTGGCCCTGGTAGCCGACGAACCACTGGACCGCGCCGGCCTCGCCGTCGATCTCCTGCTCGGCGAAGCCCACCTGGCCGTGCACCGGCACCATCCCGATGTTGGCCGCCGCCGCGGACCCCTCTTGCACGGTCGAGCGCATCATCGCCCGCAGCGACTCCACCACGGCCGGATCGAGCTCGACGGAGGGGGACTCCTCGGTGCCTTCCTCGTCGGCGACCAGGCGAGGCGCGTGCCAGGTCCCCTCGGCCACCGCCGCGGCGACCGTGGCCATCGTCAAGGGGCTGACCTTGACACCGTCGGCGCCCACCATGGCCGCCGCGATGCCGGCCTCGCCGCCTCCCGGGGCGAACTCACCGGTGTAGGCGGGCACCGGAACCTGCCAGTCGCCTCCGATACCGAAGTCGGCCGCGGCGGCGTTCAGCGCCTCGGGGTCGGCCTCGGCCGCCAGGCCGGCGAAGGTGGTGGCGCAGGCGTTGGCGAACGCGCGGGTCAGGTCGGGCTGGCCCCACATCAGGGAGGCACCGCCGGGGTTGGTGAAGGTGCGGTCGCCGATGGTGGTCTCCGCGTCGCAGGTCACCGCCTGGTCCGCGCTCACCGCACCGGAGCCCAGGAGGGCGGCGGCCGAGACGATCGTGAACGCCTCACCCGGGTGGTACTCCCTGGTGAAGGCACCGACGTTGTCGACCTCGTCGGGCCGGCCGGCGGCCCCCAGGATCTCGCCGTTGCGGGCGTCGAGGGCCACGAGGTAGGCGCTGCCCGGGAGCAGCTCCAGAGCCCCCTCGGCGGCGGTCTGGACGTCGCTGTCGAGGGTGGTGGTGAGCGAACCGCTCTCCTGTCCGGCCCACTCGTGCAGGACCTCGGTCTCGCCGCCCTGTTCGTCGAGGGTGACCACCTTGGTGGTCGCGGATCCCGCGAGCCTTTGCTGGTAGACGCTCTGCAGGCCGCCGAGGCCCACCGTGTCGCCGGCCTGGTAGGGGCCCGAGACCCGGGAGGAGACCTTGTGCTCGACCGTTCCGGCGACCTCGCCGACGATCGCGGAGGCCATGTTGGGGGCGAGCGGCATCTTCAGCTCACTCGTCTCGACGCCGGGAATACCCGTGGCGCGGGACAGGAGCGAGGGGTCGACGTCCTGGGCACGCATGAGCACCAAGGGCTGGAACTCCTCCGGCGGCGCCGAGCGCACCCGGTTGAGCAACGGCTCGGGATCCTCGCCGAGGATCTCGGCGAGGTCCTGGATACCGCCCTCCATGTCGTCCATCCGGGCCGGGCGGACACCGAAGGCGATGACGTCGGTCTCGCCGACGAGCGGCTGCTCGGAACGGTCGTAGATCTGGCCGCGGTCGGGCACGTCGTAGGTGATGGCCAGCCGCTCGCCCTCGGCGAGGCGCGGGTGGATGACGGCGGGCGACCAGTTGATGGCCCACCCCTCGGAGGTGCGCGAGAGGGGCATGCTGCCCTCGTACTCCCACACCGGGTCGCCGATCCCCAGGTCGGCCTGTACGTCGAACGAGGCTGTCGCCGTGTCCCCATCGATGGAGATGGGTCCCAGGCCCAGCCGTAGCGCCGCCAGGTCGAGCTGGTCGTGCGCCTGCTGGAGGGCCGCGGCGACCGAGTCGACGTCGCCGTCGGTCTGGCGGGCCGCGGCCTCGTAGTCGCCGGCCTGCCAGTCGAGCAGGAACGTGCGGACGGCGACCTCGGGGCTGGGCTCCGCCGCGCAACCGGCCATGACGGTCACCGTGGCGGCGCTCACCGTCGCGGCCAGGAAACGACGGAGGTGACGGGGGGACACCTTTGGGGTTCCTTTCACACGCTCAGCGCCGACGCCGCAGGGCGCGTTCGACCTCACGCTGGGCCTCACGTTCGGCGATGTCGTGGCGTTTGTCGTATTCGCGCTTACCGCGCGCCAGCGCGATCTCGACCTTGGCCCGTCCGTCGCTGAAGTACAGCGACAGCGGGATCAGGGTGCGACCCGCTTCCTGGGTCTTGCCGATGAGTTTGGCGATCTCCTCGCGGTGCAACAGCAGCTTGCGGGGCCGGCGCGTCTCGTGGTTGGTCCACGTCCCTTGGGTGTACTCCGGGATGTGGACGTTGTGCAGCCACACCTCGCCGTCCCTGACCAGCGCGAAACCGTCCACCAGGGAGGCCCGTCCGGCACGCAGCGACTTCACCTCGGTGCCGGTGAGGACGAGCCCCGCCTCGTAGGTGTCGTCAATGTGGTAGTCGTGCCGGGCACGCCGGTTCTGGGCGATGGTCTTGCGCCCCTTTTCCCGTGGCACTGAAGAACCCCTTTCTGCCGCCTCACACCCGCAGGTAGCGCCGCAGCGTCAGGAAGGAGGCGATGGTACAGAGCAGCACGCCGAGGATCATCGACACGCCGATGACGTAGAAGACCGAGCCCATACCCAGCGTGACGTCGAACTGGAACCAGTCCTGGACCTTGTCCAGCAGGAAGAACTTCGTCGCCACGATGAAGCCCGAGGCGAAGATACCGCCGATGAGACCGGCGATCGCGCCCTCCAGGAGGAAGGGGAGCTGGATGTAGAAGTTCGACGCGCCGACGAGCCGCATGATGCCGGTCTCGCGACGGCGGCTGTAGGCCGACAGGCGGATGGTGTTGCCGATCAGCAGCGCGGCGGCGGCCAGCTGGACGGCCGCGACGACGAGAGCGGCCCACTTGAGACCGTCGAGCAGCTCGAAGAACTGGTCGAGGACCTCCTGGTCGTTGGAGACCGAGTCCACGCCCGGCATTTCGGCGACCGCGCCCGCGACCGTGTCGTGATCGCCGGGGTCCTGGAGCTGCACCCGGAAGTTCGCCGGGATGTCCCCTTCCTCGGTCGCCTCGACCAGGGCCTCGCTGTTGGAGAAGCGGTCCTGGAAGTCCTGCCACGCCTCGCTCTCGGTCATGAAGGTGACCTGGGCGACCTCGGGCATGGACTCGAGCTGGGACTGGATCGCCTGCCGCTCTTCGTCGCTGGCCGCTCCGCTCTCCTGGCAGATGGCGCTCGGAGAGGTGTCGTTGCACAGGTAGACCGTGAGCGAGACACGCTCGCCCCAGTACCCGCGCATCTCGGAGACCTGCTGGTTGATGAGCAGACCGGCACCGAAGAGTGCCAACGAGATGGCCACCGTGGTGATCACCGCGATGGTCATCGTCAGATTCCGGCGCAGACCGATCCAGATCTCGGAAAGTACGAACTGTGCTCGCATGATGTTCTAAGGGTCCATCCTTGTGGGGCTTCGCCGCGCTGGTTCACCAACGCTGGAACGCGTAGCCGGCCGGCGTCTCAGTACGCCTGACCGTAGACACCACGCGACTGGTCCCGCACGACCTGGCCCTCTTCGAGCTCGATGACACGTTTGCGCATCGAGTCGACGATGGCGGCATCGTGGGTCGCCATGACGACGGTCGTTCCCGTCCGGTTGATTCGGTCGAGCACCTTCATGATGCCGATCGAGGTGGCAGGGTCGATGTTCCCGGTGGGCTCGTCGGCCAGCAGGATCTGCGGACGGTTGACGAACGCGCGCGCGATCGCGACGCGCTGCTGCTCACCACCCGAAAGCTCGTCGGGCATGCGGGTGGACTTGCCTTCCAGCCCGACCAGCTCCACGACCTCGGGAACGACCTTGCGGATGAATCGGCGGGGCTTGCCGATGACCTCCAGCGCGAACGCGACGTTCTCGAAGACGTTCTTGTTCGGCAGCAGCCGGAAGTCCTGGAAGACGCAGCCGATGCGGCGCCGCAGGTGCGGCACCTTCCAGTTGGACAGACGAGCGAGGTCCTTGCCCGCGACATGGACCCGCCCCTTGGTGGGCTTCTCCTCCTTGAGGACGAGCCGCAGGAACGTTGACTTACCCGAGCCGGACGGACCGACGAGGAAGACGAACTCCCCCTTGTCGACGTCGATGGAAACGCCGTCGAGAGCGGGGCGTTTCTGGGTCGGGTAGACCTTGGTGACGTTTTCGAAGTGGATCACAGGTGCATCACAAGGTTCTCGAAGGTTGGGGAGCCCAGGCGGAACCCATCCGCTCGGGGCAGTACCGGCCACAGGGCCAATCGACAGTGTAGGGGTGAATGCAACCCGGAATGTCCAGATCGAGACTCGTTCCCGGAACGATCCCACGGAGGCGGAACCGGTTCTCCGGAACGGCCGTCTCTTCCTCCCCCTGCCACCACGGCGTCGCCATCGCGCCGGGACACCGGGGGTTCACGGGGCATCCACTCCCACGCCGCGCTCGACCGAGCTGCGGAACGGAACAGCAGGACCGAGCATATCGGAAGAGTCAACCGGTGATAACGTTCACATATACGTGTTTCCGATAAAACCGCTGCTCCGGCGCTATTCCGCGGCGCGCTCCTGGTTGCGCATCCAACGGATCTCGGCATCGATGAATTCGTCGATCTCGCCGTCGAGCACCGCGCCGGTGTTGCCGGTCTCGACGTTGGTGCGCACGTCCTTGACGTTCTGGTAGGGGTGCAGCACGTAGTTGCGCATCTGGGTGCCCCAGCTGCTGGCCCCCTCGCCGCGCAGCTCGTCGATCTCGGCACGCTCCTCCTGCCGCTTGCGCTCCAGCAGCTTGGCCTGGAGGACCGACATGGCGGTGGCGCGGTTCTGCAGCTGCGACCGCTCGTTCTGGCAGGAGACGACGATGCCGGTGGGCAGGTGGGTGATGCGCACCGCCGAGTCGGTGGTGTTGACGCCCTGACCGCCCGGACCGCTGGAGCGGTAGACGTCGATGCGCAGTTCGCTCTCGTCGATGTCGATGTGGTCGCTCTGCTCGACCACCGGGACGACGTCCACGCCCGCGAAGGAGGTCTGGCGCCGACTCTGGTTGTCGAACGGCGAGATGCGCACCAGGCGGTGTGTGCCGTGCTCACCGCGCAGCGTGCCGTAGGCGAACGGGGCCCGCACCGCGAAGGTGGTGGACTTGATGCCCGCCTCTTCGGCGTAGGAGGTCTCATAGATCTCGGTCGGGTAACCATGGCGCTCGGCCCAGCGCAGGTACATGCGCTGGAGCATCTGGGCCCAGTCGGCGGCGTCCACACCGCCGGCCTGGGCGTTGATGCTGACCAGCGCCTCACGCTCGTCATAGGGGCCGGACAGCAGCGTGCGGACCTCGAGGTCGCCGATGTCCTTGCGCAGGGCCGTCAGCTCGTCCTGGGCCTCGGTGAGGGTGTCGGCGTCGTCCTCGGCCGCCGCCAGCTCGAACAGCACGCCGAGGTCGTCGAGCCTGCGACGGATCCCCTCGACCTTGGTGACCTCGGACTCAAGGTAGGACAGTCGCCGGGTGACCTTCTGCGCGTTGTCCTGGTCGCTCCACAGCTCCGGATCCGCGGACTGCTCGCGCAGCTGTTCGATCTCCGTGCGCTTGGCGTCGAGGTCCAACACGGACTCGACGCTCTCCAGCGTCGCCGAGAGTTCCTTGATCTGGTCTGCGGGGTCTAGGTCTGCCACGCTCCCAAGTCTAGGGCGTCGCGGAGGCGTCCTTCACTCACAGCCCTCGCGCCGCGCAGGCGGCCTCGACCCTGCGGCGAACGTCGGCGACCACGGCGACCAGCTCCTGGGGGATCTCCAGCCCCCGCAGCCGGGCCAGCGCGAGCGCCGCGTCCCCGGGACGGCCCAGGCGCAGGTCGGCCTCGATCGCCTCGATGAGCGGCAACGGGCCGCGCGAGCCGGTCCAGTGCCGCCTGACCAGGGCCGCGCAGATCGCGTCGTGTCCCTCGGCGGCCAGGATCCGCGCGGCGGCTGCCAGCGGTCCCGGCTCGGAGGGGGCCGACCGGCAGGCCGTCTCGAACAGGTCCAGGGCCGTCTGCGTGTCCCCGCCGCGCAACTCCAGCTCACCCAGGATGATCCGGGCGCGCCAGCTCCGCTCGGACCGCTCGGCCACCCACTGGGCCGCCGCCTGCGGCCCCTCCTCGCGCAACCGGTACTTGTACCCCC
Source organism: Marinactinospora thermotolerans DSM 45154 (assembly GCF_900167435.1). Taxonomy (GTDB): domain Bacteria; phylum Actinomycetota; class Actinomycetes; order Streptosporangiales; family Streptosporangiaceae; genus Marinactinospora; species Marinactinospora thermotolerans. Next base: position 270,943 of record NZ_FUWS01000005.1, read on the forward strand.
ATTCCAGCGCGTCGGGGTGGTCGGGGTCGTGGCGCAGCGCGTTGTCCAGTGCCGTCGCGACATCGCGGTCGCTGCCCCGCCACGAGGCCAAGGGGGCGAGCGCGAACCAGGTGTCCGCGCTGCCGCCGCGCGCGCGGATGTGCCGGATCAAGACGTTCTCGGCCCGGGCGTGCTCGGCACAGGCCCGCAGGACGAGGGCGTGCGCGAGCACCGCCCGCTGCGCGTCGTCGTCGATGTCGCGCAGCCGCTCGGCCGCGGGCAGCGCCTCGCGCGCCCGCCCCTGGTCGAGCGCGCGCAGGACGGCCGCGTACAACAGGTCGGGGTCGTCCCAGACCTCACCGGTCTCCTCGTAGGGCCCGTCCGGGCGAGCCGTCTGTCGTCTGTCGTCCATCGTGCCCACGACACTAGATCGCGCCCCTCTCCACCGCCTCGCGTGGTCCGGGGTAACGACGCGGCGGGGGCGCGCCCCGTGGGCACGCCCCCGCCGTCGGCGAACCGGTTCCGCTCAGCCGCCCGCCACGAGCGCCCGGACCGAGCGCAGCGCCACGGAGAGGGTGGACAGGTCGAAGCGTTCGCTCTCCCAGATCTCCGAGAGCGTCTGGCCGGCCCGACGGACCGCGGTCTCGTTCTGCGCCGTCCAGTGGGCGCGCAGCTCGTCGGGGGTCTCGCCGGAACTCCCCGACGCCAGGACGTCGCGGGCCAGCTCGGCGTGCGCGGCGTAGAGGTCGTCGCGGATCGACCCGCGGGCCATCGTGTTCCAGCGGTCGTCACGCGGCAGCGCGATGATGCGCTCGCGCAGCCGGCTCAACTGGAGCTGCTCGGCGAGGTCGAAGTAGACCTCGGCGACCTCACGCAGCGGTCGGTCGATCTGCCGCGCCACCTCGACCAGGTCGAACGTGGAGTAGGCGGGGACCATGCCGGCGACCCGCTCGGCGAGCTCGACCGGAACGCCGCGGGCGGCGAAACGGTCGCGCCGCTCGGTGAACGACGCCAGGTCGCGCCCCTGGAGCAGCTCCGGCAACTGCGGCACGATGTGGCGCACCCCCTCGGCGAAGAACGCGATCTCCTCGCCGAGGTCGAACATCGACGTCCGGTTGCGCAGCAGCCAACGGGTGGCGCGCTCGGTGAGCTTGCGGGCCTCCAGCAGCATCGACAGCTGGGTGTCGACGTCGATCTGGCCGCCGAGCTCCTCGACGGCCTGCCAGAAGTCCCGCAGCCCGAAGGCCTCGCTGACGACGAGGTAGGCGCGGGCGATGTCGGCCGCGCTGGCCCCGGTCTCCTCGTTGATCCGGAACGCGAAGGTCGTCCCCGAACGGTTGACCATGTCGTTGACGACCTGGGTGGTGATGATCTCGCGCGCCAGCGGGTGCTCCGGCATCGCGTCGGCGAAGCGCTCGCGCAGGGCCGACGGGAAGTAGGCCGTGAGCGTGCCCCGCAGGAACGGGTCGCCCGGCAGGTCGGAGGCGAGGATCTCCTCGCTCAGCACGATCTTGGTGTAGGCCAGCAGTGTGCCGAACTCCGGACTGGTCAGGCCCTGTCCGGCCGACCGCCGCGCGGCGATCGTCTTGTCGTCGGGCAGGAACTCCAGCTTGCGCTTGAGGTGACCGGACCGTTCGAGCCTGCGCAGGTAGCGCGCGTGGACGTGGAGCATGCCGCCGGCCTGCTTGCGCGACGCCGAGAGGACCACGTTCTGGTGGTAGTTGTCCCCCAGCACCAGCCGGGCGACCTCGTCGGTCATGCCGACGAACAGCTCGTCGCGCTCCTCCTTGGTCAACCGTCCGGCGCGCACCTCGCGGTCGAGCAGGATCTTGATGTTGACCTCGTGGTCGGAGGTGTCCACCCCGGCGGAGTTGTCGATGAAGTCGGAGTTGACGCGACCGCCCTCGAGCGCGAACTCGATCCGGGCGAGCTGGGTGAGCCCGAGGTTGCCGCCCTCGCCGACGACCTTGCAGCGCAGCTCGGTGGCGTCGACACGGACCGGGTCGTTGGTCTTGTCGCCGACCGCGGCGTGGGACTCCGTGGACGCCTTGACGTAGGTGCCGATGCCACCGTTCCACAACAGGTCCACCGGGGCCCGCAGGATGTGGCGGATCAGCTCCGAGGGGGTCAGCGAGGTGATCCCCTCGTCGATCCCCAGCGCCTCGCGGACCTGCGGGGTGATGGGGATGGACTTGGCGGTACGCGGGTGGACGCCACCGCCCGCGGAGATCAGCTTCTCGTCGTAGTCGGCCCAGGAGCTGCGCGGCAGCTCGAACAGACGGCGCCGTTCGGCGTAGCTCGTGGCGGCGTCGGGGGTCGGGTCGAGGAAGACGTGCCGGTGGTCGAAGGCCGCGACGAGCCGGATGTGGCGCGACAGCAGCATCCCGTTGCCGAACACGTCCCCGGACATGTCCCCGATGCCGACGACGGTGAAGTCCTCCCGCTGGACGTCGACGCCCATCTCGCGGAAGTGGTACTTGACCGACTCCCACGCGCCCCGGGCGGTGATCCCCATGGCCTTGTGGTCGTAGCCGACCGACCCGCCGGAGGCGAAGGCGTCGCCGAGCCAGAACCCCCGCTCGGCCGCGATCCGGTTGGCGATGTCGGAGAACGTCGCGGTGCCCTTGTCGGCGGCGACCACGAGGTAGGCGTCGTCGCCGTCGTAGCGGACCACGTCGTCGGGGTGACGCACGTCGCCGTCGACGAGGTTGTCGGTGACGTCGAGCAGACCGCTGATGAACTGCTCGTAGCAGGCCACCACCTCGGCCTGGACGGCGTCGCGGTCGCCGCCCACCGGCAGGTTCTTGCAGACGAAGCCGCCCTTGGCCCCGTTGGGGACGATGACGGAGTTCTTCACCGTCTGCGCCTTGACCAGGCCGAGGATCTCGGTGCGGAAGTCCTCGGGCCGATCCGACCAGCGCAGGCCGCCACGCGCGACCGAACCGAACCGCAGGTGGACGCCTTCGGTGCGCGGCGAGTAGACGAACATCTCGAACTTGGGCCGGGGCGCGGGCAGGTCGGGGATGCGCTGCGGGTCGAGCTTGTAGACGAGGTAGGGCTTCTCCCGTCCGTCGGCGTCGCGCTGGAAGTAGTTGGTGCGCAACGTCGCCTCGACGGCCGCGAGGAAGGAACGCAGGATGCGGTCGTGGTCGAGGCTCGCGACCGCGTCGAGCTCGCCGCGGATCTCCTCGGCGATGGCCTCGCTGCGTTCCGCGCGCCCCTCGTCGAGCCCCGGCGTGAACCGCGACTCGAAGAGGCGGACCAGCAGTCCGGCGACGTGGACGTTGGAGAGGAGCACGCCGGCGATGTAGGCGGGGGTGAAGGTGCTGCCGGTCTGACGCAGGTACTTCGCGTAGGCGCGCAGGATGGTGACCTGGCGCCAGGTGAGCCGGCCGCGCACGACGAGCGCGTTGAACCGGTCGGACTCGACCCGGCCGTCCCACATCGCGAGGAAGGCGTCCTCGAAGAGGGTGCGCAACCGCTCCTCGCCCCCGCTCCCCTCGGGAAGGTCGGCGAGGCCGAAGTCGTAGATCCAGCCCCATTCCCGCCGCTGCCCGGAGGAGTCGGGGCGCCCCAGCCCGTAGGGCCACTCGTCGACGATCTCCAGCCCCATGTGCTCCAGCAGCGGGAGCGCGCGCGACAGCGAGATCGGGGCGCCGGTGCGGTAGACCTTGCAGCGCCACTCGCCGGGACGGGCCCCCTCGCGCCGGTAGAGCCGCACGGCGATGTCGTCGTCGCCGAGCCGGTCGATGTGGTCGAGGTCGTCCACCGCGACCTGGGCGGGCACGTCGACCTTGTAGCTCTCGGGCAGCGCGTCGGCGTAGGAGCGCAGGAGCGTGGCGGCGCGGTCGGCGCCGAAACGCGCGGTCAGCTCCTCGGCGAGGCCGTCGTCCCAGGAACGGGTGGCCCGGACGACCTCGGCCTCCAGCGCGGCGTGGTCGATGTCGGGCAGGGCCCTGCCGCGCTCGGCCCGCACGACCAGGTAGAGCCGGGCCAGCGGCGCGGAGCTGACCATGACGGCGTGGTCCATGGAGGCGCCTTGGAACGCCTCGGCCAGCACCTGCTGGATGTCGAGTCGGACCTGGGTGGTGTAGCGGTCCCGGGGCATGTAGACCAGGCAGGAGATGTAACGCCCGTAGACGTCGCGGCGCAGGAAGAGCTTGGTCCCGCGGCGCTCGCGCAACCGCAGCACGCCCAGCACGATGTCGTAGAGCTCCTCGACCGGGACCTGGAACAGCTCCTCGCGCGGGAAGCCCTCGAGGATCTCGATCAGGTCCTTGCCGTCGTAGCTGTCGGCGTCGAAGCCCGCCAGGTCCAGCACCTCGGCGAGTTTGCGCTTGAGGATGGGGATCTGGGCGATGCTGGTGGTCACGGCGTCGTGGGTGAACAGGCCGAGGAAGCGCCGCTCGCCGATGACGTTGCCCTGGGCGTCGAACTTCTTGACGCCGATGTAGTCGAGGTACTTGGGCCGGTGGACCGTGGCGCGGGAGTTGGCCTTGGTGAGGACGAGGACGTGCGGCTCCCGGGCGTGGGTGCGGACCTCCGAGGGCAGCGCGGCGAAGCTCTTCGAGGCCGGGGCGTCCATCCGCAGCAGTCCCAGCCCCGTGCCGGCGACCGGGCTCAGGGCGTCGTTGCCCTGCTCGTCGCGCACCAGGGTGTACTCGCGGTACCCCATGAAGGTGAAGTGCCGGTCGGCGACCCAGCGCAGGAACTCCGCGCCTTCGTCGACCTCGCGCTCGGTGGGGCCCTCCGCGCTCGACGGGAGCGCGGCGACCTCGTCGGCGAGCCGCAGGGCGCAGTGACGCATCCGGGCGGAGTCCTCGTCGACGTGACGCACGTCGGCCAGGACGCGCTCCAGGTCGGCGGCGAGCTGTTCGAGCTGGCCGGGGTCGGTGCGGCGGTCGATCTCGATGCGCATCCACGACTCGGCGAGCGGGGTGAGGGTCGGCTCCTGGGGGTCGATCTCGATGAGGCGGCCCACGATGTCGCGTTCCACCCGGAGCTGGGGGTGGATGACCAGGTGGACGCCGATACCGTGGCGGGCCAGTTCCATCGTGACGGAGCTGACGAGGAAGGGGGCGTCGTCGGTGACGATCTCGACCACGGACGGGGCGGCCTCCCCCTCGGGGGTGGTGACCCGCACCTTGGCGCGTCCCTGGGGACGGATCTCGCCGAGCTCGCGGTGGGCCAGCGCCGGCCCGTAGATGTCGGCGGGACGGCGTTCCTTGAGTTCCTCAGGGGCGACGTGCCGGTAGTACAGCCGGAGGAACCGCTCGACCTGGTGCACTTCGACGGGTGATCGGCCGGAGAGCTCGGACCACTGCGCGACCGCGTCGCTCAGCAGGTGGTCCCTGACGGCGTCAGACTGCCCGGACATGTGCGATCTCACTCCCTTGTGAGTCGTCGGGGGTTGGTTGCCTGCCTCGGGAGGTTCCCGGCCAGGCGATACAGATTGTGAAGTTTTGTTAACCCGGATGTGAAGCCGGGATACGGGGAAGGACGGCCCGGCTCGCACACCAGGACCCATGCACACAGGTCAAGGCGCGAAACGGAAGGACTTCTTTGTCCGATCCATGCCCGCGCCTAGGCTACTGCGTTTCACAACTTGCAACAGCGTTCAACGCTGTTAACAGTAGGTTTCGCCCGTTAGCAGTTTGTTTCGTGGGAACGTCCGACCTCCACCCGTGGCGGCCCGTGTGCGGGGCGTCACCGGGTTCCCCTGTCCGCTTCCGGACATGAGTCCCCTCCCCGTCTCCTTAACCGCAAAACGTGACACTACGTCGGATTTAGGGCGTTGGCCAGTCCCGCTACGGTCTTCCGTCCTCTTCCTACCCGAGCGCGCCCCCGTCCCGTGGGATTCCCACACGATCGACCTTGTGCGGCCTCACGCCCGCCCGGCGCCCGAGGTGACCTCCTCGACCGCCGCGACCAGCGCCCGCGGGTCGGTGAGGTCGGGCAGGACCCGGCGCGCGCCCGCCGCGCGCAGCTGCGTCTCCGTCGCCGACCCGCTCACGACCGCGATGGGGGCCGCACGGCCGATGCAGGCCGCCTCGACATCGCGCACCGACTCGGTGATGTAGACCGTGCTCGCCTCGGGGAAGGACCTGCCGTAGGCCTCCTCCGCGCGCATCCGGGTGAACTGGATCAGGCTCGCCTTGGGATAGTGCTCGGATCCGAACCCCCCGATGGCGAGGTCGAGATAACCGTCCAGGCCGAAGGCGGCCAGTTTCGCCATCGCCCCGGACATGATCGAGCCCGTCACGACGCTCTGTACCGTGTCGGCCATCCGGGCGACGGCGGCCAACGCCTCCTGCGCGCCGGGCAGGGCGCGTCCGTTCGCCACCATCTCCTCACGACGCCGGGCGAAGGCCGTCCCCAGGGCCTCGGTGAAGGCCGGGAGCAGGTCGACCGCCTGCTCGGAGTCGATGTCGTTGCGGGCGAGGAACTCGAAGAAGATCTCCGAATCGGTCCGTCCCGCGGTCTGCGCCAGGTAGACCAGCGGCTGGCCCGTGACCTTCTCGAACGCCTCGGCGTAGGCCGCGCGCGTGACGCGGGCGACGTCGACGAGGGTGAAGTCGATGTTCCACAACACCAGGCGGCTGATGGGGGGCTCCTCGGGAAGGGGACCTGCGTGTTCGGTGCCCATTGTGCCGCACGACGGCCCCGCTGGGGGTTCCCTATCCGGTCCGATCCGGTCGCAACGCCGGTGCCGCAGGGGTTTTCGGGGGTTCTCCCCGTGCCGCCGACCGCCCCGCTCCGGCCCTCGGGTCCGCTGGGACGCGCCGGTGGCCGGTGAGGGGCGCGGGGGAACTCCCTGCTCCGGCGCCCTGCGGGCGCAGAGCGTCCCCCGCGCGCCCCTCAGCCGGTTCACCCCACCAGGTACCTCAGCTCCTGGGTGGCGTACCACATGAGCTCGTGTTCGTCGGCGTGGCCGGCTTCGGGCTCGGCGAGCGCGGCGGCGATGTCCTCGGCGGCCTCGGCGTCGTCGACATGGGCCGAGACGACCCGCTTGAGCGGGACGCCGCCGTCCACCTCGACCCCGGCCGGTCCGTCGGAGGCGGTCGGCCGGAGGACGCCGTCGGGGACCTCCGCGGCGATGACGACCCGACGGCGCGGGGCTGTCGGGTCCGCGGCGAGCAGTCGCAACGAGGCGTCGGCCGCCGCTCCCATCGCCATGTACTCCAGCTCCTCGTCGTCGTGCCCGTCGTGGCGGCGGCGCAGCGTGTCGGTCACCGCGTAGGCGATGAGCGGCGCGCCGCGCACCTCTCCGTCGGCCAGGACCACGGCGAGGGCGGACAGGGTGCTCGGCAGGTAGATGCGCATCGTTGGTCTCGTCATTTCGGCCGGTCGGATGGACGGTGGCACCAGTCTCCCAAACCTCGGCCGGCACCGTGCGCCGCGTGCGGGTCAGACCATGACGTCGAGCCGGACGCCGCAGGCCTCCTCCAGGCGGACCCGGGTCTCCTCGGGGTCGCGGTGCAAGATGCCGAGCATGCCCAGCTCCCTGGCCGCCTCGACGTTGCGCTCGACGTCGTCGACGAACACGCACTCCCGCGCGCTCAGGCCGACCAGGCCGAGGGCGTGGGCGAAGATCTCCGGCTCGGGCTTGCGCATGCCGACCTCACCCGAGATGACCACCGCGTCGAAGGTGTCGACGAACATCTCGCGCGGATAGCCGTTGCCCCAGGAGTTGGACAGCAGGCACGTGCGCACGCCCTGGCCGCGCGCCTGCCGCAGGGCCGCGTACATCGACTCCACCGGGAGGAAGCCGGCGAACATCCGCTCGATCAGCCCCTCGGCGGGGACCGCGCCGCCGTCGACCAGGCGCAGCTCGGCGGCGAGCCTGCGCTCGAACTCCGTCGTCTCGACCTCGCCCCGCTCCAGCGCGTGGACCGGGCTGACGGCGCCTCCCGCGTAGGCCTCCTGGAGCCAGCCGCGCATGACGCGGCGGTAGTGCTCGTGGTCGATCCCGTCGGCGGCCAGCCAGGCGTCGATCGTCTCGGGCAGCGGAGAGGTGAGCACGCCACCCCAGTCGGTGATGATGCCGCGGCGCGCGATGGTCATCCGGTCGCCTCCGTTCACTCGGGAATGGGACTCCAGCGGGTCCCGCCCCCACCAGGACGGTCCGCCCCGCGCGGACCACCGCGCCGGGGGATGAGTTTTCCCCGGCCGCCGGGGATCGAATCCTCGGGGATCCCCGTCCGGCGTCCGCCATCCAACGGTACCGACCGGTCGGTCTGGTGGCATACTCGGCGGTATGGACTTCGAACTCAGTTCCACGGCGCGCGCCTACCTGGACAACCTCCACGAGTTCATGGACGAGCACGTCTATCCAGCCGAGCCCGTCTACCACCGCTGGCGGGCCGAGGCCGGCCGCGACGACCACACCCTTCCGCCGATCATGGAGGACCTCAAGGCCGAGGCCCGCCGGCGCGGCCTGTGGAACCTCTTCCTCCCCGACGTGAGCGGCCTCAGCGTCACCGACTACGCCCCCCTCGCCGAGCTCACCGGCCGCTCCCCCCTCCTGGCCCCGCAGGCGCTGAACTGCTCGGCGCCCGACACCGGGAACATGGAGGTGCTGCACATGTTCGGCACCCCCGAGCAGCAGGAACGCTGGCTGACCCCCTTGCTGGAGGGGCGCATCCGGTCGGCGTTCGCGATGACCGAGCCCGACGTCGCCTCGTCCGACGCCACCAACATCTCCACCTCCATCACCCGCGACGGCGACGACTACGTGATCAACGGCCGCAAGTGGTGGATCAGCGGTGCGGCGGACCCCCGCTGTGCCGTGTTCATCGTCATGGGCAAGACCGACCCCGATGCCCCGACGCACCGCCAGCAGTCGATGATCATCGTCCCGCGCGACACCCCGGGCCTGGAGATCGTGCGCGCCCTGCCGGTCTTCGGCTATCAGGACCAGGAGGGCCACTGCGAACTGCGCTTCACCGACGTCCGGGTTCCGGCGACAAACCTGGTGGCCGGCGAGGGGGACGGCTTCATGATCGCCCAGGCCCGGCTGGGCCCCGGACGGATCCACCACTGCATGCGCGCGATCGGCATGGCCGAGCGCGCCTTGGAACTGATGGTGCGCCGCGCGCGCGAGCGGGTCGCCTTCGGACGCCCTCTGGCCGATCAGGGCGTGGTGCAACAGCAGATCGCGGAGTCGCGCCTGGCGATCGAGCAGGCCCGCCTCCTCGTACTGAAGACGGCCTGGCTGATCGATAACCGCGGCACCAAGGAGGCCCGGACCGAGATCTCCGCGATCAAGGTGGCGGCACCGCGCGTGGCGGTGGAGGTACTGGACCGCGCCATCCAGGTGCACGGTGGAGCGGGGGTCAGCGACGACTTCCCCCTCGCGGAGATGTACGCGCACGCGCGCGCCATGCGCATCTTCGACGGCCCCGACGAGGTGCACCTGCGCTCCCTCGCCCGGCAGGAGATCAAGCGGCACGGTTGAGCCGCCGTGTCGGAACGGTCGAGGGCGCTCGCGGGACGACCGCGGGTGCCCTCGCTCTTTCCCGCCTTACCCCCCGGAACAGGACATATGGTATAAGAACGAAAACGGTTTTCATTTGTCGAAGGAGTGCCATGCGCAGGTCAGCGCTTGCCGCACCCCTTGTTCTCCCCCTGGTGATGCTGGCGAGCGCATGCGGAACCGAGGAGAGCGAAGGGAACAACGGACCCGACCCCAGCCCCTCGCCCGCGGCCGGCTGGGAGGCGCGCGAGGCGTCCCACGGCGCGGCCCTGCCCCGCCTGGTCGTCTCCGCCGCCGACAGCGGCGCGGTGCACGTCATCGACGTCGCCTCCGGCGAGACCGCGGGAAGCGTCGAGGCCACCGGCCCCGCCCTGCTGTCCGCCGCGAGCCCCAGCGGCGGACAGGTGTTCCTCGTCCAGACCGGCGACGACACCGTGCAGCTCCTCGACGCGGGGATCCGCTACACCGCGCACGGCGACCACGCCGACCCCGACCACGTCGAACCCGCCCTGGTCGAGGGCGCGATCGAGGTTCCCGAACCCTCACACGCCCTCGTCCACGGCGACCACGCCGCCGTGTTCGCCGACGGCGACGGGTCGGTCTCCCTCGTCAACGTCGGCGACGAGGCGCCCGACGAACTCGCCGCCGAGGCCACCACACCGTCCGGCACGGCCCACCAGGGTGTCGCCATCCCCCTTGGACACGACATCGTGGCCAGCCGCGCCGACTCCTCCGGCGAGGTGACCGGTGTCCAGGTCCTCACCGAGGACGGCGACGTCGAGGCCGAGTTCGACGACTGTCCCGACCTGCGCGGCGCCTTCGCCCCCGACTCCGAGACCGCGCTGTTCGGCTGCTCCGACGGGGTGCTGAAGGTCCACTCCCACGACGGGACGTGGGAGGCCACCAAGATCGACGCCCCCGAGGGCGGCGGCGAGGACGCGCGGGTCACCATGCTGGCCGGCGCCCCCGGCGCCGAGCAGGTCCTCGGCTCCTACTCCGACGGCCAGGTGGCGGTGATCGACACCGCGGCCGAGGAGATCTCCCCGCTCGACCTGCCCGCCGACTTCGTGACACTGGCCTGGGACCCGTTCTGGGAACAGGGCCTCGTTCTCACCTCCGACGGCTCCCTGCACGCCGTCGACCCCGCCAACGGCGAGATCACCCACTCCACGCGGGCCACCGGGGAGGTGGGCGACGCGACCGAGGACGGCGGGCGGGCCGCCGTGGTCGCCGGGGAGAACTACGCCTACGTCGTCAACCCGACCACCCGTGAACTGGCCGAGGTGTCGGTGGGCGGCGACGGGCTCGCCCTCGAACGCGCGATGACGCTGGACTTCACACCGCGCGACCTCGCCATCGTCGGCCTGGCCGAACTCGGCGGCCACGAGGAGCACGAGCACACGCACGAGGAGGGGCACGACCACTCCGCAGACTCCGGCGAGGGCCACGACCACGCCCACGACGAGGAACACGACCACGCGCACTGACCGACGCGCGTGGTGACCGCGGGCCGCGCAGGGGCGCGGCCCGCGGTCGCGGCTCAGTACGTCAGGCCGTCCCCGAGGCCGAGGTCGGTGCCCGGGATGTCCACGGGCAGCCGTCCCGAGGGGTTCACCTCTCCGGTCAGCACCCGGGCGGCGGCCGTCCGGGAGACCTCCACCGAGGAGTAGGTGGCAAGGTAACCGTCCGGCTCGGCGATGGCGACGATGTCGTAGGGGGTCCCCTGGGCGACCACCACCACGGGGGTGTCCGAGGAGCCCGCCGATTCCACCATGGCCTGCTGCTCGGCGTCGCCACGGGCGCCCTGGGTGCCGACCACGACGACGTCGGCCTCCCCGGCGGACCCCGTCACCGTACGGCCGAGTTCCTCCAGCGCCGCCGAGATCTCCTGGGCCCCGGCCCCGGTCACGTGCACCCGGGCCCCTTCGGCCAGGGGCAGCACGTCACCCTCGTTGCGCAGCAGGGTGACCGAGCGGTCCGCCACCTCCTGGGCGGCCCGCCGGTGCTCCGCCGACCCGACCGTGTCGCGCGCGTGGTCCGGATCGGCGGGGGCGGCGTCGAACAGGCCGCGCTCCAGCTTGAGCTCCAGGACCCGCCGCACCGACGCGTCCAGCCGTTCCCGGTCGATCCTGCCCTCCTCGACCGCGGCCAGCACCGCGGCGTGGGCGGTGGCGAGGTCCGGCGGCATGAGGAGCTGGTCGGCGCCGGCCAGCACCGCGCGGACGGCGATCTCGCCGTCGTCGTGGGTCTGGCGCACCCCCTCCATGTTGAGGGCGTCGGTGGTGACGACCCCGTCGTAGCCCAGCTCACCGCGCAGGACCCCGTCGATGACCTCCGGGGACAGGGTGGAGGGCTCACCGGATCCGTCGATGGCCGGCATCACCACGTGGGCGGTCATGATCATGTCGACACCGGCCTCGACCGCCTGGCGGAACGGCGGCAGGTCCACCCGCTCCCACTCCTCGCGGGTCTTGTCCACCACGGGCAGGCCGGTGTGGCTGTCCACGTCGGTGTCGCCGTGGCCGGGGAAGTGTTTGACGACGGGGACCACCCCGGCCTCCTCGAACGCCTCGGCCTGCGCGGGCACCATGGTCGCCACCAGCTCGGGGTCGGAACCGAAGGAGCGGACGCCGATGACCGGGTTGGCCGCGTTGACGTTGACGTCGGCGACCGGTGCGTAGTCGAGGTTGATCCCGAGCGCGGACAGCTCGGCGGCGGTGGTGCCGGCGAGCGTGGCCGCGGCCTGCGGGTCCCGGGTGGCCCCGATCGCCATCGCGTCGGGGAAGCGCGCGCCGAACGGCAGCCGGGCCACCATGCCCTGCTCCTGGTCGATCCCCAGGAACAAGGGGATGCCGGCACCGCTGTCGGCGGCGAGGTCCTGAAGACCGTTGGACAGGGTGGCGACCTGTTCGGGGTCGGACAGGTTCTCGGGGAAGTAGATGAGCCCCCCGGGGTGGTAGGTCTCGATCAGATCGGCGTTGTCCTGCGCCTGTGTTCCGCTGACGGTGGCCACGAACAGCTGGCCGACCTTCTCCTCCAGGCTCATGTCGGCGAGCAGTTCGGCGGCCCTGGCCGCGGTGTCCGGGGAGGGTGCCGTGGACCCCCGTGAGCTCGATCCGTCGTCCCCTCCCCCCTCTTCCGAGGCGCCGCCACAGGCGGTCGAGGACAGCAGGAGACCCGCGCCGACCAGCGCGAGGAGACGTCGAAGGGCCATGTGGATCTTCCGGACAGGATGCTGGGAAAGTGCGGAATGGGATATTCACGCTGAGTCCCCACCATAAGCCGTGGGGCGGTGGGCCGTACCCGGCCCACCGCCCCACACGTCCGCCTTCGGCCCTAAAACCCCAGCTCGGCCAGGCCCGGCAGATGGTCCCGGGCCGCCCGGCCCGCGCCCTCCGCGTCCCGGGCCGCGCGCGCGGCCGAAGCCGCGGCCCGGCACTCCTGGAGGGTGACCCGGGAGAGCGCCGCACGCACCGCGGGCAGCGCGCCGGCCCCCATCGACAACGAGGTCACCCCCAGGCCGGTGAGGACACAGGCCAGGACGGGATCGGCGGCGGCCTCGCCGCACACCCCGCACTCGCGTCCCGCGGCGTCGGCCGCCTGCGCCGCCATCGCCACCAGGTCCAGCACCGCCGGCTGCCAGGGGTCCTGGAATCTGCCGAGCGCGCCGACCTCGCGATCGGCCGCGCAGGTGTACTGGGTCAGATCGTTGGTCCCGACGCTGAAGAACCCCGCCGTCGCGGCGATGTGCGCGGCGCGTATCGCGGCGGCGGGCACCTCGATCATGACCCCCGCCCCCTCGATGCCGGCCTTGGCCGCCGCCTCGGCGAACCACGCCGCGTCGGCCTCGTCGGTCACCATCGGGGCCATGACCCGGAGTTCGGCCGCGGTGTCCCGGGCCGCCTCCGCGAGCGCGGCGAGCTGCGTCTCCAGCACCTCGGGGAACAGCCGCATCATGCGCACGCCCCGCTCCCCCAGCGCCGGATTGGGCTCTCCCGCGCTCGGCGGCAGGAAGGCCAGCGGCTTGTCGGCCCCCGCGTCGAGGGTGCGCACGACGACCTTCGCGCCCGGGAACGCCTCCAGCACGGCGCGGTAGGCGGCCACCTGCTCCTCGTGCCCGGGGGCGTCCGCCCGGTCCAGGAAGAGGAACTCGGTGCGATACAGCCCGACCCCCTCGGCCCCGTTCTCCAGCGCCGCCGGCACGTCCTTGGGGCCGCCGATGTTGGCGAGGAGGGGAACGGGATGCCCATCGGCGGTCCGCCCGGGGCCCACGCTCGCCGCGACGGCCGCGGCCCGCGCGGCGGCCCGCTCCCGGGAACGCTCGACCAGTTCCGGCGCGGGATCGACGGTGACCGTTCCACCGGCGCCGTCGACCAGCAGCGTGGTGCCGTCGGTCACGGCACGCGCCCCCGGACAGGCCACCACGGCCGGCAGCCCCAGCGCACGCGCGAGGATCGCGGTGTGGCTGGTGGGCCCGCCCTCGGCGGTCACCAGCGCCAGCACCCGTCCGGGGTCCAGCGTGGCCGTGTCCGCCGGCGCCAGGTCGTCGGCCACCAGGACGAAGGGCTCGGCCGACTCGGGGACGCCCGGGACCGGGACGCCGAGCAACCGGGCCACGGCGCGGTCGCGCACGTCGTCGAGGTCGGCGACCCGGGCCGCGAGATACCCTCCCGCAGCCGCGAGCATGTCGCGGTAGACCGTGAAGGCGTCGAACACGGCCCGTGCCGCCGACGTGCCCTCCTCCACGCGCCGCCGCACGTCATCGGCGAGCGCGGGATCGCGCGCCATCAGCGCCTGGGCGGACAGCACCTCCTCGGCCTCGCCCCCGGCCCGCGCGCCGCGCTCGGCGAGCTCCTCGGCGGTCCGTTCCAGCGCGTCCGCGGCGCGGGCCGCCTCCGCGGCGACGTCGCCGTCGTGGCGTTCGCCGCTCGGCGGCTCGGGAACCGCCCGCACCAGGCGCAGCGCGGGTCCCGCGCCGACCCCGGGGCTGACGCCGACGCCGCTCAACGTGTCGGCCATCGTCTCCCCCTAGCCCGCGTTCGCGATCGCGGCGAGCTCGTCCAGCAGCTCCTCGCTCTCGGCGTTGATGACGATCTCGTCGCCGTGGCGGACGTCCAGGCTCATCACCGCGAGGATGCTCTTGGCCGAGACGGGGGAGCCGTCCCCCTTGGCGACCGTCACGTCCCCGCCGGCCTTCGCCGCGGCCCCGACGAACAGCGCGGCCGGCCGAGCGTGCAACCCGACCTCGGATTCGACCTTCACGCGGCGCTCTGCCACGATTCCACCTCTTCTTCGGCTATCGGAATTACGGGGTGAGCCGAGGCCAGTCGACCTCGGTCAGGTGGTCGACGATGCGGTCCGCGCCGTCCAGCAGCTCCCTGGCGTGGGTCGTCGTGATGGCGACGACCCGCATGCCGGCGCGCCTGCCGGCCTGGATGCCGGCCGGGGTGTCCTCGAAGACCACGATGTGCTCGGGCGCGTAACCGAGGATCTCGGCGCCTCGCAGGTATCCCTGCGGGTCGGGCTTTCCCTCGGTGACGTCGCCCGCCGTCACCAGCCCCTTGAACAACTCGCGCACCCCCAGCTGGGTGAGGGCGGTCTCGGCCCATTCCCGGCCGGCCGAGGTGACCAGGGCGAAGGGCACCCCCTCGGCGTGCAGGCGGCGCAGGAAGGAGACCGATTCGGGCAGGTGCTCCACCGGGGGGAGGTCCGGGGCGCTGCCGTAGATCTGCAACTCGTCGATGAGCACGTCCAGCGTGACGCCGGGCAGCAGGTCGGGGTATTCGGAGAGGACGTCCTTGCCGCGCCGGCCCATGAAACGGCGCAGTGTCGTCTCGTCGTAGTCGACGTTGTGGGCGTCGAGGAGTTTGGCCCAGACGGCGACGCTGCGCGGCTCGCTGTTGATCAGCGTTCCGTCGAGGTCGAACAGTGCGGCGCGGGGCAGGTCTGCGTTGATGAGGGTTTCGTTCACGCCCACTGGAACAGTTGGCTCCCCTTCTCGACTTCCCCCGCGACCGCGCGGGAGATCACATCGTGACCGGCGTCCAACGCGACCACCGGGACGACCGTGGCCATCCCCTTGGCCGCGACCTCCGCCGGGTCCCAGCGGATCAGCGGCTGTCCGGCCTCGACGTCGGCGCCCTCGTCGACGAGCCTTTCGAAGCCCTCGCCGTTGAGCTTCACCGTGTCGATGCCGAGGTGGACGAGGACCCCCCGACCACCCTCGCCCACGACGACGAAGGCGTGCGCGTGCAGCTTGGCCACCCTGCCGGCGATCGGCGCGACCGCCTCCTGCCGCCCGTTTCGGGGCAGGATCGCGGTGCCTGGGCCGACCATGCCCTGGGCGAAGACGGGATCGGGTACCTCGGACAGTCCCACGGCGGTGCCCGAAACGGGCGACAGCACGGAGAGCATGGACTACCTCCTTGAACGGGCGCGGCCCCGGGGCCGCGCCCACGTCGTCGGCGGGTCAGTCGAGCAGGTCGTTGATGTCGTCGGTGAGCGTGTCGGCCTCGGGGCCGACGACGACCTGGACCACGTTGCCGGACACGAGCACGCCGTGCGCGCCCGTCGCCTTCAGCGCGGCCTCATCGACCTTGCCCGGGTCGGCGACCTCGGTGCGCAGGCGGGTGATGCAGGCCTCGATCTCCTTGATGTTGTCCGCACCGCCGAGCCCTGCGACGATCGCCGCTGCCTTGTCGGCCATGTGTCTCCTCCTGCTTCGGGGGCGCGGGCCGGGCCCGCGCCGGAACCGATGGATGTGAGCAGAGCTTAGGTCCACTCACCACGGGCCTCGCTACGAGGTCTGGGTGACCTTGCCCAGGCCCCGCGGCGCGTCGGGGTCATAGCCGAGCCTGCGCGCCAGCTTCTCGGTGATGAGCTGGGCGGGGACGATCAGACCGATCGGCGCCAGCCATTCCGGCAGGTCGGGTCCTGGGACGGCCAGGTCGCAGGCCCCGGCGAGCGCGGCGCCGCCGCCGATGCCATAGGCGGGGGCACCCGCGGAGACGACCCGCTGGGCGAGGGCGACGGTGCCCGGGAGGGTGGGGCCGTTGTTCGCGGCGACGAGCAGCGCGGGGGTGTCGGCGTCGACGACCGCGATGGGACCGTGCAACAGGTCCGCGTAGGACAGACCCATCGCGTGCAGGTAGCACGCCTCCTTGAGCTTGAGGGCGGCCTCCAACGCGGTGGAGAAGGCCATGCCCCGCCCGGAGACGACGGCGCCCTGGACCCCCACCAGGCGTTCGACGATCTCGTCGAGGGCGTCCTCGGAGGCCTCCAGCGTCGCCTCGATCTCGTCGGGGACCGCGCGCAGCTCTCCCGCGTCGAGGTCGGCGCCCAGTCCCAGGGCGAGCACGGCGAGCGCGGCGAGCTGGGTGGTGTAGGTCTTGGTCGCCGGGACGGCGACCTCGTCACCGGCCCGGGTGAGCAGGGAGACGTCGGCGATCTCGGTCATCGGCGAGCCGGCGCCGTTGGTGATGCCGATGGTCCGGGCGCCGCAGTCGGCGGCCCAGCGCATCGTGTCGACGATCTCCTCGGTACGGCCCGACTGCGAGATCGCCACGGCGAGAACCCCGGACAGGTCCATCTTCGCGCGGTAGGTGGTGGCGATGGAGGGGGAGGCCAGTGTCGCCAGACGCCCTCCGTGCGCCTGGATCAGGTAGCCGCCGTAGACCGCGGCGTTGTCGGAGGAGCCACGCGCGATGAACAGGACCTGCCTGGTCTGCTGGGCGAGCGCGGCGATCTCTCCCGTCAGGGGCAGGAGGGCGTCAAGGGTCCGACGCACCGCCTCGGGCTGTTGCGCGATCTCCGAACGCATGACGCTGGTCGTCGTTGTCATCAGGTCTCTTCCCATCGCTCGCCTCTGCTCGGCCGGAGGCCGTATCCGCCCCGAGCAGGGGGGACACCGCGTTGTCAAAGTGTTAAACGGTGTGCCGACACCAATTATTGACACAGCATTGTTTACTGTGGTCTAGTCCGGCCTATACCAGTACGCACCATATCCGACCGTTACGCAACCGAACAGGCACCAGCATGGCGATCGACCCCACCAGCCCCATCCCGAAGTACTCACAGCTTCGCGAGATCCTGCTCGACTGGATCGAGGAGACCGGGCTCGGAGTGGACGACGCCATCCCCTCGGAACGTGAACTCGGCGCCCTCTACGGCCTGTCCCGCATGACCGTGCGCCAGACCATCGACCACCTCGTCGCCGAGGGCAAGCTCTACCGCGTCCCCGGCAAGGGGACCTTCGTCGCGCGCCCCAAGATCGAGATGTCCCTCGCCCTGACCTCCTTCACCGAGGACATGCGCGCGCGGGGCTTCACCCCCGACTCCCAGGACCTCGCCCGCCGGATCGACCCGGCCAGCGGACACCTGGCCCGCATGCTGGACATCGAACCCGGATCGCCCATCCACCACATCGAGCGTCTGCGCACCGCCGACGGCGAGCCCATGGCGCTGGAACGCTCCAACATCCCGCTCTCCCTCGTCCCCGGCCTGGACGAGCGGTCGCTCGCCGGCCGCTCCCTCTACCAGCTCCTGGAGGAGGAGTACGGGATCCTGCTCGACTCCGGTGAGCAGACCATCGAGGCGGGGATCTGCGATCCGACCGACGCCCGGCTCCTCGGCCTGCCTCCGGGCAGCGCCGTCCTTCTCATGCAGCGGCGTAGCTTCGCCAACGGCCGCTGCGTGGAGCTGGCGATCTCGACCTACCGGGCCGATCGCTACCAGCTCCACTCCACGCTGGACCCGCGCCGCAGCGGATCCGCCTAGTCCCCGTCCCGGGGACCCTGCACCCATCCACCCCGTTTTCGAGCCACGGCTCAACGGCACCTACACGGGAGGCACAGCGGTGAGCTCCTCATCCACCGCGGCCGGCGGGTCCTCCGCCGCTCCGGAGAAGACGAAGAAGACGTCGAGTGCGCTGGCGATCCTGCAACGGATCGGCCGCAGCCTGATGATGCCGATCGCGGTGTTGCCGGCAGCGGCGATCCTGCTCCGGCTGGGGCAGCCCGACCTGCTCGGCGCCATCCCAGGGCTGGAGAGCACCTCCGAGGTCATCGGCCAGGCGGGTAACGCCCTGTTCGAGAGCATGCCCCTGCTGTTCGCGATCGGCGTCGCGATCGGGTTCGCGAAGAAGGCCGACGGCTCCACCGCCCTGGCGGCCCTCGTCGGCTACCTGGTCTTCGACCGGGTCACCAAGCTGATGTTCTTCAACGCCGGCGGCGAGATCGGCGCCCGCGTCACCCTGGAACTCGCCGACGGGACGACCGCGGTGAACTGGGGTGCCAAGAACCCCACCGACGTGCTCGGCGGCATCCTCATCGGCATCGTCGCCGCGTTGCTGTGGCAGCGCTTCTACCGGATCAAACTGCCGACCTGGCTCGGCTTCTTCGGTGGCCGGCGCTTCGTCCCGATCATCACCGCGGTGACCGCCCTGCTCCTGGGTGTCGTGTTCGGGTTCCTGTGGCCGACCATCGGCGGCTGGATCAACGGGCTGGGCGAGTGGATCATCGGTTCCGGGGCTGTCGGGGCCGGTGTCTACGGCATGGTCAACCGCCTGCTCCTGCCGTTCGGCCTGCACCACATCGTCAACTCCGTCGTCTGGTTCGTGTTCGGCTCCTTCGAGGGCCCCGACGGGGTCGTGCACGGCGAGATCAACCGCTACCTGGCCGGCGACCCCACCGCGGGCGGCTTCCTGTCCGGCTTCTTCCCCGTGCTGATGTTCGGCCTTCCCGCCGCCGCGCTGGCGATGTGGCGGGCCGCGCGCCCCGGCCAGCGCGCCGCGGTCGGCGGCATCATGATCTCGGCCGCGCTGACCGCCTTCGTCACCGGCATCACCGAACCGATCGAGTACGCGTTCATCTTCATCGCGCCCGTGCTGTTCGTGCTCCACATCGTGCTGACCGGCATCTCGATGGCGGTACTCAACGCCCTGGACGCGCACCTGGGGTTCGGGTTCTCCGCCGGCCTGATCGACCTGCTGCTCAACGCGACCAAGGACAACACCACGGGGCTGGGACTGATCCTGCTCCTCGGCCTGGTGTACTTCGCCCTCTACTACGTGGTCTTCTACTTCGCGATCACCAAGCTGAACCTGCCCACACCGGGCCGGGAGCCGGAGCAGGAGAAGGTCACGGCCGACGTCCCGTCCGAGACGGGCGGCGACACGAAGGAGACGAAGACCGACACACCCTAGCCTCCTGCCCATGGCACGGGGCCCGGCCGATCCGGCCGGGCCCCGTCCGCTTTCCCGGTCCCCCGCGCGAGACCGGAAATCCCGGCGCACCGGGCACCGCGTGCCTCCCTCGACGGATCATCCCGCCGGGCGGCAGCCCGTTCGAGAGTCCAGGGACTGAACCCACCGCACCGCGACGGCGGCGACCTGGACAAGCTCGGCGCGCAGCACGCGGATCGCGTTCGGCGAGCGCCTCCGCCGTCTCCTCGGCGAGCAGACCCGCCCAGGTGGTGGGGTCCCGGCCGAGGACCGCGCATGGTAGCCAGCACCGGAGCGACGGCACCAGCACTGCCCTCCAGACCATGCCGAACACCCCACAGACACCGCTGGGCATAGCGCTCGGCCGCCACATCGGCCAGGACGGCTTCCAAGGCGCCCGGGACACCCGGGGTCAGAAGCGCGGCGGCGCGCAGCCGGGGTCCCCTCTCTGGCCCCTCGGCGCGGTGCCTGACCGCCCACGGTGGGCGCCCCAACCGTCACCGGGGCGCTCCTCTCCGCCACGTCGGGCATCGGGCACCGGACGGTGCGGACCGGTTCGGCCGAGCGGCGCCCCTATCGGCACATCCTCGTCAACGCCTCACGCGCGGCCGGGGAGCCTGCGCCCACGGCCGTCCGGCAGGCCCCCACGGAAGCGGGCCGGAGGGAAGACGGGCGAAGAGACGACGGGGGCGCCCCGGGACCTGACGGTCCCGAGGCGCCCCCGTCGTGCGTGCCGCGCTCAGACCCTGTTCTTGGGATCGCCGTGGCACTTCTTGAACTTCTTGCCCGAACCGCAGGGGCAAGGAGCGTTGCGCGAGGTACCGGCGTAGGAGTCACCGGTGGACTCGCTGTGCTCCTCGACACCGCCCCCCTCGCTCGGCGCGGTGTAGCGCAGCTGGCTGGGACGGTCGGCGCCGAAGCCCGGGACGACGACCTCGGGAGCCGCCTCCTCCTCGCCCTTCTCCGGGGCCGCCTCGGCCGCCTCGTCCGTGTCCGTCGCGGCCGCCGCGACCGGCGTCTCCTCGGGTTCGGCCGGACGCTGCGCCTCCTCGGCGGCCGGCGCCTCCTCCTCCTTGGTGACGACGGCGGCGCCCGCGGTGGCCACCGCGGCGGCGCTGGCGGGGGTGACCTGCACCTCGGGGCGGTTGCGCACCTGGACCTCGAGGTTGAACAGGAAGCCGACCGACTCCTCCTTGATGCCCTCCAGCATCTCCTGGAACATGTCGTAGCCCTCCCGCTGGAACTCGATCAGCGGGTTGCGCTGGGCCATGGCGCGCAGGCCGATGCCCTCCTGGAGGTAGTCCATCTCGTACAGGTGCTCACGCCACTTGCGGTCCATGACCTGGAGGATGACGCGGCGCTCGACCTCGCGCATGGCCTCGGTCCCGAGCTCCTGTTCGCGGCGCTCGTAGGCCTCGTGGGCGTCCTCCTGCACCCGGTGCAGGATGAGGTCGGGGGTCAGCGCGCTGACCTCGCCGCCGTTCTCCTCGATCAGCTCGTCAACGGTGAAGCCGATCGGGTAGACCTGCTTGAACGCCTTCCACAGCTTGTCGAGATCCCAGTCATCGGGCTCGCCCTCGGCCGTGGCGATCCGGACGTAGGACTCCAGGACGTCGTCGATCATCGACTGGACCTGCTCACGCAGGTCGGCGCCCTCGAGGACCTTGCGACGCTCGGCGTAGACCACCTTGCGCTGGCGGTTGAGGACCTCGTCGTACTTCAAGACGTTCTTGCGGATCTCGAAGTTCTGCTGCTCGACCTGGCCCTGCGCGGACTGGATGGCCTTGCTGACGACACCCGACTCGATGGGCTGGTCGTCGGGGATGTTCAGCCGCTCCATGATGATCTCGACCCGGGCGCTGTTGAACAGCCGCATCAGGTCGTCACGCAGGGACAGGTAGAACCGCGACTTGCCGGGGTCGCCCTGACGGCCGGAACGGCCACGCAGCTGGTTGTCGATGCGGCGGGACTCGTGGCGCTCGGTGCCCAGCACGTAGAGACCACCGGCCTCGACGACCGCCTCGTGTTCGCTCTCGACCTCCTGCCGGGCCTTCTCCAGCGCCTCGGGCCAGGCCGCCTCGTACTCCTCGGGGGTCTCCAGCGGGGACAGGCCGCGCGCCTGGAGCTCCTCGTCGGCGATGAAGTCGGGGTTGCCGCCGAGCATGATGTCGGTGCCGCGGCCCGCCATGTTGGTGGCGACCGTGACCGCCTTCAGCTTGCCGGCCCGCGCCACGATCGCGGCCTCACGCGCGTGGTTCTTCGCGTTGAGGACCTCGTGGGCGATACCACGCTGCTTGAGCATCCTCGACAGCAGCTCGGACTTCTCGACGCTGGTCGTACCGACCAGGACGGGCTGGCCCACCTCGTAGCGCTCGGCGATGTCGTCGACGACCGCGGCGAACTTCGCCTCCTCGGTCTTGTAGACGACGTCGCGCTCGTCCACGCGGACCATCGGCTTGTTCGTGGGGATCGGGACCACGCCGATGTTGTAGGTCTGGTTGAACTCGGCCGCCTCGGTGGAGGCGGTACCGGTCATGCCGGCCAGCTTCTCATAGAGGCGGAAGTAGTTCTGGAGCGTGACCTTGGCGAGGGTCTGGTTCTCGTCCTTGATCCGCACCTTCTCCTTGGCCTCGATGGCCTGGTGCATGCCCTCGTTGTAGCGGCGGCCGCGCAGGACACGTCCGGTGAACTCGTCGACGATGAGCACCTCGCCGTCCTTGACGATGTACTCCTTGTCGCGCCGGTAGAGCTCCTTGGCCTTGAGGGAGTTGTTGAGGAAGCTGATCAGAGGGGTGTTGACGGACTCGTAGAGGTTCTCGATGCCGAGCCAGTCCTCGACCTTCTCCACGCCCGACTCGGTGATGCCGACGGTGCGCTTCTTCTCGTCGACCTCGTAGTCGACGTCACGACGCAGCCGCGGCGCGATCTTGGCGAACTCGGCGTACCAGCGGGAGTTCTGCTCGGCCGGACCGCTGATGATCAGCGGCGTGCGCGCCTCGTCGATGAGGATGGAGTCGACCTCGTCGACGATGGCGAAGTAGTGCCCGCGCTGCACGCAGTCCTTGATGGACAGGGCCATGTTGTCGCGCAGGTAGTCGAAGCCGAACTCGTTGTTGGTGCCGTAGGTGATGTCGGCGGCGTAGGCCTTGCGGCGGTCTTCGGAGGACATGTCGGGGACGATGACGCCGACCTCGAGCCCGAGGAACTGGTAGATGCGTCCCATGTTCTCGGCGTCACGGCGGGCCAGGTAGTCGTTGACCGTGACGACGTGGACGCCCTTGCCGGCGAGGGCGTTGAGGTAGACCGCGAGTGTCGCGGTGAGGGTCTTGCCCTCACCGGTCTTCATCTCGGCGATGTTGCCGAGGTGCAGTGCCGCGCCGCCCATGAGCTGGACGTCGAAGTGACGCTGTCCCAGAGTGCGTTTGGCCGCCTCCCGGACGGTGGCGAAGGCCTCCGGGAGCAGGTCGTCGAGGGATTCACCGTCCTGGTGGCGCTGCTTGTACTCGTCGGTGAGTTCGCGAAGTTCGGCGTCGCTCAGATCGACGAAGTCATCCTCGATCGAGTTGATCTGGTCCTTGAGCTTCTTCAGCTTGCGCAGGACCTTTCCTTCGCCCGCGCGCAGGACCTTGTCGAGTATGCCTGGCACTTCCTATGCGCTCCTCACAGATCGTGACCCGCATCCGGAGGCGGGACGGATCCTTTACCCCCAGCGTTCCATCGTAGGTGAGCCTATTGCCTTGATGACGCTGAGCGGGTATCGCGACGGGATCGACATTGAGTTCACGGCGTTTAGCCAGTTCGCGCCTGGGTTATGGCCGAATGTGAAGGTTGTGGACGAGCCAGGGGCTATACCGGAGGTGCGCCGATGGCCGAGAACACCCGCGACACTCGTTTCATCAGAGGCTCACAGGCCGAGGGCGGCGCCTTCGCCCCGACCAACAGCCACCGGGGCCGGGGACGGTCCTGGATCGCGGTCGCCGTCATCCTCGTCGCCTTCGTGTTGATCGCGGTGTCGCTGACGCTCGGCCCCGCGTGGTGGCTGCTGGGGATCGGGGTGGCGCTGATGGTGGTCGGCGGCGTGCTGTGCCTGGTCACCGACATCTTCACCGACGTGGTGCTCGACGAGCCTCGCTATGAGCCCGAGGAACCGCACTCGACGCCCCTGCACCGGATCAAGCAGGGCAAGTAGCCGACGTTCCCCGACCGTCGACCGGTCCGGCCTGGTCGACGGAGGGGTCCCGCGGGCGCGCGACGGGTGGGAACTCCCGTTCGCGACCGGGCGGCCCTTCTCCCCCGCGCCGGGGTGGGGCCCGGCGCGACCTCGAACCCGCCGATCCGGCATCCTCCTGCGAAGAGCCGCGGCCGACGAGAGCGGACGCCCCCGTCCCCGCGGGCGTGCCGTGCCCGGAGAACCGGACACGGCACGCCGTCGTTCGGCCGGGCTCCGCCCTACTCCATGAGGCGCAGTACCCCGTAGTTGAAGCCCTTCCGGCGGTAGACCACGCTGGGAGCGTCACGCTCCTCGTCGCGGAACAGGTAGAAATCGTGGCCGACCAGCTCCATCTCCATGAGGGCCTGGTCGATGGTCATGGGTTTCGCGTAGTGGAACTTCTCGCGAACGATCACCGGCGCGTCCCCCTGGGTGTCGAGCTCGACGACCTCGTCGGCGAACGCCTCGTCGACGGCGGCGCCGTCGATCTCCTCGTCGTCCATCGGGGCTGTGGGAGCGGGTGGCGTCGCGACGGCCCCCAGGGGCGCGGCCTGGGCGTCGCCGAGGGAGGCGGTCGCCGCGGCCACCGAGACGGGCGTACGTCCGCCCTTGTGCACCTTGCGACGGTCGGCTGCCTTGCGCAGCCGCGATTCGATCCGGTCGAGAGCCAGATCGAGCGCCGAATAGCGGTCGTCTGCCGCGGCCTCGCCGCGGACCACCGGACCACTGGAGTGGATGGTCAGCTCAACCCGCTCGCGCTGGTCCGCCAGTTTCGGGTTGCGCTCCTTGGACACCTCCACATCGACGCTCATCCCCTTGTGCTCCCACTTGGAGAGCCTGTTCAGCTTGTTCTCGACGTGCTGTCGGAACTTGTCACTGACCCCTGTGCGCCGACCCTTGACGATGATGTCCACAAGACCCCCTTCGTCGCTTGGCTACCGGCTGATAGCCCGGCTTCGTATCGTGTGCCCGCGTCGTGGTCGCAGGCCCGAGGGACCTCCTTCCTGGGTCCACGCCGTCCCATGACGGCTCCAGTGGGAGCCGTATACCCGGGAGATCGCTGGAACTCACCGGAAACGGGAACGATCGTCGGGCCCGGGAGAGAACGCGCGCCACAACGGCGTCGCGGGAGAGGAGGGAGTCGGGAGGGACCGACCCGGGGCACGATACGTGGAAGAAATATGTCACCCGTCCGGCCGACCTGGTCTTCGTCCCCACATCCGCCTGCTGAGGGTCTCGCGGCGCTTGTGTGCCACTACTGCCCTTCTCCCTGACCCGGAGGACATCGGGACCTCCGGCGAGGCAGGGCTTACCTCTAAGCCGCACCGTGATCGGTCGACGAAAAGTCGCCTTACGTGGGCCGTTTCGCCTGCGGCTGGCATCGGCTTGCCGAATCGACGTCCCCACTCGGAGGACGCCGGCTACGGCGCAACCACGGACCCGGACGGGTGCCATGTCTGGAACGCTAGCCCGTGAACAGCCAGATGTCAGGTGCTGTTGGTCCTGAATCTACTTTTCCCGGGCTCGATGTTCCCTACAGACGCCGAAAGAGGAAGGAACCGGATCGTCGGGTAAAGAGTTCCTGACGATCCGAGTTTCAGGGGCCACCTCCGGCCCTACCGAGACTACCCCCGTTCGCACAGCACAACGGCCCCCTGCACGGTGCAGCGCGCGGCGCGGAGCGCCCGCGCGGCCTCGGCGATGGTGGCCCCGGTGGTGAGCACATCGTCCACGATGAGGACGGGAGCGCCGCGCAGGAGGGGCATCGCGTTCGGCCGGACCGCAAGTGCGCCCGCCAGGTTGGCCCCGCGCTGGGTGGCGGTGAGCCCGACCTGATCGGCGACGCGGCGGACATGGTGCAGGCCGGCGACGACCCGGATCCGCGGCGGATGGCGGCCGGTCCCGGCCGCGGCCGCTCCGGCCAGCAGCCGAACGGGGTCATACCCCCTGTGGCGCAGAGCGGAGCCACGGGAGGGAACGGGCACCAGGAGGACACGGCCGTGACCGCGCGCGGCCTCGGCGACCGCCCGGGCCAGCGTGTCCCCCAGGGGTCCGGCGAGGGACCTGCGTCCCCCGTTCTTGAACGCGAGCAGGAGGTCGCGGTGGGGACCGGAGTAGAACCCGCAGGACCACACCAGCGGGCAGCGGGGGCGCGGGCGGCAGGGGCGGGGTGGACGTCGCAGCACACCGGAGCAGGACGGGCACAGCCGCGTGCCGGGGACGCGGCAGCCCGCGCACCGTCGCGGCAGGACCAGGTCGACAAGGGCGGCCAGGCCGCCGGCGGGGAGGAACGACACGTCTGTCATGCCTCCCAGCCTGACCGCCGGCGAAACGTCCCCGCCAGCGCGATCCACGGCCTGTGGACAAGCTCAGCCGGGATAGACCGGATTGGCCCCGTCGGTGACGCGCTGCCACATCAAGCGGTCGTTGGTCATGGACAGGTAGTCGTCCTCGACCCCCGCCAGCAGGGGCTGCCCGGGCGCGGCGGCGATCGTCTTCATGTCCGACCCCGCCGCGGCACCGGCGCTGGTGGACTCGGTACTGCCGTCGAGCGAGACCAGGTAGGCCTGGAGCGCTCCGCGCTCCTTGCGGCCGAGCACCGCGAGCTGGTCGGCACCGCGCCAGGCGATGTCGGAGACGTGGTCGAGATCCATGGCCAGGGGGATGAGGTGTTCCAGCGCGACGCCGCCGTCGGCGTGGACCACCCGGCCGACGAGGAGCCGAGTGCCGTCACCCTCGCCCACGAGGACCGCGACGCGGGTGCCGTCGCGCGAGGCGCGCAACTGGGTCACCGTGCGTCCGGCCAGCTCGGGCGCGTTCACCTGCACGGGGTCGGACCCACCGGGCAGCATCCACAGACGGGTCCCCGGGCTCTTGGGTTCCCGTGGGGACGGCTCCGTCCTGGGCGTGTCGCCGGGCTCGGTGTCGTCGTCGACGTCCTCGGCGTCGGCGCGTTCGGCGACGTCGCCACCGGAGGAGATGTCCTCGACCGCCCACAGGTTGCCGTAGCCGTCCCACGACAGGGCCGTGTAGTCGCCGCCGTCGAGGACAATGGCGTACTCGGAGCCGTCGACCATCTCGGTGGTCACCACCCTGTGGTGCCCGGCCGTGATGCCGGCGACCCATCGCTCGTCCAACGACACGGCGTGCTGCTCCAGCGGGGTGCCGCCCACGCCCGCGGCTCCCTCGACCCGGGCCTCCTGCTGGGAGGAGTCCAGCGACCACAGTTGGCCGTCACGGACGAAGTAGGAGCGCAGCGCCCCGTTCACCCCCGAGGGGTTGACGGAGTTCCAGTAGTCGCCGCCGATCTGCAGGCCCTCGTCCTGCGAGCCCGGAACCTCGATCTCCTCCCCGTCGAGGCGCAGCGTCAGCTCCTGGACCTCGGGGAGCTGTTTGAGCGTCCAGACGAGCTGGGCCGCCATACCGACACGCTGCTCGGAACCGATGTACTCGGACTCGCCGGTGGTCAGCTCCACGGTGAGGTGACCGGTGTCGTAGGCGACCGCGGCGTTGGTGCCGGGCGGGAAGGCGGAGCGCACGGCCGGCTGCAGCCACTCCGTCGGCCCACTGACCAGCATGCGGGCCAACAGGCGGGAGAGCTGGTCGGGCAGGTCGGTGGTGGACTGCACCGGGAGGAGGACCGGATCGGGCACCAGCGTGCCCATGTCGCGGTTGAAGAAGTAGAGGTTGAGGGGACGGTAGACCCGGTCGACGTCGCGGCGGCTGAGCACGAGCTCCTGCGGCAGCTCGGCGATACGCCACTCGCCCTCGACCTTCACCAAATCGAAGGTGACGTCGATGACCTGGCCGGATGTGGCCGGAACGTACTGGCCGCTCGCCTCGATGGTGGCGACCTGCTCGGTGCGCATGCGCACCGTCGCGGTCTCCCCGCCCTCGGCGGTCGCCACGTCGAGGCCGACCGCGTCGATCTCGCCGTAGACGAGCACGGTCCCGTCCGGCCGCCATGTCGCCTGCTTCTCCGGCGTCATGTACATCCGGGGCGCGCGGTAGTCGTCCTCGACGCTGCCCATGTCCTTGAGGAAGCCCTTGACCAGCGCGGCCTCGTCGACGCCGCGCTGCGGCCCGGCGGGGATCTGGCGCACGTAGGTGCCGTCCTGTCCGGCGGCGTTGCCCCGCCCCGCGCCCTCGACGATCGGCCCACTGGTGGGCACGGTGGCGCACCCGGAGAGCGCGGCGGCCAGGCAGGCGGCCCCGGCGGCGGCCCCCAGGCGCATCGTCCGTCCCGTCACGGCGTATCCCCCAGTCCCCCCGACCACGAGGAGTCGAGTTCGGTCTGCGCCGCCGGCAACACGCGCCCGCGGCCGATGGCCATCTCCGGCGGAGCCAGGGGCAGGGGCGAACCGCGCAGTTCCGCGCCGGCCTTGCGCGGCAGCGACAACCGGAACTGGGCCCCCTTGCCCGGCATCCCCCACGCCTGGAGCCACCCCCCGTGCAGCAGCGCGTCCTCCTTGGCGATGGACAGTCCCAGACCGGTGCCCCCGGTGGTGCGGGCGCGGGCCGGGTCGGCGCGCCAGAAGCGGTCGAAGCACAGGTGCTCCTCGCCCTCCTTCAGGCCGACCCCGAAGTCGCGTACCGCGACGGCGACCGCGTCGCGGTCGCCCGCGGCGGTGACGATGACGTCCTTGCCCTCGCTGTGCTCGATGGCGTTGACGATGAGGTTGCGCAGGATCCGGTTGATGCGGCGCACGTCGAACTCCGCGACACACGGCTCGGCCGGCAGGCGCAGCACCACCTTGATCCCGCGGCGCTCCGCGAGCTGTTCGGCGTCGCCCACCGCCCGCAGGACGGCGTCGCGGATGTCGCCGGCCTCGACGGCCAGCGTCGCCGCCCCGGCGTCGTGCCGGCTGATCTCCAGCAGGTCGGCGAGCAGCTCCTCGAAGCGTTCGAGCTGACTCTGCAACAGCTCCACCGACCTGCGCATGGTCGGATCGAGTTCGTCGCGGTCGTCGTACAGCAGGTCGCCGGCCATGCGGATCGTGGTCAGCGGGGTACGCAGCTCGTGGGAGACGTCGGAGACGAACTGGCGCTGGACCTGGGAGAGCTCCTCGAGTTCGAGGATCTTCTCCTGGAGGTTGCCGGCCATGTCGTTGAACGACACCGCCAACCGGGCGAGGTCGTCCTCGCCCTGGACCTTCATCCGCTCGGTGAGGTCGCCCGAGGACAGCCGCTCCGCCGAACTCGCCGCCTGGCGTACCGGGATGACCACCTGGCGGGTGACCACGTAGGCGATGGCGGCGAGGAGCAGGATGAGCGCCGAGACGACGAGCAGCAGCGTCCCCTGCACGAGGTCGAGCATCTCCTGCTCGTGGTCGAGCGGGAAGAGGTAGTACAGCTCGAAGGCGCTGGACAGCTGTGAGCCGACGACGAGCCCGGGCTCGGTGCCGTTGCCCCGGATGATCTCGGTGTAGCCGTAGAACTGCTTCTCCAGCTCGGTGCTGTTGCGGACCTCCTCGCGCATCCGCTCGGGCACGCTCGCCTCGGAGACGTCGCCGCTGGCGCGGCCGGTCATGCCGCCGACCGAGGGAAGGATGATGACCTCGTAGAGGCCGGTGGAACCGCTGCGCGCGCCCAGGTCCTCGGTGATCCGGTCGAGCTGCCGGTCGCGGTCGGACTCGGCGCTGTCCTGGAGCACGCTGAGGGCGTAGGTGAGCCCCGCGCGATGGTCGTGCAGGGCGGCGTCCTGCTTGGCGTCGAGCAGGCCCGCCTGGACCTGCTGCATGAGGAAGAAGCCGAGAACCGCGGTGACCAGCCCGGAGATCGCCAGGGTGGTGGTGACCACCCGGAGTTGCAGGGACCGCCGCCAGCGGGTGTGGACCCCGCTCACCAGGGCACGCGCGGCCCGCTGGGCCGCCAGGTAGCACCGGCTCAGCAGTCCGGCGAGGCGTTGCCAACGCGAGAGCGCGGCGTCCTCGCCCTCTGGCGGGTACGCCGCGTTCGCGCCACCTGGGGTGACCGATGCCGAGGCCGTCACAGGACCTTCCGTCAGGCGCCGCCGGCCTTGTAGCCGACGCCGCGGACGGTAACGACGACCTCGGGGTGTTCGGGGTCCTTCTCGATCTTGGCGCGCAGCCGCTGGACGTGGACGTTCACCAGGCGGGTGTCGGCCGCGTGGCGGTAGCCCCACACCTGCTCCAGCAGAACCTCGCGGGTGAAGACCTGGCGGGGCTTGCGCGCGAGGGCGACCAGCAGGTCGAACTCCAGCGGGGTGAGGCTGATGGGCTGGCCGTCGCGGCGCACGGAGTGGCCGGCGACGTCGATCGTGATGTCACCGATCTGGAGCACCTCGGGAGCCGGCTCCTCGGTGCGGCGCAGCCGGACGCGGATACGCGCCACGAGCTCCTTGGGCTTGAACGGTTTGACGATGTAGTCGTCGGCGCCGGACTCCAGGCCGAGCACGACGTCCACCGTGTCGCTCTTGGCGGTGAGCATCACGATGGGAACACCCGATTCGGCGCGGATCTGGCGGCACACGTCGATGCCCTCGGTTCCGGGCAGCATGAGGTCCAACAGCACGAGATCCGGCTTGGTCTCCCGGAAAGCCTCCAGGGCCTTGTCCCCGTCGTGTACGAACGACGGCTCGAAACCCTCGCCTCTGAGGACGATGCCCAACATCTCGGCGAGAGCGAGGTCGTCGTCGACGACCAGTACGCGTCCCTTCATCGATTCTCCGGCGCTCTCCGCCCCGCGGGGCGGACCTGCGAGCGCCTTCTCCTTTCCGGACACTCAAACGGCGAAAACGTTCGATCTCTTCTGCCGGGTCCCCCCGTGGAGCGACCTTCCGTCCCTAACCTTGCCATCATCGGCCTTGCCCTCGGGCAGGGTTGCCCCGATGACCACACACAGCGGCGGGGGATTCCCACGGGCCCACAGCGCCTGCGGGTTCCCCCTCCGGTTCCCTCCGTCCGGTCCGCCACTCCCGCGAAGCGGGGGTTTGGGCTGCCAGAGGGCACGGTCGCTAGATAACGAAAGCATACAAAAAGAATGAACAACGTCGCCGTTCCGATATGGAACGAACCCTCCGTGCGGTAGGTGGGGTCCGACGCTAGGTTGAACTCACATAACGTGGGTAATCCGACGGCCGCGTTGCGGCCTTGCCGATGGAACCAACGGGAGGACCGATGCCCCAGGAGGACGGTCAGGCTTGGCGGGCCCCTGGAGACCGACCCGACCACCCCTCCCCGTCCGCTCCTGGCCCCTCCGGTGCGCCCGGTGGCGCCACCGGTGGCTGGGCGGCTCCCGGCGGTCCCGTCCCGCAGCCCAACGCGCCCGGCCCGCAGGGGGCCCCCGGCCCCGGCTGGCCGCCCCCGCACCAGGGCGGCGCGGGGTGGCCGCCGCACCAGCCCGGTGGGCCGGGTTGGCAGCAGCCCCACCACGGCGGGGCGGGCTGGTCCCCTCCACCCCCCGACCCCAAGCCCGGCGTCGTCGCGCTGCGCCCCTTGACGCTCGGTGACATCTTCAACGGCGCCTTCAGTTACATCCGGCACAACCCCAAGGCCACGCTGGGGCTGTCCGTCATCGTCATGGCCATCGCGAGCCTGCTCCCGGCGGTGGGGTTCGGCTCGTTCATGGACGAGTACACCTCCTACCTCGACGCCCTCGTGGCCGATCCGGCGGCCGACGTCGGCGCCTTCCCGTTCTCCTCCTTCAGCCTGATCGGGGTCTACGGCGGGGCGCTCCTCTCCCTCATCGCCGGCTACATCCTCAACGGACTGCTGGCGGTGGTGATCGGCCTGGCGGTGATCGGCCGGCGGGTCACCCTGAAGGGGGCCATCGACGCCCTCCGGGGCCGGATCGGCGCGCTCCTCGGCCTGGGCGGACTGTTCCTCCTGCTCTCCCTGCTGTGGACGGTGGTCCTGGCGTTGGTCCTGACGGTCATCGCCCTGTCGGCCCTGGTCGACCCGTGGCTGATCGCGGTCACCGCCGTCATCGGGATCCCCGCCGTGATCGCGCTCGGCGCGTGGGTCTACATCCGCACCGCCCTGGCCATGCCGGTGGTGGTGCTGGAGCGCATCGGCCCGGGCCGCGCGCTCGGGCGTTCCTGGCGGTTGACGCGCGGAAGCTGGTGGCGGGTGTTCGGCATCCTCCTGCTCGTCCAGTTCATCGCGGGGATCGTCGCCAACCTCCTGGCGACCCCGTTCACGCTCGTCTCGCTGGCCCTCACCTTCCTGGCCCCCGACGCCGCGTGGATGCCGGTCGCCGACTCCGCCTCGTACTACCTGGGCATGGTCCTGTCCGGTGCCGTCACCAGCCCCTTCACCGCCGGAGCGGTGACCCTGCTCTACGTCGACCTGCGGATGCGCCGCGAAGGGCTGGACCTCCGGCTGCGCTCGGCGACCCGTCCGGGCGAGCGGGCCGGCGCCGAGGTGTACCTCACCGATGGCGGGTACCACCCCTCCGGCGCCCCCTCGGGCCCGGTCGGCCCGTACCCGGGAGCCCCGGCTTGAGCGGCCCTCTCCCGCACGCCGCCGAGGTGAGCCGCGAGGAGGGGGCGCGGGCGGCCCGAGAAGAGCTGTCCAAGGACATCTACCAGCGCTCCGAGCCCAGCCTCATCGAGATCATCTACACCCGGGTCATGGACTGGATCGAGGAGCTCACCCGCCGCATCGGCGACAGCGTCCCCGGCGGCTGGTGGGCGCTCGGGGCGCTGCTCGCCGTGCTGGCCGTGCTGCTGGTCGCCCTCCTCGTCCACACCCGGCCGGCCCGCCGCGCCCGGCGGCGCGGGGCGCAGGTGGACCAGGACACGCCGCTGAGCGCCTCCGGCCACCGCGCCCTGGCCGAGCGGCACGCCGAGGCCGGCGCCTACGCCGAGGCCATCGTGGAGCGGTTGCGCGCCATCAGCCGCGAGCTGGAGGACCGGGCGATCGTCCTGCCGCGGGCGGGACGCACGGCGACCGAGTTGGCCACCGAAGCCTCCCCGGCGCTCCCCGACGAGCGCGGCGCCCTGCGCGCCGCCGCCGACGTCTTCAACGACGTCCGCTACGGTGAGCGCGTGGCCACCGCGGACTCCTACGCGGTGCTGCGCGACCTTGACGAGCGGATCCAAACGGCCCGTCCCCACCACGGCCGGGAGGTGACACGGTGACCGCCGCCCCTCCCATGGCGCCTCCGCCCACGGTGACCTCGACGAGCGCCGCCGACCTGTGGCGCCGTGTCCGCGGCCCGCTCGGCTTCCTCCTCGCGTTGACGGTCATCGCCGTCGTCCTCTCCCTGGGGTCCCGTCCCTATCCCCAGGGCGACCTCGACCCCGACTCCCCCGTTCCCGAAGGCGCGCGGGCCCTCGCCGAGGTCCTGCGCGAGCGGGGCGGCGAGGTGACCATCGCGCGCGACACCGCCGAGGCCGTGGAGTCGCTGGGGCCCGGGACCGTGCTGATCCTCACCCAGTCGCACCGGCTGCTCCCCGAGGAGCTCGACCGCCTCGCCGCGGCCCCGGGCGACCGGCTGCTCGTCCAGCCGACCACCGCGGCGCTGGAGGCGCTGGCCCCCGGTGTGGCCGTGTCCGGCCGCGTCGAAGCCGGCACGCTGTCGCCCCGATGCGGGCTACCGGCCGCGCGCGCGGCGGGGCCCGCCGACGCCGGCGGGGAGCTGTACGCCGTCGAGGAGGGCCTGGCCTGCTATCCGGCGCCGGAGGGCGCCGCCCTGGTCCGCTCCTCCGGTGACGGGGGCACGGTGACGGTGCTGGGCACCGGCGCCCCGTTGCGCAACTCCCACCTCGACCGCGAGGGCAACGCCGCGCTCGCGCTCAACCTGGTCGGCGGGCGCGACGTGGTCTGGCTCCACCCCGACGTTCCGGTCGCCGAGGGAGACGCGACCCTGTGGGAGCTGCTCCCCCAGGGGATCAGGCTGTCGGTGTGGCCGTTGGCGTTCGCGCTGGCGCTGCTCGCCCTGTGGCGCGGCCGGCGGCTCGGTCCGCTCGTCGCCGAACGGCTCCCCGTCGTGGTGCGCGCCTCGGAGACGACGGAGGGACGCGCCGGCCTGTACGCGGCACGGCGCGCCCGCGACCGCGCGGCGGCGGCCCTGCGCGCCGGATTCCTCGACCGGGTGCGGCCGCTCCTGGGGTTGAACGCCGCTTCCACGCCGCAGGCCACGGCCGAGGCGCTGGCCGAGCGCACCGGGGAGTCCCCCGACCGGCTGCTCGTCCTGCTCTACGGCGATCCGGCGGACGAGGGTGGCGACCCCCACTCCGTCGACGACGCCGCACTGGTCCGACTCGCCGACGAACTCGACAGGATCGAGGGCTCCCTGCGATGACGGGTCCAGGCTCCCGGACCGCTCCCGGTCCGTCCACGGGCCCGCGAGCGGGCGTGCCCGACCACCACAACAGAGAGGTGCCTCAGCCGTGACCGCCTACACCACCGAGGGGCAGCCGTCCGCCGAGGAGGCACGGACGGCGCTGACCGCGCTGCGCGACGAGGTCGCCAAAGCCGTGGTCGGCCAGGAAGAGACGGTGACCGGCCTGGTCATCGCGCTGCTGTGCCGCGGCCACGTGCTGTTGGAGGGCGTTCCCGGCGTCGCCAAGACACTGCTGGTCCGGGCGGTGTCGGCGGCGCTGTCGCTGGACCACAAGCGCGTCCAGTTCACCCCCGACCTCATGCCCGGCGATGTCACCGGGTCGCTGGTCTATGACACCCGGACCTCCAACTTCGAGTTCCACGACGGGCCGATCTTCACCAACATCCTGCTCGCCGACGAGATCAACCGCACCCCGCCCAAGACCCAGGCCGCGCTGCTGGAGGCGATGGAGGAACGCCAGGTCACCGTCGAGGGGCGGCCGCGCCCGCTCCCCGACCCGTTCGTCGTGGCCGCGA
Organism: Marinactinospora thermotolerans DSM 45154; assembly: GCF_900167435.1. Lineage (GTDB taxonomy): Bacteria > Actinomycetota > Actinomycetes > Streptosporangiales > Streptosporangiaceae > Marinactinospora > Marinactinospora thermotolerans. The sequence goes on from NZ_FUWS01000005.1 coordinate 305,652, forward strand.
CTCAGAACCCGGTGGAGTACGAGGGCACCTACCCGTTGCCCGAGGCCCAGCTCGACCGCTTCCTGCTCAAGCTCATCGTCCCGCTCCCCCAGCGCGCGGAGGAGGTGGACATGCTGTCCCGGCACGCCGCCGGGTTCGACCCGGGCGACCTGGAGGTGGCGGGCGTGCGCGCCGTCGCAGGCGCGGCGGAGCTGCGGGCGGCGCGCGCGGCGGCTGCCGCGGTCCGGGTCGCCCCCGAGGTGCTCGGCTACATCGTGGACCTGTGCCGGGCCACCCGCGAATCGCCGTCGCTGCTGCTCGGCGCCTCCCCCCGGGGCGCGACCGCGCTGCTGCGCACCAGCCGGGCGTGGGCCTGGCTGTCCGGCCGCGACTACGTGACGCCCGACGACGTGAAGGCCCTGGCGAAGGCGACCCTGCGCCACCGTGTCGCGATGCGCGCCGAGGCCGAACTGGAGGGGGCGACCGTGGACGGTCTGCTCGACGGCGTTCTCGCCGCGGTCCCGGTCCCCCGCTGACCCCCGGATCGGCCCCGGGCCGGTGACGAGTTAAGGAAGACGACGGATGGCGATCACTGGACGGGCGGTCCTGCTCGCGTTCGCGGGCCTGCTGCTCGTGCTCATCGCGGGATCGACCGGCACGTGGGTGCTGTGGGCCGCTCTCGCCCTTCCCGCGCTGGCGATCCTCGCCGACCTGCTGCTCGCCGCCAGCGCGCGGGCGGTGACGTTCGAGCGCGCCGGCGACACCTCCGTGCGCCTGGGCGAGACCGCGACGGTACGGCTCGTCGTCGCCAACCCCACCCGGCGCCGGATGCGCGCGCGGGTGCGCGACGCCTGGCCGCCCAGCGCGCAGGCCCGGCCGCGCGCCCATGACGTGGTGATCCCCGCGGGAGAACGCCGCCTGCTCGCCACCGAACTGACGCCGACGCGCCGTGGCGACCAGCAGGCGGCCGGGGTGACCGTGCGCAGTATCGGCCCGCTCGGCCTGGCCGCGCGGCAGTGCACCCACGCGGTCGCCTGGCAGGTGCGCGCGCTGCCGCCGTTCCACAGCCGGCGCCACCTGCCGGGCAAGCTGTCGCGCCTGCGCGAACTGGACGGTCAGCACCGCGCGCTGGTCCGGGGGCAGGGCAGCGAGTTCGACTCGCTGCGCGAGTACGTTCCGGGCGATGACGTCCGGTCCATCGACTGGCGGGCCACCGCCCGGCGTGACGCGGTCGTGGTACGCACCTGGCGTCCCGAACGCGACCGGCGCATCCTGCTGGTGCTGGACACCGGCCGGACCTCGGCCGGCCGGGTCGGTGACACCCCCCGGTTGGACCACTCGATGGACGCCGCGCTGCTGCTCGCCGCGCTCGCCGCGAAGGCCGGCGACCGGGTCGACCTGCTGGCCTATGACCGCCGGCCCCGCGCCCGGGTCACCGGCACGGGCCGCGGGACCATGGTGCCCGTCCTCGTCCAGGCCATGGCCACCCTCGAACCGGAGCTGGTGGAGGCCGACACGGCGGGGATGGTCGCCGAGATCCTGGGCCGAACGGGGTCGGGCCGGCGGCTCGTCGTGCTGTTCACCGACCTCAACGCCACCGCGCTGCACGAGGGCCTGCTACCCCGGCTCCCCGCCCTGACCGCCCGCCACCTCGTGCTCGTCGCCGCGGTGAGCGACCCCCGGGTGGCCGAGATGGCCGAGGGGCGGGGGGACGCGCAGTCGGTCTACGCCGCCGCCGCGGCGGAGCGCACGCTGCTGGAGCGCCGTCACGTCACCGCGGAGCTGCGCCGGCGCGGTGTGGAGGTCGTCGACGCGCCGCCGGAGCGCATCGCCCCGGCGCTGGCCGACGCCTACCTGTCGCTGAAGGCCCAGGGACGGCTGTAGCGGCGGGACCGGCCCTGTCTCCCCGTGGTGGGACAGGGCCGGTGAGCGGCGGCTGTCACGCGCCTACCGTGACCGCCCAGTGCTGGCCGTCGGGGTCGGTGAAGTATCCGACGTAGTCCCCCTGCCCGGTCCGCGCCTCCGCCGTGACGACCCGCCCGCCGGCGGGCTCCACGGCCTTGAGGAGGGTGATGGCGTCCTCGCGGGAGGCGGCGACGTGGGTGAGGACGACGGCCGGGAAGCCGTGGCCGCGCTCGTCGACGCCGGCGTCCTTGGCGAGGGCCGGGCGGGGCAGCAGACCCAGGCGGCACACGCCGTCGGTGACGGTGAAGTCGACGAACTTGTCCCCGTAGTCCCGGTCGACGTCCATGCCCAGCGCCTCGTAGAAGAGCTTGGCCGCCTTGGGCCGTGTGACGCCGAGGTAGGCCGCGGTCTCGGTCAGCCGCACCGGCGCATCGGAGGGCCTGGTGTCCTTCTTGGCGGCCGCGGCCAGCTTCCACACCGCCCCGTCCGGCGCCCGGTAGACCGAGGTGAACTCGCCGAAGATCCGCTTCTTCGCCGGTCTGACGACCGTCGCGCCGTTGGCGGTGGCGGCGTCGAGGAGGGTTCCGACCTCGCCGGGCTGGTCGACGATGACAGACAGGACGCAACCACGGAAACCTGACGTGTCCGGGCTCATGCCGGCGTCGGCGGCGAGCGCGTCGATTTGGCGCAGGAGGAGGCGTCCGGTGCCGTGCAGGTCCAGGCCGGCATCCTGTCCGTCGCCGATGGCCGTGGGTGAGAACACCGTGGTGTAGAAGGCGTGGGCGGCCTCCACGTGAGGCACGCCGAGGGCGATGGCGTCGAGTGAAAGCGCCATGCGGGTGGTTCCTTCGTGAAGTCGGGGTGGGTGGTCTCGTCGGGCCCCTCGCGAACCCTGTTCAGGCGAGCTGGTTGACGCGGACGAGATTGCCGGCCGGATCGCGGAAGGCGCAGTCGCGGACCCCGTAGCCCTGGTCGATGGGTTCTTGGACCACGTCCACGCCGGCGGCCGTCAACCGTTCGAAGAGGCCGTCGAGGTCGTCGGTGGCCAGGGTGATCGCGGTGTAGGTGCCCTTCGCGATCAGCTCCAGGATGGTGCGGCGCTCGTCCTCGGTGACGCCGGGGTCGGCGGCCGGCGGGTGCAGCACGATGGAGGTCCCGGGCTGTCCGACCGGTCCGACGGTGATCCAGCGCATGTCCTCGTAGCCGACGTCCTTGCGGACCTCGAATCCGAGGATGTCGCGATAGAAGGTCAGGGCGGCCTCGGCGTCGGTGTGCGGGAGGAAGGCGTGGTGAATGGTGATCTCCATGCCCCTCACGCTAGACGTGGCTACCGGACGCGCGCTTCTTGATTCCTGACCGGTCTGGTCACCTGCTTGGCCAGGCAGGGCGGGATGCCCGCCGCCGCCTGCGCGTGGTCGCGGCGGTAGACGCTCGGGGGCACGCCGACCAGCTCGGTGAACCTCGTGCTGAAGGTGCCCAGCGAGGACGAGCCCACCGCGAAGCAGACCTCGGTGACGCTGAGGTCCCCGCGGCGCAGCAGCGTCATCGCCCGCTCGATCCGCCGGGTCATCAGGTAGGAGTACGGCGACTCGCCGTAGATGCGGCGGAACTCCCTGCTCAGGTGGCCGACCGACATGTGCGCGCCGCGGGCCAGCGCCTCGACGTTCAAGGGTTTGGCGTACTCGCGGTCGATCCGGTCACGGACCCGCCGGATGACCGCGATGTCGCGCAACCGCTGTTCCTCAGCGCGCCTGTTAGCCATGGGTGCCATCATCCCACGCCTCGTCCCGGCCCGCCGGTCACGCGCCCATCCGGAAGGATGCGGCGGGTCCCGGTCGCGGAGCCCCGGTCCACGTCGCGCGGCGGTTCGGATCGGGCGGGCGCTCTCCCGCGTCCTCGTCGAGGACGCCACGGGCTTGGGAAGGGCCTCTGGTGGTCAGGAATCAAGAAGCACCGGCCGTCCCGGCGGGGCTAGCGTGGCGAGCGCACCACACCGGTCACGAGCAGCAGGAGGAGGACGACCATGGGCGTGGACACCGAGGGACAGAACGGTAAGCGGCCGGAGGGTTTCTCCGAGCAGGAGCGTGCCGCCATGAGGGAACGCGCGGCGGAGCTGAAGAGGGAGACGGCCCGCGGACGTGGCGGCAGAGCCGCCGCTGGCGAACTCGACGTGCTGGCGAAGATCGCCGAGATGGAGCCGCCCGACCGCGCGGTGGCCGAACGTGTCCACGCCATCGTCACCGGCACCGCCCCGGAGCTGACGCCGAAACTGTGGTACGGGCAGCCGGCCTATGCCCGGAAGGGGAAGGTGGTCTGCTTCTTCCGGAGCGGCGGGGTCGACAAGGAGCGCTACTCGACGTTCGGGTTCACCACCGAGGCGGGCCTCGACGACCCCAGCGGGCTGTGGCCGACCTCCTACGCCGTGACCGAACTGACCGAGAAGGCCGAGGAGACGATCGCCGCCCTCGTCGAACGCGCCGTGAGCCGAGTCCCGTGAGCCGAGCGCCCGCGGGGCCGCGCGATGGTCCGGCGGGCGCCACCTCCACGGGCCGCTTCACGGGGACGGACGCCCGGCAAAGGCCCGGCGCTTCTCTCGGCGTGAAAGCCCCGTCCCAGAGGGCCTGCGCGCACTGCGGCCGGTTCCCGGGCCGCTCACCGGCGGCCGGGCCGAGGGCGGTACGGCCGTGCGCGGCCCCCGCCCCGGCCGCCACCCCGCGGGTCCCGGCTCAGCCCGCGACCGGGGCCGCGGCGGGCGCGTCCTCGATGTCACCGGTCTCGCCCTCCCGGACCGCGCGACGTCCCAACGTGAAGACATAGGCGAGGAACAGCGCCTCGGCGACCACGCCGATGCCGATGCGCAGCCAGGTGATGTGCACCCAGCCGGTGACCAGGCCCTCGATCAGACCGGAGATGAACAACACCACCACCAGGCCCAACGCGACCGCGATCGCCGGCCGCGCCTCCTCGCCCAGTGCCCGCAGCCGCGGCCTCGCCCCCGGTTCGATGATCGTCCAGCCCAGCTTGAGCCCGACCCCCGCCGCGACGAACACGGCGGTCAGCTCCAGCAGCCCGTGCGGCAGGATCAGGCCGAAGAACACGTCCCCCTTGCCGTGCGCGAACATCAGCCCTCCGGCCACCCCGATGTTGGCCCCGTTGAGGGCCAGCACGTACAGGGTGGGCACGCACAGGAAGACGCCGAAGATGAGCGCCTGGGCGGCGGCCCAGGCGTTGTTCGTCCACACCCGGGCCGCGAACGAGGCGCCCGGATACTCGACGTAGTAGTTCTCGAAGTCGTTCTCGACGTAGGCGCGGATGTCCTCGGGGGTGCCGAGGAGCGCCCGCGCCTCGGGGTCCAGGGCGATCCAGGTGCCCAGGGCGAAGGAGAGCGCGAGCGTGCCCAGCGTCGCCCCGATCCACCACCAGCGCAGCCGGTAGACCACCGCGGGGAAGGTCCGGGTGAAGAAGCGGGCGACGTCCCGCCAGGCGGGGGCGTGCGCGCCGGTGACCGCCGAACGGGCCCGCGCGACCAGACCCGACAGCCGGCCGGTGAGCACCGGATCGTGCCCCGAGGAGCGGACCACCGACAGGTGCGTGGAGACCCGTTGGTACAGCTCGACGAGTTCGTCCACCTCGTCGCCGGACAACCGGCGCCTGCGGCGCACCAATTCGTCCAGTCGGTCCCAGTCGGGGCGGTGCGCGGCGGCGAAGACGTCGAGATCCACGTGTTCGACTCTACTGACCGTGGGGATGATCGGCATGCGGGGTGTTCCTCGCCGGTCCTGAATGGTCCGTTCCCCTGTCAGGTCCTGACAGACTGGGAAGAAGAGGGCAGCCGAGTGAAGCGGGAGAGGCACCGTGGCGTATCCGGGCGGTGGCGGCCACTACCAGCAGACCCACCTGGTCACCGGCGACGCGGTCGTGCTGGACCTGCGTCCGGCGGGATTCGCCACGCGGATGCTCGCGTTGCTGATCGACGTGCTCGTCCAGGTGGCGCTGTTGATCGCGCTGTCGGTCCTGACCGTGCTCGTCGGAAACGGCCTGGACGCCGCCGCCACCGCGTCCGTCCAGCTCGCGGTCGTGGTGCTGGTGCTCATCGGCTACCCCACCGCGTTCGAGACCCTCACCCGGGGCCGTTCGCTCGGCAAACTGTCGCTGGGGCTGCGGGTCGTGGGCACCGACGGTTCGCCCGAGCGGTTCCGTCAGGCGCTGGCGCGGGCGCTGTGCGCGTTCGTCGAGATCTGGCTGTTCAGCGGTGTCCCCGCGCTCATCACCTCCCTGATCAACCGTGACGGCCGGCGTATCGGGGACTTCCTGGCGGGCACGCTCGTGGTCGAGGAGCGTTCGGCGCGCGGGCACGAGGAGACGATCATGATGCCTCCCCACCTGGCGGAGTGGGCGAGCCACGCGGAACTGTCGGGCCTGTCCGCCGAGACCGCGGCGACGGCGCGTCAGTACGTGCTGCGTTACGGGGAGCTCACCGAGGAGGCGCGGCACGAGATGGGCGCGCGGATCGCCGCGGAGGTGGCCCGGTCGGTCAGCCCGCCCCCGCCCTCCCACGCCGCCCCGCTGGACTTCCTCGCGGCGGTGCTGGCCGAGCGCCGCCGCCGCGAGGAGGAGCGGCTGGCCCGGCAGCGCCGGACCCCGCCCTACCCGGGATAAGGCTCCGCCCCCGTCGCCGGCCGGGCCGGTTCAGGGCCGCCAGGAGCCCAGGTACTCCTCCTGCTCGGGGGTCATCGTGTCGATCCGCACCCCCAGGGCGGCGAGCTCCAGCGCGGCGACCTCGGCGTCGATCTCGGCGGGGACCTCCAGCACCCCCGGCGCCAGTTCCGCGTGATTGCGGGCGATCCAGGCGACGCTGAGCGCCTGCACGGCGAAGGACATGTCCATCACCGCGGCCGGGTGCCCCTCGGCCGCGCCGAGGTTGACCAGGCGCCCCTCGGCGAGCAGGACGACGCGCCGGCCGTCGGCGAGCACGTACTCGTCGGCGTGCTCGCGCACCCCCCGCCGCACCTCGACCGCCATCTCCTCCAACGCCACCAGGTCGATCTCGATGTCGAAGTGTCCCGCGTTGGCCAGCACCGCGCCGTCCTTGAGCACGGCCAGGTGCTCGGCGCGGATCACGTCGCGGTTGCCGGTCACGGTCACGAGCACGTCGCCCGCGCGGGCCGCCTCGTCCATGGGCAGCACCGTGTAGCCCTGCATGACCGCGTCCAGGGCCTTGACCGGGTCGACCTCGGTGACGACGACGCGAGCCCCCATCCCCCGAGCCCGTTCGGCCAGGCCACGACCGCAGAACCCGAACCCGGCGACGACCAGGGTGCGTCCCGCCAGCAGGGCGTTGGTGGCCCGCATGATGCCGTCCAGGGTCGACTGCCCGGTGCCGTAGCGGTTGTCGAACATCCGCTTGGTGGCGGTGTCGTTCACCGCCACCATGGGCAGCCGCAGCGCCCCCTCGGCGCTCATGCGGCGAAGCCGCAGCACTCCCGTGGTGGTCTGCTCGCACCCGCCGACCGCCTCGGCGAGCAGTTCGGGACGTTCCAGGTGGACGATGTTGACCAGGTCGCACCCGTCGTCGAGGAGCAGGTGGGGCCGTTGTTCCAGGACCGTGACCAGGTTGCGGTCATAGGTGGCGGGGTCCATCGCCGAGCGCGCGTAGACCGACACCCCGTACTCGGTGACGAGCGCGGCGGCGGTGTCGTCCTGGGTGGACAGCGGGTTGGAGGCGGCGAGGGCGACCTCGGCCCCGCCCGCCCGCAGCGCGCGGAGCAGGCCCGCGGTCTCGGCGGTCACGTGCATGCACGCGGCGATCCGCATCCCCTCCAGCGGACGTTCCCGCTCGAAGCGCTCCCGGATGCCCCGCAGCGCCGGCATGGATTTCTCGGCCCATTCCACGCGGCGGACCCCGGCCTGGGCCAGGCCGAGGTCCGCGATCTCGTGTGGTGGCAGCATCGAAGAGGATCGGGACGCTTTAGTAACGGTAGTGGTCTGACTTGTAGGGGCCGGCGATGTCCACACCGATGTAGGCGGCCTGCTCCTTGGTCAGCGTCGTCAGCTTGACGCCGAGCGCGTCCAGGTGCAGGCGCGCCACCTTCTCGTCGAGGATCTTGGGCAGCACGTACACCCCGATCGGGTACTCCGACGGCTTGGTGAACAGCTCGATCTGGGCGATCACCTGGTTGGTGAAGCTGTTGGACATCACGAAGCTCGGGTGGCCGGTGGCGTTGCCGAGGTTGAGCAGGCGTCCCTCGGACAGCACGATGATCGAGTGGCCGTCCGCGAAGCGCCACTCGTGCACCTGCGGCTTGATCTCGATCTTCTCGATGCCGGGGATGCGGGCGAGCCCGGCCATGTCGATCTCGTTGTCGAAGTGGCCGACGTTGCCGACGATGGCCTGGTGCTTCATGCGGGCCATGTGGTCGGCGGTGATGATGTTGAAGTTGCCCGTGGTGGTGATGAAGATGTCGGCGGTCTCGACGACGTCCTCCAGCACGGTCACCTGGTAGCCGTCCATCGCGGCCTGCAGCGCGTTGATCGGGTCGATCTCGGTGACGATGACGCGCGCGCCCTGGCCGCGCAGCGCCTCGGCCGCGCCCTTGCCGACGTCGCCGTAGCCGCAGACCACCGCGACCTTACCGCCGATGAGGACGTCGGTGCCGCGCATGATGCCGTCGGGCAGCGAGTGGCGGATGCCGTACTTGTTGTCGAACTTGCTCTTGGTGACCGAGTCGTTGACGTTGATCGCCGGGAAGAGCAGCTTGCCCTCGCGCTGCATCTCGTACAGGCGCAGGACACCGGTGGTGGTCTCCTCGGTGACGCCCTTGATGCGGGAGGCGATCGTGGTCCACTTCCGCGGGTCGGCGGCCAGGCTGCGCTGGAGCAGCCCGAGCACGATGGCGTACTCCTCGCTGTCGGCGGTGGAGGGGTCGGGGACCGCCCCGGCCTTCTCGAACTCCGCACCCTTGTGGACGAGCAGCGTCGCGTCACCGCCGTCGTCGAGGATCATGTTGGGCCCTTCACCGTCGGGCCAGGTGAGCGCCTGCTCGGTGCACCACCAGTACTCCTCCAGCGTCTCGCCCTTCCAGGCGAAGACGGGCACACCCTGGGGGTTGTCGGGGGTGCCGTTGGGGCCGACCACGACGGCCGCCGCGGCGTGGTCCTGGGTCGAGAAGATGTTGCAGCTCACCCAGCGGACCTCGGCGCCCAGGGCGACCAGGGTCTCGATCAGGACCGCGGTCTGCACGGTCATGTGCAGCGAGCCCATGATCTTGGCGCCCTTGAGGGGCTGGGAGGGGCCGTACTCGGCGCGGGTGGCCATCAGGCCGGGCATCTCGTGCTCGGCGAGGCGGATCTCCTTGCGGCCGAACTCGGCCAGGGAAAGGTCGGCGACTTTGAAGTCGAATGCCATGACGTCGATCTCCTCCTATGGGTGCGCCTGAAGTCTAGGGCCGGAGACGGCGGGTCGGACCGCACAGGGCGCGGAATTGACAATTGTTCGTTAGATTGCTCGCATGGAGCGGGACATTCCTATTTCGGCCGCCGCCGAACGCCTCGACCTGACCGCCCGGATGCTGCGCTACCGCGAGGCCCTGGGGCTGCTTCCGGTGACCAAGGAGCCGCCCACCGGACGGGGACACCGGCACCGCAGGTTCAGCGAGGCCGACCTGCGTACGATCGCCGCGGGCCTGGAGCTGGAGCGCAACTACGACATCACCCCGGCCGCGCTGGCGTTCGCGCTGCGCGTCCTGGCCGAACCCGCGACGATGGCGCGGGTCCGCTCCTACGGCGAACGGCTCGGCCGGCTCGCCCCTCCCCCGGCCCGCGCGCTCGACTTCGAGCAGCGCAAGGCACAGCGGCTGCTCCGCGGCCAGGGGCGTTGAGGCCCGAGGCCGGCCCCTGCCACGCCGGGAGCGCGGCCGGCAAAGCATGACCTCGGCGTCCCCGGCCCCCTGCCGGGCCGATCCCCCGCCGCCCCACCGTGAGCGGACGGCCCATAGGCTCCGCGCCGGGACGCTCACCGACCGGGCGTGTGCGCGGGCGCGTCCTCAGACCGAGCGCGGTCCACGGACACGGCGGCCCCGGGGCGGAGGGCCGCCGAAGCAGGACGGTCCGCGCTTCCCGTCCCGGATCTCCCACGGCTCGCTCGCCCGCTCGCAGCCCGCCCGGCCGAGCGAGCCCCGGGGCGTCCCTCCCCCGGGACCGGCGTCACGGCCGGGATCCCGGTAGGCGCCGGCCCGCCCTCCCCGCCCCGCGCGTTCACCAGCCGGTGGCACGCTCGATCTCGGCCCCCAGGGCCGGGGCCAGGGTACGGGCGAAGGTCGCGGTGAAGTGGGCGTTGTCCCAGTAGACGAGGACGTTGCCGATGACCGCGGGACATCTGCCCTCGACGCACAGGTGGTCGGTCAGGTCGACGAAGGACACGTTGCCGGACACCCCCTCCAGGTCCTGCAGGGGCGAGACCGGCGCCAGGGAGGGCTCCGCGGTGCCGACGCACGTGTCGGCCCCCCGCTCGGCGACGCACTCGGGCGCCGCGAAGTCCAGGCGCGGGGTGTCGCGGACCGCGACCACGTCGATCCCCAGCTCCCCCAGCTCCGCCCAGCGTTCCAGGTACCCGTCCACCACGCTCTCCCCGTCATAGCCCGACGCGGGGTCGATGCTGCTGGTGGTGGCGGTGGTGAAGACCACGTCGGGGCGCAGCTCGGCCAGTTCGGCCATGACGTTGTCGTTCCACCGCGCGCAGGAGGTGTAGTCCTCCCCCTTGTAGCGCTGCGGCGCGGGGGTGAACAGGCAGGCGCCCTTGGTGATGTTGACGACCCGCCACCCCTTCTCCTCGGCGACGACCTGCAACGCGGGCAGCCAGTGGGCCGCGTGGGAGCCCCCCACCAGCGCGATCGTGCGCTCCGCCTCCTGTTCCCCGAACTCACAGGTCAGGGCCTCGCTGCCGGCGATTCCCTGGTTGCAGCCGAGCGCGTAGCTGGCCGGAAGGTCGTCGGCGGCGTCGACCGGGGCGGGATGGACCGGGACGTCGGGCAACCGCTCGTCCAGGACCCCGTCGGCGAGCACCGCCGCCCCCGGGTAGTTGGCCGGGTCGGCGGCGAGCGTCTCGGCCTGGTGCCGCTGCACGGCGAGATGGGCCGACCAGGCGCCGGCGGCCAGGGTCACCGGGAGCAGGCAGGCGAGGGCCACCGCCAGGGTCCGCGCCGGCGTGGCCCGCGGCCCGATGACCTTCCCCATCCCGCCCTCCACGAGCCACTTCGTGGCGGCGGCGAGCGCGAACGACAGCGCCAGCACCTGGAACCCGCCGGTCAGACTCGCCTGGGTCCTGCCGGTCACCGTCAGGTAGCAGACCAGCACCGGCCAGTGCCACAGGTACAGCGCGTAGGAGATGTCGCCGATGTAGTGCAGCGGGCGCAGGGCCAGCAACCGGTCGGCACCGAAGCGGCTCCCCGTCGTCCCCGCCATGATCACCAACGCCGCGGCGCCGGTCGGCCACAGCGCGACGTAACCGGGGAACATCGTCGAGACCTGGAGCAGCATCCCGCACGCCACCAGGCCCACCAGTCCGACCCAGCCCATCACGACCCGCAGCCGGCCGGGGATGCGCAGCCGGGGCAGCACGATCGCCAGGACGCCGCCGAGGGCGAGCTCCCACAGGCGCGCCCCCGTGTCGAAGTAGGCCCAGCGCTGGTTCGTCTCGGTGATGACCACCGAGTAGGCGAAGGAGACCACGAACACGGCCGCGACGAGGACCAGCAGCACCCGGCGCACACCGGCCCCCCGGCGCCGGGCGACCAGCAGGGCGACGGCGACCAGCACCGGCCACACCAGGTAGAACTGCCCCTGGATGGCCAGGGACCAGAAGTGCTGCGCCGGGCTCACCGCGTCCCCGCGCGACAGGTAGTCCACGGCGTTGAACGCCAGGTACCAGTTCTCGTAGTACAGGGCCGACGCCACGACCTCGGCGATCGTGTCACGCCACCGGTCCTGCGGGAGGAGGAGCGCGGTCGCGGCGAGCACGCCGGCCAGGACCACCGCCGCGGCGGGGAACAACCTCCCCGTCAGACGGGTCCAGAAGGCGGCGAATCCCACCCGCCCGTCCCGCTCGACGGCGCGCAGCAAAGACCCGGTGATGAGGAATCCGGTGAGCAGCAGGAAGACGTCCACGCCTCCGGAGACCCTGCCGAACCAGACGTGGTAGACCGCCACGAGCACCACGGCGACGGCGCGCAGCCCCTGGATCTCGGGGCGGCGCCCGCCCCGCCCCGTCCGCGCGGTGCCACGCTCCGCCACCGCCGTGCCGGTCTCGGGGGGAACGGCGACAGGGGAGGAGAGGACACGCACGGCCGGACACCGCCTCGGTGAGGGAGGGAGAAAACGATCACGGCGCGCGGGCCTCCCCCGTGACACGGGTCCTGGCCTCCGGCGCGCCGGGCCATCCTCGCGCACCCCTGTTACAGGCCGGGGCGGAGCACGCCAACCACAGATGAACCCGTGGTCACCACACGATGACCGGAACCGGCAGATGACCTTCGGACACGGCGGGCCAGGTTTCCGCGGCTGCGGCCGTGGTTACGGTGACACTCGTGAATACGCGACGTGGCCATGACCTCGCCCCGACCCGCTTCCCCGACGGCGTCCGCAGGCGTCTCATCTCCCTGGACCGGCTCCGCGAGGTGTGGGCCGACCACCAGGCCCGCCGCCCCGACCACCAATGGGCCGAGGAGCGGCGACGATTCTTCCGCAGGCACGTTCTCGAACTGCGCACCCTCGCCGGGCAGGCCGAGGTCGCCGCGGCCGACGCGGCGCGGCTGGCGGCCCTCGGCTGGGACTCCGCCGACATCGCAGACGACCTGCGCGACCGGTTGCGCGCCGACGAGGAGGCGCTGGTGTCCATGGCCGAGGAGTGTCGCTCCGGCCAGCCCCTGACCCCCGGCTACCTGGACGGCCTGGCCCGCAAGCTCCCCGGTTCCGACGGCCCGGACGCGCCGTTCGAACACACCGGTGAGGATCTCGCCGAGGCGGCCGCGGTCGAGACCCACCCCCTCATCCGCGCCGCCCACCTCCAGCTCGGCTGCGACCGGGCGCTCCGCGCCTCTTCGGCCCCGCGTCCCCGGGCCCTGGGCCCCTTCCCCTGGGCGGTGGCCTCCCTCTCCCTCATCCGCTCCCACTATCCGCCCCTGGTCATGGACCACCGGTTGGCCTCCCTCCACGGAGAGGTGCTGTCCCGGCCCAGCGAGGAGGAGCGGCTGGCCGGCCTGGTCGAGCTGTTCGCGGACCTGGAGACGGCGGCGCTGCGCGGGGAGCTGAGCTGGACGGCGCGCGCCTCCTCGCGTCCGCCCGCCAACACCGCGCCCCTGGCGATCTCCTTGCACCGGCGCCTGCTGGAGCACCTGCGCGCCGCCTCGGCCTCGCTGCGTCTCGTCGCCCGCGAGATCGACCCCGACGCGCGGGTGAGCGTGGACGCGGGAGACGTGTGCGACGACGAACGCCACCGGGAGCGGTTGGACGCCGCCGCCGAGCGGGCGATGTTCACCCGCGGCCCCGGTTGCTGGTGGGCGTCGCTGGAGGTCCGGGTGGACGAGGGGGAACTGCGCCTGCTCATCGCGGTCCAAGACGTCGGCGCCCCGGCCACCGGCGTGCTCGCCGTCACCGCGGACGGCCGTCTGGTGTCCGAGCGGGGCGAGCGCGACGCGCTCGACCTGGCTTCGACCGACTGCGTCACCCTGATCCCCACCGACAGCGCCGGAGAGCGCTGGCCCGACGTGGAGAGGTTCGCCGATGACGTGGTGTCGCGCGCTGTCGGCGCGTTGATGACCGCGGTCCGCTGAGCCCCGGGGGGTCAGGTGGCCAAGGCCGTCAGAACCAGCAACAGCAGCAGGATGATGATCGTGATGAGCACCGCGGGGATGACCCACCCCTGCGACAGCACGGGATCCTCGCCGCGCGACTGCCCCGTGTAGGCGGGCTCGCGTGGGACGTTGCGCTGCGGGATGGGGGCGCCGGGGTAGGGCGTGGAGGGGCCGGTCATCGGCGGTCGTCCCATCCCCGGATGGCCGCCGGTGGGCGGCATCTGGGACATGTGGGGGGCGTATCCCCCCTGCTGGGGGCCTGTCGCCGGGTGACCGCCGTGCGGCGTCCGGTAGGCGTTCGGGTAGGGCGTCTGGGGGCCGCTGTGCGACAGCGGGGTGTAGGCCGGGGGCTGTGGCTGCCCGCCGGTGGGGGAGCCCGCGATCCGCGCCCCCTCGGCCATGGCCTCGGCCGGGGACGGCGCGTCGTCCTCGTCGTGGCCCAGCAGCCGCATCAGGAGCTTCTGCGCCGTGGGCCGCTGCTCGGGGTCCTTGTTGAGGCAGTCCTCGATGATGGGCCGCAGCGGCCCGGTGATGCCGTCGATGTCGGGCGGCGCGCTGACCACGCGGTGCACGACCGCGGGGACGCTGTCGGCGCCGAAGGGGGCGTTGCCGGTCGAGGCGAACGCCATGACACAGCCCCAGGCGAAGATGTCGACCTTGTCGGTGATTCCGGTGCCGGCGATCTGCTCGGGGGCCATGTAGGAGGGGGTGCCGACGATGGAGTTGGTCATCGTCGCGGTGCCGTCGACGACACGGGCGATGCCGAAGTCGATGACGCGCGGCCCGTCGGGCCCCAGCAGCACGTTGCCCGGCTTGAAGTCGCGGTGCACGATGCCGGCCTGGTGGATGGCGACGAGGGCGGTGGCGGTGGAGACGGCGAGCCGCTGGAGCGCGGCGCCCTTGCGCGGCCCCTCCTTGGCGACCGCCTCCTGCAGGGACGGGCCGGGGACGTACTCGCTGACGACGTAGGGCGGGTCGTCGTCGAGGTTGGCCTCGTGGATGGCGGCCGTGCAGAAGGAGGCGACCTTCTGGGCGGCGCGCACCTCCTTCTCGAACCTTCGACGCAGTTCGCCGTCCTGGGCCCACTGGTCGTTGAGCACCTTGATGGCGTACTCGTCGCCCTCGGGGTCGCGGCCGAGGTAGACGACGCCCTGGCCTCCCCGCCCCAGACGTCCGACGACGCTGTAGCGGCCGAACGCGGTGGGATCGTTCGGCAACAGCGATCCGGAACCGGGCATCAAGCTCCTCCAGGGGGTCGTGGGGGCGCTAGCGCACGACCAGAGTATTTGCTAACGGATCAGCGCCATACGCCACAGCAAGATACACAGTGGCGTAATCGGTTAGAGCGATCAAACCGGCCAGACGTTCCATGGGATGTCCCTCGGGAACCTCGATCCCACTTACGGGGGTCCCCCGCTCGTGCGCCGCTCGCTCGACGGCGGCGAGTTCCGCCGCCGCCTCGGGGAGCCCGTCCTCCTCGTCACGCAGGACGACCAGGCGCATCCGGACCCGGCCGTCCTCGACCGGGTCGTCGAAGATGCTGCGCGGCCCCGTGGCGCCGAAAGGCCCCTCCAGGAGAGGGTACCGGTCCCGGGCGAGCCCCGGCGGGGCGCCGGTGAGCGCCGGATAGCCCGCGGTTCCGGCGAGACGGTCGGCGAAGGCGCGGGCGGCGAGGTCGGCGATCGGGGAGGCACCGCATACCAGGGGAAGGGTCCCGGCCACGTCGAGGGCGAGGGTCTTCGCCGGATTCTCGAACGTCTCCACCGTCGGCCCGCAGCGCCGGGCCGTCTCCTCCAACCGGTCGGCGGTCGCCTCGTAGACGGTCTCGGGCAGCCCCGCGGCTCCGAGGTGGCCGGCCGCGACCAGCAGCGGCACGAGCAGCGACCACAGCATGGTGCGAGGCTCCCCCGCCAACGGGAGCGCCACGTGGGGGGCCCGCGCCCGTTCGGCGAGGTCGGCGAGGGGCCCGCCGGGGAGGCCGACGGCGAGGAAACGGCAGCCGCGCCGTACCGCCTCGGCCGCGATCCGGACGGTCGCGGCGGCCTCGTGTCCGCTTGTGGCCGCGACCGCGACCACGAGGTCGTGGCCGCCCACCCAGCCGGGCAGCCGGTGGCCCCGTACCGAGGAGATGGGGACCGGGCAGCCGTTGCCGAGGACCGCGGCCAGCACCTCGCCGGCCTGCGCGGCGACACCGCCGCCGGCGACGACGATGGAACGCGGGCGCCCCTCGGAGGCGAGCCGGTGCAGGCCGGCCTCGACGGCCGCCGTGCGCGCCGCGCGCACCTGCGCGGCGGCCGAGGCGAACTGGCGCAGCAGGCCACCGGGATCCAGTCCGGGGTCCTCGGCGAGCGCGTCGAGACGGTGCTCGTCGAATTCCGTTGGCACGTGACCTCCCTGTGCGCCCGGCGGCCCCGCCACCGAGGGGCGGGGACACGCGCTAACCGATGCGGCGCGCCTCGTCGACGAGCAGCACCGGAATCCCGTCCCGGATGGGGTAGGCCAGTCCGCTCTCGTCGCAGACGAGCTCACCGGCCTCCTCGTCGAGACGCAGCGGGGCCTTGCTTTCCGGACAGGCCAGGATCTCCAGCAGCCAGTCGTCGATCTTCGCGGTCATCTCGTGGTTCTTCCTTGGGTTCTGTGGCGTTGTGGATCAGGCCCGGACGATGGCGAGCACGTCGTCGCGCAGCTTCGCCATGGTCGCGGGGTCGGGGGCCTCGACGTTGAGTCGCAGCAGCGGCTCGGTGTTGGAGGCGCGCAGGTTGAACCAGCTTCCGTCGGCGAAGGACACCGTGAGCCCGTCGAGGTGGTCGATGGTGACGTCGTCGCGGCCTGCGTAGGCGGCCTCGACGGCGGCGGAGCGGCCGGCCTGGTCGGCGACCTCGGAGTTGATCTCGCCCGAGGCGGCGTACCGGGCGTACTCGGCGGTGATCTCCGACAGCGACCGGTCCTGACCGCCCAGCACGCCGAGCACGTGCATGGCGGCGAGCATGCCGGTGTCGGCCCGCCAGAAGTCCCGGAAGTAGTAGTGGGCGGAGTGTTCGCCGCCGAAGATCGCCCCGGTCTCGGCCATGGTGGCCTTGATGAAGGAGTGGCCGACCCGGGTGCGCACCGGGTTCCCGCCGTGCTCGCGGACGATCTCGGGAACCGCCGAGGAGGTGATGAGGTTGTGGATGATGGTCGCGCCGGGCTCCTTGGCGAGTTCCTGCACCGAGACCAGCGCGGTGATCGCCGAGGGCGACACCGGCTCGCCCCGCTCGTCCACGACGAAGCAACGGTCGGCGTCGCCGTCGAAGGCCAGGCCGATGTCGGCCCCGGTCTCGCGGACGCGGGCCTGGAGGTCGACGATGTTGTCCGGGTCCATGGGGTTGGCGGGGTGGTTGGGGAAGGTCCCGTCCAACTCGAAGTACATCGGCACGATGTCCAACGGGAGCGGGTCGAGGACCTGGTCGCCCAGGACGGCGGGAACGGTGTAGCCGCCCATGCCGTTGCCCGCGTCCACGACGACCTTGAGCGGGCGGATGCCCGAAAGGTCCACCAGGGAACGCAGGTGCGCGGCGTAGTCGGCGAGCAGATCGCGCTCGGTGATGGTCCCCGCGGGGCCGTCGTGGGCCGGAACCCCTTCCTCGGCGAGCCGGCGGATCTCGTCGAGACCGGTGTCGGAGCTGATCGGCGCGGCCCCGGCACGGCACATCTTGATGCCGTTGTACTGGGCCGGGTTGTGGCTGGCGGTGAACATCGCGCCGGGGAGGTCCAGTCGGCCGGAGGCGAAGTAGAGCAGGTCGGTGGAGGCCAACCCGGCCATGACGACGTCGGCGCCCTGGCTCGCGGCGCCCTCGGCGAAGGCCCGGGCGAGTTCGGGGGAGGAGGGACGCATGTCGTGCGCGACGACGATGCCGTCCGCCTCGACGACCCGGGCGAAGGCGGCGCCGATGGCACGGGCGATGCCCGCGTCCAACGTGTCGGGAATCACACCACGAACGTCGTAGGCTTTGAAGATCTGACCGAGGTCACCCACAGCTTCTCCGGATAAGAGTGTCGATGTGCCGCCGAGCCCGCGGACCGGTGGACCCACGGGATACCAACGTACAAGACGGCGGCCCCGGTCGTACGGGGCCCGATCGGGCCCTTCCCGCTCGTTTGTCCGGCAAACGCGCTGGAAGACCCCTTCAGGCGTCTTGTGGGGGACGGTCGGGGCGACCGGGACGCCCCGAGGGGTGGCCCGGCGCGGAGGGCTCGGACTTGACGACGCGCAGGTGGCCGCGGCGGTGGGTCTCGACGCCCTGCCCGACCGGTTCGCTGGCCTGAGGGGGGCGCGCCGCCTCGCGGACGGCGTTGGCCAGCGCCTCCAGGTCGTCGCTCCCGGGTCCGCCGGTGGTGTCGGCGGGAAGCCGCACCACCTCCCACCCGCGCGGCGCGGTGAGGCGGTCGGCGTGCATCGCGCACAGGTCGTAGCAGTGGGGTTCGACGTAGGCGGCGAGCGGGCCGAGCACCGCGGTGGAGTCGGCGTAGACATAGGTGAGCGTGAAGACTGCTGGCTGCCTGCACGCGGTGCGTGAGCAGCGTCGTACAACGCTCACGGGCAAAGACGGTATCCGTTTCGGGGCCCGCACGCCAGCATCGCGCCCCCCGCTCGTGTCTTCGCGACGTGGCGGATCGGACACCGCCGAAACCCCCAGGGGCTGCGCTCGGGGGTGGTGATGGCTTAGGCTCGATATGTGCGACGAGTGCACCTTCACCGGCCTCAAGCCAACCGAGTACGACGTAGAGACCGCCACGGCCGCGGGATCCGCGGTCCACTGACGCCTCCTGAGCTCCCCATCACCCGCAGCCGCGCCCAGCTCTTCGACGACCTGGTGCTCGACGCCGTCGAACGCCTGGAACGGGTCTGGGCTCGCGAACTCGCGAATGTGGAGTTCCTGGTCGAAGACGTCCCGCAGGTCCCACGCGGCGTCACCGCGGACGACGGCATCCCCTTCTCCCGTCTGGAGGCATCCAGGACGGGCCAGGCCCGGATCATCGTCTACCGGCGCCCTGTGGAGATCCGCACCAAGGATCCCGAGGAGATGGCGCTGCTGGTCTACGACACGGTCGTCGAGGAGGTCGCCAACCTGCTCGGACTGGAGCCGGAGACCGTCGACCCCGAGGCCTGACGCGCGAATCCATCCCGGGAGCGGGCCGCCCGCTCCCGGATCGTCCTGGGCGGGTCCGCCCGCCATTCCCTCCGGGGCGGGGTGTCACACGATCGGGACATCCCATGTGGCGCGCCTCCGTTAGAAGAGGCGGACAGCCGGAAACGACAAAAAGGGCGTGCGCCCCAGGTGCCGAACACCCAGGACACACGCCAGAAGCCCCCGTTGGGCTACAGAGCGTCAGCCAGGAAATCGAAATCCTGACCGGCCGCTTTCTTCAGCCGACGCCGTTCGCGTTCGGAGAGTCCCCCCCAGATGCCGAAGCGTTCATCGTGCTCCAGCGCGTATTCCAGGCACTCCGCCCGCACCTCACACGAGTGGCAGACCTTCTTCGCTTCTCGTGTCGAGCCGCCCTTCTCGGGGAAGAACGCCTCGGGATCGGTCTGCGCGCACAGGGCGCGTTCCTGCCAGCCCAGATCTTCGTCTGCGCCGTGCGCCAGCGGGATAACCTCGCTCACGCGCACCTCCTATTGCCCCCCTAGATGTACCCTCCCTTTCGACCCCCGGGAGGGTGGAAACACACCTTGAAATTACACGCGCGTGTCTCGCTATACGTCAAGCACGCGACGTGGTAATCCCCTGAATATCACGTGACAAACGGCGACTCACCGTTGAACCGCGATCCCTCAGCGGATTACCACGTCAATTCGCGGTGCGCGGGGCGCGGAGGGATCAGCGCCGGTCGTCGTCGCGGTACCAGCCCTGCTGGCGGTCCTCGCCCTCGGTGCTGGAACGCCGCTGCTCCGAGGAGTAGTTCTCGCCGTAGGGACTGGTCGTCTCGTGCGGGTTGGCCGTGTAGCCCCCTGTTCCGTACTGCCCGCTGTAGCCCGGCTCAACCCTCATCGTCGACTCGCTGTCGCTCTGATCCTGCTGAGGGGTCTCAGCGGCCGGGGTCTGCTGGTACCAGCCGTACTGGATGGCGTCCTGCGCCGCCTGCTCGCCGCCCTGCGCCGGGTCGTTGCCCGGAGTCACCGGCGGCTGGATCATCGTCGCCTCGGCGTCCGAGGGGTAGCCCGGCTGCTGCCCGCTGTAGGAGTGCTGCTCACCGCCGGCGTGGGCCTGGCCGGACTCGTACTCCGAGGCCCCGTAGGACTGCTGTCCGCCGGTGCCGTAGGGCGCCGCGGGCTGCTGGCCGTAGGACCCGTAGCCGCTCTGCGCGCCGCTGTCGGTGTAGCCGGGCTGGGCCGCGTAGGGCGGCTGTTCGGCCTGCGCGTAGGACTGCTGACCGTAGGCGTTCCCCTGCTGGTGCGCCCCCTGCTGCCACTCCTGGCCGTAGGACTGCTGCTGGTAGTCCCCGTAGCCCTGCTGGGCGTTCCACTCCCGGGCGGAGTCCTGTCCCCCGGTCGAGGAGTACCCCGCCTGTCCCTGGTAGGCCGACTGGTCGTAGGAGGCCGAGGGGTCGGGCTGGGCCTGGTAGGCCGGCTGTCCCCCGCTGGGCTGGGCGTACCCCTCGCCCTGGGGCTGCGGCCAACCGGTCTGCGCCGGCTCACCGTAGGTGTGGCCGTAGGCCGCGTGCGCGCCGGCCTGCGGGAATCCGGTGCCGGTCTGCGCCGCGGGGTCGGCCGGCGGCGCGAACGACTGCTGGGCACCCGTGTGCGGGGCGAACGGCTGCTGCTGGCCGTAGGGGCCGACCGACGCGGAGCTGCGCGGCACCAACGTGCGGTCACCGAAGACCTTGAGCAGGACGAAGGCGGCGACCCCGAGGATGGCCAGGTGGGCCAGTGTGACGAAGAAGTCGCTGAAGCTGATCGCCATGCTGTAGCCCGCGGAGGCGACGAAACTCATGATCAGGGTGATGAGCCCCACCAGAAGGCCCAGCCCCGCCATGATCAGGGAGGCCAACACGACGGGGAACGCCCGTGAACGTCCGGACGGGAGAACGGCGAGCGCCACCGCGGCGAGGAGCAGGGCGACGGTCACCGGACCGAAGAACAGCTCCCCCCTGGCGACGAAGTTGGCGGGGATCGATGAAGGGCCGTACTCACTGGCGTGCGCCCCGAACAGGTAGATGAGGCCGCCGAGCATCCGCACCCCTACGGCGCCGAGCAGCGCCCAGGCGGCGGGCTCCCGCAACCGTTGGATGGCTTCGTTGTTCAAGAGAGGTTCCCCTCTGCTGCTTCGCTGTCGCGTCGGTGGCAGCTTTGCATATCGACACGTTGTGCAAGGAATTCGATTGGAACGCGGGATGGTCCCCGGCATCGCCGCGCGTCACCGACGGCGGGAGCACGGTTTCGGCCACCATGCCGGAAGCGTGCGGGGACCGGGCCGGCGGTGATCGGTGTCCCCCACCGCTGCGGCGCCTCCGACCCACGCCGCCGGCTCCCCCCAGGGACACGGCGCGTCCATGATCCCACCCTGCCAGACTTGATCCCATGCGGATAGTCGTGCTGGCTGGTGGTATCGGAGGGGCGCGGTTCCTGCGCGGCCTGAAATCTGTGCTCGGGTCCGGGGAGGGGACCGACGGGAGCGATCCGGAGATCACCGTCATCGGCAACACCGGTGACGACATCACCCTTTTCGGCCTCAAGATCTGTCCGGATCTGGACACCGTGATGTACACGCTCGGGGGCGGAATCAACGAGGAACAGGGGTGGGGACGCGCGGAGGAGACGTTCAGCGTCCGTTCTGAGCTGGCCGCTTACGGAATGCAGCCGCAATGGTTCGGTCTGGGAGACCGTGACGTCGCCACCCACATCGTGCGGACCCAAATGTTGTCCGCCGGCTATCCGCTCTCGGCGGTCACCGAGGCGCTGTGCGACCGTTGGCGGCCCGGCGTCCGGTTGATCCCGATGACCGACGAGCGGGTCGAGACCCACGTGGTGGTCTGCGACGACGAGGGACGCCGGGCCATCCACTTCCAGGAGTGGTGGGTGCGCCACCGGGCCGCCCTGCCCGCCGAGGCGATCCTGCCCGTCGGGGTCGAGAAGGCGACGCCGGCCCCGGGCGTGCTGGAGGCCATCGAGGCGGCCGACTTCGTCCTCTTCCCCCCGTCCAACCCGGTGGTCAGTGTCGGCACGATCCTGGCCGTCCCCGGCATCCGCGACGCGGTCGCCGCCAAGACCGTGGTCGGGGTCTCCCCGATCATCGGCGACGCGCCGGTGCGGGGCATGGCCGACGCCTGCCTGAGCGCGATCGGGGTGGAGACGAGCGCGCGCGCCGTCGCCGAGCACTACGGCGCCGAGCTGCTCGACGGCTGGCTGGTGGACGACGCCGACGCGGGCACCCGGGTCGAAGGCATCGACGTGCGTTCCCGTCCGCTGTACATGAGCGATCCCGCCGCGACCGAGGCGATCGCGCGGGCCGCCGTCGACCTGGCACTCGAACTCAAGGAGCGCGCATGACCACCTCGATCTCCGTCCACGGTGTGACCGGCCTGCCCGAGATCGGGGCCGGGGACGACCTCGCCGCGTTGATCGCCGACGCGGTCGACCTCCACGAGGGGGACGTCGTGGTCGTCACGTCCAAGGTCGTCAGCAAGGCCGAGGGCCGGCTGCGCCACATGGACCGCGACGAGGCGATCGACGCCGAGACCGTGCGCGTGGTGGCGCGGCGCGGGCGCACCCGGATCGTGCAGAACCGGCAGGGCTTCGTGATGGCGGCCGCCGGTGTCGACTCCTCCAACGTGCCCCCGGGGACCGTGCTGCTGCTGCCCGAGGACCCCGACGCCTCGGCGCGCGCTCTACGGGCCGGACTGCGCGCGCGGTCGGGGGTGAACCTCGCCGTCATCGTCAGCGACACCTTCGGTCGCCCCTGGCGCAACGGGCAGACCGACATCGCGCTCGGTGCGGCCGGGATCGATGTCCTGGAGGACCTGCGCGGACACACCGACTCCCACGGCAACGTATTGGAGGTGACGGTCAGCGCCGTCGCCGACGAGATCGCGGCGGCGGGCGAGCTGGTCAAGGGCAAGACGGCCGGTGTGCCCGTGGCCGTCGTCCGCGGGCTCGGCCACCTGGTGACCGCGGAGGACGGGGCCGGCGCGCGGGCGTTGATCCGTCCCGCCGACGCCGACCTGTTCCGTTACGGTTCGCGTGACGTGGTGGCCGCCCGGCGAACGGTGCGCGAGTTCACCGGGGAACCGGTCGATCCGCAGGCCGTGCGGCGCGCGGTGGCCGCGGCCCTCACCGCCCCCGCCCCCCATCACACGACCCCGTGGCGGTTCGTCCTGGTGGAGTCCGCCCGGACGCGCAAGCGGCTGCTCGACGCGATGTTGGAAGCCTGGGTGGCCGACCTGCGCGGTGACGGCTTCGACGAGAAGGCCGTGGCCCGGCGTACGCGCCGGGGTGACGTGCTGCGCAAGGCCCCCTATCTGATCGTCCCGTGCCTGGTGGCCGATGGCGCGCACGCCTATCCGGACGAGCGCCGGGCCGGCGCGGAGCGTTCGATGTTCCTGGTCGCGATGGGCGCGGGGGTGCAGAACCTGCTCGTGGGGCTGACGATGGAGGGCCTGGGCTCGGCCTGGGTCTCGTCCACGCTGTTCTGTCCCGACGTGGTGCGCGAGGTGCTGGAACTGCCGCGGGAGTGGCAGCCGATGGGGGCGGTGGCGGTCGGGCACGCCGCCGCGGCGCCGAAGGAACGCCCTCCCCGGGATCCGGCGGCGTTCATCGAGGTGCGCTGAGGTCTTCGTTCGGCGCGGGGGCGGGGTGGGCCGGTGCCGGCCCACCCCGCCCCCGCTTTTATCGAAAAGAATCTTTCCGGTTTATTGACCGCCGCGAACCGATCTCTTAACTTTGTTTCCAATTAAATAGGCGACCGGTCGGCGACACCCCGCACAGCAGAAACCGGACGGGCCGAGCAGGGCACCCCACCCCGCCGACGCCCGCCCGGGCCGCCCCGTCGTATCTCCCCCAGCGTCAGGAGCCTCCGTGAACCTCAGACCACTACGCTCCGTAATGGCGGCGATCGCCTCCGCTCTCATCACCGTCGGCGGCATCACCCTCGCCGCCACCTCCGCGCACGCAGAGGACCCGCCCGCCCCCGAGCCCGCCACGACCTCGGCCTCCGGCCAGTGGCTCACCGGTTACTGGCACAACTTCAACAACGGCTCCACCGTGCTACGCCTCAACCAGGTTCCCGACGCCTACAACCTCGTCGCGGTCGCCTTCGCCGACAACCTCGCCGGCACCCCCGGCGGCATCACGTTCAACCTCGCCTCCTCCGAACTCGGCGGCTACACCGAACAGCAGTTCAAGAACGACATCGCCGCCATCCAGGCCCAGGGCCGCAAGGTGATCATCTCGGTGGGCGGTGAGCGCGGGCACGTCAGCGTCGCCAACGCCACCGAGGCCGCCAACTTCGCCCGAACCACCTACGACCTCATGGTCGAGTACGGGTTCGACGGTGTGGACATCGACCTTGAGCACGGCATCAACGCGCAGTACATGGAACAGGCGCTACGCGACCTGGCCGGTCGGGCCGGATCCGACCTCATCATCACGATGGCCCCCCAGACCATCGACTTCCAGGCGACGACGATGCCCTACTACCAGCTCGCCCGCAACATCTCCGACATCCTCACCATCGTCAACATGCAGTACTACAACTCGGGTTCGATGCTCGGCTGCGACCAGCGGGTCTACAGCCAGGGCACCCCGGACTTCGTCGCCGCCCTGGCCTGCATCCAACTCGAAATGGGGCTGCGTCCCGACCAGGTCGGCCTGGGCGTCCCGGCCGTCCGTTCCGCCGCCGGCGGCGGCTACATGCCCCCCTCCGACGTCATCCGCGCCCTGGACTGCCTGGAGACGCGGACCAGCTGCGGTTCCTTCACCCCCTCCCGGGCCTATGGCCCCATCGGGGGGATCATGACGTGGTCGATCAACTGGGACGCCACCAACAACTACGCCTTCGCCAACACGATCGGCGCCCGGCTGGGCAGCGGTGGCGGAACCACGCCCACCCCCACCCCCGAGCCGACGCCCGAACCCACCCCGGGCGACTGCGCCGCCCCGGCCTGGAGCGCCAGCGCCGTCTACACCGGCGGTGACCAGGTGACCTACAACGGCCGCCTCTACCAGGCGCGCTGGTGGACCCAGGGCGAGACGCCCTCCTCCGCCGCCTGGGGCGTGTGGCAGGACCTCGGTCCCTGCTGACCCGTCCCCTCCCCGTGGCCGTCCCCGACCTGGGGGCGGCCACGGTCGTGTGGTGTCGCCCCGCCGCTCCACCCCGTGCGTGCCACAGTGAGAGGCGACGACACGGAGGGGGCACACGTGACCGACGACGCCTACATCCTGGCCGGGCTCATCATCGTGCTGACCGTCCTCGCGGGACGGCTGGTCGCCCCCCTGCTGCGGCTACCGGACGCGGTCGTCCTGGTGGCGCTGGGTTTCGCGGTGAGTTTCCTGCCCGGTATGCGCGAGGTCCACATCTCGCCCGAGGTCGTGCTGCTGGTCTTCCTCCCCCCGCTGATCTACAACGCGGCGTTCTTCTCCTCCCCCCGTGAAATGCGCGCCGAGGCCCGGCCGATCATCGCCCTCGCGGTCGGCGCGACCCTGGTCACCGCGCTGGCGGTGGCCGCGGCCACCTACTACACGCTGCCCGCGACCGGTTGGCCCGCGGCGATCGCGCTCGGCGCGGCCGTCGCGCCCACCGACGCGGTCGCCGCCTCCTCCGTGCTCAAGCGGGTCGGCGCGCCACGACGGGTGGTCACCGTGCTGGAGGGCGAGAGCCTCATCAACGACGGTGTGGCGCTGACGTTGTTCGGCCTCGCGGTGACCGCCATGACCACCCACCTCACCCCCGCCGACGGCCTGCTGGAGCTGGTGCGCGTCGTCCTCGGCGGCGTCGCCTACGGGCTGGTCGTGGCGCTCGTCGTCACCCGGGCGCGCCGGCGGATGGACGACGACAACGTCCAACTCGTCGTCTCGCTGGTGACCCCGTTCGTCGCCTACGTCCCGGCCGAGCTGGTGGGCTTCTCCGGCGTGCTGGCCGCCGTGACCGCGGGCTTCTACCTGGGCACCCGCGGCGAGGGCATCCTGCCCCCACGTGTCCGGGTGACCGGGCGGACCGTGTGGCAGGGGCTCGTCATGCTGCTGGAGTCGGTGCTGTTCGTCCTGCTCGGGCTGCAACTGCACGAGGTGATCGCCCACGTCGCCGGACTGCCGCCGGCCGAGCTGGTGACCACCTCGCTGGCGGTCATCGTCGCCGCGGTGGTGGTCCGTCTCCTGTGGGAGGTGTTCGTCCCGCCGGTGATGCGCCGGCTGCCGGGCGGACTCCGGCTCGACCCCGGCCCGCTGCCCCACCGGCTCGTCGTCGGCTGGAGCGGGATGCGCGGCGCGATCTCGCTGGCCATCGCCCTGTCGCTGCCGCTGACCGTCGGCGGGGCCCCCTTCACCGACCGCAACCTGCTGATCTTCCTGGCCGCCGTGGTCGTGCTGGCCACCCTGGTCGGCCAGGGGACGACCCTGCCGCTCCTGCTCCGCCGGCTCGGTGTGACGGCCGAGGACCGGGTACGGCACGAGATCGCCCTGGCCGAGGCCGCCATGGGGCGCGCGGCACTGGCCCGCATCGACGACCTGCTCGCCGACGAGCAGGTCGACGAGCGGACCGCCGAGACCTACCGGCGGGTGCACGAGCTGCGCGTGGCCCACTCCGAGGCCCTGGTGGACACCGACGGCCGCGACCACGGCGCGCGACGCGACCTCAAGGACACGGTGTTCCTGCGACACGAGATCATCCGGGCCCAGCGGGCGGCACTGGGCCGCCTGTACCGCAGGGGCGGGATCGGTCACGAGGTGTTCCAGTCCCTGCGGCACGAGCTCGACGTCCAAGAGCCGCACCGGCCGGAGCCCTGACCTCCGGCCGGCGACCGGACCTCAGGCCAGGGGGAGCCGGGTGCGGCGCAGGCTCTCGGCGACACCGTCATGCGCCTCGGCGACCGCGCGACGCTCCGGCGCCACCTCCCCGTACAGCGTCGTCCGCTGGCGCAACGGCCGCCCCGTCGGCTCGACCAGCGCCCGGATGTCGCTGATCGTCTTGAACGAGCCGTTGTCGGAACCGGCCATGCGGCTGATCGTCTCCTCCATCAGCGTCCCGCCGACGTCGTTGACGCCTCCCGCGAGCAGCAGACGGCAGGTGTCCTCGGCCAGCTTGACCCAGGAGCACTGGATGTTGTCGATGTGACCGTGCAGCAGCAGCCGCGCCAGCGCGTGCACCGCGCGGTTCTCGCGCACCGTCGGCCCGGTCCGGGCCAGACCCGCCAGGTAGATCGGCGCGTTGGTGTGCACGAACGGCAGGAGCACGAACTCCGTGAAACCGGGGCGGCCGTTGCGTTCGACCGCCCGCTGCTGGAGCGAGCGGATCAGCTTGATGTGGGCCACCCAGTGCCGCGGGGAGTCCACGTGCCCGTACATCATCGTCGAGGTCGTCGGAATCCCCAGGTCGTGGGCGGTGCTGATGACCTCGACCCATTGGGCCGCCGGCAGCTTGCCCTTGGTCAGCACCCATCGGACCTCGTCGTCGAGGATCTCGGCCGCCGTCCCGGGGATCGAGTCCAGCCCGGCCTCGCGCGCCCTGACCAGCCACTCGCGGACCGGGAGGTCGGTGCGGGCCGCTCCGTTGACCACCTCCATGGGGCTGAAGGCGTGGACGTGCATCCGCGGAACACGTTCCTTGACCGCCCGGGCGATGTCGAAGTACGCCTCGCCCGGCAGGTCCGGGTGGATTCCCCCCTGCATGCACACCTCGGTGGCGCCGGCCTCCCACGCCTCGGCGGCGCGGTCGGCGACCTGGGCCACCGACAGGGTGTAGGCGTCGGCGTCGGTGCGGCGCTGGGCGAACGCGCAGAACCGGCAACCGGTGTAGCAGACGTTGGTGAAGTTGATGTTGCGGGTGACCACGAAGGTCACGTCGTCGCCCACCGCGTCGCGGCGCACGGCGTCGGCGAGCCGCGCCAGTTCCTCCAGCTCCGGACCGTCGGCGTGCAGCAGGGCGAGCGCCTGGTCGTCGTCGAGGCCGGCGGGATCCCGTTCGGCCGCGGCCAGCGCCGCGCGCACCTCGGGGTCGAAGCGCCGCGGCGCCGCGGCACCGGAGAGCTCGGCCCGCTCGCGCAGCAGCGACCAGTCGCCGTAGACCTCGTCGAAGTCGCCGCGGCGGTCGTCGGTCCGCCCCTCGGCGTCGATGCCGACGTGCAGGTCGGTACGGCCCGACCCGCCCAGCGCGGCCTCGGGCGCCTGCCAGGGCCGGCCCTGCACGGTGACGTCCTCGCGGGCCAGCCCGGTGGCCGGATCCGCGAGGGCGGTGACGTGCGGGACCAGCCTCGGATCCAACCAGGGTTCGCCGCGCAGCACGTACTCCGGGTAGATCGTGAGGCGCTCGCGCAGCGCGAACCCCGAGCGCGCGGTCTGCGCGGCCAGTTCCTCGATCTGCGGCCAGGGGCGTTCCGGGTTGACGTGGTCGGGCGTCAGCGGGGAGACGCCGCCCCAGTCGTCGATGCCGGCGCGCAGCATCAGCGCGTATTCGTCGCCGATGAGGTTGGGCGGCGCCTGCACCCGCGCCGTGGGCCCCATCACCAGCCGGGTCACCGCGATCGTGGCGGCCAGCTCGGCGAGTTCGGCGTCGGGGCGGTGCATCATCGCCGTGTCGGGCTTGGCGCGGAAGTTCTGCACGATGACTTCCTGGATGCCTCCGTACTCCCGGGCGACCGCGCGCATCGCGAAGATCGACTCGGCCCGTTCGGCGACGGTTTCGCCGATGCCGATGAGGATGCCCGTGGTGAAGGGCACGTTGCTCCGCCCGGCGTCCTCCAGCACCCGCAGGCGGACCGCAGGGTCCTTGTCGGGGCTGCCGTAGTGGGGGCCGCCCCGTTCGGTGAACAGCCGCCGCGACGTCGTCTCCAGCATCATCCCCATGGAGGGCGCGACCGGCTTGAGCCGCTGGAGGTCGGACCAGCCCAGCACCCCCGGGTTGAGGTGGGGCAGCAGGCCGGTCTCCTCCAGGACCAGGATCGCCATGGCGCGGACGTAGGAGAGGGTGTCGTCATACCCCTGCTCGTCCAACCAGCGCCGGGCCTGCTCCCAACGGTCCTCGGGCCGGTCGCCCAGCGTGAACAGGGCCTCCTTGCATCCCATCTCGGCGCCCTTGCGGGCGATGTCCAGCACCTCGTCGGGGGTGAGGTAGGGGGCCGGGAGCCGGCCCGGGACGGTCGCGAAGGTGCAGTAGTGGCAGCGGTCACGGCACAACCGGGTCAGCGGGATGAAGACCTTGCGACTGTAGGTGACGACACCAGGACGTCCGGCCGCTTCCAGGCCCGCGTCACGCACCCGGCCGGCGTACTCCAGCAGCGCCTCCAGCTGCTCGCCGCGCGCGTGCAACAGGACCTCGGCCTCGCCGACGTCCAGCGTCTTGCCGTCACGGGCGCGGGCCAGGGCCCGCCGTAGCGCCGAGGGGGACGGGGCCTTCTCGGTGTTCTGGTTCGTAGCACCACTCATAGGCGGCACGATACGCGCAGGTAGCCCTGCCCGGGGTCACCGCCCGTGGCAGGGCCGCCTGTCGGTCGGTCCGCGGCGGGGTCAGGCCGCCGTACGGGCGCGCTTGGCCGCGATCCGCTCGTCCAGGAAGGACTCCCAGCGCTCGGTGACCAGGGACAGGTCGTAACGGGCGGCCGACTTCAGCGCCTCCTCGCCCATCCGCTTGCGCTCCTCCCGGTCGCGGACCAGCCGCAGCAGCGACTGGGCGAGGGCGTCCACGTCCTGGTGCGGCACCAGCAGACCGTCACGCTCATGGGTGATGATCTCGCGCGGACCGTGCGGGCAGTCGAAGCTGACCGCCGGCACCCCCACCGCGAAACCCTCGATGATGGTCATGCCGAACCCCTCGGCCTTGGAGCTGACGGCCAGGATCGACGCCTTGGCGAGCTCGCCGGTCAGGTCCTTGGTGCGGCCCATGATCATCACCTGGTTGTGCAGGCCCATCTTGGCGATCTTGGACTTGAGGGCGGACTCCTTGCCCCCGCCCCCGTAGATCCGCAGCCGCCACTCGGGGTGCTCGCGGGCGACGATCGCGAAGGCGTCGATCAGCTTGGGGTACTGCTTGATCGGGGTGAGCCGGCCGGCCGCCGCGATGATGGGGTTGTCCAGCGTGGAACGCGGGTACTCGCCCGGGGGCAGCGCGTTGGGCATCGTGGTGAGCCAGCCGGGGCTGACCGGGAGGAAGTCCTCGTAGGCGCGTTTGTCGGCCTCGGTGAGCACGGTCAGACCGTCGAGGCGGGGATAGAGCCGCTGGATCGCCCGGCGCACGTCCTCCTTGTGGTTGTCGAGGTGGACGTGCTCCTGGCCGATCGTGACCAGCCGGGGCGGCGCCCACCTGGCCAACAGCATGTTGACGCCCGGCCGGGTGCCGACGACGACGTCGGCGTCCGTGGTGCGCAGGAACTTGCGCAGTTCGTGGGAGGTGCGAGCGTTGAAGGCGCCGTTCTTCTCGGCCTCGGTCTTGGCCACCGTGGGGCAGGGGCGGGACTCCCGCCAACGGTCGATCAGCCCCTGACGCGGACGGTCGGTCCACCCGGGGGTGGGGGCCAGCGCCCGGATGGGAACCCCTTCGGGCAGGTCGAAGAAGGGGGTGGTGCGGTGCTGGACGAGGCTGACGATCTCGACCTCGTGGCGGGTGGACAGACCGCCCGCGATGTTGAACACGGTGCGGATGGTGCCGCCCATGCCGTACCCGTTGGCGATGATCAGGGCGATCTTCATCAGCGGTCTCCTTCCGAGGCCGTGCCGCCGTCCTTGGCCAGCAGGGAGAGGCCGTCGTAGATCGTGTAGTAGGGGCGGATCGCCACCTTGCGCTCCCCCTTGTCGAGCAGGGTCCGGGGAAACCTCACCCGGTTCTTCTTGCCGACCACGTCGTCGGCGTGCGAGGCCAGGCGCAGCTCGGCGTCCAGGGCGGGGACGGCCAGCCACAGATCCCACTCGTTGTGCTTGCGCGCGAAGTCGTGCGCCTCGACCAGGGGCTCCAGCGCCATCCGGACGTCGAAGGCCGCACCCTCCACCTCGGTGGGGATCTCGCTCACCCCCGACAGGCCCCGTTGCCGGGCGACCAGCCGGGCCTCGTGGCGTCCCTCGCCCAGCGCGGCGTAGGCGAGCACGCCGGCCAGGCGCACCTCGGTCGCCTCGACGTCGACCCACTGGACTTCGGCGTGCGGCTTCACCGCCGCGGCGCGCACCCGAAGCCGCCCGTCGGGAGATCGAAGGACCCGCAGGTCGCGCTCGCGCGGACGGGCGATGTAGGCCTCGCGCTCGGCGAGGCTGAACCCGGGATCGGAGGTCCGCACCGGGACCTCGGCGCCGTCCGGATCGATCCACAGCACCTCCCAGGTGCCGTCGCGCAGCTCGATCCCGCCCAGGTCGGCGCGGATCCGGCCGTTGTCGACCGGCAGTTCCCCGACCTCGACGGTCTCGGGCTCCTCCCCCAGCAGACGCAGCGCCAGGCGCGCGCGGCTGATGTCCGAAGGACGCCCGTCCGCCGCGCGAAGACGCAAGTCGAGCACGTCCTCCGGGTCGATCCGGTTCACCACTGTTTGCACTGTTCCCCCATGCCATGCCCATGGGCGCGCAGCGGACCGCGGTGTCACGGCCGGGCGCACCAAGGCGTCAAGTGGACTGGGCCGTGAGCGGGACGGTCCTCGAAAGGTCAGGGGCGGGCGTCGTCCCATTCGTCGGAACGGCCACGGTTCCCCTGGTGAGCACGCACCATACGACCACCCGGTTAAAGGGTAGTTAAGAAAAGGCGTCCCGTCACTCCAGGCGACGGGTACGACACCCCACCGCGCTCCCCTCCCGGACGCGCCCGGCGCGACTCGCCCGCGGCGCGCCGCAGACCGATCTTCGAGGTCAACGTTTGCGGGCGCGCACCAGCACGATACTGCCCCGCGTGTCGGGGGCGCGGCGGTCCCCCAGCGCGACCAGGGGGATGAGCGGCGCCGCGACGTTGAACCCGAACCGGCCACCTCGGGCCGACAGGGTCAGATACCCCCGCTCGGCGAGGGCGCCGCGGAACTGGTAGGTGTGTTCGCGCACGTCCAGGCCGCACTCGTCCAGGATGCGGGCGAGGCTGTCGTGGGTGTAGGTGCGCTGCACGTGGTAGCGCCGGCGGTGCGCCTCGAACAGCCCGGGCCACCGGTCACGGCGGGACAGGCAGTCGGCCGACATCACCAGCTCGCCGCCGGGCCGCAGCACCCTCGCCATCTCGCGCAACGCGGCCGGGCCGTCGTCGAAGTGCTCGATGGCGCAGATGGACATCACCTTGTCCACCGACTCGTCGCGCATCGGCAGCCGCAGCGCGTCCCCCTCGACGAGCGCGGGGGCCGATCGCAGCCGCCGGCCCCGCAGCATCTTGTGGCGGGCGAGGTCGAGGGACACGGCCCGGGCCCCGCGCCGCCGCGCCTGGGCCGCCCAGTAGCCGTCCCCTCCGGCCACGTCGAGCACGACCTGGCCCCGCAGGTCGCGACCGAGCCAGCGCAGCAGGGTCCCGGCCTCGCGGTAACGGCAGACGTGGATCTGGTGACCGGCGAAGGCCACGACATCAGGCAGGCGCACGGGACTCACTCTAGATCCCCCGGGCGATCGCCCCGGCCACGGCGCGAACGCCGCCGTGGGACGGGCTGGCGGCGGCGTGGGGAGCCGGACGGCCCTAGTCTGGCGTGGTGTTCAGCCGTCTGCGCGCCGACCGCAGGATCCGCGCCGCGATCGTCCTGGTCGTCCTGTGCTGCGCCGGTTACACGCTGTACGACCGCTGGGACCAGGCGCGCGCGGCGCTGGCCGTGCTCTCCCCGTGGGTGGTCGCCGGGTCGCTGGCGGCCGCGCTGGCCGGACTGGGGGCGCAGATGCTGGCCTGGCGCGCGCTGCTGGCCGATCTCGGCTCTCCACTGTCCGTGGGCGTCGCGGCGCGGGTGATGTTCGTGGGTCAGCTCGGCAAGTACCTGCCGGGGTCGGTGTGGGCCTTCGCCGCGCAGGTGGAACTCGCCCGCGACCACGAGGTGGGACGCCGGCGCGGCGCCTTCGCGACCCTGCTCGCCGTGGTGGTGACGTTGACGGTGAACCTGGTGGTGGCGGCGCTGACGCTGCCGTTCGCCGCCGAGGAGGCCGCCCGCCGCTGGTGGTGGGCGCTGGCCTGCGCCCCCCTCCTCCTCGTGGCGCTGCACCCGCGCGTGGTGACCTGGCTCCTGCGGGCCGTCCCCCGGTCGCTGCGTCGCGAGCCGGCCGCGCGGCGGGAGGAGGCGGAGCGGGTGAGCGGGGCCGGCATGGCGACCGCGGTGGGCTGGTCGCTGCTGGCCTGGCTGCCCCTGGGACTGCACGTCTGGCTGCTGGTGGACGGGGTGGGCGGCGCGGGCGTCTCGGCGTTTCCCGTGGCCACCGGCGCCTACGCGCTGGCGTGGACACTGGGGGTCGTCGTGGTCATCGCCCCGGCCGGGTTCGGGGTGCGCGAGGTCGTGCTCGTGGCCGCTTTGGCACCGGTGCTCGAACCGGGGCCCGCCCTGGTCGTGGCGGCGCTGTCACGGCTGGTGATGACGCTCACCGACCTGCTGTGGGCGGGGTTGGCCATGGCGGTGGCCCGTCCCGCCCCCCGCTGACCGGCCGCGCCGAGCCCGGTCGGCCGAGCAGCGCCGCCAGGTAACGCTCCCAGTAGGGGGCGGGTTCGACCGGCCGGACCCCCGAGCGCAACCGGGCGGGCTCGCCCGGCGCGTAGAACGCCCGCAGCGCGCGCGTCAGGTCGCCGACGTCGTCCGGGTCGCACAGCACCCCGTCCACGCCGTCGCGGACGTGGTCGGGCAGTGTCCCGGCGCGCGTGGCGATGACGGGGAGCCCGTGCTCGTGGGCCAGCCACACGTTCTGCGACGCCGTGGCCGTCCGGTAGGGCAGCACGAGGGCGTCGGCCGCGGCGAACAGGGCCGGCAGTTCCCCCACCGGGACGTAGCCCTCGCGGAACTCGACCCGGTCGGCGACCCCGAGGTCGGCGGCGAGCCGGCGCAACCCCTCCGAGCCGCCCCAGAACTCCCCCGCGACGGTCAGCGCGATGCCGGGCGGCCCCGCGGCCAGCGCCCGCAGCAGGACGTCCACCCCCTTGTAGGGCCGGACGATGCCGAGGAAGAGCAGACGGCCCCGCGCCCCGGTGTCGCCCTCCCCCGCGCCGTTCCCCCCGCCACCTGTCCCGGGGAGGTGCGGCGGCAGGCCGGCCACACGCACCTCGGCCCGCCTCCCCGCGAGATGGCGCGCCAGCCGGGCCTGTTCGGCGGAGTGGACCAGCACCGCGTCCACCCGGCGCAACAGCGCGCGGACCAGGGGGGCGTCCACACGTCCACGCTCGTGCGGCAGCACGTTGTGGCACAGCGCCACCGTCGCCGCCCTGTCGCCCACCCCGGCCAGGAGGACGAGGTAGGGCACGACCTGGACCGGTGAGAACAGGGTCACGACGACGAGGTCGGCGGCGCGCCCCGACCGCCGGCCGGTGGCCCACCAACCGTCCGGCCGGTACCAGGCGAGCCGGTGACGGGTGGCCGGATAGGGAACCCCCTCGGCCTCCTCGACCCGCTGCGCGCCCGGATACAACAGCGCCGGGTACTGGGCGTGCCAGGACTCCACGACGACCTCGTGGCCCGCGGCCGCGAGCCGGTGCGCCAGCTCCGTGGTATGGCGGGCGCCGCCTCCCTTGTAGGGGTGCGCGGGGCCGACCAGCACGATCCTCATGCGTTCCTCAGGTCCCGTTGCGCGAGCGCACGATCAGGTCGGCCAGGAGGGCCATCGAGGCGATCATCAACCCGGTCAACACCAGCATGATCGTGTTGTTGCGGATGTAGATCGGGTCGCTGACGACGTCGTAGACGCCCTTGGCCATCCCGATGCCGAGCAGCCACAGCGCGGGCGGCATCAACACCTTGAGCGGGTTGAAGTACATCACCATCCGCAGCACCTGGAGGATGTAGCGGTAGGCGTCGCGGACGAAGTGGAACTTGGAGTGGCCGGCGCGCTTGGCGTAGTCGATCGGCACGTAGTGCACACCGTGCTGGTTGGACAGGAAGGCCAGCGTGATCGTGGTGACGCAGGAGAACCCCGGCGGGAGGAGCCGCAGGTAGGGCAGTGACACCTCGCGGCGGAACGCGCGCAACCCGGAGTTGAGGTCGGGGATGCGGGTGTTGGTGAGGCGTTCGGCGATCTTGCGGATGAGCCACTTGGCGGGGATCCGCAGGAACCGGTGCGTCCCCATCTCCTGACTGCGCGCGCCGACCACCTGGTCGATGCCGGGGTCGGCGTCCAAGATCGCGACGAGTTCGGGGATGCGCTCGTTCGGATAGGTCATGTCGGCGTCGGTCCACACCACGATCTCCCCGCGGGCGCGCTGGGTGCCGATGCGCCGCACGGTGCCCGACCCCCCGTTGTGCCCGAAGGCGACGATCCGCATGTGGGGGAAGCGGGGTGCCGCCTCGCGCAGCCGCGCCAGCGTCGCGTCGGTCGAGGCGTCGTCGATCGCCAGGAGCTCATAGCCGTATCCGGCGCGGTCCATGGCCGCGCAGATCCGCTCGACCTCGGCGACCACGTGGTCCTGCTCGTTGTAGCAGGGGAGGACGATCGTGACACGGGGCGCGTCCGCGCCGGGGGGCCTGTGATGTTCTTGGGACAATTCGCTCACGGTGGGCTCCAGGATAGCGACGGGGCCGCCACCGCGGCACCGAGCGTGTTCACGGGAGGACGGCCAGCCACACGTTGCCGACGAACCGCCACGCCCCGTCCGGAGGACGCATGAGCGTGCTCATGTCCTGCTCGGTGTTGACGTTGAAGGGCTGTGTGGCCGGAACCCCGGGCGGGAGGTAGGGGACGACCTGCTCGGCCTCGCCTCCGGCGAGGACGGGGACGCGCTCCCGTTCCCGCACCTCGGCCGTGACCCGTTCGACCTCGGCGGGCGTGGGCTGTTCCAGGTGGGCGGTCGGGACCCCGCACATGCCGCGGATGAGCTGACCGAAGTTGCTCATGGTGCCGCCGTCGACCACGATGACGCTGCCGTCGTCGGGGATGTCCTCGCACAGGTCCCGCGCGGCCTGGATCGACCCGACGTCGGTCCGGTACCCCATGACGCCGGCGGCGGTGATCGTGGTGGGGACCAGCAGCGCGAACACGCCCAGCGCCGCCACCGGAGCCGTGTACCACGACGTCGTGCCCCCGGCCGGGGAGGCCCCGCGCAACCGGCGCACCGCCCAGGCGGCGAACCAGACCGCGAAGAGCACGAACGCCGGGATGACCAGCACCACCAGCCGCCGCGCGGCCCACGGGTGGTCGGGGGTGATCGCGGGGCGCAGGAGCGTGGTGACGACCGACCAGGACAGGACCATCAACGGCAGCACCCAGGCGCCCGCGCGCCGGCGCAGGATCCGGTTCAGCAGCAGCGCCACACCGGCCGTCGCCATCGCCACCGCCCCCAGGCCGACGTACCAGCCGACCCAGTACAGGCTCATCTCCTCGTAGGTGCGGTCGGGATCGATGGGCAGCCCCTCGATCTGCTGGACCTGACCGATGTAGTAGCCGGTCGCGGCGTCGCCGTGGCCGTACTCCACCCGGATGAGCGGCCGTAGCGCGAATCCCGCCATGATCAGCACCGAGACCGCGGCGACCGCCGTGGGCAGCCAGGCCGGGCGGTCCGTCCGCGGTATCCCGTGGCGCCACAGGATCGCGGTCGCGGCCGCGGTGAGCGCCACGACGCCCGCGCCGAGGGCGAGCAGCGGGTGCAACGAGTCCGACAGGTAGTCCAGGTAGGGCCGTGACAGCCCGTATCCGGCGGTGAAACCGTAGCCGAGCCCGAGGAGCAGGCCCACCAGCATCGGGACGGCCTGCCCCCGTCGGGCGACCAACAGCAGCCCGAGGAAGCCGACCACCGGGAGGATGTCGCGCAGCGCGTCGATGCGCACCACCAGCCCCAGCCCGAAGGCCAGGCCCGCGGCGAAGGCGAGCGCGTGGGGAGCCCCCGGACGGCCACGCGCGGGCACCCGCCACGCCAGCGCGTCGACGGCCAGCAGAAGTGCGCCGATGAGCAGGATCTGCGCGGCCGGTTCGCTGTAGGTGGAGCGGGAGACCCACTGCTGCGGCAGGCTGATCGCGAGCACCAGCGCGGCGAGGGGCGCCCAGCGCGCGCCGATCAGCCGCGCGGCCAGCCCCGCGAAGGACAGGATGCCCAGCGCGCCGAGGATCGGCGGGACCAGGACCATCCCCTCCACTCCGGCGATCCAGTAGCCGATGGACAGCAGGAGCGGTGTCCCGGCGAGGAACTGGGGCCAGATGACGTCGCCCACCTCGTAGTAGGCGAGGCTGTCGTAGGAGAGGGCGGGGTCGTCCCCGGCGATGAGCTCCTCGTGCTGGGGGATCGGCAGGGAGCCGTGCTGGGCGATCCAGATCGTGAACTGGGCGTAGGAGGCGGGATCGCGCCGGATGACGAGCTGTTCGGAGTGGTAGGCGAGCTGCACGACCGCGAAGGCCACGCTGACCACGAGCACCGCGACGACCGGCCACCAGGGGGCGTCCTCGATGTCGGGCAGCAGGCGCGGGACGAACAGCACCGCCGCGAGGACCGCCGGAACGCCGAGGAGGACCCCCGCCAGCGGTGTGAACGTCCCGACGAGCAGGAGCGGGAACGCGACGATCAGCCATGCCGAGAGCGCGAGGACGGGGACTGCGGTGACGCGGGCGAGGACGCGTCCGGGGGTCGTGCCCATGGGGGTAACGATGCCAGCTCTACGTGTATGCGCAACGTGAAGCGGAGTGAGGCGGGTACGGCCGGTGACGTTCGCGGGGCGTTCCCCGGTCCCGCGGCGTGGACCGGCGAGTAACATGTCGAAGTCCTCGACTCCGACCGACCCGTGAGGAAACAGCCGTGTCAGCGCGAACCCCTGTGGACCTGTGGCATTCCTCCCTGGCCGTGGACCCGGCGCGGCCGTTCGTCACCGCCTACGATGACGCGACCGGTGGTCGGGTGGAGCTGTCCCACGCGACGTTCGACAACTGGGTGGCCAAGACCGCCAACCTGATCGTCGACGGGCTCGGCGCGCAGCCGGGCGAGCGGGTCGTGCTGGCCCTTCCCGCCCACTGGCAGAGCCTGGTGTGGTTGCTCGCCTGCTGGTCCGCCGGGGTGACGGCGGTGGCCGCGGACGGCGCGGTCCTGCCGGAGGGCGAGGTCGTGGTCGCCGACGCCGACCGGTTGACGGCGGCCCTGGACTCCGGCGCGCGTGAGGTCGTGGGCGCCTCGCTGCACCCGCTCGGCCTCCCCCTCGCGCAGTGCCCTGCCGCCGTGGTCGACTACGGGGTCGAGGTCCGGGGCCACGGGGATCGCTTCGTCGCGCCGGCGCCGGTGGATCCCTCGGCGGTCGCCTTCGAGGGCGACCGTGCCTACACCGGCGCGGAGCTCGTGGAGGTGGCCGAGCGGCACGCCGTGGAATGGGGGCTGTCGGCCGCCGACAGAGTGGCGCTCGTCACTCCCCCCGCCGGCTCGCTCGGCGTTCTGGGACATGACCTGTCCCGTTTCCTGGGAGTGATCGGGGGTTCCGCGGCGCTGATTCTGACCTCTGATATCGATTCGGCTACCCTGCAAGCACGGCTTGCCATGGAGCGCGCTACGGCCATCACCGGCGCTCGGCCCGCCCCCTCCTCCCCCATGGGCGCCCTCAAGTCGTTGAACTGACGCCTATCCCTTTGGTGCGCGATGCCCAGAAACCGTTCCTCCTCGCGTAGGGCCACCAGGGCCCGCGGCGCCGTGCGCCGCAGGCTGACCTCTGGCGGCTGGGTGGCCGTGGCCACCACGGCCATGGTGATCGGCAGCAGCCTGACCGCTTACGGCGCCTACTACGACATCTACGGCAACATCAGCCAGGAGAACATCGACACCGATGCCTTCGGGGATCGCCCCACCAAGGTCGATGGCGCCGTGAACATCATGGTCATCGGCTCCGATGTGCGCACGGGCGACAACGCCAACTACGGCACGGCCGAAGGCGAACGCCCCGACACCCTCGTCATCGCCCACCTGTCGCCCGAGCGCAACGGGGCGACGCTGGTCAACCTCCCCCGCGACTCGCTCGTCGCGCTGCCGGATTGCCCCGCCACCGAGACCAAGCCCGGCCAGTCGGCCCACACCGGCATGATCGGCGAGGCGATGAACAACGGCGGCGTCCAGTGTCTGTGGAAGACGGTGGAGCAGCTCACCGGGGTGCACATCGACCACTTCGTCAGCGTCGACTTCACCGGCTTCAAGGGCATGGTCGACTCCCTCGGCGGCGTCGACATGTGCATCCCCACCGACCTCAAAGACGAGAAAGCCAAACTCGACCTCAAGGCCGGCCAGCAGACCCTCAACGGCGAACAATCCCTCGCCTACGTCCGCTCCCGCTACGCCCAAGGCGACGGCAGCGACCTCGGCCGCATCGAACGCCAACAAGAATTCATGGGCGCCATGCTGCGCAAGGTCACCAGCGGCGACATCCTCTCCAGCCCCACCACCCTCTACGACTTCCTCGGCTCCGTCACCAATTCCATCACCACCGACGACGGGTTGACCGTGGACACCATGGCCGACATCGCCATCGCCATGCGTGAGGCCGACATGAGCAACATCCGCTTCATCACGGTGCCCAACGGCCCGGCGCCGCAGGACCCGAACCGGATCGCCTGGACCGAGCCGGACGCCTCCCAGCTCTTCCAGGCCATCGCCGAGGACGCCGACCTGTCCGGTGGCGAGGAGGAGTCCTCCGGCGGTTCCGCCAAGAAGGAGGAGGAGCCCGAGGAGTCCGCTCCCGCCGTCGAGCCGTCGCAGGTGGCGGTCGAGGTCGTCAACGGCACCGGGGTGTCCGGCCTGGCCAGCGAGGTCGCCACCGCGTTGGGCGCGGAGGGCTTCCAGGTGGTCGGGACCGGCAACCCGATGGACGCCGTGCCGGAGCAGACCACGGTCTACTACGGGACCGGTCAGGAGGCCCACGCCCAGACCCTCGCCGACGCCCTGCAGACCGCCACCATCACGGAGAACCCGGCGCTCGGCACGACCGTGCAGCTCGTGCTGGCCGGCGACTGGAACGGCGTGAAGGGCGCGAGCTCCGGGGAGCTGCCCGAGTCGGCGAAGGGGACGACCGCGGAGAAGCCGGCCAACGCCTGCGGTTGATCCTCCCGCCATTCCCCCTCTTAACGACAAAGACCCCGAACCGGTACGGTTCGGGGTCTTTGTCATCAAAATACGTACAAGGATCCTCCCCGTGGGCTAGGGTCACTCATGGCTGTTACGGACAACCCCACGGGACTTTTAGGGTCATCCGAACTCCCCCGGCTCGGGTCTCCACGGCCATCCCCTCCACTGACCGTTGGGTTTCCCATGTCCAGAAAACGTTCCCCCGCCCGGGCGTCCAGACGGCGTAGCGTCGGCCGTTCCCTCACCTCTGGCGGCTGGGTGGCCGTGGCCACCACGGCCATGGTGATCGGCGGCAGCCTGACCGCTTACGGCGCCTACTACGACATCTACGGCAACATCAGCCAGGAGAACATCGACCGCGACGCGCTCGGCGACAGCCCGGCCAAGGTCGAGGGCGTGGTCAACATCATGGTCATCGGCTCCGATGTGCGCACGGGCGACAACGCCGACTACGGCACGGCCGAAGGCGAACGCCCCGACACCCTCGTCATCGCCCACCTGTCCCCTTCACGGGGAAGCGCCACACTGGTCAACCTTCCCCGCGACTCACTCGTCGCGCTGCCGGATTGCCCCGCCACCGAGACCAAGCCCGGCCAGGCCGCGCATCGGGCGATGATCGGCGAGGCGATGAACAACGGCGGCGTCCAATGCCTGTGGAAGACCGTTCAGGAACTCACCGGCGTGCACATCGACCACTTCGTCAGCGTCGACTTCACCGGCTTCAAGGGCATGGTCGACTCCCTCGGCGGCGTCGACATGTGCATCCCCACCGACCTCAAAGACGAGAAAGCCAAACTCGACCTCAAGGCCGGCCAGCAGACCCTCAACGGCGAACAATCCCTCGCCTACGTCCGCTCCCGCTACGCCCAAGGCGACGGCAGCGACCTCGGCCGCATCGAACGCCAACAAGAATTCATGGGCGCCATGCTGCGCAAGGTCACCAGCGGCGACACCCTGTCCAGCCCCACCACCCTCTACGACTTCCTCGGCTCCGTCACCGAATCCATCACCACCGACGACGAGTTCACGGTGGACACCATGGCCGACATCGCCATCACCATGCGCGAGGTCGATCTGGGCAACATCAAGTTCGTCACCGTGCCCAACGGGCAGGCCCCCGACGATCCCAACCGCATCGCCTGGCGTGAGCCGGACGCCTCCCAGCTCTTCCAGGCCATCGCGAGCGACACCGGGTTGGACACCGACGCGCCCGAGAAGGACGAGGAGGAGAAGGAAGAGGAGCCGGAACCCGCCGAAGCGGACGTCGCCCCCGCCGCTCCCGCCGAGGTCTCCGTCACGGTCCACAACGGGACCGACGTCTCCGGCCTGGCCGCCGAGATCGCCGCCACGTTGCAGGCCGAGGGGTTCGTCATCGCCGGGACCGGCAACCCCGAGGGCGCGCCGCCCGAGCGGACCACGGTCTATCACGACACCGGTCTGCGATCCCACGCCCAGGCCGTCGCCGAGGCCCTGCCCGACGCCACGGTCGAAGAGCTCCCGGGGATCGGCACGACCGTGCGACTCGTCCTCGCCGGCGACCAGCACGGCCCCGGGGGCGAGGACACCGCGGCGCTGCCCTCCTCGGTCGAGGCGGTCGACGCCACCGCGAAGCAGAACGCCTGCGGATGACGGACGGGGCCGGCGACGCGCGGAACGCGTCGCCGGCCCCGGACCCGGGCTACTGCGCGGTGAGCGGCGCGAAACGGTCCAGGTCCAGTGGCCGGGGCACGGTCCCGGACACGATGAGGTCGGTCCACATCGCGCAGACCCGGCGCAGCGCGTAGTTCTCGGAGATCTCGGCCTGCGCCGCCCTGCGCGCGGCGTCGAAGCGCCCCTCCGACACGATGGC
Source organism: Marinactinospora thermotolerans DSM 45154 (assembly GCF_900167435.1). Lineage (GTDB taxonomy): Bacteria > Actinomycetota > Actinomycetes > Streptosporangiales > Streptosporangiaceae > Marinactinospora > Marinactinospora thermotolerans. The sequence continues at coordinate 347,561 of NZ_FUWS01000005.1, forward strand.
GTGGATCGCGTCGGCCATCGCCGAGGTGTCCTGGTGCACCCAGCGCTTCGAGTAGATCGTGTCGGCCCCGGGCCAGGCGAGCACCGACGGCACTCCCCCCGAGGCCGCGCACTCGGCCGGCGCCAGGTGGAAACTCTCGTCGTCACTGGTGGACAGCATGAACCCGACACGGCGCAGCCACACCGCCACGTCCGGGCCGAACGGGTCGAAGACCACGCCCTCGGAGAGCCGTTCCGAGCGCTGGATGCGCCGGTAGGTCCGCTCGTAGTAGTCCCGCTCCTCCGTGCGGTTCCAGATCCACCAGTAGTCCCAGGGCTGCTTGGTCTTGACCGCGAGGGTGTAACGCGGGTCCCTGCGGCGCAGCTCGTCGAGTACGTCCAGGCCGCGGTCCAGCCGCTTGCGTGACGGCGCGATGCCGATCATGCCCAGCGTGTACTCGGCTCCCGGCAGCTTGGGCCGGTCGAGCTGCTCGACGTCCACCCAGTTGGGCAGGACGATCACCTTGTCGGCGGGCCACCCGGCGCGTTCCCTGGTGAGGTCGGCGTAGTAGGGGCTCACGCAGATGATGGCGTCGACCTTGTCGATGTCGAGCTTGCGCGGCCACTCCGCGTACAACTCGAACCGGTGCAGGCGGACGAGCAGCCGCTGCCCGGGGCGCTTGTGCTCGGCGTAGAACAGCGCGTTGGGACCGCACCACTCGCAGATGACCACGTCGGCCCAGGCCGCCAGCTCCTTGCTGCGGTACTGGTCGTGGGCGCGCAGCGACTCCCACTCGTCCATGCGGACCTCCAGCCCGGGCAGGGAGGTCAGGTGGTCGGCCAGACGGGTGAAGAACTTCAGGTCGTGGCCCGCGACGACGACCTTCAGGGGGCGGGCCGGATCGGTTCCGGCCGGCGCCTGCGGGAAGGCCAGGTCCAGGTAGCCGCGCAGCCGCTCGGCGGCGCGCTCCAGCGTGAAGCGGGCCGACGCCTGGGCGCAGCGCCGCGCGGCGAAGCGGTAGACCTCGGGGTCGGCGGCCAGGGCGATCGCGTCGGCCGCGGAGTCGAGGTCCTCCCCCGCGTAGAGCGGGTAGTCGGCGCCGAGCAGCTCCTCGTGCATCGGCGTGCGGTTGAGCACGACCGGGAGGCCGAGCCCGCCGAGCTCCAGCACCTTCGTGGACAGCTCCAGGCTCGCGTCCATCTCCGGGTCCCGCCAGGACAGCCCGACATCGCACCCCGCGGACAGGCTCAGCGCCTCGGCCCGCGGACGCCCCCCGTGCCAGGTCACCCCGGGGGTGTCCTCCAGGGCCTTGGCCATCCGCTTGGCCCAGTCCGGGGAGTCGCGGTGGATCTTGTCGCCGATCATGTGGAGCTCGGCCGCGACGCCGCGCTGCTCCAGCGCGCTCGGCAGCTCCGTCATCTCCAGGGTGTTCCAGCGGGGCGCGAACTTGCCGGTGTAGACGAGTTTGAGGGGGGTGTGCGGCTCTCCCGCACCGGCGACCCCCTCCGGCAGGACCACGACGGGCGGGAACAGCACGCTCTTGCCGCAGGCGGCCGGGACCGCCGACTCCAGGAAGCCGCGCAGCTCCTCGGTCTGGCAGAGCAGGAAGCGCGAGGCGACGGCGATGTCGGTGAGCTCGGCGACGGCCGTGGAGGTGAGGTCGGCCACCGTCTGGGGGACGTCGGTGAGGTAGGTCCACAGCCGGCCGGCCAGCGCCTCGGTGTGCGCCGCGATGGCGGCCAGCCTGCGACCGCGCACGACGACGAGGTCGAAGCGGCGTTCGGCGTCGAGCCTGGTGATGAGGGAGACCGCCTGCTCCGGCGTGAGACCGCGCGGCCCGAGGTCGGCGAGGAGGCGCTCCTCGTAGGGGCGGCGCAGGGTCACGCCGGGCACCTCGGTGAGCGGCGCCACCAGGCGGTCCGTCTTCACCTGGGCCTTCAGCAGCAGGGTGACCTCGCACCCGGCGGCCGCCAGGGCCTGGGTCATCGACTGCGCCCAGATCGCCGAGCCGTCAATGATGTTGAGGTCGACGTCGCCGTAGACGAGTGCGCGAATGGTCACGTGTTTCCCTTCGAGAACCTGTCCGCCGGGCGCGTCCGGCGGACTGGGGTGCTTGCCTTGAGCTTGCCGTCGCGGGGCCGGCCGGCGCGCCGGCGTCCCGGGACGGCTCGCGACGTGGTCAGTCCGCGCCGCCGGAGGACCGACCGGACAGCGGCCCCAACGCGAGCAGCCGGGCGCCGTGCCGGTTCCACACCCCGGGGTGCAGGGCGCGGACGAGGAGTCCGCGGCGGGCGAGTTCCGGCTGGATCGCGCCGACGAACACGTAGTCGCGGTCGGCACCGGCCCAGTCGACCGCGTCGGCGTCGGCGGGCGTCCTCTCACCGGGCGTCCCCCAGGCCGCGGCGACGGGGCCGACCGCGTCGGCCCCCGAGCACTCGGCCGCGCACACGGCGTCGGCGAGGAACGCCGCGCCGCGCGGTTCCCGCCACAGCGCCACCCACGGGGTGTCCGCGGCCTCGGCCAGGCGCGCCCAGGCCGCGGGGGACGCGGAATCGGTGCCGACCCCGGGGACGGTGCGCACCGGAAGGCCGTGCGCCCGCAGCCGCTCCACACCGGTCAGGTGCGCGGACTCCTCGGGGACGACGACCTCGGCGGGAGGCCACTCCTGTTTGAGGGCGTCCTCCGCGAGGGCCAGCGAGGTGCCGTCGTCGGCGGGCAGCGCCAGCAGCGTGACGCGCCGTTCCCGCAGGGGCAGGTCCGACCCTCCCGAACCGGGGGCGAGTGTCACCTGACCGAAGATCTCGGCGAGCCGCACCGGCGTGGCGGCCGACAGGTACAGCCGGCGCAGCGCGAGACGCAGCTCCTCGGCCCCGAGCGGGCCGGCCTCGCGCACCTGGGCGAGGCCCATGGCGATCCCCTCGGCGCCCGGGCCGCGCGGACCGGGGTCGACCACGTGCGCCCCGTCGTCGAGCCCGCCCCGCCCGGTGGGGGAGGGGGCCAGGAGCAGGACCCGCGTCCCGCAGGCCAACGCGCGCTCGGCGAGTGACGGGTCGGTGACGACCGCCGCGTCGCTCCCGCGCAGCACGTCGGGCAGCCCGCTCCAGTGCGGCTGGGCGCTGCGCAGTCCCGCGCCGGTGAGCGCCTCCAGGGCCGCGGCGGTCCGGCCGCGCTCGGGCGTCGCCGCGGGGACGTGGACGGGAACCGGGTCGCGGTCGGGCTCGACGGCGACCGGGTTGAAGCGGTGCAGGGGGACGCCGAGATCCCCCTCGTGGACGTGGTCGAACCCCAACCAGGCCAGGGCCGGCGGAGCGGGAGCGTCGGCGACCAGGATCGAGGGGACCCCGCGGGCCGCGGCCGCCTCGACGACCCAGCGCAGCGCGCGGGTGCGGTCGGAGGCGGCCGGATCGCCGGCGTGCGCCCACGCCGTACCCGGCGCGGTGGCCGACGCGGTCACCAGGACCGCGTCGACGTCGACGGAGTCGAACACGGCCTGGGCGTCGTGCGGACGCAACGGCACGACCCGGATGTAGGGGTCGACCGCGGCGCGGGCCTCGGGGGAGAGCACCCCCGCGACGACGAGACGGCCGTCGAGCGGCCCGACCGTGCCGGCCAGCAGCCGCGACTCCTGGCGCTCGGCCTCGTAGGAGCGCACCGGCTGGGCGGGACGCCGTCGTCCCGCGGCCTGTCTGGTGCGCGTGCTGCCGCGCCACAGCCGGTACAGGTCACGCGGCAGCCGGACGAGACCACGGGCCGGCCGCTTCGCCGCGGCCGTCAGGGCCCGGCCCACCTGGAGCGAGGTGGACCCCTCCAGGGCCGCCAGGCGCGCTTGGGCCTCGTGGAGCTGGGCCTCCCGTTCGGTGAGCGCTCGGCGGAGTTGTTCGGTCTGGCTCTGTTCACGCCGCTTCATCGGCGGTCCTCCTGCGCGAGGTGGGGCGGGGGGCAGGCGAGGGCCGCCCCCACGGTCCGGCGGGGCGGGGCTGGGATCGGGTCCCGGTCACCGGCATCATCCCAGTTCCCCGGCGAGCACGGCGGCGATGCGCTCGCCCGCCCGGCCGTCCCACAGCGGGGGGACCTCGGCGAGGGTGGTGCCGCCGAGCGCGTCGCCGGCGAGGATCTTGGCGACCAGGCCGGGCAGTTCCGACTCCACGACGAGGCGGTTGGTGCCGTGGGTGATGGTGATGGGCCGTTCGGTGTTGGGACGCAGCGTGAGGCAGGGAACGCCGAGGATCGTGGTCTCCTCCTGCACTCCGCCGGAGTCGGTGACGACCGCGGTGGAGCCGCGCACCAGCGTCACGAACTCGACGTAGCCCAGCGGTTCCAGCAGGTGGACCCGCGGGTGGTCGCCGAGGCCGGCCGCCTCGAACGCGGCCCGGCCGCGCGGGTGGACCGGCATCACCACGTCCACGGAGTCGGCGACCTCGTGCAGCCGCGCGACCAGGCGGGCCACCGTGGCGGGGTCGTCGACGTTGGCGGGACGGTGCAGCGTCGCGGCGACGTAGGTGTCGGGCAGGTCCCGGGTGCCGCGCAGGGCCGCGACGTCGAAGCGGTCGAGGTTGGCGAGCAGGGTGTCGATCATCGGGTTGCCGACGAGGTGGACCGACTCGGGGGCGATCCCCTCGTTGGCGAGGTGGGCGACGGCCTCGGGGCTGGTCGCAAAGCACAGGTCGGAGAGCTGGTCGGTGACCCGGCGGTTGACCTCCTCGGGCATCGACCAGTCGAACGACCGCAGCCCTGCCTCCACGTGGGCGACGGGTATGTGCAGCTTGGCCGCGACGAGCGCGGCGGCGAGGGTCGAGTTCACGTCGCCGTACACGATGACGAACGCGGGTGAACGGTTGGTGAACTCCTGTTCGAGACCGACCAGCAGCGCCGCGGTCTGCGCGGCGTGCGATCCCGACCCCACGCCCAGGTCGACGTCGGGACGGGGCAGGCCCAGTTCACGGAAGAAGACCGCCGACATCCGGTCGTCGTAGTGCTGCCCGGTGTGCACGACAGCCTGCCGGATCCCACGGGACTCCAAGGCCGCGACCACGGGTGCCGCCTTGACGAAGTTGGGCCGCGCGCCGACGATGTGGACGACCTCGGCGCCCGGCTCGACGGTGCTGTTCGGTGCAGACGACATTGCGTTCCCTTCGCGAAACATACTGTTCGGTCCCGTGCGCGACGCCGCGACGTCACCGGGAGGTCACTCCGGCGTGGTTGCATTCCCGGCTGTGCGCAACATCGTGAAAGCGGGTACCTTCACCGCGACCCTGACCCTGCGGCACCTGCGGGAGGAGCCCGCCCGTCTGCCGCTGCTCGGCCTGCGGCTGCTGCCCGGCCCCGTCCGGCGGGGCGCCCGCGGCCTCGGCTCCCGGCTCGGCACCCTGCCCGCGGCCTACGCGCTGTGGGACGCGGGTCGCCGAGCGGAGGCCGTCGAGACGATCCGCGACGCCGGCCGCGACACCTCCCCCCGACGCCTGGCCAGACTGGCCTCGTTCGCCGTCGCCATCGAGCGCCCCGACCTGGCCGGGGAGCTGATCGCGCGGCTTCCCGAGGGCCGGAACCGTGCCGAGCTGACGCACCGCCTGGAGCTCAAGACCGGACGCGCCGTCCGCACCAGAGCCCCGGGACAGTGGGACGCCGTCAGCGTAACCCCGGGGCGGAGAACTCCGAGCTACGCCGCGATGAACGGTCGGGTACTGCACGTGGTCACCAACGCGCTCCCGCACACCAACGCGGGTTACACCCAGCGGACCCACCGCATCGCCCTGGGGCAGCGCTCCGTGGGGCTGGACCCGCACGTGCTCACCCGCGTGGGCTACCCGCTGACCAAGGGGATTCCCGACACCCGCCCCCGGGTGGAGGTGGACGGCATCCCCTACCACCGGTTGCTGCCGTGGACCGCGCCGCGCGACGCCGAGGAGGAGCTGCGGGTCGCACTGCGCATGGCCGCGCCGCTGGTGGAGCGCCTGCGCCCCGAGGTGCTGCACGCGGCGAGCAACCACCACAACGGGCGGCTGGCACTGGAACTGGGACGGCGCTACGGCCTTCCGGTGGTCTATGAGGTGCGGGGGTTCCTTGAGGAGTCATGGCTCTCCCGCGACCCCTCGCGCAGCACCGACGACGCCTTCTACCGAAGTGAGCGCGCCCAGGAGACCGCGTGCATGAAGGCGGCGGACCTGGTGGTCACGCTCGGCGCGACGATGCGGGCCGACATCATCGCGCGCGGCGTGGAGCCCGAGAAGGTCATCGTGGTGCCCAACGCCGTGGACGAGAGCTTCCTGGAGCCGCTGCCGGACGGCGCCGGGTTGCGTGCCGAGCTCGGCATCGGTCCCGAGGAGTTCGTGGTGGGGACCACGACGAGCTGCTACGGCTACGAGGGGTTGGACACGCTGGTCGACGCGGTGGCGGCGCTGCGCCGTCGCGGTGTGGCGGCGCACGCGCTGGTCGTCGGGGACGGCCCCGAACTGGGGGCGCTGCGCGAGCGCGCCGCGCGCGCCGGGCTCGAGGGGGCCGCGCACTTCCCCGGCCGGGTTCCGGCGGGCGAGGTCCGCCGCTACCACGCGGTGCTGGACGTGTTCGCGGTGCCGCGGCGCGACGAGCGGGTGGGACGGTTGGTGACCCCGTTGAAGCCGGTGGAGGCAATGGCCGGAGGCATTCCGGTTGTCGCCAGTGATTTGGAGGCGCTCGCGGAAATCGTGGAACCGGGAGTGACGGGGGAGTTAATTCCTCCAAACGACTCCGAAACTCTGGCCAATTGCCTGGAAAGTCTGTTTTACAGTCAGAGAACGCGAGATTCTTACGCTCTCGCCGCACGTCAGCGGGTGGGTCGGGACCGTACATGGAACGCCGCCGCATACCGCTATCACGAGGCATATTCTGAGCTGAGGCGAAGATTGTCCGAAGCAGGCCACTTTGTGTAATGGTGGCCAACGCGGAACTAATCTCGGACGTCTAGCGACGGAAACATTCCTCGACATCCCACACCTTTCACCGCGAGGGGGACCATCTGTGGACGTCGACACCTCCACTTCCGATCTTGCCGTCATCGGCCTGGGGTACGTGGGACTTCCCCTGGCCCATGAGGCGACCCGGATCGGGCTCAAGGTCATCGGACTCGACGTCAACACGCGCGTGGTCGACGGTCTGGCCGCCGGGAAGTCCCACGTTGACGACCTGTCCGACCGTGACGTGGCCGGCATGCTGGCCGCGGGTTTTCGGGCCACCACCGACGCGAGCCTGCTGGCCGAGGCCAGGACCATCGTGATCTGCGTCCCGACCCCGCTGTCCGACGAAGGCGGTCCCGACCTCGGTGCCGTCACCTCCGCGGCGAAGTCGATCGCGGCCCACCTGCGTCCCGGAACGCTGGTCGTCTTGGAGTCGACCACCTACCCGGGGACCACCGAGGAGGTCGTCCGCCCGATCCTGGAGGAGTCGGGGCTGGTCGCCGGCGAGGACTTCCACCTCGCCTTCTCGCCCGAGCGCATCGACCCGGGCAACCCGTCCTTCGGCGTCGCCAACACGCCCAAGGTCGTCGGCGGGCTGACCGAGCGCTGCGGCGAACTCGCCGCGTCCTTCTACGGCAAGTTCGTCCAGACCGTCGTCCAGGCCCGCGGCACTCGCGAGGCCGAGATGGCCAAGCTCCTGGAGAACACCTACCGGCACGTCAACATCGCGCTGGTCAACGAGATGGCGATCTTCTGCCAGGAGCTCGGCGTCGACCTGTGGGACTCGATCGCCTGCGCCTCGACCAAGCCGTTCGGCTTCCAGGCGTTCTACCCGGGTCCCGGTGTGGGCGGCCACTGCATTCCCATCGACCCCAACTACCTGTCCTACAAGGTGAAGACGCTGGGCTATCCCTTCCGCTTCGTGGAGCTGGCCCAGGAGATCAACGCCCGCATGCCCGCCTACGTGCTCCAGCGGGCGCAGGAGCTGCTCAACGACGCCGGACTGGCGCTGTCGCGCTCGAAGGTGCTCCTGCTCGGCGTCACCTACAAGGCCGACATCGCCGACCAGCGTGAGTCCCCGGCGCGGCCGGTGGCGCGCAAGCTGGCCGACAAGGGGGCGACGCTGACCTACCACGACCCCCACGTCGCCGAGTGGACGGTCAACGGGCGCAGCGTGCCCCGCCGCGAGGACCTGGTCGAGGCGCTGCGCGAGGCCGACCTCACCATCTTGGTGACCGACCACAGCGAGTACCAGGCCGACCTGCTCGTCGAGCACGCCCGGCTCCTGCTGGACACCCGTGGCGTCCTGCGCCGGCTGCCCCCGTCGGGGGTGGCCGCCCAGCGCACGACCGCGCAGATCGAGCGCGAGGGCGTGCAGGTCCTGTAGCCCCGCCGGTTCGTCCGGGAGCGCCCGCCGTGTCCACGGCGGGCGCTTCGCCGTGGAGGACCGAAAGGGGATTCATTCGTCCCACCCCAGCCCGTAACCCGGCTTTTCACCCGCTGTTTCCCTGACTCCCTATCGTGGCGCTCGTCAAGGTTCCGCCGTTCCGGGCGAACCGACCCAGGCACTCCCACACGGTGGGAAGAGGCAGGTGAGGCGGCAATGCACGCACTCGTGGCCACCGTGGTCCACCACCCCGAGGACGCGCGCATCCTGCACCGGCAGATCCGCGCACTGCTCGACGCCGGGCACGATGTCACCTACGTCGCGCCGTTTCGCGAGCGCGGCGTCACCCCCTGGCGGGAGCTGACGGCGGTGGACGTTCCCCGCGCCGCCGGCCGCAACCGGTTGAAGGCGCTGCGGGCGGCGCGCCGGGCGCTGGCCGAACACGCGCCAGACGCCGACCTGCTGCTGTTCCACGACCCGGAGCTGCTGCTCGCGCTCCCCCGCAAGCGCCCGGTGACGGTGTGGGACGTCCACGAGGACGCCGCCGCCGCGCTCCTGACCAAGCCGTGGGTGCCCAAGCCGCTGCGCCGTCCCCTCGCCCCGATCGTGCGCGGCTTCGAGCGCCGGGCCGAGCGGCGGATGCGCCTGCTGCTGGCCGAGGAGGGCTACCGCGACCGTTTCCGTGTCGCGCACCCGGTCGTCCCCAACACCACCTACGTCCCCGAGCGGCCGGCCCGCGAACCCGGCCGGGACCGCGTCGTCTACCTGGGCCAGGTTTCGGCCGCGCGCGGCGCGCGCGAACTGGTGGAACTGGGACGCCTCCTGCGCCCGCACGGTGTCAGCGTCGAGGTGATCGGCGCCGCCGATCCCCAGGTCCGCACCCTGCTGCGGGAGGCGCAGCAGGAGGGGGCGATCCGCTGGTACGGGTTCGTCCCCAACGACCAGGCCCTGCGGATGGTCAGCGGCGCCCTGGCCGGGATCTGCCTGCTGCACGACACCCCGAACTACCGTCACTCGGTGCCGACCAAGGTCATCGAGTACATGGCGCACGGGCTGCCGGTGGTGACCTCCCCGAATCCCTCGGCCGAGGCCCTGGTGACCGGCCAGCCTCAGGGCGAGTGCGGGATCGTCGTCCCCTTCGAGGACCCCTCCGCGGCGGCCGGGGCGGTGCTGCGGCTGCGTGAGGACGCCGCTCTGCGTGAGCGCATGGCCCGGACCGGACACCAGATCGCCCGCGCCCGGTTCCACTGGCCGGTGCAGGCGGCCTCCTTCGTCCGGCGGTTGGAGGAGTGGGCGGGCGTCGCCCCGTCCGCCTCCGGCGCCTTCCCTCCCGACGGGCTTCCCGTCCAGGGAGGGCCCGATCCGGCGGCGCTGGTGGGCTCCCCCATCGCCACGGGGACGGCCGCTCCCTCCCGAAGGTGAGGAAGTGTGGTTCCCACCACGATCGGCAACCGGAATTGTTTCCCGGGAAGATGAGTTGATGTTCCATGTCCCTCTCTGGGACATGGAACTTTTTCTTCACGAGGTGGGAAGCATGACCGACATCATCGAGCCGCTCGCGCTGTCCAAGGACGCCCAGGACCTGCTGTTCCGCAGCGCGCGCACGGCCAACGCGTTCACCGACGAGCCGGTCACCGAAGACCAGGTGCGCGCGATTCACGACCTCGTGAAGTACGCCCCGACCTCGATGAACATCCAGCCGCTGCGGGTGACGCTGCTGCGTTCGCGCGAGAGCCGCGAGCGTCTCGTCCAGCACATGGCCGAGGGCAACCAGGCCAAGACGCTGAACGCGCCGCTCACCGCGATCCTCTCCCTCGACGGCGACTTCCACGAGCGGGCCGGCGAGTTCTTCCCCGACCGCGAGGAGATGATCAAGGGGCTGTTCGGCTCGGACGAGGCCATGCGCCTGAGCACCGCCCAGCTCAACGCGGCGTTGCAGATCGGCTACTTCATCATCGGCGTGCGGGCCGCCGGTCTGGCCGCCGGCCCGATGACCGGTTTCGACGCGGCGGCGATCGACGCGGAGTTCTTCTCCGGGTCCGCCCGCAAGACGCTGGTCGTGGTGAACATCGGCCGCCCCGCGGGTGAGAACTTCCCGCGTCTGCCGCGTCTGCGCTACGAGGATGTCGTGACCGAGCTGTAGGACGCGCTCGCCTCCCGCCGTCATGGCGGAAAGGGGCCTCCCGCCGATCGGCGGGAGGCCCCTTTCCGCGGGACATCCCGATCAGATGATCGGCGGGCGCCCCACACGGGTCATCCGCCAGGCCGTGGACCACTTGATGGGCGTGCGCGGACCCGCGTCCTCGCGCCATCCCTCGCGGAAGCCCGCGAACCAGGCCCGCAGCGCCGGACGGGAACGTTCGCGCAGCAGCGTGATGGCCACCCAGGTTCCCAGGTAGCACAGCGCCAGGGGCCAGGGAAGGTTACGCCGGGCCAGCCAGACCCGGTTGCGGGCGTTGAGCCGGTAGAAGTCCTCGTGGCGGGTCGGGGCCACCGCCGGGTGGTACATGACCGCCTCGGCGTCGTAGACGATGTCGTAACCCGCGTCGAGGATCCGCCAGGCGAGGTCGGTCTCCTCGTGGGCGTAGAAGAACTCCCCGGGCAGGCCCCCGCCCTGTTCGAAGGCGGTGCGGCGGATCGCGCAGGCACCCCCGAGGAAGGTCGTGACCGCGCTGGAGCGCTGGGGGTCCCCCGCCCGCAGCCGCGGAACGTGCCTGCGCTGGTCGGGGCCGCCGTCGGGGTCGGCGATACGGAAGGAGATGGCACCGAGCCCGGGGTCGGCGGCGAAGCGGTCGTGGACGTGCCGGGCCAGGTCCCGGGAACGGTACCACCCGTCGTCGTCGAGGAACAGGATGATGTCGCCCGCGCTGGCCTTGACGCCCTCGTTGCGCCCGGCGGGGATGCCGACGTTCTCGGGCAGGCGTAGCGTGACGACGCCCTCGGGGAGTTCGGGGAGGTCGGCGCCGTTGCCGACGACGACGACCTCGACATCGGCCCCCTCCTGCTGGAGGACACTGTCGATCGCGCGCCGTAGTTCCGCGGGACGGTTGCCCATCGTCAACAGGACACAGGAGATCTTCACCCGTTGTCCACCCTCCCGACCCGCGCGCGTCCGGCTCTGTTCACCCGCACTGGAGCCTAGCCCGTCATCCGCCCCACGCGGGCGAAGGGCGGACTGCGCGGAGGGATCGGTGCCGCCGTCCTGCGGACGGGTGTGCGAGGGAGCGGGAGTGGTCATGGGAACCGTTCATCCAGGTGGACATCTGGTTGACGACAGTCAACCATTCCACGAATCGGGTAACGAAAAGATAAGGGAAGGTTTCCCGGTGGCCTCCGGGTGGGAAGGGGCCGGCCCGCCGGGGCCGCCCCCTTCCGTCAGTGCAACCGGCGCGACGCCAGCACGCTGATCAGGTGCAGCACCGACTGGAGCGCCGCCACGGCGACGCACAGCGCCATGAGCACCTGTGTGGCCAGCAGGTCACCGCGCACCACGTCGACGACGGCGACGACGACCACGATCAGCGACAGCTCCACCGCCTGGATGATGCGGTGGAAACGCAGCGCCGAGGCGAACTTGCGCGCCAGGCTCAGCCCGGACGAACGCGGCTGGAGGGCCGCCTCGGAGACCTGCTCGCTGAGCCCGGCCTTGGCCCGGGCGACCACGACGTTGTCCGTCTCGGCCTTGATCAACGCCGCGCCGAGCGCCGCGGCCATGCCCGCGATCACCCAGCCGCCCGCGTCGAACCCGCCCTGGGCCCGGATGCCCAGGCCGATGAGCAGCGCGATCTCGGCGAGGTAGTGACCGATGCGGTCCAGGTAGATCCCCGCCACGCTCGTCCGTCCGGTGAAGCGGGCCACCTCGCCGTCGGAACAGTCGAGCAGGAGGTAGACCTGCACGAGCACGGCGGCCAGGAGCGCCGTCCACAGCCCGCCGAACGCGAGCACCACACCGGCGAGCACACCGCAGGCCATCATCAGGTAGGTGATGGAGTTGGGGGACGTGCCCATCCGGACGAAGACGGTGCTCACGTACGGCGAGATGTCCCGCATGTAGAGCCGGCCGGCCCAGTGCTCCTCGTTGCGACGCTCCTTGATCCCGGGGGGCTGCCCCCCGGCGCGGACCTCAGCGACCGAAGGCTTCGACATACTCACCCACACTCGCGCGGATGTCCGCCTCGGACAGGTCCAGGTGTTCCAGGATGGTGTAGCGGCCCGGCCGCGTCTCGGGGGCGTAGGCCACCGCGCGGACGAACTGCTCCTCGTCCAGACCGATGTCCGAGGGGAGGACGGGCAGGTCGTGACGGCGCAGGCAGGCGTGGATGTCCCACATCCGCGTCTCCCCCTGCCCCTGGTGGCGGTTGCGCAGGAAGTAGGCGTAGAGCGCGCCGATCCCGGCGAGCTCGCCGTGGTTGCTCGTCCCCGGGTAGAGCTGGGTGATCGAGTGCAGGATCTCGTGGCAGGCGCCACTGGCGGGACGGCTGGAACCCGCCACCGACATCGCCATGCCCGAGAGCACCAGCGCCTCCGCCAACGCGGTCAGGAACTCCTGGGAGTCCACCGAGTCGGTGCGGTGCACGATCGCCTCGGCGGCGACCCGCGCGAAGGTGACCGCGATGCCGTCCACCGGCTCGCCCAGCTCACGGCCGGCCAGCTCCCAGTCGGCGATGGCCGAGAGGTTGCTGATGGCGTCGCCGATCCCCGAGCGGACCAGCCGCTGGGGCGCGGCGCGCACGTAGTCGATGTCGACGACCACCGCGATGGGCATGGTCACGCCGATCGAGGGTTTGCCCCCCTCGTGCTCCAGGGAGCTGACCGGTGAGGCGATGCCGTCGTGGGACAGGTTGGTCGCCACGGCGACCATGGGGATGCCCGCCATCGTCGCCGCGTACTTGGTGACGTCGATCGTCTTGCCGCCGCCGATCCCGGCGACGGCCTCGTAGGCGCCGGCCCGCAGTTTCTTGCCGAGCTCGGTCGCCGCGTCCACGCTGCCGCCGTCGACCCGGAAGACCTCGCAGTTGGGCAGGTCGAGGTCGGCCGCGATCTGGGCGCCCTGACCCGGGCCCACGGCGACGGCGATGCGGCCCTCGGTCGCGATCCGGCGGTCGGCCAGCACCGTGCCGAGGTCGGCGATGGCGCCCCGGCGCACGTCGATCGCGAGGGGGGAGGCGACCATTCGGGCTAGTAGCGGCATGCGATCTCCCGAGCCCGGGCCAGGTCGTCGTGGTTGTCCACCTCGACCCACTCGACCTTGCCGATGGGGGCCACCGCGATCTTGGCGCCGCGGTCGACCAGCTCCTGGTACCCGTCCTCGTAGTAGAGCTGCGGGTCCCGCTCCCAGGTGGCCCGCAAAGCGTCGGCGAGACGGTCGGCCAGGGTGGACTCGATGAGGGTCGCGCCGATGTACTCTCCGGCCGCGGTGGCCGGGTCCATCAGCTTGGTGATGCGCTTGAGGTGACCGCTGTCGTCCAGCGTCACCTTCATCTCCTCGTCGGCAAGGCTTTTCACATTGTCCACCGCGAGGAGGAGTTCCGGTCCCCTGGCGGCGAGTAGCGTCTCCTCGACGGACACCGGGTGGACGGTGTCCCCGTTGACCAGGAGGACCCCCTCGGAGAAGTACTCGCGAGCGGTCCACAGGGAGTAGGCGTTGTTCCACTCCTCGGCCTTGTCGTTGTGGACCAGGGTCAACTTGACACCGTGGCGACGCTCCAGCGTCTCCTTGCGCTCCTCGACCGCGCCGGCGCAGTAGCCCACGACGACCACGACGTCGGTGAGGCCGACGGCGGCGAGGTTGCGCAGCGAGATGTCCATGATGGTGGTGTCACCGTCGACCGGCACCAACGCCTTGGGCAGGGTGTCGGTGTAGGGGCGCAGCCGGCGGCCCGCTCCCGCGGCAAGAACCATACCGAGCATGTAGGCGCCTTCCTCCTTATGTTCCGGAGGCGTCCATGCCTCCTCAATCGTTTGGCGGCTCGTCCGCCGTTCGGGTGACCGGGGTGGCGAGCCAGGTCGCCGCGCTCTCTCGTACGAGCAGTACCAGCAGGTACCCCGCCAGCAGACCATAGGCGAACGGCAGCCAGCCGAGCGTCCCGCCGGCGGCGATGAGCAGCATCCGCCCGTCCCATCCGAGCATCGCGCGCGTGATCCAGGAAGGGGGGCGGACTCCGCAGCGTGTGCGGTGCGCGACGTCGCAATGGTGGAGGACGATCGCTGTCAAGAGTACGAACACCAGCGGTCCCGGTACACCGGATCCTAGGCCGAGCGCGAGCAGGTAAAGATACTCCGTTCCGCGCAGGACCGGCGGGACCATCCAATCAAACCGTCCGTCGTGCGGATGCGCCGAGGCCACTCCCGAGAGCAGCAGCGCGGCCACCGGTGCGAACAGGGTAATGCCTTGCAGTTCGCCGGGGCCGGCCAGGAGGAGCACGAGGGTGACGAGCGCGCCGGCCAGAGCCGGCAGCAGCGGCGGCAGGGAACCGGCCACCAGCCGACCGAAACCGTCGCTGAGGTGACCATCATCACGGAGAAGTCGCAGGTCGAGCCGGTTGGGAGCGGACGGCGGCGCCACCGGGGGCATGGGTCACCTCGTACGGTCGTGGCCGGACGTCCCGGCGAGGTCCCCCACCACCGCCAGGACGCATCCGGCGATCAATGCGATGAAGGTCACCCGCCCGTCCCACACTGTCACGGTGACGGCGATGACCACGAATCGGTGCGTCTGGGGGAACGCGACGATCCGGCGCAGCAGCCCTGAGGACGCGGGGGCCGCCCGGCGGGGCCTGGGCCGCCCCTCTCCGGCGTTGTCGGCGGACACGGGGGCCTGGGGGAGGGTGGCGATGGCCCTACGCGCGCGCGCCGTCCTGATCCGCTCCCGTGGCCGGGCGGACCGGGCCCGGCCGGGCCCGGTCTCGCGGTCGTTGCGTCCCGGCGGAGCCGGCCGGGGCGCCCCCAGGATCTCGTTGGCCAGCGACTGGTCGGAGGGGGAACGCCCACCGGGCCGGCCGGGGTCGAGGGCGTCGAGCGGGGTGGCCGGGCGCACGGCGTGCTCGGAGTTCCGCGAGGGGAGGACCGGCCCATCTGGCGACGCGGTGGAGGACATGACGACCGATTCGCGCAGCGCGTGCGCGATCAGCGCCCCCGCCGCCCACGTCCAGGCCCCGGGGATCCCGGCCGCCACGGCACCGGCCGCGACCCCCGCGTAGACGACGTACTCGCGCAGGACGCGCAGCACCGCGCGGAACCAGGCGGTGAAGGCGTCACGACGGGCGCGGCCCAACTCCGCCCCGACCGCGTCGGCGAACCACGCGGCGGCGAGCAGGAGGGAGCCGAACAGCGCGCCGCGCGGCCCCGGTTCGCTGAACCACACCGCGGAGAGCCCGCACAGCAGTAACCCGATCCAGGCCAGGCGGGCCGGCGCGAGCGAGCGGCGGGCCACCCAACCGGCGGCGCCGCGGGTCACGGGACGCAGCAGGGACACGTCATCCGCGGCGGTCTGCGTCACGGCGGTCCCCTCTCCCGTACTCCTCGTGCCGTAACCGTTACCCAGGGCGCGCCGGTTGGCAAGTCCGACGCGCCGACCCGTACCGGCCGGAAGGGGCCCATTCGCCGCCGCGGGCGCCGAAGGCCCTCCGCCCCCGCAGGAGGGTGCCCGAAACGACGCCGACCCGCGTGGAGAGGTCTCCACGCGGGCCGGCGCGGTAAGCGCTGGGGAGGGGGTCAGGCGGCCTTGCCGTCGCCGCCGGACTTCTTCTTGCGGGCCTCGATCTCGGCCTGGGTGTCGGCGTTGTAGGCGGCGAGGGCCGAGGTGATGTCGGTGTCGGCCACCAGCGAGCCGTCCTTGATGTAGAGGCCGCGGTTGCAGAACCGCTTGAGGTCGCCCTCGTTGTGGGAGACCAGCACCATGGTGCGGTCGTTCTCCAGCATCTTCTCGATCGTGTCGTAGCACTTGCGGCGGAACGCCTTGTCCCCGACCGCCAGCACCTCGTCGACCAGCATGATGGGGTGCTGCAACTGGGAGATGAGGGCGAAGCCCAAGCGCACCTTCATGCCGCTGGAGTAGTGCCGCACCGGCATGTCGATGTAGCCGGAACGCAGCTCGGCGAAGTCGACGATCTCCTGGAACTTCTCCTCCAGCATCTTCGGCGTCATGCCGTGCAGGGAGCCGACCAGGTTGACGTTCTCGCGCCCGGTCAGGTCGTCGGAGAAGCCCGCCCGCAGCTCCAGCAGGGGGGCGATCTTGCCCCGGACCGTGACCTCGCCCTCGTCGGGGATGAGCACACCGGCGATGAGCTTGAGCAGCGTCGACTTCCCGGTGCCGTTCTTGCCCACGATCCCGACACAGTCGCCCTTGGCGACCTCGAAGGAGACGTTGCGCAGGGGCCAGAAGTCCCCCCCCTTGTTGGGGTCGCGCTTGCTGCCGTGGATGAACATCTCCCGCAGGCTGAGCCTGCGCCGCCGGTTCATGGCGAACTTGACGCCGAGCCCTTTGGCCTCGATCACCGGCTCCGCCATTACAACTCCTTCAGGACGGCCGTCTCAAGACGCCGGAACGTCAGGTATCCGATCACGAACATGATGAGCGCCCCCGCGACCGTCGACCACAGGATGAACTGGGTCGGCTGCTCCGTGGGGAACCACACCGCGTGGTGCATCTGGAAGATGCCCACGAGGGGGTTCATCTCGTACAAGGTCTTGAACCAACCAGGGATCCGTTCGGATTCCATGACTTGGAACATCGGATAGATGATCGGCGAAGAGTAGAACAGTACGCGGTTCAGGATACGAACGATTCGCTGCACGTCGCGCAGGAGCACGTTGAGCGACGCCAGGAAGAGCGTGATCCCCAGGGTGAACACGAACTGGACCGCGATGGCCACGGGCAGCCACAGCAGGGTCCAGCCGGTCTGTCCGCCCAAGACGATGACGAAGAGCAGGAGCACCGGCCAGGTCAGCAGGTACTCGATGAACTTCGTCTGCACCACGGCGAGCGGGAAGATCTCCCGCGGCACCTTCATCGTGGTGATGAGCTTGGCGTGGGTGATCAGCGCGCGGCTGGCGTCGTTGAGCGCCGTGCTCATCCACATCCACGGCAGGATGCCCGACAGCAGGAACAACGCGTACCCGCCCGGCGCGTCCTCGCCTCCCGGCGCCACCCTGGCGTTGAACAACACGCCGAAGACGAAGAAGTAGATCGCCGCCTGGGCGAGCGGGTCCAGAAGCGACCAGGCGTAGCCGAGGATCGACTTCTGGTACTTGACCTTCAGTTCTCGCCTAACCAGGAGGTTAACTACCTGCCGGTTCTGCCAGACGGCAAGCGCCCTCGACGCCACCGCCACCTCCTCCGGGATGCAGTCGTAACTAAGCGGTCGCACGGCTGGGGGACGTCACCGCGGGATCCGGGACGGACGCGGCACCGCGGGAAGCGGGGCCACCGGCGACGGGCCTGAGACGAACCTTGGTGCGCCCGTGTCACGGGGCACCAGCGCGCCATTGGGCCACACAGGCCGCGGTACGGCGCGGTTCAGGGGTGAAAGGGTGTCATGGGGGAACGGGTGAGCCTCGGATCACCGGCCTCGGTGCGGCCGGGGCGGCCGGAACTCGACGTCCGATCTTTCCACATTCGCGGACCGAACACCCATCCAGGCGTCCTCAGCGTACCGGTCGGCGGGGCCGGGCGGACCCCCCAGGGGGGATTGTTCGAGCATCGTTGCCCTGGTGTGTCCCCTCTCCCGCGGCGAGGTGGGCTACCCTCGGCCTTCGACCGTGGAAGAGAGGATCCCATGTCGACGGAGTCGGTTCCGGCACGCCAGGCGCGTCCTCGGGTGACGGCCGCGGTGCTCGCCGGCGGGGTCGGTACGCGCATGGGCGGGGACCGCCCCAAGCAGCTCCTGTCGCTGGCCGGCAGGCCGATCATCGAGCACTCCATCGCGGCGTTCTGCTCCGCCCCCGAGGTGGACGACGTGATCGTGTTGATGGTCGACGACCATCTGGCCGAGGTGGAGAAGATCGTCGCCGAGGGCGGCTACGGCAAGGTGTCCCGGATCCTTCCCGGCGGCGCCACGCGCACCGACACCTCCTGCGCGGCACTGCGCGCGCTGGAGGGACGGCCCGGGGAGGAGCTGGTGCTCCTGCACGACGCGGTCCGGCCGCTGGTGAGCGGGCGGACCATCGCGCGCTGCGTGGCGGCGCTCGGCGAGGCCGGCGCGGTGGGCGTGGCGGTGCCCTCGACCGACACCGTGGTGGAGGCCGAGCTGGGACCGGACGGCCGTGAGGTCCTGCGCGGTGTCCCCCCGCGCGCGTCGCTGCGGCGCATGCAGACGCCCCAGGGGTTCCGCCTCGACGTGATCCGGCGCGCCTACGAGCGGGCGCTGGCCGATCCGGGCCTGGTCGCCACCGACGACTGCGGCGTGGTGCTGCGCTACCTGCCGGACGAGGAGATCCGGCTGGTGCAGGGCGAGGAGGCCAACATCAAGGTGACCCACCCGGGTGACCTGGCCGTCGCCGAGGCCCTGTTGCGCGAGCGCGGGGAGCCGGCGTGACCTTCACCGCGCCCGAGGTGATCGGGCACCGCGGCGCCGGACGCGGCACCGTGGACGGCCTGCGGGAGAACAGCGCCGAGTCGTTCGCCGCCGCGGTCGCCGCGGGGGCGACCTGGGTCGAGATCGACGTGCGGCGCAGCGCCGACGGCGTCCTGCTGATCCACCACGACGCGGCCCTGGCGGACGGACAGGCCATCGTGGACCTGCCCGCCGCCGAGGGGCGCAGGGCCGGCCTGCTCACCCTGGAGGAGGCGCTGGAGGCGATCCCCGCCGACATCGGGCTGGACGTCGACGTCAAGACCGTGATGGAGGACGCCTCCGACCCGAGGGAACGGCGCACCATGACGCTGCTCCTCCCCCACCTGCGGCGCGAGGCGCGGCGGCGCCGCCTGTTCGTATGCTCCTTCGACCCGGCCGTCCTGCTGGCCGTCCAGGCGGAGGCACCGGGGATCCCCACCGCCTGGATGCCGTTCGTGCGCAATCCGCTCGACCAGGCCGTGGCCGGAGCAGCGGGGCTGGGCTGCCAGATCGTGGCGATCGACGCGCGCTCGTTCGGGCTGGCCGGCGATCCACCCCGGCCCGGCCGCCGGACGGTGGACTACACCGTGGAGGTCGCGCATCGGGCGGGCCTGGAGGTCGTCTCGTGGTGCCCCGGTCCGGCCGACGCCGCCCGCTTCGCCGCGGCCGGCGTCGACGCGGTCGTCGTCGACGACGTCGCGGGCGTGGTCGCGGCGCTGGACGGACGCTAGCCCGCTCCCCTCAGCGGAGCGGGGCCGGTCAGGCGTCCTGGTGCTGTGCCCGGGCCGTGCGGGAGTCGGAGCCGAGCCCCCGCGGGCTGGTCAGGAAGCCGCTTCCCCAGGACATGTGCATGGTGACCAGCGCCACGGGGACGCACAGGCGCCCCTTGAGGCCCAGCCCCGACCCGAGCGGGACGGAGACCGCGGCGATGGCGACCAGGTAGGCGGCCGGGACGAGCCAGGCCGGCCAGAACAGGAAACCCCCGAGCAGGCCCGCGGCGAAGGCCACGACCGCCGTCGGCGGGGCGAGATAGCGCAGGTTGATCGTGCCCTTGTGCTGCCGGGCCACCACACGCCGCCAGCGACCGTAGTGGAAGTACTGCTTGGCCAGGGCCTTGGCGTTGGGGCGCGGCCGGTAGGACACCCGCATGCGCGGCTGGAACCACACGGTTCCGCCGGTCTGGCGGATGCGGTGGTTCATCTCCCAGTCCTGGGCGCGCAGGAACGCCTCGTCGTAGCCGCCGACCCGGTCCAGGGCGGAACGGCGGAACACCCCGAGGTAGACGGTGTCGGCGGGGCCCCCCTCGCCCCCCGTGTGGAAGCGCGCGTTGCCGACACCGACCTTGGAGGTCATGGCCTTGGCGACGGCCTGCTCCCAAGGGGTCTCCCCCTCGGCCGCCATGATCCCGCCGACGTTGTCGGCCCCGGTCTGCTCCAGGGTCTCCACGGCCACGCGCAGGTAGTCCGCGGGCATCATGGCGTGGCCGTCCACACGTGCCACGATCCCGTGCGAGGAGGCGGCGATCGCGGCATTGAGGCCGGCCGGGGTGCGCCCGGTGGGGTTGGGGACCACCTTGACCCTGGGGTCCTCCGCCGCGAGGGCGTCGGCGACCTCCTGGGTGCGGTCCTTCGACGGTCCCACCGCGAGCACGACCTCCATGTCGCCGGGATAGTCCTGGCTGAGGACGTGGCGCACGGCGGCGGCGAGGTGGCGTTCCTCGTTGAGGATGGGCATTACAACCGATACGGCCGGCCAGGTCACGGGCATGTCCAAGAAAAGGTGGTGGAGAACGAATCGGGGGACCGCGCGATGGCGCGCGTGGGCAACGCTACTGCACGGGTCGAAAGCCGCGTCACGCCAAGGGACACGGCCGTTGTGCGGCGGCGCCGCGCCCCTCCATTGTGCGCCGCCCGGCCTGGATTGACCAATCGGGAACCGGGGCGCGGGGCCACGGTCCCCCGTCGCTCGTCCGTGTCCGGCCATCGCGGCCACCACGCCGGCCCTTGAACCGTCGGAGGGGTACGGACGCCACGCCCGGGCGTGGCGTCCCGGGACCGGTGGGTGGATTCCTGACACCCTAGGGGACATTCAGGTGGAAGGGGGACGGTCGATGGGACGGGGGCTCATCCGGTGAACGGCGACACAGGGAGAAACGGGCGGGGCTCCTCTCCGGAGTTCCGCCGTGTCCGGTCGGGCCCGACCCCGCCGGGCGGAACGTCCGGCGCGTCCCCGCGGCGCCCCTTCGCCCTTCCGAGCAGGCGGGCCCGGCGTAAACGGGCCGGGCTGCTGCTGGCGGGCACCATGTCCGTCGTCGTGCTGCTCGCCTCGGGGACCGCGTGGGCCCTCACCAGTTGGGTCTCGGGGCGACTCAACCGGTTCGACGTGTTCGCGGGCCTCGGGGGCGACCGTCCGGCCGCGGGGGCCACCGGCGCGCTGGACTTCCTCGTCATCGGCTCCGACAGCCGTGGCGAGCTCGACCGCGGGGCACAGGCCGAACTCGGGGTCGGCAACGCGGCCGGACAGCGTTCCGACACGATGATGCTGGTGCACGTCAACGAGGACCGGGACCAGATCACCGTCATCGGCATTCCGCGCGACTCGTGGGTGCGCGTCCCCGGACACGGGGAGGCCAAGATCAACGCGGCCTACGCCTACGGCGGCCCCCAGCTCGCCATCCAGACCGTGGAGTCGACCACGGGCGTGCGCATCGACCACTACGTCGAGGTCGACTTCGCCGGCTTCGTCGATGTCGTGGACGCGCTCGGGGGCATCGAGGTGTGCCTGGAGGAGCCCATCTACGACGAAAAGGCCCACCTGAACATGGGCGCGGGAACCCACCACGTGGACGGCACCGAGGCCCTGGCGTTCGCCCGGACCCGCAAGACCGTGGACGGCGACCTCGACCGCATCGACCGGCAGCAGCAGGTGATGGCCGCGCTTCTCGACAAGGCGCTCGACTCCGACACCCTCGGCAACCCCGACAAGCTCACCCGCTTCCTGGACACCGCGCTCGGGTCGGTCACCGTTGACGAGGGACTGGACACCGCGGCCATCAACCAGCTGGCCGCCCAGCTGCGCTCGATCAAACTGGACGACGTCGCCTTCACCCAGGTCCCGGTCTCCTCCATGGACTTTCGGACGCCCAACGGCGAGACCGCGGTGACCTGGAACAGCGAGGCCGCCGAGGAGCTGTTCGACAAGGTCGCGGCGGATGAGCCGCTGACCGGCAAGGACGGTGAGGAGGAGCCCGCGCGCTCCGAGTCCCGGCCGGGACCGACTCCGCAGGAGGTCACTCTTGAGGTGTTCAACGGGGCCGGCGCCCCCGGTCTGGGCGCGCGGGCGGCCGCCGACCTGGCCGGGGCCGGCTTCCAGGTACCGGAGCAGGCGAGCAACTGGCCCTCGTTGGGGGTCACCCAGACCCTGGTCCGCCACGCGCCGGAGCAGGCCGACGCCGCGGCCCTCGTCGCCGCGGCGATCCCCGGGGCCGTCCTGGAGGAGGACACGTCGCTGTCCGAACGGGTCCAGGTCGTGGTCGGCTCCGGCTACGGCGGCGTCGACGCGCCGGCCGACACCGCCGTCGCGGAGCCCGCGGCCGCAAGCGGTGTCGGGGCGGGCGGACGTGACATGGTGCACACCTCGACCGCGCAGGAGAACATCTGTGCCTGAGGGAGCGTGAGGGACGGCCCACGTTAGCCCCGTGGTCCGAGTGGTAATACCACGGGCAACCGCTTGTTCCGGGAGGACGCCGTGTTGCGCCATCTGCTCGGTCTGCCGATCGGGCTCCTTGTCACCCCACTGCTGTGGGCCGGCACCGCGTGGTCGGCCGCGACGATCGAGGCACGCATGGGGGACATCGACCCCGGGGACCCCACGCTGCTCACCGCGGTCGCCGCCGTGATGGCGATCGGCCTGGTCTGCGGAGTCCTGGCCGGTTCCCGGGTCTCCCCCCTGGCGGCCTTCGTCTCGGGCGGCGCACTGCTGGCCGTGGGGCTGTGGCCGCTGCTCGATCCCGGTTCGTTGGCGTCGGTCCTGCCCTCGTGGATCGCGCCCGGTTCGCTGTTCCACCCCCTGGGTCCCGCCCTGCCGCTGAACCTCGCCCTGGGGACGCTGCTGTTCATCTCCTCGCTCACGCCGTCGCGCTGGCGTTCGCGTCCGCGCGCCGACGGGCCCCGTCCCGGGGCGGAGCCCCGGATCGCCGCCGCGCCGCCCGTGGCCGGCCCGCTTCCCGCGGACGACGACTCCAGCCGCACCACCACCCCCTTCCGGCGGGGTGAGAACGGCTTCGAGACCACGACCTGGGGTTCCCCCGATCCCGGGGACCAGACCCGGGTGTTGCGCGACGACCGCTGATCCGCGTCGGCGGCGGTGAGTTCCGTGCCGCGGCGTCCGACACGGGGATCGGCGCGCCCGTCGTGGAGCACCACGTGTCCGGGCGGCGTCCTCTCCCACCGGGTTCCCCACCCCCTCCCACCCGGACAACCCGGGCAGACGAGGGGCCCACCGCGCCCCGGGGCGCGGTGGTCGGACTCCCCGCCGTCTCCGAGCCCTCCCACCGTTGTCCGACCACTGGAACACGCCTCTGGCGCGGGTTCCGTCGCAGGTAGGCGTCCTGCGACTAGAGTCGGATCGCGTCCTCCCAACAGGGACGACGAAGGGGGTTTGGCATGTCGGACGGGCTACGGCACCTCATCGGAGCAGGGGTCGGTCTGGTCGCTGCACCGGTCTCGGTGTTCGCGCTGGGCTGGGGGGCTGACTCTCTGCGCGCGGCGATGATGGCGCTCCACGTGGATCCCGGGCTTTACCTGCCCGGACTGGCCTCGGTGTTCATCCTGGGACTGCTCCTCGGACCTCTCGCGGGGTCGAGAATGTCACCGCTGGCCTCGCTGCTTCCCGGTGTCACGCTGACGGCGCTGGGGCTGTTCGCGCTCTCACCGGTGTTCGCCGAGCTGGCGACCGGCCTCACCCCGCTGGGGCGGCTGGGCGGCGGCGCGGTGGTCTACCTGCTGCTGGGCGGACTGTTGATCGCCGCCTCGGTTCCCGCATCGCGGTGGCGGCCGGCGGCGCGCCGGACGGCCGAGGCCGTTCCCGAGACCGTCATGGAGCGTCCCGCCGAGCGTCCCGCCGACCCGTGGACGCCCCCGCCCCCCACCTGGGACCGCTGGGAGACGGACGAGGGGGTCCGGGTGATCCCGCCCTCGCCGCACACCGGGCCACGTCCACCGGCGGGGCCGGAGCCCCGCGCGGCACGTCCCCGGGAAATGCGGCAGCCACCGCACCCTCGGCACGGCGGCCACGACACGCCGCCTGCGTGGGGGCAGCGTCCGGCCACCTCGCACGAACCGACGCATCGGCGTCCGCCTGACGTCCCGCACCTGTACGGGACCGGGCCGCTGCCCGCGAACGCCGCGCCGGCTCCGCAGAGGCCACGGCACTTCGCCGGCACCGAGCCGTTCGCGCAGGCCGCGCCGACCATCCCGCAACCGGCTCCGCGGATGACGCCCGCCACGGCGCCCGCGCCCCGTGAGACGCCCCACTTCCACAACACCGGGCCCGCGCCCCGCGCGCCGCAGACCGCGCCGCCGCCCGCGGGGCCGCCTTCGGCGCCCCGCGAGTTCCAGCACCGTTACGGAGGCCCGGCTCCCCGGATGACCGAGCCCGTGCAGTGGCCGCCGCCCCGGGAACCCGATGAGGAGGACTACCCCTACAGCGGTCCGCCATCGCGTTGGTGACCGGCTCCACCGCGGCTTCCACGACGCCCATCCGCACTCGGCGCGGGTGGGCGTCGTGCTGAACTGCGAGGGAATGCGAGGGAAGAGGGAACCGTGTAACGGCCCCCCGCATACGTACCATCTCAAAAAGTCACATAAGATGCGGCCGTTCTGCTTTAGGGCAGGGTTGAGGTGGTGTTAGGGCCGAGTTCGGCAATGTCTCATTGAGGAACGCTGGTTCGGGTCCCTTCCCCTACCGCACCATGGACGGCAAGAACAGACGGGTGCGTGTCGCCACGTTCCGCCACATCGCGCCATGGTCGTCCGGCGTCGATGACCTCCCGCGCATCTCACCGCCCGTGTCGGCCGGGAAGCACACTGTGACACGTCTTGGCCGACTGTAGGAAGGACAAACCATTGGTCGGACAACAGCGCCTGAAGATCTCGGTGATCGGTACCGGTTACCTGGGCGCCACGCACGCCGCGTGTATGGCCGAACTGGGTTTCGACGTGCTCGGCATCGACGTCGACCAGGCCAAGGTCGACTCCCTGTCGTCTGGCCGGCTCCCCTTCTTCGAGCCGGGGCTGGAGGAGGTGCTGGCTCGCAACCTGGCCGCCGGGCGGCTGCGCTTCACCACCGACTACGCCGAGGTCGCCGAATTCGCCGACGTCCACTTCATCTGCGTGGGCACCCCTCAGCGCGCCGACTCCAACGCCGCCGACCTGTCCTACCTCGACGCCGCCGTCGACGCGCTCGCGCCGTTGCTGTCGCGCCCGACCGTCGTCATCGGCAAGTCCACCGTTCCCGTCGGGACCGCCGCGCGGCTGGCCGCCCGCCTGGCCGGCACCGCCCCCGCGGGTGCCGACGTCGAGCTCGCCTGGAGCCCGGAATTCCTCCGGGAGGGCTACGGCGTCGAGGACACCCTGCGTCCCAACCGCATCGTCATCGGCACCGCCCCCGGATCACGGCGGGCCGAGGCCGTGATGCGCGAGGTCTGCGCCGAGCAGATCGCCGCGGGGATCCCGTTCCTCACCACCGACCTGGAGACCGCCGAGCTGGTCAAGGTGTCGGCCAACGCCTTCCTCGCCACCAAGATCTCCTTCATCAACGCGATGGCCGAGGTCTGCGAGGTCGCGGGCGCCGACGTCATCAAGCTCGCCGAGGCGCTGTCCCACGACGACCGCATCGGCGGCAAGTTCCTCGGTCCGGGCCTCGGCTTCGGAGGCGGCTGCCTCCCCAAGGACATCCGCGCGTTCATGGCGCGCGCCGACGAGCTCGGGGTGGAGCCGGCCCTGTCCTTCCTGCGCGAGGTCGACGCCATCAACCAGCGTCGCCGGGCGCGCACGATCGACATCGCCCGCGGTCTCATCGGCGGCAGCTTCAGCGGACGGACCGTGGGGGTGCTGGGCGCCGCCTTCAAACCCAACTCCGACGACATCCGCGACTCTCCCGCGCTCGACGTCGCCGCGACCATCAGTTCGCTGGGCGCGCGCGTCACGGTCTATGACCCCGAGGCCCTGGAGAACGCCCGCCGCGCCCACCCCGGCCTCGGCTACGCCACCTCGATGCTGGAGGCCGTGCGCGACGCCGAGGTCGTCCTCCTGCTGACCGAGTGGGCGGAGTTCCGCGACGCCGACCCCGACGAGCTGGCGAAGGTCGTCGCCCAGCCCCGGATCGTGGACGGCCGCAACGCGCTGGACCCCGAACAGTGGCGGGAACGCGGCTGGACCTACCGCGCCCTGGGCCGCCCCTAGGTTCTCCGGCCTCCCCTCCCGGCGCGGCGGGACCACCACGGCGACGAGTAGGGTGCGCACATGCACGACATCGACGACGAGGTCATCCGCCGCCTGCTGGAGCAGTCCAGGGTCTGGGCGGTCGTCGGGTTGGGCGCCAACCCCGACCGCCCGGCCTACCGGGTCGCCCGCTTCCTCCAGGACCAGGGCAAGCGCATCGTCCCGGTCCACCCCACGGCGCAGACCGTGCACGGGGAGACGGTCTACCGCTCTCTCGCCGACATCCCCTTCCCCGTGGACGTGGTGGACGTGTTCCGCCGTTCCGAGGACGCCGGGGCGGTCGCCGACGAGGCGCTGCTCCGCGACGACGTGCGTGCCGTGTGGTTCCAGCTCGGTGTGGTCGACGAGGACGCCGCGCAGCAGGTCCGCGCGGCCGGCCGGGTCATGGTCATGGACCGCTGTCCCGCCATCGAATGGCCCCGCCTGCTGAGCTGAGGTAACGCCGGTCGACACCGATTCCCTCACCCCCCTCGGGGGTAGGGGAGGCGTATGCGACGTCCACGACTGGCCCTGCTGCGCGGCCGGACCCAGAAGACACGGGATGCCGGTGGGCCGGGGCCCATGCCCGACGACCTCGGGCTGGCGGCCGACCGCCGGAGGTTGGCCGACCGCAACGGCTGGCTCTACACGGAGCACGACCAGCGGATCATCCACGGCTGGCCGCGGCCGGTGCTGCCTCCCGGCCGCATCGGCGGGGTCCGCAACGTCCTGTCGGGCTCCTACCGGGGCTCGGAGTTCACCGTGTTCGACTACTTCCATGTTCCCTCGGGAACGCACCAGTGGGAGACGCTCACGGTCCACACGATGGCGCTGCCGGCGGAGGTCCCCTACGTCGAGATCAGCGATCCCGAAGGCGGCGCGCACGACCTCTACGCCCAGAGCCCCGAACCGCGCTTCCCCGTGGAACTGCTCTCCGACGAGGTGCGCGAGACGATCCGCAGGCACGCCTTCACCGCCTTCGTCCTCGACGGTGACCTGCTGATCTGCACCTCGTCGGGCGGCGGCCCCGAAGACGTCGAGGCGAAACTCGACGCGATGGCCGACCTGCTCAGCGAGGTCTCCGGTGACCTGTGGACCCGCTGGGACGGCGTGCCGGCCCGTTGAGCCCGCCGCCCGCCTCACGGAGGCGGGCGGCGGAACCGTCAGCGGGCGACGCCGAACCCGATGGCGGAAGAGGTCCCCTCGGCGACCTGGCGGCGCAGACGCTCCCCCTTCGCCTGGGCCTGCTTCTTCAGATCGGCCTGGAACTCCTCCATCCTGGCGCGCAGCGCGTCGTCGTGGGCGGCGAGCATGCGGACGGCGAGCAGCCCGGCGTTACGGGCCGCGCCGACCGCGACGGTGGCCACCGGAACCCCCGCCGGCATCTGCACGATCGACAGGAGCGAGTCCATGCCGTCCAGGTACTTCAGGGGGACCGGGACGCCGATGACCGGCAGCGGGGTCACCGAGGCCAGCATCCCGGGCAGGTGCGCGGCGCCCCCGGCCCCGGCGATGACCACCTTGAGCCCCCGCTCGGCGGCCCGGGTCCCGTAGTCGATCATCTCGTGGGGCATCCGGTGGGCGGAGACGACGTCGGCCTCGTAGGGAACGTCGAACTCCTCCAGTGCCTTCGCCGCCTCCTGCATGAACGGCCAGTCGGAATCACTGCCCATCACGATGCCGACGATCGGGGCTGTCTGGGTCACTGTTGGTCTCCCTTGAGGTAGCTGGCCGCGTCACGGGCACGGGCGAGGAGGTCCTCGTAGTCGTCGCCGAGCACCGTGACGTGCCCGATCTTGCGACCGGGTCGGACCTCCTTACCGTAGAAGTGGATCTTCACCCCGGGGTCCTTGGCCATGACATGGACGTAGCGCCGGTAGACGTCGGGGTCGGCGCCGCCCAGCAGGTTGGCCATCACGGTGTAGGGGGCGGTGGCGCCGGGGGCACCCAGCGGCAGGTCCAGCACCGCGCGCAGGTGCTGCTCGAACTGGGAGGTCCGGGCGCCCTCGATGGTCCAGTGGCCGGAGTTGTGCGGACGCATCGCCAGCTCGTTGACGACGACGCCCGACTCGGTCTCGAACAGCTCCACGGCCAGCATTCCGACCACGCCCAGCGCGTGGGCGATCTCGATGGCGAGCTCCTGGATCCGCACCGCCCGCTCCTCGTCGAGGCCCGGGGCCGGTGCGATGACCTCGTGGCAGATGCCGTCGCGCTGCACCGTCTCGACCACGGGGTAGGCGGCGACCTGTCCGTAGGGGGAGCGCGCGACCTGGACGGCGAGCTCGCGGGTGAACACGACCTTCTCCTCCACGAGCATCGGGACGCCCGCCCGCGCCGCGCCGTCGAGGACCTCGCGCGCCTCCTCGCCGCTTCCGGCGACCCATACGCCCTTGCCGTCGTAGCCGCCGCGCGCGGCCTTGAGGACGACGGGCCAGCCGGTGACGGCGGCGAACTCGTCGACGTCGGCGGCGGTCGCGACGCCACGCCAGCGCGGGCAGGGGGCACCCAGCTCCGTCATACGAGCGCGCATGAGGAGTTTGTCCTGGGCGTAGCGGAGCGCGTCGGGGCCCGGGCGCAGGACGGTTCCGGCCTTCTCCAGCTCGCGCAGGACCGGTTCGGGCACATGCTCGTGGTCGAAGGTGATGACGTCGCAGGACTTGGCGAAGGCCGACAGGTCGGATGGGGATCGGTCGTCACCGAGCTGGACGTCGCCACAGATCAGTGCGGCACTGTCGGAGGGAGAGTCGGCCAGAACCCGGAATCCCACCCCGAGGGCGATCGCGGCCTGGTGCGTCATCCGGGCCAGTTGCCCGCCTCCCACCATGCCAACGGAGGGGACGGACCGATTACGCTCACTCACACTGCCTCAACTCTTGACGGGATGTGGGTTTCGACGTCGCCAGGCGTGGCTCTCATGGAATTCTAGTGACCCACCTGCGAGAGGATCGGAACGGCTCTTGAGTATCGTCCGGGCGCTCTACCAGCGCTTCTCCCACCTGATCCACGAGGTCGCCAAGTTCGGCACCGTGGGCGCCGTGGCCTACGTGGTGCAGCTGACGGCCACGAACACGTTCTGGTGGTTCCTGGGCATGTCCGAGCTGGCCGGGCAGGCGCTGGGCACGCTCATCGCCACCGTGGTCGCCTTCCTGGGCAACCGGTTCTGGACGTTCGGCCACCGTGCGCGCAGCGGCCTGGGGCGCGAGTACGCGCTGTTCTTCCTGTTGAACGCCGTCGGTCTGGTGATCCAGCTGCTCTGCCTGGAATTCACCGTGTCGGTGCTCGGCCTGGACGGCCCGCTCGCCCGCAACATCGCGGGCAACGTCGTCGGCGTCGGCCTGGGGTCCCTGTTCCGCTTCTGGTCCTACCGCAAGTGGGTCTTCCGCGAGGCGGAGCCCGCCGGCCTCCCCGAACCGACCACCCCGCGGCGCGAGGGACGGATCTGAACGGGCCCGTGCCCTACCCCCGCCACACCAGGTCCGATCCAACCGGACACGAAACCACGGACAGGGTGTGAAGTAAGGGAAGTATGCCGGTTATGGGACTTGCGCATTTTTGGTCAACCCTCAGTCAAGCGGCGCGCATAATAGGGAAAACCCTCCGGCCCAACCTACGATCAGGGGCATGACCTGCGTTTTGCTGGCCGAAGACGACACCTCGATCTCCGAGCCACTCGCCCGCGCGCTTCGCCGGGAAGGGTACTCGGTCGACGTCACCGTCGACGGCGTGGAGACTCTCGAACGCGCCCGCGCGGGAGACGTGGACCTGATCGTGCTCGATCTGGGACTGCCGGAAATGGACGGTCTCGAAGTGGCGCGACGGCTGCGCTCCGAAGGACACGGGACGCCCATCCTGATCCTGACCGCCCGCGCCGACGAGGTGGACACCGTCGTGGGGCTCGACGCGGGCGCCGACGACTACGTCACCAAACCGTTCCGCCTGGCCGAACTCCTCGCCCGGGTCCGCGCGCTCCTGCGCAGGGGCGGCGCCGAGGTCCCGGTCGTCCACGGCGTGCGCATCGACAACGACTCCCGCCGCGCGTGGCTGGGCGACCGCGAACTCCAACTCACCACCAAGGAGTTCGACCTGCTGCGGGTTCTGGTCCGGGACGCGGGCAAGGTCGTCACCCGCGAGCAGATCATGCGCGAGGTGTGGGACACCAACTGGTGGGGATCGACCAAGACCCTGGACATGCACATCTCCTGGCTGCGCCGCAAGCTCGGCGACGACGCCAACCAGCCCTCCTACATCACCACCGTCCGAGGCGTGGGGTTCCGGTTCGAACGGGAGTGACGGGAATCCGCGGCCCGGAGCCCCGACACGCCGGTACCGGCCGCGGCGCGGACGAGGGGTGATATGCGCAGGCGGATGCTGTTCTCCACGCTGGTGGTCGCCGTCATCGCGGTGATGCTCCTGGGACTGCCGCTGGGCGCGTTGGCCTACCAGTCGGTCTACAGCGAAAGCCTCAGCCAGCTCAGGCGCGAAGCCGACGTCATCGCCGCCGAGACCGACGCGCAACTGGAGAACGAGGGGCGTGTCGACACCGAGCACTTCGCCGAGGTCTATCCCGGGCGCCGCATCGAGATCACTCCCCCCAACGGCCGGACGGTGGTCACCGGCGGCTGGGACTACACCCCCGGAGACGCCAGCGCCGGAACCGCCCTGGAGGCCACCGCGACCTCCCGCGGCAACGTCCGGGTCGACATCTGGCGCGACACCAGCGACGTGCGCGACAGCATCATCAGCGCCTGGGTGGGCATCGCCTCGCTCTCCCTCCTGGCCATCGGCGTGGCCGTGGGCCTGGCCATCCTCCAGGCCCGACGGCTGACCCTGCCGCTGGTGGACCTCGCCGCCACCGCCGAACGACTGGGATCGGGGGTGACCACCCCCTGGGGTCACCGTTACGGAATCCCCGAGGCCGACCGGGTGGCCGAGGTCCTGGACCGCAGCGCCGAACGGATCGCCAGCCTCATCTCCACCGAACGCCACTTCGCCACCGACGCCTCCCACCAGCTGCGCACCCCCCTCACGGCACTGTCGATGCGCCTGGAGGAGATCATCGCCGAAGCCGACGACCCGCAGGTCGTGCGCGAGGAGGGTCAGGCCGCGCTCGCCCAGACCGAACGGCTCGTGGGCATCGTGGAGAGCCTGCTGGGGCGCGCCCGCAAGAGCCAGAACCCCGAGGTCGAACCGGTCCGCATCGACGACGTGATCGAGCAGTTCGTCGACGAGTGGAGCCCGATGTTCACCCAGGCCGGAAGGGAGCTGCGGCTCACCGGGACCCCCGGTCTGACCGCGCTGACCGTCCCCACCGACCTGACGCAGATCCTGGCGACGCTGGTGGAGAACGCCTTCAAGCACGGCGCGGGAACGGTCACCATCCGACGGGTGGAGACGGGCCAGTCGGTACGGGTCGAGGTCACCGACGAGGGCGAGGGGATTCCCGAGGAGCTGGCGCCGCGCATCTTCGAACGTGAGGTCAGCGGCGGCGACGGCACGGGGCTGGGCCTGGCGCTGGCCCGCCACATCGCGGAGTCGGAGGGCGCGCGGGTGGAACTCGTCCAGGCCAGGCCGACGACGTTCGCGGTCTTCCTGCCCTCCAGCGCCGGCGGACTGGTCCGGACGACCGGTCCGGTCTAGGGCGTACCGGCGAGGCGGGCCGTGCGGTGCGCCGGAGCCGCGAGGCGCGGGAGCGCGACCGGCAGCGGTGGACGGCGCATCGGCGGCCAGCGGCCATGGCCCACTCGCCGGCGCCCCGCACACCCCGGGCCACCGGCGAAGCGGCCGGACCGTGAGGGACCGGCCGGCCCCTCACGCGAACGGACGGCCGGCCGCCGGAGTCCCCCGAGGGATCCGGCGGCAGCGGACTCAGTGTCCTCGTTGGATCCATTCGTGCAGGTGGGGCGCTTCGGCTCCGATGGTGGTGGAGGCGCCGTGACCGGTGAGGACGAGGGTCTCCTCGGGCAGGGTGAGGAGACGGCCGCGGATGGAGTCGATGATGGTGGGGAAGTCGGAGTAGGAGCGGCCGGTGGCCCCCGGGCCGCCGCTGAACAGGGTGTCGCCACTGAACAGCACGCCGAGCTCGGGCGCGTACAGGCACACCGCGCCGGGCGCGTGCCCCGGGGTGGCGATGACCTGGAGTTCCACACCGCCGGCCTGCAACCGCTCCCCGTCCAGCAACGGCGCGTCGGGCTCGCGTCCGGGGTGGACCATCCGCCACAGCGGAGCGTCGTCGGGGTGGAGCAGGATCGGGGCGTCGGCCAGGTCCGCGAGGTCGGCGGCGGCATTGACGTGGTCGTTGTGGGCGTGGGTGCACAGGATCGCCATCAGCTCGCGGTCGCCCAACGCCCGCGCGATCGCCTCGTGGTCGTGGGCGGCGTCGATGACGATCGCCTTCCGTTCGTCCCCGACGATCCAGACGTTGTTGTCGACCTCCCAGGAACCACCGTCCAGTTCGAAGGTGCCCGATGTGACCAGACGGTCGACAGGGTCGGGAAGGTTCTCCGTCATCACAGCATCACGACCGATCGCAGTACCTCGCCGCGCTCCATCCGCGCGAACGCCTCCTCCACATCCTCCAACCCGATCCGCTCTGACACGAACCCTTCCAAATCCAACCGCCCCTGCGCAAACAAATCCACCAACATCGGGAAATCACGCGATGGCAGGCAGTCCCCGTACCACGACGACTTCAACGCCCCGCCGCGGCCGAACACCTCCCCCAACGGCAGCTCCACCCGCATCTCCGGCGTCGGCACCCCCACCAGCACCACCGTCCCCGCCAGATCACGCGCGTAGAACGCCTGCTCATAGGTCTCCGGGCGGCCCACCGCCTCGATCACCACGTCAGCCCCGAACCCCCCTGTCAGCTCCCGCACGGCCGCCACCACGTCCACCTCGGCCGCGTTCACCGTGTCCGTCGCCCCGAACCGGCGCGCCCACTCCAGCTTGCGCGCAGACACGTCCACCGCGATGATCCGTCCCGCACCCGCCAACCGGGCCCCCACGATCGCCGCGTCGCCCACGCCTCCGCACCCGATCACCGCGACGCTGTCCCCCCGCGTCACCCCACCGGTGTTCACCGCCGCGCCGATCCCGGCCATCACCCCGCACCCCAGCAGCCCCGCCACCGCCGGGTCCACCCGCGCCACCCGCGTGCACTGGCCCGCCGCCACCAGCGTCTTCTCCACGAACGCGCCGATCCCCAGTGCCGGGCTCAACGCCGTCCCATCGGCCAACCTCATCGGCTGGGAGGCGTTGGCGGTGTCGAAGCAGTACCACGGCCGTCCCCGCCGGCACGCCCGGCACCGCCCGCACACCGCACGCCAGTTCAACACCACGAAATCGCCCGGGGCCACCTCATCGACCCCCTCCCCCACCGCCTCGACCACTCCGGCCGCCTCATGGCCCAGCAGGAACGGGAACTCGTCGTTGATGCCGCCCTCCCGGTAGTGCAGGTCGGTGTGGCACACCCCGCACGCGGCCACCGTCACCACCGCCTCACCCGGCCCCGGATCCGGCACCACCACCGTCTCCACCCCCACCGGCGCCCCCTTGCCCCGCGCCACAACGCCCTTCACCTCGTACGGCATGACGAACCTCCCGGATCGGCGAGTGTGTACGTTCCCAACATGCCGGATCAGACGCCGGCGTGGAAGCTCATCGCACGGTCGGTTCGATGGTGGCCGCGGGCGCGCCGGCCCGGCCGCGGGGCTACGGCGTGCCCAGCACCACCTCGAAGCTGCGCCGCAGGGCGTAGGGCTGGATCTGGCCGAGCCCGTGGGCGTGACGCGGGCGTACCCGCACCACCTGGTAGGAGTCGTCGTCCTCCAGCAGCCCGGCGAGCGCCTCGTCGATGAGGACGGTGCCCGGACGGGCGAAGGAGGTCAGCCGGCTGGCCCGGTTGACGGTGGTGCCGAAGACGTCGCCCAACAGGGCCAGGACGGGGCCGTAGGCCAGGCCGACACGGACGTCGGGGACCTCGACGTGGGTCTTCACCCCGTCGGCGAGTTGCAGGGCGATCTCGGCGGCCTGGGCCGCGGAGTTGGTGACGTAGAGGACCTCGTCACCGAGGGTCTTGACGACCCGGCCACCGCTGGAGGCCACGATGTCGGCCGAGGTGGCCTCGAAGCCCTCGACGACCTCGGCCAGGCCGGCCTCGTCGAGCTCGCGGCTGAGCGTCGTGAACGAGACCAGGTCGGCGAACCCGACCACCAGGGGGAAGTAGTTGGGGGCGGCGTCCTCGTTCTTCTCCAGGACGGCGAGCGTACGCGCCGCCGACGCCGCGAGCTGGCGCCGCCAGATGTGCACGAGCAGCCGCTCGACGTCGGGGAGCAGGTCCTTGGTGATGCCCACGAGAGGGGCGAGCTGGCCGCCCTCCACGGTCTCCGGCGGGGTGTAGTCGAGGGTGGTCAGGATGCTCGTCTGCCACTCGGCGAGGCGGGCCATCGTCTGCCCCATGGCGCGCGCCAGGCGGATCGCGGCCTCCTCGTCCAGCACCCCGTTGGCCAGCAGATTCGCGGTGATACGCAGGGCCTCGACGTCGCTCTCCGTGAACGCGGGGGTGTCATCGCCCCGCGCGGCGAACCCCAGCGCCCGCCAGATGCGAGTGGCGAACTCCTGTGGTGCTCCGGCTCGCCGCACCGCCTCTTCACGGGTGTAGAGCGCCTCGCCTCCCATCAAGGCGGCTTCGATCTGCTTGGGGTCGGGACGCGACGGCATACGTTCTCTCGTGTTCTGGGCCGGAGCGGCGGGCCTGGGACCCGAGGGCGGCCTGGGATGGGCGCACGGAGCGTGCGCGTGACTGCCGGTTTAGTACGTGAGGGCCGGGGCCGTCAAGAAAACGCGCGCCCGGCCGCCGGCGCCACCGCGGGCGACGTCCGGGAGGCGGCGGCGCGGTCGCGTCCGCACGGGATCGGGGACGGTGCCGCTCCTCGCTCCCCGCGGGGTGACGGTCCGTGATCGGCATGAGCACATGGTCGCACAGCCCGCCGTGACGGCGGCGTGACACCATGGTGCACATCAGGTGACCGCGCTGCCGCCCGGCGGAGGTCACGGCGTGGTCCCCGCCCGCCCCGTCGAGGGCCGGACGTGGACGACGTCGCCCGCGCTCAGCGACGTGACCGTCCCGTCGCCGGCGGCCACGGTGAGCCGGCCGTCGGCGTCGATCCCCGTGGCCGTCCCCTCCAGGATCCGCTCGCCCGGCAGGTGGACCCGCACCTGCCGGCCGATCGTGACACAGCGGGCACGGTACTCGGCCGCCAGGCCGGACGCCTCGGCGTCGCCGTCGCGTTCCAGCCACGCCCGGTAGCGGTCGGCGAACCCGCGCAGCACCGCCCGCAGCAGCGGGTCGCGGTCCACGCACGCCGCCTCCTCCACCGCCAGGGACGTCGCCGTGGGAACGGGCAGCTCGGCACGGGACTGCGCGACGTTGAGCCCCATGCCGATGACGACCGCGCTGTCTGTCGTCGAGGGCGCCACCTCGGCGAGGATGCCGGCGAGCTTGCGTTCCTCCCCGCCCGTCGCGAGCAGGTCGTTGGGCCACTTCAACCCGACGTCGACCTCGGCCACCCGGGCGACGGCGCCCGCCGCGGCCACCCCCATGAGCAGCGACAGCCAGCCGTAGCGGGCCGCCGACACCCGCGGACGCACCAGGACCGAGAACGTCAGCGCGGCACGCGGGGGCGTGGTGAAGACACGGTCCAACCGTCCCCTCCCCGCCGTCTGGTGCTCGGTGACGAGCACACTGCCCTCGGGCGCGCCGGCGTGGGCCCGGGCGACCAGGTCGGTGTTGGTGGACCCGGTCTCGGCCACCACCTCGATCTCGCGCCACAGACCCCCGGGCCGCACGAGGGCCCGGCGCAGTCCGGAGTCTCGCAGCGGTGGCCGCCCGAGGTCGGTGTAGGGAGAGGAGTCAGCGGACATGCCCCCATTCAACCGTGTCCGGGGAGGCGTCCGGTGGTCGGCCCAAGGCCGACCACCGGACCGGCACCTCACCCGGTGTTCTGCAGACCCGCCGCCACCCCGTTGACCGTGAGCAGCAGCAGGCGCTCCAGGTGGCTGCGGTCCTCCTCGGAGAGCTCGCCCGCCTCCGCCGAGCGCAGCGCCTCCAGCGCGCGCAGCTGAAGGTGGGACAGCGCGTCCACGTAGGGATTGCGCAGGTCCACCGCGCGCGACAGGACCGTGCGGTTCTCCAGCAGGCGGTGGTGCCGGGTCACCTTGAGGACCAGCTCGCGGGTGCGGTCGTACTCGGCGAGGACGCGCTCGGTGAGCTCCGGCCGGCCGCCCAACATGAGGTAGCGCTCGGCGATCGCCCGGTCGGTCTTGGCCAGACTCATCTCGGCGTTGTCCAGCAGCGAGGCGAACAGGGGCCACTCCGTGTAGGCGGCGTGGAGGGCGTCGGGGTCGCCGGCCGCGGCCAGGCCGCTGCCCAGCCCGTACCATCCCGGCAGGTTGACCCGGGTCTGGGTCCAGGCGAACACCCAGGGGATCGCGCGCAGGTCGTCCAGGCCGCGCGCCGCCGAGCGGCGGGAAGGACGCGATCCGAGCCGGAGCTCACCGAGCTCCTCAAGCGGGCTGACCCGGGAGAACCACTCGGCGAACCCCTCGGTGTCGATGAGCGAACGGTAGGCGTCGTGCGCCGCCACGGCGATCCGGTCGGCCACCCCCCGGAACCGTTCGGCCGCGGCCTCCGCCTTCTCCTGCACCGTCCGGGTCGAGGCCATCAGGACCGCGTGGCCCACCTGCTCGATGTGGCGGCGCGCGATCGCCCGCTGACCGTAACGGGCGAAGATGACCTCCCCCTGCTCGGTCACCTTGAACCGGCCCGCGACCGATCCGGGCGCCTGGGCCAGCAACGCGCGGTTGGCCGGCCCACCGCCACGCCCCAGCGAACCGCCCCGCCCGTGGAACATGGTGAGTTCGACGCGGTTGTCCCGCGCCCAGGCGGTCAACCTGGCCTGGGCGTCGTAGAGCCGCAGAGTGGCGCTGACCGGGCCGACGTCCTTCGCCGAGTCGCTGTAGCCCAGCATGATCTCCATGCGGCGA
Organism: Marinactinospora thermotolerans DSM 45154; assembly: GCF_900167435.1. Taxonomy (GTDB): domain Bacteria; phylum Actinomycetota; class Actinomycetes; order Streptosporangiales; family Streptosporangiaceae; genus Marinactinospora; species Marinactinospora thermotolerans. Next base: position 384,933 of record NZ_FUWS01000005.1, read on the forward strand.
CCGGTCTGCTCCAGCCTGCGCTGCACACCGGGCAGCTTGAGCATGCCGTCGAGCACCTGGGGGGAGGCGTCCAGGTCGGCCCCCGTCTCGAACAGCGGAACCACGTCCAGGACCGGCGCCCGCCCCGACGGCAGCGCGCGCTCGGCCAGTTCGTAGACCGCGGCGACGTCCTCCGCGGAACGGGTGAAGCTGACGATGTAGCGGCGGCAGGCGTCCACGCCGAACCGCTCCTGGATCCAGGCGATGACGCGCAGGGTGGCCAGGACCTCCTCGGTGGCCTCCGAGAGCGCCCCTCCCGCGCGAAGCTCCTCCAGGGCCCGCGCGTGGACGGCGCTGTGCTGGCGGACCTCGAGTTCGGCGAGGTGGAAGCCGAAGGTCTCGGCCTGCCAGATCAGGTGCTGGAGCTCGCCGTAGGCCTGGCGGACCGCGCCGGCCGCGGCGAGCGACTGCTGCACCGTGCGCAGGTCCGCCAGGAACGCCTCCGGTCCGGGGTAGGCCAGGTCGGCGTCGCGCTCGCGGGTGGCGCGCAGCCGTTCGGTCGCGAAGAGCAGGAGCTGGCGGTGGGGTTCGCCCGGCGAGCGCTTGACGATCTCGGCGATCAGCCGCGGATGGCCCGCCTGCGCGGTGGCGAGCGCGGCGCGCAGATCCTCACTCGGCGGGGTGAGCCCGGTGTAGACGGTCAGGGTCCGGCCGATCCGCCCGCAGGCGGCCTCCAGCGCGCGCAGCACGTGCTCGGACTGGATCGCGATGGCCTCACGGGTCACCTCGTGCGTGACGAACGGGTTGCCGTCGCGGTCGCCGCCGATCCAGCTGCCGTAACGGACGAACGGCCGGGCCAGGGGAGGCCGCCGGCCGGTCCCCTCCGGGTCGATCGCGGCGTCCAGCGCGCGGTACACCTCGGGGACGACGCGGAAGATCGTCCCGTCGAAGGCGGCCAGCGCGGTGCGCACCTCGTCGAGCGGGTCGAGCTTGGTGTAACGCAGCTGGGAGGTCCGCCACAGCAGGTCGACCTCCTCGGCCAGCCGGCGCCGCGCCTCGGCCTCCTCCGCGCTGCCGGGGTGGGCCGCGCGCAGCCGTTCCAGCTGGTCGCCGACCCGCAGGATCGCCGTGGACACCGCGCGCCGGCGCGCCTCGGTGGGGTGGGCCGTCAAGACCGGGTGGAACTCCATCCCCTCGACGAACTCCCGCAGCCGCTCCTCACCCGCCTCCTCCCGGATGTGACGGACCGCCGCCGCGAGCGACTCGCGCGGCGGGTTCGCGGCGTCGTCGCGCTCGCGCAGCGCCCGGATCCGGTGGTGCTCCTCGGCCAGGTTGGCGAGGTGGAAGTAGACGGTGAAGGCACGCGCCACCTGCTTGGCGCGTTCGAGGGGCCATGAGGCCACGAGTTCGGTGATCTGCTCGCCGGTGACCGAGCCGTCCCGGGCGCCGATGACGGCCCGCCTGAGCCGTTCCACGTCGGCCAGCAGATCCTCGCCGCCGCTCTCGGCGAGGATCGTACCGAGCGTCTCGCCGAGGAGGCGGACATCGCTCCGCAGCCGGTCGGGCATCTCCTGGCGGGCACTGTCGCGTTCCGCGCTAACCGCTGTCATGCGGGTCACCTTACCCAGATTGGTCTGAACCACTTGAGAGGTGGGGGTCACATGGAGGCGGCCGTCGCGCAAAGCCCCGGAAGCCGGTCAGACCATGCGGGGAAGCCGACGTTCACGGAATCGCCCGGACGGGGCCGAGCCGGGAGGAACGCCCCTCCCGGACCCGGCTTCAGGGACCGCGGCGTCGCGGACCTTCCCTGCCCGCGGCCGTGTCCGGGAGGCGCGCGGCCGGACGGAACGGGTTGGCCCGGCCGGATCCCGCCCTGGACTTCTTCCCGGCTCCCCGCGCCAGGGCCTTGCCCGGCCCCGCGGGAAAATCCTTCACTGCGGCCTTCCGGCCCGCCTGGTCCGCCTGCAACGGCAGCCGCCAGGACGCTCCCGCCCGGTCGGCGAGCCTCTGGAAGTCACGGGAGTCGACGGTCGCGATGGACGTGGCGCGGTGCCTCTCCGCCGCGACGAGGACCGAGGCGTCACAGCCCCCGACCTTGATATCCGCGTGCTCCCTGATGATCTGCGCCATGCGGCCGTAGTCCTTGGGGCGCGCGTTGACGACACGGACGTCCGGTGCCTCGGCGAGCGTGCGCAGGAAACTCGCCTCCGCCCTGTTCCCCTCGGCCCCGAGACGACGGATCTGGAAGGCCGCCTCACCGACGATCAGATCGGGGACGAGCAGCTCCTCACGGCTGCGCGCCAGCCACCGCTCACTCGCCTCGGTGTGCCGGTCGCCGGTGACCAGGCTGACGAGGACCCCCGTGTCGAGGACCGCGGAGTCGCCCCGCGTCGCGACCTCGGTGTCCTCGGGCACGGGATCGCGGGGCCGCAACGGGCCCAGGGCGTCGGACTGGTCGGGCGGCGCGAACAGGAGGTAGTCGACCCCCTCCGGGCGCACACCGCCGTAACGGCCGGGGGTCACGGTCGCGATCTGGGGGCCTCCGAGCCGTTCCGCCACGGCAACGGCGCCGGCCTCCGCGGTCCCGAACCCGCTGTTGGGGTGGCGTCCGACGAGATCGGCCATCCGCGCGTAGTCGGCTCGGGTGTGTTCGACCACGACGAACCGACTTCGGTCGTTGAGTTCGTCGAAGAAGGCCGCCTCCGCCTGTGGCGCGCCGAGCCGCTCAAGAGCGTGGGAGACACCGGCGACCACGGAGGCCGGAACCCGTACCTGCTCGGTCTGCCGTTCGAACAGCTCCACGCAGGCCCGGTGGTCGGCGTCGCCCTCGCTGAGCAGGGCGATCAGAAAACCGGTGTCAGCGACGATCACCCGAGGAGCCGTCCTCCCCCTCGCGGGCGTCCTCGCCGTACAGAATCTCCCCGGTCCTTCTGCTCAGATCGGACGGCGCCCCCTTGAGCATCCCCACGAATTTCGGAAGCCCCGGGGCACGCGGCGGCAAAGGCATGCACTGCTCATTCAAGAGATCGATCGCGTCACGCAACCGCTCCTCGGGAATCCTCTCGACGAGCCACCGCAATTCATCACGCAGATCCGACATGAACATGATCCTAGCGCGGCACCGTCTCCGATCCCGGCCCCTGATCTCACCGGCGTCAACGACGATCACCCGAGGAGCCGTCCTCCCCCTCGCGGGCGTCCTCGCCGTACAGGATGTCCCCGATCCTGATGCTCAGGTCTCCCGGCCCCTCGAGCATCCCCACGAACTCCGGAAGCCCCGGGGGCGCGGCGGCGCGGGCATGCACTGCTCATTCAAGAGATTGATCGCGTCACGCAACCGCTCCTCGGGAATCCTCTCGACGAGCCGCCGCAATTCATCACGCAGATCCGACATGAACGCGGCCCTAGCGCGGCACCTTCTCCAATTCCGATCCCTTTTTCACCGGAATTCACCGTTCCCCGAAAAGCCCGGTGAACAGGTCCTCGGAAGAGACCACCGCCCCCACCACGGTCCCATGCCAGTGGTGGACGACAGGGCGCGGAAGGTCCTCGTGCCGGCGGGAGCCCTTGACAGGGGCCAATGGGCGCGCCGGAGAGGGCCGTCCCCGCGCGCCGGTCCGGTCGCAGACAACCGGGAACACCGGCGGCCACGGGAATCCGGGAGGCCCACCACCCCGATCTGCCGTTCCCCGGCTCCACGCGGGCCGGATGACCGGTGACGTGGCTCGGGCGGTGACGACCTCCTCAACGGACAGGACGGCCGGAGACCGGGATCGGCGGCGACCACCGTCCTCGCCCCGGCACCGGCGTTCCTCCGTACCGGCCCCTCGCCCCTGGGCATCCCCACGGACTTCGCAAGACCCGGGGCGGGTGACGGCCAGGACGCGCACTACCCGTCCAGGAGAACGACCGCCGCACGCGGCCACGCCCAGGTCCCCTCTTGATGGGCCACCACGACCATCACGCGAACCCGGCGTGAACGCGCCCGGCGCGGCCGGTCGTCACCTGACAACAGAGGCACCGAGGAGGCGGTCCCCCGGGAAGGAACACCATTCGAGGAGGGGCCGGTTCCTTCCCTTCCCGGAGGTGGACGTCCCGGTCGGTCCGCGCGAGAACGGACCACGGACCCCGACGGATCCGGAACCGGGAATGCCCACTGGACCGTTCTCCTGGCCGGCATCCCTCCCCCGGATTTCTCCCCCTACCGGGCCGTTCACCGGCACGGGACCACCCCTTTGGCCTCTTGTGCCCAACCCCACTTACCTCCGGGTAACCCCGAGCACGTCTCCTCCCAGGCGTCCCACGGGACTACTCTGGTTCTCCATGGCGACCGAAGCCCCTGAACCGTTGCCCGCGGCGGAGATCGACATCCACACCACCGCGGGGAAGCTCGCCGACCTCCAGCGACGCCGCTACGAGGCCGTGCACGCCGGCTCCCAGCGAGCCATCGACAAGCAGCACGCCAAGGGCAAGATGACCGCGCGCGAGCGCATCGACGCCCTGGTGGACCCCGGCTCGTTCGTGGAGTTCGACGAGCTGGCCCGACACCGATCCACCTCCTTCGGTCTGGACGCCAACCGTCCCTACGGGGACGGCGTGGTCACCGGCCACGCCACGATCGACGGCCGCCCGGTGGCGTTGTTCAGCCAGGACGTGACCGTCTTCGGCGGATCGCTGGGCGAGGTCTACGGCGAGAAGATCGTCAAGGTCCTCGACCACGCGCTGAAGACCGGCTGCCCGGTGATCGGCATCAACGAGGGTGGCGGCGCGCGCATCCAGGAGGGTGTCGTCGCGCTCGGCCTGTACGCCGAGATCTTCAAGCGCAACGTGCACGCCTCGGGCGTCATCCCGCAGATCTCGCTGATCATGGGCGCGGCCGCCGGCGGACACGTCTACTCCCCCGCGCTGACCGACTTCATCGTGATGGTCGACCAGACCTCCCAGATGTTCATCACCGGCCCCGACGTCATCAAGACGGTCACCGGCGAGGACGTCACCATGGAGGAGCTGGGCGGTGCGCGCACGCACAACGCCCGTTCGGGCGTCGCCCACTACATGGCCTCCGACGAACAGGACGCCCTCGACTACGTCAAGGCGCTGCTGGCCCACCTTCCGGCCAACAACCTGGAGGACCCTCCGGTCTGGGAGGCGCCGGCGGAGCCGGAGATTACCAACGCCGACCGGGAGCTCGACACCTTCGTCCCCGACTCCGCCAACCAGCCCTACGACATGCACCAGGTCATCGAGCACGTCGTGGACGACGGGGACTTCCTGGAGGTCCAGGCCCAGTTCGCCCCCAACATCATCGTGGGCTTCGGCCGGGTCGAGGGACGGCCGGTCGGCGTGGTCGCCAACCAGCCGATGCAGTTCGCCGGCTGCCTGGACATCGACGCCTCGGAGAAGGCGGCCCGGTTCGTGCGGACCTGTGACGCCTTCAACGTCCCGGTGCTGACCTTCGTGGACGTTCCCGGTTTCCTACCGGGGACCGACCAGGAATTCCGCGGCATCATCCGGCACGGCGCCAAGCTGATCTACGCCTACGCCGAGGCCACCGTCCCGCTCGTCACCGTCATCACGCGCAAGGCGTTCGGCGGGGCCTACGACGTCATGGGGTCCAAGCACCTGGGCGCCGACATCAACCTGGCCTGGCCCACCGCCCAGATCGCCGTCATGGGTGCCCAGGGAGCGGTCAACATCCTGCACCGGCGCGCGCTGGCCGCGGCCGAGGACCCCGAGGCCGAGCGGACCCGGCTGGTCCAGGAGTACGAGGACACCCTCCTCAACCCCTACGTCGCCGCCGAACGCGGCTACGTCGACGGGGTGATCCTCCCCTCGGAGACCCGGACCTCGGTCATCAAGGCGCTGCGCAGCCTGGGCGGCAAGCGCGCTCAGCTGCCGCCCAAGAAGCACGGGAACATCCCGCTGTGAGCCCGCGCGAGGAACACCCCGGAACCGGCACGCGGCCCTTCCTCCAGGTGGTCAAGGGCGATCCGTCCCCCGAGGAGGTGGCGGCGCTCGTCGCCGTGCTGACCGCGCGGGCCCGTGCCGCCCAGGCGGCGCGGGCCGCCGCGGAGCGTGCCGCCACGCCGGTCTCGGCGTGGCGCGACCGCTCGCGCCTCGTGCGCCGGCCGCTGCGCCCCGGGCCGGGGGCCTGGCGTTCCGCCTTCCATCCCGGATGACCCACCCAGACGTAGATGTCCCGAGGGCGGGCATACCTGTGCCGACGGCCAGTGGTCCGCCTTGCCTAGACTTCTTTCCAGGCTTTTGCCATGCGGGCGCGAGGGCAAGCCGACGCCGTAGCAGGAGGAATTTCTAACGTGCGCAAAGTTCTGATCGCCAACCGAGGCGAGATCGCGGTGCGGATCGCCCGCGCCTGCCGGGACGCCGGTCTGGCCAGCGTCGCCGTCTACGCCGAACCCGACCTCGACGCGCTGCACGTCAAGGTCGCCGACGAGGCGTTCGCGCTGGGCGGCACCACTCCCGCCGACAGCTACCTCGACATCGCCAAGATCCTCGACGTGGCACGCGAGTCCGGGGCCGACGCCGTCCACCCCGGCTACGGATTCCTCGCCGAGAACGCCGACTTCGCCCAGGCGGTCATCGACGCCGGGCTGACCTGGATCGGCCCGCCGCCCTCGGCCATCACCGCGCTGGGCGACAAGGTCCAGGCCCGGCACATCGCGCAGAAGGTCGGCGCGCCACTGGTCGCCGGCACCCCCGACCCGGTCTCCGGGGCCGACGAGGTCGTCGCCTTCGCCCAGGAACACGGCCTGCCCATCGCGATCAAGGCGGCCTTCGGTGGCGGCGGCCGCGGGTTGAAGGTCGCCCGCTCGCTGGACGAGGTCGCCGACCAGTACGAGTCCGCGGTGCGCGAAGCCGTCACCGCCTTCGGACGCGGCGAGTGCTTCGTCGAGCGCTACCTCGACCGCCCCCGCCACGTCGAGACCCAATGCCTGGCCGACGCCCACGGCAACGTCGTGGTCGTCTCCACCCGTGACTGCTCGTTGCAGCGCCGCCACCAGAAACTGGTGGAGGAGGCGCCTGCGCCGTTCCTCACCGCCGAGCAGCTCGACCTGCTCTACTCCTCCTCCAAGGCGATCCTGCGCGAGGCCGGTTACGTGGGGGCGGGCACGTGCGAGTTCCTCGTCGGCGCCGACGGCACCGTCTCCTTCCTGGAGGTCAACACCCGCCTCCAGGTCGAGCACCCGGTCACCGAGGAGGTCACCGGCATCGACCTGGTGCGCGAGATGTTCCGCATCGCCGAGGGCGGGACCCTGGACTACGAGGACCCGGTGGTGCGCGGCCACTCCTTCGAGTTCCGCATCAACGCCGAGGACGCCGGCCGGAACTTCATGCCGGCGCCGGGCACCATCACCTCGTTCAACCTCCCCGGCGGGCCCGGGGTGCGCGTCGACACCGGGTGCGAGGCCGGGTTCACCGTCCCGCAGGCATTCGACTCGATGGTGGCCAAGCTGATCGTCACCGGGCGCACCCGGACCGAGGCCCTGGAGCGCTCACGCCGCGCCCTGGCGGAGTTCGAGGTCGGCGGCATGCCCACCGTCATCCCGTTCCACCAGGCGGTCGTGGCCGACCCCGCCTTCGCCCCGGCCGACCCCTCGCAGCCGTTCACGGTGCACACTCGCTGGATCGAGACCGAGTTCGACAACGACATCGCCCCCTACTCCGGGCCGACCGTCCAGCCCGAGGAGGCGGAGCCGCGCGAGCGGGTCACCGTCGAGGTCGGTGGGCGGCGGGTCGAGGTCGTCCTGCCCGCGGGGCTGGGCGCCGGCGCCACGGCCCCGGCCGGGCGGACCGCCCCCAAGCGAACCTCCCGACGGTCGGGCGGGGCGGCCGGCACGGCCGTGAGCGGCGACGCCCTGGTCTCCCCCATGCAGGGCACCGTCGTCAAGGTCGTCGCCGAGGACGGCCAGACCGTGGCCGAGGGCGACACCATCGTGGTCATCGAGGCCATGAAGATGGAACAGCCCCTGACCGCCCACAGGGCCGGCATCATCAAGGGCCTGGCCGTCACTGCGGGCGAGACCATCGGCAACGGCGGCGTCGTCTGCGAGATCAAGGACGCCTAAGCCGGAACCGCTCAGCGAGAACAGAACGCGCCGTCCCACGGGGGCGGCGCGTTCTGTTCTTCAGGAGTCATCCGTCTAGATCCCGGTCCCACTGCTCCACGCCCCTTCCAGCCGGGGCATGGAACAGAAAGACGGATTTCTCAGGAGGACAACCGTCGAAGACCCGGATCCACTTCTCCGCTTCCGCGCCGATTGGCCTGCCACGGGATTGGCTCCCTCATCACCGGGAGACGGAACACAGGAATCTCAATTCGTTTCTGGGAGCACCAGGGAAGGCGAGGGACGCGAGCGGAGCGGTGGAAGTCGGCTTCCTACCGCTGAAGCGGTTTTCGCTACCTCCCCCTCTCCTCAGCGAGCGAGGAGGTCCCCCTCCCCTCTCTACCGATTGAGAGGCTCCCCCTCAAGAAACCGGAGTTCCGCTTCTCCAAGACCCCTTCGCCCTTTCTCCAATGGCCCCCGAGTCCTGTGCAACGGAGGCCGACTCCTTCCCCCTCTTCTCGCCCCCGAAGCTCCGCACCTCCTTGTCGGGTTCGCGAGGAGCTGGGACCTCCGCCAACCTCCCGGAGTCAAGTAGCTTGGCGCCGCCCCCATCCGAGTTAGTGAGACGGGTACAGACAGGGGACGTTGATCGGCACTCGCCCCAAGGCGTTCACCGGCCCTGAGAACGACCATTTTCCCTTCTCCCTGGAGGCTGATGACCATGCTCAAGTGGTGGTGTCCCTGAGCCTGTTCCTAAGAGTCGAACCAGCCTTCTGGTGCCGGTACGTGCGGCAGGGGACGGGGTTCTTGGTGTCGGCGGGACGTGCACTCCCGGAAGGGGCCGGTGTCGCCCAGGATGATGGGGAGCTGGAAGTCGAGATAATCCCGGTACCACGTGGCCATACCCGTCCCCGGCTCCCAGCGCAGCACCTCCCAGGCGTGCCAGATCGCCTGGAACCTCGACACCGCCTCGGGATGTCTCCACCACTCCGCACACCAACGGAACTGGCCGCCCTCGGGCCGGCAGTACATCGGCAGGAACCGCTGGGTCACGAACTCCTCAACGCTGCCGTAGACCGGCTCCGGAGCCTCCTCACCGTTCTCCTCCACCCGCTCCTCCCGCGCCTCATCCGCCATTTCCGTCATCCTTCTCCCTTCACCTCGGACACCACAACGGCCGGAATCGAACCGCCCGACCCGGCCGCTTCCTTATCCCCATCCGGCATCGCCGGGTCCTGTTACCGCGCTCCCACTCCGTGCGTACTCCGCCCTGTTCCGGGAGCCTGCGGGGTTCCTCTGCGCTTCCGCTAGGGCGGCACCCATGTGCTTGGCTCCCTCGTCAGAGCCCCGGTGCCCGGTCAGGTGCGCGCGGGAGACCTACCGGCCCGCTCGAATCCGGCGTCCCCACACGGAAGATCCCGCGTGTTCTCCCCGCCCCCTCCCCCGCCTCCCGTGCTCGGGCCACCGGCCTCCGCACGACCGCGCGGGGACCTGTCAGATCCAGCCCACGAGCCAGGGACCGCTCTCCTCCTTGGGCACCTTCACGGAGTTCTCAGGGTCGTCCAGGGGAAGGGTGTACCACTCGCCGGAGGCCTCGACGACGAGGCTCTTTCCATCCGGGGAAAGACAGAAGAATCCGACCGGACTTTCCCGCTCGGGAACGATCGTCCGCCATTCCTCGATCTCCAGGTCGGGGGAGACGGTGACCTCGATGATCTCTCCGGCGGCCGGGCCCTCCGGCAGCATTCCCGTCCGGTTGTTGGCGACGAGGTACTGGTTCTCACCTTTGCGCAGCAGTCCGGTGTCGTAGAGCTCGATGTCGCGAACGCCCATGCCGCGGCTGATGGGATATTCCCGTGGGAACACCACGGCGTTCACCCTCCGTTCCCCGTCCACCTCCTGGTAGCGGATGACCGGATGCTCGGACGGTCCTTCGCCGGTATACCCGATTTCGGCCTCCGCGGGCCCGTTCGGGCCCGGAACCCACGAGGCGTTGGGATCGTCGAACCGGCCGACTTTCTCAGGCTCCTCCTCCCCCTCGATGTCGACCGTGTAGACCGTTCTCGTGTCCATGTTCCGCTCGGCGTACCAGAGCAGGCCGGTCTCGACGTCGTAGTGGAGATCGTCCTCGATCTCCGGATTCCCTCCGGCGAGCGTGGACTCCTGTGGGGAGATCGTCCGGACCAGACGCGCCTCGTCCTTCTCCCCCTCCAGACGGAAGATCTCGATCTCTTCGGAAAGGAAGCGGTAGTAGTGCGAGTAATCGGCGCTGAAGGTCGTGGGCGCCTCCGGGTCGGGGAACATCGCGTTGTCCTCGGGGAGGAGGATCCGATCCCGTTCGGTCCCGTCCACGGGATCGAGCACAGCGAGGAATTTCCGCTCCTCCTGGTCGAAGACGACGAGCCCCGACTCGTCTCCCCAGACCGGCTCCGTGGCGGAGGCGCTGGGAGAGGGCTCCCCTCCGCCCCCCGCCGACGGCTCGCCCGCTCCGCACGCCGTGGTCAGGAGCACCAGGACCGCACCGATCGGGGCGGCCCTGAGAACCCGTCCTTCTATCGTCATTCCCGCTCTCACCTTCGTTTTTCTCCGCTCTGGTGATGTCGGACGCCCACGCTTCCGCAAAGGGCGTCCCCGGTCATCTGGAGGCGCCGTACCGGGCCTGCGCCCCTTGGGTGATGACCTGCTCCGACTCCTTGATCGCGGCGCTGACGGCGTCGGCGTCGCGGCCCTTGTACCAGGGGCACATCTCGACCAGGGTGGGCTGGGCGGCCGTGGCGAACAGGAGGGCCTCGCCCTTGGCGATCTGGCGGATCTCCGAGCCCTGCATGATCTCCTGCCTGCGCACCTGGACGGAGTGGTTGCCCTTCCCGTCGCCGTAGCTGAAGGAGCCCGTGGACACGTCGTGCTGGCCGATGAGCTTGGACAGCGCGTCGACGATCTTGTGGTCGTCCAGGCCCGCGCCGAAGACCTTCACGGTCGCGGCCGACCACATGGCCTCCATCCCGTTCTCCGTCCACACGCGCACGCCCTGGCGGTAGCTCTGCAGGATGGTGACGGGGATGATCCCGCGCGATCCGAGGTGGGAGTACAGGTCCGGGAGGTCGGCGATCTTGCAGATGTTGGCGGCCTCGTCGAGGACGGCGACCAGCGGCGGGTCGAGCCGGCCGCCCTGGCCCTCCGATGCCTCCTCACCGGCGATGAAGATGGCGTCGGTCATGGCGGCGATGAGCGGGGCGGCGGCCGAGCGGGACTTGCTCAGCAGGTGCAACGTCTGCTTGGAGGCGACGAAGGAGCGGGGGTCGAACTCGTCCAGGTTCCCCTTCGCGGGCGGGTTGACCCACTCCATGATCTCGGGGTCGTCCAGGCAGCGGGCCGCCGTCCGCGCGGTCGTGTAGATGCCGTCACGGGTCTCGCTGACGATGTTCTGGGTCTCGCGCAGCGCCTCGGCGTAGGCGACGAACCCGTGGTCGAACAGGATGTCGACGGGGCGCGTGTGCTTGGCGTCGTGCAGCCACTCCCCGACCGTCGCCAGGGATTCGCCGTCCAGCGCCGCCGCGAGGATCAACTGGGAGATGAGGGTCTTGGCGGCCGGGCCCCACATGTCCTTCTTGGAGTCGTCGTCGATGGTCAGCACGAAGTGGCCGGCCAGGCGGTGCGCCACCTCGACCGTGTCGACTCCGCGCAGGGGGTTCCACCAGAACTCCTGCGGCTGGTGGGTGATGCGCTGCGGGTCGAACAGCCAGACCCGCTCCCCGGTGCGCTCCGCGCGGATCTTGGCGGTGGCGGCCCAGACGTCGCCCTTGTTGCTGGTGGCCAGGGCCGGGCCGGGGGCGGCGAGGACGTAGGGGATCGCCATGCCGGTGGTCTTGCCGGCCCGGGGCGCCATGTAGGCGAGGATCGTGTCCTCCCAGGAGGCGAAGAGGGTCGGCCCCGCGGGGCCGCGGGGCTGCTTGATCTTCCCGATGACCAGGCCGACCTCGTCGTCGGAGAGCGACTTGGCCTTGCGGCCGGCCAGCGTGCGCCTGCGCAGCCGCAGGGCCTTCTCGGCCGCCTGGGGACGGGCGAGCTCGGCGACGGTGTCGTCCCCCTTGTTGAGGGCGGCCACGGGGTCGCCCTCGCGCCCCCGGTACTTACCGATCGCGCGGAAGATCAGGATGAGCGCGCCCAGCAGGAGAGTGGCGATCACGGCGAAGACCGCGACGACCAGGGGAGTGGGGACCTCCGGCCAGGTGCTCGCGGTGTCCCAGGTGAACAGGCCGAGGATCCAGGACACCCCGAACCCCGGCACCTCCGCCCCGGTCATGGCTGCGGCGACGCGCGCCGACAACCAGAACAGCCACACCAGTAGTACCGCTCCCCACAGGGCGACGAGGGCGAACAGGGGGCTCGCCGCCGCCGACAGGCCGCTGCCGCGCGGCTGGATCCTTTTTCCCATGTCCGTCCCTCACAACCTCATCGCCTGGTCGGTGTCGTAGAGCCATTCCTCGTCGCGGGTGAGCGCCATCTGGACCGGGATCCCCAGACGCTCCGCGCCGGTCTTGATCAGGTACTTGCCGCGCCCCGGGTGGCGCGCGCCGGGCTGCCAGGAGTCCGGCGACGACCAGGACGCGACGAGCGCCTGCTCGGGGCCGGTGAGCGGGGTGATCTGGTGGACGCTGGCGAGCTCGCGCGGCGGCAGCCCCGCCATGACGAGGATCGCGCTGCGGTCCACGAAGCCCCGGGCCTTGGCCCGGTCCTCCTCCGTGGCCAGGGCCTCCAGGTCCGACAGGGAGTGGGTGACCATGATCGAGGCCATGCCCTTGGAGCGGTTGAGGCGGGTGAGCGAGTCGGCGTACTCGACCAGGCCGGGGGCGCCGCGCAGCGCCCGCCACAGCTCGTCCATGACGCCGAGGAAGGAACGGCGGGGCGCGAGCCCCGCGTCGGCCAGCGCCTGCGCGGCGTCGACCATGCCGAACCCGTAGCTCCAGGTGCACAGCATCGCCGCGGTGAGCAGTTTGTCGCCGGCCGCGCCGACCCTGCTGATGTCCACGCTGACCGCGGGGCTGTCCAGGTCGAGCGGGGTGGTGGTCTGGTCGTCGAACACTCCGGCCAGGGATCCGGCGACGAGGAGGCGCAGGGTGAAGATGAGGTCGTCGACGCGGCCGTCGTAGCGCAGGTCGTCGCCGGCGCGGGCCATGGACCGCAGTTCCTGCGGCCCCTCCTCGATGATCTTGAGAACGTCGACGACGGTGGGCTGGCGCTCCTCGCCGAGCCGCGCGTCCAGCAGGTCCACCGCGGTGCCGAGGATGACCTCCTCGGCGTTGCTGATGGGGCCTTCGCGGACCAGCGTGCACAACGCCATGAGCAGGGAGATCCGCCGCCCGCGGACCTCCCAGCGCAGCTTCTCGCCGTCGGGGCCGCTCATCCTGCGCACCACCGATCCCAGCGGGCCGGAGTCGAGGGGGTTGATCCGGTCCAGGCCCCGGCCGATGCGGATCACCTGGCCGCCCAGGTGCCGCACCAGGTCGGAGTAGTCGGGCTTGGTGTCGCCCAGGACGAGGGTCTTGGTTCCCGTCGCGATCGACCCGGTCACCAGGCGCTTGACAAACGTCGACTTGCCGGTTCCGGGCTGACCGAGGACGAAGACGCCCGGGTTGGTGACCAGGCCGGCCCGCAGCCAGGCCAGCGGGTCCATGCAGACGACCTCGCCGGAAAGCTGGTCGCGTCCGATGGGGGTGCCCACGGAGGGCGGTTTGCTGCTGGTCACGAACGGGAACAGGCCGCAGGCCTGGGTCGTGGTGGCCTGGTACTCGGGCACCGAGCAGATGTTGGGGGAACGTCCCCCTGATCGGTGGGCCCACCCCATCATGGGGGGAAGCTGTTCCCTCTCCTTCTGGTCGACGAAGGAGCCCGGGTCGGGCCCCGTCGGCTTCGACCGGCCGACCCCCTTGGCCGCCTTGGGGGCTTTCGCCGCTTTGATCCTTTTGGCGGGTCGAGGGGACCGCTTCTCGCGGGCCGCCTCGTCCTCGCCGCGTTCTCGTCCACGCCTGGGCACGCTAGGCCCTCCTCTCCTACCAGCCGTTGAGCCGCTGGAGCAGCCAGGGCGGGCAGATCCCCAGCGGAAGTGTGGTGGCGAAGGCGACGTCCTGGCTGCCCCAGGCGCGCCGCAGCCGGATCCGGGAGGATTCGGCCGCCGATTCGGTCTGGGCGATGGCCCCGGGCAGTTTCTCCTCGTCGGTGACGGTGACCGTCACATACATCGACATCTGGACGAGACCGGCGCCCATGCTCTCCTCGCGGGCCGCCTGGGCCGCCCGTTCCTCGTCTTGCCGGTCGCGGGCACTGACCTGGTGGCGTACCCGCCGGCTGAGCTCGGACCTGTACTGCGCGGCGGTCCGCTGGCTCTCCAGGGTCGCCGCCGCGCTCGCCGCGGGCCAGGGGCGGTAGAGGAGCGTGGTGCGCTTGGTGTAGCGGGTGGGGGCCAGCAGTTTGGCGAGCACGCTGGAGGTCACGTTGGTGCGCGGCGCCTCCTGCCACACCCAGGCGACGCTGACCCCACCGTCGTGCCGGTAGTGGTCGTGGAAGATCTCGGCTCCCATGGGGCCGGCGTCGGCCCAGTCGTCCGTGCGGATCGTCTCGGGGTCGGTCGTCAGAAGGCGGTTGGTCTCGCCGCGGGCGTCCGGCTCGTAGGCGTTGCGGACGGTGGCCACCAGGTGCTGGGGGGTGGACCGGCCCAGGACGCTGACCCCGCAGTTGCCCAGGGAGGCCTCCAGCTCGTTGAGGTAGTTGCCGAGCTCCGCCACCGCCTCCAACCGGGTCTTGGGGGCCGCGGGGAACTTACGGGGGTCGAAGGTGATCGACACCCGGGTCTCGACGTTGGCGCTGACCGCGGGGGCCGCGGCGACGAGGTCGTTCATGATCTTGTGCGCCTCGGCCGGAGCCTGGGGGTTCAGGGTCGACAGCACCTGGTCGCGCAGCGTCGAACCGGGGTCGGGCGCGGTTTCGACCGTGACGGCGACCCAGGAGACCCAGGGCATGTAGCCGAGCCGGGCGAGCCAGGCGTGCCAGTTGGCGACCCAGGTGTCGACGTCGTGCGACTCGGCCAGCCAGGTGGAGTTGGGCGCGGTGCGCAGGGTCGCCGTCATGTGCCCGGTCCGCCGGTGCCAGGCGACCCCGTACCTGCCGCCACGGCCGTCCTCGACGTCGAGCAGGGAGATCGGGGCGAGGATCCCGGGGAGCTGGAAGGCCCGGGGGTGCTCGATCATGACGCCGGCCTGGTACTTGGAGTGTCCCTTCATCCGGGTGAGCCACCAGCGGAAGCGGGCGGCGCTCCAGGCGGCCAGGGACTCCCCCTGGACGGGGATCGCCATGAAGAGGGCGGCGAGGAGGAAGGGCGGAGCCAGGTAGAGCAGCCAGGCGGGGTTGATCGACGCGGCGACGACCAGGACGATGAGCCCGCCCATCAACCCCAGCGTCGCCCCCAGACCGAGCCCCGCGATGCCGATGCTGCGCTGTTTGCGCCAGCCGCCGTACATGCGTGGTTGCGACATGGTGAAGGCATCCTTCGGTGATCAGTTCTGCTCTTGGGTCGAGCCCGCGGCCTCGTGCCCGAACTCGCTGGCGGCGTTGAACGCCTGCTGGGTGACGTTGCCCCAGTCGGGTGCGGTACCGCCTCCGCCGTTGCTCGGGGGAGCCGCGCCGGTGGTCGGCGCCGCGGGGATCGGTCCCCCGCTCCCCTCGCCTCCGGCCGGCGGGGCACCGGTCGCCGGTGGAGCCCCCGTGGAGGGAGGCGACGATCCGGTCGGCGGGGCACCGGTCGCCGGCGGGGCCCCCGTGGAGGGAGGCGACGATCCGGTCGAGGGAGAGGAGGAGCCCTCGGGCGAGGGGGAGTCGGTGGAGGGGTCGGCGGGACCTCCCCCGTTCTCTCCCGGGGGAGCCGATCCCGTCTTGGCGCCCGGAGGCTGGGGCGCGCCACCGCCCCCACCGCCTCCGCCGCCTCCGCCGGGGAACCCTCCCGACATGTCCCCGAGGTTGCCGGCGATGGTGCCCGCTTGGCCGCCCGCGGCTCCCGCCGCGGCGCTCGTTCCCCCGGTCGCCACCGCCATACCGACCCCCGCGGCCGCCCCGGCGATCGCCGGGGCCGGGTTGCCGAGTCCGCCGACGTGGCCGACGGTGAAGTCGAAGAGCTTGACCATCACCGGCATGGCGAGCAGGGCCAGGCCGATGATCATGACCCCCATCGTCATGTTGTAGGCGAGGTCGACGAGGTCGGCCCCGGTCACCCCTTCGGCCTCCTCGTTCTCGGGCAGCATCAGCGACTCGGGGGTGACGTCGTCACCGGCGGCGCTCCCCGATCCGCCGTCCAGGAGGCTGAATCCCACCCACATGACGAGGACCGCGCAGGGTTTGTAGAAGATCAGGGCGAGCATCCACCCCGTGATCTTCTCGAACCACTTCGTGCCGGGGATCATCTTGCCGACCGCCGCCAGGGGGAGGACGCCGGCCAGGACGAGCAGCGAGGCGTCCCGCAGGATCATGAAGATCATCTGGACGAAGACGAAGAGGACCCCCAGCAGGGCGACGATGATCATGAAGAAGGCGTAGGCGAGGTACTGGAGGACTCCCTCGGCGATGCTCATCTTCTCGCTGAAGACCTGGGTGTCGATGATGTCTCCGACGAACATCATCGAGAAGGAGTCGGAGAAGGAGATCATCGCCCCGGCGATCCCCAGCCCGAGAAGGGTCGTGATGACCAGGGTCAAGATGCCGGAGAGCATGTTCATCATCGGTTCCACCCGGCGCATCAGCGCGAGCCGCGCCGCGGCCGCGAGGATGCCGCCCACCGCGATGATGCCGACCAGGGGCATGAGCGAATCGTTGAGGCTCGAGACGATCGAGTCCTCACTTCCTCCGGAAGGCATCCCGGAGGGGATCAGGGACTGCGTGTCGAGGTCGATCGTGGGCTTCATCGCCCAGCCGACGAGGAACATCTTGAGCATGCTCAAGAAGGAGTTGAGTCCGATCGTGGCGAGGCTGGCGACGCCTTCGCCGACCCAGTCCTCAACAGAACCGAACAGGGCATCAAACACGGAACACCTCACCGAGGGCCGGCGGCCGGATCGACTGGGAGGCCGGTCTCCACGGGAGAGACCGGTTCTCAAGGGTCATCACAGGCCTGCCACGCCGGTGATGATGACGGAGGAGAGCAGCATGAGGGAGATCCCGAAGATCACCCAGGTGACCGTTCCCACTCCCTCGACCACCAGGTCGCTGCGCCCGATCCGGCCAAGCGCCATACGGCCGGCCGCGAACAGCAGGCCGAGCACCCCCAGGACCGCGACAACGCCTTTGCCCCAGGAGATGATCGTGGACAGGGCGCTGTCGAACGCCTCCCTGTTCTCCCCGGCGACCGAGGCGTCGGCCTGGACGCTGCCCGAGAGCATGGAACCCGGCAGGATCTGGGATACGAGCGGAAGCGCCACGAGGGTCAGGCACACGGACAGCAGCACCCAGGGGATCTCGCCGACGCTCTGCGCCGCCTGCCCCGCGTGGCCGCGCATGGCGGCCGAGACGATCTTGCCCGCGATGATCAGCAGGCCGATCACCCCGAGGATCAGCGCGAGCCACTTGAGCGCCCCAAGGACGGGAAGCAGGGCCTCGTAGGCGGCCGGCGCGCTCGGGGGGATCGGTTCCTCCCCCCGTTGCTGGGCACATGTCAGCCCCATGACCTCCGGACGGACGCACGGAATGTCCTGGGCCAGGAGCATGGCTCGCGAAGGCAGACTCATGAGCATCCCAACGGGCGTTTAGACGAAACCGAGCACGATGGGGATGGCGACCATCATCAGGGAGAGCCCGAACACGACCCACACCAGCGAACCGATACCGTCGGCGGCCAGGTCGGTGCGGCCCATCTTGCCCAGCGCCATCCGTCCCGCCGAGAAGAGAATGCCGATCACTCCGAGGACGACGATGACGCCCTTGGCCCAGCCGAAGATCGTGTTGAGGGAATTGTCGACCTCGTCTGGGAGGTCAGCACCGGGATTGGGGACGAGGGCGGCCACGAACTGGGTCGTGACCTCGATCGTGTGGAGGGGGAGGAAATCCATGGTCAGACCTTTCTATTCCAGGGCCGTGCCCAAAAGCCGATCGCGTGCCTGTTCCGCACAGAGTTGACGAATTTGCCGGAGCGCCTCCCTGGCCTTACGTGGCAGGGCGACTTTTCCCGCCTCGGCCGTGTCCACGTAACGCAGGGCGGGAACAAAGGGGAAGTGCACCAATCCGCCGACCCGCTCCTCAAGTAGCCGGAATCGGATACGGGCGGCCTGGGGCGGGCCTCCGGCCCCGTCCGCGACCACGATGAGCGCGGTGATCCGAAGTCCCTGTTCCGTCAGCGCGGTGACCGTTTCCGTCGCCCGGCCGCTGGCCGCGACGGTATCCCGGCAGACCAAGATCAGAGGTCTGCCATACGTGCCGATGTCACTCCGTTCGGGACCATACGATCCGAGGTCCCAGGAATCGCCGAGCAGGACGTTGAGCGTGCTGGTCCCCGCACCGCCATGGCAACCGAAAAGCACGGCTTCCTGCGTCCATGCCGGTAGTTCCAGGCCGCTTTCGACTTGTTCCGGCGACTCGACCTCTGATTCCCGGCCG
Source organism: Marinactinospora thermotolerans DSM 45154 (assembly GCF_900167435.1). Lineage (GTDB taxonomy): Bacteria > Actinomycetota > Actinomycetes > Streptosporangiales > Streptosporangiaceae > Marinactinospora > Marinactinospora thermotolerans. The sequence continues at coordinate 403,610 of NZ_FUWS01000005.1, forward strand.
TCCGGGCGCCTAGAGGCGAAGAAACTCATAAGGATCTCTTCTCCCGTTTTCCCGTCCTGGCGTCACTCCGAAGAAGACAGGGCCGAAAGGCGAACGCACCCACCCAAAGCCGGGGACGAAACGTCCGGAGCATCACAGGATTCCGGCGCCCTGTCAATACGTTTCCTCCCTCGCAAGAAGCGTCTACAACTGTTCCGTATCGAACCGCTCGGATTTCTTTGACGCATCCCGTCCCCCTTCCGCTCCCGGATAGGCCGGATCCGGTCAACGGACCGGTGAGCAGAAACGACGCCCGTCCTTCCGGGGAGGGCAGGTGACCTCTCTCAACAGACAGGAAACCACGGGGGTACGACAGAACTCGCTCCCCGCTTCTCCGCCCTCTTCAGAGGGGTCCTGATTCAAAAACCCGTTTGCCTGTGTCGTAGCCGATTGGTATGACAGACGAGTTCTCTTCCGTCCGAGCCCTCACGGACTCGATGTCGAAAGAATTCGCCTTCGACCGTCTTGACCGAGGTGAGCGACGACAGATGCCGGATTACTACACCCCGGACCGGACCCCTTGGGTCATCGGCGTCGCGACGGTCGGCCTCGTCGTCGCCATCGCCCTCTTCGCCACCGGCTGGCTCTCCCCGTCCTCTGAGGCACCGCCCTCCGAAGGACGGTCCGAGCCGACGATCGGTGGGACCGGTGCCCCGTCCCCGTCTTCCCCCAGCCCGCCCGCCGATCCCCTGCCGGACGACCAGGACCTGGTGGAACTCTTCGTCGACCCCGAGGAGGTCAGGGCCGCGCTGGGAACCTCGCTGGGATACGCGGAGGCGCTCGCGACCTTCTCCCCCGAGGAGACCGAGAGCGACTACCATGACCGGCTCGCCGTGCTCTCGGACGCGAACATGGCGTCGGGTCTGCCGTCCAACACCCTGATCGGACCGATCTACGAGCAGCTGGAGGCCTCAGGAGAGGCCACCAGGGGAAACGCCCGCATCATCAGTCTCCAGGCCGGCGACGGTCAGATGCATTTCACCTTCCTCGTCACCGCGATCCCTATTGACGACCCTGAAGAACGGATTGAGATCGGCAGGGTCTATCTCATGACAGACAGCTACAACGGTAACTGGTACATCTCAGGTATTGACCGCTTCCTGCATTGACCGAATAAATCGTCCTCTGCCCCGGACATGATTTCCTCACATCAATCGACTGACGACTGAGAAACCCCGGGGAGATGTTGAGACTATTCGTCCGTCCAGTCCGCAACGACCGCGGCGAGGCGGTGACCCTCACCGTTGTCGGGGTCATCGTTGTGTTTGTTCTGCTCCTCACCCTGGTCCTCATGCTCTCCCTGGTGGCGGGGGGACGCGGGTCCGGCGCGGCCGCTGGCTGCGCGCCGCGTTCCTCCCAACCGGGCCTTTCCGGCGATGCCGAGAATGGAATTCCCGAGGATTATCTGGAGGCCTACCGGCAGATCGGCCGTGAGCACAACATCCCCTGGAACGTCCTCGCCGGCGTTGGGAAACAAGAAAGCGACCACGGCCGCACCCCCTCCAGCGGGGTCTCCTCCGGCACGAACGATGCCGGCGCCGCGGGCCCTATGCAGCACGGCGTCTTGAACGACGGGGCCGCGGCCAACGCCTGGTCCAAGCCGGTGAGGGGCGACAGGAGACTCGACGTCGATGATCTGAGCGGAGCGAGTTTCTGGGACGATCCCTCACGTCGCCATGGCGATGGTTCGGGCTGGCCGGGATACTTCGCGGCCGACGGTAACGACGACGGTTTCGTCGACGTCTACGACATCTGGGACGCGGCCACCGGCACCGCCGGCTACCTCCTGTGGATGGGGTTCGAGGAGAACCCCGAAGCGGCCCTCCAGAGCTACCACGACGGTCCGGGTAATTCCCCCGGCTGGTATTCGGACAGCGTCATGCGCTGGGCCGAGAGTTACGCCGACGGGGAATTCGAGGTCGTGGACGGTTCGGGGGCGCAGAACTGCGCGCTCCCCGGCCCTCCCGGGGATGTCGACGTCGAGAAGATGAAGGACGGCGAGCTCGAAGAGTGCACTGTTCCGGGGCTCTTCGGTAAACAGGGCGGGGTCCAGATGCTGACTCCGCTCACCTGCGCGGCCCACGCGGTGATCTACGCAGAATTCGAGGACGTGGTCCACAACGTCCACGCCCAGCGCTGCCCCGACGACGGCTACGAGCATCCGCGGGGACGCGCGGTCGATTACATGATCAACGGTGGCGGTGTCGTCGCCACGGGGCAGGATGAGAGGAACGGCGACGACCTCGCGGCCTGGGTCCAGCAGCATGCCGCCGATCTGGGCGTCTACTACATCATCTGGAAACAGCGGATCTGGTACGCGGCGACACCCGGCAGCGGCTGGAGCGGGATGTCGGACCGCGGGGGCGCGACCGCGAACCACTACGACCACGTCCACGTCTCCTTCATCGGCTCCAACCAGACGACCTGCAACGACGGCATCAACGTCGGAAGAACCTGAGATCCGTCCCGCCTTCCCCCCGATCAAGAGCAGGAGTGCCGAGTGGCGAAGGACAACCTCCCCCCTGAGGGGAACCAGATCGATCCCGTGAACGAGGCCGCCCGGGAGTCGGGGAGAAGAGTGGCGGATCTGTTCAGAGCCCTGTGGGAGCTGCTCCGGGCTTTGTTCGGCCGGAACTCCTCACGAGCCGGCGGCGCAGAACCACGGCAGAGCGGCAGAGGGCCGATGGGCGACCGTGCCGCCGCACGTCCGCAAGGGGACATGGGCCCTCCCGCCCGGCCCCGGATCGGTTACTGGCGTGGTCTGACCGCGGCGGCCCGCGGAGTGGTGGTCGCCGTGCGCGGAGTCGTGTCCGCGGCCGGTGAACTGCGCCGGGCGTTCAGAGCCCGCAGGGAGGAGCGGAGACGGGCGGGAAGCTCGGAGGCGCCCGGTCGCGCCGGACGGAGCGGGCGGTCGTCGGGGCGGCCATCCCGTTCCCCCGGCTCCACTCCCGCGTGGCAGAGACCTCTCATCGCCGCGGCCGCTGTGGCGGGGCGGGTCTGGCGGGGATCGGCCCGCGCGTTCGCGGGCACCCGCAACCTCTTCCGGAGCCGGCCCACGGCTGGACCGGGGCGTGCCGCGCCCTCCTCCCAGGAAAACCGACGCGGCGCGGGCGAGGCGGACCCGCGGCCGGGACAGGCGCCCCCCTCCTCCCCCCGGGAGCGCGCCGGCGAGCCCCCGGAAAACCCCCTGGAGGGAAGGATCGTGCGGCATCAGGGGAGTGACGTCTCCCCGGCGAGGTCCGCCGTACGCGACGTTGCGCCCCTCAACGGGGAGGTCCTGCGCAGGGCTCGGGCTGGAGAGGGGATCCGGTCCGCGCGGAACCGGCCGGCCCTTCCAGCGCCGAATCGGGACCAGAGGAAGGGGCGGTCGTGATCCGGCCGGTCGACTTCCCCTTGCCTCCGGCTTCCCCCGGTCTCGCCCAGTGGTCTTCCCGAGGAGCGCGGAGCGCGCGGAGGGCCGTGAACGCCGGCGGCAGGCCGGACGGTGCCCTGCGCCCGGTCCCACCGCCACGGCGCCCCCTGCCTTCTCCCCGTCTCGCCGCGCTTCCCTCCGTCGCGGTGCTCCCAGCGCGACGGACGGCGCCCCGCACATCGGACGTGCCCCTGGACCGCCCCGTGGATCCGGGCCTGCGCCACGGCCGCCGAGGGGCCGAGCGCGGGTCCCTCGCAGCCGGGAGCGGGCGCCCCGCCGACCGGATCCTGCGGGGCCTGGACGCCCCGGCGGGTGCCCTGGGCAGCGCGCTCTCCGCCAGGGCCGCGGCACGAGGTCGTGGCACGACGGGCGGGCCGGCCGTCCCCGCCGACGCCCCGGGGGCCCGGCCGGACCTGCCCCGTGGGACCCGGGCGGTCTCCGGCACGGGCACCCGGCGGGGCATCGTCGGCGGCGGGCCGGAGCGCTTCACCTGGGGAGACTCGGCCCGCACCGTCCGGGGCGGCCTCGCCGCGGTGGCCATGGGGGCGCGGCCGCCCCGGTCCTCGCGTCCGGTTGCGGCCCCGTCCGTGAGCACGCGCACCGCCGCGCGCTGATCCGGCCGGGGCGTGGCCGGCCCCGGCCTCGAAGGTCCGCCCCCGCCCCGGGACGACGGCGGGGAGGAGACCCCTCCCCGCCGGTCCACACTCGGCGACCCAGGCCCCCGAAGACGGCTGCGCCCGCGCCGGTGACCGGCCCCGGAATTCCTAGATCCAGCCGATGAGGGTCTTCTTCCTCCCCTCCATCGTCACCTGCACGTAGGAGTCAGGGGCGCTCAAGGGGAGGACGTGCCACTCGCCCGAGTGGTCGACGGCCAGCCGCTCGTTGTCAGGCGAGAGGTGGAAGGAGTCGAACGGGCCGCCATCGGCGACGACCGTCCTCCACTTCTCGATCTCCAGTTCCGGGGAGGCCGTCACCTCGATGATCTCACCGGCGACCGGGTCGTACTGCTCGATGGAGACGTCCACGTTCGTCGCCACGAGGAACGTGTCCTCTCCCGCGAAGGTCAGCTCGTTCTGGTAGAGCACCGTGTCCGGCACGCCGGTGATCCGGGTCGCCATGTTCTCCTCGTAGGGGAACACGACGCCGTAGGCCTTCCGTTCGCCACCGAGATCCCGGTACTGGACCACGGGGTCCCCCTTCTGCTCCTGGGGGTCGCCGACGAGCCCGTACTCGGGCACCACCGGCCCGCTGTCCCCGGGTATCCACTCGGCGTCGGGATCGTCGATCTCCCCCATCTTCTTCGGCGGGGCGTCGCCTTCGAGCTCGACGGCGTAGACGGTCCTCCCTTGGGAGCCGGCCTGTTCGAACCAGAGGAGCTGTGATTCCGGGTCGTATTGGAGCTCCCTCTCGATGGCACCCGCTCCGGACAGGGATCCGCCCGGGGCGGCAACGGTGCGGGCCAGGCGCGCCTCCTCCGTCGCGCCTTCCACGCGATAAATCCGGATCTCCTCGCCCATGGGCCGGTAATAGTGGGAGAGGTCGTCGGTGAAGTATTCGTTCGGTTCGCTGTAGGGCCCCAACCAGCTCGTGTCCGGCAGCAGGATCCGGTCGATCTCAGAGCCGTTGTCGGGATCGATCAGGACGACCGAGGCATCCCCGTTGTCCCGGCCCGCCTCCAGGCCGACCAGTCCCGATTGGTCGCCCCAGCGGGGTTCCTCGGGAGAAGGCTGTTCCGAGGACGGTATTTCCTGCGCCGTCCCTCCCCCGGCACTTCCACATGAGGTCCCCAGAAGGACGATAACGGCCACACCGACCGGAAATCGGAGAACACGCCTGTTCAAATCCGCTCCACTCCTCGCCATTCAGCATGCCGACGCGGAGTGTACCAAGCACGTCCACTGTTATTTAGACCGAGGCGTCCCACTACGGGGTTTCCGAAAACTGCGGACGGTCGACGCGGAAAATGCGTATCCAGCCCGCTCCGGACGTTTTCCCGAAGCCACCGCCGGATACCTCTCCGGCGTTTCTCCTCTCGCCGCGGAGACCGGGACGGGGAGCACGGTCCCGTTCCGGGCGATGCCGTGACACGCGTTTCCGTCTCCCCGGAGATGAAAAGGAGAGACCGGGGACGGCCGCGCCGTGTGCCCGGGCCCGTCTCGTCCGGGGAGCACCGCCCGCTCCCCGGCGCGGGCGGCCGGAAGCCGCTCCGCCGGTGAAACCGCCAGGGGACCACTCCCCTTCGGAAGGCCGTCCCGCCACCGGCACGTGCGCCCGGCCCCTCCGGGGTCCGCCGGCCGGTTCCGGACGACCGCCCACAGGTGGTCCGGGAACGCCCCGGCCTCTTCGAGGAGGACGTCCCGTCCGCTCCCGGCCGCGCCGGCGTGCCTCTTGTGTCCCGCGGTGACGCGTCCGGCCTCGGAGGGGGCGGCCGCGGATCGCCGTAGTCCTGGGGGTCCGCCGGGGATAGGCCCCGCTCACCGGGTTACGGACCGGCCCGCCACCGGGTTTCCCCCTGTCCGTTATGGTCGCTTTGTGGCCACATGAGCTCTGTGACCAGATCGACGCCTCCCGTCAGGGAATAACAGGCGCAACGTCGTTATTGTGGTTGTTCGTGACGAATGTTTGGGGCCTCACCCGGCGGTGGCACGTGGACCTGTGCCGACTCGCCAGTCACGCGTGTCGTCGTTCCTGACCTTCTGACGTCCCCGGCTCCCATCGTGCCGTAGCCGGGCGTCCGCGCTCCCCGGCGCCCCGTCCCACCGGACCGCGCGCCCTCCTCCCCCCGGCGACCTCCCCATCCGTGGCGGTTCCCGGTAACGTCCCGACTTCCTTGGAGTCACCCCGTGCTATCCGCACTCCGGCGTATCCCGTTCGCCGTCCAGGTCCTCGCAGCGCTCGTCCTCGGTCTCGTGCTCGGCCTGGTCGCCCGCCAGATGGGCGGCGACGCCGACGCGCCCAACTGGCTGGCCGTCACCCTGGACACCATCGGCTCGACGTTCGTCACCCTGCTGAAGGCGATCGTCCCGCCGCTCATCCTGCTCGCCGTCGTCTCCTCCATCGCGAGCCTGCGCAACGTCACCAACGCGGCCCGCCTGGCCGGCCAGACGCTGCTGTGGTTCGCGATCACCGCGCTTGTCGCGGTGGCCATCGGCATCGGCCTGGGCCTGGTGGTCCGTCCCGGCGTGAACAGCGGTGTGGACGCCGCCACCGCCGCCGAGCCCGGCAGCACCGGTTCGTGGCTGGCGTTCCTGGAGAGCATGGTCCCGGCCAACTTCCTGGGCCTGTCGGCCTCGACCAGCGCCGCCGACGACGGTTCGCTGAGCACCTCGATCAGCTTCAACGCCCTCCAGCTCATCGTCGTCGCGATCGCGATCGGCATCGCCGCGGTGAAGGTCGGCAAGCCCGCCGAACCCTTCCTCGCCTTCACCCGCTCGGCCCTGGACATCGTGCTCAAGGTCCTGTGGTGGATCATCCGCCTCGCGCCGCTCGGCACGATCGGTCTGCTGGGCAACGCGGTCTACAGCTACGGCTGGACCACCATCGGCGCGCTCGGCAAGTACACGCTGGCCGTCTACGCCGGCCTGGTCCTGGTGCTGTTCGTCGTCTACCCGCTGCTGGCCCGGGTGCACGGGCTGTCCATGGCCAGGTTCTTCACCGGCGTGTGGCCGGCGGTGCAGCTCGGTTTCGTCTCCCGTTCCTCGATGGGCACGATGCCGGTCACCCAGCGCGTGGCCGAGACGAACTTCGGCGTCCCCCGGTCCTACGCCTCCTTCGCGGTGCCCTTCGGCGCCACCACGAAGATGGACGGTTGCGCCGCGATCTACCCGGCGATCTCGGCGATCTTCGTCGCCCAGTTCTTCGACGTGAACCTGACCCTGAGCGACTACCTGCTGATCGCGTTCGTCTCGGTCATCGGCTCCGCCGCGACGGCCGGCACCACCGGCGCGACCGTGATGCTCACGCTGACGCTGTCCACGGTCGGACTGCCCCTGGAGGGCGTGGGCCTGCTGCTGGCCGTCGACCCGATCCTGGACATGGGCCGCACCGCGACCAACGTCGCCGGTCAGGCGCTCGTCCCCGCCATCGTGGCCAAGCGCGAGCGGATCATCGACATCGAGCGTTACAACGCGCCGCGCGGCCTCGACGGTTTCGTCGACGCGGACTTCCGCACCTCGGCGGAGCGCACCGCCGAGTCCGGCGAGGAGGCCTCGCAGGGGGCCGAGCCCGCGGAACGCGAAGCGGACGCGGTGACGAAGGAGCAGGCCACCACGGCCGGCGGAGCCTCCTGACCCTTTGCCATGCCCCGGCACGGGCGGCCCGCCACACTCGGCGAGCCGCCCGTAGTCTTGATTCCAGAGAGCTTCGAAAGCAGTCTCAGTCACACCGGACGACAGCGGGAACCGACAGCCACTCTCATTCGTCTGAACAGGATGAGGGAGGCGAGAGGAACGATCATGTTGCGCCGCTTGGCACTACCGGCCCTTCTCACCACGGGGCTTACCGTTTTCTTGGCGGCTGCGCCCGCCCACGCCGACACGCCCAGCCCGGGCGAGGTGGCCGACGCCCTACAGAGCGAGCACCTGTACGTCGACCCCGACATCACGACGGAGCAGTACCCCCAGGGTGAGCGCGACGTCCTGGTCCAGGCCGGCCAGAACGCCGAGTCACCCGTCTACTACGTGATCGTGCCCGAGGGCACCTTCCAGTCCAACGCGACGTTCGACATCTTCATGGACGAGGTCCAGGCCGACGTGGGCGACGGCACCTATGCCGTCCTCAACGGCTCTGAGGGGTTGATCCTCGAATCCACGACGCTGAGCGATTCCGACCTCGCCCAGATCGAGCGTGAGGCGATCCAGCAGGGGCAGGGCAACCAGACCGACACCCTGGTCGCCGTGCCCGACGCCATCGAGGACCAGCAGTCCGCCGACGCCGCCTCCGGCGTGTTCGGCGTGGTGCTGCTGGGCCTGCTCGGCGTCCTCGCGGTCGGTGGCTTCCTGTTCGTCCGCAGCTCCCGCAAGAAGCGTGCGGAGCGCGAGGCCAAGGAGCTCGCCGAGATCAAGCAGATGACCACCGAGGACGTGGTCCGCCTCGGCGAGGACGTCGCCCGCCTGGAGATCGACCTGGGCCGGGTCGACGACCTCACCCGCGCCGACTACGAGCGCGCGATGAACTCCTACGACCAGGCCAAGGTCGCGCTCGACACGATCCGGCGCCCCGAGGACGTCAAGGCGGTCACCAACGCGCTGGAGGACGGCCGCTACTACATGACCGCGACCCGCGCGCGGATGAACGGCGACCCGGTCCCCGAGCGGCGCAAGCCCTGCTTCTTCAACCCGCAGCACGGCCCGTCGCAGCAGGACGTCATGTGGGCGCCCCCCGGCGGTTCGCCCCGCTCGGTCACGGCCTGCCCGGCCTGCGCCCAGGCGGTCCTGTCCGGCCACGACCCCGACGTGCGCATGGTCATGGTCAACGGCCAGCGCCAGCCCTACTACAACGCCGGGCCGGCCTACGCGCCCTACGCGGGCGGGTACTTCGGCATGGACATGATGATGGGCATGTTCACCGGCATGATGATCGGCAACATGATGGGCTCGATGATGGGCGCCTCGATGCTGGGCGCCGGCATGGGCGACATGGGCGCCGGTGATCTCGGTGGCGACCTGGGTGGCGGCGACTTCGGTGGCGGCGGCGACTTCGGAGGGTTCGACTTCTAGTCCGCCTCTGGTGTCCGCGCGACGGGGCCCGTTCCCTCACGGAACGGGCCCCGTCGCCGTTCCGGCGGTCCGGAGCGGCCCGTTCTCAGCCGCGCGGGCCCAGCAGCCCGCCCAGGTCCACCTCGCGGTAGGGGGTGGTGCACGGGTTGCCGTCGGCGATCCACATACGCCGCTCCTCCAGGCTCATGACGACCGACACGATGGTCGCCGAGCGTTCCTGCCCGGGCCGTCCCGGGTCGGGGTGCGCGCACACGCTCAGGGGGTGTTCGGCGTGGTCGCGCAGTGCCTCCTGGAACCGTTCGGGGGTCACCGGCGCCCCTCGAAGCCCGGCCCGTAGCCGCTGCAGGCGGAACAGGGTGCCGCTGGACAGCTCGCGGTTGACGTCGCGACCGCCGAGCCGTTCGGAGGTGAAGTGGTTGGTGTGCGCGATGACGTCACCGTCACCGAGGTCGAGGAAGATCCGCTCCCGTCCTCCCGGCGCGCCCTCGGCGTCGAAGGCGGCTCCCCCCGCCGCGGCCACGAGGTAGTTCGCCGAGGCCGAGCGGGGATGGCGTTCCAGCACGTCCAGCGCCGCGGAGGCCCGTTCGGCGTCGAGGCAGGCGCGTAACGCCACGTGGTAGGGCATTCCCGGCTCGCCCTGGTCGAATTCGCTGACCAGCGCGTTGGTGACGACGCCGACGCCGGCCTCGTTCATCCCGGTCTTGGCGAGCAGACCCGCCTCGACCGCGGTGACGAAGTTCGGTCCGTCGTCGCGACGGACCCCCAGGAGGACGACGGTCCGCTCGGCGCCGGGGCGCCAGTCCCAGTTCTGCCCGATGAGGGTGCGTCCCGCCGCAGCGGCGGGCAGCACCGCGGCGGCGCTGCACTCGGCGACCGGCACGATCCTGCGCGCCAGGCCGGAGAACATGATCTCGGTTCGCACGTTGACGGCGAGGATGTCGGCGTAGTCGACGCCGGCGCCCTCGGCGATGCCGCGCATCTCCCGCAGGTAGTCCTCCGAGACCGCGGCGATGGCGGGCTCGAACCGTAACGCGACCTCCTGGGCGCGCGGCCAGTCCAGTCCCGCGTAGTACGCGAAGATCCCGCGGTACATCGCGATGGTCTCCGCGATGCGGCCGGCGGCCAGTCGTCCGTACTGGAGGCCGCGCTCGGCCGGTCCACCACTGACCCGAATATGGGGGTAGGGCACGGTTTCCCTTTCTGTTGCGGTAAGGAAGGTCCGTCCCGTTTCCTACCCCCGCGCGGCCTACTCCGGGGAGCCCTGCATGAGCGAACGGGCCGCTTCGGTGACGCTGCCCGACAGCGACGGGTACACCGCGAACGTGTGGGCCAGGTCGTCCACCGTGAGCCGCTGTTGCACCGCGACCGACACCGCGAGGATGAGCTCGCTCGCGCGCGGCCCCACGATGACGCCCCCCAGCACGATGCCGGTCTGGCGGCGGCAGATGAGCTTGACGAAACCGTCGCGCGTACCGTGCATCTTGGCGCGCGGGTTGGTGTCCAGGGGGAGGTTCACGACGCGCGCGTCGACCCGCCCCGACTCGACGTCGGCCTCGCTGACGCCCACGGCCGCCAGCTCGGGGTGGGTGAAGACCGTCGAGGCCACGGTCGACAGCTTCAGCGGCGCGACCGCCTCGCCCAGGGCGTGCCACATGGCGATGCGGCCCTGCATCCCGGCGACCGAGGCGAGCATGTTGACCCCCGTGCAGTCGCCCGCCGCGTAGACGCCCGGGGTGGAGGTCCGCGAAACACGGTCGACCTGGACGAACCCGCCCTTGTCAAGCCGGACGCCGGCCTCCTCCAGGCCGAGGTTGTCGGTGTTGGGGATCATGCCGACCGTCATCAGACAGTGGGTCCCCTCGATGGTGCGCCCGTCGGCGAGTTTCACGACGACGCCGTCGCCCTCACGGGTGACCGACTCGGCCCGGGCGTTGCCCAGGACGGTCATACCGCGTCGCTGGAACACCCCCTCCAGCGCCTCGGCGGCGTCCCGGTCCTGGGTCGGCAGGACCCGATCACGCGAGGACACCAGCGTCACCTGGGAGCCCAGGGCGAGGTAGGCGTTGGCGAACTCGGCACCCGTGACACCGGACCCCACGACGATCAGCTTCTCGGGCAGCTCGTCCAGGTCGTAGAGCTGGCGCCAGGTGAGGATGCGCTCACCGTCGGGCTTGGCCGTGGGCAGCTCACGCGGGTGCGCCCCGGTCGCCACGAGCACCACGTCGGCCCGGATGCGCTGGTCGCCGACGGCGACGATGTGCGGATCGACCAGGCGCCCCTCGCCCTGGATGATCTCGATGCCCTCCTTGACGAGGCGCGCCGCGGTGTCGGCGGACTGCGCCTGGGCCAGGCGCTTGACCCTGGCGTTGACCGTCTTGAGGTCGATGTCGATGATGTCCTTGTCGCCCGGCTCGTTGCCGACGTTGATCCCCAGCGACGCGGCCTCGGACACATAGGTCATCCGGACCGAGGTCGCGATGAGGGTCTTGGAGGGGACGCAGTCGGTGAGGACACATGCCCCACCGATCCCGTCACGGTCCACCACGGTCACGTCCGCGCCGAGCTGCGCCGCCACGAGCGCGGCCTCATAGCCTCCGGGTCCGCCACCGATGATCACGACCTTGGTCACGTCTGTTTCACTCCTTCTGACGGCCCCGTTCCCGGTTGCGGGCATGCCATTGCGCGGCAGGCCGGGACATGGGCGGGGACCGTCCGGGTACTGTGCTCGCCTGTCGCTCCCCCCATTCTCCGTCATTCCGGGTGGCGGGATTCGCACGCCCCTGAGGGAAGGAGCACGTAGCATGTGCCGCGTGCCTCTGTACGCCGCCTATGGCAGGAACCTCGATCCCGAGCGAATGGCCGAGCGCGCCCCGCACTCGCCGGTGTGGAGCACCGGCTGGCTGGAGGGTTGGCGGCTGGCATTCGGGGGCGCCGGCCCCGACCAGGCGGGCGCCCTGGTGACGTTGGCCGAGGAGCCCGGCTCCAGCGTCTTCGTCTGCCTGTACGACGTTCCCGAGTGGGAAAGACGGCTGCTGGACTCCTGGGAGGGCACCGACCTGGGCGTCTACTCCCGGATCACGGTACGGGCCCGCACCCTGTTCGACGGTGACGTGACGGCCTGGGCCTACGTCCTCGACGACTACGAGGGAGGTCTTCCCTCCGCCGCCTACCTCGAGTCGATCGCGCTCGCCGCGGAGAAGGCCGGCGCCCCGAGCGACTACGTCGCCGACCTGCGCGCGCGTCCCTGCTGTTAGCGGTGGGACACGCGGCCCCGGGATCCGGGGTGAACCGCCGACCGGAGAGTACGCTCCGAGATGTGAGCGAACCCACGCAAGACCTCACGGTCACCGGCACGGCGGGCGCGAAGGAGGGGGCCGCGGTCGCGGCCTCCGAGCTGTTGACCCGGACCGGCGCGGACGGTTACGACGCTGTCGTGGTCCTGGGCTCCGGCTGGGCCGGAGCCGCCGACGCGCTGGGCGTCGCCGACATCGAGATCGACGTCGGCGACCTGCCCGGGTTCGTCGCCCCCTCCGCGGCCGGGCACGCCTCGCTCCTGCGCACCGTGTGGGTGGGCGCCAAGCGCGTCGCCGTCTTCATGGGGCGCGTCCACCTGTACGAGGGCTACGGGCCGCTCCAGGTGACGCACGCCGTGCGCACCGGTGTCGCCACCGGCGCGCGCACCGTGGTGTTGACCGGTTCGGCGGGGTCGATGCGCGTGGACTTCTCGCCCGGCCAGCCCGTGGTGGTGCGTGACCACATCAACCTCACCGGCGAGTCCCCGTTGGTGGGCCCCGACTTCGTGGATCTGACGACCGCCTACAGCCCGCGGCTACGCGCCGTCGCCCACGAGGCCGACCCGTCGCTGGCCGAGGGCGTCTACGCGGCCGTGCGCGGCCCGGCCTTCGCCACGCCCGCCGAGCTCGGGCTGCTCCGGCTGTCGGGCGCCGACCTGGTCGGCACGTCCATGGCCCTGGAGACCATCGCCGCGGTCGAGATGGGCGCCGAAGTGCTGGGTCTGTCCGTGGTGAGCAACGACGCGGTCGGTCCCGTCCACGGAATGCTGTCCGCCGACCGGCTTCTCGGCATGGCCAGGGAACACGCTCCCGAGCTGGGCGCGCTGCTCAACCGGATCCTGCTCCGGCTGTGAGCCCGCCTTCCGGCGCGGACGTTCGAAGGGGCACCCGACACGTGGTCGGGTGCCCCTTTTGGTCCGGCCATGGGGTCGGCCGGGTCCGCAACGGGCCGGAGGAGGGACGCACGCGCCTTCCGCGCAGGGGCGCACGCCCCTCCCCCGGGAAGGAGAGATCCGTCCGGCCGTCCGGTGGCCGACACTGCGTGGCGAGCAGCATCCCGAGGCCGGGGATGATCGATGCCCGCCACCGGTGTGCGGCCGGCGGTGTTCTCCGTGTGCCACGGCCCGGGTCCCCGCAGACCCGTGGCGGCCGAGCACACGTCCTTCCCACGCGCGCCTCGCAGCCGATTCCTCCGGTCTCCGCGACCTTGGGTTCCGTACTGCCACGGTCGGTGACCGTGGCCCGCGACACGCCTGTCGTCCTTGACCCGCTCGTGCCCTGGGGTGGGGCCGGGTGACGGTCCGCGCAGCCGCCACTTCCCGCCCCATCCCCTTAGGCATGCCTAACCTAACCATCGATGGGCGGGTGCGGTCAAGTCCGCCCCGGAAAACGTCGAGGGGCCCGCAGGACGGGCCCCTCGGCAATCGGCACCGGATCAGGCGAAGAGCAGGGCGGCGACCAGCAAGAACGCCGGAGCTCCGAGCGCGACGACGGCGTCCGGCGACCACACCACCGTCGGTTCGGTCTGCTCAGAAAGCGGGCGGGCCTTGCGTTTCTCCGCCTCGTCGCGCAGCTGCCGGGCCACGAAGTCCACCGGCCGCATCCGGCGCGGGTCCTCCTCCTCGGCGAGTTCGACGTAACCGTCGGCGCGGCGCAGATTGTCACGGACCTTCGCGCGCTTGGTCTCGCGCAGCGGCCAGGAGCGGAAGACCCGGTCGCCCGCGTGGACCCGTAGCACGTCGGTGACGTCGGCCCAGGTGAAGGCCTGCCAGGGGATGAACGCCTCGCGCAGCGGGTTGACGACGCGCACCCCCTCCTCGGTCGCCACGACCTTCGGCCGCAGCGCGAGCACGTAGGTCACCCCCACGCTGAACACCAGGAGCGCCGCCGCGACCACGGCGGCGTAGGTACGCCCGCGCAGGGCGAGATCGACCAGGTTGACGGCGACGATCGCGATCCAGACCCATCCCAGGACACGCGGGAGGGGTTGGGTGAAGGGTCTCATTCGGTGGCCCACTTGAGTCGTGCGAATCCGGGCTTGATCTGCCCGTTGATGAGCGCCAGACGCTCGTCGAACGGCAGGAACGCCGACTTCATGGCGTTCACCGTGAACCATTGCAGATCATCCCAGTCATACCCGAAGGCATCGGCCAGTTTGGCGAACTCCTCGGACAGCGTCGTCGCGCTCTGCAACCGGTTGTCGGTGTTGACCGTGACCCGGAAGCGCAACTGACGCAGCAGGCCGATCGGATGCTTCTCGATGGAGGCCGCCGCCCCCGTCTGCACGTTGGAGGTCGGGCACATCTCCAACGGGACCCGCTTGTCGCGGACGTAGTTCGCCAGCCGTCCCAACCGTGACACGCCCTCCGTGTCCGTCTCGATGTCGTCCACGATGCGCACACCGTGTCCGAGCCGGTCGGCGCCGCACCACTGCAACGCCTCCCAGATGGAGGGCAGTCCGAACGCCTCGCCCGCGTGGATGGTGAAGTGCGCGTTCTCGCGTCGCAGGTACTCGAAGGCGTCGAGATGGCGGGTCGGCGGGTGCCCCGCCTCGGCTCCGGCGATGTCGAAGCCGGCCACCCCGTGGTCCCGGTAGCGCACGGCGAGTTCGGCGATCTCCCGGGAGCGGGCCGCGTGCCGCATCGCGGTGAGGAGGGTGCCCATCCGGATCGACCGGCCCTGCGCGGCCGCGCGCTCCTCTCCGAGCCGGAACCCCTCCTGCACCGCGAGGATGACCTCGTCGAGGTCCAGGCCGCCCTCAAGGTGCTGCTCGGGGGCGTAGCGGACCTCGGCGTAGACGATCCCGTCGGCTGCGAGGTCCTCGGCGCACTCGGCGGCCACCCGGACGAGCGCGTCACGGGTCTGCATGACCGCGACCGTGTGCCCGAACGTCTCAAGGTAGCGCTCCAGCGAGCCGGAGTGCGCGGCCTCGGCGAACCAGACGGCGAGTTCGTCGGGGTCCTTCGTGGGCAGCCCCTGGTACCCCACGGCGTCGGCGAGCTCGACGATCGTGGCGGGGCGCAGACCGCCGTCGAGGTGGTCGTGCAACAGCACCTTGGGGGCTCGCCGGATCTGGTCCAACGTCAACTGGTGGCTCATGCGTCTCAGGATGCCACTCGACACCGGCGCCCGGGGTCCGGCGGACGATGATGCGCGGTCCCGCGCCGCCGGCGACGTCAGGCCAGCGCCGCGTCCTCGACCGGTTCTCCGGACCGGGAACGGCGCTCCTCCCACAGGGCGGTCAGCGCGGTGGCGGCCATGAGCTGCACACCGACCCCGATCGCCCGTTCGTCGACGTCGAAGGTGCCCCGGTGCAGGTCGAGCATTGGACCGTCGGAGGAGGGGCGATGGGTCCCGAGCCGGGCCAGCGCCCCGGGCACCTGTTCCAGGTACCAGGCGAAGTCCTCACCGCCCAGGCTCTGCGGCGTGGGCGCCGGGGCGTCGGCGCCGAGGACCTGGGTGCAGGCGTCGCGCAGGATCTGCACGCTGCCCGCCTCGTTGACCGTGGGAGGCACGCCCCTGCGGTAGTTCAGCTCCGCGGTGGCGCCGTAGGCCGTCACCACCGAGTCGATGAGTTCCTTGATGATGTCCGGGGCGGCGTGCCAGGCGTCGTCGGCCAGGCAGCGGACGGTGCCCTCGGCCACTCCGTCGTCGGGGATCGCGTTGGGCGCGGACCCCGCGCTGACGCGCCCCCACACGAGGCTGAACCCGGCCCGGGGGTCCACCCGGCGCGACAGCGCCGCGGGGAGTTCGGTGACGACCTTGCCCAGCGCGTAGACGAGGTCGGTCGTCAGGTGCGGGCGGGCGGTGTGCCCGCCCGGCCCCGACAGCCGGACCATGAGCTGGTCGCAGGCGGCGGTGATGGGACCGACGCGCAGGCCCACCCGGCCGGTGGGCAGCCGGGGGTCGCAGTGCAGCGCGAAGATCCGGTCGACGCCCTTCAGGCCATCGGCGTTGATGACCTCCATGGCGCCGCCGGGAAGCTCCTCGGCCGGCTGGAAGAGCAGCCGGACCCGGCCCGGCAGGGCGCCCGCGCGCGCCTGCTGGGCCAGGAAGACGCCCGCGGCGAGCAGCACCGTGGTGTGCACGTCGTGACCGCACGCGTGCGCCGCGCCGGGGACCGTGGAACGGTAGGGCACGTCCTTCTCGTCGGCCAGCGGGAGCGCGTCGATGTCGGCGCGCAGCGCGACGGTCGGCCCGTCGTCGGCCGATCCGATGTCGCAGATGAGACCGGTTCCCTGCGGCAGCACCACCGGCTCCAGACCGATCCCGCGCAGCCGCTCCACCAGACGCTGGGTCGTCCGGTGCTCGGCGAAGGCGAGCTCGGGGTGCATGTGGAGGTCTCGCCGGAACTCGACGAATTCCCGCTCCCGGCGAGCCAGAAAAGCGGTCAGTTGTTCCCGCAGGTCACGCCCCTGCATGCGAGGGCCCCCTCTTCCTCGACGATTGTTCTCGGCCGGCGTTGTGCGCGCCGGTGTCCCTGTCCGCCGCCCCGCTCTCGCCGGCGGCGTTTCCGTACGGCGTGGTCGACCCCCGGTCCGGGCCGAACCCTCCGGCCCGGAACTCCCCCGTCAGGGCGTCCACCACGTCGTTGATCGTGCCCCCCTGGTCGATGACGGCCCGTTGGCGCTCATAGGAGGCACCGTTGTGCAGGACCTCGGAGACGACGTCCAGGTCCTCGGCACAGCCGAGTCGGTCGGCGATCGGCTTCAGCTCGCGGACGAGCTCGTAGAGGTCGTCGCGCAGCGGGACGGTGCCGCCCCGCTCGTCGGTGATGACCCGGGCGTCCAGCCCGTAACGGGTGGCCCGCCACTTGTTGTCGTTGACCACCCAGGCCGCCGGGCTGGGCAGGCTGTAGCCGCGGTCGAGCTGCTGGTCGAAGAGCTGCACGAGGCTCTGCGACAGCGCGGCGGCCATGCCGACCTCACGCAGGGTCGGGATGCCGTCGAACATGCGGATCTCGATGGTGCCGAAATCGGGATGCGGCCGGACGTCCCACCACACCTCCTTGATGCTGGAGATCGTGCCGGCGCGCAGCAGGGTCTCCATGTAGTCCTCGAAGGAGGCCCAGTCGTCGAGGCGGGGCGGCGGGCCGGCGGTGGGCAGGGCGCCGAACACGATCGCCCTGGCCGAGGCCAGCCCGGTGTCGTGCCCGCTCCAGAACGGGCTGGAGGCGGTCAGCGCGAGGAAGTGCGGCAGGTAGCCGGCCAGCGCGTTGACGATGGGGATCGCCTTCTCGGCCGAGCGGACCCCGACGTGGACGTGGACGCCGAAGGTCAGGATGCGGCGGGCCAGCCACTGCATCTGGTCGATGAGCTCGCCGTAGCGCTGGACCGGCGAGAGGGTCTGGTCGCGCCAGTCGTCCAGGGGGTGGGTGCCCGAGCACATCAGGGCGAGCGAGCGCGGTTCGATCGCCGCGCCGAGCCGGGAGATGCTTCCGGCGAGGTCGCCGCGGACCTCCTCGACGGTCTCGCAGATGCCGGTGACGACTTCGACGGTGCACTGCATCAGCTCGTGCCGCAACGGCGGGTGGGCGGGCGCCTGGCTCAGGTCGGGAAGCTCCCCGAGGACCTGCTGCGCCTCCTGGCGCAGGTGTCGCGTGTTGACATCGACGAGCTGGAGTTCCCATTCCACACCGAGGGTGGCACGGTCGGACGCGTTGAATTCGATGGCCACGATCAACCTCCGCGCTGTCGTACAGCCGGCACGCTCACCGACTTGTGACGCACCTTAGGCGAGACATCGGTCTCGATGTCAGTGCGTCTCATGGTCGGTTCCGCTCTCCTTCGGAATCGAGTACGTGGCGGACTGGTGGCCTGGGCTGCGGCACGGCGGACGACCGCCTCGTGACCGAGGATTACAGATGCACAACCGGCTCCGCCGGGAAACGGCCGATCGTGACCTGAAACAGCCGGGGCGCTTCTTCGCGTCACGGGCCCACTGGTCCCGGATGCTCCCCGACTTCGCCGTATCCAAACGTAACCGGGCCCGTGGTCCTTTTCCGGGCTTCCGGGAAAGAACCGCCCCGTCGTCGAGATCACGGTACACAAGGACACGGAGAAAGTACTTGAAGTGACCAATACGTGATGTCGTGCGTCGCCGCAGGTCAACGTGGGACAGAACGCTTGACGTCCCGGCCGCGTCGGCGGGCCCAGAGCACGCCGGCCGCCACGGCCGCCGCCACCCCGACCGCCGTCACGAAGCGGGACGGCGCGGGCCGCCGCCCGGGAGACCGTGGGCCGGCGGCCGGACCGGCGGTGTGAGGGACGAGCTCCTCCCTGGCGGCCAGCCGGGCGGGCTCGGCCGGGATCGCGGCCACGGGGATGTCGATCGGCACCGACCCCTGGTAGGGCGGTGGCACCGGCAGCCAGGTCGCCGTCCAGGCCGCGGCGAACAGCACGAACCGCAGGACGATGTCGATCCACACCAGCAGGCCGGCCAGCACCGCGAAGGAGGCGTAGACGGGGTTGTCGAGCGTGCTTCTGATGAGCAGCGCCCCGGTCGCCTTGAGCGCCTCGAAGCCCAGCGCGGCGAAGAACGCCCCGCGCCACAGCGGCCGCCAGGACCACCCGCCGCCCGACAACCGGCCGAACACCACGAGGAAGAGCACGGTGTCGACGCCGACCGCGATGGCCAGTCCCAGGAAGCGGGTCGCCAACAGGGCCGCCGGCGTGTGCTCCAACCCCACCCAGGACAGCGACCAGCGCGTGGCCGCCTGGGCGGCGCTGGTCAGCGCGACGGAGCCGAGCAGGGCCACCCCCAGCACCACCACGACGAGCAGGTCGGTCAGCTTCCCCAAGAGGGGGTTGACGGCCTGGGCGGTGCTCCTGAGCCATATGACGCGCAGCGCCTCGCGCAGCGCGGAGACGGCGCCCAGGCCGGCGTAGAGCAGGCCGAGGAGCCCGAGGAGCCCCGCGCCGACGCGAGCCCGGGCGACCTCCTCCAGGGGGAGCCGGTCGGCGAGCCCCGGCAGCGTCTCCTCGACGGCCTGCTCCAGGTAGGCGCGCGCCTCCAGGTCGACCGCCGCGACATATCCGAGCAGGGAGAAGGCCAGCGCGAGCAGCGGGAAGAAGGACAGGAAGGCGTAGTAGGTGACCGACGCGGCGAGCAGGCTGCCCTGTTGGCCGGAGTAGCGCTCATAGGCCCGCACGAGGTGGTCGAACCCGGGCCTGGTCCGCCGAAGACCCCAGTAGGCGTCGAGCGCCGTGTTGACCCGCTTGCGTACCCGGTCTCGGAACCGTTCCATCGTCGAGGGCATCGCGCTCCCGGTTCGCGTCGGCTGGGTGGCGGACGACCGAGGGTAGTCGCGGCCGGACGCGAACAGAAGGGGACGCGCCTTGGTGACGCCCTCACCCCTACCGATCGGAATTGATCGCAATGGATCGGTACCGAACGGTGTCGTTGTGGTTTAGATTGAAACCGTGCTCTCCTCCCAGGTCTGGCGTTCCACCGGCCGCCTCTCCGACGGGCGGGCCATCATCTACTACGACGAGTCCCCCGGCACCGGACGCGCCGACATCCCCGACCCCCGCCCCCTCCCCCCGTCCGCCCCGACGTGCGAGCTGCGGCGCGACCCGCTCCTCGACGAGTGGACGTCCCTGGCCGCGCACCGCCAGGACCGCACCTTCCTCCCTCCGGCCGACGCCTGCCCCCTCGACCCGGGGGGAGCCGGCCGGGCCTCGGAGATCCCCGCCCCCGACTACGACGTCGTCGTCTTCGAGAACCGTTTCCCGTCCCTGGCCCCTTCCCCCCTCCCCACCCCGGAGCAGGCCGACCCCGCGCTCGAAGCGCGCCCGGGTGCCGGACGCTGCGAGGTCGTCTGCTTCACCTCCGAGCACGAGGGCTCCTTCTCCCGCCTCGCGCCCCGGCGCGTCCGGACCGTGATCGAGGCGTGGGCCGACCGGACGGCGGCGCTCAACGCCCTGCCCGAGGTCGCGCACGTCTACCCGTTCGAGAACCGCGGCGAGGAGATCGGGGTCTCCCTCCACCACCCCCACGGCCAGATCTACGCCTATCCCTTCGTACCTCCGCGCATCGCCCGCATGCAGGCCACGGCCCGCCGGCATCGCGAACGGGCGGGGACGAACCTGTTCGACGATGTCGTGGCGGCCGAACGCGCCGCGGGACGGCGGGTGGTGGCCGAGGACGCCGAGTGGATCGCCCTCGTCCCCGCCGCGGCCCGCTGGCCCTACGAGATCCGCCTCTTCCCGCTGCGCAGGGTCCCCGACCTGCCCTCCCTCGACGACTCCCAGCGTGACGGGCTCGCCCGCCTCCTGCCCCGCCTCCTGGGCGCCTTCGACGCGCTGTTCGACACGCCCACCCCCTACATCGCGGCGTGGCACCAGTCCCCCGTGGACGCCTCGGGCGCCCATGACCCGGAGTTCGGTCTCCACCTCCAAGTGTTCACGGTCAGACGGGCCGCGCACCGGTTGAAGTACCTCGCCGGAGCCGAGTCCGGCATGGGCACCTGGATCAACGACGTCACACCGGAGACCGCCGCCGACCGGCTGCGCGGCGCCCTGGTGGCGTGACACCGACGCTTCACGAAAGGAAACGGGGTAGGCAATGAGGGTCCTGGTCACCGGGGGCGCCGGTTACATCGGCAGTGTGGTGGCGTCCCGCCTGGTCGAATCGGGGCACGACGTCGTCGTGCTCGACAACCTGTCGACCGGACACCGCGACGCGGTACCCGAGGGGGCGGCCTTCGTCGAGGGGGACGTGCGCGAGCACGCCGCCGCGATCCTGTCCCACGGGATCGACGCGGTGCTGCACTTCGCGGCGCGCTCGATCGTGCCGGAGTCCGTCGCCCACCCCGAGCTGTACTGGGAGGGCAACGTCGGCGTCTCCCTCGCCCTGTTGGAGGCCATGCGCGCCACGGGGGTGCGCGCCATCGTCTTCTCCTCCACCGCCGCCGTCTACGGTGAACCCGAGTCCGTACCGATCCCCGAAGAGGCGCCCGTACGGCCCACCAACCCCTACGGCGCCACCAAGGCCGCCATCGACGCCGCGCTGAGCGAGCACGCCCGCATGCACGGCATCGGCGCGGTGAGCCTGCGCTACTTCAACGTCGCCGGCGCCCACGGCCGCTTCGGGGAGCGCCACGCGACCGAGACCCACCTGATCCCGATCGTGCTCCAGGTCGCCCTGGGGCTGCGCGAGTCCGTCTCGCTCTACGGCGAGGACTACGCCACCGAGGACGGCACCTGCGTGCGCGACTACATCCACGTGACCGACCTGGCCGACGCCCACCTGCTCGCCCTGGGGCGCTGCGTGCCGGGGACCCACCAGATCTACAACCTCGGCAACGGAACCGGAT
The DNA here is from genome assembly GCF_900167435.1 of Marinactinospora thermotolerans DSM 45154. Lineage (GTDB taxonomy): Bacteria > Actinomycetota > Actinomycetes > Streptosporangiales > Streptosporangiaceae > Marinactinospora > Marinactinospora thermotolerans. Next base: position 425,387 of record NZ_FUWS01000005.1, read on the forward strand.
TCTCCGTGCGCCAGGTCGTCGAGGTGTGCAGGGAGGTGACCGGGCATCCGATCCCGGCCGTCACCGCCGCGCGGCGTCCCGGTGACCCCGCGGTCCTCGTCGCCTCCGGCTCCCGCGCCCGGGAGGTGCTGGGCTGGCGTCCCCGGTATCCACGGCTGGAGCAGATCGTGTCCGACGCCTGGGCCTTCCACACCACGGCCATGGCCGGAAACCTTCCGGAGGACAGACTGTGAGACCGATACGTCGTCTGCTGTCGATGCTGGGACGGCGCTCCGCCCCTCCGTCGGCGGCCGCGACCACACCACAGCGGTGGCGGGTGAGCCCGAGCGTGGACGCCGACGAGCTCGCCGCCGCCTTCACCGCCGCCTACGAGGGGCTGGCCCCCGACGGGGTGTGGCGCGCGCCGGGCCGGGTCAACCTCATGGGAGAGCACACCGACTACAACGAGGGTCTGGTGCTGCCCCTCGCGCTGCCCTGGGGGGTCAGCGCGGCGCTCGCCCGCACCGATGACGGCGTGGTCGAGGCGCGCAGCGTCCAGCGGCCCGGCGAGACCGTCCGCTTCCACCCCCACGAACTGGCCGTCACACCCGACGGCCGCGGGTCCGTCGGCGGCTGGGGCGCCTATGTCGCCGGCGTGTTCTGGGCCCTGCGCGAGGCCGGCCACCTGGCCGGCCCTTCAGCGGGCGCCCGGCTGCTGCTCGACTCCGACCTGCCGGTCGGCGCCGCGCTGTCGTCCTCCGCGGCGCTGGAGTGCGCCACGCTGCTCGCCGTGGTGGACGCCTTCGGACTGGCCGACCTGGCCGGCGACCCGGTCGCCATGGCCCGCCTGGCCCGGCGCGCCGAGAACGACTTCGTCGGCGCGCTGACAGGGATCATGGACCAGAGCGCGTCCCTGCGCTGCTCGGCCGGTCACGCGTTCTTCCTCGACTGCCGTAGCGAGGGCGGGCGCGAGATACCGCTCGCCCTGGAGGAACACGACCTGCGGCTGCTCGTCATCGACACGCGGGTCCAGCACGCCCTCGCCGCGAGCGGCAGCGGCTACGCGGCCCGCCGCGCCGAGTGCGAGCGCGCCGCGCGCCTGCTCGGCGTCGCGGCGCTGCGCGACGTCGAGGACCTGCCGGGCGCGCTGCGCTCCCTGAGGGATCCGGTACTGCGCGGACGGGTCCAGCACGTGGTCACCGAGATCCACCGGGTCAACGCGACCGTGGGGCTGCTCCGCAGCGGACACCTTCCCGAGGTCGGCCGGGTCCTGACCGCCTCGCACCTGTCCATGCGCGACCAGTTCGAGATCTCCTGTCCCGAACTGGACACGGCCGTCGAAGCGGCGTGCGCGGCGGGCGCGCGCGGTGCCCGCATGACCGGCGGCGGCTTCGGTGGCAGCGCGATCGCCCTGGTCCCCCGGGACCGGTTGGCGGACGTGCGCGCCCGCGTGGCCAAGGCGTTCGTCGAGAAGGGGTGGCGGGAGCCGGAGTTCCGGGTCGCCGTCGCCGCCCAGGGAGCCCACCGGGTGCGCTGAGCCCGTGCCCGTCGTCCGCTCACCCCGCGCGGCGGGACGGCCTGCGGCGGACCGCGCGGCGCGCCACCTGCGCCGGGCCCGCGCCGTCCGTCCCGGCCGTCCTGGTTCCCGTCGCCTCGGCCGTCGGCCGGGCGTCACGGCCGGGCGCGCGCCGATACGCCGTGTGCCTGATCCGCGCCCGTAGCAGGCGGGGCTTGATGGGGTGGGCGACGGTGATCGTCTCGTCCATGGCAGGACCCTAGGGCCCGGTGGTGACAGCCGGCTCTCCCCTGTCCGCTCCGGAACCGAAATACCATGTGGCGAGTCCTACCGGACGCAACGACCCCACGCTGCCAGGAACGGATGGGCGACGAGAGCTATGGGTGACAGGCCAGACCCCCGTCAGCGAGGCCGCCGGGGAGCCGACGACCACGACCGCACCGGGGTGTTCCGTCGTCCCGCGGGCGGCGGGATGCCCGAGGAGATCGAGAGACTGTACCGGCCGCGCGGCTCCGAACAGCGTTCCGGAGCCTCCGAGCCCACGCGGCGTCTACCACGGACCCCGGCGGAGGAGGCGCGCGAGCGTCACCGCGCGTCCGGGGGCGGGTCCCGACCTCCCGGCGGAGGGCGGGGTGGCCGCGTCTACGACGGCTCGGGACGGGCCCGCCGCGACCGCGAGGAGCGGCGCCGGCGCCGGCGCCGGACGTGGACCATCGTCCTCGTCCTGCTGGTGGTGCTGCCCGCGGCGTTCTACCTGTGGGCCGACTCGCGGCTCCAGCGGGTCGAGGCGCTGCCCGACTACGAGGGCCGCCCCGACGACCAGCCCGGCACGACCTACATGATCGTCGGCTCCGACAGCCGCGAGGGCCTCAGCGACGAGGACATGAACGACCTGCGCACCGGCCGCGCCGAGGGCAAGCGCACGGACACGATCATGGTGCTGTACGTGCCAGACAGCGGCCGCCCCTCGATCATCAGCGTCCCACGCGACTCCTATGTCCCCATCCCCGGCATCGGCGAGAACAAGATCAACGCGGCCTTCTCCGACGCCCTCGGGGGTGGCCCCGCCACGCTCGTGCAGTCCTTCGAACAGGCCAGCGGGGTGCGCGTGGACCACTACGTGGAGATCGGCTTCGCCGGGTTCGTCGACATCGTCGACGCGGTCGGCGGGGTCGAGATGTGTCCCGAGGAGCCGATGAGCGACCCCAAGGCAGGATTGGACATCCAGGCCGGCTGCCAGGAGATGGACGGTGCGACCGCGCTGGGGTACGTGCGCACGCGCGCCTCGGCACGCGCCGACCTCGACCGCATCCAGCGGCAGCGGGAGTTCTTCAGCGCGCTGGTCGCCAAGGCGACCTCCCCCGGGACCCTGCTCAACCCCTTCCGGGTGGTCCCGTTGGTCACCAGCGGCACCGCGACCTTCAACGTGGACGAGGGCGACCACCTGAGCGACCTCGCGGGAATGGCCCTGGCGATGCGCGAGGACCCCGCCACCACCGCGATCCCCATCGGTTCGACCCCGACCCTGGCGGTCGGTTCGGTGGTGCTGTGGGACGAGGCGCGCTCGGCGGAGATGTTCGCCGCCATGCAGGCGGGCGAGGAGATCCCCGAGTCCGCGATGCAGGAGTAGCCGGGCCCCGCCCGGCCCGCGTCGGACACGACCGCGGCGCCCGGGCCGGCACGTGGAAGGCCCGCCGTCCCGCGTAGCCGCGGGCGACGGGCCTTCGGCGGCGTGCCCGCACCGTGCACCTACCCCCCAGCGGACGCACGGCCGGCACGCCGGCTTGCGGGACGCTTTCTCGTCGTCATCTACGAGACTAGCCCGATCCGGGTCAACACCTCGGGTGACCTGGCCCAAAGCACGGCAATGCCGCGCCGGGCCCCGGCCGTCCCGAGCGTGGCGAAGGGCCGCCCCGTCCGCGATCCGGACGAGACGGCCCTGTCTCCTAGGGCGTGGGCCTAGGCCAGACGCTTCTGGAGGTTCTCGTCCAGCGCGGCGAGGAACTGCTCGGTGGTCAGCCACTCCTGGTCGCCGCCGACGAGCAGGGCGAGGTCCTTGGTCATCTGACCCCCCTCGACCGTCTTGATGACGACGTCTTCCAGCGTCGTGGCGAACTCGATCACCGCAGGGGTGTTGTCGAGCTTGCCCCGGTGCTCCAGACCGCGGGTCCAGGCGAAGATCGACGCGATCGGGTTCGTCGAGGTCGGCTTGCCCTGCTGGTGCTGACGGTAGTGGCGGGTGACCGTGCCGTGGGCGGCCTCGGCCTCGACCGTGCGGCCGTCAGCGGTGCGCAGGACCGACGTCATCAGGCCGAGCGAGCCGAAGCCCTGGGCGACCGTGTCGGACTGGACGTCACCGTCGTAGTTCTTGCAGGCCCAGACGTAGCCGCCCTCCCACTTCAGCGCGGCGGCGACCATGTCGTCGATCAGCCGGTGCTCGTAGGTGAGGCCGGCCGCCTCGAACTTGTCCTTGAACTCGTTCTCGAAGATCTCGGCGAACACGTCCTTGAACATGCCGTCGTAGGACTTGAGGATCGTGTTCTTGGTGGACATGTAGACCGGGTACTTGCGGTCGAGGCCGTAGTTGAAGCTGGCCCGCGCGAAGTCCTCGATGGACTTGCGGTAGTTGTACATGCCCATGGCGACGCCGCCGCCCTCGGGGAAGTTGGCGACCTCGAACTCGACCGGCTCGCCGCCGTCCTGCGGGGTGTAGGTCATCGTGACCGTGCCCGGGCCGGGGACCTTGAAGTCGGTCGCCTTGTACTGGTCACCGTGGGCGTGACGGCCGATGATGATCGGCTTGGTCCACCCCGGGACGAGCCGCGGGACGTTGGAGGCGATGATCGGCTCGCGGAAGACGACGCCGCCCAGGATGTTACGGATGGTCCCGTTGGGCGAACGCCACATCTTCTTGAGGCCGAACTCCTCGACCCGCGCCTCGTCGGGCGTGATGGTGGCGCACTTGACGCCGACGCCGTACTCCTTGATGGCGTTGGCCGCGTCGACGGTGATCTGGTCGTCGGTGCGGTCGCGCTCCTCGATGCCGAGGTCGTAGTACTTCAGGTCGACGTCGAGGTAGGGCAGGATGAGCCGGTCCTTGATGAAGGACCAGATGATCCGGGTCATCTCGTCGCCGTCGAGCTCTACTACAGGGTTCTCAACCTTGATCTTGGCCATGGCTGTGTGGCTGTCCCTTCGTTTCGGCCGGTCGTCATGTGGCTGGAGGCCGCGCGCGCGACCCGCCGGATTCCACCGGAGCACCGCGCACCGCCCGTCCCCTGGCGAGGGCGCCGAACAGGCCCACCGCAGGAGGGGCCAGGCCGTGCGTCGACTTCACCGGAACCGCCGGTGCGGTATCTCGATATCAAGCTTATTCGAGGGCGAACCTACAGCTTCGGGGCGACCCAGGCCAACGCGATCAGCAGCACCGCAAGCGAGACGAGGGTGACGACGTCGATCCATCGCCGCCGCACCGCGAGCATGCCGACCCGCTCCGCGGGGAGGAAGCCCCGGAAGACCGCTCCCAGCAACAGCGCGCCGGCGATGAGGGCGGGCCCCCTCTTGAAATAGGCCGCCGCGACGACCACGATGCCCGCGGCCATGGTCGCCAGGACCAGGAAGTAGGGGACCTGGGACAGCCAGCCGGGGACCTCCGCGGGCGTCGACACGTCCGACGCGGGGTCCTCCTCGGGGGCTTCTCGGGGTGCTACCGCTACCTCCACCGTTTTTTGGCTCACCGTAAACCTCACGCTAGCGCACGCCTTGATGGGCCGGTCACTGTGGCGATGAGCACTGTGGCGCGGACCGGCCATGACCGATTATGCCTGGACCGAAACCGGACCAGCCGCAAGATCAGGGAACGAACGCAACGGTACGATTACACATCGTTACTGGCCACAGCTTCGGTGTTGAGGCGAGCCTACGCTCGCTTCAACTACGGCACTACCGAAACGGCCACAATCGGGTTCCACTAAAGCCTGACCGTATCTCCGTGAAATGCCTCTTAGCTCCCGAGATGGCGGCCTTACCCGGGAGTAAGAGCGTAGAAATGCCGAGGTCCGGGTAACCAGTGATGAGATGAGTGCCACGGTGAGCGAGGACAGCCCCCTATGAACCCCACTCAGCCAGCGACCCCCACACGGACCACCCCGACCTCCATGCACCCTGTCGCGCCCCGTCGCAACCAATCTCATCGGTCGCGCCCCAGTTTGGGAGGAACAACCGTGGACGGGCCCTACATACGGGTCGAGGAGAGCGGTGACATCCAGCCCCTGGGCGCCGAGGTCACCACCATCGGACGCGGACAGGGCGTCGACATCCGGCTCAACGACCCGAGTGTGTCGCAGTTGCACGCTGAGCTGGTGCGTCGTGGCCCCTACGTCTATGTCGTCGACCTCGGCCTCTCCCGCAACGGAACCCGCGTCAACGGCCGCCCCATCGCCCGCCGGGTCCTCGAAGAGGGCGACGTCATGAGTTTCGGGGCCGCCCGATGCAAGATCGGCGGACTGCCCCGCGAGGAGCTCAACCCCGAAGTGGAGCTGCGCCGCGGCGCGGCCCCCGAGCTCACCCGCCGCGAACTCGACGTCCTCACCTCGCTGTGCCGCCCCGCCCTGTCGGACGAGGCGTTCGTCGCCCCGGCCACCGCGCGGGAGATCGCCGAGGACCTGGTCGTCACCGAGGCCGCCGTCAAACAACACCTACTCAGGCTCTACCAGAAATTCCGCGTTCCCGAAGGCCCCAACCGACGCACCCGGCTCGCCAACGAGGTCGTCGCCCTGGGCCTGGTGCGCCCCATGCCGGTGATGGAACGCCGGCGCAAGGCGAGCTGACGACTCCGGGGCCTCACCGCCAGGAGGCCCCGCGAACGCGTGGACCACGGCGCCGGCAGGACCCCGCCTACCGCCGCCCGTCCACATCGGTCAGCCGACCTGACGCTCCGCCGCCTCGACCACGTTGACCAGCAGCATCGCCCGGGTCATCGGTCCGACCCCGCCGGGGTTGGGCGCGACGTGCCCGGCCACCTCGCGCACGTCGAGGGCGACGTCACCGACCAGTCCGGCCTCGGTCCGGGTGATGCCCACGTCCAGCACCGCCGCTCCCGGCTTCACCATGTCGGCCGTGATCAGCCCCGGAACCCCGGCCCCGGCCACCACGATGTCGGCCCGGCGAGTGTGCTCGGCGAGGTCGCGGGTGCCGGTGTGGCACAGGGTCACCGTCGCGTTCTCGCTGCGCCGCGTCAACAGCAGCCCCAGCGGCCGGCCCACCGTGACGCCACGCCCCACGACCACCACCTCGGCGCCCTTGAGCGGCACGTCGTAGCGGTTGAGCAGCTCCACGATGCCGCGCGGCGTGCACGGCAGCGGCGCCTGCTGCATCAACACCAGGCGCCCCAGGTTCGACGGCTGGAGACCGTCGGCGTCCTTGGCCGGGTCGATGAGCTCCAGCACCCGGTTCTCGTCGAGCCCCTTGGGGAGCGGGAGCTGCACGATGTACCCGGTGCAGGCGGGATCGGCGTTCAGCTCCTCGACGGCCGCCTCGACCTCGGCCTGCGTCGCCGTGGCCGGCAGGTCGCGGCGGATGCTGTGGATGCCGACCTCGGCGCAGTCGCGGTGCTTGCCCGCGACATAGGAGTGGCTCCCCGGGTCATCGCCCACCAGCACCGTGCCCAGGCCGGGGACAACGCCCTTGGCCCGCAGCGCGCTGACACGTTCCTTCAACTCCGCCCGGATCGCCGCGGCGGTCGCCTTACCATCGAGAATCTGTGCGCTCACGGTCCCCATTGTTCCACCCGCCTGCGGTGCCGCGTCGGAGAGATCGCCGAACCGCCCCCGCCGTTCCCCGATCCCCTTCGTGGGATCCTCCGATCTCCCGGGCACGCGACGGGGCCGCGGGTCCTCGCCCCGCGGCCCCGCGCCCCTGTCCGATCAGTGGAAGAAGTGCCGCGTACCGGTGAAGTACAGCGTCACACCGGCCCGCTCGGCCGCCGCGATGACCTCCTCGTCACGCACGGAACCGCCCGGCTCGACCACCGCGCGCACCCCCGCCTCGGTCAGCACCTCCAGACCGTCGGCGAAGGGGAAGAACGCGTCGCTGGCCGCGACCGAGCCGCGCACGCGCTCCCCGGCCCGCGAGACCGCCAGCCGGGCCGAGTCCACCCGGTTGACCTGTCCCATCCCCACTCCCACGGTGGCCCGGCCCGCCGCCAGCAGGATCGCGTTGGACTTGACCGAGCGCACCGCGCGCCAGGCGAACGCCAGGTCGGCCAGTGTCGCCTCGTCGGCCGGGGCCCCGGCCCGCAGCTCCCAGGCGGCCGGGTCGTCGCCGGGCGCGTCGATCGCGTCGACGGCCTGCAACAGCACGCCACCGCTGATCGCCCGCAGTTCCGGCCGGGCAGCGCGGTCCGGCGCCGTCACCTTCAACAGCCGGATGTTCTTCTTACGGGTCAGCACCTCGACCGCCGACGGCTCGAAGTCCGGGGCGACGACCACCTCGGTGAAGATCTCGGCGACCTGGTCGGCCATCTCCCGCGTCACCGGGCGGTTCGTCGCGATGACACCGCCGTAGGCCGAGACCGGGTCGCAGGCGTGCGCCTTGCGGTGCGCCTCGGCGATGTCGGCGCCCACCGCGATCCCGCACGGGTTGGCGTGCTTGATGATCGCCACACACGGGTCGGCGAAGTCGTAGGCGGCGCGCAGCGCGGCGTCGGCGTCGACGTAGTTGTTGTACGACATCTCCTTGCCGTGCAGCTGCTCGGCGCCGGCCAGGCCCTCGCCCGTGGACTCGCCGCTTCGGTACAGCGCCGCCTTCTGGTGCGGGTTCTCCCCGTAGCGCAGCGTCGCGGCACGCTCGTAGGCGACGGCCGTGAAGTCCGGCCATCCCGTCTCCCGCTCCACCTCGTCGGGAGCGTAGGACTCGGCGAACCAGGAGGCGACCGCCGCGTCGTAGGCGGCCGTGTGGGCGTAGGCCCGCGCCGCCAGCCGCTTGCGCTGGGCCGGCGTGAACCCGCCGGAGCGCACGGCCTGGAGCGCGTCACCGTACCCGGCGGGATCGACGACCACCGCCACGCTCGCGTGGTTCTTCGCCGCCGCGCGCACCATCGCCGGGCCGCCGATGTCGATCTTCTCGATGCACTCCTGCGGGGAGGCGCCCGAGGCCACCGTCTCGCGGAACGGGTAGAGGTTGACCACGACCAGATCGAAGGGCGCGATCCCGAGCTCCTCCAGTGTCGCCCGGTGCGCCTCCTTCGTCCGGTCGGCGAGCAGTCCCGCGTGAATGCCCGGGTGCAGGGTCTTGACCCGGCCCTCAAGGCACTCCGGGAACCCCGTCACGTTCTCGACCGGGACCACCTCGACCCCGGCGGCGGTCAGCCGCGCCGCCGTGGAGCCGGTGGAGACGATCTCCACCCCGGCCTCCGCGAGCCCACGGGCCAGCTCCTCCAGCCCGGTCTTGTCGTAAACGCTGATCAACGCACGCCGAACGGCCTGCTGGCTCACCGGTTCTCCTCTGTCGCGTAGCCGGGATCTTCGATACTTCCCCGCGGTTCGGCCGGCCGGCCGAACCGCACGTTGCGGTCCTGGAGGGTCCACCCCTCCCGGGCGAGGCGGCCCACGACGTCCACGAGCATTCCGCGCTCGACCGTCTTGATCCGCTCGTGCAGGGAGGCGACGTCGTCGTCGGGTTCCACCCGGACCGTGACCTGCTCGATGACGGGGCCGGTGTCCACGCCCTCGTCGACGAAGTGCGCCGTCGCGCCCGTCACCCGGACCCCGTAGGCGAGAGCGTCGCGGACGGCGTGCGCGCCGGGGAAGGCCGGCAGCAACGCGGGATGGATGTTGACCACCGCATAGCGGCCCACCACCTCGGGTCCGAGGATGCGCATGAACCCCGCGGAGACCACGAGGTCCGGCTCGTACTCGGCGATGCGATCGGCCAGCGCCGCGTTCCACTCGCCCCGATCGGCGTAGTCGGCGAACGCGGTGACGAACGTGGGGACTCCGGCTCGTCGCGCGTGGAGGAGGCCCGGAGCCTCACGATCGGCCCCGACCGCGACGATCGTCGCGCCGTAGCCCGGATCGGCGGCGGCGTCGAGCAGTGCGGCCATGTTGCTGCCCGTGCCGGAGATGAGGACGACTACTCGCGCCGACAGTGTGCTTCCTCCTCGTGGGAAAACGATGCGGGGACCGTCGGCCCCCGTTCCCGGGGGCGCGGTGCGAACGCGCGGCATCCGGGATGCGGGTACGCCATCGACAAAACGTGGCGGGGCGCTCCTGCGCCCCATCCGCTTGGACACCCTATCCCTACAGGTAGCGTCTACCCCAAGAGACCCACATCGGTGCGGGCGGCACCACGCAACGGAGACCGTCGGCGCCACCGCGCTCCGGGCTCGACCGGGCCGCCCGGGTCGATGCCATCAGCCCCTTCCTTCAGCAACAAGGAGCCCCAGTGACGAACGAGCCGTCCACGTCCCCGTCCGACGGGCAGCAGCCCACCGTGGAACGAGGCGGCCTGTGGGGTCTGTTCTTCGCCACCGCGGGTCTCCTGCTCCCGCCCTTCGGCGTGGTCCTGTCGGTCTTCGGCATCGTGCAGGGCCGTCGCGCCCGCAAGTCCGCCCGGGCCAACCGGGTCCCCGCCCCCGGAGCGGTGCTGAGCATGGTGCTGGGCTGGGCCGGCGTCCTGTTCTCCGCCGGCACCATGATCGGCTACCTGGTGTTCGGCGAGGAGATCGCCGCCTGGCAGGACTGCTCGGCGCGTTCGCACACCTCCGTGACGCAGGCCGAGTGCGACACCGCCCTGCGCGACGCGCTCGCCGAACGCGGCGTTCCCGCCGAGTACCTGCCGGCGCTGAGCGGCGCCCGGTAGCCGCCGCCGTCACCGGTCGGTGCCGGCGTCGCCCTCCTTGCCGGGACGGGACGCCGGCACCGCGGTGTCACGGTCGGCGGAGGGTCCGTCCGCCTCGTAGCTGATGCCGTAGAGCCCCTCGGCGTCCTCCCCGTCCTCGTCGTGGGAACCGCGTCGGCGCGCCTTCTGCGGCCACCGGAGCGGGAAGGGGATCCGCAGGGATCGGGGGCGCCGTGCCCACGTCCCCCGGGTCCTCTCGGGCTCCGTCGCGGGTTCGGCCGGCTCCGGCCGGACGCGGATGTGCCGCCAGTTGGCGAACCAGGCCGCGACCGCGGCGGCCACCCCCACTTCGAGCGCCACGACCAGTCCCACCTGCCAGGGCGACGGCCCGACCTCGGCGAGCCGCTGGGTCCCGAGCGGCCCGCCGGCCAGGAGCGCCAGCGCCGCGCACAGCGCGCCCGTGAGCAGTCCGCAGACGAACCCCCAGAGGGGGGCCGCCTCGCTGACCGCGGTGGGCGCGCTGCGCACCGTCAGCACTCCGCCGATGCCACCGGCCAGGAAGGGCGCGATGAGGGCGAACAGCGACAGGATCGGCGCCGGACCGCTGTCGGGCAGCACGGCGAGCACCGGCAGGTGCGGCAGGGGCCCCAGGACCACTCCGGTGGGCGCGACCGCGGTCCCGGTCCCCAGGGCGAACCCGGGGCCGGCCGCGTAGGACATTCCGAAGATCACCGCGTTGGGCAGGTAGAGCAGTTGCAGTAGGGCGAGGAGCACACCGCCGACCGGACCTGGCTCCAGCCCGCGCGTCATCTCGACGACCTCGCCGAAGGACGTCGCCAGCGCGACGAGGAACAGCAGCGCGCCGACCGCGAGGAGGACGGCGGTGGCGCTGAGGGTCCCGGCCAGCAGGGAGCGGGGCCGGGCCGGCATGATGCCCGACAGCTGGCGCCAGGCGATGCCCTTGTCCTTGAGCAGCCTGCGCAGCACCCCCAGCCCTCCGGCCAGGAACGCCAGCACGAACCCGTCGATGAGCGACTGGGTCATGTCGGGGCGCACGTCCTCGGTCCGGCCCACGAGCGCGAGCGTCCCCGCGATGGCCGCGTAGGGTCCGGCGAGCGCCAGCGCGGCCCGGAAGGCGTGGCGCAGCCTCGGCAGGTGACAACTGCGCGCCAGCCACTGGCCCGCCCGGTAGAGCAGCAGCCCGGGCAGCACGACCAGGCCGATCGGGAGAAACCCGAGGTGGCCCCCTGGGATCTCGACCCCCACGTGGTGGCCGACGAGCCACGCCTGGACCGCGACGCGGAACACGTCGCCGATGTCCTCCCCGAAGCTCGCGTGCGGCGCCGCCACCCAGCCCACCAGCATGAGCGTGGTGAGCGTGGCCAGGCCGATCCCGGCGGCCCAGGCCGCGCCCAGGCCGCCGGAGGCGTAGAGCTTGCGGGCGTCCTCGCTCACCGGTGTGGCCGCGGCCGGGGTGCCTGCGGGCGGGCGGCGTCCGGTGGCGTGGGGTCCGTCACGGTGCACAGGGGGTCCAGGGGGCGCGCTCACGCCTCCATGGTCGCAGCCGCCGGGTCGGACCGCCCGTTGCCGCCCCTGGCGTGTCGGAGGCTCCGGGATCCGCGGGGGAACGGCGGGAGATGGCCGCAGACGGCTCTGAGTGTCCGTCTCGCGCCTTGTCAGCCGTCAGGCGCCGGGGTTGCCGCTGGGCCGGCCGTGCCGGCCGCGAGGAGCGGATGAGGCCTCGGCCCGGCCCTACCGTGCCGGCGGCACGGCCGTGGGGAACGCGCGTCCGCGCCGCGCGGTGGATCTCCCCGGCCGAAGGCGCGGAGCGCGCGGTCTGCCCGACACACGACGGAGCCCGCCGCGAACGTGTCGCGGCGGGCTCCGTGGGATGCGGTCCCGGCTGTCGTCAGAACAGCTCGCGAGCGAGCTTGGCCGTCTCGCTGGGAGTCTTGCCGACCTTGACGCCGGCGGCCTCCAGGGCCTCCTTCTTCGCCGCGGCCGTGCCGGAGGACCCCGACACGATCGCCCCGGCATGCCCCATCGTCTTGCCCTCCGGCGCGGTGAACCCGGCCACGTAGCCCACCACCGGCTTGGTCACATTGGCCTTGATGAACTCCGCCGCACGCTCCTCGGCGTCCCCACCGATCTCACCGATCATCACGATCGCGTCAGTGTCGGGGTCGGCCTCGAACGCCGCCAGCGCATCGATGTGCGTGGTCCCGATGATCGGGTCCCCACCGATCCCCACACACGTGGAGAAACCAATGTCACGCAGCTCATACATCATCTGATAGGTCAACGTGCCCGACTTCGACACCAACCCGATCCGCCCCGGCTTGGTGATATCAGCCGGAATGATGCCCGCGTTGGACTGCCCCGGCGTGATCAACCCCGGACAGTTGGGACCGATGATCCGCGTGACATTGCCCTTGGCCACCGCA
>NZ_FUWS01000016.1:0-2639 GCF_900167435.1 Marinactinospora thermotolerans DSM 45154
GTGGTGGTGTTTTTTGTTGGTGATAAGGGGGGTTGTGGTGGTTGGTGGGGTGGTGGGTTGCTCGTTGCGAACGTGAAGATCGACACTCGTTGTCACTGATTGGCCACTATGGGTTCTGGTAGCTGGGGGGCGAGGGTCACCACCCTCACGCCGGCACCGGCCCCCTTTCACCACGACGAACGGCCGGCCCGGCAGTGCCCACACTCCTGTCAACGACAAGGGAGCACGACATGAGCTGGATCAAGCGCGGTGTGACCGTCGGCCTCCTCACGGTGCCGATGGCCATGGGAATCGCCGGTGCGGCCAACGCGAGCATCGGGGGCGGGTTCGGGGGCGGAGGCTCCCTGTTCAACGAGAGCGCCTCCTTCGCCGGCCCCTACGGCGCGGCCGAATGGGACGTCACCAGCTTCGCCGGCGGCGACGGCTGGGGCTTCGGCGGCGGCTGGGGCGGCGGCTGGGGTGGCGGCTGGGGCGGTTGGGGCGGCGGCTCCTTCTACGAGGAGAACGCCTCCTTCGCCGGCCCCAAGGGCGCCGGTGAAGTCAACGTCACCGCCTCCACCAACGACGGCCTCTTCTACTAACCCACACCAACCGGCGGCCACCACACCGCCCACGACTTCCTTCCCAGGGAAGACCCTGGCGAGCACCCGCTCGCCAGGGTTCACACATATATAAGGGGTCCTCTTCCCCGATGGTCAGCCGCCGTCCCCGCCGCGCATCCAGGCATTGCGACCGGAGGCCCGATCACTCGCCTCATGCGGCCGGACCGCGTCGTCTTGGCCCAGACGGCGCGGATCGCGGGGCGGCCGGTTGCGCTCCGCGCGTTCCCGCCGCCCACGCAGCAGGATCGCGGTGACCGCGCCGACGACGAGGACCGCGATCAGGGCCGACCACAACAGCACATCGCCATCCACCTGACTCCCCCCTTCCAGACGGTCGGGCGCCGCACGGTGGCGGCGCGGTGATCCCTTCCCCCGCCCCTACCCGATCCCGGGACGGACATGACGACCGGGCCGCCCTGCCGGCGGGAAGCCCGGCGGTTCGGGCCGCTTCCGGGGACATCGCGGGGCGCGGACCGCCTCGTTCGGCGGGGGTAGGCTGACCCGGGCGTGGACGTCCGCCTTCCGTCGGATCCGGCCGGACACGCGCCCCCACCCCACGCGCCCAGGAAGGAAACGGTGACCGATGGCTGTGCGCTTGATGGCGCGGACCCTGCGCGGCCTTGAGGACGTCGCGGCGCGGGAGATCGAGGAGCGGGGGCTGGGCCGGGTCGAACGCCTGCGTCACCGCGAGGTCTGGTACACCGCTCCACGGCCCGACCTCGGCCTTCGGACCGTGGACGACCTGTTCCTCCTGGCCGGGGTCGTCGAGGGTGTGGGGCACACAAAGGCCGACCTGGCACTCTTCGGCGAGCTCGTGGACGAGACGGTCCTGAAGGAGCTCCTGGAGGTCCGGCGCGCGAGTGGGGGCTCCGCCGCGGTCCCGGGAGTGGACGTCGCGGCCTCCTTCCTCGGAAAGCGCAACTACAACAGGTACGACATCGAGGACGTCGTGGGGGAGAGGGTGGCCGGGCTGCTGCGATTGCCCTACCACTCCCGCCGGGGCGGTACCGCGCCCCCGCAGGGGGGACTCTCCCTGCGGGTCACGGTCGAGGGGGCCCAGGCGGTGCTGGCGTTGCGCCTCGCCGACCGGCCGCTGCACCGCCGCACCTACAAGGAGGCGTCCACGCCGGGCACCACCCACCCCCCGCTCGCGGCGGCCATGGCCCGGTTGGCCGGCATCGAACCGGGCATGCGGGTGCTCGACCCCTGCTGTGGGACGGGCACGATCCCGATCGAGGCCCGCGCCATCGCCCCCGAGGCCAGGATCGTCGGAACCGACCATGGCGCCGACATCACCGCCAAGGCGGCCGCCAACGGGGTGGCGGCGGCCGGCGGCGAGGCGGGCGAGACGGCTTGGGCGGTCGCCGACGCCGGTCGGCTTCCCCTCGGCCCCGCCACCGTCGACCGGATCGTCAGCAACCCGCCATGGGGGCGCCAGGTCGAGGCGCGCGCCAGGCTGGCGGGAGGGCCGGGGCGTTTCTACGGCGAGATCGAGCGGGTGCTCACCCCCCAGGGGACCGTGGTGCTCCTCCTGCACGAGCCCGAGGAGCACATCGCGCACGCGGAGGGGGCGGGGCTCCGGCTGCGCGAGGCCATCCCGGTCAGCCTGTTCGGAACCCGGCCCTCGATCGTGCTCCTCAGCCGGTAGGACACGGCCCCGGCAGCGCCGCCTCCAGATCATGCCGTCCGGTCCCGGCTTGTCGCTGCCGCTGTGGGGGCGTCCCTTCCGGGCTGTGCCTTTTCTGCCGGGCGGGCGCGTTGCGATCAAGCCGTTGTGGGGTGAACCGGGATAGAACGCGCGGGCGCGGTGTATTCCGCTCCACGAGGGAGGGGCGTCCTCGACCGAGAAGTATTCTGGTCGGCGTCGACCGGCGCGGGCATCGTTGATCCGGCGGAGGAGGTCGAGACGCTTGAGAACCTTCGGTGCCCATGGAATCCCAGGGAGGTTCCCAAGTATGTTTGGGAGGTTTTCAGGGATCATGCCCGTTTCTGCCCTAGGGTTCGGTGCCGTCCGGCCGGGTGTTCGGGCTGTTCAGG
>NZ_FUWS01000016.1:3937-97810 GCF_900167435.1 Marinactinospora thermotolerans DSM 45154
GTGGCAGCCGCCCTCCGGGGCGGCTGAGGATCGCAACCACCAGCAGGGCCGCGCGCGACCCCGGAGAGGTCGTGGCAGCCGTCCTCCGGGACGGCTGAGGATCGCAACAGCCTCACCACGGGGGAGCGGTCGCCTGCGATCATGTGGCAGCCGTCCTCCGGGACGGCTGAGGATCGCAACCGCCGAGGCGTCGGGTACCCCGATGGCGGTGGTCGCCGTGGCAGTCGCCCTCCGGGGCGGCTGAGCGATCGCAACTACAACTGGTACTAGGGCCACCTGAGCGGGTGGACGAGGCAGCCGCTCTCTGGGGCGGTTGAGGAACGCAATCGGGCGCCTCGCGAACGCGGGCGTGAGTTGCCTTATCCTCGGAAAGCGGGTCCGAGGAGTCATTTGGAGGTCGTCCTCGGGCCCCGGAGAGGGTCCTAGAAGGGGTTAAATAAGGCCCCCTTCTAGGACCTATTCGCATTTCAGGGGAAAATCCTGAGCAGCGAGAGGACGGTCCTGGCTAGAGCTGACGCCAGCCTGACCAGCTTGAGTGTCCGAAGTAGGTAACTCATGAAATTTCCCTCTCTGTCCGAATCGTGCCCGCGGCGTCTGCGGGCCTTGCGGTGAGGAGCTTAGATCACCGCAAGGCCCTGTTGGGGGCAACGGGGTAATTCATTGACCCGCTACGCGCTAGAGCTTCCTAGAAGGAGGCGGCCTGTTAAGGTCGTTGGTGTGGGTGAGGCCCAAGGCGGTGCCGGCCTGTTCTGGGTTCATGCGGCGCCGAGGATCGTAAATAGGACGCTCTGCGTGTAGCGGGACAAAATGGGAAACTCTGGCCCGGTTGGGGCCAGAGTTGTTCCATATGTCGATCTTTTAGGCATTTCGCGGAAACTCCAGCGGTTGTCGGCGGGGTGGGCTACCGTTCCAGAGATTCCAGCTCAACGCGCTTAAAGCGGGAGGGGGACATGGAACTCTGGGGGCATAGCGCTGATGAGTGGGGGAGACGCCATCGGCTCGAAGATCACCTGCGTGGTACGCAGGAACGGGCACGGCGCCACGCGGAGGTGTTCGGCGCCGGCGAGCTGGCCGCCTACCTCGGGATCGTCCACGATGTCGGTAAAGGCGCCTGTTCCTGGCAAAACGGGCTGCTACGGGCCGAGGCGTCCGGCGGCCGAGTAGGGGTTCCGCACAAGCACGCCGGGACCTGGCTGGCCGATAAGGCCGGACTGGACGTGTTCAGTGGGGTGGTGTTCGGTCACCACGGCGGGCTGCCCTCCAAAGCCGGCTTGGAGGCCGCGCTGGACGAGGCCGACAACGAGCAGTCCTCGCTGGTCCAGGAGGCCATCGACCGGGTGGCCGCACGGGTACCCGAGATCCTTGACGGACCGGACTTTCCGGTCTGGCTTGAGGAAGCCGCGGCGCGGGATCCGCTGGTGGTCGAGGTGCTGGTGCGCATGGTCTTCAGTGCGGTGGTCGACGCCGACTTCCTCGACACCGAGGAGCACTTCGCCGCCGCGCCGCGCCGCGAGCATCCCGTGCGTGCCTGTGACCTGGCGGAGCGCTTCGAGGAAGGACTGCGAGCCAAGCTCGCCAGGCGGAAGCCCACACCGGTGGACGGGATCCGACGCCGGGTCTACGCCCAGGCGGTCGCCGCGGCCGAGGGGCCGCAGGGGTTCTACCGCCTCCCCGCCCCGACGGGCTCGGGCAAGACCTTCGCCGCGGCCGGATTCGCCCTGCACCACGCCCACCGCCACGGCCTGCGCCGGGTGATCGTGGCAGTGCCGTTCACCGCGATCACCGAGCAGAACGCCCAGGAGTACCGGGACCTGCTGGACCGGCAGGGGGAGGAGCCGGTCGTGCTGGAGCACCACAGCGGTGTGGACCTCGACGACGGCGACGACGCCCCCGAGCACCGGTGGGCCAAACTCGCCGCGGAGAACTGGGACGCCCCCTTCGTGGTCACCACCACCGTGCGGTTGTTCGAGTCGCTGTTCGACCGCCGCCCGGCGGCCACGCGCCGCCTGCACAACCTGGCCGGGTCGGTGATCGTGCTGGACGAGGTGCAGTCCCTCCCCGATGGGATGCTGGTGCCGATCCTCTCGATGCTGCGCACCCTGACCGAGCACTTCGGGGTGACGGTGCTGCTGGCCTCGGCAACCCAGCCCGCTTTCTTCGAACTCTCCCCGCTCAGGGATATCAGCGCTCGCGACATCATCACCGAGCCCGCGCCGCTGTACGCCGAGCTGTCCCGGGTGGACTACGAGTGGTGGTGCGACCCGGCGCCCAGCCTGCAGCAGGTCGCCGAGCGCGCCGCGCGATGTGCCTCGGTGCTGGTGGTGTGTAACACCACCGCCCAGGCCGGCGAGCTGCACCAGAAGATCCAGCGGGAGCGCGGAGCGGGCAAGGGGCCGGTACTGCACCTGTCCACCCGAATGGTCGCCCTCCACCGTAAAAAGACCATCGAGGAGATCGCCGGGCTCAATGCCGCGGGCGCCCCGGTGGCGGTCGTCTCGACCCAGCTGGTCGAGGCCGGGGTGGACCTGGACTTTCCAGAGGTGTTCCGTGCCTTCGCCACCGCCGAGGCGATGCAGCAGGCGGCCGGCCGCTGCAACCGCTCGGGGCACCTGGACAAGGGACGGGTGGTGGTCTTCGAGGTCGCCGGTGAGGACGGCCGCCTGCGCACCGGCGGGGAGTTCGTCTACGGGGCCGCGCTGGGGGCCACCCGCGCCTACTTCGGGCCGGGGCGGGCCCTGCCCGACGATCTGGAGGCCCTGAGCAGGTACTACCCCGTCCGGTTCACGGGCAAGGGCGTCGAAAAGCGCGGCGAGGAGATCCAAAAGGCCCGGACCGACTGTGACTTCCCCAAGACCGCCGCCCTGTTCCGGATGATCGAGGAGCACACCGTCCCCGTCGTCGTCCCCCATGCCGTCCCCGAGGCCGAATCGCGTGTCCGCCAGGTGATCGGCCTGCTGCGCCGGGGTGTGCCCGCGGGCGGGCTGTTGCGCGAACTGCGCCCCTACCTGGCCACCCTGCCCAAGGGGGCGGTGGGCAGGCAGGCCGCGGGCCTGCTCGCCCCGGTGGCGGGCGACCTGTGCGAGTGGCTGGGCGACTACGACCCCTTGCGCGGCATCGAACTCTCCGACAGTCAGGAGTATGTGCTTTGACCACCCCCAACAGGGGCGGACCCCCGCCGCTGGCGGTCGAGGTTACCGGCCCCTATGCCTGCTTCACCCGTCCCGAGCTCAAGACCGAGCGGTTCAGCTATCCGGTGATGACCCCCTCGGCCGCCAAAGGGCTGCTGGAGGCGATCTTCTGGAAACCGGAGTTCACCTACCTCATCGAGCGCATCGAGGTGCTTTCCCCCATCGCCTGGTTCTCGGTGCGCCGCAACGAGGTCGATGAGATCACCTCTACCGACTGGGTGCGCCGTGCCATGGCCGATCCCGCAGTGCGCTTCGACGCCGAGACCAAGCGCGACCAGCGCAACATGGTCGGCCTGCGTGACGTGGCCTACCGCGTCTTCGCCCACATCCGGTTGCGCGAGCACGCCGACGCCCCCCAGGCCAAGTACCGTGACCAGTTCCGCCGCCGCGTGGAGCGCGGCGCCTGCTTCTCCCAGCCCTTCCTGGGCACCCGCGAGTTCTCCGCCTCCTTCAGCGCACCCACCGCCCGCCGCCCCATCCAGGCCAGCGAGGACTTCGGGATGATGCTGCACAGCATCGATTACTCCGGGCCTCGCGAGACCTACCGGTGGTTCCACGCCCGCATGGACAACGGTGTGATGCAGGTGCCCGAGCAGGGGGCCGAGCTGCCCGGGGCCCCGACGGCGCGCACCGGTGGGCGGGGGTGAGCGGGGTGCTCCTCAAAGCCCTGGCCGATCACGCCCCCCACGTGGCGGGGCTGCCCCCGGCCGGCTACCGCCCCCGTGCTCTGCGCTGGCGCATCCTCATCGACGAGCAAGGGCGCCCGCTCAGCCGTGACGCCGAGGGCAGGCCGGCCCCGGACGATCTGGCCGACGCCGACAACCGCAACGGCATCCTCACCGACGCCCCCTACATCTACCGTGCAGGGACCAAACCGCCACCGATGCTGCTGGTGGACACCCTGGAGTTCGTCCTGGCCCGGCCCAAGACCGACACCGCCAAGGCCGCGGAGGAGGCCGTCCGCCGCAACGACGCCTACATCGAGCTGCTGCACCAGTGGGCCGCCACCGAGCCCGCCGACCCCACGGCCGCGGCCGTGCTGGCCTTCTTCACCAATGGGCACCATCTCGACATCACAGTGCCCGAACAGGCCAAACCCTCCGACACGGTGGCCCTGCAGGTCGCGGGGCAGCCGGGCTGGCCCCACCTGGGCCAGGCCGCCCAGGAGTGCTGGCGGCGCACCGTGACCCAGCGCAAAAGCGCCCGCGCCGGCCAGGGATACTGCCTGTCCTGCGGCCAGGAGGGCGTGCTGCTGGACACCCTGCCCGAACCCATCAAGGCCGGGGCGATCCCCACCGGCAATACCCGTGGCCGCGACGCCCAGCTGGTGTCGGTCAACAAGAGCGCCCAGGGGCGGGGCGGCCGCATCCAACTGACCGACATCCCGCTGTGCGAGCGGTGTGGCGCTGGGTCGGCCGCGGTGCTCAACGCGCTGCTGGCCGAGGAGAAACATCGCTATCGGACGGCTGACTCGGTCACGGTGTGGTGGCTGAAGGATCCGGTTCCCTTCTCTCCGCTGCGCACGCTGCGCGAGGCCCGCCCCGACCAGGTCGCTGCGGTCTTCACCGAGCTGGACCGGGCCCGCCACCCCCGGGCAGGCCGGCGGATCGACCCCAACAAGTTCTACGCGCTCACCCTGTCGGCCAACCAGAGCCGGGTGGTCGTGCGCGACTGGGTCGAGGTCCCCCTCGAACGGGCCTTGGCCAACATCGCGGCCTGGTTCGACGACCACCGGATCCAAGACCCGCGCTCCGCGGAGCCGGTGTGTGTTCCGCTGTGGCTGATGGCGCTGAGCCTGGGGCGTGGAACAGGCGAGGGAGACAGCTCCTGGCGCTACATCCACGGTAGCGAACCCGCATACGCCGAACGCGACCTGCTGGCCTGCGCCCTGCAAGGCCCCCGGCACCGTCCGCCCGACCGGCTGCTGCAGCGCCTCATCCAGCGCGTCCGCGCCGATGGCCGGGTGGACCTGGCCCGGGCGGCCTTGCTGAGGCTGCTGCTCATCCGACGCGACCCCGCCGAAAGGAACCGGCTGATGCCTCAGCTCAACCCCGACGACGATCGCCCCGCGGTGCTCTGCGGGCGGATCTTCGCCGTACTGGAGGACATCCAGTACTACGCCCTGCGCGACCCCCGCTCCAAGAAGGGACCCAACACCACCATCACCGACCGGTTCTTCAAACAGGCCGCCGTGGCGCCGCTGTCCCAGCTGGTGCGGCTGCGGACGAACGCCAACGGTCACCTCAAACGCCTGCGCCGCGAGGCCCCCGCAACCGCGGTGGCGCTCAGCGACCGGCTGCACGAGCTGTTCGGCCGTCTGCCCGAAGGCCCGCCGGCGACCTTGGACCTGCACGGTCAGGGCCTGTTCATCGTGGGCTACCACCAGCAGCGCGCCGCCACCCGCGCGGCCCAGCGAGCAAACCGCACCACCACCCCTGAGGAGAACAACACGTGAGCACGCCCAGCCCGTACCTGGACCCCGCCCGCAAGCACGACTTCGTCTTCTTCTTCGACGTGCGCGACGGCAACCCCAACGGCGATCCCGACGCCGGCGGCATGCCCCGCACCGACCCCGAGACCGGGCAGGGCCTGGTCACCGACGTGGCCATCAAACGCAAGATCCGCAACACCATCCCGCTGTTCAAACACGGCGAGCCCGGTTTCGACATCTACGTGGAGGCCGGGGTATCGCTGAACTCCCAGCACGAGCGTGCCTACGCCGCCCTGGGCCTCGAAGGCGACAAGAAGAACAAGAAGCAGACCGCGGTCAACCAGCCCCGCGCCCGGGACTGGATGTGCGAGACCTTCTTCGACGTGCGCATGTTCGGCGCGGTCATGAGCACCGGCGACAAACCCGCCGGGCGGGTCCAGGGCCCGATGCAGCTCACCTTCTCCCGGTCGTTGCACCGGGTGCTCGACCAGGAGCACGGCATCACCCGCGTCACCCAGACCAAGACCGAGGACACCGAGCAGGGCGAATCCACCGAGATGGGCACCAAGCACACCGTTCCCTACGGCCTCTACCAGGGATTCGGGCACTTCAGCGCCCCGCTGGCCCAGCGCACCGGTGTCACCACAGCCGACCTGGAGGCCTTCTGGCGGGCCATGACCATGATGTTCGAGCACGACCGGGCCGCCTCCCGCGGCGAGATGGCATTGCGCGGCCTCTACGTGTTCACCCACGACGACGCCTTCGGCCGCGCCCCGGCCCACACCCTGTTCGACCGTGTCCAGGCCCGCCTCACCGACCAGCCCCAGGGCGCGGACGAGCGGGCCCGGGTGGTGCGCTCCTTCGACGAGTACAAGATCACCGTCGACCAGGAGGGCCTGCCCGAAGGCATCACGCTGACGCCACTGGTGGACGGGTGAGCGCCACCCCCGGTCACCGGCCGCCCTGGCCGGTGACGCTGTCGGCGCTGGAGCACTACGCCTACTGCCCTCGCCAGGCCGGGCTCATCCTCCTGGAGGACGCCTTCACCGATGACGCCGCAACAGTGCGCGGGACCCTGGCCCATCGCAGGGTCCACGACCCCGGTCAGGAGTCCCGTCCCCGCGTGCGCACCCTGCGGGCGCTGCCCGTCTGGCACGACGAGCTGGGCCTGACCGGGGTGTGCGACGTGGTCGAGATCCACCCGGACGGCACCGTGCTGCCCGTCGAGCACAAATCCGGCGCCTACCGGCCCGGCGGGGCCGCCGACGTGCAGGTCGCCGCCCAGGCCATCTGCTTGGAGCAGCGCCTGAGCACCCGCATCGACACCGCCGCGATCTACGCGATGGCCGATCGCCGCCGCCACACCGTGGCCGTCGACGCCGCCATGCGCCAGAGGGTCGCGCGCATCACAGAACAGGTCCGCGAGGTGATCAAGAGCCAGGCCCTGCCGGCCCCGGCCGCCGATGCCCGCTGCCGGCGCTGCTCGATGAACACCGGGTGCATGCCCAAGGTCCTGGCCAAGCGCCCCCGGTTCGAAAAACTGCGGGGCGCGCTGTTCACACCGGCTCCCGAGACGGAATGGGATGACTGAACTCCTCAACACCCTGTACGTGCAGACGCCGGGCGCCTCGCTGCACCTGGACGGCGACGCGGTGCGGGTCGCGCTGCCTGAGGGCGGGCCCCGCCGCCCCCTGCCGCTGCTGCGCCTGGAGTCCATCGTGGTGATGGGCAACATCCAGGTCTCCTCCCAGCTGCTGGGACGCTGCGCCGATGACGGCCGTCCGGTGGTGTGGATGAGTCAGGGCGGGCGCTTCCGGTTCCGCACGGGCGGGCCCACCCGCGGCAACGTACTGCTGCGCCACGCCCAGCATCTCGCCCACGCTGACCCCGGTGTCCGGGTGGAGATCGCCCGGGCCTGCCTGGCCGGGAAGATTCAGAACTCCCGCCAGATCCTCCTCAAAGGCGCACGCGACTCCACCACACACAAGACCCGGTTGCGCGCGGCCGCCGAAGATCTGGCGGGGTCGCTGGAATCGGCGGGAAGAGCCGGGGACGTGGAAACCCTGATGGGGGTGGAGGGCAACGCGGCCCGCACCTACTTCGAGGCTTTCGCGCTGCTGGTGCGCCCCGAGACCGGGTTCGTGTTCCCCGGCCGTGTCAAGCGCCCGCCCACCGACCCGGTCAACGCCTTGCTGTCCTTCCTCTACGGGCTGGTGCGCTCGATGGTGCACGGCGCCTGCGAGCAGGTCGGCCTGGACCCCTATGTAGGGTTCCTGCACGGCATCCGCCCGGGCAAGCCGGCGCTGGCTCTGGACCTGATGGAGGAGTTCCGCTCGGTGTTGGCCGACCGGGCGGCGCTGACCCTGATCAACCGACGTCAGATCGACCCCGAGGATTTCGAGACCCTGCCAGGGGGAGCGGTCCAGCTCACCGAGGAGGGCCGCAAGACGGTGCTGGGGTACTGGCAGCAGCAACGCGCCAAGGAGTACAACCATCGGGTGCTGGGACGGCAGGTGCCCGCGGCGCTGCTGCCTTCGGTGCAGGCCCGTCTGATGGCCCGCCACCTGCGCAAGGACCTGCCCGGATACCTGCCCTGGACGGTGTGAATGGAACTGCTGGTCACCTACGACGTCTCCACCACCACCCCGGAGGGCGCCCAGCGGCTGCGGCGGGTGGCCAAACTGTGCGAGGGCTATGGGCTGCGGGTGCAGAAGTCGGTGTTCGAGGTGGTGTGCAGCGACGCGGATCTGGTGCGCTTGAACGACGCGCTGCACCGGATCATCGATGACACCGAGGACAGCATCCGCATCTACCGGATGAACCGAGGCTCGTTCAAGGCGGTAGAGGTATTGGGGGCGGCCCGCCGGCTGCCGCACGACGAGGCGCTGGTGCTGTAGTTGGGAACCTGGAGTGGACATGGATTCCCGGGGAGGTTCCCAAGCATGTTTGGTGGGTTTCCGGGTGTCGTGTCTGTTTCGGATCGGGTGCTCGACGCTGTTCAGCGGAACGTTTTCGCTGCTCGGGCGCCGTGGCAGCCGTCCTCCGGGACGGCTGAGGATCGCAACAGCGCGGCGAGGCGCCGCTCGCGTGCCACCTGGGGTGGCAGCCGTCCTCCGGGACGGCTGAGGATCGCAACTGGCTGATCCGTAAGAAGGTCCACTGGGTCGTCTCCGTGGCAGCCGTCCTCCGGGACGGCTGAGGATCGCAACCCGCAGAACGGCCACCTGTCCAGGGCGGGGGAGGAAGTGGCAGCCGTCCTCCGGGACGGCTGAGGATCGCAACATGACAGCTCCTTAAGAAGAAGGGAGCCCGCCCGAGGTGGCAGCCGTCCTCCGGGACGGCTGAGGATCGCAACCTTCCATCCCGCGGCGGTGTCGGCAGCGCGCCAGCAGTGGCAGCCGTCCTCCGGGACGGCTGAGGATCGCAACCCCCGCTCCTCCCTGATGTGGATCGGGTCCCGGGAGAGTGGCAGCCGTCCTCCGGGACGGCTGAGGATCGCAACTGCTTCCGCTGAGGTGGTGTTGGCGGTGGGTGGGGGGTGGCAGCCGTCCTCCGGGACGGCTGAGGATCGCAACCCCCGCTCCTCCCTGATGTGGATCGGGTCCCGGGAGAGTGGCAGCCGTCCTCCGGGACGGCTGAGGATCGCAACTGCTTCCGCTGAGGTGGTGTTGGCGGTGGGTGGGGGGTGGCAGCCGTCCTCCGGGACGGCTGAGGATCGCAACCTCAAGGGGAAGGTCCTCGGCCTCGGCCTCGGGGGCGTGGCAGCCGTCCTCCGGGACGGCTGAGGATCGCAACCCAGTCTGATCTCCGGGCCACCGTGTTCCAGGGGTGTGGCAGCCGTCCTCCGGGACGGCTGAGGATCGCAACATGGCCACGATCGGGAGGCCGTCTCGGACCGCGTCGTGGCAGTCGCCCTCCGGGGGGGCGTGGGGGATCGTGAGCACCGAACTTCTAATCCGGTGGTCGTGGGTTCGAGGTGGCAGCCGCCCCTCTGAAGTGGCTGGGGGCCGCGACGACCGCGTACAGCCTCGTCCCGGAGGCGTCTGGGAAAGGGGCGGCGCCCTGGGGGTGGATCCCGGGCGCCCGCGCGTCCGCCCGGGGTGAGGGGCGTGGTGGCTGCGGGGCGTCTCCGGAGCGGCACAGGGACACGCGGGGGACGAACACGGGGCCGGTGGGGACGAAACGGGTGTCGGGAACGGGGAACCCCAGGCCGGGGCCGCGCTGGAGTGAGGTTGACCTGGGGTTTCGGGGCGCACCCGGCAGGATTCGAACCTGCGACCATCGGATTAGAAGTCCGGTGCTCTATCCACTGAGCTACGGGTGCCTGATTCAATTGTGGACCGTCGGCGGGGGGCGTCGTGGACCTGGGTCCGGCGGTGTTCCCCGCTGCTTGGTGATGCTACGGCCGACAGGGGAGAGCCGGTCGGCTCTCTCATGTCCTCAAGGGGTCATCTTAGGGTATTCGGCAGATGTCACCCATGGCCGGGCGAAATAGTAACAACTACGGCCATTCGTAGTCGCGCCTCGTTAGCGTGTGGTATCCGCCAAAACGGTGGCTATCGGCTCGGGGAACACGTTACCGCTGATCAATGGTCGGCGCGGCGCAGGCCGTGGGTGTTTCGCCATCCCACGGGGGCGCGCGCGAGCACGGGACTTCTCCGGGCGGAGGGCCCTCCAGGAGGGAACGCGTGGGTCACCAGGTGAACCACTGGCCGCAGGTCAGCATGGCGATCCAGGTGAGCAGAACGATCATGAGGCCTCTCCCTAACGAGCCCGGCAGGGTGCGGGAGGGAAACGCGTGTGCCGATTTCGTACATGTGTGTTCACCGAAAGCGGATAGTGCTGGCTCGCCCTCGTGCCCGCCCGACCGGAGGGGGACGACCGGCGCACTACGGTTGAGCCCGTGAAGAACAGACGCCGGCGACGACGATCCGGTTCCAGCGCGCTCGGCCTGATCGGTGGCGTGGTGCTGGACCGGGTGCTTCCCGACCCCCGCCGCGGCCACCCGGTCGCCCTGTTCGGCGCCGCGGCCGCGGCCCTGGAGCGTCGCGTGTACGCCCCGAAGCGGGCCCGGGGCGCCGTCTTCGCGCTCCTGGCCGTCGCCCCGGCGGCCGCGCTCGGGGCGCTCGCCGAACACGGCGCCGGCCCTCGTCGCGAGGCCGCCGTCACCGCGGCCGCCACCTGGGCGGTCCTCGGAGGCAGCATGCTGCGGCGCGAGGCCGCCCTGATGGCCGACGCCCTGGAGGCCGGCGACCTCGACGCGGCCCGCCGGAGGCTGCCGCACCTGTGCGGACGCGACCCCGACGGGCTGGACGCCAAGGACCTGGCCAGGGCGACGGTCGAGTCCGTGGCGGAGAACACCTCCGACGCCGTCGTGGCGCCGCTCCTGTGGGGGGCCCTGCTCGGGGTGCCCGGACTGCTCGGCTACCGGGCGATCAACACGCTCGACGCGATGGTCGGGCACAGGTCGGAGCGGTACGAGCGCTTCGGATGGGCCGGCGCGCGCCTGGACGACGTCGCCAACTGGGCGCCGGCCCGGCTGACGGCGCTGCTCACGGCCGCCGCCGCCCCCGTGGTCGGTGGCGGAGTGGCGCGGGCCTGGCGGACCCGCCGGGCCTACGGCCACCGGCACCCCAGCCCGAACTCGGGCCAGTGCGAGGCCGCGTTCGCGGGCGCCCTGGGCCTGCGCCTGGGCGGGACGAACGTCTACGGGCAGCGGGTCGAGCACCGCCCGGAGCTGGGCGACGGCCGCCCTCCCGAGGTGGGCGACATCCGCCGGGCCATCCGGCTGGCCGGGGCCGTCGACACCGCGGCGGCGGTCACCGCGGCGCTCCTCGCCCTCGCCCTCTCCCGCCGCTTCGGGCGGGATCGCGGGTGAGATCGGGCGGGCGCGTCCCGCACTGATGTCCAGACCACCGGACATGCCGGGACCGCCCGGCTATATCGTGTTCTGGGCGTCCCGCCGGGCCGGTGGGACGATCCCACCACGCCCCTGACCCGCGAACGAGGAACGACGTGAACCGCGCCACCAACGACGGCGACGCCCCGGCGCTGCTGATCGCCGGAACGACCTCCGACGCGGGCAAGAGCGTCATCACCGCAGGGGTGTGCCGGTGGCTGGCGCGTCAGGGCGTCAAGGTCGCCCCGTTCAAGGCGCAGAACATGTCGCTGAACTCGGTGGTCACCCCCGACGGGGCCGAGATCGGCAGGGCGCAGGCCATGCAGGCCGCCGCCTGCGGAATCGAGCCGAGCGCGGCGATGAACCCGGTGCTGCTCAAGCCCGGAGGCAACCGCAGCAGCCAGGTCGTCGTCCGGGGAAGGCCGATCGGCGAGGCCGACGCGGTGAGCTACCAGGACTACAAGGAACGGTTGCGCGGGATCGCGGTGGAGGCGCTGGCGGAACTGCGCTCCTCCCACGACGTGGTGATCTGCGAGGGCGCCGGCAGCCCGGCCGAGATCAACCTGCGCGCCGGGGACATCGCCAACATGGGACTGGCCCGCGCCGCCGGCCTGCCCGTCCTCGTCGTGGGCGACATCGATCGGGGCGGGGTCTTCGCCGCGCTGCACGGGACGCTGGCGTTGCTGGAGCCGGAGGACCAGGCGCTGGTCGCCGGCTTCCTCATCAACAAGTTCCGCGGCGCGCCCGAGCTCCTGGAGCCCGGCCTGGACATGCTGCGCGGGCTCACCGGACGTCCGGTCATGGGGGTGCTGCCGTGGCTGGACGGACTGTGGCTCGACGTCGAGGACTCCCTGGGGCTCGGCGCCGACCGCGGCGCGCCACGTCCTCCGGTGGGCTCCCAGACGCTGCGCGTGGCGGTGGTCCGGCTTCCGCGCATCAGCAACTTCACCGACATCGACGCGCTGAGCGTCGAACCGGGGGTGGACGTCCGCTTCGTGACCGCGCCGCACGAGCTCGCGGACGCGGACCTGGTGATCCTCCCGGGCAGCCGGGCCACCGTGGCCGACCTGTCCTGGCTGCGCGAGCGCGGATTGGCCGACGTGATCGCGCGCCGTGCCGCGCAGGGCCGCCCCGTCCTGGGGATCTGCGGCGGCTACCAGATGCTGGCACGCGCCATTCACGACGATGTGGAGTCGGGAGCGGGAGAGGTGGCGGGCCTGGGCCTGCTGCCGGCCCGCGTGGTGTTCGCGGCGGACAAGACCCTGGGCCGCCCCGTGGGCGCCGCCTACGGCGAACGGGTGAGCGCCTATGAGATCCACCACGGGGTGATCTCCGTCGACCATGAGACGGAGGCGGAGCCGTTCCTCGACGGGTGCCGCCTGGGAGCGGTGTGGGGGACGACCTGGCACGGGGCCCTGGAGAACGACGGCTTCCGGCGTGCCTTCCTCGCCGATGTCGCCGGGCGGGCCGGCCGGGCCTTCGTCTGCGCGCCGGACACCGACTTCGCCGCGGAGCGCGCGGCGAGGTTGGACGCGCTCGGCGATCTGGTCGAGCAGAACGTCGACACGGACGCCCTGTGGCGGTTGATCGAGACGGGGGCGCCGGCGGGACTGCCCGTTGTGCCTCCCGCGGGGCCGCGCTGGGGGGCGTGAGGGGCGGGGCGCACGGGACCGGAGAAAACGCTGGCGTTTTCGTGACCGTGGGATTACAGTTGGTGATCGTAAGCGGTCAGTGTGAGAATCGCGTGGGCACCCGCCTGCTGTGGTGGGCGTGGTGTGTACGAGGACGATGTGGATCTCCCCACGGAACGAGACAACCGCCTAAGCCGCCTCCGGTTTCCGCCGGCGGCGAAGCACTCTTCCCAATGGAGGCTTTAGGTGAGCACCGTCATGTCCGCGGAGTCGTCCCCTCTCACGGGCGAGGTGGCGTCCGGTCACCGCGTCACCCTGTTCCTCGACCCCGTGACCCGGGCCGAGGTCGAAAAGGCCGTGGGCGAGGGGGACATCTCCTCCCACCTGGCCGCCCTTGTCGGTCGCTACGTCCGTTGGAACGAGACCAGGGAGTGGCTGAGCGCGCTCGAGAGCGCCTACGGAAAGCTTCCGCCTGAGGCGCTGGAACGGCTCTATCGTCAGATGCTGGGTCTTCCGCGGTCTGCCGGATCCGAGGGCAGGTCACTGACCATCACGCTGGACGCCGAGGAGTTCGCGGCGCTGGACGCCCAGGCGGGAGACCGTCCCATGGCGTCCTACGCGCGTGAGGTCCTCTTGGACCACATCACCGGATCGGCCGGGCAGGATGGTGGCACCGGCCCATCCGATGATTCCGGAAGGGGCGCGGTGGCCGGCTAGGTCGCCTGCCGGTTCTCCGCCCGCGGAGAACCAGGAGGTGGCCACCGGTTCGGCGCTCCGGGTGTGGCTGCGGGAGCCGATTCCCCTCGTCGGCTCCCGCGGTCACCCAACGTCCGCCCAGCGGGTCAGTCGGCGGAGAGGAGGGCGTCTCCCTCCCGGATGAACCCTTCCTGCACCATCCAGTCACGGGCCACGTAGACGGGTTCCTGGCCTTCCTCGTCGACCCGGGCGTTGAGCCGGGTGATCGTCTCGTTGTCGAGTTTCTCGGCGATCGGCGCGAAGATCTCTTCCAGTTGCGGGTACTTCGCGGCGAACTCCTCCTTCACCGTGATCGCGGGGTTGTAGATCGGGAACGCCTTCCGGTCGTCCTCCAGCATCTCCAGGCCGAGCACGTCGATCCTGCCGTCGGTGGAGTAGGCCGAACCGAGTGTGCACGCACCGTCGCTGACCGCCGGGTAGACGACCCCGGCCGACATCACCTCGGCACTGCTCGGGAACTCCTCCTCGGGCAGGTCGTAGTCACGACGCAGCGCGGTCAGTCCGTCATCACGGTTGAAGAACTCGGTGTCCATGCACAGGGAGCGTTCCTCCTGCGGAATGTTGGCGATGTCGGAGATCCCCGACAGGTCGTACTTCTGCGCGGTCTCCGGGGTCACCACGATCGCGTAGGTGTTGTTCATCGGTGCTGGAGGATCGAACCAGACCATGCCGTTCTCACGCCGGTCCAGGTCGCGAATACGCTCGAACTGCTCACGGGAGTCCGGGATCACCTCGTCCTGTCCCTCATAGACCAGCCAGGCGGTGCCGGTGTACTCCCACATCAGGTCGTTCTCGCCGATCAGCATGGACCGCCGGGCGTTGTCGCTGCCCTGGATGTTGGTCTGGTCGATCACCTCGAAGCCCGCGGCGTCCAGCGCGAGAACGGCGATCTTGCCCAGGATGAGCTGTTCGGTGAGTTCCTTGGAGGTCACCCGGACCTCCTCGCCCTCCAGCTCGGGGTGGTGGGGGATCGATCCCGGCTCGATCGGGGGGATGTATCCCGAAGCCGATTGCAGGCCGCAGCCCGAGGTCACGAGCGCCAGGCTCAGGCCCGCGGCGACGGCGGAACGAAGACGAACCGACATCACAGTCCCTTCGGTTGCGCGAGCTTGGTCACGACCCCGGCGGCCCAGTCGACCAGCAACGCCAGGAGCGCGATGAGGATCGAGCCGACGACCAGCACGAGCGTCCGGCTGGTGTTGACACCCGACACCACCAGCTCGCCGAGCCCTCCGGCGCTGATGAAGGCGGCCAGACCGGCGACGCCCACGTTGAGCACGAGGGTGGTGCGGATCCCGGCGAGGATCACCGGCGCGGCGAGCGGCAGTTCGACCTTGACCAGCACACGCCAGGCGGGCATGCCGATTCCCCGCGCGGCGTCGATGAGCGCCGGATCCACCTGCCGTAGGCCCACCATGGTGTTCCGCAGGGCGGGCAGCACGCTGTAGATGACCAGCGCGGTGATCGCCGGCCAGAACCCGACCCCGACGCCGATGGCCAGGAGGACGATCACCCCTACGGGGGGCGCCGCCTGGCCCACGTTGGCGATGGCCAGGACCAGGGGCGTCGACCAGCGCATCCACCGTCGGCTCACCAGGATGCCCAGGGGCAGGGCGATGGCGAGCACCAGGGCGGTCGAGACCGTGGTGATGGCCACGTGCTCCCAGGTCTTGGTCCAGATGTAGTCGAGCGCCAGCGACCGCGCCTCGGTGGAGTCCAGGTCGGCGTTTCGCACGTAGACGATGGTGAGGAGGCCGAGGAGAACGATGGAGACGGGAGTGAGCAGGATCCGCAGTCCGGCGCCGAGCGGTGCCGACGCCTCCTGGGCCGCTGAGCGGCTCTGCTCGGCGGAGGTGACGCTCATGCCGTATCACCGCCGTCGCGCCCTGTGGCGTCGGGGACCACCGCGGCGGGTGCCGGCTCGGCCGCCACCGAGACCGCCGACTGTCCGGCCGCGACACGTTCGCGACGCAACCGCCGCTCCCGTTCCTTGATCTCGGCGATCGCCTGCTGGACGGTCGCCAACGTCACCACGCCGGTGTAGTGGCGGCGCTTGCCGACGACCGGGACGAGTTCCTGTTCGGCGTTGAGCAGCGCCTCGACCGCCTCCTGGAGTGTCGAGCGGCCGGAGATGACAGTGTCGATCCGGTCCTCCTCACCTCCGGGAAGTTCGCCGACCGGTCCGCTCGCGCCTTCCAGGGCCGCCGCGCTCACCCAGCGCAGGGGGCGCTGGCGTTCGTCCAACACGATCGCGCAGTCACCGCCCTCCTCGGCCATCCGCCGGCGGAGGTCGGCGGCGTCGTCGGTGGCGCGGGCCCGTACGGCCTGTTCCAGCGCGACGTCGGAGACCCGGGTCAGTTTCAGCAGCCTCATCGACGACTCCCCGCCGATGAACTGCTCGACGTAGGATCCCGCGGGGTTGGTCAGGATCTCCTCGGCCGTCGCGTACTGCACGATGCGCGACCCCTTGTCGAGGATCGCGATGCGGTCGCCGAGCTTCAACGC
This sequence comes from Marinactinospora thermotolerans DSM 45154, assembly GCF_900167435.1. GTDB lineage: Bacteria > Actinomycetota > Actinomycetes > Streptosporangiales > Streptosporangiaceae > Marinactinospora > Marinactinospora thermotolerans. The sequence continues at coordinate 20,348 of NZ_FUWS01000016.1, forward strand.
CTCGTCGACATCGTGTGTCACGAACACGATGGTCTTGGACAGCTCCTCCTGGAGGCGCAGGAGTTCGTCTTGGAGGCTTTCCCTGGTGATCGGGTCGAGGGCGCCGAACGGCTCGTCCATGAGGAGCACCGGCGGATCGGCGGCGAGCGCGCGGGCCACCCCCACACGTTGCTGCTGACCGCCCGACAGCTGCCGGGGGTAACGGTCGCGGTACTGGACGGGGTCCAGGCCGACGAGTTCCAGGAGCTCGTCGACCCGTGCCCGGATGCGCTGACGGTCCCAGCCCAGCATCTGGGGGACCTGCGCGATGTTCGCGGCGACGGTCATGTGCGGGAAGAGACCGGCCTGTTGGATGACGTAGCCGATATGGCGCCGCAACTCGTCGGGTTTCTGCGCGCGGGCGTCCAGCCCGCCGATCAGGATGCGCCCGGACGTCGGTTCGATCAGCCGGTTGATCATGCGCATGGTGGTGGTCTTGCCGCAGCCGGACGGGCCGAGGAAGACGACGATCTCCCCGGCGGGGATCGTCATGGTCAGATCGTCCACCGCGGCGTCGGGGGAGCCCCCGTAGCGTTTGGAGACGGAGATGAGCTCGATGGGGACCCCGCGGGCACCGCCGTTCTCGGAGACGAGCTCGGCCAGGGACGGGGATGGGGTGGTCTCAGGCATGGGTGCGGATTCCTCGCGAGGTGGTGAGCTTGCCGATGAGGACGAAGACGGCGTCGAAGAGCAGCGCCAGGAGGACGATGCCCACGGTCCCCACGAGCGTGGCGTTGAGCGCGTTCGCCGCCCCCAGGCGGGCCAGTCCGGAGAAGATCTGCTCACCCAGGCCGGGACCCGACACGAACGCGGCGATCGCGCCGATCCCCATGGCGAGCTGGGTGGAGACACGCAGCCCGGTCAGGATCACCGGCCAGGCCAGCGGCAGGCGGACGCGCACCAGGACCCGGGTCCTGCTCATGCCGATCCCGCGGGCGGCGTCCACCAGGGCGGGATCGACACCGTTGAGTCCGACGATCGTGTTGCGCAGGATCGGCAACAGCGCGTAGAGCACGATGGCGATGACGCTGGGGGCGACTCCCAGGCCGAAGGGGCCGATGAGAAGGCCCAGCATGGCCAGCGACGGGATGGTGAAGACGACGCTGGTCGCCCCGGTGGCGATGGCCGCGACGCGTTCGTTGCGGTGGACGACGACGCCCAGGCCGACACCGACCACCGCCGCGACCAGGACGCACTGGGCGATCATGCTCGCGTGCTGAAGGGCCTGGAAGGCCAGCATGTCGGAACGGCCGGCGATGTACTCCCAGAGGGTCACTGTAGGGCCGCCTCCCGGGACCGGGAGGGGACAAGGACAAGGGGTTCGATCATGGGCCGCTTCTTAGCCAGCCATGCGGAGACTACTCACCTATCGGGCCATGGTGACTATTCCGTTGCCGTGCGCATGCGAAAGCGTGACCTGGGAGGCGGGGTCGACATGCGGCCCGGAACGGGTGCGCGGGCCCCGTTCCCCGCCGCGGACCGCGGGGCGTCACGCCGACCGCGCGAGCGTCCGAACGTAGTCGAACCATCCCGGATCGCGCCCCGGGCCGGGGCACGCCTGGCCGTTGTGGACGGTCACCATCGTGCTTCCGCCGACCGCCCGCTCCTCGACCAGCAGCAGGAACAGGATGAAGAAGCACGCGAGGAAGCCCCCAATGATCGCGAGCACCAGCGCCCACGTGGCCGTCCTCTCCTCCTGGCCGCTCATGTCGTCGCCGGACCAGATGCCGCTACGCAGGGGGGAGGGAGCCGGAAGGAGTGAGCACCTCCGTCAAGGTCACCGTGATGTCCCCGATACCGCCACGGGCCGGTGCGGAGCGTGGAACGCGAGCTCGCCGTAATGCCGTGCGGCCTCGTCGTAGGAGGCGGCATGGTGGCCGGCAGAGCCGAGGGGAGCCGCCGGGGTGGCGGGGAGGCTCACGCTCGGCGATCCTCGCGAATCCGCGGAGGCGACGCCGATGTTCCCGGACATCGATCCGGACACGCCCCCACCGCCCCCCTCTGCCATGATGAGGCGACGACGCGAAGGAACACGGTGCGAATCCGTGGCTGTCCCGCAACTGTGAGGGGGAGCCGCCCCGAGACGACGCCACTGCCGCGACACGGTGGGAAGGCGGGGGCCGGTGCCCGAACCCGAGCCAGGAGACTTCGCGACGTCACGCACGAGTTTCCGTCAAGGGGCGAGGACCCCGACAGGAAGAAGGACCCGCGTGGCAACCATCCTGCTGCTCTCCACCGCCGACACCGAACTGCTCGCCGCCCGCGCCGCCGACTGCGGATACCGGACCGCCAACCCCGCTCGGACCGCCCCCGCGGAGCTGCCCGCGCTGCTGGAGGGAGCCGACATCGCCGTGGTGCGCCTGCTGGGGGGCCGCGAGGCGTGGGCGGAGGGCCTGGAGGTCCTCCGTTCCTCGGGTGTCCCGGTCGTCGCCCTTGGCGGCGAGGCCGCTCCCGACGCCGAGATGATCCGGCTCTCCACCGTCCCGGTCGGCGTGGCCACCGACGCCCACGGCTATCTGCGGGAGGGCGGGGTCGGCAACCTCCGTGAGCTCGCCCGTTTCCTCTCCGACACCGTCCTGCTCACCGGCGAGGGCTTCGAACCGCCGCAGCGCATGCCCGAGTTCGGTGTCCACGGCGACCGGGAGCAACGCGACGACCGGCCCACCGTGGCCGTCGTCTTCTACCGCGCGCACGAGCTGTCGGGCAACACCGCCTTCGTCGACGTCCTGTGCGACGCGGTCGAGGCCGCGGGGGCCAACGCGCTTCCGGTGTTCTCGGGGTCGTTGCGGGGACTGTCCCGGACGACCACCCCCGGGCTCTTCGACCTGCTCGCCCGCGCGGACGCGATCGTGACGACCGTGCTCGCCGCGGGCGGGGCGGTGGCCGCCGACGCCTCCGGGGGCGGGGACGAGGACGCCTGGGACGCGGGCGCGCTCGCGGAGCTGGACGTGCCCGTCCTCCAAGGGCTGGTCCTCACCTCCAGCCGTGACTCCTGGCAGGGGTCCGACGCCGCGCTCACCCCCATGGACGCCGGCATGCAGGTGGCCATCCCCGAGTTCGACGGCCGGCTGATCACGGTTCCGTTCTCGTTCAAGGAGGCCGATCCCGCCAGCGGAATCCCGGTCTACGTCGCCGACCCCGAGCGGTGCGCGCGGGTGGCGGGGATCGCGGTGCGCCACGCCCGGCTGCGGTCGGTCCCCCACGGGGAGCGGCGCCTGGCGGTGGTCCTGTCGTCCTATCCGACCAAGCACTCCCGCGTGGGCAACGCGGTCGGACTGGACACCCCGGCCTCGGCGGTGCGGTTGCTGCGCGAGCTCGCCGCCCAGGGGTACGACCTCGGCACGGACGATGCGCTGTGGCGTCGCCCCGCACCCGAGGAGGGGCGCCGCGAGGACGACGGGGACCCCCTCATCCACGCGCTGATCGCCGCGGGCGGTCACGACGTGGAGTGGTTGACCGAGGAACAGCTCGCCGGCGCGACGGCCCGGGTCCCCCTGGAGGACTACCGCCGCTGGTTCGACGCGCTGCCCGTCGAGCTGCGTGAGCGTATCCGCCAGCACTGGGGGGAGCCCCCGGGCGAGCTCTACGTCGACGACTCCTCCGGACGGCCCGAGATCGTGCTGGCCTCGCTGCGTTTCGGCAACGTCGTACTGATGATCCAGCCGCCGCGCGGGTTCGGGGAGAACCCGATCGCGATCTACCACGATCCCGACCTTCCGCCGTCGCACCACTACCTGGCCGCCTACCGGTGGCTCGAGACCCCGCGCGACGCCGGCGGGTTCGGCGCCGACGCGGTGGTCCATCTCGGCAAGCACGGAACCTTGGAGTGGCTGCCGGGCAAGGGGCTGGGGCTGGCCGCGGAGGACGCGCCCGACGCCGTTCTCGGCGATCTTCCGCTGGTCTACCCGTTCATCGTCAACGACCCGGGAGAGGGCACCCAGGCCAAGCGGCGCGGCCACGCCACGGTCGTCGACCACCTCGTCCCGCCCATGGCGCGTGCCGACACCTACGGCGACATCGCCCGACTGGAGCAGCTGCTCGACGAGTACGCCCTGGTCGGTGACCTGGACCCGGACAAGGCGCCCACGTTGCGGGCGCAGATCTGGACGCTGATCAAGGCCGCCGAACTCCACCATGACCTGCACACCGAGGAGATGCCGGCCGAGGACGAGTTCGACGACTTCGTCATGCACGTCGACGGTTACCTGTGCGAGATCAAGGACGTGCAGATCCGCGACGGATTGCACGTCCTCGGTGAGGCGCCCCAGGGGGAGGCGCGGGTCAACCTCGTCATGGCGGTGTTGCGGGCCTCGCAGGTGTGGGCCAACCAGATGGGGGCCCTGCCGGGGCTGCGCGCGGTGCTCGCCGCCGAGTTCGGGTTGGCGGAGAAGGCGCTGCTCGCCGAGCCGGGGGCGGCGGTCACCGTCCCCGAGGCGCTGACCTCCCTGGTCGAGGGGCCGGCCCGCACCGGCTCCGACGCGATCGATCTCATCGACACGTTGGCCCGGCGCATGGTCGAGCGGATGGAGGAGATCGGGTGGGCGGCCGGCAAGACCGACGCCGTGGTCGGCGAGACGCTGGGGCGGCCCCTGCCCGAGGCGAGCCGGGTGCTGGCGTTCGCGGCCGAGGAGGTCGTGCCCCGGCTCGCCGCCACACGCGACGAGATCGGCGCGGTCCTGCACGCCCTCGACGGAGGACACGTGCCCGCCGGGCCTTCGGGGTCGCCCACGCGCGGTCTGGTCAACGTGCTCCCCACCGGCCGCAACTTCTACTCGGTGGACCCCAAGGCCATTCCCTCGCGCAACTCCTGGGAGGTCGGTCGCGCGCTCGCCGACTCACTGATCCAGCGCCATCTCGACGACACCGGCACCTATCCCGACTCGGTCGGTCTGACCGTGTGGGGCACCGCGGCGATGCGGACCCAGGGGGACGACATCGCCGAGGTGATGTGGCTGCTGGGGGTGGAGCCCACCTGGGACGACGCCTCACGCCGGGTCACCGGGTTCGAGGTGGTGCCCCTTGAGGAGCTCGGCCGGCCGCGCATCGACGTCACGCTGCGGATCTCCGGGTTCTTCCGTGACGCCTTCCCCCACGTCATCGGGATGATCGACGACGCGATCAGAACGGTCGCCGAGCTGGAGGAGCCGCCGGAGGACAACCGGCCGCGCGCCCACGCGCTCGCCGACCACGCCGAGCACGGCGACTGGCGTCGCGCCACGACGCGGATCTTCGGCTCCAAGCCGGGCGCCTACGGGGCGGGACTCCTTCCGTTGATCGACGCCCGTAACTGGCGTGACGACGCCGATCTGGCCGAGGTGTACGCGGTGTGGGGCGGTTACGCCTACGGGCGGGGGCTGGACGGGCGGGAGGCGCGCGCGGACATGGAGGCCTCCTTCCGGCGGATCTCGGTGGCGGCGAAGAACCAGGACACCCGCGAGCACGACATCGTCGACTCCGACGACTACTTCCAGTACCACGGCGGCATGGTCGCGATGGTCCGCAGGCTGACGGGGACGAACCCGGCCGCCTACGTGGGGGATTCGGCGCTCCCCGACCAGGTCCGCACGCGCACCCTGGGGGAGGAGACCCGGCGGGTGTTCCGCGCGCGGGTGGTCAACCCCCGCTGGGTCGAGGCGATGCGCCGGCACGGGTACAAAGGGGCGTTCGAACTGGCCGCGACGGTGGACTACCTGTTCGGCTACGACGCGACGGCCGGGGTCGTCGACGACTGGATGTACGAGAGCCTGGCGAAGACCTACGTCTTCGACCCGGTCAACCGGGAGTTCCTGGAACGCTCGAACCCGTGGGCGCTGCGGGGCATGACCGAACGTCTCCTGGAGGCGGCCGAGCGCAGGTTGTGGGAGCGGCCGGACGAGGCGACCCTGGAGCGTCTTCGCGAGATCTACCTGCGGATCGAGGGCGACCTGGAGGACGGCGCGTAGTCGCCGGCGTCGCGCGGAAGGGGCGCGCCGTCTCGTGCCGGCCGGGAGGGCGCGCCCCTTGCGGCCGGCCGCCGCGTCGGGGTCGGCGCGCTCCCGGGAGCCGCCGGCCGTGGGGTCCGCCTCGCCCGCTCTTCGGGGACGGCCGGCCTGTCGAGGGCCGGCCACATCGGCCCCGGCGCGTGCGGTGCTCCGTCCGCGATGGCCGTCCCGGCAGGGCGATGCCGTTCGGTGGGACATGGTCGGCCGGCCAGGAGCCGGTGGACCACACGGCGCTGTACCGGCGGCAGGGCGTCCGCTTTCGGTGTCGGGGTGGGGCGGCAGGAGGTCGGAGAGGTCGCGTAGGACCGCGGTGGGCCGGGAACGGGCCGTGCGGGAACCGTCCCCGCAGGGTTGTGTGCTCCTCGACCGCGTGGAGCGGGCGCGCCACCCTCGGGTGGTCGTGTTCCAGATCGTCGGCCTGGGGCCACGGCGCGTCGGGCGGGGGAGCGGGCGGTGTCCGGTGGTGGCCGCCCACCATGTGGCGGCAGCGCGGGCGGTCCACGCGCGGTCACCACGGGGCGCCGGCGACGACACGGTCGGCGGGTCCGCGCACGACGGTCAGGGCCGCGGAGCTACCGAGTGGACCCACGGCGGTCCCCGGGCGAGGGCCGTGCCCGCGCGAGGTCGGCGGGTGGACCGGGGCCGTCGGCGGCCTGCCTCCTCTCGTGGCCTGGGGCGGAAAGAACGCCCATTTCCATGCTTATGCAGTTATTTTTTCCTGATTTCCGGTCCCCGGGGGCGGCACCGCCTTGTGGTAGGGGCCTTCGTGGCCGGAAACGGTCCCGCCTCTTGCGGGAGCGGCGGAGATGTGCGTCGCGACGTCCTCGGGCGCCGTCACCGCTGGTGGCGCGGGTGGCCGGTCCGCTCCGGCGGATCGGTGGCCGCCGGTGACGGTGGCGCGGCCGGACGAGAAAACGTGAAACTCTTTCGCGAAATCGTTCCGCTGCGTAACCTGCCCGCACCCCCGCGTGAACGAGGTGGAACATGGTCCGACGCGCTCACGGGCGCACGGTCGTCGCGTCAGGTGTGGCGGTCGTGTGTCTGGCCACGGGAACGGTGGCCGCCCCCACGGCCTCCGCGCAACCGGAGGGTCCCGACGCGGCCGCGATGATGGCCGCGGTCGAGGACTACTGCGGCGACGGCTGCCACGACATCCTGGCCCCTGGACAGAACGGCAACGCGACCCTCGTCGAGATCCTCGGCAACCGGCTCTTCGGAACCCGGCCCGCTCACTCCGACACCCAGCTCGAACCCTACGACGACCTCCTCCACGACCACCCGGAGCTGACCGACGCCGCCCTCGGCGACTACTTCCTCGACGCCTCCTTCGGTGTCGCCCCCGACCAGGTGGGACGCGAGTACAGCCCCCGTGACGACGTCACCGTCGTCCGCGACGAACAGCACGGCATTCCGCACGTCTACGGGACCACTCGCGAAGGCACCATGTACGGCGCCGGATACGTCGCGGCCGAGGACCGGCTGTTCCTCATGGACCTGCTGCGCCACCTCGGCCGCGGCGAACTGACCGGGTTCGCCGGCGGCGCCGAAGGCAACCGGGAACTGGAACAGAGCCTGTGGCGCGGCGCGCCCTACACCGAGGCCGACAAACAGGCCCAGATCGACCGGGTGGCGGCGAGCGGCGAACGGGGCCGCCAGGCGCTCGCCGACGTTGACGCCTACATCGCCGGCATCAACGCCTACATCGACCGCGCGGAGCGCAGACGCGACTATCCCGGCGAATACGTCCTGACCGGCCACAAGGACGCCATCACCCAGGCCGGCGAGATCGAACACTTCACCCCGACCGACGTCGTGGGCATCGCGGCCATGGTCGGCCTGCTGTTCGGCGGTGGGGGCGGCGGCGAGGTGCACTCGGCGCTGCTGCGCGCCTCCTTCCAGGACCGCTACGGGCCACAGCGAGGCGTCGAGCTCTACGACGCCTGGCGGATGGAGAACGACCCCGAAGCGGTGGTCACCGTGTCGGGAGAGTTCCCCTACGCCCAGACGCCGCGGGAACCGGTCGGCGAGGCCATCCCCGACCCCGGATCGGTCGTTCCCTACGACATCGTGCACGACGCCACCGGGTCGGCGCGCACCGGCGCCGACGCCGATCCCGTCGCGGCCTCGACCGGGGAGACGGCGCCCGGCGAGGAGACCACGACCGTCGACCGGCTTCCCGAGGAGCAGCAGGCGGAACTGGAACGGATGGCGCGGGAGGGGGACCTCGACGCCGCCGAAGGCGTCTTCAACGACGGTGTGCTCCCCGCCGACCTGTTCGAAGGGGAGCCGGGCATGTCCAACGCGCTCCTCGTGGCCGGCGAGCACACCGCGGACGGCCACCCGATCTCGGTCTCGGGACCACAGACCGGCTACTACTCGCCGCAGCTGCTCCTGGTCCAAGAGCTCCAGGGACCCGGGATCAGCGCGCGCGGCGCCTCCTTCCCCGGCGTCAGCTTCTACGTCCAGATCGGCCGCGGCGCCGACTACGCCTGGAGCCCGACGTCGGCCGGGCAGGACATCACCGACACCTTCGCGGTCGAGCTGTGCGAACCCGACGGGAGCGACCCGAGCGTGGAGTCGCGCCACTACCGGGACGGGTCCGGGTGCGTCCCCTTCGAGGAGCTGTCCGTCACCAACGAGTGGGAGCCCACGGTCGCCGATCAGACGCCCGCCGGCTCCTACACGCTGACCTCGCTGCGCTCGCCCCATGGTCTGGTGGAGTCGTTCGGCACGGTCGAGGGCACGCCCGTCGCCTTCATGGTCCGCCGTTCCACCTACCTGCGCGAGGTGGACTCCATCATCGGCTTCCAGCGCTTCAACGATCCGGCGGAGATCCGTTCGGCCGCCGACTTCCAGGAGGCGGCCATGGACATCGGCTACGCCTTCAACTGGCACTACAACGACGCCGACGACATCGCCTACGTCAACTCCGGCGCCAACCCGGTGCGCACCCCGGGCACCAACCCGAACATGCCGATCGACGCGGCGTCCCCGGCGGGGTGGGCCGGCTGGGACCCGGCCACCAACGAGGCCGAGTACACGCCGCTGGCCGAACACCCCCACTCCGTCAACGCCGACTACTACGCCAACTGGAACAACAAGCCCGCCGCCGGTTACACGTCGGGCTACGGCACCGGCTCGGTGCACCGGGCCGACCTCATCGACGGGCGGCTGCGCGACCTCGTCGACGCGGGGGACGTCACCCCGGCCCAGGTCGTGCAGGCCATGGAGGAGGCGGCAAGCACGGACCTGCGCGGCGAGCAGGTCCTTCCAGAGCTGCTGCGGGTGCTGGACAGCGCGCCCGTCGACGACCCGGATCTGGCGGGGCAGGTCGCGGCGCTGCGGGAGTGGATGCAGGCCGGCGCCCCGCGAAGGGAGGCGGCCAAGGGGGACGGCGAGTACGAGCACGCGGAGGCGATCAGGATCATGGACGCCTGGTGGCCCCTGCTCGTGCGCGCCCAGTTCGAGCCGGGGCTGGGCCCCGACCTCTACGAGGGGCTGACCAGGGCCGTCCAGATCGACGAATCGCCCTCGGGATTCACCGGCGGCGGAGGCTCCGGCGGGGTCAACCAGGGCCAGACCCACAAGGGGTCGAGTTTCCAGTACGGCTGGTGGTCCTACGTCGACAAGGACCTGCGCCTGGTCCTCGGCGAGGACGTCGCCGCCCCGCTCGGGGAGGTCTACTGCGGGGGCGGCGACCTCGCGGACTGCCGGGAGGTGCTGCTCGCCTCGCTGGCCGAGGCGGCGGCGCTGCCGGCCGGCGAGGTCTACCCGGGGGACGCCGACTGCGAGGCGGGTGACCAGGTTTGCGCCGACGCGATCATCCACTCTCCGCTCGGCGGGGTGGTCATGTACCGCGTCGCCTGGCAGAACCGGCCCACCTACCAGATCGTCCACCAGTTCGCCGATCGGAGGGGGTAGCAGCGGCCGTACGCCGGGGCGGCCCGGTGCCGCGTGGGCGGCGATCTACACCGGATCGTCGCCTACGGGCGGGTGCCCCCCGGCGTCCCGCGGGGTAGCTTTAGTGATACCCGCCACAGGGAGGCCGGTCGTCATGGCGTTGTGGGTTGGTTGGTTGCTCGTGGCCCTGGTGTTGGGCGTGGCCGAGATCTTCACGCTGACCCTGTCCCTGGGCCTGATCGCCGCCGCCGCGTTGGTCGCCGGGGTGGTCGGAGCCCTTGGGGCCGGGGTGATCGTGCAGGTGCTCGCCTTCGCCGTCGCCGCCGCGGCGGGGTTGCTCGTCGTCCGACCGATCGCGCGCCGTCATCTCAGCCAGCCACCGCCGTTGCGTTCGGGGACCGCCGCCCTCGTGGGCAGGACGGCGGTGGTCGTCGAGGAGGTCACCGCGGAGCAGGGGCGTATCAGGCTGTCCGGTGAGGAGTGGTCGGCCCGGGCCCTGGACGAGACCCAGAGCATCCCGGCCGGAAGCCGGGTCGACGTGATGGAGATCGAGGGCGCGACGGCCATCGTCTATCCCCACGACCAGCTTCCGTGACCACACCCCTGAGCCCCATCCCCGGTATCCGCTAAGGCAGGAAACAGATGTTCGGGATACAAATCGTCTTCCTGGTCCTCGCGGCGATCATCATCGTCGCGGTCGTCTCCACGGTACGGATCGTGCCCCAGGCCCGCGCCTACAACATCGAGCGCTTCGGCCGTTACATGCGCACCCTGCAACCGGGACTGAACTTCATCATCCCGGGTGTGGACCGGGTCAACACCAAGTTCGACCTGCGCGAGCAGGTGTTCTCCTCGCGTCCCCAGCCGGTGATCACCGAGGACAACCTGGTCGTCAACATCGACACCGTCCTGTACTACCAGATCACCGAACCGCGTGCCGCGGCCTACGAGGTCGCCAACTACCTCCAGGCCATCGATCAGCTCACGGTCACCACGCTGCGCAACGTCATCGGCGGCATGGACCTGGAGCGCACGCTCACCTCGCGCGAGGAGATCAACTCCCGGCTGCGCGGGGTGCTCGACGACGCCACCGGCAAGTGGGGCATCCGGGTCAACCGGGTGGAGATCAAGGCGATCGACCCGCCTCCCACCATCAAGGAGGCGATGGAGAAGCAGATGCGGGCCGAGCGCGACAAGCGCGCCGCCATCCTGCACGCCGAGGGCGAGCGGCAGTCGCGCATCCTCAAGGCCGAGGGCGCTCGCCAACAGGCGATCCTGGAGGCTCAGGGAGAGCAGCAGGCGGCGATCCTGCGTGCCGACGGCGAGGCCAAGGCGATCGAGCGTGTCTTCCAGGCGGTCCACCGCAACGACGCCGACTCCAAGCTCCTCGCCTACAAGTACCTGGAGACGCTGCCGACGCTCGCCAAGGGCGAGGGCAACACGTTCTGGGTCATCCCCGGCGAGTTGACGCAGGCCATCCGCAGCGTCACCCGGGCCTTCGCCGGCGAGGACGACGGTGCCGCGGAGCGGCCCGCCCCCGCGGGGAAGGAGGGGGCCACCGAGGAGGGGACGACACCACAGCTCACGGCGGGGAAGATGGGCGACGAGGCGGTGCGGGCCGCCGACGAGGCGGCCGAACGCGCGGCCGAGGCGGTGGCCGACGCCCGGGCCGAGGCCGACGCGGCGGCGAGCCCCGCCACGCTGCCCGGCCAGCGCAGACAGGACTGACCGCGGGGCGCCGCCCGGTCCGACGGGGAAGGCGCCCGGCCTAGCCCAGCAGGAGCTTGCCCGTCGTCCGCCGCCCGGTCAGGTCCTCGTGCGCCCGGGCGGCGTCGGCCAGGTCGTAGCGGCCTCCCACGTGGACCTTCAGGCTTCCCGTCCCCACCAGCCCGAGCACGTCGGAGGCGCGTTCCAGCAGTTCCTCCCGGTCGGCGGTGTAGTGGGCCAGGCTCGGCCGGGTCAGGTAGACCGACCCGGCGGAGTTCAGCCGCTGGGGGTCCACCGGGGGGACCGCGCCACTGGACTGACCGAACAGCGCGAGCACGCCTCGCGGGCGCAGACAGGCCAGGCTCGCGTCGAAGGTGGTGGCTCCCACGCCGTCGTAGACGGCCTGGACCCCGGCCCCATCGGTCAGCCTTCGCACCGCGTCGGCCACGTCGGTCTCGGTGTAGCGGACGATCTCGTCGGCGCCGGCCGCCCGTGCCGCCTCCTCCTTGGCGCCGGTGGAGACCGTGCCGATGACGCGCGCGCCGCGCAGCTTCGCCAACTGGGTGAGCAGGAGGCCGGTTCCCCCGGCCGCGGCGTGCACCAGGACGGTGTCGCCCGGCTGTACCGGGTAGGTCGTGTGGGTCAGGTAGTGCGCGGTGAGCCCCTGGAGCAGCACGGCGGCCGCCTGCTCGGAGGTGACGCCGTCGGGGATCGGGACGGTCCGGTCGGCGGGGACGGCGGCGCGTTCGGCGTAACCCCCGGGGAGCATGACCCAGCCGACCCGTTGGCCGACCGTGACGCCGGTGACGTCGGGGCCCAGCTCGCCGACCGTGCCGACGGCCTCGACGCCCGGGGTGAAGGGCAGGGGTGTGGCGTAGGCGCCGGAGCGTTGGTAGACGTCGATGAAGTTCACGCCGCGGGCTTCGACGTCGACGATCACCTCCCCGGGACCGGGCCGGGGGTCGGCGGTCTCGGCCGGACGCAGGACCTCGGGTCCTCCGTGTTCGGTGACGACGATGGCGCGCATGGGGCCTCCTGGGGTCGGTCGGATCAGTCCTCGGCCGCGCTGGAGCCGTCGGTGGGCTCGTCGGAACCGATGCGGTGCAGGAAGAAGTCGTCGAACATGACGAGGGCGTCGTCACCGCCGCCACTGCTGCGCTGGACGGTGATGCCCACGTCGCGCTCCTCCCCGTGGGGGAGCGGGGCGGTGTCGACCGCCTCCAGGACGTGTTCGTCGTTGACCCACAGGTTCAGGGTCATGGTGTTGGCGGAACGGTCGAGCTCGCAGGCGAGCGTGAGCCGGTTGCCGGCACCCTCGGCGGTGTCGAACCCGGGAACCTCGTCGGTGGTGGCGAGCGCGCTCGCGCCGCCCTCGTCTCCGGCGACGCGGCGGATCTGGGCGCCGGCGCCGTCGAGGCGGACGAGCGCCTCGTACCTGGTCCGGTCCTCCTCGTCCTGGTGGAAGCAGTGCAATCCCATCTGCCCGTAGCCGGGGCCGGAGTCGACCACGGTCTTCGCGCCGACCAGGATCCGGTCGGGCACGGCCCCCTCATAGGGGGCGAACTCGCCGCGGGTGGGCTGGTCGTCGACGCTGGCCCGCAGCGCGTACTGCCCCTCGTAGTAGCCGTCGTCGTAGTAGTCGTCCCCGGGGACGTACTGCTGCCCGTTGTTCCAGCCGGTCTCGGGGCTGTAGAAGTCGTCGCTGTACAGCGGCGTTCCCTCGGGGATGGACGGGCCGCCGAAGAGGGCCACGCCGCCGATGACCGCCGCGGCGAGCACCACGACCCCCGCCGTCGCGGCCCCGGCCGCCTTGAGGCCGCGACGCCGCTTGGCGGATCCGTCCTGTCCTCCCGGAGGGAGGTGGGTGCCGGGCGCGCCGGGACCGGGCGGTCCGAAGCCGCCGAAGCCGGGGGGAGCCGGAGGAGGGGAGCCGGGGACGTCGAAGCCCGGATGGCCCGTTCCGTGTCCCGCCGCTCCGATCCGGTAGGGGCCGTGGAAGCCCTGCTGCGGGCCGGAGGGCACGCCCTGGGGGCCGGAGGGCACGCCCTGGGGACCGGTGGGGAGGACGTGGGAGGGCGACGGGGAAGGGCCCTGTGGGCCGGAGGGCGGACCCGCCCACGCCGGGTCGCGCGGGTGCGAAGGACGCCCGCCCGGCGGGGTGGGCGTGGTCGGGGGAGCCGGGTCGGGCGGCAGCGCGGCGGTGGCCTGCCGGGACAGGTCCTCGGTGACGGTGGCGCCCTCGCGTCCGTCCGATGGGGTGGTGGTCGGGCCCTCGGTTTCCTCTGGCGCCGGTCGCGCGGTGGAGGGCGGCGTCCAGGAGCGCACCACGGTCTGGTCGATAACGGACTCGCTCGGATCCTCCTGGCCGACCAGGCGGTTGAGCAGCTGCTGGGCGGTCGGCCGGCGGGACGGGTCCTTGTCCAGGGCGTGGGACACCAGGTCACGAAGGGTGGGATCGAGTCCTTCGAGGTTGGGGGCCATGGAGACGATCTGTTGGAGGACGGCCGGGACGGTCGGCGCCTCGAACGGGGCTCTGCCCGTGCCGGCGAACACGACCAGGCACCCCCAGGAGAAGATGTCGGAGGCCGGCGAGATCTCCCGCCCCTCGATGAGTTCGGGGGCCAGGTAGGCCGGGGTGCCCATGAGCTGGCTGGAGCGGGTCACCGCGCCGTCGTCGTCCATGGCCCGCGCGATCCCGAAGTCGATCACCTTCGGTCCGACCGACGACAGCAGCACGTTGGCCGGCTTGAGGTCGCGGTGGATGACGCCGGCCCGGTGGATCGCCGAGAGCGCGGCGGCCACCCCCATCGCGAGGCTGTCGAGGGTGCCGCCCTGCATGGGGCCCTCGGCGGCGATCGCCTGGGCGAGGTTGGGGCCGGCGACGTACTCGGACACGATGAACAGCGGGTCACCGTCGAGGCGGGCGTCCAGCACGGCGGCGGTCGAGAAGCGGGCGACCCTGCGGGCGGATTCGACCTCCCGGGCGAAGCGTCGGCGGAAGTCCTCGTCGTCGCTCAGGTCGGGATGGATGAGCTTCACCGCGACGAGGCGCTCCGCGCTGTCGCGGGCGAGGTAGACGGTGCCCATGCCGCCACGGCCCAGCCGGCCGAGGATGCGGTACTCCCCGAGCTCGGTGGGATCGCCGGTGCGGAGGGGCCTGGCGCGCTCGTGCCCGTTTGACGTCACAGTGCTGAGTTCCTTTGTGGATCGCGTGATTCGCGCCTCATAGCGTACAGAGATCCCCGTCAGGGGAGGCCGGGAGCGGACCCGGCTCGGGAGGGCGGGCGTGGGACCCGTTCAGAAGTGAACCACGATCGGCTGTGGCGCCGCGAGCGCTCGGGGATGTCCGTGGAGGCGACGGTGTCGATCCGGTCACGGGGGGTGGGAGACGTTCCCCGGCGGACCCCCCCTTCGCTATCATTAGAACACTTGTTCGAACGAGGAGTCCGTTCCTCCTCGCGGACGGTTCCGCGCACGCCTGGGCGTGCCTGCCGGATGGTGGAGGGGGCTGCATGGGCCGCGGCTACGGGGCGCTGGTCACGGTGTGGGAGCGTGAGGAACGCCCGGTGCGTTTCCAGTGGCAGGGGCGGATCCACGTCGTCCATCGGATCCTGGACCACTGGGTGACCCAGGCGGCGGCGGTGTCCGACGGCGGGGAGGGCGCCCTGCGGCTCCACGTCTGGAGGGTCAGCGCCGGTCCCGACCACGCCACCGGCGTCTACGAACTGCGCCACGACCCCGCCAACCGCGAATGGCGGCTGATCCGGCCGGGCGGGTGAGCGGGACGCGCCCCGCTCAGCCCGCGCCGGCCCCGTCCCGGCGGCGGGCGGTCCGGCGCGCCAGTTCGGCGAGCAGCCGTTCCTCCGCCTGCGGTCCGGCGCCCACGCGTGGCAGCCGCCACAGGAACACTCCGCCCAGGAGCCACCAGGCCCCCACGATCCCCCACTCGTAGGGCCAGGTCAGCGCGGCCGGCATGCCCGGCAGATACAGCGTCGCCAGCCCCAGGCTCAGCACCAGCGCCAGGGCGCCCACCAGGTTCCCGGCCGGCGCGCGAAACGGCCTGGGCATCCCCGGCTCGCGCCGGCGCAGCACCAGGAACGACAGCGCCACCACCACGTAGGCCACCACGATGTTGACACCACCCGCGTTGACCAGCCACGACAGCATCCGGTCGCCGAACAGCGGGGCGAGCACCGACAGCCCGCCGATGAACAACAGCGCGTTCGACGGGGTCCGGTAGCGAGGGTGCAACCGGGCGAACCAGCGTGGCAGCATCCCCGACGACGCCATCGCGTACAACAGCCGGCTCGCGCCGATGAGGAAGGCGTTCCAACTGGTCAGGATGCCGGCGATGCCGCCGAGGACGAGGACGGTGCCCATGGCCGGGCTGTCCCACAGCGCGGCCATCCCCTCCGCCGACGCCAGACGCGCCCCCGCCAGCTCCTCGCGCGGCAGCGCCGCGCCGACCGCCAGCATGACCAGGACGTACCACGCCGTCGCGCACCCCACCGAGACCAGGAGCAGCCGCCCCACCTGACGGTAGGGGACCCGGATCTCCTCCGCCGACTGGGGGATCACGTCGAAACCGACGAACAGGAACGGCGTCGCCACGAGGACCGCGACCAGGCCGGAGACACCCCCGTCGAACAGCGGCCGCATGTTCGCCGCCGAACCGCCCACCAGGGTCCCCGTCGCCAGGGCCACGCCCACGGCGAGCAGGAACAGCACCGCGACCGCCTGGAACACCCCCGCGGGGCGGATGCCCACGTAGTTGACGGCGGTGATGACGAGCGCCGCCACCACCCCCACCGCCGCCCACGAGGCGTACACGTCGTAGCCGGCGACCGTCCACATGTGGCCGACCCGCATGTCGGGGAAGAGGTAGAGGACGGTCTCGGGAAGCGCCACCGCCTCGAAGGCCACCACCGTCACATAGCCCAGCACGATGCCCCACGAGGCGACGAAACCGCCGTGGGCGCCCAGGCCGCGCAGCGCGTAGTTGTGCTCGCCGCCGGCGCGCGGCATCGCCGAGACGAGTTCGGCGTAGGTGAGCCCGACGAGGGCCACGACCGTACCGCCGATGACGAACGCCAGCGCCGCGCCCAGGCTGCCCGCCCCGGTGAGGAACTCGCCGGTCAACACGACCCAGCCGAACCCGATCATCGCGCCGAAGGCGAGCGCGAGAACGTCACCGCGTCCCAGGACCCGGGCGAAACCGTCGTTGCCGTGGTCGCTCACATGCCCTCCCGATCGCGTGGGCCGGGGAACAGCATCACCCCCGGAACGGGAAAAGGGAAGGGGGCGCCGACGGCGGCGAGGCGCTGTCCGCGGGGACGGGGCGTGGGTCAGCCTTCGGCCGCCATGTCGAAGAAGTCCGCCTCCAGCCGCACGGCCCTCCGGAACACGGCGCGGACGTGTTCGCGCCCCTCATCGGGCAGGGCGGGGCCGATCCGGTCGAGTTCGCCGCGCAGGAACCCCACCCACGCCCGGAAGTCCGGTCCCTCGTGGAGGTCGATCCACTCGCGCAGCACGAAGTCGGCGGGCGGTTCGCCGGCGCGGCTCGCCCATCCCAGGTAGCTCCACTCCACGACGCACAGGACGGCGAGGATCGACGGGTAGTCCTGACTGGAACGGGCCTGGTCCATGAGGGCGAGGAAATCCGCCGTCGCCGGCTCGGGGCGCGCCGAGGCGCGTTCGCCGGGGGTGACGCCCAGGGCGTCCAGGGCCCGGTCGAAGTAGGACGCCTCCTCCTCGGCCGCGGTCTGGCCGAGGAAGCGGGCGAAGGTGAGCCGGCCGGGGAAGGTGTCGGCGCAGGCGACCGCCGCGCCGAGCAGGGCCGTCCAACGGTCCAGGAAGAGGAGGTCTTGGAGGAGGTAGCGGCGCATCCGCTCCCGCGCGGCCGTGCCGTCGAGGATGGCGGTGGCGAACGGATGGCCGGTCACGGCCGACCAGTCCGGTTCGCTCGACTCCCGCAGCCACGCGCTGAACCGGGGGTCGGGCGCCTGGGCGCTCCAGGTGTCGAACGGGACGGCGTTCACGGATCCTCCTCGGGGCGCTGGGAGGGGCCGGTGTCCGGCCCCTCCCCGGGGCTACCCGCGTGGCGATGGCGCAACCTCGGCGGCCGGCTCAGTCGCCTCCGCCTCCGCCACCCCCACCGTCACCACCGGAGCCGCCGTCGCCTCCCCAGCTCCAGCTCCAGGAGGAGGCGCCGTCGGAGCCGCCGTCCTGCGCGGAGGAATCGGAATCGCGGGAGCGGCGTGGAGCGCCGCCTGAGCCGCGCCGCTTCTTCTTCTCGTCGTCCTGGTCCTTCTTGCGCCACCACACCTGGAGTTCGGGGGAGAGCACGGGCACCGCCTCGGGTCGGGGGGTCGAAAGGGTCGATAAACGGCCAAAGGGAAGATACCCCCATATTCCAACCGCCACTCCCGGTGAAACGTCGAACGGTCGTTCCCGGCCGCGCCGCGCCCCGACCGTCGGGAAGGCGCGGGGTCGTTAACGTGGCCGGCATGACACAACGACTGGTCGAGGCCGTGGACGAGACGGTGGCCGCCTTCTGGGCGATCGGGGGAGAGGAGCGCACGGTCAACGGCGCCCACTGGACGCGCAACCTGAAGGCCCCCGCGGTGGAGTACTGCAATACCGTGGGCGGTCTGGTCGGCGACGATCCCCACCGGTTGCGCGACCTGCTCGGCCAGGCCCGCGCCTGGACGGCGTCGCCGGCCATGCGGGTCCACGTCGGAGCCACCACCCCCACCGCGACGGAGGCGGCGCTCCTGCTGGCGGGGTGCGAACTCGTCGAGACCCTGCTGGAGCTGGTCGTCACCGGCCCGCTCGTCGGACCCACACCCGCGGGCGCGGGCGTCGACATCCTCCCCGTGGAGGACGACGCGGGATGGGAACGGCTGGCGGAACTGTTCCGGCTCGACCACGAAGAGGAGGACGCAGGGGAGGGCCGCCCGCCGCGCCCGGCCGAGGAGACCGCCCAGGCCGTCCTCGCCCGCAGGGCCAAGACGCCCGCGGTGCGCTACTGGCTGGCCGTCGAAGAGGGCAGGCCGTGCGGGTTCTTCTCCTCCTGGCCGCGCCGGGGCGAGATGGCCAAGGTCGAGGACCTGTTCGTGCGTCCGGAGCACCGGGGCAGGGGAGTGGCGACCCGCCTGCTGCACCACGCGGTCGCCGACGCCCGCTCCCAGGGGGCCGGCCCGGTCCTCATCCGCGCCGCCCACGACGACCGGCCGAAGCACCTCTACGCCCGGATGGGGTTTCGCCCGGTCGCGGTGACGCGCTACTACGCCTTCGACGGCGGCGACTGATCCGCGGAGGACGCCTGTGAGGGCGTGTGCGATCCTGGGAGCGGCGTCGGCCGGTGGCTCCTCCGTGAGCCATCGGCGTGCAGGAACCCGGTGCGAATCCGGGGCGGTCCCGCCACTGTGACCAGGGAGCAGGCCCGCATACTCCGCCACTGCCGGACCTCACCGGTGGGAAGGCGCGGGCGAGCGAGGATCTGGGAGCCAGGACACTGCCAGGCGCCACGACCCACCCCTCACGGGCGTTGAGGGTGTGCGCGGGATGTCCGCGCGCCGTCCACGCCCGGCGCACCCCCGGGCGTGGACTCCCGGGAAGGAAGGACCCGTGTGAGCACTGCTGCTCGCTATCCCTTCAGCGCGATCGTCGGCATGGCCGACCTCAAGCTCGCGCTCCTCGTCAACGCGGTCTCCCCAGCGGTCGGCGGTGTGCTGGTACGCGGGGAGAAGGGCACCGCCAAGTCAACGGTGGTACGCGCGCTCGCCTCGCTGCTGCCCGATGTCGAGGTGGTCGCGGGGTGCCGTTTCTCCTGCGACCCCGCCGCCCCCGACCCCGACTGCCCTGACGGGCCGCACCCCGGTGCCGCGGCCCACCAGGCCCAGACCCGTCCGACCCGCCTGGTGGAGCTCCCCGTCGGGGCCAGCGAGGACCGGCTGGCCGGCTCCCTCGACATCGAACGCGCGCTCACCGAGGGGGTCACCGCGTTCGAGCCCGGCCTGCTCGCCGCCGCCCACCGTGGCGTGCTCTACGTCGACGAGGTGAACCTGCTCCACGACCACCTCGTCGACCTCCTGCTCGACGCGGCCGCGATGGGGACCTCCCACGTCGAACGTGAGGGGGTGTCGGTCCGCCACGCCGCGCGGTTCCTGCTGGTGGGGACCATGAACCCCGAGGAGGGTGAGCTGCGGCCACAGCTCCTCGACCGGTTCGGACTCACCGTCGAGGTGGCCGCCACCCGGGAGCCGGCCGAGCGCGCCGAGGTGGTGCGCCGCCGGCTCGCCTTCGACGCCGACCCGGCGGGGTTCGCCGCCGCCTACGCCGATGAGGAGGCGCGTCTGGCCGCGCACATCCGGGCCGCTCGGCGGCGTCTGCCCCGGGTCGTCCTCACCGACGCGGCGCTGCGGCAGATCACGGCCGTGTGCGCGGCCTTCGACGTGGACGGGTTGCGCGCCGACCTGGTCACCGCGCGCGCGGCGATGGCGCTGGCCGCCTGGAGGGACCACCCGGAGGTCACCTCCGACGACGTCCGCGACGCCGCCCGCCTGGCGCTGCCGCACCGGCGTCGGCGCGACCCCTTAGACGCCCCCGGCCTCGACGAGGACCGTCTGGACGAGGCGCTCGAACAGGCCGGGGCCGACGACCCCTCCGACCCGGGGGACGGCCCCGAGGGGCCGGACGGGCCGGACGGGCCGGACGGGCCCGGCGGGGGCGGCGGGGGCGGCCCCGCCCCGCAGCCAGGGGATCCCGACGCCGCGCCGCCCGCGGCCTCCGGACCCGAACGGCCGCAGACCACCCCCGAGGACACCCCTCAGGAGGGCGGCCCCGGCGGCTCCGGCGAGACCGCAGCCGATCCCGGCGAGACCTACCGGCCGCGGTTGCTCAGCGTTCCCGGGCTGGGAAGCGGCGCTCCCGGCCGCCGCTCCCGCGCCGAGACGCCCTCTGGCCGCACCTCGGGGGCGCGGCTGCCCCGCGGACGGATCGGGGCACTGCACCTGCCGGCGACCCTGCGCGCCGCGGCTCCGCGGCAACGCGACCGCGGGCGCAGTACCGGAGGTCTCGTCCTGGCCCGCAGCGACCTGCGCGAGGCGGTGCGTGAGGGCCGGGAGGGCAACCTCGTCCTGTTCTGCGTCGACGCCAGCGGCTCCATGGCCGCGCGTCAGCGCATGCGCGCCGTCAAGGGGGCCGTGCTGAGCCTGCTGCTCGACGCCTACCAGCGGCGCGACAAGGTCGGACTGGTCACCTTCCGCGGCCGTGAGGCGGAGGTGGCCCTCCCGCCCACCTCATCGGTCGAGGCCGGCGCGCGCCGGTTGCGGGAACTGCGCACGGGCGGGCGGACCCCCCTGGCCGCGGGCCTGACGCGCTCCGCCGAGCTGTTGCGGGTGGAACGGCTGCGCGATCCGCGCCGTCGCCCCCTGCTGGTGGTCGTCACCGACGGCAGGGCCACCCACGGCGGAACCGACGCGGTGCTGCGCGCCGGGGCGCGGATCAGGTCCACGGGGGTCGAGACGGTCGTCGTGGACTGCGAGGACGGTCCGGTGCGTCTGGGCGGGGCGGCGCGGCTGGCCGCCGTCACGGGCGGCAGCGCGGTCCGGCTGGCGGAACTGGGCGCGGACGCGCTGAGCGGACTGGTGCGGCACGCCCGCCGCGCCGCCTGAGAAGCATCGACGAGGAGACGACACAGCCATGCCCCAAGGCAAACCCACCCACGTCCCCGACGACGGGCTCACCACCCGCCAGCGCCGTAACCGGCCGCTGCTGATCGTCCACACCGGCCCGGGCAAGGGCAAGTCCACCGCCGCCTTCGGCCTGGCCACCCGCGGATGGGCGCAGGGCTGGGACATCGGGGTGTTCCAGTTCGTGAAGTCCGCGAAGTGGCGGATCGGCGAGGAGAAGGCGTTGCGCGTCCTGGGCGAGTCCGGCGCCGGTGGCCGTGTCGCCTGGAACAAGATGGGCGAGGGATGGTCGTGGATCCAGCGCCCCGGGACCGAGGCCGACCACGCCGCCGACGCGGCCGAGGGCTGGGAGCAGATCAAACGTGACCTCGCCGCCCAGACCTACCGGCTCTACGTGCTCGACGAGTTCACCTACCCCATGAAATGGGGGTGGGTCGACGTCGACGACGTCGTGGCGACCCTGCGCGACCGGCCCGGGAGCCAGCACGTGGTCATCACCGGCCGCGACGCCGATCCCCGCCTGCTGGAGGCGGCCGACCTGGTCACCGAGATGACCAAGGTCAAACACCCGATGGACGTGGGCCAGAAGGGCCAGCGCGGCATCGAGTGGTGACGCCGGCGCGCCCGCCCCGCCGGGCGCGCCACCCCGTCAGGCCGCGAGGTCGGAGGGGATGAGGCTGTAGACGGCGAGGTCGGCGCGGCCCACGTGCAACACCATCGCGTTGCGTTCGACGCCCTCGAAGACGAAACCGGCCTTCTCGGCCACCCGGCGTGACGGGAGGTTGCCGGTCGCGGCCTTCAACTCCACCCGTTCGAAGCGCTGGTCGCGCAGCGTCCAGTGGGCGACCGCCGTGACGGCCTCGGGCGCGTACCCCCGTCCCCGCGCCCACGGCCCCAGCCAGTAGCCGACCTCGGTGGTGCGCGCCGCCCACAACGTGCGCAGCAGACCGAACGCCCCCAGGAAGGCGCCGGTCGCCGTCTCCACGGCGGCCCACTGCTGCCCGTCCCCGCAGATCCTGCTCTGTGGCGCCTGCACCCGGCACCACTCCTCGGCGTCGGCCCGGGTGTACTCCCGGCCGGGTGCCGGAAGGGGCAGCCACCTTCGGGTCAGCGGGTCGGTCATGCCCCGCAGGACCCCGTCGACGTCGCCCTCGGTGAACGCGCGCAGGGTCAGCCGCTCGGTCTGGAGGATCACGCTCGGCATGACCTGGTGCGGGGTGGTCATGGTCTGGGCCTTCCGGTTCGCAGGCGGGCGGCGCGCAGGAAGCGGGTCGCGCACTCGGGCGCGCCGGCCCAGTGCAGGTGGAGGTAGGAGGCGATCAGCGCGGCGTTCGCGAAACCGTCGCCGCCGCCGTTCTCCCACCGCCAGGCCGGGACCGCTCCGTGGGAGGGGGAGAGCGCGGTGCGGTGGAACTCGTGTCCGCGCACCCGTGTCCCGCCGGCGGCGACCACCGAGTCGCGCGCGGCGACCGCGGTGCGGTACCCCAGCGTCAGCCGCTCGGTCATGTGGGCGTCGGCGGGAACGACACCGCACATCGGCGCGCCGTCCAGGCTGCGCGCGAGATAGAGCAGTCCCGCGCACTCGGCCACGATCGGCGCGCCCGCGCGGGCCAGGGCGGCGACGCGGCGCCGCAACGGGGCGTTCGCCGACAGCGTGGCGGCGTGCACCTCGGGGAAACCGCCGCCCACGACGATCGCGTCGCTGCCCTCGGGCAGCGCCTCGTCCCGTAACGGGTCGAAGGGGACGACCTCGGCGCCGCCCGCCTCCAGCAGCTCGGTGTTCTCGGTGTAGGAGAAGGTGAAGGCGGCCCCACCGGCCACCGCCACGTGCGCCCGGGCCGGAAGGGCGTGCCCGGCCCGGGCCAGCTCCGCCGCGGGATCCCACGGCGGCGCGCTCAGCGGCGCCGCGGTCTGGGCCAGCGCGACGATCGCCGCCAGGTCGCATGAGGAGGCGACCAGCGCGGCGAGCGCGGCGACCCCCTCGCGCGCCTGCGGGGCCCTCTCGGCGGCGGGGACCAGGCCGAGGTGGCGCGAGGGCGCGGCCACGGCGTCGCTGCGCCGGATCGCGCCGAGGACGGGCACGCCGCAGCCCGCCAACGCCCGGCGCACCAGGGCCTCGTGCCGCTGCGAGCCGACCCGGTTGAGGATGACACCGCCGACGCGGACCCGCGGATCATAGGTGCGAAACCCGTGCACCAGCGCGGCGACCGACCTGCTGGTGCGCGCGGCGTCGACGACGAGGATGACGGGCGCGCCGAGCAGGGCGGCGACATGGGCCGTGGAGGCGTAGTCGCCCGGGCCGGGGAAGTCGTCCGGTTCCACCGCGCCGTCGAAGAGCCCCATGACCCCCTCGACCACGGCGATGTCGGCTCCGGCGCTGCCGTGGCGGAACAGCGGGACGATCCGCTCCTCGCCGCACAGCACCGGATCGAGGTTGCGCGGTGGCCGTCCCGTGGCCAGCGCGTGGTAGCCGGGATCGATGTAGTCCGGTCCGGCCTTGTGCCCCGAGACCACCATCCCGCGCGCCGCCAACGCCGCCATGAGGCCCGTGGCCACGGTCGTCTTCCCGCTGCCCGAGGCGGGCGCCGCGATCACCACCCGCGGTACCTGACGCACGTCCCCCTCCTTCACCGAACCGGCGTCCCAGGTTAAGGCCGATGGCGGGCGCGCGCGGCCCGGCCCCGGCCCACCCGCCCCGAAACGGCCGGGGACCCCCGGATAGCCTGGGCCGCGGCGTGATCGGTGATGCGGAGAGCACGGTGGGGATGAACACAGGCGTACGGCTCGTCGGGGTCGGGGTGGGGCCGGGAGACCCGGAGCTGGTCACGGTCAAGGGGATACGGCGGATGCGCGAGGCCGACGTCGTGCTCGTCCCGGTCATGTCCCACGACGAGCAGGGGCGCGCCGAGGCGACCGTGCGGGCCCACGTGGACGCCGCGCGGATCCGCCGGGTCGTGTTCGCCCTCAACGACCGCGGCGGACGCAGCGAACGGCGGGTGCGCGCCTGGGACGAGGCGGCCCGCACCGTCGCCCACCACTTCGCCGAGGGGGCGACCACCGTCGCCTTCGCCACCATCGGCGACCCCAACGTCTACTCCACCTTCACCTACCTCGCCCAGACCGTGCGCGACCTCGTCCCGCGGGTGGAGGTCGAGACGGTGCCGGGCGTCACCGCCATGCAGGACCTGGCCGCGCGCTCGGGCAGCGTGCTCGTCGAGGGGACCGAGCCGCTCACCCTCTTGCCGGTCACCGGCGGGGTGGAGCGGCTGCGCGGGGCACTGGCCTCCGAGGGCACCGTCGTCGCCTACAAGTTCGGCCGTTTCGCCGGTGAGGTCGCCGACGCGCTGCGCGACGCCGGCCGGCTGGGGGAGGCCGTGTACGGCGCGCGGTTGGGCCTGGCCGGCGAGGAGATCGCCCCCATGGCCGAGCTCGACGGCCGGCCCCTGCCCTACCTGTCCACGCTGGTCGCGCCCGCCCGCCGCGACATTCGAGGGGGAAAGCTGTGAGCGACGAACGCGCCACCCGACCACGCCCCGGCAAGGTCACCTTCATCGGGGCCGGCCCCGGGGCCGCCGACCTGCTGACGATCCGCGCGGCCCGCGCCATCGGGGCCGCCGACGTGGTCATCTGGGCGGCCAGCCTGGTCCACCCCGACGTGCTGGAGCACGCCCGCCCCGACGCGGAGATCGTCGACTCGGCGAAACTGCCGATGGAGGGGGTGCTGCCCTACTACGAGCGCGCGCTGCGCGAGGGCCTGCACGTGGTGCGCATCCACTCCGGCGACCCCTCCCTGTGGGGGGCGATGCAGGAGCAGCTCGAACGCTGCGCCGAGCTGGGGGTGGCCACCGAGGTGGTGCCGGGGGTGTCCAGTTTCAGCGCGGTCGCGGCGATCGCCGGGCGGGAGCTCACCGTCCCCGAGGTCGCCCAGTCGGTGATCCTCACCCGCCTGGGAGGGGGGAAGACACCGATGCCGGCGGGGGAGGAGGTCCGCGAGTTCGCCCGGCACGGCACCACGATGGCCCTGTTCCTGTCGGCCGCCCGCTCCGGGAGGTTGCAGGCCGAGCTGCTGGAGGGCGGCTACCCGCCCGAGACCCCGTGCATCGTCGCCTACCGCGCGACCTGGCCCGAGGAGCTGGTGGTGCGCTGCATCCTCGCCGATCTGGAGGCCACCGTCAAGGAACACCGGTTGTGGAAGCACACCCTGGTGCTGGTCGGCCCGGCCCTGGCCGCGGGCGGCACCCGGTCGCACCTGTACCACCCGGGCCACTTCCACGAGCATCGGCGCGCCGACCGCGCCGCCCGGCGGGCGCTGCGCGAGGCCGGGCGGGCATGAGCGGGGCCTTCGAACCGGGACCGGAGCTGCGCGAACCCGATCTCCCCCGCACGATGAAGGTGCGCCCCAAGGCGCTGCGCACCGGGTGGACGACGGGAACCTGCGCCTCGGCCGCGGCCAAGGCGGCGGCCCACGCCCTTGCCACGGGGCGGCCGGTGGAGGTCGTGGAGGTGGCGCTCCCCTCGGGCCGGCGGGTCACCTTCGCCCCGCAGCGCTGCGAACTGCTCTCGCCCGACCGGGCCGAGGCGGTGGTGGTCAAGGACGCCGGCGACGATCCCGACGTGACGCACGGGGCGCACGTCACCGCGACCGTGACCCGGCGCGCGGAGGCGGGGCTGGAGCTGGACGGCGGTGTGGGCGTGGGCGTGGTGACCCGGCCGGGCCTGGGGCTGGAGCCGGGCTCCCCGGCGATCAACCCGGTGCCGCGCGAGATGATCACCCGGGCGGTGCGCGAGGTGATCGACGTCGAACACCAGGGGGTGCGGGTCGTCATCAGCGTGCCCGAGGGCGAACGGATGGCGCGCAAGACCACCAACGCCCGGTTGGGCATCCTCGGCGGCATCTCGATCCTCGGCACCACGGGGATCGTGCGGCCCTTCTCCACCGCGTCGTGGCGGGCCAGCGTCGAACAGGCGGTGGCGGTGATGGCGGCCCAGGGGGAGACGACGCTGGTGCTGTGCACCGGCGGGCGGACCGAGAAGGGCGCGATGCTGCGCCATCCGGAGCTTCCCGAGGTGTGCTTCGTCGAGGTGGGCGACTTCACCGGTGCCGCGCTGCGCCGCGCGGTGGAGCACGGGGTGCGCCGGGTCGTCTTCGTCGGGATGGCGGGCAAGCTCACCAAGCTCGCCGCGGGCGTGCTGATGACCCACTACACCCGTTCGAAGGTCTCCACCGGGCTTCTGGGCGAGATCACCCGGGCCGTCGGAGGAGGGGAGGAGCTGGCGCGCGAGGTCGCCGCGGCCAACACCGGCCGGCACGCCTACGAGCTGTGGGAGGCCGCCGGGCTGCTGGGCAGCGCGGGGACCGAGCTGTGCCGCAGGGTCGCCCGCGTACTCGCCCGCTTCACCGATGGGGCGTTGGAGACCGAGGTCGCGATGGTCGACTTCACGGGGCGCCGGGTGGTGGCCGCCTCTTCGCCCGCGTCGGAATGAGGAGGGCCACCGGGCGCCCCGCGCCGAAGGGAGACCCGGCGGGCCGGGACGGCCGCGCGACCGCCTGCCCCGCCCCCCGCACGCCGCCACGGGCGCCGCTTCTGGGATCCTTGGTGCCCGTGATCGACAACGGAGCCCGGTGGGGGCGCGCAGACGGACCCCCCACCATCGTGGCGACGCCCGGCGTCCGCCCGTCGCCGGCAGGGGACCGGCCGGGCGCAGGACCGCTTCCCCGCGCTGGGGGGACGGGCGGATGATCACCGTCATCGGCGTCGACGGCGGGCCGCTGGGAGCCGAAGCCGTGGCCAGCCTCGCCGGAGCGGCGTGCGTGGCCGGAGCCCAACGGCACCTGGACGCGGTCGAGGTGCCGGCCGGGACGCGCCGGATCGCGATCCGCGCCCTCGACGCCGCGCTGGAGCAGATCATGTCCGACCCCGGGCCGGTCGCCGTGCTCGCCTCCGGAGACCCCGGTTTCTTCGGGATCGTGCGGGCGCTGCGCGCGCGGGGGGCCGAGCCGAGGGTCCTTCCCGGCGTCTCCTCCGTCGCTTTGGCCTTCGCCCGGCTGGGGCTGCCCTGGGACGACGCGGTCGTCGTCTCCGCGCACGGCCGCGCCGAACAGGGGCGCGGCCCCCGGCGGGCGCTCGCCGCGGCCCTGGCCCACCCCAAGGCCGCCATCCTCACCGCGCCCGGCGGGGCCGGACCCGAGGCGTTCCTGCCCGCCCTGCTGGCCGCCGGCCGCAGGGTCCACGTCGCCCAGCGCCTCGGCACGGCCGACGAACAGGTCACCCTGGTGGGGGAGGAGGAGGCGTCCCGCCGGACCTGGGCCCACCCCAACGTCGTGGTGGCGGTGGACCCCGAGAACACGGTCGCCGCCACGATGGCCTGGACGTCCGGCCACCCGGGCGCTCCCGACGGTTGGGCGCTGGGCGAGGACGCCTTCGAGCACCGGGCGTCGATGATCACCAAACCGGAGGTGCGCGCCCTCGTGCTCGCCCGTCTCGGGCCGCGTCCGGGGACCGTGGTGTGGGACGTGGGGGCCGGCAGCGGCTCGGTCGCGGTGGAGTGCGCCAGGTTCGGGGCCCACGCGATCGCCTTCGAACGTGACCGCGCCGACCGGGAGCGGATCCGGCGCAACGCCGCCGCGCACGGGGTGCGGGTGGAGGTGGTCGCCGGTACGGCTCCGGCCTCCACCGAGGCGGCCATGTCCCCCGACGCCGTGTTCGTCGGCGGCGGCGGTCCCGCGGTGCTCGCCGGGGTGGTGCGGCGGCGGCCGGCGCGGGTGGTGGTGGCGCTCGCCGCGGTGGACCGCGTCCGTCCGGCCCACGACCTGCTGGCCGAAGCCGGCTACGTGGTGTCGGGCGCCCAGGTGCAGGCGTCACGGCTCGCGCCGCTGCCGGGGGGCTCGCTGCGGTTCGCCGCGGCCAACCCGGTGACCGTGCTGTGGGCGACGGGCGCCGAGACGACGGGAGAGCAGGGCGGGGCCGTGTCGCGCGGGCTCGCCGGGGCCTGATCCGCGCGCTTCGCCGTCCCCGCAACGGGGATCGCGGCGCGCAAGACGAAAGGTGGACATGAGCGAGATCGGCGTCATCGCCGTCACGGCGGCCGGACGGGCGGCGGCGGAGCGGCTGGCAGCGGCCTGGCCCGGCGAGGTCGAGGTGGTCACGGCGCAGCGCCCGGCCGACGCGCTGCGTTCGGCCTTCACCCGCTGCCGGTCGGTCGTCGCCTTCCTCGCCGTCGGGGCGGCGGTGCGGGTGCTCGCCCCGCTGCTGGCGGACAAGCGGAGCGACCCGCCCGTCGTCTGCGTCGACGAGTCGCTGCGGTTCGCCGTCGCCCTGCTCGGCGGTCACCACGGGGCCAACGAGCTCGCCCAACGGGTCTCCGGGGTCTTGGGGTGCGCGCCCGTGGTCACCACGGCCAGCGACAGCGCCGGCGTCACACCGCTCGACGCCTACGGGGCCGATCTGGGGTTCGTCCTCGACGATCCGGGGCCGCTGGCGCGCGTCGGCGCGGCGGTGCTCTCGGGTGAGCCCGTCCGGTTGGAGGGCGCCACGGGGTGGCCGCTGCCGGCCCTTCCCGGCAACGTCTCCGCCGACCTGCCGGAGGGCGAGGCGGCCGCCGTCATCCGGGTGAGCGACCGGGCCGACGACCCGGCGGGTCCGCGGAAGACGCCCGTCGTGACCTATCGGCCGCCCTCCCTGGTCGTCGGGGTGGGCTCGGCGCGGGGGGTGACGGCCGAGGAGGTCGGCGCCCTCGTCGACGGCGCGTTGGCGCAGGCCGGGCTGGCGCCGGCCTCGGTGCGCGCCCTGGCGACGGTCGACCTCAAGGCCGACGAGGAGGGCATCCTCGCCGCGGCCCGGGAGCGCGGCTGGGAGGTGGTGACCCACGCCGCCGCGGACCTCGCCGCGGTCGAGGTGCCCAACCCCAGCGAGGTCGTCCGCTCCGAGGTCGGCACCCCCAGCGTCGCCGAGGCCGCTGCGTTGCGCACCGCGGCCGGGGCCGGTCGCGGGGCCGAACTCGTCGTGCCCAAGCGCAAGTCGGCCGCGGCGACCGTCGCGGTCGCGCGGCTCGTCCCACGCGGACGGTTGGCCGTGATCGGCCTGGGACCCGGCGCCCGCGACCTCACCGTGCCGCGCGCGGTGGCCGAACTGGAGCGGGCGTCGGTCGTGGTCGGCCTGGACCAGTACGTCGACCAGGTCCGCGACCTGGTGCGGCCGGGAACGCGCGTGCTCGCCAGCGGCCTGGGCCGGGAGGAGGAACGGGCCCGCAGGGCCGTGGAGGAGGCGCGCGGGGGAGCCGCGGTGGCGCTGATCGGCTCCGGCGACGCCGGCGTCTACGCCATGGCCAGTCCCGCGCTGGACTTCGCGGGAGCAGACATCGAGGTGGTGGGCGTCCCCGGCGTCACGGCGGCGGTCGCCGCGTCGAACCTGCTCGGCGCGCCGCTCGGCCACGACCACGCCTACATCTCGCTGTCGGACCTGCACACGCCCTGGGAGGCGATCGAGCGCCGGGTCCGCGCCGCCGCCGAAGGCGACTTCACGGTGGGCTTCTACAACCCCCGCAGCCGCAAGCGCGACTGGCAGCTCCTCCGCGCGCTGGAGATCCTCGCGGAGCACCGCCCGGCCGAGACCCCGGTCGGCCACGTCCGCAACGCCGCGCGCGAGGGGGAGCGGGTCACCCTGTCCACGCTGTCGGACATGCTCGCCGGGGGCGTCGAGGAGGTGGACATGTTCACCGTCGTGCTCGTCGGTTCCTCGGCGAGCCGGATCGTGGCCGGACGGTTCGTCACGCCACGCGGCTACCGGTGGAAGGACGTCGGCTGAGCGCGCGCGCCTCGTGAGGGCCGCGCCGCCTCCTCGGACGCGGAGGGGCCACGACCCCGGCGGCGCGGGGCCGCTCCCGTTGCGAGGGCCGCAACGGGAGCCACCGGTGTCCGCGCTCCACGGGCGGAGCCGGCCTCCGGCGACGCCGGCCCAGCGCTGCTCCCGGGCGTCGGCCCGCCGGCCCCGGCCCGGCCCGCGGCGTCCGCGCGAAGCGGTGCCGGAAACCTCCAGAGCACGGCGGCGAGGAGTGTGAGGGGCCTGCGCCGGCCTTCCGGACGCCATGGCGGCAGGGCAGGGCGGCGCCGCACCGTGACAGCGCCGCACCGGTGCCCCGGGGCGGGCCCGGGAGCGCGGTCCCCGGCTCTCCCGGCCCGCGGTGGTGTCGCCGGGAGGTCGGGGACCCCGGCATGTACGCTGGTCGGGCTCGCCGAGGGAATCGGGTGTCCTACCAGGGGAGGGGCGTGGCCGTGTCGGACGTCGTAGTGGCGTCGGCCCCGGTCCTCGTCACGCCGGCGTGCACCGCGTGCGGCGCCTGCCTGCTCACCTGCCCCGAGCACGCGATCCGTCCCGTCCACTCGACGCCACGGCACGACGCCCAGGGGCGCGGCGCCGCGCTGGTCATCCTCGCCGACCGGTGCACCGGGTGTCTGGAGTGCGTCGAGGTCTGTCCGGCCGACGCCGTCGTCGAGGTGAGCGGTCCCGTCCACGAACACGCCGGGGGTATACGTCCGTGAGCCGTCAGGTCCACCCGATCGAGGTCGAGTCCTACCGCATCCTGCGTTCCCGGATCGACCTGTCCCACCTGCCCGAGTACAGCAGGGCCGTCACCGAGCGGGTCATCCACGCCAGCGCCGACCTCGACTACGCCTCCGACCTGGTGATCGACGACGAGAGCGCCGCTGCCGCCGCCGCGGCGCTGGCCGCCGGCGCCCCCGTCGTCACCGACGTCGCGATGGTCGCCGCGGGGATCACCGCGCGCGAGACGGTGTGCCGCATCGCCGACCCGATCGCCGAACGCCTGGCCCGCGGCGCCGGCATCACCCGGTCGGCGGCCGCCGTGCGGCTGGCCTACTCCGAGGTCGGTCCCGGGGCGGTGTGGGTGGTGGGCTGCGCCCCGACCGCCCTGGAGGAGATCATCGCCCGCAAGATCGAGCCGGCCCTGGTCATCGGCCTGCCGGTCGGGTTCGTCGGCGCGGCCGAGTCCAAGGCCGCGCTGCGCGCCAGCGGACTGCCCCAGATCAGCAACATCTCGGAGAAGGGCGGCTCGGCGGTCGCGGCGGCGGCGCTCAACGCCCTGCTGTACGGGCCCACCCCGGTGGCGGAGGAGGCGGCGGAGGAGGAACCCGCCGAGGCCCGCGCCCACGTCTGAACGTCCCCGCCGCCCACGGGACTCCCGGAGTTCCGGTGCCCCCTGGCGGGGTTCCCCCGAAGATAGTGAAAGGTGACGGATGAGACCCCCCTTGCTGCTCGTCGGACACGGGACCCGGGACGCCAAGGGCGTCGCGGGGTTCGAGGCCTTCGTCGAGCGACTGAGACACCGGTTCGACGACCGTGACGTGGCGGGAGGGTTCATCGAACTGTCCCCGCCTCCGCTCACCGACGCCGTCGGCGACCTGTACGAACGGGGCCACCGCCGTGTCGTCGCGGTGCCGATGATGCTGGTCGCCGCCGGGCACGCCAAGGGGGACATCCCGGGGGCGCTGGCCCGGGAGCGGGAACGCCGTGCCGGTTTCGACTACGTCTACGGTCGTCCGATCGGGCCGCACCCCACGATGCTCGACCTGCTGGCCGAGCGTATGGACGACGTCCTGGGCGCTGACGAGGACGGACGGGCGGAGGGGGAGACCGCGGTGCTGCTCGTCGGGCGCGGCTCCACCGATCCCGACGCCAACGCGGAGGTGTGCAAGGTCGCGCGCCTGCTCCAGGAGGGGCACGCCGCGCGGCGCGGCGTCTCCTTCGTCGAGCCGGCGTTCGTCTCGCTGGCTTGGCCGGGGGTCCCCGAAGGACTGGAACGGGTCCGCCGTCTGGGGGCCCGGCGCGTCGTCGTCCTGCCCTACTTCCTGTTCGCCGGGGTACTGCCGGACAGGGTCGTGGACCAGGCCACGGCGTTCGCCTCGGCCCACCCGGAACTGGACGTGCGGTGCGCGCCCGTGGTGGGCGACTGCGACGGGCTGGCCGACGTGATCGCCGAGCGCTACGACGAGGCCGTCGCCGGCGACATCCGGATGAACTGCGACACCTGCGTCTACCGCATCGCCCTGCCGGGCTTCGAGGACAAGGTCGGCGCGCCGCAGACGCCCCACCACCACCCCGACGATCCCGCCCACGGCCACGGCCACGGACATGGCCACGGACATGGGCACGGCCACTAGGGGCTGATCCGTGGCGGCGAGGGGCGTCCCCTCGACGTCCCCGCTCCCCGCCACCGGTATATGGTTCGCCCTGTTGTTGCGATCTGTCCTTTTCGGGTGGAGCGGAGTGGGCCATGCGCGTGGAGGAGAGGTCGGACCGCGCCGACGGGATCGGTGTCGACCTGCGTCACCACGGTGATTCCGAGGTCGGGCCGGACCTGCTGGACTTCGCGGTCAACGTTCGCGCGGGGACGCCGCCGCGGTGGCTGGCCGAACGTCTCGCCGCCTCCCTGGAGGACCTCGCCGCCTACCCCGACCCGCGCCCCGCCCGCGAGGCCGTCGCCCGCAGGCACGGGCGCGCCCCCGACGAGGTGCTGCTGACCGCGGGCGCGGCCGAGGCGTTCGTGTTGATCGCCCGGTTCGCCCGGCCGCGCCGCGCGGTCGTGGTGCATCCGCAGTTCACCGAACCCGAGGCCGCGCTGCGGGCCGCGGGACACGAGGTCCACCGGGTCCTCCTCCCGCCGGACTACACGCTGGACCCCGCCCTGGTTCCCGACGACGCCGACCTGGTCATCATCGGCAACCCGACCAACCCCACCTCCGTCCTGCACCCCGCGCGCACCCTGGCCCGGCTGGCGCGCCCGGGCCGGCTGCTCGTCGTGGACGAGGCGTTCGCCGACTGCGTGCCGGGAGAGCCCGAATCGCTGAGCGGCCGCGCCGACCTGCCGGGGCTCATCGTCGTCCGCAGTCTCACCAAGACCTGGGGACTGGCCGGCCTGCGCGTCGGCTACCTGCTGGCCGAGGCGGCGCTGGTCCGCTCCCTCGCCGAGACGCAACCCCTGTGGGCGGTCTCCACCCCGGCGCTGACGGCCGCCCTGGAATGCAGTTCCGACCGCGCCGTCGCCGAGGCCCGGGAGTGGGCGCGCGAGCTGGGCGGGGAACGCGACCGCCTCGCCGCCGAACTGGCCGGTCTGGGCCTGCGCGTCACCCCCAACGCCGCGGCGTCGTTCCTGCTCGTCCGCTCACCGCAGGCCGACCGGCTGCGCACCCGGCTGCGCGCCCACGGGATCGCCGTGCGCAGGGGGGATACGTTCCCGGGGCTCGGAACGGAATACCTGCGCATCGCGGTCCGGGATCGACAGACCAATGAACGGCTGACCCGAACTCTGGCAGAGTTGCTGTGAATCGTCTTGGGACCGCCGGCGAGGGCGGCGCCCGCACGCGGCGGACGCCGAGGGGGAGACCGGCACCGCCGCGACGGCAACGACGAGGGGAGACGACGTGCCGAGACCCGCAGGGAGCGGACGCACGGCAACGCCACGTGACGCGCTGACACCGCCCGTGGACGGCAGCCCTGTCCGTCCGCCGACCATGTTCCGCGACGCGGGAGGGATGCCATGACCGCTGACGACAACGGCCGCCCGCACGGAGCCGCCGTCCCGGACGAGCACGAGCACACCGCCAGGAACGCCACGCCCGAGCCGGCCGCCGTGGACGCTCCGCCGGTCCGTGAACCGACCCGGTGGGAGGCCCTGACATCGGCCCCGCCGGTGGGCGGCGGTGGACTCCTCGACGACCTGCCGGAACAGGGGCGCGGGGCATCCCCGCTGCGCCCCGGGACCGCCCAGGAGGGACCTTCGGCCGTCCGGCGCGGACTCAACCCCGAATGGCGCAACCCCTTCTTCCCGCCCGCGCACGGCAACGCCTCCGCCGACCCCCTCTCCGACCCGGACGAGCCCGAGACCTCCTCCCAGCGGGAGGAACCCGCCCCAGCAGAACCGTCGGCCGGCGGCGCGCCCCGCTCGGCCGACCCCCGTACACAGGACACGGACCACCTCTTGGAACCCAACGTCATCCCCTTCCGGGGGAGCACGCACGACCGGACCACGGCGTCCACCACGTCACGGCGCGCGGCCGTTCCCGCCTCCGAGGCGATCACCTCCGCGGCCGAGGACGGCGCGGTCGCCGACCGGCCGGCGGAGCGGGCGGCGGCCCCCGCGCCCGAGCCGCCCGAATCCGCCCGCGCCCTTCCCACCGAGTCCGTGGCGCCCTCCCCCTACAGGGGACCCGCCAGGCACGCCTATCCCGCCGCCCAGCGTGACGCCGTCTACCGGGCGATCCGCGAGCGGCGCGACGTCCGTGTGGGCTTCCGCGGCGACCCGATCCCCCACGAGGTGCTGACCCGGGTCCTGGAGGCGGCGCACCAGGCGCCCTCGGTGGGCTTCTCCCAGCCGTGGGACTTCGTCGTCATCGATGACACGCAGACCCGGACACGTGTCCAAGAACTCGTGCGCCGCCAACGCGAGGCCTACGCCTCCTCCCTCCCCGGAGCGCGGGCCCGGGCCTTCTCGGGCCTGAAGGTCGAGGCGATCCTCGACACGCCGGTCAACGTCGTCGTCACCGTCGACCCCACGCGCGGCGGCCGGCACACGCTCGGCCGGCACGCCCAACCCCAGACCGCCGGCTACTCCGCCTCGCTGGCCGTCGAGAACCTGTGGCTGGCGGCCCGCGCCGAGGGTCTGGGCGTCGGCTGGGTCAGCTTCTTCGAGGAGCGCGCCCTCGCCCGCGAGCTCGACCTCCCCCCACACCTGGAGATCGTGGCGTACCTGTGCGTGGGGTACGTGGACGACTTCCCGACCGAGCCCGAGCTCTCCCTCAGCGGGTGGGCGCAACGCCGCCCGCTGTCGTGGGCGGTCCACCGCGACCATTACGGCCGCCGCGGCCTGCCCGGCGAGGCGCCGACGAGCCTGCTGGAGGAGACCGTCGCCGAGATCGGCCCGCCGAACGCGCGCGCCGTCGCCGAGGCGCGGGAACGACAGGGCCGTATGACCACGCCGCCCGGCGCGCTCGGTGTCCTGGAGGACGTCGCGGTGCAGCTCGCCGGTCTGGCCGGCGAGGCCCAGCCCCCCATTCCCGAGCCCGCCGCCGTCGCGATCTTCGCCGGTGACCACGGCGTGCACGCCCAGGGCGTGACGGCCTGGCCGCAGGAGGTGACGGCGCAGATGGTGCGCAACTTCCTCGACGGCGGAGCCGTGGTCAACGCCTTCGCCGGCCAGGTGGGGGCCGAGGTCACCGTCGTGGACGTGGGCGTCCTCGCCGACCTGCCCACCGTGCCCGGCCTGCTGCCCCGCAAGGTCGCCCGCGGCACGGCCGACTTCACCCGGGGGCCGGCGATGAGCCGGGTCCAGGCCGGATACGCCATCGAGGCCGGCATCGAGGTCGCCCGCGACCTCGTCGCCGCGGGCAATCGCTGCCTGGTCACCGGGGACATGGGAATCGCCAACACCACCCCCTCGGCCGCGCTCATCGCCGCCTTCACCGGCCGCGACCCGGCCGAGGTGACCGGACGCGGCACCGGGGTGGACGACGCGATGCACGAGCATAAGATCGAGGTCGTCCGCGCGGGGCTGCGCGCCAACCGGATCGACCCGGCCGACCCCGTCGGCGTGCTCGCCGCGGTCGGCGGGCTGGAACACGCCGCGCTGACCGGGTTCATCCTCGGCGCGGCGGCGCTGCGGGTCCCGGTCCTGCTCGACGGCGTGATCGCGGGCGCGGCGGCGCTGGCCGCCGCGGCCCTCAGCCCCGACGTCCTGCACGCCTGTGTCGCCGGCCACCGATCCAGCGAACCGGGGCACTCGGTGGTCCTGGAACACCTGAGGCTGCGCCCGCTGGTGGACCTGGAACTGCGCCTGGGCGAGGGGTCCGGGGCCCTGCTCGCGCTGCCGTTGCTCCAGGGGGCGGTGCGGGCGCTGCGCGAGGTCGCCACCTTCGACAGCGCCGGTGTGACCGAACGCTCCTGAGAGAGACCGCCCACGTGAGCCGTGGCACACGGGGGAGGAACCGCCGGGCTGTGGGCATGTTCCCGGCCCGGCACGGTATTTTTTGGGGCATCGCCGGATATGACGCTGCTGTTGATCACCAGGGGGCCGATCAGGCAGGGTGGACACGCCTGCGGCCGCGTGCCGCGCGGATCCGGTGCGCCGCGTGAGCGGCCGGTGCCCGGCGGAGCGCCACGTCCCCTGAGGCGCAGGGGAACGAACGGGATCTGGAGGCTGCCTCGATGACCTACCTTCTCGGGCTGCGGATGGAGGGACGCGACGTCCTGGTCGTGGGCGGGGGCCGGGTCGCCCAACGCAGGGTGCCCGTCCTGCTCGACGCCGGAGCGCGCGTCGTCCTGGTCGCCCCCGAGGTCACCCCCGCCCTGGAGGATCTCGCCGCGTCCGGACGCCTGATCTGGCACCGGCGCGCCTACCGGCCCGGTGACGTGACCGCAGACCTCTCCGACGGGTTTTGGCTGGTCCACGTCGCCACGGACGATCCCCACGTCAACGCGCAGGTCATGGCGGAGGCCGAAGGGGCCCGCATCTGGTGCGTCCGCGCCGACGACCGCCACGCCTCCAGTGCCTGGACCCCGGCCGCGGGGACGGCCGCGGGGGTCACCGTGGGCGTGATCGCCGACGGTGACCCGCGTCGTGCGGCGGGGCTGCGCGACGCGATCACCGAGGGGCTGGCCGAGGGCGCTCTCGACGCCCGGCGCGGGCGCGAACCGCTGCGCGGTGTCGCTCTCGTCGGTGGCGGGCCCGGGGACCCCGGCCTGATCACCGTGCGCGGACGCCAATTGCTCTCCCAGGCCGACGTCGTCGTGGTCGACCGTCTCGCGCCCACCTCCCTGCTGGACCAGCTGCCGGGCGATGTCGAGATCATCGACGCGGCGAAGATCCCCTACGGCAGATCGATGGCCCAAGAGCGGATCAACCAGGTGCTGGTCGAACGGGCCAAGGCCGGGAAGTTCGTCGTCCGCCTCAAGGGGGGCGACTCCTTCCTTTTCGGACGTGGAGGCGAAGAGGTCGCCGCCTGTGTGCGCGAGGGGATCCCCGTCACGGTCGTCCCCGGGGTGACCAGCGCGCTCGCCGCGCCGGCCGCCGCCGGGATCCCGGCCACCCACCGCGGGGTCGCCCAGGACGTGCACATCGTCTCCGCCCACGTCGCCCCGGGCGATGAGCGGTCCACCGTCGACTGGGCGGCTCTGGCCCGTCTGCGGGGGACGATCGTCGCCCTGATGGGGGTGGAGCGCGTCGGAGCGATCGCGGACGCCCTCACCGGACACGGCCGTTCCCCGGACACCCCGGTGGCGGTCGTCCAAGAGGCCACGCTGCCGAGCCAGCGTGTCCTCACCGCCACCTTGGGCACCGTCGCCACCGAGGTCGCGCGGGCCGGTATCCGACCGCCGGCGGTCCTCGTCATCGGAGAGGTGGTGAACACGGCTCGCGACCTTGACATACTGCACATGGGCGGGCACGTCGCCGGATCCGCTTTTCTTCCCGGCGGAACCGCCGGCACCGGAAGTGACACCGCCTCCGAGGGGAATCGGGTTCTGTGACCACGAAGGCCGACGAGAAGGGCGGAACCGCCATGCCCCGGCCGCCTGCTGAGCCGGACGCGACGGGATCGGGCAGGCCCGGAACGAGGGGAACCCCCCCGTCCGCCGCCCAGGGACGGCGAACAGGCCCCAAACACCGGGGGCCCGTCGCCAGCGACGCGCAACTGGAGAGACTCCTTGAGACGCTGCGCGCTCGGGTCCAGGGCATCCGCTTCGCCGAGGGGATGCCCGGTGCCAGCGAGGGCAAGACCGCCCGCAGCGACGTCCTCGACCAGCTCAACGACTACGTCCTGCCGCGCGTACGGCGTGCCGACACCCCGCTGCTGATCGCCGTCGCCGGCTCCACCGGAGCCGGCAAGTCCACCCTCGTCAACAGCCTGGTGGGCGAGCAGGTCACCACCACCGGTGTGCGCCGGCCCACCACCAACAGCCCGGTGCTCGCCTGCAACCCGGCCGACGTCGACTGGTTCAGCGAGGCGGCGTTCCTCCCGTCGCTGCCCCGCGTGCGTCAGCAGGGACTGGCCATGCCGGGCAAGGACGGCATGCTCGTCCTCGCCGCCAGCGAGTGCATGCCCGAAGGCGTGGCGCTGCTGGACACCCCCGACGTCGACTCCGCGGTCGCGGCCCACCACGAGTTCGCCGCGAAGTTCCTCGACGCGGCCGACCTGTGGGTGTTCGTCACGACCAGCCGCCGGTACGCCGACGCCAGGGTGTGGGAGTTCCTCCAGGTCGCCCGCGACCGTGACACCTCGCTCGCCGTGGTGCTGTCGAGGGTGCCCAGACGCGGCCGGGAACAACTCGTCGACCATTTCGGGGCGATGCTCGAGGCCAACGGCCTGGGCGGGGCGGCGCGGTTCGTCATTCCCGAAACCGACCAGATCGCCAACGGCCGGTTCACCGCGGGCACCGCCGACCAGGTCCGTGGCTACCTCGCCGACGTCGCCGGCGATCTCGCCCTGCGCGACACCGTCGCGCGCCGTACCTTCGCCGGGGTGCTCGACAGCTTCCGCACCCGTGTCCCCGAGCTCGCCAAGCAGGTCGAGATCCAGGTCGAGGTCGGCAGGACGCTCGAGGCGGCCGTCTCGGAGGCCTTCGGGACCGCGCACGCCGAGGTCGAGGCGGCCCTGGGCGAGGGCGCGCTGCTGCGCGGCAACGTGCTGGCCCGCTGGCAGGACGTCGTCTCCAGCGGAGAACTCCTCCGTTCCCTGCGGGTGCGCAGCCGCCGTGGCGCCAAGAACGAGTCCGCCGCCGAGGCGACACGGGTCCAGGCGCTGGAACAGGCCATCCACGACGGCCTGGAGACGCTGGTGGTGACCGCGGCCCAGCGCGCGGGCGAGGAGATCATGGACCGCTGGGCCCAGGTCCCGGGCACGCAGGAACTCGTCGAGCGGCACGGGCTGGGCGCGACCCCGGTCGGCCTGGACCGCAGGACGCGCGAGGCCGTCGCCGCCTGGCAGCGCCGGGTGGTGGGGCTGATCGCCTCCGAAGGGGTCACGAAGCGTTCGGTCGCGCGTTTCGTCACCTACGACGAAGAGGCGTTCGCGCTGGTGCTTATCGTCGGTCTGCTCGGGTTCGACGCTTCCGAGGACAGGGCCGGCGGCGGGGCGGCCCCACAGCGGCTCCTCAAAGCGCTCTTCGGCGCCGAGTCCCTGCGTAACATTGGGACCAAGGCGCGCCACGACCTCCACGCGCGCATCGGTGAGCTTTTCGACGAGGAGAAGCGCCGCTTCGCCGCCGCGCTGTCCGCCGCCGACCTGCCGGGCGAGGACGACGCCGTCCAGCTCTACCAAGCCACATACAACCTTGAGATTGCGCGATGACGACTCACCGGAACCCCGCCCCAGTCGACGAGACGACGGAGGACGTTGATCCCCGGGAGACGGCCACGCGTCCCGCGGGCGCTGACCGACATTCGCAGGAGGGCCGGTACTCGGCTGCCGCGCCCGCCGAGCCGGACGCCTCCGAGCCCCTCCGCCCCGCCGCGGCCCCGCCCGATGGGGGCGGAGACACGGGCGGCGCCTTCCCGCCCCTGCGCCGGGCCGCCGATCACGCCGCCACCGGGCCGACCTGGGTGGCCCCGCGCGAGCGCGAGGACACCGCGAACGCGTCCGCCGCCGGCGCGGAAGGCGAGCCGCGGTTGCGTCCGGCGCGGCACGGCGATGTCCTGGACGGCGACGCGGCGGCCACTCCCGGGGGACGGCCCGCCTTCCGGTACGCGGTTCCCACCGCGGGCACCTCCCGGCCCCACTCCGACTCCGAGGCCGGCCCCTTCGCGCGGCCCGACAGCGTTACCGACACGCCGGTTCCCGAGAGCCAGGGGCGTCACGCGGCGCCCGTCCGGCCCACCGTCCAGGTCCCCCCGGCCGAGGAGGAGCCCTCCGAGACCGAGGCGGTGTCGCAGGCCGGCGGTTCCTCCGTCGACCCCGACGACCCCGAGGACCTGGCCGGCTGGGTCGGCAGTCTCACCGAGGCCGTCGCCGATGACGATTCCATCGCCGGCCGTCGCAGCGCGTCCGGCCCCGCACACGGCACCGCGTCAGAGCCCGAGGAAGCCCTGTCCGAGCACGCGGCGGTGCCGCCCGCGGAGGAGCAGGAGGCCGACCAGCGCCTCGACGGGGCCCCCTCCTGGACGCCGGCCGAACCGGTGGAGGAGGAAGAGGAAGAGGAGTACCGGCCGACCAGCTACGAGACGTGGCGGCCGATGCCCGAGACCACGCGCGCCGAACTCATCGCACGCCTGGACGCGCTGGCCACGCTGGTCGAGATCGGCCGCGACCACTTCGCCCCCGACCTCATCGAGCGGGCCCGGCACCTGCTCGGACACGCCGGCGCGCGCCTTCGGCTGTCGGCCGACCACACCGTCGTCGCGTTGGCGGGCGGCACCGGAAGCGGCAAGTCCTCGCTGTTCAACGCGCTGTGCGGGCTGGACCTCTCCCGCGTCGGCATCACCCGGCCCACCACCTCCTCGGCGCACGCCTGCGTCTGGGGGGACGAGGGCGCGGGCGGGCTGCTCGACTGGCTCGGAGTCCCGCCCCGCCACCGTCACTCGCGGGTCAGTGAACTCGACAAGGGCGACTCCGAGCTGTCCGGGCTCATTCTGCTGGACCTGCCCGACCACGACTCCGTCCGGGCCGTCCACACGGCCGAGGCCGACCGTCTCATCGGCGCCGTCGACCTGCTGGTGTGGGTCCTGGACCCGCAGAAGTACGCCGACGCCGCCGTCCACCACCGTTACCTCGCCGAGATGGCCGACCACGGCGCGGTCACCGTGGCGGTGCTCAACCAGGTCGATCGGGTGGCCGACGACGAGGTCGAGGAACTGCTCACCGACCTGCGGCGGTTGCTGGAGACCGAGTCCGGTGTCCACCCCAGGATCCTGACGGCGTCCACGGTCACCGGCCACGGCATCCGCGACCTACGCGACCTGCTCGTACGCACCGTCTCCGACCGGCGTGCCTCGATCGACCGGCTCGCCGCCGACCTCGACCAGGTGACGCGGGACTTCCAGCGTTACCTGGCCGACGGCGAGGCGCCCCGAATGCCCGATGAGATCCGCCGGACCCTGGTGGCCGATCTCGCCCGCGCCGGAGGCGTGAGCGCGGTCGCCGACGCCACCGACACCGTCTACGAACGCCGGGGGAGCAGGCTGGTCGGCTGGCCGGTCACCCGCTGGGCGCGACGGCTGCGCCGCGATCCACTACGGGCGGTGCGGCTGGACTTCCTCCGCGACGGCCTCCCCGAAGGCCCCGCCGGGCCGTTGGGGGCGCAGCACGCCGAGATCGACTCCGCCCTGGTCGCGGCGGCCGACCAGGCGGCGGCGGGTCTGCCCGAGCCGTGGCCGAAGCGGATGCGCGAGGCGGCTCGGGCCAACGCCGCCCAGCTCTCCGACGACCTCGGCGGCGCGGTCGCCGGGGCCGTGCCCGACCCGAAGGACACCCCCGGCTGGTGGACGGCGGTGCGCGCCCTGCAGTACGCGCTCGCCGCGCTCGCCGGGATGGGGCTGGTCTGGCTCGTGGAGTTGGTCGTCAGTTCCGCTCTCGGCGGGCTGACGGGGATGGCTGTCCTGGACGACCCCGTCTTCATCGGGTTCGCCGCGGCGCTGTCCGCTGCGACGCTGCTGGTCGGCTGGTTGACCGGGGTGGGCTGCCGCAACCTGGTGGGGGTCGCGGCGGGGCGCCGCCGCGAGGAGGTGGAGGAGAAGGCCACCGAGCGCGTCCGCGAGATCGCCGTGCAGCGTGTCGTGACCCCCCTCGAACACGAGCTCGCCGAGTACCGCAGGTTCGCCGAGGCGTTCAAGGCCGCCGCGGGACGATGAGCGGCCGAGGACTCCGGTAAGGAGGGAGGGGCCGGACGGGGATTCCCGTCCGGCCCCTCCGCGCAT
This sequence comes from Marinactinospora thermotolerans DSM 45154, assembly GCF_900167435.1. Taxonomy (GTDB): domain Bacteria; phylum Actinomycetota; class Actinomycetes; order Streptosporangiales; family Streptosporangiaceae; genus Marinactinospora; species Marinactinospora thermotolerans. The sequence goes on from NZ_FUWS01000016.1 coordinate 62,586, forward strand.
GTGGCTGTGCCCGGAGAATCGGACTAGCCCCACTGGACGACAGAAGCCATGGCTTCCTCCAAACCCTCCTCCGAAAAGGCGGATGGCATCGGCCACCGAGATTGGTCGTCTCCCTCGGTGGAATGCCTCGCCTACCCCCTCCTGAACTTCTCGGCCGCGCACACCCGTGCCGGCCTGCCCCGCCCCCGGTCCGGAAGCGACCCGAAGGCGTGGCGCTCCACCGATGATCCACCGTCGCAACCAGGAGATCGCCCGCATGGCCCGTCCCGGCCATGTGCACGGCATCCGGGAACGCGATGGCACGCGAACTCGTCCGAGAGTTGACGACGAGGTGAAGCAGGGCCAATCTAGCGGTTTTTCCCTTCGATGCACAGTTAGCGATTACAGTATTACTGTATGTAAACACCTGTTCGAGGCCGGCTGTCGCGTGATCCGCGGGAGCGGGGCGGTGTTTGCCGATGGGGGCGGGGCGGGAGCTGGGAGGTCGGGATGACGGTGGCACAGCGAGCCGTTACCGAGCGTGAGCGTCCCTGGGCGCCGCGAATGCGCGAGTGGCCCTTGTTCTCCCAGCCGCGCGCCTTGGTGTGGTTCATCGGCCTGGTCATAACCGTCGATCTGCTCTGCGGCGCCGGGGCGGTCGTTTCCAGCGACCTCGTCACCGCCGAGGTGGTGGCCTTCGTCGCCCTGGTGCTGTGCGCGGCGGTCTGCGTCGAGGCCATGCGGCGTCTGGGGATCCCCGCGGGGATCACCCGCGACCTGCTCGGCGCCTGGTGGATACCGGTGTTCCTGCTCCTCCCGCCGGTGTACTCGCTGCTGGCCCCCGTTCCGATCTACCTCATGCTGCAGTACCGGATCCGGCGGGCCATCGTGTTCCGCCGGGTTTTCAGCGCGGCCTCGGTGGCGCTGGCGGGCTTCACCGCCTCGGCGGTGTTCGACTTCGTCGCGCCCCAGGACGTGCTGTTCTCGACCGTCCTCGGCGGCGCCGCCGTGGGCGACACGCTCATCAGCGCCCGCGGTTTCGTGGCCGCGGCGGCCTGCTGTGTGCTGTTCACGGTCCTCAACACCATCGTCGTGGCGATCGCGGTCCATCTCAGCACCTCCGAGGGGACGCGACGGCGCCGGATGTGGGACCGCGAGACCGTGCTGCTGGACGGGGCGGAACTGTGCGTCGGCCTCATCGTCGCCATCCTGTGCGGGCTGTCCCCGCTGCTCCTCCTCGTGGCGTTGCCGCCGGTCCTGCTCCTCCAGCGCAGCCTGATGTTCCAGCAGTTGCAGACCGCGGCCCGCACCGACCCCAAGACGGGGTTGCTCAACGCCACCACCTGGGAGCACGAGGCCGAAGCCGAACTCGCCCGCGCGCTGGAGACCGGTCGCCCGGTCGCGGTGCTCATCGTCGACATCGACCACTTCAAGAGGGTCAACGACACCTACGGTCACCTGTTCGGCGACCAGGTTCTGCTCGGCGTGGCCAACACCATCACCCACCAGTTGCGTCAGTACGACATCGTGGGCAGATTCGGTGGCGAGGAGTTCGTCGCGCTGCTCCCGGGTGCCGACATGGCCGAGGCCTGCCGGGTGGCCGAGCGGCTGCGCTCACGCGTGGGGCGCATGGCGTTGCCCGTGGACGAGACCACGGTGTCCGTCACGATCTCCGTGGGGGTCGCCCTTCTGCGGGTCCACGGACGCGACCTCATCGAGCTCATGGCGGCCGCCGACCTCGCCCTCTACCGGGCCAAGGACTCCGGCCGCAACCGGGTCCGGCTTCCCGCCACGCCCGCGTCCGCGCTCCGCGACTCCGAGCCTCCCGCGGCCACCGCCGACTAGAACTGTCCACAGGCGCGCGGACGATGTTGATGCGCCACCCGGCGGCGACGCATCGTGTCTGCATGGTGACTCAACGCCCTCCCGGTTCCCCCGTCCGCCTTCCCCTTGCCACGCCCACCGACATCATCGCCGCCGTCCCCTACCTCCTGGGCCGCCATCCCTCCCACTGCCTGGTGGTTCTCGGGGCCCGCGGAGCAGCGTCCCAGGTCAGGCTCGCCGGGCGTTGCCCGTTGCCCGAGGAGGCCACGGCCGTTCCCGGGCTCGTCGCCGGGCTTGTCGAGCGGTTGGCGCGCGATCGGTGCGACCAGGCCGTCCTCGTCGGTTATGGCCCGCCGGAGCGGGTCGCGCCCTTCGCCCACGAGTTGGGCGAGGTCGCGGCGGCGTCCGGCGTCGCCCTGCGCGAAGCGCTACGGGTCGACGGTGGGCGCTACTGGTCCTACCTGTGTCCGGAACCGGCCTGCTGTCCGCCCGAGGGGACCAGATACGACGTCGTTTCCTCCACGATCCCCGCCACCGCGGTGCTCGCCGGCCTGGCGCCGCGGGGCGGCTCGGCCGTGCCGCAGGCCCTGGTGGCCCCCGTGGCGGGGAGCGTCAGGGACGAGATGGAACGCGCCACCCGGCGAGCCGAGGTCAGGCGTGGCCGTATGTGCGCGGAGCGGGAGGGGGCCGTCCCGGTCGAGTCCGCGCTGCTGGCCGAAGGTGCGCGCGCGGTGGCCGAGGCGGTGGACGACGCCCGGGTCGGAAGGCTGCCGGGCTCCTGCGACCGTGTGGCCTGGCTGGGCGTCCTGCTGGCGACCGTGTCGGTGCGCGACGAGGCATGGGCGCGTATCCGCCCCCCGGACGCGGCCGCCCACGTCCGCTTGTGGCGTTACGTGCTACGCAGGGTCGAGCCCTCCTATACCCCGGCCCCCGGCGCGCTGCTGGCGTTCGCGGCCTGGCAACAGGGCGACACCGCGCTGGCCGACGCCGCGCTGGACCGGGTCGACTCCGCGTCCCCCGGCTATCCCATGGCCGTCCTCCTCCGCCAGGCCCTGCAAAGGGGAGTCTCCCCGCGTGACTGGCCCCAACGGGGGGCTGGGCGTGCCGGTGAGCCGCCACCGCCGCACGGCCCGACGGCGGGACAGCGTTGGGCGGGTCCGGACTGGCCGGGGCACCGGCGGTGACGCCCTAGTCTTGAAGACATGCCGGAGTACATCTACACGATGCGAAACGTGCGCAAGGCGCATGGTGACAAGGTTGTCTTGGACGACGTCTCGGGTTCCTTCCTCCCCGGGGCCAAGATCGGTGTCGTGGGGCCGAACGGCGCGGGCAAGTCCACGCTGCTGAAGCTGATGGCCGGCCTTGAGCAGCCGTCCAACGGCGAGGCCCGGCTCATGCCCGGGTTCACCGTGGGCCTTCTCGCGCAGGAGCCGAAGCTCGACCCGGACAAGACGGTCCTGCAAAACGTCGAGGACGGTGTGGCCGAGACCAAGGCGATGCTCGACCGCTTCAACGAGATCGCCGAGCAGATGGCCACGGACTACTCCGACGACCTGCTCGAAGAGATGGGCAAGCTCCAGGAGCAGCTCGACCACCGCAACGCCTGGGACCTCGACAGCCAGCTCGCCCAGGCCATGGACGCCCTGCGCTGCCCGCCCGCTGACGCCAACGTTTCCGTCCTCTCCGGTGGTGAGAAGCGCCGCGTGGCGCTGTGCAAGCTCCTCCTCGAACAGCCCGACCTGCTGCTGCTCGACGAGCCCACCAACCACCTCGACGCCGAGAGCGTCCAGTGGCTGGAACAGCATCTGGCGAACTACCCCGGCACCATCATCGCGATCACCCACGACCGTTACTTCCTCGACCACGTCGCCACCTGGATCCTCGAGATCGACCGTGGCCGGCTCTACCCCTACGAGGGCAACTACACGACCTACCTCGACACCAAGGCGGCCCGCCTGAAGGTCGAGGGCCAGAAGGACGCCAAGCGGCAGCGGCGCCTTCAGGAGGAGCTGGAGTGGGTCCGCTCCAACGCCAAGGCCCGCCAGACCAAGAGCAAGGCCCGCCTCCAGCGGTACGAGGAGATGGCCGCCGAGGCGGCCAAGACCCGCAAGCTGGACTTCGAGGAGATCCAGATCCCGCCGGGTCCGCGCCTGGGCAACACCGTCGTCGAGGTCAAGAACCTCACCAAGGGCTTCGACGACCGTCTGCTCATCGAGAAGCTCAGCTTCTCCCTGCCGCCGAACGGCATCGTCGGCGTCATCGGCCCCAACGGTGTCGGTAAGACGACGCTGTTCAAGATGCTGGTCGGCGAGGAGCAGCCCGACTCCGGCGAGATCACGGTCGGCGACACGGTCAAGATCTCCTACGTCGACCAGTACCGCGGCCGCATCGCCGACGACAAGAACGTCTGGGAGACGATCTCCGACGGCGAGACCTTCATCCGGGTCGGCGACGTCGAGATCCCCAGCCGGGCCTACGTCGCGGCCTTCGGTTTCAAGGGATCCGACCAGCAGAAGTCGGCCGGGGTCCTCTCCGGAGGCGAGCGCAACCGGGTCAACCTCGCCCTCACCCTCAAGCAGGGGGGCAACCTCCTCCTGCTGGACGAGCCGACCAACGACCTCGACGTCGAGACGCTGGGCTCGCTGGAGAACGCGCTGCTGGAGTTCCCCGGCTGCGCCGTGATCACCAGCCACGACCGCTGGTTCCTGGACCGGGTGGCCACGCACATCCTGGCCTGGGAGGGCGACGCCAACTGGTTCTGGTTCGAGGGCAACTTCGAGTCCTACGAGAAGAACAAGATCGAGCGCCTCGGCCCCGACGCCGCGAGGCCGCACGCGGTCACGCACCGCAAGCTGACCCGCGACTGAGCCGGCCGCTGTGGACGCGCCGGTCCGCTCCCGTACCGTGGAGTGAGGCCGGCGCGCCCCTTTCAGGCCGGCCCCCGGGTCCGTCACGACATAGGCTGGCAGGCGACTATGACTTCCCCGCACGATGACAAAGTGACGTTCTACGAGGCGGTGGGGGGAGAGGAAACCTTCACCCGTCTCGTCCGGCGTTTCTACGAGGGGGTCGCCACCGACCCCGTGCTGCGGCCGATGTACCCCGAGGAGGACCTCGGGCCGGCCGAGGAGCGGCTTCGGCTGTTCCTCGTCCAGTACTGGGGCGGTCCGCGCACCTACAGCGAGCGCCGCGGCCACCCCCGGCTGCGGATGCGCCACTTCCCCTTCCGGATCGGTGGCGAGGAACGCGACCGCTGGCTGGCGCACATGCGCGCCGCGATCGACGACCTCGCGCTGCCCCCCGAAGCCGAGCGGATGATGTGGGACTACATGGTCCACGCGGCCCACAGCATGGTGAACGTGCCCGAGGAGACCAGCGCTCCCGTCGGGCAGGTGGCCGATCCCACCGGCATCACCGTGCGCTCCGCCGATGACACCCCCGACGACGACGATGGCGAGGCCATCACCGTCTCGCTGAAGTGATCCCGCCGGCCGGATGTCCTGGCGGGACGACGGCGATCGCCAGGCCGCAGAACAGCGCCGTCCCCGCGAAGGCGACCGCGTAGCCCCACGTCTGGATCAGGGCGCCGGCGATCAGGGGGGTGAGCGTGGCCGCCACCGATTGCAGCGAGTTCTGCACCGCCATGGCCCGGCCCGCCCAGGCCAGGCCGGCGGTCTCGGCGACCGCGGTGAACGTCAGCCCGTTGTGGCTCATGGACAGCAGTAGGCACAGCGCCAGCAGGACCACGCCGGCGGCCGAGGAGGTCCACGCCGCGCCGGCGAGCAGCAGCAGGGCCGCTCCGGTGGCGGCCGCGATGATCCGCACGGGGCCGAGCCTGTTGCCGATCCGGTCCGACCAGGCGCCCGCGCCCAGCCGGACCAATGCGCCGGGAAGCTGGACGAGCGAGATGAACACCCCCGCGGTGGCGGCTCGCCACCCGTGCTCGTCGACGAGGTAGACCAGCGCGTAGGTCATCAGCGCCGACTGGGGTACCCCCAGCAGCATGCTCGTCCCGTGGACCCGCCAGATCGTGCTCCGCAGGTAGGGGGAACCCGTCGCCCCCTCTCCGCCGGGGTCGGCGCGTGGGGCCCGCGCCTGTCGCGCCCCCGTCGCGAAAAGCGCGGCCAGGGGCGCGGTGGCCAGCGACAGGCCCGCGGGCAGGAGCATCGCGGTGACGAAGCCGTACCGCTCGGCCAGCAGGGGGAGCAGGGCCGCGGCCAGGGCCATGCCCAGAGGCTGGGCCGCCTGCCGGATCCCCATGGCCAGGCCACGCTCGTGCGCGGCGAACCAGCCGAGCACCAGACGCCCGCTGGCGGCGTTCACCGGCCCGCTGGCCGCCCCCACCAGGGCGAGCAGCACTCCCACGCCCACGGGCGAGTCGACGGCCGCGAGCAGGGCGAGCACGCCGGCGGTGAGAAGCAGGCTCAGGGTCATCGTGACCCGCTCGCCGTAGCGGTCGATCGCCACGCCCCAGGCGAGCAGCGTCAGCAGCAGGCCCAGGCTGGGCATTCCCGCCAGGGTGCCGGCCTGGGCGACCGTCAGACCGTAGGCCGCGCGCAGTTCCGGGATGACGAACGGCACCCCGAACAGCGCACAGATGCTGGCGATCTGGGCGGAGATCGCCACGCAGAGGACGAACCAGCGGTTTGCGGCGAGCACCGGACCAGACTAGGGCGCGGGCGACGAGGGGGAAGGCGCGGGGCCTCAGGGGGAGGGCTCTCCGGCGACCTGGTAGGCGGCGAGGTGGTCGCGTTCGTCCTGGTCGAGCCGGCGGACCCGTTGGGTGTCCAGGTCGAAGCCGACGAGCACCGACTTGGCGCGTACGTAGAGGTGGTCGTCGTCGACGATCTCGTACTCCAGGGTGAAGCTGGCGTTCTTCACCTCGGTCACCCATGTCTCGACGCGGACGGGCTCGCGGCGCAGCAGGATCGGACGGACGTAGTCGACCTCGTGGCGTGCCACCACCAGGCTGCCGAAGCGTGTCCGTCCCTCGCCGTCCCAGCGCAGGAAGGAGATACGGGCGTCTTCGAGGTAGGTCAGCATCCGTACGTTGTTGACGTGGTTGAGCGGGTCGAGGTCGGCGAAACGGACGTGGGCCAGGTACACGTGCCGGCGCGCGCCGCCGTTCCCGCCGTCGGTCGTGGGTGCCTCGGTCGCGGCCTCTACCACGGTTCTTCCTACTTCCTTTCGCGGGTGTTCCATCCCTGATTGTCGCAAGTGTCCATTGGGATCGGGGAACGGGCCAGGCGCCGTCCCGTCCGGGACCGGCCCCGGACGGGACGGCCGGGGTCAGGCCGAAGGGAGCCCCAGGCCGGTGTAGTAGGCGAGGAAGGCCAACTGGTCGGCGCCAAGCCCCACGCTGCGGCTCACCGAACGAGAACTGTGCCCGACCTCGGCCTCGCGGCGTAGCAGGATCGGGCGTTCCTCGATCGACGCGGACGTCGCGTGCTGCACCGCCGCGCACATCTTGCGGGCGTGTAGCGGATCCACCCGGGTGTCGTTGTCGAAGACCGTGAACAGGGTCGCCGGGTAGGCGACCCCTTCGGCGACGTTGTGGTAGGGGGAGTAGCCGAGCAGCCAGCCCAGCGCCTCGGGGTCCCTGGCGCTGCCGTACTCGACATCCCACAGCTGGCCCAGGCCGAACCGCTCGTAGCGGACCATGTCCAGCAGGGGGGCCGAGCACACGGCGGCGGCGAACAGGTCCGGTCGTTGGGTGATCATCGCCCCCACGAGCAGTCCGCCGTTGCTGCCGCCCATGACGGCCAGTTGTCCCGATGTGGTGACACCGGACGCGATCAGGTGCTCGGCGGCAGCGGCGCAGTCGTCGAACACGTTCTGCTTACGCCCGAGCATGCCGTCGCGGTGCCACTGCTCGCCCTCCTCCAGGCCGCCGCGCAGGGACGCGATCGCGTACACGCCGCCCGCCCGGATCCAGGCCAGCGCCGTGGCCGAGTAGACGGGGGTCAGCGAGACGGAGAACCCGCCGTAGCCGTAGAGGATCGTCGGCCGAGGGCCGTCGGCGTCGGCCGGGGAGATGACGAGCATCCGCACGGGGGTCCCGTCACGGGAGGTGTAGGTGACCTGCTCGGTACGCACCGGTGGAGCCTCCGCCGAACCGGGCGGGTCGGCCCAGGTGGTCACCGCGTCGGTGCGCGCGTCGTAGTGCAGGACCCGCATCGGCGAGGTGGTGTCGGTGTAGGTGAACCAGGCCTCGTGGCCGCCCTCGGGCCGTTCCATCAGCCCGCCGACCGATCCGAGCCCGGGCAGGGGGAGCGAACCGCGTCGTGCGCCGGTGGGCAGGTCGTGTACGTCGATCTCGCTGATCGCGTGCCGGCGGTGTGCGACCAGCAGGGTCGGGGTGGGGGCCTCGGGACCGTCGAGGATCGCATACCCGCTGAGGACGGAGTCGGAGTCGGCGGCGACGAGGGTACGCCAGTGCTCGTACCCCGGTGTCTCGGGGGAGGTCACGCACAACCTGCCGCGTGGCGCGTCACGGTCGGTGAACAGGTACAGCCGGCCGTCGCGGCCCACGTACGGGGAGACCTCGGCGTCCACGCCCTCCTGGATGGTCGAGAACCGTGGTCTCTCGGGGCCGCTCAGGGACAGGTCGGCGATCCAGGCGTCGTTGCGAGGCGAGGTGCCGCGGGTGGAGGTGAGCAGCAGCCAACGACCGTCCCGGCTCACCGCGACCCCGTAGTACTCGGTCTTGTCCCGATCGGACCCGAAGACGAGCACGTCCTCCTCGGCCGGACGGCCGATGCGGTGCAGGTAGACGCGCCGGTGGTACTGCTCCTCCCCCTCGGGGACCTGGTCCGACGGGAGCCTGCGGACGTAGTAGAAGGCTTCGCCGCCGGGCAACCAGGCGATGGGGGAGTAGCGGCAACGGTCGATGGGGCCGTCCACGATCTCGCCGGTGGCCACGTCCATGATCCGCAGCAGGGATTCCTCGTCACCGCCCTCGGAGAGCTGGTAGGCGAGCAGCCGGCCGTCGAGGTCGGGGCGCCAGGAGTCGAGCGTGGTGGCGCCCGTGGGGTCCAACGAGGTGGGATCGACCAGGACACGCTCGTTCCCGCTCGCCGGGTCCACGGTGTAGAGCACGCCGTGTTCCTGCTCGGCGGTGCGCCGGGTGAAGAACTGTCGTTCGCCGCGCCAGATGGGAGCGCCGACGAAGCCGGCCCCCAGGAGTTCGTGCAGTTGTTCACCGAACCAGGCGCGGCCGGGCAACCGGGCCGCCATGTCGCAGAAGAGCGTGTCCTGGGCGGCCGCCCACTCCTTGGTGCGGGCCGAGTCGGCCTCCTCCAGCCAACGGTAGGGGTCGGCGACCAGACGGCCGTGCAGGGTCTCGGTGAGCTCAAGGCGCTCAGCTGCGGGGTAGCGGCGTTCAGGCATGGTCGAACTCTATCCACCGACCGCTCCGTGGTCGTCGGGGAAAGAGGAAGGGAGAAGCGCGATTATTCCCTTCCGTCTTGTTTTTTCGACACTCCGAATAAATGGGGTGGCGGCAACCTGGCCAGACAAAGCAAACTGAAAGCGGGACGTTACTCGGCGGGAACCACCCACGGGAGGTCCGTGTGGCAACGCGAACAGAACCGGTCGCAAGGCCGGTCCACAGGGAGGTCTCCTGGCTGGCCGACAGGCTGGCCGGGGACGAGACAGGGTCGGCCGGAGTACCGGCCTCCCAGGAGCCAGCATGAGCGCCCGGCGCGGCTCGGAGGGCGGCACAGTCAGCCGTCATGTGCTGCTGCTCAACGCCAGCTACGAACCGTTGACGACGCTGCCGCTGCGTCGGGCGATTCTGCTGGTACTCCGGGAGAAAGCCGAAGTGGTCCACGGGGACGCGGCGGGAACCGTGCTCCATTCGGCGACGATGGCGCTGTCGGTGCCATCGGTGATCAGACTCCACCGCTACATCCGGGTGCCCTACCGGCGTAGGGTCCCACTCACCCGGGTGGCGTTGATGCGGCGCGATGGCTACCACTGCGCCTACTGCGGGAAACGGGCCGAAACCATCGACCACGTCATCCCCCGCAGCCGTGGTGGCGCGCACACCTGGGAGAACGTGGTGGCCTCCTGCAAGACGTGCAACCATCGCAAGGCCGATCGCCTCCTCGACGAGCTCGGCTGGGAACTGAACGTGACCCCCACGGTTCCCCGCGGGATGCACTGGAGGCTGATCAACGGCGAACAACACGGCGATCCCCTGTGGGCGCCGTACATGGCGAGGGTGGCGGCCTAGCCCCTGGCGTCCGGGACGGGCCGGTCCCAACCGTCCCGGACGATCGCGGATCGCCGTGGTCCATCGGACTCGAGACAACCGGTCGGCTGCTTCTATCCTGCTCTCATGCCTCGATACGAATTCCGCTGTCGCGCCTGCGACGACACGTTCGAGATCTCCCGGCCCATGGCCGAGTCCGCCGACCCCGCCTCCTGCCCGCGGGGACACGACGACACGGTGCGCCTGCTGTCGACCGTCGCCGTGGGCACAACCGCGAGCCCGCCCTCGGGGGGCGGCTGCTGCGGAGGCGGCTGCTGCGGCTGAGCGGCCGCCGCGCCGGGGCGGGAGCGCAACCGTCTCCCGTCCCGGCGCCTGCGTTACCGGGCGCTACCGAGCGGGCCGCTCCAGCTGCGAGACATCGCGGGCGGCCCCGGTCGAGGCCGAGGTGGCCATGGCCGCGTAGGCGCGCAGCGCCGCGCTGACCTGACGCTCGCGGTTCTTCGGACGGAAGCCGCCGAGCTCCTCCAACAGCTGCGCGCGCCGGTCGGCGAGCTCCTCGGCCGGCACCTCCAGCACCAGGCCGCGGTTGGGGATGTCGATGCTGATGATGTCGCCGTCGCGGACCAGGGCGATGTCACCCCCCGCCGCGGCCTCGGGTGAGGCGTGCCCGATGGACAGACCCGAAGTGCCGCCGGAGAAACGGCCGTCGGTGATCAGCGCGCACGATTTGCCCAGTCCACGGCCCTTGAGGAAGCTCGTCGGGTAGAGCATCTCCTGCATGCCGGGCCCTCCCTTGGGGCCCTCGTAGCGGATGACGACGACGTCGCCGGCCTCGACGCGCTTGCCGAGGATGCCGTCGACCGCCTCCTCCTGGCTTTCGAAGACCTTGGCCGGACCCCGGAAGGTCCACAGCTCCTCCTCGACCCCCGCGGTCTTGACGATGGCGCCGTCAGGGGCGAGGTTGCCGTAGAGGACGGCCAGACCGCCGTCGGCGGTGTAGGCGTGCTCGACGTCGCGGATGCAGCCGTTCGCGCGGTCGGTGTCCAGGCTGTCCCAACGGACGTCCTGGGAGTAGGCGCGCGTCGTGCGCTTCCCGCCGGGGGCGGCGTGGAACAGCTCGACGGCCTCGGGCAGCACGCTCTCGGAGGCGATGTCCCAGTTGGCCAGGTACTCTCCCACGGTCGTGCCGTGCACGGTCGGCAGCGAGGTGTCGAGCAGCCCGCCCCGCGCCAGCTCACCGAGGATGGCGGGGATGCCGCCGGCCCGGTGGACGTCCTCGATGTGGTACTTGTCGGTGTTCGGCGCGACCTTGCACAGGCAGGGCACCCGCCGGGACATCGCGTCGATCTCCGGCAGGCCGAACTTCACGCCCGCCTCGGTCGCCGCGGCCAGCAGGTGCAGGATCGTGTTGGTCGACCCGCCCATCGCGATGTCGAGCGCCATGGCGTTGCCGAAGGCGGCCGGAGTGGCGATCGACAGGGGCAGGACCGATTCGTCGTCGTCCTCGTAGTAGCGCTTCGCGGCCTCGACCACCAGACGTCCGGCGTCCTCGTAGAGGCGCTTGCGGGCGACGTGGGTGGCCAGCACGGTGCCGTTGCCCGGCAGGGCCAGGCCGATCGCCTCGGTCAGGCAGTTCATCGAGTTGGCGGTGAACATGCCCGAGCAGGAGCCGCACGTGGGACAGGCGGCCTCCTCCATCTCGTCGAGCTCGGCCTGGGAGACGTTCTCGTCGGCGGCGGCGATCATCGGGTTGATCAGGTCGAGCTTGCGGACCTTCGTGGCGGTGCCCTCGACCACGGTGACCTTGCCGGCCTCCATCGGGCCGCCCGAGACGAACACCGTCGGGATGTTGAGCCGCAGCGCCGCCAGCAGCATGCCCGGGGTGATCTTGTCGCAGTTGGAGACGCACACGAGCGCGTCGGCGCAGTGCGCGTTGACCATGTACTCCACGGCGTCGGCGATGAGCTCACGGCTGGGCAGCGAGTAGAGCATGCCGCCGTGGCCCATGGCGATGCCGTCGTCCACGGCGATCGTGTTGAACTCCCGGGGCACGCCTCCGGCCTCGCGTACGGCGTTCGCGACGACGTCGGCCACCTCGCGCAGGTGGACGTGGCCCGGCACGAACTGGGTGAAGCTGTTGGCCACCGCGACGATCGGCTTGCCGAAGTCCTCGCGTTCCACGCCGGACGCGCGCATGAGAGCGCGCGCGCCGGCCATGTTCCTGCCATGGGTGACCGTGCGTGAGCGAAGCGCGGGCATGGGGTGGGCTCCCGTCGAGACGAACGTGGATCCGCGCCTTCGGGGCGCTACGAGGTGGCACGGACCTGGAGACGGGGCCTCCGCGGGGTCGGTCCGGCCGCCCGTGTCGCTCCGGGGCGGGGTGGATCGATGAAGTTCCTTCGATGGTAGCCCCGTGCGCGACCGGCCGATGTCTCGACTACGAAGATAGGGTGTCCACATAATGGGATGGACGGCCGGTGGCCGTCCATCCGCGGGCGATGGGGACTCAGTAGGCCGGGGGCAGCACCTTCTCTGCCGCGCGGTAGATCTCCTCGATCTCCTCCTCGGACAGCCGGTCCTTTCCGGTGCGCAGCCACTTGCGGACCTTGGTGCCGACGATGATGTCGACCTTGCGGAGGTTGTGGTGGTCCCAGGGCATGCTGGGCCCGTAGATCGCGAGGGCGGGGCGGACGGTGATGGGACGGCCCAACTCCTCGCTGATCAGCCGTTCGGCGGTGCGGGCCTCCTCAAGCGCCTCGTCGATGCGCTCGTTCTTGGAGAAACGGCCGTGGTAGAGCTTTTCGAGCTTGTTGCGCAGCGGAAGGCGCTTGTCCCAGGACTCGGAGTCGATCGCGAACGCGCCGCGCCGTCCCACGATGAAGTGGTCGATCAGCCCGTTGCCGCCGGGGATGCGGCGCGCGTGCAGGACGCGGTAGCCCAGCCGCCGCATGACCTTGAGCTGGGCCTCGGTGCGTCGTTGGGCGGCGGAGGGCCTGCGCCATTGGGGGACCTCCGAGCGGCGTCGCGACGTGTGCACGGCAAAGCCGATGGCGACGAAGACGCCCAGCGTGATGCCGAGCCGCGCGTCGCTCGTGAGCAGTCCCGCGCCCAGCGCGACGGCCACGGCGACGGCGCCGTGGAGCACCCAACGCCGGGCGTCCTCGGAGGCCAGCAGGGTGGCGTAGGTGGCGCGGACCGCGCCGACGGCCCCTCGGCTTCCCGGTCGGCCGCCGCGGGGGGCGAAGGGCGAGGTCGCGATCGGGCCCCGTCGCCGGGCCGTGCCGGCGGGTGGGGACGTGCCGTTCTTGGTGCTGGTTCCCGGTTCCACGTTGCAGAGCGTAGCCGCATAGGCAAGCGAGTCCTAGTGCATCCGAACTCACACTTTTGTCGCCTGAGGGGCCCGTCTCGCTATGTGTCCCGACAGCCCCGAAAGGGAATAACGTCTCTTCGACCTCTCTGGAGAGGTCCCACCGGAGACCGCCGTTGCGGCTGAGGGAGCAGGCCCGTGCCCCTACGCTCGAAGCGTGGCAGAGATCCATGATCTGAGCGCGATCGAGCAGGCGGCGGCGGTGCGCCGTCGGGAGCTCTCCCCCGTCGAGATCGCCGATCACTACCTCGACCGGATCGGGCGACACGGGACCACCGTCGGCGCCTTCATTACGGTCACCAGGGAACTCGCGGAGCAGCAGGCGCGTAACGCCGAGAAGCGGGTTCTCGCAGAACCCGTGGAGGACCTGCCGCCCCTGCTGGGCGTCCCCGTCCCGATCAAGGACCTCGACATGCTCGCCGGCCAGCCCTGGACGTCGGGGACGAACACGCACTCCGCCGTGATCGCCACCGAGGACGAGGCGTTCGTCGCGGAACTCCGCCGGGCCGGCGCGATCTTCACCGGTAAGACCAACACGCCGGAGTTCGGCCTCAGCTGCTACACCGAGAACGACATCGCCCCCGCCGCGCGTACGCCCTGGGACCTCAGCCGTTCGGCGGGAGGGTCCAGCGGCGGCGCCGCGGCGGCGGTCGCGGCGGGACTCGCCCCCATGGCGCAGGGAAGCGACGGAGGGGGGTCCATCCGGGTGCCCGCCAGCGTGTGCGGGCTGTTCGGCCTCAAACCGAGCCGGGGCAGGGTCACCAACGCCCCGCGCCGGCCCGACCTGATCGGGCTGTCGGCGACCGGACCGCTCAGCCGCACGGTGGCCGACGCGGCGCTCATGCTCGACGTCATCTCGGTCTCGCGGCCCGGGGACTACCACGCGCTGCCTCCCCTGGGCGGGGGACGGACCTTCCTCGAACTGGCCGGACGCGAACCGGGACGGCTCCGGATCGCGCGCTTCGCCCGGCCTCCGGTGGCGGACGCCGTGGTGCACCCCGATGCCCTGACCGCCTACGAGGAGGCGACGCGGCTACTGCTCCACCTGGGGCACGAGGTCGAGGAGATCCCCGTGCCGTTCGACCCCGGCATGCTCGACCTCTTCGGCACGGTGTGGGCGGTGATGGCGGGCCGCGCCGTGGTGGCGGCCGAGCGCGAGGCCAGACTGCGTCCGCTCACCAGGTGGCTGCGCGAACGCGCGGCGAGGACCACGGCGGCCCAGTACCTCGACGCGACGGCCGGCCTGCAACAGGCGGTCCGGGCGGCACTGCCGCGGATGGCCCCCTACGACGCGGTGCTCACCCCGACCCTGGCCGAGCCGCCCGCGCCGGTCGGGCGCTTCACCGACCTGGACGACCCCGCCGCGGAGTTCCGGGAGATGACGCTGTACACGCCGTTCTGCACGGTCTACAACATCACCGGCCAGCCCGCGGTGAACATCCCCCTGCACTGGAACACCGAAGGACTGCCGATCGGCGTCATGCTCGCGGGGCGGATCGGTGACGAGGCGACGCTGCTCTCGCTGTCGGCGCAGCTGGAGGCCGCCCGTCCCTGGGCCGACCGCAGGCCGCCGATCTGGTCGAGGTAGGACGACTCTCCCGGGGACGGCGCTCAGACGGCCTCGGAGGCCTTCTCGGGGAGGGGGCGCAGGAAGAGCGACAGCGCCGCCGCCGCGAAGGTGAGGACGGCGGCCCCACCCACGCCGGCGGCGATGCCGCCCAGGTCGATCAGCCAGCCGGTGACCGGCGACGCCACGGACATCCCGGCGGTGATCGCGGTGGACATCCAGCCGAACGCCTCGGCGCGTCGTTGAGGCGGTGCGATGTCGCCCAGCCGCTCCATGACCGCGGCGAGGGTGGGGGCGATCGCGAGGCCCGCCACGAACAGCACCGGTGACACCATCCACGGGGACGACAGGTGCGTGATCGGTGGCAGCAGGGGGATCAACAGCGTGATGCCCGCGGCGGCACCGAAGGCCCGCAGCGGGATGCGGGCCTGTCCGCTCAGGGTGCCCGCGACCAGTCCGCCGACGAGGGAGCCCGCGGCCCAGATGGCGGCCAGGCCACCGGCGTTGCCCGGAGCGCCCATTTCGCGGGCCCAGGCCACGATGACCAGGTCGACAGAACCGAGTCCGCCGATCATGAGCAGGCACATGAGGAGGACGAGCACCAACGGGGGAGAGGTGAGCAGGGAGCGGCGCGGGCCCTTCTCGGCGGGGCCGTCCTGCTCGTCGGCCTCGGTGACCCCGGCCCGGCGCAGGGCCAGGGCGAAGCCGATGGAGCCGATCAGGGCGATCGCCGCGAGCAGCGCGACAGCGGCGCGGGCGCCGGCGAAGCCGACCGCTCCCGCGGCCAGCAGCGGGCCGATGATGAACAGGGTCTCCTGGAGCGTCGCCTCGGCGGCGTACACGGACTTGCGGACCTGCCCCGTGGTGATGCGGGGCCACAGGGCGCGGCCGATCTGGTTGGCCGGTGGCAGGAACACCCCGGTCACCAGGGCCAGGGGGACCGACGCCCACCACCAGGAGGCCGGGAGGACCACGAGCAGGGACAGCCCCACGGCGTAGACGACCCCGGAGACGAGCATCAGCCGGTCGGTGCCGCCCCTGTCGGCCATCCGACCGCGGATCGGCCCGGCCAGCGCCGAACCGATGGTCAGGGCGCCCGAGACCACTCCGGCCAGGGCGTAGGAGCCGGTCCAACCGGCGACGAGGAAGGTGACGGCGATCGGCAGGCCCGCGACGTGGAGACGGGCCAGGAGCGACCAGGTGAGGAGAGAGGCGAGATGGGGGACCTCGAACACCCGATGATAGGACTTCAGCACTTGTCTGATTATGCCGGTTGCCGGGGGCGAAGTCTGGCTATTTTGGCAGGCCGCAGCGATGCTCCTGGAACGCCCGGGTCCGGTACCGGCCGCTTTCCGGCTCCGGCGCGGCGCGCCGGTTAGGGCGTGCCCCGGCAGGGCATCATCGGTTTCTGTGAGGGATGCGGAGCTGGCCCAGCTGGCCGAGGAACACGGTGTCGCGACGTCCTACGCCGATTGGCGAGGGGAGCGGGCGCCGGTCAGCGTCGACACCCTGCGCCATGTCCTCACCGCCTTGGGGCTCGATGTCACCGATCCCCGCGCCGCGCTCGAGGAACACCGGAGCCGCCGCGCCGACCGCCTGCTCCCGCCGGCGGTCGTGATCCGGGCCGGCCGGGCGCCGAGTCTCGCCCTCCCCGAGGGCGCGCGCACCTGGATCGAGCTGGGCGACGGTTCCTGGGCCGATTCGGGGACCCCGCCGCCCCTCGGGATCCACGTACTGCACGCCGAGCACGCCGACGTCCGGCAGCACGTGCCCCTGCTGGTGGTCCCGGACCGGCTACCCCAAAGGCCCGCCTCGCCAGGCCGGCGCGCCTGGGGGCTGATGGCCCAGCTCTACTCCGTCCGTTCCCGGGCCTCCTGGGGGATGGGCGACCTGCGGGACCTCGCCGACCTCGCCGATTGGAGCGCCCGCGACCTGGGGGCCTCCTTCACCCTGATCAACCCCGTCCACGCCACCGAACCCCTTCCGCCGGTGGAACCCTCCCCCTACCTGCCGGTGGGCAGGCGCTATTCCAGCCCTCTCTACCTGCGCGTCGAGGACGTCCCGGAGTACGCCCTCCTCGAACCCGAGCAGCGTGAGGAGGTCCAGCGCCTGGCCCGGCCACTGCGAGAACGGGGCCGCACGGCCGACCTGATCGACCGCGACGCCGTGTGGGCCGCCAAGCGCGCCGCGCTGCACATCCTCTACCAGGTTCCCCGTCCCCCCGAGCGGGAGGCCGCCTACCAGGCCTTCCAGGAACGCGAGGGGGCGTCCCTGGTGGAGTACGCGACGTGGTGCGCGTTCGCCGAGGAGCACGGGAGCGACTACCGGGGCTGGCCCGAGGCGTTGCGCGACGCCACGCACCCCCGGGTGGGGGCCGAGGCGATGCGCAACTGGACCCGGGTGGACTTCCACCGGTGGACGCAGTGGCTGCTCGACGAACAGCTCGCCGCCGCCCAGGGGGCCGCGCGGGCGGCCGGCATGCCGATCGGGATCGTCCACGACCTCGCCGTCGGCGTCCAGGGCGGCGGAGCCGACGCGTGGATGTACGCCGGCGCGCTCGCCTCGGGGGTGAGCGTGGGGGCGCCGCCGGACGCCTTCAACCAGCAGGGGCAGGACTGGGCGCAACCGCCCTGGCATCCGATCCGGCTGGCCGAGCGGGGGTATGGGCCCTTCGTCGCGCAGATGCGTCAGGCCATGAGGCACGCCGGCGGCATCCGGGTGGACCACGTGATGGGGCTGTTCCGACTGTGGTGGGTGCCCGAGGGGGCATCGCCCGCCGAGGGAACCTACGTCCGCTACGACCACGAGGGGATGGTCGGGGCGCTGCTGCTCGCCGCGCACGAGTGCGACGCGCTCGTGGTCGGCGAGGACCTCGGCACGGTCGAGCCCTGGGTGCGCGAGCACCTGGCCGAACGCGGGGTCCTCGGCACCTCCGTACTGTGGTTCGAGCGCGGGGAGGGGGGCCGTCCGCGCCGTCCCGAGGAGTGGCGGACCGACTGCCTGGCCACCGTGGCCACCCACGACCTACCGCCCGTCGCCTCCTACCTGTCCGCCGAGCACGTGGAGCTGCGCGACCGTCTCGGCCTGTTGACCAGGGCGGTCGAGGAGGAGCGCGCCGACGCCGAGGCGCAGGTGGCGGCCTGGCGCGGGATGCTCGTCGATCTCGGGCTGTTGGACCCCGACACCGACCCGCTCTCGGACCAGGCCGCCGTCATCACCGCGCTCCACGCCTATCTGGCCATGACGCCCGCGCGGTTGGTCGGTGTCGCGCTCACCGACGTGGTCGGCGACCGGCGCATGCAGAACCAGCCGGGCACCAAGGACGAGTACCCGAACTGGCGGGTTCCGTTGACCGGAACCGAGGGGGAGCCGGTGTTGCTGGACGACCTGATGGCCGATCCACGGTTGGGGGAGACGGTCCGCCGCGCGCTCCGACCGGTGTCCGAGGGACTGGGGACGGGGCGGTAGCAGGACCGCCGGCCGGCCTCACACCCCTCCGGGGACGACGAAGACCAGCCACGACAGCAGGGGGGCGGCCACGATCATCACCGTTCCGAAGAGGAGGAGCCCGCGGTAGACCCGGTCACGCTCCCCCTCGGGCGCGTTGGCCAGCGCCAGCGCCCCGTTGGTGGAGAAGGGCGAGACGTCCACCAGCGAGGAGGACAGGGACAGGGCGATCATCAGCCCCAGCGCCCCGACCTGCCCGGTGGAGATGAGCGGCACCGCCAAGGGGATCAGCGCGCTGAGCATGCCGGTGGTGGAGGCGAACGCCGAGACCACGGCCCCGATGAGGCAGATCAGCAGGGCGGCCGGGAGCGGGGAGCCGATCGCGGTCACGCCGGTGCCCAGCCAGGAGATCGTCCCGGTCCGCTCCAGCAGCTCCACATAGGTCACCAGCCCGCCGACGAGCAGCACCACGCCCCAGCTCACCTGGTCGACCGCGCCCTTGGCCGCGGCGGGGAACAGCACCGCCAGCGCGCCGGCGACCGTGACGGCGAGGAAGCCGATGTCGAGCCCGAACACCAGTGATCCCACGACCAGGACCACGACGCCCGACAGGGTGGTCACACGTTCGGCGTCGAGGACGATCGGCCGCGCCGACACCGCCACGGGCGGATCGCCGTCCCGTCCCGCCTCGGCGCGGGCGTCGGCCCCGGGGGGACGGCGCCGGCCGAGCAGGAGGACGGTGACCAGCGCGACCACCGTGGCTCCCAGGAACGTCGCCGCGTACAGCGCCAGCGGGGCCGCCCCCATCTCCTCGGCGTCCATCACCCCGTTGACGATGATGCCGAAGATGCCGAGGGGGGAGAAACTACCTGCGGTGGCGCCCAGGTTGGTCACCAGGCCGATCAGAAGAGGGCTGATGCGGTACACGGCCGCCAGATTCATCGCGATGGGGAAGAGCACCGCCACCGTCGCGGGGCTGACCGCGCCGATCGAGGTCAAGACGGCGGCCAGCGCGAAGAACACCCAGGGAACGGCGGCCGGACGGCCGCGGACCAGCCGTACCGTGTTGTGGACCAGCCAGTCGACGCACCCGTTGGCCCGGGCGATGGCGAAGAGGTAGGTCACTCCCACCAGGGTGACGAACAGTCCGCCGGGGAAGCCCGCGGCGATCTCCTCGGCGCTTTCGCCGGCGAACACGGTCCCGACCACGAAGGCGGCGACCAGCGCGACGATGCCGATGCTCACCGGGCGGGCCAGGGCGATCGCGAAGACGAGGATGAGGACGAGGGCGGGAAGGACGTGCGGTGACACGGCGGTCGGGCTCCGGGGTCGGTGAGGGGCGGGCGGCGGGCCGGGCGCTTTCCGGAGCTTCGGGGGGCCACGGGCGCCGTGGCGGGGAAGCGGGGCGGGGACGGGAGGGCGCGTCCGTTGCCCGGCGCCCCGGGCTTCGGGTGACCCGCCCGCGCCGGCGCGGGCGGCCGTCCCGCCGTCCCCGCCGGAGGGGCGTGGACGGCCCGCGGGCCGGGCGTCTCGGCCGGTCGTCCCGTGCCGCGGTGACTTCCGGTCCGGGGCGCCCTTCCGCGGGGCCGCGACACCGAGCGAGGGGGCCGGGCGTGAGGACGGCAAGACGCGACGTTCTCCTCACGTGCCGACGACGTGATCGCTGTGCCGCGGATCACGCGACATGGGTCACATCGTGCCAGGCCGTGGGAGAACGGGTTCGGTGGGGAGGCGGGGAGACGGCGACAGGGCCGCCGCGACGGATCGCGGCGGCCCTGTCCCCGTGCCCTGTGGAGGGGGTCAGCCCTTGGCGGCCTCGGCGTCACGCGCCTGTGCCCGCAGGGCCCGTTCCACGCCGGAGCGGCCCTCGACCAACAGGCGGCGCAGCGCCGGAGCCGGCTTCTCGGCCTCGATGTAGGCGTCGGTGCGGCGCAGCGTCTCCTCCTCGATCAGGTAACCGGGGTAGGCGAACTCCGCGAACGTCTGCGCGAACTCGCCGGTCCACTTCTCCCACGCCGTGCCGAGCAGCGTGTAGTACTTCTCGACGTAGGGGCGCAGCAGCTCACGGTGGGCCGGCTCGGTGAAGCCGAGCAGCGTCGCGCGGAACTCCGCGTTGGCCATCTCGGCGGCGGCGATGCGCTCCCAGGCCAGCGCCTTGGCCTCGGGGGTGGGGAGCGCGGCCCGGCAACCGGCGGCGGAACGCTGGCCGGTCGCGGTCGGGTCGGACTCCAGTTCGGCGTCGATCTCGGCTTCGCCGGCCACGCCGTGCACCACCAGGCGCCGCAGCAGCGTCCAGCGCAGATCGGTGTCGATCTCCAGGCCCTCGACCGTGAGCGCGCCGTCGAGCAGGCCCTGAAGCAACGACAGGTGCTCCCCGCTGATCGCGGCGTCGGCGAAGCCGTGCGCGTAGGCGAGCTGGAGGTCGCTCCCGGGCTCGGCCGAGGTGAGCAGGTCGCGCAGCCGGTCGGCCAGCAGCTTGAACCCGGTCTCGCGCCAGGCGGGGTCGGCGTAGTTGTGCAGGGCGGAGACCGCCTGACGCAGCAGGGTCTGGGCCACCATGACGTCGCTGACGCCGCCGATGCCCGAGATCACCAGTCCCACGTAGTCGCGCGCGGCCATCTCCGCGTCGCGGGTCATGTCCCAGGCCGCGGAGAACGCCAGCGCCCGCGGCAGCGACTCGCGGATCTCGCCGATGCTCTCGACGACGGTCCGCAGCGACCGCTCGTCCAGGCGGATCTTGGTGAAGGTCAGGTCGTCGTCGTTGATCAGCACGAGGTCGGGCTGGGCCTTGCCGACCAGCTGGGGAACCTCGGTGCGCGCCCCGGTGACGTCCAGCTCGATCCGCTCACGGCGGACGACGCCCTCGTCGGTGCGGTCGTACAGGCCGATCGCCAGCCGGTGCGAACGCAGCGTCGGGTAGTCCGGGGCGGCCTCCTGGAGCACCGCGAACGACGTGAAGTTCCCGTCGGCGTCCACCTCGAACTCCGGACGCATCGTGTTGACCCCGGCGGTCTCCAGCCACTCACGCGACCAGCCCGAAAGGTCCCGGCCGGAGGCCCGCTCCAGCTGGCGCAGCAGGTCGGCCAGTTCGGTGTTGCCCCAGGCGTGCTCCTTGAAGTACTCGCGCACCCCGGCGAAGAAGGCGTCCACGCCGACGTAGGCGACGAGCTGCTTGAGCACGGAGGCGCCCTTGGCGTAGGTGATGCCGTCGAAGTTGACCTCGACCGCCTGCATGTCGGGGATGTCCGCGGCGATGGGGTGGGTGGAGGGGAGCTGGTCCTGGCGCAGCGCCCACGCCTTCTCCACGTTGGCGAACGTGGTCCAGGCGTCCTTCCACTTCGTGGCCTCGGCCTGGCAGTAGACGCTGGCGAACGTCGCGAAGGACTCGTTCAGCCACAGGTCGTCCCACCAGCGCATGGTGACGAGGTCGCCGAACCACATGTGCGCCATCTCGTGCAGGATGGTCTCGGCACGGCGCTCGTAACGCGCGTCGGTCACGCGGGAGCGGAAGACGTAGTCCTCCAGGAACGTCACCGCGCCGGCGTTCTCCATCGCGCCGGCGTTGAACTCCGGGACGAAGAGCTGGTCGTACTTGCCGAAGGGGTAACGCAGGCCGAACAGGCCGTGGTAGAAGTCGAAGCCCTGCTTGGTCACCTCGATGATCGCGTCGGCGTCGAGGTGCTCGGCCAGTGACGCCCGGCAGAAGACGCCCAGCGGGATGCCGTCGTGCTCGTCGCGCACCACGTGGTAGGGGCCGGCGATGAGCGCGGTGATGTAGGTGGACATCCGCTTGGTCGGGGGGAAGTGCCAGCGCACGGCCTGCGATCCCGCGACCGGCTCGCGCTCGACGTCGGGCGCGCTGTTGGACACCACCTCGAAGTCGGCCGGCGCGATGACGGTCAGTTCGAAAGTGGCCTTCAGGTCCGGCTGGTCGAAGCACGTGTACATGCGGTGCGCGTCGGCCGTCTCGAACTGCGTGTAGAGGTAGGTCTTGCCGTCGACCGGGTCGACGAAGCGGTGCAGCCCCTCGCCGGTGCGCATGTAGGCGGCGTCGGCGACGACGCGCAGTTCGTTGTCGGCGGCAAGGCCCGACAGCCGGATGCGCTCGCCGTCGAACACCTCGGCGGGGTCGAGCGCGCGGCCGTTCAGCTCGACGGAGCGCACCGACGGGGCGGTCAGGTCCACGAAGGTGTCCGCCCCCGGCTCGGAGCAGCCGAACCGGATCACCGTGGTCGACCCGAACGTCTGGTCGCTGCCGGTCAGGTCGAGCTCGACCTCGTAGGAGGAGACGGTGAGGATCCGAGCCCGCTCTCTCGCCTCGTCGCGCGTCAGGTTGCCCGCCACAGGCTCCGCTCCCTTCGCGGCCGCCGTCCTCGCCGGCCGCCGTTCGATGACGGTCGCCGTCAACGCGGGTCTGCGCGCGTGGCGACCTCGGATGTCTTCCGGGGGCGATCCTGCCACGCATCGCCCTGGAATGCGGAACCGGCCGCCATGGTTGGCCAGTGTCAGGGCGGAAAATCCGCTCTGGACCCTGACGGCCCGATCCGTCGGGAACGAGGTGTGAGGAGACGGAAGTGGCCGAGGAACGCACAAACGCCGACCTGTGGTTTGACCCGGTGTGCCCGTGGGCCTGGATGACGTCGCGGTGGCTGCTGGAGGTCGAGAAGGTCCGGCCGGTGCGGGCTCGCTGGCACGTGATGAGCCTGTCGGTTCTCAACGAGGGCAGGGACCTGCCCGAGGACTACCGTCAGCTGCTCGCCGAGGCGTGGGGGCCGGTGCGGGTGGCCATCGCGGCGGAACAGCGGTTCGGCAACGACGTCCTCGGTCCGTTGTACACCGCGCTGGGAACCCGTTTCCACAACAAGGGGGAGCCGCGCACCACCGCGACGATCGCGGCGGCCCTCGCCGACGCGGGGTTGCCGGCCGACCTCGTCGAGGCGGCCGATTCCACCGAGTACGATGACGCGCTGCGCGCCTCCCACCACGACGGGATGGACCGGGTCGGCTACGAGGTGGGTACCCCGGTGATCTCGGTCGACGGCGTATCCTTCTTCGGCCCCGTCGTGTCTCCCGCTCCCAAGGGGGAAGAAGCCGGGAAGCTGTGGGACGGGGTGCTGCTGGTCGCGGGCGTCGACGGCTTCTTCGAGCTCAAGCGCAGCCGCACCCGTGACCCGATCTTCGACTGACCGATCACACCCGTGGGAGGGTTGGCATGAGCACACCTGACGACGAGCGCCCGGTGGGCCCCTTCGACGACGACTTCGAGGTCCTTCCGGACGTGACCGCGGACGAGCGCGGATACGGCTGGGGTGAACCCGACCACGACAACGACGCGCGGTTGCTCGAGGAGCGCCCGCCGCACTGGGGGTGACCTCGCCGTCGGCGGAACCGGACGCCCGGTTCCGCCGACGGTAGCGTTCCTGTGACCTCCCGGACGAATATCAGAATCGGATTCTGGGAAAGGGTGCGGGCATGCGATCCCTCTACATCAACGGAGCCTGGACCGAGTCCGCCTCGGCGCAAGCCCTCGACGTCGTCAACCCCGCCACCGAGGAGGTCGTCGACCGGGTCCCGGTGGGCGATCCCAAGGACGTCGACCGCGCGGTCGCCGCGGCGCGCGCGGCCTTCCCCGCCTGGTCGGCGCTGCCCCTGGCCGAGCGTCTGCGTCATCTCGCGAAGGCGCACGAACTCCTCACCGCCCGCGCCGGCGACATCGCCCGCACCATCGCCACCGACATCGGCTCGCCCCTGCGTTTCGCGACGCAGGTGCAGACGGGCCTGCCCATCACCATCCTGCGCTCCTACCTCGACCTGCTCGGCGGGGAGACGGGGGCCCGCTACTTCGAGGGGGAGAAGGTCGGCACCTCGCTGGTGGTCCGCGAACCCTACGGCGTGGTCGGCGCGATCACCCCGTGGAACTACCCGCTCCACCAGATCGTCCTCAAGGTGGCCCCCGCCCTGGCCGCCGGCAACACGGTGGTGCTCAAACCGACCGAGATCGCGCCGCTCGCGGCTTATGCCCTCGCCGACATCCTCCACGACGCGGGGCTGCCGCCGGGGGTGTTCAACCTCGTCTGCGGCACGGGTCCGGTCGTCGGCGAGGCGATCGCCGCCCACCCCGATGTCGACGTGGTCTCCTTCACCGGGTCCGGCCGCGCGGGCAGGCGCGTCAGCGAGGTCGCCGCGGCGACCGTCAAGAAGGTGTCGCTGGAACTCGGCGGCAAGTCGCCCAACGTCATCCTCCCCGGCGCGGACCTGGGGCGCGCCGTCAAGCGCGGTGTCGCCGATGTCATGCGCAACAGCGGGCAGAGCTGCAACGCGCTCACCCGCATGCTGGTCCACCGCGACTCCTACGACGAGGCGGTCGGGCTCGCCGCCGAGTACACGGCCAACCATGTCGTCGGCGACCCCTTCGGCGAGGGGGTGCGCGTGGGGCCGCTGGTCTCCGCGGCGCAGCGCGACCGGGTGCGCGGCTACATCGAGCAGGGGATGGCCGAGGGAGCGCGCCTGGTCACCGGCGGCGCCGAGCCGCCCGAGGGGCTGGAGCGCGGCTACTACGTCCGTCCCACGGTCTTCGCGGACGTGCGCAACGACATGCGGATCGCCCAGGAGGAGATCTTCGGCCCGGTGCTGGCGCTGATCCCCTACGGCTCCGAGGACGAGGCCGTCGAGATCGCCAACGACACCGTCTACGGGCTGGCCGCCGCGGTGTGGTCCGGTGACCGGGAGCACGCGGTGGCGGTGGCCCGGCGGCTGCGGGCCGGACAGGTCGAGGTCAACGGCGGCGCCTACAACCCCCTCGCGCCGTTCGGCGGGTACCGGCAGTCGGGCGTCGGCCGGGAGGCCGGACTCTTCGGTCTGGACGAGTTCTGCGAGATCAAGGCCATCCAGTTGTGACATCGGGCACGAGCGGGGGCCGGCACCGGCCTGCACGCCCGTGCTCGCCGGGGACGTGCCGCCGCGCGGTGTCCCCGGCGTCCGCGCCCCGGACGTAGTGGTCGACTCCAGCGGTTAACCTCGGTTTCCGTCCAGGCGAGGCGTCTCGGTGGGGAAACGGACGTCGAATCACAGGCCGTGTCCCCCTATGACAAGATGACCGCCGAATAGTCCCCCGTTTCCTCCAAGGTGGTTGAAGTTGAGCAAGTCCACGCCGTCCAAGGCCACGCCGTTGAGCAAGGACATCAAGGCCATCGTCCTGACCAACCTGGTGGCCCTGTTCTCGACGATCCTGTTCGCGGCTTTGGGCCTTGGCGTCTTCTACGCCGCCATCTGACCGGCCTCACGGTCTCGGCGGCACACGGCGACGAACCCGCCCGTCCCGTGCCTCGGTGGACCACCGGACGGGCGCGGCCGGTGCTTCCGGCACCGCGCGACCTGCGACACTAGGAGCCGTGCGTGTTTACCTTGGATCCGATCATGCAGGTTTTGAACTCAAAGAGCACCTCGTCTCCTGGCTGAAGGAACGAGGGCACGAGGTCGTCGACGCGGGCCCCGTCGCCTATGACGCACTCGACGACTATCCGCCGTTCGTGCTGCGGGCCGCCGAGGGGGTCGCCGCCGACCCGGGTGCCCTGGGTGTCGTCATCGGTGGGTCGGGCAACGGCGAGCAGATCGCCGCGAACAAGGTCGCCGGCGTCCGCGCGGCCCTGGCCTGGAGTGTCGAGACCGCCGAGCTCGCGCGTCAGCACAACGATGCCAACGTCGTCTCGATCGGAGCCCGGATGCACTCCCTCGACGAGGCGACCCGCTTTGTCGAGGTCTTCCTCACCACGCCCTACAGCGGCGAGGAGCGCCACAGCCGCCGTATCGCCATGCTGGGCGAGTACGAGCGTACGCGTGAGCTTCCCCCGCTTCCGTAGCCGCGCCCGCCCGTCGCGCCCTAGCGCCGGCGGCGCCGCTCGCGCCGCCGGCCTCGACGCGCGGCCCGGGGGACGGGGGGAACGACCAGCTCCTCGCTCCCGGACGGTTCCCGCTGCGTCCCGCCCGGGGACGGGCCGGGCGCTCCCGCCTCCTTGTCGCCCCAGGGGTCCCCGTCCGTGTGCTCCCCGCGGGGGCGCGACACGTCGCGGACCCGCATCGCGGTCGACAGGGTGATATGGCTGCGCGCCATGGAGACCCTCCTCTCCGTCCACCGGCCCTTGCCACGGACGTCCCTACCCGCGTGGCCTTCCTGGGAAGCCTTCCGGCCGGGGCCCGCCACGGGTTCTCGGAGGGACGGCCGACGGTGCGGCCGGCCGGGGGCACGGGGCCGGGGACAGCGGCCCGCGGACCGAGGAGGAGGTCACACCGGTCCCCGGCGGCCCTCCGTGCCTTCGGTCGCTTTCGTGAGGGGTGTCCGGTTACTCCTGTGATCGTGCTCTCCCCGGAAACCGTGTTCGAGGGCCTTCAGGTAAGTGATCTCTCCCTGAATCGGGGGTAAACCACGCTGGACGCCTGACGTCTTCGAGGTTCTCGGCCCATACTGGACCATGAGTAGTTCTGCGGAGTTTTCGGCGTGCATGCTGGGCGGATATCGGCTGACTCGATCCGCGGGGGTGCGGCTCAAAAGCCCGTGGTGTGACGTGCCCGGTGCCGTTGGGCGCGCTACAGTGCGGCCACGATGAAGACCCCGCCCCTCCTTAAACCCGTCCGCTACGCGCGTTCCCTGGCGCAGCGGATCGTCACCCTGCTCAAACGCAAGGTGCTGTTCCGTTACCGTCTTGTGCTGATCACGCTCGTGGTGTTGGCCGTCGGCATCGGTATCGGGGCGGTGTGGGGTCCGGCCGGTTGGTTCCCGCCCAGCGCGGTCATCCTCACGGTGCTCGCCGGAGGGCTGCTGCTCAAACGCAAGAGCCTGGCCTTCCTCCTCGGGGTGGTCGCGGCGGTCCTCCTGTTCACCGCGTTCGCGCTCGACTTCGGCCAGGTCGGTCCGGGCCTCCTGGTGACCATCGGCGTCACCGCGGTCCTGGCCTACCTGCTGTCGGGGGTGCGCGAGCGGCTCGGTGTGCAGGGGCTCAGCGGCGAGAAGATGCTGCTGGAACTGCGCGACCGGTTGCGCGCGCAGGGGAGGCTGCCGGACCTCCCCACCGGTTGGGGGTCCACGGCCGTCCTCCAGCAGGCCGGTGGGTCGTCGTTCGGCGGGGACTTCGTCGTGTCGATGCGCCGGGGCGACCAGTTGGACCTGGCGGTCGTGGACGTCTCGGGCAAGGGGGTGGACGCCGGCACCCGCGCGCTGCTGCTGTCGGGCGCGTTCGGCGGGCTGATCAGCGCCGTGCCCAGCGGCGACTTCCTCGCGCACTGCAACGACTACCTCATGCGCACCGCGGTGGGCGAGGGATTCGTCACCGCCGTTCACCTCAGCATCGACCTCAACACCGGTGACTACCTGATCGCCTCGGCGGGACATCCGCCCGCGGTGCAGTTCGACAGCGGCACCGGGAACTGGTCGACGACGGAGGCCAAGGGCGTGGTGCTCGGCGTCATCCCGGAGATGACCTACACGCCGGTCAAGGGGCGGCTGAGGCCGGGCGACGCCATCCTGCTCTACACCGACGGCCTGATCGAGACACCCGGCGAGGACCTCGACGCGGGGGTGGACCGGCTCCTCGGGGTGGCCGACCAACTGCTCGCCGAGGGCTTCGAGCAGGGGGTGCCCAGTGTCGTCGACACGTTGAGCGGGGACAAGAACGACGACTGCGCACTCGTCGCGATCTGGCGTTCCTGACGCGCCGGTCGGCCACCGCGGGGTCCGGTCACCTCTTCGCGGGGCGCGTGGATGTCCTCCTTTCCCCGGCACGCCGGTAAGGTCGGGGTGTTCCTCGGGCGGGGTGGGGAAGCCGTTCGACGGACTCCCTCCACCCCGTGGGACCGGCGCGCCGCGCCCCATCGCGAACAACCGCCACCTCCCGCGTCCGCTCGCTGTGGCCGCGGTCCGGCCGGTGTCCCACCGGGGCCGAGCCGGTCGCTGGACGGCGTGGAAGTGACGAGGGGGTGCCCGGCATGGCGGACGACGAGCGAGTCGACCTGGTCGACCTGGTCCACAACAACGACCTCACCGGCATACGGTTGTGGCTCGCCGAGCATCCGCCCTATGAGATCGCCGACGAGCTCGCGCGCATGGACAGCCATCTGGCGATCATCCCCTTCCGGCTGCTCGACAAGGACCGCGAACTCGAAGTCTTCGAGGAGCTGGAACCGGTCCACCAGCAGGAGATCCTCATCGGGCTGCGCGACGGCGCGTTCCGCGAGCTGTTGGAGGAGATGGACCCCGACGACCGCGCGCGGCTGATCGGTGAGGCACCGGCCAAGATCGCCACCCGGGCCCTGGCCGGGTTGAGCCCCGCCGAACGCAAGATGACCGCGGCGCTGCTCGGCTATCCCGAGGAGTCGGTCGGCCGCTACATGACGCCGGAGACCGTCGTCCTGCACCGTGACCTGACGGTCGGCCGGGCGCTGGAGGTGGTCCGGGCCAAGGGCGCCGACGCGGAGACGGTCTACACGCTGCCGGTCGTCGACGACGGCCGCCGGCTGGCCGGAACGGTACAGCTCAGTGATCTCGTGGTGAGCGCGCCGGAGACGCTCATCAAGGACATCGTCGACGTTCTCGTGCCGCGCGTGCGCGCCACCGAGCCGGCCGAGGGCGCGGCCCGCCTCATGCAGGAGGCCAACCTGGTCGCGCTCCCGGTCGTGGACTCCGAGGAGCGTTTCGTCGGCCTGTTGACGTTCGACGACGCGCTGGAGCTGATCGAGGCGGCCGACTCCGAGGACATCGCCCGGCAGTCCGGTGCCAGCCCGGTCGCCGGACACTACGTGGCCGCGAGCGTGCTGCGCCTGGCCCGCGCCCGTTCGGTGTGGCTCTTCCTGCTCATCGTGGCCTCCACGCTGACCGTCAACGTGATGCAGGGGTTCGAGGCGACGCTGGAGCAGGTCACGGCCCTGGCGCTGTTCGTCCCCATGCTCACCGGCACGGGAGGCAACGTCGGATCGCAGTCGGCGACCGCGATCGTGCGGGCGTTGGCGGTGGGCGAGGTGCGCGTCCGCGACCTGCCCAAGGTGGCCTGGAAGGAATGCCGGGTGGGGTTCCTGCTGGGGATCATGCTGGCCGCGATCGCCCTGCTCATCGGTTCCTTCCTCGTGGGGGTGCAGATCGCCGTCGCGGTGGCCACCTCGGTCGTCGCGGTCTGCACGTGGGCGGCGATCATCGGCAGCACCATGCCGTTGCTGGCACGACGTGTCGGTGTCGATCCGGCGGTCGTCTCCGCGCCCTTGGTCTCCACCCTCGTGGACGCCACCGGCCTGCTCATCTACTTCACCGTCGCGCGGGCGATCCTCGGCGTCTGAGCCGGGGCGCCGGCGAATCGGGTATCAATCTGGACCGGATGGGTATGCCCACGTCACGGATGTTGCACAGCCGTGTCGTACAGGGGGAGCGAGCATGGCCAGA
Organism: Marinactinospora thermotolerans DSM 45154; assembly: GCF_900167435.1. Taxonomy (GTDB): domain Bacteria; phylum Actinomycetota; class Actinomycetes; order Streptosporangiales; family Streptosporangiaceae; genus Marinactinospora; species Marinactinospora thermotolerans. The sequence continues at coordinate 92,407 of NZ_FUWS01000016.1, forward strand.
CTTGGGGACGCCTTCGACAAGTTGAAGAAGGCGGCGAGCCAGCACGGCGGCAAGGTTTCGGCGGGCATCGACAAGGCGAGCCGGGTCGCCAAGGAGAAGACCGGCGGCAAGTACGACCAGCACATCGACCGGGCGGGAGACGCCGCGACCGAGTACCTGCGCCGCCAGGCGCGCCAGGAGCGCCCCACAGGGCCGGAGAGGCGGACCGAGGGACGGCCCGACGCCCCGGGGACGGGCGAACGTCCCTAGCGGGATCGATCCACGGCCCCGGCCCACCGGCCGGGGCCGTTCCACGTCCCGGACGGAACCCCGGGCCCGCGCGAAGCGTTGACGGGGTGAAGAGGGGAGAGCACTCCCCGAACAGGCAAGGGAGGAGACGTCGATGGCCGGTCTGAAGGGCCTGCTCCGGCAGGCGTTCGCCTATGTCCGCCGCAACCCGCACCAGGTGAACCGGGGAATCCGGTCCGCGGGGACCTTCGTCAAGCGTCGTACCGGAGGCCGCTACAACCGCCAGGTCGACCAGCTCACCTCCGCCGCCGACCGCTACCTGGGACGGGGCAGGCGGAACGGGTACGGTCGCCAGGGGCACTACCGGCCCGATGACCGCTGGGGTCGGTGACTCTCACCGTCGCGTCAGACCCGAGGATGAGTGGAGCGGCGATAGCGGGGCAGGGGAGGAACGGAACGACTCCGAAGGAACCGAGGAGGAACCCCGGATGTCCGCTCTCGACCGTCTCGTCGGACAGGCCCGCCGCGCCCTGCGCACCGGCGCCGCCCCTCGTCCGCGAGGCCGCACCCGTCCCTACCCGCGGGCCGGCCGGCCCGCGCGCCGCCGTTCTCCCGAGAACGAGTTGCGTCGCGCCGTGGGCCTGTTGCGCCGTTTCACCGCGCGTCGCCCTCGCCGCTACTGACACCGATCGGCCGGTCTTCTTCCCGACGCCGCCGAGGCCGAAATGGCCTCGGCGGCGTCTTCTGGTCACCGTCGTCCCTGCTTGCAGCGGACCCTCCGATTTCGTCCGTGTCGTTGTCCGCTGCCGTGGCCGTGCCTATGGTCTGGCATCGGAGACATCGACGGAAAGGCAGGACGTGCAACATAGGCGGCATGTGTTGACCCCGGTCCTGGTCGCTGTGGTGGGAGCGGTGGCCACTCCGGCCCCGGCGGCCGCGGAGGAGCTGGCATCGGTGACGGTGAGCCCCATCGTGCAGTCCCACCTGCATGACGTGGGCGTCACCCAGGACCCCCGTTCACCTGGTCTCGCCGGAGGACAAGGACGAGTTCATCGACGCGCCCAACATCGGCTGGACCTGAGTCCGAGGAGTCCGGCGAGCGCCGCCGGACACGGTCCCCGGTCCGGGTCCGCCGGCCCGGGGACGTCCACGATGATGGGGGCATGCCACCCACCACCACGGCCCGTCCGCGGCCGACCCTCGTGCCGCGGATCGCGGCCCGCGTCCGGATGCCGTTGCTGTGGGGCGCCACAGTGCTCCTCCTCGCCGGAGGGCTCGTGGGGATCGACTGGTGGGTGCGCCTGCCGGCCTTCGCGGTCGCCCTGGTCGTCGGGCTGAGGGTGGGCCGGGTCCGGTGTCCGCCACGGGAGGTGCGGCCACCCGTGCGCGGCCGGTGGATGGCGCTGGGCGGGCCCGCCGAGCGGGTCCCGAGCCAGGGCACGCACGCCTACGGACAGGGGTATGCGCTCCTCCTCGTCGCCGAGCCGGGGGCGGGCACACGACCCGATATCGGCTGGAGACCGCTCAGCCGTCCGCCCGGGGATTTTCCCGGGTTCGGGGCGCCGGTGTACGCGCCGGCCGCCGGCGTCGTGGTCGGTGTGTGCGGCCGGTGGCGCGACCACCGCAGCCGGACCTCCTGGCCCTGGCTGTTGGGCATGGCCGTCGAATCCGCGCTACGGGAGCTGTGGGGGGCCTCCGGCCTGTTCGGCAACCACGTCGTCATCGACCTCGGGGACGGTTGCTACGCCCTGCTCGCCCACCTGCGGAAGGGGTCGGTGCGGGTCCGGCCGGGGCAGCGCGTCGAGGAGGGGGAGGAGATCGCCGCCTGCGGGAACTCGGGGGCGTGTGTCGAACCCCAGGTCCACTTCCAGCTCATGGACGGTCCGCGGCCGTGGAGGGCGGCGGGCCTCCCCTTCCGCTGGGCCCCCGACAGTGTCCAAGGGGTCCCCGAGGACGGGGTGCCGCGAGCCTGGCGGCCGTTCCGGGCCTGAGACGGGGGTCACCCCAGGTCGGGGGGTGCCGGGGGCGCGGCCCGCGCCACCCAGCGGCCGTCGTGGCGGTCGATCCGGATGGGATGGTCGAAACAGGTGCTGACCGCTTTGCCGGTCAGCACCTCTTCCGCGGGACCGCTGGAGACCACCTGGCCGCCGCGCAGGAGCAGCGCGTGGGTGGTCGTGGCCGGGAGTTCCTCCAGGTGGTGGGTGACCAGCACGCTGGCCAGCGCCGGCTGTTCGCCGCGGAGCCGGTCCAGGCCGCTGAGCAGCTGTTCCCGGGCCGAGACGTCCAGGCCGGTCGCGGGCTCGTCCAAGAGGAGCAGCCGGGGCGCGGGCATGAGCGCCCGGGCGATCAACAGGCGTCCGCGCTCCCCCTGGGAGAGGTCGGGCCACCGCGCCTCACCGAGCCGTTCGACCCCCAAGACGCGCATCAGGTGGGCCGCGCGCGTCTCCTCGTCCTCCCGTGGCGTCCACCTGGGCGGGGGCTCGATGGTGCCGGTGGCGCCGGTGAGGACCACCTGGCGTCCGGTCAGGGACGATCGCAGGGGGTGGCGGGGGTCGACGTGTCCGATGTGTCGGCGTAGCTCCCGCAGGTCGACCCGGCCCAGGCGGTGGCCGAGCACGTGGACCTCGCCACGGGTCGGGTGCCGTTGTGCCCCGAGCAGGCTGAGCAGGGTGCTCTTGCCGGCACCGTTGGGCCCCAGGAGCGCCCAGTGCTCCCCGGGGCGTACCACCAGGCTCACCTGGTCCAGCAGGAGGCGTCCGGACCGGACGAGGTCCACGTGGTCGACGGCCATGACGGGGGAGTGCCAGGCGGCCTCCTCGGGGGATGTGTGCACGTTGTCCCAACTTCCGCGCCGAGTGTGACGGGGCCACGCTATCCGGTTCCGGCTGGAGCGGGGGAGGCGCGATGGCCGGTCAGCGGCCGAAGCGCGCGGATACGGTGGGGGCGAAGGGGACATTCGACGGTGGGAGGGCGAGTGGGGTGAGCGTGCGGGGACGGCCATGCCAACTCGTCGTGTGCCGGGGCTGTTGCTGTGGGAGGAAGAAGAAGCGTCCCGGTGTCGATCACCAGGGGCAGCTCGCGCGACTCAGCGCTCTGCGCGACCACGAGGGGCGCGACATCCCGGTACGGGTCAGCACGTGCCTGGGCATCTGTTTCAAGGCCAACGTCGTGGTGGTCCAACCTTCCTCCGAGGGGCGGGCCCGCGGCGGACGTCCGGTCTGGTTGGGGGATTTCCTCGAGGACCGGCTGGTCGACGACCTCGACGACTGGATCTTCGACGGGGGCCCGGGGATCTCACCCCTCCCAGAGGCGCTACAGCAGCACCTGACCTCCAAGGACGCCGAGAAGCCGAAGAAGAAGTCCGGCAAGAAGCCGAAGAAGGAGAAGAAGCCCAGGAAGGAGAAGGGCGAGAAGGGCGCGGCGCGGGGGAAGGCCGAATCCGTGAAGAGGGAGAAGAAGTCCAAGAAGGACAAGCGGAAGAAGGCAAAGGACGGGAAGGCCGGAGAGCGGGCCTAGAAGCACCCGGCCACAACGCCGGCCCGCCGTCGGGGTGGACGCGGCCCACGCAACCGGGTTGACCCTCACGTCGCGTGAGGCGGAAGGATGGGCGCATGAGCGACCAGCACAGCGCGCTGGAGACGAGTCCCGTGCCCGCTCCCGGTCCGGCCGCGGTTCCGCCGGAGCCGTTCCGTGGTGTCTTTGAAACGCCCGCGTCCGTGACGCTCCCCACGAGCGATGTGGCGGAGCCGGCGAGTCCGGAGACCCGCCGGTTCAGGCTCTTCGAGCCGTTCGGCACCTCCTGCGGGCTGCCGCGTCCGCGCCGGTGGGCGTTTCCGGGACGTGCCGCTCGTCTCGGCGGGAGGCGTCTTGGAGCAGAGGCCGGCGATGGGCGTCGGTTCCGCGTCTCTGCTCGGCCAGGTCGATTCCCCTGCCCGGGCCTGTCGCCCGCCACGGCCCGACCCGGTCCACGGGGATATCCCCCGGAACGCCTGCGATGTGGCGGTGACCACCCCGAGAACGCGTGGACCGTCTTCACCGCGGTGCGGCCCTTCGCCTCAGCCGGTCGGGAGGCGTACACCCTGGAAGCCGTCGGGGTCATCCCGCCGGGTGTCGACCGCGGCGGACAATGAGAAGCATGCCCGATGTCACTGATGCCGATGGCCTGACCGTCGGTCAGGTCGCCTCGCGTCTGGGCGTGACAGTCCGCGCGCTGCACCACTGGGACGAGATCGCTCTGGCGCGGCCGTCGCTGCGCACGGCCGCCGGATACCGGCTCTACACCACTGGTGATCTGGAACGTCTGCACCGCATCGTCGTCTACCGCGAGATCGGTCTCGGCCTGGAGGCGATCCGGGCCATCTTGGACGATCCGACCGTGGACGTGCCCGACGCGCTGCGCGCGCAACGCGCCGGGGTCGCCGAACGGATCGACCGCCTCCAGCAGCTCAGCGCCGGACTGGACCGGATGATCGACGCCCACGAGCGCGGCCTGGTGCTGACCGCCGAGCAGCAGACGGCGATCTTCGGCCCCCGGTGGGACCCGGACTGGCCCGCCCAGGCCCGTCAGCGCTACGGAGACACGGCGCAATGGCGGCACTACGCCGAACGCTCGGCCTCTCGCGGACCGGAGGAGTGGCGGGCCATCGCCGACGTCGTTGTCGGCTTCGAGCGCGCCCTCGGGGACGCGATGGAGGCCGGCGTCGCACCCGGCAGCCCGGAGGCCGACCGGCTCGTCGAGTGGCATCGCGAGATCTTCGCCTCGTACTTTCCCCTCACCAGGCAGATGCAGGTCTGCCTGGGCCGCAAGTGTGAGGCCGATCCGGGATTCGCCGCCCACTACGACGGCATCCGCGCGGGCCTTGCCACGTGGTTCCGGCAGATCATCGACGCCAGCGCGCGCGCCCACGGTATCGACCCCGACACCGCGACCTGGCAGTAGCGCGGATCCACGTCTGGACGCCTAACGGGTGCTTCCCGTCCGCTTCTCCTGCGGGGCGAACTGCGTGCGGTACAGGGCGGTGTACAGGCCGCCGTGGGCGAGGAGCTCCTCGTGGGTCCCCGACTCCAGGACACGGCCGTCCTCGAGGACGAGGATGCGGTCGGCCTCGCGGACGGTGGCCAACCGGTGGGCGATGACCAGGGAGGTCCGCCCCCGCAACGCGGTACGCAACGCCTC
>NZ_FUWS01000009.1 GCF_900167435.1 Marinactinospora thermotolerans DSM 45154
GTCCGGGTGAACGGGCGTCACCTTCCCATCGCGCAGACACCCGCCGTGGGGTGGCCGGAGTTGTTGACCACGATCGAGGTCGCCGATCTGTGCCGGGTGGCCCCCAGCACCGTCGGCCGATGGCTACAAGAAGGACGGTTGCGCGGACAGCGGACGTTGGGGGGTCATTGGCGGATTCCCGCCGACCAGATCCGCGCACTCCTGGAAGGAGACCAGGGATGAGGCGGCCCTGCCTTCCCGGCCACGCCGTCGCGCGTGATCTGTCCCGCCGAAGCGGCGTGCTGGTGTGGCACGGGGAAACCTCACGCGGCTATCTCGCTCTGGTCGGTCATGAACTGCTCATCGCGGCCACTCCCGAGGAGATGTGGATGAGGCTCGCCGCGCGCGGTCTCATCCCGACACGGGAGGAATCTTCCCCGCGTTCCATGGTTCTGCCCGGGCGCGATCACCTGGCCGGCGCCGACACGACCAACACCACCTGGACCCAGGTCAGAGCGGTCAGACCAGCCGGCCCGGTCTCGTGGGGGCGTCCCGCCTCCGCATAGGCGGCCGCGTCGGGGTGAGCGTCCTGCTCACCGGAAACCCCGGCGTTGGCCGGCCGGCCGTCCGTCTCGGGCGCGGGGCGGGCGGCCCGAGCTCCCGCGCGTCGTCCTCAGAGCCCGGCGCGCGGGACCCCGGGGAACCGATGAGGGGTGTTCCCCGGTCCGGGACGGTAGAGGGACCGTCCCGGACCACCCTCTGTCCGTCACGGAGCCGGCTTCAGGCATCGGTCCGCCCATTCCGAGCAGCGAATGGAGTCCGCCCATGGAACGCACCGACTCCGAGACATGCGGCATCCGCAACGGACAGGACATCGACCACAACGGTGATGCGTGCACATGCTGCAAGCGCCAGGGAACGCAGTGACCTGCCTCCCGCGCCGTGTGCTGATCTTGTCCGCCTCAGACCAGCAGCCCCAGAACGCAACGAACCCCCTCACCGGGCAGAGGCAAGGGAGTGGCGTTCTTCCCGATGGTCCGTGTTCGTAGAGTCACCGACGTGCCGCATTCGGTCACCCTGTTCTCGTTTCCGAGGTTCCAAGGCCGGGGACCGGTGAACACGTCCGGTCGTTCCCCCTGGCCCCGGAGGTGCCGCAGTGAGCAAGCACGACGACCCGTCCCGCTGGGATGGCCAGAAGGACAAGCCGATTCCTCCGCCGACCCCCGACGGCGGAGGAAGTAGCGGCGGGAAGCACGAGAGGGACGAAAACGACAAGTGAGTCCTGATGAGCTTCAGGCCCGCTTGGCCCGGAAGATTCCCCCGGCGTGGCGGGCCGCGTTCATGGCTGTCCCCCGGCACCTGTTCATCCCGGACACGGTCTGGGTTCGTGAGGAAGGCCGTCCCGTCCCGCTGCGCAGAGCCGACTCACCGGAGCGGTGGTTGGAGGCTTGCTACAGCGACGAGCCCATCGCTGTGCAGCTCGACGACGGCGATGGCAGTGGGCGCGGCTACGTGACGTCGTCAGCGTCCATGCCCAGCGTCGTCGCGCTCATGCTGGAAGCGGCAGAGCTGCGCTTCGGGCACCGGGTACTGGAAATCGGCACCGGGACCGGATTCAACGCCGCCCTGATCGCCTGCCGTGTGGGGATCGACAACACGACCACGGTCGAAATCGACGCCGACTTGGCCGAGCAGGCCCGCGAAGCGTTGAAGAATGCCGGATGGCCGGTGGAGACCGTGGCCGCAGACGGGACCCAGGGGTACCCGCCGGGCGCCCCCTACGACCGGATCCTGTCCACGGCGTCGGTCTACAAGGTCCCCTACCCGTGGATCGAGCAGGCCGCCCCCGGAGGGAAGGTGGTCACCCCCTGGGGAACCGCCTTCCACAGCGGCGCCCTGCTCCGCCTGTACGTCAACGGCGACGGGACCGCATCGGGCCACTTCGAAGGCGACACCGGATTCATGTGGGTCCGCGGCCAGCGCCCCCCGCACGGCGCGGTGGAAGACCGGGTGAGCCCCGAGCACGACTACGCCGAGACGGTCACCGATCTCCACCCCTACGAGCCCGTCGGGGACTTCTCCGCCTCATTCGCGATCGGTGCCCTGGTCCCAGGGATGACATCGACCCTGGTCTATGACCGGGACGACCCCGCTTCCCAGCGTTACACCGTCTATCTCATGGACCCCGGGTCCGGGTCGTGGGCTTCATGGCGCATCCAGCCGGGTCCTCACGAGTACGTGGTGAAGCAGCATGGCCCTCGTAGCCTCTTCGACGAACTGGCTCGCGCCTACCAGTGGTGGAAGGAGGCGGGGAAGCCCGACCACACCAGGTTCGGCCTCACTGTCACCCCGGACCGGCAAATCGTGTGGCTGGACGACCCGGCGCACCCGGTTGCCTAGCACGGGACGGGACATCCCCTTCTGTATGGTGACCCGGCCCGCTCGCCCTTATGGCCCCGCAACCTGCCCGGCGCTGGAAACCACGACGGGGTGGGGGATGAGAAGTCCAGGCGCCCACCAGCGGGACCGCTATCGAGAGTCGTCGGAGCTCGTAATCCAGATAGCGGCCCTGGATCAGGGCCGCAGCATCGATCACCGAGGGCCGCGTGCCGGGGTGCGTAGGAGCGGATCCGGGAGTGGCCGGACCGCTGCGCGGCGGGACAGACGGGGCGTGCGGAAGGGCGCGTGGAACGTTCGAGGGGAACGTGTCATGTGAGAGGGCGGTTCTCCGGCAGAATGGCTGTCGCCGCCCACTCCGGTGGGCTTCCGGATTTGGTAAAGCGGAGATAACGGCCCGCAAAGCCGCAGGTCATCTTCTGTAAGCCCCGCGCACGCGGGGATGGACCGGCAGTACTCAGCGACCACACCGCAGGTACGGCGTAAGCCCCGCGCACGCGGGGATGGACCGCCAGTGGGGGATACCGCGCTACGCGCGGCGACGTAAGCCCCGCGCACGCGGGGATGGACCGAGCCTGCGCGTAGACCACGGCGGCGCACAGTGGTAAGCCCCGCGCACGCGGGGATGGACCGAGGTTGGAGTTGCGGCAAAACGACCTGCTCGTGTAAGCCCCGCGCACGCGGGGATGGACCGTCCGGCGCGACTATCACACGGCTTTTCGACGTGTAAGCCCCGCGCACGCGGGGATGGACCGGAGCTGGCCGCCGCCGAGGCGGAGCAGGAGGAGTAAGCCCCGCGCACGCGGGGATGGACCGGAACAGCTCGGCATCCCCGAGCGCGGCCTGTGGTAAGCCCCGCGCACGCGGGGATGGGCCGGTCGGCAGTAGCCGGTCCTTCTCGGGGAAGGGGTGAGCCCGCGCAAGCCGGGACGAACCGGGCTAGTCCCCGAGTCCGGCCTTCTGGGCGTACAGGGCGGCCTCCATCCGCGTGTGCAGCTGGAGCTTGTCGAGGATGTTGCGGACGTGGTTCTTGACGGTGTTCTCGGAGATGTAGAGGCGCTGGCCGATGTCCCGGTTCTTCAGCCCGCGCGCCACCAGGCGCAGGACCTCCGTCTCGCGCTCGGTCAACCTCGGCGCGGACTCCGCCGGGGAGCGTGAGGAGCCCTTCTTCGCCAGCGCGGCGAACTCCCCGATCAGCTTCGCCGCCATCGACGGGTTGATGAACGACTGGCCGTCGGAGACCGCGCGCACCGCCGCCGGCACCTCGTCGACCGGGATCTCCTTCAACAGGTAACCGGTGGCCCCCGCCTTGATCGCCTCGAACAGGTCCTCCTCCTCGTCGCTGACCGTCAGCATGAGGATCTTCGCCATCGGGGCGATCGCCTTCACCCCGGCGCAGGCGTCGATCCCGCTGCTGCGCGGCATGCGGATGTCCATGAGCACGACATCGGGCGACAGGTCGCCGGCCTGCCGGACGGCCTCTTCGCCGTCACCGGCCTCGCCGACCACGTCGATGTCCGGCTCCACTTCGAGGACCGACACCAGACCGCGCCGGAACAGGGCGTGATCGTCGACGACCAGGACCCTGATGGGTTCGTAGCGACGGGTGGGGGGCGTGCTCATAGCAGGTCCTCCGGCGGCGGACGGGGGGGACCCCTAGTTTTTCACAGACAGTGAGTGGAAGACGGCGGGCATCCGTGCCGGGCGTCCGCCGCTCACCGGGCCGTCTCCAGCGGGGCGCCGCGGCCCGCGCGGCCAGGCGCGGCGCCGGAATCCTCCGCCCTGGTCCCGCCGTGGATCCGGGGGAGGTGTTCTACGCTCTACGGACCACCCGCCGGCGCCGAGAGGGGATCGTATGGCCGACGACCAGGACGCCCGTACCGTGGACTTCCTCTACGAGATGGGACTGCTGAAGCGGCTCCCCCGCACCGGTTGGGTCATCGCCGGCGTCTCCGACCCCGAGAGCGTCGCCGACCATTCCCACCGCACCGCGATCATCGCGGCGGTCATCGCCTCGTCGGAGGGCGCGGACCCGCAGCGCGCCGCGTTCCTCGCGCTGTTCCACGACACGCAGGAGACCCGGACCACCGACATCCCCCACCTGGGCAAGCGCTACCTGAAGGCGGTGCCGAACGGCGAGGTGACCGGCGACCAGGTCGCCGGCCTGCCCGGGGAACTGGCCGGCGTGATCGCCGATGCGGTCGCCGAGTACGAGGGGCGGGAGTCCGTCGAGGCGGTGTGCGCCCGTGACGCCGACAAGCTGGAATGCCTGCTCCAGGCCGTGGAGTACCGGGAACAGGGCAACAGGCATACCCGGGCGTGGATCGACACCTCGCTGGCGTCGCTGACGACGGAATCGGCCAAGCGCCTGGCGGACCTCGCGTTGGCCCGCGGGCCTCTCGACTGGATGCACCGCGCGCGGAAGGGGAGGCCGCCGTTGTAGGGACGGGGCCGCCGCCCAGGTCCCGCGGAGTCCCGCGCGGCCGCCGCCCGGTTTTCCGGACGGCCGTGGCCCTGCCCCGCCCGCGCCACCGGGCATCTCCGCGCCGGGGAGGAAGCGTTGCCGTCCCCGCGAAACGGAGGCTCCACGGCCACAAGTGGCCTTCTTTCCGATTCGGACGTGTGGTAGATCCGAGGCCGCTCTAGGATCTCTCGTGCCCCTCGCAATGACGGCCGGAGTCAGCATGAGCCCCGAACACCGACGTCCCCTCGCGACCGCGCTGTCCCTGGCGGCCCTGCTGGCCGTGGGCGGGTGTTCCACGCCGGCGGAGGACGCTCCCTCCCCGAAGCCTTCGGAGAGCGGCGCCGCGCAGCCTCCCGCCGAGCCGATCGTCCCGGCGACCCGGTTCGACACCGACGCCTCCGTGACGCTCCAGCGCGACTTCCTGGGGGAGGGGGCCGAACGGCTCCCCGTGGCGTTGCGCGGTGGCGTCGCCTACTACACCTCCGGCGACAGGCTCATCGCGCACGACACCATCCGGGACGAGTCCCTGTGGACGCTGAGCACCGAGGAGACGTTCGACGCCGAGAACCCGGGCCACAGCGCGGTGCTCGTCGAGACGGACGACGGTCCCGTCGTCTTCGGGGCCTTCCGCACCCACACCACCGCGTCCGGGACCACGCGGGCCTCGTCGAAGGTGGAGGTCATCGCGGCCGACGCCGACAGCGGCGACCTGCTGTGGCACGCCGTGCACGACCACGAGGAGTACGAGGAGTACACGCCCCGCGTCGTCGGGGTCAGCGGTGACAGCGTCATCCTCAACGCGGGCACGACGCTCGCCCTTGACCTCGCCGGCGGCGAGGTGACCTGGAGCGACGAGTCCGAGCCACGCCTGGTCATGGGGTCGACCGTCATCGGGACGGTCAGCCACTTCGACCGCTCCACCTGGATGCGGGCCGTGGACGCGGCCACCGGTGAGGAGCTGTGGACCGCCTGGGAGGACTACGCCGAGGACCTCGCCTCCGACCAGCGCCTCGACCTCCTCGCCGAGTTCCAGGAGGGCGGGGCCGAACCGGGCGAGGTCGCCGACGCCGCGGCCGAGTACTACGGGTACTTCGTCCACAGCCAGCGGCAGGGCGCCCCCGTGCGCGAGGAGTTCTTCCCGGCGGGGCCGGGACGGTTCGCCGTCGTGGCCTTCAACTACCTCAACACGAACCTCCACATGCAGGTCGCCGGAGGCAAGGAGCCCACCCAGGTCTTCGGAACCGTCCTGCTCGTGAGCGCGGAGACGGGGCGGATCGAGTACAGCTTCGCCTTCGACCCCGAGATCCGGGAGCGGATGGACAACGACTGGGGCGGATGGGTGGACGGCAGATGCCGCCACGACGGCGAACGCACGCTGGCCTGCTGGGGATGGGCGCCGCAGATCCGCTCCACCGTGGTCTTCGCCCTGGACACCGAGGAGGGCGCGCTCCGCTGGGTCGAGGAGTTCGGGGGCGAGGCGGAACGCGCCGACATCGACCCCACGGGGGCGTGGAGGGGCGCCCTCTACGGCGAGGCCGGCGGCGGAGCGGTGGTGCTCGACCTCGACGACGGCGCCGACTTGGAGACCCTGGCGGAGATGGCGCCGGCCACCACCAACGGTGTCGTCGCGGTCGAGTACGGCGAGAACGGGGAGTTCACGGTCGCGCCCGTGACGGGCTGAGGCGGGCGGGGAGGCCTCGCGGGGGTGTGGGGCGGAGGGCCGCGCGCCGCGGGGCCGGTGGACGGAGCCCTGACCGCCGGGCCGGGGAAGGCGAGGACCGTCCGCCTCCCCGGAGCCGGCCGGGTCCGGACCGCGTGGCCGAGGCGGCGCCACGGGGCCGGCAGCGGGGTGGACCAGCGGTTTCGCGCTCCCATCGGATCAGCGAGCGCGGTGGGGGTGGAGCCGACTGTGGGGGAGCCCCCAACGGTGTCTCCAGCCGAGCGGCCGCCCCTCGCCCAGGGGGCGGCTGGAACCGATCGGCGGGGGCATGCCCACGCGGGGATGGGCCGTACCCGCCCGCCGGTGTTCACTCCACCCCTCCACCCGCCGTTCGTGCGGTGCCTCGGCCGGACGCAGGTGTGCTGAGGGGGACATCCGGCCAGGGGTTCCCGTCCTGGTGCGCCCGCGTGCGGGCGTCAGGCTCGCGGGAGGGCTCTTCGTATCACGGATTTCCCGCTGTGACTTCAACCTGCAATTAGTTCACCTTTCTTACCTGCTGCTATATGGCGCGCAGTGGCCTACCTTGGTCAAAAGATGGACTGTGCGTAGAAATCTGGAATGCTGCTTCCCGGTAACCGGAGACATGCGGCCTTCTGTGACGAGTCCTCCTCGCATTTCCCGGCCAGAGCGGGCTTGGAAAACGCTTCTGCTTTCTCCGGGTATCCCTGAACACGCCGGGCGATCCAGGTCCATCGGTCTGCCTGAGAAGAAACAGACATGACGGCTAAGCCGTCTGCTCTTCCGGAACAGGGCCGGAATGGGCAGGCGGTTCAGCAGTTTTATAGGAGTCTTCGAACATGTGGCAGGTCCTGCTCTACACCACACCGTTGACGGTGGGGATCACCCTCGCGGTGCTGGCGGTGGCGGCGGTGGTGGTGGCCCGCCTGCTACGGAACAACCCGGGAACCTTCCCCCGTGAGGCGAAATGGATCCTGGCCGCGGCCACACCGGTCTACCTGCTCATCCTGGCCGCGCCCATCCTGAGCTGGGACCAGATCGGGGAGGGCGATCGCGAGATCATCTGGAATCCCGTCGCCTACTACAAGGCTGACAACGCCCCGACCGAGGGCGTCTCCATCTCTTATCCCGCAGACAGATCCCAGACGGTGAGCCTGCGGGTCATCCCCGTCTCACCGGAACGGCTGGAGGAGGTCCAGGCCGAGATCGAACGAGAGGGAGAGGACTACTATCTGGCGGCCGACTACCACCGGTACCCGCTCACCACCGGCGAAGTCGCCTACTTCGACGCGGAGGGCGAGGAGCTCGCGCCTGACGTGGCCGCCCAGCTCGACGAGCTCTACGAGGAACACGCCGCCGGCGTCGACGACAACGTCGCTCCCAGCCTGCTGGTGCAGGAGAAGACGGTCAACACCCTGCTGTTCATCCCCATTGGCATCGTGGCCTTTGCCGCCTTCTCCTCGTGGGCCGCGCGCCTGGCCTTCGGCCCAGGGTTGTCCTTCACCATCGAGTTCCTGCAATGGGCCATGGCGGCCACCCGCAGCAGCGAACTCGCCGACTTCGTCGTGAACTCCGCCGGCCACCTCATCGGCCTGGCCATGGCCGTGGCCGCCTTCCGGTTCGCTGCCAGGTCTCGGCGTCGCTCTCACCACCATCAAGACCCCGCGAAGACACCCGAGCACCTCACCGTCTGACCGACACTGATCCCCGGCTCGCCCAATCGCGCCGAGGGCGACTTTCTCGACACGCCGCGAGCCCGCATACGCGGAGAGGTCCTTCGGTTATCTCCGTAGAGAGGGGAACCGCTTCTCGCTGATGAAGCGATAAGTTATTTGAGAACGGTTCCTGAGGATACTCGTCTTTATCCGTTTCCATCTGTACTGATGAATCGCTAACGGGTCGCTGTGGAAACGGGGTTCCAAGAGGACGGCAAGATACGGACTTCCCCTCGCTCGCTGATCATCCCTGGAGGGATTTCAGCGAACGGTCTGTTCTTCGACCGCGAGTCGGTGCAGACGAGTCCCCTGCGCGCGGGAACGGAGCGGTCGGCATGCCCATCGGGTCGCCCACCGTCAACCGCTCCGCCCCGGCGTGCCCACGGCGCGTGCGACGCGCGGCCCGACCAGCCGTTCGGCCATCGGGAGCGAGTACCAGCCCGCACCTGTGACCTCGGCCTCCTGGACGCGCCCGATCTCGGCGCGGACCGTCGTGAACGCGAACCCGATGTCGAGGTGATGGTGCTCCGGCTCGCCCTTGTCCGGCCGCGCCGGAACCCGGCCGTACTCGATGTAGGCGGGGGAGTACGAGACGGGGAGCACGGCGTCGGTGTCGACACCGGTCTCCTCCGCCAGCTCGCGGACGGCCGCGCCGATCAGCGTCGTGTCGGCGGGTTCGAGATGTCCACCAGGCTGCAACAGCAGCCCGTATGCGCGGTGTTCGACCAGAAGGATCTCGGCCTCACCGCGTACCAGGAGCGCGCCGACGGTCACGTGCATGGGGAAGGTCCACCGCGAAGCGAAATCCCGGCCCTGCCGCAGCAACAGCGCCGGCTCGGCGAGCCCCGCGGCCTCTTCGGGAAACCGCTCCAGGTAGGCGGCCAGCGTGGCCGAAATGTGCGCGTCAGCGATCGCCACCCGCCACCTCCACCCCGGTCTGGAAGCAACCCCCTCCATGGCCGACCGCGCGCAGGCGGGAGACGGGAGAAGCCGCAGGCCGGCTCACCGATGGCGTTCGAGCCTACAAGGCGGTGGCCGGCCGGTGGGCGTGTACCACGCAGAGGGGCCTCGCGCGTGTGGGGTGGGCCGGCTGTCCCCCTGACCTGGGGTGGGCGGGACGCCGTTCCTTCGAGTCACGACCAGGGGCGCCCACCGCGGGGTGAAGCCGGTCCGTGGAGCATCGCGCCGGGGCCGTCTCCGCCGGTGCCCGGTCCGTCTTCGTCCTCAACCCGCGCACAGGAGTCGCCGATCCACCGTTGGGCGTTCGCGTCTCCCCGATTCCGCCACTCGATCCCCGGATCACGTGTTCGATCTTGTCGGCGTCCTCAGCGGGCCTCTGGGGCCGCGTACGCCGGCCGTCCACCGGCCGGTGCGACGCTGCCTCCCCGACGCCGCGGCCTCGAAGCGGCCCCGGGGCGGCCGTCCCCGAGCAGCCTCCTGATCTCGGTGTGCCGTGGCCGGGCGGAAGGCGTCCAGAACGCCGCCGGGCTTTCGACGCGCCCGCGTCGATGTGCCGGTGTCATCCAACGGAGGCAAGGGCGCCATCGCCCCCACACCCTCCCCGTCGGCCCGCCACGGTGGACGGCGGGTTCCGTGATCGGACACCTCCTCGCCCTCCCGGCGGGCCAGGCGCGCTCACCGGTCCGCGCGGGGCTCCCCGTCCTGCCGTGCCGGCGCGGCGGCCTGGGGCGGGCGGGCGGCGGGTTCGGGGAGGGTGCGGAAGAGCAGCCAGCTCAGGGCGGGCATGGCGATCAGGGGGAGGAGAGCCGTCCGCAGGGAGGTGGCGTCGGCCAGGTACCCCAGCAGGGGGCTGACGAGGCCGCCGACGCTGACGGTGAGGCCGAGGGTGACGCCGCTGGCGGTGCCGACACGGGAGGGCAGGTAGTCCTGGCCGAGGGTGACCTGGAGGGAGAAGGGGACGTACAGGCCGGCGGAGGTGAGGGCCACGAAGAGGAACATCGCCGGGCCAGGCAGGTAGATCACCCCGGTGACGGCGGCGATCGAGAGCAGGTAGGACCAGCGGGAGACACGGACCCGGTCGTAGCGGTTGGCCAGCGATCCGCCCAGGAGCGAGCCGACGGCGCCCCCCAGGAACAGCAGGAACAGGGCGACGGTTCCCGCGGTGGCGCTGCCCTGCATGCGCTGCTGGGCGTAGAGGAAGATGAAGGTGCTCAGGCCGGTGAAGACGATGGAGCGGAAGACCACCGCCAGGGACAGCTTCACGAAGGAGGCCACGTCGTCGGCGCCCGCGGGCACCGGCGTCTTCGACGGGCCGGCCTGAGACCGGGCGAGCATCCGGAGCACGGGCACGCACAGGGCGGCGCCGACGAGCGCGGGCAGCACCAGGACCGGCGTCCAGCGCAGTGAGCCGTTTCCGATCACGGCCGACACCAGGAGCGGGGCGAGGGCGAAGCCGATGTTGCCGCCGAGGGAGAACCAGCTCATAGCGCTGTGGCTGCCCCGGCTGGCCAGCCGGGCCACGCGGGCGGACTCCGGGTGGTAGGCGGCCACCCCGATCCCGGAGACCGCGACGAAGACCAAGGTCAGCCCATAGGAGCCGCTCAGGCCGCTCAGCGCGATCCCCAGGCCGCCCAGCAGGGTGCTGACCGGCAGTAGCCACGGCATCGGCCATCGGTCGGTGAGCGCGCCGAACAGCGGCTGGGCCACCGACGACAGCAGCGACGCGGCCAGCACGATTCCGGAGGCCACCGCGTAGCCGTAGTCCCGTTCGGCCACGAAGAACGGGATCAGCGCCGCGACGGAGCCCTGGTAGACATCGACGCAGGCGTGCCCCACGGCCAGCAGGGAGATCGGGATGTTCCTTCGCACCCGTCCCATGCTGGAAGACCCACCCGCTGGCCCGCTTTCGATAGATTGCCAGGTGTTGCAGAAAATCCGCCACACGCCTGTCGCGCCGACCCGGACCCAGCGCCTCGCCTCCGGCGGCGAGATCGACGCGCACCGCCATGACGACCACCAGATCGCCTACGCCAGCCGGGGCGCCATCGCGGTGACGACCGACGCCGGCTCCTGGGTCGCCCCCGCCACCCGCGCGATCTGGATCCCCGCCGGCACCGTCCACCAGCATCAGGCCCACGGCGAACTCGTCCTCCACCTCGTCGGTCTGCCCGTCACGGAGAACCCGCTCGGCCTCGACAAACCGGCCGTCCTCGCCGTCAGCCCCCTCCTGCGCGAACTCATCGTCGCCTACACGCGCGCCCCCGAGGACGACAGCCCGCCCCGCCTGCGCCTGCGCGCCGTCATGCTCGACCAGCTCACCGTCTCCCCCGAGCAGCCCCTGCACCTGCCGGTTCCCACCAGCCCCCTGCTGCGGGAACTGCACGACATCCTGCGCGCCGACCCGGCGGACAACCGCTCCCTCGACGAACTCGGACGGCAGATCGGCGCCAGCGCCCGCACCCTCTCCCGCCGTCTCCGCGCCGACCTCGGCCTCACCTATCCCCAATGGCGCACCCAGATCAGGCTCCACCACGCCCTGATCCTCCTGGCCGACGACACCCCCGTCACCACCGTCGCCCACCGATGCGGCTGGTCGTCCGCCAGCACCTTCATCGACGTCTTCCGCCGAGCCTTCGGCCACACCCCCGGCTCCCGCCCCGCCGCCTGACGCGGGACCGGCCGGCGCGGGGGCGGACGGGGGAACGCCGGTGGGCGAATGGGGGCGGAACCCGCCACGGAGGAGTCCGGTCACGGTCCACGGACCCGCCCCACCGAGAGGGATCGTCTTCACGCGCGTGGAGACGGCCGGCCGCCCCACCCGCGGTTTCCGCCGTGTGGAGTCCACGGCCGGCCGGGTCGTGGATCTTCCGAGATTCAGGCGTTCATAGGCCGGGATGAACATGTGACAGACTTCTCACCTCATGGACAGACGCCAGGAATTTCGCGAATCCGCCCTCGAAATGGGGATCCCCGAACACACCGTCGACTGGGCGCTCCAGTTCGCGCTGCCGCAGATCGAACTGCGGCCGGAGGGGCAGAGCGACGGTCCCGTCGTCGGACGCTACGGGGGTCTGCCCGCCCTCCCGGCCGACGTCGAATGGTCCGGCTACCCGCATTTCTTCGCCTCGGTCGACTGCGCGGCCCTGCCCGCCGGCGCGCTCGACCTTCCAATGCCCACGGACGGCCACCTCCTGTTCTTCGCCAGCAAGGACGACCCGACGTGGGCGGACGACTCCGAGGACATCGAGGGTCGGGTGGTGTACGTCCCGGCGGGGACACCGACCGCCGAGCGGCGGCCCGAGGAGAAGTACGCCGGCTACCTCGACGAGCCGTTCCCGCTCCACGGGCACGTCGCCTGGAACCTGCCGGGTCCCGGCCACGACGTCATCGACTCGGACGAGGAACGCGCGCAGATCTGGGAGGAGTTCGGCGACCTCGGCTACGACAACTCCTCCGCCGGCGAACTCACCCTGGGCGGGCACGCCTCCCCCATCTGGGACGATCCGTGCCTTCCTCCCTATCCGGGCGGTGACGACACGCCGTGGCGGCTGCTGGCCCAGGCCCATCGCCCGGCAAGGGAGGGATCCTCGAACAGCGGCACGGTCTTCTGGCTGATACGTCCCGAGGACCTGGCCGAGGGAAGGTTCGACAGGGCCAAGGTGCGGCTGGAGATGTACCCGCCCGAGTGACCAGGCCCGTGGGAAGGGCCATGTGCGCGGGGACGGGCCGATCCGCCGGAACGGCCCAGGGCGAGGGCTCCCTCCGCCGCAGGTGCCGTGTGGCCCACGGGGAGCGGTGCTCGGCCGGAGAGGCTTCGCGCGGCGGGGGCGCCGTGCGAGCCTCGGACCATGAGACTGACACCGCACGACGCCCGGGAGCGGTTCGCCGCGAGCCGGGTCGCCCGCCTGGCGACCGCCGACGGGCGGGGACGCCCCCACCTCGTGCCGGTCACGTTCGCCGTCCACGGCGACACGGTCGCGATCGGTATCGACCACAAGCCGAAGAGCGGCCACAACCTGAAACGGCTCGCCAACATCGCGGAGAACCCGCTGGTGTGTCTCCTCGCCGACGAGTACGACGAGGACTGGGAACGGCTGTGGTGGGCGCGGGCGGACGGGAGGGCGCGCGTCGTCCGCGACGGCCGGCCGTGGACGGAGGCCCGATCCCGGCTGATTGCCCGATACCGGCAATACCGTGACATACCTCCCGAGGGGCCGATGATCCTGGTCGACGTGCTGCGCTGGTCGGGATGGTCGTTCACCTGAGACACGTTCCGGAGCCCGGTTCGTCCAGAAAGGTCCTACCGCTGCGGCAGGATCTCCTCGACACCTGAAAACCGGGAGGTGGCGCCCGCATGCGTCAAATACGGGACGAACTCGTGCTACGGCCCGATCGCCGGTCGGGACGGACGAAGCTGGCCGTCTCGGCGGTGATCGCCGTGGTCATGACGGTGAGCATCGCGTTCCGCGTCGGCTGGGAGGTCGCCCTGGCCTCGGTCGTCTTCTGGATCGTGCTGTTCGCGGTGGTCATCGGGCATCTGCGCCACGCCCGGATCGTCCTGACACCGTACGAGATCGCCGTGGAGGGGATGGTCTTCCGGCAGCGCCGGCCACGCTCCCAGGCCGTGCGGGTGGTTCGCGCGACCGTCGTCCCATCACGGGGATGGGCCTCTGACACCCTGTTCCTGCTCGACGCCCACGACAACGTGCTTTTCCGGGTGTACGGCCTCAACTACGCGACCGAGGACATCAACCGGCTGGTGGGCGCGCTCGGACTGCCCTGCGAAGGCCCCGGCCGTCCCGTCAGCGCCGGAGAACTGGCCAAGATCTACCCGGGCATCGTCCCGTGGTACGAGCGGCACCCCTACCTGCTGGGTCTCCTGACGACCGGTGTCGTGGCGCTGGTCGTGCTGGCCGTCGTCCTGATCGCCATCTCCATGGGAGCAGGGTCGTAGCGTCCTCGCCCGGCGGGGCCGCCCGCGCCCCTCTCGGCGGTCATCGCGTCCCGGAAACGGGAACCGGCCGCACACGTGACCTTTTCCGGCTCATGCCCCCGGACGGGGCGACCGTCCGGCAGAATGACGGCCACCGGCGCCGGTCCGCCGACCGGTCCGGCAGGTCCCGGGATTTATAAAGCGGAGATAACGGCCCGCAAAGCCGCAGGTCATCTTCTGTAAGCCCCGCGCACGCGGGGATGGACCGGCGTTGAGGTGCACACCTCCCCCTCCCCCATCCGTAAGCCCCGCGCACGCGGGGATGGACCGCGACGTACATCGGACCGCCACACACGTCGCACGTAAGCCCCGCGCACGCGGGGATGGACCGCGGCCGTCAGCGGCGACGTGTTCGAGTCCGCGGTAAGCCCCGCGCAGGCGGGGATGGACCGGCTCGCCCGATGACACGCAGGCGAGTTCCTTCGTAAGCCCTGGGCGCGCGGGGGAGTCTTCGGCTGTCTCCGTGAAGATGTTCGCGGGGCGCCTGCTGCCCTCTCATGACGGAAAAGGCCTTTGAAAGCACCGCCCTGAAAAGGACCATCGCAGCCTTTCTACCTGCGCTGATGCATTACCGGCGGACCGCTGCAAAAATGGGGTCTGGAGAGACCAGTAAGACGGCTTTGACCTGCGACTTTACTCTTGGGTCGCTGATCATCCCTAGAGGGATCGCAACAGGGGGAGCGCGTCCGGCCGCTGCCGGATGTGGGACGTCGCTGATCATCCCTGGAGGGACCGCGGCTCCGGTCGTGGGACGGTGCGGGTGGGGCCCGAGTGCGGGAGGTCTCCTGTGCCGTGGTCGGCGGGAGGCATGGTGAAGGGGCCGGGGGTTTCCCGGCCCCTTCGCATGTGATGGGAGGAGCGGCCTCAGCCGGTCCGGCGGCGGGACAGGGCGCTGAGGGCCAGGGCGCCGCCCGTGGCGACGAGGATGCCGACCACCGGCGGCACGAACCAGCCGGCCTCGTTGCTCCACCAGGCCGCCAGCGACGCGACCGCGTAGACCGCGATGACGTCCCAGCGCGCCACCGGCAGGGTGGCGGCGTCGGGCAGCTCGCCGCGCCGGCGCAGCAGGAAGTCGCCGATGATGACACCGCCCAGCGGCGGGATGAGGATGCCCAGCCAGGTGAGGTAGGCGGTGAGGTGGTCGTAGATGCCGGTCACCGCCAGCAGGGTTCCCAGCACGACGCACACGAGCACCCAGGGCTTGCGGGAGCGGGTGTTGAAGATCTCCGCCCCCGCGACTCCCACGGCGTACGCGGCGTTGTCATTCGTGGTCCAGATGTTCGCGACCAGGAAGACGACCCCCCAGACCACCAGCCCCATCTGGAACAGCACGAGAACGAAGTCGCCCTCGCCGAAGGCGAGGGCGCCGATCGCCCCGCAGAACAGCATGAGGAACTGCCCGCCGAAGAACGCGACGACGCAGGCCCAGAACCCCGCGGAGGGGGTCCGCGCGAAACGCGACCAGTTGGGGGCCTGGGTGCCGCCGGAGGCGAACGTGCCGACGATGACGGTGATCGCCGCCGTGAGGGTCATGCCCTGCGTGGGCTCGACCGCGTTGAGCCCGGCCAGGCCGCCCGTCTCCGCGAACGCCCGCCACGTCACCCAGCCCGCGAGGATCAGCAGCAGCGGCACCGACACGACCGACAGCCAGTACATGCCCTTGTAGCCGATGTAGGCGGTGACGCCCATGACCGCGCCGGCCGCCACCATGACGAGCTGTCCGGGCAGGTCGCCCTCCCAGCCCGCGGCCTGGGCCGTCAGCAGGCCGACCGTGGCGATGGAGACGCCGTACCAGCCGATCTGGGTTCCGCCGAGCAGCAGCGACGCCAGCTTCGCGCCGCCGGTGCCCAGCGAGTAGCGCGACATCATGACGGTGGTCAGGTTGGTGCGCGCCCCGATCCAGCCGATCACGCCGACGTAGAGCCCCAGCACGAGCGAGCCGAGCAGGAGCACGCCCACGAGCGGGCCGAACCGGAAGGCCGCGCCCACCTGCGCGCCCGCCAGCATCGTCGGCGTGAACAGGGTGAACCCGACCAGGACGACGCTGAGCGACAACAGCGACTTGCGCGCGTGGACGGGGACCGGCTCGACCGGGTAGTCGGGGTCGACGGTCTCCTCCGGCGCGGTGGCGGTCATTCGCCGTCCTCGCCGATGTCCTCATTCCACAGGGCCGGGTTGGCGGCGATGAAGTCCGACATCATCCGCACGCAGCCCGGGTCGTCCAGCAGCACGACCTCGACGCCGTTCTCGGCGAGCCATTCGTGGCCGCCGCTGAAGGTGCGGGCCTCGCCGATGACCAGGCGGGAGATCCCGAACTGGCGGACCAGGCCGCTGCAGTACCAGCACGGCGACAGGGTGGTGACCATGGTGGTGCCGGCGTAGGAGCGCTGCCGTCCGGCGTTGCGGAACGCGGCGGTCTCGCCGTGCACGGACGGGTCGTCGTCCTGCACCCTGCGGTTGTGGCCGCGGCCGAGGACCTCGCCGTCGCGGCCGATGAGCGCCGCGCCGATGGGGATGCCCCCGCCGGCCAGGCCCGCCTCGGCCTCCTCGACGGCGATCTGCAACCACTGCGCGTACCGCGCGGAATCGGACATGGAAGCCCCCATTCGACGGTGGGATGGAAGAACGTGTGGCCTCCGTGCGACGAGGAGACCACCCCGCCGGCGCGAGGGCAACAGGGCGAATCGGGCGCGAGTCCCGAACGGCCTCGAAGACTCTATACGTATGTCCAGGTCAGATGGACGGTCGGGGGTGTGTTCCCGGACACGCGCGAGGCCGTCACCCACAGCGGTGACGGCCTCGCGCGTGAAGAACGGTCTAGCGGCGGGCGGGGCTGATCCCCAGCTGCAGGCCCGACAGGCCGCGCGGCTTGCCCACCAGCTCGCCGGCGATCGTGCGCAGCACCTTGGCCGCCTCGGAGTCGGGCTGGTCCAGCACCAGCGGCTTCCCCTCGTCGCCGCCCTCGCGCAGCGCCATCTCCAGCGGCACCTGGCCCAGCAGCGGGACGTTGGCGCCCAACGCCTTGGTGAGGCCGTCGGCCACGGCCTGGCCGCCGCCCTCGCCGAACAGGTAGGTGCGCTCCTGGCTGCCGGGGGCGACGAAGTAGGACATGTTCTCGATGACGCCGGCCACCCGCTGGTGGGTCTGCGCGGAGATGGCGCCGGCGCGCTCGGCGACCTCGGCCGCGGCGAGCTGCGGGGTGGTCACCACGAGGATCTCGGCGCCCGGCAGGAGCTGGGCGACGGAGATGGCGATGTCGCCGGTGCCCGGGGGCAGGTCCATCAGCAGCACGTCGAGGTCGCCCCAGAAGACGTCGGCGAGGAACTGCTGCAACGCGCGGTGCAGCATGGGGCCGCGCCACACGACGGGCTGGTTGCCCTGGGTGAACATCCCGACGGAGATGACCTTGATGTCGTGCGCGGTCGGGGGCAGGATCATGTCCTCGACCTTGGTGGGACGGTCGGAGACGCCCAGCATCCGCGGCACGGAGTGGCCGTAGATGTCGGCGTCGACGACGCCGACCTTGTGGCCCTGGGCGGCCATGGCCGCGGCGAGGTTCACCGTCACCGACGACTTGCCGACCCCGCCCTTGCCGGACGCGACCGCGAACACCTTGGTCAGCGAGCTCGGCTTGGCGAAGGGGATCTCCTTCTCGGCCTGCCCGCCGCGCAGCTTGGTCTGGAGGGCCTTGCGCTGCTCGTCGCTCATGACGTCGAGCTCCACCGCGACCCGGGAGACACCGGGGACCTTGGCGACGGCCTCGGACACGTCCTTTTCGATGCGTCCCCGCATGGGACAACCGGCCACCGTCAGGAAGACGCCGACCTTCACGACGCCGTCGTCGCCGATCTCGACGCTCTTGACCATGTCGAGGTCGGTGATGGGACGGCGGATCTCGGGGTCCTGGACCGTTGCCAGGGCCGCGTTCACCTGCTCGGTGGTGGGTGTGGAGGACATGTACTCAATGGTACGAAAGTCGGGGCGGCCCGTGGGCCGCAGACCCGCGCGCGAGGGCGCGTTCCCGCGCGCAACAGGCGTATTCCCGATGGGGCACCGGGGAAGGTCCACAGTTCCCGCCCTGCTCCGGGGCAGGTGGGAGCGCTGCCGGGGCGGTGTGCCACGTGGCGGCCCGTTGCGTCCGGCGCCTTAACACGGTCGATACACCACCGGCTAGTAACCTCGGCAGCGATGGGAAACGTGTCACCACCGCCGGGTTCGTCCTGGGCGTCCGGAGCCGAAGGGCCCGATCGTCCGGAGTTCGAGCCGTCCTCCCCGGCCTGGGCGTGGCCGCCCGGAGCCGAGGGGGACCCGGTGTGGGCGTGGCCGCCCCCGCCGGCCGCGCGGGTGCGCCGTTCCCGGGTGGTGTCCGTGCCGCCCGGCACCCCGTACCACCGTCTCGCCCGCACCGCCCGCTTCCGCTGGTGGGTGCCGCCGCTGGCCGTCGTCGCGGCGGTCGCGCTGTATCTCCTCGTCCAGATCCCGCTGGTGCTCGCGGCCAAACTGGTCGCGGTCGTCGCCGGGGCGCCGTTGGACGTGACGGTCTTCTTCGGCTCGGAGGTCCCCGACCTCGCCGTCGAACTCGTCCTGCTGGCGGCCATGATCCCGGTGGTCATGTTCATCGCCCGGTTCGTCCAGTGGCGCCCGGTCGGGACGCTGTCCTCGGTCGAGGGCAGGCTGCGGGTGAGGTGGCTGCTGACGTGTTCGCTGGTGGCGCTCCTCGTCGTCGGGGTGATGGTGCCCGCCCGCTTCGGGCTGTACCTGGCGACCGGTGTCAGCGGCCCGCTGGTCGGCGAGTGGGTGGGACCGCGGCTGTTCCTCGGCGCGCTGCTGGTGGTCGTGCTTCTGGTGCCCTTCCAGGCGGCGGCCGAGGAGTACGCGCTGCGCGGTTTCGTGATGCAGGCGGTCGGCTCCTACGGGGCTCCCGGACCCGGGGGAGGCCCCCTCACCCGCCTGCTGCGGTCCCCGCTGCCCGCGATCCTGGTCAGCGGCGGGGTGTTCGCCCTGTTGCACACCTACAGCGCCTGGGCGCTGGCCGAGGTGCTGTGCTTCGGCGTCGCCATGGCCTGGCTGGCCTGGTACACCGGGGGGCTGGAGGCGCCGATCGCGCTGCACGTGCTGCACAATCTCGCGGCCATGGGCATCTCGGCTTATGAGGGCACGCTCGGCGCCAGCGGCGGCTCGGGGAGCTGGCAGAGCCTGGCCGGCACCGTGGCCCAGCTCGTCGTGTACTGCCTGGTGGTGGTGTGGCTGGCCCGCCGCGCCGGGCTGCGGCGCGTGGTTCCCGGTTCCGCCCCCGCGCCCGACCCCGCCTGTTCGCCCGCCCCCGACCCCGGATCGCCCGGCTGGGCGCTGCGCCCGGCCGCCTCCGAGACCGAGGAGCGGCGGGACCACCGGCACCGTTACGGCGGCTGACCGGCGGGGACGTGTTTTCCCGTCGGACCGTCCGGGTATCACCTCCCTCGATCATGAAGGCTGACCCGTCGTGTCCCCGATGTGGCCACGCCGTACACCCGCCCAGCGTGTGGACGAGCGCGTGGCACTGTCCCCTGCACGGCCCCGTGGCGCCGTTGCAGCCCGTTCGCCGGCCCGGGGCCGAGTCGCTGGAACTCGTCCTGTCGGCCGCGCAGGTTCCCGTGTGGGTGCCGTGGCCGCTGCCCAGCGGCTGGGTCATCACCGGTTTCGCCGAGGCCGGTGACGAGCGCAGCGGTTCGCTGGCCGTCGCGGTCGCGTTGTCCGGCCCCGCTCCGTTGGGCGGGGTGGGCGAGCTCCTGATCGTCGCCGAGGACCCCGGTATCGGGCTGGGCGCCCGGCTGGCCGGGCTGGAGGGCCCCGATCCCGGCGACGGGTTCGACTCCGGTCCTCCCCACGATCACGTCCGCCACGACGGGCACGAGATCGCCCTGTGGAGCGTCGACGCGGGCAAGGAGTGCGCGGTCTACGTCGGCGAGGCCATGGCCAGCTGGATGTGGTTCCTGCTCGCCCCCTCCGACACCGGGCTCATGATGTGCGAGCTGTCCACGGTGCGCGACCTGCGCGACCGGCGTGACGGGGGAGCGGCGCTCGAACCCCCCTTCGGCGCCCTGTCGCCCTTCCTCGACGGACGGCTGCGCCCGATGAATCCCTGAAATCCGGCCCCTCCCCGCGGCCGCGCCCCCTCCCTACAATCGTTGCGATGCGCATCGATCTGCACTCCCACAGTTCCGTCTCCGACGGCACCGACGCGCCGGCCGAGGTCATCGAGTACGCCGTCGCGGCCGGCCTGGACGTCCTCGCCCTCACCGACCACGACACCGTGGCCGGGATCCCCGACGCCGCAGGGAACCTGCCCCCGGGGTTCACGCTCGTCCCCGGCATGGAGCTGTCCTGCGCCCACCAGGGCTCCTCGGTCCACCTGCTGGCCTACCTCTTCGACGCCCGCCACCCCGGGCTGGCCGCCGAACTCGTCCGCATCCGCGACGATCGGGTGAGCCGCGCGCGCGGCATGGTGGAGCTGCTGCGGGAGGCCGGGGTCGGGGTCACCTGGGAACGGGTGCGCGAGATCGCCGGCGACATCGACGGCGACGACGTCGTCGGCCGGCCGCACATCGCCCGCGCCATCGTCGAGGCCGGCGCCGCCGACAGCGTCCAGGACGCCTTCGACCGCTGGATCGGCTCCGGAGGCCCCGCCTACGTCGCGCGTTACGCCCTGGACCCCGTGCGAGCCGTGCGGCTGGTGCGCGAGGCCGGAGGCGTGTGCGCGCTCGCCCACCCCGCCCGCGGCGAGGGCGCCTTGACCGGGGCCGTCCCCGACGACCTGGTGGAGCGCATGGCCGCGGCCGGGCTCGGCGCGATCGAGGCCGACCACCCCTCCCACGACGAGGCCGAGCGCGCCCGCTGGCGGGCCCGCGCGGCGGAGCTGGGGCTCGTGGTCACCGGGTCCAGCGACGACCATGGCGACCTGACCGGGCACCGGCTGGGGCGGTGCACCACCGACCCGGACGCCTACGCCGAGCTGATCGCGCCGGCCACCGGCGCCACGCCCGTCGTGGGCTGATCCGCGGCCCCGGTCCCGACGCCCGCGGTCGGCGATTCAGTGACTTATCCGGACTTTACGAAACGGGCACGACGCTGATGTGCCGCGAACCGGACGGTACACATCTACACAGCGGGGCCGCGACAATAGGCCCGCACAACGTCATAGTCAGACGGAATCGAAGGGTCGGCACCGTGTTCTGGAAGCGGAAGGACAAGAAGAAGGCCGAGCAGGCTGAGGAGGTCACCGGCACGGGCGGCACCGAGACGGAGACCGTCGAGGAGGCGGGCGACGAGGAGAAGACCCCCGACACCGCCGCAACGGCCGACTCCACCGACAGCGCGAAGGAGACGGCGGAGAAGGACGCCCCCGCCATCCAGCGCGTCGAGATCCCCGGAAAGCTGGAGGTGGACGGCGAGGAGCACGACGTCCTCACCAACACCTGGATCGTCCCGGCCGACGACGAGGGCGTCATCGTGATCGACCCGGCCGACGACGCCGAGGCGATCCTCGAAGCCGTCGGTGACCGCGAGATCTACCTCGTGGCCTGCACCAACGGCTACGCCCCGCACATCGCCGGCGCCGTGGCCGTCGCCGAACGCGACGAGGCCCCCATCGCCCTGCACGCCCGCGAACTGCGCGCGTGGCGCAAGCTCCACGGGATCGAGCGCAAGCCCGACTGGGAGGTCGAGGGCGGCGGCGTGCTCGACGTCGGCGACCTGGAGGTGGAGATCCTGCCGACCCCGGGCACCGCGCCCGGATCGGTCTCCTACTACATCGCCTCGCTCGGCGTCGTCTTCAGCGGCGACACCCTGGTCGCGGGCAACCTGGGCACCGTGGGCGGCGGCTACGTCGACTACACCCGCCAGCTCGCCTCGGTGGGCGAGATCCTGCTGTCACTCCCCCCGAAGACCCGCGTGCTGCCCTCCAGCGGCGAGGAGACCACGGTCGCGGCCGAGTCGGAGAACTTCGACAGCTGGGTCGCCGGCGACTGACGGCCCCACGGCCGTCCCAGGGCGAGGGGCGGCCGTGGCGGGCCGGGTCACGGCTTGCGGGTCTTCTCCACCGAGTTCCAGAAGTCGGTCAGGGCGCTCGCGGTCGTCTCGGGCGCCTCGACGTTGG
This sequence comes from Marinactinospora thermotolerans DSM 45154, assembly GCF_900167435.1. Lineage (GTDB taxonomy): Bacteria > Actinomycetota > Actinomycetes > Streptosporangiales > Streptosporangiaceae > Marinactinospora > Marinactinospora thermotolerans. The sequence goes on from NZ_FUWS01000009.1 coordinate 22,321, forward strand.
GGGAGTGCGCGGCCCCGGGCACGACGACGCGCTGGGCCTTCAGACGCTCGGCCATGTCCGACTGGACCTGCGGCGGCCAGGCGTCGTCGTTCTCGCCGTAGAGCACGAGCTTGGGCAGGTCGACGGCGGCGAGCTCGCCCGTGCGGTCGGCCGCGCTGGTCACCTCGTGCGCCATGCGCACCAGGCCGATCGGGGAGTTGGCGAGCATGCGGTCGCGCAGGAAGGCGTACAGCTCCTCGGTGGGGACGCTGGAACGCGCCTGGCTGTCGAAGTGCTCCCACCATATGGCGGCGAGCACCTCCGAGGTGGGGGAGTCGCCGAGCAGCGCCATGAGCGCCCGCGCGTTGGCCGCGGAGGTGCCGGCGATCCCGCTGGGCCCCGACCCCATCGCGGTGTAGGAGAGCAGCGGGACCTCGCCCGAGAGCACGGTCTCGCGGGTCACCAGGCCGCCGAAGGAGTGCCCGAGGAGGTGGACCGGGCCCTCGTCCAGGGCCCGGATCAGATCGGTGACGCACCGCCCCAGCGCCGCGCAGGTGTAGGCGGCGGGGTCCTCGGGGCCGGGCGACTCGTACTGGCCGGGCAGGTCGATCGCGTACACCCGCCGCCCGGCCTGGGCGAGCGTCTGCAGCAGCGCGATGAAGTCCTCTTTGCTGCCGGTGAACCCCGGGACGAGGACGGCGGCCTGGAACTCACAGCCGCCGGCGGCCGGGACCGCCGCCAGGGCAGCGATCGGGCCGTCCGGGGTCGCGACGTCCATCCGCCGCACTCCGGGCGGCAGGTCCAGAAACCGAGGCGTACTCACGACGATTCACCCTAGACGATCGATGGCCACGGGGGGCCGTGGGCGACCGGGGGAAGAACCTCCGGCCGTCCCGCCCGTCCGGGGTCAGTCCTGGTCGTTGCGGACCTCGACGCCGCTGCGGGTGCGCCGGCGGCGCCGGACCCGACGCGGACGTTCGGCCTCGTTGTCCCCTGGGGTGGGCTCGGCCGCCGCGGGGGAGTCGGCGGGACGCTCCGCGCCGGAGCCGCCACGGGTGCGCCGCCGGTTACGGGAGCGGCCCCGGCGCGGGGACTCCTCCGCGCGGTCGCGGCGGGGACGCCCGGTGTCGCCGATGTCCTCGACCTCCTCGGCCTCCAGCCCCGCGCGCTCGCGCCGCTCCTTGGCCAGCGTCCCCTTGGTCCCGGCGGGGATGCGCAGGTCCGAGAAGAAGTGGTCGGAGGTGGAGTAGGTCTCGGCCGGATCGCCGAAGGACAGCCCCAGGGCGTTGTTGATCAGCTTCCAGCGCGCGATCTCGCGCCAGTCGATGAACGACACCGCGGTCCCCGAGCGGCCGGCGCGGCCGGTGCGGCCGATCCGGTGGGTGTAGGTCTTCTCGTCGTCGGGACACTCGTAGTTGACCACGTGGGTGACGTCGTCGACGTCCAGCCCGCGCGCCGCGACGTCGGTGGCGACCAGGACGTCGATCTTGCCGTTGCGGAACGCGCGCAACGCCCGCTCGCGCTGGCTCTGCCCGAGGTCGCCGTGGACGGCCGCGGCGGCGAACCCGCGTTCCTTCAGCGTCGAGGCGACCTGGTCGCACACGCGCTTGGTCTGGCAGAACACCATGGTCAGGCCGCGGCCCTCGGCCTGGAGCAGCCGGGCGAGCATCTCCGGCTTGTCCATCTGGTGGGTGCGGTAGACGTACTGGTCGATGCCGCCGGTGCGGCGCCCCTCGGGCTCGTCGTCGTCGCCCGCGCGCACGTGGGTGGGGCGGCGCAGGTACTTGCGCGACAGGGCGACGATCTCGCTGGGCATGGTCGCCGAGAACAGCATGATCTGCCGTTCCTGCGGCACCTTGTTCAGGATGCGCTCGATGTCGGGCAGGAAGCCGAGGTCGAGCATCTTGTCGGCCTCGTCGAGCACCAGCGCCGCGGTGCCGTCCAGCACCAGGTGGCCCTGGCCCTCCAGGTCGAGCAGCCGTCCCGGGGTGCCGACGACGACGTCCACGCCGCTCTTGAGACCGGAGATCTGGGGCTCGTAGGCGCGACCGCCGTAGACGGTGACGATGCGGGCGCCGGTGCGCTTGCCGGCGGTGGCGAGGTCGGCGGCGACCTGGATGGCGAGCTCGCGGGTGGGGACCACGACGAGCGCGCGGGGACGCTTGGACGTCCCGGGCGTCTCCTGGCAGCGCTGGAGCAGCGGGATGCCGAAGGCGAACGTCTTGCCGGTGCCGGTGCGGGCCTGGCCGATGATGTCGGTACCGGTCAGCGCCAGGGGGAGGGCGAGGGACTGGATGGGGAAGGGCTCGACGATGCCCTCGGCCTCAAGGGCGTCGGCGATGTCGTCGGCGACGCCGAGATCACGGAATGTCCGCTTGGTCTGTGTGGTGTTCTGTGTGCTGGTCAGGGCTCGTGCCTCCATCTTGGGCGGGCCGCACAGGGTGCTGAATGGCCTGAAACGTGCGCGGACCGTCCCGCCGGCGAGCCGGGCGCCTGGTGTGGACCCCTCAGAAGGGAGGTACGGCGCTGCTCACGCATTCCGGGCCAGCCGGAAGGCGGTGGCGCGGCCTCACGTCCACGGGCGCCGCAGGTGGTGGTCTGCGATCAGCATGCGGGGTCGTCCGCTGGGTTGTCGTCGTGCGCGGCGGCACGCCGCGCTGTGGGTCCCGGGTGTCGGGGGCACCGCGGGGTCGGCCCCGTGCCGGGTTCCGCGACCTTCGCGTGCTCGTGTGCAGCGGGGGACTCCGCGCGGTGACCAGCCGGTGCCGGTCACAGGGCTGAGTCTATCCTGAGGGCTCTGCCGCTGGATATGCCGCTTTTACCGCGAGTCCGGGACGGCCCCCGCGGTCTCATGACAGGCAACGACGCGGCGGCCCCGATTAGTCCCGCCCGCAGGGCTGGACGTCCAGGTGCCCGTGAGCTCCCGGCCGAGGGCGGTGTCGGCCGGCCGATAGGCTGCACCCATGACCAACGGTTCCGCGTCCGGTTCTCCGGCTCCCACCGACGGCTCCCGCGCCAGCGGCGCGGTCCTCGACCTGCTCGGCCTGCTGGCCTACGCCGAGCTCGTGGCCTTCTTCCGGTTGACCGACGACGCCGAACTGGCCCCCACGCTCGTCGACAAGGGCGAGCTCGCCGGGCTCGCCGCCACCGAGTACGGCCACTACCGGATGCTGCGCGACCGGCTGAGGGAACTGGGGGCCGACCCCGAGGAGGCCATGCGCCCCTTCGTCGCCCCGCTGGACGCCTGGCACGCCCGGACCGAGCCGCAGGACTGGCTGGAGAGCCTGGTGAAGGCCTACGTCGGCGACGGCATCGCCGGCGACTTCTACCGCCAGGTCGCCGAGCTCACCGACGCCCAGACCCGCGACCTCGTGCACGGCGTCCTGTCGGAGGCCGGCCGCGCGGAGTTCGTCGCCGCGAAGGTCCGCGCCGCCGTCGCCGACGACCCCAAGCTGGCCGGCCGGCTCGCGCTGTGGGCCAGGCGCCTGGTGGGCGAGGCGCTCAGCCAGGCCCAGCGCGTCGCCACCGAGCGGCCCGAACTGGCCGCGCTGCTGGCGGCCGAGGACGAGACGGACTCGCACAGCGACCTGGCGTCGGTCAGCAGGGTCTTCGCCCGGATCACCGACGCCCACGCCGCGCGGGTCAAGGCGATGGGCCTGTCCGCCTGAGACGGGCCGGCGGGAATTCCAGCACCCCCGGCGGTGTTGACCCCTTCAGAGGCCGCGAGGCGCCACGGACGGGACGGCCCCGCGCGGTACCCGCACCCGGTGCTGTCCGATCCGTCACACCGCCCTTGGCACCACGGGTTCCGATATATAGTCGGCTCCGTTCCCTCCGGCCACGTCCGCTTCGAGGTTCCTCACAATGTCTTGTGGGTCCGTCGCCGAGCGTCCGCCGCTTCGGCCTCCGCGGGAATCCGGTCCGGCGACCGGCTTTCCGGCCCTCAGGACCGACATCGGTCCCCCGCCGCGCCTCGCGGTCCGGTGCCGCGCCCCGCGTCGCCGCCCCGCCGCCCGAGGCGGCCACGGCCCTCTCCCCCGACCCGGGGGACACCCGGGTCCACCGTTTCGGCCCGCCCTCCCCTCAAGGACCGAGGCCGGCGGACGGACGGGCCCGCCCACGTTCGCCGATCCCCGAGTGGCGGGGGAACGGGGATTCGTCCGCTAAGTTGGTTGCGCTCTCGGCGGGACCGCCGAGTGCCGCGTTTTCGGCGATCCGCGAGGTGATCACGGGGACCCGCCCGCCGGGCGTACTCTGAGCCGTATCTGGAGTGTGCCCGCCGCGTGTCCCCGCGTGAGTGCAGCGGAGCACATCGGGCGGCGCGATCGACGCGCCCGACCCGTTCGAACGAATCAGGGGACCCGCCCCGTGACCAAAAACGCGGCCGTCAAGGTGCCGCGAGAAAGGAAGAGCACATGAGGAGCGGCCGGCATGGGGCGGCGCGTCCACCGCTCAGCGTCGTGATCTACCAGGATCGCGTCGACTTCTCCCTCTTCGCCGTGCTGGCGGTCATCACTCTGGTCGTCATGATCCTCAGTGGTGTGACCAGCCTGGCCTTCTGGTTGTCCTTCCTCGGACTGCTCACGCTCATCGTGCTCGTGGTCCGACGCATCGACCGGCTGTCCCGGGACGAGGTCAACGCCGAGGAGTTCCTGTAGGCCCCCACCACGCCCTCCCGGGGACATAAGCCGAGGGCGGAGCCCCTGGCCCCGCCCTCATCGATCTCGCGCCCTCGACGCGGTCGCCCCGACCGTCCGGGCCGTCACTCCCGGGTGAGGTCCCAGCCGCTGATCCCCCGCCACGCCAGCCGGGCGATGAGCTGCTCGGCCGCCTCCTTGGGGATCGTTCCGTACTTGCTCAGCCAGTAGCGGGCGCTGGTCTCGGCCAGGCCGACCAGACCGACGCTGAGCAGGTGCGCCTCGTCGTCGGAGATGCTGGTGTCCTGCCGGATGACGGCGCCGATCAGGTCCGCGCACTGCAAGAGCGTCTGCTCGGTCTTCTCCCGGACCGCGGGCAGGTTGCGCAGGTCCGACTCGAACACGAGCCGGAACGCCTCGCCCTCGCCCGCGACGAAGTCGAAGTAGGCCCGGAAACTGGCGATGACGCGCTGGCGGTTGTCGTCGGTGGACTCCAACGCCTCGCGCTGCTTCTCCACGAGCGCCTCGGAGTGCTGCTCCAAAAGGGCGAGGTAGAGTTCCAGCTTGCCCGGGAAGTGCTGGTAGAGGACCGGCTTGCTCACTCCGGCGCGCTCGGCGATCTCGTCCATCGCCGCGGCGTGGTAGCCCTGGGCGACGAAGACCTCTTGGGCCGCGGCCAGCAACTGGCGGCGGCGCGCGACCCGAGGCAGCCGGGTTCCCCTCGGACGGGCGTCTGAAGGAGCTGTCACACCCACACTCTCCGAACTGGTCGCACGGCGCGGGCCGGGCCGCGCACGCTCCTGTCGAACATGGCCGGGTACGGGACGGGACGTCGCGAACCAGGCGCATATCGCACCATCCTACTCGGCCGTAGGTTCCGCTGGAGTCGCGGAACCCACGGCCTTCGGGACGCAACCCCTGGTCAGCGGTAGTCGTCCTCGTCGAGCTGGACCTCGATGGCCTGCTCCACGGCGTCCCCCTCGGAGACCTCGCGGTCGGCCTCGGCCGAGGCCCGGTCGAGCCAGTCGCCCTCCTCGTCGCCGAGGGAGGCGCGCTGTTCGGCGGCGTCGGCCTCGGGGGCCTCGACCGAGGACTCCTCGAGGGGTTCGTCGGGGCGAGAGGCGGGCGTCCGCTGCGGATCAGACGTCACAAGAGGCTCCCTGGTCGATTACTGAACGTCCCTCCTACGCTACTCCGCCCCTCCCCGGCCCATGTCAAGGGTGGGTGGGGGTTCGGTCGGAGGTGAGCAAGGAAGCACTTCACGGGCCGACCGGGTGGGGATCCCGGGGCGGGAATGCGAAACCCCACCGCGTAGGTTGGGTAAGGAAAGACCGATCGCGTCCCCCGCGCGTCGCCGGGGGCCGTGGCGACATCACCATTTTGAGGAGCTACCGTGTCGCTGCCGCCGCTGGTCGAACCAGCCGACGAGCTCACCGTCGAGGAGGTGCGCCGCTACTCTCGCCATCTGATCATCCCCGACGTTGGCATGGACGGCCAGAAGCGTCTGAAGAACGCCAAGGTCCTGGTCGTGGGCGCCGGCGGGCTGGGTTCCCCCGCGCTGCTCTACCTCGCCGCCGCGGGTGTGGGCACCCTCGGCATCATCGACTTCGACGTCGTGGACGAGTCCAACCTCCAGCGTCAGGTCATCCACGGCCAAAGCGACGTGGGCCGGTCCAAGGCGGAGTCGGCCCGTGACTCCATCCGGGAGATCAACCCGCTCGTCGAGGTCGTGCTGCACGAGGAGCGCCTGGACACCGACAACGTCTTCCGGATCTTCGAGCCCTACGACCTCATCGTCGACGGTACGGACAACTTCGCGACCCGCTACCTGGTCAACGACGCCTGCGTCCTGCTCGGCAAGCCCTACGTGTGGGGCTCCATCTACCGCTTCGACGGCCAGGCGTCGGTGTTCTGGGCCGAGCACGGTCCCTGCTACCGCTGCCTGTACCCCGAGCCGCCGCCGCCGGGCATGGTCCCCTCCTGCGCCGAGGGCGGCGTGCTGGGCGTGCTGTGCGCCTCGATCGGCTCCATCCAGGTCAACGAGGCCATCAAGCTGCTCGCCGGATTCGGCGACCCGCTCGTGGGCCGGCTGATGATCTATGACGCCCTGGAGATGAACTACCGCTCGGTGAAGGTCCGCAAGGACCCCGAGTGCCCGCTGTGCGGCAAGAACCCGACGATCACCGAGCTGATCGACTACGAGGCGTTCTGCGGCACGATCTCGCAGGAGGCGCAGGACGCCGCCGCGGGCTCCACCATCACCGCGGGCGAGCTCAAGGAGATGATGGACCGGGGCGAGGACTTCTACCTCGTGGACGTCCGCGAGAAGAACGAGTACGAGATCGTCAACATCCCCGGCGCCGTCCTCATCCCCAAGGGGGAGTTCCTCAACGGCGAGGCGTTCGCCAAGCTCCCGCAGGACAAGAAGATCGTCCTGCACTGCAAGTCCGGCGCGCGTTCCGCCGAGGCGCTGGCCGCGCTGAAGGGGGCCGGCTTCGCCAACGCGGTGCACGTCGGGGGCGGCGTGCTGGCCTGGGTGAACCAGATCGACCCCAGCCTGCCGACCTACTGACCGGATCGGGAGGGCCTTTCGGCCGTCCTCGACGGGGCCGTCACGCTAGCGCGTGGCGGCCCCGTCGCGTTCCCGGTCCGCGCCGGTTGGGACCCCGCCCGCGCGGGGTAGGTCCGTCGAGAGAGACCGGTACCGACCGGGGAGGTGCGACATGAGGACGAAGGGACGCTGGGAGGACTGGGTCTCCCTGGTCGCGGGGCTGGCCGCGGCCGTCAGCTGGCTCTGGCACGGCATGACCGGGGTGGGCACGGCGGCGATGTTCGTGATCGGCGTGCTCGTCGTCTTGGCCTCGGTCATGTCCATCACCCGCCCGGGCGTCATCGCGACCGAGGGCGCGACCTTGCTGCTGGGGGCGCTGTTGTTCATCACCCCGTGGGGGCTGGGCTTCACCGACGTGCCCGCCGCGGCGTGGACCGCCTGGCTGGCGGGGGCGGTGATCGCCGTCGTCGGCCTGGTCGGCCTGCCCCTGAGCACCACGGCGCACCACCGCGCGATCCCGCACTGAGCGCGACGGTCGGAGACGAGACGCCCCCTCCGCGGGCCGGGTCCGCCCGCGCGGAGCCGGTCCCGGGGGCGGGCCGCTAGGGTGGGCCCATGGCCCGGCCCCCCTCCCACCCCGACGACTACGCCGAGCGCGTCCTCGACCTGGTCGAACGCATCCCGTCAGGGCGGGTCATGTCCTACGGCGACGTGGCCGAGTACCTCGGCCAGGGAGGGCCACGCCAGGTGGGGGCGGTCATGTCCGCCTGGGGCGGGGCCGTCCCGTGGTGGCGGGTCATCCGCGCCGACGGCAGCCCGCCGCCCGGGCACGAGGTCCGGGCGCGCGAGCACTACGCGGCCGAGGCCACGCCCCTGCGCCCGAACGGGCGGGTGGACATGCGACGGGCCAGATGGGACGGCGGTGAGCCGTGACGTGCCCGCTTCGTCCTGATCATCTGGTGAACTAGGTGGAGTGAGTTCCTCCCCGTACCGTCTCGTCCGGCGGGCGCGCCCCCCCGCGGCCCCGCCCCCGCTCGACGACGACCAGCGCCGCGTGGTCGACCACCCCTCGGGTCCGCTGCTCGTGCTCGCCGGCCCCGGCACGGGCAAGACGACCACGATCGTCGAGGCCGTCGTCGACCGGATCGAGCGGCGCGCCGTCGACCCCGCGCGGATCCTGGTGCTGACCTTCGGCCGCAAGGCGGCCCAGGAGCTCCGGGAGCGCATCACCGCCCGCCTGGGCCGGACGACGCGCGAACCCCTCGCGATGACCTTCCACGGCTACGCCTACGCGCTGATCCGCCGGGAGTTCCGTCTCGCCGGCGACCAGCCGCCGCGCCTGCTGTCGGGACCCGAACAGCTCATGGAGGTGCGCGAGCTGCTGTCCGGCGAGGTGCTGGACGGCGCCGGGGCGTGGCCCGAACGCCTCCGCCCGGCCCTGGAGACCCGCGGGTTCGCCGAGGAGCTGCGCGACTTCCTCATGCGCGCCGAGGAGCGCGGCCTGGACGCGGACCGCCTCGGTGGGCTCGGCCAGGACCTCCGCCGCGACGACTGGACCGCGGCGGGCGGCTTCCTGGCCCGCTACACCGGCCGCTTCGACGTCGCCCCCGTGCCCACCCTCAACTACGCCGAACTGGTGCGGATCGCCGCCAACCTGCTCACCGACCCGGAGGTACAGGCCAGGGAGCGGGCCGCCCGCGAGATCGTCTTCGTCGACGAGTACCAGGACACCGACCCGGCGCAGGAGGCCCTGCTCCAGGCCCTGGCCGGCGGCGGACGGGACCTGGTGGCGGTGGGCGATCCCGACCAGTCCATCTACGGGTTCCGCGGCGCCGACGTGCGCAACATCCTGGACTTCCCCCGCCGCTTCCCGACGGTCACGGGCGACCCCGCCCCCGTGGTGGCGCTGCGTGTCGGCCGGCGCGGGGGCGCGGCACTGCTCGCCGCCTCGCGCGGCGTCGCCCGCAGGCTCCCCGCCGCGCCCAGCCCCGGAGGCGGACCGGTCAACGCCCACCGCGCCCTCGTCCCGGCGCCGGAGGCGCCCAACGGCGACGTGTCGGTGCTGGTCGCCGAGAGCCCGGCCCAGGAGGCCGCGATCGTCGCCGACACCCTACGCAGGGCCCATCTCGTCGACGGCGTCCCGTGGTCGCGCATGGCCGTCCTGGTGCGTTCGGCCACCCGGCAGGTCCCGACCCTGCGCCGGGCGCTCATGGCCGCGGGCGTGCCGGTCGCCGTCGCGGGGGACGACCTGCCGCTGGCCGTCGAACCCCTGGTCCGGCCGATGCTCCTGCTCATCCGCTGCGCGCTGCGTCCGGCCAGCCTCGACGAGGCGTCCGCCCACGAGCTGCTGAGCAGCGCGTTCGGTGACGCCGACAGTATCGCGCTGCGCAGACTCGGCCGCGCGCTGCGCCAGCTCGAACTCGACTCCGGGGGCCAGCGGCCCGCCGCGGTGCTGCTCGCCGACGCGCTGCGCGACCCCCGTGACCTCGCGACGATCGCCCCCGAGGTGCGCGCGCCGGCCGAGCGCGTCGCCGCCCTGCTCGAACTCGTCCGGGGCCGCACCGCCGCCGGGGCCTCCGCCGAGGAGGTGCTGTGGGCGGTGTGGGAGGCCAGCGGCCTGGCCGACCGGCTGTCACGTGCCAGCCAGGCCGGGGGCCGGCGCGGGGCCGCCGCCGACCGCGACCTCGACTCCGTCGTCGCGCTGTTCGAGAGCGCGGCCCGCTACTGCGACCGACTGCCGCCCGGCACGCCCGAGGGGTTCCTCGACGACCTGGAGGCCCAGGAGATCCCCGCGGACACCCTCGCCGAACAGGCGCCGACCGGCGAGGCCGTGCGCGTCCTCACCGCCCACCGCGCCAAGGGCCTGGAGTGGGACGTCGTGGTCGTCGCCGGGGTGCAGGAGGGCGACTGGCCGGACCTGCGCCTGCGCGGTTCGCTGCTCGGGGTGGAACAGCTCGTCGACACGGTCGCGGGCTTCCCCGAGAACAGCGGCGCGGCCGTCGCCTCGCGGCTGTTGGACGAGGAGCGGCGGCTGTTCTACGTCGCCGTCACCCGGGCCCGCCGCCGTCTCGTCGTCACCGCCGTGGGCGGACAGGACACCGACGAGCGGCCCTCCCGCTTCCTCGCCGAGCTGGGGGCGGGCGAACCTGAACGGGTGACCACGGGCCGGCGCTGGCTGTCGCTGCCCGCGCTCGTCGCCGACCTGCGTTCCGTCGTCACCGACCCCGCGAGCCCCCTGCCGCTGCGCCGGGCCGCGGCCGCGCACCTGGCCCGGCTCGCCGACGAGGGGATACGCGGCGCCGATCCCGGCGGCTGGCACGCCCTCACGGAGTGGTCCGACGACCGCCCCCTCGTCGACGAGGGGTCCACCATCCGCGTCTCCCCGTCCCAGGTCGAGGGGTTCGCCACCTGCGAGCTGCGCTGGCTGCTGGAGAACGCGGTGGGCGCCTCGGCCGCCGAGACCTCCTCGGCGCTGGGCAAGGTCGTGCACGCGGTCGCCGTCCTCGTCGCCGAGGGCGCCGGCCTGGAGGACGTGCACCGCCGCATGGACGCGATCTGGGCCGACCTGGACTTCGGCGGTCCCTGGTACGCGGACAAGATGCGCGAACGCGCCGACGGCATGGTCGCCAAGCTCCTGGCCTGGCACGAGACCAACCCCAGGGAACTCGTCGCGACCGAGGAGGGGTTCAAGGTCGACATCGGCGGCATCGAGATCACCGGCCGCGTCGACCGCCTGGAACGCGACGAGCGGGGACGCGCCGTCATCGTGGACATCAAGACCGGCGGCGGCCGGCCCAAGGACGACGAGCTGGCCCGCCACCCCCAGCTCGGCGTCTACCAGCTCGCCGTGCTCAGGTCGGCGTTCGCCCGGCTCGGCCTGACCGAACCGGGCGGCGCCGAACTCGTCCAGGTCGGTAAGGCGGGCTACGGTGACCGGGTACGCGAACAGCCCCAACGCCCCCTGGACGAGGACCCCGACCCGGCCTGGCCGGAGAAGATGGTGCGCGGCGTCGCCGACGGAATGTCCGGTTCGCGGTTCCAGGCCATCCCCAACCTCAACTGCGACTCTTGCGCGGTGCGGGCCAGCTGCCCGGCGCACAACGAGGGGCGGCGGACCTGAACCCGCGCCACCGCCCCGCCCCCGAACCCCTCGCCCCCACACCCCCGACCACGGACCGGGAGACGATGTCCGACAACGAGACCGAGCCGACCACGGCCCCACGCGGCCGTGACCTCACCCCCGCCGAGCTCGCCCGGCTGCTCGGCCAGCCCGAGCCGACCGCCGAGCAGGCCGCCGTCATCGCCGCGCCGCTCGGCCCCGGCGTCGTCGTCGCCGGCGCGGGCTCCGGCAAGAGCGAGACGATGGCCGCGCGGGTGGTGTGGCTGGTCGCCAACGGCCGGGTCCGCCCCGAGAACGTCCTCGGTCTCACCTTCACCCGCAAGGCCGCCGCGGAACTCGCCGAACGTGTCCGTAAACGGCTGGAACAGCTGCGCGCCACCGAGCAGGTGCCCGCCGAGCTCCTCGACGGCGAGCCCACCGTCTCCACCTACAACGCCTACGCCGCGCGGCTGGTCGGCGACCACGCGCTGCGCGAGGCCGTCGAACCCTCGACGCGGCTCATCAGCCAGGCCCAGACATGGCAGCTCGCCTCGCGCATCGTGTCCTCCTACAACGGGCCGATGGACGCCATCGACGCGACGCCGGCGACGGTCACCGAACGGATGCTGGCCCTGGCCGGCGAGCTCTCCGAGCACCTGCGCGCCCCCGACGACGTGCGTGGCGTCGGCGAGTGGCTGCACGGCCGCGCCGAGACGCTGAAGAGGATCACGGCCAAGACACGTAACGTGCTCGCGACGCAGCGCCGCCGCGAGCAGCTGCTGCCCCTGGTGGAACGCTACGCCCGCGAGAAGGCCGCCCGCGAGGTCATGGACTACGGCGACCAGGTCGCCCTCGCCGCCCGCATCGCCCAGCGCCACGCCGAGGTCGGCATGATCGAGCGCAGCCGCTACCACGTGGTCCTGCTCGACGAGTACCAGGACACCAGCCACGCCCAGCTCGTCCTGTTGCGCGCGCTGTTCGGCGACGGGCACCCGGTGACCGCGGTGGGCGACCCCTGCCAGTCCATCTACGGTTGGCGTGGGGCCAGCTCCGGCAACCTCACCGGCTTTCCCACCGACTTTCCCGAGTCCCCCGGCCGCCCCGCGCCGGTCCGCCAGCTCGCCACCAGCTTCCGCAACGGGGAGCGGGTCCTGGAGGTCGCCAAACGGATCTCCGCCGACCTGCGCGCCGAGGCGTCCTACGTGCCGGTGCTGCACCCGGGACCCGCCCGGCGCGGCCGGGGCGCGGTCACCTGCGCGCTGCTGCCGACCGAGTCCGACGAGGCCGAGTGGATCGCCCGTACCCTCCAGGCCGCCCTGGAGACGCCCGAACGGTTCGCCCCCGACGGGCGGGAGTGGCCCGAGGGGGAGGGACCCCGGCGCGTTAGCCCGGGGGACATCGCGGTCCTGTGCCGCAAACGGTCACAGTTCCCGCTGCTGCGCGAGACGCTGGAGCGGCACGGCATCCCCGTCGAGGTGGTCGGCCTGGGCGGGCTCATGACGGTGCCCGAGGTGCGCGACATCGTCGCGACCCTGCGGGTCCTGCACGATCCGGCCGCGGGCAACGAGCTCGCCCGGCTGCTCACCGGCCCGCGCTGGCGGATCGGCCCCCGCGACCTGGTGGCCCTGGGCGAACGCGCGGCCCGGCTCGCCAGGGAGACCCGGCGCGACCTGCGCGACGGGGAGGACGGGGCCGAGCCGCCGCGCACCGACCTGCTGCGCCAGACCGTCGTGGACCTGACCGCCGAGAGCGGCAGCCTCGTCGACGCCCTGGACGACCTCGGCCCCGCCGACGCCTACTCCGCGACGGGCCACGCCCGGTTGACGGAGCTGGCCGCCGAACTCGCCGCCCTGCGCCGCCTGGTCGCCCAGCCGCTGCCCGACCTCATCGGCGAGGTCGAGCGGGTCCTCGGCCTGGACATCGAGGTCGCCGCGCGGCCGGGGCGCGACCCGATCGCCGCGCGTGCCGACCTGGACGCCTTCATCGACGCCGCGGTCCGGTTCGTCGGCAACAGCGACGATCCGACACTCGGCGCCTTCCTGGCCTTCCTGCGCTCCGCCGAGGACGCCGAGAACGGCCTGGAGCCGGGCGAGCGGGTCGGCGGCGCCGACACGGTCAAGCTCATGACCATGCACGCGGCCAAGGGACTGCAGTGGCCGATCGTGGTCGTCCCCGGTCTGTGCGGGGGCAAGCACCCCCTGTTCCCCGGGAAGCCGCGGGGCAAGGGCGCGTGGATCAACAACGAGCGGCAGCTCCCCTTCCCGCTGCGCGGGGACGCCGCGGGACTGCCCAAGCTCCACGATGTCGACCCCAAGAGCATCACCGCCTTCGTCGAGGCCGACGAGGCGCGCCATCTCATGGAGGAGCGGCGGCTGGCCTATGTCGCGGTCACCCGCGCCTCCTACGCGCTGCTGTGCACCGGACACTGGTGGGGCAGCAGCGGCACCACGCCGCGCGGCCCCTCGATCTTCCTGGAGGAGGTCCGCGCGGTGTGCGAGGCGGGCGCCGGCCGCGTCGCCGAATGGGCGCCGCCGCCCGAGGAGGACGAGACCAACCCCAACCTGGCCGAGGTCGTCCCGGTGTCCTGGCCGCAGACCCCCGCCGACTACGACGGCGCGAGCGCCGAACGCCACCGCGGCATCGTCGCCGGCGCCGAACTCGTCCGGCGGGCCGGGGAGGGCGAGGGGGCCAGGTGGCTGGAGAGCCTGGACCGCGCCCAACTGCCACCGGCCATACGACGCCGCCTGGAGGGGTGGGCGCGTGACACCGAGCTGCTGTTGGCCGAGCACGCCGCGAACGAGCCCTCCGACGGCACCATCCCGGTCGAGCTGCCCGCGCACCTGTCGGTGTCCTCCCTGGTGACCCTCGCCCGCGACCCGGCCGCGCTGGCGCGCCGGATCCGCCGCCCGATGCCCCGCCCGCCCGCCCCGCACACCCGCCGCGGCACCGCGTTCCACGCCTGGTTGGAGCAGCGGTTCGGCCAGGACAGCCTGATCGGCCCCGAGGAGCTGCCGGGCGCCGCTGACGAGACCGCCGGGGGCGACGAGGAGCTGGCGGAGCTGCGTCGATTGTTCGAGGAGAGCGAGTGGGCCGGCCGGGTCCCCCTCGACGTCGAGGTGAGGTTCGAGACGGTCATCGGTGACCGGCTCATCCGGGGCCGGATGGACGCGGTCTTCCACGACAGCGAACGCGACCACTACGACGTCGTGGACTGGAAGACCGGACGCCCGCCCGGCACCGAGCGGGAGCGGCGGGCGGTGGCGGTGCAGCTCGCCGCCTACCGTCTCGCCTGGTCGCGCATTCGCGACGTCCCATTGGAGAACGTGCGCGCCGCGTTCCACTACGTGCGCGCCGGCCTGACGGTCCGGCCCGCCGACCTCCTCGACGCCGAGGGGCTGGCCGCGCTCATCGAGCGGGTCCCCGACGTGGACGCCTGACCCGTGCCCGCCCGACCGCTCAGATCACCACCAGGGCGAACGCCGTGAACCCCACGGCGGCCAGCGCCACCACCGCGCGCGGCCCGGCCCGGCCCAGGACGGTGCGCTCCCACGGCCCCTCGAACCGGCGCGCGGCCACCGTCACCGCCACCAGCAGCGCGGCCAGCACCGGCAGCCACGACAGGCGGGCCGCGATCCACTCCGGCCCCGACGGCGTGGAGGTCAGCCCCGGTACCACGCCGACGCCCGACGCCGCGGTCGCCGTCAGCACCAGCACGCCCTGGTGCCAGCAGAACACCGTCATCGCCGCCAGGTTGAGCGCGGCCACGGCGGCCCACAGCGGCGGACGGCGCAGCAGCCGCTCCAGCCGTTCGCGCGCGAGCACCGCCACCCCGATCTGCGCCGCGGCCAGCGAGGGGACGAACAGCGACGGCGGGTTGGCGTTGCCGCGTTCGGCGCCGGGAACCCCCACCGCGCTCACCGGGTAGTCCAGCGGCCCCACCAGCACCACCAGGCCGGCCGCGCCGACCACCAGCAGCGTCCACGCCGCGCGGCGGCCCACCCCGCCCCGCGCCCACGCCACGCCGACCTGGTAGGAGAACAGCCAGGCCGGCAGGATCGTGAGGAGACCCACCCAGGCGGGGACGGCCTCCCGCCAGGGACCGAAACGGGCGAGGTCGACCGCCGCCACGACCGCGAGCGGCGCCACGACGGCGGCGAGCCCCCAACGCCGGTCCGCGGCCACGACCACGGAGGTCGACGCGGTGATCGCCGCGTACACCACGATGAACCACATCGGCTGCACGACGAGCAGGGCCGCGGTGCGCAGCGTCTGGTCCGCGACGCCGGCCGCGGCGAACAGCCCGGTGAGCACCCCCCACACCGCCGCCGTGAACACCAGCGGACGGGTCAGCCGCACCACCCGGGCCCGCACCCAGGCGCCGGTGGTGCTCCCACGCTCCCGCGCCCGGGCCAGGCCGCGCGCCGACACGTAGCCGCCCACCAGGAAGAACAGGCCCAGCGCCTGGAAGATCCAGCTCAGCGGCGCCAGGGCCGGCATGTCCCGCAGCGGGCTGGCCACCCGCAGCCCGCCGTCGGCCCACACCACCGGCGCGGTCACCAGCCAGTGGCCGGACACCACGCAGCAGACGGCGAACGCCCGTATCCCGTCGACGGCGCGTTCCCGCCCGGTCGGGGTGGCCCGCCCGATCCGCTCCACCACGCCGTGGAGGAGCGCCCGGACGCCGGAACGGGCGCCCCGGGCGCCGGTACCGCGCCGGCAGGGCATCGGCGGTTCCCCCTTCGCGGCGGTCACGAGCGGGCCGGGGTGACCGAGGAGAGGTCGCCGAGCACGACGCGCGCCACGTTCGCCAGCGACTCGCTTCCCGGTTGGTAGTAGGACTCATGCCCACTGATCGGCCCCGAGGCGACCACCCGGGCCGGCGAATCCGGGGCCATCGGATCGGCGCCCAGGCCGATCGGGCCGAGCGAGAGCGAGGGGACGAACCGGATCCAGTCGTCGGGAGCGCGCACCGACCACACCCGCGCCCGCACGTCGGCGACCGAGCCCACCCCCAGGCCGGGCGCCGCCAGGGCCACCACCTCGTCGGCGACCCCCGCCTCCCGCGCGGCCAGACCGCACACCACGGCCCCGTAGCTGTGGCAGACCAGGCTGACCCGGGCGTCGGCGGGCAGTTCCCGGCGCAACCGGGCGAGCTCCCGCGCCCCCTCACGGGCGGGTACCAGGGTCACCGCGTCGGGGAAGGCGTCCTGGGGAGCCCGATAGCCCAGCCACGCCACCACCGCCACCTCGGCCCCGGGACGCTGCCGGCGCAGCTCCTCCCACAGGGCCCGCGCGTTGGCCAGTGGAGCGGTGCCGGGATGTTCGGGATTGTCGCGGAAGACGTCGCGGTTCTGGCCGCTGCCCGGCACGATCACGGCCACCGCGTCGGCGCCGTCGAGGTCGCCCAGCACCTCGACGATCCGCCCGCCCTCGGGGTCGTCGGCGAGCAGCAGGCGTCCCCCGACCGTCCGGGCCTCATAGCGCAGCGGTTCCACGGGGTCGGCCGGCGCGGCCGGGCGCAGCCAGGCGGCACCGCATCCCAGGAAGGCCGCCACGGCCGCCAGCAGGGTGAGCAGGCGTGTAGTCATGGCCCCGACGCTAGGAATCGGGAGGCCGCCCGGTCGTCCCCTCGTGGAGGGGGTCGGCGGGTCACCCGTGAGGGTGAGGGACCCTCACCCTCACGGGTGACCGAGGGTCAGGCGAGCCCATTCTCGTAGCAGAACACCACGGCCTGGGTGCGGTCGCGCAGCCCCAGCTTCATCAGGATCCGCCCGACGTGGGTCTTGACCGTCTGCTCCGACAGGAACAGCTCCGTGGCGATCTCGGCGTTGGACAGGCCCCGCGCGATCTGCCGCAGCACGTCCACCTCGCGTGGGGTGAGCTGGTCGAACGCCTGCGGCCGGGCGTGGATGCGCTCGCGCCGACGCCGGGCGATGTCGCCGATCAGCCGCCTGGTCACCGACGGGGCGAGCAGCGCGTCGCCGCGGGCCACGACCCGCACGGCGGTCCGCAGGTCCTCCACCGGGGCGTCCTTGAGGAGGAAGCCGCTCGCGCCGGCGCCCAGCGCCTCGTAGACGTACTCGTCCAGGTCGAACGTCGTCAGCACGAGCACCCGGGGGCCGGTCCCGTCCGCCTCGGTGATCTCGCGGGTGGCGGCCAGGCCGTCCAGCACCGGCATGCGCACGTCCATGACGACCACGTCGGGACGGTGCTCGCGGGCCAGGTCGACGGCCTCACGGCCGTCGGCGGCCTGCCCCACGACGTCGATGTCGGCGGCGGCGTCGAGCAGCGTGGCGATGCCGTCGCGCACCATGGCCTGGTCGTCGGCGACGATGACGGTGATGGGCACGGCGTTCAGCCTAGTGCGCGGGGTCGGGCCGCGCGGACTCCGGCGCGGACCGGCCGGCTCACTCCCCGCCGTCCATGGGGAGCCGCGCGACCACTTCGAACCCGCCCTCCGGCAGCGGACCGGCGCGCAGCGTCCCGCCGAGCATCGCCACCCGCTCGCGCATGCCCACGAGACCGTGTCCGCCCACGTCGGCGGCCGGCCGCGGGCCCGGTCCCCCCGCGTCGTTGACGACGCGGACCACGATCTGGCCGTCGTCCTCCTCCACTGTGACCCGCACCGGCGCGCCGGGGGCGTGGCGGCCGGCGTTGCTCAGCGACTCCTGCACGATCCGGTACACCGACAGGCCCACGGTCTCGGAGGGTTCGGCGGACAGCCCGGACACGCGCGCCCGCACCGGCACCCCGGCCTGCCGGGCGCCCTCGACCAGGTCGCCGATGTCGGACAGGCCCGGCTGCGGCGCGCGCTCGGCGTCCTCGGCCTCCTCGCGCAGCAGCCCCACGACCCGGCGCATCTCCACCAGCGCCTCGCGCGCGGCGTCGCGGATCGTGTGGAAGGTGCCCGCGGCGGCCGGGGACAGGTCCGGGTACTTGTAGGGGGCGGCCTCCGCCTGGATGGCGATCATCGACATGTGGTGGGACACGACGTCGTGGAGTTCCCGCGCGATGCGCGAACGCTCCTCCAGCACGGCCTGGCGGGCCCGGTCCCGGCGGCGCAGCGCGCTCTCCTGGGCGAGGTCGCGCTGGGCCGCGCGCCGGCCGCGGACGTTGTGGCCGAAGGCGAGGACCCCGACGACCGCGACGGAGATCCACAGCGCCTGCGCCACCGGGGCGGCGACGAACAGGCACGCCGACAAGATGTCGGCCACCACGGTGACGGCGCCGACCCCGACCGTGGTCCTGCCGGGATAGGCCAGCGCCACCAGGTACAGGACCGGGACCAGCGCGAGCAGGACGGCGATCGGCCACGGCCACAGCACGGTGGGGGACATCCCCCCGGGCACGCTGGGGGGCAGGGAGGTCCCCACAAGGGCGTAGGCCACCAGGGTCGCCAGCAGGCCGCCGGCCATGAACCTCCAGGCCAGCAGCGGCGAACGGGGGAGCAGCGCGATCGGCATCCCGGTGACCAGGCCCGACACCACCGCCACGGGAACGGGCAGGCCCAGCATCCCCGTGGCCTGCACGGCGGCGGTCGAGGCCGTCGCGGCGCCCAGCCCGAACAGCAGGAACCAGGCGGCCGACCGGCGCGCCCACACAGCGTCCCGCCGCTCCTCGGGGTCCTCGCCCGGGGGCCGCTCCCCGGGCAGCAGCAACCACAGCAGCAGGTACAGCGGGACGCCGACGACGGCCCACAGCGGGACCGCGAACAGCGCGCGCACGGCGGTCAGCGCCCGGGGGGAGCGTCCTCCGGCCAGGGCGCGGCACACGCCGGCGACCAGGCGCCCCTCCAACGGCCGGACCGGTCCTCGGGGGAGCCGCAGCGTCACCTCCGGCCGTGGCAGGGGCCGCCACACGGCGTCGAGCACCCCGTCCCACAGGGGGACGGGGGCGCGGGGCGGCCGGTGCGCCCGGACGGTCCCCCGGGAGATGCCCGTCTCCTCGCGGCGCACCCGCATGTTGTCGCCGGCGACCAGCACACCGACCAGCACCGCCGACGTCCACACGACCGCAGCGGGCGGCGCCGCGAACAGCAGCGTGTAGCAGGGGAGGACGAGGACCAGCGTCCAGGCGCCGACGGCGACCACCACCGGACGCGGGTGGCGCGCCGCCACCGCGTAGAGCACGGGCAGGTAGGCGACGATCACCGCGACGGGGAAGGGGACGTCCACGCCGGTCGCGCCCGCCCCCCACAGCAGCAGGAGCACGGCCACCACGCCCACGGTCATCGACCGCCAGGTCAGCAGGGCCGACCGGGGGAGGGTGAGCAGGGACGATCCCAGGAACAGGCCCGCGAGCAGCGCGCGGATCTCGGGGAGGCCGAAGTCGATGAGCTGCACCGCCGAGAAGAGGGCCAGAACGCCCGCGGCGACCGCGAGGAACAGCTGCCGGTTCGCCCGCCCCCGGCCGCCCGCCGGTGCCGGCCCGGCCGTACGCACCAGCCACGCCACCGGGTAGAGCAGCGCCGGAAGCACCAGCAGGACCGTCGCCAACCGCACCGCGCCCGGTCGCCACCCCCGGCGTTCGGCGATCCCCGCGCAGACGCCGCCGAGCACGGGGTCGGTGCCGGGCGGGTCCGGCGCGGGCAGGCACGCCACCTCCGAGGTGGGCGCCCACGCCGCCGCGCGCAGCGCGCGGATCGCCCGGCGCGCCGTGTCCACGGGCGGGGCCGACCGCCTCCCGTCCTCCCCGCCGTCCGGCGGGACCGTTCCTCCGCCCATCACCCACCCGCAGGATCGACCGTGTTACGCGCCCACCCTAGGTCGCGCGGCGCCCTTCCACGCGGATCCCCGGGGCGAGGCCCCGTTCCGGGGGCGACGTCGGGCCCGCCGTGCCGGACGCGGGGGCCGAGAATGGGACGGAACGGCATTAGGCTCATTTATGGTCAACAGAAAAGTACGGAAGGGGTCGGTCCGCCAAATGGAAGCGCGCACCTACATCGAAGAACACCGCGACGAGTTCGTCGCCGCGCTCAAGGAATGGCTGTCGATCCCCTCGATCTCGGCCGACCCCGCCCACCACGGCGACGTCCGCCGCTCGGCCGCCTGGCTGGCCGACCACCTGACCGCCACCGGCTTCCCGACCGTCGAGATCTGGGAGACCGCGGGCATGCCCGCGGTCTTCGCCGAGTGGCCGGCGGCCGACCCCACGGCCCCCACCGTGGTCGTGTACGGCCACCACGACGTGCAGCCGGTCGAACCGCGGGAGGAGTGGCACACCGACCCCTTCGCCCCGGTCGAGCAGGGCGACCGCCTCGTCGGTCGCGGGGCCTCCGACGACAAGGGGCAGGTGCTCTTCCACACCCTGGGCCTGCGCGCCAACCTCGCCGCCTCCGGCGCCTCCGCGCCTCCCGTCACCATCAAGCTGCTGGTCGAGGGGGAGGAGGAGTCCGGCTCGCCGAACTTCGCCGAACTGCTGAAGCGCCACCGCGACCGGCTCGCCTGCGACGTCGTCGTCATCTCCGACACCACCATGTGGTCCGCCGACACCCCGTCCATGTGCGTGGGCATGCGCGGCCTCACCGACTGCCAGATCGACGTGTACGGCTCGGCGACGGACCTGCACAGCGGCTCCTTCGGCGGAGCGGTGCCCAACCCCGCCCGCGAACTCGCCGCCCTCCTCGCCGGAATGCACGACGCCGACGGGCACATCGCGATCCCCGGCTTCTACGACGACGTCGTGGAGATCTCCGAGCGGGAACGGGACCTGATCGCGCGCCTCCCCTTCGACGAGGAGGAGTGGCTGCGCACGGCCGGCAGCGCCGCCGTCGCCGGCGAGGAGGGCTACTCCACCCTCGAACGCCTGTGGGTGCGTCCCACCGCCGAGATCAACGGCATGTGGAGCGGGCACACCGGCGCCGGCACCAAGACCATCGTGCCCCGCTCCGCGCACGCCAAGGTCAGCTTCCGGCTGGCCCCCGACCAGGACCCGCTGCGCGTCCAGCAGTGCGTCCGCGACTACGTCACCGCCAACCTCCCGCGGGGGCTGCGCGTCTCGATCGAGTTCGGCGGCCCCGGCGTGCGCCCCTGCGCCTCGGACCTGGACTCGGTGGGCGTGCGCGTCGCCCGCGACGCGATGAGCCGCGCGTTCGGCACCGAGGTGCTGTTCACCCGCGAGGGCGGCAGCGGCCCCGAGGCCGACATCGCCGAGATCCTGGCGGCGCCGCTGGTCTTCGTCGCGGTCGGCCTCGACGACGACCGCATCCACGCGCCCAACGAGAAGGTGGAGATCCCGCTCCTCCTCAAGGGAGCCGAGGCCATCGCCTACATGTGGGACGGCCTCGCGGCGCAGGCGCGGGCCTGAAACACCCCGTCCGCCGGGCGGAGCGACGCCCGGCGGGCCCCGTCCATCTGGAAGGCAGCATGACATCCTCACCCGCCCCGGCCCTGTCGCGCGGCACGATCGACCTGGCGGGGCACCGCCGCACCGACGAGACCTGGCTGGCCGAGGCCTGGGCGTCGCCGGACACGCGCGTCCTCGTCCTGGAACGCGGGGAACCGCAGACCTACGGCTGGCGGGCCCTGCTCGCCAAGCAGTCCCGCGCCCTGGTCACCTCCGACGCCGAAGAACCCGAACTGGTCTTCACCACGCCGGAACTGGCCCCCGAGGGGGAGCGCTACCTCCTCGGGGTCGACGACGAGGGCCGCGCCTACTTCGCGGTCCGCGCCGAGGCGGGGGTGGAGCTGGAGGAGGCCGAGGGGACCGAGCTGACGTCGCTGCGCGAGGTCGGCGCGCTCCTGGGGCCGCGCGACTCCGGCCTGCTCACCCACGCGGTCGCGCTCGCCAACTGGCACGCCACCCACCTCTTCTGCCCGCGCTGCGGCTCGCCCACGAGGATCGCGGCGGCCGGGCACGTGCGGATCTGCGAACGAGAGGGGGCGGAGAACTTCCCGCGGACGGACCCGGCGGTGATCATGCTGGTCCACCGGGGGCAGGGCGAGGCGGAACAGTGCCTTCTCGCGCACAACCCGCAGTGGCCGGACGGCCGCTACTCGGTGCTCGCCGGATTCGTCGAACCCGGTGAGTCACTGGAGCAGGCGGTGGTCCGGGAGGTCGCCGAGGAGGTGGGGATCGCGGTCGCCGAGCCCCGCTACCTGGCGTCGCAGCCCTGGCCGTTCCCGCGCAGCCTGATGCTGGGGTACACGGCCCGCGCGGTGGGACAGGCCCTGCGCACCGACCACGAGGAGATCGAGCAGGTCCGCTGGTTCACCCGCGAGGAGCTGTACGCCGCGGCCGACAGCGGCGAGGTGGTGCTCCCGGGACCGGTGTCGATCGCGCGCGGGCTCATCGAGCACTGGTACGGCGGTGAGCTGCCCGGCGCCTGGTGACCGCTCCCGCCACGGGAGCGGACGGCAGGCGCCGCTCAGCCACGTCGTCGCCGGGAGCCGCCGCGGACCGCGCCGCCCTCGCGGGCCAGCTCGGCGGGCAGCGGGATGAGCGGGTCGGCGCTGCTGGCGACGACCTCGCGGGCCAGGTCGGCCACCTTGCGCCCACGCGAGCGCGCGGCCTGACGCAGGCGTTCGAAGGCCACGCGGGGCGAGAGCCGGTGCCGTTCGGCCAGGACGCCGATGGCCTGCTCGATGACGACGCGGGTGCCCAGGGCGTGTTCGAGCTGGGCCACGGTGACCCGGAGCCGTTCGGTCTCCGACGCCTGGACCGCGGCCTTGGGCGGGGCGGGGGGAGGGGACAGCCGTGGCCCCTCCTCGGCGTAGAGGAGGTCGGCCAGCACCATCGCGCCGAGCAGGTCGGGTAGCTCCTCACCGCTGTGGACCCGCCACCCGGTGGGCGTGCGGCGGATCGTGTCGACGGCGATATCGCCCCCGTTGTCGACCGGGCTCTCAGGCGTCACGTCTTCCCCCAAGTTCCTCGCCCCCAAGGCTGGTAGGACGGGGCCGCCGCCCGGTGGTGCCGAGCGGCGGGTCCGTCTACTGCGCGGCCAGTTTCTCCTTGACCTGTGACAGCGATGGGTTCGTCAATGCCGTACCGTCGGCGAACAGGACCGTGGGAACGGTCTGGTTTCCGCCGTTGACCTGCATCACGTACTCGGCGGCCTGGGGGTCCTGTTCGATGTTGATCTCATTGATCTCGATGCCCTCGCGGGCGAGCTGGCTCTTCAGCCGCTTGCAGAAACCGCACCAGGGGGTGGAGTACATGGTGATCTGCGCGGTCGTGGGGGTGGTCATGGGCGGTCTCCTTCTCACGGGTCTGGCGTTCGCCGCCTACTACCAACACCGGCAACCGTACTGAGCTTCCCCGATGTGATCAGGTCGGAGGGTGGGACGCTGCCGGGTGTGTCCCGGTTCCCGCTTTGTTCCCCGCTGTCCCGGTGGGGTTGTCCACAGCCCCTGACTCCGGTGCCGTCGCTGTTCACCGCCTCGCCGATACTTGAGAGACTGACCGGGCAGGAGTAGCCGCCGGGGCCTAAGTGGCCGGGGGGATTGGAGACGACCGCACATGGACGCTGACCGCCTGCTGGAAGGGCTCGACCCCGAACAGAAGGAGGTTGCGCGCTCGGTGCGTGGTCCCGTCTGCGTCCTGGCGGGGGCGGGCACCGGAAAGACCCGCGCCATCACCCATCGCATCGCCTACGCCGTGGCCAGCGGCGTCGTCGCCGAACAGCAGATCCTCGCCGTGACCTTCACCGTCCGCGCGGCCGGCGAGATGCGCGGACGGCTCCGCTCGCTGGGCGCTCCCCGGGTGCAGGCCCGCACCTTCCACGCCGCGGCGTTGCGCCAGCTCTCCTACTTCTGGCCACAAGCGGTCGGCGGCCCCAAACCGCGGCTCATCGAGAGCAAGCTGGGCGTGGTGGCCGAGGCGGCGCACGCCTGCGGACTCCAGCTCGACCGGCTGGGCCTGCGCGACGTCGCCGGTGAGATCGAGTGGTCGAAGGTCACCCAGACCCGCCCCGCCGACTACGAGGCCATCGTCGACAAGGCCGGGCGCACGCCCCCGATCCAGGCGCGCGACATCGCCCGCGTCTACGACGCCTACGAGGAGATCCGGCGCGAGCGCAACCTCCTCGACTTCGAGTCGATGCTCGAACTCACGGCCGCGATGCTGACCGACTCCCCCAAGATCGCCGAGGAGATCCGCGCCCAGTACCGCTATTTCGTCGTCGACGAGTTCCAGGACGTCAACCCGCTCCAAAAGCTTCTGCTCGACGCCTGGCTGGGCGACCGCGACGACGTGTGCGTGGTCGGCGACCCCAACCAGACCATCTACTCCTTCGCCGGGGCGACCCCCGGCTACCTCACCGGGTTCCCCGCGGCCTACCCGCACGCCACGGTGGTGCGGCTGGTCCGCGACTACCGGTCCACCCCGCAGGTCGTGCGGGTCGCCAACGCCTCGCTCGAACACGCCAGCGGACCCGCCGCGGCCCAGCGGCTCCAGCTCGTCGCGCAGCGCCCCGACGGCCCCGACCCCTCCTACACCGAATACGACGACGAACCCGCCGAGGCCACGTCGGTCGCGCGTAAAATCGCCGCCCTGATCGAGTCCGGGACACCGGCCCGCGAGATCGCCGTGCTGTTTCGGACCAACTCCCAGTCCGCCACCTACGAGCAGGCCCTCTCCGACCTCGGGGTCCCCTACACGGTCCGGGGGAGCGCCCAGTTCTTCGACCGTCCCGAGGTCCGAGGCGCCGTCCACACCCTGCGCGGCGCCAGCCGGGCCGACGACCACGCCCCGCTGGTCGAGACCGTCCGGGCCATCCTCGCCCCGCTCGGTCTCACCCCGCAGCCCCCCGAGGGACGCCAGGCGCGCGAGAAGTGGGAGGCGTTGGCGGCCCTCGCCCAACTCGCCGAGGACGTCGTGGCCGAGCGCGCCGACGCCACCATGGCCGACTTCGTCACCGAGTTGGAGAACCGCGTCGCCACCGAGCACGCCCCCGAGATCGAGGGGGTGACGCTGGCCTCGCTGCACTCGGCCAAGGGGCTCGAATGGGACGCGGTGTTCCTGGTCGGGTTGACCGAGGGCATGCTGCCGATCATCTACGCCGAATCGGCCGAACAGGTCGAGGAGGAGCGCCGGCTCTTCTACGTCGGTGTCACCCGCGCGCGCGAGTACCTGGCCATGTCGTGGTCCCTCGCGCGTTCCCCCGGCGGGCGTAAGACCCGCAAACCCTCCCGCTTCCTCGACGGCCTGCGCCCGGCCTCGCCGTCGCTGGCCGGCCGGCGTGCCGAACGCGCGTCGGCGAAGATCGTGCGCTGCCGGATCTGCGGCGCGACGCTCACCGAGGCCGTCGAACGCAAGATCGGCCGCTGCGCCGGCTGTCCGGCCGACTACGACGAGGAACTCCTCGAACGGCTGCGCGAGTGGCGGCGCGCCATCTCGTCCGAGCAGAAGGTCCCGGCCTACGTCGTCTTCACCGACGCCACCCTCCAGGCGATCGCCGAACACGTGCCCACCAGTTCCGCCCAGCTCTCCCGCATATCCGGTGTGGGCGCGGTCAAGCTCGACCGTTACGGTGAGGCCGTGCTGGCGCTGTGCGCGGGCGAGGAGCCGGCGCGCGCCGGCGCGGCGGGACATGAGGAGGAGCAGTGACCGGGCCGACGACGCCGGGGGACGGCGAGGACAACCCGCCGGTCCCCGAGGGAGGACAGACCCTTCAGGGGCTGCTCTCCATCCTCGACCTCGAACCGATCGAGGTGAACATCTTCCGCGGGCGCAGCCCCGACGGCGGACCGCAACGGGTCTTCGGCGGACAGGTGGCCGGCCAGGCCCTGGTGGCGGCCGGTCGCACGGTTCCCGCCGACCGTCACGTCCACTCGCTGCACGCCTACTTCATCCGTCCCGGCGACCCCGCGGTGCCGATCGTCTACACCGTCGACCGCGTGCGCGACGGTCGTTCCTTCACCACCCGCAGGGTCACCGCGGTCCAGCACGGCAAGGCCATCTTCGCGCTGTCGGCGTCGTTCCACCACGTCGAACCCGGCCTGGAGCACCAGGTGCCGATGCCCGACGTCCCGCCGCCCGAAGAGCTGCCGACCATGCACGACCGGCTCTTCGAGGTGTTCGGCCGGGTTCCCCGCTTCGCCACCTGGCATCCGATCGAACTGCGTCCGGCGGGTCCCCTGTCGTTCGAGGTCGAACACGACCCACAGTTGCGGACCACGCGCAACCTGGTCTGGCTGAAGGCCGACGGCCGGTTGCCCGACGATCCACTGCTGCACGTCTGCCTCATGACCTACGCCTCGGACATGACCCTGCTCGACACGGTGCTGCTGGCCCACGGGCGTTCCTTCTCGGGGATCTCCATGGCCAGCCTCGACCACGCCATGTGGTTCCACCGGCCGTTCCGGGCCGACGACTGGCTGCTCTACGCCCAGGAGACACCGGTGGCCGGTGGGGCCCGGGGGCTGGCGCGCGGCCTCGTCTACACCCGCGCCGGCGATCTGGTGTGCTCGGTGGTCCAGGAGGGGCTGATCCGCGTGGTCGAGGACGCCCCGCGGGGGTGATCCCCTCCCTCGGCCGTGGCGCCCGACGTTGCGCCGGCCGCTCAGGTTCCGGCCGGTAACGGACAAAACACCAGGTCAAAAATAGGTTGCCGGTTCTCGTTCGACCCCTCTAGGGTTGTCCCATCAAGTTCGCGCCCGCCGCGGGAGAAGATCCCTGCGGCCGATTGAAGAAGGAGGTGCTCCGATCAAATGACCACGATAACTCTCGCTTTCGAGCTGTCCGCGTCTGTTCGGGGCATCACCCGGCGCGGCAATGGTGTGTGCGGATATGGCGCTGATCTCTCCAAGACCTTCCAGGGCTTCGGCGGTGGTCTGCCTTCTCGCGAATCCTCGCACCAGCTCGACGGAGTCACGCTCGCACGATCCCCGCGCCCTTGGGGCGCCGTGGGGTTGACGTGTCCACGGAGCACACCGGCCTGATCCACTAGGGCCGGGAACTCCTCCCGTGGCCGCGGAACCCCACACAGGGGCCGCGGCCATTTTGGTGTCCCGCACCGGGTCTTCTCTTTGCCAGAGGAGCCGGTCGCCGGGGCTTACCGCAGGTCAACGCCCCCTCATCGGATCGGGAAACCGATCCGGTCGACGTTGTCACCTACCGCGTAACACCAAGAATCAGGGAGGACACCGATGCTCGCGTCGGTCCTGGAAACCCCGTGGCTCGCAGAGGCCGAGGTCCCCTGCCGTCGGGAACCAGACCTCTTCTTTGCGGAAGCGCCGGCCGATGTCGAGGCGGCCAAGGCCGTCTGCTCGGACTGCCCGGTACGCGAACAGTGCCTGGCCGACGCGCTGGAGCGGCGGGAGCCGTGGGGCGTGTGGGGCGGACAGCTCCTCGTCGCCGGGCAGGTCGTGGCGCGCAAGCGTCCGCGCGGCCGTCCGCGCAAGGACGCCCAGCCTGTCGCCGCCTAGCCGGCCTTCCGGCCCCTTCGGGCCACCGATCCATCCGCTCGTCCCTACCCCCAGGTGAGGAAGTCCCATGCTGTTCCACGAACTCGTCAACCTGCAGAAGACCGTCGATGACAAGCGCGAACGCCGCCGCCAGCGGCTCACCGCGCGAGGACTCCGCGTCCAACTGCGCGAGCAGCGTCGTGCCGAGCGGGCCCTCATGGAAATGAGGTTCTCGCGATTGTGTTGACGCGGGTGTGACACGGGCCGGTGCCTTGGGCGCCGGCCCGTCCGGTTTCGGGGACATCGCGACCGGGAGCGTGCAAGGCGCTCTTCCGGGAGGGCGGGCGTGGCCCGAGCGGTGGCGACGACACGGTCTGCTCCGTCGATGGTCCGGAGCGCGGACCCGCCGGACGGGGACAGGCCGGTCGTGCGATCGGCGGTGTGACGTTCCCCTCGTCCGGCGCTCGGGACCGTCGCGCGCGGTGGCCGGAAGCGGTCGTCATCGTGTTCGGGTCCTTTGCCCAGGTCATGTGGTGGGGACGGGGTGCCCGCGGACCCTTCGGGAACGTGAATAGGTACTTAAGTGTCTTTTGTTGACAAAAACCGTCATAGGTTCTCTGTGGCCTGTCCTAGCCCTGAGCTACGTTGAAAACGTGCCTCCCACGACCAAAGTCGAGGTGCGCCGCAGTTCCCGCCGCCGGCGGACCGTGTCCGCCTATCGAGACGGGGACAAGACGGTCGTCCTCGTTCCCGCGACGTTCTCCCGCGCCGAAGAGAAGCGCTGGGTGGAGCGGATGCTGGAACGGCTCCAAGCACGCGAGGAGCGCCGCCGACCCGACGACGACGCGCTACGGGCTCGCGCGGTGGAGCTCTCGCAGCGTTACCTCGACGGCAGGGCCGAGCCACGCAGCGTCCGCTGGGTCGACAACCAGAACACGCGCTGGGGGTCGTGCACACCCGAGAACGGGTCCATCCGCCTATCGCGACGCCTGGTGGGGATGCCGTCCTGGGTCGTCGACTACGTGCTCGTCCACGAGCTCGCCCACCTCGTCATCCCCGGACACGGCCGCGACTTCTGGGAGCTGGTGGGGCGCTACCCCCGGACCGAACGCGCTCGCGGATACCTGGAGGGCATCGCCGCCGCACCGAGGCTCGGCCACGGCCCCGAGGGGGATCCCCTCGAACTCGGGGACGATCCCGGCGAGAACCGCGAGGCGCGGACGTGAGGAACGCGCCCCCTGCCATCCCCGCGGCCGCCTAGCATCGGCACCGTGGACAACGCCCCCCGCCCCGCTCCCGTCCGTGTCGCCGCTGTCCTGGTCACTCCCGACACCGGCGCCCTGCCACCCCCCGGAATCGATCCGGACGTCTACGCGCTCGCCCTCGTCGAGGACACCTACGAGGTCGCCGCGGGACTCACGGGGTGCGAACCCGTCGTCGTCGTGTGGCGCAGACCACGGATCACCGACCGAGTGGCCGAGCTGACCTGGCCGGGGACGACCGTGGCCGACGTCGACGGCCCGCAGCCGCTGCGCGCCGCGCTGGAGGCGGTGGAGGGCCGGGGCGCCGAGCAGGCCGTCATCGTCGCCGCCGACGCCCCGGACCTGCCGCCGCTCCTGATCGGCAAGCTCCTTCGTGGGCTGGGGTCCGCCGAACTCGCGGTCTGCCCGGCCGAGGGCGGTGGTCTCGTGGCCTTGGCCTGCCGGTTGCCGCCGCCGCCGTGGCAGCAGGGCGCCGACCTGGACGCCCCCGACGCGCTCGCCACCCTGGCCCGGGCCCGGCCGACCCGCAGGGCGCTGTCCGTCGCCCCGGGCTGGCACCGGCTACGCGCCCCCGCCGACATCGACCGTCTCGACCAGGGCCTGGAGGGATGGGAGTCGACCCGGGCCGTACTGGCATCCGGGACGGTCAACCGACCGCCCGGCTGAACCCGAGGGGAACGCGGACCGGCGGTCCGCGGGGAGCTCACCAGTGCGCGGGACGGGACAGGGAGGCCGGCAGGAGGGTCGTGTCGTCCCCCTTGGCCGAGGTGACCTGGGGGCCGGTCAGGAAGACGCCGCCGGTGAGGTCGGCCCCGCGCAGATCGGCGTCGCGCAGGTCGGCCCCCAGCAGGTCGGCCCCCCGCAGATCGGCGTCGCGCAGATCGGCCGCGATGAGGTAGGAGCCGCGCAGATCCGCCCCGCGCAGATCGGCTCCCCGCAGCCGGGCCCCGATGAGGTCGGCCCCCCTGTGGTCGGCCCGCGGCCCCGGCAGCGCGGCCCGGGCCTGCGCGCTGCTCTGGGAGAGCAGGTCGCCCACTTCCCGGTGGAGCGCCGCCAGGTCCAGGGCGAGCAGGGTTCCGGCGTCCTCGAGGGAGAGCCGTTCGACCTTCGCCGCGGCCCGGCCGAGTCCGTCGCGCAGGGCGGGATCGACGGGCAGCGACAGCGCCTCGTCGAGGTGACGGAGCAGCTCGTGGAGCAGCCGCATGACCGGGAAGACCGCGAACATCTGCTTCGCCGTCCGTCGGTCCCGGCGCCAGTCACGCCCCTCGAAGGTGATCTGGGAGACCTTCTGGCCCGCGCCGAAACAGTCGAAGACCGTGCAGCCGGAGAACCCCTTCTCGCGCAGGTGGGAGTGGATGCCGCAGCGGGAGTCCTCGCGCAGGTTCGGGCAGGGGCGGCCGGCCTCCTTGTCCAGCGCGAAGTCGGCGGAGGCGGCGAAGGGGAGCGCGACGCAGCACAGCCCGAAACAGGAGGCGCAGTCGGCGCGCAGGGCGGAGCGACGGTCGGGGCCGGACGGTGGCAAGGCGAACGGTTCTCCTCGGGACGTGTGCGGGGTCTCCTCCCCATCCTCCCCCATGTCCGCCACCCCTCCGGTCTGGTGGGGGAGGGCAGCGGGTGGGGAAAAGCGGTGGTCACGGCAGGGGGCGCAGCACCATCCCCGCCGTTTCGAGGGGGGACGCCGTACGTGGACACCGCCGGGAACGTCTCACGGGAGTGCCGCGGGGGAGGGAGATCCGGCCGGACCGGTACCCCGGCCCGCCACGGCCGGCCGCCGTGGTCGCCGGCGCGGATCCGCGCGACCTCGGGAGCCGGTCGCCGTGGACGTTCTCGGGCCGGTGCGGGGCGGCTCGCGCGAGACGCCGCCGAGACGGGCCAGGCCGGACAGGACACCCGGTCCCGGGCCGCCAAAAGAGCGCGGTCCTTGGCGCGCCGCGAGCGTCGGAGGCCGGGGACGGGCCTGCCCGGTCGCCGTGAAGCGCTTCGGCGCGGCCGGCGCAGCGGCCTGGGCGGGCCGCGGCGCCCCGACCCGCTCGCCGGCGGCGGGCTCGCGCGGCCTTCGGTCCTGAGCCGCGGGGTGGGAGGCGGGGTCTTCCAGGCGGACGCCGGCGCGCCCGCGCCATCGCGGCCGCTCGCGGAGGGCGTCCCTGGCGGGGGGCGGGCCGCCACCGCGTTCGCGCGGCGACCTCGGGGGAGAGCGGCGCGTTCCTGCGGTACAGGACCCGGGAGGGCCATGGGCGCGGAGGACTCGGGGCAACGGCGTGACGGTCGTGG
Organism: Marinactinospora thermotolerans DSM 45154; assembly: GCF_900167435.1. GTDB lineage: Bacteria > Actinomycetota > Actinomycetes > Streptosporangiales > Streptosporangiaceae > Marinactinospora > Marinactinospora thermotolerans. Next base: position 53,463 of record NZ_FUWS01000009.1, read on the forward strand.
CCGCGCGGCGCTCCTCGACGGCGGATGTTCCCGATAACGCCGGTGACCTGCGAGGTTAGCTCCCAGCGCATCGGGTATCGCCCGCTGTATGAGCACCGAGCAACCCGAACCGGACGAACGCCCTCGGATCGGGGTATCCAGTTGCCTATTGGGGGCGCCCGTCCGCTACAACGGGGGACACTCCCGACACCGATTCCTCACCGACGAACTCGACCGCCACGTCGTGTGGGTCCCGGTCTGTCCCGAGGCCGAGATCGGGCTGGGCACCCCACGCGAGACCCTCCGCCTCGACCGCTCCGCGGACCAGCGCACGCGCATCGTCACGGCCAGGACCGGGACCGACCACACCGACGCCATCGCCGCCGTCGCCGACCGGCACGAAGCCCAGCTTCGCCGCCTGGACGGCTACGTGCTGAAGAACCGGTCGCCGAGCTGCGGACTGTACGGCATGCCGGTGTTCGAGAACGGCCGGCGCGTCGACGGAAAGGGCCGCGGCGTGTTCGCCGAACGCCTGGTCGTCCAGCACCCGGGACTCCCCGTGGAGGAGCAGGGCCGCCTCTGCGACCCGGGCCTGCGCGAACACTGGGTGGAGAGGGTCTTCGCGCACGCCCGGCTGCGCGCGCTGTTCGAGTCCGACTGGCGTCCACGCGACCTTGTGGCCTTCCACGCCCGGCACAAGCTCCAACTCATGGCGCACGATCCCGAGGGGTACCGTCGTACCGGGCGGATCGTCGCCGCGGCCGGCCGAAACGATCCGGAGACGACCGAGGAGGACTACACCCGGGAGTTCCACACCACGATGGCCCGACGCGCCACCCCGGGGAAGCAGACCAACGCGCTCCAACACGCGTTCGGGATGATCAGCCCGCTCCTCGACGACGTGCGCCGCCACGACCTGCTGGCCACCGTGGACGCCTACCGGGCGGGACGGCTCCCCCTGAGCCTGCCGATCGCGCTGCTCCGCCACCACTGCACCGCCGAGCGGGTCGAGTGGGCGTGCGAGCAGACCTATCTGGCGCCGTTCCCCGAGGATCTGAGGTTGCGCAACACGGTCGGGGTCTGAGGGAAGGCGGGGATCAGGCCCGTCGCGCCGCCTCGGCCGCCGCCGACACCAGGGAGCGGCAGGCGGTGTCGGTCGGCTCGGGCAGGTCCGCCACCGGGAACCAGCCGAGGTCGTCGGACTCGTCCACGAGCCGGGACAGCGTGGCACCGGCGGGCGCGACCACCGCGTACTGCACGTCGAGGTGGACCGAACCACCGCCGCAGGGGACGGCGTGGCGGTCCAGGCGGATCGGGCCCGGCAACAGACGCAACCCCGGGATCCCGGACTCCTCGGTCGCCTCGCGCAGCGCGACGTCGGCCAGGGTGGCGTCGTCGGCCTCGCAGTGACCACCGAGCTGGAGCCACAGCCGGATGGAACGGTGCAGCGTGAGGACGGTGGCGGTACCCGAGGGATCGACGATCGCGGCGCTGGCGGTGAGGTGGCCGGGACGGCAGGAACGCCACATCGCGTCCTCGTGCCGGTCGAGGTGGGCGAGATAGTCGCGGCGCAGTTCCTCCTGCTCGGAGCTGGGCGCCTCCCACGACTCCAGGACGGCCCGCGCGTCGGCGAGCAGACCGCTCACTCGCGTTCCCCGTCGTCGCCGTCCTTGCCGTCCTCGTCGCCGGGCCGCTCCCGAGGGCCGGCCTCGGGGTCGGTGAGCTGGGACAGGTCGAACGGGTCGGAACCGGCCCGGCCGGAGACGAACGACTCGGGGTCGTCCAGGTCCGAGCCCGAGGGCATGAGGTCGGGGTGCTCCCACACCGCGTCGCGGCCCTCGACGCCCCGGGCCTCCTCCAGCGCCCGCCACAGCGCGGCGGCCTCGCGCAGTCGGCGCGGGCGCAGCTCCAGCCCCACCAGCGTCGCGAAGGTGTGCTCCGCCGGACCGCCCGAGGCGCGCCGACGGCGGATGGCCTCGGCCAGCGCAGCGGCCTGGGGCAGCCGCGTCGAGACCGCGGAGTCGACGACGACCGACACCCACCCCTCGACCAGCGCCAGTGTCGTCTCCAACCGGGCCAGCGACGCCTTCTGCTGCGGGGTGTCCTGCGGCTGGAACAGCCCCTCGCCCTCGGTGCCCGACAGCGCCTCCTGTAGCGCGTCGGGGTTGGAGATGTCGATGCGGCCGAGCTTCTCCTCCAGGCCGCTCATGTCGAACGACATACCGCGCGCGTACTCCTCGACCAGGCCGAAGACGTGCGAGCGCAGCCACGGGACGTGGCCGAACAGCCGGTGGTGGGCGACCTCGCGAGCCGCGAGGTAGAGACGCACCTCGTCCAGGGGGACGCCCAATCCCTCGCCGAAGGCCGAGACACCGGCCGGCAGCAGCGCCGCCCGGCCCTCGCCGGCCAGCGGAAGGCCGACGTCGGTGGACCCCACGACCTCGCGCGCGAGCTCGCCGATGGCCTGGCCGGCCTGCTGGCCGACCAGCATGCCGCCCATCTGGCGCACCATGCCCAGCAGCGGGCCGGCCATGCCCTGCATCTCCTCGGGGATGTTGTGCCCCATGGACTCCACGACGCGGGCGGTCAACGGGTCGCACAGCGTGGTCCAGGTCGACATGGTGCGCTCGATCCACTCCGACCGGCTCCACGCCTGGGCCGTGGTGACGCCGGAGGGCAGCACCGTGGACTCGTTCACCCACAGGTCGGCGAGCCGCAACGCCTCCTGGACGTGGGCGTACTCGGCGGCGCCGACGCTGGAGTCGCCGCGCTCGGAGACGACGTGCCGGGCGATGTTCTTGGCCATGTCCCAGTTGATGCCCGACGCCGAGGCGCCGGAGGAGGACTGGGCCGCCATCATGTCGGCGAACTGGCGCAGCATCTGGGCCATCTGCTGCGGGTCGCCCATGGGGAAGCCGGGCGGCATGTTGGGGAAGTCCCCGCCTGGGCCGCCGCTGCCGGACCCGCCGGATCCGCGTCCGGACTCGTCGTCGGGGTCGTTCGGCATGCTGAAACCGAAAGGATGGTCACTCACGATTAGACCTCAGGCAGGATAGGAACGTCTCCACTGTCACGTTAGCTGGGAGCCGCCCGGAGTGAGTACTCGATCTGGCCAGGTTCGCCCACAGCACAGCCGCGACACCGAAGGGCCGGTCGTCGCGGTCACGGGAGCGGCCAACGGCGTCGGGCGGATACTCGTGGAACGACTGTTGACCTCCAGAGGTTCCGGGGAGATCTCCGAGGTGGTCGCCATCGACGGGCGGTGGGGAGACACCGAAGGGGTCACCTGGCGCGTCGCCGACGTCTGCGACCCCCGGTTGGCCGCCCGGCTCCACGGCGTGGACGTCCTCGTGCACACCGCCGACGACCGTTCCCCCGAGACCCCCCAACGCGAGCGGCACGCCCACAACATCCGCGCCGCCCAGACCGTCCTCACCGCCGCGGCGGCCGAGCGCGTCTCCCGCGTGGTGCTGCTCACCGGGACGATGGTCTACGGCGCCGACCCGGCCAACCCGGTGCCCATGGACGAGGACGCGCCGCTCAGCCCGGCGAGCGGGCCCGGCCTGGCGGGTGACTTCACCGAGATCGAGGAGCTGGCCCGGCTGGCCCGGCGCGCCCATCCCGGCCTGTCCGTCACCGTCGTCCGCCCGGCCCCCCTCGTCGGCCCGGGGCTCGACACGTTGGTGACCCGCCACTTCGCGGCGCCCCGTCTCCTCGGGGTCAAGGGGTGCGAACAGGCCTGGCAGTTCTGCCATGTCGACGACCTCGCCGACGCGCTCGACTTCGTCGTGCGCAACGAGGTCACCGGGCCCGACGGGGCTCTCGCGGTGGGATGCGAGGGGGCGCTGTCCCACGACGTCGCCCAGGAGGTCGCCGGACTGCGCGGTTTCGAACTGCCCGCGCACCTGGCCTTCGGCACCGCGCGCCGGCTGCACCAGGTCGGGCTGACCCCCGAGGGGGTCGACGACCTGCGTTTCCTGGTCTACCCGTGCGTGGTCGACTGCGCCACGCTGCGCCGGGCGGGGTGGCGGCCGGCCTACGACAACGAGACCGCCCTGCGCGTCCTGTTGGAGGCGCGGGCCGGACACGCCCTGGTGGGACGCAACCTCGGCCGCAAGGAGGCCACGATCACGGCGGCCGGCGCGGCCGGCGCCGCGGTCGCGGCCATCGGCACCGCGGCCGCCGTACGCCATCTGCGCAAGCGCCGCCGGGGGTGAGGCCGGCCGGTGGCGCACCTGCCGGGCGGCGGTTCGGGAGAGGCGTCCCAGGGGCCGGTCGCGCGCCGCGCCCCGGACGTCGCTTCGTCCGTCCGTGATGCCCAGTTGATACCGTCGTGACCGTGGAACAGATCACGCTGTTGGGGCTGCGCGACACCCCCCTCTCCATCGACGAGGTCGTCTCCGCGGTCCAGGACGACCATGCCGGCGGGACCGCCTTCTTCGTCGGCACGGTCCGCGACCACGACCACGGACGCCAGGTGACCGATCTCTCCTACTCCGCCCACCCGACCGCCGAGGCGCAGATGCGCCGGGTGATGGAGAAGGTCGTGGCCGACACCTCGCGGGACGGACGTCCGGTGTGGCGGGTGGCGGCGCTGCACCGTGTCGGCGACCTGCGTGTCGGCGACATCGCGGTCGTCGTGGCCGCGGCGGCGGCCCACCGCGAGGAGGCGTTCGCGGCCTGCCGCCGGCTCATCGACGACATCAAGGCCGAGGTCCCCATCTGGAAGCACCAGACGTTCACCGACGGCGACGCCGAGTGGGTCGGCGCCTGCTGACCCAGCGGGACGGGAGCGGCGGAACGGGGCCACGGCGCGCCACGTAGGCTTGCCACCATGTTGCGTCGTGCCCGGACCCTCATCGTCGCGCTCCTGCTGTTGGTGGCACTCGCGGTCGGCGCGAGCCTCCTGCCGGTGCCCTACCTCGTCGCCTCCCCGGGGGTCGCCCTGAACACCCTCGGCGAGCACGAGGGCGAGGAGGTCATCCGGATCGAGGGGCGCCGAAGCTACGACCACGAGGGCGGCCTGGCCATGGTGACCGTGCAGTACGCGGGCGGGCCGGGCGCGCGCATGGACCTGTTCACCGCGCTGGGGGCGTGGCTGTCCCCGACCAACGCGGTGCTGCCGGAGGAGGCGGTCTTCCCGCCGGACCGCAGCCTCGACGAGATCACCGAGAGCCAGTCGATGCAGATGGACGACTCCCAGCAGGCCGCCGTGGCCGCCGCGCTCACCGAGCTGGGGATCGACTACGACACCAGCGCGATCGTCGCGGGGGTCAACGAGGGGGGACCGGCCGAAGGCCGGGTCGAGGTCGGTGACGTCATCGCGAAGGTGGACGGCGAACCCGTCTCCGACAAGGAGGAGGCCGTCGAGCTCGTCCGCGATCGCGAGGTGGGCGACGAGGTCGCGCTCACCGTCGAGCGGGACGGCCGTACCCGCGAGGTGACGGTGACCTCGACGGAGTCGGAGGAGGGCGAACCGCTCATCGGCGTCATGGTCGGCAACGACATGGACTTCCCCGTCGAGGTCGACATCAGCGTCGGCGACATCGGCGGGCCCAGCGCCGGCATGATGTTCGCGCTGGGCATCATGGACCGGCTCAGCCCCGAGGGGCTGACCGGCGGGCACGTCATCGCGGGCAGCGGCACGATCACCCCCGAGGGCGAGGTCGGCGGTGTGAGCGGCGTGCAGCAGAAGATGGTGAGCGCCCAGCGACAGGGCGCCGAGTACTTCTTCGTCGCGGCCGAGAGCTGCTCCCAGACGTTGGACTCCGCGGCGACCGGCGAGATCGAGGTCGTGCGGATCGAGCGGCTCTCCGAGGCGGTCGACGCGCTCGAGGCCATCCGCACCGGCGAAGGGCTCCAGGACCTGCCCCGCTGCGAGTGACCCCGGACGGCCCCGCCTCCCTGGGAAGCGGGAGGCGGGGACGGGGCCGGTCTCATTCCTCCAGGGTGAGGGCGAGCGCCGAGGTCAGCGCCGGGACCAGGTCCTGGCCGTTGAGAACCTGGTCGGGACTGTCGTGGCTGCGCATGCGCAGCGCCGAGTGGCGGCTGCCGTCACGCAGCACGCCGGCGACCATGCGGATCTCCTCGCTGCCCGGCTGTTCGGCGGCCCAGGCCGCGGCATCGGCGCCACGGGGCGGATCGAGGGTCTCGTCCGAGCCCTTCACGACCAGGCGCTCCATGACCAGCGCGCAGCCGGCGACGGCCTCGGGCCAGGCCATGCGGCCCAGGGCCTCCTCGATGGGCACCCCCTCGGGGAGGGGCTCCTGCTCGATGGGGGTCAGGTCGGCGGCGTCCACGGGCTCACTGACGCCCAAGAGGCCGGCCAGGTGCGGCTCCTGGGCGATCAGGTCGGCGGTGGGCACCAGCGCGTAGACACGTACCGGCTGGTCCCACCCCTGGTCCGCGGCGTGCCGCTCCAGGTCCAAGACGACTTCGCGAATGTTGAAAGACACCCCTCTATGGTGGCCGATCGTCCGCGCGGTTTCGCTGGCCCCGGCGAGTAAGGTCAAAGTGGCGGCAGCGGCGATCGGATCGATGCGGGTTCGAGACCTCGTAACGGGGGGTTCACGGGAACCCCGAGCGGTCGTGGCGAGTTGCCAAGGCGGGGACATCCCCGTGTTCCGACACCCGACCCGACAACAGCCATGAACGAGGGGGAGGCGTGAGCTTCCGACCGCCCGGCGCACCGAATGCGCGCATGCCCCGTCGATCTCGACTTCTCGCGCCCGTCGCGGCAGCCGTGGTCGTCATCGTCGCGGGCATCATGCTGGCCGCGAACTTCTGGACCGACTACAAGTGGTTCGACTCGGTCGGCTACACCTCGGTCTTCTTGACCGAACTCCGTACCAGGGCGCTGTTGTTCCTCGGTGGGGCCCTGGTGATGGCCCTGATCGTCGGGTCCAGCATCTACTTCGCCTACCGAACCCGTCCCGCCTACCGTCCGTTCAGCCTCGAACAGCAGGGCCTGGACCGTTACCGGGCCTCGGTCGACCCCCACCGCAAGATGTTCTTCTGGGCGATCGTCGGCGGTCTGGGCCTGCTCACGGGGGCCTCGGCGAGCGCGGAGTGGCAGACCTACCTGGAGTTCGCCAACGCCGCCGAGTTCGGGGTCAGCGACCCGCAGTTCGGCATCGACGTCTCGTTCTTCACGTTCGTCTACCCGTTCCTGCGGGTGATCCTGGGCTACCTGTTCGCCGCGGTCGTCATCGCCTTCATCGCGGCGGTGGTCGTCCACTACCTGTACGGCGGGGTCCGCCTGCAGTCGCAGGGACAGCGCGCCACCCCGGCCGCGCGGGTCCACCTGTCGGTGCTGCTCGGCTTCTTCGTGCTGCTCAAGGCCGCCGCCTACTGGCTGGACCAGTACGGCCTGGTGTTCTCCGAGCGCGGTTACACCAGCGGCGCGTCCTACACCGACGTCAACGCGGTGCTCTACGCCAAGATCATCCTGTTCATCATCGCGCTGGTGTGCGCCGCCCTGTTCTTCGCCAACATCTACTTCAAGAACGCCATGGTGCCGATGGTCAGCCTCGGCCTGCTGGTGCTCTCGGCGGTCCTGGTCGGCGGCGTCTACCCCACCATCGTCCAGCAGTTCACCGTCGACCCCAACGAGCAGCGTCTGGAGCGGCCCTACATCCAGCGCAACATCGACGCCACCCGGGCCGCCTACGGTCTCGGTGACGCCGAGGTCCAGACCTACGACGCGCAGACCGAACTGACCCCGGCGCAGCTCGCCGAGGAGGCCTCGACCATCCCCAGCGTCCGCCTGGTCGACCCCTCGGTGGTCTCCCAGACCTTCCAGCAGATGCAGCAGGTGCGCGGGTTCTACCAGTTCTCCGAGGTGCTGGACGTCGACCGCTACCAGACCCCCGAGGGCGACACCGTCGACACGGTCATCGCCGCCCGCGAGCTGAGCGGCCCGCCCGAGGACCAGGACAACTGGCTGACCCGCCACCTCGTCTACACCCACGGCTTCGGCATCGTCGCGGCGGCCGGCAACCAGGTCGACGCCGAGGGTCGCCCGGTGTTCACCGAGTACAACATCCCGCCGAAGGGCGAGCTGTCGGAGACGGCCGGCGCCTATGAGCCGCGCATCTACTTCGGCAGCGAGGGCGCCGAGTACGTCATCGTCAACGCCGAGCCCGAGTACGACTACCCGCTCGACGCGACGACCGAGGAGGTCCCCACCACCGAGGACGCGGTGACCCCCACGGCCGAGCCCTCGCCCGAGGCCGACAACGCCCAGGCGCCGGCCAGCACCGAGGAGTCCCCCGCGGCCGAGGAGAGCCCGGCTGCGCAGGAGAGTCCCGAGGCGCAGGAGAGCCCGGCGCCCGAGGAGTCCCCCGCGGCCGGCGAGGCCAACGACTCCGGCCAGGCCACCAACCACTACGACGGCGAGGGGGGTGTCCAGCTCAGCAACTTCTTCGACCGCATCCTGTACGCGGTGAAGTACCAGGAGCCGGCCATCCTGCTCAACAACGCCATCAACAGCGACTCGCAGATCATCTACGAGCGCGACCCGGCCCAGCGGGTGGAGAAGGTCGCCCCCTTCCTCACGGTCGACGGCAACCCCTACCCCGCGGTGGTCGACGGCAAGATCGTCTGGGTCATCGACGCCTACACCACCTCGCGCGGCTACCCCTACGCCACGCCGATCGACCTGGCCGACGCCACCGAGGACACCTTCACCCAGAGCACCACCTCGGTCGACACCCTGCCGGGCAACCAGGTCAACTACATCCGCAACTCGGTGAAGGCCACCGTCGACGCCTACGACGGCACGGTCACGGTCTACGGCTGGGACGAGAGCGACCCGGTGCTGAAGACCTGGTCGCAGGCGTTCCCCGACCTGGTCACCGAGCGCGATGAGATCAGCGACGAGCTCATCTCGCACATGCGCTACCCCGACGACCTCTACAAGGTGCAGCGCGAGATCCTCAAGCGCTACCACGTCACCGACGCCAACGCGTTCTACGGCGGTCAGGACTTCTGGAACGTCCCCGACGACCCCACCAAGGAGGGCGACAGCCCCGAGCCGCCCTACCGTCAGACGCTGCGCTTCCCCGGTGACGAGCAGGCGAGCTTCTCGCTGACCTCCACCTTCGTGCCGCGGGGACGTGAGAACCTGGCCGCCTTCATGGCGGTGGACAGCGATCCCACGTCGGACAACTACGGCAAGGTGCGCATCCTGGAGCTGCCGCGCAGCACCGTGATCCTCGGTCCGGGACAGGTGCAGGCCCAATACGAGGCCGACGCCGACGTCCGTAGCGTGCTGCTGCCCCTGGAACAGAGCGACTCCTCGCGGGTCATCTACGGCAACCTGCTCACGCTGCCCTTCGCCGGCGGTCTGCTCTACGTCGAGCCGCTGTACGTCCAGTCGGAGAGCAGCGCGTCCTCCTACCCGCTGCTCCAGCAGGTCCTCGTGGGCTTCGGCGAGGAGGTCGCGATCGGCCGCAACCTCCAAGACGCCCTGAACAACCTGTTCGAGGGCGGGGAGCAGCCGCTGCCCGAGGAGGGGACCGAGGAGCAGCCCGAGTCCGGTGGCGAGGGCGGCGACCCGCCCGCCGGCGATCTCGCCGCCGCGCTCCAGGACGCCACGCAGGCCTACGAGGACGGGCAGGAGGCCCTTCGCGACGGTGACTTCGCGGCCTACGGCGAGGCCAACGAGCGCCTGGAGGAGGCGCTGCGTCGCGCCGAGGAGGCCGGCGGGTCCTGACCCGGGTCCGGTCTCCCGGTGGGGTCGTCGTCCGCGCGCCGCGCGGGTGGCGGCCCCACCGCCGTTGTGGCCGGGGCAAACGATTTGGCCTGTTCCGCCGACTGCGCTACTGTGGTGGAACACCGACGCGGGGTGGAGCAGTTCGGTAGCTCGCTGGGCTCATAACCCAGAGGTCGCAGGTTCAAATCCTGTCCCCGCTACCACGTGGTACGGCCCGGATCTCATCGAGATCCGGGCCGTCGCAGTTCCGGGACCCTCCCGGCACCACCGGACCGCCCGGTCGAGGCGATCGCGCGGTCCATCCCGTGGCGAGGGGCGGCGCTGCCCACCGCGCGGCCGTCCGGCGGTCTCCGCGGGTTCGGTCGGCGCTCGCCCGCCCGTCAATCCGAGTTGGTACTGGGCCGTCTTCGCGATAGTGTGGGGACACATCGACGCGGGGTGGAGCAGTTCGGTAGCTCGCTGGGCTCATAACCCAGAGGTCGCAGGTTCAAATCCTGTCCCCGCTACCACGTGGCGCGGCCCGGATCTCATCGAGATCCGGGCCGTCGCAGTTCCGGGGCCGGCTACACCAGCAGCCAGAGCAGGCCCGCCATCGCGAAGCCCACCACCGACAGGATGGTCTCCAAGACGGTCCAGGTCTTCAGGGTGTCCTTGACACTCATGTTGAAGTACTTGGCGATGATCCAGAAGCCGCCGTCGTTGACGTGGCTGGCGATGATCGAGCCGGCCGCGATCGCGACCGCGAGCAGGGCCAGCTGGACCTGGCTGTAGTCGCCGCCCGCGACCAGCGGGCTGACGATACCGCCGGTCGTCACGATCGCCACGGTCGCCGACCCCTGGGCGATCCGCAGACCACAGCTGATGACGTAGGCCAGCACGATCAGCGGCAGGCCGGCCCCCGACAGCGTCTCGGCCAGGGCGCTTCCCACCCCCGTCGCCGAGATGACCTTGCCGAAGAACGCGCCGGCGCCCACCACGAGCAGGATCATGCCGACCGGCCGCAGCGACGCGCCGGTCAGCTCGCTGAACTCGGCGACGGTCATGCCTCGGCGGACCCCCAGCAGGTAGAACGCCAACAGCACCGCGATGGTCAGCGCCACCGCCGGGTTGCCGAGGAAGGTCAGGATCTGGAGGGCGGTGCCGCCCTCGGGCAGCATGATCGTCCCGAAGGTCGCGCCCAGGATGAGCAGCAGCGGGATCGCGATCACCAGGGCCACGGTCGCCAGGGACACCGGGGAACGCGGACCGTCCTCGGCCGCGTCGCCGTCGGAGCCGGCCGCGAGGAAGTCGTCGGGGATGCTCACCGGCACGCGCGGCGCGATCCACAACGGCCAGGCGATGCCCGCCGCGACGAAGGCCGGGATGCCGCAGACGAAGCCCATGACGATGAGCCAGCCCAGTCCCACGCCGAGCAGGCCGGCGGCGGCGGTGGGGCCCGGGTGCGGCGGCAGGAAGGCGTGTGTCATGGACAGCCCCGCCAACAGGGGCAGCGCGTACAGCACCAGCGACCGTCCGCCCCGTTTCGCGGCCACGTAGACCAGGGGCGCGAGCACGAAGATGCCGATGTCGAAGAAGACGGGGATGCCGAAGATCAGGCCGGCCAGGCCCATGGCGACCGGTGCGCCCTTGGGGCCGAACAGCTTCAGCAACCGGCGGGTGAGCACGTCGGCGCCCCCGGAGCGTTCCAGGATGGCGCCCAGGACCGTGCCCAGGCCGATGATCGGCGCGATGTGTCCCAGGATCCCGCCGAAGCCGGTCTCAAGGAGCGATTCGCTGCTGCTCAGCGCGGTGCCGACGATCTCGTTCACTCCGAGACCGGCCGCCAGGGCGAGGAACAGGCCGCTGATCAGCAGGGAGACGAACGGCTCCAGCTTGATCTTGATGATGAGGAACAACAGGACCGCGATGGCGGCGGCGCACAGGAGCAGCAGCCCCGGCGTCGTGCCGTGCAGCCAGCTGAGGAGAGCGGTCATGGGTCGGGTGTCTCCGATGGGGAGGTGGTGAGGAGCGCCCCGCCCGCGGCGCGGGCGGGGCGGGGAGCCGGGGCCGCCGGGAAGGCGGGCCCCGGGAGAGGCCCGGAGCGGGCCGCCGGCGCGCGTGGGAGGCGCCGCCGGTGGTAGGTGGTGGCAGACCCGGGAACGGGCTCAGAGGGCGCGGGTGCCCTCCGCGGTCCGGCGCAGCGCCCGGCCGGGCAGCGCCTCGGTGCGCTCCCCCTCCTCGACGACGGCGACGCCGTTGACGAAGACGTAGGGGATGCCGGTGGCGGGCCGGCGCGGTGCATCGAAGGTCGCCTCGTCGCGAACGGTGTCGGGGTCGAACAGGACGAGGTCGGCGTGGTTGCCGACGCGGACGACGCCGCGGTCGCGCAGCCCCAACCGGGCGGCGGCGCGACCGGTCAGGTGGTGGACGCACTCCTCCAGGCCGAGGATCCCCAGCTCGCGCACGTAACGCGCCAGGTAGCGGGGGAAGGTCCCCCAGGCGCGCGGGTGGGGCAGGTCGCCGACGAGGATCCCGTCGGAGCCGCCCGTGTGCGCACGGTGGCGCATGATGGTCTGCACGTTCTCCTCGTGGCCGACGTGCTGGAGGATCGTCGTCGCCAGGTTGTCGGCGATGAGGTGGTCGAAGTAGAACTCGGTGGGGTCGCTGCCGCTCTCGCGGGCCAGCTCGGCGATGGTCCGCCCGACCCGGTCGCCCAGCTCCGGGTTGCGCACACCGCTGATCTGGATCGTGTTCCAGTCCACGACGACCCCGTGGCAGCCGTCGGTCCCCTCGTGCTCCATCTCGTGGCGGATGCGGGCGCGGTCCTGTGGTGTGGCCAGCCGGCGCAGCAGTTCGCCCGGCCCGCCGGAGAAGGCCCAGCTCGGCAGGATCGCGGCGAGCGTCGTCGAACCGGGGAGGTAGGGGTAGGTGTCCAGGGAGATGTCCACACCCTCGTCCAGTGCCGCGTCCAGCAGCTCCAGCAGCTCCCCCGCGCGGCCGCGGTTGGGTTCGAAGTTCATCGTGGCGTGGGCGAGGTGCAACGAGCAGCCGGAACGTCGCGCCACGTCGATCATCTCGGCGTAGGCGTCGAGCGCGCCGGCGCCGTAGGAGCGGTGGTGCGGCGCGTAGAAACCGCCCCATTCGGCGACGGCGCGGCACAGTTCGGTCAGCTCGCCGTCGTCGGCGTACATGCCCGGCGTGTAGGTGAGCCCGCTCGACATGCCGACCGCGCCCTCGCGCATGCCGGTGGCGACGATCTCGCGCATCCGGGCCACCTCCTCGGCGGTCGCCGGACGCGCGTCCGGGCCGACCACCAGCATGCGCACGGTCCCCTGGGGGACGAGGTAGCAGGCGTTGCAGGCGATGCCCTGGTCGAGCCGGTCGAGGTAGCCGGCGACCGTGCGCCAGGAGAAGTCGAAGTCGTCGGGTTCGCCGTTCCAGCCGGCGATCTGCTGCCGGATGGCCGGCAAGGCGGTGTCGTCGATCGGGGCGAAGGACAGTCCGTCCTGGCCCAGGACCTCACAGGTCACGCCCTGGGTGACCTTCGCGGTGTGGTCGGGGTTGGCCAGGATCTGGAGGTCGGAGTGGGCGTGCATGTCGATGAACCCGGGGCTCAGGGCCAGCCCGTCGGCGTCGATCACCCGCCGCGCCGGTCCACGATGGCCGGGGGAGACGGGGTGGATGCCGGTGATCCGGCCGTTGTCGATCTCGACGTCGGCGGGGTAGCCGGGGGCCCCGGTCCCGTCGATGACCGTCGCGTTGGTGATGAGGATGTCCATGGCCGCCTCCAGAGGGCGAGGGCGTCGGGTGACCGTCCCCGGCCCAAGAGGAGTGGGGCCGGGGACGGCGGCTAGAAGAAGGTGCGCACGAGCCCCACGACGAGCGGGTCCGCGGAGTCGGCGTCGTCGACGACGGGGATGAGCCCCCACTTGTCGAAGGCGGTGCAGGGGTGGGACAGGCCCAGGCGAAGCTCGTCACCGATCCGGACGGGCGGAGCGGAGCGGTCGGACCAGCGCAGGAAACCGTGCTGGTCGTTGACCGCGGTGACGGACAGGCCCTCGGGGGCGGGGAGGAGACCCCCGTCCCGGTGGATGTAGTGCACCTCGGGGAGCCCCTCGTCGAAGGGCACGTCCCGCTTCCCGGCGTCGAACAGGGCGAGGCCCGGCTCGGGGAGGGAGGAGACGCGGGCCCAGCCGTGCATCGCGGAGCGCAGGGTGGCGTCGCCCGTCCGCCGGAACGGGGTCATCGTCCGGTAGAAGCCGTCGTCGTGGGCGATGTAGGCGCCCGAGCGCAGGACCACCCGCGCGGGTTCGCCGGTCCGGCCCTGCGGGTCGTGGAGCGGGGCCAGGACCTCGGTGACGAGGTCGAAGTAGGAGCTGCCGCCCGCGGTGAGCACGGGAACGGCGTCCTCGGGGTAGTGTCCGGCGGCGCGGATGCGGTGGTGGGCGGTCGCGAGCGTGCCGAGGTAGTCGCGCACGCGCTCCAGGTCCTCGGGGGCCGTGCCGTGGGCGAGCGCGCCCTCGTAGCCGCTGACCCCGGCGAGGGAGAGCACGGGGGAGGCGGCGATGGCCGCGGCGATGTCCAGCGCCTCCTCCAGGGTACGGGCCCCGGTACGGCCTCCGGTTCCGCCGACCTCGACGAGGACCGGCAGCGGCCGTGGAACCTGCTCCATGGCCAGCGCGGCACTCATCAGCTCGACGATGCGGACGGAATCGGCCCAGGTGAGGACGGTGAAATCGGGGTCGGCGGCGAGTTCGGCGGCGAGCCAGCGCAGCGTCAGCGGGGACAGCACCGCGTTGGCGACCTGCACGCGGGACACCCCGAAGGAGCGGGCGACGAACAGCTGCGCCCCGTTGGCGACGGTGATCGCCCAGGCCCCGGCCGCGAGCTGGCGTTGCCACAGTTCGGGGGCCATCGTGGTCTTGCCGTGGGGGGCGAGGTCCACGCCGCGCTCGTGACACCAGGAGGCCATGGTGGCGATGTTGTGCTCCAGCGCCGCCTCCGACAGGGTGAGCAGCGGTGTCGGCAGGTGCGACCGGCGCGGTCGGGTGGCCAGGTACTCCTGGACGGTCAGCCCCCAGGCGGCGGGCGGCAGGCCCTTGTCGTGGGGGCCGAGGACCCGCGTGGAAAGGGCCGCGACGGTGTCGTCGCGCAGGTGGGCGGAGGGAGTGATCGGCATGCTCGGCCTTTCTCCTGGGCCGGCTCGTCAGGTTGGGCCGGACCGAGCGGCTGCGATGAGGCGGACGCACTGGAGTGCGTTGCAACATATGCAACGTGCATTGCATATGATGTTGAACTCGTTCTAGCATGGGCGAAATGCCGAGTCAACGGCGAACGGCGGACGAAAAACGGGTGACATCCGCCCCTGCCTCTCCGGGTCGGAGCCGATGTCACCGTGGAAAGGGAAGAACGCGATGAGCGGCAAGGAAGCGATCCGGACCGAGGCGGCCCCCGCGCCGGCGCACACCTTCTCCCAGGGGGTTCGCAAGGGCCCGATCCTCCAGGTCTCCGGCCAGGGGCCGGTCGACCCGGTCACCAACGCCTACGTCCACCCCGGTGACGTCAAGGCCCAGACGCTGCGCACCCTGGAGAACATCGCCGCGATCCTGGAGGCCGGCGGGGCCTCGCTGAACGACGTCGTCATGTTCCGCGTCTACCTGACCGAGCGGGCCCACTTCGGCGAGATGAACGAGGCCTACGGGGAGTTCGTCTCCTCGCGCGTCACCGACGGGGTGCTGCCCTCGCGCACGACCGTCTTCACCGGGCTGCCCCGCGAGGAGATGCTCGTCGAGATCGACGCGCTGGCCGTCGTCGACTAGCGGCCGGCCGCGGGGCCGGACGCCTCCGTCCGGCCCCGCGCCCTATCGTCGATTTGGTCGGGGGACGATGACGCGCTACTGTGGTGGAACACCGACGCGGGGTGGAGCAGTTCGGTAGCTCGCTGGGCTCATAACCCAGAGGTCGCAGGTTCAAATCCTGTCCCCGCTACCACGAACGAGGGCCCGGGACTCATCGAGTCCCGGGCCCTCGTCTCTGTCCGCGCCCCCCCCGATGAGCGCGACGCCCCTGGGTGGGGCGCCGCTTGAGCGACGGGGCCGCCTCAGGCCACCTGGAAGCCGTCGCAGGAGACGAAGGCCTCCTCCTCGGCCGTCCACACCACGGTGTACACGCCGGAGGCGGGGGTCTCAGGGGCGGATTCGAAGTCCGCGGGGAAGGCCACCTCGGCCCAGTCGGTCCCGGTGGTCTGGGTCTGGGCGCGGTAGGTGTCTCCCGAAGGGGCCACCACCAGGGCGGTCAACAGACGCTCACCGGTCCCCTCGGCGTCACGCAGCCGAAGGTTCGCGGGCGCCTCGGAGACCTCCGTGCGCGGGGCCGCGGTCTCCCACGCGCCAGGGGCGGCGCTGTTCTTACGGGGTTCGCAGCTCATCGTCTCGGCGTTGAACCGCAGCGTCTCGTCCGCGGGTTCGGGTGAGACGGAGGCGGAGGAACTGGGCGCGATCATCGCCTCCAGTTCCTCGGTCGTCGGATTGTCGGCGTTCGCGCAGCCAGTCAGCAGCAGCACGCCGGCGGCGAGCGGTAGAAGGCGCGCCAGATGTGAGGAAGAGGGGAGGGCAGGCACGAGCGGCAGATTACTACGCGCTCGCCCCTCGACCGACCCGAACCGGGACGGAGCCGCCGAAGGCACACGGGTCCGTCCCGGTTCGGGCGCCCCTCAGAGCAGGCGTACCGGTGTGGGGCCGCCGTTGAGGTGGGTGAGCGCCGCGTCGTGCAGGGCGCCGTTGCTGCACACCAGGGCGCCGCCATCGGTGAAGTCCCGGCCGCGCAGATCGGTGGCGCGCCCTCCGGCCTCCTCCAGGATCACGGGCAGCGGCGCGGCGTCCCACAGCGACAGCTCCGGTTCGGCGGAGATGTCGACCACCCCCTCGGCCACCATCACGTGCGACCAGAAGTCGCCGTAGGCGCGCGTACGCCACACCGAGCGGGTCAGGCCGAGGAAGGACTCCAGGCGCTGCTGCTCCTCCCATCCCGTCAGCGACGAGTAGGACAGGGACGCGTCCTCGATCCGCGCCACCTGCGAGACGCGGCAGCGTGTCGCCTTGGCCAGGCTGCGCCCGCTCCAGGCCCCGCCGTCCCGGGCCGCCCACCAGCGGCGGTTCAACGCCGGCGCCGACACCAGCCCGACGACCGGGCGGTCCCCTTCCAACAGCGCGATGAGGGTGGCCCACACCGGGACACCGCGCACGTAGTTCTTCGTGCCATCGATCGGGTCGATCACCCAGCAGCGGGACGCCGATCCGGTACGGCCGTACTCCTCACCGACCACCGCGTCCCTTGGCCGGGCCCGCGACAGCACGCCGCGCAGCGCCTCCTCCACCGAGCGGTCGGCCTCGGTCACCGGGGTGAGGTCGGGTTTGGTGTCCACCTTGAGGTCGAGGGAACGGAAGTGCTTCAAAGAGATGTCGTCGGCCGCGTCAGCGAGGACGTGGGCGAGACGCAGGTCATCGTCAAAGGCCGCCATGGCCGGTAACGCTACCGTTCCCCGCGGCCGCGTGTCCGCAGGTCCGCGTGGGCGGGATCGAACCGGTCGCCTCCCGTGGCCGTCCGAGGCCGTGAACCGGCCGGGGCGGCGCCACGCCGCGGGCGGTGTTCCGCTTCGCGGCCCGCGTTGAGGAGACTGGGGAGCCGTGAACGAGATCATGGAGGACCCCTCCCCCCTCACCGAGCCGCCGGCGTTCCTGTTCGACCTCGACGGGACCCTCATCGACAGCGTCTACCAGCACGTCATCGCCTGGCGCAACGCCCTGGCGGAGATGGAGATCGACCTGGCGGTGTGGCGCATCCACCGCAGGATCGGCATGAGCGGAGGACTGTTCGTCTCGGCGCTGATACGCGAGACCGGCGTCGACCTCACCGCGGAGCAGGCCGAGCGGCTCCAGAAGGCGCACGCGCGCGAATACCTGCGCCAGCACGGGTCGGTGCGTCCGCTGCCCGGCGCGGCCGACCTGCTGGCCACGCTCTCCGAACGCGGCATCAGGTGGGCGATCGCCACCAGCGGACGCCGCGCGACCGCGGGGCGCGCCCTCGGCCTGCTCGGACTGCCCGAGGACACCCCCATGGTCACCCGCGATCTCGTCCGCCACGCCAAACCGGACCCCGACCTGTTCCTCGCCGCCGCGCGCCGGCTGGGCGTGCACCCCTCGGCGACGATGGTCGTCGGCGACAGCGTGTGGGACCTGCTGGCCGCGCGGCGGGCCGGCGCGTTGGGGGTGGGCCTGATGTCGGGAGGGTACGGGCGCGAGGAGCTGGAGCGCGCCGGCGCCTACCGGGTGTACCGCGACCCCTTGGACATGCTGGAACACCTCGACGAGCTCGGCGTGCGCGGCGGCGCCGTCATCGATCCCTGACGGCGCCGCCGCCGATCCGCGCGCCGTCCCCACCCCGGTTCCACCGGACCGGACCGCGGCACCCGATGCCGGGGGAGGGGCCGGGAACGGCGTGACGTATTCTGGTGGATCATGTCCGGTCCCACCGCTGATCTGCGCATGGTCCTGATCTCCATGTCGCTGACGAGTACCGACGACGCGCTGTGTCGTCCCTTCGGCCTTGGCGAACGCTGAAGCGTAGCCGCCCTCCTCAGCGAAAACCGGCTTGTGGAGGGCCGCCGTCGCGGCCCTCCGCCCCTCCTTGGAGATCCATCCGTGACCACCTCGGCCACTCCTCCGCTCTCGCCTGCCCCGGAACGGGACCGATCGCCCGTCTCCCGTCTCCTCTTCCACAACGTCTTGTCCGTCCCGCCGCCCGCGGCCCCGGGGCTCGACCCCGTTCGACGTCTCCCCCTGGCCGTGGCGCTGGTGGGGCTGGCCGCGCTCACCGCCTACGTGTGGACGGCCCATGGCACCCGTCAGGGACTGCTCCTGCTCCTCGGCGGGGGCCTGGGTGTCGCCCTCTTCCACGCCAGGTTCGGTTTCACCTCGGCCTGGCGGCAGTTCATCGCCGTGGGCAACGGAACCGGTCTGCGCGCCCACGCCCTCCTGCTGGGCACCACCGCGACCCTGTTCGCCCTGATCATCGGCACCGGGACCGGTCTGTTCGGTGCCCAGCCCACCCCGTCGGCGGGCCCGCTGGGCGTCGCGCTGCTGCTCGGCGGGCTTCTCTTCGGCATCGGCATGCAGCTCGGGGGAGCCTGCGCCTCGGGAACGCTCTACGTCGTCGGGTCGGGACAGACCTCGGTGCTGCCGACGCTGCTCGGCTTCATCGTCGGCTCGGTGATCTACAGCCGCATGTGGGAGTCGGTCAACGACCTGCCGGCCCTGCCGCCCTTCCTGATCTCCGACCACATCGGCTGGTTCGGCTCCTGGGCGGTGACCATCGCCGCGTTGCTCGTGGTCGTCCTCCTCACCCGACTGGTGCAAAGGCGGCGCACCCCGCCGCCCGTCGCCCCGGTGCCCACCACCACCGGCCCGGCCCGGATCCTGCGGGGCTCCTGGCCCCTGCTGGCCGGCGCGGTCGTGCTCGCCCTGCTGGGCGCCGGCGTGCTCCTGGTGTCCGGCGGCGCGTGGGGGGTGACCAGCGCGTTCAACCTGTGGGGCGCCAAGTTCCTCCAGCTGCTCGGCGCCGAACCGCAGAACTGGGCGTTCTGGCAGCAGCCGGCGCAGGCCCAGCAGCTCGCCGGCCCGATCCTGGCGGACAAGACGAGCCTCACCGACATCGGCATCATCCTCGGCGCGGCGGTCGCCGCCGCGGCGGCCGGCTCGTGGCGGCTGTACAGCCGCGTCCCGTGGAACGCCGTGGCCGCGGGCCTGGTGGGCGGTGTCCTGATGGGCATCGGCGCCCGGCTCGCGGGCGGCTGCAACATCGGCGCCTACCTGGCCGGCATCGCCTCGGGGAGCCTGCACGGCTGGCTGTGGGCGGTGGTCGCCCTCCTCGGCACCTGGATCGGGCTCAAGGCCCGCCTGCTCTTCGGGCTGTCCAACCCCAAGCCGGGCGACGGCGCCTGCTGACCCGCTGTCCCCTCCGGCCCGCCGGCGTGTGGCGGCCGGAGGGGGTGTCGCCCCGGACCGTTCAGGAGCGGGCCCGGCCCGCGCCGTCGGCCGCGGCGTCCTCGCCCTCGCGGCCGGCCAGCAGGCGGCGCAGCGAGACGACCCGCGCCGCCTCGACCCGCCCCTCGTCGACCCAGGCGTCCAGCGCGCACCCGTCGCCCAGATGGGTACAGCCCGGCGGGCACTCGTCGACGGCGTCGGCGAGGTCGGGGAAGCCGGCCACCACGTCGTCGGGTTCGACGTGGGCCAGGCCGAAGCTGCGCACCCCCGGGGTGTCGATGATCCAGCCCCCCTCGATCGGCAGCGCGACCGCCGACGTCGAGGTGTGCCGGCCCCGGCCGGTCACCGGGTTGACGTGGCCCACCGCCCGGTCGGCCTCGGGGACCAGCAGGTTCACCAACGTCGACTTGCCCACGCCGGAGGAGCCGATCAGCACGCTGATCCGGCCGCGCAGGTGGTCGAGCAGGGGGGACAGGTCGCCGTCGCGCCGCGTCACCACGTGGGGGAGGTCCAGCGCCGAGTAGAGCGCCAGCAGCTCGTCGGGGGCGGCCAGGTCGGCCTTGGTCAGGCACAACAGCGGCTCCAACCCGGCGTCATAGGCGGCGACCAGGCAGCGGTCGATGAAACGGGGCTGGGGGTCGGGGTCGGCCAGCGCGCAGACGATCACCAACCGGTCGGCGTTGGCCACGATGACGCGCTCGACCGGATCGGTGTCGTCGGCGGTGCGCCGCAGCACCGAGGAACGCTCCTCGACGCGCACCACGCGCGCCAGGGTGTCGGGCCGGCCCGACAGGTCGCCGACCAGGGCCACCCGGTCTCCCACGACGATGGAGCCCCGGCCCAACTCGCGCGCCTTCATGGCGACGACCGAGCGGCCGTTGACCAGGCAGCGGTAGCGCCCCCGGTCGACCGCGGTCACGAACCCCTCTTGGGCGTCCTCGTGCCGGGGACGCTTGCGGGTGCGCGGACGCGAACCGCCGCGCGCCCGCACCCGGATGTCGTCCTCGTCGAGGTCGGGCCTGCCCCGTCCGGACCCCGCCCTCACGCCACCACCCGCGACCACAGCTCGGGGAAGTCGGGCAGCGTCTTGCCGGTGGTGGCGATGTCCTCCACCTCCACCCCGGGCACCGCGAGCCCGATGACGGCGCCGGAGGTGGCCATCCGGTGGTCGTCGTAGCTGGCGAACACCCCGCCGCGCAGGGGCCGCGGCCGGATGACCAGGCCGTCGGCGAGCTCCTCGGCGTCGCCGCCCAGCGCGTTGATCTCGCGTACGAGGGCGGCGATCCGGTCGGTCTCGTGTCGGCGCAGGTGGGAGATCCCGGTGAGGCGCGACGGCGTGTCGGCCAGGGCGGCCACCGCGGCGATCGTCGGGGTGAGCTCGCCCACGGCGCGAAGGTCGGCGTCGATGCCCCGGATCCGCCCGGTGCCGCGCAGGGTGAGCCCGTCGGCCTCCAGCGTCACCTCGCCGCCCATCGAGGCGAACAGGTCGCGTAGGGCGTCACCGGGCTGTGTGGTGTGCCGCGGCCAGTCGCGTACCGTCACCCGGCCACCGGTGACCAACGCGGCGGCGAGGAAGGGGGCGGCGTTGGAAAGGTCCGGTTCGACCACGAACTCGTCGGCCTTGATCGGACCGGGGGCCACCCGCCAGGTGTCGGGCCGGGAGGTGTCGACCCGCACGCCGGCGGCCCGCAACATCTCCACGGTCATGTCCAGGTGGGGGCGCGACGGCAACGGGCCGCCCTCGTGCCGGACCTCGACCCCCTCGGCGAAGCGGGGACCGCTGAGCAGCAGGGCCGAGACGAACTGCGAGGAGCCCGAGGCGTCCAGGGTGACCGAGCCGCCGCGAAGCCGCCCCCGCCCGCGGATGACGAGCGGCAGGGCGCCGCGGCCGCCGTCGTCGATGTCGGCCCCCAACGAGCGCAGCGCCTCGAGCAACGGGCCGACCGGCCGCTCCCGCGCGCGGGGGTCGCCGTCGAAGGAGACGTCGCCGTCGGCCAGGGCGGCCAGCGGCGGGACGAACCGCATGACCGTGCCGGCGTTGCCGACGTCCACCGAGGCGGGACCGCGGGGCGGGGCCGGGGTGACCGCCCAGTCGGCGCCCGACTCGACCACGCCGATCCCCAGCGACCGGAGCGCCGCGGCCATGAGCTCGGTGTCGCGGCTGCGGAGCGGCCGGCGCACCACCCCGGGGGTCTCCGACAGCGCCGCCAGGACGAGCGCGCGGTTGGTCATGGACTTGGAACCGGGCAGGCTCACCGTGGCGTCCACGGGGCCGGCGGCGGTGGGCGCGGGCCAAAGCGGTGCGGAGTTGGGCATGGTCAAAGGTTAGCCGTCGTGATCGGGGCGAGGGGCGGTCGCGCGCGTGCGGGGACCCCGCCGCGCCCACCGTCCGGCCGGATGCCCCCGCCGGACGAGGTCCTGCGATGCTGGGGACTCTCGCCGCCCAAGGACGCAGAGGAGGGCCAGATGGCCACGACTTCGAAGGAACACCACTACGACGTCCGCGTGCGCTGGACCGGCAACACGGGGTCAGGGACGAGGTCCTACCGCGGGTACGAACGCGCCCACGACGTGGAGGCCCCCGGCAAGCCGGTCCTCCAGGGGTCGGCCGACCCGTCGTTTCGGGGAGACGCCACCCGGTGGAACCCCGAGGAACTGCTCGTCGCCGCCCTCGCCCAATGCCACATGCTGTCCTACCTGGCCCTGGCGGTCGGCGCGAAGGTCGACGTGGTCGCCTACGAGGACGCCGCCACCGCCACCATGGTCACCCACGCCGACGGGTCGGGAAGCTTCACCGAGGTGACGCTGCACCCGGTGGTCACCATCGCCGACCCCGCGATGTCGGAGGAGGCCGAACGGCTGCACGAACGCGCCCACCGGGCGTGCTTCATCGCCAACTCGGTCGCCTTCCCGGTCCACCACGAGCCGCGGATCCGCGTCGCGGACCGGTCCGAGGGCTAGGAGCGCCCGGATCCGGCCGGCGAGCGCGCTGGGGAAGGGAGCGGCGCGCGTGGGGAGGACGACCGAGCCGGCGGGTCCGGTCAGCGGCCGAGCCGGCCCACGGTGGAGCGCGCCTTGCGCTCGACCCGTCGACGGGTCCGCGCGCCCGTGTGGCGGGCCCGTCGCGCCATGTGCTCGGCCTCCCAGCGGAGGTGGGAGGGGCGCTTCTTCGGTTCGGTGGCGACCAGGAGCAGGGCGCTGAACAGGCTGACGTCCTTGACGGCGTCGGCCCTGGCCCGGCCCTGCTCGGCGGGGTCGCCGTCCCTGAACCCCCGGTAGCGGGCGTACAGGGTCGGTACGGACTGGACGGCCAGGAGCAGGCATCCCAGCCGGCCGGCCTTCCCGGTCACCAGGAGGGCGCCCCCGGCGAGCGCGGTGGCTCCCTGGGCGCGCACCAGCAGTTCGGGGTCGTCCGGCAGCCAGGAGTAGCGCTGGGCGAGCCGGTGCACGGTGGGTGCGAGCTCCTTGGCGCGGGGTGCCGGATCACGGAGGGTCTCCACGCCGTCCAACAGGAACGGGGCGGAGAGCAGTCGGCGGACCTGTTTGCGTAGAACTCCCATGGCCCTGCGCCTACCCGGCCGGCGGGGGAACATCCACCGGAACGGCCGGCGATTCGGGGCGAGCCACCGCGATCCCCTCTAAGCTGGACGCATGTGCGGTCGTTACGCGCTGGGGCGCGGCATGGACGAGATCCGCCAGGCGTTCGGGCTCGCGGAGGAGGCCGAGCCCGCCGTGGCCGGGGACCCTCGATCCTGGCCGCCCCTGGAGGAGCTGGAGCCCGACTACAACGTCTCCCCGGGCAAGCGCGTCTACGCGGTGCTCGGTCCGCCGCCCGGCCGGCCCGACCCCGCGCCCGCGGGTCCACGGCATCTGAGCACCCTGAGGTGGGGGCTCGTCCCCTCCTGGGCGAAGGACCCCAACGTCGGCTACAAGATGATCAACGCCCGAGGCGAGACCGTCGCCGAGAAGCCCGCCTACCGGGCGGCCTTCGCCCGTCGGCGTTGCCTGCTGCCGGCCGACGCCTACTACGAGTGGCAGCTCCTGCCCGACGCGGCCCCCGGGACGGCCGAGCCCGGCACCTCGCCGGCCACCGACCCCGAGCACCGCTCCCGCAAGTCCAAGTCGCGCAAGCGCCCCTACGCGGTGCGCTACGCCGACGGCTCCCCCCTGGCGCTGGCCGGCGTCTTCGAGCGGTGGCGCGACCCCTCGCTTCCCGAGGAGGACCCCGCCGCCTGGTTGTGGAGCTGCGCCGTCATCACCACCGAGGCGGCACCGGAGCTCGCCCACATCCATGAGCGCATGCCGGTGGTGGTGCCCGAGGACGAGTGGGGCACCTGGCTGGATCCGGCCACGGACGCCGCCGACCTGCGGTACGTGCTCGACACGACCCCGGTCTCACGCTTCGAGGTCCACCGGGTGGACACCGCGGTGAACAGCATCCGCAACAACGGGGCGCGCCTGCTGGAACCGGTCCCCGACGGGCCGGAACCGGGCACCGAGACCCTGTTCTAAGGACGTCCGTCACCCCGGAGGGCTGGATCGGGTGCGGCCTTCCAGGGTAATGTGGCCGCGCCACGTGGCTGTGCGTGCCCGTTCGGGCACGGCACGTCGTGACGACGGCGTGTGAACAAGAAGAGAACGCGGGAGCTCGCGCCTTGGCGGGCTGAGAGGGCGGCTGGACCCCCGAGGGGCCGGTGCCGCCGACCGCAGAACCTGTTCGGGTAATTCCGACGTAGGGAGGCGCGCCATGACGGCGCTTGAGGGCCGGGACGTCCGGCCCGGCATCACGACAGGCCCCATCACGGGCTCGCGCAAGGTCCACCTGGAGATCTCCGACCCCTCGTCCGCACGCGTCCTGCGCGTTCCGCAGCGTCGCGTCGAGCTGTCCGACGGCACCCACGTCGACCTCTACGACACCTCAGGCCCCTACACCGACCCCGATGTGCCGATCGACCCGGCCAGGGAGCTGCCGCCGATCCGGCGGGACTGGATCGCCGAGCGGAAGCCGATCGGCGGGGCCGTCACCCAGGTGGCCTACGCCAAGGCGGGGACCATCACCCCCGAGATGCGTTTCGCCGCCGCGAGGGAGGGGGTGGACCCGGAGCTGGTCCGCGAGGAGATCGCGGCCGGCCGGGCGGTCCTGCCCGCCAGCCGGTGCCACCCCGAGAGCGAGCCGATGGTCATCGGCTCGCGCTTCCTGGTGAAGGTCAACGCCAACATCGGGAACTCCGCGGTCACCTCCTCGGTGGCCGAGGAGGTCGAGAAGATGGTGTGGGCGACCCGCTGGGGGGCCGACACGGTCATGGACCTGTCCACGGGACGGCGCATCCACGAGACACGCGAGTGGATCCTGCGCAACTCCCCGGTCCCCATCGGCACCGTGCCCATCTACGAGGCGTTGGAGAAGGCCGGCGGCGACCCCGCGAAGCTGTCCTGGGAGCTCTACCGGGACACCGTCATCGAGCAGGCCGAGCAAGGGGTCGACTACATGACGGTGCACGCGGGCGTGCTCCTGCGTTATGTCCCCCTGACGGCCCGGCGGGTCACGGGGATCGTCTCGCGGGGCGGGTCGATCATGGCGGCCTGGTGCCTGGCCCACCATCGGGAGAACTTCCTCTACACCCACTTCGCCGAGCTCTGCGAGATCCTGCGCTCCTACGACGTCACCTTCTCCCTCGGTGACGGCCTGCGGCCCGGCTCCATCGCCGACGCCAACGACGAGGCGCAGTTCGCCGAGTTGCGCACGCTGGGCGAGCTCACGGCGATCGCCCGGGCCCACGACGTCCAGGTGATGATCGAGGGGCCGGGACACGTTCCGATGCACAAGATCGAGGAGAACGTCGCGTTGGCGCGCGAACTGTGCGACGGGGCGCCGTTCTACACCCTGGGCCCGCTGGCCACCGACGTCGCGCCGGGCTACGACCACATCACCTCGGCCATCGGCGCGGCCCAGATCGCCTGGCACGGCACCGCGATGCTCTGCTACGTCACCCCCAAGGAACACCTGGGACTGCCCGATCGGGACGACGTCAAGACCGGGGTCATCACCTACAAGCTGGCCGCGCACGCCGCCGACCTGGCCAAGGGACACCCCCGCGCCCAGGAGTGGGACGACGCGCTGTCCAAGGCCCGGTTCGAGTTCCGTTGGCAGGACCAGTTCCACCTGGCGCTGGACCCGGACACGGCACGCGGGTACCACGACCAGACGTTGCCGGCGGAGCCGGCCAAGACGGCGCACTTCTGCTCGATGTGCGGGCCGAAGTTCTGTTCGATGCGCATCACCCAGGACGTCCGCAAGTACGCCGAGGAGAACGGATTGACCACGGTGGAGGCGATCGAGAGGGGGATGCGCGACAAGGCCGCCGAGTTCGCCGAAGGCGGCGGCCGTATCCACCTGCCGATGGCGGAGTGACCGCGCGCCGGTGGGGGAGGGGCGCGCCCTCCCCCACCGGGGTCAGCCCGGCTTGACGGCGCTGGCCAACAGGTGCACGCCGACGTAGTCGTCGGCCTCCTCGGCCTTGAGCTCCATCTCGACCAACCGGTTGAGCGCTCGGGGGTCGTCGTCCATCACCATCTCGACCGTGGAGGCCGAGAGCACGGTGCGGGGCCGGACCCACTCCAGCTCCAGCCCGACGTCGGTGAGGAGCTCGGCGAGCTGCTCGGCGGTGAAACAACGGGTGATCGTGCCATCCGGCCATGGGACGAGCAGGACGTCGGCGGAGGGCGCGTAGCTCAGCTCAGGCCAGCAGTCCTGTTCGGCGAGCAGGGCCATGCCGAGCACGACGGAGTCGACGCACAGCAGTGTCCGCCCGCCCGGCCGCAGGACCCGGGCGATCTCGGCCAGCGAGGCCTCGGTGACCAGGTGCTGGGAGAGCACCCGGTTGTCGGCGATCACGCCGTCGAACACGCCGCTGGCGAAGCTGGACAGGAAGGTGGAGTCGCCGACCACGGAACGCAGCCGGCCGGGAGGACGACGGCGCTGGGTGGGGGTCTCGGCGTTGCCGTTGACGAGGGTGAGGGTGCGCCGGGGCGCCAGTTCCACCGAGGGAAGCAGGGTGACGACGTCGTGACCGGCCGCCACCGCGCGTGGCGCTCCGCGGTACTCGGGGCCGGACAGGTCGAGGATGCGACCCGGTTCGCGAGGAAGCCACCGCGCGAGCTGGGCGCCGGCCACCGCCCAGTAGAACTGCCAGTACGCCGACAGGGAGTCCGTGGTGGCGAAGTGGGCGGCCGGGGAACGGGGTGGCGGTGGTCCGGTTACGGGGTTGGCGGTTCTCCGGGGCGCCACCGGATGTGCCGCGGAACTGGAGGACGGTCGCACGCGCGCTCCTCTCCCAACGCCTGCCGTGAGGGTCTCACTCCTCACTCTATTCATGCTGCCCCTTGCGGGATCGGCTGAAAACGAAAGTTCCGCTGGGAGCGGATCGCGTCCGCCAGGAATCAGGCGGGGGCGGACGTTGTTGGCAACGGCATCACCTCAGGACCGACCGCCCGCGCTGTCGCGAAGCAAGCCGGGACACGCGGACGGGCGGGAGTCGAGAGCAAAGGCAGGTCGATGCCGGGTTCAACAGGATGTCTGCTGGACGAGCCCCTGACCGGGGCTCCGCCGGGTCGTGGTGTGCGCTTCTCCTCCTCCGCATCGTATGGTGTGGCTACGGTTGCCCCACGGGACACCAGCAGGAGGAGGCCGGCGGGCTTGAGTCAGGGCCAGGAAACCATCGACGAGCGGGGGGCTCGGTTCGAACGGGACGTCATGCCGTTCCTGGACCAGCTCTACTCGGCCGCGTTGCGGATGACCCGTAACCCGGCCGACGCCGAAGATCTCGTCCAGGAGACGTTCGCCAAGGCGTTCGGTTCGTTCCACCAGTTCAAGCAGGGGACGAACCTCAAGGCCTGGCTGTACCGCATCCTGACGAACACGTTCATCAACTCCTACCGCAAGAAGCAGCGGGAGCCGAAGCAGGCGGGGACCGAGGACGTCGAGGACTGGCAGCTCGCGCAGGCCGCCTCGCACTCCTCGTCGGGCCTGAAGTCCGCCGAGGCCGAGGCCTTGGAGCACCTTCCCGACAGCGACGTCAAGCGCGCCCTCCAGGAGCTCCCCGAAGACTTCCGTATCGCGGTGTACCTCGCCGATGTCGAGGGCTTCGCCTACAAGGAGGTCGCCGAGATCATGGACACGCCCATTGGAACGGTGATGTCCCGGCTCCACCGCGGTAGACGCCAGTTGCGCTCGATGCTCGAGGAGTACGCGGCGGAGCGGGGGTTCCTCCCCCGCGAGGTCAGGGAGTCCATGTCCATGGGCGCGTCACGCGGCGGGGCGAAACGGGAGGACCAGGGATGAGCTGCGGCAAGCCGCACGCCACTCCTTGTAGCGAGGTGCTGGCGAAGGTCTACACCTACATCGACGGCGAGCTCGAAGAGGCCAACTACGCGGAGATCCGCGAGCACCTCGACGAGTGCGGCCCGTGCCTGGAGGAGTACGGCCTTGAGGAGGCGGTCAAGAAGCTCGTGGCCAAGCACTGTGGCTGCGATCCTGTGCCGCAGGACCTGAGGGCCAAGGTGCTGAGCCGGATCGAGGCGGCGCGAATCGATCTTGAGGCTCGGGAGACCCAGGCGGCGGAGTAGTCGCCGCGCGCCCGCGCGACGGGCGCGGACGCGGCACGTCGGCGGCGGCCGGGAGCGATCCGGTCGCCGCCGACGTGTGTCGGGGTGGATCACACGGGGAGGACAGGCGCGGGGGTTTCGGACACTGGTACCGTCGGTGGGCGATGCCGGCGGTGGCGCGACACGCCCGGCCCAACCTGTCCGGCCCCGTGCCGGCCTGGCTGAGAGGCGACGAAACGTGTGTGTCGCAAGAGTCAGAACCCGACTACCCAGAGTGACCGTCAAGGTTGGCCGAGGGTGGCGGTCCGTCGAAGATCATCGGGTGTGCCGGCGATCGCGCAGGAATCGTACGGTGGTGGTGACTGCGGAGAGTGACCGTAGGCATTACGAATAGCATTCGTATTTAGCTTTTCCAGAAATCCTTCCGGGCCTTTCTGTCGTTCACCCGTCTCATGGTTCGGGATATCGCAATGAGGGCCCTGGGCGCTGCCGCTAAACTGACCGCTATATCGACCGTATGGGGTAATTTCGAGTGTCGCGCGCAGGGGGTGTGACGTGCGACGCCGCGCAAGGAGGAGAGGCAGGGACATGAGTCCGTTTCCGCTAAAGCTGGCCCTGTTCCTTATCTCCGCTGCCCAGATTGCCGTCGCCTATGGCGGTTGGAACTGGTGGTAGTGCGCCGCGAACGCTGAGAAACGCACCGGACGGGGCGGTATCGAACCGGAGGTAACAGGAAATTGCGTGCGCTTCCCGTGGCCGCGCGGTTGTACGTGGGTCTCATCGGGCTCGCTGCCGCCCTCGTCCTGACCTTGGGCTCCTACGACGGCATCGACCCTGTCACGCTCGTTCTCCTCGTCGTCCTCTTCATCGTGGCCGAGTCCATCACCACGGTCGTGGACAACGGGAACACCGGGATCTCGCCGAGCGCGGCCATCGCCCTGGCCGCGGTGGTCCTGACCGGCCCCGTGGGGGCCGCCGTCGTCGGGTTCGGCTCCTGTCTGGCCGTGCGGCGCCAGACGCTGGTCAAACGGCTGTTCAACGGCGCCCAGCTCGGCCTCACCGGGTTCGTCACCGGCTGGGTCTTCCTCATGCTGGGGGGCAAGCAGGGCGTTCCCGGCCCCGAGGACTTCCCGTGGATCGTCATCCCGTTCTCCGGCGCCCTGCTCGTCCACACCTTCGTCAACATCGCGTTGGTCGCCGGTCTCATGTGGTGCCTGGGGGTGGTCCGCTGGCAGCGGCCCCGCCGCGTCCGCTGGCGCCCGCTGGCCACGCTGGAGCTGTCCTCGGTGGGCTACTCGGTGCTGGGCCTGTGCGTGGCGGCCATATGGGGGGCCGTCGGCGCGTTCGCCGTGCCGCTGGTCCTGCTGCCGTTGTTCATCGCGCGTTGGGCCTTCGACCAGTACATCTCCGAGCAGCGCGCCCACGACTCCACGCTGGCCACCCTGTGTCAGGCGGTGGAGACCAAGGACTACTACACGCGGGGCCACTGCATGAGGGTCTCCAAGGCGTCGGCGATGATCGCCCAGGAACTGGGGATGCACGCCGAACGGGTCCAGACCATCCGCTACGCGGGCATGCTCCACGACGTCGGCAAGCTCGGGGTGCCCACGAAGGTGCTGCAGAAGTCGGGCAAGCTCACCGAGGAGGAGTACGCCGCGATCCAGCTCCACCCCATGCGGGGCTATGAGATCGTGCGCGAGATCGGCTTCCTCGACGAGGCCCTGGCCGGGATCATGCACCACCACGAGCGCATGGACGGCCGCGGCTACCCCATGGGCCTGGCCGGTGAGGAGATCCCCGAGTTCGCCCGGATCATCTCCGTCGCCGACGCCTTCGACTGCATGACGTCGACCCGTTCCTACCGCAAGGCCCGCAGCACCGAGGAGGCGTTCGCCGAGCTGCGCCGCTGCGCCGGTCCGCAGTTCGACCCGGTCATGGTGGACGCCCTCATCAGCGCGGTGTCCCGGGACGGCTGGGAGGCCCCCGACATCGTGGAACTTCCCGACGGCGACATGGCCGAGGTCTCCCAGCAGGATCACGACGATCCCAGCGTGCCGCTGCGGGTCGCCGGAGAGGGCGAGTGATGGGGACGCGGGGAGCGCGGTCGGCGCGTCGGCAGGTCCGTCAGCGCATCGACCCGGTGCGCTCGTTGCTGATCGCCACGGCGGCGCTGTGCGCCGCCGGATCCCTGGTGTGGACGTTCCTCACCGGCTTCGCCGAACCCCGCATCGCCCTGGCCTTCGGGATCCTGATCGCTCTCGGCGAGCTCGCCCGGATCGCGCTGCCCGGGCAGCGCGAGGTGTCGCCGATCGCCTCCGCCAGCGCCCTCGGCTACACGTTCCTGCTCACCGTCGGCGCCGACCCCGTGGCCCAGGGCGCCGCCCAGGTCATCGCGGTCACCGCGGTCGGCCTGGCCCTGGGCGAGCTCCCCCACGTCGCCGTGGGGCGGATCCCTCGTTGGGGCGACCTCGCCCGGCGGTTGCTGGTCATCGGTCTTGTCGCGCTGGCCTTCCGGCCGCTCGCCTCGGTGCTCGGTTCGCCCGAGCCCCACTGGTGGCTCGCCCTCACCGCCATGGCCTCGATCGTCATGCTGTCCTGGCTGGCCGACTCCGTGATCGCCGCGGTGCTGCGGGCCGAACGCCTGCGCACCCGGTTCCCCGTCGCCTTCCGCGACGAGGTGCGCGCCCAGTTCCCCATCAGCGTGGCCACCGGTGCGTCGGGCATCCTCATCGCCCTGGCCTCCAGTGTCATGGGGCTGGCCGCGCTCCTGGTCTTCACGGCGCCGCTGATCGTCACCCAGGTCGCCTTCCGCAGGTTCGCCGAGATCCGCCTGACCTATCTCCAGACCGTGCGAGCGCTCTCGCGGGTCACCGAGGTGGGCGGGTACGTCGAGACCGGCCATTCGCGGCGGGTGAGCAGGCTGGCCCACGCGGTAGGCTGCGAACTGGGAATGCGCGAGTCGGAGCTGCTGGAGCTGGAGTACGCGGCGCTCATGCACGACATCGGCCAGCTGTCGCTGCGCGACCCCATCCCCAGCGGCGCCACCGTCCTCGCCCCTCCCCGAGAGCAGCGACGCATCGCCGAGCTGGGGTCGGCGGTGATCCGCGAGACCGGCGTGCTCGACAACGTCGCCGAGATCGTGCGCCGCCAGTGCGAGCCCTCCGCGGGGGAGGGCGAGACCGGGCCGCCGCCGCTGGCCAGCAGGATCATCAAGGTGGCCAACGCCTTCGACGACCTGGTCGGCGAGTCCACCGACCGCGACCGGATCGAGGCGGTACTCCAACGTCTGCGCATGGACACCGACCGTGAGTACGATCCCGACGTGGTCGCCGCGGTGGCGCGCGTGCTGGACCGGCCCCGGTCGCGCTGGTGAATCTACCCGTGGGTACTCCCATAGGATCGGCTGTCGATCACGGCGCCATGCGGGGGCCGGACGAGAATGAGGAGTCGGAGATGACCGAAATCCGCGCTGAGATGGTGGCCAACGTCTGGAAGGTCATGGTCGCGGAGGGGACGAAGGTCGCCGAAGGGGACACGCTGTTCATCCTGGAGTCCATGAAGATGGAGATCCCGGTGCTGGTCGAGGACCCCGGGACCGTCATCAGCCTCAACGTCGGCGAAGGGGACGTGGTGCAGGAGGGGGACCTGCTCGCCGTCGTCCAGTGACGTTCCGAGACACTGTCGACCATGACGATTTCCACGGGATTGCACGGCCGGGTGGAGCACACGGTGTCCGCGGAGGACACCGCCGTAGCACTGGGCAGCGGTGACGTGCCGGTTCTGGGCACCCCGCGCGCCGTGGCCCTCGTCGAGGCCGCGACCGTGGCCGCTGTGCGCGACCACCTGGAGCAAGGCCGCACCAGTGTCGGCACCCGTGTCGACCTCGCCCACCTCGCGCCCTCCTCCCCGGGCGTGGTCGTGGTGGCCACCGCGCTGCTGCGCGAGGTCGCGGGCGGCCGTCTGGTGTTCGACGTCGAACTCGCCCAGGACGGGCGGCCGGTGGCCAAGGGGACGGTCGAGCGGGTCGTGGTGGACCGCGAACGCTTCCTGACCGCCGCGCGCTGAAGCCGGCCGGACGGGCCGCGGCGACACGACCGGGCTAACAGCCGAACAGGGGCAGACAGGGCTCCAAACCCCCGATCTCGACCGACACGGTGCGGTGAGCCTGCCACGCGGCCCGGTCCAGACGCAGGCGCTGCACGGTTCGGGCCCGTCCCTGGACCGCGACGACGCTGTGGCCATCGGGCCGGTAGCCGAGCCTGCGCGACACTCCCAGGGAACGCCGGTTGTCGGTCATCGCCCCGGAGACCGCCCAGTGGGCGTCCAGTCCCTCGAAGGCCAGGGCCAGGACGGCGGCCCGCATTTCGGTGCCGATCCCCTGTCCCTGGTGGGCCAGGCCCAGCCAGGAGCCGGTCTCGACCTCGCGGGTGACCGCGAAGTCGGTGGCGAAGAGGTCTTGGAGGCCGACGACCGTCCCCCGGTGGAGGACGGCCAGGCCCAGTGCCCACGACTCCGGCCGCCACTGGCCGATCAGCCCCAGGTTGTGCTGGATGACCGAGCGGCCGCGCTCCTCGGGGGAGCCCGCCGTCCACGGCACGGTGAAGGGCATCGCCGACTCCTCGTGCACCCCCTCGGCGGCGAGGGAGGCCAGGGCGGTGAGCAGCTCCAGATCGGGGAGCCGGAGTTCGAGCCGTGGCGTGGTGATCCGTAGGTCGTACAGGGGCCAGAAGCGATCCGCCATGGCATGAGCCTGGCGTATCGGGGACGGGAAGGCCAGCGAGCCGCGCGTTCCCGCCCGACACACGGGCGGGAACGCGTGACGCTCAGACGCCCATGGTCTTGCGCGGGTAGACGTTGTCGGGGTCGGTCGCGATGTTGACGAGGTAGGGCACGCCGGAGTCGAACGCCCGGCGCAGCGCGGGGCCGATCTCCCGCGGGTCGGTGACGAGCTCGCCGCCGCCTCCCAGCGCGCGCACCACCTCGTCGTAACGGGTCTGCGGCGCGAGCTCGGCGATGACGTCGTAACCGTAGATCATCTGCATGGGGGCCTTCTCCAACCCCCAGATCCCGTTGTTGCCGCACACCATGACGACGGGGAGTCCGTGCCGCACCAGGGTGTCGACGTCCATCAGCGAGAAGCCCGCGGCGCCGTCTCCCAGCAGGGTCACCACCTGCGACGACGGCCGGGCGAGCCGGGCGGCGATCGAGTAGCCCATGCCGGTGCCCAGGCAGCCGAACGGGCCGGGGTCCAGCCAGTTTCCGGGGCGGGCGGGTTCCACGTACTTGCCGGCGTAGGAGACGAAGTCGCCGCCATCGCCGATCACCACGGCGTCGTCGGCGAGGAGCCGGTTCAGCTCGCCGTAGACGCGGGCGGGGTGGATGGGGTCGGCGTCGCTGTCCAACGCCTCGGCGTCCGCCGCGACCGCCGCGGCGTTGGCCTCGGCCAGCTGGGTGCGCCACGCCTTGACCGAGGCGCCGGGGGCCGCGGTGTCCCCCAGGCCCCGCAGAATCGTCGACAGGTCTCCCGCCACCGAGGCCGCCAGGGTCAGGTGGGCGGCGATCTGGCCGGGGGAGTCGGCGATGTGGACCACCTTGGCGAGCGGCGCCCCGTCGCGTCCCCCGAACAGGCCGTGGCCGATCCGGAAGTCCAGGGGGGTGCCGACGACCACGACGAGGTCGGCCTGGCCGAAGGCGAGTCCGCGTGCCCGTGTCACCAGGAGGGGGTGGCCTCCGGGCAGCACCCCGCGCCCCTGGCCGTTGGTGATCACCGGGACGCCGAGCTCCTCGGCCACCTCCAGGGCGGCCTGCTCGGCGTGGTCGAGCCACACGTCGGATCCGAACACGAACAGGGGACGCTTGGCCTCGCCGATCAGCCGCGCGGCGGCGGCGACCGCGTCGGGGTCGGGGGTCCTGTCGGGGGCGGGAGCCGACGCGGGTGCCTCCACCTCGGCCTGGTCGTAGAGGCGGTCCATGGGGATGTCGAGGAACACCGGACCTCGATGGGCCGTGTTGGCCAGCACGAACGCCTCGTGGACGGCCGCGCCGATGCCCGCGGTCTCGTGCACGGTCCGGGCGCTCTTGGTGACCGGGGCGAGCAACGGGGGCTGGTCGAGCTCCTGGAGCAGCCCCTGGCCCCAGCGCCCGTCAGGGGCGCGGCCACCGAGCACGACCAGTGGGGAGCCGTTGAAGTGCGCGGTGGTGACACCGCTGACTCCGTTGGTCACGCCGGGACCCGCGGTGAGTACGGCCCAGCCGGCACGCCGGGTGAGCTTGCCGATGCCCTCGGCCGCGAACACGGCCGTCTGCTCGTGTCGGACGTCGAGCAGCCGCATCCGGGGCTCCGGTTTGACCGCGCCGTCGTACAGGGGGAACACGTGCCCGCCGGACAGGGTGAACATCGTGTCGACGCCGTGGTGCAGGGCCACATCGACGGCGTGGGTTCCGCCGTGGCCACGGAGACGGCCCGGGGAGGGGGAGGGGCTCATGTGGGCGTTCACACTCCTTGGAACTTACCTGTCGGTAACAGGAGCGTAGTGATCTCCCCCACACGGGGACAAGGCTCTTCATGCGGGCACAACGCCCGCGCACCGGCGGGGGACGCGCCGGTGCGCGCGACATCACTCCTTCGGAGGCCGCAACCGGGTGACGAACTTGTAGCGGTCGCCCCGGTACAGCGTGCGCACCCACTCCACCGGGTGCCCGTCGGCGTCGAAACTGTGCTGGCAGTGCAGGACGAGGGGAAGACCCACGTCGACTCCCAGCAGTCGGGCCTCGTTGGGGGTCGCCAGGACCGTCTCGATCGTCGCCTCGGCCTCGGCCAGCCGTACGTCGTAGGCGCTGGCGAGCGCCTCGTACAACGAGGCGTAGCGGTCGAGCTGGCGGCGCAGGCCGGGAAAGCGACGAGCGGCCAGGTGCGCGGTCTCCACCGCCATGGGCTCGCCGTTGGCCAACCGGAGCCGCTCGATGCGCAGCACGCGGCCGCCGGAGCGGATCGCCAGCAGCTCGGCCAGCTCGTCGTCGGCGTTGACGTAGCTGACGTCGAGGATCCGGGTGGCCGGATGCAACCCGTGCGAACGGATCTCCTGGGTGTAACTCGTCAACTGCAGGACCTGGGCGACCTTCGGTTTGGCCACGAAGGTGCCCTTGCCCTGGATCCGCAGCAGGCGCCCTTCGACGACCATCTCCGTCAGGGCCTGGCGCACCGTCGTGCGCGACGTCCCGAACTGGGTGGCCAGCGCGCGCTCCGGCGGAACCGGGTTGCCCGCCGGCATCGCCTCGATGAGCTCCAGAAGTTGTTTCTTCACCTGGTAGTACTTTGGAACTCGCGGTCCGTCCTCGAGTGTTCGCTGACCCGTCACGTCGGTTTCCTCCACCGCTTCCCACCCGTTCAGCATGTGCCGCATCCTCGCAGCCGAGAGACCCGTTTCCCAGTGGCAGGGGCCTTACGGCCACAACTGGTCTGGACCAGTTGTGGAGAGACGCGTTCCTTGAGTATGCCCGCACTCGTGGGATGATTTGTGAGTGCCTCACCTCAGCGATCTGATCCGACGGTATACGGCGCTGAAGACGGCCGACCTGGAGTGGTTGCACGCCCTGGTCTCCGACTGGCAGCTCCTCGCCGACCTCTCCTTCGCCGACCTGGTGCTGTGGGTCCGCCTCCGGGACGACAGCGGCTGGGTCGCCGTCTCCCAGATGCGTCCCACCACCGGTCCCACCGCCTTCCAGGACGACCTCGTCGAGACCTTCCTGCGTGATGATGAGCCCGGCTCCACGGAGACGGCCCCGCTCACGCCGCAGGCCGTGGCCAGGCGGGCGCTCATCGACCGCGCCTGGAACGAGGGCCGTATCTGCCGCGAAGGCGATCCGGACTGGTCGGGTGGGGTGCCGGTGCGCGAGGAGACGATCCCGGTCCGTCGCGAGGGCAACCTGCTCGGCGTCATCCAGCGCAGCACCAACCTCAGCTCCGCCCGCACGCCCAGCCGACTGGAGCTGACCTACCTCCAAAGCGCCAGCGACCTCGCGCAGATGATCGCCGAAGGCGAGTTCCCCTTCAGCGACCAGGGGCCGCTGATGGTGCGCTCGCCGCGGGTCGGGGACGGTCTGCTGCGCCTGGACCAGGACGGACGTGTCGTCTACGCCAGCCCCAACGCGCTGTCGGCCTACCGTCGCCTGGGGCTCACCGCCGACCTCGTCGGAACCCGCCTGGCGCGTACCACGCTGGACCTCGCCCTGACGGGAGACCCCAGGGACGAGTCGCTGAACTGGACCGCGAGCGGACGTATCCCGCAGGAGGCCGAGGTCGAGGCGCGCGGCTCGACGATCCAGCTCCGCTCCATCCCGCTGGTCATCAGCGGGGTGCGGACGGGGGCGCTGATCATGGTCCGCGACGTCACCGAGCTCCGTCGGCGTGAGCGTGAGCTCATGACCAAGGACGCAACGATCCGTGAGATCCACCATAGGGTGAAGAACAACCTGCAGACCGTCGCCGCCCTACTGCGGTTGCAGGCCCGCCGGCTCCAGATCCCCGAGGGGCGGGCCGCGCTCGACGAGGCCGTTCGCAGGGTGGGGTCCATCGCGATCGTGCACGAGATGCTGTCGCACACCCCCGACGAGATCGTCGACTTCGACGACATCGCCGACCGGGTCATCGAGATGGCCGCGGAGGTGTCGTCCACCGGCACCGCGGTGGTCCCGCGCCGCAACGGCAACTTCGGCCTGCTCTCGGCGCTCGTGGCCACGCCGCTGTCGATGGTCCTGACCGAGCTCGTCCAGAACGCGGTGGAGCACGGGCTCGCCTACGGTCCGGGCAACATCGAGGTCGCCGTCCGCCGGGAGGACCCGTTGCCCGGTGCCGAGGACGCGGGGAGCCGCCTGATGATCCAGGTCCGTGACAGCGGCGGAGGGCTGCCCGAGGAGTTCGACGTCGAAGGGACGACGAGTCTCGGTCTGCAGATCGTGCGGACCCTGGTCGTGGGGGAGCTGGGGGGCCGGCTGGAGTTCCGGCCGCGCGAGGGAGGCGGCACCGAGGTGGCCATCGAGCTCCCCGTGGAGCACGAGGAGCAGATGCCGGTCCCGTGAGACCGGGAGCGGGGCGGGGGGTTCCGCGCCGCTCCCGTCCGGAGGGGGCGGTGTCGGGAGTGACGCCGGCCGGGGCTCGTGTGAGGGACGTCAGACCGTGGTGTGCAGCCGGCGCAGGGAGGAGGCGCCGCGACGGCGCTTCAGCGCCCGGCGCTCGTCCTCGCTCATCCCGCCCCAGACGCCGCCGTCCTGTCCGGTCTCCAGGGCCCACTGGAGGCAGGCGTTCATCGCCGGGCAGCGGCGACACACCTCTTTGGCTTCTTCGATCTGGATCAGTGCCGGCCCGGAATTTCCGATGGGGAAGAACAGCTCGGGGTCTTCGTCACGGCAGGCAGCTTGGTGGCGCCAGTCCATGCGGGTCACTCCTCGGTGAGGCGATCGGGGGCGTGTGCCTTGTGAACGAATTCACGAAGGTAGACGCTGTTGTCGGGGCCACCTCGTCGTTGGTCCCCGATTCGCTTACGCCCGGGTGTACGGGCCGGACCCGACCCGTCCCTGCGGTCCACCCTGCGCGGATACCCGGGTGTCGGACCGCCAACCTCGGAACGAACCGTTAACCTGCCCGTAACGTGCGGCGATACTTTGAGCCTGTCAGGCTTGATCGGCGCATGCAAGAGCTCGCGTGGTCTATCCTTACCGATAAGGTGTCGTGTGCGTCACAAGCCGTTTACGGCGATGTTCTCGTGCGCTTTCAGCACACCATTCGTAATGCCTTTGGAACCGATCGGAAATCGACCTGTTTCCGGTGGCCCAGATATTCCCCGTCGATCTGGAACGCCCTCGGACGCCGCGTTCGAATCGTGAACCGCTCCTCGTTGTGCCAGGTGACATAGCCCCGCCCGGCCGGTGGTACCCCCCGGGGGGAGAGCATCCGGCGCAGCAGGTCGGCCGTCGTCAGCGCGTCCGCCTGCGTCAGGGCGAACGCGTCCAGCCCCAAGCCCAGCCGGGAACGGGGCGTCGGCTGCACCGGGAGGGTCCCCGCGTAGGTCCAGGGGGTCGTGTTCGTCACGAGCGCGAGGTAGAGATCCTTCGACAAGGGGCGCCCGGGCACCTCCAGCTCCAGTGACGGGTCGCGTACCTCCTCGCCCTTCAGGAACATCTGCAGCGCGATGCCCATGTACAGCGCCGGCGAGGCGCGCCGGCCCCGGCGACGCTGCCGCTCGACCTCGTGGACGACCTCGGCGTCCCAGCCGAACCCCGCGCAGAAGGTGAAGTAGCGGCCGT
Source organism: Marinactinospora thermotolerans DSM 45154 (assembly GCF_900167435.1). Classification (GTDB taxonomy): domain Bacteria; phylum Actinomycetota; class Actinomycetes; order Streptosporangiales; family Streptosporangiaceae; genus Marinactinospora; species Marinactinospora thermotolerans. Next base: position 92,082 of record NZ_FUWS01000009.1, read on the forward strand.
CCTCGGGACCGTCGATCCGTCCCAGCCCGACCGTGCGCTGGGAACCGGTGCGCAGTGCCTCCAGGACCGCCCCGGTCGCCTCGACCGGATCCGGGGGCAGGCCCAACGCGCGGATGAACACGTTCGCGCTACCGCCGGGCAGCGCGGCGTAGGCCGGACGCTCGGCTTCGGGTGGCGCGGTGAGGATGCCGTTGACCACCTCGTTCACCGTGCCGTCGCCGCCGAGGCTGATGACGAGCTCATAGCCCTCGATGGCGGCCTGCCGGGCCAGCTCCTTGGCGTGGTCACGGTACTCGGTCTGGACGAGGTCCACATCGAGGTCGCTGGCGATGGCACGCACGATCACGTCCCTCGCCCGGGGGGTCGTCGTGGTGGCCTGGGGGTTCACGATGAACAGCGCGCGCACGGGCACAGTCTAGTGACCGCCGCGCGGACGCCCGGGCGGCGCCGGCCTGTTGTGGCGGGCGGTTACAGTGAAATCGTGTTCCGACGTCCGCTCACCATCGCCCTCGCCGCCCTGATCGAGGCCCTCCTCGGGCTCGGTCTGGCCGTCGGAGGGATCTACGTCCTCGCCATCACGCTGCTGGGGCGGGGCGCCGACGGCTCCTTCGGTCTGCCGCTGGTCGTCTTCGTGCTCGGTGGCGCCGCGGCGCTCGGCTATGTCGCCTGGGGGTTGTTCACGCTGCACGACTGGGCGCGCACGCCGGTCGTCCTCACCCAGATCTTCGCGCTGGTCACCACCTACTATCTGTGGACCAGCGAGCAGTACGCCGCCGCGCTGGGACTCGGCGCGCTCGCCGTCGCCGCCCTCGCGCTGGTCCTGGCGCCGTCGACCACGGCGACCCTGTTCCCCGACGAGGCCGGGGGAGCGTCCCGGCGCTCCAGGCAGGGGTGAGCCGTCAAGCGGCCGTGACGTCGAGTGGCCCCCGGGGAACCTCCTCGGGGGCCACTCGACGTCACGGGTTCAGTCGTCGGTGGTGAGGGCCTGGCGGAGCTGGGCCAGGGTCCGGGCGAGCAGACGCGACACGTGCATCTGGGAGATGCCGAGCTCCGTCGCGATCTGCGACTGCGTCATGTTGCCGAAGAACCGCAGGAGCAGGATCCGCTTCTCGCGCGGGGGAAGCTGCTCCAGCAGCGGTTTGAGGGACTCGCGGTACTCGACGCCTTCGAGGGAGTCGTCCACGATCCCCAGGGAGTCGGCCACCGCGGGAGCGTCCTCGTCACCGCTGTCGGGAGCGTCCAGGGAGACGGTGGAGTAGGCGTTCGCCGACTCCAGCCCCTCAAGGACCTCCTCCTCGGTCATGCCCAGGTGTTCGGCCAGCTCGTGCACTGTCGGCGCGCGACCCTCGCGCTGGGAGAGGTCGCTGACCGCCTTGGTCAGCGAGAGCTTCAGCTCCTGGAGCCGGCGCGGCACCCGCACCGCCCAGCCCTTGTCCCGGAAGTGGCGTTTGATCTCGCCGACGATCGTGGGCGTGGCGTAGGTGGAGAACTCCACGCCGCGCTCCAGGTCGAACCGGTCGATCGACTTGATCAGGCCGATCGTGGCGACCTGGGTGAGATCGTCCAACCACTCGCCACGGTTGCGGAAGCGTCGCGCCAGGTACTCCACCAAGGGAAGGTGGAGTTCGACGAGTTCGTCGCGAATCCGCTGCCGTTCCGGCGCGTCCGCGGGAAGCTCGCTCAGGCGCTCGAACAACTCTCGTGCACGGGCCCGATCGGGCACGGCGTGCTCCGTCTTCGCCGTCAGAGCGGGCCCCCTCTCGCTCACGCCGACTCCACCACGTCGCGGCGTTTGTGCAGGACGATGGACACTCGGTCGTCAGGGCCGACATGGGCGTCGACCTCGCCTGCCAGGGCCGAGAGGACGGTCCACGCGAACGTGTCGCGGGCCGGCAACCGGCCGTCGGCGGTCAGTACCGAGACGGCGATGCGCATGCCGTCACCGGTGAGTTCGAACTCGGTCGTGAGATCCGTGCCGGGCAGGGCTTGGGAGAGCAGCATGGCGCAGGCCTCGTCCACCCCGATACGCAGGTCCTCGATCTCGTCGAGGGTGAAATCGAGCCGGGCGGCCAGGCCTGCCGTCGCCGTTCGCAGAACGGACAGGTAGGCGCTGTCCGCCGGCATGCGGACGGTCACCGCGTCCCGTACGTCCGTTCCGCCTGTCATCGGCACGGCGGTTTCTTCGGTCACGTCCCTCCTCCGGGAAGCGAGATTGCCGCTTGAGAGCAATCTATCTTGTCAGCCCTCCCCGTGCCGCACGCGATTCGATCTGTGTTCGTCGATCGACGTGCCCGCCGGGCGGCAGGAGAGGACGATTGGTGACACAACAACCGGCTCGGTCCGCGGACAGCGGCGGGATCGTTACCTCCGAGGCGCCTGACCGCACCTGGACGTCCCACCGCCTCGGGCCGCCGGGGACCGGCCGGGAAGGGGCGTCAGCCCGCCAGCTCCCGTAGGGCCTCGCCGTCCAGCCGGTAGACGGTCCACTCGTCCATGGGACGGGCGCCCAGCGCCTTGTAGAACGCGATCGACGGGGCGTTCCAGTCGAGCACCGACCATTCCAGCCGGGTGTAGCCCCGCTCCACGCAGATGCGGGCGAGCTCGGTCAGGAGCGCCTTGCCGTAACCGTGGCCGCGCAGCTCCGGGCGGACGTAGAGGTCCTCCAGGTAGATGCCGTGCCGCCCGGTCCAGGTCGAGAAGTTGCGGAACCACAGGGCGAAACCGGCGACGGTGGTGGTGCCGTCGGCTCCGGTGTGTTCGGCGACGTGCGCGAAGGCGGCCGGAGCCGGTCCGAACAGGGCCTCGGTGAAGTCCTCCTCGCTCGCCTTGGCCGACTCGGGCTCGCGCTCGTACTCGGCGAGCTCACGGACCAGCCGATGGATCGTCGGCACGTCCTCGGGGCGGGCGGGGCGGATCACGGCTGCTCCTCGTGGGATCGACGGGTCTGGTCGTGAGGCGTGCGGGGACGCCACCCCGTTCACGGTAGCCGAGACCGGCTCCGGACGGGGCGGCGTCCCCGCGTCCACCGGGCAGGACGGTCCGCTACAGCACCTTGGACAGGAAGGAGCGGGTGCGTTCCCGGCGGGGGGCGGACAGCACCTCCGCCGGGGTCCCCCGCTCCACGACCACGCCACCGTCCATGAAGACGAGGCTGTCGCCCACCTCGCGGGCGAAGCCCATCTCGTGGGTGACCACGATCATCGTCATCCCGTCGCGGGCCAGGTCCTTCATCACGTCGAGGACCTCCCCGACCAGCTCGGGGTCGAGGGCGCTCGTCGGTTCGTCGAACAACATCAGCGACGGTTGCATGGCCAGCGCGCGGGCGATCGCGACGCGTTGCTGCTGACCGCCGGAGAGCTGGTCGGGCAGGCTGTTCGCCTTGTCCGCCAGGCCGACCCGCTCCAGCAACCGCATCGCGCGTTCCCGCGCCTGCGCCCTGGGCTCGCCCTTGACCTGGACGGGCGCCTCCATGACGTTGCCCAGCGCCGTCATGTGCGGGAACAGGTTGAAGCGCTGGAACACCATGCCGATGTCGCGGCGCTGGGCCGCGACCTCGCTCTCACGCAGCTCGTGGAGCCGGCCGCCCTTCTCGCGGTAGCCCATGAGCTGGCCGTTCACCCACAACCGCCCGGCGTTGATCTTCTCCAGGTGGTTCACGCAACGCAGGAAGGTGGACTTGCCCGAGCCCGAGGGGCCCACCACGCACATGACCTCGCCCCGGCGCACCTCCAGGTCGATGCCGCGAAGGACCTCGACCCGCCCATAGCTCTTGTGGACGTTCTCCGCGACGACCATGCGATCGTCGGACACGGGGCCTCCCGCCGCAAGCGTCATCCTCTGCCTCCCCCGCCGCTGAGCAACCGCCCCCCGACGCCGGCGCGCGCGCCGCGCTGTCCGAACGTCCGTTCCAGGAAGTACTGTCCGATCATGAACAGGCTGGTGATCGCCAGGTACCACAGGCACGCGGCGACCAGCATCGGAAAGAGCTGGAAGGTGCGCGACCCGATGGCGCTGAGCTGGAAGAACAGCTCGGTCGTCACGGGGACGTAGGCCACCAGCGCGGTGTCCTTGAGCATGGCCACCGTCTCGTTGCCGGTGGGCGGCACGATCACCCGCAGCGCCTGGGGCAGCGTGATACGGCGCAGCACCTTCGACCGGTTCATGCCCAGGGCCTGGGCGGCCTCGGTCTGTCCCTTGTCCACCGACTGCAGGCCGGCCCGGACGATCTCCGACATGTAGGCGCCCTCGGACAGCGCCAGGGCGAGGAGGCCGGCCATGAAGCCGCTGAGGAAGGTGCGGGCGTCCAGGCTGAAGACGCGGGCGTCACCCTCCAGCCCGAGCAGGGGCATCCAGTAGTTGTCGAAGGGGAGGCCGAACTCGATCTGCTGGTACAGGATGCCGAGGTTGCCGAAGAGGACCGCGAGCACCAGACGCGGCACGGCGCGGAAGAACCACGTGTACAGCCAGGCCATGCCGGACAGGACCGGGTTGCTGGACAGGCGCATCACCGCGATGACGACGCCCAGGGCGACGCCGATCAGCATCGCCAGCACGGTCAGCAGCAACGTGGTGCGCACGCCGATCAGGACCGGTTCGGCGAACATGTTCTCGAAGACGAAGGCCCATTGGAAGGCCTCGTTGGTCACCAGCATGTGGACGAACATGGCGGCCAGCACCACGATGACGGCCGCGGCCACCCACCGCCCCGGATGCCTGACGGGAACGGCCTTGATGGGATCGGGCGGGGACTGCGCCGGAACCGGGGGTTCCGACGTCCGCGAATCTCTCTGTGAGGTCACGTCGGTATTACTCTTCGATCTCCGGGTCGACCTCGGGCTGCTCGATCGCGCCCTGTTCCAGACCCCACTTCGCCAGGATCTCGGTGTAGGTCCCGTCCTCGATGATGGCGGTGTAGCCGGCCGCGATCGCCTCGGCGAGCTCGGTCTCCTCCTTGTTCACCACCGCGCCGTAAGGAGCGGCCTCGTACTGCTCGCCGAGCGTCTCCAGCCGGTCGCCGGTCTGCTCGACGGCGTAGACGGCCACGGGCATGTCGGCGAGGGCGGCGTCGTTCTTGCCGGAGACGATCGACTCGGTGGCCTGGTCCTGGCCCTCGAACTGCTCGATGACGATCTCGGGGTCGCCCGCCTCGACACACGCCTGGCTGCGGGCCTCGATGTCGGGCACCTGCACGGTGTTCTTCTGGACGGCGATCCGCTTGCCGCAGGCGTTCTCGGGGTCGACATCAGCGGGGTTGCCGGCCTGGGTGAACCACTGCGTGCCCACGTTGAAGTAGCTCACCATGTGCACCTGCTCCAGGCGCTCGGCGTTGATGGTGAACGAGGAGACGCCGGCGTTGTACTTGCCCGAGGCCACACCGGTGACGATGCTGCCGAAGGGGGCCGGCTCCCAGCGCGTCTCCAGGCCGAGCTTGGCCGCCACCGCGTCGAACAGCTCCACGTCGAAGCCGATGACGGTCTGCCCGTCGGTGTCGAGGAACTGGCCCGGCGCGTAGCTGGCGTCGACGCCGACGGTGATCTCGCCCGCGTCGCGGATCTCCTGGGGGACCATCGCCGAGAGCTCGGAGTCGGCCTCGACGCTCGGTGCCGGAGAGGACGCTTCCCCGCCCTCACCTCCGCCACCGCATGCCGACAACGCCAGCACGGACACGAGCGACAGGGCGGCGATGGGGAACGGGCGGCCGGCGAGGGCCGACTCGGCGAGGTGCTTTGGCACGGCCACGTCTGTCTCCTTTGCAGGGATGGGCGGCGGCGTCCCGGGGGATCGGGGGTGGTGGCCGGGAGCGCCGTCGGGCATCACGCGGGGCGCGATGGGGGTGGGCGCCCATCGTTCCGGAGCGGGTATGTGCCTGCGGTCACCATTGTGAGATGATTGCGTAACGGGTAATCCCCGTGACACCGACAGCGCCGAGCTTGTACGAGCACCGTGAAGGCCGGCTCCCTTCCGGGCGCATGGCAGCCCCGGCCCGGGAGCCTCCCCTAGCACCCGCCTTCACGCGCTGTCCCGGCATCCACGTCCGTCCGCGCCATGGCCGACGCGGACGGGCACGAAGACCGAGGGGTTTTTCACGTGACCACCACTGCCCATGACCGTTTGGACGAGGATCCCGCCTTCGCGTTGCACCGGGGCGGCAAGCTCCGGGTCGAATCGTCCGTCGAGGTCGCCGATCACGAGGGGCTGGCCCTCGCCTACACGCCGGGTGTGGCCCGGGTGTGCAGCGCCATCGCCGACTCCCCCGAACTCGTCGACACCTACACCTGGAAGAGCAAGGTCGTCGCGGTCGTCACCGACGGCACCGCGGTTCTGGGGCTGGGCAACATCGGGCCCGAGGCCTCCCTGCCCGTGATGGAGGGCAAGTCGCTGCTGTTCAAGCAGTTCGCCGGGGTCGACTCGGTCCCGATCGCGCTGTCGTGCACCGACACCGACCAGATCGTCGAGACCGTCGTGCGCATGGCCCCCTCCTTCGGCGGCATCAACCTGGAGGACATCTCCGCGCCGCGGTGCTTTGAGATCGAGCGGCGGCTGCGCGAGGTCCTGGACATCCCGGTGTTCCACGACGACCAGCACGGGACCGCCATCGTCGCGTTGGCGGCACTGCGCAACGCGGCCCGGGTGACCGGACGCGAACTGGGCGACCTGCGCGCGGTGGTCTCGGGGGCGGGCGCCTCCGGTCTCGCCGTCACCCGGATGCTCATCGAGGGCGGTATCGGCGACATCGCCGTCGCCGACAGCAAGGGCATGATCTACGCGGGCCGCGAGGGCCTCAACGCGGCCAAGGCCGAGATCGCCGCCATCAGCAACAAGGCCGGGTTGCAGGGGTCCATCGAGAGCGCGCTGGCCGGAGCCGACGTGTTCATCGGCCTGTCCGCCGGAGAGGTCCCCGAATCCGTCGTGGCGACGATGGCCAAGGACGCCATCATCTGCGCCATGGCCAACCCCAACCCCGAGATCCACCCCGACGTCGCCCGCTCGTACGCGAGCGTCGTCGCCACCGGGCGCAGCGACTTCCCCAACCAGATCAACAACGTCCTGGCCTTTCCCGGGGTGTTCCGCGGGGCGCTGGACGTCCGCGCGACCGACATCACCGAGAACATGAAGCTGGCGGCGGCCAACGCCCTGGCCGACCTGGTCGGGGACGACCTCGCCCCCGACTACGTCATCCCCAGCCCGTTCGACGAGCGGGTGGTCCCGGCGGTCTCCGCGGCGGTGGCCGCGCAGGCGCGCAAGGACGGGGTGGCGCGGGCCTGACCGCCGTGATCCGACCGGACGCGACGTGATCGTCCGGTGATCCAGAGTGACCGATCCGGAGCGGGGTTCTCCCGCTCCGGATCGGTCGTCATGGGGGCGGCCGACCGAGGTCGGGTCTCGAAGCGGTGCAGGGTTTCACCTGCGGTACCGCGGTGCGGGGGTCAGAGCTTGTCGCGTGCGGCGGCCCCGAGAAAGGCCGCCCACGCCTCGGGGGGAAAGCCCAGCACCGTTCCGCCCGGTGTTTTGGAGTCGCGGACCATGATCCTCCTGTTCAGGTCTGCGACCTCGACGCACTGTCCCCCTCCGGTACCGCTGTAGGAGCTCGTGCGCCAGCGAGCGCCTTCCGTTTCAAACGCGGCCATGCCGCGCCCCCTTCCCTATTCATCTTCTTCCTTTGCTTTTCTCGACCGGAATTGTTCTTCCAACTCGGTCAAGAGTCCCCGTGTCTCCACGGGGTGCAGTGCGGCCGTACGCAAGTGGTCGAACGCCATCGTGTAGAACCGCACCTCTTTCGCCTTTTCGATGTAGAGACTGCTGGTCAGGTTTTCCAAATGGACGAGTCGCGGCGCATAGACGTCCGATTCCGCGAACTCCAGGATGTCGAACGAGCCATTCAGTCCTGAATGAGAACCTCGATCGAAAGGCAGGACTTGTAGTGTTATGTGGGTCTTACGTCCCAGATCGGATAGATGGCGAAGTTGGTTCGCCATGACCTCCGGGCCTCCGATGGGTCGGTGCAACACGGCCTCGTCGAGGATGACCCACACGTCCGGCGGATCCTCGCGCGCGAGGATCTCCTGGCGTCGGATGCGCAGTTCGGTCCGCCGTTCGATCTCGCGCGGTTCGACGGGAGTGGGGTGCGACTCCAGCAACGCGCGGGCGTAGTCCTGCGTCTGGAGCAGCCCTGGGACGATCTGGGCCTGGTAGAAGCGGAGCGTGCTGGCCTCGGGCTCCAGGCCGAGGTAGACCTCGAAGCGCTCGGGCATGATGTCGCCGTAGACGTGCCACCAGCCGCGCCTGCGGGACTCCCGGGCCAGCATGACCAGTGTCTGGCGCAGGCCGTCGTCCTTGACCTCGTACAACTCCAGCAGGTCGCGCACGTCGTCGGAGTTCGTGGCGACCTGGCCGCGTTCGATGCGTGAGAGCTTGCTGCCGGACCAGGACATGCGTTCGGCGGCTTCTTCTCCGGTCAATCCGGCATTTTCTCGCAGACGGCGCAATTCGACACCAAGGCGGCGGCGTCGGACGGTGGGGTTATAGCCAGCGGCCACCGGGAGCCTCCTTTTCCGGGGGAGAGGCTGTTGGGAGAACGGGAGAAGGCTACTTCACACCGAAGGAGGGAAGGGACTTGGGGGGAATTCTCCAAAGCAATTGCACGGCTTCTTCCGGGCGTGCATGATGGCCACTATGCCATGCGGAGAAAGTCCTGCTGGGCTTCTTTTCGCAACGAGCGCCATGACCGAGGGTGGTTGGATGATCACGCATTCCCCCAGTGGTGGACCGGTTACCGGAAATACCCGGCGCGGCGAACGGCGGCGACACGCGCAAACGTGCGGGTGCGGCCAAGAGGATGTTCACAGGGCGCAATTCCCCGGTCTGGAGGGACGCGTCCGTGACGTCCGGGCGTTCGTCGAGACATCCCTGCTCCCGCGACAGGACGGGCACGCCCCCTTCGACGACGACCTCGTCGACACCGCATTGCTTCTGGTCAGCGAACTCGCCTCCAACGCGGTCCGGCACACCCGCAGCGGCGAACCCGGCGGAATGCTCATGGTCGAGGTCCGCCGGCACGCCCACGAGGTGACCGTCGAGGTCTGCGACCAAGGCCCGCGGGAGGGACATCCTCCCTCCCGCCCCGTAGTGCGCTCCCTCTCCCTGGAGACCGAGTACGGGCGCGGCATGGCCTTGGTCGACGCGCTCGCCACCCACTGGGACGCCCGCCGCCACGGCCCCGGCCTGGCCGTCTGGTTCACCCTGACCGCATCCGAGGCCTCCCCGCGCCGCGTCTGACCTCCGCCCCCACCCTCGGTCCGCGGGGAAGGGCCGCCCCACCCGTTTCCCGCCCCCTGTGCCGGGCAGGCGGAATCGACCGGCCGCCTGGAGCGGCCACACCGCGACGGACGGGAGAACATCGTGCGACTGGTCTGGGTCCTGGACACCTGCGACGCCGAGCGACTGGCCGTCTTCTGGGGTGCCGCGCTGGGGTATGAGCGGGACGAGGCGGACCCGCCCTATATCTTCCTGCGCGACCCGGGAGGACTCCGCCCCGACCTGATCCTGCAGGACGTCCCCGAACCCAAGACCGGTAAGAACCGGATGCACCTCGACATCGTCGTCGAGGACCTCCACGGGGAGGTGTCGCGCCTGATCGGACTGGGCGCGGTACAGCGCTGCGCACCCGTCGCGGAGGTCAACGGCGGTCGCCTCGTCGTCATGGCCGACCCCGAGGGAAACGAGTTCTGCGTCGTGCGGGAGGCGACATTCCCCGAGCCCGTTCCGGCCACGGCGAAGGCGGATGGTTAGGGTCGGGGCCATGTTCGCCATCACTGCCGCGCGTATCGACAAGGACAATCCGCTCTCGGCCCTGGAGGCCACGGAGCGACCCGCCCCCAAGGTCCCCGACGGCTGGACGACGGTGACCGTGAAGGCCGCCTCACTCAACCACCACGACCTGTGGAGCCTGCGCGGGGTGGGCCTGTCCGCGGACAGGTGCCCCATGATCCTCGGCTGCGACGCAGCGGGACTGGACGAGGAGGGCAACCCGGTCGTCGTCCACGGCGTCATCGGCGACGTTGCGGCGGGGGGCGGTGACGAGACCCTCGACCCCCGCCGCTCCCTGCTGTCCGAGGTCCACGACGGTACGTTCGCGGAGAAGGTCGCCGTGCCCCGCCGCAACCTCGTGCCACTGCCGGAGGGATTGTCGTTCGAGGAGGCGGCGTGCCTGCCCACGGCCTGGCTGACCGCCTACCGGATGCTCTTCGAGAAGGCCGGGCTTCAGCCGGGCGGGTCCGTACTGGTCCAGGGGGCCGGCGGGGGCGTGTCGGGCGCGCTGATCCGGCTCGCCTCGGCCACCGGCTACCGCGTCTACGCGACGAGTCGCAGCGCCGCCAAGCGCGCCCGCGCGCTGGAGCTCGGCGCGCACGCGGCGGTGGAACCGGGGGAGCGGCTGGCGGAGAAGGTCGACGTGGTGTTCGACAGCGTGGGGGCGGCCACCTGGGCCCACTCGGTGCGCTCGCTCAAGCCCGGCGGGCGCATCGTGACCTGCGGCGCGACCAGCGGCGACGCGCCGCCCGCCGAGCTGACCCGGGTGTTCTTCCTCCAGCTCTCCGTTGTCGGGTCCACGATGGGCACCCGCGACCAGCTGGAACGGCTCGTCGGCCTGTGCGCCCGCACCGACGTGCGCCCCGAGATCGACCGTGTCCTGCCCCTGACGCGGGCGGCGGAGGGATTCGCGGCCATGGCCGAGGGCGACCTGTTCGGCAAGATCGTCTTCACTCTCTGAGACCGACGGACGGGGCTGCCCCGGCGACCGCGCGGTCGCCGGGGCGGCCCCGTGTCGATCAGCCCTGGGGGCGTGGCCCGTCCTCGGTGTCGGCGGGCGGCTCCCGGGTGGCCGAAGCCCAGGGATCGCCGCCGGGGTCCGACGGCCGGGGACCGGAGTCCTGACGGGGCGTGTCGCCCTCGCCGGCGGGTCCCGGCTCGGGGGGCCGTGGGCCCGGCGCCCCCTCGGAGGCGGGCCGGTCCTGCCGCTCCGGCGGACCCCACGAGGAGATGTCGCGACGGATGACCTCCAACGTGTCGTCGAGGATGCGGCGGAGGTGGCCGGCGGCCTGCGTACTGGTCTCGCCGGCTCCGCGGACGGTGTCGCTGACACGTTCGGAGAAGTCGCGGAGCGCCTGTTCGAACTCGGGGCGCTGACCGTGCTCGCCGCGCCGCCCCCAGGCGGGGAAGCCCTGGGAGAACCGCTCCCAGTCGTGCCCCCACCAGGGCCCCTTGCGTTCGCCCTCCTCGCCCTCGCCGCGTTCGTGGCGACCGCGTTCGCCACGGGACCGCCCGGCGGAGGCGGTGGGGTCCTCGGCGCCCGCCCGCGCCCACACGTCCTCATCCGACTCGGACGGGGTCTGGCGGTCCCGCCTGCCACGGGAGCCGCCGGCCGCGGACTTCAGCTCCTCGCGCAGGGAGCTGATCGTGTCGCGCACGTCCTGCTTGACCGCGCGGGCGATGTCGCGGACGGAGTCGGTGATCTCGCGCTCCAGGTCGTCGAGCTCGGAGGCACGCGCGTGCAGTTCCTCGCGTCCCTTGTCGGTGAGCCGGTAGACCTTGCGCCCGTCCACCACCTCGTGGGTGACCAGGCCCTCCTCCTCCAGCCGGGACAGCCGCGGGTAGATGGTGCCGGGAGAGGGGGAGTAGACGCCAAGGAAGCGGTCCCGTAGCAGGCTGATGATCTCGTAGCCGTGCCGCGGGCTCTCGTCGAGTAGTTTCAGCAGGTAGAGCCGGAGCCTGCCGTGGCCGAAGATCGTGCTCATGCGTCCCCCCTCAGGAGAGCGGCCGGAGCGTCGGGGGCGCGGCGCAGCAGTGAGACCGACCCCGACACGGTCGTGGTGGTGACGTCGGCCGGTTCGATGCCGCTGCCGATCGTTCCGCTCAGCCGGCTGCGCCCACGCTGGTCGCGCCGCTCCAGGCCGAACGCGGAGTCGAGCGCGCCGGTGGCCGTGCGCAGGTCCACGTTCGCCGACGTCTCCGCGGGGACCCGCAACGCGATGTCACCGGAGACGGAGGCGAGCCGGACCCTGGCCGAGGGGGTGAGGTCGACGTCGGCGAACAGCTGTCCCGAGCCGGACTTGGCGGAGAAGGCGGAGAGCCGGTCGCCGGCGACGGCGAGCCGACCGCTCACGCTGTTGAAACCGAGACTGCCCGACAGGCCACGGGCCTCCAGGCCTCCGGAGACCGTGTTGACGTCGATCTCGCCGCCGAGGCCGTCCAGCGTGACGTCACCGGAGGCGCTGCGCAGCCGGGTCTTGGCGCGTACGCCGGCGGCGACGATCGGGGCGGTCACGGTGGTCACGTCGATCGGGCAGTCGGTGGGCACCCGCAGGCTGATGGTGGCCGAGCGCCGTCCCACGTCGCGGTAGCCCGTCAACTGTGGTGGCCGGAGCCGGTCGAGCAGGCCCTCACGGGTGAGGTCCTCGTAGGTGATCGTCAGGATGCCCGCCTCCTGGGAGACGAGCACCGGACCACCGACGATGTCGGAGACCTCGAAGGTCACCGGGTCGTCGGTGGGGAGGACATTGACAAGACCGCCGACGATGCGGACGCGCAGAGCCACGATTCCATCGAGGGTGCGGGTCGTCGACTGGTCGATGGTCCATCGCGCCATCGCAGTCCCTTTCCATCGCTGTGCTTCTGGGAAACACGATATGTCGCGATGGCGGAAGTCTCAAGATATGTCGCAACTTCAAGGGGGAAGTCAGGGCGTTCTCAGGGAAACCCCTGGCCCTCCCTTGGCCCTCAACAGACGGAGAGGGGCCACGGCCGAGACCGTGACCCCTCTCCCGCGCTCATGGACGCGAACCGCTCAGTCCTCGTCGTCGTCGAGCCGGGCCAGCCAGGTGGCCAGCCGGTCGACCGCCGTCTCGAACTCCGGGTTCAAGTCGGTGAACGTGCGCAACTGGTCGGCGACCCAGGCCAGGGAGACCTCCTCCTCGCCGCGCCGCCGCTCCAGCTCCTCGATACCCCGATCGGTGTAGTACATGACTAGTCCGCCGGCGGGAACACCGTGTTGACCAGCGCCTGCTGCTCCACCTCATGCCGCTTGGCCGACCCCGCCGCGGGCGAGGAACTGGCCGGACGCGACACCCGGGTGAACGGGCGGTCGAGCTGCTCGGAGAAGACCAGCGCCACGAACGGCCACGGCCCCATGTTCGCCGGCTCCTCCTGCACCCACAGCACCTCTCCCGCGTTGGGGAAGGCCGCGAGCTGCTGGCGGATCTCCTCGATCGGCAGCGGGTAGAGACGCTCGACCCGCACGATCGCGGTCGTGGTGTCCCCCGTCCGCTTCCGCGCCGCGTCCAGGTCGTAGTAGACCTTGCCCGAGCACAGCACCACCCGGCGCACGTCCTCGGCCTTGATCCCGCTGGTGTCGGGGATGAGCGGCTGGAACGAGCCGGAGGTGAACTCCGAGGTCGCCGACGTGGCGGCCTTCAGGCGCAGCATCGACTTGGGCGTGAAGACCACCAGCGGGCGGCGGAACGACGACTTGACCTGCCAGCGCAGCAGGTGGAAGTAGTTCGCCGGGGTGGTCGGCATGGCCACCGTCATGTTCTCCTGCGCGCACAGCTGGAGGAAACGCTCGATCCGCGCGGAGGAGTGGTCGGGCCCCTGCCCCTCGTAGCCGTGCGGCAGCAGCAGCGTGACGCTGGAGCGCTGACCCCACTTCTGCTCACCGGAGCTGATGTACTCGTCGATGACGGTCTGGGCGCCGTCGACGAAGTCACCGAACTGGGCCTCCCAGGCCACCAGCGCGTCCGGACGCACCACCGAGTAGCCGTACTCGAAGCCGAGCGCGGCGTACTCGCTCAGCAGCGAGTCGTGGACGTAGAACTTCGACGTGCCCTTGTCGAACCGCTTGAGCGGCGTGTGCACCTCGCCGGTGTTGCGGTCGACCAGGGCGGCGTGGCGCTGGCCGAAGGTACCGCGGCGGCTGTCCTGGCCGACCAGCCGGACCGGGTGCTCCTCGATGAGCAGCGAACCGAAGGCGAGGGTCTCGCCCATGGCCCAGTCGATCGTGTCCTCGGCCACCATCTGCGCGCGACGCTGCAACTGCGGCAGCAGACGCGGGTGCGGGGTGAACCCCTCGGGCAGGTCGGTCTGGGTCTCGACGACCCGCTTGACCACGTCGGAGCTGATCGCGGTCTCGACCGCGGCGTGGTCGATGCGCCCCTCGTCGAACACCTCGGGCTTGATCACCGCGCCCGGCTCCACCGGCTTGCGGCCGGCCTCGCGGGTCTCGGTGAAGGCGCGCTCCAGCTGCTGCTGGTAGTCGCGCAGGGCCTGCTCGGCCTCCTCCACGGAGATGTCGCCGCGTCCGATCAGCGCCTCGGTGTAGAGCTTGCGGGTGGACCGCTTGGCGTCGATCACGTCGTACATCAGCGGCTGGGTGAACGAGGGGTTGTCGGCCTCGTTGTGCCCGCGGCGCCGGTAGCAGACCAGGTCGATGACGACGTCCTTGTTGAACGTCTGCCGGTAGGCGAACGCCAGCTGGGCCACCCGGACGACGGCCTCGGGGTCGTCGCCGTTGACGTGGAAGATCGGCGCCTGCACCATCCGCGCGACGTCGGTCGCGTAGACGCTGGAACGGCTGTCGGCCGGAGAGGTGGTGAAGCCGACCTGGTTGTTGACGATGACGTGCACGGTGCCGCCGGTGCGGTAACCCCGCAGCTGCGACAGGTTCAGCGTCTCGGCCACCACGCCCTGACCGGCGAACGCGGCGTCGCCGTGGATCAGGATCGGCAGCACGGTGAAGCCCTGCGGCCCCTTGTCGAGGATGTCCTGCTTGGCGCGGACGATGCCCTCGGCGACCGGGTTGACCGTCTCCAGGTGGCTGGGGTTGGCGGCCAGCGAGATCGCGATCTTCTCGCCCTCGGGGGTCTCGAAGGTGCCCTCGGTGCCCAGGTGGTACTTGACGTCACCGGAACCGTGCGCGCTGCGCGGGTCGAGGTTGCCCTCGAACTCGCCGAAGATCTGGCCGTAGGACTTGCCGCAGATGTTGGCGAGGACGTTCAGCCGGCCGCGGTGGGCCATGCCGATGACGACCTCGTCCAGGCCGTTCTTGGCCGCCTTGGAGATCACGCCGTCCAACAGCGGGATCAGCGACTCGCCGCCCTCGAGGGAGAAGCGCTTCTGACCGACGTACTTGGTCTGCAGGAACGTCTCGAAGGCCTCGGCGCTGTTGAGCCGGCGCAGGATGTGCAGCTGCTCGTCGCGGGTGAGCTTCTCGGGCTCACGCTCGACGTGCGACTGGATCCACTCCCGCTCCTCGGGGCTCTGGATGTGCATGTACTCGATGCCGACGGTGCGGCAGTAGGTGTCACGCAGCACGCCCAGGATGTCGCGCAGCTTCATGACGGCCTTGCCGCCGAAGCCGCCCGTCGGGAAGTCCCGTTCGAGGTCCCACAGCGTCAGGCCGTGTTCCAGGATGTCGAGGTCGGGGTGGCGGCGCTGACGGTACTCCAGCGGGTCGGTGTCGGCCATGAGGTGGCCGCGGACCCGGTAGGCGTGGATCAGCTCCTGGACCCGGCTGGTCTTGTCGAGCTGGTTGACGTTGTCGACCGAGATGTCCTGAACCCAGCGCACCGGCTCGTAGGGGATGCGCAGGGACTTGAAGATCTCGTCGTAGAAGCCGTCCTCGCCCAGCAGCAGCTGGTGGATGCGGCGCAGGAACTCGCCCGACTGCGCACCCTGGATGATGCGGTGGTCATAGGTCGAGGTCAGCGTCATGACCTTGCTGACCGCGAGCTTGTTCAGGGTCTCGGGAGAGGCGCCCTGGAACTCGGCCGGGTACTCCATGGCGCCCACGCCGACGATGGTGCCCTGGCCGGGCATCAGGCGGGGGACGGAGTGCACCGTGCCGATGCCGCCCGGGTTGGTCAGGCTGATCGTGGTGCCCTGGAAGTCCGGGACCCCCAGCTTGTTGTTGCGGGCCTTGCGGACCAGCTCCTCATAGGCCGTCCAGAACTCCTTGAAGTCCATGGTGTCGGCGGCCTTGATGCTGGGCACCAGGAGCTGGCGCGTGCCGTCAGGCTTCTTGAGGTCGATCGCCAGGCCGAAGTTGACGTGCTCGGGCTTGGCCACGCCCGGCTTGCCGTCGATCTCCACGTAGGAGTGGTTCATCTCCGGCAGCGCCTCAAGCGCCTTCACCATCGCGTAGCCGATGAGGTGGGTGAAGGAGACCTTGCCACCGCGACCGCGCCGCAGGTGGTTGTTGATGACGATGCGGTTGTCGAACAGCAGCTTCACCGGGACCGCCCGCACGCTGGTGGCGGTCGGCAGGGTGAGGCTGGCCTCCATGTTCGTGGCGGTGCGGGCAGGGGCGCCGCGCAGCCGTTCCTCGGTGACGGCCAGAGCGTCGACGCCGCCGGACTCCTTGGCGGAGCCGCCGTCGTCCTTGGCGGCCGGCTTCTTCGGCTCGTTCTTGGTGGTGCCGCCGGCCTTGGCCGGGGCAGCGGTCTTCGCGGCCTGGGTGGCACCGGAAGCACGCGCGGGGGACGCGGTCGGCGTCCCCCCGGAGGGGGTGCCCGTCCCGTTGGCGCTGGTGGATCCGGACTTTCCGGACTTGTAGTCCGCGAAGAAGTTCCACCATGCCTTATCAACCGAGTTCGGGTCGTTCAGATACTTCTGGTGAAGTTCGTCGACCAGCCACTCGTTGGGGCCGAAATCTGTCAGGGGTTGAGACGCCTCAGACGACACGGCGGAGATCGCCCTCTTCCGCAGCTCGTTTGTGAATGTGATGGAGAGATGGCCACTTACGCAGGGCGGGCATAGGTATAGCGACTCCACTCGGCCGCCTCGCGACGCGCCCGGCCGGCAATCTCGCCTAACAGGCTACTTGGCCGCGGGTCGCGCTGGGGACCCCGGGGCGGCGCCGCACTGGGATATACCTAACAATATTTCACACGCGGGCGCCAGGGGAAGAGCGCGGAGGTCGGAGACGGCCCAGCTCACACGCCCGTGGCCGTGACCGGATCAGGCCGTCACCTCATCAGCTTGGTGTGGTCCCAACTGGCCACACGTCGCACGGAAAGAAACACCGCGACACGCTTGCGGCCCGCCCGCTCCAGCCCGGCCCGGACGTCCCCCAGCTCCTCCACCCCCACGCCGGCCATCCGCGCCGCGACGGCCGCGCCCACGTGCAGCACCGTCGTGGGGTCGGCGTGGATCTCGGCGGTGCCGTACAGCGTCACACCGCGCAGCCGCGCGTACTCCTCGCCGTCCTCGACCAGGCAGGTCATCGTCGGACGTCGACGCAGGTTCACCACCTTCTGCGAGGCCGCGTAGGTCCAGAAGGCCAGCCGTCCCTCGAGCATCGCGTAGAACAGCGTGGACAGGTGCGGCTCGCCGTTCCGGCCCACGGTCGCGACCTGCACCTTGCGGTGTTCGGCGAGGAAGGCGGCGACCTCGTGGTCGCTCATCCTGATCCGGTCCCGCTGGTGCGGGGAACGGGAGGCGCGGCCGTTCGACACGTGTTCCCCTCTCAGCCCAGCCGGACGGTTCCCCGCCCGGTGATCAGCGGTAGGTCCAGACAGGTGCGGATACCGGGGCGCGCGGCGCACACAGCGGGGATCGCGTTGACCGCGTAGGCGGCGACCCCGGCCAGGCCGTGGTTGAAGTCCTCGATGCGCACCACGTAGTCGGGCACCCCCTCCACGCGCAGCACCACACCCGGCCGGCCCCACTGGGGAACCCGCCTGGCATCGCTCTTGCAGGCCCACTCGACGTCGATGACCGGCCGGCCGGCGATCGTGCCGGAGAACGTCCACAGGGCGCCGGCCACGGTGCCCGCCCGGACGGTCCCCGCGGCGATCTCGAAGTCACGGTCGGCGACCACCACCTCGCCGCGGGACTCCACGTCGTCGAGCTCCAGGCCGAGCCCCTCGGCCACCAGGTGCATGCTCTCGGCGAACGAGCGTTCGTGGAACGAGCGGAAGGGACGCACGGTCCGGGCGTGGGAGTCGGGCGAACGCCCCAATCCCATCAGCCCGCTGACGACGTCGGCCGAGGGGTTCCCCGCGAAGTCGGAGCACTCGCGCAGGTAGATGTGGTCGATGCGCATGCCCAGACCCGACAGCGCGAGCGGCAGGACCTGGGACAGGAAACCCGGGTTGACCCCGGTGCCGTGCAGGGACGCGCCGCCCGCGGCACACGCGGCCTCCAACCGGGCGGGCAACTCCGGCCCGTAGGTACGCGGGTTGACGAACCCCGTGGTCGTCACCACGTTCTTGCCCGAACGCAACAGCGCGCAGATCGTCCGGGCGTCGTCGTCGGCGTCCTCGGAGAAGAAGGCCGACGGGAGCGGCGTGTGCGTCACGCAGTCGGCGTCCAGCGCCAGGATCTCCTCGGGATCGTGCGTGGCCCGCACCCCCACGGGGCCCAGCCCGGCGAGCTCCCCCGCGTCGATCCCCGCCTTCTCCGGCGAATGGACGTAGACGCCGACGAGCTCGAACTCGGGCCGGCCGAGCAGCGCGCGCAGCGCAGCCCGTCCCACCGAGCCCGTCGCCCACTGGATGACACGGATCGGCACGAGCGGCCTCCGGCGTGTTGTCGCGGCAGGTGCTTCCCGGTTCCGACGCTGATCGGGAGATCACGAATCTACCAACGGCGGACGCCGCGGCACAGGGGCTCACCGTCCCGGCCGCCGAACGGTTCGCGCGCCCTCCGCGGATCGGGTAGTTACAGTCGAAGACCACGGTCCGGGCGGCGCGCAGAGCCGCGGACGTCACGGTGGGATCAAGGAGGAGAAATGACCGACCTGCGGTTCGACGGGCGGGTCGCCGTCGTCACCGGTGCCGCACAGGGACTGGGCCGCTCCTACGCCCTCGAACTGGCCGCTCGCGGGGCCAAGGTCGTCGTCAACGACCTGGGCGGACGGGACGGCGGGACGACCGGCGAGGCGGAGGGGCCGGAAGGCGTCGTCGAGCAGATCGAGGGCGACGGCGGGGTGGCGGAGGCCGACACCCACGACGTCTCGACCCAGGAGGGCGCGCAGGCGCTCGTGGAGGGCGCGCTGGACCGTTTCGGCCGTGTCGACATCGTCGTCAACAACGCCGGCATCCTGCGCGACAAGTCGTTCAAGAACATGTCCGTGGCCGACTGGGACGCCGTGATCGGGGTCCACCTGCGCGGGACCTTCCTGGTGTCGCAGGCCGTGTTCGGCCATTTCCGTGAGCACGGGTACGGGCGCATCGTCAACACCACGTCCCCCTCCGGCCTGTTCGGCAACTTCGGGCAGAGCAACTACGCGGCGGCCAAGATGGGCATCGTCGGCCTCACCAAGGCCCTCGCGATCGAGGGGGCGAAGTACGACGTCGCGGTCAACGCGATCGCCCCGCTCGCCTACACCCGGATGACCGAGGACCTCTTCCCGCCGGCCGCGGCCGCGAAGCTGGGACCGGAGAAGGTCACCCCGCTCGTCGTCTGGCTCGCCCACGAGGACTGCCCGGCCACCGGAGAGGTGTACTCGGTGGGGGGCGGGCGCATCGCGCGGGTGTTCGTCGCGGAGGGGCCCGGCGTGGTGCTCCCCGACGCCACGCCCGAGGACATCGGGGACAACTGGCCCGACATCAACGCCGAACGCCCCTACGTCATCCCCCGCAACCTCGCCGAGCAGACCCAGGTCATCCTCAACGAGGTCATGTGACCCCACGGCCGTGCCCGGATCGGGCCCAAGGCCCCGAAACGGGCGCCGCCGCGGCGCAGCTGATCATGAAACGCACGTGTTCGAGGGAGCCTGGCTGCGAATCCCTCCGCTGGTCAGCGTTTCCCGGCGGAGCCCCCACCTCCACTCCTAGCATTCCGAATCGGAGGTGGGGAGGGTTGAAGAAGGAGTTCGGCGAGCTCGAATCCGCGATCATGGACGCACTGTGGCGGGCCGATCGTCCGCTCGTCGTGCGCGAGGTGCGCGAACGCATGACTTATGACCGCGAGGTCGCCTACACGACCGTGATGACGGTGGCCAACATCCTGTACCACAAGGGCCTGCTGGACCGCGAGAAGTCCGGCAGGGCCTGGCGGTACCGGCCCAGGGAGACACGCGAGGAGCACACCGCGCGTGTCATGAGCGAGGTGCTCAGGTCCAGCGGCGACCGCGGCGTCACCATGCTCCGCTTCATCGAGCGTTTCAGCGACGAGGAGATGGCCCGCCTGCACGACGTCCTCCACCAGGTGCGCGTACGCAGGGGCATCGCCTCCTGACCCCCGAGCCCGGGCGTCGCAGGGGCCGCCGCCCGCGCCCCGGGGCGCGGGCCCCGGCCGGTCTATGCTGGCGTGTCGTGGACGAACCCCTTGTCACGCGCCTACGGGACTTCGGCGAGACGATCTTCGCCGAGATGACCCGGCTGGCCACCGAGACCGACGCCATCAACCTGGGGCAGGGCTTCCCCGACACCGACGGGCCAGCGTCCCTGCTCCACGACGCCGCCCAGCACATCCTCGGCGGCGTCAACCAGTACCCGCCGGGTCCGGGACGCCCCGAACTGCGCGCCGCGGTCGCCGCCGCGCGGGCCGAGTCCCACGGCCTGGACTACGACCCGGCCACCGAGGTCTACGTCACCGTCGGCGCCACGGCCGGCATCGCCGCCGCCGTGCTCGGCCTGGTCGAGCCGGGGGACGAGGTGATCGTCTTCGAGCCGATGTACGACTCCTATCCGGCCGTCATCGCGATGGCCGGGGGCGTCCGGCGGCCGGTCACCCTCCGTCCCACGGGCCAGGCAGGTGCCGCGCGGTTCACCTTCGATCCGCAGGAACTGCGTGCCGCGGTGGGACCGCGCACCCGGATGATCCTGGTGAACTCCCCGCACAACCCCACCGGCACGGTGTTCTCCCCCGAGGAGCTCGCCGTCATCGCCGAGGTCTGCCGGGAGCACGACCTCCTCGCGCTCACCGACGAGGTCTACGAGCACCTGACCTTCGACGGGGTCGCCCATGTTCCGTTGGCCACCCTGCCCGGCATGCGCGAGCGGACCGTGGCGGTCTCGTCGGTGGGCAAGACCTTCTCGGTCACCGGGTGGAAGACCGGGTGGGTCATGGGACCGGCACCGCTCGTCCGCGCGGTGAGCACCGTCAACCAGTTCCTCACCTTCACCGCCAATGGGGCGCTCCAGCTCGCGGTGGCCGAGGCGCTGCGTTCCGAGATGGCCTGGGTGGCGGCCCAGCGTGACGCGCTCCAGGCCAAGCGCGACCGGCTCTCCGAGGGGCTGCGCGCGGCCGGCTTCGAGGTCATGCGCCCCCAGGGCACCTACTTTGTCATGGCCGACATCCGCCCGCTCGGCTTCACCGACGGCATCGAGCTGGCCCGGACGCTGCCCCGCGCCGCGGGGGTCGCGGCCGTACCGGCCCAGGTCTTCTACGACCGTGCGGAGGAGGGGCGCCACCTGGTCCGCTTCGCCTTCTGTAAACGAGACGAGGTCCTGGACGAGGCGGTCACCCGGCTGTCCCGGTTGTCCAAGGGCTGACCCGTGGCACTCCCGGACGGACGGACCGGCCGTTCGCGGTGACCTCGCCGCGGCGCGGCCGCGACGGGCCGGATAGCGTGCCACCCACCGCGCAACCCGCGGGCAGGCACGACGAAAGGCGGACCGCAGTGACCACGACCATGCCCGACGACCTCCTGCGCGTCGCGGAGGAGGCCAAGGGGTTCATGCCCACCGAGGAGGGGCTCGCCCTGTACGAGACGGCGTTGTCCTACGCGCGGCTCGGGCCGGTCCTGGAGATCGGCACCTACTGCGGCAAGTCCACCGTCTACCTCGGGGCCGCGGCCCGCGCGGTCGGTGGCACCGTCGTCACCGTCGACCACCACCACGGCTCGGAGGAGCACCAGGTGGGGTGGGAGTACCACGACCCGTCGATGGTCGACCCGGTCACCGGCCGGCTCGACACGCTGGGAACGTTCCGCCGGACCATGGCCGCCGCCGACCTGGAGGACCAGGTGATCGCGGTCGTGGGCCGTTCCGCCGACGTCGCCCGGCTGTGGAACGCCCCGCTGGGCATGTTGTTCATCGACGGCGGTCACACCGAGGAGGCCGCCCAGGCCGACTACACCGGGTGGAGCGGCCACGTCGCCCCGGGGGGCGCGCTGGTCATCCACGACGTCTTCCCCGATCCCGCCGACGGGGGGCGCCCGCCCTACAACATCTACCGACGCGCCCTTGACTCCGGGGACTTCGTCGAGATCCGCGCGCAGGGTTCGCTGCGTGTCCTGGAACGCCGGACCTGACCGGCGTCGCCGGGAGCGGCGCGGATATCCAACCGTGACGTCGGTGTGACGAAACGGGTGGGGACGCCCGGGAAAGTGAAGGAGGAGGTGAAAGGGGCTGTCCCGGTGCCGGGAGATCCCGGTGGAACGTGTTCCCATCCTGTGGCCGCAGGCCGTGAAGCGGCCACGGCCGGGTATCGTGTTTCGGAGGGTTTCGGCGAATCCCCCGCTGCGCCGAACCGACTCCCATTCTTTCTGTGAACCAGACCGGCCCGCGTTCGCGTCATACGCCTGTAAACGCTTATAGCGCCGCGCAGTGGGCGATTGAGGACACCAGGGGGCGAAGAACTGAGCGAAAGCACCTACGGCGACGGGGAAACCGAACCTCGCCCCGAATCTGATACGCCCGAAACCGGCAACTCTCCTGCGACGAGCGACGTGGATTCCAACAAGCCTGACCCCAGCGAACGCCCTGACGGCGACGGTCCGGACAGCCGTCCGGACAGCCCCGACACCTCCGTGACCCCCGAGTCCGACGAGGCTCCCTCGCGTCCGGAGGGCACCGACCCGAAGGACACCGAGGCAGAGCCCGAAGCCGAGTCCGCGGACCCGAAGGAGACCGACGGGACCGAGCGCGACGAGCCGACCGCGGACGACGCGGCCGACCGGGCCGAGGAGAAGACCGCGGCGGACGACGCCCAGCGCTCCTCCGACGACGCCGCGGCCGATGCCGGCGGCTTCGACTGGTTCACCGGGGGCAAGGAGGACGACGCGCGCGCCCGGGACACGGAGTCCGAGGACGCCGACGGCGATGACGCGGCCTCCTCCGTCTACTCGGGCGAGAGCGCCTTCAAGGACAGCGGCAGCTTCTTCCGCGACGGGGTGGCGCGCAACCTCGCCGAACAGTACGGCCTGGAGTTCGCCGGCGGCTCGACCGCCGACGGCCCCGAAGCCGACGAGGCCCCCGCCGAACCCCGGGACCTCGCGGGGTCCGCCGACTCCGTCGAGTCCGCCGCGAAGGCGGACTCCGACACGGAGCAGGAGTCCTCCGCCGATCGGGACGACACCGTGGGCGAGCGCGCCGACGAGCCCAACTGGGATCCCGAGGGGACCGCGGAGTTCCGTCCGGTCTTCGATGACGATGACGAGGACGAGGACGTTCCCGCGGGTGGCGTGGGTGCGTCGGGTCGTGCCGGTGGTGCTTCGGAGGCGGACGGGGAGGACGCGGAGGCGTCCACCCGGATGTGGGATCCCGAGGGGACCGCGGAGTTCCGTCCGGTCTTCGATGACGATGACGAGGACGAGGACGTTCCCGCGGGTGGCGTGGGTGCGTCGGGTCGTGCCGGTGGTGCTTCGGAGGCGGACGGGGAGGACGCGGAGGCGTCCACCCGGGCGTGGGATCCCGAGGGGACCGCGGCCTTCACCCCGGTCTTCGACGACGACGAGGACGACGAGAAGACCACCGAGAGCCCGGCCCACGGCGCAGCGTCCTCCCCCCACGACGACACGGAGCGCGACACCCCCGCCCCGGCCGACCCCGGTACCGAGGCGCTGGGCACCGCGGCCGTCGCGGCCGCCGGGGCCGTGGCGGGAGCCGGTGTCGTGGGCGGCGCGATCGGGGCCCAGCAGGGCGCCGGCACGGGCGGTTCCGGGACGCCGTCGGGAGAGACCTCCCACTCCGCGGCCTCCGGCGGCGCAGACCCGCAGGGGCCGGCACCGACGGGCGACGCGAAGGGCAAGGCCAAGAAGGCCAAGAAGAAGGCGCAGAAGAAGCAGCGGCCGCTGTGGTGGCGGATCACCCGTGGCGGGCTCATCGCCGCGGGCATCCTCCTCGTCCTCGGCGTCGCCGGCTTCGGCGTCGCCTACGCGACCATCCCGGTTCCCGACGCCACCCAGGAGAGCGCCACCAACCAGGGCTCGACGTTCTACTACTCCGACGGCGAGACGGTGTTCGCCGAGCGGGGCGTCGACCGTGACCCGGTGCCGTTGGAGGAAGTGCCCGAAGAGGTCCAGAACGCGATCCTCGCAGCAGAGGACCGCGGCTTTTGGACCGAGCCCGGCGTCTCGCTCACCGGAACGCTGCGCGCCGCCTGGTCGACCTTCACCGGTCAGCAGGTCCAGGGCGGTTCGACCATCACCCAGCAGATGGTCCGCAACTACTACGAGGGACTGAGCCAGGAGCAGACCTACTCCCGCAAGTTCAAGGAGATCATCATCTCCCTGAAGGTGGACCGCTCCCAGAGCAAGGAGTGGATCCTCGAGCAGTACCTCAACACCATCTACTTCGGCCGTAACGCCTACGGCATCCAGGCCGCCGCGCAGGCCTACTACCACAAGGACGTCGGGGAGCTGACCCCCGACGAGGCGGCCCTGCTCGCCGCGGCCATCCAGCAGCCCACCAAGTTCGGCCTGTCCGACAGCGAGACCACGCCGGAGATGGAGGAGCGCTGGCGCTACGTCGTCGACGGTCTGGTCCAGATGGAGAGCATCACCCCGGCCCAGGCCGACCAGTACCGTTTCCCCAAGCCCGAGAAGACGGTCCCCCAGGAGGGGGTCGACCTCAGCGGCTACAAGGGATACATGCTCCAGCAGGCGATGAAGGAACTGGAGCAGCTCGGCTACACCGAGGACAACATCAACCGCGGTGGCTACAAGATCACCACGACGTTCGACAAGGACCTCATGGAGGCCGCCCAGGAGGCGGTCGAGGAGAACGTCGACGTCGAGCAGATGGCCGACGACGTCCGCATCGGCCTGAGCGCGGTCGACCCCGCCACCGGTGAGGTGGTCGCGTTCTACGGCGGCGCCGACTACATGCAGAACCAGTACGACAGCGCCTTCCTGGGCACCGCCCAGGTCGGGTCGTCCTTCAAGCCCTACGTCCTCGCGGCGGCGCTCAAGAACGACATGGGGCTCAACACCGTCGTGGACGGCAGCGGTCCGCAGACCATCGCCGGCAGCCGGGTCCAAAACGCGGGTAACGCGCCCGGCGGCCCGATGAACCTCATCGAGGCCACCCGGGTCTCCAACAACCTCGGCTACATCGACCTCGCCCAGCGCGTCGGCCTGGAGGAGGTCGCCCAGACCGCCTACGAGATGGGGATCCCCGAGGGGAGCCTGGACGACCACCTGGTCCCGGTCATGCCGCTGGGCGTCAACGACACCACGCCCACCGTCCAGGCCGGCGCCTACGCCACCTTCGCCAACGGCGGCGAGCACGTCGAGACCCACGTGATCCGCTCCATCCTCAACGTCGACGGCGAGGAGGAGCGTCCCGAGGTCGAGCGCAACCGGGTCCTCAGCGAGGAACAGGCCGCCGACGCCACCTACGCCATGCAGAACGTGGTCAACGCCGGCACCGGCCGCAACGCCGCGATCTCGCGGCCCGCGGCGGGCAAGACCGGGACGACGGACAACAACGTGGCGGCCTGGTTCGTGGGCTACACCCCGAGGCTCGCCACGGCGGCCACCGCCTACAACACCAACAAGCAGACGACCATCGTCCCCGGGTGGGGCGTGGCCACCAGTGACGGTGTGCCGTCGGCGATCTGGCGTTCCTTCATGGAGAAGGCCGCCGACACCGCCTACGGCGAGTACGCGGAGTTCCCCTCCCCGGCCTTCGGCGGAAGCTCCCAGAACTACGCGCCCCAGGTGCCGTCCGAGCCGCAGTCCGAGGAGACGGGCGGCTACGAGGAGGCTCCTCCGGTCGAGGAGGACCTGCCCCAGAACCCGGCCCCCGACACCGGTGTCGAAATCCCCGACGGCGGGGCCACGGGCGCCCCGGTCGACCCGGGCACGGATCCGGGCGGCGATCCGGGCGGCGTGGATCCGGGCGGCGACCCGGGGGGCACGGACCCGGGTGGTGATCCGGGGGGCACGGATCCGGGCGGTGATCCCGGCACGGGCTTCCCGGGCGGTGGCGGCATGGCCCCCACCGGGTGAGAGGAAGCCACAGACGGCCGAGGGGCCGGGGAGCGCACGCTCCCCGGCCCCTCGGCCGTTTCCGGAACCGGGCCGGCCGGCGGGGTCAGCCCCCGGTCGTCGGACAGCCGCAGGAGGCCGGGTCCACCGCCGCGGAGCCCTCCCCGGCCGTGTCGGTGAACACCCTGGCGCCGGGGGTCGCCTCGCACAGCGCGTCGGTGGCCAGGATGACCGCCGCGGCCGTCCAGGTGCTGCGCTCCACCGGCCAGTTGACCTGTTCGGCGAACTGGTACCCGGTCCAGTAGGCGCCGTCGTCGGGGTCGCGCAGGTGCTGGATGTCGGCCAGCAGCGCGGCGCCCCGGTCGGTCTCGCCCATCGCGGCCAGCGCCAGGACCAGCTCCGAGGTCTCGGCGCCGGTGACCCAGGGCTGATCGCTCACGCAACGGATGCCCAGCCCTGGCACGACGAAGGTGTCCCAGCGCTGGGCCAGGCGCTCCTTCGCCGCCGCGTCGCGCACCGCCCCGCCCAGGATCGGGTAGTACCAGTCCATCGAGTAGCGGCCGCGGTCGGCGAAGAACGGCTCGTGTTCGGCGATGAGATGGGCCAGGCGGGCGGCGGCGTGGTCCCATTCGGGCCGCGGCCGTCCCAGGCGCACGGCAAGGCGGGACGCGCAGCGCAGCGCCTGGTGGATGCTGGCGCACGCGGTGAGCAGCGCGTGGTCGCCGGGGCTGCCGTCGGGGTCGCGCGCCCACAGGATCTCGCCGCGCCCGCCGCGCAGGCCCAGCACGAACCCGATGGCGTCGCGTACCACCGGCCACATCCGCTCGGCGAACGCCTCATCCTCGCTGATCAGGAGGTGGTGCCAGACACCGACCGCCAGGTAGGCGGCGTGGTTGGCCTCGCGGAGGGGGTTGACGACCCGCCCCCCGCCGTACTTGGCCGGCCACGACCCGTCGGCGTCCTGCACGGAGGCCAGCCAGTCGTAGGCGCGCTCCGCGGCCTCCAGGTGCCCGGTGGCCGACAGCGCCATCGCGCACTCCACGTGGTCCCAGGGGTCCAGGTGGCCACCGGGAAACCAGGGGATCGCCCCGGACCGCTCCTGGGAGGTGAGCAGGTAGCGCGCCGTGCGGGCGATGTCGTCGGCGCTGAGGACGCCGGGCAGCTCTGGCAGCTCGCGTGAGGTCATTCGGTGTTTCCGGCGCCGGTCGGCTTGCGGAGGTAGACGACCACGCTCTTGCCGATGAGAGGGTTGAGGAGCCGCTCGGTGACGCGGGTCGCCTTCGGCGCCTTGAGGATGTCCCAGACGAGGAGACGGTGGTAGGCCCGGACCAACGGGTGATCGTCGTCGCCGGTGCCCACGGCGCACTTGATCCACCAGTAGGGCGAGTGGAGGGCGTGCGCGTGGTGGTGCGGACCGATCTCGAAGCCGGTGGCCTTGAGCTTGGCCTCCAGCTCGGCGCGCGTGTAGATCCGGATGTGGCCGCCCTCGTTGGTGTGGTACTCCTCCGACAGCGCCCAGCAGATGCGTTCGGGCAGCCAGCTGGGGACGGTGACGGCGGCGATCCCGCCCGGCTTGAGCACCCGGTACAGCTCGGCCATCGCGGCGGTGTCGTGCGGGATGTGCTCGAAGATCTCGGCGGCGATGACCCGGTCGAAGGAGGCGTCCTCGAACGGCATGTCCAGCGCGTCGCCCTTGACGGTCTCGGCCGAGGCGTCGTGGGGGGCCTCGCCCTCGGCGCGCATGGCCGCGAACATCGTCGCGACGTCGGCGAGGTCGTTCTCGTTCTGGTCGAACGCCACCACGTCGCTGCCGCGGCGGTAGACCTCGAAGGCGTGCCGTCCGCCACCGCAGCCCAGGTCCAGCACGCGGTGGCCGGGACCGACGGGGAAGAGGGAGAAGTCGACGGTGATCAGTGGGGGCTCCTTCGAATCGTCTGCGTGGTCTACAGCCGGGGGCCGAGGCCGCTCGGTCGGGCCTGGGCGGCCTCGACGGCCGCGGCGTAACGGCGCGCGGTGGCCTCGGCGACCGCGCGCCAGGTGAAGCGTTCCTGCACCCGCTGCCAGGCGGCCTCGCCCATGCGGGCGCGTTCGGCGTCGTCGTCGAGGAGGGCGCCGACCGCCGCCGCGAGCTCCTCGGGGTCGCCGGGGGTGATGAGCCGGCCGGCGCGGCCGTCCTCGCCGACGACCTCGGGCAACGCCCCCGCCCGGCTGGCGACGAGCGGGGTGGCACAGGCCATGGCCTCCACCGCGGGCAGGGAGAAGCCCTCGTAGAGCGAGGGGATGACGGCGACCTGGGCGGCGGCGATCAGCCGGGCCAGTTCGGTGTCGTCGAGCCCGCTGACGAAGGTGACCCGGTCGCGCAGCGACAGTTCGTCGACGAGCCGGTCGGTGTCCCCGCCGGGCCGGGGACGGCTGACGATGGTCAGGGAGACGTCGCGTTCGGTGGCGAGCTTGGCCGCCGCGCGCAGCAGGGTCGAGACGCCCTTGAGGGGGCTGTCGGCGCTGGCCACGCAGACGATCCTGCCGGGGACCCGGGGCACCTCCGGCCGCGGGTGGAAGAAGCGGGTGTCCACGCCGAGGGGGACGACCTCGATGTCGGCGCGGCGCACGCCGAACTCGCGGGCGACGTCGTCGGCCGAGGAGCGCGAGGGCACGAGGATCGGCCGGAGCCGGCGGGCCACCCGCGCCTGCATGCCCACGAAGCCGTACCAGCGGCGTTTGGACAGCCGGGTCCAGCCCTCCGCCTGTTCCAGCTCGATGCGCCGGTCGATCGAGATGGGGTGGTGGATCGTGGTGACCAGGGGGAAGCCCGCCGACCGCAGGCCGAGCAGGCCGTAGCCGAGGGTCTGGTTGTCGTGGACGACGTCGAACTCGCCGCGGCGGCGGCGTAGCTCGCGTAGCGCCCGGAGCGAGAAGGTGAGGGGTTCGGGGAAGCCCGCGGTCCACATCGTGGTGACTTCCAGGGCGTCGATCCAGTCGCGCCACTCCCGCATCGGAGGCGCCTGGAAGGGGGTGGCGTCGTTGTACAGGTCGAGGCTGGGGACCTTCTCCAGCTTCACGCCGTCGTCGAGTTCGGGGTAGGGCTGTCCGGAGAACACGTGGACGTGGTGTCCGAGGGCCGCCAGCTCGCGGGAGAGGTGGCGAACGTAGACTCCCTGCCCGCCGCAGTGCTGCTTGCTGCGGTAGGACAACAGGGCGATGCGCAGGGGACGGTCGTGTTGCGGCATGGCACTAACCCATCGGGGGCGCGGAGGGGCGGGGCGGGGGCGGAGTGGTGGACACCGTCGCGTCCAGTCGGGTCAACGGATCACCTCGTTCGTCACACGCCCCGGACATTACCGGTCAGTTTAATACCTGACTTTTCCGGGCGAATTTACGGTGACGCCCTTTGCGGGATGAGAGGTGACGATCGACCGCAAAACTCATTTCCGTCAGCGGTTTTCCGCGGCCGGTCCGATCACCGCACCGGGTCACGGGCCCGCCATCCCAGCACCCCGTCGGCGCTGCGGGTCACCACGACCGCGCCTCGCCGCTCCAGCACGCGCAGGTGGGCGGAGGTCTCGGCGGCCGCCATCCGGCGGGAGGCCGGGGGCATCAGCGCCCAGTCCCGGCTCCATCCCAGCGCGGCGGCCAGTTCCCACAGGGTCGCCGGCTCGCCGTCGAGCAGGCCCAGCAGGCGGTCCAGGCGCTCCTCGTGATGGGCGGCGATCTCGGCGGCCCGCGTCGCGACGCCCCCGAAGCGCCGTTCGTGCGCGGGCAGGGCCTGGTGGGCGTCGAGTCCGCGGAGCCGGTCCAGCGAGTCGAGGAAGGAGCCGAGGGGGTCGGCGTCGGGGTCGTCGAAGGGGTACAGCCCGATGTGCGGGGTGATCCGGGGCAGCGCGTGGTCCCCGGTGAACAGCCGGCCCGATTCCTCCAGGTGCAGGCAGACGTGGCCCGGGGAGTGGCCGGGCGTCCACACCGTGCGCAACGTCCGCTTCGGCAGGTCGACCAGGTCGCCGTCGGAGAGCTCCCGGTCGGGTTGCGCGGGCGGGTCGACGCGCAGTGCCGGATCGGTGGCGGCGCGCGCCTCGTCCTCGCTCGCGCCCGCGCGACGGAGCCGGGCGCGTTCCTCCTCCCACCGTTGCGCGTCGTGCCGGGTCCGCAGACGGCGGATCACCGCGGCGTCGGCGTGGTGCATCGCGATCCAGGCTCCCGAGGCCTCCCGTACCCGCCCGGCCAGACCGGCGTGGTCGGGGTGGAAGTGGGTGACCACCACCCCGCGCACCTCGGCCACGGAGGTCCCGGCGCGCTCCAGACCCGTGGTGAGCGCCCGCCAGGACTCCTCGTGGTGCCAGCCGGCGTCCACGAGGACCGGTCCGCCCGGCGCCTCCAAGAGGTAGACCAGGGTGTAGCCGAGGGGGTTGCCGGGGATGGGGACGGGGATGCTCCACACGCCGTCGCCGAGGTCCTCGACCGGAGGGATCTCCCGCATGGCCGCCCTTTCCAGAAGGAAACCGAGTCAAATTCTAGAACAGGTTCCGATTTTTCGGTCGACCGGACCTGGACGCCCCTCCGACCTGCGCGGACTCCTCGCAGGCGGGGGCGGGGATTACAATTTCCAGACAGGACGGACCGTTGTGGAGCACCCCCGATCGGACGGTCCGGGACGGCCGGTGCCGCCGTGGACGCGGCCGGACAACGAGGGGGACGGGACACCGTGGTGGTCCAGGCGCCGGCCGGACGGCGCGCGCGCAACCAGAACCAGCGTCGGCGCAGGATCGTGCGCAGCGCGACGGCCCTCACCCTGCGTGGCGGAGTCGAGGCCATGCAGATGCGGACGGTCGCCGAACGCTCCGGGGTCGCCCTGGGCACCCTCTACCGTTACTTCCCGTCGAAGATGGATCTCGTCGTCGCGGTCGTCACCGAGGAGCTCCAGCTCCTGGAGAAGGGGATCGCCCGCAGGCCGCCGACCGCGGAGGACGCCGCGGGCCGGGCGGTGGACGTGCTCATGCGGGCCACGCGCGGTCTCATGCGCGAGCCCGAGCTCGCCGACGCGCTCGTCCGGTCCCTGATCATGGCCGAGGTGAGGACCGACGTGGGGCCGCAGATCACCGACCTGCTGTGGCGGGTGGCCACCCGGGCCGGAGCGGGGGACGGGGGACAGGAGCCCGACCGCGACAGCGACGGCTACGTCCGGGTCGGGGCGTTGGCGAGCGTCTGGGTCTTCGAGCTGCTGGAGATCCTCAAGGGGCATCGCGACATCGACCGGGTGCAGCGCCATCTCGAGGTGGCCGCGGGGCCGTTGCTCGCCGATCTATAGACCATGGCGCCCGGCCCCGGCGTCAACCGCGGGGGCCGAGCAGACCGAGCAGGTCCTCCAGCCAGCGTGACACGAGGTCGTCGGAGCCGTCCTGCCCCTCCTCCGGTCGCCCCGGGGCGTCGGAGGGGGGTTCCGAGGGCTGGGGAGCCCGGGGGAGCGCCTCCCCGGCGGTCCCTCCTCCGCTCGGTGCCGGCTCGGTGCCCCCGCCCGTTGCGGGGAGGGAGGATTCCGGGGCGGGAGAGGTGCCCATGGGGGCGGGGGAGGCGGCCGGGGACACCGGTGGGGGCGCGACCGTGGCGGCGCCGACCGTCACCTCGTCCGCGCCCGCGCCGTTGTTTCCGGGAGCGGGGAGCCGGTCGGGCACCGCGGAGTTCGAGACGCCCGCCGACGATCGGGTGGAGATCCCCGGAGCCGAGGGGGGTGTTCCGGTGACCGTGGTCGGGCCCTCCCCGAGGAGGGTCCCGGCCATCCACAGCGCGAGCGCGATGACGACCGTGCTCAAACCGGCGAAGATCGGGGTGAGCCAGCGCGTTCCGGGTCCCCGCTCCGCCGAGGGGCGTGGCGCGGCGTCGGGGGCGAGCTCGGCGACGGGTTCGGCGGCGTGCCGGCCGGTGACGTCGAAGGTGGTGATGCGGTCCGCGGCGACGGAGGTGGTCTCGTCGGGGCGTTGGGGGGACTCCTCGGGAACGGGCGCGCTCCCGCCGGCCAGGGCGCGGTCACGGTGCAACGGGAATCCGTCGGGGCCGAGGGGGCGCATGAGGGCCGCCGCGCCCCTGCGCTCCTCGGCGCGTCCCACGGCCGTGCAGGCGGCGATGACCCGTTCGCGCAGCCCTTCGGGAGGGCCCGGCGGGACCAGCAGCCTCATCAGGTCGGCGACGTCGACCAGGGCCCACGGTCCGGCGCCGGGCCGCGCGGGGCGGGGGGCGTGCTCGGACAGGACCTCGATGGCCCTGCGGGCGGCGGCCCGGCACAGCTCGCCCGCCGTCTCGGCGTCGAGTCCGAGGATGAGGGCGATCTGCGAGGGGGACAGGCCGTGGCGGAGGTACAGCTCCAGCAGTTCACGGTGGCTGGGCGGGATCCGCAGCATCGTCTCGACCAGTGGGCGCTCGGCTTCGACGGTCGCGAGCCCGGCGTAGGGGGAGACCGGGGCGAAGCCACGCCGCTGACAGGAGGTCCGGGCCAGGGCGAACAGCCAGGGACGCAGCTGGGCGCGGTCGCGCAGCAGCGGCAGCAGTTCCACCGAGGCGACGAGGGCCTCGCGCGTGGCCTCGCCCGGGGCGTCGGGCAGGGCGGTGGAGGAGGGGCCGAGCAGCGACCAGCAGTACCGGTACAGCGGGGGAGCGAACCGGGCGTAGTACTCCCGGTGGCCGCGTCCCTCACGCAGCATGACGGCGAACGGCACGTCGTCCTCGGCGCCGTGCCGGACCGGTCCTCGTCGCGCGGTCACGGTTCCTCCCCCAACCCGTTCACGGCACGCGGCTGCCCACGCGGATCCGTGGGGTGAAACGCCGGAGTTGTCCGACGACGCTAGCCGGGGACAGGCGTTCTGTGCTGCGGGTTCGAGAAGATGTGACGGGAAGGGAAGATGGCCCTTACCTTCGCTACCCGTCCGGGCCCCCTCTCCCCGCCCCGCCGATGCGCCGGTGCCGAGCGGAGAACCGGCACCGGCGCGGGAAGGCCCCTACTCGCCACCGCGCGAGGGGGAGCCGATCGCGATCATCCGCTCGACGGAGGAGCGGGCGCGCGCGGCCACGTCCTCCTCGACGGTGATCTCGGTCGTGCCCTCGCGGAGCGCGGTCAGCAGCTTCTCCGCGGTGATCATCTTCATGTAGTGGCACTCGGCGCGCGGGTTGACCGGCTCGAAGACGGTGTGCGGGTTGGCCGCCCGAAGCTGGTGCAACATCCCGGTCTCGGTCGCGATGAGGACCTTGCCGGCGCTGGTGCGCTCGGCCGCCGTCAGCATGCCGCCGGTGGACAGCACCTTCACCCGCTCCTGGGGAACCGCGCCCGAGCCGACCAGGTACAGCGCCGAGGTGGCGCAGCCGCACTCGGGGTGGACGTAGACCTCGGCGTCGGGCTCGGCGGCGACCCGTTCGCGCAGGGTGTGCCCGTCGATGCCGGCGTGCACGTGGCACTCGCCCATCCAGACGTGGATGTTCTCCCGGCCGGTGACCCGCTTGACGTGCGCGCCGAGGAACTGGTCGGGCAGGAACAGGATCTCCCGGTCCTCGGGGATGGAGCGGATGACGTCCGCGGCGTTGGAGGAGGTGCAGCAGATGTCGGTCTCGGCCTTGACCGCCGCGGTGGTGTTGACGTAGGCGACGACGACCGCGTCGGGATATTGCGCGCGCCAGGCCCGCACGTCCTCGGCCGTGATCGTGTCGGCCAGCGAGCACCCCGCGCCGGGGTCGGGGAGCAGGACGGTCTTGTCCGGCGAGAGGATCTTGGCGGTCTCGGCCATGAAGTGGACGCCGCAGAAGACGATCGTGCTCGCCTCGACCTGGGCCGCCAGGCGCGACAGGGCGAGGGAGTCGCCGGTGTGGTGGGCCACGTCCTGGATCTCGGGACGTTGGTAGTTGTGCGCGAGGATGACCGCGTCGCGCTCCTCGGCCAGTGCGCGGACCTCCTCGGCCCATTCCCGCAGATTCGGTGTGCCCGCCGAAGCGGTGACCGTTGCCATGTCCTTCTTCTTCCGTGAGGTGGAACGCCCGCCGCCGGCGATCGGGCGGTGGCGCGGGTGCGTCGATAGCGCCGCACCTGGTTTTCGTCTTCCAGGCGAAAACTCGACGCAGCTTAACATGGTGAGTCATGAGAGGAACAGGGGTGGCCCAGGG
Organism: Marinactinospora thermotolerans DSM 45154; assembly: GCF_900167435.1. GTDB lineage: Bacteria > Actinomycetota > Actinomycetes > Streptosporangiales > Streptosporangiaceae > Marinactinospora > Marinactinospora thermotolerans. The sequence goes on from NZ_FUWS01000009.1 coordinate 126,367, forward strand.
GGAAACGGAAGGACCCGTGGGCGGATCCGCGGTCGTGTCGAGCGCCGCGACCGGTAAGGACGGGGGCGCCGCCCACGAGGTTTTGGCGGTGGTCTTCCAGATCCGCCAGAACCGGCTCTCGGTCCTGCTGTGGTGCCGCGCGCTCCCACCGTTCGAGGGCTGCTGGGCGCTGCCCGGCGGACGACTCGGCGCGACCGAGGGACTGGGCGAATCCGTCCGCCGCCAGCTCGCCCAGAAGGTCGACGTACGCGACCTCAGCCATCTCGAACAGCTCGAGACCAGGGGCGAACCCGGGCGCCACCCCGGTGGCCGCACCCTCGCCACCGCCTACCTCGGCCTGGTGCCGGCCGGCATCGACCCCGTGGTGCCCCACGACACGGCCTGGCACCCCGCCGCGGAACTGCCCTGCATGGCCTTCGACCACGCCGCGATCGTCGGTTCGGCACGGCGCAGGCTGCGCGCGAAGCTGTCCTACACCAACATCGGGTTCGCGCTGGCCCCCCCGGAGTTCACGATGTCGGAGCTGTCGCGCTACTACCGGGCCGCGCTGGGGCACGACGTCGCCGCCACGAACCTGCGCCGCGTGCTGTTGCGGCGCGGCCAGATCGAGGAGACCGGTCGCTCGGTGCCCTCCGGCCGCTCCGGTGGACGCCCCGCCGCGCTCTTCCGCTTCCGGACGCGCAGCCTGGAGATCACCGACGCCTTCGCGGTGCTGCGACCCCCGCAGGGGTGAGGCCCGAAGGCCGGGGCCGCCGGCCCGTCCCCGGCCCCTGTGTTAGCGTCCTTGCCCGTGAACATCCGCAGCGTAGTCCTTGACGTCGGCGAGACCCTGATCGATGAGACCCGGCTGTTCGGGCGGTGGGCCGACAGGCTCGGCGTGCCGCACCTGACCTTCTTCGGCGCCCTGGGGGCCATGGCCGCGGCGGGCCGTCCACTGATCGACGCCTTCCGGCTCGTGCGCCCGGGGTTCGACCTGGAGGCCGAGATCGCGGCCTGGCGCGAGGAGGAGCCCGGCTCGCTGCGCGAGAACTTCGACTCCGAGGACCTGTACCCCGACGTCCGACCCGCGCTGACCGCGCTGCGCGAGGCGGGACTCCAGGTCCTCATCGCCGGCAACCAGCCGGTGCAGGCGGGGCCGGCCCTGGAGGCCATGGGGCTGCCGGTGGACGCGATCCACATCTCCGACGTGTGGGGGGTGGCCAAGCCCGACCCCGCCTTCTTCGCCCGGGTCGCCCAGGAGGCGGGGAACGCCCCCGAGGAGATCCTCTACGTCGGTGACCGCGTCGACAACGACGTGCTCCCGGCCAAGGAGGCGGGCATGTGCGCGGCGCTGCTGCGCCGTGGCCCGTGGGGTTATCTGCACTCGGAGCTGCCCGAGGCCGCGCGCGCCGACGTCATCGTGGACAGCCTGGCCGAGCTCCCCGGCTGGGTCGCGGCGCGACGGTAGTTCCCTACTAATTCGATAGGATAACGATTCGTCCGAATCGTTTTAATCGGTGCGTATCGGGAACGAGCGTCCTCATGACCGATCGGCGGCAGCACCACCAGCCGGAATAGAGGACACGGCCCACACCCATGATCACCTTCGAGGGCGTCACCAAGCGCTACCCCGATGGCACCGTCGCCGTCGACGAACTCTCCCTGGAACTCCCCACCGGACAGACCACCGTCTTCGTCGGCCCCTCCGGCAGCGGGAAGACCACGTCACTGCGCATGATCAACCGGATGGTCGAACCCACCTCCGGACGCATCGCCATCGACGGACAGGACGTTCGCGACCGGGACCCGGCGGTCCTCCGCCGCTCCATCGGCTATGTCATCCAGCAGGCCGGCCTGTTCCCCCACCGCACGGTCCTCGACAACATCGCCACCGTCCCCCTCCTGCTCGGCTGGACCCGGCGGCGCGCCCGCGACCGGGCCCGCGAACTGATGGAGGTCGTCGGCCTCGCCCCAGAACAGGCCAAGCGCTACCCCCACCAGCTTTCCGGCGGCCAACAGCAGCGCGTCGGCGTGGCCCGCGCGCTCGCCGCCGACCCGCCCGTCCTCCTCATGGACGAGCCCTTCAGCGCCGTGGACCCCGTCGTGCGCACCGGGCTCCAAGACGAACTCCTGCGGCTCCAGCAGGAGCTCCGCAAGACCATCGTGTTCGTCACCCACGACATCGACGAGGCCGTCAGGATCGGCGACGCCGTCGCCGTGTTCCGCGCCGGCGGGACCCTCGCCCAGTTCTCCACCCCCGAACGGCTGCTCGCCGAGCCCGCCGACGAGTTCGTCGAGGAGTTCGTCGGCTACGACCGCGGGGTGCGCAGGCTGTCCTTCTTCCCCGCCAGCGACCTCGCGCTGCGCGGCGACACCGTCCTCGCCGCCGAGACGCCCTCCAGCGAGGCCAGCGCCATCGCCCGCGCCCAAGGGGAGCCGTGGCTCCTCGCGGTCGACGCCGCACACCGGCCCATCGGCTGGGCCCGGGCCCTGGACCTGGACCGCGCCGCCCCCGGCAGCACCCTGGGAGACCTCGCCACCGTCGGCTACGGCCACGTCTTCCGGGTCGGCACCGACTCCCTGCGCGCCGCGCTGGACGCCGCCGTGCTCTCCCCGGCCGGACGCGCGGTGGGGGTCGACGAGGACGGCAAGGTCGTCGGCGTGGTCGCCCAGGCCGAGCTCGGTGACGCCCTGTGGGCCGTCGGCACCGACGAGACGCCACCGGCCGGGGCGGTGCGCCCATGAACGGGGCACCGCTGATCGACTGGGACTGGATCACCCGCAACCTCGACGACCCCATCGGGACCCGGCTCCTGGAACACCTCTACCTGTCCTTCGCGCCGCTCCTGCTCGGGCTGCTGCTCGCCCTGCCCCTGGGCATCGCCTGCGCGCGCTGGCGCCCGCTCTACCCGCCGGTGTTCACCGGGGTCAACGTGCTCTACGCGATCCCCTCCATCGCCCTGTTCTTCCTGCTCCTGCCCTACACCGGGTTCAGCGCCTGGACCGCGATCATCCCGCTGGGGCTCTACACGCTGGCGATCCTGGTCCCCAACGTCGTCAGCGGGCTGGCGCAGGTGCCCGACCACGTCCGCCAGGCCGCCGTCGCCATGGGGTTCGGGCCGCTGCGCAGGCTCATCCAGGTGGAGCTGCCCGTCGCCCTGCCCGTGATCGTCGCGGGGCTGCGGATCGCCGCGGTCGCCACCATCAGCATGGTCAGCGTCGCCTCGCTGGTCGGCATCGGCGGACTGGGGCAGCTCATCCTCACCGAGGGGTTCCGCAGGCAGTTCCCCACCCCCATCGTCGTGGGCATCGTGCTGTCGGTCGCCCTGGCCTTCGTGGTGGACGGCCTGCTCGTCCTGGCCCAGCGCGCCCTCACCCCGTGGACACGCGACCGGGACCCGGTGGCACGCGCCCGGCCCCGGACCGTCGGCGCCGCGAAAGGGGGGAACGCGTGAACGTCCTGCTGTGGGTCACCGACTGGTTGTCCGCCCCCGAACAGTGGAGCGGGACGGCGGGCATCCCCGCGCGCTTCGCCGAACACCTCGGCTACTCCGGGCTCGCCCTGCTGCTCTCCGCGCTGATCGCGGTGCCGATCGGGCTGCTCACCGGCCACACCGGGCGGGGCGGCTTCCTCGCCGCCTCCCTCGCCAACGTCGCCCGCGCGCTGCCCACCATCGGGGTGCTGATGCTGGTCGTCCTGGCCGCCGGCATCGGGCTGGTGCCGGTCATGGCCGCCCTGGTCGCGCTCGCCGTGCCACCGATCCTGGTCAACACCTACGAGGGCGTGCGCGGCGTCGACCCCCAGGTGCGCGACGCCGCCCGTGGCATGGGCATGCGCGGCCGTGAGGTGCTGCTCCGGGTCGAACTGCCCGTGGCGCTTCCGCTGATCCTGGTGGGGTTGCGCACCGCGGCCATCCAGGTGGTGTCGACCGCCACCATCGCCGCCTACGTGGGGATCGGCGGACTCGGCCGTTTCATCGTCGACGGTCAGGCCCGCCGCCAGTTCGAGATGGTCGCCGGTGGCGCGCTGCTCGTCGTGGTGATGGCGTTGCTCGTCGCGGCCCTGTTCTACCTGCTGCGCCGTTTCCTGGTGGCCCCCGGCCTGCGGCGCTCTCCCGGCAGCTGAGTCCGACGTTCCCGTCCTCCCGAAAGAGAAGGTGTCCCATGCGTCCTTTGGCCAGGTCGGCCGTTGCCGGTACCGCGCTGCTGCTGCTCACCGCCTGCGGCGGCGGTAGCGACCCCTACGCCGAGGAGGAGGGCGGCTCCGCCTCCGGCGCGCCCTCCGGCGCGGTGGTCGTCGGTTCCGCGGACTTCCCCGAGAGCACCCTGCTCGGCAACATCTACGCCCAGGCGCTGGAGGCCGAGGGGGTCACCGTGGAGACGCGGTTCAACATCGGCAGCCGTGAGGTCTACTACGACCAGATCGAGGCGGGCAACCTGACCGTGTTCCCCGAGTACAACGGCGCCATCCTGTTCCACCTCGACCCCGACGCCGAGTCCGCCGACACCGAGGCGACCAACACCGCGCTGCGGGAGCGGCTGCCCGAGGGACTGGAGATCCTCGACTCCTCCCCGGCGCAGAACAAGGACTCGCTGACCGTCACCCGCGAGACCGCGGAGCGGGAGAACCTGCGGACCATCAGCGACCTCGACGCTGTCGCGGGGGATCTGGTGCTCGGCGGGCCGCCGGAGTTCGAGACCCGGACCCAGGGGGTGGTCGGCCTGCGAGAGGAGTACGGACTGGAGTTCGCGGACTTCCGCTCGCTGGACGTCTCGCTCGTCCCGCAGGCCCTGAGCGACGGCGACGTCCAGATCGCCAACCTGTTCACCACGGACCCGGCGATCGCCACCAACGACTTCGTCGTCTTGGAGGACGACCGCGACCTGTTCGGATCGCAGAACGTCACCCCGCTGGTCCGCGGCGACGCCCTCGACGACACCGCGCGGGCCGCGCTGAACGCGGTGTCGGCCGAGCTCACCACCGAGACCCTCACCGAACTCAACCGTCGGGTCAGCGTCGACCACGAGGACCCCGACGCGGTCGCCGCCGACTGGCTCGCCAGCGTCGGGCTCGCCTGACGCGCGCCGGCCCACGCCCCGGCCGGCCGGTCAGGAGCCGCTCGAAAACGACTCGGCGATCTCGTGCGCGAGGTCGATCCGGTCGGCCGGTTCGGTATCGGTGAGGTAGAGCACCAGCTCGAACAGCTCTCCCTCGGCGTCGATGTGCGCGGTGACCACGGAACCGCGCACGGAGCCGCCCCGGGGGTCGCGGTAGGTGCTGACCAGCCTGGACCAGTCGCCCTCGAGGTCGCGGTCGTCGAGCCGCTCCAGGCTCACCCGCCGATGCTCCTCGAAATTCCGCCGCTGCCACTCCTCGGTCAGCAGCAGACGGTCGAGCGTGTCGCTTCCGGCCGGGGCGGTGCCGTGGTGGAGCACGTAGAGGTACTCTCCCGCTGTGCCCGCGTAGGCCAGGTCGCCTCCCTGCGCTGGTCCTCCCCGAAGGTCCCGGGTCCAGTCCGCGGGGACGGACAGTTCGTACCGCGTCTCCCCGTCCTCGTGGCCGACCCGCTGGAACCCCTCGGGCCCGCCTCCAGCGAACGCGCCGCTCAGTTCCGCGCGCACCTGCGGTACCAGGAACAGCAGGGCCGACAGGAGCAGCGCCCCGGCCCCCGCGATCACGCCGCGCCGTCCACGGAGCCGGCGCGCCGGGAGCGGAGGCGGGACGGGATCGGGCCCGGTGGCGGACGGCACCGCCGGAAGGGCCGCTGACGCCGGCGTCTCCAGCGCCCGCCGCAGTTCCGTGCGGGTCCGGACGATATCGCTGCGCCGTGCGGGCTCCTTGGTGAGCATTCCGGCCAATACGGGGGCCAGGACTCCGGCGTGGGGCATCGGCGGAAGCGGATCGAACAGCACGGCGGCGATCGTGCCGTGCAACGTGGCGTGCTCGAAGGGGGGATGCCCCTCCACCGCGGCGAACAGGGTGGCGCCCAGCCCCCAGACGTCCGCGGCCGCCGTGGCCGGTTCCCCGCGTATCCGCTCCGGTGACATGTAGGACGGGGACCCCAGCAGGGCGTCCTCCCTGGTGATGGCGGGATCTCCGTCGACCAGGGCGATTCCGAAGTCGGTGAGCACGGCCCGGCCCCCCTCCTCCAGGAGCACGTTGGCGGGTTTGACGTCCCGGTGGAGGACCCCGGCCGCGTGCGCGCGCTCCAACGCCTCGATCAGCGACAGGCCGATCCGCGCGGCACGTTCGGGGGCCAGCCGGCCCTCGGCCCGTACCGTCTCCTGGAGCGAGAGCCCCTCGACGAGTTCCATGACGATCCACGGATGTCCGCCGTGGGAGACCACGTCGTGGACGGTCACGATCGAGGGGTGGCGCAGCCGGGCCGCGGCCCGCGCCTCGCGCCGGGTGCGCGCGTGCGCCTCGCGGCGCTCGGCCTCGGACAGACCGTCGGGCAGCAGGATCTCCTTCACCGCGACGGGGCGACCGAGCAGCAGGTCATCGGCCCGCCACACTTGTCCCATCCCGCCGCGGCCGAGGCGCCGCGTGAGCCGGTAGCGTCCGGCGACGATGTCCTGTCCGGCTGCGTCGTGCGTCGACATGGGGCCGCTCGCAGGGGGTCGGTGGGCGCCCGCTCCGGCGTGGAGGGCGCTGATGCCGAAACGATAGGACGGCGCTCCGCCCTTTCCAAGGGCGGGAGGCCACGGTCGACGATCCACGGCCGTGACCGGACAGAACGACGCCACCCACCGGCCCCGGTGGCGGTGGGTGGCGCGGAGGCGCGGCGGCGGTCTCACAGGATCGCGGCGAGCACCAATCCGACGGCGATGATTCCCAAGAAGGTGATGAAACCGTCCATGTCACCATTGGACTGCGAAGGTCACCCCAGCGGCACTAGCCGTGACGACGCAACGACATCACGCAGCTGGGGGGAACAAGGTCCTCTCTAGAGAGTTTCGCTCACCCCAGAGCGCGGTACCTGCCCGCGTAGCGGATCAAAGGGGCCTCCCCCAACGCCCCGGCGACGGGTATGGCGGTCACCGCGGCCAGGTAGACGACGTGGTCCCCGGCCGCCACCCGTTCGGTCACCGCGCACTCCAGGGACACCAGCGCCTCGTCGAGGACGAGTGCCCCGCTGTGCTCCCCACGGTGGTGGGGCTCGTTCGCCAGCAGGAGCCGGGCGCTGGGACGTCCCTCGGCCGCGAAGCGGCCGGCGATCGCCCGGTGCCGCTCCCGCAGCACGTTCACGGCGAACCTGCGCTGGCGGTCGATGACCTCGGTGACGTAGCTGGTGGCGGTCACGCTGACCATGACCAGCGGCGGATCCACCGAGATCGAGGCGAAGGCGCTGATCGTGCTGCCGATGTCGTCACGGCCGTCGGCGACGGTCACCACGGTCACCCCGGTGGCGAACCGGGACATCGCCGAGGTGAACTCCGCCTCGGCGACCGTCCCGGTCCCGGGCGCGGGATCGCCGGAGGTCACCGGATCTCCCAGGTGCCCGGCAGCACCAACGGGCCGGCGGCCGGCAGGCCCAGCAGGGCCGACACACCCGCCAACGGCCCCCACGAGCCCAGCCGGATCCGGGTCACCGCGGCCCCGCGGTCCTCGCTGGACTCGGCCGGCACCAGCCGCTCCAACGGGTTGGGACGAGGGAAGGGGCGCAACGGGGTCGTCGAGGGCAGTCCGGCCCGTTCGCGGGCCAGGCGGGCCGCCGTCTCGATCCCGCCGAGCTCGTCGACGAGCCCGTGGGCCGCGGCGTCCGCGCCGGTCCACACCCGTCCCCGGGCGAGCTCGTGGACCTCTTCCCGTGACTTCCCGCGCGCCTCGGCGACCTTGGCGGTGAAATCGTCGTAGATGTGGTCGAGCATCGCGTTCACCCGCTCCCACTCCGAGGCGCTGAACCTGTGGTCGCTGCCGAACATGCCGGCGTGCGCGCCGTAGTCGACGGAGTCGCTGGCGACCCCGACGCGCCGCAACAGCTCCGAGAGCACGACCTTGCCCATGAACACGCCGATGGAGCCGGTGAGGGTTCCCGGCTGGGCGACGATGGTGCCCGCGCCCACCGCGACGAAGTAGCCGCCGGAGGCCGCGAAATCGCCCATCGACACCACCACCGGCTTGCCGGCCTCCTCGGTCAGGCGCACCTCCCGCCGGATGATGTCGGAGGCGACGTAGGAGCCGCCCGGGCTGTCCACCCGGAACACCACCGCCCGCACGTGCGGGTCGCGCCGGGCGGCGCGCAGGGCGGCGGCCACCGTGTCGGAGCCCATGGTGAGCCCGCCGAGGGGAGAACGCCGGCTGCGGCCGGGCTCGATCTGGCCGATGCCGGTGACCAGGGCGACCTGATCACCCCGCTGCACCGCCGGAACCCGCCCCGCCAGCGACTGCATCCGCTGGTAGCGGGAGACGAACTGGAGGTGGGCGGGTTCGGACCCGGCCCCCGAGAGGGAACCGCGGAAGCGGCCGAGCAGCTCGGCGTAGATCTCGTCGCGGTAGCCGAGTCGGTCGACGAGACCGGCGTCCAGCGCCTCCGCGGCGAGGAACGGTCCGCGTCCCACAAGGGAGCGCACCTCCTCGACGTCGAGGCCGCGCCCTTCGGCGACGGCCTGGACCACCTGCTCGCTCAGCGACTCGACGATCCGGGAACTGGCCTCGCGGTGGGCCTCGGTGAAGCCCCGCTCGGTGAAGGTGTTGAGGGCGGTCTTGTACTCGTGCCGGGCACTCACCTCGTACTCGACGCCGATCTTGTCGGTGGCCTCGCGCACGAACCTGGTGGTCAGGCTGAGCCCGGTGAGCCCGACGGTGCCGGAGGGCAGGAGCACGATCTCCTCGAACGCGCTGGCCAGGTAGTAGGGGACGGTCCCCGGGCCGAAGTCGCCGAAGGACTCGCTCCAGGCCACGGTGGGTTTGCCCGAACGGCGGAAGCGGGCGATCGCCTCGCGTAGTTCCTGGACCCGTCCGAACCCCAGTGGCCGCGAACCGATCCGGGCGACGAGCGCCTTGACCCGGGGGTCGCGCTCCGCCCGGCGCAGGCCCTCGACGACATCGCTCAGCCGCTGCCGGCGCATGGCCACGAACTGGCCGAGCGGGTCGCCGGGTACCTCCTCGGCGAGCTCCTCGGTCAGGTCGAGTTCGAGGACGAGGGGCGCGGTGCGCCGGTGCCGGATCCTGGACACGGGTTCCAACAGCTTCACGACATCCACCATGTCCACAGGCTAGTGGGTGCCCGCGCGGCACGGTGCGGCGCGCGCGGCGGTTTCCGTTCCCGGCCGCGCCCGGCGTCTCACCCCCGCATGGCCCGTACCAGGGAGCCCCGCGCGTCGTCGTTGTCCAGCGACCACAGGCTCAGCCCGCCCAACCCCAGCTCGCGGACGTAGGCGGCCTTGCGCCGGATCAGCTCGGGGTCGTCGTAGCTCCAGAACTCGTCACCGTCGTAGAGCCACAGTGAGCCGTACTCCGAGTCGCGGAAACGCCGTCCGGGCCGCTTGGCGAGCGTCTTGTAGTCCTCATCACCCGGCTCCCAGCGGCCGGGGGCGATGCCCCGCGCCCGTTGGTACAGCCCGTTGCGGCCCGAGGGGACACCGCGCCACCCGCGGCCGAAGCCGGGGACACCGATGAGGAGCTGATGGGGGGCGACGCCCATCTCCAGGTAGTTGACGACGCCGGTGTCCACGCTGAGGCGGTCGGGGGAGGGGTCGTCGGGAGGGGTGTACAGCTGCGAGGCGTGGTTGGTGGTGAGGTCCCAGTCGCCGTTGAAGTCGTACCCCTGCACGATGCCGAAGTCGAGGTGGTCGAACACCTCGGGTTCGATCCCCGCCTCGATCCGGGCGCGGTCGGCGGGCAGGTAGGCGCTCATCTCCACGGTCCGGCCGGTGCGTTCGGTGAACATGTCGAGTCTGCGACGGGTCTCGGCCAGCAACAGGGTGAAGTTGCGGCGGTCCTCGCTGCGCACCACGTTGTGGTCGTGGCCGGCCGAGCCGGGCCACTCCCAATCGAAGTCGAGCGCGTCGAAGATGCCGGCCGCCACGCCCGGGCCACCTTGGGGTTCACCGTCCAGGACGGGCAGGTCACCGTCGAAGTAGGTGGAGATCACCGACTCGGCGAAGGCCGTGCGTGACTCGGGGGTCAGCGCCGCGTTCGAGAGGTAACGCGAGGCGTTCCAGCCACCGAACGAGATCCCGATCCGCAGATGGGGATGGCGTTTGCGGAGTTTGCGAAGTTGGTTGAAATTACCGGCCAGGGGTTGGGTGTAGGTGTCGCCGCGTCCGTCGACGCTCTCCCGCGCCGAGAAGCGGCGTTGATAGTCGGCCCAGGCGTCGCCGGTGGCCTCCTCCGTCATGACGCAGCGTCCGCGTTCGTCCAGCTCACCGAAGGCGTAGATGAGATGGGTCAGTTTGGCGGCCTGCCCGCTGGCGTGGACGTCGCGCGGGAAGTAGTGGCGGTCGTAAATGCCCCATTGAGGGAAGTAACCGACGATTCGCACCGGCGTTGTCCTCTCGCGCTGAGCAGAGTGTGGCACGGAACGCCAGATTCGCCCGCTATCGTCGGTGAGGTCAAGCTTCGGGAAGAAGGGAATCGCATGTCTGGCAGGCCCGGACGATCCCGTTTCGCAGCCGCCACGTCGGGGCCCGGGGCGGTGAGCCTGGCCCTGCTCGCGCTCCTGGCGACCGGCTGTGGAAGCGGAGACGAAGGGGCGACACTCGCCTCGACCGAGGGCGGCCCCACTCCGGAGGAGACCTACGCCGGCGCGGTCCCCGCGGCCCAGGCGCCCGCCCCCGAGGGATACGACCCCGTCGAGATCGAGGGAATCCGGATCAACGCCCCCCGGGGCTGGCAGGTCGACCAGGGCGACGGCCAACTGTGCATGCGCCCCCCGGAGCAGGACTCCTGCGGCTACGGCGCGGTCCAGGTCATCCCGCACGTCTCCCAGCGTGACCCCGCCTCCTGGCCGAAGAAGAACGACGCCTTCAACAAGAAGGACGGCTGGGCCGCCGACCCCTCCGCCTGCCGCAGCCTCGCCACGGCCGAAGCCGGAGACGTCGGGATCAAGGACGCCGAGCACCGGGCCGACTTCACCACCCACGCCGACGGCCTGAAATCGAACTTCTCCACCTGGGAGGTCACCTGCGACAACGGTGACACCTTCGGGGTCAAGCTGTGGTTCCTGCCGGTGAGCGACGTCGCGGTCTACGCCTGGAGCGTGGACGCGCGCTACGAGGACGTCTACCTCGAGATCGCCAAGTCGATGGACATCACCGAGTACAAGAAGTGATCCCGGCCGGGTACGCCGGCGGCGTACCCGGCGGACGGCGCGGCCTCCCCGCGCCCTAGAGACGCTCACGCCTGACCGAGCAGAGAAAGGCCGTCCACTCCGGCGTGCCAAAGTACAACGGCGATTGCCAGGGGTTCTTGGAGTCGCGGATGCCGTGGACCCGGGCGGTGGAGGCGACCTCGACGCAGGCCGTCTGGTTGGTGCTGCGACTGGACTTGCGGAAGACGGTGACGGTGGGGGGAGTGATCGCGCCGGCGCTAGGGGCGGATGGACGTTCGAGCCGGGGGGACGGGCGGGGCGCCGGAAACACAGGGGCCATTCCCCCCACCTCTCCTATATTTCACTGATCACTTCCGTCAGAAGTTTGCGCACCATGTCGCCGCCCATTCCGGCCAGGCGCAGTTTGTTGAAGACGGCCTCGTGATCGGCGATGTCGTCGTCGCCGTCGAGAAAGAGGTTGCTGCCGCGCCCCTCCGTGTACACGGTGGTCAGGCCGTAATCCGCGAGCTTGAGAATCATGAAGCTCGGCATCACCAGTCCGATGTGCGCTCCGGCGCTGTAGGGAATGACCTGAAGCGTCAATTTCGGGTGGTCCATGATGTCGAGCAGGTGGCGGAGCTGTTCGCGCATGACCTCGCGGCCTCCGACGAGCTGGTGGAGGGGCGCCTCGCCGAGGATGATCCACAGGTCCGGCCCTCGTTCGGAGAAGGCCCGTTCCTGTCGTTCCCTGCGGACCTTGACCTGTTCGTGCGTCGACTCCTCGGTCCCGTCGGTGCCGCGGATGATCTCCCAGGCGTAGCGTTCGGTCTGGAGTAGTCCCGTGATCACGGTGCTCGAGTAGGCCTCGATCTCGCGCGCGTCGGCCTCCAACCCGATGAAGGTGCCGTAGCGCCGGTCGAGGTCGTAGGACTGCCACCACCCCCGGCGGCCGGCCTGCCGACGGAGTTCGACCAGCGCGGCGATCTCCTCCTCGCCCAGTCCGTAGTGACGGGCGAGCTGCTTGAGCTCCTTTTCCCGGGGAACCCGTTCCGCGGCCTCCCAGCGGCTCACGGTGGAAATGCGCACTTCGAGGATCCGGGACACATCGGTGATGCTCATCTGGTGCGCGGCACGGAGTTCCTTCATCTCCCGGGCGAGTTGCCACAGGGCGACGGTGGGACTGGAGATCGACATCGGGCTGATCCTCACGGGAAAAACTGTACGACAAACCTCATATGAGACTTGTCAGAAGTTCCGTGCCGGGGCACACTCTAACTATTGCGGTGTTCTAGCCGATACGCAGTGTTTCTGGCTGAATCATGCGTAAGCCGCATAAAGAAGGTGGAATGACCGGTTGAGAGACCGGTATGGGCCAGCACCCCCGGCCCACCACGGACGCCGGCCGTCCGGATCCCCCGTGGGAGGGGAGGTTCTTCCGTCTTGAGGAGGGTCCGGAAGACCTCTGGGCCCGGGCGGCCGGCTTGTGGATCGCGCCCCCGGTGCGGGAGGGGCATCGGGGACGCGATCACCCACCGTCTCTACCACCCCGAACGGGACGGCCCCGACGGGGACACCCCGCCAGGACCGGTCCGCGCCGCCGCTACTCCTCTTCGTCACGTACCAGCCACACCGTGCCCAAGGGCGGGAACGTGACGATCGCCGACGCGGGCTGTCCGTTCCACGGATCGGGCGTGGCCTGGACGAGCGCGCCCGGCTGCGCCACCCCGCTCCCCCCATAGGGCAGGGCATCGGTGTTGAGGACCTCGCGCCAGGGGCCCGCGAACGGCAGGCCGACGCGCCGCCCCGCGTGGGGCGACCCGGAGAAGTTGACCAGGCAGGCCAGCACCGAACCGTCCTCCCCGTGCCGCAGGAACGACAAGGTGTTGCCCGCCGCGTCACCCCCGTCGATCCAGGTGAAACCACCGGGTTCGCAGTCGCGCGACCACAGCGCCGGCGTCGCGCGGTACACCTGGTTGAGGTCGGTGACCAGTCGGCGCAGGCCGGCGTGGTGGGGGTAGTCCAGCAGCCACCACTGCACGCCCGCCTCGTGCGACCACTCGTGCCCCTGGCCGATCTCACCGCCCATGAACAGCAGCTGCTTGCCGGGATGGGCCCACATGTAGGCGAAAAGGGCGCGCAGGTTCGCCGAACGCTGCCAGTCGTCACCCGGCATCTTGTTCAGCAGCGACTGCTTACCGTGCACCACCTCGTCGTGGGACAGCGGGAGCACGTAGTTCTCGCTGAACGCGTACATCATCGAGAAGGTGATCTCGTTGTGGTGGTACTGGCGGTGCACCGGGTCGTGGCGCAGGTACTCCAGGGTGTCGTGCATCCAGCCCATGTTCCACTTGAAGCCGAAGCCCAGCCCGCCGGAGTCGGTGGGGCGGGACACCCCGGGCCAGGCCGTGGACTCCTCGGCGATCATGGTGATGCCGGGGTTGCGGCGGTAGGCCGTGGCGTTGAGCTCCTTGAGGAAGTCGATGGCCTCCAGGTTCTCCCGGCCCCCGTACTGGTTGGGCGCCCACTCGCCGGACTCGCGGGAGTAGTCCAGGTAGAGCATCGAGGCGACGGCGTCCACCCGCAGCCCGTCGATGTGGAACTCCTCCAACCAGAACAGCGCGTTGGCGACCAGGAAGTTGCGGACCTCGGTGCGCCCGTAGTTGAAGATCAGCGTCCCCCAGTCGGGGTGCTCGCCCCGGCGCGGGTCGGGATGCTCGTACAGGGCGGTGCCGTCGAACCGGGCCAGCGCCCACTCGTCCTTGGGGAAGTGCGCGGGAACCCAGTCGAGCAGCACCCCGATACCGGCGCGGTGCAGCGCGTCGACCAGTCCGCGGAAGTCGTCGGGGGAACCGAACCGCGAGGTGGGGGCGTAATAGGAGGTCACCTGATAGCCCCAGGACCCCCCGAAGGGATGTTCGGCCACCGGGAGGAACTCGACGTGGGTGAAGCCGGTCTCGCGCACGTAGTCGACCAGCTCGGTGGCGAGCTCGGTGTAGGACAGCCCCGGCCGCCACGAACCGAGGTGCACCTCGTAGACGCTCATGGGACGCCTGGTCAGCTCCTCGGTCTTACGCTGGGCCAGCCACTCGTCGTCGCCCCACTGGTGAGCGGAGGTGAAGACCACCGACGCGGTGTGCGGGGGCACCTGCGCCGCGAACGCCATGGGGTCGGCCTTGTCCCGCCACACCCCGTCGGCGCCGGCCACCTGGTACTTGTACAGCGCGCCGTCGCCGACGCCCGGGACGAACAGCTCCCACACCCCGGAGGAGCCCAACGAGCGCATCGGATGGGCGGTGCCGTCCCAGTGGTTGAAGTCGCCGATGACGCGGACACCGCGCGCGTTGGGCGCCCAGACCGCGAACGAGGTGCCGGTGACCTCGCCCAGGACCGACGGGAAGCGCCGGGTGTGCGCGCCGAGCACCCGCCACAGCTCCTCGTGCCGTCCCTCGCCGATGAGGTGCAGGTCGAACTCGCCCAACGTGGGCAGGTGCCGGTAGGGGTCGTCGGTGAGGATCTCCTCGCCCTCGGGTTCGTAGCGCACGGCCAGCCGGTAGTCACCGACCTCGCCGCCCGGCAGCGTCGCGGCGAACACCCCCGCGTGCAGGTGCGTCAGTTCGATCCGGTCGCCGTCGGGCAGGACGGCGTGGACCGACAGCGCCATGGGGCGCAGGGCGCGGATGACGACACCGTCGGGGCCGGGGTGGGCGCCGAGAACGCTGTGCGGATCGTGATGGTGGCCGGCGACCAGGCGGTCGATCTCGTCGGTGGAGAGGACGTCACTCATGGGTTTCCCGGTGGGTTGTGGGCCGAAGGCGCGGATGGTCGGTGGTGGTCGTCCGGTCCCGCGGGCGCGGTCAGGCCACGAGGGCGGCGATCGAGTCCAGTGGGATGCGCATCCAGGCGGGCCGGTGGCGGGCCTCGTACATGACCTCGTACACGGCCTTGTCGTATTCGAAGGCGCGCAGGACGACCTGGTGCTTCTCCGGGTCGATGCCGCCGCCGAAGGCGTAACCGGCGCAGAACGCCTCGCGGTTGCGTTGGGCCCAGGCCCGCGCGGGCTCGGCGAGCTCGTCCTCCCGCGCGTGCCCGACGAGCTGGTGGCGGGCCGCGTAGTCGAAGGAGCGCAGCATCCCCGCGACGTCGCGCAACGGGCTGGACAGCCGCTGCCGCTCGGTGATCGGGGCGGCGGGCTCGCCTTCGAAGTCCAGCAGCACCCAGCCGCTGTCGGTGCGGACGACCTGGCCGAGGTGGTAGTCGCCGTGGACGCGCTGCACCGGCAGCGGCGTGTCGAGATCGGCGAAGGCGTCGAAGGCGTCGCGCAACGCGGGAGCGTAGGGCTCCAGCGCCGTGATCTGGGAGGCGGCGACGTCCAGGCGGGACACCATGCTCTCGGCGAGCTCGCCCTGGCTCTCCGGCGTCAGCACGTCGGTGGGCAGCGCCCGGGCGAGGTCGCGGTGGACGGCGGCGGTCGCCGCCCCCAGCCGTTCGGCCTCGCCGGAGAAGTCCCCGCCCGCGTCCTCGGGCGCGACCCCCGGTGAGGCGTAGAGGTCGCGCACGCTGGTCGCGGCGAGCACCCACCCGTCGGTCGCGCTGCGCAGGTAGCGCTGGAGCATGGCCAGGGTGGTGGGGACGAGCGTGTCGGCGGCCGAATCGCGCAGGTCGGTCTCGATCCACCCGTAGGGGCGGGCCACGAACGGGGACCCGCTCAGCGCGGCGGTCAGCTCCAGGTCGGGGTTGTGGCCCGGCCACAACCGGCGGAACATCTTCAACACGTACTCCTCGCCGTAGACCAGCGAGGTGTTGGACTGCTCTCCGGTCAACACCAGGCTGCGCAGACCGGTGTGGATCTCGGTGTCGGGCATCCGCCGGAACCGCACACCGTCCTCGGCGTGGCCCCGGGCGATGTGTTCCAGCAGCCGCGCCGTCATCTCGGGGTCGTGCGTGGCGTCGTAGACGGCCTGGACACACGGTCCGCCGGTGCCCTCGGCGCCGCCCGGCAGCTCGCACACGCCGATCGCGGCGTGTGCGAGGTCGGCGCCGATGCTCCCCTCCGGCCGTAGCCCGAGGAGCACCTGGTAGCGGTCGGTCCTGCCGTGCTGGCCGACCTCCACCACCAGCACCCGCAGCCCTGGTGTCCCGGGGACGAGGACGTGCTGTGATTCGACCCGGAGAGCGTCGATCGGCAGCCCTTTCCCCGCGAACCAGCGCTGCCGTGGAATCCAGGTGGCCAGAAGCTCCTCAAGCTGCGTCATGTCAGAGTGGTCCGTTTCCCCTTCTCAGGCTCGTACCGACGGCGCGCCGGGACGGCCGGCACCGTCCGCCTGCGCGTCCGTGGCCGTGCGGTTGGACTGGGACGTCGGCTCGCCCATGGGCCGGGCGGCCTGGACGGCGACCGGCTCGGCGGCCGGGGCCGCGACCGTGGTGTCCTCGCTCTCCGGCGGGAGCTGGAACCAGTAGAAGCCGTGTCCGGGCAGGGTGAGCAGGTAGGGCAGTTCACCGATCGCCGGAAAGCGCACGCCCCCGGTGCACTCGATCGGGGTGACCCCTTCGAAACGACGCAGGTCGAGCTCGACCGGCTGCGGGAACCGCGAGAGGTTGTTGACGCACAGCATCCGGTCGTCGCCGTACTCGCGCACGAACGCCAGCACGCTGGGGTTGCTCGCGTGCAACTCGGTGAAGTCGCCGGTGCCGAACACCGGGTGGCGCTTGCGGATCTGGATCATCTTGCGGGTCCAGTTCAGCAGCGAGCTGGGATTGTCGCGTTGGGCCTCGACGTTGACCGCCTGGTAGCCGTAGATCGGGTCCATGATCAGCGGCAGGTACAGGCGCCCGGGGTCACAGCGGGAGAAGCCGGCGTTGCGGTCCGACGTCCACTGCATCGGGGTGCGCACCGCGTCGCGGTCGCCCAACCAGATGTTGTCGCCCATGCCGATCTCGTCGCCGTAGTAGAGCACCGGCGAACCCGGCAGGGACAGCAGCAGGGCGGTGAACAGCTCGATCTGATTCTGGTCGTTGTCCAGCAACGGCGCGAGCCGCCGACGGATGCCCACGTTGGCGCGCATCCGGGGATCCTTGGCGTACTCGGCGTACATGTAGTCGCGCTCTTCGTCGGTGACCATCTCCAGCGTCAGCTCGTCGTGGTTGCGCAGGAAGATGGCCCACTGGCAGTTGCGGGGGATCTGCGGGGTCTGGGCCAGGATCTCCGAGATCGGGTAGCGCTGCTCGCGGCGCACGGCCATGAACATCCGCGGCATCAGCGGGAAGTGGAAGTTCATGTGGCACTCGTCGCCACCGGCCTCGAAGTCGCCGAAGTAGTCGACCACGTCGGCCGGCCACTGGTTGGCCTCGCTCAGCAGGACCCGGTCGGGGTAGAGCCGGTCGACCTCGGCGCGGATCCGCTTGAGGAACTCGTGCGTCTCCTTGAGGTTCTCGCAGTTGGTTCCTTCGCGTTCGTACAGGTAGGGCACCGCGTCCAGCCGGAAGCCGTCGATGCCGAGGTCCAACCAGAACCGCAGTACTTCGAGGATCGCCTCCTGAACCGCCGGGTTCTCGAAGTTGAGGTCGGGCTGGTGGGAGAAGAACCGGTGCCAGTAGTACTGGCCGCGCACCTCGTCGTAGGTCCAGTTGGACTGCTCGGTGTCGACGAAGATGATCCGGGCGTCGCTGTAGCGCTCGGTGGTGTCGGACCAGACGTAGAAGTCGCCGTAGGGGCCGTCCGGGTCCTCGCGGGAGGCCTTGAACCACGGGTGCTGGTCGCTGGTGTGGTTCATGACCAGGTCCGCGATGACCCGGATACCGCGCTTGTGGGCCTCTTCGACGAGCTCCACGAAGTCGGCGATCTGCCCGAACTCCGGGAGGATCTTCATGTAGTCCGAGATGTCGTAACCGCCGTCGCGCAGCGGGGACTCGTACAGGGGGAGCAACCAGATGCAGTCGATCCCCAACCACTCGAGATAGTCGAGCTTCTCGATGAGTCCGCGCAGGTCACCGGTGCCATCGCCGTTGGAGTCGTAGAAACCCCGGGCGAGCACCTCGTAGAAAACCGCGTGTTTGTACCAGTAGGGGTCACGAGGCTTCTCGTGCGTGAACGTGTCGGGCACGGCCACAAGGGGCATGGGGCTGGTGCCTGGCACCGGCTCGGGTGTGGTCACGATGTACTACTCCACCAGTTGGCTTTCCAGTTCGCTCCCCCGATCGGACTCCGCTGACGGGTCAGGGAGCACCTTCGTGAGAGGTGACTGTGAATATGTGTGCGGACTGGACATGCGGGTCGAGGCGGACGTAATTTGCCTCTCCCCATTGATACGACTCGCCCGACAATTGGTCCGTGACGGTGATCCGGTCGCCGGGAGAGAACCCGAGAGCGGGCATATCGAGCCACACCGTCGCCTCGCGCGTGTGGTGTGGGTCGAGATTGGCGACGACCAGGATGGTGTCCGCGTCGTGATGGGGTGTGCCCGCGCGTGGAATTCCGTCGGTTCCGTGGTCGCCGGTCCGGGCCAGCCGTTTGGAGAAGCAGATCAGCTCCGGCTGGTCGACATGGTGGAACCGCAGGTTACGCAGTTCCTGCAATGCCGGGTGGTTGCGCCGCAGGTAGTTTAGCCTGCGGATCAACGGGGTTATGGTCGTTCCGGCCGCCTCGGCGGCGGCCCAATCCCGGGGTTTGTACTGGTATTTCTCGGAGTCGAGGTATTCCTCGCTCCCGGGACGCACCGCCCTGTTCTCACACAGTTCATACCCCGAATAGATCCCCCACGTCGGCGACATCGTGGCGGCGAGGATCGCGCGGATCTCGAACGCCGGACGCCCACCGTGCTGGAGGTAGGCGTGCAGGATGTCGGGCGTGTTGGGGAAGAGGTTGGGACGCATGTAGGCGGCCGATTCGCCGCTGAGCTCGCCGAGGTAGTCCTCCAGCTCCTCCTTGGTGTTGCGCCAGGTGAAGTAGGTGTAGGACTGGTGGAAGCCGACCTTGGCCAGCGTGTGCATCATCGCCGGACGGGTGAACGCCTCGGCCAGGAAGAGCACGTCGGGGTCGGTCTCGGCGATGTCGGCGAGCAGCCGCTCCCAGAAGGCCACCGGTTTGGTGTGGGGGTTGTCGACCCGGAAGATCCGCACGCCGTGCGCCATCCAGTGCCGCACGATCCGGCGGACCTCCTGGAAGATCCCCTCGGGGTCCCTGTCGAAGTTCAGCGGATAGATGTCCTGGTACTTCTTCGGCGGGTTCTCGGCGTAGGCGATGGACCCGTCGGCGCGCACCGTGAACCACTCGGGGTGTTCGGTGACCCAGGGGTGGTCCGGCGACGCCTGGAGGGCCAGGTCCAGGGCGATCTCCAGGCCGTGTTCGCGGGCCTCGGCGACGAAGGCGTCGAAGTCCTCGATCGTGCCCAGGTCGGGGTGGACGGCGTCGTGGCCTCCCTCGTGCGAACCGATGGCCCAGACCGATCCGGGGTCGCCGGGCTGGGCGACCAGCGAGTTGTTGCGGCCCTTGCGGAAGGAGTGGCCGACGGGGTGGATGGGGGGCAGGTAGACGACGTCGAAGCCCATCTCGGCGATCGCGGGCAGCCGTTTGGCCGCGGTCGCGAACGTGCCGGAACGCTGCTCGCCCTCCTCGCCGTCGAGGACCGTCGCCCCCTCAGAGCGGGGGAAGAACTCGTACCAGGAGCCGACCAGCGCCCGACGGCGGTGGACGACGATCGGATGGCGCCGGGAGCGCGTGACGAGCTCCCGGAGCGGGTTGGCGGCCATCTCGTCCAGCACCTCGGCAGCGGTGGCGGCCGCGAGGCGGTCCACGGCCGGCAGGGTGGGGTCGCGCAGCACGGAGGCGAGCCTGGCCAGCGCCGGGCGTTTGGGCACGCGCTTGGCCGCGCGCTCGAACAGGCGGGCGCCCTCCTCCAGCATGAGGTCGACGTCCTGGCCGAGCGGGATCTTGATCTCGGCGTTGTGCCGCCAGGTCGCGAACGGATCGCTCCACGCCTCGATCCCGAACGTCCAGCGTCCCTCGGAGGAGACGGTCACCTCGGCGCCGTAGCGGTCGGTGCCGGGCGCGAGCTCGCGCATCGGCACGAGGGGGCGCCGGCGACCCTGGGGGTCCCACAGGACCACGCCGGCGCTGAGTGAGTCGTGTCCTTCACGGAAGACGGTCGCGCTCACCGGAAAGGTCTCTCCGGCCACGGCCTTGGCCGGGCCGAGGTCGACCACCGGGGCGATGTCGAGAATGGGGAATCGTCCGATCACAGGTGCACCGTAGATGTCGAGAAATATGGGCGGATCTGGTGATGTGCGCTTTGGAGAAGCCGATTCGGTCTGTTGATGCGCCCGAAAAGCCCGCCGCAGGGGTGTGCGGACCGGGCTGTCCAGTGCGCCTCAATCTCTATCGTCGGCGCCGTTTAGGCACTCTCCGACAGTCCGGGTCGTTCTATTTTTGTGATAGTACTCACAGCGTTGGTCACGTGAGTCAACCTTGCCATTTTTTGACCAGGCGTGATGTCAAGGGCGAATCGGTCGCCGGGAACGTGGGCAACTCCCGTACCGGTCGTTACCGGATGATTAACGGGGGAGAGGCGCGCCGGATTGTACGTGACGGAAAAGTAAAAAGATCGTTTCGGGCGTCTCAGGGGAATACGCGAGTTTGCCATTCCGGCACTCCTCGCGTTTCGGTACGTCCCTCCGAAAACCCCTATTTCCGACACTTTGCGCCGGCTTGCTCGTTGGGCTCGCATACCGCCCCCACATTGGCTAGCCTCACGCTCCGTGAAGGCGATCCGCAGGTTCACCGTCCGTACCGTCCTACCCGAGGAGCTGTCCCAGTTGGGCAGGCTCGCGGCCAACCTCCGCTGGGCGTGGCACGCACCCACCCGCGAGGTGTTCGCCGCGATCGACCCAGAGGTGTGGGAGGCCGTCGAACACGACCCCCTCCGGCTGCTGGGCGAGGTCACCAGCGAACGGCTCACCGAACTCGCCGCCGATGACGGCTTCCGCGCCCGGCTGGACGAGGTCGCCGCCGACCTCGACGCCTACCTCACCGAACCGCGCTGGTACCAGAACGAGACGGGGGACGGCGCGCCCCCGCCCTCGGCCATCGCCTACTTCTCCGCCGAGTACGGGCTGACCGCGGCCCTGCCCCAGTACTCCGGTGGCCTGGGCATCCTCGCCGGCGACCACCTCAAGAGCGCCAGCGACCTGGGCGTCCCGGTCATCGGCGTGGGACTGCTCTACCGGCACGGGTACTTCTCCCAGAAGCTCTCCCCCGAGGGGTGGCAGCTGGAGGACTACCCCGAGATCGACCCGCGCGGGCTGCCCATGACCCAGCTCCAGGGCGCCGACGGCGAACCCGTGCGCATCTCCGTGGGCCTTCCCGGAGGCCGCGCCCTTGTCGCGCACGTGTGGGTGATCAAGGTCGGCCGTGTCCCGCTGCTGCTCCTCGACGCCTGCCAGGAGATGAACGATCCCGAGCTGCGCAGCGTCACCGACCGTCTCTACGGAGGCGGCACCGAGCACCGACTGCGGCAGGAGCTGCTGCTCGGCGTCGGCGGGGTGCGGGCGGTACGCGCCTACTGCGAGCTGACCGGGCACCCCGTCCCCGAGGTCTTCCACATGAACGAGGGGCACGCCGGTTTCCTCGGACTGGAGCGCGTCCGCGAGTACGTGGCGGCCGACGGACTCACCTTCGAGCAGGCCCTTGAGGCCACCCGCACCGGAACCGTGTTCACCACCCACACCCCGGTTCCCGCCGGCATCGACCGGTTCCCGCGTGATCTGGTCGAACGCCACTTCAGCGGCGACAACGCCATCGACGGGCTGCCGGTGGAGCGGATCATGGCCCTGGGCGCCGAGAGCTACGAGGGCGGCGATCCCGGGGTGTTCAACATGGCCGTCATGGGGATGCGGCTGGCCCAGCGCGTCAACGGGGTCAGCCTGCTGCACGGCGAGGTCAGCAGGCGGATGTTCCAGGGCCTGTGGCCGGGGTTCGACACCGCCGAGGTCCCCATCACCTCCATCACCAACGGCGTGCACGCCCGCACCTGGGTCGCCGAGGAGGCGCAGGAGCTCGCCGCGCGGATCGTCGACGACTCCGACGAGTTCACCCGGGTGGAGGGGTGGCGCAAGGTCGTCGGCGCCTCCGAGCGCGAGCTGTGGGAGATGCGCCGCACCCTGCGCGAGCGCCTCGTCGTCGACGCGCGCCGGCGGCTGCGCCGCTCCTGGCGCCAGCGCGGCGCGAGCGAGGCCGAGCTCGGCTGGATCGACGACGTCCTCGACCCGAACATCCTGACGATCGGCTTCGCCCGGCGGGTGCCCTCCTACAAGAGGCTCACGCTCATGCTGCGCGACCGCGACCGGTTGAAGTCGCTGCTGCTGCACCCACAGCGCCCGCTCCAGATCGTCATCGCGGGCAAGGCCCATCCCGCCGATGACGGCGGCAAGCGGCTGATCCAGGAGATCGTGCGCTTCGCCGACGATCCCGAGGTGCGCCACCGCATCGTCTTCCTGCCCGACTACGACATGGCGCTGGCCCGCTCGCTCGTCCAGGGCAGCGACGTGTGGCTGAACAACCCCCTGCGCCCGTTGGAGGCGTGCGGCACATCGGGCATGAAGGTCGCGCTCAACGGCGGTCTCAACCTGTCCATCCGCGACGGCTGGTGGGACGAGTGGTTCGACGGCTCCAACGGCTGGGCGATCCCCACCGCCGACGGCGTCGCCGAGCCCGACCGCCGGGACGCGATCGAGGCCGCCGCGCTGTACGACCTGTTCGAGGAGCAGGTCGCCCCGTTGTTCTACGACCACGATGAGGACGACCTGCCCAAGCGCTGGATCGAGATGGTCAAGCACACCCTGGTGTCCCTGGGTCCCAAGGTGCTGGCCACCCGGATGGTGTGCGACTACGTGGAGCGGCTGTACCGTCCCGCCGCCGAGTCCTCCCGGCGGGTGGCCGCCGACGGACTGGCCGGGGTGCGCGACCTCGCCGAGTGGAAACAGCGGGTGGTCCGTTCCTGGCCGGGGGTGCACATCGAGCACGTCGAGGTGGCCGGGGTCGAGGACCCGCCCCAGGTGGGAGGCGAGCTGAAGGTCCGGGCCACGGTCGTGCTCGGCGACCTGGAGCCCGCCGACGTGCGCGTCGAGGTCGCGCTGGGGCGGCTGGACGGCGCGGGAGAGCTGGTCGAGCCGTCGTTCGCCCGGCTTTCCGCCGCCGAGGGGAAACCGGCCGACAGCCCGCTCGTGCGCTACTCCGGCTCGATCCCCCTGGACCGTCCCGGGGCCTGCGGCTACACCGTGCGGGTGCTGCCCGACCACCCGTTGCTCGCGCATCCGGCCGAGCTGGGCCTGATCGTCGTGCCCGAACCACCCGAGGGCATGGTCGCGGGGATGCCGTTGCGTTGACGCCGACCGCCCCGGTCCCGCGGTAGCCGGGGCCGGGGCGGTCTCGTCCGCGGGCATCGGTTCGGGCCGTCCTTGACGGGGCAGGGCGAATGGCGCCCATAATGGGAGAAACCGACAGGGGAGCGCTTTGGCGCTGAGAGTGCGGGGCAGCCCGCAGACCCTTACACACCTGATCTGGGTCATGCCAGCGAAGGAAGTCGTGGGAACCGCCGACCGGCCGTCACACCCCACGCGCCGGTCCGCGTAGGACCTGCGCCGCACGGGTGGCCGGCGGCGCTCTTGGCCTGGGCCCTCTCGCTCTTCTCCACGCGAAGGGACACCCGTGAAACCCTCAACCCCCGCCCACAAGGACCCCGGACCGCCCATCCGACGCCGATGGCGCACCGTCGACATCGTGGTCGCCGCCGTCGTCGGCGTCGCGGTCGGCGTCGTCTTCTGGCTGTGGGGCCTGGTCTGGCAGGCCACCGAGGTCCTGTTCGTCTTCTTCCCACCGGCGCAGGCCGTCCTCTACGGGGTGTGGATGCTGCCGGGCGTGCTCGGCGCGCTGATCATCCGCAAGCCGGGAGCGGCGCTGCTCACCTCCATCACGGCGGCGTCCGTCTCGGCGTTCCTGGGCACCACGTGGGGCCTGACCGTCGTCCTTGAGGGAGCCCTCCAGGGGCTGCTGCCCGAGCTGGTCTTCGCGGCCTTCCTGTACCGGCGGTGGAACGTCGGCGTCAGCGTCCTCGCCGCGATGGCGGCCGGACTGTCCCCCGCGGTCCTCGACAACGTCCGCTACTACCCGACCTGGCCGTTGGAGTACCAGCTCGCCTACGGCGGTCTCGTCCTGATCAGCGCGGCCCTCATCGCCGGGGTCGGCGCGCGGCTGTTGACCACGGCGCTGGCCCGGGCCGGCGCGCTGGCGCCGTTCCCGTCGGCGCGGGGCTGAGGGCATGCCGGATCCGAGCCAGGGGGCCCGCGTCGAGCTCGCCGGATGGGGCTGGCGCCACTCCGGCCGGCGGGAATGGGCGCTGCGCGGTGTGGACCTGACCATCGAACCGGGGGAGCGCGTCCTGCTCCTGGGCGCGTCGGGGGCGGGCAAGAGCACCCTGCTGCACGCCATGGCCGGGCTCACCGGCCCCGAGCGGGCGATCGACGGCGAGCAGGAGGGGAGCCTGCTGGTCGACGGCGAGCCGGCCGCCGCCCGCAGGGGCGGGACCGGCCTGGTCGCCCAGGACCCCGAGACGCAGCTCGTCATGGCCCGGGCCGGCGACGACGTCGCTTTTGGGCCGGAGAACCTCGGAGTGGCGCGCGAGGAGATCTGGCGCCGGGTGGACACGGCGCTGCGCGAGGTCGGTTTCCCCTACGGCCCGCAGCGTTCCACCGCCGCGCTGTCGGGAGGCGAGAAGCAGCGGCTCGTCGTCGCCGGCGCGTTGGCCATGCGTCCGCGGCTGCTTCTGCTGGACGAGCCCACCGCCAACCTCGACCCCGAGGGCGCGTGGGTGGTGCGCGGGCTCGTGGCCCGCCTGGCCGAGACGCGCGGAGCCACCCTGGTGCTGGTCGAACACCGGGTGGCGGAGGTGACCGACCTGGTGGACCGGGTGGTCGTGGTCGAACCGGGCGGCGGCGTCGTCGCGGACGGACCACCCCACGAGGTCTTCACCCGGCACGGCGCGGACCTGGCCGCCCGAGGCGTGTGGGTGCCCGGCCACGAACCCCGGGTCGCCCTTCCTGCGGCCCCGGCGGGAGAGACGCTCCTGGAGGCCGTGGCGTGCGTCCTGCGCACGCCCCCCGAACCGGGCCTGGGCGGCGCCGGCCCGCGGACGGTGCTGGAGTCGGTGAACGAGACCGTGCGCTCGGCCGGCGCGACAGCGCTGACCGGACCCAACGGGGCCGGCAAGTCCACGCTGCTGGCGGCCCTGGCCGGGCTGGCCGCGCCCCACTCCGGCGAGGTGCGCCCGCGCGGTCCACTGGCGGCGGAGGACACCCGGCCCCTGCACCGTTGGCCGGCCCGCCGCCTCGCCCGCAGGATCGGCACCGTGTTCCAGCACGCCGAGGACCAGTTCGTCACCACCACCGTCCGCGACGAACTGCGCTTCGCGCCGCTGCGCGCCGGGATGCGGCGGGCCGAGGCCGACGTGTGGGTGACGGAGCTGATGGAACGGCTGCGGCTGGCCCCGCTGGCCGACGAACACCCGTTCACGCTGTCCGGAGGGGAGAAGCGCCGGTTGTCGGTGGCGACCGCGCTCAGCTCCGGTCCCGCCCACGCCCCCGATGTGCTCGTCCTGGACGAGCCGACCTTCGGGCAGGACACCCGGACGTGGCGGGAGCTGGTGGAGCTGCTGGCGGATCTGCGCGCCCAGGGGCGGGCGATCGTCATGGCCACCCACGACGAACTGCTGCTGCGCACCCTCGCCGACGTCGAGCTGCGGGTGGGCGGGGGACGGGTCCACCGCGCCGCCCCCCACGCGCGGGAGGAGGCCCGATGAGCACCGTGGCGCCGCGGGACGACATCGTCGCGGAAAGGGAGCCGTCGGTGGGCGGGGCGCGCACGTGGCTGCGCCGCGTCAACCCGGCGGCCAAGCTGCTGGCCGCGCTGATCATGGCCTTCGGCCTGCTCGTCGTCGTCGACCCGGTCACCGGCGGCGTGGCGCTCGCGGCCGGCCTGGCGCTGGTCCCGTTCAGCGGGGTCGGGCGGCGCACGCTGCTGCTCGTGGGCGTCCCGTTCCTGGTGATGGGCCTGTCCTCCGGGGTGGTCAACCTCCTGTTCGGGGAGGAGGGGGCGCTGGGCGCGCTCGGGGCCGCCATCCGGGTCATGGCCATCGCGTTGCCGGGGGTCCTCGCCGGGGTCACCACCGACCCCACCGACCTCGCCGACGCCCTCGTCCAGCGGTTGCGGGTGCCCGAACGGCCGGCGCTGGGGGCCCTGGCCGCGTTGCGGCTGGTCCCGTTGCTGGCCGGCCAGTGGCGCACGCTCACCCTGGCCCGTCGGGCGCGCGGCCTGGACGCCGGGGGGAACCCGGTGACGGCCGCCGCGATCTTCGCCGGCAAGGTGTTCGCGTTGCTCGTGCGCTCCATCCGGACCGGCACCCTGCTGGCGACCGCGATGGAGGCCCGGGCGTTCGGCACGGGCCCGCGCACCCAGGCCAGGAACAGCCCGTGGGGCAACGGCGACACGGCCGTGGTCGCGGGGGCGGTCCTGGTGGTCGCCGCGGCGCACGGGACCTCCCTGGCCGTGGGCACCTGGACGCCGCTGTTCGGGTGAGCCCGAAGGGGCCCACCCGGCGCGGGGCGCGGATCCCGAGGGTCTCCCGCGCTCCCGCTCGCCGCCGCGCCTGTCCCCTGAACGACCGCCCGTCGCGGGGGAGCGAGACATGGGTGACACAGCGGCGGACGGGAGGGCGGCGCCTGCCGGGGCCGTGCCGTTCCACCGGGCCTCCCGCCGCCGGCCACCGGACCGGTCGACGGCGGTCGAGGATCCGGTGTCGGAGGAAGGGACGGCCGGCCTCTCACGGGTGCCGCCTGGCAGCGGCGCGTCGCCGGGTGATAGGCAGTGCACTGGAAACGATCCGTACGGAGAAGAAGGTGGTGCCCGTGGGCGAGTTCGTTCGCGTCGAGGCGGTGCCGGACCAACCCGCCGTCGCCGTCATCCGGCTGGACCGGCCCAAGATGAACGCGCTCAACGCCCAGGTCCAGGCGGAGATCGCCGAGGCGGCGGCCGAGGTGGGCGCCGACGACACGGTGCGGGGCGTGGTGGTCTACGGCGGCGAACGGGTGTTCGCCGCGGGCGCCGACATCAAGGAGATGGCGGACATGTCCTACGCGCGAATGGCCGCCCACTCCGCGCGTCTGCAGGAGTCCTTCACCGCGGTGGCGCGCATCCCCAAACCGGTCGTCGCCGCGATCACCGGCTACGCGCTCGGAGGCGGCTGCGAGCTCGCGCTGTGCGCGGACTTCAGGGTCGCCGCGGAGGACGCCAAGCTCGGCCAGCCCGAGATCCAGCTCGGCATCATCCCCGGCGCGGGGGGAACCCAGCGACTGCCGCGCCTGGTCGGCCCGGCCAGGGCCAAGGACCTCATCTACACGGGCCGCCACGTCGAGGCCCGTGAGGCGCTGGAGATGGGCCTGGTCGATAGGGTGGTCCCGGCCCAGGAGGTCTATCCGACCGCGGTCGCGATGGCCGCGCGCTACGCCGACGGTCCGGCCGTCGCGTTGCGGGCCGCCAAACAGGCCATCGACAACGGTCTGGAGGTCGACCTGGACACCGGCCTGGAGATCGAGCGCCTCCAGTTCTCCGCGCTGTTCGCCACCGAGGACCAGAAGACGGGGATGCGCAGTTTCGTCGAGCAGGGGCCGGGCAAGGCGCGGTTCACGGGAAGGTGAGCATGACCGACACGAACACCGGGGTCTTCGGCGGCCTGGAGACCCAGCCGGCGGGGGAGCGGCCCGACCTGCTCGCCGAGCCGGTGGCCCGGGCCGTCGCCGACGGGAAGCACGAAGGGGCGGCCGAGGGGCCGCTCGTCGCCCAGATCGATCCGGAGCTGGCCGACACGGCGGCCTTCTGCGCCGCCTATGACATCGGACTGGACGCCTCGGCCAACTGCGTGGTCATCGCGGCCAAGCGGGGTGGCGAAACCCGTTTCGCAGCCTGCGTCGTATTGGCCACGACCCGCGTGGACGTCAACGGGGTCGTCCGTCGCCATCTGGGGGCGCGCAAGGCGCGTTTCGCCGACCAGGCCGACGCGGTCAGCGCGACCGGAATGGAATACGGCGGGATCACGCCGCTGGGGCTGCCCGACGACTGGCCGATCCTGGTCGATCCCGCGGTCACGGCCGCGCCATGGGTGGTCATCGGCAGCGGCCTGCGCAGGTCCAAGCTCGTCGTTGCGGGCGCGGCACTGGCGGGGTTGCCCAACGCCGAGGTGGTCGAAGGACTGGGACGGCCGGTCGGCTGACCGCGCTGCCGCACCCCGGGGGCCGCTTCCCCGAAGCGCTCCCCGGGTTTCCCTGGTTCTTCCCGGACTCTGCCGCCCGGCGCCGGCGCGAGGCATCCCCTCCCGGCCAGCGGCGGGCGGCGCGGCGGTCCGCGATCCCGGCCGCGGGGCGGCGACGCGACGGAACCGGGTCCTCTGTTTTTCCGTCATACTCGTGTGGTCGCGCGGTCGCGTGCCGCGCACGAGGAGAGCAGGGTTCCAGTTTTCGCGCACGGTCGGCGGCGGGGAACGACGCCCGCCCCCCGTCGCAGGTCCCGACGGCACCCCCGGCCTATAGGCTGGAAGCGGTGGCAGCGGGGTTTGAGGGGATGAGTTCGCTATGGCAATGTCGGCAGGTTTCCCCGAAAGCGAGGGGCTGCCGGAACGCATCGGCCCCTACCGGATCCGCCGGCGTATCGGACAGGGCGGAATGGGGGTCGTCTACCAGGCCGTAGACCCCCAGGACCGGCTGGTCGCGATCAAGGTCCTGCGGTCGGAGGTCGCCGGTGACGACATCGCCCGCGCTCGGCTCGCCCGTGAGGTCGAGACCATGCGCCGGGTGCACAGCCGCAACGTCGCCGAGGTCATCGACGCCGACACCAGCGCGCCGCTGCCCTGGGTGGTCACCGAGTACATTCCGGGCCCCACGCTCGACGCCACGGTCACCGATCACGGGCCGTTGCGCGGCCGGGCGCTGACCCGGTTGGTGTCTGGCCTGGCCAGGGCGATCGCCGACATCCACGCCGCCGAGGTCATCCACCGCGACCTCAAGCCCGGCAACGTCATCATCTCCAACGGCGAGCCGATCGTCATCGACTTCGGTATCGCCCACGCGGTGGACGGCGCCAAGCTGACCCAGACCGGCACCTTCGTCGGCACGCCGAGCTACCTGTCGCCCGAGGTGATCGAGGGCACCGATCTCAGCCCCGCCACCGACATCCACGCCTGGGGCGCCACGGTCGCCTTCGCGTCCACCGGCAACCCCCCTTACGGCGCGGGGGCCTTCGAGGTCATCTTCTTCCGCATCCTCAACGGTGAGATCAGCCTGGAGGGGATGCCCGAGGCGCTCCAGCCGCTGGTGCGCGCGGCGGTCTCGCGCGACATGCGCGCCCGGCCCACCGCCCTCCAGCTCGTCCAGGAGACCAGCCGGCTCAACCTGGACCTTCCCTGGTCCGAGGGCCCGGGAGAGCACCCCTCCTCCGGATTGACCGGCAGCCACACCGTGCACGCGCCGCTGCCCGCGGCGGGGGGCGAGACGCGGGTCGAGGACGCGCAGAGCACGTCGCTGTACCGTTCCGAACCCTCGGGCACTGATCCCCTCCCGCAGGCGGACCGCACGGTGGTCGCCGGCAACGGGGCCGACCGCACCATGGCGGTGCCGGCCGCCGACGAGCCCGACGACCCCTCGGCGCCCCGCACCCACTTCTTCAACTCCACGCTGCGTCCCGAGGAGTTCCGCGACATCCTCACTCCGGTCGGCGACGACCGGAGTGAGGCGGGGCACACCCGGACGTTCTCCGCGGAGGACCTTGAGGAGCGTCCCCGCCGGCGCGGCCTGTTCGGAGGGCGCAACGAGGACCGCCTCAGCGACTACATCCACTCCGACGACGAGGACGACTACGACGACGCCGAACCGCGCAGGCTCCCCTCACTGATCCTGGTGCCGCTGATGCTGGTGGCGGTGGGGCTGTGTCTGCTCGTGCCGACGATCGGGCTCGTCCTGGGGGTGCTCGCGGCGTCGCTGCTGGGCGCGCTGGACATGGTCAAGATCGAGCACGCGCGCCGGTTGCAGACACGTGGACCCAAGAGCTCCGACCGGATGCTGGTCGCGTTGAGCATGCCGTGGGCGCTGCTGCGCAACGCGGGCACCACGTTGCTCTACGGCGTGGGCTACCTGCTGGCGGGGATCGTGGTCGGCCTGATCATCGGGTTCATCACAGGCGAGGGGTCGGCCAACAACGTCGGCGCCTACGCGGTCGCGGTGGCGGTGCTGGGCGGGTTCCTGGGGCCGAACGGCCGTGGCGGCCGCAGGCAGGCCGTGTGGCTCATCGAGAACACCGGTATCCGCAACCCCTACGTCTACTGGGGCACGATCGTCGCTGTCTGTCTGCTCGCCCTGTTCCTGCTGGTGTTCGGGGTGCAGACGGCTCCTGCCTGGGATCCGATCCAGGGACCCTCGGCCTGGTTCAGGTGAGGTCCCCCGCCTCCGCTCGGTGGCCGGGGGCGGCGGTTGCCCCCGTGCTACTAGTCAGTAACATCGGGGGAGAAGCAAGACCAGCGGATCACGCGGGACGGCGGGACCGGAACGTCGCCCCGCTGCCGGATGACGTTCGCGCATTTGGCACCCTTGATTGACCACGGACGCGACCGCGTCCGCGCCGTCCGAGCGGGCGACGCATGGGAGTGCAGGGAGGTCGGCCACCGGCCATGAATATTGTCGTTTTGGTCAAGCAGGTCCCGGACACGGCGACCGAGCGCAAGTTGAACCCGGCGGACAACACGCTGGACCGCGCGAGCTCCGACGGTGTCATCAACGAACTCGACGAGTACGCGATCGAAGAGGCCCTCCTGCTCAAGGAGAAGCACGGTGGCGAGGTGACCATCCTCTCCGCCGGCCCCGACCAGGCCACGGACTCCATCCGCAAGGCCCTGTCGATGGGCGCCGACAAGGCGATCCACCTCAACGACGAGGCGCTGCACGGCTCCGACTCGTTGCAGACCGCCTACGCGCTCGCCCAGGCCCTGCGCACCACCGAGTTCGACGTCGTCGTCTTGGGTTCGGAGTCCACCGACGCCCGCACCGGCGTCGTGGGCGCGGCGCTCGCCGAGTACCTCGGCCTGCCCCAGCTCACGCTCGCCAACAAGGTCGACATCGACGGGGGCACCATCCGCATCCAGCGCCAGACCGACGACGGCTACGACGTCGTCGAGGCGCAGCTGCCCGCGGTCGTCTCGGTCGTCGAGAAGATCAACGAGCCGCGCTACCCGTCGTTCAAGCTCATCATGGCGGCCAAGAAGAAGCCGGTCACCAAGCTCGACGCGGCCGGCGCCGAGATCGACCCGGCCAAGGTCGGCCTCGCCAACGCCACCACCGAGACCGTCGACTTCGCCGCGGCGCCGCCGCGTGCCGCCGGCACCGTCGTCAAGGACGAGGGCACCGGCGGTGTGCAGATCGCGGACTTCCTCGCCTCGAAGAAGTTCGTATAGGCCCGGCGGAGACGAAAAAGAGGGATTTGAGACATGGCTGAGGTCCTCGTCCTCGTCGACCAGGTCGACGGAGAGGTCAAGAAGGTCACCACCGAGCTGCTCACGCTGGCCCGGCGTATCGGCGAGCCGGCCGCGGTGTGGATCGGTGAGGGCGCCGACGACGCCAAGGCGAAGCTCGCCGAGTTCGGCGCGGAGAAGGTCTACGTCGCCCCGGCCGAGCTGAACGACTACGTCGTCGCCCCCAAGGCCGAACTCCTGGCGAAGCTGGCCGGCGAGAAGTCCGCCGCCGCGATCCTGGTCTCGGCGACCGCCGAGAACAAGGAGGTCGCGGGGCGCACGGCCGTCAAGCTGGGCTCGGGCGTGCTCACCGACGTCGTCGACGTCACCGCCGACCTCGTCGCGGAGCACTCCATCTTCGGCGGCACCACCATCACCCACGCCAAGGTCCGCGCCGGCGTCCCGGTCATCGCGGTGCGCCCCAACTCCATCCCGGCCGAGCCCGCCCAGGGAGCCGCCGTCGAGGAGCAGGTCAGCGTCGAGCTGTCCGACGCGGCCAAGGCCGCCAAGGTCGTCGAGCGCGTCAAGCAGGAGAAGGGCGCGCGCCCCGAGCTCACCGAGGCCGCCATCGTGGTCTCCGGTGGTCGCGGCGTGGGCTCCGACGACTTCTCCGTCGTCGAGAACCTGGCCGACTCGCTCGGCGCGGCCGTCGGCGCCTCGCGTGCCGCGGTCGACTCCGGTTGGTACCCCAACCAGTTCCAGGTCGGCCAGACCGGCAAGACGGTCAGCCCGCAGCTCTACATCGCGCTGGGCATCTCCGGCGCGATCCAGCACCGGGCCGGTATGCAGACCTCCAAGACGATCGTCGCGGTCAACAAGGACCCCGAGGCGCCGATCCACGAGATCAGCGACTTCAGCGTGATCGGCGATCTGCACCAGGTGGCGCCCCAGCTCACCGAGGAGATCAACAAGCGCAAGTAGCCGTTTCCGCGGCGAACCGCGGCGGCCCTCGGACCCCGGGTCCGAGGGCCGCCGCCGTGTCCGGGCCCCGCCCACGACCGGAGGCGCGCCCGCCGTCCCGGCGGAGGCGTCCGGCAGGGCCGGAAGGGACCGCGCCGCGGTGGCGGCCGGGACGGGGCCGTATCCTTGAAGGGCCATGGTGTATCTGGATCACGCCGCAACGACCCCCGTCCGTCCCGAGGTCATCGCCGACATGACGGAGGAGTTCGGCGTACTCGGTAACGCCTCCTCGCTGCACGGCGCGGGCCGGCGCGCCCGCCGGGTGGTGGAGGAGTCGCGCGAGGCCGTCGCCGACGCGCTCGGGGCCACCCCGCACGAGGTGGTGTTCACCAGTGGGGGCACCGAGGCCGACAACCTCGCCATCAAGGGCCTGTACTGGGCACGTCACCAGGCCGACCCCGCGCGCAGGCGCATCCTGGTCAGCGCGGTCGAACACCACGCCGTGCTCGACCCTGCCCGTTGGATGGCCGACCACCAGGGCGCCGTCTACGAGGAGCTTCCGGTCGACTCCTACGGCAGGGTCGACCCGCAGACGCTGCGCGCCGCGATCCGGCGTGATCCGGCGAGTGTGGCGCTCGTCTCGGTGATGTGGGCCAACAACGAGGTCGGCACGGTCCAGCCCATCGGCGAGCTCGCCGCGATCGCGGCGGAGTACGCGATCCCCTTCCACACCGACGCGGTGCAGGCCGTGGGGACCGAGACCGTCGACTTCGCCGCCGCGGGCGTCTCGGCGCTCACCGTCACCGGCCACAAGCTCGGCGGTCCGGTCGGAGCCGGGGCGCTGCTGCTGGCCAGGGGGGTCGACCCGGTTCCGGTGCTGCACGGAGGCGG
The DNA here is from genome assembly GCF_900167435.1 of Marinactinospora thermotolerans DSM 45154. Taxonomy (GTDB): domain Bacteria; phylum Actinomycetota; class Actinomycetes; order Streptosporangiales; family Streptosporangiaceae; genus Marinactinospora; species Marinactinospora thermotolerans. The sequence goes on from NZ_FUWS01000009.1 coordinate 159,983, forward strand.
GCAGGAACGCGAGGTGCGTTCGGGCACCCTCATGACCCCGTTGCTACGGGGGTTGGCGACCGCGTTGCGCCTGGCCGTGGCCGAACGGCAGGCCCACGCCGCCGAGCTCGCCCGCCTGCGCGACGAACTGGTGGCGTCGGTGCGCGCGGTGGTGCCCGACGCCCAGCTCAACGGGCACCCCACCGAGCGGCTCGCCGGCACCGCCCACATCTCCTTCCCGGGCTGTGAGGGCGACGCCCTCCTCATGTTGCTGGACGCCCGCGGAATCGAGTGCTCGACCGGATCGGCCTGTTCGGCGGGGGTCGCCCAGGCCAGTCACGTGCTCCTGGCGATGGGCGCCGACCCCGACACCGCGCGTTCGTCCCTGCGGCTGTCCCTCGGACACGGGTCCAGCGAGGGCGACGTCAAGGCGTTCGCCGACGCGATCGGCCCCGCGGTGGAGCGGGCCCGGGCGGCGCGCGACAAGCGGCGCTGAGCCACGCCCCGCCCCGTCCGGGGGCAGGCCTCCCACCTCAAGGAAGGCGCGTGGGAAGATCCTCGCGCCTGTCAAGCCCTCCGCGCCAGCCCGGCCGGCCATCCTGTGGAAAACCCGGTCGGGCCGCCGGCCCTCACCGGCCGAGCTGCCGCCGCACCGGTTTGGTGATCTGGCCGATCGCCTCCCAGTCGGGGTCGAGCATGCTCTGGACCTGCTGGCGTCCCTCCGGCCAGGCCCGCACGGCCTGCTCCAGCTGCGGCAGCACCCCCGACTCGGGGTCGACGTAGAAGTGGAGCTGCCGCTGGCCGCCGACGGTCTGCTGGGCGAACAGCGCGCCGTTGTCGCCCAACAGGTCCTGGAGCCGCAACGCCAGTTCCTCCAGGGCCGTCGCCGAGGAGCCGGTGGGCAGACGGTCGGAGTCGGCGTTCGCGTAGTGCACGGTGACCTGCACGTACAGCGTGAAGGCGGGAAAGTCCCTGCGGTGCAGCGGATGGCGCACGGCCAGCTGGATCGTGCCGCGCAGCGGGACACGCCCCTGGAGGGTCACCCAGCCCCCGCTCCCCAGTGCCCCGGAGAGCTGGTCGACCACCGAGGGGATCGAGGTGGGCGGAAGCGGGTCCAGCGGCTTCTCCACCAGCGGGGTGACCGAGCCGATCCAGCGCACGTAGTCGTCCTCGCCCAGCGCGAGCATCACGACGTGGTCGGCGACCCCCGCCCGGGTCTCCTCAGGCAGGAACATGAAGTCCGGGTGGTAGACGCCCGCCTGGATCCGGCCGGCCTTCTGGTCGACGCGCAGCGCCACCGTCGCGTGCGCGAGGTCGAGCTCGTGCCCGTCCCACGTCAACGGGCGCGACAGCCGGCCGTGGTCGGCGGGGCGGGCCGGCAGGAAACGCCACTCCCCGTCGTCGGGCGCGGCGCGGCTCCACCGTTCGGCGACGATCCGCGCGTCGTCGTCGGCGCCGGCGCTGAGCGTGAGGGCGTACTTGGGCTCCTGCGGCCCCGTTGCGTCGTCGGCCTGGGAGAGCAGGCTGTCGAGGTCGTCCCCGAACGACAGGCCGAGCAGGTCGGAGCCCTCGGACGTGGGGGGCGTGGACACCTCCCACGTCAGGGAGGGATGCAGGCGCCGCACCAGCTCGTCGAGTTCCTGGGCCACGGGGCCGGGAACCGGGGTGCCGGAGTCGACCGCTGCGGCGAGGTCGGCGCGGAGCTTCTCCCAGTGGGACCAGAACTCGTCGACGGCGACGGCGGAGTCGGAATCGGACGAGCGGCGGCGACGGAACAGAGCCATGCATCGATTTTCGCAGAACCGCGCGGCAGCCTCAGCCGGGAGGGGGAGGTCGGGCGGGGGCAGTGGTGGGCGCCGGCGCGTAGGCTGGGGACGTTATGACTATGCGTGTACTCGCCGCCATGTCGGGCGGCGTCGATTCCGCGGTCGCCGCGGCCCGTGCCGCCGAGGCCGGCTATGACGTGACCGGCGTGCACCTCGCGCTGTCCAAGAACCCGCAGTCTTACCGCACGGGCGCGCGGGGCTGTTGCACGGTCGAGGACTCCCGCGACGCCCGGCGTGCCGCCGACGTGATCGGCATCCCCTTCTACGTCTGGGACATGGCCGAGGAGTTCGACCGTGAGGTCGTCCAGGACTTCGTCTCCGAGTACGCGGCCGGGCGTACCCCCAACCCCTGTCTCAGGTGCAACGAGAAGATCAAGTTCGAGGCGGTGCTGGAGCGCGCCGTCGCGTTGGGGTTCGACGCGGTGTGCACCGGCCACCACGTCCGTATGGTCGACGGCAGGCTGCGGCGCAGCGTCGACCTCGCCAAGGACCAGTCCTACGTGCTGGCGGTGCTCACCCGCGAGCAGTTGGCGCACGCGATGTTCCCCCTCGGCGACTGCACGAAGGCCGAGGTGCGGGCCGAGGCCGAGCGGCGCGGGCTGACCGTCGCCGACAAGCCGGACAGCCACGACATCTGCTTCATCGCCGACGGCGACACCGCGGGCTTCCTCAACCGTCGCCTGGGCAGTGAGCCCGGTCCGATCGTGGACGAGTCCGGCACGGTCCTGGGCACCCACAACGGCGCGCACGCGTTCACGGTCGGGCAGCGCAAGGGCCTCAACCTGGGGGGCGCGGTCGACCGGCGCTACGTGCTGTCGATCGAGCCCGTGAACAACACGGTGACGGTCGGTCCGCGCGCGGCGCTCGAGATCGACGAGATCGTCGGTGAGCGGCCGGTGTGGAGCGGCTGTGACCCGCTGACCGAGCCGTTCGCCTGCACGGTCCAGCTTCGCGCGCACGGCGAGGTCCACCCCTGCCGGGCCTGGGAGCGCGACGGCGAGCTGATCGTCCAGCTGGACGAGCCCGCCACCGGTGTCGCGGCGGGGCAGGCCGCGGTGCTCTACGACGGTGACGTGGTGTTGGGGTCGGCGACCATCCGGTCCGCCGTGAGCCGGGCCAGGCAGACCTCCCCGGCGTCGTGAGTGCGCCGTGTCTCCTCGCGGGCCCCTGTTGTCCAAGTTAGGTTAGGCATAGCATAGTTCTCGTGCCGACAGGGAGGACGCGATGCCGTACGAGTTTCTGGAGGGACGACCCTTCTGGATCGTCTACCTGGCGCTCCTCGGCATCGTGTTCTGCCGCGCCCAGGCCACCTACTGGATCGGCCGCGGGATCGGGGCGGGGCTGCACCGTAGCGGCTGGGGGCGGCGGATCGGTCCCCGGCTGGACCGCGCCGAGAAGCTGATCGACCGTTTCGGTCCGCCGGCCGTCACCCTCTCCTTCCTCACCGTGGGCATCCAGACCGCCGTCAACCTCGCGGCGGGCGCGATGCGGATGCGGTTCCCGCGCTACCTGGTCGCCATGTTCGTCGGCTGCCTGGCCTGGGCCGCGGTCTACAGCCTGGGCGGGCTGGCGGTCATCGCCGTCTGGTGGGAGCTCTTCCTGCACTCGCCGCTGCTGGCCGTCACGGCGGCCGTGGTGGCCGCCGCCCTGATCGGGGCCGGGGTGTGGTGGAGGCGCCGGACGCGCTCCCGCGACGAGGCCCCCGCTGCGCGGCCCGACCCGGTGGAACCCGTCCCCTGACACGCGGTGCCCGGCTCCGGCCGGCCGGGAGTGCTCTACCCTGATGCATCGTGAGTGATCAGCCGCGTTATCCCTGGCCTTCCGCGAGCGCGTCGGGCGTCGGTTCCCTTCCCGGCGAGGACCCCGGCGAAGCGGTCCGCGTCGTCATGGGAGAACTTCCCGAACTGCCCCATCTGCCGGAGCTTCCGGCACGTGGCGCGGGGGCGGACATGATCGGGCGCAGCGCCGGCCTGCTCGTGGAGCTGCCGGTCGAGGTGCAGCCCTCGGGGTGGCGGGTGGCGCAGCGGGCGGGCCGCGACCTCGCCCGAGCGCGCGGTTTCCTCTCCTACGACCTCGACGCGTTGGAGGAGCAGGCCCACGCCTATCGCGGGCCGCTCAAACTCCAGGTCACCGGCCCCTGGACCCTCGCGGCGTCGATCGAGCTGCGCGCGGGGGAGAAGCTTCTCGCCGACCCAGGCGCGGTCGCCGACCTGTGCGAGTCGCTGATCGAGGGCATCACCGCGCACATCGCCGACGTCCGCGCCCGGGTCCCCGGCGCGAACCTGGTGGTCCAGGTGGACGAACCGGCGCTGCCGGCGGTGCTGGTGGGCGCGGTCCCCACCGCGAGCGGGTACGGGCGGCTGCGCGCGGTCGAACGCGTACGGGTCGAGGAGCGGCTGCGTTCCCTGTTCGCCGCCATCTCCGCGGCGGACGCCCTTCCCGCGGCGCACTGCTGCGCGCCGAAGGTCCCCATCGACCTGTTGCGGCGCAGCGGGGCCCGAGCGCTGTCGCTGGACGCCACGGCGCTCACCCGCGCGTCCGACGAGGCGATCGGCGTCGCCGTGGAGGAGGGCGTCGGGCTTCTCCTGGGGATCGTCCCGGGAGTCGACGCGGTTGTGTCCGACCCTGCCGTTAACGTCGATCCCATACGTGAGCTGTGGAATCGGATCGGATTCGACCCCGGCCTGCTGGCCGAGACCGTGGTCGTCACCCCCATCTGCGGACTGGCCGGGGCGTCGCCCCGCTACGCCCGGACGGCGTTGGCGGCCTGCCGCACGGCGGCCCGGGTCCTGCGAGACGAACCACGGCGATGACATGAGGAAAGGACGTACCCGGGTGAGCGCGGAGGAGTCGACCATCGTCGATGGGGTTCCCGCCGAGGTGCGCGAGCGCCACGCCGAGCTGAGTCAGGACATCGACGACCACAGCTACCGGTACTACATGGGTCGGCCGACCATTCCCGACGCCGACTACGACGCTTTGATGCTGGAGCTGCGCGGACTGGAGGAGCGCTACCCGTCGCTGCGCACGCCCGACTCCCCGACCCAGAAGGTCGGCGCCCCCATCAGCAACGAGTTCGCGGCGGTCGAGCACCTGGAGCGCATGCAGAGCCTCGACAACGCCTTCGACCCCGAACAGCTCGCCGCGTGGGCGAACCGGGTCGAGAACGAGATCACGGTCGACGCCTACCTGTGCGAGCTGAAGATCGACGGCCTCGCCGTCGACCTGGTCTACGAGAAGGGCCGCCTGGTACGCGCGGCCACCCGCGGGGACGGCCGTGTCGGCGAGGACATCACGCTGAACGTGCGCACGATCCAGGCCGTTCCCGAGGTCCTGGACGGTTCGCTCCAGCCGGTCCCCGACCTGCTGGAGGTACGCGGTGAGGTGTTCCTGCCGGGCAAGGCGTTCGAGGAGCTCAACGCCCGCCTGGTCGGCGAGGGCAAGCCGGCGTTCCGCAACCCGCGTAACGCGGCGGCCGGGTCGTTGCGGCAGAAGGACCCGCGGGTCACCGCCACCCGTCCGCTGAGCATGCTCGTGCACGGCGTGGGCGCCCACGAAGGGGTCTCCTTCACCCACCAGTCGCACGCCTACGAGCTGCTCGCGGCCTGGGGACTGCCGGTGAGCGACCGTACCCGGGTGGTCGGCTCGTTGGACGAGGTCCGCTCCTACATCGACCACTACGCCGAGCACCGCCACGACCCCGAGTACGAGATCGACGGCGTGGTCATCAAGGTCGACGACGTGTCGGTGCAGCGCCGGCTCGGCTCGACGAGCCGGGCTCCGCGCTGGGCGATCGCCTACAAGTACCCGCCCGAGGAGGTCACCACGCGGCTCCTCGACATCCGGGTCAACGTGGGGCGGACCGGACGGGTGACCCCCTACGGGGTCATGGAGCCCGTCATGGTCGCCGGCTCCGAGGTCGAGTTCGCCACCCTGCACAACGCCCAGGAGGTGGCCCGCAAGGGCGTCCTCATCGGCGACACCGTGGTGCTCCGCAAGGCCGGCGATGTCATTCCCGAGATCGTGGGCCCGGTCGAGGAGCAGCGCGACGGCTCCGAGCGTCCGTTCGTCATGCCGCAGGTGTGCCCCGAGTGCGGGACACCGCTGGGGCAGCAGAAGGAGGGCGACGTCGACCTGCGCTGTCCCAACAGCAGGTCCTGCCCGGGCCAGCTGCGCGAGCGGCTGTTCTACATCGCCGGCCGCAAGGCCCTGGACATCGAGGCGCTGGGCTACGTGGCGGCGACCGCGCTGACCCAGCCGCTGGAACCCGCCGAACCGCCGCTGCGCGACGAGGGAGACCTGTTCGACCTCACCGTGGACCGACTGCTGCCGATCAGGACGCAGGTCCTCGACGCCGACAGCGGGCTGCCCAAGATCGATCCGAAGACCGGCGAGCCGAAGGTGGTCACCTTCTTCGCCAACCAGAAGGGCGAGCCGAAGAAGACCGTCCAGAAGCTGTTCGAACAGCTGGAGCAGGCCAAGCAGCGACCGCTGTGGCGGGTCCTGGTCGCCCTGTCGATCCGTCACGTCGGCCCGCGCGCGGCCGAGGACCTCGCCCGCCACTTCCGCTCCATCGACGCCATCGCGGCGGCCGGCGAGGAGGAGCTGGCCTCGGTCGACGGGGTCGGCCCCACCATCGCCCGTTCGATCGTCGAGTGGTTCGAGGTCGACTGGCACCGCGAGATCGTCGAGAAGTGGCGGGCCGCGGGGGTGCGGATGCAAGAGGAGGGCGCCGACGAGGGGCCACGGCCGTTGGAGGGCCTCACCCTCGTCATCACCGGCTCCCTCGAGGGGTTCAGCCGCGACGGCGCCAAGGAGGCGGTGCAGAACCTGGGCGGCAAGGTCACCGGATCGGTGTCGAAGAAGACCGACTTCCTGGTCGCAGGGGAGAGCCCCGGGTCCAAGTACGACAAGGCGGTCCAGCTGAAGGTGCCGATCCTGGACGAGGAGGGCTTGCGGGTCCTGCTCGCCGAAGGGCCGGAAGCGGCCAAGGCGCGTGTCATCGAGGCGCTTGGGGAACACGCCGAGTAATCAATAGTCAGGAAGAGGGGTGAGTGCCCGGCCCGCCCGGGTACTCCTCACACCGACCCGTCGCCTCTACAATCCGCAGTCGGCGCGCTACCTGTCGCAGTAATCTGGAGCGAATCGGGCGATTGTTTCAGGTAATCCGAGGTTTACCTAAAGTCCCCATTTGGCGACACCTGGTGACGGAGCGGCGTAAGCTGATCTGGATGGTTCCGCACGCGTCAGAAAGGAAGGACGTTCCGGTCATGGGGGTGACCGGAGCGACCGAGACCGAATCCGCTGCATGCACCCCGAGGACGTTATGAGGGATCCCAACAACACCCGGGACATCGGTCCCCGGGTCGGGACGCCACTGTGGTTGTACTTCGCCAGCACCACGGTGGCCGGCTGCGCGCTCCTGGCAGTCTCCCTGTTCTGGCTGGGCCCCGACGAGGTGCAGTACCTCGCCGCCCAGCCGCTCGTCTGGGTCGTGCTGTGCATGGTGGTCCTCGGTGAACTACGTCCCATCGCCACCCCCCGCTCGCCCACGGACAACGGGGCGCCGACCTCGCTGCCCTTCTCCTTCGCCCTCGTCATCTTCTACGGCCTGGCGGTCGCCGGCGTCGTCCAGGCCATCGCCACCGTCATCGCGGGCGTCGCCCGAGGTCACGCGCTCCACCGCATCGCGTTCAACGTCGCGCAGTACGGGTTGAGCTTCGGCGCGGCGGGGGCGGTCATCCGGCTGCTGTTCCCCGAGACCGCCCACATGCCGTGGGTGCCCGAGGGGACCGGTCTCGTCGTCGTCGCGCTGGCCGGCGCCGCCTACTTCCTCGTCAACCTCCTCCTCGTCGAGTGCGCGGTCGCCATGCACGAGCGCGCGCCCCTGTACCGGGTGTTGATGAAGGGCATCGGCCAGCGGGTGTTCGTCTCCGGTGTCCTGCTCAGCCTGGCGCCCCTCGTCGTGGTCGCCATGGCCCACTCGGTGTGGCTGGTGCCGCTGTTCAGCCTGCCCCTGGTCGCGCTGTACAGCAGCGCCACGCTGTCGGTCAAGCGCGAACACCAGGCCAACCACGACGAGCTCACCGGCCTGGCCAACCGCAAGCTGCTCATCCTGCGCACCCAGGAGGCACTGGGGGACGCCCAGCAGAGGGAGCAGCGGGTCGGCCTGCTCATGCTCGACCTCGACCGTTTCAAGGAGGTCAACGACACTCTGGGCCACCCCACGGGCGATCGCCTCCTCCAAAACGTCGCGCACCGGCTCACCCACAGCGTCCGTCCCGGCGACCTCGTCGCCCGGCTCGGCGGGGACGAGTTCGCGGTCCTGCTGCCGCAGGTCCGCGACGCGGCCTCGGCGCGCGAGGTGGCCGCGCGACTGCGCGTGGCGCTCTCCGAGCCCATGCGGCTGGACGGCATGGACTTCGACCTGGAGGCCAGCATCGGCATCGCGCTCTACCCCAACCACGCGCCCGACTTCGAGCTGTTGATGCAGCGCGCGGACGTGGCCATGTACGTGGCCAAGGAGCGCCGCACCGGGGTCGAGCTGTACGCGCCCCACAAGGATCGCAACTCCACCGCGCGGCTCAGCCTGTTCGGCGAGCTGCGCCGGGCGCTGGTGGAGGAGGAGCTGGAGATGTTCTACCAGCCCAAGGTGGCCCTGGGGGACCATCGCGCGGTGGGGCTGGAGGCCCTGGTGCGCTGGCGGCATCCACAGCGGGGCATCCTCTCGCCGGAGGAGTTCGTCCCCCTGCTGGAGCAGTCCTACCTGATGCGCGGCTTCACCCACCAGGTGATCGAGATGACCCTGCCGCAGATCGCCGAGTGGTGGTCCCAGGGCCTGCGGTTGCCGGTGGCCGTCAACCTCTCGGCGCGGGAGCTGCTCGATCCGACCCTTCCCGAGATCGTCGCGGCCGGACTGCGCCGCCACGGGGTCGACCCGCGGGCGCTGCGGTTGGAGATCAGCGAGCGGGTCATGGTCGCCGAGGACGACGCCGTCACCCCCACGATCCTGGCGCTGGCCGACCTCGGGGTCTCGCTCAGCCTCGACGACTTCGGCACCGGCTACTTCACGCTCGCCAGCCTCAACGGGCTTCCGGTCGAGGAGATCAAGATCGACGGCTCGTTCGTGCGCAGGGCCGCCGACGAGAACGAGGGGCGCGTCATCGTGGGCTCGGCCATCGACCTGGTGGCCGCGCTGGGCATGCGCGCGGTCGCCGAGGGGGTCGAGACCGCCCGGGTCGCCGGGGCGGTGCGCGCCATGGGCTGTTACGCGGCCCAGGGCCGCTACTTCGCCCCGCCCCTGGAGGCGCCCCAGGCCACGGCCTGGCTGCTGGAGCACGGCGGCTTACAGGTCTCCCAGGAGCGGACGGGGTCGGCGGGCTGAGCGCGGACCACTCCGCGGGGCCGCGCGCGGGAATAGGATTGACCTGTCCGAATCCGCCGAAGGAACGGTTTGCAATTCATGTCCGCCATCACCCGCGATGAGGTCGCGCACCTCGCCCGGTTGTCGCGGCTGGCGCTGCACGAGGACGAGCTGGACCAGCTCGCCGCCCAGCTCGATGTGATCATCTCCGCTGTGGCCAAGGTGCAGGAGGTCGCCAAGGGCGACATCCCGCCGACCTCGCACGCCCTGCCGCTGACCAACGTCTACCGCCCCGACGAGTCCCGTCCGGGGCTCTCCCCCGACCAGGCGCTCGCGGGGGCGCCCGCGGTGGAGGACGGACGGTTCCGCGTGCCGCAGATCCTCGGGGAGGAAGAGTGAACAACGACCTCATCCGGCTGAGCGCGGCCGAGCTCGGCGCGGCCATCCGCGCGGGCCAGACCAGCGCGGTCGAGGCGACGCGCGCCTACCTCGACCGGATCGCGGCCGTCGACGGTGACGTCAACGCCTTCCTGCACGTCGACGACGAGGTGGCGCTGGAGCAGGCCCGCGCCGTCGACGCCCGCATCGCCGCGGGCGAGGAGACCGGTCCGCTGGCGGGCGTCCCCGTCGCGCACAAGGACGTCTTCACCACCAAGGACATGCCGACCACGGCGGCGTCGAAGATCCTGGAGGGGTGGCGGCCGCCCTACGACGCGACGGTCACCGAACGGCTGCGCGACGCCGGGCTGGTCATCCTGGGCAAGACGAACATGGACGAGTTCGCGATGGGCTCCTCCACCGAGAACTCCGCCTACGGTCCCACCCGCAACCCCTGGGACCTCGACCGCATCCCCGGCGGCTCCTCGGGTGGCTCCTCCGCCGCCGTCGCCGCGTTCGAGGCGCCGCTGGCCACCGGCACCGACACCGGCGGTTCCATCCGTCAGCCGGCCGCGGTGTGCGGCCTGGTCGGTGCCAAGCCCACCTACGGCGGCTCCTCGCGCTACGGTCTCATCGCCTTCGCGTCGTCGCTGGACACCCCGGGTCCCTTCGCGCGCAACGTGCTCGACGCCGCGCTGCTGCACGAGGCGTTCTCCGGACACGACCCGCGCGACTCCACCTCCATCGACGCCCCGGTGCCGCCGGTGGTCGAGGCGGCCCGCCGGGCCGACGTCGCGGGGCTGCGGATCGGCATCGTCCGCGAGTTCTCCGGCGAGGGCTATCAGGCGGGCGTGCTCCAGCGGTTCAACGAGGCCGTCGAGCTGCTGGAGTCCATGGGGGCCAAGGTCGTCGAGGTCTCCTGCCCGAGCTTCACCACCGCGCTGCCGGCCTACTACCTGATCGCGCCCAGCGAGTGCTCCTCCAACCTCGCCCGCTTCGACGCGATGCGCTACGGCCTGCGTGTCGGCGACGACGGCACCCGCAGTGCCGAGGAGGTCATGTCGCTGACCCGCGCCGAGGGCTTCGGTCCCGAGGTCAAGCGCCGCATCATCCTGGGCACCTACGCGCTGTCCAGCGGTTACTACGACGCCTACTACGGTTCGGCGCAGCAGGTGCGCACGCTCATCAAACGCGACTTCGACGCCGCGTTCGAGCACGTGGACGTGCTGGTGTCGCCCACCACCCCGACCACGGCGTTCCCGCTCGGCGAGCGTACCGACGACCCCATGGCCATGTACCTCGCCGACCTGTGCACGATCCCGACCAACCTGGCCGGTAACGCCGCGCTGTCGGTGCCGTGCGGGCTGGCTCCCGAGGACGGCCTGCCCGTGGGCCTGCAGATCATGGCGCCGGCGCTCGCCGACGACCGCACCTACCGGGTGGGGGCCGCCGTCGAGGCCGCGCTGAGGGACGCCTGGGGCGGCGAGCTGCTGGCCAAGAACGCCTACGCCGTCTGAGGCCGACGTCCGGGAACGGACAGGGCGAGGGCCCGCCACCGTGGATCCACGGTGGCGGGCCCTCGCGTCATACGCTCCGCCTCATGGGCGCGGGCGCGGCGCCGGATCAGGCGTCGCGGCCGGCCTTGCGCTTGCGGGACAGGTACATCGCGGCACCGCCACCACCGATGGCGACGACGGCCGCGGCGACCAGACCGCCCAGCGCGGCACCGGTCACGGGCAGGGAGTTGCCCGGCTTCTCGTCGGCCGGCGGGGTCGGCTTGTCCGCGGGGGGCGTCTCAGCCGGCGGCGTGGACGCGGGCGGGGAGGCCGGCGGGGTCGACGGCGGGGTCGAGGGCTCCTCCGACGGCGACTCGCTCGGCGACGGGCTGGGGGTCTCGGCCGGGGTGCCCTCGGTCCAGGTGACCTTGGCCTGGGCGGAGGCCTCGGTGGTGCCGTCGCCCGCGGTGATCAGGGTCTGGGTGGGCTTGTTGGGGTCGACGCCCTTGAACAGGCGGCCGATCTGCACCTCGGTGGAGATGGAGCTGGAGACGGTGGCCTCGCCGGGGGCGACGCCTTCGTCGACCTTGACCGCGAAGGTGCCGCCGTTGGCGGCGGTCTCGATCTCCTTGCCCTCGGCGTCGACGATGCTGACGCCGTCGGGGCCGTTCAGGGTCAGCGGGACGCTCTCGGCGGTCGTCTCGACCGTGAACTCGCCGATCGTCTCACCGGCCTTGCCGGAGGCCTCGTTGGGCGTGATGGTCAGCGAGGCGGGGTGCGACTCGACCTCCTGCGCGTTCTCCAGCAGGTAGTCGTAGAAGTCGAGGATGTCGTCGCGGTGCTCCCGGCCGCCGCCGCCCTTGAGCTCGACGCCGTTGCTGTGGTGCCAGATGGCGGCCTGGGTGGCCGACATGGCCTCCTTGGCGTCCAGGTCCTCGACGCCGGAGGCCTGGGCGAGCTCCTCGGCGGAAACGCGCGGGTAGGAGTTCTGCAGGATCCACAGGACCTTGCCCGGCTGGGAGTTGGCGAAGTCGCCCTCGCCCGGGTACTCGCTCCAGGCGCCCTCGGAGTAGCTGGCGCCGCTGCGGATGGGGGTCACGAAGTCGATGCAGTAGGCCGGAAGCTTCGCCCCGTCGGTCAGGGTGAGCTCGAACAGCGTGGTGCCGACCTTGCCGTCACTGCCGAAGTCGAGGGTGAATCCCTTCTCGACATTGCCGGTGTACTTGCCCTGCGCGCCGCCGGAGTAGACCTCGTCGGCGGAGGCGCCGGGGGCGGCCAGGCCGAAGGCCAGCAGGGCGGCGGCGGAGCCGGCCACGGTGGTGATGGCGCGGTTACGCCAACGGGGGGATGGGGGGAGCGTCTTCTCGATCAAGTTATTTCCCAGTGAGATATTTAGGGGGAACCGGATACAGATGCTGCGTCGCGTGTCGCCACGCTCGGGCCGGGAGTGATCTGAGTCGTCGCCGACCGGGAGGAGGAACCGGTTTCTCTGGGTGGACGCCCGCCGAAGACGGCCGGGCTGGCTCGGTGGGCCCGCGGGTTCGAGCCCGGGAGCGGCGGTCGGAGTGTGTAAGAAACCCGTAAGTAAACGGTCTCGACCGCCGCACCGCCAGATACTAGCGACCCATTTCCGGGCTTCCAACACGGTTCACTAAAAATGCGCGGATCTGTTTTGCTGAGTCCGTAATCGATGACCGTTCGTGATCACGCCATCGCCGCTGGTGGACGAACCGGCGGCGGGTCACCGCCCCGTGGGGGCACCCGTACCGCTGCGCGTCGGGAAGAAGGTCGTCACCTGCGGCGACGGCGAGTGAGGAACATCGCAAGGCCACCTATGGCCAGCAGGACCAGTCCCGTGATGACGATCGTCCCGGCCCAGGTGCCGGTGAAGGCGAGATCGTTTTCGGGCCGCTTGTCCTCGGCGATGACAACGGGCCCCGAAGGAGCCGACGCGGTCGGAGAGCCGCCCTCCGACGGTGCGGGCGAGGGAGCCGCGGACGAGGGCGAGGGGGACGGCTCGGCGGCCGGCGGGGACGCCTCGGCGCTGGGCGTGGGAACGGACGCGGGGGTCCAGCTCACGGTCGCCGAGACCGACGCGCTCACCCCTTCGACGGATTCCGCGGTGATCAGGGCCTGCGTCTTGACCCCGTCCTTGCCGACGAAGAGCCGGCCCGCCTCCACGGTGGCGTTGTCGGAGGTGGCGTAGAGGGTGGCGGTCCCCTCGGGGGCCGAGGCGTCGGGTTGCAGCAGGACCTCGCCGTCGGCGCGTACCTCGGTGACGGGGTTCCCGCTCGGGTCGACCAGGTTCGCCGACGGCGCCCCGTTCACCCGCAACCCCACCGGCGACTCGCTGGTGGTGCGTACCGTCAACGGGCCGAGCGGGGCGCCCGTCTCGCCCCGGACCTGACGCGGGGAGACCTCCAGCGAGGCGGGGGGTTCGGCCGCGCCTCCCCGGTCGGCGACCTCGATCAGGTGGGCGTAGAGCGCCTCGACCTCCGGCGCGTTGCCGCTGAGCACCCCCACCCTGAGGTCCACCCCGTTGCTGTAGTGCCAGACCGCGGCCTGCGTCGCGGCGATCGCCTGCGGGGGGGTCAACGTGACCAGGCCGGTCCGCCTGCGCAGCTCCTCCAGTCCCACCCTCGGGTAGGAGGAGAGGATCACCCGGTGCACCCGCTCGGCGTTGTCGACGAACTCGCGGGGTTCGGGGTACTCCTCCCAGTCCGCCTCCACGTAGGCGGCCCGCGGGTCCACGCTCGTGCTCAGATCGGCGCAGTAGGCCCGCACGAAGGAGTCGTCGTCGACCCGCAGGTTGAACAGCGTGGTGGAGGCGGCGGCGCCGTTCTGACCGGCCAGATGGACGGTCGTGCCGGCCTCGCCGTTGCGGTCGACCCGGGCGATCCCGGTGGACTCGGCCTCGACGGGCAGCGCCGGGCCCCAGCCGAGGAGGACGGCCGTGGTGAGGGCGGCGAGGGCACGCCGCGCGATGGAGGTGATGCTGGGCAAGGGGGTCCCCTGGACGGATCGGTGGGACGTGCGCCCGAGGCGGGCGGGAGAACGGGAACTCGCGTTCGAAACCGGGTCCAAAGAGTAGTCGCCCCCCACCACCTGGTCCGGCGAACCACTCCACCGGTCTCGAATCGTGTACTAGCTGTGACCTTGTGATTCCCCGACGGATGGTGACCATCACAGCAGGGCCCGTAGGGGTGACCGGGCGCCGGACCGTTCCCGACATCGGTAGGCTTCTTGACGTGCCCCGCGTCCCACTGCCGATCGGCGCGGGCACGACCGAACGGCGAACGTCCTCGCTGGTGGGGCAGTGCGCAGCGGGACCCCTCGGATACGGAAACGGGTTGCGGCGATGGGTAGCGCGGTAACGAGTGGCCCTGCCACGAGTGGTGGTCCGGCGCTGATGGCGTACGACGACGCCTTGGCCAAGTACGAGCCGGTGCTCGGGCTGGAGACCCACGTCGAGCTGGGCACCCGCTCGAAGATGTTCTGCTCCTGCGCCACGACGTTCGGCGCCGAGCCCAACACCCAGGTGTGCCCGGTCTGCCTGGCGCTGCCGGGCTCGCTGCCGGTGGTCAACGGCACGGCGCTCGAGAGCGCGATCCGGCTGGGGCTCGCGTTGAACTGCTCCATCGCCTCGTGGTGCCGTTTCGCCCGGAAGAACTACTTCTATCCGGACATGCCGAAGAACTACCAGATCTCGCAGTACGACGAGCCGTTGTGCTTCGACGGTCACCTCGACGTCGTCGTCGACACCCCCGAGGGGCCGCGCGAGTTCCGGGTCGAGATCGAGCGCGTCCACATGGAGGAGGACACCGGTAAGACCGCGCACCTGGGCGGGGCCACCGGACGTATCCACGGCGCCGAGTACTCCATCGTCGACTACAACCGGGCCGGCATCCCGTTGCTGGAGATCGTCACCAAGCCGATCGAGCACACCGGCGAACTCGCCCCGCTGGTCGCCCGCGCCTACGTCACCGAGCTGCGCGACCTGGTCCGCGCGCTGGGCATCTCCGACGTGCGCATGGAGGAGGGGTCGCTGCGCTGCGACGTCAACGTCTCGCTGATGCCGCGCGGCGCCACCGAGTGGGGAACGCGCAGCGAGACCAAGAACGTCAACTCGCTGCGCTCGGTCGAGCGGGCCGTGCGCTACGAGATCCAGCGGCACGCCGCCGTGCTGGACTCGGGGGGCCGCGTCGTCCAGGAGACCCGCCACTTCCAGGAGAACACCGGCGGGACCGTCGCGGGCCGCAGCAAGGAGGAGGCGCAGGACTACCGGTACTTCCCCGACCCCGACCTCGTCCCGGTCGCGCCGAGCGCCGAGTGGGTCGAGGAGCTGCGCGCCGGCCTGCCCGAGCTGCCGGCCGCGCAGCGCCGGCGGATCAAGGCCGAGTGGAACCTGTCGGACGAGGAGCTGCGCGACCTCGTCAACGCCGACGCCATCGGCCTCGTCGCGGCGACGGTCGACGCCGGCGCCCCGCCGGCCGAGGCGCGCAAGTGGTGGCTCAACGAGCTGTCGCGCCGCGCCACGGAGTCCGAGGTGGAGCTGGCCGCGCTGTCCATCACGCCGGCCCAGGTCGCCCGCGTCGTCGAGCTCGTGGCCGAGGGGTCGTTGACCAACAAGCTGGCCCGCCAGGTCATCGACGGCGTCCTCGCCGGCGAGGGCGGGCCCGACGAGGTCGTCGAGGCCCGGGGCCTCAAGGTGGTCAACGACGACTCCGCGCTCGGCGCGGCTGTCGACCAGGCCATCGCCGACAACCCCGACGTCGCCGAGAAGGTGCGCGGTGGCAAGATCGCGGCGGCCGGCGCCTTGGTCGGCGCGGTGATGAAGGCCACCCGAGGCCAGGCCGACGCGGGACGGGCCCGCGCGCTGATCCTGGAGCGCCTGGGCGTGCAGGGGTAGGCCGGCGCCCGGCGCGGGACTCCCGCCGGTCCCCGGGGATCGGCGGGAGGTGTTCACGTTGTGTGATCGTCTTGTCGCCGGGTCTCAGCTTCTTCTCTATCTGGCCGTGACCTAGGCGAAATAGCCTGGTCACGTAGAACCAGACGCCCGCGCGCCGCGGGGGTTCCTCCCCGCTCCGCGTCCGCCCGCAGGTCAGAGCCGACCTCGGGCGACTGCGGCCGGATCCGTGCGGACCGCCCCCTGGGCCGGTCACGACGGGCTCCGGGGCGATGACTGGAAGGGTGCCCATGTTCACGACATCGGGACGTGCCATCCCGGCGGATTCTCGGGCATCGCGATGAAGGGCGACACCCGGATCTGGCTCGGTGCCATCGTCTCGGTCGCCCTGCTGTACGCGCTGGGGACGCTCGTCGACACGGGCACCGGCCTGTCGCTGACGGCGCGCGGCGGTACCTGGCCGACCGCCCTGGCCTCCGGGCTGGCCGCGGCCAGCCTGTTGTTCGCGGCACGTGAGCGTGAGGGCGGGGCGGGGGAGGACGATCCCACGGCCGAGGGCACCGACGGCGTGGCGGCGCTGCGCTTCCTCGGCCTCGCGGCGTCGGCCTGGTGCGCGGGGGCCGTGGTCTACGGCGCGACCGGCCTGTTCGGTGCGAGCGCGACGTTCTCGCTGACCTTCGGTGATCTGTTCTCCCTCGCGGCCCTGCCGCTGTTCGTGCTTGGTTTCCTGCGTTTCGCGCCGTTGCCCCAGGGCGTCCGGCCGATATTGCGGCACGTCACCGACAGCTACGTGTGCGCGGCGGCGGTCTTCGCGGTGGTGTGGTTGCTGCTGTTCGAGCCGCTGTACCGGGACCTGGGCGAGAACCCCGGGGTGATCGGGCTCGCGCTGGTCTACCCGGTCGCCGACATCGTGGTGCTGTGCCTGCTCGCGCCGCTGGTGTTCACCTCGCCGCACGGCACCCGCCGCGCGGTGCTGCTGGCGATCGGCGCGTTCGTCATCATCTGCGGTGCCGACCTCATCAGCACCATCACCCGGCTGACGGGCGAGCCCGTCGCGGGGGGCATCGAATACCCGGTGCGGTTGCTGGGGTTCGCGTTGCTGGCCGCGCTGCCGTGGTTGACCCGGGCCGGCGCGGGCTCCCCGCCCCGCCGGATCACCGGACGGGGGCTCTACCGTTTCGCGCCCGAGATCGCCGCCGCGTTGGCGCTGGCGGTCGCCGCCGTCACCCTGTCGGTCGCCGCCCTGCGCGTCGAGGGGGTGGCGCCGATCCTGCCGGTGGCGGCCGGGTCGGCCGTGCTGGTCCTGCTGGTACGCCTGTTGGGGCTGCTGGAGGAGAACTCGACGCTGGGCCGCATGGTGGCCACCCGCGAACGGCACTTCCATGAGCTGGCGCGCAACAGCGGGGATGTCATCCTCATCCTCGACAAGGACGGCACCATCTTCTACGTCAGCCCGGGGGCGGCCGAGACGTTCGGCTACCGGCTCGACGACATCCTGGCCGGCCCCGTCACCGACCTGGTGCACCCCGAGGACCTGCCCCGGGTGGGCGCCGCGATGTCGGCGTTCGAGCGCGGTGCCGGCGAGGGGATGCACCTGCGCATCCGGGTGCGCGCGGCCGACGGCACCTGGCGGCACACCGAGTCCACGGCGTCGCTGTATGAGCGGCCGGGCGAACCCGACCGGCTGCTCGTCACCACGCGCGACATCAGCGCCCAGGTGGCGCTGGAGGAGCAGGTCAACCATCTGACCTTCCACGACGGCATCACCGGCCTGCCCAACCGCGCCTACCTGGAGGAGCGCGCCCGCGAGGTCCTGGCGCGCCGGGACCGGGCCGAGACCGGTCCCGACGGGGTGGCGGCGATCTTCCTCGACCTCGACGGGTTCACGGCGGTCAACGACTCCGCCGGACACTCCTTCGGCGACTACCTGCTGGCCCAGGCGGCCCGCCGGCTGCGGGCCACGATCGGGGCGGAGGACACCTTGGCGCGCTGGGGGGGTGACGAGTTCGCGCTGCTCATCGAGGACGGGGCGCGTCCGCAGCGGGTCGTCGACCTCGCCGAGCGGCTGGTGCGGGCCATCGGTGGCGAGCCGTTCCAGATCGCCGATCGCGAGGTGGTGCTGTCGGCGAGCGTGGGGGTGGCCTTCGCCGAGCCGGCGACCGACAGTGGCGAGCTGCTGCGCAACGCCGACATGGCCATGGCGCGGGCCAAGGAGCTGGGCGCGGGGGGCCGCGTCGAGATCTACGCCGCGCACATGCACACCGAGGTCGTACGGCGCCTGGAATTCCAGACGCGCCTGCGGCAGGCCCTGGCCGACCGCGAGTTCCTGCTGGAGTACCAGCCGGTGGTCGATCTGGAGAGCTCCCGCGTGACCGCGGTCGAGGCGCTGGTGCGCTGGCGGGACGAGGACGGGCTGGTGGGGCCCGACGAGTTCCTCGGTCCCGCCGAGGAGTCCGGGCTCATCGTCCCCCTGGGGGAGTGGATCCTGCGGGAGGCGTGCGCCAAGGTCGCGCTGTGGCGTGCCGCCGACTGGGACATCGGGCTGGCCGTCAACCTGTCGGTCAAGCAGATCCTGTCGCCCCGTTTCGTCGAGACGGTCGCCGGGGTGCTCGCCGACACCGGTCTGCCGGCCGACGCGCTGACCTTGGAGGTCGACGAGGAGGTGCTGCTGGAGAACCCCGGCGACGCCGTGGCCAGCCTGGCCGAGCTGCGTGGCCTGGGGGTCCGACTGGCCATCGACGACTTCGGGATGGGCTACGCCTCGCTGGCCCACCTGCGGCGGTTGCGCGTGGACGAGATCAAGATCGATCCGTCCTTCATCCGGGACCTGGGCAACGACGGGACGGTGACGCTGCTCACCAGCACGATCATCCGGCTGGGCCAGGACCTGGGGGTGCGGGTGATCGCCGAGGGCATCGAGAGCATGGAGCAGCTGGAGCGGTTGCGCGCGATGGGGTGTGTCTACGGGCAGGGGTTCCTCGTGGCCGGCCCCATGGGGGCCGAGGGTGTCGAGGCCCTTGTCGGGGGCGAGACAGGGACACCACTGGGAAGGTGAGGTAGGTCGCACCTACGGGACGGTTCCCACCTGCGAGTGAACCGCATGGTGATCATCTTGTCTCGAATGTCGAGACAAAACGGCGTTTCGGTTGACGCGGCGCCACACTCTCCGTCATCGTTGTCACCGTGCAGAGCAACCCGATGATTCTCGTACTTGGCCAGCGCGCAGCAAGCTGACCAAGCTCTCGTTGCGCGCTCCCCTCAACCGCGTCCTCGGCGGTGGGGGGTTTTTTGTTGCCAGACACACCTACAGCCCTCTCGAAGGATCTAGTGATGACCGAGCAGATGACCGGAGCCCAGTCGCTCATCAGGTCGCTGGAGCATGTCGGCGTCGACGTGGTGTTCGGAATCCCGGGCGGGGCGATTCTGCCCGCCTACGACCCCCTCTACGACTCCGTCAAGGTGCGCCACATCCTCATGCGGCACGAGCAGGGCGCCGGTCACGCCGCCGAGGGGTACGCCTACGCCACCGGACGCCCCGGCGTCTGCATGGCGACCAGCGGTCCCGGGGCCACCAACCTGGTCACCCCGCTGGCCGACGCGCACATGGACTCCGTCCCCATGGTCGCCATCACCGGTCAGGTGGCCACGTCCCTGATCGGCACCGACGGCTTCCAGGAAGCCGACATCTGCGGCATCACGATGCCGATCACCAAGCACAACTTCCTGGTCCGCGAGGCCGCGGACATCCCCCGCACCATCGCCGAGGCCTTCCACATCGCCTCCACCGGTCGTCCGGGCCCGGTCCTCGTGGACATCGCCAAGGACGCCCTCCAGGCCGCCGTCGAGTTCTCCTGGCCGCAGCGGCTGGAACTGCCCGGCTACCGCCCGGTGACCAAGCCCCACGGCAAGCAGGTCCGCGAGGCCGCCCGGATGATCGCCGAGGCCAGGCGTCCGGTCCTCTACGTCGGCGGAGGCGTCCTCAAGGCCCGGGCGGCCCAGGAACTGCGGGTGCTGGCCGAGCTGACCGGCCTGCCGGTCGTCACCACGCTGATGGCGCGGGGGGCCTTCCCCGACAGCCACCACCAGCACCTGGGCATGCCGGGCATGCACGGTACGGTCGCCGCGGTCGGCGCCCTCCAGCGGGCCGACCTGATCGTCGCGCTGGGCGCCCGGTTCGACGACCGGGTCACCGGCAGGCTCGACAGCTTCGCCCCCGACGCCAAGATCGTGCACGCCGACATCGATCCGGCCGAGATCTCCAAGAACCGGCACGCCGACGTCCCGATCGTCGGCGACTGCCGCGAGGTCATCGCCGACCTCGTCGTCGCCGTCCGCAACGACCAGGCCGCCGGCCGCCAGGGAGACTACGCCGCCTGGTGGTCCCAGCTCAACCGGCTGCGCAACGACTACCCGCTGGGCTACGAGGACCCGGGCGACGGCTCGCTCGCCCCGCAGTACGTCATCAAGCGCCTCGGCGAGATCGTCGGCCCCGAGGCGGCCTACGCCGCGGGCGTCGGCCAGCACCAGATGTGGGCCGCCCAGTTCATCGACTACGAGAACCCGGGCACCTTCCTCAACTCCGGCGGCGCCGGGACGATGGGTTTCGCGGTCCCGGCCGCCCTGGGCGCGAAGGTCGGTTCCCCGGATCAGACCGTGTGGGCGATCGACGGCGACGGTTGCTTCCAGATGACCAACCAGGAGCTCGCCACCTGCGCGGTCGAGGGCATCCCGATCAAGGTGGCCGTCATCAACAACGGCAACCTCGGCATGGTCCGCCAGTGGCAGACCCTCTTCTACGAGGGGCGCTACTCCAACACCAACCTGCACACCGCCCCGGCCCAGGGCAGCGAGAAGGTCCGGATTCCGGACTTCGTGCGCCTCGCGGAGGCGTACGGTTGTGTCGGACTGCGGTGCGAGCGCGTCGAGGACGTCGACGCCACCATCGAGAAGGCCATGGCCGTCGATGACGCGCCGGTCGTCGTCGACTTCACGGTCAACCACGACGCGATGGTGTGGCCGATGGTGGGCCCCGGCATCAGCAACGACGACATCCAGTACGCGCGCGACATGGCGCCGGACTGGGACAACGAGGAATAGGAAAGGGTCCCGTCCCATGAGCCTGCACACGCTTTCCGTCCTCGTGGAGGACACGCCGGGCGTCTTGGCCCGGGCGTCCGCGCTGTTCTCCCGCCGCGGTTTCAACATCCACTCCCTCACGGTGGGACCCACCGAGTACGAGGGACTGTCCCGGATGACGATCGTGGTCAACTGCGACCGCCACCCCTTGGAGCAGGTGACCAAACAGCTCAACAAGCTGGTCAACGTCATCAAGATCGTCGAGATGGACGCCGACGCCTCCGTGCGTCGTGAACTGCTGCTGGTCAAGGTCAAGGCAGACGCCGCCAGCCGCAGTCACGTGCTGGAGACCGCCGAGCTGTTCCGGGCGCACGTCGTCGACGTCAGCCCGGACGTGGTCGTCATCGAGGCCACCGGCAAGCCCGAGAAGCTTGAGGCGCTGATCCGCAATCTCGAGCCGTTCGGCATCAAGGAGCTGGTGAAGTCCGGTCTGGTCGCGCTCGGCCGCGGTCCGCGGTCGATCACCGACCGTTCGCTGCGCGCCATCGAGCGCACCGCCTGACCTCCCGGGACTCCCGGCTCGTCTGCAGAGAAGAAGAATCAAGGAGTAAGCCGAAGTGGCAGCAGAGATGTACTACGACGACGCCGCCGACCTCAGCGTCATCCAGGGACGCAAGGTCGCCGTCATCGGTTACGGCAGCCAGGGCCACGCGCACGCCCTGTCGCTGCGTGACTCGGGTGTCGACGTCCGGGTCGGCCTCGCCGAGGGCTCCGCGAGCCGTCCCAAGGCCGAGGAAGAGGGCCTGCGGGTGGTCACCCCGGCCGAGGCGGCCCAGGAGGCCGACCTCATCATGATCCTGGTGCCCGACCACATCCACCGCGACCTCTACGCCAACGAGATCGCCCCGCACCTCAACGAGGGCGACGCCCTGTTCTTCGGCCACGGGTTCAGCATCCGCTACGGCCTGATCGAGCCGCCCGCGGGCGTGGACGTCGCCATGGTCGCCCCCAAGGGGCCGGGTCACCTCGTGCGCCGCCAGTTCGAGGAGGGGCGCGGTGTCCCGGTGCTCGTCGCCGTCGAGAAGGACGCCTCCGGCAACGCCTGGGAGCTCGCGCTCTCCTACGCCAAGGGCATCGGCGGCACCCGCGCCGGCGCGCTCAAGACCACCTTCACCGAGGAGACCGAGACCGACCTGTTCGGTGAGCAGGCGGTCCTGTGCGGTGGTGTGTCCGAGCTGATCAAGGCCGGGTTCACGACGCTGGTCGAGGCCGGCTACCAGCCCGAGGTCGCCTACTTCGAGTGCCTGCACGAGATGAAGCTCATCGTCGACCTCATGTACGAGGGCGGGATCTCGAAGATGAACTGGTCGGTCTCCGACAACGCCGAGTACGGCGGCTACACCCGCGGCCCGCGGGTCATCACCGAGCAGACCCGCGAGGAGATGCGCCGCATCCTCGGCGAGATCCAGGACGGTACCTACGCCCGTGAGCTCGTCGCCGAGTTCGACGCGGGCCGGCCGAACTTCCTCAAGCGCCGCGAGGCCGAGCAGAACGAGCAGATCGAGAAGGTGGGCGCCGAGCTGCGTCCGCTGATGAGCTGGCTCAAGGCCTGAGCCCCTCCGGCGGGACACGGGCCCGCCGTGGATGGCCCGGGCGGCGTCGGCCGCCCGGGCCTTCGTCGTTCCGGCCGGTCATGGCCAGGTCGATGTCACGCCCCTTCTCGGGTCGATCCCGACCGCCGCACTAGACTTTGCGCAGGCCGTTCCGTCCGCGCACGGTGCGGATACGCCCAAGCCGCTTCGCGCGCGGCAACGTCGCAACCACGAAGGAACAAGCTGTGCCCAAGCCCTCCGTTCTCGTCGCGGAAGAACTCTCGCCCGCTGGTATCGCCCTGCTGGAGGAGGACTTCGACGTCCGCACCACCAACGGCGCCGACCGGTCCCTGCTCCTGCCGGCCCTCGCCGACGTCGACGCCCTGATCGTGCGCAGCGCGACCAAGGTCGATGCCGAGGCGATCGCCGCCGCCCCCAACCTCAAGGTCGTGGCGCGGGCCGGCGTCGGGCTGGACAACGTCGACGTCGAGGCCGCCACCAAGGCCGGTGTGCTCGTCGTGAACGCGCCCACCTCCAACATCGTCAGCGCCGCTGAGCAGGCCATCAACCTGTTGCTGGCCACCGCCCGTAACACCGCCGCGGCCCACCGGGCGCTGGTCAACGGCGAGTGGAAGCGTTCCAAGTACACCGGTGTGGAGCTCTACGACAAGACGCTGGGCATCGTGGGCCTCGGCCGCATCGGTGTCCTGGTCGCCCAGCGGCTGAGCGCGTTCGGTATGAAGGTCATCGCCTACGACCCCTTCGTGCAGCCGGCCCGCGCCGCGCAGATCGGTGTCGAGGTCGTCGACCTCGACGAGCTGTTGCGCCGTAGCGACTTCATCACGGTCCACCTGCCCAAGAACAAGGACACCCTCGGCCTGATCAGCGACGACGCGTTGAGCAAGGTCAAGCCGAGCGTGCGCATCGTCAACGCGGCGCGTGGCGGGATCGTCGACGAGGATGCGCTGTACCGGGCCCTCAAGGAGGGACGGGTCGCGGGCGCGGGCATCGACGTGTTCGCCAAGGAGCCCTGCACGGACAGCCCGCTGTTCGAGTTCGACAACGTGGTCGTGGCCCCGCACCTGGGCGCCAGCACCCACGAGGCCCAGGAGAAGGCCGGCACGCAGGTCGCCCGTTCGGTGAAGCTGGCCCTGTCCGGGGAGTTCGTCCCCGACGCGGTCAACGTGCAGGGTGGCGCGGTCGCCGAGGACGTCAAGCCGGGGCTGCCGCTGGCCGAGAAGCTGGGCCGGATCTTCACCGCGCTGGCCGGGGGCGTGCCGGCGCGGGTGGACGTCGAGGTCCGTGGCGAGATCGCCGTGCACGACGTCAAGGTCGTCGAGCTGGCGGCTCTCAAGGGCGTGTTCCGCGACGTGGTCGAGGAGGCCGTCACCTACGTGAACGCGCCGCTGCTGGCCAAGGAGCGTGGCGTCGAGGTCACCCTGGTGACCAGCGAGGACAGCCCCGACTGGCGTAACCTCATCCGTGTTCAGGGCACCATGGCCGACGGTCAGCGGGTGTCGGTGTCGGGCACGTTGTCGGGCCCGCGTCAGACCGAGAAGCTCGTGGAGCTCAACGGTTACGGCATGGAGATCACGCCGACCGAGCACATGGCCTTCTTCTCCTACGACGACCGCCCGGGCGTGGTCGGCACGGTCGGCGCCCTGCTGGGCGAGGCGTCGGTGAACATCGCCGGCATGCAGGTCGCCCGTGACCAGGAGGGCGGCAAGGCCCTGATCACGCTGACCGTCGACTCCGTGATCCCCGACGAGACCCTCCAGACGATCTCCGCCGAGATCGGCGCCGTCACCAGCCGCCGCGTCGACCTGGACTGACCAGGCGGGCGTGACGCTGCCCGGCCCCCGCGGTGGTGTCCGCGGGGGCCGTTGTCGTCGGCGCCCGTTCTGGAGATCTGCTCGGACGTCCGATAATCTGTCGTCCTAAGGAGTGGACGAACGGTGACCATGCCGCGACTCCACGCGAGCGGCGCCGCGCCGGGGCACCCGCCCGGGCGGCGCACCCCGGTCCGGCGATCCCGCCGGGGTGACGTGTTCCGGCGGCGCGCCCGGCCCGTACGGGGCCGAACGCGCGAACGCCCCTCTTTCCGCTTCCGCGTCCCTCGGAGGATCGCCGTGTACGAGACCGAACCCACGTCGCCGGAGAGCCACGACGAGGCCGCCCGGGCCCTCCAGACCGCTTTGGACCGCCGCGACAACGGAGGGCCGTTGCGCGCCTGAACGCGCGCCTCTTCCGCCTTTCCCGGGGGAGGGCGGTTCCCGCGACCACGCACGTCGGTAGTCTTGTCTCATCATCGTCACCTTCGGTCTCAAAATGTGAGAAACCGGGGGGTGTGGTGCCGACCGCGGCGGACCGCACGGACGTGACATCGACACTGCCGAAGTAGAGGCTGGGCTTTTTATGGCTGCTCGCACCGTGAAGTTGGCCGTCATCCCCGGTGACGGAATCGGTCCCGAGGTCGTCGCCGAGGGGTTGAAGGTCCTCTCGGCCGTGGCCCCGCGGCACGATCTCGCGCTCGACACCACCGAGTACGAGCTGGGCGCCAAGCGCTGGCACGCCACGGGCGAGACGCTGCCCGACTCCGTCGAGGAGGAGCTGCGCGGGCATGACGCCATCTTCCTCGGCGCCGTCGGCGACCCCTCGGTCCCCAGCGGTGTCCTGGAGCGGGGTCTGCTGCTGCGCCTGCGCTTCTCCTTCTCCCACTACGTCAACCTGCGGCCGGTCCGCCTCTACCCGGGCGTGACCACGCCCCTGGCCGACACCACCCCCGACGACATCGACATGCTCGTCGTGCGCGAGGGGACCGAGGGGCCCTACGCGGGCATGGGCGGCGTGCTGCGCAAGGGCACCCCGGGCGAGATCGCCACCCAGGACAGCGTCAACACCCGTTTCGGCGTCGAGCGGGTCGTCCGCTACGCCTTCGAGAAGGCCGCGGCCCGGCCGCGCAGGAAGCTCACCCTCGTCCACAAGGACAACGTCCTCACCTTCGCCGGCGAGCTGTGGCAGCGTGTCGTGCGCGAGGTCGGCGAGGAGTACCCGCAGGTCTCCGTCGACTACTGCCACGTCGACGCCGCCACGATGTTCTTCGTGACCCAGCCGCACCGGTTCGACGTCGTGGTCACCGACAACCTGTTCGGCGACATCATCACCGACCTCGGCGCCGCCGTCGCCGGCGGCATCGGCCTGGCCGCCAGCGGCAACATCAACCCCGAAGGCGACTTCCCCAGCATGTTCGAGCCGGTTCACGGCTCGGCTCCGGACATCGCGGGGCAGGGCAAGGCCGACCCCACGGCGACGATCCTGTCCGCCGCGATCATGCTCGACCACCTCGGCGCCGCCGACGCGGCGCGGCGCGTCGAGCGCGCCGTCGCCGAGGACCTGCGCGACCGGGCCAAGGACGCCGTCGAGCGTTCCACCTCCCGCATCGGCGACGACATCGCCGCCCGAGTAGCCGAGCAGGGCTGAGCACCCCTCGGCCCTGCTGCCCCGCGGCGCGGCCGAGGCCACAAGCGGTATCCGGTGACGGGCGCGCCTGAGGGCGCGCCCGTCGTCGTTTCCCGGACCGCCGTCTCGGTGTGAGCGGATCGCCCGATTCGCTCGCTATGGCCCGTACACATCGTTTCCGCCAGACTGGAGTGCGGACCGGCAGCGTTGCCGGCCCGTTGTACCCGAGAGGACCACGCACACATGAACACCAGCACCACCACAAGCGGGTTGACGTTCGACATCCGGCTCTCGTCCCAGCGGAAGACCCCGCAGGAACGGGCGGCCCTGCTGGAGAACCCCGGGTTCGGCAACGTGTTCACCGACCACATGGTCACGATCCGCTACAGCGACGAGAAGGGGTGGTACGACGCCCGACTCGAGCCCTACGGTCCGATCCCGCTCGACCCGGCCACCGCGGCGCTGCACTACGCCCAGGAGATCTTCGAAGGGCTCAAGGCCTACCGCCACCCGGACGGCACCATCGCCTCCTTCCGCCCCGAGGCCAACGCCGAACGCCTCAACCGCAGCGCCCGGCGTATGGCGATGCCCGAGCTTCCCGAGGACCTGTTCCTCGGCGCGATCGAGACGCTGCTCGCCCACGACGGCGACTGGGTGCCGACCAAGGAGGACAACAGCCTCTACCTGCGCCCGTTCATGTTCGCCACCGACGTCGGCCTGGGGGTCAACCACCCCTCGACCTCCTACCTGTTCGTCCTCATCGCCTCCCCGTCGGGCTCCTACTTCTCCGGCGGGATCAAGCCGGTCACGGTCTGGCTGAGCGAGGACTACACCCGTGCCGCGCCGGGCGGTACCGGCGAGGCCAAGTTCGCCGGCAACTACGCCGCGAGCTTCCTGGCCCAGGCCCAGGCGGTCGAGAAGGGGTGTGACCAGGTCGTCTGGCTCGACGCGGTGGAGCACCGATGGGTCGAGGAGATGGGGGGCATGAACCTGTTCTTCGTCTTCGGCTCGGGCGAGCAGGCCCGGATCCTCACGCCCGCGCTCACCGGCACGCTGCTGCCGGGGATCACCCGCGACTCGCTGCTCAGGCTCGCGCCCGAGCTCGGCATCCCCGCCGAGGAGGGACGTATCTCCACCGACGAATGGCGCGCGGCGGCGCTCAGCGGCGAGCTCACCGAGGTGTTCGCCTGTGGCACCGCGGCCGTCATCACCCCCGTCGCGCACGTCAAGAGCGCCGATGGGGACTTCCAGGTCGGTGACGGCAAGCCGGGGCCGGTCACCCTGCGGCTGCGCGAGGAGCTGGTCGGCCTCCAGTACGGCCTGCGCCCCGACAGCCATGGCTGGGTCCGCCGCTTCGGAGCGGTCTGACGCCGCGGCGGTGGGGCCGGCCGGCCCCACCGCCTGTCTCAGCATGTGGGAAATCGAGACCGAATCGCGGATCCCCTCGGCGTCGTGCGAGGTGGATGTGGCAGACTGGTCCCCATGTCGTCTCGGGCGATCATTATCGTGAGGCGCGTCGGCTGATCACGGACCCCGCCGGCGCGCCGACCTCTCGTGTCCACGAGGGGTCTTTTTTGTTGGGCCGGCGGCCCGAACCAACATCCACCCCCGGGAGTTCCACCCATGCTGGACGACGGTTTCCACGTATTCGACACGACCCTGCGCGACGGTGCGCAACGAGAGGGAATCAACCTCACCGTCGCCGACAAACTGGCGATCGCGCGGCTGCTCGACGAGTTCGGCGTGGGCTTCATCGAGGGCGGCTGGCCCGGCGCCAACCCCAAGGACACCGAGTTCTTCCAACGGGCGCGCGACGAGCTGGAACTGAGGCACGCACGCCTCACCGCCTTCGGCTCCACCCGGCGGGCGGGGGTCCGCGCCGCCGAGGACCCGCAGGTCGCCGCCCTGCGCGACTGCGGCGCCCCGGTGGTCACACTCGTCGCCAAGAGCGACAGCCGCCACGTCGAACTGGCCCTGCGCACCACGCCCGACGAGAACCTGGAGATGATCGCCGACACCGTCTCCCACCTACGCGAGAACGGCCAGCGGGTCTTTCTCGACTGCGAACACTTCTTCGACGGCTACCGGCACGACCCCGACTACGCGCTGGAGGTCGTGCGCACGGCGACGGCGGCGGGCGCCGACGTCGTCGTGCTGTGCGACACCAACGGGGGCATGCTCCCCGCCGACATCACCCGTGTCGTCACCGAGGTGCGCGAGGCGACCGACGCCCGCTTGGGGATCCACGCCCAGGACGACACCGGCTGTGCGGTCGCCAACACCCTCGCCGCCGTCGACGCCGGCGCCACCCACGTCCAGTGCACGGCCAACGGGTACGGGGAGCGGGTCGGCAACGCCGACCTGTTCTCGGTCACGGCGGCTCTCGTCCTCAAACGCGGACGCGACCTCCTGCCCGAGGGCAGCCTGCGCGAGATGACCCGCGTCTCCCAGGCGATCGCCGAGATCGTCAACATCGCCCCGGCCACCCACCAGCCCTACGTCGGGATCTCGGCCTTCGCGCACAAGGCGGGGCTGCACGCCTCCGCGATCAAGGTCGATCCCGACCTCTACCAGCACACCGACCCCGCCCTGGTCGGCAACGACATGCGGATGCTCGTCTCGGACATGGCGGGGCGGGCCTCCATCGAGCTCAAGGCCAAGGAACTCGGGGTCGACCTGGGCGGCGACCGGGGCCTGCTCGGCCGTGTCGCCGACCGGGTCAAGGCGATGGAGCTGAACGGCTACAGCTTCGAGGCGGCCGACGCCTCCCTGGAGCTGTTGCTCCGTGAGGAGCTGGGCGAACCGGTCCGCTTCTTCGAGGTCGAGTCGTGGCGCACCATCGCCGAACACCGCGCCGATGGCATCGCCGTCACCGAGGCGACCGTGAAGCTGCACGTCAAGGGTGAGCGGGTGATCGCCACCGCCGAGGGCAACGGTCCGGTCAACGCGCTGGACCGGGCGCTGCGCTCGGCCATGGAGGACGTCTACCCCGCGCTGGCCGAGGTGGAGCTGTCCGACTACAAGGTCCGCATCCTGGAGGGCACCTCGGGAACCGACGCGATCACCCGCGTCCTCATCGGCTCCACCGACGGCCGCGGCGGGTGGACCACGGTGGGTGTCGGTGAGAACGTCATCCAGGCGTCGTGGACGGCCCTGGAACAGGCGATCACCTACGGTCTGCTGCGTCAGGGATACGCGCAAGGGTGACCGAGCGCCCCGGGCGAGGCGCGGGTCGTCGCCTTCCCGGGGCCTCAGTCGGGGTGCACCCAACCGTTGCGCTCGCACCCCTGGAGGCCGAACGTCTGCTGCTGCATGACCGGTGCCGGGGCGCCGGGCTCGGTGCAGAAGACGTGTCCGTGCCCCAGGGCGTGGCCGACCTCGTGGTTGACGACGTAGACGCGGTAGGTCTCCAGGTCCCCCTCGAAGTGCCCGACGCCGCTGACCCACCGGTTCTGGTTGATGATCGCCCGACCGCCCTGGGTGCAGGAGACCTCGCCGTTGGTCTGCAGGGGCGCGCACAGGGCGTCGACGGTGTCGGGGGCGGCCAGGGTGACACGGAAGTCGACGTCACCCTCGTCCACCCGCTGAAAGGACATGTCGCCGTCGCCGCCCCAGCCGCGCGGATCGGCCAGGATCGCGTCGACCGCGGCCGCGAAGTCCTCGGCGGAACCGGGCAGGCCGGCCTCGACCTCGACGAGGTAGCGCTTGACCGGCCCCTCACCGGAGGGCTCCCCGCCGCCGGGAACGACCTCCAGGTCACCGCTGCCGTCGGTGACCTCCTCGACCACCGAACGCAACAGCAACGGGGTCGGTGACGGGCTCGGGGAGGACTCGGGGGCGCGTTGGAGATCGAGTGAGGGAGGGGCGGGCTGGGCGGCCTCGGGCCGTGGCTGCGGGGTGAGCACACCGGTGGCCAGGACCGCGCACCCCACGGTGACCAGGGACAGTCCTACCAACAGCCCCACGGGCGGGCGGCGGCGTCTGCGGTGCAGGGGGCGCCGCCTGCGGGTGGTGTCCGTTCCGATCGTGGGCACGCGAGGACCTTCCTAGAACCCGGGGTCCCCCTCAGGATCGCAGATCACGAGAGTCCGTACACGCTTTTCGGGCTCCCCGTGGCGGCGGGTCCGCACGGTCCGCAACATGTGCCGCGGACCCGCCGCCCACCTTACTCCGCGGCCTTGACCTGCTGGACGACCTCGAAGCCCCACAACTCGCTGCCGGTGGCGGCGGGGCCTCCCTGGCCGTGCCCATGGCCGTGTCCGTGTCCCGAACGCCCCGCGTCCTCGGCGGCCTGGGCGTGCCCCGCGCGAAAGGCGGTGCTGTTCACCCAGTTCTGGAAGTCCTCTTCGGAGCGCCAACGGGTGTAGACGAGGTAGCGGTCGGTGCCCTCGACCGGCCGGAGGAGCTGGAACTCCTCGAATCCCGGCTGGTTCTCGACCAGTCCGGCGCGCTTGGCGAACCGCTCCTCCAGGGTCGCCCCCGCCCCTTCGGGGACGGTCAGGACATTGAACTTCACCACACTGGGCACGTCGCCCTCCTCTCACTCACCTCGATCCCGAGGATAGGACCCCGGTTCGCGGAGGCGGGGCACCCCCGGTCCCGAGGCGACGCGGGGCGGACAAGGGGCGGCGCCCGTCCGCCGGGAGAGGACGGACGGGCGCCGGGGTGCGGCGAGGGTTACTCGACCGGCGGGTAGGCGTTGGCCAGGAGCTGCTGGAACTGCGCGGAGAACCAGTGGCCGGAGATCGGGGCGTCGGGCAGGGCCCCCGAGGGGTTGTAGTTGTTGCGCGCGTTGCCCTGGTAGGTCGGGTCGCACATCCGGTCGAAGCCCTTGCCCTCAGGGTTGGGGATGTACTCGCTGGCGCCGTCGGACTCGCCCGGGGGCTTCATCCAGACGTAGGCGTCGATGCCGGGCTCGGGAGCCGCGGTCGGGCGCTCGCCCAGGCCGGCGCCGGCCTGGTTGCACCAGTTACCCAGGTGGATGCGGCGGTCGTAGCGGCCAC
The DNA here is from genome assembly GCF_900167435.1 of Marinactinospora thermotolerans DSM 45154. Lineage (GTDB taxonomy): Bacteria > Actinomycetota > Actinomycetes > Streptosporangiales > Streptosporangiaceae > Marinactinospora > Marinactinospora thermotolerans. The sequence goes on from NZ_FUWS01000009.1 coordinate 191,061, forward strand.
CGTCGATGAAGGCGTTGATGTCGGTGCGCGGGCCGGGGCCGGTGGGCCGGTCCGGGCCGCCCCAACCGTTGCGGGAGGTGTCGATCAGCATGCCGATGCCGGGGTCGAAGCCGGTCGAGATCAGCTCCTGGCGCAGGGCCTGGGCGAAGGACAGCTCATCGACGTAGTTGTTCCAGTCGATCCAGCGCGACTGGCGGGCCATCTGGCCGTTGACCGAGTCGCTGATGGAGAAGTGGTCCTCCTTCAACGCGGAGTAGTTGGCGGTGTTGGCGATGAAGCCGTGCACGTCGTCGGGGGTGGCGCCGCTGGCGTTGGCCGCCTGGTAGAAGATGTCGGCGGAGGCGCCGAAGTTGTCGGGCCAGCCGATCCAGCCGTGGTGGCCGGCGTCAACGTAGTTGTAGACGTTGGGGATGTCGCCCAGGGTGGCCAGGGCGTAGCCGACGCCGTTGACGTAGTTGCCGTTGGCCAGCATCTCGTTGCACTGGGGGGTGGCGGTGGGCCGGTTGCCGACGTTGGTGACCAGGTTGGGCAGCGAGTCGATCTCGACCGTGGTCACGATCCGCAGGTCGGCGTAGGCCGGGTCGCTGAGGATCTCGGCGATCGGGTCGATGTACTCGTTCTTGTAACGGTCGATCTCGTCGGGGCCGAGCTCGCCGTTGGAGGCCAGCGCGGCGCAGTCACGGCCGGGCAGGTTGTAGATGACCAGCTGGACGACCATCGGGGTGTCGCCGGACTGCTGCTCCAGGGCCTCGTCGAGGTGGTCGCGCAGTCCCATGTTGCCGGTCGTCGGGCTGTCGTTGCCCTCGATGGCGCCGATGCGGTCCAGCCAGACACCGGTGGGCTGGTCGGCGACCGCGTCACCACCGGGCTCCGCGGCGGCCTTCTCCGACCAGACCGGGTTGACATAGACGTCGGCCCCGACGTAGGGGTTGTCCACGCGCTCGCCCGGGTTGCCGGGGTTGCCGGGCTCCTCCGGCTCCTCGGGCTCCTCGGGCTCCTCCGGCTCCTCCGGCTCCTCGCCGGTCTCGCCGTCGCAGACGACGCCGTTGAGCGTGAAGGAGTCGGGAGCGTCGCCCGAACCGTTGGCGTTGAAGCCGAACGAGATGCTTCCGCCGGTGTTGATGGCCGCGTTGTAGGAGGCGTCCTCAGCGGTGACGCTCGCGCCCGACTGGGTGTAGGACGCGCTCCACATGCTCGTGACCTGCTGGTTGCCGGGGAAGTCCCATTCCAGCGTCCAGCCGTTGATCGGGTCGCCCAGGTTGGTGACCGTCACGTTGGCGGTGAAGCCCGACCCCCAGCTGTTGACCTGGTAGTCGACCTCACAGCCGGCCGCGGCGGAGGCGGGCGAGGCCAGGGCGATCATGCCGGCGCCCATGGCGGTTGCGGACACGGCCGCCAGGCCGCGTCTCGTCCGCGAACGTCGGTTCGCAGACGGGGGGATGTTTCCCATATCGGGACCTTCCTTGCCTGAAAAGGGAGAGGGAGAAGGAGACGATCGGGGTCCGGCGCGGGGTCGCGCGCGGGGAGAGTGCGGCTGTGCTGGGGGGCGCGGCGCGGGCGGCGGGGCTCGGGGGTGACGGGGCACGGTGACCTCCGAGGGCGGTCCGGGGGCAGGCGGGCCGGTCATGCGGGGAACGTCGCTGGGAGCGCTCCCAAACTCGGGTCGGTCGTTCGGGGGATGGAAACGGCGGACAGGAGTGTGACACGTTCCGCAAGAGCTTGTGACCAAGCTCACGGGAGCGCTCCCAAAGAGGGTAACCTCCGGGCGATCCGTTGTAAACAATCTGTTAACTGGGGATATGCGCCGTCACACACCGCGGGTCGTCGCGACGGACGGTCGCCGAAGGGGCGCGTACGGTCGCCGGAGGCCGCGACGAAGGCGCGATCCGGGGCGAACGCGCACGGCAAGGAGCGGGACGCGGCTCGGTAGCCTGTCCGAGGTAAGACGGACGTGAAAAGCAGAGGTAGGCCCGTGCGCATCGCGAGATTCTCCACCCTCGACGACCAGTCCGAGGTCGCCTTCGGCCTTGTCGACATCGACGCCGAAGGCCAGCGGTTCGTCTCTCGGATCGTGGGGCACCCGCTGCTCGGCCCGATCAAGCTCGCCGGCGACCCGATGAAACTGGAGGACGTCCGGCTGCTCTCGCCGATCCTGCCGAGCAAGGTGGTGTGCATCGGCAAGAACTACGCCGATCACGTCGCCGAGATGAAGGACATCACCGGCGAGTCCACCGAGGAGCCCGTCGTGTTCCTCAAGCCCTCGACGGCGGTCACCGGCCCGGGCGATCCGGTGTTCCACCCGGCCATCTCCGAACGGGTGGACTACGAGGGCGAACTCGCCATCGTCATCGGACGGCTGTGCCGCGAGGTCCCGCCGGAACGGGCCAAGGACGTCATCTTCGGCTACACCTGCGCCAACGACGTCACAGCCCGCGACCTGCAGAAGAAGGACAAGCAGTGGACGCGGGGCAAGGGCTTCGACTCCTTCTGCCCGCTGGGCCCCTGGATCGAGACCGGCCTGAGCCTGGAGGAGGCCGCCGACCTGCGCGTCACGACCACGGTGGACGGAGAGGTGCGCCAGGACGGCCGGACCTCGGATTTCATCCACGGCATCCCCGAGCTGATCTCCTACGTCAGCTCGTTCATGACGTTGGTGCCCGGCGACGTCATCCTCACCGGGACCCCCGCGGGCGTGGGCCCTGTTCAGGTCGGGCAGCAGATGACCGTCTCCATCGAAAGAATCGGCGAACTGACCAACCGGGTCGTCACCCGGGACTAAGGACGAGGACGAGTGACTGACAGCAAAACCGTGCGGGTGCGCTTCGCGCCGTCACCCACCGGGATGTTCCACGTCGGCGGCGCGCGTTCCGCGCTGTTCAACTGGGCGCTGGCGCGCCAGCAGCCGGGTGGCAGGTTCGTGCTGCGCATCGAGGACACCGACGCCGCGCGCAACAAGCCCGAGTGGACCGAGGGCATCATCCGGGCCCTGGCCTGGTTGGGGATCCGCGAGGGCGACGAGCACTTCGAGGGGCCCTACTTCCAGTCGGCCTACGCCGACAAGCACCGCGAGACGGCGCGGCGGCTCTACGAGGAGGGGCGGGCCTACTACTGCGATTGCACCCGTGAGCAGGTGCAGCAGCGGCGCGGCAACGAGCACCTCGGTTATGACGGGTTCTGCCGGGATCGCGGCCTGGAGCCGGGGCCGGGGCGGGCGTTGCGTTTCCGGGTGCCCGAGGGCGGCCCCACCGTGGTCGACGACCGGGTTCGCGGCCGGGTGGAGTTCGAGCACAGCGCGATCGAGGACTTCGTGATCGCCCGGGCCGACGGTTCGCCGTTGTTCGTCCTGGCGAACGTCGTCGACGACATCGAGATGGGGATCAACGAGGTCGTCCGGGGTGAGGAGCACCTGTCCAACACCCCCAAGCAGCAGCTGCTGTGGGAGGCGCTGGGCCACACCCCGCCGGTGTGGGCGCATCTGCCGGTCATCGTCAACGAGAAGCGGCAGAAGCTGTCCAAGCGCCGGGACAAGGTGGCCCTGGAGTCCTACCAGGAGGAGGGCTACCTCCCCGAGGCCATGGTCAACTACCTGATGCTGCTGGGCTGGTCGCCCGGCGGTGATCGGGAGATCATGCCGTGGTCGGAGATGGAGCCGCTGTTCGACGTCTCCAAGGTCAACAGCTCCAGCGCCTTCTTCGACGAGAAGAAGCTGCGCGCCTTCAACGGCGAGTACATCCGCGCCCTGGACCTCAAGGAGTTCATCGAGCGCTGCCGCCCCTGGCTGGCGCCCGATGTCGCGCCGTGGCCGGCCGAGGGGTACGACGAGGTGGTCTTCGAGCGGGTCGCGCCGCTGGCCCAGAGCCGGATCGCGGTGCTCTCCGAGATCATCCCCAACGTGGACTTCCTGTTCCTGGACCAGCCGGTGGAGGACCCGCAGAGCTGGAACAAGGCGATGAAGCCGGGTGTCGGCCGGGAGATGGTGACCGCGGCCCTGACCCGCTACGACGATCCGGATCTGCCCTGGCGGGCCGCGGAGCTGAAGGCCGCGCTGGAGGAGGCCGGCGCCGAGCACGGTCTGAAGCTGGGCAAGGCGCAGGCGCCGGTACGTGTGGCGGTGACCGGACGCACCGTCGGCCTGCCGCTGTTCGAGTCGCTGGAATTGCTCGGCCGCGAGCGGACGCTCCAGCGGTTGCGGGCCGCGTTGGCCAAGCTCGACGCCACCCAGGACGCCGAGGCCTGACCGTCCGCCCCCGCCACGGGCACGTTCGTGGCGGGGGCCACCCGGGGGCGGTCCCATTCGGTTCGCGAGCACTCCGGATCTCCGCTAAAGTAATTCCTGCGCCGAGGGGAGCAGGGCCCGAAAGGGAAACCTCCCCGAAAAGCACTGGGGTATGGTGTAATCGGCAGCACGACTGATTCTGGTTCAGTTAGTCTAGGTTCGAGTCCTGGTACCCCAGCGAGTGGAATCCCTCGGGAGACCACCCGGACTGTCCGACAGTCCGTCCGCGTCACGCGGTCCAAGGCCCCCGTCGTCTAGCGGCCTAGGACGCCGCCCTCTCAAGGCGGTAACGCCGGTTCAAATCCGGTCGGGGGTACCAGCAGGAGCCCCCACCCGTGAGGGTGGGGGCTCCTTGTCGTCAGAGCGCCTACGTCGTGGCGGGCCGCTTCAGCACCCCGGGGCGCCGGTTCCGAACCTGCCGGCCGAGATGTCCTCCTGGGCCATCCGGTGCAGTGCCGTGAACGTCTGTTCCATCAGCACGGTGATGGCGATGGCCCGTTCCACGATCTCCTCCCGGGGGGCCGCGGCGTCGAGCAGTTCCAGGTCGCGTTCTGCCGCCTCGTGGGCGAGTTCCGCGTAGCGTGACAGTACCTCCGGGGGGATGGTCAGGCCGAGGCGGTCCAAGGTGGCCAGTGCCCGGACGAGCCGCCCCCGGGCCGGCGATCCGGAGTAGGTCCGCCAGCCCAATCCGCTCAGGAGCCGTTCGGCGGTCTGACGTGCCTGGTCGGCGCTGTCGTCCTCCTCAGCGGGGGCGTCGCTGTCCAGTTGGTACAGCGCGGTGCCGAGCAGGAGGTGGGGACCGATCTGCTCGTCGTCCACGGCGTCCAGCACCCCTCTGATACGGGCGAGGGGCACGTCGCCGACCTCGGCGAGCGCCCGGATGAGGCGGAGCCGCCGCAGGTGCGCGGAGGAGTAGACGGCCTGGGTGGCCGAGGTGGTCTCTCCCCGTGGGAGCAGTCCTTCGCGCAGGTAGTACTTGATCGTCGCCACCGGTACGCCGCTCGCGCGGCTCAGTTCCGAGATCCGCACCGATTCCCCCTTCACATCCGTATTGGATAGTTATACTCTCTAATATTGGAGAGTGGAACTATCCAACCGAACGGTGTCCGGCCGTCCCCAAAGGTCCGGGACGGATGGAGGAGGCGACATGGCCGAGATCGAACACGGACGCATGACCACCGAGGCGAGCGAGGGATTCACCCTGTTCCTCATCGGGATGCGGGTGAACGACTGGCGGCGGGTCCGCGCCTGGTGGTGGGTGACGCGGTCCTTCAACGAGATGCTCGGCGAGCTGCGGGCCGAGCGGGGCCGGGGACTGCTGGCCAGCCGATCCCTCGTCGACGGCCGGGGCGTCACCTCCGTCCAGTACTGGGAGAGCACCGAGAAACTGATGGCCTACGCCCACGACTCCCTGCACAAGGGGGCCTGGCGGGACTTCTACCGGCACGTCGACGACGGGGCGGTGGGAATCTGGCACGAGACCTACCACCTCGGCCGGCAGGAGGCGTCACACGGCCCCGGGCACGAGGCCTTCTACACGCACATGCCCGTCTTCGGCCTGGGAGAGGCGCTGGGGACCCGACCGGTCACCCGGGCGAACCGCTCCGCCGCCGACCGGCTGCGCCGGGCGGGAACGGGTGGCTGAGCGGCTCGGGACGCCGGCCGGCGCGCCGCCGTCCCGTTCCGCCAGGTCGCAGACGACCTCTCGGGCATCCGGGTGATCCGGATGCCCGAACGGGTACGGCTGGGAACGCCACAGCAGCGGGAGCGGGAGGGAACATGGGACAGCGAGCGTGGACGGCCGCCACCGTGGTGGTGGCACTGCTCGTCGCGGGCTGTTCCGACGGGGGAGGGGAGCGGCCGAGGGAGTCCGCGCCGCCCTCGCCCGGTGGAACCGGTTCGCCGGAGCGGCTGATCCCCCCGGGAGAGCCGCGGGACGTCACCACCGGCCTCGGGGTGCCGTGGTCCATCGTCTTCCTGCCCGACGGCGCGGCATTGGTGGCCGAACGCGACTCCGCGCGGGTGCTGCGCGTGGAGCCCGACGGCGCCACCCGAGAGGCCGGCGAGATCGAGGGAGTGCGCCCGCAGGGGGAGGGCGGACTGCTCGGCCTGGCCGTGGCACCGGAGTCCACCGGCGACACCGCCGTCTACGCCTACTTCACCTCGGCGGAGGACAACCGGATCGTGCGCATGCCCTATGACACCGAAGCGGGACTGGGAGAGCCCGAGATCGTCGTATCGGGCATTCCCAGCGCCTCCTTCCACAACGGGGGCCGCATCGCCTTCGGGCCGGACGGGATGCTCTACGCCGGCACCGGCGACGCGGGCCGCGAGGAGCTGGCCCGCGACACCGACTCCCTCGGGGGCAAGGTCCTGCGCATGACCCCCGACGGCGAGCCCGCCGAGGGCAACCCGTTCGGCAACCTCGTGTACAGCTACGGCCATCGCAACGTCCAGGGCCTGGCCTGGGACGAGGAGGGCACCATGTACGCCACCGAGTTCGGCCAGAACACCTACGACGAGGTCAACGTGATCGAACCGGGTGGTGACTACGGCTGGCCCGAGGTCGAGGGGAAGGCCGGCCGGCGGCCCTACGTCGACCCCGTGGTGGAGTGGACCCCCGACGAGGCGTCGCCGAGCGGGGCCGCGGTCGCCGCCGGGTCGCTGTGGGTGGCGGCACTGCGCGGAGAACGGCTGTGGCGGATCCCGTTGCTCGGCGGGGGCGAGGTCGGCGACCCCGAGGCGCTGTTCGTGGGGGAGCGGGGGCGGCTGCGCGCGGTCGCGGCCACCCCCGACGGGGCGGGCGTGTGGGTCTCCACCAGCAACCTCGACGGCCGGGGCGAGCCCGCTCCCGATGACGACCGGATCCTGTCGGTCCCGCTCACCCGGTGAGCGGGACCGGGATCACCCGTAGGCCTCGCTGCTGTGCAGGGCCTCGCTGATCCGCTCGGCGGCGGCGATCACGGCCTGGGCGTGCAGCCGGCCCGGGGAGCGGGTCAGGCGCTCGATCGGTCCCGAGACCGAGACGGCGGCGATCACCCGGCCACCCGGTCCGGAGATCGGGGCCGAGACGGAGGCGACGCCCTGCTCGCGTTCGCCGACGCTCTGCGCCCAACGGCGGCGGCGGACCTGGGTGAGGGTCGCGGCGGTGAAGTGGGCGCCGCGCAGCGCCCGACGGATGCGTTCGGAGTCCTCCCAGGCGATGAGGACCTGTGCGGCCGAGCCGGCGTTCATGGGGAGTTCGCTGCCGACGGGGACGGTGTCGCGCAGGCCGCTGGCCCGCTCGGCGGCGGCCACGCAGACCCGATGCTCGCCCTGGCGGCGGTAGAGCTGGGCGCTTTCGCCGGTGAGGTCCCTGAGCTGGGCCAGGACCGGGGTGGAGACGGCGAGGAGACGGTCCTCGCCGGTGGCGATCGACAGCTCGCCCAAGCGCGGGCCGAGCACGAACCGGCCCTGGCTGTCCCGGGCGACCATGCGGTGGCGTTCCAGCGCGACCGCCAGCCGGTGGGCGGTCGGCCGGGCCAGCCCGGTGATCTGGACGAGCTGGGCGAGGGAGGCGGGGCCCGATTCCAGCGCGTCCAGGACCGACATCGTCTTGTCCAACACACCTACGCCGCTCGATGGGCTAGAGTTGTCCATGGCTTGATATTGCCGTCTCGCTATTTGGAATGCAAGTTCGCTCGCGGCGAGCGGTGGGCGGCGTGGCACGACCTCCCCGCCCGATGACGCGAGGCCAAGAGGACCCCGAGGAAACCGTCGAGACGCGAGGAGGCGTCACACATGGCTCGCACGATGGCCGAGAAGGTCTGGGAGGAGCACGTCGTCCGGCGTGCCGAGGGGGAGCCCGACCTGCTCTACATCGACCTGCACCTCGTCCACGAGGTCACCAGCCCGCAGGCGTTCGAAGGGCTGCGCCTCGCCGGACGTCCCGTGCGCCGTCCCGACCTCACCATCGCCACCGAGGACCACAACGTCCCGACCGAGAACATCCTGCTCCCCATCGCCGACCCGGTCTCGCGCACCCAGATCGAGACGCTGCGCAAGAACGCCTCCGACTTCGGCGTCCGCCTGCACCCCATGGGCGACATCGACCAGGGCATCGTCCACGTGGTCGGTCCCCAGCTCGGCCTGACCCAGCCGGGCATGACGATCGTCTGCGGCGACAGCCACACCAGCACCCACGGCGCGTTCGGCGCGCTGGCCTTCGGCATCGGCACCAGCCAGGTCGAGCACGTCCTGGCCACCCAGACGCTGCCCATGACGCCGTTCAAGACCATGGCGGTCACCGTCAACGGCACGCTCAAGCCCGGGGTCACCTCCAAGGACATCATCCTGGCCGTCATCGCCAAGATCGGCACGGGCGGTGGTCAGGGCTACGTCATCGAATACCGCGGCGAGGCCATCCGGTCGCTGTCGATGGAGGCCCGGATGACGGTCTGCAACATGTCGATCGAGGCGGGCGCGCGCGCCGGCATGATCGCCCCGGACGAGACCACCTTCGACTACATCAAGGGCCGCCCGCACGCGCCCACCGGCGCCGACTGGGACGCCGCGGTCGCCCACTGGAAGAGCCTGCGCAGCGACCCCGACGCCGTCTTCGACGCCGAGGTCGTGCTCGACGCCGATGAGCTGAGCCCGTTCGTCACCTGGGGCACCAACCCCGGCCAGGGCGTTCCACTGGACGCCGCGGTGCCGGCCCCCGAGGACTTCGCCGACCCCAACGAGCGCGCCGCGGCGGAGAAGGCGCTGGCCTACATGGGGCTGGAGGCCGGCACGCCGATGCGCGACGTCCGGATCGACACGGTCTTCCTCGGCTCGTGCACCAACGGCCGCATCGAGGACCTGCGCGCCGCGGCCGAGATCATCAAGGGCCGCAAGGTGGCCGAGGGGGTGCGGATGCTCGTCGTCCCCGGTTCGATGCGGGTCAAGGAGCAGGCGGCCCAGGAGGGCCTGGCCGAGGTGTTCACCGCGGCGGGAGCCGAGTGGCGCGAGGCCGGCTGCTCGATGTGCCTGGGCATGAACCCCGACCAGCTCAAGCCGGGCGAGCGCAGCGCCTCGACCTCCAACCGCAACTTCGAGGGCCGGCAGGGCAAGGGAGGCCGCACCCACCTGGTGTCACCGTTGGTCGCCGCCGCCACCGCGGTCCGCGGCACCCTGTCCTCCCCCGCCGACCTGTAGCCAGCCACGTATCCGAGAGGATCGCCGACATGGAGAAGTTCACCGTCCACACGGGCCGCGCCGTGCCGCTGCGCTACAGCAACGTGGACACCGACCAGATCATCCCCGCCGTCTACCTCAAGCGGGTCAGCCGGAGCGGTTTCGAGGACGGGCTCTTCGCCGCCTGGCGGGCCAACGACCCCGACTTCGTGCTGAACCGTCCCGAGTACGCCGGGGGGACCGTGCTCATCGCCGGCCCCGACTTCGGTACCGGATCCTCGCGCGAGCACGCGGTCTGGGCGCTCCAGGACTACGGTTTCAAGGCCGTGCTGGCCTCCCGATTCGCCGACATCTTCCGTGGCAACTCCCTCAAGGGCGGCCTGCTGACGGTGATCCTGCCGCAGGAGGTCATCGAGCGGCTGTGGGCGGCGGTCGAGGCCGACCCGGCCACGGAGGTCACGGTCGACCTGGTGGCGCGCGAGGTGCGGGCCCCCGGCGTGACCGAGCCGTTCGAACTGGACGACTACACCCGCTGGCGGCTGATGGAGGGGCTCGACGACATCGGTCTCACGCTGCGCCACACCGACGAGATCGCGGCGTTCGAGGAGCGGCGCAAGCCGTGGCTCCCGGTCACCCAGTAGGGGCGGACCGCCCTGAGGAACCGGAATTTTACCTGGATTTGGCGCGGCGGCTGCGGGAGGCGCACCGCCGCGCCAATTCTCTTCCGGAGGGCGTCCGTATTGCGACTATTCGTAAGCTTTTGACGGTCACGGAAGCGGTCAAAAGAGATCCTCTTCGGGCGTCCGAACGCCTCGACAAGATGCTTCGAGATCTCCCGTCGCAGGTGGAAGACCCCCGACACGCTGATTTCCCGGGCGTTTGTATTTGTGTCCGGGTGCCGGTGTCCCCTAATTTCGAGCGAGCAAGGGGGAACCGGAGGAACCAATGAACAAGCGTGAACTGATTGACGCGATCTCCGACCGGTTGGGGGACAAGAAGACCGCCACCGAAGCAGTCAACGTCATCTTGGAGACCATCCAGCAGACCGTCGCCAAGGGCGACAAGGTGGCCATCACCGGATTCGGGGTCTTCGAGAAATCCGAGCGCGCCGCTCGCACGGCCCGTAACCCCGCCACCGGGGCGGCCATCGACGTACCGGCCAGCTTCGTGCCGAAATTCCGTCCCGGCGCAGACTTCAAGGCCCTGGTGAACGAGGGGAAGAAATAACGCTCTGAGAACCGTGTGACGGCCGCCCGGGTCCCTGGGGACCCGGGCGGCCCTACGTCTGCGCCGGCCCGCCCTCCTCCCGTGGGAGGGTCTCACAGGCCCAGCCGGGCGAGCACCTTCGCCGTGTGCGGACCGACCCCCAGCGCCACGGCCTCCGCCAGGTCGGCCGGAGTGTCGACGTCCCGCCGTACGCTGGCGACCTCCTCGACGGCCAGTTCGACCGCGCCGAGCTCACGGTGCCGGCGGCGCGACTCGCCCTCGAACCCCGGGGCGAAGACCGCGCCCGGGGCGGTGGCGTACAGCGTGGTCCCCACGCCGGGTGTGTCGGGGAGGAAGGAGCGCTCATGCGCCACCGCCGCGCCCAGGACGCGCTCCAGCTCACCGGGGCGCAGCGCCGGCAGGTCGGCCGACAGCGCGCACGTCCCCGCCCGTGGGAACAGGGCGGTCGCATGGGCGGCGCCGTGGACCAACGCCGGATTCAACCCGGCCTCCGGAGGGTCGGGCACCACCCGCGCGCCGAGGTCGGTCACGCGCCGTGCGACCAGCGGGTCGTCGGTGACGACGAACACCGCGACGACCGAGGGACAGGACACCGCGGCCTGCACGGTGTCACAGGCCACGGCCAGCGCGAGCTCGCCGCGGTGCTCCCCGGCGAAGCCGGCCAGCCGCGACTTGCCCGCCGAGAGCCGCTTCACCGGAACGACCAGGGTCCACTCCCCGCCCGCCTGGTCTGTGGTCACCGGTACCCCTCGAGTTCCCCACCGCCCTCGGCCCGGACGGCACCCCGGGAATGCAGACTACGGTCCGGTGGGCACGGTCCGCTCCGGAGCGGGGTGGAGGACTGCCTACACTGGAGCGGTCGCGCGCCGCGGGACGTTACCGCAGGGCCGGGCCACCCCACCACGGTGTGCGTCCGCCACGGGAGCCGTCGTCAGGATCGGCCACAGGGTCAACCGAAGGAGTCCGTCATGAAGCCCCGGGAGTCTCGCTGGGTGAAGGCGATCGTCGTCGCCGTCGTCCGCCCGATCATGGCGGCCATCACCAGGACCGAGTGGAGCGGGCAGGAGAACATCCCGCGCGAAGGCGGTGTGATCATCGCCGCCAACCACCTGTCGATGGCGGACCCGCTCACCATCGCGCACTACCTCTACGTCGCCGGCCGCCGCTGGCCGACCTTCACCGCCAAGGAGGGGGTCTTCCGTATCCCGGTGGTGGGCGCCGTCGCCCGTTCGACCGGCCAGATCCCGGTCCACCGAGGCAGCAGCGACGCGGTCAAGGCGTTGCGTGAGGCCGAGAAGGCGCTCACCGAGGACCAGGCGTCGGTGATCTTCTACCCCGAGGGCACCTGCACGCGTGACCCGCAGCTGTGGCCGATGGTCGCCAAGACCGGCGTGGCCCGCCTCGCGCTGACCACGAAGGTCCCGATCGTCCCGGTCGCCCACTGGGGCGAGCAACACCTGCTGCCCTACGGAACGGCCAGGTTCCGTCCCTTCCCGCGTAAGCGGGTGCAGATGGTGGCCGGGCCGCCGGTCGACCTGTCCGCCTACGAGGGGCGCCCGCTCACCGCGACCCTGCTGCGCGAGGCGACCGCCGACATCATGCGCGCCATCACCGAGCTCCAGGCGGGCCTGCGCGGTGAGGAACCCCCGGCCCTGCCCTATGACCCCAGGCAGGCGCGCCGTGGCCTGGCGCAGGACTCCGACGGCGAGGAACGCCGCGACGACGCCTCGCAGGCGTGAGCGCCGGCCGGACGGGAGGGGGAGAGATGACGAAGGTCGCGGTGCTGGGCAGCGGCTCGTGGGGCACCGCGTTCGCCAACGTGGTGGCGGACGCCGGGGCGGCGCGGGTGACGCTGTGGGGCAGACGGGCCGAGGTGGTCGACGCGATCAACGAGCGGCACGAGAACCCGGGTTACTTCCCCGGCATCACGCTGAACCCGGGGCTGCGGGCGACCACCGACGTCGCGCAGGCGCTCGCCGGCGCGGAGTTCGTGGTCATCGCGGTGCCTTCGCAGACGCTGCGCGCCAACCTGACCGAGTGGAAGCGCCACGTCGAGCCGGGCGCGGTCGTCGTCAGCCTGATGAAGGGCATCGAACTGGGGACGTCGCGGCGGATGAGCGAGGTCGCCGCCGAGGTCCTGGAGCTGCCCGACGATCGGGTCGCCGTGGTCTCGGGTCCCAACCTGGCCCGGGAGATCGCCGAACGCCAGCCGGCGACGGCGGTGGTCGCCTGCCGTGACGAGGACACCGCGGTCCGGTTGCAGCACATCTGCAAGTCGGCCTACTTCCGTCCCTACACCACCACCGACATCGTCGGCGTCGAGCTGGGCGGCGCGGTCAAGAACGTCATCGCCCTCGCGGTGGGCGTCGCGGTGGGGATGGGGTTCGGGGACAACGCCAAGGCGTCGTTGATCACCCGGGGGCTCGCCGAGACCGTGCGGCTCGCCGTGAGCCTGGGGGCCGACGAGCACACGCTCGCGGGACTCGCCGGGATGGGCGATCTCGTGGCGACGTGCAGTTCCCCGCTGTCACGCAACCGCACGTTCGGCGAACGGCTGGGATCGGGCCTGACGCTGGCCGAGGTCGTCGCCGAGACCCGGCAGACCGCCGAGGGGGTCAAGTCCTCGGAGTCGGTGCTCGCGTTGGCGCGGGCCAACGACGTGGACATGCCGATCACCGAAGCGGTCGTGGAGATGATGCACGAGAACCTGCCCCCGGCCGAGGCGCTGCTGCGGTTCATGTCACGTAGCGCCAAGCCCGAGCGTTACGGCGTCTGAGTTCTCCGCCCGTCCCTTCCGGCGCTCCTGACCGTGGGCGGTGGGTCTTTCCGCGTGGCCGCGGGGGAGGAGTGCGGGGTTAACACGTCGGAAACATCGGTCTTTTAACCTCAAACCGGGAGGAAATATGACAGACCGTCTAGGCGAGAACACTCGGGCGCTCCGACTTCCGGTGTCACCCGCGCCCGTGGGCGACCCGCTGCGCACCCCGGTCCATCGCAGCACCACCTACGCCTTCGCCACGTCCCAGGAGTACGCCGACGTCCTCAACGGGACCGCCGCCGGCTACTCCTACGCGCGTATCGACAACCCCACCACCGACGCCTTCGCCCACGCCGTCGCCGCCATGGAGGGGGCCGGCCTCGACCACGAGGTGCGGGGACAGGCCTTCGCCTCGGGCATGGCCGCGATCAGCACCGCGCTGCTCGCCCTGACCGCCGCCGGAAGCCACGTCGTCGCCGCCCGCTCCATCTACGGCAACACCTACTCGCTGCTGGACGGCCTGTTCCGCAGGTTCGGGGTCGAGACCGACTTCGTCGACATCACCGACCTCGACGCGGTGCGCGCCGCCCTGCGCCCCGAGACCCGCGTGGTGTTCGCCGAGACGCTCTCCAACCCGACGATGACGGTCTCCGACATCCCGCAGCTCGCCCGCATCGCCCATGAGGTCGGCGCGCTGCTCGTCGTCGACTCCACCTTCGCCTCCCCGGCCGTGTGCCGACCGCTGGAGCACGGCGCCGACCTCGTCGTCCACTCGGCCACCAAGTACATCGGCGGCCACAGCGACGCCACCGGTGGCGTCGTCGTCGGGCGGCCCGAGCTCATGGCCGAGGTCCGTTCCGCCCGCGTCGACCTCGGCCCCTGCCTGGCCGCCGACGAGGCGTTCCTCCTGCTGCGTGGCCTGGAGACGCTGCCCCTGCGCGTCGCCCGCCAGTGCGCCACCGCCGCCGAGTTCGCCGCCGCCGTGGCCGAGCACCCCGCCGTCGAGCGCGTCGACCACCCCAGCCTGCCCGCCCACCCCGGGCACGCCCTCGCCGGCAAGCTGTTCGACCAGGGCCGGTACGGCGCCGTGGTGACCATCACCCCCCGCGGTGGGCGCGAGGCCGGGATGGCCTTCGCCGACCGGTTGCGCGTGGCGACCATCGCGGCGTCGCTGGGAGGCACCCACACCATCGTGGGACACGTCGGCTCCACCACCCACCGTCAGATGTCGGACGAGGCGATCCGGGCGGCGGGCATCGGGCCGGCGGCGGTGCGATTCTCCATCGGCCTGGAGGACCCCCAGGACCTCATCGCCGACGTGCTCGCCGCCCTCGACGGCGTCTGACGGAGCGGTCGGGGACGGCCCCGACCGCTCCTCCCCGGAGGAGGGCGGGGCCGCCACGGCGGGCCGGGGCGCCGTGTCGTCGTACCGTCCGGGCTGTTCCGGCTGCGATCCTGGGTATGACGAAAAACCCCTTTTGGGGCGGCGTCGTATGTTTCAGATTCCCAGTGGTAGCGAGATAGGGTCAGGCACCATGGCCGAGCAGCAAAAGACACGGGTCGCCGTCGTTTTCGGCGGGCGCAGTTCCGAGCACGAGATCTCCTGCGTCACCGCGGGCAGTGTGCTCTCGGTCATCGACACCGACCGCTATGAGGTCGTCCCCGTCGGCATCACCCGGTCCGGCACCTGGGTCCTCGCCCCCTCCGACCCGGCACGCCTGGCCATCAGCGACGGACGCCTCCCCGAGATCGGGGACGCGGGATCCGAACTCGCCATCCCCTTCGCGGGGGAACCCGGCCTCCTAGAGGTCCCCGCGGACGAGGCGCCGCGCGCTCTTGGCCGCATCGACGTCGTCCTGCCCCTGCTGCACGGCCCCTTCGGCGAGGACGGCACCATCCAGGGGCTGTTCGAGATGATCGGCGCCCGCTACGTCGGCGCCGGCGTCCTGGCCAGCGCCGCCTCCATGGACAAGGTCGTCATGAAGGCGCTGCTCGCCGCCCACGGCCTGAGGGTCGGCCGCTACGTCGCGGTCACCGACCGGACCTGGCGCGACGAGCGCAAGCGCGTCCTCGACGACATCGCCGAGCTCGGCGGCGTCGTCTTCGTCAAGCCCGCGCGCGCGGGCTCCAGCGTGGGCATCTCCAAGGTCGGCGACGCCTCCGACAGCGACGCCGTCATCGCCGCGATCGAGGAGGCCCGCCGCCACGACCCGAAGGTCATCGTCGAGGCCAACATCTCCGGCCGCGAGATCGAATGCGGTGTCCTGGAGGCCGAGGACGGCGGCGCCCCCGACGTGTCGCCGCCCGCCGAGATCCACGTCGCCGAGGGCTTCGACTTCTACGACTTCGAGGCCAAGTACCTGTCCTCCAGCTCCCTGACCATCCCGGCCGATCTGCCGGCCGACGTCACCGAGCGCATCCGCCGCACCGCCGCCGAGGTGTTCGAGGCGATGGGGTGCGAGGGGCTGGCCCGCGTCGACATGTTCTACGGCGACGACGGCGAGGTCTACGTCAACGAACTCAACACCATGCCCGGCTTCACCCCCTCCTCGGCCTTCCCGCAGATGTGGGCGGCCGGCGGGCTCGACTACGCCGCGCTGGTGGACCGGCTCATCCGCACCGGCCTCAAGCGGGAGCCCGGCCTGCGCTGAACCGTCTGGGCGCGAACGGGACCTGCGGGGAAGGAGACCGTCACCCGGCGGTGGAGCTCCGTCCCGGTCCACGCCACCGTCGACGGCCCGGGCACCTCGTGTGCCCGGGCCGTCGACGTGCTGTGGGGTGCCACCGCTTCGCCGCGGACGCCCGCGCGCCCGCCGAAGGGCCGGGGCGGGTCAGCGGATCTGCTGGGCGCGGTCGGCCAGCTCCTCCAGGACGCCGTTGACGTCCTCCAACCAGCGGGAGACCACCCGCAGCTCCTCGTCGCTGTACCCCGAGTGCATCGTGACCATCGCGTCGCGCAGGCCGATCAGCGACGCCGCGGGCGGTTGGTGGTCCTTGCGGATCGCGACCATGATCTTGCGCCGATCGTCGGGGTGACGCTCCCGGCGCACGTAGCCCGAGCGCTCCAGCCGGTCGATGACCGCGGTGATGGCGCCCGAGGTCAGGCCGGTCAGGTGCGCCAGCCGGCCCGGGGTCATCGGGCCGTTCACCTGCAGCAGGGACCAGCACTGCATGTCCGTGGGGTTCAGCCCGAACTGGCCGGCCATGGAGTGCAGCAACCGGATCAGGCCGACGCTCAGCCTGCGTCCGCCCTTCTCGATCGCCCCATAGACCTCGGGTAGCTCTGAGGGCCCCACCGGCGCGTCATCGCGCTTCGACCCTGGTGTCGTCTCGGGCATGCCGCCGCCGATCTCGGTCACTCTTTCCTTCGAAAATCAAACTACGTGGTCCGGGGGACCTCCGGCGTGGCCGGGGGGAGCAACCGACGGGCCAGGATGGTGCCGCCGGCCGTCGCCGCGGGGAACACCACCACGGACACGAAGGGGATCGCCAGCAACAGGTACACCGGGATCGAGAAGCCGAGGACGAGGGCGAGGTGGCGGCGCATCCAGGTGCGCCGGTCGGCGAGTCTACGCAGGCCACGCCGGTCGAAGGCGGTGCCGACCAGCTCGGTGCAGATGAACCAGCCGCCGACGATCGCCGAGATCACCGGGATGACGGTCTGGCCGACGACCGGGATGAACCCGGCGGCGAACAACGGGATCGAGACGAGGGCGGACAACGCGATCAGCGCCAGCGACTGCCGGATCGCCCGCACGGCGGAGGACACGACGGGCTCGTCCGTCTGGGGCGGCGCGCCGCCCAGTTCCTCCTCGACGTCCTCGGCGATCTTGTCGTACAGCGGGAACCCCAGGGCCAGCGTGAGCCCGGAGAAGGCGATCACCATGATCAGCACGGAGGCCACGACCAGCACGATGCCCAACGTCACACGGAGCGCGTTCTGCCAGGCGTCGTCCCACCCCGAGGCGAACGGGGTCATCCACGTGGTCAGGTCGTCCAGGTTGAGGACCAGCGCGACCAGGGCGACGACGAACAGGATCGAGGTGATCAGCGGCGGGATCGCTCCGAGGACGAACAGCTTCGGCCGGCGTAGCACCATGCCGAACCCCTGGAGGAGCACACCGACGCCGGAGACGAGGTTTCGCAAGGGAGAGAACACGTCGCGACAATACCGCCCGATCCGTTCCCCCGTTGATCTTGAGGGGGACCCTCCACCCGCCGGAGGCGGTCACCCCCGGCGCAGGAGGGCGTGGGCGTCGCGGTACCAGCCGGCACGCGACAGCAGCTCCTCGTGGCTTCCGTGCTGGAGCACCCTGCCCTCGGAGACGACGTAGATGTGGTCGACGCGCTCCAGCCCGGCGAGGTCGTGGGTGATGAGCAGCGTCGAGCGGCCCTCGGTGGCGTCGAGCAGGTCGGTGACCACGGCGTCGCGGGCGTCGGGATCGAGGTGGGTGGTGGGTTCGTCGAGGACGAGGACGCGCGGGGCCGCGAGCAGCGCCCGGGCGAGTGCGAGCCGCCGCCGCATGCCGCCGCTCAACCGCGCGCCGTGCGAGCCGACCTCGGTGTCCAGGCCCTCGGGCATCGCCTCGACGTCGTCGGCGAGCCTGGCCCGCCGCAGCGCCTCCCACAGTTCCCCGTCGCCGGCTCCGGGACGGGCCAGGCGCAGGTTCTCGCGCAGCGTGCTGGTGAAGACGTGGGGGTCCTGGGGGACGCCGGTGATGACCCGCCGGGCCTCGTCGACGGGCAGCCGGGTGAGGTCGGTGCCGTCCAGCTCGACCGTTCCGGAGTCGGGGTCGCGGAAACGCAGCAGGATGGCGGCCAGCGTGCTCTTCCCCGCGCCGCTGGGCCCCAGCACCGCGACGGTCCGTCCCGGGGGGACATCGATGTCGACGCCGTCCAGGGCCCAGGGCTCGTCGGCGCCGTAGCGGACCCGCAGCCCGCGCACCCGTAGCCGGGCCGGGCCGTCGGGCAGCGGCGCGGGGTCGGCGGGGTCGCTCACCGAGGCGGGGGTGTCGAGCACGTCGAACAGCCGCTCGCCGCTGGCTCGCACCGCGCCGAGCCGGGCGGCGACCGCCGGCAGCGGGGAGACGATCTCGAACGCGGCCAGCGCGGTGAGGACGACCACCGCGAAGGGGACCGGTCCCAGCGTCCCCTCGGACACCGCGGCCACGCCGAGGAGCAGGGTGGCCCACACGGTCAGGCCGGTGGCCAGGGCGATGGCGCCCTCGCCGAACCCGAGCAGCGCGGCGTCGCGCCGGGCGACCCGGGTGATCTCGGCGTCGGCCTCCTCGACCCGCCGCACGGCCCGGTCCATGGCGCCGTAGGCGATGAGGTCGGGGGCGCCGTGCAAGGCGTCGACCAGGGAGGTGGAGAGATCACCGCGGGCCCGGGCCAGGCGCCGGCCGGGCCCCCGCCCCAGCGCGGCGGCGGCCAACGGGACCGCGACACCGGCCGAGAGAAGCCCCGCGGCCAGCAACAGGCCGCCGGGGGCGAACAGCGCGGTGCACACCGCCACGACGGCCCCGCCGGTGACGATCCCGACCAGGGGAGGGGTCAGCCCGCGCACCAGGAGGTCCTGGGTGGCGTCGGTGTCGCTGACCAGCCGGGAGACGAGGTCGCCGGAACGGAAACGGCGGACGGGCTCGGTGCGGGCCAGGCGCTCATAGACCCGCACGCGCACGTCGGCGAGCGTGCGGAACGCGGCGTCGTGGGTGACGAGGCGTTCGAGGTAGCGCATGACGCCCCGGCTGACACCGAGCGCGCGGGTGGCCACGACGGCGACGCTCAGCGCCGTGATGGGCGGATGCTGGGCGGCGGTGGAGATGAGCCAGGCGGCCACCCCGAGCAGGGCGACCCCCGATCCGGTGGCGAGCGCGCCGAGCAGCACGCCCAGGGCGAACCGGGCACCGCGCGGGCGGGCCAGCGCGATCATCCGCCATAGGGGTTCGCGGTTCACGTCGGGATCCTTTCACCGACCCGGCCGGCCTCGATGTGGGCGACGGCGTCCACGATGTCGGTCCAGCCGGTGTCGTGGGCGACGATGACGCCGCTACGGTCGCGCAGCAACCGCGCGACGGCGACGCGCACCGCCCGCGCGTTGTCGGGATCGAGGTGGGCGGTGGGCTCGTCGAGCAGGACGATCGGCGCGTCGCGCAGGAAGGCGCGGGCCAACGCGACGCGCTGGCGCTGACCTGCCGACAGGCGGGCGCCGCGCTCGCCGAGCCGGGTGGCGTAGCCGTCGGGCAGCGCGGAGATGAAACCGTGGGCCTCGGCGAGCTCGGCGGCCCGCCGGACCTCGGCGTCGCTGGCGTCGGGAGCGCCCAGCCGGATGTTGCCGGCCACGGTGTCGTCGAACAGGTAGGGATGCTGGGGCACCCAGGCGATGGCGGCGCGCCAGGAGTCGGCGGACAGCAGCGACAGCGGGACGGGGGCGGCCAGGGAGGCGTCCTCGACCAGGATCGTGCCCGTGGTGGGCTCGGCGAAGCGCAGCAGCAGGGCCAGCAGGGAGCTCTTGCCCGAGCCGCTGGGACCGGTGAGAAGCAGGCTGCGCCCGGGCTCGAGCACGAGGTCGACGTCGCGCAGCGCGGGAACGTCGCGCCCGGGATAGACGAGACCGACCCCGTCGAACCGGATCCGTGGGGCGGGACCGCCGGCGCGGCGGGGGAGGGCGGCGACCTCATCGCCGGCCCGCGAGCGCGGAGCCGCGGGGCCGCCGGCGGGGGCTTCGCGAGCGGGGCCGGAGTCGAGCACGGTGAAGACCTGCTCGGCCGCCGCGACCCCCTCCATGCTGGCGTGGAAGCGGGCGCCGACCTCGCGCAGCGGAAGGTAGGCCTCGGGGGCGAGGATGAGCACGAGCAGCGCGGTCTCGTAGTCGAGCATCCCGTACATCAGCCGCAGGCCGATCTCGACCGCGACCAGCGCGACCGCGAGGGTGGACAGCAACTCCAGGACGAACGCCGACAGGAACGCGATGCGCAGCGTGGACATGGTGACGCCGCGGTGCTCGTCGGTGATGCGCCGGATGATGGCGGCCTGGGCCTTGGCGCGCCGGAAGATCGCCAGCGTGGGCAGGCCCTCGACCACGTCGAGGAAGTGTCCGCCCAGCCGGTTGAGCAGCCGCCACTGGCGTTGGGTGCGCGCCTGGGTGTGCCACCCGACCAGCGCCATGAAGATCGGGATGAGGGGCAGGGTCACCGCGATGACGGCGGCCGAGATCCAGTCGGCCCGGGCGACCACCACGAGAACGGCAACGGGGACGAGCACCGCCAGCACCAGCTGCGGGAGATACCGGGCGAAGTAGTCATCCAGCGCGTCCAGGCCACGAGTGGCGAGAGTGACCAGTTCGCCGGCGCGTGGCGTGCTCGTCCCATCGGGACCGGTCTGCCCTGACAACCAGACCGGTCCCGAGTCTGATCCCCCGGCCGCGGCCGGGGCGGAGTCCGAGGTGCCCGTGACGTGCCGGATGAGTCTGCGCCGCAGCTCGGACTTGGCGCGCGCCGCGGAGCGCAGGGCGGCGGTCTCGGCACCGTAGGACAGCACCGCCCGGGCGATCGCGACCACGGCCACGGCCGAGATCGCCCAGGCGAGCTCCCCGACCCCCTGTCCGTCGGTGGCGCCGGAGATCACGCGGGCCAGCAGCCACGCCTGGGCCAGGACCAGGCAGGTGACCACGACACCGCACACCACCGTGACGGCCAGGTGCACCCGCACCGCGCGGGCGGTGCGCACCAGACGGGGGTCGAGGGGCTTCATGACCTCATTCTCCCTAGTCGCCCTGGCCGGGGAAAGGAATCCGGTGGGCCTGTGGAGAACCGTGCGCGGTGCCACCGTAGGCGGGCGCCGGCTCGATGTGGGAGCGGCTGATCCGCTTGCGGAACACCCAGTAGCTCCACGCCTGATAGCCCAGTACCAGCGGCAGGAAGAACACCGCGACCCAGGTCATGACGGTCAGCGTGTACTCCGCAGAGGAGGCGTTGGCGATGGTCAGGCTGAACGCGGGGTCGGTCGTGGAGGGCAGCACCTCGGGGAACAGCGAGCCGAACAGCAGCACCGTGGCCGCCACGATGGACACCGCGGTGGCGGTGAAGGACCACCCCTCGCGCCCCCTGACGGCCAGCAGCGAGCCGGCCGCGAGCGCGACCCCGGCGACCACGGCCGGCACCAGCGTCCACGTCGCGCCGTAGGCCGCCTGGGTCCAGGCCAGGAACAGCACGGTCGCGGGGACGGCGACCAGCGCGATCCGGGGGACGGCCCGGCGGGCCCGCGTCCGCACCTCACCGTCGGTCTTGAGGCCGAGGAAGACCGCGCCGTGCAGGGTGAACAGCGACAGCGTCGTCAGGCCGCCCAGCAGCGCGTAGGGGTTGAGCAGGTCCATCACCCCGGCGGTGACGACGTGGTCGGCGTCCATCGCGACACCGCGCACGAAGTTGGCGAACACGACGCCCCACAGCGCGGCCGGCAGCGCGCTGCCCCAGAAGATCGCCTGGTCCCAGCGGGCCCGCCAGCGATCGGTGTCGCCCTTGCCCCGGTACTCGAAGGCCACGCCGCGCACGATCAGCGCGAGCACAATGAGCAGGATCGGCAGGTAGAAGCCGCTGAGCGCGGAGGCGTACCAGGCGGGGAAGGCGGCGAACATGGCGCCGATCGCGGTGATCAGCCAGACCTCGTTGCCGTCCCACACCGGGCCGATCGAGTTGATCATGACCCTGCGGTCGGTGTTGTCCTTGCCGAGGACCGGCAGGAGCATGCCCACACCGAAGTCGAACCCTTCGAGGACGAAGTATCCCGTCCACAGGACCGCGATGGCGATGAACCAGAGGAGTGCGAGATCCATGGCGTGGCTCCTAGTAGACGAACGCCGGGACGGGAGCGTCCTTGTCGTCGGCCGCGTCCTCGTCGAGCTCGGGGACGACGTGGGACGGGCCGGCCTTGATGTAGCGGAACAGCAGCCGCGCCTCGACGACCGCGAGGACGCCGTAGATCGCGGTGAAGGCGGTCAGCGAGATGGCGACCGAGGTGAGGCTGACGCCGGGCGAGACGCTGTCGGCGGTCAGCAGCACGCCGTGGACGGTCCAGGGCTGGCGGCCCATCTCGGTGAGGACCCAGCCGAAGATGTTGGCGGCCAGGGCCGCGGGCAGCGTCAGCACCGCGGCGTGGTAGAACCAGCGCGACGCGGGCAGCCGCCTGTCGCGGGTCAGCCACAGGCCCAGCGCCGACAGCGCGACGCCGGCCATGCCCAGGCCCATCATCAGCCGGAACGACCAGTACAGGACGAAGATGTTGGGCGTGTAGTCGCCGGGACCGTAGGCGGCCTCGTACTGGGCCTGGAGGTTGTTGATGCCCTCGACGGTGCCGCCGAACTCGCCGGTGGCGAGGAAGCTGAGCACGTAGGGGATGCTGAGGTCCACGATGTTGGTGCCGGCCTCGGTGTCGCCGACCGCGAACATCGAGAAGTGGGCGGCGTCCTCGGTGTTCCACAGCGCTTCGGCGCCGGCGAGCTTCATCGGCTCGTACTCGGCGGCGAGCTTGGCCTGCTGGTCGCCGGAGAAGACCGCGAGGACACCGGCGATGAGGGTGACGGCCATGCCGAGCCGCAGCGTCTTGCGGAACAGCTCGTGGTCGCCCTTGGGCGGGGTCGCACCGGGCTCGCCGGTGTCACCGTGCGCGCGGTTGCGCCAGAGCTTGAAGGCGCTGACCGCGACGACGAACAGGCCGGCGGTGATGAACGAGCCCGCGGTCACGTGCAGGTAGGTGGACCACGCCTGGGGGTTGGACAGCACCGCCCAGATGTCGGTGAGCTGGGCGCGCCCGGTCTCCTCGTTCACCTCGTAGCCGACGGGGTGCCGCATCCAGGCGTTGGCGGCCAGGATGAAGTAGGCCGACAGGTTGGTGCCGATGGCGACGATCCAGATGCAGGCGAGGTGGATGCGGCGGGGGAGCTTGTCCCATCCGAAGATCCACAGACCGATGAACGTCGATTCGAGGAAGAAGGCGAGCAGCGCCTCCATCGCCAGGGGGGCGCCGAACACGTCGCCGACGAACCTGGAGTAGTCGTTCCAGTTCATGCCGAACTGGAACTCCTGCACGATGCCGGTGACGACCCCGATCGCGAAGTTGATCAGGAACAGCTTGCCGAAGAACTTCGTGGCCCGCAGGTATTCGTGCCTGCCGGTGCGGTACCAGGCGGTCTGCAGGCAGGCCACGATGACCGCGAGACCGATCGTCAACGGTACGAACAGGAAGTGGTAGACGGTGGTGATCCCGAATTGCCACCGTGCGAGGTCAAGTGCGTCCATGACCGCCTCTCCGAACGCCGGCGGGGCCGACCGCCGGTAGTACTACAAAGTGTAGTTCTACACGACGTAGTAAATCAGTCGTGTCGTGAGGGTCATGCGTCACAGTCCCGCGTGCGCCCCGGCCGAGGCGCACGCGGGACCGGTCAGACGTCGACGGGTTCGGCCCCGCGCTCCACCAACAGGTCGTTCATCAAGTCGATCTCGCTCTGCTGCGCCTCGGCCATGCCGCGCGCGAACCCCGCCACGTAGGACACGTCCGCCTCCGCCGCCGCGACCTCTGCCATCTCGATGCCGCCGGCGTGGTGGACGATCATGAGGCGCAGGTAGACGATCTCGGCGTCGACCCCCTCGGCCTCCTCCAGCTCGCGTAGCTGGTCCTCGGTGGCCAGGCCCGGCATCCGCTCGGGGGCCTCCCCTGAGCCCCCTCCGTGGCCGTGTCCGGCCATCCAGGCCATCGGCGGCTGGGAGCCCCGCGCGTTCAGGCCCCACTGCACCAGCCATCCCTGCATACGCCCGGCCTGTGACTGCTGGGTACGGGCGATGTCGTAGGCCACGGTCTCCAGCATGGGCTCGTCCGTCTTCTCCAGGATGGTCATTGACATGTCCACCGCCTGGGTGTGGTGGACGGTCATGTCCCGCAGGAAGCCGGCGTCGACCGAGGTGTCGAGCGGAACCGTGGGACGCCCCGTCAGGTAGCCCGCGACCAGCGCCACGACCACCAGCAACGCCGCGATGGGCCAGGGCACACCACGTCCTTTTCCGACCTGCCGAACCGGTACGTCCCTGACGTCGCCCTCGTTACTCACGGGAACCATCCTGGTAAATGCGGCGTTTTCGATGCGTATGCTGCCTTAAGAGGATAAGGACGCATGTACGTCTCCGGGTGATGGGTGAGGACCAAAGGTGGGCAAGCGCACGGCCGAACAGCGCCGCCAAAGAGCGGCGGAGATGCGTGCTCAGCGACTGCGTGAGGAGAAGCGCAGGAAGATCATCAAGACGACCGGCATCACCGCGGCCGCGCTGCTGGTGGTCGGCGGCGTCGCCTTCGCCGGGTACATGGAGTACCAGCGGCGCAACATCGACGGGGTCCAGACCTTCGAGGGCCTCACCAACAACCACGTGACCGAACCGGTCGACTACGAGCAGAGTCCGCCCGTCGGCGGCGACCACCACGCGGCCTGGCAGAACTGCGGCGTCTACGCCGACCCGGTGACCTCCATACACGCCGTCCACTCCCTGGAGCACGGCGCCGTCTGGATCACCTACGACCCCGAGCTGCCCGACAACCAGGTCGCCGCCCTTGAGGCGCTGTACACGCCCGGCTCCTACGTGCTCGTCAGTCCCTACGAGGGCGAGATGCCGGCCCCCGTCGTCGCGTCGGCCTGGGGCAGGCAGATCGCCGTCGACTCCCCCGCCGACGAGCGCCTGGGCCAGTTCCTCCGCCTCTACGAGCAGAGCTCCGACGTCCCTGAACCCGGTGCCTCCTGCTCCGGGGCCATCCCCTACACCGAGGCCGAGATCGAGCAGGCCGGTGGTCTGGAGGCCGTGATGTCGGGTCAGACCGCGACCATGGACCAGGAGTGACATCTCTCCGCGACCGACGTGGCCCGTTCCCCGCCGCCACGGCGGGAGACGGGCCACGCCCGTTGTGGACGGCCCCGCCTCACAGCGTCCCCGCGGGCAGGGCGGGGATCTCCTCCACGATGAGGTCGCTGATCGCGGTCAGTCCTTCGGCCGGCGGCGAGTACGACGGCGGGATCGACATCTCGACGTAGGCCTCGCGCCCCACCGCCGTGTAGAGGTTGGGGCTGTCGGCGGGCTGGGGCAGCCAGGCGATCTCGTTGATCACCATCAGCTCGGAGTCGGGCTGCAACCCGGCGGGGCGCTCCACCCCGCAGCGCAGCGCGACCGTGGGCGACCCCCACGCCGCCACGAACCGCGACGCCGGCTCCACCCGGACCTGCTCCTCCCCGAACAGGGAGTCGGGCAGCCGCTCCATCAGCCCCTGGCACAACTGCGCCGCCCGCTCGTCGGGATCGGGCGGGGGGACCTCGACGACGCCGCCGGAGCAGCCGGCCACCAGCACCGTCCCGGCCAGGACCGGGCCCAGGGTCAG
Source organism: Marinactinospora thermotolerans DSM 45154 (assembly GCF_900167435.1). GTDB lineage: Bacteria > Actinomycetota > Actinomycetes > Streptosporangiales > Streptosporangiaceae > Marinactinospora > Marinactinospora thermotolerans. The sequence goes on from NZ_FUWS01000009.1 coordinate 216,890, forward strand.
ACGTCGTCGCATCGGTCACCGCTCCAAGGTCAGATGTTCACGATCGGGCACGTGAGCGTGCGCGAGATACCGGCCAGCCGCTGGATGCGGGCCACCACGAGACGGCCCAGCGCGTCGACGTCCTCGGCCTGCGCGCGCACCACCACATCGTAGGGGCCGGTCACGTCCTCGGCCCGGGTCACCCCGTCGATCTCCGCGATCTCCCGCGCGACGTCTGCCGCCCGGCCGACCTCGGTCTGGATCAAGATGTAGGCCTGCACCATGGAACACCCCTCTCACATCGGATACGGCCGGGCCGGGCCGCGCCGTCCGGTGGACGCGGGTCTAGACCACTGGGCCGGGAGGTCACCGTACCCTGTGGTCTGTGCTGAACACCATCGGGGCCCTCGGGGAGTTCGGGCTGATCGCCCGGCTCACCGCCGGCTTCCCCCAGACCGACGACGTGATCATCGGCCCCGGCGACGACGCCGCCCTCGTACGCGCCGGCGACGGTCGGGTGGTGGCGACCACCGACCTGCTGGTCGAGGGGCGGCACTTCCGGCGCGATTGGTCCACGGCCCGTGACGTCGGGCACAAGGCCGCCGCGCAGAATCTGGCCGACGTCGCCGCGATGGGGGCCCGCCCCACGGTGCTCCTCCTGGGCCTGGCCGCCCCACCCGAGCTGCCCGTGGACTGGGTCGACGGGTTCGCCGCGGGGCTCGCCGCCGAGTGCGCGGCCGCGGGCGCCGCCGTCGCGGGCGGTGACACGGTGGGCGCGGCCACGCTGACCATCGCGATCACCGCGCTGGGGGACCTGGGCGGGGTGCCCGCCGTCCGCCGGGACGGGGCCCGTCCCGGTGACGTGGTGGCCGTCGCCGGGAACCTGGGCATGTCGGCGGTCGGCCTGGACCTGCTCCGGGCCGGCCTGCCGGGTCCCGACCCCTGTCTCGACGAGCACCGCAGACCGCGGCCGCCCTACCGTGAGGGGCCGCGCGCGGCGGCGCTGGGGGCCAGCGCGATGCTCGACGTCAGCGACGGTCTGCTGCAGGACCTCGGGCACATCGCCGCGGCCAGCGGCGTCGCCATCGACCTGGACCCCGCCGCGCTGCGCCCGGCCTCGGAGGTGGAGGAGGCCGTGGCCCGCCTCGCCGCCGCGGGCGCGGATCCCCGCCGCCCCCTCGACTACGTGCTGGCCGGAGGCGAGGACCACGCGCTGGCCGCCACGTTCCCCGCGTCGGTCCGGCTGCCCGGGCGGTGGAGCATCATCGGACGGGTCGACGCGGGGGAGGGGGTCACCGTCGACGGTTCCCCGGCGGCGCCATCCGGTTGGGACCACTTCTCCTAGCCGGACCGCCCGCTCTCCGCCGCGCCGTCGGTGACCAGGACGAGAACTGGGGGCCGGCGGGAGAACGCCGGAGATGTCGGTTATGTGGATTGAATCGCGCTAAGCTCTGCCCCGCACCGCCGGACGAAGACGTTTCCGGTTCCGCGCGACGGGACGTCACCCCCGGAACCGGCGGCACGCGGAACAGGCCCCACATCCCCGGCGGCCCAGAAGGTCATCACACGGCGCGGAGGGAAGGCGGAGCCATGGCCCGGCACCACGGTGGATCCCAGGGCGGACAGCGCGGCGCGCACCGGGCGGAGCCCGCCGACAGCGGTCCCCTGGCCACCGTCGGCCATGTCCTCGGCAGCACCGTCCCCAAGCGGGTCCGGCCGCCCCGGCCGCTGCGCGTGATGGTCGTCTCCGGCGTCACGATCGGCCTGGTGCTGTTCGGTTACAGCACCACCCAGGTCTACCTGCACTTCACCGAGCCCGAACCCGGGTCCGGGGCCTCCGCGCTCCCTGAGGGCGACACCCACGGCGGCCCCATGGCCGCGCCCAGCGACGCCCCGTCGGCCAGCCCGCGGGCCACGTTGTCGGCCGCCCCCTCACCGAGCGCGCGGCCCAGCGCGAGCCCCCGGGCGAGCGCCACGCCGGAGCGGCAGGAGGCCTCTCCCGCGCGACAGGAGGAGACGACGGCCGACGAACAGCGTGAAAGCGCCGCCTCGCCCCGTGCCGCCGTGTCCTACAGCTCCGTCACCTACTCCGAGGACTCCTTCTCCGGACAGGTGGTCATCACCAACAACAGCGACAGCGTGCTGGAGGGCTGGGAGCTCACCCTCGGCTTCGAGAACGTCCGCGTCACCGCGGCCTGGGAGGTGGACTGGGAGGCCACCGGCAACGGTGTCGTCGCCCGCCAGACCCACTACGAGGGCGGTCTGGCCCCTGGGGAGTCCAAGACCGTCAACTTCACCGCCGAGGGACCGGCGCAGACCCCCTCCTGCTCGCTCAACGGCGTCTCCTGCGGTCTGTAGCGCGGGCGGCGCCGCTCCCGCGAACGCGGTGCGGGGCCGGGCAGAGCCGCCACAACGCCGAAGAAGCGCCGCTCCCCGAGGGGAACGGCGCTTCCCGGTGAATCTGGGAACCGCTCGCGCGTCTAGCGGTCGACCTTGCCGGCCTTGATGCACGAGGTGCACACGCTCAGGCGCTTGGGCGTACCGCCCACGCGCGTGCGCACGGTCTGGATGTTGGGGTTCCAGCGGCGGCGGGTGCGGCGGTGCGAGTGGGAAACACTGTTACCGAACCCTGGTCCCTTGCCGCAGACGTCGCAGACGGAAGCCACGGTAACTCCATTCAAGCGCTCGGGTCCGCGCGCTTTCGCGTGCGTGTGCGACCCGAGAGGTCTGGTCGAGATCAGGTCGGCGCGAAGCGCCAACCTCGGAAGCGTACACGACGGACCGGACCCCATCGAAACGAAGTCCCGCCGAGTACGCGCGAGCGAGACCGGTCGGGACCGGCCCCGTCCGGCCGGGGACCCCGAAGAGCACGGGCATGCCCCGACATGAACGCTCCGCCCAGTATAGACCCGTCCGGCTCCGCCCTGGTCACGACAGAGGGCGCGGCTAGGATGCACACGGGTCCGGTCGCAGGCGTCGGGGGAGGTCCCAGTGATGGATACGGACGAGCCGCTGCGTAAGACGCTCGGCGACCGCACCGCGAAGAAACTCGCCACCGCCCTGGACCTGCACACGGTCGGCGACCTGTTGCGCCACTACCCGCGTCGGTATGCGACCCGGGGCGAGCTGACCGATCTGGCCGGGCTGGCCGAGGGCGAGCAGGTCACCGTCATGGCCGAGATCGCGCGGGTGGGGACGCGCCGGATGCGCAACCGCCGCGGCGGCATCCTGGAGGTCGTCGTCACCGACGGCCGCGGCAAGCTCACCCTCACCTTCTTCAACCAGCAGTGGCGCGAACGCGAACTCGTTCCGGGCCGTCGCGGCCTGTTCGCGGGCAAGGTCTCCAGCTATCGGGGCCAGCGGCAGCTCGCCCATCCCGAGTACCAGCTCTTCGCCGCCGACGCCGAGAACAGCGCCGAGGACCAGGCCAAGGCGTTCGCCGAGGAGATCATCCCGGTCTACGCCGCCTCGTCCGACCTCGCCTCGTGGAAGATCGCCCAGTGTGCGGGGATCGTCCTCGACCAGCTCGACGAGGTCGCCGACCCCTTGCCCCCCTCGGTGCGCTCCGCCCACGGCCTCATCGGCCTGCGCGAGGCCTACGAACTCATCCACCGGCCCGCCTCGCACGCCGATATCGCGCGCGCACGCAAGCGACTGAAGTGGGACGAGGCGTTCGTGCTCCAGGTCGCGCTCGCCTCCCGGCGCCGCGACGCCCGCTCCCAGGCCGCCCGTCCCCGGCCCAGGCGTGCGGGAGGACTGCTCGACGCCTTCGACGCCGCGCTGCCCTTCACCCTGACCCAGGGGCAGCGCGAGGTGGGGGATGTCATCGCCGCCGACCTCGCCTCCCCCCATCCCATGCACCGGCTGTTGCAGGGCGACGTCGGCGCGGGCAAGACCCTGGTGGCGTTGCGGGCGATGCTCCAGGCCGTCGACGCCGGTGGACAGGCCGTCCTGCTGGCCCCCACCGAGGTGCTCGCCCAGCAGCACCACCGCTCCATCAGCGCCATGCTCGGCCCGCTCGCCCGGGCCGGGCAGATCGACGGGGCCGAGCACGCCACGCGGATCGCCCTGCTCACCGGGTCCCAAGGGGCCGCGGCGCGGCGCGAGGCGCTGTTGGAGGCGGCCTCGGGGGCCGCCGGAATCGTCGTGGGCACCCACGCGCTGCTCCAGGAGCACGTCTCCTTCGCCGACCTGGCGCTGATCGTCATCGACGAACAGCATCGCTTCGGCGTGGAACAGCGCGACGCGCTGCGCGAGAAGGCGACCGACGGGCGTCCGCACGTCCTCGTCATGACCGCCACGCCCATTCCGCGCACCGTGGCGATGACGGTCTATGGCGACCTCGACGTGGTGGCCCTGAGGCAGCTGCCGGACGGCCGCGCGCCGGTCGCCACCCATCTCGTCCCGGCCCGTGACAAACCGCACTACCTGTCCCGTGCCTGGGAACGGATCCGCGAGGAGGTCGCCCAGGGGCGACAGGCCTACGTGGTGTGCCCGCGCATCGGTGGCGGCGACGAGGACGCCGAGGTCCCCGTTCCTTCCCCGGAGGGGGACGCCGGCGAGGGCGACGCGGTCCGCCGCCCGCCCCTGGCCGTCCTGGACCTGGTCACCGAGCTCGCCGAAGGGCCGCTCGCCGACCTGGAGGTCCAGGCGTTGCACGGCCGGCTGGCCCCCGAGGACAAGGACGCGGTCATGCGTGGTTTCGCGGCCGGCAAGATCGACGTGCTCGTCGCGACCACGGTCATCGAGGTCGGGGTCGACGTCCCCAACGCCACGGTCATGGCGATCATGGACGCCGACCGCTTCGGCGTCTCCCAGCTCCACCAGCTCCGCGGCCGGGTCGGACGCGGCGGCCTGCCGGGGCTGTGCCTGCTCGTCACCGACGCCGAGGAGGGGACGCCCGCGCGTGAGCGGCTCGCCGCGGTCGCCGCCACCACCGACGGGTTCGCGCTGTCGGAGGTCGACCTCGAACAGCGTCACGAGGGTGACGTTCTCGGGGATGCCCAGTCCGGCCGGCGTTCCTCGTTGCGCATGCTCACCCTGTTGCGCGACCGTGAGCTCATCGGCCAGGCGCGGGAGGAGGCCACCGCCTTCGTCGAGGCCGACCCGGAACTACGGTCGCACCCGCCACTGGCCACGGCCCTGGCCGAGCTGCTGACCGAGGAACGCGCCGAGTACCTGGAGAAGGCCTGACCCGGCCGACCGGGCGGCCGTCACCGTCCCGCCCCCCGGTCGGCCCGTCCGGCCCGAGACCACCGTGTTCCCGTCTTAGAGGAGTCTTCGTCCCGACATGACCCGCATCATCGCCGGCACCGCGGGCGGCCGCAGGATCGCCGTCCCCGAAGGTCGCACCACCCGTCCCACCAGCGATCGCGCCCGTGAGGGGCTGTTCGCCTCCGTGTTGTCGGAGCTCGGCTCGTTCACGGGGGTGGCGGTCCTCGACCTGTACGCCGGATCCGGTGCCATCGGCCTGGAGGCGCTGTCGCGCGGCGCGCGGCACGCCCTGCTGGTCGAGGCCGATCGGCGCGCCTCCGCCGTGATCCGCCGCAACATCGCCGAGCTGGGGCTGACCGGCGCGCGGCTGGTCACCGACCGGGTGGAACGGGCGCTGGCCCAGGGACCGGCGGGGGAACGCTACGACCTCGTCGTCGCCGACCCTCCCTACGCCGTCACCGACGCCGAGATCGCCGACGTGCTGCGCGCGTTGCGCGACCACGGCTGGCTGGCCCCCGACGCGCTGCTCGTCGTGGAACGGGCGAGCCGCGGGAACGGCCCGCACTGGCCGGAGGGGTACGAACCGGGCCGGGTGCGTCGTTATGGCGAGGCCGCGCTTTGGTACGGTCGCGCCGCGAGTCTCCCCGGCCAGGGCTGACCGTTTCGGCACAATTGCCGGCAGGTGGCTCGCGGACCATTGCCAGTCACCAGAGAGGATTGGTCCACGTGCGCCGTGTCGTCTGCCCCGGATCCTTCGATCCGGTCACCAATGGACACATCGACATCATCGGTCGCGCCGCCCGGCAGAACGACGAGGTGATCGCGGCCGTCCTCACCAACGTGAGCAAGCGCGGCCTGTTCACCGTCGACGAGAAACTGGAGATGCTGGAGGAGTCCACCAAGGACTTCGACAACGTCCGCACCGCCAAGTTCGACGGCCTGCTCGTCGACTTCTGCCGGGAGAACAACGTCTCGGCGATCGTGCGCAGCCTGCGTTCGGTCAGCGACTTCGACTACGAGCTCCAGATCGCCCAGATGAACTACCAGCTCTCCGGGGTGGAGACGCTGTTCATGACGGCCAACCCGCAGTACTCCTTCCTCAGTTCCAGCCTCGTGCGCGAGATCGCCCAGTACGGCGGCGACGTCTCCAGCCTGGTCACGCCCTACGTCGAGGAGCGGCTGCGGATCAAGTACCGCGACAGGCGCTGATTTGGGTCGGACCTCCTCCTGTCGCTAAACTCAGACCTCGACTGTGCCCGTGGCCCGGTCGAGCGGCCGTCGGTCACCGTCGGTCCCGTATCCGCCCTCCCCGCCAGCGGGGATGTCCCAGTGAAAGCGCGATCACTCTGTCTCGTCTAGATTCCCGCGCCCCTTTCGTGGTCGACACCCGGCCGCTGGGGCGTCAGCCCGGCTCGATGCGCACGGACAAGCGCATCGTTCCCGCTCCCGGCGCGCTCGCGACCGGGATGACCACCGTGCCCGAGGGTTCCGACATCGAGTTGGACCTTCGGCTCGAGGCGGTCATGGAGGGCGTCCTCGTCACGGGCGGGGTACGGGCGCGGACCGAGGGCGAGTGCGCGCGCTGCCTCGACCCCCTCGCCGAGGAGATCGAGGTGGAGTTCCAGGAGCTCTACCACTACCCCTCCGACGATGACAACGGCATCGCCGGGACGGAGGCGGACGCGGAGTCCGAGGATGAGGACTACTATCTTGAGGGCGACCTGATCGACCTCGAACCGGTGGTCCGCGACGCGATCGTGCTCGCGCTGCCCCTCTCGCCGCTCTGCCGGGAGGACTGCCCCGGCCTGTGCGTCGAATGCGGCGTGAAACTCGCGGACGCCGGCCCTGATCACGGTCACGGCGATCGCATCGACCCCCGTTGGGAGTCGCTACGGAAGTTGGGCGAGCGGCCCGACGACCAATGAGTCCGAGCTCCCGGACCGGACGGCGAGCCCCGCGTAGGCGGGGGAGCCCCGCCCCGATGGGGACCGGGCCGAAGGAGCAAGGTGGTTCCCCACAGGCGTGGGGATGACCCAGGAAAGTGAGCTCCCCCGAGCGCGGGGGTGACCCAGGAGGATTGAAGTGGCCGTCCCGAAGCGGAAGATGTCGCGGAGCAACACCCGCACCCGCCGTTCCCAGTGGAAGGCGTCGCGCCCGGTGCTGGTCAACTGCCCGCGCTGCCGTGACCCGAAGCTTCCGCACGTCGCCTGCCCGACGTGCGGCACCTACAACAACCGGCAGGTCGTCACTCCGGCGTCCTGACGCAGGCGAGGCGGGTCCGGATTCCGGGCCCGCCTTTCGTCCTTGGTCCCCCAATCGGACCGGAGACGGGAACATCCCGAGGCCGTGGTGGCCGCCGGGGAGGCGTGTCCTCCGCGACGCTCACCTCGCTCTCGAGCGTCCTCCGCCGGCCCGACACAAGCGCAGCCGTATCAGATCCGGGCGCGCCCGACGGGGCCGCCGGACGCCGGCGCGGCGTGGTGCCGCGCGGCAGGAAGGGACGTGAACGCCGAGTGGCCACCCAGTTGTCCGCGGCCGAGACCCGCGAGTTCCACCGCGCGATCGGGGTCGAGGTCGATCCCAAGGTCCTGGCCCGCGCGCTCACCCACCGGTCCTACGCCTACGAGAAGGGCGGCCTGCCCACCAACGAGCGCCTGGAGTTCCTGGGCGACTCCGTGCTGGGCCTGGTCGTCACCGACACGCTCTTTCGCGGCCACCCCGACCTGCCCGAGGGACAGCTCGCCAAGCTGCGCGCCGCCGTGGTCAACATGCGCGCCCTCGCCGACGTGGCCCGTGAGCTGGGGATCGGCCGCTACATCCGGTTGGGCCGGGGCGAGGAGGGCACCGGGGGGCGGGACAAGTCCTCGATCCTGGCCGACACCCTGGAGGCCATCATCGGCGCGGTCTACCTCGACCGGGGGCTGGACGAGGCGTCGAGGCTGGTGCACCGCCTGTTCGACCCGCTGATCGCGCGGGCCTCGGGGCTGGGCGCCGGACTGGACTGGAAGACCTCGTTGCAGGAGCTCACGGCGGCCGAACTGCTCGGCGTTCCCGAGTACCACGTCGAGGAGAGCGGCCCCGACCACCAGAAGACGTTCCGGGCCACGGTGCGCGTGGCCGGCCAGAGCTACGGCATGGGCGAGGGACGCAGTAAGAAGGAGGCCGAGCAGCAGGCCGCGGAGTCCGCGTGGAAGGCGATCCGCCGCGCCGGCGGGTCGGACGAGGACTGAGCCGTGCCCGAGCTGCCCGAGGTGGAAGTCGTCCGGCGCGGTCTGGAGCACTGGGTCGCCGGTCACACGATCGGTGAGGTGGCCGTTCTGCACCCGCGCGCGGTGCGCCGCCATGTGCTCGGCCCCGCTGACTTCGTGGGGCGATTGGCCGGGCATAAGGTCACCGAAGTGTGTCGGCGCGGCAAGTACCTGTGGCTGCCGCTGGACTCGGGGGACGCGCTGCTGGCCCACCTGGGCATGAGCGGCCAGCTCCTCGTGCAGCCACCGCACCTTCCGGCAGAGCGCCACCTGCGGGTACGCCTGCCGCTGGCCCACAGCGAGCGTGAACTGCGCTTCGTCGACCAGCGGACGTTCGGTCACCTCATGGTGGACCACCTCGTCCCCGACGAGGCGGGAGTGGGACTGCCCTCCGTCATCGGCCACATCGCGCGCGATCCCCTCGATCCCGCCTTCGACGACGACGTCTTCATCGCGGCGTTGCGCCGTAGACGCACCGGGATCAAGCGGGCGCTGCTGGACCAGTCGCTGATCAGCGGCGTGGGCAACATCTACGCCGACGAGGCGCTGTGGCGCGCGCGACTGCACTGGGCGCGCCCCACCGAGACCCTGCGCCGTTCCCAGGTGGAAGGGTTGCTGGCCGACGTGCGTGACGTCATGCGCGACGCGCTGGCCGAGGGCGGGACCTCCTTCGACAGCCTCTATGTCAACGTCAACGGCGAAAGCGGGTACTTCTCCCGGGGGCTCAAGGCCTATGGGCGGCGCGGGCTGCCGTGCGAGCGGTGCGCCACCTCGATCCGGCGCGAGGAGTTCATGAACCGGTCGTCGTTCAGCTGTCCCACGTGTCAGCGCGCGCCACGCGAGGCGCGCCCCTGAGCGGCGAGCGGACCGGGGTCTTTTCCGTCCAGGAGGGAGAACGGCGATGACGGCGCAGGAGGTCCGGTTGACCGCGTGGGTGCGCGGTCACGTCCAAGGGGTCGGATTCCGCTGGTGGGTGCGCTCCAGGGCGTTGGAGCTCGGACTCGCGGGGGCGGCCACCAACCTCGACGACGGTCGGGTCGAGGTGGTCGCCGAAGGGCCGCGGGACCGGTGTGAGGAATTGCTCGCGCGTCTGAAAAGCGGCGCCACGCCTGGTCGGGTGGATTCGGTCGGGCAACGCTGGACGAATTCCACGGGTTCCTTCTCCGGTTTCGTGGAACGGTGAGTATGCTAGTAAGGCGACGCGGTTCGCGGCTGCCACCCGATGGGCATCGGGCCATCGCTCCGGCGGGGGTTTCAACCGGGGCGGTGCGACGGGGGAGACCCCCGGGGGTACCCGATACACGAACCGTGCGCTGTGACCTGCCCGGTTACTGACAGTTACTTTGTATTCCGTCCAAATCTTGACCAGCGCCTCACGCGGTGAGACTCTGGAAGGCAAACCGCACGCCTTTCTGACCGCGACACGGCCATGAAGTCCCGGCCGTTGGTCTCGCGGATCCACGTGCGTTGATCCGTGTCTGGTCACTCAATGTGGAGGACCCACATCATGGCGAAGGCTCTGTTCGGCCACGTCGGAGGTCCTGATCCTCGCATGGTTCAGGAGATGCGGCGTCTGCAGAAGCGGGTACGCGACCTTGAGGACGAGGTCGGCCGGCTCCAGGCCCAAAACGACCAGCTCTCGGCTGCTGCCACTGACGTCTCGGTCAGGGCGACGGCCGATCGCGAGCCGGCTCTGGCCTGACGTCTCCGGCGTTCACCCGCGCTACTGACGAGAACACCTGCAAGGGACGCCCCCGGGAACTTTTCGGCGTCCCTGAGCGGCCGGTGAAGGAAAAGCACTCCTTCCCGCCTGACGTTTCGATCGGATTCACCGGGGATTTACCCCAAGATCTTTTCCGGCAATCCTCGGAGATCCCGCGGAAACGGCTCCACAGGGTCACACACGTGGAGCCGTCCGCCCCGCCGCCCCTTACCCTCCTCCCGCCCCGCCGGGGGGCATCGCGTGGCGCTCGCCCCACCCGATCGGTGATGCGGCACCGAGTCCTCCCAGTTCGTGGCACCCTTACCAGGGAAGTCGCGAGTGGAGGAGGGAGACCGCGCCGTGTACCTGAAGAACCTCACACTGCGCGGGTTCAAGTCGTTCGCCTCGGCGACCACGCTGCGCTTCGAACCCGGCATCACCTGTGTGGTCGGCCCCAACGGATCGGGCAAGTCCAACGTCGTCGACGCCCTGGCCTGGGTCATGGGGGAGCAGGGCGCCAAGTCGCTGCGTGGCGGCAAGATGGAGGACGTCATCTTCGCGGGCACCTCCTCGCGCGCGCCGCTGGGTCGGGCCGAGGTCAGCCTCACGATCGACAACAGCGACGGGGCCCTGCCCATCGACTACACCGAGGTCACGATCCGGCGGACCCTGTTTCGCAACGGCGGCTCCGAGTACGCCATCAACGGCGACACCTGCCGCCTCCTCGACATCCAGGACCTGCTCAGCGACTCCGGCATCGGCCGCGAGATGCACGTCATCGTGGGCCAGGGGCAGCTCGACACGGTGCTGCACGCGGGGCCCGAGGAGCGCCGCGCCCTGATCGAGGAGGCCGCGGGCATCCTCAAGCACCGCAAGCGCAAGGAGAAGGCCCTCCGCAAGCTCGACGCGATGCAGGGCAACCTCGACCGCGTCACCGACCTCACCGCGGAGCTGCGCCGCCAGCTCAAACCACTCGGCCGCCAGGCCGAACTCGCTCGTCGCGCCGCGGTCATCCAGGCCGAGCTGCGCGACGCGCGCCTGCGCCTCCTCGCCGACGACATCGTCACGTTGCGCGAGGCGCTGCGCAAGGAGGAGGCCGACGAGACGGCCGTGCGCGAGCGCCGCGCCGCGGCGGAGAAGGCGCTCGCCGCTGCGCAGGCGCGCGAGGCCGAGCTCGACGCCGCCGCGACCGCCGCGGCGCCCCTGCTCGCCCAGGCCCAGGAGACCTACCACGGGCTGTCGCGGCTCAAGGAGCGGCTGGACGCCGTGGCCGGGCTGGCCGCCGAGCGGCACCGCCACCTCTCCGGCGACACCATCGAGGAACGCCGGGGCCGCGACCCCGAGGAGCTGGAGGCCGAGGCCGAACAGGTCCGCGCCCAGGAGGAGGAGCTCGCCGAGCGGCTGGAGGACGCCCGCGCCGACCTGGAGGTCGCCGTCGCCACGCGCGCCGCGGCCGAGGACGCGCTCAAGGCCGAGGAACGGCGCCTCACCGCCGCCTCCCGGGCCGCCGCCGACCGCCGCGAAGGGCTGGCGCGCCTGCGCGGCCAGGTCGAGGCCCTGCGCAGCCGGCTGGCCGCCAGCGAGGCCGAGGTCGAGCGGCTGCGCGAGGCGGCGGCCGAGGCGGGGGAGCGGGCCGAGGCCGCGCGCGCCGAGTACGAGGAGATCCGGGCCGACGCCGAAGGGCTGGAGCTGGGCGACGGCGAACTCGACGCCGCCCAGGAGGAGGCCGGGCGCGTGCTGGCCGACGCCGAGGCGCGGTTGAGCGCGGCCCGCGCCGCCGAGCGCGCCGCCGAGCGCGAGCGGGCCGCACTCGCCGCCCGCAAGGAGGCCCTGGAAATGGGGCTCAGCCGCAAGGACGGGGCCGCGGCCCTGCTCGCGGCGGGTGAACGCCTGCCCGGGGTGCTGGGCTCCCTGGCCGCGCTGCTCCAGGTGGAACCGGGAGCCGAGACCGCGGTCGCCGCCGCGCTGGGCTCGGCCTCCGACGCGGTGGCGGTCGAGGCGGCCGACACCGCCGCCCACGCCCTCGACCTGCTCAAGACCGATGACGCCGGACGGGCCGGGATCGTCATCGGCGCCGCGGCGGAGGGCGCGCCGCCGCGCGCGCAGTGGCCGGACCTGCCCGATGGGGCGCGCTACGCCGTCGACGCCGTCCAGCCGCCCGCCGAGCTGCGGGCCGCGGTGACCACCCTGCTGGACCGCGTGGTGTTGGCCAAGGACGCCGCGACGGCTCGGCTCCTGGTGGCGCAGCGCTGCGAACTGCGCGCGGTCACCCCCGACGGTGACGTCTTCGGCGCGGTGTTCGTCCACGGCGGTTCCTCCGCCGTTCCCAGCCTCCTGGAGGTCCAGGCGGCCGTCGACGAGGCCGCCGAACTCCTTGAGGAGGCCGCGGCGGGATGCGAGCGGGCCGCCGCCGAGCTTGAGGCGGCCGAGCGGGAACGCGCCGCCGCCGCGGCGACCGTCGCCGACATCGCGGCTCGCCGCCGCGACGCCGACAGGCAGCGCAGCGAGGTCGCCCGGCAGGTCGGCAAGCTGGGCGGGCAGGCCCGGGCCGCCGAAGTCGAGGCCGAGCGTTACGTCGCCGCCGCCGAGAAGGCCGCCCGGGGACGCGAGAGCGACCTGGAGCGCCTGGAGGAACTGGCGCAGCGACTGGCCGATGCCGAGGCCGAGCCGTTCGACGACGAGGAGCCCGACACCGCGCTGCGCGACGAGCTCGCCGACAACGCGGCACACGCCCGCTCCGAGGAGATGGAGGCGCGCCTGGCCGTGCGCACGGCAGAGGAACGCGCCCGCTCCATCGCGGGACGCGCCGAGGGGCTGCTGCGCGCCGCGGCCGAGGAGCGGCGCGCCCGCGAACGCGCCGCGCGCCGCCGCGAACTGCGGCGGCGCCAGTCCGCCGTGGCCAGCGCCGTCGCCGACGCGGCGGCCGAGGCGCTGCGGCGCATCGCCGTCTCGCTGGTCGCGGCCGACGGCGAGCGCCGCGAGGCCGAGGAGGCCCGCGCCGCCCGCGACGCCGAACTCAAGACGGTGCGCGCCCGGGTGCGCGAGCTCTCCGTCGAGTTGGAGAAGCTCCTCAACGTCGTGCACGGCAGCGAGGTGGCCCGAGCCGAACGTCGACTGCGACTCGAACAGCTGGAGACCAGGGCGGTCGAGGAGTACGGGGTCGAGGTCGACGTCCTCATCGCCGAGTACGGGCCGCGGGTGCCGATCCCGCCGCCGCCCGACGCGGCGCCGGGCGAGGACGTCGCGATCCCCTTCGTGCGCGAGGTGCAGGAGAAGCGCGCCCGGACCGCGGAGCGCCAGCTCAACCAGCTCGGCAAGATCAACCCTCTCGCGCTGGAGGAGTTCGCGGCGCTGGAGGAGCGGCACGCCTTCCTCACCACACAGCTGGAGGACCTGAAGAAGACCCGGCGTGACCTGCTGACGGTGGTCAAGGAGGTGGACGACCGGGTCCAGGAGGTGTTCGCCTCGGCCTACGCCGACGTCGAACGCGAGTTCGCCGGGATCTTCGGACGCCTCTTCCCCGGTGGTGAGGGGCGTCTCATCCTGACCGACCCCGACGACATGCTGACCACGGGGGTCGAGGTCGAGGCCCGCCCGCCGGGCAAGAAGGTCAAACGCCTGTCGCTGCTATCGGGTGGCGAACGCTCGCTGACGGCCGTGGCGTTCCTCGCCGCGATCTTCAAGGCGCGTCCCTCACCCTTCTACGTCATGGACGAGGTCGAGGCGGCGCTGGACGACATCAACCTCCAGCGCCTCCTGGTGATCTTCGAGGAGCTGCGCTCGACCTCCCAGCTCATCGTCATCACCCACCAGAAACGCACGATGGAGGCCGCCGACGCGCTCTACGGCGTCACCATGCAGGGCGACGGGATCTCCCAGGTCATCAGTCAGAAGCTCGACCGCAGGGCCGGATGACCATCGCGCCCATTATCAGGCGAAACGGGTAGAGTTGGACGGTCGGGCCCGCGACGGCGCAGCACACGCCGCGCGGGTCGACCGCGCCGCGCGAGCGAAGTCCGGTGAGAATCCGGCGCTGTCCCGCAACTGTGACGTCCGTCCCCGTAGGGGAGGGACGCGAGCCAGGTCGCCTCGCGCGGACGCAGGCGTCCACTGTCCTCGTGGGAAGGGCAGTCCGTCCGACCGGGCTCCGAACTTCCCCGCGTTCCCGTAAAGGAGTCCCGTGCGCATCGCACGCAGACTGGCGGCCGTGCCGCTGCTGGCCGTTCTCGCCCTCACCGGCTGCTCGGGCCAGACCTCATCCTCCCCCTCTCCCGAGTCCAGCCCCTCCGCGGCCGAGGGCTTCCCGGTGACCGTCACCGACGCCCGAGGCGAGGTCACCTTCGACACGGCACCCGAACGGATCGTCTCGCTGTCCCCCAGCACCACCGAGATGCTGTTCGAGATCGGCGCCGGCGAACAGGTCGTCGCCGCAGACGAGTACTCCAACTATCCGGAGGAGGCTCCCACCACCGACCTGTCCGGTTTCACCCCCAGCGTCGAGGCCATCAGCGGCCACGAACCGGACCTGGTCATCCTGGCCCGTGACGCCGAGGACGCCGCCGCCCAGCTGGAGAAGATCCACATCCCGGTCCTGGTGCTGCCCGCCGCCGAGACACTGGACGACACCTACGCCCAGATGCGGCTGCTCGGCGAGGTCACCGGCCACGCCCAGCAGGCCGACGAGGCGGCCGACGAGGTGCAGACGCGGATCGAGAAGGTCGTCTCCGAAACCGAGGAGGCCATCGGCGACGTCGAGCTCAGCTACTACCACGAGCTCGACACCGGCATGTACAGCGTCACCTCCGACACCTTCGTCGGCCAGGTCTACTCGCTGTTCGGGCTGCGCAACATCGCCGACGAGACCGAGGACACCGCCGGCGGCTACCCGCAGTTGTCCGCGGAGTTCATCGTCGAGCAGGACCCCGACCTGATCTTCCTGAGCTACCCGGGTGGACAGAGCAACATCGACGCCCTTGCCGAGCGGCCCGCGTTCGACCAGATCACGGCGGTTCAGGAGGGGGACGTCGTGGAGCTGGACGCCGACATCGCCTCCCGGTGGGGGCCGAGGGTGGCCGACTTCGCCGAGGACGTGGCCGACGCCGTCGTGGCGGCAACGGCGGAGCAGTAGGCATTGCGCCACATCCGCCCGGCGTGGCCCTGGCTGCTCGCCGGGGTGGGCGCGCTCATCACGGCGGTGCTGTGCGGCGCCGCCGTGGGGGCCGCGGGCATCCCGCCCTGGGCGGCGGCCCTGGACCTGCTCAGCCGTCTCCCACTGGGGATCGAGTCCCCGCTCACCCCACGCCAGAGCGCCGTGCTGACGGAGCTGCGGCTCCCCCGGGTACTCGTCGGCGCGGCCGTCGGGGGGCTGCTGGCGCTCGCCGGCGCCGGTTACCAGGGCGTGTTCCGCAACCCGCTGGCCGACCCCTACCTGTTGGGGGCGGCCAGCGGGGCCGGGGTGGGGGCGACCCTCGTCATCCTCCACGCGCCCGGGCTCTCCCTGGGCCCCCTGCGGCTGATCCCGCTCGCCGCTTTCGTGGGAGCCCTCCTCGGGGTGGTCGGGGCCTACGTCCTGGGGAGCCTGGCCGGCCGCGGGGGCACCGCGGCCCTGGTGCTCTCGGGCGTGGCCGTCTCCTCCTTCCTCTCAGCGGTGCAGTCCCTGCTCCAGATGACGCGCACCGAGGACCTACGGCGCGTCTACTCCTGGATCATGGGGGGGCTGGGCCGGGGAGGATGGGAGGACCTGAGGCTCATCGCCCCCTATGCCCTCGTCGCCACCGTGGTGCTGCTGTGCTGCGCACCCCTGCTCGACCTGCTCGCGCTCGGCGACGACAAGGCGGCCAGCCTCGGGTTGAACCCCGCGCTCGTCCGGCTGTTGGTGATCTCCGCGGCGTCGCTGGCGACGGCGGCGGCCGTGTCGGTCAGCGGCCTGATCGGCTTCGTCGGGATCGTCGTGCCCCACCTGGTGCGCCGGTTGGTGGGCAGCGGCCACCACGCCCTGCTCCCGATGTCACTGCTCGTCGGCGCCGCCTTCCTGGTCCTCGCCGACATCGTTGCGCGCACCCTCCTGGCCCCGGCCGAGCTGCCCCTGGGGGTCGTCACGGCCTTCATCGGGGCGCCGTTCTTCGTCATGGTGCTGCGCGCCACCCGCGACCGCGTCGCCTAGCAACGGGGCCGAGAACCGCGCCGTGGGCGGTGCGGCGCGTCCCGGTGCCGCTCTTCTGCGAGACTGGACGGGTTATGGACTACACGATCGTTGCCGTTGTCATCTTCGTCGTCGCCCTGTTGGTGGTCGGCGGCGCGTTCCTGATCAGGCCCCGCAGGCCACAGCCCCCGCAGGAGCAGCCCCGTACCGAGGAGAGCGCGCAGCGCGGTGCCACGGGAACGGCGGTCGCCGAGCCGGAGGAGACCACGGAACCCGCCGGAGCGACCGCTGTCGAGGAGCCGCCGGTCGTTCCGCCGCCGGCTCCCGAGATCGAGATCCCGCCGCCCTCCGCCGGCCGGCTGGTGCGCCTGCGCGCCCGACTCGCGCGCTCCCAGAACGTGTTCGGTCAGGGGCTGCTCGGCCTCCTGTCCAGTGACCGGCTCGACGACGACACCTGGGACGAGATCGAGGACACCCTCATCACCGCCGACGTCGGTGTCACCTCGGCGGCCCAGATCGTGTCGAGCCTGCGCACCAAGGTCAAGGTGCAGGGCACCCGGACCCCCGAGGAACTGCGCGCGCTGTTGCGCGAGGAGCTTCTCGCGCAGATCAACCCCGAACTCGACCGCGCCGTCCGAACCGGTCCCCACGGCGACCGGCCGGCGGTCATCATGGTCGTCGGCGTCAACGGCACCGGCAAGACCACCACGTCCGGAAAGCTCGCCCGCGTGCTCGTGGGCGACGGGCGCAGCGTCGTGCTCGGCGCGGCCGACACCTTCCGCGCCGCGGCGGCCGACCAGCTCGAAACGTGGGGGAGCCGGGTCGGCGCGCCCGTCGTACGCAAGGACGAGGGAGCCGACCCCGCCAGCGTCGCCTTCGACGCGGTCGCCAGGGGGGTCGAGGACCAGGCCGACGTCGTCATCATCGACACCGCGGGCCGTCTGCACACCAAGACCGGGTTGATGGACGAGCTGGGCAAGGTCAAGCGCGTCGTCGAGAAGAAGTCCCAGGTGGACGAGGTCCTGCTGGTGCTCGACGCCACGACCGGACAGAACGGCCTGCGCCAGGCCCGGGTCTTCGCCGAGGTCGTCAACATCACCGGCATCGTCTTGACCAAGCTCGACGGCACCGCCAAGGGCGGCATCATCATCCAGGTCCAGCGCGAGCTGGGGGTGCCGGTCAAGCTCGTCGGGCTCGGCGAGGGGCCCGACGACCTCGCCCCCTTCGATCCGGAGGGCTTCGTCGACGCGATCCTCGGTTCCGATGGCACCGGGAACGGCGCCTGAGCCCGCGCCGTTTCCGCGACGGCCCCTCACCCGACCGGGTGAGGGGCCGTCGCCGTTTTCCGGGGATGCGCGCCAAAGGCCGCCCGATGTGCCCTATGGGCGGGCGATTCACCCCGCCGTAACACCCGCGGCGATGTCTTTACACGGGCGCAACAACCGCGCAGACGACGGGAAACACACCGTCGGGAGGCTGTCGGTCGTGGTCATCGCCGTCGAGCCCGATGACGCGCCCGCGCGGACCGCCCACCCCGACACGCACGTCCACTCCCCCGCACCGACTACGGAGGCGACATGATCGACAGCGGCAACACCGCGTGGGTGCTGGTAAGCGCCGCGCTGGTGATGCTCATGACGCCCGGCCTGGCCTTCTTCTACGGTGGCATGGCCCGCGCCAAGAGCGTGTTGAACATGATGTTGATGAGCTTCACGAGCATCGCGATCGTCAGCGTGCTGTGGGTGCTCGTCGGCTACTCCCTGACCTTCGGGTCGGGGTCCGGTCCGCTCGCCCCCTTCATCGGCGGACTCGACACGGTCGGTCTGACCTCGCTGATCGGCACCGACACCGACGGTCTGCCC
Organism: Marinactinospora thermotolerans DSM 45154; assembly: GCF_900167435.1. Lineage (GTDB taxonomy): Bacteria > Actinomycetota > Actinomycetes > Streptosporangiales > Streptosporangiaceae > Marinactinospora > Marinactinospora thermotolerans. The sequence continues at coordinate 235,037 of NZ_FUWS01000009.1, forward strand.
GACCTGGTGTTCGCCGGCTTCCAGATGATGTTCGCCGTCATCACCGTCGCCCTGATCAGCGGCGCGATCGCCGACCGCGCGAAGTTCGGTGCCTGGCTGCTGTTCGTCCCGATCTGGGCGCTGATCGTGTACTTCCCGGTCGCCCACTGGGTCTGGTCGGCCGACGGCTGGATCTTCGGCCTGGGCGTCATCGACTTCGCCGGTGGAACAGCGGTCCACATCAACGCCGGCGCCGCCGCGCTCGCCCTCACGCTCGTCCTCGGCCGCCGCAAGGGCTTCGGCTCGGAGTCGATGCGCCCCCACAACCTGCCGTTCGTCCTGCTGGGCGCCGCGCTGCTGTGGTTCGGCTGGTTCGGGTTCAACGCGGGATCGGGCCTGGCCGCCGACGGCACCGCCGCCCTCGCCCTGGTCAACACCCAGGTCGCCACGGCGGCCGCCACCGGCGCCTGGATGCTCGTCGAGCGCATCCGCTACGGCAAGGTCACGGCCTTGGGCTTCGCCTCGGGCGCGGTCGCCGGCCTGGTCGCCATCACCCCGGCCGCGAGCACGCTCACCCCGGTCGGCTCCGTCATCCTGGGCCTGATCGCCGGTGCCGTCTGCGCCTACGCCATCAGCTGGAAGTACAAGTTCAAGTACGACGACGCGCTCGACGTGGTCGGCATCCACCTGGTCGGCGGCATCATCGGCTCGCTCGCCATCGGTCTGCTCGCCTCCTCGCTGGCCTCCGGCGGCGAGGTCGAGGGACTGCTCTACGGCGGCTCGATCTCGCTGCTGGGTCTCCAGGCGCTCGGCGTCTTCGCGGTCCTCGTCTACTCCTTCGCGGTCACCTGGGTCATCGCCAAGGTCATCGACCTGGTCATGGGCTTCCGGATCCCCGAGCACGTCGAGACCAACGGCCTCGACCACGAGCTGCACTCCGAGACGGCCTACGCCTTCGACGACCTCGACCACATCGAACTCTCCTCGCCGACGCCTCCGGGCGAGGAGGTGCCCTCACAGCAGGTGCGGCTCTAGCGGTCTCGACGTTGATTCCGCTGACCACACCATCACTGCGATGGGGGTGAACCGGGCCGGCGCGGGGTTCCCGCGCCGGCCCGGACCCGTCCGCGTCCCCGACCGGCGGGGGTCATCCGGCCGCGCGCACCCGGACCGCGCCGAGCCGATCCCCCTGGAAGTCCAGCTCACCCGCGAAACGCCCGGTCTCGAACGCGATGCCTTCGCGACGCGGCCGGGTCCGCGCGCCGGCCTGGCGCAGCACCGATTCGACGTCCGCGCGCGACAGGGCCGTCAGGTCCGGCCCCGGGCCCTCGTCGAGCACACCGGGCAGTTCCAACCGCCCCTCGGTCACGTCCACCAGTAGTTCCACCACGACGCCTCCCGACAGCCGCAACCGCACCGGCGCCTCCTCGGCGGGGATCACCTGGGCGGCGTTGAGGGGCGCGGCGGTCGCGTCCCACGGTCCCACGACGTCTCGGGCCTCACCCGCGCGGTCGCCGACGCCCAGCGCGCTGAGCCTGCCCTCGGCGACGATCCGGCGCAGCGCCAGCCACGCCTCCTGCAACGGCGTCAACGGCACCCCCGACCACGCCTCGGGCAGAGCGGGCAACGGCGTGGGCGAGCGTGTCACGGCCACATCCTCCGGTCCCAGGCCGGCCGCGGCCAAATAGTCGGGGGCCTGCATGAACGACGTGGCCGAACGGTCGTCCCCCTCCCGCCACAGCGCGTCGCACTCGGGGCACGTCCACACCCGTTCCCCCGTGGGCCTGAGCAGGCGCTCGGTGACGCCGAACGATCCGCAGTCGGTGCAGCGCTCCACGTTGCGGCCTCCTCCCACCCGCACCTCCACCCGGTCGCGCGCTGCCGCCCACCCTATGGGCCGCCACGGAGGGAGAGTCGCGATTCACCGGGCATTACGTCACCATTCGCTACTCTTGGACGTCAACAGCAAGGCTCCACCTCTCATGGTGGGGTACATTCCTGGACGCCCGGAGTGCGCGCAAGGCCCTCGCCAGTCCGTCCCGGACCGAGGCGCCGTCCGATGCGTCCCCGTTATCGACTACATCCCGTACCCCTTGGCAGGGGCCAGGAGGCATGATGGCGCCGGCAGAAACCACCAGGCAGCGACCGCGCGGCCCGTTCGTCACCGTGGCCGCCGCGGCCGCCCTCACGTTCGGCGCCGCTGGGTGCGCGATCGATCTGAGCCACTGGCGGCCGGGGGCCGAGGAGGAGGCGTCCCCCTCGCCCACGCCGGTGGAGGCCGCCCCATTGCTGGAATCGGCGCTCGACCAGTTGGCCGAGGCCCCTGCCGTGCGCCTGCAGGGACAGTTCGCCGACTCCGACGGCCAACCGCGTGAGAGCACGCTGCTCGTCGCCGACTCGGGCGCCACCTCGGGGACGGTGGACGTCGACGGCACCGAGGTGCAGGTCACCCAGGTCGACGGGCGGATGTTCCTGTCGGCCGACGACTCCTACTGGCTCACCCAGTCGCTGTACGACAACCCCGACTCCGACAGCTACGCCGAGCACTGGGTGCAGGTCAGGCCCGAGGTGCTGGGAATCGACCCGCAGACCGTGCTGGCCCCGGCCGAGCTGGCCGAGATCCTGCGCGCCCAGGCCCCCGACGGGGGGACCGCCACCGAGGAGAAGCTCGACGGCAACCCCGTCTACCGGATCGACCTCGCCAACGGCAAGATGTGGCTCGACAAGGAGGCGCCGCACGACCTGCTGCGCATGGAGATCACCGACCTCGCCCCGACGGAGGGCGAGGCGCCGGCCATCCGCACCGCCTTCAACCTCTCCCAGCCCGATCAGGCCGACCTGGAGACGTTCTACGACGACCTCATCGCCCTCACCGAGGACGACCTCACGAGCGCTCGCGACTCCCGGCTGATCGTCCAGTGGGAGGGGGAACTGAGCCTCGACTGCGAGACCGGCGGCGCCTGCTCGGTCAGCGGCACCGTCACCGACATGTCCGACAGCGACTCGGGAACCGTTCTGGTGCGCATGGACGCCACCATGAACAACGCCGAACTCGGCGAGAAGAAGTGCAACGACAGCGCCGCGCTGGAGGCCGGCGGAACCGTCGACCTGTCCTGTGGCGTCGACTACGCCCTGGCCCCCAGCGCCAACCCGCAGAGCTACGAGATCGAGGGCGAGGCGTTGCTGTCCACCCGGGCGCTCAGCGGCTCGGCGGCGGAGGAACTCCCCGCCAAGCTCAAGGATCAGCGTGAGGCCACGCTGGCCAAGGTCGACGGCGGCGCCGGGCAGAGCCCGGAGGCCAGCGCAAGCCCGTCCGGCAACTGACCCGCTGTCCGGGTACCCTAGGAAGCCAATCCCGAGACGAAGGACGGGACACACTCGTGTTCGAGACGCTTTCCGACCGGCTCACATCGGTCTTCTCCTCGCTGCGCGGAAAAGGGCGCCTGTCCGAGGAGGACATCAACGCGACCGCGCGTGAGATCCGCCTCGCACTGCTCGAGGCCGATGTCGCGCTGCCCGTCGTGCGTGAGTTCATCGCGCAGATCAAGGAACGCGCGCGCGGCGAAGAGGTCTCCAAGGCGCTCAACCCGGCCCAGCAGGTCATCAAGATCGTCAACGAGGAACTCATCGAGATCCTCGGCGGCCAGACCCGCGAGATCAGGTTCGCGAAGAACCCGCCGACCGTCATCATGCTCGCCGGCCTCCAGGGCGCGGGTAAGACCACGCTCGCCGGAAAGCTCGCCAAGTGGCTGGCGGCCCAGCGCAACACGCCGCTGCTCGTCGCCGCCGACCTCCAGCGTCCCAACGCGGTCACCCAGCTCCAGGTCATGGGGCAGCGGGCCGGGGTTCCGGTCTACGCGCCCCAGCCCGGCAACGGCGTCGGCGATCCGGTCGAGGTCGCGCGCGACTCCATCGCCCACGCCCAGCGCAACAACCACAACATCGTCATCATCGACACCGCCGGCCGACTGGGCGTCGACACCGAGATGATGCAGCAGGCCGCCGACATCCGCGACGCGGTCAGCCCCGACGAGATCCTCTTCGTCGTCGACGCCATGATCGGCCAGGACGCGGTCAACACCGCCCAGGCGTTCCTCGACGGTGTCGGCTACGACGCGGTCGCGCTGACCAAGCTCGACGGTGACGCCCGTGGTGGTGCGGCGCTGTCCATCCGCCACATCACCGGCCGGCCGATCATGTTCGCCTCGACCGGTGAGAAGCTCGAGGACTTCGACCTCTTCCACCCCGACCGGATGGCCTCGCGCATCCTCGACATGGGTGACGTGCTCACCCTGATCGAGCAGGCGCAGCGCACGTTCGACGAGGCCGAAGTCGAGAAGATGGCGAGCACCATCGCCTCTGACGACGACTTCACGCTGGAGGACTTCCTCCAGCAGATGATGATGATCCGTCGCCTCGGTCCCATCGGCAACCTGCTCGGGATGATGCCCGGCATGGGGCAGATGCGTGACCAGATCAACAACGTCGACGACAAGGACCTCGATCGCATCGCCGCGATCATCCGGTCCATGACCCCGGCCGAGCGCGCCAACCCCAAGATCATCAACGGTTCGCGCCGGCTGCGCATCGCCAACGGCTCGGGCACCCAGGTCAGCGACGTCAACGGCCTGGTCACCAGGTTCTTCGAAGCGCAGAAGATGCTGCGCCAGATGAAGAACGGCGGTCTTCCCGGTATGCCGGGGATGCCCGGCATGGGAGGCGGCCGCAAGAAGGGGGCCAAGGCCGCGGGCAAGAAGGGCAAGAAGGGGCGCCAGCGCAGCGGCAACCCGATGAAGGCCAAGGAGCAGGAGGCCGCGAAGGCCGCCGAGCGCCAGCGCCGTCAGGAAGAGGGGAACGACACCCCGCCGCAGCTGCCCCCGGGCCTGGGCGGGGGATCCCCGCAGCTTCCGCCGGGATTCGGCGGCGGCCGGATCCCCGACCTCTCCGATTTCAAGCTTCCGAAGAAGTGACGTGACGGGCGGGGACCCCGGCCGTCACCGCGATCCCCGCCCGGGCACCGTCGTGTCCGGGCCCCCGCCCGGCGCGCCCGCGGAACTCCGTTGTCGGATCGTCTGGCACAATTGATTGTCGACTAACGGCGCGCCGGGTCTGCCCTCTACTCATCCGCGCGCTCACGTCAGGCTCGGTGGCGTGTCACAACCCCACGTGGCTCAACGCCGGGCGACCACGCCTTATTCAGGAGAAGACCGCACCAGTGGCTGTCAAGATCAAGCTCAAGCGTATGGGGAAGATCCGTACGCCGCAGTACCGCATCGTCGTTGCCGACGCCCGTACCAAGCGTGACGGCAAGGCGATCGACGAGATCGGCAAGTACCACCCGAAGGAGGAGCCGAGCCTCATCGAGGTGAACTCCGAGCGGGTGCAGTACTGGCTCTCCCAGGGGGCGCAGCCGACCGACCCGGTGAAGCACATCCTCAAGCGCACCGGCGACTGGCAGAAGTTCAAGGGCCTGCCGGCTCCGGCTCCCCTCAAGGTTGCCGAGCCGAAGGACAAGGAGGCCAACGAGGCCGCCTTCCAGGCCGCCCTGAAGGAGCTCGTCCTGCCCGGGAACGAGCCCAAGACCAAGGGCAAGAAGGCCGACAAGGCCGAGGAGAAGCCGGCCGAGAACACCGCGGAGAAGTCCGAGGGCGAGGCGTAACGTGCTGGAAGAGGCGCTTGAGCACCTCGTCAAGGGGATCGTCGAGAACCCCGACGACGTCCAGGTTCGGGCCAAACGGCTCCGCAAGGGCAAGGTGCTCGAAGTCCGGGTCCACCCCGACGACCTCGGGAAGGTGATCGGCCGCAACGGTCGTACCGCCAAGGCGCTGCGGACCGTCATCGGTTCGCTGGCCGGCGGGCGCTACGTCCGGGTCGATCTTTTGGACCTGCACGAAGTGCGCTGAACTCCGGCGCCACGGGGCGTCGGCCTCAGGCCGACGCCCCACGCCGCATGCGGTCTGCGCGGGAAGGGCACGTCCCTCCCGCGCAGACCCGTCTCCGGGTCCGCCGCGGGCGCGCCCCGGATCCCCGTCCCAGCTAGGAGAGGACCATGCGTCTCGTTGTCGGTCGGATCGGCCGCGCGCACGGCATCCGCGGAGACGTCGCCGTCGAGGTGCGCACCGACGACCCCGCGGCGCGGTTCGCGCCGGGCGCCGTCCTGCTCACCGAACCCGCCACCGTGGGACCGCTGACCGTCAAGTCGGCCCGCGAGCACACCGGGCGACTGCTCGTCCGCTTCGAGTCGGTGCGCGACCGCACCGCCGCCGAAGGGCTGCGCGGTGTGACCCTGCTCGTCGACTCCGCCGAGATCCCCCCGGTGGAGGACCCCGACGAGTTCCACGACCACGAACTCCTCGGACTGCGCGTGCTCACCCCCGACGGCACCGACGTGGGGGTCGTCGAGGACATCCTGCACAACGCCCAGGACCTCCTGGTGATCACGGACGCGTCCGGTGACGAGATCCTGGTCCCGTTCGTGCGCGCCCTCGTCCCCGAGGTCGACACCGAGGCCGGCCGCATCGTGATCGACCCCCCGCCCGGCCTGCTCGACCTGGGACGGTGAACCAGGGCTCCAGCGGCCCAGGAGGACCCATGCGCATCGACATCATCACGATCTTCCCCGACTACTTCGCCCCCCTCGATCTGTCCCTGATCGGCAAGGCGCGCAGGAGCGGCCTGCTCGACGTCCGGATGCACGACCTGCGCACCTGGACCCACGACCGGCACAACACCGTCGACGACACGCCCTACGGCGGCGGACCCGGCATGGTCATGAAGCCCGAGCCGTGGGGGGAGGCCCTTGACGCCGTCGCGCCCGCCGAGGGGGGCGCGACGCCCCGGCTCATCCTGCCCACGCCCAGTGGCGCCCCCTTCACCCAGGCCGACGCCGACCGGCTCGCGCGCGAACCGTGGCTGGTGTTCGCCTGCGGACGCTACGAGGGCATCGACTCGCGGGTGGCCGTGGACGCGGCGAAGCGCATGCCGGTCGAGGAGGTCAGCATCGGCGACTACGTCCTCAACGGCGGGGAGTCGGCGACGCTGGTCATGGTGGAGGCGATCTCCCGGCTGTTGCCCGGTGTCTTGGGCAACGCCGCCTCGGTCGCCCAGGACTCCTTCGCCCCCGGGGGCATGGAGCACCTCGTCGAGGGGCCGGTCTACACCAAGCCCCCGGTCTGGCGCGGGCAGGAGGTGCCACCCCTGCTGTTGTCCGGCAACCACGGCGCGGTGGACCGCTGGCGCAGGGACGAGGCGCTGCGCAAGACCGCCCGCAACCGGCCCGAACTGCTCGACCGCATCGACCCCGATGATCTTGACCAGCGTGATCGGGAGGTCATCGCGGAGGTCCGGTTACAGGTCGGGCCGCAATCTGTGGCAGACTAGACGGGTTGCCACTGCCGTATGCCTTTGTTCGCATGCTGTCGACAGTTGTCGACTCCCCAGCGGGGGCAACCGACTTTCGACCGCAGCAGATCCGCCCGCGCGAACCGCAATGTCCGTCGCCGCGGCGCGCAATCGATGAGGAACCGCTGAGATGCACACCGCTATTCAGGAGCTTGAGAAGGCCCAGCTGCGCTCCGACGTGCCCGACTTCCGCCCGGGTGACACGCTCAACGTTCACGTGCGGGTTACCGAGGGCAACCGCTCCCGGATCCAGGTCTTCAAGGGCGTCGTGATTCGGCGGCAGGGCTCGGGTAACCGCGAGACCTTCACCATCCGCAAGGTCAGCTACGGCGTGGGTGTGGAGCGCACTTTCCCGGTGCACACCCCGGCGATCGAGAAGATCGAGGTCGTCTCCCGCGGCCGCGTCCGTCGCGCCAAGCTCTACTACCTGCGCTCCCTGCGCGGCAAGGCCGCCCGCATCCGCGAGCGCCGCGAGCCCGCCGGCCGCTGACCCGCGCGAAACGACCCACGCGAGGAGCGCCTTTACCGGCGACCGGGGTTCGGCTCGGCTAGGCTTCCATGCCGATGAGCAACGACGAACTGGATCCTCGCGACACCGAGATCCGCAACACCGACGACGGTCCCGCTCGACCTATGGCGAGCGGGCCGTCGGAGGATTCTGGCTCCCCCACGGCCTTTCGAGGGGGAGCCAGCGGCGTTTCGGGGCCCGCTGGAACGGGCGGCGCCGGCGGCGCCCCCTTCTCCGCGGAGCCCGCGAACGGTCCCCTAGACGACGACGAGCCGGCCAGCGCGGGGAAGGGCCCGGACGCCACGATGAACGCGAAGAGAAAAGGCAAGGGTGGGGAGAAGCCGGGTTCCTTCTGGAAGGAACTCCCCGTCCTGATCGTGATCGCCCTCGTCTTGGCGTTCGTCATCAAGACCTGGGTGGTCCAGGCGTTCTACATCCCCTCCAAGTCGATGGAGGACACCCTTCTCATCGGCGACCGGGTGCTGGTGAACAAGCTGGTCTACCAGGTCCGTGATATCCAGCGTGGGGACATCGTCGTCTTCAACGGCAGCGGCTCCTGGGACGAGGAGAACACCGTCACGGCCGATCCCGCGGCCAACCCGCTCTCCCGCCTCTTCACCTGGGTCGGTCAGCAGATCGGCGTCGCCCCGACCGGCAAGGACTACATCAAGCGCGTCATCGGCCTGCCGGGTGACACCGTCGAGTGCTGCGACGAGCAGAACCGCGTCCTGGTCAACGGCGTCCCCCTCGACGAGCCCTACCTGTACCCCGGGAGCCTGGAGACCCACCAGGAGTTCGGACCGGTCACGGTCCCCGAAGGACGGCTGTGGGTCATGGGGGACCACCGCTCCATCTCCTACGACTCGCGCATGCACCAGTCCGACCCCGGCGGCGGAACGATCGCCGAGGACGCCGTGGTGGGGCGGGCGTTCGTCATCGTCTGGCCGCTCGACCGGATCGCGACGCTGCCGATCCCCGACACCTTCGCCCCGCTGGACGAGACCGCGGCCGGCGCGACGGCCCAGGCCCTTCCCTACGCGCTCGGGGCGGTGGCGGCACTGCCGGCGCGTTCGCTGATGCGGCGCGCGCGGCGGCGCGGGCTCGTGGACATCGACATCCGCGAATGATCGCGCATAGTTGACACATACCCCATCATGGAATCTGTGGGAATGCTCCGATCCCATGCGCGACATGGTCGCCGGATACCGGAAAGCGGGCAGAGGAGGCCGGACCACCGAACCGGGAGAGTGCACGACGAAAGCGAGCGGTTGAATGAGTTCTGAGGACCTGGAGAAGTACGAAGCCGAGATGGAGCTCCAGCTCTATCGCGAATACCGTGACGTCGTCGGGTTGTTCAGCTACGTGGTCGAGACCGAACGTCGGTTCTACCTGACCAACCACGTGGACCTGCAGCCGCGCACGACGGACACCGGCGAGATGTACTTCGAGGTGACGATGCAGGACGCGTGGGTCTGGGACATGTACCGCCCGGCCCGTTTCGTCAAGAACGTTCGCGTCGTGACGTTCAAGGACGTCAACGTCGAGGAGATCACCAAGAGCGATCTCGAGGTGCCCGCCGCCGGGCAACCGGGCTCCCAGAGCTGAGAACCGCGCCGGTCTCGGAGCGCCGGACGCGGTACGGGGATGCGAGAAGGCCCGCGGAGGTCCACTCCGCGGGCCTTCCGCGCGCTCGGGATGTTGTGCCGGTGGCGCATCGGGTAGGGCGGGAGTGATCCGACCGCACGATCGGGAGGCGACCGATGCAACGCGACCAGCCCGGATCCGACTCCGGTCACCGCAACCAGGTGCGTGACGAACCACTGCCCACGGCGCCCGACGACGCGCCGGGAACCGAGGCCGTGCGGCGCAACGAGGAGCTCGGCGCGCGCGGGGCCGTCCCCCAGCCGCCGGTCACACCGGGGCCGGCCACCGCCGGTGGCGCCCCCCACCGGCCCGAACGGATAGCGGGGGACGTCCCGGCAGCGGACGCCCCGCAGGACGCGCCCGAGGTCCGGGCGGTCCGCGGCGAGCCCGAACAGGACGGCGCCGATTGGCGCGTCGCGGATGTCGCCAACGCGGTCCGCGGGCGTCCCGACGGCGAGGTCGACACCCGGCCGCAACAGCCCGCCACGGGGACCGAGACGCCCTGACCCCGGCCCGGCCGGTCCACCCGGTTCGGATGACCGGCCGGACCGTCCCACCTCTGTCCACAGGGCGCGGATCGCGGTGGAGAACCCCCTCCTCCCGGCCCACCCTGGAAGACGGAGGTGGTCGGTATGGCCCGTGGTCCCATCCACACCGCACAGGAACTCGGTCGCCGTGGCGAGGAGCTCGCCGCGGCGCATCTTCGACGCTGCGGGATGCGCATCCTGGCGCGCAACTGGCGGTGCCCCGACGGCGAGCTCGACATCGTGGCGCGCCGTGGCCGCACCCTCGTCGTGGTCGAGGTCAAGACCCGGTCGGACGCCCGCTTCGGCACCCCTCTCGAAGCGGTCGATTCGCGCAAACGTCTACGTCTGCGCCTGCTCGCCCGTAGATGGGCCGACGAACACGGCGGGACCGCGATCGGCACCGTGCGTACCCGTGTCGACGTCGTCTCCGTGCTGGCCGGGAGCGGCGGCCGCTGGTTCCTCAAGCACCACCGGGGGGTGGCCTAGATGGGGCTGGCCCGCACCCGCTCCATCGCCCTGCTCGGCATCGAGGGCCACGAGGTCGAGGTCGAGGCCCACCTGGGTGGCGGGCCTGCGGGGCTCACCCTGGTCGGCCTGCCCGACACCGCCCTGCGCGAGGCGCGCGACCGTATCCGGGCCGCCATCCTCAACAGCGGCGAGTACTGGCCCGACGACCACATCACCGTCAGCCTCTCGCCCGCGAGTCTGCCCAAGCGCGGGAGCGCGTTCGACCTCGCCATCGCCACCGCGGTCCTGGGCGCCAACGGGGCGATACCCTCCGATGCGCTCCACGACACGGTGCTCCTCGGCGAACTCGGCCTGGACGGGCGGGCCCGCCCGGTCCCGGGTGTCCTGCCGTCGATCCTGGCCGCGGCCCACGCGGGACACACCCGGTTCACGGTCGCCCGCGGTAACGCCGCCGAGGCCCGGCTCGTCCCCGACGTCGAGGTCACGGCGGTCGGCTCGCTGGCCGAGCTCCTCGCGCTCCTGCGGGGCGGCCCTCTCCCGCCGCCGTGCGGGGACGAGCCGGACGGCGGCCCCGTCACGGCGCGGACCGGCTCCCCGCGCCCCGTTCCCGACCTCGCCGACGTGCTCGGGCAGCCGGTCGCCCGGCGCGCGGTCGAGATCTCGGCGGCCGGCGGGCACAACACCTTTCTCCTGGGACCTCCTGGGACCGGCAAGAGCCTGCTCGCCGAGCGCCTGCCCACCGTGCTGCCACGGCTCACCACGGACGAGGCCATCGAGGTCACGGCGATCCACTCGGTCGCCGGGACGCTTCCCCGCGACCGTCCCCTGATCACCGTCCCCCCGTTCTGCGCGCCCCACCACACCGCCACCCGGACCGCCATCGTGGGAGGCGGTGCCGGGCGGCTGCGGCCGGGGGCGATCTCACTGGCCCATCGCGGTGTGTTGTTCCTGGACGAGGCACCCGAGTTCGAACGCGGCGTCCTCGACTCCCTTCGCCAACCGCTGGAGACCGGCGAGGTCGTTATCGCCCGCGCCGCGGCCACCGCGCGCTTTCCCGCGCGCTTCCTGCTCGTCCTGGCCGCCAACCCCTGTCCCTGCGGCAAGTCGGGGCCGGCCTGCGTGTGTCCGGCCGCGCAGCGTCGGCGCTACCTGGCCCGGTTGTCGGGGCCCCTGATGGACCGGGTCGACATCAAGGCCCACCTCCAACCGGTCACCCGTGCCGAGCTCCTCGCCGACCGCGCCCTCGCCGAGTCCTCCGCGGCCGTCGCCGAGCGGGTGGCCGAGGCCCGCGAGCGTGCCACCCGGCGGCTGGCCGCCACCCCCTGGAACACCAACGCCGCGGTCCCGGGTGCCGAGTTACGCCGCATGTTCCCCCCGGCACCCGACTCCGTGCAGGTGCTGGGCCGGGCGTTGGACCGCGGCGAGATCAGCGCCCGGGGTGTCGACCGCGTGCTGCGGGTCGCCTGGACACTGGCCGACCTCGCCGGACGCGACACCCCCACCACGGCCGATGTCGGCTACGCGTTCGCCCTGTGGGCGGGGACGGCCCAATGAGCTCCACCGATTCCGAGGCGTCGGCCCGCGCCGCGATCACGGCCGTCGCCCAACCCGGCGATCCCGTCATGAGCGGGCTCCTCGCCCAGATGCCCGCTGTCGAGGTCTGGGCCGCCCTTCGCGCCCGTCGCGCTCTTCCCGCCCCGCCGGGCAAGGACGACGCGTCGCGGGCCGCCCACGACGCCCGGATGCGCCGTTGGCAGGAGGCCGCGGCCGGCACCGACCCCGACGACCTGGTGGCCCGCGCCGCCGACCTCGGTATCAGGTTGGTGCTCCCCGGCGAACCCGAGTGGCCCGGACAGCTCGACTCCCTGGCCGGCCGGCGACCGGTCGCGCTCTGGGTACGCGGAACCCGCGACCTCCGGCACTGCTGTCTACGGTCGGTGGCGGTGGTGGGCTCCCGCGCGGCCAGCGCCTACGGTCTGCACGTGGCGGGGGAGTTCGCCCACGGCCTCGCCGAACGAGGCTGGACGGTCGTCTCGGGGGGCGCCTACGGTATCGACGGCGCCGCGCACCGCGGCGCCCTGGCCACGGGCGGTCCCACGGTCGTCGTCCTCGCCTGTGGTCTCGACACCGACTATCCGCGGGGCCACGCGAACCTGTTCGCCGCGGCCGCCGAACGCGGTGTGCTCGTCAGCGAGCACCCGCCGGGCACCACTCCCACCCGGCACGGCTTCCTGGTGCGCAACCGTCTCATCGCGGCCCTCACCCCCGGTACCGTCGTCGTCGAGGCGGGCCTGCGCAGTGGCGCGGCCAGCACCGCCAAGCACGCGCGGGAACTGTGCCGGATGCTCATGGCGGTGCCCGGCCCCGTCACCTCCGCGCTCTCGGCCGGTTGCCATCGGCTGCTGCGCGACTGCCAGGCCGTGTGCGTCACCTGTGTCGCCGACATCATCGAGCAGGTCGGCCCCATCGGAGCCGACCTGTGTTCCGATGAGGGGACGGTCATCGGCTCCGAGGAACTCGATCCGTTGTCCCGGCGACTCCTGGAGGCGGTGCCGTCCCGTTCCGGAGGGGGGACCGCGACGATCGCCATGGGCGCGGGGGTCGACCTCGACACCGCGCTGCGCCACCTCGGCCTGCTCGCCGCGGGGGGTTTCGTGGAACGCGCCGGGGGCGGTTGGCGGTTGAGACGACCCTGACCGGTTCCGGTGGAGCATGTCCCGCTGGGGTTAGGGTGACGCCATGAGCAGCCTCTACAGTCCCAGTCTCCGCGCGGAGGGGGCACTCGTCTTCGTCTCGGGACAGGTCCCCTTGGCACCCGATGGGAGCGTCGCCGAGTGCGACGCCGTAGAACAGGCCCGCCAGGTCTTCCGTAACATCGAGGCCGCCCTGGCTCCGCACGGAGCGGATCTGCGACATCTGGTCAAGGTCACCTACTACCTGCGCCACATCGCCGACCTCGACGGCGTCCGTCAGGTCATCGGTGAGTTCCTCGTCCACGAGCCCCGTCCGGCGAGTACGTTGGTCGAGGTCAGCGGGCTCATCGACCCGCGCTACCTGATCGAGGTCGACGCCGTGGCCGCGCTGCCGGCGCCTTCGAGGTGAACGAGGAGCACGGGGAGGAACGGTCCCTCCACGCCGGTCCCCCGGGGGAGGGGGCCGCGGTCCTCGACGACTTCGTCCGGCATCTCGATGCCGAGCTCGGCCGTTCACCGCACACCGTGCGCGCCTACCTGGGGGATCTGCGCGACCTCCTCGGCTACCTCGACAGAGTCGGGACGCGCCTGGAGGAGCTCGACATCGCGGTGTTGCGGGCCTGGCTGGCCGACCTGCACGGGCGTGGGCTGGGGCGGGCCACGCTGGCCCGGCGGATCGCCGCGGCCCGGGTGTTCACCGCGTTCCTGCACCGCACCGGACGGCTCGACCACGATTTCGGTCGGCTGCTGGCCACGCCCAAGCGGCATCGTCCTCTTCCGGCGGTGCTCGACGAACGGCAGACCGCCGAGGCGCTCGCGCCCCTGCACGATGACGACGACGCCTCGCCCGCCGCGCTGCGACGTCAGGCGGTCGTCGAGGTGCTGTATGCGACCGGGATCCGGGTGGCCGAGTTGTGCGGCCTCGACGTCGACGACCTCGACGAGGAACGGGGAACCCTCCGCGTCCTGGGCAAGGGCGGGCGGGAGCGTGTGGTCCCGATCGGCCGTCCCGCGCTGGAGGCGTTGCGCCGCTGGCTGGGCGAGGGCAGACCGGCCTGGGCCGGACCGGACAGTGGAGCGGCGATGTTCCTCGGTGCCCGTGGCGGCCGGCTGGGCACCCGCACCGCCCGGCGCGACGTCCACGAGCGGATGTCGGCGGCCTCGCCCGAGACCGACACCGCTCCCCACGGGCTGCGGCACAGCGCCGCCACCCACCTGCTCAACGGGGGCGCCGACCTGCGCAGCGTGCAGGAGATCCTCGGGCACTCGTCGCTGGCGAGCACACAGATCTACACCCACGTCTCGATCGAGCGGCTCACCCGTGTCTACAACAGGGCGCATCCGCGGGCGTGAGCGCTCGCGCGGGCGCGGGAACGGAGGGCAGGAGACGGTGGCGTCCCCGGCCCACCAGGGCGAGCGGGTCGAGGTAGGCGTCCCCGTCCAGCAGGCCCCAGTGCAGACAGGGGTGTGCGCCGCAGTGCGGCGGTGAGGCCAAGAGGGTCCCGATGGGATCGCCTGGGGCCACGGGGGTCCCGGACTCGACCAGGGGCGTCACCGGCAGGTAGGTGGTGCGCAGCGAGCCGTGGGCGACGCTCACGACACCGGTGCCGGCGACCCGTCCGGCGAACGCCACCCGTCCCGCGCCCGCCGACCGGACCACCGCCCCGTCGTCGGTCAGGAGGTCGACGCCCCGGTGGCCGGCCGACCAGGGGGAGGGCGGGGCGACGAAGGGACGCAGCACCACGTGGGGAGCGTCGACGGGCCAGGCCCACGGACCGGTGTCCGCCACAGCGGGTGGGACGGCGGGCACGGCCGTCCAGGCCAGGAGCGAGGCCAGGAACAGCGCGATGGACGGAAACAGGCGGGCGGGCGGACGGCGTGTCAGGTTCACCCTTCCAGCCTGGAAGGTCGCGACCTGGGGCGCGACCCGGATCGCCCGGCTGTGGACGAGGGCCGTGGACCGACCGCGCCCAGGGTTCCTTGACAGGGGATGGGCGGCGGGCTAGAGGCGCCGGAGGGGCGGATCGGCGGTTAGAATCTTGTGGGGTCCAACGCGGACCACGCATCTCGCGCGTCCCCGCGCCTCCCAGGGAGGGGCCGGCTCTCACGGTCCGTACCGCCACGGCGGTACGGCGGATCGGCCGGGACGTCAGGAACAACCGGAGGCGGGTCCACCACCCGCCGAACAAGGAGGACCAAGTCATGGCCGCAGTCGTGACGATCCGCCAGCTCCTCGAGAGCGGCGTTCACTTCGGGCACCAGACCCGGCGCTGGAACCCGAAGATGAAGCGCTTCATCTTCACCGAGCGCAACGGCATCTACATCATCGACCTCCAGAAGTCGCTGTCCTACATCGACCGCGCCTACGAGTTCGTCAAGGAGACCGTCGCCCACGGTGGCACGATCCTCTTCGTCGGCACCAAGAAGCAGGCGCAGGAGGCCATCGACGAGCAGGCCCGCCGCGTCGGCATGCCCTTCGTCAACCAGCGCTGGCTGGGCGGCATGCTCACCAACTTCTCCACCGTCCACAAGCGGCTCCAGCGCCTCAAGGAGCTCGAGGAGATCGACTTCGACGACGTCGCCGCCTCCGGGCTCACCAAGAAGGAGCTGCTGGGCCTGCGCCGCGAGAAGGACAAGCTGGAGCGCACCCTCGGCGGTATCCGCGACATGTCCCGCGTCCCCAGCGCGGTGTGGATCGTGGACACCAAGAAGGAGCACATCGCGATCAGCGAGGCCCGGAAGCTGAACATCCCGGTCGTCGCCATCCTCGACACCAACTGCGACCCGGACGAGGTCGACTACCCGATCCCGGGCAACGACGACGCCATCCGCAGTGTCAGCCTGCTGACCCGCGTCGTCGCCGACGCGGTCGCCGAAGGCCTGCTGGCCCGCTCCGGCGCCGGGGCGGAGAAGTCGGCCGAGGAGCCGCTGGCCGAGTGGGAGCGGGAGCTCCTCGAGGGCAAGAGCGAGACCGAGGCCCCGGCCGAGGCGAAGGACGAGGCCCCGGCCGCCGAGGCGAAGGACGAGACCCCCGCCGCCGAGGCTCCGGCCGAGGCCGCCGAGGGCGAGACCCCGGCCTCCTGACGCCTGACGGCCCCCGCCCCTGACGGGCGGGGGCCGCGTCCTCCGCACCCGTCGACCCACTTCCAGGGATAGAGAACAGCAATGGCGAACTACACCGCCGCCGACGTCAAGAAGCTGCGCGAGCTCACCGGCGCCGGCATGATGGCCTGCAAGAAGGCCCTTGAGGAGTCCAACGGCGACTTCGAGAAGGCCGTCGAGATCCTGCGCGTCAAGGGCGCCAAGGACGTCGGCAAGCGCGCCGAGCGCACCGCCGCCAACGGCCTGATCGCGCTGCGCAGCGACAGCGAGACCTCCGCCGTCCTCGTCGAGCTCAACTGCGAGACCGACTTCGTCGCCAAGAACGACAAGTTCCAGAAGCTCGCCGCCGACATCGCCGAGTTCATCGACCGGACGAACCCGGCCGACGTCGCCTCGCTGCTGAGCGCCGAGTACGCCGACGGCAAGACCGTGCAGAAGGTCATCGAGGAGAACAGCGCCGTCATCGGCGAGAAGCTGGAGCTCCGCCGCTTCGCCAAGCTCGAAGGCGCCTTCGTCGCCAGCTACATGCACAAGTCCGACCCGGACCTGCCCCCGACCCTGGGCGTCCTGGTCGAACTGGACAAGGCCAACCCCGAGGTCGCCAAGGACCTGGCCCAGCAGATCGCCGCGCTCGCCCCGAAGTACGTGAGCAGGGACGAGGTCCCCGCCGACGTGGTCGAGAACGAGCGTCGCATCGCCGAGGCCACCGCCCGCGAGGAGGGCAAGCCCGAGCAGGCCCTGCCCAAGATCGTCGAGGGCCGTGTCAACGGTTTCTTCAAGGACGTCACGCTGCTCGGCCAGCCGTTCGTCAAGGAGAACAAGAAGACCGTCCAGAAGGTCGTCGAGGAGGCCGGTGTCACCGTCCGCCGCTTCGTCCGCTTCAAGGTCGGCCAGGCCTAAGGGTTTGACATGATGGAGGTGCCGGGGAGGTCTATCCCCGGCACCTCCGCTGGATAAGGCGCGTTTTCTCCCGAGACCCGGGGAGCCGCCTTGCACTACCACTCGGGGGAACCAGAAGGAGGCCGACCGCCGTGTCCGAGAACGAGGCGCACAGCGCCAACGGACCAGCCATGCACGACACGGGCTGGAAGCGCGTCGTACTGAAGCTGTCAGGAGAGGCGTTCGCCGGCGGCGAGCAGCTCGGCATCGATCCCGGGGTCGTCCAGTACGTCGCCGACGCGATCGCCGCCGCGGTGTCCGAGGGCATCGAGGTCGCCGTCGTCGTCGGCGGGGGCAACATGTTCCGTGGCGCGGAGATGTCCGAGCGCGGTATGGAGCGCGGCCGCGCCGACTACATGGGCATGCTCGGCACCGTCATCAACTGCCTCGCCCTCCAGGACTTCCTGGAGCGCCTCGGCGTGGACACCCGTGTCCAGACCGCCATCCACATGAGCCAGGTGGCCGAGGCCTACATCCCGCGGCGCGCCATCCGGCACCTGGAGAAGGGCCGTGTCGTCATCTTCGGCGCCGGTCTCGGCGCGCCCTTCTTCTCCACCGACACCACCGCCGCGCAGCGCGCCCTGGAGATCGGCGCGCAGGCGGTGCTCAAGGGGACGCAGGTCGACGGCGTCTACGACGCCGACCCGCGCCGCACCCCCGGCGCGGTCAGGTTCGACCGCCTCGACTACAACGAAGTGCTCACCCGCGGGCTGAAGGTCATGGATGCCACTGCGGTGAGCCTGTGCATGGACAACGGTCTGCCGATCGTGGTCTTCGACCTCATGGGCCAGGGCAACATCGTCCGCGCGGTCCGGGGCGAGAAGATCGGCACGATCGTGTGTCCCGCGGACAGCTGACCTCAGACCTCAACCGACGCATCGCGACACACGGGAGCCGAAATGATCGAAGAGACCCTCCTCGAAGCCGAGGAGAAGATGGAAAAGGCCGTCGCGGTGGCCAAGGAGGACTTCGCCTCCATCCGGACCGGTCGCCCCACTCCGGCGACCTTCAACCGGATCACCGCCGAGTACTACGGTGCCCCGACTCCCATCAACCAGCTCGCATCGTTCGCGGTTCCCGAGCCCCGCATGGTCGTCATCTCCCCGTTCGACAAGGGGTCGATGCAGGCCATCGAGAAGGCGATTCGCGAGAGCGACCTGGGGGTCAACCCGGCCAACGACGGCAACATCATCCGTGTGGTCTTCCCCGAGCTGTCGGAGGAGCGCCGCAAGGAGTACGTGAAGGTCGTGCGGACCAAGGCCGAGGAGGGCAAGGTCTCGATCCGTAACGTCCGCCGGCACGCCAAGGACGCGCTGGACAAGGCCGTCAAGAACGGCGACATCGGCGAGGACGAGGGGCGTCGCGCCCAGGAGGAGCTGGACGAGCTCACCCACAAGTACGTCGGCGCGATCGACGAGCTCCTCAAGCACAAGGAATCCGAACTCCTCGAGGTCTGATCCTTGTTCAGATTCGAGTCCGCATTGGACGAGGGCGGTGGGAAGGGCGTCCCGACCGCGGTGCCGGCGGAACCCGCCCTGAAGAATTCGGTGGGGTCATCGCCACGTGGCTCCGCGGAAGCGGACGGAGCCCCAACGCCTATGCCGAGAGACGACAAGCGAAGGTTCGCCCTGCGCAAGCGTGACGGCCAGCCGATCAAGGCGGGACGTAACCTGCCGCTCGCGGTGGGCTCAGGGGTGGCGCTCGGAGCGCTCGTCCTGTTGTCCATCTTCCCGTTCCCGGCCGGTTTCGTACTGATCGCCTCGATCGCGGTTCTGGTCGGGTTGCGGGAGCTGAACAGGGCGTTCGCCTCGCGTGACATCCGCCTGGCCCTCCTGCCGGTGGCCGTGGGCGGCGTGGCGATGCAGGCGGCGGCCTACTTCGGCGGTCCGGCGTGGCTGGTGGGCACCCTCGCGATCACGGTCATCGTCGCGCTGTCGTGGCGGCTGCGCGGCGGGGCCGACGGGTACGTCCGTGACGCGACGGCGACGGTGTTCGCCGCCGTCTACCTGCCGGTCCTGCTGGGAACGTGGCTGTTGCTGCTGGCGACCCCTGATGACGGACGGGCGCGGTTGATCGTCTTCATCATCGTCACGATCAGCAGCGACATCGGCGGCTACTTCGCTGGCATCACCGCGGGGCGGCACAAGATGGCGCCCACGATCAGCCCGAACAAGACCTGGGAGGGCTTCGCGGGCTCGGTGGTGGGGTGCATGATCGCCGGCGCCCTCACGGTCTGGCTGATGCTGGACGGGCCGGTGTGGGCCGGGATCGCGCTCGGAGTGGCCGTGGTGCTCGCGGCGACGGTCGGCGACCTGATCGAGTCCCTGGTCAAGCGCGATCTCGGGATCAAGGACATGGGGCGTTTCATGCCGGGGCACGGCGGGTTGCTGGACCGGGTGGACTCCCTGTTGGTGGCCGGTCCGGTGGCCTGGGTGGTGCTGACCCTGTTGGTGCCGGCGGGGTGAGCGAACGGAAGCGGAGGGGCTGGACGCGGGCGTCCAGCCCCTCCGGTCTTTTCCGGCCCGGTTCAGTCACGGGCGAGTGAGCGTACGCCGGGGACGGCGAGGGTCGCGAGGGTGGCGACGATGAGCAGCGCGGCCATGCCCAGCAGGGTGGTGTCGGTGCCGAGGCGGTGCGCGATGGGCCCGGCCACCATCTCCCCGACGGGCATCGCCAGGAACGAGCCGAGCGCGTCATAGGAGTAGACCCGGGCGAGCCGGTCGGAGGGGATGTTCTGTTGGAGGGAGACCTCCCAGGCCACCCCGAACTGCTCGGTGGCCATGCCGACGAAGAACATCAGCGGCAGCAGCAGGGGGACGTGGGGCGCCTCGGCGAGCGCCACCAGGGGAAGCGCCTCCAGCAGGATCAACGCGACGCCGAAGCGCAGCGCGTGGCGGGGCTGCCAGCGCGCCGCGAGCACGCCGCCGATGAGAGCGCCCGCCCCCTGGAGACCGAGGATCAGCCCCCACGCGCCGCTGCCGAAGGACGAGGAGGCGACGCCGGTGCCCAGGACGACGACACCGCCCGATATCACCGCGTTGACCACCGTGAACTGCGCCACCACGCTCCACACCCACGAACGCGAGGTGAACTCCCGCCAGCCTTCGAGGAGGTCGCGCAGGACGCCGCCGCGCTGATGGGCGGGGGCGGTGGGGCCGGGCGTCGCCGGCAGGCGCAGCAACGCGAAGCAGAGGCCGGCCGCGCAGAACAGCGCCGCGTTGCCGGCGAGGGCCCATCCGGGGCCGGCCAGGCCGGCGGCGGCGCCCCCCAGTGACATCCCGACCGTCATCCCCAGTTGGACGCCGACGCGGACCAGGGCGTTGGCCGGTCGAAGGAGTGCCGCGGGGACCGTCTGGGGGGTGAGCGCGGCCGCCGCGGGCAGTCCCGCGGCGGCCGCGGCTCCGTTGACCAGGCTGAGCAGCACCAGGAGGGGCAGCGAAGCGGCGTCGAGCAGGACCGCGGCGGCCAGACCGGCCTGGGACAGCGCGGCGAGCCCGCACGCTCCCTGCATGATGAGCGCCCGGGGCAGGCGGTCGGCGAGCACACCGCCGAACAGCAGCAGGGCGACGTTGGCGAGCGAACGAGCGCCGACGACCAGGCCGAGGTGCACGATGGAGCCGGTGACCTCCAAGACGGCGAACCCGAGCGCGATGGTCGTGACGCTGTTGGCCAGGTACATCAGGAGGCGGCCCAGGGTGAGGGCGCGGAAGGCGCCGACACGCAGGGGCGCGAGGACGCCGGTGTCCTCGGACAGGGCGTTCACTCTCGGTCCCGGGCGGGAGGCGGGGGCGGGGTGTCGTCCATCTCGAACATCAGCAGGCTGGTGCTGACGTGGACGGTGCCGGGGGTGTGCGGGGGGCGGGCGGCCTCGTGCAGCTCGCTCATGAGCGAGCCGACCCGCTCGCGCAGGTTCTGCCAGCTCGTGGGGTCGATCCACAGGTCGGCGTCGGTCAGGGTGCTGCGGGTTCCCGGGCGCTGCCGGGCGGCGCGCCGCCGCATCTCCTCGGCCATCGCCGAGGCGAGAAGCCGGTGTTCGCCGGGGTCGCGGATGTCGATCCGCTCGCCCGACTCGGGGGCGTGGCGGTACCGGCGCGCCCGGCCGCCGCGGACCTCGACCTCCTCGCAGACCTCTACCAGGCCCGCGTCGCGTAGGCGGCGCAGGTGGTAGCTGACGTTGGCCTGGGTCTCGCCGAGCTCGCGGGCCGCCTCGGCCGCGCTCATCGCCGTTCCGGTCAGCAGTGACAGCAGCCGTAGTCGCAGGGGGTGGGCGAGCGTGCGCAGGCCGCGCGCTCCGAGTGGGGGAGGGGACGGGCTCATGGGAGCAGCATGGACGGGCCCGCGTCAACCGTCAAAGGAATATTTGGGGGTAGATCCGGAGAGGGAAAGCCGTCGTGGGGGAAAGGCTCAGCCCAGGACCCAGCTCCGCCCCTCGGCCGCGAGCTTGGCGATGAGGGTGGCGGCGTCGTGCTCCTTGGCGAACAGATGCTCGGGGCGGGTGATCGGCACCACCCACAGCCACCGGACCGGATCACCGTGGAAGCGCAGTCCCGAGGTGTCGGGGGGCGGCGCCCAGCTCGGACCGGCCAGCACCGAGGGATCGGACACGAGCAGCACCGCGGTGAAGTCGCCGCGCAGCGGTGGCTCCTCCGGATCCACCAGCCACTTCACGGTGTGCCCCGGACCGAACCAGGTGACCGCGCGCCAGGGGAAGGTCCCCAACCACCGGAAGATCCGGGCCGCCACGTGCGCCGGCAGGGTGGTGGCCAAGGCCAGCTCGATGCGGGCGTGCTGCGAGGTGTCGGCCATGTAGCGGTCGAGGGTGGGCATCCGTTGGCCGCACATGCCCACCGTGCTGAGCACGGTGTAGGGCCGATCGGGGGTCGTCGGCCGCTCCGACACCCGTATCAGCGGCGGATGGCCGTCGGAGACGTCCCAGTAGTGCCCGGCCGGCCCCACCGTCCTGGTCAGATGGGTGAACACGTTGCGCTGCACGGTGCGCCAGGCATTGGGAGAGGAGCGCCACTCCCAGTAGGCCTCGGCGTGTACCACGCGCGGCCACAGCTGGGCGGCGACGTCGTCCAGCGCCCAGGCGTAGGCGCTGCGCCCGACCGCCTCACGGGCGAACCCGGGCAGCCCCCGGTCGGCCTCGGCCCAGCCGGGGATGATCGCCAGCAGCCCGTCGCCGTCGAACAACGCGACCCCGTCCCCCTCCTCGAACCACACGACGCGCAGGCTCTCCGGAGCCAGGCGGGGACGCCCCTGCGGATGTTTGGTGTGCCGCGCCGGCATCAGCGGCGCCTGGCCGGGGAACAGCCCCACGGGCTCGTTCTCGTCGGGGGCCGGTTCGTGGTTGGCCAGCCACACGGGGACGCGGACCTCACCGCGCGGGTCGAGGAGGTAGGCGGCGCTGGTGCGCGCGTCCTCCTCGACGACGACTCTGCGGCTGCGGTAGGGGCTGACCTGGTCGAGGAGGACGCGGACTTCGGACACCGAACCTCCTCGTCGTTCACCGCCGTCGCACGACGCCACCCGAGCGGCGCATAGTATGGACATCGTGCCCGTTCCGGCGGCACCGCAGCGTAACCGCGATCACGCCGTATCCGGCCCTAAACTACCGCGAACCGCCGCTTCGCCGCCGCCCTTCGTCTCTCCGCGATCTGGATCCACTCATGCCTGCCGAGCTCACCTTCGTCGCACCGCGCCGGGCCAAGCCGCCCCGGCACCTCGCCGATCTCACCCCCGACGAGCGCAGCGCCGTGGTCGCCGAGCTCGGGGAGAAGCCCTTCCGCGCCAAACAGCTCGCCAAGCACTACTTCGGGCACCTCGAGTCCGACACCGCGCGGATGACGGATCTGCCCGCCTCGTCGCGCGAGCGCCTGGGCGAGGCGCTGTTGCCGCAGCTGCTCACCCCGGTGCGCCACGTCACCTGTGACAACGGCATGACCCGCAAGACCCTCTGGCGGGCCTTCGACGGCGTGTTGTTCGAGTCGGTGCTCATGCGCTACCCCGACCGCGTCACGCTGTGCGTGTCCTCCCAGGCCGGCTGCGGCATGAACTGTCCGTTCTGCGCCACCGGCCAGAACGGTCTCACCCGTAACCTGTCGACCGGAGAGATCGTCGACCAGATCGTCTCCGTCGCCCGCGACCTGGCCCGTGGCGAGGTGTCGGGCGGTCCGGGACGCATCAGCAACATCGTGTTCATGGGCATGGGCGAGCCCCTGGCCAACTACAAGCGGGTGCTCGACGCGGTCCGGCGCATCACCGACCCGGTACCCGGGGGGCTGGGCATCTCCCAACGGGGCGTCACCGTCTCGACGGTGGGGCTGGTCCCGGCGATCGAGAAACTGATCGCCGAGCGTCTCCAGGTCCGGCTCGCGGTCTCCCTGCACGCCCCCGACGACGAGCTGCGCGACGAGCTCGTCCCGGTCAACAACCGGTGGAAGGTCGCCGAGGTCCTCGACGCGGCGTGGCGCTACGCCGCGACGACCGGCCGCCGCGTCTCCATCGAGTACGCCCTGATCCGCGACATCAACGACCAGGCCTGGCGCGCCGACCTGCTCGGTCGCCTCCTGGCGGGGAACCTGGTCCACGTCAACCTGATCCCGCTCAACCCCACCCCCGGCTCCAAGTGGACCGCCTCGCGACCCGAGGACGAGCGCGAGTTCGTCCGCCGGCTCCAGGCCCACGGCGTCCCCGTCACCGTCCGCGACACCCGGGGACAGGAGATCGACGGCGCCTGCGGACAGCTCGCCGCGGCCGAGAACTGACCTTCCCCGTCCCCGCCCAGGAGCAGCAGGCCATGTCGCAGACCGCCGATGTCGTCGTCGTCGGTCTGGGCGCCATGGGCGCCCAGACCCTGTGGAGACTCGCCCGCCGGGGCGTCGACGTTCTCGGTGTCGAGCGTTTCGAACCCGGTCACGCCCACGGATCCAGCCACGGCGAGTCCCGGATCATCCGCACCGCCTACCTGGAGGGGGCCGACTACGTACCGCTCGCCCTGGGCGCCTGGGAGGCGTGGGCGGAACTGTCGGCCGAGACCGGAGCCGAACTGGTGACCCGGTGCGGCGGGCTGGTGCTGGGACGCGCGCACGACCCCTCCGTGGCCGGGACGCTGGCCTCGGCCCGGGCGCGCGGTCTGCGCCACGAACGCCTGGACGCGGCCGAGCTGTCCCGCCGCTTCCCCCGCCATCTACTGGAGGCCGACCAGGTCGGGGTGTTCGAGGAGGCGGCGGGGGTCGTACGCCCCGAGGCGGCCATCCGGGCCGCGGTCGACGCCGCGCGGGCCGCGGGCGCGCGGGTGCGCACGGGCTGCGCCGTCACCCGCATCGTCCCCGACCCCGACCGGCCCCGGGTCGTCGTCGGCGACACCGAGATCCGGGCCCGGCACGTGGTCGTCACCGCGGGGGCGTGGACGTCCCGGCTCCTGCCCGACCTCGCCGCCCCGTTGCACGTCGAGCGGCGCGTGCTGGCCTGGTTCCCGGTGGACGACCCCGCGGCGTTCACCCCTGACCGCTTCCCGGTGTTCATCCGGGACGAGCCCGACGGTACGACCTGGTACGGCTTCCCCAGCCTCGACGGCGCGACCGTCAAGATCGCCGTCCACGCCGACGCCGCGGCCGGGCCGGGCGCGCAGCGCGGCGAACCCGCCGACCCCGACGAAGGGCCCCGACGTCCCGACGCCGCCGACGCCGCCCGCATGCGGCTGCTGGCGGAGCGGATCCGGGGGCTGGGCGGCGATCCCGTCCGGATGTCGGCGTGCATGTACACGATGACCCCCGACGAACACTTCGTCATCGGCTCCCGGCCCCACCTACCCGGCCTGACGGTGGCGGCGGGCTTCTCCGGGCACGGCTACAAGTTCGCCTCGATCATCGGCGTGGCCCTGGCCGACCTCGCCGAGACGGGCCGCACCTCGCTGCCGATCGGCCTGTTCGATCCGGCTCGCCCGGCGGTGGCGGGGAGCCTCGGCGCGGCCGGGTGACCGAGAGCGCGCTGGCCTTCCTCTTCGGACTGCTCTCGGCGCTGATCCCGGTCCTCAACGTCGAGGTCTACCTGGTGGGCGCCGCCGCGTTGCTCGGCGACGGCGCGCTCTCGGCCATGGCGGTGGCGGCCGGTGCCGGCCAGACGCTCGGCAAGATCGCCTACTACTACCTGGGCCGCGGCGCGCTCGACCTCGCCTGGCTGCGACGCAGGGGCGAGAAGAAGATCGGCACGTGGAGCCGGCGCCTGCAGCGCTGGCAGGAGAAGGCGGAGGGACGGCCGGTATGGACCGCGGCGCTGGTGGCGGTCAGCTCCTTCTCCAGCATCCCGCCGTTCATGGTGGTCTCGGTGTTCGCCGGTATGGCGCGGATGCCGGTGTGGGCGTTTGCGACCGTGACGATGGCGACCCGGACCGCGCGTTTCCTGATTCTGGTCCACGCGCCGGGGGCGGCGTCGGCCCTGCTGCGGTGAAGGGCGGGCGACGGCGGTCACGCCACTCGGGGGCGAAGCGCGACCGCCATCGCGTGAAAGAGGACGTCTGGACCGCCGAAGGGGTTTACCGGCGCTTTGCCGGAGGCTGACGCGGTCCGGTCAGCGCGTGCCCCAGGCATAGGTCTGTTTGCGCAGCTTCAGATAGAGGAAACTCTCCGTGGCGGTCACGGTGGGGATCGCCCGGACACGGTTGAGGATCTCCAGCAGCCGTTCGTCGTCCTCGGCCACGACCTCCACCAGCAGGTCGAAGGAGCCCGCGGTGATGACCACGTAGTCGACCCCGTCCAGGTCGCAGACCTCGTCGGCCACCCTGTCGAGGTCACCGTTGCAGCGGACGCCGATCAAGGCCTGACGGTTGAACCCCAGCATCATCGGGTCGGTGACCCCCACGACCTGGATCACCCCCGCCTCCAGCAGCCGTTGCACCCGCTGGCGTACCGCGGCCTCGGAGAGCCCCACCGCCTTGCCGATGGCGGCGTAGGAGCGCCGGCCGTCCTGCTGGAGCTGTTCGATGATGCGCTTGGCGGTGTCGTCGAGCCCGATCGCGCCGGCGCCGTTCCTGCGCGCCGCAGCCGGCGTGCCCGCCTGGTCCGTCACTTGTCCTCCACTGCCGCCTGCGCCGGTGCCCGTCACCAGCCCCGGTCGGTCCTCGCTGTTCGGAGCGGCAACGGATGCCAACCTACTCCACGGGTGCGCCTGTCCCCGACGTCACGATCTCAACCCGCCGCGGACCGAGTCCAGGGACAACAACGCGACGTGGAGTGACAGGCAGGTCTCCACCGAGTCCAGGTCGACGTCGAGGACCCGGGAGATCCGGCGGAGCCGCTCGTAGAAGGCGGGGCGCGACAGATGGGCGCGGGAGGCGGCCAGCGCCTTGTTGCGTCCCGCCGCCAGGTAGTGGCGCAGCATCGCGGTGAGGTCGGCGTTGTGACGGGCGTCGTAGGCCAGGAGCGGCCCGAGCTCGCGCTCGACGTAGGTCTGCAGCCGCTCGTCGTCCCGCAGGAGGTGCAGCAACCCCCGCAGGTGCAGGTCGGGAAGCCGGTAGTAGGGGCGCTCGTCGTTCTGCCGCACGGCCACGTCACCCACCTGACGCGCCTCCAGGAACGACCGGCGTACGTCGCGGATGTCCTCACTGGGCGAACCGGCCGCGATCACCACCCCCTCGCCGGTCCGCTCGCGGATGCGCCTGGCCAGCCGTTCCAGGCAGGGGTCCGCGGTCTCGTCCGTGGGCAGCGACAACAGGACGCCCACGCGCAGGTCGTCCAGTGAGCCCACCAGCGCGGGGAGCCGGAGCTCGCGGCAGGCACGCGCGGCACCCTCGGCGGTGTCGGCCAGACGGGCCTGGGCGGCCAGACCGGTCCCGGCCTCGCGCAACCGCAGCACCAGTCCGACCAGTCCGGTCCCGGACAGCGGCACGCCCACGGCCCGGGCGCGCACCAGTGCCTCTTCGGGGTCGGAGTAGGCGCGGTCGATGATGCCGGCGATGATCGTCTGGTGCGTCTGACGCTCCAGCCCCTCCTGGTGGCGCTCCAGCAACCGTCCCAGCGCGAGCGTGGCGGCGGCGCGTTCGACCAGCACCGTCTGGAGCGGACCGGGGGAGGCCCCACAGATGAGGATGAGCCGGCCCCAGTCCTGTCCGCGCGCGCCGACCATCGTGACCAGCCAGCCCGTGGCGGGGTCGTGCACGGTGCGGGCGGAGGAGACGACGCCGCGGGACCGGTTCTCCCACGCGGTCAGCAGGATTCCGGGGTCCTCTCCGTTGAGGTCGCAGGCCAGCATCTGGTGGTTGAGGTTCTCCAGCACCACCGGGCAACCCGAGGACTGCGCCACCTCGGCGAGGACCTGTTCGGGCCGGGCCCCCTCGACCGACAGCTCGGTGAACACCGCGTGCAGCCGTTCGGATTCGCGCAGCTCCTCCAGTTGCTCGTTGACGACCCGGCTGTGCACCGCCTCGGTGATCTCGACGAACCGGGCCTCGCGGTCCAGGGAGACGACCGGGACACCGACGTCCCGGGCGGCCTCCAGCAGGGCCCCGGGAAGGACCGAGTGGTACTTGCGACCGAGTTCGACGGCGATGCCGCTCACCCCGACGGCCGCGAGGTCGGTGACGTAGCGGCGTAGCGCGGCGGGGTCGTCGGGCATCGCGATCCCGGTGGTCAAGACGAGCTCCCCGCCACGGAGCAGGTGGGCCAGGTCGGTGACCTCGGCGATGTGGACCCAGCGCACGGTGCGGTCGAGGTGCTCGGCACCCACGACGACCCTGGGGCGCGCGCGCTGGAGCGGTGGCAGGCGGAGCACGTCGGCCAGGGTGGGCAACACGTCGTCAGTGTAGTGGCGGCATGTCAGGCGGAAGGGGCCTCCTCCTTACAGGTTGCAAAGGCCGGGGTGGGCGCTGGGCGCCCACGGCGGCGGAATCGGGCGACGACGACGCGGATTCCAAGCCGGATTGACAGTCTGTCAACTCGCCGGAGCCGAAACCGACACCCCGCACCTGGCGAAGGCCGGCGACAGCGGTGAGACTTGGGTCATGTCGGATCTGCTCGCACGTCACCGCGCGGTCATGCCCTCATGGCTGGCCCTCTACTACGACAACCCCATCGAGATCGTCACCGGCAAGGGGAACCGGGTCACCGACGCCGACGGTGTCACCTACCTCGACTTCTTCGCCGGCATCGTCACCAACATGCTCGGCTACGACGTCGCCGAGGTGCGTGAGGCGGTGGAGCGCCAGCTCGCCCGAGGTGTCGCGCACACCTCCACGCTCTACCTCCTGCGCGGCCAGGTCGAGCTGGCCGAGAAGATCGCCCGGCTGTCGGGCATCCCCGACGCCAAGGTCTTCTTCACCAACTCCGGTACCGAGGCCAACGAGACGGCACTGCTGTTGGCGACCTGCGCGCGCGGTTCCGACCAGGTCCTGGCCATGCGCAACAGCTACCACGGTCGCTCCTACGGGACGATCGCGGTCACCGGCAACCGCGGCTGGAAGAACTCCTCGCTGTCCCCGCTCAACGTCCACTACCTGCACGGCACCGACCGCGACCATCCGGCCTTCCGCGGGATGGGCGACGAGGAGTACGTCGAGGTGTGCGTGGCCGACCTGCGGGACGTCCTCGCCACCGCGACCGCCCCCGACGTCGCCTGTCTGATCGCCGAGCCGGTGCAGGGGGTGGGCGGGTTCGCCATGGCCCCCGAAGGGCTGTTCGCCGCCTACAAGGAGGTCCTGGACGAGCACGGGATCCTGTTCGTCTCCGACGAGGTGCAGACCGGTTGGGGGCGTACCGGATCGCACTTCTGGGGGATCGGCGCCCACGGCGTCGTTCCCGACGCGATGACGTTCGCCAAGGGGCTGGGGAACGGGTTCGCGATCGGCGGGGTGGTCGCCCGCGGCGACCTCATGGACGGACTGCCCGCCAATGGGGTCGCGACCTTCGGCGGCAACCCCGTCTCCACCGCCGCGGCCAACGCGACCCTGGACTACCTGCTCGACCACGACCTGCAGGCCAACGCCGCGCGCCTGGGGCCGGTACTGCTGGACGGGCTGCGGCCGCTCGCCGCCTCGCTCGCCACGGTCGGCGCGGTGCGCGGTCGCGGCCTGATGTTCGCGGTGGACATGGTCGAGCCCGACAGCGGCGAACCCAGCCCGCGCCTGGCCGCCGCGGTCCTGGAGGAGACCCGCCGGCGTGGCCTGCTCATCGGCAAGGGGGGCCTGCACGGCCACACCCTGCGCATGGCTCCCCCGATGACGCTCAGTGAGGAGGAGGCCCGCGAGGGGCGGGACATCCTGGTCGAGGCCATCACCGCGGTCGACGCCGCCGCCCGCTGACCCCCACCGCCCGGCCCGAACGCCGCGGGCCGGGCACCCCACCGAGAAACGGAGAAGGATCCCTTGAGCAAGCACGTCACGCACTGGATCGGCGGCCGGTCCCACACCGGACCCGCCCGTCGTCGCGGTGACATCTATGATCCGGCGACCGGCGCCGTCACGGGCACCGTCGACCTCGCCGGCGGGGCCGAGGTCGACGCGGCGGTCGCCGCCGCCGTCGAGGCCTTCCCGGCCTGGCGCGACGCCTCGCTGTCCCGGCGCACCTCGGTGCTGTTCCGGTTCCGGGAGCTGTTGCACGCCGGCGCCGACGAGCTCGCCCGCCTCATCAGCTCCGAGCACGGCAAGGTGGTCTCCGACGCGGCCGGCGAGATCGCTCGCGGGCTGGAGGTGGTGGAGTTCGCGTGCGGCATCCCGCACCTGCTCAAGGGGGGGTACTCGGAGAACGTCTCCACCCGGGTGGACGCCTTCTCCGTCCTGCAGCCCCTGGGCGTGGTCGCCGCGGTGTCGCCGTTCAACTTCCCGGCGATGGTGCCGATGTGGACCTTCCCGGTCGCGATCGCGTGCGGCAACACCTTCGTGCTCAAACCGAGCGAGAAGGACCCCTCCGCGGCGAACTTCCTCGCGGGTCTGTGGGCCCGTGCCGGCCTTCCCGACGGGGTGTTCAACGTCGTGCACGGCGACGGGGAGGCGGTGACGGCCCTCATGGAGCATCCGGACGTCAAGGCGGTGAGCTTCGTCGGGTCCACACCGATCGCCCGCCACGTCTATGAGACCGCGGCCCGACACGGAAAGCGTGTCCAGGCGCTCGGCGGGGCGAAGAACCACATGGTGGTCCTTCCCGACGCGGATCTCGACCTCGCGGCCGACGCGGCGGTGTCGGCGGCGTTCGGCTCGGCGGGGGAGCGGTGCATGGCGATCTCCGCGATCGTCGCGGTCGAGCCGGTCGCCGACGCGCTGGTGGAGCGCGTCCGGGAACGCGCGGCCCGGCTGAGGGTCGGCCCCGGGCACGACGAGCGCAGTCAGATGGGGCCGCTGGTGACCGGAGCGCACCGTGACAAGGTCGCCTCCTACCTGGAGTCCGGCGTGCGCGAGGGGGCGACACTGGCTCTCGACGGCCGCGTGCACCCGGTGGTCGGGGGGAGCCCCGAGGGGTTCTGGCTGGGACCGTCGCTGCTGGACCATGTCACGCCCGAGATGAGCTGCTACCGCGACGAGATCTTCGGCCCGGTGCTGTCGGTGCTGCGTGTTCCCGACTACGACGCCGCGCTGGAGCTGGTCAACGCCAGTCCCTATGGCAACGGGGCGGCGGTCTTCACCAGGGACGGTGGCGCGGCGCGGCGCTTCCACAACGAGGTCGAGGTGGGGATGGTCGGCGTCAACGTGCCGATCCCGGTGCCGATGGCCTACTACTCCTTCGGCGGGTGGAAGGAGTCGTTGTTCGGCGATTCGCACGCGCACGGTACCGAGGGAGTGCACTTCTACACCCGGACCAAGGCCGTCACCACGCGCTGGCCGGGCTCCGGACAGGGCGGGGTGAATCTGGGGTTCCCGACGAACGGCTGAGCCGTGAACGTCGGAATCGGGAAGAGTTCGCCTACTTAAGGTCCCCGGACCGCTACACGCAGTATCGTGGTGTGTGGTTCCCGCTGGGCGGTCGTGGCCGCGCGGTGGTGGGAGCGTTGTGAGCACACCGGGATGGCGCGCTCAATTCCCCTCCTCCCCCCATGGAAGCGGGCGCGCCGTGAAGAGCGCTCCGGGTCCTCATCTCCCCCTGGACCCGGAGCGCTCGCTCGCGCGGTGACGGCGCTAGTGCATCGCGAACGCGCGGGCGCGCGTGGCGTGGGCGACCGCGATTCCGGCGCACTCGTCGCATCCGTAGACGCCACTGCCGTCGGGGAGTTCTCCCAGCGGGCAGCGGGGCCGGGGCCACCTCACATGGCAGATGGCGCAGGCGTCTCCCATGAGCTGCGCGGTCGTGAGAGCGTCCGGGTCAAAGATGTATGTTTTGTCGCTTGTGTCCGCATTCGTTGTGCCGCGATCGCACATGATGCTCAGACCGCTCAACGTCCTTGCTCCCCCCGTGGTTTAGGACAGTCTGGCGGGCCAATAGTTATCGGCTCTTTATTCAACCAGATGTGTATGGAATCCGGAATGGCTCGGGCCGATTTCTGTGACGGTCAGCATGGAGATAATAACTCTACGTAGCGACAAAGCGAACATGTCCCCCGAGTTCTTTACCTTCTGCGGTGCATGTCCATAATGTCTGCTCGGATTATGGAGAGGCGCCGTGTGATGCCACGGCTACGGTGCTGGGTTTCGGGCACCCATCACGCAGCGTACTCCCCATCGAGCTCATCGTGCAGAAACGCCGCGGGCCCGTGTCCCCACCAGGGGACACGGGCCCGCGGAACGACCGTCGCGAAGACCTACGGGGCGGCGGCTACAGCCGGGCGAAGGCCTCGGCCAGAATGTCCAGCCCCTCGTTGAGCAGGTCGTCGCCGATCACCAGCGGCGGCAGCATCCGGATGACGTTGCCGTAGGTGCCGGCGGTCAGCAGCACGAGGCCCTGGGAGTGGCAGTAACGGACGATCTCGGCGAGCGCCGCGGTGTTGGGGGTCTTGTCGCCGGCCCCCGCCACCAGCTCGATCGCGATCATCGCGCCACGGCCGCGGACATCGCCGATGATGTCGTAGCGCTCGGCCAGGGCGCGCAGGCGCGACAGCATCGTCTCGCCGATGGCGCGGGCCCGCTCCACCAGCTTCTCCGACTCGATGGTCTCCAGCGCGGCGAGGGCGGCGGCGCACGCGGCCGGGTTGCCGCCGTAGGTGCCGCCCAGGCCGCCACCGTGCACCGCGTCCATCAGCTCCGCCCGCCCGGTCACCGCGGCCAGCGGGAGACCGCCGGCGATGCCCTTGGCCGTGGTGATCAGGTCCGGCACGATGCCCTCGTGGTCGCAGGCGAACATGTCACCGGTGCGGGCGAAACCGGTCTGCACCTCGTCGGCGATGAAGACGATGCCGTTCTCACGGCAGAACTCCACCAGGGCCGGCAGGAAGCCCGCGCCGGGCTCGATGAAGCCGCCCTCGCCCTGGATCGGCTCGATGAGCACCGCGGCCACGTTCTCGGCGCCGATCTGCTTGGTGATCTGCTCGATCGCCTGGGCGGCGGCCTGCGGACCGCACTCCTCGGCGCCGGTCGGCCAGCGGAACGGGTAGGCCATCGGCATCCGGTAGACCTCGCCGGCGAACGGACCGAACCCCTGCTTGTAGGGCATGTTCTTGGCGGTCAGCGCCATGGTGAGGTTGGTGCGGCCGTGGTAGGCGTGGTCGAACACGACGACGGCCTGGCGGCCCGTCGCGTTACGCGCGATCTTGACCGCGTTCTCCACGGCCTCGGCGCCGGAGTTCAGCAGGATGGAGCGCTTCTCGTGGTCGCCGGGGGTGATCCGGTTCAGCGCCTCACAGACGTCGACGTAGGCCTCGTAGGGGTTGACCATGAAGCAGGTGTGGGTGAACTTCGCGAGCTGCTCCTGGGCGCGGGCGACCACGAGCGGGTTGGCGTTGCCCACGTTGGTCACCGCGATGCCCGCGCCGAAGTCGATGAGCGCGTTGCCGTCGACGTCCTCGACGATGCCGCCGCCCGCGCGCTCCACGTAGACGGGGAGGGAGCTGCCCACGCCCTGGGCCACGGCCTTGAGGCGGCGTTCCTGCAGCGCGCGCGACTTCGGGCCAGGGATCTCGGTGACGATCCGGCGCTCCTGCGCGATCTCCGGGCCAGTGGTGGCCATAGGCCTGTCCTCCCTTATCGGTCTCGTCCAGATACGTGATACCTGGTCAACAGGGCCGACCCTATGGCCGCGCCGGTCCACTGGTTATCGCCGCGGTGGATAAGATTGGGAGTCTGACTTGGCCATTTCGGCCGAGACGATCCGAAGTACGCCCCGGCCGCCCACCGCGGGCGCGTGATCTTTGGCGACCAACGAGGAATCCAGCCGTGCCGCCCACACTCGGAACGCTTCTGCGGACCCCGCGCCTGCGTCTCAGCCTGCTCACCGGCGGCGAGCAGCTCGATCGCCAGGTGCGCTGGGTGGCGGTCAGCGAACTCACCGATCCCACCCCCTACCTGGAGGGCGGTGAGCTCGTCCTGACGACCGGCGTGCGCTGGCACGACGACCTCGGGGCCGCCCGCGACTACGTTCGCCGCCTGGTCGGCCGCGAGGTCGCGGGGCTGGGGTTCGGTAGCGGGGTCACCCATCCGGAGGTGCCCGCCGACCTCGTCGAAGCGGCCACCGAACTCGGGCTGCCCCTGATCGAGGTGCCCCGCCCCACCCCCTTCATCGCGATCGGCAAGGAGGTCTCCCGCCTCCTCGCCCGGGAACAGTACGAGGGGCTCACCCGCGCCTTCGCGGCGCAGCGGCAGCTCACCCAGGCGGCCCTGCGCGGCGCCGACGCGGTCGTGGACCGGCTCGGTGCCGAACTCGGTGGCTGGGTCCTCCTCCTCGCCCCCGACGGGGCGCTGCGGCACGCCTTCCCGGCCGGCGCGGCCCACCGGGCCGTCGAGCTCGGCCGGGAGGTGCACCGCCTGCGCGACTCCCGTTACCGCGCCGGGGCCTCGGTGTCGGCCGTGGGGGAGAGCGTCGCCCTGCAACCGCTCGGCGTCGGCGGTCGGATCCGCGGCTTCCTCGCGGTCGGCGGGGAGCGCGGGCTCGGTCCCGACGAACGCACCCTCGTCAACGCCGCGATCTCGCTGCTGTCGCTGGAACTGGCCCGCACCGAGCCGGTCCGCGGCGAGGGGATCCAGGGAGGGGTGCTGGCCGCCCTGCTCGACGGCGCGATCGCCGCGCGGGGGCCGGGAGCGGACCGGTTGCGCGCCGCGCTTCCCGCCGAACCGGTGGCGGTCGCCCTCGCCGACGCCGGAGCCGAGACCGCTCCCTTGTGGGACCCCGCGCTGGACGGTTGCCTGGTCGCCGAACTCGACGGACGTCTCACCGTCCTCGGCGCGGCGGGGGAGCGTCCGGGGGAGATCCTGTCCGGGGTGGTGGAGGGACCGGTGGGGGAGAGCGAGCCCTGCGGCTACGACAGCCTTCCCACGGCCCGTACCCAGGCGGAGCGGGCGTTGGAGGCGGCCCGTCGGGAGGGTGGTGGAGTCGTCCGCCACGGTGACCTGCCCGGCGGCCTTCTCGGGCTCCTCGACACGCCCTCGGGGGAACGCATCGCCGGTGACCTGCTGGCCCCGCTGTTGGCGCACCGTTCGGCCGGCGACCTGGTCGGGTCGTTGCGGGCCTACCTCGCCGCGTCCGGCCGTTGGGACGCCGCGGCCGACGCGCTGGGGGTCCACCGGCACACGTTGCGCTACCGGATCACCCGCATCCGCGAACTGCTCCCCGGGGACCTCGACGATCCCGACTACCGCGCCGAACTGTGGTTCGCGCTGCGCATGTTGACCGACGGGTGAGGTGCCACGCCCAGCCCGCGTGGGGGACGGTGGCACCCGGTGTCCAGACGGAGCGGGGCCGACCGCGCCACGGCGGTCTGCGCGCCCGCGCGTCCTTTGGGAGACGGGGCGGAGCCGGCCGGTTTCGCGTTCTTCCCCCGCGGTCTCCTCGCGATGCCGCGCGCAAGGACGCGCCGCGGGTCTGGGCGGGGGAGGAGACGCCTTCACGGCGTCGCGGGAAAGGGGCGGGATCCCGCGCGATCGCTTCCACCGAACGTACGGACACCACGTCGTCCAAGGGGTGTCCCGCGTGCTCCGGGCGCCGGCGGGTTCTCCGTCCGGTGTCAGGGGGGGAAACAGGGAAACGGCGGGACTTTCGCCCGTTTACTTCCGTAGCGATATTTGCTAGGCCGGCGTGCCCAGGAGAGGAAACAAGATCATCTCTTGGGCGAAGAGCGCCGTAATTGTGAATTTCGATGGAAATCGCTGCGTTTCGTGGCTGAGGGGAATACGCTCACTTCCGTCCCGGAGTGGCGGCATTCACGGCGTGCCGGGTCTGTCTTGACAGGCGTGCCGTAACGACACGTGAAGGAACGCAGTGCCCGCGATCAACGAACAGATGAGGGAGTTCCTGCAGCTCCCCGGTGCGCGCAGTGTGTCTTTGGTCGATTACACGAATGACCGGGTCCTGGCCGAATTCGGTCATGGAATCCGGGGAGGTTCCGATGGGACGGACGGGGTGGCCGCCCTTGTCCGCGCGTTCGTCGCCGATCTCGACCTGGTATCCCGAGAGGACGGAAACGATCTCGAAGACGTCGTGCTCACCACTTCCGGCGGTTATCTGCTGGTCGCGGTGCTGAGCCTGCCGACGGGAACACGTTTTTGTATCCAGCTTCGTATGGACCGCGAGAGCGGCAACGTCGGCCTGGCGCTCAGAGCATTACGTCATTTCGCGGCACGGCCGCCGGCGGGCCTGGCAGAGGCGTTCTCCCCGCCGCCCGGACCGCCGCAGCGGCGTACGAGGGCCCTGCCGCGTCGTTACCGCGATCCCACGCGCAGGCTCCGGGCGGGCGGCCAACCGGTCGATTGGGAGACGCCCGACCCGGCGACGCTACGGCGTGTGCTCGGCGCGCTGCGGGAGCTGTGTTCCGCGCCCGTGGAGCCGCCGTTGCGGAGCCTGAGGACTGGAGCGGCGTGAAGAGACCACTGTTGCACCGCGTCGGACGGCTGCTGGTGAAGCGCCAGGAGGATCCCGACCACGACAACGCACCCGAGTCCGCAACACACCGATCGAGTGGAGGAGAGGCAATGCCCAACCTGGACGCGGCCCTCAAGGAGATGATGACCATCGACGGCGCCATCGGCGCCTCCGTGGTCGACTACGGCAGTGGGATGTCGCTCGGTTCGCTGAGCACCACCAACGACCTGGACCTGACGGTCGCCTCCGCGGGGAACACCGAGGTGGTGCGGGCGAAGATGCGCACGATCGATCAGCTCGGCCTCAAGGACGGCATCGAGGACGTCCTCATCACCCTGAGCAGCCAGTATCACCTCATCCGGCCTCTGACCAGCCGTAAGGGGCAGGGGCTGTTCCTCTATCTGGCGCTGGACCGTAGCCGGGCGAACCTGGCGCTGGCCCGGCACCTGTTGAAGAACATCGAGGAGACGCTGGAGATGTAGCTGCTATGTCCTGGGCGGTCGGCTTTTTCGGGCCGGCCGCCCATGCAATTGCATGGGAGAAAACGCTGTCCGTTTCGGTCCTTCGCGCAGGTAGGGTGCGAGACGGCCGGGGAGCCCTCCAGGGCGCCCGTGACCGGCGGACACACAGGGAGGAACACGGTGCCCGAGGGCCACACCCTGCACCGGCTGGCGGCGCACTTCACCACGACGTTCGTGGGCACGCGGCTACGGGTCTCCAGCCCCCAAGGGCGCTTCGCCGACGGCGCGCGCCGCCTCGACGGGCGGGTGCTCACCGCCGCGGAGGCCCACGGCAAACAGCTGTTCCTCGGATTCGACTCGGCCGAGTGGCTCCGCGTGCACCTGGGGCTCTACGGAGCCTGGACGTTCGGCGACGCCGCGGGGGAACGCAGCCTCGGCGCCCCGCGCGTCGCGTCAGGGAACGAACGGGAACTCCTCCACGACGCCGACGGCTTCGTCGTCCCCCCGGCGCCCGTGGGCGCGGTCCGGGTCCGCTTCGCCTCCGCATCCGGCTGGGCCGACCTACGCGGCCCCTCGGCCTGCGAAGTCCTGGGAGAAGACGAGAAAGAGGCGGTGCGCGCCCGGCTCGGCCCCGACCCCTTGCGTCGCGACGCCGACCCCGAGCGGGCCTGGGACGTCGTCCGCCGTTCGCGCACCCCGATCGCCGCTTTGCTCATGCGCCAAGACGTGATCGCCGGGATCGGCAACATCTACCGGGCGGAGTCGCTGTTTCGCGCCGGCATCGAACCGCACCGCCCAGGCCGCGAACTGTCGCGCGCCCAGTGGCAGGCGCTGTGGGACGACGTCACCGCCATGCTCGGTGACGGCGTACGAGAAGGACGGATCATCACCACCCGACCCGAGGACCGCCCCGATCCCGAGCTGCGGCCGGTCCCGCGCGAGGACGCCTTCTACGTCTCCTACCGCACCGGCCTGCCCTGCCGCATGTGCGGTACCCATGTCCGAGCCGAGGAGCTGGCCGGACGCACGCTGTACTGGTGCCCCGGCTGCCAGAAGGGGTGAAGGGCCCCGCCCCGGAGGCGGGGCCGGCGTGGCGCCCCGGACGCCGATGGGTCCGAAGCGGAAGGGGAATCCGGCGCCCCAACGCTCACATATGTGGCTACGGTTACCCGAGGGACACATGATCATCGGTGGCGCTGGAGAAACGGAGGGGCGCGTACATGGGCGACGACACACGACGAACGGTACGCCTACACGTCGTCGAGGACGGTGACATGGAACCGCACACACCCGCCCTCCCTCAGGCCGACACGTGGTACGTCGACCCTGTCCACTCCACCGTGGGCTTCACCGCCGGAATGCAGGGGCTGGTGCGCGTACGCGGCCGGTTCGGCAGAGTCTCGGGGGTCGTGTGGGTCGCCGAGGACCCCGAGAAGAGCTCGGCCAGCGTCTCGGTCGAGGCGGCCAGCATCGACACCGGCATCGCCCGCAGGGACGAGCACCTGCGCTCCTCCGACTTCCTCGACGTCGACCGCTTCCCCACGATCGACTGGCGCGGTACCCACGCCGAGCCCGCCCCCACCCCCGGAACCTGGATCTTCCACGGCGAGCTCACGGTCAAGGGGATCACCGCGCCCCTGCCGCTGACCGGCTCCTTCCTCGGCGAACAGCCCTACCCCTTCGGCGACGCCACGATGATCGGCCTCACCGGGACCGCCAGGCTCGACCGCTTCGACTTCGGCATCGACGCGATGCCGCCCGTCCCCGGGGCCAGGCTGTTCGTCGGTCGCGACGTCGAGATCCATCTCGACGTCGCGATGATCAACAGCGACATCCGTTTCTTCACCGAGCGCTTCCTGTCGGGACGCCGCTGAACCGGGGCGGTTACCCGACCGCGTGGCGCGCGAGGTAGGACTCGGCGCGCTCGACCGCGTTCGCCCGCTCCAGGGCCTCGGCCGTGCTGACCCCCGACCCGCCGAACTCCCGCACGGCGTTGTAGTAGATGACGGCGACCCCACGGCACAGCACGTTGCCGCCGCACACCGAGTACATGTCGGTGCGGAACTGGTTGTCGATACGCAGCCGCGCCTCTTCGGTGAACCGGGACTGCTGTTTGTAATTGCGGTAGCCGAAGTCGTGGCGCTCGCAGCTGGACAGGAACTCGTACCCGAAGGGCTCGTCCGGGGACCAGCTGCACCCGTCGGAGTCCCAGACGAGCTGGTCGGCGTGCGGACGCTGGTCGCGGATCGCGTCGAACTCCGCCAGCGGCGTCGCGAAGAGGTAGGTGTCGGTGACGCCGCGCACCTGCTCGGGGGTGAGCGCGGCGTGGGCGCCTGTGGCGGTCGGCAGTGTGAGCAGGACGGCGGCCGCCGCGGTGGCGACCGCGGTGACGGCGCGGCGGATGACGAGACGCATGGGGGAGACCCTTCCGTCCGATGGGATGCGGTCTCTGAGTAATACGTCATGAGCGCACGGTGAGGGAAGGGGGAAACGGTGAACCCGCGGTCATCTTTCGACGTCTCCCCTTCCCCGAGGCGCTCCTCCCGCGTGGGGGACGATCGTCTCCGT
Organism: Marinactinospora thermotolerans DSM 45154; assembly: GCF_900167435.1. Classification (GTDB taxonomy): domain Bacteria; phylum Actinomycetota; class Actinomycetes; order Streptosporangiales; family Streptosporangiaceae; genus Marinactinospora; species Marinactinospora thermotolerans. The sequence goes on from NZ_FUWS01000009.1 coordinate 274,253, forward strand.
TCCCTCGCCGAGCAACTCCGCCAGCCGCTCGGCGTTGCGCTGCGCCCAGTCACGGTTGCAGTTGTTCATCACGACGTGGACCGCCGCGGCCTCGTCGGCGAGGTGCCGTATCCGCGGCACCCACTCCGACAGCTCGGCGTCGTCGTAGCGGTAGGCGAACCGGGCGCGCTTGTCCCCGCTGTCCCAGTGCCGGGAACGGCCGTGGAACCGGACCACGGCCAGATCGGGGGAGGTGACCGCGGCCAATGGTGGGACCGAGCTCGTGTGGCCCTGCGGCATGTCCACGCACACATAGGGCAGGTCGTTGTCCACCAGGAAACGGAGCGTCTCCTCGCGGTTCTCCTCGCGCAGCCACGATGCGTGCCGGAACTCCACGCACACGCGCATCGGCGCGCACCGCTCCCGGCACTCCAGGATGTAGCGCCGGCGCTCGGCGCCGGCGGGGAACCAGGGCGGAAACTGCAACAGCACCGCTCCCAGCTTGCCGGAGCGCTGGAGCGGGGCCAGCGCGGTGCGGAAGCGGTCCCACATCTCCGTCACCAGGCCGGGGTCGGCGTCGGCGACGTAGAGGTTGCCGTTGCGGTTGGCGCTCTTGGCCGCCGCCGCCCGCAACGGGACCGGCAGCGCCGAGGGGCGGGTCGGATGGTGGGTGAACAGGGAGAACGCCTTGACGTTGAAGACGAAGTCCGGCGGAGTCCGTTCCACCCAGGCGAGTGAGGTCCGCTCGGCCGGCGGGTGGTAGTAGGTGGCGTCCACCTCGACCACGGGGAAACGCGAGGCGTAGAAGCGGAGCCGTTGCTCGGGGGTGCGGGCCTGCGGCGGGTACCAGCCCGACTCGACCAGTGAACGGTCGGTCCACGAGGCGGTGCCGATGCGTATGTGTCCCATGGCGTCGGGCTACCCGCCCGATCCCCGTCAACCCAGGGTGCGGTCCAGGTTCAGCGCGGCGCTGATCAGTCCGAGATGGGTGAACGCCTGGGGGAAGTTGCCGAGCTGGTCACCGCTCAGCCCGATCTGTTCGGAGTACAGCCCCAGGTGGTTGGCGTAGGTGAACATCTTCTCCAGGACCAGCCGCGCGTCCTCCAGGCGGCCGGCCCGGGTCAGGGCCTCGGCGTACCAGAACGAGCACAGCGAGAAGGTCCCCTCCTCGGCGTCCATTCCGTCGTCCACCGCGTCGGCGTCGTAGCGGAACACCAGGCTGTCGGTCGTCAGGTGCTCCTCGATGGCCTCCAACGTGGAGAGGAACCGCGGGTCGGTGGGGGAGGTGAACTTCACCATGGGCATCAGCAGCATCGAGGCGTCCAGGATCGGCTCTCCCAGACGCTGGGTGAACGCCTTCAGCTCCTCGTTCCACCCTTCTTCCAGGATCTGCCGGTGGACGGTGTCGCGCGCCCGGGTCCATTCGGCGATGTCGCCCGGCAGGCCGCGCCGGCGCGCCATGCGGATCATCCGCTCGATCGCCACCCAGGTCATCAACCGGGAGAAGGTGTGCCGGCCCTCCACGCCACGCTTCTCCCAGATGCCGGCGTCGGGTCGGTCCCAGTGGGTGCACAGCCAGTCCAGCGTTTCGGTGAGGTGCCGCCAGGTGTCCAGGGACAGCCCCGTGTCGTACTTGTCGAAGAGGTAGAGCGCGTCGAAGATCTCGCCGTACACGTCCAGTTGGAGCTGTTCGGAGGCGGCGTTGCCGATCCGTACCGGTGCCGATCCGCGGTAGCCGGCCAGATGGCGCAGCTCCTCCTCGGTGGGATCGCTGTCCCCGTCCACCGTGTACATCACGCGCAACGGACCGAACTCCTCGTCGGAGGGCGCGCGGAAACGGGCGCACAGCCATCCCGTGAACGCCTCGGCCTCCTCGGTGAACCCCAACTGGAGCAGCGCGTACAGCGAGAAGGCCGCGTCGCGCAGCCATACCCTGCGGTAGTCCCAATTGCGTTCGCCGCCGATCCGTTCGGGCAGCGAGGTCGTCGGCGCGGCGATGATCGCGCCGGTCGGCTCGTAGGTGAGCATCTTCAACGTCAGCGCGGAGCGCTGCACCATCTCCCGCCAGCGTCCGGTGTAGGTGCACGCGGACAGCCAGCCGCGCCAGAAGGCCGCGGTCGCGTCGAACAGTCCCTCGACGTCGGCCGGGCGATCGGGGGGCGGGTCGCGGTGGTCACCGGGTTCGAGGACCTCCAGGACGAACAGTTCCGTCTCGCCGTGCGCGATCCGGAACTCGCCGGCGGCGCCGCCGGTGTTCTCGTGCCGCAGGTCGACGCTGGTGCGCAGGCACAGTTCCAGGTCCGCGCCGAGGAACCAGATGCCACGTTCGTCGCGGCGGACGGTGTGGGCGGTGCGTCCGTAGTCCATCCGCGGATCCACGGTGACACGCATCCGCATGGAGCCGCGGACGGCGACGACCCGGCGGACCAGGAGTTGGCGGTGGTCGGGGTCGTGGGCGCGCAGCACCGGCATGAAGTCCTGCACTTCCACCACGCCGTCCACGGTGAGGAAGCGGGTCACGAGGATGTTGGACTCGGGGAAGTAGTTCTGCTGGGTGTTGGAGACCTCGCAGGTGGGGGTGATGGTCCAGTGGCCGCCCCGCTCGGGGTCCAGGAGGGAGGCGAACACGCTGGGGGAGTCGAACCGGGGGCAGCAGAACCAGTCGATGCCTCCCCGGGTGCTCACCAGCGCCGCGGTGCGCATGTCGCCGATCATTCCGTGCTCGGCGATCGGCGGATAGCTGTCGGGGTTCTCCGTCACCCTTCTCCTCCCTTACAGGGCGGGTTCCCGGGCGCGGCTACCCGCGGGAGGAGATGGATAACGACCTGACTGTTGACTGGTAGCGGAGCAGGTACTACGGTCGGCTCAACTATTAGGAAGCTTTCCTAATAGAAAGGTTCGCCGGCCCAGGACCGGATCGGAGCGGGTGGATGAGGAGCGCCCGCTCCGGTCCCCTGCCGTGCCGTGGACCCGTCACTCCAACCGGGGACAGTCGCCGGCCAGGCCGCCGTCGGCCTCGCCATTGCCGCCACCCCGGAAGTACACCTCGTTGACCCATCCCCACGCCCCGGTGTCGGACCTGGTCAACGCCCACCAGGTGTTCCAGTATCCGCTCAGGTCCTGGCGGGCTCCGCTGACCTGGCAGACGTACCAGTTGGCGCGGGGCCCGGTCTCGTTCAGCCACCCCACCGCGGTACCGCCGTGGGGCGACTCGTACACCGGGATGCGCCCATCGGGACGAGGAGACCAGTCGGGACAGCGCTCGACCGCGATGCTGCGGCCGGTGGGCAACGTCTGGTACTCACCGTCGAAGACGCAGGGCTGCTCGTCGGCCGCGGCGGCGGGAGCGGCGGTGGCCGATCCCAGGAAGAGCGCCGCGACCGGGATCGCGAGCAGGCGGGCAAGGGAAGCCTCCGTCGCCATGTGTCCTACCTCCGGTGCGGTGGGTGACGCTCCCACCCTGCCCCTCCCCGACCGGGAAGAGAAGCACCCGAGGCCGTCCCACCCTGGCTGGACTTCCAGGTCATGTCCGACCCGGACGGTCACCGGCCACGGTGATCGGCCCGGCGCTCAGTCCCCCGGGGTGCGCGCCGCCGCGCCCGCGGCCAGCGCGAGCACCGCACAGGTGAACCACAACGCCCCGCCCACGCCCGTCGCCGTCGCCACCAGGCTCGCCCCCGCCGGCATGGCCACCTGACCCACCCGGTTGCTCATCAAGCGCAACGCCAACGCGGTGCTCCGCGCCGACGCGGGGACCGCCCGCACCACCGTGGTCATCGTCAACGGTTGCCCCAGCCCCAACAGGAAACCGCCGACCCCCAGCGCGACCGCCATGACGGCCGGTCCCGACAACGGCAGCGGCACCACCGCCAACGCGACCGCCGCGCCCGCGGCGCTCACCACGATCAGGGCACGACGGCTCCAGCGCCTCAACAGGACGGGCAGGAGCAGCCGGGAGGCGATCGACGCGGCCGCGCGCAGGCTCAACAGGGCACCGGCGACCGTCGGGGCGATGCCGTTCTGCTCCGCGATCAGCGGCAGGTAGGCGGTCAGGATGTCCACGGCGGCCAACAGCGCCAGGCTCACGAACAACCCCGTCGGGATCCCCGGGCTGCGCAGCAACCCGGTCAGCGGCAGCCGTGGCCCGCGCTCCGGCGTGGGGGGAACCCGGCCGCCTCCGCCGCGGGCCACGCCCAGCAACCCCGGCAACGCCAGCAAGGCGACGACCACCGCCACCAGCAACGCCATACGGGTCGGCTCGCGCAACGCGGCCCCCGACGCCTCCCCCAGCAGGGCACCGGCCAGCGCCGGGCCGGCCATCTGTCCCACCGACACCGCGGCGGTGAACCAGCCGAAGTTGCGGTCCAGCCCGTCCTCGGGGGACAACCGGGCCACCAGTCCCTGGCCGGCGATCATGAACACCAGGTGCCCCAGTCCCAGCACCGTCCCGCCCAGCGCGAGCGTCCACAACGACGTCGACAGGGCCATGAGCACCGGAGCGGCGGCCAGCAGGAGCGTTCCCGCGACGATCACCAAGGGGGAACGGGGATAGCGATCGGTGAAACGCCCCAACGGGACGGCCGAAACGACGGAGACCAGCGCGTAGGCCGCGGTGATCAGGCCGATGGCCAGTTCGTCGGCGCCAAAGGAGATGGCCCGGTAGGACAGCAGGGGCCGGGCGAGGTTCAGAGCGGTCTGGGTGAGGACCACCGAACCCAGCAGCCACACCAGCCACCGTCCGTTGCCCGCGACGTCTTTCTCGGAGGTCATGGGGTCACCACGCCGAGGACACGCGCGGGGGAGTGAGGACCGTCAGCAGGCCCGCGCGTTTTGAACCCGGCCACCTTCTCGCGATTTCGCCGCCCCACAACACGCCTTCCGAACACGTCGATCGAGGACCGTTCGTGGGGCCGGAGACGCAAAGGGGCGAACCGGCCGGGAACGGCCACGCGGTTCCATACCGCCCAGGCGCACGGTATACCCAGGGACACAGACGTACGCACTCGGCATCGGGTCATCGGACCGAGAAAGCCGAAAAGGCACCGTAGAGAAGGCGGCGGGCCTGTCCCAGCCCGACCGTGGTCGGACGGGACGACGCCCCTCCCGGTCATCTCAGCCCTCCTGGGCCGCCCAGACGTCGGACCGGCCCATGACCCCTGGCTCACCGTCTCGTCCGTGCCGGCCGCCGCGCGCCCTGCCCCTCAGCGAGGAAGGAGGCGGACGGGCCCGGTGGTGGGCCATGAAAGGCGGGATGGGCCGGGCGCGGACGACGTTCGTCGCGGCCCCTTCGGGAGCGGCGTCACGGTGACCGGGCCGCCCGGTGCCTCGGTGGAGCCCCTGACGATACCTGTCGTCCCCCATGCCGCACCGTCAGCCCCGTAGGCGTCGGTGGAGAAGGCGAGTTCTCCCGGGCTTCCAGGGCCACCGGCCGCCACGTCCCCCAGACGGTCCTTCGAGGTCACCGTCGGTGGGCGTGGCGGGGCCGTGGTGTCGTCTCCAGATGGCAGCGCGTCGGCCAGCCGCTCCGTCCCGCCCAGCGCCCGACGGTGGCCCTCTGCGGCGGGGTACCCGCGCCCCTGCGGCCCGCGCTCGCACCCGCTGGGGTGGAGCTCCCCCGAGCCGAGGCCCGTCCCCGCTCGCCGGCCGACGGCGTGGCACGGGATCCCGCGGGACAGCACGCAAGAGGGCCGCGGTGATCGGCCGTGGAGCGGCCGGATCGGTCGAACAGAGACCGCCGGGAGAACCGCGGATCTCGGCCGGCGGGAACGGCCGGTGGGACGTCGATCTGTGGGGGAACGGCCGGCGTGTCCGACGACAGGGACGCCACTCCCATTGACACAAGGTCGCGACGGGCTTTCAGGATCGGAGCAACCCCGTCTGTTCTTCCGAGGTCCCTCCAGAACGAGGACGGCGGAGGAACATCAACCTTGAAAACCCGCGAAAAGAACTCTTCTCCCATGAAGCGGGATACCGCCTGAAATGGGCCTGGTGGGCGGTGTGACCTGGGCGAAGGCGGGCTCTCGGGCGAAATGGGCCAGGCCCGCCCCCGAAAAGGGAACGGGCCCGAATCCCGCGAGGTGTTCCGCGGCTTCGCGCCGCAGCCCGCGAACGGCCGGAAACGCGATCCGTTCAGGGCTTGAGACTCGGCGGAATGATCCCCTCGCGAATGGAGCGCAGGATCTCGTCGGAGGTCGCGCTGTAGGAGGTGGCCCGGCGCACCTCCGAACGAACCGCGGAGACCACGGCCTCGCTCTGCAGGATCCCCGCCAACGACGGCGGTGCCAAGGCCTCACGCCCCTTGCGGGCCACGTCGACCAGCCCCCGCTCGAACACGTCCTTGGTCAGGTAGAACAGCCCGTGGACCTTGTCCGCCACGTCGCCCTCGGAGAGCAGGTCCACCTGGACGATCAACCGCGGAGACACGTCGGCGCCCGGCAGGTGGTAGGAACGCCATTCGCGCCCGTTGGTGAACAGCAGCCACTCGGCGCCCTGCTCCTCCGCGTGCGTCCGCGCCTGGCGCAGGCTGCGGACGTCCAATTCCTGACCGCACCGCTTGATCTCCAGGAACGCGACGATCCGGTCGCCGATGCGCACGCCGTAGTCGACGGACTCGCCCTTGGTCTGGTACTCGGTGGTCAGGTCGTTGTACTTGTCATAACCGAGCGCCTCACCGAGGAAGTCGGTGGCCAGGATCCTCGTGTCTCCCTCGTTGGCATCCCGGTCCACCAGGTCGGTCAACGGTCCGGCGAACCGCGCCACGGCCCCGTGCAGGCGTTCACGGACGGAGACCTCCCATGACTCGCCTGGGAAGGCGAACTCGCCGGTTCTCGTCAGGACCTGGGTCGCGTTGGAGTCCTTCGGTTCCATCTCGTGCACGCTGGGCCGCCTGTTCCATCGGGGGGAAATCCGCTTCGAGCGGGAATGATAATGGTCGGCAGCTCAGCGTCTCAGGACGGTGCGTACGATCTGGATGGCGGTCAGACAGGCGATCGCGGCGAGCGGAAGAAGCAGGTTCTTCAGTGGATCGCGGATCGGCGTGTAATGGGCGTCGCCGTCCTTGACCGTGATGTAGCCGACGGGAATCGCGTGAACGCTTCCGGCGCCTTGGCCGCTCGACGGCTCAGAGGAGGCGCATGTGTTCCTCCCCCCGACCGTGGCGAGACTGACCCGGCAGACCGGGATCACCGTCACGGAGTCGCGCTCCACGGGGGGCCCGTAGACCAGGGAGGCGTCAGCGCCGATCCCGGCCGCGTCCGCCACGGCATCGATGGGGGCGGAGAGCAGGCGCTCTCCCCCCGGCGCCGCTGAGGGGCGGTCCGTCGGATCGCTCATCACCCGGCTCCTCTCTTCTCTCCAGGGAGTCCAACGCTATAGGCGTGGGAGACGAAAGCCCATGCCGCTCCGGCGCCTGGCCGGCATGCGCCATCCGGGGCGGCGGGATCCGTGTCTCCTGGCATGAGCACGGGAGAAGGTGGGGTAGTGTTCTCCGAGTCGCCCTGGTGCGGCCCTCGAGGCCGGCCACGAGGCGATCGACCTCCTCATGATCACTCCGGTCACGGCATCCGTCCGGGTCGGGTAGAGTGGGGAGGCCGAGGATCTGGAGAAGCGGACATCCGCTCTGGATGGCCGTCCGGGTCCGTCTTCACGGGACGTCCGCTCACCCAGGTGAGTGTCCCCTTCCTTCGCATCAGATGCCGACGGTGTCGTCGTTGTCGGTTATCCGGACGACCTCGGCCCCGTTGAATTCCGACGTCGAAAGGGAGTTCTTTTCGGGGTTGTCGGGTTCGGAATCGCCGGTTTGGCGGGGTCGGAACGCCCTGATAAAGTGAAGACACAACGGAACGCGGGACCTGGACACTCTCCGGAAAACGCGAACCGATTCCCGGTTTCATCAGGGAAACCCGGAAAGCGCCGATTCGACGCCGGACGGAACACCTGATAAAGTGGGAACACAACAAAGCGGAAGC
>NZ_FUWS01000002.1:0-49913 GCF_900167435.1 Marinactinospora thermotolerans DSM 45154
GTGCGGAGTGCTCCCCGCGCACGCGGGGATGGTCCCTCGCCGTTGATGCTGCGCCGGTATGGCCGGTCGTGCTCCCCGCGCACGCGGGGATGGTCTCAGTGGCCTTCTCGCGCTGTGACCTGAACTTCCTGCCAGGCGGGAATCCCCGTCCTAGGCTGGCCGGAGGATCGGCTGGATCACTATGGGGCGGGGGTTCGGTATGCCCGGACAGGGGGAGCGGCCTCCGGTGGCGGTGTGGCCTTGCCCGGGAAGAACCCGCCGAGAGGACCGGCCTCGGTGTGAAGGTCGTCGGGAGGACCTGGCAGTGCGGGACCGGCCGGACCGAGAGGTGTCACGCGATCGCGCGCACCCGATGTGCGCGCCGCGTGGTTCATGACAGTGGAGACCCCCGACCCCTCTCCCGCCCGAGGAGTCGGCCCCGCGTCGGCTGAGGTCCGTGCCGTGCTCAGCCCATCCGTTGGGATGCGAGCTCCTCAGGGCGTCATCGATGACGGCACCCCGCCGACCCCTCCACCGCTGCGCCGGGCCGCCCGTGTCATCGTCCTGGACGAGGCCGGCCGCGTCCTGCTGCTGCGCATCGTCGACCACGGCCGCGTCTTCTGGGCCACTCCGGGCGGCTCGCTGGAGGCGGGAGAGAGCGAGGAAGGGGCGGCCCTGCGGGAGGTCGCTGAAGAGCTCGGACTCGACGGCATCTCGCTGTCCCCGCCCCTGGCCCGCCGGATCAAGGATCACAGGGTCGGCACCGTCCAGCGCCGCCAGGTGGAGACCTACTACCTCACCCGTGTGGACGCGGCGCGGGTCGATGCCGTCACCGGGACGCAGACCGACAACATCCAAGAGCGGCGTTGGTGGCACCTGGAGGAGATCGCGGCCGGCACCGAGCCGGTCTACCCGGCCGAGCTCACCGATCTCGTCGAGACGTACCTGAAGGAGGGAGGGGCGCCGGCCTTCTCCGCGCAGCTCCGGTGAGCCTCGCCGAGGAGATGATCCTCGCGGTCGTTTCGAATCTACGTCGTAAAGTCGGCGTTTCCCTGTCCCCGCCACGCCCTCGTTCCAGACGGGTGAGAGAGCTCCCTCATCAGGTGAGGGAGGGCCGTTCCATGCCGCTGTTCCCCGCCGTCCCGCCCCGGAGTGGAGGGTTCCGGGCGGCCGGTGCGGGCCGGTGGCTTCTCCGGGGCGTGCCGCCGTCGGGTCGCGGCGCCGGGTGGAGCCCGGAGGTTCCACGGCGTCTCCGCTGGGCCGGGCGGTTCCGGCCGGCGTGATCGCCGCCCCGGTGGAGGCGGGTCCGGCGGGGCGGTGGGTCCGCCGTGTCGCTTCCGCGCGCGAGGTCGCGCTACGGAGAGAATTCGAGCGGGTGCTCTCGGCGAGGGGTGGTAGCGATGAGAAGACGTGTGAGCGCGACGGCGGGGATCGCGGTGGGGACGGCACTGGTCACCGTCATGGCGGGAGGTGCCGCCGCGCAACCGGGACCGGACGGCGCGGCCCCCACGGAACCGGCGCCCCTCGACTGGGGCGCCTGCGCCGACCTCGACCCGCGAGGGGACGAGACGCTGGAGTGCGCCACGCTGTCCGTCCCGATGGACCACGACGGCGCGCGGAGCCCACGGGCCGGCCGGCCACAGGAGGAACCGGTGGTCCGCCTCGCCCTGTCCCGCGTCCCCGCGCGCGGCGAACGCCAGGGCGTGCTCGTGGTCAACCCCGGCGGGCCGGGCAGCCCCGGACGCGCCTGGGCGTCGATCACCGCCCTCGGGCTCCCCGACGACCTGCGCGACTCCTACGACGTGGTGGGCTTCGACCCCCGCGGCACTGGAGCCTCCACCCCGTCGGTGACGTGCGATCCCACCTACTTCGACCCGGTACGGCCCAACACCGTGCCGGGCGACGAGCTGGACGAGACCGAACTGCTGGACCGCGCGGGCGGTTACGCCAAGGCGTGCGGCGAGGCAAACGGCGAACTGCTGGAACACATGCGGACGGTCGACAACGCCCACGACCTGGAGGCGGTCCGCGCAGCCCTGGGCACCGAGCGCATCGACTACCTCGGCTACTCCTACGGCTCCTACCTCGGCGCCACCTACGCGACGCTGTACCCCGACCGCGTGCGCCGGCTGGTGCTCGACAGCATCGTCAACCCCGACCTGCCCTGGTACGAGAGCAACCACCGCCAGAGCCTCGCGCTGGACGCGGCGGCCCGCAACTTCTTCGACTGGGTGGCGCGCAACGACGCCACCTACCGCCTGGGGACCACCGGCGAGGAGGTCGCCGAGCGCTACTACGGCCTGCGCGAATCCCTGGCGGCCGAGCCGCTGGAGGGCGTCCTCGGCCCCACCGAACTGGAGGGGACCTTCATCATCGTGGCCTACAACAGCGCCTACTGGCCCAGGCTCGCCAAGGCGCTGGCCGACCACGTGGTGGGCACGGACTCCGCGGCGCTGCTGGCCGCCCACGAACGCTACGGGGAGAGCGCGCAGGACGACCCCGGCTACGCCGTCTACCTCGCCACCGAGTGCACGGACGCGCCCTGGCCGCGGAGCTGGCCGATCTGGCGCGCCGACGCCCGGGCGGTCCACGCCCAGGCGCCCTTCCAGGGGTGGGGCAACACCTGGTACAACGCGCCGTGCATGACGTGGCCGGTCGAGGGCGGCGAGTGGTTCCAGGTGGACGGTTCACGGGTCGAGGGGGCCCTGCTGGTGCAGGCCACCGACGACGGTCCCACCCCGCTGGCCGGCGCCCACGCGATGCGCCGCCGCTTCCCCGAGGGGCGGCTGGTCGTCGAGGAGGGAGGGGTCTCCCACGGCGTCTCCTTCAACGGCAACGACTGCGTGGACGACGTCGTCACCGCCTACCTGCGTGAGGGCGTCCTCCCCGCGGCGGGGGGCGGCGGTGGAGGGGCCGACCTCACCTGCGCCGCCCTCCCGCAGCCGGACCCGGCGGGGGAGCGGGGCGACACCGACCCCTTCGGCGTCGAACGGCGGCCGGCGTGAGGCCGGCCCGGCGCCGCTTTCCGGCCGCCGGTGGTGGGCCCGGGGAGCGTGGTCGTCCGCGGCGGCGGCTGGATAGCATGACGCTGGACGGTTCCGTCGTACCGCCTGCGGGCGGTCGAGAGCGGGTGGGGTGATGCGGATGCTCCGGACCTCCCCGGTGCGGATCCTCGGCGAGCGGGATCGAGCCGAGGTCATGGCGCTCCTCGACGCCGACCCCGTCGGCAACGTCTTCGTCAGCTCCCGGCTGCGCACCGCGGGGCTCGACCCGGGTCGGCTCGGCGCGGAACTGTGGGGGTACGTCGAACGGGGCCGCATCACCGCGTTGTGCTACGCCGGCGCCAACCTGGTGCCGGTCAACGCCGGCCCCGACGCCATCCGCCACTTCGCCGAACACGCCCGCTGGCAGGGGCGCCGCTGCTCCTCGATCGTCGGGCCGATCCCGGCCGTCGAGGACCTGTGGGCGCGGCTCACCCCCTACTGGGGTCCCGCCCGGGCCATCCGCGCCCGCCAGCCGGTGCTGGAGATCTCGGGGCCGCCGCTGGTCGAACCCGATCCCTTGGTCCGCCGTGTGCGGGTGGAGGAGCTCGGCGTCTTAGTGCCCGCCTGCGTCGCGATGTTCACCGAGGAGGTCGGCGTCCCGCCGGACTCCGGTGACGGCGGCGCGCTGTACCGGGCCAGGGTCGAGGAGCTGGTCCGCACCGGTCGCGCCTTCGCCCGTATCGAGGAGGGGCGGGTGGTGTTCAAGGCCGAGGTCGGCGCGGTCACCCCCCAGGTCTGCCAGGTGCAGGGCGTCTGGGTCCACCCGGAGCTGCGGGGGCGCGGGCACTCGTTGGGGGGCATGGCCGCGGTCGTGCGGATGGCGCTGGCCGAGATCGCGCCCCGGGTCACGCTTTATGTCAACGACTACAACGCCGCGGCCCGCGCCACCTACGCGCGCGTGGGGTTCCGCGAGGTCGGCGCGGTGATGTCGGTCCTGTTCTGAAGGCCCGGACAGGCCAGCGGGATGACGCCGCGTCCGTCCCACGCCGCGCCATCCCGGCTCGTCCACGTCCCGTCGTGCCGGTCGGGTCGTGGACGGGGAGGCCGGCCGCCGCCGCCAGTCGGCGAGCCGCCTCCCGGTCTGGGTCACCCTCCCGCGGTCCCGTAGTGGTCGCCGCCGCCGTGCACGGTCACCGTCCCGTAGTTGTACCGGACGTGGGCCTGGGGGCCGTTGTGGGTGACGTAGGGCGCCTGCCAGCGAACCCGGTCGGGAGAGGGCTGGGTGATCTCGGTGGGCGGGTGGGCGCCGCGGTCGCGCTGCCGGGTCGTGGGGACGTGGATCCAGGCGCGCGCCCGGAACCTCTTCTCGGGCTCGTCGATGTCGACCGGGGTGAAGTCGCGCTCGTAGAGGTCGTAGTCGCCCTCGTAGACGACGTCGGTGTAGATCGAGTCGGAGACGACCAGCGCGAAGTCGACGTCGGGGTGGTCGCGTAGCGCCCTGCGGGCCGGGAGGGAGTCGCGCAGCCGGCACACCGACACCACCGCGGCGCCGGTGTAGCCGTTGGGCCCCAGGGCGACGTTGCCCTGGTCGAAGGCCACCCGCAACCGGAGCCGGGCGTCGTCGCGCAGGCCGGCGTTGTGGTGGTAGAGGGCCATCGCGAGTTCGTGGGTGAAGTAGGCGATCACCCGCGCCTCCTCGATGCCGGGCTGGAGCAGGGCGAGCTCCCCGTCCCCCTGGGGCTGGACGTCCCAGCAGGAGCGGTCCAGGTCGGCGTTCTTGCAGACCAGGTCCATGATCCTGACCAGCCATTGCTGTACGTCGTGCTGGGCGCGCCGGCCGCGGTCGCCGTAGGACTCCGCGTCGACGGCCAGGCACATGCGGCGAATGGCGGGAGTGGGGTACTCCATCCGGTCACCTTTCTCGGGGGAGGACTGCTGCGGGGAGCCGGCATCCACGATGACGCGCGGCGGGGCGGGGGATCCCGTATCGCTACGGTTTCGCCATGATCTCCGGGGGCAGTTCGGCGAAATCCCGTAGCCGGGGAAGGTCGCGCACAACGTAGCTGCGGTATCCCACGCTGATCACCTCGTGCTTGCGCAGTTCGGCCAGCGCCTTGTGCACGGCCGGCTCGGAGGCGGAGACGATCGCCGCGAGCTCCGGCTGGGTCAGCGGGATGCCGATCGAGGTGCCGCCGCCCTCGGCGGGGGTTCCGTGGTCGGCGAGGATGCGCAGCAGGGCCCGGGCGACCCGGACGGGGACCTCCTGGCTGCTGAAGTCGATGATCTTGTCGGTCGCCGAGCGCAGCTTCGCCGCGATGGAGGCGTTGACGACGCGCAGGGCCTCGGGGTGGCGGTGCAGGAACCCCTCGAACTCGTCGAAGGGGAGCAGTTGCGCCGCGATCGCCCTGATCGCCACGACCCGGGCCATGCGGCTGCTGCCGTCCATGCCGGCGAGCTCGCCCACGAGGTCCCCCCTGGAGCGCACGGCCAGCAGGATCGTGCGCCCGCTGCCGGACTCGCTGAGGATCTTGACGTGGCCGGTGAGGAGGACGAACACGTGGGTGCTGCGCTCGCCCTGGTGGAGGAGGACCTGTCCGGCCGCGAACTCGCGCCGGACGCCGAGTGAGAGCAGGTCCGCGCGCGGGGTCTCGCTCAAAAGGCCGACGACGCTGGTGGCCGGCCAGGGGCGGGGGGAGGAGCCGTCGAGCCGCATGGTGCAGGGATCTCCGTATCGCGGATACCGAACTCCGGTCGGAGGGGGTCCAGGGGTCCCGCGTGTCCGAACGGGCGGGCGTAGCCATTCCCGGAAATGGACCGCCCGAAAACGAGAGAGTAGGGAAGAAAGGTGTTGCTTCAGGGTAATGCGATATCCAGTGTGACGTCTGGTAAAGCGACGAGGCGAGTCGGCGTGTGGTTCCCGGTATCCCGATGCCGGATCCGGACAGAGAACCAATGAACGCGCGCGGTCCGAAAGTCAGTGAAGTGCACTACTTTTTCTCCTGACGGGCCTTGCCGTTTTCGTGGGGCGCAGAACCGATCCGGGCGGAGGGTGGGGAGATGGAGGACGCCGACCCGGACACGTCCGACAGAGCGCCGCGCCCGGGCCGGCCGCGGCGTCTGCTGCGCGGGCTGACCGTCAACCTGCTCGGTCCGGCACCCGACCCCACAGGGGAGGAGCGCCCCGAGCCGGAGGGGGAACGGCCTCCGGTGCGGCCGTTGGGACTGCTGATCGTCGGCAGCCTGCTCGGCTGGATCGCCGACAACCTCGTTCCCGAGCTTTTGGGAATCGTCTTCGAGGACGAGCTTACCGATATCGGATCGGCGATCCGTTCGATCCTCCAATGGGTCGGGGACGTCTATCTGGCTTTCCTGTGCGCCTGCGCCGCCGGCGTGGGAGGCGTTTACGCCTTCCGGCTCCTGGTCCGCTATTTCGCCGGACACGATCGCTACCTGGCCATTCGCGGCTGGTGGGACGGATGGCGGGTCCGGAAATGGCTGGTCCGCAACCTGCGCGTGGTCGCCGTGATCAGCGTCGTGGTCGCGCTGGGCCTGGTCGCCGGCCATTTCGCGCTGCCGTTCCTGCAACGTTCGGACTGCCGGCCGCCCGCGGAGATCGCGATCGCCACCACGCGGGACGCCGTCGTCCGGGTGGAGGAGGCGACGCGGGCCTACACGGACGAGCTGCGCCGGGACGCCCCGGACGGGTGCCGGCAGGTCCACGTCACCGTCTTCGCCGTCGAACAGGCCGAGGACGTGCGCGAGGCCGTGGCCGCCGGGATCGAGGGCTGGGACCCCACGTGGGGTCCGTTGCCGCACGTGTGGCTGCCCGACTCCAGCGTCGACGTCGAGCTGGCGCGCCGCATCAACCCCGAGGCGCGCTTCGAGGTGGTCGGGTCGATGTGGACGTCCCCGCTGATCCTCGCGGTGCCGCCGGAGCAGGCGGAGCGGCTGGGAGCGGTCCCGGGACAGGAACTGGCTGACCCCCTCGCCGCGCTCCGCGAGGTCGCGCCGGCCGAGGAGGGGCCGGTGGTCCGAGCCGATCCCGGCAGCTCCACCGCCGCGCTGCTGCACACCGCCTTCCTGTACCGGCGCAACGGCGCGATCGGCCCGGACGGCACCCTCCGGTCGGAGGAGGCCGTCCACGAGGCCGAGGCATCGCTCGGCGGCGCGCTGTCCTCGTCGGCTGGGGGAGAGGTGGCCCTCCTGTGCCAGGCGAGCGGGCTCGGCCGGGACGCGGCGGCGGCCCTCACCACGCTCGACGCCCTCCAGGCGCTGCGCTCCGCCGAGCAGCTGCCGGCCGACTGCGAACGCCGGCGGGGCGCCGTCACCGACCTGGTGCCCCTGGTGCTCCCCGACGACCTCGTGCTGGACCACCCGTTCGTCCGGCTGGACTGGGGCGTCGACAGCGGGGTCGCCGAGCAGGTCACGGCTCTCGGCTCCCACCTGACCGCCCGCCGGGACGGCGCCGTCACCGACCTCGCCGGCCACGCCGACCGCGCCGGCGGGGCGCTGGAACGCTACGGGGTGTCCCTGGGAGAGGCCAACATCCTGCTCGCGGTGGACGTCTCCACCTCCATGGCCATGCCGGGGGAGAAGTTCGACGCGGCGATCGCCGAAGCCGACGCCCTGGCGGCGACGGCCACCGCCAACGACCGGATCGGCCTGTGGGCGCTGCCACGGACCCCCGACCCCGCCGACACCGACGCCCAGCGCCTGGTCGACGTGGCCGCGGGCACCGGAGGGCGGGTGCGCGAGCGTCTGCGGGAGCTCGCCCCCCTGCGCGAGTCCACGCCGCTGCGCGAGGTCATCGCCGAGGCGGTGACCGAGCTGGCCGGCACCTCGGCGCGGGACGGCGGCCCGCCCATGCTCGTCGTGCTGACCGACGGGGTGGGGCGACCGCGAGGGGGCCGGATGGACGCGGCCCGACTCGACGAGGCGATGCAGGGCAGTGAGGTGCGGGTGCGCATCGTCGCCGTGGGCGGCCGGGACCAGTGGGGCGACGAGGCGCCCTGCGAGGTCGACCAGATCGAGGAGCTGACCCGCGACGACCGGATCGAGTGCGTGGCGGTCGACCCCGACGACCCCGGACAGGCCGGCCGGCGCCTGCTCGCGCAGGCCCGGGCGGGAGAGGCGGGCGGACATGGCACCACATGAGCGACGGGAGGGGCGGGCCGGCTCCTCGACGGGCGAGGCCGTGCCCATCGCCGAGCGGCGCAGGAGCACGCCCCTGTGGCACATCGCGGTGGCGCTGGCCGTGACGGCCGCGTCGGTGGCCGCCCTGGTCGGGCTGGTCGTCGAACGCTCCCCGGGGGACCCGCCCGGCACGATCGTCGTGGCCACCGGGCGCGACGTCAGCGAGGCCGGGGTGCTGTACCAGGAACTCATCGACCGCTGGAACGCGATGGAGGGCAACGAGGACCACCCGGCGCGGCTGGTGGAGCTGTCGGGCAGGGCCGACCTCCAGCACGCGGAGATGGTGCGCTGGGCGCAGTCGGCCCACACCGGTCCCGAACACCACGAGTACGACGTCCTCAACCTCGACAACCAGTGGACGGCGGAGTTCGCGCGCGCCGGCTGGATCGTCCCGGTGGAGACGGACCTGCGCGCCGAGGGGTTCCTCGGGCGTCCCGTCGAGGCCGTCACCTATGACGGGAGGGTGTGGGCGGTGCCCTTCACCGCCGACGTCGGCATGCTCTACTACCGCACCGACCTGCTGGAGACCGCCGACGTCCGGGGGAGGACCTTTCCCGAACTGCTGGAACGGCTGCGGGAGACGGCGGCGGCCGATGGGACGGTCGAGTATGCCTACGCGGGCCAGTTCGCGCGTTACGAGGGTCTGACCGTCAACGCCATGGAGTTCGTGTGGGGCCACGGCGGGGAGATCGTCTCCGAGGCGGGCCGGGTCCAGTTGCACACTCCCCCGGCGCGTGAGGGGCTCTCCAGCATCGTCACCGGGCTGCGCAGCGGCCTGCTGCCCGAGGACGCCTGGAACGACACCGAGGCCGAGAGCATGCGGCGCTTCGCCGACGGTGAGGCGCTGGCCATGCGCAACTGGCCGGCCCGCTACGACCAGCTCGCCGGCGGCCCCGAGAACGGCGCGGAGGGGACGGGCGCGGGACCGGACTTCGCGATGGTGCCGTTGCCCGAGGGCACCGCGGCGCTCGGCGGCCAGAGCCTCGCCCTGACCGCCGCCTCGCAACAGCCGGCCAAGGCGCGTGAGCTCATCGAGTTCCTGACCGCCGAGTCGCGGCAGCGCGCCCTGTTCTTCTGCGGCGGGTACGCGCCCACCCGGGCCGGCGCCTACGAGGGGGACTTCCACGGCACCTGCCCGGGCGAGCCGGACGGCGCGGGCGCGGCGCCCCGCCCGCTCGACGATCGGCGCCCCTACGCCGCGGACCTGCGCGCGGCGGTCGAGGAGGCGCGGCTGCGGCCGGTGACCCCCTACTATCCGCAGTTCACCGGCGCCTTCCACACGGGGTTCCACGACCTGCTCACCCGGCACGGCGGCGTCCTCGACCAGGGGGACCTGACGGTCCTGCACGAGGCCGCGGAGATGGCCCTGCGCGGCGCCTGACCCCTGTTCCGGCGGGCTTGCGCGCGACCGGACGCTCGCCCGCGCTCCGCGTGGCCCTACCGCGCGGCCAGCGCGAGCGGACCCATCACGAAGTCGGGGTCCACCTGGGCGGACAGGTCGGCGCCGGTGGCGGCGTCGGCCCAGGCGCGCGCGTTGCGCAGGTGGAATTCGACCCCCTGCCGGGTGAACCGCTCCCAGTCCTTGGGAACGGCGTCCACGGCGTCGCGCATCCAGGCCAGCGCCTTGGCGTTGTCGTCCTCGAGCTCCTCCAGCCCCGGGTGGTGTCCCTTCTCCATCGCCCGCACGAACGCCGAACGGCCTAGACACACGCTGAGCGCGTCACCCACGTGCTCGCGCAGGAACTCCACGTCCTCGGGTCCCTCGACCTTGTTGCCCACGACGCGGATCGTGACGTCGTAGTCGCGGGCGTACTCGGCGTACTGGTGGTAGACGCTGACGCCCCGAAGGGTCGGCTCGGCGACGAGGAAGGTCACGTCGAAGCGGGTGAACAGGCCCGAGGCGAAGGAGTCGGCGCCGGCGGTCATGTCCACGACGACGTACTCGTCGGGTCCGTCCACGAGGTGGTTGAGGTACAGCTCGACCGCCCCCACCTTGGAGTGGTAGCAGGCGACGCCGAGGTCGTCCTCGGCGAACGGGCCGGTGAGCATCAGCGTGGCGCCGGCCACGGGGAGGCCGAAACGCCGGTGGACCGGGTTGTCGGGGGAGAGGTCGAGCAGCCGCGACCCGCGCCCCGGAGGGGTCGTCTTCACCATCTGCTCGGCCGAGGCGATGCGGGGGTTGGAGCCGCGCAGCAGGTCCTTGATCTCGGTCAGGTGCGACCCCAGCGGGGGCAGCGCGCGGAGCTGGTCGGGGGAGGCGCCCAGGGCGGCCCCCAGATGCTGGTTGATGTCGGCGTCGATGGCCACCACCGGCAGGCCGGTGGCCGCGAGGTGGCGGGTGAACAGGGCCGACAGCGTCGTCTTGCCGCTGCCTCCCTTGCCGGCGAAGGCGATCTTCATGTCTGGTGTTCCCCTTCGATGATCGGTTGGAGAAAATGATTATCGTTCCTAGAGGGGGGTGGTGTCAGGCATTTCACCGGATCCGTCCCCGCTGGTGTCGCCGAGCCCGCCCGGGGGCCGCTGCTGTCTGGTATGTGGGAGAATCACCAGGTCAAAGTGAGGTTGGGGCGCCGCACGGATTCTTTGCCGCATCGCGATCCGACACATGGCCGCGTTTTGTGAGGGAGCCGTGATGCCGGAGCGCGGGATGTGTTGTGCTGTGCAGGGCACGCTCTTGTCTAGGGTGAGGGCCGTCGAGAACGCGCCGGGCGCAGCCGGGGGCGGGTAGCGTCTGGAGCTGATGGGAGTGACATCGGGATGACCGAATCGCAGCGACTCCGGGAATACGACGCGACCGGCCCGTTCGATGCGCCACTGCCCGACGGTGCTCCCGACGGTGTGACGACCGACCACACGGTGTGGAGCTGTGTCGGCAACCTCACCGCCGTGCGGTCCATCCGCGCCCGGGTCCGCGACTTCCTCTCCCGAACCGGTCACGCGGGCCCCATACTCGACGACGCCGAACTCGCGGTCAGCGAGCTCGCCACCAACGCCCTGCTGCACTCCCGCTCGGGCCGGATCGGCGGGGTGATGACCCTCTACATCCGAGTCGGCGCCGACCGCGTGCGCGTCGCGATCGCCGACCAGGGCGCCAAGGACGCCGACGATGGCGAGGGACGGGTGGTGAGCCGTCAGGGCGAGGGCGACTACGGCCGGGGCAAGCTCATCATCGACAGCTGCACCTCGCGTAGCGGGGAGTACTGGACCGAGGCCACCCATGTCGCCTGGTTCGAGATCGACGTCTTCTGAGACGGTCGCCACGGGCGGCGACCGGGTTCGCCACGCCCCCTCCGCGTGGCGAACCCGGATCACCCGTTACCCGGGCCGCGAGTGCCTCCCCTCGGGGCACTCACGGCCACGCGGTCCCGAGGCGCCGCGGCGGTGACGGCGGCCGTCCGCTCCGTCGCCCCCGCGATCACGAAGCGGGGCCCCGGCCGGCCGTGTCCGTTCCGCACGTCTGCGACCTCTCGGAAGGTGCGTCCAGGACGCGCGATACGCTCTCCGGCCCGCATCGAGCGGGGCTCGGATCGCGGTTACGACACTAACGTCTTCGCGCGCGTTTGCACATGCATTCTCGTGTGCATCTGCATATGTGCCCCGCGGGGGAGAGGGGAGATCTGTCCTCCGATGGAGTGCACAAAAAGGACAGAACGGTAGGCGGGACGACTCCGCGGTGCCGGGCGAGGAGCCTCCCCGAACCCTGCGGCGGAACCGGCACGCCGGCCGAAGGAACGCGTGGAAAGCGGTGACCAGGGGTTTAAGCCGGCTCCGGCCGGCGCGTCCGGCGTCGCCGGTCCGAATCCCGCGCGAACGGGGCCGGCCGGCCCTTGACCCCACGCCGCCGCCGGCACGCCCCGTCCCCGGCACGCTCCGGCCGGATCCGGCCACACCGGGGGTCCTACGGCGCTGGCCACCATGTGGGGTGGACGGTCCGCGCGACCGGGGCGGCCGGCACCGGGGACGCGGAGACGGCGCGGCCCGGGGCGGGGAACCCGCCCCGGGCCGGGATGATCCCCGACGGGCGGCCGGCGCGGCCGTCCGGACGCTCGGGAGGTCAGGGACGGCTCCAGGAGGACGGGTCGGCCTCGTACTGCTCGCCGGAGGACAGGTCCTTGACCTCGTGCGGGCGGCCGTCCTCGAACGGGGGGAACCACACGAACGGGATGCCCTTGCGGGAGGCGTATTGGATCTGCTTCCCGATCTTCGCGGCCTGGTGGTAGACCTCGGTGTTGAACCCGCGCTCGCGCAGCAGCGCCGCGGTGCGCAGCGCCTCGGCGCGCCGGTCGTCGCCGGGAAGCACGACCAGCACGTCGGTCGGGCAGGAGCGGCCGGCGGTCAGCCGCCCCTCGGCGACGAGCTTGGCGAAGATCCGGGTGAGGCCGATGGAGATCCCCACGCCGGGCAGGTTGCGGCGGATGAACTGTCCGGCCAGGTTCTCGTAACGGCCGCCCGCGCAGATGCTGCCGTAGCCCGGGTCGTCGTCGAACGTCGCCTCGTAGACGGTGCCGGTGTAGTAGTCCAGGCCGCGCGCGATGGACAGGTCGGCCACCATGCTGCCCGTGGGCAGGTCCGACAGGGAGTCGAGCACGAAGCCCAGTTCCTCCAGGCCCTCGGAGAGCAGCTCCGAGCGCACGCCGAGCTTGGCGACCTCCTCCACCACGGAGGCGTCGGCGCCCCGGATGGCGGCGAGGTCGAGGCAGGCGGTGGCCTGTTCGGCGGACAGCCCGACCTGGTCGACCAGGATCTCGCGGACGGCGTCGGGGCCGATCTTGTGCAGCTTGTCGACCGCCCGGATCACCGCGAGCGGGTCGCCGATGCCCAGGCCCTCGTAGAAGCCCTGGAGCACCTTGCGGTTGTTGATGTTGAGCGTCCAGGCGGGGATGTCCAGGCCGGTGAGGACCTCGTGGACGATGCGCGGCAGCTCGGCGTCGAAGTGCAGGGGGACCCGGTCGACGTTGATGACGTCGATGTCGCACTGCGTGAACTCGCGGAAGCGCCCTTCCTGGGGACGCTCGCCGCGCCACACGCGCTGCATCTGGTACCGCTTGAACGGGAAGACGAGTTCGTTGAAGTGCTGGGCGACGTAGCGGGCGAACGGGACGGTCAGGTCGAAGTGCAGACCCAGCCGGGCGTCGCTGTCGTCGTCGGCGTCGGCCTGGAGCCGGTGCAGGGTGTAGACCTCCTGCGAGGTCTCCCCCTTGGCCATCAGCACGTCGAGCGCCTCGACCGAGGGGGTCTCGACCGAGGCGAACCCGTAACGCTCGAACCCGGCGCGGATATGGTCCAGCCAGCGCTGCTCCACGGACCGGATCTCGGGCGTCCACTCGGGGAAGCCGCTGATGGGTGTGGGACGGACAACGCGCTGTTCGGACATTGCTTCGGTCGGCTCCTTAGGCCTCGCACCGGGGTTGACCAGTCCCATGGTAGGCCCTGGTCGGGCGAGGACCCGTCGCGCAACATGTCTGATTTGTTGCTAGAGATCGCTTTAGGGGAGAATTGTCGGTTGGCGTGCGGCGAGCTCGGCCCCACGCTCCCAACGGAGACTCTGGGAGGACAGGGGCATGAAACTGGGCTTGGGATGGAAGCTCTACGGCGACGGGAGCGCTCCGCCGCCGGGTGAGGTGGTGCGGCCGGACGAACGGTTGTCGTGGGGCCGGACGGTGGGGCTCGGCGCCCAGCACGTCGTGGCCATGTTCGGTGCCACCTTCGTCTTCCCGCTGCTCATGGGGCTGGACGCGAACCTTGCCGTGATGATGTCGGGCGTCTCGACGATCCTGTTCCTCCTCATCGTCGGCGGCAAGGTGCCCAGCTACCTGGGCTCCAGCGCGTCGTTCGTCGGCGTCGCCACCGCCGTCCACGCCTCGGGCGGCGGGATCGCGGAGATCACCGGCGCGACGTTGTGCGTCGGCGTCGTCCTGGCGTTGGCGGGCGTGCTCATCCACCTGGTCGGTCCGCGGATCATCCTCAAGACGCTTCCACCGGCGGTCACCGGCGCGGTCGTCATGCTCATCGGTTTCAACCTCGCCCCCGTGGTCGCCGGCACCTACTGGCCGCAGGACCAGTGGGTCGCTCTCCTCACGATGGTGTTCGTGGTGGTGGCGACGGTGCTGTTCAAGGGGTTCCTCGGCCGGATCACGGTGCTGCTGGGGCTGGTGTTCGGGTTCGCGCTGTCGTGGGTGCTCGACGCGGTGACCGGCCCGGCCGGTGTGCCGCAGGAGGACGGGAGTATCGCCGAGGCGTTCCGGGTGGACCTGTCCGGCGTGGCCGAGGCCCCGTGGTTCGGCCTGCCCGACTTCCACGCGCCGGCCTTCGAGGCCTCGGCCATCCTCCTCGCCCTGCCCCTGGTGATCGCGTTGATCGCGGAGAACGCCGGACACGTCAAGGCCGTCGAGGAGATGACCGGCGAGCCGCTGGACGGCCACATGGGCCGGGCGATCATCGCCGACGGCGTGGCCAGCGGTCTGTCCAGCGCTGTGGGCGGCCCGCCGACCACGACCTACGCGGAGAACATCGGGGTCATGGCGGCCACCCGGGTGTACTCGACGGCGGCCTACTACGTGGCGGCGATCGTGGCGATCCTGTTCGGGCTGTGCCCGAAGTTCGGCGCGCTGGTCGCGGCCACCCCCAGTGGGGTACTGGGGGGCATCACCGTGGTGCTGTACGGCATGATCGGCCTGCTCGGCGCGAAGATCTGGGTGGAGAACCGGGTCGACTTCGCCAACCCGGTCGTGCTCGTCCCGTTGGCGGCGGGCCTCATCGCCGGCATCGGCGGGGTCCGGTTGAGCTTCGGCGACCTCGTGATCGAGGGCATCGCCCTGGGCACGATCATCACCCTGCTCGGCTACCACCTGCTGGCCTGGCTCGCCCCCGAGGGGATGAAGCCCCGGCCGCTCCCCGAACCCCGGCCGGTCCCCGAGCGCTGACCTTTCCGGCCCGTCCCGGGGCGGGCCGGGAAAACCTGTTGCCCCGTCCCCGGGTGACACGGGATAACGGGATCCGAGGCCGTCAGCCGACCCCGGGAGCGACCGTGACCGACATCCGTCCCATCGACCCCCACGACGAGACGGCGCTGCGGGCCTGGCACGCGGCCATGAGCGAGGCGGTGCGCGCCGGGCGGCGCGACCCCCTGGTCCTCCCCTACGGGGAACTCGCCGCCTCGCTCCGCGAAGCCGACGACGACTGGGAGCGTCTCGCCTACGCCGCCTTCGCCGGGGACGAGATCGCGGGAACCCTGCTCCTGAGACTGCCCACGACGCACGACCGCCACATCGTCCATGCCGAGCTCGCGGTCCTCCCCCGGTTCCGCGGCAGGGGGTACGGCCGGGCCCTGGCCGGCCACGTCGAGCTGACCGCCCTCGCCAAGGGGCGCACCACCCTCCTCGCGGTGGTCGGCGTCCCCGTGGGGGAACAGGCCGAGACCTGGCCCGACGTCCGGTTCGCCCGGCGCAACGGGTTCGTCGAGGCCCACGTCGAGGACCATCTCGTCCTGCCGCTCCCGTTGCCCGCCGCCGACCTCGCCGCCGTCGGGGAGCGCGCCGCGGCGCACCACCCCGGCCACGACCTGCTCTCCTGGATCGGTCCCTGCCCCGCCGAACACCTCGACGCCTACGTCGCCATGTGCACGCTCATGGAGTACGACGTCCCCGTCGGCGATCTCGACGTCCGTCCCCTGGAGTGGGACGCCGCGCGGGTGCGCCGCCTCGAACGACGCCTGGCGGTCCAGGGCATCACCCCCCTCACCACCGCGGCCCGGGCCCCGGACGGCTCCCTCGTCGGCTACACCACCCTCCAGGTCTCCCGGTACGCGCCCGCCGAGGTCTACCAGGACGACACCCTGGTCGTGCGGGCCAGCAGGGGACTGCGGCTGGGGGCCGCGATGAAGGCGCGCAACCTGGAGGTCCTGCAACGGGAGTTCCCCGAACGGAAACGGGTGCACACCTGGAACGCCCAGGTCAACGACCCCATGCAGGGGATCAACCGCCTCTTCGGGTTCCGGGCGGTCGAAACCGAGTACGAGGTCCAGCGGATCCTGCCGACGGCCTGATCGCGCTGCCGCCTTTCGTCCCGAGCTGCTTGACGGTGAGGTGGTGGAGGGCGGGCAGGAATCCGCGCACCACGCCGCCACCTGCTGGGGTGGGCTTGGACCGCGGTCGATGAGCGCGGCGCGGGCGCCGGACCGGAGGCCCGAGAGCTCGGCGACGGCGCCTTTGATCCGGGCCGGCGCTTCGACGGGGCGGGGTGGGGGCGCCACCACCGGCCCACTAGGACGGTGAGCGGGCCGGTGGGGCCTGCGAGCTCCACGGAGCACCGACCGACGCGAACCGGTGTGTCCGGGGCTACACCGGCGAACGGCCTCGCGCTCTGTGGGGCGCCGAGGAGTACTCCGTCGGACGGCCGCGCGGCGTCGCGTGCCAGTAGTGCGACAACGACCGGCCAGGGAACACCCCTGAGTTCACGGTAGACCGCCATGACAGGCACGCCCAGTACCCGCCCCGACCGGAATGGGCCGCTCACAATGTCGTAAAGCCGCCCCGGAACGGCGCCGGGATGTTGAGATCCGCCGCCGGGGATGCTAAAGGCCGCGCCTCAGGTATGGCCGAAACCCCGCGCGGGCCGTCCCGCCTCCCCGCCGTGGGCGTGACACCCTCCCGGCCGTCACCGGTCTCATCCGCGAGATAACCGTGGGTGAACGACTATCGTCACCCCATGGGAAACGTTGCCGATGATCCGGCGACTCGTGCAGGTGTTCCGCCGAGCGACGGTCATGGGCGGGGGACACGCCGTGGCGCGTCGGCGCGTGGCCTGTCCGTCGCCGGGGCGCTCGGCCTGTCGAACCTGTCGGGGGCGCGGGTCCTCGCCGGGGCGGCCGGGCCGGACCGTGTCATCCAGTTGCTGGACGTCATGGAGGTTCCCGACACCCTGCCGCGGGTCAAGCCGCACGAGCCCCCGCTCAGCACCGGATACCCGCCGCGCGACCCCCTCCAGGGGATGCCGCGCCTCGTGCGCGACCTGGCCGAACGCGACCTCGCGGCCAGCGCGATCAAGCCGGGGCGCTACGTGGAGGGGCTTCCGCCCGCGATGCTGCGCGCCGCAGCCGAGCCGCGGCTGCCGGTCCCGCGCCTGGGGGATGACGCGGCCTTCGACGACGTGATCGACCAGCTCCTGACCGACATCCTCAACCGTCAGGCCGCCGGCCGGCCCGCTCCGAGGAGGGCCACCGCGTCCCCGTCGGGGTGGCCCCGGCCGGGGGAGGACCGGTCGCGCCCACCTCGGCCCCCGGCCGGCTCGCCTCCCACAGACGGCGGGGGAGCGGGGCCGTCGGCGGCGCGGCCGTCACCCGCGCGGCCCCGGACCGGGAGGGGGGAAGGAAGGGGGAGGGGAGGACACCTGACGTCGGCCGCGGTCTCCGGCGCGACCGGAGGCGGCGCCGGCCCCGCGCAACGTGTCGAGCCGGAAGGACACCCGTGAAACCACCACCGTTCCACTACCACGCCCCGACCACGCTGGCCGACGCGCTGACCGTGCTGGGCGAGACCGGACCGCACGGCAAGATCCTCGCCGGGGGACAGAGCCTCATCCCTCTGCTCAACATGCGGCTGGCCGCCCCCGCCCACCTCATCGACATCAACCGCCTCGCGGAGCTCGACCGGGTGGACGTCGACGACGGCGGCGTGCGCGTGGGGGCGCTGGCCCGGCACGCCCGTGTGGAGGCCGACCGCTCCGCCGCGGAGGCGATCCCGCTGCTGCGTCAGGGACTGCGCCTGGTCGCCCATCCCGTCATCCGCAACCGCGGCACCACCGTCGGCAGTCTCGTCCACGCCGACCCGAGCGCCGAGATGCCGGCCGTGCTCGCGCTGCTCGGAGGCAGTCTCGACCTCGTCTCGGCGTCGGGCCGGCGCACGGTGGCCGCCGCGGACCTGTACGTCGGCCCCTTGGAGAGCTGCCTGCGCGCCGACGAGCTGGCCGTCTGCGCGCGTTTCCCCCGGCCCGCCCCTGGCACCGGGACCGCGTTCGTCGAGATCGCCCGCAGACGCGGCGACTACGCGGTGTGCGGGGTGGCCGCGCTCGTGACACTCGACGACGACCTGCGCGTGGCCGCCGCGCGCGCGGCCTACCTGTCGATGGCGCCGGTCCCCCACGTACTCGACCTCATCGAGGCCGTGGCCGGACGTCCCCCCGACACCGCCGACTTCGCGGCGGCCGGCCGGCTCGCCCGCGGCCGGCTCGACCCCGAGGACGACATCCACGCCACCGCCGAGTACCGCGCCCACCTGGCCGAGGTCCTCACCGCCCGCGCGCTGCGCGAGGCGGCGGAGGCGGCGGTCGGGGCGCTGGGCGCCTCCCGGCCCGACCCGGAGCGCGCGACATGAACGAGGAGACCCACGAGATCCGGCTGCGTGTCAACGGCGTGCCCCGCGCGGCCACCGTCCCGGCCCGCCGACTGCTGTCGGACTGCCTGCGCCACGACCTCGGACTGACCGGCACGCACGTCGGCTGCGAACACGGGGTGTGCGGCGCCTGCACCGTGCTGCTCGACGGGCGGCCGGTGCGCTCATGCCTGATGTTCGCCGTCGGCGCCGACGGCCACGAGGTCACCACCGTCGAGGGACTGGCCGCCGCCGACGGGACACCGCACCCCGTCCAGCGGGCCTTCCGCGAGTGCCACGGCCTCCAGTGCGGTTTCTGCACGCCGGGCTTCCTCACCGTCGTGGCGGCGTTCCTGGAGGAGAACCCCGAACCGACCGAGGAGCAGGCCCGCGAGGCGATCGGGGGCAACCTGTGCCGCTGCACGGGGTACGTCAACATCGTCCGAGCGGTCCTGCGGGCCGCGGAACTGCGCCGCGCGGCGGGGCGGGACCCGCAGGCGGGAGACCCGGCGCCGCGCGGACCGGTCAGGAGGCAACGCCCATGAGCGCGAGGATGTTCGGCGCGCCCGTCCAGCGCACCGAGGACGAACGGCTCCTCACCGGGCGCGGAGCCTACCTCGACGACCTGGGCGCCGACGCCTACGCCGCGGTGTTCGTGCGCAGCCCGCATGCCCACGCGCGCGTCCGCGACGTCGACGTCACCGACGCGCTCGACGTCGACGGGCTCATCGCGGTCTACACCCACGAGGACCTGACCGGCCCCATGGCCGAACCGCTGCCGCTGCTCCTGCCCCACCCCTGCATCGTCGACGGCCGCACCCCCCACGCCCTGGCCGCCGGGTATGTCCACCACGTCGGCGCGCCCGTGGCGATGGTCGTGGCCCGCGACCGCTACCTGGCCGAGGACGCGGCCGAGCGCATCGCCGTCGACTACGAGGTCCTCGCCCCGGTCGTCGGCATCGAGGCGGCCGTCGCCGCCGAACACGTGGTGCACGCCGGCATGTCCGACAACGTGGCCGCCCACCTGGTGCAGGAGGTCGGTGACGCGCGGGCGGCGATCGCCGCGGCCCCCCACCGCCTGGAGCTGGACCTCGACATCGAGCGATCGGCGTGCACCCCGATGGAGGGGCGCGGCGTCTACGCGCGTTGGGACGAGGCCGGCGGTTCGCTGCGCCTGTACAGCTCGACCCAGACCGCCTCGGGGGTGCGCGCCGCCGTCGCCGCCAAGCTCGGCCTCGACGTGGGCCGGGTCGAGGTCGTGGTGCCCGACGTGGGCGGCGGTTTCGGCGTCAAGATCATGCACCCCTGGCCCGAGGAGGTGATGGTGCCGTGGGCCGCCCGCCGGCTGGGCCACGGTGTGAAGTGGACCGAGGACCGCCGCGAGCACTTCATCGCAGCGGCCCACGAGCGCGGACAGCGGCACACGGTGCGCGCCGGCTTCGACGACGAGGGGCGCCTGCTCGGCCTGGACGTGGAGATCCTGCACGACAACGGCGCCTACCTGCCCTACGGCGTCATCGTCCCCATCGTGACGTCCACCCAGCTGCTCGGCCCCTACAAGCCCGGCGCCTACCGGGTGGAGTTTCGCAGCCTCTACACCACCACCGTCATCGTCACCCCCTACCGGGGCGCCGGCCGGCCCCAGGGCGTCTTCGCGATGGAGCGCACGATGGACGCCATCGCCGACCGGCTGGGCAGGGACCGGGCCGAGGTGCGCGAGGTCAACCTCATCCGGCCCGACGAGATGCCCTATGACCAGGGCCTGCTGTTCCAGGACGGCCGCCCCCTGGTCTACGACTCCGGTGACTATCCGCGGACCCTGCGCATGGTCAAGGAGCTGATCGGCTGGGAGGGGTTCGCCGCCGAACGGGAGCGGGCGCGTGCCGAGGGGCGGCGGATCGGCATCGGCCTGGCCTGCTACGTCGAGGGCACCGGCCCCGGCCCCTATGAGGGCGGGCACGTCCAGGTCGGGACCGACGGCAGGGTGCGCGTCGCGACCGGGCTGACCAGCCAGGGGCAGGGCCACCACACGATCCTGGCCCAGATCGTCGCCGACGAGCTGGGGGTTGCGATGTCCGACGTCGAGGTGACGACCGGCGACACCCGGCGTATGCCCTACTCGGTGGGGACCTTCGCCTCGCGCGGGGCGGTCATGAGCGGCAGCGCCGTGGCCCTGGCCGCCCGGAAGGTCCGGGAGAAGGCGCTGCGCGTGGCCGCCGACGCGCTGGAGGCCGACCCCGGCGACCTGGAGATCGCCGGGGGACGGGTCCACGTGCGCGGCGTCCCCGGGGCGGGCATGGACCTGGGGACGGTGGCGGTGCTGTCCAACCCGCTGCGCTACGCCTTCGACGAGGCGTCCCGGGCGGCGACCCAGTTCGCCCGGCCGGCCGACCACGCGGCCCCGCCGGTGCCCGAGGGGGACGCGCCCGGGCTGGAGGGCACCGACTTCCATTCGCCGTTGCGCTCCACCTTCGCCAACGGCGCGCACGCGGTGGTCGTGGAGACCGACCCCGAGACCGCCGAGATCACGATCCTGCGCTACTGCGTGGTCCACGACTGCGGCCGGCTCGTCAACCCGCTCATCGTCGAGGGGCAGATCCACGGCGGGGTGGCCCAGGGCGTGGCCGGGGCCCTGTACGAGCGCATGGCCTACGACGCCGACGGGCAGCTCCTCAACGCCTCGTTCATGGACTTCCTCGTCCCCTACGCCAGTGAGATCCCGCCGATCCGGATCGCCCACCTGGAGACCCCCAGCCCGCTCAACCCGCTCGGGGTCAAGGGGGCGGGAGAGGCGGGGGTGATCCCCGGGGCGGCGGTCATCGCCTCGGCGATCGAGGACGCCGAGGGGTTCCCCGTCCGCTCGATGCCGATCTCGCCGTCGGACCTGTTTGGGCTGCGCCGGCGGTTCGCGGCCGGCGAGATCCCGCCGCTGCGCCGCGCCGAGCGCGCCCGAGGACGGCGCGCCAACGAGACAGGAGAACCGGACGTATGAAGGTCACCGGCAACGCCACGCTGAACGCGCCCGTCGAGGAGGTGTGGGACACCCTGCTGGACCCGCGGGTGCTGGCCCGCGCCATCCCCGGCTGCGAGCAATTGGAGGCCACCGGTCCCGATCGCTACCGCGGCACGATCACCGCGGGGGTCGCCTCGATCCGGGGGACCTTCCAGGGGGAGGTGGAGCTGGCCGACCTGCGGCGGCCGGCCGCGCTGACGCTGCGGGCCGCCGGCGCGGGCGGACCCGGGACGGTCCGGGCCGAGGTCGCGGTGCGCCTGGCCGACCTGGGGGACGGCCGGACCGAGGTCGCCTACGACGCCGACGCGGTGGTCGGCGGCATGGTCGGCGGGGTCGGCCAGCGCGTCCTGGCCGGTGTCGCCAAGAGGATGGCCGGGGAGTTCTTCGCCGCGATCGACGGCGAGCTCGCCGGCCGCACCGCGCCGGAGGGCGCACCCGTGCCGGCGGCGGGCCCCGATGATGTGGCGCACACCGCATCGGCTCCCGCCGGGCCGCGGGTGCCCTCAGGCGCGGGCGGGGCGCCCGTGCCGGCCGGGGGAGCGGGGTTCGTCGAAGGCGCCCTGGTCGGCGCGGTGATCGCGCTGGTCGGGGTCGTGGTGGGCGCCGTCGTGGCCCGGCGCGCGGGAGGAGAAGGGTGAGGAAACGGTGAGAACAGCGGTGTTCGCCGCCAACCGGGACGCCACTTTCACCGGAGCCGCTCCGCCTTCTCCGCGCCGGGAAGGGGCCTCGACGCCGCAGGTCAGGGCGCGGAGGCGGGCGGCGAACGGGAAGGAGCGGGGAGGGGCGGGGTGAGGGCGCTGCGTATGGGGTCGACCACGCCACGTCCAACGGAATGCTAGGTTCACTGGAAGGTGGGCGAAGTTGATCTTCATCGCCAGACCCTTGAGCCCGCGTCGCGAGGACACAGACCAGTGAACGACTCCCCGAAGCTCTCCACCAAGATCATCGTTGCCGGCGGTTTCGGCGTCGGCAAGACGACGTTCGTGGGCACGGTCTCGGAGATTCCGCCGGTGCGCACGGAGGCCGCGGTCACGGCAGCGAGCGCCGGCATCGACGACCTGTCCAAGACGCCGGACAAGACGAGCACGACCGTCGCCATGGACTTCGGCCGCATCTCGCTCGACACCGACCTGACGCTCTACCTCTTCGGCACCCCCGGCCAGCAGCGTTTCTGGTTCATGTGGGACGACATGGTGAAGGGCTCCCTCGGAGCGGTCATCCTCGTCGACACCCGCCGCCTGGAGGAGTCCTTCCAGGCCATCGACTACTTCGAGAAGCAGTACCGGCTGCCCTTCCTCATCGCGGTCAACGCCTTCGCCGAGGAGCACGTCTACACCGCCGACGAACTGCGCGACGCGCTCGCCCTGGGACCCGACGTGCCGGTCGTGTGGTGCGACGCCCGCGAGCGCGACTCGGTGCTCAGCGTACTGATCAAGCTGGTCAAGCACGCCATGGCGATGGAGGCCCGCCAGCGCGGCCAGCTCGTGCACCAGGGCTAGACCGGCCCCATGCGAAGGATCCTGATCGTCGGCAGCGGCCAGTCCGGCCTGTACCTGGCCATGGGACTGCTCTCCGACGGCTACGACGTCACCTTGATGTCGATGCGCACGCCCGAGGAGATCCGGGCCGGCCGGGTCACCTCCACCCAGGTGCTCTTCTCCTCGGCGCTGGAACGGGAACGCCGCCAGGGCCTGGACCTGTGGGCGGAGCAGACGCCGCCGATCGAGCGTGTCGGTGTGACCCTGGCCGGCGAGGACGGCGAGGTCGAGGCCGACTGGAGCGGACGGCTGCGCGGGCCCGCCGGATCGGTGGACCAGCGGCTGAAGATGGCGGGCTGGCTGGAGGAGTTCGAGGAGCGGGGCGGTCGCGTGGTCATCCACGGGGCGACGGTCTCGGACCTGGAGTGGTTCGCCGGCATGTACGACCTCGTCGTCATCGCCGCGGGCAAGGGCGAACTCGTCGACCTGTTCGACCGCGACGCGGAGCGCTCGCCGGGAAGGGAGCGGTGGCGCAGGGTCGCCGTCGCCTATGTGCACGGCGTGCGGCCCCGCGACGACGAGGACGCCGGTGTGGTGCGCCGGAACATGCTGGCGGGAGCGGGCGAGCTGGTCGTCGCACCGTCGCTGTCGCTCGACGGCCCGTGCACGACCCTGTTCGCGGACATCCCGCCCGGTGGACCGATGGACCTGTTCCAGGATGCGGGGCGCGGCCCCCGCGGGGTGCTGGCGGCCTTTCTCGAACTGATCCGGCGCCACGCCCCCTGGGAGTACGAGCGGTGCCGCGACGCCGAGCCCGTCGACGCGGGGGCGGCCCTGGCCGGAACCTACCTGCCGGTCGTGCGGCACCCGGTGGGCATGCTGCCCTCGGGGGGTGTGGTGCTCGGCATGGCCGACGTCGTCGTCGCCACCGATCCGATCACCTCCCAGGGGGCCAACTCGGCGGTCAAGTGCGCCGAGATTTACCGGCGGGCGATCGTCGCGCACGGCGACCGCCCTTTCGACGAGGCGTTCATGCGCGCGGCGTTCAACGGGTACTGGACCTACGCCCGCCACGTCATCGCCTGGACCAACGCGATGCTGGACCGTCCCCAGCACGTGCTGGAGCTGTTGCGGGCGGGGGAGCACAGTCCCGAGCTCGCCGAGCGTTTCGCCAACGGCTTCGACGATCCCACCGACTTCCTCGGGTGGTTTCTGCACCCCGAACGCGCGGTGCGCTATTTGCGGGAGCTGCACACCGGGGTGTGAGCCGGATGTGAACGGGGGTGAAACAGACCCCGCCCGCGCCTGTCTTTTTTGTGGCCATATGGTGCATTTCGCTGGTTTCATTTTTTGAAATGTGAAAGACGGGCGTCCCCATGCGAAGGATCTTGATCGTCGGTGCCGGCCAGTCGGGGTTGCAGCTCGCCCTGGGCCTGCTTGAGGACGGCTACGACGTCACCGTCGTTTCCGCGCGTACCTCCGAGGAGATCCGGGCCGGCCGGGTCA
Organism: Marinactinospora thermotolerans DSM 45154; assembly: GCF_900167435.1. Taxonomy (GTDB): domain Bacteria; phylum Actinomycetota; class Actinomycetes; order Streptosporangiales; family Streptosporangiaceae; genus Marinactinospora; species Marinactinospora thermotolerans. The sequence goes on from NZ_FUWS01000002.1 coordinate 24,521, forward strand.
CCTCCACCCAGTGCCTGTTCGCCACGGCGCTCGGCCTTGAGCGCGCCCTCGGCCTGGACCTGTGGGCCGACGAGGCGCCCCGCATCGAAGGGGTCGGCGTCTCCCTCACCGGAGCCGGCGGGGAGCGGACCGCCGACTGGCTCGGCCGGCTCCACGGCGACGCCCAATCGGTGGACCAGCGCGTGAAGATGGCCGAGTGGCTGGAGGAGTTCGAGGAGCGCGGCGGTCGCGTCGTCATCCACGGCGTGACGGTCTCGGACCTGGAGGGCTTCGCCCGCATGTACGACCTCGTCGTGGTCGCCGCGGGACGCGGGGAGATCGCCCAGGTGTTCGATCCCGACCCCGCCCGTGTCGCGCACCCCGGTCCCAGCCGCTCCCTCGCCCTCGCCTACGTGCACGGTGCGGGGCCGCGCCCCGGGCGGCCGGAGACCACCGCGCTGCACTGCGCCATCGCCCCGGGGGTCGGCGAGTTCTTCGTCGTTCCCTCCTACACGCTCAGCGGCCCCTGCGACATCCTGTTCCTCGCCGGCGTGCCGGGAGGCCCGCTGGACGTGTTCGAAGGGGTCGGCGACCCCGACGAGCACCTGGAACACACCCGGGAGCTCATCGAGCGCTTCTTCCCCTGGGAGGGCGAGCGCTTCCAAGACGCCGAACCCACCGATGCGCGGGGGGTCCTCTCGGGCGCCCACACCCCGATCGCGCGCCGGCCGGTCGGCCGCATCGGCGGCACCCTCGTGTTCGGCATGGCCGACGTCGTCGTCGCCAACGCCCCGATCACCTCCCAGGGGGCCAACTCCGCGGCCCGCTGCGCCGAGATCTACCGGCGGGCGATCGTCGCGCACGGCGACCGCCCCTTCGACGAGGCGTTCATGAACGCGACGTTCGCCGAATACCGGGCCCACGTCCGTCACGTCACGGCCTGGACCGAGGCGATGCTGCGCCCCACACCCCGCATCCTGGGGCTGTTGCAGGCCGCCGGAACCCGTCAGGACATCGCCGACCGCTACGCCAACGCCTTCGACGACCCCGCCGACCTGGAGACGTGGTTCCTCGACTCCGCCGCCGCGCCGGCCGCCCTGGCGGGGGCCGTCGCCGGCTGAACCCCGGCCCGCCGCACCCATGGACGCGGCGGGCCCGTGTGGCGTCCGCCACTTCAAGCGGCGGGTGCGGGGAACCACGCGCCCCGCCGTCGCGTTACCCTGCTGTGGTGTTCGGACGAATGGCCGAGAGTGTCCGGCGGGTGCTCGGTAGACCCGGTTCGGTGGATCTGCGGCCCTATGTGAAACTGCTCAAGCCGATCGAGGACCGTGAGGCGGAACTGGGCGGCCTCAGCGATACGGAGCTGACCGCCAAGGCCGCCGAGCTCGGTGACGCCGAGCTGCCCTACGAACGTGACGATCTCGTCGAACTGTGCGCCGTGGGACGCGAGGCGGCCCGCCGCGCGCTCGGCGAGCGCCCCTTCGACGTCCAGCTCGTCGGTGTCATGGCGCTGCTGGACGGACGCATCGCCCAGATGGCCACGGGCGAGGGCAAGACCCTCGCCGGCGCGCTGGCCGCGGCCGGGTTCGCGCTGCGCGGGCGCCGGGTCCACGTCATCAGCGTCAACGACTACCTCGCCCGCCGCGACGCCGAATGGATGCGGCCCCTCTACGACCTCCTCGGCGTCACCGTCGGCTGGATCGGGCAGGAGGCCGACGCCAAGGAACGCCGCGCGGCCTACGCGGCCGAGGTCACCTACGCCTCGGTCAGCGAGCTGGGCTTCGACGTGCTCCGCGACCGCCTCGCCACCGACCCCGCCGACCTGGTGGTCCCCGATCCGGGGGTCGCCCTCATCGACGAGGCCGACTCGGTGCTGGTGGACGAGGCGCGCGTGCCGCTGGTCCTGGCCGGCGCCGCCGAGGCGGTCGAGTCCGACGTGGCGATGGCCGAGCTGGTCCGGGGACTGCGGCCGGGGCGCCACTACGAGGTCGACGACGAGGGGCGCAACGTCCACCTGACCGACACCGGCATCGAGGCCGTCGAGGAGGCGCTCGGCGGTGTGGACCTGTACTCCGCCGACGACACCTCCATCCTGCCGCGGGTCAACCTCGCCCTGCACGCCCACGCGCTGTTCCAGCGCGACGTCCACTACGTGGTGCGCGACGGCGAGGTCAAGCTCATCAACGAGTCGCGGGGCCGCATCGCCCTGCTGCAACGGTGGCCTGACGGCCTCCAGGCGGCGGTCGAGGCCAAGGAGGGGGTGGCGGCCAGCGACTCCGGCGAGGTCCTCGACTCCATCACGGTGCAGGCGCTGCTGCTGCGCTACCCGGTCCGCTGCGGCATGACCGGCACCGCCATGGCCGTCGCCGAGCAGCTCCGCGAGTTCTACGAGCTCGAGGTCGCGGTCATCGAACCGAACAAACCCTGCGTGCGGGTGGACGAACCCGACCGTCTCTACGCGACGCAGGAGGAGAAGGAGGACGCGCTCGTCGCCGAGGTCGCCGAGGTCCACGCGACCGGCCGGCCCATCCTGATCGGTACCCAGGACGTGGCCGAGTCGGAGCGGATCGCGCGGCGGCTCGCCGCCGAGGGGCTGACCTGCTCCGTGCTCAACGCCAAGAACGACGCCGAGGAGGCCCCGGTCATCGCCGAGGCCGGAGCCTACGGCGCCATCACGGTCTCCACCCAGATGGCCGGCCGCGGCACCGACATCCGCCTGGGCGGCAGCGACACCTCCGACCGCGACCGCGTGGTCGAGACGGGCGGCCTCTACGTCATGGGCTACGGCCGCTACCCCAGCAGCCGGCTGGACGACCAGCTGCGGGGACGCGCCGGCCGCCAGGGCGACCCGGGAAGCTCCCGGTTCTTCGTCAGCGTCGAGGACGAACTGGTCGCCGCCAACGCCCCCGAGACCCGCGGGTACGACGTGACGGCCGAGGGGGAGATCACCGATCCGTCCTGGCGGGACGTGGTCAACCACGCCCAGCGCGTCGCCGAGGGCCGGCTCATGGAGCTGCACCGCAACACCTGGCGCTACAACAAGCTCATCGACCTGCAACGCGGGGTCGTGCTGGAACACCGCTCCGAGGTGCTCCACGCCGACCAGGGCGACCGCCAGCTCGCCGTGGACTGTCCCGAACGCCACGCCGAGCTGGTCGAGGAGGTCGGCGCCGAGGAGGTCGCCCGCGCCGCGCGGCTGATCACCCTGTACCACCTGGACCAGGGGTGGGTGGACCACCTGGCGTTCCTCGCCGACCTGCGCGAGGGGATCCACCTGCGCTTCCTGGGGCGGCGCAATCCGCTGGACGAGTTCAACGCCGAGGCGGCGCCGGCCTTCAAGGGCTTCCTCGACGACGCCCGCGCCCGCGCGGCCGAGACGTTCAACGAGGCCCCGGTGGTCGACGGGCGCATCGATGTGGCGCAGGCCGGCGTCAAGCGTCCCTCGATCACCTGGACCTACATGGTCCAGGAGCATCCCTTCAGCACGGAGTTCGAGAACGCGGCCGGCCGGATCAGGAGCGCGTTGGGCCGCGGTTAGACCGTCGCCGCCCCGCCCCGTCCCGCTCGCGCGGGGCGGGGCGCTCGCTATCCTTGCCGAACGTGGCCGTACAACCGCAGATCCCCCCGCACCGGGCCGGCCGTCCGGTACGCGCCGGCATCCCCGAGCACGGGCGCATCCCCCGTTACTACGAGGCCAAGGCCCGGCTGCTGGAACTGGTCGAGGAGCTCGCCGAGGACGCCGCCCTGCCGCCCGAGCGGGAGCTGGCCGAACGCTTCGGGGTTTCGCGGATGACGCTGCGCCAGGCGGTGGACGACCTCGTCCTCGACGGGGTGCTGCGCCGCCGCCGGGGGAGCGGGACCCGCGTCGCCCCGCCCAAGCTGTCCCATCCGCTGGCCCTGGCCAGTTACACCGAGGGGATGCGCAGCCAGGGGGTGCGTCCCGGCCGCACGCTCGTCACGATGGAGCGTCTTGCCTGCGATGACGGGCTGGCCGCGGACCTCGCCCTGAGGCCAGGGGAACCGGTCCTGCACATCGAACGGGTCCTGCTCGCCGACGACGAGCGGGTGGGCCTGGAGTCGACCTACCTGCCCGAGCGGCGCTTCCCGGACCTGGAGAGGGTGTTCGATCCGGCCGAGTCGCTGTACGCCTGTCTCCAGCAGCGCCTGGGGGTGGTGTTCGGCGAGGCGGAGGAGCGCATCGAGACCGTGCTGGCGACGCCGCGCGAGGCCCTGCTGATCGGCAACAACCCCAAGCTGCCGATGCTGCTGTTGCACCGGGTGTCGCGTGACACCGACGGGGTGCCCTTCGAGCGGGTCCGTTCGCTGTACCGGGGGGATCGCTACAGCTTCGTGGCCCGGTTGTCCCCGTCGGGGTGAGGAGGGGATCGGGGCCGTGTCCGCGCGTCCCGGGGAGGACCCTCCTTTTTTGATAACGAAAAGGTAACTGATCTAGACCAAGCTTCCCTCGTGGTTCACCTCCCCTTCCCCGCCGGGCAGGTTTCCCGATGACCGGGCGGCCCACGATCGTTCACGTGAGAATCGTCGTCATCGGTGGCGGCGTCCTGGGCACCATGCACGCCTGGCACGCCGTCGAACGCGGACATGAAGTCGTCCAGATCGAACGCGAGGCCGACTCCAGGGGCGCCTCGCTGCGCAACTTCGGCCTGGTGTGGGTGAGCGGTCGCCCCGCCGGGCGGGGACTACAGATCGCGTTGCGCGCCCGCACCCTGTGGGAGCGGATCGGCGGGCGCGTCCCCGGCCTCGGCTTCCGGGCCAACGGCTCCCTGACGGTGCTGCGCACCCCGGGCGAGCTCGCCGTCGCCCAGGAGTTCGCCCAAGGGGGGAGCCTCGACAGCCGGGGCACCCGGCTGGTCGACCCCGAGGAGGCGCGAACCGTCAACCCGGCCCTGCGCGGCCCCATGCTCGGCGCCCTGTGGTGCGAGCGGGACGCGGCGGTGGAACCCCGCGTCGCCCAGCGGGAACTCCGCGCCCACCTGCTCGCCGGCGGACGCTACACCTGGCTTCCCGGACGCGAGGTACGCCACGTCGACACCGGGGTCGCGGTGGACGACCACGGCGACCGCCACCACGGCGACGTGATCATCGTGTGCCCCGGGGCGGCCCTGTCGGGCCTGGTCCGCGAACTCGCCGGCCCGATCCCGGTCCGCCGGGTCCGGTTGCAGATGATGCAGACCGCGCCGCTGGGGGAGCGCCTCACCACCTCCGTCGCCGACGGCGACAGCCTGCGCTACTACCCGGCCTACGCGGGCCCGGCGCTGGAACGGCTCGTCGAGACCGAGCCGCAGCCCGAGGTCGCGGCCCACCACCGCATGCAACTGCTCATGGTGCAGCGGGCCGACGGAGGGCTGACCATCGGCGACACCCACGCCTACGCGGAGCCCTTCGACTTCGACGTCGCCACCGAGCCCTACGACCACCTGGAGACGCGCGTCGCCGAACTGCTCGGCCGTCCCCTGCCGTCCGTCCGACGGCGCTGGGCCGGCGTCTACGCCCAGGCCGACGACGGCGACGTCGTCTACCGCCGGCGCGTCAGCGACGGCGTGTGGCTGCTGACCGGCACCGGAGGCGGCGGCATGACCTGCTCGCCCGCCATCGCCGAGGAAACCGTCGAGGAGCTCGGACTGTGACCCACCACCCGCCCGTCTCCCTCGCCGTCGTGGACATGGCCGGTACCACCGTCTTGGACGACGGCCTGGTCGAGGAGGCCGCCACCCGGGCCTTCGCCGCCGCCGGGGTCGCCGACGACGCCCACGACCGTGCCCTGCGCTACGTGCGCGACACCATGGGCCAGTCCAAGATCACCGTCTTTCGCGCCCTCTTCGGCTCCGAGGAGGTGGCCCAGCGCGCCAACGCCGCCTTCGAGGAGGCCTACGCCGACCTCGTCGCCGCGGGCCGCTGCGCGCCCGTCCCCGGCGCGCAGGAGGCCGTGCGCTCCCTGCGGGAGGCCGGGGTGGCGGTCGCGTTCACCACCGGGTTCGCCCCGGTCACCCGGGACGCGATCCTCTCCAGCCTCGGGTGGCGCGACCTCGCCGACCTCGCCCTCAGCCCGGTCGACGCCGGCCGTGGCCGCCCCTACCCCGACATGGTGCTGACCGCCGTGCTGCGACTGGGCGTGGCGGACGTCCGCGCCGTCGCCGTCACCGGCGACACCGCCTCCGACATGCGCTGCGCCCGCAGCGCGGGGGCCGGCCTGGCCGTCGGCGTCCTCACCGGCGCCCACGACCGCGCCGCGCTGACGGAGGCCGGCGCCACCCACGTCATCGACTCGGTCCGCGACCTCCCGGCGCTCATCGCCTCCACCGGGACCGACCCCGCCTCCCAGGAGTGACCCATGCGTTCCACCCATCGCGCCCTCGCCGGCGCGGCCCTGCCCCTTCTCCTGCTGGGCACCGCGTGCGGCGGGACCGGCGCGGCCCAGGCCGAATCCGAGACCGTCACCGTCTACAGCGCCGACGGCCTCAAGCCCTGGTATGACGACCGCTTCGCCGAGTTCGAGGAGCAGACGGGCATCGCCGTCGAACTGGTCGAGGCCGGTTCGGGGGAGGTCGTCTCCCGTCTGGAGAAGGAGCGGGCCAACGTCCAGGCCGACGTGCTGGTGACCCTGCCCCCGTTCGTGCAGCAGGCCGCCCGCGAGGATCTGCTCGCGAGCTACGCCCCCGAGGGGATCGAGCAGGTCCCCGCCGAACGACGCGACGGCGAGGACCGCTACGCCCCGCTGGTCGACAACTACCTGTCCTTCATCCGCAACACCGAACACGCCGACCCCCTCCCCGACACCTGGGAGGACCTGCTGGACCCCGGCCTGAAGGGCAAGGTCCAGTACTCCACGCCCGGCCAGGCCGGCGACGGCACCGCGGTCCTGCTCCACCTCCAGCAGGTCATGGGCGAACAGGAGGCGCTGGACTACCTCGGCGAGCTCGAGGCCAACAACGTCGGCCCCTCCTCCTCCACCGGGCGGCTGCAACCCAAGGTGGACAAGGGCGAGCTGCACGTCGCCAACGGCGACGTGCAGATGAACCTCACCTCCATCGAACAGGACGGCGCGGGGTTCGAGGTCTTCTTCCCCGCTGACGCCGACGGCGAGCGGTCGACGCTGGCCATCCCCTACTACGCCGGACTCGTCGCCGGGGCCCCGCAGACGGAGAACGGGAAGCGCCTCCTGGACTTCCTGTACTCCGCCGAGGTGCAGGCCAGTCTCTCCGAGGTCTACGGCGACCCCGTGCGCGACGACGTCGAGGCCACCGACGAGCGGGCCAAGCGCATCGAGGAGCTGCTGTCGGGCGTCGAGGTGCGCCAGCCCGACTGGACGGTCGTCCTGGACAACCTCGACGCCGACCTCGCCGCCTACGAGGAGGCGGTCGGACGATGAGCGCGGCCCCCGCCATCCAGCTGCGCGGCGTGGGCGTGGACTACGGGCGCAAGACCGCGCTGGCCGACCTCGACCTCACCGTCGAGCGGGGCGAGACCCTCGCCCTGCTCGGCCCCTCGGGCTCGGGGAAGTCCACCGCGCTCAAGGCCGTCGCCGGTTTCGTCCGCCCCTCGCGTGGGCGGGTGCTGCTCGAGGGGCGCGACGTCACCGACCTGCCCCCGCATCAACGGGGCATCGGCGTCGTGGTGCAGAACTACGCCCTGTTCCCCCACATGAGTGTGGCGGCCAACGTCGGGTTCGGGCTTCGGGCGCGGCGCGCGCCCCGCGCCGAGATCCGGGAGCGGGTCGCCGAGGTCTTGGACCTGGTCGGCATGTCGGCGTTCGCCGACCGCTCGCCCCGCCAGCTGTCCGGGGGACAGCAGCAGCGGGTCGCCATCGCCCGGGCGCTGGCGATCCGCCCGGCGGTCCTGCTCCTGGACGAGCCGCTGTCGGCCCTGGACGCGGCGTTGCGCGAGGAGATGGTGGGCGAACTGCTCCGGCTGCGCGCCGAACTGCCCGACACCACCATCGTCCATGTCACCCACGACCAGAGCGAGGCGCTCGCGCTCGCGCACCGCATCGCGGTCATGCGCGACGCCCGCCTGGTCGACGTGGGACCGGCCCGCGAGATGTACCGGACCCCGCGCACCGAGTTCACCGCGGCCTTCCTCGGCGCGGCCAACCTGCTGCCGGTGGAGGTCGTCGAGGTCGACGGCGAGGGGGGCGCGACGGTGCGGCTGGGAGACGCGATCATGCGGGCCCGCGTCTCCGGGGAGCTCGACGGGCGGCGCCGCGCCGTGCTCGGTGTGCGCCCGCAACGGGTCGGCGTCCACGCCGAGGGAACCGGCGGACTGCCGGCACGCCTGCTCGCCGCCCAGTGGCGCGGCGAGGTGTTCCGCCTGGATCTGCGCCTGGACGGGGCGGCGCACTCCGGCCAGGAGGTGCGGGTGCGCGCCGAGGTCGCCTCGATCGAGGGGCTGCCCCCGGTCGGTGGGCGGGTGGCGCTGACCGTTCCCGACGGCTGCCCGCTGATCGCGGACGCCTCCCCCGAGGAGGAGACGTGAGCGTCGAGGCCGTGACAGGGGCGGCGCAGGAGAGCCCGGCCGTCCCGGCCGGGACGGCGCCCGCCGCGCCGGCGCGTGGAACCGGGCGCAGGGCGGCGCTGTGGGCGCTGCCGCCGCTGATCGTCGTCGCCGACTTCTTCTGTTACCCGCTCGCCCTCGTCGTCGCGCAGTCCTTCATCGCCGAGACCGGCGGTCCGACCCTCGCGGTGTGGGCCGACGTGGTGACGTCGCCGGAGTTCGGGGCGGGTGTCGCCCGCACGGTCCTCATCGCCGTGGGGGCCGCGGCGGGGTGCGCGCTGATCGGGACCTTCCTGGCGTTGGTCGTGTCCTTCGCCCCGTTCCCGGGGGTGCGCCTGGTGTCGGGCCTGGTGGCGGTGCTGCCGGCGGTCCCCGGGTTCCTGATCGTCTTGTCCTTCACCTTCCTCTACGGCAGCGCGGGCGCGCTCAACGCCCTCCTCGGCGGCTCCCTGGACTTCCTCTACACCCCGTGGGGGGTGCTCCTGGCGGAGATCACCCTGTTCACCCCGTTCGTGATGCGTCCGCTGGTCGCCGCGTTCGGGCAGATCCCCCGGGCGCGGCTCGACGTCGCGGCGAGCCTGGGAGCGCGTCCCTGGCGGGTGCTGTGGCAGGTGGTGCTGCCCGAGGTCCGTCCCGCGCTGGCCGCCGCGACCTGCCTGGTGCTGCTGATGGCGGCCAACGAGTTCGGGATCGTGCTGTTCATCGGGGCCAAGGACGTGGTCACCCTCCCCGTCCTCGTCTACACCTGGGGCATCGTCACCTTCGACTATCCGGCGGCGTGCGTCGTCGCGGTCGTCAACGTGGTGCTGTCGCTGCTGTTGTACGGCGTCTACCGCTGGGTGCTGTCGGGAAGGGGGAAGCGGCGTGCTCGTGTGGACGAGGACTAGCCGATCGGTGCTGGTCGTCCTGTTCGTGGTCGTCTTCGGCGTCATCGTCGTGGCGCCCTTGGCGGTGATCGGATTGGCCGCCGTCGCCGCGTCGTGGCGGGGCGTGCTGCCCGGGGGTCTCACGGGAGCCCACCTCGCCGCGGCCACCGGCGGCGACGCGCTGGCCAGCGCCCTGGTGAGCGTGCAGACGGCGCTGATCGCCTCGGCCGGGTCGGTTCTGCTGGGCGGGTGGGCGGCGTTCGCGTTGCACGGCTCCCGGGGGCGGATCCGCCGCCTCGCCGACGGCCTGCTCCACCTGCCCATGGCCGTGCCGTCGGTCGTCGTCGGGCTGGGGCTGCTGGTGGCGTTCAGCCACCCTCCGCTGCTGCTCAACGGGACCCGGTGGATCGTGCTCATCGCCCACCTCGTGCTGGTGCTCCCGTTCAGCTACAGCACGGTGTCGGCGGCGCTGGAGCGGGCCGACCCCGACATCGCGTTGGTGGCGGCCTGCCTGGGCGCCTCTCCCGCCCGGGTGCTGCTGACCGTCCGGCTCCCCTTGGCGCTTCCGGCGTTGGCGGCCTCCGCGGGGCTGGCGCTGGCCCTGTCCATGGGAGAGCTGGGGGCCACGATCATGCTCTATCCGCCGGACTGGCGGACGCTGCCGGTGGGGATCTTCGCCCAGTCCGACCGGGGCGCGCTGTTCGCGGCGTCGGCGAGCACCGTGGTGCTGCTCGGCCTGACCCTCGTGGGGCTGCTCGCCCTCAACTCGGTGCGCACCAGGGCCGCCGAACGGTGAGGAGGGCCGGGGAGCGGCCGCAGGCCCCTCGTGGCTCGGGGCGGCACAGCGGCGCTCCCGGCCGGGCGTGAGCGGCCCGAACAGGAGGCGGCGCCCGGCCGTGGTGGGGTGCTCCGTGACGCTCCGGCACCGCGCCCGGGAGACACGGCCTCAAGGGCGGTGAAGGACGCCGGCCGGGGCAGGGGCGCCGCGATCCCGCCGCGCCCAGGTCGCCGGGGCCGGGAGGCCGCGCCCGCCGGGCCGCGCGGGCGCGGCCCGGGGCGGTGCCGGCCGGGCGCGGCCGGTACACCGGTCGGCGGGGAGGTCCCGGCCGGTTATCGATGTCAGCGCGCCCCCGACCGCACCGGCGAGGGGGCGTGGTGGTGCGGTCGGGTGTTCCCGGCTCGGGCGGCCATGCCGGGCCGCGCGTCGAACAGGCCCACGCCGCCGACCCGCTCGGCCGGCGACAGGGCCGGGCCGGTCGCCCGCTCGGGAAGCGGGTGGCGGACCCGCTGCGAGCACCCCACCAGGGCCGTCACGTGCCGCCTGCTCGTCAGTGAGACCACGGCCGACGAGTCCATCGGCGCCGTCCCGGCCGGCTCGCCCCCTCGCCCGGCGTCGATGCGAACCACCATGTCCCCGCCGTCCCTGTCCGCCCGCGCGGCGTCTTGGACTTCGCAGGGTGAGAAATCCGGCGACAAACGTGACGTGAGGCGGCACTCCACTCCCGCGACGGCCGCGAATGCAGCACAATCGAAAGAGTCCCCCGCGGGCTCCGACGGTTCGGTGCCCGTGGGACCCGAGCAGACCAGGAGCAGGACGTGACCGGTCCCCAACAGAGCGCCCGCGCCTACTTCGCCGAAGCCCTCGCCGAACAGTGCAACGGTGATCCGATCCCCGACTTCTTCTTCGGTCCACCGGCACCGGCGGCGCTGGCTCCCCGAGCCTTCCCGATGGTCCAGCGCGAGGACTCCGCTTCCGACTGAACCCGTCCGGCGCGGGACGACACGCCGGCCCTTCGAGTTCACGGCCACGCGCTGCCGCTCCGGCCGGTCCCGTTGGGCCTCGGATCCTCCGGTCCCTCGGACGAACCAACAGAAACGGCCACAGTGGAAGATCGCACACACGACACCGTCCCCGGCCCCAAACCGGGTGTGTACGAGATCATGACCATGACGGACGAGCAGATCGCCCGCCTCCCCCCTGAACAGGCGGCCGACGCGCACCAGAGATTGTCCCGGGTGGGTCTGCCGGTCCCCGCGGCCCTGGAGGCGAGGATCAGAGGCGGAGAGGACGACGCGGAGGAAGACGACTGAGCGGTGGCCGGCGTGGGTGCCCGAGCGCCGGACACCCACGGACGCGGCAGGCGGTCCGGTCGACAGCGGCCCTTCCCTAAAGGGGGCGGGCCGGCCTCCCGGTCCGGTCGTGCCCCGAAGCCGGCGCCGCGACGGGCCGGCCCGGGCCGGCGTCACGCCAGGAAGTGCTCCAGGGTCATCGGAAGCTCGCGGACGCGCACCCCGGTCGCGTGGTAGGCCGCGTTGACGATGGCCGCCGCCGTGCCCACGATGCCGATCTCCCCGATCCCCTTCGCCCCCAGCGGGTTGACGTAGGGATCCGCCTCGTCGATCCAGTGCGCCTGGAGGTCCACCACGTCGGCGTTGGCGGCGATGTGGTACTCGGCAAGGTCGTGGTTGACGACGCAACCGAACCTCGGGTCCACCACGCTGTCCTCGTGGAGGGCCATGGACAGGCCCATCGTCATCCCGCCGATGAACTGGGAGCGCGCGGTGCGCGGGTTGACGATGCGCCCCGCGGCGAAGACGCCCAGCAGCCGGGGCACCCGCACCTCGCCGGTGTCGGCGTGCACCCGCACCTCGGCGAACTGGGCGCCGAAGGCGTGCATGGCGTAACGCTCCCTGTTGGGGTTGTCCGGGAGGCCGGCGCGTGCCTCGGCGCCGTCGGCGGGGGCCGTCCCGTGGCGCTCCCGGAAGGCCTGGGCCGCCGCCACGATCGTCGAACCCCACGAGACGGTCCCCGTGGACCCGCCCGCCAGAGAGGCCGAAGGCAGTGAGGAGTCGCCGATACGCAGCCGCACCGCCGTCACGGGCACGCCCAGCGCGTCCGCGGCGATCTGGGTGAGGACGGTCCAGGCGCCGGTGCCGATGTCGGCCGCGCCGATCCGTACGTGGTAGTGGCCGTCCTCGAAGCGGACGGCCGCGACCGAGCCGGGCATCTGCCCGGTGGGGTAGGTGGACGCCGCCACCCCGGTCCCCACGAGCCACCCGTCCTCCATCCGGCGGCGAGGCTCCGGATCGCGGTCTTGCCAGCCGAACCGGCGGGCCCCCTCGCGCAGGCAGGCGACGAGATTGCGGCTGGAGAAGGGGCGGCCGGACGCCGGCTCGGTGCCGGGCTCGTTGCGGACGCGCAGCTCGACCGGATCGACACCGCAGGCCACGGCGAGCTCGTCCATCGCGACCTCGGGGCCGAACATCCCCGGACACTCGCCGGGGGCGCGCATCCACGTGGGCGGCGCCACGTCCAGCGCGGCCAGCCGGTGGGTGATCCGGCGGTTGGGCGCCGCGTACATGACCTCGGTCGGTTTGCCGGCCTGCTCCAGGAACTCCTTGAAACGCGCGGTCTGGGCCGTCACGTCGATGCCGATCCCGGTCAGCCGGCCGTCGGGCTCGGCGGCCAGCCGCACCCGCTGGATGGTGGGGGAGCGGTAGCCCACCAGGTCGAACATCTGCTGGCGGGTCAGGGCGAGTTTGACGGGCCGGCCCGGCAGCAGGCGGGCGGCCAGGGCCGCCAGGACCACGGGCGGGTGCAGCGGCCCCTTCGAACCGAAACCGCCGCCGACGTGGGGGGCGATCACGCGGACCCGCTCGGGGTCGAGGCCGAACAGCTCGGCCATCGTCGACCGGACCGAGTGCACGCCCTGGGTGGACTCGTACAGGGTGAGCCCGGCGTCCTCCCACACCGCGATGGTGCTGTGCGGCTCCATCGGGTTGTTGTGCTCCATCGGGGTGGTGTAGGTGTGGTCCACGGTCACGGGCGCGGACGCCATCGCACCGGCGAGGTCGCCCTGCTCGTCGTCCTCCGCCTCGCCCGGCGTGTACAGGTCGGTGCGCGCGGCCGAGAAGCGCACGTCGTGGGACCGCTCCTCGTAGTGGACGCGGACGAGCCGCACCGCCTGCCGCGCGGCTTCGGGGGTCTCCGCCAGGACGGCGCCGATGACCTGTCCCCGGTGGGCGACCTCGTCGGACTGGAGGACGGCCAGTTCGGCGTCGCCGATGTCGGCGAGCCGGGCCGCGTTGTCGTGGGTGAGCACGGTGAGGACGCCGGGCACCGCCTCGGCGTCGCGCGTGTCGAACTCGCGCACCCGCCCACGGACCACGGTGGCCTGGATCGGATGCAGGTAGGCGGGGGCGTTCAGCTGGTGTTCGAAGGCGTAGGTTGCGGTTCCGGTGACCTTGGCGGGGCCGTCGACACGGCCGATGTCGGCGCCGATGGCCCGGGTCGAGGTGTTCTCCAGCAGACCGCTCATCGTGTCCTCTCCTCCTCGACGAGGTCGCGCAGCGTGGCCACCAGTGTGTTGCGGGCCAGGGTGGGTTTGAACTCGTTGCCCTCCACCGGCCGGGCCTCGGCGAGTTCGGCCTCGGCGGCGGCGCGCAACGTCTCCTCGGTGGGGCGGGCGCCACGCAGCTCGGCCTCGGCGCGGGTGGCCCGCCACGGCTTGTGCGCCACCCCGCCCAGCGCGATCCGCGCCTCGCGGATCACCCCGTCGGACAGGTCCACCGCGGCGGCGACGGAGACCAGCGCGAAGGCGTAGGAGGCCCGGTCGCGGACCTTCCGGTAGCGCGAGCGTGCGGCGAAGGGCAGGTCGGGCAGTTCCACGGCGGTGATGAGGTCGCCGTGGCGCAGGACGGTGTCGCGCTCGGGGGCGTCCCCGGGAAGCCGGTGCAGCTCGGTCATCGCGACGCGCCGTTCGCCGTCGGTCCCCTGGACGACGACGGTGGCGTCCAGCGCGCTCAACGCGACCGCCATGTCCGAGGGGTGGGTGGCGATGCAGTGCTCGGAGGCGCCGAGAATGGCGTGGTAGCGGGTGTAGCCGCCGAACGCCGAGCATCCCGAGCCGGGCCGGCGCTTGTTGCACGCCATGGTGACGTCCTGGAAGTACACGCACCGGGTCCGTTGCAGCAGGTTGCCCCCCGTGGTGGCGGCGTTGCGGAGCTGTCCGGAGGCGCCCGACAGCAACGCCTGCGACAGCACCGGGTAGCGCCGTCGGATCAGCGGGTCGGCGGCGAGGTCGCTGTTGCGCATGCCGGCGCCGATGCGGACCCCTCCGTCGGGCAGCGGTTCGACCCCGTCGGGAAGCAGCCGGGTGACGTCCACGAGCAGGTCGGGGTCGACGATGCCGAGCTTGAGGTGGTCGACGAGGTTGGTGCCGCCGCCGAGGAACATCGCCCGTGGGTCGGCGGCCACGGTCGCGACCGCGCCGGCGGCGTCCTCGGCGCGACGGTAGTCGAACGGGTTCACCGGGAGACCTCCTTCGCCGCGCGCACCGCGGTGACGATGTTGGCGTAGGCGCCACAGCGGCACAGGTTCCCGCTCATCCGCTCACGGATCTCGGCGTCGTCGAGGACGGGGGTGTCGGCGACGGGACGCCCGGCGGCGCTGGGCCATCCGGCGGCGACCTCCTCCAGCATCCCCACGGCCGAGCAGACCTGCCCCGGGGTGCAGTAGCCGCACTGGAACCCGTCATGGTCGACGAAGGCCTGCTGGACGGGGTGGAGCTCCCCGTCGGTTCCCAGGCCCTCGGCGGTCACCACCTCGGAACCGTCACAGGCCACCGCCAGCACCAGGCAGCCGTTGATCCTGCGGCCGTCGAGCAGCACGGTGCAGGCACCGCACTGGCCGTGGTCGCAGCCCTTCTTGGGGGAGGTCACGCCGAGACGTTCGCGCAGCGCGTCCAGCAGCGTGGTCCGCGTGTCCACGCGCAGCGGCCACTCCCGCCCGTTCACCCGAAGTATGATGTCGCTCTCCATCGCATGCCTCTCGTTTCGAAGCTCCGGCTCATCCCCGGCTACCCGAGGCGCCCTCCCCTTAAGCCCGCGCGCGCGACGGGCGCGCGAAGACGCGCGCCGTCCCGGCCGGGCGCCGCGCTCGCGGACGGGACGTCACCGCCGGTGGCGGGGGCCACACGCAAGGGTGCGGACCGGGGGGTTCACACCCTGTTCACAAACGGGAAACAGCCGGGAAAAAGGCGCTTGTGACGCTGCTGGAAGCATTCGCCCCTTCGCCCCGAGGAAGCCAGCCGTGAGCTACAAGGCCGAGTACATCTGGATCGACGGCACCCAGCCGACCGCCAAGCTGCGTTCGAAGACCAAGGTCCTGCCCGACGGTGTCGAGCCGCCGGTGTGGGGCTTCGACGGATCCAGCACCAACCAGGCCCACGGGGCCTCGTCGGACTGCGTCCTCAAGCCGGTGTTCGTCTGCCCCGACCCGATCCGCGGCGGCGACAACGTGCTCGTGCTCAACGAGGTCCTGCTGCCCGACATGACCCCCCACCCCTCCAACACCCGGGTGCTGCTCACCCCGGTCGCCGAGCGGTTCGCCGGTCAGGAGCCGATCTTCGGCATCGAGCAGGAGTACACCTTCTTCGCCGGCGCCCGCCCGCTCGGCTTCCCCGAGGGCGGGTTCCCCGCCCCGCAGGGCGGCTACTACTGCGGTGTCGGCGCCGACGAGATCTTCGGCCGCGAGATCGTCGAGAAGCACCTCGACAACTGCCTCGCCGCCGGCCTGTCCATCTCCGGTATCAACGCCGAGGTCATGCCCGGCCAGTGGGAGTTCCAGGTGGGGCCGCTGTCCCCGCTGGAGGTCTCCGACCAGCTGTGGGTGGCCCGTTGGCTGCTGTACCGCACCGCCGAGGAGTTCGGTGTCTCCGCCACCCTCGACCCCAAGCCGGTCCGGGGCGACTGGAACGGCGCCGGCGCGCACACCAACTTCTCGACCAAGGCCATGCGTGAGGGCTACGAGCCGATCATCACCGCCTGCGAGGCCCTCGGCGAGAAGGCCCAGGAGCACGTGCGCGGCTACGGCGACGACATCGAGAGCCGCCTGACGGGCCTGCACGAGACCGCCCCGTGGAGCGAGTACAGCTACGGCGTCTCCGACCGCGGCGCCTCGGTGCGCATCCCGTGGCAGGTCGAGGTCGACAAGAAGGGCTACATCGAGGACCGTCGCCCCAACGCCAACTGCGACCCCTACGTCGTCACCCGCCTCATCGTCGACACCTGCTGCGCCGCCCTGGAGAAGGCCGAGCAGGTCTGAGTCGCCGGGCTCCGGCCCCGTGGGCGTCGCCGCCCGCGGGGCCGTCGCGTTTCACCGTGGAGGCGTGGGGCAGAGCGTTCCCGCATGGATCCCGACCGCGTCCCCGTTCTCGACCGGACCCTCCCGTTGCTGGCGGCCGGATACGCCTGGCTGCCCGATCGCCGGCGGGCCACGGCCGACGGCATGGTGCGCTCCCGGCTGCTGGGCCGGCACGCGGTGGGCCTGTGTGGTCCCGAGGCGGTCCGCTTCTTCTACGACGAACGGCACGTGCGGCGCGCCTCGGCCCTGCCCGAGCCCGTGCGCGGCACGCTGACCGGAAACGGCGCGGTGCACACCCTGGACGGCGCGGCCCACCGCGCCCGCAAGGCGATGTTCCTGACGCTGCTCGCCGACCCCGCGGCCGTCGCCGGCCTCGTCCGCCACACCACCGCGGCCTGGGACGAGGCGGTTCCGCGGTGGCGGGAACGGCCCCGGATCGTCCTGTTCGACGAGGCCAGCCGGGTGCTCGCCCGCGGTGTCTGCGCCTGGGCGGGGGTTCCCCTGACGGAGGGCGAGGTCGCCCCCATGGCCCGTGACCTGGTGGCGCTGGTGGACGGGTTCGCCACGCTGGGCCCGCGTCACTGGCGGGCGCGGGCCGCGCGGGGGCGGCGCGAAGCCCAACTGGCCCGGCTGGTGGGTGACGTGCGCGCCGGTGCGGCGTCCCCGGCGCGCGGCTCCGCGGTCGACGTCGTGGCAGGCCACCGCGACCCCGACACGGGGCTCCTCGCTCCCCGCACGGCGGCGGTGGAACTCCTCAACATCCTGCGTCCCACGGTCGCGGTCGCCTGGTTCGTCACCTACGCGGCGCACGCCCTGCACCTGTGGCCGCGGCATCGGCCACGGCTGCGCCAGGACGGCACCGCCTACGTCGAGGCGTTCGTCCACGAGGTCCGCCGCTTCTACCCCTTCGCGCCCTTCGTCGCGGGCAGGGCCGTGCGGGACCTGTCCTGGCGTGGGGAGCCGATCCCCGCGGGGGCGCTCGTCCTGCTCGACCTGTACGGCCAGAACCACGACGCCGGACTGTGGCCCGACCCCTACGCCTTCGACCCGGGCCGTTTCCTGCGCCACCCGCCCGGCCGTGACGACCTGGTGCCCCAAGGGGGCGGGGATCCGGCCACCGGCCACCGCTGCCCGGGCGAGGGGATCACCGTGGCGCTGCTCCAGGCGCTCGTACCACGGTTGGCGCGCCTCGACTACGCCGTGGTCGACCAGGACCTGACGATCTCGCTGAGACGTGTCCCCGCCCGTCCGCGCAGCGGCGTCGCCATCGCCGTCGGGCGGTCCGCCTGACCCTTCGCTCCTGGCGGGGAAGGGCGCGGACGGGATCCGCCACGGTGGGGGCACGAGGTTTCTCCCGGCCCTTGGTGGAGGTCGCCGGTGCGTCGTGGCGTAGTCGAATCCGTACCAGCCCCACTGCCCATGAGGAGCCGCGTGGACGGCGCGCCACGACGGCGGGGTCCGCGCCGAGCCGCTCCGGCGGGGGCGGAACCGGGCCGATCGGCACCGGCGCCCCCATCGCGCCCCGCCGCGTCCCTGCCCGATGGCGCGGTCCCCTGGACGCCGGGGCGGAGCCGCTGGAGCGCCACGTCATCGCCGTCCTCGACGGCGTGCGCCGGGGCGAGGGCACACGCGACGCGGCGCCCACCGACTACGGCGTGGTGATCACCGGACCAGGGGAGGCGCCGTTCGTCGACCGGGGAGCGGCCGGCCGTGGGGTCTCGTGGTGCTCCGCGCCCCGAGGGGGGTACCTAAGGGCCGCGGAGGCGCGCCGGGAGCCGGCGCGACGGCGACAGTACAGGCCGGACGGACGGAGAGAGGGGTGGGCGCGGATGCCCAGGCCGATCGAGGTACACAAGGTGGCGATCGAGAGCGTCACCGACGGGTCCGGGCTCGCCCGGCTCATCGACGACGGGGTGTTCAGCGCCGATGACGTCCTCGCCGTCATCGGTAAGACCGAGGGGAACGGCGGGGTCAACGACTACACCCGCATCCTGGCCGATCGGGCCTTCCGTGAGGTGCTGGTGGCCAAGGGGGGACGGAGCGCGGCCGAGGTCGGCGAGGTTCCGCTGGTGTGGTCCGGTGGCACCGACGGCGTGCTGTCCCCCCACGCGACGGTGTTCGCCTACGCTCCCCGGGACCGCTATCCGGCCACCGACGAGCTCAGGGTCACGGTCGGTGTCGCGATGAGCCGGGAGATCCTGCCCGAGGACATCGGCCGCCCCGAGATGGTGCGCAAGGTCGCCGAGGGGGTGCGCGTGGCGATGGAACGGGCCGGGATCACCGACCCCGCCGACGTCCACTACGTGCAGACGAAGACGCCCCTGCTGGTCCTCGACACCATCAACGAGGCGAAGGCGCGAGGCCGCGACGTCGTCACCGAGGACACGCTGAAGTCGATGGACATCTCCAACTCCACGACGGCGTTGGGCATCGCGGTGGCGCTGGGGGAGATCGAGGAACCGCGGGCCGAGCAGATCCACACCGACCTGTCGCTGTACTCATCGGTGGCCTCGTGCTCCTCCGGGGTGGAGCTGGACCGGGCACAGATCGTCGTGGTCGGCAACGCGCGTGGCATCGGCGGGAGGTTCCGCGCCGGCCACGGTGTCATGCGCGACGCCCTGGACGCCGACGGCGTGTGGTCGGCGATCCGTTCAGCGGGGTTGGAGCTGCCCGAGCGCCCCCACCCCGACGACCTCAAGGGGCGGTTGGTCAACGTGTTCCTCAAGTGCGAGGCCGATCCCGGTGGGCGGGTGCGTGGCCGGCGCAACATCATGCTCGACGACTCCGACGTGCACTGGCATCGGCAGATCAAGGCCGCGGTGGGCGGGGTGGCCGCCGCTGTCACCGGGGATCCCGCGGTGTTCGTGTCCGTGGCTGCGGTTCACCAGGGACCGCCGGGGGGCGGCCCGGTCGCGGCCGTGGTCGATCTCGGGGAGTGAGGCAGGGCGCCCGCCCGTGCCCGATCGGGCGGGCGCTGTCAAGTGCTCTTTTCCCATATGCAATTTCATGTGAGCTGGATAGCATTCGAAAAACCGCGCGTGGAATCGATTGATCGGTAATGCTGGGCGTTCGGCACTACCATGACCGTGGCTCATCTTCATCAGGCAGGAAAAGAGTCCAGACGTGGCCCACGAAGTCGGCGCACAGGAAAAGATTACTTATGGGCGAAATGACCGTTTCGAGGGCGGTCCGGTCGGCGGCGGCCGGTTCTGGGTGGACGAACAGGGGAGGCCCACCGCGCGGATCGGCGGCCCTCCCGACTGGTGGCCGAACAGGATGATCGACGTGCGCGTCGGTGACACCTTCACCGTCGGCGGACAGACCTGGCGGATCACCGATATCGCCGATCCGGAGAGCCCGCAGGCCTACCTTCTGACGACCCGGGTCGGTTGACCGAGACCAATGGGACGTCGACCGGAGTGGGGCTCGCGATTTCACCCCTGATCGAGGGATTCCCGCTCCGTCCGTTTCGCTCCGCCCATTCCGCCGGGCGGATCAACCGAGGCAGTCGTAGACCGCCTTGACCAGACGCATGGCCCGAATTCCGCCGGAGAGTTCGGCTCCGGTCTGGTTCATCACGTACCCGATCGCGACCTCCCGCTCCAGATCGGCGAGACCGATCGAGCCCCCCGCGCCCGTGTGGCCGAACGCTGTCTGTTGCGCCGCGCGGGGAAGGGCGAAGGCCAGCGAGGGGCGCATGAACCCCAGGCCGAAGGCGCTGTCGATGCCCAGCACGCGGTCGGGACCATGGGACCGGGGCACCACGGCGTCGCGCAGGGTGGCGGGGGAGACGATCCGCCCGGCCAACAGGTCCCGGTAGAAGCCGGCCAGACCCGAGGCCGTCGTCACGACACCCGCGGCGGGCCAACCGGCCGAGAGCACCACGGGGTTGTCATAGCCGCCGGGGAGGGACGCGACCTCGGGGCGGTTCATCGCGCGTGACAGCAGACTGTCCGGATCGGCCACGTCACGGTTCATCCGGGCGACCGGGTTGTCGGCGGAGGGGGAGGAGGCGGGAGCGGGCCGGGACGCGCCGCTGCCGGAGGAGCCCGGGGCCAATCGTGCCGCGCGCTGGATCACCCCGTCGGGCGCTCCGACCCACAGGTCCAGACCGAGCGGGCCGGCGAACTCGTCGGCGACGTACTCCCCGACGGTGCGTCCGTCCAACCGGCGCACGATCTCGCCGGCCAGCCAGCCATAGGTGAGCGCGTGGTAGCCGTGCGCGCTTCCCGGTTCCCAAAGGGGGGCCTGCTCGGCGAGCAGCGTCGCCATCGCGGCGGGATCGACCGCCTCGCGCGCCCCGACCGGGCGGGCGAAGGCGGGCAGGCCGGCGCGGTGGGCCAGCAGGTCCTCTCCCGTGGTCCTGCCCTTACCGGCCGCGGTGAACTCCGGCCACCAGTCGCCTACCGGTGCCTTCAGGTCGTGTCCGCCGCGCTCGGCGACCCGGAGCGCCGCCGCGGCGGTGATCGCCTTGGTGCAGGAGAAGGCGAGGCAGGGGGTGTCGCGTTCCCAGGGCCGCCCGATGCGGCGGTCGGCGGTCCCGCCCCACAGCTCGACCACCGGTTCGTCACCGAGATAGACGGTGATGGCGGCGCCCGTCTCCAGGCCGCGCGCGAAGTTGTTCTCGAAGACGGTGCGCACCCGCGCGAACTCCGGCGCGCACGCGCCGTGGATCCCGTCCCCCGTGCTCATGGTTCCGATCCCCCTTTCGGTCGCCCACACGACCCTAGGACCCCTTCGCGGGTGGGCGGAGGGCGGGGGAAGGAACAAGTGCTGGGTTTCGGCCATCACAGAATCCGGTTCGCGGGCGACGGTGGGTGGAAGCGACGCTTTGCCGGTCCTGCCGGTTTACCGGGGGCGGTATGAGTTACGACTTCGGCCATAAGCGGACAAAATGCGCTCTCGTGTGGTGAAGTCCGGCATTCTGGGGGGGAGAGCCCGCGGTGACACTCGGGTATTTCCATGCCTGATGCCCGAGACAGTGGGGAAGTGGGGCGCTGGCCAGGTGAATTGAGATATTTCGGTTATCTGAAATTCGGTGTTCCCCGTCCGGCTGCCGCTACCGTCTCTCGTGACGGAGCACCCTCGCTCCACCCGGGGCCGGTCCCGATGCGACCGGCCGGGTGCGACGACGAGAGCCGGTGCCCGCCTGAGCGTCCGCCCCCGACCCCTCCCCGGTCTCCGGCCGGAGCGCGATGCCCTCCCACCCCCCGGTGCATCGCGCGCTGCCCCGACCGGAGACCGCAACGGCCCCACCGAGGGCCGTCGAGCACGCAAGGAGTGTGCATGGCATTCCCGAGAGTCTCCGCGCGCCGCCTGTTCCAGGGCGGTGCCGCGTTCGCCGCGGCCGGCGCGCTGTCGGTGGCCGCGGCGCTTCCGGCGCAGGCCGACCAGAACGCCGCGACCGCCCTCTACGCCTACGCCGACCTGGCCTGGGGCATGGTGGGGCCGAACGAGGACGACTATGCCGAGTTCTACTTCGGCGAGGTCTACAGCGAGGACGGGACCGTCACCGGTGACCGTTCCATCGCCCGCGGGCCCCTGGCCGGCGCGGTCAAGGGAGTCGAAGGACGTTCGACGGCGTCGGTGGTCGACGGTCTGCCCACCGCCTCCTCGGAGATGACCGATTTCGACTTCGAACTGACCGGCAAGGAGCTCGCCGAACTGCTCGGCGAGTCCCCCGTCGCGCCCTCTCCCCAGGAACGGGAGGAGACCGGCGACGACACCGGGTCAACCCCCGAGGAGACTCCTGAACCTGAAGAGGAACCGGAAGGGGGCGTCGAGCCGGAGGCCGCCCCGTCGGTCGACGCGTCCTCCCCGGTGGCGGCCCAGTTCGCCGACGCCCACCTCGACCAGGTCCTGATCGACATCGAGGCCGCGTCGGTGACCTCCACCGCCGCCTTCGACGCCAAGGGCGTGGGGTCGGCCTCGGTCGAGTACACGGGGGTGCGGGCCAACGGTCAGGACCTGTCCGACGGCCCCGTCTCCCAGGCGGTCACCTACGCCGACGGCACACAGACCGAGCTCACCTTCCAGCTCCTGGAGAACGAGGAGGTGGAAGAGGGGTACGCCAACGCCGAACTCGTCGTCGACATCCTCGTCGGCGAGGACTACATCGGCACGGTGAGGCTCGCCAACAGCTCGGCCGGCAGGCTCTCCGGAGGTATTCCGGCGACCGGTATCGTGTTCGGCGGCCTGGCGGCCGTGGGGCTGGCGGCGCTCGGTGGAGGTGGCGTCGCGCTGTACCTGGGCCGGAAGCGGAAGACCGCCCGTGACCTCGGTGACGGTGAGTCCTGACCCCGACCATGTGCTCCGTGGCCCCGGAAACCGTCCTTCCGGGGTCACGGCGGGTTCCGAAACGGCCACAGTCCTCTGTCCGTAAAACGGAAGGTTCGGCCGGATTCGGACAGGTGGATCAAGGCCGGTCGGCCTCCTCCGGCGCGGGCGGGGGCAAGGGGGCGGGCCCCGGCTCGATCCGTGTTCCGTCGCCCCAGGTCGGGCGGGAGTGTTCGGCTCCCCGCGTGGCCGCCGTCCACTTCCCGGCTCCGGAACGCGGGAGAGGAGAGATGTCCGGAATCAGGAGGCCGAAACGCTCCCGAATCAGTATCATCGGCGTGACCCCGCAAACGCTTTCAGCACTCCCTCCCCAGCTGACTCCCGGCCGGAGCTCCAGGCGGTACTCGGAAGAGAGCGGATCCGCTCCCCACATCCGACGACCGGGACATCGCAACGGACACTCGCCGGCTGGTGGTTCCGCACCGTACACGGACAGGTTCACGACAGTGGCGACTCCAGTTCCCCCGTCACGCACCCGGCACATCCGGTGGGAAGGCCCATGATGTCCGGCGCCGTTTCGCACCCCGACCATGTCATCCTCGTCGTCTCCGCCGACGAGCTCAGCGCCGAGGTCACCGTCGCCGGGCAATCCCACGTCGTGACCGGACGCGACCCGAAGGAGACCCGCAGGGCCGCGCTGGCCATCGCGACCGGCTACGCCGCGCGCACCGGTCGGACGGTGCTGATCGACGCCCGGGACGCCTACCGCTCCTGGCGGTTGACCGCTACCCCGACGGGAGTGGTCCGCGCCGCCGACGCCCCCGGGGCGCCCCGGCCGGTTCGCCCACGCCCCCGCAACGGGCGCAAGATCGCCCTGGTGGCGGCGGGGGGAGCGGTGGCCGTCGCGTTGTTGGCCGGCGCCGGTTTCACCGTCGTCCAGCTGCTGTCCGGTCCCGCCGAGGTCACCGCCCAGGAAGAGGCGGAGCGCATCGTCTTCGACTCCCGGCCGGTACCTCCGGGCTTCACCGACCAGGCGGCCTGGCGGTTGCCCATGGCCGAGGGCACCTCACCGGCTGTCGCGCCCGACGGGTCGGCCGCCGCCCTCTTCGGTCCCGATGACCGGTTGACCGTTCTCGGCCCCGATGGCACTCCCGCCTGGAGTTCCGACGCGCCGGTCCCCCTGGACGCGATCGACCAGCCGTTGCGTTTCATCGCCGACGGCGACGTCTTCCGGATCGCGTTCGTGGCCGACGGCGCCCTGTGGATCTGGCCCGCCGAGGGAGGCGAGCCCGAGCGCGTGGACCTGCCCGACGAGGCCACCGTGACCTTCGCGGGCACCTCCCCGCTCATCGCCGACGGCGATCGCGGACTCGTCGTCTCCGGGGGCAGGGCGACGCCCGTCGAGCTCCCCGAGGGGATGAGCGCGCTGCTGGCCGACCGCGACCGTGTCCTGGCGGCCTCCGTCGACGGACCGTGGGCGTGGGTGGCTCCCGGCGAGGACCCGCGCGAGGTGAGCCCGGCGAAGCCGGACGGCGCGCGCGAACTGGACGCGGTCGTCACCGCGTCGGAGCGCCACGTCATCGTGCGCTGGACCACGGCGGATGACGCACGTGTGCTCCTCGCCGTGCACGACGCGGGCGACGGGGCGGTCGTCGCAGCGGCCGAGGTGGCCCCCGACGACCTCGCCGAGGCCCGCTGGGAGGAGAGCGACGACCTCGCCGCCTACGGCCCCGTACTGGTGGAGCCCTCGAAGGGCACGGCTCGTATCGTGCCGGGTTTCACCCCCCTGACATCCGCCGGAGACACCCTCTACGGCGAGGTGGACGGCGCGCCCGTGGCTCTCGGCCATGACGGCGAGCCGGTGGAGCTGGAAGAGGACACCGCCCGCCCCTGGGGCCTTCTCGACGGCCACGCGGTCGTCGCCGGTGCCGGTGCCCTCTACGCCCTGGCTCCCGAATGACCCCCCGACCAAGAATGGAGAATGGATGTCCCATTCAGCACGCATGGCCGGTATAGCCGTCGGCGCTCTGCTGGCCTTCGGCTTCTCCGCTGCTCCGGCGTTCGCCGAGACCACGGAGGCCGTCGACGCCTCCGTCCTGCCGGCTGCCGCCTCCCCTGTCGTCGAAGAGGCCGCGGTGGTCGTTCCGGCCGCTGCCCCGGCTCCGGTCGAGGCTCCGGCCGCTCTTGAGATCACCCCGGCCGTTTCCGGGGTCTCCCCGGTGGTCCCCGCCGCCCCGGTCCAGATGCGGGCCGAGAGCGCTCCGGTGTTCACCACCTACGACCAGCCGGGCGGTGGTGACAACGGCGGTGGCACCGACCCCACCCCTGACCCCGACCCCGAGCCGGGTAACCCCGGTGGTGGTGACGGTGGCGGTGACAACGGCGGTGGCACCGACCCCACCCCTGACCCCGACCCCGAGCCGGGTAACCCCGGTGGGGGCGACGATGGCGGTGACAACGGCGGTGGCACCGACCCCACTCCCGGCCCTAACCCCGGCCCGGGTAACCCCGGTGGTGGTGACGGTGGCGGTGACAACGGCGGTGGTGACGACGACGGTGGCAACCCCGGCGGTGGTGACAACGGCGGTGGCAACCCCGGTGGTGGTGACAACGGCGG
>NZ_FUWS01000002.1:49923-581533 GCF_900167435.1 Marinactinospora thermotolerans DSM 45154
AACCCCGGTGGTGGTGACAACGGCGGTGGCAACCCCGGTGGTGGTGACAACGGCGGTGGCAACGACCCCGCCCCCAGCCCCGACCCCGCTCCCGGCACCGGCGGTGACAACGGCGCCGGCGACGGCAAGGTGAGCGGCAACCAGCCCGCCGCCGACTCCGGCGACGACAAGGGAGCCTCCGACGACGACGCCTCCGGCAAGGACAAGGAGAAGGAGGACAAGGAGCTTCCGGTCACCGGTGCCGACCCCTCCGCCCTGATGCTCGCCGGCGCGACGGCCGCGGGCCTCGGCCTGGTGACGGTCTACGCCGCCCGGCGCCGCCCCGCGCGGCAGTAAGCCGCCCGCGCCCCGCGACCCCGCCAGGGCCGTGGGAGACCGGTGACGGGTGACAGAGGATGAGATGACAGGTACGGCCGCCAGACGCCCGCGCGGGCATCTGGCGGCCGTACCGCGTCGGCTAGGTTTCTCCCATGACCATTCGGCACATCGCGCTGTTCCGCTGGGCTCAGGGCGTGACCCCTGAGCAGATCGCCTCGGTCGAGGAGGGGCTCTCCCGGCTTCCCGCCGCGATCCCCCAGCTCCTCTCCTACTCCTACGGCGCCGACCTGGGACTGGGAGCGGGAAACCACGATTTCGCGGTCGTCGCCGACCTCGCCGACGACGAGGCGTTCCGCGTCTACCGCGACCATCCCGAACACCAGGCGGTGCTGGCCGTCGTCACCCCTCTGCTGGCCGATCGCGCCGCGGTCCAGTTCACCCTTCCCAGCTGACCACGAAGGTGGCCCGTCTCCACCACGGACCGGGCCGTGCCCGGTCCGGAGGGAGGTCACCGAGGGGAAGCGCCTCCTTACCGAATCTCGTTCTTGCGCGGGAACTCGCCGTGGCACTAGGTTCTTCGGTGCAGCGCCGGTTCCGGTGACGTGCGGGTCTGGGTCCGTGGCACGCCGGGGCGGGCGCGTGGACGCGTCACCCACCAGGGGCGGATCGCGCCCCGTCCTTGGTGGGGGACGCCCGTCCGCGCGGTCCCACCACCTCCTGCTTCCGCCGTTTTTCCGTGACCGGCGTCACCTGGACGGCTAGCCTGGGCGGGTCGGGCAACATCGCGTCACAGGGAGCGGACATGGGACAGCCGGCGACGGAGACCGACTACCGGGCCACCGACGTCGGTCGGCGCAGGAGCTGGTACGGAACGAAGAAGCACGTCAAGCGGGTCCTGGGCTGGCGCCTGCCCAACCTCGCCATGCGCGGGGCGGTCGGAATCGCGGCCCCCGGGCTGCGGCAGACCGGCCGGCTCCCCGTCCCGGCGGCGATCGAGGAGGTCACCGGCCATGTCGACGGGGTCGACTACGTCATGCTCCGGCCGGCCCGCTGCGTCGTCGCCAAGGAGCTGTACTGGGGCGGAGGGCGCCGTCCGCAGCCCGCGGACGACTTCGCGGTCCGGCTGTTCGCCGCGGCCGCGCGGCAGGCCGGCGTCATGTTCGACATCGGGGCCTACACGGGGCTGTTCACCCTCGTCGGCACGGCCGTCAACAAGGACCTGCGCGTCCACGCCTTCGAGATCGTGCCCGAGGTCTACCACGCCCTGTTCGACAACTGCGTGCGCAACCGTGTCCTGAACCGCACGACGTTGCACCATGTCGGGGTGGGGGATCCGGGGGTCACGATCGGAATGCCGATACGCTCCGGCGACTCCGCGCTGCCGTGCTTCTACTCCAGCGAGCTGCGCTTCGACGATGGCGTTCCGGTCGGCGTCGTCGCCCTCGACGAATTCGTCGACACGGTCGCCCCGGGAACCCGGACGCTGTTGAAGGTCGATGTCGAGGGGACCGAGGCCGAGGTGTTCGAGCACGGCCGTGAGTTCCTCGCGCGGCATCGCCCCGACATCCTGTGCGAGGTACTGCCGCAGGCGGACGCGGAGCGGTTGCGCGCCCTGCTGGAGCCGCACGGTTACCGCTTCCACCTGGTCGGCGAACGGGCGCTCGCCCCGGCCGGGCCGCTCGCGCCCCATCCCCGCTTCCGCGACTGGTTCTTCACCACCAGGGACGGCGGCGAGTTGGCGCGGATGGGAGTGCCGGTGGCCTGAGCCGCCCCCGTCCTCCCGGCCCGTCTCAGGGATCGCGGCAGAACCCGATCGGGATCGTCCTGGTCGCGCAGACGAGGAGGGTCCCCTCCTCGTCCAGGCGCAGCCGCAGGGACGGCCGTTCCAGCTCGTCCAGTCCGCGTACGTGCGTCCCCGCGCACGGGATCTCCACCCGTCCCGGGGGAAGGGCGCAGCTCCAGACCCGTCGGTCGTCCAGGAACGGGCCGGTGGCGCGGAGCAGGACCGGTGCCCCGGTCTCGTGCCAGGCGGCGAGTGCCGTGTTCGCGCGCTCCTCGATGTCCGCGAGCGCCGCGTCCAGCCCGGTGGCGTCGAATCCGCGTTCGCGCAGGGCGACCCCGATGCGGTAGGTGCTCGTGCTGGAGCCGGGATGGATGCGGTACGTCCTCAGTGCCAGGCCGTCGAAGTCGGGCGAGCCCAGTCCGTCGGTCACCGTCGCCTCGCGCCAGTACGGGGTCAGGGCGGCGTTGAGCGCGAGCGAGGCGAGATGGTGCCCGGTGTGGCCGGCGGACAGCAGCAGCCGCCGGCGCGGGTCCACCCGTAGGGTCACCCGGGCCCCGACGAGCCCGCTTCGCGCGCCGCCGCGTCGTGTGCTCACCACGTGGCCGACGTAGTGGCGCCAGCCCGCGCCCGCGGGGTGGGCGGGGATGTCCCGGCCGACGTAGGCGATGTCGCGGTCGGGCGGCGCCGCGACGGTGACGCTGTCCAGCACGGGCACCACCCGGCCGGCGGTGTCGAGTTCGCCGGTGTCCCCGGGTTGGCCGAGCGGAGTGGGGCCCAGCGGGTGGAAGGGCGTGGAATCGGTGATGAGGAGCAGGCGCCGATCGGGAGCGAGGGGGGACGGCAGGACGTGCCGGACGCGGGCACGGCCCTGCACGGCGCCCCTCGGGAAATCGACCGTGGTCCCGGTCGTCGGCAACGGCATGGCGCCTCCCGGCTGGCTAGGTGAGCAGCCGGGTCATCTCGCGGATGGTCGGGCAGGGCCACAGGAGCATGCAGCAGGTGCAACGCTGCACCGCGGGGGTCGGCCCACTGCTCAGTCCACCGCCGTCGCGCGGCTGGTGGAGGGAGAGAAGGCTCAGGCACAGGTCGGCGAAGGCGGTGACCTGGGCCTGGGCCCCCGCGTAGAAGGCGTTGTCCGCGTCGCTCAGGGGGATGTCCGTGCGCGGCCCGAACCGGCCGTGGAGGGGGGAGCGAGGCGTCCAGGGCGCGGCTTTGACCGCCCGATCGCGGACCTCCTCCACGCGCGACCGCAACTGCTCGTGCTCGTCGAGCAGGCCTGGCGCGGACGTGGGCATGTCGAAGGACATGGTCGTTTCCCCCTTGGCGAAGCGGACGCGGGGCCCTTGAAGGTGGCACCGCGCATGACGAGTGTCACGGATTGTCGCAGATTCGCGTTTGGGGGAGGCGGGACCCGTCATCTGGACGGTGTGTCGTGCGCCACGTGGCCGGACGCGCGCATGGGCCGTCCCGGAGGGACGGCCCATGCTGGGGAGGCGGTCGGAAGGGAGTCTGCCGCCGTCATCGTCGATTCGGGACGTGTGGCCGGGTCAGTTACAGCCGCCACCGCAGCTGCACGAGCCACCGTTCTGGCAGCCACAGCTGCATCCGGGGCCGCAGTTGCAACCGCCGGGCCTGGGGGCTGCGGGCGTGGAGGGGGACATGGTCTCTCCTCATGGTCGAGCGGCCACCGGCATGTGAGAACGGTGGCCGCGCCGGCGACGGTGCCGCCGGTATGCCTTGCCATTGCCTACAGGGAGGTTCCCCGTGATCGCGGAGCGCCAACCGCTGTGGCCGATTTCGGAAAAGCCTGACAAGTGCGGTTTTGCAAACGGGTTTTTCGAGCAGCTGGGCGCGGCGAGCGGAGAGACCCGAGGAGGCGGGCCGGCGCGGCGGCCGCTACCCCGGACCCACCCGACGACCGTGATCGGTACGGCCACCGCCACGCCGACCGGCGCGAGCGCGCCGACGGGGAGCCGCAGCCGACCCGGTTCGGACGGAACGGCGAGGTGCCCACCGGATCCGACGCCACGCCGCGCCGGACCCGGGCGTGTCCTCCCCGGGCAGGGAGGACACGCCCCGGCCGCCTCCCGGGAGGCGGCCGGAAGGCCCCTACCTACGCCGTGGCCGCCACTGGTCCAAGACGACGGCGGCCATCAGGAGCACCGCGCCCAGCGTCCCGGCCGCGCTGAGGCGCTCGCCCAGCAGCGCGACCGACAGGAGGGTCGCGGTCAACGGCTCCAGCACCGCCGCCAGCGCGGCCACCGTCGCCGGGGCCGAGCGCAGCCCGCCGAAGTAGGCGAGGTAGGCCAGCGCGGTCGGTACCGCGCCCAGGTACAGCAGCACCCCCAGCGGGGCGGGGGCGGGGGAGAACGCCATCCCGGCGACGAGCCCGGGGAGCAGCAGCAGGAGCCCGCCGGTCAGACACCCCAGGGCGGTGACGGCCAACGGGTCGAGACCGGCGACGGGACGCCGGTTGACGATCGTCAGCGCGGAGAAGAGCGCCCCCGCGGCCAACGCGCAGCCCAGCCCCAGGGCGATCCGCCAGGCGGGACCGGACAGGGAGGGGAAGCCGGCCAGGAGCGCGAGCCCCAACACGCCCAGACCCACCGACACCAGCAGGCGGGGCGCCGGTCGACGGCGCTCCAGCACCGCGGTCACCGCGGTGACGAACAGCGGGACACTGCCGATCGTGACCAGGGTGGCCAACCCCACCGAGGTCAGCCACACCGAGGCGAAGTAGGCGGACTGGAACAGCGCGAGCAGACCGCCCGCGGTGGCCACCCGGGTCAGCGAGGCCCGGGTGCGCGGCACCCGGCGAAGCCGCCCCGAGACGGCGAGGACCGCGGTCGCCAGCAGGCCGCCGACCAGAAGCCGGTAGGCGGCGGTTCCCAGGGGGTGGATCCCGGTCAGGTCCTGTAGGACCGAGCCGGCCAGCCCGCCCGTCCCCCACAGCAGGCCGGCCGTGACGAGAAGCGCGGGGCCGCGCCGGGACGGGGAGGCGGAGATGCCCGAGGACAGGCGGGAAGAGGAAGCGGAACCGGACATGGACGTACTCCAACGTCGACGAGAGGAACGGGAACGTCGGCGCAGGGCGTCCGTGATATGCCATTGTCACGCGGCCCCGCGGCCGCGCCCGGACGCCCTAAGAGGCGTACGGAGGGGGAGTGACGAAGAGTCCGGTCCGGTAGGTCATGCCGCAGACTCTACCAACGACGAGGTCTCCCCACCGCCTACCGGGCGGAGCGGCCCACGACGCCCGCGACGGGCGCGCCGTCCGACCCCGACCAGAGAGCGAGCCGATGAACGCCCCCTACCGGATCCACAACGACGAGGCCGTCCACGCCCGATTGCTGAGCGACCCGTTGTACCAGGTCGCCCCCTACCTGCGTGTTCTCGTCCTCGGTGACCCCCGTTTCCTGGGCCCCGAACCGCTGGCCTATTCCATCAACGAATCGGTCACCGCCGCGGTGTGCGTCCGCACCGGCCCGGCGGCCGACGGCGCGGTGATCCTCGGCAAGCGGCACGCCCACGCCTGGGGGACCACCAAACAGGACCTATGGTTCACCGCCCTGCGCAACATGGCGACGGAGACCTACGACCTGAAGGTCTTCCAGGCCGCCGACACCGTGCTCAACGTCGTCACCGGCCATGGCTGGCCGGGAACCGCGCACGTGATGCGGCTGGTGGAACTGTCCGCCGACCCCATGCCCTACGGCGCGCTCGCCATGCTGCCCTCTCCCAACACGCTGATGTTCGCGCCCCTGCGCTCCCGCCGCTCCATGTCGGTGGTGGCGTTCATGTGGGAGACCTTCCAGGAATTGGCCCGTGGCGGGATGCCGGTCACCGACCAGATCGTGTGGTGGCGCGGGGGCACGGTGATGGCGATCCGCACCGAGCCCGCGCCGCCCCAGGACGGGCGGCCCGGCGTGCGGCTGAACGCCCCGGCCGAGTTCGGCCGCATGGTCGAGGAGGAGCTGCCGGCCTGACCCGTCCCCGGCTCAACGGGCGAAGGCGTCCTGGGGCGGTGCCGGGGAGTCCCGGGCTTCGGCGTCGCGCACCGGGACGGCTCCGGCGACGAAGCGGTCGAGCTCGGCTCCGGCCAGCAACCGGGCCATGTCGGGGTCGCGGTGGGCGCGCCTGGTGAGCTCGTCGATGGGCAACGGCCGGTCCGACGCCACCAGCACGAGGTTGCCGAACCGCCGGCCGCGGAGCACCGCGGGCTCGGCGATCAGCGCCACGTGACCGAACACGGCGGCGGCGGTGGCGACCTGGGCCCGGGTGTGGTGGAGCCGGCCGCCGTCGCCGATGTTCACGGTGTGCACGCCGCCGGGCCGCAGCACCCGCGCGGCCTCGGCGGCGAACTCCACCGAGGTCAGGTGGGCGGGGGTACGGGCGCCGGAGAACACGTCGGTGACCACGAGGTCGGCGGAGCCGTCGTGGCGCGCGCCCAGCCAGGCGCGCGCGTCACCGGTGCCCACCCGGATCCCGGCGCGTCGGTCCCACGGCAGCTCGCGGCGGACGAGGTCGACGAGCCCGGCGTCGATGTCCACGGCGCGCTGCCGGGAACCGGGCCGGGTCGCGGCGACGTAGCGCGCCAGGGTCAGCGCGCCCGCGCCGAGGTGGTAGGCGTCGATGGGGGCGCGTTCGGGGGCGAGCAGGTCCACGACGTGGCCGAACCGGCGCACGTACTCGAAGTCCAGGTACGTCGGGTCGGTGAGGTCCACGTGGGACTGGGGGGTGCCGTCCACCACGAGGACCCAGGCCCCCTCGCGGTCGGCGTCGCGAAGCAGCTCCATCACCGGTCGCCCGTTGCCGTCTTCGGCCTGTTCCCTGCCGCCCATGCTCCCCGTCCGTTCCTCGCTCGTGCCGTGCCGCTGCTTCGGCACGTCTCCACGGTAGGGCCGGTGGCGGGCGGGGCGTCCATGGCGGGGGAGGGGCGGGCGTCGACGGCCCGTTCCCGTCCGTGGGGGCGGGCCGTCCTGGCCGGCTCGGCCCCTCACCACGGGGCCGCGGCCCGGCTGCGAGTACCCCGCCCTCCCGCTAGCCTGGGAGTCTGCTTTTGACTGTGGCGGCGGCTCCCGGGGCCGCCGGATGAGACGAGGAGTGGCCGTGCTGCTGCGGATGTCGACCCTGTTCCTGCGCACCCTGCGCGAGGACCCGGCGGACGCCGAGGTGCCCAGCCACAAACTGCTCGTCCGCGGTGGCTATGTCCGCCGTGCCGCGCCCGGCGTGTACTCCTGGCTGCCGCTCGGCAAGATCGTGCTGGAGAACGTGGCCGGCGTGGTGCGCGAGGAGATGAACCGTATCGGGGGACAGGAGGTCCTGCTCCCCGCGCTGCTGCCCCGCGAGTACTACGAGGCCACCAACCGCTGGGTCGAGTACGGCGACAACCTGTTCCGTCTGGTCGACCGCAAGGGCGCCGACTACCTGCTCGGGCCGACCCACGAGGAGCTGTTCACGCTCCTGGTGAAGGGCGAGTACTCCTCCTACAAGGACTTCCCGGTCATCCTCTACCAGATCCAGGAGAAGTTCCGGGACGAGGCGCGTCCCCGGGCCGGGATCCTGCGCGGCCGGGAGTTCCACATGAAGGACTCCTACTCCTTCGACATCGACGATGAGGGGCTGCGCCGCTCCTACGAGCTGCACCGCGAGGCCTACATCCGGATCTTCGACCGGCTGGGCCTGCGCTACGCCATCGTGTCGGCCACCTCGGGGGCCATGGGCGGCTCGGCGTCGGAGGAGTTCCTGGCCGAGACCCCCACCGGCGAGGACACCTTCGTCCGCAGCACCGGCTCGGACTACGCGGCCAACGTCGAGGCCGTGCGCACCCCCGTCCCCGCCAGCCTGCCGATCGAGGGCCAGCCCGAGGCGCGGGTGCACCACACGCCGAACACCCCCACCATCGAGTCGCTGGTGGACTTCCTCAACGGGGCCGGCCTGGGCCGGACCTTCACCGCGGCCGACACCCTCAAGAACGTGCTGGTCAAGATCCGCCGTCCCGGCGAGACCGAGTGGGAGATCCTCGGCATCGGCCTGCCCGGCGACCGCGAGGTGGACACCAAGCGCTTGGAGGCCGCGGTCGAGCCGGCCGAGGTCGCGCTCCTCGACGAGGCCGACTTCGCGGCCAACCCCTTCCTGGTCAAGGGCTACATCGGCCCGCGCGCGCTCCTCGACAACAAGGTGCGCTACCTCGTCGACCCCCGGGTCGTTCCGGGCACGCGCTGGGTCACCGGTGCCGACCGTCCCGACCACCACGTCGTCGACCTGGTGTGCGGCCGCGACTTCACCCCCGATGGCACGATCGAGGCCGCCGAGGTGCGCGAGGGCGACCCCTCCCCCGACGGCGAGGGCACGCTCTACGCCGCGCGTGGCATCGAGATCGGCCACATCTTCCAGCTCGGCCGCAAGTACGCCGACGCCTTCGAGGTCGACGCGCTCGGCCCCGACGGCAAGCCGAAGCGGATCACCATGGGCTCCTACGGCATCGGGGTCTCGCGCGTGGTCGCGGCGATCGTCGAGCAGTCCCACGACGACAAGGGCATCCTGTGGCCCCGCGAGGTGGCGCCGGCCGACGTGCACGTCGTCGGCACCGGCAAGGGCGAGCAGATCGAGGTCGCCCTGCGCCTGGCCGGGGAGCTGGAGGCCAGGGGCGTCCGGGTCATCGTCGACGACCGCAAGGGGGTGTCCCCCGGGGTGAAGTTCACCGACGCCGAACTGCTGGGCGTTCCCACCGCGGTCATCGTCGGCAAGGGGCTGGCCTCCGGTGTGGTGGAGCTGCGCGACCGCGCCACCGGCGAACGCGAGGAGGTGCCGGTCGACACCGTGGTCGACCGGGTCGCGGCCATCGTCGCCGAGGGGTAGCCGACGCCGAGCGGACACGACGGCCGCCGCGGGCTTCCCGCGGCGGCCGTCGGCGTCGGGTCAGGCTCCGGGCGCTCCGCCGGGAAAGCCGGGGAAGGCCGCGAGCTGGGCGCCCCAGACCAGCGAGCGCACGGTGGCGGACTGCAGGGAGCGGGCCGCCAGGTCGCGCAGCCGCTGGTCGGGGACCGCGCTCAGTTCGAGGTAGGCCTGCGCGGTCGTCTCCTCCAAGCGGACCGCGAAGGCGGTGAGCGCCCCCGTGTCGTCCTGTTCGGGGAGGGCGTAGGCGGATTCGGCGGCCACCGGTTCGGCGTCGCGTTCGACCAGTTCGGCGCGGAGCCGGTCGCGCAGGCCGCGGTGCGCGTCGAGGTCGACGTGGGCGCGTGCCCGCGTCTCCCTGGAGCGGGCTCCGATGAATCCATAACCGTGGATGGCGGCGTACTCGGCGCGCAGCGCGGCCTGCAACGCCGCGATCGCGGCGTCCTCCTCCGGGGTGGGCGAAGCGCTCATCGGACCTCCATCGCCAGCAGGTGGGCGTGACCGGCCTCGCACGCGCCGACGGAGCTTAAGAGCTGGGCCAGGCTGGAGTCGGCCAGCCCGGCGGCCTGGCGGGCGCGTGCCGCGGCCGCGGCCTCCTCGGCCACCCGCAGGACGGCGGGGTCCGTCGCCTCGTCCTCGCTGACGGGGGCTGAGGAGGCGGTGACCTCGTTCTCCTCGTTCTCCTCGGCGCTGCGCTGGGGAAGCCGTGAACGCAGCTCCGCCAAGTGCTCCTCGTGGTCGGCCAGGAGCCGCTCCAGCAGTCCGCCCGGCCCGGTCCCCGCGGAGATCGCGGCGCGGTAGCGCGCCACCATCGTCTCCTTCTCGGAGACGACCCGGCGCAGCAGGTACTCGTCGGGCGAGACCGAGCTGGGATACCAGCGGGCGCCTTGACAGCCTCCCAGCGTGATCGCGGCCAGTCCCGCGAGCGCGCCGGCGATGACCGTGCGGCGGCCGACCGATTCAGGGCGCAACCGTGCCTCCTCAGCGTGCGAGATGACGACGACAGGGACGCTATCCACGGCCTGGGACCACGGAGACGGGGTACGGGGAAAGGGGCCGCGACCCCCATCTTTCCACGGGGAGGCGGGTCCTCGGCGCGTCCGCGCGGACCACCGGACACGCTCGCCCGGGCGGCCCCACCGCCGTGAGGCGTCGCGACCGGGCCTGGGGATCGGTGGAGAGTGGATACCCTTGGGTGCAAACCGCCGTCGTGCCGGACGCGCGGACGAAACTATGTGCAGAGCTGGACCGCCCCGTCGCCGTGAGGAAGCGGGCGGAATTCGCCGAGGAGGACCGCTGATGGGCGCGCAGGATCGCCAGGACCGTCTCGTTCGGTTGCTGGAACCGGTCCTGGCAGAGGCCGGATTGGATCTGGAGGCGGTCGAGGTCACCCCGGCGGGCAGGCGGCGCCTGCTGCGCGTCGTGGTCGACTCCGATGACGGTGTCGACCTCGACTCCATCGGAGAGGTGAGCCAGGAGGTGGCCACCGCGCTCGACGCCTCCGACCTGATGGGCAAGGCGCCCTATGTGCTCGAAGTGTCCTCCCCCGGTGTGGACCGGCCCCTCACCGAACCTCGCCACTGGCGACGCGCGCGGGGACGCCTGGTGCACGCCCCCCTCGTGGGCGGCGGAGAGGTCCGTGGACGGGTGAAGCACACCGACGACTCCGGCGTCACCTTCGACGTCGAGGGCCGGGATCAGGTCCACGCCTACACTGAGCTGGGGCGCGGCAAGATCCAGGTGGAATTCCGTCGCGACACCGACGGCGACGCGGCGGACTAGAGGGGGAGCCCCGTGGATATCGATATGAGTGTCCTGCGCAGTCTGGAGCGCGAGAAGGACATCTCGGTGGACCTCGTCGTCAAGGCGATCGAGGACGCGCTGCTGATCGCCTACCACCGCCAAGAGGGGACCGAGACGAAGGCGCGCGTCGAGCTCGACCGTTCCACCGGACACGTCACCGTGTGGGCCACCGAGACCGACGAAGAGGGCGAGCCCGTCCGCGAGTACGACGCGACCCCGTCGGGGTTCGGGCGCATCGCCACCTCGACCGCCAAGCAGGTCATCCTGCAACGTCTGCGCGACGCCGAGGACGAGCTGACGCTCGGCGAGTTCGCCGGCCGTGAGTTCGAGGTCGTCTCGGGCATCATCCAGCAGGGCAAGGACCCGCGTAACGTCCTGGTCGACCTCGGTCGGATCGAGGCGATCCTGCCGCCCCAGGAGCAGGTTCCGGGCGAGTCCTACAACCACGGTGACCGCCTGCGCGCCTACGTCGTCCAGGTGCGCAAGGGGCACCGCGGTCCCTCGGTCACCCTGTCGCGCACCCACCCCAACCTGGTGCGCAAGCTGTTCCAGCTCGAGGTGCCCGAGATCGCCGACGGAACGGTCGAGATCGCGGCGATCGCCCGCGAGGCGGGCCACCGCACCAAGATGGCGGTGAAGTCCAACAAGCCCGGCGTCAACGCCAAGGGCGCCTGCATCGGCCCGTTGGGCAGCCGCGTGCGCAACGTCATGGCCGAGCTGCACGGCGAGAAGATCGACATCGTCGACTACTCCGACGATCCCGCGGTGTTCGTGGGCAACGCGCTGTCGCCGGCCCGGGTTGACCATGTCGAGATCCTCGATCCCGCGGCCCGGGTCGCCCGCGTCATCGTGCCCGACTACCAGCAGTCGCTCGCGATCGGCAAGGAGGGGCAGAACGCCCGTCTCGCCGCTCGTCTCACCGGTTGGCGGATCGACATCCGCTCCGACGCCGAGCTCGCCGAGCAGGAGCGCGCCGCCGACTCCGCCGAGCCGGCCGGTGACGAGTAGCGGCTCCGGGACCGCCCCGACCCCCGAACGGACGTGCGTGGGCTGCCGGACGCGCGCGTCCAAGGGAGAGCTGCTGAGGCTGGTGCTCGACGGCGATATGGTGCGCCCCGACCCCCGGGGAAACCGGCCGGGGAGGGGCGCCTACATCCACTTTGACCTGCGATGTTTGCAGGCGGCGGAACGGCGCCGGGCGTGGTCGAGGGCGTTTCGCGAGAGTCGCCGGGTCGATGCCTCGCCCGTCGCGGACCACCTCGCCGCGCTCGGGCGCGTTTGAGTCTGCGGCGGTTCCGGATACAGTTGGAATGATCTCGCCGTCGCCCTGGTTGTACGCTTCGGGCGGTCGGCGGGTCTTGCCATGTCGGCAAGTCCGGCGTAACTGTTCCATTGTTGTGTAGCGAAGAGTCGAAAGCGGGTCGAGATTGCGATGAGCGCTCGATGAGTACGCAGCGATGAGTACGTCCAGCTAGCCACGGTCCGGCACAAGCCCATGTCCCGGACCGAAGTAGAGGAGAGTAGTGGCGAAGGTCCGGGTATATGAGCTCGCTAAGGAGTTCGGTGTAGAGAGCAAGGTCGTTCTGGCCAAGCTCAACGAGATGGGCGAGTTCGTCCGTTCGGCGTCATCGACGATAGAGGCGCCCGTCGTCCGTCGGCTCAAGGAAGCCTTCAACGGTCCCGCGGAGAAGAAGGGCGGCGACCGCCGTCCGCGTCCCTCGGAACCCCGCCCGCGCCCGCGGGCCGAATCCCAGTCCTCCTCCCCGGCGCCGTCCGGGGAGTCCAATGGCGCTGCCCCGCGTCCGGGCCCGCGCCCCGGCCCCAAGCCGGCCGCGCGCTCGGGCCCGTCCATGGGCGGCGCGCCCAAGCCCGGCCCTAAGCCGGGTCCGCGTCCGGGGGCCGGTGCCCCCGCTCCCAAGCCGGGCCCGCAGGGCCAGTCCGGCCCGAAGCCCGGCGGCAACCGCCCCGAGCGCGGCGAGCGTGGCGAGCGTCCGGAGCGCGCCGAGCGTTCCGGTCGTCCCGAGTCCGGCAAGGGCCCGCGTCCGGGTCCGCGCCCGGCGGGTCCGCGTCCGGGGAACAACCCCTTCGCGTCGACCGCCACGGGCATGGGCGCGCCCAAGCCCGCCCCCCGTCCGGGACCGCGTCCCGGGCCCCAGGGCGGCCAGGGCGCCCCGCGTCCTGGTGGCGGCTCCGACCGCGCCCCGCGTCCGGGGGGAGCTCCGGGTGCCGGCGGTCCGCCGCGCCCCCAGGCTCCGCGTCCGCAGGCGCCGCGCCCCGGTGCTCCCGGTGCGGGCGGTCCGCGCCCCAGCCCGGCCAGCATGGGACCGCGGCCCGGTGGCCCGCGTCCCAGCCCCATGAACATGCCCTCGTCGCGTCCGACCCCGCCCGGTGGTGCCGGCGGCGGTCGTGGCGGAGCCGGCGGGCGTAGCGGCGGCCGTCCCGGTGGCGGTCGCGGCGGCCCCGTGGGCGCCGGTCCGCGTACGGGTGGCGGTGGCGGTGGCGCCGGTGGCGGCGGCCCGCGTCCGGGTGGCTTCGGCGGCCGTCCCGGTGGCGGCGGTCGCGGTCGCGGTGGCGGCACGGCCGGTGCGTTCGGTCGGCCCGGTGGCCGTCCGGGGCGTGCCCGCAAGTCCAAGAAGCAGCGGCGTCAAGAGTTCAACGACATGCAGGCGCCGTCCTTCGGCGGCGTCAAGATCCCGAGCGGCAACGGTCAGACGATCCGGCTGTCGCGCGGTGCGTCGCTGTCGGACTTCGGTGACAAGATCGACGTCAACCCGGCGTCGCTGGTCCAGGTCATGATGCACCTGGGCGAGATGGTCACCGCCACGCAGTCGCTGCCCGACGAGACCCTGCAGCTGCTGGGCGAGGAGCTCAAGTACAACGTCGAGGTCGTCAGCCCCGAGGACGAGGACCGCGAGCTGCTCGAGTCGTTCTCCATCGAGTTCGGTGAGAACGAGGGCGGCGAGGAGAGCCTGCGGCCGCGTCCGCCGGTGGTCACCGTCATGGGTCACGTCGACCACGGTAAGACCCGCCTGCTCGACGCCATCCGCAACACCAACGTGGTCAGCGGCGAGGCCGGCGGCATCACCCAGCACATCGGTGCCTATCAGGTGGCCACCGAGGTCGACGGTGAAGAGCGCAAGATCACCTTCATCGACACCCCGGGTCACGAGGCGTTCACCGCCATGCGTGCCCGTGGTGCGCAGGCGACCGACATCGCGGTCCTCGTGGTCGCGGCC
Source organism: Marinactinospora thermotolerans DSM 45154 (assembly GCF_900167435.1). Lineage (GTDB taxonomy): Bacteria > Actinomycetota > Actinomycetes > Streptosporangiales > Streptosporangiaceae > Marinactinospora > Marinactinospora thermotolerans. The sequence goes on from NZ_FUWS01000002.1 coordinate 63,961, forward strand.
GACGACGGCGTGAAGCCGCAGACGGCCGAGGCCATCGACCACGCGAAGGCGGCCGACGTGCCGATCGTGGTCGCGGTCAACAAGATCGACGTCGAGGGCGCCGACCCGCAGAAGGTGCGGGCCCAGCTCACCGAGTACGGTCTGGTGGCCGAGGAGTACGGCGGCGACGTTCAGTTCGTCGACATCTCCGCCAAGCAGGGGACCAACATCGACGGTCTGCTCGAGGCGGTCGTGCTGACCTCGGACGCGGCGCTGGACCTGCGGGCCAACCCTTACCAGGACGCCCAGGGCCTGGCCATCGAGGCGTTCCTCGACCGCGGCCGCGGTTCCACGGCGACGGTGCTGGTCCAGCGCGGCACGCTGCGCGTGGGCGACTCCATCGTCTGTGGCGACGCCTACGGGCGTGTCCGGGCGATGCTGGACGAGAACGGCGAGAACGTCGAGGAAGCCGAGCCGTCGCGGCCGGTCCAGGTGCTGGGTCTGACCAACGTTCCCAGCGCCGGCGACAGCTTCCTGGTCGTCAAGGACGACCGGGTCGCCCGTCAGATCGCCCAGCAGCGTGAGGCGCGCGAGCGCTTCGCCCAGCAGGCGCGGGCCAGCCGCCGGGTCACCATGCAGAACTGGCAGGACGCGCTCAAGGAGGGCGAGCGCAGCGAGCTCTCGCTGCTCCTCAAGGGCGACATGTCCGGTTCGGTGGAGGCGCTGGAGGAGTCGCTGCTCAAGATCGACGCCGGAGGCGACGAGGTCGGCATCCGTATCGTCGGCCGTGGTGTCGGTGCGATCACGCAGAACGACATCAACCTGGCCGCGACCTCGGACGCGATCATCATCGGCTTCAACGTTCGGCCCGAGGGCAAGAACAGCGAGCTCGCCGACCGCATGGGCGTCGAGATCCGCTACTACTCGGTCATCTACCAGGCGATCGAGGAGGTCGAAGCCGCGGTCAAGGGCCTGCTCAAGCCCATCTACGAGGAGGTCCAGCTCGGCTCCGCGGAGATCCGCGAGGTCTTCAAGGTGCCGCGGATCGGCAACATCGCCGGTTCGATCGTGCGCGACGGCATCATCCGCCGCAACGCCAAGGCCCGCCTCATCCGCGACGGGGTCGTCATCTCCGACAACCTCACCGTCGAGTCGCTGCGCCGCTTCAAGGACGACGCGACCGAGGTCCGCGAGGGCTACGAGTGTGGTATCGGTGTCGGCTACAACGACATCCGCATCGGGGACGTCATCGAGACGTTCGAGATGCAGGAGAAGCCGCGCGACTGATACGCGCCCTTGGTCCGGGGCCCGGCACTCGCCGGGCCCCGGTCCGCGTTTCTTTCCGGCCCCGCGGGGTCGGTCCGACAAATCGAGAAAACCCGGGGTGAACCGCTTGTACGTCGGTGCGCTGAGCCTGGACATCCTGCTGGGCGATGTCCGTTCCCTGAAGCAGAAACGCTCGGTGGTGCGGCCGATCGTGGCCGAGCTCCAGCGCAAGTTCGCGGTCTCCGTCGCCGAGACCGGCAACCAGGACCTGCACCGTCGTACCCAGATCGGCGTCGCGGTCGTGTCCTCCACGGCGGCGCACTGCGTCGAGGTGATGGACTCGTGCGAACGTCTGGTCGCGGGACACCCTGAGATCGAGCTGCTCTCCGCCCGGCAGCGGCTCTTCAATCACGAGGAAGAATAGACACCATGGTTGACGCCGCACGCGCGCGTAAGCTCGCCGACCGGATCCAGCGGATCGTGGCGGAGATGCTGGAGCGGCGCATCAAGGACCCGCGTCTGGGATTCGTGACCGTCACCGACGCGCGTCTCACCAACGACCTGCGCGAGGCGACGGTCTACTACACGGTGTTCGGCACCGACGAGGAGAAGGCCGGTACCGCCGCGGCGCTGGAGAGCGCCAAGGGAGTGATCCGCTCCGAGGTGGGGCGCCAGACCGGACTGCGCCACACACCGAGCCTCGCCTTCGAGCGGGACGAGGTCCAGCAGAACGCCTACCACATCGAGGAGCTGCTGGCCAAGGCCCGCCAGGCCGACGCCGAGGTGGCCCGTTCCGCGGCGACCGCCCAGCCCGCCGGCGAGGCCGACCCCTACCGGGTGCCCCGCGAACGCGACGACGAGGACGACGAATAGGCCGGCACGGGCCGAGGACGAGGAAGCGGTCTCACCACCATGACCACCAACGGCGTCGTCATCGTCGACAAGCCGGCCGGTTGGACGTCGCATGACGTTGTCGCGCGCGTCCGGCGGCTCGCCAGGACACGCAGGGTCGGCCACGCCGGCACGCTCGACCCCATGGCCACCGGGGTGCTCGTGCTCGGCATCGACAAGGGCACCAAACTGCTGGGGCACCTGGCGTTGACGGAGAAGGTCTACGAGGCGACCCTCCGGCTGGGCGAGTCCACCACCACCGACGACGCCGAGGGGGAGCCGGTCGCCCGCGCCTCCACCGAGGGGGTGGAGGAGGCGGCGATCCGGGCCGGGGCCGCCGCGCTGACCGGCACCATCCAGCAGGTCCCTCCCCAGGTCAGCGCCATCAAGGTGAACGGCCAGCGCGCCTACAAGAAGGCGCGCGCAGGCGAGTCGGTGGAGCTGAGGGCACGCCCGGTCACGGTGTCGGAGTTCGCGATCGGCGAGGTCCGGCGTGTGGACGGGTACGTCGACGTGGACGCGCGGGTGACCTGCTCCAGCGGCACCTACATCCGCGCGCTGGCCCGCGACCTCGGCGTGGCGCTGGGAGTCGGGGGACACCTGACCGCGCTGCGCCGCACCAGGGTGGGGCCCTACGACCTCGCCCTGGCGCGCACCCTGGAACAGCTTGAGACGGAGTTCAGCGCGATCCCGTTGGCCGACGCGGTGGCCGCGGCCTTCCCCGTCAGGGTCCTCGACCACGATGAGGTGCGCAGGATCAGCCACGGGAACCGGATCGCCCCGGGCAACCTGGGGCCGGGACCGATCGGGCTGTTCGCCCCGGACGGCAGCGTGCTGGCGCTCGCCGAGGAACGTCCCGGCTACAGCAAGCCGATCGTGGTGTTCTCCGCGGCCTGACCGGCCGCGCTGACCGGACGTCCCGACGGACCGCGAGGTCCCGGCGGGCGAGGAGGAGTCCCGCGACGCGGGGTTGAGGGGAGCTGTGTGACGTGCGGTGCTGGCGCGGTGTGGAGGAGATTCCCCGCGACTGGGGGCGCTCCGTCGTGGCCATCGGCGTCTTCGACGGGGTCCACCGCGGGCACCAGGAGGTGCTGGCCCGGGCCGCGGAGCTGGCGCGCAAGCGGGACCTGCCGTTGGTCGTCGTGACCTTCGACGCCGCCGGCTGCGCAGGGGCCGCGCGTCCCGCCGTCCTGACCGGTCCGCGGCACAAGACCGAACTGCTGGAGCGGTTCGGTGCCTCCGCCGTCTGCGTGCCGCCGTCGGTCCCCGAGCCGGACGACCTGTCCGACGAGGGGGACGCCTCGCGGTTCGTCGCTCGGCTGGGCGCCGACACCGTCGTGACCGGGCCGGGTGTGGGCGAATGGGCGCGGGGCGGTGTTGAGGCCCTGCGAGCGCTGGGGGATCGGCGCGGTTTCGCGGTCGAGGAGGTTCCCGTCCTCACCGACGAGGGCGCCCCCGTCACCTCGGAGCGTGTTCGCGGGGCCGTCGCCGAGGGGGCGGTCGAGGAGGCGCGGCGGCTGCTGGGCCGTCCGCACCGCGTCGAGGGGATCGTGGTCCACGGCGCGGCCCGCGGCCGTGAACTGCTGGGCTTCCCCACCGCCAACCTCGACTCCCCGGTGGGAAGCGCCGTCCCGGCCGACGGGGTCTACGCTGGACGGTTGCTGCGGCTGTCCCCCGCTTCGGGGCAGGAGGCGGGCTGGCCGGCCGCCGTCTCGGTGGGCACCAACCCGACGTTCGAGGGCGGGGAACGCACCGTCGAGGCCTACGCGCTGGACCGCGACGACCTCGACCTCTACGGCGAGGAGATGGCGGTCGAGTTCACCCACCGGATCCGCCCCACCCTGCGTTTCGACGGGATCGACGAGCTCATCGCGGCGATGGAGCGCGACGTGGAGCGCACGCGGGAGCTCCTGGCGGGGGAGTGACGCCGATGGTCCGGGGCACCCGTGCCGGGGTGTAACCTGGTCCGAGCGCCGGTGCGTGCACCGGCTCGTGTCCGCGCCCGATGCCAGGCGGCCTCACGGCCCCGCGGGGCGCGTTCGATCCTGAAATTCCGGTGACTGTGGGTTCGCGTGGTCACCGGTCCCGCGCCCGCCGCGGGTGCATGCCCAAACCAGCGGACCAGAACCTTGAGAAGGAGCGTCGTGTCGATCGACACCGCCAAGAAGAACGAGATCATCGCCGAGTACGCCACCAAGGACGGCGACACCGGCTCCCCTGAGGTCCAGGTCGCGCTGCTGACGCACCGGATCACCGAGCTGACCGAGCACCTGAAGACGCACAAGCACGACCACCACAGCCGCCGCGGTCTGCTGCTGATGGTCGGTCGCCGTCGTCGCCTCCTCAAGTACATCGCGAAGAAGGACATCACGCGCTACCGTCAGCTCATCGAGCGCCTCGGTCTGCGCCGCTAGGCGAGCCTTCAGAGAGGGAGTGGCCCCGGCCGCTCCCTTTCTTAGTAGTGTGGTGTTACCACTGGGCAGTGCTGGGTACATCGCTGGCTGCACTGTTCGAACAACTGAATCACCGGTCTTCCCGCGCCCCGACCCTCGGCTGCCGCGTCGAGGCCGGTCCTCGGTAGTGGTCCTCGGCCCGTCATGGGCGTGCCGGGGGCTTCGATCGATGGCCGGCCGTCGCTGACCATCGGATGTCTCGCAGGCGGCGCCTGCCAGGCCGAACAGGTTGAGGACGACTCGACGACGTATGACTCTCCGGGGCACGGACGCGGGATCTTGAGCAATACCCGAATCACCGTGTAGGAGGACGCCCATGGAGGGCGCGTATTCCGCCGAAGCCGTTATCGACAACGGCCGCTTCGGCACCCGTACCATCCGCTTCGAGACGGGCCGGCTGGCCCGTCAGGCCGCCGGCTCCGCCGTGGCCTATCTCGACGAGGAGACCGTGGTCCTGTCGGCCACGACCGCCTCGAAGCGGCCCAAGGAGAACCTCGACTTCTTCCCGTTGACGGTCGACGTCGAGGAGCGCATGTACGCCGCCGGGCGTATCCCCGGATCGTTCTTCCGGCGCGAGGGGCGGCCCTCGGAGGACGCCATCCTCACCTGCCGTCTCATCGACCGTCCGCTGCGTCCCTCCTTCAAGCAGGGGCTGCGCAACGAGATCCAGATCGTCGAGACCGTCCTGGCGCTGCACCCCGAGCACCTCTACGACGTGATCGCCATCAACGCCGCGTCGATGTCGACCCAGCTCGCCGGCCTGCCCTTCTCGGGCCCGATCGGCGGCGTGCGCGTGGCCCTGATCGACGGCCAGTGGGTGGCCTTCCCGACCCACGAGGAGCTGGGCGGCGCGACGTTCGACATGGTGGTCGCCGGCCGTGTGCTGGAGGACGGCGACGTCGCGATCATGATGGTCGAGGCCGAGTCCACGACCAGCACGCTCAAGCTGGTCGCCGAGGGCGCGGTCGGCCCCAACGAGCAGACCGTCGCCGAGGGGCTCGAAGCGGCCAAGCCGTTCATCAAGGTCCTGTGCCGGGCCCAGCAGGCGCTGGCCGAGCAGACCGCCAAGGAGACCGCCGAGTTCCCGATCTTCCTCGACTACGAGGACGACGCCTACGCCGCGGTCGCCAACGCCGTCAGCGACGAGCTGGCGCAGGCGCTCACCATCGCCGACAAGCAGGACCGCGAGGCCGAGCTCGACCGGGTCAAGGCGCTGGCCGCCGAGAAGCTGGCCGAGGACTTCGAGGGCCGCGAGAAGGAGATCGGCGCGGCGTTCAAGGCCCTGACCAAGAAGCTGGTGCGCGAGCGGATCATCCGCGACAAGAAGCGCATCGACGGTCGCGGGGTCAAGGACATCCGCCAGCTCACCGCCGAGGTCGGCGTGCTGCCGCGGGTCCACGGCTCGGCGCTGTTCGAGCGGGGCGAGACCCAGATCCTGGGCGTCACCACGCTGAACATGCTGCGCATGGAGCAGATGGTCGACACGCTCAACCCCGAGCGGACCAAGCGCTACATGCACAACTACAACTTCCCGCCCTACTCCACCGGCGAGACCGGGCGGGTCGGCTCCCCCAAGCGCCGCGAGATCGGGCACGGCGCGCTCGCCGAGCGGGCGCTCCTGCCGGTCCTGCCCTCGCGCGAGGAGTTCCCCTACGCGATCCGCCAGGTCTCGGAGGCCCTCGGCTCCAACGGGTCGACCTCCATGGGCTCGGTCTGCGCCTCGACGATGTCGCTGATGTCGGCGGGCGTGCCGCTCAAGGAGATGGTCGCTGGTATCGCCATGGGACTCATCAGCGAGGGCGGCGAGTACGTCACGCTGACCGACATCCTCGGTGCCGAGGACGCCTACGGCGACATGGACTTCAAGGTCGCCGGTACCCGTGACCTGATCACCGCGCTCCAGCTCGACACCAAGCTCGACGGCATCCCGGCCGAGGTGCTGGCCGCCGCGCTCCAGCAGGCGCGTGGCGCCCGCCTGGCCATCCTCGACGTCATGCAGGAGGCCATCGAGCGTCCGGCCGAGATGAGCCCGAACGCGCCGCGCATCCTCACCGTCAAGGTGCCCGTCGACAAGATCGGCGAGGTCATCGGCCCCAAGGGCAAGATGATCAACTCGATCCAGGACGAGACCGGCGCCGAGATCACCATCGAGGACGACGGCACCATCTACATCGGCGCCGTCGACGGCCCCTCCGCCGAGGCCGCGCGCGACACGATCAACAGCATCGCCAACCCGACCATGCCGGAGGTCGGCGACCGCTACCTGGGCACCGTCGTCAAGACGACCGCCTTCGGGGCGTTCGTGTCGCTGCTGCCGGGCAAGGACGGCCTGCTGCACATCTCGCAGATCCGTAAGCTGCACGGTGGCAAGCGGATCGAGAACATCGACGATGTGATCAGCATCGGCGAGAAGATCCAGGTCGAGATCCGCGAGATCGACGACCGTGGCAAGCTCTCGCTGGTCCCCGTCGAGGTCGTCGAGGCCGAGGCGGCCGCCGCGTCCACGGACGCCGCCGCCGAGGACAAGCCCGAGAAGGCCGACAGCGACGAGCCCGCGGCCGAGCGTCAGCCCACGGAGCGGCGTCGACGCCGCACCCGTGGCAGCGGCCGTGGTGAGAACACCTGATCATCGCCGTGTAGGGCGGGTGGGCGCACCTTCGGGTGCGCCCTTTCCCGTTTTCCCGGGGTCTGCCCGGTCCCATCCCTCCGAGACGAAGAAGGAAGCATGAACCCTGTCCCCATCGCCGCCGAGCAGGAACCCGGTAGCACGGTCACGCTGCTGGAGGGCCGGGACGGCACGGGCGCGGTCCGTCGGACGGTCCTGCCGGGCGGATTGCGCGTGGTCACCGAGGCCATGCCGGGCGTGCGCTCGGCGGCCTTCGGTGTCTGGGTGGGCGTGGGCTCGCGGGACGAGGACACCGCGCACGCCGGCTCGACGCACTTCCTGGAGCACCTGCTGTTCAAGGGCACGCGCAAGCGTGACGCCTTGGGGATCTCCTCGTTGATGGACGCGGTCGGCGCCGACCACAACGCCTTCACCACCAAGGAGTGCACCTGCTACTACGCCAAGGTGCTCGACTCCGACCTCCCCTTGGCCATCGACGTCATCAGCGACATGGTGATCGGGTCGGTGCTGGACCCCAAGGAGGTCGAGGCTGAACGCGACGTGATCCTGGAGGAGATCGCGATGGTCGACGATGAGCCGGGTGAGCTCGTCGAGGACCTGTTCGCGGCCCAGTTGTTCGGTGCCGCTCCACTGGGGCGGCCCATCCTGGGCACGGTCGAGACGATCACGGCGCTGTCCCGTGACCGCATCGTCGAGCACTACCGCGACCGCTACCGCCCCCACGAGCTGATCGTGGCCGCGGCCGGCAACCTCGACCACGACACGGTCGTCGCGCTGGTACGTGAGGCGTTCGCGCCGGTGCTGGCGGAGGCGGAGGACGTCCGCCCGGTGGGCCCCCGGCTGAGCGGTCCGGGGGCGCCGGCCCACCCCGGGACCACGCTGTTGTCCCGTGACACCGAGCAGGCGCAGGTGATGCTGGGGGGAACCGCGCTGGCACGCACGGACCCGCGCCGCCACGCGCTCGGCGTCCTCAGTTCCGCCCTCGGGGGCGGCATGTCCTCGCGTCTCTTCCAGGAGGTTCGGGAGAAGCGGGGACTGGCCTACTCGGTCTACAGCTACACCTCGGGCTATGCCGACACCGGGACGTTCTCGGTCTCGGTGGGCTGCCTGCCGGGCAAGATCGACGAGGTGCTGGCGGTGTGCCGCGACGAGCTGGCCTCGGTGGCCGAGTCGGGTCTCGGCGATGAGGAGATCCAGCGGGCCAAGGGGCAGCTGCGGGGGTCGTTCGTGCTCGGCTACGAGGGGTCCTATTCCCGGATGAGCCGGATCGCGCGGCACGAGCTGGGGCATCCCCGCCTCCCGTCGATGGACGAGGAGCTCGCGGCGATCGCCGCGGTCACCCCCGATGAGGTCCGCGCCGTCGCCGCCGACGTGCTCACGCGCCCGCAGGCGCTCGCGATCATCGGTCCCTACGCCGAGGACCGCGAGTTCTAACCGTTTCGGCCGCGGCCGTATCCGGCCGGCCCGATCCGGTGGTCCCCGGCGGGGACGTTTCACCGTCCCCGCCGGGGTTGTCGTTCCACTCCCGGGTGAGTGAGGTTTTGCGCGGCCTGTCGTGCCCGTTGGGACGGGCACGACAGCGGCGATGAGCCGGTAAATACGTTCTCTCGTGTTTTTCCCGCCATCCTCTTCTTATCGCTATTTCTGCCTTTTTTCGTAAAATTCGCGTCGTGTCATACGGCGCGTAGTTCCAAGGCGTGATTCCTTTTTGTTGGCCACTACCTTCACTAACCTGGTGGTCCGGCATTCTGTGAGGTGACGTCATGGTTCTCCGTTCGGGTCCGACGGCAGGTCAGGGCGTGTCCCGGATCGCCGCGGACGGATCGGAATTCACGGTCGAGGGGGCCGCTCCGCTGGGGAGTCTCTCCTGGAGCGGTATCACCCGGATATCCGGTGACGCCTTCCACCGGCAGTATTCGATCGCCCCCGCCGGCCGGCACGAGGTCATCCCCCGCAAACTGCTGCCCGGTGCGCGTGAGGAGGTCCGTCATCATCGCGGCCACGACCTCCTGCTCTACAACGGCGAGGCGCAATCCTGCCTGGTGTGGGCTGGCCCCCACCATGACGCCGTCTCCTGGTTCGCCGGTCCGGCGCCGTCCGGCGACGCCCTGGAACGTGTCATCGGGGTGGTGGAGTTCGTCGACGCCCCCGGGGGCGCCTCGGTGCGGCCGGTGGCCGGCGACTCGTTCCGCCAATTCGGCACCGTCGCGATCGGACGTTGTGACGAGGCGGTGCTCATGGTCCGCAGCGCTCGTGACGCGCTCCCCGACCTTCCGGAATGGCAGGGGCTGACCCGAGACGACGTGGAGATCTGGCGGATGCCGGTCGACGACGGGGCCGGCGACTCCGCGCCACGCGAGGACTCCCCGTTCGGCTGGCGCTACATGATCGCCGGGGAGAGCGCCCTCCTGGAGGTCATCTTCGTCGGTCCCTCGGGGGACGTCCCCAAGATGGCCGAATCCGATGTCGGTTCCGTCCTGGAGAACATCCAGGCGCGTTGGACGTGACCCGTGATCGCCGAACAAGGGGGAGCGCGTGACACTCTCGTTTCCGGCGGCGCTGGCCGCCGCGGCCATGCTCGTCGCCGTTTTCGCCGTTGCGGTGTCCACCGCCGTCTACATCCGGCTCCGTCAGCTCTCGGCGATCGTCTTCGCCGGTCAGCGCGCCCGGCCCCCTCGCTACCCGGTCCGTCTGCGGCCGGGCCCCGGGGACGGGGCGGCGCTCGTCGCGCTTTTGGACGGCACCTGTCCGTTGTGCCGGGAGGTCTGGGAGGCGGTCGCGGCGGCCTGCGAGGAGGGACGTAGCGCCAACGTCCGGATCGTGTTCGTGTTCGCCGACGCCGAGGCCGCCGGGCGCTACCCGGACGCCTCCTTCGCCGAGACCATGGCCGGCGCCGACCTGTGGAGCGAGGTCTACGAGGGCTACACCCCGGTGCTCGCGCTGGTCGACCATGAGGGCGCGCTCCTGGACCGCCGCTACGTCCGGCCCGGTGCGCCGCCGCCCGAGACGGTCGCCACGCTGCTCACCCGCGCGCACCGGCTGTCCACCGCCCTGTCGAAGGAGTGACCAGCATGGACATCACCCGGATTCCCTCGGCGGTCGAGGCGCCGCCGGACGGCAGACCCAGCCCGCTGGTGCGGCGGGTCCGCGCCGCGGCTCCGGCTCGGCGCACGGTGTTCAAGGGCGTTCTGACCGGTCTGGTCCTGGCCGCGCTGGCGCCTTTGGACTGGGCCTACACCCGGGCGCGCGCCTGGGCCGCCGGCCCTACCAGCGAACACCCCGACTGTGACGGGTTCGCCGGGCCGATGGGGTACGAGGAGGACCCCAGCAACTGGTGGAGCGGGGCGGCGGTGTGCATGGGCGGCTGGCGGCGCGGCACCTACCCCTGCTCGGGGGGGTTCCACTTCGAGGGGAGCCGTTCCTCGCGCGGGGAGAACTACCAGGCCTACCGCGTCGGCACCAGCTGTGGCGGGCGCAACGCCTGGCGGTGGGTCACCGCGGGCAAGGAGTACCGCTGCTCCGACGCCCACACCGAGGTCACCTGGGAGGACGGCGACCGCTACGAGGACCTGACGATCGCGGTGTGCGAGCTGTGAGCGTGACGCCGGCGAGAGGGCCGCGACCGTGGGCGCGGGCGTCGAGCGACCCCAGGACCCTGACCGTCGTGGGGTGCGTGATCGCGCTCGCGCTGGCGCCGGCCGGTACGGGGGGCGGGGCGGTCGGTGTCATGATCGCCGTCTCCTGCGCCTCCTGGGCCGCGGGCTTCTCCGGTTCCGGTTCCACTTGAAGCCATAACTCGGCGTTTCTGCTGAGCGCGCCGGTCTGGCGCGGTGGACGGAGCCTCGCGGCCTTCGGGGCCGGTCTCGTCGTGGGCGCGGGACTGGTCGGGGCCGTGGCGGGGGTCGTCGGCGGGCTGGTGCAGGCACTGGCGCCGCCCCCGCCCCGGATGGCGCTGCTGGGCCTGCTGGCGCTGGCCGTCGCGGTGCGCGAACTGGGCATCGCGCGCTTCCCGATCCCCGAGAACCGGCGCCTGGTGCCCGAGGAGGTCCAGCATCGGGGTCCCCTGTGGGGAGCGGCGCAGTTCGGGTTCGAGATGGGCACGGGCGTGCGCACCTACTCCCCGACCGCGCTGCCGCACCTGATGTTGGCCGCGCTCGTCCTCGCGGTCCCGTTCGGCGCGGTCCCCGCGGCGGCGCTCGGATTCGCGGCCGGACGGTGGACGATGGCGGTCGCGGCACTCCGGTACGGGCCGGCGGGGGAGTGGACCGCGACCTGGGACGCCCACCGCAGGTGGCTGGTGCCGATGCTCACGGTCGCCACGCTGCTGTCGCTGTCCGTGGCCCTGACGCCGATCCGCTGGTGAGACCGCACGTCCGGTACGGTAACCCCGTGATCAAGGTAGGAGTGTTCGGCGCCCAGGGGCGCATGGGGTCAGAAGTGGTCAAGGCGGTCGAGGCGGCCGAGGACACCGAGCTGGTGGCCGGGGTCGGCGCGGCCGATGAGCGCGACAGGGTGCTCGGCGCCGATGTCGTCGTCGACTTCACCCATCCCGACGTCGTCATGGACAATCTGCGCTGGCTGATCTCCCATGGCATCCACGCCGTGGTGGGGACGAGCGGGTTCGACGAGGCCAGGGTCGCGCAGGTGAGGGAGCTGTTGGCCGAGGCGCCCGGTGTCAACGTGCTCATCGCCCCGAACTTCGGTGTCGCGGCGGTGCTGATGATGAGCTTCGCGGAGAAGGCGGCCCCCTACTTCGACTCGGTCGAGATCATCGAGCTGCACCACCCGAACAAGGCCGACGCTCCCAGCGGTACCGCCTACCGCACGGCCGAGCTCGTCGCCGCGGCGCGTGAGCGGGCCGGATCGGCCCCGATGCCCGACGCCACCACCTCCGAGCTGGACGGCGCTCGGGGGGCCGAGGTCGGCGGGGTGCGCGTACACGCCCTGCGCATCACCGGGATGATCGCCCACCAGGAGGTCGTCCTCGGCACGCACGGCGAGACGTTGACGATCCGGCACGACTCGATGAACCGGGAGTCGTTCATGCCGGGCGTGCTGCTGGGGGTGCGCCGTGTCGCCGACCTCCCCCAGCAGGTCACGGTCGGTCTGGAGCCGCTGCTCGGCCTGTCCTGAACCGGCATCCTCCCCACTCGACGCACGGCCCCGGCACCGCCGGGGCCGTTACTTTTGACGCTTAAAGCGAAAAATGTCCGAATATGCTATCTCTCCTCCGTCAGAGGTGGGATGAATTCGCGCCGACCTCTCGATATCCCGTCCGCGCGCCTGGCCACCTGACACCATCTTCTTGATCGGTACCGCTTTAACACAGGCGTAACCGGCCGAGCCGGCTCACGCCTTATAACAGCGGGTACCGCTGGGCGGCGTGCCCATCGCACGTCGCGGGGAGGATCTATGTTTCTGACTCCGTCGGACACGGAGAAGCTCTTGTTGAGCGTGGCCGGCATGGTCGCCCGCGATCGGCTCGAACGCGGCGTCCACCTCAACCATCCCGAAGCCATCGCGTTGCTGTCCTGCTGGGTCCTGGAGAGGGCCCGCGAGGGGGCCACCGTCGAACAGCTCATGGAGGAGGGTGTCCAGGTACTGCGCGCCGACCAGGTCATGGCCGGCGTGCCGGAGATGATCGACCACGTCCAGGTCGAGGCCACGTTCCCCGACGGGCGCAAGCTCGTCACCCTCAGCCACCCCATCCGCGCCGTGGCGGGAAGCGACCCGGGCGACCAGGAGGCGGAGACCGTCGTACCGGGCGCGATCCGGGTCCGCGACGGTTCCGTCGAACTCAACGCCGGCCGTGAGAAGCGTGTCGTCGTCGTGTTCAACGAGGGCGACCGGCCGGTACAGATCGGCTCCCACATCCACCTCGCCGACGTCAATCCGGCCGTCAGCTTCCTCGTCCCCAACGACGAGGGGGGCCAGGACCCCGTCTCGGTCGAGGGGTTCCGCCTGGACATCCCCGCGGGCACCTCGATCCGTTTCCAGCCGGGGGACGCCAAACGGCTGGGCATCGTGGCGCTGGGCGGGACCGGGGCCGTCCCGGGGATCCGGCCGGGCAAACCGGGACAGAGCGCGGGCAACGACGAGGCGGAGGACCAGGGTGAGTGAGATCGGGCGCGGCGAGTACGCCGCCCTCTACGGACCGTCCACCGGCGACCAGATCCGGCTCGGCGACACCGACCTGTGGATCGAGATCGAGCACGACCACTGCTTCGGCGGTGACGAGACCGTCTTCGGCGGGGGCAAGTCCATCCGCGAGTCGATGCTGCAGAGCACCCGGACCAACGAACAGGGGGCACTGGACCTCGTCATCACCAACGTGGTCGTCCTCGACCACTGGGGCATCGTCCGAGCCGACGTCGGCGTGCGCAACGGGCGCATCACCGCCATCGGCAAGGCCGGCAACCCCGACATCGCCGACGGCGTCCACCCCGACCTGGTGATCGGCCCCGGCACCGAGGTCCTCGCCGGCGAGGGGCGCATCCTCACCGCCGGCGCCATCGACACCCACGTCCACCTGCTCAACGCCGACATGCTCTACGAGGGGCTGGCCACCGGCACCACGACGGTCGTCGGCGGCGGCACCGGCCCCGCCGAGGGGAGCAAGGCCACCACGGTCACCCCCGGACCCTGGAACCTCGCGCTCGCGCACCGCGCGCTCGACGAGATCCCCGTCAACGCGCTGCTGCTGGGCAAGGGCAACACCGTCGGCGCCGCCGCGCTACGCGAACAGGCCCTGGCCGGCGCGGCCGGCTACAAGGTCCACGAGGACTGGGGCGCCACCCCGGCGGCCATCGACGCCGCCCTGCGCGCGGCCGAGGAGTTCGGCCTCCAGGTCGCCCTGCACGCCGACAGCCTCAACGAGGCCGGTTACGTGCAGGACACGATCGCCGCGATCGCCGGCCGGGGCATCCACGTCTTCCACTCCGAGGGCGCCGGCGGCGGACACGCACCCGACGTGATCGTGCTGGCCGGCGAACCCAACGTGATCCCCGGCTCGACCAACCCGACGCTGCCCTTCACGGTCAACACCGTCGCCGAGCACCACGACATGCTCATGGTCTGCCACCACCTCAACCCCGACGTCGAGGCCGACGTCCAGTTCGCCGACTCCCGCATCCGCGACACCACCATGGCGGCCGAGGACATCCTCCAGGACATGGGCGCCATGTCGGTCACCTCCTCCGACGCCCAGGCCATGGGCCGCATCGGCGAGGTGATCTGCCGTACCTGGCAGGTGGCGCACGTGATGAAGAACCGCCACGGGGTCGACTCGTCCCTGCCGGCCGACAACGAGCGCGCCCGGCGCTACGTCGCCAAGTACACGATCTGCCCGGCGGTCGCCCACGGCATCGACTCCGAGGTCGGGTCGGTCGAACCGGGCAAGCTCGCCGACCTGGTGCTGTGGGACCGCGCCTTCTTCGGCAGCCGCCCGGCCGCCGTGGTCAAGTCCGGAGCGGTGGTCTACGCCCCGCAGGGCGACCCCAACGCCACCATCCCCACGGCCCAGCCGATGCTGCTGCGCCGGGGGCTGGCCGCGGCCACCTCCTCGGCGGCCCACCTCGGGGTCAGCTTCGTCTCCCAGGCGGCCCTCGACGACGGCCTCGCCGAGCGGCTCGGGCTGCGTCGCCGTCTCGCCGCGGTCCGGCCCACCCGCGAGGTCACCAAGGCCGACCTGCCCAACAACACCGCGCTGCCCAGCATCGAGGTGGATCCGGAGACCTTCCGGGTCACCATCGACGGTTACACCGTCGACCCCCAGGGACGCGACCATCCGGTCGCCGAGCTGCCGCTCACCCAGCGCTACAGCCTGTTCTAGGACATGGGGAGAGGAGACGACGTGGGCGAGGGCACGGGGGAACTCGGAGCGCTGCTGCTGGCCGACGCGCGCCTGCCCACCGGGGGGCACGCCCATTCGGCGACCCTGGAGGCGGCCCTCGCCGCCGGGCTGCCCGGCGAACGGATCCCCGACTACCTGAGCGCCCGGTTGCGGACCGTGGCGCGCACCGAGGCCGCCGCGGCGGTGCTCGCCCTGCGCGCCGGCCTGGACGAACCGGTCGACTACACCACCGTCCAGGCCGCCCTCGCCGCGCGCACGCCCAGCCACGCCCTGCGTGAGGCGTCGGCCGCGCTCGGCCGCGGCCTGGCGCGGCTCGCCCGGCGGGTACGCGGCGACCACCCCGCCGTGGTCGGCCTGTCCACGGCGGCCCAGGCCGTCCCCGGCCTCCGGCCGATGCGCCCCGTCGTGATCGGCGCGCTCGGCGCCGCCTTGGGCATGACCGAGGCCCAGGCGGCGCGGGCGGTGCTCTACGACGACGTGCAGACCGTCACCGCCGCCGCGCTGAAGCTCCACCCCGGAGATCCGCTGACCACGGCCCAGTGGCTCCTCGACGCCGCTCCCGACATCGAGGCGAGCGTGCGCGCCGCCGTGGCCACCGAGGGCCCCGACGACCTTCCGGCTCGCTCGGCACCGCTGATCGACCAGTGGGCCGGCGAGCACACCTACGCGACAAGGAGACTCTTCGTTGCCTGAGACCGCATCCCCCGCCACCCGACAGACGCTGCGCCTTGGCGTGGCCGGCCCGGTGGGGACGGGAAAGAGCTCGCTCATCGCGACCCTGTGCCGCGAACTGGCCGGTGAGCTAGCCATGGCCGTCGTCACCAACGACATCTACACCGACGAGGACGCCCGCTTCCTGCGTTCGGCCGGGGTCCTCGACGCCGAGCGCATCCGGGCCGTCGAGACGGGGGCCTGCCCGCACACCGCCATCCGGGACGACATCACGGCCAACCTCGACGCCGTGGAGGACCTGGAGGAGGAGTTCGCCCCGCTGGACCTGGTGCTGGTGGAGAGCGGCGGGGACAACCTCACCGCCACCTTCAGCCCCGCGCTCATCGACGCCCAGATCTTCTGCCTGGACGTCGCCGGAGGTGGGGACGTCGCCCGCAAGGGAGGGCCGGGTATCGGCCGCGCCGACCTGCTCGTCGTCAACAAGTCCGACCTCGCCCCCCACGTGGGGGTCGACGTCGACCTGATGGTCGCCGACGCGGAGAAGGCCCGCGAGGGCCGTCCGGTGCTGGCGCTGTCCCGCCACGACGCTGCCTCGGTGGCGCGACTGTGCGCCTGGGTACGCGAGATCCTGGCCGCCCACCGCGGGGGTGACCACGTGCCGCAGGACCCGGGTCCGATGGCGCCGCACAGCCACGGCCCGGACGACCACGGGCACGGCCACGGGCACGCCCTCCACGCCCACTGATGGGAGCGCTGACAGCGCCGTGTCCGGAGGTCCTGGTGTCCCTCGGCGCCGAGCCCTCCGGAGGGGGGCTCGCGCCGTCCCGGCCCACGACGATCGAGGTGGCCCGGTTCGGCGGCCGGACGCTCCCGGTCGCGTTGGAGGCCGGGACCTTCCTCCTGCCCCGGGTCATGCGTCGTCCCGGGCCCGCGCTGCGCGTCGCGCTCGCGGCGATCCGCGCCTCGCTGTGCGCCGGCGACGACCTGCGGCTGCGCGTCCACGTCGGGCCCGGCGCGCACCTGGAACTGGTCGATCCCAACGGGACGGTCGCCTACAACGCGCGCGGCGGCCGGGCCGCCTGGAGGGCCGAGGTGACCCTGGCCGAGGGGGCGCGGATGTCCTGGAGGGAGCCGTCCTTCATCGTCTCCGACGGCGCGGACGTGCTGCGCGAGATCGACGTGCGCCTGGCGCCGGGGGCCGAGCTGCTGTGGCACGAGACGCTGGTACTCGGCCGGTCGGGGGAGCGCGGGGGCGCGCTGCGCTCCCTCACCCATGTGCGGGGGGAGGGGGCCGACCTCCTCGTCGAGGAGCTCGACCTGCGTGACCCCCGACTGCGCGAACTGCCGGGGATGCTCGGCGGCGCGCGGGTCCTCGGCCAGGTCGGACTGTTCGGGCGCACCCCCGAGGGGCCCCATGGCCCCGGACGGATGGACCTGGCCGGTCCCGGGGCGATCACCCGTGCCCTCGCCCGGCAGACCTACCTGGTGGACGAGGCGCTCACGCCGGTCTGGCACGCCTGGGGCGGCCACGCCTGAGCCGGCCGCCCGGCGACGCCGGCTCAGGCCAGGGCCAGCCCCACGGTGTACAAGACGCCGAAGGCGAGCTGGGCCCGGCCGGTCTCGCCCAGGCCGAGGACGAGATCGCGTCCCTGCTGCCCGGACAGGACACGGCGGCAGGGCGCGATCACCAACGGCGCCGCCAGCAACACCAACGCCGCCCACGGCGCGGCCACGGCCGTGACGAGGGCGAGGACGAAGGCGCCCACCACGCAGGCCAGGTACAACCGCCGGGTACCGGCGTCGCCGAGCACCACGGCCAGGGTGCGCTTACCCGTCGCGGTGTCGGTGGGGATGTCCCGCAGGTTGTTGATGACCAGCACCGAGCACGACAACAGCCCGATGGGCACCGAGGCCACCCAGCCCTGCCAGGGGACCGAGCCGACCTGGACGAACACCGTTCCCACCACGGCCACCAGGCCGAAGAAGACGAACACCGAGACCTCGCCGAGCGCCCGGTAGCCGTAGGGGGTGCGCCCGCCGGTGTAGAACCAGGCCGCGACGATCGCGGCGGCGCCCACCAGCAGGAGCCACCAGGACGAGGTGGCGACGAGGACCAGACCGGTGACCGCGGCGACCGCGAAACAGGCCCAGGCGGCGGTGAAGACCCGTCTAGGGGCGGCGAGCCCGGTCGCGGTCAACCGGACCGGCCCCACCCGGTCGGTGTCGGTCCCCCGGATCCCGTCGCTGTAGTCGTTGGCGTAGTTCACCCCGATCTGCAGGGCGAGGGCGACGACCATGGCCAGCGCGGCCTTCCACCACACCGCCGCGCCGGACCCCAGCGCGACGCCGGTGCCCACCGCCACGGGGACGATCGAATTGGGCAACGTCCGCGGGCGCGCGCCCGCAACCCACTCGCTGACGGTGGCCACGCAGGAGACCTTCTTTCACCTCGCCGGCCGGCGCGATCGCATCACGGCGCCTGGTCCGTTTCCTCACGTTCGTCACAACCGTATCCCCGCTCGGAAGGCAACCAGGTCAGCCTCCGATGGCGGCCCGCAACCTGATCATCGGCACGGCGGCGCCCAGGTCCAGCTCGCGGCGCGCGCCATCGGGACGCCACCCCGCGGCCTCGGCGAAGGAACGCAGCGGGTCCCCTTCCCGCAGCACCCACAGGTGGACCACGCCGAAACCGTCGTCCAGCAGGTAGTCCACCGCGGCGTTGAGCATCCTGCTGCCGTGCCCGCGTCCGATCAGGCGCGGATGGACGTGCAGCGCGTAGAGTTCGGCGTCGGTGCGGGGCCACAGGTCGGGGTCGCCGGCCGGCCCGAAGGCCGTGAACCCGGCCACCCTCCCCTCGTCCGTCGCCACCAGGAGACGGTGGCGCGGTGTCGGCGGGTGCTCGACCGCCTCGCGCCAGCGCTCCCGGAAGCGTCCACCCGCCTCCTCCCCGGTCATCTCGCTCAGCACGGCCGGGGGAAACGCCTCACGGTAGGCGTCGCGCCACGACGCCACCTGCGCTTCCACGATCTCGTCGATGTCCTCGCTCCGGGCGGAGCGCACAAAACGCTGTGTCGTCACGGGGACGCCCTCATCCGTTGTCCGGTGGCCGGTGGGTCGGCACGCATCGTCCCAGGTATCCCCGTCCCCCGCCACATCACGGCGTGCCCGTCCCGGGAGCGCCGGGGCGGGCCGTCCCGAACCACCCGCCCCTGAAACGGGTCGGGTCTTCCCCGGACTTTTCCCCCATCCTCGGGAGGGGGCGTAGGACGGGGACGCGCGGGCATGGCAGCATCGTGGGAGTGAGCGTCATCATTCGGATCATCGTCAACGCGATCGCGCTGTGGGCCGCGGTCCTCCTCGTCGACGGCGTCGATATCGAGACCACCACCACGGCCGGCGCGATCGGCGTCTACCTCGTGGTCGGCGTGATCTTCGGTCTGGTCAACGCCGTGATCAAACCCATCGTCAAGACCGTCGGGTGTGCCTTCTACGTCCTCACGCTGGGCCTGATCGCCCTGGTCGTCAACGCCCTGCTGCTCCTGTTGACGGCATGGATCGCGGGCCTGCTCGGGGTTCCCTTCACCGTCAGCGGGTTCTGGCCGGCCTTCTTCGGCGCCATCATCATCGCCGTCGTCAGCTGGCTGCTGAGCCTCTTCGTGGGCGGCCGCGACGACTGACCCGCGCGTCAGGGCGGACGACGCCCGGGCCGCCCCTGACCGGGGCGCTTGGCGTCGTTCGCCCGCTATTCGCGGTACCGTTTGCTGCATGGTAGGCAGCACTACGCCGAACGCGCCCTTCGGTCAGATGGTGACCGCGATGGTCACGCCCATGCACGAGAACGGCGACGTCGACTACGACGGCGCCGCGCGTCTCGCCACGTACCTGGTCGATGAGCAGCGCAACGACGGCCTCGTCGTCAGCGGTACCACCGGGGAGTCCCCGACCACGACCGACGACGAGAAAGACCGGCTGCTGCGTGCCGTGCTCGAAGCGGTCGGCGACCGCGCCACCGTCATCGCCGGTGTCGGCACCAACGACACCCGGCACAGCATCGAACTCGCCAAGGCGGCCGAGCGCGCCGGCGCGCACGGTCTGCTGACAGTCACCCCCTATTACAACAAGCCGCCCCAGGAGGGGCTGCTGCGCCACTTCACCGCGATCGCCGACTCCACCGGTCTGCCGGTCATGCTCTACGACATCCCCGGACGCACCGGGGTGCCGATCGCCTCGGAGACGCTGGTCCGACTGGCCGAACATCCGCGCATCCTCGCCAACAAGGACGCCAAGGACGATCTCGGCGCCAGCTCCTGGGTGATGGAACGCACCGGATTGGCCTATTACTCGGGCAGCGACATGCTCAACCTGCCGATGCTGTCGATCGGCGCGGTCGGTTTCGTCAGCGTCGTCGGCCACATCGTGGGTAACGATCTCCACGAGATGATCGACGCCTACCACTCCGGTGACGTCTCCCGGGCGCTGGCGATCCACCGCCGGCTCACGCCCGTCTACACGGGCATCTTCCGCACCCAGGGAGTCATCACCACCAAGGCGGTGCTCAACATGTTCGGCCTGCCAGGAGGGGCGGTGCGCACGCCGCTCGCCGACGCCTCGCCCGAGCTCCAGACGCTTCTGCGTGAGGACCTCGCGGCGGCGGGGGTCAAGGGGCCGATCGGTCTCGCGCCGCACCAGGCCGTGCCGGCGAGCGCGGTGGGAGTGGAACGGTTGACGGAAGGATCCGCATGAGTCACCCGCATCCCGAACTGGGCCCGCCGCCGCCGCTGCCCGACCGCACGCTGAGGATCGTCCCCCTCGGCGGGTTGGGCGAGATCGGCCGCAACATGACGGTGTTCGAGTACGGCGGCAAGCTGCTGATCGTCGACTGCGGCGTGCTCTTCCCCGAGGAGGAGCAGCCCGGCATCGATCTCATCCTGCCGGACTTCGACTACATCCGCGACCGTCTCGACGACGTCGAGGCGCTGGTCCTCACCCACGGCCACGAGGACCACATCGGCGCGGTGCCCTTCCTGCTGCGGGAACGCCCCGACATCCCGTTGGTGGGGTCGCGGCTGACCCTGGCGCTGCTGTCGGCCAAGCTCGGTGAGCACCGCATCAAGCCGGAGCTGGTCCAGGTCAGCGAGGGGGAGCGGCGCTCCTTCGGGCAGTTCGACTGCGAGTTCTTCTCGGTCAACCACTCGATCCCCGACGCGCTGGCGGTCGGGATCCGCACGCCGGGCGGCTCCCTGCTGCACACCGGCGACTTCAAGATGGACCAGCTCCCGCTGGACGGCCGTCTCACCGACCTCGCCGGCTTCGCGCGTTTCGGCGCCGAGGGGGTCGACCTGCTGCTGTCGGACTCCACCAACGCCGAGGTGCCGGGGTTCGTCACGAGCGAGCGCGACATCGCCGGCGTCATCGACAACGTCTTCGCCAAGGCCGACAAGCGCATCATCGTCGCCTGCTTCGCCTCCCACATCCACCGGGTGCAGCAGGTGCTGGACGCGGCGCACGCGCACGGCCGCAAGGTCGCCTTCGTCGGCCGCTCGATGGTCCGCAACATGAACATCGCGCGCGACCTCGGCTACCTCTCCGTCCCGGGGGGCCTGCTCGTCGACGTCAAGGAGCTCGACGACCTGCCGCCGAACGAGGCGGTGCTCGTCTCCACCGGCTCCCAGGGGGAGCCGATGTCGGCGCTGACCCGGATGGCCAACCGCGATCACCAGATCCGCATCGAGAAGGACGACACGGTCGTGCTCGCCTCCTCGCTCATCCCGGGCAACGAGAACTCCGTCAACCGGGTCATCAACGGCCTGACCCGCTGGGGGGCCAAGGTCGTGCACAAGGGCAACGCGCTCGTGCACGTCTCGGGGCACTCCTCGGCCGGCGAGCTGCTCTACGTGCTCAACATGGTCCGTCCGCGCAACTTCATGCCGGTGCACGGCGAGTGGCGGCACCTGCGCGCCCACGCGCAGCTGGCGATGCTCACCGGCGTGCCCGAGAAGCAGGTGGTCATCGCCGAGGACGGCGTGGTCGTCGACCTGCACAAGGGGCGCGCCCGTATCGTCGGGGCGGTCCCGGCGGGCTACGTCTACGTGGACGGCACGTCGGTCGGCGACGTCACCGAGTCGGCGCTGAAGGACCGGCGCATCCTCGGTGAGGAGGGGTTCATCTCGGTGATCGTCGCCGTGGACTCCCAGTCGGGCAAGATCATCGGCGAGCCCGAGATCCACACCCGCGGTTCGGGGATCGACGTCGACGCCTATGACGAGGTCATCCCCAAGATCCAGGACGCGCTCGAACAGGCGGCCGCGGACGGCATCACCGATCCGGCGCAACTGCGCCAGCTGGTGCGCAGGGGCATCGGCCGTTGGGTCAACGAGACCTACCGTCGTCGCCCGATGATCGTCCCGGTCGTCGTCGAGATCTGACCGACCACCTCCGCCGGCCACGTCCCGGGACGGGCCGGCGGTCGTCTCCGAGGGCCCGACACCCCGTCGGCGGAGCGTGAAGCGGCCGGGTCTTCCTTAGTAGGCTGCGCAGCATGGTCACCCGCGCGCCCAAGACCCCTCGGCGTTCCGGCGGCGGAACGTCCCGCAACGGCGGGTCGGGAGGCAAGCCTCCCGCCCGGCGCCCGGCCGCCTCCCGGGCCAAGGCCCGCACGCCTTCGGCGACGTCCTCGGAAGGCCCCATCGCCCTGCTGTTCGCCCTGGTGGGCCGCTTCCTCCTGATGATCTGGAAGGTGCTGGCCCACACGGCGGGGGGGATCGCGCGGGCGGCCGGGCGCAGCGCACGCGACCTCGACCCCGACCTGCGCCGTGACGGCTTGGGGCTGGTCCTCCTGGCGGTCGGCCTGCTCGTCGCCGCGGCCGTGTGGTGGGAGACCGAGGGGCCGCTGCTGGAGTTCACCCGCATGGTGGTGCTCGGCGCCTTCGGGACCTTCTCGCCGGTCCTGCCACTGCTGGTCCTGCCGTTCGCCTGGCGGCTCATGCGCACGCCCGGTGACGGCCCCACCGACGCGGGACGGCTCTTCATCGGCTCCACGGCGCTCGTCGCGGGGTTGCTCGGCCTGGTCCACATCGTTCATGGGGTGCCCTGGCCCTCCGACGGCCAGGAGGCGATCCAGCGGGCCGGCGGGTTGATCGGTTTCGCGGCGTCCGGACCGCTCAGCGAGCTGCTCACCCCGTGGGTGACGGGGGTGCTGCTGTTCCTCCTCATGCTGTTCGGCCTGCTGGTGGTCACGGCCACACCGGTTCACCGCGTTCCCGAACGTCTGCGTCAGGCGTTCGGGGTCCTCGTCGCGCGGGAGGAGACTCCGGCGCCGCCCGCCCCGAAGCGTTCGGGGGGCGGGAACCGGCCCAAGCGCAAGCGTTCCCCCGCCACGGCGGCCCCCTCCGACGAGACCGCGCCCCTCACCGGGCCGGCGGAGAGCGTGGCCGGAGCCAACGAGCGCCCCTACGACACCCCCGTCGTCGAGACCGCGCCGCAGCGTCCCGCGCCCCCGCCGCCTCCTGAGCCGACGCCCGCGCCGCGCAGCGTGGAACAGCTGGCCCTGCCGTCGCGGGTGGTCGACGGCGACTACGAGCTGCCGCCACCGCGTCTGCTCAAGCCGGGAACCCCGCCCAAGCCGCGGACCAAGGCCAACGACGCCGTCGTCGAGGCGCTGACCGGCGTCATGGAGCAGTTCAACGTCGACGCCGAGATCACCGGGTTCACCCGTGGGCCGACGGTCACCCGCTACGAGATCGAGCTCGGCCCCGCGGTGAAGGTCGAGAAGGTGACCGCGCTGACGAAGAACATCTCGTTGGCGGTCAAGAGCGCCGACGTGCGCATCCTCTCGCCGATCCCCGGCAAGTCCGCGATCGGCGTCGAGATCCCCAACACCGACAAGGACATCGTCAGCCTCGGCGACATCATGAGCTCCGCCGCCGCGACCTCCGACGACCACCCCATGCTGGTGGGGTTGGGCAAGGACGTCGAAGGGGCGGACGTGGTCGCCAACCTGGCGAAGATGCCGCACGTGCTCGTCGCCGGCGCCACCGGCGCGGGCAAGTCGACCTGCATCAACGGGCTCATCACCTCGATCATGATGCGCGCGACGCCCGACGAGGTGCGTCTCATCCTGATCGACCCCAAGCGCGTCGAGCTCACGATGTACGAGGGGATCCCCCATCTCATCACCCCGATCATCACCAGCCCCAAGAAGGCCGCCGAGGCCCTGCAGTGGGTCGTGGGGGAGATGGACCGCCGCTACGACGACCTGGCCGCGTCGGGGTACCGCCACGTCGACGACTTCAACGCCGCGGTGCGGGCGGGGGAGCTGACCGCCCCGCCGGGGAGCGAACGGGTGTACGAGCCCTATCCCTATCTGCTGGTCATCGTCGACGAGCTCGCCGACCTCATGATGGTCGCACCACGCGACGTCGAGGACGCGATCGTGCGCATCACCCAGCTGGCCCGGGCCGCGGGGATCCACCTGGTGCTGGCCACCCAGCGCCCCAGCGTCGACGTCGTCACCGGTCTGATCAAGGCCAACGTGCCCTCCCGGCTGGCCTTCGCCACCTCCAGCCTGTCCGACAGCCGGGTCATCCTGGACCAGCCGGGCGCGGAGAAGCTGGTGGGCAAGGGCGACGCCCTGTTCCTGCCCATGGGGTCGAGCAAGCCCATCCGCCTGCAGAACGCGTGGGTCTCGGAGAAGGAGATCCGCGGGGTCGTCGAGCACTGCAAGAAGCAGGCCCAGCCCAGCTACCGCGAGGACGTCGGCGTCGCCGAGGCGAAGAAGAAGGAGATCGACGAGGAGGTCGGCGACGACCTGGACCTGCTCGTGCAGGCCATCGAACTCGTCGTCACCACGCAGTTCGGATCCACCTCGATGCTGCAACGCAAGCTGCGTGTCGGCTTCGCGAAGGCGGGCCGGCTCATGGACCTCATGGAGAGCCGCGGCGTCGTCGGGCCGAGCGAGGGGTCCAAGGCGCGGGAGGTCCTGGTCAAACCCGAGGAACTGGAGGAGACCCTGGCCGGGCTGCGCGTGTAGGCCGCCACGGGAACCGGGCTTTTCGGGGGAAGCGCGCGGTTCCGTACGTCATGACCGTTTTTTGAACTCGTGTGGTGGCGTGTCCAGTATCGACGGATGTCGCCTGAAGGGCACAGTGAGGGATGGACGGCCGGCGCTGTGTGCTGGCCAGGGTCGGGACGGGGAGCACGGCGCCGTTCCCGCGGGCGGCCGGGCTCCAGTGGACTGACGGGTGGACACACCCGGATCGGGGGAGCGGGTATGACGACGATCGGCCAGACGCTCGCGGGCGTCCGCGAACAGGCCGGGCGCTCGGTTGCCGAACTGAGCGAACGCACCTTCATCACCGAACCGGTCATCGAGGCGATCGAACGCGATGACTTCGCCGCGTGTGGAGGGGACTTCTATGCGCGTGGCCATATTCGTGCTATCTGTCGCGTTTTGGGGATCGATCCGGAACCTCTGATCGAGCGCTTCAACCAGGAGCACGCCGAACGCGCCCCACAGCCCAGGACCGCCGACGAACTGTTCGTGGCCAGCGCCCCCGATGCGGTCCGCGGCCCCGCGCGCCGCCGGTGGCCGGTCATGGTGGCCGCGGTCATCACCGGCATGGGCCTGCTCGCGGTGGCCAACGCCTGGCCCAGGTCCGACGACCCCACGGCCGCCCACATCATCGCCGTCGAGCCGTCGGGGGCTCCGGAACGGCTCACCGAGGCCAAGGAACGCCCCGACGACCGGCCGCGCCGCGTCAACGACGGGGTCGTGGTCCGCGCCACCGCCCAGGAACGCACCTGGATCGGCGTGACCACCGCGGACGGCCGCGAACTGTTCGCCGGATTCCTGGAGCAGGGCGAGAGCCGGGAGTGGGCTGACGCGAAGGAACTTCGCGTGCACGTCGGCGACGCCGGGGCGGTCAGCGTCGAGGCCAACGGAGAGGCGGCCGAGGTGCCCGGCCCGCCCGGACAGGTGATGCAGCTCACCTTCGGCCCGGAGGGGAGGACGGGAGCCGTCGTCTTGGACCCGTCCCAACCGTGGCGCTCCCAGCAACCCCAGCCCCAGACCCCGGACCAGCCCTCCACGCCGCCACAGCGCCAGCAGCCCGGTGTGGGCGGGGAAGGGGAACAGGGCGAAGGGCTCCCCGCGCAACCCCACACGGGCGGACCCGCCGGCGGGGAGGACACCGGAAACCGGGACGTCCCCGAAGAGGAGGCGGCGGCACCGCGGCCCCCGTCGGCGGGATGAGGACACCTCGACAGGGGAGGGCGAGACCGTCGAGGCGGTCCCCGAGGGCCTGACATCCCTCGGGGACGACCTACCCTGGAGACAGCGGCGGAGTGCCGCGCTCGTGATCTCCCGTAACCTTGGAAGCTATGTCATCGCGCCGTACTGTTTCGCTCGTCACCCTGGGGTGTGCGCGAAATGAGGTTGACTCCGAAGAACTCGCCGGACGTCTGGCGTCCAGTGGATGGGAGCTGGTCGATCCCGGCGACGGCGAGAGTGCCGACGTCGTCGTCGTGAACACCTGCGGCTTCATCGAGGCCGCGAAACAGGACTCCATCGAGGCACTGCTCAACGCTGCCGAGGACGGCACCAAGGTGGTCGCCGCGGGGTGCATGGCCGAACGCTACGGCTCGGAGCTGGCCGAGGCCCTTCCCGAAGCCCAGGTGATCGGATTCGACGACTACGCCGAGATCGGTGACCGACTCGACGACGTGCTCGCCGGCCGCTCGCTCGTCCCCCACAGCCCGCGCGACCGGCGCACGCTGCTGCCGATCTCGCCGGTGGAGCGTTCCGCCGCCCAGGGCGTGCACGTCCCCGGACACGCGAGCATCGAACCGCTTCCCGAGGGCGTCGCGCCGGCCTCGGGTCCCTACATCCCCCGGCGCAGGCTCACCGGCGGACCGGTGGCCAACCTCAAGATCGCCTCCGGCTGCGACCGCCGCTGTACGTTCTGCGCGATCCCGGCCTTCCGCGGCGCCTACGTCTCGCGTCAGCCCGACGACGTGGTGCGCGAGGCCGAGTGGCTGGCCGGACAGGGCGTCCGTGAACTGTTCCTGGTGAGCGAGAACTCCACCTCCTACGGCAAGGACCTCAAGGACCTGCGCGCGCTGGAGAAGCTGCTGCCGCGCCTGGCCGCCGTTTCGGGTATCGAACGCGTGCGGGTGAGCTACCTCCAGCCGGCGGAGGTCCGCCCGGGCCTGATCGACGTGCTCACCTCGACCCCCGGTGTCGTTCCCTACTTCGACCTGTCCTTCCAGCACGCCAGTGGGACGCTGCTGCGCCGCATGCGCCGCTTCGGCGACCGCGAGCGCTTCTTGGACCTGCTGCGCACCGTGCGCGAGAAGGCGCCACAGGCCGGTGCCCGGTCCAACTTCATCGTGGGCTTCCCCGGCGAGACCGAGGAGGAGTTCGCCGACCTGGTGGCCTTCCTGGAGGAGGCCCGCCTCGACGCGATCGGCGTCTTCGGCTACTCCGACGAGGACGGGACCGAGGCGGCGGGACACGAGGGCAAGCTCCCCGAGGACGTCATCGCCGAGCGCGTGGACCGGCTCAACCGGCTGGCCGAGGAGCTCATGGCGCAGCGCGCCGAGGAGCGCGTCGGCTCCACCGTCGAGGTGCTCGTCGAGACGGACCTCGGTGACGGCGTCTACGAGGGGCGCGCCGAACACCAGGCGCCCGAGGTGGACGGCAGCACGATCCTGCACGCCGCGACGGACCTGAAGGTCGGGGACATCGTCCGCGCCCGCGTCGTCGAGGCGATGGGCGCGGACCTGGTCGCCGAGGCGCGTACCGACGGAGCGGAGCCGCGATGAACGGCGCTTCGGATCCCGCGGCGGTTCCCTCCGACAACGTGCCGGTGTGGAACATCGCGAACATCCTGACCGTGAGCCGGCTCCTGATGGTGCCGTTGTTCGTGGTCTTCATGTTCCTGGACCACCCGCTCTGGCGCTTCGCGGCGTTCGCGATCTTCGTCCTCGCGGCGATCACCGACAAGATCGACGGCGACATCGCGCGTAAGCGCAACCTCGTCACCGACTTCGGCAAGGTGGCCGATCCGATCGCGGACAAGGCCCTCACCGGTGCCGCGCTCGTCGTGCTGTCGATGCTGGGGGACCTGTGGTGGTGGGTCACGATCGTGATCCTGCTCCGCGAGTGGGGGGTCACCGCGCTGCGTTTCGCGGTGATCAAGCACGGCGTCATCCCGGCCAGCCGCGGCGGCAAGCTCAAGACGGTGCTCCAGATCGTCGCGATCGCCGTCTACCTGTTCCCGTTGCCCGACGTGCTGCACTTCGTGGCGCACGTGATCATGGCCGCGGCGTTCGCCGTGACGGTGGTCACCGGTGTCGACTACGTCGTGCAGGCGCTGCGGATGCGTCGCGTCGCCAAGGCGCGTGCGGGAGGCGGAGCCGGGTGAGCGACCTGGCGGAACGGGCGCAGGCGCTGCTGCGTGAGCGCTCGGCGACCGTGGCCGCCGCCGAGTCGCTGACCGGTGGGCTGATCGGGGCGGCGCTCACCGACGTCCCCGGGGCGTCGGCGGTGTTCCGCGGGGCGGTGGTCTCCTACGCCACGGAGGTCAAGGCCGATGTCCTGGGCGTCTCAGCCGCGCTCCTGGAGGACCACGGCGCGGTGCACCCCGATGTGGCCCTGGCGATGGCGGAGGGGGTACGTGAACTCCTCACGGCCACATACGGCCTTTCGGTGACCGGGGTGGCCGGACCCGAACCCCAGGACGGCAGGGCGGTGGGAACCGTCTTCGTCGGGGTCGCGGGTCCCGGAGGACTGCGCCAGGTGACGGAACTCCGGCTGAGCGGTGACCGCGAGGCCATCCGGCGCGATACCGTTGACCAGGCACTTCTCCTGCTCTGCTCCAGCGTGGCGCAAACCACGCCGAAATAGCGGCCCCCGAGCCGTTCAAGCCCGTCCCTGGGGGGAACAAACCCTCACCAAGATCGTGTTACCCCTCCAGCGAACAGAAAGCTATGAGGTGCGACGATCTGGCTCGGGGCAGGTACGGTGTTTTTCATGAAGGTCGCTACCGGTGGGAGGGAGCGCGAATGATGGTCCTGCTTCGTCACCTACTTGGTGACGTGCTACGGCAGCTTCGGCAGCGGCAGGGCCGCACCCTCCGCGAGGTGTCGGCCGATGCCCGGGTCTCGCTGGGCTACTTGTCGGAGGTCGAGCG
The DNA here is from genome assembly GCF_900167435.1 of Marinactinospora thermotolerans DSM 45154. Classification (GTDB taxonomy): domain Bacteria; phylum Actinomycetota; class Actinomycetes; order Streptosporangiales; family Streptosporangiaceae; genus Marinactinospora; species Marinactinospora thermotolerans. Next base: position 92,890 of record NZ_FUWS01000002.1, read on the forward strand.
GGGGCAGAAGGAGGCCTCCTCCGAACTGCTCGCGTCGATCTGCGGGGCGCTGGGGGTCCCCCTCTCCCAGGTTCTACGCGAAGTTTCCGACCAGTTGGCGCTCGCCGAGCTCCAGGAAGCGGCTCTCCTCAGCGGGTCGGTCTCCTCCGAATCCGTTCCGGGACCCAGCCGTCTGGGCATCGATTCGGTACCCGACCGCGTTCCCGATGTCGTCGACATGGTGGGCGTGTAATCGCCCATCCTGCTCCCGTCACCGCCGGCCGCGACGGCGCGGCCGGCCTCCCGTTCTCCAGGCCCCGTCTCCCTTGGGAGGCGGGGCCTGACCCGTGTCCGGGTCGGGTGTTTCCCCTGAGGCTTCGAGGGCAGTGCTACGGATGCCGCAACGAATCGCAAAAGGGGAGGAACTACCATGGCCAAGATCCACGGTCCGCTCAGTGACGAGGCGCGTAAGATCACGGGCGAGGCACTCCAGCGCTCGGTCGTCGACCTGATCGACCTGTCCTTGCTCGCCAAGCAGGCGCACTGGAACGTGGTGGGGCGAACCTTCCGGTCGATTCACCTCCAGCTGGACGAGCTGGTCGAGGCGGCCCGCAACCACACCGACGTGCTGGCCGAACGCGCCATCGCCATCGGCGTCAACCCCGACGGACGTTCCACGAGGGTCGCCGCCGACACCGCCATCAAGCAGCCCGAACCCGGCTACATCAAGGACGACGAGGTCATCGCGTTGATCGTCGAGGTCCTCGGCGGCGTGGTGAAGCGTTTCCGCGACCACATCGCGGCCACGGAGGAGCCCGACCCGGTCACCCAGGACCTGCTCATCGCGGCGGCGCAGGACCTGGAGCAGCAGCACTGGATGTTCGAAGCGATGCGCTGACGCACCGTTCGCGGCCGAGGACGACGACGCCGGCAGGACGCCTTCACGGCGGTCCGGCCGGCGTCGTGGCGTTCGCGTCCCCTCAGCTGGCCCAGGCTTCAGGGTCCTCGGCCAGGACACGGACCGACTCGGGCAGCTTGTTGCCCGCCACGTGGTCCAGGGTCACGGTCTCCAGGATGGCGCGTTCGCTGGCGCGCAACGCGATCCACACCTGCTGGAGGCTGCGCGCAGCGCCGTCGTAGTCGACGTGCTCGGGGCGCTCGCCCCGCACGTTGGCCAATGGGCCGTCCACCGCGCGGATGATGTCGGCCAGCGAGATCTCGGTCGCGGGGCGGGCCAGCCAGTAGCCGCCGACGGGACCGCGCTGGCTGCGCACCAGGCCGGCACGGCGTAGCTGGGTGAGGATGTTCTCCAGGAATTTTCCGGGGATGGCCTGCGCGCGCGCGAGTTGTTCGGCCGTAACCGGGCCGCCACTGGCGGCAGCGAGTTCGGCCGCGGCGCGCAACGCGTAGTCGACCCGGGCAGAAAGGCGCATGCTGCGATTATGCCGTGAAACAAAGGGACTTCGGGTCAATCGGACGGCCGCGTTGCGGATCGGCGTCGGTGACGAGACGCATTTCCAGTTCTCCTACCGGGATTTCGGTGTGACGGCGCGCCCGCAGGGCGGTCAATATCACGGCCCCGCTCCGCTGGCGCGCCGGAAGGGAGCGGGGCGTGGTGCCCCGCTCTCAGCGTATCGATGCCACGGTGGCCGAGCCGAGGAGTTCGGCGGCGCTGAGGCAGTTGACCCGGGCGGCGCCGTAGGTGCTGACGTGGGCGCGGCACTGCGGACGCCAGACCGGAAGGCCCATCTCGACCACGACGGTGTCGGGCCGTGCGGCGCACAACTCGGTGAGCAGGGCACGGGTACGCGGGTAGCGGTGCGCGTCGCGCACCACGACGACGAGGTCGCGCCCTGTCGCGCGGGAAAGGATCTCGTCGGCGCGCACGGCCGAGGCGTCGATCCGCTCGGTCCCGGAGAACCACGGGGCCAGCCCCCACGGCACCTCGCCCACGGCCATCCCGGCCGGCGCGTCCACCTCGATCACCACCGGGTCGCTCAGGCGGCCGAGCTCGCCCTCGACCCGCACCGCGCGGCGGGCGGCCGCCAGGCCGATCTCCTCGTCGCCGGGGACCGTTCCCCGGGAGCGCGTCCAGGCCCGCGCGGCGGCGGTACGCGCGGCGGCGTCCTCCAGCCGCTCGGCGGGCAGCCGGCCTTCGCGCACCGCCTCGACGATCGCCGCGCGGATGGCGGCGACCTGGTCGGCGTAGACATAGCGGCCCAGGCACAGCAGGTCGCAGCCGGCGGACAGGGCCCGCACCGCGGCCTCGGGGATGCCGATGTCCCCGCTGACCCCGCGCATGTCCAGCGCGTCGGTGATGATCATGCCGTCAAAGCCCAGCTCGGTTCGGAGCAGACCGTTGACCAGGGAGGGGGTCAGGGTGGCCGGTCCGTGCTGGCCCAGCCGGGGCAGCTGGATGTGGGCGGTCAAGACGCTGCGCACGCCCGCCTGGATCGCCGCGCGAAACGGCAGCAGCTCCCGCCGGTGCAGGAGGTCGGTGTCGGCGTCGACCACCGGAAGCTCGTGGTGGGAGTCCTGGTGGGTGGCCCCGTGGCCGGGAAAGTGCTTGGCGCACGCCGCCACGCCCCCCTCCTGCAGACCGGTGACGGCCGCCGCGGCGTTGCGGGCGACCAGTTCGGCGTCGGCGCCGAAGGAACGGGTACCGATGACCGGATTGTCGGCGACCGTGTTCACGTCCACCGAGGGGGCCAGGTCCAACGTGAACCCGAGCGCGCGCAGCCGGGCGCCGAGCGTCCGGTGGACCGAGCGGGTGAGCTCGGGATCGTCCACCGCGCCCAACGCCGCGTTGCCCGGATAGTCGCTCCCCGCGGCCTGGCCGATCCGGGTGACGTCACCCCCCTCCTCGTCGAGCGCGATCAGCGGGTCGTCGGCCGCCTCGGAGAGCCGCCGGTTGAGTTCGGTCACCTGTTCGGGTCCGGAGATGTTGTTGTGGAACAGGCAGACCCCGGCGATACCGTCCGCCAGCCCGTCCAGCGTCCAGCGCGGTGCGTGCTCCGCCTCGAAGGGCACGAGCAACGTGGCGTTGGCGAGACGTTCCAGGCTCCGGTCTGCGGACATCGCGGACTCCGTTCAGTGTGGTGGCGCGCTCGGGGCGCCGGGGGCGTGCGGGAACACGCCGACGAAAACGCGGACGAGAAGGGACGTGGAAGGGCGCCGTGCGCCGGGAGAGAGCGGCACACGGCGCCGTGCGGCCGGGCTGGGAGGGGGTCAGCCCTTGACCGCGCCCATGGTGAGGCCGGAGACCATGCGGCGTTGGACGAACAGGAAGAAGATCATCACCGGGATCGTCAACAGCGTCGAAGCCGCCATGATCGACCCCCACTCGGTGCCGTAACGGCCGAAGTAGTAGGACAGCGTCAACGGCAGCGTGTAGTAGTCGGTGGAGCGGCCGAGGAAGGTCAGCGCCACGATGAACTCGTTCCACGCGGTGATGAACGCGAAGATGCTCGCGGCGACCAGGCCGGGGGCGACCAGCGGCATGAGGATGCGCCAGAAGATCGTCCAGTTGCCGGCACCGTCGATGGCCGCGGCCTCTTCCAGCTCTTTGGGCACCGCGGCGACGAATCCCCGCAGCATCATGATGGTGATCGGCAGGGACACCGCGGTGTAGACGATGAGGATGCCGGTCAGGTTGCCGAGCATCTGCACCCCGGTGGCGTCCTGGAGCTGCCGGAAGTTGATGAAGATGGAGATGATCATCGCCTCCATCGGCACCATCTGGATGACCAGCAGCACCATGATGAACGCGGTGCGCAGCCGGAACCTGAACCGGGCCACCGCGATCGCGGCGAGCAGCGACAGCACCGCCCCCATGAGCACCGAGGCCAGCGTCACCGTCAGGCTGTTGGCGAAGAAACGCCAGAAGCTGACCCCGGGGATCAGCTCGCCGTTGATCACCCGGTCGAAGTGCTCCAGGGTGGGCGTTCCCGGCAGCAGCGACGGCGTGCCCGAGAAGATCTCGCTCACGGGCTTGAAGGCGGTCGCCACCATCCAGTAGACGGGGAAGACCGAGAACAGGAACACCGCCGCGCCGGCCAGGTAGAGCCCGGCCATGCGCAGCCGTTTGGACAGCAGCGGGCCTCGGGCGCGGCTTCGCCGGTGCGCGGGGGTCCCCTTCGTGGGGGCGGTGACGGCGCTCATCGGGTCTCTCCCTGGCGGATCATGATGCGCAGGTAGTAGGCGGTGACGATGAGGATCATGACCGTCATGACCACCGCGATCGCCGAGCCCATGCCGTAGTTGGGCGGGCTGGCGTTGAAGCCCTGCTGGTAGATGTAGTACGAGAGGAGGTAGACGTCCTTGTTCTGGAAGCTGTTCGCCAGCACGTAGAGCTGGGTGAACACGCGCAGGTCCCAGATGATCTGCAGGACGAGGATCAACGAGAACAGCGGCCGGAGCATCGGCAGGGTGATGTTCCAGAAGGACCGCCAGCCGCCGGCCCCGTCCATCCGGGCCGCCTCGTAGAGCTCGTTGGGGATGCTCTTGAGACCGGCGAGGACCGAGACCGCCACGAACGGGAACGACTGCCACACGATGACCGTGATCAGCACGCTGAACAGCGACAGGGGTTCGAGGAACCAGTTGTAATCGGTCCACCCCGAGCCGACCAGCCAGTCCGGCAGCGACTCGAGCACGTGGTTGACCAGGCCGCGGCCCGGCAGGAACAGCCAGCGGAAGACCAGCGAGGCGCTCATCGCGGGGGTCGCCCAGGCGAGCATCATGCCGACCGCGACGACGGTGGAGAACCACTGGGGAAGCTTGTGCAGCAGGATGCCCACCAGCGTGCCCAGCACCATCGTGATACCGACCATCAGCACGCAGACCAGGACGGTGTTGCGCAGGATGCTCCAGAAGCCGGGGTCGCTCAGCAGCCGGATGTAGTGCTCGAAGTCGTTCCACTCGGGGTCCGGGCCGGCCGGGCTGAGGTGGCGGATGGTGTAACCGTGCAGGGAGTTCCACACCATCTGCGCGATCGGCCACAACAGGATGACGGCGAGGAAGATCAGCGCCGGTGCGATCAGCGCGTAGGGCGGGGTCTTCTTGAGGATGGTGCGCAGGAGGGAGTGGTCGGCGCGGCCGGCCTTCGGGTCCCGGCCGGGACCGGGGGCGGGATCGGCCGGCGTGGTCACCTCGGCGGTTTGTGCCATGGCTGCGTTTCTCTATCGGCTCGGGACCCACGAGGGGCCGGCGGCGCGCTGCTCCCGCCGGCCCCGTGGGTCCGGTTGACGGTAGGCGGGACCGAGGGTCAGTCCACCGGCTCGTTGAGGGTGTTGGTGAGGGCCTCGTTGGCCTCCTCCAAGACCTTGTCCGGGTCCTCGCCCTGGACGATCTCCAGGACCGCGGCGGGCAGGATCTTCTGGTTGAGGTCCGCGTCGTTCCACTTGGGGGTGGCGGGGAAGAACTTGGTGTTCTTCATCTGCTCCGCGGCGGCGGCCCGGGCGGGGTCGTCGGTGTAGGCCGGGTCGTCCAGCAGCTCGGGGTAGGCGGGGAAGAAGCCGCCCGCGTCGGCGTACTTCTTCCCGAACTCCTTGCCGCCCATCAGCTTGAGGAGTTCGGCCGCGTGGTCGGGGTTCTCCGACAGGGCGAACACGCTCAGGGCGGAGCCGCCGGCGAACGCCGGCGCGTTGCCCTCGGCGCCGGGCAGCGGGGCGGAGGCGATGTTCTCCAGGACCGACTTGTCCTCGGCCTGCTCCTCCATGGAGCCCAGCGCCCAGCCGCCGTCGATGTACATGCCGAGCTTGCTGTTGGCCATGTCGGCCAGCGGGACCAGCTCGTTCTCGCCGACGTAGGCCTTGGGGGAGACCCCGTCGTCGCCGCTCAGACCGGCGTAGAACTCGATGGCCTCCTTGGTCTCGGGGCTGGTGAGCCGCCCCTGCCAGGAGTCGCCCTCCTGAACCGCGATCTCACCGCCGTTGCTCCAGATGAAGCTGGCGATGCCGTTGGTGAAGTCGGTCGGCGCGGCGAAGCCGGGGACGTCCTTCTCCTTCTCGATCGCCTCGGCGACCTCGACCACCTCGTCCCAGGTGGTCGGCGGCTCCATGCCGATCTCGCGCAGCCAGTCGGCGCGGTAGTACAGCGTCCGCACGCCCGAGAACCACGGCACGCCGTACTGGACGCCGTCGTAACGGCCGTACTCCAGCGCGCCCTGGTCGAGGTCGGCGGCCTCGTCCCAGCTCTCGACGTAGGAACCGATGTCGGCCAGCGCGCCCTGGGCGGCCCAGTTGGAGACCTGGTCGTTGCCGACCTCCAGGACGTCGGGGGCGTCGCCGCCCGCCATCGCGTTGTTGATGGACTCCTGGGCGTCGGGCCAGGGGATGAACTCGACGTTGACCGCGGTGTCGGGGTAGGTCTCCTGGTACTTGGCCTCGACCTCGTCGAAGTAGGAGACGAGTGCGTCCTGAGAGGAGCCCATGACCCACACGGTCAGCTCCTCGGGGGCGCTGGCCGGGTCGGCCCCGCCGGCGGAGCCGCTTCCCTCGTCACCTCCGCCGCCACACGCGGCTGCCAGCAGCAGGGCCGTGGAGGCCGCTGCGACCTTCGCGAATCTCACTTCGTTGTGCTCCTTCCAGGAGTCGCCACGCGTGCGGCGTGCGTCGAAGATGACGCCCCCGAAACATCTCAGTCGGCTACGAACGCTGTGCGGGCTTCGTCGTCGGTGCGGGGTGTGCTTGAGTAAGCACTGTGTCTTCGGGCCGCCCGGCCTGGTGGGGCCGAGCCTCCGCGGACGGGGTGGTGTGAGCGGGGCCACCCGGTTCCGGTTGGCGGTTAAACTAACAGGAAACTTTCCTAATAAATAGAGACAGGGGTGTCACGGTTATGTCTCGACGTCCGGGGACTCCTCGGCTGCTCCGGCAGTTGAACGATCGCGCCGCCCTGGAGTTACTGCTGTCGTCGGGGCCGTTGACGCGAACCCAGCTCGGTGAGGCGACGGGCCTGTCCAAGGTGACCGCCTCCCAACTGCTCGCCCGGTTGGAGGAACGCGAACTCGTCCACGTCGTCGGAACCCAGGCCGGGGGGCGGGGGCCCAACGCGGCGCTGTACGCCGTGGTCCCCTCCAGCGCCTACGTGGCCGCCCTGGATGTCGGCCCCGACCGGGTCACCGCGGCCATCGCCGACATCACCGGTCAGATCGTCACGGAGGTCTCGGTCGACCCCACGGCATCCGACGATCCGGTGGCGGTCGTGCACACCACCGTCATGAAGCTCGTGGAAGGCGCCGGCGTGCGGCTGGAACTCCTGCGCGCCTGCGTCATCGGCACGCCCGGCGTCGTGGACCCGCGCACCGGCGACGTCCGCTTCTCCTTCGACCTGCACTCCTGGCACGAGGGCGTGCTGGAGTCACTACGCACCGACCTGCGGCGCTCGGTCACCATCGAGAACGACGTCAACCTCGCCGCCCTCGCCGAGCACGCCGAGGGGGTCGCCCGCGGGGTCTCCGACTTCGTGTTGATGTGGGTCGGCAGCGGCGGCGGTGTGGGCATGGCCATCATGCTCGGCGACCGGATCCACCGGGGACGCTCCGGCGGAGCCGGTGAGATCGGCTACCTCCCCGTCCCGGGGGCGCCGCTGCCCGACGACGTCGGCCTGCCCGGGGGCTACCAGTCGCTGCGCACCGCCTATGGCAAGCCGTCGCTGGCGCACGGCTTCCAGGCGCTCGTGGGCGCCCAGGAGATCCTCGCGCTCGCCTCGTCCCACGGCTTCCCGGGAGACGACGTCGCCGCGGTGCTGCACGCGGCACGCGCCCACCGCGAGCGCGGGGACGCCTTCCTCGACGAGCTCGCCCAGCGCATCGCGCGCGGAGTGGCATCGGTGTGCGTCGTCCTCGACCCCGGGCTGGTGGTCCTCGGCGGCGCGGTCTCCCGCGCGGGCGGGACCGACCTGGCCCACCGCGTGGCCAGGGCGACCGAGCGGATCGGGCCGAACGCGCCGGAGGTCAGCGTCAGCCGGGTCGAGGGCAACCCCGTCCTGCGTGGCGCGGTCCTCGCCGCGCTGCGTTCCGCCCGGGAGGAGGTCTTCGCCTCCACCGTGGAGGGGTGAGCCGGGGGAGGGTCAGCCGGCCCAGTCGAAGCGCACCCCGGTCAGGTCCTCGCAGACGCGCCACAACCGTGCCGCCGTCTGCTCGTCCTCGGCCGCGGGGGAACGGCCTCCGGGCACCGGGGCGCCTCGCAGCCCCATGAACGAGGCCGGACCGACATAGGCGTCCCCGGGCAGGTCCGGGTCGGTGGCCGCGCGGAGGACGGGCAGCGCACCCTGCTCGTCGCTCTGCCCCACCAGGGCCATCCCCGCGGTCATCGCCCGGGCGAGCAGGCGCCGCCCGGCCATTCGGGGACCTGCGGCGGCCAGCCCGGTCGCGGTCAGACCGGGGTGCGCGGCGAGGGAGCGCAACGGCCGTCCGGCGGCCCGCGCCCTGCGCTGGAGTTCGCCGCTGAACAACAGGTTGGCCAGCTTCGACTGGGCGTAGGCGCGCCACGGCCGGTAGTCGCCCCGCCCCTGGAGGTCCCCGAAGTCGATCCGCCCGCGTGCGTGCAGCATGCTGCTCACGGTCACCACCCGTGGCTCGGCGGACGCCAGCAGCCAGGGCAGCAGCACACCGGTCAGCGCGAAGTGCCCGAGGTGGTTCGTCCCGAACTGCATCTCGAACCCGTCCGCGGTGCTGCGCCGGGGCAGGGCCATGACCCCCGCGTTGTTCACCAGCAGGTCCACCCGTTCCTCGGGCAGCCGCGCCGGAAACTCGCGTACCGATCCCAGGTCGGCCAGGTCCAGGGGGAGCACGGTGGCGTCGGCGCCGGGTACCTGGGCGCGCAACCGCTCCAGCGCGGCTGCGCCGCGCTCCCGGTCGCGGCAGGCCAGTACGGTGCGGGCGCCACGCCGGGCCAGCTCGCGCGCCGTGACATGGCCGATTCCCCTGTTCGCGCCGGTCACCACGGCCACCCGCCCGCTCAGGTCGGGGATGTCGCTCAGGGCCCAGGGGACAGGACGCATCGGGACCTCCGGGGACGGCGCGGGAGAGGGGCGGCGATGCCGAACCTAGTCCGTCGCCTCCCCACCCGTGTGACCGCCCCGTTGAGGCGCGGTGAACGCTACGTGCCCGGGCCCGTCCTCAGACGAGCGGGCGTCGCATCGCGATCCGCGGCGCGACCACGATGCCCGCGGCCTCCTCGACACGCCACTGCGCGCGCAGCTGCGGGCCCCACCGGGACTCGGGAAGCTCCTCGAAGCCGCGCCGGGCGTACCAGGGGGCGTTCCAGGCGACATCGCGGAAGGTCGTCAGGGTGACGGCGGCCAGCCCACGCTCCCGGGCGTCGGCGCACACCGCCTCCACCAGCGCCGAGCCGGTCCCACGACGGCCCAGGTCCGGATGGACCGCGAGCTGGGCCAGGTGCGCCTGGCCGTCGAGCTCGGTGACGACCGCGAACCCGGCCGCGGGACGGCCGGCGACGAACACCCGTCCCGCCGTCACCAGCGTCTCGCCCGGATCGTCGGGAGGCAGCTCGATCCCCGCCGTGGCGAACAGGGCGTCGGCGGCGAGGGAGATCTCGCGCAGTCGCGCGGCGTCGGAGGGGAGGGCCGGTCGGATCGAGGTGCCGGGGACCGGGGAGAGGGGTTCGCTCACATCGGTGGATGGTCTCATCCGGACACGGATGGGTCCACCGGTTTTCGCACGTCCAGGCGGGGACGGCTCTTCTCCTCGCCCTGGCGCGCGGGTGACATCGGTGTCGGCGGCACCGATACTGGAGGGGATGAGACTCTCCCAATTCTGGCAGCGAATGAACGAGCAGTTCGGCGAGAACTACGCCGAGAGCCTGGCCCGCGACCACGTGATCGAGGAGCTGGGCTCCCGTACCGTCCACCAGGCGCTCGCCGACGGGGTCGCGGCCAAGCAGGTCTGGCGCGCCGTGTGCGAGGCGTTCGACCTTCCCGCGGCCGTCCGCTGAGGAGGGGGCCCGAGGGGGGCGCCGACATGCCGAAGGAGGGCCGGCCCCCTCAAAATCGAACAGAAGTTCGGGTAGGCTGAACGGTGTAGCCGGCCCGGCGGTGACGCGATTCACGAGGAGACACGCGACGGCTACCGCTGGACGGCCGCGCCCACAGACCGGCGAGAACGCCGCGCGACGGCTGTCCACACCGTGGCGATCCGCGTCGCGAAATGTCATCGCGGCAGCGTAGCGTCACCTTCGACATGAAAAAGAAAGCACCGACCCAACAGGGGTTCCCCGTGGCAACTGCTGATCGAGAGAAGGCTCTCGAAACCGCGCTCGCGCAGATCGAGCGTCAATTCGGCAAGGGCTCCATCATGCGCCTCGGCGATGACGACCGCCCGCCCATCGAGTCGATCCCCACCGGCGCGATCTCGCTGGACATCGCGCTGGGGATCGGTGGCCTCCCGCGGGGCCGGATCATCGAGATCTACGGTCCCGAATCCTCGGGTAAGACCACGGTCGCCCTGCACGCGGTGGCCAACGCCCAGCGCATGGGAGGCATCGCGGCGTTCGTCGACGCCGAGCACGCCCTGGACCCCGAGTACGCCAAGAAGCTCGGCGTCAACACCGACGACCTCCTGCTGTCCCAGCCCGACACGGGCGAGCAGGCCCTGGAGATCGTCGACATGCTGATCCGCTCCGGCGCGATCTCCATCATCGTCATCGACTCGGTGGCCGCGCTCGTGCCCCGGGCCGAGATCGAGGGCGAGATGGGCGACAGCCACGTCGGCCTCCAGGCCCGCCTGATGTCGCAGGCGCTGCGCAAGATCACCAGCGCGCTGCACCAGACCGGCACCACCGCGATCTTCATCAACCAGCTTCGCGAGAAGGTCGGCGTCATGTTCGGTTCGCCCGAGACCACCACCGGTGGACGGGCGCTGAAGTTCTACTCCTCGGTCCGCCTGGACGTGCGCCGCATCGAGACCCTGAAGGACGGCACCGAGGCGGTCGCCAACCGCACCCGTGTCAAGGTGGTCAAGAACAAGGTGGCCCCGCCCTTCAAGCAGGCCGAGTTCGACATCCTCTACGGGGTGGGCATCAGCCGCGAGGGCGGGCTGATCGACCTCGGTGTCGAACAGGGCATCGTCCGCAAGTCCGGCGCCTGGTACACCTACGAGGGCACCCAGCTCGGCCAGGGCAAGGAGAACGCCCGCACCTTCCTGCGCGAAAACGCCGACCTCGCCAACGAGATCGAGAAGAAGATCAAGGAGAAGCTGGGCGTGCGGACCGCCGGCGACGACACCGCCACCAGCGAGGCCGCGCCCGAGCCGGACCCGGCCAAGGCCGCGACCGCCCCCGCCGCACCGACCAAGCGGGCCGCCAAGAAGGCGGCTCCGACGGCGGATGTCTGATCCGCTTGCCCCCCTGTTCGACGCGCACGAGATTCCTCCGGCCGGCCCCCGGCCGGAGGAAGATCCCACGGCGAAGGCACGCGGCGTCTGTCTGCGGCTGCTGACCTCGGCGCCGCGTACCCGCGCCCAGCTCGAACAGGCGCTCCAGCGCAGGAACATCCCCGACGAGGTCATCGAGACCGTGCTCGACGGGCTCGGCGAGGCCGGGCTGATCGACGACGTCGCCTTCGCCGAGGCCTGGGTCGACTCCCGCCACGCAGGGCGGGGACTCGCCCGGCGCGCGCTCGCCTCCGAACTACGCCGGCGTGGCGTCGCCGAGGAGACGGTGCGCGACGCCGTGGACGAACTGAGCGCCGAGCGGGAGGAGGAGACCGCCCGGAGGCTGGTCCGCCGCAAACTCGCCGCCACCGCGGGCCGTGACGACACCACGCGGATCCGCCGGGTCATGGGCATGCTCGCCCGCAAGGGATACTCCGCGGGGCTGGCCTACCGTCTGGTGCGCGAGGAGCTTGAGGCCGAGGGCGTCGAGGTCGACCTTCCCGACCCGGGGCCCGACCTCGACTGAACGGGCCGATGCCACGGACGGGTACCGTCTCGCCGGTTTCCTTGCCTCAGCGGGTCGCCCGGCCCTAACCTCGCGGCAGTGAGGAATTAACTCCGTGTACGGCGGGTAGCCATATCCACAGTGGATGAGGCGCGCGCCGTCGCGTACGGACAAGTGGCCCAGGTGGCCGGCGAAGCGCACCCGAAGGCCGCCCGGGGAGCCGACAGCGACAGCCGGCGACCATGGGCAGGGTTGGGGGTAGGGCCATGGGCGGGGCGACCGGCCTGCTGACGGCGGGCTTCGTGGTCGCCCTCGCCGTGCTCGGGGTCATGGCGGTGATCCTCGTCCGATCGGTGACCTCGGCCCGGGACGAGCGCGCCCGGGTGATCCGCGCCGAACTCGACGAGGCCCGCGAACAGGCCAGACGAATCCGCTCCGAGGCCGAGGCCGAGGCCCGTGACCGCGTCCGCGAGGCCGAGGAGCGCGCGGCCCGCACCCGTGCCCAGACCGACGAGGAGCACACGGCGGCCCGTGGCCGCATCGACGAGCACCGCGCCGAATTGGAGGCGCGCGAGTCCCGGTTGTCCGAACGGGAACGCCGCCTCGACGAGGAGCTGCGCCGGCTCGCCGACGCCCGGCGTGAGGTCGACCGGCGTTCCGCGCTCCTCGACCGGCGAGAGCGCGAACTCTCCCGGCTCGACGAGGAACGGCTGGTGGTGCTTGAGGCCGCGGCCGGGCTGACCGCCGAGGAGGCGCGTGCCGAGATCGTCGCCGAGATCGAGAATCAGGCCAAACGCGAGGCCGCGCTCCTGGTACGCGACATCGAGAAGGAGGCCCGCAAGAACGGCGAGGCGCGCGCTCGCAAGATCATCACCCTGGCCATCCAGCGGTTGGCCACCGAACAGACCACCGAGTCGGTCGTCTCGGTCGTGCACCTGCCCAGCGACGACATGAAGGGCAGGGTCATCGGCCGCGAGGGACGCAATATCCGCGCCTTCGAAACGGTCACCGGCGTCAACCTGATCATCGACGACACCCCCGAGGCCGTCCTCCTGTCCTGTTTCGACCCGGTACGCCGGGAGATCGCCCGGCTCACCCTGGAGAAGCTGGTCCTCGACGGTCGCATCCACCCCCACCGCATCGAGGAGGTCTACGAGGCCAGCCGGGCCGAGGTCGACCAGCTGTGCGTGCGGGCCGGCGAGGACGCGCTCGTCGACGTGGGCGTCACCGACATGCATCCCGAACTGGTCACCCTGCTCGGCCAGCTCCGTTACCGCACCTCCTACGGCCAAAACGTGCTCAAGCACCTCGTCGAGTCCGCCCACCTGGCCGGCATGATGGCCGCCGAGCTGGGCTTGGACGTCCGGCTCCTCAAACGGTGCGCCCTGCTGCACGACATCGGAAAAGCGCTCACCCACGAGGTCGAGGGCAGTCACGCGCTGATCGGCGCGGAGATCGCCCGTCGCTACGGCGAGTCCGACGACGTGGTGCACGCCATCGAAGCCCACCACAACGAGGTCGAGGTCCGCACCGTCGAGGCGGTCCTCACCCAGGCCGCCGACGCCATCAGCGGGGGCCGTCCCGGCGCCCGGCGCGAATCGCTGGAGGCCTATGTCGAGCGTCTCCAACGGCTGGAGGAGATCGCCCGGGCCAACGAGGGCGTCGAGAAGGTCTTCGCGATGCAGGCCGGCCGCGAGGTGAGGGTCATGGTCAAACCCGAGGCGGTCGACGACGTGCAGGCCCAGGTGATCGCGCGCGACATCGCCAAACGGGTCGAGGAGGAGCTGACCTACCCCGGGCAGATCCGGGTGACCGTCATCCGCGAGTCCCGGGCGACCGAGACGGCCCGTTGAGCGGGGCCGGCCCCGGCCCCGCCCTCGGTCATGTCTCCAGGGTGACCTCGGGGATCCCCGGCGGAACGAAACCGAACACCCGCCCGTAGAACGCCAGCTCCGTCTCCAGCGACCGGGCGACGTTGCCGGCCTCGCGGAACCCGTGCGACTCGCCCGCGAACTCCACGAGGAGGTGCGCGACCCCGCGTTCGGCCAGCGACGCGGCGAACGCGCGGGCCTGTGCGGGCGGCACCACCGGGTCCTCGCTTCCCTGGAGCAGCAGCACCGGTACGTCGACCTCGTCGGCGCGGGTGATCGGCGAGCGCTCACGGTACAGCTCGGCGCTCTCCGGCAACGGCCCGATCAGCCCGTCGAGGTAGCGCGATTCGAAGTCGTGCGTCTCCTCGACCAGCCGGGACAGGTCGGTGACCCCGAAGTAGGAGGTGCCGCAGGCGAAGGTGTCACCGGTCAGGGCCAGCAGCGCGGTCAGCCCTCCGGAGCTGGGGCCGCGGATGGCCAGCCGCCGAGGATCGGCCATGCCGCGTTCGACCAGGGCCTGTGCCGCGGCGACGGCGTCCTCCACGTCGACGACACCCCACTGTCGGTGCAGCCGTTCGCGGTAGGCGCGTCCGTATCCGGCGGATCCGCCGTAGTTGACGTCGAGGATGCCGATCCCACGGCTGGTGAAGTACGCCTTCGTCGCGTCCATGCTGCTGTCGGCCAGACCGGTCGGCCCGCCGTGGACCCACACCACGTAGGGGGCGGGCCCGTCCCCGGACACGTCGGGGTGCGCGGGCGGATACACGACCGCGTGTACGCGACGACCGTGAGGGCCGGACAGGGTCTCGGCGCGCGGGGTCGGCAGGAACTCGGGGGAGGGAGGCGCGTCCGACCCGCTGCGCACCGTCTCGGTCTCACCGGTCGCGGGATCCAACCGGACCACGGCCCACGGTGTCCGTGGGGATCCGGCCACCCCGACCACCGTCGTCCCGTCACAGGCCACCGAACGCCAGCTGGTCAGCTCGCCGGCCACGGGGTGCAGGGAGCCGGACGCGGGATCGAGGAGGGCCGCGCCGAGGTCGGCGTGACCGTGGAGGACGAGCAGCCGGCCGTCGTCGAGCACGCAGAACGGCGTCACCCCCAACTGCCAGGGGGGTGGGGCGAACTCCCGCTCGGCCGGGTGCAGCGCCTGGACGAGACCGTCCAGGTCCACCTGGTAGAGGTTCCACCAGCCCGACCGGTCACAGACGTAGTACAGATGGGTGTCGTCGCGCCACCGCGGGGCGAGCACCGACTCGGTGGGGCCGCCCTTGAGGGTGCGGATCCCCTCGACCCGGCCGTCCCCGTCGAACATCCCGACCCGCAGCTCGGTGCCGTCCCAGGGCATGCGCGGGTGGTCCCAGCAGAGCCAGGCCAGGTGACGGCCGTCGGGCGAGGCCACGGGCGCGGCGAAGAAGTCCGATCCGGTGACCAGCACGCGCACGGCCGCGGGGTCCTCGGCGGCCCGTCCGCAGAGCGGGACCGAGACGAGGCAGCGGGACACGGAGCCGTCGGCGGCGTGACTCTCCCGAACGCACAGGACCTGTTCGCCGTCGGGGGCCAGGGACAGGTCGGCGTAGCGCAGCGATCCGGGCCGCTCGGGTTCGGGTGTGAGCGGACGGGGGTGGCGCGCGTCGCGCTCCAGCAGGTACAGGCGCTGGTCGGAGAACTCGGCGAAGACGACGCCGTACCGGGTACCGGCCTGGCCGTCTCGACTTGGGACCGGCAGGTGGGAACGGCCGCCGTACTCGTGGACGCGGGTCCGGGCGTTCCAGGGGCGGGGCAGCAGTTCGGTGAGGGAGCCGTCGCCGCCCTGGCGCATCACCGTGGTCCGCCCGTCCTCGTCCGGGCGGGACTCCTCCCACCAGATCTCCCCACCGGCGGCGGAGGGGAAGTTCAGGCCACGTTCGCCTCGCGCGACGTCCTTCGCGGTGAGTGGGGACGGCCAGGTCCCGTACGGCATCGACTGATCGCTCAATGCGGCCCCCGCTTCGTGGGTCTCGTCGGATCGGCACGACCCTAGTGGACGAGGGGTCGACACGTGAGGCGAAGAACGCTGGAAAAGGCGCGTCCCCGGTCCGAGGAACGGACCGGGGACGCGCGGCAGGAGACAGAGGGGACCTCAGGGCTCCTTGGAGACGCCGCCGGCCGAGGGGCCGGGCTCGGCGACGGACACCGCGGGAACGGGGCCATCGCCCGGTTCGGCGGTGACGCCGGCCGGCCGGCCGCGCCGGGAGTTGCGTCGTTCCAGCATGATCGCCACGCGGCTCAACGCGACATTGATGATGATGTAGATGACCGCGCAGATGATGGCGGCCGGGATGACGTTGCTGTACCTGGTCGCGATCAGCGTGAAGCTGCGCAGCAGCTCGGGGAAGGCCACGATGTAACCGAGCGCCGAGTCCTTGAGCAGGACCACCAGCTGGGCCACGATCGCGGGCATCATCGAGCTGACGGCCTGCGGGATCAGGATGAGCCACATGGTCTTGGTGCGGTTCATGCCGATCGAGTAGGCGGCCTCGCTCTGCCCCTTGGGCACGGCGTTGATACCGGCCCGGAAGACCTCGGCCAGCACCGACCCGTTGTACAGGGTCAGGCCCGTTACCACCGCGGCCAGCGCGCTCACCTGGAAGGTACCGGGTGTCATGGGGGGCATCCCGAAGACCGGCAGCAACTGGTTGATCGCGATGGGCAGCGCCATGGTGAAGAAGATCAGCATGAGCAGCGGGATGCCGCGGAAGAACTCCACGACCGCCCCCGCGGGGATGCGGATCCAGGCGTGCTCCGACAACCGGCCGATGCCGAACACCAGGCCGAAGACCAGGGCCAGCACCGCCGCGAACAGCGCCGCGGTCAGGGTGTTCTGCAGACCCGGGATGACGTAGTCGGTCCACGTGGCGGGGTCGAGGAACGGCGCCCACTTGGCCTGCGTCCACTGCCCGTCGGGGTTGGGGGCCCAGGCCTGCGCGCTGAACAACGAGGGCGCGCCCTCGCCCAGGGTCCGGTTGAAACCGAGGTAGAGCACCGCCAGGCCGGCCAGGCCGGCCAGGAGGGTCAGCGCGCTGTAGACGCCGTACCGCGCCCGGGCCTTGGGGCCCGGAACGTCGAACAGGACGTTGTTCGTGCTCATCGGACCACCGCCACTCGCTTGCTCAGCCAGCCGAAGAGGTATCCCATCGGCAGGGTCAGGATCAAGAACCCGACCGCGAAGCCGAAGAAGGTCGGCAGGACCGGTGCGATGCCCTGGTCGAACATCAGCTTCATCTGTCGGGAGGCCTCCTGTACGCCGAGCCCGGCGACCGAGGCCACGGTCGTGTTCTTGGTGAGGGCGATGAGCACGCTACCCAGCGGTCCCACGACGGTGCGCAGCGCCTGTGGGATCACGATCAGGCGCAGGTTCTGGGTGAAGGTCAGGCCGAGCGAACGCGCGGCCTCGACCTGGCCCACCGGAATGGTGTTGATGCCCGCGCGCAGGGACTCGGAGACGAAGCAGGAGGTGTAGGCGGACAGGCCGATCACCGCCCACCAGAAGACGTCCCACATGACCTGGTCGGACAGGTGGAGTCCCAGTGCGCTGTTGAGCCCCAGGCCGCAGAAGAGCAGCACCAGGGTGAGTGGAGTGTTGCGGATCCCCTCGACGTAGGCCGTGGAGATGCCCCGTAGCAGTGGGACGGGGGAGACCCGCATCGCGGTCAGGATGACGCCCAGGATGAAAGAGAACAGGGCGCTCAGCAGGGTGAGCCGGACGGTCCAGGAGAAACCGTCGACGACTTTGTCGATGTTGCTGAAAAAGGCTTCCATGGGTCCAAGCCAGTCGCATGCCCGGACGGCGGAACAGCGGCCCGCCGCCCGGGCACTGGATCAAGGGGTGGCTTTAGGCGCAGCCTTCGATCTCCGGCTGCGTCTCCTCGTACTCGAAACCGGTCTCACCGAAGTTGGACTCGAGGAACTCCACGGCCTTGCCCTCGTCCCACATCTTGGTGATGGCCTGGTTGACCTGCTCGCAACGGTCGGTGCTGCCCTTGGGCAGGCCGACACCGTAACGCTCCTCGCCGAAGGGGTTGTTGACGAGGCGGAAGGCGTCGGGCTGCTGGGAGGCGAAGCCGGCCAGGATGGTGTTGTCGGTGGTCACCGCGTCGACGGTGCCGTCGGTGAGGAGCTGGATGCACTCGGAGTAGTTGCCGGCCTCACGAAGCTGGGCGTCGATGCCCATGTCGTCGACGATGTTGTTGGCCGAACGGGAGCCGGAGGCCGAGCACAGCGTCTTGCCCGCGAGGTCCTCGGGGCCCTGGATGTCCTCGTTGTCGGCGCTGACGAGGATGTCCTGCTGGGCGACGTAGTAGGGGCCGCCGAAGTCGACGACCTGCTTGCGCTCGTCGGTGATGGAGTAGGTCGCGATGATCATGTCCACCGTGCCCTGCTGGAGGAAGGTCTCGCGGTTGGCCGAGGCGGCCTCGGTCCACTCGATCTGCTCCGGCGTGTAGCCCAGCTCACCGGCGATGTAGGTGGCCACGTCCACGTCGAAGCCGACGGGCGCGTTCCCCTCCTGCATGCCCAGGCCCGGCTGGTCGTACTTGACGCCGATGGTGATGGTGTCGCCGCCGCCCTCGCCGCCGCCTTCGCCGCCGCCCTCGCCACCGCCGACCTCGGCGGTCCCGCAGGCCGTGAGCGCCAGGACCATGGCGGCGGTTCCGGCCAGGGCCGTGCTGATGCGACGAACTCGCATGTTCGGGTACCTCTTCCTTGTGTTCTGTGCGGGAACCGGTGGGGTGCCTAGTGGGTGAGGATCTTCGAGAGGAAGTCCTTGGCCCGTTCCGAGCGAGGGTTGGTGAAGAACTCGTCGGGGGTGTTCTCCTCGACGATCTGACCATCGGCCATGAAGACCACCCGGTTCGCGGCGCGGCGGGCGAATCCCATCTCGTGGGTGACCACCACCATCGTCATGCCCTCCTTGGCGAGGTCGGTCATGACGTCGAGGACCTCCTGGACCATTTCGGGGTCCAGAGCGGAGGTGGGCTCGTCGAAGAGGATCACCTTGGGGTTCATGGCCAGGGCGCGGGCGATCGCCACCCGCTGCTGCTGGCCTCCGGAGAGCTGGGCGGGGTACTTGTGCGCCTGGTTGGCGATGCGGACCCGCTCCAGCAGCTCCATCCCGCGGGCCTCGGCCTCGGCCTTGGACTTCTTCAAGACCTTGATCGGTCCGAGTGTCACGTTCTGCAGCACGGTCTTGTGCGCGAAGAGGTTGAACGACTGGAACACCATGCCGACGTCGCTGCGCAGCCGGGCCAGGCCCCGTCCTTCAGCAGGGAGCGGACTCCCGTCGATCGTGATGACTCCGCTGTCGATCGTCTCCAACCGGTTGATCGTGCGGCACAGGGTGGATTTGCCAGAACCGGACGGGCCGATGACGACCACCACCTCGCCGCGCTGGACGGAGAGATTGATGTCGCGAAGCACGTGGAGGTCGCCGAAGTGCTTGTCGACGTTCTCCAGGACGACGAGAGGAGTTGCCTTCATGAGCCGGAACCTAGCGGCCGGAGGGAGTGGTTGTCATCACCACAGACCCCCCGGAAGATGGGAGTAGCAGACTTGTTATGGGCCAATCTGTACAAATGTTATGAATCAGGACGTTTGGTTGGCCGGCTTGGTAGTTGATGGCCCTGGCAACTATGCTTTGCGGCCCTCCGAAAGCGGGGCGCCTGGACCGGTCGGCCCAGGTGCGAGCAGCGACTAGCCTGGGACCGTGAGCCAGAGTCGTACCTACGAAGTGCGCACCTACGGCTGCCAGATGAACGTCCACGACTCCGAGCGCCTGTCCGGTCTGCTGGAGGACGCGGGGTACAAGCGCGCAGCCGAGGACAGCACACCAGACGTCGTCGTGTTCAACACGTGCGCGGTCCGGGAGAACGCCGACAACCGCCTCTACGGCAACCTCGGGCACCTGCGCCCCGTCAAGGACTCCCATCCCGGCATGCAGATCGCCGTGGGCGGGTGCCTCGCGCAGAAGGACCGGGGCGAGATCGTCCGCCGGGCGCCGTGGGTGGACGTGGTGTTCGGGACCCACAACATCGGCTCCCTCCCGGCGCTGCTGGAACGATCCCGCGTGCAACGCGAGGCCCAGGTCGAGATCCAGGAGTCGCTGGAGACGTTCCCCTCCACGCTGCCGACCCGGCGCGAGTCCGTCTACGCCGCCTGGGTCTCCATCTCGGTGGGATGCAACAACATCTGCACCTTCTGCATCGTCCCCTCCCTGCGGGGCAAGGAGAAGGACCGCAGGCCCGGTGACATCCTCGCCGAGATCCGGGCGCTCGTCGCCGAAGGGGCGATCGAGGTCACCCTGCTCGGTCAGAACGTCAACGCCTACGGCTCGGAGTTCGGCGACCGGCAGGCGTTCTCCAAGCTCCTGCGGGCCTGTGGCGAGATCGAGGGACTGGAGCGGGTCCGCTTCACCTCCCCGCACCCGCGCGACTTCACCGACGACGTCATCGCGGCGATGGCCGAGACCCCCAACGTCATGCCCCAGCTCCACATGCCGTTGCAGTCCGGATCCAGCCGGGTGCTCAAGGCGATGCGCCGTTCCTACCGGCAGGAGCGTTTCCTCGGCATCGTGGAGAAGGTCCGCGCGGCGATGCCCGAGGCCGCCATCACCACCGACATCATCGTCGGCTTCCCTGGTGAGACCGAGGAGGACTTCGAGGAGACGCTCAAGGTCGTGCGCGAGGCGCGCTTCGCCCAGGCGTTCACCTTCCAGTACTCCAAGCGGCCCGGGACCCCGGCGGCCACGATGGAGGGTCAGCTGCCCAAGGAGGTCGTGCAGGAGCGCTACGAGCGGCTGGTCGAGCTCCAAGACGCCATCTCCTGGGAGGAGAACCGCCGACTCGTGGGACGCGACGTCGAGGTGCTCGTGGCGGAGGGAGAGGGCCGCAAGGACGGCGAGCGGCGTCGCCTCTCCGGCCGCGCCCCCGACAACCGGCTCGTCCACTTCGCGGTGGACGGGGAGGCCGTCCCGCGCCCCGGCGACCTGGTGACGGTCGGCGTCACCTACGCCGCCCCCCACCACCTCGTCGCCGACGCCGGGGTGCGCGCGGTGCGCCGTACCCGCGCGGGCGACGCCTGGGAGGCCCGCAACGCCGCTCCGCAGTCCGGCTCGGGGGTTCTGCTGGGCATGCCCAAGGTGGGCGTCCCCGACCCGCTCCCCGCGGCCACCGGGGGCTGTAGCGCGCTGTAGACCCGTCGCCGTGGCCCCGGGACCGACTCGGTCCCGGGGCCACGGCGTCTCGCGTTCACCAGCGCACGGGCAGCCGTGCCAGGCGCCGGTTGGCCGGCAGCGGGATCCACTCCAGCTGCTCCGGCGCGATCGCGAGCGCGAGCCCTGGGAAGCGCCCCAGCAGGGCGCGCAGCGCCACGTCGGCCTCCTGGCGGGCCAGCGCGGCCCCCAGGCAGTAGTGGGCGCCGTGCCCGAAGCCGATGTGGCTCTCGCCGGGGCCTCCCGGATCGCGGGTGATGTCCAGCCGGTCGGGGTCGGGGAAGCGGCGGGGATCGCGGTTGGCCGAGACCAGGACGACCTGGACCGCATCGCCGGCCCGGATCGCCGTCCCGGCCAGTTCGAGGTCCTCGGCCGCGTAGCGCAGCCGGGTCGCCTGCACCGGCCCGCACCAGCGCATCAGCTCGTTGACCGCGCGTGGCGTCAGATCGGGATCCGCGCGCAGGAGCGCGAGCTGGTCGGGATGGGTGAGCAGCGCCGCGACCCCGTTGCCGATGAGATGGGCGGTCGTCTCGTGGCCGGCGAAGACCAGGGTGAGCACCAATGAGACCATCTCGTGGTCGGTGAGGCGGTCGCCGTCCTCGTCGTGGGTGCGGATGAGCCCGCTGAGCAGATCGTCGGAGGGGGCGGCGCGCCGCGCGGCGATCAGGCCGTGGATGTAGTCGGCGACGGCCCGGACGGTCGCGGGGAAGGTCGCGGGATCCACCGACAGCAGGGATCGTCCCCAGTCGCGCCACAGGGGTCGGTCGGGTTCGGGGATGCCGACCAGTTCGCAGATGACGGTGATCGGCAGCGGATAGGCCAGGTGCTCGATCAGGTCGACGACGCCGTTGTCCGCGGTGTCGGGCAGCCGGTCCAACAGCTCCTCGGTGATCGCCTCCACCCGGGGGCGCAGCTCGCCCACCCGGCGCACGGTGAAGGTCCGGGAGACGAGTTTGCGCAGCCGGGTGTGGTCGGGGGGATCGGTCTCCAGGATCGACCCGAGCAGGAGCGAGCTGAGCTCCCCGTCGAGCCCCATCATCCTCATCACCCCCGCGCGACCGCCCTTCGCCGCGTCTCCGGGAGCCGCATCGGCGTTGTTGAGGAAGCGGGGGTCGCTCAGGACGGCGCGGACGTCGTCGAAGCGCGTGACGAACCAGATCGGGGAGCCGTCCAGGTAGCGGCCGCGTATCACCGGGGCCTGCTCGCGCAGCCGGGCGTAGCCCCCGTAGGGGTCGGAGATCAGTTCGGGCGAGGCCAGGTGGGGTTCACCGGGGTGCTCGTCGACGGTCGCGGCGAAGGGGTTGGAGGTCGTCATTGTGAGAACTCCTCACGTATGTGTCATTCCCTGAGCTGGCGCCGGATCTCCTCACGGCACAGCCTGTCCAGCCGCGCGTACAGCGCGGCGATCGGCGGTGCCGCGGCGGCGAGCGCCGCGGGATCGCCGGGTCGTTCGAGGGCGGCCCGGACCGTCGCCTCCAGCCCGTCGGCGCGTTCCTCGATCCCCATGGAGGCCTGGTCGGGAAGGAACGGGTCGAGCATGAGGAAACCGAGCGTGGTCGCCTTCAGGGCGTACTCCTGGTGCCGGACGTCGGAATCGACGCGGACCAGGCCGTGCTCGCGCAGTATCCCCAGATGGCGGTCGAGCGTGATCACGCCCTCGTCGGTCAGTCCGCGGAGCCGTTCGTTGGAGATACGGGACAATTGGCCCAGCAGCCGGGAGTCGCCGGTGTACAACGCCCGGGCGACCGGGTCCGCGTGCAGGTCCACATACATCGCCCGGACCATGCGGCTGGGCAGGGCCTCGCCGGGGTCGTGGCGCATGGCGTTCGCCCGCGCCCCCACGATCCGCCTCTTCGCGCGCAGCAGGACGGCGAGGAAGAGCGCCTCCTTGGTCCTCCAGTGCAGGTAGACGGTTCCCTTGCCGACGTCGGCGTGCCGGGCGACCTCGTCGATGGTGACGCGCCGGTAGCCCCAGGCGACC
Source organism: Marinactinospora thermotolerans DSM 45154 (assembly GCF_900167435.1). GTDB lineage: Bacteria > Actinomycetota > Actinomycetes > Streptosporangiales > Streptosporangiaceae > Marinactinospora > Marinactinospora thermotolerans. The sequence continues at coordinate 115,864 of NZ_FUWS01000002.1, forward strand.
AGCAGCTCGCTGGCGGAGTCCAGGATGCGCGCGGCCCTGCCGGCGCGCTCGGCCCCCTCGTGGACGTCCATGGCCGTCGGGCCGGTGGTCCCCACGTGCCCCACCCCCTCTGCCGTGTCCGGTGCTGACCCGATGACCAGACGCCGAAAACGGTCACACAGTCGACGCTAGGCCGGACGGCGGCACCGGACAACGCCCCCGCGGGTAAGGAAGCCGTCAAGTCCCGATAGGCCGCCCCGTCCCGTCCGCCACCCGTCACCAGGGCCGCGGACGGGCGATAACCTCGCCCTGTGCTGATCGCCGCCGCCGTGTGCCCCCACCCGCCCCTGCTCGTCCCCGAGGTCGCCCAGGGTGCCGCCGGCGAACTCGACACGGTGCGCGCCGCCTGCGACCGCGCGGTCGCAGGGCTGCTGGAGGCGGGCGCCGACCGGATCGTGGTGGTCGGCGCGGGGACGGCGACCGGATGGCATGGGCCCGAGGCCGGCGGCGACCTCACGGCCTACGGGGTAGGGGTGCGGACGGGGGGCGTCCCGACGGTGCTACCGCTGTCACTGACCCTGGGACGCTGGCTCGCCGAGCGCGCGGGCGCCACCCCCGACGCCTACGCCGAGATCGCGGGGGACGCCGGCCCACAGGAGTGCCGGGAGATGGGAAGGCGGCTGGCCGCCCAGGCCCCGCGGGTGGCCGCGCTGGTCATGGGGGACGGCAGCGCCCGGCGCGACACGACCTCCCCCGGCTACCTCGACGAACGGGCGAGGCGGTACGACACCGAGGTGGCCGACGCGCTCGCACGCGCCGACACCCGCGCGCTGGCCGGGCTGGCCCCGGAGCCGGCGCGCGAGCTGCTCGTCGCCGGCCGGCCGGCCTGGCAGGTGCTCGCGGAGGCGGCACGCGGAGCCGGGCTCAGAGGCGAACTCCTCGCCCACGAGGCTCCCTACGGCGTCGGCTACTTCGTCGCCTCGTGGAGTCGGTGAGGGAACCGTTCAGTGGGGCGTGGCGCCGGTGGCGTCCAGCACGGCCGCCAACGCCTGCTCGGTGAGGTCGGGCGCGTCGTAGGCAAGCCACACGACACGCGGGTCGCGACGGAACCACGACTCCTGACGGCGGGCGAAGCGCCGGGTGGCACGCACCGTCTCGTCCTTGGCCTCCTGCTCGCCGCACTCCCCGGACAGAAACCGCAGGATCTGGGCGTAGCCGAGGGCACGCGAGGCGGTGAACCCCTCACGCAGTCCGTGGGACTCCAACCCGCGGACCTCCTCGACCAGTCCCGCCGCCCACATGCGCTCCACGCGCAGCGCGATGCGCTCGTCGAGTTCGGGGCGGGGGACCTCCAGTCCGATCTGCACGCACGGGTAGCGCGAGACGTGCTCGGGCATCGTCGCGGTGAAGGGCCGGCCGGTCAGTTCGATGACCTCCAGCGCGCGGACCAGCCGGCGGCCGTTGCTCGGCAGGATCGCCGCCGCGGCTGCGGGATCGAGCTCGCCGAGCCGGGCGTGCAGCGCGGCCGGCCCGACCTCGGCGAGCTCGGCCTCCAGACGGGCGCGGACGGCCGGATCGGTGCCGGGAAAGTCCAGCTCGTCCAGTGCGCCGCGCACGTACAGTCCCGAACCCCCGACCAGGATCGGCGTCCGTCCCGCGGCGCGCAGGTCGTCGATCGTCGCGCGGGCCATGCGCTGGTAGGAGGCCACGTTGGCGGTCTCGGTCACCTCCCATACGTCGAGCAGGTGGTGGGGGACGCCACGTCGTTCGGCCGGGGGCAGCTTCGCGGTGCCGATGTCCATGCCCCGGTACAGCTGCATGGAGTCGGCGTTGACGACCTCGCCGGGGGCACCGGTCGCGCCGAGCCGCAACGCCAGCTCGACGCCGAGGTCGGATTTGCCCGCTGCGGTCGGCCCGACGACCGCGATCACCATCTTCACCTCTCCAGTGTGGCAGCGCGGACAGAGTGACCCGGTTCACCGAACATGTCGTCACATGGGCGGAGGGGCGGCCGGGACCACCGGCTCCTCCTAGGATGAGAGGCATGCGATTCGCCAAGGGCCATGGCACCGAGAACGACTTCGTGATCCTTCCGGATCCCGACGGGACGCTGGAACTGACCCCCGAACGGGTCGCCGCGCTGTGCGACCGCCGGGCCGGCATCGGCGCGGACGGCGTGCTGCGGGTCGTACGCACCAAGGCGCTCGGCGAGCCCCTGGCCGAGGAGGCCCGCTCGGCCGAGAACTGCGAGTGGTTCATGGACTACCGCAACGCCGACGGCAGCGTCGCCGAGATGTGCGGCAACGGGGTGCGGGTCTTCGCCCGCTACCTGCTCTCCTCGGGACTGGTCGCCGCCGACTCCTTCGGGGTGGGCACCCGCTCCGGCGCGCGTCACGTCAGGATCGAGCCCAACGGCGACGTCACGGTCGACATGGGTAACGTGACCATGTTCGGCGAGGGGACGGCGCGCCTGGCCGACGGCCCGGTCCAGGGGCTGCGGATCTCCGTGGGCAACCCCCACCTGGCCTGCCGGGTCGACCGTCCGCTCGCCGGCATCGACCTCACCACGCAGCCGTCCCTGGACGCGGGGGAGTTCCCCCAGGGCGCCAACGTCGAGGTGTTCCGCGAGTCCGGGCCGGGCGTGCTGGAGATGCGGGTCTATGAGCGCGGGGCGGGCGAGACCCGCTCGTGCGGGACCGGGATCGTCGCCGCGGCCGCCGCCGCGACGCCCGAGGGGCAGAGCGCCACGTGGCGGGTGCGGGTCCCCGGCGGCGAGTGCACCGTGGTGCTGGAGTCCGGCCGGGCCTGGTTGAGCGGTCCCGCCGTCATCGTCGCCGAAGGCGACGTCCACCTGTCGTCCTGATCCGAACGAGGAGGGGCGTGGCCGGATTCCTGCTGCGCCGGCTGGGCGGCGGTCTGCTGCTCGTGGTGGTCGTGAGCAGTTGCGCCTACCTGCTCGCGGCCTCCGCGCTGGACCCCCGCGGTAACTACGAGGGGCGTCAGCCCCCGCTTCCCGAACACGTCGTCGACACGCTCCTGGAGCGCTACAACCTCAGCGACCGTGTTCCGCTGGCCGAGCGTTACGTGACGTGGGCCGGGAACGTGCTGACCGGGGACCTCGGCCGGACCTGGGACGGCCGGCCGATCGGCGAGGAGGTGGAGCGGCGCGCGGGGGTGACCCTGCGGCTGGTCGTTCCGGGCGTGCTCGTCGGCGGCGTCACCGGGGTGCTGGTGGGGGCCTGGGCGGGGGCACGGCGCTACGGCGCGGTCGACCGGCTGTCCACGGTCGGCGCGTTCCTGGTCATCTCCACACCGGCGATCGTCATCGCGGTCTGTCTGCAGAACACGGCGTTGTGGGTGAACGACGTCGCGGGCACCGACCTGTTACGGGCGACGGGCGAGTACACCCACGCCCTGCCCGGTGACGCCTGGGACGCGGCGGTCGACCGCGCCCGCCACCTGGTGCTGCCGACCCTCACCATCGCCCTGCCGCTGGCCGCCGTCTACAGCCGTTACCAGCGGGCGTTGATGGCCGACCAGGTGGGGGCCGACCACGTCCGGACCGCGCGGGCCAAGGGGCTCACCCGCCGTTCGGCGTTGCTGCGGCACGGGCTCCGTCCGACGCTGGGATCGGCGTTCGCCTACTTCGGCTACTCCTCGGCGGCGTTGTTCACCGGGGCGGTGTTCACCGAGAAGGTGTTCGGCTGGCACGGTCTGGGCGAGTTCCTCCTCGACTCGGTCGCCAAGGGGGACGTCAACGCGGTCGCGGCGGTGTGCGCGCTCGCGGCGGCGACGCTGGTGGCCGTGGGAATTCTCGCCGACGTGGCCCGTTTCCTACTCGACCCGAGGGCCAGGGAGGTGTGAGGATCCCTGGGGGGAGGCTGGGGGATCAGCGAAGACCCCTTGACGGAGTAACATTTCCGAATTGTTCTATTAGTTACTTTAGGCCGTTCGGGTGCGGCGCGTTACCCTCGTGACGCCGGCGGCGCGACAGCGTTGGGGGACGGGTGCGAGCGGTGACGGTGCGCGGAGGCGCGGCGCTGGCGTCGGTTGTGACGCTGTTGGCGAGCCTCGTGGCCTGCGGGAACCGGCCCCAGGAACCGGAGATGGACCTCGACTCCCTCCCGGCCTCCGCGATCAACCCCCTACCGCGTGAAGAGCTCGCCGAAGGCGGAACGCTGCGCTGGGGGGTCAACGACTTCCCCGCCCAGTGGAACCCCCACCACGCCAACGGCAACCTCTCCACGGTGGCCACCGTCATGGACGGGCTGCTGCCCACCCCCTTCCGCACCGACGACAAGGGACGCGCCCATCCCGACCCCGACTACGTCGAGGAGGTCACCGTCACGACCGAACCCCGCCAGGTCGTGACGCTGAAGCTCAACCCGGAGGCCCGTTGGTCCACGGGCGATCCCATCACCTGGCGCGACTACGCGGCCATGGCCACGGCGCTGTCCGGCCGCGGCGAGGGGTACGAGATCCTGGGCGAGGCCGGATACGACCGGATCTCCGAGGTCCGCCGCGGCGCGGACGAGTTCGAGGTCGTCGTCGAGTTCGCCCGGCCGTTCGCCGAGTACGAGGCCCTCTTCTCCCACCTGCTGCCGCACGAGTACACCTCATCCCCGGCGAAGTTCAACGAGGGCTACCGCGAGACCATCCCGGTCACCGCGGGACCGTTCGAGTTCGAGGAGATCGATCCCACCGGCCAGACGATCACGGTCGTCCGCGACACGGACTGGTGGGGGGAGCCGGCCCTGCTCGACCGCATCGTCTACCGGGCCATGGCCCCCGACGCGCTCGACGCGGCCTTCCTCGACGGCGGGATCGACGCCTACGCGCCGGCCCCCGAGTCCGGCAGCTACGCCCGGGTCAGGGACGCGCGGGACAGCGAGGTCCGGGCCGCGCTCGCCCCCGACTACCGCCACATCACCCTCAACGGCCAAAGCCCGATCCTCGCCGACGTCGACGTCCGCCACGCGCTCTTCCTGGCCATCGACCGGACCGCGCTCGCCGCCGCGGCGTTCAGCTCGATCGGCTGGGAGCCGGAACCGCTCGGCAACCACTTCCTCATGCCCACCCAGGACGGTTACGTCGACAACAGCGGAGAGTGGGCCGGCCCCGACCCGCAACGCGCCGCCGAACTCCTCGAACGGGCCGGCTGGACCCTGGGCAAGGACGGCGGACAGGTCCGCGTCAAGGACGGCCGAGAGCTACGGCTCACCTTCGTGGTACCCCAGGGGTACGCGACGGCCCAGAGCGAGGCCGAGCTCGTCCAGGCGATGCTCGGCGAGGTCGGCATCGCCGTGGACATCGAGGCGGTCCCCGGCGACAGCCTGTTCTCCGAACACGTCCTTCCCGGCGACTACGACCTCGTCGCCTTCGTCAACTACGGCACCGGATTCCCGGTCTCCCCGTCCATGGCGCAGTGGAGCGACGCGGTCACCGACGACTCCGGATCACCGCTGTGGCGCTCCAACGTCGGACGGATCGGCTCGCCCGAGATCGACGCCGCCATGAACGCGGCGCTCGCGGAGTTCTCCCCCGAGGCGGCCCGGGAACGGATCAACGAGGCCGACCGGCTGTTGTGGGAGGCCGGTCACACCCTCCCGCTCTACCAGCGTCCCGAGCTGGTGGCCGTCCGCGAGGACATCGCCAACCTCGGCGCGGCCGGGTTCGCCGCACTCGACCAGGCCGATATCGGCTTCGTCAAGAACGGCTGAGCCTCACCCCGCGGCCCGGCCGACCAGCGCCGCGCGGCCCAGGCCGCGCAGCGAGGCGTCCAGCACCTGGACGGTGTGGGCCACCGAGATCGTCGCGCCGTCGCGCCGCACCGCCGAGGCGATCTGGAGCGAGCAGCCGGGGTTGCCCGCCACCAGCAGCTCGGCCCCGGTGGAGCGCACGTCCTCGCTCTTACGCCGGCCCAGGTCATCGGCTGCCTGCGGGCGCAGCAGGTTGTAGACGCCGGCCGACCCGCAGCAGACGTCGGCGTTGGGCAGGTCGGCGACCTCCAGCTCGGGGATCGCGCGCAGCAGCCGGCGCGGCTGGTCGCGCACCCCCTGGCCGTGTGCCAGGTGGCAGGCGTCGTGATAGGCGGCGCGGACGGGCAACGGGTGGCGTTCGGCCACCGGTCCCAGATCCACCAGGAACTCCGCCAGGTCCACCACCCGCCGCCCCAGCGCCTCGGCCCGCCCCACCCACTCCTGCGTGGCCCCGGCGGTCCGCAGCACATCGGCGTAGTGCTTCATCGTGCTGCCACAGCCGGCGGAGTTGACGACGATCGCCTCGACGCCGCTCCGCTCGAACACGCGGATCACCTCGCGGGCGAACCGCGCGGCCTCGGCGGCGCGCCCCGAGTGCGCCGACAGCGCGCCACAGCACCCCTGACGGCGCGGGATCACCACGTCGCACCCCTCGGTGGCCAGGACACGCGCCGTCGCCGTGTTGACCTGGGGGAACAACGCGCCCTGAACGCACCCGGTGAGCATCCCGACCACGGCGCGGCGACGCCCCCGGGCCGGGACCAGCTCGGGCAGCCGGGGAGCGGGCCGCACGGGCGGGGCGATCCGCTCCATCGCGGCCAGCGAGGGGGAGAGCCGCTCCAGCAACCCGCTGCGCCGTAGCGGCGCCGACAGGCCGCTGGCCTGGTAGGCGCGGAGCGGGCCGCGCAGCAGTTCCAGCCGGGAACGGTGCGGGAACAGGGCGAAGATCGCCGCGCGCAGCAGCCGCTCGCCGGGTCCACGCCGGTGTTCCTGTTCCACCCGGGCGCGCGTGGTCTCGATGAGGGAGTCGTAGCGTACCCCCGAGGGACAGGCGCTCACACACGCCAGGCAGCCCAGGCAACGGTCGAAGTGCTCGACGGCGGCCTGGGAGAGGACGTCCTCCTCACGCATCTGCTCCATGAGGTGGATGCGCCCGCGCGGGGAGTCCATCTCCTCGCCCCACAGCACATAGGTCGGGCAGGTCGGCAGGCAGAAGCCGCAGTGAACGCAGTCGCCCAGCAGGTCCTCGAAGGAACGCGAGGAATCGGTGTCGGTCATGATCTCAGATCCCATCGACGAAGCGGCCGGGTGACAGGAGGTTGCGGGGATCGAAGCGGTCCTTGACCGCGCGCATCAGAGGCAGTCCGGGAACCTCGCCCCACGGATCCAGGCCCGCGGCGAGCAGGTCCGCCCCCGCCCGCGGCACGGTCAGCCACCCCCGTGGAAGCGCCGCGCGCGCAGCGGAGACGGCCCCGTGGACGGCGACGGGATCGGCGTCCGCCGGAACCGCGGCGTGCACCACGCCGGCGCCGGCGGAACCCCGCACCGCGACCGGGACGCCGGCCCGTTCGGTGGCCGTCCGCAGCGTCTGTACCGCGGCGACCAGATCAGGGGGCGCGCAGGTGAGCTTCAGCAACGTGTCGCCGGCCCGGCCCGGCAGGACGCCCCAGCCCGGTGGCGCCTCCTCCGCGGCCTCGGCACCCTCCAGCAGGTCCGCGACGTCCCGCGCCCGGGCGGCGATGCCGTCCTCGGCGCCTTCCAGCAGCACCTGCACCCAGATCGGTCCCTCGACGGGCCAGTCGACCTCGACGGCGGAGGGGACGGTCTGGGAGTCCAGCAGGGCCAGGATCCAGCCCCGTGCCGTGGCGGGGTCGGTGGTGCGCGCCCACACATGGCGGGCCGCGGAGGGGACGGGGTGCAGCCGCAGCGTCACCGATGTGATCAGGCCGAGCGTGCCGAACGCTCCGGTGTGCAGCTTTCCCAGGTCATAGCCTGCGACGTTCTTCACCACGGCCCCACCGGACCTCACGGTCACCCCGTCGGCGCGCACCACCGTCATCCCGATGATCAGGTCGCGCAGCGGCCCGTACAGCGCGCGCCGGGGCCCCGACAGGCCCGTCGCCACCACGCCGCCCAGGGACGACCCCGGCACGACCGGATCCACCACCAGACGCTGCCCGGCGCGCGCCAGGACCGCGTCGAGCTCGGCCAGGCCGGCTCCCGCCTCGGCGCGCACCACCAGGTCGCCGGAGGCGTGCTCGATCCGGTTCAGGGCACCGGTGTCGACCAGCAGGTCGCACCGTCGGGGTGGACGGCCCCAATCGAGCTTGGTGCCGTTGCCGCGCGCCACCACCGTCAGCCCGTGCCGCGCCGACACGGCCAGCAGCTTGGCGACCGCCGCCGCGTCGGGCGGGGCCGCCACCAGGGCGGGGACGACCCCTCCCACGGCGTCGTCCCCGGCACCGCTGCGCAGGGGGATGGCGTCGCGCACCTCCTCGAGAACGGCCCGCGGGTCGCCTCCCCGCCGGGAGGCCGACGCGCCGGGACCGGCCATGGCTCCTTGTTCGCCGCTCACGTCCCTCCTCGGGGTCAGAACAGTTCGGCCTTACCGGAGGCCACCAGCGGGTGGACTCCGGTGCGCACTCCGGGCCGCTCCCCGCACAGCCGAGGAGTGGGCAACAGCTTCTCCGGGTTGGCGATGCCGTCGGGGTCGAAGGCGGCGCGCAACCAGGCCATCGTCTCCAGGTCCTCGGGGGTGAACATCTCCGGCATGTGGCACGCCTTGTCCACGCCGACGCCATGCTCGCCGGTGATGGAACCACCGTGCTCGATGCACAGGTCCAGGATCGCTCCGGACACCTCCGCGGCGCGCTCCGCCGCGCCCGGAAGGGAATCGTCGAACAGCACGAGCGGGTGCAGGTTGCCGTCCCCGGCGTGGAAGACGTTGGCCACCCGGATGCCCGAACGCGCCGAGAGTTCGGCGATGCGCGCCAGCACCTCGGGCAGCGCGGTGCGCGGGACGACCCCGTCCTGGACGATGTAGGCCGGACTGATGCGGCCGACCGCGGCGAACGCCGACTTGCGCCCCTTCCAGATGCGGGCGCGCTCATCGGGATCACTCGCCGAACGCAGCTCGAACGCGCCCGCCGCCCGGCACAGCGCGGCGACCTCCTCGAACTGGGCGTCGACGTCGGCGGCCGGACCGTCCAGCTCGACGATGAGCACGGCCCCCGCCCCGGAGGGGTAGCCACAGCGCACGGCGGCCTCGGCGGCCTCGATGGCCAGCGCGTCCATCATCTCGATCGCGGAGGGCAGCACGCCGGCGGCGATGATGGCGGAGACCGCGCGGCCGCCGTCGTCCATGCCGGGGAACGCCGCGAGGAGGGTGCGGACCTTCTCGGGCGCCCGCAGCAGCCGCACGGTGATCTTCGTGGCGATGCCCAGGGTCCCCTCCGAGCCGATGAACGCGCCGATCAGGTCATATCCCGGGGCCTCGGAGGCTTTGCCGCCCAGCTCCACGATCTCGCCGCGCGGGGTCACGATCTCCAGGCCGAGCACGTGGTTGACGGTGAAACCGTGCTTGAGACAGTGCGCGCCCCCGGAGTTCTCCGCGACGTTGCCCCCCACCGAGCAGACCTGCTGGCTGGAGGGGTCGGGGGCGTAGTAGTAGCCGTGCGGGGCGGCGGCCCGGGTGACGTCGAGGTTGATCACGCCGGGTTCCACCACGGCGCAGCGGGCGGCGATGTCGACCTCCAGGATCCGGCGCATCCGCGACGTCACGATGAGGACGCCGTCGGGACGCGGCAGCGCGCCCCCGGACAGGCCGGTCCCCGAACCGCGCGGCACGAAGGGGACCCCGTGGGCGGCGCACAGCCGCACGACCTCGGCCACCTGGGCCGTGGTCGTGGGCAGGACCACGACACCGGGGACGGCCGCGTGGTAGGTCAGACCGTCGCTCTCGTAGGTGCGGCGTTGGGCGATGTCGGTGATGACGCCGTCGTCGCCGCAGATGGCGCGTAACTGCGGGACGAGGGTGCCGGGATCGACTGGTGCTGACATGGGTCCGCCTTCTCGTCGAGGTGCCGCGTGGCGACGGGCGGTGGCCGGCGGCAGGACGGTCCTTCCCGCCCGAGGGGCGGCGCTAACGGTCCCGCCGCCGGCCGGTCGGTCAGGGCATCTGCTCGTAGGCGGGCAGCGTCAGGAAGTCGGCGTAGTCCTCGGCCAGCGCGACCGTCGTGAACAGCTCCCTGGCCCGCTCGTAGAGGCCGGAGTCGAACGCCGCGCCGCTCGCCTCGCGGATCGCGGCCAGCTCCTCATCGATGACCCGCTCGACCAGCTCCGGCGTGACCTTCGGGCCGTCGTCGAGGGTGACGTCGTTGTGCAGCCACTGCCAGATCTGGGAACGCGAGATCTCCGCGGTGGCGGCGTCCTCCATCAGATTGTGGATGGCCACCGCGCCGTTGCCGCCGATCCAGGCCGCGAGGTACTGCAGCGCGACGTTGACGTTCCCGCGCAGCCCGGCCTCGGTGATGCCGCCCTCGGCGCTGTCGACGGCGAGCAGGTCGCCGGCCTTCACCGTGACGTCCTCGCGGAGACGGTCGATCTGGTTGGGTCGTTCCCCCAGGACGCCGTCGAACACCTCGCGGGCGACGGGGACCAGGTCGGGGTGGGCGACCCAGGAGCCGTCGAAGCCGTCACCGGACTCGCGGGACTTGTCCTCGCGGACCTTCGCCAGCGCGCGCTCGTTGACCTCGGGGTCGCGGCGGCTGGGGATGAACGCCGCCATCCCGCCGATCGCGTGCGCGCCGCGCCGATGGCAGGTGCTCACCAGCAGCTCGGTGTAGGCGCGCATGAACGGCGCGGTCATGGTGACCGCGTTGCGCTCGGGCAGCAGGAAGCGGCGGCCACGGGTGCGGTGGGTCTTGATGATGCTGAAGAGGTAGTCCCAGCGTCCGGCGTTGAGGCCGGCGGAGTGCTCGCGCAGTTCGTAGAGGATCTCCTCCATCTCGAACGCGGCGGGGATGGTCTCGATGAGGACCGTCGCGCGGATCGTGCCACGGGGGATGCCGAGGGCCTCCTGGGCGTGGACGAAGATGTCGTTCCACAGCCGGGCCTCAAGGTGGCTCTCCATCTTGGGCAGGTAGAAATAGGGTCCCTTGCCCTTGGCGAGCTGGCGGCGCGCGCAGTGGAAGAAGTACAGCGCGAAGTCGACGATGCCGCCGGAGGCGCGCTGGCCGTCGATGAGGATGTGCTTCTCGTCGAGGTGCCAGCCGCGTGGGCGCACGACGATCGTGGCGAGCTCGGAGTCGTCCTTCAGCGTGTAGCTCTTGCCCTGGGGCGTGGTGAAGTCGATGGCGCGGTCCAGCGCGTCCTTGAGGTTGAGCTGGCCGCCGATCATGTTCTCCCACAGCGGGGTGTTGGCGTCCTCGAAGTCGGCCAGCCAGACCTTGGCGCCGGAGTTGAGCGCGTTGATCGTCATCTTGCGGTCGGTGGGGCCGGTGATCTCCACCCGGCGGTCCACGATGCCGGGGGCCGGCGGGGCGACCTTCCAGGTGGGGTCCTCGCGGATGCCCCGGGTCTCGGGCAGAAAGTCGAGGTCGGCTCCCGCGGCGATCTCCGCTTGGCGGCGCTTGCGCGCGGCGAGGAGCTCCTGGCGACGGCCCTCGAAGCGGCGGTGTAGGTCGGCGATGAGCGCGAGGGCGTCATCGGTGAGGATCTCGTCGTATCGCTCGTGCCGCGGGCCGGTGACCTCGACCCCGTTGGTGGCGCCCATGACAGTCCATACCTTCCACATAGAGAAATTTGCTTCTGTTATGTGGAATATGACGCTACTCTGCTCTTCGGGGGTGGTCAATGTTGTGACGGTGGTGGAGTGGCACCGAATTTCTTTTCAGGCGAAAGAAGATCGTTCTTTCCGCGAGAGCGGGCCGGGATATCCGTACTTCTCGCGATCCGCACAAGAGACTCGCGCCGGCGAGGGGGCTCGACCCCAGATGGAAAACCCGATGCTCGGGATTGGGTTGGCATGGGACCATCTCAGGGAAGAACTCGCGGTGGACCCGCGTTGACTCTGGATGGATATGACTACTGCTTTCAACGAACACGATCCCTTCGACGGCGCTCGGACCTACGACCCGGCCGACTCCGTCGCTGACACGGAAGTCGACGCGACACTCGCCTCCCCGTCCCACCACGTCGACGGCATCCCCGAACAGGGGCAGCTCGAACTCGAGGAGCGCTACGCGCTACGCCGCGTGGCCGGGCTCTCCACCGAGCTCGAGGACATCACCGAGGTCGAGTACCGGTCCCTGCGGCTGGAACGCGTCGTGCTCATCGGCGTATGGAGCAGCGGCACCCAACTCGACGCCGACAATTCCCTCATCGAACTCAAACAGCTCGCCGAGACCGCCGGCGCGCTGGTCCTCGACGGACTCACCCAGCGCCGCTCCAAGCCCGACCCCGCCACCTACGTCGGCAGCGGCAAGGCGGCCGAACTGCGCGACATCGTCGAGAGCAGCGGCGCCGACACCGTCATCTGCGACGGCGAGCTGACCCCCGGACAGCTCCGGCAGCTCGAAGAGGTCGTCAAGGTCAAGGTCATCGACCGCACCGCGCTGATCCTCGACATCTTCGCCCAGCACGCCCGCAGCCGCGAGGGCAAGGCGCAGGTCGAGCTCGCCCAGCTCACCTACCTCCTGCCGCGGCTGCGCGGTTGGGGTGAATCCCTGTCCCGGCAGGCCGGTGGCCGCGCCGGTGGCGGCAACGGCGGTGTGGGTCTGCGCGGCCCCGGTGAGACCAAGATCGAGACCGACCGCCGGCGCATCAACAGCAAGATGGCCAAACTGCGCCGGCAACTCGCCCAGATGGCGACCTCCCGCGAGGTCAAACGCGACCAGCGCCGCACCCGCCAGGTGCCGGCCGTGGCGATCGCCGGCTACACCAACGCGGGCAAGTCGAGCCTGCTCAACCGGCTGACCGGCGCCGGCGTGCTCGTCGAGAACGCGCTGTTCGCGACGTTGGACCCGACCGTGCGGCAGGCCCGCACCCCCGATGGCCGGGCCTTCACGCTCAGCGACACCGTCGGGTTCGTCCGCCACCTGCCCCACCAGCTGGTCGAGGCGTTCCGCTCCACCCTGGAGGAGGTCGCCGACGCCGACCTCATCCTGCACGTGGTCGACGGTTCCCACCCCGACCCCGAGCAGCAGCTGGCCGCGGTGCGCACGGTCTTCGCCGAGATCGGGGCGCAGGACGTTCCCGAGCTCATCGTCATCAACAAGACCGACGCCGCCGATCCCATCGTCCTCAAGCAGCTGCGCACCCGGGTGCCCGGCGCGGTCGAGGTGTCGGCGCGCACCGGCGCGGGGGTCGGCGAGCTCGTCCGGGCCATCTCCGAGGCGCTTCCGACCTTGGAACGCGAGGTCCGTGTCCTCGTCCCCTACGACCGTGGCGACCTGGTGTCGCGGGTCTATGAGGAGGGGCGCATCCTCCACGAGGAGTACACCGGCGAGGGGACCGCGCTGCACGCGATGGTGCCCGACGTGCTCGCCAACCTGCTGGAGGGCTTCGCCACCGCCGAGACCCGCTGAAATCCCCGGAGAACGGCGGAACACCACAGGGTGTTCCGCCGTTCACTGTTTGGGACCAGAGCTATACATCCCCTTCGTCGATGAACTACGGTGTGCTTCACCGACGCGGGGGCCGTGCGCCGTGGGCCCCGGGCGTGGCGGGCACCCCCTCCGCCCGACCATCCAACGACGAGGTCATTGATGACTGTCCACGTGTTCCGGTGCGCCGGCCTGTCTGCGGCGCTCCGGCCGTAGCGGCGCGGGCGGGCGAGCGGTGAGACGATGACGGTACAACTGCTGACGAACATCGGGCGGCTGTGGACAGGCATGGAGCTCCTCAGCAACGCCGCGGTGATTCTCCAGCACGACCGGGTCGCGTGGGTCGGCCCGGCCGCTGAGCTTCCCCAGAGCCTGCCCGGGGTCATCAACGACATCGTCGACGTCGACGAGGTCGAGAACCTCGGCGGCGGACTGGTCACCCCCGGATTCATCGACGCCCACAGCCATCCGGTCTACGCCGGCAACCGCTACGCCGAGATCGCCATGCGCGCCAGCGGCGCCTCCATGTCCGAGATCACCTCCGCGGGCGGAGGCGTCGCCTCCACCGTCACCGTCACCCGCGGGACCGACCCCTGGACCCTGTGCAACGGCGTGCGCGAACGCCTGCGGCACTGGTTGCTGAGCGGCACCACCACGGTCGAGGCCAAGACCGGCTACCACCTCACCCGTGACGGAGAGCTCGCCGACGTCCGGCTGCTGCGCTCGCTGGAGGAGGAGCCGGGCATGCCCCGCCTGCACGTCACCTTCTTCGCCGCGCACGCCGTACCTCCCGAGTACTTCGGCCGGCCCCGCGACTACGTCGACGCCGTGGCCTCCTGGCTGGGTGACGCGGCTCAGGCCGGAGCCGACGGGGTGGACGTCTTCTGCGACAGCCAGCAGTTCACCCCCGAGGACGCGCGTTGGCTGCTGTCCATCGGCCGCTCGGTCGGACTCCAGACCCGCATGCACGCCTGCTCCCGGCCCCGACACGGGGCCGTTCGCATGGCGGCCGACCTTCAGTGCTCATCGGTGGATCTGCTGCACGAGACCGACGAGGACGACGTCTTGGCGCTCGCCAAGACCGGCACCCCCGTGGTCATCTGTCCCACCACGTCACTGCACGAACGGCGCACGCCGCCCGTGCGCGCCCTGCTGGACCACGGCGTCCCGGTGGCCCTCGGCACCGATCACAATCCGGCCCAGTCCGGGTCCACCTCGCTGCCGCTCGCGGTGTGCATGGCCATCGCCATGTTCGACATGAGCGTTCTGGAGGCGCTGCGGGCGGCGACCGTCGGCGGCGCCATCGCGTTGGGGGCCGCGGACCGAGGGGTGCTCGCTCCCGGTCGCTACGCCGACATGGTCCAGTGGGACGCCGACCACGAGGGCGCCTTCGCGTGGGCCTACGGACTCAAGGCGCTGCGCGTGTGGCGCGGCGGCGAGTCCATCAGATAGCCTCCCGTCCGCCTGACGCGGTGCCGCCCCTCCGGGGGCGGGGACACGGGCAGGCCCGGCGCGCTCGCCACGAGGACCACCGCCTGTCCGGACCGGCCTGTGGCCCGGCCTTGCTCAGACCGCTTCTGCCGCGCCCCGGGAGCGCGCTGGACGCGCCGTGCGACGGCGTCTCTCCCCGTGGCTCCCGGCACGGTCCGGATTCCGCCGGTGGTCGGGGACAACCCGGCGCAACGTGGCCCGCTTCTCCAACTCGCCGTCGGGGACGGCGACGGAAGCCGACCACAACCGGTGGATCGGTCCGGGACAGTCGGGGGCTCATACACCACAGGACAGGTTCGGCCGTGCCGCGTCACAGCCGCAGACCGCCGAGGCCATGGGGCGCCGCGGCGGAGGAGACCGGGGAGTCACCACGGCGTGGAGCGTCGGCCGCTCGCGGCGGGACCGTCACGACTTCGACCGCGGGCGAGGAAAACCGACGGGGCCCGCCGCCCGGTCAGCGCGTGGACCGGGCGGAGCGGATCGACGTCCTCGCCGATCCTCCCGCGCCCTCCGTCACCCGCCCGGTCCCAGCAGACTCCCAACGGCGCGACGCCCCCTTGTGGAAGGCGTGGTCGCCCCGTCCAGGGGGAGGCAGAGGGGGCGTGTGAGGACGGTGCGCCCGGGGCCGTCCGGCCTCAGGGACCTGGCGGGACGAGCGCGCGAAGAGGCCCCCTCGCCGGTCCTCGGACACGGGAGGGCCGGCGAACGGTAGCGGTACGCGGCGAAACCGGCTCAGCGCTGTGCCCGGGCCGTGGCGATCCCGATCACGGCGCGCTCCAGCGCATAGGCGGGGTCGCGGCCGGCGCCCTTGATCAGCGCGTCGGTCTCGGCGACCACCTCAAGCGCGCGTGCCACCCCCTGGGGGGTCCAGCCCCGTGCCTGCTGGCGCAGTGTCTTCAACTTCCACGGCGGCACCTTGGCGCGCTTGGCCAGTTCGGCGTCGTTCACGCCGCGCGGTGGCTGCGCCACGACGGCCAGCCCGCGCACGGCGCCGGCCAGCGCGCTGTTGATCAGCACGGGCGCGGTTCCGACCGACAAGGACCAGCGCAACTGCTCCAGGGCGTCGGAGAGGCGGCCCTCGACGGCCCGGTCGGCGACGGTGAAGCCCGAGGCCTCGGCCCGGCCGGTGTGGTAGCGGGCGACCGCCTTGACATCCACCCGGCCCTCGGTGTCGGCGACGAGCTGGGTGCAGGCCGCCGCGAGTTCACGCAGGTCGTTGCCGACCGCGTCGAGGAGGGCCTGCGCGGCGTCGGCGGTGATCTGACGTCCGGCCCGCGAGAACTCCCCCTTGACGAACTGGAGCCGTTCGGTGGCCTTGGTCGGTTTGGCGCAGGTGACGCGGGCCGCGCCGGCCTTGACCGCGGCCTCCAGCAGCGCCTTCCCCTTCGCGCCGCCCGCGTGCACCAGCACGAGGACGACGTCGTCGGCGGGGTCCTTCAGATAACCGGTGACCTCGCCGGCGAGGTCCTTGGTGAGGTCGTGGACCGAGCGGAGGATCACCACACGGCGCTCCCCGAACAGGGAGGGGGAGGTCACCTCGGCCAGTTTGCCCGGACCGACCTGGGAGGGCAGGAGGTCGTGGACAACCACCTCAGGGTCCTCGGCGCGGGCCATCGCCACGATCTCGGCGACGGCCCGGTCCACAAGAAGCTCCTCGTCGCCCACGACGACGGTCAGCGGGGAAACGGCGGCGGAGGTCATACAAGCAGCATGCCATGTCCGGCGACGGTCCGGGCGGAGAGGCGGCGGATGCCGCGGGGGACGCGCGCGACGTTGCGCGGAGGAGGTGCGGTGGGCCACGGCGGGGCCGGGCAGGACCGCGATGTCACCGTGCAGGTCGGTGCGGTAGGACGCGGGCGTCAGCGAGGTCAGCAGTCGCCAGGTCGCGGGATCGGGATGGCCATAGGGGTTGCCGGCCCCCACCGAGGTGAGGGTCAGCCGGGGAGCGGCAGCGGTCAGGAAGGCGGGTTCCTGAGTGCGCGCGCCGTGGTGCGGGGTCTTCAGCACGTCCACGCCACGGATCGCCGGATCGCCGAGCAGGGCGCGCTGGGCGGACTCCTCGATGTCGCCGGTGAGCAGCGCGCGCAGGGGAGTCCCGCTCCGACCGGGTGGGGACAGACGCGCCAGGAGCACCACACTCGCGTCGTTGGAGCCGACGGAACCGGCGTTCCCCCCGTCCCGCGAACGGGGCCACAGGACCTCCAGCGTCCAGCCGGCCTCGGTGAAGCGCCGGCCCGAGGTGACGGTGGTCAACGGGATGGAGGCCGCGGCGAGTGCGTCCGACGCGGCGTCGTTGTCGAAGCCCGGGGGGACGAGGGCCGTACCCACCCGGCGTCCGTCCAGCACGCCGTCGAGCCCTCCGACGTGATCGGTGTCGCCGTGGGTGAGCACGAGCAGGGGGACTTCGCGTACGCGCAGGTCGCGAAGGCAGCGGTCGACCGCCGCGGGGTCGGCCCCGGCGTCGACGACGATGCCCCGTCCCGTTCCGGCGGACAGCACCAGGGCGTCCCCCTGCCCGACGTCGCAGGCGACCAGGGCCCAGCCCGCCGGCGGCCAGGCCGGGGCCAGGCACTGGAGCGGCAGCACGGTGACGGCCACCGTCGCCGCGGCGGCGGAGAGCAACCGGCGCGTCCGGCCCCGCGTCGACAGCAGCACCACGGTGACGCCGGCCAGCGCCAACGCGCCGTACAGGTCGTCGCGCCACGGCAGCGCACCGCCCGGGACGCGGGCGGCGGCGGTGGCGACCGCGTTGATCCAGGCCACGGCCATCCCCGGGAGCCACACCGCGACCGCGGCCAGGGGAGGGGCCGCCAACGCCAACGCGGCCACCAGGAAACCGCCGACGGTGGCGACCGCCACCAGTGGCCCCACGGCCAGATTCGCCGGGACCGCGATCCAGCTCACCTCGGCGGACACCACGGCGAGCAGGGGGAGACAGGCCACGTGCGCGGCGAGGGTCACCGCCAGCGCGTCGGCCGACCACGCGGGCAACCGGTCCGACCAGCGTTCCCGCCACCGTGGCGCGAGCACCACGATGCCGCCCGTCGCCAGCACCGACAACGCGAATCCGGGGGAGCGCGCCAACGCCGGATCGAACAGGACGAGGCCGATCACCGCGGCCGCCAGCGCGCGGGCCCCGTCGCGCTCGCGCTCCAACGCCAGGGCCACCAGGGCGATCGCCCCCATGAACGCGGCGCGAAGGACGCTGGGTTCGGGCCGGGCCACCAGGACGAACACGGCGATCATGAGGGCGGAGGCGCCCACCGTGCACCAACGGGGCAGCCGCAGCGTCCGGGAGAGGGCCAGCGCGGCGCCGGTCAGCACCGCCAGGTTCGCGCCGGACACGGTGAGCAGGTGGGTCATCCCGGCGGCCTCGAAGTGCGCCCTGGTGGTGGGCGGCACCTGGGAGACGTCACCGACGACGAGAGCGGGCAGCAGCCCGCGCTCGGGCTCGGGCAGGACCGACGCCGCCGCGCGGAGCCGGGCGCGGGCGGAGGCCGCGACCTCCTGCGCGGAGGAGGGAGGAGCGACCTGACGGGGCGGGCCGTGCACCGCCATCAGGGCGGCGACCAGCTCGCCGCGGTCGGCCGGCAGGAAACGCGCCTGCGCCCGGACCCGCTGGCTCGGCACCAGACGGGCCCAACGCGGCCCCGAGACCAACAGGACGACCGGTACGCGGCTGGACACCCGCCGGCCCGCCACGCTCACCCAGGTGGTCCGGGCCTCGACGACGTAGGACCCTCCCCGGACGGGGGGACCGCCGGTCCGGGGACGGGGATCGAGGGTGACCACGGCCTCGAACTCGGCCCTGCCCTCGCGGGCCGCCAGGGCCGTCACCGGACTGCCGCCGACCGCGCTGAGACGTCCGGCCACGGCGAGCGCCCCACCGGCCGAGCACAGCAGCGTGACGGCGACGAGGGCCGCGGGGGCCTCCACCGCCGGCCGGCGCAACGCGGGGACGCACGAGCCCACCGCCGCGATGAGGAGAAGACCGACGGACGCGGCCACGCCGGGGGAACAACCCGACAGAAGCAGGGTGACCAGCCAGACCGCCGCGGCGGGGACGCACAGGCGCAGATCGGAGGGACCGGAGCGGTCGGGGGCGTCGGTACCGAGCGGGATCACGGTGGGCCGTCCACCCGCACGAGCGGACCGAGCTCGTCGAAGCGGCGCTCGCCGATGCCGGTGACCTCGCGTAGCTGTTCGACCGAGGTGAAGCCGCCGTTGGCGGCCCGGTACTCGGCGATGCGCCCGGCCAGGACGGGCCCCACGCCGGGGAGCGCGTCCAGTTGCTCGACGGTGGCGGTGTTCAGGTCGATGGGGGCGTCGGCGGGAGAGCCCGGGACCCCGGACACGGCGCCCACCCCGGAGGGGAGCGCGCCCGGGGAGGGGGTGACGCCGACCAGGACCTGTTCGCCGTCGGTGAGCGGCCGGGCGAGGTTCAGCAGTCCGGTGTCGGTGCCGGGCAGGGGGCCGCCCGCGGCCTCGATGGCGTCGGTGACCCGGGCACCGGAGGGCAGGGAGACGACCCCCGGCTCGTTGACCTCGCCACCGACGTGGACGGTGACCCGGCCGGAGGGGTGAAGCGGGCCGGGGGAGTCGAGCCGGTCCCGGGTCGGGGAGGGGGCCGCGGGCTCGATCGAGGCCGCCGCGGGGACCGGATGGGGGTCGGCCCGCGCCTGGAGCATGAACCACCCGGTGACCAGCGCGGCGAGCACGCAGACCGCGGACACGGCCCAGACCCCGGGGCGGCCGAAGCGGGGTCCCTCGGTCGCCAAGGGGGAGAGGAGCCGGGCGAGCCGGTGGAAGACTCCGGTGAGTGAGGCGGGGGGAGGGGCCTCGGTGTAACCGGGAGGCGGATGCCCGAAGGGACGCCGCCACGACGGCAGGGTGTAGGGCGGGGCGGGGAGGAGGGGGACGGGCGGGGAGACGTCGGTGTCGCTCTCGCCGCCCTCGGCCGGGGCCCTCGTGCGTGGTGGGGGCGTGACGCCGGGGGAGCCGGGGACGGTCGGCGAGGCCGACGGAGCCTGGTGCGGGGAGGGGAGGGAGCCCGGCCCCCGCGAGTCGGGCGACCCGGTGAGGGCGCGCAACCGCTGTTCGGCGGTACCCGAGGTGTCGTGCCCCGAGGAGGAACGGAAGAACAGTGCCATGCCGATCACGCTAAGTGAGCGGCCGGCCCCCCGTCAGGCGGCGATATCCCCCTGTGGACAGAAGCCGTCCCGGAGACGACGGAAGGCCGCCCCGAAGGGGACGGCCTTCCGTGGGATGACGCTGGGTCAGCCGGCCTGCACCTTGTTCAGGCGCGCGGCGATCGCGCTCTTGCGGTTCGCGGCCTGGTTCTTGTGGATGACGCCCTTGCTGACGGCCTTGTCGAGCTGGCGGGCGGCGGCCCGCTGGAGGACGACGGCCTCGTCGACGTTCCCGGCCTCGGCGGCTTCGCGGAACTTGCGGATGGCCGTCTTCAGGGACGACTTCACCGCCTTGTTGCGCAGACGGGCCTTCTCGTTCTGCCGGTTGCGCTTCTTCTGCGACTTGATGTTCGCCATGCGAAAACGTGCTCCAGTTACTTAAGATCATGCGCCGATCACGAGAGAGCGCGGACGCGTGGGCAGCCGTTCCACGGCCGGCTCAGCAACGCATCGACGTAGGTGTGTGAGTCCTAAGGGCTCATAACCGAACGTGGAACGTCCGAGACACGGACTTCCATTATGCCCGTCCGGCGGGACCACTCCGTACCGGCCCACCGCGACACCGACATGGGGTACCCGCCCGCGCGCCCTGCGCCTCACCGACGTCACGGGGCGGCGGGCGTGAACCAGCCGTCACGGTAGGCGTCCCACTGCCGGTCGGTGGCCTCGAAGTCCACGTAGATGGCCACGCCGGCGCCCTCGCGCGGCTCCGTGAGGCGTTCGGACATCCCCAGGCGCACGGCGCGCGTCGCGGTCTCCATGGTCTCGGCCTCGGGGTCGCGCATGACGTGCTCGTCGTCGTAGGCCGGCACCCCCATGAGCAGCCCGACGTCCTCGGGAACGGCGTCCAGGGCCATCCGCGTCTGGTGGACGACGTAACCACCGTAGAGCCGTTCCATCGGCATGCCGGTGTCGTAGGTCATGATCGCGACCTGGTCCACCAACTCGGCGACACGGGTCAGGTAGCCGGTGGACCAGTACTTGTCCCGGCCCACGACCGCCTTGGCGAGCAGCCGGAAGCCGGGAATGGGCTCGATCTGGGCGACCGCGCTGGACAGCCAGGCCTCCTCGCCGATCGCGGCCCGGGTCTCCTCCAGCAGGCTCAGGAAGTTCCAGTCGCCGCTCGACAGGGGCTCGAAGTTGTAGTGGACGCCGTCGAAGCCGATCTCCATCACGGTGCGGGCCGCGGCGACGACGTTGGCCCGGGTCTCCTCCTCGGCGAGTTCCAGCCGCCCCTCGCGGGCGCTGCGCTCCGGGACGAGCTGGCCCAGCCAGGCCGAGACCCGGACCTCGGGCAGCTCCTCGTGCACCCGGTCCACGAAGTCGGCCGCGGTCGGGTGGAGCTCCGGATCGAGGGTGCCGTCCTCGGCCAGGGGGCCGGTGTGCACGTAGAGATCCCTGATGCCGCTGTTGGAGACCCGTTCGGCGAGCGCCCGGAACTCCGCCTCGCCGTTGCGGCCGTCGACCCAGGCGTGGCCCAGCCAGATCGCGTCGTCGCCGCCCGAGCGCGCCCACTCGGCGGGCTCGCCCTGGTACTGCATCCCCAGCAGGGCTCCCGCCCCCACCGCGACCACCACCAGCGTGGCCAGCGCGGCCAGGACTCGTTGCAGGAACCATTTCACCGGGGGCCTCCCGAAGTGACATAGGCTGACGAGGGTCTCCACCATGGCACATCCGCGTGATCACCGGGGAAGTCCCCGGCGGCCCGCGCGCTGCCGCATGAGACCATGGAGAGACGACGCCCCCGTCCGCGCCGACGGCGCGCCGCCAGCCCTGACCACCTCGAGAACGTGAACGGACCACGGTGCCACAGCCAACCCGGACCGATCCCGCGCTGATCCGAAACTTCTGCATCATCGCGCACATCGACCATGGCAAGTCGACACTGGCCGACCGGATGCTGCAGTTGACCGGGGTCGTCGAGGATCGCCAGATGCGCGCGCAATACCTCGACCGCATGGACATCGAGCGCGAGCGCGGTATCACGATCAAGTCGCAGGCGGTACGGCTTCCCTTCACCGCCCTCGACGACGTGACCTACGTGCTCAACCTGATCGACACCCCCGGCCACGTCGACTTCAGCTACGAGGTCTCCCGTTCCCTCGCCGCCTGCGAGGGCGCCATCCTGCTGGTCGACGCCGCCCAGGGCATCGAGGCCCAGACGCTGGCCAACCTCTACCTGGCGCTGGAGAACGATCTCGCGATCATCCCGGTGCTCAACAAGATCGACCTTCCCGCGGCCCAGCCCGAGAAGTACGCCGCCGAGCTGGCCAACATCATCGGCTGCGACCCCTCCGAGGTCCTCAAGGTCAGCGCCAAGACCGGAGAGGGCGTCGAGGAGCTGCTCAACGAGATCGTCCGGCGCATCCCGCCGCCGGTCGGCGACCCCGACGCCCCGGCGCGCGCGCTCATCTTCGACTCGGTCTACGACACCTACCGGGGCGTCGTCACCTACGTGCGCGTCGTCGACGGCCGGCTCGACACCCGCGAGCGCATCGCGATGATGTCCACGCGCGCCACCCACGAGACGCTGGAGGTCGGCGTCATCTCCCCCGAGCCCACCAAGGTCGAGGGCCTGGGGGTGGGCGAGGTCGGTTACCTCATCACCGGGGTCAAGGACGTCCGCCAGTCGCGTGTCGGTGACACCGTCACCTCGGCGAGCAACGGGGCCGAGGAGATGCTGTCGGGTTACCGCGACCCCAAACCCATGGTGTTCTCCGGCCTGTACCCGATCGAGGGCACCGATTACCCCGTGCTGCGCGACGCCCTGGAGAAGCTCCAGCTCAACGACGCCGCGCTGGTGTTCGAGCCCGAGACGTCGGCGGCCCTGGGGTTCGGGTTCCGCTGTGGTTTCCTGGGGCTGCTGCACCTGGAGATCACCCGCGACCGGTTGGAGCGGGAGTTCAACCTCGACCTCATCTCCACCGCGCCCAACGTGGTCTACCAGGTGGTCATGGAGGACCGCACCGAGCACACGGTCACCAACCCCAGCGAGTTCCCCGAGGGCAAGATCGCCGAGGTCCGCGAACCGGTGGTCAAGGCGACCCTGCTGACCCCCTCCGACTACGTCGGTCAGATCATGGAGCTGTGCCAGGGCCGCCGCGGCGTCCTCCAGGGGATGGACTACCTGTCCGAGGACCGCGTGGAGATGCGCTACACGCTGCCGCTCGCGGAGATCGTGTTCGACTTCTTCGACCAGCTCAAGTCGCGTACCAAGGGATATGCGTCGCTGGACTACGAGCCCTCCGGCGAGCAGGCGGCCGACCTCGTCAAGGTCGACATCCTGCTCCAGGGCGAGACCGTGGACGCCTTCTCCGCCATCGTGCACAAGGACAAGGCCTACGCCTACGGCGTCGAGATGACCAAGAAGCTGCGCGAGCTCATCCCGCGGCAGCAGTTCGAGGTCCCGGTGCAGGCCGCGATCGGGTCGCGGGTCATCGCCCGCGAGAACATCCGCGCCATCCGCAAGGACGTGCTCTCCAAGTGCTACGGCGGTGACATCAGCCGTAAGCGCAAGCTGCTGGAGAAGCAGAAGGAGGGCAAGAAGCGCATGAAGATGGTCGGACGGGTCGAGGTGCCGCAGGAGGCGTTCATCTCCGCGCTGTCCACCGAGAGCGGAGAGAAGGACAAGAAGAAGTAGCGAGACGGCGGGGCGGCCTCGGGGAGGCCGCCCCGCCGTGGGTCTAGCCCTTGACGGCGCCGCTGGTCAGGCCCTCGACGATGAAGCGCTGGAGGAACCAGAACACCGCCATCGTCGGCAGGGAGATGAGCAGGGTGCCCGCGGCGAAGATGCCGAAGTTGGCGTTGCGCTCGCCCGAGATCAGCCCGTACAGCCCCAGGGCGACCGTCTTGGACTCCGGGTCGCGCAGGAACACGCTGGCGATGAGGAACTCGTTGATGGTGCTGATGAACACCAGGAGTCCCACGATCGCGAGCACCGGCGCCACCAACGGCAACATGATCCGGAAGAAGACCTGGGCGTGGGTGGCCCCGTCGACCCGCGCCGATTCGTCGAGCTCCCGGGGAACGGTGTCGAAGAACCCCTTCATCAGCCAGGTGTTCACGCTCAACGCGCCGCCGAGGTAGACCAGCATCAGTCCCCAGGGGGTGTCGAACCCCACCTCGGGCCAGTACTCGGTGATGTCGGTGAACATCAGGTAGATCGCCACGATCGCCAGGAACTGCGGGAACATCTGCACCAGCAGCAGACCGAACAGGCCGGTGCGCCGGCCGATGAAGCGGAACCGGCTGAAGGCGTAGGCGGCGAGCGCGCACAGGAACACCGTGCCCGCCGCGTTGGCCAGCGAGATCAGGATCGAGTTGAGGTACCAGGACCCGAACGGGGTATCGCTGAACAACCGTTCCAGGTTGGCCGTGCTGACCCCCTGGGGGACCAGGCTGCTGGAGCTGAGCGTGCCCAGGGGGTTCAGCGCGGCCGACACCACGAACAGCACCGGGAAGAGCGCGAACACCAACGCGACCACCAGCAGCAGGTGACGCCATCCGGTCAGCCGCGCCCAGCGCGTCACCCGGGCGCCCATCGTCGTCGCGGTCATCAGTGGGTCTCCTCCAAGCTCCTGCTCCGCCTCAGGCTCACCACGGAGATGACGGCCACGATGAGGAAGATGAAGACCGAGATCGCCGAGGCGTAGCCGTACTGCGCGCCCTGGCCGCCGAAGGCGAGCCGATAGGTGTAGGTGATGAGCAGGTCGGTACCGCCCACCATCGGATTGTCGGGCGGGAACGGGCCGCCGCCCGTCATCAGGTAGACGGCGTTGAAGTTGTTGAAGTTGAACGAGAAGGTCGACACCAGGATCGGCGTCAGCGCCACCATCAACAGCGGGAGCGTGACGTGCCGGAACGACTGCCAGGCGCCGGCGCCGTCCAGCCGGGCGGCCTGGGTGAGCTCGCGCGGAATCGACTGCAGCGCCCCGGTGGCGACGAGGAAGAGGTAGGGATAGCCCAGCCAGGCGTTGACCACCAGCAACGCCAGGCGCGCCGTCCACTCCCCGCCCAGCCAGTCGACGTCGAGGCCGAGCAGCCGGTTGACCAGGCCGAAGTCGGCGTTGAACATGTCGCGCCACAGCAGCAGCATCGCGAAGGAGGGCATCGCGTAGGGCAGGACCAGCAGGACGCGGTACACCCTGCGCCCACGCAACCGGTCGGTGTGCATGAGCAGGGCCAGCCCCAGTCCGAGGACGAACACGAGCAGGACCGTCCCCGCGGCGAAGGCGAGGTTCCACAGCAGGATGCCGAAGAAGGGGCCGCTCACCGACGGGTTGGTGAGCACCTTGGCGAAGTTGTCCCAGCCGACGTCGACACGCCAGCCCTGCGGGAGGCGTTCGCCGGACTCGTCGAGGAAGACGCCCCGCTCGTCGTCGGCGGTGAAGCGGGCGCCGGTGGCGGCGTCCACGATGCAGTCGCAGTCGGCGTCGTAGGCGCGGGTGGCGTCGCCTTCATAGGCGCTGGACAGGCCGCTGGAGCGGATGCCGGAGCCGTCGCCGCTGGGAACGGCGAAGGCGGTGATCTCGGCGCTGCGCGCGCTCACCTCCGCGGCACCGAGGAGGGTGTAGCCCTCGGCCTCGGTGATCCGGCCCGAGGGGTCGGTGGTGACGGCGTCCGGCGCGAGCTCGGTGAGCCCGTCGGCGTCGCCGGCCTGGACCCGGCCCTCGGGGTCGGTCAGCAGGAAGACCAGGTCGCCGGTCGCGGGGTCGCCCACGGCGGCGACGGTGAGGCGGTAGTCGACGGAGTCGGCGGCGCGCACCACCGATGACGCCTCGATCGAGGCGATGGCCTCCTCCTTGCTGCCGCGGTGCCCGTCGCCGAAGTTGGTGATCGAGGTGCTGACCGTGTACAGCACCGGCAGGATCTGGAAGGCGACCAGCAGCAGCGTGCCCGGGACGAGGTACTTGGCGGGGATGGCGCGGGGGGACAGGTAGACGTAGAACAGGAGCGTGGTGACCGCGGCCACCACGCCGATCCCGATCCAGTTGCCCGCGGAGTACAGCGGAAACGCGGCCCACACCGCCAGGGCGGTGGTGAGGCCGAGCATGCCGATCTTCACCATCTGCCCGGCCAGCGATCCGGAGCGGGGGGCCAGGGCGCCTCCGGGGAGCGGGGGGCGCGCGGGCGCCCCGCCTGGGGCGCCCGCGCCGTTACGTCGGTCGGCGAACACGGACTCAGCCGATCTGATCCGTAATGGCCTTGCCCGCGGCGGTGACGGCCTCTTCGGGGTCCTCCCCGCTGATGACCGCGGCCTCCGCCTTGCCGAACGGGTCCCAGATGGCCGCCATCTGCGGGATGGCGGGCAGCGGGTCGCCGTTGGCGCCGGCCTCCGTGACCTTGGCCAGATCCGGGTCGCTCTGGGAGACCTGCTCCAGCGCCGCGGTCAGCGCCGGAGGGCGCGGGTCCTCTTCGTACAGCGCGATGGCCAGCTCGGGGTCGGTGACGTAGTTGGTCACGAACTCCTGGGCGAGGACCTTGTTGGCGCCGCCCGCGGCGACGTAGAACGTCTGCACGCCGACGAACGGGCGGGCCTCCTCGCCGTCCTCGAAGCCGGGGATCGCGCTGATCTCGTAGTCGATCCCGGCCGTCTTGACGTCGGGGATCGACCACGGGCCGGTGATGAAGAAGGGCGTCTTGCCGTCCTGGAAGAGGGAGGCGACGTTCTGGCTGTCGATGGAGCGCTTCAGCGCGCCCTCGCCCTTCTCGCCGAGTTCGGCGATCCGTTCGAACGCCGCGACGGACTCCGGCGTGCCCACGCCGACGTCGGAGGGGTCGTAGTCGCCCTTGTCGTCCTGGCCGAACAGGTAGCCGCCGGCGGAGGTGTAGAAGGGGTAGATGTGGTAGGGGTCGCCCTCTTGGCCGACCTGGAGACCCAGGATCTCCTCGACCTCGCCCTCGTCCTTCAGCGCCGCGCCGGTCTCGACGAGCTCCTCGACGCTCGACGGCGCCTCGGGGGCGAGCTCGGTGTTGCGGATCAGCACCAGGTTCTCGGTGGCGTAGGGAACGCCGTAGAGCTGGCCGTTGTAGGTGACGGCCTCGATCGCGGTCTCGTTGAACGCGGCGACCTTGTCCTCGGGGAGCTGCACGGGGTCGATCGCGCCGTTCTGCACGAAGTTGCCCGTCCAGTCGTGCGCGCCGACGACGATGTCGGGGCCCGAGCCCGCCTGGTGGGCGGTGACGAAGTTGGACTCCAGGTCCTCGTTGGGGATGGTCTCGACCTCGACCTGGATGCCGTGTGCCTCGCCGAACTCCTCGGCGAAGGGAAGCAGCGCCTTGGTGCGGATGTCGTCGGCCCAGATGACCATCGTGCCGCTGGGTTCCTCCTGGGCGGCCTCGCCACTGTCGCCGCCACCGCCGCAGGCGGTGGCGACCAGGGTGAGGACCGTGGCGCTCGCGAACACGCCGGCGCTACGGATCTTCATGACTCTCCTTAGGGACACACAGCCGCGACGGGTCCCCCGGTGCCCGCTGTCACGGCTCTGCGGGGCTTGGTGCCGCGACGCTAGCAACTTCTTGCAAGGAATGGAAGCCTTTTCATAAATTTTCTGCAAGGATGCGGCAATCTCGGCGAAACATCGCCGTAACATGACGGGCCCGGCCGTCCACCAGGACGTCCGGGCCCGTCGTCGCCTCATGGGCGCCTAGGCGCGCTCCTCCAGCCACACGGCGGTGTAGGGCGGCAGCGTGACCCCGCCGTCACCGACCTCCACCGGACCGCTCGCCAACATCAGGGCACCCTCCAGGGCGACCCGCGCGGGCCGGGCCCCGAGGTTCACCGCGCAGGCGAAGCCGGGGCTCCTGCGGAAGGCCAGCACGTCGTCGGGGGACTCCACCCAGGTCAGGGTGCCGTCGCCCAGGGCGGCGTGCTCCCGGCGCAGGCGCAGCGCCGAGGTGTACAGCGACAGCGTCGAGTCCGGATCGCCGGCCTGGGCCTCGCGGGTGAGCTCCCGCCAGGCCGCGGGCATCGGCAACCAGGGGGCGCTGCCGTCGGGGCCGAAGCCGAAGGGCGGCTCGCCGCCCTCCCACGGCAGCGGGACGCGGCAGCCGTCGCGACCGCGCTCGGTGTAGCCCGAACGCTTCCAGTTGGGGTCCTGCAGCGCCTCCTCGGGCAGGTCGGTCACCTCGGGAAGCCCCAGCTCCTCACCCTGGTAGAGGTAGACCGAGCCGGGCAGCGCGAGCATCAGCAGGGCCGCCGCGCGGGCCTTGCGCAGCCCCTCGGCGCCACCGCCGAACCGGGTGACGTGCCTGGTCACATCATGGTTGGACAGCACCCACGTGCTGGGCGCGCCCACCGCGCCGTTGGCCTCCAGCGAGTCGTCGACCACCTTGCGCAGCGTGGCGGCGTCCCAGGGCGCGGTCAGGAACTCGAAGTTGAACGCCTGGTGCAGCTCGTCGGGGCGCAGGTAGCGGGCCACGCGCTCGGCGTTGGGAACCCACGCCTCGGCGACCATGGCGCGGTCGTCGTAGCCGTCGACGATCCGGCGCCAGCGCCGGTAGATGTCGTGCACCCCGTCCTGGTCGAAGTAGGGCAGCCGGGTGCTGCCGTCGAGCAGCTCGGCGGTCTGGCCCTCGGCGAGGTCGGGGAGCGCCGGATCCTTGACCATGCCGTGGGCGACGTCGATGCGGAAGCCGTCCACCCCACGGTCCAGCCAGAACCGCAGCACGTCGTCGAACTCCTCGTGGACCTCGGGGTTGGTCCAGTCGAGGTCGGGCTGCTCGGCGTCGAACAGGTGCAGGTACCACTCCTCCGGGGTGCCGTCCGGACGCTTCAGACGGGTCCAGGCCGGGCCGCCGAAGATGGACTTCCAGTTGTTCGGCGGCTCCTCCCCGTCGGGCCCCTTGCCGGGCCGGAACACGTACCGGGCGCGTTCGGGGGAGCCGGGCTCGGCGGCGACCGCCTCGCGGAACCAGCGGTGCGCGGAGGAGGTGTGGTTGGGGACGATGTCGATGATCAGGCGGATGCCCAGGTCGTGGGCGGTCTCCAGGAGCGCGTCGAAGTCGGCGAGCGTGCCGAACCGGGAATCCACGTCGCGGTAGTCGGCGACGTCGTAGCCGCCGTCGGCGAGCGGCGAGACGTAGAACGGGGTCAGCCAGACCGCGTCCACGCCGAGAGCGGCCAACGCCGGCAGACGCCGGCGGATGCCGGGCAGGTCGCCGTCGCCGTCGCCGTTGGAGTCGGCGAAGCTGCGGACGTAGATCTGGTAGATGACGGCATCGCGCCACCAGCCCGGGCGGGAGCCGGGGGAGCGGGGGGCGGCCTGGTCGGCGGGCTGCTGCATGAGGGTCCCTCCGTATCGCCTCAGCGATCTCGGCTGGCTGAAATTACTTGCGCAAGATTACTCATTTATTTCAATGCGTGGTCGTTTTCGTCCATTAGAGTGCTCCCATGGGTCCACGACTGTCCGATATCGCCCGGCAGGCCGGAGTGAGCGAGGCAACGGTCTCCCGAGTGCTCAACGACCGGCCCGGGGTGGGAAGCGACACCCGCAAGGCCGTGCTGACAGCGCTCGACGTGCTCGGATACGAGCGCCCGGCCCGGCTGCGCCAGCGCTCGGCCGGGCTGGTCGGGATGGTCGTTCCGGAGCTGGAGAACCCGGTCTTCCCCATGTTCGCCCAGGCCGCCGAAGGGGCGCTGGCCCAGCACGGGTACACGCCGGTGCTGTGCACCCAGACCCCGGGGGGCATCGCCGAGGACGAGTACGTCGAGCTCCTGCTCGAACGCAACGTCTCGGGGATCATCTTCGTCTCGGGGCTGCACGCCGACACCACCGTCGACCATGGCCGGTACCGGTCGCTCATCGCCCGACGGCTGCCCATCGTGCTCGTCAACGGTTTCGCCGAGGACATCCCCGCGGCGTTCGTCTCCTGTGACGATCGCACCGCCAGCCAGCTCGCCGTCAACCACCTCGCCGCGCTCGGTCACGTCCGGATCGGTTTCACCAGCGGGCCGCGGCGCTACGTCCCGGTACAGCGCAAACTGGCCGGCTACCGCGAGGCCATGGCCGCCAACGGCCTGGCCGTCGAGGACGAGCTCGTCGAGTTGTCCCTGTTCGGGGTCGAGGGCGGGCACGCGGCGGCCGGCCGTCTGCTGGACCGCGGCGTCACCGCGGTGGTCTGCGGATCCGACCTGATGGCCCTGGGGGCGATACGCGCCGCGCGGCAGCGGGGGCTGTCGGTCCCGGCCGACTTCTCCGTCGTGGGGTATGACGACTCCCAGCTCATCGCCTTCACCGATCCGCCGTTGACAACGGTGCGCCAGCCGATCCCGGCCATGGCGCTGGCCGCGGTGCGGGCCCTGTGCGACGAGATCGCCGGGCACGCGGCGTCGCGCACCGAGTACATGTTCGATCCCGAACTCGTCGTGCGGGGCTCGACCGGCGTGGTGCCCTCGGGCCTGTCCCACTCCACGTCGGCCTGATCCCGGAGTTCCCACACCGGCGGCGGGCGCACTAACGTTCCGGCATGGACAGTGGACGGGTTGAATCGGTCAACGTCGGTGTCGCGGTGGCCGCCGAATGGGCCGGGAGACTGCGACGGACCGCGATCGACAAACGCCCGGTGGACGGCGCGGTCGCGGTGGGCCGGCTGGGGCTGGCCGGTGACGAACAGGCCGACCGGGACAATCACGGTGGCCCCGACCAGGCGGTCTACGCCTACGCGCGCGAGGACCTCGCCGTGTGGGAGCGGCTGTTGGGGCGCCCCCTGCGGGGCGGGATGTTCGGCGAGAACCTGACCACCCGCGGCGTCGAGGTCAGCCGCGCGCTCGTCGGCGAACGCTGGCGGATCGGTACCGCGTTGGTGGAGGTCACCCTGCCCCGGGTCCCGTGCGGGACGTTTCGCAACTGGCTGGGCGAGGAGGGCTGGGTCCGGCGCTTCACCGAGGAGGCGCGTACCGGGGCCTACCTGAGGGTGCTGGAGGAAGGCGAGGTCGGCGCGGGAGACCGGATCGAGGTGGCGCACCGTCCCGATCACGGGATCGACCTGGCGACGGCCTTCCGGGCCTCGCGCCCCTCCCATGACGACATCGCCCTGATCCGCCGTGTCCTGGAGATCCCCGGCCGGGCCGCGGAATGGGAGAGGGCCGCGGCCGCGGCGGAGCGGCGGCTCGCCCGCAGGTGATCGTCCCCGGTGAGAGGGACGGGGGACCGGCCGGTCCCCTCGATGACCGACACTGGAAGCATGCCTTCGGTACCTCTTGACGGGAACCCCGTGCCCGCTGATGGCGCGTTGCCGGCCGCCTCACTGGAGGGGGTGGGCGAGCGCCCGTTCGGCGTCTACGTCCATGTGCCGTTCTGCGTCACGCGGTGCGGATACTGCGACTTCAACACCTACACCGCGAGCGAGCTGCGCTCCAGGGACGGATCGGTGACCGCCTCACGCGAGACCTACGCCGATCTCGCCATCGCGGAACTGCGTTTCGCGCGGCGGGTGCTCGGCACCGGCGACGTCCCGGTGAGCACCGTGTTCGTCGGCGGGGGCACCCCGACCCTCCTCGACCCGGCCGACCTCGGCCGCGTCCTCGCCGCGATCGACGCCGAGTTCGGCCTGGCCCCCGGAGCCGAGGTGACCACCGAGGCCAACCCCGAGACCGTCGACCGCGACTCCCTGGGCCGGTTGCGCGAGGCGGGGTTCACGCGGATCTCGTTCGGCATGCAAAGCGCCCGCCCGCACGTTCTCGCCGTCCTGGAACGCGCGCACAGCCCCGGACGACCGGAACGCTGCGTCGCCTGGGCCCGCGAGGCCGGGTTCGACCACGTCAACCTCGACCTCATCTACGGGACGCCGGGGGAGGACGACGCCGACTGGAAGGAGTCCCTCCAAGCCGCGATCGCGGCCGGCCCGGACCACGTCTCGGCCTACTCCCTGATCGTCGAGGAGGGCACCCGCCTGGCGGCCAGGGTCCGCCGCGGCGAGCTTGCGGCGCCCGACGACGACGCGATGGCCGACCGCTATCTCATGGCCGACGAACTCCTCGCCGCGGCGGGCTACCACTGGTACGAGGTGTCCAACTGGGCGCGCTCGCGCTCCGCCCGCAGCCGGCACAACCTGCTCTACTGGACCGGCGGGGACTGGTGGGGGGTCGGCCCGGGCGCCCACAGCCACGTCGGCGGGACCCGTTGGTGGAACGTCAAGCATCCCGCGGCCTACGCGGCCCGGCTCGCCGAGGGGATCACCCCCGGCCAGGCGCGCGAGGTCCTGGACGAGGCCGACCGGCGCTTCGAACGGATCCTGCTGGAGCTGCGCATCATCGACGGATGCCCGCTGGACCTGCTCGACGCGGACGGGCGGAACGCCGCCGGACAGGCGGTGCGCGACGGACTGCTCGAAGCCGACGCCCACGCGAACGGCCGCGCCGTGCTGACCCGACGTGGCAGGCTCCTCGCCGACGCGGTGGTACGCGATCTCACCTGAGCCGTCCCCGCGCTCCGAGAGCGCCGTGGACCGCGGGGACGGCGCCGTGGCTACTTCACCATCCGGATCGCGACCGGGTACCGGTACCACGTGCCCTTGGTCGCCGCCACCGCGGCGAGCACCCCGAAGACGATCGAGAGCAGCCAGAACAGGCCGATCAGGGCCGAGCCGATCGGGGAGAGGTCCGGCGCGTAGACGCCGAGGCCGATGAACAGCGCCCAGCTGAGGACGAACGGGATGAGCAGGGTCAGCTGGAAGTTCAGCGCCTCGGCGGCGTGGTGGCGCACGTAGGGCGAGGCGTTCCGCTTCACCAGGTACACGATCAGGGCGGGCAGCCATCCGGCGCAGGCCATGATCACCCCGACCAGGTGGGCCACCATGGCCCACGTGGTGTCGTCGGAGCCGGTCCCGCCCTGGTGGGCGCTTCCCTGCGGGGCCTGCCCCGGGTGTGCCTGCTGCCCGTAGGGCTGGGGACCGTAGCCGGGCTGGGCGTAACCGGGATGGCCGTAGGGGCCCTGCGCGTAGCCGGGTTGGGCGTAGCCGGACGGGCCGCCGTAGGGGGGCTGGCCCTGGGGGCCGGGCGGCTGCGCGTATCCCGGCTGCTGGTAGGCGGGCTGGTTCCCGGTGGGCTGGGCGTAACCGGGCTGTGCCCCTTGCGGGGGGTGGGGGGCATGGCCGGGCCGTCCGTACCCGGGAGGCCCCTGGGGCGGCTGCTGGTAGGCCGGCTGTCCGCTGGGCGGCCGCTGGTAGGCGGGCTGTCCTCCCGACGGCTGCCGGTAGGCCGGCTGGTTCCCCGAGGGACGGGCGTGACCGGGCTGTCCCCCCGTGGGCGGGGTGTGGGAGGGGCCGGCATGGCCGGGCTGCCCGCCGGCGGGGGTTCCCGGCCAGGAGGGGTGTTCCGGGGACGCCGGAGCGGGAGGGTCGCCGGCGGGCCGGCCGTGGGCGGGCTGCCCGCCCGCAGGGTCCTGGGGGTGCGGCTGGTTGGGCGGTGTCTCGCTCATGGTGTCCCTTGGCTGTGCCGGTTGCGATGGCCGATCGGTGAGCCGGGCCCCGTGGGGCGCCGGAGGAGGTCGCTGCGCGTGCTGGGACGAGCCTAGTTGCTCTCCTCCTGGGGAGCGGTGACGAAGTCGATGAGTTCCTCGACCCTGGCGAGAAGCCCGGGTTCCAGATCGGCGTAGGAGCGGACCGCCCCCAGGATCCGCCGCCACGCCTCGCCCGGCTCCTCCCGCCAGCCCAGCGCGCTTAAGACGCCCTCCTTCCAGGGGCGGCCGCGCGGCACCTCGGGCCAGGCGGGGATGCCGAGAACCGACGGCTTGACCGCCTGCCACACGTCGACGAAGGGGTGGCCGACGACGAGCACGTGCGGCGAGGTGAGGAGCCGGGCGATCCGGCTCTCCTTGGACCCGGGCACAAGGTGGTCGACGAGCACCCCGAGCCGGCGGTGGGGGCCGGGGGCGAACCGTTCGACGACCTCCGGCAGGTGGTCGACGCCCTCCAGGCGTTCCACGACCACCCCCTCCACCCGCAGGTCGTGTCCCCAGACACGCTCCACCAGCTCGGCGTCGTGGACGCCTTCGACGTAGATGCGGCTCTCCCGGGCGGTCCGCGCGCGCAGGCCGGGGACCGCGATCGACCCCGAGGCGCTGCGCGCCGGAGCCGAGGAGGACGAGGGGAGGGGGCGGACCACGGTCACCGGCTCCCCGTCGATGAGGAACGCGGCGGGGGCGAGGTCGAAGACGCGGCGGCGTCCGTGCCGGTCCTCAAGCGTGACCGTCTGCTTGTCCCACGCCACCACGGCACCGCAGAAACCCTCGTCCGCGGATTCCACGACGAGCCCCGGCTCGGCCGGGACCTCGCGGATCCGGCCTCGGCGCGGGCGATGCCAGTCGCCGGCGAGGACGTCACCGTCGTACCTTCTGCCTGGTCTGCCGGAGTAAGTGGGCACGGGCCCGCATTGTAGTGGCGGCCTCGACGCCGCCCCGGACAGAGCCGACGGCGTGTCGACGCGGCCGGGACCCGTGCGCGCTCCCCGCCACATGGGTAGGAAACCGTTCGACGACGCCGGCGCGTCCTGGCCGGGGCGGGAGCGGACCGGTCGACGTCAGGATCGCGGCCGGCGGGGTGCGCCACCCCGACGCGATCACGTGGAGGGGAGCGACTTGGCGGAACGGCATAGAATTAGCACTTAGGACCACGGAGTGCCAGGAGGTGAGCGCGTGCTCGACGATCGAAAGCTCGCGGTGCTACGTGCCATCGTCGAGGACTACGTGTCGACGAACGAGCCGGTGGGATCGAAGGCGCTCGCCGACCGGCACAGCCTGGGGGTCTCACCCGCGACGATCCGCAACGACATGGTGGCCCTGGAGGAGGAGGGGTACATCACCCAGCCGCACACCAGTGCCGGCCGGGTCCCCACCGACAAGGGGTACCGTCTGTTCGTCGACCGCCTGTCCACGGTCAAGCCCCTGTCGCAGGCCGAGCGGCGCGCGATCGAGACGTTCCTGTCCGGCGCCGTCGACCTCGACGAGATCATCGCCCGCACGGTCCGCCTCCTGGCGCAGCTCACGCGCCAGGTCGCGATCGTGCAATACCCTTCGCTGACCCGCTCGGCGGTGCAGCACGTCGAACTCGTCCCGCTCAGCCCCCACCGCGTGATGATGGTTCTCATCACCGACACCGGGCGGGTGGAGCAGAAGGTCATCGACGGCCTCGACCGCGTCACCGAGGCCTCCGTCGGCGACCTGCGGGCCGCGCTCAACCAGGCGGTGGCGGGCAAGTGGCTCAACGAGGTGCCCTCAGCGGTCTCCGACCTGCCGGCCCGGCTGCCCGCCGAGGAGCGGCCGTTGGCGGCCTCGGTCCTGTCGGTCCTGCTGGAGAGTCTCGTCGAGCGGCACGAGGAGCGGGTCGTCCTCGGCGGCACCGCCAACCTCGCCGGGATGGGCTTCTCCGCCGGGCTGCGCGACGTGCTGGAAGCACTGGAAGAAAACGTCGTCCTCATCCGTTTGCTCGGTGAGGCGGGTGATCCGTCCATGCTGTCGGTCCGGATCGGCGCGGAGAACTCCCACGAGGGGCTGCAGACCACCTCGATCGTGACCGCGGGCTACGGCATTGGAGATCAGTCACTGGCAAAGCTCGGTGTGGTGGGCCCGACCCGAATGGATTACCCCGGAACGATGGGAGCGGTACGCGCAGTGGCAAGATACGTCGGTCAGATCTTGGCGGGGCAGTAAGTGGCCAGAGACTACTACGAGATCCTCGGGGTGCGCCGCGAGGCCACCAAGGACGAAATCAAGAAGGCGTACCGAAGGCTCGCGCGGGAACTGCACCCCGACGTCAACCCCGACCCTCTCACCCAGGAACGCTTCAAAGAGGTCACCCAGGCCTACGAGGTCCTCTCCGACCCCGAGAAGCGCCGGATGTTCGACATGGGGGCGGACCCCTTCGCGCCCGGCGGCGGCGCCGGAGCCGGCGGATTCGGCGGGGCGGGGTTCCCCTTCGACGACATCATGAACGCCTTCTTCGGCGGCGGCCAGACGGCCGGCCGGGCCGCGCGCGAGCGCGCCCGCCGGGGCCGCAGCATCAAGGTCCGGGTCGAACTGGATCTCGCCGAGACCGCGTTCGGTGTCACCAAGGACATCACCTTCCCCACCGCGGTCCTGTGCGGTACCTGCCAGGGCGAGGGCACGGCCAAGGGGAGCCACCGCGAGACCTGCGACATGTGCGCCGGACGCGGTGAGGTCTCCCAGGTCACGCGCTCGTTCCTGGGTCAGGTCATGACGACGCGGCCGTGTCCGCAGTGCTCCGGTCAGGGCACCGTCATCCGCAACCCCTGCCCCGACTGCGCGGGCGAGGGGCGGGTGCGGGAGAAGGTCACCCGCACGGTGCAGATTCCGGCCGGTGTCGAGGACGGCACCCAGATCCAGCTCGCCGGCGAGGGCGAGATCGGCCCCAACGGCGGTCCGCGCGGCGATATCTTCCTGGAGATCGTGCAGCGGCCGCACCCGATCTTCGAGCGGCGCGGAGACGACCTCCACTGCACGGTGACCGTGCCGATGACGGCCGCCGCGCTGGGGGCCTCGCTCACCATCGAGACACTCGACGGAAACGAGACGATCGACCTGCGCCCGGGGACCAACTCCGGCCAGATCATCACGCTCGACGGGCGGGGCAGCCGGCACCTCAACGGTCCGGGGCGGGGCGACCTGATGATCCACGTCACCGTCGAGACGCCGAGCAAGCTCGACGAGGAGCAGGAGAACCTGCTGCGCAAGTTCGCCGAGCTGCGGGGCGAGGACCACCCGCCGGGCAAGTTCAGCCCGGGACAGGGAGGCATCTTCTCCCGGTTGCGCGGCGCCTTCAACACACGCTGAGCCGGCCGGCCGATGGCCGGACCCGGGGCCGGTACCAGGCTCGGGGTCCGGCCGTTCTTCTTGAGAGGGGACCTGTGACAGCTCCGGTTTTCCTGACCGAACCGGGAGGGCTCGCCCACGACACCGTCGTGCTTTCGGGGCCGGAGGGCAGGCACGCGGCGACCGTGCGCCGGCTGGTGGCCGGCGAGGCCGTGCACGTGGTCGACGGCGCGGGGACGCGGGCGCGGTGCGTGGTCGGCGCGGTCGGCAAGGACAGGGTGACCCTCGAAGTCCGCGACCGTGTCCACGAACCGTCGCCCACGCCGCGGATCACCGTGGTGCAGGCGTTGCCCAAGGGGGACCGTGGCGAACTCGCGGTGGAGGTCATGACCGAGGCGGGGGTGGACGCCATCGTGCCGTGGGCCGCGCAACGCTGCGTCACCCGGTGGAAGGCCGAACGCGCCGAGAAGTCCCTGAACAAGTGGCGGGCGACCGCGCGGGAGGCGGCCAAGCAGGCGCGCCGGTCATGGGTCCCCGAGGTGGCCGGGCTCGCCTCGACCCGTGACGTCGTCGCCCTGCTGTCCTCGGCGGCACTGGGCGTGGTGCTGCACGAAGAGGCCGAGGAACGCCTGGCCGCGCTTGCCCTCCCCACCGATCCAGCCGGCGGGATCGTCGTGGTCGTGGGGCCCGAAGGAGGGATCAGCGACCCGGAGCTGGCGGCGTTCACACAGGCCGGAGCGGTGCCGGCGCTGCTCGGCCGCACCGTGCTGCGCACCTCCACCGCGGGTGTGGCGGCCTTGGCGGTGCTTCAGGCGCGTTGCGGACGCTGGTAGGTCCGGACGGAGCGTGGCCCCGCTCGGGGGACGGGCGGGGCCACAACGCGAAGAGCCGGACCGGGCTACTCGAGCGCGGAGCCGGCGGGCGAGGGAGGGAGAGGGATCGCGGGAGCCGAGGGCTCGGGTGTCTCCGGAGGAGGAGAGGCCCCGCCCTCGCCGGGATCCTCGCCGTCCGGATCGGGCTCCGGCTCGGGAGCGGGCGCGGGGGTGGTGGGGGCGGGAGTCGGAGAGGGGTCGTCCGAGGCCGGGCAGGACTGACGCTTGGGCTCGCCCTCACGGGCGGTGGCGGTGGGCGCCTCGTCCTCAGAAGCGCACGGGACGGACGGGCCCCTGTGGTCGGTGTCGCCATCGGGACCGCTCGGGGACGGCGAGGGAGCGGGGGGCCGGGGAGCGACGGGTTCGGTACCGGGGGTGGGGCCGTCGGGAGGGACCGAGGGGGTCTCGCTCGTGGTGTCGCTGAGCCCCTGGCCGTCATGGGGGGTCCCACGGGAGTCCGAGGCGGAGTCCCAGCCCCCCGAGAAGACCTGGTCGCGGATCTGGGGGGTACCGAGCAGCACCGATCCGCCGATGAGCGCCGCGGCCGCGACGGCCGCCGCCGGGCGCAGCCAGGTCAGCGCGGCCCAGGGGGAGAGACGGCGTTGGGCGGTGCGCGTGCGGATCAGGTCGAGGGCCTCGGGGGAGGGGCGTACGGAGTCGGCCTCCGCACGCAGCGCCTCGCGCAGCCGCTGCTCGAATCCATCGTCAAAGGGGTCGGTCATGTCGTCCGCTCCAGGACCGATCGGAGCGCGGCGATTCCGCGCGCCGTGTGGCTCTTGACCGCGCCACGGCTGATTCCCATGGCATCGGCGATCTGTGCCTCGGAGAGGTCTCCGTAGTACCGCAGGACGATGGCCTCACGTTGTCGGGTGGGGAGCCTGCGCAGCGCGGCGACGACCTCGGCTCGTTCGAGCTCGCCCAGGGCGCCGTGCTCGGCGCTGGGGGCGTCGGGAAGCCCCTTGGGGGCGTGCTTCTCGACGACGGCGCGGTGGCGCAGCACCGAACGGGCCCGGTTCACCACCGACTGCCTCAGGTAGGACAGGGCCTTGTTGGGGTCTCGTAGGCGCCTCCAGGCGCCGTGCATGGCGACGAAGGCGTCCTGTACCACTTCCTCGGCGGTCGCGAAGTCGCGGACGAGAAGCGTCGCGAGCCGGACCAACGGCCGGTAGTGAGCACTGTAGAGCTGCGTCACCGCCTGGTCGGCGTCCCACTCGACCGCTACCGTCGCCGCGGGCGCGCCCGCCACCATGGTCTCAGTCACGTCATTGGGACGCGCGCCCTTGTCGCGGGGTTTACGAAAGGGCATGCCTTCTTCTCGCTCAGTTCCCGGGTCTGTCGCGGAGTCCGTGGGCGGACGTCACCGACGTGCCCGGGCCGGCGACCGGTCCCCTTGTCTCGGCCATGCGCGCTGTTCCCCCTTCTTCCCCGAGAGCGTGACAGCGTGGGAGAAGTCACGCAAAGCACCAGAATAGCCCGCGACGGCGAGGTTTTCCGGCTATTCACCACCGAAGGCGCGTTGGGGGAGCACGCGGTGGCGCGCTTCGCCCCACCGTAGGAGAATCCCGGTCCCGGCGCGGCCATAACGGCATGCCGATAACGGCATGCCGCCCGTCCCCGGGTGAGGGCCTCGCCCACCCGCGAGGCGTGATGGGATGGCCGTGATCACCCCGGTGCGGGGAACCGAGGAGAAAGAGGAGAGGAGGGCAGCGGTGGCGTTGACCGAGCCCGACTGCCTGTTCTGCAAGATCGTCGCGGGAGAGGTGCCGGCCAACATCGTCCGTGAGGGCGAGCGGACCCTCGCGTTCCGCGACATCAACCCACAGGCACCCACCCACGTGCTGATCATCCCGAAGGAGCACCACCCCGACGCCGCGGCGGCCGGACGGGCCGGCCAGGGCCTCCTCGACGAGATCGCCCGAGAGGCTCAGGCGGTGGCCGAGGCCGACGGCGTCGCGGAGAGCGGCTACCGGCTGGTCTTCAACACCGGCCCCGGAGCCGGGCAGACCGTGTTCCACCTGCACGGCCACGTGCTCGGTGGACGGGGCCTGGAGTGGCCACCCGGATAACGGTCACGGCGCGCGGAAACAGCGGCCGGGACGGGGGAGGCCCCTTTCCCGGCCGCGCGAGCGCAGAGGGTGACCAGGGGCAACTTGATAGAATTTCGTCATAACAGCCGACGCTGTTACCCCACCGATCCCAGCGGACGCGAAAGGCAGGGGCGAGACGGCCGCGAGGCCACATTATGGTCGAATCAACGAAACCAAGCACCCAGGTCAAGGTCGTCGTGCCCGAAGAGCACATGATGATCAACCTGCTGGGGTCCGGAGACGAGCTTCTGCGGGTGGTCGAGCGCTCCTTCGACAGCGACATCCATGTCCGGGGCAACGAGATCACCATCAGCGGCAGCCCCGAGGAGACCTCGCTCGTCGTCCGTCTCGTCGAGGAACTGCTCGAACTCGTCGAGAACGGCACCCAGGTCACCCCCGACGCCATCGACCGGACCCTGGGGATGCTGCGCTCCCCCAGCGCCGACGGCGAGCGGCCGGCCGACGTGCTGACGATGAACATCCTGTCGGCGCGTGGCCGCACGATCAGGCCCAAGACCCTCAACCAGAAGCGCTATGTCGACGCGATCGACCGCCACACCATCGTCTTCGGGATCGGTCCGGCCGGTACGGGCAAGACCTACCTGGCCATGGCCAAGGCGGTCAAGGCGCTCCAGGCCAAGCAGGTCAACCGGATCATCTTGACCCGCCCCGCGGTCGAGGCCGGCGAGCGCCTGGGCTTCCTGCCCGGAACGCTCTACGAGAAGATCGACCCCTACCTCAGGCCCCTCTACGACGCGCTGCACGACATGCTCGACCCCGACTCCATCCCCAAGCTCATGTCGGCGGGGACGATCGAGGTGGCGCCGTTGGCCTACATGCGGGGCCGTACGCTCAACGACTCCTTCATCATCCTCGACGAGGCGCAGAACACCTCGCCCGAGCAGATGAAGATGTTCCTGACCCGTCTGGGTTTCGGGTCCAAGATCGTGGTCACAGGGGATGTGACCCAGGTCGACCTCCCCGGTGGTCAGGCCAGCGGCCTCGGCACGATCGAGCGCATCCTCGAAGGGATCGACGACATCGGCTTCTGCCGCCTGAACAGCAACGACGTGGTCCGCCACAAGCTGGTCAGCGCCATCGTCGACGCCTACGGGCGCTATGACCACGAACGGCAGGACGGGCGGCAGCGCGACCGCCGGCCGCGGTCCCGCCCCGCTGGTTCGGCCAACGGCGCCGGTTGATATCCCGCGTGGCCCGCACCGGGCCACGCGGACCGATGAACACAGAGATTGAGGCGCGTTCAGCAATGAGTATCGACGTCGCGAACGAGTCCGGCGTCCCCACCGACGAGACGCGGCTGGCCCGGCTGGCCCGTTACGTGCTCGACTCCATGCGGGTCCACCCGCTCGCGGAGTTGTCCATCGTGCTCGTCGACGAGGAGCCGATGGCCGAGTTGCACGTCCGCTGGATGGACGAACCCGGACCGACCGACGTGCTGTCGTTCCCGATGGACGAACTGCGCCCAGGGGGACCCGGGCGCACCTCCGACCCCGGTGTCCTCGGCGACGTGATCATCTGTCCGCAGGTGGCCGCCCGCCAGGCCGAGAAGGCCGGTCACCCGACCCAGGACGAGATCGACCTGCTGTGCACCCACGGCATCTTGCACCTGCTCGGTTACGACCACGCCGAGCCCGAGGAGCACAAGGAGATGTTCGGGCTCCAGGGTGAACTGCTCGCCGGATGGCGGCACAGCCTGGAGCAGTCCGTGGCCCAGACGGGGACGGAGGACGGTCCGCGATGACCTCTGGCCATACCGGCCAGGCCGGCCTCGGACCGGCCCTGTCGGCGGCGGAGCCCGTGACACTCCTGGCCGTCACCGGTCAGGAGGCCGCGGAGCTGGGGCTCGCGTTCGGATGCGCGATCCTGCTGTCGCTGGCCGCCGCCTTCTTCGTCAGCGTCGAGGTCGCCCTGACCCGGGCGGCGCGCATGGGGGTGGGCGAACTCGTCGGCACCCGTACGGGCCGAGGGGTACGCCGCCTGGAGGACGTCGCGGCCGATCCGGCGCGCCACCTCAACATGGTGCTGCTGCTGCGGGTGTCCTGCGAGGTGCTGGCGACGCTGGCCCTGGCCGTCGGCTTCGTCGACTGGCTGGGCCTGGACTGGCTCGCGGTGCTCCTCGCCGCCGTGGTGATGATCCTGGTCAACTACGTGCTGATCAGCGTCACCCCGCGGATCCTGGGCCGGCAGTTCCCCGCGGCGGTCGCGCTGACCGGTGCCGCCATCGTCCGTCCGGTCACCCGGGTGCTGGGGCCGCTCGCCCAGGCGCTGGTCCTGTTGGGGCAGGCGTTCACCCCGCGCGGCAAGGGCGAGCGCGAGGGGCCGTTCACCAGCGAGGACGAGCTGCGCAGGCTGGTCGACCTGGCCGAGCGGGGGCACGTGATCGACCCCGAGGAACGCCAGATGATCCACTCGGTGTTCAAACTCGACGACACGACGGTGCGCGAGGTCATGGTGCCGCGCACCGACATCGTGTTCATCGACCACGACGCCAGCGTGGACGACGCGCTCTCGCTCGCGCTGCGCAGCGGCTTCTCGCGCATCCCCGTCGCCGGCGAGGACATGGACGACGTGGTCGGCATCGTCTACCTCAAGGACGTCGTGGCCCGGCTGCGCGACCAGTGGAACGCCGGGCCCGGCGCGCCCGACCAGCACCGGACCGTCCGCGACATCATGCGCGCGGCGACCTACGTGCCCGACTCCAAGCCGATCGACGAGCTGCTGCGCGACATGCAGCGGCAGCGCATCCACGTCGCGGTCGTCATCGACGAGTACGGCGGGACCGCGGGCCTGGTGACCATCGAGGACATCGTGGAGGAGATCGTCGGGGAGATCACCGACGAGTACGACGACGAGGTCCCGCCCATCGAACGGCTGGGCGAGGACAAGGCGCGTGTCACCGCGCGCCTGCCGCTGGGCGAGCTCACCGAGTTGTTCGGGGCCGAGGTGGACGCCCCCGACGTCGAGACGGTGGGAGGACTGCTCGCCTACGTGCTGGGCCGTGTGCCCATCAGCGGCTCCCAGGCCGTGTACGCCGGTCTGCGGCTCACCGCGGAGGATCCCTCCGGCCGACGCAACCAGACCGCCACGATCCTGGTCGAGAGGGTGGCCGCGGCCGAGCAGGAGCAGGAGCCGACCCCCAGGGCCGACGCCTGAGACACCGCGCGACAGCGCGGTGACCGTTTGCGCAGGAGACGAGGAAGACGTGACCGAACCGACCCCCACCGCGGCCGAACTCGACCCCGAGGACGCCAAGCTCATCACGCTGGCCCGCTCCTCACGCGCCCGCAACGCCACGGCCGAGGGCGCCGCCGTGCGCGACGAGACGGGACGCACCTATGTGGCCACGACCGTGGACCTGCCCTCACTGAAGCTGTCGGCACTACAGGCCGCGGTCGCCGCCGCCGTCTCCAGCGGCGCGGAGGTGCTTGAGGCCGCCGTCGTGGTGGGCGCGGCCACGGAGCTGTCGCCGGCCGACGCCGCGGTGACCCGTGACCTGAAAACCGCGACCGTGGTGCTCAGCGGGCCGGACGGCACGCCCGCGAGCATCACGCGCGCCTGACGAACAGACTGGACTCATGGACGACCTCGACCTGGAAAAGCTGCGGGTACCGCTGCCCATGCCCTCCTACCCGGAGGGCTTCCGCAGTGGGTTCGCCTGCTTCGTCGGGCGGCCCAACGTGGGCAAATCGACACTGATGAACGCGCTGGTCGGCCAGAAGGTGGCCATCACCAGCAACCGGCCGCAGACCACGCGGCGCACCGTGCGTGGGATCGTGCATCGAGACGACGCGCAGTTGATCATCGTCGACACCCCCGGCCTGCACAAACCGCGCACGCTGCTGGGGGAGCGGCTGGACAGCCTGGTCCGCTCGACACTGGTCGAGGTCGACGTGATCGCCTTCTGCATCCCCGCCGGTGAGCCCATCGGACGCGGCGACACCTACATCGCCCGCGAACTGGCCGCCCAGCGCGACACCCCGGTCGTCGCGCTGGTGACCAAGACCGACACCGTCGACCGGGCCCGGGTGAGCGAGCAGCTCCTGGCGGTCTCGCGGCTGGGCGAGTGGGCCGACATCGTCCCGGTGTCGGCCGCGGCCGGTTTCCAGCTCGACACGGTCGCCGACGTGCTGTGCGGCCACCTGCCGGAGGGACCGCCCCTCTACCCCGACGGTGAGCTGACCGACGAGCCGGACGAGATGCTGGTGGCCGAGCTGATTCGCGAGGCGTCCCTGGAGGGGGTGCGCGACGAGCTGCCGCATTCGATCGCGGTGGTGGTCGAGGAGATGGCGCCCCGCGAGGGCAGGGACCTCATCGACATCTACGCCTCGTTGTACGTCGAGCGCCCGAGCCAGAAGGCGATCGTCATCGGCTCCAAGGGGGCGCGGCTGCGCGAGGTGGGCTCGCGGGCGCGCGCGCAGATCGAGGCGCTGCTGGGCAGCCGGGTCTACCTCGACCTGAGGGTGCGGGTCGCCAAGGACTGGCAGCGCGATCCCAAGCAGCTGCGCCGTCTGGGCTTCGACCAGCAGGTGTGAGGCCACGGGTGTGGGGGCGTCGGGCGAGACCCGGCGCCCCCACGCTCAATTCTGGTGGTTGAGGTCGCCGGCCAGGCTGACCGCGGCGCGCTGCACGATCGGCGCGGCCCGGTCCACGAACTCCCAGTTCATCCGCGATTCGGGGCCGGAGATCGAGACCGCCATCATCGCCGGTCCGCCGAGCACCGGCACGGCCAGGCACCGGACGCCGATCTCCTGTTCGCCGTCATCGATGGCGTACCCGCGTTCCCGGATGCGGGCGAGCTCCGCCGCGAACGCCTCGGGGGTGGTGATGGTGCGGTCGGTGGCCGCGGGCATACCGGTGCGGCGCACGGTCGCCAGCGCCTCGGCCTCGGGGAGCTGGGCCAGCAGGGCCTTGCCCACGCCCGCCGAGTGGGGGAGCACCCGCCGGCCCACCTCGGTGAACATCCGCATGGCGTGGGGAGAGGGGACCTGGGCCACGTAGACGACCTTGTCGCCGTCGAGCATGGCCAGGTTGGCGGTCTCGCCGAGTTCGTCCACC
Source organism: Marinactinospora thermotolerans DSM 45154 (assembly GCF_900167435.1). Classification (GTDB taxonomy): domain Bacteria; phylum Actinomycetota; class Actinomycetes; order Streptosporangiales; family Streptosporangiaceae; genus Marinactinospora; species Marinactinospora thermotolerans. Next base: position 160,687 of record NZ_FUWS01000002.1, read on the forward strand.
AGCTGGGCGAGGTGGGGGCGCGCCCAGGTGCCGAGCATGCGGGACGCGCTCTCACCGAGCCCGATGAGGCGGGGACCCAGGGCGTAGCGTCGCGACGGGAGCTGGCGGACGTAGCCGTTGCCCAGCAGGGTGCGGATGATGCGGTGGATCGTGGGGAGGGGAAGACCGGAGGAGCCGGCGAGCTGGCTCAGTGAGATCTCGCCGCCCGCGTCGGCCATGATCTCCAGCAGGGCGAAGGCCCGGTCGAGCGACTGGACGCCGCCCGACCGGTTCCTCGACTCGCTCTCCGCACCGGTCCCGCCGGTCGTCGTCTGTGGTGGCGTTGTCAAAGGTGTAGCTCCCATCGCGTGACCACTCCGACCGGCCGTTCCGGCTCACGGCCACTCGGTTCGGAGTTCTCATTCTGCGATACGGAAGCCGAGCCCGCTAATCCCGATCGTGGCTCGGTACCGACCGCTGCCATCTGCGGAAGTCCCCTGTGGCGCCCCTTGTTTCGGGAGGCTCCGCCGTACTGCCTCTTGTTGTTCCGAATTGTAGAAGTTAATGTCCGCTATATAGAAGTTATCGGTGCCGGGTTCTCTTCGCCCCCGGGCGCCGGTCCACAGCGGAAGGGACATAGACCGTGGTTGAGCAGGACTCCCTGGCCGGCGCGGCCGACGTGGCCGGTATCGGCCTGTCCGAACTCGGCGACGCCCTCGACACGAGGCTCGCCGACGCCGACGCCCGCCTCCTTCGCGGCTATCCCGGCGACCGGGGCCGCCGCCAACCGGTCCACACCGTCTACGTCCCCGCCGACGCGATCCGCCCCGGACTCGCCGCCGAATGGGGACGTCGGGCGCTGGCCTGCCTGGACGAGCACGCCCCCGACACCGCGACCCTCGCCGCGGCCACCGGCCTGGACGAGGCGGCCGTCGCCGACTGCCTGCCCCGGGTCCGGGCCAAACTCCAGACCGAACCCGTCGAGGACCTGCGCATCGACCTGGAGGACGGTTATGGCGCCCGGCCCGACGAGGAAGAGGACGCCCACGTGACCGCGGCGGCCGAAGCCCTGTGCGCCGACCTGGCCGAGGGCACGGCCCCGCCCTACTGGGGCATCCGCATGAAGGGGATGGAGTCCGCCGGCCGCAGGCGGGGCCTGCGCAGCCTCGGACTGTTCCTGCGCACCGTGCTGGAGCGGGCCGGGGGGCTGCCCGACGGGTTGACGCTCACCCTGCCCAAGATCACCGCGGTCGAGCAGGTCGAGGCGATGGCCTGGCTCACCGCGGAGCTGGAGAAGCGGTTCGGCCTGGCGGAAGGCGACCTCACCTTCGAGCTGCAGATCGAGACGCCGCAGTCCATCCTCTCCCACGACGGCGTGGCCGCCGTCGCCCGCATGGTGCACGCGGCGCCCGGCCGGGTCACGGCCCTGCACTACGGCACCTACGACTACAGCGCCGCCTGCGGGGTCACCGCGGCCTTCCAGAGCATGGCCCATCCGGCCGCCGACCACGCCAAGGCCGTCATGCAGCTCGCCGCCGCCGGAACCGGCGTGTGGCTGTCCGACGGTTCCACCAACGTGCTCCCGGTCGGTGACACGGCCCAGGTGCACGCCGCCTGGCGGCTGCACGCCGGGCTCGTCCGCCGGTCCCTGGAACGGGCCTACTACCAGGGCTGGGACCTGCACCCGCATCAGCTGCCGACACGCTACCTGGCCACCTACGCCTTCTACCGCGAGGCGTTCGAGCCCGCCGCCGAACGCCTCAAGGCCTACCTGGGCGCGGCCGGCGGCGCCATCATGGACGAGCCCGCCACGGCCCAGGCGCTGGCCTCGGCCCTGGTCCGGGGCCTGCACTGCGGGGCGTTGGGCGACGACGAGGTCGCCGCGGCGGCGGGGGTGTCACGCTCGGAGCTGGAGGGCTTCGCCAACCGCAGGGTGGGCTGACCGTCAACGAAGGCAACCGGACGAGAAAGGCGAGGAACATGCCGGAGCAGGCCCACGACCTGGTGATACGGGCCCGACGCGCGATCACCCCCGAAGGAGAGCGCGCGATCGCCGTGGCCGTGCGCGACGGGCGCATCACCGCGATCACCGACTACGACACCCCGCCTGCGGCGGCGCGCACCGTGGAGGTCGCCGCCGACGAGGTGCTGCTTCCCGGCCTGGTGGACAGCCACGTCCACGTCAACGACCCCGGACGCAGCGAGTGGGAGGGGTTCGCCACCGCCACCCGCGCCGCGGCGGCCGGCGGGGTCACCACGATCATCGACATGCCGCTCAACAGCATCCCGCCCACGACAACGGTCGACGGGCTGGAGGCCAAGCGCGCGGTCGCGCGCGGCAACGTCCTCATCGACGTGGGGTTTTGGGGCGGTGCCGTGCCCGAGAACAGCGGGCCGGCCACGACCAAGGAGCTGCGCGCGTTGCACGAGCAGGGGGTCTACGGCTTCAAGTCGTTCCTCTCGCCCTCGGGCGTGGATGAGTTCGGTCACCTGTCCCCCGAGGAGTTCCGCGTCGCGGCCGAGGCGATCGGCGAGTTCGGCGGCGTGCTCATCGTGCACGCCGAGGATCCCCGCGTGCTCGACGCCGCGCCGCCGGCGTACGGTCGCGACTACGCCTCCTTCCTCGCCTCGCGCCCCGACGAGGCCGAACACGCGGCGATCCGGCTGGTCATCGACACCGCGCGGGCCACCGGTACCCGTTGTCACATCCTGCACCTGTCCAGCGCGACGGCGTTGCCGATGATCCGCGCGGCGCGAGAGGAGGGGGTCCCCCTCACGGTCGAGACGTGCCCGCACTACCTGACGATCGCCGCGGAGGAGGTGCCGGAGGGAGCGACCCAGTTCAAGTGCTGTCCGCCCATCCGGGGAAGCGCCAACCGCGATCAACTCTGGGAGGCGCTGCGCGAAGGGGTGATCGACTGCATCGTCAGCGACCACTCGCCGAGCACGGTCGACCTGAAGAACCTCGACACCGGTGACTTCGGGACGGCCTGGGGCGGCATCTCCGGGGTGCAGGTGGGCTTCTCCACGGTGTGGACGGAAGCGTCGGCGCGCGGATTCCCCCTCGCCGAGGTCGTCGAGTGGATGGCGCGGCGGCCGGCCGAGATCGCCGGTGTCGACGGCAAGGGCGGGCTGGTCGTCGGCAACGACGCCGACTTCGCGGTCGTCGCCCCCGACGAGGTGGTGCGTCTGGACGTCGCCGAGCTGCACCACAGGAACCCGATCAGCGCCTACGACGGCCGTCAGGTGCGCGGGGTCGTGCGCGCCACCTGGTTGCGCGGCGAGCTGGTCGACCCGGCCGAGCCGAAGGGGCGCCTGCTGAGCCGGGGGTGACGACGGCCCGAGCGGGCCGGAGTTCCCGGGGGAGGGCCGCCCGGGGAGCGTCCGGCGGGCCGCCGTGTCCCCGGGCCGGAGCCGTGGCGTGGAACGGGCCGGCCGGAGCGGGGCGGGCAACCGGGAGCGGGCCGGCTCGCGCGGGTGTCCCCGCGGCACCACGGGCCGGCGCCCCGGCGGCGGCCCGGACCACGAGTCGCCGCCCAGGGCGCGGGCGCGCACCTCGACGGTGCGCTCCGCGCCGTCCGGCCCGTCGAAGGGCTCCGGGAGACCGTCCCCGGCAGGAGTTCGCGCTGTTCTAGGCGGCAGCGCCTCGCGCACGCCCACCCTCGCCCCGCCGCCCGTGGTCGCCGGGGCGACCGCCCCGGCGCCACCTCACCGATCCACACGCGACCCCGGTCGGCCTCCGCGCCGACCGGGGCCGTACCCCGCTCCACGGCGGTGCCCAAAGCGGAATCCCGCGACCGCGAGGTCTGGTCGGCCTCGCCGACCGCGATGCGGCCGGATCCCGTTCGCGCCTCGATCGGACGTGGCACAGCTCGGTTCGGATGTCGCCGGAGGCGGTCCTTAGCCGCGTCGGTCCGCCGGTCTCGCCGGTCCGGATGTCGCCGGAGGCGGTGGTGACGTGGGCGCGCTGCCCGGACGTGGCCGGCCCCGACCTCACCGCGGGTGCTCCGCGTGCCGGCAGGCGCCGTGGTCGATCCGCGTCCCGCCATCGCGGGGACCAGGCGCACCCCAGCCGAGCCGCTCCGCGCGGTCGAGGCCGGCCGGGACGAGGCGCCGAGGCCGGGCCGGTCCCTCCGGCAGGTCGATGGGGACATCGGTGGCGGATCCGCCGCCCCGGCCCGCGCCGCGCACGGGCGAGGCCCCGACCGTCACGTCCTGGATTCCAGGAGCCGGTGCACCACCACGGTGCCCGGGGCGATGGACTGCGACATCCGGCAGAACGGAAAAGGCGCGGGGCCTGAGCAGCGTGGCTCCGCCGAGGACGCCGGCGATCCGCCGCAGCGACACCGCCTCCCTCAAGGGCATCGACCTGTCCACCCACAACGGTCAGGACCTCGACGCCGTATCCGCCGAACCCGACAGCCGCCCACGCGAAACGCTCGACCGGGAAACCCCGGCCGAGCGTTTCGCCTGAACCGCTCGCGGCCTGATCAACACGGCCACGCGGTGCAGCGCCCCGGGCAATCGCCCGGGACCTCGCCGCAGGGACCGGCACGCGGAAGGCAGCGCGGTCCTCAGGTGCGTGAAGGCGCCTCGTCCGACGGGGTCGGCGGGGACCCGGCCCCGTCGGAGAGGTCCCCGGACGTGGCGTCGCGCGCCTGCGGGGCCTCCTCGCGCGCGTCCTCCTCCGGGTACTCCTTGTCCAGGGTCGGGGCCGCGGCGAACACCGACGGACCCTCCTCGTACTGGCCGCCGCCGATGATGTTGAAACAGATGTTGAGCACGATCGCGACGACCGCCGCGCCCACGATGCCCGAGTGCAGGATGAGCGCCAACCAGTCGGGGAAGCCGTCGTAGAACTGCGGCACCGCCATCGGGATGATGCCGAAGCCGAGCGAGGTGGCGACGATGATCAGGTTCAGGTTGTTGTCGAAGTCCACCTTGCCGAGCGTCCGGATGCCGCTGGCCGCGACGGTGCCGAACAGGACGAGCCCGGCGCCCCCCAGGACCGGCATGGGGATCGCCGCCACCACGCGGCCCAGGATCGGGAACAGGCCCAGCAGGATCAGCATCAGCGCGCCGGTCGCCACGACGTAGCGGCTCCTGATCCTGGTCAGCGCGATCAGACCGATGTTCTGGGCGAAGGAGCTGCCCGGGGTGCTGTTGAAGAGCGGGCCGATGATGGAGGCGCTCACGTCGGCGCGCAGCCCGGCCGCGATCCGCTTGCTGTCGATGCGGGTGCCGATGATCTCCCCCACCGCGATGATGTGCGAGGCGCCCTCGGTGAGGACGACCAGCATGATCACGCACATGGTCAGGATCGCCGCGAGGTCGAAGACCGGGAGACCGAAGTACAGGGGCGAGCCGAGGGAGAACACCGCGCCATCACCGACCTGGCTGAAGTCGGCCTTGCCGAAGGGGACCGCGATGAGCGTCCCGGCGAGCAGGCCCAGCAGGATCGAGATACGGCTGAGCAGCCCGGGAAGGACCCGCGAGAACAGCAGGACCAGGCCCAACGTGGCACCGGCCAGGGCCAGGTCGGACAGCGCCGGCATGCCGTCCGCGGCGCCGTTGACGACCCAGTTGGCCGCCACGGGCATCAGCGACAGGCCGATGACGGTGATGAGGCTGCCGGTCACCACCGGTGGGAAGAACCGTACGAGCTGCCCGAAGAAGGGGGTCAGGCAGAACGCGAACAGGCCGCCCACCAACGACGCGCCGAACACGACGGGGAGCCCCTGGTCGGCGTCCGCGGCGATGGCCGTCATCGCGCTGACCGGGACGAAGGAGGAACCGACGACGATCGGCATCTGCGCGCCGATACGCAGCACCCCCGTCGTCTGCAACAGGGTGGCGATGCCGGCGACCAGGAGCGCGCCACTGACCAGGACGCCCAGTTCGGGACCGTCCAGACCGGCCGCGGCGCCGATGACCAGGGCGGGGGCGACCGCGCCGGCGTACATGGTGAGGATGTGCTGCAAGCCGTAGAGGACGAGCAACCGGGGTGGAAGCCTCTCGTCCTCCGGGCGGGAGGAGGGGGTGGCGGCCGAGGCCGGGGGGACGTGCGCGTTCTTGCGGAATCTCATGGCCAGTACCAGCCTTTTGAGTCATCGGCCGGACCGCGTCTCCGATGGTCCTGCGGTGGTGCCCCGGACCGGCCGTCTCCGTCTCCTGTCATGGGTGCGGCCCCTTCGCGCCGTTCAGGGACCGCCTCGCGGTGTCAGCTCGGTGGGGCCGACGGTGCTTCGGCGGGTCGGGGACCCGCCTCACCGCCGAGGGGGAGGTCCCCGGCGGTCGCCTGGTGGGGGACGATCGGGGCCGGCGTCGCGCGCGGGCCGATCACGTTGAACACGATGTTGAGCAGGACGGCGACGACACTGGCGCCGATGATGCCCGAGCCGAGGATGGTGGCGGCCCAGCCGGGGAAGGCGTCGTAGAAGCCGGGCACGGCCACGGGGACGATGCCGACCCCGATCGAACAGGCCGCGATGATCAGGTTGAGCCCGTTACCGCCGAAGTCGACCGTGCCGAGCGTGCGCACCCCGCTGATCGCGATCGTGCCGAACAACAGCAGGGCCGCACCGCCCAGCACCGGCATGGGGATGATCGCGATGACCCGGCCCAGCACGGGGAACAGGCCGAGCAGCACGAGCGTGGCGCCTCCGGTGGCCACGACGAAGCGGCTGCGCACACCGGTCAGCGCGATGACACCGATGTTCTGGGCCAGCACACCACAGGGAAAGGAGTTGAACAGCGGGGCGAACAGGGCCGAACCCGCGTCGGCGCGCAGGCCGTCGGCGATGCGCCGCCGGTCGATGGGGGTCCCGATGACCTGGCCCACCGCGAGGGTGTCGGCCGTTCCCTCGGTGAGGATGACCAACATGACCACGCACATGGTCACGATCGGCACCAGGTCGAACTCCGGCAGGCCGAAGTAGAGCGGCTGGCCGAAGGAGAACACCGGCCCTTCCAGGACCGAGCCGAAGTCGACCCGGCCGAAGGGGACCGCGATCACGGTGCCCAACACCAGACCGAGCAGGACCGACATGCCGGCCAGGGAGGGCGGCAACAGCCGGTACAGCACCAGCATGATCAGCAGGGTGATGCCGCCCAGGGCGAGGTTGGACAACGAGGGATGCCCCGAAGCCTCCCCGTCGATGATCCAGTTCGCGGCGACGGGCAGCAGCGACAGGCCGATGACGGTGATGACGCTTCCGGTCACCACCGGGGGGAAGAAACGCAGCAGGGCGGCGAAGAAGGGGGCGATGAGCACCCCGAACACGCCGGCCGCGAACGTCGCGCCGAAGACCACGGGCAGGCCGCGCTCCTCGGCGAAGGTGGCCATGATGCCCAGGGGGACGACGGAGATGCCCACGACCATGGGCAGCCGCGCGCCGAAACGCCACACGCCCAGCGTCTGGAGCAGCGTGGCCAGTCCGCACACGAGGAGCGCGCCGCTGACGAGGACCCCCAGCGCTGCCGTGTCGAGTCCGGCCGCGGCCCCGATGACCAGGGGAGGGGTGGCGACCCCCGCGTACATCGTGACGATGTGCTGGAGGCCATAGGCGAACAGAAGCCGGGGCGCGAGCCGTTCGTCCTCGGGACGGTCCGTCGGGGACGCCGGGGGACGGTCGGCCTTCACGGGGGTGCGGGTCTTCCTGAACAATTCAGCCCCTTGGGATCGTGAGCGGCGGTGATACGGAGCACGGGATCCGTTGTCGCTCGCCGTCACCGAGAAATCGCTGTGAGTGATCGTCGGAGGGTGTGGGCGGGACGCGCACGGACGACAGCGGGGCCGGTGCGCGGCCGGACGGACGGGGCGTGGGGGCGGCCGATCACCGCCCGCCGGAGGGGGCGCGGTCCCGGGGGCCGGGACCGCGCCGGACCGGTCAGATGAAGCCGGGAACGGTCTCCCAGACGCGACCGGCCGCGGGGGCGTCGTCGCGTTCGATGGTGGCCTCGATCTTTCCGTAGGAGCGGTCGGAGGCGAAGAACACCTCGTTCGGGTTGTCCAGGCCGAACGGCGACAGGTCAACCACGAAGTGGTGCTTGTTCGGGCAGGAGAACTTGATCTCGGCGACCTCGGGGTGGGCCTCCAAGACGGCCTTGCCCATCTCCCACAGCGTCTGCTGGAGGGCGAGGCTGTGGTGGTTGGCGAAGGTCTCGATCAGGATCGCGCGGATGGACGCATAGGTCTTGTCCCAGTCGATGTCGGTGCCGATGTAGCGCCAGCGGGCCTTGACGTCGGTGGCCATGACCCGGTCGGTCGTCTCGGCCAGGGTCGTGTATTCGGTCCGGGGGAAACCGTGGAACTCCGAGTCGGTCGTCTTGAGGACGGTGAGCCCCTCCAGGCCGGAGATGACGGTCTCCTCGGCACCGTCCTTGACGACGACGGTGGTGCGGGTCTCGCGGCCGTCCCGGACGAAGGAGTGGTTGTGCGGACCCTCGGCGGTCGCGGCCCGGGTCCAGGTGTACTCCTCGATCTCCTGCCGCGCCCCGTGTACCTGCTCGAAGGTGTCCACGTGGTAACGGGCCAGGCGGAGCGCGAAGTCCTCGATCGCGCCGACCCCGTACTTGCGGGCGAAGGCGTAGACGGTGTTCTTCTGCGTGTCGGTGGCGACACAGTGGGCGTTGTCGCCCTTGGTGTGCACCGCTTCGAAGTCGCCGCGCAGCTGGGAGGTGACGTTGACGTCCTTGATCGTGTGGACGTCGGTGTCCCGGTTGATGTGGACCAGGCGCACCTCGGCCTTGCCGTACTGGTTGTCTCCGAGACGGATTGCCATGTTCGGGTCAACTCCTTGAGGTGGTGGAAGGGGGGAACTGCGGAGTTTTTCCGTCCGGGGCCGGCAGCGACCCCGGACGGGTGCGCCCGAGGGAGGACCGCTGAACGCGGAAGGACCTATCACGCACTCGAAGGAGGTTCGGGAGGGGCGGCCTAGCTGCCCCGGTAGGTGGAGAAGGAGAACGGGCTCAACAGCAACGGCACGTGGTAGTGCGCGTCCTCGTCGGTGAGCTCGAAGGTCACCGTCACCTCGGGATAGAACCCGCGCTGGCCGCTGGCGGCGAAGTAGGCGGCGGTGTCGAAGGTGATGCGGTAGCGGCCCGTGGCCAGGCGCTGCGGGCCGAGGTCGGCGACACGCCCGTCGGCGTCGGTGTCTCCCGTGGCGACCGTCGACCAGGCGCCGCGTCCGGCGTCGTCGGCGGCTTCCAGGCGCACCGGGACACCGCCGGCCGGCCGGCCGAGGGCGGCGTCGAGGACGTGGGTGGTCACGTGGCTGCGAGTTCGGGCGTTCACTGGTCGAGCACCTTTTCCACGCGCACGAGCGCGATCTTGCGGAGTTCGTCGGCGACGACCCTGGCCTCGGTGGCCGGGTCGTTGCCGAGCCGGTCGGTGAGGTCGGCGAGCAGCTCCTCGCCGGAGCGCCCGCTGGCACACACCAGGTAGATCTGTCCGAACCGGCGCTCGTATTCGGCGTTGGCGGCCTGGAAGGCGTCTCGGACATCGCTCCGTCCGGTGTCGACCCCCGCTTGTTCGCCGCGTGACCAGGCGGACTCGGTGTCGCGGCCCGTGGCGCGCTCGCCGATGCGGGGGTGGCGGGCCAGGGCCTTGGCGACCTCGTCGTCGGTGATGGTGCGGGCATGGGCGTCGGCGGCGGCGAAGAGCGCGGTCCGGTCGTTGAACGGCCGTTCGCGTTCCAGCGCCGTCACCCAGCGGTCGATGTCGAGGCAGCGGGCGAACTCGGTCTGGAACTCCTCGGCCGACAGCGCGTTGACGCGCGACAGTCCGGAGTCGACCCCCGTGTCGGTGCTCTCGGGCATGTGCTCTCCAGAGAAGGCGTCCGTCGGGGTGATCTCCCCGTTGACCTTGGCGAGGGCCGTCGTGGCCGGCCGGAACGCTCACAGTGTGGCGATCCCGTGTTTCCACGGCGTATCCCGACGTGACAACCAGATTTCGTAGTGCAGAAACTTCGTTTTGTATGACGGACTGTAGACCGGGCGGTCTGCGGGCTGTCAACACTTGAAGTGAGATGAATTGCGGTTCATGGCGACTTTGTTCACAATGACGAAACTTCTGCGTACTTCATCCATTGATGTCGCTTTTGCGGCTTTAAGGGGGTGAGGAGGTGTTTACGGCGAGGGTGTTGACAAGGAGGGTGGGGGAGCGCACACTCAAGGAGGATTCCTTGAAGTGAAAATTACATTCCACATAGCGAAATAACTCCGGAGGGCTGAGCCCATGAGCCACACGCTGCGCTACACGGCGAACTGCTCGCTGCTGTTCACCGAGCTGCCCGTGAACGAGCGGCCGGCCGCCGCTGCCGCCGCCGGGTTCGACGCGGTGGAGTTCTGGTGGCCCTTCGCCCGGCCTGTTCCCGGCGACGCCGAGGTCGACGCCTTCGTCACCGCGATCACCGACGCGGGAGTCCGGCTCACCGGCCTGAACTTCTACGCCGGTGAGATGCCCGGCCCCGATCGGGGGGTGCTCTCCCTGCCGGATCGGGCCCAGGAGTTCCGGGACAACGTCGACGTCGTCGTCGACATCGCCCGGCGCACCGGGGTGGCCGCCTTCAACGCGCTGTACGGTCTGCGCCAGGACGGGATCGACCCGGCGGAACAGGACCGGATCGCCCTGGAGAGCATCGGCATCGCGGCGGCGGGGGTCGCCGCCGTGGGCGGCACCGTCCTCATCGAGCCCATCAGCGGCGCCGACGCCTACCCGTTGTCGACCGCGGCCGACGCGCTGCGGGTCGTCGCCGCCGCGCACGCCGCCGGCGCGCCCAACGTCGCCCTGCTCGCCGACTTCTTCCACCTCGCCGCCAACGGGGACGACGTCGCCGCCGTGGTGGACGCCCACGCCGCGGAGTTCGGCCACATCCAGATCGCCGACTTCCCCGGACGGGGCGAGCCCGGAACCGGCACGCTCCCCCTCGACGAGCTCCTCGGCGCCGCCCAGACCAAGGGGTACGACGGGTACGTCGGGCTGGAGTACAAGCCGACCGTGTCCAGCGCCGAAAGCCTCGGTTGGCTCAAGCGCTGAACAGGACCGCATCCGTCAGGAAGGAAACGTCAATGCCCCAGGCGCACAAGGTCGCCTTCATCGGACTCGGCATCATGGGCCTGCCGATGGCGGTCAACCTGGTCAAGGCCGGTTTCGCCGTCACCGGTTACAACCGCTCGCCCCACAAGGCCGAACAGCTCGCGCAGCAGGGCGGGAAGGCCGCGAGCTCCGTCGCCGAGGCGGTGCGCGACGCCGACGTCGTCATCACGATGGTGCCCGACTCGCCCGACGTCGAAGAGGTGCTCCTCGGCGAGGACGGCGTGTTCGCCAACGCCGCCCCCGGGACCCTCGTCATCGACATGAGCACCATCCGCCCCGACGTCTCCCGCGAGCTGGCCCGGGCCGGAGCCCAGCGGGGGCTGCGCGTCCTGGACGCGCCGGTGAGCGGCGGCGAGGCGGGCGCCATCGAGGCGAAGCTGTCCATCATGGTCGGAGGGGAGGAGGCCGACTTCGCCGCGGCCGAGCCGGTCTTCTCCGCCCTGGGCACCACCTGTGTCCACGTCGGCCCCGCGGGCTCCGGCCAGACCGTCAAGGCGGCCAACCAGCTCATCGTCGCCGGCAACATCCAACTGGTCGCCGAGGCACTGGTGTTCCTGGAGGCCCACGGCGTCGACACGGAGGCCGGCCTGAGGGTCCTCAACGGAGGACTGGCCGGCAGCACGGTGCTGACCCGTAAGGGCGAGGCGATGCGCAACCGCGAGTTCCAGCCGGGGTTTCGCGTCGAACTGCACGACAAGGACATGAAGATCGTGACGACCGCCGCGCGTGAGGCGGGGGTGAGCATCCCCGTGGGGGCGCTGGTCGCCCAGTTCGTGGGCGCCCTCAAGGCACAGGGCCACGGCGGGCTCGACCACTCCGCGCTGCTCAAGCTCGTCGAACAGCTCTCCGGATCCGAGCGCGGCCGACCGCGCGGATGAGACGGGTCGCCGCCGGCGGGACTGGCGGGACGGTCTCGCGTCTTACGTGTGCTCCGCGCGAGATCCGGCCGCCTGGGTGTTGGCCGCACCACGGTTCCGCCGGCGGAACCCCAACCCCCTAGCACTGAAGGGTTTGCCACCATGGTACAGATGCCCGCGATGAACGCCGTCGTCGAGGTGATGAAGTCCGAGGGCGTCGACACGGCGTTCGGATGCCCCGGCGCGGCGATCCTCCCCCTCTACAAGGCGCTTGAGGAGGTCGGCGGAATCGAGCACCTGATCGTCCGCCACGAGGAGGGCGCCACCCATATGGCCGACGGCTGGGCGCGCACCAGCGGCCGGGTCGGCGTCGCCATCGGAACCTCGGGTCCGGCCGGGACGAACATGATCACCGGCCTGTACACCGCGTTCGCCGACTCCATCCCGATCGTCTGCATCACCGGCCAGGCGGTCTCGACCAAGCTGCACCAGGAGGCCTTCCAGGCCGTCGACATCGTCGAGATCGCCAAACCGGTCACCAAGTGGGCGGTGCAGATCAAGGAGGCCGCCCAGGCCCCGTGGATCTTCCGCGAGGCCTTCAGGACCGCCCGCGAGGGACGTCCCGGTCCGGTCCTCATCGACATCCCGCTCGACGTCGCCCAGCAGATCATCACCTATGACCCGAAGATCGACGCCCCGCTCCCGGTCGCCGCGGTCCAGCCCCACCAGCCCAGGGTCGAACGCGCCCTCGACATGCTGCTGGCCGCCCAACGGCCCCTGATCCTGGCGGGCGGCGGTGTGATCATCGCCGACGCGGCCGAGGAACTGCGCGAACTCGCCGAATACCTCAACATCCCGGTCCAGGTCACCCTCATGGGCAAGGGCGCCATCGACGAGAACAGCCCGCTGTTCTCCGGTATCACCGGCATCCAGACCTCGCAGCGCTACGGCAACGCCTCCTTCCTGGAGTCCGACCTGGTCCTGGCCGTGGGGGCGAGGTTCGGCGACCGCCACACCGGTCGGCTCGACGTCTACCGAGGCGACCGGGCCTTCATCCACGTCGACATCGAGCCGACCCAGATCGGCAAGGTCTTCGAACCGGACCTGGGCGTCGTCTCCGACGCGCGACTGTTCCTGCGCGCCCTCCTCGACCTGGCGAGGAAGCGCGGCGCGGGCCGGCCGGCCGGAGCCTGGGTCGAGCGCGTCGGGGAACTCAAGCGGACGCTGGGCCGCCGTGAGGACTTCGACACCACCCCGATCAAGGCGCCTCGCGTCTACAAGGAGATCAACGAGGTCTTCGGCGCCGACACCTACTTCGTCACCGCCATCGGCCTCTACCAGATCTGGGGCGGGCAGCACCAGAAGGCGTTCAAACCGCGCCACTACCAGATCTGCGGCCAGGCGGGCCCGCTGGGCTGGGAGATCCCGGCCGCGATCGGGGTGAAGAAGGCCCTGAAGAACACCGAACCCGACGCCGAGGTGGTCGGGATCGTCGGAGACTACGGCTTCCAGTACATGGTCGAGGAGCTCGCCGTCGGCGCCCAGTACAACGTGCCGTTCGTCCTCGTCATGCTCAACAACGAGTACCTCGGGCTGATCCGCCAGGCCGAGATCCCGTTCGAGATGAACTACCAGGTCGACATCCACTACGACGAGTTCGGCACCGACAACGTCAAGATCATGGAGGCCTACGGCTGCTCGGGGCGGCGCGTCGCCGATCCGGCCGAGATCAGGCAGGCCCTGGAGTGGGCGCGCAAGGAGGCCGAGGCGACCTCCCGGCCGGTGCTGGTCGAGATCATGATCGAGCGCGAGGCCAACACCCCGCACGGCCCGTCGATCGACGCGGTCAAGGAGTTCGAACCGCTGCCCGACGAGGCCGCGCTCTAGACGACCGCGCCCTCGGGCGCGGCTCGCGATCCGGGGGCAGCCGGCCCCCGGACCCACTTCCACAGGAGAGAGATGTCATTGAGTGACCAGGAGTTCCTCCGGTACCCCGACCTCGCCCTCCGCTCCTTTGGCGGCGCCGTCGTCTACGCCAACGACGAGTCCTTCGCCGAGCGGGAGAACCTCATCAAGCCCACGGCGCCCTTGTTCGACGAGACGGACTTCGGCCACAAGGGCAAGGTGTACGACGGGTGGGAGACCCGACGGCGGAGGACTCCCGGGCACGACTGGGCCATCGTCAGACTGGGCGCGCCCGGCGTGATCCACGGCGTGGTGGTCGACACCGCCTGGTTCAAGGGCAACTACCCGCCCGAGGTCTCGGTCGAGGCGGCGGGTTTCGAGGGGTACCCCACCGTCGAGGAGCTCAACGCCGCCGAGTGGACCACGATCGTGCCACGGTCGCCGGTCCAGGGGCACCACGCCAACGTGTTCACGGTCACCGACGACCGCCGCTACACCCACGTCCGGCTCACCATGCACCCCGACGGCGGGATCGCCCGGTTGCGGGTGCACGGCGAGGCCATCACCGATCCGCGGCTGCTCGTCGCCGGAGGGCTGGACCTCGTCGCCCTGGAGAACGGCGGCCGGGTCACCGGGTGCAGCAACGAGTTCTACTCCTCGCCCACCAACCTCATCGCCCCTGGACTGACCCGCACCATGGGGGAGGGGTGGGAGAACGCGCGCCGCCGCGACGACGGCAACGACTGGGTGGAGTTCCAGCTCGCCGGCTGTGGCGAGGTGCGGCTGCTCGAACTGGACACCAGCTACTTCCTGTTCAACGCGCCCGGGGCGGCCCGGGTCACCGGATGCGACGAGACCGTCTCCGACCCGGCCGACCCGGACTCCTGGTTCACCGTGCTGGAACGCACCGAGCTGCTCCCCGACACCCGCCACCGTTTCGTGGTGGCCGATCCCCGTCCCGCGACCCGGCTGCGCCTGGACGTCTACCCCGACGGCGGGCTGGCCCGGTTCCGGGCGGTGGGCGAGCTGTCGGCGGAGGGTCGCTCCGCGCTGTGGCTGCGCTGGGCCAACGCCCTGCCCGAGGCGCAGCTGCGCGCCGCCTTGAACGCGGCGGGCCTCACGGGGGACCAGGCCGAGCAGGCGCTCGCGAGCCGCCCCTTCGACAAGGCGGACGCGATTCCCGCCGAACTGACCGGGGGCGCGTTCTGATCCCGCGTCCCGGTTGATGGCTCCCAGCCGCAGGGAGCCGGGGCGCCACGGTGGCCGACTTGGCCGGGTCACCGTGGCGCCCCTTCGCGGTGGGACCGGATTCGAGGGTCCGCCCCATCCCGCTCGCGGGGATCTGCTAACGTGATCGTCGTTATGCTGCGCGAGCTGCTCCTCCTTAGCGGCCGCGGCGGGGGCCGTTAGTCAGGCCGGCTCCCTCGCCGCGGGGCTTCGGCGTGTCTTGTCGGCCGTACGACACCGTGAGCACTCTCCACTGAGGAGCACCCGTCATGATTCCGCAGCAACAGCCCAGCGGTATGCCCTTCCAGCGCTACCAGCCCTTCGCCCCGGTCGATCTGCCCGACCGCACCTGGCCCTCCACGACGATCACCCGGGCGCCGCGCTGGCTGTCCACCGACCTGCGCGACGGCAACCAGTCCCTGATCGAGCCGATGGACTCCGAGCGCAAGCGCGAGATCTTCGACCTGCTGGTACGCATCGGCTACAAGGAGATCGAGGTCGGTTTCCCTGCCGCCAGCCAGACCGACTTCGATTTCGTCCGCGGCCTGATCGAGGACGACGCGATCCCCGAGGACGTGCAGATCTCGGTGTTGACCCAGGCCCGCGAGGACCTGATCGAGCGGACCGTGCAGAGCCTGGTCGGAGCGCGGCGCGCGACCGTGCACCTGTACAACGCCACCGCGCCGGAGTTCCGCCGCGTCGTGTTCGGCGTCGACCGCGACGCCTGCAAGGCCATCGCGGTCGAGGGCACCCGGCACGTCATGAAGTACGCCGAGCAGTACCTGGGCGACACCGGGTACTTCGGCTACGAGTACTCCCCCGAGATCTTCATCGACACCGAGCTGGACTTCGCGCTGGAGGTCTGCGAGGCGGTCATGGACGTCTGGCAGCCCGGCCCCGATCGCGAGATCATCTTGAACCTGCCGGCCACCGTCGAGCGCGCCACGCCCAACGTCTACGCCGACCAGATCGAGTGGATGAGCCGCAACCTGTCGCGGCGCGAGTACGTGTGCCTGTCGGTGCACCCGCACAACGACCGCGGGACGGGGGTGGCCTCGGCCGAGCTGGCGGTCATGGCCGGCGCCGACCGGGTCGAGGGGTGCCTGTTCGGCCACGGTGAGCGCACCGGCAACGTCTGCCTGGTCACCTTGGGCATGAACCTGTACAGCCAGGGCGTCGACCCCCAGATCGACTTCTCCGACATCGACGAGATCCGCCGTGTCGTGGAGCATTGCACCCGGCTGCCGGTGAGCCCGCGCCACCCCTATGGGGGCGACCTGGTCTACACCGCCTTCTCCGGATCGCACCAGGACGCCATCAAGAAGGGGCTCAAGGCGTTGGAGGCCGACGCCGAGCAGGCCGGCGTCCCGGTCGAGGAGTACCCCTGGAAGGTCCCCTACCTGCCGATCGACCCCAAGGAGGTCGGCCGCACCTACGAGGCCGTCATCCGGGTCAACAGCCAGTCGGGCAAGGGCGGGGTGTCCTACATCCTGCACCGCGACCACCGTCTGGACCTGCCGCGTCGGCTCCAGATCGAGTTCTCGCGGGTGGTGCAGGAGTTCACCGACGCCGAGGGCGGCGAGTTCACCGGTGAGCGCATCTGGGAGATCTTCCGGGAGACCTACCTGACCGACCGCGGACCGGTCGCGGTCATGGCGCACCGTTCCGCCACGGAACCCGACGGCTCCTACCGGGTCAGCGCCGACGTGCGCGTCCGCGGTGAGATCCGCGAGCTGGTGGGGACGGGCAACGGGCCGATCTCCGCGTTCGTCGACGCGCTGGCCGGCGTGGGGATCAAGGTCCGCGTCGTCGACTACGCCGAGCACGCGATGAGCGAGGGCGGCGACGCCCGCGCCGCGGCCTACGTCGAGGCCGAGGTGGACGGCCGCACCGTGTGGGGTGTCGGCATCAACGACAACATCACCACGGCCTCGCTGAAGGCCGTGTGCAGCGCGGTCAACCACGCCACGCGCGGCTGAGAGGACCCTCCCGGGGTGCGCGACCGCCCGTACCCCGGGAGGGGGTCACTCGCGGCCGAACATCTGGGTCCAGTGGACGCCGTCCCGGCCGACGCCGATGGACCGGTTGTCGCAGTCGAGGATGTTGGCGCGGTGGCCGGGACTGTTCATCCAGGCCGACATGACCTCCTCCGCCGAGGACTGGCCGGCGGCGACGTTCTCGCCGGACCAGGCCCCGTATCCCGCGGCGGCGGCCCGCTCGTCGGGTCCCTCGCCTTCGGGGTTCTCGTGTGCCATGTACTCCCGTTGCGCCATGTCCTCGCTGTGGGACTGGGCGGCCGAGGTCAGACGCTCGTCGGGGCGCAACGGCGCGCACCCCGCCGCCGCGCGCTCGGCGTTGGCCAGCGCGACGACCGCTGCGGCGGAGTCGGCCTGCGGTGCCTCGTCCGGCTCCTCCTCCCGCTCCGCCTCCCCGCGGTCACCGCCGGAGGGGCTGGGGCGGGGGGAGACCTCCTCGGCGGGGATCTCCACGCTGAGCTCGGTGGTCTCGCCGGTCGCGGACGGGACGTCGGGCGCCGAGGGGCTGGCGGAAGGGGCGGGGGAGGACGCGGGGGCGGCGGAGGACGGGACCGGCGGCAGCGAGTCGTCGGGGACGATGACGTTCAGGTCGCCGGCCTGTTCACCGGCCTCGTCCGAGGACAGGGAGGCCAGGGTCAGGGCCGCGGCCAGGCCGAGCCCCACCGGAACCGCGGCCAGCGCGCCGATCACGGGCCGTTGCCACGGGGGAGCCGGTGGAACGGGGGCGCGTCTTCTCCCCCGCCGCGCGCGTCGCGTTCTATCGTCCTGCCGCCGGTGGTTCGCGTTGCCCCGTGGCATGTCGTGGCCCCCGTCTGCCTGGTGTGGGTCGTGTTTGCGCGAGATGGTAGACCAAATGCGGGCAAAGAGTGTCGTGGTTCCCCGTTACCGCAGGAAAGGCGGTGGGGCCCGGTCGGCACCGGACCCCACACGTCGAAGGCCGCTCCCGCTGGAGCGGTTCAGTCCTCCTCGGCCACGGTGACGCGGCGGGCCATGGACACGGCCACGATGGAGATGATCGCGGTGAACACGAGATAGATCGCGATCGGCGCCCACGAGTTGTCGTAACGGCCCAGCAGCCAGGTGGCGAGCAGCGGCGCGGTGCCGCCGGCCAGCGCCGCGCCGACCTGGTAGCCCAGCGTCACGCCGGTGTAGCGGACCCGGGTGGAGAAGATCTCCGAGGACAGCGTGCCGATCGTGGCGGTCACGGGAGGCCAGAAGATGCCCAGGCCGATCACCGTGGCCAGGACGAGGGCCCAGGCGCCGCCCAGGTCGATCAGCATGAAGTAGGGCGCGGCGAACAGCGCGAGCAGTACGGCGCCGCCCAGGTAGACCCGCTGGCGGCCGAACGTGTCGGAGAGGCGGCCCATGAGCGGGATCATGACCGTGGCGACGATCGCGCCCACCGTCACCGCGTTGAGCGCGGTGGCGTTGGCGAAGCCGAGCGTTCCCGTGGCGTAGCTGACCACGAACGTGCCGAAGATGTAGAACGGCGCGGTCTCCACGACCTTGGCGCCGATCGCGATGAGCACGGAACGCCAGTGGTGGCGCAGCGTCTCGGCGATGGGCATCTTGGCGACGTTGCCCTCGGCCTTGGCCTGGCGGAAGGCGGGGGTCTCGTCGATCCCCGAGCGGATCCACAGGCCCAGCAGCACCAGCAGGAAGCTGGCGATGAACGGGATGCGCCAGCCCCAGGAGGTGAACTGCTCCTCCGAGAGCAGCTGCATCACGGTCAGGGCCAGACTGGCCAGCAGCATGCCGATGGTGATGCCCATCTGCGGAACGCTGCCGAACAGGCCGCGGCGGTTCTTCGGGGCGTACTCGTAGGCGAGCAGCAGCGCGCCGCCCCATTCGCCACCGATGCCCAGCCCCTGCACCAGGCGCAGGATGATCAGCAGGATGGGGGCCCACACCCCGATCTGGGCGTAGGTCGGCAGCAGGCCGATGAGCACGGTCGAACCGCCCATCAGCGACAGCGTGATGACCAGCGTCTTCTTACGCCCGATGCGGTCGCCGATGTGCGAGAAGATGAAGCCGCCCAGGGGGCGGATGAAGAAGGTCAGGGAGAAGGACAGGTAGGACAGCATCAACGACACCACGGGGTCGCTGGAGGGGAAGAAGAGCTCGTCGAAGACGAGCCCCGCGGCGGTGCTGTAGAGGAAGAAGTCGAACCACTCGATCGAGCTGCCGGTCAGGCTGGCCGCGATCACCTTTCCGTGCGGACGTTTTCTGGCGCTGTTGGCCACGCTCATGTGCGCGGGTCTCCTGTTCAAGCCGGCCTCGGTGAGGCTGGGGGATGCGGCCCGCGGGCCGCCGGGGGAGGACGGCGAGCTCGGCGAGGTTTCCGGCCGGACGCGCTCCTGGGGCACCGTCGGTGGGTCCGGGGTGGCCGGAAGGGGGACCGAGCGGGAGGGGCCGGTGGCCGGGGTCGTGCCCCGTCACACGGCCCGGTGACTGCCATGAACCTAGGGCACGGTTGAAACCCGGGAGTTTGCCCACCTGGCCAAAGAACGGCCGGCGGGTTTGTTCGAGTGAACGAAAAGATGAAATCGCGAGTAATCCGGAAACATGACCGTTACCCGGGGGTGGGAGCGCGGCCGGGCCGTGGCGCACCCGCCGCCCGGAATCGGCGACAATGGAGGGGTGAGCCTCTACCGTGACGAGGGCGTTGTCCTCAGGACCCGCAAACTCGGCGAGGCCGACCGCATCGTGACCCTGCTGACCCGGCGTACCGGGTTGGTGCGCGCCGTCGGCAAGGGCGTGCGCCGGACCAAGTCCCGATTCGGGGCCAGGCTGGAGCCGTTCACCCATGTCGACCTCCAGCTCTACACCGGGCGCACGCTCGACGTGATCACCCAGGCCGATACGCTGCACGCCTACGGGACGCCCATCGTCGCCGACTACGCGCGCTACACCGCGGGCACCGCGATGCTGGAGACGGCCGAGAAGATCGTCATCGTCGAGAAGGATCCCGCCCTGCGGCAGTTTCTCCTGCTCATCGGGGGGCTGCGGACGCTCGGCGGAAACGAGCACGACCCCCGGCTGGTCCTGGACGCCTACCTGCTGCGCTCCCTCGCGGTGGCCGGCTACGCGCCGGCGCTGGACGAGTGCGCCAGGTGCGGCTCGCACGGTATCCAGCGCTCCTTCGCGGTGCACGCCGGCGGCGCGGTGTGCTCGGTGTGCCGCCCGGCCGGCTCGGCCAGTCCCGCGCCGGACACGCTGCGGTTGATGGTGGCCCTGTTGCGCGGCGACTGGGCCGGCGCCGACGCCAGTGAGGAACGGCACCGCACCGAGTGCAGCGGTCTCGTCGCCGCCTACCTCCAGTGGCACCTCGAAAACGGAATCCGATCCCTGCGCCTCGTGGAGCGTTCTTGAGTCCTTACAACCCCCTCTCGTCGAAGTCCTCCCGGCAGTACGCGCCCCCGGTGCCCCACCCCAGTGGCGCCCGCCCGCCGGAGCTGCCCCGCGAGCTCATCCCCCGTCACGTCGCGCTCGTCATGGACGGCAACGGCCGCTGGGCCAAGGAGCGCGGCCTGCCGCGCACCGAGGGGCACAAGGCGGGGGAGAGCTCCCTGTTCGACGCGATCGAGGGCGCGCTGGAGCTGGGCATCCCCTATCTGTCGGCCTACGCCTTCTCCACCGAGAACTGGAAGCGCTCGCCCGAGGAGGTCCGCTTCCTCATGGGCTTCAACCGGGAGGTGCTGCGCCGCCGCCGGGACGAGCTGCACGCCCGCGGCGTGCGCGTCCGCTGGGCCGGCCGGCGCGGCCGGCTGTGGAAGAGCGTCATCAAGGAGCTGGAGGAGGCCGAGGAGCTGTCGAAGGACAACACCCGGCTCACCCTCCAGTTCTGCGTCAACTACGGCGGTCGCGCCGAGATCACCGACGCCGCGGCGGCGATCGCCCGCGCGGCGGTCGAGGGGCGGATCAACCCGGACCGGATCACCGAGGCCACGTTGGCCAAGTACCTCGACGAACCCGATATTCCCGACGTCGATCTGGTGGTGCGCCCCTCGGGGGAGCAGCGCATCTCCAACTTCCTGCTGTGGCAGTCGGCCTACGCCGAGTTCGTCTTCCTCGACACGCTGTGGCCCGACTTCGACCGGCGGCACCTGTGGCACGCCTGCGAGGTCTATGCCAGCCGTGACCGGCGCTACGGCGGCGCGGTGCCCAACCCGGTCCCGCCCGTGACGGACCCCGCCCCTCCCGGCCGCTGAGGTCCCCGCCGTGGCCCGCCACGGCGTCCCTGGAGCCGAGCCGAGCGCATGACCAGGCATGATCGGATGACGTGAGAACAATCGACCTGAACAGAGACAGCCTCACCTACGTCGCGATCGGCGACAGTTTCACCGAGGGGGTCGGCGACCCGCACACCCCCGAGCGGGCCGTTCACGAGGGCGAGTTCCGGGGCTGGGCCGACCGGTTCGCCGAGCACCTCGCCGGCCATGTCGGCGAGGTCCGCTACGCCAACCTCGCGGTGCGCGGCAAGCTGCTGCGCCAGGTCATGGCGGACCAGCTGCCCCGCGCCCTCGAACTCCGGCCGGACCTGGTGTCCTTCAGCGCGGGGGGCAACGACCTGTTGCGCCCCGGGGCCGACCCCGACCGGTTGGCCCTGGTGCTGGAGGAGGGGGTGCGCCGGTTGCGGGCGGCGGGCAGCGAGGTCGTGCTGTTCACCGGGGTCAACATCACCGGCGGCTACATGCGCGCCCTCATCGGCACGTTCGCGCGCTACTACCTGAACATCCGCGCGATCGCCGACCGGCACGGCTGCTATCTGGTCGACCAGTGGTCCATGGGCGTCCTCGCCGACGCCAGGGCCTGGGACGCCGACCGGCTGCACATGTCACCGGAGGGCCACCGGCGACTGGCGCTCAAGGTCTGCGAAGTCCTGGGCGTCCCGGTGGCGGGGCGCTGGGATGACCCGTGGCCGCCGGTCCCCGCCGTCCCCTGGTTCACGGCGCGGGGGGAGGACCTGCGCTGGGCCCGGAGCTTCCTGGTGCCGTGGGTGGGCCGCAGGCTCACCGGCCGCTCGTCGGGTGACTCCGTCACCGCCAAGCGGCCCGCGCCGGAGCGGGTGCGGCGTCTGGAGCGCGAGGACGACCCGTCCCGGTAGCGCGCCGCCGCGCGACCGTCGGCGGGCCGTTCACCGGGGCCGGCCCGCCGACGTGAGGCGCGCAACAAAAGGTCGAAATCCTCGAACCTACTGTCGCGTAACCATGGACTCAGCATGCATGATCGTCTACCATGAGCGGCTTTTCCATCGAGCGGGACATCGTTTCCTACGTCGCCATCGGCGACAGCTTCACGGAGGGCATGAGCGACCCCTACCCGGACAGCACGGCGGTGCCGACCGGTAGGTATCGGGGGTGGGCGGACCGGTTGGCCGAGCACATGGCCGACCACATCGGGGAAGTGCGCTACGCCAACCTCGCGGTGCGCGGAAAACTGATCCGCCAGATCGTCGCGGAGCAGCTGCCCCGCGCCATCGAACTACGTCCGGACCTGGTGACCATCTGCGCCGGCGGCAACGACATCATCCGCCCGGGCAGCGACCCCGACCAGGTCGCCGAGATATTCGAAGGGGCGATCGGCCGGCTTCGGGAGACCGGGGCCGACGTGTTGATCTTCACCGGCTTCGACACCGGGTTCCAGCCGGTCATGCGGCGCTTCCGCGGCAAGATCGCCACCTACAACATGCACCTGCGCGGCATCGCCGACCGCTACGGCTGCCAGGTCGTCGACCTGTGGAGCATGAAGATCTTCGCCGACCGGCAGGCCTGGGACGCCGACCGGCTGCACCTGTCCCCCGAGGGGCACCGCCGTCTCGCCCTCAGGGTGGCCGAGGTGCTCGGCCTGCCCGCCGACGAGGACTGGAACGCCCCCTGGCCCGCCCTGCCGCCGATGGCCTGGCACGTGGCGCGCCAGCAGGACCTGCACTGGGCGCGCGAGTTCCTGGTGCCCTGGATCGGGCGCAGGCTGACCGGACGGTCCTCCGGCGACGGGATCAGGCCCAAGCGGCCCAACCTGGAGCGGCTGCGCTGAGGGCCTGACGGCCGCCGGGGGGAACCCCGGCGGCCGTCAGGCCGTGCTCTTCGCGCAATCGCCGCAGGTGCCGAACACCTCGACCGTGTGGGTGAGATCGACGAACCCGTGATGACGGGCCAACTCCTCGGCCCAGCTCTCCACGGCCGGCCCCTCGATCTCGACCGCCTTGCCGCAGGAGCGGCAGACAAGGTGGTGGTGGTGGGTGTCGGTCACACAGGCCCGGTAGACGGCCTCGCCGTCGTCCGTGCGCAAGACGTCGATCTCTCCGGCGTCGCTGAGCGCCTGGAGGGCACGGTAGACCGTTGTCAGCCCGATCTTCGAGCCCTCGGCGCGCAGATCGGCATAGAGGTCCTGGGCACTGCGGAAACCGGCGCTCTCGTTCAGCGCCTGGCGAACTGTCTCGCGTCGTGTACTCATGTCGATGGGCTCCCCGGATCCAGGCTCCCCGGCTTCGTCTGGGGAATCGTACCGGCCGGGACGGCCTCGGCGCCCTTCTGGGGCACCGGACCGCGGCCCCGCCGCCGGCGCACCACCTGGCCGACACCGACGGACACGGCGAAGACGGCCAGGGCCAGCAGCACGATGGCCGCTCCCGGCGAGATGTCGGCACCGGAGTAGAAGGCGGCGGAGACCCCGCCGAGGGAGGCCACCACGCCGATGCCCATGGCCAGCGCCACGGTCACCCGGAAGCTGCGGGTCAGCTGCTGGGCCGCGGCGACCGGGACCACCATCAAGGCGCTGACCAGCAGCACCCCGACCACGCGCATCGCGATGACGACGGTGACCGCGGCGGTGATCGCGATGACCGCGCTGAGCAGACGCACCGGAAGACCGTGGGCGCGGGCCACCTCCTCGTCCTGGCACAGGACGAACAGCTCCCGGCCGAAGAAGGCGAGAACGCCGAGGACGATCACCGCCAACGCGATCACGGCGTAGACGTCCTCGGTGCTGACGGTGCTCACCGAGCCGAACAGGAACGAGGTGAGTGTCGCCGTGTTCGCTCCCGGCGCCAGCCCGATCAGCAGGACACCGCCGGCGATCCCGCCGTAGAACAACAGGGCGAGCGCGACATCGCCGCTGGTGCGGGTCCGCACCCGGACCAGCTCGATCAGGAGCGCGCCGGCGGCCGAGACGATCAGCGCGGTGAAGATCGGAGAGGTACTGGTGAGGATGCCCAGCGCCACACCGGTCAAGGCGATGTGGCCGATGCCGTCTCCCAGGAGCGCGAGCCGGCGCTGCACCATGAAGGTGCCGATGGCGGGCGCGACGAGGCCGACGAGGAGGGCGGCGATCAGCGCCCGCTGCATGAAGTCGTAGGCGAACAGGTCAGTCACGGAGCGGGACCTCAAGGGCAGGGGCGGCGGGCAGGGAGGCCGCGTCGCTGGTGTGCGGGTGCAGGTGGGGGCTGGAGGAGAGAAGGCCGCCAGGCGGTCCGTCGTGCACGACCACGCCGTCGGACAGCATGACGGCGCGCTCGATGAGCGGTGCCAGGGGGCCGAGCTCGTGGAGGACGAGGACCACCGTCGCGCCGGATCGGGCGAGGTCGGCGATCGTGCGGGCGAGCGCCTGCTGGTTCGCGGCGTCCACGCCGGCCATGGGCTCGTCCATGACGAAGGTGTCGGGGCCGCCCGCGAGGGCCCGGGCGATGAGGACGCGCTGCTGCTGGCCGCCGGACAGCTCGTGGACGGAGTCGCGGGCGCGGTCGGTCAGGCCGACGGACTCCAGGGCGTGCTCGACGGCGGCGCGGTCGGCGGCGGACGCCCGGCGCCACCGGCGCCGGCGGGCCACCTGACCGGAGGCGACCACCTCGCGCACGGTGGCCGGCACGCCCCCGCCCACCGACAGGCGCTGGGGCACGTAACCGATGCGTCCCCAGTCGCGGAAGCCGCGCACCGGCCGGCCGTGGATCTCGACGGAGCCGCTGGCGAGGGGGACCACGCCGAGCATCGCGCGCATCAGGGTGGACTTGCCCGAACCGTTGGCGCCGAGAACGGCGACGACCTCGCCATGCGGGATCTCAAAGGAGACGCCGCGCACCACGGGCTTGCGGTCGTATTCGACGACGGCGTCGGCGACGCGGAAGGCGGGTGGGGCCGACGAGGGGGGCGTGTCGTGTGCGGACGCGGACGACTCGACGCGGGATACCTCTACAGACACTTCTCCATCATGCCGAAAACGAAAATGATTGTCAAAATAACCCGGATTGGAGCAGACCGAGAAGCAGCAGCGTCGCGACCACCACGCAGCGCAGCGTCCGCTCCGCCTGCTTCAGCGTCGGCCAGCTGAGGAACGCCAGCCAGGCGAAGAAGAGCGCCAGCAGGCCCAGCAGCAACGCGCCCACCACCCCCGCCAGGAGCAGGCCCGCGATGAACACCGCCGCCATGGAGATCGGGAGCACCCAGCGGGGCGCACTGTGCAACACCAGGAGCGGCACCGCGCTGCGGCGCTCGATCGCCGCGCGCAGCCCGGGCCCGGCGGGACCGGCGGCGGGCCGGGGATCAGCCGACGACGGCGGACGCCCCGGTCGGGAGGGACGGGTACGGGAGGTGCGGGAGTTCTTGCGTTTGGGGGACACGCGGCTCCTCCGGGACTGCGGCGCTGACGGGAACGCAGCCTATCCGCCGCCGGGTCGGGACGGAGGGAGAGCACACCAGATGGCGGAGAGTCAGGTATCGGGCCGCGCCAGTGCCGTTATTTTGGTTAGGAGGCGCCGAAGCGGCGTGATCCGGCCGCCGACGGCGGTTTACCACCCACTCACCCATGCCGACCTAGGGTCGCTCCACGTCGCGGGCGCCGACGCACCCGGTCGTACGCGCCGCTCCGCATGATGATCACCTGGGAGACTGTTTTTCCGTGCCGAAGCTCAGCGTCATCGTTTCCTTCGACGTCACAGAGCCCCACCTGCAGCACTGCCTGGACTCACTGGCCCGGCAGAGCATGGACATGGCCGACGTCGAAATCCTCCTGGTGCCGGTCGAGGCCCGGGACCCCCTCGCCCGAACCGCGGCGCGGCCCGCTCCGGTGCCGGGAGGCGACACCGACGACGGTGAGGAGGCCCCGGCCCAGGACGGCGACCGCGACGAGAGCGAGCAGGAGGACGGCGAGTCCGTCGACTCGGCCCGCGCCGAAGGACTCGCCGTCGCCAAGGCGCACGACGGGCGCTCGCTGGGCGGGGCGACCGTCAGGCTGGTCGACTCGGCCAGCCCCGGGCACGCGCCGGCGCGCCGCGCGGGTTCGGCCGTCGCCTCGGGGGAGTACCTGCTCTTCCTGGAGGGGGCCGACGCGCTGACCGAGTACGCGCTGGAGCACCTCACCTCGGTCGTCGAGACGTCGGGATGCGACCTGGCCGCCGGGAACGTCTACCGGTTCAACGAGCTCGGCGCGCGCGCCTCCTCCACCCACCGCAAGATCTTCGACCGGGCCCGCGACGCGGTCCACGTGCGCGACGTCCCCGCCCTCATCGGCGACCGCACCTACGGCAACAAGGTGTGGCGCCGTTCGCTGTGGGAGCGCCTGCCCGAGACCGTCCCGAGTGACGACTGCGCCGACCTCGACATCGTGCGCGCCCACTTCATGGCGCGCGCGGTCGCGACCGTCCCCGCCCCGGTCCTGCTCCTGCGCGACCGCGAGACCAAGAACGACCTCAGCGACATCGACGTGCTGACCAGGCGGATCACCGCCATCGATGACCTGGCCGCCGCCCTGGCCGGCGCCGACCGGCCCCTGTGGGACCAGGTCGCGCTCACCCGGGACCTGCGACGGGTCCTGCTGCGTCTGGACGACGCCGACGAGGCCGCGCGCGCCCGCTTCCTCGACCTGGTCAACGCCTATCTCGACGGCGTCTCCCGCGAGGTGCTCGACGAGTTGAGCGTGCTGCACCGGCTCAACTACCACCTCGTCCGCAAGCGCCGGATGGACCTCCTCCTGGAGACCGTCACCTTCCAAAAGAGCGTCGAGCTGAAGAAGGCGCCCGTGGTGCGCCGGGGGCTGAACTACTACATCTCCTACCCCTTCTTCGAGGACGCCGCGGCCGGCGTGCCCCGCGAGATCTACCGTCTCGACGAGGAACTGAAGGTGCGCCAAAAGACCGAGAAGGTCGAGTGGGTCGACGGCCAGCTGGTGATCGGCGGGCGCGTCGGCATCCGGCACCTGCGCGCCGGACGCCGTTGGCAACAGCACCTGCTGGCCTTCCTGGTCGAGACCGGGACGGGGCGGCGCCAGCCGGTGCCCGTCAAGGTGCGCCGGGCCGCCGAGTACCGGCTGCCCGACGTCCCCGACGCCGCACGGCACGACTACGGCGGTTTCGAGGTCACCGTGGACCCGGCCCGGCTGCGCGTGTCGGGCCAGTGGCGGTCGGCGGACTGGCAGGTCGAGCTCGTCGTGGTCAACCGGGGCCTGGTCCGCCGGCGCGTCATCGCCAACCCGGTCTCCGGCCCGCCGGAGCGGCCGCCCTACCGCAAGGTGGCCGAGGACGTGTGGGTCCGTCCCGACTGGGACGCCGACCAGCGGCTGCGGATCGTGGTGGAGCCGCTGCGGGTCACCCTCACCGGCCACCGGGTGGACCAGGGGACGGGGGCGCCCGAGCTGGAGCTCACCGGCCGGTTCGTCCCGCCCGTGCCGGCGCAACCGCACCGGTTGCGTCTGGTCCGGCTCCCCGGGACGAGCGAGCTCGAATACCCATTGCACACCTCCGACACCGGGTTCACCGTCCGTGTCCCGGCCCTCGACCTGCTCAGCCGCGCGGTCTCCGAGGGCAACGGCGCGCTGCGCCAGGAGCAATGGCGGGTCGAACTGTGCGCGGACGACGGGACCGTACTGCCGGTCGTCGTGCCCGACGACCTCCCCCTCGCCGCCCACCCGGCCGGTGACGGGCACCGCGAGATCGCGGTGCAGCGCACCAGCACGGGCCATCTCCGGCTGCGCGCGGGGTCGGCGCGCCCCGTCCTGCACGGTGTGAGCTGGGAGGGCCGCCGTCTCGTCCTGACCGGCCGCTACGCCGCGGCCCTGGACGCCGAGCTGGTCCTCAAGGCCAGGGGGCGCGACGAGCAGCACCTGTTCCCGATGGAGCGCGACGGCGAGGAGTTCCGCGCGTTCCTCGCCCCCGCGGACGTCCCCACCCTGTCGGGAACGCTCTCCCTGCCGGCGGGCACCTACCGGCTGGGCGCCCGAGTGCGCCCTGCGGGAGAGGAGGAGCACGAGGTCACGGCCGAGCTGGATCCCGACGTCGTCCGCGAGCTGCCGATGACGATGGAGACCGCCGAACGGGTCTACGAGTTCGCCGACAGCGGGTTCGACACCCCCGTGCTGAAGGTCGGCAGCGACCTGCGCCCCGAGGAACGCGGCACCTTCGCCCAGCGTCAACTGCGGGAGGTGGCCTACCCCGCGATGCGCGAGGAGGCGCTGACCGAGGGCATCCTGTTCGACAGCTACACCGGCCGGCAGTTCTCCGACAGCCCGCACAGCATCTACGCCGAGCTTCGGGCCCGCGGCGGGCGGTGGGCCGACTACCCGATGTCGTGGCTGGTGCGTGACGGCCAGGTCGACCTCCCGGCCGACCTCGCCCGGGTGCGGCACAACGGCCGCGAGTTCTACGAATCTCTGGCCCGTTCCGCCTACATCGTCACCAACTCCCGTCAGCCGGCCTGGTTCGCGCGCCGTCCCGGACAGGTGGTCGTGCAGACCTGGCACGGTTCGATGCTCAAGCGCATCGGCTTCGACATCGAGAACATCCGGGGCAAGGCCCGCGACTACCACGAGAAGCTGGCGTGGGAGACCAAGCAGTGGGACTACCTGGTGTCGCCGAGCCCGTGGGCGACCCCGATCCTGCGCCGGGCGTTCCGGTTCGAGGGCGAGATCCTGGAGACCGGCTACCCCCGCAACGACATCTTCTTCTCCGCCGACCGGGAGCTGATCGCCGAACGCACCCGGCGCCGTCTCGGCCTGCCCGAGGGCAAGAAGGTGATCCTCTACGCGCCGACCTGGCGGGACGACAAGTACTACACGCGCGGCAAGCACAAGCTGGACCTGCACCTGGACCTGCGGCGCATGTACGACAAGCTCGGCGAGGACCACGTGCTGCTGGTCCGCCGCCACCCGCGCGTCGTCGACAGCGTGCCGATCGTCGGCGAGGACTTCGTCTACGACGTCTCGCTGTACCCCGAGATCATGGAGCTGTTCCTGGTCACCGACATCCTGGTTACCGACTACTCGTCGATGATGTTCGACTTCGCCAACACCGGCCGGCCGATGCTGTTCTTCACCTACGACATCGAGAGCTACCGCGACAACCTGCGCGGGTTCTACTTCGATTTCGAGGAGACCGCCCCGGGGCCCCTGCTGTTGGAGTCCGACGACGTGATCGAGTCGATCGTCGGGGTCGACGACGTCGCGCGCGCCTACGCGGACCGCTACCGGGCCTTCACCGACCAGTTCTGCCCGCTGGACGACGGCGGCGCGGCCGCGCGCGTCGTCGACCGGGTCTTCGGAGAGGGGTAGCCGGGGCGGGCCGTCCTCAGGCCTGTTCCCGCGCGGCGGCCATGATGGCCGCGATCCGCCGGGGGGAGCTGACGCGGCGCTCGGTCTCGTCGACCGGCGCCGCGGTCGCCATGCGAACGCGCGGATTGCGGTGCGCGACCGGGACGGGCACCGTCTCCATCCCCGAGAAGTGCAGCTCGTCCACCCCGGTGCGGGCCACCAGGTCCGCGGCGGTGCGCTCGTCCACCCCGCCGCCCGGCATGATCGAGATCCGTCCGCCGGCGTGCCGCACCAGCTCGGAGATCAGCGGCGCGCCGGCCGGGGCGGTGGCCTCCTGGCCGGAGGTCAGCACCCGCTGTACGCCGAGGTCGATCAGCTCCTCCAGGGTCGAGAAGGGGTCGGCGGCCATGTCGAAGGCCCGGTGGAAGGTCACCGAGAGTCCCTGGGCCGCGGCGACCAGGCGTTCCACCGCGGGACGGTCGACCTTGCCCTCGGGGGTCAGGGCGCCGATGACGACGCCGGGCACTCCTGCGGTGGCGAAGGCCCACACGTCCCGTTCCATGGCGGCCACCTCGTGCCGGTCGTAGACGAAGTCGCCCCCACGCGGCCGGACGATCGGGTGGACCCGGATCCGGGAGGTGGCGGCGAGCGTCTCCTCGACCGTTCCCAGGCTCGGGGTCAATCCGCCCTCCGACAGCGCCGAGCACAGTTCCACCCGGTCGGCGCCGGCGCGCTCGGCGATGAGCGCGCCTTCGACACCGTCGACGCAGATCTCGAAGCGGAGGGTCATGGGGGGCTCCCTTTCCTCGTGGTACCTACCGGTATAGACCAGTAGACCACGGGGCGCGCGCCGGAACACGGCCACGGTGCCCGTGGCCCAAAACGCCGGAACCGAGGTCCCGGCGTTCCCGGGGACCTCGCTGTCGGGGAGGCGGAGGGGGAGGACGGTGGCACGATGGTCGGGTGATCGTCATCACCCGTTACACCGTCTCCCCGAACGACGCCGACGATTTCGTCGCCCGGGCCCGAGAGGCCCTCGGCGCGTTGAGTCGAAGGCCCGGCTTCAAGGAGGGCAGTGTCGGCCGCGCGGCCGACGACCCGGACCTGTGGACCGTCGTGACCTCGTGGGAGGGCGCCGGCTACTACCGCAGGGCGCTCTCCGACTTCGACGTCAAGGTCGCCGCGGTGCCGCTGCTCGCCCTCGCTCACGACGAGCCGAGCGCGTTCGAGGTGGTCGCCACGAGCCCGTGACCGGCCGCGGTCGCCCTTGTCCCCGCGTGTCGGGCGCGGGTCCGGTCGGGGACCCGCGCCGCCGGTCGGGGGAGCCGGGACCGGACCCCGAGAGGCCGCCCGTCTCCCAGGCCGACCCGGGGCGCGGCGCCGTTGGTGCTCGTCAGGACCCGGGCGTCCAATAGGCTGGAAGCTCATTGTTCTCGAGCGTCGCGCTTTCCCGCGATCCGCCGACCGCCAGCCGGATGGAGAGTTATACAGCTATGGCTGCCAAGTCAGAGGCTATGGATACCCTGGTCAACCTCGCCAAGCGGCGAGGTCTGGTCTACCCCTCCAGTGAGATCTACGGGGGTCTGCGCGCCTCTTGGGACTACGGCCCGCTGGGCGTGGAGCTGAAGAACAACATCAAGCGCCAGTGGTGGCGTTCCATGGTCCAGGAGCGCGACGACGTCGTGGGGCTGGACTCCAGCGTCATCCTGGCGCGTGAGGTCTGGGAGGCCTCCGGCCACGTCCAGGCCTTCGTCGACCCCCTCACCGAGTGCCAGTCCTGCCACAAGCGCTTCCGCGCCGACCACCTCGTCGAGGCCTACGAGGAGAAGCACGGCCGCGAGCCCGAGGGCGGTCTGGCCGCCCTGGCCTGCCCCAGCTGCGGCGCGAAGGGCTCCTTCACCGAGCCCCGCATGTTCAACGGCCTGCTGCGCACCTACCTGGGTCCGGTTCAAGACGAGACGGGGCTGGCGTTCCTGCGGCCCGAGACCGCGCAGGGCATCTTCATCAACTACAAGAACGTCGAGCAGTCCGCGCGCCGCAAGATCCCCTTCGGCATCGGCCAGATCGGCAAGTCGTTCCGCAACGAGATCACGCCGGGCAACTTCATCTTCCGGACCCGCGAGTTCGAGCAGATGGAGATGGAGTTCTTCTGCAAGCCCGGTGACGACGAAGAGTGGCACCAGTACTGGATCGACACCCGCATGCAGTGGTACGTCGACCTGGGCATCTCAAAGGACAACCTGCGGCTCTACGAGCACCCCAAGGACAAGCTCTCCCACTACTCCAAGCGGACCGTCGACATCGAGTACCGGTTCAACTTCGTCGGCAGCGAGTGGGGCGAGCTGGAGGGCATCGCCAACCGGACCGACTACGACCTGCGGACGCACTCGGAGAAGTCCGGCACCGACCTGCTCTTCTTCGACCAGGAGAAGAAGGAGCGCTACGTCCCCTACGTCATCGAGCCGGCGGCCGGTGTGGACCGCGCGATGCTGACGTTCATGCTGGACGCCTACAACGAGGACGAGGCGCCCAACGCCAAGGGCAAGCTCGAAAAGCGCGTCGTCATGCGGCTGGACCCGCGTCTGGCGCCGGTCAAGGCGGCGGTGCTTCCGCTGTCGCGCAACGCCGACCTGTCGCCGAAGGCGCGCGACCTCGCGGCGCGCCTGCGCAAGCGGTGGAACGTCGACTTCGACGACGCCGGGGCGATCGGCCGGCGGTACCGCCGCCAGGACGAGGTCGGTACCCCGTTCTGCGTCACGGTCGACTTCGACAGCCTTGAGGACGACTCGGTGACCGTGCGCGAGCGCGACACGATGAGCCAGGAGCGCGTCTCCATCGACCAGGTCGAGACCTACCTGTTCGAGCGCCTGCCCGGCTGCTGACCGGTTCCACGAGCGAAGGCCCCGCACGTCCGACGTGCGGGGCCTTCGCTCGTTCGAGGAAGGGAGACGGCCGGATCCGGGGGGATGGTGGTGTCCGGCCGCCTCACTCGGTCCTCACGGCCGCACACGGCCATCAGGATCGGTCCTCAACCTACCGAGGTGATTCCGGAGTTTTGTGAGGTTTCACCCTTACCGTCCGGTCGTGTGAGCGAATCGTGACTGCCCGTCCGGAAGTGGCCAGACCGCTGGTCAGCCCGACCCGTAGACCACGAACGACACCGCGATGTAGTGGCAGACGTAGGCGGCGATCGTCAACGAGTGGAAGACCTCGTGGAACCCGAACCAGCGAGGCGCGGGGTCGGGACGCTTCAGGCCGTAGACGACCGCTCCGGCGCTGTAGAGGATGCCCCCGACCAGGATGAGGATCCAGGTCGCCGGGTGGGTGCCGCCCACCAGCTGGGGGACGAAGAGGACGGCCACCCAGCCGACCGCGATGTAGAGCGCGGTGGACAGCCAGCGTGGTGAGTTCAGCCAGAAGACCTTGAACAGCACGCCGGCGATGGCCGCGCCCCAGATCAGCGAGATCATCGCGGTGCGCAGCGTGCCGTCGAGCACGAGCAGGACGAAGGGCGTATAGGTCCCGGCGATGATCAGATAGATGTTGGAGTGGTCCATCCGCCGGAGGATCGCCATGCCCTTGGCCGACCAGCGGCCCACGTGGTAGATCGCCGAGGTGCTGAACAGCAACACGGAGCTGAGCGCGTAGACGGCGCTGGCCAGCCGGGACAGGCCGGTGGGGGCCAGGGCGACGAGCACGATGCCGGCGGCCAGGGCCAGTGGGGCGGTGCCCAGGTGGAGCCAGCCGCGCAATCGGGGTTTGACCACGTTCAGCAGGTCTGACGCCGCGGAGCCGGCCTTGTCCAAGGGGCTCTCGGGTCTCCTCGGGGTGGGCTCCGTGGAGGGCTGGTTCGGCGCGTCGTCGCTGTGGTCTGGAGGCACGTTCTCTTCTCCGTCGGGTCGGCTCCGGCAGCACCGGTGGCCGCGAGGGCTGTGCTGCCCTGTCCAGAACTCTACCTACGCAACCGTAGGTTACTTGTCGGTAGGAATGTGGCTCTCGGCACAGGGGAAGGGGCTTCGAGGGTGATCCGCGAGGCCTCTCCCGGTCAGTGTGGACCAGAAGACGGGCGGGGTGGCGGTCGGGTGGCGTGATGAGGGGAAGTGTCGGCCCGCCGCTTCGCGTGGAGGAGTGAGAACCCCGGTGACCTGGGTCTCTCCGAAATCGTCGATTAGACCTTTGGTCTAAACCAAAACGGCGCTGTGTGCTGCGAAAACGCGGATAACGGGGTGTGCTGGGGAAGATTTTTTCGCTGTCCGGATAGAGTCGCGCCCATTCGGGGTCACGAGGCCCCGCGGGCCTCGACGCAAGCAAGGAGTTCCCGTGCCCAAGTACGTCTACAACTTCACCGAGGGCAACAAGGACCTCAAGGACCTGCTCGGCGGCAAGGGCGCCAACCTCGCGGAGATGACCAACCTCGGTCTCCCGGTTCCGCCCGGCTTCACGATCACCACCGACGCCTGCCGGCACTACCTCGAACACGGCCGGGTACCCGAGGGGCTCGACGCGCAGATCGAGGAGGCGCTGACCGCCCTGGAGGAGGCCATGGGCAAGAGACTCGGCCAGGCCGACGACCCGCTGCTCGTCAGCGTCCGCTCCGGCGCGAAGTTCTCCATGCCCGGCATGATGGAGACCGTTCTCAACATCGGCCTCAACGACGCGGCGGTGCACGGCCTGGCGGCGCAGGCCGGCGAGGAACGGTTCGCCTGGGACTCCTACCGCCGCCTGATCCAGATGTTCGGCAAGACCGTCCAGGGCATCGACGGCGAGCTGTTCGAGGACGCCATCGACGACCTCAAGCGCCGCAAGGGCGTCACCGACGACCTCGCCCTCGACGCCGCGGACTTCGCCTCCCTGGTCGAGGTCTTCAAGGACATCGTCCGTGAGCAGACCGGCCGTGACTTCCCGGCCGACCCCCGCGAACAGATGCGTCTGGCGATCACCGCGGTGTTCGACTCCTGGAACGCGCCGCGTGCCGTGCTCTACCGCCGCCAGGAACGCATCCCCGCCGACCTCGGCACCGCCGTCAACGTCTGCTCGATGGTGTTCGGCAACCTCGGCATGGACTCCGGCACCGGGGTGGCCTTCACCCGTGACCCCGCCTCGGGCCGCCAGGGGGTCTACGGCGACTACCTGCAAAACGCCCAGGGCGAGGACGTCGTCGCGGGGATCCGCAACACCCTGCCCCTGGCCGAGCTGGAGCGGATCGACCCCAAGAGCTACGGCGAGCTGCTCGCCATCATGGAGAAACTGGAGAACCACTACCGCGACCTGTGCGACATCGAGTTCACGATCGAGCGCGGCAAGCTGTGGATGCTCCAGACCCGTGTCGGCAAGCGGACCGCGGCCGCGGCCTTCCGGATCGCCGACCAGCTGGTCGACCAGGGGATGATCAGCCTGGACGAGGCGGTGGGCCGGGTCACCGGCGACCAGCTCGCCCAGCTCATGTTCCCCCGCTTCGACCACGAGGCCCCACGGCACCGATTGGGACGGGGCATGAACGCCTCGCCCGGCGCGGCGGTCGGCAAGGCGGTGTTCGACTCCTACACCGCCATCAAGTGGTCGCGCAGCGGCGAGAACGTCATCCTGTGCCGTCGCGAGACCAACCCGGACGACCTGGAGGGCATGATCGCCGCCCAGGGCATCCTCACCAGCCGTGGCGGCAAGACCTCCCACGCCGCCGTCGTGGCGCGGGGGATGGGCAAGACCTGCGTGTGCGGCGCGGAGGAACTCGACATCGACACCAAGAACCGCCGGATGACCGCGCCCGGTGGGGAGGTCGTCGAGGAAGGGGACGTCATCTCGATCGACGGGACCAGCGGCGAGGTGTTCCTCGGCGAGGTCCCGGTCGCCTCCTCCCCGGTCGTGCGCTACTTCGAGGGCGAGATCGACCCGGCCTCCGACGAGGCCGACGACCTCGTCCGCGCGGTCCACCGCTTCATGCAGTACTCCGACGCCGCGCGGCGGATGAACGTGCGCGCCAACGCCGACACCCCCGAGGACGCGGCCCGGGCCCGCCGGATGGGAGCGCAGGGCGTGGGGCTGTGCCGGACCGAGCACATGTTCCTCGGCGATCGGCGGACCCTGGTCGAACGCCTCATCCTCGCCGACACCGACAAGGAGCGCGAGGAGTCGCTGGCGGCGCTGCTGCCGTTGCAGCGTGAGGACTTCACCGGCATCTTCGAGGCCATGGACGGCCTGCCCGTGACGGTCCGGCTGCTGGACCCGCCGCTGCACGAGTTCCTGCCCGACATCACCGAGCTGTCGGTGCGCGTCGCGGTCGCCGAGGCGCGCGGCGAGGAGCACGAGGGCGACCTGCGGCTGCTCCAGGCCGTCCACCGGCTCCACGAGCAGAACCCGATGCTGGGCCTGCGCGGGGTACGGCTGGGCCTGGTCGTGCCGGGGTTGTTCACGATGCAGGTCCGGGCGATCGCCCAGGCCGCCGCCGACCGGATCAAGGCCGGCGGGCGGCCGCGCCCGGAGATCATGATCCCGCTCGTGGGCACGGTCCAGGAGCTGGAGATCATCCGCGAGGAGTCCCTGAGGGTCCTCGCCGAGGTCGGCGCCGAGCACGGGGTGGAGCTGGACTTCCCCATCGGCACCATGATCGAGCTGCCCCGCGCCGCGCTCACCGCAGGGCAGATCGCGGAGAACGCCGAGTTCTTCTCCTTCGGCACCAACGACCTCACCCAGACGGTATGGGGCTTCTCCCGCGACGACGTCGAGGCGTCGTTCTTCTCCAACTACCTGGAGAAGGGGGTGTTCGGGGTCTCCCCGTTCGAGTCGCTCGACGTGGACGGTGTCGGCCGGCTGGTGCGGCTCGCGGCGCAGGAGGGACGCGCCGCCCGCCCGGACATCAAGCTCGGCGTGTGCGGGGAGCACGGGGGCGACCCGGCGTCGGTCCACTTCTTCCACGAGGTGGGCCTGGACTACGTGTCCTGTTCGCCGTTTCGGGTGCCCGTCGCCCGGTTGGAGGCGGGTCGGGCCGCGGCCCGCTCCTGACGACCCCTCCGGTGTGGTGTGCCCCGCGCCACACCGGTCCCGGTTTTCCCGACCCGGCGGGGCCACGGTGACAAAAACCGCCGTGACCTTCTCGTAGCATGAACGAGACCGGCGCCCCGAACGCCGCGTCCGTGACGCCGCGCTCGCCGGGGACGAAGAACCGCCGATTTCGCCGACGAAACTCCTTTTTGCAGCTGTTTGTGGTTATCGTCAGGCGGGTCAACAGCCACTCAGGGGGTGAGACGTGCGGGCAACCGGTGAGGAACCGCGCGGGGACGACGGGCCAGGCCTCCCGCCCGGCGCGGAGGAGACACTACGGTTCGTCCGTGCCGACGTCGAGGCCACGGTCGGCGACCCCGACCGCACCCGCACCATGGTCAGGCCCGCCACGGAGCCGGCGGGGGGCGAGCCCACCCGCACGCTCACCCGGACGATGCCCGACGGCGATCCGGGGCGCACCCGCGAACTGCGCCGCCCCCGCCCGACGGCCGAGGACGCCCCGCCCCCGCCGTCCGGGGGCCGGACGCCTCGCCCGCGCCGACGGCGCCCGCCCGTCGGACGGATCCTCGCGCTGGTGCTGGCGATCGCCGTGGCGTTGCCGTGCGGCACCTGGGCCTGGGTGTGGTACACCGCGCGGCAGGACGATCGTCCCGTCTCCGACGCGATCATCGTGCTGGGCGCCAGCCAGTACAACGGACGTCCCTCGCCGATCTTCGAGGCCCGCCTGGCCCACGCCTCGGAGCTGTACGCCGAGGGCGTGGCCCCCACCGTGGTCACCGTCGGCGGTAACCAGCCGGGTGACAACTTCACCGAGGCGGGCAGCGGTCGCGACTGGCTGATCCGCCACGGCGTTCCGGGAGAGCGGATCGTCGCCGTGGACCGGGGAAGCGACACGTTGCAGAGCATCGACGCGGTGTCGGGGGTGTTCCAGCAGAACGGTTGGACCACCGCCGTCATCGTCACCGACCCGTGGCACTCACTGCGCTCGCGCATCATGGCCGAGGACTTCGGGATAGAGGCGGCCACCTCGCCGGCCCGCTCCGGTCCGGCGGTCCAGGAGCGCCGGACCCAGCTGTGGTACATCACCCGCGAGACGGCGTCCCTCTGGTACTACTGGATCTTCGGCGACAGCTCGTCGTTGCAGGTCGACGCCGCCTGAGCACGACGAGCGAATCCGGGACCAAGCCATGACCGCGACCGCCGGGGCCGCCCCGCCCGGCTACGCCGACCACGACCTGCGGCGCTGGGTCCTCGAACCACCCAAGAACCGCGCCCGCGGCCCGTTCGAACGCGACCGCGCCCGCGTCCTGCACAGCTTCGCGCTGCGCAGGCTCGCGGCCAAGACCCAGGTCGTCAGCCCGGGGGCGGGCGACTTCCCGCGGACCCGGCTCACCCACTCGCTGGAGTGCGCCCAGATCGGCCGTGAGCTCGGCGGTGCGCTGGGATGCGACCCGGATCTGGTCGAGACCGCCTGCCTCGCCCACGATCTGGGACATCCGCCGTTCGGCCACAACGGCGAGTCCGCGCTCGACGCCGCGGCGCGGGAGTGCGGCGGTTTCGAGGGCAACGCCCAGAGCCTGAGGCTGCTGACCCGCCTGGAGGGCAAGGTCGTGACCGAGGGGGGACGCAGCGCCGGCCTCAACCTCACCCGCGCCGCCCTCGACGCCACCTTGAAGTACCCCTGGGCGCGCGGCGCGAAGGGGGCCGCCGGCAACAAGTTCAACCACTATCCCGACGACGCCGAGGTCTTCGCCTGGGTGCGCGAGGGGGCGCCGGGCACCCGTACCTGCCTGGAGGCCCAGGTCATGGACTGGGCCGACGATGTCGCCTACTCCGTTCACGACCTGGAGGACGGGATCCACGCGGGCCTGATCCAATTGGCGGCGTTGCGCAGCGCGACCGAGCGCGCCGAGGTCTGCGCGATCGCCGCGCGCGCCTACACCGACGCTTCGCCCGCCGAGCTGGCCGAGGTCTTCGACGCGCTGCTGGCCGAACCCTTCTGGCCGGACCGCTACACCGGCGACCTGCGCTCGCTCGCCGCGCTGAAGAACCTCACCAGCGAGCTCATCGGCCGTTTCCGCAGGGCCGCGGAGGCGGCCACCCGTCGCGTCCACGGTCCCGGACCGCTCAGCCGTTATGCCGCGACGCTGGTCGTGCCGCGTCGTCGGCTGTTGGAGTGCGCCCTGCTCAAGGCGGTCGCCGTCCACTACGTCATGGCGCGCTCGGAGGCGCTGGAGTACCAGGCGCGGGAGCGCGAGGTGATCGCCGAGCTCGTCGCGGCGATCTGGCTGGGCGCCCCGGGAACGTTGGAGGAGCCCTTCCGGGCGGACTACGAGCACGCGCCCGGTGACGCCGCGGCGCTGCGGGTGGTAATCGACCAGGTGGCGTCGTTGACCGACACCTCGGCGCTGGCCTGGCACCGCCGGCTGGTGGGATGACCGGCCGCGCGCGGCACCGGGGAAGGGCGCGCGCCGCCGTCCAGGCGGTGTGATCCAGATAACCCGAACCCCTTGACGCCTCGTTTGTTAGCGCTAACAATGTAGCTCACGTCACACCGGCGTTAACGGAAACTTCACGAGGTGTCGATCGCCCATGTCCTCCGAGAACGGCCGCAGCCCGGTCATGGCGGATGTCGCCCGGCTCGCGGGGGTGTCCCACCAGACCGTCTCCCGCGTGCTCAACGGCCATCCCAACGTCCGCCCCGAGACCCAGGCGCGGGTCCAGGCCGCCATCGAACAACTGGGCTACCACCGCAACTCCTCGGCCCGCGCCCTGGTCACCCGGCGGACCAACGTCCTCGGCGTGGTCACCTTCGACACCACCCTCTACGGGCCGGCGAGCACGCTGTCGGGGATCGAACGAGCGGCCCGGGAGGCCGGCTACTTCGTCAGCATCGTCACGCTCACCGACATCTCCCGCGCCTCCGTCCGCGAGGCACTGGACTACCTGGCCGAACAGTCGGTCGAGGGCTGCATCGTGATCGCGCCGCAGCGCGCCGCGGTGGAGTCGTTGACGGACGTGTCGGTGGCCAGGCCCCTGGTCGCGGTGGAGGGCGGTCGGGCCCCGGGCCTTCCCGTCGTGTGCGTGGACCAGGTCGGTGGGGCCCGCGCCGTCACCGAGCACCTGTTGGGACTCGGCCACCGCACGGTCCACCACGTCGCCGGCCCGATGGAGTGGCTGGAGGCCGAAGGGCGGGTCCAGGGCTGGCGCGAGGCGCTGGAGGCCGCCGGGGCGCCGATCCCCGAACCGCTCCGCGGCGACTGGAGCCCGCGTTCGGGGTATGAGATCGGGCTGCGCCTGGCCGAGGACCCCCGCATCACCGCCGTGTTCGTGGCCAACGACCAGATGGCGCTGGGAGTGCTGCGGGCGCTGGGGGAGGCGGGGATCCGGATTCCCGAAGAGGTCAGCGTGGCCGGGTTCGACGACGTTCCCGAAGCGGAGTTCTTCACCCCGCCGCTGACCACCGTGTGGCAGAACTTCAGCGACGTGGGACGTCGCAGCATCCGATTGCTCGTGGACCAGATCGACCGGCGCGCGCGGAAGGGGTCGGCCGGTGCGACGGAGACGGAGGAGGACCTCCGCGACGTCGTTCCGGCCCGACTGGTGGTGCGGGCCAGTACCGCTCCCGTGCAGCTCAGATGACCCCATGAGGAGGGGAACCCCCGTGTCTCCTGATGTTAACGCTAACAATGTGACTCCCGTGGTGATCGGGGTCGACTTCGGGACACTGTCCGGCCGCGCCGTGGTCGTCAGGGTCTCCGACGGCGCCGAACTCGCCAGCGCCGTCTGCCCCTACAAGCACGGCGTCATCTCCCAGACGCTGCCCGGATCAACGCGACGGCTCCCACCCGACACCGCGCTCCAACTCCCCGAGGACTACCGCGAGGTACTGCGCCGCGCCGTCCCCGAGGCCCTGGCGGCCAGCGGGGTCGCCCCCGACCAGGTCATCGGGATCGGGACCGACTTCACCGCCTGCACCGTGCTGCCGGTCACCGCCGAGGGAACCCCCTTGTGCGAGCTGCCCGACTACACCGACCGCCCGCACGCCTACCCCAAACTGTGGAAGCACCACGCCGCCCAGCCCGAGGCCGACCTCGTCAACCAGGTCGCCCGCGAGCGGGGGGAACGGTGGCTGGCCCGCTACGGCGGCCGCATCTCCTCGGAGTGGGAGTTCGCCAAGGCGCTCCAGGTCCTCCGCGAGGATCCGGAGATCTACGAGCGCACCGACCGCTGGATCGAGGCGGCCGACTGGATCGTCTGGGAACTGTGCGGCCGCGAGACGCGCAACGTCTGCACCGCCGGCTACAAGGGCATCCACCAGGACGGCGCCTGGCCCGACCGCGGCTACCTCGCCGCACTCCATCCCGACTTCGCCGGATTCGTCGAGGACAAGCTGGCCCATCCGCTCTCCCAGCTCGGCGGACGCGCGGGAGGGCTCACCTCGCGCGCGGCCGAGTGGACCGGGCTGCCGGAGGGCATCGCCGTGGCCGTGGGCAACGTCGACGCCCACGTCACCGCCGCCGCGGCCAGGACGGTCGCCCCCGGCCAGATGCTCGCGGTCATGGGCACCAGCACCTGCCACGTGATGAACTCCGACGTCCTCGCCGAGGTGCCCGGCATGTGCGGCGTGGTCCGCGATGGCATCGTGCCGGGGCTGTGGGGATATGAGGCGGGGCAGAGCGGGGTCGGCGACATCTTCGGCTGGTTCGCCGACACCTCGGTGCCCGACGACTACGTCCGCCAGGCCGGCGAGCTCGGCGTCTCGATCCACGACCTGCTCTCCGCCAAGGCCGCGGGCCAGCCGGTCGGCGGCCACGGACTGGTCGCCCTGGACTGGCACAGCGGGAACCGGTCGGTCCTCGTCGACCACGACCTGTCCGGCGTCATCGCCGGGCTCACCCTGGCCACCCGGCCCGAGGAGATCTACCGGGCCCTCGTCGAGGCCACCGCCTTCGGCGCGCGGACCATCGTCGACGCCTTCGACGCCTCCGGAGTCACGGTCACCGAGTTCACGGTCGCCGGAGGGCTGGTGCGCAACCCCTTCGTCATGCAGGTCTACGCCGACGTGCTGCGCCGCCCCCTCAACACCATCGTCTCCGACCAGGGGCCGGCCCTGGGCGCCGCGATCCACGCCGCCGTCGCGGCCGGAGCCTATCCCGACATCCACGCGGCCTCAGCGGCGATGGGCCGGGTCCGCGAGGCGGCCGTGCTGCCGGACCCGGAGCGGGCCGACGCCTACGACGAGCTCTACGCGATCTACACCGACCTCCACGACCACTTCGGCCGCGGCGGCGACGGGGCGCTGCACCGCCTGCGCCGCATCCGCAACCGGGTCACCCCCGGCTGACCCCGAACCCCCTGACGGCCACCGGCCACGGAAGGAGCCGACGACCGTGCCCACCGACAGCGTCGACCGACTACGCCGCGAGGTCTGCGCCCTGCACGACGAACTCGTGCGCTGGGGCCTGGTCACCTGGACCAGCGGAAACATCTCCGCCCGGGTGCCGGGAACCGACCTCATCGTCATCAAACCGAGCGGAGTGCTCTACGACGACCTCACCCCCGAATCGATGGTCGTGACCGACCTTCACGGAACCGTGGTCGACGG
This sequence comes from Marinactinospora thermotolerans DSM 45154, assembly GCF_900167435.1. Taxonomy (GTDB): domain Bacteria; phylum Actinomycetota; class Actinomycetes; order Streptosporangiales; family Streptosporangiaceae; genus Marinactinospora; species Marinactinospora thermotolerans. The sequence goes on from NZ_FUWS01000002.1 coordinate 202,909, forward strand.
CGCCTACGCCCCCTCCAGCGACACCGCCGCACACGCCTATGTCTACCGCGAGATGCCCGAGGTCGGCGGGGTCGTCCACACCCACAGTCCCTACGCCACCGCCTGGGCGGCGCGCGGCGAGGCGATCCCGTGCGCCATCACGGCCATGGCCGACGAGTTCGGGGCCGAGATCCCCGTCGGGCCGTTCGCGCTGATCGGCGGCGACGACATCGGCAAGGGCATCGTCGCGACGCTGACGGGACACCGCTCGCCCGCCGTGCTCATGCGCAGCCACGGGGTCTTCACGATCGGCCGCGACGCCCGGTCGGCGGTCAAGGCCGCGGTGATGTGCGAGGACGTCGCGCGCACCGTCCACCTGGCCCGCGTCCACGGTCCCGTCGAACCGCTGGCGCCCGAGCACGTCGACGCCCTCTACCACCGCTACCAGAACGTCTACGGCCAGCGGGCCGCCGACGACACCACGGAAGGAGCCGGTTCGTGACCGACCGTCTGCCCCGCATCGGGGTTCTCGGGATCATGCAGGAGCTCTACGACCACATGATCCCGGGGATCACCCAACGCCAGGCCGGCTACGCGCGTGACATCGCCCAGCGTCTCTCCGGCGTCGCCGAGTGCGTCGTCGGCGGGCCGGTGAAGGGCCGGGAGGAGACCGAGCGCGCGGTCCGCGCGTTCGAGGACGCCGACCTCGACGGCGTCCTGATCGTGATGCTCACCTACGCGCCGTCGCTGCGGGCCGCCCGGCTCTTCGCCGGGATGCGCCTTCCGGTGTGCCTGGCCAACGTCCAGCCCGACCCCGCGGTGACGCCGGCCTGGGACATGGACGACATGACCTACAACCAGGGCATCCACGGCGCGCAGGACACCGCCAACGCGATGGTCCGCGCCGGCCTGCCCTTCGAGGTGGTCACCGGCGAGTGGAACGACGACGCCTTCGTCGAGCGGGTCGGCCGCTGGGCGCGCGCCGCGCGGGCGGTCACCGCGTGGAAGACGCTGAAGGTCGGCGTGTTCGGGTACGCGATGAACGGCATGGGCGACGCCCGCGTGGACGAGTCCGCCCTGTTGCGCAGGCTCGGCCCCGAGGTCGTCGCGATCGCCCCCGGCGAGCTGCACCGCACCGTACAGGAACTGCCCGACTCCGCCGTCGAGGAGCTGATGGCCTGGGAGGACGAGCGGTTCGACGTCGACCCGCGCCTGTCCAAGGAGGAACGCGGCGACCACGCGCGCATGCAGATCGCGATCGAGCGGATTCTCGCCCGGCGCGGCATCGGCGCCTACTCCACCCACTTCGACGCGATCGCCGAGGACGGGCGGTTCGCCCGGCTGCCCATGGCCTCGGCCTCCAGCCTCATGGCCAAGGGGTACGGGTTCGCCGGCGAGGGCGACGTGCTCGCCGCGTCCATCGTCTACGCGGGGCACCAGCTCGCCGGAGACGGGCACTTCACCGAGATGTACGCGATGGACTTCCCCAGTGACTCCATCCTCATGAGCCACATGGGCGAGGGCAACTGGAGGGTCGCGCGTTCCGACGAGCCGATCCGGCTGATCAAGCGCCCGCTGGGCATCGGCCGCCTCGACGACCCGCCCACCCTGCTGTTCCGCATCCAGCCGGGCCCCGCGACGCTCGCGTCCCTGGTCTACCTCGGCGGCGAGCGGTTCCGGCTGGTCGTGGCCGAGGGCGAGGTACTGGACTCCCAGGAGCTGCCGGCCCTGGAGATGCCCTACGGCCAGTTCCGTCCCGACAGCGGAGTCCGCGGCTGCATGGACGCCTGGCTGCGGGCCGGCGGCACCCACCACATGGTCATGAACCTCGGCCGGATCGCCGCCGACTGGGCGGCGTTGTGCACCCTGACCGGTATCGAGCTGGTCCAGGTCTGACCGGTCCGGCGCGGGCTCCGGCCCGCGCCGGGCTCCGGCTGTGTCCGAGTCACACACCCGAGGGGGTGCCTCGCGCACCCCGCACCGCGGCCCCCGGGGGACGGCCGCACCTACGGCGCATCACCAGGCAGAGGAGATGCCATGCGCACAGAAGAAACGCCGCTCCCGGCCCCCGCGCCGGCCATCGGGCGGCGCGGGTTCCTGGCGGGAGCCCTCACCGCCGCGGGGATCGGGCTGGCCGGCTGTGGGGGCGGCATCGCCACGGTCGGCGAGTCCCGGACCGTCCTGCGTCAGTGGAACCTGTTCACCGGCGGCGACGGCGTCCGCATGGTCGAGATGCACGACGCCTACCAGAGGGAGCACCCCCAGATCGACTTCCGCCCCACCACCTACCTGTGGGGCAACCCCTTCTACACCAAGTTCGCGATGGGCGCCGCGGGCGGCCGGGCCTTCGACGTCGCCACCCTGCACCTGTCCCGGCTGCGCGGCATGGGACCGGGCACCCTGATCGACCCGATCCCCGTCGAGCTGCTCGCCGAGTACGGCGTCACCCCCGACACCGTCCTGCCCAACGTCTGGGACAAGTGCACGGTCGACGGCGAGCTGTACGCGATCCCGCTGGACACCCACCTGGTCGTCACCTACTACAACCGCGAGATCTGCGCGCGGGCCGGCGTGCTCGACCCGCAGGGGCGGCTCATCGAGACGGACGGCGTCGAGGAATTCCTCGACCTGCTCGCCGCGGTCAAGGACGTCACCGGAGGCTACGGGGTCGTCATGGACACCACGGGGGCCTGGCGCCAGTTCTGGTCCCTGTACCGCCAACTCGGCGGCGAGATGACCTTCGACGGGGACGTGGGCATCGACGACGACAAGGCGCTCCAGGCCCTCGACTTCCTGCGCCGGGTCTCGGAGGAGGGGCTGGCGCCCTCGGCGTCGGACGCCCCCGGCACCCCGGCGAACTTCGTCAACGGCATCTGCGGGCTCATGTTCGCCGGCAACTGGGAGATCGCCACCGCCCAGGCGGCGGGGATGGACTTCGGAATGCGTCCCTTCCCCGGTCTGTACGGCGACGAACTGGGCCAGGGCGACTCCCACGCGCTGGTGCTGCCCCACCGCAGGACCCGCGACGACGCGGCGGTGCGCGCCGCCGTGGAGTACGCGGCGTGGATGCTCAAGCACAGCATCACCTGGGCCGGCGGCGGACACGTCCCCGCCTACCTGCCGGTGACCGAGAGCGCCGAGTACGCCCGCCTGGAACCGCAGGCCGACTACCGCGACGCGGCGGTCAACGTCCAGTTCGACCCCGAGGCGTGGTTCAGCGGTTCGGCGGCGCAACTACAGAACGAGGCGAGCTCCCTGTTCGCGGGCGTCCACAACGGTTCCACGACGCCCGAGCGGGCCCTCGACGCCTTCAAACGGGCCACCCGCAAGCTCATCGAGACCCCCGCGCCGGTGTGACCCGGGCCCGCCATCCCCCTTGGAGTCCGACATGACCCCGTCCACCGACATCGCGCCGCCGGAAGCGGCGCGCGCCGTGTCCCCGGCCCCGCCCGGGGGCCGTGCCCGCACTCGCCACGTGTCCTCCTGGGCCGGCCTGTGGTTCGTCCTCCCCTTCACCGTCCTGTTCGCCGTCTTCCTCGTCTGGCCGATGCTCGCCGGCCTGTGGACCAGTTTCACCGATCGCAGCCTCGGCCGGGCCGGCTCCTCCTTCGTGGGCCTGGCCAACTGGAGCGAGATGCTGGGCGATCCCGCGGTGTGGCAGTCGCTGTGGGTGACCCTGCTGTTCACCCTCATCAGCACGCCCCCATTGGTCCTCATCGCCCTGGGCATGGCCCTGCTCACCCACCGGGTCTCACGCCTGGGCTGGTTCCTGCGCTTCTCCTTCTTCGCCCCGTTCCTGCTGCCGGTCGCCGTGGTGACGCTCATCTGGACCTGGCTCTACCAGCCGGGGTTCGGCATGGTCAACGGCGCGCTCCAGGCGGTCGGGCTGCCCGAGGTGAACTGGCTCACCGACAAGGACACGGTGCTGGTCGCGATCGCCATCACCACCGTGTGGTGGACGGTCGGATTCAACTTCCTGCTCTACCTGGCCGCGCTCCAGGGCATCCCCGCCTACGTCTACGAGGCCGCGGCCCTCGACGGCGTGAACCCCTGGCAGCGGTTCCGCCACATCACGCTGCCCCTGCTGCACCGCACCACCGCCCTGATCGTGACGCTGCAACTGGTGGCCTCGTTGAAGCTGTTCGACCAGGCCTACCTGATGACGGCCGGTGCGGGAGGCCCCGACTACGCGGCCCGCCCCATCATCGGCTACATCTTCGACAGCGGTTTCACCGGTCTGCGCATCGGCTACGCCTCGGCGATCTCCTACCTGCTCTTCGCGGTGATCGTCGTGGTCTCCCTCGTCCAGTTCCGGCTGTTCTCCGGGAAGGGGAAGAGCGCATGAGCGCCCCCACCGCGACCCTCCGTCCCTCCCGCGGCGCCACGGAGGGGAGCAGGCCGCGCCCGCGGATCACCGCGGGCGGCGCCATGGTCACCGTGTCCGCCCTCGTTCTCGCCGTCGTGTGGTTGATCCCTCTGGTCTGGGCGGTGCTCACCTCGCTCAAACCCGAGGGGGAGACGACGGCCGTGCCCATCCGCTGGCTGCCGCTGGAGCCCACCCTGGAGGCCTACCGGCTCGTCCTCGCCCGTGGCGACCTCCAACGCTGGCTCGTCAACAGCACCGTCATCTCCACGGTGGTCACCGTGCTCACCCTCATGGTGTGCGTGCTGGCGGCCTACGCCTTCTCCAAGACCCGCTTCCCCGGCAGGAGGGCGCTGTTCGCGCTGTTCCTCGCGGGCATCCTGGTGCCACCGCAGGTCCTCATCGTCCCCTTGTTCGACGAGATGACCTTCCTCGGCCTGGTCGACACCTACTGGGGTGTGGCGCTGCCACAGGTCGTCGCCCCGGTCATGGTGTTCATCCTGAAACGCTTCTTCGACGCCATTCCCCGTGACTACGAGGAGGCCGCCCGCCTGGACGGCGCCGGCCACCCGCGGATCCTGTGGAGCGTCGTGCTGCCGATGTCGGGGCCGATCCTCGCGGCCGTCGCCATCTTCACCTTCGTCCAGTCCTGGAACAACTTCCTGTGGCCCTTCATCGCCGCCACCGACCCCGCCCTGATGACCGTCCCGGTCGGCCTGGGGAGCGTGCAGGGCGCCTACGGCATCCAGTACGCGCAGAACATGGCGGCGGCCGTGCTTGGAGCTTTGCCGCTGCTCGTCGTCTTCCTGCTCTTCCAACGCCAGGTCGTGCGCGGGGTCACCGACGCCGGCCTCAAGTGAGCCCCCGCGAAGGAGGGTCCCGATGAAACGCAGATTCCTCACGACGGCGGCCGCGCTCGCCGCCGCGGTCCTGACGGTCTCCCCCCTGGCCCCCGCGCACGCGGCGCCGCAGCCGCGCGCGGCCGACCGGCTCGACGGGGACGTGCGCGTCCACGACCCCGCCCTCGTCAAAGGCGAGGCGGGGGAGGACTGGTACGTCTTCTCCACGGGCGATCCGGCGGTCGGCGACGGCAACATCCAGATCCGCTCCTCGCCTGACGGGCGCACCTGGACCTACGAGGGGACCGTCTGGGCGGACAAACCCGCCTGGCTCGCCGAGGAGATCCCCGGCGTCACCAACCTGTGGGCGCCGGAGGTCTACGAACACGACGGCACCTACTACCTGTACTACTCCGCCTCGACGTTCGGCTCCAACCGGTCGCTGATCGGGCTGGCCACCAACACCACGCTCGACCCCCGCGACCCCGACTACGCCTGGATCGACCGGGGCAAGGTCACCGAGTCCTTCCCCGGCGACGACTACAACGCGATCGATCCCGGCGTCGTGGAGGACGCCGAGGGGACGCCGTGGATGGCGTTCGGCTCCTTTTGGAGCGGGATCCGCATGCTGCGCCTGCACTGGCCCGACGGCAAGCCGGCCGCGGGCCAGGGCGAACCGCTGCGCATCGCCGACCGCGGCGAACCCCCCAACGCGATCGAGGCGCCCTACATCGTCGAGCGGCACGGTTGGTACTACCTGTTCGTCTCCCTCGACAGCTGCTGCCAGGGCAGCGCCAGCACCTACCGGATCGCGGTGGGCCGCTCCCGCGCGGTCACCGGCCCCTACCACGACCGTGACGGCCGTCCCCTGCTGGCGGGAGGCGGCACGGTGATCCTGGCGAGCTCCGGGTCGCGGATCGGCCCCGGAGGCCAGTCGGTCTCCGGTGGATACCTCGCCTACCACTACTACGACGCCGACGCGGGCGGAGACTTCCGGCTCGGTCTTCGACCCCTGCGCTGGTCCCCCGACGGCTGGCCCCAGCCGTAACCGTCCCCTTCCCCGTCCCCAGAGGAGAGCGCACCGTGCTGAACGCATCCTTCCCCCTCGATCCGGCCCTGCGGATCGCCCCCGTCCACCGCCGCACGTTCGGCTCGTTCGTCGAGCACATGGGACGCTGCGTCTACACCGGCATCTACGAACCCGACCATCCCACCGCCGACGCCGACGGGTTCCGCCGCGACGTCCTCGAACTCACCCGCGAACTCGGGGTGACGACCGTGCGCTACCCCGGCGGCAACTTCGTCTCCGGCTACCGGTGGGAGGACGGCGTGGGGCCGCGCGCGTCACGTCCGGTCCGCCGTGACCTCGCCTGGCACAGCCTGGAGACCAACGAGGTCGGCCTGGACGAGTTCATGCGCTGGACCCGCAAGGCCGGCGTCGAGCCGATGATGGCCGTCAACCTCGGCACGCGAGGCGTGCAGGAGGCCCTGGACCTGCTCGAGTACGCCAACCATCCCGCCGGCACCCACCTGTCCGACCAGCGCGTCGCCAACGGGGCGGCCGAACCCTACGGCATCCGCATGTGGTGCCTGGGCAACGAGATGGACGGCCCCTGGCAGGTCGGCCACAAGACCGCCGACGAGTACGGCAGGCTCGCCGCCGAGACGGCCCGCGCGATGCGCATGGCCCAGCCCGACCTGGAACTGGTCGCCTGTGGTAGCTCCGGACCGGAGATGGCGACCTTCGGCGCGTGGGAGGCCACCGTCCTGGAGCACACCTACGACCAGGTCGACTACATCTCGCTGCACGCCTACTACGAGGAGCGTGACGGGGACCTCGCGAGCTTCCTCGCCTCGGGGGTCGAGATGGACCGTTTCGCCGACTCCGTCATCTCCATCGCCGACGCGGTGGGGGCGCGCCTGCGCAACCGGAAGCGCATCATGCTCTCCTTCGACGAGTGGAACGTCTGGTACCTCAGCCGGCACCAGGCGCAGCAGCCGCGCACCGACTGGCCGGTGGCGCCCCGCGTCATCGAGGACCGCTACCACCTGGCCGACGCCGTTGTCGTGGGCGGTCTGCTCATCTCGCTGCTGCGCCACAGCGACCGGGTCACCGCGGCCAGCCAGGCCCAACTGGTCAACGTGATCGCGCCGATCATGACCGAGCCGGGCGGGCCCGCCTGGCGTCAGACCATCTTCCACCCCTTCGCCCGGACCGCCGCCGCGGCGGCCGGCCAGGTGCTGCGGGTCGAACCGACCTGCCCGACACACGAGACCGCGCGCTACGGCGAGGTGCCGGTCATCGACGCCGTCGCCACCTATGACGCCGAGGCCGCGACCGCGGCGATCTTCGTCGTCAACCGGTCCACCGACTCCCCGGTCAGCCTCGACGTGGACACGCGCGGCCTGGCCGCCGAGCGGGTCACCCGCTGCCTGACCCTCTCCGACACCGACGTCTACGCCTACAACACCGCCCGGCATCCCGACCGTGTCGCCCCGCGCGACAACAAGGACGTCCGGCTCGACGGGGGAAGACTCAACATCGTCCTGCCCCCGGTGTCGTGGAGCGTCATCGAACTGGCCACGGCCCGCTCCTGACCCGCACGCCCTCTCACAGTCCCTCCCGCCCGGTCCGCGCGGCCGGGCGCATCCCGAAAAGTGTGGAGCGCACATGAACGTCAAGCCACTGGGCGCGCTGCTCGCCGGCGCCGCGCTGCTGCTGTCCTCCTGCGCGGTGGGTGACGCCGCCCGGACCAGCGGGGAGAACGGGACGGTCGGCATCGCCATGCCGACCCAGTCCTCCGAGCGCTGGGTCGACGACGGAGCCAACATGGTGGAGCACTTCGAGGAGCTCGGGTACGGCGCCGACCTGCAATACGCCGAGGACGTCGTCGAGACCCAGGTCTCCCAGATCGAGAACATGATCACCAAGGGCGTCGACGCCCTCGTCATCGCCGCGATCGACGGGGAGGCGCTGACCGACGTCCTCCAGCAGGCCGCAGACCAGGACATCCCGGTCATCTCCTATGACCGGCTGATCCGCGGCACCGAGCACGTCGACTACTACGCGACCTTCGACAACTTCCAGGTGGGCGTCCTCCAGGCCACCTACATCGAGGAGGCGCTGGGCCTCGCCGAGGAGGAGGGCCCCTTCACCATCGAGCTGTTCGGCGGGTCGCCCGACGACAACAACGCCTACTTCTTCTACGACGGGGCGATGTCGGTGCTCCAGCCCTACATCGACTCCGGTGTGCTGGAGGTGCGCAGCGGACAGACCACGATGTCGCAGATCGCGACGCTGCGCTGGGACGGGGCCACCGCCCAGGCGCGCATGGACAACCTCCTCAGCGCCAACTACTCCACCGAACGGCTCGACGCCGTGCTGTCGCCCTACGACGGCATCAGCATCGGCGTGATCTCCGCGCTCAAGAGCGTCGGCTACGGCGGCGAGGACAGGCCGATGCCCGTCATCACCGGGCAGGACGCCGAGGTCGCCTCCCTGAAGTCGATCATCGCCGGTGAGCAGACCCAGACGGTGTTCAAGGACACCCGGGAACTGGCCAGGGTCGCGGCGAACATGGCCGACGCCGTCGTCAAGGGCGAGGAGCCCGAGGTCAACGACACCGAAAGCTACGACAACGGGGTCAAGGTCGTCCCCGCCTACCTGCTCGAACCCGTCTCGGTGGACGCCGACAACTACGAGGAGGTGCTGATCGATGGCGGCTACTACACCGCCGAGGAACTGCGGGGCTGACGCCGCGCGACGGCCCGGCGAACGGTAAGGAGACCGACATGCCCGACGCCATCCTGCGCATGCGCGGGATCAGCAAGGAGTTCCCCGGCGTCAAGGCGCTGGAGAACGTGGACCTCACGGTCGAGCGCGGCGAGGTCCACGCCCTGATGGGCGAGAACGGGGCCGGCAAGTCGACCCTGATGAAGGTCCTCAGCGGGGTTTACCCCCACGGCACCTACGGCGGCGACATCCTCGTCGACGGCGAGGTCCGCGCCTTTCGCGACGTCCGCGACAGTGAGGCCGCCGGCATCGCCATCATCCACCAGGAGCTCGCGCTCGTCCCCCAGCTCTCGGCGGCGGAGAACGTCTTCCTGGGCAACGAGCGGACCCGCGCCCGGGGGATCTTCGACCGGGACCGCACGGTCGCCGAGGCCCGGACGCTGCTGCGGCGGGTGGGGTTCGACGAGGACCCCACGGTCCCGGTCGCCGCCCTGGGGGTCGGCCGCCGCCAACTCGTCGAGATCGCCAAGGCCCTCGCCAAGGACGTGCGGCTGCTGATCCTGGACGAGCCGACCTCGGCGCTCAACGAGTACGACAGCGCCGACCTGCTCGACCTGATCCTGGACCTCAAACGCCAGGGCGTCACCTCCATCCTCATCTCCCACAAGCTCAACGAGGTCACCCGGGTCGCCGACACCATCACCGTCCTGCGCGACGGCCGGACGATCGAGACGCTGAGCACGGCCGGGGGAGAGGTGAGCGAGGACCGCATCATCCGCGGCATGGTCGGCCGCGACCTCGACCACCGCTACCCCGAACGCACGGGCCGGGCCGGGCAGGTCCGTTTCGAGGTCCGCGACTGGACCGTGGACCACCCCGACCAGGCCGGCCGACGGGTCGTCGACGGCGTCGACATCGACATCCGACACGGCGAGATCGTCGGGATCGCCGGTCTGATGGGGGCCGGGCGCACCGAGTTCGCGATGAGCCTGTTCGGCCGCTCCTACGGCCGCTACGTCCGCGGGACGCTGCGCAAGGACGGGCACGAGATGCGCGTGCGCACCGTCGGCGACGCCATCGCCGCGGGCATCGCCTACGTTCCCGAGGACCGCAAGGAGCTCGGGCTGATCCTCGGCGAGGACGTCCGGCGCAACATGACACTGGCGGGCCTGCGCCAGGTCGCCTCGCGCGCGGTCATCGACCCCGGCCGCGAGATCGTGCTGGCCGAGCGGCTGCGCGAGCGCCTGGGGGTCAAGGCGCGTGACGTGTTCCAGCAGGTGGGCAACCTCAGCGGTGGCAACCAGCAGAAGGTCGCCCTCGCCAAATGGGTGTTCACCGAGCCGGAGCTGCTCATCCTTGACGAGCCGACGCGCGGGATCGACGTCGGCGCCAAGTACGAGATCTACCTGATCATCCATGAACTGGCCAGGCAGGGGCGCAGCGTCCTGGTGATCTCCTCGGAACTGCCCGAGCTGATCGGGCTGTGCGACCGGATCTACGCCATGAACGAGGGGCGCATCACCGGTGAGCTGTCGCGCGCCGCCGCCGCCCAGGAGCCGCTGATGAAACTCATGACCGCGACGAAGGGCGGGGATCGATGAGTGCCCTGAGGGAACTGCAACGTGGAAACGTCCGGCAGTACGGCATGCTGATGGCCCTCGTGGCCATCGTCGTCCTGTTCAGCGTCCTGACCGGCGGACTGCTGCTGCGCCCGATCAACATCACCAACCTCATCATGCAGAACAGCTACGTGCTGATCCTGGCCATCGGCATGATGCTGGTGATCGTCACCGGGCACATCGACCTGTCGGTCGGCTCGGTGGTGGCCTTCGTCGGTGCGGTCTCGGCGGTGATGCTGACGAGCTGGGACCTGCCCGTTCCCCTCGTCATCGTGCTCGCCCTGGGGATGGGCGCGCTCGTCGGCGCCTGGCAGGGGTTCTGGATCGCCTACGTGCGCATCCCCGCGTTCATCGTCACGCTCGCCGGAATGCTCGTCTTCCGCGGCGCGACCATGATCGTCCTCGGCGGGGAGTCGATCGGTCCCCTGCCCGATTCGCTGCGCGCACTGGGCTCGGGCTACCTCCCCGACGTGTTCGGCGGACAGATCCACGTCCTGACGCTCGTGCTCGGCGCGCTGGCCTGCGCCGCGCTGGTGTGGAGCCGGCTGCGGGCGCGGGCGCGCAGCCGGCGTCACGGACTGCAGGTCGGCTCGGCGGCCCTGTTCTGGGCGAGGACGATCGCCCTCGTCGTGGTCGTCATGGCCTTCGCCTACGTCCTGGCGATCGAGAATGGCGTCCCGGTGGTCGGTGTGCTGCTCGTCGCGCTCATCGTCGTGTTCTCCTTCGTCATGAACAGCACCACGGTCGGACGTCATGTCTATGCGGTCGGCGGGAACGAGAAGGCCGCGATGCTCTCGGGGGTGAAGACCCAGCGCACGACCTTCTGGGTCTTCGTCACCATGGGAACGCTGTCGGCGCTGGCGGGGCTGGTGTTCATGGCCCGGCTCAACGCGGCGACGCCGCGCGCCGGGACGATGTTCGAGCTCGACGCGATCGCCGCGGCGTTCATCGGCGGGGCCTCGGCGTCGGGCGGTGTGGGGACCGTGGTGGGCGCCGTCGTCGGAGCGCTCGTCATGGGCGTGATGAACAACGGCATGTCCCTGATCGGCCTGGGCGCCGATTGGCAGCAGGCCATCAAGGGGCTGGTGCTGCTGGCCGCGGTCGCCTTCGACATCTACAACAAGAACCGGGTCGGCCGGTCGGTCATGGACCGGGTGTCGGCGCGGGGGGTCGGCGGGGAGCCGCCGCAGGACCGGTCGGCGCGTGGGGTCCGCGCGCGGACCCCCACCGGCGGGGGATGAGCCGAGAGCGGGTGTGGTCCGGTGGCCGGACCACACCCGTGCCGGAATGTTTCCGCTCGTCCCCGTGGACCCTCGGTGACCTGGGATCTCAGAACGGGTGAACTTCATAAAGAGTAGATATCGACATATAGCTGACAAGGGGCGAAGGTCCTAGGCTCGGTCTCCCCGACGTGGCGGACGTCACGTCGCTTCGCGTCACGTCGACGCTCCGGGTCCGGAAAGGACGGCGCCATGGCAGAGGTCGAGCACTACGCCTATGGGTGGTGGACCCCCGCGCTCGCCTACGCGGTCTCCTGTCTGGGCGCCTTCATCGGACTGACGATGACGGCGCGGGCCCGGGCGGTCGGCGGCCGGGCCCGCGCCGGATGGCTCGCCTGCGCGGCCGTATCCATCGGCTGCATCGGCATCTGGGCCATGCACTTCATCGCGATGCTCGGGTTCCGCGTCCCGGGGGTCCCCATCCGCTACGACGTCCTCCTCACCGTCCTCAGCGGCCTGCTGGCGGTCCTGGTCGTCGGCGCCGGCCTGGCCCTCATCGGGATGCGCCGCCGGGGCGTCGGCGCGCTGCTCGGCGCCGGGCTCATCACCGGCCTGGGCGTGGCCGGCATGCACTACCTGGGGATGGCGTCGATGCGCATGGACGCCCATATGTCCCACCGCTGGGAGTTCCTCGCCGCCGCGGTCGCCATCGGGATCCTCGCCTCCACCGCCGCGCTGTGGGCCGCGCTCTACGTCACGGGGATCGGTGGTGGGGTGGTCGCCGCGCTCATCATGGGGGCGGCGGTCAGTGCGATGCACTACACCGGGATGCTCGGGGTCGAGATCACCCCGATCGAGGTGACCGACCACGTGGTCATGGCGCAGGAGGTGGAGGGCCACGTCCACGAACACGCGGGGGAGGGGGCCACCGGCATGGACTTCTTCCTCCCGCTGTTCGTCGGCCTGGCCATGTTGACCCTCCTGTTCGTCCTGATCCTCGTGCTCTCCCCCGGAGAACGCGAGTACGGCGAACGCCGCAGCTTCGAACAGCGCCTCGCCGGCATCCGCAAGGCGACCCGGAGCGGGCCCTCGCCCGGCCCCCGTCCCACGGCCGGGACGGAGCCCGCCGTGTCGATGTTCGAACGCCCCTCCCGGCCCGCGCCCCCCACCCCTCCACCAGGGCGGGGTCGAGGCGGCCACCGACGTCAATAGACTTCCCATGTGGCCGGCCGAATCCGAGACGAAGACGTCGCGCTCGTCCGCGAGCGCTCCCCGATCGCCGAAGTGGTGGGGGAGTACCTGCAGCTCCGCAACGCCGGGGGAGGCTCTCTCAAGGGACTGTGCCCCTTCCACGACGAGAAGTCCCCGTCGTTCAACGTCACCCCCTCCCGGGGGCTCTTCTACTGCTTCGGGTGCGGCGAGGGCGGCGACGTCATCGCCTTCGTCCAGAAGATCGAGCACCTGAGCTTCGTCGAGGCCGTCGAGAACCTCGCCCGGGGCGCCGGTATCCAGCTGCGCTACGAGCAGGGCGGGTACGTGCCCCGCAACGAGCAGGGACAGCGTCAACGCCTGCTGGAGGCCCACCAGGCCGCCGCCGCGTTCTACGCCGAGCAGCTACTGACGCCCCAGGCCCAAGAGGCGCGCCGCTTCCTCAGCGAGCGCGGGTTCACCCGCGCCGACGCCGAGCACTTCGGCGTCGGTTACGCTCCCGCCGGCTGGGAGGCGCTCACCACGTACCTGCGCGGCAAAGGCTTCACCGACAAGGAGATCATCCTCGGCGGGCTGGCCAGCCAGGGGCGGCGCGGCCCCTACGACAAGTTCCGCAACCGGCTGGTGTGGCCGGTGCGCGAGGTCACCGGCGAGGTGGTGGGGTTCGGCGCGCGCAAGCTCGACCCCGACGACGACGGACCCAAGTACCTCAACACCCAGGAGACCCCGCTCTTCAAGAAGAGCCACCTGCTCTACGGGCTCGACCTCGCCAAACGCGAGATCTCCCGGCAGCGTCAGGCGGTCATCGTCGAGGGCTACACCGACGTCATGGCCTGTCACCTCGCCGGGGTCACCACCGCGGTCGCCACCTGCGGCACCTCCTTCGGCAGCGAGCACATGAAGATCCTGCGCCGGATGCTGCTGGGTCGCTCGGAGTTCGGGGGCGAGGTCGTCTTCACCTTCGACGGTGACGCGGCCGGACAGAAGGCGGCGCTGCGCGCCTTCGCCGAAGAGCACGGTTTCACCAGCGAGACCTTCGTCGCCGTGCAGCCGGACGGCCTCGACCCGTGTGACCTGCGCATCCAACAGGGAGACGGCGCCGTGCGGGACCTGATCGCGGCCAAGAAGCCGCTGTATGAGTTCGTGATCCGCAGCGCCATCCAGGGGCACAACCTCGACACCCCGGAGGGGCGGATGGCCGCCTTCGAGGCGGCGGCGCCGATCGTGGCGAGCATCCGCCACGAGGGCGTGCGCAAGTTCTACGGGCTCAACCTGGACAAGTGGACGGGGCTGATGGACGAGCGGTTCGTGCTGCGCCGCGTCCACCAACTGGCCCGCGGCGTCCGTGACGGTGACCGCAGGCAGGCCGCACCGGTCCGCCCTTCCCGGCCCGACCACGACGCCTCCTCCTACGACCTGCGCGACCCCTCGCTCCAGAGGGAACGGCTCGCGCTCAAACTGGCCGTGCAGCACCCCTCACTGGCGCTGGAGTTCGACCGGCTGGACGCCGAGACGTTCACCGTCCCCCAGCACCGGGCGATGGTCGAGCTCATCCGCGCGCAGGGGGGCGTCGCCGCCGCCGATGACCCGGCGCAGTGGTCGCTCCGGCTGCGCGAGGCCGCACCCAACGAGGTGCAACGCGAGTTCGTCACACAATTGGCCGTGGAACCGATCGAGGTCTATGGAGAGGTTGACGAGCGGTACGCGAACGAAATCCTGGGCACGATCAAAATTCATTCCATCAACCGCCGGGTCACAAACCTGAAATCACGCCTTGGTCGTCTCGACCCGATCACCGAGGCCGAGGATTACCAGCGGGTATTCAGCGAACTCATGGCGGTTGAGCAGCAGAAAAGGCAGATGCGGGAACGCACGGTGGGTGACACCTGACACAAGGGTGACAAAAATAGTTCTCTCTGCCGCGCTGTATGAGGGGGCACACTGGGGGTGTGGCTCTTTCGGTTCTGACAAGCGAAATGCCACCGATCCAGCAGGTGGTGGAAATGGTCGCGGGCGAGAAAAGCGGCGGATCGGTCTCGATGACCGATGTCGCCTCCGTCCTGGACCGCCTGGACGTTCCACCCGAGGCATTGGAGGACGTGGTCCGCGATCTCGCCCGGCGTGGGGTCGAGGTCGTCGACCCCGGTGCCGAGGAGCCGGCTCCAGACCCCGATCCCTCTCGGCGGGCCCCCACCGGCGACCTGGTGCGCATCTACCTGCGAGAGATCGGTCGCGTCTCGCTCCTCACGGCGGAGGAAGAAGTCGAGCTCGCCAAATCGATCGAGGCCGGCCTGTACGCCCGCCACAAGCTCGATACGGCGACTCCGGGCACCGAGGAGGAGACCAGGGACCTCTCCACGCTGGTCCATGACGGCGAACGCGCCAAGCGGAGGCTGATCGAGGCCAACCTGCGCCTCGTCGTGTCGATCGCCAAACGCTACATCGGACGCGGGCTGCTCTTCCCCGACCTCATCCAGGAAGGGAACCTGGGCCTGATCCGCGCGGTCGAGAAGTTCGACTACACCAAGGGATACAAGTTCTCCACCTACGCCACCTGGTGGATCCGCCAGGCGATCACCCGGGCGATCGCCGACCAGGCCCGCACCATCCGCATCCCCGTGCACATGGTCGAGACCATCAACAAGCTCGTCCGGGCGCGGCGGCGGCTCCACCAGGAGCTGGGCCGCGAGCCGACCCCGGCCGAGCTCTCCCGCGAACTCGGGGTGGGGGACGATCGGGTGCAGGAGATCCAGCGCATCGCCCAGGAACCGGTCTCGTTGCAGGCGCCGATCGGGGACGAGGAGTCCGACTTCGGGGACTTCATCGAGGATTCCGACGCGGTCGTTCCCGCCGAGGCGGCGGCCTTCCTCATGCTCCAGGACCAACTGGGCCTCCTCCTCGACGGGCTCGGCGACCGTGAGCGCCGCATCATCCGGTTGCGTTTCGGTCTGGCGGACGGGCACCCGCACACCCTGGAGGAGGTGGGGCGGGAGTTCGGGGTGACACGCGAGCGCATCCGCCAGATCGAGGCCAGGACGCTGGCCAAGCTCCGCCAGCCCTCGAAGGTGCGGATGCTCCACGACTACCTCGACTGAGGCGCCGGGGAACGTCGCGTGACGTGGGGGAGTTCCGAGTCGGCCGGTGTCGGCCCGTACCGGCCGACTCCCGGTAACGTACTGTGCTGTTCGCCTCACCCGGGCTAACGTTCAACTGTGAAGGCAGCCCACCAACATCGCCCCTCGCGCGGGGGCCCCCGACACAGGAACATGCTCCTCGGCGTCGTGGCGATCGTCGGGGTGGCTGGACTGCTGTTCGGCGCCGCCACGGTGGTCGAAGGGCGTCCGGGCATCTTCGGGGGTCAGCCACAGCGCATCGGCTACTTCGCCGACTGGAACACCGCCAACCGGGGATTTCGGATCAAGGACGTCGACGACAGCGGGGCGGCGGCCCGCCTGACCCGCGTGATGTGGGCCTTCGGCGACGTCAGCGCCCAAGGCACCTGCCACATCCCGGCCGGTTCCTCCCAGGCGTGGGAGATCTACCAGCGCCGCTACTCCGCGGCCGACAGCGTCGACGGACGCGCCGACGACTACGATCAGCCGTTGTCCGGCAGCCTGAACCAGCTGCGCAAGCTCCGCGGCGAACACCCCGAGCTCGGCGCCAGCATCTCCCTGGGGGGGTGGAACTGGTCCGATCACTTCTCCGACGCCGCGCTCACCGAGGAGTCACGCGAGCGGTTCGTGTCCTCGTGTATCGACCTGTGGCTGCGCGGGGACTTCCCCCGCATGGGCGGCGAGCCCCAAGGGGGCGACGGAGCCGCCGCGGGTGTCTTCGACGGCATCGACCTCGACTGGGAGTGGCCGGGGGGCGGGGGCCATCCCGACAACACCGAGCGTCCCGAGGACAAGCGCAACTTCACCCTGCTGGTCCAGGAGTTCCGCCGACAGCTCGACGCGCTGGAGGACGAGACCGGCGAGGAGTACACGCTGTCGGTGTCGCTGTCGCACGATCCGGAGCTGATGCGGGCCGGCTACGAGCCGGAGCTGTTCGACTCCGTCGACTTCGCCACCGTGCAGGGCTACGACTTCACCGGCTCGTGGAGCGACACGACCCAGCACCACTCCCAGCTCTACGCGCCCGAGGGCGCGGCCGGCCGGGCCAGCGCGGACCTCGCGGTACGCACCTACCTCGACTACGGGCTTCCCGCCGACAAGCTGGTGTTGGGCTTCCCGGGCTTCGGGCGGGGCTGGAGCGGGGTCGGCTCGGAGAACTTCGGACGCCACGCCCCGGCCACGGGGCCCGCCGACGGCGACTACGGCGAGGGCACCGACGCCTACGCCGACCTCCAGCAGCGTCCGGGACAGCGTTTCTTCGACCCGGTGAACGGCGCCTACTGGATCTACGACGGCGACGAGTGGTGGACCTACGACACCCCCGAGGTCGTCGCCCTCAAAGGGGCCTACGTCCGCGATATGGACCTGGGCGGCCTCATGCTGTGGAACCTCGACATGGATCCCGGCGGTGAACTCGTCACCGCCATGGACGAGTCGCTGCGCGACGATTAGCCCTGGCTCCCTGGCCGGTTCCGGACAGGGGCCGGGCCCGCCCGTCCCCGGAACCGGGCCGGCGAGGTGAAGAAACGCGATGTCGGTGATGGAGGGCTGCCCGCCTTAACCGGAGGGTGAAACCCGGAATGTCGCACCTCACCGCAATACTGCTAACTTCCACCTGAAATCCCCTGGAGTGCGCGGGATGGCCGTTGGAAGCGTGGATCCTGAGGAAGGAGAACGCGATGCCGCCGTTGGGGCCTTTGCTGAGATTCCTGGACGTCGCCCCCTGGGCCGCGGCCACGGCCCTGGGAATCTTCGCCGCCGCCGGACTGGTCATCGCGGTCTCCGAATTCCGCAGGTCGCAGAACACGCGGCTGCGCCGGAACTATTTCGAGAAGGGCGAGATCCCCAAACGCAAGAAGTTTCTCCTGTTCGGGGCTGAGACCAGGGAGATGAAATACGTTCCCGGAACCAAGATTCCGCTGAGCGAGATGAGGCCCCAGGCGGTCGAGAAGTTCCGCGACGAGATCGTCACCGGCCGGGACCGGGCCGATGAGATGGAGCTCCTGGGCCACAAGGGAGGCTTCGTCCCCTCGGAGAGGGTGGCCGCTCTCCGGGAGCAGATCCAGGGCGAGGAGAACAAGCTCGCTCCCGAAAGGGCGGCCCTGCTGCCCCTCCAAGACGAGAACAGGAAGTTGGAACAGCTGGCCGCGCGGGTCGAGGAGGAGGGACGGCCCTACCAGGACATCGCCCAGCGGGCCGCCGAGCTCCAGCGCCGGGTGAACAACGAGGTCAAACGGGTGACCAGCGACATCAAGCGTGGGGGCGACGCGCTCAAACAGGTCACCGACCAGGTCAAGGCCGATCCCCGGGTGGTCAAGTTGGAGAAGACGGCCGGGGAGGAACGAGAGGGGGCGGCTCTCGCCGGCTTCGATCTCGAAAAGGCAGTGAAGAAGAGACTGGGGTCTGCGGGAGAGCCGCGGAACCAGGGGAACCGGTCGAGGCTCACCGGTTGGCACAATAAGGGCGGCTCCAGCAGAGGGAAGAAGTGACACGATGCTCCTCCTCCACATGCGGGGTGCAGACGGATGACAGAGATCGTTCTGTGGGCCGTCCTCGCCCTGTTCGTGCTCCGTGAGGTGATCCGGGCGGTGTTCGCCTACCTGGGGCTCTACCATTCCCGGGCCCCCGAGGGCGACACCGCCACGTTCCAGGTCTCCGAGACGCTCGCCTCGACGCGACTGGAACTCCTGCGCCTGAGAGGCGAGCTGGAGACCGCCCGCCTGCCCGCGGGGGCGAGGGACCCTGGCCGGTCCGGCACCGAGGGGTCGCCTGAGGGCGGCCTCGTGGGGTTCCCCGGCCGGGTGGGCGAGATGACGCGGCGCCTCACCGCCATCGCCGAGAACGGGCGGCGCTTCTCCGGAGTACGCGGTGCCTTCACCCGAGGCTCCCTCGCGCAGTTGGCCGTGGACATCGTGATCATCGCCGTCGCCGTGTGGATCGCCTCGTCATGACGCGGCCCCCGACCCAATCCGTGAGATGAGGTGGGCATGGACCTTCTCGGTGCCCTGACGTCGATGGAAGCCGCCGTCATCTCCACGGCGCTGATCGTCGCCGGGGCCGTCACCCGGTGGAGGGTCAGCAAGGCGGCGAACGAGGACGCCGCGGCCGCGCGGGCGGATGTGCAGAAGGCCATCGAGACCCGGATCGAGACCGCGCAGAAGGCGCGAGAGCTCCACGAGTACGAGGGACGCGATCCCGAGACCGGGATGTCCATCCGGGAGAACGAACTCCAGCAGAAGAGAGCCGAGCTGGAGAAGGCCAACCGTGGGCTTCGCACGGGTATCGAGGAGGCCGTCGAGTCCCGCCCGCACAATCTCATGAAGGCGGAGACCGAGATCGCCGACATCCGACGCGCGCTCGCCGAGGCGCGGGCGGCGACCTCCACGCACGAGAACGCGAACGTCGCCATGGACGACACGCTCAGGCTCGCCCGGATCGCGGGACGCCTGGACGAGGACGACCGGGTCGTGGACACCACGGGGCTTCCCGATACCTACCGGGGCAACGTCGAGCGCGGTATCGCCGAGTGGAAGGACGTACAGCGCAACGTCGGCCAGCCGGAACACGACCTCCTACGGGAGTTCGCCGACCAGACCGAGCAGTTGGCGCGGGAGAGCGCGCGGCTCAAACAGGGGCTCACCCCCCAGGCGTCCACGGCGGCTTCGGAGGGACGGCGCCCCGGCACCGCTCCCGACGCCCCCGTATCCGACGTCAAAACGATGATCGACTCCTACCTCTCCCGCAGCAGGCGCGAGAGAACGGCACACAGGCCCGACGCCCCCGCACCCGCCTCCACGGAACGTCCGCACGGCCGGGGCCCGACCGGGCCGCGTGGCTGAGGGGTCGGCGTGAAGAGAAACCGGCGCCCACAGGAGAGGCCATGACGTTGTTCCTGCCGCTCGCGATCATCATCGTCTCGTCGTGGACACTGGTCCGCTCCCTGGAGGGGGTCATGGACCACCACAACGCGGGCCCCGACATCGGACGCGGCGCGGCCCGCAACAGGGTCCGCAGACGGCAGGGCATCGAGACCGCCGCGATCCTCCACCGCAGAGCGCCCGCCATCGTCGAGGCCGGCGAGGAGGACGCCCCCTCCCTGCTGAGGGAACTCGACGACGAATTGGCGCGGGTCGAGGCCGAGGGGGAGCGGGCCCTGGCGGGCGAGGAACGGCGCGAGGAGCGCGTCCGCGCGATCGCCTACGCCGTGGACTTCGGCTTCGCGGTCCTCGGGCTTCTCGGCGTGATCGTGGGGATCGTCCTCCTGGTGACGTCCCTGTGACCCCTCGTCCGCCCGCCGACGCCAGGCGCCGGCGGGCGTCTTCGCTGTGGCCGGACTCCCGCGCGGGGCGAAAGGACGGAAGCGCCACCGGGAACGGGGGCACAGGGGTTCCCTCCCCCCAGGCGGTGCTAAGGGGGACCGGAGCGGGCGAACCGGCGCCGCCGTGGGCCACCGGCGAGGAGAGCGTCCTGCCGGGGCCGGGCACGCCGTGGAGCACGCGCCCACCCCCGCGCCCGGCACGTTTCCACGGACGGTCCGGTGAGCCGGTCCCGCGGACCCGGGCCGGGCGCGGACATCTGCTCAGGTCCGCTCGAACCTGCGCACGCCGGCGCCGGGCCGCCATAGTCGGATCACCAGCCGGTCGCCCTCCACCGTGGTCACCGCGACCTCCTCGACCAGCAGCCGGAACAGGTGAGAGCCGCCCGAGGGCTGCTCCGGGAGCAGCCTCCTCCGTTCCGCGTCGTCGGTCACCTCCACCGCGTGTCCGGAGACCTTCGCGTCGCCCTCCATCGTCCCGTCGGCGGGCTCACCCGGATTGACGTGGAGCGCGTACCGGTTGTCGCGGCGCAGGTCGAGCGCCTTGCGTGAACCGGGCATCGAGCCGAGTACCAGGTGGCCGTCGCGAAACAGCACCTCGGTACCGCTCACCCGGGGAGAACCGTCCCGGCGCAGGGTCGCCAGGACGTGGTGGCGGAACCCCTCGAACCGGCCGCGGACGAACGCGGCGAGGTCGGGGGCCTCCCGGGCGAAGTCGTTCCATGTCGTCATGGGGCCACTGTGCCGGCAGAGACTGACGTCTCCTGTCAGGTTCCCCGGTCAGATTCCCATCCGTTCGCGCAGGGAGGCCAGGGCGCGGGCCGCGTGCTCGCGCACACCCGGCTCCTGCGGGTCGACCCCGGCGTCGTAGTGGACCCGCCACAGCACCTCCGAACCGCCGGGCGGCCGACGGGCCACCAGACGGTAGCCGCGGGGCTCGTCCTCGCCGCTGCCGGGCAGGGCCACGTGGGTGTTGACGAGGATGGACGAGGCGACCCGTTCCTGGACGACCTCGGGGAGGGCGCCAGGGGAGGGCAGGGCGATGACGGTTTCGTCCGCGCCCTCCTCGACGAGTTCCAGTCCCTCGGCGTTCCAGCGGGCGCGTTCGACGCGCTCCCAGGGGATCACGCGCCCGTCGGGCAGGTGGAGCGCGCGCGTGGTGGCGACGAGCGTGCCCGGCTCGGCGGGGGCGTGGGCGAGCACGCGCTCACCACGTTGCAGGTGGAGTCGGGCGCGCACCTCGGCGGAGGGACGCGAGCGGCGGGGCCATCGCATGGCCCCACGCTAGCGTGCCGGCCCGTTCGGCGGGCCGGCACGCGGCTCACCGGGAGCCGTCTCCCAGCGGAGCCCCGTTGATCTGCGTGCGCTCGACGGCGGCGGCCTCCTCCTCGGTGGGACGGGCGAGGAAGTCGCGCAGCGAGGTGACCGGCAGCTTCTCGCTCACCTTGGTGTAGACGGTGCGGCCGGCGTTGCTCACCTGCGCGCCGACGAGTCCCGCGGTCTCCTGGACGGTGGGGTTGTCGGCGATCCGGCGGGCGGCGCGAGCGAGCTGCTCGTAACGCTCCTTGCCCGCCTTCGCCCCGAGGACGTAACCGACGGCGAGTCCGGCGATGAAGGTGATCCGGTGGCGCATGGGTTCCTCTCGGCGTCGATGGTCGTTACGGGGTGAACGGTACCCCGCGCGGCCTTCGTCATTCCGCCGCGGCCGGGCCGGGACGGCGACGCCGTGACCGGCAAGGGAAAACCTGTCACGAGCACCCTCGCGAGTGCGCTAGTCTTTTCCTGTCGGCAGGGAGCGCAAGCCCCCAGGGCCGACAGGGAAGACGATCCCGCGTAGCTCAATTGGCAGAGCAGCCGGCTGTTAACCGGCAGGTTATTGGTTCGAGTCCAATCGCGGGAGCCCCTTGGAGAGTCCCGCCGGTGATACCGGCGGGGCTTTTCGCTTTCCCGGGTCTTTTCCGTGGACGGTGGTCCTGTTCCCCTCCGCGGTGGAACCGCACGCGCCGGAAACGGCGCCGTTCGAAGCCGGTGGCTCGATGCCCGGGAAACGTCGCCCTGACTCCGCAACGGACGGGGCGGGCCGCGCTCGCCCGGGGAACACGTTTCAAGGGTGAAGCCGGCCGGGAGACGCTCATCGACCTCGCGTGACAAAGCCCCGGCGATGGCCGGCGGGGGAGCGGTCTTCCGAGAGGCCTCCCGACACCGGTCGGTGATGGAACACCGGGATCACGGGCCGACCGTGACGGCCCGCGCCCGGGGAGGCCGGCGGTCCCCGGGACGCGGAGGTCGCCACCCTCACTCGCCCAGGACGTTCTCGCGGACCGCGTAGACCGCGGCCTCCACGCGCGAGTGCAACTGGAGCTTGTCGAGGATGTTGCGCACGTGGTTCTTCACCGTGTTGTCGGAGATGACCAGCTCGGCGGCGATGTCGCGGTTGCTCAGGCCGCGCGCGATGAGACGCAGCACCTGGGTCTCGCGGGTGCTGAGCGCGGGAGGGGGGACCGGGACCGGTCCGCCCCGCTCCCTTCCCGAGGACGCGGTGAACTCCCGGATGAGCTTCGCGGCCATCGCGGGGGTGAGGAAGGAATGGCCCTTGTGGACCGCGCGCACCGCCGTGGGAAGCTCGGCCACCGAGACCGACTTCAACAGGTAGCCGACCGCTCCCGCGCGCAGCGCGCCGAACAGGTCGGCCTCCTCGTCACTGCTCGTCAACATGACGATCCTGCTGGTGGGGGCCACGTCCTTGATACCGGCGCAGGCGGTGATCCCACCGCCGTGCGGCATGCGGATGTCCATCAGCACCACGTCGGGCAGCAGGTCGGCGGCCCGGCGCATCGCGTCCGCGCCGTCGCCGGCCTCGCCGACCACGTCGATGTCGGGTTCGGCGGCCAGGACCGAGACCAGGCCGCGCCGGAAGAGCGCGTGGTCGTCGACGACGAGGATCCTGATGGGGTCGTCGGTGGGCGGGGCGCAGGCACCGCCGGGAGCGGGGAGCACGTCGTTCACGGGTCTCCTTCCGTGCCGATCGTCCGGGCATCCGGTGACGACTCTGACACGCGCCGCCGCCCCGGGGGCGCGGATGAGAAAGAGGGGTCTTCCCCTCGCTTCTCGCCCCGGGCGACGCCGCCGGAGACGGAGAGGGGTCCCCGCCGGGCGGCGGGGACCCCGTCGACGACGGACGGCCGGGCCTACTCGGCCATGTCGGTGTCCTTGGTCTCCGGACCGAACCACAGCGCGGTGAAGGTGAGCAGGGCCAGGACCAGCGCGTAGAGGGCCAGCCGCACCGGCGACTCGCCGCCGCCGATCAGCGCCGAGGCGATCATCGGCGCGAATCCGCCACCGAGGATCGAGGCCAGCACGAACGCCGAACCGGCACCGGAGTAGCGCACCCGCGTCGGGAACAGCTCCGCCAGGTAGGAGGAGACCGGCGCGTACAGCAGCGTGTGCACGACACCGCCCACACCGAACCCGAGCACCATCAGCCAGGGGTCGCCGGTGCCCATGAACAGGAACATGGGGAAGGCCCACACCGCCAGCGCGACGGCGCCGATGAGCATCGGCAGCCGCCGGCCCACCCGCTCGGCCCAGTGCGCCATGGGGACGATCAGCACCAGGTGCACCAGCGCCGCGGCGGAGACCACCAGCAGCATCGTCGACTGCGCGACGCCGCCCACCGACACGCCGTAGGAGACGCTGTAGACCGTCATCAGGTACCACAGCGCCGAGCCGGCCAGGGCCGCGCCGACGCCGATCACCAGCCGCTTGGCGTGCCCGCGCAGCAGCGCGCCCATCGGGAAGCGCTCCGGCCCCTCGTCGCGCTCCTGGGCCTCGGTGAACAGGGGGGACTCGTTGACCTGGGAACGGATCCACATGCCGATCGCGATCATCACGAAACTGAGCAGGAACGGGACGCGCCACCCCCACGCCATGAACGCCTCCTCGCTCATCGAGGCGGTGACCGCGGCGAAGACGCCGTTGGCGAGGAGGACGCCCAGCGGAGGTCCGGCCTGGGTGACCGCGGCGTAGACCGCCCGCCGGTTGGGCGGGGCGTGCTCGGAGGCCAGCAGCACCGCGCCGCCCCACTCGCCGCCCAGACCGATCCCCTGGAGGATCCGGCAGGTCACCAGCAGGATCGGCGCCAGCAGCCCGACCGTGCCGAAGGTCGGCAGCAGACCCACGGCGATCGTGGCGCCGCCCATCATCAGCAGCGAGATGACCAGCGCGGGCTTGCGGCCCAGCCGGTCGCCGAGGTTGCCGAAGACGATCACGCCGATGGGGCGGGCCAGGAAGGCGGCGGCGAACGTCGCGAACGCGGCGAGCGTCCCCGCCGCGGGGTCACCGGCCGGGAAGAACAGGTGGGCCAGCACGATCGCCGCCGCGGCGCCGTAGATGCTGAAGTCGTAGTACTCGATCGTGGTGCCGATGAGACTGGCGGCCGCGACCTTGCGCGCCTCACGGCGCTTCTCCGCGGGGGCGAGGACCGCGCCCGCAGGGGACTGGTTCATCCCGTGCTCCTGAAGAGTGTGGTCGCCGGGGCTGTGGGCCCGGCGGTGCTGAGGAGGGACGCGGGACACGCCGCGCGTGTCCCGCCGCGCGCCGGCCGGCACGGGGTGGGGCCGATCGGCGCACCCGGACCCGTACCCCCGTGAGGAGGCCGGGTGGGGGAGGGCGGGGCCGGCCGCATCGAGGCACGCCGAGGAGACCGGCGGCCCCGGTGGGCGGGCGGTGCGGGGGAGGTTCCCGAGGTCAGACCTGCGGGAGCCCGGTGTAGTTCTCGGCGATCTCGGTGGCGGCGGCCCGCGAGGCGGCGATGCGGTCCAGGTCCGAGATCTGTAGGCGGCGCTCGAAGTCGCCCCCCTGCGGGTCGGGGTGCAGCATCGTCGTCATCCGGTAGGAGAAGTGCTCGGCCCGCCAGACCCGGCGCAGCGCGTCGTCGGAGTAGGAGTCGAGCAGCGTGGTGGAACCGTCCCGGTCCCACGCGGTGAGCGCCTCGGCCAGGAGCATGACGTCGTGCATGGCCAGGTTGAGGCCCTTCGCGCCGGTGGGCGGCACGATGTGGGCCGCGTCGCCGGCGAGGAAGAGGGAACCGTGGCGCATCGGCTCGGTGACGAAGCTGCGCATGGGGGTGATCGACTTGTCGGTGATCGGGCCGCGCTTGAGCTCCCAGGAACCGTCGGCGAGCGCGAAGCGGGCGGTCAGCTCGTCCCAGATCCGCTCGTCGGACCATTCGGCGGTGTCGGTTCCGTTGGGGACCTGGAGGTAGAGCCGGCTCACCTGCTCCGAGCGCATGCTGTGCAGCGCGAACCCGCGGTCGCTGTGGGCGTAGATCAGCTCGTCGCACGAGGGAGGGACGTCGGCGAGGATGCCCAGCCAGCTGAACGGGTAGACCTTGTCGAAGGTGCGCACCACCGCGGCGGGCAGCGAGGCGCGGCCGATGCCGTGGAAACCGTCGCAGGCCACCACGATGTCGCACTCCAGGACCTGTTCGGCGGCGCCGTCGGTGAACCGGACGCGGGGGGAGCCGGTGTCGATGTCCTCGATCGCGGTCGCCCGGGACTCGAACAGGATCTTCCCGCCGTCGGCGAGACGACGGGCGATGAGGTCCTTGACGATCTCGGTCTGGGCGTAGATGACGACCTCGCGGCCGCACAGGTCGGGGAAGTCCAGGTGGTGGGCGCGGCCGTCGAAGCGCAGCTCGATGCCATGGTGCACCAGTCCCTCGCGGTCCATGCGCCCGCCGACGCCGGCCCCGCGCAGGGTCTCGGCGACGGCGTGCTCGACGACGCCCGCGCGCTGGCGCCGCTCGACGTAGTCGCGGGACCGGGCCTCCAAGACGACGGACTCGATGCCCTGAAGGTGCAGCAGGTGGGAGAGCAGCAGGCCGGCGGGGCCGGCGCCGATGATGCCGACGCGGGTGCGCATGGGGACTCCTCGGAGGGTCGGAACGGGCCGGAGCTGGGACGTGTCCGGCGGGGAGAGGCCGCGGTGGGGTGGACCGGGCGAGGTGGGGATCAGTGGGGGGAGGTGTCGTCGATCTCGGCCAGGACGCGCTGGGCGATGGAGAACGCCTTGTTCGCGGCGGGGACGCCGCAGTAGATCGCGGCCTGGAGGAAGACCTCGGCGATCTCCTCGGCGCTCAGCCCGTTGCGCACGGCGGCGCGCACGTGCATGGCCAGCTCCTCCCAGTGGCCCTTGGCGACCAGGGCGGTCAGCACCATGCAGCTGCGGGTCTTGCGGTCCAGCCCCGGGCGGGTCCAGATCTCGCCCCAGGCGTAGCGGGTGATGAGGTCCTGGAACGGTTCGGTGAACGGTGTCGTGCCGGCCACGGCACGGTCGACGTGGGCGTCGCCGAGGACCGCCCGGCGCACCCGCATGCCCTCGGCGTGCCGGGCCTCGTCGGTCGCGGACCGTGTCTCATCGGTGTCCATGGGAATTCCCTTCGCGCGGAGGGCCGCGTCAGCGCACGAAGTGCGCGCGCAGCAGCGGATTGACCTGGTCGGCGCGTTCCCAGCTGGCCAGGTGGGCGCCGGGACCGACGACCTCCAGGCGGGCGCCGGGCACCGCGTCGGCGATGAGTTCGGCGTGGGCGGGCGGGGTGGCGGGGTCGTCGGCTCCGGCGACGACCAGTGTCGGGGCGGCGATCGCGGGCAGGTCGGGGCGCAGGTCCATGCGTTCGATGGCCGCGCAGCATCCCGCGTACCCCTCGGCGGGGGTCGCGGCGACCATCGACGTCATCCGTTCGACCACGGCGGGCTCGGCGTGGGCGAAGCCGGGGGTGAACCACCGTTCCACCACTCCGGCGGCGACCGCCCCGGTGCCTTCGGCGCGCACGGTCGCGGCGCGCCGGCTCCACCCCTCGGGCGGTCCCAGCAGCGCCGACGTGCACAGCAGCGCCAGTCGGTCGATCCGTTCGGGGGCGTGCGCGCCCAGCCACATCCCGGTCATCCCGCCGATGGACAGCCCGGCGAAGTGCGCCCGGCGCACGCCCAGGCGGTCGAGCAGGCGCACCACGTCCGCGCCCAGGTCGGCGATCGTGTAGGGGCCGCCGGGCACGGGGGAGCGGCCGTGACCGCGCATGTCGTAACGGACCACCCGCAGGTCCCGCGCGAGGTCGGCGACCTGCGGCTCCCACATTTCCAGGGTGCTGCCCAGGGAACCGCCCAGGATCAGGACGGGCGCGTCCTCGGGGCCGTCGATGACGTGGTGGACGTCGACCGTCATCCTTCCTCACCTTCCACTCCAGCGGGCCGCGCGCCGAAGCGCTGTAGTGCCCGGTCGACGAACACGCCGGCGCTTCCCAGGTAGCCGGCCGGATCCAGCAGCGCGGCGATCTCCTCGCGCGAACGCCGCACCTCCGCCTGCCCGGCCAGCACGTCGGCGAGGTCGCGCCGGCCGTCGGCCGCCTCGGCGCAGGCGTCCTGGACGAGTTCGTGGGCGGCCATCCGGCCGAGGTCGGCGGCCAACGCCGTGGTGACCCGCTCGGCGAGCAGCAGCCCACCGGTCAGGTCCAGGTTGGCGCGCATCCGCGCGGGGTCCACCCGCAGCCGTTCCACCGAGGCGCGCAACCAGGCCACCGCCGAGCCGGTCAGGCACAACAGCCGCGAGAGCGGCTGCCATTCGGAGTGCCAGGACCCCGCGGCGCGCTGGTGTTCCTGCGCCATCGACGCCAGCAGCGACGCGACCAGCGCCGGCGCCTGTTGGGCGCAGGCCAGCGCGGACACCGCGGCGATCGGGTTGCGTTTGTGGGGCAGGGTGGAGGAACCGCCCGTTCCCGCCTCCCCCTCCTCGGCGACCTCGCCGACCTCGGTCTGGGCGAGCAGGACGATGTCGTGGGCGGCCTTC
The DNA here is from genome assembly GCF_900167435.1 of Marinactinospora thermotolerans DSM 45154. GTDB lineage: Bacteria > Actinomycetota > Actinomycetes > Streptosporangiales > Streptosporangiaceae > Marinactinospora > Marinactinospora thermotolerans. Next base: position 231,141 of record NZ_FUWS01000002.1, read on the forward strand.
GCGACCGCGCCGCACAACCGGCCCAACGCACCGGCCAGCTCGGCGATCCGGCCGCGGTCGGTGTGCCAGGGCAGGGCCGGCTCCGCCAGGCCGAGTTCGGCGGCGTAGGCGCGCACCACGTCGGGTCCGGCGGCGCCCAGGGAGGCCAGTGTCCCGGCGGCGCCGCCGAGCTGGACCGCGAGCCCGTCGCCGGCCACGTCGGACAGCCGCGTCGCGGCCGTCGAGATCGCCTCCAGCCAGCCCGCGGCGACCAGGCCGAACGTGGTGGGCAGCGCCTGCTGGAGGAGGGTGCGCCCCGCCATGGGGGTGTCACGGTGGCGACGGGCCGAGCGGGCCAGTTCCCGGGTCAGCGCTCCGGCGTCGGCGTCGATGGCCGCGCAGGCCCGCCGGGCCACCAGCATCGCCGCGGTGTCCATGATGTCCTGGCTGGTCGCGCCCTTGTGGACGTGGCGCGCGGCCTCCCCCTCCACGGCCCGGGTGAGTTCCCGCACCAGCGGGATCACCGGGTTTCCACCTCCAGCGGCGGCCCGGCCGAGCGCGTCGGCGTCGAAGCGCTCCGGCAGGCACGCGGCGGCGATGGCCTCGGCCGCGGCCGGTTCGATCAGCCCGACACGGGCCTGGGCCCGGGCCAGGCCGGCCTCGGCGTCGAGCAGGGCCCGCAGCCAGCCGGCGTCACCGGTGTGCTCTGCGGCGCCGCCCCGCTCGAACACCCCGCCGAACAGGCCGGTCGGGACGGATATGGCGGTCATGGTGGTCTTTCCGTTGCTTGCGGTGTCTCGCGGTCCGGTTCCGGCGCGGCCGGAACCGGACCGCCGGTCCTCAGATGTCGAAGAACGCGGTCTCGTTCTCCCCCTGGAGCCGGATGTCGAACCGGTAGCCGTCGTCGGTGGCATCGGCGATGAGCGTCGCCCGCACGGCGGGGTCGGACACCGCGCACAGCACCGGGTCGGCGGCGTTGGCGGTCTGCTCCTCGGGGAAGTAGATCCGCGTCACCACCCGGTGCAGCATGCCGCGGGCGAACACCGAGACGTCGATGTGCGGGGCCTGGGGCCCGCGCGGACCGGGGAGCGGACCGGGCTTGAGGGTGAAGATCCCGTAGGCGCCGTGGGCGTCGGTGGGGCAGCGGCCGAAACCGCGGAACCCCGGGCGACGTACCGCGCCGCGCGGATCGTCGGGGTGGTCGAACCGGCCGTCCGGATCGGCCTGCCAGGTCTCGATGAGGCCGTCGGTGACCGGCTGGCCGGCCCCGTCGTAGAGGGTCCCGCGGATCCAGATCCCCCCGGACGTCCCCTCCTCGACGGCGAAGGGGCCGTCGGGCCAGGGCAGGCCGATGTGCAGGTAGGGGCCGACGGTCTGGGACGGAGTGGTGTCGGGCATCAGTCGTCGTCCACCTCGGTCTCGAAGGGGGTCTCCTCGCGGCCCCGCAGCACGATGTCCCACTCGTAGGCCAGCGCCCATTCGGGGACCGTGGCGGCGTAGTCGAACCTGGCCACCAGCCGCTCCCGCGCCGCGGGGTCGGGGATGGAGTTCCACATGGGGTCCTGGAAGAACAGCGGGTCGCCGGGGAAGTACATCTGGGTGACCAGCCGCTGCGTGAAGGCCCGGCCGAACAGCGAGAAGTGGATGTGGGCGGGGCGCCAGGCGTTGTCGTGGTTCTTCCACGGGTAGGCGCCCGGCTGGATCGTCGTGAAGCGGTAGCGCCCCTCTGCGTCGGTCATGGTGCGCCCGACCCCGGTGAAGTTGGGGTCCAACGGGCAGGGCCAGTTGTCGTTGACGTGGCGGTACCTCCCGCCCGCGTTGGCCTGCCAGATCTCCACCAGCGTGTTGGGGACCGGCCGGCCGTCGCTGTCGAGCACCCGCCCGTGCACGATGATGCGCTGGCCCTGCGGTTCCCCGTCGTGCTGGCGGGTGAGGTCGTTGTCGAGCTCGCCGATCCGGTCCTCGCCCAGGACGGGGCTGGTGATCTCGGTGAGCATGTGCGGCAGCAGGGTCAGGGCGCGCTTGGGATGGCGCAGCGCGGTGCTCTTGTACCCGGAGAAGTCCAGCGGCGGGTGGACCTCGTGGTCACGCCGATAGCCGGGGACGGTCAGGCCGCGTTCGCGCGCGGTCTCCTCGGGTTCCACTGGTGTCGTCATTGTTTCCTCCACAATCGGTGCCGCTGCATCAGACGTGCAGCACGACGGCCAGACCCTGCCCCACGCCGATGCAGATCGCGGCCAGTCCCCAGCCCCCGCCCCGGCGGTGCAGTTCCCGGGCGAGCGTGCCCAGGATGCGCGCGCCGGAGGCCCCCAACGGGTGGCCGATCGCGATGGCCCCGCCGTTGGGGTTGACGATCTCGGGGTCCAGGTCGGGCCAGTTGCGCATGCAGGCCAGGGCCTGGGCGGCGAACGCCTCGTTGAGCTCGACGACGGACAGGTCGCCCCAGCCGATCCCGGCCCGGCGCAGCGCGGTGTTGGCGGCCTCCACCGGGCCGATACCGAAGGTGTCGGGGTCCACGCCGGCCACGCCACGGCTGACGATGCGCGCCAACGGTTCGCGGCCGGTCGCCCGCACGGCGGCCTCGTCCCCGATGAGCAGCGCGGCCGCACCGTCGTTGAGCGGTGAGGCGTTGCCCGCGGTGATGGTCCCCTCGGGCCGGAAGGCGGGCTTGAGGGCGGCGAGCTTGTCGGCGGTGGTCGCGCGGATGCTCTCGTCCCGCTCCAGCTCCACCCCCGGGACCGCGACGACCTCGTCGTCGAAGACGCCCCGCTCCCAGGCCGCCGCCGCCCGCTCGTGGCTGCGCAGCGCGAACCGGTCCTGCTCGGCCCGGCCGATGCCGTGCGTCTCGGCGACCCGTTCGGTGCTCTCGCCGAGCGAGATCGTCCACTGTTCGGGCATCCTCGGGTTGACCAGGCGCCAGCCCAGCGTGGTGGAGTGCAGCGTCTCGTGGCCGGCCGGGTAGCCCTTGGCGGGCTTGGGCAGCACCCACGGCGCCCGGCTCATCGACTCCACGCCACCGGCCACCACCACCGAGGCGTCGCCGACCGCGACGGCCCGGTTGGCGGCGATCACGGCCTCCAGGCCCGATCCGCACAGCCGGTTCACCGTCGCGCCGGGCACCGAGGTGGGCAGACCGGCCAGGAGCGCGGCCATACGGGCGACGTTGCGGTTGTCCTCGCCCGCGCCGTTGGCGTCACCGAGGTAGACGTCGTCGATCAGGGCGGGGTCCAGGTCGGGGGAGCGGTCCACGACGGAGCGGACGACGTGCGCGGCGAGGTCGTCGGGCCGCACACCGGCGAGCGCCCCTCCGTATTTGCCGAAGGGGGTCCGGATCGCATCGAGGATGAACACGTCGGTCATGGTGGTTCCCATCCGTTGGGGGCGTGCCGGGCGGCGGCGGGTCACTTCCCGGTCAGGGCCCGCAGCACCGCCAGCTCCTCGGCGGTCGGCTCGGGCGTACGGCCGAGATCGGGGGAGACGGCCAGGTCCCAGCCGGTGGCCGCGCGGGCGTCGTCGACCGAGACACCGGGGTGGATCTGGACCAGGGTCAGTTCGCGGGTCACGGGGTCGGGTTCCAAGACGCCGAGGTCGGTGATGACGCGGGAGGGGCCGGCGCCGCGCAGGCCCAGGTCGGCCCGGTCGGTACCGCCCTTGCCGTGGCCGACGGAGGTCACGAAGTCCACGGACTCGACGAAGGTGCGCCGGCTCTGGCGGACGATGACGATGACCTCGCGGCAGGAGGCGGCGATCTCGGGGGCGCCGCCGGCGCCGGGCAGGCGCACCTTGGGGTCGCCGTAGTCGCCGATCACGGTCGTGTTGATGTTGGCGTACCGGTCGATCTGCGCGGCGCCGAGGAAGCCCACGTCGATGCGGCCCGGCTGAAGCCAGTAGTTGAAGACCTCGGGCACCGGGATGACGGTGTCGGCTGTCTCGGCGAGGACACCGTCGCCGATGGACAGCGGCAGCGTCCCGGGCTTGGCGCCCAGGGTGCCCGACTCGTAGATCATCCACAGGTCCGGCGCGTGCGTGCGCCGGGCCAGGTTGGCGGCGGTGCTGGGCAGCCCGATGCCGACGAAGCAGGCCATCGCGCCGCTGAGGGCGTGGGCCGCCGTCACGGTCATGATCTCGTCAGAGGTGTAATCCGTGACGGTGCTCATCGTCCACCTTCCCGGGCGGCGCCGGCGCCGCCGAACACGTCGGTCTCCAGCCAGCGCGCGAACGAGTCGCGGTCCCGGCTGATCGGGTCCCAAGCCTGGTAGGCGCCGTTGTCGCGCTCGTAGTAGCCGTGCGCGTAGGAGGGGCGGGCCCCTCCGGGCACCTCGGCGACCGCGGTCACCACCCTGCTGGGCAGGATGACCTGTCCGGGCAGCGGTTCGAGCTCGTCGACGATCTCCTCGACCGTGACCAGGGAGCGGCGTGCCGCCAGCACGGCCTCCTTCTGCACGCCGGTGATGCCCCACATCTGGACGTTTCCGCGGCGGTCGGCGCGTTGCGCGTGGATGATCGTGACATCGGGGTTGAGGGCGGGCACGGCGGTGAGCCGTTCGCCGGTGAAGGGGCACTCCACCGTCGCGATGTTGGGGGTGTGGGAGACGAGGTCGGTTCCGGTGTAGCCGCGCATGACGGCGAACGGCAGGCCCGAGGCGCCGGCGACGTAGCGGTTGGCCATGCCGGCGTGGCTGTGCTCCTCGATCTCCAGCGGGACCGGCCACCCGTTCTGGATGGCGTCGCGGAAGCGGTGCAGGGAGCCCACGCCGGGGTTGCCGCCCCAGGAGAACACCAGCTTGCGCGCGCATCCCGCACCGATCAGCTGGTCGTAGACCACGTCGGGGGTCATGCGGACCAGGGTGAGGTCGCGGCGGCCCTGCCGGATGATCTCGTGCCCCGCGGAGACGGGGATGAGGTGGGTGAAGCCCTCCAGCGCGACCGTGTCCCCGTCCCGGACGAGCTCACGGATCCCCTCGTCCAACGACACGATCATAAGCGTCTCATCCTTTGTTCGGATAGCGAATAAATGTTCATAAAGCGAACATCGTTGGGGGTGAAGCTACCCCTCGCCTGTGATCCGGGTCAAGAGCCGCTGTGAGGGCGCCTACTCGGCAGGGTGATCCGCGCTGCCCCGCGGGGACCTAGCCGCCCGTCCCCCGGCTGCGCGCGGCGATCTCCAGATCGGCCTCGATCCGCGCCGTGGCCGCCAACAACGGGGGCAGCAGGTCTCGTCGGATGTCCTCGATCGACGTGCGGCTGGCGTGCGTCGAGACGTTCGCCGCGGCGACCACCCGTCCCTCCCGGTCGCGGATCGGGGCCGCCACCGAGCGCAGGCCCTCCTCCAGCTCCTGGTCCACGATCGCCCAGCCCTGCGCGCGCACCCGGTCCAGCTCGGCGCGCAGCCGGGCGGGTGAGGAGAGGGTGTGCGCGGTAAGGCGGCGCATCTGGAGCCGTTCCAGGTAGGCGCCCAGTTCTTCGGGGGAGCGGCCGGCCAGCAGCACCCGGCCCATCGACGTGGCGTAGGCGGGGAAGCGGGTGCCGACGTTGATCGACACCGCCATGATCCGCGACGTCGCCACGCGCGCCACGTACACGACGTCGTCGCCGTCGAGGACCGAGACCGAGGAGGATTCCCGCACCTCGGCGACCAGGCGCTCCAGGTGGGGCTGGACCACCTCGGGCAGGCCGGCCGAGGAGAGGTAGGCGTAGCCGAGCTCCAGCACCCGCGGCGTCAGCGAGAACAACCGGCCGTCGGTGCGCACGTAGCCCAGGTCGGCGAGGGTGAGCAGGAAGCGGCGGGCCGCGGCCCGGGTGAGCCCGGTCGCCCTGGCGACGTCGCTCAGCGTCATCGTCGGAGCCTCGGGGGTGAAGGCGCGGATCACCGCCAGCCCGCGCTCCAGGGACTGGACGTAGTGCTCGGCGCGTACGTGGCCGTCGGGGTCGTTGCGGGTCGCCGTCATGGTGTTCCTTCCGCGTCGCGGGGCGCCGCCCGACCGGGCGGCGCCCTCTCGGGTGGCTGCGGCCGGATCCGTCCGGCCGTCCGCGTGTGCGGTCATTCTGGGTGATGTTCCCATACCGCACAGAGGTGGACGGGGGACTTTCCCCGGCCGGTGACCACAGGTGGACATGGTGACGTTCCGGTTCTTCGACGGAACGGCCAGTTAGGTCCCATGACCTGATCTATTTCGTCTGCGCTGCGCCGTGGTGACGAAAAAAGTGGAACGTGACCGGTCTCCCTTGACGGCGTGAGCGCCATCACTTATGTTCGCGGAAAGAACATGCGTTCGTAAAACGAACGAAACACGTGTGTGCCGGTTTTGCCCGGACCCCGCGGTATCCGACCGCATCCCCGGCCCGCGGCCCCGACCGCCCCCTCCGGACAGGCGGTCCGGCACGCGGGATCCCCGCCCTTCCCCCACTTGGAGAGCCCGATGCGTCGTACGCCCCTCGCCCTGGCGGGCACACTGCTCCTGGCCGCCACCACCGCCTGCGGAGGCGGCGGGCCCACCGAGGAAGGAGGACTCACCCAGGTCACCGTGGGTGCGATCCCCATCATCGACGTCGCCCCCATCTACCTCGGCCAGGAACAGGGATTCTTCGAGGAACGCGGCATCGAACTGACCATCGAGAGCACCAGCGGAGGCGCCGCCGCCGTCCCCGGTGTCGTCAGCGGCAACTTCCAGTTCGCCTTCGGCAACGTCACCTCGCTGATCATCGGACGCCAGGAGAACCTGCCCCTCAAGATCGTCACCAACGGTGTGACCAGCAGCGGCCAGGACGGTGCCGACTTCGGCGCCATCGTCGTGCCCGAGGGCAGCGACATCACCTCCCCCGAACAGCTGGAGGGGGCCACCGTCGCGGTGAACAACCTCAAGAACATCGGTGACACCACCGTGCGCAACTCCGTGGAGCTGGCCGGCGGCGACGGAAGCGGCATCGAGTTCGTCGAACTGGCCTTCCCCGACATGCCGGCCGCGCTCGACAACAACCAGGTCGACGCCGCCTGGGTGGTCGAACCACACCTGACCACCGCGCTGCGCAACGGCGCCACCGAGATCGCCTCCAACTTCGTCGACGCCTCACCGGACCTGTCCGTCGCGGCCTACTTCACCTCCGAACAGACGATCGCCGAGAACCCCGAACTGGTCGACGCGTTCACCGAGGCCATGACCGAGTCCCTGGAGTACGCCGACGCCAACCCCGACGAGGTGCGCCGCATCCTGTCCACCTACACCGAGATCGCCCCCGAGGTCATCGAGGAACTGCGGCTGCCGCGCTTCCCGGCCGAGGTCGACCGCGCCTCGGTGCAGACCGTCGCCGACCTGATGGTCGAGCACGGCACCCTCGACGAGGCCCCCGACCTGGACGCCCTCTACCGATGACGGCCGCTATGACCGACAACGCCCCCGCCACCCCGGCCGCCGGACCGACGGCCGAGGCCGGTCCGTCCAGGGCCGCGCGCGCGACCTCCCGCCTCGGCACCACCGCCCTCGGCCTCACCGGCATCGCCGGTTTCCTCCTGCTGTGGGAGGTGGTGCCCCGGATCGGACTGGTCTCGGCCGACTACCTGCCCCCGGCCTCCCAGGTCCTCGTCGCGCTCGCCGAGCGCCTCACCCTGCCACGGCTGTGGGTCGCCCTGCTCGACACCGTGATCGGCTGGGGCCTGGGCCTGCTCATCGCCACCGTGGCCGCCGTCGTCCTCGGCTTCGCCGTGGGCTCGCTGCCACTGCTGCGCCGCCTCACCGCCTCCACCGTGGAGTTCCTGCGCCCGATCCCCTCGGTCGCGCTCATCCCGCTGGCGGTCCTGCTCTACGCCACCGACATCCGCTCCACCCTGCTGCTCGTCGTCTACGCGGCCTTCTGGCAGATCTACATCCAGGTGCTCTACGGCGTCGCCGACGTCGACCCGGTCGCCGAACAGACCGCCCGCTCCTTCGGGCTGGGCCGGCTGGCCCGGATCCGCCACGTCGTGTGGCCCTCGGCGCTGCCCTACGTCCTCACCGGGTTCCGCCTGGGCGCCGCCGTCGCGCTGATCCTCGCCATCACCGCCCAGCTCATCATCGGCAGCCCGGGGCTGGGCAAGGAGATCGCCGTCGCCCAGTCCAGCGGCGCGGTCGCCGCGGTCTACGCCCTGGTCATCCTCACCGGCGCGCTCGGTGTCATCGTCAACATCGGGGTGCGCGCGCTGGAACGGCGTCTCCTCCACTGGCACACCTCCGTCCGAGGGGAGAACGTCGCATGAGCGCCCCCGAAGTCACATCCGCGCGGCGCGCCCCGGCCCTGCGCCTCCTCACCGCGGCGGCCCTGCGCCTGTGGTACCTGCTCGCGCTGCCCGCCGCGCTCATCCTGCTGTGGTGGTGGGCCGGCGCCGTCAGCGGCATGTACTACCTGTCCTCACCCGATGTCATCGCCGCCACCTTCGCCGAGGTCTGGTTCGGTGAGCGGTTCCTCGTCGACGCCCTGCCCAGCGTCGCCCGGCTGCTCGGCGGGTTCGCGCTGGCCGCCGTGCTGGGGGTCGCCCTGGGCGTCGGCCTGGGCCTGTCGCCTCGGCTGCGCGCCCTCACCGAGCCGGTCCTGGAGTTCCTGCGGGCCATCCCGCCGCCCGTCCTGGTCCCCCTGCTGATGCTGCTGGCCGGGGTCAGCACCGGGATGAAGCTCCTGGTCATCGTCTCCGGATGCATCTGGCCGATCCTGCTCAACACGATCGAGGGCGTGCGCGCGGTGGACCCGGTCCTGGCCGACACCTGCCGCTGCTACGGCATCGGGAGGCGACGCCGGCTGACCACCCTGATCCTGCGCTCGGCCAGCCCGCAGATCATGGCGGGCCTGCGCCAGGCGCTGTCCATCGCGATCATCCTCATGGTCATCAGCGAGATGTTCGCCAGCTCCAGCGGCCTGGGCTTCACCATCGTGCAGTTCCAGCGCAGTTTCGCCATCCCGGAGATGTGGACCGGCATCGTGCTGCTGGGTCTCATCGGGTTCCTGCTGTCCGTGTTGTTCCAGCTCGTCGAGAAGCGCGTGCTGGCCTGGTACAACGGCGTCCGCGCCGCGACTCGGGGGGAATGAGCCGACATGACGTCATCCGACACCGTCCACGGCGCGGCGGGCACGCCCATGCTCGACGTGGCCGGGCTGCGCAAGGTCTACCAGGGGGAGGGGCGCGCCGTCGAAGCCGTGCGCGACCTCACCTTCGCCCTCGCCGACGGCGAGCTGGCCTGCCTTGTCGGCCCGTCCGGCTGTGGCAAGACCACGCTGCTCAAGTGCATCGCCGGACTGTTGCGCCCCACCTCCGGCACCGTGCGGCTGGCCGGGCGCGGGGTCACCTCCCCGCCCCCGGACATGGCGGTGGTGTTCCAGGAGTACGGGCGCAGCCTGTTCCCCTGGCTCACCGTCCACGCCAACGTCGAGCTGCCGCTCAAGGAGAAGGGGCTGCCCAAGGAGCGGCGCGCGGAGCTCGTCACCGGAGCCCTCGAAGCGGTCGGCCTGGCCGACTTCGCCGGCTCCCACCCCTGGCAGCTCTCCGGCGGCATGCAGCAGCGCGTCGCGATCGCCCGGGCCATCGCCTACGAGCCGCGCGTGCTGCTGATGGACGAGCCGTTCGCGGCCGTCGACGCCCAGACCCGCGCCGACCTGGAGGACCTCATCCGATCGCTGTGGAAGCGCTTCGGCATGACCGTCCTGTTCGTCACCCACGACATCGACGAGGCCGTCTACCTGGGACAGCGCGTCCTCGTCCTGTCCTCCTCGCCCACCGTCGTGCAGGACGACATCACCGTGGACCTGCCCGACGAACGCGACCAGCTGACGACCCGCTCCCTGCCCCGCTTCGCCGAGCTGCGCACCCGGGTCTACGCCGAGATCCAAAGCGCCAAGCGCGGCCCGGCGGTCGCGGGCACGGCCGGCGAATAGAAGATCGACGAGGAGGACAGCGTGACCACAGGATCGCGGACCGTCCGCGACGCCACCTTGGAGATGCTGCGCGGGCTCGACCTGACCACCATCTTCGCCAACCCCGGATCCACCGAGGTCGGCTTCCTCACCGACCTGCCCGAGGATCTGGACTTCGTCCTGGCGTTGCACGAGGGCTCGGTGGTCGGCATGGCCACCGGCTGGGCCATCGCCCGCAGGCGCCCCGCGCTCGTCCAGCTGCACACCACCGCGGGACTGGGCAACGCGGTCGGGGCGCTGGCCACCGCCCGTGTCAACCGGGCCCCGCTGGTGGTGCTCGTGGGCCAGCAGGACCGCCGCCACCTCGCCCAGGAGCCCTTCCTCGCGGGGCGGCTGGAGGGCCTGGCCGGCGACTACCCCGTCTGGGTCAAACAGCCCGAGCGGGCCCAGGACGTGCCCGCCGCCATCGCCAGGGCCCACCACGAGGCGAGCACGCACGGCGGTCCCGCGCTGGTCATCGTCCCCATGGACGACTGGCACCAGCCCGCCGGCGACCCCGCCGTCCACGCCGCGCCCCGGCGCGTCCTGCGCCCCGCCCCGGCCCCGGCCGCCCTGGACCCGGCCCTGGAGGAGGTGGCCGCCCTGGTCGACGGCGCCCGATCCCCGGCGTTGGTCGCCGGGGCGGCCAACGACGACGAGGAGGGCTGGGCGGCCCTGGTCGCCCTCGCCGAGCGGCTCGGCTGCCCGGTGTGGCAGGAGAGCTTCGGGGCGCGTGCCGGGTTCCCGCAGGACCACGCGCTGTTCGCCGGGCACCTGCCCGCCGACCGGCCGCGGCTGCGCGCCCTCCTGGCCCCCCACGACGTCGTGGTCGCGGTCGGCGCGCCGGTCTTCCGCCAGTACCAGTACCACCCCGGGCCGCTCGTCGAGCCCGCGACCCGTACCGTCGTCGTCTCCGCCGACGCGGGGGAGATCGGCCACAGCCCCGCCGACGTCGCCGTGCACACCCCCGTGGCGCCCTTCGTCGCGGCGCTGGCCGAGCGCGTCCGGCGCCGCCCCGGCTCCGATGAGCCCCGACGCGAGGTGGCGCGCCCGCTCCCGCCCGAGCCCGGCCGTCCCCTCGCGCCCGGCCACGTCTTCGCCGCGCTGGCCGAGCGCGCCGCCGCCGACACGATCTTCGTGGAGGAGACCCCCTCCAGCCGGCCCGAGATGCACGCGCTGCTGCCGGCCCGGCGCCCCCTCGGCTTCCTGTCCGCGGCGATGGGCGGCCTGGGCTTCGCCCTGCCCGCGGCCACCGGGGCGCGCATGGCCGACCCCCGACGGCCGGTCGTCGCGGTCGTCGGCGACGGATCGGCGATGTACCAGGTACAGGCGCTGTGGAGCGCGGCCCGCTACGGCGCGGGCGTCCTGTTCGTCGTCTTGTCCAACGGCCGCTACGCGATCATGGACCGCCTCGCCGAGGGGCAGGGGGGCAAGCCCCCGTGGCCGGCGTTCGACGAGGTGTCGGTCGCGGAGGTGGCCCGCGGGTTGGGCTGTCCCGCCCGCAGGATCACCTCCTACGACGACCTCATCACCGTTTTGGACGAGGTCGTCCCCACCCTGACGGAGCGGACCGAACCACTCGTGCTCGATGTCGAGGTGACGGTCGGGACGACGTTCGCCCCCTGAGGGCACCGTGTGGTCGAGAACGTGAGAAGGAGTGACATGAGTCTGTTCGACGGCGACGTGTGGACGTCGAAGGTGTTCACCGGAACCTGGACGAGCGCGCGTGGCGGCGACGCCCCGGTCGTCTCCCCGGCGACCGGCGCCGAGATCGGCCGGATCGGCTCGGCCGACGCCACCGACGTGGCCGAGGCCGCCGCCGTGGCGGCCAAGGCCCAGCGCGCCTGGGCCGCCGCGCCTTTCGCGGAGCGCGCGGCGGTGCTGCGCCGGGCCGGAGCCCTGTTCGAGGAGTACGGCGACGAGGTCGCCGGCTGGCTGGGCCGCGAAGCGGGGTCGGCGCCCGGCAAGGCCGGCTTCGAGGCGCACCTGGCCGTCACCGAGGCCTACGAGTGCGCCGCCCTGGCCTCCCAGCCCGCCGGCGAGGTGCTGCGCTCGGCCAAGCCTCGGCTGAGCCTGGCCCGCCGGGTCCCGGTGGGGGTGGTCGGCGTCATCGCCCCGTTCAACTTCCCGCTCATCCTCGCCATGCGCTCGGTCGCGCCCGCGCTGGCCCTGGGCAACGCGGTCGTGCTCAAGCCCGACCCGCGCACCGCCGTGTCCGGGGGAGCGGTCATCGCCGAGGTCCTCCGCCGCGCCGGACTGCCCGAGGGCGTCTTGCACGTGCTCCCGGGCGGCGCCGCGGCCGGGGTGGCGTTGGTCGAGGCGCCCGAGGTCCGCGTCATCTCCTTCACCGGCTCCACCGCGGCCGGCCGCAAGGTCGGCGAGGCCGCCGGACGCCACCTCAAGCGCGCCCACCTGGAGCTGGGCGGGAACTCGCCCTTGATCGTGCTCGCCGACGCCGACGTCCAGCGCGCCGCGTCGGTGGGGGCGTGGGGGTCCTTCCTGCACCAGGGACAGATCTGCATGACGACCGGACGCCACCTCGTGCACGAGTCCATCGCCGACGCCTACGTCGAGGCGCTGGCGGCCAAGGCCGAGGCGCTGCGGGTCGGCGACCCCGAGAGCGGCGAGGTCGCGCTCGGACCGATCATCGACGCGGGGCAGCGCGACAAGATCCACTCCCTGGTCACCCGCAGCGTCGAGGCCGGGGCCCGGCTGGCCGCCGGCGGCACCTACGAGGGCCTGTTCTACCGGCCGACCGTCCTGGACGGTGTGACCGTCGACACCCCGGCCTTCGCCGAGGAGGTCTTCGGGCCGGTCGCCCCGGTGATCCGCTTCTCCACCCTGGAAGAGGCCGCCGAGATCGCGAGCAGCAGCGACTACGGGCTGTCGCTGGGCATCCTCACCGCCAACCCGATGCGCGGCTACGAGCTCGCCGAGCGCATCCCCTCGGGGATCGTGCACATCAACGACCAGACCGTCGACGACGAGTCGGTCGCGCCCTTCGGCGGGGTCGGCGACTCCGGCACCGGTTCGCGGTTCGGGGGGACCACCGCCAACATCGAGGCGTTCACCGAGACCCAGTGGGTCACGATGCAGGCCGAGATCGAGCGTTACCCCTTCTGATCGCGTCCGCGGTGGGGGAGGCCCGCGGGGCCTCCCCCACCGGGCGCCGTTCAGCCCTTCTCGGCGCCGGCGGTCAGCCCCGAGATCAGCAGCCGCTGCGCCGCGAGGAACCCCACCACCACCGGCACGGTGATCGCGATCGACCCGGCCATCAGCACCGGCGCGGGCACCGTGAAGTCGGTGAGCTGGGCGATGCCCAGCGACACCGTCCACCGCTCACGGTCGTCGACCAGGAACAGCAGCGCGAACAGGAACTCGTTCCAGGCGATCATGAACACATACAGCGCGGTGGCGGTGATGCCCGGCAGCGCCATGGGCAGCACGACCCGCGTGATCACCTGGACCCGGTTGCACCCGTCCACCTCGGCCGCCTCCTCCACGCTCGCCGGGACCGCGCGGAAGTAGTTGCGCAGCATGTACAGCGACACCGGCACCGTCTGCGCCAGGTAGATCAGCACCAGCCCCAGCAGCGACCGGGTCAGCCCCATCCGGCTGAACAGCACGAACAGCGGCACCGCCAGCACGATCCCGGGGAACAGGTAGACCGCCAGGAAGAACCCGTTGACCGCGTCGCGGCCCAGGAAACGCAGCCGCGCCGCGGCGTAGGCGCCCAGGGTGCTGCACGCCACCGCGAGCACCGTCGTCCCCACCGCCACGACCAGCGAGTTGCGCATGAACCTGGCCAGCCCGTAGCCGTCGGCGGACTCGTCGCGCAACGCCTCGGAGTAGGCGCCGAAGTCCAGTTCGCCGGGTGCCGGAAGCGCCAACGGGGCGGCGATCACATCGGGCAGCGAACGCAGCGACAGGACGATCCCGTACAGCAGCGGCCCGGCCGAGGCCAGCACCGCCGCGACGATCACCACCACGCGCAGCACCGCCAGCACCCGCCGCTCCACGGCGTGCCGGTCCAGCGGCGGACGGTTTCGGGTCCGGGGCATCTAGGCACGCTCCTTCCGCGACGCCCACACATACAGCGCGAGCGGCACCGCCAGGGCCAGGGTCATCAGCACCCCCAGCGCGGAGGCCGCGCCGATGTCGGCGCGGGTCACCAGCTCCTCATAGACCCGCACCGCCACCACCTGGGTGCCGCCCGCGCCGTCGGTGAGCAGGTAGACGTCGGTGAAGTTCTGGAACGACCAGATGAAGCGCAGCAGGGCCAGCAGCGCGATCACCCCGGTCAGCTGCGGCAGCAGGACGTGGCGGAACCCCTGCAACGGGGAGGCGCCGTCGACCACGGCGGCCTCCTCCACGTCGCGCGGCACCACCTGGAGGCGCGCGGTGATGAACAGGAACGCCAAGGGGAAGGAGCGCCACACCTCGAAGGCGATGACCACGCTCAGCGCCACCGGAACCGGCAGCCCCCACAGGTCGATGTCGTAGGTGCTGAGGAAGTTGATCGGCGCCTCCCAGCCGAGGAACCGCCGCCCCACCTCGTTGACGGCCCCGTACTGCGGGTTGAGCAGCGTCGTCCAGATCGTGGTCGCCGCCACCACCGGCAGCACGTAGGGGATGAGCAGCAGCCCGCGCACCAGACCACGCCCGCGGAAGGGACGGCGCAGCGCCAACGCCAGCACCAGGCCCACCAGGACCGAGCCGACCGTGCTCGCCGTGGCGTAGACCAGCGTGGTCCGCGCCGCCTTCCAGAATCCGGCGCTGGACAGCACGTCCGCGAAGTTGTCCAGGCTCACCCCGAGGTCGCCCAGCCCCAGGGAGCGGATCTCGATCAGCCGCAGGTCCTGGAAGGCCAGCACGAAACTGGCGACGAAGGGGGCCAACACCACCAGGCCGACGACCAGCAGGGTCGGCGCGACCAGCAGCCGCCCGTGCAACTCCTCCTGCGCGCGCCGGGTCCGGCGGGCACGGGCCCGCCGATCCGGCGATGTCATCACGCTCACGCCCACCTCACCGTTGTCGGGGCGGCGCACGGCGCCCGCCACTCGTCGCTCACTCGATGTCGGTACGCACTTCCTCGGCGATGCGCGTCATGTCCTCGGCGTACTCCCGCGCGTCGCCGCCGGACAGGAGCGTGCCCAGCTCCTGGACCAGCGCGTTCTGCGAGGCCAGCGATCCCGCGAGCACCGCGTCGGGGCCGCCGTACCCCCAGCGTTGGAAGGAGCCGGCCCCGTCGAGGATCGCCGAGATCGTCGCCTCGTCGTAGACGCGCGACAGTGGGGTCCGGGTCTCCTCGGACTCACCGGTGGGCAGATCGGCCCAGGCGTCGGTGAACGCGGAGGGCTCCTCGGGGGTTCCCGAGCGCATCGGCACCCGCCCCTCCGGGGAGACCCCCAACGTCTCCAGGTAGCCGTCGCCCAGCAGGAACTCGATGAAACGCCGTGCCTTCGCGGTGTCGGCGCCGTGGGGGACGCCCAGGTTGAGCGTGACCCCGTACTGGCCGCCACCCCCACGCGCACCGTCCGCCAGGAGGGCCACACCGGAGTTGTCGGCGAGGAAGCGTGGATCCCGCGCGCACTCGTCGCAGGTCGGCGGGAAGTCGGGGGCCAGCCCGGCCAACTCGTCGAAGATGTGGGTGCCCCAGAACAGCATCGCGCTCTCCCCGGCGAGATAGGCGGCCCGCGTGGACTCCACGTCCTGGTCGCCGGGGACCGACGCCGCGGCCAGCCGCGCGTACAGCTCCAGTCCCTCGACGCAGGCGGGAGAGCCCAGTGAGATCTCGCCCGCGCCGTCGGTGAGCCGGCACCCGTTGGCCAGCAGCAGGGCCTCCAGGGTCTGCGTGGTGAAGGGGTCCCCGGGCTTGGTGCCCAGCACGATCCCGGCGACCCCGTCGGTGTCCAGCGCCTCGGCCGCCGCGGCGACGTCGTGCAGGGTCTCGGGGGGCTCCAGCCCCGCCGCCGCGAACAGGTCCTCACGGTACAGCAGCACCTGGCCCCAGCCGTCGCTGGGGACCGCGGCGATCGTGCCGTCCACGGTCACCATCTCCAACGCCCGTTCGTTGAAGGTGGCGCGTCCCAGCCGTTCGACGGTGGCGGTGGCGACCTCGGTGTCCAACAGGCCCTGCCGGCTCCACGCCGCGGCCTGGTCGGGGGCGAGCATCACCACATCGGGCACGTCGCCGGAGGCGGCCCCGGTGACCAGCGCCTGGTTCTGGTCGGCGGCGGCCATCGGCACGACGTTCACCGCGATCCCGGTCTCCTGGGTGAACCTGTGGGCCGTCGCCTCCTGCTGGGCGATCCGGTCGGGCGTGACGTGGGAGGTCCAAAACGTCAACGCGCCGTCCTCGTCATCCCCGCCTCCCGCGCAGGCCGTTGCCAGCAGCAGCGCGACGACGGCGGCCGGCGCGAGGGCCGCGCGGCGGGCGCGCGGTGGGCGCGCCCGCCTCCTCGGTACGGACATGCAACCTCCTGAGCGGTCGGCGGGAGGAGACCGGGTCATCCCGGCGGTGTCGGCGGCGGGCGGCCCTCCAGCGAGGCCAGCGCGATGAGGACGCTCGCCCCGGTCAGGGCGAGCGGGGCGACGGCCGCCGGCCGGCCGTCCTCGGTGACCTTCTCCGGCAGCGCCCCCAGTCGGGTCCGGCGCTCCTCCAGCCAGGTCAACAACCCCTCGGCCAGGTGACGCTCGCCCGTCGCCGCCGCCGTCATCGCGAACAATGACACCTGGGGGGTCCAGGCGGTGCGGGTGTCGGCCCACTCCTCTCCCCCCCCCACCCCGCCGTTGGCCAGGCGCAACGCCGCCAGAGTGCGCCTCCAGGCGGCATGTGGGCCCGGCTCCATGGGAGAGAACGGCGGCAACAGGAACGCCACCGACGCGTCCCGGCCGCCGCCCCCCACGCGGCGGGGGAAGTCGAGGGGGGCGAAATGACGCCGGATCCCGTCGCGAAGCAGGTCCCGGACGCGTGCGCACCGCGCCGCAGCGGCGCCGTCGCCCGCCCGGCCGAGCAGGTCGGCGGCGGCCCGGGCACCGAGGAGCAAGGGCGCGGCCGTGCCCAGGGTCGCCTCGTCGACGTCGCGTTCCCAGTAGTCCTGGGAGGGCCGGGGCAGTCCCGTGCCCGGGTCCACGGCCGCGGACATCGCGTCGGCTGCGGCGCGGACCGTCGCCAGCATGTCGGCCAGCTCCGCCGCCACCGTCCTCGCGGGCGCGGTGGCCGCCCACACCCACAGCGCCCACAGGGTCCAGCCGATGCCGTCGAGCTGGGTGCCGCGCCGGTCCGGCACCCGCCCCGAACCGTCGGGCAGGTAGCGGGCCTGCCACGTGCCATCGGGCTCCTGTAGGCCACAGACGTAGCGGAGCGCCCGGAGCGCGTCACCGTGGCGACCGCCCAGGCACAGCGCCACCGCGCAGAACCCGGCGTCACGCGGCCAGACGTAGTGCCAGTAGGGGCTGGCCGCGGCGACCAGCGCCCCGTTGGGATACAGCAGCGCGCGGATGTCGACGAACGCGGTGCGGGCCATGGCCGCGTAACGGGTGCCGGCTCCCGGCAGCGTGGCCGCGGCCGTCTCGGCGGCGGCGCGCGCCACCTCGGCCGGCCCGGGCCGGGCGGCCCCGGGCAGCGTCCCGCTGGCGGGATCCAGGAACGGGGTGTCCGGTAGCCGGCGCAGCGCGCCGTGGGGCGGGACGACCAGCGGAGCCCCATCGGCGCCGGTGACGACCCCGTCGGCGTACAGACGGGTCTCGGGGTTCCACGCGGTGCCGCGCCGGCCCAGCACGGGTCCGTCCACGCGGCCGGAGGCGCCCGCGCCCGGGCCGTTCACCACGGTCCCGGCCGCCGTCCGGACGAGCCGATCCCCATCCGCATCGCCCCTCCTCTCCGACGGGCCGGCGGCCGCCCGTGCTGCCGTGGCGGCCGGATCACGCTCCGTCGTCCTTTCCTGCGAAGGTAGACCACGGCCGCGCCGAAGGGTAGGCCCGCGCGCCGGGGCGTGTCCGGCCGGAGGCGGACGGGCGCATAGCCGGGAAGATCGGGGGAAGCAGAGCCGCGGGCCCGGCCCCGCGTCCAAGGACGGCCCCTCCGTCCCGCGGCGGTCCGGCCGAAAGGGGATTCATGCGGCAAGGCCCACGGCACCAGCGACGGCCCGCCACCGGATCCGCCCGGCGCCGGTGGCGCGTACTCGCGATGGCGGTGGCCGCGCTCTGCGCGGCGGCCCTCGCGGTGGTGGCGTTCACGATCCTGTCCCGGTGGCTGCCGCCCGCCCTGCTCCCGCTGTCCCCCCTGCTGACCCGCCACGACCTGCACGTCGTGCCGTTCGCCCTGGCCGGCGTCGGCGTGGGGGCGCTCGCCGTGCTGGCGGGGGCGCGGCGCACCGGCGGGCTGACCATGGCGGTGGCCGCGTCCACCGCCGTCGTCGCGCTCCTCCCGGTCGCGGCGTCGTGGCGGACGGCCGAGGAGCAGGACGTCCCGCTCTCCCTGGCCGCCTACCTCGCCCCCGATCCGGAGAGGGGGCCCGACGAGTCCGACGTCGTCTACGGGCACGCCGACGGGCGGGAACTGCGGCTCGACGTCTACCGGCCACGGGGCGGCGGCCGGACCCCCGCGATCGTGCACGTCCACGGCGGGGCGTGGATCGGCGGGGACAAGGCGGAGTTCCCCGGCTGGCCGCGCCGCCTGGCCGACCAGGGCTACACGGTCTTCTCCGTCGACTACCGGCTGGCCCCGCCCGAGCGCTGGCGTGACGCGCCCGGTGACGTGCGCTGTGCCCTGAACTGGGTCACGGAGCACGCCGCCGACTACGGGGCCGACCCCGGCCGCGTCGTCCTGTCCGGCAGCTCGGCCGGCGGCCACCTCGCGCTCATGGCCGCCTACGCCGACGACACGATCCCGCCCACCTGCGGGGACGGGGACACCGCCGTCGCCGCGGTCCTCGCCCTGTACCCGGTCGCCGACATCGCCGCCTGGTGGCGCACCGACACCCTCGGGTACGGCGGCGCCGGACGGTCGCGCCCGGCCATGCGCGCCTACACCGGGGGCACCCCCGCCGAGGTCCCGAGCGCCTACGAGCTGGGCTCCCCCGGCCACTACGTTCGCCCCGGGCTGCCCCCCACCCTGATCCTGCACGGGGGACGCGACCACACCGTCCCCCCGGAACCCTCGGAGCGTCTCGCCGGGCAACTGGCCGCGGCGGGCGTCCCGACCCGCTTCGTCCGGCTCCCCTTCGCCGAGCACGGCTTCGACGTCGCCCAGGGGTCGTGGGCCGACCAGATCGCCCACGGCGTCACCACCCGCTTCCTGGCCGAGCACGCCCCGCCACGCGACACCGCCCACGGCGACCGGTGAACGCGCCCCCGCGCGCCGCTACCCTGGCAGGCATGACCGCTCCGGCACCGAACGGACGCCCCCACACCATCCTGAGCTGCGCGATGTCCATCGACGGCCACATCGACGACACCTCCGCCGACCGTCTGCGGCTGTCCGACGAGGCCGACTTCGACCGGGTGGACGAACTCCGGGCCGGCTGCGACGCGATCCTCATCGGCGCCGGCACCGTGCGCGCCGACGACCCGCGGCTGCTGGTGCGCTCGCCGCAGCGCCGCGCCCGCCGGATCGCCGAGGGCCGTGACGAACAGCTCCTCAAGGTCGTCTTGAGCGCCCGCGGCGACATCGACCCGCGCGCCCGCGTCCTGTCCACCGGCGCTCCCGGCGCGGTCGTCTACGTCGCCGACCCGGCCCACGCGGCCACCGCGCGACGCCTGGCGGACCTGCCCGACGTGGACGTGGTGGCCGTTGGGGACCCGCCCGATCCGGCCCGCGCCCTCGCCGACCTCGCCCGGCGTGGCGTGCGCCGCCTCATGGTCGAGGGCGGGGGCGCCGTGCACACCGCCTTCCTGTCCGCGGGGCTGGCCGACGAGCTCCACCTCGCGGTCGCGCCCTTCCTCATCGGCGACCCGGAGGCCCCCCGCTTCGTGCACCCCGCGGACTTCCCCAACGGTCCCGCCCGGCCGATGCGCCTGGCCGGCGTCGAACAGGTCGGCACCATGGCGGTGCTGCGCTACCTGCCGGGGGCGGCCACGTGACCGCGGACGCCCCCACCGCCACCGACCGGCGCCTGCTGGAGGCCGCCGTCGAACTGTCGCGCCGCTGCCCGCCCTCGCCCACCGCCTTCTCCGTGGGCGCGGTCATCGCCGACGCCCGCGGCGCGGTCCTCGCCGACGGCTACTCGCGCCGCGACGACCCGCTCGACCACGCCGAGGAGGTCGCGCTCCGCGGACTGCCCGCCGCCGACCCCCGCCTGGCCGAGGCCACCCTGTACAGCAGCCTCGAACCGTGCAGCGCCCGCGCCTCACGCCCCTGCCCGTGCGCCCGGCTGATCCTGGCCACCCCCATCCCCAGGGTGGTGTTCGCCTGGCGGGAACCGGCGATCTTCGTCGACTGCCAGGGCGCCGAGCTCCTCCGCGAGGCCGGCCGCAGCGTCATCGAGGTCCCCGACCTGGCGCCCCTGGTGCGCGAGGTCAACCGGCACCTGCTGTGAGCACCGCCGACCGCCCTCAGCCGTCGGTGAACGCCTCCTCCAACACCCGCCCCTGCGCGCCCGCGGGCGGTTCGGCGCCGAGCAGCCGGCTGATCGTGGGGGCCACGTCGATGACGCGCGCGTCGGCGGGGACGGCGCCCACCGCGATCCCGGGCCCCGACAGGATCAGCGGGGCGCGCGCCTCGCGCATGCTGGAATGCCCGCCACGCTCCCGGCCGTCGATGATCGCCGGATCGACGAAGGCGTAGGGCGGTCGCGCCTCGATCGTCAGGTCGCCCTCCTCAGGGGAGGCGCCCAGCGCGTCGAGCTCGCCCCGGTCGCGGACCGCCTCCAGCTCGGGCAGGCCGCGCAGCAGCGACTCCACCCGCGCCCGCCCCTCGGGCTCGGCCGCGGCACCGCGCAGGTAGACGTTGGCGGTGCGCGGGCTCGCGGTGAGCACCACCTCGGTGTCGGGGCCCGGCGCCCGGCCGGAGTACAACCGCTCGGCCCCGAACCCGGCGTCGCGCAGCGCGCCGAGCACCTGCGGCTCCAACGACTCGGTGTAGCCGGTCATGCCGTGGTCGGAGACGAACACCATCACGGTCCGCTCGTACAGCCCCGTCTCGCGTAGCGTCTCGACCAGCCGTCCCAGCCCCGTGTCCATCTCGGCGAGCCGGGCCGGGATGCGCTCGGAGCCGGGCCCCTCCCCGTGCCCGATCGAGTCGATGTCGGCCGAGTACAGCGCCAGGAGGTCGGGGACGCGCGCGACCGTCACCGGCTCGCCACCGGAGTCCACCGGCTCACCGCGCAGCACCCGCACCGCGGTGTCCACGTTCTCCTCCCACGTCGAGCCCTGCGTGTAGAGCCCATCGGGGTCCCCGTAGGACACCCCCCGATCCTGGACGATGTACCACCCCGCGGACACGACCGTGCGGCCCTGGCGCCGCAGGCTCTGCACCATGTTCTCGACCGCCAGCACACGGGTCTGGCCCCGGGCCCGGCCGGTGGCCGGATCCAGCACGTAGGCGGTGTTGCCGTGCGTCGCGGGCAGGGCGCCGGTGGCCAGGCTCGCCCGGTTGGGGTTGGACACGGCCTTGTAGGTGCACCCGGCCACCGTGCGCGTGCCGGAGGCGGCGAGCGCGTGCAGGTTCGGCAGCGAGGCGGCGTGCCGGTCCAGGTAGGAGGGGTCGACCCCGTCCCAGTCGACGAGGACCACGTGCCGCACCGTCCGGCCGGCCTCGGCGGAGGCCCGGGCCGCGGCGGGGCGCGCCGACAGGGCGAGGGAGGCGCCGACGGCGGTCGCGGCCAGGAACGTTCGTCTGCGCATGGGCGTCCTTCGCCTTCTGGTGGGGCGGGGCCGACGGGGCGTCACTGGCGAGCGTAGGCAAACCGGGGCGGCCAGGGAAGCAGCATGGCGCGCATGTCGCCCCGGGGTAAGACGGCCCGCACGCGCCGGACGGTCCGGCTCAGCCCATGCGGTCGACCGCGGTCACGTGCACGACCGCGTGGCCCTCCTCGTCGGAGGCGGCGAGGTCGACCTCGGCGGTGATCCCCCAGTCGTGGTCCCCGGCCGGGTCGTCGAAGATCTGGCGGACCTCCCAAAGGCCCGGCCGTTCCTCGATGAGCAGGAGCTGGGGGCCACGCGCGTCGGGGCCGGTGCCGATCTCGTCGTGCTCCTCGTAGTAATCGGCGAGCGCGTCCTCCCAGGCCTCGGCGTCCCAGCCGTCCTCGCCGTCCAGCGCCCCCAGCTCGTCGTAGCGGCGCAGGGCGGCCAGCTCCACGCGGCGGAACAGCTCGTTGCGGACCAGCACCCGAAACGCCCGGGTGTTGGCGGTGACCGGCTTGGGGCGCTCCTCGACCTCGGCCTGCGCGCCCTCCTCCGTGGGGTTGGCCAGCTGTTCCCACTCGTCGAGCAGGCTGGAGTCGACCTGGCGCACCAGTTCGCCCAGCCACTCGATCAGGTCGCGCAGCTCCTCGGTCTTGGCGTCCTCGGGCACCGTCTGGCTGAGCGCCTTGTAGGCGCCGGCGAGGTAGCGCAGCACCAGCCCCTCGGACCGGGCGAGCTCGTAGAAGCCGACGTAGTCGGTGAACGTCATCGCCCGCTCGAACAGGTCGCGCGCCACCGACTTGGGCTGCAACGGGTGGTCGCCCACCCACGGGTGACCGCGCCGGTAGACGTCGTAGGCGTGGTCGAGCAGCTCCTCCAGCGGCTTGGGGTAGGAGATCTCCTCCAACCGCTCCATCCGCTCCTCGTACTCGATCCCGTCGGCCTTCATCTGCGCGACCGCCTCGCCCCGGGCCTTGTTCAGCTGCGCGGCGAGGATCTGGCGCGGGTCGTCCAGGGTGGACTCCACGACCGTCAAGACGTCCAGCGCGTACGTCGGCGAGGACCGGTCCAGCAGGTCGAAGGCCGCCAGCGCGAACGTCGACAGCGGCTGGTTCAGCGCGAAGTCGGGTTGCAGGTCCACGGTGAGCCGCGCCGTGCGCCCCTGCTCGTCGGGTTCGGGCAGCTGCTCGACGATCCCGCCGTCCAGCAGCGACCGGTAGATCGCGATGGCCTCGCGGATGTGGCGGCGCCGGCTGCGCGGGTCCTCGTGGTTGTCGGTGAGCAGGTGCCGCATCCCGGCGAAGCAGTCGCCGGGGCGGGCGATCACGCTCAACAGCATCGCGTTGCTGACCCGGAACCGCGAGGTCAACGGCTCCGGCTCGGCGCCGATCAGCTTCTCGAACGTGCTCTCGTCCCAGCCGACGAACCCCTCCGGCGCCTTCTTGCGCACCACCTTGCGCCGCTTCTTCGGGTCGTCGCCGGCCTTGGCCAGCGCCTTCTCGTTCTCCACGACGTGTTCGGGGGCCTGGGCCACGACGTTGCCGACCGTGTCGAACCCGGCCCGTCCGGCCCGTCCCGCGATCTGGTGGAACTCCCGGGCGCTGAGCCGGCGCACCCGGTTGCCGTCGTACTTGCTCAACGCGGTGAACAGCACGGTGCGGATCGGCACGTTCACCCCCACGCCCAGTGTGTCGGTGCCGCAGATGACCTTCAACAGCCCGGCCTGGGCCAGCCGCTCCACCAGGCGACGGTATTTGGGCAGCATGCCCGCGTGGTGCACGCCGATCCCGTGGCGCACGTACCGCGACAGGTTGCGGCCGAACTTCGTGGTGAACCGGAAGTTGCCGATGAGCTTGGCGATCGCGTCCTTCTCGGCGCGGCTGCACATGTTGATGCTCATCAGCGACTGCGCCCGCTCCACCGCCTGGGCCTGGGTGAAGTGGACGATGTAGACCGGCGCCTCGTGCGTGGAGAGCAGCTCCTCCAGCGTCTCGTGCAGCGGGGTGGTCCGGTAGGAGTAGAACAGGGGGACCGGCCGTTCGGCCGAGCTGACCACCGCCGTCGCCCGCCCCGTGCGCCGGGTCAGGTCCTCCTCGAACCGCGACACGTCGCCCAGCGTCGCCGACATCAGCAGGAACTGCACCTGCGGCAGCTCCAGTAGCGGCACCTGCCAGGCCCAGCCGCGGTCGGGCTCGGCGTAGAAGTGGAACTCGTCCATGACCACGGTGCCGATGTCGGCGTCGGCGCCGTCGCGCAGCGCGATGTTGGCCAGCACCTCGGCGGTGCAGCACACGATCGGGGCGTCGGAGTTCACGCTGGCGTCGCCGGTCATCATGCCGACGTTGTCGGTGCCGAACACCTCGCACAGCTCGAAGAACTTCTCCGACACCAGGGCCTTGATCGGGGCGGTGTAGAAGGCGCACTCGTCCCTGGCCAGCGCGGCGAACAGGGCGCCGGCGGCCACCAGGCTCTTGCCCGAGCCCGTGGGGGTGCTCAGGATGACGTTGGACCCCGACACCACCTCGATGAGGGCCTCCTCCTGGTGGGGGTAGAGGCTGAGCCCTCGATCCGCGGCCCATGTCGCGAATGCCTCGAAGAGGGAATCGGGTTCTGCGCCGTCGGGAAGCTGATCGATGAGACTCACACTTCCCATACTGCCCGCTCCCAGAGACCTTCTCGTCCATCCCCCGTTCTCGGCGCCCCGCCCTCCGGCGCCGATGGGGCCGTGGACGCCGTGGGGCGCGCCCCGCGCGGGACGCGCCCCACGGCCGGAGGGAACGGGTCAGATCAGGCCGAGCTGCTTGACCGCGTCGCGCTCCTCCACGAGCTCCTTGACGGAGGCGTCGATGCGCTCGCGGGAGAAGTCGTCGATCTCCAGGCCCTGGACGATCTCGTAACGGCCATCGCGCGAGACCACCGGGAAGGAGGAGATCAGACCCTCCGGGACGCCGTAGGAGCCGTCGGAGACCACCGCGGCCGACGTCCAGTCGCCCTCAGGGGTGCCCAGCACCCAGTCGTGGACGTGGTCGATCGCCGCGTTCGCCGCGGAGGCGGCCGAGGAGGCGCCGCGCGCCTCGATGATCGCGGCGCCGCGCTTGGCGACGGTGGGGATGAACTCCTCGGTCAGCCAGGTCTGGTCGTCCACCGCCTTGGCCCCGGTGGTGCCGTTGACCTCGGCGTGGAAGATGTCGGGGTACTGGGTCGCCGAGTGGTTGCCCCAGATCGTCATCTTCTTGATGTCGCTCACCGTGACGCCGAGCTTCTTGGCGAGCTGGGTGAGCGCCCGGTTGTGGTCCAGGCGGGTCATGGCGGTGAAGCGCTCGGCCGGCACGTCCGGCGCGTGCGCCTGCGCGATGAGCGCGTTGGTGTTGGCCGGGTTGCCCACGACCAGCACGCGGATGTCGTCGGCGGCGCCGGCGTTGATGGCCTGGCCCTGGGGCTTGAAGATGCCGCCGTTGGCCTCCAGCAGGTCACCGCGCTCCATCCCCTTGGTGCGCGGACGGGCGCCCACGAGCAGCGCGATGTTCGCGCCCTCGAACGCCTGGCGCGGGTCGTCGAAGATGTCGATGCCGCTCAGCAGCGGGAACGCGCAGTCGTCCAGCTCCATCGCGGTCCCCTCGGCGGCCTTCACGGCCTGCGGGATCTCCAGCAGGCGCAGCTTGACCGGGGTGTCCGCGCCAAGGAGCTGTCCCGAGGCGATACGGAACAGCAGCGCGTAGCCGATCTGACCGGCGGCGCCGGTGACGGTGACGTTGACGGGAACTTGGGCCATGACCTTCTTCTCCTGACGGATTTCGAACAGTTCCGGGACGCCGCCCCGGAACCCGCGGCGCCGGGCACACCCGTTCCCGCTCCGCGTCGGACACCGAAGGCGGGCACGGACGGGCCGGGCGGCGCGCACGGCCGTCACCGATGTCCGGAGCGGAGAGGACCGGAGGGCGTCGCGGACAACAACACTAGTCCGCGGCCCTCCGCGCCCCGTGAACCGGTCCCGTCCCGCGAGCCCGGGACGCCTCTTCCCGCCGGTGACGCGGGCCGCGGGCGGACCGGCGGTGCGGGCGCGTCGTCGAGCCGTTGTCGGCGGTCTCCCGGCAGGTGGGTTTGAGCCGAATCCTCTGCTGTGCAACCGTCGTGCGACTAAGGTAAAGTCGACCAGGATTTCGTATCCCCTGCTCAGCAGGGGTTCCGGAGGGCCGGTAGCTCAGCTGGTCAGAGCAGGGGACTCATAATCCCTGGGTCGCGGGTTCGAGCCCCGCCCGGCCTACCCCTTGTCCCGAACCCGATACGCCGCCGGCCTTCCATGGGACGGCGGCGTCGTGGTGTCCGGCCCGCTCCCCAGGAGCTCGCGGGTCGGCCGCGGCGGAGCACGCCGGGCTCCCCGCTCGGAGACCGCGCGTCCTCGCGCCGGTGACGGTTCCCACGCGCCGCCGGGGCGGCCGTCCCTCCTCGGCACGGCCGGCCGGATGGTCCTGGCCCGGCCGCCCGCCGCCGGCGGGCGCCTCCTGGGGGACCCCGTCGGGGAGCCCCGGCCGGACGTCCAAGCGGGGCCGGAAGCGAGCGGGCGACCCCGCCAGACGGTGGAAACGGCCGGACCGATCCGCGGGCTTGGGGAGAGCCCGATCCCCGTCTGGGAACGCTCCCGGTTCAAGGCGGGCGAATCCGAAAGTAGCCCGGTTCTTCTCTCATGTGCGTCTGTCTCCTGATGCGCCCAATGACCTGGAACTACCTGGTCACCAGGTCGGGGGAAACAGGTTTTCGGTTCTGGGGACACGGAGACGCTAGGGCGCGGAAGATGACGGTGGGTCACCAGAGTGCGCCGGTGCGTGATGTCGGCGTCGGTGGCACCCGCCGCGGTAGGCGCCGCGACCCGGCGTCCATCCCCCGACCGCGTACAAGGAGACATCCGTGAGTACGGCAGCCGACAACACCTCGACCCTGGACACCGGCCGGACGACGCCCAGGGAAGCCCGGGCGGAACCGGGCGGACTGGCCGCGCTTCTCACCCGCGCCGCCGCCGAACACCCGGACAAGGGGATCCGCTACGGCGACGACGATACCTTCCAGTCCTATCCCGCCCTCCTGCGCCACGCCGGGCGGATCCGCGCCGGCCTGAAGGAACACGGGCTGGACCCGGGCGCGCGGGTCGTCCTCATCCTCGACCGTCCCGGCGACGTCCTCCCGGCCTTCTGGGGGTGCGTGCTCGGCGGCTACGTCCCCTGCCCCATGGCCCCCTCGCGCGGCGACGCCGACCGCTGGCTGCGGCGTCTCCGCCACGCCGCCGCCCTGCTGGAGGGGCCGCTGATCGTCACCACCGACGACGTGCGGCGCGAACTGTCCGAGGAGGACGGGTTGCGCGTCACCACCCCGCGCGACCTCGCCGCCGGCGAGGACGCCACCGCCCCGCCCCATCCGGCGGCCCCCGACGACCTCGCGCTGCTGATGCTCACCTCGGGCTCCTCGGGCAACGGCAAGGCGGTCGAGCTGACCCACGCCAACCTGCTGGCCGCGCTCGCCGGCAAGGCCGAGGCGCTGGGCTGCGGCCCCGGTGACACCATGCTGAACTGGATCGCCTTCGATCACGTGGCCGCCGTCGAGGGCCACCTGCTGCCGTTGTCCACCGGCGGCGCCCAGGTCCAGGTCTCCCCGCGGACCGTCCTCGGCGACGTGACGAACTTCCTGCGCCTCGTCGACACCCACCGCGTCACCCTGACCTTCGCCCCCAACTTCCTGTTCGGCGAGCTCAACAAGGTCACCGACGCCGCGTCCGACCTCGACCTGTCCTGCCTGCGTCATCTGATCTCCGGCGGTGAGGCGGTGGTGCGGGCGACCGCGCTGGAGTTCCTGGACCGGCTGGCCGGCCATGGGCTGCGCCGGAACGCGATCGTGCCGGCGTTCGGGATGACCGAGACCTGTGCGGGCAGCGTGTTCTCCCTCGGTTTCCCCGGGGACGACGACGGACGGGAGTTCGCCTCCCTCGGCCGGGGCGTGCGCGGCCTGCGCATGCGCATCGTCGACGAGCGCGGGATGCCGGTGCCCGACGGCCAGGAGGGCGAGCTGCAACTACGCGGCCCGATGGTGACCCGCGGCTATCTCAACGATCCCGGCTCCACCGCCGCCGCGTTCACCGACGACGGCTGGTTCCGTACCGGCGACCGCGGCAGCCTCACCGCCGAGGGCCTGCGGCTGGCCGGCCGCATCAAGGACAGCATCATCGTCAACGGCGTCAACCACTTCAGCCGCGAGGTCGAGGCCGCGCTGGAGGAGCTGCCGGAGGTCGCCGACGGCTCCGTCGCCGCCTTCCCCGTCCGGCCGCCGGGCAGCGACACCGAACAGCTCGTCATCGTGTTCACGCCGACCTTCCCCCCGGAGGACGAGGCGACGCTGCACCGCACCCTGGTCGCCATCCGGACCGGGGTGGTGCTGCTGTGGGGGTTCCGCCCCTCGCTGATCCTCCCGTTGGACGCCGCCGACATCCCCAAGACCAGCCTCGGCAAGATCCCCCGCGCCCTCCTGCGCGAGCGGCTGGAGTCCGGGGCGTTCGCCGCCCAGGAGAAGCGGGTCGCCCGGCTCACCGAGCGCATGCTCGGCGGCTACGAGCCCGCGCGCGGCACGACCGAACGCATGCTGGTCGGCATCTACGCGGAGCTGTTCGGCCTGCCCGCCGACCGCGTCAGCGTCACCGCGGGCTTCTTCGACCTGGGCGGCACCTCCATCGACATCCTCCGGCTCAAACAGCGGGTGCAACGGGCCTTCGGCATCGACGACCTGCCGGTCGCCGCCCTGCTGTCGGCTCCGAGCGTCCACGCGCTGGCCAGCGTCCTCGACGGGCACGGCGAGACCGGCGGGGAGTACGACCCCTTGGTGACCCTCCAGCACAGCGGCGAGCGCACCCCGTTGTTCTGCGTCCACCCCGGTGTGGGCGAGGTGCTGGTCTTCATCAACCTCGCCTCCTACTTCACCGGTGAGCGTCCCTTCCACGCCCTGCGGGCGCGCGGCTTCGCGCCCGGCGAGTCCTACTTCACCGACTTCGCCGAGATGGTCGACTGCTACGTGCGGGCGATCCGCCGCAAGCAGCCGCACGGGCCCTACGCGGTCGCCGGGTACTCCTACGGGGGCGCGGTGGCCTTTGAGGTCGCCAAGGCGTTGGAGGCCCTGGGGGAACGTGTCGACTTCGTCGGGATCTTCAACCTGCCGCCCTACATCGCCTCGCGCATGGCCGAGCTCAACTACACCGAGGGTGCCGTCCACCTGGCGCTCTTCCTCGACCTGATCCGGCAGGAGGAGGAGCACGACCTCATCGAACGCATCCGCGACCTCCCCCGGGGCGAGCAGGTCGACCACATCATGCGGGCCGCCGCCCCGCTTCGCCTGGCCGAGCTCGGCATCGACCGTGACGGGTTCGCCTCCTGGGTGGACCTCGCCCAGTCCCTGGTGCGGGTGGGCCGCTCCTACGAGCCCAGCGGCAGCGTCGCGTCGGTCAGCGTGTTCTACGCGATCCCCCTGCGCGGCACCAAGCAGGAGTGGCTCGACAAGGAGCTGCGCAGGTGGGACGAGTTCACCCGTGGCGAGAACCGCTACATCGACGTGCCCGGACAGCACTACACGCTCATGAGCCCCGCCCACGTCGGGGCGTTCCAGGAGATCCTGCGCGCCGAACTCGACCGGGCGCTGGGCGGCGCCTGAGCACCGCACGCCGGACCACCACCGACCTCGCGGGCGCGGAAGGGACGACTGTCGTGCCTGCGACACCTTCACGACGAGGGGGCACCACTTGGTCACCAGGGAAGCACTCATCCGCGGCCACTACGCCGCGCTGGAACGCGGCGACATCGACGCCGCGCTGTCCGTCCTCGACCCCGGGGTGCGGTGGAGCCGCCCCGCGGGGCCGGACGCCCACGGACCCGGCACGATCCTGACCGGGCACGACGAGGTCAGGGCCGCCCTGGAGCGGGGCCGGTCCCTGTTCGGCGAGGACAGGTTCGAGCCGCGCGAGTTCGTCGGCTCCGACGACCGGATCGTCGTCCTCGGCGTCCGCCGCCTGCGCGGGGCGCGTGGTGGCGGCGCCGAGGCGCCGTCCGCGCACTACTGGCACTTCGCCGGCGACCGCGCCATCCGCGTCGACGACGTCCACGACAGCGCGCCCGTCCGCGAGCTGTTCGCCCGTGACCGGGGCGACCACGTCTGGCCTCTCGGCATCGCCTACATGAAGTCCCGGACGCTGTACTCCGCGGTCGAGCTCGGCGTCTTCACCGCGCTCGCGAACGGTCCCGTGCAGGGTGAGGAGCTGCGGCAACGGCTGGGTCTGGACCCGCGTGGCGCCAGGGACTTCTTCGACGCCCTGGTGGCGCTGGGCCTGTTGGAACGGGGCGAGGACGGCTACGCCAACACGGTGGCCACCTCGACCCTTCTCGCCGACCCCGAGTCCGACACCTACATCGGCGGTCTGATGGAGTACACGGCGACCCAGTGGTACTGGTCGTGGGGCAGGCTCACCGACACCCTGCGCAGTGGCCGCTCGCACACCTACGGCGACACCGACCCCTTCGAGGCCATCTACGGTGACCCGGACCTCGCCGAACGGTTTCGGCGGGCCATGGCCGGAGGCGCGGTCCGCGCCGTCATGGCGCTTCCCGACGCCTTCCCGTGGAAGCGCTACCGGACGGTCGCCGACATCGGCTGTTCGGACGGCCCGGTGCTGGCGCGTCTGCTGCGCACCCATCCGCACCTGACCGGGGTCGGCTTCGACCTCCCCCCGGTCGAGGCCGCCTTCCAGCGCACCGTCGAACGGCACGGGCTCGGGGACCGCATGAGCTTCGCCGCGGGTGACTTCCGCACCGGGGGGCTTCCCCGGGTGGACGCCCTCATCTTCGGGCACGTCCTGCTCGACTGGGACGTCGAGACGCGGCGCATGCTCCTGGCCAAGGCCTATGAGGCGCTGCCCGACGGAGGGGCGGTGCTCATCTACGACATGATGATCGACGAGGAGCGCACCGACCTCGCGGGGCTGCTGTTCAAGCTGCACATGCTGATCGACTATCCGGGCGGGGGCACCTACACGGCCCGGGAGTGCTTCGACTGGCTGGCCGAGGCCGGGTTCCGCGACCTCCGCTCGCAGTCGCTCGCCGGTCCCGACCGGCTCGTGATCGCGATCAAGTGAGGACACGGCTCCCCGCGCCCGAGGGGAGCCGCAGCCGGACGATCCGGTGCGACGGGGCGGTGACACCTTTCGCCGGTACGGCGGTCGGTGATGCGCAGGCGTGGGGGAGAGGGAGGGGCCGTGCGGTGTGAACGAGACGGTCGGAGGTTGGCGGCCAATCTCCGCATACTTCGCGGGGTGGCGGGGCTGTCCCTGTCGGAGCTCGCGCGCAGATCGGGGGTGGCCAAGGCGACGCTGTCCCGGTTGGAGTCCGGGGCCGGCAACCCCACCCTCGAAACGGTGTTCAGCCTGTCCGAGGCGTTGAACGTGCCGATCGCCTCGCTGCTCGCGGACCGGGCGGATCCCGAGATCGTCCTGGTCCGTTCCGCGGACGCCGAGGCCGTCGGCGACGACGGCGTGGACCTGCGGATCCTGCGCCGGATCGTCCTGCCCACGGGGAGCATCGAGGTCTATGACCAGCGCATCCGGCCGGGAACGAGGCAGTACTCCCACGGTCACTCCGGGCGTGAGCACCACATCGTCACCCAGGGGGTGCTGCGCCTGGGCCCGCCCGATGCCCCCTACGAGCTCTACCCGGGCGACTACGCCTGCTTCTCGGCCACCCACCCCCACTGCTACGAGGCGGTGGGACGGGAGGAGGTCGTCTCGGTCCTGCTCCTGGACCACACCGGCGAGGGGACGGCGAGGAACGGTCGCCGGTCGGCGAACGGTGTGGCCGGCCACCACACGTCCAGCGCCCGGCGCAGTTGAGGGGAGCCCTCGGCAGGGATCCCCCCACCACCGTGGTCTTCCCGCCCAGCGGAGGGGCGATCACGTCGGGGGACGTAGGGAGAGGGCGAGAGCGGGCCGCGCGCGTGCGCGCGGCCCGCGGGAGACCTCCCGCCCCGGGGAGCGGCCCGGTGCGGGGAACCGCACGCGGACGACGGGGCGTCCCCGCGGGCCGGGCCGGGGCCTGGTCTAGGATGTGTCGGTCCGGCCAGAGGCGCGGTGGTCGTCCCGGGCCGTCGGCGCCGCGGTGACCACCGGCCCCGGACGCCGCCCGGTGGAGGCCCGGGCGCGCGGGCGCCCGGCCGATGGCGGCGAGGCCGCCGTCCGCGCCGCGGACCGGCCCCTCCCCGTGGGGCCCGGCGTCCACCGCCGTTACCGTCCCCGGCTCGGGGGGCGGTGGCCGTGGCGCGGGACGTCCTCGATCTCCCAGAGGGGCACGCGATGAGAATTCTGTTGACCGGTGGTGCCGGCTACATCGGTTCGCACACCGCGGTGGAGCTGGTGGCGGCGGGGCACGAGGTGGTCGTGGCCGACAACCTGGTGAACTCCCACGTGGAGGCGGTGCGCCGGGTGGAGCGCATCACCGGGACGCGGGTGCCGTTGCACGTGGGGGACTGCGCGGATCCGGGGTTCATGGGCAAGGTGTTCGCGGAGCACTCCTTCGACGCGGTGGTGCACCTCGCCGGGCTCAAGGCGGTGGGGGAGTCGGTGGCCCAGCCGTTGCGGTACTACCGCAACAACCTGGACGTGTTGTTGACCGTGTGTGAGACCGCCCACGCGCACGGTGTCACCCGGCTGGTCTTCTCCTCCTCGGCGACCGTCTACGGTGATCCGGCCGCTGTGCCGATCCCCGAGGGCGCGCCGCTGTCGGTGACCAACCCCTACGGTGCGACCAAGCTGTTCGGGGAGCGGATCCTCACCGATCTGGTCGCGGCGTCGCCGGAGTGGCGCGTGCTGGTGTTGCGCTACTTCAATCCGATCGGCGCGCACGAGAGCGGGCTGATCGGCGAGGACCCGGCCGAGGTCCCCAACAACCTGTTCCCCTACATCACCCAGGTCGCGGCCGGACGTCTGCCCCGGCTGGACGTCTACGGCGACGACTACGACACCCCTGACGGCACCGGCGTGCGGGATTACCTGCACGTGGTGGACCTGGCCCGTGGGCATCTGGCCGCGGTCGAGCGCGTCGCCGAGGGGACGGGCGTGGCGGTGTACAACCTCGGCACGGGGGTGGGCACGTCGGTGTTCGAGGCGATCGCGGCCTTCGAACGGGCGACCGGGCGGAAGGTCCCCCACCGAGTGGTCGGCCGGCGTCCCGGTGACATCGCGTCCTGCTACGCCGACCCCTCCGCAGCCAACGCCGAGCTGGGCTGGGCCGCCACCCGGACGGTCGAGCAGGCCTGTGCCGATGCGTGGCGGTGGCAGTCCGCCAACCCGGACGGCTACCGGGGGTGAGCCGGTACGGCCGTGGGACGCGGGGCCGAAACGGCCGGCGAGCCGCCGACGGCGGGGCCGCCCTCGGTACACGGGGCAACGGCACGGCGGCCCGGGGCGACAAGAGGCGGAGGGGAGAGGCGGGACGGGCGGCGTCGGACCCGACGACGCGCGGCGACGGGCCCCAGGAGCCCTTCTTTCCACGGCTCGGGGACGGATCGCCCTGCCTCCCTTCCGCGCGCCGGCCGCGCGGGCGGCCACAGCGCGCCACCGGCGACCGCGCCCGATCCCCGGGAAGGGTCCGGCGTGGCGAAGGCCGCGGGGAGGGCGGAAATAACGGGCGGCGCCATGCGGTTGGCCTGGACAGTGGCCGTCTCGGCGGCCCCGTCCGCGCTCCGTCGCGGCGCCCACGCACCCGTCACGAAAGGCCGTCGACCTTGTCCGCGTCAGCCTCCGGCACCGTCCCGCTCTCCATCCTCGACCTCGCGCACATCCCCGAGGGGAGCAGCGCGCGCGACAGCCTCGACGCCAGTCTCGCGCTGGCGCGTCTCGCGGACGGCCTCGGCTACCAGCGCATCTGGTACGCGGAGCACCACAACATGGCGACCATCGCCTCGTCGGCCCCGAGCGTGATCATCGCCCACATGGCCGCGCACACCGAGCGGATCCGTCTGGGCGCGGGCGGTGTGATGCTGCCCAACCACGCCCCGCTGCCCATCGCCGAGCAGTTCGGCACCCTGGAGACGCTCCACCCCGGCCGTATCGACCTCGGGTTGGGGCGCGCGCCTGGAAGCGACCAGAACACCATGCGCGCGCTGCGCCGCGACCACACCTCGGCGGACGCCTTCCCCGAGGACGTGTTGGAGCTCCAGGGCTACCTGACGGGCCGGTCGCGGGTCATCGGGGTCCAGGCGACGCCCGGCCACGGCACCAACGTCCCGCTGTACATCCTCGGTTCCTCCCTGTTCGGCGCAGGGCTCGCCGCGGCCCTGGGACTCCCCTACGCCTTCGCGTCGCACTTCGCGCCGGCCGCGCTGGAGGAGGCCGTGGCGCTGTACCGGCGTGAGTTCTCCCCCTCCGAGCAGCTTTCCGAGCCCTACGTCATCGCGGGGGTGAACGTCACGGCGGCCGACACCGCCGAGGAGGCGCGGCGCCAGGCCCATCTGGCCCGCCGTCGGATGGCGGCGCAGCTGCTGGGACGCGGGCGCGCCCTCTCCGCCGAGGAGGCCGACGCGGCCCTGGCCTCTCCGGCCGGCCGGCACGTCGAGCAGATGATGACCTACTCCGCGGTCGGCGACCCCCGGGAGGTCACCGACTACCTGCGCGGCTTCGCCGAGAAGGCCGGGGCCGACGAGCTGATCATCGCCTTCCAGAGCGGCGACACCGAGTCACGCCTGCGCTCGGCCGAACTCGTCGCCGAGGCTGCCGGTATCGCCGGCTGAGCGCGCACGCGCGGGGAGGGGGCTCCCCTCGCCGGTCGTCTCCTCCTCCCGCGTCCTCGTGGAGGCGGGAGGAGACGGGGCCTGGTGCCGGATCCGGGCGCGCATGTCGCCCAGGTGCTCCTCCAGACGGGCGTGGACGTCCGTCAGCTCGTCGAGCCGGCCGCGCACGTGCCGTAGTCGCTGTTCGAACAGGGCGATCGCCTCGGCGCACTCCGGTTCGTGGCCGAGATCGCGGTCGAGGCAGTCGGCGAGCTCGCGGATGTCCTCCGAGGTGAGTCCCGACGCCAGGAGGGAGCGGATGTTGCCGACCCGGAGCACCGCCGTGGAGTCGTACTCCCGGTAGCCGTTGGCCCGGCGTCGGGAGCGCAGCAGTCCCTGCTGCTCGTAGTAGCGCAGGGCCCGTGTCGACACCCCCGTCCTGGCGGCGAGCTCACCGATACGCATGCCGACCGTCCTCTCCCGCGCTTCTGGAAGTCCAGCAACCCGGCCAGGGTCTCATCCCGCGGGCCGGGGCGGGGCGGAGGTGTCCTCAATGGGACGGGACGATCCCTGCGGTGTGGGGGAGGGGAAGCGGCGCACCGAGACCGCCATCAGCACGAGTGTCGCCGCGCCGATCCCCGCCGCCGCGACCGTCACCCCGACGCCGCCTCCCCCTCCTGCCAGCACCATCCCGCCGATCGCGCCGGCGAATGCGATCCCCACGTACAGTCCGCTGGTGTTCAGGGCCACCGCTTCGGTGCCGGCGTCCGGGGCCAGCCGGAGCATCCGCATGTTCATCGGCGGGTTGAACCCCCAGCCGGCGAACCCCCATACGGCCAGGGCCCCCGCCAGCAGCCACACCGGTGCCGTTCCCCGGCCCACTACGCCGATGAGCGTCAGGGCCACGGTCGCCGCGACCAGCCCCGCGTAGGTGGCCAGCAGCGTCCGGTCGGCTCCCCAGCGGTCGGTGGCACGTCCGCACAGGAACGTGCCCGCGGCGCCCGACAACCCCACCACCGCGATCAGCAGCGCCAGGATCGGTCCGTCCCCACCGGTGAGGTCACGGGTGATCGGCGCGATGTAGGTGTAGGTCATCAGTCCTGCACAGGCCCCCGCGGTGGTCCCCGCGACGCAGAGCAGTACCGCGGGCCGTGACAGCGTCCGCAGCTGCGCTCGCACCCCACTGGTGACACTCCCCGCCACAGCGGGCAGCAGCAGCGCGCCGGCCGCGGCCACCGCCAGAGAGAACAGGCCCACGGCCACGAAGGTCGAACGCCACCCGAAGGTCGATCCCAGGAAGGCGCCGATCGGAACCCCCAGGAACAGCGACACCGTCAGCCCCGCGGCGACCACGCCTATGGCCCGGCCGGCGCGTTCGGGAGACGCCAGCCGCTCCGCCATGGCGAACGTCGCCGGTGTGATCGCCGCCGCGACCAGCGCGGACAGCACCCGCAAGGCCATCAGTACCGGATAGTTCGGTGCCAGCGCGCTCACCAGGTTCACCAGCGCGAACACCGACATGCCACCGATGACCAGCAGCCTGCGCGGTACCGTCGCCGTGGCCACCGCCAACGGTGGGGCCGCCACCGCGTAGGTGACCGAGAACGCCGTCACCAGCTGGCCGGCGGTCGCCTCGTTGACCCGCAGGTCGGCCGAGATGGCGGGTAGGACCCCCGCGATCACGAAGTCGTCGGTGCCGATCGCGAAGGACACCAGCATCAGGCACACCAGCCAGCCCCAATCCCGGGGGCGCATACCACGCTCATCCGTCGTCATGCCGGCACGCTAGAACCTTGACGCTCGCGTCAAGGTCAACCCGACGGCGGGACGCGGCCGCCTCGGCCACGTCGTCGGAACCGTCCGAGGCGGCGAGGATTCTGCCGGTGGGCAGGCTCACCGGTAGCCGGTGGGGTCGGCGGGCCTGCCCGGGTCCTGCACCTCGACGATGTAGCGCCAGGCGTCAGGACGGCTGCCGTCGAGGTCGGTGAACCCGTAGACCCGGGCCAGTTCGCCGCTGGACAGCGACGTACCGTTCCACCGCGCCACCGCGGGGTCGGCGGCCAGGGCCGCCACCGCGCGCCCGGTGAAGCGAGGTGTCTCGGAGATGCAGAAATGCGGCTCCCGGGCGAGCGCGTCCCGCCAGTTCTCCTCGGTTACTCCGTAGGTGTCCAGCATCAGCTCCGAACGCATCCATCCCGGTGTCAGCGCCACCGCGGTGGCGCCTCTGGGGCCCAGCTCGCGGCCGAGGGCGAAGGCCATGCGCAGCACGGCCGTCTTGACGAGGTCGTAGAAGAAGGAGAGCCGGTAGGTGCCGCTGTTGTAGTCGGCGGTTCCGTCGGTGACCTCCACGACCAGGCCGCCGGGGGTGCGTAGCAGGAGGGGCAGGGCGTGGTGGGAGGTGATGGCGTGGGTGTCCACGCCCAGGCGGAGTATCCGCAGCCCCTTGTCGAGGTCGTGTTCCCAGACCGGGACGTCCCACTCGGTGAGGAGTTCGCCGCCCCAGATGTCGTTGACCAGTAGGTCCAGCCGTCCCTGTTCGGCGTCGATGCGCTTCACCAGGGCGCGGACCTGCTCGGGGACAAGGTGGTCGGTGGGCACCGCGATGCCTTGGCCGCCCGCCGCGGTGACCAGTTCCGCGGTCTCCTCGATGGTCTCGGGCCGGTCATACTCGGAGCGCCGTTCCCGCGTGGTGCGCCCGGTCACGTAGACGGTCGCCCCCGCCGCGCCGAGTTCGACCGCGATGCCCCGGCCTGCCCCGCGCGTGGCCCCCGCGACCAGCGCGACCTTTCCATCCAATGCCACCATGAAGTCTCTTCCGTCGATGTTGTTGGCCGGCGTTCGGTGTGCCGGCGGAGTGATGCTGTCACCGATACCTGACATCTCTTGTCAGGTGTGGTCGACATGTCGGGCGCGGACGGCTCTCCGCCGAGTCGGGGGTCCTCTCTCGGGCGTGCCGGCCTCGGGTCCACGGGGTGGGAGTCATGCGCCTGGGCGGGCGGGAGGTGCCGCCGGCTGTGTCCATTCGCCCTTCCTGAGGGGGTCTTCGCGCTGTCACCCGGTCGCGGGTGAGGGGACGCGAGGGGCGGCGCACCGTTCTCGTCGTCCCCGGCCCGGCGTCGTGGGGAGGCGTGGGGCGGGGGCGTGTACCGGCGGACCGCCGGTGTGAGGGTGTCGCGGGGGAAGAGGGTCGGGGCGTCCGCGGCGCTCCACGTGTCCTTGGCCGGGCCTGCATTCCGGGGCGGCGATGGGGAGGCGGCAGGTGTGTGGGTGCTGTCCCAATCCCGTTTTCCGGCGTCCGTGTTTCACCGGTCGTCATGGGGGCAGAGGGAGTCGGCCTTCCGGGATTTTTTCGGGAGGGGCGAGCAGAGGAATTGGAATGTTGTTTTGTGGCGATGTGTCGTCCGCGTGTCCGAGTGCTCTGTCGCAATCTGCCCGCATATCCGGTTCTTTGATTTTTGATTTGCGAATGTATTTCCCGTGTGTCCGTTTGGCTGCCTGACGGGGGTTTGTTCGACAAAAGTGAATTCAATTCAATATCGTGCACATGGCTGATCAGCGCTAGAGTTACGCCCGGCCGAAAAGCGCGGCAGGCGTCTTTTTGCAATAGGGGTTCGGTGGGGGCGGAGCCCCTCCACCCCGCCTGCCCTTCGAACGCGATCCTCTAGTCGGCTCTGGGGAGACATGAAAAGCGCGTGGACCGATTCGTTCTCCTGGCAGGAGATCGAATCGACGTACGACCATCTCTCGGTACTCGTGGAAGAGACCGCCGGACCCGACCGGCACTACGGGTACTGGGAAGGCGACGACGACAGCGCCTCCATCGAGGAGGCCACCGAACGGATGACCGACCTCGTCGCCTCCCGGCTGGGAATCCGGCACGGCTCCCGGGTCCTGGACGTGGGGTGCGGCAACGGCCGACCGGCCGTGCGCATCGCCAAGACGTTGGGCGCCGAGGTCGTGGCGGTCGATGTGGACCGGCGGGCCCTGCGCAACGGCACCGATCACGCCCGCGAACAGGGCGTCGCCGGCATGGTCCGGTTCGAATGGGCCGACGCCCTCGACCTGCCCTACGCGCCGGCCTCCTTCGACGCCGTGCTGCTGTTCGAGACCACCCCCCACTTCCACATCCGCGACCTCTACCGCGAGGCCGCCCGGATGCTCCGCCCGGGGGGACGCCTCGTCGTCGAGACGCCCTACCCGCGTGTCCCGCTGACCGACGAGGTGCGCGACCGCATCGGTCCCTATCTGACCATGCTCAAGGCGGTCGCCTTCGACGCCCCCGACGAGCATGTCGCGGCCGCGGGGGAGGCGGGCCTGGCCGTCGAGGAGGTCACCGACATCACCGCCAACACCCGAGACTCCTTCCGTCGGCTCGTGCGCGGTCTGCGGGAGAACAGGGAGCGCCTCGAAACCGAATGGGGCTCCTCCGACGCCCGCCTCCTGCTGGACGGATTCGGCGCGTGGGCCGAGGCCGACGAGGTGGGCGCGGTCGTCATGGTCTTCACCCGAACGGAGGGCTGACGTGACCGTCGACGCCGATGTGACAGTCCCCGGGATCGGCGCGCTCGGCCCCGGGAACGGGTCGGCCCGCGCGGAGGCGGGCCCGGGCCTGAAGGGGCGCGGCGGGCACACCCGCGATCAGGGCCCCCCGGCCACGCACCTTGGCGGCCTGGGTCTCCTGGACGAGGCCGCCGCCCGGGCCGGCACCGGCCGCTCGACGGCGCGGGGGCACGTTCAGCGGGAGGCGAGGGCCGGACACCGGCGCGAGCATGCCACGGTCCTCACCGGGCGGTCCGGCGAGCGACACGCGACCGGCCACGACCGCTGAGGGGGGAACGTGTTCGCTTGTCAAGGAGAGGTGGCCACGGCGGAGAGGCTCTTCGGGGCGTGGGCCGCCGCCGTCCCCGAGCGTCTCGCCCTGGTGGACTCCCGGGGACGGATGTCCTACGCCGAACTCGACGCCCTGTCCACGGCCCTGGCCGGGGAGCTGGTCCTGGCCGGTGTCGTCCCAGGTGACCGGGTCGGCATCTTCATGGACCGGTCCTTCCTGCTGCCCGCCACCGTCCTGGCCGTGTGGAAGGCGGGAGCGGCCTACGTTCCGCTCCCCCCGGCACAGCCCACCGCCCGCACCGCGTTGGTGCTGGCCGACACGGCTCCACGGGTCGTGGCCGCCGACCGCGACCCGGCGGGCGGGCTGGGAGAGGGGGCCCCGCCCCTGCTGAGATTCGACGGCGTCGACGTCTGCGACGGGCCTGGCCCGGCCGGCCCGGCACCGGCCACGGGCGCGGGCGACCTCGCCTATGTGCTCTACACCTCCGGGTCGACCGGCACCCCTAAAGGGGTCATGGTGGAGCACGGCGGCGTGGTCAACCTCGCCGAGGGACTCCGGGAGCTGTTCGGTGACCTCGAAGGGGCCCGGGTCCTTCAGTTCGCCCCCTTCACCTTCGATGTGTGGGTCTGGGAGCTGGCGATGAGCCTGCTCAACGGCGGCACCCTGTGCATCCCCCCGGCAGGGGCGCAGCTCCACGGCCTCGAACTCGCCCGCTTCCTGCGTGAACTGCGTGTCAGCCATCTGTCGGCGGCCCCGTCGCTGTTGGCGACCCTGCCCATCGAGCCCGACCTCCCGCTCACCACGTTGACCTCGGGGGGCGAGCCCCTGCCCGGTTTCCTGGTCGAGAGATGGGCCCCCCGGTTACGGCTGTTCAACGCCTACGGCCCCACCGAGGCCACCGTGTCGGCCACCGCGGGACGCTGCCACCGAGGTCAGACGAGGCCCTCCATCGGCCGTCCGCTCACCGGTGTCGAGGTGCACCTGCTCGACGCGGCCGGACGGCCCGTGGAGCGGGGACGGACCGGGGAGCTGTGTATCGGGGGACGCGGAGTGGCGCGGGGTTACCTCAACCGCCCCGATCTGACCCGGGAGCGTTTCGTCCCCGACCCCTTCTCCGGACGCGCCGGAGCGCGCCTCTACCGGACCGGTGACCTCGCCCGGTACCTCCCCGAAGGCGACATCGAATTCGCCGGCCGTATCGACGACCAGCTCAACCTGCGGGGCTACCGGATCGAGCCGGGAGAGGTCGAGGCGGCCCTGCTCCGCTACCCGGGAGTCACCGGTGCCGCGGTGACGGTGACCGGACTGCGGCCCGAGTCCCGGCGCCTGACCGCCTATCTCCAGTTCGCCGAAGGGCGCAGGGAGCCGGTCGCCCGGGTGCGCGGCCACCTCTCGGCGCTGTTACCGGCCCACCTGGTCCCGTCGCTGTTCGTCGTCGTGGACCGGCTGCCGCTCAACGCCCACGGAAAGGTCGACCGGGCCGCCCTGCCGGATCCGGGCCGGGAACGGCCCGAGACCGGCACCCACTACACGCCTCCCGAGGGCGAACGCGAACGCGAGGTGGCCGAGCTGCTGGAGCAGATCCTCGGCATCGACGGCATCGGGGCCGACGACGAGTTCTTCGCCCTGGGAGGGACGTCGGCCGACCTCATCGAACTCCAGGCGCGGGTCCAGGAACAGTGGGGGATCAGGGTCCCCGCCGCCGAGCTCGTCGCCGCACGCACCGTGCGGATGCTGGCGGAGCTGCTGGACACGGCTCCTGGCGATCACGACCGGCCGCTCCCCAAGGCCGGCCCGGCGCCCGCGCACGCGGACGACCTGCTCGCCGGCAGCCGGACGCTACGGGAGCGCCTACGGAAAGGACGACAGGGGTGAAGGTGGAGAACGTGGACACTACAGCGGACGCGCGTGGGCGCGAGGTCTCGGAGACCGACATCGCCGTTGTCGGCATCGCCTGCCGCTTCCCGGGTGCCCACGGCCCGCGACAGTACTGGGAGCTCATCTCCGAGGGGCGCCTGGGGATCGGCGAGCTCACCCCCGACGAGGTGCGGCGGGCGGGGGGAGGGGAGGAGCGGCTGGCCGACCCGGCCCTGGTACGCGCCGCCGGCGTCCTGCGCGACGCCGACCGGTTCGACTCCGCCTTCTTCGGCTACTCGGGGCGCGAAGCCGCTCTCATGGACCCGCAGCAGCGGATGTTCCTGGAGGAGGCCTGGCACGCGCTGGAGGACGCGGGACACGACCCCGGCCGTTTCGACGGCGCGATCGGGGTCTATGCGGGGCAGAGCCTGGGCACCCACCGGGAACGCGACTTCGGCTCCTTCCTCGGCACCTCGGGCGACCTCCTCTCGGCGGCGGACGACAAGGACTTCCTGCCCACCCGGGTCTCCTACAAGCTGGGACTGACCGGCCCCAGTGTCGCCGTCCAGGCGGCCTGTTCGACCGCGCTCGTGGCGATCCACCTGGCCTGCCGGGCGCTGATCACCTTCGACTGCGACATGGCGCTGGCCGGAGGGGTCTCCTGGACGCCGCTGCGCCGTCAGGGCTACCTCTACCAGGAGGGCGGGGTGTGGTCGGCCGACGGGCACGTCCGCGCCTTCGACGACCGCGCCTCGGGGTTCGTTCCCGCCGACGGCCTGGGGATCGTCGCGTTGCGCCGCCTGGGCGACGCGCTGGCCGACGGCGACCGCATCTACGCGGTCGTCAAGGGCAGCGCGGTCAACAACGACGGTTCCGACAAGCCCAGCTACACCGCCCCGGGCGCCGCGGGCCAGCGCGCCGCGGTCACGGCGGCGCTCGCGGTCGCCGACGTCCACCCCGACACCATCGGTTACGTGGAGGCGCACGGGACCGCCACCGCGCTGGGCGACGCGGTCGAGGTCGCGGCGCTCACCCAGGCCTACCGGATGGCCGGTGCCTCGCGGACGGGGTACTGCCGGATCGGGTCGGTGAAGTCCAACATCGGTCACACCGACGCCGCGGCCGGGGTCG
This sequence comes from Marinactinospora thermotolerans DSM 45154, assembly GCF_900167435.1. Classification (GTDB taxonomy): domain Bacteria; phylum Actinomycetota; class Actinomycetes; order Streptosporangiales; family Streptosporangiaceae; genus Marinactinospora; species Marinactinospora thermotolerans. The sequence continues at coordinate 273,481 of NZ_FUWS01000002.1, forward strand.
CCGGCTTCATCAAGGCCGCGCTCATGGTCCACCACGGCCGCATCCCGCCCAGCCCGGTCCTGGAGACGCCCAACCCCCGGATCGACTTCGCCTCCAGCCCCTTCGTCCCGGCTCGGGAGGGCGAGGAGTGGCCGGTGTCGGGGGCGCCGCGCCGCGTGGCCGTCAGCTCCTTCGGGATCGGCGGCACCAACGCGCACGCGATCGTGGAGGAGCCTCCGCCGCCCCGTCCCACCGCGCCGGCACCCCCATGGCAGCCGGTGCTGCTCTCGGCCCGCGACGAGAACGCCCTGACGGCGATGATCGGCGCGTGCGCCGAGGCCCTGGAGGAGACGCCCGACTCGGCCTTCGCCGATCTGGCCTGGACCCTGGCGACCGGCCGGCGCGAGTTCCCGGTGCGCTACGCCGGGGTGTTCCGGGACCGCCGACACGCCGCGCGGGTCCTCCGCGAGCACGCCGGGAGCGGGGCGCGCGAGGCGATCCGGCGCGCCTCCCGAGGGGAGCTGGCGTTCGTGTTCCCCGGCGGCGGGTCCCAGTACCCCGGCATGGGGCGGGAGCTCTACGGGAGTGAACCGGTGTTCCGCGCGGCCGTGGACGAGTGCCTGCGGTTGCTGCCCGAAGGGGAGATGGCCGAACGGTTGCGCGCCGCCTGGGCGGGACCCGCTCCCGACCACGCCGACGAGGACCCCCGGTTCGCGCTGCCCGCGGTGTTCATCACCGAGATCGCGTTCACCCGGCTGCTCGCGTCGCACGGGGTCCGCCCCGACGTCCTTGCCGGTCACAGCCTCGGCGAGTACGCCGCGGCCTGCGCCGCGGGCGTCATGTCCCTGGCCGACGCCCTTTCCGTGGTGGTCAAGCGCGGGGAGCTGCTGGCCGGCCTGCGCGGCGGGGCGATGCTGGCGGTCACCGCGACGGAGGCCGAGCTGGCCGCCTACCTGGACGACGAGGTCTGCCTGTCGGCGGTCAACGCCCGGGCCGCCTGCGTGCTCGCCGGCCCGGCCGAACGCATCGCCGAGGTCCGGACCCTGCTGGAGGGCGACGGGCTGGCCTGCCGTTCCCTGCCGTTGGCGACCGCGGCCCACTCCTCCCTGGTGGACCCGCTGCTCGGCGAGTTCCGGGATTTCCTGCGCGGCGTCGAGCTGCGCCCACCTACGGTCCGGCTCGTCTCCATGGTGACCGGGGACGAGGACGCCGATGTCGCCGACCCCGAGTACTGGGTCACCCACCTCAGGGCGACGGTGCGCTTCGACGACGCGCTGTGCCACGTCCTGGCGCGGCAGCCGAGGGCCGTGGTCGAGGTCGGACCGGGAACCACGCTGACCGCGTTGGCCAGGACCCGCGCCGGAGCCGACGTCGAGCTGCTGTCCACCGGCCGGCACCGCAAGGAGGAGCGGACCGAGCGCGAGGCCCTGCTCCAGGCCCTGGCCGGCCTGTGGCGGGCCGGGGTGGCGGTGGACCCGGCCACCTTGTGGCCTCGACCGAGGTTGCGCACGCCCGCCGTCCCCTATCCCTTCGCGGGGACCGAGCACCCCCCGCCCGGTCCCGCCCGGACCGCGCCGGCCACCGTCGCGCGGGAGGCGGACCTGTACGGGGTGTCATGGGTCCGCGCCGTCGAGCCGCCTCCGCCGCCTTCTGCTCCCGGCGGGCACCGCTGGGTGGTCCTCTCCGATTCCTCCCCGCTCGCCCACGCGCTCGTCGCGGAGCTGGTCGCGCGCGGGGAGGAGCCCGTCGTGGCGGTGCCGGGGACGGACTTCGCGCACGACGGTTCGGGCCGCGTGACCCTGGATCCGCGCCGGCGCGAGCACTACCGGATGCTGCGGGACGCTGCCGTCACCGGGACCACGCCGTTACGCCTGGTCAGCCTGTGGGCGGGCGCGATCCCGGCGGAGTACCACCGCCCCCTGGGGGAGATCAGCGGGTTGGCCGCGGCGCTCGGCGACGTCCCCCCGGGAACCGAGGTCTGCCTGGTCACCCGTGGCGCCTTAGAGGTCACCGGGACCGAACGGCTGATCCCCGAAGCGGCCCTCACGCTCGGAGCGTCCGGTCCACTGGCCTGTGAACTGCCCGACGTGGTGGTCCGCGTCGTCGACCTGGAGCCCGACGACGCCGTGGACCCGCGGCGGCGGGCCGGCGCCCTGCTCGCCGAGTTCTCCCGCCCGCCCCGCGCGGAACCGGTGGCCTACCGCGCGGACCATCGGTGGCTGCGCCGCTTCGAACCGGTCCCCCCGACCCCCTCCGCGGCCCCGGTGCTGCGGACCGGCGGGACCTACGTCATCACCGGCGCCACCGGCGGTGTCGGCCTGCGGTTGACCGCTCACCTGGCCACGGTCCACTCCGCGCGGCTGCTGCTCGTCGGCCGCGGCGCGGTCCGCGCCCTGGAGGAGTGCCGGGACGAGGAGGTCAGGGACGCGCTCGCCCGGCGCCCCGCCGACATCCTGGTCCGGGACGCCGACGTCACCGACCACGCCCGGCTCAAAGAGGTTCTCACCGAGGCGCACGTGCGCTTCGGCGCGATCCACGGGGTGCTGCACACCGCGGGCGACCCGGGAGGGGGGATGGCGGCCCTGCTGTCCGAGGAGGAGATCGACGCCGCCCTCCAGGCGAAGACCGAGGGGACCTCCGTCCTGCTCGCCGCGCTGCGCGACGTCGGGGCCCACCCCGACTTCGTCCTGCTCTTCTCCTCGCTCGCCTCCTTCTCCGGGGTGCCCGGCCTGTCCTGTTACGCGGCGGCCAACGCCTTCATGGACACCTATGCGGCGCGGGCGCGCCGTGAGGGCCTGCCGGTCCTGTCGGTCAACTGGGACCGCTGGAACGGCACCGGTATGGCGCGCACGATGGAGCGGCGGCACCAGGAGATCGCCGGGGAGGGGCTGGACGGGGGGATGAGCGTCCGGCAGGCGCTCGCGGCTTTCGAACGGTGTCTGGCGGCTCTTCCGCTGGGACAGGTCGTCGCCGCCACCCGCCTGCCGGAGGTCGGGACGCGGAGGGCCACGCGCGCCCCGCTCCCGGCGCCGGCCGCCGTCGACCCGGACCCTGGGGAGGAGGATCTCACGGGGTGGGCGCCGCTGGAGCGGGAGCTCCTCCAGATCTGGCGGGAGGTTCTGGGGGCCGGCGCGCGGATCGACCGCGACGAGGACTTCTTCGATTTGGGCGGCGACTCCCTGAGCGCCCTCCAGATCGTCCGATTGTGCCGGAACCGTTTCGGGGCGCAGATCTCGGTGGAGACGCTGTTCGCCGCGCCGACGATCACGGATCTGGCCCGACTGCTCGCGGCCGAACAGGGGGCGGACACGTGACCGGTCCAGTGGTGGAGGACACCCGGCGTTGGCTGCGCCGTAGACCTACCGGGACCCCGCCGCGGGTGCGCCTGGTGTGCTTCCCGCACGCCGGCGGCGTCCCCGGGTTCTACCGGGGGTGGCAGGCGCGGCTACCGGCCGACGTCGAGGTGGCGGCCGTGTGCTATCCGGGCCGTCAGAATCGGTTCGGGGAGCCCCCGATCGACCGGATGGAGCCGCTCGCCGACCGACTGTGCGCGGTGCTGGCCGAGTTCGCGGATCGGCCGTTGGCCCTGTTCGGCCACAGCATGGGGGCCGTGGTCGCCTACGAGGTGACGGTCCGTCTGGCCGAGCGGTACGGGATCCGTCCGCTGGCGCTCATGGTCTCCGCGCACGCCGGCCCGCACATGTGCGGGCTGCCGGGGGAACGGCCGAGGCTCGACGACACGGCGCTGGCCGCGCAGGCCGGCAGCCTCGATCCGATCGTGCCCCACTCGCCGGAACTCCTGGAGCTGGTGCTCCCCTCGATGCGGGCCGACCACGACCTGTTGCGGGCCTACCGGCCCCACGACCCCCGACCTGTCGACACGCCGATCATCGGCTACCTGGGAGGTTCCGACCCGCAGGTGAGCGAGTCGGACATGCGTTCCTGGCGCCGGGTCGCCGGGGCGGGGTTCGACTTACGGGTCCTGCCAGGAGGCCACTTCTACCTGGTCGAGGGCGAGGCGGGGCTCGTCGCCGACATCACCGCGGCCCTGCGCGAGCGAACGCCTCGCTGAGCTCCCCCGCGGGGTGGCCCGAAACGGACCGTTTCCGTGCTCCCAGCGGGGGCAGCCGACCGACGTGGAGACGACGAACGGTACCCGCGTGTCGACCCTGTTCCGTGAGCTGGCACGGGCCCGTGGGGCGCGGGCCTTCCACCCCCGCGGCCGATGGTTCGCCGGGGAACTGACCACGCTCTCCCCCGGAGCGCTCCCGCTCCCCGAGGGGACTCGGCCGGTGACGGTGCGCATGTCCAAGGGAGCGGGGGTGCCCGGCGCGGGCGCCGACGTCCTCGGCCTGGCCGTGCGTGTCCCGGCCGGGGACGGCCGCGGCGGTCCCTGGGACCTCGCGTTGTCGGCCTCGGGCATCGGATGGCTGACCAGGATGGTGCCGCTGCCCGCCCGGGGATGGGGCCGGGCCCGTTACGGAAGCATCGTCCCCTACCGGAGCGGGGGACGGCTGGTGTGGCTGCTCGCCGTCTGCGCGGGGGACGATCCGATCGCCCCAGCGTCCTTGGAGACGCTGTGCCGGCGGGTGGCGGAGCGGCCACCGCTCCTGGTCCTGCACGAGGGAACGGCGTGGGACGGTTGGCGTCCGGTCGCCCGGCTGGTCCTGACGGCCCGGACGCGGGGCCCGGACCCGCGTCCCTGCTTCGACCCGATGCGCAACCGGCCCGCGGAGGTGGAGATGGCACCACGGGGGTTCGCGGCGCTGCGCGAGCGCGCCTACCACGGCAGCCGGCTCGGCCGGTGGTCCGTGGACTCCCCCTCGGAGTGACCGGTCCCGCGGGGGTCACCAGGCGCGGCGTCCCAGGAGCGCCAGTACCCGCGTCTGTTCGTCGGCGCCGGGTGGCGGGGTCAGCCCGGGGGCGAAGTGCTCCTTCGCGCTCGGTTCGGTGGCGAACCCGGCCGCGGCCTCGCCTATCCAGCGCAGGTCGGCGGGGGCTATCCGCTCGTCGAGTCCGGTGGCCCGGGCCAGGTCCCAGCGGTGGACGACCAGGTCGAAGGCGATGAAGCGATCGACGGCCTCCTCGAACGCCGTCACCCCGAAATGCCCCTCGAAGGTGGTGGCGGCCTGGCGCGGGTCGTCCAGGACGGTCTGGACGCCGTGGGCGGCCCCCTTCCAGGCGGCGAGCGGATCCTCCTCGACGGAGGGGAGCGGCGCGGCCTCCCGGCCGATCAGCCCGAGGAACGCGCCCTGGGTGTCCACGACGTGTCGCACCACGTCGAGCGCCGTCCAGCCGGCGCAGGGGGAGGCGGCGTCCCACCGCTCGGCGGGCACCCGCGCCACCGTCGCGGCGAACTCCGTTGCCAGCCGTTCGTAACGTGCCGAGATCTCGCTCATGACCGTCCTCGCTTCCGTGGGTCTTCCGTGGACCATCCGAGGGTGCCGCAGCGGCCCGGGGACCGTCTTGAACGAACGCGACACCGGCTGGCTAGCCTGGGCGTGTGGTCGAACCGGTGGAACGGGACGCGCGGGGCATCCTCGCCCCCGAGCGCGGGCTGAACCACTTCCGTCTGCACCGCCACGCGCCCTCCAGAGAGGTCGCCCGTTTCGTCGACCGTTACTGGCTGGTCGACTGGGACCTGCGCGGGCGTGCCCCCTACGTCCAGCGCGTCTTCGCCCATCCGGTGGTCAACCTCGTCTTCGGACCGGTCGACGCCGGGCTGCACGGTCCCACCACCCGGGTGGGTGAACGGGAGCTGCGTGGTGCGGGACGCGCGCTGGGGGTCATGTTCCGCCCCGCCGGGTTCCGTCCCTTCCTGGGTGGGCCGATGACCGGGATCACCGACCGGACCGTCGATCCGGCCGAGGTGTTCGGCGCGCGGGTCCGGGAATTGGCGGTGCGGGTGGAGACGGCGGCCGATCCCGAGACGATGGTGGCCCACGTGGATCGCTTCCTGGCCGAACGGCTCCCCACGGCGCGCGTGGCCTGTGAGGACACCGCCGACCTGGTCGAACGGATGGCCGCGGATCCGAGCGTGACCAGGGTGGAGGAGGTCGCCGCACGGGAGGGGATCGGGGTGCGCCGCCTCCAGCGCCGTTTCGCCGACCACGTCGGGTTGGGGCCCAAGGCCGTGATCCGCCGTTACCGTCTCTACGAGGTGGCCGAGCGCGCGCGGTCGGCGGGCTCCGTCGACTGGGCCGCCCTGGCGGCGGAGCTGGGCTACAGCGACCAGTCGCACCTCGTCCGCGAGTTCACGAGGCTCGTTGGCACGCCCCCGGCGCGCTACAGCCGCGCGTCGCGAGCGGGTCGCGGGGCGTAGGCCGGAGGGACGGCCGTGGCGCGGGCCCGGAGTGGTTTCGAGGGCGTCGGGGCGCCCTCCCACGGCTCTCCCGGGCGCGGGGAGGGGCGGCAGCGTGGGCCGGGAACGCGCGCCGCGCGGAGGCGGAGGGACGGCGGGGTGGGGAGCTCCGTTCCCTTGGCGCCTGGTCGGGGACGCGCCTCGGCGATCGGCCGGTCGGCGCCTTCGTCCCGCGCCGGGGAGGACGGCCCCCGCAGGGGGCGCCCAGACCGGTGGCCGGCGTGCCCTGCGTGAAACGGACCCCTCCGCCCCGAATCCCCGGCGCGCCTCGCGGTGGATGTCCACGGAGCCCACGGGAGGTGGTGCTCCCCGCTCTGTTCCGCGGCGCCGATCCCGCCATGTCACGGTCGGCCCCACCCGGTGGTGGGACGGCCACGGTGGCGCGGCCCCGGGGCCGCGGGCGCGTCCCTCGCGCTTCGCCTCCCCGTCCGCTACGGCACGCGCAACGTGCTCCCGCGTTCGCGGGGCGGGCTCGGTTAGGGTGGACGGCCGGTACCGGAGACGGCTTTGCGCACGTCAGCGCGGTCGGAGGGGCGGGCAGGCGACGCGGGGGTGGCCATGGCGACGGAGAGGACTTCCGAGCGCGTCGGCGCCATGCTCGCCGGCCTGTTGAGCACGGCCCATCTGTGTCCATTGGATGAGCTGCCCGCCCTGATCGCCCGGCACGCGCCGTCGGCGGGCCTGCACGACGTCGTGCTCTACCTCGCCGATCTTCGCCAGGAGGTGCTGCGTCCCTTGACGGGGACGGAGATCGGGCTGCTGGGCAAGCGGGTGAACATCGACGCCACCCTGGCCGGTCGCGCCTACCGCACCTACGGGATCGTCGCGGTCACCGAGAACGGGGAGGGAGGGGAACAGGGGCCGCGTCGGCTGTGGGTGCCGTTGGTGGACGGGGTGGAACGGCTCGGGGTCCTGCGCGTGGGGGTGGAGGTCGACGATGCCGCCACGCGTGAGGCGGCCCGGGCCCTCGCCGATCTCGTCGCCCTGCTCGTGGCGAGTAAACGTCCCCACAGCGACACCTATGCCGGACTGGTCCGCAGCCGTCCGATGAGCGTGTCGGCGGAGGTGCAGTGGACGCTGATGCCCCCCTCGACGTTCGCCAACGACGACGTGGTGGTCAGCGCGGCCCTGGAGCCGGCGTACCACATCGGAGGGGACGCCTTCGACTACGCGCTGGCCGGCGACCTGCTCCGCCTGGCGATCTTCGACGCCACCGGCCACGATCTGGCCTCGGGGCTGGCCGCGACGATCGCCATGGGCTGCAACCGCAACCAGCGTCGCCAGGGGCGGGGGCTGGTCGAGACCAGTGAGGCGATCGACGCCGAGGTCGGCGAGCAGTTCGGGGGGACGCGTTCGGTCACCGGTCTGCTGGCCGACCTCGACCTGCGCACCGGCGTGCTCACCTGGGTCAACCGGGGGCACCACCCCCCATTGGTGATCCGGGGCGGACGGTGGGTCGCCGAGCTGTCCTGTCCGCCCGCCCTGCCGATGGGGATGCCCCTGCCGAGCGATCCCGAGGCGTGTCAGACCCAGTTGGAGCCGGGCGACCGGCTCGTCCTCTACACCGACGGCATCATCGAGGCTCGCAGCTCACGCGGTGACTTCTTCGGCCTGCACCGCTTCATCGATTTCATCATCCGCCGCATGGCGGACGGCCTGTCCACCCCGGAGACGCTGCGGCGACTGGTCGAGACGGTGCTGCGTCACCAGGACGGCCGGTTGGAGGACGACGCCACCGTGCTGTTGGTCGAGTGGGGCACCAAAGGCGGGCGGGACCTGCTGTTCTGAGTGGTGTGCCGGTGCTGGGAAACCGGCCGGGAAGGTTTCGACGACCCCCGCATTACTCTGTGTATTTGGGTAGAAGCGCGCGGTGAGCATCGGAGGTCGGGCGGCTGTGCCTCCCGGCCGTGCACATAGGAAACCAGGGGGAACACGATGACGAGGATGGCAATCCTCACCGGTCTGGCGATCGCGGGCATCGCGGCGACGGCCCTGCCCGCCCACGCGGAAACCGCCCCACAGGAGCAGTACGTTTCGATCCTCATCTCCCGAGAGGGGGTCGAAGTGGCGCCGGAGCTGTTCGAGGAGCGTTCCCTCGGCCCTTGGGGGATCACCGGTTACATCGAGGAGCTGCTGTGGGGACGCCCGGCCGGCCAGCAGCAGGAGGAGGCCGTCCAGACGGAGGCGCGCCCGAGCCAGACGGAGGAGAACGCGCCTCCCGCCGAGGCGATCGAGGTCTGGACGCCGCAGGGGCAGGTGCGTTGTGAGGTTCCACGCCCCGACCTGGAGCGACTGCGCGATCGGCTCGCCGCGGTCAAGGAGGGGGACTCCGACCGGTTGCAGATCTCGCTGAGGGAGGACTCCTGCGACCTGCGCGACCCTGGCCCGGTCGGTCCGACGGTGGGAGAGACGTCCGAGGACGCGCCGGCCTGGGAAGGGCCGACCATCCGGATCGGCCGACTCCAGATCGGGCCGTGACCATGGGCCGCGTCGACGCTCTGGGGCGTCGACGCGGCGCCCTGGTATCGACGGCGCTGCTGTTCGTGTGCGGATGCGGCCCGATCGGCGTGGAGGGGATCGCCGGACGAGAGGCCAAACCGCCCCTGTCGCGGCTCGATCCGCGTCCGCTGGAGGAATCGTCGCAGGGACCGTCGGAGAACGCGGTGCTCTCCGAGGTCAACCGGGCACGGGTACGGGCCGGATGCCCTCGGCTGAGGGTCGATGAGCGACTGCGCGTGGTGGCCCTCGGCCACAGCCGGGACATGGCCGAACGGGGGTTCCTCGGCCATCTCGCGCCGGACGGTCGAGGGCCGAGGGAACGGGTGCGGGCTCGTGGATATCGGGGGCCGGTCGGCGAGGTCGTCGCGGGAGGGCGGTCCGACGCAACGGGAGTGGCCGGATCATGGCTGCGCGATGGGCGGGATCGCGCGCTCCTGTTGGACTGCGCCATGACGGAGACGGGGGTCGGGATGGCGGGGGAGGGGGCGCGGACGCGCTGGACCCAGCTCCTCGGGGGCGGCTGACCGGATACGGCGACGGCGTACGGCGGATTCCGTCGTGCGCCGTTTCTGTACTCCCGCCCCCCTTTGTCGTTACTTTGTGTGGGCAATGCATTACGCATAGTTACGAAGGAATTCTTCGGGTAGCTGGATGCGCGACGGGTGCGGGCTCCCCGCCGCGGCGCGAAGCGCGACGGTGTCGAGCCGGCACACATCTCGGTCCGGTCGCGTACCGGATTCACCTGGGAAGGGAAACCCGAATGAACAAGATGCTCAGCCGAGTCGCCGTGACCGCCGTCGTCGCCCCGACCGTCGCGCTGGCCGCTCCCGCCGCGGCCATGGCCGACACCCTGTTCGGTGCCGAGGCCAGCGCCGCCGGCCCGCAGGGCGCGGTCTCCCAGGAGGTCCTCGCCTTCGCCGGTGACGGCTTCGGCCACGGCAAGGACGGCAAGGGCAAGGACGACAAGGGCAAGGGCGGACACGGCGGCTTCGGCGGCGTCACCCTCTACAAGGAGTCGTTCGAGGCGGCCGGCCCGTACGGCGCGATCTCCGAGAACCTGGTCAGCGTCGCCGACTAGCGACCATCCCGGCCGGGGCGGCCGGCTCGCGCCGTCCGCCCCCGGCCACAACCCAGCCGAACCTAGGGGGCGTCCCGCATTCTCGTCCGACCGGACGGCGCCTCCGGTGTCCTTCCGGCTCTCTCGTGAGAGCGGCGGGATGTGGGACGGCCGGGGAGAGCAATGGCAAGCAAGAGGAGAGTGGTGCGTCGCGCCGTTGTCGCTGGTGTCACGGCGACGATCGCCCTCCTGTCGCTGCAGTCCACCGCAGCGGCCGACACCGAGTTCGAAGAGAGCGACATGTGGGCCAGCCGTGACGGGGCGAGCCTGTGCGTCGTGAAGGCCGTCGCCCGCGACGGCAAACACGCAGGCGCCCGTTACGAGCAGGTCTGCTATCGGGTCGGACCGGGGGGAGCCAGCATCGAGGCGACCACGAGCGCAGCGCGTTAGAGGATGTCCGGGACGGCTCGGGGCCGTCCCGGACGGATGGAACACAGGGTGCCGATCCGTGATCCGGCCGGGAACCGTCCTCCCGCCCGGAGCGGACGGCGGCCCGAGAAGAGGGGGACCCCGCGCGGCACCGCCGCGCGGGGTCCCCGGGTGATGGCCGGACCACCCGTATGCGATCACCCGGTGCCGGCGACCACCGTGTTGGAAGCGGCGCCGAACTCGCCGGCGAAGGACTCGTTGTCGTAGTAGATGGTGTTGCCGAAACCGTCCGCCGCGCTCAGGGTCTCCCAGGCGGCAGAGCCCTTGGGGCCGGCGAACGACCCCGACTCGTTGTAGAACGCGCCGTTACCGAAGAAGTCGCCGGCGAACGCGACGCCGCCGAGGCCGAGGGCCGCGGGAATGGACAGGGCGCCTACGGCGATGGCGCGTTGGATGTTGCGCATCTCGAATCCTCTCGAGTGTGTCGCCTTTTCGCTCCTGAGGCCTCGCGGATCCGCGTGTCCTCCGATCCCCGCCCTGTCGGGTCGAGGTCGTCGAGCGGGAGGCGTGGTGACCTCCAGGGACGCCTCTACCGGGACTCATGGTCATTAATCGATCACGTCATGTGGTAAGCCTCATGGTGCGACAGGGCAACTTTTTTCGCCCCCGCGCGTCCGGGCGTCGGTTATCTACACCACCGGAGGCGGCTCATGAGGAGTCCAGCATCGTCGAGCGGAGGCGCTGGAGGGTCGCCGAGAGTACCCGTGACACCTGCATCTGCGAGATCCCCATCACCCCGGCGATCTCGCTCTGTGTCTTGTTGCCGAAGAAACGCAGCAGCAGTACACGGCGGTCGCGTGGGGGCAGGTGGGTGATCGCCGCGTACAGGGCGTGCCGGTCGACGACGCCCTCCAGGTCGGTGTCGGTGTCGCCGATCGTGTCGCCGAGCGTGGTGTCGGCCCCGGCCTCTCCGAAGGGCGCGTCCAGGGACAGGGCGCTGTAGGCGGCCGCCGCGTCGATCAGTTCCATCGTGTCGGCGACATCGAGGTCCAGCGCCGCGGCGATCTCGGTGAGGGAGGGGGTGCGGCCGGCGCGCTGGGTGAGTTCGGCGACCACCCGGTTGAGCTCGCTGCGCCGCTCCTGATGGCGGCGGGGGACCCGGATCGCCCACGTACTGTCGCGGAAGTGGCGCTTGAGTTCGCCGGTGACCATCGGTAGCAGGTAGGAGACGAACCGCTTGCCGTAATTGGGGTCGAATCCCCTGATCGCCTTGAGCAGGCCGACCATGGCGACCTGGACCAGGTCCTCCATCGGCTCGCCCCGCTGGCGGTAGCGCCCCGCCTCACGGCGGACGATGTGGGCGTGCATCTCCACGATCCGGGCGCGTATCACCTCGCGTGCCGGATCTCCGGGGGGCAGCTCGGCCAGCGTCGCGAGGAGATCCTCGGCACTCGCCTCCTGCTGTGCCGCCGCGGGCGGGAGATGGTCCTCGCGGGTCGGCTCGGGCGAGGAGGGCGAGGGCGCCAAGGCGGGTGGTGTGGAGCTGGACATCGAGGTTCCCTTCACCGGACGGGAGGGCGTGCTGGAGCGGATCACGGGACGGCGGAGCGGACCCGTGGTACGAGCGCGGTGGCCGGCGGCGCGGACGCGACCGGTCCGGAACCGTGGCTGTGCGCCCCGGCTGTCCAGGCGGTGGACATCTGGACGGCCAAGGCTGACTCGCAGACCCGAATAAAGCAGGTGCCCGCTACTCAAAGTAACAAATCGCGGGTAAGTAGTCACTTTGGGTGAAGGTCTGCGCGTGGCGGAGGGGTGAAGCGGCCGGAACCGGCGCACCTTCCCCGCTCCGCGCGTCCTAAGATCGGCGCATGGCCGAGCTCATGGGACAAGACGGGACGTGGACGTTCGACGGGGACATCGTGCGCGTCGTACCCGGCCACGGTCGGGGGGTGCACCGGCTTCGCAAGGAGCTCGGCGAGATCGCGGTCCCCCTGCCGGCGTTGGCCGGCATCGCCTACGAGCCCGGCCGTAAGGGCAAGGGCGGACGGATCCGGCTGCGGCTACGTGAGGGCGCCGACCCGCTCACCCAGATCGCCGCCGGACGGCTCAACGAGGCGGCCGACCCCTACCGGATGGCCGTGGACCCGGATCGTACCGGTGTCGCGGAGTACCTGGTCGACGAGGTCCGCGCCGCCCTGTCGCTGGAACAGGTGCCCGACGGCCCCACCGACCGCTACCTGCTGCCCGGCCCCAACGCCCCGCTGACGGCCTCGGGCGAGGACGGCACCGCCCTGTTCGACGGTGAGCGGATCATCCTGGACTGGAACTGGATCACCGAGGAGAGCAAGCGCGCCGGCGGGCCCCGCCAGGTCACGCTGCGGGAACTGGTGCGGGTCGAATGGCTGCCCGCTGTCGGCTGGGAGAGCGGGTACCTGCGGTTCCGCCACCACGGGGACAGCGCGAACGTCCCGCCCAAGTACGACCCGTACTGCCTGAAGCTCGGCTGGGGAACCCAGAAGGAGTACACCACGACCGCCCTGCTGGCCGCCGCGGTGACGGCCAGGCTGCCGCACCCCTTCGGAACCGGCGCGTCCTCCCCCGAACCGCAACGGGAGGCGCTGACCGCGGCCCCCCAGGAGGAGGCCGCCTCCGGCGAGGACCATGACGTACTGCTGCGCAGACTCCGTGAACTCGCCGAACTGCACCGCGAGGGAGTGTTGACCGAGGCGGAGTTCGCCGCCGCCAAGCAGGCCCTGCTGCGCCGCTTCTGACCGCCTTGGCCGATCGGCCTTCGGGGTGATGGCCGAACCGGGCCTCCCCGGCACCCCGCCACCCGCCCCTCCCGGAGCGGGCGGGGGCGGGGTGATCGCGCGGGGATCCGGAAGGCGGGAGGGGTGTGCCCCGCCTGGCCGTGGACCGCCTTCCGCAAGCGCCGTGCCGGCCTCCTGGGGTCGCTGTCTCTGACGGCTCTCGCGTGTCGTAAAGGGCCCGGGGTGTCCGTTCCGCTGCCCGGGTCTCCTGGAGGGCGCCGTGATCGCGCCCTCCCGATCCGCCGGGTGCCATTGAGGGGGCGATGCCGCGGTGGATCACATTGGTTCAGGGTTTCCTGGATTCAGAAATATATGTACTTTGGTGTCGTGCTCACGATCACCACTGACATCGATGCGCTTGCCCGTTTCGGACGCGCCCTGGCCGACCCGATCCGCTGCCGTATCCTGCTCTCCCTGCGCGAGGCCCCCGCTCACCCCGCCGACCTCGCCGACGCCCTCGGCGTCAGCCGCACCCGCCTGTCCAACCACCTGGCCTGTCTGCGCGACTGCGGCCTCGTGGTCGCGGTCCCGGTCGGGCGACGGGTCCGCTACGAACTCGCCGACCACAGACTCGGCCACGCCCTGGACGACCTGCGCGCCGCCGTCCTGGCGGTGGAGACCGACACGACCTGCGTCGATGCAGAGGAGAAGGGGTGCTGCTGATGAGCGTGTCCCCCACTCTCCGGCTGAGCGACGAGCGCCGCGCGGCGCTCACCAACCGCGTGCGCCTGCTGGTCGCCATCACCATCGCCTACAACGTCATCGAGGCCGTGATCGCGATCACCGCGGGGACCCTGGCCTCCTCGACGGCGCTGATCGGTTTCGGACTGGACTCCGCGGTCGAGGTGTCCTCCGCCGCCGCGGTGGCCTGGCAGTTCTCCGCCCGGGACGCTTCGACGCGCGAGGCCAGGGAGCGTCGGGCGCTGCGCGTCATCGCCGTCTCCTTCTTCGCCCTGGCCGCATATGTCACCTTCGAGGCGCTGAGGAGCCTGTTCGGCGGGGGCGAGGCCGATTCCTCGGTTCCCGGCATCGTGCTCGCCGCCCTCTCGGTCGTGGTCATGCCGTTCCTCTCCCACGCGCAACGCCGGGCGGGCCGCGAACTCGGCTCGGCGACGGCGGTCGCCGACTCCAAGCAGACCCTGCTGTGCACCTACCTCTCCGCGGCCCTGCTGGTGGGACTGCTCGCCAACGCCCTGTTCGGGTGGGCGTGGGCCGATCCCGTCGTCGCCCTGTTCATCGCCGTGGTCGCGGTCAAGGAAGGGCGTGAGGCCTGGCGCGGCGACGCCTGCTGCGCGCCGGGGCTCGCCCCCGCCGGCGCGCAGGCCGCCGGGGCCGGGACGTGCCACACCGCGGCGAAGGCGGCCGAGCCGGGATGTCACGACGGTTGCGCGGCGGCCGGCGACCGGGACCGCCCCTGAGTGACGCCGTGGCAGGCCGCCGGTCGCCGGGGCCGTTCCCCGACGACCGGCGCGGCCGGCCGGGCCGCCGCGCCTCGCGGATGCCCGAAGCGGCTTCCCTATGGGCGCCGGGGTCGAGCACGGCGGACCCCCACCGAAGTCGCCGCAGACCCGTCCGCCCGGGCGGGGAGGCCGGCGAGAACGCCGCTGCGGGCGGAACGCGGAGCAGACGCGCGGCGCACCACGGCGGCCTGCGGACGGGCCGGACGCGGGGACAGGCCGGCGCGCCGGGAGAAGCGCGAAATGGCGCGCTGCCGCGGCCATGGACGAGTGCCGGATGCGCCGCCGGAAGGCGCCCGGGCGGCGGCCGTCGAGCCAGCCCCGGCCGAGCGCTCGCGAAATGGCGCACCTCCCGGGCCGGACACCGGGTGCCCTCCCACCGGTTCGGGGGCGAGCGCGACCGTCTCGGGGAGTCCCCGCCCACCGGAGCGGCCGGGGACGCGCGGCGCACCTCACCGCGCGCCGGAAGGCTAGGCGCCCACCGCCGACAGCACGACGTCGACCAGACGCTCCGCCGCGTCGGGGCGGCCGTGCGCGCGGGCCCGCTCGGCCACACCGGCACGCAGCGCGGGGTCCGCCAGGAGCGGCCCCACCGCGTCGCGCAGGCTCTCCGGGGAGACCTCGCCGAGCAGGGCCACCGCGGCCCCGGCCTCCTGGAGGTGGCGGGCGTTGTGCGCCTGCTCGTTCCCCGCGGAGGACGCGAGGGGGATGAGGACCGACGCCTTGCCCAGCGCCGTCAACTCGGCGATCGTCCCCGCCCCGCTGCGCGAGATGACCACGTCGGCCAGGGCGAGGACGTCGGGAAGTTCGGGGCCCACGAAACCACGCAGGTGGTACCGGACCGCCAGGTTCACGGGAAGCCCCTCGGAGTGCCGGATCAACGCGGCCATGTTCGCCTCGCCGCACTGGTGGATGACGTTGGCGCGGGCCAGCAGCCACGGCAGGAGACCCCCGACCGTGCCGTTGATCTGGGCCGAGCCCTGGGCGCCACCGGTGACGTAGACGGTGGGCAGGTTCGGGTCGTAGCCGGTGAAGTTGAGCGCCTCGACGGCCTTCTCGCCCTGGCCCGACAGCACCTCCGGCCGGACCGGGTTCCCCGTCACCACGGCACCCGCCTGGGCCTGTTCGGGGAGGAGGGCGATGGTGGACTCCGACGAGACGGCGACCCGCGCCGCGGTGCGGGCGAGCACGCGGTTGGCCAGCCCCAGGCGGACCGTCTGCTCGTGGACCACCAGGGGGCGGTGGCAGAGCTTGGCGGCGAGGCCCACGGGAACCGCGACATAGCCCCCGGTGGCCAGCACCACGTCGGGGTGGAAGTCCGCGACGATCCGGCGGGCCTGGGCCACGCCGCGGGGAACGTTGGTCATGTCCCGGATGTTGGCGGGAGAGGCCAGCTTGAGGGGGTTCTTGGAGCGGCGGATCTTCCCGGTGGCCACCGAGGCGAACCGGATCCCCTCGCCCTGCGCGACACGTGACTCCAGGCTGTTGGCCGCTCCCACCCACAGGACCTCCAACGCCCTGCCGGTGGACGCCAGCCGTGCGCGCAGCGCGCGCACGGCGGTGAGAGCGGGATAGGTGTGGCCGCCGGTCCCACCCCCGGTGACGATCAGCCGGAGGGGCCGGTCCTGCGGGAGGCGGTTGAGGTCGTCGCTGTTCACAAGATTCCAATCTGGCTACGCCCGGGCTCCTGCGGGCCGTAGGGATTTCCTGGCCGGTCATCGTCGCCAGGGGCCGATGACGCTGGAAAAGACGAAGTGACGCTCCAGACCCTGCACCCGTCGGGAGGGTGGGCGTGCTCGGCCAGGCGTGGGGTGGCCTGGCGGGCGGACAAACGCCGCGCCCTACTTCACCCGTGATGGTAGACCCCGAATCGGGGGCGCGTCGTTGCCTCCCCGCGCTCCGCGCGGGACGTCCGCCGCGTCCTTCAGCGTTCGAAGGCGGCCGCGCGCCCTCTGACCTGGATGGGAAACGGCCCGCCGATGAGGGGAGGGGGATCGGGAGTACGGGAAATCGGTGGGGAAGTTCTCCGCCCCGAACGGAATCGAACGTGTGGCGGGCGGAGCGGCGCTGGATGGCGGGGATGGACCCGGCCGGGGACCATTGGTGCCCTCGGCCGTCCACATCGGGCGTGTGGAACCCCCTCCCGTGTCGCGGCCGACAGATGCGGTGGCGCCCGGGGGCGGTTCAGGGAAATGGAAGTCGCGTGGTTTTCGGTGCTCGCCGGCCCAATCGGCGGGTGCGGTGACGGTCTCGGCCCCTCCTCGCGCCACGCGGGCCGTTGCCCGGAGGGCCGGTGTTCTTCCCGATGGAGTCGTTTTTGTGGGTGAGGGGAAAGGGCATCGAGGCTCGATCCGCTCGGGAGCGGGGATGAGGCGTTTCCGGAGCCCGTCGCTGGCGCCGGGGCGGCGTTTCCGCGGCGGTGCGCGATCCAGGGGCCTGTTACGGAACGCGCGGTTTGCCGGTGCGACCGTCACTCCGCGTCGAGAAGAACCGAATGGGGTCGATACCGATGTCCGCCCCGCCCTGGCCCATATCGGCCAGATCGGATACCGCGGTGGAGCTGGGACGCGCGTGAGTCGTGGGCGGCCGACGTGCGTTCTTCCGCTCGAATGGGCGAAATTCGCGAGGGGTGACCTTTCTTTTTCGCGTATTCCCGAGGGGGTTCCCCTGTCCCGTTCGATGATCCGAGCGAGGGCATCCGTTTCCGGCCGCCTCCCCCGGGGGTCGGGGGTTGATGCCCGGGTGGTCGTGTCGGCCGTTTCGACGTGCGGATCCTCGCGGACAGGAGCGTGAAAAGGCGGGTAGGGCGGTGTGTGTGGAGGAGGGGCTCTGGCCCGTTCGCGCTCCCCGTCCCCTCGACACGTGGGGTGGGGCCGGGCGTGATGCGGGTGGGGATGAAGACCGCCTCCTCCCGAAATGCGACTTTAGGTAGAGGGGCGCTCGGGGTGGAGGGGGCGGGTCGGGTCTGCCGCCTGGAGGGGGCCAGCTAATTGCTGATCTTGGAGCGCGCGAAATTTCCTTATTGGGGTAACAAAAGGTGTAATGTGAGACAGGTCACATTTAAATGCGAAGTGGGTCCCGGTAGTCTCATGCCGGTACAGCGCGCTGAGTGAATCCACGGCCACTTATCGCTGGATGACCGAGCCTTATCCAGCCATTCACGCTTTGCTTCCGGGAATGTTCTCCGATTCATCTCGTCCCCCCGAATGAATGACATATTTCAAGGGAGTAAAAATGCCTCTTTCCATGCCGGATGGGCACCAGCCCCGGTACACCGACTTTGAGATCGCCGGCATTTCGGACGAGACCATGCGTGAGGGAGGGGAACGTGCCCTCTACGGGGCCGAGGACGGCCAGAAACTCCAGCTGATCGAGGCCCTGACCGAAGGCGGCCTGCGCGACATCGACTTAGGGTCCGGGCTCACCGAGCCGCGTTTCCTCCTCCGCTGCCTGCACGCGCAGCACATGCTGGGCCGCATCCCGGAGGACACCCAGTTCGTCTTCAACCTGACGCTGAAGACCTGGGAGCCCCTGAGTGAGGCGCTGAAGATCATCCCGCGGGACTACCTGGCGAAGATCCAGGTCAGCCTGGGAATGGTGGAGCACCGCCAGGAGGAGAAACTCCTCGAACGCGCCCACGACCACCTGACCTCGCTGGGGGTCGGCTCCTTCCGCGCGAGCATCCTCAACGCCTTCTCGCACGAGATCGACGACAAGCAGTACGCCTTCATCAACGAGCAGGTGGCCCGGGTGCGCGCGCTCGGCATCGACCTGGTGCGGGTGAACGACTCCATCGGGACCCTGTTCCCCGAGGCCACCGCGGTCCTCGCCGCGAACCTCGTCCGCGACAACCCCGACATCACCTTCTACCTCCACTCCCACGACGACCGTGGGCTCGGCCTCGCCAACTCCCTCGCCTCGATCTTCCACGGCTTCCAAATGGTCGAGGGCGGGGTGGCGGGGTTCGGCAACCGGGCCGGACTGGCCAACCTCGAGGTCATGAGCCAGATCTTCACCGAGCGGGGCATCTCCGTCGCGGGCACCGAACTGGACACCGAGAAGCTGTCCCGCGCCGCGTCGCTGGCCGAAGAGGTCTTCATGGTGCTGCCGAACGTCTACCGTCCGGTCAGTGGCATGCTGGTGCGCAATGAGAACGCCGGGATCGTCAACGTCCCCGACTACCTCGGTGTCAGCCGACCGGTCGACTACTTCCTCAACCCCATCGGCACCTTCCCCACCACCGTCGCCCAGGCGCTGGACAACGCCGGATTCCCCGAACGGCTCACGGGGGACCGCGAGTTCATCACGGCGGTGGCCGACCGCCTCACCGACCACATGGAGAACGTGCTCTACCCGGCCAAGCGGGAACGTTTCGAGGAGCTCCTGCGCCAGGTGCACGAGTTCTACACCGACATCGTCCGCCTCGACGCGGTGCAGGACGCCGCGCTGGACGTCCTCCAGGAGCGGGCCTCCGACCAGGTGCCCGCGACCTGATCCCCGCCGGTGGCGCGCGACCGGCACACCACCGGCCACTCTCACGCCCTGGTGCCCGCCCGACCGGCGGGCACCAGCCACGCCCACGTTCCGACGATTTCGAGAGGTCCGCCCGCAATGGGATTCGCCCCACTGCTGTCGACGATGGTCCCGCTCTTCGCCATCGTCCTGATCGGATACCTCGCCAGCTACTCCGCCCCCTTCAAGGGGAACGCGCAGAAGGCCGTCAACGACTTCGTCTTCTTCATCGCGCTTCCCGCCCTCCTCTTCTCCTCGGTCGCCGAATCCGGCCTGTCCGAGGGGATCTCCTGGTCCTTCATCGCCGCGAACCTCACCATGCTGGTCCTGGGCGCGGGCTTGGGGCTGGCCATCGGGCGGCTCCTGTTCCGCCACCCGATGCCCCGGGCGCTGACGACGGCGATGTTGTCCGGGTACGGAAACGTCGCCTATCTCGGGGTGCCGCTCCTGGTCACCGCGGTGGGGACGCAGGCCGCGCTACCGGTGGCGCTGGGGCAGCTGCTGCACAACATGTTCTTCATGGTGCTCTACCCCATGTGCGTGACCGTGGCGGTCCAGCGCGCGCGGGTGAAGGAGCCCGTCGCTTCGGGGAAGGGCGGGATCACCGCCGAGGGCGATGGCCCGTCGGCGCCCTCCACGGGGAGCACCGGACGGGCGGTGCTGCGCAGCGTCGTCCTCAACCCGGTCAGCCTCTCCGTCGTCGCCGGACTGCTCTTCGCCCTCACCGGGCTCGGCCTTCCCGGGCCCGTCGAGGACACCATCACGATGCTCGCCGGGGCGGCGGCGCCCGGTGCCCTGTTCGCCGTGGGCCTCACCCTCCGCCGGGCGATGTCGGCGCTGCGCGAGGGCAGCGTGGCCATCCCCGAGCTGTCCTGCTCGATCGTCGTGAAGCTCGCGATCATGCCGCTCGTCGCCGTCGCCCTGGTCACGTGGGTCTTCCCGATGCCCACGGTGTGGGCGTTCACCACGGTGGTGATGTGCGGGCTGCCCAACGCCGCGACCGCCTATGTCCTGGCCCAGCAGAAGGAGTCCGGCGCCCAGCAGGCCGCGGCCTCCATCGTCGTCACCAGCGCCCTGTCACTGATCACCCTGCCGCTGGCGGCCCTGATCGCGTGACGCAACCGACCAACCATCCAAAGGAACCGGAACGACCATGCTCGTCGCCTTCTCAGTCAGTCCGCTCGGCACCGGCGAATCCGTGGGAGAGGCCGTCGCCAGGGCCGTGGCGGTGGTCCGCGACAGCGGGCTGCCCAACCGCACCGACGCGATGTTCACCACGATCGAGGGCGAGTGGGACGAGGTGATGGACGTCGTCAAGCGCGCCGTGGCGGCGGCCGGCGAGGGGGCGGGACGGACCACGCTGATCCTCAAGGCCGACATCCGCCCGGGGACCACCGGGGCGCTCGACGGCAAGGTCGCCTCCGTCGAGGCCCATCTCCGCGACATGTGACCCACCCCGACTAGGAGCCCCCATGTACCTCATGCGTATCGGCCCGGCCGGGGCGGAGGTCCCCGCCGTACGTGTCGGCACCGACCGTTACATCGACGTGTCCGACGTCGTCGGGGACGTCGACGCCGCCTTCCTCGCCTCGGACCCGGCGGCCTCCCTCGCCCCGCTGATCGCGGAACGGGTGGCCGCGGGCGCCGCCCGGCCCCTGGAGGGGATCAGGATCGGTCCGCCGATCGCCCGGCCGCATCAGATCCTGTGCGTCGGGCTGAACTACACCGACCACGCCGCGGCCACCGGTCAGACGCTCCCCGACGAACCGGTCATCACGACGAAGGCCCCGAACACGCTGAGCGGCCCCACGGATCCGCTCGTGCTCCCGCCGGGGTCGGACAGGACGGACTGGGAGGTGGAACTCGGCGTCGTCGTCGGCCGGCGCGTGTACCGGCTCTCCGACGAGGGGGAGGCCGAGGAGGCGATCGCCGGCTACACGCTCGTCAACGACGTGTCCGAGCGGGCCCTGCAGTTCGATCGCGGCGGGCAGTGGATGAAGGGCAAGTCGGCGCCCACGTTCACCCCGTGCGGTCCGTTCCTGGCCACCCGGGACGAGATCCCCGACGTCGGCGGTCTCGACCTGTGGCTGGACGTCAACGGGGCGGCGCGCCAGCGGGGCAGCACCAAGGACATGGCGTTCGGCCCCGCCCGGCTCGTCCACTACCTCAGCCACTTCATGGTCTTGGAGCCGGGGGACCTGATCTGCACCGGGACACCGGCGGGCACCGGAATGACCTCCTCCCCGCCCGGCTATCTCGCCTCCGGTGACGTGGTGGAGCTGGGCTGCGGGCCCTTGGGGACGCAGCGGTACGAGGTGACGGAGTCGGGCCAGCCTCCCGCCGCCGGGCCGCGCTGAGACGCGGGCGTTCGCCATCCGGGACGAGGGGCGCGCGGCCCTCATGGGGGCCTCCCCGTGGGGTTCCTCCGCCGGCGGCCACGGCGCCATGCCGGTTCCTCCCGGAGCGCTCACGGCGCCTCCCGTGGCGGCGTCATGCCGCTGCCACGGGTTCGCCGCCCAGCGGTGCCATGGTGGGTGAAGGCTGACGACGCGCAACCCCGTTCCGGGCACACCGTGAGCCGGGAAGAGGACGGCGCCGCGACGCGGGGGCCCCTACGTCACCCCCGCCGCGGCGCCCCCGCTCGGATCACCGACCGGGGGCGCCGCGCGCTCTCGACGCCGGGGCCGCCGTCTACGCGGCCCCGGTCCTTACACCGGTGCCCGGGGCGAGGAGGACGGTGGGATGCGTGCCCGTGGTCCCTCGTCCCATCCGACGGTTTGCGAGCACGGCCGGAAGAGAGCCGAAGGCCGTATCCCGATTCGTCGTGCGCGGAACACCGTCAGTGGTTTCGCGCACTCTCGGGCGGTCCGTCGTCGCCGATCCGATCATGGATCTCACCAACGCCCAGCAGGCGCACGGCTACGCCAACAACAACCCCGTAGCCTCCACAGAACCCCGGACCTTTATGTGCCGGGTATGCACCCGTGCGCGCCGGGCGGTGGCGGAAAACGCGGGAAACCGAGCGAGCAGTCCCGGAATGGATCAACGAGCACCGGGATGCGATGGGGACCCGGCAGGGCCGCGATCTCGCCAAGATCCGCTAGGGGAACGGAATGCACCGGGGATCCTCCTCGTGCTGCGGCCACTCCGGTTATCCGGGCCGCGATGGTTCCGGTGGGGATCGTCCTCCTCTTACGCCGCCGTACAGGTCGACTTTTTCGCCGGTCCTTCGCCCGATCCGACCGCTGAGGCGCTGAAACGCGGAAAGAACGGCCGGAGCAGCCGGCTGAACACCGCTGCCAGCCGAGGAAGATCGATTTCGGGTCTCATTGGAGCCTCATTTTGGCGGCCGGGATGCAATCGTTCGCCAATCGGCTGGAAGTGCGGCAAGGTTCTGGGGAGACGACGCTTGTGAGGCTGTCGCAGTACCGGAGGAGACCGGCGGGTCGCGGCGCTGGAGGTGGGGGCGTTGGTAGCGGTGTGTTCGTGGCCGGGTCTAACGCCGCGATGGTTTCTCGGTTCTTCGGGTCGATGGAGAGGGAGATGCTGGGCTTGGCCTGACAGCGGTTGATTCGGTGGAGTTCCCGGCGTCCCGTCAGGGGCGCCGGGATATCGTTTTTGTTCTTGTGGGATTCGCGCCCGGGAGCGTGTTGGATGGTGTTGAGAAACTATTGGACGGCGTCGGCCGGAGTGGCGGCTTCCGTGTTCATTTCCCTGTTGTATCTTATGGGCTTTCTGGTTATGGGGGAGGAGAACGGTGGGTTGACGTGGGGTGATATGTTCGTTGGCTCCGCACTTCCGTCGATTTTTGTATGGTTCTTTTTTAAAGTCGCATTTTTTGCTCACATTGAGACCGTGGGGAATTCCGTTGTGGTCAAGAACCTCTTCTCCAAGACGGTTATTCCGGCGAGGATGATCAACCGGGTCACCTATGAGGGTGGTGTGGAGATATTCACTCGTCCTGGTCGGTCGTACGGGAGCCTCAACCTGGGGGGATCTGTCCTGGGTGCCCTGGCCGGGTATCCGACGAACCGGCGCTGTGCGGAGAAGTTGATAGCCTTCCTGGAAAGTAGAGATGCCGGGGACGGGGTGGAGGGTGTGACGGTCACCCATAAGCCGCATTTCAATATTCTTTTCCTTTGTTCGGTTTTCTGTGTGTTCTTCGTGATCCACCTGCTTCTTAGGGCTGCTCAGTGATGTCTGCTATCTCGAATGCTCCGGAATCGGGTGATCTGCCTCGGTGGCGTAATGGCGGGCTGCGGTGTGCTGGGCGCGCAAGGTGGACGGGGCGAGGGAATTTCGCTCGGTAGCGCGACGACGGATCACCCTCCGAGCGTCTGTGGTAACAGATCCGTCCGATGCGCTAGAGGGAGCGGTCTCGCGGGGATCAGGCGGACAGCCGATGCGTGCTCGGCTGTCCGGCACCATGGGGAGGCGGGGGCCTTCGGGAGGCAGGTGAGGGATCGAGTCGGTGGGTTCTGGAGCCTTCGGGGCGGGTGCCGGCTCCGGCCATTCCCGGTCGGCCTCGTCAACAGGCTCGATGTGCCTGGACGGCATCACCCGGGCAGGCTGCTGTGGCCGTTACGTGACTCCGGCATGTCCGAGGCTGCCGGCCACGCGGCCGGCGCCGCTCACCAGGATCCCCTGTCTTCGCCTGACCTCGTGACCTTGCGCCGGGCCTGGCGTGCCCGGCTCGGGGCGCTGGGCGAAGACGACGCCCGGTTCCCGGCGGGACGGGGAGCCGAGGCCGGACCGCCCGCCGGGAGAGACGGCCGCCGGGGCTCATGTCCGGCCGCGAAGTCCGCCGGCGGGGACTGGGCGGGCAGGCCACTGGAGCGGAAGAAGGGCGGCCCGCGGGGCCGGCCGCGTCGTTCATTCGGGGTGCGGGCCGGGGTCCGTGGTTCGAAAGGCAGGCCGGATCGGCCGGGGCGCGGCATCCACCGGCCTTCGGCCGGGCCGGGGCCGATCCCATCGAGGTCACCACGGCCGGCCCCTCCCTGTGGGTGGAGCGCGCCTGCCGCCCAGAACGGCCTGTGCGCCGGAGGATCGACAGGGAGCGCGCCGGGCTCGGCGGGGAGGACGTGCTCTGGGGAACGCCGGTGCGGCTCGGAACGCAGGGGGACGTAGGGGTCCCGAAGCCGGCTTTGGGACCCCTGTTCCACGGCTCGCCGCGGGGGCGGGACCGGCCGCCGAGCGGGGAGAACGCCCTACTTGAGGAGCTGGCGGGCCATCACCACGCGCTGGATCTGGTTGGTGCCCTCGTAGATCTGGGTGATCTTGGCGTCACGCATCATCCGCTCGACCGGGTAGTCGCGGGTGTAGCCGTAGCCGCCCAGGAGCTGGACGGCCTCGGTCGTGATCTCCATGGCGACGTCGGAGGCGAAGCACTTGGCCGCGGCGCCGAAGAAGGAGAGGTCGTCGTCGCCGCGCTCGGACTTGGCCGCGGCGGTGTAGACCATCTGGCGGGCCGCCTCCAGCTTCATCGCCATGTCGGCCAGCATGAACTGGATGCCCTGGAAGTCGGCGATGGCCGTGCCGAACTGCTTGCGCTCCTTGACGTAGCCCACCGCGTAGTCCAGCGCGCCCTGGGCGATGCCCACCGCCTGGGCGCCGATGGTCACCCGGGTGTGGTCGAGCGTGCGCAGCGCGATGCGCAGCCCCTCGCCGACGGCGCCGACGAGGCGGTCGCCGGGGATGCGCACGTTGTCGAAGAGCAGTTCCCGGGTCGGTGACCCCTTGATGCCCAGCTTCCGTTCGGGCTCGCCCAGGGAGAAGCCGGGGTCGTCGGCGTGGACGACGAACGCGCTGACGTTGCGGCCGCGCGGCCCGTCGGGGTCGGTCACGGCCATCACCGTGTAGTAGGCCGACTCGCCGGCGTTGGTGATCCACGACTTCTGTCCCGACAGGATCCAGTCGTCGCCGTCGGCGACCGCGCGCGTCTTCATGCTCGCGGTGTCGGAACCGGCCTCACGCTCCGACAGACCGTAGGAGAACATCGCCTCACCCCGCGCCACGGGGGCGAGGTAGCGCTGCTTGACCTCCTCGGAACCGGCCAGGATCAGCGGCATCGTCCCGAGCTTGTTGACCGCCGGGATCAGGGAGGAGGAAGCGCAGACCCGGGCGACCTCCTCGATGACGATGCAGGTGGCGAGCGCGTCGGCCCCGACCCCGCCGTAGGACTCGGGGATGTGCGGGGCGTGGAAGTCGCCGGCGCGCAGCGCGTCGTAGGAGGCGCGGGGGAAGGTCGCGGTCTCGTCGGTCTCGGCCGCGTGCGGGGCGATCTTGTCCTCGGCGATCTCGCGGACGGCCTCGCGGATCGCCTCGTGCTCCTCGGTGGGTCGGTACAGGTCGAAGTCGCTCATCGGTTCTCTCCTCGGCGGCGGCGATGGAACCAGTATGACACTGGGTATCAATTTGTGGAACTGAGTTCCATGGTGTTCGCCGTTTCGCCGCCGCTCGGGAGAATGGGGCGACGCGCATGGAAAGGGGAACGGAGCACATGGGCGATCCGGACGGGCGCAGGGGCCGCAGGGCCGCCAACCGCGACGGGCGCGACACGGCCCGGCCGGCCCGGGCGCGCGCCGTCGCCGTCGCCGCGCTACGCCTGTTCGCCGAGCGGGGATACGAGACGACGACGATGGACGACATCGCGGTGGCGGCAGGTGTCAGCCGCAGCACCGTGTTCCGCTACTTCGGGTCCAAGGACGACGTGCTGTTCGCCGAGCACGAGGGCGTGCTGGAGTCGGTCCGCCGCCAGTTGGACTCCGACACGCGCGGCGAACCGGTGGCCGCGGTCTGCGCCGCCGCCCGCATGGTCTTCCAGGCCTACGTCGGCGACCCCGAGATCTCGGTGCCCCGCTACCGGTTGGTCCGCGCCAACGCCGTGCTGCGCGACCGGGAGATCGCGATGACCGCGCGCTACCAGCGCGCCTTCAGCCGCCACCTGGCGCGCGGCAGGAACGGCGAACGGGCGCACCTGGAGGCGGAGACGCTGGCCGCCGCGATCATCGCCGCCCACAACCATGTGCTGCGCTCGTGGTTGAAGGACCCGGCCCGAGCGGTTCCGTGGGCGCGGCTGGACGACGCGCTGGCCTACGCGGTCCGCCTGGCCGGACGGGAGAAGGAGCAGGGGACCGAGCGGGAGAGCGGCGTCCTGGTCGCGGTCTACCCGGCCGGCGCCTCTCGGGATGATGTCTTGGCCCGGGTCCGCGACGCGCTGGAACCCTAGTCGGGGACGCGGGGGCGCCGCGCGGACGCGCCGCCCCCGCGCGGCCGGTCAGGACACGCGGACCAGCATCTTGCCGACGTTGCCGCCGCGCATCATGGAGAGGAACGCCTCCACCGCGTTGTCGATGCCCTCGACCACGGTCTCGTCGTGGGCCACCCGCCCCTCGCTCAGCCACCCGCCCATCTCGGCCTCGAAGTCGGGGGTGCGGTGCAGGTGGTGGCCGAGCGTGAAACCGCGCAGCGTCAGCTGCTTGCCGATCGCCAGCGCCAGGTTGCGCGGCGCCGGTGTGGGCTCGGTCGCGTTGTACTGGGAGATCGCCCCGCACAACGCGGCGCGGCCGAAGTCGTTGAACGAGGCGATCGCGGCCTCCAGGTGGTCGCCGCCGACGTTGTCGAAGTAGACGTCGATGCCGTCGGGGGCGGACTTGGCCAGCTGGCCGGTGACGTCGCCCTCCTTGTAGTCGAAGGCGGCGTCGTAGCCGTACCTCTCGGTGAGCAGACGCACCTTCTCGGGCGAACCGGCCGAGCCGATGACGCGGGCGGCGCCCTTGAGCCGCGCGATCTGTCCGACGATGCTGCCGACGGCCCCGGCCGCGCCGGAGACGAACACGGTGTCGCCCGGCTCGAACTCCGCGATGTCGAGCAGGCCGACGTAGGCGGTCAGCCCCGTCGTTCCGAGCACCCCCAGGTAGGCCGACGGGGACACCCCGGCGACGGGCTGGACCCTGCGGAAGCGGGCCGCGGGGGCCTGGGCGACGTCGCGCCAGCCCAGCATGTGCACGACGAGATCGCCGGGGGCCAGATCCTCGGAGCGCGACTCCACGACCTCGCCGATCGCGCCGCCGGTCATGACCTCGTTCAGCCCGAACGGGGGGATGTAGGACTTCACGTCGTTCATCCGGCCGCGCATGTAGGGGTCCACGGAGATGTGGGTGTTGCGGACCCGGACCTCGCCCGGCCCGAGGTCGGGCAGCTCGGTCTCGGTCAGCCGGAAGTCGTCGTGGGTGGGCCAGCCCTGCGGGCGCGAGACCAGTTCCACTCCGCGGGTACGGGACATGGCGTGCTCCTTGGCTTGGACGGATGGTGTCTCGGAAGAGAAAACCGAATGAGCGTCGATTATTCCCGATGCTCATTCGAGGGACGGGGGGACGCGCCGCCCGAGGGCTAGGGTGGTGGCCATGCCGCAGTACACGGGACGCCGCAGAGGGCCGACAAAGGGCGAGCTCAGGGAACGGGCGATCCTGGAGGGGGCCGCGCGGCTGCTCAAGCGACGCCCACCGGCGCGGGTCACGGTGGAGGAGATCGCCGCCGAGGCCGGGATCTCACCCTCGACCTTCTACTTCTACTTCGAGTCCAAGCAGGCGGTCCTGGCCGCGCTGGTCGGCGCGGTGACCGCCCGTCTCCGCTCTGACCTCGGCGGCTGGCTGGCCGGCGACGACGCCGCGGGTGAGGCGCTGGACGCGGCCCTCGCCACCACCGCGTGCCTGTGGCGCGAACAGGGCGCCCTGCTGCGCGCGGCCTTCTTCGAACCGGGGACGGCCCCCGTGCTGCGGGCGGCGATGGAGGAGTTCACCGACTGGCTGGTGGCGGGGATGAGCGAGCGGATCGAACGGGACCGGCGGGCGGGGCGGGCGCTGCCCGGCCCGCCCGCCCGCGCGCTCGCGGCGGCCCTGGTCCGGGCGATCATCGCGAACTTCGCCCTGGCCGGGGAGACGGAGGAGGACGCCGACGGGCGGGCGACCGCCGCGACCCTGCGGACGGTCATCGTGCGGGCCATCTACGGGGAGGAGGAGCCCGCCCGGGCGAGCGGGTGAGGAGCGCCCCGAGGGGGAACGGGGTCAGCCCCGCGTGGCCAGCGCCGCCACCTGCTCCGCCAGGGATGGAGCTCCGGCGCGGTTGTCGACCTCGACGTGCGGAGCCGCGGGAGCCTCGTCGGGCCGGGTGCGGGCGAGGAAGGCGTCGAAGTCCGCGAGCTTGCCGGCGTCACGCCCCCTGCCCCGCTCCTTGAGCCGGGTCCGCAGTGTCGGGGCGTCACAGCGGACCCACACCAGACGGACCGGATCGCCGCCGAGCTCGGCCGTCCACTCCCGCCAGCGTCGGGCGTCGCGGATCTGGCCGGTGAAGGGCGCCACCAGCAGCACCGGGCAGCCCGCGGCCCGGATCGTCCGCGCGGCGGCGGTCATGCCCCCGTATTCGTGGACCTTGACGTGTTCGTCGTACCAGGCTCCCTCGCGTTCGCCGTGGGGGCGGCCGTGCGCGGCCAGGACCTCGGCGACGAACCCGCTGTAGAGCACGTCCTTGTCGAGCAGGGCCGGGACCGGGCGCAGCCGGCGCAGCAGCTCCTCGGCGACGGTGGACTTGCCGACCCCGGGAGCACCGGCGACGACCCAGACCGTGGCGTGGTTGGCGGAGGTGGTCATGGCCCAAGCCTGCCCGATCCGCCTTCCTGGGGACATCCTTTCCACCCCGCCGGGTAGGGGACCTGGACACGGCGGAGCACCGGCCCGCCAGGGGAACACGCGAGGAGTGACATGGCACGGCCGATGTGGACGGGGACCCTGTCGTTCGGACTGGTCAACGTGTCCGTCGGGTTGGTGCCGGCGACGGTCAACCGCAACCCGACCTTCCACCAGTTCCAGCGCGGCACCACCGACCGGATCCGCTACGTGCGTGTCAACGAGCGCACCGGTGAGGAGGTGCCCTACCGCGACATCGTCAAGGGCGCCGAGGTCGCGGAGGGCCAGTACGTGCTGCTGGAGGACGAGGAACTGGACGCCGTCGCCCCGGGCCGCTCCCACCTGCTGGAGCTCAAGGAGTTCGTGGACGGCGACGAGATCGAGCCCATCCACTACGCGAAGGCCTACTACCTCGTACCGAGCACGTCGAGCGCTGCCACGGCCTACGCGCTGCTGTGCGCGGCGCTGTCGCGCACCGGCCGGGTGGGCATCTGCACCTTCGTCATGAACGGCCGCCAGGAGCTGGGCGCGGTCCGTTCCCAAAACGGCGCCTTGACGCTGGAGACGATGCGCTACGCCGACGAGATCCGCGACCCGGCGGAGGTGTTCGAGGAGCTGCCCGATGCGGGCGACTTCACCGAGCGCGAGATCAGCACCGCGGCGCGGCTCGTCGAGACGATGACGGTGCCCTGGCGGCCCGAGGAGCACGTCGACGAGCACCGGGTCAGGATCGAGGAGCTCATCGAGGCCAAGCGCACCGGGCGGGAGACGATCACCCACGAGGCCCCGCCCAGCGACACCCGCACCGCCGACCTGATGGACGCGCTGCGCGCCAGCCTCGAAGGGCGCGACGCGCACGGGGACGACGGGAGGAAGGCGGGCTAGGACGCGCGGGCGCCGTCACCCTCCGCCGGCGCCAGGCGCCCGCCCCGGACGGAGGGTCTCCGCCGGCCCCGCGACACTCGCCGGATCAGGACCGCCGTAGGCCGGGGGCGTGGGCAGGGCGGTCTCGGCGGCCTCCAGGACACGGCGCAGCGCGGCCGAGGCGTTGTCCTGCCGCCAGGCGAGCGCGGCGGTGAGGTGCCGGGGCGGGCCCGCGAGCCGCCGGTAGACCAGTCCCGGGTGGCGGATGTGGCGTACGGAGGAGATCGTCAGGGTGACGCCCACGCCCGAGCCGACCAGCGCCAGGATCGTGTAGGAGTCCGGCGCCTCCTGGACGATGCGGGGGTTGAACCCGGCGCTGACGCAGGCGTGCACCAGCGCGTCGCGCACCGAGGAGCCGCGGGTGCCGGGGAAGGTGACGAAGGGCTCGTCGGCGAGCTCGGGCAGCCGCACGGTCGATCCGGCCGCCAGCGGATGGTCGGCCGGCAGGGCCGCGATCAGCTCCTCGTGTTCGATGACCCGCAGCGCCACGCCCTCGCCGTGCACCGGCAACCGGACGAACCCCAGGTCCAGCTCGCCGGAGGCGACCTTCGCGGCGGCCTCCCCCGAGTAGGTCTGGCCGTGCAGGACCAGCTCGATACCGGGATGCCGGGAGCGCACCGCCCGGGTGAGCCGGGGCAGCGTCTCGTGGCTGCTGGCCCCGGCGAACCCGATGCTCACCCGGCCCACCTCGCCCTGCCCGCCGGCCAGGGCGGCCCGCCGGGCCACCTCAGCCTCGGCCAGGACCCGCCGAGCCGGCTCCAACAGGGCCTGGCCGGCCGACGTCAGCCGCACCGAGCGCGTGTTGCGCTCGAACAGGCGCACCCCCAAGTCGCGTTCGAGCAGGCGGATCTGCCGGCTCAGCGGCGGCTGGGCCATGTGCAGTCGCGCCGCCGCGCGGCCGAAGTGCAGTTCCTCGGCGACCGCGACGAACCCGAGGAGATGCCGCAGCTCCACGGCGAAGACCCCTTCCGGAGGACGGACCGATAGCGGATCGGTATCACCACTGTCCTGATCGGGTATTGGACGATACCCAATCGTTCGTGTCAGATTCGGCACAGCGGTCACCACAAAGGCGGGCGGCACCGGCGTCCCGGTCCCGACGCGCCCGGGTGAGGACCGCGCCGACAGGCCGGCCGTGCCCCACGGCCTCGCGCACCCCGGGACAAGGTCAGGTGAGAACGTGAGCACGACGGATCCGCGAGCGTGGGCGGAGGGGGTGCGCACCGCGCGTGTCATCGGCACCGGGGTGATGGGACGCGGTATCGCCCAGCTCATGGCCACCGCCGGCCTGACCGTCGAGCTCGCCGACACGCGCGCCGACGCCATCGCCGAGGCCCGCGACCACATCGAGCGGATGCTGCGCCGGGCGGTGGACAAGGGGCGCCTCAGCGCGGAGCGGGCGGCCTCCGCTGTCGCGGCGCTGCGCCCGGTCGGCGACCCGGTGGGCGGCCTCGACGAGTGCGACCTGGTGATCGAGGCGGTCCGCGAGGACCTCGACGTCAAACGGGAGCTGTTCGCCGCGCTGGAGCGGGCCTGTCCCCCGCGCACCGTCCTGGCCACCAACACCAGCTCCCTGTCGGTGACCGCCATCGCCTCCGGCCTGCGCGCCCCGGAACGGTTCCTGGGCCTGCACTTCTTCAACCCGGCCCCGCTCATGCGGCTGGTCGAGGTCGTCCCCGGGGCCCGCACCGCCGCGTGGCTGCCCGAGGCCGCCGCCGCGCTGGTCCGACGGCTGGGACACGAACCCGTGCGCGCGCCCGACACGCCGGGCTTCCTGGTCAACCACGCGGGCCGGGGGCTGGGCACCGAGGCGCTGCACCTGCTCGCCGAGGGCGTCGCCGAGCCCGTCGACATCGACCGGATCGCCCGTGACGTTCTGGGGCTGCGCATGGGCCCCTTCGAACTGTTCGACCTCACCGGCCTGGACGTCTCCCACCACGTGCTGGAGACGATCTGGACCGGATTCCACGGGGAACCGCGGCTGCGTCCGCCGACGGTGACCGGGGCCCGGTTGGCGGCCGGGCTGCTGGGCCGCAAGAGCGGCGAGGGGTTCTACCGCTACGTCGACGGTGTCCGGCAGGAACCGGCGCGGCCCTCGCCCCGGCCGCGCACCGACGTCACCGTGTGGATCTCGGCGCACCCCGCCGACCGGGAGCGGCTCCTCGCCCCGCTCCGCGCCGCCGGCGTCACGGTGAGCGACGCGGCGGCGCCCCCCAACGACGCGGTGGTCCTCGTCGCCCCCTACGGCTGCTCGGCGGCGGTCGCCGCGCTGGAGGCCGGGCTTCCCCCGCAGCGCACGGTCGGGGTGGACCCCCTCGGCGGTTTCGGCGGGCGTCTCACCGTGGGCGTCCATCCGGCGCTCGACCCCGAGGCGGGGCGGGCGGCGGTCGGTGCCCTCGCCGCCACCGGCCGTCCCGTCACGGTCGTGCGCGACGGCCCGGCGCCCGTCGCCCAACGGCTGCTCGCCTCGATCGTCAACGTCGCCTGTTCGATCGCCGAACTGCGCCTGGCCGCGCCGGCGGACATCGACACCGGCGCGCGCCTGGGCCTGGGATATCCGCGCGGCCCGCTGGAATGGGGCGACGCCGTGGGAGCCGAGCGGATGCTGACGATCCTGCGCGGCCTGCACGAGGCCACAGGGGACCCCCGTTACCGGCCGAGCCCCTGGCTGGCCGAACGGGCCGCGCTGGGCCTGCCGCTCACCGAGACCGGGACCCTCCCGGCCGACCTTCTGACCCCCGGACGGGAAACGCCATGACCTTCGACCTCACCGACACCCAGCGCGAGTTCCAGGCGATGGCCGCGGAGTTCGTGGACGCCGAGATCGTCCCCCACGCCCTGGAGTGGGACCGCCGCGAACAGGTCGATCGGGGGATCGTCCGCAGGCTCGGCGAACTCGGCTTCCTCGGCCTGACCCTGCCGGAGGAGTACGGGGGTGTCGAGGCCGACGCGCTGTCCTACACCCTGGTGACCGAGGAGCTGGGACGCGGCGACTCCTCGGTGCGCGGCATCGTCTCGGTCTCCCTGGGCCTGGTGGCGCGCACCGTCGCCACCCATGGCAGCGACGAGCAGAAACACCTCTGGCTGCCGCGGCTGGCCTCCGGCGAGGCGCTGGGCTGTTTCGCGCTGACCGAACCGGAGTCCGGCTCCGACGCCGGATCGCTGCGGACCCGGGCGCGCCGGGACGGGGACGAGTGGGTCATCACCGGCCGCAAGATGTTCATCACCAACGGCCCGTGGGCGGACCTCGCCCTGGTGTTCGCCCGGACCGCCGACGAGGGGAGGCGCGCGATCACCGCGTTCCTCGTCCCCACCGACACGCCCGGGTTCACCGCCAACACGCTGCACGGCAAGCTCGGCCTGCGCGGCCAGGGCACCGCCGAGCTCGTCTTGGAGCAGGTCCGGGTGCCCGACTCGGCCCGGCTGGGCGAGGTCGGCCGCGGCCTGGGGATCGCGTTGGGCGCGCTGACCAAGGGACGGGTGTCGGTGGCGGCGGGCGCGGTCGGCGTCGCCCGGGCGGCGCTGGAGGCCGCGATCGGCTACGCCAAGGAACGCGAGCAGTTCGGCTCTCCCATCGCCGGGCGGCAGCTGGTGCAGGAACTCCTCGCCGACTCCGCCGTCGACACCGAGGCCGCCCGGCTGCTCACCTGGCGGGCGGCGGCCATGATGGACCGGGGGGCCTCGACGAGCGAGCTCGCCACGGCGGCCTCGATGGCCAAGTACCACGCCAGCGAGACCGCGGTGCGCGTCGCCAACAACGCCCTCCAGGTGTTCGGCGGTTACGGCTACATCGACGAGTACCCGGTGGGCAAGTACCTGCGCGACGCCCGCGTGCTGACCCTGTACGAGGGAACCAGCCAGGTGCAAAAGCTCATCATCGGCCGGGCGCTGACCGGGGTCGACGCGATGACCTGAGCCGATCGCGGGGCCGCCCGGACCGCGGCCGGTCCGGGGATGAGAGGGTGGGGCGGAACAACGGAGCGAGGAGGAGGCCCATGCCGCCCTGGTCGTCGGAGCTCGCCGGACGGATCGAGCGGGGGACCATCGTCAGCGACCGGCTGCGGGGAAACCCCTTGGGAGACCCGCACGAGCGTCCCGTCGAGGTGTACCTCCCGCCCGGTTACGACAACGGGGACCGGCGCTACCCGGTCGTCCACATCATCCAGGGGTTCACCGGACACATCGGGATGTGGCACAACCGGACCGCGTTTCGCACGCCGTTCCCCGAGCTGGCCGACGCGATGTTCGCCCGTGGCGATGCGCCGCCGGCGATCCTCGTCTACGTGGACGCCTGGACCTCGCTGGGCGGCAGCCAGTACCTGGACTCGCCGGGCACCGGCGCCTACTCCTCCTACCTGTGCGACGAGGTCGTGGCCTGGGTGGACGCCCGGTATCGGACGATCCCCGACCGCGACCACCGCGCGATCGCCGGCAAGTCCAGTGGCGGCTACGGCGCGATGGTCACCGCGATGCTGCGCCCCGACGTGTTCGGCGCGCTGGCGACCCACGCCGGCGACGCCCTGTTCGACGTGGCCTACCAGCCCAACTTCGCGCAGATCGCGCGGACGCTGCGGGACTCCTACGACGGCTCCTACGCCTCCTTCCTCTCCGATGTGCGTAGCCGGCCGTTCGGCACCCGCGCCGGCGACGCCGAGCTGATCGAGATGTACGCCTACGCCGCGGCCTACTCCGCCGAACCCGACGGAACGGTGCTGATGCCCTTCGACGAGGTGGGCCGTATCGTCCCGTCGGTGTGGCGACGCTGGCTGGACCGCGATCCCGTCCGCATGGCCGAACGGGAGCCCTACACCGAGGCGTTGCGCTCGATGCGCGCGATCTGGATCGACGCCGGGCGGCGGGACGAGTGGTACCTGGACCTGGGGGCGCAGGCGTTCCGGGAGGCGGTCGCGGCCGCCGGCGTGCCGGAGGAGCGGGTCCACTTCGAGCTGTTCGACGCGGGACACGCCGCCATCGAGTACCGCTACGCGCCCGCGGTGGGCTGGCTGCTGGAGCGCATCGCCGACTGAGCAGGGCCGCCCGCGGAGGTCCGTCGTGGAGCGCGGTCGGGTCCCGCGCGGCGGAGCGGCGGAAGGGGCCGGCGCGGGGCGCTCAGTCGCGCGGGGCGCCCAGCAGATGGTGGATGATGAGGTCGACGTAGACGTCGCCGAGCTGGGTGACCGACAGGCCGTCGGAGGGGTCGTACCAGTTCAGCGCGCCGTCGAGCATCTCCAGCACGGTGCCGGCCGAGACCCCGGGGCGGCGTGGGACGAACAGCCCCTGCGCGCGTCCGGCGGAGATGAGGGCGTCGATGTGCTCGCGGTAGGCGCGGAGCAGGTCGGAGATCTCGCGGTGCCGCGCGGGGTAGACGGCGCGCAGCGCCGGTGTCAGGGAGCGGCGTAGTTCCTCTTCGGTGCGGTGCCGCCAGCAGAATCTGACGTGGGCCCGGACGAGCCGGGAGAGGCGCTCGACCGGTGTTCCCGAATCGTCGACGAGCCGTCCGGCCACGAGCGCGCGCGTGGTGCGCAGCGCGATGGCGTGGACGAGGTCGACCTTTGTCGGGAACGCCCGCCGTAACGTCAGGGCGTCGATTCCGGCTTCGCGGGCGATCACCGTCATGTCGACTCGGCTTACGCCGTGTTCGCCGAACAGTCGCGTCGCGACGTCGAGGGCGCGTCCGGTGCGGCGACTGTCGAGAGGAGAGAGGTCGGCCGTCATGATCATCTCTAGCCTGCGTCGGTAGGGGGCGAGGGGATGAGGGGTCGAGGGGGCGGGGGATAAAGGGGCGGGCAGCGGGGCACTGCCGGGAAACGCCTTCCAGGTTCGGTTACGAATCGGTTTCGAGGATAGCGCCGCCCCAGCCGTGCTTTGCGGAAAAAACGGGGATGTGCGGCAACAGGCTCTGAGAATTCTTACTTTCTCCGGAAGGTGTGGAACGCCTGTTTGAAATGAACCGAATTCATTTATCTGGGGAGAACGACGCCATCAGAGGGCGGAAGGGACGGAAGATGCGCCGGAGCGTGCGCACCCCGATCGAGATCAACGCGCCACGGGAAGGCCACCGGTGAGCGTCGCGACGTCGGCCGGCCGGTCGGTGATGAGCGCGTCCACCCCCATGCCGATCAACCGCGCCATCTCGCCCAGGTCGTTGACCGTCCAGGCGCACACCCCGTACCCGTGCCGGTGGACCTCGGCGACGAGTTCGCGGGTCAGCAACGGCCAGTAGGAGTTGTAGAACCGGGGCCGCAGCTCCTGCCACAGACTCGCCGGCGGGAGATCGGGGCGGTCCCAGGTCAGCGCGAGCTGGATGTCGGTCCGACACGCCCGCAACTCCCGCATGGCCTCGATCGACCCGCAGTACAGCACGTGGTCCGACGCGCCGTGCTCGGCGACCAGCGTGTCGGCCGCCAACGCGACCTCGGGCGAGGTCACGTCCAGCATCAGGGGTGGGGCCGGCGGACGGCCGAACTCGGCGAGGACCTCCATCAGGGTGGGGATGCGCCGGTCGCGGCCGTCCCCCAGCGCGGCGAGCTCGGCGAGGGTGAGGTCGGACACGGGCCGGTCCAGTCCCCAGAACCGTTCCAGGGTCTCGTCGTGCAGGAGGACCACGTGCCCGTCGGCGGTGACCTTGAGATCGATCTCGATCATGTCGGCCCCGGCGGAGACGGCGGCGCGGATGGCCGGAAGCGTGTTCTCGCGGAACCGGATGGGGTCGCCGCGGTGCGCGATCGCCAGCGTCATGGATGCCTCCGATGGGCGCGACGGGACCGGCGTCCGGGTGCCGGCGCGCCGGGCTACTGCGTCAAGAGTGCCAAAGGAGGGGAACGCGCGTGGGGCCGATCGGTGAAAATCCGGGAAGTGCCGACCGGTTGCGATCGGGGTCACGCGGGGGGCGGGTGCGGGGGTGGCCGGCGGACTGGGAAACTTTTGGAGTGGCGGATACGTCTGTCACAGTGACACACACCGACGACGGCAAACGAATCCGAAGGCGAAAGATGATCCCCGACCAACGGCGCGAGCACATTCTGAAGCTCTTGCAGGAACGCCACGTTCTCAGCATCAACGAGCTCACGTCGATGTTGTCCGTCTCGCACATGACGGTGCGGCGCGACATCCAGGCCCTGGAGAACGAGGGCAAGGTGCTGTCGGTCACCGGTGGTGTCCGTCTGGCGGCCCGGCTCAAGAGCGAGCCCTCCTACCTGGCGAAGGCGCAACTGGAGGTCCCGGCCAAGCGCGCCATCGCGCGGGCCGCGGCCGAACTGGTCCGGGAGAACTTCACGATCTTCCTCGACGCCGGGACGACGACGCTCCAGATGGTGCCGCTGCTGACCGACAAGGTCGGGCTCACCGTGATCACCAACGACTTCAACGTGGTCGGCCACCTCATGGAGTACCCCAACATCGAACTGATCCACACGGGAGGGCTGGTCGCCCACGCCGACCACTCATCGGTGGGACAGTTCTCGGCGGAGTTCCTCAGGAAGGTCAACGTCGACATCGCGTTCATCGCGAGCAGCTCATGGGACGTCGAGCGGGGGTCCACGACGCCCTCCGAACCCAAGGTCATGGCCAAGCAGCAGCTGCTGCGCATCGCCTCCAAGAGCGTCCTGACGGTCGACAGCACCAAGTACGGCAAGTTCGGCACGTTCCGGGTCGCCCAGCTGGAGGAGTTCGACCTGATCATCAGCGACGACCGGCTGCCCCAGTCGGCCATCGAGGAGATGCGCGAACGCGAGGTGCGCCTCCAGCTCGTCTCGCCGGAGTGAGCGGCGCCGGGCTGCTCAGTCCTCCCCGGTGTCGGGGTCGGGGGAACAGTGCAGCTCGAGCTGGACGCCGTCGGGATCGGTGAAGCTCATCAGCGACCCCGAGTCGCAGTGGACGATGGGGGAGTGGTCGACGTCGAGCTCGGTCAGCCGCTCCTCCCACGTCTCCAGGTCGCCGACCCCGGCCACCTCGAAGGCGATGTGGTCGACACCGGCGTGGCGGGGGTCGAAGCGGGCGTTGAAGTGGTCCCGGTGCTGGGTCAGCGCCAGGACGAGACCGCAGGGGTGGTGGCAGGTGGTGCGTAACCACTGGCCGTCGTCGCGTGTCTGGTACTCGCGGAAGCCCAGCACGTCGCGGTAGAACTCCACACTCGCGTCACGGTCGCGGACGGACAGGGTGATGTGGGCCAGGCCCGTTAACTGGGGCACGGAGACCTCTCTACGGCGATTCTGCGCCCGAAGCATTCGGGGAGGGAACAGCGTAAGCACGATGGCCCAGCTTACGCCGCTGTTTCCGGCATGCAAGTTTCTGTTAATAATTGTGCTGTTTGGTCCTTGCGTGACATTGGCCGCACGCCGTTCCGTCCGCTCCACGGCCCCCGGAACCGGCCGTGTCCGCGCGTTCCCAGGGCTTCCGCCGGCCGCGCGCGGCCGGCGGAAGCCCCCGGTGTGGCGATCACCACCCCGCGTTCCGCGAGATCACCCCCGAGGCCGCCAGGTGCCCTGCGCCACGTCGGGGGTGAAGTGGTCCAGGTCCTCGGCGCCCGTCAGGTCCACCCGCCGGCCCTCCTGGGCCGAGCGGTAGGCCCCCATCAACAGCCGGGTCACCAGGAGACCGTCGTGCAGGCTCTCCGCCGGCGGCACCCCGTCGAGGAAGCGGGTCACCATGTGCCGGTTCTCCTCCGTGTAGCCGTAGGCGCCGGGCTCGTCGGGCAGGACCGGCATGAGACCGCCCTCGGCGTTCTGCTTCTCCACCAGGTCCTCGCCGGGCTTCCCGGCGATCTCGCGGCTCAGGAACACCTTGGCCTCGGTGTCCAGGCTGTTGACCGACATCGCGTACTCCGGGCCGAGCAGCTCGAAGGTCAGCCGCAGACCCGCGCCGACGTAACTCCACGACGTCGTCCCCTCGACGATCACCTCGTCGCCGTCGCCGTTGCGGTAGACGACGGTGGCCCGCGCGTAGTCCTCGGAGGGGGAGCGCCGGTAGTCCACCTCCGGGCCGTACCGTTGCACCAGGTCGTCGGCGTAGGCGGGGCGCGACCACTTCAGGCTCGCGATCGTGGCGTCCACGCTGATCGGGGTGAGCCACTGCGCCATGTCCACGCCGGGCGGGGTCAGCAGGAAGCGGCCCGCCTCCATGCTGTGGCACATCATGTCGTTGAGGACGCCGCCGCCCTGCTTGTCCCCCTGCCAGAACCAGGCGCGGTGCGGCCCGCTGTGCTCCTCCGCGCACCTGGCCAGGTAGGGCGATCCCGCGGCCGACGCGCCCCGCGCCCACACCAGCTCGTGCGCCCGGGTCACGCCCGGCGCGAACACCTGGTTCTCCAGGTAGCCGTGCAGCAGCCCGGCCTCCTCGACCAGCCGGACCACCTCGGCGGCCTCGGCGACCGTGCGGCCCAGGGGCTTTTCGATCGCGATGCCGCGCAGCCGGGCCCGGCCCGACCGCACCTCCTCGGTGATCGCGCGCACCGTCTCCAGCCGGACGTGGTTGGGCGTGGTGATCCAGACCGCGTCCACGGCCGGGTCGCGTACGAGCTCGCGCACGTCGGCATAGCCGACCGGATCGCCCACCCGCAGCTCCCGGGCGAGGTCGCAGACCCGCTGGACCGTCTCCTGGTTGCGTCCGCCGACCGCCACCACGTCGGCGTCCCGCACCCCGCGGAACGCGCGGACGTGGAACTCCGCGATGAAACCGCTTCCCACGATCGCGACGCCAAGACGATTACTCACCTGCTCATCTCCGTTTCCTGTCGGGTGTAGCCGGAAGGGGATGCGGACTTATTGCCGCAGCCGTTTCTGACGTCCGTAGGCCGACAGCACCACCAGCAGGACCAGCCCGTAGATGATCTGCCGCGGCGCGTCTCCACCACCGCCCACCTGCAACACGCGCAGGAAGGAGTCGAGGACGGTGAGCAGGATCGCGCCGATGATCGTGCCCAGGTAGCCGCCGATCCCCCCGATGAGCGCGGTCCCGCCCACGACCGTCGCCGCGACGCTGGGCAGCATGTAGGGGTCGGCCAGGCGCAGGAACACGGTCTGGGTGTAGCCGAGCAGGAGCAGTCCCCCCACCCCGGCGAACAGCGACGACAGCACGTAGGCGCTGGCCTTCACCAAGCGGGGGTTCACCCCGGACAGGTAGGCGGTGGTGGGGTTGCCCCCCACCGCGTACAGCCGCCACCCGTAGGAGGTGCGCCGCAGCAGCCAGATCACCAGGACCGACAGCCCCAGCCACAGCCACAGCACCCCCGGGATGCCGGCGACCGTGTCGCCACCGACCAGCGAGCGCAGGGCGGGCGCGGCCGATCCGGCCGGCCGGCCACCGGTGTAGAGGCGGATGAAGCCGTAGACGACCGAGATCATCCCCAGCGTCATCACCAGCGGGGGGACCCGGAACACCAGGATCCCCGTCGCGTTGAGGGCGCCCACCACGGCCGCCGCGCCCAGGGCGAGGGCGACCGCTCCCACGAAGCCCTCGTTGGACCCGTCCATGTGGCGGGAGGCGACGATGGCCGCCAGGGTCGCCGTGGCCCCCACCGACAGGTCGATCCCCTCGCCGCCGGCGATCACCACCAGGGTCTGGCCGATCGCGATGACGCCGAGGAACGACGCCAGCACGAGCAGCGTCACGATCTGGCTCCACGAGGCGAAGGCCGGGGAGACCAGCGCGGCCACGCCCCACAGGACCAGGGCGGCCACCCCCGAGACGACGATCGGGTCGCGTGCCAGCCGGCGCAGGACCCCTGTTGCGCGTCCGGGGGCGTTGTCCCCCTGCTCCGCCGCGCGCGGTCGCTCGACCGTGCTCATGAGCGTCCCCTTCCACCGTCCGAAGTGCCACCGCGGGCCGTGAGCAGGCCGGCCAGCGCGATCGCGACGATGATGATCGCGCCGTTGACCAGTTCGCGGGCGTTGGTCGGGACGCCCGCGAAGAACACCAGGTTCTGGATGAGGGTGAGGACGATGGCGCCGAGGATCGCGCCCCCGGCCCCGCCGGCCCCACCGCTCAGCCGGGTCCCGCCGATCACCAGGGCCGCGATCGAGCCGAGCGTCAGTTCATTGCCGATGAACGGGTCACCGGAGCCGGAGTTGGCCAAAAGCGCGATCCCGGCCAGCGCCGCCACCGTCCCCCCTGCGGTGTAGGAGAACACCCGCACCCGCGCGACCGGCACCGCCGAGGCGTAGGACGCCCCCGCGTTGCCGCCCACCGCGTAGAGGTACTGGCCGATCCGGTGCGCGCGCAGCAGCCGCCAGGCCAGCCACAGCACCAGCAGCAGCACGGCCGGGACCGGAAGCAGCAGGGCGATGACCTGCCGGTAGCCGCCGGTGATCTCCGCCGGGACCGTTCCGCCCGGCGTGGGCAGCACGAGCAGCGCCAGCCCGCCGAACACGTAACTGGAGGCGAAGGTCGCCACGATCGGCTGGAGCCGCAGCACCGCCACCACGAGCCCGTTCAGCAGACCGCACGCCGCGCCCGTGGCCAGCCCGGCCGCGAGCGCCAGTGGCACCCGGCCGGGATCGCCGTCCATGAGCTGCACGGCCACCACCGAGGACAGCGTCACGATGGTGCCGATGGACAGGTCGATGCCGCCGGCCAGCACCACGATCGTCTGCGCCACCGCGATCGTGGCCACCGGCAGGATCGTCGCGAAGTTCGAGGTCAGGCCGTAGGGGGTGAAGAAGTTGTGCTGCATCAGCGCCGAGGCGGTCACGGCGACCACGAGCAGTGCCGCGGTGGCGGCCGAGGGCATGCGCGTGGCCAGCAGCGCCCGCGACACCCGGCGCGTGGCCGGCGGCGGGGCGGCGGTGGGGGCCGGCGCGCTCATGAGCCGACCTCCGTTCCGGTCACCCGCATCGCGGCGGCCACCAGCGTCTCCTCGGTCAGCCGTTCGCCGTGGACGTCGTCGACGACCCGTCCCTCGAACATCACCAGCACCCGATCACACACCTCCACCAGCTCCCGGTCGTCGCTGGAACTGACGAGGACGGCCACGCCGGAGGCGGCGAGGTCGCGGACCACGCCGAACAGCTCGGCCTTGGCGCGGACGTCGATCCCCTTGGCGGGATCGTCCATCAGCACGACCCGCGGCTCGGTCGCGAACCACTTGCCCACGACGACCTTCTGCTGGTTGCCGCCGGACAGCGTCGCCACCGGGTCGTCCAGCGAGCCGTACTTCGTCGCCATCCGCCCGGCCGCCGAACGCGCGGCCTCGACCTCGCGCCGGCGCGACAGCCCGACCCCCAGCAGCGCCCGCCGCGCCAGTGACGGCAGCGCCATGTTCTCCAGGATCGGCCGGCCCAGCGCCAGGCCCTGGGTGCCCCGGTTGCCGGGGACGTAGGCCAGTCCGGAGCGGACGGCCTGCTTGGGCGAGCGCGGGCGCACCTCGCGCCCGTCCACCAGGACCGTCCCGGAGTGCCGGCGTTCGGCCCCGAACAGGGTCGCCAGCAGCGATCCCTGCCCCTGCCCCTGGAGCCCGCCCACGCCGACGATCTCACCCGCGCGGACCTGGAAGGACGCCTCCCGGACCCGCGGCCCCGACAGGTCCCGCACCTCCAGGCGCACCTGTTCGCGCGCCGTGGAGGGGGCGGCGCCCACCGCGGCCATCTCCCCGACCATCAGCTCCACCAGCTCCTGCTCGGGGAGCTCGCCGACGGTGACCGTGGTGACGTCGGTGCCACCGCGCATGATGGTGGCGCGGTCGCACACGGCACGGATCTCGGCCAGCCGGTGGGTGATGAACAGCACCAGCACGCCGGCCTCGCGCAGCTCCTCGACGACGTCGAACAGCACCTCGACCTGGCGGCGGCGCAGGGAGGCGGTCGCCTCGTCCAGCACCAGCACGCGCGGGTCGCGGACCAGGGCCTTGCAGATCTCCACGACCTGGCGTTCCCCCGGATCCAGGCCGAGCACCCGCTCGTCGGCGGGGACCCGGCCGCCGAAGGCGTCGGCGAAGCGCTCCAGCCAGGGCAGCGCGATCCGCCGGGCCTGCGCCCGGTCGCGCAGCCCCCACCTGCGGGGCTCCACGCCGAGCACGAGGTTGTCCACGACGGTGAAGTCCTCGACCAGCGACAGTTCCTGGTAGACCGCGCTGATGCCGGCTTCGAGGGTGTCGCGGGGGCCGCGCGGCCGGAGGGGACGTCCCTCCAGCCGCACTTCACCCGCGTCGGGTTCCACAACGCCGGTGAGCACCTTGAGCAGGGTGCTCTTGCCGGAGCCGTTGGGGCCGAGCACCGCGTGCACGGTTCCGGCCTCGGCGGCGAAGTCCGCCCCGGCGAGCGCGGTGACACCGCCGTAGCGTTTGCGCACACCGGTCATCTGCAGATATGGGGTTGGCACGACTCGGTTCTCCCTGCTCCGCGGGGATCGGCGGTCTACTGGAAGTAGGCGTCGGCCTCTTCGGGCGTGATCGCGTGGTCCACCGCGTAGGTGTCGGCCTCGCCCTCGACCTCGGCGAAGCGCTCGTCGAAGTTCTCGTCGGTGACGGTCTCCGGCATCGGCAGGTACAGGGTGTTGCCGTCGAGCGTGTCGGGGGCGAACTCCTCGCCCTGGAGCAG
The DNA here is from genome assembly GCF_900167435.1 of Marinactinospora thermotolerans DSM 45154. Taxonomy (GTDB): domain Bacteria; phylum Actinomycetota; class Actinomycetes; order Streptosporangiales; family Streptosporangiaceae; genus Marinactinospora; species Marinactinospora thermotolerans. The sequence goes on from NZ_FUWS01000002.1 coordinate 316,721, forward strand.
ACGGACCGCGATGTGCAGCGCGGAGACCGACCCCGAGGGCGGGTTGGGCACGCCGATGCTGGAGTAGTCGGGGTCGGCCTCGCGCTGTTCCGCCCAGCGCTTCATGAAGCCGACGCGGGCCTCGCCGGTGATCGCCACCTCGTCGGTCAGGCCCTCGGCCTCCAGCGCCTGGAAGGCCCCGAGCGCCATGCCGTCCTGGACGAAGACGCCGTCGACGTCGGGGTGGCTGGCGAGCAGGTTCTGCGTCACCTGCTGGCCGGTGGCCTGGTCCCAGTCGGCGAAGTCGTTGGCGACGACCTCCACGCCCGCCTCGTCGAAGACCGCGGAGGCGCCCTCCCAGCGGGCCTCGTTGGCGGGGTGGCCGTCAACGCCGTTCACCGCGATGATCCGGCCGCCCTCGCCGACCTCCTCGGCCAGCCAGCGCGCGGAGATCGCGGCCCACTCGCCCTGGTCGATGACGACGTTGGTGACGTGCTCGGAGCTGACCGCCTGGTCGATGGCGATGATCTCGATGCCCTGCTCGGCCGCCTCGGCGAACACCTCGTTCAGGGCGGTGGGGGAGTTGGGGTTGACGATGATCGCGTCCACGCCGGAGTTGACCAGGTTGCGGATCTGCTGGATCTGGCCGTTGACGTCGACGTCGGCGCTCTCCACGACGAGGTCGTCGACCACGCCCTCCTCCTGGTAGGTGGCGAACGCCTCCTCCAGGGTCGTCAGCATCTGCTCACGCCACTCGCTGCCGACGAATCCGTTGCTGACACCGATCGTGAAGGGACCCTCGGCGGCGGCACCGTCGCCACCGCCGCCCCCCGCGTCGGGGGTGCTGCACGCGCTCGTGGTGATCAGGAGTGCTCCGGCCGCCAGTGCGACGGCGCGGTACCGGTGCGGAAACGAACCCATCTGTGCCTCCAGGGGGTGGTGCTACCGGGCCGCCGTGGGCGGCCGGGGGGATGGGGTGGCGCCGGGCCGGTGGGCCAGGGCGCGGTCGATGTGGCCGGGGGACAGGACGCGGTCGATGGCCAGCCGGCCGGCGCCGAGCGCGCCGCCGAGCTCCCCCGACCTGCTGGGGACGACGGTGAGCCGGTGCGTGGCCAGCGGCAGCGACCGCTGGTAGATGACCTCGCGCATACCGGCCAGGAGCGGTTCGTGGACGTGGGCCATGACGCCGCCGACGACGATGGCCTCGGGGTTGAAGAAGTTGACCAGGCCGGCCAGGACGTCGCCGATGAGCCGGCCGCCGTCGCGGACCATGCGCAGCGCGGTGGGGTCGCCCTGGTTGACCAGGTCCACGACGGCGCGGCCGTCCTCGGCGGGGATCCCGGCGGCGGTGAGGCGTTCGGCGAGGGCCGCGCCGCCGGCGACCGCCTCCAGGCAGCCGGTGTTGCCGCAGCGGCACTGGGCGTCTCCCGCGTCGGGTACGCGGATGTGCCCGATGTCGCCGGCGCTGCCCTGGGCGCCCCGGTGCAGCCGCCCGTCGGCGATGATGCCGCATCCGATGCCGGTGCCGACCTTGACGAACAGCAGGTGACGGGCGTCGGGGTGGGCGTAGCGGCGCTCGCCGAGCGCCAGGACGTTGACGTCGTTGTCGACGAGGACCTCGACGTCGTAGCGGTCGGTGAAGAACTCGGGGATGGGATGGTCGTGCCAGCCGGGCATGATCGGCGGGTTGGCCGGCCGGCCGGTGGCGAACTCGACGGGGCCGGGGACGCCGATGCCGATCGCCTTGACCGTGGCGAGCGGCCGGCCCGTCTCGGCCAGGAGCTCGTGCATACGGGTGTCGATGTGGCGCAGGACCGGTAGGGGGCCCATGTCGATGCGGAGGGGGTCCTCACGGGTGGCGAGGAGGGTCCCGCCGATGTCCATCAGCGCGACGCGGCAGTGGGTGGCGCCGAGGTCCACGCCGATGACGCAGTTGTCACGGGTGTTGAGCCGCAGCAGGCGCGGCGGCCGTCCGCCGGTGGAGCCGCCGGGGGTCGTCTCCTCGACCAGGCCGTACTCGATCAGCGCGTCGACCCGTTGGCCGATGGTCGAGCGTGCCATGCCCGTGTGACGCACGAGGTCCGCCCGGGTCTCGGCCGCCCCGCGGCTGATGAGGTCGAGCACGTCTCCTGGTGAGGTCACGAATGTCTCCGACTTCCCCTGTTTGTGTGGCGTAGCGCACAAACTAGGCAGTCTTTTGGAGATCGTCAACGGAACTTATGTCGAAGATCGACGGAAGTAACCGAATCGTGTTCTACTCGCGGGTAACCCAGGAGTGGCCGTCGGGTCAGGCGTCGGCCGGCGCCGGGGAGCGGTCGCCGGCGATGTACCAGCGGGATCGCACCACCAGGACCGCGACCGCGAACGCGGCGAACGCCGCCCCCGTCGTCAGGGCGAACGCCCCATGGTGGCCATAGCGCTCCGCGAGGTCGCCCGCCACGGCCGACCCCAGGGACTGGCCCAGGATGAGCGCGCTCAACATGATCGTCATCGCCTGCGCCAGCCGGGTGGCCGGCGCGCTGCGCTCCACCAGGGCGAAGATCGTCACCACGTGCGGGCCGATCGCGCTGCCCAGCAGGAACATCGCGGCCAGCAGCGTCCACAGGTCGGGGGCGACGAACAGCAGCAGGGAGAACAGCCCCAGGCCGAGCGAGGCCGCGCGCAACCGCAGGGTCAACGCCACCCGGGCCGGCACCGAGGCCATCAGCAGCCCGGCCGCCGCGCTGCTGACCCCCATCACCGCGTACAACAGTCCCGACAGGTCGCCGTGGCCGATCTGCTGGCTGTAGGCGGTCACGCCGGTCGACGTGCTGCCGAAGAACATCCCCTGACAGGCCATCGGCAGCGCCAGCACGAACAGGCCGAGGCCGCCCACCCGACCGCCGTCGGACTGCGGCGGCGCTCCGGGCAGGGCCGTGGGGTGCAGCGCGAACACCGAACCGAACACGCCCATGAGGACGGCCGCGCCCAGGACGCTCATGGCCGGGTCGGCCGCGAGCGCGAGCAGGCCCACCAGGGCCGGCCCCACGACGAACCCGGTCTCGTCGAGCACGCCGTCCACCGACAGCGCGGCGGCCACCGAACGCTCCCGGTCGTGGGGGGAGCGTCCGGCGATGGAGATCCAGCGCGCCCGGGCCAGTGGGCCGATCTGCGGCATGGCCAGCCCGGCCAGGATCGCCAGGACCGCGAGCGTGGGGGTGCTCGCCCCGGCGAAGACCGCGGTGACCAGAACACCGATGAGGGCGGCGTCCACGAGGGAGGCGGTCAGGACGACCGGGCGCTGCCCGCGCCGGTCGGCGAGGCGGGCGATGACGGGGCCGCCCACCATCTCGCCCAGCGCGAGCGCCCCGGAGACCAGTCCGCCGGCCGCGACGCTGCCGCTCTGGGTGGTCACCAGGGTCAGCACGCCGATGAGGGACATGGAGACCGGCAGGCGGGCGAGGAAGGAGGCCGCCAGCAGGGGAGTGCCGGCGATCTCACGCATCCGGCGCAGCGCGGCGAGGGGGGACATGGCACTCCTGGTCGTTTCGGGCGGCGCTCCTGGTCGCGAGGGGGCGAAGAGGGGGACCCCGTGTGCGTGGAGGGCGGGGATTCATCCCATCACCTGGCGTTTACCCGGCCAAAGATACCGTCTCGTCGCGCAGGTGCCGCGCGTTCACGAAGATGGCTGCATGGAAAGTACTTGCCAAAGTGGAAAGTATTTGCCATCCTGCACACGGGAGGACGGCCGAACGGCCGTCCCTGGAAGGAAGGCGGGGACACCATGAACGACGGCATCTCGCGCGGGGAGGCCCGGACCGCCCTGACCACGGCGGGCGTCATCGACGCCAAGGTCCGTGCGACCGGACGCTGGTACGCCTCCTGGGCCGCCTGCTACGCCGTGCTCACCGCCGGATGCACGGCGGTCCTCGGACTGTTCCCCGGCCCGGGCGTGATCGTGGTCGCCACGCTGACCTGGGCGTCCGCCATCGCCCTGCTCACGGCTCTCGCGCAACGTCGTTCGGCCACGGTGCCCCGGGGCCAGGGGCGGCGCCACGGCATGATGATCCTGGCCTGGGCGCTGCTCTACGGCGCCGTCCTGCTGATCGGCTTGTACCTGTTCCCCGGCGAACCCGCCTGGTGGATCCCCGGCGCCCTCCTCACGGCGGTGCCGCCCGCGGTGGCGGCCTGGCAGACCCTGCGCGCGACCACGGAGGCAGGCCGGCGATGAGGCATCCACGCGGCAGGATCGACGAGGTCATCCACGCACCGGTCCGGTTCTCGATCGTGGCGGTCCTGGCAGCGGCCGACCAGGCCGATTTCAGGTTCGTCCGCGACACCGTCGAGGTCAGCGACTCGGTGCTGTCCAAACAGGTGACCACCTTGGAGAAGGCGGGGTACGTCACCGTCCGCAAGACCTCCGTGGGGCGCCGCCCCCGCACCCGGCTGTCCCTGACCGCCGAAGGGCGCGACGCCTTCGAACGGCATGTCCAGGCGCTCCGCGACATCGCCGAGGGCGTGGCGGTGCCCTCGGGAACCGAGGCGGAGGGACAGGAGTGACCGGGCGGCGGTGGCCGGGAGCGGCCGCCTCGGAGGGGGCGACCCTGCCGGGGTGGTGCGGCGCGAGCGGCCGTGCCAGGGTTCCCCTCATGAGCTCCCACGCCACCCTGCACGTCGTCACGGTCTTCCTCGGGGACGGGGGGACCGGCGGCAACCCCCTCGGGGTCTTCCTCGACGCCGCACCCCTGCCCGCCGCCACCCGCCAGAGGATCGCGGCCGACCTCGGCTTCTCCGAGACGGTGTTCGTCGAGGACCGTTCCACCGCCGGACTGCGCATCCACACCCCCGCGGTCGAACTGCCCCTCGCCGGACATCCCCTGGTGGGCACCTCCTGGCTGCTGCGCCGCGAGGGGACGCCGGTCGACGTCCTGCGTCCTCCCGCCGGCGACGTCCCCACCTGGTCCGAGGGCGAGTGGACCTGGATCCGCGCGGATCCGGCCCTCGCACCGGAGTTCGACACCCGGCAGTTGGCGACCCCCGCCGACGTCGACGCGCTCACCGAGGGCGAGCGGGGGGTGGAGCTGCACGTGTGGGCCTGGGAGGACGAGACCGCGGGGACGGTCCGGGCCCGGGTGTTCCCCGACGGGATGGGCATCGCCGAGGACGAGGCGACCGGGGCCGCCGCGCTGCGCCTGGGCGCGTTGCTGAACCGTCCGTTGACCATCCACCAGGGCCGCGGGTCGCGCATCGAGGTCCGTCCCGATCCGGAGGGGACGGTACGGCTGGGCGGACGCTGCGCCCTGCTGGAGAAGCGCTCCTACCGGCTCCCCTGACCTGCCGGAAGAGGGGGTGGACCCCTGTCCTTCGACGGTGTCCCGGCGAGGGGGCGGCCGGTAGCGTCGAGGGCATGGGGACACCGACGACGGTCGACGGGGGCGGGAGGGGCCGGCCGGGCCGGGGCGAGCTCGCCGTGGACGCGCTGCTCGTCGTGGCCACGGGACCGCTCCTGCTCATGGAGGCGCTGCTCCGTGAGCTGAACACGGCCGACGGCATGTTCACCGTACGGATCGCCGTCGCGCTGCCCCTCCTCCTCGCCCTGCCGGTACTCGCCCGCTTCTCCTCGCTCGTCGCCGTACCGGTCGCCGCGGCGGCCACGCTCCTGCTGTCCTGGTTCGCGCTGCCGCTGCTGGCGCTGTCCTACCGGGTCGGCCGGCACCGGCCGGTGAACCGGGCGGTCGTCGTCGTGTTCGCCGGGATCGCGGCGGGGGGTGCCGCCGTGGTGGCCGTGGACGGGCCGGCGCACAACGGCGTCTGGTTCACCACGGTGGCGGGCTTCCTGCTCGCCGTCGTCCTGCCGTGGCTGGTCGGCACCCACCGGCGTCAGCAGTTGGAGCTGCTCTCCGCGGGCTGGGAGCGCGCCGAGCAGCTTGAACGCGAACAGCGGATCACCGCCGAGCAGGCCCGGCTGCGGGAGCGGGCCCGGATCGCCCGGGACATGCACGACTCGCTGGGCCACGAGCTCAGCCTCATCGCGCTGCGCGCGGGCGCCCTCCAAGTCGCCCCCGACCTGTCCGAACGGCACCGGACGGCGGCCGGCGAGCTGCGCGAGAGCGCGGCCGTGGCCACCGATCGGCTGCGCCAGATCATCGGGGTGTTGCGCGACGACTCCGAACAGGTCCCCACGGAGCCCGCCGATGACAGCGTCACGGCGCTGGTCGAACGGGCGCGGGACTCGGGGTTGGAGGTCGCCTTGACCTCCACGGGCACCCCCGAGGTGCTGGCACCCATGGCGGACCGCGCCGTCTACCGGGTGGTGCAGGAGGCGTTGACCAACGCCGCCCGGCACGCGCCGGGCTCCGCCGTGGAGGTCCGCGTCGACCACCGGCCCGGCGAGGTCGTCGTGGAGGTCGGCGATGACGGCGCCCGCGGCGGCCCGTCCCTCGGCGCGAGCGGCGGGCGCCACGGCCTGATCGGCCTGGGCGAGCGGGTCCGGCTGGCCGGCGGGACGTTTCGGGCGGGGCCGCGTGATGAGGGCGGCTGGGCCGTGGAGGCGCGCATCCCGGTGAGCGGTGTCGCGGCGCGGGCGGCGGCCGAGCCGGCCGAGTCCGTCGCCGACCAGCGTGTGCGCGCCGCGGACCGCTACCGCCGTGCCCGCTGGCGCGTGGGCTGGGGCATGGTCGTGGTGCTGGGCCTTCCCGCGCTGTGCGTGGCGGGGCTCATGCTGGTGGGGATGGTGTCGGGGCTCCAGCGGTCGCTCCACAGCGAGCTGCCGCCCGAGCGGTTCGCGCTGTTGAGCGTCGGACAGGACCAGGCGTCGGCGGAGGCGGTGCTGCCCGAGGTCCAGGAGGAGTCCCTGGCGAGAGAGGAACAGCCGCCGGTACCGCCGGGGGCCGAATGCCGCTACTACCGCTCCGGCTCCTCCCTCGACGCGGGCGCCGGCCATCGGGTCCACCGGTTGTGCTTCGCCGATGGCGTTGTGGTGGCGAAGGACGCCTACGATCCGTACTGACCCGTTTGGCGGTTCCTGGGAGTGTCGGGATTGTCACACCGCCGTATGTTCGCAGGTGACCGGTGTGGCCGGAGAGAGGGGGACAAGGCATGATCCGGGTGCTGCTGGCCGACGACGAGGCGATGATCCGCGCCGGTGTGCGGGCGATCCTGAGCGCGGATCCGGAGATCGAGGTGGTGGCCGAGGCCGCCGACGGCCGCGCGGCGGTCGAACTGGCACGCAGCCACCGGCCCGACGTCGCGTTGCTGGACATCCGCATGCCCCGGTTGGACGGGCTGGCCGCGGTGGCGGAGATGCGGCGGGCGGCGCCCGCGACGGCGGTCGTCATCCTGACCACCTTCGGCGAGGACGACTACATCGCGCGGGCGCTGGGAGAGGGGGCCAGCGGCTTCCTGCTCAAGGCCGGTGACCCGCGGGAACTCCTGGCGGGGGTGCGCGCCGTGGCCGAGGGGGCGGCCTTTCTGTCGCCGCGGGTCGCCCAGCGGGTCATCGCCGAACTGGGGGACGGCCGGATGGCGCGTGGCGCCGAGGCGCGCCGCCGGGCCGGTGAGCTGACCGAGCGCGAGCGGGACGTGCTCGCGCTGCTGGGGGAGGGACTGTCCAACGCCGAGATCGGGCGCCGGCTCCACCTGGTGGAGGGCACGGTCAAGAGCTACGTCAGCGCGATCCTGGGCCGGTTGGGCGTGCGCAACCGGGTGCAGGCGGCCATCGTCGCCTACGAGGCGGGTCTGGTCGCGCAGGACTGAGAACGCGGGGTGGGGACGAGCCGGTCCTGACGGTCGGTTACCGTGGCCTGGGTCGATGTCCTGTCTTCAGATGAGAAGTCCGGGCAAGTGAGTGGGGTAATTCGCCATAAACTCTGACTTATGCGACATTTGTCGTTACTGACCGGTAGGTGACAGAGCCGACCGGCGGATTCACCACGTCGGAAGCGCATCCCGCAGAGAGCGGGGGCGCCGATGCGTCATCGGGGGTGTCGGTGGGAGAGATCGTGCGTGCGGTGTTGCGCTCTGAGTGGAGCACGTCACACGATCCCCATCCGGCCATTCCCGTCGCGCCGTCCTCCGATCGGCGGCGCCTCACCTTCTGACCGGACCGGCCGGCCCGTCCCCGTCCTCCCTCCCGAGCGAGCGCGGACGCGCCTCGTGCCTCCCCGCAGGGGCACGTTCCCCGGATTCGAGGACCCCAGAGGATCCTCCGGTCAACTCCTGTTCACGACCGCGCCCATCGGCGCGGTCCCGTCCGCGCACGCGCCGCACCCGGGTGCCGCGTGTCCCGTGTTAGTAGGAGCGCAAGTGGGAGACTTCGACGCATGGAGCATCCTCGTTGATGTCGGCTGCATCAGCGGGCTGCTGCTGGTCGGCAAGATCATCCGCGCCAAGGTCGGCATAGCGCAGCGGCTCATGCTGCCCGCCAGCATCATCGCCGGTGTCCTCGGCCTCGCCCTCGGCCCCTACGGCCTGAACCTCATCCCCTTCTCCGACCAGCTCAACACCTACACCACGATCCTCGTGGCGGTGGTGTTCGGCGCGATCCCGCTGGCCGGCGGCCTCGACGCCAAGGGCGTCGCCAAGGGGGCCCGGGCCATGTGGTCCTATTCCGTGGCCGGATACGTGCTCCAGTGGGGCGTGTGCCTCCTGTTCGCGCTGGGCGTGCTCAACCTGTTCTGGGACCTGCCCGACGCCTTCGGCATGCTCGTGCCGGCCGGCTGGGTCGGCGGCTTCGGCACGGTGGCCGCGATGAGCCCGACCATCGCCGACGCCGGCATGGAGGAGTTCCAGACGCTCGGCTTCACCTCGGCCACCTTCGGCATGGTCGCCTCCATCGTCGTCGGCCTGGCCCTGGTCAAGTGGGGCGTGCGCAAGGGCGTCGTCCAGGAGATCTCCTCCTTCGACCAGCTGCCCGAGTCGCTGCGTACCGGCCTGCTGCGCGACGACGCCGAACGCGCCCCCATCGGCCGGGCCACGACCTCGCCGAACTCGCTGGAGCCGCTCGCGCTGCCGATGACCGTGATCGGCCTGGTCGTGCTCGGCGGGTACATGCTCTCCGAGGGCATCAAGGCGCTGTTCCCGTCGATCTCGGTCCCGGTCTTCGCCATGGCGATGCTCGTCGGCCTGGTGGCCGGCGTGATCATCAAGCGCACCCCGGCCCGCAGTTACGTGGACGGCACCACGGTCAACAGCCTCTCCGGCACCGCCACCGACTACCTCGTCGCGTTCGGTATCGCCGCGATCGTGCCGTCGGTGGTCGTGGACAACATCGTCCCGCTGCTCCTGCTGACGCTCGTCGGCCTGGCCTACTGCCTGTTCATGTTCTTCGTCGTCACGCCGCGGGTCTTCGGCGAGCGCTGGTTCGAGCGCGGCATCTTCACCTGGGGATGGGCGGCCGGCTCCACCCCGAGCGGCATCGCGCTGCTGCGCATCGTCGACCCCAAGCAGAAGAGCAAGGTCATCGAGGAGTACGGCCTGGCCTACATGGCCTACGCGCCGTTTGAGATCGGCACGGTGATCATCGCCCCGCTGGTGGTCGTGGCCGGCCTCGTCTGGCCGTTCACCGGGATCTCCCTCCTGGTGGGCGCCGGCGTGCTCGTCCTCGCCTTCGCCCTGCGCTGGGCCGGGGCACGGGCCTTCGCGACAGCCGAGGGCGACGCCGCCCCCGTGACCAAGGGGGCCTGACCCCGGTCCCATGGACACCGTGTGGGGGCCGTCCCGGTACGGGGCGGCCCCCACGTGTACGGCCCGGCGGTCAGGCGTCGCGCAGGCGCAGCAGCGCGTACCCCGCGGCCAGCGCCGCGGCCGCCCACACCAGCAGCACCACGGTCGCCGTCCCCGCGCCATAGGGCAGCTCCCGCCCCGAGACCAGGGGTTCGAGCGCGCCCGCGGGCGAGTGCTCGGCGAACCACACGAACGCCTTCTCGCCCAGGACCTGCGCGGCCAGCGGCACGCCCACGAGCAGCCCGATCGTCGTGGTCACCGTCCCTGCCGTGCTGCGCAGCACCGCGCCCAGACCCAGCACGAACAGTGACAGCAGAGCCAGGTACAGGCCGGTCCCCACGGTGCCGTGGACGAGGTCCACGAAGTGGACCACCAGGTGGGGACCGTAGAAGAGCGCGGACACCGCCCACCCCGCGAGCCCGAGCAGCACCCCCGTGACGAGAGCGGTGACGGTCACCGCGCCCGCCTTGGCCGCCAGCACGGCGCCACGCCGCGGCACCGCCGTCAGCGTCGTGCGCATGGCACCGGTCGCGTACTCGCCGGTGATCGCCAGCGAGGCGAGGGCGACGGCGGCGAACTGGGCCGACAGCACCCCCAGCCCGGTGGAGGCGTTCACGGTCGTCCGAGCCTGACCGGAGGAGTGCAGCGAGAAGGTCATCAGCGTGATGACGGCCGTGCCGATCGCCAGGGCCGCACCGACGCACAGCCAGGTCGAGCGCACCCCCCACAGTTTCGTCCACTCCGCGGCGAAAGCCCCGGGGAGGCCGCCGCCGCGGGGCGTGACGGTCGATCGGTTCCCGCTCATGACCGCCCCCACGCTTCCGCCGCCGGGACGGTGTCCGGCGTGGGCGCAGCGTAGGCGACGCTGCTGGCGGTCAACTCCAGGTAGGCGTGCTCCAGCGAGGCCGTGCGCGGGCTGAGCTCGTGCAGGGGCACCCCGGCCTCGTGGGCGAGGAGGCCGATCCGTTCGATCGGCGCGCCGGTGACGCGGAGCTCCTCCGGGGCCGTCCACCTCACCTGCATCCCCGCACCCGTCAGCGCCGTGACGAGTTCGGCGGCGCGCGGAGTGCGGACCCGGACGGAGTTGCCCGTGCTGCGCGCGATGATCTCCCCCAACGGGGCGTCGGCGATCAGCCGGCCACGGCCGAGCACGATCAGGTGGTCGGCGGTCTCCTGCATCTCGCTCATGAGGTGACTGGAGACGAGGACCGCGCGTCCCTCGCCGGCCAGCGAACGCATGAGCCGGCGGATCCAGCGCACCCCGTCGGGGTCCAGGCCGTTGACCGGTTCGTCGAGGACGAGGACACGCGGATCACCCAGCAGCGCCCCCGCGATGCCCAGGCGCTGTGACATCCCCAGCGAGAACGTCCCCACCCGTCGGCGCGCCACCCGGGCCAGGCCCACGGTCTCCAGAACCTCCTCGACCCGTCGCGCCGCGATCCCGTTGCCACGCGCCAGCGCCAGCAGGTGGGCGCGGGCGGTGAGACCCGGGTGGACCGCACGGGCATCCAGCAGGGCTCCGACCTCCCGCAGCGGGTGGCGCAGCGCGGCGTAGGGACGGCCGTCGATCAGGGCGCGTCCCGCGGAGGGGGCGTCCAGGCCGAGCAGCATCCGCATCGTCGTCGATTTGCCCGCCCCATTGGGACCGAGCACCCCGGTCACCCGCCCCGATGCGATCTCGCAGGTCAGCCCGTCCACGGCGATCCTGTCGCCGTAGCGCTTGGTCAGTCCGTGGAAGGTGATCATGCACGGTCTCCCCTCTGCGCGTCGTCTCCCATGGCCCACCGACCCTAGGCGCGGGAAGGGCGGTGGCACAGTGGGCGATCGGCGGCGCGTCCCCCCATCTTTCGGCGGGTCCCGGCGCGGGAGGGCACCGTCCTTCGTCACCCGGGACCGGCGCTAAGGGCGGTCCGTGGGGTAACGTCCGGCGGGACCCACGAGCCGGACGCAGACACGAGGAGGGCGCGATGCCCCCACACCGATCCGACCTGTGCGCAGCCTGGCGGGAACTGGCCGGGCCGGGGGAACGGGCCGCGGCCGTCGGCGCCGAACTGGTCGCCCGATGGGACGAGCCGCACCGTCGCCACCACACGCTCCACCACCTGCGCGCGGTACTGGAAGCGGTCGGCGAGCTCGCGGAGGACGCCGCCGACATCACGGCCGTCCGCTACGCCGCGTGGTTCCACGACGCCGTCTACCAGGGCGAGCCCGGCGCCGACGAGGAGCGCAGCGCCCGGCTCGCCGAGGAACTGCTGCCGGCCTGCGGGGTGGACGCCCGGCGCGTCGCCGAGGTCGCCCGCCTGGTCCGGGTCACCGCCGCCCACCGCCCCCGGCCCGGCGACGCCGACGCCGAGGTGCTGTGCGACGCGGACCTGTCGGTCCTGGGCGGGACCCCCGAGGAGTACGCGGCCTATGCCCGAGCGGTCCGGGAGGAGTACCGCCACGTCGCCGACGCGGACTTCCGGGCCGCCCGCGCCGCGCTGCTGGAGGGCCTGCTGGCCGCCCCGGCGCTGTTCCACACCGAGCGGGCGCGTGCCCTCTGGGAGGCGCGGGCCCGCGCCAACGTCGCCGCGGAGGTGCGCGAGCTGACCGGAACGGCCCCCGGGCCGGGCGACGCCACGGCGTGAGCCGGTCGGATCAGCTCACCCGCCGCCCGCGTTTACGTCGGCGCAGCCCGGCCGCGCGCAGGCGGGCCACCAGCACGCGGCCCGGGACCTCCACGGCCCCCAGCGCCACCGCGCGGTCGTACAGCGTCTGCGGCACGTCGTAGTGGTCGCGTTCGAAGGCCCGCTCGGACAGGCCGAGCTCACGGGCGAACATGTGCAGTTCGGCGTAGGAGACGTCACTGACCAGATGCGACCACAGCAGGTCGCGCGGGCCGGGCCACAGCGGGGGATCGATGAGGATGGTCACGGGAGCGAGGGTAGGCCACCGCGGAGGGGCCGGCGCCCCGCCGGAGCGCCACGCCCCCGCCTCTCAGCGCACCCAGTGGTAGCGGTGCTCGGGACGGCCGGTGGAGCCGTAGCGCATCTTCAATTCGGCGCGTCCCTCCGCGCACAGGTGTTCCAGGTAGCGTCGCGCGGTCACCCGCGCGACGCCGCTGCGTACGGCGACCTCCGCGGCCGACAGGTCCGTCCCCGCGGCGCGCAGCGTCTCGGCCACGAGGTCGGCCGTCGCCTGGGTCAGTCCCTTCGGCAGCGACCTGGCCGGGGCCGGGCGCAGGAGGCCGAACAGCCGGTCGACGTCGCCCTGGGTGGCCTCGCCGATACGGTCCAGGCTGCGGTGCGCGGCGGCGTAGCGTTCCAGCTGGTCGCGCAGTGCCGCCAACGGGAACGGCTTGAGCAGGTAGTGCACCGCGCCGCCGTGCAGGGCCGCGCGCACCTGGTCGACGTCGCGCACGGCGGTGATCACCAGCACGTCCACCGGGGGGATGGTCCCGGCGCGCGCGGGGGCGCGCAGGCTGCGCAGCACCGAGATCCCCGACTCGTCGGGCAGGTACAGGTCGAGCAGGACCAGGTCGGGGCGTTGCGCCTCGACCGCGGCGAGCGCCGCCGCGGCCGTGTGCGCGACGGCGGCCACGGTGAAGCCGGGGAGCGAGTCCACCAGGTCGCGGTGGGTCCGGGCCACCCGCACGTCGTCGTCGACGATCACGACCCGGATCACGACCGCACCGCCCGCGGTGTCTCCTCCACGACCGGCAGGTAGGCGGTGAACACCGAGCAGCCGCCCTCTTCGGCGTCCGCGGCGCGCTCCAGGGTGACCTCGCCGCCGCGCTCCTCACAGGTCCGGCGGACCAGGGCCAGCCCCAGTCCGCGCGGTCCGCCGTCGCGCGCCACCTTCGTGGTGAAACCGAGCGAGAACACCTCGTCGGTCAGCGCCGGGTCGACGCCGGGCCCGGAGTCGGTCACCCGGACCTCCACCAGGTCACGCGCCGGCCCCCGCGAGACGCGATGGCGCATCAGCATCAGTTCCACCCACTCCTCTCCTTCGTCACCGGTCCCGCCGGCCACCGAGTCCAGCGCGTTGTCCAGCAGGTTGCCCACCACCAGCAGCAGGTCCGAGCGCAGGGCCCCGGGCAGGGCGCCGGGCAGTTCGGTGGTGGGGGCCAGCCGCAGCTCCGCGCCGCGTTCGGCGGCCTGCGCCGACTTCGCGAGCACGAGCGCCGCGAGCGCGGGGTCGCCGATCCTCCCGGCGATGTCGGCGCTGGTACGCACGTGCGCGGCGCTCAGCTCCTCCAGGAAGGCGCGGGCCTCGTCGTAGGCGCCCAGCTCCAGCATCCCGGCCACGGTGTGGATGCGGTTGGCGAACTCGTGGCCCTGCGCGCGCAGCCCCTGGGTGAGGGTGCGGGCGCCGTCGAGCTCGCCGGCGAGCAACTCCAGCTCGGTGCGGTCGCGCAGGGTCACCACGGCGCCGCTGTCCTCCCCGCGGACGCGGACCGGCATGCGGTTGCACACCAGCACCCGCCGCCCGGCCAGCACGACCCGGTCGGTACCGGGGTCGGCCCCCGACAAGACGTCGTGCAGACGCGCGTCGAGCGGCAGCTCCTCCAGCCGGCGCCCCTCGCAGTCGTCGGCCAGCCCCAGCATCAGACGGGCCGGCTCGTTGACGAGGGTGACCCGGCCCGCGGCGTCCAGGGCGAGCACCCCTTCGCGGATGCCGTACAGCAGCGCCTCGCGGCCTTCCAGCAGGGCGGTGATCTCGCCGGGTTCCAGGCCGTGGGTCTTGGCGCGGACCCGGCGGGACAGCAGGTAGGCGCCTGCCGCGCCGAACGCGAGCACCGCCGCGATGGTGGCGACGATGGCGGGCAGCGCGCCCGCGGCGACGCTCTCGACGTCGGATTCGAGCACGCCGACCGACACGTAGCCGACGACGTCGCCCTCCTCGCCGAAGAGCGGAACCTTCGCCCGCACGGTGCGGCCCTGGGTCCCGGTCTGCACGCCGGTCCACTCCCGCCCCCGTGCGGCGGGACCGGGAGGGGTGGAGACCCGTTGCCCGATCAGCGAGTCGTCGACGTGGGAGTAGCGGATGCCGGTGGGGTCGGCCACCACGATGTACTGCGCCCCGGTGGCGGCGGTGATGCGGTCGGTCAACGGGTCGATGACCGCCGCGGGGTCCTCCAGCTCCAGCGCGTCGTGGATCTGCGGCAACGCGGCCACGGAACGGGCGATGACGAGGACCCTCTCGGTGTAGTGGCGGTCGATCTCGCGTTCGTGTTGGACGATCCACAGCATCCCGGTCGTCCCCAGCGCCACGGTCAGCAGCAGGACGTGCGCGATGAACAGGTGTCCGGTGAGGGACAGCGGGGTGCGCCAGTGCGGGGCGTGCATCGGTGGGCTCCAGGAACGAGCGGATCATCGGGGAGGTGGCCCCCGGAGGACCCATCGTGCCAGGTCGGCCCGGGCGGCCTGCGCGCCTACCCCCCTCGGGAGACGCCGCGCCACCACAACGGGCTGGACAGCACCATGCTGCTGGCCGGACGTCCATGCTGGGTGAGCCGGTCGATGACCTCCTCGAAGTGGGCCATCGAGCGGACCGCGATCAGCAGCGCGCAACAGGCGTCCCCGGTGATGCGGTGAATCCGCAGGATCTCCGGACGGCTCGCCGCGGCGGCGTCGCGCAGGAGGCACAGGGGGCCGTAGCACTCCATCCGCACCAGGGCCATCACGGGCAGCCCGACCGCCGCCGGGTTCACGTGGGCGTGGTAGCCGGTGATCACGCCCCGTTCCTCCAGGCGGCGCACCCGTTCGGCGACGGCGGGGGCCGACAGGCTCACCCGCCGCGACAGCTCGTTGTAGGAGAGCCGGCCGTCGGCCTGGAGCTCGTCGAGGATCCGCCAGTCCACGTCATCCAGCATGGTTGGCGATCATAAACCACATCGCCGCGAACGGATTGCGAACGCGAAGCGGAACCGCCTTCGCGCCGTGAGGTGCTTCTTCTCTTTCGGGACGCTTCACAGCATCCTTTCTCGAACCGGACGAGGGCGCCGTCGACATGAGGCGCCATGGTTTCCCGCCCTGACACGAGGAGGATGGCGAGCACGATGGCCACCACGTCGGCCCAGCCCCGGGAACGCACTCCCGTCGCGGAGGAGGAGCGGATCGAGCGCGCCGCGCGCGGCGAGGGGCCGCCCACCCTCTCCTTCGAGGGGAGCACCCCCTACGCCCGTTACGCGGGGATCGAGGCCCTGCTGGACCTGCAGCATCCCCGGACCGGAGAACCCGCCGAGACGCGCTTCATCATCGCAACGCAGGTCATGGAGCTGCTGTTCCTGCTTATCGGCGAGGAGTGGGAGCGGGCCCGCGACGAGCTGGAGGCCGACCGGGTGGCGGCCGCGATGGCCGCACTGCGCCGCGGCCATCACGCCCAGGACGTCCTGGTCTCCTCCTGGGACCTGCTCGCCACCTTGACCCCGGTGGAGTTCGGCCGCTTCCGCGACGTCCTCGGCGAGGCGTCGGGCGTGCAGTCCCCTGGCTACCGCCACCTGGAGTTCCTCATCGGCAACAAGTCGGCGGTCATGGCCCGCCCCCACCGCGCGGCGCCCCGGGCGCGCGCCGTGCTGGAACGGGCCCTGCGCGAGCCCGGTCTCTACGATGCCGCGCTGCGCCTGCTGCACCGGCGCGGCCTGCCGGTCCCGCTCGATCGGGTGGAGCGCGACTGGACCCGCCCCTACGAGCCCGACCCCGAGGTGGAACGCGCCTGGAGCGTGGTCTACGCGGACGAGACGCCCGGAGCGGAGCTGCCCGCGCTGGCCGAGGCCCTGCTCGACACCGCCGAGCGCGTCACACGCTGGCGGCACCGCCACCTCATGGCGGTCAAGCGCGCCCTGGGGGCCAGGCCGGGCACCGGTGGATCCAGCGGGCTGGACTGGCTCTCCCGCAACGCCGCGCGCGACGTCTTCCCCGAGCTATGGTCGCTGCGAACGGGCTTCCAGCTCCCCTGAGCCCGCCGCCGTCCCCTGTCGTCCCCACCGAGACGAGGTAGCCGCCCGATGCCCCTGCCCTCCCTGTCCCGCGAGGCGTGCGCCGAACTGGACGCCGCCGACCCGCTCGCCCCGCGCCGTGCGGACTTCCTGCTCCCCGAGGGGGTGATCTACCTCGACGGCAACTCCCTGGGAGCGCTGCCCCGGGCCGTCCCGGGGCGGGTCGCCCACCTGATCGAACAGGAGTGGGGAAGAGGGCTGGTCCGCAGCTGGAACGACGCGGGCTGGTGGGACCAGCCGCGCGCCCTCGCCGCCATGCTGGCCCCGCTCGTGGGGGCCGCCTCCGACGAGGTCGTCGTCGGCGACGGCACCTCGGCGAACCTGTTCAAGACGCTCGTCGCGGCGCTGCGCCTCAACCCGGACCGTCGCGTGGTGGTGGCCGAGGCCGGTGCATTCCCGACCGACCTCTACATCGCCCAGGGCGTCGCCGAACTGTTCGACGGGGTGCGGCTGCGCCTGGTGGGACCGGGCGGCGAGGAGCTGGCGGAGGCGCTGCGGCCGGGGGACGTGGGGGCCGTCCTGCTCGGCCACGTCGACTACCGCACCGGCGAGCTGCGCGACATGGCCGCCGAGACCCGGCTCGCCCACGACCACGGCGCGCTGGCGGTGTGGGACCTGTGCCACAGCGTCGGCGCGCTCCCCGTGGAGCTGTCGGCCTGCGGCGCCGACTTCGCGGTGGGCTGCACCTACAAGTACCTCAACGCGGGCCCCGGCGCCCCGGCCTTCACCTACGTCGCCGCCCGCCACCACGCGCGCGCCCGCCAGCCCCTCACCGGCTGGCACGGCCACGCCCGCCCGTTCGACTTCACCGGGGACTACGAGCCCGCGGCCGGCGCCAGCTGCTTCCTCAGCGGCTCCCAGCCGCTGGTCGCGGCGGCCGCGGTGGAGGCGGCGCTCCAGGTGTGGCGCGGCGTCGACCTGGCGCTGGTGCGCGCCAAGAGCCTGGCGCTGACCGACCTGTTCCTGGAGCTGACCAGGCCCGCCGGCCTGGAGGTGGTGACACCGCTGGAGCACGCGCGCCGGGGCAGTCAGGTGTCGCTGCGCCACCCGGACGGCTACGCGATGGTCCAGGCGCTCATCGAACGCGGGATCATCGGGGACTTCCGCGCCCCCGACATCCTGCGCTTCGGCTTCACCCCGCTGTACCTGCGCCACGTCGATGTCTTCGACGCGGCCACGGCACTGGTCGAGGTGGTGCGCGGAGGGGAGTGGCGCGACCCGCGTTTCGCGCGGCGCGCCCAGGTGACCTGAGCCGTGCGGTCTCAGCGCGAGCGGGCGCGGTGCGCGGCGACGTTGACCCGGTTGGCGCAGGCCACGGAGCAGAAGCGGCGCCGGCCGTTGCGGGAGACGTCGACGTAGACCCGGTCGCACCCCTCGCGCCCGCAACGGCCCAGCCGGTGGCCGCCGGCCCCGCAGATGGCCACGGCCAGGCCGCCGGCCGTGGTCGCCTTGAGCCGGGTGACGGTCTCCCGGGTCTGACTGACGTAGTGCAGATGGGGTTGCGACCCGTCGTGCATGGAGACCTGGACGCCGGTGGCGGCGTCCCGCAGCAGCGCGTTGACCAGGTCGATCTGGCGCTGTGGGTCGGTCTCGCCGAAGACGGGCCGCAGGCGTTCGACCCAGGCGAGCAGGCGCCCGGCCTGTTCGGCGTCGATGTCGGGCCGGGTGATCTGGTGGCGGCGCAGGATGTCGCTGAGCGCGGTGTGGTGGTGGTCGGTCGCGTTCAGGAGGTCGGCGGCGACGAAGGAACCCGTACCTCCGTAAGTGTTGAACTGCACAAGGCCATTACAGCACCCTGGGGACATGACGAGTGAACGGTGTGCCGCGTGCGGCCGTGAATCGGTCGACGCGCGGGTCGAGTCCGCCCACTACACCTCCGAGGGGATCGTGCGCTACCGCCAGTGCGCCTGTGGGCGGCGCTGGGTGGACGTGGCGCGCTTCGCCGTCGTGGCCGGCCACGACGGTCTGCCCTGGAGCGGCCCCAACTGAGGTCCGCCGTGACCCGGGCGTGGAACTCTCCTGGCGACACCGGGAGGGTCCACGCCGCAGGAGGTGTGGCGGGCCTCATCTTCCCTTGTGTTCCGGATCGCTTCAGAGGGGCGCCGGATACCCCTGTGACCTGCGAAAACCCTTATGTGCGCGGGAAATTCGCCAGGTGACCGTCAAGGGATGATCAAGGGCTGAATAGGTCCCTTATGGGTTTTACCTTTCGAGCTTGCCCTTTTTACTTTTCTGTGGGTTAGAGTCCTTCGTGATTGGTTCGTGACCCTCCCTTTGCGGAGGTAGGACCGATGTCGAGCCCCGGACGCGATCGGCGTCCGGGAGAGCGAGACTCTCACCCGCGCGGCGACGCGACCCCGTGCCAAGGAGCCCGGGAGAATCGGCCCCTGAAACACCGGCCCGCCGCAGCCACACGCCCGACGATCCTGTCACGTGTGGTCCCGCATAGCCGGGGATCGCCTGTCCACGCATTCCTCAGCGGCCCCTGCCCCGTCTCGGCTCGACCCTCTGCTCCCGACCGCCTTCTTTTTCTTATGAAGAACACCCAAGAGTCCCTCCAGCACGGCGAAGTCAAGGCTTCCTACTTCTGGGACGATGGTTCCGGGATCAACGGCGACACCGGTGCCCCCGCCTCCGGCGAACCCATGCAGAAGGGCCTTTTCGCCAGCCCCAGCTGGCCTCTCGGAACCGAGGGGTACGTCACCTACAACGGCAAGAAGGCCGAATTCTTCATCGGCGACCGGGGGCCCGGCGTGCCCTCGCACGACTGCAACGTCCTGCTCGACATGGACGGCAAGACGTTCGCCGAGCTGACCGGCGGCACCTGGAACGACACCACCCTCGTCGTGGAGGACGCGGGCGGCCTCGGTCACGTCAACGTCGAGTACACGATCACCAAGTGGGGCGACGGCCACGGCACCCCCGGCGCGCCGCACCCGTTCGGCCAGGAGGGCAACAAGTGCGAGAGCGCGGTCTCCGCGGCACCCGCCGCGGCCGAGCCCGAGCAGCCCGCGGCCGACGAGCGCAGCGCCGATGAGCAGGCGTCGGCCGACGAGCAGCAGGCGGCCGAGACCGAGCAGGCCGACGAACAGCAGGCCGACGAACAGCAGGCGGCCGACTCCGGCCAGGCCGAGGAGCAGTCCGAGCCCGAGCAGGAGCAGCAGACCGCGGCCGCGGACGCCCAGGCGACCCCGCCCGCCGATGGCGGCTCCCCGGACGGGCAGGAGGCCACCGAGGCCCCCGTCACCCACGCGATGAGCGAGGTCGCCACCCCCGGCGGCATGTCCCTCGTCGCCGACAGCACCCCGATGGTCTCCGGCGGGGTCGGCGTGGTGCTCGTCTCGGCGGTCGCCGCGGCCGCGGTCGTCGCCAAGCGCAAGGCCGCGACGGCCCGCCCCAACGGACGTCACCGCAAGCCGGCGCTCCTGGCCCGGCTGACCGCGCGCGACGTCTCCGCGGGCGCCTGAGCGGAGTGAACGGCGATCGGGCCCGGGCGCGTCACGCGTGCCCGGGCCCGACCCGTCTCACAGGTCGCCCAGCAGCAGCTGGGGCCGCTCCACGCAATCGGCGACGAACCGCAGGAACCCGCCGGCCTCGGCGCCGTCACAGGCCCGGTGGTCGAAGGCCAGGGTCAGCTCGACCACCGGACGCGCCACGAGCTCGTCCCCGGACACCCACGGGCGCTTCACGATCCGCCCCATCCCCAGGATCGCCACCTCCGGGTGGTTGATGATCGCGGCTGACCCGTCCACACCGAACACGCCGTAGTTGTTCACGGTGAACGTGCCCCCGGTCAGCAGGCCGGGGGTGAGCGTCCCCGAGCGCGCCGCGGCCGTCCGCTCCCGCACCGCCGCCGACAACTCCCGCGCCGACAGCAGGTGGGCGTCCGGCACCACCGGGACCACCAGGCCGCGCGGGGTCTGCGCGGCGAACCCCAGGGCCACGTGCGAGAACCGCACCAGCTCCCCGCGTTCGCCGTCGAACTGGGCGTTCAACGACGGGAAGCGCGCCAGGCCCAGAACGCAGAACCTCGCCACCAGGCCCAGCACACCGACCGGCCGATCGGGATCGGCCGCGTTGAGATCGTCGCGCAACGCCAGCAGGGCGGAGGCATCGGCGTCGACCCACACCGTCGCCTCGGGGATCTCGCGGCGGGAACGGGACAGCCGGTCGGCCATCGTGCGCTGCGCGCCGCGCAGCGCGATCCGCTCGCCCTCCGCCCGCCGCGGCCGGGGCGGCGCGGCCCCCACCTCCGCCGCGTGCCGGGCGACGATCGCCGCCTCCACGTCACGGCGCAACACCAGGCCGCCCCCGCCGGTGCCCTCGATCAGCCCCACGTCCAAGCCGTGCTCCCGGGCCAGGCGGCGTACCAGGGGGGAGACCACCGGGGTGCGGCCGGGGGCCGCGGGGGACGATCGCGGACCGGACGCCGTTGTCCGGCTCGCGCCGCCGGCGTCGAGACGCCGGGTCCGTCCGCGGCGGCGGGTCTCCTCCCGGGGCCCGTAGCCCACCAGGACCGCCCCGGAGCCGCCCGAGGCGTCCTCCGCGGCCGGGCGCGCCGCGGGGACGACGACACCGGGCTCGTCGAAACCGCCCTCCGTGCCCTGCGCCCCGGTGTCCACGCCGATGAGCGGGGCCCCGACGGGGATCACCTCGCCCTCGGCCCCGTGCAGGGCGCCGACCCGGCCGGCGAACGGACAGGGCACCTCCACCACCGCCTTGGCGGTCTCCACCTCGACCACCGGCTGGTCCACGGTCACGGTGTCGCCGACCGCGACCAGCCAACGCACGATCTCCGCCTCGGTCAGCCCCTCGCCGAGGTCGGGCAGCGCGAACTCCCGGAACGGTCCCTGGCTCATGACCGCACCTCCCGGCCACGCCGCGCCCCCGACGCGGGGGGCCGCGCCCCCGACGGGACGGCGTCGGGGTCCACCCAGTCGGCCTCCCACTGCAACCGGGCGATCGCGTCGAGGATGCGGTCCACGTCGGGCAGGTGGTGGTGCTCCAGGCGAGGCGGCGGATAGGGGATGTCCAGGCCGCCGACGCGCAGCACCGGGGCCTCCAGATAGTGGAAGCAGCGCTCGGTGACGCGGGCGGCCACCTCCGCCCCGTACCCGGCGAACGTGGCCGCCTCGTGCACGACCAGCGCCCGCCCCGTCTTGCGCACCGACGCGGTCACGGTCGCGTCGTCGAACGGCGCGAGACTGCGCAGGTCCACCACCTCGACGTCACGGCCCTCCTCGCGCGCGGCCTCGGCCGCCTCCAGCGCGGTCGCCACCATCGGGCCGTAGGCGATGAGGGTGACGTCGGAGCCCGTCCGCCGGACCACGGCACGGTCCATCGGCGCGGTCCGCACCGGGGTCTCCACCTCCTCCTTCGCCCAGTAGCGGCGCTTGGGCTCCAAGAACACCACCGGGTCGGGGCAGGCGATCGCCTCGCGCAGCATCGAGTAGGCGTCGGACGGCGTCCCCGGGGTGATGACCCGCAGACCCGGCGTGTGCGCGTAGTAGGCCTCGGAGGAGTCGCTGTGGTGTTCGACGCCGCCGATGCCGCCGCCGTAGGGGATGCGGATGACGAGCGGCAGGCTCATCCGGCCGCGGGTCCGGTTACGCATCTTGGCCACGTGGGAGACCACCTGTTCGAACGCCGGGTAGCCGAAGGCGTCGAACTGCATCTCCACGACCGGACGCAGCCCGTAGGAGGCCATGCCGACGGCCGTGCCGACGATGCCGGACTCGGCCAGGGGGGAGTCGAAGCAGCGGTCCTCGCCGAACTGCGCGGTCAGCCCGTCGGTGACACGGAACACGCCGCCCAAGGGGCCGACGTCCTCGCCGTAGACGACGACGTTGGGATCGTCGTGCAGCGCGTCGCGCAGCGCCCGGTTGAGCGCCTGCGCCATCGTGATCTCGGCCATTCTCAGCCCTCCCGGATCTCGTCGCGCAGGGCCTGGCGCTGCTCGACCAGCTGGGCCGTCGGGGCGGCGTAGACGTGCGCGAACAACTCGTCGGGATCGGGGTCGGGGGCGGCGTCCACGCGCTCGCGCACGTCGGCGGCCATCCGCTCGGCCTCGGCGGCGAACCCCGCCAACGTGTCGTCGTCCACGTGGCCCTCCGCGCGCAGCAGCGTCTCCAGCCGCTCGATCGGGTCGCGCTGCTTCCAGTACTCCACCTCGGAGTCGTCCCGGTAGCGCTGGGGGGCGTCGGCGTTGGTGTGGGCGTCCAGCCGGTAGGTGCGCGCCTCGACGATCGCCGGCCCGCCTCCCGCCCGCGCCTCCTCAAGGGCCCGGCCGACCACGGCGTGCACGGCCGCGGCGTCGTTGCCGTCCACGTGGTAGCCGCGCATCCCGTAGCCGACGGCCTTGTGGGCGAGGGTGGGCGCCGCACTCTGGCGGTGCAGCGGGACGCTGATCGCCCAACCGTTGTTCTGCACCAGGAAGACCACCGGGGTGTTCCACACGGCGGCGAAGTTGTACGCCTCGTGGGCGTCGCCCTCACTGGTCGCGCCGTCGCCCATGAGGACCAGGGCGGCCACGTCCTCGCCCTTGTGGCGGGCGGCGTAGGTGAGCCCGACCGCGTGGGAGGCGTTGGTCGCCAGGGGCGTGCACTGGGGGGCGCAGCGGTGCAGGCCCGGGTCGTAACCGCTGTGCCAGTCGCCGCGGAGCAGGGTCAGCGTCTCGACCGGGTCCACGCCGCGGGTGACCAGCGCGACGCTGTCCCGGTAGGTGGGAAACAGCCAGTCCTGTTCGGCGAGGGCGAGGACGCCCGCCACCTGGCAGGCCTCCTGACCGTAGGAGGAGGGGTAGACGGCGAGCCGGCCCTGGCGGGCGAGGGCTCCGGCCTGGCGGTCGAAGCGGCGGCCGACGATCATGGCCCGCAGCAGCGAGGTCAGGGTCGTGGGGGAGGGGCAGGAGACGGTCGGGTCGGCGACGCGCCGGCCGTGCCGGTCCACCAGGCGTATCGGCTCCAGGGTGGGGAGCGGCGGCGCGATGCGGTCATCGAGGCGCTTCATGTCTTGAATATGAGGTGGATCACCCCATAGTGTCCATGTTGTCCCGGCAAGGGTGGACGGATTGCTCCGACCGTTGGAAAAAGGGGTAGAACGTCCGGCCGGCGACGCCGTGAGCGGTGTGAGGTGAGACACATGGCTGCCGGGCTCGACGATGTCGACCGGACCCTCCTCGAACTGCTCCGCGGGGACGGGCGCATGTCGATCCGCGCGCTCGCCGAGCGGGCCCACATCTCCCGCGCCAACGCCTACGCCCGCCTGGACCGCCTCCGCCGCGACGGGGTGATCCGGGGGTTCACCGTGGTCATCGACCCCGAGAAGTGCGGTGCCGGCCTGGCCGCCTATGTGTCGGTGCGCATCGAACAGCACTCCTGGGAACGGTTCCGCGACCACCTGCGCCACATCCCCGAGATCGACCACGCGGCGCTGGTCTCCGGCGACGCCGACCTCCTCCTGCTCGTCCGCGTCGCCGACGCCCCGGCCCTGCGCACCCTCGTCCTGGAACGCCTCCAGCGCATTCCCGAGGTCCACTCCACCCGCACCATGTTCATCCTCGACGAACCCCCGGTGATGCACCGCCCTTAGACGCGGTATCAGAGGCGTGGGAACGGGCGGCGCTTTCGGGATCCGTCCCGCGACCGGCCGCTCGCGGACGGTCGGCCCGGGAGCGACCGGAGGCGACGCCCACCGTCCTGGATGGCCGGTCCCGTCACGCCGCTGACCGGCCGGCAACGCCATGGCCGGGGAGGCGGGACGCTCCGCCGCCCTACCCGGCGGGGATGCGCGCGATGTCGGACGGGTGGATCATGATTCCCCCGACAACGGCGGAAAGGCGGACGGGACGTGACGACGGAGAAGGAACGCGACCAGGCGGAGAGGTACCGGTCACGGGTGCGGGGCTGCCTGCTCGGCGGCGCCATCGGCGACGCGCTGGGGGCGCCGGTGGAGTTCATGACCCTCGCGGGCATCCGCGCCGAACACGGGGCCGCGGGGGTCCGCGAGTACGTCGCCGACCACTCCGACGGGACACCCCGCCATGGGCTCGTCACCGACGACACCCAGATGACGCTCTTCACCGTCGAGGGCCTGATCCGGGCCGGCGTGCGCGCCGACCGTGGAACGGGGTTCACGCCGGCCCCCGTCCACCACGCCTACCTGCGCTGGCTCGACACCCAGCTCCACGACGCGCCGACGGGCCGGCGCGACGGTCTGCTCCAGGGACAGCGCTGGCTCTACGCCCGCCGCGCGCCCGGCACCACCTGCCTGAGCGCCCTCGAAGCGGTCCACGAGCGGGCCGGCGCCGGCCGGATCCCCTTCGGCACCCCCGCCGCCAACAACTCCAAGGGCTGTGGCGGGGTCATGCGCTCGGCCCCGTTCGGGCTGCTCGCCACGCCGGCGTGGTCCCAGGAGCCGCCGGTGTTCGACTGGGCGGCCGAGGCGGCCGGCTACACCCACGGCCACCCCACGGGACGGCTCGCCTCGGGGGCGCTGGCGCTACTGGTGCGGCGCCTGGTCGCCGGCGACGGATTGGACGAGGCGCTGGAGGCGACACTCGCCGAACTCGTCACGCGCCCCGGTCACGAGGAGACGAGCGCGGCGTTGCGCGCGGCCCGCGCGGCGGCCCGCGACCTGCCGGTGTGCGCGGAGACCGTGGAGCGCCTGGGCGGCGGCTGGATCGCCGAGGAGGCCCTGGCCATCGCCGTCTACGCGGCACTGGTCCACCCCGGTCCCGAGGAGTTCACCGACGCGCTCGCACTGGCCGTCACCCACTCCGGGGACAGCGACTCCACCGGCGCGATCTGCGGCAACATCCTCGGAGCGCTGCACGGGGAGACGGCGCTACCGCCCGAGCTGGCCTTCGAGGTCGAGGGACGCGGCACGATCCTGGAACTGGCCGACGACTTCGTGTGGGAGTTCACCGCGGGGCGCCGGCTGCACGGCGACCATGGCCCCCACACCCGCTGGAGCAGCCGCTACCCCGGGAGCTAGGCGCCGCGCCACCCTGTGGACGGCCGTCCGACCCGCATCGCTTCGGCGCGTAGCATCCGGGCAGGGGCACCCGGAAAGGCCGGGCGCGCGACGAGAGGGGAGCACCATGCCCGCAGGCTACGGAGGCCGGGGACACCGCCACGGAGGTCGCCCGGACGCGGGGCGGGGTCACGAACGGCCCCAGATCCGTGGCCGCCGTGACAGCCGGCGGCTTTCCGAGGAGCTGCGACGCATGGACGGGGCCTCCTACGGGCGTTACCGCGCGCTGTCGGGCGACTGGGACTTCGACGACCACACCCTGACCGTCGAACGGGTCCAGGCCGACCCCTACGCGCCGCCCTCGCGGGTCGCGGTGCGCATCCCGGCCGAGGTGGCGGGCCTGCCCGACCACGCCTGGCGTTCCCCGGTGCGGCGCCGCGCGACGGCCGACTACCTGGTGCGCCGCGCCCACCGCCTGCTGAAGGGGGCGCGGCTGCGCGTCGACGTCGGCGGGCAGGAGGTCCTCGACCGGTCGGCCTGCCGTATCGACGACGACGGCGGGGTCGTCGTGCGCATGGGGGTGGAGCTGCCGGGACACGGGCGGCGCATCGACGGCCACGCCGCGGAACGGGAGCTGTGCGAGCGCGTCCCCGAACTCGTCGACGGCCTGTGCTGGGAGGCGCTGGACACGGCCGACGCCACCTCTTTCGCCGACACCGTCGAGGACGCGGTGGCCCTGCGCGCGATGCTGCCCGAGCTCGGCCTCGTCGCCTTCGTCGCCGACGGTTCGGTGCTGCCGCGCCGCAGCGGGGTCAGCGACCTGCCCATGAGCGGCGACCCCGTCCCCTTCGTCTCCCCCGAGAGCCTGCGGGTGACCGTGCGGCTGCCGCACCGGGGCCAGGTGAGCGGCCTGGGGGTGCCCGAGGGCATCACCCTCATCGTCGGCGGCGGGTTCCACGGTAAGTCCACCCTGTTGCACGCGCTGGAACGCGGGGTCTACGACCATGTCCCGGGCGACGGACGCGAACTCGTCGTCACCCGAGCCGACGCGGTGAAGATCCGCGCCGAGGAGGGGCGCAGGGTCGAGCGCACCGACGTCGGCGCCTTCGTCCGCAACCTGCCCACCGGCGCCGACACCGGCGACTTCTCCACCGACAACGCCTCCGGTTCCACCTCGCAGGCCGCCAACATCGCCGAGGCGCTCGAAGCCGGGGCGGGAACCCTGCTGGTCGACGAGGACACCACGGCCACCAACCTCATGATCCGCGACGCGCGCATGCAGGCCCTGGTCCACGGCGACCGCGAGCCTCTCACCCCCTTCGTCGACCTGGTCCGCCCGCTGCACCGGGCGCACGGGGTGTCCACCGTCCTGGTCATGGGGGGCAGCGGCGACTACTTCGACGTGGCCGACCAGGTGGTCATGCTCGACGGGTACCGCCCCTACGACGTCACCGAGAAGGCCCGCGAACTCGCCCGGCCGCGCACCGACGCCCGCTTCCACCCGCCGGCCCGCCGCGTGGTCGACCCCCGCTCGGTCGACGCCCAGGTGCGCGGACGCCACCGGATCAAACGGCGCGACATGGACGTGCTCACCTTCGGCGAGACCGACATCGACGTGCGCCACCTCGCCCAGCTCGTCGATCCGAGTCAGATCACCGGTGTCGGCCTGGCACTGCGCACCCTCGCCGAGGACGGCATCCTCGACGGCCGGCGCTGCCTCGGCGAGGCCCTCGACCTGCTGGAGGAGCGCCTGGACTCGGGTGGGGTCGAGGCGATCGGCCGCGGGTACGCGGGCGACTACGCCCTGCCGCGCCGCCACGAGATCGCCGCCGCGCTCAACCGGTTGCGCACGCTCCGCGTCAGCCGGGTTCTCCGCGACCGCGAGTGAGGGAGGCCGGGACGGCACGCCCGGCGATCCCCGGACCCGTCTTCTCTCCTCCGCCGGGGCCGTTCTTCCTCGCCCTTGTGCGGCCCGGGCGGTGCTGCCGGCCTCACGGGTTCTCGCCGAAGGACCCGCCGAGACGTCCCCGGCGGTGCCGACCGTCAGGGACGCGGGGTGAGAGGTGTGGCGCGGGGCGGGTGGGGACGGAAGTCGTCGAGCGGGCGGGGACGCCTGGGACGCGGTGGGTCTCCCACCACTCCGGGGAGCCGAAACCATGGGGTGGGCCGGCCGAACGCGAGTAGGGGCGTACCCTGCCCGTGCGCCGTGGACGGGCGGGGATCACCCCAGGGTCCTGCGGTGGGGCGCCGACGGTGCCGGGCGCCAGTGTGACGATGACGGAGCGCGGGTGGGCGAGGGCCGGCAGCGTGACCGCGAACGCGGTCATGACGCGGCTGATAAAGTCGCGCACAGCTCTTCTTCCTGGGCTAGAGGAATGGAGAGTCAGGCCCTGGGCAGGTGTTGGCGCACCCACCAGGGCCGTTTCCGTCTATGGGGATGACGATACACGGGATTTCCGGGAGGCGTCCCACGGTCCGGGGACGCTCCTTCCGCTCTTGCGGATCATTTATCCATTCACTCGGAAAACAAGATAGATAAACCCGCCTTTGGCGGCAAGATACGCATTTTCTGGATATATCGCTGAATTCGGTTGGGGATACCACTTGGGTGGCTCACCGTCCGGGGCCGGCCGTGCGGGAACGCCGACCGGGAACGAACAGTCGTCGCCGCCAGTGGAACCGGACGACCAGACCGGCGAACGGAGAAGGCCGAGTGGACGTGACGTCGCCCTATGAGGGCGGAGGCGCGCATGCGCGTCCCACAACCGGCCCGGTCGGCGCGCCGTAGTCCCCGGTCACGACACGGCCCAGGAGGGTGACGGCGGACACGAGGCCGGGGTGTCACGCGGAAGGACGGTGATGACGGCCTCAGGCGCGTTCGCGCGGGGCGGTTCCACGGGAGGATCCCAGGGGCAGTACGGGCGGTGGGTCCCCCTCCACGAGGCGGGGGCCGGCCTCGCCGGCGGGACCGCAGTTTCCCGTGTTGGCGGTCCGCTCGTGGTGGTAGTGGGTTCGTTCGGCGATGCCCTCAGTGGCCGATGGCCGGCCGTCTGCCAGAACGGGAGCGAAGAAGACGGTGAAAGGCCGCTTCATGGTCTGGGCGTGACCGATGGAGTCCCCGATGGCACCCCGTGCCGATCAGATCCCGAGGGCGATGAAGCGGCCGAATCGTCGTGATGATGACCGATCGGCTTTCCCGCCGGTCACCTGCGCCCACCCGCGCGAGATCAGGAAGCGAGGGATCAGCGTTCGATCCCCGAACCCGGATCGGAACGGCGGCGGGGATCGGGCTGCTGGGGAGGTGCCGGGGATGTGTTGGGTGGTGCGAGCCCGTGTTGGGCGCGGCGCACCGTCTCCGTGGTGGTGAGATCCGCAGCCGACCCCACTCGTTTGTCCGGTGATTGCGTGAACGCGGCGAGGAAACGGGCCTTGTCCTCGGCGCCGGCTTCCAGGAACTTCAATGGACTCTGGGGCAGGTCGACGTTGTCGACGCCCCGCAGGCCGGCTTGGAAGACCACCTTCTGCACGGTCTGCCAACGCTGGTGTAGATCGAGTGCCTCTTTGTCCCCGTTGTAGGCGATGGGGGCGACCAGGTCGGCGTCGGAGTGCAGGGCCAGCATCGTCCCCGCGGTGACCGGACCGAGCTCGCCCCGTTCGATCAGCTGCTCGGCGTTTTCCCAATAGGAGGCCAGCCACTCTGAGGCCTCGACGCGACTGAAGGGCACCTCCCCTTCGCTGCGTGCCTCTTTCAAAGCCTCGCCCGCCCGGGGCGGACGCGACCATCGGCCGTCGTCGCCGCGCTCGTTCTCGTAGTAGATGGTTCCCGACCGGTCGGTGACGACGATCCGGTCCACGTGTGGACTCGCCTCCAGCGTGTCCAGCGTCTGCGGGACCATCCCATAGATCCGGTCGTGGGACTCGGCGTCGGCCCAGCGGCCCTCTTCCGGCGGCTCGGAGAGGTAGCGCTTCACCATGTCGAGGCGGCTGCGGTACTCAGACACCGCCATCGCGACCGCCTCGATTCGAAAACCCTCGTGGGCACCCGGTTCAGGGGCTTGGGCGAACCGCTCGACGACCCCCATCACCCTGGAGGGATGGGCGAAGGTCCCCTCGAGGATCAGGCTGTAGCCATGGGCGTGCGCGTGCTGCTGGGTCATCTCGTTCCAGCGGTGCATCGCCTCATTGGTGAGCGCCGCCATATCCAGGGGGCGCTCTTGCTGGATCTTGCTGTAGTGAGGGTGGAATTTTCGGAAATTATCCGGAGTGACCGGGGCGATGTCATCCCCGTGGTACTTGATGATTCTTTTGGTCGCGGTGGACTTGCCTGCGGCGAGTTGTCCGCCCAGTAACACAAGGGTCGGCTTGTGGGTACGTCCAATTCCGGCGAAGACAAGGTCTTTGATGTCCTCGTGAAATATCTCTTGTAGTTGTTCAGGCTTGACTTCGTAAGGAGTTTCAGACGTCATATTCGGTTTTCAGCTTGTCGAGTACGGAATTAAGGTGCTGAATTTCGCTGATCATCTCCCCGCGGGACAAAGTACGCCTCTTGATTAGCCATGCCTCCTTCGCTTTCTCCTTGGCTGTAGCTTTTGCTTCGGCGGTCTGCGCAGCTCTCCCGAGTCGGGTGTAAGCGGCAGCTACCGAGGCTGCAGTGTCGTGCAGGAGATCGGCGATGATGGCGTCAGGCATATTCGCGAAGCGTGGGTCTTCGGAGGTCTCCTTCAGGGGTGCGATGCGGGCGATGGGCTTGCCCTTGCGGGTCAGGATGATGGATCGGCCGAGGTAGCCGGCCTCGCTGGCGAGGTCGCCCAGGATCTTGCGGGCCTCTTCGATTCCGATTTCTCTGTTTTCCATGCCAGCAACCTTAAGTTACTTAAGGTTGTGAGGGAAGGGGTTTCCGAAGAAACCTCACCACAGGTTTGCCACAGACATCCTGTGCCTCCAGGACGGGGTTCAACGGGTGGTAATGAGGGCCGCGAGCCGGCTGTAGGCGGCGCGGGTCGCGCGCCTGAGCCGGTTCGGTTCGATGACTCCGCCCTTGTGCAGGTGGCGGTCGAAGGGGATGGTGACGACCGGCAGTCCCTGTTCGACGAAGCGCCGTTCGGCGTCGGAGCGGCGCGGGGCCTGGGAGGTGCGTCGGCAGATCGCGATCACGCAGGAGGCCGCCAGCGTGGGATAGCCCCTGGAGAGCCAGCGCAGGGTCGCCTGCCCGGCGGCGACGGCGTCGGCGGACGGGTCGAGCACGATGACACAGTGCGTGGAGCGGTCGAGGACGGCCTTGACAACCGGGTCGTCGAGATCGGTTCGGCAGTCGGTGACCACGGTGTCGGCGAAGCGTTCGACGTGGTGGGCGGCTGTTTCATAGTCCTCGACCCCGCCGCCACCGGCCAGGGCGTGCAAACGCTGACGGTTGGAGTTGAGGTAGCCGCGCAATGCCACGAAGCTCTCGATGGCCCGGTCGCGGGCCAGATCGCGCATGGAGTGCCGCACCCGGGTCGGGAACCGGTCGGCGAGGGTGCCGTAGTGGTTGGCGTCCACCGCGATGACCCGTTCGCTGTGCTGCTGGGCCAGTGCGGTGCCGAGTCCCACGGTGGTGGTCGTCTTGCCCACGCCTCCCTTGAGGGAGATCACCGCGATGCGTCGGGCCAGCATCAGGTTGTGCTCGGCGATCGCCTCCTCCCAGGCTTGGGAGGAGTCTCGGTCGGGGGCCGCCGTCTCGGGGAGCGGGGCGGCGGATGTCGAGACGGGACGGAGGGGGGTCCTGGCGACCGGGGGAGCCGCTTCGGCCGAAGGCTTCGCCGGGTGGAGCGGCGCGTCCGGGTTTCCGGAAAGCGCGGGTATGGGGTTGGCCGGGCCCTCCTGTGGCGCTGCGGTCGGAGGCGGGGCGTGTCGGGCGGAGTTCTCCCGGGGACGAACAGGCTGTTCCATCGTGCCGGGGACTTCAGGTGGGGCCGACGCCGGGTGGGCCGGGTGGGCCAGTGCTGCCATGGCGGTCAAGGGGCGGGCGAGCTCGCCAGGGGCCGCGTCTACGGGGTGCTTTGCCGCATCCGGCGTTTCGGGCGGGATCGGTGCGGGGCGGGCCGGGTGTTCCCGACGTGCTGGGGGAGTCGGAAGGGGAACGGGCCCGGCCGGATCCGTTGTGTGGGCGGTCGGGTTCTCGGGCGGTAGCGGCCGGACCCGGCCATCGGGGTGGATCAGCAGGTGCCAGCTGCGGCCGTCGGGGTCGCTGGTGGTGATGGGGAGGGGGCGGCCGGCGGACGCGGCGTGGGCGGCCACCATCTGGATGATGCGGGTGCGCGCCTGGTCGACGTCGGGCGCGGTTACGGCGTGGGAGTGGCCGTCGACGGTGAGGGTGCCGGTGCCGTCGGCCTGGACGACGGCGGTGATCGAGGAGGGGTTCACCGGCCTCTACCTTCCCTTGTAGTTGTGCCAGGGGCCCGTGGACAGATGGATGTGGTCGACGTGGGCGGCGACGACGCCCGCGGCCGCGGCGCTGAGGTGGTCGCGCTTGACCTCTTCCCACGGACCGTAGGGGTCGCGGGAGGGGTTCCAGATGTGTTCGTCGTAGATGATGTACTTGACGTCGAGGACCTCGTGGTGGGCCATGATCCACTGCACGACCTCGATCGCGCGGGCGTCCATGGCCTGGCTCGGATAGGTGCCGGGGCGGGAGACGTGGTAGTCGCAGGCCTGGCCGACCGGGTGATCGCCGCGCCCGTTGTCCCAGTGCCGGGGGTCGTAGCAGCCCACCCCGCCCAGCGGATCCCAGAACTGGCCGAACTCGGCGACCAGCGCTGCGTAGGCTCGGCAGGCCGAGACGTGGATGCCGTTGGAGACGGGAGCGCAGTCCTCGCTGATCCTTGGGTCGCCGCCCGAGCCAAGGTCGGCGCACTGCTGGGCGTTGACGGGGATCATATCGGTCGCGACACCGGAGAGGGCCTCGACGACGTCGGAGGCGTCTTCCCAGTAGGGGGCGTAGTGATAGGGATCGGCGTTGCGCTGCACCTCGTGGGCGGCCAGGGTGGGTTCCATGTCGTCGCGGCCGTCGACCTTCTCCAGCTGCTCGAAGAACATCCTGGCGCTGCGCGCCGGGTCCATGCGATCCTCGTAGCTGCCCCAAGCGCCGTTGTCACGCTGCTGGAACAGGCCACGTGAATCGGGTCCGGCGGAGTCGCCGTGGTCGATGACGCGCAGCGAGGACTCGCCCATCGCGGTCATGACACCGATGGTCTGATCACGCAGCGACAATCCCATGTCGGCGGCGACGTTCATGATGATGGCGGCGTTGACGAGCTGCTCGCCGCCCCAGCCGGCCTTTCCGATGGGGCCAGTGGGGAGGTCGCCCTCCTTCACGGCCACGCTTGTGGTGGGGGTGCAGGAGCCGCCGGGCAGGACCGCCACGGTGAGGGTGGCCAGGCAGCCGCTGAGCAGGAGAAGGGGGAGGCAGCCAATGAGGAGGGCTTTTCCCCCCGCGCCTCCAGGCATATTCCTCTTCCTTCTTCTCGGGCATCACCGAAGGCGGCCGGAGTTGTCTTTCTCCGGCCGCTGTCAAGGCGTGGGGATCCGAAAATAGCGCACCGTAATTATCGGACGCCACCCCATGTGACCAGGGGCATATTGGAGGGATCCTACCATTCGCGTGATCCTATTCGAGTTTTAGGTCAAACGACTCCATGAGATGAGTGCGCTACTATTGCGCTCCCCGTGTCTTTGCCTCGTGCTTCTTTGTGGTGCGCGAAATAGGAAGAGATCGCCGTGGACGACAACCCGTGGCTGAGCGCCGCTCCCGTGCCCTTGGAACAGCCCTCCACCGTGGCGGCTGAGGTCGATGCGGCGCATGAGCTGGACGTGTCGTCCCAGGTCGGGCCGCCGAGTGGGCCGCAGGCGCCTCAACCGTTCGTTCCCGCCGCCCCAGGCCCCGCGTTGCCGAGACACAACGCGTCGGGACCACCGGCGCTGTGGTGGATGGGCGTGCACGGAGGTGCCGGGGAGAGCACGCTCGCCGCACTCAGCGACGGTGGACGTGCTGCCGGCGGTGCGTGGCCCATAGCCGGTTCCGGTCATCAGCACGCCGTGGTGCTGGTGGCCCGCACCCACCACCACGGCCTGGAGCGGGCCCGGCAGGCCGCCATTGAGTGGGCCGGGGGACAGCCCGATGTACGCCTGCTCGGGTTGGCGCTGGTCGCTGATGCGCCAGGTCGGCTACCGAAACCGTTGCGGGACCTGGCGGCGCTCGTGGCCGGTGGCGTCCCCAGGGTCTGGCATGTCCCCTGGGTGGAGGCGTGGCGAATGGAACCGGCCGGCCCGCACAACACCCCGCATGCCGTGCGACGTCTATTGGCGCAGACCACGGCCCTTTTCTCGTCTTCCGCATCCTGAATTTATCGAGAGAAAGAAAGCACACAGATGACCGAGTTGTTCGCCTCCGCTGTCGAGGTCCTGCCGATGTCGGCGGTCATTCCAGACCCCGGTAGCGGTGAAGCGCCTCCCGTCGGCGCCGGTTTCACCACCATCTTGGGCTGGGTGAAGTGGCTGGCGCTGGCGGTGTGCGTGGCTGGGTTGATGATCGCGGGCGCCACGATGGCGATCCAGTCGCGGCGGGGCGAGGGCGGCGAGCACATGGGCCGCATCGTCATGGTGTTGACCGGTGTGATCGTGATCGCCGCTGCGACGTCCCTGATCGGCTTCTTGGTGGACGCCAGCGCCACCTCCTGATCGTCCCCGCCACAGAACATCGGAAGGAATACCCGTGAGCGATGAGGAGCGGCCCACCGACGGCGGTGGGGGCAAGAGTCCGTTGGCGTCGAGGTCGTTCATCGCGGCCGCGGTCACCGTCGGGGTGATCGTGGCCGCGGGCGGTGTCGTGACGGCGATCAATCTCACCGGTAACGACACGTCCGCCGAAAGCGGGGCCATCGAGCCTTCGGGCGGCCCGGCAGAGGGGACGGTCGGGGAAGAGGAGTATCCCGAGGAGGCGACGCCGGGAGGCGTGGAGCGTTCTGACGGCAGTGAGAGCGTCTGCGGTCTGCGTTCCAGTGAGAAGGACGAGTTCACGGGTTTCCCCGAGGACACCTCCTGGGGGTTCGTGGGGATGAGGGAGGCGCCGTCGAGTAGGGCGCACGGGCCGGGAGTGGTCGAGGACAACGGGTTCCGGCATTGCTATGCCAAGAGTCCCGAAGGCGTCGTCCTGGCCGCGATGAACTACACCGCCATGACCAGCGATCCATCGCTGTATCTGGACCTGCTCGACCTCTACGCAGAAGGGCCGGGAAAGGAGGTGCTCAAGGCGAAGGTGGAAGAGGCAGGTCCAAGCGAACGGGTAGTGGGCCACATCGGCGGGGTCCGGCTGTTGTCCTATGCCGCTGACCGTGCTCGTGTCGATATCGCTCTTGTCATACAGGGCTCTCCGGGAGGAACGGTCTCCTATCCGATGGACTTCCGGTGGGAGGACGGGGATTGGAAGATCGTCACCCGGGAGAACGGGGAGATGGTCATCCCTGTCGCGGCTCTCTACTCTCTGGACGGCTACATCCTGCCTCCGGCAGAGGTGGGATAGGCGGGTGCTGCCCATGGACGGTGAGGAGGACGGCTCGTGCTTCTTCTTGGATCCCGTTTGCATTGGCCGACAGGGTGTGGCCTCCGCTGTTAGCAACGCCTTCACCAGCACGTTGGAGGACATCGCCGCGGCGATCGCCGAAGCGGTCGCCCAGATCGTCACGGCGTTGGGCACGTCCTGGCTCTTCTTCTCCACCCCGGAGAACCTAGAGGCCACGGAGAAGGTCGGGCCGGGTGTGGTCACGGCGGAGACGCCTCCTGACTCGGCGGCCGGACTGGAGACGGTACTTGGGTGGGTGACCTGGATCTCGCTGGGGTTGTGCGTGCTGTCGCTGATGGTGGCGGGCGCGATGATGGCGGTGCGCACCCGGCGAGGTGAGGGGGGAGAACACCTCGGCAAGGTCGTCGTCATCATGGTGGCGACCGTGCTCATCGCGTCGGCCTCGGCGATCGCCGGCGCGCTGCTGGAGGCCGGCCCTTCGGCCAACGCATCCGCTCCAGTGCAGAGCGTGCAGCGCCATCTGTGGTGGTATGTCGGGGCCGCGGTAGTGCTGTCGGTCATCGTCGGCGGAGCCAAGATGGCCTGGGAACAGCGAGCCGACGCCGGCAAGGCGCTGGTGCAGTCGCTGATCACCCTGGTGGTGGTGAGCGGATGCGGTCTGGCGGTGATCACCCTGGCGACGCAGGCAGCCGATGATTTCGCCCGGTGGTTGGTCCTGGACTCCTCTGACGCGGACTTCGGCGAGCGAGTGTTGCAGATGCTCGCGTTGAGCAGATTGTCGGGCCTGGGGGTGATGCTCATCATCGTCTTGGGAGTGATCGCGATGATCGTCTCCCTGATCCAGATGGTGCTGATACTGATCCGCGACGGCCTGCTGGTCGTGCTGGCCGCGATCCTGCCGTTGGCGGCGTCGTTCACCAACACCGAGATGGGGCGCACCTGGTTCAAGAAGACGTGTGCCTGGATCATCGCGTTCATCCTGTACAAGCCGGCCGCGGCCATCATCTACGCGGTGGCCTTCGAGATCGTCGCCTCCGACGAAGGAGGACTGGACCAGACTCTGTCCAGATCGGTGATGGGGCTCGCGTTGATGGTGATGGCGTTGGTGGCGCTGCCCGCGCTGATCAAGCTCACGGTGCCGATGGCCTCCATGGGCGGTGGTGGCGGCGGGGCCGCCGGCGCGGCGGCGGGCGCGGTGGCGGGAATGGCCGGGGCGGTGGCCTCCGGTGCCGTCAAGAAGTTCTCCAGCATTAGTTCCGAAAGCATAGAGACATCCGGCTCTTCCAGCGGCGGGTCTCCCAACGGGGCCGATCCGGTCCCCCACCAGCAGGGGTCACAAGGGGAGGAACCGCACCAGGAGACCTCTCCCGACGGCGCCGACCCGTC
Source organism: Marinactinospora thermotolerans DSM 45154 (assembly GCF_900167435.1). GTDB lineage: Bacteria > Actinomycetota > Actinomycetes > Streptosporangiales > Streptosporangiaceae > Marinactinospora > Marinactinospora thermotolerans. Next base: position 353,296 of record NZ_FUWS01000002.1, read on the forward strand.
CCAGACCGGCAAGAGGCAGGGGACGGGCGATACCCCCGACGGCGCGGACACCGGTGGCGCCGACACCGACAGCGCGGGCACCGGGACAGCGGCCGAGACCGCGTCCGGCAGCGCCGGGGGCAGCGCGGCCACCGGCAACCCCTGGCTCATGGTGGCCGAGGCCGTCGTGGAGACCGGACAGGCGGCCTACGACACAGCCAAGGGAACGATGACAGAGGCGGTGGAGGAGCCCGATGGCAGTAAGTGAGGTCCGTAAACCGCGCACCTACGGCAACTGGCGGCGACCGTCCTCTCCCGGTCTGATGGGACTGGGCGCGATGGGCACCATGCTGCTGCTGTTCGGCCTGGTGTTCACGGTGTTCGTGGTGATGGCCGCGGGCATGCTCGCGGGTCTGGTCTCTGGCGGTGCGCTGGGGGCAATCCTGCTCGTCCTGCTGGTCAAGGACCGCCACGGGCGCAGCATGCTGTCGCGGTTCGTCACCCGGGTCGGTTGGGCCAACGCCCGCAGCGCGGGCGCCCACCTGTACCGGTCGGGGCCGCTGGGCCGGGCGGGGTGGGGCACCCACCAGCTTCCCGGGTTGGCCGCGCCGTCACGGCTGAGCGAGCACCAGGATTCCTATGGGCGGCGTTTCGCGCTGATCCACGTGCCCTTCACCGGTCACTTCACCGTGGTGTTCGGGTCCGACCCGGATGGGGCGGCGCTGGTGGACGCCGAACAGATCGACCAGTGGGTCGCCGGTTGGGGCCAGTGGCTGGCCAACCTGGGGGAGGAGCCCGGGGTGGAGGCCGCACAGGTGACGGTGGAGACCGCGCCCGATACCGGACACCGATTGCGGCGCGAGGTTACCGCCAACCTCGACCCCGATGCCCCCGAGCTCGCGCGGCGCATGCTCGTCGAGACGATGACCACCTATCCGCGCGGCAGCTCCGCGGTGCGCGCCTACATCGCCGTCACTTTCAAGGCGATGGGCACTAACGGCAGGCGGCGCAGCGCCGAGGAGGTGGGACGGGACCTGGCCGCGCGTCTGCCGGCGCTGACCGGGTCGCTGGCCGCGACCGGGGCGGGAGCCGCCCGTCCGCTGTCGGCGGCCGAGCTGTGCGAGGTGGTGCGCATCGCCTACGACCCTGCGGCCGCCACGATCGTGGACGAGGCCCACGCCAACGGTGAGGCCGTCGAGATGGACTGGGCCAACGTCGGTCCGGCGGCGGCCGAGGCGACGTGGGAGACCTATCGGCACGACAGCGGCACGTCGGTGAGCTGGACGATGACCTCGGCTCCGCGCGGCAACGTGCAGTCCTCGGTGCTGGAACGCCTGCTCAAGCCGCACCGCGACATTGACCGCAAGCGGGTGTCGCTGCTGTACCGGCCCCTGGATCCGGCGCGGGCCGCCGCGGTGGTGGAGGCCGACCTGCGCGCCGCGCAGTTCCGCGCGACCTCCACTCACCGGCCCGCAGCCCGTGACCTGGTGGCCACCCGCCAGGCACAGGCCACCGCGAACGAGGAAGCCATCGGCGCCGCGCTGATCAACTTCGGGATCGTGGTGACCGCGACCGTCACGGATCCGGCGCGGCTGCCCGAGGCCAAGGCCGCCGTGGACAACCTGGCCGCCACCGCCCGGCTGCGGCTGCGGCCGGCCTACGGCTCCCAGGACGCAGCGTTCGCCGCGTCGCTGCCGTTGGGTCTGGTGCTGCCACGGCACCTGCGTGTCCCCGCCGAGCTGCGCGACCAGTTCTAGGAGTCCCATGTTCAAGACGAGGAAGCGCGCGCCCTCCGCGCAGCCGGCCGCCGAGGCCCGGCCAGAGCAGCCGCAGAAGACGGCGAAGAAGACGAAGAAGGTGGAGCCGGGACCACGGCGGCCCGGACCGCGTGGCTGGAACGGCCGCGGCGGCGGCGCCTCGCTGCTGGTGCAGATGGCCGACGAATACCGTGGCACGAGCGTGCAGGTCTGCGGTCTGTGGCCGTTCGCTGTTGGCGCGGGAGCCCCCATGATCGGGGTGCCCATTGGTCGTAACCTGCTCTCCGGGGCGACCTTGTGCTGCGACCCGATCTCGTGGTTCCAGCGCGCCAACCTCATCTCCAACCCCAGCGCGTTCGTGCTGGGCCTGCCCGGTCTGGGCAAGTCCACGATCGTGCGGCGGATGGTGCTGGGACTGGCCGGCTATGGGGTCCAGCCACTCGTCCTGGGCGACCTCAAACCCGACTACGTCGATCTCATCGAGGCGCTGGGCGGGCAGGTCATCAGCCTCGGCCGGGGTCGCGGCCACCTCAACGTGCTCGACCCAGGTGAGGCCCGTACGGCCGCCGAACGCCTCACCGGTACGGCCCGCTCCCGGGTAGTGGCCGACGCCCACGGCCGGCGTCTGACCATGGTCTCGGCCCTGCTCACCATCATCCGTTCCGCGCCGCCCAGTGACCGCGAGGAGACCATCCTCGACCGCGCGCTGAAGGTGCTGGACGAGCGCCACGAGGGCGTCCCGGTGCTGGCCGACCTGCTCAAGGTCATTCAGGACGCTCCCGAGGAGGTGCGTCAGGTCGCGCTGGACCGTGGATCCCTGGACCGCTACCGCGAGATCACCGATCACCTGGAGGCCTCTCTCATCGGCCTGGTCGGTGGCGGACGGCTGGGGGAGATCTTCGCCGCCCCCACCTCCAACCCGATGAAGCTGGACCGGCCCGTCGTCTTCGACGTCTCCTCCATCGACGACTCCGAGATCGACCTGCAGGCCGCCGTGCTGCTGGCCTGCTGGTCCACCGGGTTCGGCGCGGTCGGAGTGTCCCATGCCCTGGCTGACGCTGGGCTGGCCCCGCGTCGCCACTACTTCGTCGTCCTGGACGAGTTGTGGCGGGCGCTGCGCGCCGGCCGTGGCATCGTCGACCGGGTCGACGCCCTCACCCGCCTCAACCGCCAACGCGGCGTCGGCATGGCCATGGTCTCCCACACCATGAGTGACCTGATGGCGTTGGCCAGCGAGGAGGACCGCGCTAAGGCGCGTGGGTTCGTGGAACGGTCCGGCATGGTCATCTGCGGAGGCCTGCCCGAGGCGGAGATGCCCATGCTCAACAGCGCGGTGCGGATGTCACGCGCTGAGCAGCGACTGCTGTCCAGCTGGCAGGACCCACCCGCTTGGGACGCCACCGCCGGACGCGAGGCCGCGCCCCCGGGGCGCGGCAAGTTCCTCATCAAGGTCGGCGGCCGGCCCGGCATCCCCGTCCACGTCGGCCTGACCGCGGCCGAGGTCGCCATCAACGACACCAACAAGCTGTGGCACAGCGCCTCCCGCATCGGCACTTCGGAAGGGACGTGACATGCCCTCGACCAGACGCCGTGGCGTCCAGCCTTCGACCGTCAGCGCCGAGACTCTCCTCGGGGCTGCCGCCCTGGTTCTGCTCACCTTGGTCGTGGGCGGGGCCTGGTGCGCGATCCACCTGGCCGACCTCTTGGCCTCCAATCCGCAGCATCCACCCCTCAACCCCGCCACGCTCGCCGTGGCCCTGGCCACCGGGGAGACCGTCTGGACCGACGGCACCACCGTCGTTGTCGTCGCCGAGGTGCTTTTCCTGCTCGGGACAGTCGGTCTCGTCGTGTGGTGGCGCCGGCGCCGCAAGCGCAGGTCCAGCCGGGTGGACCGGGCCGCCGTCTACATGGGCTCCGGGGACGAACTGGCCGCGCTGACCGAACAGGGGGCCGCGGCCACCGCGCGCCGGCTCGGCGTCACTGGCGCCCCCGGCGTGCCGATCGGGCGCGTCGTCGCCGACGGGCGCATGTTGTACGGCTCCTGGGAGGACATGCACATCGATATCTGGGGACCGCGCACCGGCAAAACGACCTCGCGGGCGATTCCGGCCATCCTGGCCGCCCCCGCCACCTCCTCGGTGCTGGTCACCTCCAACAAGCGAGACGCCACCGACGCCACCCGCGACGTGCGCGCCGAGATCACCGGCAACACCCCCTGGGTGTTCGACCCCCAGCAGATCGCCCGTGAGGAGCCGACCTGGTGGTGGAATCCGCTGTCCTACGTCACCGACGAGGTCAAAGCCGCCCAGCTCGCCGGCCACTTCGCCTCCGGCAGCCGCGAGAACGGAGCGCGCGCTGACGCCTACTTCGACGGTGAGGGCAGGAACCTGCTCGCCGGACTGCTGCTGGCCGCCGCGTTGGACGATCGCCCCATCACCGACGTCTACACCTGGCTGACCCGCCCCACTGACGACACCGCCGTCGCCATCCTCGCCGACCATGGGTTCCCCCTGCAGGCCGACGGTGTCGCCGGGATCGTCAACGCCCCTGACAAGCAACGCGCTGGCGTCTTCGGTACCGCCGCCCAGATGGCGTCCTGCCTGACCAACCGCCGTATCGCCCCCTGGATTACCCGTCAGGGGGCCGACGACGACCGACCCCACTTCGACCCCTATGCCTTCGCCCGTGGCGGTCACACCCTCTACAGCCTGTCCAAGGAGGGTGCCGGAACCGCCGGGCCACTGGTGACCGCGCTGACCGTGGCCGTTGTTGAAGCGGCGGAGGAGATCGGGTCGGCCAGCCCGGGCGGGCGCCTGCCCACCCCGCTGCTGGGCGTGCTGGACGAGGTTGCCAACGTTTGCAAATGGGCCGAGCTGCCCAACCAGTACTCCCACTACGGCTCTCGCGGCATCGTGCTCATGGCGATCCTGCAGTCGTGGTCCCAGGGCGTGGAGGTGTGGGGTCAGGAGGGCATGCGCAAGCTCTGGTCGGCCGCCAACGTCAAGGTTTATGGCGGCGGTGTCTCCGAGACCGCCTTCCTCCAGGAGCTATCCCAGCTCATCGGCGACTACGACCGGCGCTCGGTCTCGGCCTCCATCAGTCGGGACGGCCGTTCCACCACCCGTCAGCTCACCAACCAGACCACCATGGACGTGGCCGACCTGGGCGCGCTGCCTCGAGGCCGCGCGGTCCTCATCGCCTCGGGGGCACCCCCCACGCTGATCAGGACCGTGCCATGGATGGCCGGCCCTCACGCCCAGGCCGTCAAGGCGTCCATCGCGGCACACGAGGCGGGAGGCCAGTCGTGACCACCGAATCTGGCAGTTACGAGGACGACCTTGCTGCGCTCATGGCACTGATCTCCACCCCAGACGACGAAGAGGTACAGGATTCGCAGGTGGCCGCAGCGGGGGCGGCGGACCGCGTAGACGATGCTGTGCTGGTCGACGCTGGAGATGTTGGACAGGACCTGTGTTACGGATCGGTGGACGAGTTCGTGCGCGAGGTCATCGTGCCGCTGTACCGGCGCAAGGTCGGTCCGCGCGGGCCACGGCGCTGGTCGGCTCAGTGGTGGCGCAATGGAGAGGCAGTCTCGCGCCTGGACGGCCTTTGGCGATCCTGGGAACACCTGCGCCAGGATGGCGCGACCGGGATCAGTAGTTGGTGGCGTGACCACGCTGACTACCACATGAACATCCTCTTCGACCCCGATGGTCCCTTCGCCGCCTCCACCGACGAGAACCGGGCCGGCGAACCCCTGCCCTATGACCCGCCGCCGCCGGGCCTGTTCACCGACGCCCGCACCATCGGTTGACCTGGAGACGACCATGACCGAATCCGACGGCATCGAGGAAGCGCTCTCCCATAACCTGCGCGAGGCGATGGTCAGGGCGGAACAGGTCGGGCGTCTGCTGGCCCGCCGACTCGACCTCATCACCGACACCCTCGCTCGCGGAGCCGTGGCGGCCGACCGGGCTTTTGCGCTCCATCGCCTGCGCAGGCGGGTCTGGAAGAAGGCCCAGGAGAAGCTGAAGCAGGTCGAGGACCCCCAATGGTGGGAGCGCGCAACCCCGGACCAGATCGCCGAGGTCCATGAGGTGGCCGTGACCTGGCGCGACCAAGAGCGGATAGCCCGGAAAGCCGACGACACCATCCACCAGGAGGTCCTGGACCGTTATGGGCTTGACCTGCGCACCCTAACGCGGCAACAGGTGTGGGAGGGACTGGAAAGGTCCACCAACGAGATCGATGGCGAATCTAAGCCCACCTATGACTCGCCGGAACGGCGCGATCGGGAGAAGCAGCGGATGGAGCGGGAAGGACTCGACCCTGAGCTCATCGACACCCACATGGTCGTGGACACGATGAACGCCCGGCCGCCGCACGACGCCGTACAACGATGGTGGGCGCGGTGGCGCTCGCGTGGTCCACGCGGTAGGGAGCTCCCCGGCCAGCAGGCCGAACAGGACCTCGGGTTGTGATCTCAACCCCCGATCCCGCTGTTCCCCGTACCTCTCTGTTGCTGGCAGGTGTGGCTTGAATCTGCCTGGGGCGTATCCGGGAAAGCACCGTCCTGATCTCTTGGTGAGGCGAGTCGTCGAAGTCCGCCGTGTCCGGTTCCCTCCCGTCCCGCCCGTGGGGTCGGGCGGTGGTGTCTCAAGGCGGGCGAAATCGAGCTTTACGGTCATCCCCTGGCAGGTCGGTATCCTGGGAAGGAATCCGAAGGCCCGGCGTACGACGTCCGCCGGCCCGCACGGCCGCCTCCCGGGAGGGCCCCGGGGCGGCCCCGCCCCCAGATCACCCGGCGTGAGAATGGAGAGCCGTCCAGGTGCGAGATCCTGCTGATCTCTACGAGCTTCGCCCCGATCCTCCCGAGCTCGCCGAGCCGGTCATGTTGGTGGCCCTCGACGGCTTCGTGGACGCGGGGGCCGCCGCCAGGCAGGCGGTGGGAAGCCTGCTCGAGGACTTCGAGGCCGAGGAAATCGCGACCTTCGATATCGACCGGCTCCTCGACTACCGCTCCCGCCGTCCGGTGATGACGTTCAACCGGGACGCCTGGACCGGTTACGCCGACCCCAAGCTCGCCCTCTACCTCCTGCGTGACGGCGAGGGCACGCCCTTCCTCCTCCTCAACGGCCTGGAGCCCGACCGGGAGTGGGAGGCGTTCAGCCAGGCCGTCATCCAGCTCGTCGAGCGTTTCTCGGTGAGCCTGACGGTGGGCTTCCACGGCATCCCCATGGCGGTCCCCCACACCCGCCCGGCCACTGTCACGGCCCACGCCACCCGCGCCGAGCTGGTCTCGGGTTTCACCCCGTGGATGGGGACCGTGCAGGTTCCGGGCAGCGCCGCCTCCCTGCTGGAGTACCGCCTGGGCGAGGCCGGCCACGACTTCATCGGGTACGCCGTCCACGTCCCCAGCTACCTGGCCCAGTCGGAGTACCCGCGGGCGGCCCTGTCGGTGCTGGAGTACGTCGCCGGGGCCACGGGCCTGGCGCTTCCCACCAGCCGCCTGGAAGAGGCCGCGAGCGAGACCGACGCCGAGATCGAACAGCAGGTCCAGGCGTCGGAGGAGGTCCAGCGGGTGGTCCACAACCTCGAACGGCAGTACGACGACTTCCTCGCGTCGCGCGACCTCGCCGCCGACCTCGACCCCCTGCTCGCCGGGGACGAGTCGCAGCTGCCCACCGCCGACGAACTCGGCGCGGAACTCGAACGCTACCTCGCCGAACGCGACCGCGGCACAGAAGGATGACGGCCGGACCCGTGCTCTACCAGTTGCTCTTCCACGCCGTTCTGCGCCGCATGGACGCCGAACAGGCCCACCACCTCAGCTTCGCCGCGCTGCGCGCCTCGGCGAACGTCCCGGGGGTCGCCGAGGCGATGCGCCGGGTCCTGGGGCCCCGCGACCCCGAACTCCGGATCCACGCGCTGGGCCGGGAGTTCGCCGGCCCGCTCGGCTTGGCGGCGGGTTTCGACAAGAACGCCCACGGAGTGGCCGGGCTCGTCGCGCTCGGCTTCGGGCACGTCGAGGTCGGCACGGTCACCGCGCGCCCCCAGCCCGGCAACCCCAAGCCGCGGCTGTTCCGGCTCGTCGCCGACCGCGCGATCGTCAACCGGATGGGGTTCAACAACGAGGGCTCGGCGGTGGTGTCGGAACGGCTGCGCGCCCACCGCGCCCGCCACGGACGCCGGCACGTCATCGGCGCCAACATCGGCAAGACGAAGGTGGTCCCCGAGAACGAGGCGATCGCCGACTACGTCACCAGCGCGCGCCGTTTCGCCGACGTCGCGGACTACCTCGTGGTCAACGTCAGTTCGCCCAACACCCCGGGGCTGCGCAATCTCCAGGCGGTCGAGCACCTGCGGCCGCTGCTGACCGAGGTGCGCCGTACGCTCGACGACGCCGGCCACCCCGAGCTGCCGCTCCTGGTGAAGATCGCGCCGGACCTCGCCGACGCCGACATCGACGCCGTCGCCGACCTCGCCCTGGAACTCGGCCTGCACGGCATCATCGCCACCAACACCACGATCGCGCGCGAGGGCCTGCGGACCGACCCCGCCCAGGTCGACGCGGCGGGCGCCGGTGGTCTGTCGGGCGCCCCGTTGAAGCACCGCTCGCTGGAGGTGCTCAAGCGGCTGCGCGCGCGGGTGGGCGACCGTATCGTGCTCATCGCGGTCGGCGGGGTGGAGACCCCGGTGGACGCGTGGCTGCGCATCCGGGCCGGGGCCACCCTGGTGCAGGGCTACACGGGGCTGATCTACGGCGGTCCGCTGTGGCCGCGCCGCATCCACAAGGGGCTGGCGCGGCTGGCGCGGGCGGCCGGTTACGCCTCGGTCGCCGACGCGGTCGGGGTCGACGTCGACCTCGCGGTCCGCGACCGCGCGCCGGCCCGCTGAGATCGGCCTCCCACGACGGGAGACGGGCCGGTGCGCCACCCTTCGCGGGGTGGCGCACCGGCCCGTTGGGTCTCCTCGGGGGTCAGCGGGCGGTGAGCGGCGCGTACCCCTCCAGCTCCGCGCCGAGCAGCGGCCCCGCGAAGTGGCTGGGGCGGACCCGCACACCGGTGACACGTTCGGCCAGTGCCAACGCCGCGGCGCCCGGATCGGGGTGCACCGCCTCCGCGTCGGTGTCGATCCCCACCGCGGTCATCTCCGCCAGCAGGGCGTCGGGCTCGGTCCCCTTGCGCGCATCAGGGAAGCGGACGTCGAAGAAGGTCCGCAGCACGCCGTCGGCGACCCAGCGGAACTCGTAGCGGTGCTCCATGACGACCCGTACCGACACGAGTTCGGTCCCGGCCGACAGGGCCCGGTAGCGCTCGGGCCGGGTGGCGCGGCACCCGGTGGGCTCCACCAGCAGGGTCCACCCGTTCACCTGGAGGGCGTGCGCGGTCATCGGGGGAGCGCCCTCGCAGCACAGGCCGGCCTCCACGGCCTCGGCGATGGGCAGTGAGCGCAGCCGGCGCTCGTCGGCGCCGAGCCGGCACAGGGCCTCGGCCTTGCCCACGCCCTTGACGTAGGACAGGCAGTAGGCCTCGGCGAGGTCGGGCTGGGTCTCTTGGAGCCAGGCATAGTCACGGGCAAGTGCGGCGGACATCGGCCCGTCCCTTCGACAGTCGGGGGCCTCGTTGCGGTGGGCGGCGTTGTCCACGTCGCTTCCGGCCTTCACCCGGCGTGTTCCCACTAGGAGGTCGGCTAAGCGTCCCATTGTTCAGGTCACCATTGGTCGGTCGGGATGTTCGGGGGCGGGGACGAGCGCGGAGACCACCGCGAGGATGCGCTGCACCAGTTCGGCGGGGGTGGCGGTGGCGTCGATGACCACGCCCTCCTCGTCGTCGTGCAGCGGTTCCAGCTCGGCCAGTTGTGCCTCCAACAGGGCGGCCGCCGTGGCGTCGCGCAGTCGGCGTACGCGGCGCACGAGCAGGTCACGGCCTGCGGAGAGGTGGATGAAGTACAGTCCCGGGTCGCCCGAGCGCAGCAGGTCACGGTGCCGGCGGGTCAGCGCGGGACAGGTGGCGACGGCGAACACGCCGTCGCGGCGGCGTTCCGACAGCCAACGGGACAGCGGGCCCGGGAAGGGCTCCCGATGGTCGGGGGCCATGTCACGGACGTCGATGTAGGAGGCGGTCAGATGGCGGGCGAGCAGTCTCGCCACGGTCCTCGTACCGGTCCCGGCGACCCCCATCATCACGAGGGCCTTCCGCGGCGGCCCCAGGTTCCAGCCGTCAACGTCACTACTCGCACCCACGAGCGACCACCTTACGCGCGAATGGGGGCAGCTCCGTATCCGGGACCGCCCCCACGCGGGGTCATCCATGCCACATCTTCGGGCGCGGGGGTCAGGCGTCCGGTGACGCGCTGGGATCGGGGGCCTCCTCCTGCTCCTCGGGCTCGGGGTGGCCGTCGAAGTAGGACTTGCCGGCCTCGGTGTCACCGAGGAGCTGCGAGACCGTCACCATCGTGTACCCCTGTTCCTCCAGCCGCTTCAGGATCTCGGGAACCGCGTCGACCGTCGTGGAGTGGATGTCGTGCATGAGGATGATCGAACCGGGCTGGACGTTCTCGACCGCGCGCTTGGCGACGATGTCGGCGTTGCGGTCCTTCCAGTCGTTGGTGTCGACGCTCCAGATGATCTCGGCCAGCCCCAGCTCCTTGCTCACCTCCGCGACGGAGTCGTTCGTCGCGCCGTAGGGGGGACGCATGAGGTCGACGTCGTAGCCGGTCTCACGCCGGATCAGGGCGTTGACGGTGGCGAGCTCGGAGGTCACCTTCCCCGACGACACCGTGGTCAGGTCGGGGTGGGTCACGGTGTGGTTGGCCACCTCGTGCCCCTCGGCGTATTGGCGGCGCACGGTGGTGGGGTGTTCGCGGACCGGGCCGCCGGTGAGGAAGAACGTGGCCCGCGCGTCGTGTTCGGCGAGCGCGTCGAGCAGCTCGGGGGTCCGCTCCCCGGGGCCGTCGTCGAAGGTCAGCGCGACACACTTGGAGTCGGGTGCCGAGCAGTCCACCGAGTCGTCGCGGGCGGGCAGTACGCCGGGCACCGCGCTCGGGGCGGGGTCGGCGGAGGGGGAGGGGGCCGGCCGCTCGATCCGGAAGTCGGGGGTGACGACGGTGGCGGCGGCCTGCGCGCGCCGGCCGAAGTCCGACAGCAGCGGTTCGACGTCGTCCTTGCGGACCACGGTGAACACGCGGCCGTCTTCGGGGGGCGCGACCTGACCTTCGTCGAACTCCACGACCAGGTCGCCGTCGGCGTTGAACCCCATCGAGTCGTACAGGCGCAGGATCGGGTGGAGCGCGGAGACGTCGACGTCGTCGGAGGCGGAGAGGTTCTCCTGGACGATGTCGTTGAGGGCGTCGAGTTCCTCCTGGCCGGCGATCAGCTGGGTGGAGTAGGCCGGACGTCCGTTGGCGGCGTCGTACCAGTGGGTGGAGTAGAGGGTGCGCGGCCCCTCGGAGTCCTCCTCGTCTTGGACGAGCCGGATGCCGACGACGTCGTCGCCGGCCACGGTCACCCCCCAGTCGATGCCGATGCTCTTGGCTCCGGGGTTGGCGGCCCGGAAGTCGTCGACCTCCTGCGCGGTGGCCGCGGCGAGGTGCTCGGTCAACGGGGCGGCGTTGGGGACGGTCGGGTAGGCGACCTCGACGGCGACCCCGTCATCCTCGCTGCTCTTCTCCTCACCGAGGTCGACGACCAGCGCCGGGTCGACGACGGTCAGTTCACCGGGCTCCCCGGTCGCGGGCTCGCGAGGGTCCTCCTGGGTTCCGGAGGCGTGTTCGGCCTCGCTTCCGGACGAGCACGCTCCGGCCAACAGGACGGCCGCGCTGGCCGCGGCGACGCCACGCACGAGGCGGGCGCCTCCGCGCCGGGCGGTGCCTCGGAAGGTGCGGGAGGTGCTGGAGGGCATGGATTCACCAGGGACTTTCAACGGAAGGATGGTCTTTCACAGTCGAAGAGGTTCGACTTGCTTTGTCGCACGGGTGGGGTGGGACGGTTCCCTATCTTCTATGTCGATATGGACACGGTCCCCCTGATGAGGCTAGAACCACCGAGGCCGTGGCGTCTCACCCAATCGAGTAATAACACGACCGCATCGGGTCCGCTTTCAGGTGTTCGGTGCTTGAAACAGCCTCTGACATGCCGGTTCGCGGAGGCGAGGCGGGGCGGGGGCCGAAAATGCCATCTCGATCACGTGTCGGCCACAAGCGGACACGGCCGATCGGCCCACCGCCTCCGCGGTCGAGGCGGTCTGCAGGGGACGGCCTATACTCCCGGTGCGGTCGGTTCACGCGCGGCCTCGGGTCGTGCGTGTCGCAAGAGGGAACCCGGTGCGAATCCGGGACTGCCCCGCAGCGGTATGTGGGAACGAACGCCGTTTTTCGAGCACTGGACGCCACGGCGTCGGGGAAGCGACGGCCAGTAGGAGACGTGACGCGCCGCGTCACGCCGTGCCCGCGAGTCCGAAGACCTGCCACCGCCCGTGGTCGCGCCGCGACCACGGCTGTCCGAGGCCCCGAGGGAGGGCCGGACGACGACGGACGGTGGCCGCGTGGGCCCCGCCCGCGCGTTCGCGCACCCTCGTGGCCGAAGGACGACGGCTTCGACGAGGGAGAGAAGACCATGCGCGAGGACCTGAACGTGTCCGTCGGGGCGGGTGCCCGATGACGACGACCGTTCTCGGCTACCCCCGCATCGGGCCGCGGCGCGAGCTCAAGCGCGCCCTGGAGTCCTACTGGGCCGCGGACATCGACGCGGCCGAACTCGACACCGTGGCCGCCAGGCTGCGCGGCGCCACCTGGCGGACGCTGCGCGAGGCGGGCGTCGAGCACATTCCGTCCAACACCTTCTCCTACTACGACCACGTGCTCGACACCGCGGTCATGTTCGACCTGGTGGCGCCGCGTTTCGCCCGGATCGCCGAGGGGGACGACGACCGCTCCGCCGAGCTGCGGCGCTACTTCGCCATGGCCCGGGGCTGCGATGAGGCGGCGCCGTTGCGGATGACGAAGTGGTTCGACACCAACTACCACCACCTGGTGCCGGAGCTGTCGCCGGCCACCCGGCCGCGCCTGGCCGGGCGTAAGCCCCTGTCGGAGTACGTCCAGGCGCGTGGGCTCGGCTATGAGACCCGTCCGGTGCTGCTCGGCCCGCTGACCCTCCTCCTGCTGTCCGAGGGCTCCCCTGACGCCCCGCGGGGATGGCGGCCCCTGGAGCTGCTCGACGGGCTGCTCGACTGCTATGCCGAACTGCTCGGTGAGCTCGCCTCCGCGGGTGCGGGGTGGGTCCAGCTCGACGAACCGATCCTGGCCACCGACGCCGGCCAGGAGGTTCTGCGCGAACTGGGGGACGCCTACGAGCGCCTGGGCGGGGTGGCGCAACGGCCGAGGATCCTCGTCGCGGTCTACCACGGGCCGGCCGGCGAGGGCGCGCTGGAGACGCTCAAGCGGACCCCCATCGAGGGGGTCGCCCTGGACCTGGTGCGCGGCAACGCCGAGGACGTGTCCAAGGTCGGCGGCCTGGGCGCAAAGAGCCTGGTCGCCGGGGTCGTGGACGGACGCAACGTCTGGCGCGCCGACATCCCGGCGGCCCTGTCGACGCTGGCCTCCCTGCTGGGCCTGGCGGGGGAGGTCGTGGTGGGGACCTCCTGCCCTCTCCTGCACGTCCCCTACGACCTGGAGGTCGAGACCGGCCTGGACCCGTCGGTGCGCGACCGGTTGGCCTTCGCCCGGCAGAAGCTCGACGAGGTGGTCCTGCTGGGCCGCGCCCTCGCCGGAGCGGAGGACGTCGAGGAGCAGCTGGCCGGGGCCCGGCAGCGGTCGAGCGAGCGCGCCCCGCGGGCCTTCACCGACCAGCGGGTGCGGGCCAGGCTGGAGGCGCTCGGGCAGGCTCCGGCCCGCCCCTCCTACCGGCAGCGCGAGCGCGCCCGGGCCCCGCTGCCTCCTCTGCCCACGACGACGATCGGCTCCTTCCCGCAGACAGGTGAGATCCGGGCGGCGCGCGCCGCCCACCGGGCGGGACGGATCACGACGCAGGAGTACGAGCGGGAGATGCGCGCCGAGATCGACCGCGTCATCGCCCTCCAGGAGGACATCGGCCTGGACGTCCTCGTCCACGGCGAACCCGAACGCAACGACATGGTGCAGTACTTCGCCGAGCGGCTCGACGGTTTCGCCGTCACCGACCACGGGTGGGTGCAGTCCTACGGTTCGCGCTGTGTCCGCCCGCCGATCCTCTACGGCGACGTCGCCCGGCCCGCCCCGATGACCGTGGAGTGGACCACCTACGCCCAGTCCCGCACGGACCGGCCGGTCAAGGGGATGCTCACCGGGCCGGTCACCATGCTGGCCTGGTCGTTCGTGCGCACCGACCAGCCGCTCGCCGAGACCGCCCGCCAGGTCGCCCTGGCCCTCCGTGACGAGATCTCCGACCTGGAGCGTGCCGGGATCCGCCACATCCAGGTCGACGAGGCGGCGCTGCGGGAGCTGCTGCCGCTGCGCGGACGCGACCACGCCGCCTACACCGCCTGGGCGGTGGGGGCGTTCCGGTTGGCCACCTCGGGGGCCACCGCCGGCACCCGTATTCACTCGCACATGTGCTACTCGGAGTTCAGCGCGATCGCCCCGGTGATCGACGCCTTGGACGCGGACGTGACCAGCATCGAGGCGGCCCGTTCCCAGGCGTCCCCGGCGGCCGACCTCGCCGGCGCGGGGTTCGACCGGGGGATCGGTCCGGGGGTCTATGACATCCACTCCCCGCGCGTCCCGACGGTGGCGGAGATCGAGCAGGCGCTGCGCGCGGCGCTGGAGCACACCGAGCCGGAACGGCTGTGGGTCAACCCCGACTGCGGGCTGAAGACACGCGGCTACGCCGAGGTCGAGCCGGCGTTGCGCGCCATGGTCGAGGCGGCCCGCAGGATCCGGGCCGAGCTGGCCGGGTGAGCCGGGCGGGGCCTTCTCCGGGAAGGCCCCGCCCCGTGCCCCGGCGGACCCGGCCGCACGGCCGGGTCCGCCGCCCATGAGGGGGCGGGGCGCGGCGCGTCCTCGCGCGGCCGGCGTCACCGTCCCGGGCCTGTGGAGCCGGCCGTCCCGTCGACGTCCCGGGCACGGCCGAGGACGTCCACCCTTGGCCGTCCGGTGCTTCGGCGCCGCGCCCGTCGCGGCCGGGAACCGGCCCCGGCCGCGTGGAGCACAGCCCGTTCGACCCGGAGCGGGCCCCGCCCGCGCCGTCCCCCGCCGTCGTGGTCTCCCCGACGGGGGCGCCCGGCCCGGGAGACGACGGGCTCAGGCGGTGGCGGGGAAACGGACCTGCGGCGGGTCGAGGGGACCCGGATCGGCGCCCACGCGCTCGCACACCCGTCCCGAGACCCAGTGGGCGTGGTCCAGGCACGCCGCGAGCGCCTGTGCGTCCAACGAGGCCAGCCGGTCCCGCCCGGCGGCGCCCAGGACGCCGTTGCGGTCGAGCGCGTCCAAGACCCCCGCGGCGAAGGCGTCCCCCGCGCCCACGGTGTCGGCCACCTTCACCGCGGGCGGTGTGCGCACCAACAGGAGCGGGTCGGCCCCGCCGCGCAGCGCGACGGTGCCCTCCCCGCCCCGTGTCACGAACACCAGACGGGGCCCCAGCCCCGCCCAGAAGCGGGCCGTCTCTTCGACGGAACGTCCCGGGTACAGCCACCTGACGTCCTCGTCGCTGGCCTTGACGATGTCGGCCAGCGCGATCTGGCGCTCCACCCGCTCACGCTCGGTCGCGGGGTCACCGGCGAGGGCGGGGCGGATGTTGGGGTCATAGCTCACGGTCACCCGCTCGCGCTGCCGGGCGATCCACTTCTCCAGCACCGCCGAGCCGGGGGCCAGGGCCAGCGCCAGCGAGCCGACGTGCAGCGCCGTCACGTCGTCCGCGACGGGATCGGGCAGCTCCTCGGGACGCCACTGCCAGTCGGCGGTGCCGTTCACGTAGAAGCCGTACTCGGCGTGTCCCGCCTCGTCGATGTCGGCGATGGCCAGGGTGGACGGCTCGGAGGCGCTGACCAGGTCGCGCCCGTCCACGCCACACGACGTGATGTAGCCGCGCAGCCGGCGGCCGAAACGGTCGGAGCCGATCCGGGCCAGCAGGGACGCCGGGGTTCCGAGCCGGGCCAGCGCGACAGCGGTGTTGGTCGGCGCGCCACCTGGCGCGGCACGGTAGGTTCCGCTCTCGGCGCTGATGAGATCGATCAGGGCCTCGCCGACGACGGTGATCAAGGCAGGTCCTTTCCGAGGGGTAGAGGGGAGGACGCGCCTGTCAGGCGCGTCCGGAACGGTCCGGGCCCCGCCGTAGGGGAGGAGCCGACGGCGTTGCGGCGCCGAGAGGGCGCGAGGCTCTCGCATGCCACGCGGACGTCCTCCTCGGTCCCGTCGGCGGGTCCGGCCGCGCCGGAGGGAAGCGGGCCGCTTCCCGTTGGGAGTATGGCCTTAGCGCGCCACTCGGACAACGCGCCCGCCCCGAGAGGGAGCGGACGCGCGAAGGGGCGCGTGGAGGATCCACGCGCCCCTTCGGGACAGGTCGGCGTCAGCTTCCCACGAGGTTGAGGGCCTGCTTGCCGAGCTCGGGCATCAGCCCCTCGACGTCGGAGAACTCCAACGGCGCGGGAGCGCCCTCGGACATGATGTCCGGGCTCATCGTGTAGATGATCTCCAGGTTCATGTTGTCCTCGCGGATGAGCAGGGTCGCCACGGATTGGTTGCCGAAGGACTCCTGCTCGCTGAAGATCAGCTTCGCCTCGTCACCGAGGTTGACGTCCTGCTGCTCCAGCACCTTGGTCGGCAGGATGTCGCTCGTCTCGTCGGTGGCGTAGTCGAGGTTGAACTGGAAGTCCTCCTTGGCGCCCTCGACCGAGTCGGAGGCACCGTAGGGCACCGAGTAGTCGACCTGGAGGGTGCCGTAGGTGCCGTCCTCGCCGAGGACGCTCCAGGTGCAGGAGGAGTTGTTGTCGCTGAGGTACTTGCTCGGGTCCGTGGCGCCGATCTCCGCGGCCTTCTCCTCGGTGATGGCCGTGCAGGGGTCCTCGGTGAGCGTGTAAGGCGGCTCGCCCGCGGCGCTGGTGGTGCCGCCCTCGTCGCCGCCCTCCTGCTCCTGGCCGCTCTGCTGCTCCTGCTCCTGCGAGGTGCCGGCGTCGCCGCCACCGGCCGAGGGCGCGGGTTCGCTGGAGCCGTTACGCATCAGCATCACCACGACCGCGACGACGAGGATCAGGATGACCGCGCCACCGCCGATGACGATCCACAGCCCGGCGTTGCTCTTGCGCGGGGCGGGCGGCTGCGGCGGGTAACCGGGCATCCCCATGCCGGGACCCCCGGGGCCACCGGGGCCATAAGGCGGCTGCCCGCCCTGGAACATCTGCTGTTCGTGGGGCTGCTGGAACTGCGGGGCGCCGGGCTGCTGGCCGTAGGGGCCGCCCTGGTAGGCGGGCTGGCCGCCACTGTCGCCATAGGGGGACGACGGGTAGGGGCCGCTCGGGTACTGGGGCTGGCCGCCACCGGGCTCGCCCTGCTGGCCGGCTCCGCCGTAACCGCCACCGTAGTGGCCCGGCTGTCCGCCGGAGTCTGAGTCACCACCGGGGTACTGCGGTGGCTGTGTGTAGGGTCCGTTGTCGCTCATGGCTCCCCTCGCGCCCGCTGCGTTGTGTTCCGTCCTGGGACGCACGTGAACGCCCCATGGTTCCAACTGGATGACTTGCCCGGCGCACTCCTGCCGGCCGTCCGCGGGGCACCGGAAGCTTACGCGTCGTCGGTGACGTTTCCGGTGGCCGCGTCTTGGGGGTGAGGAAGCGGACAAGACCTCCGGCGTCACGTCCGGGGAACGGGCCGTTGACGTGGGAGGCGGCCGGTTCCGCGGGGGACGCGAGAGCTGAAATCCTAGCCCGAGACGGGGGCTGGAGGGCAGACATCAAGGGAGGAAGCAGGCGGATCGTCACTCTTTTGTAGCTGGACTGTGCTGCCTGCGGCGCTCCCGGGGAACCCCGGCGGGGGAAGGCGCGGCCGCGATCGTTGCCGGATCGAAACCCGGGCGGGACCGATGGCCACGCCTTTTTGGCGAATCGTGGCGGGAAAGGCGGCCGAGAGCCCGGCGGGGCCGCCGGGCGGCGCCTAGAGTTGCCGGCGAGCGGTGGGCAGGGGAGCCCGGCGACCGGACAGGAGGGTGCGCTGATGTCGTCTCCGTCTTCTTCGGCTGGACGTGACGAGGACGCGCGGGCCGAGCCGCCCCGGCGGGGACCGCTCGCCTGGGCCGTCTTCGTCGTCGCGATCGCGGTGGTGCTGGCCGTCATGGCCGGGTGCATGACGGTGATGTACGCGCCGGTGTTCTCCGGTCTGGGGGGCTGACTCCCGAGCCCGCGGCGGGAGGGCGGGGCGGAGCCCTACGGACGGGCTTCCACTCCCATCGACCGCCGCCGGCCATCGCCGCACGGCGCCGGCCGTCCGCGTTCCCGCAGGCCCGAGGCCGGCCCCGCGGCGGCCTGCCCGGGGCGGTGCTCGGCCCGTCTCGCCGGCGAACCGTGGAATGCCGGGTGGGCACCGAGAGAGCGGCGTACCTTGGGAACGACCACGGCCTCCGACGAGATGGGGATCACGATATGACCGACGCGCCGTTCAACCCGCGTGAGCTGCTCGCCGAGAGCCGACTCGGCGTCCTCGCGACCATCAAGTCGGACGGTCGGCCGCAGCTCTCCCCGGTGAGCCCCTTCTACGACCCGCGGACCGACACCGTCTACGTGTCGATGACCGAGGGGCGCGCCAAGACGGCCAACCTGCGACGCGACCCGCGGGCCGCGATCGAGGTGACGCGCTCCGATGGGTGGGCGTGGGCCACCGCCGAGGGCACGGTGACGCTCACCGGGCCGGGCGGCGACCCCCACGGCCCTGAGGTCGAGGCGCTGGTCGAGTACTACCGGCGCGCGGCCGGGGAGCACCCCGACTGGGCGGAGTACCGGTCGGTGATGGTGTCCGAGCGCAGGGTGCTCATGACGATGGCCGTCGAGCACGTCTACGGCGAGCGGCTCCGCTGAGGGCGGAGCCGGTCCACGCGGGATCAGACCGGCGAACGCGGGCCGCGGAGCTTCGACGCGGTGGGGCGCCAAGGGCCGGGACGCGACGGTGACGGCGCCTCACCGTGGCGGAGCGGGCCGCGCGCCCGTCAGAACATCGAGATGTGCACGTGGTCGAAGTGGTTCTCGGTGATGCTGCCGCGGTCGGCCATGTCGCGCCAGCCCTCGTCACCGCGCCGGATGTCCCAGATCTTCTGCCGGTAGATGATGTACATGATCCCGAGCCGGTCGGCGTTCTCCTGCGCCCACTCGGCGATGGCGTAGCCGTGGTCGATCTGCTCCTGCGAGGGCATCTGCCCGTTGGCGTCGACCATGAAGTCGCAGGCCCGGCCCTTGGGGTGTTCGCCGACCACCCAGCCCCCGTTGGGCCGATAGCAGCCGACGCCGCCGTGTTCCCGGTTCTCCCCGAACTCCTCGATGATGAGTTCCTTCATCTGGCGGGTGCGCGGCGTGAGGTTGTCGGGACCCCCCATCTGCTGCACCGGGTAGTCGGCGATCATCGCCTGGACCTCCTCGCGGCGCTCCTCCAGCGCCGCGAGGTCGGCCTCGACCTGTTCGACCTTGGCCTGCGCGGCCTCCTGCGCCTCGCGGTCCTGCGCGACGGCCTCTTCGAGCTGCGTGATCTTGTCGCGGTTGCTGGTGGCGAGGTGGTCGACCATCACCGCGCGGTCGATGATGTCCTGGGGGTCGTCCTCGACGAACAGGGTCATGGCCGGCTCCAGGCCGCCGCCGGTGTAGGTGGCGATGGCGAGCCGGCGGACCTCGTCGCGCGCCTCGTCGACCTGTTCCTGGGTCGAGTCCGCGCGCTCCTCGGCCTCCTGGGCCTCGGCGATGACGCCTTCCATGTCCCGCAGCTCGCCGTTGTACTCCTCGCTCAGGGAGTCGGCCCGGGCGAGGAGGCTGTCGAGGTCCTCGGCCGGCGCCGGCGCGGGCGCCACCGCCAGGGCGGGAGCGGGGGACAGGGTCAACGGTGCCACCAGGGCGAAGGCCGCGATGGCGACCCCCGAGCGGCGCAGTGACGCCGCGCCGAGGCGCGGGCGCGCGAGGGCGCTGCGGGACGGGCAAGGCGGATCGGGCGCCCAGAAGTCGGCGTAGTCGTCGCCGGTCGAACGGTCGGGCTGCACTCTCTCGCTCCTCGATAGGCGCAGGACTCCCGGGAGAGGGCACTGGCCTTCCCGGGAGCGGGGTCTGCTCGCTGCCGCGGGCCGCGTCGTGTGGTCGGCTCCGTCCGAGGACGGGGACGTCCCGGAGGGCGGGGCCGAGGAAGCTCGTGGCCGGACGTCGAGCACTTTAGGAAAAATTGACTCTCTTGCCAATCGCGATGCCAATATCACGCCCGGGGATGGGGAGGGTCGGGCACTCGCGGACGAGTCTAGGTGTCCGGCAAGGGGAAAGCGGACGTTTCGGGTGATCTGTGTCATGGCCCATGCGGCCTGTTCAGCTAGGGAGACTCGGATCACATTTTCCTACTGTTATAGTGGGTTTTGTGGCGGAGGTAACCCGCTCCACCGCAATGTGGACACGGCGGGAATGGTTGTCTAGTTACGTGGATGGTGAACGGATGAGCGGTGCGCACCCCTGCGTCGCGACGACGCGCGGGCGGCGGTACCTGTCCTGCCACCGTTCCGCCGGCGGGTGTTGCCTGATGCGCGGCTGAGCCCCGGCCTCCGTGAGATCCCGCGCCCCCGGGCGCGTTCCCCGCGGCGGCCCCGCCGCCCAGCCCCGGCGCGACCCCGCGCCGTGCGGCCGGTCCCCGCGTGGTCCCGGGCCGTGGCGGACCC
The DNA here is from genome assembly GCF_900167435.1 of Marinactinospora thermotolerans DSM 45154. Lineage (GTDB taxonomy): Bacteria > Actinomycetota > Actinomycetes > Streptosporangiales > Streptosporangiaceae > Marinactinospora > Marinactinospora thermotolerans. The sequence goes on from NZ_FUWS01000002.1 coordinate 373,885, forward strand.
TGCACCCATCCGGAAACTTAACGAGGAAGACCCAGTGATAAACGCTGTGGGCCTGCGCAAGGTCTACCGGTTGAAAGACCGCGAGGTGCTCGCGCTTGACGGCGTCGACCTGCACGTCCGTCAAGGCGAGATCTATGGCGTCGTGGGCCAGAGCGGTGCCGGCAAGAGCACCCTGCTGCGCTGCGTCAACCTGCTGGAACGCCCCACCGCGGGAACGGTCGCCGTCGACGGCGAGGACCTCACCTCCCTGAGCGGGGCCCGGTTGCGCGCGGCGCGGCGCGGGATCGGCATGGTGCACCAGCACTTCGCCCTGTTGTCCTCGCGCACGGTCGCGGCCAACGTGGCCTTCCCGCTGGAGATCGCCGGGGTGGGCCGCGCCGAGCGCCGCCGCCGTGTCGGCGAGCTCCTCGAACTCGTCGGCCTCCAGGAGAAGGCCCGCGCCTACCCGGCACAGCTGTCCGGTGGCCAGAAGCAGCGGGTGGGGATCGCGCGGGCGCTGGCGTCGAGTCCCAAGGTCCTGCTGTCGGACGAGGCCACCTCGGCGCTGGACCCGGCGACCACCGAGTCCATCCTCGAACTGCTGCGCGACCTCAACCGCGAACTCGGCCTGACCATCCTGCTCATCACGCACGAGATGGACGTGATCAAGCGGATCTGCGACTCCGCCGCGATCATGGAGCAGGGCGTGTTCCGCGAGTCCGGCAAGGTCCTCGACCTGCTCGCCACACCGGGGTCGCTGCTCGCCCGGTCCCTGTTCCCACTGCCGCCCGCCGACGCCCCCGGCGTCGTCACCATCACCTATCCGCGGCAGTTCGACGAGCCGCTGATGTCGGAACTGACCCGCAGGTTCGACGTTGACGTCAACGTCCTCGGCGGCGCGGTCGAGACCGTCTCGGGCCAGTCGGTGGGCCGGCTCAACGTCGGCATCCAGGGCGCCAACCGCGCTGCGGCCCTGGCCTATCTCAAGGACAAGGGGCTGTTGGTGGAGGAGTCGACCCGATGAGCTGGATCCACGAACTCGCCGAGCGCTGGCCGGACATGTGGCCCGTGCTGTGGCTGGGCACCCTGGACACGCTCTACATGGTCCTGTGGGCCACGCTGTTCACGGTCCTGTTCGGCCTGCCGCTGGGGGTGCTGCTCGTCATGACCGACCGGGGCGGGTTGACCCCGGCCCCCGCGGTCAAGGCGGTCCTGGGCGCGATCGTCAACATCGGTCGCTCGTTGCCGTTCATCGTGCTGATGGTGGCGGTGCTGTCGTTGACCCGGTTCCTCACCGGCACCACGCTGGGGCCGACGGCCGCCATCGTGCCGTTGAGCATCGGGGCGATCCCGTTCTTCGCCCGCCTGGTCGAGACGGCGTTGCGCGAGGTCGACCGGGGCGTCATCGAGGCGTCCCACGCCATGGGCGCGCGACGGCTGACGATCGTGGCCAAGGTGCTGCTCCCCGAGGCGCTGCCGGGACTGATCGCCGGACTGGTCATGACGATCGTCGCGCTCATCTCCTACTCGGCGATGGCCGGCGCGATCGGCGGCGGTGGTCTGGGTGACATCGCGATCCGCTACGGCTACCAGCGCTTCGACGACTACTACCTGTGGGCGACCGTGGTCTTCCTCGTCATCGTCGTCCAGCTCATCCAGAGCCTCGGTGACGTGCTCGTGCGGCGGATGTCCCACCGCTGAGAGCCCGTTCCGACATCACTGCAACGACAAGGAGCACACCGTGCGCAAGCCCTGGGCGATCCTCGCAGCCGCGACCTTGACCACCACCCTCGCCGCGTGCGGCAGCCCGAGCGAGAACGCGGCCCAGCAGGAGGGCGACAGCGATCTGACCACGCTGCGGATCGGCGTCAACCCGGTCCCCCACGGCGACATCCTGGGCTTCGTCCAGGAGAACCTGGCCGAGGAGGCCGGGCTGAACCTGGAGATCGTGGAGATCGCCGACTACAACCAGCCCAACCCGCAGCTCGCCGAGGGCGCGCTCGACGCGAACTACTTCCAGCACCGCGTCTTCCTCGGCGAGTGGCAGGCGGCCAACCCCGACGACGAGCTGGTCTACGTCAGCGACGTCCACGTCGAGCGCCTGGGGCTGTACTCCACGAAGGTGGAGGACGTGGCCGACATTCCCGAGGGGGCCGAGATCGCGGTGCCCAACGACGCCGCCAACCTCGACCGCGCTCTGACCACCCTGGAGGCCGAGGGTCTGATCACGGTGGATCCCGAGGCCGGCGCGCTGGCGACCGAGAAGGACATCGCCGACAACCCCAAGGACATCAAGGTCACCCCGTTGGAGGCGGCCCAGCTCCCGCGGTCCCTGGGTGACGTGGACGCCGCCGTGGTCAACGGTAACTACGCGATCGAGGCCGATCTGGCGACGGAGGCCAACACGCTGGCCTGGGAGCCCGACGGCGGCGCCGACTACGTCGAGAACTACGCCAACGGCCTGGTCGTGCGGGCCGAGGACCAGGACGACCCCGCGGTCACCAAGCTGGCGGAGCTGCTGCACAGCGACGAGGTCGTCTCCTACATCGAGGAGACCTGGCAGGGCGTGGTGTTCCCGGTGGAGAACCAGGCCTGACGTCGTCCGGCCCCTCGGGGCCGGGAGGGACGCCGAGTCGAGGGCCGTGGCCCCGCGTGAAGACGCGGGGCCACGGCCCTTTCGGCGTCGTGGGGGTGGGACGAGGCGGTGTGATCGGGGTAACGGTTATGTTTCGCCGTCATGTCGGGGGATTGACGTAGACCACACGGAAGGGCTTCTCTTGTGGGAGCGCTCCCATATGGGGGGTACGGGACGCCCCGTCGTTGACTTTCCTGCCGGAGAAGGGTCCGCAGATGCAAACCTTCCGACGTCGCCCCTTCCAGGCCGCCGCCGCGGCGGCCGGGGTCGGTGCACTCCTCCTCACGACCGCCTGTGGCGGCGGTGACTCCGCCGACGCCAACGGCGAGATCACTCTCGTCGTCGACACCTACGGGGTCTTCGGCTACGACGAGCTGTACAAGCAGTTCGAAGCGGAGCACCCCAACGTCACGATCGAAGAACGCAACATCACCGACCTCGCCGAGTACACCCCGCAGCTCCAGCAGAACATCGCCGCGGGCAGCGGAGCGGGCGACGTCGTCGCGCTGGAGGAGGGCAACGCCGTCCAGTTCCTCCAGCAGTCCGACAAGTTCGTCGACCTGCGCGAGTACGGCGCCGAGGAGCTGGAGGGCAACTTCCTCGCCTGGAAGTGGGAGCAGGGCAAGGACACCGAGGGCAAGCTCGTCGGCCTGGGCACCGACATCGGCAGCATGGGCATGTGCTTCAACATCGACCTGTTCGAGGAGGCCGGCCTGCCCACCGACCGCGAAGAGGTCGCCGAGCTCTGGCCCACCTGGGACGACTTCATCGAGACCGGCCTGGAGTTCAAGGAGGCCGAGACCGGCGCCGACTTCGTCTCGACGATCACCCCCTACTTCAGCGTGCTGACCGTCCAGGGCGGCGAGCACACCTTCCAGGACACCGAGGGCAACCTCGTCGTCGAGACCAACCCCACGATCCGCGAGTCGTGGGACCTCGTCACCCGCATGGCCGAGGAGGGGCTGTCCGCCAGCCTGCCGATGTGGTCCGACGAGTGGAACGCCGCGATCCAGAGCAACGCCTTCGCGACGCTGCCCTGCCCGGCCTGGATGCTCGGCCACATCGAGAGCACCGCGGGCACCTCCGGCGCCAACAAGTGGGACGTCGCCGCGGTCCCCGAGGGGCGCGGTAACTGGGGCGGTTCCTGGCTGGCGGTCCCGACGCAGAGCGAGCACCCGGAGATGGCCGCCGAGCTGGCCAAGTTCCTGACCTCCCCCGAGGGACAGCTCGAGGCCTGGAACTCCGCCAACGTCCTGCCCTCCTCGCCCGAGGCGATCGACAGCCCCGAGGTCCAGGAGTTCGAGCGCGAGTACTTCAACAACGCCCCGGTCGGCCAGATCTACGGCGCCAGCGCCAAGGAGCTGGAGCCCGTCTACTTCGGCCCGGACAACCAGGCCATCGGTGACGCCTTCCGCGCCGCCCAGGAGTCGGTGGAGCAGGGACAGGCCACCCCCGACGAGGCGTGGAACACCGCCGTCGAGGCGGCCAAGCGGGCCACCGGCGAGAGCTGACCTCCCGACCTGACCACGCGGCCCGCCCGGCCGGCCGGCACCCCCTCCCCGGTGCCCGGCCGCGCCGGGTCGGGCCGCCCTCATCACCCTCCTCAACGCATACGGAATTCTTCGAAGGAGCGCGCGACGTGACCACTCCTCTCAAGCGCGGTGGCGCCCCGCCACCCGCGGTCCCCCCCACGGGCGGGAGCCGCGGTGCCGCGGCACCGGGCAGCCCGAAGGGAACGGAGGAACGCCGGTTCCTGTGGACGAAGCTGGACACCAAGGCGTCGCCCTACCTTTTCATCGCCCCGTTCTTCATCCTGTTCGCGATCTTCGGGCTCTTCCCGCTGCTCTACACGGTGTGGGTCTCCCTGCACGAGTGGAGCCTCATCGGCGGCAACGAGGGCTTCGTCGGCCTGGACAACTACGCCCGGTTGATGGGTGACGCCAAGTTCTGGAACGCGCTCTACAACACCCTCGGCATCTTCCTCATCGCGGTCGTGCCGCAGCTGCTCATCGCGCTCTTCCTGGCCGACACCCTGAACCGCAGGCTGCGCGGGCGGACCATGTTCCGCATGGTGCTGATCCTGCCCTACATCACCTCGATCGCCGCTGTCGCGATCGTGTTCAGCCAGCTCTTCGGCACCCAGTACGGCCTCATCAACTACGGTCTCGGATTCCTCGGGATCGACCCGATCGACTGGCGGGGTGAGAAGTACGCCTCCTGGGTGGCCATCGCCATCATGATCGACTGGCGGTGGGTGGGTTACAACGCGCTGATCTACCTCGCCGCGATGCAGGCCGTCCCCAAGGACGTCTATGAGGCGGCGGCGCTCGACGGCGCCAGCCGGATGCGCCAGTTCTGGCAGATCACCATCCCGATGTTGCGTCCCACCATCATCTTCACGGTCATCATCTCCACCATCGGGCAGCTCCAGCTGTTCACCGAACCCTCGGTGTTCGGTACCGACGGGACGATGGCCGGCGGCACACAGGGACAGTTCCAGACGGTGATGATGCTGGTATTCCAGGAGGCCATGCGCTACGGCAACTACGGTTACGGTGCCGCCATCTCCTGGGCGTTGTTCCTGTTGGTCGTGCTCTTCTCGATCGTCAACGCCCTGTTGAGCAGCCGGATTCGGAGTGCGTCATGACCGCCACCTCCCTGACGACAACGAGACCCGGCGGTCCCGCCGCAGGCTCCCCGCGCCGTACCCGCAAGCGCAAGGGCGGGGGGACGATGCGCGAGGCCACCCCGCTGACCTACATCGCGCTGATCATCACGGTCCTGCTCTCGGTCTTCCCACTGTGGTGGATGTTCGTCGTGGCCACCCGCGACACCTCGGCCGCCTCCCAGCGCCCGCCCACGCTGCTGCCGGGCGGGAACTTCATCCTGAACATGGAGCGCCTGTTCGCCAACACCACCGCGAACTTCACGACCGGTCTGACCAACTCGCTGATCGCCTCGACCACGGTCGCCGTGGCGGTCGTCTTCTTCTGCTCGCTGGCCGGCTTCGCCCTGGCCAAGCTGAGGTTCAAGGGGCGCGGCGCCTTCACCGTCGCCGTCGTGGTGACGATGGCGGTCCCGGTGCAGGTCGGCATCATCCCCCTGCTCATGCTCATGGACTGGCTGGGCTGGCGGGGCGAGTTGCAGTCGGTCATCGTGCCGTTCCTGGTCAGCGGCTTCGGCGTGTTCATGATGCGCCAGTACGTCGAGCAGACGGTCCCCGACGAGCTGTTGGAGGCGGCGCGCATCGACGGCTGCTCCACGTTCCGGATGTACTGGAACGTCGTGCTGCCCGCCCTGCGCCCGGCGATGATCGTCCTGGGGTTGCTGACCTTCATGACCACCTGGAACGAGTTCGTCTGGCCGCTCGCCGCGCTCAACGCCGACAACCCGACCGTCCAGGTCTCCATCAACCAGCTCAACGTCTCGGCCTACTCTCGTGACTTCTCGCTGATGTTCATGGGATCGACGTTCGCGACCCTCCCGCTGCTCATCCTGTTCATCGTCTTCGGCCGTCAGCTCGTCGGCCGGATCATGGAAGGTGCGATCAAAGCGTGAACCCTTCTCCTTCATCCACGCAGTCCCCGGCTCCCGCCCCCAAGGCGGGGGAGGCGACCGAGGTCCGCTTCCCCGAGGGCTTCGTCTGGGGCGCGGCGACGGCGTCCTTCCAGGTCGAAGGCTCGACCACCGCCGATGGGCGCGGAACGAGCATCTGGGACACCTTCTCGGCGACGCCCGGCAAGGTCATCGGCGGCGACACCGGGGAGCCGGGGACCGACCACTACCGGCGTTACGTCGAGGACGTCGCGCTCATGCGCGAACTCGGCCTGGGCGCCTACCGTTTCTCCGTGGCCTGGCCGCGCATCCAGCCCGACGGTAAGGGCGGGATCAACCGGGCCGGCCTGGACTTCTACGACCGGCTGGTCGACGAGCTCCTCGCGGCGGGCATCGACCCCTGGCCGACGCTGTACCACTGGGACCTGCCCCAGCAGCTGGAGGACGACGGCGGTTGGCCCGTGCGCGACACCGCGCTGCGCTTCGCCGAGTACGCCGCCGTGGTCCACGGCACGCTCGGCGACCGGGTCACCAACTGGAACACCCTCAACGAGCCGTGGTGCGCCTCCTTCCTCGGCTACGGCGAGGGCGTCCACGCGCCCGGCCGCACCGATCCGGCCGCGGCCCTGGCCGCCGCCCACCACCTGCTGCTCGGCCACGGCCTGGCGGTCGCGGCGATCCGCGAGCAGGCCGGGCAGTTCGACCGTGTCCCGCGACTGGGCCTGGCGCACAACCAGACGGTCATGTGGCCCGACACCGACAGCCCGGCCGACCAGGCTGCGGCCCGTTTCGCCGACGGACTGCGCAACCGGATCTTCACCGACCCGCTGTTCCACGGCGCCTACCCCGAGGACATCGTCGAGGGGCTGGCCTCCATCACCGATTTCGGGTTCGTCCGTGACGGCGATCTCGCTGTGATCTCCACCCCACTGGACATGCTCGGGATCAACTTCTACAACCCCCAGTGGGTGTCGGGCGACCCCGCCCGGGTGGACCCCGCGACGCTGGACGACGGCGACAACGCGATGCGGCTCGGCGACGTTCCCATGGCGTTCGTCCGCAGGGGACTGCCCACCACCGCGATGGGATGGGAGATCGAGCCCGAGGGCCTGTACGCGGTGATGACCCGCCTGGCCGCCGAGGCCCCGGGCGTCGACCTCTATGTCTGCGAGAACGGGGCGGCCTTCGAGGACGTGATCACCGAGGACGGCGGCGTGCACGACCACGAGCGCACCGCCTACATCGACGCGCACCTGCGCGAGGTGCACCGGGCGATCGAGGCCGGCGTGCCCATGCGCGGCTATTTCGTGTGGTCGCTCATGGACAACTTCGAGTGGGCCTGGGGATACTCCAAGCGGTTCGGGATCGTCCACGTCGACTACGAGACCCAGCGGCGCACGCTCAAGGACAGCGCCCTGTGGTACTCCGATGTGATCCGCAGGGGAGGACTGCTCAGGGAGTCCTGAACCTTCCCCGAAACCGGACATCGCCGCCCCTTCGTGTACCACTATTGGTGGAGGAGGAGGGGCGGCCGTGTGTGTGCGCCCGAAATGGGAGGACGGCAGATGAGCGTTCGTCGGCAGCGGCCGACGCTGGAGATGGTGGCCGAGCGGGCCGGGGTGGGCCGGGGGACGGTCTCCCGTGTCATCAACGGTTCGCAGCAGGTCAGCAAGGCCACCCGCGAATCGGTGCTCAGGGCGGTGCGGGAGCTGGGGTATGTGCCCAACAAGGCCGCGCGGACCCTGGTCACCCAGCGCACCGACACGATCGCGCTGGTCGTCTCCGAGCGTGATGACCGGCTGTTCGCCCAGCCCTTCTTCGCGGGCATCGTCCGTGGCGTCAGCTCCGTCCTCAACGACCGGGGGTTGCAGCTGCTCCTGGCCACGGCCCGGACCGCGGCCGAACACGAACGCCTGGCCGAGTACCTCACCGGCCACCACGTCGACGGTGTGCTGTCGGTGTCGCTGCACAGCGACGACCCGCTGCCCGGGCTGCTGGAACGCGCGGGGGTGCCCTACGTGCACGGCGGGCGGCCACTGGACGCCGAGCCGAGGGCCGTCCACTTCGTCGACACCGACAACGTCGGCGGCGCCCGCGCGGCGACCCTGTACCTCGTCGAGGGGGGACGCGAGCGCGTGGCCACCATCGCCGGGCCGCAGGACATGGTCGCCGGCATCGACCGGCTCCGCGGCTACCGCGGCGCGCTCGAGGAGGTGGGGAGAAGGGTCGATCCCGCCCTCCTGGCCTACGGCGACTTCAGCTACGAGGGGGGCGAGGCGGCCATGCGGGAGCTTCTGGCCGCCCGTCCCGACGCGGTGTTCGCCGCCTCCGACCTCATGGCGCTCGGCGCGCTGCGGGTGGTCAAGGAGGCCGGTATGCGCGTCCCCGAGGACATCGCCATCATCGGCTACGACGACTCCGACCTCGCCCTGCACTCCGACCCGCCCCTGACGTCGGTCCACCAGCCGATCGAGCGGATGGGACGGGAGATGGCCCGCATCCTCACCGACGGCCTCGCCGGGGAGGTGCGCGAACCGGGCGGGGTCATCCTCGACGCCTACCTGGTCGTGCGCGATTCCACCTGACGAAGGCTACCGGGGCGTAGGGCCGCGGCACCCTCTGGACGCCGCCTCACCTGCTGTGCGACGCTGAATCCGGTCCTTCCCTGATGCCATGGCACGGGAGGGAACAGGACGGGGCGGGCGCGCCCGGCGGTGCGCGACGGCGTGACGTGGAAACGGGGCGGATGCGGGTGGGGCGCACGCGGCAGCGGTGCGGGGTGGACGGATGTGAATGGTGCGCCGGCGCCGGCCGGCCCTGCCGTTTCTGCGCCGGTACCAGACGGTGGCGTCCCGAACGTCCGCTCCGCGATGCCGACGGGGTGATCGGTTGGGTCCGGGTCGAGGAGGAGTGCCGCATGTGCGGCGGGACCGGCCGGGAGCACAACCCGTTGGACGCGCCGGCGGCCGGATCGCGCTGAGCCGCGCCGCCAGGCCACCTTCGTCGCCGGGATACCGTGAATCCGAGCGGTCGCCTCGTCGACGCGACCACCATGGGAGGGGAGTTCATGCGCTGGGTCACCTATCTGTCCCCCAGTGGGGGAGCGGAGCGGCCGGGGGTCGTCGACGACGGCTGCGTGTTCGGCTACCCGGGTGAGGAGACCGTGCCCGAGCTGCTGGCCGAGAGCCGTGACGCGCTCGCCGACGCCTTCCAACGCGCCCTGGCCTCCCCGGTCGAGATCATCGTGGAGTTCGAGACACGTCTGTGCGCGCCCTACCTGCCGGCCGGCCCCGTCATGGTGCGCCGGGCCTCCGGCGAGGCGTGCGCGATCACGCCCGACCTGGTCCGCGGTACGGACGACGGGATCATGGTGCCCGCGGGGGTGGGGGCGCTGGTGGCCGAGGTCGGGGTCGCCGCCCTGTTCGGGGGGCGGGGACTGCACGCGGGATACACCCTCGCCTGTCTGTGGCTGTCCTCCACCGGTGAGCCGGTCGGTCTGACGCTGGGGCCGGCCATCGTCACCCACGACGAGTTCGACGGTTCCGACCTGACGGTCACGGCGACGGTCGAGGGGGAGGAGGTGGCCTCGGCCGCCCTCGACGGTAAGCTCGCCTGGACCGAGGAGCTCGAGGGCGATATCGCCATCGCCCTGCCCGCTGCGAGCCGTCCGCTGGAATCCGGCGAGGAGTTCCACGTTGACGGGGGAACGCTCGGCGAGTTCGAGATCCGGGTGGGGGCCGCGGCCTGATCCGTCCCCGTCGGCCGGCCACCATCGCGAGTGAAAGAGGCATGAGGCCATGGGGAAGGTCCTGGTCCACGTCACGATGTCCCTGGACGGCTTCATCGCCGGGCCCGAGGACGCGATGGACTGGGTCTTCGCCGGCCTGGAGCCGAACGAGGCCGCCGACGAGGTCATGCGGGCCACGGGCGCGGTGCTCGCCGGCCGTCGCACCTACGAGGTGGGGCTGCGCGACGCCCAGGAGATCTACGAGGGCGCCTGGGAGGGGCCCCAGTTCGTCCTCACCCATCGGGCACCCGCCCAGGCCGCGCCGGACTCCCCGGTCACCTTCCACCTGTGGTGTCCGTGAGGCGGTCGAGCGGGCACTCGCCGCCGCATGGTGACGGGGGCCGACACCGTTCGGCAGTGCTTCGAGGAGGGGCTCGTCGACGAGGTCCTCGTCCAGGTCGCACCGATCATGCTGGGCGACGGGATCCGGCTCTTCCAGGTTCCCGGCGGCCGGCGGGTGCATCTGGAGCCGATTTCGCTCACCGCCTCGGGCGGACGCGCGGACCTGCGCTACCGCGTCGTCTCACGCTGACCGGGCGGCCGGCTCCCACCTGATGGCGCGGGAGCCGGCCTGGACGCGGGCTCAGGGAAGGTACTCCCAGTGCCAGGGTTCGAAGCCGTTCTGCGCCCATGCGGGGTTGTGCCATCCGTAGTCGGGCGCGACGGACATCATCCAGTCGTACTCCACCGACCCGTGGACGTTGACCCCGCCGCACAGGTCGACGGCCAGGCCCAGCCCGTGGGTGCTGGTCCCGGGGCGGGCGGCCATCCCGGCCTGCATCTGGTGGAACAGCGCCACCTGTTCCGCCAGCGGCCGGTAGGAGTCGGTGACGCACATCGGACGCCCGAACCGCTCGCGGAACGCGCCGTCGAGTTCGATGAAGGCGACGGCGGCGTCGGCGCGTAGACGTTCACCCGGCTGGGGCAACGGGCACAGCGCCCACTCGGGGATCTGGCCGTTGGCGTAGCCGGCGGCGGCGGTGCCGTCGCACGCGGCGTCGGTGGAGCTCCCCTCCGCCGCGTCGCGGGCCTGTTGTAGCGCGGCCCTGCGCTTGCGCTCCTGCCCGGCGTCGTCGCTGACGGAGGCGAGCCGGTTCTCCAGTTCGGTCTGCTCGGCCAGGATCGACTCCATCGACTCCTCCTGCTCGCGCACCGCGGCCAGGGCCCTGTCCTTGGCCGCTGCGGCGGCGTCGGCGGCCTCGCGCTGTTTGTCGCGGGTCTGCGCTGCGTGCTCCTCGATCGCGTCGGCCGCGGTGCTGGAGGCGGTCGCCCGGTCCACGACATCGTTCCGTCGGTCGGCCAGCAGGCGGAGGTAGCCGCTGCGGTCGGCGACCTCCTGGGGGCCGTCAGGGGAGACCCACGCGGTCGCCATGCTCAGGTCGGCGCCCATGTAGGCGGAGGCGGCGTAGCGGGCCGCGTCGCGGCGCGCCGCCTCACGGCGTTCCCCCGCGTTGGCCGCCTTGCTCCGGGCGCTGTCATAGGCCTTCTCGGCCTCGTCCAGACGGTCCAGTTCCCCGTGGTAGTCGAGGATGGCCTGGTCCGCCGCGCTCTGAAGGTCGTCCAGCCGGGCCTGTACCGCCGCGATCCGGCTCTTGAGCGCCCCGACGGAGTCCTGTGGTCCAGGGCCGTCGTCCAGGTCGTCTCCGAGCCTGGCCGGCCCGGGAGGTGTTCCGGCGGCGGTCGGGGTGGCCCCCGCGATCGCCAGCCAGGCCCCCAGGAGCACCACCGCCGCAGCGCGGACGCCCCCGTATCCGCCCTGGAATGGGCGCGCGCGTTCACCGTGCCTCACAGACGCTCCCCCCGAAACGTGCGTGTGCGGACACAGAATGCCACTTCGGGGAATCGGTTGACAGGGAGCTCAGGGTGTGTCCGAAAAGTTATCGAAGAGCGGGACGGAGCGGTGGGGGGATCGTGACCTCACTGATGCGGGAGAGTGCTGGACCGGATAGCAGGGAGGATGAATAATCCATCGTCAGATCGAGTCCGGCATTAGGGATAATCGAGGTATCCCGGACGTCCGGACGGATTGATACGCTATCGATCTCACGTCCCCCGTTTCGGTTTAATGGTGGACGACGCCTCTCCCCCCCATGAGTCGGGTCCTGGCGAAGAAAGCTTCCCCCCTTCTCGGCGCCGGATCGCCGTGTGCGGCAGGCCGATCGGCCGTCCCCGGCATCCCTCAGGCCTCCACACGCAGGCCGGGTGGATCGTGCTCAGGGAGTCCATGTCCGTTGCCCGAGGCGGTAACACGAAAGGTTGCGAGGGTCCGTGTCGACACGAGCGACGGGAATTGGAGCCGATTCGGCCCACGACGAGCTCCCCGAACAGGCGGAACACGCCGGCGGAGACGAGGAGCAGTCGGAGCGTCCGGCCCGTTGGTGGGCGCCGCGCAACTGGCGCGTGCGATCCCGCCTCGTCGCGCTCATCGTCCTCCCCACCGCGGTCGCGGTGCTGCTCGGTGGGTTGCGCATCTCGGAGAACGTCTCCGGAACGCTCACCCACGAGCGGATCGAGAGTATGGCCGCGCTCACTGAGACGGTCGTCACGCTTGGTAACGAGCTCGGCCGGGAACGGTTGCTGACGGCGGCCTACATCGCCGACGATCCCAACCCCGCCGAACGCTCGCCCGAGCTCGGTAAACAACTGGAGGACCAGCAGAAAGTCGTCGACCAGGCGGTCAACGAGGTGCGCAACGGCGCCAACGAGCTTGGAGACCCCGGCACCGAGCTGATCTCCAACCGGCTCCAGGCGATGTTGACGAACCTGGAGAACCTGTCCACGATCCGCGACGAGGTGAGTGAGACCCGTATCTCGGTCCTCCCCGCGGTCACGAAGTACCGTCAGCTCAACAACACCCTCGTCGGCTTCACCGAGACGATCGCCGAAGGAACCGACAACACCTCGCTGCGCGAGAGCGCCCGCACCCTCGCCGAACTCAGCCGGGCGCGCGACCAGCTCTCCCACGAGTCCTCGCTGATGCTGTACTCCCTGATGCGCGGGTCGATGTCCGGCGGTATCCAGGAGTCCATCGAGGGCGCCCGGGCGCGCTACGACAACAACCTCCAGAACTTCCAGTCCAGCGCGACGATCGAGCAGCGCAAGATCTACGACGACACCTTCACCGGCCTGGAGGTCAGCCGCATGGCCACCATGCGGCTGCGGGTGATGATCCGCACCAACACCGACCAGCAGCTGACCGGCCTGACCTCCGGCGACAGCGCCGCCGAGTACCAGGAGGTCTCCACCGAGTCGCTGGGGCTCATGCAGCAGGTCGAGTCCCAGATCGCCGCCGACACCCGTCAACAGGCCGCCGACCTCAAGGGGAACGCGCTCAACCGGGCGATCTTCGACTCGCTGGTGATTCTGGCGGTCATCGCCGCGGTCATCGTCATCACCATGCTCGTCGCCCGTTCCATGGTCCGTCCCCTGCGGCGGCTGCGTGAGGGCGCCATGCGGATCGCCGAACAGGACCTTCCCGAGGCGATCCACCGGATGCGTGAGACCAACGCCGATGTCGACGACATCCGCATCACCCCGATCGACGTGGCTTCCAGCGACGAGATCGGCGAGGTGGCGCGCTCCTTCGACGAGGTCCACCGCGTGGCCCTGCGGTTGGCCGCCGACGAGGCCGCGCTGCGCAGCAACGTCAACTCGATGTTCGTCAACCTTTCACGCCGTAGCCAGACGCTGGTCGAACGGCAGATCCGCCTGATCGACGGTCTGGAGCAGAGCGAGCAGGACGCCGACCGTCTCGCCGACCTGTTCCAGCTCGACCACCTGGCGACGCGCATGCGCCGCAACAACGAGAACCTGCTCGTCCTGTCCGGTCAGGACAACACCCGCAAGTGGGCCCAGCCCATCCCGCTGGTGGACGTTTTGCGCGGTGCGATCTCCGAGGTCGAGCAGTACGAGCGGGTCAACGTCCGCGCCCCCTCGCACATCTCCGTCCTGGGCCGGCCGGTCAACGACGTCATCCACCTCGTGGCCGAGCTGGTCGAGAACGCGACCTCCTTCTCCTCCCACGACACCCAGGTCTCGGTCACCGCCCGCGCCCTTGACGGCGGTGAGGTGATGGTCGAGGTGACCGACAGCGGCATCGGGATGTCGCCCGACGAGATCGAGGCGACCAACCAGCGGCTGGCCGAGCCCCCTGTCATCGACGTCGCGGTCTCCCGCCGAATGGGTCTGTTCGTCGTCAGTCGCCTGGCCAACCGGCACGGCATCCAGGTGCGCCTGCGCCCCGCCCACAACGGGGGTATCACCGCGCTGATCGTCTTGCCGGCCGACCTGTTGATCACCCCGGTCGACCCGACCCCGCCGGCGTTGGGCGGCGGGCGCGCCGGCGTCCCCGACACCTACGCCGAGGCGACGGCGGCCTTCGCCTCGGCTCCCGCGCCCTCCGACCCCGCCGAGGCGTGGCAGACCCCGGCCGGCGAGGAGCGGCCCCTGTGGGAACAGGACCGGCGCGAGACCCTGCCCAAGCGTCCCGACCCGGCGCAGGCCGGCCGGGCACGTGAGGAGCACCCGCCGAGCGGCCAGGACCTGTGGAACGACGCCTGGAAGAAGCCTGCCGAGCCCGAGCGTCCCGCGCAGTCCCCGCAGCCGGCCCGGCCCGAGCCCACGGCGCAGGCCCCGCAGCCCCTCCAGCCCGAGCGTCCGGTCGAGCCCCCGGCGGCCACGCCGCGCCCGGTCGAGGAGCAGCCGCTGTGGCGGGAGCAGCCCCAGTCCTCCCCGCAGCAGCCGCTGGAGGAGTCCCGGCCCTGGAAGGAGCAGGCGGCCACGCCGCAGCCCTACCAGGTCCAGCCGCCGGCCACCCCGCCCGGACAGGACTCCCGTGAGGGGTACGGCTCCACGGCCTACCTGTCGAAGCGCTACGGCAGCGGCTCAAGCCACGGGACCGTGGTCCCGCCCGCCCCGGACAACAACAGCGGCCCGCTGCCGATCTTCGACTCGATCGAGTCGAACTGGTTCCGCCGTCGCACGGTGCGTCCGGCCGTCACCGCCCCCGAGACCGGGCCGATCGGCCTGGGAACGCCGCCCAACAGCGCGGGCGTGCCGGCCGGAGCCAAGGCCGAGCCGATGAGCGCTCCCGAGCCGCCGGCTGCGCCCTCCTCGGGACGTCCCGAGGACGAGTGGCGCTCGGAGGCCGACACCGGATGGAAGGCCGCCAAGAGCGCCAGCGAGCCCGTCGCCGGTGGCTTGACGTCCGCGGGCTTGCCAAAACGCGTTCCCAAGGCAAACCTTGTTCCCGGTACGGCTCCCCAGCCGGAGAACTTCAAGCAGATCCCGACACGTTCCGCCGAGCGGGTCCGCAGCAGGTTCTCCAGCTTCCAGCAGGGGGTCCGTCAGGGCCGCAACATTGCCGGAGAACAGCAGTCGTCCAAGGAGAAGTAGTGGTCGCCAGGATCGATGGGAGACGCTCCCCGGACATGGTCCGGGGGCCGGCCCGTGGACCGTGCCGGCGGGGGCGCCGTAGATCACGGATGAGCCATGAATTAGCATCATCCGCACTTCTTGGACATTCACTCGCAATAAAGTCGATAACGATGAAATCTTGGCTTTTGGCCGGCTCCACCCCCGACGGCCGATGCGAAGGCTGGGACCGACAGGAGAGCAGATGAGTCAACCGGTGAACGAGCTCAACTGGCTGATCACTGACTTCGCTAACCGTGTGCCTGACGTCGCGCACGCGATCGTGGTGTCGTCCGACGGACTGCCGCTCGCGGCGTCCGCGGGCTTTCCCACGGACCGCGCCGACCAGCTCGCGGCGATCGCCTCGGGGCTGTCCAGCCTCACGCAGGGGGCTGCCCGGGTCTTCGAGGGCGGCGCGGTCGCTCAGACCGTCGTGGAGATGGAGCGCGGTCTGTTGATGATCATGGCGATCAGTGATGGTTCGTGCTTGGCGGTCCTCGCCGCGGCGGAGTGTGACCTCGGCCTCATCGGCTACGAGATGACCCTTCTCGTGGAGCGAGCCGGCCGGGCGCTGACCCCGGCGGCGCGCACTTCGGGCGTCCACTGAACCACCACCGACAGGAGGAAGTGGTGGCACCTCACGGTAGGGATGCCGGGAGCACCTCATGGTTCGGACACCAGCCCGCCGGCGCCTCCCGGGCGCTGACGGACGGTGTGTCGGGCGCCGACGCTCCGCGGCACGGCCAGCAACCACAAGACCGACAGCAGTGGCCGGCCGCCAACAGCGCGCCGAGTTCGCTCGTACGCCCCTACGCTGTGACGCGGGGGCGTACCAAACCGCGGTCGCAGCTGCCGCTGGAGGCGCTGATCTCCACGACTGCGACCGCTCGCAACGAGTTCGGGACCCTGACCCCCGAATGCCAGGCAATCAGCGATCTGTGCCGGGAATGGCGCTCCGTCGCGGAGATCTCCGCACTGCTGCGGATTCCGCTAGGTGTCGCTCGGGTGCTCGTGGCGGACATGTCGGAGCAGGGGCTGGTCCAGATCAGATCGTCGCTCAACACCGACAGCCGGCCCAACACCAACCTGCTTGAAAGGGTGCTCAGTGGACTTCGCAAGCTCTAGCGCGGCCGATGAGGGCGGTGCTGTGGCGAGTGCGATGACGTCGGTCAAGATCGTCGTCGCCGGAGGGTTCGGCGTCGGCAAGACCACGTTCGTGGGCTCCGTCTCCGAGATCGTGCCGCTGACCACCGAAGCCGTCATGACCAGCGCCAGCGTCGGGGTCGATGACCTCGCCAAGACGCCGGACAAGCAGACCACCACGGTGGCGATGGACTTCGGCCGCGTCTCACTGGACTCCGACCTCATCCTCTACCTGTTCGGCACGCCGGGCCAGCACCGCTTCTGGTTCATGTGGGACGACCTCGTCAAGGGCGCGATCGGCGCCGTCGTCCTGGTCGACACCCGCCGGCTGGCCGACTGCTTCCCGGCCATCGACTACTTCGAGGAGGCGCGGCTGCCGTTCATCGTGGCCATCAACGGCTTCGACGGCTACTACCCGCACACGGCCTCCGAGGTCCGTGACGCCCTCACGCTCAACGAGAACATCCCGATCGTGCAGGTGGACGCGCGTGACCGCACCTCCACGAAGGCGACGCTCATCACCCTGGTGGAGCACGCCATCACCGTCGGGGACGCCGCGAGCGCGGGGCAGCCGACCTCGACCGGAGGACAGAGCTCCTGGCGGTGACGGCCACGCGCCAGGAGACCGCGTACGCGCCGTCTCGCCGACATCGGCGAGGCGGCGCGTTCCTTGTTCGCCCGGCCGCCGGGTCGAGGAGTGGGGCCCGCCCCGAGCGGGGACAACGATCGTGAGGCCGGCCTCGCGTGGGTCGGCGCGCCTGCCGAAGGGGGGACTCATGATCCGGGGAATCGTACGCGAGACCGACCTCTCCCGGCCCGAGGCGTGGCAGGCCGACACGGCCGGTGTCCGCCGCCGCCGGGCCAGGTCCCTGCGCGAGGTCCTGCGCGACTTCGGCTGCTACCAGTTCACGATCCCGCTCTCCGACGAGCCCGACGACTGCCTGTACCTGTCCCTGGAACAGTGGCGCGGACGCGACTTCGACACCACCTACCTGCTCCTGGACTGGCAGGACGACTCCGCGGCCGCCGGGGACGGCGCGCCCACGGTGCCCGCGCCCCGGTCCCGGTCCGAGCCCTGAGCGCGGGAGTGGCCGGGGAGCCGTTCCCTCAGGTCGTTCCAGCCGGCGAGGGGCCCGATCCGTTCGGGAGGGTGTAACGCCGTACGTCGGGTTCCAGGTAGATCAGCCGGGCGATCGGCACGGCCGCGCGTATCCGGCGCTCGGCCGAATCGATCGCCGTGGCCACCTGGACCGCCGAGTCCTCGACGTCGATCGCGATCTTGGCGGCCACGAGCAGTTCCTCGGGGCCCAGGTGCATGGTGCGCATGTGGATGACCCCCTCCACGTCCGCGCCCGTCTCGATGGCCTCCTGGATCAACCGGACGTGCTCCCCGCTCGCCGCCTCCCCGATCAGCAGGCTCTTCATCTCCACCGCGAGGACCACCGCGATGGCCACGAGGAGGAGGCCGATCATGGCGGTCCCCAGGCCGTCCCACACGCCGTTCCCGGTGATCAGCGTCAACGTGACCCCGGCGAGCGCGAACACCAGGCCGAGGAGCGCGCCGGTGTCCTCAAGGAGGATCACCGGCAGCTCCGGCGCCTTGGAGCGGCGTACGAACCCCACCCAGCCGGTGTCCCCGCGCACCGCGTTGGACTCCTTGACCGCCGTGCGCAGCGCGGTCGCCTCCATCGCCATGGCGACCAGCAACACCACGATGGGGACCCAGTGCCATGAGGTGATCGGGTGGGGATCTCTGATCTTGTGCCAGGCCTCGTACAACGCGAACAGGCCGCCCAGGGCGAACAGCACGATCGAGACGAGGAAGGCGTAGACGTAGCGCTCGCGGCCGTAGCCGAAGGGATGCTCCGGGGTGGCCCGCCGCCGGGCCCGCCGGCCGCCGACGAGGAGCAGGACCTGGTTGCCGGAGTCGGCGACGGAGTGGATGGACTCGGCGAGCATCGCCGAGGAACCGGTGAGCGCCCAGGCGGCGAACTTCGTCACGGCGATCCCCAGGTTGGCGCCGAGCGCGGTGACGACGGCGCGGGTACTGCCTTCGGTTGCCACGGTCATCCCCCTGATTCACGTGCCGGGCTCCGGCGCGTGGAGTCTGCGACCGGTCGTCCCGTCCTAGGCCCAGTGCCCCGCGGCGGCCCGCTCTCACGGGCAGGAGCGGGGGGATCGAGTTCGGGGGTCAGTCGGACAGCCCCTCGGCCGCGATGGCGAGGGCCTCGCGCACGGTGTCGTCGAGGGAGCGGCCGTCGTCGCGGGGGTGCCAGGCGAAGTCCTCCACCGCCGCGCGCAGGGCCACGTTGAGCACCGCCGCCTGGACGCGGGGGCGCAGGTCCTCCGGGGAGGCGCCGATGCGCAGGGCGATCACCTCGGCGATCAGCGGCTCGGCGTCCAGATGGGTCCGCACCCACACGGAGCGCACCCCCGGCTCGGTACGGGTCAGGCGGACGAGCTGCACGATGGCCCAGGAGTTTCCCGAGCGTTCCACCGAGAGCGAGCGCAGCGCCTCACTGAAGACCTGGCCGGGGGTTCGGTCGCGCAGGGCCGTCACCAGGGCCTCGACGCCGGCCGACAGCAACGGGCTGACGCACTCCTCCTTGGCGGAGAAGTAGCGCCACAGGGTGCGCGGGGAGATGTCGGCCGCGCGGGCGATCTCGGCGGAGGAGGTCTTGGCCACCCCCTGGGCGGTGAAGAGGCGCACCGCCTCGTGGGCGATGCGCAGCCGGGTGGCGGCCTTGCTCTGCTCGCTCAGGGGCGGGCGTCCGGTCCGGGGGCGTGGGCGTTGCGCGTCCGTGTGCGTGGCGTCCTCCATGGGGACATCCTCGCGCGTTCCGCCCCTCCCCGTCCCTCCGGCCTGTCGGGGAGCCGTCACGATCGGCGTGGCGGTTCCCCGATCTCTTTTTGGCGTTGAGTGCCATAAAGTCGTACGCTGAAGTCCTCAGGCGGCGGGAACAGCGCAAACCGGCCACAAGCCGCGCTCCGCCGCGCCAGACGGACAATGGAGAACGACGTGAACGGTAATTCCGGCCCGGTGGGCCGTGGCGTGATCGTGACGGGTGCGGGTTCGGGCATCGGCCGGGCCGCCGCCCTGAAGTTCGCGGCCCAAGGGGACCGGGTCCTGATCGCCGACATCGACGAGGCCAAGGTCCGCGCGGTCGCCGGCGAGATCGAGGAGGCCGGTGGCACCGCCGTGGTGGTCGCCGGAGACCTCAGCGACCAGACCGTCGTCGACAGGGTGACGGCCACCGCCGTCGAGTCCTTCGGCGGTGTGGACGTGCTGGTCAACAACGCCGGGATCATGGACCGCATGTCGGCCGCCGCCGACACCGAGGACGGCGAGTGGGAGCGTGTCCTGCGCGTCAATCTCACCGCCCCCTTCATGCTCACCCGCGCCGTGCTGCCGCACATGCTGGACGCGGGGAAGGGCGCCATCGTCTTCACCGCCTCGGAGGCGTCGCTGCGCGGTAGCGCCGCCGGCGCCGCCTACACGGCCTCCAAGCACGGTGTCGCCGGCCTGACCAAGTCGGTCGCCGTGATGTACCGGGAGAAGGGGATCCGCGCCAACGCCATCGCCCCCGGAGGCACCCGTACCGGCATCACCGTCGACGCCCAGGCCGAGGCGCACGGTCCCGGGGTCCTCGCCTCCTACATGCGCAACATCGGGCACCCGGCCGAGGCCGAGGAGCAGGCCGCCGCGATCGTCTTCCTCGCCTCCGAGGCCGCGAGCAACATCAACGGCGTCGTGCTGCCGGTCGACAACGGCTGGGCCGCGGTCTGAGCCGCGAGGTGCCGTGGTGGCGCCGGCGGTGACCGTTCCATATGGCCCGCCTCGCCGAACGCCCGGCTCCGACGGAGGGGGCTCGGTGGGCCGTCCGGCCCCCGAAGCGCCGGCCGACGTCCAGCCGGCCGGCGCCCCGTCCCGGCGCTCCCGCGCGTGGCGGCCGGGCGCGAGACGGCCGGGGAGAGGAGGCCGGGACCGCTCCCTGAGCCCCATGGCCAGCCGCACATCCTCGCCGCCCCCGATGGGGCTCCCAGCCCCCGTGGCGGCTGACCGCTCACCCCACGGCGAGGACCGCGCGAGGCGGCCGGATCCCCGCGACGAGACTCGCGGGGATCCTCTGCCGGCGTGGATCAGGCGGGCAGGCCCAGTTCGCGGGCGATGAGCATGCGCTGCACCTCGCTGGTGCCCTCGCCGATCTCCAGGATCTTGGCGTCGCGGTAGAAACGGCCCACCGCGTAGTCGTTCATGAAGCCGTATCCGCCGAAGACCTGGGTGGCGTCGCGGGCGTTGTCCATCGCGGCGTTGGAGGCCACCAGCTTGGCGATCGCCGCCTGCTTCTTGAACGGCTCGCCCGCGAGCATGCGCGCCGCGGCGTCGTAGTAGGCCAGCCGCGCGGTGTGCGCCCGGGCCTCCATGTCGGCGATCTTGAACTGGATCGCCTGGTAGTGGCCGATGTGCCGGCCGAACGCCTCACGCTCGGCCGCGTAGCGCAGGCTCTCGTCCACGCACCCCTGGGCCAGGCCCACCGACAGCGCCGCGATCGCGATCCGCCCCTCGTCGAGGATGCGCAGGAACTGGGCGTAGCCGCGGCCGCGCTCGCCGACCAGGTTCTCCTCGGGCACCCGGCAGTCCTCGAACACCAGCTCGTTGGTGTCGGAGGCGTTCCAGCCGACCTTCGAGTAGTGCTGCCCCACGGAGAACCCGGGCGTTCCCGCGGGCACCAGGATCGCCGAGATCTCGGGCCGGCCGTCGGGGCGTCGTCCGGTGACCGCCGTGACCGTGACCAGGGCGGTGATGTCGGTGCCGGAGTTGGTGATGAACGACTTCGTCCCGTTGACGACCCAGTGGCCCTCTTCCAGCCGCGCCGTGGTGCGGGTGGCGCCGGCGTCGGATCCGCCCCCGGGCTCGGTCAGGCCGAACGCGCCCAGTGCCTCGCCCGAGCACAGCCGGGGCAGCCAGGTCTTCTTCTGCTCGGCCGAACCGAACCGGAAGATCGGCATCGCGCCCAGCGAGACGCCGGCCTCCAGGGTGATCGCGACGGAGGAGTCGACCCTGGCCAGTTCCTCCAAGGCCAGGCACAACGCGAAGTAGTCGCCGCCCATGCCCCCGTACTCCTCGGGGAAGGGCAGGCCGAACAGTCCCATCTCGCCCATGCGGGCGACGATCTCGTAGGGGAACTCGCCTCGCTCGTAGTGGCCGGCGATCACGGGCGCGACGACCTCGTGGGCGAACGCCTCGACGCTGCGGCGCAGCTCCTCGTACTCTTCCGACAGCCGGTGGCTCACGCTGACTCCTCTTCGCTCCTGGTGACGGCCCCGTCCCCGGCGGGATCGCCCGCGGGAGAGGCGGTGATGACGGCCAGGACGGCGTCCATGGCCACGGACTGCCCGGGGCGCGCCGGCAGCGCGGTGACCACCCCGTCGATCGGCGCGGTGACGGCGTGCTCCATCTTCATCGCCTCGACCACCACCACCGGGGCGCCGGCCGTCACGGAGTCGCCCTCCGCCACGGCCACCGAGAGCACGGTCCCCGGCATGGGGCTCCGCAGGGTCCCGTCGCCCGCGCCCTCACCCGCGCGGGTCGGTGCGAGCAGCGTCTCCTCGTGCAGCCGCCAGGTGGCGCCCTCACGGCCCAGCCACAGCACCTCCCCCTCCAGCGCGCGTGAGAAGCGCAGGGACAGCCCGCCGTAGGTGAGGGTGAGGGAGCGGCCGCCCGCGCCGCGTGACGCGCTCGCCCGTACCGGCGCGCCGTCACCGACACGCACCTCGAAGCGGCGCCCCACGCCGTCGCGGCGACGCACCCGGACCGCGACGGGGTCCGCGCCGGGGGCGCGCAATCGCCACGTCGTCCACGCGGGGCCGCCGATCCGCCAGCCGTCGGGGACGTCGAAGCGGTCCACGACGGGGCCGGAGGGCTCCAAGGCGAGCTGACGGTCCAGGGCCGCGGCCGCGTAGACGGCGTCGGGGACCTCCCGCTCGCCGGCGGTGAGCTCCGCGCGGACCCGTTCGGTCAGGCCGGTGTCCAGCCGGCCCGCGGCGACCTCGGGGTGGCCCAGCAGGCGGCGCAGGAACGCGACGTTGGTGTCGCACCCCAGCAGCCCGTAACCCGCCAGAGCGGTGTCCATGCGGCGCAGCGCGGCGCCGCGGTCGGGTCCCCAGGTGATGACCTTGGCGAGCATCGGGTCATAGGCCGAGGTGATCCGCGCGCCTTCGGCCAGACCGGAGTCGACGCGCACGTCCTCGCCCGCGGGTTCCTCCAACAGCAGCGCGCTGCCGCCCGTGGGCAGGAAACCGCGCGCGGGGTCCTCGGCGTAGACCCGGCTCTCCACCGCGTGTCCAGCGAAACCGATGTCGGCCTGCGAGAAGGGCAACGGCTCGCCCATGGCGACACGCACCTGGAGCTCGACCAGGTCGACCCCGCGCACACCGCCGATGGTCACGACCTCCTCGGTGACGGGGTGCTCGACCTGGAGCCGGGTGTTCATCTCCAGGAAGGCGTACTCGCCGCTGCCCGTGCCCGAGACGATGAACTCCACCGTCCCCGCGCCTACGTAGCCGCAGGACTTGGCGGCGGCCACGGCCGCGCCGCCCATCGCCGCGCGCAGGTCCGCGTCGAGCAGGGGGGAGGGGGCCTCCTCGACGATCTTCTGGTGCCGTCGCTGGAGGCTGCACTCCCGTTCGCCGAGGTGGACGACGTTGCCGTGGGCGTCGGCGAGCACCTGCACCTCGATGTGGCGGGGACGCTCCACGAACCGTTCCACCAGGAGGGTGGCGTCACCGAAGGAGGCGAGAGCCTCCCTGCGCGCAGCTGCGGCGGCGCTCGCCAGCTCCGACGGGTCGCCCACCAGGCGCATGCCCTTGCCGCCGCCCCCGGCCGACGGCTTGATCAGCAACGGGTACCCGACGCGCTGGGCCGCGGCCACGAGCTCCCCGTCGTCCATGGGCCGCCCGGCCTCCTCGGCGAAGCCGGGCAGGAGCGGGACCCCCGCCGTGGCGACGGTCCGCTTGGCGCGGATCTTGTCGCCCATCGCCTCGATCGCCTCCGGAGGTGGACCGATGAAGGTCAGTCCCGCGTCGGCGCAGGCGCGGGCGAACGCGGCGTTCTCCGAGAGGAACCCGTAACCGGGGTGGACCATGGTGGCCCCGGTGGCCGTGGCCGCGGCGATGATGGCCGCGCCGTCGAGGTAACCGCCCGCGGGGCCGTCCCCGGCCAACCGCACCGCGCTGTCGGCGGCGCGCACGTGCCGGGCGCCGGCGTCGTCGTCGCTGTGCACCGCGACCGAGCGCATCCCCAGCCGGCGCAGCGTGCGCATGATCCGCACCGCGATCTCGCCCCGGTTGGCGACGAGCACGACCGGGGCGGCGCCCGTGCCGCCGCGGACCGCGGGGTGGGGGGTCCCGGTGGGCTCGGCCCCGTCGATCATCTGTGACTCCGTCCCGCTGACCATCACTGCCTCACATCCGGAAGACGCCGTAACCGACCGGTTCCAGCGGTGCGTGTCGCGCCGCGGCCAGGGCGAGCCCGAGCACGGTACGGGTGTCGACGGGGTCGATGATCCCGTCGTCCCATAGCCGGGCGGTGGAGTGGTAGGGGTTGCCCTCACGCTCGTACTGTTCGCGGATGGGGGCCTTGAACTCCTCTTCGGCCTCGGCGTCCCACTCCTCGCCGCGCGCGGCCATCTGGTCGCGGCGCACGGTCGCCAGGACCGAGGCGGCCTGCTCGCCCCCCATCACCGAGATCCGGGCGTTGGGCCACATCCACAGGAACCGGGGGGAGTAGGCCCGGCCGCACATGCTGTAGTTCCCGGCTCCGAAGGAGCCCCCGATGACCACCGTGAACTTGGGGACCCGCGCGCAGGCGACGGCGGTGACCATCTTCGCGCCGTGCTTGGCGATACCACCGGCCTCGTAGTCGCGGCCGACCATGAAACCGGAGATGTTCTGCAGGAAGACCAGCGGGATGGAACGGCGGTCGCACAGTTCGATGAAGTGCGCGCCCTTGAGCGCGGACTCGGAGAACAGGATGCCGTTGTTGGCGACGATGCCGACGGGGTGGCCGTGGATGTGGGCGAAGCCGGTCACCAGCGTCGTCCCGTACTCCGCCTTGAATTCGGTGAACTCGCTGGCGTCGACGACGCGCGCGATCACCTCGCGGACGTCGTAGGGGGTGCGCGTGTCGGCGGGGATCACCCCGTACAGCTCCTCGGGATCGGCCGCAGGAGGGCGCGCGGGGAGCTGTTCCCAGGCGGGCGCGGGGCGCGGACCGAGGGTGGAGACGATCCGCCGGACGATCTCCAGCGCGTGCGCGTCGTCCTCGGCCAGGTGGTCGGCGACTCCGGAGACGCGCGTGTGCAGGTCGCCGCCGCCCAGCTCCTCGGCCGTGACCACCTCGCCGGTGGCGGCCTTGACCAGGGGAGGACCGCCGAGGAAGATCGTCCCCTGGTCGCGGACGATGACGGCCTCGTCGCTCATGGCGGGGACGTAGGCGCCGCCGGCCGTGCACGAGCCGAGCACGGCCGCGATCTGGGCGATGCCCAGCCGGGACATGGTGGCCTGGTTGTAGAAGATCCGTCCGAAGTGCTCGCGGTCGGGGAACACCTCGTCCTGCATCGGGAGGAACGCGCCGCCGGAGTCGGCCAGGTAGACGCACGGCAGGTGGTTGTGCAGGGCCACCTCCTGGGCGCGCAGGTGCTTTTTGACCGTCATCGGGTAGTAGCTGCCGCCCTTGACGGTGGCGTCGTTGGCGACCACCACGACCTCGCGGCCCTGGATGCGGCCCACCCCGGTGATGATGCCGGCGGCGGGAGCGTCGTGGCCGTCGGCCCCGTACATGCCGAAGGCGGCCAGGGGGGAGAGTTCGAGGAAGGGCGATCCGGGGTCCAGGAGCGCGTCCACGCGGTCGCGCGGCAGGAGCTTGCCGCGCTCGACGTGGCGGGCGCGGGCCTTCTCCGGCCCGCCGGCCGCGGCCGTCGTGATCCGCTCCCGTAGTTCGGCCGCCAGCGCGCGGTTGACCTCGGCGTTGGCCTGGAAGGCCGCGCCGGTGGTGTCGACCGCCGAGGTGAGCACGGGTGCCCTGCTCATGGGTTCCCCTCTGGTCGCGAGATGTTAATGACCGCTAACATGGTCGATGTTAATGATCGTTAACAGCCGTGTCCAGGGTCACGGTAGGGGGAGGATCCCCGAGGCGGGAGGGACGATGGCCATCGACCACGTTGGGGCCGGCCGGACCGGTCGCCGTGACGCGATCCTGCGCGCCGCCGCCGACCTGTTCGCCGCGCGGGGCTTCCACGGGGTCTCCATCGAGGAGCTGGGGCGCGCGGTCGGCACCAGCGGCCCCGCCCTGTACCGGCACTTCCCCGGCAAGGAGGCCCTGCTGGCCGCCATGCTGCTAGACATCAGCGAGCGCCTGGCCGCCGACGGCGCCGCCCACGTCGCCGCGGCCCACTCGCCCGAGGACGCCCTGGACCGGCTGCTGCGCGGCCACATCGCCTTCGCGCTGGGCGAGCCCGCCCTCATCACCGTCCACGATCGCGAACTGGGCAACGTGCCCGAGCCGCAACGGCGGCGGGTCCGCCGGCTCCAACGGGGCTACGTCGAACAGTGGGTCGACGTCCTCGCCCGGCTGCGCCCCGGCGTCTCCGCGGAAGAGCTGCGCGCCGCCGTGCACGCGACCTTCGGCCTGCTCAACTCCACCCCGCACAGCGCCGGCCGCCTCCCCTCCGGCCGCATGGCCGACCTGCTCCTGGCCATGGGACGCGCCGCGCTGCTCGCCTCCGCGCGCCCCGGGGGATGACCCGCGCCCACCCTCCCGGGCGCGATCGCGTCACGTTTGAGTGGTGGGCGCCAGGGCAGCGGAGCCGTGAACCTGAACCGCCCGGCGCCCGTGGCACAGGGCGCGGATGACGCCGGGCCGTCTTCGAGGGGGAGTGGTTCGACGATGGCACGGCCTCGCATCGTGGTGGTCGGAGCCGGTTTCGCGGGGCTGAACGCGCTGCGCCGGATGGAGCGGCGCATCCCCAAGGACGCGGCGGAACTGGTCCTCATCACACCCAACGACTACATGCTCTACCAGCCGTTGCTGCCCCAGGTCGCCTCCGGGCTGCTGACCCCGCAGTCGATCGCGGTTTCGCTGCACCGGCTGCTGCGCCGGACCAAGATGGTCCCCGGGGCCGCCATCGGTGTCGACACCAAGTCGCGCACCGTCGTGGCGCGCAAGATCTCCGGCGAGACCACCTACGTCCCCTACGACCGTTTGGTGCTTGTCCCGGGAAGCAACACCAGGGTCTTCGACATCCCCGGGCTCATCCAGCACGGACGGGGCAACAAGAACCTCGCCGAGGCCGTCTACCTGCGTGACCACGTGCTCGCCCAGCTCGAGCTGGCCAATGCCAGCGACGATCCGCAGGAACGCGAGGAACGTTGCACCTTCCTCGTCGTCGGTGGCGGTTACACCGGCGTCGAGACGGCGGCGTCACTGGAGCTGCTGTGCGAGGAGGCGTGCAAGCGCTACCCACGGCTGCGCGAGTCCATCAGCTGGCACCTCATCGACATCGCGCCCAGGCTGATGCCCGAGCTCGGCGAGAGCCTGGGCGACGCGGCGATGAACCTGCTCAGACAGCGCGGCGTGCAGGTGTCCCTGGGGGTGAGCGTCAAGGAGGCCACCGAGGACAAGGTCACGCTGACCGACGACCGCGTGCTGCCCTGCCGCACCCTGATCTGGACCGCGGGCACCTCGCCCAGCCCCTTGATGGAGGCGACCGGCCTGGCCACGAACAAGGGCAAGCTCGTCGTGGGCGCGGACCTGGCCGTGCCCGGCAGCCCCGAGATCCTGGCCGCCGGCGACTCCGCCGCCGTCCCCGACCTGAGCAAGGACGAGGAGGGGGCGCTGTGCCCGCCCACCGCGCAGCACGCCATGCGGCAGGGGCACCTCCTCGCCGACAACGTCATCGCCTCGCTGCTGGGACAGCCCCTGCAGGAGTACCGGCACAAGGACCTGGGCCTGCTGGTCGACCTCAGCGGGCGCGACGCGGTGGCCCGTCCCCTGGGCAAGGAGATCACGGGTCTTCCGGCGCTGGGCATCACCCGCGCCTACCACCTGTACGCGCTGCCCTCGGGACCCGGCCGGGCACGGGTCGCGACCAACTGGGCGATCCGGGCCCTGCTCGGCGGTGAGGTGTCGCGGCTGGGCTTCCTCAACCGCAAGATCGACACCCTGGTCGATCCGGAGGAGACGTCGCAGTACCTGGACCAGGACCAGGTGCGCCAGCAGGTGGAGATGGCGCGCGGAGCGGTATGACCGCCCATCGCCACGCCGCGGGGTGGACGCAAGTGCGCGTCCACCCCGCGGCGCGCGGGGGAGGGGAGAGGATCAGGCGACGATCTCGTAACCGGCCTCGGCGACGGCCGCGTCGAGCTGCTCGCGGGACAGCGGCCCCTCGCTGTCGACGGTGACCCGCCCGCTCTCCAGGTCGACGTCCACGGACGTCACACCCGGCAGGGCGCCGACCTCCTCCTTCACGGACGCGACGCAGTGCCCGCAGGTCATGCCGCTGACGGTGATCGTGGTGCTGGTAGCCATGGCGTTCCCGTTTCCGTAGTGTGACGACGTGTCAGAGGTCAGGAGCGGACCAACCGGGCGATGGCCTCCGACGCCTCGCGCACCTTCTCCTCGGCCTCGTCGCCGCCATTGGCGACGGCGTGGGCGACGCAGTGCTTGAGGTGCTCATCCAGCAGTGACAGCGCGAACGAGCGCAGTGCCTTGTTCACCGCCGACGTCTGGGTGAGGATGTCGATGCAGTAGGAGTCGTCCTCGACCATCCGTTGCAGCCCACGGACCTGGCCCTCGATCCGGCGCAGCCGGTTGAGATGCTTCTGCTTGTTGTCGTGGTAGCCGTAGGTGGCCATGCCGGCGTCCCCCTGGGTCCTCTGTGCTTCCTCGGCCAATGATACCCCCTCTGGGTATTTCCAGCGGTGTGCTCCGGGCCCCCGGTGCGTGACCGGCCGGCGCGCGTGGCCGCGGCGCGGGGCACGGGAGGGAGCCGTCTCCCTCCGAGTATCGACGCTGATGGGCGTTGTCCGGCAAACAGGGCGAGAGCGGGCGCGGGGAAAGGAACCGGTCCGGCGTGGGTCAGGGGCGCAGACCAAGGCGCCGCAGCTCCAGGTCGGCCAGCCGGGCGATCGTGCGGGCGTCCCCGGTCCGCCAGGCCCCCACGGGGTCGGAGTGGATCTTGAGGAGCCGGCCCGGGGGGACCGAGCCGAGCGCGCGCAACGCCAGCAGTTCGCCGCGGGCCTCCGGAGACATCGCGCGCAGCCGCCGGGCGCCCCCGGCCCGCACGACCCAACGTGCCCGCAGTGGAAGCCAGGTCGCCAGCACGAACAGCAGGGGGATCACCGCGGTCAGCAGCGCCACCACCAGCGCCAGATCGGCGACCGTCTCCTGGAAGCGCTGTCCCGCCTCGCTCAACGCCTCGCCGGAGGTTCCCACGCTGGTGAACGGCTCGCTCAGGGTGTCGCCGATCAGCGGGATCTCGCCGGCGCGTTCCGCGGCCTCGCCCATGTGCGCGCTCAACCCCCCGCCGGCGTCCTCCATCAGCTCCCCCGGCCGGGCCAGACCGCTGAGGGTCTCGTGGAGGGACACCGCCGCCCAGACCCAGCCGGCGATCCAGGCCAGCGCGAGTGTGTCGCTGAGGAACTGGAGGAAGAAGCGCAGGGGGCGGTCCGCATAGAACTTCATCGTGTGCTCCAGGGCGGCGTTGGGGAGGCGGGACGCGCCGTGACGCGCTCCACCGGACGGCGGCTGTCGTCCGGCGGGCCGGGACCTTCCCTCGGTGTGAGCGAGTTAACCTGATCCGTCCCGATAGGTGGTGATGTCTCACCCTTGGTGACCTCGGTCGATGCTTGCCAACCAGGGGGATCGGCACGGAACATGGATCACATGAGCGACGTCAGCAACCGCGACGAGGACATCATCCGGCGCATCGGTGAGCTCGTCACCGAGGAACGCGACCTGAGGGAGCAGCACGAACACCGGCTCACCCCCATGGAACGCCAGCGCATCCGCGACCTGGAGGCCGCGCTCGACCAGTGCTGGGACCTCCTGCGCCAGCGTCGCGCCCAGGAGGAGTTCGGCAAGGACCCCGACACCGCCCAGGTCCGCCCCGCGGCCCAGGTCGAGGAGTACCGGCAGTAGACAGCGGAACCCCGCGCCCCGTCCCGACGTCGAAACAGGCGGTGCGGGATCCTCCCGCGCCCTTCGAGGACGGGAGGACACGTGCTGGAGGTACTCACCGGGACCGGGCTGGCCTCGGCGGCCGGGCTCAACGCCTACGTGCCGTTGCTGGCCGTCGGCCTGCTCGCTCGCTATACCGACCTGCTCCCACTGTCCTCGGGCTGGCAGTGGCTGGAACACCCGGTCGTGCTCGCCGTCTTCGGCCTGCTGCTGGTCGTGGAGATCGTCGCCGACAAGATCCCGGCGGTGGACAGCATCAACGACCTCCTCCAGACGTTCGTGCGCCCCGCCTCGGGCGGCGTCACCTTCGGGGCCGGAGTCTCCGCGGTCACCCCCGGCGACATCGCCGCCGCGGGGGAGGGCCCGTGGTGGCCGGTGCTCTCGGGCATTCTCATCGCCCTGGCCTTCCACGGCCTCAAAGCCCTCGCCCGGCCGGTCCTCAACACGGTCACCGTGGGCGTCGGCGCGCCGGTCGCCAGCACCGCCGAGGACATCGCCAGCGTCGTGCTCGCCCTGCTCGCCGTCGTGGTGCCGATCCTGCTGCTCGTGATCCTGCCGCTGTTCGCCGTTCTCGCGGTGGCGGTCTGGCGGGCCCGTCGCAGACGCGGCGGGGGACGCCGGGCCGGGGAACAGGCAGGACTCACGGGACCGTAGAGTGCAGGACGTGCTTCACAACGCGATCGAACGGCCAGGCGAGATCTCCCACATCGTCTGGGACTGGAACGGCACCCTCCTCAACGACAACCACGCCAACCTCGCCGCGGTCAACCGCGTCTGCGCGGAGTTCGGCCGTGACCCCGTGGACCTGGAGTACTGGCGGGCGAAGTTCCGCCGTCCCCTCCTGGCCTGCTACGAGGAACTGCTGGGGCGGCCCTTCACCGAAGCCGAGTGGGAGCGCGTCAACACCGCCTACGACAGCCACTACCTGGATCTGCTGCCCTCCTGCGACCTGGCCGAGGGGGTGATCGACGTGCTGACGTCATGGCCGGCGACCGGACGCACGCAGTCGCTGCTGTCCATGGCGGGCCACGACCACCTCGTCCCCCTCATCGCGGAGCGGGGGCTGAGCGACCACTTCACCCGCATCGACGGGCGTCGCCGCGACACCGTCCACGACTCCAAGGCCGAACACCTGGTGGAGCACCTGCGCGTCCAGGACATCGACCCCGCGACGGTCGTGCTGATCGGCGACATCGACGACGACGGTCACGCCGCGGTCGAGGCGGGCACCCGCGCGATCCTGGTCGCCTCGGGCCTGATGAGCCGCGACCGCCTGGAGGCCACCGGCCACCCGGTGGTCGACTCCGTCACCGAGGCCGTGGCCCTGCTGCGCGGCTGACCTCCTCCCGGCCCCGACCGTCCACCCGTCGCGATGCGCAGCCGCCAAGGGCGCGGCCGGTCGCGCGGGTCCGCGCGGCCAAAGGGCCGCCCGCGAAGACGGCGCGCCGACGCCGACACGGCAGAGGGGCGGTGCCTATGGCACCGCCCCTCTGCTCGTCGTGGGACGGACGCGGCGCGCCCCCACCCGGGCTAGGCCAGGGCGACCTTGCGGGCGGCCTCGAAACGCTGCTGGACGTCGGCCCAGTTGACGACGTTCCAGAAGGCCTTGACGTAGTCGGCCTTGACGTTCTTGTACTGGAGGTAGAAGGCGTGCTCCCACATGTCGAGCATCAGCAGCGGGTAGGAACCCGCGGCCAGGTTGCCCTGGTGGTCGTAGAGCTGCTCGATGATGAGCTTCTGGCCGAGGATGTCCCAGGCGAGGATGGCCCAGCCCGAACCCTGGATGCCGGTGGCGACCGCGTTGAACTGCGCACGGAACTTGTCGAAGGAGCCGAACGCGTCGTCGATCGCGGCACCCAGCTCGCCCTCGGGCTTGTCGCCACCGTCCGGCGACAGGTTCGGCCAGAAGACGGTGTGGTTGACGTGACCGGCCAGGTTGAACGCGAGGTTCTTCTGGAGCAGGTTGACCTTGCTCAGGTCGTCCTTGTCACGCGCCTCCGCGAGCCCCTCCAGCGCGTCGTTGGCGCCCTTGACGTAGGCCGCGTGGTGCTTGTCGTGGTGCAGCTCCATGATCTGACCGGAGATCCACGGCTCAAGCGCGCTGTAGTCGTAAGGCAGCTCGGGAAGCGAATAGGGCGCGGACATCTACGCACCTTCCTCTGACACGGTTGTGGCTCTGACACGCGAATCGATCGCTTGGGAAAAGCTATCAGCAGGTGCCCCGGCGGACCGGTGTTGCCCTCATGACAGCCGTTGTGGGGAATAACCCGCACCCTGCGCCCTACCCGGCACCGGGCCTCCCATGCGGCGACCGCTCCCGTCCCCACGCGGTCAGGTCGGCGACCAGGGCCGCGCGCACCGGGGGGCACTCCTCCTCGACGACCACGCCGGCCGCCCGCATCACCTCGGGCAGGGCCGGATCCCACGGGCAGGCGGCACCTCCCGGCCCCAGTGGGGGCAGGCGATCGGGGTCGAGCCCGGCCAGGGCCGCGGCGTGGTCGGCGGCCGACATCCGCCACGGACGGGCGCCGGGAAGCCGCAGCACCCGCGTGGCGATGTGCAGGCCGGCCCAGTCGAAGTCGCCGTGGTAGCGCAACCTCGCCCCGGACTCCGCCAGCAGCCGCAGCCAGTCCAAGGCCAGGGTCGAGAACTGTCCGCCGACGCAGACGAGCGGGCAGCGCGCCCCCGCCCGCGCGGCGTACTCCAGGACGAGGGGGTTCTCGCACACGGCGACCACCGTCCCGGGGGTGATCAGGGCGGGCAGTCCCCGGGCGACGCGCAGGTCGTCGCGGTCCAGGTGCAGGGCGTGCCCCAGCCGGACGCGCTCGCCCAGGTTGCGCGCCCAGGGATGGTCCCCGGTGAAGAGCAGGCCACGAGCGGACACCGTGGTGGTGGGGGAGCCGGTGGACACCCCGCAGCGCTCCCACAGGGTCCGCACGTCCTCCGCCCGATCGCTCCAGGACCGCCCGTGGGCGAACGCGGCGGCGCGCAGCACCAACGTCGCCAAGGGGGCGCGCCGCTCCTCCAGCCCGTGGGAGCCGCCCCTCGCCTCGGCGTGGGCGAGCTCGGCCAGGCCCAGGACGGACTCGGCCGGCCGGTCCGGATCCAGGTGGATCCGGGCGAGCACGTCACAGGCGTGGCGGGCGAGCCGGACCCGCTCCGCCGCCGTCTCCTCGGTCAGCCCGCGGGTCAACCAGTCCAGCCACTCCGACGTCCAGGCGGCACCGGCCAGGTCGGTGCGTTCCAACTCGCCGAGAAAGCGTTCGCGCACCCGGGCGGCCCGTTCCCGCCTGACCCGCTTCTGCGCGGGGCGATGGACCAGCGGGGCGCCGCCGGTGTGCTCCGCGATCAGGTCGGCCAGGTCCACGCCGTGCTCGTCGCGCAGCTTCCGGGCCAGCGCGGTCAGGTCCACCCGCACCTGAGCGGGCCGTTCGTCGCGGCCGCGCTCGGCACCGGGGAGCTGCTGGACCACCCCACGGGTCTCGGCGGTGACCGAAACCCCGACCTTCGAGGGGCGGCCGTCCGGGTCGATGCCGGCCCGCCTGCCCTCGACGTGTCGGCGCGCCCGGGTCCAAAACTCCGCGAGTTCGGCCTTGGCGTAGAAGGCGCGCAGGTAGGCGGGCAGCCGCTCGACGGGGGCCGCGGGGGCGCGCCCGGCATCTCCGGCCGGTGGCGCGCCGCTCACGCCGCGCGCTCGAATCCGCTGCCGTTCCACGTCGTGCGGGCGCACGCCACCCCCCAGGCGCCCTTGCGCTTGAGGATGTCGTAGATGTGCATCCGGTCGATCTTCGGCGACACGCCATACCCCGAGGGCCAGGTGATCGCCCAGTCCATGTCGAGGTCCACCAGCAGCTCCAGCAGGCGGGCGATCGTCGGATCGTCCAGTCGCTCGAACGCCTCGTCCAGCAGCACCAGGCGCAGCGGCCCCTCCAGCTCGGTCTCCAGCGCGTCGTAGAACGCGGCGCTGGCCGCGAACAGGGTCACATAGGACACCAGGCGTGTCTCCCCGGAGGAGAGCTGGCGGATCCGACGGTCGCGCGGCTGGCCGTCCGGCCCGGTGTCGTGGATGCGCACCCGGTAGGAGTACCAGCGCCGGTAGTCCAGGGCGCCGGCCAGCACCTCGGCGTAGCCACTGCTGCGCCCCTCGGCCCGGGTCGCGCGGATGCGGTCCATCAGGGCGCGGCGCAGCCGTTCGTTCTCCTCCGGCGTGCGCCGGGCGACGGACTTCTTGGCCAGCGCGAACGCCGAACGCTCGGCCGGATCCAGATCGGGGGCGGGCTCCCACGACAGTTCCACCCGCACGCCCTGGCTGGAGCGGGCGTTCTCCAGCACCGCGTTCATCCGGCGGGTCAGCGACTCGGCCGAACCGATCTGGCGGTGCAGTTCCTCGGCGACGTCGCCGAGCAGGTACTCCTCGAAGATCCGCTCCTCACGGCCGGTGAGGTTGTCCTCGGCGAGGGTCAGGCGTTCGGCGGTGCGCCGCGCGGTCGCCGCGACCGGCGCGGTTCCCGCCTCCTCGCTGACCGCCACGGTCAGCACCCCGCGGGTGCGGTCGGCCTGGACGTCGTGGGTTCCGGCCAGCGCGGTCTGCAACGTCTGGATCCGGCCGAGAAGGTCGCGTTCCAGGGCGGCGGGCTCGCCCGGAGGCGTCTCCCCCTCCAGGGCCGCCGCGATCGCGGCGCGCAACTCGGTCCGGTCGAACGGGGGCTCCTCCGCGCCGGTGGCGGCCTCCCACACACCGGGAACCTCAGCGGTGTCGGTCAGCGCGTCCTCGGCGTCGGCCACGTCGGCCTCGGCCCGGGCGTGCTCCTTCTCCGCGTTCTCCAGGCGTCCCTCGGCGTCGGCCAGGGCCTTGACCCGGTTCTCGACCCGCTCCTGGGCGCCGGGGGCCTTCGAACGCAGACGACGCCGCTCCTCCTCCAGCTGGCGGACCTCCTCCCCGACCTGGCCGGCGTCGCGGCCGAGGGTGGAGCGGAGCTTGGCCAGCGTGGCGTGGGCCTCGGCGTAGCCGCGATGGGCCTCGTGCGCCTGCGCCTCGGCCTGTTCCCGGGCCCGGGCGGCCCGCTCGTGGTCCTGCTGGGAGGCCGTCAGCGAGCGCAGCGCGTCGGGATGGTCACGGCGGAGGAGCTCCCCCATGCGTTCCAGCGCCTCGATCGCGCGGCGGGCGCGCTCGCACAGTTCGCGCAACCCCTCGGCGTCCTCGGTGACACCGAGCTCACCGCAGGCGCGCTGGTGCTCGGAGCGCTCGGCGCCCAACCGGGCCCGGGCCCGCGCGTGCTCGCCCTCCGCGCGCTCGGCCTCGTCGGCGGCGCGCCGCGCCGCCGAACGGCGGGCCTGCGCCTCGAAGTGGGCGCGCAGCACCTCGGCCACCTCCGGGAAGGAGTCCAGGCAGGACTGCCAGGCCCGCTCCAGCTCCTGGGCGGCCCGCAGCGACGCCGCGAACCCCTCCGCCTGTTCGGTCAGCGCGGTGAGTTCCGCCTCCACGGCGGCGATACGGCGGCGACGCGCCAGCTCCCGCGCGCCCGCGCCGATGTGCTCGGCCTCGGACTTGGTGTGGCGCCCGCTGAGAACCCCCGCCCGCCACCGGCCGTCACACCCCACGGAAGGACGCCCGTGCGCGTCGTGGTCCGCCCCGAGGAGGGGGACCGACTCCAGCAACCGCCCCACCAGCTCCTCGGAGACGGGACCGGCGGAGTCCGTCGCGGGCCGCAGCACATCGGCCAGATTGGGACCCTCCACCCGATCGCGTGGCCGCGCCCACACGTCGTCGCCCTCGGACTCGATCCCGCCGTCGGCCCGCACCCACGCGCTGAGCAGGCCCGAAGCGTGCAGGGCGGCCTCCAGGCCGGCCCGGTCCGGCTCCGGCAGGTCGGGGGCGAAGTCGACCAGACGGTAGAAGGGCGCGCCGTGGCGCGGATCGCGCGGCGCGGTGGTCAGCGCCGGCGGCGCGAGCTCCACTTCGACGGCCTCGCGCAACCGGCGCAGTTCCGCCTCCAAACGGCCGCGCTCGGCGTTGACCTGGGCCAGACGCTGCTCGGCGACCACGGCGGCGTGCTGGACGGCGCGCACCCGGGGTTGCAGCGCGGCGCGGGCCTCCCGCTGGGCGTCGCGGAAGCCCTCGGGGTCGGCGATCACCTCCGCCGGCTCGGGCGCCGCGGGCAGCTCGCCGGGCTCGGGCCGGTCGCCCGCGGGCGGTGCCTCCTCACGCCAGCGTCGGACGGCGTGCACCCACTGGTCGGCGACGGCGCGCAACCGCTCCTCGCCCTCCGCGACACGCCGCGCCGCGGACACCGCCTCCTCCGCCGCCGTCGCGGCGCGCTCGCCCAGCCGCTCCACCCGCTCCTCGGCCTCCACCACCTGCTCGGCCCGCGCGCGCAGGGCCGCCAGCACAGGCGCCCGCTCCGCCGCGGCGCGCGCCGCGGCATCAGCGCGTTCGCCGGTCTCCTGCGCCGCGCGTTCCAGCGCGGCGACGTCCAGGCGGGGAGGGAGTTCGCGGTGCAGCTCCTCGGGGCGGGCGTCGGGCTCGGGGGACAGCAGCGCCCGGACGGTCCCGCTCGCCCGCTCCAGGTCGGGCACCAGGCGGGGCAGGGCGCCCAACGTGGCCGGCAGACCGATGGCGCGCAGCTCCTCCCGCGCCCGCTCGGCCTGTGCCGCGACCCCCTCTCCCAGCCGTACCACGCTCGCCGCGGCCCGTCCGATGGCCGCGATCGACTGCTCCTCGGCGGCTCGCAGCTCCCGGGTGTGGCCCAGCGCGCTCTCGACGTGGCTGCGCCGGGAGTCGACGGTGGCGGCCTTGTCCTCCAGATCGCCCAGGGCGCCGTAGGCCGGGGACGCCTTGAGCGCGCTCAGCTCGGTCTCGACCTGCTCGGCGCGTTCGGTCAACGAGTCGCGGTCGAGCCGGGCCTGGACCAGCTCGGCCTCGCTGGCCGCCCGCTCGGTCTCGCGCCTGTCGCGGGCCCGCCGGGCCCGGCCCAACGCCTTCTCGGCGTCCTCCAGCCGGGCGGCGCGGTCGGCCAGGATGCCGCGGGCGTAGGCGCGGTAACCGGTCAGGAACTCCTGGAGCGCGGCGTCGGCCCGGCGCAGCCGGGCCACGTTGCGCCGCACCCCTTCGAGATTGTCCAGCCCGGCCGCGGTGCGCGCGATGACGTCGGGGTCGATCGGCGGCAGGGCGTCGGACAGCAGCTGCTCCAACTGCCCCTGGAGGACCTTCAGGCCGATGTCGGGGTTGCGCAGCGTGCGCTGGAGGTGCAGCAGGTCGGTGTAGCGGTTGCCTCCGGTGATGCCGTAGACCGCGGCGGCGACGCGCTCCTGGAACGCCTCCTGGCCGGCGACGACCGCGCTCTCCCCGATGTGCTCGCGCAACCGGGACTGGCTGATAGGGGTCTGCTGCTCCATGAGCGCGAAGTCCTTGTTCACCCGGGCCGGGGTGATGAACCGCCACGAGTCGCTGACCTGGCGGGACGAGGCGCTCGCCTTCACCCCGATCCCGCAGGTCAAGAACTCCTCCGTGCCGTCGGCGCGCACCCGGCGCAGCTCGATCCAGGCGTAACCGACCCGGGAGCGGCCCGCGGTGTAGTCGTCGAGCATGAGACGGCTCATGCTCACCGTGTCGAAGCCCTTGCACCCCATGTTGCGCAGATCCCCGTCCAGGCACAGCGGGAGCAGCAGCTCCAGGGTGCGCGACTTGCCCGAACCGTTGGTGCCCTTCAGGATCACCCGGCCACCGGACAGGTCGAACTCCTCCTCGGCGTACTGCCAGATGTTGACCACGCCACCGCGGTGCAGTCGCCAGCGTTCGCGAAGGTCGGCTCGGCCGTCCACGTCTTGATCCTCACGTCTCTCGGAAAAGGGATGGGGGCGAGGCCCCGCGGGGGCGCCGGTCGGCCGGCGCCCCGCTCACAGGGCGAAGAGCTGTTCTTGGCCGTCGGCTGCTCCCGGGTCGGGGAGCGCGACGGCGTCGGGCGCGGGGGCCGCCTCTTCGGCGTCGGGCATCGGGAGGTAACGCCCGGCCGCCGCGCTGACCACGACGAGCCCGCCGGGAAGCGACACGGCCAACCCGACCTCGGTCAGGGTCTCCAGCACCGAGGAGGCGAGCCGGTCGGTGTCGCGGACGGCGTCCTTGGACCAGGCCCGTGGATGGCGCGCCGCCAGATCGGCGACCACCGCGTCGAACCGCTCGCGCGTCACGGCCACGCCGTCACGGTCCACCTCCCCGCCCCGCCCCGGGGATTCCTCGCCGTGGTCGATGCCGGGGCGGGACCCCTCCTCCACCAGCTCGGCCGCCGCCAACAGGGCGATGCGGGCGAAGGTGCCCCCGCCGGGAAAGGCCCGGTCGGTGAGGTAGCCGTCGGGATCGACCGCGAGCACGCCCTCCGCGCGCGCCTCCAGCCGCATGCCCGTCAGCTCCTCCAGCAGGCGCGCCTCGGAACGCAGGTGGGTGCGTAGCCAGTCCCGTTCCTCGGGGGTCAGCGACGAACGCGCCACCACGGGGTCCTCGACCAGCCGGCGGCGTACCCGGTGACGGACGTCGGCGGACTCCGCGCCCGCGTGGGCCAGGGCCTCCGGTGAGGCGACCCGGGACAGGGGGACGGCCACGAGGTGGGCCAGCAGTTCCACGTCGACGGTGAGGAGCGCCTCCCGGGCGGCGTCGTCGGCCCACGGCGCGACGCTGCCGTCGGTCTCGGTGAGCACCCCCAGGTCGACCAGGTGACGCAGCGCCGCGGCGAGCGCCCGACGGTCGACGATCCCGGTGCCCAGGTCCAGGCCGGCCTCGGCGCCGGCCGCCCGCACGTCGGCGACCAGCCCCGACAGCAGGAGCTGGCCGCTGCCGCCGGTGAGCACCGCCAGCACCAGCGCCAGGTAGGCGTAGGCGCGCGGCGTGAGGGGCGCCCCGTTGGGTTTGCGCGCGCCGCGCACGCCGTCGGGTCGGCGCCCGGTCTTGTACAACCGGGCGAAGGACGGTTCGACCACCAACCGGTAGCCGAGGTAGGCGGTGAACAGGGTCTGTAACCGGTCGGCGTAGCGGCGCACCGTGCCCAGCGCCTCGCCGTCGGGTCCCTCCGCGCGAAGCAGGGGCCGCCGCAGCAGCACCCGCGCGCACCTGCGCACCTGGGCCGCCTCGATCGCGTCCAGGCCGTCCAACGCGGCGGTCTCGGCCGGGGCCAGGGTGGAGCGGGGGCTCATCGGATCGCCGCCGTGACGTCCAGGCGCACGTCCACCCCGTGCAGCTCCAACGTTCCCAGGACCGATCCCACGCGGGTGACGTGTCCCTGCGGGCGGGGCAGCAGGGTCAGCGTCAATCCGCTCACCGGATCGCCGGCCGCGCCCTGTTCGGCGGGGCCGTCGCGGCCGTCTCCGGCCAGCGCCAACAGCTCGCACAGCAGCTCCAGCGCCGGCCCCGACAGCCGGGCCCCGGCGAGGTCGTGGGCGGCCGCGGCCAGCTCGCCGACGGCGGCGGCGTGCCGTTGTTCCCGCCGGGCCGCCTCGGCGAGCAGGGCGGCGCGCCCCAGCGGATCGTCGCTCACCCGTGGGACCCGCCCCGCGGGCGGGCGCTCGGCGCGGGTGCGCAGGTTCACCTCGACCGGCACGCGGGGGCCCTCCCGCCAGGACAGGTCGGGGGCCGGGGTGTCGTCCTCCCCGGCGAGGCCCAGATGGCGGGAGGAGAAGAGCCCGAACGCCGCCGCGTACAGGTCGTGCGCCTGTTCGGGGGAGGAGGCGTCGAACCAACGGGCCAGGGTGAGCAGGTCCCGTCGCCGGCCGGGATCGACGCCGCCGGCCCCGGTGATCCGCTTGACGTTGGTGAGCAGCGCGGTGATGGCCCGGCTGGTCGCCTCGCGCAGCCCGTCGACCTCGGAGGGGCGGCCCGGCCGGCCCACGAACCAGTCGGTCAACCCGTCCCAGTCGGCCTCGCGGCGACCCGGCGCGCGCTCCAGCAACTCGGTCTGCCCGGCACGGGTGGCGCGCGGGGTGAGGTCGCCGGGGCCTCCGCCGAGCAGGTCGAGCAGGGAGGCCCGCTGCCGGTTCAGGGCGGTCAGGTGGGCGGTGATCGGCGCGGAGTGGCGCAGGACGTCCTTGACGATCAGCTCCACGTACTCCAGCAGCATGTGCTTGAACCCCGATGTCTCGGCGGGGTCGAGGTCGTAGCGGGCGATGACCGAGCCGAGGTAGGCGTAGAAGTCGCGGACCGCCGCGGCGAACTCGTCGTGTTGCAGGAACAGGGTGGTGACCTGCTGGGCCAGTCGCTCCCGCAGCGTCCGCGACACGGTGGGCGCCGGGCCGCGCTCGGCGGTGAGCACCTCCCCGAGCGTACGGCGGATCGCGGCGAGCCCTTCCTCGATCGCCGGGAGCAGTTCCCGCGACACCTCGCGCGCGCCCTCGGCGACGTCGAGCATCTCATCGACCTCGCGCTGTACGCGCATGGCGAGCTTGGCCACCTGGTAGCGGACGCGGCTACGGGTGAACTCGGCGATGGTCGCGGCCGGCTCGCGGCGGCCGGGGAGGAGGTTGCCCCAGCGGGCCAGCTGCTCCAGGCGGTCGACGACGGTGTCGGGGGCGGCCTCGCCGGGGTCGATCTCGCCACGCCGTTCGGCCTCCACCAGCGCGGCCGCGACCTCCCCGGCCCCCAGGTCGGCCAGCAGGGTCGAGGTGAACAACCGCATGATGGCGAGGTAGGTACGGCGCTCGGGCGCGCTGAGGTAGGCGTAGAGCCGCAGGCGGGACAGGTCACCGGCCGGGGGAGGGGGCGAGGGGGGTTCCTCCCGCGGGACCGAGGGGTGCGCGTGCGGGATGTCGTCGGCTTCGGTAGGCATGGCCTGCCCCAACTTAGTCCCTCGACGTCCCGGCCGAGGCCGTTCGGCCGGGACGGGCCGGGGCGGCCGAGGCTCAGGGGACCAGCAGTGTCAGGGTCTCGGCGACCAGGGCGGGACGCTCCACGCCCTCGATCTGGACCTCGTGCCGCATGGTCAACAGCAGTCCCTTGTCGGTCTCCTTGACCTCGGTCAGTTCGATGCCGTCGCGGACGCGCGATCCCACCGTGACGGGCTGAAGGAAACGCACCTTGTTCAGGCCGTAGTTGACGCCCATGGTGGGAGGAGTGTCCAGCTCGTAGACCTCCGGTCCGAACATCGGCAGCAGGGACAGGGACAGGAAGCCGTGGGCGATCGTGCTTCCGAAGGGGCCGCGCGCCGCGCGTTCGGGATCCACGTGGATCCACTGGTGGTCTCCGGTGGCCTCGGCGAAGGCGTCGATCCGTTCCTGGGTGACGACGTGCCAGTCGCTGTATCCGAGGTGCTGGCCACGGGCGGCGGCCAGGGCGGTGACGTCGGTGAACCTGCGCATGGGCCTTGCACTCCTTCGGGCCGTGGCCGGGGATCTGGACCGACCTTACCCCATACCGACTGACCGGTTTGTGTCGGGCGCCACGTAGGGAAGGCCGCGTCCCCGACAGCGCCGTCAGGACCCGGTGAGCTGGGTGATGCGTTGCGGGGACAGCCCCAGATAGTGCGAGATGTCGACCAGGGTGAGCCCGGCGGCGGTCAGCCCGGCCACCGCCTGCCGGGTCTTGGCCGTCGCACCGCGTAACGCCTCGTCGGCCTCGTGCAGGGCCCGGCGCGCCTCAAGCGCCAACCGGTCGAGCTCGTCGCTGACCCGGGGAAGCAGATCGATGTGCACCTGCTCCTCCGCCAACTCGGCCTGGCCCGCGATGTACTCGCGGGCCCGGGACTCGGCGTCGGCCAGCGTGGGCGACCACGTGACCCCCACCCCGTCCACCCGTAGCTCCCACCCGTTCTCCCACTTGCGGGCGTGAACCTCGTACAGCGCCACCGAGGGCCTCCCTATCGAGTGCTCTGGGCCCCGATCATCCCGGAAAGTCCGCAACGGCGGCAAGAGTGCCGGGTCATTCACCCAAAGTGACCGTCGCGCCCAGCCCGTCCAGCACGACCCCGCCCCGATAGCCGATGGCCGACCGTGTCTCCACCAGGTAGAGCCGCTCGACCTCGGCCGGGTGCGCCACGGCGTCACCGACCGGGATCTCGGCCCGGCGCCACCCCGTCCAGTCGACCGTGGGCCCATGCAGGGACACCCGCCGCCCATCCGCGCCGATCACCGTCGCCGCCAGACGCGCGCCCATCCCGTCCCCCCGCACCCACGCCCACAGGCGGGTGGCGTGGCCTCCCAGGGGCAGGGGTGAGGGCGCCAGCGCGTAGGCCGCGCGGGTCCCGGTGGAACCCGTGAAGTCGTAGTCCAGGGCCAGCCCCGTACCGTCACGGCCCGCGACCGCCGCCACCGACGCCGTGGCGCGCACGGCCTCGGCCGACCACGACGCCGCGTCGTCGAAGGAGGCGAGCTCCCGCTCGGTCGTTCCCACCCGCACCGGCACGCTCACCCGTCGTCCGGCCGCCTCGAACCCGATGGAGGTCGTTGCCGCCGCGACGGTCGCCGTGACGGCGAAGGTCCCGTCCGCGCGTGAAACGACGCGGAGCAGTTCCGGATCGACATCGACGGTGACGTCCTCGGGCTCGATCGGCGCCCGGGTCCCGTCGGGCGCCACGCCGGTGAGGGCGAGCACCGCCGGATTCGCGGGATCGGGCAGCGCCAGCGACGCCGGTGCCGCCTCCAGCAGTTGCGGGGGAGGAAGCACCTCCAGCGTCACCGCGCCCTCGACCCCCGCCGCGCGGGCGCTGACACGCGCGCTCCCCGGCGGCCCCGCGGTGAACGCGCCCGCCGAAACCCTTCCCGACGTCGCGTCCCACTCCGTGGCGGGGCGCCGTCCCGCCGCTTCCACCGGCCCGTAGGCCGCGTCGTGGGGAACGGCCTCCAGGCGCCGGAGAAGCCCGGAGAAGACCCGGTGGGGGTCGGCGTGGACGGGGGCGCCGGTCCGCGCCGGCACCAACGGGTCGATGCGCGGGCGCACCCACAGGCCGCTCGCCCGGCCATCGCCCCGAGGAGCGTGGACGGCCAGGCCGTTGGGGACCGGACGCTCTTCCTCGCCGGTGCGGTTGTGCCGGCGCAGGCCGGTGTCGCCGGGGGAACGCGCGAGCAGCGCGGCGGAGCCGCCACCGTCGAGCTCCAGGGCGTCGTCGGCGCCGGCGGCCCGCATCCGTTCGCCCATCTCCCGCAGGGTCGCGCCGGGGCTACCGGTGTAGCGGCCGTCGGCCACGATCGCATACATCCGCCTGCCGTCGGCGGAGAAGCCGATCGCGGTGCGCGGATGCCGCGAGGTGTCGGCGATGTCGGCGACCACGCCGTCGCGCAGCAGCACGTGCCGCCCGCCGATCGCCAGGTGGGGGCGGACCCCCTCGGCCGTCAGCGTGTAGTCGACCTCGACCCGGTCCCCCGGCCGCAGGCCGCCGAGGCGGTCGGCAGCCTCCCCGCGGCCCAGGAGGACGGTGCCCCCCTCCGGCACCGTCCCCGCGCCGGCCGCCTCGCCGCTATGGGTCACCACGCCGTCCTCGACCAGCACCTCGCGGACCCGCCCGGCCCCCGGCACCGTGTCACCGCGCGGGTGCTCGCCCCAGGCCGGGGTGAAGACCCCCAGTCCGTCCACCGGGATCTCGTGGGCGTTGAGCCGATCCACTCCCAGGGCCGTCGAGGACGACACGGCCGCGCCGGAGAAGGAGACCGGGCCGATCCGGCCACGGCCCTCCGGCGCGACCAGAACGGCGTGGCCGTGTCCGGGGGAGGGGGACTTGACCACCTCGCCCCCGCGCGCGGCCGCGCCGAGAGGGGCGTCGGAGCCGCCGATGTCGAAGAAGTCCCCGTTGACGGCGGCGACCGCACCGGCCGCCGTCGCCCGCGCGTGCAACGAGCCGGTTCCCGCCACCCGGCCCCCGTCCAGGTAGCCCAGGCGGGGGCCGGCGGACAGGTCCACGCGCAGCATGGTGAAGCGTTGGCGGTGCGCGCCGGAACCGACCTCGCTGGAGACCAGCTCCACCCCGGGAGCGACGGGTTGTCGGCGCACCGTCTCGACCGGGGCCGCCATGGCCGGGGCGACGGGGGCGAGCAGGGCCGCCGGAGACAGGAGGGCGACGGCGAGGCACAGGGACGCGCGCACGGACACACGGACCTCCGTTCCGGCCATGGGGGCGGACATCAGCGGGGGAGCGGCCGGCCCGGCCGCCGCCAGGGCGGAACGTGGCCGTCCGTTCCCCTGGGGCGCCATCCCGCGCCACGCTCACTCACTCTGAGTGAGCATACGTGTACGTCCGATTAACGTCGACGTTGCGCGCGTTGACCTGTGGGCAACACCGCCTGCCTAGAGTCGCCAGGGTCGGGCCCGTCCCGCCCACGGGTCGTGGCGGGCCGCGAAGAGAGCGAGGAGCACCATGGTCCGTGCGGCCGGGGCGACCGGACGCCCCCTCCACG
This sequence comes from Marinactinospora thermotolerans DSM 45154, assembly GCF_900167435.1. Classification (GTDB taxonomy): domain Bacteria; phylum Actinomycetota; class Actinomycetes; order Streptosporangiales; family Streptosporangiaceae; genus Marinactinospora; species Marinactinospora thermotolerans. The sequence continues at coordinate 417,997 of NZ_FUWS01000002.1, forward strand.
TCCCCGTCGTCGACCTGACGGGCTGGGAAGGCGGCTCCGTGCGGCGCCGGGCGGCCATCGCCGCCCGCGCCGACGGTGCGGCGCGCAGAAGCGGTTTCATGCAGATCACCGGGCACGGAATCCGGCCCGAGACGTTCCAAGGGCTGGCCGAGGCGATGGACGCGCTCTTCGACCGGCCGTCCTCGACCGACCCCGACACGTCTCTGCCTCCCGCGCCGGGAACGGGACGGGGCTACGGCCGCCCCGAAGGCGGTTGGGTGAGCCACGGGCCGGCCGAGCCCGACGGGACCGCGCGGACCTTCACCATCGGTACCCAGGCGGCCGACCACCCCGACCGGGCACTGCCCGACGACCTGTACCCGGCCAACGTCTGGCCGCCTGGGCTGCCCGGGGTCGAGCCCCGGACGATGGCGTGGTTCACCGAGGCCAGCCGGCTCGCGCGTCGCCTCACCGAGGTGTTCGCGGTCGCCCTGGACCTGCCCGACGCCTTCTTCCTCACCTACAGCGGGCACTCGCTGGACGTGCTGCGACTGTACGAGCACCCGGCGGCGTCGTCGGCCGAGGAATCCCCGACCGGCCCCGGAACAGTGCCTCCCGGACACACCGACTTCGGGATCCTCACCTTGCTGTGGGCCGAGGGAGGCGGACGGTTGCAGGCGCGCGACCGCGCCGGTGACTGGCACGACGTCCTGCCCCGTCCCGGCACCCTGCTCGTGGGGGTCGGAGACCTCCTGGCGCGCTGGACCAACGACCGCTGGACCTCGCCGGTGCACCGCGTCCTGCCGCCGGGGACGGCCGGCACGTCCGGGCGGCGCCGGGCGGCGGCCTTCTTCCACCACGGCGACTTCGACGCCCTGGTCACCCCGGTGCCCACCTGCGTCGAACGCGCCAATCCCGCGCGCTATGGGCCGGTGACGATCGCGGCGCACCTCGCAGAGAAGCGGGGACAGGCCCCGCCGGTCCCTCCGACGTCCCCCCTGGCGGGACCGCCGTCCTTCTCCCGCAGGACGGCGCGCGCCCGAGCGGTCGAGGGAGGCCGGCTGCCGACCCGCTGAACGGGGAGGGGAGCCGGCGCGCCGTCCTCAGCCGGTGAGGGTCAGGCTCGTGACGGCCATGGCGCGGATCGCGCCGGGGTCCACCTCGTGGCCCAGGCCGGGACGGGTCAACGGAACCGGAACGATGCCGTCATGGGCCCGGACCGGTGGTGTCACCACGTCACGCGAGAAACGCCCCCCGGCCCCCGGCATCTCGGTGGGCAGGGTCACCCCGCGCAGCGACGCCAGCGCGACGATGGCGGCCCGCCCCACCCCGGTCTCGTGGTCGCTGCCGCACCACACCTGCCAGCCGGCGTCCACCGCGCGGTCGTGGGCCCGCCGCGCGGGGGTGAGCCCGCCCATGGCGGACATGCTCAGGTGGAGCGCGCTCGCGGCCTCGGTCCGGATCGCCTCGTCGAGGCGGTCCAGTGAACCGGCGGGGCAGCGGATGGCGACGGGGGTGCGCAGGTCCCGGCGCAGCCGGGCGTGGGCGGCCAGATCATCGGAGGCGAACGGCTGCTCGACGGCGAGGAGCCCGTAGTCGTCCAGGGCGCGCAGCGTCGCGAGGTGGTCGGGATCCTCGCTGTAGCGGCCACCGGCGTCGACCTGCAACGCCAGGTAGGGGAAGGCCGCCTGCACCGCCCGCACCACCTCGATGTCCCAGCCCGGTTCGATTTCGAGCCTGATGCGCTTGAAACCACTGCCGACCTGCCGGTTCACCTCGTGCACCAGAGCTTCGAGGGACGGCTGCCGGGCCAAGGTGACCCCGGCGGTCACGGCGGTGCGGGTACCACCGAGCGCGTGGGAGAGCGGTGTGTCGCGTTGCCGGCTCCACAGGTCCCAGCAGGCCACGTCCAGGCCGCACCGCACCGCGGGATCGGCCGGCAGGCCCGCCCACGCGTGCTCGACATCGGTGGGACGCTGCCAGGAGTGGCGCAGCAGCGCGGGGGCGAACTCCTCGACCAACGCCCGCCACCCGGCCGATCCGGGGATCTCGCCCCACCCGGTGACGCCGGAGGCGTCGGCGACCCGGACCAGGACGTGATCGGCGTAGCGGGGCCGCTCGCCCACGCCCCGGTTACGGGGCTTGGGCTGGACGAGAGGCAGCCGCAGCAGCGTCGCGTCGATCGTCGCGACGCGGGTGAGCGTCGCGGGTTCGGTGCGTGACACGCGGGTTCCGCCTCCCAGGAGCGATGTCGGACAGGGACGCGACGAACGCCCCATCTCGACGTTATCCCCTCAGACCCGGGCCGACCACCGGTCCGAGCGCAGATGTGGGATCGCTCGCGTTCACGCCCGCCCCCGTTTGGTCGCCGCGAAGATCAGCCCCATGCGCAACTCGCCGCGCCGCGCGCCGCCGAACCGATCGCGCAGCGCCGCCTCGACACGGTCCAGTTGCGTGTCGCTGAGCGCCAGGCGGGTGTCGCTGTGATGCCAGGCCAAGACGGCCCTGCCCCCGGGGCGCAGCACGCGATGGAGTTCGCCGACGCCCGCGTCCAGGTCCGGCCACATCGCGACGGTGTTGACCGAGACGACGACGTCGACGTCGCCGCTGGCGACACCGGTGTGGGCCGCGTCGGCCCGGTACAGCCGCACCCTGCCACGCCGCACCGCAGCGGCGTTGCGACGCAGCGCCATCCGCACCATCTCCGGCGAGGGGTCGATGCCGGTGACGGTCACCTCGGGTGACCGGGCCAGCGCCTGGACCAGGACACCCGGGCCGGTACCGATCTCCAGGACGTGATCGCCCGGACGCACCCCCAGCGAATTGGCGATCTCGATGTTTTGCGCCCGGTTGGTCCAGGCCAGCACCACTCCGGCGAGAAACCCCGGCAGTCCTCGGGGAAGCGCGAACGGATTGGACCCCGGGGGCTGACCCGTCCAGAGATCTCGATGCGTCATGGTGTCTCTCCTCCAGCAGGGAGACTTCCCGTCACGGAGGGTGTTCACGCCTGTCGCCGCGTGGTACCGCGCAAGGGCGCGGACCTTTCACTCCTTGAGGACCTCGGCGACGTCGCGCGAGGACAGTCCGTGCGCCTGGGCGACCGCCGCGTTGGTGAGTTCGCCGTCGAAGGTGTTCAACCCCAGGGCGAGGGCCGGATCCTCCGTCAGGGCCCGCCGCCACCCCTTGTCGGCCAGGGCCACCGCGTAACGCAGGGTGTCCTTGGTCAGGGCGTGGGTGGAGGTGTTGGGGACCGCGCCCGGCATGTTGGCCACGCAGTAGAAGACGGTGTCGTGGACCGCGAAGGTGGGATCGTCATGGGTGGTGGGGCGGCTGTCGGCGAAGCAGCCCCCCTGGTCGATGGCGATGTCGACGAGCACCGCCCCCGGACGCATGCGCGCGACCAGGTCGTTGCCCACGAGCTTGGGGGCCTTCGCGCCGGGCACCAGCACCGCGCCGATGACGAGATCGGACTCGACCACGGCACGCTCAAGCTCATAGGCGTTGGAGGTCACGGTGCGCACCCGCCCCCGGTAGAGCGCGTCCGCCCGGCGCAGCTTGTCGATGTCCAGGTCCAACAGCGTGACGTCGGCGCCCATGCCGACCGCGATGCGGGTGGCGCTCATCCCCGACACGCCGGCGCCCAGAACGGTGACCCTCGACGGGGGGACGCCGGGCACACCGCCCATGAGCATCCCCCGCCCGCCGTTGGGGCGCTGCAGCGTGGCCGCGCCGACCTGCGGCGCGAGCCGGCCCGCGACCTCCGACATCGGGGCCAGCAACGGCAGCGAGCGGTCGGGGAGCTGGACGGTCTCATAGGCGATTCCGGTGACCCCCCGCTCCAGCAGGGCGTCGGTACAGGGGCGGGAGGCGGCCAGATGGAGGTAGGTGAAGAGGGTCTGGCCCGGCCGCATCCGGTGGTACTCCTCGGCCACGGGCTCTTTGACCTTGAGGATCAGCTCGCCCTCGGCCCAGACCTCGTCGGCGTTGTCGACAATCGCGGCTCCGGCCGCGACATACTCGTCGTCGGAGATGGACGAACCGGCCCCGGCATCGCGCTCGATGACGACCTGGTGTCCCCGCCCGACCAGTTCGTGGACGCCGGCGGGGGTGATGGCCACCCGGTACTCGTGGTTTTTGACCTCGCGGGGCACACCGATGCGCACGGTGCATCTCCTCCTCGTATCGCCTGTGATACCTACCCACTGTGCGATGTCGCGAGACCCCGTGCCATGACCACGGTGCATGTCCATTGGGGATTTTCTTGACATCCTGTCAAAGGCGGGACGCTTATCGGGCGGCCGGCAGCAGCAGGCCGCCGTGCCGTGCCGGGGAGAGGTTGCGCCGCGCCGCCTCCCGTGGCAGCACCCGGCCCCGTACCCAGGTCGCCTCGACCCGGCCGTGCAACGTCCGGCCGGCGTAGGGGCTCGGGTCGGCGTGGGGGACCTCCTGGATCGACCACGGGTCGAACGCCACCAGGTCGGCGTCGGCGCCGACGGCGATCCGTCCCTTGGCGGACAGCCCGAGCGTCACTGAGGGGCCCGCCGCGGTCCAACGGGCGAGCGCGGAGAGGTCGAGGCCGCGCCGGCGGGCGGCGGTCCACATCGCCGGCAGCGTCCAGCGGATGGCGTCGATCCCGGTTCCCGGCCGGTGCCCGGAACCGATCGCGCCGACGATGTCACCGGAGCCGTCGAGCAGCGCGCTCCACAACGCCCCCCGATTGGCGTCGGAGCGGATCGGGGGGCGACAGCGGTAGGCGGGGTCGTCGTCGGGCACCTGCTCGGCGGGCAGGCACAGGTAGTGCGGGCTGGTCTGCGCGCTCACCGCCACCCCGATGGAACGCGCGGCGGCCAGCATCGCCGCGCACTCGGCCGCGACGAACGGCGCGACGTGCACCCGGGCACCGGTCACCCGCGCGGCGGCGATGACCCGCTCCAGGCCGCGCCGTTCCGCGCGCGAGGGCCGCGCCGCCAGGAGCGCGCTGTTGCCGGAACCGGACGGCTTCGACAGCTCGCCCGCGTCCTCGGCGTGCACGACCAGGGGGACGCCCATCGCGGCCAGCCCCGCCATGGCCTTGCGCAGGCGTACGTCGTCCAGTGGTGCCAGGTCGGGGGCGCCTCCGTCCGACAGCGAGCAGGCGAACCCGGTGACGCCGGCCGCGCGCAGGTCGGCGAGGTCGGCGGGGGTGCTGCGGGGGGTCACGCCGCCGAGGAAGGCCACGTGGGTCCAGCTGTTGCCGGCCGCCGCGCGCACATGGGTGGCGAGCGCGTCGGCCGTGGTGATGGCCGGACGGGCGGGGGCGGGGGCGACGACGACGGTGGTGACACCGCCTTCGGCGGCGGTCCGGGTGGTGCGCGCGTACGCCTCGGCCACCGAGTCGCCGGGGGCCTGCACCGCCACGTCGACGTCGACGCACCCCGGCAGGAGCGCGACGTGGCCGAGATCGGTCTCGCGGCCGGCCGCCAGGGGGGTGTCGTAGTCGCAGACGGCCCTGATGCGTCCCCGGCTGACGGCCACCGACGCGGGGCCCGCGCCCTCGGGGGTGACGACCAGGCGGGAACGGATGACGAGATCGAATCGGCGCACCGGATCCCCTTCGTTGACGTGCTGGACGGACGGATCCGCCGTGGGACCCGTACCCGGACAGGGCGCCGCCCCGGCACCGGCTCCTGCCCGCCGGCGCCGGGAACCTCCAGCGGCCTGCGCCTTCCCGATTCTCGCCGGGTCGTCTCACCTTCGCGCCGCTTTTCCCGGATATCCCCCGGCTGCCTCCCTGACGGCGGGGCACACCCCGGTGCGGAATCAGGCCGGGAGCGGACACCGGCGACGCCTGCCCGCCGGAGGAGCCACCGGGGGATTAGGCTCTCGGCACGGGTGGCCGGGGTCACCCTCTCGTGCCCGTTCCCCCTGCTCACGACCCGGGTGAGGAGGGGCGAACGGTTCGTTTACCCTTAGCAGAGGTGGTGTCCGCCCTGGATCTCTCAGAGGTGCTCTTCAGCGACTTGGCCGCCGCGTTCGCCTCCTGGGTCCCCTGGATCCAAGGAGGGGCCGGTCTGGTGGTCGGCGCGGTGATCGGCACGCTGGTGGTGCGGCGCCGCCTCCGACAGCAGGACCCCCGACGACAACGGAGCGGCGCGCGTGGCTTCCCCGGGAATCCGCAAGACTGACACCCAGCGGAGCAGAGGCGGCGCGACCGCCATGGCCGTGGGCGGAGCCTCCGCCGCGGCCTGCCTCATCGCCCTGATCATCGCCCTCGTCGCCGGAGGGGCGGTGCGCGCCCAGGTCATCCCGGGCCTTCCGGACGCCGGCATGCTGACCCGATGGGGCCTTCCCATCTCCAAGACGGTCATGGACGTCACGGCCGCGCTCACGCTGGGGGTGCTGCTGCTCGCCGTGGTCCTGCTCCCCTCCGACCGGGGCGTGCTCGGCGGCCAGGCCCAGGGGTACGTCCGCGCGGCCTCGTGGGCCGCCCTCGTCTGGGCGGCCGCGGCGGCCGCCACCCTGATCTTCCAGCTCTCCGATCTGCTCGGGCTGCCCCCGATGGAGGTGATCGGCAACCAGCTCACCAGCTATGCGGGATCGGTCGCCCAGGGCATCGCCCTGATGCTGGTGATCCTGATCGCCACGGCCGTGGCGCTGCTGGGGCGCACGGTCGCCTCGGCGACGGGCACGCTGGGGCTGCTCGGCCTCACGCTCGTGGGCACGGTCCCCCCTGCGCTCACGGGGCACTCCTCCTCGTCCCCCAACCACGAGCTCGCGGTCACCGGCCTGGCGCTGCACGTCGTGGCCATCTCGGTGTGGGTTGGCGGCCTCGCCGCGCTCACCTACCACGCGCTGCGCCGCGACGGCGAGCACCTGGCCCCGGCCGCCGAGCGCTTCAGCCTGCTGGCCCTGTGGTCCTACGTCGGCGTCGCGGTCAGCGGCGTGGCCAGCGCGGCCAGCCGTCTCTACAGCGTCACGGACCTGTTCACCACCTCCTACGGGTTGATCATGGTGGCCAAGGCCGTGGTCTTCCTGGTCTTGGGCTACCTCGGCTGGCTGCATCGGCGCCGCACCGTGCCGCGCATCGCCGAGGGGGCCGGGCGGGCCCTGTTCGCGCGGGTCGCGGCGGTCGAGGTGGTCCTCATGTCGGTGGCCATGGGACTGGCCTCGGCCCTCAGCCGGACCGCTCCGCCGCCGCCGCTGGAGGGCACCTACGACCCGGTCCGGGAACTGCTGGGCTTCAGCATGCCTCCCGAGCAGAGCGCCTGGACGCTGTTGACCCTGTGGCGCCCGGACCTGTTCTTCGCCCTGCTCGTGGTCGTGCTCGGCGGGCTGTACGCGGCGGCCGTCCTACGGCTGCGCCGCCGCGGCGACCGCTGGCCCTGGGGGCGCCTCGTCGCCTGGTACGCGGGTCTGCTCACGATCGTGGTGGTCCAGCTCTCCGGTGTCGCCACCTACGCGATGGTGCTCTTCAGCACCCACATGGTGCAGCACATGGTGCTGTCGATGCTGACGCCGATCCTGCTGGTGCTGGGCGCTCCGGCCACGCTCGCGCTGCGGGCGCTCAAGCCGGCGAAGCGCCGAGGGGACCGGGGACCGCGCGAATGGCTCACCGCGTTCCTGCACAGCCGTTACTCCCGCTTCGTCACCCATCCGGCGTTCGCCGTCCCGATGTTCGTGGGCAGTACCTACGCGCTGTACTTCACCCCTCTGTTCGGCTCGCTCATGTCCGACCACCTCGGTCACCTGTTCATGGGCGTGCACTTCCTCCTCACGGGCTTCCTGTTCTACTGGATCATGATCGGGGTCGACCCGGCCCCGCGGAAGTACCCCTACCTGCTCCGCATCGTGCTGCTGTTGCTGGTCATGGGCTTCCACGCCTTCTTCGGCATCGCGATCATGATGCAGTCCGCGCCGCTGGGGATGGAGTACTACGGCCGTTTCGAGGTGCCGTGGCTGGAGAGCGTCGAGGACGACCAGTACACCGGCGGGGGCATCGCCTGGGCGATCGGCGAGATCCCGACGACGATCGTGCTCATCGCACTGGTCGTGCAGTGGTCGCGTGACGAGGAGCGGACGGAGCGGCGGCGCGAGCGGCACAGCCGTCGCGGCGGGTCCGACGACGCCGACATGGACGCCTACAACGCCTACCTCCAGCAGTTGGACCGCCGCTCCAGGGAACAACAGGGCTGAACGCGTGTGGGGCGGGGGCCCGGGCCCCCGCCCCACACGCGTTCGCAGGCTGTCTCAGCTGAGAAGGGCGCCCAGGCCGGTCCCGACGAGGGCGAGCAGGGCGCAGACCACCAGTCCTCCCGCGAGCATCGCCGGCGAGGGGCGCAGCCGGAGCAGGCGGGCGTCACCCCGGTCCGCCGCGGCACGGCGGGCGACCAGGGGCAGCAGCGCCACGTTCGCCGCGTAGACGATCACGACCACGCCGAGGGCGACCAGGAACGCCCCGCCGAGGCCGGCACCACCACGCAGGTGGGCCAGGACGGCCAGGGTGGGCAGGGCCACGAGCACCACCACCGACACGGCACCCGACAGCACCCGTGGGCCGGTCCCCTTGGCGCGTCCGGCGAAGACCAGCAGCAAGCCGAGGAGCGCCGCCATCACGACGGCACCGACGATTCCGAAAACGACGACGTTGACCAGCGAATTCACCCGGTCATTGTCCCACCGTCGCCCCGATGCCCCGGTCGGGGGTGGTCACAGCGCGGCCAGCAGCAACGCTCCGTAGGTGAAGGCCCGGGCGGCCCGCCACCGTACGGCGGGCACCGGGACGTGCCGGAAGTGGATCGCGCGCACCACACGGGCTCGCGCCCGGTCCAGCACGACGAGCGACACCGCGCCGGGGATGCCCCGCGCCGGATCGCCGGAACAGGCCGCCAACAGCCGCCGCCACCGCACTTCGTGGGCGCGGAAGCTGCGTGAGCTCACCATCCGTCCCCGGGCGATCTGGCCGATCCGCGCCTCTGCCGGATCGACGTCGATGAACAGCAGGTGGAGCTGGATCCGGGCGGCCCGGCAACAGGCGCTGACCAGTGCGCGCACGAACGGGCGGGTGGCGGGTTCGTGCACGATCACGGGACCGCCGTGGCGCAGCGCCAGGACAAGGCTCATGTAGTGCGCGAGGTGGACGACCCAGCGCCAGGAGGGGTAGGGCAGGAGGCGTAACCACGGGGTCAGGCGGTTGCGGGACTGCTGGGAGTCGATGATGCGCACCCCCTCGGCGGCGACCACGGTCGAGGTCTCCTCACCGGTCAGTCCGTAGAGCCGGTTGAGCAGGGTGCTCTTGCCCGCCCCGGGGATGCCGCCGAGCAGGATCAGGGAGCGAGCGGGGTAGCGCAGGACCTCCGCCGGGCCTGGTCGGGGATCGGAATCTTCGGAGACGGCGAGCGGCGTCTGCATCACTCTCTTTTCCCCTCACCACCCGGCCGGGACCAACCGGCAAGAGCGGGTGAAAACGGCACCGGTCATTGAGACCACGTACAGGCGCGCGGAAACGTTCCCCGCCGGTCGGCCGGGCGGATGGCGGGGGAGTGGCGGGATGCGGGGGTGGGGTGGGTCCGGCCAGGTGAGGCGGGGATCGGATGGGACGGGAGGGGTGCGGGTGTGGCGTGGGATGTCCGATTCCGGTCCCTCCTCTCCCGCTCTGGAAATGATCTACGTCGTAAAGGAAGGGATGCGATCACTAACGGAACACGGGTCCCAGTATCGGACACGGTGGCCGAGTATCGCGATCACGCCGCGACGACCTCCGTTCCCACCGACATTCCCACCCGCGTGGCGACGCGGCGCGCAGGGGGACCGGTGCCGCCCCGGCACCCTCCGGGGCACGGCCGACCACACGGGGGGCCGGGAACCGCGGGACCCATACGGTCGGGAGGAGGCCGACCAGGGCCACCACGACCCCGCCGGCCGCCAGGGAACAGCGACCCATCGACGGCCCGGACCACCGAGCCGAGGCCGACCTCCGAGCGGCGCGGAAACCTTGGCCCGGGGACCGAACGCCGTTCCGGCTCCCGGCAGATCCTCCGCCACGGCATCCCGTCGTTCTGCGTGAACGCGAGGACACCGCCCGCCCTCGCCCTCACCGGGAGGCCCCGGCACGGCGACCGCGCCGGCGAACGAGGCCGGTCCGGGTTCTCAGCGACGGGATCGCTCGGGAGCGGACCGAACAGTGGGTGGGCCGCTTCGGGTACGACGAGCAGCGCCGGCCCCTCGGCCCGCTGCGGTTTTCGTCGCCAGGACGCAGCGTCCCTTCCACCACCTCGGCTCCACGCGTACGGTGACGGGGCTCCAGGCGCCCGTGGACCGGTGGAACGGCCTGGATGTCCGGTCGGTGGACCGCTCGCCCAAGGACGCGGCCTAACCGGACTGGGCGATCCGCGACCCCGACGAGGACTTGACGAGCCGGAGCTGCGAGGTGATCCGGGTCCGCAGGTCCGCCACGTGGCTGACCACCCCGACGGCGCGCCCGCCGTCGCGCAGATGGTCCAACACCTCCAAGACCTCCTCCAGGGTCTCCTCGTCGAGGGTGCCGAACCCCTCGTCGATGAACAGGGTCCCGATCTCGGCTCCCCCGGCCTCGGCCCCGGCCACATCGGCCAGCCCCAGGGCCAGGGCCAGAGAGGTGATGAAGGTCTCCCCGCCCGACAGCGTCGAGGGATCGCGTTCCTGTCCCGTCCAGGCGTCGATGACGAGCAGCCCGAGCCCGCCCCCCGAACGCGACCGGTCTCCCGCCACCTTGTCGACGGTGTGGCGCAGCTCGTATCGGGCGTCCGACATCCGGTGGAGCCGGTCGTTGGCCGCCGCCACCACCTGCTCCAGCCTGGCGGCCAGGACGTAGGAGGAGAGGGGGACGTGTTCGCGGTTGTCCCCGGAGGTGCCCGAGGCGAGCCGGGACAGGCGTTCGGCCACCGCGTGGCGGTGCCGGGCCGGCCGGGACCGGTCCAGCTCGGCGTCCAGTTCGGCGCGCAGGTCGGCCAACCGGGCCGCGCGCTCCTCCAGGCGGTCATGCCAGGCCAGCGTGTACCTGGCGGCCTCCTCGGCCGCTTCGGCGGCGGCGCCCAGCGCGGCGAGGTCGGGCGGGGGGAGTCGGCGCGCCGCAACCAGGGCGGGGTCGGCCAGGACGGAACGGACGGCCGCCAGTTCGTCGTCGTAGGCGCGGGCGCGTTCGGCGAGGTCGCGCTTGCGGGCGGCGTCGCGGGCGGCGGCACGGACCTCGCCGGCGTCGTCGAAGCCCGCCGCCGCCACAGCGGCGCGGGCCTCCTGTTCCGCGGCCGTCAGCTCCTCGACGGCGACCAGGCGGGCGCGCAGGGCACGGGACACCGACTCCAGCAGCCCGGCCTCGTCGGAGAGCCGGGAGATCCGGGCGGCCAGGTCGGGGTCGTCGCCACGGGCGGCGTCGAGCTCCGCGGCGAGCCGCGCGGCATCCCTCTCCCCGACCTCGACGCGCTCGCGCAGCCGGGCCAGCTCCCTACCGAGCTCGCCTTCCCGCACGCGGGCGCGCTCGGTCTCGGTGTCGAGGGCGGCGAGTTCGTCGGCGAGCCGGCGTGCCTCCTCGGCGGCGCCGTCGATCTCGGCGAGGGCGGCCTCGCGCCGGGCCACCAGTTCGCGGGCCTGCGCCGCGTCCATCCCTTCGGCGGCGCTGCGCGCGGCGGCCAGCCGTTCCGCCACGGAGGCGGCCGCGCTCTCGGCGGCGACCCGTTCGGCGGCGGCGGTGTCGAAGGCGCGCTGGGCCTCCTCCTCGTCCCGGCGGCTGGGACGTCCCTCCTCGCCCGAGGCGGGAGCGGGGTGGTCGGCCGAGCCGCACACCGGGCACGGCGCGCCCGTCACCAGGCCGGCGGCGAGTTCCGCGGCCATGCCGGCGATGCGCCGCTCGCGTATCTCCTGGAGCCGGTCGCGGCTCCGCTGCGCCGCGTCGACGGCGGCCTCGCGGCGGCGCGCGGCCACGTCGAGCTCGTCCGCCAACCGCTCGCAGGAGAGGACGGCGGTCAACCGCGCCTGCGCGGCCCGCACCGCCTCGCTCGCGCTCTCGCGGGGCAGTGCCCGTTCGCGGGCCTTCGTCAGTGCCTGGTCCAGCGCCGTCCTGCGTTCGGGGATCCGGTCCAGGTGGGCCGTCACCTGTCCCAGTTCCGTTTCGACCCGCTCGATCCGGGCGGTGTCGGCGGCGATGCTGTCGCGCAGCCCGGCCAGCCGGCCGGCGTTGCCGCGTAGGTGTTCCAGCTGGGCGATCTCGTCGCGGCGGTCGCGTTCGGCCGCGCCCAGCAGGGTCTCGGCCCGCGTGCTGGAGGCGGGATCGGCCGGGGCGAGGAGGCCGTCGCGGGAGAGGGCGGCCGGCAGGCCGGCCAGCCCCTCGATGAGCGGTACCCGCTGGGCGAGGTCGAGTTCGGCCTTGCGGACCTGGCCACGGCGCTGGTCGAGGGCGTCGAGGAGCGGGATCACCGGCGCCGCCCGCTCGGCGGCGCGCAGCTCGGCGTCGAGCGCGGACCGCCACTCGCCGCGCTGTGACAGTTCGCCCTCGCGCCGTTGCGCGTCGGCGTGGCGGTGGTGGAGGTCGGCCAGTTCGCGTGCCCGTTCCAGGGCGTGGCGGGCCTCGTCGCGCCGCCGGACCCGGTCGGCGGCGATCCTTTCGAGGTCGCGCGCGGTCCCCAGGGTGACGCCGGCCAGTTCGGCGGCCCAGGGCACGAGGTCGTCGGGTTCTTCGGGGACGGGCGCGCGGGCGCCGCAGCGGTCGGCGATCAGGTCGGCGACACGCCGCACCGCGGTTTCGGCGGCGGTGGCCGCGCGCCCCAGCTCGCGGGCGTGCTCGGCCAGCCACTTCTCGACGTCGCCGAACGCCTCGGTGGCGAACAGCCTCTCCAGGGCGCGGCGCCGCTCCGACGCGCTGGCCCGCAGGAAACGGGCGAACTCGCCCTGGGGCAGCAGCACGATCTGGCAGAACTGTTCGCGTGAGAGCCCGAGCAGCTCGTCGATGAACTGGGCGGCCTCGTCGATGCGGGTGGTGACGCCCCGCCAGCCCTGTCCGGTGTACTCGGAGACGGCGATGCGTGGTTTCTCGACCGTGGTGCCGCTGCCGCGTTTCTTGGGCCGCTCCCATTGGGGACTGCGGGTGATGGACAGGCGGCGGCCGCGGATGGTGAGCTCGCAGGTGACCTCGGGGGCCAGATGCGGTGGGGCGTGGTTGCTGCGGGGGGATTTCGCGGCCTCGCGGGCCCCGGGGACCTTGCCGTACAGGGCGAAGCACACGGCGTCGAGCACCGAGGTCTTGCCCGCGCCGGTGGGGCCGTGGATGAGGAACAGGCCCGCCTCGCCGAGCGCGTCGAAGTCGACGGTCTCGGTGCCCGCGAACGGGCCGAACGCCTGCATGGTGAGCCGGTGCAGTTTCATCGGCGCCTCGTCGTCGGTGGGGAAGGGGGAAGGGAGGGCGGCGTCACCGCGCGGCCTCCTGCGCGCGGACCGCCTCGAAGGCGCGCTGGAGCAGCCCGCGCTCCTCGGGGGTGGCCGCGCTGCCGCGCGACCAGTCGACGAAGTCCAACGCCAGTTCGATCTCGGAGCGTTCGGCGACACGCTCGGCCCAGCGCGGCCCGTCGTCGGGGCGGACCCCCTCGGGGGCGAATTCGAGGTGCAGCGCGTGGGGGAAGCGCGCGCGCAGCCGTTCCATCGGAGCGGCGGGGCGGACCGGGTCGGTCAACGTGACCTGCACCCAGTGGTCGGTGTAGGTCTCCCACCGGTCCTCTCCGAGCAGCGCGTCGAGGGTGCCGCGGAGGCGCGCGATGGGACGCGGCACCGGGGCCTCGACGAACTCGGCGGTGACGGCGCCCGCCGCGTCGATGTCGACCAGCCAGCAGCCCTTGACGTGGTGTTCCTCGGAGAAGGAGTAGGCGAGAGGGGAGCCGCTGTAGCGCACGGTGCCGCCCATGCCCTGTCGGCCGTGCAGGTGTCCCAGCGCCACGTAGTCGACCCCGGCGAAGACGCCGGCGGGAACGTGGGCGGCGCCGCCCACGCTGATGTCGCGCTCGCTGTCGGAGGGTTCGCCTCCGCTGACGAAGGCGTGGGACAGCACGACCGAACGGGTTCCGGCGGGCCGCGTGGCGAGGTCGGCGCGGACGAGGTCCATGGCGTGGCCGAGCGCGGCGGCGTGGCTGCGCTCGGGCAGCCGCCACAGGTGCCGCACGATCTCGGGTTCGAGGTAGGGGATGCCGTAGAAGGCGACCGGGCCGTGCGCGTCGTCGATGATCACCGGTTCGCCGACACGCTCGGCCGAGCTGCGCAGGTGGACGCCCGAGGCGTCGATGAGCTCGGTCGCGTAGGCCAGGCGGACCATGGAGTCGTGGTTGCCGCTGATGAGCACGGCGCGCGCGCCGGTGGCGTGGATACGGCGCAGCGCCTCGCCGAACAGCCGGACGGCGTCCACCGGGGGGAGCGCGCGGTCGTAGAGATCGCCGGCCACGACCACGACGTCGACGTGTTCGGCGCGGACGGTCTCGATCAGGTGGTCGACGAACGCCGCCTGCGCGTCGAGCAGGTTCTCCCGGTGGAAGGACCGGCCCAGGTGCCAGTCGGAGGTGTGCAACAGCCGCATGGTGGACGAGATTACTTCAGGGAGGGCAGGGGGCGGGGGGAGACCGGTGACGCCTGTGGAAGGACGGGGACGGGCGGCCCGGCGCGCGGAAGGCGCGAGGGGCCGCCGGGTCAGCGCCTGCGGGCCAGGGTGAGGCCGTCGCCGATCGGCAGGAGCACCTGCTCCACGCGGTCGTCCGCGTGGACCCGGGCGTTGAAGTCGCGGATGCCCTGCACGGCCGACGAGGTGACGGACGGGTCGATCACGCGGCCGTGGGAGAAGGTGTTGTCGGCCAGCAGGACGCCGCCCGGCCGCATCCGGGGCACCAGCTCCTCCCAGTAGGCGACGTAGCCCTCCTTGTCGGCGTCGATGAAGGCGAGGTCGAACCGGGGCTCGCGGGGCAGGGAGCGCAGCGTCTCGATGGCCGGGCCGATGCGCAGGGTCACCCGGTCGGCGACGCCGGCGCGTTCCCAGTAGCGCCGCGCCACCGCGGTCCACTCCTCGCTGACGTCACAGGCGAGCAGTCTGCCGTCCTCGGGGAGGCCGCGGGCCAGGCAGATCGAGGAGTAGCCGGTGAAGGTGCCGACCTCCACGGCGTCGCGGGCACCGCACATCCGGGCCAGCAGGGTCATGAACGTCCCCTGCTCGGGGCCGATCTGCAATCGCGCGCTGGCGGGGAAGAGGCGCTCGGTCTCGGCGGCGAGGTCGCGCAGGACCTCGTCCACCGGGGAACTGTGCGCCACCAGGTAGTCGTGCAGGGCGGGGCTGAGGTTCTCACTCGTGCGCGTCACCCCGTCAGCCTAGACCCTCCACCCCCTCCGGCCGGGCCCCTGAGGTGGGGGTTTCGTCCGGAGGGGGAGGGAACACGGCCGTCAGGGGGTGGCCGGCGGGGTGGCGGGCAGGCGGGGGACCGCGTCGCGCAGCCGCCGGGTGTAGGGTTCGCGCGGGTCGTGGAGGACCTGGGCGGTCGGCCCCTCTTCGACGACCCGGCCGGAGCGCAGCACCATGGTCCGCTCGCACAGGCGTTCCACGACCGCGAGGTCGTGGGAGATCAGCAGGTAGGCGAGCCGGTGCTCCTCGCGGAGCCGTTCGAACAGTTCCAGCACACGCGCCTGCACGGTCACATCCAGCGCGCTCGTGGGCTCGTCCAGGACGAGGACGCGGGGCCGCACCGCCAGCGCGCGGGCGATCGCCACACGCTGGCGCTGCCCGCCCGAGAGCTGGTGCGGGTAGCGGTCGGCGTGCTCGGCGGGCAGGCCGACGTCGGTGAGCAGCTCCACGACCCGCTCGCGTTCGGCGCCGCGCGGCACCAGCCGGTGGGAGCGCAGCACCTCGGCGATCGCCGTCCCGACCCGCATCCGCGGGCTGAGCGCCCCATCGGTGTCTTGGAGGACGACCTGCACCGCGCGCCGGTAGGGCCGCAGCTGGCGCATCGCGAGGACGTCCTCGCCGTCGAAGCGGATCGACCCCGAGGCGACCGGCGCCAGTCGCAGGAGGGCGCGGCCCAGCGTGGTCTTGCCCGATCCGCTCTCCCCGATCAGGCCGAGGCCGCACGGGCCGTCGGGGAGCCGCAGGCTCACCCGGTCCACGGCCACGGTCCGGCCGAAACGCACGGTGACGTCCTTGGCCTCAAGCATCGCTGCCCCCTCTCAAGCGCGGCACGGCGGCCAGCAGCTCACGGGTGTAGTCGTGGTGCGGCGCGGTGACCAGGTCGACGGCGGGACGGTCCTCCAGGATCCGCCCGTCGCGCATCACCGCGATGCGGTCGCAGGTGGAGCCCAGCACGGCGAGGTCGTGGCTGACGAACAGCGCGGACACCCCCTCGTCGTCGCGCAGCGAGCGCAACAGCCCGCAGATCTCGTCCTGCACGGTCACGTCGAGGGCGCTGGTGGGTTCGTCGGCGATGAGCAGGCGGGCGCCCAGCGCCAGCCCGAGCGCGATGGCCACCCGCTGGAGCTGCCCGCCGGAGAGCTGGTGCGGGTAGCGCTCCAGGTGCTGTTCCTCCAGGCGGACTTTTGTGACGGCCTCGACGGCCCGGCGCCGCGCGGTCGCCCGGGAGTCGCCGTGCAGGCGCAGCGCGCGCCGCACCGTGGTGCCCACGCGCAGGACCGGGTTGAACGCCGAGGACGGGTTCTGCGGGATGAGCGCCATGGTGCCCCCGCGCAGCCGTCGCAGCCGCGCCTCGGGGGCGCCGACCAGTTCCACCCCGTCCAGGGTGATCGAGCCGGTGACGGTGGCGCCGGAGCGCTGGGACAGTCCCAGGACGGACAGCCCGGTCAGGGATTTGCCGGCGCCGCTCTCGCCGGCCAGGCCGACGATCTCGCCGGCGCGCACGTCGAGTTCGCCGATGTGGACCTGGGTGCGCGCGCCGAAGCCGATGCGCAGGTCGCGGATGGCCAGCAGGGGGCCGGAGGTGGTGGGGTTCGCTGTCATCGTCGTCAGATCCGGGGCGTGCGTCGAGGGTCGAGACGGTCGCGCAACGCGTCACCGAGCAGGTAGCACAGTGCCGCGACCAGCATGATCGCCAGGCCGGGGAAGGTGCCGATCCACCAGTGGGTCGCGAAGTAGTTCTGCGACTCCTGCACCATCAGCCCCCAGTCGGGGGTGGGCGACTGGGCGCCCAGACCGAGGAAGGACAGGCCGGCGGCGACGAGGATGACGCCGCCGATGTCGGTGGAGGCCTGGACCAGCAGCGGGGTCGTGGCGCTGGGCAGGACGTGACGGGCCAGGATGCGCCACGTGGGCAGGCCCAGCGCCCGGCACGCCTCGATGTGGCGGCGGCCGGCGATCGACGCGGCCTCGCCGCGCACGAGCCGAGCGTACCAGGGCCACCAGGTCACCGCGAGGGCGATGGTCAGCCCGACCACGCCACGAGGCAGCACCGAGGCGAGCGCGAGCGCCAGCAGCAGCGCGGGCACCGCGAGGAACACGTCGGTGACGCGCATGAGGACTTCGTCGATCCATCCGCCGAAGTAGCCGGCGACCAGGCCCACGACCAGGCCGACGAGCAGGGAGACGAAGACGACGATCAGGGCGATCAGCGGGCCGACACGGGCACCGTAGAGGACCCGGGTGAACACGTCGCGGCCCAGGTGGTCGGTGCCGAACCAGTGGTCGGCCGAGGGGGGCAGCAGCGCGCGTGAGGTGTCGGTGGCGCCGGTCGCGTCGCCGGGATAGGGGGCCAGCAGCGGGGCGAACAGGGCGATGAGGGCCAGCAGCGCCAGCAGCGCGGTGATCGTCCAGATCGCGGGCGAACGTCGGAGTATGGCCGGCGTCCGGGCCGAACGGCCGCGCCGGGCGGGAGGGGAGGCAGGGGTAGTGGTCACCGGAGCCGGATCCGTGGGTCGAGGGCGGCGTGCAGGAGGTCGACGATGAGGTTGGCGGCGATGTAGAGCAGTGCCACCAGGAGCGTGACACCGACGATCGCCGGGACGTCGAGGACGGTCGCCGAGGCGGCGGCGTAGCCGCCCAGGCCCGGGTAGTTGAACACCGCCTCGACGAGGAAGGTGTTGACCAGCGAGGAGCCGAAGATGAGGGCGACGGTCTGCAGGACGGGGTTCCACGACAGGCGCAGCGCGAAGCGGCCCAGCACGGAGCGCTCGCGAAAGCCCAGGGCGCGCACCATCTGCACGTGGGTCTCGCCGAGGGTGTCCAGGACGCTCGCGCGCACCAGCCGGGCGATGACCGCGACGGGGTAGGCCGCCACGGCGAGCGCGGGCAGCAGCAGGTGGTCGAAGACGCTGGCGGCCATGGCCCAGTTGCCGGTGAGCAGCGCGTCGACGAGGGACAGGCCGGTGATGCGGGTGAGCGGGTGCTCGGCGAGCACGGCCTGGTCGTACATGCCGGCCACGGGCAGCAGGCCCAGCCGGGTGGCGAAGAACATCTGGATCAGCAGGGCCAGCCAGAAGACGGGCATCGACCCGCTGATGACGGCGCCGACGCGCACGACGACGTCGGGCAGCCGGCCCTGCCAGCGGGCGGCGAGCAGGCCGGCCGGGATGCCGACGAGCAGGCCGATGAGCAGGCCGGCCAGGACGAGCTGGAGGGTGCTGGGCAGCAGGGTGGACAGGTCGTCCAGGACGGGCCGGTGGGTGCGGACCGAGATGCCCCAGTCGCCGCGCAGGACGCCGGCGACGTAGTTGACGATCTGCGTGTGCAGGGGATCGTCCAGGCCCAGTTCGGCGCGGACTCGATCGCGCTCGGCCTGGCTCGCCCGCGGACCGGCCCAGCCGGCCGCGGGGTCGCCGGGCACGACACGGGCGATCACGAAGGTCAGGACGACGACCCCGAAGGCGACGAGCGCCGACAGGCCGAGCCTGCGGGCCGTGTAGGCGATCACGGGTTCTCCTGGGAGGGGAAAAGGGGGTCGGAAGGGGGTCCGGGGCCGCCGGACGGTGACGGCCCCGGACCGTTGGGAGGTGGATCAGGCGGGGGAGTAGTCGTAGACGAACGGGACGTTGGCATACATCGGTTCGTCCCGGAATCCCTCGACGGAGGCGCTCACCGCGCGCTGGTAGCGCCGGTTGCCCAGGAACAGGGCGGGGGCGTCCTCGTTGAGGATCTCCTGCATCTCGGCGTAGGTCCGTTCCGCGGCCTCGGGGTCGGTCGCGGTGAGCGGGCCGACCTCGTCGATGAGCTTGTCGAGCTCGGGGTTGGAGTAGTAGGCGAGGTTGAGGAGGATCTCCTCCTCGGTGCGGAAGAGGTTCTGGTACCACGACAGCGGCTGCGGGTCGTCGGGCCACCAGTACATCAGGAGGATGTCCTGCCGGTCCTCGGGATCGGCCTCCTGGGCCTTGGGCCACTGGGCCGACTCCCAGGGCAGCCCTTCGATCTGCAGCTCGATGTTGACGCTGGCGAGCTGGGACTGCATGAGGCTGGCCATCGTGGCGACGTCCTCCTCACCCTCGGTGTAGGTGAGGTTCAGGGTGAGGATCTCGCCGCTGTCGGGACCGTAGCCGGCCTCCTCCAGCAGCTGTTCGGCCCGGTCGGGGTCGTACATCCGCAGGCCCGGGTCCTCCTGGTGGCCGATCAGTCCTTCGGGGATGACGCCCTCGGACTCGCTGAAGCCGCCGTTGGTGCCCTCGATGAGGGCGTCGTAGTCGATCGCGTGCGCGATCGCCTGGCGCACCCGCTTGTCGTCCAGCGGGGGCTTCTCGGTGTTCATCAGACCGAACAGGTTCTGCCACGACGCGGTCTCGATGACCTGAAGCGAGGGGTCGTCGTGCATCGGCTCCAGCAGCTGGGTGGGCAGGGCCTGCGCGTAGTGGGCCTCACCGGAGGTGATGAGCTGGGCGGCGGTGGAGGCCTGCGGGACGACGCGGTAGGCGATCTGCTCGTAGTGCTCGCCCTCCCAGCCGCCCCAGTAGCCCTCGTAGGCGGTGAGGGTGAGTTCGTTCTCCTCGCCCGGCTTCCACTCCGAGACGGTGTAGGGGCCGGTGCCGTGGGAGGTGGACTCGAAGGCCCCCTCGTTCTCGGGCACCTCGTAGATGTAGGCGCCGTAGGCGGCGGCGCTGATCAGGTCGAGCGGAGCGGCGTGGCTCAGTTTGAACTCGACGGTGCGGTCGTCGGGCGTGGAGATCTCCTCCACCGGGGACCACAGGTAGGCGGCACCGGCGCCGACCTCGATCGTGCGCTCGATCGCCTTTTTGACCGAGGCGGCGGTCATGGGTTCCCCGGAGTGGAAGGTCACCCCCTCGCGCAGGGTGAACGTCCAGGTCAACCCGTCGTCGGAGGAGGACCACTCGGTGGCCAGCAGCGGTTCGACCTCACCGCTCTCCGAGTTGTAGCGGGTGAGCGTCTCGTACATGTTCGGGAACGCGACGATCTCGTTGGAGTAGGAGGCCGCCGGGTCCCACTCGGTCATGATATCGGTCGTGCTCAGGTAGGTGAAGGTGGTGGAGTCGGCACTGGTCGAGCCGTAGTCACCAGAGGAGCACCCGGCCGCGGTGATGACGAGGGCGGTGGCCGCGGCCAGGATCGACCGGGCGCCCGCGCGACGTGATCGGCGGGTGGAGGGGGGAGTGACTGGGGTCATGGGTTGTTTCTCGTGGAGGGTCGGGGACAGGAACCGGCAAACAGAACATGCCGGCGTCGCGTGGTGACGCAACGCCGAAGCCCGCCGGCGTACCGTGCGGTACGCCGACGGGGGAACGGGGGGTGATCCGGGAAACCTTTCACACCTTGCTGAGCGGGCCGGCGGCCTTGACACGAAGCCGGATCGCGGGTTCGCGCAGGTAGGACAGCGGGATCTCGTCGATCTCGACGATTTCCACCGCCTTGGGGTCGGCGCCGGAGCTGACGGCGTTCTCGACCGCGCTCTGGCGGGCCGCCTCGATGGCCTTGGCCCGGCCGCCGGCCGCGGAGCCGACGGGGTAGATCCGGTCGACCTGGCCGCTGACCGTGCCGATGGCGGCGCCGATGGCGTTGGCCACGTCGTAGTGTTCGGGGCGGATCACCTCGGTCACGCCGGGCAGCGTATCCGGGATCAGCACGCTTCCGCCTCCCACGGCGATGAGTGGAAGGTCACCACGGGTCACCTTGATGCGGTCGATCGCCTCGGCGACCTGGCGGTCGGCCTCCTCCAGGGCCGCGCGCAGCAGCGGGCGCAGCGAGTCGGGGACGTCGGTGTCGCCCATGCTCGCCCGGCCGTCGAGGACGGCGGCGTCGGACAGGGTGGTCACGTCGCCGCCGAACACCAGGCCGCGCCGGGACAGCTCGTAGCCGACGCTGCGCGGACCGACCTGGGGGGCGCCGTCCTCGCCGGCCTGGACGATCGTTCCGCCGCCGATGGCGATGCTGACGAGGTCGGGCATCCGGAAGTTGGTCCGCACCCCGCCCACCTCGACCCCGAACGCGGATTCGCGCGGGAAGGTCAGCGTCAGCGCGCCGACGTCGGTGGAGGTGCCGCCGACGTCGGCGACCAGCGCGTTGGCCTCGCCGGTGAGGTAGGCCGCGCCGCGCAGGCTGTTGGCGGGGCCGCTGCCGATGGTCAGCACCGGGGTGCGCTCGGTGGACTCCAGGGTCATCAGCGTGCCGTCGTTTTGGGCGAAGAACGGCACCGCGTGCGCCAGGTCGTGGGCGCTCAGCGCCTCGTCGATGGCCTGGACGATCTGGGTCGCCACCCGGCCCAGCGCGGCGTTGAGGATCGTCGCGTTCTCGCGTTCCAGCAGGCCGAGCGAGCCGATCTCGTGGGACAGGGTGACGGGGATGTCGCCGAGTTCGCGGCGCACCACCTCGCGGGCCAGGTGCTCGTGCGCCGCCGAGACCGGCGCGAACACGCTGGTGATGGCGACGGCCTCGGCGGTCCCTGCCACCTCGCCGCAGAAGCGCGCGACCGCCTCGGCGTCGAAGGGGGCGCCGTCCTCGCCGTTGAGCTCCACCCCGCCGCGCACGATGCACGCGCCCGCCGAGACCTTGCGGTACAGGTCCTCGGGCCAGCCGAACATCGGGCGGATGGCGGTGGAGGCGGGCGCGCCGATCCGGATCGCGGCGACGCGCTGGAGGTCGCGGCGCTGGAGCAGCGCGTTGGTGGCGTGGGTGGTGCCGATCATCACGTGGCCCACGCGCGCCGCCGAGACGCCGGGGGCCGACAGGACCTCGGTCAGCGCGGTGACGATGCCGGTGGTGATGTCGGAGCTGGTGGAGACCTTGGTCCGGGCGATGGGGGCCTGGGTGTCGCCGAGCACGACGGCGTCGGTGTTGGTGCCGCCGACGTCGATGCCGATACGCAGGTCGGTGGTCGTCACGCGGAGCCTCCCTCTCGCTGGGCCAGCAGCTCCTCCACCGGCGTGTAGTCGAAGTCGTATCCGAAGGCCCGCGGGCCGACGAGCTCCAGTCCGGCGTCGGTGCGCCAGACGTCGGGGGAGGGCAGCGCGACGAGCGTCACCCGCTGGCCGTAGCGCAGCTCCTCGGTGAAGATGACGTCGCTGGTCTGGCTGTCCAGCATGGTCATGATGTCGGGCACCGAGGCCAGGACCCGGCCGTCCTCCAAGACGGCGAGGTTCTCGTTTTGGATCTCCACCCGCACCAGCCGGCCGCGGTCCTCGCCCACGCCGTCGATCAGGACGTTGCCGCGGACGAAGCCGTCGACGGTGCGCCGTTCGACGTCGCTGATCTTTCCGGTGATGAGCACGTGGCCGCCGAGGCGGTCCATGACGGTCGCCACGCGGTCGTGGGTGGTCTCGGAGATGACGCGCCCGATGTGCAGGGCGCGCGAGACGCTGCCGGGGATGGTGCAATCGCGGGCCTGCGCGCCGGTGAAGGGGTGGTCCACGGTGCAGGCGAAGCCGCCGAAGGCCACGGCGACCGCGCGGGCGGAGCGTTCCAGCCAGCGCGCGTCCATGTCGCGGAAGATCATCTGGTGGCCGCGTTCGTCCACGAGCGCGGTCGGGGTGGCGGGGATGCCCTTGAGGTGCATGGTGACCATCTGGACCTCGGGGAAGGCCCGGCCCATGCCGTCCGCGTCCAGGAGGGGCAGGCCGGTGTGCGCCGCCCACACGATCGGGGTGAGCGCGTTGCTGCCCCCGACCTCGCTGGCCATCAGCGCGTGCGCGGGACGACCGAGCTCCTTCTCCATCGCCGTGCGCATCCACACGCCCTGCTCGGGGTTGCCGAGCTTCTCCAGGGTGATGTCGGGGGAGCCGAGTCCGGCGGCCGGGAGGACCAGCGCGTCGTCGGGCAGGTCGTCAACGCTGATGACCTCGACGGGGCCGAACTCCTCAACGGCCTGGAGCGCCGCGAGCAGGCCGACCCGGGTGGACCCGCCGCCTCCCGCTCCCAGGATCGCCGCTCCCCGCGCATAGTCGGGCAGTGTGGTTTCATCCATAAACACGGTTAACGAGCCTAAGGACGGGTATGTAGTAAGGTCACCGGCTTCTTTGCACGACGTTTCATCTTTCTATTGTGCATAGGGCACAATAAACGATCATGGCGAAGCTTTCGGAGCTTTTGTCCAGTCCAGGACTGGAGACGGCCAACGTCGTCACGGGCAGCCTTCCGGCGCGCGAGGTGAGCGATGTCGCCATGGTGGACGATCCGGCCCGGTTGCACAAGGTCCCCGAGGGCGCTGTTGTTATCCTGACGCCCTCGTTGCTGGCCCAGGCCCAGGCCTACCACCTCGACATCTGGGGCCGAACCGTGGCCGAACGCGGTGCCGCCCTGCTCCTGTTGCACGGCTACCACCCGGAGAAGGTGCCGCGCAGCGCCACCAGGCTCGCCAGCCGCTCGGAGATGGCGCTGGCCTGTGTCCCGGCCGAGACCGACGCCGCGCGTCTCGTGCGCGCCATCGGCCGGGTGATCGACGCGGGGTCCGAGGACGCGCTGGCCCGCGCCACGGCGGCCGCCCGGGCCCTGGCCGAGGCGGTCGAGGACGACCTGACCACCGCCGAACTGTGCGCGCTGGCCGCACAGGCCGCGGGCTGCCCGGTCCAGGCCCGCAGACCCCAGGACGGCGAAGTGGGCGCGCCGGTCCTCATCGACGGAGTGGAGGTCGACCACGTCGCGGTGCCCGACGCCGCGGGGCCCGGCGGTGACCTCGCCCGGATCGTCGCCCGGCTGACCGCGGAGACCGCGGCCCGCGTGACGATCGCCCGCAGGCGGGCCGAGGAGCTGCCCATCCGATCCCGTTCCCAGCTGCTCAGCGAGCTGTTGACGGCCGGCCCGCAGCACGTGATCGAACTGGTGCCCCGGGCCCGCTCGCTGGGGTTGGGCATCGACGACTGGCACGCGGTGGTGCAGCTCGACGTCGACACCGAGGAGCTGAGCGAGGCGCAGCGGTTCGGGTTCGGCGAGACGCTGGGCACCGTCGTCATGCAGGCGGTCGGCCGCTCCGGGGCCGGGCACGGCGAGGGCGGGGGCGCGGGCTGGCACCTCGCCTACGCCGACGGAACCCCCCTGCTGGTGCGCACCTGGGGCCGTAACCCGGGGGAGGGGGCGATGCGCAAGGTGCGCGCCGCCGTGGAGACGGTGCACGCCGAGCTGGCCCGCCGAATGCCGGAGCGGCGCGTCCGGTTCGGGATCGGCAGCGTCCATGAGACCGTCGAGGGGCTGCGCGCCTCGTGGGCCGAGGCCCGCGCCGCCCTGCTCAGCGACGACCCCGCCCACGGCGCCAGGACGCCCGAGATCGTGGTCTTCGACGACCTGGGGCTGCACCGCATGCTCGTCGAGTGGTACACCACCCACACCGCCCGCACCGCGGTGCGCGACCTGCTCGCCCCGCTGGAACGGCTCGGGCCTGACAAGTGCGCCATGATGGTGCGCACCCTGCGGGTCTACCTGGACCAGCAGGGGTCGCTCAGCGGCACCGCGACGGCGCTCAACCTGCATCGCAACGCGGTCAGCTACCGGCTCAAGCGCATCGTGTCGCTGCTGGACGTGGACCTGGACGACCCCGACCAGCGGCTGGCCCTGCACCTGGCGTGCCGGGCCTGGAAACTCTCGTGAACGCCGCCCCGAGGCGGCGGGCTCACGCTTCGGGGAGCATCTCGGCCCAGGGGAACAGGTAGATCGAGTACAGGACGATGGCGATCGTCAGCAGCGGCGTGATGACCTTGCGCTCGATCGGGCCGTCGGTCTTGAACCCCATGTTCTTGCCGAAGCGGTACTTGCTGGCCGGCCACAGCAGCGGGACGCCCATCTCGGTGGCCATGTCGCCGGCGAAGTGCAGCAGGCAGCCGAAGGCGACGGCCAGACCCATCCACGAGTAGTCGACGCCCGAGGTGTAGAGCGCGAGGACGATGCCGGCCGTCCCCATCGCGTTGATCACCTCGGCGGCGGTGCGGTTCTTGTCCATGCCGAAGCCCAGCCCGTTGAGGGCGATGCCGGTGAGGAGGAAGACGAAGACCTGTACCGCCATGTCGGACCACAACGCCAGTGCCTGGGTCAGCACCCCCATGATGAGGGCGAAGAGGAAGGAGTGGGTCCCGTTGCGGTGCCCGCCGAAGAGCCAGTTGAGCAACGCCCCCAACGTCTTGGTGACCACGCCGTAGGTCTGGGTGATGGTGGCGCTCTTGTGGTCGAGGTCGGGCAGCAGCGCCGCGCCGGCGCAGACGAACGACCCGGCGATGATCTCTCCGGGGCCGAGGTCGAACCGGACGCCCAGGATCTCCGTCCCCTGCACCAGGGGAACGATCGCCATCCAACCGACCACGCCGCTCAGCGCGTGAGAGTGCCCCATCATGGCCGGAACCGTAGCGGTTGACGGCGTTTCAGGCGAATCGCCTGAGCGGCTACAAAACGGGGACGCGCGGTGATGTCAGCACCGACCACGCCATGAGCGGGTCTACCCATCGTAAACGTTATGTGACGTCCACGGTGCGAATCGTTGACCCTCCTCCGGCGACGCTGGTAGACAACCAACTCAGCGGCGAGAAGATCACTCTCCCCCCGAGCAATGAGGGAATCCGCTCCATGGTCGTTCGACAGACACCTTCGAGACCGAGATCCTCCCGCTGGACGGCGCTGGGCGCCGCCGTGCTGGCCTTCGTGGTGGGGTCCCTCCCCACCGCCGCGGCGGCCGAGTCCGCCGACGGGGCGCCGACCACGCTGACCCTCGCCGTCTCCCAACCGGTCGATTCCCTCAGTCCCTTCCTCGCCCAGCGGGCCATCAGCACCAACATCCACCGGCTGGTCTATGACTACCTCACCAACTACGACGCCGAGACCAACGAGCCGATCGGCGCCATCGCGGAGTCATGGGAGGTCTCGGAGGACCAGCTCACCTGGACCTTCCACCTCCGAGACGGCCTGGAGTGGAGCGACGGCGAGCCCCTGACCGCCGACGACGTCGCCTGGACCTACACCACGATGATGGAGGACGAGGCCGCGGCCACGGCCAACGGCAACTTCGTCGCCAACTTCGAGAAGGTCACCGCCCCCGACGACGCCACCGTCGTCGTCAAGCTGGCCGAACCCCAGGCCACGATGCTCGCCCTGGACGTGCCGATCCTGCCCCGGCACGTCTGGGAGAACGTGGACGACTTCGCGAGCCACAACAACGACCAGGACTTCCCCGTCGTCGGCAGCGGGCCGTTCGTCCTCACCGGCTACGAGCCCAATCGCTCGATCACCCTGGAGGCCAACCCCGACTACTGGCGGGGCGCCCCCGGCTTCGACCGGATCGTGTTCCGCTACTACAACGACCAGGACGCGATGGTCGAGGCGCTGCGCAAGGGTGAGGTCTCCCTGGTCAGCCAGCTCACCCCGGCCCAGGCCGACGCGCTCGCCGGCGAATCCGGCATCACCGTCAACGACGCCAGCGGCAAACGCTTCATGGGCTTCACCATCAACCCCGGGGCTCGCACCCAAGACGGTGACCCCATCGGCGACGGCCATCCGGCGCTGCGCGACCGCGACGTGCGCCGCGCGATCACGATGGCCATCGACAAGGAGGCGATCGTCGAACGGGTCTACGGCGGCTACGCCGAGGCCGCCGAGGGCTACATCCCCTCCCGGTACGGCGACTACCACTGGACCCCGGCCGGGGACGAGCGGCTGGCCTTCGACCCCGAGGCGGCCAACGCGCTGCTGGACGAGGCGGGGTATGAACGCGGCGAGGACGGCGTCCGCGTCTCCCCCGACGGCGAACGGCTCTCCCTGCGCCTGCACGTCCACAACGACCGGCCCGACTACGTGCAGACCGGCCAGTTCGTGGAGGAGTGGCTCACCGACATCGGTGTCGAGGTCCAGGGCGAATACGTCGACCCCGGCAAGATCGGCGACGCGCTCACCAGCGGCGAGTACGACCTGATCTTCACGGGCTGGGCGGTCAACCCCGACCCCGACTACGTGCTCGGCATCCACACCTGCGACGCGCTTCCGGTCGAACCGGGCACGATGCGCAGCGACTCCTACTTCTGCAACGAGGACTACGACGAGCTCTACCGACGCCAGATCGCCGAGTACGACCCGCAGGAGCGCGCGAACCTCGTCAAGGAGATGCAGCAGATCCTCTACGAGGAGGCGGTCGTCAACGTGCTGGTCTATCCCAACACGCTGGAGGCCTACCGATCCGACCAGATCGCCTCCATCCAGGTCCAGCCCGATCCCGGCGGCAACATCTGGGGACAGGACGGCTACTGGAGCTTCTGGTCGGCCCAGCCCGCCGACGCCGCGGGCTCCTCGTCGGGCGTCTCCGGTGCGCTGATCGCCGGTATCGCCGCGGGGGTCGTCGTGGTCGGCGCGGGAGTCGTCTTCCTCGTCGTGCGCCACCGCTCGGCGACGGCGGAGGACCGCGAATGACCGGGACCCAGGCCCCGGTCACCGCGGCCGCCGGCTCCGCCCCGGACAGGGGCGGGGAGGGCCGGCCCGGCCGGGGCAAGGCGCTGCGCTACATCGCCGGGCGACTGCTGACCTCGCTGCTGTCCCTGGTCGCGGTCATGTTCACCGCGTTCTTCCTCTTCCGCATCCTGCCCGGCGACCCGGTGCGGGCCATGACCGAGGGACGCTCGGTCAGCGTCGAGCAGATGGAGGAGCTGCGCCGCCAGTTCGGGCTGGACAAGCCACTGCCGCAGCAGTTCGTCGACTACTGCCTGGGGCTGCTCCGCTTCGACCTGGGGGTCTCCTACCAGTACCGCGTCCCCGTCGTCGAGCTCATCGCCGACCGGTTGTGGCCTACCGTCCTGCTCTCGGGCACCGGCACGCTGTTGGCCGCGCTGCTGGGGCTGTGGCTGGGGACCCGTTCGGCGTGGCGCCGCGGTTCGGTCTCCGACCGGGTCAACTCCGGTGTCGCGCTCACCCTGTGGTCGGTGCCGACGTTCTGGTTCGGGCTGATCCTCATCGTCCTGCTGGCCTCGGGCGCCGACCTCTTCCCCACCGGCGGCATGATGACGCCCGGGACCACCGGGGCCGTCGCGGTGACGCTGGACGTCGCCCACCACATGGTGCTGCCCGTGGCCACGATGGTCGCGGTCCTGTACGCCCAGTACCTGATGATCATGCGTTCCTCGTTGCTGGACGAGATGGGCGGCGACTACCTGGTGACGGCCCGGGCCAAGGGACTGCGCGACGCGTTGGTGCTCCGCCGCCACGCGGTCCCCAACGCGCTGCTGCCCGCCGTCACGCTGATCTTCCTCAACATCGGGCTGGTCGCCTCGGGCGCGATCCTGGTCGAGACGGTCTTCTCCTGGCCCGGGCTGGGAACGCTGTTCTATGAGGCCCTGTCCGTTCCCGACCTCCCGCTCGTGCAGGCCCTGTTCATCTTCTTCTCCGCGGCGGTCATCCTCATGAACCTGGTCGCCGACCTTGTCTACCCGCTGCTGGACCCGAGGGTGCGCTCATGAGTACGACCGAACCGGCGGCGACGCCGGAACCCCGCCCGGCACCGCGAAGCCCCGGTCCCGTGGACGGCCCGGAGGGGGCCACGGCCTCCCCGCGCAGGCTCGCCCGGCAGCGGCGTCGGCGGGCGCTCGCGCGGTTCTGGCGCGACTACCGGGCCAACCGCGCCGGACTGTTCGGCCTGGCGGGGCTGGCGTTGTTCGTCCTGGTGGCCCTGGCCGCCCCGTGGCTCGTCCAGCCCGCGGATCTCAGCGTCACCCGGGCCCCCGGCCTTCCCTACCAGCCGCCGAGCCTCGACTATCCGCTGGGGACCGACAACTTCGGCCGTTCGGTGCTCGACCTCGTCATCTGGGGGTCACGGGTGTCGCTGCTCGTGGGCTTCCTCGCCACGCTGGTCTCGGTCACCCTGGGCGCGCTGATCGGGATCATCGCCGGTCATTTCGGCGGGGCCACCGGGACCGTCCTGATGCGCGTCACCGACTGGTTCCTGGTCCTGCCCACTCTGGTGCTGGCCATCGCGCTGGCCACGGTGCTCAGCCGGAGCGTGTTCACCATCATCCTGGCGATCGGGGTCACCGCGTGGCCGACCACGGCCCGTCTGGTCCGCGCTCAGACGCTCGCGGTGGAGGCCCGCCCCTACATCGAGCGGGCCAGGGCGCTGGGCGGCGGGCATCTGCACATCATGATGCGCCACGTGCTGCCCAACGTCATGCCGTTGGTGCTGGCGCAGACCACGCTGCTCGTGGCCAGCTCGATCATCATGGAGTCCACCCTGGCGTTCCTCGGCCTGGGCGACCCGACCACCGTGTCGTGGGGTGGTGTCCTCCAAGACGCCCGCAACGCGGGCGCGGTCAGCTCCGGCGTGTGGTGGTACCTGCTCCCGCCGGGCCTGGCGATCGCGCTGGTGGCGCTCTCCTTCACGCTGTGCGGCCGGGCCCTGGAAGGCGTGCTCAACCCGAGGCTGAGGGACCGCTCGTGAACTACCTGGAAGTCAACGACCTCACCGTCACCTACCGCACCCAGGGCGGCCCGTTGCCCGCGGTGCGCGGCGTCGACCTGACGGTCGAACCCGGGAGCAAGCTCGGTATCGCCGGCGAGTCGGGGTGCGGCAAGTCCACGGTCGCGCTCGCGCTGCTGCGGCTGCTGCCCAAGTCGGCGGTGCTGGGCGGGCGCGTCCTGCTCGACGGTGAGGACGTGCTGACCATGAAGTGGGGCCGATTGCGCGCGGTCCGCTGGGCCGGCGCCTCGATCGTCTTCCAAGGGGCGATGCACGCGCTCAACGCCGTGCACCGCATCGGCGACCAGATTGCCGAGCCGATCCTGCTGCACGGCGGGGTGACCCGGGCCGAGGCCGCCCGCCGCGCAGGGGAGCTGCTGGAACAGGTCGGCCTGCCCGCGGCGCGCGCCGCCGCCTACCCGCACGAACTGTCGGGAGGCCAGCGTCAACGCGTCATGATCGCCATGGCGCTGGCCTGCGAGCCGCGGTTGATCGTCGCGGACGAGCCGACCACCGCGCTCGACGTGATGATCCAGGCCCAGATCCTGCGGCTGATCGACCGCCTGATCGGCGACCACGGCATCAGCATGGTGATGATCAGCCACGACCTGTCGGTGCTGGCCGACACCTGTGACCGGCTCGCCGTGATGTACGCCGGGCGCGTGGTCGAGGAGGGGCCGGCGGCGGAGGTGTTCGCGGCCCCCCGCCACCCCTACGGCCAGGCTCTCGGCGCCGCGTTCCCGCGGATCGGCGATCCGGCGTCGCGCCGCAACCCGCGCGGACTGCCCGGAGACCCGCCCGACCCGGCGGCCCTGCCCTCGGGCTGTTCCTTCCGACCCCGCTGCGGGGTCGCCGAGGAGCGCTGCGCGCACGTCGACCCGACGCTGTGGCCCGCGGGCCCTGGACGGAGGGCCGCGTGCGTGCGGGTGCTCGACGGGACGGTCGAGGCGCCCGCGGCGCGGACCGCACCCGAGACGGCCGTGGAGGAGACCCGATGACCATTCGCACCGACGGGGTCGCCGGGCCCGTCCCCGAGACGGCCCCGGCCATTCTCGCGGCGCGCGACCTGCGCGTGGAGTTCCGCGGCCGGGGGGAACGCGCCGTCGCCCGCGCCGTCGACGGGGTCGACCTCGACGTGCGGGCGGGCGAGATCGTCGCCCTGGTCGGCGAATCGGGGTGCGGGAAGACCACATTGGCCCGCACGCTGCTGGGCCTGGAGCGGCCGACGGCCGGACAGGTGACCTTCGAAGGCCGGCCGCTGGGCCACCGCGCCCGTGAGCTCAAGGCCTACCGCCGCCGCGTCCAACTGGTGTTGCAGGACCCCAACGGCTCCCTCAACCCCCGGCACACCGTCTACGACGCGGTCGCCGAAGGGCTGCGCATCCACCACGGGACGACCGCCGACGAGCGGGAGCGGGTCGCCGCCGCGCTGTCTCGGGCGGGGCTGCGCCCGCCCGAGCGGTTCTTCCTGCGCTACCCCCACGAGATGTCGGGCGGACAGCGCCAACGTGTCGTGATCGCCGGGGCGTTGGTGCTGGACCCCGAGGTCATCGTCGCCGACGAGCCGGTCGCCTCGCTCGACGCCTCGGTGCGCGGTGAGATCCTCGACCTGCTGTTGCGCCTCCGCGACGACCTGGGGCTGTCGGCCCTGGTGGTGACCCACGACCTCGGTCTGGCCTGGAACATCGCCGATCGGGTGGCCGTGATGTACCTGGGCCGCATCGTCGAGGTCGGCTCGGTCGAGGAGGTCCTGACCGCGCCACGCCACCCCTACACCCGCGCATTGCTGTCGGTCCTGCCCGAGGGCCGGACCGGGGAGCCCATCATCCTGACCGGTGAGCCGCCCGACCCCACCAGGATCCCCGGGGGATGCCGTTTCCACGCCCGCTGCCAGGTGCTGGCCTCGGGCGAGGCCGAGCGCGCGGGGATCGCCGAACGCTGCCGCACCGAGGATCCCGGGATCCTCTCGGCGGTTCCGGTGGCGCAGGTGGCCTGCCACCACGCCACCGGCCAGGACGGCCGGGGATCCCCCGGTTAGTGGCCTGGCAGACCCAGCAGACCCAGTTCGCGGAGCTCGCGGTGCTCTCGGGCCGAGCGGGCGAGCAGCGAAACGGTCCGGCCGTCGGCGCGCCCGTCCGCGGGCAGGCCCATCGAACGCTGGAACTCCTGCAACGCCAGGATGCGCTGGGCCGGCGCGGCGGCCGCGTCCAGCAGTCCCAGCTCGATCAGCAACGCGCGGACCTCGGCGGGGTCGGCCTCGGGAAGGACGAGATCGGGGGCGAGCGCACCGGCCAGCACCGCGCCGGCCCAGGTGAGAGCGTCACGCAGGAGGTCGGTGAAACGGTGCTGCCCCCGGTGGTGGACAGGGACGTCGGAGCGCCAGGCCCCGGTGGGGTGCGGTGCCCGGATCGTGGCCATCGTGATCACCTCCCGGGCGGAGGTCTCCGCCCTCATCCGCCAGTATTCCCAGCCGGGGCGAGCCCGACCTCATCCTCGAGAGGGGAGTTCGGTTAAGCCGAAAGTAGGGGGTGGGCGTGCAGGAGAGCGGTCCGGTCGCCCCCGGAGCGGAGGCGACCGGACCCGCCTCACCGCAGGGCGGGCTCGTCCAGGACGAGTGTCGCGGCGTCGGCGTCCAGGGTCGCCGTCACCCCCAGGGGGACGGTGAGCTGGCTCGGCGCGTGGCCGAACCCCAGCTCCCACACCACGGGGACGCCCAACGGCGCCAGCCGCTCCAGCATCAACGCGCGGATCCCCTCCGGCCCCGGCGTGCAGTTGTGCCAGGATCCCAGGGCGATCCCGGCCACGCCGTCGAGCCAACCGGTGCGCAGCAACTGGGTGAGCATCCGGTCGATCCGGGAGACGTCCTCACCGACGTCCTCCAACAGCAGGATCCCGCCGGCCGCCGAGGGGCGGCTGTGCGGGGTGCGCAGACCGTCGTTGAGCAGGCTCAGATTGCCTCCGATCGTGACCCCGCGGGCCTTCCCCCCGATCAGCGTCGCCGCCCCCGGCGAGGTCAGCCTCAGGCGTGACTCCGGTTCGAACAGGGTCGCGCGCAGCTCCGCCGAGGTGCGGGCGTCCCCGACGAACTCCGCGGTGGCCAGCACCGGGCCGTGCACGGTCGCCACCCCCAGCTCGCCGGCGAACGCCTCGTGCAGCGCGGTGACGTCGCTGTAGCCGACGAACGCCTTCGGCCGCGCCGCCCGCATCGCCGCGAAGTCGAGCAGGTCGACGGTGCGGTGCGCGCCGTCGCCGCCACGGGCGCACAACACCGCGGCGCTGTCGGGGTCCGACCACGCCTCCTGGAGGTCGCGGGCGCGGTCGGCGTCCTTGCCGGCCAGGTAGGGCAGGACCGGATGACGGTCCAGCACGTGCCGGCCCAGACTCACCTCAAGCCCCCAGCCGCGCAGGAGCGCGCACGCCTCCTCCAGCCGTTGCCGGGGTACCGGCCCGCACGGGGCCACCACCGAGACCCGGTCGCCGGGACGCAGCCGCCGTGGCCGCCTGCCCGGACGCGCGGCGGTCACGGCCGCAGCTCCACCGGCTCGGCATCGGTCTCGAACCCGAACACCTGGGCGTACAACGACAGTTCGGCGTTGAGCGCCGCCCGGATCGTCGCCTCCTGGCGGAAGCCGTGCTGCTCACCGGCGAACGCCAGATAGGCGTGGGGCACGCCCCGGCCCTGGATGCGTTCCAGGAAACGTTCGGACTGCACCGGCGGACAGATCTCGTCCTCCAGCCCCTGCAACAGCACGAACGGCGCGTTGATCGAGTCGGCCCGGTTCACCGGGGAGCGTTCCTCGTAGCGCCGTCGCTCCTGGGGCCAGGGGCCGACCAGGGTCTCCAGGTACCGCGACTCGAAGTCGTGGGTCTCGCCCGTGCGCCACCCCACCAGGTCCAAGATGGGGTACAGGATCGCGCCGCAGCGGAAGACGTCGGTGGAGGCCAGGGCCGCCGCCGCCGTCCACCCGCCGGCGCTGCCGCCGCGGATCGCCAACCGTTCGGGGTCGGCCAGGCCGCGCTCGGCGAGGTCCCGGGCCACCGCGACACAGTCGTCGACGTCGACGATCCCCCAGGTGCCGCGCAGCCGCTCCCGGTAGGCGCGGCCGTGGCCCGTGGAACCGCCGTAGTTGACCTCGGCGACGCCGATGCCGCGGCTGGTGAAGTAGGCGATCTCAAGGTCGTGCACCATCGGGGCGCGGCTGGTGGGGCCACCGTGGACGAAGACGACGTAGGGGGCGGGGGTCCCCTCGGGACCGGTCGCCTCGGGGTTGTGCGGCGGGTAGAGGTTGGCGTGCACGTCGCGACCGCCGGGCCCGCGCACCACCATCGCCTGGGGGCGGGGCAGGTAGTCGGCGAAGGGGTCATCGGCGTCGTCGCCGGGCGGCCGGCTCAGCGACTGCCACTCGCCGGTCACCGTCGAGACGGAGACCACCTCGGCGGGAAGAGTCGGGGAGAAGGCCACGCCGATGACGGAGTTGCCCGCCGCGCCCCCCAACGTGATCCGGCCGCTCCACTCGGTGTGGGGCGTGGTCAGGTCGACGAGCTCGCCGGAGTCGGGGCTGAGCAGCCCCAGGGAGGTGGCCGCCCGGCCGTGCACGACGGCGATCCGGCCGTCGGGCAGCGGAGCCGACCACGTGGCGCCGGTCTGCCACAGCGGACCGCCGAACTCCTCGTCGCGGCGGCACAGGTTGACCGGCTCGCGCACGGCCTCGCCCTCCGGGTCCAAGGTGAGCTGGTGCGGGTTCCACCACCCCTGGGGATCGGTGACGCAGTAGAGCGTGGTGGCGTTGACCCACTCCACCTGGACGACCGCCTGGTCCTTTCCGCCCGCGACGCGGCGCGCCCCGTCCACCCTGCCGTCCTCGGTGATCTCGCCGACCATGAGCGCCGTGGAGTCCCAGGGCATGTCCGGGTGGTCCCAGCCGATCCAGGCCAGCCGGCGCCCGTCGGGGGAGATCCGCGGACAGGCGAGGAAACGGTGGCCCGAGGCAACGATCCGGACCGACCGGGGGTCCTCGGCGGCGGAGCCGTCCAGCGGCACCGCCACGATCGCCCGTTCCACGTCGGTGGGGGCCGGACCGGTGTGCAGTTCACGCACGCACCACACCTCCGTGCCGTCGGGGGTCACGACCGGTTCGGCGTAGCGGACCCCCGAGGGCAGGCCCGGTTCGGGCGTCAACGGCCGGGGAAGCGCGACCGGGCCCGGGGCGGGGTCGTGCGGGTGGCGGGCGCGGCCGGGCTCGTAGCGGTACAGCCGCTGGTCGGAGTACTCGCTGAACACCACGACCGGGCCGTCGCCGCCGCGGAACAGGACATAGGGCCGGCCGCCGTATTCGTGGACCCGGTTGCGCACGTTCCAGGGGGCGGGCAGGACCGTCTCGACGCCGCCCGGGCTGCTGTCCAGGCGGACCCGGCACAGGGTCACCCGACCGCCTTCCCCGGGCCGGGGCTCGGTCCACCACACCTCCTCCTCAAGCGTGGCGGGCCAGTTGGGGGCCCCGTCGTGCCGGGCCACCGCCGCGGCGTCGATCGGGGAGGGCCACGAGCCGTAGGGGAGGGAGCGCTTCGTCACCGCCGGGCCTTTCCTGTTCGTCGTCTCCGCCGGCCGGGGAGCACCGGCCGGTACCGCCGGGACGGCCGTCACCGGCCGCCCCGAGTCAGCCGGGCCGCCCTATTCGACCGTGGTCAAGAAGCGGTCCAGCACGCGGGCGCCGAAACGCAGTCCGTCGACCGGGACCCTCTCGTCCACGCCGTGGTAGAGCGGGGCGAGGTCGAGACCCGGCGGCATGCGCAGCGGCGAGAACCCATAACCGGTGATACCCAGCTGCGAGAACTGCTTGGCGTCGGTTCCCCCTGTCAGGCATACCGGGACGACCTGGCCGTCCGGATCGTGGGCCAGCAGCGCCGCCCGCATGGCCGCGAACGTCGGCGACTCCACCGGGGACAGCAGGGGGACGGAGTGGTGGGCGTACTCCCAGGCGACCCGGTCACCGGTGAGCTCGTCCATGGTCGAGGCGAACTCGGCCTCGCCGCCGGGGACGACCCGGCCGTCAACGCCGGCCGTGGCGGTCTCCGGGATCACGTTCACCTTGTAACCGGCCTCCAGCATGGTCGGGTTGGCGCTGTTGCGCAGCGTGGAGCCGACCAGGGCGCCGGCCGCGCCCAGCGATTCCAGCAGGGGGTCGATGTCGAGTTCGGGGGAGAAACCCGGGGCGTCCAAGTCCACCTTGCGGCCCAGCGCCGCGGCGATCTCGGTGATCGCGGCGCGTGTCGTCGAGGTCAGCCGGACCGGCCAGCGGTGCCGGTGGATCCGGGCCACCGCGGCGGCCAGCTCGCCCACCGCGTTGTCGGGGTTGGCCTTCGAACCGTGCCCGGCGGTGCCGTGGGCGGTGAGCCGCAGCCACGCGCTGCCGCGCTCGCCCGCGCCGATCGGGTACAGCCGCACGGGGTCGCCGCCGGGGGTGGCGGCGTGGAAGGTGTACCCCCCCGACTCGCCGATCCCCTCGGTGCAGCCCTCGAACAGGCCGGCGTGTTCGCGCACCAGCCAGTCCGCGCCGTAGGCGGCGCTGTCCTCCTCGTCCGCGGTGAAGGCCACGACGACGTCCCGGCGCGGGCCGCGCCCGGTGCGCCCCCAGGCGCGGACGAGGGCGAGCACCATCGCGTTGGTGTTCTTCATGTCGACCGCGCCGCGGCCCCACACCATGCCGTCACGGACCTCGCCCGAGAACGGGTGGACCCGCCACTGGGCGGGATCGGCGGGCACCACGTCCAGGTGGCCGTGGACGAGCAGGCCCGGCGCGCCGGGGTCGCTACCGGGGATCCGGGCGACCACGTTGGTGCGTCCGGGCGCCGATTCCAGCAGTGTCGGCTCCACGCCGGCCTCGGCCAGCCGTTCGGCGACGTACTCCGCCGCCGGGCGCTCCCGGCAGTCACCGCCGCCCCGGTTCGTGGTGTCGATGCGGATCAGGTCGGAGGTGAAGGCGACGACCTCCTCGTCGGTGATCGCCCAGTCGGCGTCGCCGGTCCGATCCGTTCCCTGGATGTCAGCCATAGCTGTTCTCCACCGCGTTGGAGATGAGGGTGGTCACGGCCTTGAAGCAGCGGATCATCTCATAGGCGTCGGGGGAGGTGTAGCGGACGCGCCGCTCAGACACCAGTGACACGCCCGGAACCAGGGTCGCGGCGCCGGCGAGGTGGGCGGCGT
This sequence comes from Marinactinospora thermotolerans DSM 45154, assembly GCF_900167435.1. Lineage (GTDB taxonomy): Bacteria > Actinomycetota > Actinomycetes > Streptosporangiales > Streptosporangiaceae > Marinactinospora > Marinactinospora thermotolerans. Next base: position 454,993 of record NZ_FUWS01000002.1, read on the forward strand.
CGACCTCGACCTCCACCGTCAACGGCGCCTGCCGCGCCGGGGCGGTGCGCCCGGCCAGCGCCACGGCGGACTTGGCCGCGGCGGCGATGGCCGCCCGGGTCCGCTCGGGGGGCCGGCAGATCGCCGCATAGCGCGACACGTGCTCCTTGACCGCGACGGTACGCGCGTCGGGCGCGTAGGAGGCGGCATCGACGCAGGTCAGGTCGTCACCGGTGACGAGTACGACCGGAACGCCGTACTGGGCGGCGACGTGGGCGTTGAGCCGTCCCTCGCTCGCGGGTTCCCCGTCCAGCCACACCCCGGTGATGGAGTTGGGCAGGTAGGTGTGGGCGAGGACGCCTTCGGCCCCCGCTCCGCAGTGGTAGCCGACGAACGCCACCCCGTCGATGTCGCCGCGTTGCACGCCCTCGACCATGCTGAGGTCCTTGTGCCGGCCCGTCAGCATCGTCGCGCGGTCGTCGAGCCGCTCCAGCAGCAGGTTGCGCATCGTGGCGTGGGCCTCGTTGACCACGACCTCGGTCGCCCCGCCGGCCAGGAAGCCCGCGATGGCGCCGTTGACGTCGGAGGTGAACATCGCCCGGCAGCGCTGCCACTGCTCGGTGCCCGGTGCCACGTCGGCCGGCCAGGTGACCCCGGTCGCGCCCTCCATGTCGGCGGAGATGAGGATCTTCACGGCCCGACCCTAGTACCTGGGGCGGCGCGCCGCACGCCTTGGACGCGTCCGGCGGCCAGGCGTCTAGGGCAGGGTCAGGATCTCCGCGCCGTCCTCGGTGATGACCAGGGTGTGCTCGAACTGGGCGGTGCGCTTGCGGTCGGCGGTCACCGCGGTCCAACCGTCGTCCCAAATGTCGTACTCGATCGTGCCGAGGGTGATCATCGGTTCGACGGTGAAGGTCATCCCGGGCACCATGACGGTGTCGGCGTGCGGGTCGTCGTAGTGCGGCACGATCAGGCCGGAATGGAACTCGGGGCCGACACCGTGGCCGGTGAAGTCGCGGACCACGCCATAACCGAACCGCTTGGCGTAGGACTCGATGACCCGGCCGATCACGTTGATCCGGCGGCCCGGACGGCACGCCTTGATCCCGCGCATGGTCGCCTCGTGGGTGCGTTCGACCAGCAGCCGGGACTCCTCGTCGGTCTGGCCCGCGATGAAGGTGGCGTTGGTGTCGCCGTGCACCCCGTGGATATAGGCGGTGATGTCGATGTTGACGATGTCGCCCTCGGCCACGACGGTGTCGTCGGGGATGCCGTGGCAGATGACCTCGTTGAGCGAGGAGCACAGGGACTTGGGGTAGCCCTTGTAGCCGAGCGTGCTCGGGTAGGCGCCGTGGTCGCACAGGAACTCGTGACCGATCCGGTCGAGCTCGTCGGTGGTGACGCCCGGACGCACGTTGCGGCCGACCTCCTGGAGGGCCTGCGCGGCGATGCGCCCGGCCACCCGCATGGCCTCGATCGTCTCGGGGGTCTGGACGTCCCCGAGGACGCCCTCGACCGGGCGTTTCCTGCCGACGTACTCCGGGCGCTCGATGTGGGAGGGGACCGAACGGGGCGGCGAGATGCGCCCGGGAACCAGCGGGGTCGTCATGACAGACGAGTGTAGTTCGTGTCAGGAAGGTCCGCTCTCGTCGTCCACCGGCTCCCCGGGGGTGGTGCCGGTGCGGTGTCCGTGGGGTAGAAGGGCGGTTGACGGCGCTCGGACACGGCGCCACGGACCCGAGGAGAACGGACATGAGTGACCGACCCGACAGCGACCACCAGTGGTGGTACTGCCTGAAGCACAACGCGCCGGAGTACGGTCCCGGCTGTCCGGGCAAGTACCGTCTGGGGCCCTATCCCGACGAGGCGACGGCGGCCTCGGCGCTGCGCATCGCCGAAGAGCGCAACGAGGCATGGGAGGAACAGGACGAACGCGACTGAGCGCGTGGGCCGCGCGCGGCGTCTCAGTCCAGGACGCGCGGCCCGCTGACGACGTCGAGGAAGCGGGAGATCCGGTCGCGCAGCCCCGGACGGCGGCGACGTTCCGCCGGATGTCCGGCCGCGGTGCTGACCAGGTGTTGCAGTCCGTCGAACGACAGCGGGGCGTTCGACGGATCGAGGCTGATGGCGTCGTGGGCGAGCGCCGAGAGCTCGGGATCGCCCTGGTCCAGTGCGAGGATGGTCGCGCCGGTGCGCCGGGCGTCGTCGACCCGCTCCAGCAGGGGGACGGGCGCCGCGGGGGCGGGGTTGACCACGAACAGGGTCTCGCCGCGTCGCGCCTCGGCCAGCCGGTCCAGCCCGATCCGCAGATGGGCGGGCGCGTCGGGGGGCGGGTCCCAGCGCACCAGGGTCGGCGACAGCTGTGGCAGTCCCGCGTAGCGGCTCTCGTCGGCGAGGTGGGCGGTCAGATGCCAGGGTTCGTCCTCGGCCGTGCCGACGAGCAAGAGGCCACCTGGCTCGCGGGTGTGGCGCAGGGCGCGGGCGAGCTCCTCGGTGCGATCCAGCCAGGGGGTCGCGGCGAGGAGCTCGCGCAGGGCCGCCACGTGGTGAGCTTCCACGCCTCCCATGGTGCCTCATGAACCGGGTCGCGCGCAGGAATACCCGGCGAAGTCGCGGCCCCGCCTCACCTCGACCGTGGAAGGGGCTGGGAGAATCGGCCCATGGCAGAGCAGAGATCTCCACACGACCTTCCCGATGTCGCCGGCCTGTCGGTCGCCGTACTCGGAGGAACCGGCGACCAGGGACGTGGACTGGCACGGCGCTTCGCGCTGGCCGGGCACGAGGTGATCCTCGGGTCGCGCAGCGCCGAACGCGCGCGGTCCGCCGCAGAGGAACTGGGGGCCGGGCTGCCGGTGCGCGGGCTGGACAACGCGGCGGCGGCCGAGCAGGGCGACATCGTCATCGTCGCGGTCCCCTGGGAGGGCCACCGCGACCTGCTGGCCTCCCTCGCCGACCGGCTCGCCGGCAAGATCGTCGTCGACTGCGTCAACCCGCTCGGGTTCGACAAGAAGGGCGCCTACGCGCTGCCGGTGGAGGAGGGGAGCGCCGCCCAGCAGGCGGCGGCCGTCCTGCCCGACAGCCGGGTCGTCGCCGCCTTCCACCACGTCTCCGCGGTGGTGCTGCTCGACCCCGAGGTCGCCGAGGTCGACCTCGACGTGCTGGTGCTGGGAGACGACCGCGAGGCCACCGACACGGTGCGCGCCCTGGCCGCGCGCATCCCCGGCGTGCGCGGGATCTACGGTGGCCGGCTGCGCAACGCCCACCAGGTCGAGGCGTTCACCGCCAACCTCATCTCCATCAACCGGCGCTACAAGGCCCACGCCGGGGTCCGCGTCACCGACGTGTGAGCGCGCCGCCGTTGAGCGATGACACCGGGGCCGCGGTCACGCCGCGGACCCCGGTGCGCAGGGTGGTCTCCCTGGTCCCCTCGCTGACCGAGGCGGTGGCGGGCACGGCCCCCGGGCTGCTGGTCGGGGCCACCGACTGGTGCTCCCACCCGCCGGGGCTGTCCGTGACCCGGGTGGGCGGGACCAAGAGCCCCGACCTGGCGCGTGTCATCGCTTTACGCCCCGACCTGGTGCTGGCCAACTTCGAGGAGAACCGCCCCCAGGACCTGGAGGCGCTGCGCGCCGCGGGGATCGCGGTGTGGACGACGGTGATCCGCACCCTGCCCGAGGCCCTGGACAGCCTGGAGCGCGCGCTCGCCGCGTGCGGCCGGCCCGCGCCGTCGTGGCTGCGCCGGGCCCGCGCCACCTGGGAGGACGTGCTGGGGGAGCCGCCGGCTCCGGTGCGGCGGGCGGCCGTGCCGATCTGGCGGCGGCCCTGGATGGCGCTGGGACGCGACACCTTCGCCGGTGACGTGCTGGCCCGGCTGGGCGTGGCCAACGTCCACGCCGACGCCTCGCAGCGCTATCCACGGCTCACCCCGCGGGAGCTCGCCTCGGGAGCCGAGCTGCTGGTCTTCCCGGACGAGCCCTACGCCTTCGGGCCGCAGGACGGACCCGAGGCGTTCCCCGGCGTGACCGCGGCCTTCGTCAGCGGACGCGATCTCACCTGGTACGGGCCGTCGCTGGTGGCCGCGCGCGGACGGTTGGAGCGGGCGCTGGGCCTGCCGTGACCATCGCCCCGGTCCCCGCCTCCGGGGCGGGGACCGGGGGCGGGGGTCACAGCCAGCCCCGCACCTTCTCGATGAGCCGTACCGGGTCGCCGCCGACGGGGGTGACGTTGAGGTCGGTGACCCCGGCGGCGCGGAAGGCCTCGATCCGCTCGCGGACGTAGGACTCCGGCCCCACCAGGTTGGTCAGCTCGACCATCTCCTGGGGCACCGCCGCGGCGGCCTCGTCCTTGCGGCCGGCCAGGTAGAGCTCCTGGATCTGCTCCGCCGCCTCCTCATAGCCGTAGCGGCGGGCGAGGGTGTTGTAGAAGTTCTTGCCCTTGGCGCCCATGCCGCCGACGTAGAGCGCGATCTGCGGGCGGGCGAAGTCGAGCAGCCGCTTGGTCTCCTCGCCCTCGCCGATGGCGAGCAGGCCGCCGGCCGAGATCTCCAGCGGGCCGAGTTCGGGGGCGCGGGCGGCCCGGCCGGCCTCCAGGGAGGCGCCCCAGACCTCCTCGGCCTTCTCGGGGATGAAGAAGATCGGCAGCCAGCCGTCGGCGATCTCCGCGGTCAGCTCCACGTTCTTCGCGCCGAGGGAGGCGACGTAGAGCGGGATGCGGTCGCGCACCGGGTGGTTGATGATCTTCAGCGGCTTGCCCAGGCCGGTGCCCTGGTCGGGGGGAAGGGGCAGGGTGAACACCTTGCCGTCGTGGGTCAGCGGCTTCTCGCGGGCCCAGACCTTGCGGCAGATCTCGATGACCTCGCGGGTGCGGGCCAGCGGCTTGACGTAGGGGACGCCGTGCCAGCCCTCGATCACCTGGGGACCGCTGGCGCCCAGGCCGATGACGGCCCGTCCGTCGGACAGGTAGTCCAGGCCCGCGGCGGTCTGCGCGATGAGGGTCGGCGTCCTGGTGTACAGCGGCAGGATGGCGGCCCCGATGCGGACCCGTTCGGTGCGGGCCGCGATGTAGCCCATGAGGGTGGGACTGTCGTAGCCGTAGGCCTCGGCCACCCAGACGGTGTCGAGTCCGGCCTTTTCCAGGTCGGCGAGCCGGTTGGCCGATTCCCTGAGGTCGCCCGCGTAGCCCAGGGGCATGGAGATGCGCATGTGGATGCCTCCGCTGTCCGTCGCACCAGGATTCGGGTCAGCCTACCGCCGAGTAGCGTTCGGTTTCATGGGAGGGGGCGGATCGGCCGCCGCCCGGGCGCCCCGGGCGGCGGCACGGCGGTTCCCGCGGTCAGGCGTAGGAGTGCGCCTCATCGGGGAAGGTGCCGGCGACGACCTCCTCGGCGAACCCCCGCGCGGCGTCGCCCAGGTCGGAGGCCAGGTCGGCGTAGGTCTTGACGAACTTCGCCACCCGCGGCGACAGCCCGGCCATGTCCTGCCAGACCAGCACCTGGGCGTCGGTACCCGAACCCGCGCCGATGCCGACCGTGGGAATCGACAGCTTCCCGCTGATCTCCCGGGCGAGCGCGGCCGGCACGCACTCCAGGACGACCGCGAACGCCCCCGCCTGCTCCAGCGCCTGGGCGTCGGCCAGCAGCCGCTCCCCGTCCGCCCCCCGGCCCTGGACCCGGTAACCGCCGATGGTGTTGACGGCCTGGGGGGTCAACCCGATGTGGGCCATCACCGGGACGCCGGAGGCGACCAGCGCCTCGACCTGGGGAACGACGCGCTCGCCCCCCTCCAGCTTGACGGCGTGCGCGCCGCCCTCCTTCATGAAACGCGCCGCGGAGGCCAGGGCCTGCTGCGGCGAGCCCTGGTAGGACCCGAAGGGGAGATCGGCCACGACCAGGGCGCGCCGGGTCGAGCGGGAGACGGCGGCGGTCAACGGCAGCAGGTCGTCGACGGTCACCGGCAGGGTGGAGTCGTAGCCGTAGACGACCATCGCGGCGGAGTCGCCGACGAGCAGGACGGGGATCCCCGCCTCGTCGAAGATGCGGGCGGTCAGCGCGTCGTAGGCGGTCAGCATCGGCCAGCGTTCGCCCCGCTCCTTGGCCAGGGCGATGTCGCGGACGGTGACGCGGCGGGTGGACGTCCCCCCGTACAGGGCGGGGGCAGGGGTGGTGTTCATGCGTTCCTCCGTTGTCTCGAAGCGCCTCTCGGCGTCCCCGGACGTGTCGGTAACGGTACCGGCGGACTTCACCGGTGCGGCCATGGTCGCACGGCCGCGGTCACCCGCCGCGCCCCGGGGGTGAGGAGCGGACCAAGCGGGAGAGCGGCGGAACCGGGCCGGTGTGGAGCGTGGGGGAGCGGGGAGGAGAGCGGTGTCACGTTCGTGATGCGCGGAACGGATCGGTCTCGTCCTGTCCAGGGTGGGGAACCCGTCGAGACCGACGACAGGGGGCTTTCGTGGACCGTTCGACCATCCACCGGCGGCGTTGGGCGATCCTGGGCGTCCTCGTGATCAGCCTGCTCGTGGTGGTGCTCGACAACACCATCCTCAACGTCGCGCTGCGCGTGCTCTCCGACCCCCACCAGGGGCTGGGGGCCACCCAGAGCCAGCTCGCCTGGGCGATCAACTCCTACACCCTCGTCTTCGCCGGCCTGTTGTTCACCTGGGGGGTCATCGGCGACCGCTTCGGCCGCAAGCGCATCCTCGTCCTCGGCATGCTCCTGTTCGGCCTGTCCTCCTTCGCCTCGGCCTACGCCCAGACCCCCGAACAGCTCATCTGGGCACGCGCACTCAAGGGACTGGGCGGGGCGGCGGTCATGCCCCAGACGCTGTCGATCATCACCAACGTGTTCGACCCCGAGGAGCGCGGGCGGGCGATCGGCGTGTGGGCCGGTGCCGTCGGCCTCGCGATGGGCATCGGCCCACCTCTGGGCGGGCTGCTGCTGGAGCACTTCTGGTGGGGCTCGGTCTTCCTGATCAACGTGCCCGTCGTCGCCGTCGGTCTGGTGCTCATGGTCGTCCTCGTCCCCGAGTCCCGCAACGAGCGGCCCGGAGGGTTCGACCCGCTCGGGGTGGTGCTGTCCATCCTCGGCCTGGTGCTGCTCGTCTACGGCATCATCAGGGCCGGGGAGGAGGGCGTCCTGGCCGACCCCCTCGTACTCGGCTCCGTCCTCGCCGGCCTGGCGGTGCTGGCCCTGTTCGCCTGGCACGAGGCGCGCACCGCCTCCCCGGCCCTCGACGTGCGGCTCTTCCGCGACCCGCGCCTGGCGGTCGCCATCGCGGCGATCATGCTGGTCTTCTTCGCGATGGCCGGCGTGATGTTCTTCATCAACTTCTACCTGCAAAGCGTCCGCGCCTACTCGCCCCTGCACGCGGGCCTGCTGGTCATCCCGATCGCGCTGGCCCAGCTCGTCTTCTCACCGCTCAGCCCGCTGCTGGTGGCGAGGTTCGGGCCCAAGGCGGTCTGTTCCACCGGTCTGGCGCTGGTGGCCACGGCGCTCGGCTCCTACGCGCTGCTCGGCCGCGACACCCCCATCTGGATCCTGGAGGCGGTCTTCTTCCTCCAGGGCGCCGGCATGGCCATCGTCATGACACCGGCCACCGAGTCGATCATGTCCTCGGTGCCCCGGCACCAGGCGGGAGCGGCCTCGGCGGTGCAGAACACCGTGCGCCAGGTCGCCACGGCGCTCGGCGTCGCGGTGCTCGGCGCGGTCGTCTCCGCGGTCTACCGGGCGGAGTTCGGCCCGTGGCTGTCCCGGCTGCCCGAGGACGCGCGCGCCGCCGCGGGGGCGTCGATCGAGGGGACGCTGGCGATCGCCCGGGAGGCGGGTCCCGCCGGGCAGGGGATGGTCGAACCCGCGAAGCAGGCGTTCCTGGCCGGCATGCACGTCGCCGCGCTGTGCTCGCTGGGCGTCGCCCTGGCCGGACTGGTCATCGTCATGATCTGGCTGCCACGCCACGGACGGCCGGTCGGGAACCGGGATGCGCGTCCGGTCGAGGTCGGGCACAGTAGGACAGGACCCCGCGAACGAGGGTCCCCGGCCTCTCCCCCCGACGACCCCGATGAATGAGCGACCCATGCAGACCCCTCCCGGCCGCAGGCCCGGACGGCCACGGAGCAGGCGCGCCGACGACGCCATCCTGAGCGCCGCCCTCGATCTGCTCGGCGAGCGCGGCAACATCGCGGAAGTCTCGATCGAGGCCATCGCGGCCCGGGCCGGAGTGGGGAAGGCGACCATCTACCGTCGCTGGCCGGGCAAGGAGGAACTGCTCGTCGACGCGGTGGCCACCCTGCGCCCTCCGCTGCCCGACCTGGACGAGGGCTCCATGCGCGGCGACCTCGTGCTGTTGCTCGAACAGGTCTGCGCGGAGATGGACGGCAAGCTCCAGCGGGCGATCAACGCCCTGCTGGTGAGCCGCGCCCACCCCGAGATCGGGGCGCGCATCAAGCACGCCGTGCTGGCCCCCCGTCGTGAGGCGCTGTACCAGGTCCTCCGCCGCGGTGCCGAGACCGGGGAGCTGCGACCCGGCGCCGATCCGGAGGCGGTGCTCAACCTCCTCATGGGCGGCGCCCTGCTCCACCGGCGTTCGGCCGGCGGCGGCAGCCCTCGCGCGTGTGCCGAACTGCTCGTCGACACCCTCCTCGCGGGCATCGCCGCGCCCCGTCCCGCCTGATCGGAAGAGCGGCGGGGCACGGCCCGACGGACCGCGCCCCGCCTCCGAGGAGCGTCACAGGGTCGGCAGGTAACGGTTCAGTTCGTAGGGCGTCACCTGCCGCCGGTACTCCTCCCACTCGGCCTTCTTGTTGCGCAGGAAGAAGTCGAACACGTGCTCGCCGAGGGTCTCGGCCACCAGTTCGCTGTTCTCCATCGCCCGGATCGCCTCGTCCAGGCTCTGCGGCAGCGGGGAGATGCCCAGCGCCCGCCGCTCGGCGTCGGTGAGCGCCCAGACGTCGTCCTCGGCGCCCGGCGGCAGCTCGTAGCCCTCCTCGATCCCCTTCAGACCGGCGGCCAGGATCACCGCGTAGGCCAGGTAGGGGTTGCAGGCCGTGTCGAGCGAGCGGAACTCGATCCGGCTGGAGTTGCTCTTCGTCGGCTTGTACATGGGCACCCGGACCAGGGCGGACCGGTTGTTGTGGCCCCAGCACACATAGGCCGGCGCCTCGCCGCCGGCGCCGGCGGAGGCGGAGGCGTTGTCCCACAGCCGCTTGTAGGAGTTCGTCCACTGGTTGCACACGGCGGTGATCTCGGTGGCGTGGCGCAGCAGGCCCGCGATGAAACCGCGCCCCACCTTGGAGAGCTGGTATTCCGCCCCCGGCTCGTAGAAGGCGTTACGGTCGCCCTCGAACAGCGACAGGTGCGTGTGCATACCCGACCCCGGGTACTCGGTGAACGGCTTGGGCATGAACGTCGCGTAGACGCCCTGCTCCAGCGCCACCTCCTTCATCACCAGCCGGAAGGTCATGATGTTGTCGGCGGTGGTCAGCGCGTCGGCGTAGCGCAGGTCGATCTCCTGCTGGCCGGGTCCGCCCTCGTGGTGGCTGAACTCCACCGAGATGCCCATGCTCTCCAGCATCATGATGGCGTTGCGGCGGAAATCGTGGGCGCTGTTGTGCGGGGTGTGGTCGAAGTAGCCGCCCGAGTCGCTGGGCTCGGGGAACTCACCGAACTCCGGCTTCTTCTTCAACAGGTAGAACTCGATCTCGGGGTGGGTGTAGAAGGTGAACCCGAGGTCGGAGGCCTTGCCGAGCTGGCGCTTGAGCACGTGACGGGGATCGGCGTAGCTGGGCGAGCCGTCGGGCATGAGGATGTCGCAGTACATCCGGCCGGTCCCGTGCGGTTCGTTGCGCCAGGGCAGGATCTGAAACGTCGAGGGGTCGGGCTTGGCGAGCATGTCCGCCTCGTGCACCCGGGCGAACCCCTCGATCGCCGATCCGTCGAACCCGATGCCCTCGGCGAAGGCGGCCTCCAGTTCGGCCGGCGCGATGGCCACCGACTTGAGGTAGCCGAGCACGTCGGTGAACCACAGTCGCACGAACCGGATGTCGCGCTCCTCCAAGGTCCGGAGCACGAACTCCTGCTGTCGGTTCACGGTCCACCTTCCTTACGGTCCAAGCGCGTCTGACGCGTTCTTACCAGACGCCCCAAGGCCAGTCTGCCTGCCGGGGGTTTCCCCGACGTTAACTCACGGTCGCCCGTGCGTGATGAGAGCCGTATCACCGCGGGGAACGCCCAGGTGGGGCCTACCGGTCGTGTCCGGAAGGGGCCGGCTCGTTAGGCTCATACCCGTGGCACAACTGCGTATAGCTATGGCCCAGGTCAACCCGACGGTCGGTGACCTGGAAGGCAATTGCGGCATCGTCGTGGACTACGCCCGCAGGGCGGCCGAGGCGGGGGCGCACCTGGCGGTCTTCCCCGAGATGGTGGTGACCGGTTATCCCGTCGAGGACCTCGCCCTGCGCGCGTCGTTCGCCGAGGCATCCATCGAGGCCGTGCGCGGTCTCGCCCGGCGCCTGGAGGACGAGGGCCTGGGCGGGCTGCCCGTGGTGGTCGGCTTCCTCAACCGGTCGGCCGACGCGGCGCCCCGCTACGGCCGTCCGGCCGGCGCGCCCCAAAACGCGCTCGCGCTGTTGCACGGGGGTGAGGTGCGGGTCGTCTCGGCAAAGCACCACCTGCCCAACTACGGGGTCTTCGACGAGTTCCGCAACTTCGTCCCCGGGGAAACGCTGCCGGTGGTGCGCCTGCACGGTGTGGACGTCGCCCTGGTGATCTGCGAGGACCTGTGGCAGGAGGGCGGGCCGGTGGCCGCCGTGCGCGACGCCGGGGCGGGACTGCTCGTCGTCCTCAACGGGTCGCCCTACGAGCGGGACAAGGACGACGAGCGTCTGGCACTGTGCCAGCGGCGCGCCCGTGAGGCCGGCGCGGCCCTGGCCTACGTGAACATGGTGGGCGGCCAGGACGAGCTGGTCTTCGACGGCGACTCCCTCATCGTCGACGCCGGCGGCGAACTCCTCGCGCGCGGGCCGCAGTTCGAGGAGACCCTGCTCGTCACCGACCTGGAACTGCCGGTGGCGGCCCCGGCCGAGGGCGCCCCGGTCCCGGTGAGCGGCATCCGGATCGAACGCCACGTCCTGTCGGAAGAGCCGGTCGCCGCCTACGAGCCGCTGCCGGGTCGGGTGGAACCGCGTCTGGACGACCTTGCCGAGGTGTACGCGGCACTGGTCACCGGAACCCGCGACTACGTCCGCAAGAACCGTTTCGGGTCGGTCGTCCTCGGCCTGTCCGGTGGCATCGACTCGGCGCTGACCGCCACGATCGCGGTGGACGCGCTGGGCCCCGAGCGGGTCAACGTCGTGCTCATGCCCAGCCGTTACTCCAGCGACCACTCGGTCTCCGACGCCGAGGAGCTGGTCAAGCGCCAGGGCGTCAACGCGCGGACGGTCGCGGTGGGCCCCATGGTCGACGCCTTCGAGGCGGCGGTGGAGATCGACGGCCTGGCCGCGGAGAACCTCCAGGCCCGGGTGCGCGGCCAGTTGCTGATGACGCTGTCCAACCAGCACGGCCACCTCGTGCTGACCACGGGGAACAAGAGCGAGCTGGCCACGGGCTACTCCACCCTCTACGGCGACTCCGCCGGCGGCTACGCCCCCATCAAGGACGCCTGGAAGACGCTGGTGTGGGAGCTGTCGAAGTGGCGCAACGCCGAGGCGGCGCGGCGCGGCGAGGTCCCGCCGATCCCGGAGAACTCCATCTCCAAGCCGCCCAGCGCGGAACTGCGCCCCGGCCAGCTCGACACCGACTCGCTGCCCGACTACGAGGTGCTCGACGCGCTGCTGGACGATTACGTCGGCACCGATCTGGGGCGTGCCGAGCTGGTCGCGGCCGGACACGACGCCGCGCTGGTGGACCGGGTCATCCGGATGGTGGACCGCGCCGAGTACAAGCGCCGCCAGTATCCGCCGGGCCCCAAGATCAGCAGGCGCAACTTCGGCCGTGATCGGCGCCTGCCGATCACCAACAGGTGGACCGCCCCGGCCGGCCTCGCCTGATCTCGGCCCCGGGCCATGAGCCCCTCCCCGCCGGGCGCAACCTCAGGCCCGCGGGGAGGGGGTCAGTGGACGAGACCGAGTTCGCGCGCGCGGCCCGCCGCGGCCACCCGGTTGGCGACACCGAGCTTGGCCAGGATGTTGGAGACGTGGACGCTGGCGGTCTTGGCCGATATGAACAGCTCGGCGGCGATGGCGGCGTTGGTGTGCCCCCGGGCGAGCAGACGGAGCACCTCGGTCTCCCGCGGGGTCAGTCCGGCGGGCGGCGCGGGTGGCGTCGAGCCGTTCGACGGGTCCAGGGCGACGTTGATCCGCCGGGCGAGCGACGCGGCGCGCCGTTCCAGCGGAACCGCGCCCGCCTCCCCGGCGAGCCGCGCGGCGTCGCGCAGGAGCGGGGCCGCGCCGCCTCGGTCACCGGCCACGGCCGCCGCCTCGGCGGCGAGCAGCAGCGCCTCGGCCCGTGCCAGGGGCAGCCCGAGACGCCCCCACTCCTCGGCCATGGCCTGCCAGGAGACGCGGGAGGCGTCGGGGGCCTCGCCGTCGGCGTCGGCCAGCCGGGCCCGGATCGACCGCCGTAACGCGGCCTGGACCGGTCCGTTGGGCTCCATCAGCGAGGCCGGCCGCTCCACTCTTTCGCGTAGCTCGGCGACCCGGGCGGCGGCGGTGTCCGTGGCGCCGAGCGGGGACAGTAACCGAGCCAGGGCGTCCAGCAGCGGCCAGCCGTAGGCGGGGTCCCGTTCCACCGCGATGTCACGGGTGGCCCGCAATCCGGCCTCCAGGGCCGCGTCGAAATCGCCCAGGGTCTGGTGCAGTTCCACGGTGAACGTCGCCGTGGCGAGGGCGTGGTTCACGCGCGGCCGTCCCGAGATGGCCTCCCGTTCCACGGCGGCCCAGGCCGCGCGGGCCGCGTCGAGGTCGCCCAACGCCAGCGAGATCCGTCCGGCCAGGCAGTTGAGGTGGGCCCGGTGCAAGGAGGAGGACGCCCAGCCCAGACCCTGACGGGCCTGGTCCAGCCCTTCGCGCAGGGCGCCGGTCTCAACCGAGATCTCCGCCAGGTTCACCATGACGAAGGCTGCGCAGACCCGGAGCAGACTGGCCTCGCGGGCCCGTTCCAGTCCGGCCAGGCACAGGTCGCGGGCCTGGGCGTATTCGCCGCGTCCGCGCAGCAGGGAGGCGAGGTCGCCCAGGGCGCGCACCTCCATCGAGGCCTCCCCGATGGCGCGGGCCAGGGCCAGGCCGTCGTCGAAGGCGGCCCGCGCCTCGGCCTCCAGGCCGTCGCCCGCCTGGAGGGCGGCCAGCGTGATCAGCGCCTCGCTGCGGGCGCAGTCGTCACCGTGCCGCTCGGTGTGGGACAGGGCGGCCCGGGCGAGCTCGATGGCCGACACGGGACCTTCGCCGTCGCGCCCGATGAGGACGAGCAACGGGTGTCCGGCGGGAAGCCGGCCCGCGGGCACGGGTTCGGCGCGCAGCATCAGCTCGCTGGCGAGCCGGGCCAGCAGGAAACCGTAGTTACCGTCGTCGGGAGGATGGACCTCCAACGCCGTGTACAGGTCCTCGATGCCGGCCTCCTCGCCGAGCTGGATGCGGGCCAGGCCGCGGCGGCGCAGCAGCCGCCCGCGCGTCACGGATCGGGCGGTGCCCGTGGGGTCGGCGGCACCCCTGTCGAGGGGGACGGACGATGCTCGGAGGGAGGCCGGGAGCTCGGCCAGTCCGGTGTCGCACAGTTCGAGGGTCCGCGCGAACTCGCCGCTGTCGAACGCCGCGGCGGCGGCGTGGTCGAACACCTCGGCCAGGGACAGGCCGTCGACGAGCGAGCCGGGGTCGGCGACGCGCCCCCACAGGGCGATGACGCGTTCGAGCATGCGCAGCTCCTCGGCGTAGCCGAAGGAGCGGGCGGCGTGCCGGGCCGCGCGCCAGGCGGCGCCGAGGGCCCGGGCGGGTTCGCGGGCGGCGTGGTAGTGGTGGGCCTGCTCCACGGCCAGGCGGTCGGGTGGGACCAGGTCGGGGTGCGCGTCGATGACCTCGGCCCAGCGCAGGTGCAGTCGGGTGTGCTGACCCGGCAGGAGGTCCTGGTGGACCGCCTCGCGCAGCAGGGCGTGCCGGAAGCGGTAACCGGGACCGTCGACGAGCAGGATGTTGGCGTCGATGGCGGAGCGCAGGGCGGTGTCGAGGTCGGTCTCGGGCAGCTCCGCCACGTGGGCGAGCAGTTCGTGGCCGATGCGCCCACCGTCCAGCGCGCCGACGGACGCGATGTCGATCACCGAGCGCGCGGCGTCGTCGACCCGCCTCAGGCCGGCGAGAAGGAGCTCGCGCGGGCGTTCGGGAAGCGTGCCGGCGTCATGTCCGGCGTCCTCCAACAGCGATTCGACGAACAACGGGTAGCCGCCCGCGCGCTCGTGCAGCGTGGCGACCTCGTCCGGGGAGAGGTCGCCACCGCGGATGGCGGCGGCCTGGCGGGCGACCTCCTCGCGGGTGAGGGGGGACAGGTCGAGGCGGTCGACCGTGGGCAGGCGCTGGAGTTCGGGCAGGAGGCGGCGCAGCGGGTGGTCACGGTGCAGGTCGTCGGAGCGGAAGCTGACGATGACCTGGACGGGGGCGTCGGTCAGATTGCGGATGAGGAAGACCAGCAGGTCGCGGGTCGAGGGGTCGGCCCAGTGCAGGTCCTCGACGACCAGGGTGAGCCCGTCCGGGGCGGCGACGCCGGTGAGGAGGCGCAACACCTGTTCGAACAGCCGGCCGCGGGCCTCCCGGCGTTCCCTGGGAACGGGGCCGAGCTCGGGCAGGAGGCGGGCGAGCTCGTGCTCGCCGTCCTCGGCGAGGGCGTCGAAGGGGGCGCGGCCGAGGTCGCGCAGCAGGTGCCGCAGGACGGTGACGAAGGGGGCGAAGGACAGACCGTCCATGCCCAGCTCCAGGCAGCCTCCGGTGACCACCCGGGTGGGGGAGCTGCGGGCGAACTCGCCGAGGAGCCGGGTCTTGCCGATACCGGCGTCTCCGGCGAGGAGCATCACGGAGGGGGAGCCGGTTCGGGCCCGGTGCGCGTGTTCGGTGAGGGCGGCGAGTTCGGCCGACCGGCCGACGAACACCGGGCTTGAACCGTGAAAAGGCATGTCTCCCAGTATGCCGTCGGGCGGGGACGGGAGCGGGTGCGGTCGTTCACCGGGGGAGGGGTGCGGGGCGGGGCGGACGGGGGGCCTTGGGGTCGCCTGCTTGGCGGCGCTCGGTCCGGTGGCGGTCGGCCCGGCGGTGACGTTCGGTCATCCGGTCGTGGGCGATCCGGCCGAGGATGTCGGGGTGCATCATCGCTGTCTCCCTGGTCGTGGGGCCGAGGCGAGGTGTTCGTCCTCGATGTCCTCAGATTCGCCCTAAGACCCCCGGGCGGGCATCGGCAGAACTGCGTATTCGCTGCCGCCGCGCCGGGTCGGTCCGGATCGGTGACTAAGGCGGTGTGAGCGGGTTCATAGGCGGGAGTGTTCGCGCGAGTCCCGAATCGGACATACGGTTAAGTTACTCATGAGTAGCACTGATGGGTAACTTAAAGTTTCGGCTCGTCAGGGGCCGTGGAAGGGGGCGAAGATGACGGAGCGTGCCCAGGAGAGCGGCGGAGCCGACCTGCTGCTGCCCGGTGACCTGTTCGCCAGTGAGGCGCTGCTGTCGGAACGGGAACGCGAGATCGTGCTGCGCGTCCGCGGGTTCCTCGCCGAGGAGGTCGCGCCGGTCGTCAACGACCACTGGGCCAGGGCGGAGTTCCCGCACCACCTGATCAAGCGGTTCGCCGAACTCGACATCGCCGGTCTGCCCTACGGGCTCTCCGTCGGCGCGGACGGGCGGGTCCGCGAGGTCGAGCCGGCGAGCGAACTGCTCAACGGCTTCCTCGCCCTGGAACTCGCCCGCGTCGACGCCTCGATCGCGACCTTCTTCGGCGTCCACCAGGGGCTGGCCATGGGCAGCGTCGCCCTGACCGGCTCCCCCGAGCAGCGTCGTCGCTGGCTTCCCGACATGGCGCGGATGGAGCGCATCGGCGCGTTCGCGCTGACCGAACCCCAGAGCGGCTCCGACATCGCCGGGGGGCTGGCGACGACCGCCCGGCGCGAGGGGGACGAGTGGGTCCTCGACGGCCGCAAGAAGTGGATCGGCAACGCCACCTTCGCCGACCTCATCGTGGTGTGGGCGCGCGACGTGGCCGACGGCCAGATCAAGGGCTTCGTCGTCCCCGGGGACGCCCCCGGGTTCACGGCGACCACGATCGAGAACAAGATCGCCCTGCGCATCGTGCAGAACGCCGAGATCACGCTCGACGGCGTGCGGGTGCCCGAGGCCGACCGGCTCGCGGGCGCGACCGGCTTCAAGGACACCAACGACGTCCTCCGCCAGACCCGCAGCGGGGTCGCCTGGGAGTCGGTCGGCGTGATGATGGGCGCTTATGAGGCCGCGCTGTCCTACGCGACCCGACGCGACCAGTTCGGCCGCAAGCTCGCCCAGTTCCAGCTCGTCCAGGACCACCTGGTGCGGATGCTCGGCGACATCACCTCGTCGCTGTCGCTGATGGTGCGCCTGGCCCAGCTCCAGGACGCGGGGGTCAACCGGCACAACCACGCGGCCCTGGCCAAGGCCCAGGTCACGACCCGGATGCGCGAGGTCGTGGCGCGCGCCCGCGAGCTGCTGGGCGGTAACGGCATCCTCGTCGACAACGACGTGGCCCGTTTCTTCGCCGACGCCGAGGCGCTGTACTCCTACGAGGGCACCCGCGAGGTGAACACGCTCGTCGTCGGCCGGGCGATCACCGGCCACGGCGCCTTCGTCTGATCCCGCGCGCCCGGCCGGCGGATCCCGGCCGGGCGCGTGAAGGTCAGGACACGGACCCGCCTGTCGCTTCGGCGACGGCGGGTCCCGGTGGTTCCGGGATCACCGTCAGGCCGAGCTCGGGGAACCCCAGCCAGTCCAGCCGCAGCGACGCGGCCCGCGCGCGCTCGGCGAGCCGCAGCCGCAGGCGGTACACGCACAACAGGAGGGCCTGGAGGGAGTCGACCCCGAAGGCCGCCTCCACCGTCTCATCGCCCAGGCCCACGATCCTGTGGGGGCAGTACCAGTCGCCTCCGGGGGATCGGGGGTCGGGGCGCGGCCTGCCGATCTCCACCACCACCTGGGTGCGGCCGCCGTTCTCGGCGATCGCGTCGAGTCTGCGTGTGGCCACGACCTCTCCGAGTTCGTGTCGCATGTGCTCCCCTTTCCCGTTGCTTCCCGCGGTGCGGGCGCCCACGTTAGCGGGGACCTGTGACGGCCTCCCCGGCCGCGCCGAGGGGCCGCGCCTTTCCAGGGGCGGGGACGCGCTCTGCCTCGGACCTGGGACGGAGGCGGCCGGCCCGCCTCCGGGGCGTTCCCTCCACCGTGCGCTTCGCAAGCCCTTGCGCAAACTTTCGTTCTTTTCGACGGAATTTCGAACCGGGAGTGCATCCTACGCGGCGTGGCGACGTGGCTCCGTCGCGCTGAAGCGCCAGTTCACGGAGCATCAAGGGAGGTCGACGTCCTCTGCGGGAAGGTGTCCGGCAGAGAAACGTCGCGAAACACGCCGTTCACAAAGCAGCACCGGTTTGTTAGCTTCGTCACGCCGTGAAAGTTCTTGCAAGGCGTACGGCCCTGCTGTTCCCACGGCGTTGTCTCCGTCCCTGACGGTCCCCCGTCACCCCGCCTTGGAGGGCGCGATGACACTACGCAGGTCGACGGCCGCCGTAGCGGCCCTGCTCTTCGCGATCACCCTGCTCGTCCCCCTGATCACACGGGCCGAACCGGCCCGGGCCGCCACCGGCGGCCGTGACGTCATCGTCCACCTGTTCCAGTGGCCCTGGGAGTCCGTCGCACGCGAGTGCGAGACCTTCCTCGGTCCCAACGGTTACGGCGCGATCCAGGTGTCCCCACCCCAGGAGCATGTCGTCCTCGCCCGGGAGGCCCACCCCTGGTGGCAGGACTACCAGCCGGTCTCCTATCAGCTGGAGTCGCGCCGCGGCGGCCGCGCGGAGTTCGCCGCCATGGTCCGCACCTGCCGCGAGGCCGGCGTCAAGATCTACGTCGACGCCGTGCTCAACCACATGAGCGGCAGCGGCTCGGTCAACAGCGGGCCCGGCAGCGCCGGATCCCCCTACACCAAGTACGACTATCCCGGCATCTACCAGAGCCAGGACTTCCACGACTGCCGCCGGGACATCTCCAACTGGAACGACCCCTGGGAGGTCCGCAACTGCGAACTGGTCGGCCTGTCCGACCTCAAGACCGAGTCCGGTTACGTCCGGGACAGGCTCACCGCCTACCTCAACGACCTGATCGGGCTGGGAGTCGCCGGATTCCGGATCGACGCGGCCAAGCACATGGCGGTGGCCGACATCGCCGCGATCACGGCGGGCCTGAACGACGTCCCCGGGTGGGGCGGCCGGCCCTACGTCTACCAGGAGGTCATCGAGGACGCCGCGATCCGGCCGGACGAGTACACCGGCCAGGGGGACGTCACCGACTTCCGCTACCACCGCGAGGTGAGCAACGCCTTCAAACAGGGGAACCTGTCGGGTCTGCGGGACCTTTCCGGGCGGATGGCCGTGGGATCGGACCAGGCGGTGGTGTTCGTGGACAACCACGACACCCAACGCAGCGACCCGATCCTGACCTACAAGGACGGTGACGCCTACCGCCAGGCCACCGAGTTCATGCTCGCCCACCCGTTCGGCACCCCCAAGGTGATGTCGAGCTTCGCCTTCTCCGACAAGGAGGCGGGCCCGCCGGCCTCCGGCGACGGCACCACCAGCGCCGCCGACTGCGCCTCGGCGGCCTGGGTCTGCGAGCATCGCGATCCCGGGATCGCCGGGATGGTGGGCTTCCGCAACGCCGTGGGCGACGCGGGGGTGACGAACTGGTGGAGCGGCGCCGGCGACCAGATCGCCTTCGGCCGGGGGTCGGCCGGCTACGCGGTGTTCAACCAGGGCGGCGCCCTCCAGCGCACGTTCACCACCTCGCTGCCGCCCGGCGTCTACTGCGACGTCGTCAACGGCACCTTCAGCGACGGCGCGTGCGACGGTCCCACCCACACGGTCGCGGCCGACGGGACGTTCACCGCCGCGGTCCCGGCCGACAGCTCGCTGGCGTTGCACGTCCAGGCCAGGGTCGACGGTGGTGGCGGGGAGCCCACGCCCGGGCCCACCGACCCGCCGGGGGAGTGCGCCACCGTGGACGTCTCCTTCCACGCCAGGGTGACCACCTGGTACGGGCAGAACGTGTTCGTCGTCGGGTCCGTCCCCCAACTCGGGAGCTGGGACACCGGGCGGGCGGTCGCGCTCTCCTCGGCCGACTATCCGGTGTGGAAGGCCAGCGTGGACATCCCCGAGGGGACCCGGCTGGAGTACAAGTACATCAAGAAAGATCCCGACGGGCGGATCACGTGGGAGTCCGACCCCAACCGCGCCCGCGTCGCCGAGGCCGCTGGGGAGGGATGCGCGGTGACCTTCTCCGACACCTGGAGGTGAGCCGCGCCTGAGTCGCCGCCCGGGGGCGCCCGCCCCCGGGCGGCCGGTCTGAGGGCCAGGGCGCGCCGTCCGCCCGAAATGTGATGTCACCGTGTCGAGAAAACGGGCAAGGTGTACTACAGGCTGTAGTAGCGTGCGGAGCATGGACATCGTCTACTCCGCGCTCGTCTTCCTGCACCTGCTCGGTATGGCCGGTATCGTGAGCGGCTGGCTCATGCAGCTCATCGCCGGCCACGCCAAAGCCCCCAAGGTGCTGCTGCACAGCTCACTCCTCCAGCTGGCGACCGGCCTGCTGCTGGTGGGCGTCGCCGAGATGGGGGACGGCGACCTCAACCACATGAAGATCGGCGTCAAGCTCGTCGTCGCCTTCGCCGTCGCCGTGCTCGGCGTGGTCAACCTGCGCAAGCCCAGCACCGGCCTGGCCACCGCCGCCGGCGTGCTGACCCTGGTCAACGTCGCCGTCGCCGTCTTCTGGTAGACCCTTTCTCCGCGCACCGGCCGGACCGCCCCTCCCGAGGGCGGTCTGGCCCTCGTCGTTACGGGGCCGCACGGCCGGTTCAGTCGTCGTAGAAGACGCGCTCCATCACCGCGCGCGCCCGCCGGGTGACACGCCGGTAGTCCTGGACGAGCTGCTCGGCCACGCCCTCGCCCTCCTCCTCACCGCGGTAGCCCAACGCGCCGGCCAGGGCCGAACGGTCCCTCAGGTCGCTGGGGATCGAGTCGCCCCCCTTGCCCCGGACCAGCATGATCGCCCCGCGCACCCGGGCCGCCAGCCGCCAGGCGAGCTCCAGGGTCGCGGCGTCCTCGGCGTCCAGCAGCCCGACCGCCACCGCGGCGTCCAACGCCTGGATCGTCCCCGTGGTCCGCAGGGCCGCGACGTCGTGCCCGTGCCGGAGCTGGATGAGCTGGGCGACCCACTCCACGTCGGACAGGCCGCCCCGCCCGAGTTTGGTGTGCAGGGCCGGGTCGGCCCCACGCGGTAGCCGCTCGGCCTCCATCCGCGCCTTCAGCCGGCGGATCTCGCGGACCGCGGCGTCGTCCACCCCGCCGGCCGGATAGCGGATCGGGTCGATCAGCGCGACGAAACGCTCGCCCAGCCCGGGGTCCCCGGCGACCGGGGCCGCGCGCAGCAGCGCCTGGCTCTCCCAGGGCGACGACCAACGGGCGTAGTAGGCGGCGTAGGAGTCCAGGGTGCGCACCATCGGGCCGTTACGCCCCTCGGGCCGCAGATCGGCGTCCAGGCGTACCGGCGGGTCGGCGGCGGGCAGCTCCAGCAACCGGCGCAGTTCGCGGACGATCGCGTCCGCGGCCGCCGTGGCCTGCTGTACGGGAACGCCGGGCAGTGGTTCGTGGACGAACATCACGTCGGCGTCGCTGGCGTAGGACAGCTCGCCACCGCCGAACCGGCCCATCGCGACCACGCACAACCGGGTGCCCGGCTCCTCCCCGGTCGCCCTCGCCACCCGGTTGGTGGCGGCGCGCAACGCGGCGTCGACCGTGATCGCCGAGATCGCGGTGAGCGCGCTCCCGACCTCCTCGATCCCCGACACCTCCAGCAGGTCGGCGGCCGCGGTGCGCAGCAGCTCGCGACGGCGCAGCGCGCGCAGCGCGGCGACCGCGTTCTCCGCGTCGTCGTAGCGGCGCAGCGCCGCGTCGGCCTCGGCGGCCAGCTCGGCGTTGCCGCGCCGGCGCAGCGAGGCGTCGTCGGCGAGCAGCGCCACCGCCTCAGGGGCCCGCAGCAGGAGGTCGGTGACATAGCGGCTGGTGCCGAGCAGCCGCGCCATGCGCTCGGCCACGCGCACGTCGTCACGGAGCAGCCGCAGGTACCACGGCGTGGTCCCCAGCGCGTCGCTGACCTGGCGGAAGCCCAACAGGCCCGCGTCGGGGGAGGGGGCGTCGGAGAACCAGCCCAGCATCACCGGCAGCAGGGTCCGCTGGATCGCGGCCCGCCGCGTCACCCCCGATGTCAGCGCCTCCAGGTGGCGCAGCGCCCCGCCGGGATCGACGAACCCCAGGGCCTCCAGACGGTCGCGCGCCTGTTCGGGCGTCAACCGGGCCTCGTCCCCGGGCAGGCGGGCGACCGCGTTGAGCAGCGGCCGGTAGAACAGCTTCTCGTGGAGCCGGCGGACTTCGGCGGACTGCTTGCGCCACTCCGCCACCAGGGCGGCGACCGGGTCGGCGCCGTATCCCAGCGCGCGTCCCAGCCGACGTAGCTGCTCCTTCCCCGCGGGGGTCGCCGCATCGGGCAACAGGTGCGTGCGCCGCAACCGGTAGAGCTGGAGCAGGTGCTCGACGCGGCGCAGGAAGCGGTAGGCGTCGGCGAGCCCCGCGGCGTCGGCGCGGCCCACGTAACCGCCGCGCGACAGCGCCTCCAGGGCGATCAACGTGGACCCCGAGCGCAGCGACTCGTCGGTGCGGCCGTGCACGAGCTGGAGGAGCTGGACCGAGAACTCGATATCCCGGAGCCCTCCCGGTCCCAGCTTGATCTGGCGTTCGGCCTCGTGCGGGGGGATGTGGGCCTCGACCCTGCGGCGCATCGCCTGCACGTCGTCGACGAAGTTCGGCCGGCCCGCGGCCCGCCACACCAACGGCGATATCGCCTCCAGGTAGGCCGAGCCGAGGGCGGTGTCCCCCGCGATCGGCCGCGCCTTGAGCAGCGCCTGGAACTCCCACGTCTTGGCCCAGCGCTCGTAGTAGGCGAGGTGTCCGGCCAGGGTGCGCACCAAGGGGCCGTTGCGCCCCTCCGGGCGCAGCGCGGCGTCCACCTCCCACAGCGTCCCCTCGGCGTCGGTCTCGCCGGGGACCCGCATCATCGCCGCGGCCAGCCGGGCCGCCGCGCGAAGCGCCGCCTGCTCGTCGGCCACCCCCTCCGCGGGCTCGGCCACGAACACGACGTCGACGTCGCTCACGTAGTTGAGCTCGTGCCCGCCGCACTTGCCCATGCCGATGACGGCCAGGCGGCACAGCGCCGCGTCCTCGGGCGCGGCGGCGCGCGCCACCGCGAGCGAGGCGTCCAACATCGCCGCGGCCAGGTCGGCCAGTTCGGCGGCGACCTCGTCGATGGACTGGGCGCCGGTGAGGTCGCGCCCGGCCAGGCGCAGCACCCGGCGCCGGTAGGCGACCCGCAACGTGTGCTCCAGGCCGTCCGGCCCGGCCACGGCGGGGTCGGCGATCGGGGCCGGGGAGTTCGGGTCGGCGCCGACGGTGTGGAGCAGTCCCGCGCGTAGCTCCTCGGGGTCGGGCACCCGGGCCGCGTCGGCGCCGCGCAGCTCCAACCAGTCCCAGGGGTGGCGCACCAGGTGGTCGGTGAGCGCCGCGCTGGCACCCAGCACCCGGGTCAGTCGCAGGCGAAGGTCGGGGTCCTCGCACAGCGCGGTGCGGAGCTCGTCGGGATCGGGGGAGCGCTCCAGCAGCCGGGTCACCCCCAGCAAGGCGAGGTCGGGGTCGGCGGCGGAGGCCAGCGCGTCGACCAGGACGGCGTGTTCGTGCGGATCCACTCCCGCCTCGGAGAGAAGGCGCTCGGCCCGGGAGGCGTCGGTGAATCCCCGGCGGGCCAGCGTGCCGGCGGTCGTGCCCAGCCTGTCGCGAGTTGCCACACGCCTACCGTAGCCCGCCGGGCGGGCGCTGGCCGTCTTCAGGCGCCGTCCCCGGGACCGCCGCCTCCCGCTGCCCGCGTGACGCCGGGGCGGGGCCATCCCTGACCGGTCTTTCACCCGTGTCTTACCGCCCCTGGACGGGCCTCCGGTGACAGCCGGGTATGGGCGCAGGAGAGAGGACCCATTTCACAGGGAGAGGAGAGAGGCCATGACCACCGCAGCGGAGATCATGCACCGCGGGGCCGAGTGCGTGGGAGAGAACGAGACACTGCGCGACGCCGCGCACAAGATGCGCGACCTGGGGGTCGGGGCGCTGCCGGTCTGCGGCCAGGACGATCGGCTGCACGGCATCATCACCGACCGCGACATCGTCATCAAGTGCCTGGCCGAGGACAAGGATCCGGCGCAGTGCCGGGCCGGCGAGATCGCCGGCGGCACGCCCTTCTGCGTCGACGCAGGTGTCGACGTGGACGAGGTCCTGAAGCGGATGATGCGGCACCGTGTCAAGCGGATGCCGGTCATCGAGGAGCACCGGCTGGTCGGCATGATCAGCGAGGCCGACCTCGCCCGCAACCTCCCCGAGGACAAGCTCGCTCGGCTGGTCGAGTCGATCAAGTCGGGATCGGCCGACCGTGTCACCTGAGCGGGCGCGCCCCTCGGAGCCCCGTTCGGGCCGGGGACGCCGCCGGGGGCCGCGTAGGGGGCGGGTAGCGTGGTCGGGTGGATCCGTTACCTCCCCCCAGGACCGGGCCCCCGGCCGGCACGCGCGAGCGCATTCTGCGCGAGAGCTCCCGGCTGTTCGCGGAGAAGGGGTACCACGGTGCCTCCACCCGCGACATCGCCGCCGCCGTGGGCATCCGCCAACCCTCCCTGTTCCATCACTTCCCCTCTAAACGGGCGATCCTCGAGAAGCTGTTCGAGATCGACCTGGCCGCCTCCCTCGCCCTCACCAGCGAACTCGCCGACCAGCCGGGAAGCGCCGCGGTCCGCCTGTACCGCTATGTGCACGCCGAGGCCCAGGCCATCGTCTCCAGCCCCTACGACCTGACCGGGCTGTACCGCACCGGTGTGCTCTCCGACCCCGAGTTCGCCCACTGGCGCGAGGCCTATGACGCCACCCTCTCCTCGATCGCCGGGATCGTCGCCCAAGGGGTGCGGCAGGGGGAGTTCGTCGACATCGACCCGATGTTCGTCACCGACAGCGTGGACGGCCTGCTGCTGCACCTGCTCCGGCTGAGCGGCGGCTCTCCCCCCGGGCGGAGCACCGGCGAGACCGAGGCCCGGCGCACCGCCGACTTCGTCCTGCGCGCCCTGCTGCGCGACCCCGCGGACCTGGACGACGTCCGTGCCGAGGCCCGCCGGTGGGCGGGGCCGGCCAGAAGGCGGGACGTCCGAGGACCGGACGGTCCGGACACGACGGAGCCGCCGGCCGCGTCCCGCTGAGGGAACGCGACCGGCGGCCCTGGAAGGCGACCGGGGCTCGCGCCCGGCCGTGCCCCTCCCTAGATGTCGTAGTAGAGCTCGAACTCGCGCGGGTGCGGGCGCAGCCGCAGGGAGTCGATCTCCTCGGTGCGCTTGTAGTCCACGTAGGTCTCGATGAGGTCCTGGGTGAACACGCCGCCCTCGAGCAGGAACTCGTGGTCGGCCTCCAGCGCGTCGAGCACCGCGTCGAGGGACGCCGGCACCTTCTCGATGGCCCCGGCCTCCTCGGGCGGGAGCTCGTAGAGGTCCTTGTCCATCGGCTCCGGCGGCTCGATCTTGTTCTTGATGCCGTCGATCCCGGCCATGAGCATCGCGGAGAACGCGAGGTAGGGGTTGGCCGAGGGGTCGGGGACGCGGAACTCCAGGCGCTTGGCCTTGGGGTTGGAGCCGGTCAGCGGGATGCGGATGCAGGCCGAGCGGTTGCGCTGCGAGTACACCAGGTTGATGGGGGCCTCGTAGCCGGGCACCAGGCGGTGGTAGGAGTTCACCGTCGGGTTGGTGAAGGCCAGCAGCGCGGGAGCGTGCTTGAGCAGGCCGCCGATGTAGTAGCGGGCGGTGTCGGAGAGCTGGGCGTAGCCGCTCTCGTCGAAGAACAGCGGCTCGCCGTCCTTCCACAGGCTCTGGTGGCAGTGCATGCCCGAACCGTTGTCGCCGAACAGCGGCTTGGGCATGAAGGTCACGGTCTTGCCCGCGGCGTTGGCGACGTTCTTGACGATGTACTTGTAGAGCTGGACCCGGTCGGCCTCCTGGAGCAGGGTGCCGAACTCGATGCCGATCTCGGCCTGACCGGCCGTACCGACCTCGTGGTGCTGCAGCTCGACCGGGATGCCCGCGTCGATCAGGGCGCGCACCATGCGGGAGCGCAGGTCGCTGTAGTGGTCGACCGGCTCGACCGGGAAGTAGCCGCCCTTGTAGCGCGGACGGTAGCCGCGGTTGCCGCCCTCGACGGCCGTGCCGGTGTTCCACGCGCCCTCGACCGAGTCGATCGCGTAGTAGCCGGAGTTGGACTTCGTCTCGAAACGGACGTCGTCGAAGATGTAGAACTCGGCCTCGGGACCGAAGAAGGCGGTGTCGGCGATGCCGGTGCTCTTCAGGTAGGCCTCGGCCTTGCGGGCGACGTTACGGGGGTCCCGGCTGTAGGACTCCAGCGTGAACGGGTCGTGCACGAAGAAGGTGACGTTGAGGGTCTTGTACTCGCGGAACGGGTCGAGTACGGCGGTGCTGAGGTCGGGCAGCAGCAGCATGTCGGACTCGTGGATCGCCTGGAAGCCGCGGATCGAGGAGCCGTCGAACATCTGTCCCTCGGTGAACGTCTTCTCCGAGACGTTCTCCGTCGGGATGGTGACGTGGTTGACGCCGCCGAACAGGTCGGTGAACCGGACGTCGAGGAACTGGACGCCCTCGTTGCGGATGAAAGCGAGAGCCTCTTCGGCGCTGCTGAACAAAACGTACCTCCGTGCAGGTATAAGGGGCCGGTGCCGCTGCCGTACGCCGGGTTGGACGGCCCGGACACATGACCCCTTGGCTACCCTCTCGACGCTAGGAGTGGGCCATTTCCGACCCATGTCCCCAATGTTTCGCGCATGTTACAGAGGCCGGTGGGGGCGGAGCCGGCCACCCTCCTCCGTCTTTCCCGCGAGCGCCCGGTGAAACGGGAAGCGGCCGGGCCCTCCCGGCGACCGGGGTGGTTCGGTCCGCTCTGGAACGCTCGGTAACGTGTTGACCATGGAAGACAAGGGCGCGCGACGCGGCGGCGCGGGTACCGGCGCCGAGGATGTGGACTACCTCTACCGGGGCAACCGGTTGGGGCTGCCGGAGAAGGGCAGCGGATCGATCCCCGGGGTCGGGCGCCGACTCGTGGCCCTCATACTCGACTGGATCCTGGCCCTCGCCATCGTCCGGCTGCTGTTCGACCTCGACCAGGCCGACCAGGCCAACGTCACGCTGCTCGTCTTCGCGCTCCTGACCGTCGTCCTGCTCACCCTGTTCGGCTCGACGGTGGGCAAGCGCATCGTGGGCATACGTGTCGCCGCCACGGGGGAGCGGTCGCTGCCGTGGCCGGTCGCCATGCTCGCGCGGACGCTCCTGCTGTGTCTGGTGATCCCGGCCGTCGTCTACGACCGGGACCAGCGCGGCCTGCACGACCGGGTGGCGGGGACCGTCAGCCTGCGCTTCTGAGCGGTTCGCCGAGACGCCGAGGGGCCCGGTGGGAGATCTCCCACCGGGCCCCTCGGCATCCACGGCGAATCAGCGCTGGGTCTTGGGTCCCTTCGGCATCTTCACGCCCTTGGGGATGGGCCCCTTGGGCATCTGGATCGCGGGAGCCAGAGCCTTGAGACGGTAACGCAGCTCCGCGACCTCGGGCTTGTCCAGGTTGCGGGGGAGCTTGAACATCCGTTTCTGTAGCTCCGAGACCGGCACCTGGCCCTCGCCGTTGCCGACCTGGACGTCGTAGATGGGGGTCGACGGCGCGACGCGCGCGGTGCGCTTCTTCTCGGCGGCGATGAGTCCGCGCAGCCGCTGGGGGTCGCCCTCGCCCACGAGCACGATGCCGGGCCGGCCCACCGCGCGGTGCACGATGTCCATGCTGCGGTTGGCGTTGACCCCGGCGTCGACGGTCCAGTCGCCGCGCATGTTCTCCAGGATCGCCATGCCCGCGCCGAGCTGCCCGTCCAGCATCTTGTACTGGACCTTCTGGGCGCTGCGGGTGAACACGATGAAGCCCACGAGGAAGGCGATCGGTAGGCCCAGCAGCAACCAGTACAGCCACGCGCCGGTGAGCACGGCCCCGAGCACGGCCAGGGCCACCAGGGCGACCGAGACGCCGACGGCGATCGGGATGCTCTTGGGGCTCTGCTGGTGCACGACCTTGGCGACCATGCGGATCTGCTTCAGCCTGCCGGGCGGCTTCTCTGCGCCGTCCTTGCCCTTGGCGGCACGCGCCGAGGGTTCCTGGGGTTCCTGGGGCTTCTTCGCCATGAAACAAGGATATGGCGAATAGGGGAGCATACGTGAAACGGCGGCCTCAGGCCGCCGTTTCAGGTTGGTCACGTTGTCCGAACGAGGTCAGGCACCGGCCGTGACCTGCGCCTCACGGCGCTCCACCGCCTGCCGGTACAGCCGGCCGGCCCGGTAGGAGGAACGCACGAGCGGCCCCGACATGACACCGGCGAAGCCGATCTCCTCGGCCTCGGCGCCGAGCTCGACGAACTCCTCCGGCTTCACCCACCGGTCGATGGGGTGGTGCAGCTTGGAGGGGCGCAGGTACTGCGTGATCGTCAGCAGGTCGCATCCCGCCTCGTGCAGGTCGCGCATCGCCTCGCTGATCTCCTCACGGGTCTCGCCCATGCCGAGGATCAGGTTGGACTTGGTGACCAGGCCCGCCTCGCGCGCCCGCGTGATGACCTCGAGCGACCTCTCGTAGCGGAAGCCGGGGCGGATGCGCTTGAAGATCCGCGGCACCGTCTCGACGTTGTGGGCGAGCACCTCGGGACGCGCGCCGAAGACCTCGGCGAGCTGGTCGGGGTCGGCGTTGAAGTCGGGGATGAGCAGTTCGACGCCGGTGTCCGGGTTGAGCTCGTGGATCTTGCGCACCGTCTCGGCGTAGAGCCAGGCCCCGCCGTCGTCGAGGTCGTCGCGGGCCACACCGGTGACGGTCGCGTACTTCAGGCCCATCGTGCGCACCGACTCGGCGACCTTCAGCGGTTCGCGGCGGTCCAGGGCGGTGGGCTTGCCCGTGGCGATCTGGCAGAAGTCGCAGCGGCGGGTGCACTGGTCACCGCCGATGAGGAAGGTGGCCTCGCGGTCCTCCCAGCACTCGAAGATGTTGGGGCAGCCCGCCTCTTGGCACACCGTGTGGAGCCCCTCGCGGCGCACCAGCGAGTGCAGCTCGGAGTACTCCGGCCCCATCTTCGCCTTGATCTTGATCCACGACGGCTTCTTCTCGATGGGGGTCTGGCTGTTGCGGGCTTCGATCCGTAGCAGCCTGCGTCCCTCGGGAGCGACAGTCAACGGGGCCCTTCCTTTCTGCGTCCCTCGTGGGGAGGTGGTTGCGGCGCGGGGGTCAGGCACGAGCGGGCTCGGCGGGTTCGGGGAGCTCGGGGACGCCGTCGACGTGGTCGTAGGTCCGCGCGCCGAGGACATCGGCCAGGTGCCGCTCGGTGGCCTCGATCACGTCGGCGACCCCGATGTCGCGCCCCAGCTCCTGGGTCAGCGAGGTGACGCCGGCGTCGGAGATCCCGCATGGGACGATCCGGTCGAACCAGGTCAGATCATTGTTGCAGTTCAGGGCGAAACCATGCATCCCCACCCCGCGTGCGATGCGGCAGCCGATCGCCGCGATCTTGCGCTCGATCAGTCCCCGTTGCGGGTCGGCCTCCAGCCACACCCCGGTGCGTCCCTCGACGCGCCGGCCCGACAGCCCGAACTCCGCGATGACGCGGATGACGGCCTCCTCCAGCATGCGCACGTAGGCGATGACGTCGATCGGGTCCCGCAACTTGACGATGGGGTAGACGGTGAGCTGGCCGGGGCCGTGCCACGTGATCTTGCCACCACGGTCGATGTCGTAGACGGGGGCTCCGGGGTCGCTTTGGGGCCGGTCCCACGGGCCGGTCCGCTTGCCCGCGGTGTAGACGGGCTCGTGCTCCAGGAGCAGAACGGTGTCGGGGACCAGGCCGGCCACGCGGCGCTCGTGTAGTCGCCGCTGAAGTGCCCAGCCCTCCTCGTAGGGGACCGGGATCGTGCCCAGCCGGGCGTAGACGAGCTCACTCACGATTTCCACCATACGCCCCGCCGTCACCTGCCGACGATGTCGGATAGCGCACCGGCGATGTCGGGATGGTGGAAGGAATAACCGGAGGCCGTCAGGCGTTCGGGCACCACCCGCTGGCTCACCAGAACGGCCTCCTCGGCGAACCCGTCGAGCGCCGCGCGCATCAGCGCGCCCGGCACCCGCACCAGCGCCGGACGGTGCAGCGCGCGGGCCAGGGTCGAGGTGTAGACGGCGTTGGGCACCGGACCGGGCGCGGTCAGGTTGACCGGTCCGGTGATGTCGGGCCGCTCCAGCAGGAAGCGGATGGCGCCCACCTCGTCGGCCAGCGAGATCCAGCTCAGGTACTGCCGGCCGTCGCCCAATCGGCCTCCCAGGCCGAGCCGGAACAGGGGAAGCGTCGCGCCGAGGATGCCTCCGGCGCGGTCCAGGACGACACCGGTCCGCAGGTGCGCCACCGGGATCCCGGCCCGTTCGGCGGGGTCGGTCTGGGCCTCCCACTCGGCCACCAGGTCGGCCAGGAAACCCGTGCCCCGCGGACCGTCCTCCCCCACCGAGCGGGTCCCGGTGTCCCCGTAGAAGCCGATCGCCGAGCCGCAGAGCAGTCGGCGGGGCGGCGTGTCCATCGCGGCGAGGACCGTGGCGATCGTGCGGGTGCCGGCCAGACGGCTCTCGCGGACCCGGTGCCGGTGCCGCGCCGTCCACCTGGCCGGTCCGATCGGGGCTCCGGCCAGGTGGACGACCGCCTCGACGCCCGCCAGGCGCTCGGTGTCCACCCGCCCCTCCTCGGGGGACCACTCGATCTCGGCCGCGGTCCGCGCCGGACGGCGCACGAGATGGAGGACGTCATGTCCCTCGGCGGTGAGGGAACGGCTGAGCGCCGTCCCGATGAGCCCGGAGGCTCCGGTGATCGCGATCCTCATGCCCGCGGTCTACCCGGGGACGGGCGGACCACGCGGGACGGAACGGACGATCGAGATCTCCCGGAAATCCGAGGTTTCCCAGAGAAACGGCGCGCGCAGCCCCGGAGATGGATTACCGTATGTATTGGCACCTGAGCCGCCAGTAAGCGGCCGGGGGTCCGGTGACCGCGTGTCGCCGACCGCAGACCTTGGTGATGGGGATCATCAGGGGATGGTGAATGGTGGGGTGAAAACGGTGGGGCGGTACCCGATTCGGGTACCGCCCCACCGTGCGTTTCCGGGCGGTCAAGCCGCCCCGCCGTGTTCCCGCGGGGCCTCACCCCACGGGAACACGGCCGGAGGGTCAGGCCAGGCCCAGCTCGGCCTCGAACGCGCCTTCCTCCAGGCGCTCCTTGACCGTCCGCAGGAAGCGGGCGGCGTCGGCGCCGTCGATCAGCCGGTGGTCGTAGCTCAGCGAGAGGTAGACCATCGAGCGCACCGCGATGACCTCGCCCAGGCTCGGGTCCTCCACGACGACCGGACGCTTCACCACGGTGCCGGTCCCCAGGATCGCGACCTGCGGCTGGTTGATGATCGGCGTCTCGAACAGGGCGCCTTCGGCGCCGCTGTCGGTCAGCGTGAACGTGCCGCCGCTCAGCTCGTCGGGGTTGAGCCCACCGGTGTGGGCGCGCTCGGCCAGGTCGGCGACCTTGCGGGCGATGCCGCCGAGGTTGAGGTCACCGGCGTCCTTGATGACCGGGGCGAGCAGACCGCGCTCGGTGTCGACCGCGATGCCGAGGTTCTCGATGCTGTGGTAGGTGACCTCGTGGCTGGCGCCGTCGATGACCGCGTTCAGCTTGGGGTGCACCTTCAGCGCCTCGACCGTGGCCAGCGCGAAGAAGGGGAAGAAGGACAGCTCGACGCCCTCGCGGGCCCGGAACTGCTCCCCGGCCTTCTCACGCAGCCGCGCGATCTTGGTGACGTCGACCTCGACGACCTGGGTGAGCTGGGCGGAGGTCTGCAGCGACTCCACCATCTGCTCGGCGATCGTCTGACGCAGGCGCGACATCTTCTCGGTACGGCCGCGCAGCGTCGTGTCGGCCACGACCTGGCGGGGGCGCGCCGGAGCGGCGGCGGCCGCGACGGGGGCGGCGGCACGCTGCTCGCGCTGCTTGCGGGCCGCCTCCTGGACGTCCTGCTTACGGATACGGCCGCCGACGCCGGTGCCCTCGACCTGGGAGAGGTCGACGCCCTGCTCCGCGGCGAGCTTGCGCACCAGCGGCGTCACGTAGGCCTCGCCACCGGTGTCGGTACCGGAGGAACGGCCGGTGCCGCTCAGCGTCTCGACGTCGACCGGCGGGGTCGACTCCTCGCGGCTGGCACGGGCCGGCTGCGGGGCCGGGGCGGCCGGCTGGGGCTCGGGCTCGGGGCGGGCCTGCTCCGGCTCCGGTTCGGGCTGGGGCTCCGGCTCGGGTTCGGGCTGGGGCTCGGGAGCGGCCTCCTCGGCCGGGGCCGCCTCCTCAGCGGGGGCCTCCCCGGCGTCACCGATGATCGCGATCTCGGCACCGACCTCGACGGTCTCGTCCTCACCCACGAGGATGCGGGTCAAGACACCGGCGACCGGCGAGGGGATCTCGGTGTCGACCTTGTCGGTCGAGACCTCGAGGAGCGGCTCGTCGACCTCGACGGTCTCGCCCTCCTTCTTCAACCACTGGGTGACGGTGCCCTCGGTGACGCTTTCGCCCAGCGCGGGCATGGTTACGGGAGTCGGCATGGGTTCCTCTTGGATGGACGGTCTCAACGCGGAAGAGATCGCGGGCGGACCGGGAGCGGTCCGCCCGCGCGACCGGGTGCGTCAGTCGTGGACGTGCAGCGGCTTGCCGGCGAGCGCCAGGTGCGCCTCGCCGAGCGCCTCCGACTGGGTCGGGTGCGGGTGGATGAGCTGGGCCACCTCGATGGGCAGTGCCTCCCAGTTGTAGATGAGCTGCCCCTCGGCGATGAGCTCGCCGACGCGGCTGCCCACCATGTGGACGCCCAGGACCGGACCGTCCTTCTCGGCGATGACCTTCACCGCGCCCTGCGTCTGCAGGATCTGGCTCTTGCCGTTGCCGCCGAGGTTGTAGTTCATCTCGACGATGTCGTAACCGCGCTCCTTGGCGACCTTCGAGGTGATGCCCACGGAGGCGACCTCGGGCTCGCAGTAGGTGACCCGCGGGACACCGTCGTAGTCGATCGCCGGCGGGTTGAGGCCGGCGATGTGCTCGGCCACGAAGATGCCCTCGGCGAAGCCGACGTGGGCGAGCTGGAGGGTCGGAATGAGGTCGCCGACGGCGTAGATGTTGCCGACGCCGGTGTGCAGGTTCTCGTCGACCTTGACGAAACCGCGCTCCAGGGTGATGCCCTGCTCCTCGTAGCCCAGGCCCTCGGAGACCGGGCCGCGGCCGATGGCCACGAGCAGCAGTTCGGCCTCCAGCGTCTTGCCGCCCTGCAACGTCACGGTGACACCGGAGTCGGTGGTCTTGACGCTCTCGAACGGGGTGCCCAGCTCGTACTTGATGCCGCGCTTGCGGAAGGCACGCTCCAGCAGCTTGGAGCTGGACTCCTCCTCGACCGGGACCAGGTGCGGCAGCGCCTCGACGATGGTCACCTCGGCGCCGTAGGAACGCCACACACTGGCGAACTCCACGCCGATCACGCCACCGCCCAGGACCACGACGGATCCGGGCACGCGGTTCAGCTTGAGGGCCTCGTCGCTGGTGATGATCTTCTCGCCGTCGATCTCCAGGCCCAGGGTCTTGGGCTTGGAACCGGTGGCGAGCAGGATGTTGCGGCCCTTGTAGGCCGTGCCGTCGACGGTGACCTCGTCGGGGCCGGTGAGCTTGCCCTCGCCCTCGACGACGGTGATCTTGCGGGCCTTGATCAGGCCGCTGAGACCCTTGTGCAGGCCACCGATGACCTTGTCCTTGTACTTGTGGACGGCCTCGATGTCGATGCCCTCGAAGCTCGCCTTGACGCCGAACGTCTCGCTCTCCCGGGCGCTGTCGGCGACCTCGGCGGAGTGCAGCAGGGCCTTGGTGGGGATGCAGCCCTTGTGCAGGCAGGTGCCGCCGAGCTTGTCTTTCTCGATCAGGACGACGCTCATGTCCAGTTCGGCCGCGCGCAGCGCCGCCGCATAGCCGCCGCTGCCGCCGCCCAGGACGACGAGGTCGAAGGTGCCGCCGCTCTCACTCACGGGAAGGACACTCCTTGTTCCGGATTCGTCATTTGTCTTGTTCAGACAGTTCGCGCGGCCGGACACGGGTCGCGTCCGGCCGTGTTTCCTTTTTCAGTTCTCGGCGTAGGCCTCGGCGATGCGCACCAGCGTGCGCGTCGCCGAGCCGGTACCGCCCTTGGGGGTGTAACCGTAGGGGCCGCCCTGGTTGAAGGCGGGACCGGCGATGTCCAGGTGGGCCCAGCGCACGCCTTCGGCGATGAACTCCTTGAGGAACACCCCGGCGCTGAGCATCCCGCCCCAGCGTTCCCCCGCGACGTTGGCGATGTCGGCGACGGAGGAGTCGAGTCCCTTGCGCAGCTCCTCGGGCAACGGCATCGGCCAGGCGGCCTCGCCCGCTTCGGCGGCCGCGGCCACGACCTGCTCGCGCACCTCGTCGTCGTTGGCCATGACGGCGAACACCCGGGTGCCCAGCGCGACGAGCTGCGCGCCGGTCAGCGTCGCCACGTCCACGATCAGGTCGGGCCCGTCCTCGTGCGCGCGGACCAGGGCGTCGGCCATGACCAGGCGCCCCTCGGCGTCGGTGTTGAGCACCTCGACGGTCTTGCCGCCGTACATGGTGAGCACGTCGGAGGGACGCTGGGCGGTGCCGCTGGGCATGTTCTCGGCGATGGCGAGGTAACCGACGACGTTGACGGCCGGCTTGAGCTCCGCCACGGCGCGCAGCGCCGACAGCACCGCCGCCGCGCCTCCCATGTCGGACTTCATCCAGTCCATGGACGCGGCCGGCTTCAGCGACAGGCCACCGGAGTCGAAGGTGATCCCCTTGCCGACGAAGGCGACGGTGCGCCGGGCCTCGGGGTGGGAGTAGGCCAGGCGGACCAGCCGCGGCGGGTTGGCCGAGCCCTGTCCGACGCCGAGGATGCCGCCGTACCCCCCGTCGGCGAGTGCCTGCTCGCCGAGCGTCTCGACGTCCAGGCCCCACTCGCGGGCCACCTCTTCGGCGGCGTGGGCGAGGTCCTCGGGGGTGAGGTCGGCCGGCGCGGTGTTGACGAGGTCGCGGGCGAGGTTGACCGACTCGGCCAGGGCCGTGGCCCGCCGGGCCGCGGCGTCGGCCCCCTCGGCGGAGCTGGCCAGCAGCAGCGTCTCGGCACGCTGGACGGGCTCCTCGGAGGTGCGGTAGCGGTCGAACCCGTAGGCGCCCAGCAGCGCGCCGAGCGCGACCGCGCCGGCGGATTCGGCGCTGGCGGCCGGGAGCGCGAGGACGACGCGCGATTTGCCCTCGCAGGCGCGCAGGGCGGCGCCGGCGGCACGGGCCAGGGTGTCGGAGGAGATCTCGTCGCCCTCCGCGGGAAGCTCGCCGAGGCCGACCGCCACGACGACGGGGGCCCGAAGGGCGCCGAGCGTGGGAACCGTGCGCACCTCCTCAAGGGCGCCGCGGGCTCCCAGCAGCGACAGGGTCGAGGCGAGGCCGCCGGAGAAGGCGGCGTCGACGTCGTGAGCGCCCGACGCGGGCTCCGGGCCATTGGCGCCGGAGTGGTAGCCGACGACTACCGCGTCGGCGTCGAGCGAACTGGGGGACTCCGTGATGACTGACAACGACGTGCTCACGGTCCCGATGCTAGTCCTTATGACGTGCGGCCGGAGACGCGGCGTCCCGCGAAAGGACCGCGCGAGCCGCCGCTCGGGGAGGTGGGGCGTGGTCGGGCAAGGGATGGGCGGGACGCCTGCGCGCAGGCCGGCGACGGTGGGCGGCGCGTCCGCGCCGGGCCGGGGTGACCTGCGGCTTCCGCGGTGGGGCGGGCGGTGTGGCCGTCGACGGGCGTGCGGGCGGCGCACAGTATCGCATGCGGTCGGCGGGCATGGGAGGGGGGAGGGGGCGAAGTCGGCGCCGTGGCGGGCCCGAGCAGCGCGGAGACGGAACGCGGTGTGAAAAAATGTGACGCTGGATACAGGTTTTGTGTGTATCGTCCCAATGTGCGGCCGGGGTGGGACAAAACGTCGCGCCTCCTCCGCGTGTCGCCGGGCGCACGACGGTCAGGAGAGGGCGAGGGCGATCACCAGGGCGACGGTCGTCGCGGCCTCCGCCACCGCGCCCAACACGTCCCCGGTGATCCCGCCCAGCCGCCGCCGCGCGTGCCACAGCAGCGCGCCCGCGCCGGCCAGCCCGGCGAGCAGGGCCACGCCATGGCCGACCGAGATCGCTGCGAGCAGCGCCGCGGCCGTGACCGCGACCGCCACGGGACGCGGTACCGTCTGGGCCACCAGCGCTCCCAGGCCGCCGGGACGCGCCGGCGGCACGCCGCGCGTGCAGGCCCAGGTGATGGCGAGGCGTCCGGCGACCACGGCGCTCACCAGTCCGCTGGCCGCCGTGGCGAGGGAACGCGCCTCCAGCCCGGCCAGGGCCAGCACCTGGACGAGCAGCACCAGCACCAGCGTGATCACCCCGAAGGGGCCGATGTCGGAGCGCTTCATGACCTCCAGCGCCCCCTCGGCCGGACGCGCGCTGCCCAGGCCATCGGCCAGGTCCGCCAGGCCGTCCAGGTGCAGCCCGCGGGTGAACAACGCCAAGGCCCCCACGGCGAGCGCGGCCCCCAGGGCCGCGGGCAGCCCGACCAGGACCGCGATCACCAGGACGAGCGCGCCGGCTCCGCCGACGCCCAGCCCGACCAGCGGGGCCAGCGCCATCGCCCACCCCGCGGCGACGCGGTCCACGCGGCCCACACGCACCGGGACCACCGTGAGCGTGCCCACGGCCAGGCGCAGCCCCGCGACCCCGTCCGCCGGTCTCACCGCAGCTCCACGATCCGGCCGGCGACGGCCAGCGTGACCTCCTCCGACTCCGCCGCCAGGGCCTGGTTGAGCCGGCCCAGCCAGTCCCGGTACAGGCCGCCGCTCACGGTGGCCGGGACCACCCCCGACCCCACCTCGTTGGTCACCGCCACCAGGTGGGCCGGGCAGCGCCGCCACGCCGCGACGAGCGCGTCGATGCGGGAGCGCACCTCGTCGGCGGCCGTGGGACGCGGGTGCTCCTCCCACATGCCGCACTCCTCCATGACGCCGGCCAGCCACGTGCCCACACAGTCCAGCAGCACGGCCCCGGAGGCGTTCTCCAGGAGGTGGGCCACCTCCAGCGTCTCCTCGGTGCGCCACCACCACGGCCTGCGCTCGCGATGGGCGGTCACCCGCGCGCTCCAGGCGGGATCGTGCGCCGTCGGTTTGGGACCGGTCGCGATGTAGGTGACCTCGGGTTCGGCCAGGAGCCGCCGTTCGGCCTCGGAGGACTTGCCGGAACGGGCTCCACCGGTGACCAGCACCCGATAGGGGCCGCGCACCCGCTCGGGCGGCCACGTCGCGGGAGGACAGCCGACGACCTGGCCGTCGGCGGGGGCGAGCGCTCCCCACAACCGGGCCCGGCGCGCGAACTCGGCGGGGGAGTGCACCCGGTGGTCGCCACCGACCGCCGCGACGGCCGTTGCCGCGCCGACCACGCCGCAACGGCGCAGCGCGCCGATGACCGACGCCGACTCCCCGACGTCCACGATGGCCAGGTCCACCTCGGGGTCGTCGTGCCGGCCCGAACCGGTCGCGAGATCGGCGCAGGCCCCCGACGCGGCGTAGAGCAGACGGGTGCCGTCCGGAGCGTCGATCCGGACCCCGTGCTCGGTGACGGAGGAGTGGTAGCCCGGGGGAAGACGGCGGGCCGGCGCCGTGTCGGGCGCCGTGAGCGCGAAGGCATCGTCCACGGTGACGCGCAACGGCAGACGGCGCTGCTCTGCGGCGAGGTTGCACGACGCGCACCGGCAGTTGGGAGCCGGCCAGCCGGTGGGACCCGCGGTCCCCGAGAAACGGATACGCACGTCCGTCAGTTAACAGCACCCCGATGGGCCTCGGGAACGCGAAACGTGTGCGACCGGAGCGGGGCCGGGAGGGAACTGGAAAGTGTCCGGGGCGAGGACCTAGGCTCGGCTCCGACCCTGAACCGGTGGTGACGGAGGCTGGCCATGACGTGGAGCTGGCGGTACGAGACGGCCGAGGGAGCGCTGCTCGCGGACGAGGCGCTGCCCCAGGAGACGTTCTCCTCCCGGGGGGACGCCGAGAGCTGGCTCGGGGAGACCTGGCGCGACCTCGCCGACGCGGGCGCCGAACGTGTGGCGCTGTTGGAGGACGACCGCGAGGTCTACCGGATGGAGCTCGCCGAGTAGCCGACGCCCGGCGGGCCCTGGGCCCGCCGGGCGTCTTGGGTCAGGGCCGTTGTGCCGGGCTCGCCGTGAGGGCGGGGTCGCGCTGGACGCTGTCGCCCAGCAGCTCGTCGATGCGGCGCAGCAGTTCGGCGTCGAGCCGGACACCGGCGGCGCCGACGTTGTCCCGCACCTGTTCGGGGCGCGAGGCGCCGATGATCGCCGAGGAGACGTTGGGGTTCTGCAACACCCAGGCCACGGCGAGCTGGGCCATGCTCAACCCTGCCTCCTGCGCCAGCGGGGCGAGGCCCTGGACGCGCTCCAGCGTCTTCTCGTCGTCGAGGAAGCGACGGATCATCTTGTCGCCGCCCTGCCCGTCCGTCGCCCGGGAGCCGGCCGGCGGGGCCTGGCCCGGCCGGTACTTGCCGGTGAGCACCCCCTGGGCGATCGGCGACCACACGATCTGGCCGATCCCCTCGCGCTCGCAGACGGGGACCACCTCGGACTCGATCACCCGCCACAGCATGTTGTACTGCGGCTGGTTGGACACGATCCGGTCCAGCCCCATGTCGTCGGCGATCTTCAAGGCCCGCTCGATCTCCTCGGCGCGCCACTCCGAGACGCCGATGTAGAGCACCTTGCCCTGGCGGACCAGGTCGTCGAAGGCCCGCATCGTCTCCTCAAGGGGAGTGGCGTAGTCGAACCGGTGGGCCTGGTACAGGTCGAGGTAGTCGGTGCCGAGCCGACGCAGCGAGTCCTCCACGCTACGCACGATGTGCTTGCGGGACAGGCCGCGGTCGTTGCGGCCCTCACCCATCGGCCAGTACACCTTGGAGAAGATCTCCAGGCCGTCGCGACGCTCGCCCTTCAGCGCGCGGCCCAGGACTTCCTCGGCGCGTCCCTGCGCGTAGACGTCGGCGGTGTCGAAGGTGGTGATGCCCTCGTCCAGCGCCGCGCGCACGCACGCGACCGCGGCCTCCTCCTCGACCTGAGACCCGTGGGTGAGCCAGTTGCCGTAGGAGATCTCGCTCACGACGAGACCGCTGTTGCCAAGATGACGGAATTCCATGCCCGAGACCCTACGGCCCGCGGGGGTCCCGCGCCCAGAGGGGACGGGCCTAGATGGCCTCGCCCGGCTTGACCCGGGGCTTGGGCAGGCGCAGCTTGCGGATCTGGAGCTGGCGCATGGCCGCGTACATGCCCACGCCACGCAGCGACTCGTCGGGGAAGCGGGCCGCCGCGGCGCGCTTGACGCGGCGCCCGGTGAACAGCCCCTCGACGACGATCGTCATCATCATCAGCGGCCACACCACGTAGGTGACGGTGAGCTGGAACTCGGGGAAGGGCAGGAAGAGCAGGACGATGATGGCCAGCGAGAAGTAGAGGAAGAACTCGCTGACGCTGCGCCGGGAGTCGACGTAGTCGCGCGCGAACGCCCGGACCGGACCACGGTCCTTGGGCTGGAAGAAGCGCTCGTCGCCCTTGATGTAGCCCTCGCGTTCGCGCTGGAGCTGGCGCCGCTGCCGGTCGCGGTACTGCTTATAGGCTTCCTTGCGGGTCTGAGGCGCGCTGACAGGACCCCGGAGGTCGCGAGCGGCCTCCTTGCGCTTGGGCGTGGGCCGGTCTTTGGGCGGGGTATATCCCTTTCGCTGGCTGGCCTCAGTAGCCTCGGAATCAACGGAGCTGGTCATGACCTGCTCTTCGGATGCGGGAGCGGAGCGACGTCGGAACACTCCTTCAGGGTAGCCGGTTCGAGCTTCATAGCGACCTCTTGCCATTGCGCGTAGGGTTGGTTAAAGCGCCCGCTGGGAACAGCCGATACGGACCGAGAAGGGGACGGCCACGCCGATGAGCGTGTTTCAGCGACTTTCCATGATCTTTAAGTCCAAGGCCAACAGGGCCCTGGACTCTGTCGAGGACCCGCGAGAGACCCTTGACTACTCGTACCAAAAGCAGCTTGAACTGCTGCAGAAGGTCCGTCGGGGGGTGGCCGACGTCGCCACCTCCCGTAAGCGGGTGGAACTGCAACTCCAGCAGCTGCAGCAGCAGTCGGACAAGCTGGAGAACCAGAGCCGAGCCGCGCTCTCCCAGGGCCGTGAGGACCTCGCCCGCGAGGCCCTGACCCGCCGTTCGGGCCTTCAGCAGCAGATCGAGGGGCTCCGCCAGCAGCACGAACAGCTCCAGGGCGAGGAGCAGAAGCTGACCCTGGCCGCTCAGCGCCTCCAGGCCAAGGTCGACGCCTTCCGCACCCGTAAGGAGACCATCAAGGCCACCTACACCGCCGCCCAGGCCCAGACCCAGATCAGCGAGGCCTTCTCGGGCATCTCCGAGGAGATGGGCGACGTCGGCCTGGCCATCCAGCGGGCCGAGGACAAGACCGCCGAGATGCAGGCGCGGGCCAGCGCGGTCGACGAGCTGCTCGCCTCCGGTGCGCTGGACGACGTCTCCGGGGCGCCCAAGGACGACATCCAGGCCGAGCTGGACCGTATGGCCAGCACCAGCGGCGTGGAGCTGGAGCTGGAGCGCATGAAGCGCGAGCTGGGCCAGGGGACCGGAGGCTCCAGCACGCCCCAGATCGAGGGCGGCGCCAGCGGCAGTGCCTCCGACGGGCAGGCGCAGCGCTACCGGCAGGGGGAAGGGGCATGATCGTCCGGATCATGGGCGAGGGCCAGCTCGACCTGTCAGAGGCCGACCTGGACCTTCTCAACTCCTTCGACGACGCCCTGGAGCGGGCGATCGAGTCCGGTGACGAGTCCCGGTTCCGCGCGGCACTGCACGACCTGTTGGAGAAGGTCCGCCAGGACGGCCGGCCGCTTCCCCCCGATTCGTTGCAGACCTCGCAGTTCATCCTCCCTCCCGCTGACGCGAGCATGGAGGAGGTCCGGGCGATGCTCGGGGACGAGGGTCTGATCCCCGACCCCACCTGATCCCTCCCCGGGCGCACCGGTGTTCCCCACGGGGCGGTGCTTCGCCGCCCCGGGCCGCGGCTGTGCGGGCCGCCGTGACTCGCTCACGGCGGCCTTCGCGTTCTCCGCGGTCGGAGCGGACCGCCCAGTGGGCCGCGCCCGGGACGGCGGTCTCCGCCCCGTGAACCCCCTCCGCCTAGACTCGTTGCAGGTAGGAGCGTTCCCGGCCGACCATGGGGGTGGGACACCGTGGCACGATCCCGTTTTCTTCCCGACCGGGGTCTGACCGTCCGGATGGTCGCGACGATGGCCCTGCTCGGCGTCGTCTACGTGGCGTTCGTCATAGGGCTGGTGCTGGCCGGCCTGTCCGTGTGGCTCGTGCTGCTCATCGTCGCCGGGTTCGCGCTGGTGCAGTACTTCGCCTCCGACAAGCTCGCGCTGTACTCCATGGGCGCCCGGGAGGTCACTCCCCATGAGGCGCCGCAGCTGCACGCGATCGTGGACCGGCTGTGCGCCATGGCGGACATGCCCAAGCCGAAGGTGGCGATCGCCCGGACCGACGTGCCCAACGCCTTCGCCACCGGGCGTGACGAGAAGAGGGCCGTGGTCTGCGCGACCACCGGCATCCTGCGCCGATTGGAGCCGGTCGAGCTGGAGGCCGTCTTGGCCCACGAGCTGTCCCACGTCGCCCACCGCGACGTGATGGTGATGACGATCGCGGGCTTCCTCGGCGTGGTCGCCGGGTTCCTCACCCAGGCCGGGCTGCGCTTCGCCGCCTTCGGCGCGGCCGGACGCGGCAACCGTGACAACAATCCGGCGCTGGTGGCCCTGCTCGTCGTCGCGGTGAGCGCGGTGGTGTGGGTGGTGAGCTTCCTGCTCACCCGGGCGCTGTCGCGTTACCGGGAGCTGTCGGCCGACCGCGCCGCGGCCTTCCTCACCGGCCGTCCCTCGGCGTTGGGCAGCGCCCTCACCAAGATCAGCGGGGACATGGCCCGGGTCCCCACACGCGACCTCCGCCAGGCGGAGCCGTTCAACGCCTTCTTCTTCACCCCGGCCTTCGCCCACGGCCAGGGGGGTCTTGCGGCACTGTTCTCCACCCACCCGCCGATCGAGCGCCGGCTGACCCAGCTGGCCGAGATCTCCCGGGGGCTGGGGAGCGGAGCCTAGCCTCGCGCGGCGTCCGCCGCCGACCACGACGTCCACCACGACCGAAGGGGGAGTTCCGTGGGGTTCCTGCGCGCCCTGCTGGGCCGATCCAAGCCGCCAGAGCCCGACCTGGACCGTCTGTTCGCGCTTCCCTCGGCTGCGGTGACGCTGCGCGCGGCGTCGGGCCTGCGCCCGATGGGAACGGCGTCGGTGGCCTTCCGCGCCGTCGAGGGGCGGGCCTTCGCCGACGTCCGGCGGGAGGTCACCGAACTGCTGGACGCGGGGGAGGGGCCACCGGTCGACCAGGTCGCCGACGAGTACGGCTACACCTGGCTGGTGCTCCGCGGCGATCCCGACGACCCGGCGGGCATCGGCTCCCTGGTCACCGACGTCCACGCGGTGAACTCCACCCTGGAGGAGGCCGGCTTCGGCCCCTCCCTGCTGTGTTCGCTGGTCGCCTTCCAGGGGGAGGACGGACGCCGGGTCGCCCTGGTCTACCTCTACAAGCGCGGCACCTTCTACCCCTTCGCCCCTCTGGGCGGGCAACGCCGTGACACCGCGTTGGAACTCCAGGTGGCCGCGGCCGTCGAGGGGGACCTTCTCCTGGAGAAGGACAAGGCGCGGTGGTTCCCGGTCTACGGGGCGCCCGGACTGTGAGCCGTGGTCGCGGCCCCACCCACCGGGCGCCGCGAGAACCGGTGAAGCGCTCCGCCCGTGTCCGCGGGCGCGACGGAACCCCGGAGACCACCGCCGGTGCCTCGTCCCGCTCCGGTGCCGAAGCGGGCCGGTGTGTCCGCTTCCGGCCCACGGGGCCGCGCGAGGTGCCGGTGCGCCGATCGAACCGAGACCTCGGTGGGCGCGGAGCGTGAGCCTGCGGGAGTCCGCTCCCTTTTCGACCCGCCGCGGGCGCCTCCGGAGACGCCGGCGGAGGCGGTGCCGGCAGGGGGCGGCCGATGAGCCGGCCCTCGCCGTGACCGGACGGACGCCACTCGGGCGCAGGGGCGAGGGCGGGCGGCGGCCCGTCGGTGGCCCGGACCTCACCACCCGGGCCGAACACGCCGGTTCCTGAGGGACAGGACCATGGTAATTCCGTGATGCGGATTCTTGATACCGCAAAGTGGAGTATTTCCGTTGGGGGTATGGCTGGAACACTTCCACCAAGGGCAGACTGGGGCCGTGCGTATCGTGATTGCCCCAGACAAGTTCGCCGGTACCCTCACCGCGCTCGAGGCGGCCCAGGCTGTCGCCGAGGGCTGGCGCTCGGCCGACCCCAACGCCCAGACCGAACTCATCCCGCTCTCCGACGGAGGTCCCGGCTTCGTCGAGGTCCTGCACGCCGCGCTCGGCGGCGCGGTCGCCGACGTGACCGTGACCGGCCCGCTCGGCGCCCCCGTGAGCGCGCAGTACCTCCTCGCCGGTGACACCGCCTACATCGAGAGCGCGCACGCCTGCGGGCTGCACCTGGTGCCCGCGACGACCCGCGATCCCGGCCGCGCCACCAGCGCCGGTGTCGGCGAGCTGATCGCCCACGCCGTCAACGCGGGAGCGCGCACCGTGGTCGTCGGGTTGGGGGGCAGCGCCACCAACGACGGCGGCGCCGGGATGCTCGCGGCCCTGGGCGCCACCCCACGCTCGGCCCTGGACCGCGGCGGCGTCGCCCTGGCCGACCTCGCCGGCCGGGTGGACCTCGAACCCGCCCGTGCCGCGACCAAGGGCGTGCGCCTCGTCGCCGCCACCGACGTCGACAACCCCCTGCTGGGCATCCACGGCGCCAGCGCGGTCTTCGGCCCCCAGAAGGGTGCCGACCGCGACCTGGTCCAGCGCCT
This sequence comes from Marinactinospora thermotolerans DSM 45154, assembly GCF_900167435.1. GTDB lineage: Bacteria > Actinomycetota > Actinomycetes > Streptosporangiales > Streptosporangiaceae > Marinactinospora > Marinactinospora thermotolerans. Next base: position 498,532 of record NZ_FUWS01000002.1, read on the forward strand.
GGACGCGGCGCTGACGGTGTTCGCCGACGCCACCGACCCCGACGCGACACTGCGCGCCACCCCGGGCGCGGGCGCCGCGGGTGGCCTGGGATACGCCCTGCTCCTCCTCGGGGGAACGGTGGAATCAGGGGTGTCCCGCGTCCTGTCCGCGGTCGGGCTCGACGCCCAGGTCGCGCGGGCCGACGTGGTGGTCACGGGAGAGGGGTCCTTCGACTCCCAGTCGCTGCGCGGCAAGCTGCCCCACGGCGTCGCGCGGACCGCCGCCGACCACGGTGTCCCCTGCCTGGTGCTGGCCGGACGGGTGGCGGTGGGGCGGGCCGAGGCCGCGGCCGCCGGCATCACCGAGACCTACGCGCTCACCGACTCCGCGGGATCGGTCGAGGCGGCCCTGGCGCGGCCGGCCGAGGAACTGCGGAGGCTGGCCGCCCAGGTCGCCCGCCGCTGGCGGCGCTGACCCGCGCCGGCACGGGGTGGCCGGGATGGCGACGGTGCCGCGGAGAACCTAACCTGGATACAGCACAGCCGGGCGTTCGGGGCCGCGGCAGGAATGCGCAACGACACCTCGGCGTTGAGACGTCAGAGGCAGAAAGGTCGCCGTGGCGGCCGCCACCCCTTTTGGAGGAGCTAGCAGATGACGGTTCAGAGCGAGGCCACCGCGCAGGGGATCATCCTGACTGACGATGCCGCGAACAAGGTCAAGGGACTCCTGGAGCAGGAGGGCCGCGACGACCTTCGTCTTCGTGTCGCCGTCCAGCCCGGGGGGTGCTCGGGCCTGCGGTACCAGCTTTTCTTCGACGAGCGTGAGCTCGACGGCGACGTGGTGGCCGACTTCGGCGGTGTCGAGGTCGTCACCGACCGGATGAGCGCCCCCTACCTCATGGGCGCCACGATCGACTTCGTCGACACGATCGAGAAGCAGGGGTTCACCATCGACAACCCCAACGCCACCGGTTCCTGCGCCTGCGGCGACTCGTTCAACTAGGGCACCGGGCCAAGACGCCCAGCCACACGGGCCCGCGCGGAACACCGCGCGGGCCTGTCCTATGGTGGTCCGATCACGGGGCCGGGTGGGCGCTGGTCGCTACCCTTGAGACGTCTCGCCCGCCCCCATCTGAGGAGCCCGCCGCAGTGCGTATCGCGATTACCGGATCCATCGCCACCGACCATCTGATGACCTTCGAGGGACGCTTCGCCGAACAGCTCATCGCCGACCAGCTGGAACAGGTGTCGCTGTCGTTCCTGGTGGATGAGCTGGAGGTGCGGAGGGGTGGCGTGGCCGCCAACATCTCCTTCGGCATGGGCTGCCTGGGGCTCACCCCGTTCCTGGTCGGCTCGGTCGGGACCGACTTCGCCGACTACCGTTCCTGGCTCGAACGCCACGGGGTGGACACCTCGGCGGTGCACGTCTCCGAACTGCGGCACACGGCCCGCTTCGTCTGCACCACCGACCGCGACCACAACCAGATCGCGTCGTTTTACGCCGGTGCCATGTCCGAGGCCCGGCTCATCGAGTTGACGCCGCTGGCCGAGCGCGTCGGGGGACTGGACCTCGTGCTGATCGGGGCCGACGACCCCGAGGCGATGACCCGTCACAGCGACGAGTGCCGCGAGCGGGGCATCCCGTTCGCCGCCGACCCCTCCCAGCAGCTCGCCCGTATGGAGGGGCCCGAGGTCCGCGGGCTGATCGAGGGCGCCCGCTTCCTGTTCACCAACGAGTACGAGAAGGCGCTCGCCGAACAGAAGACGGGCTGGAGCGACGAGGAGATCCTCGACCGGGTCGACGTTCGTGTCACCACGCTGGGGGGCAAGGGCGTGCGCATCGACCGCAAGGGCGAGCCGTCCCTGCACGTCGCCGCGGCGAGCGTCACGACGAAGGTCGACCCGACCGGCGTCGGCGACGCCTTTCGCGCCGGCTTCCTCTCCGCGCTGTCGTGGGGGCTGTCCCTGGAGCGTTGCGCCCAGGTGGGCAACGCGGTCGCGGTCCACGCCCTGGAGGTCAACGGTCCCCAGGAGTACACCCTGACCGCTGAGTCGCTGACCGAGCGGATCGCGCTGTCCTACGGTGACGAGGCCGCCCACGAGGTCGAGATCCACCTGTGACGTCGGAGCCGTCGTGGGGATCAGCGCAGCGCCCCGCGGCGGCCCAACAGCTCCCGTAGGGCTCCTTCCAACTGGCAGGGCGCGGTGGCGCGCACGTTCCAGGGCAGCCGGACCAGCACCGGCCGGTCCGAGGCGTAGGGGGACACCCACAGGGTCGCGCCGAATCCGTCCAGCTCCCACAGCCAGGCCCGGCCCTGCGGGACGTCGGGCACGTCGCGCAGGGACGCGCTCAACTCGTCGCGATGGCGGTCGTTGACCCGGGCCAGGATCCGTTCGGCGGGGAGGGTCAGCGGATCGGGGCGGGCGGCGCGAAAGGCCGCGCCGTCGATGACGCCGGCGTCGTCGTAGGTGTCGTAGACCACCACGTCGGGCTCGATGCAGGCGAGGAGCGGTCCGTCGGGTGTGGGATCATTGTCCACTGCGGCGAGCAGCCCTTCGTCGGGATGACGTTCCCAGATCGCGAGGGCGGCTTGGCGGCGCTCGTGCGCGGGGACCTCGGACACCCGGCCCTCGCACCACAGCCGAGCGCGTACAGTGGGTGTCCGACCCACGTGTCGAATCGCGCACAGATCGACACCGGCCCGCGGGCCGGTCGACCCGCGTGAAACCTCCCGCAGTGCCCCGTGCAGCGGGTGGTCGGTGCCGATCAGCAGGACTACGCGCCCGACACGGTCGACCGCTCCGGATGCGCTGAAACGCGTGTCCGGATCATCGGCCAACGCCACCGCGGTCGGGGTCGCCGTGGCGGCGAGGGAACGGACCCGTTCGATCTCGGACGGGCAGGGCTGTCGCATGACACCTCCTAGACTTAGGCAAGCCTTACCTAGGATTCCCGTTTTTGCAAGAAACGAAAAACGGAGGACTTGAATGCGCTACACCGGACCGAAGGTGCGGTTGTCCCGGCGCGCCGGTACCCCGCTGACCCGTAAGGCGGTCAGCTACTTCGAGAAGCGCCCGTACCCGCCCGGCGAGCACGGCCGCCGTGTCCGTCGCTCCACCAGCGACTACGCCGTCCGGCAGGCCGAGAAGCAGAAGCTGCGCTGGTACTACGACCTCTCGGAGAAGCAGCTCGCGCGCGTCTACGAGAACGCCAAGAAGCGCCCGGGCCGTACCGGTGAGGAGATGATCGCCGAGCTGGAGCTGCGCCTGGCCACCGTCGTGCTGCGCGCCGGCTTCGCCGCCTCGATCTACGCCGCTCGCCAGTTCGTCAACCACGGTCACATCACGGTTGACGGCAAGAAGGTCGACATCCCGTCCTACCAGGTCAAGCCGGGCCAGATCATCGGCGTTCGCGAGAAGTCGCGGCAGATGGTCCCGTTCGTCGAGGCCGCCGAGGGTGTCCACGCCGACGACAAGATCGCCGGCTACCTGGCCGTCAGCCACAAGGACCTGCGCATCGCGGTCGTCGACCGCCCCAAGCGCGAGCAGGTCCCCGTGCCCTTCGACGAGCAGCTCGTCGTCGAGTACTACGCCCGCTAGGACACAGCGAGCACGAAACGAGGGCCGCGCGACCGCAAGGTCGCGCGGCCCTCGCGCTGCGCGGATCCACCACGCGGCGGTGCCGGGGCCGGCCGCCTTCAGTACATGCGCCGGATGTGGAACGCGCTTCCGCGCGCCAACGGCACCCGCGCGACGAACTCCTGCATCTTCAGCCGGCACCACGATGGGATGTCGGTGATCGCGGCCGGATCGTCTGCGGTGACCGCGATCACCGAACCGATCGGCACCTCGCGGATCCGCCCGGCCAGCATGATGATCGGTATGGGGCACTTGCGGCCGATCGCGTCGATCGTCAGGACTGGCTGTTCCGGCACGGTCTTGCTCCTCGCGTCTACGGTTCGTGTCCCAATCTTTACCCATGTGGGCCGGTAAGAGGCACCCGGTTAAGGGCCTCGTAAAACCAGCGATACCCTCGCCTTAGCCCGCTCGAGGAGGGCGTGTTTCGGGGTCTGACGGACACCGGGGCGCTCCCGAGAGCGGGCCGGGCGACAGACGCGACACCATGACGGCCTCAAGTGCGAAAGCGCGGCGCCTCGGGGTGGGAGAGGTCCAAAGCACCGGACCGACCCTGCCGCGCCACCGAATGGGCGCAACGCAACACGCTGGCCCGCCATGCCCGTGATCAGCACCGCGGGTGGTTCGCGATAATGTTTCCCCTTGACAAGCTTTGGATATACGACCGCCCGCGCTTCGCGCGGGCATCACCGCTGGGAAGGCAATCCGTGAGTCCGACCCGCCATAGGAATCGGCGCCCCGCGCTGCGCCGATGGGCACCACGTGGCGCCGCGTTCGCCGCGCTGGGTATAGCCGCGACCGGCTGCGCGTCGAACGAGTTCACTCGTTTGGGTGTGCCGGAGCCGATCACCGAGCAGGCCGAGCGTGTCCTCGCGCTCTGGCAGGGCTCGTGGGTGGCGGCGATCGCGGTCGGCATTCTCGTGTGGGGACTGATCATCTGGTCGGTGATCTTCCACCGCAAGCGCTCCGAGCAGCTTCCGCCGCAGGTGCGCTACAACATGCCCATCGAGGCGCTCTACACCGTCCTGCCGATCGTCATCATCGCGGTGCTGTTCTACTTCACCGCGCGTGACCAGGCCTACCTGATGGAGACCGACGAGCCCGCCGACGTCAACATCCACGTGAACGCGTTCCAGTGGAGCTGGCAGTTCACGTACGAGGGTGAAGAGAACGTCAACGGCGAGGACGTCTCGATCGCCGGCATTCCCGGGGATGACCCCCAGCTGGTCCTCCCCAACGACAGCGTCATCCACTTCGACCTGGAGTCGCCCGACGTCATCCACTCGTTCTGGATCCCGGCGTTCGTCTTCAAGATGGACGTCATCCCGGGTCACCCCAACGAGTTCCAGGTGAAGGTCAACCCCGACGTCGAGGGCACGTTCGCGGGCCGTTGCGCCGAGCTGTGCGGTGTTGACCACTCCCGCATGCTGTTCACCGTCAAGGTGGTCAGCCCCGAGGAGTACGAGCAGTGGCTCGAGGACCAGAAGCAGAACCCCGCGGAGGGCGTCATCGAGGCCCCCGCTCCCGAGGCCGAGCAGGAGACCGGCCAGGAGCCGGACGCCGGCACCGAGGGTGCGGAGCAGAACGAGGGCGCGTCCGCGCGTCCCGAGGGCGAGCAGTCGCCCGAGGCCTCCCCCGCGGCTGACGAGGAGGCGGAGCAGTCATGACGGCTGTCACTGAGTCGCACGCCGCCCCGGCCACTGAGCAGTCGCCGGCGCGCAGAAAAGGGTCGATCATCGTCAACTGGATGACGTCGACCGACCACAAGGTCATCGGGTACATGTACCTGATCACCTCGTTCGCGTTCTTCATCTTCGGTGGCATCCTGGCGCTGCTCATCCGCGCCGAGCTGATGTACCCCGGCATGCAGATGATGACGAACGAAGAGTTCAACCAGCTCTTCACGATGCACGGCACGATCATGCTGCTGATGTTCGCGACGCCGCTGTTCGTCGGCTTCGCCAACATCCTGCTGCCGCTGCAGATCGGCGCGCCCGATGTGGCGTTCCCGCGCATCAACCTGTTCGGCTACTACCTGTTCCTCTTCGGTAGCCTGATCGCCATCAGCGGCTTCCTCACCCCTGGTGGCGCCGCGAGCTTCGGGTGGTTCGCCTACACCCCGCTGTCCGACGCGGTCCGCTCGCCGGGCGTCGGCGGTGACCTGTGGATCCTCGGCCTGGCCGTCTCCGGTCTGGGCACGATCCTCGGTGCGGTCAACTTCATCACCACCGCCCTGTGCATGCGCGCACCGGGCATGACGATGTTCCGGATGTCGATCTTCTCCTGGAACACCGTGCTGACCAGCGTGCTGGTGCTCATCGCGTTCCCGGTGCTGACCGCCGCCCTCATCGCCCTGGGCGCCGACCGCATCGTCGGTACCCACGTCTACGACACCGAGCACGGCGGCGCCATCCTGTGGCAGCACCTGTTCTGGTTCTTCGGCCACCCCGAGGTCTACATCATCGCGCTGCCGTTCTTCGGTATCGCGACGGAGATCCTGCCGGTCTTCAGCCGCAAGCCGATCTTCGGCTACAAGAGCCTGGTCGCCGCGACCATCGCGATCGCCGGCCTGTCCGTCACGGTCTGGGCGCACCACATGTTCCCGACCGGCGCGGTGCTGCTGCCGTTCTTCTCCTTCATGACCTTCCTCATCGCGGTTCCGACCGGTGTGAAGTTCTTCAACTGGATCGGGACGATGTGGCGGGGCCAGCTCACCTTCGAGTCGCCGATGCTGTTCACGATCGGCTTCCTGGTCACCTTCCTCTTCGGCGGCCTGACCGGTGTCATCCTGGCCTCCCCGCCGATCGACTTCCACGTCACCGACTCCTACTTCGTGGTGGCCCACTTCCACTACGTCGTGTTCGGCACCGTGGTCTTCGCGATGTTCGCCGGCTTCTACTTCTGGTGGCCCAAGTTCACCGGCAAGATGCTCAACGAGAAGCTGGCGAAGTGGCACTTCTGGACGCTGTTCCTCGGCTTCCACGGCACCTTCGGCGTCCAGCACTGGCTGGGCGCGGAGGGGATGCCCCGCCGCTACGCCGACTACCTGCCCTCTGACGGCTTCACCGCGCTGAACCAGTTCTCCTCGGTGAGCTCGTTCATCCTGGGCGCCTCCACGCTGATCTTCTTCTGGAACCTCTGGATCACCGCGAAGAAGGCCGAGAAGGTCCAGGTCGACGACCCGTGGGGGTACGGCTGCTCGCTGGAGTGGACCACCTCCTGCCCGCCGCCCCGGCACAACTTCACCTCGCTGCCGCGGATCCGGTCGGAGCGTCCGGCGTTCGACCTGCACCACCCGTACGCCGCCGCGCCCGGCGCGGCCCCGGCTCCGGCAACCACGAAGTAGGAGGGAGGGCTCACCATGAAGATGCAGGCCTACCTGTTTATGGGCGTCTCGACCTTCTTCGGGCTCATCGCCGGCCTCTACGCCTACTGGGCGTGGGCCGTCGAGGGCCAGATCGAGTGGACCGGCACGGTGGCCCTGGTCGTCGCCATCGGCTTCGGCTGGATGGTCGGCTTCTGGCTGTGGCAGGCGGCGCGTCGCAGCGAGCGCGCGCACGGCCTGCCGCCGGAGGAGCGCCTCGACGGTGAGATCGCCGAGAACGCCGGCGAGTACGGCTTCTTCAGCCCGCACAGCTGGTGGCCGCTGTTCGTGGCCATGGCGGTCGCGTTCACCGCGGTGGGCGTGGCGATCGGCTGGTGGATGGTCTTCATCGGCGCCTTCGCCATCATCCTCACCTCGATCGGCTGGGTCTTCGAGTACTACCGCAAGGAGTTCCAGCACTAGAACAGGATTGAACCCGGTTGTAACCGGGTATCGATGTCCTTTTGTGGCCCCGGCCGGGCAACGAATCCGCTGAGATCGTTGCCCGGCCGGGGTATTCTTTTCGAGCGGACCGATACATCCTGTCGGGGTATCTCCCGGTACGGCCGCCTTGTCATCGTTTTTGGAACTTGTTCGCTTGGATTCGAGCCCGAGCGGACGGGTCGGGATCCGGTCGAGCTCGATGCTGGAGGTCGCACGCGTGAAGGACAGCGCATTCACACCGACACTTCGTCGCCTGGGCGCAGGGTTGGCCGGTGTGGCCCTCGTCTTCACGGCCGCGTGCTCCGGGGGCGAAGCCGGACCGGGGGCCGACACCACCGGCTCTGAGAGCACCGGCAGCGCGGTCGAGGTCGAGATCACCCCGCAGGACGGGTCGACCGAGGTCCAACCCAACCTGCCGGTCACCGTCACCGCGGCCAACGGCACCATCACCGACGTGAAGATCACCCAGGCGGCCGGCGAGCAGGCGCAGACGGCCGAGGTGTCCACGGAGCAGCAGGAGTCGACCGACAGCGCGCTCGACGAGATCACCGGAACGCTCAACGAGGACAAGACCGAATGGGTCAGCGACTGGACGCTGACACCGGGCAGCGACGTCACCGTCACGGCCACCGCCGAGGGTGAAGACGGTGAGAAGACCGAGGTCGTCAGCGAGTTCTCGACCCTCCCCGCGACCGAGGGCAAGCGGCTCGAACTCCAGTCGAACTTCCCGGTCAGCGGCGACACGGTCGGCGTGGGCATGCCGATCATCGTCAACTTCGACCTTCCGGTCGAGAACAAGGCCGCGGTCGAGGCCGCCATGGAGGTCGTCTCCGAGAAGCCGGCCGAAGGCGCGTGGAACTGGTTCGGCGACCAGATGGCGGTCTTCCGCACCAAGGAGTACTGGGAGCCCTACCAGAAGGTCACGGTGAACCTGCGGCTGGCCGGTGTCCAGGCAGCCGAGGGCGTCTACGGCATCAAGAACTCCCAGATCAACTTCGAGGTCGGCCGGGCGCAGTTCACCGAGATCGACGACGACACGCACCGCATGGTGGTCGAGCGCGACGGCGAGCAGATCAAGGACTTCCCGATCAGCAACGGCAACGCCACGACCCGCGCCTACACCACCACCAGCGGTGTGCACCTGACCATGGAGAAGTACGAGCACCTGGTCATGGACTCCGCGACGGTCGGCATCCCCGAGGGGCACCCCGACTACTACAAGCTCGACGTGCAGTACGCGGTCCGCTTCTCCAACAGCGGCGAGTTCACCCATGCCGCCCCGTGGAACGGTTCCCTGGGCCAGGCCAACATGAGCCACGGCTGCACCAACATGAGCACCGAGGACGCCAAGTGGTTCTACGAGAACTCGCTGATGGGCGACCCGCTCACCATCACCGGGACCGACCGCGAGCTCGAGGTCGACAACGGGTGGGGCTACTGGCAACGCTCGTGGGACGAGTGGCTGGCAAACAGCAACCTGGGCGAGTCCGACAAGACGGATGAGGCCGGTTCGCCGGGCTCCCCGCTGGCCGAGCCGGCCGCCGCCTCCGCCACGGACTGACGCGGCCGAGCCCGCTTGGAAGGCCCCCGGAGCATCGCTCCGGGGGCCTTCCGCGGTGAGGGACGGACGAATTATGGACGGACCGTTTCAGGGGCCTGAGATCTCTCAGCTGCCTCTCCGGTACGGCCGGGGAAGGCCCGAGGCCCCGATGGCCGGGAGAGGCCGGCTGAGCGGCCTCCCGCCGCCCGCCACAGGGACCCCTCCCGGGCGGGGCGCCGGCGCTGTGGCGCTCCCGCCACGTCCTCTCAGCGCGCCTCCCCGGTGGGCGGGAGGAAACGGACGTAGGGCCGTCCCCCCGGCCCGTCGGGAGACACCACCGCGCGGACCCCGTAGACCTCGGAGACCAACCGGGGGGTCACCACCCGTTCCGGCGGTCCGGCGGCGACCACCCTCCCCTCCCGCAGCACCACGAGGTGGTCGCAGAACATCGAGGCCAGGTTGAGATCGTGCAGCGCGATCACCGTGGTGACCGGGAGGCGGGTGATCAGGTCCAGCAGTTCCAGCTGGTGACGGACGTCGAGGTGGTTGGTCGGCTCGTCCAAGAGCAGCTCACGAGGCTCCTGGGCGAGGGCGCGGGCGATGTGGGCGCGCTGGCGCTCCCCTCCCGACAGGGTGTGCCAGGACTGTTCCGCCTGGTCCGTCAACCCCGTGTGACCGAGGGCGGCCTCCACCGCCGCCTCGTCGGCCGAGGAGAGGGGAGCCCAGGCCCTGCGGTGCGGGATGCGGCCCAGCCGGACCACGTCGCCCACGGTCAGGTCCACCTGGGGGGTGGCCTCCTGCTCCACCACGGCGATCCGGCGGGCCGCCCCTTTCCGCCCGATCTCCTCCAGGGGCGCGCCATCGAGGCGGACCACCCCCGATGAAGTCCGGCGCACCCCGGCCAGCAGCCGCAGCAGCGTCGACTTGCCGGACCCGTTGGGGCCGAGCAGCCCCACCGTCTGTCCCGGGGCCGGCTCCAGGCTGACGCCGGCCACGATCATCCTGCCGCCGACGCTCCAGGAGACGTCCTCCGCGCGCAGGCTCATCCGTGCCCCCTCCGCGTCCTCATGCCGTCCTCCGGCCGCGGTACAGGATGTGGACGAAGGCGGGAACACCGATCAACGAGGTCACCACGCCGACCGGAAGCTCCTGCGGGTCCAGGACGGTCCGCGCCACGGTGTCGGCCCACACGAGGAAGATCGCGCCGGCCAGCGCCGAGACGGGCAGGAGCCGGCGGTGGCCGGGGCCGACGATCGCCCGGGCCGCGTGGGGCAGGACGAGGCCGACGAAACCGATCGCGCCGACCACGCTCACCAGCGCCGCGGTCATGAGGGCGGTCACCCCCAGCAGCGCCAGGCGTGTTCGGGCGACGTGGATCCCCAGCGAGCCGGCGGCGTCCTGGCCGAAGACGAGCGCGTCTAAAGCGGGGGCCCGTCCCAGGCACGCCGGCAACGCCAGGAGCAGCACCAGCAGGCAGGGCCACACATCGGGCCAGGACGCCCCGCTCAACGAGCCCAGCAACCAGAACAGCACGCCCCGGGTCTGTTCCGGATCGGCCGAGGACATGACGACGAGAGAGGTCAGCGCCGAGAACAACTGCATCGTGGCGACGCCGGACAGCACCACGCGGTCGGTCGTTCCCCCCGACAGGTGCCCCAGGCCCAAGACGAGGGCGAAGGAGCAGGCCGCGCCGAGGAACGCCCCGGTGGACAGGGACAGCGCGCCCCCGCCCACGCCCAGCACGACGACCAGCACCGCGCCGGTGGAGGCTCCGGAGGAGACCCCCAGGACGAACGGGTCCGCGAGCGGGTTGCGCAGCAGCGACTGCATCACCACCCCGCACAGGGCCAGTCCGGCGCCGCACACCGCCGCGAGCAGGGTGCGGGGCAGCCGCAGGTCCCACACGATGCCCTCACGGATCGCGCTGAGCCCCGAGTCGGCTCCGCCCAGGCGTGAGACGGTCACCGCCGCGACCTCGCCCACGGAGATCCCCGCGGGGCCGATCGTGATCGCGACCGCGACGGAGGCCACCAGCAGGGCGCAGCCGGCCGGCCACAGCAGGAGGGGGCGCGCCGCGAAAAGCCCTCTCACGAACGTCGGGGGCCGGCCAGACCCAGCTCGCGCAGCCCGGCGGCGACCTGTTCGATCCCCTCGACGGTGCGGATCGACGGGTTCATGGCGGCACCGCTGACGAGGATGAATCGGTCGTTCTCGACGGCGTCCATGTGGCGGGTGACCGGAGTGGACTTCAGGAAGTCGATCTTGGCCGCACCGGACTCGGCCGTCTGGCTGTCCCGGGTCAGGTCGCCGAGCACGAGAACGTCGGGGTCGCGGTCGGCGATGGTCTCCCAGTTGACCTGGGGCCACTCGTCGTGGGTGTCGTCGAAGGCGTTCTCCGCGCCGACGGCTTCGGTGATGATGCCCGGCGCCCCACAGCATCCCGCCAGGTAGGGCGCCTCGGAGTTGGCGAACCAGAAGAGCACGGTGGTGCCGGAGGCGTCGACGTCACGGGTGGCGGCGTCCACACGGGAGGAGAGGTCGGCGACCAGCTCCTCGCCGCGCTCCTGGACTCCGAAGATCCTCGCGAGGTCGCGCACCTCACCGTAGACGTCCTGCATCGTCAACGGCTCCGCGCGGGAACCGTCGCCCCTGTCGAAGGAGGACTTGGCGCAGTCGGCCGGGGAGAGGTAGGTCGCCACCCCGAGCCGCTCGAAGTCGTCGCGGGTGGCGACGCCGCCTTCGCCCAGGGTCGAGACGAACGACGCGGAGACGAAGTCGGGCTCCGCGTCCAGGACCCGTTCGAACGAGGGGGCGTTGTCGGCCAGGCGGGGCACGCCCGCGTTGGCCTGCTCCAGCCCTTCGGCGACGGGATCGGTCCAGGTGGCGGTCCCCACCATCCGGTCGGCCAGGCCGAGGGAGAGCAGGATCTCGGTCGACCCCTGGTTGAGCGAGACCGCGCGCTGGGGCGGCTCGGCGACCACCACGTCACGGCCGCAGTTGTGGACCGTCACGGCGGACTCCGGGGCGGCGTGCGTGGTCGGGTCCGCGGAGTCGGCACCGCATCCGGTGGCGGCGCACAGGGCGAGGGAGAGCAGGACGGGGACGAGGGGACGATGGGGGGTCGGCACGGCCGTCCTTTTCGCGTGGGGCCCGGTCGCGGGGCCCGGCGGGCATCCTCCTCCGGTCGGCGGGAGACCAGAGTGCCAGCAGGTCTTCGGACTCGGGTTCGTCCGGCCGGAGCGCCTTCCCAGGATGGTCCCAGTGGCCCGTGCCCCGTCCGTCCCCCTCACCGCTGCGCGTCAGTTCCGGATTCGCACCGGATTCCCTGCCCCGTGCGGGGCGGCTGGCGGCTGCAAGGTATCACAGGCCCCGCGGGCGAAGAGCGGCCGGGAACGCCGAAGGGCCCGGCCTCCCCGTGGCGCGGGGGAGGCCGGGCCCTTCACAGGCCACCGAGACGGGCTCAGTGGGCCTTCACGGACTCCTCCTCGGACGCGGTGGCGCCGTGGTGGAGGTGGTGCCCACTGTGCGGACGGACGCCCTCGAAGGAGACGTTGTCCTTGGTGTACCAGTGGGCCAGACGCGCGCGAAGCCGTCCCTTGGCCCCCCGCCCGCTCGGCGGCTCCACCCCGTTCTCGTCGGTGGAGTCGATGTCGATGCGGGCCGGCGGCTTGCTCTGGAGGACGTGCACGGTGTCCGGGGAGGACTCCTTGTGCACCTCGATGAACTCACCGCTGGGGAGCTGCTGGATGGTGCCGCTCTCGTAGCCGTGCTCCAGGATCTCGCGGTCCCGGCGCTGCAGACCGAGGCAGATGCGCTTGGTCACGATGAACGCGATGATCGGGCCGAGGATGATCGCGATGCGGAAGAACCACGTCGTCGCGTACAGGCTGATGGAGAACGTCTCCGACAGGATGTCGTTGGAGCCGGCCAGCCAGATCAGACCGTAGGCGGTCACACCCGCCGCACCGATGCCGGTGCGGGTCGGGGCGTTGCGCGGACGGTCGGCCACGTTGTGGTGGCGCTTGTCCCCGGTGATCCAGGCCTCGATGAACGGCCACGCCGCCAGGCCGCCGAAGAGCAGGCCCATGCCGCCCAGGCCGGGCAGCAAGACGCCCATCGGCACCGCGTAACCCGCGATGGTGAAGTCGAACCAGTTCGGGAAGATGCGCAGCGCACCCTCCAGGAAGCCCATGTACCAGTCGGGCTGGAGGCCCGAGGTGATGGACGTCGGGGTGAACGGCCCGAACAGGTGGATCGGGTTGATCTGGACGAAGGCCGCCAGCCCGGCGATGACCGCGAAGGTGAAGAAGAAGAACCCACCGGCCTTGACGGCGAACGCCGGGTACATCGGCGTGCCGACGACCTTCTTCTCGGTCCGTCCGGTTCCCGGGTACTGGGTGTGCTTCTGGTGCCACAGGATCATGAAGTGCGCCACGATCAGCGCCAGCAGGATGCCCGGGATCACCAGGATGTGCAGCGTGTACAGCCGGGGGATGATGGCCTCGCCGGGGAACTCCCCACCGAACATGAACATCATCAGGTAGGTGCCGATGACCGGGATGGCCAGCAGCACGCCCTGGAAGATGCGCACGCCCATGCCGGAGGGCAGGTCGTCGGGCAGCGAGTAGCCGAACAGGCCCTCGACGATCGCCAGCGTGAAGATGGCGACACCGATGAGCCAGTTGATCTCGCGCGGCTTGCGGAACGCGCCGGTGAAGAACACCCGCAGCATGTGGATGACCAGCGAGGCCACGAAGATCAGCGCGGCCCAGTGGTGCACCTGGCGGATGAACAGGCCGCCACGGACGTCGAAGGTGATGTGGAGCGTCGAGGCGTAGGCCTCGCTCATCCCCACGCCCCTCAGCCGTTCGTAGGAGCCGTCGTAGACCACGTGACCCATGCTGGGGTTGAACCACAGCGTCAGGAAGACACCCGTCACCAACAGGATGATGAACGAGTAGAGCGCGATCTCGCCCAGCATGAACGACCAGTGGTTCGGGAAGACCTTGCGCAGGTTCTTCTCGCCGGTCTTCGCCAGGTGGAACCGGTCGTCGATGTAGTTGCCGAGGCCGCGCAGCGCCTTGGGGGCAGGAGTAGTGCTCATCTGCTAGTCACCCTTCTCCGCGTCCCAGAACGTCGGGCCGACGGCGCTGGAGAAGTCACCGGCCGCGACGAGGTACCCCTCATCGTCCACCCTAACCGGGAGCTGCGGCAACGCCCGGTGGGCCGGCCCGAAGACGACCTTGGCGCCGTTGGCGGCGTCGAACGTCGACTGGTGGCACGGGCACAGGATCCGGTGCGACGTCTGCTCGTAGAGGGCCGCGGGGCAACCCACGTGGGTGCAGATCTTGGAGTACGCGACGATCCCGTCGTGGGTCCAGTCGAGCTGCTGCTGGGTCATCTCGTCGCTGAAGTCGGCCGGGTCCATCTTGATGAGCAGGACCACGGTCTTGGCCTGGTCGTTCAGGCTGAGCCCGTGCTCGGGGTCATGCGACTCGGGCAGCGCGGTGACCATGCCGCCGACCTCGTCGAGGTCGGAGGCGCGGATGAGGCGGTCGGTGCCCTCGACCACCATCCGCATGCCGTCCTCCCACATCGTGTGCTTCAGCTTGTCACCGGGCAGCGGCCCGGTGTCGCGCAGCAGCACGATGGGGGCCAGGCCCAGCGGGACCATGGCCAGCAGGAGGGTACGGCGCATCAGCGGACGCTTGGTGAAACCGCTCTCATGCGCGCCCTGCATGAAGAAGTCGCTGAACGAGCCCTTCTCCTCGGGGGAGGAGGGCAGCTCGTCGTAGGGCGAGGACACCTCGTAGTGCGGCATCACCCGGCGGGCCCACACCGTCATACCGGCGCCGATGGCGAACAGCGCCAGGGCGATCGTGCCGCCCATGAGCATGTTCGCGTACTGCGCGGTCTGCGGGTCGGCGATCGCCGGCTCGCCCTCGGCGTTCGGCGGGAACGAGAAGTAGCTGACGAAGAAGCCGATGCCGGCGAGGAACGCCACGAGGAACCACAGCGCGGCGAGCTTCTCGCCCTTGCGCTGCATCTCCTCGGGGCGCGGGTGCGTCTCCACGGCGGGGTAGGGCCCCTCGTGCCGCCGCTCATGGGCGGTCGCCGTGGCGCCGGCGAGGGATTCGCCGGCGGGCGAGGGGGTGCCGATGACCCGGTCGGGTCCTTCGGCACCGGCCCCGCTGTCGTGGTTGGTGTTGTTATCAGTCATGTGCTCGCTGCTTCGCGGTGATCCAGATGGCGCACGCCACGATCAGGCTCATGCCGACGGTCCAGCCGATGAAGCCTTCGGCGACCTGGCCGATGCGGTCGAGCGAGAAGACGCCGCCGGCGTCCGGTTCGGCCTGCAGGTCCTTCACGAACTTGATCAGGGACTGCTTCTCTTCCTCGGTGATGGTGGTGTCGTTGAACACCGGCATCGCACCGGGACCGGTGATCATGGCCTCGTAGATCTCGCGCGGGGTCGCCTCGTGGATCTCCGGGGCCCAACGCCCGTCGGTCAGGGCGCCGCCGGCACCGGACCAGCTGTGGCAGTGCGCGCAGTTGGTCATGTACAGCTTCATGCCGGCCTCGGTGTCACCACCGGCGATGTACTGCTCGTAGGCCGCCTCGTACTGCTCCTTGGCGGCCTTGTACTCGCTCTCGTCCTCGAAGTCCGAGCGCTGCGGAGCCAGCCCGGGGGCCTGCTCCGGGATGGCCGGGCCGCCGCCGAACTCCTGGTCGACGTAGGCGGCCAGGTCGAGGATCTCCTGCTCGGTGTAGACCGGGTCGCGGCGGGGCATCTGCACGTCCGGGTTCATGGACGGCATACGGCCCGTGCTGACCTGGAAGTCCACCGCGGCCGCACCCACGCCCGTCAGGTCGGGACCGTTCTCGGTGCCCTTCCCGTCGAGCCCGTGGCAGCTGGCGCAGCTCTGGACGAAGATCTGCTTGCCGTTGCTGATGTCGACCGGGGCCTCCTCGGAGCCGGCCGCAACGGTCTGCGCCTGAGCCCGATCAGCGTTGGGCGCCACGAAGGCGTAGCCCACGCCGAAGAAGGCGAGCGCGATTATGACGACGACATACCCCGCAAGGGGATGCCGTCGCCGCGCGGTAATCCATTTCACGGTTTCCCCGTTCGGGTTACTGGATGAAGTAGATGGATGCGAACAAAGCGATCCAGACCACGTCAACGAAGTGCCAGTAGTAAGACACGACGATGGCGCTGGTCGCCTGCTGGTGAGTGAAGCGCTTCGCGGCGTACGTGCGTCCCAGCATGATCAGGAACGCGATCAGACCACCGATCACGTGGAGCCCGTGGAAGCCCGTGGTGAGGTAGAACATCGAACCGTAGGCACTGGACTGCAGGGTCAGGCCCTCGTGCACGATCAGCTCGTAGTACTCGTACGCCTGGCCGAGCACGAAGATCAGGCCCATGGCGAACGTGATGAAGAACCACTTACGGAGCTTCTTGACGTCACCGCGCTCGGCGGCCCAGACGCCGGCCTGCGCGGTGAAGCTCGAGGCCACCAGGATGACGGTGATGGACAGGGCCCACGGCACGTTCAGGTGAACGTCGGGCCAGGCGCCCAGTTCCGGGTTTCCCTTGGTCACCGATCGGATGGTGAAGTACATCGCGAACAGCGCCGCAAAGAACATGAGCTCGTTGGCCAACCAAACGATGGTGCCAACGCTCACCAGGTCAGGTCGCTTCGCCGCACCATGATGTGCTGGTGTCGGTCCTGTTTCTTGGTTCGCGGTTGCTGTCGCCACGTCTGCATTATTGCGGCATCTGACGAGGGGTGTTGCACGACCCCCCGTATCGGGTGAGATAGGTCGTGATCACGAGGCCAGAGGTGGCTGTGCGCCCCTGGGGCCGTCGTGACATCCCCGTGACCAGTGGGAACGAGACGTGGCGGGGACATCCGGGCGGAAGGGGGCCCGCCGAACCCCCATTGATACGGAGGTCGAGCGGCCCCGACCGCCTCGTGTCGGGCCGTCGGTCCGCAGCGAGGGTATCAGGAAGGTCTCGGCAACGCCCATGGCGATGCGGCCGGAACGGACGTCCTGATACGGCCGGCGTCCCACGGGTTCGCGGGCTCCCGTCGTGTCGAACGTCTCAAGGCAATAGGCTCGGTGCCGTGTGCACCCGACCGCGTGCGTTCGAGGGCGGGTGTGGGAGTGGCCGTGGCGGGGTAACACGTGGGCGCCGGAGAGGGCGTGTGGCGCCCGCGCGCCGCCTGATCGGCCGGGACAACGAAGTCATGGCCCAGCGGCGGCGGCCGACGCCGGACGCGGTGGCCGAACAATAAGGACGGTTCCCATGGCGAACAGCGGCACCGAGACCGCCGAACACACCCCCACGATGCGCGTCCTCATCTATAGCGATGACGCCGGCGTCCGCGAACAGGTACGCCTGGCCATCGGCCGTCGTCCCGCCGCGGACGTGCCCAAGGTCGAGTTCGTCGAGTGCGCCACCGCGCCGGTGGTGCTCAAGCGGCTGGAGGACTCCGCCATCGACGTCGCGATCCTCGACGGCGAGGCCCGGCCCGCCGGCGGCATGGGCCTGTGCCGGCAGGCCAAGGACGAGATCTACCGTTGCCCACCGGTGCTGCTGCTCATCGGCCGCCGCGACGACCGCTGGCTGGGGGCCTGGTCGCGTGCCGACCGTGTGCTCGCCCACCCGATCGACCCCGTGGCGCTGGCCGGAACGCTGGCCGAGATGCTGCGCGAGCGCGCCCGCAAGTCGGTCGTCGCCGGCTGACGATGCGCGCCGCCCGGGCGCTTCGGCCCGGGCGGCGCCGCCACGTCACACGACACGCCCCGCCCGTCGCCCAGCGGCGGGCCGTCCCACGGATAATTCTGTAGATGCCCCTCTTCCAAGGTGTCGCCGTGCCCCGGTACGGCGGACGATCCCTCCGGTTCTTCAGCGGTGCCCTCCACCACGGTGCGGACATCGCCCGATGGCGTGCCTGACACGTGCCCGCAGTGAACACCCACGGACCACGACACCTTTGAAGGAACCGTTAGTGAGCATCTCCGAACGCACCTGGCCCCAACTCCTCGACACGCTGCTGGCCGGGAGGTCCCTCGACTCCGACGACACCGCCTGGGCCATGAACGAGATCATGTCCGGCGCCGTGACCGACGCCCAGATCGCGGGATTCGCCATCGCGCTGCGCGCCAAGGGCGAGACCGTCGAGGAGGTCACCGGTCTCGCCCAGGGAATGCTGGACAACGCCGTGCCCATCACCGTCCCGGGACCCACCCTGGACATCGTCGGCACCGGAGGGGACCGGGCGCACACGGTCAACGTCTCCACCATGGCCGCGATCGTCACCGCGGCCATGGGGGTGCGCGTGGTCAAGCACGGCAACCGCGCCGCCTCGTCCTCGTGTGGAACGGCCGACGTGCTCGAACGCCTCGGCGTCGTCATCGACCTGTCCCCCCGGCACACGGTCGACGTCGTCGAGGAGGTCGGGATCACCTTCTGCTTCGCGCCGCTGTTCCACCCCTCGCTGCGCTACGCGGCCAAGCCGCGGCGCGAACTGGGGACCCCCACCGTCTTCAACTTCCTGGGCCCGCTGACCAACCCGGCGCGCCCGACCGCCGCGGCGATCGGGGTGTTCGATCCCCGCATGGCCGGGGTCATCGCCGGGGTGTTCGCCCGGCGCGGCGTCTCCGCGCTGGTCTTCCGCGGCGACGACGGCCTGGACGAACTGACCACGACCACCACCTCCGCGGTGTGGGTGGTCCGTGACGGGGAGGTGCGCGAGGAGCGGCTCGACCCGGCCGCCCTCGGCATCGAACGGGCCGAACCGCAGGCGCTGCGCGGGGGGGACGCCGGATTCAACGCCGCCGTCGTGCGCGACCTTGTCGGAGGTAAGACCGGACCCGTGCGCGACGCCGTTCTGCTCAACGCGGCCGGCGCGCTCGTGGCCGCGGAGGGGTTCAGCGGAACCCTGACCGAGGGGATCGGCGCCGCCTACGAGCGCGCGGCCGCCGCGGTCGACAGTGGCGCGGCGCAGGCCACGCTCGACCGTTGGATCAAGGCCAGCCAGGAGCGCGCCGCGCGGAACTAGCCTTCGCCGTCCGTGCCCGGGCGCGCCCCGGGCACGGACCCGACGACTACAGCCCCAGGGAGAACGCGGCCTCCAGGTCGTGCTGGGAGTAGGTGTGGAAGGCGATGTGGGTGTCGGAGGACAGCACGCCGGCCACCTTGTTCACCCGGCCGGGGATGATCTCGGCCAGCTCCTCGTGCCGTCGCACCCGGACGAGGGCGATGAGGTCTATTCCTCCGGTGACCGAGTAGACCTCGCTCACGCCGTCGATCTCGGCGATCGCCTCCGCGACCTCCGGGATGCGGTCGACGTCGGCCTTGATCATGACGATCGCGGTGATCACGTGGAATCCTCCTGGGATCGGTGGTGAGGGTGCGCCGGGTCGCGGCGTCAGTGCACGTCGGAAAGGCGCCATCCGGCGCGCCAGCGGATGCGGTAGACGAGCAGCCCGCCCGCCACACCGGCGACGAAGCCGTAGACGTGCGCGGCGTAGGCGACCCCGGCGTCCTCGCCGGGGAACAGTGACAGGCTGATGTAGAGGAAATATTGCAGCACGAAGTAGGTGGCGACCAGGACCCAGCCCGGCAGCCGCACCGGCAGGACGCCGAAGACCAGGGTGATCACCCGGCTGCGGAACTGGACCACCAGGTAGGCGCCCAGCACGCCGGAGATCGCGCCGGAGGCGCCGACCATCGGCACCTCGATCGCTCCCTCGCTCAGGGCGAACCCGTAGCAGGCCAGGACACCGCAGGCCAGGTACATCCCGAGATAGCGCATCCGGCCCAGCCGGTCCTCGACACACGGGCCGAAGACGAACAGGTAGACCATGTTGCCCAGCAGGTGGAGCGTGCCCCCGTGCAGGAACATCGACGTCACCGCCGATATCCAGGGGATCTTGGCCACCTCGGTGGGCGGGCAGCCGGGGGTCTGCGTGAGCCCCGCCGCGCCCAGCGCGTCGCCGGTCAGCAGCTCGGCCGGGATCGCCGCCCAGCGCAGCAGATACAACTCCTGGGCGCAGGCCCGTACCATCCCGTCGGCCGCGCCGTACCACGTCGCCACCAGTGAGGAGGGGGACAGGAGGTAGACCGCGACGTTGACCGCGATCAGCAGGTAGGTGACGACGGGGACGCGCCGGACCGGATAGTCGTCACTGAGCGGGATGCCTGCCATGGCCCCAGTCTGTCAGGTCCCGGTATTTCTCCGCTCCATCGACCGGGCAGCTCCACGTGCCCTCGATCTCGGCCAACCGCAGACCAGGGGATTCGAGCCAGCGCAGCAGACACTCCATCTCCTCGGGCGTGGCGCGCGGCGCCGGGCCGGGGCCCGGCTCCACGGTTTCGGCGGTCGCCACGAGGGCGGAGAGGAAGGGCGCGGGACGCTCCCCCCGGCCCATCAGCGCCGATCCCGCGAGCCGGCCGTGTCGGATCACCGCCAGTTCCCACCCGGCGGGGGTGGGGCGGCCGGCCACCAGGTGGGAGCAGCCGGCCAGCGCGGCCAACCGCTGCCGGCGGATCGAGGCCCGTAGGAACGCGGCCAGGCGGTCGCGGTGGGCCGCCGCCTCCTCATAGCGAAGCTCCCGCGACAGCTCCTCGATCCGCTGCCGCAGCCGGGTGACCACGCGGCCCGGTTCATCCGTCATCGCCGCGGTCACCGCGGCCACGTGCGCGGCGTAGTCGTCGACGCTCTCCCGTCCCTCGCACGGGGCGCCGCAGCGCCCCATCCCGGCCAGCGCGCACGCGGCCACGGTGGGGGAGCGGCGCAGACGGTGGTTGCAGCGCCGGATCGGGGCGGTCTCCTCAAGGGCCTCGCGGGCGAGCTGCGCCTCGCGCGCGCTACGGAACGGTCCGAGGTAGGGGGCGCCGTCCTCGGCCAGGTCGCGCACCACCGACAGGCGCGGATAGGGCTCGCGGGTCAGTTTGAGCCAGACCAGCCGTTCCTGGTGGCGGGAACGGCGGTTGTAGGGAGGGTGGCGTTCGCAGATCAGCCGCAATTCGCGGACCTCGGCCTCCAAGGGGGTCGCGCACACGATCGGCCTGACCCGCTCGGCCAGCCCGACCATCTCCCTGATCCTGCGGCGGGTCTCGGCCGCGGTGAAGTAGGAGCGCACCCGCCGGCGCAGGTTGCCGCTCTTGCCGATGTAGAGCGCGTCGCCGCGCGCGTCCTCGAAGACGTAGACGCCGGGGGACTCGGGCAGGTCGTCGGCGAGGTGCCGCTTGCCGCGCTGGACCGAGGTCGGGGCGCTGCGAAACGCCCGCAGTTCCTCAAGCGTGTCCACTCCGAAGGCGCCGAGCCGTTCCAAGAGGCCGTGCAGCACGCCCACCGTCGCCCTGGCGTCGTCGAGCGCCCGGTGGGTCGGGCGGTCGGGCACCCCGAGGAAGCCGGCGAGGGTGGCGAGCTTGTGGTTGCCGACCTCGCCGCGGGGGATCAGCCGCCGGGCCAACGGCACGGTGTCCACGACCGTGGGAGCCGGCCAGGGCAGACCGTGGTCGGCGCAGACGGCCTTGAGGAAACCCACGTCGAAGGGGGCGTTGTGGGCGACCAGGACGGCGCCCCGGTCCAGTTCGGCGAACTCCAGGAAACCGGGGAGGACGGCGTCGACCGGCGGGGCGGTGGCGACCATCGCCTGGGTGATGCCCGTCAGCAGGGTGATGAACGGGGGGATCGGCACGCCGGGGTTGACGAGGGTGCCGAATTCGCCGAGGACCTCGCCCCCGCGGACCTTCACCGCGCCGATCTCGGTGATGCCGGCGCCGCTGGACCGCGCCCCCGTCGTCTCCAGGTCCACGACCACGAAGGTCGTGGCCGACAGGGGTGTCCCCAGGTCCTCCAGCGACGTCTGGACCGAGTGCTGCTGTTGTGCCACCTCGTCAGGGTAGGCGCAGGTGGTGACGGGAAGGGACCGTGGTGGAGGTGGTGCGTGCCGGCGGAAGGCGGGGCCGCGATGGGGGCGGGGTTCCTGCACCTTGTGGGGGACTGGGGGGAACTATCCCCCGACATGGAAAGATGGACCGGACCAGCAACGGCCGGCCGGAGGAACCGGTGCGGGCCGCCCTCCACGTGGAGGGGATCGGGGATCGAAGTCGAGGAGTGACAAGGCCGTGAGCACGACGATGCCGACCGACGCCCAGCGGTGGCGGTGCACCCAATGCGGGAACCTGACCCGGTTCGACGTGACCCGCACCGTCCGTTCGCGGGACTACCTGCACTTCGACCTGTCCGGTGACAGCCGCTTCGAGGAGAGCGAGACGCTGAGCGAGACGGTCGAGCAGGTCCGGTGCCGTTGGTGCAACGCGGTCGACTCCGTCGAGGTCGTCGACCGTCCGGCGGGCGAGACCGTTGCGGCGGAAGGCCCCGTGGGGCGGGCATGAGCACCGACTCCGACGGGACGGCGGGCGCCGAACCGGAGGACGTCGGGACGTCCGCGCCGGAGCAGTCCTCCCACGCCTCCGGCAACGGCGGGGTACCTCTCGTGCTCCCGGAGAGCGTGCGGACCCGCGTCATCGACTACGGGTCCGACGTTCTCGGCGGGCTGCCGATCACCGATCTCCCCCCGGTGCTGCGTAGAGTCGCCAAGTTCGAGCCGCGCAGACGGGCCCGGCTCGCCGGCCCGCAGATCGCCGCCCAGTTGGAGACGGACGCGACGTTTCGTGGACGGGTCGCCGAACGCATGGAGGCGGTCTGGCCCGAGCTGACCGAAGGGCTGCGCAAGGGGGTGGTGCCCCCCGCCGCCGATCCGGTGACGGTCGCCGCGGCCGCCTATCTCATCCGCCCTGACGGCTGGGTCGACGTCGTCAACCGGGTCAACAGCGAGTTGGAGCGGCGAGCCAGCGCCAAGGAGGCCGACGAGGCGGCCGAGACCATCGCCGAGCTCCGCCGTCAGATCGGCGAGCTCAAGGACGAACACCGTGACGAGGTGATCCGGCTCCGCGCCGAACTACGGGAGCAGCGCGGCGAGATCGCCGAGTTGCGCCGGCGGATCCACGCCGAGCGACAGCGGGCCAAGGAGGCGA
Source organism: Marinactinospora thermotolerans DSM 45154 (assembly GCF_900167435.1). Taxonomy (GTDB): domain Bacteria; phylum Actinomycetota; class Actinomycetes; order Streptosporangiales; family Streptosporangiaceae; genus Marinactinospora; species Marinactinospora thermotolerans. The sequence goes on from NZ_FUWS01000002.1 coordinate 521,554, forward strand.
TCGGCCGCGCCGAGCAGGCGATCGCCGAGGCCGCGGACCGTAGCGGCAACGCCGCGGGACAGGTCAGCGCGGTGGAAGCGGAGAACCGGCGGCTGCGCAACCGGCTGGCCGCCGCCGAGGCCCAGGTGGACAACGCCCGCCGCGCCGCCCGCGCGGGGCGCAGCGCCGAAGAGGCGCGGCTGCGGGTCCTCGTCGACGTGCTGCTGGACGCGGCGCACGGGCTGCGTCGCGAACTGGCGCTGCCCACGTCCATCGAGAGCCCGGCGGACCTGGTGGCCGGCGGGGCGCGCGGGCGGACCCCCATGACGGGAGGGCTGCCCACGGACGATCCCGCCCTGATCGACCAGCTGCTCACCATGCCGCGCGTCCATCTCCTGGTCGACGGCTACAACGTCACCAAGACGGGCTATGGCACGCTCCCCCTGGCCGATCAGCGCACCCGGCTGATGGCCGGCCTCGAGGGGTTGGCGAGCCGTACCAAGGCCGAGATCACGTGCGTCTTCGACGGGGCGGAGGTCGACCTCCCGCCCGTGCAGTCCGGCCAGCGACGGGTGCGCCTGTTGTTCAGCGAGCCGGGGGAGACCGCCGACGAGCTGATCATCCGGCTCGTCCGGGCCGAACCCTCGGGACGGCCCTTGGCGGTGGTCACCTCCGACCGGGAGATCGTGTCCGCGGTCCGGCGCGAGGGGGCCCACGCGGTGCCCTCGGCGCTGCTGCTGCGCCGCCTGGACCCCTCGGCTTGAGAGGCCCGGCCGCGCGGGAGCACGCGGTGTGGGCGGGGTGGCGGGCGCCGGCAGGTCACGATTGCAGCGTGGTCTTTCGCCTCCTGACGGACACGGATGCGGACATCAGGGCGCCGTCTGACCGAAAGCGGCCAGGTGGGCGGGGTCGGCTCCCGAGGTGGAGGGCTGCGGTGACACCTCTGGGACGACTGTGTCCGCCGTTACAAGTGCCCTGTTGTGGTTGAGCCCGGTGGGGTCGTCCGCTAGGTTCTATCCGGAGCTTGATCGCTTCCGCGCCGCAGTGGCGGACTCGTGGTAGCCCGACCGCGCGCGGGAGGTTCGCCCGATCGTGCGGGAGCACGTGGTCGTGCTGCCGCGTCAACGACCCCCCACGCACGGGACGGCGGTTCCCCCGCCGCCTGGCTCGCGTGCGCCGTGATCGCTGGCGCCGACCCCTCGCCCATCCCCACTCCCGCAGCGGACTTTGATGAAGGAGCGTGTACCGCCCATGACTGACAACGGTGGTCGGCGCACGGCCCGCCGGATCGTCACCGGTCTCGGAGTCGTGGCCGCAGGAAGCATCATCCTGCCGTCCGGCATCGCCCACGCCGAGCCGGAGCAGACGCAGGAGGAGGCCGAGCAGAGGCTCGCGGAACTCCAGGAAGAGGCCGACAGCGTAGTCCAGGACTACAACCAGGCCAAGGAGGACTACGACGCCGCCAAGAAGAAGGTCGACGAGCTCGAGAAGCAGGTCGGCGACGAGGAGGACCGCTACAACGAGCTGCGTGACAAGGTCGCCCAGTTCGCCAGCGCGGCCTACCAGGGAACCGACGTCGGGTCGACGACCAACATCCTGGCCAGCGACGACCCCTCCGACATCCTCGACCAGTCGGCCGACATCGGCTACCTCTCCGAGAGCCAGCAGGCCGAGCTGGAGGAGTTCGCCGGTTCCTCCGAGCGCCTCATCAAGCTGAAGCAGGAGGCCGAGGACGCCCTGAAGGAGGCCGAGGAGCAGAAGGAGGAGGCCGAGGAGAAGAAGGACGAGGTCGAGGAGAAGATCGCCGAGCAGGAGGAGCTGCTCGCGCAGTTCCCCGGCGCCGACCCGACCGACGACGGTTCCGTCGACTCCTCCGGGGGAGCCACCTACACGGGGTCGGCCTCCGGCAGCGCGGCCACCGCTCTCGACTTCGCCTACGCCCAGATCGGCAAGCCCTACGTCTGGGGCGGTGCCGGTCCGGACGGTTTCGACTGCTCGGGTCTGACCATGCGCGCCTGGGGGGCGGCCGGCGTGAGCCTGCCGCGCACCACCTACGGCCAGGCCGAGGTCGGCCAGCGGGTCAGCCGGGACGCTCTTCAGCCGGGCGACCTGCTCTTCTTCAGTGACCTGGGGCACGTCGGCATGTACGTCGGCAACAACCAGATGGTCCACGCCCCGCGTACCGGCAAGAACATCGAGATCACGTCGCTGGCGGGCTACTGGGACGGTCAGTACCAGTTCGCCGTCCGCCCCTAGCGTTCGTCCCGTCGACCGGGACGAGTGAGATTGTTCGCCTCGCCGCCCGGGCCACGGTCTGCCGTGGCCCGGGCGGCGTCGTCGTCAAGGGGACGGGGTGCTCCTTGCAGGAAAAATGGGGCTAACGTAACGAATTGGTTGAGACCAGTCCTGGAGATGCACTAGGGTTCATCGCCGAGTGAGGTCGTCTTCTCGCCATCACCAGGATGGCGGCGGCCACTCCCGCCGAACTCCGCGCTCCACTCGCTAACTCACCCGAGGCGCGGAGACCGAGGGAGCCCAGCCCCCGCGCGACACCCCCGCCCGACCGGGCCGCGCGCCAGGGTGGCTCCCGGGAAACCCCCGCGCCCGTCGGTCAGTCCGCGGCGCCGGACTCCCCACCGAAGCCCCGTGCTCGGCCGGTAGGCGGATGACTGGGAGAAAGGTGTGCCACAACCGTGGATGAACGCCATGATCGTGGCTCTTATCGCCGCCACCTGGCGTCGGTCGGCTTCATCGCCGCCGGCGCCCTGATCCTCACCCCCGCGGTCGCCCACGCCGACCCCACGGCGCAGGACGTGCAGGAGGAGATCGAGCAGCTCGAGCGGGACTTCTCGGCACTCAACGAGGAGTACAACCAGGCCAAGCAGGACCACGACGCCGCGCAGAAGAAGCTCGAGGAGATCCAGGACGACCTCGAGGAGACCGACGAAGGGCTCGCCGCCCTGCGCGATGACGTCCGCATCCTGGCCAGCTCCGCCTACAGCGGCGTGGACTACGGCTCACCCGCCTATCTGCTCGGTTCACAGGGGCCGGAGCAGGTCCTCCGGCAGTCGGCCGACCTCGGCTACCTCTCCAGCAGCCAGCAGGCCAGCCTGGAGCGCTACTCCTCGGAGAAGGACAAGCTCGCCAAACTGGAGGCCGAGGCCCAGCAGATCGAGCAGGAGGCCGCGGACAAGCTCGCCGAGGCCGAGGAGGCCAAGGAGGAGGGCGAGGCGAAGATCGCCGAGCAGGAGGAGCTGCTCGAGCAACTCACGGCCGAAGAGCAGGAGGCGGCCACCGCCAACCTGGGCTCCACCTCGTCGGGCTCGGCGTCCTCTTCATCCTCCTCGTCCTCCGGCGGCGGCGCCTCCTACACGGGTTCGGCCTCCGGTAACGCCCGAGTGGCGCTGGACTTCGCCTACGCCCAGATCGGCAAGCCCTACATCTGGGGCGGCAACGGCCCCGACGGCTACGACTGCTCCGGCCTGACCAAGGCGGCCTGGGCGCAGGCCGGCGTCAGCCTCCCCCGCACCTCACAGGAGCAGTTCCACGCCGGGACCCGGGTCTCCTGGGACCAGCTCCAGCCCGGCGACCTGATGTTCTTCTACGGCTCCTCGCCCACCCACGTCGGCATGTACGCCGGCAACGGCAAGATGGTGCACGCCTCCACCTCGTCCAAGCCCATCGGCGAGGTCACGCTCAACGACTACTACCGCAGCGAGTTCGTCGGCGGCGTGCGTCCCTAGCCGCGGCCGCCTCCCACAGCGGACGACAGGGCCTTCCGGGCCGGGTGCAGGGTTGGATCCGGCGTCCGGAGGGCCCTTCGGCGTCCACGCGCCCCCTCGCCCCGTGGGAACCGGAGCGGGCTGCTCCTAGACTGCCCCCGTGGCCCGAACGCTGATCATCACCAACGACTTCCCGCCCCGCCCCGGTGGAATCCAGGCATTCGTGCACGCGCTGGCGCTGCGCCGGCCGCCCGGTTCCGTGGTGGTCTACTGCTCCTCCCCGGCGCGCCGGCCCGGCGCGCGTGGTTGGCGCGATCCCGAGGCGTTCGACCTGCGCCAGCCCTTCCCGGTCATCCGGGAGCGCACCTCGGTGCTGTTGCCCACCCCGGGCGTGCTGCGCCGGGCCCGTTCCATCGCCCGGCTGGAGGAGTGCGACTCGGTCCTCTTCGGTGCCGCCGCCCCGCTCGGGCTGCTGGCCGGCGGGCTGCGCCGAACCGGAGCGCGGCGCATCGTCGCGCTGACCCACGGACACGAGGCGGGCTGGGCGGCGCTGCCGGGTGGCAGGGAACTGCTGCGGCGGATCGGCGAGCAGACCGACGTCCTGACCTACCTGGGTGAATACACGCGCACCCGGCTGGCCCGCGCGCTCACCCCCGAGGCCGCGGCGCGCATGCGCCATCTGGCGCCGGGCGTGGACGTGGACCGGTTCCGGCGCGGGGCGGGGGGCGCGTGGGTGCGGGAACGGTACGGGCTGGGGAACCGACCGGTCGTGGTGTGCGTGTCGCGGCTGGTGCCCCGCAAGGGGCAGGACACGCTGCTGCGGGCCTGGCCCCGGGTGCTCGCCGAGGTGCCCGAGGCGGCGCTGCTGATCGTGGGGGGCGGCCCTTACCGGTCCCGGCTGGAGCGGTTGGCCCAGGAGCTGGGGGTGGATCGGTCGGTGCGCTTCACCGGGTCGGTTCCCTGGGAGGAGCTTCCCGCCCACTACGACGCCGGTGACGTGTTCGCGATGCCGTGCCGTACCCGCAACGGGGGCCTGGACGTCGAGGGCCTGGGGATCGTCTACCTGGAGGCGTCGGCGACCGGGTTGCCGGTGGTCGCGGGGGACTCGGGTGGGGCCCCGGACGCGGTCGAGGAGGGGGAGACCGGTCACGTGGTCGACGGCACGCGCCCCGGCCCCACCGCGCGCGCTGTGGTCCGGCTGCTGCGCGACCCCTCGGCCGCCAGGGAGATGGGGGAGCGCGGCCGGGCCTGGGTGGAGAAGGAGTGGAGCTGGGACCGGGCCGCGGCCCGGCTGGGGGAACTGCTGGAGGGGTAGGGCGGGGGCGGCCGGTGCGCGTCTCCTCCACCGACCGCCCCGTGGATCAGCCCCCGTAGATCTCCTCGATCTCACGCTCGAACTGCCGGGCCACCACGTGCCGCTTCACCTTCAGCGACGCGGTGAGCTGGCCGCCCTCCTCGGTGAAGTCCACCGGCAGGATCTTGAACTTGCGGACCGATTCGGCGCGGGAGACGGCCTTGTTGGCGTTGTCGACCGCCTGCTGGACCGCGGCGACCAGGTCGGGGTCGGAGATGAGCGAGGCGAGCTCCCCCTCCTTGCGGTTCTGCTTCTTCCAGAACTCCAGGGCCTCGGCGTCCAAGGTGATCAGGGCGGACACGAAGTTGCGGTTGTCGCCGACGACCATGCACTGGCTGACCAGCTCGTGGCCGCGGATGCGGTCCTCGATGACGGCCGGGGCGACGTTCTTGCCCCCGGCGGTCACGATGATCTCCTTCTTGCGGCCGGTGATGCGGATGTAGCCGTCCTCGTCGAGCGAGCCGAGGTCGCCGGTGCGGTACCAGCCGTCCTCGTCGAAGGCCTCGGCGGTCGCCTTGGGGTTGCCCCAGTAGCCGCGCATGACGTGGTCGCCCTTGATGAGCAGCTCGCCGTCCTCGCCGATCCGCACCGAGACGCCGGGGAAGGGCGGGCCGACCGTGCCGATCTTGTTGGCGTCGGGGCTGTTCACGGCGGTCGGGGCCGAGGTCTCGGTCAGCCCGTACCCCTCGATGATCGTCAGCCCGACACCCCGGAAGAAGTGCCCCAGCCGCTCGCCCAGCGCGGACCCGCCGGAGACCGCGTAGCCGGCCCGGCCTCCCACGGCCGCCAGGATCTTGCCGTAGACCAGTTTGGCGAACAGGGCGTGCTTGAGCTTGAGCAGCAGTCCGGGGCCGCCGGAGTCGAGGGCGCGGCTGTAGGCGATCGCGGTCTCGGCCGCGGCGTGGAAGATCTTTCCCTTGCCCTCGGAGACGGCCTTCTGCTCGGCCTTGGTGTAGACCTTCTCGAAGACCCGCGGCACGGCCAGCAGGAACGTCGGCCGGTACACGCCGAGGGTGTCGATGAGTTCGGGGCCGGTGGTGGGGAAGTGGCCGAGCACCGTCTTGGACTCGATGCAGCCGACCTGGATGATGCGCGCGAAGGAGTGGGCGAGCGGCAGGAAGAGCAGTGTCGAGCGCCCCTCCACCGTGAAGACCTCCCGAAGCGGCCCCTCGATGATGTTGAGGATCGTGAACAGGAGGTTGCGGTGGGTCAGCTCACAGCCCTTGGGGCGTCCGGTGGTGCCGGAGGTGTAGACGAGCGTCGCGAGATCGTCGGCGCTTCCCGCGCGACGGCGCTCCTCCACGACCGCCCCGTCGATCTCGCCGCCCGAGGCGGTGAACTCCTTCAGCCCACCGTCCTCGATGCGCCACACCGAGGTGAGGGAGGGGAGGTCGGCGCGTACCGCCTCGACCCGGTTCTCGTGCTCGGCGGTCTCGACGAACACGGCGACGCAGCCGGAGTCGCCGAGGATCCACTGGACCTGCTCCTCGGAGGAGGTCTCGTAGATGGGGACGGTCACACCGCCCACGGCCCACACGGCGTAGTCGATGGCGGTCCACTCGTAGCGGGTGCGTGACATCAGGCCGACGCGGTCGCCGTGCCCGACGCCGGCGGCGATCAGGGCCTTGGCGATGGCGGTCACCGTGGCGCCGAACTCCCCGCAGGTCACGTCGTGCCACTGCCCCGACTCCAGACGCCGGAGCATGACGGTGTCAGGCTCCTGCGCGGCGCGCGCGAAGACGGTGTCGGTCAGACGCGCGTCGGTAGGGATCTCGACCTTTATTGGACGGCTGTACTCGCGCACGTGGTCAGCTCCTGGACGATACGGGTTCGACGAGGGAACGTGAGGACGGTAACAAGTTCTGCTACCGGCCGGTAAAACCGGCTTCTCTTTGGTATGGGATAGTGATCCTGGACCAGACCGCGGTGCGCGGCCGGAGCCGGAGGCTCTGTGCCTGGAAAAGCCAAGTATGCACCGGTAGGGTGCTGCGGAAGCACAGATGAGCGGGTTACGCGCTGGTAGGCGACGAGCGCCACGTTCCCTGACCGACGGAACCGTTTCTCCCGCCCCACCCTGAAACCCTCCGGGGTTCCCCCTGGTTTCCCGCCCGCGTGGAACTCCCGGCGCCATCGTCCGGTTAACGTGACAGGAGACCGACGAACAGGCAGGTGACCATGGCACAGCCGAACCGCGACCCCGCGCCCTCCTCCGAGCTCATCGACGAGGCGTTGCGCCTGGTGGACGCGTTGCAACGGAAGCTGATCATCGCCGGTGTGCGGCGAGGCGTCACCAACGTCGTCTCCACCCCGCCACCTCCCAAGGGCGACGTGTGGGAGCAGGCCGTGGCCGAGCAGACCCGGCGCGATGAGCCGCCCCTGGACCAGGTCATCGACATCGTGCGGACCGCCGCCCCCCAGGTCGTCGGGCATCTCGGCCGGGCCGGGTCGGTTCTCGTGGGCGCGGTCGGCCAGGCCTGGGACGTCTTCGAGCGCGCCCGCGAACAGGCCGAGCGGGAGCGCCGCAACGGCTCCGCGCGCCCGGACGGGTCACGGGGCGGGGCCGACGGCCACCACTGAACCGGGGCGCTGGTTTAATCCAATGGTTTACTCCATTCGAGCGCCCGGGAAACCCCGGGCAGCGCGCCCGGACATGAGGTGAAAAGGAGCCGTCCATGCGGTTGACTATCGGCGTTGACATCGGTGGCACGAAGGTCGCCGCCGGCGTTGTCGATCCGGATGGACGGATCCTCACGAAGGTCAAGCACCCCACCCCCGCCAACGACAGCTCGGCCATCGCCGACGTGGTCTGCGACGCCATCGAGGAGCTGATGGCCACCCACCCCGACGACACGTTCGCCGGGGTCGGGGTCGGTACCGCGGGCTTCGTCGACGAGGGCCGTTCCGTCGTCGTGTTCGCGCCCAACCTCGCCTGGCGCAACGAACCGCTCAAGGAGCGGATCCAGCGCCGCATCGACCTGCCCGTGGTCATCGAGAACGACGCCAACGCGGCGGCCTGGGGAGAAGCCCGCTTCGGGGCCGGCCGCGACACCGGCAACGTGGTGTGCGTGACGCTGGGGACCGGCATCGGCGGAGGGGTCGTCCTGGACGGGCGGCTGTACCGGGGACGCTACGGCATCGCCGCCGAGATCGGGCACTACCGCATCGTCCCCAACGGGCGCCGGTGCGGTTGCGGCAACCACGGCTGCTGGGAGCAGTACGCCAGCGGCCGGGCCCTCGTCGCCGAGGCCCAGGACCTCGCCAGAACCGAGCCCCGTCGCGCCGAGCGCCTGCTCAAGCTCGCCGACGGCGATGTGGCGCGTATCCAGGGCCCCGAGATCACCCAGGCGGCCCTTGAGGGCGACGGCGCCGCGTTGGAGTGCTTCCGGATCGTCGGTCACTGGGTCGGTCTGGGACTGGCCGACATGGCGGCCATCCTCGACCCCGAGTGCTTCGTCATCGGCGGCGGCGTCTCCGAGGCCGGCGAGATCCTGCTCGAACCCGTCCGCGCGGCGTTCGCCAGAAGCGTCACCGGCCGGGTCACCCGCCGGCTCGCGGAGATCCGCACGGCCGAGCTCGGCGCCGAGGCGGGCCTGGTCGGCGCGGCCGACCTCGTGGAACGCTGACCTCCCGGCTCCCGGCCGCGACCGTGTGGCCGGGAGCGGGTCACGCCTGCCCGAACGGGGTATCCCCTGGGCATGGCGGTGCTGCGGGTCCTGTCCTACAACGTCCGTTCACTCCGCGATGACGTCGACGCGCTCGTCCGGGTCGTCAGGGCCTGTCGTCCCGATGTCCTCTGCCTCCAGGAGGCGCCCCGGTTATGGCGGTGGCGCAGCCGGCGACGTCGCTTCGCCCGGGCGGTGGGCCTGGCCCCCGTGGTCAACCGGCGTGTCGGGGGCCTGGCGATCCTCGCGGCCCCCGATGTCAGGGTCGTCCGGACCGCCCACCATCGGCTCACCTACCACCTCGGGCTGCACGTACGGGCGGTCTCGATCGCGGTGGTGGAGATGGCCGGACGCCGTGTCGCGCTCGCCACCACCCACCTGGACCTGCACCAGGGCGCGCGCCTCCAGCACGCCGCGGAGGTGGTGGAGCGCCTGGCGGCCGTCACGGGGGACGGGGTGGATCCCGTGCTCACCGGCGACATCAACGAGGAGGCGGACGGACCCGCCTGGCGGCTGTTGGCGTCGGGCATGGTCGACACCGGTGCGACCGTTCCCCGAGGCGGGGAGATGACCTTCACCGCGCGGCGCCCGCGTAAGCGCATCGACGCGATCTTCACCGGGCCCGGGCTGCGGCCCGTGGGCGCGGGAGTGCCGTTGGAACTGGTCAGCGAAGCCGACCTCGAGCTCGCCACGGATCACCGGCCGCTGCTGGCCGAGATCGCGCTGTGAGCGGGGCCGGTCGCCCTCACAGCACGGCACCGTCGTCGGGCCCGCTGTCCCGTGGCGGGCGATCGCCCATGCGCGCCACCAGCACCACGAATCCGACGATGAACGCGCCCACGGCGAGGAAGGCCAGCCAGCCCGGGATGCGCATGCCCACCAGCATCGATCCCAGCAGAAGGAGCGGTCCTCCAAACAGCCCGCCCCAGGACAACCGGCTGACGAGGTCACCGCGCGGTAGTGGGGGAGGCGGCGGCGGGACGTAGTGCCCCTCGTCCTCCTCGACCACGCCCTCGCGCCGGCCTCGTCGGGACACGGTCGGCGTCTCGTCGGTGGCGTGCTCCTCGTCCGGCTCCGGTGGGCGCTCGCGTTCGCCCGGGGAGACGTTCTCGGCGTCGGGCCACACCGGCGGCCCGAGGTCGCCGGCGCCCTCCTGGGCGTAGAAGCGTGCCACCAGGTCGGCCCAGACCTCCTCGTCCTCCCCGTCGGCCGGCGCCGCGGGATCGCGCCGGCCGGTCTGCGCCGTGGTGGTGGGAGCCTCGTCCAGCCCGGCGATCGCGTCGTCGCCGGGCTCGGTGGCGGACTCCCGGAGCCCGGGAAGTTCCGCGCGCAGGATCTCCTCGGCGGCGGAGCGCTCGTTGGTGTCGACGTAGAGGTGGTCGGTCGGGGGCTCCTCGAGCGTGATCCCGTCCGGCTCCAGCACGTCCTCGCCCAGCGGGACCGCGTAGGCGGCGATCCCGGCCCGGCGCAGCGCGTCGAGCATGACGTCGGCCAGCGCCGGAGGCAGCAGGATCAGCGGCACGTAGGAGTCCGCGAGCAGGCCGTTGCCACGACGGTGCGTCATGCTGCTGTCCCTTCCCCGCTCCGGCTGTGCCCGCGCACGAAGGCGAGGCTTCCCTCGAAGACGGTTTGCGCGTCGTGGTCGAGTGTCGCGACGTGGTAGCTGTTCTCCAGCGTCACGACGGTCACCGTCGTGTTGACCGCTCCCTCGGTGAGGATACGCATGCTCGCGGGACCGATCACGTGATCCTCGGAACTGCGGTAGGCCAGGATCGGCGCGGTGATCGAGGCGAGCCCGCGTCGCGTCGCCCGCCACAGCCGGGGCAGCGTCGCCGCCGCGGCGAGCGGCACGCGGTCATAGCCGTGCTCGTCCACACCCGGCCTCTTGATGTCGTTGGTGAGACCGCGCGTGGACCGGAGCACGTGTTTGAGGAGCGGGGCGACGTGCAGGCCCCGGTTCTCCACCGCGATCGAGGGGTTCACCACGACGATCCCCGACACCGCGCCGGGGTGGAGCTGGGCGAGCCGCAACGCCAGGCACCCGCCCATCGACAGGCCCATCACGAAGACCTCGTCGCAACGTCCGCGCAGGTCCTGCAGGGCCTCCTCCGCGGTGGCGAGCCACTGGTCGGAGGTGGTCAGGTTCATGTCCTGCCACGTGGTCCCGTGTCCGGGGAGCAGGGGAAGACGTACCGTCATCCCCGCGGCGGCCAGGTGATCGGCCCAGGGCCGCATCGACCGCGGGCTTCCGGTGAAACCGTGGCACAGCACCACGCCGACGGACCCGCCGTCGTGCCGGAAGGCCCCGGCGCCTGGCAGTAACGACATGGGTTCTCCCTCGACAGTCCTGTGTGCGTCGTCGCGCCGTCGGCGTAGCGCACCGGGTCTACGAAATTAGCTCAGGGACAAGGCCCCCGTAACCCCCGCCCTGGTGTGGCGGAGGAGTGGGCCGAAGGTCCCCTACCCCCAGGTAACCAGAGCCGACATTGGTAGTAGGCCGCGAGCGATGCGAAGATAACGGCGATTGTTCGTGGAAGCGGGAAGGTGAGCGTGACAAGTCAGGGCGACCCCTCCCCGTGCGTGCGGGGGTGAATCCGGGTGTTCTACTGGGTGGTCAAGGCGATTCTCGGCCCGGTGCTCGCGGTGCTGTGGCAGCCGCGGGCCGAAGGCGTCGAGAACGTACCGAGGCACGGACCGGCGATCATGGTGAGCAATCACCTCTCTTTCTCCGACCACTTCTTCGGGCCCCTCCCTCTTCCCCGCAAGATCACCTTCCTCGCCAAGGCCGAGTACTTCACCGGCAAGGGCGTCAAGGGGCTGGCGAGCAGGCTCTTCTTCACCGGAGTCGGACAGATCCCGATCGACCGGTCCGGAGGCAAGGCCAGTGAGGCCGCGCTGCGCACCGGCCTGAAGGTGCTCAAGCAGGGCAGGCTCCTCGGCATCTACCCCGAAGGCACCCGCTCACCCGACGGCCGGCTCTACCGAGGCCGGACCGGCGTGGCCCGCCTGGCCCTGGAGTCGGGTGCCCCGGTCGTGCCGATGGCGATGATCAACGTCGACAAGATCATGCCTCCGGGACGGACCCTGCCCCGGCTCGGGATCCGGCCCAAGGTGGTCTTCGGTGAACCGCTCGACTTCTCCCGCTATCAGGGCATGGAGAAGGACCCGAGGGTGCTGCGGGCCGTCACCGACGAGATCATGTACGCCCTGATGAAGCTCTCCGGGCAGGAGTACGTCGACCGCTACGCCCAGTCGGTCAAGGCGGAGCTGGAGGCCGCGGCCAAGGAGGAGCGCAAGGAGCAGCACGCCGGACGCAAGGAGCAGCGCCGCGCCGAGCGCGAGTCGAAGAAGACCGAACGCGCGCGGAAGAAGGCGGAGAAGAAGGCGCAGCGCCGACAGCGGAAGGCCGAGCGTCGGGGAGAGGCCGGCGAGGACGCCGGCTCCACGGGCTGACCCCTCCCCGGATCGACGACCACGGCGCGCGTCGAAGGGGCGGGCGCCACACGGTGCCCGCCCCTTCGACGCGCGACACCACCCCGGCTACCCCAGGTCGGCCCAGCCCTTGGAGCGTTCCACCGCCTCGCGCCAGCGACGGTAGGCGGCCTCGTCACGCTCGCCCGGCTCGAAACGCAGATCGAGTTTCCAGGTGTCGACCAGTTCCTCGGTGGAGGACCACACGCCCGCGCCGAGCCCGGCCAGGAAGGCCGCTCCCAGCGCGGTGGTCTCCTGGATCCGTGGCCGGGCCACGCTGACGCCGAGCTGGTCGGCCTGTAGCCGGCACAGCAGGTTGTTGGCCGAGGCCCCGCCGTCCACCCGCAGCTCGGGAAGTTCGGTGCCCGACGCCTTGGTCATCGCCTCGGCGACGTCACGGACCTCGAAGGCGATCGCCTCCAGCGTGGCGCGGGCGAGGTGGGCGCGTCGGGTGCCACGGGTGATGCCGAAGATCGCGCCACGCGCCTGGGGGTCCCAGTCGGGCGCGCCCAGACCGGTCAGGGCGGGGACGAACACCACGCCCCCGGAGTCGGGAACGCTGGTGGCCAGGGCCTCCGACTGGGGGGCGCTGTCGATCAGCCCCAGGCCGTCGCGCAGCCACTGCACCGCGGCGCCGGTCACGAAGATGGAGCCCTCCAGGGCGTACTCCAACCGGCCGTCGGGGTGCTGCCACAGCACGGTGCTCAGCAGGCCGTGCTCCGGCGCGACGGGTTCGCCGCCGGTGTTGAGCAGGACGAAGGACCCGGTGCCGTAGGTGCACTTGGAGGTGCCGGGGGAGTAGCAGGTCTGTCCGAACATCGCGGCCTGCTGGTCACCGGCGATGCCGGCGATGGGGATGCGCAGGCCCAGGAACTCCTCGGGCGAGGTCTCGCCCAGGGCGCCGTAGGAGGGGACGACCTCGGGCAGCGCCTCCATGGGGACGCCGAACAGCTCGCACAGCTCGGGCGACCACGAGCCGGCCCTGATGTCGTAGAGGAGGGTGCGCGAGGCGTTGGAGGCGTCGGTGATGTGGCGCGCCCCGCCGGTGAGCCGTGCGACGATGTAGGAGTCCACGGTTCCGATCGCGACATCGCCGGCCTGGACGCCCTTCCAGGCCCGTTCGTCGTTGCGCGCGATCCAGGTCAGCTTCGTGGCGGTGAAGTAGGGGTCCAGGCGCAGCCCGGTCAGTTCGGTGATCCGCTCCTCATGCCCCTCCTCACGCAGTGAGGAACAGATGCCGGCGGTACGGCGGTCCTGCCAGACGATCGCACGGCGTGGCGCGGTGGCGCGTTTGCGGTCCCACAGCACCGCGGTCTCACGCTGGTTGGTGATTCCCAGACAGGCCGGCTGGACCCCGGCCGCGTCGATCGCGGTCTGGCAGGCGGCCAGGGTGGCCTGCCAGATCTCCTCCGGAACGTGCTCGACCCATCCGGTATCCGGGTAGTGCTGGGCGAATTCCTGGTAACCGCGGGCGAGGACGGTCCCGTTCTCGCTTACCATCAGCGCTGTCACGCCGGTGGTCCCGGCGTCGATGGTGAGCACGGTCATGGGGTTGGCCTCCAGTAGCTCGGACGACTATGGTCTAGACCATGTGAGGTGTGCGGTACGGCGACGGTGTCCCGTGAAGGGGGCGCATCCCGGAGATCTACCCGGGTGTGAACATCTTTCAACTCTTTTGGGACCCGCTTCCGTGACGCCTGTCACAGTGCCGTCGCCTGGTCGGCGGCGGCGCACCGCGAGGTCGATGATCCATGTTCGAGGCGTCGCGGGTGACCCCATGGCGCTGGTTTCCAACGGGAATTTGAGGAGTACACGCATGCGAGTCGGGGTTCTGACCGGAGGCGGCGACTGCCCGGGGCTGAACGCGGTCATCCGCGCGGTGGTCCGCAGGGGTATCAAGGACTACGGCTACGAGTTCGTCGGCTTCCGTGACGGCTGGCGCGGACCGCTCGAAGGCGACACCATGCCGCTGGACCGCGCGGCCGTGAGCGGGATCCTCCCGCGCGGTGGCACGATCCTGGGGTCCTCGCGCACCAACCTGATGAAGATCGAGGGCGGTGTCGAGCGGGTCAAGGACAACCTCGCGGGTCTCGGGGTCGACGCCCTGGTCGCCATCGGCGGCGAGGACACCCTCGGCGTCGCGCGTCAGCTCCACGACTTCGACGTCAAGGTCGTCGGCGTCCCCAAGACCATCGACAACGACCTCAACGCCACCGACTACACCTTCGGCTTCGACACCGCGGTCAACATCGCCACCGAGGCGATCGACCGGCTGCACACCACCGCCGAGTCCCACCACCGCGCGCTCATCGTCGAGGTCATGGGCCGCCACGCGGGCTGGATCGCGCTGCACTCCGGCATGGCCGCCGGCGCCAACGTCATCCTCATCCCCGAGCGCCCCTTCGACATCGACGAGGTCGTCGCCCACGTCGAGAGCCGCTTCAAGACCAACTACGCGCCGATCATCGTGGTCGCCGAGGGGGCCCACCCCAAGGAGGGCCAGATGGAGCTCGCCAGCGGCGAACGCGACGCCTTCGGCCACGTCCGGCTCGGCGGCATCGGCCAGCGCCTGGCCGAGGAGATCGAGTCGCGCACCGGCAAGGAGGCCCGCTCGGTCGTCCTGGGCCACGTCCAGCGCGGCGGCACCCCCTCGGCGTTCGACCGCGTCCTGGCCACCCGCCTGGGCCTGGACGCCATCGCCGCCGTCCACGACGGCGACTTCGGCAAGATGGTCGCCCTCCAGGGCACCTCCATCGTCCGGGTGGAGCTGGCCGCGGCCACCGACAAGCTCAAGACCGTTCCGGTCGAGCGCTACCAGGAGGCCGAGGTCTTCTTCGGCTAGGCCGGTCCACGGATCCCGCGCTCGGGGCCCCGCTCACAAGGGCGGGGCCCTTCGCGTGCCAGGAGGTCCGCGCCGGGACGAAGGTGGTCCAACCGGTTGCGCGCGTGTTCGATACTGGAGTACGGGACCCCACGAGCGAGCCCCGATCCCCTTTCACCGAATCACCTGGGAGGCGTCGTCATGTCCGCCACGTCCGACCACGCGGTCGTCGAAGCGCGAGAGGACGCTGTCGGCCCGGCGCCCAGTGCCCCGGAGGGTCTGGACGGCCTGGGCGAGCTGTGCGTCCTGATGAAGCTCGGCGAGATCGTTCTCAAGGGCAGCAACCGGCACCTGTTCGAGCGCCGGCTGCACAACAACATCCGGGCCGCGGCCAAGGGACTGCCCGAACTCAAGATCTCCCAGCGCAAGGGCATCATCATGCTGCGCCTGCCCGGAGCCTCCGACCTGGAGGTCGCCGAGCTGGCCGAGCGCATGTGCAACGTCATGGGCATCGTCTGGGTGCACCTGGTACGCCGGGTCGCCAAGGACCTCGACACGATCACCGACGTCGCGGTGCGTTCCATGGCCGAGCGCACCGGTACCTTCGCGGTGCGGGCCCGCCGCCGTGACAAGCGTTTCCCCCTGATCTCCTCCGAGCTCGCCGCGCACGTCGGCTCCGCCGTCAAGAAGGCCCACCCCCACCTCGACGTCAAGCTCAAGAACCCCGACAACACCGTGTCCATCGAGGTGGACAAGGACGAGGCGTTCGTCTTCACCGACGGCATGCCCGGCCAGGGGGGACTCCCCGTCGGTATGAGCGGACGCGCCCTGGTGCTGATGTCGGGCGGCATCGACTCCCCGGTCGCCGCGCACCGGATGATGCGCCGCGGTCTCAAGGTGGACTTCCTGCACTTCTCGGGGATGCCCTTCACCGGGCCCGAGTCGATCTACAAGGCCTACAGCCTGGTCCGCCAGCTCGACCGCTTCCAGGGGGGATCGCGGCTGTTCGTCGTCCCCTTCGGCAAGGCCCAGCAGCAGATCAAGAACTCCGGCGTCGAGCGGCTCCAGATCGTCGCCCAGCGCCGTCTCATGCTCAAGACCGCCGAGGTGCTCGCCGACCGTCTCGGCGGCGCGGCCCTGATCACCGGTGACGCCCTGGGACAGGTCTCCAGCCAGACCCTGACCAACATCACGGCCCTCGACGACGCCGTGGACCTGCCGATCCTGCGCCCCCTCGTGGGCATGGACAAGACCGAGATCATGGACCAGGCCCGTCGCATCGGCACGCTGGCGATCTCCGAGCTGCCCGACGAGGACTGCTGCACGCTGCTCACCCCGCGACAGGTCGAGACCGCCGCCAAGATCGCCGACCTGCGCCAGATCGAGAAGCGGCTGGACGCCGAGGAACTCGCCGACTACCTCGCCGGAACCGCCCAGCTGCACAAGCCCAGCTACTTCGGCGGCCCCGAGTCGATGCCCGCCGGGGCCTGACCCGCTCCGCCGGGGCGGAGGCGCTTGGCCTCCGCCCCGGGTGGCTCCCGGACGTTCGCGTCGTGACACGTCGATGGCGTCCGCGGAGCCGGATGCGGCGCCTCACACGCCCATGGCCACCGCCTCCGGAGCCGGCGTGAGGACGCGGCCCAGCGCGTTCGGCAGTGTCCGGACCAGCGTGGCCAGCTCCTCCAGGTCCTCTCCGACCAGCGCCTGGGGGCCGTCGCACAGGGCGGTCTCGGGGTGGGGGTGGACGTCGACGATGAGTCCGTCAGCGCCCACCGCGATCGCCGCGCGCGACAGCGGCAGCACCAGGTCGCGTCGGCCCCCCGAGTGCGACGGGTCGACGATCACCGGAAGGTGCGACAGGCGCTGGGCGACCGGGACCGCGCTGATGTCCAGGGTGTTGCGGGTGGCCTTCTCGAAGGTGCGGATGCCGCGTTCGCACAGCACGATGTCGAGGTTGCCGCGCTGGGCGATGTACTCCGCGGCCATCAGCCACTCCTCGATGGTGGAGCTCATCCCCCGCTTGAGCATGACCGGCCGGCCGGCGTCGCCGACGGCCTGAAGCAGCGCGAAGTTCTGCATGTTGCGGGTGCCGACCTGGAGCATGTCGGCGTAGGAGGCGACGAGTTCCACGTCCGCCGCGTCGACGACCTCGGTGACGATCGGCAGCCCCGTCTCCGCCCGCACGTCCGCCAGGATCCGCAGACCGGCCTCGCCCAGCCCCTGGAAGGCGTAGGGGGAGGTGCGCGGCTTGTAGGCGCCGCCACGGAGCAGCGCGGCACCGGCCGAACGCGCCATCAGGGCGGCCTTGAGCGTCTGTTCCGGCGTCTCCACCGCGCACGGGCCGGCGATCAACGTCATCCCATCGCCGCCGATCGGCACGCCCGCGACGCTGACCACGGTCCGGCTGACGTGGTTCTCCCTGCTGACCAGCTTGTAGGGGGCCGAGATGCGCAGCACGTCGCTGACCCCGGGAAGGGCGCGCAGCCCCAGCCCCTCGAACCGCTCGACGTCGCCGACCAGGCCGATGATCGTCCGGCTCACGCCGCGCGTCACATAGGCCTCGCCCCCCGCCGCGGCCACCAGCTCGACGACGGCGTCGATGTTGTCGGAAGAGGCTTCGGGAGCCATCACGATGACCATGTGCTTCGTCCTCAGCAATCGGTGTGAGATCGGGAAGAGCCGGAAAACGAAAAGAGCCCCGGGCCGTTCGGCCCGGGGCTCTTCGAAAGTCGTCCGTGTCAGCGCAGCGCTAGTCGGGCGACCGTCCTACCCAAGGGCCGGTAGCCATAAAAGCGCCAAAACTTCCGCTGCATAACAGTGACTATAGCGCACCTCGTTGTATCCGCCGCGACACCGGGGTCTGCTCGGGCGGGCCGGGGAAGCCTGGCAGGATTGCCGGGACGGCCACGAAGGAGAGCGATGTCGCAGCATCGACTGCCCCCCGGACAGTACGAGCCACGCGAGTGGCCGGCCGTGCACTACGGGCCGGTGCCCCGTTTCCGTCCGCACCGTTGGGACCTGCGTGTCTACGGTGCGACACAGGATCCGCGAGGTCACCGCTGGACATGGCCGGAGTTCGCGGAGTTACCGGTCACCGAGGTGGTGGCCGACTTCCACTGTGTCACCAGGTTCACCATCCTCGACAGCCGATGGGGAGGGGTTCCGGCGACCAGGCTCGTCGAACTCGCGCCGCCGGCGCCGTCGGTCACCCACGTCATGGTGTGGGCGGAGTACGGCTACAGCGCCAACCTGCGCATCGACGACTTCCTGCGCCCCGAGGTCCTGCTGGCGACGCACCGTGAGGGGCGGCCGCTCTCACCCGAGCACGGCCATCCGCTGCGGCTCGTGGTCCCGCACCTGTACGCCTGGAAGAGCGTCAAGTGGCTGCGGGCGATCGAGTACCTGACCGCCGACCGCCGTGGCTTCTGGGAGGAGAGGGGGTACCACAACCTCGCCGACCCCTGGGCCGAGCAGCGCTACTCCTACCAGGAGGAACCGGGACAAGGTCCACCCTTGGTCTGAAGCCGGTGCGGTGGCTCCCGAGAACGCCCCACCCGCCGTAGGCCGATCCTCTAGCTTGTGGCGCATGGTCTATGTCGCGATCACCGCGGGCCTGATCGCCCTGGCCTGCTGTTGCGAGCTGCTGCGACGGGTGTCCGCCGAACGCAGCCGTGCCGCCGCGCCGGTCGCCGAGACGACGAGGAGCACCCTGGGCATCGCCGCGCTGGCGGCACCCGCGTTGCGCCAGGGGCTGCGCAGTGGTCCGGCGGGCAGGGCGGTGCGGCACCTGCGCGTACTGCTGGGGGCCCGCGCCGTCGCCATCGTCGACGCCGAAGGGCTCCTGGCCTGGGACGGCGCCGGGCCGGGATGCGTCGACGCCGTCGAACTCGCCCGGCCGGTCCTCGCGGGGGGCCGGCCCCAGACGCTGCCCCGGCCCTCCTGTGACGACTCGGCGTGTCCCCTGGGAAGCGGCGCCGTCGCCCCGCTCACGGTGGCCGACCGGGTGGTGGGGGCGCTGTTGGCGTTCGGCCGGCCCGGTGTGCCCGCGCTCACCGAGGCGACGGTCGAGGTGGCCAGGTGGGCCTCGGGCCAACTCGAACTCGCGGATCTGGACCGGGTCCGCGCCCGGCTGGCCGACGCCCAATTGCGGGCGCTGCGGCTCCAGATCTCACCGCATTTCGTCTACAACTGCCTGACGACGATCGCCTCCTTCGTCCGCACCGATCCGGTGCGGGCCCGCGCCCTCCTGCTCGACTTCGCCGATTTCGCGCGGTACTCCTTCCGTAGTTCCCGCAACCTCACCACGCTGGAGGAGGAACTCCGGTCGATCGACCGCTACCTGGCCCTGGAACGGGCCCGCTTCGGTGGTCGGCTGAGCCTGAAGGTCCGGGTGGCTCCCGAGGTGCTCTCGGTGAAGGTCCCCTTCCTGTGCCTGCAACCACTGGTGGAGAACGCGATCCGGCACGGTCTGGAGACGCGGACGGGGACCGGCCTGGTCAGCCTGACCGCCCGTGACGCCGGTCCCGAGGCCCATATCAGCGTCGAGGACGACGGTGTGGGAATGGATCCGGAACGTCTGCGCGCGATCCTCGCGGGGGAGGCCGCCGGGACGTCGGGGATCGGGCTGGCCAACGTCGACGAGCGGCTGCGCAACATGTTCGGCGACGCCTACGGGCTGGTCATCGAGACCGGGATCGGGATGGGGACCAAGGTGAACCTGCGTATTCCGAAATTCCGTCCCGAGGGGATGGGGGGATGAGGGCGCTTGTCCTGCTTCCGGACGGAGTCGGGCGAGCCACCCGCAGGAATAAAAGGAAAAATGGGGCAAATAACAGTGCGGTAAATAGAGATCCCATCGCATTACCGTAAAACGGTTGCGGCTGGCAGAAGGCTCGGACATTCTCAGTGGCATGCTCCGTGTCCTCGCAGTGGACGACGAGGTTCCGGCACTGGAGGAGATGGCCTACCTGCTTCGGCGTGACCCCCGTGTGGCCGATGTCGTCACGGCAAGCGACGCCACGACGGCGATGCGGCTCATCGGTGAGCGTGTCGCGGCCGGCCTCCTGGATGTCCTCTTCCTGGACATCCACATGCCGGGACCGAGCGGAATCGACATCGCCCGCTTCATCTCGGCGCTGCCCCGGCCCCCCGCCATCGTCTTCGTCACGGCCTACGAGGACCACGCGGTCACCGCCTTCGAGCTGCGCGCCGTCGACTACCTGCTCAAGCCCCTCAGGGAGGAGCGTCTCAGCGAGACCCTGGGACGCCTGACCCACGTCCACGCCCCCGACCCCTCGCCCGAGCGGGTGGCCGTGGAGCTCGCCGGGCGCACCCGCTTCATCTCACGCGCCGACATCTGGTACGCCGAGGCCCGGGGAGACTACGTCAGGTTGCGCACCGCGGAGGGAAGCTACCTGATCCGCAGCACCCTCGGGGCGCTGGAACGCGCCTGGACCGGTGCCGGCTTCGTGCGCGTGCACCGGAGCATGTTGGTGGCCGCCCGGCATGTCTCAGAACTGCACTCCGACGGTACGAGGACCAGGGTGAAAGTCGGCGACGAGCTGCTGCCGGTGAGCCGTAGACAGACCCGCGAGGTACGCGATCGCCTCCTGCCGCCGCCGCCGGGGGAGGAAGAACCGGCGTGAGCGAGCCGCCCCTCCTCGACGGCGTGGCCACGAAGACACGGCGCAGTGTGGTCGCCGGTCCGGCCACCCGGCAGGCCCTGACGGAGCAGGGGGGAGCGCAGCCCCTCGCACCCGCGCCGCGCCGCGTGGTCGACATCGCCGCCCACATGCGCCACCAGCTCCTGTTGGGCGCGGCCTGTGTGCTGCCCTGCCTGCTCCTCGCCATGGGGGCGCCCCTGCTGTGCGGGGCCGTCCCGAGGCTCTTCGGCAGCCAGTTCGGCTGGGCCGTCTTCGTGATGTTCCTGCCGCAGCTCGCCCTGTTCTCGGTGGGATGCTACGTGCGGATGGTCGAACGCGGTGAACAACGGTGCCGGTGCGCGACGCGACGGGACCTCCCGTGACCTCACCGATGGGCGGTGCGCTGCTGGCGCTCACGGCTCTGCTGGCCACGCTCCTGGTCGTCGGCTACCTGACCCGTTCCCGCGCCACCTCCGACTTCAGCGTCGCCGTCCGCCCTGTGTCGTCGAGGTCGGCGGCGGCCGCGGTGTGCGGGGAGTTCCTCTCGGCGGTGCTGTTCCTGGGCTCCAGCGGCATCGTGCTGGCCTCCGGGGTGCGCGGCGCCTGGTTCTTCTCGGGGATCGCCCTGGGCTATGTCCTGCTGGCCACGCTGGTGATCGCGCCCCTGCGACGCAGTGGCGCCTACAGTCCCTCCGACTTCGCGGAGTGGCGGCTGGGCTCGCGCGTGGCGCGCCGGATCGTCACCGCGAGCGTCGTGCTCGCCTCCGTGCTGTACCTGCTGGTGCAGTACGTCGCGGCCGGGATGCTCACCCGGGAGCTGACCCACGTGCCCGAATGGGGCGCCTGGGGTGCGCTCCTCGTCCTCACGCTGTCGGTCGTGCTCGGTTCGGCCGGGGGATCCAGCACGGGGTTCCAGGCCCTGCACTTCTGGTTCAAGCTGGTGGCCATCGGGCTGCCGGCCCTCGTGCTGGCCGGAGTGTGGTGGGGACACGGGGGGGACACCGGGACGATGTCGGGACCGCCGGTGTTCCACGAGTCGATGGGGGTCGACATCGACCAGGGGCAGCACGTCGTGGTCTCCGAGTCGACCCTGGTGCGGGTCGAGGGACGGATCAACGGGGTCGCCTACACCGGCGAGGACGGCGCGGTCGTGTTGGAGCCCGGCATGTACGAGGTCGAGGGCGGGACCCGGATGTCCTTCGCCGAGGGAGCCCCCGTTCCCCACCGTTCCTTCCTGCCGGTGCTCGACACGGGGGAGTGGAACGGGGTGCACATGGGCCCCTTCACATGGGACGGGTATTCGATCTACCTCGCGCTGGTGCTGGGGGTCATCGGCCTTCCACAGTTCGTGGCCCGTTTCTACGGGACCACGGGGCCCAGATCGGCCCGCCGGACGCTCATCCTGGTACTCGCCCTGCTCTCGGTGTTCTCCGTGGCTCCGATCCTGCTCGGGGGACTCGGCCGCGTCCACACCCCCGACCTCCTGGTCACCGGCCGGCTGGACCTGTTGCCGTTGGAGCTGCCGAAGCGCCTCCTGCCGGGGTCCACCGGCATGGTGTTGACCGCGCTGCTCGCCGCGGGGGCCGCGGCGGCGGTGGTCACGGCGTCGGTCGCGTTGACCTCCGCGGTCGCCGGGATGATCGCCCAGTGCGCGGGAGCCGGCGACCGCCGGGCCTTTTGGGGTGGGGCGGTCCTGGCCCTGGGCCTGCCGCTGGCCCTGATAGCGCTCGTTCCCGAGGTCACCGAGCTGGGCCTCAACGTGCTGGCATTGGTGGCGTTCCAGGTCAGCGCGGTGACCGTCGCCCCGCTCCTTCTCCTGGGGATCTGGTGGCGCGGTCTGACCGACGTGGGCGCCGCGTCGGGGGTGCTCTTCGGAATGGCCGGAACGGCCCTGTGCGTGAGCGCCGGGGCGCTGGGCTGGACGACGGACGTGGAGGGCGGAGCCGTCGCGCTGGCCCCGACGCTGTTCCTGTTCCCGCTCACGCTGGCCGTGATGGTCACCGTCTCCTGGTGCACCCGCCATCGGGTGCCCGCGGACGTGGACGAGAAGCTGGCCCGTATGCACCTGCCGGGTCATGCGTCCTGACACAGGGGATGACCGTTCATCGTCCGAGGATGACCGTTCGGCGTGAACCGTTCCCCGCGTGGCGACGCCGCCGCACCGCCCGCCGATCAGACGCCCCGAACCTCTCCGCGGGCCCCCCACTGGGCCTAGTGTGATGCCACAGGACGGGCCGGAGAGGAACGAACCGGCCTGGACCGACCGGAACCGGCTCAGCCCGGAACCGGATGAACAGGGGGAGGAACGGCGCCGCGCTCCAGACGGCCGGGGAACCGTCGGAGCGAAGAGGGGAACGGCGCCGGAAGGAGCCGCCCGGGCGCCACGAGGGTGGAGCCCGGGCGGTACCGTCGTGCCGGAATCCGCCGACGCGGGCCCGGCCACGACGGGAACCCCCTCAGGGGGACGAGGTCCGGTGCGTCGGGACGCTCACCCCCGGTACGCGGGCCCCGCTTCGGGCTCACGGGGCCGCCGGCCCGCGTTACCGGAGACCGCCCCCGAAACCACGGGCGTCCGGCCGGCGAGAGGCCGGGCGAAGACGGCGCTGGAAGCCGGGCGACAGAAGGCGTCCTTCCCGCGGGCGGACCTCAGTCGTCGTCGCCGCCACGTCCACGGCCCCTGTCGCCGCCCCCGAACGGGGTCGCCCAGATCTGGACCTCACTGCCCTTCTCCGCCTCGCCTTGGGGGGAGTACTCGGTCACCCGGTCGCCCAGGATCCGGTGGACGGTGACGGTGAAGCCCAGCTCCTCCAGCTTCTTCTTCGCGTCGTCGACCTTCCACCCGGTGATGTCGGGGATCTCGACCTGTTCGGGGCCCGAAGAGACGGTGAGGGTGACGGTCACCCCCTTCTCGACCCCCGCGCCCTCGCCGGGGCTCTGCTCCATGACCTGTCCGGCGGGAACGTCGTCGCTGGGCTTCTGGGTGACGTCCACCTGCAGCCCCTTGTCCTCCAGCAGGCTCCTGGCCTCGTCCTGGTCACGGCCGACGACGTCGGGCAACTCGAAGCCGGCGCTGACCGTCAGGGTCACCGCCTCCTCGCGATCGGCCTGCTCGCCGCTTTCGGGGTCGGAGGACAGCACCGTCCCGGACTTCTGGTCGTAGGAGACCGTCGTCTCCTCCTCGATCAGGGTGATGCCGTTGTCCTCCAGCAGGGTGCGCGCCTCTTCGACGGGCTTGCCCACGACATCGGGCATCTCGACGCTCTGGGGTCCCTTGGACAGGGCCACCGTCACGGTCTCGCCCGGAAGGAGTCGGCCGTTGGCCGCCGGAGTCGACTCGGCGATCGCGTCGATCTCGGCCTCGTCGCTGTAGACGGCCTCCTCGGCCACCTCCAATTTCAGACCGTGGCTGGCCAGCTCCTGTTGGGCCTGCTCGCGCGACATCCCCACCAGGTCGGGGACGCTCTCGTAGCGACCGAGCAGCATCCACCAGCCGAAGCCCAGCAGGGCCACCAGCACCAGGGAGCCGACGAGCAGGATCGGCAGGTTCGCGCCGGGGCCGCTCCGTCGCCGTCGGTGGCCGGAGCCCTCGGAGGCGAGGCCGATCTCATCGAGGTCGACGACGAGGGTCCGGTTGAGCTCGCTGTCCCCGCTCTCGGGCACTCCTGTGGAGGAGGCCCCCGGGGCATGGCCGACCATCGTCCCGTTGGGGCCGGTGCCGCCTCCCAGGGCCTGGTGGACCTCGAACAACGAGGCGAGGAACCGGCCGGCGTCCGCGGGACGGTAGTCGGGGTTGCGCTCGGTGGCCCGGAGCACGAGCTCGTCCACCTCGGGCGGGATGCCGGGGACGATGTGGGAGGGGGGAGGGACGTCCTCGTTGACGTGCTGGTAGGCCACGGTGATGGCGTTCTCGCCGGTGTGCGGCTGCTCGCCGGTGAGAAGCTCGTACAGCATGATGCCCGCGGCGTAGACGTCGCTGCGGGCGTCGGCCAGGCTCTGCGAGATCTGCTCGGGGGACAGGTAGGCCGCCGTGCCCATCAGGGTCCCGGTCCTGGTCAGCTCTTGCTGCGTCGCCTCGATGACCCGGGCCAGGCCGAAGTCCACGACCTTGACGCGCCCCTCCTGGTCGATCAGGACGTTCTCGGGCTTGACGTCACGGTGCACCATGCCGGCGCGATGCGCCGCGCCCAGGGCGGCCAGCACCGGGATCATGACCTGCAACGCCTCGACGGGGGAGAAGCGCCCGCGGGCCGTCAACACGTCGCGCAGCGTACGACCGGGAACGTACTCCATGGCCAGGAAGACGCGCCCCTGGTCGGTCCCCTGGTCGTAGACCTGGACCACGTTGGGATGGGACAGCTTGGCCACGGCGTGCGCCTCGTTGATGAAGCGGCGCACGAAGGTGGGGTCCTGGGCGAGCGAGGTGTGCATGACCTTCAACGCGACACGCCGGTCCAGCCGGAGGTCGTGCGCAAGGTAGACCGTCGCCATGCCTCCACCCGCCAGGCGCGCCTCGATGGAGTAGCGATGGTCGAGGGTCGCGCCAACGAGCGGGTCCGCAGTCGTCATGTCCACGAGGGTGAGTTTACGGGCGATCGCGACGATGCGGGCGGGTCGTGGCCGCGTGCCGCCACGAAACGCGGAGGCCACGGGCGGGGGCCGGCCCCGATCCGCCCGCGACCGGGAGGACGTCGCGCGGCGTGATCGGACGGTGTGCGTCCGGTCACGCCGCTTTCCGCCGGCTGTCGTGCCCTGGGCGGATCAGTCCACCGCGGGGGAGGAGGCGTGCGCGTAGCGGCGTACCGGGATACGGCCGGCCCGCCGGGCCAGACGGCCGGCGGTGACCGCGTCACGCATCGCCGACGCCATGAGCACGGGCTCCTGCGCCCGGGTCACCGCGGTGGCGAGCAGCACCGCGTCACAGCCCAGTTCCATCGCCGACGCCGCCTCGCTCGCGGTTCCGATCCCCGCGTCCAAGATGACGGGGACGCCCGCCTGCTCCACGATCAACTCGATGTTGTGCGGGTTGCGGATGCCCAGCCCCGAGCCGATCGGCGCGCCCAACGGCATGACCGCGGCGCAGCCCACCTGCTCCAGGCGGCGGGCGAGGACGGGGTCGTCGTTGGTGTAGGGCAGGACGACGAACCCCTCGTCGACCAGCCGTTCGGCCGCGTCGAGCAGCTCCACCGGGTCGGGCAGCAGGGTGTGCTCGTCGGCGACGACCTCGAGTTTGACCCAGTTCGTCTCCAGGGCCTCGCGGGCCAGCCGCGCGGTGCGCACCGCGTCGGTCGCGGTGAAGCAGCCGGCGGTGTTGGGCAGCGCCCGGATCCGGTTACGGCGCAGCACGTCCCAGACCGAACCGGTCGACGTGGGATCGACCCGGCGCATCGCGACGGTGGTCATCTCGGTTCCAGAGGCCAGCAGCGCCTCCTCCAGCACTTGAAGGGAGGGGGCTCCGCCGGTGCCCATGATCAGCCGCGAGCCGAACTCCTCACCGGCGATGACGAGCCGATCGTGTTCGACGGCGGCCGACACCGCAGGACCGTCCGTTGTCGGGGTGGTGGTCATCTCAGCCTCCCTGCACCGCGGTGAGCACGTCCACGCGGTCCTCGGCCGAGACCGGGGTACCGCTCCACGCGGCCTTCGGTACGACCTCGTCGTTGACGGCGACGGCGACGCCGCCCGTTGCGTCGGTCAGCGACCGCACCAGGTCGGCCACCGTGGTGCCCGGGGCCAGATCGCGACGCTCACCGTTGACGATCACGTCCACTGCTTCACTCTTTCCTTCCTGGGCCGGGCGATGGCGCGGACCGCCCGGCCGCACGGGTGCGGCTGTTCAGACGGTCGCGGAGGCGTGCGAGAACCGGGTCGCGGCGAAGCGGCGCGCGTAGTCGGGGAGTTCCCCGGTCGTCAGCGCCTCGGCCATCGCGTCGCCCGTCGCCGGCGTGAACAGCACGCCGTGCCGGAAGTGACCGACGGCCAGGTGCAGACCGGGCACGCGGGTCGGCCCGAGCAGCGGCTCATTGTCGGGAGAGCCGGGGCGCAGGCCCACGCAGGTCTCCGCGATCTCCAGTTCGGTGACCCCCGGCACCAGCTCGCGGGCGTCGCGCAGGACCTCCCAGACGCCCCCGACGGTGAGCCGGGTGTCGTGGCCCATCTCCTCCTGGGTGGCGCCGAGCACGACCTCGCCGTCGACACGCGGGACCAGGTAGACGGGGGTGCCGCGGACCAGCCCCCGTACCGTGCGGGTCACGATCGGCTCCTCGCCCGAAGGGGTGCGCAGCCGCAGCAGCTGGCCCTTGACCGGACGCAGCGGGGGCACCACCCCCTCGGGCAGCCCGCCGATACGCGAAGTCCAGGTACCGGCCGCCAGGACGACCTGGTCGGCCTCCAGCCGCCGGCCGTCGTCCAGCAGGACGCCGCGGACCCGCTCCGCCGAGACGGCGACCTCCTCGACCCTCGCGTCCACCAGTGCCGCGCCGTGCCGTTCCGCGGCGGCGCGCAGCGCGGCCGTCAACCGGCGGGGGTCCACCGAGTGGTCGTCGGGGGCGAGGAGACCACCGCGGACGGAAGGGGCGAGCATCGGCTCCAGCCTTCGGCACTCGCGTCCGGTGAGGCGCCGGGTCTGGATGCCCAGCCGTGCCTGGAGCTCCATCAATTCGGTGAGCCTGGCCAGGTCGTCGGTGTCGAAGGCGACCTGGAGGGTGCCCTCCGTGCGGTAGCCCACGTCATGCCCGCTGTCGGCGCGGAGTTCGGCGACGAACTCCGGATAGCGGTCGCGCGAGAGGAGCCCGAAGCGCATGAGCGCCTCTTCGCCGAACGTCGCCTCGGTGGCCGGGGTGAGCATGCCCGCGGCCACCCCCGACGCTTCGCCCGGGGTGTGGGGCGCCGCGACCGCCACGCGCAGCCCCAGCCGGGCCGCCCGCCAGGCGGTGACCAGGCCGATCAGTCCACCGCCGGCGACGATCACGTCGAAGTCGGTCGTCGTGCGCATGATGTCGCCCTCCGCTCCCTTCGCCGGCATGATCCGGATCAGGTTCGTGCGGTCGGAGGCGGTCAGCCTCCCTCTCAGCCGGGTCCGCCCGGCTCCCGCGGGGTTCTCGTGTCCTCGCGCCCATCCTAGTGGCGCCCTTTCGAGGGGACCGCGGAGGGGCTCTGGGCAGGGCGGGCGGCGGCTACGCCTAGAGCGATCACCGGCGGAAACCGGGTTTGGGAGGGGAAAGGGTGTGGGAAATTGGGTCACGTGACGCAGATCGACCCTGAGACCGACGCCCTCGTCGGCGACTGGCTGACTCTCCGGGAGGCCGCCAAGGCCCTGAACGTCAGCCCCAACCGCATCAAACAGCTCGTCCGCGAGCACCGACTCGCCGGGGCCGTGCGTGACGGCGAACTGTCGATTCCGGCGGCCTTCGTGACCGACGGCGAGATCGTCAAGGGACTTCCCGGAACCCTGACCGTGCTCGCCGACTGCGGGTTCGCCCCGGAGGAGTCCCTGCGGTGGATGTTCACCTCTGATGAGTCGCTGCCGGGCTCGCCCATCGACGCACTGCGGGCCAACCGCGGCACCGAAGTCCGGCGCCGTGCCCAGGCCATGCTGCTGTGACCTGACGGTGAACCCGACGGGCGTGGCCGGCCGTCCGGCCACGCCTCCCGTCCAGGGTGGGCCGGCGCGCGGGAGGGCGCGCCGCACGCCCTAACCTGGGCGGCGTGAATGCGAGCTTGCGAGAACGCCTGGAATCCGCCCGGCTCTACCTGTGCACCGACGCCCGCCGGGAACGAGGCGACCTGGCCGGGTTCCTCGACGAGGCCCTGGCCGGCGGCGTCGACATCGTCCAGTTGCGCGACAAGGGGCTGGAGGCCCGTCAGGAGCTGGAGGCGCTGGAGGTCATGCGCGAGGCGTGCGAACGCCATGGCGCGCTGCTGGCCGTCAACGATCGCGCGGACATCGCCCGCGCCGTCCGGGCCGACGTGCTGCACCTGGGCCAAAACGACCTGCCGGTCCCCTACGCCCGTGAAATCGTCGGCGATGGGCCGCTGATCGGGCGCTCCAACAACTCCCCGTCGGCCGCCGCGGCCTCCGCCGAGCAGGAGGGGGTGGACTACTTCTGCGTCGGACCGGTCTGGGCCACACCGACCAAGCCCGGCCGTCCCGCGGCGGGGATCCCCCTCGTGGAGTACGCCGCGGGTCTGGCCACCGCCCGCCCCTGGTTCGCCATCGGCGGCATCGACCTGGACAACCTCGACCAGGTGGTGGCGGCGGGCGCCCGTCGTGTCGTGGTCGTGCGGGCCATCACCGAGGCCGCCGATCCCCGTGCCGCCGCCGCGGAATTCCGCCGCAGGCTGACGGAGGCGGGCTGAGGCCCACCTCTACCGGCGGTCGGCCGGATCAGCTCCGGCCGGCCGCGCGACCGTAGGCGAGCCGGCGTAGCGCCGCCTCGGCGGGGCCACGCCGCCCCACGCGCTCCAGCGCGTAACAGCCGGCGACGGTGACCAGCCAGACGCCCAGCGCGAAGGCCGCCATGGCCGCGCTACCGAACTCGCCTCCGAGCCCAAGACCCCAGGCCGCCAGCAACGGCGCGCAGAGGGCCGACTGGGCCAGGTAGGCCGACAGCGAGCGTCGGCCCACGGCGGTGACGGCGGTGATGGCCAGGCCGTGCCGGGCACGGCCGGCCAGGCGGTGCCCCAGCAGCCCGAACAGCGCCACATAACCGATCCCGCAGGCCAGGCCGGTGGCCGTCTGGGTGAAGACGAACACCCAGCCCTGCTCGGCCGGCAGGGGCAGGGCGCCGAGGTGGTGCAGCGCGTTCGGCACTCCCCCCAGCAGGCCCAGGCCGACACCGACGACCGCCACCGTCCGGAGCAGGGGCAGGTGCAGGTGCGGTTCCTCCAGGATCTGTCGCCGTGCCGCCCAGAACCCGAGCAGGATCGCGATCGGAACGGACATGGACAACAGTCCCTGGTCGACCACCGCGGAGGGCCAGAACAGGACGCGCTCCACCACCGAGGTCGCGTAATTCCCCGTGGTCACGCTCGCGTTCAACCCCGCCATGAGGTCGCCCGCGCCCAAAGACCCCCCGAGCAGGGTGAGGGCGACGGCGCCCAGCACCGCCAGGATCCCGGCCAGGAAGAGCAGCGCGGCCAGGACACCGCCCCAGACCAGCAGCGTGGTGTCGCGCCGGCGCAGGAAGAGCGCGCCGAGGACCAGGCCGGCCAGGCCATAGGCGCCGAGCACGTCGCCCATCCACAGCAGCGCCGCGTGGAGGAACCCGAACACCAGGAGCCACAGGTTGCGCCGGCGCAGCAGGGCGCGCGCCGAGCGCTCCGGCACCCCCGCGGCCGTCTGACGCCGGAGCAGCTGCACCATCCCGTAGCCGAAGAGGAACGCGAACATCGGGTAGACGCGGGCGTCCACGGCGGTGATGATCACGAACTGCACGGCCCGGTCGAGCAGTGATCCCTCGGTGGGATGCACGGAGTAGCCGCTCAGTTCCCGTCCCCAGATGTACCAGGGGGTGTTGGCCAGCGCGATCAGGAGCAGCATCGACCCCCGGGCGAGGTCGGGGGCGAGGATCCGCTCGGACGCGCGAACGGGGCCGGGGGACGGGGCGGCGGGCGGGCTCATCGTGGGATCTCCAACTCGGGCGGAATCGCGGGCCGTGTCTCAGTCTGGGAGACGAGCGCGCACCCCGGCGTCCCCCATGAGGGGGAGGCCCCATGTGGAACCCGAAGGTGACACTCGGGTCCTTCAGTGTTTGCGCGCGGTGGCCGCCACGATCAGGTCGGCCAACGCGGAGCGGGCCTCTTCGGCGATCAGGTCGCTCTCCAGGGCCGTCGTCGCCTCACCGACGTAGTCGTCGATGCGCTGCTCGCACGCCGCCAGAGCACCGCTGTCGACGATGACGTCGCGCATCCACTCCACGTCCTCGGCGCTCAGCCCCGGATCGCCCAGCAGGTCCCGGAACCGGCGTGTCTCGGCTGCTTTGGCGCGGCTGAGCGTCTCGGCCACGATCAGGGTGCGCTTGCCCTCGCGCAGGTCGTCGCCGGCGGGCTTGCCCGTCAACTCGGGGTCGCCGAACACGCCGAGCACGTCGTCGCGGAGCTGGAAGGCGATGCCGAGCGGAATCCCGTAGGCGGAGTAGACGGGGGCCAGCTCAACGCCGCGTCCGGCCAGCGCCGCTCCCAGATGCATAGGCCGCTCGACCGTGTACTTGGCCGACTTGTAACGCATGACCCGCAGCGACGCCTCGACGCTGTCGGCGCCCCGCGCCTGTTCCACCAGGTCCAGGTACTGACCCGCCATGACCTCGGTGCGCATCAGGTCGAACGGGCCCCGGCCCGCGCTCAGCGCGTCGGCGGGCAGGCCGCTGGCCTGATACATCTCGTCCGACCAGGCCAGGCACAGGTCGCCGAGCAGAACGGCCGCGCCGCGCCCGAACTCCAGCGACCCGCCGTCCCAGCCGGCGTCGGCGTGCAGGGCGGCCAGTTGCCGGTGGACGGCGGGGAGCCCCCTGCGGGTGTCGCTGTTGTCGATGACGTCGTCGTGGATGAGCGCGCAGGCCTGGAGGAATTCCAGGGACGCCGCCGCGGCGTAGATCTCCGGGACGTCCTCGCCGCCGGCCCCTCGCCACCCCCAGTAGCAGAACGCCGGACGCAGCCGCTTCCCCCCGGTGAGCATGGAGTCCAGGGAGTCGAGCAACGGGGCGAGCTCCGCGCCGATCTCCAGGACCTCGGGGCGGCGGCGCTGGACGAACCCGGCGAGCCGGGCGTCGATCGCCGGACGCACGAAGGAGACGGGGGAGGAGTGCGAGGAACTCATGGAGAGCAGGTTATCCCTTACCAGACCGGGGCCCATACCACCAGGTTCGGGACGTACTCCGTCGTCCCCGTGCCTCATCCGGCCACCGGCCGGGGCGCAGGATGACGACGTGGCCTAAGGTAAGGGTCATGCTTGGGTCACCGTCACGCTCCGGCGCGCCGCGGGGAGCCGCCCCTCGCCCGCGGCGCATCAGCGATCTTCTCGCCGCGGGCGAGACGACGTTCTCCTTCGAGTTCTTCCCGCCGAAGACCGCGGAGGGCGAACGCAAGTTCTGGCGGGTCATCCGCGAGATCGAGGCCCTGCAACCCTCTTTCGTGTCGGTCACCTACGGGGCGGGTGGCAGCACCCGCGACCGGACGGTCGAGATCACCGAGCGCGTGGCGACCGACACCACGCTCCTGCCGGTGGCCCACATGACGGCGGTCAACCACTCGCTGCGCGAGCTGCGTCATCTCATCGGCCGTTTCGCCGGCGTCGGGGTCACCAACATGCTGGCGTTGCGCGGCGATCCCCCGGGCGATCCGTTGGGCGAGTGGGTGCGCCATCCCGAGGGGCTGGAGTACGCCGAGGAGCTGGTCCGGCTCATCAAGGAGAGCGGGGACTTCAGCGTCGGCGTCGCGGCCTTCCCGCACAAGCACCCGCGTTCGGTCGACCTTGAGACTGACCTGGAGTACTTCGTCCGCAAGTGTCGGGCCGGAGCCGACTACGCGATCACCCAGATGTTCTTCGAGGCCGACCAGTACCTGCGGCTGCGCGACCGGGTGGCGGCCAAGGGGTGTGACATCCCCATCATCCCCGAGATCATGCCGGTGACGAAGCTGAGCACCATCGAGCGCTCCGAGCAGCTGTCGGGAGCGCCCTTCCCCCGTCGTCTGGCCGAGGAGTTCGAACGCCTCGGGGACGATCCCGAGGCGGTGCGTCAGCTCGGTATCGAGCAGGGGACCCGTCTGTGCGAACGGCTGCTGGCCGAAGGGGTGCCGGGCATCCACTTCATCACGCTGAACCAGTCGACCGCGACCCGGGAGATCTACCGGAGGATCGCCGGCTCGCGGGTTCCCGTAGGGGCAGCGTCGCGGCCATGATCGCGAACGGCTGGTCGGGGCTTCCCGGGAAGCGCAGCGAGTCCAGCACGTCGACGAAGCCGCACGAGAGGTAGAGCCGCCGCGCGCGGCTGGGGCCCACGGGGGTCGACAGCGCCGCGGTGCGCTCGGTCCGGCCAGAGGTGAGCCGTTCCAGCAGGGCGCGCCCCAGGCCCCGTCCCTGTGACTCCGGACGGACGTGGACCTCGGCGATCTCGAAGGAGTCGCCGAACCAGCGGGGAACGGCGGCGGGATCGTGCGCCGTCAGTTCCCGGGTGACCACGTCGTGCCACCACTGCCCGGCCCGCCCGTGGAAGCCGTAGGCGAAGCCCACGGCCTCGTCCGTGTCGGCCTTCACCGCCACGACGGAGTGGAACGAGGGCAGGTCGGCGTGGTGGTGCATGATGGCGCGCCGGCCGGGGAGAAGGTCGGGCTCGGGGCGCATGGCCGCGGAGTAGATCTCCGCCAGCGCCGGAATGGCGCGAACGAACGCCGGCGCGGCGAGATCCCATATCTCGGTCTGGGTGTCCACGGCGCTTCCTGGGACGGGATCGGCTGGTCAGTCCGCTCCGACGTCGGCGACCGTTCCGGAGGTGATCCGGACGAGTTCGGCGAACGAGGTCGGGAAGACGGTGTGCGGGTGTCCCGCTGCCGCCCACACTACGTCGTACCCGCGCAGCCATTCGTCGACCAGGGTGGGAATGGGCGAGGGGTGTCCCAACGGGGCGACGCCGCCGATGGGCTGTCCCGTGGCGGCGCGGACGAACTCCGGCGTGGCCCGTTCCACCGAGGTGGCGCCGAGGAGGGCGGCGACCTTGGCGGTGTCCACCCGGTGGGCGCCGCTGGTCAGCACGAGCAGCGGGGTGGGCCGGGGGGAACTGTCACAGGTCACCGCGAAGATGAGGCTGTTGGCGATCGCCCCGGTCGGACAGCCCAGCTGCCTGGCGGCGTCGGCCGCGGTTCGAGCGGGGTGGGGGAGTTCGCGTACCTCGCCGTTGACCCCGAGTTCGGCGAGGCGGTCGGCGACGAGCAGAGAGGCCGGTCCCATGGCGGCGATTGTACGCCGGAAGTTCCGCTCGCGTCCCGGTGATGACGAAGGCGCAGGTGGGCGGCCTTGACGAACAGGTGTTCGATAAGGTTCACTGAAATCAAGCCCTGGTCGGACGCACGGATCACCAAGGACGGAACGCTTTCCGCGTATGCGGGGCCGATCCCCTTCTGATCGACGGGTGACCCTGGAGCCCTTCACAGGCTCGTGCCCGGCGCCGCCCCCGCGGCGGACGGACACGGGAGCGGTCGGGCGGGAGGAGGGGAAGCCCCTCGCCCGGCCGCATCCAACGGGCACCCGGTTTGGAGGTCATCCATGACCGTCGTACAGCCACCCATCTTCTCCGCGGACCTGGTCAACGCGCGCCCGCGCCCGCGGACCGCCCCGGCGGCGCTGAACCTGCTCGAATCGGCTCACGGTTACCTACGCGACGCCGTCGACGCCTCGGATCCCGATCTGCGCTACATCAACGCCCACATGGCGGCCCTGCGCGCGGGCGCGGCCATCGTCGCCCACCGAAGCGGGCCGTCGGCCCGGCCGGTGCGGGGCAGGGCACTGCGCAGTGTGTGGGAGTTGCTCGAGGAGAACGCGCCCGAACTTCGCGAGTGGGCCGGGTTCTTCGCCGCGGGTGCGGCCAAACGCGCCGCGGCCGAGGCTCACCTGCCCGACGCGGTCTCGCGGGCCGAGGCCGATGAGCTCATCAGGGACGCCCGGACGTTCGTGAACGTGGCCCGGGCGATCCTCGGAGCCACGTCCGGCGGCACGGCGCTACGGCGCGCGGGATGAACCCGCCCGCCGGGCTCGCCCGCGCAGGCCGAACCGCCCCGGCGCGTGGTGGGGCGGCGACCGCCACGGCCCGAGCGCGTGGGGCCGGGCCTCACCCGCCGTTGTGGGCCGCTCTCGCCAGCGAGCGTGGCCCACAACGGAGGAAGGCCGGGCCGGTGGTCGCCGCCGTTAGAAGGCGTCGACCGCGCGGCGTGCCTCGGGGTCGAGCACGCCCCAGCTGATCAGTTCCTCGGTCAGGTCCCCCGGCGAACGGTCGTAGATGACGGCGAGGGAGCGCAGGTCCTCCTGGCGGATGGACAGGACGCGGCCGTTGTAGTCGCCGCGCTGGCTCTGGATCGTGGCGACGTAGCGCGCCAGCGGGCCGGCCTTCTCCTGGGGCAGCTGCTGCATGCGCTCCAGGTCGATCACCAGCTTGGGCGTGGGGCCCAGCGGGGTCGGCGCCGCGCCGCCCGGCAGCAGCTCCGACATGGGGACCCCGTAGAAGTCGGCGAGCTCGGCGAGCTTCTGCACGGTCACGGCGCGGTCACCACGTTCGTAGGAACCGACCACGACGGCCTTCCAGCGCCCGTGGGACTTCTCTTCGACACCGTGCAGGGACAGCCCCTGCTGGGTGCGGATGGCGCGCAGCCGCGCGCCGAGGGACTTGGCGTATTCCGATGGCATTTTCTTCGTCGCTCCCCGGCCGTGAAGGTGGGCGGTGGACTCTCCCCGAGCCCACTCGACGGACGCGGCGGTCCGGCGGCCCGTACGACGGGGCCCGGCCGGAGCGGCGCGGAGCCGTTCCACCCAGATTGGTTACGGACAGTGACGGTAAAGCGGTGAGCGCGCGAGGTCAAGCCGTTAGGTGAAAACGCGACGAATCAGTGGCCAAACTGTGCGTAAGTGAGGGGGCTCTCATACCGTAATTAAATAGGACACTTCATTCTGGCAAGGTGAGGCGGAAACCCCTGCGGCGTAAGGGATGGCGCGTTGTGGCCACTGTCGCCGGAAGTTTAGGGGCGCGAGAGCGAGTACGGCGGGCGGGATCTGGTCAATACTCCGCTCGGTGACGAGCATCACAACTTCCAGGGGATGGGGTCCTTGCCATGTCGGCCCTCCCGTGCCGCGCTGATAGCGTGATGATCGTCCGACGTCCTTTAACGACCTGTCCTGTGAGGCAGGGAAGGAGGTCATCACTATGCGTGCCCGAAATCATGCAGAAGGTGGCGAACAGGCCGCAGCTCCGCCCTCGCGCGCGGACTCCGACGGCGCGCGGGCCGTCCTCGAAGGCCCCGAGATCGACCGGGCGCTGACCCGCATCGCCCACGAGGTGCTGGAACGCACCAAGGGCGGCACCGACATCACGCTGCTGGGGATCCCCACCCGCGGCGTTCCTCTCGCCCGGCGGCTGGCCCGGCGTATCGAGCAGGTCGAGAACCGCTCCGTCCCCTGGGGCTCCCTCGACATCACCATGTACCGCGACGACCTGCGCCTGGCGCCGGCCCGTGCGCTGGGGCGCACCGAGATCCCGGCCGAGGGCATCGACGGACGTGTCGTCGTCCTGGTCGACGACGTCCTCTTCTCGGGCCGCACCGTCCGCGCCGCGCTGGACGCGCTCAACGACATCGGCCGCCCGCGCGCGGTACAGCTCGCGACCCTGGTCGACCGCGGTCACCGCGAACTGCCGATCCGCGCCGACTACGTCGGCAAGAACCTGCCCACCTCGCTGCGCGAGAGCGTCACCGTGCTGCTGGAGGAACTGGACGGTAGCGACGCCGTCCTGCTGGGCCCGGCCCGTCCTCGCGGCGGACAGCCGATCGAGGAGGAGAAGCGATGAGGCACCTGCTCTCCGCCGGGGACCTCTCCCGTGACGAGGCCCTTCTCATCCTCGACACGGCCAGGGAGCTCGCGCAGGTCAGCGGCCGGTCGGTGAAGAAGCTGCCCACACTACGGGGGCGGACCGTCGTCAACCTCTTCTACGAGGACTCCACCCGGACCCGCATCTCCTTCGAGGCCGCGGCCAAGCGCATGTCGGCCGACGTCATCAACTTCTCCGCCAAGGGATCCAGCGTCTCCAAGGGCGAGAGCCTCAAGGACACCGCGCTGACGTTGCAGGCCATGGGCGCCGACGGCGTCGTCATCCGGCACAGTTCCTCGGGGGCCGCTCGGCGCCTGGCCGGATGGGTGGACGGGGCGGTTCTCAACGCCGGCGACGGCACCCACGAGCACCCCACCCAGGCCCTGCTGGACGCCTACACGATGCGCGAGCGCATGGGCCGCCTGGAGGGGCTGCGCGTGGCGATCGTCGGCGACATCCTGCACAGCAGGGTGGCCCGCTCCAACGTCCTGCTGCTCAGCACGCTCGGCGCCGAGGTCACCCTGGTGGCCCCGCCCACCCTGCTGCCGGTCTCGGTCGGCGCCTGGCCGTGCGCGGTCTCCTACGACCTCGACGAGGTGCTGCCCAAGAGCGACGTCGTCATGATGCTGCGCGTCCAGGCCGAGCGCATGCAGGCCGCCTTCTTCCCCAGCGCCCGTGAGTACAGCCGTCGTTACGGGCTGGACCGCGACCGCTTCGCCCGTCTGCCCGACGACGCCATCGTCATGCACCCCGGCCCGATGATCCGCGGTATGGAGATCTCCGCCGAGGTCGCCGACTCCCCGCGCTCCACGATCACCGAACAGGTCACCAACGGTGTGAGTGTCCGCATGGCAGTGCTCTACCTGCTGCTCGGCGGGTCCGAGTCGGCGATCGGCAACTAGGAGAGACGACGAATGAGCCAGACCACCACCTACCTGCTCCGCGGCGCCCGCCTGCTGGGCGGCCACCCCACCGACCTCCTGCTGCGCGATGGCGTCGTCGCCGCCGTCGGCGCCGGCCTGGACGCCGGGGACGCGCGGGTCGTCGATGCGGAGGGGCTGATCGCCCTGCCCGGCCTGGTCGACCTGCACACCCACCTGCGCGAACCCGGCCGCGAGGACGCCGAGACCGTCGCCAGTGGTGCCCGGGCCGCCGCGATGGGCGGTTACACCGCGGTACACGCCATGGCCAACACCGACCCCGTCGCCGACACCGCCGGTGTCGTCGAGCAGGTCTGGCGGCTGGGCCGCGACGCCGGATACTGCGACGTGCAGCCGGTGGGCGCGGTCACCCAGAACCTCGACGGCGCGCACCTGGCCGAGCTGGGCGCGATGGCCGACTCCATCGCCGGGGTCCGCGTGTTCTCCGACGACGGCAAGTGCGTCTCCGACGCGCTGCTCATGCGCCGGGCGCTGGAGTACGTCAAGGCGTTCGACGGTGTCATCGCCCAGCACGCGCAGGAGCCACGGCTGACCGAGCACGCGCAGATGAACGAGGGCGTCGTCTCCGACCGGTTGGGCCTGGCCGGATGGCCGGCCGTCGCCGAGGAGGCGATCATCGCCCGCGACTGCCTGCTCGCCGAGCACGTCGGCTCGCGCCTGCACATCTGCCACGTCTCCACCAAGGGATCCGTGCAGATCATCCGCTGGGCCAAGAGCCGCGGTTGCGACGTGACCGCCGAGGTCACCCCCCACCACCTGCTGCTCACCGACGACCTCGCCGAGAGCTACGACCCGATCTACAAGGTCAACCCGCCGCTGCGCACCGCCGAGGACGTCCGCGCGCTGCGCGAGGGACTCGCCGACGGCACGATCGACTGCGTGGCCACCGACCACGCGCCCCACCCCATCGAGGCGAAGGAGACCGAGTGGTCCAACGCCGCGATGGGGATGATCGGGCTGGAGACCGCCCTTTCGGTGGTCCAGCACGCCATGGTCGACACCGGGCTGCTCGACTGGGCCGGGGTCGCCGAGCGCATGTCGGCCGCCCCGGCGCGCATCGGCCGTCTGGGCGGGCACGGCCGCCCGCTCGCGGTCGGCGAACCCGCCAACGTTACGCTTTATGACGCGGACGCCACGCGCGAGGTCGACCCGACGGCCATGGTCTCCAAGAGCGCCAACACCCCCTATCGGGGCATGCGCCTGCCCGGCCGGGTCGTCGCCACGTTCCTGCGCGGTGTTCCGACGGTTCTCGATGGGAAGATTCAGTGACCACACAAGCAGCCAACCCGAAGGTCCCCGCTCTGCTCGTGCTGGAGGACGGCCGGGTGTTCCACGGTCGTTCCTTCGGCGCCGAGGGCGAGACGTTCGGTGAGATCGTGTTCAACACCGGGATGACCGGTTACCAGGAGACCCTCACCGACCCCTCCTACCACCGCCAGATCGTGGCCATGACGGCCCCGCACATCGGCAACACCGGGGTCAACGACGACGACCCCGAGTCCGGTCGTATCTGGGTCGCCGGATACGTCGTGCGCGAGCCGGCCCGCATCCCCTCCAACTGGCGTTCCCAGCGCACCCTCGACGAGGAGCTGCGCCGCCAGGGCGTCGTCGGCATCGCGATGTCCGGTACCCGCGCGCTCACCCGCCACCTGCGCGACCGCGGTGCGATGCGGGCGGGGATCAGCACCACCGAGACCGATCCCGCGGCCCTGCTGGAGCGGGTCCTGGCCAGTCCCGGGATGGCAGGGGCCGACCTGGCCGCCGAGGTCACCACGGCCCGGCCCTACGTGGTCCGTCCCCCCGAGGGGGTGGCCACCCGCTTCACGGTCGCGGCCGTCGACCTGGGCATCAAGGCCATGACCCCCCAGCGCCTGGCCGAACGCGGGTGCGAGGTGCACGTCCTGCCCGCCGACTCGACCGCCGAGGACATCCTCGCGCTCGACACCGACGGGGTGTTCTTCAGCAACGGCCCCGGCGACCCCGCCACCGCCGACGGCCCGGTCGCCGCGATGCGCGGCGTCCTGGAGGCGGGCAAGCCCCTCTTCGGCATCTGCTTCGGCAACCAGGTGCTCGGCCGCGCCCTCGGCCTGGGGACCTACAAGCTGCGATTCGGTCACCGCGGCGTCAACCAGCCGGTCCAGGACGTGCACACCAAGCGGGTCCACATCACCAGCCACAACCACGGCTTCGCGGTCGACGCGCCCACCGACGGCCCGTTCGACACCCCCTACGGCCGGGCCGAGGTCAGCCACGTCGACCTCAACGACGGCGTGGTCGAGGGGTTGCGGCTGCTGGACCGGCCCGCCTTCAGCGTCCAGTACCACCCCGAGGCCGCGGCCGGCCCGCACGACGCCGCCGAGCTCTTCGACGCGTTCTGCGACCTCATGGCCGAGCGGAAAGGCGCGGTGTCCGTGCGGGCCGCTGGGTGAGACACGCCGGAGCCGACCGTCGGCCTTCGCGCGAAGGCCGACGGTGACCCCCGGTCCCCGTCCCGCCTCTCCCCGACAGCCGGGGAACCCCGTCGTCCGCGGGGCGACCGCGCCGATCGCCGCGGGCCCCGCGCATCAACCACCTCCGCAGAGGAAGAGCAATGCCGCGCCGTAGTGACCTTTCATCCGTCCTCGTGGTCGGTTCCGGACCGATCGTCATCGGGCAGGCAGCGGAGTTCGACTACTCCGGCACCCAGGCCTGCCGGGTCCTCAAGTCAGAGGGCCTGCGTGTCATCCTGGTGAACTCCAACCCGGCCACGATCATGACCGATCCGGAGATCGCCGACGCCACCTACGTCGAGCCGATCACCCCCGAGATGGTCGAGAAGATCATCGCCAAGGAGCGTCCCGACGCCCTGCTGCCCACGCTGGGCGGGCAGACCGCCCTCAACACCGCTGTCGCGCTGCACGAGGCGGGGGTCCTCGACAAGTACGGCGTCGAGCTGATCGGCGCCAACGTCGAGGCGATCCAGTCCGGTGAGGACCGCGAGACCTTCAAGGGCATCGTCGAGCGGATCGGCGGGGAGTCCGCCCGCTCCCGCATCTGCCACACCCTGGAGGAGTGCCTGGCCGCGGCCGAGGAGCTGTCCTACCCGGTCGTGGTGCGGCCCTCGTTCACCATGGGCGGCGCCGGTTCGGGCTTCGCCCACAACGAGCAGGAGCTGCGCCGCATCGCCGGACAGGGCCTGGCGCTGTCGCCGACCACCGAGGTGCTCCTGGAGGAGTCGATCCTCGGCTGGAAGGAGTACGAGCTGGAGCTGATGCGCGACGCCAACGACAACGTGGTCGTCGTCTGCTCCATCGAGAACCTCGACCCCATGGGCGTGCACACCGGCGACTCGATCACGGTGGCGCCCGCCATGACCCTCACCGACCGCGAGTACCAGCGGATGCGCGACATCGGCATCGCGGTCATCCGCGAGGTCGGCGTGGACACCGGCGGCTGCAACATCCAGTTCGCCGTCCATCCCCAGACCGGCCGGATCATCGTCATCGAGATGAACCCGCGGGTCTCGCGTTCCTCGGCGCTGGCCTCCAAGGCCACGGGCTTCCCGATCGCCAAGATCGCCGCGAAGCTCGCGGTCGGCTACACGCTCGACGAGATCCCCAACGACATCACCGCCGAGACCCCGGCCAGCTTCGAGCCGAGCCTCGACTACGTCGTGGTCAAGGTGCCGCGGTTCGCCTTCGAGAAGTTCCCCGGAGCCGACCCCGGCCTCACCACGACCATGAAGTCGGTGGGCGAGGCCATGGCGATCGGCCGTTCCTTCCCCGAGGCGCTGCAAAAGGCGATGCGCTCCCTGGAGAAGAAGGGCGTCGGATTCACCTGGGCGGGCGAGCCCGGCGACAAGGACGAGCTGCTGCGCGCCGTCGCCACCCCCGGCGAGCGTCGGCTGCGCCTGGTCCAGCAGGCGCTGCGGGCGGGGGCGACGGTGGCCGAGCTGCACGCCGCCACCCGCATCGACCCGTGGTTCCTCGACCAGCTGCTGCTGCTGGAGGAGACCGCGCGCGAGCTGGCCGCGGCCCCCCAGGTGGACGCCGACCTGCTGCGCTCGGTCAAGCGGCTCGGTTTCTCCGACCAGCAGATCGGCGAGATCCTCGGCAAGTCCGAGGAGGTGGTGCGGGAGCTGCGTCACGCGCTCGGGATCCACCCGGTCTACCTGACCGTCGACACCTGCGCCGCGGAGTTCGCCGCCAACACGCCCTACCTGTACTCCAGCTACGACGAGGAGACCGAGGTCCCCGAGGGGAGCCGGCCCAAGGTCATCATCCTCGGCTCCGGCCCCAACCGCATCGGCCAGGGCGTGGAGTTCGACTACAGCTGTGTCCACGCCTCCTTCGCGCTGTCGCAGGCCGGCTACGAGACCGTGATGGTCAACTGCAACCCCGAGACGGTCTCCACCGACTACGACACCAGCGACCGGCTCTACTTCGAGCCGCTGACGCTGGAGGACGTCTTGGAGGTCGTCCGCGCCGAGCAGCTCACCGGCGAGGTGATCGGCGTGATCGTCCAACTGGGGGGCCAGACTCCTCTGGGCCTGGCGCGCGGCCTCCAGGAGGCGGGCGTCCCGATCGTCGGCACCAGCCCCGAGAGCATCGACCTGGCCGAGGACCGCGGCGCGTTCGGCAAGGTGCTCGCCGACGCCGGCCTGCCCGCGCCCAAGCACGGCATGGCCCAGTCCTTCGAGGAGGCCAAGGCGGTCGCCGACGAGATCGGCTACCCCGTCCTGGTGCGTCCCTCCTACGTGCTCGGCGGACGCGGCATGGAGATCGTCTACAACGAGACGATGCTGCGCGACTACATCGAGCGCAACGCCGAGGTGAGCACCGAACACCCGGTGCTCGTCGACCGCTTCCTCGACGACGCCATCGAGATCGACGTCGACGCCATCTACGACGGCGCCGACCTCTACCTCGGGGGCATCATGGAGCACATCGAGGAGGCCGGTATCCACTCCGGCGACTCGGCGTGCGCGCTGCCGGCGATCACGCTCGGCAACGAGGACATCGAGCGCATCCGCTACTCCACCGAGGCCATCGCCCGCGGGACCGGGGTGCGCGGCCTGCTCAACGTCCAGTACGCGCTGGCCTCGGGCGTGCTCTACGTCCTGGAGGCCAACCCGCGCGCCTCGCGCACCGTGCCCTTCGTCTCCAAGGCCACGGCCGTCCCCCTGGCCAAGGCGGCGGCCCGGGTCATGCTGGGGGCCTCGATCCGCGAACTGCGGGCCGAGGGGCTGCTCCCGGCCGAGGGCGACGGCGGCACGCTGCCGATGGACGCGCCGGTGTCGGTGAAGGAGGCGGTGCTGCCCTTCAACCGCTTCATCGACCGCAAGGGCGAGGGGGTCGACACGGTCCTCGGGCCGGAGATGCGCTCCACCGGCGAGGTCATGGGACTCGACGTCGACTTCGGGTCGGCCTACGCCAAGTCCCAGCTCGCCGCCTACGGGTCGCTGCCCCGCTCGGGGACGGTCTTCGTCTCGGTGGCCAACCGTGACAAGCGCACGATGATCTTCCCGGTCAAGCGGCTGGCCGACCTCGGTTTCGAGATCCTGGCGACCGAGGGGACGGCCTGGGTGCTGCGCCGTAACGGGGTCCAGGCCCAAGTCGTGCGCAAGCACAGCGAAGGGCCCGGTCCCAACGGGGAGCCCACCATCGTCGGGCTCATCCACGACGGCAAGGTGGACCTGATCGTCAACACCCCCTTCGGCGGTGCGGGACAGTCGGGCCCGCGCCTGGACGGTTACGAGATCCGCACGGCCGCGGTGGTGCGGGGCGTGCCCAGCGTCACCACGGTCCAGGGCCTGTCCGCCGCGGTCCAGGGCATCGAGGCTCTCGTGCGCGGCGACATCGGGGTGCGCTCGCTCCAGGAGCACGCCGAGAGCCTTCAGGCGCGCCGGGGCTAGACTCAGGGGCGGTCCGGACGCCCTGCTGTCGACAGCGGGGCGTCCGGCGTACCCGGACCCTCTTCGGACCGATTCGGTGGTTTCGCGCGTGCCGTGCTCGCGGTCCGCGACCTGTCCGGAGAAGCTGTGGGGGAACCGACGAGGGAGGCCGCCGGACCGGCGCGAGACGTGGAACCGGGTCCGACCGCCCCGGATCCACCGAGCGAAGCGAGGCCAGTGGACAGTGAGTGATTTCCGACCCGTGCAGATGCGCAGTCCGGTGCTGACGGTGCGGCGTGTCGACGCCTACCACGCCATCACCGTGGTGGCGCCGGGCATCGCCGAGAGGTTCCGTTCGGGACAGTTCGTCGCGGTGGCGGTGGGCGGTGAGCAGTCCAGCATGCTGCTCCGCCGCGCGTTCGCCATCCACGAGGTCAAGCCCGACTACGGGGGAACCGTGGAGTTCCTCTTCGCGGTGCGTGGACGGGGCACCGCCTGGCTGGCCGAGCGGCGTTCCAGGGACCTGCTCGACATCGTGGGGCCGCTGGGACGTCCCTTCCCGTTGCCGCGCGACCCGGTCAACTGCGTGCTGGTGGGCGGCGGCGCGGGGGCCGCGCCGCTGTTCCCATTGGCGCACACGCTGCGCCGGCGGGGCTGCCGGGTCGACTTCGTGCTGGGCGCGGCCGACGCGGAACGGGTCTTCGGCGCCATCACCGCGCGCAGGGTCGCCGAGACCGCGACCTTCACCACCGACGACGGCTCCTTCGGCCTGCGCGGCCAGGTCACCGAGGTGCTGCCCCAGGTCGTCGAGGACGCCCGCTCCGACGTGATCTACGCCTGCGGGCCGATGCCGATGCTGCGCGAGGTCACCGCGCTGGCGGCGCGCTACGACATCCCGGTGCAGGTGTCGGTCGAGGAGACGATGGCCTGTGGCACCGGGGTGTGCATGACGTGCGTCATCCCGGTGATCGGCGATGACGGCATCACCCGTATGACGCGCTCCTGTGTGGACGGTCCGGTGTTCCGGGGCGAGCGGGTGCGCTTCGACGACGTCGGCACCATCCCCTTCGACGCCCTGGGCGCCCCGGGCTGGAAGACGCACGGTGACGACGCCGTCCAGACGCGCGAGGCGGGTTAGCCGTGGCCGCGACGACTCCCGGCGCG
Organism: Marinactinospora thermotolerans DSM 45154; assembly: GCF_900167435.1. GTDB lineage: Bacteria > Actinomycetota > Actinomycetes > Streptosporangiales > Streptosporangiaceae > Marinactinospora > Marinactinospora thermotolerans. The sequence goes on from NZ_FUWS01000002.1 coordinate 565,745, forward strand.
ACATGGTGGAAGGGCGCGGGCGGCCCCCTGCTCCCGCCGGTGGCCGAGGTGCCCGCAGGCGGCGGGGGGACACAGGAGGAGGCCCGGCGGACCGACGGGTCCGGCCGGGACGAGGCAACGAAAGGTGCGTCCGGGATGAGTCCCGACCTGCGGACCCGACTGGGGGACGTGGAGCTGGCCAATCCGATCATGACCGCGGCGGGTTGCGCGGGCGCGGGACGTGAACTGGCCCAGTTCTTCGACGTCGCCCGGATCGGCGCGGTCGTCACCAAATCGGTGATGCTGGAGCCGCGGGCGGGACGTCCGGCGCCGCGCATGGCCGAGACCCCCAGCGGGATGCTCAGCGCGATCGGGCTCCAGGGCCCGGGGATCGAGGTGTTCCTCCAGCGGGACCTGCCCTGGTTGCTGGCGCGCGGCGGGCGCGCCGTGGTCTCGATCGCGGGGGGCTCTGCCGAGGAGTACGCGGAGCTGGCCCGGCGCCTGTCCATGGCGCCGGGGGTCACGATGATCGAGATCAACCTGTCCAGCCCCAACCTGGCCGACCGCGGGCGCGACTTCACCGAGGACCCGGCGGCGGCGGCGCGGGTGGTGCGCGTGGTCCGCGCCTCGGCCCGCTCGGACATCCCGGTCTTCGCCAAGCTGTCGTCGGACGTGCCGGACCTGGTGGGGCTGGCCACGGCCTGCGCCGAGGCCGGGGCCGACGGGCTGTCCATGATCAACACGGTGCGCGGCATGGCGATCGACACCGCGACGATGCGTCCCGCGGTCGCCGGGGGGACGGGCGGGCTGTCGGGGCCGGCGATCCGCCCGATCGCGATCGCCTGCGTCTATCGGGTGCACGCCGCGCTGCCTGATGTTCCCATCATCGGGATGGGGGGCGTGCGCACCGGTTCCGACGCGTTGGAGTTCCTGCTCGCGGGGGCCTCGGCGGTGGCCGTGGGAACGGTCATCTTCCACGATCCCTCCGCCTGCGTGCGCATTCTGCGGGAGTTCGAGGAGGCCCTGGAGGAACGAGGCGTCGCCCGGGTGGGGGACCTCATCGGCGCCGCCCACCGACCTCTGGGAGCCACGGCGCTGCGTTGAACCGGGCGCGCTGAGATGGCCTGTGGCGGGCCGTTCCCGCTGGGAACGGCCGAGGAGAGGCCGAAGTAGCGGCGGGGCGGCCACGGCCCTTTGAGCGCCGCAGACGATGACAGATCCGGTGCCCGGCAGGTCCGGGCACCCCGAATCACCAGCGCGATCGCACTGCCACGGGCATGATCCGGTCCAGCCGGGGAACCGCACGGGGCAGTGCGCCCGCGTGGGCCCGGCACGGTGCCGTCGCGAGACGCGCGATGGCACCGTGCGTCCCCCACAGGGGCTCCGTCACCTGCGGACGCCCACGAGAGCCGCTCACCCGGAGAACGAAGGAGAACGAACGTGGTCGCGCCCATCGCCGTCGCCATCGACGCACCCGACATCGAGACCGCAGCCCGCTGGGCGTCGTCGGTCGCCCCGCACGTCAGTACGGTCAAGGTCGGCCTGGAGCTCTACCTGCGCTATGGGCCCGACGTCATCGCCTCCATGCGCGGCGCCAACAAGGTCGCGCTCTTCCTCGACCTGAAGTTGCACGACATCCCCGCCACGGTGGCCGGCGCCGCGCGCTCCGTCGCCCGGCTGCGCCCCTCGATCCTGACGGTCCACGCGGCGGGCGGGCGCGACATGATCCGCGCGGCCGTCGAGGCCGCCCCCGAGACCAGGATCGCCGCCGTGACCGTCTTGACCTCGCTGGAGGACGCCGCGTTGGAGGAGATCGGGCTGCGGGGCCCGGCCCACGACGCGGTCCGCCGCCTGGCCGTGCTGTCGGTGGAGGCGGGGGCGCGGGCGCTGGTGTGCTCGCCGCACGAGGTGTCCTCGCTGCGCGCGGAGGTCGGTCCGGACATCACGCTCATCACCCCCGGCGTCCGTCCTGCGGGGGCCGACAAGGGGGACCAGGCCCGCGTGGCGACGCCGGAGGAGGCGATCGCAGCGGGGGCCGATCTCTTGGTGATCGGTCGTCCGATCACCCGCGCCGCCGACCCCGGTGCGGCGGCGGCGACGATCGCCGCGGCACTGCGCAGGGCGTCGACGGCGTCGGCGTGACCCTCGGTAGGCCCACTTACGGTCATAAGTGGGAGGGATAAAGGCCCAACCGAAATGTGGCCGAAATGGGCCGGAGTGGGAAAGGTCACGTCGGTTCCGGTCCTGGAAGGGGAAAGAGGGAGGCGGCTGCGCAAGAGGCCGGAATCCCGATTTTCATCACCTCTCCGCGATCGCCTGATAACGCAACGTAGTTAGTTGGACGAAATAGCGCTTGAAAAGCCACTTTGCGTTGCCGAACAGGCCCGGAACCTACTAACTTGCGCAGGCGTCCGCCCTCCGCAAACGAGAGAAAACCGAGGTGACCCGGCGTGGCCCTTCCTCCCCTCACTCCTGAACAGCGCGCCGCGGCTCTGGAAAAAGCCGCGAAGGCCAGAAAAGAGCGTGCGGAAGTCAAGAACCGTCTCAAGCACGGTGGCATCTCCCTGTCCGAGGTCCTCGCCGACGGGCAGACCGATGACGTCATCGGCAAGATGAAGGTCTCCGACTTGCTGCAGTCGCTCCCCGGCGTCGGCAAGGTCCGCGCCAAGCAGATCATGGAGCGCCTCAACATCGCCGAGTCCCGGCGTGTCCGTGGTCTCGGGGCCAACCAGCGCGCCGCGCTGGAGCGCGAGTTCGGCAGCGCCGAATAACCGGACGGTCCCGAGCGGGAGATCCGGCACGTGGATGTCCCGCTCGGTGACCGCAGGTCGCGAGCCCTAGGCTCCGGCCGACCGGACACCGATGCCGCGGTGTGACCTGGGGCGAGAGCGATCTTCCGATCGCGATCCCGCCCGGTCGCGCCGCGGCACGGTGGTATAAAAGACCCATGCCAACGGCCCGCTCGATGTGCCGGAACGGCTTTATGGGGCCGTCCGCGACGAGGTCGGGCGCACGGCACGCGCGTCGCCTTCGTCCACGCGGTGCCGGAGCACGAACAACCGTCGATCCGCTCGCGCGGGGTTGAGAGTTTGGAATCCAGTGCCTGTTGAGCCGCGGAACGACGCCAGCCCTACCAGCCCGTCGAAGAGGCTCATCGTCCTGTCGGGGCCGTCGGGAGTGGGCAAGAGCACGGTCGTCAAGGAGATCCGCCGACGCCACCCCGAGGTGTGGCTCTCGGTCTCGGTGACCACCCGCGCCCCTCGTCCGGGCGAGACCGACGGCGTCGAGTACCACTTCGTCTCCGACGAGGAGTTCGACCGCCTCGTGGCCGAAGGGCAGCTGTTGGAGTGGGCCGAGTTCTCGGGAAACCGCTACGGGACCCCGCGCCGTCCCGTCGTCGAACGGCTCGCCGGCGGCGATCCCGTGCTGCTGGAGATCGAGCTCCAGGGGGCGCGCCAGGTCCGCGAGAACATGCCCGACGCCTATCTCGTCTTCCTGGCCCCGCCCTCGTGGGACGAGCTGGTGCGCCGGCTGACCGGCCGCGGCACCGAATCGCCCGAGGTGATCCGCCGCCGCCTCGACACGGCCCGCGTCGAACTCGCGGCCGAGAAGGAGTTCGACACCACGCTCGTCAACACGTCCGTGCGCGACGTGTGCGATGAGCTGCTAGCGTTGATGTTCGCGCCGTCTGTGTGATAGGGGCGACCCGACAGGGCGGCAGCCCAGGGGCGCTCTGCGACGGCCACCGCACGATCCACCCACGGCCCCGTCGACACGGGGCCGGTCGATATCCGGGAGTACGCAACGTGGCTGGCACCCTGCCTGTCGCCGAAGGCATCACCAACCCGCCCATCGACGAGCTCCTGCAGGTCGTCGACAGCAAGTACAGCCTGGTCACCATGGCCTCCAAGCGCGCTCGGCAGATCAACGCCTACTACGCCCAGCTGGGCGAGGGCCTGCTCGAGTACGTCGGGCCGCTCGTCGAGACCCAGGTCCAGGAGAAGGCGCTGTCCATCGCCCTGCGCGAGGTCAAGGAGGGGCTGCTCAGCGCGGACCCCTACGAGGGCGTCTGAGACGGACCGTCCGGGGTCGCCCACCAGGGGCCGGGGCGGTTTCGTTAGGGTTCGACCGTGAGCACTGAACACCAGCCCGAAGTCGTCCTGGGAGTGGGCGCGGGCATCGCCGCCTACAAGGTCTGCGACCTGTTGCGGCGCTTCACCGAATCCGGGCACGGGGTCACCGTCGTGCCGACCGCCGAGGCGTTGCGTTTCGTCGGTGAGCCGACGTGGGCCGCGCTGTCCGGCCGTCCGGTCGCCACCGGTGTGTGGGACGGGGTCCACGAGGTCCCGCACGTACGCATCGGCCAGCGCGCCGATCTCGTCTTCGTCGCCCCCGCCACCGCCGACCTGCTCGCCAGGGCGGCCCACGGCCTGGCCGGCGACCTGCTCACCAATACGCTGCTCACCGCCCGCTGTCCGGTGGTGTTCGCTCCGGCGATGCACACCGAGATGTGGGAGCACCCGGCCACACAGGCCAACGTCGCGACACTGCGATCGCGGGGCGCCATCGTCTTGGACCCGGCGGTGGGCCGGCTCACCGGCGCCGACACCGGCCGTGGCCGGCTGCCCGACCCCGCCGAGCTGTTCGCCGTGGGACGGCGCGTGCTCGCGCGCGGCGCCCTGTCCACCGATCTGGCCGGCCGGCGGGTGGTGATCTCGGCGGGGGGCACCCGCGAGCCCATCGACCCGGTCCGGTTCATCGGCAACCGTTCCTCGGGACGGCAGGGGTACGCGCTGGCGGCCACCGCGGTGGCCCGCGGCGCCCAGGTCACCCTCGTCTCGGCCAACGTGGAGCTGGCCGACCCCGCGGGGGTCGAGGTGCGCAGGGTCGGTTCCGCGTTGGAGCTGCGCGAGGCCGTTCTGGCCGAGGCGCCCGCGGCCGACGCCGTGGTGATGGCCGCGGCGGTCGCCGACTTCCGGCCCTCCAGTGAGGCCGGTGGGAAGATCAAGAAGACGGGGGCCGCACCCGCGCCGATCACCCTGGTCGAGAACCCTGACGTGCTCGCCGAGCTGGTGCGCGAGCGCGCGCGGGCTGACCAGGTCATCGTCGGGTTCGCGGCCGAGACCGACGACGTCTTGGAGAACGGGCGCGCCAAGCTCGCCCGCAAGGGCTGCGACCTGCTCGTGGTCAACCAGGTCGGTCGGGGCAGGGCCTTTGGGACCGTCGACAACCAGGCGGTCGTGCTCGGCCGCGACGGTACGAGCACCGAGATCCCGCGCGGTCCCAAGGAGGATCTGGCCGATCGGGTGTGGGATCTGGTGACGGAAAGGCTGTCCCGGTGAAAACCCACCGGTAAGGTCGTCATTTGGTGGGATTCCATGGTGACATGCCATCGCCGGTGTCGTACTGTTGTGCGGATGCCGTGCGGGAAGGCGCCCTACTACAGTGGTTCCCACCAATCGATCGCGTCGGCCGGAGACCTGCGGGCGGTAGCGTCCCTCGGGTACCGATCGCCGCCGACAACTGTCAGCCAGCAGCCGCTGCAAGGAGTCCCTCAACGTGTCCCGTCGCCTTTTCACCTCCGAGTCGGTCACCGAAGGCCACCCCGACAAGATGGCCGACCAGATCAGTGACGCGATCCTCGACGCAATGCTCAAGGACGACCCGAAGAGCCGGGTCGCCGTCGAGACGCTGATCACCACCGGGCAGGTGCACGTCGCCGGTGAGGTCACCACCGAAACCTACGTCGACATTCCCAGCATCATCCGGGAGAAGATCCTCGAGATCGGCTACGACTCCTCCGCGAAGGGATTCGACGGGGCCTCCTGCGGGGTCTCCGTCTCGATCGGCGCGCAGTCCCCCGACATCGCCCAGGGCGTGGACACCGCTTACGAGAAGCGCGAGAACCAGGACTCCGACGACCTCGACCTCCAGGGCGCGGGCGACCAGGGGCTGATGTTCGGTTACGCCAACCGCGAGACCCCCGAGCTCATGCCCCTGCCGATCAAGCTCGCCCACGCGCTGTCCCAGCGGCTGTCCGAGGTGCGCCGCGACGGCACCATCCCCTACCTGCGCCCTGACGGGAAGACCCAGGTCACGATCGAGTACGACGGCGCCACCCCGGTCCGGCTGGACACCGTCGTGGTCTCCAGCCAGCACGCCTCGGACATCGACCTCGGCGAGCTGCTCACGCCCGACATCAAGGAGCACGTGATCGCCCCGGTCGTGGCCAGCTACGGCCTCGAGACCGACGACTACCGCCTCCTGGTCAACCCGACCGGCCGCTTCGAGATCGGCGGCCCCATGGGAGACGCCGGTCTGACCGGCCGCAAGATCATCGTCGACACCTACGGCGGCTACGCGCGCCACGGTGGCGGCGCCTTCTCCGGCAAGGACCCCTCCAAGGTCGACCGTTCCGCGGCCTACGCCACGCGCTGGGTGGCCAAGAACGTCGTGGCCGCGGGGCTGGCCGAGCGCGCCGAGGTCCAGGTCGCCTACGCCATCGGCAAGGCGCACCCGGTCGGCGTCTTCCTGGAGACCTTCGGCACCGAGCAGGTCGCCCCCGAGCTGATCGAGAAGGCGGTCCTCGAGGTCTTCGACCTGCGTCCGGCCGCCATCATCCGCGACCTCGACCTGCTGCGCCCGATCTACTCCAAGACCGCCGCCTACGGTCACTTCGGCCGCGAGCTCCCGGAGTTCACCTGGGAGCGCACCGACCGGGCCGAGGCGCTGAAGAGCGCCGTCGGGGCCTGACCGCCTGCCCCGCACGCGACAACGCCGGGACGGGACCCGCGCGGTCATGCGCGGGTCCCGTCCCGTCTCGTCCATGGGCGCCTCAGGAGGCCGAGGGCAGGCGAGCCAGCGTCCATTTCTGCACGGCCTCCAGCGGCCCCTGCGAGAAACGGCGCAGCCACAGGGAAGCCGCCACGACCAGCAGCAGGCTGACCGCGGCCCACAGGCCCAGCACCCACCACGGCCCACTGCCGGCCATCCGCTCGGCCAGTCCCAGCCCGAAGCCGTAGCACAGCAGCATGCACGCCACGTTCTGCGCGACATAGCCCGACAGCGCCGTACGGCCCAGCGCCGACAGGCCGTGCGTGAGCGGCCCCGGACGCCGGACGCGGTCCATCACGACCCCCACCAGGCCGATGTAGCCGATCGCCAGTACCGGCGCGGCGACGTAGCGGTCGAGCAGGAAGAAGTCGGGCCCGGCCAACGTCGTCGCCAGGTTCAGCGGCAGGCCCGCGCCCACGCCCCAGACCAGCATGCGCGTCCGTATGCGCCGCCCGGAGGCGCCGGGATCGAACGCCCCGGCCCTGAACAGCCGCACCCCCACCAGGAACAGGCACACCATCAACGGCAGCGCCACCACCATCTCGGCGCGGAGCACGGCCACGTTGGCCAGCCGGAAGGCCACCAGGTCGAGGTAACCGCCCTGGGCGTAGAGCGCGACCACGGGATCCTCGACCGCGGAGGCGTCCCCGCCGCCGGGTTCGGAGCGGGCCGCGGCCACCAGCACCACGGTCAACGCGGTCATCGCGATGACGTGGAACGCCCCCGAGCCCCACAACGCGACCCGCTGGACCACGCGGGAGCGGGGGAGCAGCCACGCGACGATCAGCGCGGTCACCGCGTACCCCATGAGCACGTCCCAGGCGAACACCAGGGTGAAGTGCACCGCCCCCTCGAACAGCAGGAACAGCGCCCGCCAGCGGTAGCGCCCGGGCCAACGGTCCCCTCGCCGGGCCGCCGAACGGAACTGGATCGCCAGGCCCACGCCGAACAGCACGGTCAGCAGGGCCAGGAACTTTCCGTTGGCGGCGAAGCGGAGCAGCACCTCGGCGATTCCGGAGAGCGAGGGGTCCGTCAGCAGCGAGTCCAACGGCACCAGTGGAGTGCCGGCCGCCAGCGGAGCGATGTCGCCGCCCGGGGCGGTGAAGATCCACACGTTCGTGCCGAGCGTGCCCAGGATCGCCACGCCACGTAACACGTCGAGCAGCGGCAGTCGCCGCGCCGCGGCCGGCCCCGCGGCTACTCCGGTCCGTGTGGTCGTGGTCTCCATCGTCAGCGTCCCTCCATCAGTCGGCCGCCCTTCCGGCCGGAACGCTTCCGATACTTCCGCCCGGGCGTCTCCCGCGCCTCCTGCCGAATGCCGAACCGGGATGCTGCTTTCGGAGGACTCTCAGGGACGGATCTCCCCCTGACATGCCGGAGGCGGCGTCGCGGGATCCACCGCGACGCCGCCTCCGGCGGGCCTCAGATGCGAATGGTGGTGCTGCGCACGATCTCGAACACCGGATGGTTGGGTGCCGCCTCCACGAACTCGGTGTCGGAGGAGTCACGGCCCACCTCGAAGTAGGAACCGACCACCACGGCCCGGGGATGGGCGAGGTACTCGCGCAGTACCGGCGCCGCCCGTTCGGGTTCGACCTCGAGAACGCTGATCAGCTCGATCCAACCGCCCCGGCGCAGCGTCGCGATGCCCTCCTTGCGGAGGTTGCGGACCCAGCCCACGGGGCCGTAGGGAGCGACCAGGAAACGGCCGTTGGCGTTCTCCACGAGACTGATCGGCGTTGTACGCAGGAACCCGGACTTCGCGCCGCGGGTGGTGAGCAGGTGGGTCTCCCGTGGCGCGGCGCCGTACTTGACGAGACCGCCGATGAGGGCGTTCGCCGTGCGTCGCAGTCTGGTCATCTCAAATCGCCTGGTGCCGTTCGTCATCGCCTCTCCCTACGTCGCACTCCCCTCCATTCTGGGGGGCGCGACGATCACCTCGCGCGCACCCTCCATACCCGCCGGCCCGACGGCGAACCCGCGGGGGCGAAGGGGCTCATCGGAACGCCGGGATACCCGTCACCGCCTGTCCCAGACTGAGCGCGTGCACCTCCTCGGTGCCCTCGTAGGTGGCCACGGTCTCCAGGTTCAGCAGGTGCCGCAGCACCGGATACTCCAGGGTGATCCCGTTCGCGCCGTGGATCGACCGCGCGGCGCCGGCCACCCGTTGGGCCGCCGCGACGTTGGCAAACTTGCCGTAGCTGACCTGGGTGTGGTGGCAGGCGCCGGCGTCCTTGAGCCGGCCGATCTGGAGCGCAGTCAGGGCGGCGGAGTTGACGTCCACGACCATGTCGGCGATCTTGCGCTGGGTGAGTTGGAAGGCCGCGATCGGACGGCCGAACTGCACCCTCGTGCCGGCGTACTCCAGCGCGGCCTCGTAGCAGGCGCGCGCCGCGCCGGCGACCCCCCACACGATCCCGTAACGGGCCTCGTTGAGGCACGACAACGGCGCGCCCAGACCGGCCGCACCGGGAAGCCGCGCCGACTCCGGCAGCCGCACTCCGTCGAGCACCAGTTCGGAGGTGATCGACGCGCGCAACGACAGCTTGCGGTGGATCACGTTGGCGCTGAAGCCGGGCGTTCCCGCGGGGACGAGGAACCCGCGGATCCCCTCTTCCGTCGTCGCCCAGACCACGGCGACATCGGCCACCGAGCCGTTGGTGATCCACATCTTCGTCCCGTCGAGGATCCAGTCGGAGCCGTCACGGCGGGCGCGGGTGCGCATCGATCCGGGGTCGCTGCCGGAGTCCGGTTCGGTCAGTCCGAAGCAGCCGATCGCCTCGCCGGCCGCCATGCGCGGCAACCACTCCCGTTTCTGCTCCTCCGAGCCGTACCGGTGGATCGCGGTCATCGCCAGTGACCCCTGGACCGACACGAAGCTGCGCAGCCCCGAGTCCACCGCCTCCAGTTCACGACAGGCCAGCCCGTAGGCGACCGCGCTCGTCCCGGCGCACCCGTAGCCCTCCAGGTGCATGCCGAACACGCCGAGGTCGCCGAACGCCTTGGCCAGTCCGCGAGGGTCGGGGATCGTGCCGGCCTCGAACCAGTCGGCGACGTGGGGGAGGAGCTCCCGGGTCGCGAAGTCGCGGACCGTGTCGCGGATCGAGCCCTCCTCCGCGTCCAGCGACGTGTCAACGGCGAGGAAGTCCCGCGCGTCGGGGGCGGCGGGCTTGTGCTGGTCGCCCATGATGGGTCCTTTCGGTTGTGGTGTGGATGTCCAGGGAACCGAGCGTGCTGGCGGGCGGATCGTCAGGGAGTGGCCTGCCGGGCCGCGCCCCGGTCGATCATCCCGCCGATCTGCTCGGCCGTGAAGCCCAGCTCGGCGAGCACGGAGGCCGAGTGCTGACCCAGGAGGGGAGGCGGTGACACCGCGCCGGCGTCATCGGCCTGGGACTCCAGCCGGAAGCCGGCCCGGACCAGGTCCAGGCGCCCGGCGGTGGGGTGGTCGGTCGTCATGGTGACGTCGTCGCCGGCCGCGTCGGCCGTGCGGATCGCGTCGAGCACGCCACGCACCCGGCCCACCGGCACGCCCGCCTCCATCAGCAGCCGGGTCCACTCCTCGGCGCCGCGCCCACGCAGTACCGAGGTGATCTCGGCGACCAGTTCCCCGCGATGCTCCACCCGGCCGGGGTTGGTGGCGTAGCGTGGGTCGGCCGCCAGGTCCGGCCGCTCCAGCACGGCGCACAGGCGCCGGTACAGCGTGTCGTTGCCGGCGGCGATCACGATGTCGGAATCGGCGGTGGGAAAGACCTGGTAGGGCACGATCGCGCCGTGGGCGTTGCCGGCGCGTCCCGGCTCGCGGCCGGTGACCAGGGCCTGCTGGGCGAGGTTGACCAGCCCGGACAGGGCGGAGCCGATCAGCGACACGGTGACGTGCTCGCCCCTTCCCGACGCGCGGGCGCGCACCAGCGCGCCGAGGATCGCCACGGCCGCGTTGAGCCCGGTCAGGACGTCGGTCACGGCGACGCCCACCTTGGCCGGCGCGCCGTCTGGCTCGCCCGTCACCGCCATCAGCCCGCTCTCCGCCTGCACGATCAGGTCGAACCCCGGCCGTTGGGCGGGGACGTGCCCGGGGCCGAAGCCGCTGATGGAGCAGTAGACCACCGCGGGGTTGCGCTCCCGCACCGCCGCGTACCCCAGGCCGAGCCGTTCGGCCACACCCGGACGGAAGTTCTGGACCACCACGTCGGCGCGCGCGCACAGCTCCCGCACCGCGGCCAGACCGTCGGGGTCCTTGACGTCCACGGCCAGACTCCGTTTGCCGCGGTTGACGGCCAGGTAGTAGGCGGCCTCCCCACCGGCCCGGGGCGGTCCCCACGAGCGGGTGTCGTCTCCGTGACCGGGGTGTTCCACCTTGACGACCTCGGCTCCGAGGTCGGCCAGCAGCATGGTGGCGTAGGGCCCGGCGAGCACCCGGGACAGGTCGGCGACGAGGATCCCGTCCAGGGGACCGGAGGGGGCGGTGCGATCGGTGTCGGTCATCCTCGGGAACACTCCTCATGCGTGCCGGCGCGGGAAGCGCGCAACTGGTGACAGGTCTCCAGACAGCGGCGGAGTGCCGTGGCCAGCGCTCCCCCCGACTGCCCGGCGTAACGGGTCTGGACGCGACGCACCATTTCGGCGGTGTCGGTACGGACCGACAGCCCCTCCACGAGACAGCGGAAGAACTCTCGGGCGAGATCGGTCAGCAAGGTGGTGTCCGCGGCGACGACGCGGCCGTCGGAGAGGTCGACGGCGAGCACGACCCCCAGCCGTTCGTATTGGGAGTGACCGGCGACCGTGTCGGGAAGGCGGGCGTAGCCCGAGACCAGGACCACGTCGGGGTTGTCCAGGAGCGGCCGGAAACGGTCGTGTGCCTGCACGGTGCTGTTCCTCCAGAGGGCATGCGAGTACTCCATGTCTTGCACTGGAGTCTCGCGCCTGGACAGGACGACCGGGAAGGACCGGTCACCCTCGGCGGGAGGGCAGGCCCTCCCAGTATGTCGGATCCGATCGTGGCGGTGTCAACGCTCCCACCCCCGAACAGCCCGGTTTGCCTTCCCCAGGGGAGCGTGCGCTATAGTCCGGGCCAGGTCATGAGCGCCAGCGCCAAGCCCCGGCTCGCTGGCCGGCAACCCTCCTTCCGCGGTGGGGTGCCCCGGGTGAGGACCAGGTCGAGACACGACCACCAACGTCAACGTGTCAGACAAGCGCGGACCCCGTCCGACGGTGCCAGCAGATGCGCCCTGGGGTCCTCTGTGACTCTGAGAGGTGCCTGATGACAGCTATCGCCCCGTCCCCGCTCGCTTCCACCGACCTGCCCGACGCCCCCGCCGTGGTCGGGACCGGACTGCGGGTTCCGCTGGTCACCGGCGGGAGCGCCGAGTACGCCAACCTCGACCACGCGGCCAGCGCCCCGTGCCTGGAGGCGGTCCGCGAGGCCGTCGAACAGGCGCTGCCCCGTTACGCGAGCGTGCACCGCGGGGCCGGACTGCACTCGCAGATCAGCACGGACGCCTACGAGCGGGCCCGGGCCTCGGTGGCGCGCTTCGTCGGCGCCGGCGAGGAGGACACGGTGGTGTTCGTCCGCGGCACCACCGACGCGCTCAACCTCCTGGCGCGGTGTCTGCCGCGGGGCACCACCGTGGTGCTGTTCGCCGGAGAGCACCACGCCAGCCTGCTGCCCTGGGAGCACGAGGGGAGCCGGGCGGGCGAGGTCGTCCGGCTCCCGCTGCCCGGCGGGCCGGAGGAGGCGGTCGAGGCCGCCCGCGCCGCGCTGCGGGCCGCGCGGCCGGGACCCCGCCTGTTGTGCGTGACGGCGGCGTCCAACGTCACCGGCGAGGTGTGGCCGATCGAGGAACTGGCGCTGGTGGCGCGGGAGGAGGGGGCGCGCGTCGTGGTGGACGCCGCCCAGCTCGTCCCGCACCGGCCCTTCGACCTGGCGGCCTGCGGCGCCGACTACGTCGCCTTCTCCGGCCACAAGCTCTACGCGCCCTTCGGCTGTGGCGTGCTCGCCGGACGCGCCGACTGGCTCCGGGCGGCCGACCCCTACCTGGCCGGTGGTGGCGCCACCGCCAACGTCACCGACGCCGGTGTCGTCTGGAGCGACCTACCGGATCGGCACGAGGCGGGCAGCCCCAACGTCATCGGGGCGGTGGCGCTCGCCGCGGCCTGTGAGGCCCTGACCGAGGCGGGGTGGGAACATCTGCGCCTGCGGGAGGAGCTGTTGCTCGGCCGGTTGCGGGACGGCCTGGCGGGAATCTCCGCGGTGACCGAGCTCGCGTTGTGGGGGACGGGGTGGCCACGGGTGGCGATCACGTCGTTCGTCGTGGAGGGGGTGGCGGGTGACCTGCTGGCCGCGGCGCTGTCCGCCGAGTACGGGATCGGCGTGCGCGACGGCCTGTTCTGCGCCCACCCCCTCACCCGGGCGCTCCTGCCGGAGGGACACGGACGCGCGGTCCGGGCCAGCATCGGGCTGGGGACGACCCCGGAGCACGTGGACCGCCTCGTCCACGCGGTCGCCGAACTCGTGGCGGAGGGACCCCGGTGGACCTACGGACGCGAGGAGGGGCGGATCGTCCCGGTTCCGGACCTCCGCCTCCACGAGTAAAGGACAAAAGACTTTTCAGAGGACAAAATTCGCTTAAATAAAGTGAGAATTATCCCGGGGGGATAAAAGTCCGAAGAGGCGGTAGCATCGGGCGCTAATGAACGGGCACCGTAACGGAGCCGGAATGGATCACGAGTCCACTCCGGTCCGGGCGCCCATCAGCCGACGGCTCGGGGAGCGCGATCGTGACTGATCACTGGTGGGCGACGAGGACCGACCGGCGGCCGAGCGTGCTGGAGATCCCCTGGCCGCGCGTGGTCCGGCTGGACGAACGACGTAGCGGGCCGCGCCGTGCGGCACCACGGGCACAAGCGATCGTGAAACCTCCCTCTCCCCTGGAACGGGCCCAGACCGCCTTCCTGCGCCGGGCCGTCGGCTACCTGGCCGCGGATCTGCGCGTCCGCCAGTACATCACCCTGGGCGCCGACGCCGCCGCCGTCGGCGCCGCCCGGGACGCCGCCCGGGAACACGTCCCCGACCCCCACTTCCTACGGATCGACACCGACTCCGTCCCCTCCCTGGCCGGCCGCGGACAGGCGGGGGAGGAGGAGATCACGGTCCTACGCGCCGGCGGTCTCCCCGCGGGGGAGCTCATCGGCCGGCTCCGCGTCCGGGGGCTGGTCGACTTCACGGCACCGGTCGCCGTGTTCGTCCTCGACGCCCAGCTTCGCCTCACGGGCCCGCTCCAACCGCACAAACTGGCGGCGACGTTCCACGCGGTGCTGTGCCCGGGCAGCCACCTCGCGATCACCCGGCCGCCCCACGGCTGCCCCGACACGCGGAGCCGGGAACACACCGCCGAGCTGTTCGCCCCGTTCCGGCTGATCGAACCCGGCCTCGCCGACATGGCCTGGTGGCCCTACCCCGACGAGGAGGTCACCGGTCGCGGAACCGGAGTCCTCGCCGGGGTGGCGCGCCGCTCCTGAGACAGCGGGGCGCCCCGCTGCCGGCTAGGCGACCTCGTCGCGCTCACGCCAGGCGCTCAGGTAGGCCCGGGTCATCCAGGCGTCGGCCCAGGCGTGGTCGGGCCGCTCGGGCAGGAACGACGACCTCGACAGTTCCTCCAGCCGTTCCTCCAACCCCTTCGCCGCCTCCAGGGCCTCCTCCCGCGTGAAGCGCCCACGGCGCAGGTCGCGCAGCCACGGCCCCCACGGGTCGGGGATCGGCAACGTGATCCGCCCGGTCTCCAGCAGTTCCACGCCCTGCACCCCCAGACGCACCATGTGCATCGCGAACTTCACGTCGAAGCCGTAGCGGTCGACCAGCTCGGGCCGGTTGGTGCGGCGTCCGCCGCGTCGGCCGAGCAGGCTGTCGCGTTGGGTTCGCAGGTAGCCCAGGAAACGGTGGCCGGCCTGCCGGGAGACGATGCGGGAGGCCGAGGCGCGCAGCTCCTCCCCCAGGGGAGAGAGGTGGACGATCTCCGCGTCGGGCACGAACAGCGGCAACAGGACCGTGGGATTCCCGCTCAGGGCCAGCCGCATCCACTTGCGCAGCGAGTACACGGTGAGATCGAGGTCGCCGGGACCCGATCGAGCGCCTTCGGGCTGGGAACGGAAGACGTACTGCTCGAAGGAGCGCAGCCCGATCACGTACTCGGGCGGTTCCACGCAGATCCCCATCTCGTCGCGGTCGTTCAGACCGTCGACGGAGGTTCCGTGCACGCCGGAGCCGACCTGGCAGAGCAGGATCGTGCCCTGGTCGGCGATCCGCGCGGCCTCGGGGGTGGAGTGCTTCACCTGCGCCTCCTGGAGTGATGGGGACGAATGGGACCGACGGTAACGGCACCCTCCGACATGAGGCACCTGGTTTTCCGGAGGCTCCGGCACACCGGAACGGGGACGGTGGGACGGGCGACGGCCGGCGGTGCTGTTCCACTCGTGCCAGGCCCCGGCGACAAAGGGACCGGGGCATCGCCGAATTCACGGAAGAACATGAATTCGATGGCTTGAGACATCACTTTCCGTGGAGGATCGGGCGGATGGCGGAGCGGGACATGGGCCCATGCCTGCCGCCGGAGCCACTGCGCGCGATAGAAGGGCCGGAACCGTTCCGGTGGCCGGATGGGGAAACCACTCCGGTCCCGTGAAGATCGGTCGCGTAGGGTCCTCATCTGGAAACCGCTCGTGGAGGAGTGGAGGAGAGGCATGGCCGTTTCAGGGTGGATCGACAAGGCGTTCTCGTCTACGGCCGTTCTCGTGGTGCTCTCCGGGTGTTCGCTGGAGGATGTCATTGAACCTCGATGGGAGGTTCCGGATCCCACGGTGTCTCCGCCTGAGGCGTCTTTGGAGGGGTTCGCGGAGTTCAGTGACCTGTCGTTGCCTGAGGGGATGCGGGAGGTCGGTGTGGATTCGGGGTTCGACGATTACGGGCGGGTCGTCTACTGGATC
>NZ_FUWS01000004.1 GCF_900167435.1 Marinactinospora thermotolerans DSM 45154
GGTCGAGGAGGCGGGGGGAGACTTCACCGACCTCTCCGGCCGGCGCGACGCGGGCATCACCAGCGTCCTCGCCAGCAACGGCCGGGTGCACGCGGCGGCCATGGCCCTTCTCGCTCCCGGGACCGGGTGAGCCGTCGCCGCGCACAGCCCCGGCCGTGGCGCCGACCGTGAGGTCGGCGCCACGGCCGGGGCGTCGAGAGGGCGGGGGAGGAGCCGGCGGGCGGCCCGCCACGTTGACGCGTGATGTCGTCCCGGCCCGTGGGCCGGGGGCGCGTCGGATCGTGTCGGCGGGGACGGGCCACGGAGGAGGGCACCCGCGGACCGTCGAAGCCGCAGGTCATCCCCTTGTCCATCTACTGGGCTTTCCATGGCGAATGTTTTAAAGCGGACGTCGGCGGTAGGGCGAGGTCAAGCAAGGGCCCACATCCGACCAAACGGCTTCGATGACGACGGGAGCTCCATGAGCGAGGATCGGGAGGCCGCCGGCGAGCAGCGCGGAACCAGGAAGAAGAAGTCCGCGTTGGCGCGG
Organism: Marinactinospora thermotolerans DSM 45154; assembly: GCF_900167435.1. GTDB lineage: Bacteria > Actinomycetota > Actinomycetes > Streptosporangiales > Streptosporangiaceae > Marinactinospora > Marinactinospora thermotolerans. The sequence continues at coordinate 530 of NZ_FUWS01000004.1, forward strand.
GTCCGCGAGGCCAGGGAGCAGTTCGAGGAACTGACCGGCATCCGTGTGGAGGCCGTCTCCGGGATGGAACGCAGCGGCGAGGGGTGGACCGTCACGCTGGAGGCGCTGGAGTTGGAGCGCGTCCCCGACAGCGTCAGTCTTCTCGCCACCTACACCGTCGAGCTCGACGACGACGGTGACCTCATCGAGTACCGCAGGCTGCGTCGCTACACCCGCGGACGCGCCGACGCCTCCTGACACCACGGCTCCTTTCGAACCGATCCCCCTCCGCCGCGGCGGACGGGACACCGATGTCATTCGTCGCCGGTTCCGACGCAAAGGAGAAGCAATCACATGACCGTCGTTCAGCAGACCTCGGGCGGAGGCGGCAGATCCTCCGGAAACCTCTACGACGTGCTCGACCTCATTCTCGACAAGGGGTTGGTCATCGACGTGTTCGCGCGGGTGTCCCTGGTGGGGATCGAGCTGCTCACCGTGGACGTACGCATCGTCGTGGCCAGCGTCGACACCTACCTGCGCTTCGCCGAGGCGTGCAACCGCCTGGACCTGACCACGAGCTCCAAGGCGCAGACGCTGCCGGAAATGGTCGGGAGCATGACCGAGAAGGGCGCCCACGGAAAGAGCAAGGGGGCGCTGTCCGGCGCCGCCGAGGCCATCACCGACACGATCAGGAACGGCCGCTCCGACGACGAGGACAGGCAGCCCGCGCGTTCGCGTTCCTCGTCCTCCTCGTCGCGCAGCCGTCGGACCAAGGACAAGGAAGGCGAGGAATGAGCACCTACGTCTACGGGATCGTCCGGAGTTCGCACCCCCTGCGGCTGGACGGCCGCGCGGGCGTGGGGGACCCCGCGCCGCCGGTGCGCAGGATCGAGGCGGGTGACCTGGTGGCCGTCGTCAGCGACGCGCCGGAGGGGTTGCGCGCCAAGCGGCGTGACCTCACCGCCCACCAGGAGGTACTGGACCTGCTGGGAGAACAGGGGGCGGTGCTGCCCATGCGTTTCGGTACCGTCGCCCCCGACGACGGCGCGGTCACGGAGGAGCTGACCCGCGCGGCGGCCTACTACGAGGACCTGCTGGCGCGCCTGGACGGCCGCACCGAGGTCAACGTGAAGGCCTTCCACAACGAGGACGCCGCACTGCGCGAGGTCCTGCGGGAGGACGCGGGCCTGCGCTCGGCCAACGAGGCGTTGCGCGCCGCCGGTGGGGGCACCCCCGCCGAGCGTGTCGCGTTCGGCGAGCGGGTCGCCCTCGTCCTCGACGAGCACCGCCGGCGTGACGCCGACCGGGTCGTGGAGAAGCTGCGTCCCCATGCCGAGGAGATCGCGCTGGGGCCGCAGGTCGACGGCTGCGTGGCCAACGTGTCGCTTCTGGTGGAGCGCTCCCGGATGGCCGAGGTCGAACAGGCGGTACAGGAGCTGCGCTCCTCGCTGGGCTGGCTCATGGACATCCGAATGCATGGACCGCTACCGCCCTACAGCTTCGTGGCGGCCCGAGAGGAAGCCGTCCACTAGAGGAGGGCGTCATGGGACTGTTCAGCGCGCTTCTCGGCGCGCCCCTGGCTCCGGCCCGCTTCGTCGGGTGGACCGCCCGGCAGGTCCTCGACGCGGCCGAGCGTCAGTACTACGACCCCGACGCCATCCGCGCCGAGCTGGCCGAGCTGTCGGAACGCCTCGACGCCGGCGAGCTCACCGAGGACGAATTCGACCGCATGGAGGACGAGCTCCTGGACCGTCTGGAGGAGGCGATGGCCTACCGGGCGGGACAGTGAGCCGAACACGGATGCGAGAACCGAGATGGGCAACACCGGAAAGATCGTGTTGGCGGTGGCCGGAGGCTACGTCCTCGGCCGCCGTAAGAAACTGAAGCTCGCGCTCGGCCTGGGAGTGTGGCTGGGCGCCAAGAAACTCGACATCGACCCACGTCGGCTGCTCACCGAGGTGGGAGCGGAACTGAGCTCGCTTCCGATCGTGGGGGAACTGCGCGATCAGGCACGCGGCGAGCTGCTGTCCGCGGGGCGCAACGCCGCCGGCGCCGTGGCCTCGCGCTGGGCCGACGGGCTCGCCGACTCGCTGAGCCGACGTACCGACGCCCTCACCGGTGCCGCTCGCGCCGAGGACGACGAGGAACGCGGCGCCGAGGACGAACCCGCCGATGAGGACCGCGCCGAACGCGCCGGGGACGACGGAGCCGAGCGCGACAGGCCCAGGAAGAAGCGCCCCTCTGGCGGGGAGCGTGCCGCCAAGGGGGCCTCCACGGCCGCGAAGGGCACGTCGCGTGCGGCCAAGGACGGCGGTGGCCGCGCGGCCAAGGCGGCCGGCGGCCGCTCCCGCGCCACTCGCGGGAAATCCGGGGAGTGACCGCGATGGCAGAGCAGAGCACGGGACCCCTGGGCCGGCTGCGCGAGCGTAACCCCGCCGCCGGGCGTCTCATGGAGGAGCTGGAACGCTACACCGCGGCCAAGGCCACCAGCGTCGTCAGCTCGGCGGCGCAGGCGCTGGGGCGCGGAGCCGAACGCCTGGGCGCCGGGACCGGGGGATCGCTGGGAACCGTCGTCAAGGGCGGCAAGAAGATCACCGAGGGCAAGAGCCCGGCCCGCGCCGCCGTGGAGATCGGCGCCGGCGGCGTCAAGGACAGGATCAAGGGCGTGCTCGGCAGGCTCACGGGCGGTGGACGCGGGGGCGCGGGTCCGAAGGCGGTCGTGATCGTCGAGGACATCGACGTCGGCGTCCCGGTCCGGGTCGCCTACGACCAGTGGACCCGCTTCGGTGACTTCGCCTCGTTCACCAAGGGGGTGCGCAGCGTCGACAAGGCCGACGACACGACCTCCAACTGGACCGCCCGAGTGCTGTGGTCCACCCGTAGCTGGCAGGCCCGCGTCACCGAGCAGATTCCCGATCAGCGCATCGCCTGGACCTCCGAGGGGGCCAAGGGGACCACCAAGGGCGCGGTGACCTTCCACCCGTTGGAGGAGAACCTGACCAAGGTCCTGCTGGTCGTGGAGTACCACCCCAAGGGCCTGTTCGAACGCACGGGCAACATCTGGCGGGCCCAGGGGCGGCGCCTGCGCCTGGACCTCAAGCACTACCGCCGCCAGGTCATGATGCGCAGCCGCTTCGAGGAGGTCGAGGGCTGGCGCGGCGAGATCCGGGACGGCGAGGTCGTCGTGGACCACGAGGACGCCCTGGCGGAGGAGGAGCGTCGCCACGACGAGGCCGTGAACGAAGGGGAGGGCCATGACGGGCCCGACTCCGAGGAGGCGTGGGAGGAACCCGTCGAGGACGGGGAACGCCCCGACGACCTTGAGGAGGACCGCGAGGAGGACCTTCCCGAGGACGACGAGGAGGACGCCGCGCCGGAGCCGGTGGCGGAGGAGGACGACTACGACGAGGACACCGTGGAGGACGAAGGGCTTCTGCCCGAAGAGGAAGAAGGGGAAGAGGAAGAAAGACCGGCAAGGTCACGGCGCTGACCGGACCGGTTCCGGGGCGGCGCGGACGCCCGTCCGCGCCGCCCCGCCCAGCGAAGCGGAGTGGAGGCGCTAGACGTGACCGAGCCGACACCATGGCAGGGCGAGACGCGCCCGGCCCGGTCCCGAGGGGGGTCGTCGGCCAACCTCGCCGACGTCTTGGAACGGGTACTCGACAAGGGCGTCGTCATCGCCGGTGACATCAAGATCAACCTGCTCGACATCGAGCTGCTGACCATCAAGCTGCGGCTGCTCGTCGCCTCCGTCGACAAGGCCAAGGAGATGGGCATCGACTGGTGGGAGCACGACCCCGCCCTCTCCTCGAAGGCCTCACGCGACGACAACGAGCTCGCGGAGGAGAACCGGCGGCTGCGCGAGCGTATCGCCGCCCTGGAGGAGGCCGCGGCGCCGCCGGCGCAGATACCGCAGGCCCAGGCCTCCGTCGAGGAGACCTCGCAGGCTGGACAAGAGGAGGAGCGGAGCCGATGAGCACGATGGACCAGGCCGCCTACGCTTACGCCGTGGCACGTCCGTTCCCGGCCGAGCGGCTCGACGGATTGCGCGGTGTGGGGGGCTACCCCGTCCGGCTGGTCGAACACGACGACCTGGTGGTCGCCGTCAGCCCGGTGCCCCTGCACGAGTTCGACGAGCAGGCGCTCAAGGCCCGGCTGGAGGACATGGACTGGCTGGAGGCGATCGCCCGCGCCCACCACTCCGTCGTCGACGCGGTCGGTCAGGCCGGTGCGGTCGTCCCGCTACGGCTGGCGACCGTCTACCACGGGGAGGAACGCGCCCGCGAGGCGCTGCGGGAGGAGGGGTGGCGGTTCCGCGCGGTCCTGGACCGGCTGACCGGCCGGCACGAGTGGGGGGTCAAGATCTACGCGGATCCCTCGGCCATGCCCGCCCCCGAGCAGCGGCCGCGGCCGGGTGCGGGGTCGGGAGGGGGCGCTGAGAGCCCGGGCAAGGCCTACCTGCGTCGGCGTCAGGAGCAACGGCGCAGCAGGGACGACACCTGGCGGACGGCGACCGCCCTGGTCCGCCGGGTCGAGGAGTCCCTGGCCGATCTGGCCGACGCCTGTCAACAGCACCGACCGCAAGACGCCAAGTTGTCCGGGGAGCCGGGGGAGAACGTGCTGAACGCCGCCTACCTGGTTCCCGACAGCGGGGCCCGCCGCTTCCTGGAGGTCGTCGAGGCGCTGCGGGCCAACGCCCCGACGGGGACCCGTATCGAGGTGTCGGGGCCGTGGGCGCCCTACTCGTTCACGGCGATCGCCGAGGAGGCCGCCACGGCCGCGGCGGCGCACGGGGGGACGGGATGAGCGAGGTGGAACGGGCCCGGCCGGTGACCCGGGAACCGGAATGGGCCGAGCCGCTCGAAACGGAGGGGTCCTTCACCGGGTTTCCCGAGGGCCAGGGTTCGGTGGCCCGGGTGATCGACGAGGACCACCCGCTGGCCAACCGCGAGATCTCCCTGGTGGACCTGCTCGACCGGGTCCTGGCCAAGGGCGTGATGATCACCGGGGACCTGACGATCTCGATCGCCGACGTCGACCTGGTGCGGGTCTCGCTGCGGGCGCTGGTCTCCTCGATCAACGAACAGGTGGCCTCCCCCTGGGAGCACGGCCATCCGCTCGCCGGTTGGATCCGCCCCGACTGAGCCGGTCGGTCGCCAAGGAACGGAGGAGAGATGAGCGGCGACATCGAAGCGGGGCGGAAACGCTCCCCCGAACTGGACGAACCGCCTCAGCTGGTCGAGGTGGAGGAACAGCGCGACGTGCTGGGCGAGCTGGAACGCGCCCTGGACAAACCGGCCTCGGGACCGGTCAACCGGATCGCCACCGACCCCGACACGGTGGAGCGCGATCTCATCAAGCTCGTGCTGACCGTGGTGGAACTGGTCCGCCAGCTCATGGAACGCCAGGCCCTGCGCCGCGTGGACCAGGGAGACCTGACCGAGGAGCAGGAGGAGCGCATCGGGATGACCCTGATGCTGTTGGAGGACCGCATGACCGAGCTGCGCGAGCGGTACGGCCTGTCGGTCGCCGACCTCAATCTGGATCTGGGGCCTTTGGGGACGCTACTGCCGGAGAATCCGGCGTGAGCAGGTCGAATGGGGCGCGTCCGAATGGGTCCGCGTCAGGATCGGCCGGCGCAGGGGGCTGAGAAGACGCCGGCCGATCCCGCGCCTACACCGGGCCGCGGATCACCCCGGGGCCGCCATCGGCGTCGGGGACGCCGTCTCCAGAATGACCCGTTGTCGGCCGGTGTAGACGTTCATCGATGACCCGCGGAGGAACCCGACCAGGGCGAGTCCCGTTTCGGCGGCCAGGTCGACGGCGAGCGAGGAGGGGGCCGAGACCGCCGCCAGCAGGGGGATCCCCGCCATGACGGCCTTCTGCGCCAGTTCGAAGGAGGCGCGTCCCGACACCAGCAGCGCGGTCTCGCGCAGCGGCAGCCGGTCCTCGCGCACCGCCCAGCCGACCAGCTTGTCGACGGCGTTGTGCCGGCCCACGTCCTCGCGGATGGCCAGCATCTCACCGTCGGGGGTGAACAGCCCGGCCGCGTGCAGCCCACCGGTCCGGTCGAACACCCTCTGGGCCTCGCGCAGCCGGTCGGGCAGCGCGGCCAGCGTGGCCACGGGAAAGCGCACCTGGTCCTCGGCGACGGAGAAGTGGGCGGTGGAGCGCACCGCGTCCAGGCTGGCCTTGCCGCACAGGCCGCAGGAGGAGGTGGTGTAGAAGTTGCGTTCCAGTGTCGCCTCGGGCACCGCCACTCCGGGGGTCAGCGCCACGTCCAAGACGTTGTAGGTGTTGGACCCGTCCTGGGTGGCGCCGGCGCAGTAGCGGATGGAGACGATGTCGGCGGCCTTGGTGATGACCCCCTCGCCGACCAGGAATCCGGCCGCCAGGTCGAAGTCGTGGCCGGGGGTGCGCATGGTGATGGTCAGGGGGCGGCCGTTGAGGCGGATCTCCAGTGGTTCCTCCACGACCAGGGTGTCGACACGGCCACCGACCGCGCCGTCCCGGATGCGCAGAACCTTCTCCTTGACCGTGACTCGTCCCATGGGTCCCGTGCCTTTCCGGCGTCGCCTCCCTCCGAGCATCTTCGCCCGGACTCGTGAGGGAATTCCCCGTATGACGCCTTTTTAGTCGTGCCGACGCTGTTGCACGTGCTGAAAACCGAATCGACCCTTGATGCAGAGGTTGCCGTGCGTGACCGGATTGTCGTGTGGTGAGGTGACTTTGACGATCTCGTTGTCCTGGACGTGCAGGGTCACGTTGCAGCCCACACCACAGTAGGTGCACACCGTCGTGGTCTGTCGCTGCCGGGATTCGTCCCAGGTGCCCTCGGCGCGCATGTCGAACTCGCTCTTGAACGACAGCGCCCCGGTGGGGCAGACCTCGATGCAGTTGCCGCAGTACACGCACGCCGAGTCCGGGAGCGCCACGTCGTGCTCGGTGGAGACGCGCGCGTCGAACCCCCGGCCGGCCACCCCGATGGCGAAGGTGTTCTGCCACTGTTCCCCGCAGGCGTCGACGCACTTGTAGCACAGGATGCACTTGCCGTAGTCGCGCACGTACAGGTCGTTGTCGATCTTGGCGGGCTGTTCCACGGTCTCGGCCACCGCTCCGGTGGGGGGTTCGTGCTCGCCGGCTCTGCGGGCGTCCCGCTCGCCCATGGGAGCCGGCGCGGCGCGCGGGCCGAAGCGCTCGGGGCGGGCGTCGTAGTGCTCCATCCACTCCTGGGCCTGGGGCGTGGTGGACAGGTCCACCGAGGAGCCGAGCAGTTCCAGCACCGTCCGGCGCGCGTGGCGGACCCGGTCGGAGTCGGTGCGCACCGCCATCCCCGGTTCCACGGGGCGGGAACAGGCGGGGGCGAGCGTGCGCGCTCCCTCCACCTCGACCACGCAGATCCGGCAGGCGTTCTTGGGGGTGAGGGTGTCCCCGTAACACAGGGTCGGGCAGCTGACGCCCGTCTGGGCGCACGCCTGCATGATGGTCGCCCCCTCGGGGACGCGGACCTCCTGACCGTCCACGGTGACGTCGACCAGCCGCCGGGGTGGGGCGAGGGGGACGGGGGTGTTCAACGGGCCTCCTCGGTGGTGTCGGTGGTGGGGGCGGCGAAGACGCCGAGCCGGTCGATCGCCGACTCCACCGCGTTCCACGCGGTCTGGCCCAGTCCGCAGATGGAGGCGTCGCGCATGGCGGCGCCCACGTCGCGCAGCACCCTCAGTTCGGTGCGGCGGGAGGCCGAGCCGCCGGCCAGCCGGCGCAGCGCCTCCTCCTGGCGTACCGTGCCGACTCGGCAGGGCGCGCATTGGCCACAGGATTCGTCCCGGAAGAAGGCCGCGATGCGCACCAGGATCGAGGCCAGGTCCACGGTGTCGTCCAGCACCAGGACCACACCCGATCCCAGGGTGGCCCCCGCGGCCCGCGCCCCTTCGAAGGTCAACGGAATGTCCAGCTCGTCGCCGCGCACGAACGCCCCGGCGGCCCCGCCGAGAAGCACCGCCCGGATCTCGCGGCCCTCGGCCACGCCGCCGCTCAGTTCCAGCAGGTCGCGCAGTGTCGCGCCGAAGGGAAGTTCGTAGACGCCCGGCCGGCTCACCGTGCCGGAGACGCAAAACAGCTTGGGGCCGGTGGACCCCCCGGTACCGATCCGCGCGTAGGCGGGACCGCCCATGAGCATGATCGGAAGCACGTTGACCAGGGTCTCGACGTTGTTGATCGTCGTGGGACGGCCGAACAGGCCGCGTTCCACCGGGAAGGGGGGCTTGGAACGGGGTTCGCCGCGCCGCCCCTCGATGGAGTTGAAGACGGCGGTCTCCTCGCCGCAGATGTAGGCGCCCGCGCCGCGCCGGATCTCCACGTCGAAGTCGAAACCCGATCCGAGGATGTCGCGGCCCAGAAGGTTGCGCCCACGGGCCCGGGCGATCGCGTTCTCCAGCCGGGACAGCGCGCGGGGGTATTCGCCGCGGATGTAGAGGTAGCCCTTCTCGGCACCGGTGGCGTAGGCGGCGATCGTCATGGCCTCGATGACCGAGAAGGGGTCCCCCTCCATCAGCACCCGGTCCTTGAAGGTGCCGGGTTCGCTCTCGTCGGCGTTGCACACCAGGTAGTGGGGTGAGGCGGGCTGGCGGGCGGTCGCCTCCCACTTGCGGCCGGTGGGGAAGGCGGCCCCGCCGCGTCCGACCAGTCCTGATTCGACCACTTCCCGGATGACTCCGGCCGGTCCCAGGCGCAGGGCCTGGCGCAACGCCGCGTATCCCCCGTGGGCGCGGTAGTCGTCCAGGCTCTCGGGGTCGACCACACCGATACGGCGCAACAGGACCAGCCCGGGGACGCCGGCCTGGGGGACGGCCGCGCTCGGAGCCGGTTCCACGGTTCCGCCGGAGAGCGGGGAGGGGGCGAAGGTCGTGGCCGGGCGGTGGCCGTTGGACGGGGTGGTGTCGACGGGTGGTGGGGTCATCAGGGCGGCGATGTCCTCGGCGCGTGCCGGGGCGGCCACGGCGAAGCGCGGCGGGGACCCGGCCTCCAGGGCGAGGGCCGCCGGGGCGCGCTCGCACAGGCCCAGGCACGGGCTCTCGTGCCAGATCGCGCCGGCCTGCTCCCCCGAGGCGTCACCGGGGGGTCCCAGGCGCTCGGCGAGCTCGGCGCGTATCCGGTCGGCGCCCTTGGCGGCGCAGGCGATGTCGGTGCACACGTGCACGACCCGGGCGGGGCGCGCTTGGAGGGAGAACATGGCGTAGAAGGTCGCGACCCCGTAGGCCTCCGCGGGGGGAACGGTCAGCCGACGGCAGATGTAGTCCAGGGCGGCCGGGCTGATCCAGCCCGTGCGGTCGTTGACCGCGTGCAGCGCCGGCAGCAGCAGGTCCCTGCGGGCGCGGGCGGCGTGTCCGCCGCGGGCGTAGCGCAGGTCACCGGCTCGGCGCTCGCCGCCGTCCCAACCCGACTCCGCGGGTCCGAGTACGGCGTCCACGGCCTCACGTTCCAGTGAATCGGGGACAGCGTCCAGGAAGCGTAGGTCCACGTCCCGGTCACCTCGAATTCGTCGTGTCGGTCGCCGCACGTCCGTGCGCCGAGAGTGTGTAATCTGGATCACACGATTTTGTATACGGGCTACAGTATGCCTCGACTGGGGGGAGGGCAACCCCCTGTTCCCTCCCCGCCCACGAGGCCCGTCGACGCAGGTGGGCGCACTCGCGACGCCGGGGGTGCCCTCGCCCGCGCGCCCCACCCCGGGATCAGGTCGTCCGAGAGGCCGCGGTCGGCTCCCGCTCAGCGGCGGGCGCCCCCGCGGCGACCTTGTCGACACGCACCGCGGCCGCCTTGTACTCGGCGGTCCCGGCGATCGGGTCGGTGGCGTCCAACGTCAGCAGCTGGGTGTCGGCCTGCTGGGGGAAGTGGAAGGTCATGAACACCAGCCCTTCCCGCATCGACGGGGTGATGGAGACCGGGACGAGCACCGAGCCCCGACGCGAGGAGACGCGCACCACCTCCCCGTCGACCAGGCCCAGACGGGCGGCGTCCTCGGGGGAGATGTCCAGCAGCTCCCCGCGGCGCAGGGGAGAGGGGAAACCGCTCGTCTGCACACCCGTGTTGTAGTCGTCCAGCCGGCGGCCGGTGGTCAGCCGTAGGGGGTAGTCGTCATCGAGCAGGTCCACCGGCGGCGAGTGCCCGACCAGGCCGAAGGGGGCGGGCTCGCCGCGCTCCGCGGGATCGTCGGCCCACAGTCGCGCGTGCAGGTAACTCGGCTCCAGGGAGTCCTCGGAGGGGCAGGGCCACTGGATGCCCTGGTGCTCCTCCAGGCGGCGGTAGGACATGCCCCGGTGCATCGGGGACAGGGCGCGGACCTCGTCCCAGACCTCCTCGGCGCTGGGGTAGGGCCAGCGGTGTCCCATCCGGGTGGCGATGTCGCAGATGATGTTGATGTCGTCGCGCGCGCCGGGGGGCGGGTTCAGCGCCTTGCGCACGAGCTGGACACGGCGCTCGCTGTTGGTGAACGTCCCGTCGGACTCGCACCACGACGCGCTGGCCGGCAGCACCACGTCGGCGAGTTCGGCCGTCTTGGTCAGGAAGATGTCCTGGACGACCAGGTGGTCCAGCGACCGCAACCGGCGCGTCGTCTTCTGCGTCTCTGGCTCCGACTGCACCGGGTTCTCCCCGATGACGTAGAGGGCCGTCAGCTCCCCCTCGTCCATCGCCTCGAACATCTGGGTCAGCGTCTTGCCGTGGACGGGCTGGATCTCGCGTCCCCACACCGCCTCGAACCGGCCGCGCACCACGGTGTCGGTCAGGTCCTGGAAACCGGGCAGGCGGTTGGGGATCGCCCCCATGTCGCCGCCGCCCTGGACGTTGTTCTGGCCGCGCAGCGGGTTGAGCCCCGATCCATAGCGGCCTACATGCCCGGTCAGCAGGGCCAGGTTGATCAGCGCCCGTACGTTGTCGGTCGCGTTGTGGTGCTCGGTGATGCCCAGCGTCCAGCACAGTTGGGCGCGCTCCGCCAGCGCGTAGGCGTGCGCCAGCTCGCGGATGGCCTCGGCGGGCACGCCGGTCACCGCCTCGGCCGCGGCCGGCGTCCAGGGCTCGACGAGCGCGCGGTAGTCCTCGAAGCCCGTGGTGGCGCGGCGGATGAAGGTGTCGTTGGTGAGACCCGCGGCGATGATCTCGCGCCCGATCGCGTGGGCCAACGGGATGTCGGTGCCGACGTTGAGCCCCAGCCAGCGGTCGGCCCATTGGGCCGAGGAGGTGCGCCGCGGGTCCACGACGAACAACCGGGCCCCGTTGTGCACCCCCTTCAGGACGTGCTGGAAGAAGATCGGGTGCGCGAAGCGCGGGTTGCCGCCCCACAGCACGATCAGGTCGGTGTCCTCGATCTCCTGGTAGGAGGAGGTCCCGCCACCGGATCCGAACGCCGCGGCCAGGCCGGCGACGCTGGGGGCGTGGCAGGTGCGGTTGCAGGAGTCGACGTTGTTGGTGCCGACCACGGCCCGGGTGAACTTCTGGGCGACGAAGTTCATCTCGTTGGTGGCGCGGGCGCAGGAGAGCATTCCGAAGGAGTCGGGGCCGTGGCGTTCGATGTTGCGGGTGAACCCTTCGGCCGCGCGGTCGAGGGCTTCCTCCCAGGAGGCTGGGCGCAGTCGCCCGTCCTCGCGGACGAGCGGGCGGGTGAGGCGCTGGTAGGGGGCGGTGAAGGAGTCCGATCGCATCGGGACCTCGCAGGAGTGTCGTGGCCGATGGCGTGAAATACTGTCTACAGTATTCCGTCCTGGAACGTGAGACAAGAAGGAGCGCGGGCGGCCCGCGAACGGTTCAGGGTGCGACGGGGCCCTCTCGCAGACGTTCGTTGAGCAATGACGCCGCGGCGTCGATCGCCCGCAGGGCCGGCACGGGCGTGCCGGTCAGGTCGGCCAGTTCGACCACCGCGGTGAGGATGACGTCGAGTTCCATGGGGCGGCAGCGCTCGACGTCGTGCAACGTCGAGGTGCGGTGATCCCCGGCCCGTTCGGCTCCGGCCATGCGTCGTTCGATCGACACCGCGGGGCGCACGCCGAGCCGGGCCGCGACCTCCAGGGTCTCGCGCATCATCGTCACGGCCAGCTCGCGAGTCGGGGGATGCCGGCAGATCTGCGCCATCGTGGAACGGGCCAGCGCGCTGAGCGGATTGAAGGTGACGTTGCCCATGAGCTTGATCCAGATGTCCTCGCGGAGATCGGACTCCACCGGGCACTTCAGTCCGCCGGCGACCATCGCCGCGCTGAAGTCCAGGCAGCGTCGGGACACCTCGCCGCAGGGTTCGCCGATGGAGAAGCGGGTGCCCTCCAGGTGGCGTACCACCCCTGGAGCGGCGATCTCGGTCGCGGCGTAGACCACGCAGCCGATCGCGCGCTCCACCGGGATCGCCCGACTGACCGCGCCGTCGGGGTCGACGCTGGCGATGCGGTGTCCGCGGTAGGGGCCGGGCAGGCCGTGGAAGTACCACCAGGGGATGCCGTTCTGGGCGGCGATCACCGCGGTGTCCGGGCCGAGCAGGGGGCGCAGCAGCGGCCCGCAGCCGGCGTAGTGCTGCGCCTTGAGGCCGAGGAAGACGTAGTCGACCGGGCCGACCTCACCGGGGTCGTCGGTCACCTCGGGGTGGGCGGTGAAGTCCCCGCGTGGGCTGAGCACGTGGACCCCTGTGGCGCGCATGGCCTCCAGGTGCGCGCCACGGGCGATGAGATGGACCTCCGCGCCGCCGTGGTGCAGGGCCGCTCCCACGTAGGCGCCGATCGCCCCGGCGCCCAGGACCGCGATTCGCATGGACGCTCCCTTCTCCTGGAAGGTGAACTTGTATACAGTATGCTAAAAAGAAGTGGAGGGGACGTGACCAGAGGCCGGACCGCGAAAGGACCGCGGAACCGAGCCGGACGGCAAGTTCTCGGCTTCTTTCCGATCTCAGGACCCCCGTCCGTCCCAGGGGAGGAAGAGACGATGGACACCACCCCGCCGGCTCCTGTCTCCACTCGGCCCTCCCCGCGCCGTCGCGCCCCCCAGACGTGGCCGCGGGCTCGCGCTGCCGCCCGTGAGCTCGCGACCGCCCGTCCGCGGGGAGCGGTCACCGAGGTCGCGCTGGGAGAGGCGTTGGGGTCCACCCTCGCCGTGGACCTCGTGGCGCGGGTCGCCGTCCCCTCCCTCGACACCGCCGCCATGGACGGTTACGCGGTGGCCGGCTCCGGACCCTGGCGTGTCCTGGGGCGCCTGCTGGCCGGAGCCGAACCCCGAGACGCCGCGTTGTCCTGCGGCCAGGCGGTGGAGATCGCGACCGGCGCGCCGGTCCCCGCCGGGACCCTCGCCGTCCTGGCCCACGAGGAGGCGGAGCGGAACGCTCACACCGTGTCGGGGCGGGTGCGTCCCGGCCGTCATATCCGCAGGCGCGGTGAGACGACCCCCCTCGGCTCGGTCGCCGCTCCCGCGGGGTCCCCCGTCACCCCGGCCCTCCTGGCCCTGGCGGCCGGTCTGGGACACGACACGCTGCGCGTGCGACGGCCCGCGGTGCACGCCCTGGTCACCGGGGACGAGGTCCGCCTCCACGGCACTCCCGCCCCGGGCCAGGTCCGCGACGCGATCGGGCCGATGCTGCCGGGCACGGTCTCCTGGGCCGGTGGCGTGCTCACCGCCATCACCCACGTGGGCGATGACCCCGCCGAGCTCACCGCGGCGCTGGAGCGCGCGGTGGGAGAGGCCGACATCGTCGCCGTGTGCGGGGCCTCCTCGGCCGGGCCCGCCGATCACCTGCGCGCGGTTCTCGGCGGGTTCGGTGCCGGCTTCGTCGTCGACGGGGTGGCCTGCCGGCCCGGTCACCCGCAGTTGCTCGCGGCGTTGCCCGAGGGGCCGTTGGTCGTCGGACTGCCCGGCAACCCCGGCGCCGCGCTGGTCGCGGCGCTCACGCTCCTCGTACCGGTGATCGCCGGCCTCGCCGGCCGGCCCGACCCCGCGCCCACCGGGCGGCGGGTGCGCCTGGCCGGTGACGTCCGCCCCCATCCTGTCGACACCCGGTTGATCGGCGTGCGGCTGTGCGGGGAAGGCGCGCTGGCCGTCGAGCACGTGGGGCCTGCGGACCTGCGCGGCGTCGCGGTCGCCGACGCGATCGCGGTCGTGCCGCCCCAGGGGAGCGGGGACCTGGCCGAGCTGCTCCGCCTGCCCCGGTGACGTGGGGAGGGGCCGACGTGCCCGGCGCGCTTTTCGTACACTGTGGACAGTATTCACCTAGGCGTCGTCAGGGGGACGTGTCGACGGACCCCGCCGCGCGGAGGAGCCGGCCATGACCACTCAGCCCCTGAAAAGCGCGCCCACCGCGAAGGTGCAGCGTCCGGTCCCGTTGCGTGAGGCGGTGTATGAGGCTCTGTTGGAGCTGATCACCCGGCGTCAGTTGGAGCCGGGGCGGCATCTGGTGGAGAGTGAGCTGGCGGTCCAGTTGGGGGTGTCGCGTCAGCCGGTGCGTGAGGCGTTGCAGCGGTTGAGCAACGAGGGGTGGGTGGACCTGCGGCCCGGGTATGGGGCGTTCGTGCACCGGCCGACCGAGAGCGAGGCCGATCAGCTGCTGGCGGTGCGGGCCCTGTTGGAGACCGAGTCCGCGCGCCTGGCCGCGCGCAACGCCGACGAGGACGGCGTCGAGCGACTGTGGGCGGTGTGGCGGGCCGGGACCGCGGCGCTGGGCCGTGGCGACGTCGACGCCGTCGTCACCGCCAACGCCGACTTCCACCGCGGTGTCACCGAACTGTCCGGCAACACGGTGCTGGCCGAGCTCGCGGCGCAGGTCGATCGCCGGGTCCGCTGGTATTACGCCCCGGTCGCCCGCTCCCGGGGCCGGGCCTCCTGGGACGAGCACGCGCGGATGATCGAGGCGGTGGCGGCCGGCGACGCCGAGGAGGCCGCCCGCCTCATGCGCGAGCACACGGAGCGGACACGCCGCACCTACCACCGGCAGATCGACGGCACCGGATGAGGGGACGCCGCCAGGGACGATCGACGCGCCCGCCCTCCGTCGCGTAGCGTCACCGGCATGAGTGTCGTCCGTACCGACGCCTGCCGTCACCCGTCACCGCGTCTCGGAGGGATGAAGTGAGCGCCACGGTCGCCGCCGCACAGGAGGCCTCCGGGGGGTTCACCGGCTGGGTCATCAGCGTCATGGAGGCCCTGGGCGGGCCGGGCGCCGGCTTGATCGTCGCGCTGGAGAACCTCTTTCCGCCCATCCCCAGCGAGGTGATCCTGCCCCTGGCCGGATTCACCGCGAGCCAGGGGAACATGAGCCTGGTGGGGGCGATCCTGTGGACCACGCTGGGCTCGGTGAGCGGGGCGGTGCTGCTGTACTATCTCGGCGCGCTGCTGGGCCGCGAGCGTATCCGCGCGATCGCGCGGCGCCTGCCGCTGGTCAAGGTCGAGGACGTGGAGCGGACCGAGCGATGGTTCGACCGGCACGGGCGCGCGACCGTGTTCTTCGGTCGCATGATCCCGATATTCCGCAGCCTCATCTCCATTCCAGCGGGCGTCACCCGGATGTCGATGCCCTTGTTCCTGCTGTTCACCACGTTCGGCAGTCTCATCTGGAACACCGTCTTGGTGGTCGCCGGTTACCTGCTCGGCGAGAGCTGGCACCTGGTCGAGGGCTACGTCGGGGCGTTCCAGAAGGTCGTCGTCGCCGTGGTGGTCCTCGCGGTCGGCTACTTCGTCGTCTCCCGGCTGCTGCGCCTGCGTCGGGAGAGGCGGGCCGAGGGTGCCGGTGACGGCTGAGCCGGCCGGCGCTGTAGCCGAAACGACGACGGCGCCCCTGGGCGAACCGATGTGAGGGCGCCACCGTCGGACCGGCCGGGTCAGTCCCTGCGGTAGTAGAGCTCGCCCGGCCTCAGCTCGGCCGAACCGAACAACTCCGAGACGGTGACGAAGTGGTAGCCCTTCTCGGTGAGGCCGCGCAGGATCTCGGGGACGGCGTCCACGGTCGACTTGTGCACGTCGTGGAGCAGCACGATGCTGCCGGGCCGGGTGTCCGACAGCGTGGTGTCGACCGTCTGGGCGGTGTCCTGGGTCAGCCAGTCACGGGTGTCGAGGTCCCACATGATCATCGGAAGACCGACATGTTCACGCGTGGAGTCGTTGTAGGAGCCGTAGGGCGGGCGCATCGTGCGGGGCGGCGCCCCGATGATCTCCTCGATCGCCCGTGAGGTGCGTTCGGTGTCCTCGGCGACCTCGGCCCCCGACAGCGTGGTCAGGTCGTCGTGCCGCCAGGAGTGGCCGCCGTACTCGTGGCCCGCGCCGACGGCGCCGCGCATCAGGTCGGCGTGGTCGCCGACCAGCTCGCCGAGAACGTAGAAGGTCGCCCGCGCCGAGTAGCCCTCCAGGTACTCCAGCAACCGCGCGGTATGGGCTCCCGGGCCGTCGTCGAAGGTCAGGGCGACGCAGGGGACCCTGTCGCAGTCCAGCGCCGGAACCGGATCGGCCGCGGCGGGTTCCACTTTCCGGGCCGGGTCCGTGGTGGCCGCCGTGCGCGCCAGCGCGCCGAACTCCGATAGCAGGGGCTCGGTGTCGTCCTGGTCGAGGACGACCTGGAGGCCCGTGCCGTCGGCCGTGGGCAGTTCTCCGGGACTGAAGCTGACCACGACGTTGCCCGCGGCGTCGAAACCGATGTCCTCCAACGGCGATCCGGTCAGCCTGCGGGCCAGCTTCCAGGCCGCGTCGGCGTCGGTGGGCGCGGGCGCGGTGGAGACGGCCTCGGAGTCGGGGGCCTGCGTCGTGGCCTCGCGCAACCCGCCGGGCAGCCGCTCCGGGGCGATGCCCCCCTCTTCCAGCGAGTCGGCCACCTGGGCGGTCAGGACCCCGATCGCGGGTTCGCCCCGGAGCAGGGCCGTCCAGGGCAGGACCGCGCCACTGCGAACGTCGTACCAGCGTGTGGTCGCCGTCACCGAGGTGTCACCCCCCGCCTGGATCCGGCTGACGATACGGGCCCCCAGGGCGTGGGGGGAGGCGGCCAGCAGGACGGCCTCCTGATCCAGCGCGCGTGGAGAGTCGCCCGCGGCCCCGTCCTTGGCGGTGAGGAAGTCGGTCTGCCGCTCGGCCATGGTGGTGCGCAGTTCGCTGGTGAACGGGTCGGCGCCGGGGACGACGGGAAGCCGCATGCTGGTCGCCGCGTCACCGGGAGTGGACAGATGCTGCTCCCGCAGGCCGGGAAGCCGGTCGGAGGTGACGGTGACGAGTCCGGAGGGGGTGTTTCCGGTGCTCCCCATGAGCTTTTCCAGACCGGGGATCGCGGAACAGGCCGTCGCGCACGACAGCGCCATGACGATGGAGAAGGAACGGAAGGCCCGGCCTTGTGCGGTGCCGGCGAGGAAAGTGACGGAGAACACGATGTGGACGTCCTAACAGTCGATGACGTGCGGACGCGGCCGACCGGCCAGGTCAGAGCCTGAAACGGTGCCGTAGGGCGAACGTACGGCGGTCGAGAAGAGACGTCCTGGTACGGCTCGCCCTTTATAGGAGCGAATAAGGCTCTTTTTCCGGCGTCGTGAGGAAACCGTTAATCCGTCCGGGGGGCGAAAGCCCCTCCGGTGTGTAAGCGGAGCCGGACACACCCGTCCTCCTGCGGTATCGGGGGAAAATTTTGTAGTTGTATGGCGACAAGGAGTGATGACCGCTTGTCCGGCCCCCGCAGGAACCGGTGCCCCTCCGGGCCGGGCCGGCGGCGGACCGTTACGTCGGCAGATTGCGAGACACATGAGGGCCCTAGTCACCGGGGGCGCCGGATTCATCGGCTCCCACCTTGTCGACCACCTCCTCGACGCCGGCCATCGGGTCGTCGTCCTGGACGACCTGTCCACCGGATCCCCGCGCAACCTCGACTCCGCCCTGCGGCGGTCGGGACTGGAGTTCGTCCAGGGATCGGTCCTGGACCCGGTGGCCGTACGCCGCGCCATGCTCGGCTGCGACACCGTCTTCCACCTGGCCGCGCCGGTCGGCGCCCGCCTGGTCCGGGAACGTCCCCTCCACGCGGTGCGGACGATCGTCGGCGGGACCGAAACCGTTTTGGAGGCCGCGGCGGACATCGACTGCCGGCTCCTCTACGTCTCCTCCGGAGAGGTCTACGGGCACGGCACCGGCCGTCCGCTGCGCGAGGACGACGACCGCGTCCTGGGGTCGCCGCTGGACACACGCTGGTGTGCGCCGACGGCCACCGGCCTCGCCGAGCTCATCACCACCCGACACTGGCGCGAGTACGGGGTGCGCGGCCTCAACGTCCGCCTGTTCAACGTGGCGGGACCCCGGCAGAGCGCCCGTCAGGGCGCGGTCATCCCCACCTTCGTCGACCAGGCCCTGCGCGGACGCCCCTTGACGGTCCACGGCGACGGCCGGCAACGGCGCTGTTTCTGCTCGGTCGGCGACGTCGTCCCCGCCCTCGTCGCGTTGATCGATCGGCCGACGCTGCACGGTGAGACCGTCAACATCGGTGGAACCGAGGAGATCGACATCCTCGGCCTGGCCAGGCGGGTCCGCGACCTGACGGGATCCGACAGCGACCTCGTGATGATCCCGTGGGAGGTCGCCCACGGGCCGGGGTACACCGAGACCGGTCACAGGATCCCCGACACGACACGGGCCCGCGAGGCGATCGGCTGGAACGCGGTGACCGGAATCGACGAGATCATCGGCGCGGTCGCGGCCTCGCGCGCTGTCGACGCCGACCTGATCGGCACCGACCTCCTGGCCTGAGGCGGACGGAGCGGCCCGTCGTCGGCGCGGTTCCCGTTGCGGCCGGCGGTCCGAAACCGTTAGCCGACCATCAGCCTCCATCCCCGTGGGGACGGCCAGGCCGGGCACCTCGATGACCACCCGCGACCGCCCTGCCCCGGCTCGTCCCACGACGTCCGGCCGGCCTCGTCGGTGCGGGGCGGATCCGCCGTCCGCGGCGCCCACCGGCCGCGATGGCGTGGCCGTGTCCCGTCGTCGGCTCCGGGCGATCGCCGTCGCCGGCGTGCCGGAGGGCCGCCGACGTGACCGGGCCCTTCACCCACCCCGGCCCGGCTGGCGCGGGCGTGAGAACAGCGCTCACGGGCCGGCGCGGGGATGGCGATCCAGGAACCCGGCGGCCTCCGGCCGGCTTCGGACCGCCACGTGAACGGATGAGCGGGGTGTTTCGTTCGGGGCGGGAGCGAGCAGGGGCGGACCGGACGAGAACAGCCCGGTCCGGTTCTCGATTCTGTGACGGATGGGACGTGAGATGCGCGCTGATAAGGCTGTTCTGGCACTATCAGGGGGAATAATCCCATTACGACAGGAAAGCGCTACATGAGCTACCCGGGTCAGCCTCCGTACGGTCCAGGTGGATGGGGGACGCCGCCTCCGCCGGCGCGAGGACCTTCGCAGGCCAACATGATCGCCTCGCTCATCCTCAACATCCTCGGCCTGTGCGGCTGCTGGATGCTGTCGATCATCGGTCTGGTCCTGTCGATCATCGCCCTCGCCCAGAGCGGTTCCCAGCCCGAGACCGCGCGCAAGCTCACACTGTGGTCGTGGATCTGCTTCGGTGCGGGCGTCGCGCTGTTCGTGCTGTTCGTCCTCATCTACATCGTCGCCTTGGGCGGCTCCTACCTCTTCCTGGGGGCCGACGGCTCCTACTGAGCGGTCGGGTCGGGCCCGTGGGAGCGCATCCCACGGGCCCGACCCGTGTTCGACGCAGGGGTCACAGGCGGTGGCGCATCCAGACGTTGGGTTCCACGTAGACGGCGTAACCGTGCTCGATGTCGGCCACGACGGGGACCAGGGCGCCGGGGACCTCCACCGGTCCCGAGGCGTCGAAGGGCAGTCCGGTCCACTCCCGCCACTGCGCCAGGGTCGCGGGGATCGTCATCGACAGCGGGGCCACTCCCTCGATCGTCGCGCCCAGCCGCGCGTGCACGCGGAGCCAGGGGTCGTGGGGCAGTCCGTCCTCGCGTGTCCAGGTCACGTACTCCTCCATCGGGACACGGGGGTGGAGGTGTTTGGCGGTCGGCCGCACCGGCGCGACAAGCGTGTCGTAGCCGAGTCGTCGGCAGTTGTCCCGCATGGCCCGCAGCATCACCGAGGACAGGCCGCGGCCGAGGTAGTCGGGGGCCAGCGATATCTCCAGCGCCGAGACCGTGTCGGTGCGGACACCGGCGTGGTGGTCCTCCACCGCCCACGACACCACCTGGTCCCAGCCGGACTCGGGGAGTTCGGCGGTCTCGTCGTCGCCACGGGACAGCCGGAAGGGGACGCTGACCGCCCGTCCCACGATCCGGTCGGGATCGGCGGGGTCGAAGGCGAGCAGGGTGTAGTCGGCGAACACCGCGCGGTGGGCGAAGAGGGAGGAGAGGACGGGGTCAGCGGACATGAAGGGCGCGAAGGTCCCGTCCAGTTCGTACATCCGCTCCAGCAAATCCGGACGTTCGGCGACAGTGTAGATCAACAGTGGTGTTTTTTGCACAAAAGGAGCTTGGCATGCGCCGTGGGGGCGCGGTGCGCACGGCTCCCCTTATCCCCTCGCGTTCACCCCGCGACCACCGTGGCGACGATCCGCCGGACCTGCGTCACGATGTCGTCGAGGTCGCGGATGAACTCGGCCGAGATCACCGCGGGCCCGCTGGCGCGGGGAATCGGTGTGTGCAGGTGCCCGGCGGGGATCGAGCGCCCCGAGACCTCGCGGAGCACGGTGTTGCGGTAGGCGATCTCGTTGGACAGGTAGTCCCCGCCCCCTCCCTCCCGCGCGGTGGAGCCCGGAGTGGGACCGTGGGGACGTTCCACGGGGGAGTCCATGCCCGCGGGGATCTCGACCACCCTCGTGTTGTCGAGGACGGGGAAACGGCCGGTCTCGGCCGCCGCGATCGTGGCCCTCGGCAGGGTCGAGACCGTCCACTGGGGCAAGGGGGACAAGGCCGGCAGGCCCACGGGAGGAGGGGGCACCGGTTCGGCTCGCCCGGCCCCCTCGTTGTCCGGCGCGCCACCGCGCCAGGCGCCGTTGTAGGCCTCCAGGTCGAAACGCCCCGCCCGCCCCTGGCTCACGGTGATCACGGCACGGGCCGGCCGGGGACCGAGCAGGTGGGGCGCCAGCACCTGTTCGACCACGCCATCGGTGAAGTCACGCCAACGCACCGGGAACAGGGCCGCGCAGACCTCTACCTCCGTGTCCGCGCAGGCCAGGACCTGTCCCGCCAAGGCGAGAGCCGCGGCACCCGACGGGTTGGCCCGGCAGATGTCGACGTCAAGCCGGAAGGGGTCGAAACCGGTCACCACCACCTGGGGCCGCTGGGCAGGCGCCCGCCGGATCGAGGTCCACCCCCGGGAACCGCGTTCCAGCTCCGTGACCAGCCCGGCCTGTTCGGCCGCGTCGATCCCGGCCACGGGGCGCCACTGGCGCAGGGCCACGATCATGCGCAACCGCGCCCAATACAGTGGCCGGTCGTCGCAGGACGGCAGGTCCCCGTGCCGCCGGTCCGCGCCCTGGGCCCGGCGCGTCGCCGCGCGCCACAGCCGCACACCGTGGCGGCGCACCACCTCATAGGCCGCCCCGGCCCCTTCGGCCCGGCCCAGTTCCACGGCGAAGTCCTCGACCCCGCGTCCAAGACCGGAACGCCGCAGGATCTCGTCGGCGGCCTCCTCACCGGCACGCGCCTCCTCGACCGTGAGCGGGGCGTGGGGGTCCAGGCGGCGGCCCAGCGCGGCGGCGTGGGCCCGGGCCAGATCCGGCGCTGCGCGGCAGAGCGGCGCCGCGGCCGGTGCGGTCCCGTCCATGGTCATGGCGCCCCTCCTCGATTCCCGGCCCCGCGCACTCCGCCCCCTCGCGTCTCAGCCCGGCAGCCGGAAGTCCGGCTCGGCCTGGGTCGTCTGGACGTCCATCTGCGCCTTCTGCAGCCGCCCGGAGTAGTCCCAGTTCATCGACTGCCAACGGGTGAACTGGTCGAGCACCCACACCCCTGAGAGCCGGCTGCCGTTGCCCGAGCGCCCGTTTCCGCCGAAGGGCAGGTGCGCTTCGGCGCCGGAGGTGGAGTTGTTGACGCTGACCATGCCGGCGCCGATACCGGAGCGGAACGCGAACGCCTTCTTCGCGTCCGTGGTGTAGATCGAGCAGGACAGGCCGTACCCGGGCAGGTTGGCCAGCTCGATGGCCTCCTCCAGGTGGCGGTAGGCAGTGACTCCGATGATCGGTCCGAAGGTCTCCTCGGTGAACACCCGGTCTTCGGGGACCACCCCGTCCAGGATGACCGGGTGGTAGAACAGTCCGGCCTGCGGATCGCCGACGAACCCCGCGCGGGGGTTGGCCGGGGTGATGCGGCCGACCCCGCTGGAGCCGAGGACGCGATGGTGGTCGCCGATCCAGCCGAGGAAGGACTCGTAGCGCTCGGCGAAGCGGTGGTCGATCATGGGACCGTAGAGCACGTCGCGGGTGGGATCGCCGATCGGTGCGGCGGCCGTCGCCTCGGCGAGCATCGAGACGAAGCGGTCGTGGACGGACTCGTGGACCAGGGCGGTCCCCAACGAGGTGCAACGCTGGCCCGCGGTGCCGAACCCGGAGAACAGCGCGCCCTCCACGGCCACCTCCAGGTCGGCGTCCTCGGTGATCACCATCGGGTTCTTGCCGCCCAGCTCCAGGCACGGTGTCTGCAGGTGCCGGCCGCACAGCTCGCCGATGCGGACGCCCACCGCGCTGGAACCGGTGAACCCCACCTTGTCGACCAGACCCTCCCCCAAGGCCGCCGACAGCCCCGCGAACGTCTCCTCCCCGTCGGCGTAGACCAGGTTGAGCACCCCCTCGGGCAGGCCCGCGCGGGTCAGCAGCTCATACAGCGCCCACGCGCAGGCCGCGGAGTACTCGGCCGGCTTCCAGACCACCGCGTTACCGGTGAGGAGGGCGGGGATGATGTACCAGGCCGGCACGGCGACGGGGAAGTTGCCCGCGGTGATGATCGCGGCGACCCCCACCGGCGTGCGGAAGGTGAAGAGCTGCTTGTCCGGCATCTCCGAGGGCACGCTCTGCCCGTAGAGACGGCGGCCCTCGCCGCGGAAGAACTCGCACGTGTCGATGATCTCCTGCACCTCGCCACGCGCTTCGGCGAGCGTCTTGCCGATGTCACGGGTGACGATTCGGGCCAGCGCCTCCTTGTTGGCCGTGACGAGGTCGCCCATGGCGCCGATGACCTGGCCCCGCACCGGGGCGGGGACTCGGGCCCACTGCTGTTGGGCGTTCTTGGCGGCACGACAGGCCGAGACGAAGTCGGCGCGGTCGGCCAGGCTCACCTCGGCGACGGTCTGCGCGGTGTCTGCGGGGTTGACCGAGACAAGGGGGGTCTTTGCGGCGGGGAGCCGTTTTCCCGCGATGACGGAACGCAGGTCGAGGGGCGTCGCTGTCACAGATGCTCCATTGCTCGTGGGCCGAAGGGCGGGGCCGTCCCACGCTGTGCCACGCGGCGGGGTCCTGCCCCGGGGAGGGGTGTCCAGGTCGGGCCGTCCCTCCCCGATCGCCGACACTGCCATGTCGTCGGCCCGCGTTCAAGAAGCGACGGATCCGTTCCAGGCGAGGCGTACGCAGCCGGTGACCCGATCAAATGATGGAAAGCGAACCGATCAGACGAGGGAATCGGAGACTCCCCGAGGTCAATCGGCGTGCGGACCGAAAAGACGGGGAGAAAAGGGGGCGCCGATCGCTGCCCAGAAGCGGGGTCGGGCGCCCTTTCCCCGCGCCTCAGGAGAAGCGGAGAGGGAGGCGATGCCCGGCGGACGGGCGACGCCGTGGAGAACGCCGGAAGACACCTGGTTTCGGTTTGAAGAGGACGCGCTTAACCTGCGGTGATGATTTTACGCCCCCTTGTCGTTACTTGATGTTGTTTCGCATGCTCAGAGGCATGGTTGACATCATCTCCCGTTCCGAATGGGGCGCGCGCGCTCCCAGATCCCGCCAGACCACATCCTGGTCGGCGCGTACCGAGTTCATTGTCCACTACTCCGCCGGGCCGCCCTCGCAGACGCCGCGGCAGATCCAGGCGTTCCACATGGACTCCAACGGCTGGTCCGACGTGGGCTACAACTTCCTCATCGACACCGACGGCAAGATCTACGAGGGGCGCGGATGGCTCGTGGTGGGCGCGCACGCCACCGGCCACAACACCTCCGGTATCGGCGCCTGCTTCATCGGCGGCAACGGCGACGCCACCCCGGCCACCCGCAAGGCGATCCGGGCCCTGTACGACGAGGCCAACCGCAAGGCCGGACGCACCCTCAAGATCCGGGGGCACCGCGACGTGGGGTCCACGGACTGCCCGGGTGACGACTTGTACGCGTGGGTGCGCGACGGCATGCCCGCTGATGGGGCCGGTGAGGCCGACGGCGGTGGAGGAGGCAGCGGGGGAGGCGGACAGGTCCCGCCCTGGCCGGGCGTCTACCTCTCCTACCCGCCCATAACCCGCCACCCCGCGGTCTCCACCTGGCAGGGGCGCATGCGGGAGCGCGGCTGGTCTCTCACGGTGGACGGCGCCTATGGCGCCAGGTCGCGGTCGGTGTGTTCGGCGTTCCAGCGCGAGAAGGGACTCACCGTGGACGGGATCGTCGGTCCCGACACCTGGCGGGTGGCCTGGACGGCGCCGATCACCTGAGCGACGGACGCGGCGACACCGATGGCGAAATCCCGGAATTCCAGCTTTGGAGTCCCGAATCGTTCCGCCCATCCGCTCTCACCTGCGGTAACGCATCCAAGTGAAAAGTGGATGCGCTCCCGACCAGACGGATCGAACCCCGCCCTCATGTTCCGCTCGTGTTCTCGTGGGAAAGAGGGGGGTGCCGCTGGCACCGGGGACGTGTTCCACCGCACCGGCGGCACGGGTGCGCGGGACCGAGAGCGCGCTCGCGAGGACCGGGGGCAGGCCGCCACCGGACCGGGGGGACGACCACGTGCAGATTCAGGACGGCGTGCCGGCCGGCCGGACAGCCGGCCGCCGCGGGCCGTCCCGCGGGGACGCCGTCGCGGCCCACCGCGGTCCCCGAGGCGCCATACCCGCCCGTGCGCCGATCGCCGCCACCGCGGGAGGGCGCCGTCCCGGTTCGCCGTGGCGGCATCGGCGTGGAGTGGGAGACCTCGTTCCGGTTCCCTTGACACGCGGCCGGAAACGGCCGTTCGCCACGCCGACTCTGGTCAGCGGAAATGTCCCTCGCCTCTGGCAGTCTCTCGGCATCGCGCGGACGAGCGTCAGCGACGCACCGGCTCCGAGGAGCGGAGTCGTCGACGCGCCACCGACCCCGGCCGGCCCCCCGACCGGCTCCGAGGCAGAAAGGAACCGAGCGTGACCCGTCATCGGAACACCGCCGGGCAGACCCCCAGGATCCTGCTGGTTCTGACCTCGGGGCTGCTGCTCCACCCCGCCATGACGCTGACCACGGCCCTCGCGGGCCCGGGGGCGTCGGTGCTGGTTCCGCTCGGTGCCGCCGGAGGGCTGTGGGTCTGGGCGTTGCGCATCATCTGGCGCGGGGTCGCCGGCGGCGGGCCTCACCCCTCGCGGTCCTCTTCTCCGCCCGCGCAGCGCGGCGCTGTTCCCCGGAGCTCCCCTTCGGTGTCCCGCGCCCCTGGTCCCCGCTCCGGCCGCACGGTCCGTCCCCGTCTCGTGTCCGAGCCGCGCAGGACCCGTCCCGCGGGTTCCTCCCGGAATCGGGCCCGGGCGCACGGGTACCCGGCACGTTCCAGTGCGGGCCGTGCCCTCCGCGCGCCGCAGGCCCTCTCCGGCGCGCGCGCCCACCGTCCTCCCCGATTGGTCTACGAGGACAGCCGACGCTGAGCCGTCATGTTCCCGCCGGGCCATGGTGGGCAGGGGACCGCCGGTGCCCCGTCCGTGGGGGCGCCGCGGCCCTGGCACCACGGGGTGCCGGAGCCGGTGACTCCGGGAGGCAGACATGAGCGCACAAGACGTCGTGTTGGTGGGTGGGCCGTTCGACGGCCGTCACCAGATCGTGGAGGAGGCCCAAGACGAGGTGGTCCTGTCGCGTGACCTCCCGGCTGAGCCCTCCGACCCGCCGGGAGAGGAGTACCTCTACCGGCGTGACATCACCAATCCGGCGGTGTTCGTCCACGTCCCCCGCTAGCGGAACACGACGGGCGCGTGTCACGGTGGCGGGTCTTGGGCTGTCCGAGGCCGGGGCCGTCCGTGGTCCAGGGGCGGGCCCGTACCCCGCGGATCCCTGGCCGGACGGCCCCACCCCTTCAGACGCCGTGACGTGCGTGGCAGGGTCAGGGATCGGAGGCTGACGAGGGGGGACGGGGAGCAGGCGGGGTAAGGAGGACCGCCGTGACCAAGGCGAGGACCTGGGGCGGGAGCCGGCCTTGGTCGATGAGCGCGCATGCCGCTTCGAGGAGGCGCTCGTCATCCAGGTCCGCCCAGTCGGTGTGCGCTGTCATGGCCATCGCCCCTGCCCTTTGGGGCGCCGGTCGTAACAACAGAGCCGGGCCGAGGCCGTGGGGAGGCGAGGGTGGCCTCGCGGCCGAACGGCTCACACGGGACGAAGCCCTGGTCAACACGTCTGAGGGGCGGTGCTCCTCCCTCGGGGAGTTTGTCGGATTCCTTGACGGGCAGTGCCGTGAGTACGGTCCGACAACGCGGCCGAGAGCGAACTCGACGATCACGCCCGCGCATCGCGACGCCTCCCATGGGGCGTGCTCGTCCGGGTCACCACGGTGGAGAACACGCCACTTTTCCCTCGCATCTCCCCAACCGCTGGCGAAAAGAAGGAACTCCGCATGACCACACTTGATACGCGCATCACCGCGCGCCGGCGCGTCCGCACGGTCCACCCCGCCCCCCGTGACCGTCGCTACGAAGCACCGCCCTCCTCGGGCCACGGTGACGTCGCGGCACCGGAGGCGTCGGGCCCCCTCTCCCCGGCGCAGGAGGACGAGCCTGAGGTGGAAGGGACGAGGGAGGAGGAAGGCGGGTCCGGGGACGGCACCGAACGGCGGCACCCCTGCCCAGGAGCGGTGCGCGGTGAGGGGCAGAGGCCCGAAACAGCGAAGGAAACCCACGACGGTGCCACGGGGTGGAAGGAACAGGCCGGCGCGAACAGGACGACGGTCGCCCCTTCCCCGTCCGCGGGGAGCGCCCCCTCCTCCCCTCGGTCCTCCCGGGAATCCGTCGCCCTCCACCGGGAACCGGGCGTGGACCGCGAGGCGCTCAAAGCCGCGCTGCGGCGGATCCCGCCGCGGCGACGCAGGGTTCTCCTGCTCCACTTCTTCGCCGGTAGGTCCCACGCCGAGGTCGCCGAGAGCGTCGGGACGACCCAAAGGGAGGTCGAGGACATGCTGCGGCGGGCGCTAGGCGAGCTTCACGTCGAGCTGACGCCGGCGTCCGGGGAAGGTGCGGCGTAGCCCGAGGGGCCGCGGGGCGCGACGGGACGATGCCTCGCCGCGCCCCGCGGGAGGTCATCCGGCGCTCTTCGGCGCGCGAGGCTTCTTGGCGACCCGGGAGCGGTCGAACAGCGGCTCGAAACGGGTGTTGTACTCCTCGATGCACTCCTGGCACGCGTCGATCTCGCGGATGGCGTACTCCCAGGCGAACTGGATGTTGCCATCGGCGTCGACGCGCTCGCCTTGGACGTCGTGGACGTCGCAGTAGGTACGGGTGAAGACCTCGGTAACCACCGGGGAGTTTCCTCTCGATGACGGGGAAGGCGGGTCGGGCGACCCACCGGGCGCGGCGCGCCAAGGCGGAAACCTACACCCTTGGAGCCCCGCCGTTGACCGGGGTTCGCGCCCCGAGACCGGAGGCTCGTCGCCTATTGCCTGGAAGCGGGGGGCGTGGGCCGGGAGGTCGATCCCCCGTTGTCCCGCTGTTGGCGGTCCGGTCGGGTGGACAGGTACACGCCGGCCGTTCCGGCCGAGGCGAGCAGTGAGCACAGCGCAAGTACGATCCACAGCATCACGGGGTTCCTTCCGACGAGATGACCGCCGAGGGTAACGAGGGAGCGGTCGCCGGTGAGAAGAAGAGCGGCTGAACACGCCGCGTGACCCATCGACACTATCTCTACGCACCTCTACAAAAACCCCGCAGAGGGTAAAACTCCGTCAATTGGTCGGGCGATCCCTTCGGCCTCACGGACGTATCGCCTCTCCCGGAAGGGGGGATACGGCTGCCATAGACTTGCCCGGATCGGGGATCTGGACGAAGGCGGGGGACGTGTCGACGACGAGGTTGCTGGTCCTCGGGGTCGTCGCCGGACGAGACACGGCGCACGGGTATGCGATCCACCACGAGCTGCTCTCCTGGAACGCCCAGGAGTGGGCCAACGTCAAGTGGGGGTCGATCTACCACGCGCTGCGTCAGTTGACCAAGGAGGGCAAGCTCGAAGCCGTCTCCGGCGAGGATCCCACGGGACGGACCGACTACCGGATCACCCCCAAGGGGCGTGCGGAGTTCCTGGAGCTGCTGCGCGGCGCGCTCAGTAGTGCGGGACCGCACGCCGACCTCCTCTCGGCCGGTCTGGCCTTCATGGCGGCGTTGCCCCGCAGCGAGGTGATCGAGCTACTGGAGCGCCGTTGCGGGGCGCTGGAGAAGGAGCGTGACGACATCGCCCCTGTCGTCGGCGTGGCGGACGGGTGGGAGACCCCCGGCACCGAACACGTCCCCGAGTTGTTTCATCTGTGGTACAGCAACGCCGATCACGCGCTGACCTGGACGCGCGGCCTGATCGAGCGACTGCGGGCGGGGGCCTACACCATGGCCGATGAGCTAACGGGAGAGACCAGGCCGAGGTAAGCCTGCTTCGCGTCTTTCCGGGCGCTCCTGTCTTCCTGTACTCAAAGTTGAGCCACCCCCTCTATGGGACTGCAGTTCTTTTGACTCAAATTTGAGTAATGAAGTCGAGGGTGCTCGACGGCGGCACATCCGGGAGGACGGCGTTGATCCACGCACGGCGGCTCAGCCGCGGCTATCGCCACAGGGCTAAGGAGATCGAAGCGGTCAGGGAGGTCGACCTGGACGTGGCGCAGGGAGAACTCGTCGCCCTCCTCGGGCCGAACGGAGCCGGCAAGTCCACACTCCTGCGCATGCTCACCACACTGCTGCCGCCCTCGGCGGGCAGCGCCACCGTGGCGGGACATGACATCGTCACCGATCCCGCGGGCGTCCGCTCCCGGATCGGTTACGTGGGCCAGCGCAACGCGGCGGGTGAGGAGCAGCGCGTCCACGACGAGCTGGTGCTCCACGGGCTCTGGTACGGGCTGTCCGGCAGCGCGGCGCGGCGCAGGGCCGACGAGGTCGTGGAGCTGCTCGACCTGGGGGAGGTGGCCGGGCGTAAGCCGGGCACCCTCTCCGGTGGCCAACGCCGCCGTCTCGACATCGCCTTCGGGATGGTCCACCACCCCCCACTGCTGTTCCTGGACGAACCCTCCACCGGGCTGGATCCCCAGAGCCGCGCCGACGTGTGGCGACACGTCCTGCGCCTGAGGAGGGAGAGGGGCACGACCATCGTGCTGACCACCCACTACCTGGACGAGGCCGACGACATGGCCGAGCGCGTCATCGTCATCGACCACGGCCGGGTCATCGCGGACGGGACCGCCGAACGGCTCAAGGACGACCTCGCCGGCGACCGCATCACCGTGACCCTGAGCGACCCGGAACAGGGCGCGCGGGCCGCGGGGATCGCCGCGAGGATCGAAGGGACGGGGGAGGTCGAGATCGACGGCTCCGACATCCGCGTGCGGGTGCCCCGGGCCGACCGGGCGCTGCCCCGCCACCTCCGCGAACTCGAGGCCGCGGGCATCGAGGTCAGCGCGGCCCGGGGGCACCGCCCCACCCTGGACGACGTCTTCCTGGCACTCACCGGGCGCAGCCTGGAGGAGACCAACCGACAGGAGGTGGCCGCGTGACGGTCGAAACGGCCTCGATGCGGCGGGGCGCAAGGACGCGGCCGGTGAAGGGCCTGCTGCGGGACACCCTGGTCTCGTTCCGTCGGGAGATGACGCCGGCGCTGCGCGAGCCCGGCGGGGTCCTGCTGGGAACCATCATCGCGATGCTCCAGCCGCTGCTGTTCCTCGTCCTGTTCGGCCCGGTCCTGGCGGGCGGCGGAGGGCGGGAGCAGACCTGGCAGTGGTTCATCCCCGGTGTCTTGGTCATGATGTGCCTGTTCGGGCCGCTGTCGGCGGGCTACTCCCTGCTCTCCGAGCTCATCGGGGGCGCCATGGAGCGGATGCTGGTCACCCCGGCCAGCCGTACCGCGATGCTGATGGGACGCACCCTGAAGGGGTCGCTGATCCTGTTGGTACAGGCGGTGCTGATCGTGGCGGTGGCGATTCCCATGGGGCTGCGCCCCGACCTCGTCGGCGTGATCGTGGGGATCGCCCTGCTCGTCGTGTTCGGCACTGGATTGGGGGCGTTGTCGTTCGTCCTGGCGATCCTCTCCCGCCCCAGCGGCACCCTGTTCTATCTCGTCACCCAGACGGTGGTCTTTCCCTTGATGCTCCTTTCGGGAGTGCTGCTTCCGCTGGAGGCGGCCCCCGGATGGTTGCGGGCCGTCGCCGCCCTCAACCCGGTCACCTACGTCGTCGAGGCGCAACGCCGTCTGTTCGTCGGCGAGCTCGCCGCGCCACCGGTCCTGTACGGGGCCGTGGTGGCCGTCGCGGTGGCCGCGGTGGGACTTCTCCTGGCGACCCGCGCCATGCGCCGCGCGGTCTGAGCGTTCACGTGCCGTTCACGGCCCCGTCGCCCGGGACGCGCCTGGCGGGGCCGGAAGGCGTCGTCTCGCTGTGGACACGCGCGAATATTGACGCGAGAACGACATCAGGTCGGGCAGTCTGTAAAGCGTGAAAACGGGAGAAGTCACCTCGGAACGGACGGGCGAGGTGGTATTGGAGGGCATCCGAGGAACCGCTCGGCGTCCGCTGGACCTCATGCTGGCGCTGGGTGGTGTCGTGCTCCTGGCTTTGACGCTGGTGTTGATCAGCGTCGTCGCCGGGGGCGCGGCCGGAGACGAGGCGGAGGAACTGCGCGCCCTGCTGCCACCCCGGTTGCTCGCCCTGGGGGCCGGGATCGCCAACCTCGCCGTCATCGTGCTCGTCTGTTCCGTCGGTGTGGAGCGCCTGTTCAACCGGGAGTTCCGTCAGGTCGCCCGCGCGCTGCTGGCCGCCGTGCTCGGTTATGGACTCGCCGGGGGGATCAACACGCTCACCGGCGTATTGGCCGGATCCGACGGGTTACCCGCGCTGCTGGCCGGGGGCGGCCTCCAGCAAGGGCCGTTCACCGAACCACTGCACGGCTATCTCGCCGCCGCGATCGGCTACACCCGCGCGATGCGCATCGCCCACCTGCCCCGTGTGCGCGCCGCGATCTGGGTGGGGATCTCCATCACCTGCGCCTCCGTCCTCCTATCGGGGTTCACCACCGCGCTCGCGCTGATCCTCACGATCCTGCTCGGCTGGACGTGCGCCTCCGTCGCCCGCTACGCCATCGGCCTGGCGCCGCCCCGGCCCGATTCCGCCCGGCTGGTGCGGGAGCTACGACGGTTCGGCCTGGACGCCTTGACGATCACCCCCGAGGGCAGCGACCCCGAGGGCAACGAGCGCTTCGCCGTCGACACCACCGACCGCCGTCTCGACGTCCTGCTCCTGCGCGCCGATGTCACCACCGGAGTGTGGAAACGGCTGTCCTCCCGGTTGCTCCTGCGCGATTCCGCCGCCCCGCCGGTCCTGTTCAGCCTGCAACGCAGGGTGGAGCACATCGCGCTGCTCGACTACGCCGCCGCGGCGGCCGGAGCCGCCACCCCCAGGCTGAAGGCCATCGGCGAGCTCGGACCCGGCACCGCGGTGCTCGTGCGCGACCACCGCCGCTCCGAACGGCTGGCCGACCTGCCCGACGAACGGGTCACCGACGGATTGCTCGCCGAGATCTGGGCGGAACTACGTCGACTGCACCGCCATCGCATCGCCCACCGCAACATCGGCGAGCACAGCATCGGAGTGCGCATGGACGGTCGGGTCGTCTTCACCGGCATGTCCTCGGGCAGCGTCGCCGCTGGCGCGTTCGCCGCCTCACTGGACGTCGCCGCTCTCCTGGCCGCCCTGGCGTTGCGCGTCGGCGTCGACCGGGCGGTGGGCTCCGCCCACCGGGCGCTGGGAACCGAGGACCTGGCGGCGACGCTGCCCTACCTCCAGACCGCGGGACTGCCACGGGCCCTGCGCCAACGGTTGCGAGGGCACGCCGGGATACTGGGGGAGATCCGCGCCGAGATCACCCGCATCGCCCCCGACGCGCCGGCGGCCCCGGTCAAGCTGGAGCGGATGCGGCCCCGCACCATCGTCAGCGTCGCGGTCGCCACGGTCGTCGGGGTGGTCCTGGTCTCCCAGCTCGCCGACGTCGACCTGACGACCATCCGCGACGCCGATCTCGGCTGGGCCGGTGCCGCGCTGCTCATGTCGCTGCTGTGCATGGTGGCGGCGGCACTCGCGTTGATGGGGTTCGTGCCGATCCGCCTGCCCCTGTGGCGGACCGTGCTCGTGCAGTTCGCGGCGTCGTTCATCCGCATCGCCGCGCCGGCCGGCCTGGGCTCCCTCGCCCTCAACACCCGGTACGTCACCAAGGCCGGGGCCTCCACCGCGTTGGCGGTCTCGGCGGTCGGCGTCTCGCAGCTCGTCGGGCTGCTCGTGCACGTCCCGCTCCTGCTGCTGTGCGCCTACCTCACGGGTACCGCCTACCCCGCCGACTTCTCTCCTTCGAGCACGCTCATCGTCGTCGCCGGCCTGCTGTCGGTCGTGGTCGCCGCCGTGCTGGCACTGCCCCGGCTGCGTCGCGCCGTCGTGTCGCGCGTGCGCCCCTACCTGCACGGCGTCCTACCCCGCCTGCTGGACCTGCTCCAGCACCCGCGCAAGCTCGCCACCGGCATCGGCGGGACGATCCTGCTCACCGCGGGGTTCGTCCTGTGCCTGCACTTCTCGGTGCTGGCCTTCGGCGGTGACGCCAGCATCGCGGCGGTCGCGGTCGTGTTCCTGGCGGGTAACGCGATCGGCTCGGCGGCCCCCTCACCGGGCGGACTGGGCGCGGTGGAGGCCGCGCTCCTGGGCGGGTTGACCACGGTCGCGGGCGTACCCGGCGGGATCGCGCTGCCCGCCGTGCTGCTGTTTCGGCTGCTGACCTTCTGGCTGCCGGTGCTGCCCGGATGGGCGGCGTTCCACCACCTCCAACGGAAGAGGGCGATCTGATGGCCCGGCGGGCACTGCTCGGCATCGACCTGGGGACCAGCGGGGTCAAGGCCACTCTCCTCGGCGTCGACGGGACCACGCTGGGGGAGGGCGACGCCGCCTATCCGGTTCACACGCGACGGCCGGGATGGGCCGAGACGGATCCGCGAGAGTGGTGGAGGGCCGTCGTGCGGGCGGTGCGGGCGGGGGTGGAGCGTTCCGGTCCGGTCGAGGTCGCCGCCATCGGCCTGGACGGGCAGATGCACGGCCTGGTGCTCGTGGAGGAGGACGCGACCCCCGTCCGCCCCGCGATCCTGTGGGCCGACCAGCGGGCCGACACGGTCATGGCGCGCTGGCGGGGCCTGGCCGCGCTGGAACAGGACCGACTGGCCAACCCGCTGGTCCCCGGTATGACGGGGCCGCTGCTGTCCTGGGTGGCCGAGCACGAGCCGGCGGCGCTGCGTCGCGCGCGCTGGGCGTTGCTCCCCAAGGACTGGATACGGCTGCGGATGACCGGCGCCGTGGGCACCGATCCCTCCGACGCCTCCGCGACGCTGCTGTGGGACATGCCCACGGGAACCTGGTCGCCCGCCGCTGTCGCCCTGACGGGCGCGCCCTCCGCCCTGTTGCCCCCGGTCCTGGCCTCCGATCGGATCGCCGGCGGGCTGGGCGGTCCCGCCGCCGAGGACCTGGGGCTGGTGAGGGGGACCCCGGTGGCCGGCGGGGCAGGGGACACCCCCGCGGCCCTGCTCGCCACGGGACTGGAGAAGGGCCAGGCCCAGATCACGGTCGGCAGCGGCGCCCAGATCGTCATGCCGGTGACCAGCCCGCTTCCGGTCCCCGCCCTCCACGTCTACCGCACGGCCGAGCGGACCGGGTGGTATCGCATGGCCGCGGTCCACAACGCCGGGATCGCCCTGGAGTGGATGCGTAACCTGCTCGGCGCGCAGTGGGACGAGGTGTACGCGGCCCTGGATCGGGGAGAGCCCGGTGCCCACGGTGTCACCTTCGTTCCCCATCTGACCGGTGAGCGCACACCGGTGCTGGACCCCTCGGCCACCGCCGCGTTGAGCGGGCTGCGGCTGTCCACCGACCGCGCCACGCTGTTGCGCGCCGCCGTGGAGGGGGTCGCCTTCTCGGTGCGCCATGCCGCCGACGCCCTTCCCGACGGGCTGCCGCCACAGGTCCGCCTGGCCGGGGGCGGCAGCCGCTCGCCCGCGTTCCGGCGTCTCCTCGCCGACGTCCTGGGCGTGGGGCTGCGGCCGATCCGCCTGCGCAGCGCCTCGGCGCTGGGCGCCGCCCTGCTCGCGGCCCGCGCCGTCGCAGTGCCCGAGCCAGCTGTGGCTCCGCGGGAGGAACCCGTCATCACACCGGGGCCGAACGTCGCAGCCTATGCCGAGGCCTACGAACGCTACCTCTCCCGCATCCGGTCCGACCCCCGTCCGTGACGGGGGCCGTCAGACACTCCCGGCTCGCCGCGCGGCAGAGACCTCTCAGACCACGGGAGCAGCCCGCTTCCGGCGCCGTCCGGGGCACGGGCGTGGCGCGATGCCGCGCGGGGACCACGCGCCCGGTCCGGCCGTGCCAAGCCGGGGCGTGCGCGGGGAGCGCCACCACGGCGATCGCGTTGAGCGCCGGTGAGTCCGCCGTGGTCTCCCCGGGTACGGCGATCAGGGCGGCGTTCGGCGCTCGTGACGGCACCGTCGCGGGGACGGCCCGGGGGAGCGGAAGCGGCCGGCGGGTGCGGCCCGCAACGGGAGCCGGCCGCCCCGGTTCGCGCGGCGCCGCCCCCACCGGGGCGGTGCCACGACCGCCGGGGGCATCCAGGACGCGGCGCGCCCGCGACCCCTCCTCGACCATTCCCGGCCACGGGGGCTGACCCGTGGATTTCGGGGCCGGCCCGGTGGAGGGGCAGGCAACGATCCACCGGTCACGGGGAGCAGATCCCGCTCTCCCGCTTCGCCCCACCG
Organism: Marinactinospora thermotolerans DSM 45154; assembly: GCF_900167435.1. Classification (GTDB taxonomy): domain Bacteria; phylum Actinomycetota; class Actinomycetes; order Streptosporangiales; family Streptosporangiaceae; genus Marinactinospora; species Marinactinospora thermotolerans. The sequence continues at coordinate 35,651 of NZ_FUWS01000004.1, forward strand.
GGGAGCACGGCATCGCGCTGACCCGCGTCCCCACCCGAGGCGGCGGCGGTCGCCCCGACCACACCGGCCGGGCGGGATCGGCCCCGGCCGCGCGATATCGCGCGGCCTCGGTACCTCCGTGACGTCGGACCCGCGTGCCTTTGGCGCAGGGCGTCCTGGGCGGGTGCACCACCGTGCCCGCTGTCGCCGTGGACGGCGAGCCGCCGCCCGTGGAGCACGTCTCCCGGGGACGGGGTCCGGCACCGCACGGTCCTCCAGCGCGGATACCGGTGCCCACGCGGCGTGGGGCACCGAGGGGACACGGCCGAGGTCCGCGTGAAGGTCGATGGTGAAAGGGGGAGGTGCCGGGCGCCCGGCGACAGCGGTCCTGGGAACGGACCGCCACGCCGCCCGGCCGCCACGCCGCCCGGCCGCCACGACCTGGAGGCCGGGCGACCGGCGCGGCCGGCCACACCCCCGGCCTTGCGACGCGCCGATCCCGTCCCGACGGTGCCGGTGACCGGTACTCCGTCGGGTGACGGCTCGATGAGCCGACGATCCCGTGCCGCCACACCGGCACGGGACAATCCCGCGTTCGGCCACGCAGAGTAAGAAGATGTGTTCTATGGGTAAGAACACGTTCCTGGCGATCTCCGCGACGACCCTGCTGGCGTTCGCGGTCACCGCCTGCACCGGCGGCGGCAACATCGAGGGCGACACCGCCTCCTCCGACTCCCCGGGTCCCCAGTCCTCCGATCCGCAGGCATCCCCCGAGGAGGGCGTGGGAACCGAAAGGGCGATGTCCGAGCCGTTCGGGCCGGCCTGCGCCGACGTTCCTCAGAAAGGGGCCGGCAGCTTCGCCGGGATGGCCCGGGAACCGGTGGCCACGGCCGCCTCCAACAACCCCGAGCTGTCCACGCTGGTCGAGGCCATCACGCGGGCCGGCCTGGTCGACACGCTCAACGACGCTGAGGACGTCACCGTCTTCGCCCCGACCAATGAGGCGTTCGAGAAGTTCCCCGAAGACGAGCGCGACGCGCTGATGCAGGACAAGGAGCGGCTCACCGACGTGGTGAACTACCACGTCGTCGAGGGGCGCCACACCCCGCAGGACCTGGAAAACGGTGAGTTCACCTCACTCCAGGGCGATCCGGTCACCACCTCCGGCTCCGGCGAGGAGTTCACGGTCAATGATCAGGCCAACGTGGTGTGCGGGAATGTCCGGACGGCCAACGCCACGGTCTATGTCATCGACGCCGTGCTGACGCCGCGGTGATCCCGCGATGATCTCCCGGGCGGGTCCAGCGGTGCCGCGGACCCGTCCGGGAGCGGCCCGGTCGAAGGAAAGGCGGATGGGCCAGGAGGGCACACGGGGCCGGCCCGGACACGAGAAGCCGCCCCGGCTCGACCGGAGAGCGGCCGGGCACCCGAACGCGCCCCGACGTCTTAGCGCGGGTTCGCTCCACCACCGGCGCGCCGGAGGGGGCCCCTCCGGCGCGGACCGGGTCGAGGTCCACCGTGGTCCCAGGATCACGGTGGGCCCGGGCTCACACCTTCTCGGCGGGATGCGGGGCCGAGACCTGGGCGCGCGCCGCGCGCGCGGCGCGCGCCCGGTTCACCGTGACCACGCCCAGCACGATGACGATCAGCGCGTACAGGGCGAGGCTGATCCCGCTGTCGAACAGCACGGCGACGTCGCCCTGGCCGACCGCCAGCGCCCGGCGCAGCTCGGTCTCGGCGACCGGGCCGAGGATGACGGCGATCAGGACGGGAGCGAGCGGGATCCCGTACCGCCGCATCATGAACCCCAGCAGTCCCAGGAGCAGCATCAGCCACAGGTCCGCCATCGCCGACGCGGCGGCGTAGACGCCCAGCGCGGAGAACGTGGTGATGCCGGCGTAGAGGTAGGGCTTGGGGATCAGCAGCAGCCGGGCCCACAAGGGGGCGAACGGCAGGTTGAGCACGAGCAGCATCACGCTGCCGATGAACAGGCTGGCCAGCAGCGCCCACACCAGGTCACCGTTGCGCTCGAACAGCAACGGGCCCGGTTGCATGCCGTACTGCTGGAAGGCGGCCAGCATGATCGCCGCGGTCGCCGACGTGGGCAGGCCCAGCCCGAGCAGCGCGCCCATCGCGGTGCCCGCCGTCGCGCTGCCGGCGGCCTCGGGCGCGGCCACCCCCTCGATCGCGCCGTTGCCGAACTCGTCGGGGGCGCCGCCGCGCGCCGCGCGCCGGCGGGCGAGCTTGCGCTCGGTGCCGTAGGCGAGGAACGTGGGGATCTCCGACCCGCCCGAGGGGATGACACCGAACGGCAGGCCGAACAGGGTCCCGCGCATCCAGGCCGGCAGGGTGCGCCGCAGGTCCTTGCGCCCCAGCCAGGGGGTGCCGCTGCGGCGCAGGGCGCCGCTCTCGGTCCCCCCGTGGCCGCCGGCCACGTGCAGCACCTCACCGATCGCCAGCAGCGCCACCGTGATCGTCACGATGCTGAAGCCCTCGAACAGTTGCGGCATGCCGAAGGTGAAACGCTCGGCACCGCTGATGCCGTCGATGCCGACCAGGCTGATGACCAGGCCGATGCACAGCGCGACCAGGCCGCGCACCATCGACTGGGAGACCACCGCGGAGGTGGCGAGGAAGGCGAACACGGCCAGCGCGAAGTACTCGGCCGGACCGAACTGCAGCGCCAGGTCGATGATCGCGGGGGAGAAGAAGGCCACCAGGGTCGTCGAGAGGATGGCGCCGATGAAGGCGCCGATCGCCGAGGTCGCCAGGGCCTGCGGGGCCCGGCCCCGCCGTGCCATCTGATACCCCTCGATCGCGGTGGCGATCGCCGAGCTCTGACCGGGGGTGTTCATCAGGATGGCGGCGGTGGAGTCGCCGAACAGGCCGCCGTAGTAGACGGCCGCGAACATGATGAAGGCGGCGGTGGGGTCGAGCTGGAAGGTGATCGGCAGGAGCAGGGCCACGGCCATCGACGAGCCGAGGCCAGGCAGCACGCCGACGGCCGTGCCGAGCAGGACGCCCAGCAGCGCCCACAGCAGGTTCTCCGGGCTCAGCGCGTGGGCGAACCCGGTCATGAGGTGGTTGAGCGCGTCCATTTAGAAGATGCCCCCGAGGATGCCCGCCGGCAGGTTCAGGCCCAGGCCGGCGACGAAGGCCAGCTGGACGAAGGAGGAGAACACCAGCGCGACCGTGGCGTCCAACAGCGGGCGTCGGCCTCCCATGGCGTGGACGACGCCGAAGAACAGCAGCGCCCCCGACAGCAGCCAGCCCACCGGCTGGAGCAGCAGGATGAAGACGACCAGCGAGCCGATGACGGTCAGGACCGGCCGCCACTGGGTGCGCCCGCCGGAGTCGTCCGTCCTCGCCTCGGCCGGGGCGCTGTCGCCGGCGTCCGCGGCAGCGGTCTCGTCGAGGCCGGGCCGGTCGGCCGGGCGGCGGATGACCTGCACGGCCAGCGCCACGCCGACACCGGCCATGATCACGGTGACGATCGTGGGGAAGAACCGTGGACCGGGGGAGGCCGTTCCCGGGGGGACGTCCATCAGCGCGGTCTGCACGCCGAGAACGGCGGCGATCGCGATGACCAGCGCGGCGACGAACAGCTCGCTGCGCCCGCTCCACCAGGAGCGCTCACGGGTCGGGGCCGGCGCGCTGGTGGCGCCGGTCGTCGTCTCGGTGCTCATGAGAGTCCCAGTTCCTCGGTGATAGTGGTGATGCGGTCGATCTCGGCGCTCAGGAACTCCTCGAACTCCGCGCCGCTTTGGAAGGTGTCGTCCCAGCGGTTGCGTTCGAGGGTGTCCTGCCAGGCGGGGGTGCGGGTCATCTCCGTGACGATCTCGGTGAGCTCCTCCCGCTCCTCGGCGGAGATGCCGGGTGGGGCCATGACACCGCGCCAGTTCGGCAGCACCGCGTCGATGCCCTGCTCGGCCAGCGTCGGCACGTCGATCCCCGGCACGGGTTCGTGCGCGGAGACCGCGAGAGCGCGCAGGTTGCCCGCCTCGATCTGGTCGCTGAACTCGTTGTAGCCGCTGATCCCCACGTCGACGCTGTGGGACAGCAGCGAGGTCAGCGCCTCACCGCCGCCGGAGAAGGGGATGTAGTTGACCTGCTGGGGGTCCACCCCGACGTCACGGGCGATCATCGCCGCGAGCAGGTGGTCGGTCCCGCCCAGGGAGCCACCGCCGATCGCGACCGCGCGCGGATCCTCGCGCAGGGCGTCGACGAGGTCGGCGGTCGTCTTGTAGGGCGAGTCCGCGGGGACCACGATGACCTCGTAGTCGTCGGCGAGGCGGGCGATGGGGGTGACGTCTTCCAGGGTGTGCGCGGAACGGTTGACGACGATGCCGCCGATCATCACGGTGCCGGTCACCATCAGCATGTTGGAGGTCTCGGCCTGGCGCACGGTCTGGGCCAGCCCGATCGTCCCGCCCGCACCGGGCACGTTCACCACCTGGCTGTTGGCGACGACGTCGCCCTCGCGCAGCGCGTTCTGCCCTTCGCGGGCCACCAGGTCCCAGCCGCCGCCCGGGTCGGCCGGGACGATGAAGGTCAGCTTGGAGCGGGCCTCCGAGGCGCCGTCACCGCTCTGTGCGGCGTTGACGGTGGCCGCGCCGATGATCAACGCCGCGGCTGCCGCGCCAAGGGCTCGCAGTGTCCGCTGTTTGCTCGTCAAGGCGCCTCTCCTGCCATGTGGTCCATTCCGTGGTCTATCCAGTCCGTTCATCGGCTCGGGCCGTGGTGTGGCCGTCGCTATATGCCGCCACGACGGGGGTCACTCGGTGTGGTGACGCGGGTCACCGTCCGGCCCGTCTGGCGAGAATGGCGCAGCTGGAACGTGAGGTAAACCTTTTGGTCTTTATGGTCGTGGATGTCTTTATGGTCGCGTTTCCCGTTTCGTGTCTGGGTGACGGGAGGATCACGCACGGCGAGGGGATGGGGGAGTGGGCAACCGTCGCCATATCCGTTGGACCGCCTAGTGGTATAAAAGTTCCACTAGTTGGTCCAAAGTAAGGAGGGTCATGCCGGGCGACGACGAGACCGACGGCGGCGTGCGCAGCGTGCTGCGCGCCGTGGACCTGCTGGCGCTGTTCGACGAGCGGCACCAGAGCCGGTCGATCCGCGAGCTGACCGAGGGCAGCGGTCTGGCCAAGACCACGGTGCTGCGCCTGGTCCACACCCTGGAGCTGCGCGGCCTGCTGTGGAGCCGGCCTGACGGTCTCATCGCAGCCGGTCCCGGGCTGCTGCGCTGGGCGGGACTGGCACGCGCCGCCTGGCAGGTGCCCGAACCGGTCCGCGAGGTCATGCGCGAACTCGTGGCCGAGACCGCGGAGACCGCCAACCTCTACGTCCGCGGCGACGCCACACGCGTCTGCGTCGCCCAGCAGGAAGGGCCGCAGAACCTGCGCCACGTCGTCGCCGTCGGCGACGAACTGCCCCTGTGGGCCGGGGCCGCCGCCCGGGTCCTGCTCATCGGATGTGACGACGCGCTGCTGCGCCGCGTCGCCGCCGCCTCGCCCTTCGGGGCCCGCCACGCCGAGACCCTGCGCATCCGGATCGCGGCGGCCCGCGCCGATGGCCACGCCGTCAGCCACGGGGAGCGCGAGGTCGGGGCGTCGGGCGTCGCCGCTCCCGTCGTGGACGGCGCCGGACGGGTCGTGGCCGCGATCGCTCTCGGCGGCCCCACCGCGCGCTTCACCTCCGAGGCGGTCGCCGAGTTCGCCGGCGCCGTCACCCGCGCGGCCCACCGGATCTCCGAGATCGGCCTGTATCCGGCCGGGAGAGCGCGCTCGGGGGAGGAGGCCGGATGAGCGAGCACCCCTTCGGTACGGGGCTGTTGTCCGGGGTGCGGGTCATCGACATGACCAACGTGCTGGCCGGCCCGTTCGCCGGTTACCAGCTCGCCCTCCACGGCGCCGAGGTCATCAAGGTCGAGGCGCCGGGAGGCGGCGACCTCGCCCGCAGGCTCGGCGCCGACGCCGATCTCAACCGGGCCCGGCTCGGCGCGTCCTTCCTGGCGCAAAACGCCGGCAAGCGCTCGATCACCGTGGACCTCAAGGACGAGAGGGGCAAGGAGGTCCTGCGCCGCCTGGTCCGCACCGCCGACGTCCTGGTGGAGAACTTCCGTCCCGGGGTCCTGGAGCGTCTCGGGTTCGGCGCCGACGTCTTGCGCCGGCTCAACCCCGGGCTCGTCTACTGCGCGATCTCCGGGTTCGGCGCCACCGGCCCGTTGCGGGACCGGCCGGCCTACGACCAGGTCATCCAGGGGCTGTCGGGGATGATGAGCACCACCGGTACCCCCGGCACCGCCCCGCTGCGCGCCGGTTATCCCGTCGCCGACACGCTCGGCGGGCTCGCCGCGGCCTACGCGATCTGCGCGGCCCTGGTCCGCCGCGGCCGCACCGGCGAGGGGGGCGTGCTCGACGTGTCGATGCTGGAGACCGCGATCACCGCCATGGGGTGGGCCGTCTCCAACCACCTGATCGCCGGGGTCGAGCCGCGACCGATGGGAAACGACAACGCCACCGCGGCCCCGTCGGGCACCTTCCGCACCGGCGAGGGGGCACTCAACATCGCGGCCAACAAACAGGAGCAGTTCGTGGCCCTGTGCCGCCTGCTCGGCCGTCCCGACCTGGTGACCGATCCCCGTTTCGCCGAACGCGAGGCGCGCAAGGCCAACCGGGGGCCACTCCAGGAGGAACTGGAGGAGGCGCTGGCGGCCCGCTCCGCGGCCGAGTGGGAGGAGCTGTTGGCGGGGGAGGGGGTGCCGGCCGCGCGCGTGCTCACCGTCGCCGAGGCCCTCGACCTGGACCACGTCGCCCAGCGCGGACTGGTCCACGACCTTCCCTTCCCCGGTGACGCCGAACGCCGGCTGCGGGTGCTGGGCAACGGAATCCACGTCGACGGGCAGAGGAGCGCGCCGCAGGGCACGGCGCCGCTGCTGGGCGAGCACACCGAGGACGTGCTGGCCGAGTTGGGATACGACGCCGGCGAGATCGCCGCGCTGCGAGAGGACGGAGTGGCATGAGCGACGACGAGATGATCCCCCGCGCCGACGTCGAGCAGTGGTGGGGCACCTCCATCACCCGGATCTCCCCGGGAGAGATCGACCTGCGCGGCTATCCGGTGCAGGACCTGATCGGCGGGGCCTCGTTCGCCGAGGTGGTCTGGTTGCTGCTCCGCGGTGAGCTGCCCGAACGCCGGCAGGCCGCGCTGTTGGAGGCCGCGCTGGTGGCCTCGGTGGACCACGGCCCCCAGGCGCCCTCGATCGCGGCCGCGCGTATGGCCGTCACCTGCGGGCTGGGACTGAACAACGCCGTGGCCACCGGCGCCAACCTGCTCGGCGACGTGCACGGCGGCGCCGGTCAACAGTGCATGGACCTCCTCGCGCGGATCCGGGAACGCTGGAGGGCGGGAGAGGACCTGGACGAGGTGGCCGCCGACACGGTGGCGGAGTACCGGCGGCGGCGACAGCACGTGCCGGGGTTCGGGCACCGTTTCCACCCGCGCGATCCCCGCCGCGACCCCCTCCTCGGCCTGGTCGCCGACGCGGCCGGGGAGGGCGTGGTCGCGGGAGAGTACCTGCGGGCCGCCCAGGCGCTGGAACAGGCGCTCGCGGCGGGGCGCGAGCGCCCGGTCCCGATGAACATCGACGGCGCGACCGCCGTCGTCTACTCCGAGCTGGGGTTCGCCCCGGAACTGGGGCGCGGGCTGTTCGTGCTGTCGCGCTCGGTGGGGATTCTCGCCCACGCCTGGGAGGAGCGGGGGAGCGGCGCGCGGATCAAGGGGCCGATCCCGCGCCGGCTGCTCGCCGCCTACACCGGGCCCCAGCAGCGCCGCCTGCCCGCGCGGTGACGGTCGTGCGGGTCCGCGGTGCGCGCCGCCGCGGACCCGCGGATCTCACGGTTCCAGGCGCAGTAGGCCCCGTTTGTAGGCCGGGACCAGGTGACGTGGCACCAGCGCCCGGCGCCCGTCGATGACGATGGGCACCAGGTCGGGGGTCTGGGCCCGCCACTGTGAGCGTCGCGTGCGGGTGTTGGAGCGCGACATCCTGCGTTTGGGAACGGCCATGGTCTGTCCTTGTCGTCGGTCGGCTGGTCAGGAACGGCCGTAGCGGCGCTGGAAGCGCTCCACGCGACCGGCGGTGTCGATGACCCGTCCCCGCCCCGTGTAGAAGGGGTGGCTCGCCGCGGAGATGTCGACGTCGACCACGGGATAGGTGTTGCCGTCCTCCCATTCGATGGTCCGGTCGCTGGTGATGGTGGAGCGGGTCAGGAACGCGAAGTTCCCGGCCCGGTCACGGAAGACGACGGGGTGGTAGTCGGGGTGGATGCCCGGTTTCATGGTGGTCCTTCCTGGGAGGTGGTCAGCGCTCTTCGCGGAACTCGACGTGGGCGCGGATCACGGGGTCGTACTTGCGCAACACGAGCCGGTCGGGGGTGTTGCGCCGGTTCTTGCGGGTCACGTAGGTGTAACCGGTGTTCGCGGTGGAACGCAGCTTGATGACGGGCCGGGTGTCGTTGCGGGCCATGTGTGTCGCCTCCTGGGCTCTCGGTGGAGGACGTGCCTCTCGCTCTATGAAAGAGAATGATAACCGTTTTCATTCCCGACGTGGCACCGAACCCGCTCGGTGCCCCCTCGCCGCGGTGGCCCAGGTCCTCGCTCACAGCACCCGAGGGAGCGCGCGGCCGGCTTCCCCGCCGTCGCCCACCAGCGGGGAGGCCCGAGACGAGGCGGCCGGGCGTCCGTGAGGGCGCCGACGGCGCCGAGCCGATCCGGCCCCGCTCCGGCGCGCGGATTGTCACGCCCCCGCCCACCGCGGCCGGACATCACGCTCCCGCGTTCACGGCGTGCCCTGGGTCAGCGCGTCCCGGCTCCACGGGAGGACAACGCCCCCCCACGAGCACCCCTCCGTGGGATCCGCGCCGGAGCCCTCGCCTTCCCGTGCCGTGCGCTCCCCGTCCACGCCGTGGACGGCGAAGGGGGCGGCGGTCTCGCCCCATTCCGCGCGGGGCGGGTAGGGGCCGGGGTCCGGAAAGCGGCGGCCCTGGTTCCGGTGGGGGACCGGCGTGGGCCGGCACCCCGGCCGAGACGGGCATCGGACGGCCGGGTGCCGCCAGTGTCCGACCCGCGGATCCGGAGCCGGTCGAGGCCGGCCCCGTCTCGAACGCGATGAGGGTCGCAGGGTGATGGCGATGCGCGTTTCGGGTGAACGACCTCGCCGCGACTTTCCGTGTTGGTACGGTTCCTCATGGTCCCGGGCCCGCGAGCCGCGGGGCGGGACGCGAGTGCGAACCGCGCCGCCCGGTCCACGGGCCTACGACCGTCCCCGCAAGCCGGAGGCCCGATGCCCACCCCCTCGACACCGCCGTGTCCGGCCGGCCGTCCCACCATCGACGTCGTCGCGCGCCACGTGGTCGAGCGGGTCGCGCGGGAGGAGGTGGAGCACTACCCGGCCCTGCGTGACGACTTCCTGGCGCACGGGCGACGCCCCGGCCGCTCCAGCCCTCTGGGCATCGGCGATGTCATCGCCGGCGCGGTCACCGGGATCGTCCTGGCCGTTCTGCACGACCTGGTGACCGGCAGCCTCGTGGAGGTCTCCCGGCCCTGGTGGAGACGGCTGTGGTCGTGGGTGCGCGCCCGCCTGGGGCGGGGCGAGCGGGTCCGGGTGGAGGTGAACGCTCCCGTCCCCCGCCTCACCCCCGACCAGGCCGCCGCCGTCGTCGCGGCCATCACGGCCTACGCCGTCCGCGAACGGTTGCCGCAGGACAAGGCCGGCCGGTTGGCGGCCGAGATCGTCCGGGTCCTCGTTGCGGCCGGGGAAGCGCGTGACGACCGAGTCGGGGGGTGAACCCCGGACGGCCGGTCCGGCGCGCCCCGACCCGTTCCGGCTGCCCGCCGCGACCACCGCGCAGTTCGCCGTCCTGCTGCTCACCTCGTTCGTCGGGGCCGTCCTCGTCTACGAGTGGGTGTTCGACACCGCGCGCTCGGCGGGACTCTGGGAGAGGCACGGCCGGCTCACCTGCGCGCAGACCGCCCGGGCCCGGGTGGCCGGCGGCGATGTGGCGGGACTGGCCCGGTCCTACACCCAGTGCGTCGTCGAGGCCGACCGGGGCGAGGCGTTCCTCCTGGCCGTGGCCGCCCTCGTCCCCCTGGCCGCGAGCCTGCTGCTCCACCTCGTCCATCCGTGCCTGATCAGGCGCGGGCTGCGCCCCCACGAGGTCGGCGACGAGGAGCCGGGGGCCGCTCCCGCCCGCGCCGAGCTGGAGTCGCTGCTCGCCGGGAGGAGGGGCGCGACCCTGCTGGTCACCCCGGGGACGGCCGGTGGGGCCCGGGCCTTCGGGGCGTTCGGGCGCCACTACGTGGCGATCGATCGGCGGCTGCTGCTGATCGCGGGGAACCCCTCGGGCCTGCAACGGCTCAGGGCCGTTGTGCGCCACGAGGCCGCGCACATCCTTGGACGCGACGTCGGCATCGCGTATGTGACGGTGGCGAGCTGGTGGGCCTTCCTGCTCCTCGTCATCGTCCCGGCGCTCCTGCTGCTCCTGGCCGCGCGTCCGGGGTCCCTCCAGGCGATCACCTCCATGGCGGTGACACCGTTGCTGCTCTACGTCGCGCGCGCCCGCCTGCTCCGTACCCGTGAGCACTACGCCGACGTGCGCGCGGGGCAGGACCCGCAGGCGGGCGCGGAGCTGGACCGGCTTCTGGCGGAGGCCGAAGGGGAAGGCGGTGGGGCGGGGGCCCACCGGCGGATCCGCGAGCGCGTGGGCGAGGTGTTTCGGAGCCATCCCAGCGTGAGGCGGCGGCGCCGGATCCTCGCCGACCCGGGCCGGCTCCTGACCATGGGCGCCCTCGACCTCGCCCTGGTCGCGACGGTGACCGGCTACGGGTTCACCGCGGCCGCCTTCCTCCTCGACCTCATGTGGCTGGGCCCCGCCGATCCGGCCGACCTCCTGGTGGGGTTCCTCTTCGGGGTCCCCGCCGCCTTCGTGATCGTCTCCGGCGTCTGGCGGGCGGGCTCGCGGGAGGCGCGCCTCCGCGGGCCTCGGCCGAGGGCCCTCCCCGCGGCGACCGCGTTGACCGCGGGGCTGCTCGGCGGCCAGCTCCTCGCCCCCGCCTGGCCCGCCCCCACCTGGGGGACCCTGCTCCGCGACGCCCCCGATCTCGCCGCCGCGATGGCGCTGCTGCTATGGGGGGCGTCGTGGTGTTTCATCCGCTGGGTGATCCTGAGCGCGCGTGGCCGGCTCGCCGACCCGCAGTGTCCTCGACGCCGATGGGGGACCTGTCTCCTCTTCGCCGCACCACTGTCCGCGGTGGGGCTCACGACCTGGTTCCACGGGATCGCCCTGCTCGGGGAGGCGGCGGCGTGGTCGACCCTGGCGCTGCTCGCCGGGTTCTCGGTCTTCTCCCTTCCGCTTCCCGCGCTGCTGGCCGTGGCCGCCGTCCTGCCGCTGGCCGGGACGCGGGAGGAGAGCGGCCTCCCCCACCCACTGCTGCCGGCGCTGTTGGGCGGGGGGCCGCTCCTCCTCCACGCCGCCGTCGCCCCGATCGGGGCGCTTCTTCTGAGCGTGCTGACCGACGCGGGACCACGGGATCGGGCGGTCGTGCTGCCCGTTCTGTGGTGGGCGGTCGCCGCCATCCTCGTCGTCGGGGCCGCCCTGGTCCTGGGAGCGCTCGTCGGAGGACGGCGAGGGAGTGGCGGGCTGCTGTGCGCCACCGCCGTGATGACGATGTTCGCGGCCGCGGCGGTGCTTCCGGCGTTCCTGCTGCACCTCGCCCTCGTGCGGTGTGGCGGGGCCGGGCTCACCGCCCCGTTGTGCCTGCCCGTGACGTTCGCCGACCTCTTCGGCGCTCTCACACCGCCGCTGTTCGCCCGCGCCGTCGTCCTCGTGTTCGCGGGCCTGTTCGCGGTGTGCGGCCCGGTGGCGCTCCTCGGGGCGTGGCTGCGGGGCCGTCCCCCGCGGCCGGCCGCGCCGCCCGCGGGGCGGCGTCGTCCGGGCCCGGTGCAGACGTGGTCCTCCGCGCTCCTCCCGGCCGTGCTGTTCCTCCTCGTCCTGCTCCCGTTCGAGACGGAGAAGGCGCCGACCGCGGTGTCGCCGATGGCCCTGGGGGAGCCTCCGGCCGGGAGGTCGCTCGCCTGGCAGGAGGTCTGTCGCGAACGCGGCGTTCCGACGGGCGGGCGGCAGATGGTGGCCTACCTCACCGCGACGGAGCGGGGGGAGGGGTACCAGGCCGCGCGGGCCGACGCCCTGGGGGCCTCCGACGACCCGGTTCTCGCGGCGCTGGGGCAGGCCGCTCGGGGAGCGCTGGAGCGCGGTTCGCGGGACGAGGCGGCGCAGGCCTTCGGTGCCGCGTCGCACTACTGCGCGGTCCTGGACGCCGGCTGAGCGGGCCCGACGGAACGCGGCCAGGCCCCGGCCGCGTGTCCGGCCCCGGCCGGGGAGCCTCAGCGGTTACGGCGTACCACGAAGGCGATCACTCCGACCACGATCAGGATGCCGATCGCCAGGCTCGCGAACAGCAGCAACTGGGAGCTCAGGGCTATCGTCAGAGTCGTCTCCATGACGGCGGAGTACCCGTACGCCCCTCCGGTAACCCTTCCCGGCGCCGCGGAACCCGTCGCCACCTGCGCCGATCCCCTCTTCGCGAGAGCGGGGCGCGACAAGTCGGGGAGCCGCCCGCCCTCAGTCCGCGGGGTGTTCCACCTGGACGCACAGCTCCAACAGCGCCGAGCTCAGCGACTTGCCGTGGGCGTCCAGGTACAGCGACGTGGTGACCGTGTCCTCGTCCGCCCTGCGGCACACGAACACGAGCGCCCCCACATTGTCCATCCGGTGCCGCACGACCTCCCCGGTCACCCGCCAGGACAGGTGTTCGGCCACGGCCTCCGCCGTCACCGACGCGCACAGCGCCGGATACCAGGCGGGGTCGTAGGGGATCAGCGACAGGGTGGTGAGGTTGCCCTTGTCGCCCGATCGAGAGTGTGCCACGTCGTACAGCCGGACCCTCATCGCGTCCCCACGTCCCTTCCCTCGTCCCCGACGACCTCCACGCGGGTCGTCACCGCTTCGCGCGGCACCCCCGTCGAGACCACCCCGATCACCTCGGTGACCGAGGAACGCACCCCGCCACCGCCCGCGGGGCCGCAGGTGTAGAGCGCGCCGACCTCCTCGGCCACCGCCTCCGCGGTCTCGCGGTCCGGCCCGATCCCCGCCACGCGCAGCCGGCACTCATACGGTCCCTCCCCGTCCGACACCGGACCGCCGTACAGCGCGTCCACCCCGATGAGGTCGGCGCGCAGCCGGGGCACGACCCCGGACAGGCGTTCCCGCACCACCTCGGCGGCCAGGCGGGCCCGGGCCCGCGCGTCACGGCCGGCATAGCCGATCTCGGCCTCACCGCGAAATCCGGCCCGGTAGCCGACGCTGACCTTCAGTTCGGCGGGCCGCGGCCGGCCTCGGGCCCCACTGACGCGCACCCGGTCCCCGCCGAGATCGTGCACCCCGACCGTTGTCAGGTCGGCGGCGACGTCGGGGGTGAGATAGGCGCGCGGGTCGATCACCTCGTAGGTGAGCTGTTCGACCACGGTGTGCCGGTCCACCCGCCCGCCGGTGCCCGGCGTCTTGGTGAGCACCGCGCCGCCGTCCGGATCCACCTCGGCGAGCGGATAGCCCAGGTCGGCCAGCCTGGGAACCGAGGTGGGGCCGGGGCCGGCGAAGTACCCGCCGCTCACCTGTCCGGCGCACTCCAGCAGGTGGCCCACGACGGTCCCACGGGCGAGCAGGTCCAGGTCGGTGTCCGCCCAGCCGAAGGCGTGCATCAGGGGGCCCAGGAACAACGAGGGGTCGGCCATCCGGCCGGTGAGGATCACCTGGGCGTCGGTCTCCAGGGCCGGCAGCAGCGCGTCGGCCCCGATGTAGGCGCCGGCCGAGACGATCTCGCCGTGGGCCTCCAGGGGGCGCCCGTCCTCCCAGGCGGGGGAGGCGGGGTCGATCAGGTCGGTGACGTCGTCGCCGAGGACCGCGGCGACCCGTAGGGGAACGCCCGCGGCGCGGGTCAGCCCGGCCACCATGCGGGCCGCCCCCAAGGGATCGGCCGATCCGGCGTTGGTGACCAGGCGCGTCCCATGCCGGTGCAGCGGCCCCAGCAGCGCCTTCATCCGCCGGGCGAGCAGCGGGTCGTATCCGGGTCCCGTCCCGGTGAGCCGGCGGGCCTGGGCCAGTGCCACGGTGCGCTCTCCCAGGCACTCCAGCACCACGACGTCCAGTCCGCCCCGTTCGATCAGGTCCACCGCGGGGGTGACGCGGTCACCCGCGAACCCCGCCCCGCAGCCGATACGCATCCGGGTGGCCGTCATCATCCGTCCTCTCTCGTCTTCGCCGCCGGCAGCGGGCGGTATCCGCTCACCCCGCCCACAACGGCACCACCCCGGTGAGCACCGCCACCGCGAGCATGACCACGCTCACCAGCCAGGCCAGGGGGAGCAGGAATCTGATGTGGGATCCGATGGAGACGCCGCTCAGCCCGGTGAGCAGGAAGAAGGAGCCGGTCAACGGGCTGATGGGGAAGCCGACGGTCTCCTGCCCGATCACCGAGGCCTGGGCGAGCACGAGGGGTTCGATCCCGAATCCGGCGCCCACCCCGTTGATCACGGGAAGGACCGCGAAGTAGTAGGCGTCGGGCCCGAACAGCAGGCTCATCGGCACGCCGAGCAACCCGACCAACACCGGCAGCAAGGGTCCCACCTGGTCGGGGATCGCGCCGGTCAACGCCCCCGCCATCCCCTCGATCATCCCGCTCTCCTCCATGACGCCGAGGAACACGCCCGCGGCGAGCAGGGTGCTGGCCATCAGGATCGCGCCCTGGGCGTGGGCGTTGACGCAGTCGGTCTGCGCCTTCATCCCCCGGTGGTTGAGCGGCAGGGCCACGGCCGTGGCGATCATGAAGACCAGGTGGGGCGGCAGCACCCCCGACACCAGTACGCCGATCAGGGCCAGGGTGAGCGCCGCGTTGACCGCCGTCAGCCACGTCCGGTGCCCGCCGGCGTCCTCCCTTTCCCCTCCCGGGGCGTCCCCGAGGCGACCGGGCGCCACGGGAACGGTGACCGTGACCCTGGAGCCCGCGCCGAGCCGGGCCCGCTCACGCAGCCCCAGCCAGTAGGCGATCGCTCCGCAGGCGAGCAGGCCGGCGATCTGCGCGGGGATCAGGGGCGTCCAGATCTGGTTGGCGTCGACGCCGATGGTCGCCGCGGCCCGCGCGGTCGGTCCGCCCCAGGGCAGCAGGTTCATCACCCCCGCGCCCAGGCCGGTCAGGGCGGCCAGCACGGAGCGACGCATTCCCAGCGCGTCGTACAACGGCAGCAGGGCGGGGACGGTGATGAGGAACGTCGTCGCCCCCGCGCCGTCGAGGTGGGCGACCGAGGCCAGCAGCAGCGTGGCCAGACAGACCGTCACCGGGTCGTCGCCGCCGAACCGCAGGATGCGGCGGATCACCGGGTCGAACAGGCCGGCGTCGCGCATCACGCCGAAGTACAAGATGGCGAACACGAACATCGCCGCGGTCGCCGCGACCCCGTTGAGGCCCGTGGTGACGAAGCCGGCGATCTCGCCGGGGGAGAAGCCGGCGACGGCCGCGGCGACCACCGGGACGGCGATGAGGGGGACCACGGCGGTCACCCGGTTGGACAGCAGCAGGACCAGGAGGGCCGCGATGGTGGCGAAGCCCAGCACGGTCGACATGGGAACCCTCCCGGCGAGATCCGCGTCTCCGTCGAAGGTGATGGCGGTCACCATCGTGGGGGAGCCGGCGTTGCGTGTCCAACATCGAAAATGCAAGGACCTATGATCTGGACGCATGGATCTCTCCCTGCGACAGCTGGAGGCCTACGCCGCGGTGGCGCGGGCGGCCGGATTCAGCGAGGCGGCGCGCGAGCTGCGCGTCTCACAGTCCGCCCTGAGCCGGACCGTCCAAGAGATCGAACGCCTGCTACGGGTGCGCCTGCTGGAACGCACCAGCCGCGGGGTGCGGCGCACCCCCGAGGGCGAGGAACTGCTGGCGGTCGCCGAACGCCTCCTCGCCGCGCACCGGGCCGAGATGAGCCGGCTGGGCCGCTTCCTCGAAGGGGAGACGGGCACCGTCACCATCGCCACGCTGCCGTCGGTGGCCGCGGTGCTGTTGCCCCCGGTGATCGCCGCCTTCCGGGCCCGTCATCCCGGCATCGGGGTGCGGGTGCTCGACGGCATGTCCGACACGGCGCTGGAGGCCGTGGCGCGCGGTCGGGCCGATATGGCCATCGCGGTCCCCGCCCGCGCGATCCCGGGCGTGCGGGCGCGTCCGTTCGTGCGCGACACCTTCTTCGCCGCCTTGCCACCCGACCACCCGCTCACCGCCCGAAGGAGGCTGGCCTGGGCCGACTTCGGCGGTCACCCCTTCATCGCGCTGGGCGTGGACTCCAGCGTCCGCCGGCTGACCGACCGCGCCATGGCGGCGGCGGGCGTCGAGGTCGCCACGACCGTCGAGGCGGGCAACGTCTCCACGGTCGGCGGGCTCGTCGCCGCGGGCCTCGGGGTATCGGCGCTTCCGGCGCTGGTGCGCGTGCTGATGGGCTTCGCCCGGATCGAGCACCGTCTCCTGGACGGGCCGGCGACGGCGCGCGGGATCGACCTTCTGGTACCCGACGGGGCCACCCCCACGCCGGCGGCCCGGCGCTTCCTCGACCTGGTGGAGGAGCTGCCCGCCGCGGATCATCCACTGCCCGACGACGTCGAATGGGCCCGGGACCTCCCCCGTCCGTAAAGGTGAGGGTCCTCCCGCCGGCGGGGTTCATCTGCGAGGCGGACGGTCCAGGGCCGGCGGGGCGGCGTCCGTCAAGGTCATCCCTCTCGGGCGGGGCGACGCCCGAGAGGGATGGGCCGTGCCCTGAGACAGAGGTTGAACCTTCCGGCCACCCGCCCCCGCCGGCCCGACGCTCACCCCTCCCGCGCGGGGGTGTCCACGTCGGCCTTCGCGGATGGGGCGGCCAGGGCCTGTTCCAGCACCTCCAGGACCGTCGCGCGCAACAGTTCCACCTTGTAGCCGTTGTCCGCCAGCGGCGAGCAGGAGTCCGCCACCCGCGCCGCCGCGGCCGACAGGCTCTCCGGCGCCTCCCCGTCCCGCAGCACCGCCCGCTCCACCTCGGGCAACCGGAGCGGGACCCGGGCCACCCCGCCCACCGCGACCGCGACCGAGGTGAGCCGGCCGCCGTCACGGCCCACCCGGGCCACGGCCTCGACCAGCGGCCACTCGGCCGCGGCGCGCGCCGCGGCGCGGTGGTGGGCCCAGCCCTCGCTCGGAGCGGGCGGCGGAAGCGTCACCTCGATCAGGACGTCGTCCGGTTCCAGCAGGTGATCGCGGGTGGGGTCGTCGCCGTCACCGTAGATCCGGGCCGCCGGCACCACGCCGAGCCGGTGGGTGCGGACGGTCGCGTCGTAGGCGAGCAGGGCCACCGCCAGCGACGACGGGTGCGGGGCGACGCACGGGCCCCGGTCGATCACCGCCGAGTACAACGAGGCGCCGGTGCGCGCCGGACAGCCCTGCCCCCCGCTTTGGTGGCAGGAGAAGGCCGGATTGCGGTAGTACCAGCAGCGGTTGCGCTGCAACAGGTTGCCGCCCAGCGTCGCGACGGTGCGGATCTGCGGCGTGGCCAGGCGGGCGGCCGCGGCAGCCAGGGCGGGGTGGCCGGCCGTCACCAGGGGGTCCGCGGCGATCTCGGCGATCGTGGTCATGGCACCGATGCGCACAGAGCCGTCGGGCCGCCGCTCGCTCCCCCGCAGCTCCGCGACACCGCGCAGGTCGACGAACGGCCCGCTCGTCCGTCCGATGCCGGCCCGCGCCGTGAGGTCGGTGCCGCCGGCCCGGGCCTGGCCGCCGTGGTCGCGTAGTGTGTCGGCCGCCGCGCGGATGGTGGAGGGCAGGTTCACGGGCGCATCCCCTCGAGAAGTCGGTCGGGACGGATGGGCAGGTCGAGCGGGCGGAAGCCGGTCGCGTCGCGCACGGCGTTGCCGATGGAGGCGGCCACCCCGATCGCGGCGACCTCGCCGAGGCCGACGCCGCCGCCGTTGACGTGCTCCCAGCCTTCCTGGTGGAAGTACACCTCGATCTCCGGGGTGTCGGCGATGCCGGGGATCCGGTAGTCCTCGAGGTTGTCGGTGAGCACCACCCCGGTCGCGGGGTCGATGTGGCGCTGCTCGTACAGCGCGTAGCCGATGCCCTGGATGATGGCGCCTTCGCACTGGTTGCGCGCCAGACGTTCGGAGTAGATCCGGCCGGCGGCGATCCCGGCCCACATCCGCGTCACCCGGATCCGGCCCAGGCGGGTGTCGACCTCGACCTCGGCGACGTGCACCGCGCCGGCGAACCCGCGGCCCACCGCCATGCCGCCGAGGGGGACGGGGGTGAGGTAGCCATGACGGTCACGTCCGCGTCCTCCGACGACGCGGGCTCCCTCGGACGCCTCCAGGCGATGCGCCACCGACGGGGCGTCGCCCAGGAGCCGGCGCAGCCGCCGCGCCGCGTCCTGGGCGGCCGGGCCGATGGAGGTGGTGGTCTTGCTACCCGTCGACGAGGCACCCTTCAGGCCGTTGTTGTGGCCGATCTCGACACGCACCCGATCGGCGGGCAGGCCGAGTTCTGCCGCCACCACGTCCGCGATCACCGATCGCGATCCGGTCCCGATGTCCTGGATCGCCGCGCGGGCGACCACCCGGCCTTCTCGGACCTCCAGTTCGACCTGCGCCCCCGTGTTCAGCAGGTAGGGCCAGTTCGCGGCGGCCACCCCGACGCCGTGCCGTATCCGGCCCGATTGGGCGCCCCGGTTCCGCCGCTGCCACATGGGCAGCGCAGCGGCGCGGTCGTACAGCGCGTGACGTTTGGGGTTGCCGTCCCAGCGCCGGCGCAGCGCGATCGGATCCTCCTTGAGCCGCAGCGCCATCTCGTCCACCCCCTGCTCCAGCGCCCACAGCAGTGGGGCCCCGCCGGGGCCTCGGAACGGGGCGCCGGGTGGCAGGTTGGTGACGACGTCGAAGTCGCGTAGCCGCCGCGGCGCGGTGCCGTAGACGAGGTTGGCGAACAGGGCGGTGGGGGTGTCCACCGACACGCCACCGTCACCGTGGGCGTCCACGGCCAGGGCGGCGAGATCGCCGGAGGCGTCGGCGAGCAGGGCCAGCTCGGTACGGGTGCCGGGGCGGCTGCCGGCGTCGGTGAGCTCCTCGGACCTGTCGAACACCAGCCGCACGGGCACCCCGCAGATCCGGGCGAGCTCGGCGGCGGCGATCGCCTCGACTCCCAGCCGTCCCTTGGCGCCGAAACCGCCCCCCACGTGCTCGGCCACGACGTGCACCCGTTCGGGGGGAAGCCCCCAACGGCGCGCGGCCTGCTCGGCGACGTCGGTGACGGCCTGCGTGGACACGTGCAGGTGGAGGTCGCCCCGTTCGTCCCAACGGGCGACGCAGGCGTGCGGTTCAAGCGGGGTGTGCACCTGGACCGACGTGGTGAACACGGCCGTCACCAGGCGGTCGTCGCCGCGTTCGGCGGCCCGGGACAGCCGGCGCACCGCGGTGGCCTGGCGACGGCCGAACCCGGACGGCCCGCGCACGTTGCCCTGCCAGCGGCCGGGCAGGCCGGGACCCTCACCCGAGCGGGGCGCCGCGCGCCGTTCGTCCCGGGAGGCGTACACCAACGGGGAACCCGCCGCCCGCGCCTGTTCCGGGCGGGTGACAGCGGGGAGGGGGGAGTAGTCGATACGCACCCGCGCGGCCGCCGCCAGGGCCTGGGAACGGGTGGCGGCCGCCACGGCGAGGACGGGCTGGCCGACGTAGCGCAGGGTCCTGTCATCGGGGAGCAGGTCGACGTGGGGGACGTCTCCGGCGTCGATCGCGCCGACGCGCGCATGGGCGTGGGGGGAGCGCACGATCACGGCCTCAAGCCGCTTCGCGGGCAGGATGTCGGTGGTGTAGCGGGCCCGGCCGGTGACCTTCTCGAAGGCCTCGACGCGGGGCCGGGGGGCGGACGCCGGGTCGTCGTGTTCGCCGGCGCAGGCGGCTCGGACGGCGGCGTAGATGCCCTCGTAGGCGCCGCATCGGCACAGGTGGCCGGCCATGGCCGTGGCCACGGCGGCCCGCCCCGGGTCGACGTCCCCGTGCTCGGCGCGCCAGCGGTCGACGAAGGCCGCCGCCTCCACCACGAAGCCGGGGGTGCAGTAGCCGCACTGCATCGCGTCGTGCGCCGCGAACGCCCGTTGCACGGGGTGGGCGCCGTCGAGGCCCTCGACGGTGGTGACCGAACGTCCCTCCAGGTGGGCGGTGGGCAGCAGGCAGGAGGCCCCGGGGGCGCCGTCGATCAGGACGGTGCAGGCGCCGCAGACGCCGTTACCGCAGGCCAGTTTGGTTCCGGTGAGGCCGAGCCCGTCGCGGAGGAGTTCCACCGCGGGGGCGTCGGGATCGCTGTCGGTGCTGACGGGAACACCGTTGACGTTGAGGTCCATGTGTTCTCCTCGGGGCGGAGAGGCCCCGGCGGGAAAGTTGACAATGTCAACATAGGAGGGCGGGTTGACGCTGTCAACCACGACTCGTACCCTCACGCCATGTCCGCAGATCAGACCAGGGTTCTCGATGCCGCCCACGGTGGCCACTCCCGTCGCGGGAGTGGTGAGACCCGGGACCGGTTGGTCGAGGCGGCCTGGGACCTGGTCGCCGAGGGCGGGCCCGAGGCGGTCACGCTACGCGCCGTGGGAGAGCGCGTCGGGGTATCGCGTACCGCCCCCTACCGTCACTTCCGCGACAAGAGCGACCTGCTGGCGGCGGTCGCCGCACGCGGCTTCGAACTGCTGCGCGCTGAGACGGCCCAGGTGATGGCGGGGCGTGACGGCTCGCTGGACTCGATCGCCTCCGCGCTGCGGGCCGGATGCGTCGCCTACGTCCGCGCGGGGCTGGCCCGCCCCCGCCACTACCGGCTGATGTTCGGGGAGGCGGCGGCCGGATGCGACGACGACACCGTCCACGGGATCGCCTCGGCCTCACTCGCCGAGTTCGCCGAGGTCCTGGCCGAGGGACAACGCGCCGGAGCCGTCCGCTCCGGCGACGCCGTCGAGTTCGCCTTCCTCACCTGGGCCATGCTGCACGGGCTCGTCGACCTCGCGCTATCGGGGCATTTCGCCCGGAAGGGCATCAGCGTCGAGGAGGCCGCGGCCCGCGCGGCCACCCGTTGGTTCCACGGACCCTCCCTCTGAGCCCCGCGACCGGACGGCCGGAACGCGACCGGCCTGTTCCGGTACGGTCGGGGGCAGGCACACCGCGTCGACGACGTCGGGAAGGCGCCCGCGCCGGGCGAACGCCAGGCGCTGGCGAAGAGCCCCGCTGCCACCACGTCGTAGCCTTTCCGACACCGTCTCGACGTGGTCCAGATCCCCGGCCTGCGCCAACGCCGGGCGCGTCCACGCCAACAGCCGGCCCAGCACTGTCTCGGCCGGGGCGAGCCGGCCGGTCGAAGGGTCCAGACAGGCCCCCTCGAAACCGTCCCTGGAGGCTCGCCACATGTGCGCGCGCAGGTCGTGCTCTGACAGCCGCGGCGCCGCCCGGCCGCGCTCCAGCTGGGCCATGGCCATGACCACCAGGGCGCGCGTGAGCAGGGCCACCATGACGGCCTCCTCGGCGGAGGGGGCCACGTCGCAGACGCGCATCTCCAGGGTCGGATGCCGTTCCGACAGGCGGACATCCCAGTAGACCATCTTGCGGTCCAACGCGGCGCGCGAGGCCAACAGGCCACGAACTCCCGCCTCGTAGTCGTCGAGGGAGGGGAAGAACGGCGGCGGCGACGCCGAGGGCCAGTGGCCCCACAGGACGTAGCGCAGGCTCGCGTAACCGGCGTCCGCCCCATGGCCGAACGGGGAGTTCGCGGTCAACGCGAGCAACAGCGGCAGCCAGGGGCGCAGGTGGTTGCACACCAGCACACCGGTCTCACGGTCGGGGATCGCCACGTGGACGTGACAGCCGCAGGTGACCGAACGGCTCGCCAAGGGGCCGTACTCCCGTACCATGCGCGCGTAGCGCCGGCCGATGGACAAAGGCGGCAACCGGGGCTCGGCGAGGACCGGCGTCGCCGTCGCCGCCACGCGCAGCCCCCTTCGGGCGGCCGAATCGGCCAACCGTCGGCGTAGGCAGCGCAGGCCCGCCAACAGGTCGCCGGCTCCCGAACACACCGCGCTCACCGCCTCGACCTGGCAGCGGCGGAATTCCTGGTGCACCTCGCCGGGCCCCGCACCGGCCGCGCCGAGGACCTCGGGCGCGCGCGCGGACAGCCGGCCGCACGGCTGGACCAGGAGGAACTCCTCCTCCACCCCCACGGTGGGTACCGCGGGGAGCGCGTGTCGAATCGTCATGGCCGCCGCCATTCCCGGGGACACGGCCACCGGGGCCGTCCTCCCTGTCAGGTCCGTCCCCGCTGGCCGGTGAGGGCCGCCCGCGCCACATGGCAAGCAGGTCGGGACACCGTTCCGGGGAGCCGGACTACGACGATCGGAAAACAACTCGCACTCTCTATGTTTGCCGCTCCCCGTGCGGGTAGGCAAGGCATGAGCGGTGACGCAGTGCCGTTTGGATCGGGGGTTCCGGCGGCACCGGCCCTCCTGTGAGTTCTCCGGGAGGGGGGCCGGACGACGGTTGGGGGACCGTCGCGTGCCCGGCCACCGCTCGCAGGGGCCCGCGGAGCGGCGCGCATCGTTTTCGCGCCGAACGCGGGCCCCACATTCCCCACCCCACTCACCCCATCCGACACGGCCGATCACCGGCGTCCCACCTGTGCGCGTCACGCCTGGTGAGATGCCCATTACGAGGCGATGCGCCCGATTGTGTTTGCCCTGTGGTGGCCAGGGCAGGCCGAGGGTGGGTCCAGAAGCGCGGCCCGAGGTTCGGCGCCGTGGTCCGGGGACGGGGCACGCGTTCGGACATCTGCCCCGCCGCGGTGTCCGATCCCGCGTCTACGCGGATCCGCGTGGACACGTGCGAGCAGCGTGTCGTCCGTGAGGCGACGGCCGAGCCGCGGAAGCGAGGCCCTTCCAGCCGGGAGGGCCACCGAATCTGCGACGAGGGGAATCCACGATGCGCACCTCCACCACCTCCCTGCTGCCCCCTCCCCGCGTGGAGGGGGGCGAACGTGAGGAGGAAGTCCCGCTCCGGATCGCCGACACGACCGACTCCGAGGAACTGCTTCGCCAGCGAGCCGCGCATCCGCACGATCCGATCCTGCGCGAGGAGATCAACGAACGGCTCGTCCAGTTGCACACGCCGATGGTGCGGCGACTGGCCGACCACTACCGCGACCGTGGGGAACCCCGGGACGACCTGCGCCAAGTCGCCATGATGGGTCTGATGAAGGCGATCCGGGGATTCGACCCCGACTACGGGCGTCCTTTCATCTCCTACCTGCTGCCCATGGTCACCGGCGAGCTCAAAAGACACTTCCGGGACAGCACCTGGGCCATCCGGGTGCCCAGGCGCCACCAGGAGAAGCGGTCCGAGCTCAACCGCTTCACCCGCGAGTTCACCCAGAGCCACGGGCGCAGCCCGACGGTGCCGGAGATCGCCGAAGGGCTCGGCCTCGACGTGGACGCGGCCCTGGAGCTGATCGACGCCTCGGCCGCCTACAGCGCCCTGTCCCTGGACGCCCCCCACGGAGGGGACGCCGGCGAGGACGACGGCGCCTCCCTGGGGGAGAGCATCGGCACCGACGACGCCGACCTGGAGAACGTGGTCGACCGTGAGGCCCTCAAGGCGGCCTTGGAACGTATCGAACCCCGGGAGCGCAGGGTGCTGCTGCTGCGCTTCTTCGGCAACAAGACCCAGGCCGAGATCGCCGGCCTGATAGGCGTCTCGCAGATGCAGGTCTCGCGTCTGCTGGCCAAGACGCTGCGCCGACTGCGCGAGGAGATGCTCGCCGACTAGGGCGTGCGACGTGAGAGGACGGACGCGGTATCCGCGTTGACGGTGGGTTCGACGAACCGGCCATAGGGAGGCGGACCGGGCGACGGGCCCTGGCGGCAGAAGGCCTGCGGGAGCGCGGCGGCCTGTTCCCGGTCGAGAGGAGCGCGGCGCGAGCGGCACCGTGACCGCGTCGGCGGTGGGCGGCCAGGAGGCGATGGTACGGGCCCGGCGGCGCCCGCCTAGCGGGGGAGCGCGGCCGGACGGAGGGCCGGCCTACCGTGTAGCCACCGGGTGACGGGGCGGTCGGTACCCGGCCGGCACCCCCTGGAGCGTCCGGGTGAGGACGGGAGACTCCACGGGGACTTTGGGTCACGGTGAGGATCGCGACGCGGCCGCGCGGCAGGCCGGGCGGGACATCCGTGTGGATCCCGAGTCCCCGCGGGACAAGCGACGGCGGCAGGTGGCTGGGTCTGGCGCCGGCCGACGTCTGGACGGTCTCCGCGATGCCGGGTCACGGTGGTGACGGGGTGAGGTATGCCGCCGCGGCGGTGTCGAATACGCCGCCGTCGAGGCGGCTGTCGGCGACCGGGGAGCGCCCGCTCGGGTGATGGTCACGCTCCAGTCCGGTCGTGGGGAGGGGGCGTGGTCGTCGCCCCCGTTGCGGTGGTGTGGGGGAGGCGCGCGGTGGCGGGCCGGGCCGTCGCCGGGACGGTCACTCCTCGAACGTCCTGGCCGTGGCGCCTTGGCCGCTTGGCGGGCCTACGCGGCGTGGGGAGAGGGCGAAGACGTTCCCCGAACCTCTCCCGCCGGTGCCCGCTCCGTTCGTGATCTACATCGTAAAGGTGATGGAGGGAGGACCCTGATTCGAAAGGCGAGAAAACAGCACCAGAAAGCGGCCGGGACCGCTCCCAGAAGAGGAGGACGGCCCCGGCACGTAGTGTCAGATGCGGTCGCGGATCCACGCGCCGGCCGGCTTGAGCGCGCCGCCGTTCCACGGACCGCCCGCGTTGCAGGTCCCCGGTTGGAAGACCGCGCCCGAGCGGTGGTCGTCGGAGTAGTTCCAGTTGGTCCAGCCGATACCCCGCTGGGCCATCAGGTCGATGTAGCGCTGCGCCATGGCGAAGTCGTTGGCGCCGTCACCGGAGTAGTCCTGGGTGCCGAACTCGCTGACGAAGATCGGCAGCTGCTGGGAGGCGCGGTCCAGGGCCGCGAGGTAGGGCTCACGGTGGGAGGCCGCGTAGAAGTGGAACGTGTACATGATGTTCTCGGCGTTCACCGGGTTGGCGATGATCTCCTGCTCGTTGGAGCCCTCCGAGACCCCGAGCGAGGACCAGGCGCGTGTGCCGACCAGGACGACCGCGTCGGGATCCTGCGCTCGGATCACCGGGATCATCTCCTCGGCGTACCCCTTGATCGAGGACCAGCTGACCCCGTTGGGCTCGTTGGCGATCTCGTAGAGGACGTTGTCCTTGTCCGCGTGGCGGCGGGTGATCTCGGTGAAGAAGGTCTTCGCGGCCTGGGTGTTGTAGTTGGGGTCGCCCGGGGTCAGCGTGTGCCAGTCGACAATGGCGTACAGGCCGCGCTCGGTGGCCTCGTCGATCAGCTCGCTGACCTTGTCGGTGAAGCCCTGAGGGTCGGTCTCGTAGCCGCCCTCCTGGACGTACATCGAAATGCGAAGGACGTTGGCTCCCCAGTCGTGGGCGAGCGCGTCCAGTGAACCGTCGGTGAGGCAGTGGTCGAACCACTGGAGACCGTGGCTGCTCATGCCGCGCAGCTGAACGGGGGTACCGTCCTCACCGCACAGGCGGGTGCCGCAGACCTCCAGCCGTCCGTGCTCCTCCACGGGGGTGGCGGCGGCGGCGGAGGCGGGGGCGGACAGCAGGGTGGTGGCCAGGCCCGCGGCGGCGGCGAGTAAGCCGGCCACACCGAGGAAACGGGGGGTGCGGGTCATCGTCTCTCCAACGTCAGGGGCTGGGACGGGGACGGCGCGTGGTGGACACGGCGATGAGCGTGTCCGGTTCCGGGCACCGGGATCGATCGACCTCTTCTCACGTATCGTCGCAAACGATAAGCAAACAGTAGTGGTGTGGTCAATGGGGCGAGGGTTCCTGTGGAACCACCCCCGGCCGCTTCGATGTCGGGTTCTCCGGGCGCGACGGAACCGATCCGCGCGCAAGGCGCCGCGCCCAGGAGCGGTGGCGTCGCGTCGGGCCGTCCAGCACGCGCCGAGGCCGGCGTCGCGCATGATGGTCTGGAGCTCTCCCGCAGGGTGCTCCGCTCCCCGATGATCTGCTCCGCGCCGCCCGGGAACAGGTCATGCTCCACGTACCGGGAACGCGTCTCGGTGGAGGACGCGTTCAGGTGGAACACGCGGGTGACGCCGCGGTGGCGTCCGGCCGGATCCGTGAGCATCCTCCGTAGCCTCCCGCCGCCAAGACGCCCTCGACCACCACGTGGTAACCGCGCTCCAGGGCCAGGCCGGCCACCACCGGGACCATCTCGATGTGCACGCCGTCAGCGCCGTCCCTCCCCTTGAGGACGAGCCCGCGGACGCCGTCCTGTCCGGCGAGCGCGACCGGGGAACCGTGACGCCGACGGATCTCCATGGCGATGGCCGACTTGCCCGCGCCGGAGCCCCCCGAAGCACGGTCAACCGGGTGTCGGCGGAGCCGACCCGGCCCAGGCGGCCAGGAGAACGGGACGCGGCCCGGTCCACAGGAGAACCGGGCCGCGCGGGAACTGCGGGATCACCTCGCCGACCACGCGCGGACGAACGCCTCGCCCACCAGGCGGCGGGGGTCCTGGCCGGCCTCACGCAGTTCCGTCGAGAACCGGGCCGCGCCCGCGCAGTCGTCCAGCAGCGTTCCGGCCAGCCAACGCGACGGCAACGCCGGGTTCAAGATCCCCGCGGCCTGCCCCCTGGCCAGGGCCAGGCGCAACGGTTCGAGGCAGTCGGCGTAGTCGTGGGGGAGGCCACCGCCGACGGCCACGTCCAGACCGGGGCCGTTGACCAGGACCGGATAGGCCTGCACCGCCTCCATCGTCGCGGTCACGGCGCGCTCCACCAGTTCCCCCAGAGGGCACTCCGTCAGCTGTGCGGCGACGAACACCTGACGGGCCCCGGTGAAGGCGTCCTGGTAGACCTCGCCGACCAGCTGCTCGCGGGTGTGGAAGTGGCGGTAGACCGTCGTCCGTCCCAGGCCGGTGGCCGCCGTCAGCTCCTCCATCGTGGCGCCGGGGTGTTCGGCCAGCAGGACGCCCGCCGCGCGGATGATCCGTTCGTGGTTGCGGCAGGCGTCGGCGCGCTGTCCCCGGACCGAGGTTCTCGATGGCTCACCGGTCATGCCCTCATGATCCCATGTCACGGAGACAGGGAGGGCGGACCGGACGCTTGAGACGCCCAGAGACCTCAGTCGATGATGGCCACACCGCCGATCTCCCAGATCGACTGCTCGGGTGTGGCACCGTCGGGGTTGCGCCAGGTGCGCACGTCGGTGAAGCCGGGATCGACCATCTCCAGCCCCTCCACGTAGGCTCGGGCCTCCTCGACGGTGCGGATCCGGCCCCAGTTGCCCCTCGTGGAGCTGAGCATGAAGTCGGTCAGCTCGGCCGCCGCGGCGGGGTCGTCGCTGACCAGGTGTGAGAACGCCAGCCGGCTGCCGGGCACCAACGCGCTCAACATCGTCTGGAGGGCCTCCTTGGGCCGCGCCGAGTCGGGGATGCAGTGCATCAGGGCGATGAACAACAGGCCCACCGGCTTGGAGAAGTCGATGAGGGCGGTGAGGTCGGGGTGTTCGAGGATGGAGTGCGGATCGGTCGCATCGGCCGTGATGACCGTGGTGTTGGGATTGTCGGCGAGGA
The DNA here is from genome assembly GCF_900167435.1 of Marinactinospora thermotolerans DSM 45154. Lineage (GTDB taxonomy): Bacteria > Actinomycetota > Actinomycetes > Streptosporangiales > Streptosporangiaceae > Marinactinospora > Marinactinospora thermotolerans. The sequence continues at coordinate 63,442 of NZ_FUWS01000004.1, forward strand.
TCGCGCGGCCGTGGGCGAGCACGATCGGATCGTTGTCGATGTAGACGACCCGGGCGTCCGCGGCGATGGACTGGGCCACCTGGTGGGTGTTCTCCGCGGTGGGAAGACCCGAGCCGACGTCGATGAACTGGGTGATCCCGGCTTCGGCGGTGAGGTGCCGCACCACCCTGGACAGCCAGGCCCGGTTGTCCAGGGCGACCCTGCGGATCTCGGGGAAGCTCTCCATGAGCTGAGCCGCCGCGTCACGGTCGGGACCGAAGTTGTCCTTGCCGTACAGCAGCGCGTCGTAGATCCGCGCGACCTGGGGGGTGGTGGGGTCGATCTCGGGAGGGAAGGAGCCGGCAGTGCGGACGTCCTGGGCGGCCATCAGGGGAAGCACCTCGCGATTCTGCGTACATGGATGATGACGCGATTGCCGGAATCCTAGACCCCCAAGGGCTCTACTGCGCTACCCTGTCGGCCCTCTCGTCTCACCCCCGCGGGGCCCGCGCGGACGCGTCCCCCGCGCGCTCACGCCTTCACCGCATGGGTTTCCGCTGATCAACACCTCGTACAGCGGAGTCAGCGCCTCGGCCGCCTCCGCCGCCTCCTGCGGATCCGCCAGCGCGTGGACGGCCGGTTGCGGACGCGGGGGCGTGGACGGGAGCGGGGGCAGGTCCGGGGCCGTCCAGAAGTCGGGGCCGTCGGGCAGCGGACCGATCTCCACGGGCGCGGGGGCGGGGAGCGCCTCCCCCACGGGGGCGGCGGCAGGTCCGAGTTGACGCACCTGTCCGAGGAAGGCGCGGCGTTCCCGCCCCAGCCACGCCAGGAGGAGGAACGGATCGTCGTCCAGCCGGGCGGCGAACGCGCCCAGACAGGCCGTGACGTGTCCGCACGGGTCCTCCCAGCCGGCGCAGGAGCAGGTCGTGACGAGATCGAGCGGACCTTGGGGCAGGAGGGCGGAGCCGAGCAGGTCGAAGACCCGCTCGACCTCCAAGGGCAGTTCGCCGGAGAGGAGCCTGGCCCGAAACAGCGGCTGACCGGCGAGCGCCGCGCAGATCCGGTCCCACGTCCCGTCGTCGAGTGTCTCGCGGATCAGGCTGACGTGGTGGGAGCGGCCGGCCGTCCCGCCCACCTTGGCCACCACCTCGCCCGCGCGTACCCGTAGCTCGGTGACCGCGCCGCCGGCCGCGTGGAAGCGTCCCCGTTCCAGCGGGTCCGCGCCGGTCACCGCCTCGGTGAACCGCTGCGACCAGCGTGCGTGCCGGCTCACTGCGCCACCGCCTCGGGAGACAGCCGTACCACCTCGCGCAACTGCTCGGTGGACAGTTCCGTCAACCACTCCTCCCCGGTTCCCACCACGCTCTCGGCCAACGCCCTCTTGCGCTGGATCATCTCGTCCACCCGTTCCTCCAGGGTGCCCACGCAGACGAGTTTGCGCACCTGGACGTCGCGACGCTGCCCGATGCGAAACGCCCGATCGGTCGCCTGCTCCTCGACGGCGGGATTCCACCAACGGTCGATGTGGATGACGTGGTTGGCGGCGGTCAGGTTCAGTCCCGTCCCCGCGGCCTTGAGGGACAGCAGGAACACCATCGGCTCCGCCGTCTCCTGGAAGTGAGCCGTCATCTCCTCGCGGCGGTGTCGCGGGGTCCCGCCGTGCAGCCACAACACCCGACGGCCCAGCCGCGCCGCCAGGTAGGGCGCGAGCCGGTCGCCGAAGGAGGTGTACTGCGTGAAGCACAGGGCCTTGTCCCCTTCGGCGAGCGCCTCCTCCAACAGCAGCTCCAGGCGCTCCAGTTTGCCCGAGCGGCCGGTGAGGGCGGAGCCGTCGGCGAGGAACTGCGCGGGATGGTTGCAGATCTGTTTGAGGCGGGCCATCGTCGCCAGCACCAGTCCCTTGCGTTCGATGCCCTCGGTCTCCTCGACCCGCTCCAGCATGTCGTCCACGGTCGCCTTGTACAGGGAGGCCTGTTCGGGGGTGAGCGTGCACCAGGCCGTCATCTCCAGTTTGTCGGGCAGGTCGGAGATGATCGAGCGGTCGGTCTTGACCCGGCGCAGGATGAAGGGGCCGGTCAACCGCTTGAGGAGAGCGGTGGCCTCGCGGCCGGCCACACCGTCGGCGTCCGCCTCGATCTTGGCGGAGATCGCCTGACGGAAACCGAAGGCCGACCCCAGCAGTCCGGGATTGGCGAACTCCATGATCGACCACAGCTCGCCGAGGTTGTTCTCCACCGGCGTCCCGGTGAGCGCGATACGGGACGTCGCGGGAAGCTCGCGCACCGCGCGGGCCTGACGGGTCTCGCTGTTCTTGATCGCCTGGGCCTCGTCGCAGACGACGCGCCGCCACGGCATCGCCGCGAGTTCGGCGCGATCACGCACCACCACCCCGTAGGTGGTCACGACCAGGTCGGTGTGCCCCAGCAGACGGGCCAGGTCGTTGCCGCGCGGCCGGCCGGGACCGTGGTGGACGTGGACGCGCAGGTTCGGGGCGAACGCGGCCGCCTCACGTTGCCAGTTGCCCACGAGGGAGACCGGACAGACGAGCAGGGTCGGTCCGGCGGGGGCGCGGTCGTGTTCGTCGGCGATCAACGCGAGCAGCTGTACGGTCTTGCCCAGGCCCATGTCGTCGGCCAGGACCGCGCCCAGACCGAGCTCGCCGAGGAAACGCAGCCACGCCGCGCCCCGCTCCTGGTAGGGGCGCAGCGTCCCGGTGAAGCCCGCGGGGGTGGGCATCGGTTCGAGGTGACGTTCGGCGCTGCCGTCCAGCAGCGCGCCGAGCGCCCCGTCGGCGTCGACGTCGCGTACCGGCAGCGGCGTCCCGGGGTCGGGTGCGACGGCCAGCCGCAGGGCCTCCTCCCGGCGCATCCGCCCGCGCCCGCGCCGGCGCAGGAACTCCAATGCGGTGCGCAGGTGGGCGGGATCCACCTCCACCCACCGTCCGCGTACCCGGACCAGGGGTTGTTTGAGGCGGGCCAGCTCGGCGAGTTCGTCGAGGTCGATGGTGTCCTCGCCGAGGACCGCGTCGAGGGAGAAGTCGACCAGGTCGTCGGTGCCGATGCCGCCGCTGCCGCCCGGACCCCGCTCCCGGGTGGTCAGGCGCAGCCCCAGGGAGCGCCGTCCGGCCCACTGGGGCAGCACCACGCCGAATCCGGCGGCGCTGAGCCGAGGGGCGACGTCCCGGATGAAGGCGTGCGCGCCGCCGGTGCCCGTCTCGACGGCCTCGGGGGCGAGTTCGCGCAGGACCGGGGAGAGGGCGGGGTAGTACCGCGCGGCGCGGGCGAGGTCGCGTAGCAGTCCCGTCTCGACGCCTTCGGGCAGCCACGCGGCCCCCTCGCCCAGCCACAGGGAGCGCAGCGGCAGTTGCAGGCTCGGTTCGGTTCCGGACTGCACCCAGAACTCCACCCGCCACGTCTCGCCGGTGGCGGGGCCGTCCTGTTCCGGTTCGGCGAGGCGGAAGAGCAGCCGGGCCGATGCGCCCGCGCGGTGGGCCTCGTGCTGCCAGGCGCGTGTCCGCCCGGCCAGGTGCACGGGGACGCCGGATGTGGGATCGGGGCGGCGCAGCGGACGTGTCCAGGCGGGGGCGGACAACGGCCCCGCCACGGTGAGGCGGGCGCGCGCGATCGCGTCGGTGAGCGCGCACAGCGCGTCGAAGACCAGGGCGCTCGCCTGACCACCGGTGTCGCCCGGGTCGAGGTGGGCGCGGGCCGACGGGGGCAGGGCGCGCACCAGGGCGGTGAAGTGGGCGGCGTCGGGGCCGGTGAGCACGGGGCGCCAGCGTGCGCTGGGGGGCTCACCGTCCACGAGGGGGAGAAGACGTCCCGACGAGGTCAGGCGGGCGGCGAATGCGGCCACCGCGCTGAGATGGCGCAGCCCCGGGCCGAGGGCGAGGCCGTCGGAGGCGCCGTCGTGCGGGGCGGAGAGCAGGGTGGCGGCGTCGACCGGCGGGAGGAGGCAGGCGGGCACCTTCCAGGGCCGAAGGGCGGGTCGCCGTACGGTCGCCGGGTCGGACGGTGTGCCGAGGGCGGGGGAGGGGAGGGGGCGGGAAGCGGCCCCCGGGAGGAGGAGGGGGAGATCGCCGATGGGGGCGTCGGCGATGCGGGCGGCCAGGGCGCCGTCGTCTCCGGCGAGTGTGCGCAGCGCGGCGCGGAGCGCTTTGGCGGAGGCCGCGTAGGGGTGGGGGCGTACGGCGGCCTGGGGGACGGTGCGCGTGGGCGCGGCGGAGTCTTCCGCCCATAGCGCCATGCCCTTCGTGTCCCACAGGGCGTGCACCACCAGCACGCGAACCTCCTTGTCCTCGGGCGTCGCCGCCTTGGCGGCCCCGTCCAGTATGGCGAGGTCGCGGGCCGGGCCGGACCGGGGTGACCGTTCACCTGCCAGGGCGACCGAAAGGAGATCTACAACGTAAAGTAGAGGAGTCGAAGAACTCCCTTCCCTCGCGAACGGCCCCTCACACGTCCACCGGTCGAGGGAAGACTCCCGAAAAGTACGGACCTCGTCGGCTCGCCGGACAGGACACGGTGGCGGGCCGTGTGCCGGGTCGATGGTGAAGGCGTGACACGGCAGGGGCGGGCCGGGGGGTTCGCCATCGTGGGGTGCCGTTAACGAACGTGTCACCAGCCGCAAACGCAGCTGAACCTCACCGGTCGGTGGTGAGAGCCTTCAGGGCGCGGATCTTGTCTGCCTCGGTCGGTAGCGCGTAGCGGCGGGTGGTGTTGATGTCGGCGTGGCCCATCAATTCGACGACCGTGACCAGGTCGACCGGCTCGCTGGCGAGGTCGCCGCGGCCTCGCACGAGGTCGGTGCCGAAGGTGTGGCGCAGCACGTGCGGACCGAAGGATTCGCCGCCGTCGGCCGGCCCGACCCCCGCCGCGGCCCCTCCGTTCCCGGGGAGGCTCCGACGCTGGGGGAGATCTCCGCGACCCCGGCGTCACAGCGCCGCCAGCTCAACATCGGGGTGCCCGAGTCCTTGATGCTGCACCGGCGTGCTGGACTGTACCGGCTCGACCACCGCGTCGATGTCCAGGACCAGGTTGCCGCGGCGCTGGACGCCTGGCTCCGCGAACGCGGCTACTGACGCGCGTGCGCGCCTACCTAGGTGGCTAGTCACCTAGGTAGGTCGGAGGAACGGTCCAAAGCCGTTCCTCCGACCTCGCGTTGATTACGTCCTTTACCGGCCTACTTCCGTGACGATCCCCCAGGTCAGCGGACTGCCGACGACGCCGGTGTCGTCCTGCGGGTCATGAAAAGTAGGCGAAAGGTCAAGGTCGTAGGCCTTTGTGTGACCTCATCTGAGGGCAGGTGAAAATGTAGCTTTAAGTGATGAAGCTCGACGCCTGCGGCTGATCCCCGCGGGCAGGAGAGGCCAGAGGCTCCAGGCTCGGGCCTCTTGCATCCCGGGAGAGACCTGAATGAGCACGTCCTCCGTCTGCGACAACTGTGGTTCGCTGATCGTGAGAACCAAGCCCCGTGGCCCGTTGCCGCGTCAATGTTCTAAGCGGTGCAAGGCCGAAGTTCGCTCCCGCCGCGAAGCGGATAATGGAGTGGCTGAACGGAATAGGAAGCGATCACAAGAAAAGTCCACGCGCCAAAAATCGGAGCGTGCCGCCAAAAATGCCCCCATTGTGGTACCCCTATAGCTGCCCGGCGAGTTCAATGTGGGTCTCCTGAATGTAAGCGTGAATACGCGAATCAGCGTGCTCGGGATTACCTGAAGCGGTGGCGCAACAGGCGAGGCAACAGCGGGCACAGGAAGGTCGAGCAGCAGTGCATCCAGTGCGGCAAGAAGTGGGAGACGCGATCAAGGTCAGTCAAGTATTGTTCCTTCTCCTGCCAGGCCGCCCATCAGCATGGAGAATCTCGAACTAGGAAAACGCCTCGCGCTGAACGGCGGCGAGCCTCAGCTATACGTCGGTTGGAACGTGCAGCTCACGGCTCGCATGGACGTACTCCGTGGGTGACTGGCGCCTGCTCAGAGTGCGGCGAGCTCTTCTCTAGTCAGTTCCCTGATGCGCGGACTTGCTCCACGAAGTGCCGAGTAGAACGTCGTCGACAACAGCATCGAAGCAAGGGAAAATGGATCGATGACGCAACCCGGTATGCGACCTATGAGCGTGACGGATGGGTCTGCCAGCTCTGTTTCAAACCGGTTGATCCAGACCTGAACTTCCTTGACAATTGGTCGGCAACTCTCGATCACATTGTGTGTCGCTCCTGGACTGAGAATCCTGACCATTCTCCGAGCAACCTTCGTTTGGCACATCGCTGGTGCAATTCGGTACGTGGCAACGAATCGTTCTACAACGCTGGCATGCTAACGACTTGACAACACTCCCCCCTTTGTCGCGGCTGCTGGTAATCGGGGGTCGAGAAGGATCACTACGGACGGTAAGCCTGGGTCAGGTGGAGCGGGAGCCCTTGTCGGTGTTGCCGTAGTCAGGACAGCGGCGGTAGTAGGTGGGGTCGATGTTGTGGGTCGCAGTGGCCCGGCCGTGGTGTGGTTGCCATCCGCGCCAGTGGCGGGTGTTGTAGCGCGTGCACAGCGGAGCACGGACGTAGCCGTGGGTGTGGCAGTGGTCCCACACCTGCGCCCGTTCGGTGAGACAGCCCGCGCACATGAACTGTGACGCCTTTGGCCAGGTCCTGCGGATCCGCTCGGCACGGGTTGCGCGACTGCGATGCGGCACTGGTGTGCACGGCCAGTTCCGGCCATGCGACCCAAACGTCCACCGGGGAGGCATAGGGTCCTCCCGGTGTCGGAGAGCACGCCGAATACGAGAAACAGTCGGACGCAGGAGAACGTGATGAAGCGCTTGCATCTGGGGCTGGCCGCTGCCTTCTTCGCAGGGGCGGTGGTCTTCACCGCCGGGGCACCTGCCAGCGCCGCCAGCGCCCCCAGCGATGTCAGTATCGCCAGCACCGCTGGCCCCTACGACACCGAAGGGGACTGCCTGATTGCCCGAAACGAGTACAACCGCTACTACGACATCGACAGTTACTGCTTCCAGTATCCGCCTCTCTTTGGTCTCTGGTGGTTCCACTACTCCTAGAGCGAAGGGCGTCAAAATCGGGGGCCATTAACGAACGTGGTACCAGCCGCGAACGAGATGGACCCACCGTGATCGTCCTGCCCTACCAGGGGAGCGAGGAGGATCGCTTCAGGTTCTGGCGGCAGCCCCCCACCTGAGGTCACAGCAAAGTCACGAGCCCCCGTGCAGCGGAGCGTTGCGCGGGGGCCGGTTTTTGTGCCACGGATTGTTCTAAGTGTCGATAAGGTTCACTGATCGGAGGCCGTAAACCTGAACAATCAGGACAGACGGAGTGTCCCTCCCCGCGAGGGGAGGGACACTCCGTCTGTCACCTTTGTGGTGACAGACGGACGGGGCGATCGGCCGCGCGCGCTTGGTGGCGGCGGTGGGCGACCTGGCGGGCCACCCCCAGCGCGCGTCCCAGATCGGTGTAGGAGACGTCGTCGAGTTCCATGGCGCGGTCCATCGCGGCGCGCTCTTGTGCTTCCAGGGCACGGCGTAGGTCCCCCAGCAACGCCACCACGGCCAGACGGGTGGCCCGGTCGGCGTCCGCGTCGGCCAGGGCGGCCTCCACGGCCGCCGGCGGATCCAGGACGGCCAGGCGCTGGCGCCACGCCTCGACGGCGGCGAGCCCGCCGACCCGCACCGCGTAGCGGTGGGTTAGGTGCTCGATCGGAGTCATGGATGGGGCGGGGCCGGTGTAGGGGTGCAGCAGGGCAGGCAGCCCGCCCAGGCCCTCCAGGCGCTCACGCACCCGGTAGGGCTCGGCCGCGTCGAGGGCGTCGTTCAACGCGGTGGCCAGGGCCTCGGCCATGGCGGCGATGCGCTTATCGACCGCGGCGTCGTCGACCTGTAGCTCGTGGGCGGGCTGCCCGGTGATGGAGGAGGTGATCACGGCAAGGGCGGTGGTGCGGGGGCTGGGCCAGCGGCCTCGCCAAGCACTGCGGCCACGGTGGCCGGGGCAGGGCTGTCGCTCCACTCCCACTCCCAGCGCTTGGCAGAGGAATCGTACTCGGGTGCTCGTTTCCAGAAGTGTCCAGTGTCAGTGAACTTGTTCCGTTGGCAGGCAGTTGATCTGCTGCGTCAGCCGTTTTGCCCCCAGGCCGGGCTTGCGCCAGCAGGGTTGCTCCACACCGAAAGTGAGCGCCTGAAAGCGGTACGGATGCAGCCTGGGCATGGGGTGCGGGAGACCGGGGCATCGGTGAGGTTCGAGGTCGTCCTCCTCGCCCCCGACGGCACCGAGGAGCGCCTGCCGCTGGAGCAGGCCGCCCGCTACCCCTTCGAGTCCGTGCTGGGTCGCTTCTACTCGCGTCCCGCCTTGCGCGCGTAGGCACGCGCGGCCCTGACCCGGTCGCCACAGCGAGTCGAGCACCAGTGGCGCCTGGCGTGTGTGCGCAACAGGAAACGGCCGCACGAAGGTGCTGCGCAGCGGGCGAGCATCGCGGTGTCCTCACTGGAGAGAAGGGCGAGCACGTCCGTCGCGACGGCCGACATCGCGTACTCGACGGCCTGCGTCGCCGGATGCTCGGACACCGAGAGGAAACCCTCGGACTCGCTCCATACGAGGCGCTCAACCGCAGGCGCCAACTTCATCGCGGTGTTGACGGCATCGACTGCCGGTGCAGGTGGCCGATCGCGTGTGACCGCCGCGTCGAAGACCTCACGCACGCTCCCACGGAAGTCACGCAGACGGTTGCTGCAGTACACCTGCACGTCGGCATCGGGCGCGGCCAGCCCTCGCGCGATCATCCAGTCGGTCGTGCGCCGCGGGTCGCCGAGCAGGTCCACCGCCCCGGCGCCCATCTCCCAGCCGCCGCTGTTGGCGAGCGCGAGGCTCGGGTGCGCCTCCTCGCCGGGAGCCGGCGGGAGATCAGCGATTCTCATCGTCCTCGTCATGGTGATCTCATGCTACCGGGTTGCGTAAGCCGTGAGAAAGGCTCTACTCTTTCTCACGGTAAATAATTCTGTTTGCCATGATCCCATCGAGATCGAAGGACACCCATGCAGCTCACCCACGTGCGCAACGCGACGATGCTCATCGAGACCGCCGGCAGCCGGATCCTCGTGGATCCGATGCTCGGCGCGAAGGGATCCTCCATCGCCGCGCCGACGGTGGTCGACAACCACCGGCGCAACCCCCTGGTCGACCTCACGACACCGCTCGCCGAACTCCTCGACGTCGACGCCGTGATCGTCACCCACACTCACCCCGACCACTGGGACGAAGCAGCCGCAGCCCTGCTGCCCCGCGAGCTCCCCCTCGTCGTGCAGCACGAAGAGGACGCGATGAAGATGCGGGAGATCGGCTTCTCCGACGTCCGGGTACTCCAGACGTCGCTCGACCTGCTCGGAGCGACCGTCACCCGCACGGAGGGCCGACACGGGTCGAAGGAGTTCCTCGCGGCCAATCCCGCGATGGGCGAGGTCAGCGGGTTCGTTCTCGACGCGCCGGGAGAGCCGGTCGTGTACGTCGCCGGAGACACCGTCTGGACCGACGACGTGGCCGCCGCCCTTGCGGACCACACGCCCGACATCGTCGTCCTGAACACCGGCGAGGCCACCTGGATCACGGGGGACGCGATCATCATGGGCGCCGACGATGTGCTCCGCGCGCACCGCGCCCTGCCGGACGCGCAGATCGTCGCCGTGCACATGGAGGCGCTCAACCACTGCGTCGTCACCCGTGACCAGGTGCGAGCCCTCGCCGCCGAGCACGGGATCACGAACCTCGTTCACGTTCCCGAGGACGGAGAGAAGATGACCTTCGCATGACGGCCACGACGACACCGGACACCGTCCGGATCGCACGTCTCCAGCGCCGCATCGTCTGGGCGCTCTCCGCAGGACAGGTGCTCGGCGGCATCGGGACGGGCGCGACGATCAGTCTCGGACCGCTGCTGATCGTGGTCACCGCCGGCTCCGAGGGCCTCTCGGGCCTGGCCGCGACAACGGGAACGCTCGGTGCGGCCGTCCTCGCGATCCCCCTCGCGCGCCTGGCGCAGTCGCGGGGGCGGCGCGTTTCTCTCACCACGGGTGCGATCCTGGCCGCGCTCGGCGGACTCCTCGTGATCGCGTCGGCCGGGCTCATGAGCCTGCCGCTGTTGCTCGTCGGCCTCACACTGATGGGCGCGGCGCAGGCGCTCAACCTGCAGGCCCGGTTCGCCGCGGCCGACCTCGCGGCGGACCGGACGCGCGGGCGTGATCTCTCGCTCGTTGTCTGGTCCACGACCATCGGCGTGGTCTTGGGACCCAACCTGTTCGAACCGGGTGAGGCGCTCGGCGCCTGGCTCGGACTGCCGGAGATGTCGGGCGGGTTCGCGATCAGCATGGCGGCGCAGCTCGTCGGGATCGTGCTGTTCCTGGTGTTCCTGCGCCCGGATCCGCTTCTCACCGCGGCGGCGCTGGCAACGCGCGGCGACGACCCTGTCGCTCCCCGACCCACGGGAGCCCTGCGGACGCTTCGCCACAACCGGCTCGCCCTGCGTGCGGTCGTCACGATCGCGCTCTCGCACGCCGTCATGGTCTCGCTCATGAGTATGACGTCGGTGCACATGACCGGGCACGGCTCGGCCATGGCGATCGTGGGGCTGACGATCAGTCTCCACATGGCTGGCATGTACGCCCTCGCGCCCGTTTTCGGTTGGCTCACCGACCGCTGGGGGGCCCGCGCCGTCATTCTCGGCGGGCAGGGGCTGTCGGCGCTCGCACTGGTCGCCGGGGTGCTCGGCTCGGACTCCGAGGCAGGCGTGATGAGCGCACTGATCCTGCTGGGGCTGGGCTGGTCGGCTTCCACGGTCGCCGGGTCGACGCTCGTGACCGAGTCCGTCGCGCCTGCCGAACGCCCGCGGGTCCAGGGGGCTTCGGACACCCTGATGAACCTCGCGGGCGCGATCGGCAGCGCGGCCGCGGGGCCTGTCCTGGCGGTGATTGCCTTCCACGGCCTGGCCGCCGTCCTGCTGGTCCCCGTCGCGATCGTCGTGGTGATGCAGCTCCGACGTGCCGACTGACTGCTGCGCGTCGCGGGTCAGTCCTCCTGTTGGAGGACGCCCGCGGCTCGCGGTTCGGCGGCCTGAAAGTCCCTGGTCCGCGACCGGGCGGCCGAAGCCGACCGCTCACGCGGGTGCGGGACCTTCGGGTGCCACACCCGCGCCGAGGTCCAGGCGCGCGCCCAGGTCCAGGTTGACCTCGCCGTAGGGGCGCACGTGGGACCAGAACAGCGGCGTCAGCCCGCGTCGGTCGGCCGGGGTGAGCTTGTCCGCCCACGCGGGTTCGGCGAGCACGTCCTGGAGCATGAGGGTGTTGACGTAGACCAGGGACGCCTGGAGGATCCGCAGGCACAAAGCGGCCATCTCCACCTCCTCGCGCCGGTTGGTGGAGATCTCCCCGCCCTTGCCGTAGTAGATGACCGCGTTTGCGGCGTTCCAGGACTCCACCACGTTGAGGCCCTCCTCGATCTCGCGCTGCAACTCGCGTTCTCGCAGGTAGCGGGCCACGAAGCAGGTGCGTTGGGCGCGACCGATCTCCAGCATCGCCTGGTAGGCCGGGTGGGAGGCGGCGCGGGTGAAGCGGGACAGGATCGCCTCGGTGGAGGCGGTTCCCGAGTGGATCGCGGTGGCGTACTTGATAACCTGGTCGTAGTTGTTCTCGATGACGTCCCAGCGGATCGGCCGCGTCATGGCCGCCACCAGGTTGGGGTAGGCGTCCGGCTCGCCGACGTTTGGGCGGTAGAGCCGGACGTGGTTGATCTGCTTGATGCGCGGCAGAAGGTCCACGTTCAGCAACCGGGTGATGCCGAACCCGATCTCGGACTGGCCGTGGGAGTCGACGTAGTTGCCTTCCACCTTCATCGTCGTGCCGTGGCGGATGGCGCCCTCCACCATGGCCGCGACTTCGGAGGCTGAGGCCCGCAGTGTCTGGGAGTGCACCACCACCGAGCCGCGCTCGACGTGCCAGTACACCAGGATCCCCCGGCCGCCGTAGCGGGAGTGCCACTCGGTGAACAGGTTCTGCTCCCAGGCCCGAAAGTGCGTGGAGTCGGAGGCCACCGCTGTGGAAGAGGCGCCCCACAGGCCGGTGTCGCGGGCGGTGAAGGTGGCGTTGGCGATCTCCACGGCGATCTGCCGGGCCGCCTCGGGGGTGAGGTAGCGGCGCCGCACGTAGCGGATGTCCTCCTCGGTGTGGCCATGCGTGCCGCCCGCCACGGCACGGATCCCGGTGTTGGTGCCATATCCGTAGATGGACAGCATCAGCTTCTCGGCCAGCACCTCGGGCGGCATGCTCCCGCCGTCGGCCACCGCGGTGACCTGTTGCGCAGGATCGCCTCCTTGAGCATGTCGATCAGCGGCACCCCGTCCCACCTGCGTCGGACCTCGCCCTTGATCCGGCGCAGGTTGCGCGGCTCGGGTGAGGCCTCCGGCGCGGTGAACCGGATCGCCCCCGCCTTGCGCTCAGTGATGTCGACCCACTCCAGATCAGGCAGGGCGGCGTCCAGCGCGCCGAGCTCGGCCTCCATCTCAGTGCGCAGCGCGCGGGTGAAGGCCTTGGGGTCGCGGGGTTTGCGCAGCTCGGTGTAGTGCTCGGCGCGGCGCGAGGCGAAGTCGGCGGGCAGGTCCTCGTCCGGGTTGCGCCACCGCCCGGCCCCGAGGACCCACACCTCCTTGCAGCGCAACTGTTCGCGCAGCGCCTGGAAGGTGGCGACTTCGTAGACCATGCGCACCGTCCGGGTGCGGCCGCGCTTGTCGTCGCGGCGCACCACCTCGGCCCACTGGCCTGAGGTGCCCCGGTGCTCGGGGATGTGCTCGCCCAGCGGGTAGTAGGTGGTGTTGCCTACCTTGGCGTAGCGCTCCACCAACTCCAGGGCCTCGATGACCGGCCGATGCGCGGAGTTGTTGAACCGAAACTCCAACACCTGGAGCAGTTCGATCAGGCCGCGCCGGTAGTGGTTGGTGTAGGAGGCCTTGAGCGTGGTCTGCACCGTGCGCCGGTACACAGGCCCCTTGGTCCGGTACTCGTGCACCAGCTCCTTGAGCGTCTGCTCCCCGCCGCTCACCGCGCCGAACACCACCTCGCGCACCTCGCGCACCTGGCCGTCCGGGTCGGCCACGGAGGCCTCGGCGATGTGGAACAGGATGTTCTCCTTGCCCGGTGACCCGCTTGAAGGCGTTGATCAGCTCGTTGGTCACCTTGCGCTCGGCACGGGCCCCGATGCGGTGCACGGTCGCGATCAGCAGGTCCACCAGTGAGTCGGTGACCTCCCGCTCCCGCTCGACCAGCAACGCCGACAGCAGGGTCACGGCGGCCTGAGGGGAGCGGCGGCGCAGGTGGGAGGGCGACTCCACCGCCGCCCGCTGCCGCCAGGAGGCCAGCACCTTGGGCGCAACGTCGGCGAACAGGTGCGGCGGCAGGCCGATGGAGCGGATCGCGTTGAGCTTGCGGATCTCCCGCAGCATCGACTCCAGGCTGATGTTTCCCGGCATTGCCTTGACCAGGGACAGCACCGACTCGGCGTCTTCGTCGTCGGCCTCGGTCTCTGGGTTGTGCTCCACCAGGCCCAGCACCCGTGCGCGCAACTCAGGCGCCAGGCGGGATTCGATCGCGGTGAACCACGTCTCCTCGGCAGTGCTCAGGGCCGAGCGCACCATCCGCATGACGCGGTCAGCGGTGGGGGGGGCTCGATGCGCTCGGCGAAGCAGTGCTTGAGCAACTCCTCGCGCACCCGGTCGGTGCTGCGCTCGGCGTGAGCGACGTTGGCGGCCAACCAGTCGGTGAGCTTGTCGGCGTCGGCCACCCCGCACACCCGAAATCCCAGGTGGTCGCGGATCTGCTTGCGGTGGTACTCGATCGTGCGCCCGGACCACTCATAGAAGCCGAAGTCGGCGGCGGGCACCTTCACCTGGCGGGCGACGAAGCCGACGACCTCGTCAGGGAAGTCCGCTCGACCGCGGGGGAAGCGGCCGTGCCGCGTGTAGTACTTCAGCAGCAGCGCGAACCCCAGCTTCGTCGCGCCGCGCTTGCCCGTCACCAGGTCCTGTTCGTCGTCCAGCACGGTCCAATGCTCGACAAGTTCGTCCATGCTCACCGGCTGCCGACTCATGGACCGCATCATGCCGAAAGACCCTGGTTCAGGGTGGTCGATCACCGAAACTGGTCACGTTTGCGGCTGGTGACACGTTCGTTAACGGCACCCCATCGTGGACGGGGGCCGGTCTCGACCCGGACGAGCCGTAGGGGCGCCCAGGACGCTTGCCGGTGGGGGCGGACCCGCCCCGTCCGGATCGGGCGCGCCGCGGCGACGCCCTCCCGGGCGCGTGTCCGTCCAGGAGGGGCGGAGAAAAACCAAAGGCAAGGAGGTCTGGTCACTCCTTGCCACTCTTAATCTATAGCGCACCCGGGGGCTTGCGGCAAGACCCGGGTCGTGCCGGACAATCTCCAGCCGAAGCCGGAACCGGCGGAGACCGGGGACGCGCGAAGCCGGTGTGCCCTGTCCACGAACACGCACGCCAAAGGACGCAACCGCCGCCGGCACCCGCGGCGCGAAGGGGTGCGCGCGCCATCGGACCGTGCCGGGTCCGGCCGAAGGCCAACCTTGCTGAATGGGGCCCTCATGATCGACGTGATCGTTGCCGGCGGCGGACCGACCGGCCTGATGCTGGCCGGTGAGCTGCGATTGCGCGGCGTGCGCGTTCTCGTGCTGGAGAAGGAGACCGAGCCGACCGGACAGGCCCGGGCGCTCGGGTTGCATGTGCGCAGCATCGAGGTGATGGACCAGCGCGGCCTGCTGGAGCGTTTCCTCGCGCTCGGCGAGCGGTTCACGGTCGGCGGTTTCTTCGCCGGCATCGACAAACCGTGGCCCGACCGCTTGGACACCGCGCACGCCTACGTCCTCGCCATCCCGCAGAGCAGTACCGAGCGCCTGCTGGCCGAGCACGCCGCCGAGCTCGGTGTCGAGATCCGGCGCGGGTGCGAACTGGTCGGACTGGCCCAGGACGAACACGGGGTGAGCGCCGAGCTGGCCGACGGCACGCGGCTGCGCTCGCGCTACCTCGTCGGCTGCGACGGAGGTCGCAGCACGGTGCGCAAGCTGCTCGGCGTCGGCTTTCCCGGCGAGCCCTCCCGGGTCGAGACACTGCTGGGTGAGATGGAGGTGACCGCGTCGCCGGAGACGCTGGCCTCCGTGGTGGCCGAGATCCGCAAGACCCATCTCCGCTTCGGCGCGGTTCCCCTCGGGGGCGAGGTCTACCGCCTCATCGTGCCGGCCGAGGGGGTGACCAAGGACCGCGCGGCCCCGGTGACGCTGGAGGAGTTCAGGCAGCGGTTGCGGGTGTTCGCCGGCACCGACTTCGGCGTGCACTCGCCGCGCTGCCTCTCCCGCTTCGGTGACGCCACCCGGCTGGCCGAGCGGTACCGGGTCGGCCGGGTGCTGTTGGCCGGCGACGCGGCGCACATCCACCCGCCGACCGGTGGGCAGGGGCTCAACCTCGGCGTCCAGGAAGCGTTCAACCTCGGCTGGAAACTGGCCGCCGAGGTCCACGGGTGGGCGCCGGAGGGGCTGCTGGACAGCTACCACGCCGAACGGCGCCCGGTGGCCGCCGACGTGCTGGTCAACACGCGTGCGCAGATCGAGCTGCTGTCGCTCGAACCGGGCCCCCGGGCGGTGCGCCGGCTGGTGTCGGAACTGATGGACTTCGAGGAGGTGAACCGGTACCTGATCGAGAAGATCACCGCGATCGGGGTCCGCTACGACCTCGGCGACGGACATGACCTGCTCGGCCGGCGGATGCGCGACGTACGGCTCACGCAGGGGCGCCTCTACGAGCTGATGCGTGGCGGCCGCGGGCTGCTGCTCGACCGGACCGGCCGGCTCTCGGTGGCGGGCTGGGCGGATCGGGTCGACCATGTCGTCGACGTCGGCGATGGACTGGACGTGCCCGCGGCGCTGCTGCGGCCCGACGGCCACGTGGCGTGGGTCGGTGAGGACCAGCAGGAGCTGCTCGGCCGGCTGGCCACGTGGTTCGGCGCCCCCACCAGCTGAGCCATGCCTCCCGGAGGGGACACACACCCCGTGGCGGACTTGGGCGATCCCCGCCCGGAAGCGCGCAGGTCAGGGCAGGGCGGTGGTCGCCCCGCTCGCCGCGGAGTCCGCCGGCCGTGGCCGAACCGTCGCGCGTCCCCTCCAGTCGCGGGCCGGAGAGGCGCACAGAGCCTCTCCGTGGCCGAGGCGGCCCGGCCGGGCCTGGGCGGGCCGGCCGGGCCATCCGTCACCCTCGGGCAACTCAGGTTCCGTGCAGATGGAGGAAGAGGTCCACCCACCGGTCAGGGGGGACGAAGGCGACCACCCGGCGGGGGTCCACCCCCGCCGCGCGGAACGCGGCGTCCAGCCGCCGCCGCGGATGGTCCCGGCGCAACGAGGCGTGCAGGCAGCCGCCGACCCCGCTGAATCCCGTGTCGACGAAGTGGCGGTAGGCGCCGGCCAGATGGTCGGGGACCAGCGGGACCGGGCGGCGACGCAACCGCAGTACCCCCGCGTCGACGCGGGGGACCGGGAAGAACCTGTCACGGGGAACGCGGCCCGCCAGGGTCCACTCGAACCAGGGCCAGGTTCGCACCGTCAACCTGCTCCACCTCCCGAACCCGCCGGTGCGCTTGCGGGCGTACTCCACCTGGGTGATCAGGGTCGCGCTGGTCAGGGTGGGAGCCCGCAGACACCAGTCGACGATGTCCGAGGTGATCGAGTAGGGGATGTTCGCGACGACGGAGAACGGGGCGCGGGGCGTTCTGGAATCCAGGAAGTCCCCGCTGATCACCCGGACGGAGGGGACGGCCCGGTAGCGCTTCGCGAGCCGGGCGGCGAAACCGGGGTCGATCTCGTAGCACAGCAGTGTCCCGCAGACCGGCGCGAGGAAGCGGGTCAGCGCGCCATCGCCCGGACCGACCTCGATGACGAGATCGTCACGGCCGGGGGCGGCAAGGCGCACCAGCCAACGGGCGACGGAGGGGTCGGTCAGGAAGTTCTGGGAGAGGGCTCGGCGCCGGTTCGCCCGTCTCCCCCGGGAGGGGACACGGGTGCCGGGGGCGGAGCCTGCGGGGGTGCCACGGTGGTGGGACATGAGAGGTCCGTTCCTGCCACACGGAGAGGTGGCGGAGGCGGACGGGGCCGTGGAGCGCGTGCGCCTGGGGCGACGCGGTGATGGGACACGGGCCCGTCCGAGGGCGGTCATGGACTGCGCATGCCGCCCGGTCCCAGGAGTGGGGAACAGGACGCCTCAGGGCACGGCGAGGCCGCGCGGCAGGGGACGGGGACCTAGAGCACCCGGCCGGACGGGCTCCCCGAGACGGTGGTCGGGGAGCCGGACGGGCGTGTCAGTCGCCGGCGCGTCCTGGTGGAACCGGGACGGCGGACCGGTGACGGGGACGGATCACGAGGTCGGCCCCCCACCGGGAGCCGAAGCCGGTCACCGCGCAGCAGGCCGCGGCGGAAGAAGCACTCATGGTGGGATCACCCTAGGCCGCCCCCGTGGCGGGGACAACAGGTTTTTTCCCTGTCCGGATTGGGGGATTACCTGGTTTGTTTTCCCGAATACCCAGCCGACCCTTGGGTAGCTGCCCCGCCGTTGTGACCGAGGGGGGAAGATGATTCGCAAGCTCCACGAGATGGGTGTCACGTCCGAGATGGCCTACACGGCTGGTTTCGGGTCGATCGGGTTGACCGTACTGATCTGGCTGGCCTCCAAGAAGGGCGAGGACGCCGGCATCGACCGGGCGGACCGCTGGGGGCTGTTCGTCGGAGAGTGGGCTCCGACGTTCTTCGCGCTGGGGGTCGCGCTGAAGTTGGAGGAACAGCGCTTTCTCAGGTGAGGTCGCCCCGCGGCCGATAGGCGCTTCCAGAGGTCCCGCGCTCAGGCGCGGGACCTCTGTGCTGGGGGAGGGGCCTGCCCGCTCGCGCCGCGAACCGCTCGGGGAGGCAGGCGCCGGCGGGAGGCATAGGACGCCCCCGTGTCCCCTGGAGCCGAGGGGCCGGGGAACCGTTCCCGATGGGACGGGACGCGGCGTCGTCCCGATGCTCGGGCGGATCCTCGGAGTCCTACCCGTGTCCCGTTTCCCGTCCTCACACAGGAGTTATGAATCTACAACGTAAAGGTAGTGGTCTCTAAAAAAACAAAAAGTGAAAAATTAAACAAAATAGGAGGCGGCTACGCCGCCCAGCTCAGAAGACGCTCCGCGACCGGTCAGGGCCTCACACGGGCCGGGAGAGGGGCCGAAGAGGAAGGCGGCGGGCGCGGGCCGAGGCCGCCACGAGGGCGGACAGGCGACGGGCGCTCGTCTCCTCGTCCTCGGCGTCCATCACCCACGACGTCGCGGCGCGTCGGTAGGGGAGATCCTGAGCGCGGAAGAAGGCCCAAGCCGGGGGGTTGGCCTGGAAGAGCGCCAGATAGCTGTCGCACAGCTCGTCCCCCGGGCCATGTGGGCAGGGGCCGGCCTGGGCGGACGCGGACGGGCCGAAGGCGGCGTGCCCGGCGGGATGGACGAGCCCTCGCTCGGCAAGCTCGGCCACCCGGGCCGCGCGTAGTTCCTGGAAACGGTCGCCGGGCGGGCAGGGGGCGAGCCGGACCGCGTGGTGGTGGGCGTCGACGCGCACGCGCGCGGTGTCGACCCAGCCGAAGCACAGTGCCTGGTCGAGCGTTTCGGCCCAGCTCGGAGCCTGTTCCCCGACGTGGTCGTGGTCGGGGAGACCGACCCACACCTCGGTGGCGCTCGCGTGGTTGGCCGTCAGCCAGGCGCGGAGTTCGGCGACGGTGGAGAAGAAGGTGGGGCGCATGAGAGCCCTCCGGACGTCGCGGGTCCCGTGTCCTGAATCTAGTCGAAGAGGCGGCGGAGGATACCGCGGGAAAAACGCGGCTCGGTAACGACGCCGCAGGTGGGCGTGGGGGGAGGGGCATTTCGTGAGGGTTGTGGTGGGAAAGTAGCAAAGGATGTTCCCTCGTGGGACGTCCTCACAAAGGAGCGAAAGGAGTTCTCATGCGAGCCGTCCAGTACACCGAGGTAGGTCGTCCCCCGGTCGTGAACGAGGTCGCGGTCCCCGAGCCGGGGCCGGGACAGATCCTGCTTGAGGTGACCGCCGCGGGGGTCTGCCACTCGGACCTCGCGGTCATGGGGTGGTCCGCTGACGAGTTCCCCTATCCGTTGCCGTTGACGCTGGGCCACGAGGGAGCCGGCCGTGTCGCCGCGGTGGGGGCGGAGGTGCGTTCCGTTTCCGTCGGCGATTCCGTGGTGGTGTACGGCCCGTGGGGGTGCGGTGTCTGTCACGCGTGCGCGAAGGGGGCGGAGAACTACTGCCCGCGCGCGGCGGGCATGGGGATCATGCCGCCGGGGCTGGGCCGGCCCGGTGCCCTGGCCGACTACATGCTGGTGGATTCCGAGCGGCACGTGGTTCCGATCGGTGACCTCGACCCGGTGCAGACGGTGCCGTTGACCGACGCCGGGTTGACCCCCTACCACGCGATCCGGCGTTCACTGGACAAGATGTACGCGGGCAGCACGGTCGTGGTGATCGGTGTGGGCGGTCTGGGGCACATCGGCGTGCAGTTGCTGCGGGCGATGAGCGCGGCGACGGTGGTGGCGCTCGACGTCCGGCCGGAGAGCCTGGAGTTGGCGGAGCGCAGTGGGGCCCACCACGTTTTCAAGTCGGACGCGTCCGCGGTGGACAAGGTCCGTGAGCTCAGCAACGGGGAGGGCGCCTCGGTGGTGCTGGACTTCGTCGGCGCTCAGGCGACGGTCGACCTGGCGGCGAAGCTGGTGGGCATGGACGGTGACGTGACCGTCGTGGGGATCGGTGGCGGTGTGCTTCCGGTGTCCTTCGCTTCGGTTCCCTATGGGGTCCGTGCGGGTGTGACCTACTGGGGGACGCGTAGCGAGCTGATCGAGCTGATCGATCTGGCGCGCGCGGGCTCGGTGAGCGCGCACGTGGAGCGTTACGAGCTGGCGGAGGCCCCGCAGGTGTACGAGCGGCTGCACGAGGGGCGGATCCAGGGGCGCGCGGTGATCGTGCCGCAGCGGTAGGCGATCGACGGTTGTGGACGCCGTCCGGTGGGGGTTCCCGTCGGGCGGCGTTTTCTTATGGGTGGGGCATCCATTCGATGAGCAGGATGGTGGCGTCGTCGCTGAGTTTGCAGTGCTGGTGGTCGAGGATGGCGTGGATGAGGCGGCGGAGTGCTTCGGGGGCGGGGTCGCCGACGGCGGTGGCGCGGATGATGAAGTCGGTGAAGCGTTCGAGTCCGAAGAGGGCGCCGTTGGCGTCGCGGGCTTCGGTGACGCCGTCGGTGTAGAGCAGGATGCGGTCGCCGGGTTGGAGCCGGAGTCGCTGGACGCTGCGTTCGAGGGGTGTGTCGAAGAGGCTGGGCAGGCCGAGGGGGGGTTCGGGGGTTCCTTCGAGGGCGTTGTCGATGACGCGCTGGTCGCGGATGAGCAGGGGTGGGGGTGGCCGCAGTTGGTCCAGTCCAGGGTGCCGGTGGTGAGGTGGAGTTGGAGGAAGATGCCGGTGCAGAACTGGTCGGGGAGCCAGGTGGAGAGGGCCTGGTCGATGCGGGCGGTGAGTTTGTCGAGGCCGTTTCCGGTGCGGCGGGCGTTGCGGCAGGCGGCCATGGCGACGGAGGTGGCCAGGCCGGAGGCGAGGTCGTGGCCCATGGAGTCGAGGATGGCCGCGTGCAGGGTGTCGGAGGTGAGGGCGTGGTCGAAGGCGTCGCCTCCGAGGTTGTAGGCGGGTTCGAGTACGGCGGTGGTGATGACGCGTTCGGTGCCGATGGTGCGGGGTGGGAGGAAGGCGCGCAGCATTTCTGAGGGGAGCCGCATGGGGGCGGTGCGGGTGTGCTGGGTGTAGGTGTCGCTGTAGGTGCGTTTGGAGGTGATGGTCATGGCGAGGAGGGCGGCGAGGGAGCGGCAGCGGCGCAGGGTGGTGCTGTCGAGGGTGGTGGTGTGGATGCCGAGGACGCCGAGGCGTTCGGCGCCGTCGATGAGGGGGAGCCAGGCGGTGAGGGTGCCGCTGTCGTTCTCGGTGATGCGCAGGGATTGGGCGCGGTAGGCGGCTCCTGCGGGGGAGGTTTCGACGGGGAGGGTGGGGAGTTTCTCGTCGAGGGGGATGAGGTGGTTCTGCTGGAGGTCGACGAGGTAGGCGGAGGCGTGTTCGAGGCCGATGCTGGCGGCGTAGTCGTCGATGACGCGGGGGACGTCGTTGGGGCCGCAGGTGTGGGTGTGCTCGATGAGGCGTTGGAGCAGGTGTTCGCCTGGGCTGATCCGGAGTTCGTCGTCAGTCATGTGTCCCCCCGTTCACCAGTCTCACATTGGGCGCGGTGTGGCGGGGGGTGTTGGGTGCCGTGTCGCGGTTCGGGTGTGGGGGGTTGGCCGGGGCCTGTGGTGGGGCCCCGGCGTGGTGGTCAGCGTACGAGGAGGTCGAGGAGGCGGGTGGCTTCGGCCGCGGGATCGGTGGTGAGTCCGGTGTGGATGGGGCCGGGTTGGACGATGGTGCTGCGGGGGGCGGTGAGCCAGCGGAAGCGTCGGCCGGGGTCGTCGTGGCCGGCGGGGCCGGCGTCGGGGCCTCCGGTGCAGATGAGTTGGGTGGCGCGGAGGGCTCGGTGGACGCCGTCGATGTCGACGTCGGGGTCGAGGGCGCGGAGTCGGTCGGGGTCGAGGTGGCAGTGTGCTGCGAGGTAGGAGCGTGCTTGGCAGTAGACGATGACGCCGGCGTTGACGAGTTCGCCGCGTTCGAGGCGGGGGACGACCCGGATGAGGGCGTATTCGAAGACGTCGCGGTTCATCGGGGCAGCTCCGGCAGCCAGGTGCGGTCGGTGGCTCGGGTGAGCAGGTGGGTGGTGTAGGCGTCGCGGACGTCGTCGGGTGTGGGGAATCCGGGTTC
This sequence comes from Marinactinospora thermotolerans DSM 45154, assembly GCF_900167435.1. Taxonomy (GTDB): domain Bacteria; phylum Actinomycetota; class Actinomycetes; order Streptosporangiales; family Streptosporangiaceae; genus Marinactinospora; species Marinactinospora thermotolerans. The sequence continues at coordinate 85,354 of NZ_FUWS01000004.1, forward strand.
GTCGTGGAGCCATGGGTCGGGGATGAGGGCGGTGATCTCGCGGAGGAGGGGTTCGGTGATGCGGGGGGCGAGGTCGTTGTCGGCTGCGGTGAGGTCGGGGTGGGTGTGGATGAGGACGTGGTCGGTGGCGTTGTAGGGGCGGGTGGCGGCTTTGGCTGCGCCGGGCCAGTTGTGGTGGAAGATCAGGGTCGCGCCGTGGTCGATGAGGTAGGGGCGGCCGTGCCAGACGAGCATGTTGGGGTTGCGCCAGCTGCGGTCGACGTTGCCGACGAGGGCGTCGAACCACAGGATGCGGCCGGCGAGGCCGGGGTCGATGGGGTAGACGAGGGGGTCGAAGCCGAGGGCGCCGGGGAGATAGTCCATGCCGAGGTTGAGGCCGCCGCTGGCTTTGAGGAGGTCTTGGACTTCTTCGTCGGGTTCGCCGCGTCCGATGAGGGGGTCGATGTGGAGGAGGGCGAGGTCGGGGACGGGGAGTCCGAGGCGGCGGGCGAGTTCTCCGGCGACGATCTCGGCGATGAGGGTTTTGCGGCCTTGGCCGGCGCCGATGAATTTGGCGACGTACATGCCGAGGTTGTCGGCTTCGACCAGGCCGGGGAGTGATCCGCCTTCGCGTAGGGGCGTGACGTATCTGGTGGCGGTTATCTCTTCGAGCACGCGCGCCAGCTTAGGGCGTGTTCGGTGGGGTGGGTGACCGTCGCGTCGGGGGTGTTTCGGCTGGCGGGGGCTGGGCGCCTGCGGGGGTGTGGGTGGTGGGCTCTGTCTCCTTGGGGTGTCCGTGGTCGTCGGTGTGGGTGGCGGGGCGGTGGGGTCAGGGGCGGGGGGCGATTCGGTGGTGGCGTAGAGGTGGCGGGCGGCGTGGTTGTCGCGCTCGACTTGGAGGTGGAGCCGGTGGGTGCCGGTGCGGGTGGTCCAGGCGACGCCGGTGCGGCGGTGGTGAATAGGGCGGTGCCCGCGGTGGGGCCGTCGATGTCGAGGTGGGCGAAGGCGGTGGGGTGTGGATGCGGGTGAGGACGGGGGTGTCGTCGTGGCCGGTGAGTTGGTGGTGGCTGTGTGTGGGGGTGGTGGTGTAGCCGCGTTGGGTGAGGTGGGTGTCGAGTTCGGTGTGTTGGTGTGCGGGGGTGAGGTCGCGTTGGGTGTGGAAGGTTTCGGTGGCGTCGATGTGGTGGGGGCGGTGCTGGGGATGTGGTGGGAGGGCGGAGCCGGGGCGGTTGCGGGTGACGCCGGGGGGTGGCCGTAGGAGCCAGCCGTGGTGGTGGCGGGTGGTGGGGGTGGGCCAGGCGCGGTTGGCGTGGAGGTCGATGAGGTGGGGGGTGGTGGCTTTCTGGGGGTGAGTGGTGCCCGGGATGGTGGGGGGTGGTTCGGGGAGGGGTGTGGCTGTTGTGGGTGGTGGGAGTGCCCCTCACCCATTTGTTTAGTTAGCCTATCTAAGTTATAGTCGGGGCGTGCGATCCGATCCCCGTGAACTGGCCGAGGGGTTCTCCCTCGTCCTTCGCGATCTCGTCCTCCTTCTTCGTCAGGTGACGGCGGAACAGCCGGTCTCCGCCCAGCAGCTGGGAATCCTGGGGTCGTTGGAGGCCGGCCCGCGCAGGGTGACCGAACTGGCCCGCGAGCACGGTGTGCGCGCGCCCACGATGACCGCGCACGTGTCGCGGTTGGAGGAGGCCGAGGCGGTCTCTCGTGGGGTCGACACCGATGACGCCCGGGTGGTGACGGTGGGGTTGACCTCGCGCGGCCGTGACCTGCTGGCCGCGGGCAGGGCCGCGCGGACCGCCTTCCTGGCGGAGCGACTGGAGGCGTTGGGGGAGTCGGAGCGTGCCGCGCTGGCGGCGGCGCTGCCGGTGCTGTCCAGGATCTGCGCCGGCGGTTGAGGCCGGCGGCCGGTCTCGTCTCGTTCGAAGAGGTAGTGCGAAGGTCATGTCCACCCGTGCCGACACCGAGTTATCCGGTTCCCCGTCCCCAGGGTCGTTTCGGGCGAGTCCGTGGCGTCAGCCCCGCGCGGTGTGGGCGACAGCGTTCGCGGCGGTAGTCGCCTTTGTGGGGATCGGCCTGGTTGATCCGATCCTGCCCTCGATCGCCCAGGGGCTGGCGGCCTCGCCCAGTCAGGTCTCGTTGCTGTTCACCAGTTACTTCCTGGTCACGGCGGTGGCGATGCTGGTCACCGGGTTCGTCTCCAGCCGTATCGGCGGTAAGGCGACCCTGCTGGTGGGGCTGGCCATCGTGGTGGTGTTCGCGGCGCTGTCGGGCTCCTCGCAGTCGGTGGGGGAGCTGATCGGGTTTCGCGCGGGCTGGGGGCTGGGCAACGCCCTGTTCGTGGCGACGGCGCTGGCGGTCATCGTGGGCGCCTCCAGCGGTGGGGCCTCCGCGGCGATCGTGCTGTATGAGGCCGCGTTGGGGGTCGGGATCGCCTCGGGGCCGCTGTTGGGGGCGCTGTTGGGCGGATGGCATTGGCGGATGCCGTTCTTTGGGACGGCGGCGCTCATGGCGGCGGGTTTCGTGTCGATCCTGGTCCTGCTGACGGCGCCGCCGCGGCCGGCGACGCGGACGCGGTTGTCGGATCCGTTGCGGGCGTTGGCGCACGGAGGGTTGGCGACGACCTCGGTGACGGCCTTGTTCTACAACTTCGCGTTCTTCACCGTGTTGGCGTTCACGCCGTTCGTGTTGGGCATGTCGCCCTATGGGATCGGCGCGGTGTTCTTCGCCTGGGGCGTGCTGGTGGCGGTGTCGTCGGTGGTGGTGGCTCCGCGCGTGCAGCGGCGTATCGGCACGGTGGCGACGTTGCACCTGGCGTTGGGGTTGTTGCTGGTGTTGCAGGTGGCGATCGCGTTGGGCGGCCGGGTGGAGGTCGTGGTGTTCGTGGTCTTGACCGGTGTGCCGATCGGGTTGAACAACACGGTGTTCACCGAGGCGGCGATGGAGGTGTCGCAGGCGCCGCGGCCGGTGGCCTCGGCCGGGTACAACTTCGTGCGTTGGATGGGGGGCGCGTTGGCGCCGTTCGTGGCCACGGAGCTGGGGGAGAAGGTGCATCCGTCGCTGCCCTACCTGGTGGGGGCGTTGTGCTGTCTGGCGGGGATGCTGGTTCTGGTGGCGCGCCGTGGGCATCTGCGGCGGCTGGACGCGGTGCGGTGAGCGGCCTGCGCCCCCGGGGCGCAGGCCGGTTTTCGGATCAGCGCAGGGCGCGCGTTGCCGTGCGCGCGGCGTCGGCCCAGAGGGCGGATCCCGCCGTGAGGGCGACGCGCCTGGCCTGACGGTAGTGGGCCGCGGCGTCGGCCGGGCGTCCCTGGGCGGCGGCCAGGTCGCCGAGGTGGTGGGCGACGGGTCCCATGGTCAGCAGGCCGCTGCCCGCGCCGGCCAGCTCCGGCGCCGCGGGCAGGAGGCGCCGGTAGGCGCGGTCCATGGCGGCGTGGTCGTTCGCGGTGATCGCGGCTTGGGCGGCCAGGCAGGTGAGTGCTTCGTCGAGGTGGCCGCGGGGCGGCGGGGGCGGGGTGGGAGCCTGCGGGGTGGTCAGCGCGAGGAGCCATGGCGCGTAGGGAGAGTCGTGTGGCGTGGTGGTGGGGGCGGGGCCGGGCAGGTGCAGGCTGGCCAGGGCCAGGGAAAGCAGGCCGTGGCGCATGCCGGGCATGCCGGATGTGGCGAGCAGGGCGTCGGTGGCGTGGTAGGCGGATGCGGCCTCGTCCCGCTTGCCCGCGATGGCCAGCCGTAGCGCCGTGTAGCCCTGGGTGAACACGCCGATGAGCGGGATCTCGTGGCGGTCGCCCAGCCTGTCCAGGGCCGTGGCGTGGGTGTCGGCGGAGGCGAGGTCGGCACGGGCGCTGTGGGCCTGCAGGAGGATGAGGTGGCCCAGGATCTCGAAGGTCACCAGGTCGTGTCGGGTGGCCAGGTCGAGTAGTTCGGTGCCGATCTCGGCGCGTTGCGGGGCGAGCCCGGTGCGGTCGAAGGACTGGAGGAAGCGGGCGTTGAGGGCCAGGGCGAGCAGGCCGGGGTCGTCGAGGCCGCGGGCGATGGTCTCGGCCTGGAGGGCGGCGCGGCGGCCGTGGGGGGTGGCGCGCAGCTCCAGGGCGATGGTGCTCAACAGGCGGGCGCGCTGGTGTGCGTCGTTGCGGGGGAGGGCGTCCAGGGTGGTGCGGGCGGTGTCGGCGATGCGTTGGGCCAGTTCGGGGTCGTCGCCGCGGGTCCAGACGGCGGGGACGTCGAAGGTGGTGAGGACCTGCGCGGTGAGGTGGGGGTCGCCGAGCTGCGCGGCTGTGGTGAGGGCGTGTGAGCGTTGCCGGCGGGCCTCGTCCAGGCGGCCGGTCACCGCCAGTGCCCGCGCCATGCCCATGGTCGCCTCCAGTCGGCCGCGCAGGTCGGTGGTTGCCGAGCGGTCGTGGGCGGTGGCGGCGGCCCGCCACAGTCGGGCGGCCTCGTAGGGGGCGAAGTGGCGTTGGGCGTGGAGCGCCGCGAGGCGGGCGTGGTGTGCGGCGCGTCGGGCGGCGGCGGGGGTGCCGGCGCGGCCGTAGTGGTGGGCGAGGGCGGCGTTGTCGTCGGGGCGCAGGGTCTCCAGGGCCGCGGCGACGGCGGCGTGCCGGCGTGTCCGGCGGGCGTGTGACATCGCGTCGTAGATGGCGTCGCGTACCAGGAGGTGGGTGAAGCGCAGTCCGGTGGCGCCCTCTTCGGTGAGGAAGCCGGCGAGCAGGACGGTGTCCAGGGTGTCGAGGAGTTCCTCCTCGTCGTCGGCGAGGGCGGCCAGGATGGCGGGGTCGACGTCGCGGCCGATCACGGCGGCCTGGTCCAGGAGTCGCCGGGCGGGGCGGGGCAGTGTGGCGAGGCGGTGGTGGATGATATCGCCCACTCCGGCGGGGATCGCGTCTAGGGCGTCGGCTCCTCGGCTGCGTAGGAGGCGGGCGAGTTCGCGGGCGAAGAAGGGGTTGCCGTCGCTGCGCCGGTGGATCAGCGCGAGGTGGTGCGGGGTGACGTCGTGGCCGGTGATGGCGCGTACGAGGTCGTCGGTGGCCGGTCGGGTCAGGCCCCGCAGGTGGATGCGGTCTGGTTCGTGGGGGGCGAGGCGGGCGAGGGCGGCGGTCAGCGGGGGCCGGTTCGTGCCGGGGTGGTGGGTGCCGACCAGGAGGAGGGGGCCGGGTGGGGTGTGGGCGGCCAGGGTGGTGAACAGTTCGAGGGTCTCCTCGCCCGCCTGGTGCAGGTCGTCGAAGACGAGGAGGAGGGGGCCGCGCCGGGTGGTGTGGGCGATGAGGTCGGTGGCGGCGCGCAGGGCGTGGAAGCGGGTTGTCACGGGGTCGGGGTCGGGGGGTGGGGTGGTGGGGGCGGTTGCGGTCAGTGTGGTGGCGATCTGTGTCCAGGGCCAGGTGCCGGGCGCTCCGTCGTGTTCGGGTGCGCGGCCCCAGGCGGTGGTCCATCCCCGTGTCGCCATTCGGTGGGTGAACGCTTCGGCCAGGGCGGTCTTGCCGGTCCCGGGGTCGCCGCTGATCAGGACCGTTGTGGGCGTTGTGGTGCGCGTGGCGGTGGCGGCGGCCTGTTCCAGGCAGCGCAGTTCGCGGTCTCGGCCGAGGAGGAGGTGGGAGGGGGGTGCGGGCGGGCGGGGTGGGGCGAGGTGGGGGGCGTGGGCGAGGATGTCGTCGTGGACGCGGCGCAGCCGGGGACCGGGGTCCACGCCGAGTTCGTCGGCGAGGATGTCGCGGGCGCGGCGTAGCGCGGTGAGGGCTTGGGCCTGTTGGCCGCTGCGGTACAGGGCCAGGGCGAGCTGTCGCCAGGCGTCCTCGCGTAGCGGGTGGGCGAGGGTGTGGGCGTGGAGGAGGGGGACGGCTTCGTTGTGGCGGCCGAGGTTCAGCAGCGCCTCGGCGCGTCGTTCCACGGCCACCAGGCGTGTCTCCTCCAGCCGTTCGGCGATGCCGCGGGCCCATGGCCGGTCGGCGAACTCGGCGTAGGCGGGGCCCCTCCACAGGGCGAGGGCCTCCTCCAGGATGGACAGCGCGCGGGCGGGGTCTGCTTCTTCGAGGAGGGTGCCGCTGTCCGCGGTGGCGGTTTCGAAGCGTTGGGCGTCGACGGTGTGGGGGGTGGTCCGCAGGGCGTAGCCGGGTGGGGCGGTCACCAGGAGGCGGGCGGGCCGGCGTGGGGGGCGGTGGGGTTCCAGGGTGCGGCGCAGGGCGGAGACGAAGGTGCGTATCGCGGCCGTCGCGCCGGGTGGGGGGACGTCCCACAGGTCGTCGATGAGCTGGTCGAGGGGGACGACGCGGCCTTCGGCGGCGATGAGTCGGGCCAGGACCTCGCGGTGGCGTGGTCCTTTGAGGGCGAGTGGCCCGTTGCCGTCGTGGACTTCCAGTGGGCCTAGCACGGCGAAGGAGAGGTGTGTGCCCGTTCCTTCCCCTCCCATGTCGCCAATCTATCGGCTCGCGGGTGTGGTGCGACCCTCGTGGCCTGGGCACTCATCGGTTGCTCATTGGTGGCTGAGGTGGGTGCGGCAGGGTTTCGGGTGGACCTTCGATTCGGAAAGGCATCACCGTGGAACCGATCATTGATGGATTTGACTATCGGCGTGTTCAGGTCGCGCCGGGGGTGGAGCTCAACGTCGCTGTTGGCGGCGCGGGGGAGCCGGTCGTGCTCTTGCACGGGTTTCCCCAGACCCATCTGATGTGGCGGCATGTGGCGGCCGACCTGGCCGGCGAGTACCGGGTCATCTGCCCGGACCTGCGCGGGTATGGCGACAGTGACAAGCCGGCCGACGTCGATGGGCGGGTCTATTCCAAGCGGAACATGGCGGCTGACGTTGTGGCGTTGGCGCGCGCCTTGGGCCATGAGCGTTTCGCGTTGGCCGGCCATGACCGGGGTGCCCTGGTCGCCTTCCGGGCGGGCCTGGACCATCCCGACGCCATTACCCGTCTCGCCCTGCTCGACGTGGTGCCGACCGTGGACACGTGGGAGGTGATGAGCGGGGTGTCGGCGGCGGTGGGCTTCCACCTGTATTTGATGGCCCAGCCGCCGGGGCTGCCCGAGCGGTTGATCGGGGCCGAGCCCGACGTGTTCTTCGGGCATTTCCTCGACCTGTGGGCGCGTGACCCGCGGGCGATCCCCGCCGAGGTGCGCGCCGCCTATCTGAGGGCGTCGCGTGGCGCCGTCGACTCCATCGTCGCCGACTACCGGGCCTCGGCCGGTGTCGATGTGGAGGACGACCAGGCCGACCGGGCTGCGGGGAACCGGCTGGGCATGCCGGTGCTGGTGCTCCAGCAGGATTGGGGGGCGGCGTTGGGCTATGACGCTGCCGGGGTGTGGCGGGCCTGGGCGCCGGATCTGCGCCATGTCACGGTGGAGTGTGGCCATTTCATGGCCGAGGAGGACCCGGCCGCGGTGGCCAAGGCGCTGCGGGAGTTGCTGGCCGGGTAGGCGGGGCGTGGTCGCCGTGGCTCGGTGAAGCGGACGTCCCCCGCACCACGCGGGGGACGTCCGCTGTTTTCGTCGCGTCGTGGCGGGGTCAGGCGGTGGCGCGCGCCTTGCGGCGGCCCAGCAGGGCCGAGGCGACGAAGACCGCGAGCGCGAGCAGGCCGGTGCCGGCCATGACGGCGCTCATGCTCGCCAGTGACGCCTCGCCGGTGGAGGTCAGCCCGGCCAGTGAGGACAGGCCGCCGCCCAGTGCGAACTGCAGCGATCCCACCAGGGCCGAGGCGCTGCCGGCCACGGCGGCCGGCTGGCTGGAGATCGCCAGCGTGGTCGCGTTGGGGAACACCAGTCCCACGCCGAACATCATCACGAACAACGCGGCGGTCAACGTCACGGGGGAGGCCAGTCCCGTGGCGGTCAACGCGCCCACCACCGCGACCGCGCCCAGGGCGCCCACCAGGCCGAACAGCAGCAGCCGTGAGGTGGTGACCTTGCCGATGAGGGCGGCGTTGACCTGGGTTCCGGCGATCAGGCCGATCGTGTTGACCGCGAACATGAGGCTGTAGCCCTGGGCGCTGACGCCCAATTCGTTCTGCGACACGAAGGAGAAGGCGGAGATGTAGGTGAACATCATCGCGAAGCTCAGCGACAGGGTCAGGGTCGGGCCGATGAACCGGACGTCGCCGAGCAGGCCGGCCAGGGTGCCCAGGAGCGCCTTGGGGCCTTGGCGGCGCCGTTGGTGGACGGGCAGGCTCTCGGGCAGGCCGAAGAAGACCACGGCCATGCTCAGCGCGCTGACGGCGCCCAGCACGACGAACAGCATCTGCCAGGGGCCCACCAGCAGCAGCTGGCCGCCCAGGATGGGGCCGAGCATCGGCGCCAGGCCGCTGACGAGCATGAGCCGGGAGAAGAAGCGGGCGGCGGTGTCGCCGTCGAACATGTCGCGCACGATCGCCCGGGAGATGACCGCGCCGGCCGCGCCTGCGACGCCTTGGAGGAACCGGATGGCGATGAACGCCTCGGCGGAGGTCACCAGCGCGCAGGCGAAGGAGGTGAGCGTGAACACCGCCACGCCGACCAGCAGGGGGACGCGTCGGCCCCAGGCGTCGCTCATCGGGCCGATGGCGAGCTGGCCCAGTGCCATGCCGACCATGATCGCGGTCAACGTCAACTGGATCCGCGACTCCGGCGCACCCAGATCCGCGGCGATCTGCGGAAACGCCGGCAGATACAAGTCCGTGGCCAACGGCCCGGTCGCGGTGAGGGTTCCCAGGACCAGCACGAGTAGCGCCACCGAGCGGCGCGGGCGTGGCTGCCGCGCCTGTGGGGAGGCCAGGTCCGTGGCGGGCGGGGATGACGTGGATGACGTCACAAAGGCTCCTCGGGAACGAGATGGGGGCAGGATGGGCCGTCCGGCGGCGCGGGCCGGCACCATCGCCAACACGTCCTATGTCCCCGGCAATCCGTATTGGCCGGACTTAGTCACGTGATGTGGATTACTCGCCCGCGGGCGGGTGGCCGTGGCGGGGGCTGTGGTGGGGGAGCGCCTGGCCTGCCGGGGTGCGGCGGGCCGGTCCCCGCGGGCGCGGCGCGCGAGGGGGTGGTGGTGTCCGGGGCGTCGCATGGGTTCTTCGCGCGGGGTGGGAATGTCTTCGGTCCGTCGCACGCTATCGCTGTGTCCGGGGCGTCGCATGGTGAAGGCGTTCACCGTCGCTTACGCGCGCGTGACCGTCAAGAGGTGTGCGGCGTAGCGCAGATCACCCCGGTTTGGCGTGCAAACCCGGACTACTTCGCGGGTAGCGTCGTGTTGCACGCGACGTGTCCTGCTCTAGGACGCGGTGTCTTGGTCTAAGACACGTAAAAAGCCCTGGTCAGGGCGTGCCTTTCCGGTCACGGAAGTGCGCGGCGGATATCTTCGGCCCATAGCGCAGATCACGTGGATCCGGCGGGAAGCGCAGGACTACACATCCCGTGAAGCCGTGGTGCACACGGCGGATCCCGTTTCGGGGAGAGTGCGGACGCGCCCATTCGAAGCGTGGACTATCACGCGGTCGGGTCCGATTCCTCTCCCTTTTCTTCCTAATTACTTCACCCCTGCTTCGTTGTGGAGATTCAATGACGCATGTCCTCACACGTCCACGTCTGCGTCCACGTCACGATGGCGTGGTCCCGGGTGGGCCGCGCCCGCGCCGTTCGGTGGCGCTGTTGGTGTTCGTCCTGGGAGTTCTGGCGGCGACCGGGCCGTTGGCCACGGACTTGTATCTGCCGGCGTTTCCGCAGATCGCCGCGGATCTGGGTGCGCCGGAGTCGCGGATCCAGTTGACGTTGACCGCGATCATGGTCGGCATGGCACTGGGCCAGCTGGTGATCGGGCCGCTCAGTGACGTGTGGGGGCGGCGGGTTCCGCTGCTGGTCGGCGTGGCGGTGTTCACGCTCACCTCCTTCGCCTGCGCGCTGGTGCCCTCGGCCGAGGCGTTCATCGTCATCCGGTTCGTGCAGGGGCTGGCCGGTGCCGCCGGCGCGGTCATCTCCCGGGCGATCGTGCGCGACATGTTCGACGGTGACGCCGCGGCGCGTTTCTTCTCCAAGCTGGCGTTGGTGACGGGTCTGGCGCCGATGCTCGGCCCTGTCCTGGGCGGCCAGCTGCTGCTGGTGGGTCCCTGGCAGATGATGTTCGTGGCGCTGGGCCTGTCGGGTCTGGTCAGCTTCGTCTTGGTGCTGGCCGCGCTGCCCGAGAGCCTGCCCGCGGGAGAGCGGCGCGCGTTGGACGTCTCCTCGATGGTGCGCACCTTCGGCCGGCAGTTGCGTGACCCGCGTTTCATCGCGCCCACGTTGACGCTGTCGCTGAGCTTTGGGATGACGTTCACCTACATCTCCGCGTTCTCCTTCGTGTCACAAAACGAGCTGGGGGCCACCGCGCAGCAGTTCAGCCTGATCTTCGGGGTGAACACCCTGGGCATGATCATCGGGAACCAGGTCAACGTCGCCCTCATCGGCAAGGTGCACACCTCGCGTCGGCTGCTGGGCGGTCTGGTCGGCAGCCTCGCCGCGATCGTGGCGCTGGTCGCGCTGGGGATGAGCGGGCATGCCGGGTTGTTGTCGGTCACCGCGATCCTGTTCGTGATGATGTTCTTCACCGGGTTCATTTCGCCCAACGCCACCAGCATGGCGATCTCCAGCCAGTCGGCGGCCGACGGCGGGTCGGCCTCGGCCCTGCTGGGCACGTTGCAGTTCGCCATCGGTGGCGGGCTGGCCGCCACCGCGGGGCTGACCCCCACGGGGGAGGCGTCGCTGGTGAGCATGTCGCTGGTCATGTTGTTGACGGCGGTGGCCTCGTTGGCGCTGTTCGCGCGCGCGATGGTGCGGGGCCAGGCGCGCGCGGTGTGACCTGGGCCCGAAGGGTCTCGTCGCAGGGGGACGAGGCGCGGTAGGCACCAGTGAAGGCGCGGGTGGGAGCAACGGCGCTTCCCCCCGCGCCTTCGTCGTGTCCAAGGGCGTGTGGGGGCCCGGGGCCGCAGTCGTGTCTTGGGAAGCGCCGCTGGGGGCGTGGGCTGGTTGGCGGCGGGCTTGTTCGCCGTGGGGTGCGCCGGGGCTTCGCGGTGGCCGGGCTGGTGGTCGGAGGGGAGCCGCCGGGGCCGTCACCTGTGGTGAGTGTTTCCGGACAGCCCAGAACAGCAGAGCACCTTGTCTGGTTTTCTCCATTTATGTATGGACGTGCACTGATCGCGGCGGTCTCTATACAATCCGCCTTGCTGGAACGTGACGGGGGGCGCGCACGGCGGGTCACCTCCAGGCGATGACGCGTATTCGACGGGCCGCTCACCCCGGTGACCCACCGTGTGTGAGGAGTGGCAGGGATGGGGCAGGCACGGGCGGAGCGTAACGACCCATCGGTCACCCCCAGTGGGCTGGCCGACCTGGTCTACCGCAACGCGCACGAGGCGCCGCGCGCGCCGGCGTTCACCCACCGCGTCCATGAGCAGTGGGTCGACGTCACCACCACCGGGTTCCTGCGTGACGTCACCGCCGTGGCCAAAGGGCTCATCGCCGCCGGCGTCGGCTCGGGGGACCGGGTCGTGGTGGTGGGCGTCGGCGGTTACGCCTGGCCGCTCCTGGCGTTCGCGCTGTGGGCGGTGCGCGCGGTGGTGGTCCCGGTGCACCCGGCCTGCCCCGCCACGCGCCTGGCCCACCTCGTGCGCGACTGCCGCCCCGCGGCGGTGGTGCTGCCCGATGGCCGCCACGCCGGTGAGGTGGCCGCCCTCCAACGCGAACTGCACGACCTGGGCCGCATCTGGCGGCTGGACCGTGAAGGAATCGAGGCGATCACCCGCCCCGGCGCCTACATCGACCCCTCCGCGGTGCGGTTCCGCCGGGAGGAGACCAGGAGAGCCGACCCCGCGGCGATCGTCTATCCGGCGAGCACCCGGCCGCGGGTGCGCGGCGTGGTCGTGACCCACGGCAACCTGCTGGCCGCCGCGCAGGGCGTCGTGGAGGTGGTGGGCCCCCTGCGCGGCGGAGACGGCCAGGCCGGCGCGCTGGTGCACCTGCCGCCCGCCGCCCCGCTGTGGCTGGTCGCGATCACGGGATGCGTCCTGGCGCGGGCGCGCGCGGTGCTGGCCGGACCGGGCCGGAGCGTGGAACGCGACGCCCGCGAGACGTCTCCCGAGGTGGTCCTCACCCACCCGCGCGTCCTGGAGCGGATCGGCGGGGGCGAGCCGGTCGGTCCCGGCCGGGAGACCCCGGCCGCGGGGGAGAGGCGACGCGGCGCCTGGCGGCTGGTGGCCCGCTCACGCCAGGAGCGGCCCCACACGCGGCTACGCGAGGCGCTGGGCGGGCGCGCCACCGTGGTGGTGTGTGCGGGGGAAAGGCCGCCGGAGCCGGTGGCGCGCCGCTACGCCGAGGCGGGGATCGCGGTGGTGCACGGGTTCGGGCTGGCCACCACCAGCGGCCCCTTCCTCCTGGACACCGCCGTGGACGGCGCGGGAACGGGAGGCCGCGCGCTGCCCGGCGCGCAGGTGCGGGTGTCGGCCGAGGGGGAGGTGCTGGTGCGCGGCCCGCTGGTCTCCCCCGGCTGGTGGGGCGAGTCCGGGGACGACGGCCGCGAGGAGGGCTGGCTGGCCACGGGGGTCCGCGGCGAGGTCGACGGCGAGGGACGGCTGAGCGTGCGGGGAGCGCTCTCCCCAACCCGGGGCGGGCCACAAGCCGAGGACGGGGTGGCCCTCCGCCTGGAGGCGGCGCTGCTGGAGCATCCCCTGATCGGACAGGCGATGGTGATGGACCGGGGTTTCGCGCACACCGGCGCGCTGCTCACCTTGGACCGCGACCAGCTGGAGTACTGGCGGCTGGTCAACGGGCGGTCGCTGTCGGCGACACCGGCCGAGCTGGCCGCCGACCCGCTGCTGCGCGAGGAGATCGACCAGGCGGTGCGCGCCGCCAACGCCGAGGTGGACCCGCGTTCGGCGATCCGCTCCTTCCACGTGCTGCCCGAACCCTTCAGCCTCCACAGCGGCCTGGTGCTGGCCTCGGGACGGTTGCGGCGCGACGCGGTCCTGCGGGCCTTCGCCGAGGAGATCGCGGCGATGTACCAGGTGGAGACGGTGCGGGAGGAACAGTGAGGAGGCCGCTTGGGCGTCGGGGAGTTAACCGCGTCGCGGGCGGGGTAGCGGAGGCGGCGAAAGGGTCCGCCGTCTGAGCAAACCCGTCGAGCCGGCCACAGCGCGCCGGCGGCGACGCGGCGGACACGAGCAGCCGAGACAGGGAAGAGAGATCGTGTCCGAGGTCATCGAAACCGTTGAGGTCGACGTACCCGTACGAGTCGCCTATGACCAGTGGACCCAGTTCGAGTCGTTCCCGCAGTTCATGGAGGGCGTGTCACAGGTCCGCCAGCAGGACGACACGCACACCCACTGGGTCATCGACATCGGCGGCCAGCGGCGCGAGTTCGACGCCGTCATCACCGAGCAGATTCCCGACGAGCGCATCGCCTGGCGCAGCACCGACGGTGCCACCCACGCCGGCGTGGTGACCTTCCACCGGCTCGACGACACCCGCAGCCGGGTGACGCTGCAGCTGGAGACGGTCCCCGAGGGGATCGTCGAAAAGCTCGGGGACAAGCTCGGCATCGTCAAGACGCGCACCAAGGGCGACATGAAGAAGTTCAAGGAGTTCATCGAGTCGCGTGGGGTCGCCACCGGCGCCTACCGCGGTTCGGTCCCCCAGGGGCAGGACACCGGACGTCCTGGCGCGGTCCCGCCGGGTGAACCCGGCCGGCCGTCGCCGGGTGGGACGGGCCGGCCCGGCCCGGTGCCCCCGGGCGGGGCGTTTCCCCCCGGGCGTTCGTCGTAGCAGACCTCACCTCCACGGAGCCGGCGCGGACCGTCCCCGCGCCGGCTCCGGCGTGTTCTCACCCGTTGAGGTAGGTCAAGACGGCCAGGACGCGGCGGCTGTCATCGGGGGAGGGAGGAAGGTCGAGTTTGGCGAAGATGTTGTTGATGTGCTTGCTGACGGCCTTGTCGGTGATGAACAGGCGGGCGGCGATCGCGGAGTTGGACCGTCCCTCGGCCATCTCCCCCAACACCTCGCGTTCGCGGGAGGTGAGGGTGGCCAACGGGCCGGAGGGGGCCTGTTTGGCCAGGAGCTGGGAGATGACCTCGGGGTCCATGGCGGTGCCGCCGGCGGCGACACGGCGTACCGCGTCGACGAACTGGCCCACGTCGAAGACCCGGTCTTTGAGCAGGTAGCCCACGCCGCCCTGGCCGCCGGACAGCAGCTCGCGGGCGTAGAGCTGTTCGACGTGCTGGGAGAGCACCAGTACGGGAAGCCCGGGCACCCGGCGGCGGGCGGTGATCGCGGCCTGGAGTCCCTCGTCGGTGAAGGTGGGGGGCAGGCGGACGTCGACCACGGCGACGTCGGGACGTTGCTCCAGCAGCGCGGCCAGCAGGTCGGGGCCGTTGTCCACGGCCGAGACGACCTCGCAGTCATGGGCCTGTAGGAGGCGGATCAGGCCGTCGCGTAGTAGGGCGAGGTCCTCGGCGATGACGACGCGCACGCGTGACTCCGTTCAGGGGGCGCGACCGGCCGGCTGCCGGTTCGAGCGGAAACGCACCGGGACCATGCTAGGGGGCGGTGATCGGGCCGATGCGGGCCGTCGCGTCTGCTCGGAGGATCGCTCAGGCGCCGCCCGCCGGGGTGGGGGGCAGCGGCAGGGTGACGGTGACGATGGTGGGGCCGCCCTGCGGGCTGAGCAGATGCATGCTGCCGTCGAACGCCGACAGGCGGCGTCGGATTCCGGCCAGGCCGCCGCCGGCGGTCGCCTGCGCCCCGCCCTTGCCGTCATCGCCGACCACCATCACCAGCCGGCCGTTGCCGTGGTTGACGCGCACCCAGGCCCGCTGTGCCCCGGAGTGCTTGGCGGTGTTGGCGAGGAACTCGGCCACCGCGAAGTAGGCGGCCGATTCCAGCGGATCGGGAAGCCGGCCCGGCAGGTGGATGTCGACGTCGATCGGTAGGTGCTGGGTGATGGCCAGGGCCTGCACCGCGCCTTCCAGGCCACGCTCCACGAGCACCGGCGGGTGGATGCCGCGGACGAGGTCGCGTAGCTCGGTGAGCGCCATCCGGGTGGATTCGCGCGCCTCGGCGAGCATGCGCCGGGCTTGGACGGGGTCGCGTGTGAGCGCCTCCTCGGCCATGCCCAGGCTCATGCCCAGCGCGACCAGGCGGGCCTGCGCGCCGTCGTGCAGGTCGCGTTCGATCCGGCGTATCTCTGAGGCCTGGGCGTCGACGGTGTCGGCGCGGGAGGCCGACAGGTGGGCGACGCGCGCGGCCAGGCGGGCCTTCTCGGCGGGGGTCAGCAGCCAGCGGGCCAGGTGGGCGTGGGCGCGGATGAGGTGGGGAGTCCCCACCCAGAACGCCGCCAGTAGGAGGAATCCCTGGAGGGCGGCGGCCACAGCCGTGGTGGGGGTGGAGACCGGGACCAGTCCCACGTGCAGTGTGGCGTCGTCGGGCAGGAACGGCAGTTGCAGGGGCATGGCGAGGGTGAAGAGGCCGCCGAGGAACAGAGCGGCCGGCAGCAGTGCCAGTAGAAGGCCGAAGACGCCGTTGAGCCACAGCCAGGCGAAGTCGCGCCAGGTGGCGGGATCGCGGAGTACGACCGCGACCCGTCTGGTGATGCCGCTGACGCCTTGGGAGGCGGGGGTGGGCAGGTAGGGGCGCGGGATCGGCTCGCCCAACAGCTGTCCGGCGATGGTGCGGTGGACGTCGGCCAGACCCCGCGTCAGGGTGAGGCTTACCAGCAGCAGCGGCAGGCCGATCCACACCACCATCGAAAGGACCGAGACGAGGACCAGCACGGCCAGGATCAGGCCGGTGACGGCCAGGGGGACGAGGTTGAGTCCCAGGCCGGTCAGGCGTACGCGGTCGGCCCGATCGTCCTTGGCGGCCATGGGGATCCTCTCGCTGAAACGGTCAGCCCAAACGGTGGGGTGGGGATTCCATTGTGCTGGACCGTCGCGGTGGGACGCAGTGGTGCCAGTCCCACTCATATGGTGAGGAAGGGGCGTCGCCGGCCTGGGGGTGGGAGAAGAGCACCGCCGCGTCCCCGGCGTTCACCGCGTCCGACATGTGTTCTGCGGGAAAGGTGCCTGAGATCATGGGGTTCGGCCTGGTAGGAGCCTCATGGTGAGGACGGCCGTCGGTATAGCGTCGTGGCATGACCAGGCTCCGCAACGCCAAGGACCCCGCCCCCAGCGTCACCATCCTCCCCGTCGCCTGGGACGACCCCGAGGCGGGCGCGTTGCGCCAAGCCCAGCAGCGCGAGATCTCCGCCCGCTACGGGGTGGCCGACAGCGAACCGGGCCCCAAACCCAGCGCGGCCGATGTCACCGTGATGCTGGTGGCCCGCGCCGGTGACGGCACGGCCGTGGCCTGTGGCGCGCTGCGCCACCTGGGCGGCGCCGTCGGCGAGGTCAAACGCATGTACGTGCGCCCCGACCGGCGGGGGCGCGGCCTGTCGCGGCTGGTCCTGTCCGCCCTGGAGGAACGGGCGCGCGGGCTGGGCTGGGAGGTGTTGCGGCTGGAGACCGGTGACGCCCAGCACGAGGCGATCGGTCTTTACACCGCTTCGGGCTACCACCCCATCCCCTGTTACGGGCCCTACGCCGACGCGCCGCGTTCCCTGTGTTTTGAGCGGAGGCTGTGAACAGCCTCCTCCTGCCACGGCGCCGCGCTTTGGCCGCGTCCCCGGCTTTGCGCGCGCCACCTGGGAAATGACGCGTCCGGCGCGCGGCCGCCGGGGTACCGTCCGGGTGGCGGGTGCCCGCCACCCGGACACGGGGTCAGGACGCGTCGTCTCCACCCAAGACGTCCAGCACCCAGGTGACGCCGAACCGGTCCGTCAGCATCCCGTACCGGCTCGCCCACTGCGCGGGCCCCATCGGCACCACGACGGTCGAGCCCTCGGTCAGCTTCTCCCAGTAGGCGTTGATCTCCTCGGCCCGCTCACCGCGGACCGAGACGAAGAACGCGTTCTCGCCCTGGTTCCACGGCATCTGCCCGGGCACGTCGTAGGCCATCACCTGGAACCCGTTGTCCGCGCTCACCTGGCCCCACATCACCTGGTCCGCCTGGGAGGGGTCCTGGACGTTCCCGGCGTCCTTGTAGGTGACCACGGCCATCTCCCCGCCGAACACCGACTGGTAGAAGGTGAGCGCCGCGCGGGCCTCGCCCCGGAAGTTCAGGTGGGTCACAACGTTGATGGACATGCTCGGCTCCTCGGCCTTCGGGGTCATCGTTCCTGTTCACTTCCGCGGGGCCGGGCCGTGGGGCGCCAAGGCGCCCGTGGGCGACGACGATCGTGTCGATCGGTTCGCCGGCCCCGCTCGGTGACCACCGTGACAGTGGAAGAGGTCAGGTTGTGTCCGCTACTTGGGGCATCGTGGAACCGTGCAGAAGACCTCGACACGACTGCTGCTGTTGCTCTCGCTGTTGCAGGCGCGCCAGGACTGGCCCGGGGCGCTGCTGGCCGAGCGGTTGGAGGTCAGCCAGCGCACCCTGCGCCGCGATGTCGACCGCCTGCGTGAACTCGGCTACCCCATTACGGCCTTCAAGGGACCCCACGGCGGCTACCGGCTCGACGCCGGTGCGCGACTGCCTCCGCTGCTGTTCGACGACGAGCAGGCCGTCGCCCTGGCCATCGCGCTACAGATCGCCGCCACCACGACCGGTGCCGGTATCCAGGAGGCCGCGGCACGCGCCCTGGACACCGTCCGGCAGGTCATGCCCGCACGGCTACGCCACCGGATCGACACCCTCCAGGTCACCGCGGTCCAACAACCCACGGCCCGGCCTGTCTCGCAGGCCGGCGGCGACGTGCTCGCGACGATCGGCGCCGCCGTCCACGCTCGCGAGGTGCTCCGCTTCGACTACACGAGCCCGCGGGGCGCCGCCGGCGAGACCCGCGCCGACCCCCCGCCGCGGAGGGTGGAGCCGCACCACCTCGTCGCCTGGGGCGGGCGGTGGTACCTCGTCGCCTGGGACCTCGACCGCGCGGATTGGCGCGTCTTTCGCGCCGACCGTGTCGTCACGCGCGCCCCCACCGGGCCCCGCTTCACCCCGCGTGAGCTGCCCGCGGCGGATGTGGCCGCCTTCGTGGCCGGCAGGTTCCAGGGTTTCGACGGCACCGGCGGGTGGCCCTGCCGGGGCGAGGTGATCCTCGACCTGCCCGCCGCCGAAGTGTCCCCCTATGTCTTCGACGGAACCGTCGAGGAGGCCGGTCCCGGCCGCTGCCGGCTCGTCCTGGGCTCGTGGTCGTGGACCGCGCTGGCCGCCACCATCGGCAGGTTCGACGCCGACATCGAGGTCGTCGGCCCGGTGGAGCTGGAACGGGCCTTCGCGCGTCTGGCCCGCCGCTACGCCGCGGCCGCCGCGCCACCCCCGCCCCAGTGAAGCCGGACGGGAACCGGCCGCGAAGGCCGGGAGTGAGCGGCATGCGACGGCGCGGGAGATCCACCCGGGGTCCACGCTTGCCGGCCAGGGCGGGAGGGCGCGCTGGCCGCCGGCCACGTCTTGTGGGGCCGATCCCGGTGGCGGCGCCGTCGCCTGTGGGAGCCCGGGCGGCGCGCCGTGGCCGACGGAACCGGCAGAAGGGGCGCCGCGCGGTGGGCGAGCCGTCCCCGCGTAGTCTTCGACCTCCCGGTCCGGCTCCGCGCGTTCCCGATGCCGTGCGCGCCAGCGTGGACAGGGCGCGCGCCGGGCGGTGTTCCATGCCTGGGAAGGGCATCTCCACCGAATCCGGCCTGCCGCGCGTGGGCGGCGGGGCACCGTCGGCCCCGGCCGCTCCGAGCGCGCCGGCGCTGTCGAGCACGCCTGTGCGGTCCGCTCGCCACCGTCCCAAGACGCCCTCCGTCCACCTGGTGCGCTCGCCGACCTGGAACCAGGGCTTCGGGACGACCGTCCACGGCTCCCCGTCCTCGCGAGAACACCGGCGTCCTGCCACGCCGGTGCCTTCCCAAGGGCGCCGGCCGCACGGCCCAGGCCCGCACCGCCTCTCGGTGTCGTGGCCGCCGACCTCGACAGCCCTCCACAACACATTGGGCCGGGGTGGAGCCGGCCGACCTCGCCCGACTCTTGGCCGCGGTCGACCTATGCGGGTTGCGCCCCCTGGGATCCACAGGGGACTTCGTTGTGGTCGGCCTGGTCACAAAGGGCCGGGCCGGAGACGGGATGCGGCCGGTCGGGCCCGCGCGGAACGGGTTCATCGATCTGCCGGCCGGCGTCGGCGCGCGGCGCAGCGGGCCGCCTCCGCCCGGGCCGGCCCCTCTAAAATGAGGGAGTGGACCCGGCCGTGACCGCTCTGGTCGTCATCGACATGCAGAACGGCTTCGTGACGAGCGCGAGCCGCCATGTCGTGCCGGTGGTCGCCGACCTGGTCGGCCGTTGGCGCAGGGCCGGCGGCGCCACCGTGTTCGTGCGCTACAGCAACCCCGAGGGCAGCCCCCATGAGCGCCTGCTGAACTGGTCGCGGCTGCGGCGGGCGCCCGAAACCGACATCGTCGACGAGCTCGTGCCCTACCTGGACGAGGCGTGCGCGGTCATCGACAAGACCGTCTACAGCGCCTTTGCCGACGGCGGTGCGAGGATCTTCGCCCGAGGAGGGTGGAGCGACCTGGTGTTCTGCGGTATCGCCACCGAGAACTGCGTGCTGAAGTCGGCGGTGGACGCCTTCGAGCACGGTTACGGCCCCTGGATCGTGCGCGACGCCACCGCGAGTCACCGTGGGGCCGAGGCGCACCGGGCCGGGCTGCTCGTCGCCTCGATGTTCATCGGCGCGCACCGGCTGGTCGACGCCGTGGACCTTCCGGTCTAACCGGCGCGGGTGCGGACGTCGAAACGTCCACACCCGCGTGGTGCCTCAGGGCCAGCGCATGTCCGTGGAGTAGGGCAGCTCGGCCACCTTGGTGTCGGAGTGGGAGTTGAGCTCCTCATAGAGCTGGGTCCAGGCGGCCTGTGGGGTGTTGTTCGTGGTGGAACAGCCGCCTCGCTGTTCGCAGGCCTTGCGCTGGGACATCGCGCCGACGAAGCGGACGTTGCCCTTGCCGGACCTGGCCCCCCAGGCGCTGATCGCCGCCCACTGGCGGGCCTGGATGCCGTCGGTCCGGTAGATCTGGGGGATCGCGCGGATCGAGGGGGCGGCGCCGGTGGCGACGTAGTGGAGGTCGGCCAGGCTCCAGCCGTTGCTGCACGAGGTCGACGACGAGCCGTAGCCGGGGCAGCCGTCGGCGGAGTTGGCCGCGTACAGGCTGCGCGAGGTGGCGCCGGTGAAGGCGTCGACCCAGCCGCGGGCCCAGGCCCGGTCCGACCAGACGGGTTCGGCGTCGAAGGCCGCGGCGATGGAGACCGGTCCCGCCGGGACCGTCTTGGCGGCGTCCTCCACCACGCGGGCCCAGGCGCGGCCCGCATCGGCACCCCCCACGCCTCCGTCGGACTTGTTGTTGACCCCCAGGGCGAGGATGGCCTGTGCCGTGCCGGTCCGGCAGGAGGTGAACCCTTCGGCCCACTGGGCGGCGAAGGCGGCGGCCTGCGCGGCGGGGACGCGGGGTGTGGAGCTGTCGGCGCGTGTGCCGGGGTGGCGCAGCACGTTGTTCTTCTCCTGGGTGCCGAAGAACAGGATGCGCACTCCGCCGCGTCCGGTCTTGCCCTCTTCGCATCCGGCGTTGCGTGCGGCTGTGGCGTCGGCGGAGGTGCCGGCGAGGGGGACGTAGCGGCTCACGGTCGCCGCCGGGGCGCTGGCGGCGGTGGCCGGGAGGGCGGTGAGTGAGAGTGCGGCCAGTGGGATGGTGGCGAGCAGTGCCGCGCGGCGACGGTTGAAACGCATGTGGATTCCTCCGGTTCGGCTGCGGACGAGGGCGTACGCCCGGTTTCTCATTCAGCCGTGTGGAGTGAGGGAAGAGGTGAACCACATCGACCGCGGGAGTTTCCCGGGCAAGACGGACAGTTCGGGGGTGGGAGGGGCCACGGGTACAGGGGTTCCTTCCCCACCTGGAACACGGTTCCTGCTACCGGGCGGATAGCTTTCCCTACGTGCTGCTTTCTCGATCCCCGTCGCAAGGGGCCATGTCGGTGGTGCGGTGGGTGGGTGACCTCGTGCTGGTGGTCTTCTTGGCCTCGCCGTGCCTGGTCGGGCCGCACCCCGGTATCACTCCCGTTCTCCCGCCGCTGGCCGTGGTCGCGGTGGCGATGACGTTTCCGCCGTTGCTGCTGCGCCGGCGCCACCCGGTCACCGCGGCCCTGGTGGTGACCGGGGGGGTACTGCTGTCGTTGGGGGTGTTGTCCCTTCCACGGCTCCCCTTCCTGCTGGCCCAGGGGGTGGTGGTGTTCACGGCCGGTCTTCGGTGCGCGCGCGGCCCCGGGCTGGCCGTCGGGTGCGTCGCCGCGGCCGGGGCGCTGCTCGGCCAGGCCCTGTGGAGCCCGGGACCGCTGTGGGGGCCGGAGAGGCTGGTCTGGCTGGTGTGGCTGGGGATGGCGTTGGCGCTGGGGGACGCCACCCGGAGCAGGCGCGCCTATGTCGCCGAGATGGTCGAGCGGGCGCGCCGGGCCGAGCAGACGCGGGAGGAGGAGGCGCGGCGCCGGGTGGCCGAGGAACGGTTGCGCATCGCCCGGGAGCTGCACGACGTCATCGCCCACCACATCGCGTTGGTCAACGTGCAGTCGGGGGTGGCCGCGCATCTGTTGCGTAGCGATCCCGCGGCGGCCGAGCAGGCGCTGGCGCACGTCCGCCATTCGGGCCGGGAGGTGCTGGAAGAGCTGGGGGTGCTGTTGGGGGTGTTGCGTCAATCCGGCGAGCCGGACGCGCCTACCGAGCCGGCGCCCGGCCTGTCCCAGTTCGCCGCGCTACTGGAGACGTTCGCCTCAACGGGGCTGCGGGTCGACTGCGAGGTGCGCGGTGAGCCACGGGCGGTGTCCCTGGGGGTGGACCTCGTCGCCTACCGTGTCCTCCAGGAGTCGTTGACCAACGTCCACAAGCACGGTGGTGGATCGCCCGCACGGCTCCTGTTGGACTACACCGGTGACACCCTGACCGTGGAGGTGCGCAACGACCACGCCGGGGCGGCCGGTCGAGGGGAGGAGGCGCGTGGCACGGGGCTGGGGCTGGTGGGGATGCGCGAGCGGGTGACGGCCGTGGGCGGGACGCTGCACGCCGGGCCGCTGGAGACGGGCGGGTTCTTGGTCCGCGCGGTGCTCCCGGCGGCGGAGACGGGGGCGCGGACGTGACGATACGGGTCCTGCTGGTCGACGACCAGACGCTGATCCGCGCCGGGTTTCGGGTACTCATCGACTCCGCGCCCGACATGGAGGTCGTCGGCGAGGCCGCCAGTGGCGGTGAGGCGATCGACCTGGCCCGCCGCTGCCGGTGCGACGTGATCCTCATGGACATCCGCATGCCGGGGGGCGACGGCCTGGCCGCGACCCGGGCCATCACCGCAGATGAGAGCCTGGCAGGGGTACGCATACTCATCCTCACCACCTTCGAGATCGACGAGTACGTGTTCCAGGCGCTACGGGCGGGGGCCAGTGGCTTTCTCGGCAAGAGCGTGGAACCGGCCGAGCTGCTGGCGGCCATCCGCCAGGTCGAGCGGGGGGATGCGCTGCTGTCCCCCAAGGCCACCCGGAGCCTCATCGAGCACTTCCTGGACCAGCCCGAACCGGGCCCGGGCATCGCCCCCGAGCGCGTATCGGCGCTGACCGCGCGAGAACGCGAGGTGGTCGGGCTCGTCGCCGAAGGGCTGTCCAACGACGAGATCGCCGAGCGGCTTGTCGTCGCCCCGCTCACGGTCAAGACCCACGCCAACCGGGCCATGGTCAAACTCGGGGCGCGTGACCGCGCCCAACTGGTGGTCATGGCCTACCAGACCGGACTGGCCCGGCCGCGGGTTCCCCCTTTGAGGGCGGGCCCCGTCGCTGAAGGCCGTTAGCGTGCCGGCAGGTGGCCTTCAGCGACGGGACGTCAGGGAGGGGGCCGGGGCGGCGGGCTCGGGGGTGGACAGCAGCACGATTCCGCGCACCGCCACGATCCCGGCGAGCAGGCTCACCCCGGCGCCCCAGACGCCGGCCAGGTAGGTCTCGTCCATGAACACCACTCCCACGACGACCGCGGTGGCCGGGTTGGCCAGCGTCATCGTGGCCAGGGGAGCGCCCACGCCCATGTCCCGGTAGGCGGCCTGGGACAGCAGCAGGCCCGCGCAGGCCAGCAGCGCGAGCCCGACGGGGGACCAGTCCACCAGGCCCATGGGGCCGGAGAGGGAGAACTGGGTCAGCACCGTCTTGGTCAGCGCCGAGGCGACCCCGAAGGCCACGCCCGAGGCGGCCGCGAACAGCAGGCTGCGCCGGACGGGGTGGGCGGTGCGTGAGGCGGCCAGGCCCATGACCGCCAGGACGGCGAGCGTGAGGAGCAGGACCAGGGGAACGGAGTCGTCCCGCAGCGGGTGTCCGGAGCTGTCCTGGGAGGTGGTGGCGAGCATGACGGCCAGGGCGAGCACGGTCAGAACCGCGCCATGCCACTCGCGGGGGCCGACCCTGCGGCCGGCCAGCCAGGCCGACCAGGGCAGCGCGAACACCAGGGTCAAGGTGCCCAGGGGCTGCACCACGATCAGCGCTCCGTAGACGAGCGCGACCGCGTGGAGGAGCGCGCCGAGGGCGTTCAACGCCACCGACAGCCACCACAGACGTTGCTCCAACAGCGCGCGCAGGGCCGAGCGGGTGCGGGAGCGCCCGTTGAGCAGGGAGGCCAGACGCCGTTGTGCCACCGCGCCACCGCCGTAGCACAGTGCGGAGACGACCGAAAGGGCGACGGCGATCCAAAAGTCGTTCATGCCGCCAGGAACCTCTCCCGCGGGTGCCGGGCGCGGGGAGGGGGAGTCGGGCGAAGGCGTGCGGTGGGCATGGAAGAACTCTGCCCGGTCGCGGGACGGGTTGTCGTCATCTCAAACGAGGCTTTCTCTCTACTGCGTTCGCAGTACGGGGGGCGACCGGTGACGTACGGCGCTGTCCCGTCCCACCGACGTCGTTTTCCGGAAAGGACGCGGGAAGGGGCGGTCCTTTCCGGTTGAGGGACGGGGCGGAATTTCGTCATCGCCGGTCGGGAAGACCGCCGCCGGAGGGGGGAGCGCGGGGCGGCGGCGGTCGGGGGAGGGTCCTGAGACGGGTGGGGAAGAGGTGACTGTCACGGAAATCTGGAAACGGTCGTCCGCATTCCCCAGGTGATACCCGCCCTGCGGGGAAGTGCCCGATCCGGACACGGGCATTTTCAGGCTTTTCCTCATTTGAGGATGTCTCCGGCAACGCCTCGGGGGACAGTATGTCTGCTGAGCCGAGTTCTTCGCCGAGCCCGGTCTCCGGCTTCAGGCAGGATTTCGCGGAGGTGGTAGCCCGCGGGATCCTGCCTTTCTCCGTTTCCGGGTATGGATGGAATTCCAGGTGACTGGACCATCCGGATCATGCCTTTTAATCTTTCCTCAACTTGTCACACGGAACGGCGGCCCCATCTACCAGGGCCAATCGCCTTCCGCGGGGACAGGATGGCCAATCGTGGGCTCGGCGGAGAAAACGGAGAACCCTATGGAACATGTTCCCATCGTCATAGCGGGGGTCGTCTCCCTCGCGGTAATCTTCCTTGTCGGCTTCATCGTCGCCCGGCTCAGCCGGAAACCCGCCACCGTCCGTTCGATCGCGTCGATCATCACCGCAGTCGCCATACTGTGCGGCGCGATTCCGGCTATTGTCACGGCTTTCTATGGTTGAGCATCTCACCGCGGTGCAGCCGGGCCCGGGAAATCCGCCGTCACAGCGGTTCCTGGGCCAGCTGCGCCGTGAAACCCGCCGTCGGATTCTCGGCCTGGGCCGGTTGCGCACCTACGGTCCAGGCGACCCCATCGCCCGGCAGGGGGAGGTCGGCGACATCGTCTACCTGCTTCTGCGCGGCCACGCCAAAATCAGCGCCGCCACCGAGGAGGGCCGTTCGGTCCTCCTCGCGATCCGTGGTTCCGGAGACCTTCTGGGCGTGCTGGAACTGCTCCGTCCACACACCTGGCAGCACAACGTCGTCTCCGTCGACGCGGTGCAGGCCGTGGCGATCGGCGCGGAGCGGCTCCGCCGTTTCGTCGAACGCGACTCCGAGACCGCCCTGGCCGTCAGCGGCTACCTCGCCCGGCTCCTACGCGAGTCCGAGCAGCGTTTCATCGAGGCGGCCACCCATTCCGCCCGGCAGCGCCTGAGTCGTGTGCTGTCGGACCTGGCCGACCAGTACGGCCGGGTCGAAGGCGGGCGGGTGCGCATCGACGTCGACCTGACCCAGGGCGAACTCGCCTCGCTCATCGCGGCGTCGGAACCGACGGTCCACCGCGAGCTGGGTTTCCTGCGCCGCCGCGGCATCGTCGAGCCGGGATACCGCAGGATCGTCGTCCTCGACCTCCCTGCCCTGCGCCGCGTGGCGGTTCCCGGAACGCCGGCGGTGGCACCGGTTCAGCCCGCTGTCACCACGCGCAGGGCCGCCTCCCGGGCCGTGCCCGCGGGATCGGCGACGGTGCCGGCCGAAGCGGCGACGATCGCACCATCGACCAGGAACAGGAGGTGAGCGGCGGCCGACTCCGGATCGGCCACGCCATCACGCCGCGCCAGCGCGACCAGCCGGGTCCGCAGGCGCTCCTTGTGCGACCGCAGGGCCTGGACGGCCAGCGGCGAGACCGCGCCGAGCTCGCCGAAGGCGTTGACGAAGGCGCACCCCCGAAAACCGGGGGTGGCGAACCACGCGGCGAGGAAGTCGAACACCGCGCAGACACGGGGGGTGGTCGCGGGGGTGTTCTCCACGAAGTCGGTCAGGGCCGTGATCCAGCGTTCGTCGCGGCGTCGCAGATAGGCGGCGACGAGCGCTTCCTTGGCGGGAAAGCACTGGTAGAGCCGTTTGAGGGAGACCTCGGCCCGTGCCCGGATGGCGTCCATGCCCACGGCCTGGATGCCCTGCTGGTAGAAGAGGGCGTCGGCGGCATCGAGCACACGTTCACGGATCGGGTCGGCGTCCACCGGGCCTCTGCTTCCTTGCCGGGGAGAACGAGCGTTCTCTAGACTACCGGACGGGTGCGAGAACGCCCGTTCTCCATTCTTCGGGAGGAAACATGACAGCACGTCCGCCGCTTCCGCCCTTTGACGAGGCCGGCGCCCTCCGCAAGGTGCAGGCGGCCGAGGACGCCTGGAACACCCGTGATCCCGAACGTGTGGCGCTCGCCTACACCGAGGACTCCCTCTGGCGCAATCGAGGGGAGTTCATCCAGGGGCGCGCCGAGATCCTGGACTTTTTGACCCGCAAGTGGAAGCGAGAGCTCGACTACGCGCTCCGCAAGGAGCTGTGGAGCTTCCGCGGCAACCGCATCGCCGTGCGCTTCCAGTACGAGTGGCACGACGAGTCGGGACAGGCCTGGCGCAGCTACGGCAACGAGCTGTGGGAGTTCAACGACCACGGCCTGATGCGCCGACGCGAGGCGAGCATCAACGACGTGCCCATCCGGCCGGAGCAGCGGCGCATCCACGGGCCCCGTCCCGACTCCGAGCGCGGACTGGCCCTGCCGCTTCGCTGAGAAGACGCGGGCGGGGAGGGGGCGGGCCATCGGTCCGCCCCTCCCCGCGCCCCGGCTCTAACGGAACCAACCGTTGCCCTCGGCGGAGCAGCGGAGCAGGTAGTCGCGGAGCGAGACGGCGACCAGGCGTCGCTGATCGGTCTCGTGGTCCCACACGATGACGGCCGGACCGTAATCGGTGTAGGCATAGGCGAACTGGGGTCCCATGTCGCTGTCGCCGAAGAACATCAGCGTGTCGAAGGGGGCGTACAGCTCCCGGTAGTCCGGCTCGGCGCGCATGGCGAGGTTGTCCTCGACGATGCGCGCCGCCGGCCACACCACCGCGTCGCCGTAGCCGTTGACCACCCCGTCGACCTCTCCCAACAGCCCACGTAGTTCCGAGGGGACGGGCAGGCCGAGCGCCTCCTCGATCCGGTCGAGCACCGCCGCGTCGGCGGGCTCGGGCAGATCCGTTTCGGGATACAGTTCACCGATCAGTTCACGCCACACATGGTGAATCATCACAGCTCGTCCAAGGCACGGGAAATCGGCGGGCTCACGCCCCCGGCGGTGGGCACTGCGGCCGTGAGCCGGAAACACCGCCGTGGTCTGCGGCTTTCGCCCTCCGCCACCCTTGGGGAGGGGAAGCGGCGAGGTGCTTCGAGAGGTGAGCGCGGCCGGGGCCGCGCGCTCTCGCCGCCCCCTCGGTCGTCCCGGCCCGGCGCAGGGCCGTGCGCGGGCGCCAACAAGGGTCAGCGCCCTCGCGGCCATCACCGGGGCACGGGCCGCCCGGCGCCAACGGCCGTCCCGGTGCGTCGGGCGACGCCGATCGCAATCGGACGCGGACTCGCGCAGCCCGCGCGTCCGGCCCGGCGCCTGCGGAGGAGAGCGCGGTTTCCGGCGGTGGCGACAGCCCCCGCCCCAGGGGCTCGCCGTGATCAGCGCCGGGGGCGGGCCTGGGACTCCGCCGACGACGCGCGGAAGCGGTCTTGGCGTCTGATTATCGAGTCGTGCAGGGCGGCAGGGACGAGGGCGGCTTTAGGAGCGCCGGGCCGTATCAGGTCGCCGAAGTCGCGTCGCCGCGGTCGGGGAGCGGGTCTTCGCGGCGACGTCGACCGGGTTCACCGGCCGGCGGCTCTCCCGTGGTCCGGCCAGATGACCACCGAGGGCCGGGGGAACATGGCCAAGGTGTTCGAGGCCGGCCTGGACGCCGACCCCCGGTTCTGGAGGCCGGCGGTCGATGAGCCGCCCGCGTGGCGCCGCGCGCTCCGTCCGTCCCCGGGAAGTGCGCGGGCCTTCCGCCACCTCGGCGCTGATCCGCTCCAGGGGAACGGCCACACCAAGAACGGTCCAACCCCCGTCCGCTTCCAGGCGAGGGGAACACCGCGGTGCGCGTCCAGGGCGACGAGGCGGATCCGCCCGGCAGGGCACGCAAGGTCACCGGCGCACGGGTTCCTCGGAGGAAGCGGCGGCGGTGGGGAGGCGAGCCGGTCGGTACCAAAGGCCGTGCCCTAGTGGAGGCGGGTCAGCACGTGGGCGTCGAGGAAGCCCCGCTCGGAGGCCGGGTCGTGGAGCAGCCGGGCGAAGGTGACCAGCCCGACCCCGGCCAGCAATTCGACGAACCGGTCCACCGGCCAGCTGTAGGCGGGCGCCACCTTGTGGTCGAAGCGGACCGGCTCCGGTCCGTCGGTCGCGAAGAACGAGGTCAGGAGCAGACCGCCCGGCGCCAGGACACGCGCCTGCTCGGCGAGCAGCGCGGGCAGCTCCTCCGGCGGGGTGTGGATCATCGAGTAGTGGGCCAGCACGCCGCCGAGCGCGTTGTCGTGGATGGGCAGGGCCTCCATCCGCGCCTCGTCGAACCGCAGCGCCGGATGGGCCCGCCGGGCGTGGTCGACCATGGCCGGGGAGAGGTCGAGCCCGAAGGCGTCCAGCCCCAGGTCGCGCAGCATGGCCGTCAGGTGCCCGGGGCCACAGCCGACGTCGGCCGTCCGCAGATTGCCTGTCCCGCGCACCAGCTCAGCGAAGATGCCGATCATGTTCCGCGAGAACGGCTGCGTCTCCAGCCGGTCGGCGAACAACGACGCATACAGTTCGACGACCCCGTCGTAGGCCGTCCGGGTCTCGTCCTGGTACTCCGCCACGGGAAAGGAAGCTAGCACCCGCACACCTCCCCTGTTTCTGCGGCCCCGCGCCGAGACCGATGGCGGCGGGAGCCGATAGGCCGCCGTGAGCACGGCCGGCCACCGGCCGGCCGATTCCTGGAGGAACCGGCGAGGACCGACCAGAGGATCGACACCGGTGAGGGCCGCGCACCGGACTCAGGCACCCGCGAAGGCGTCCGCGTGCTCCCGGGTCCACTTCTCGAACGAGGTGACGTCGAGCCCCAGGGCCCGGGCGTGTTCGGGGCGTCCCACCTGGGGGACCGCGTTCATCCAGTCGTGGCCGACGCCCGCCGGGTGCAGGCCTGCGGCGTGGGCCTCCTCCAAGGTCATGTCCGGCACCTCCAGGCGCAGGCCCAGCACCTCCGACAAGGTCCGGGTGATCTCGGCCATCGACAGGTGGTCGCCGGCCAGTTCCAGCTCCAGGCGATGGAACCGCTCGGGGTCGGCGATGGCGGCTGCCGCGGTCGCGCCGATGTCGGCCACCGCCACGAGCGCCAGGCGCGTCGCGGGCTTGATGACGGTGACGAGTCCCCCCTCGATCCCCCGGGGGAACAGGAACCTGTTGGCGGGCAGGAAGTTCTCCATGAAGGTCCCGGGGCAGATGATCGTCCACCGGGGGAAGCCCGCCTCACGCACCCGTGCCTGGATCGCCGCCTTGGCGGTGAGCACCGGTCCCACCGTCGCGTCCCACCGCCCCTCGGCCCACCCCGGGGCCAGGGTGCGGGCGTCGGCGCCGGAGATGGAGGTGTGCACGAACTGCGGGACCCCGGCGGTCCGCGCCGCCGCGATCAGGTTCGTGCCCTGCACCACCTCCCCCTCGACCCCTCCGGACGCCGGGTCGGGCCGCTGCACCGAGAACACCGCCCGGGCGCCCCGGGCGGCCCGGACCAGGGAGTCGCGGTCATCAAGGTCTCCGACCACCGTTTCGGCGCCCAGTGCCGCGATCGCCCTGGCCGGGGCGGATCCGGGATCACGGACCAGGGCCCGAACGGGCACCCCGGCCGCGAGCAGGGCGCGGGCGGCGGCGCCGCCCTGCTGTCCGGTCGCCCCGGTGACCAGGACCGGCCGGTCATCGGTGCTGAGCGGGCGGGGTCCGGGGATCTCCGGCATCGTGCCTCCAGAACAGGAACCTATAAACGGCGGGGCCCGCCGTTTTGTGCCGCTAACATAACGGCGGGGTCCGCCGTTTGGCAACGGGTCCGGATCGCACCGGGCCGGCGGGCGGCACGAAAGGAGTCGACATGGCGGTGACCAAACGGGCCGACGCCCGGCGCAACCACGCGCGCATCCTCGAAGTCGCCGAGGCGGAGGTCGCCGAGCACGGGGCGAACGCCTCGCTGGAACAGATCGCCCGGGTGGCCGGCGTGGGATCGGCCACCGTGCGCAGGCACTTCCCCGGCCGCCGCGAACTGCTCCAGGCGGTCTTCGCGCGGCGGATCGAGGCGCTGGCGGCCCTGGCCGCGGAACTCGCCGACACCGCCGACGCGCGCGCGGCCCTGACGCGGTGGCTGGAGGCGTTCACCGACTACGCGTCCTCGGCGCGGGGGATGGCCGAGGCCCTGGTGGCGGAGGGGCTCGTGGACACCGACGACACGGAGGCCTGTTCGGCCAGGCTCACGGCCGCCGTCGCCCCGCTGCTGCACCGCGCCGCACGGGACGGTGCGGCGGCCCCGGAAGCGACCCCGGCGGACCTGGTGACCCTGGTGACCGGGATAGCCCTGGCGACCGAGGGCCGTGCGGACGCCGCCGGGGAGGCGCGGCGGCTGCTGCGGCTGACCCTGGCGGGGATCCAGACCCCGGCCTGACCGGATTGCGGCTCCCCGGAGTCCGTCCGTTCCCGGACCTCGGGCATACCTTGGGGTCGTTGAGCAGGAGTCGGACGCCCTCACGCCCGTGGCCACCCCGGCCCCTGGTCGGGCCCGGGTGCTCACATCTCGTCGTCGGCCGCTGCCCCGATCCCGGGGACGGCGAGCCGCGCGGGAGGCCGATGCGAAGACGGCGCGAGACGGCGAGCCGCGCGGGAGGCCGATGCGAAGACGGCGCGAGAGGAAATGAGGTCAGGCGGCGGGTCCGGGCGAGGTGTCGGAGTGGCGGCGGGCGGTGTCGCCGGAGGACAGCAGTGGAAAGATCCGGGTGATCGCGGCCACCGGGGCGGCACCCTCGGGGCGGGCCGAGGGACGCCATTCGCGATCCTGGTAGCGGGCCAGCAGCGCGCGCACCGCGGTGGCGACCTCGCCCATCTCCTCAGGGGTCAGGTAGACCACGGCACTGAAGGCCTCCTCGCCCCACCCATGGGGGGCCTGGTCGCGGTGGGCCAGCCAATGGCGCCAACTGGCGTCCTCCAGCCCGCGTTCCAGCGACCCGAACTCCTCGCCGGGGGCGGGGGTGGTGTGCCGCCCGGCGCGGAGCCGCCACGGCCGGGAGCGCCCCGGCGCGTTGGGCACCTCCTCGACCACGCCGTGCTCGGCCAGCCTGCGGAGGTGGAACGAGCACAGTCCCGAACTGGCCCCGATGCGCCGGGCCGCCTCGGTGGCCGTGACGGTCCCCGCCTCCTCCAGCAGTTCCAGCAGGGCGGCGCGCACCGGGTGCCGGGCCAGCCCGGCACGGGCGCGGGAGGTCTTTTCATCCTCGCTCACTTTGCAAAGGGTGATACCTTCCAAAGGTCGTGTCAAGCGGGGCCGCGTCCGCGGCGGCCGAGATTCTTCGAAAGACGAGCGAAGCGATGTCCGAGCAGCACGTGTCCGACCAGCCGGCCGAGCCCCAGGTCCGGGTGCAGGGCGAACCCGTGGACTCCTACCCCGAGATGGCGCCGGAAGCCGCGCGCGGCGAGGTCCGCCGGGTCACCGTGGTGGGGGAGGAGGTGCTGCACCGGCGCAACGCCGACGTCACCGAGTTCGGGACGCCCGAGCTGTCCAAGCTGATCGACGACATGTTCCTGACGATGTATGTGGCCGAGGGCGTGGGGCTGGCCGCCAACCAGGTCGGTGTGGACCTGCGGGTGTTCGTCTACGACTGCCCCGACGACGAGGGAGTCCGCCACGTCGGGCACGTCGTCAACCCGGTCCTGGACGAGCGTGACCCCGACGAGGGCGGACTGGAGGTAGAGAACGAGGGGTGCCTCTCGGTCCCGGGACCGCACGCCGAGCTGGCCCGCGCCGGGCGGGCCGTGGTCCGCGGCTTCGACAAGGACGGAACGCCCATCGTGGTGGAGGGAACCGGGTACTTCGCGCGCTGCCTTCAGCACGAGACCGACCACACCCTCGGCCGCCTCTACATCGACCGGCTGCCCAAGCGCGAGCGCAAGAAGGTGCTCAAGCAGATGAACGAGATGAAGAACGACGTCTTCGCGCGCCGCGAGGCCAACGCGCAGGCCCTGGCCTCGGGGGAGACCAATCCGAGCTAGCCGCCGCGGGCGAGACGCCCGCGGACCGGCACCGGCTCGGGACGGGGCGACACAGCGCCGCGCTGTGTGGAGCTGCACCAGGCGTCCAGGGCACGGCCGGCCGGGGCCGCTGGGAGGGAGAGGGCGGTCGGCCCGCTTCCCGGCACATCGAGGGCTTTCCGCGTCGAAGCGACGCGCCGCGACCGCTCGAAGCCGGTGACGGGCTCGACCGGTCCGGCCGGCACGGCCCCTCCGCCTTCCCGGACCCCCGGGGCATCACGGCGCCGCGCGCCTCGATGCCGCGCCGGGCGGGTGAGATCGGCGGTCCACCATGGTTCACCTCCATGCGAAGGGGTAGAAGGCCTCCTTGCACTTACGTCTCTTCTTCGGAGGACGTCATGGCGGATCGCATCGGAACGGGTAGGGGAAGCGGAATCGGTCGGACGCGCCGAAGTCTCGCTCAGACCTTCGCCGCGATCGTGGGAGCGGTGTTCCTTCTCGTGGGGATCCTCGGCTTCATCCCAGGAATCACCACGAACTACGACATGATGGAGATAGCCGGTCACCACTCCGAGGCCAAGCTGCTCGGTCTGTTCCAGGTGTCGGTGTTGCACAACATCGTCCACCTGCTGTTCGGCATCGTGGGCCTGGCCACCGCGGCGGTCGGCGCCGCCGCCGCGCGGATGTACCTGCTCATCGGCGGCATCATCTACCTGCTGCTGTGGCTGTACGGGCTGGCCATCGACCACGAGAGCGCGGCCAACTTCGTCCCGCTCAACAACGCCGACAACTGGCTGCACCTCATCCTGGGCCTGGGCATGATCGCCCTGTGGTATCTCGCGCGGCCCGCTCGCGACGTGCGCGCCTGAGACCTGTGGGCGGCGGGTTACCGCCGCCCACCACACCCGTTCAGGCCGACACCCGATCATCGCCCCCCACCGCGCTCAGGCCGCCGACGGTCACCCGCGCGAGTTCCTGCACCACGTCTTGGAGGCGGCCCCGACGGGCGAACGCGGCGCGCTGGCGCCGGGCGGCGCCACCGGTGCGGCGTAGCGTCGCCAAGACGTCCTCGGCGAAGTCCAGGTCACCGGCCGCGACCAGGGCGGGGCGGGTGGTGTTGACCAGGGTGCGCAGCGCGGTGTGCACCGGTGTGAGCTCGCCGGTGGCCGGGTTCACGCAGTCGCCTTCCAGGCCGTCGCGGGCGGCCCGCCACAGTTGCGCGCGCAACACCGCCGAGCTCAGGTCGGGGGCGGGGCGGCCGGCGGCGGCCGCGTCGAGGAAGGTCGTGACCAGTCCGCGGATCAGCACCGCGACGAGCGTGGCCTCCTCCGCGGTGGCCGACACGTCGCAGATACGCACTTCCAGCGTGGGATGGCGATCCGACAGCCGCGCGTCCCAGTGGACCATGTTGCGGTCCAGGGCCGCCCCGGTGCTCAGCAGCGCGTCGACGCTCTCCTCGTAGTGCTGCACCGAGTGGAAGAACGGCGGTGGCGCGGCCGAGGGCAGCGTCGACCAGCGCACGTGGCGCCAGCTGGCGTAGGTGGTGTCGGCGCCGTCCCCGAAGGGGGAGTTGGCGGTCAGGGCCAGCAGAACCGGCAGCCAGGGCCGCAGGTGGTTGAGCACCTGGACGCCGGTCTCACGGTCGGGGATCGCGACGTGGACGTGGCAGCCACAGGTGTAGCCCGCGGTGAGCAGCGGTCCCAGGTTGTCGCGCATCCGCTCGTAGCGGGGACCCACGCTGACCAGGTCGCGGTCGCTCTCCCCTCGAAGGGGCGCCCCCACGGCGGCGAGCCGCAGGCCGCGTCCCCGCGCGGAGGCGGCCAGCCGTCGGCGCAGCCCTCGCAGCTCCCCCAGCAGTTCGTCGGCGTCGTGGCTCACCGGTGAGGCGCTCTCCACCTGGCAGCGCCCCAGTTCCTGCTGGACCTCGCCGCTGCCCTCGGTCGCCTGGGTCAGCACCTCCGGACCGAGCTCGGCGAGGTCTCCGTTGTCGTCGAGGAGGAGGAACTCCTCCTCGACCCCCATCGTCGGCACGTCCGTGCGGCCGTCCTCGCCCATCTGTTCCGTCCCGTCCTCGGGGCCCCGTCGCCACGGGGCCGAATTCGCCGGTGACGCAGTGTGGGGGCTGCGCCCCGTTGGTCGTCGGTCCCCAGGTACCCGGGGGATCAGGGGGGAAACGAGCGGCGGATGTGACGAACGGCGGGCCGCCGGCCGCGCGGAACACACCCGGTTTCCGGCATCGGCCCCCGGGTAGCGGCCGGACAGCCGAGGACGAAGGAGGCGGTCCCGTGGCGGAGGAGACCCACGCGAGGGCGGCGAGGGCGCCGTCGCGTCCGCGTGGCCCGCCCCTGCTCGCCGGCGTGCTGTTGGGTGTGGGCGCGGTGGCGTTCGTCGACGAGGCGGTCTTCCACCAGATCTTGCACTGGCACCATTTCTACGATCGGGCGAGCACCGCCGCGGGGCTGGTCTCCGACGGCCTGTTCCACGCCTTCAGCTGGTTCGCCACGGTCGCCGGACTGTACCTCATGGCGCGCACGTGGCGGGAGCGGGCCTTCGACGCCCGGCGTTTCTGGGCGGGCCTGCTCGTGGGGGTGGGGGGCTTCCAGCTCTACGACGGCATCGTCAACCACAAGATCCTGCGGCTGCACCAGATCCGCTACGGCGTCGACATCCTGCCCTATGACCTGGTGTGGAACATCGTCGCGGTGCTGGTGCTGGCGGCGGGGATCGCCCTGTGGGCGGTGGGGCGGCGCCGCCCGCGCCGGTCCGGCGCGGGCTGAGGCGGCCATGCATCATCCGCCGACCGGGCCCGGATGGGCCGACGTGGTGATCACGCTCCTGCTGGCCGTCGCGCTGGCGGGCTACACGGTGGGGCTGCTACGGCTGTGGCGGCGTGGTGTGCCCTGGCCCGTCGGCCGGTTCCTGTCATGGGTGATGGGGGTGGCCGCCGTCGGGGCGGCCCTGGTGGGGCCGGCGGCCGATGCGGCCCATCACGACTTCGCCGCCCACATGGCCGCTCACGTCCTGTTGGGGATGCTCGGCCCGCTCCTGCTGGTGCTGGCCGCGCCGGCGACGTTGGCGTTGCGCGCGCTGCCCACCCGCGCGGCCCGCCCCCTGGGACGGTTGCTGGGGTCGACCCCCATGGGGGTGCTCGCGCATCCGGTCACCGCCGCGGTGCTCAACGTCGGCGGGCTGTGGCTGCTCTACCGCAGCGACCTGTACGCCCTCACCCTCGTTCACCCGGGCGCGCACCTGCTCGTCCACTTCCACGTGCTCGCGGCCGGCTACCTCTTCTCCTACGCGATCGTCGGGCCCGATCCGGCGCCGCACCGCCCCGGCCCGCCGACGCGGGCCGTGGTGCTCGTCTTGGCGGTGGCCGCGCACAACGTCTTGGCCAAGACCGTCTACGCCTTCCCGCCCACCGGGGTCCCCGTGGACCAGGCGCGTGAGGGGGGCCTGGTGATGTACTACGCCGGCGCGCCCGTGGAGATCGCGCTCATCGTGGTGCTGTGCCACCGCTGGCTGGGCCCGGCGGCCCGGTCGCGGGCCGCCGGGCGGGTCATGGCGCGCGGCTGACCCGCCGCGCCCCTAGGTTTCGAGGCTGTCCGCCGTGGCGGCGCCGGCGTCCACCCGGACCCGGCCGGATCACGGGAACGCCCCATCCCCCCGGGGAGGAGGGAGGGGCCGCGGACACCGTGGCGGCGCCGGTCACGGGGCCGGCCGCGGCGATCTCCGCGGTTTCGAAACGGCGGCGGCCCCGCCCGCTCGCGCGCCGCAGGGAAGCCGGCGCGCGAGCGGACGTCTCACCCGTCCAAGGAACGCGAGACCCGGGCCGAGGTGTCGGCCGCGCCGCCCCGGCCGACGGGGTTGGTGCGGCGCTGCGCGGTGGCCTTCAGCCGCGCGTCCAGTTTGCGGACCTCCCGAGGCCCCATCACCCCGATCACCGAGGGCAGGGCGCCGCGGACGAACTGCATCGCGCGCAGCCACCGCTGCCCGTAGACGTGCGGGGAGCGCCGCAGGACCCCCTCGACCAGCGCGTCCACGGCGGGCTCCAGGGGGTTGGTGCGGTTCAGCGGCCACGGCAGCCGGGAACGCAGCTCACGCAGCTCGTCGTCCTCGTCCGCGCCCCGCACCATGTCGGTGTCGGTCCAGCTCAGGTAGCCCACTCCCACACCGACCCCGTGGTGGGCCACCTCGGAGCGCAGGACGTGCGCGAACGCCTCCACCCCGGACTTGCTGGTGCAGTAGGCCGCCATCAGCGGGGCTGGGGTGATCGCCGCCAGGGAGGCGACCTGGAGCAGGTAGCCCTTGGTGCGCAGCAGCGCCGGCAGGAAGGCGCGCGCCGTGGCGATACTGCCGAGCAGGTTGACCTCGATCACCCGGTTGAAGGCGACCGGATCGGAGTCGACGAAGGGGCCCCCGATCGCGATCCCGGCGTTGGCGACGACGATGTCGACGCGCCCGTGGCGCTCCTCCACCGCGCGGGCCACCTCGGCCAGGCCCACCCGGTCGGTGACGTCGGCCTCCCAGGAGGAGGCATCGGCCCCGCAGGCGGCGGCGTTCTTCTCCAGTTCCTCGGGTTCGAGACCGACCAGGGCGACCTGCGCGCCCCGTTCCGCCAGTCCGCGCGCCATCAACGCGCCCACGCCGCGGGCCGCACCGGTGACGACCGCGACCCGCCCTTCCAGACTCCGGCGACGACCGCTCATGACCTGCTGCCCCTCTCCTCGTGTACTGGTGACGCGATGGCCTCCGGCGCGGTGCCGGACGCCGTCGCCGTGGGTCGCGCGCCGTCGCGCGGCGGGTTCTGCGCGACCGGCCTCACGCCGCGTTCTCCGTCCGCTGGGCGCCGAGGTCGGGGTCGTGGGGATCCTCGTCCCGCAGGTGGTGGGTGACCAGGTCGGCGATGATCCCGGCCACGCGGTCGGGGGCCTCCAGCGGCGTCATGTGCCCGATGCCGGGGAGCGCGATCGGTTCGCCGCCCCGGGGCAGCAGTTCGGCCAGCCGTCGGGAGTGCACGGGAGGGGTGAGCCGGTCGGCGGTTCCCACCAGGACCACGGTGGGCAGATCGAGCTGGCGGGCGGTCCGTTCGACGTCGAGCGTGCCCAGCACGTGAGCCCAACGCGATCGCACCCGTGGGGGACAGGCCTGGACGATGCGGGCGCACAGGTCGGCGGCCTCGGGGGAGCACCCGCGCCCCATCGTTCCGTAACGCAGCAGGGCCCTGCTCAAAGGGGTGACCGGCCCCAGCGGCAGGGGGGCCGACAGCAGCACGCGGTGGCCGAACTCGCGTAGCCGGGCCGCCCTGCCCGCGCCGGGCAGCACCAGCAGTTCGGGCATGAGCCGGGAGGCTCCGGTGCTGGCCAACAGCGCCGCGGCGGCGCGTTCGCGCACCACGGGGCGGTCCGCGGCGGCCATGATGGTCATCCCGCCCATGCTGTGTCCGGCCAGGACGGCCCGGCTTCCGGCCGGCACGCACGCCTCCAGCACCGCGCACAGGTCGTCGGCGAGCGCCGTCGTGCTGTAGCCCATGGGGCCGGTGACCGAGCTGCGGCCGTGGCCCCGCTGGTCGTAGGTGACGACGCGAAGGCCGGGGGGAAGCTCGCGCAGCACCGGCTCCCAGAAGCGGGTCGAGCAGGTCCAGCCGTGGCTGAGAACGACGGTGGGTCCGTCGTCGGGACCGTGGACCTCGACGTGCAGCAGGGCGCCGCCGCTGGAGCGGACACGCTTTTCTCGGAGGGGGGAGCTCATCGTGACACCTCCACGGTGGGGGTGGGAACGGCCGGGGGGAGGGCGGCCGGCTCGGGCCGCGGTCGGGAGGGGAGCAGGTGGTATTCCGCCGGATCCAGGCGGCGGGTCTCGGCGCGAAAGCGCAGGGTGGAGGCGGGCCACAGCGTCGTGTTACGCCCCTTGGGGTCGAGGTACCAGCTGGCGCATCCACCCAGCGACCACACGGTGCGTCCCATACGCCGCTGGAGCGTCTCGTTCCAGGCCCGCTGGGCGTCGGGACGGGGATCCAGTGCCGCCACCCCGGGGGAGGAGAGGTGCTCCAGGGCGCTCATGACGTAGTTGAGCTGTGATTCGATCATGAAGATCATCGACGAGTGGCCCAGTCCCGTGTTGGGGCCGACGATCAAGAACAGGTTGGGGAAGCCGGCCACCGTCGTGCCGCGCAGCGCCCGCATGCCCGCCTCGCGCCACTCCTCGGCGAGGGTGGTGCCGCGGGAGCCGTGGAGACGGGTGGCGATCGGCATGTCGGTGGTGTGGAAGCCGGTACCGAAGATGATGGCGTCGACCTCGCGCTCGGTCCCGTCGGCGGCGATGACGGTGTTCGCGCGCACCTCCGCCAGCCCCGAGGCGATGACCTCCGCGTTGGGGCGGGTGAGCGCCGGATAGTAGTCGTTGGACAGCAGGATCCGCTTGCAGCCCATGACGTAGTCAGGTGTCAGCTTCGCGCGTAGTCGGGGGTCCTCGATGGCGCGTCGCAGGTGGGTCCGGGCCGCCACCGAGGCCAGGCGCAGGAGGGCGGGGTGGCGCACGAACGCTCCCACCATGGCCTCGCGGGTCAGGTAGATCCCGGCTCGGGCAGCCCTGCGGGTCAGCGGAAGGTTGCGGTACAGCCATCTCTCCGTGGCGCTGATCGCGCGGTCGGCGCGCGGTATCACCCAGGCGGGCGTGCGCTGGAACAGCGTCAGGCGTTCCACCTCGGGTTGGATGCTGGGGACGATCTGGATGGCCGAGGCCCCGGTGCCGACCATCGCGACGCGCTTGCCGGCCAGGTCGTAGTCGTGGTCCCAACGGGCGGAGTGGAACACCCGGCCGGTGAAGGAGTCCAGGCCCGGGATGTCGGGGATCGAGGGGTCGGCCAGCGCGCCCGCGGCGCTGACGAGCACGTCGCAGGTCAGTTCGGTCCTGCTGGTGCGTACCAGCCAGCGGGCGTGCTGCGCCTGCCATCTGGCCTCCAGCACCTCGTTGCCGGTCTCGACATGGGGGCGGACCCCGAACCGGTCGGTGACCTCCTCCAGGTAGGCGCGGATGTGCGGCTGTCCGGAGAAGCTGCGCGGCCAGTCGGCCTTGGGGGCGAAGGAGAAGGAGTACAGGTGGGAGGGGACGTCGCAGGCGCACCCGGGGTAGGTGTTGTCGCGCCAGGTGCCGCCGACGTCCTCGGCGCGTTCGAGGATGACGAAGTCGGTCTCACCGGCCTGGCGCAGCCGGATGCCCAGGCCGATCCCGCCGAATCCGGCGCCGATGATCGCGATGCGGACGTGCCGTCGTGTGCCCTCGTCGGGTTCGGGGTTTGGGGTAGGCGCCGGTGTGTCGGCACGCGGGGGAGTGAGGGGGTCCTGTCCCGGGCTCATGGCACCGCCTCTCATCACGGAACATTGAGCCAGTGTTCACTGGCGTAATGAGAGAGTAAACCATGACAATGCTCATTGGAAGAGATAGGTCACATTGCGGACGGTGATCAGGCCGTGGCGAAGCGGTGTTTCGGGCGTCCTTCCCGGATACCGCCCCCGGTCACACCGGGGGAGGCCGGCGTCCAGCCGGGACGGGGAGCCGCGGCCACAACGTGCGCGGTCGGGCAGCGCAGGCGCCCACGACCTAAGCTGAGCGGCGTGGTCGACGACGACGCACCCCAGCCGCACCGTGAATACCGTATCGACGAGCTGGCCGAAGCGGCCGGACTGCCCAACCGGACCGTCCGCTACTACCGGGAACGCCGCCTGCTCCCGCCACCACGGCGCGAGGGCAGGATCGGCTGGTACTCCGACGCCCACCTGGCCCGGCTGCGCGTCATCACCCGCCTGCTGGAGCGCGGCCACACCCTGGAGGGTGTGGCCGAACTCCTCGCGGCCTGGGAGAGGGGACGCGACGTCGCCGACCTGCTCGGACTGGAATCCGCCCTCGCCGCCCCATGGTCGGACCCCACCCCGGTCACCATGACCTGGGCCGAGCTCGCCCGGACCTACGCCGGCCAGGTCGACGCCGACACCGTGCGCAGCGCGCAGGAGCTCGGATACCTCGAGGACGGCGAGGACGGCACCGTCCACGTCGACCGCGCCATCCTGCACTCCTCGTCCGGACTGGTGCGCGAGGGGATCCCCCTGGAGGCGGTCCTGGCGGCCAGCCCGGAGGTGCAGCGTCACGCCGACGACCTCGCCGGGCTGTTCGTCGACCTGGTACGGCGCCACCTGACGCCCAGGCCGGGGGAGGGGCTCAAGGACCTCGCCCGGCGGGTGGAACGGCTGCGTCCTCTGGCCCAGGCCACCGTCCTGGCCGAATTCGCCCGCGCCATGGACCGCCGCGTCGGCGCGGAGCTCGGCTCGCTCCTGGCCGAACTGCGCGAACGCGCGGCCGGCGACCAGGAGGACGACCCGCACACGCGATGATCCCGGCCCCGGCATGCGCTAGCGTCACCAGGAGAAAGCCCTGATAGACCTCGAAGGCGGGGAGCCCGACGTGGACGACGGTACGACGGAGCCGAGAGGGGACGGCGACTTCGCGCGGCCCACCGACCTGCTCACGGCGATCCCCGCATACGGTCCGGCCCGCGAGGAGGCCAAGGGGCGCATCACCGCCACCACGGTCCGCCCGGGAGAGGACCGGCCGGTCAAGATCGTCGTGGAGTTCGAGGGCGCCGCCGGCGGTCACCTCGAGATCGCCACCCGACGTTGGGAGGACGGCCCCAGCGCGGGCGAACAGTCCGTCCGGGCCTTCTGCGTCGAACGCGACTACATGCAGCGCCGGATGAACGGCGACCCCGGCGCCCTTCCCCTCCCGCTGCCCGAGGGCTCCGCCTGGTCCCGCCAGGAGATCCAGGTCGACGGGACGGCCCGCGTCTTCACCGTGCTGACCACCCCCTTCTCCTGGGTGGCCGGCACGGAACTGCCCGGACCGTTCCTGCTGCGCGTCTTCGCCACCGCGCCCCGGCCGGATCTCGTCTCCCTGAGCCGCATCACCACCGAGGCCCGGCTGGAGCCGATGCGCGGACGGCCCTGAAGCCGCGCCTCACTCCTCCACGGACTCGGCGGCCCCTCCCTCGGGCATGGGGGAGACCAGCAGGCGGCGAGGACCGGGCCCCTCCGAGCCGAGGACGTCATAGGGGTTGGACAGCACGCAGTGCTCCAACGACAGGCAGCCGCAGCCGATGCAGT
Organism: Marinactinospora thermotolerans DSM 45154; assembly: GCF_900167435.1. GTDB lineage: Bacteria > Actinomycetota > Actinomycetes > Streptosporangiales > Streptosporangiaceae > Marinactinospora > Marinactinospora thermotolerans. The sequence continues at coordinate 126,515 of NZ_FUWS01000004.1, forward strand.
CGGTGAGGTCGTCGCGGAGCCGCTGCAACTGCAGGATGCGCGCGTCCAGGTCCCCGCGCCAGGCCCGCGACAGCCGCGCCCAGTCCTCCCGCGTGGGGGTACGGCCCTCGGGCAGCGTGGCGAGCGCCGCGCGGATCCGGCTCAAGGGGATGCCCACCCGCTGGGAGACGCGGATGAAGGCCAGCCTGCGCAGCACGTCACGGTGGTAGCGGCGCTGGTTTCCGGCCGTGCGACGGCTGGAGATCAGTCCCTGCCGCTCGTAGAAGTGCAGTGCGGAGACCGCGACGCCGCTGCGTTCGGCGACCTGACCGACCGAGAGCTCCTTGGACTTCCATGAGATCGAGGCCACCCGGCGATCCTAGCCCCGTCCTCCCGGATGTCAGGCGGCCGAAGACGCGCCCGCCGGGACCACGACGACGGCGCCGGGAAGGCGCCGTTGCCGCCCCTCCCCGGGTGTCAAGACGGGCTCGTGGCCGGGGCGGGCCGGTGACGCGCCGACTGGTAGGCCGCCTCCCCGTACGCCTCGGGGACGGCGCCGGGCCGGCCGCCCACGCGGCTTCCCGGCTCGGCACGGCGCGGCGCCGCCCCTCAGGCCGGCCGCTCGCGATCACCCCGAGCGCGCCCGCGTAGGTGGACGCGCTCGCCGTGGCTGCCGAAGAGGCTCAGGATCTCCACCGCGCCCTCGCCGGTGCTGCCGAACCAGTGCGGCAGCCGGGTGTCGAACTCCGCCGCCTCGCCGGGGTTCATGACCACGTCCTGCTCGGCCAGCAGCAGGCGCAGCCGGCCCGACAGGACATACAGCCACTCGTGCCCCTCGTGGGCGCTCGGCTCCGGAACGAACCGGGAGGAGGGGATCACCATCCGGTAGGCATGCTGACGGTCCGGCCGGCGGGACAGGGGGAGCACGGTCATCCCGTTCACACTGCGGGGGGAGACCCTGACCCGGGGATCCTCGGTCTCGGCGGCGCCGACCAGCTCGTCCAGGGGGATCTGGTGGGCGCGGGCGATGGGCAGGAGCAGTTCCAGGCTGGGCCGGCGTCGCCCGGACTCCAGGCGGGACAGGGTGCTGGTCGAGATCCCGGTGGCCTGCGACAACGACGCCAGGGTGACGTCCCGCCGGACGCGGACGCGCCTGAGGCGCGGACCGATCTCGGCGAGGAGACGGTCGGTGGCTGCTGAATGCTCCATGCCCCCCATTGCAGAAACAGCGTGGGGGGATGTCAACCGTGGTGTCGCGCGGAGCAGGCCCTGTGGGGCCGTGTGCCTGACGGCGCACATTGTCGCGCCCTCGGACCTCCGCGGTGTCGCGGCCCGCGGGGCGCGACAGGGGGCGCGAGGCGTCGGGTGACGCGGCCCCGGTGCCGGTCCTGCGGGCGGCACCGGACCCGGGGCCGGCCGGAGCTGCCGAACGGGCTGGACGACCTTTCGCGCAACCGTGGTCAGCGGCCCCGCGCCGCTGCCGTCTCTCCTCGCGTGGGCGCCTGTTCGCGCGCGGACGAGCGGGGCCGGGCGACACCTGTTCGGCGTCGCCCGGCCCCGCCGGCGCGAAGGTCCTACCGTTCCTCGCCCGTCGCGTCGCCCTCGACGCGGCCGATCGTGTTGAGAACCCAGCCTCGCGCCTGTCCACTGGCCAGCGCGAACTTGGCCTGGGACAGCGGGCGGGTCAGCGGACGGTCGCGGTAGCCCAGCGCGGCCCTCTCCGCCCTGCGCACCGCGTGGAAGGCCATCGCCAGCCGTTCGCGGACGTCATCGGGTGCCCCTTCGGCCTCCAGCTCCGCCGCGCACCGGGGGAGCGTGGCGGCGATGCGGCCCAGTTCGTCCACGCGCCGGATGCTGTCCGGGTGATCGAAGAGGGCGAGGTCGTCGTGCAGTTGACGGAGTCCGGCCAGCGCCCCGCTGGTCATGCGGCGTTCACATCCCCACGTGTTCGGTCGATCGCGATATGACTCCTCACCCTAATGAGGGGATCGGGGCCACGGTAGGGCGTCGGGTCATCCTCTGACGTGGTGTTTCCCATGGAACCGGTTCCGGCTTCCGACCGTCCCCGTCCAGGACCCCTCGAACCGCCATGGCTCTCCAGTGGCCGGAACCACCGTGTGGCGGGAGACTGGTGGGAGGAGGAGGGCCGGCCCGGCCGGTGGACGCGCGGGGCAAGCCCGTCACGGGAACCAGGTGGAGGGAGCGAGCGGTGATCACACCGGATCACGCGGGGCTCACCGGAGTCGTGCACGGACTCACCCGGATCGGCGCCGCGACGCCACCCCGCCTGTGCTGCGTGCGGCAGAACGCCTCGGGGGCCTCCGCCACGACACCGGTGGAACTCCCCGATCCGGGGTGGGGCGCGTGGTCCACCGAGGAGATCGCCCTCGCCGTCCAGGGGTTCGCCGAACACCTGGTCCGCCCCTCGGCGGCGACACGGGCGTTGCTGGCCGAGGCCGGGGGCGATCGGATCACCGCCGTCGGGTTGAGTTACCCGGCCGCCGTGCTGACCGTGGACGACCCGGCCTTCGCCGAGCGCGAGCGGCGCAGGGCGGTGGGCGGCAGTGTCGCTCCCATCCAGGAGCTGGAACGGCACCGTTCGGCCCGGGCCGGACTCGTCGCGGCGATCGACGGCCGCGTGCACATGGCGCTGTGCTTCGAGAACGGCCCCGTCGCCGATCTCGACCCCTCTCGGGAGGAGGCCGTGGCCCCCCGACTGGTCCGCGCGTTGGTGGCGGTGGCGGTCGGGGTCGCGACCGTCACGCGGGGCGAGGGCTACGCCCATCACCTGCCCGATCCGCGCCTGTGACGCGCGTTCGCGGACGGGGCCGCAACCGCTGTCTCCCCTCTCCCGCAGCATGGGCCCTCCTGGCAGGCACGGGGTGGATGTGACTCAGTACGGCTCGGGCGGACCGGTGATGGCCGACCGGTCGGTGATGACCTCGGCCGGCGCTCAGAGAGGCCGATCGGGTGGAACCGGGTGGTGCGGCGGGCCGAGGTGCCCCTGCCCGCCGCACCACCCGGGCCGTGGGGTCACCCCGTGGCGCGGCGCATGGCACGGGTGCCGATGAACAGGCCCACCGCCGCCACCGCGACGGCCGCCACCACCCCCGCGGCGACCTCTGGTGCCAACAGCCGGCCGTCGAACAGCGCCCGTTCCGCCTCGACGACGTGGGTCAGCGGATTGAACCGGGACAGCACGCGCAGCCATTCGGGGCCGTTGTCGACCGGCAGCAGCATCCCGGCCAGCAGCAGAAGCGGGAACAGCAGGGTCTGCTGCACCCCCCAGAACACCCACTCCTGGTTCCGTGACGCCAGCGCCAGGGTGTAGGAAAGCGCGCCGAGCCCGACACAGAACACGCACAGGAGCAGCAGACCGAGGATCGCGCCCACGGGGTCGGGCCGGAACCCGAACGGGATGGTGACCGCGATGAGCAGCGCCGCCTGGGCGAACGTCGGCACGATCTCTTTTAGCGCCCGGCCGATGATCAGCGCCGGACGGCGCAACGGGGAGACGAGCATCCGCTCGTGCGCCCCGGTCTGCATCTCGAATTGCAGGTTGGACCCGGTGCTCGACGTCGCGAACAGGCACGACATCACGATCAGGCCGGGGACGAACCATTGCAGGGTCTCAGCGGTCCCTCCGGCCGCGGGGATCAGCGGCGCGAACAGGGCGAGGAAGAACAGCGGTTGCGCCAGGGAGAAGACCACCGAGAACGGGTCGCGCAGCACGGGCCGCAGTTCGCGGCCGAAGACGATGAGGGTATCGCCGATGAGGGTGGTGTTCACGCCACTTCGTCCTTTCCGCCGGTGGTGCCGGGCAGGTCCGCGCCGTCCTCGCGCAGGCTGCGCCCGGTCAGGTTGAGGAACACGTCGTCGAGGGTCGGGCGGACGACCTCGACCGAGACCACCGCGCTGTTCTCCTTCTCCAGGATCCGCAGCAGTTCGGGGACGAGCCGGGCGCCGCCGGTGGCCTCGATGACGACCCGGGTGCCGTCGTGTTCGATGCGGGCTCCCTCGATAAGGCCCGGGGGGTGGGCGGCGACGCGGCGGGCCTCCTCCGCGTGGTCGAAGGTCAGGGTGATGCGGTCGCCGGCGTGCTCGGATCTGAGACGTTCCGGGGAGGCGTCGGCGATGATCCGCCCGTGGTCGATGACGACCACCCGCTCGGCGAGGTGGTCGGCCTCGTCGAGGTAGTGGGTGGTCAGCACGATCGTGGTGCCGTGTTCGGCCCGTAGCCGGCGGATGTGCTCCTGGAGGTTGGCCCTGTTCTGCGGATCCAGTCCGGTGGAGGGCTCGTCCAGGAAGAGCAGGCCGGGCGCGTGGATCAGCCCCATCGCGATGTCCAGCCGCCGCCGCTGGCCTCCCGACAGTGAGGACACGATCCGGTCGGCGACCTCCGTCAGGCCGAGGGAGGCGATGAGCTCGCCGGCCCGCTCACGCGCCGCGGCGGCGCTCAGCCCGTAGGCGCGGCCCTGGGTGATCAGCTCGTCGCGGCCCCGCTGGCTGTGCCCGGCCCCGTTGCCCTGTCCGATGTAGCCGATCCGCCGGCGCACCTCGCGGTCCTGGGTCGTCACGTCGAATCCGGCGACCCGCGCGGTGCCCGAGGTCGGGGGGAGGAGGGTGGTGAGCATGCGCAGGGTGGTGGATTTCCCGGCGCCGTTAGGACCCAATAATGCGACCATCTCGCCGGCCTCGACCCGCAGGTCGATTCCGCGGACCGCCTCCACTGTCTTCTTATTGACCGTGAAATGCCTGGTCAGGTTCTGTGTTTCGATCATTGTGGTGCTCACCGGCGAAACGCTAGGGCGCTTTCAGGTCAGTTCCCGTCCGCAATGTCGGGGATGCCGTCACCACGGCGAACACGAGTGCGCGGATACGGAGGTCGAGGAGGATCGCCAAAGGATTCGGCGGTGGTTCCTCGCCGGTCGGTGGTGATCCTGGCCGTTGTGGCGGCCTTGTCGGCGTGGCCGCGCGCGGGGTCGGCGTCGAAGGTGTGCGAAGCACGTGCGGACCGGACGCCTCGCCGTCGCTGGCCGGGCCGACCCCGCCGTGGTGCCGAGGGCGGAGACGGCGGTGTCGGCGGCCCGGGCGGACAGCCGCCCGCCGTCGTGGGTGCGGATCAGCGGCGCCGAGCCGGGTCGGCCGGGCTCGCCCAGGAATTCCTCAAGGGCGTGCGGGGCCGGAGTGCTCAGGCCGGCGGGTGAGCCGCCGGCGCGGACGCCGCGTTGGCCGACTGGGCCTGCCCGCCACAGAAGACCTCCGTGACGAGCCGCTGCTTCGCCTTCTCGAACGCCTGGGCCGCGGCGGCGAAGTCGAGCTCGGCGTCCCCGACGGTCAGCGACGCGGTGAGGGTCGTGCCGCCGTCGGGCGTGCTGTACATCAGCGCCGCCCAGCCGGGGAAGCCGCCGTTGTGGTGGAAGACCGTGCCACCGCAGGCGGTGTCCTCAACAAACAGCCCCAGGCCGTAGCGGAAGTCGCGGCTCTTGGGGTGGGGCGTGCGCATTTCGGCCAGCAGTGGGGCCGGCAGGAGCCGGCCGCCCATGAGCGCGGAGATGAACGTGTGGAGGTCCTTGGTGGTCGAGATCATGTCACCGGCGCTGGAGACCCAGGAGGGGTTCATGCGGGTCACGTCGGCCACCTTCGGTCGGCCAGCGTCCTCGTAGCGGTAATAACCGTGGGCGTGCGGTTCGGGGATCTCCGATGAGGCCTCCGGCAGCACGGTGTTCGACAGCCCCAGCGGTTGCAGGATCAGTCGCCGCATCTCGGCGGCCAGCGATCGGCCGGTGACCTGCTCGATCAGTAGCCTGGCCAGCACGTAGTTGGTGTTGGAGTAGCTCCAGTCCGTTCCGGGCTCGAATCGGGCCGGCTTGGACAACGCCAGCCGGACCAGCTCCTGCGGCTGGTAGGTGCGGGACAGGCCGTCCACGTACTCCTGGCCCTGCACCGGGATCCCCGGCAGGAGGGTCCCATCGGGGTCGAACTCGCCGGTGAAGTTGAACACCCCGCTGGTGTGCTGCAACAGCATGCGCACCGTGATCCGCCCGTCCAGCCCGAATCCGGGCAGGGAGTCGGCCACCGGGTCGTCCAGTCCGATCCTGCCCTCGGCCACCAGTCGCAGGACCACGGTCGCGACCAGGGTCTTGGTCGTGCTGCCGATCCGGAAATGCCCATTGGTCGGTGGTTTGGCGGTCTCGCCCAGCTTGCGCACCCCGGCGCTGCCGACCCACTCGCGCCCCTGTTCGTTCACCCGCAGCTGCATCCCGGCAAATCCGGAATCGACGATCTCCTGGATGGCCGTCTGCAATTCCGGACGATCCTGCCCGCTGGCGGCGGAATTGTTCTGGTTGACGCTGTTCGTTCTGCTCATGGCCTGAGCGTTCACCCTGACCTCGGGGCAAGGTCAAATCGCGATCTTCGCATCACCTCGGCGGCTCATGAGCGAAGAGCGACGCGGTGGGTCGCGGGTCCGTGCGCGCCCTTCGCTCCGCAGTCGCGCAGGTTGACCCTGCCCTAAGGGCAGGGTGCACAATCACCATGTGGTCACGGCAAACCCGGTCCATCCGGAGAGATCTTCCGATTCAACCTGGAGCATGGCGCTGAATAACGACACGCCGGCCGAGGCCATAGGCGAACCGGCCGATTGCGATAACACGCTCGGGCCGAGCCGATGACAGGGAGCCGGGCCGGCGGCCTCACGATCGGGCAGGCGGCGGCATTCGCAGATGTCACGGTCAAGACCGTGCGGCACTACCACCGGCGCGGCCTTCTCGCCGAACCGCGGCGTGACAGCTCCGGCTACCGCCGGTACGGATCGGCCGACCTGTTGCGGCTGGTCCAGGTCCGGACGCTGGCCACCGCAGGCGTACCGCTGTCGGAGATCGCGCCCCTGCTCGACGCCGGCCCCGAGCAGTTCGCTGCCGCCCTCACCGACGTCGAACGGCGTCTGACCGATCAGATCACGGATCTGATCGCCCGGCGGGACAGACTGCATCGGGTCGCCGACGACCGGGCCCTACTGCCCGACCGCGCCCTCGCGGTCCTGGACCGGATGACCGGCCTCGGTTTCAGTCCCGACTATGTGGCCACCCAACGTGAGGCCCTGGTGCTGTTCCGAGCGCTGACGCCGGAGGGGTTGGACCATTTCCTGACCAACCTCGAACACCGGTTGGCCGACCCCGAGTACGTCGACCTGATCAAGCGCAGCGTGGCGGCAGCGTCCTGGGAACCCGACGACCCCCGGATCGAGGAACTCGCCACAGCCTTTGCCGCCAACCTGCTGACCCATCGCGAGCTGCTGGTAGTACCGGCAGGCATCAGGATCGGGCCCGACGTCGCCACCCGGTACGGGCTGATCGACCACCACCGCGAAGATCAATCGCCGGCCTGGGCCCGGCTCAACGCGCTGGTCGAAACCAAACTCCGATCCGCGGGTGTCCCCATCCCGCACCATTGACGGTCGGCTGAAGGCGACACGGCGACCTACAGAGGCGGGGGCCGAGCGTCCACGTGGCCATCGACGCCGCCAAGACCGAGGCCGACGCGAACACGTTGCGCATACGCGCTCGACCAGTTCACCGATCGGGGTGGACGGTCAGGTGTTCTCGCGCAGGAAGCCGGCGCGCTCCTTGAGGAAAACATGGCCGCCCCCTGCGGCGACGTCCGGCGTCAGCAGCCGGCCGTCGAACGTGTCTGTTCCGCCTCGACGACGTGGGTCAGCGGATTGAACCGGGACAGCGCGCGCAGCCGTTCGGGGTCGTCGCGCGCTGGGCGTCGGGAACTCTTTCCGGGCTCTGTCCCGACTTTCCCCGAAACCTTGGCGCGCATACGCGGGCCTGGCCGCCAGGGTTGTGCCCCGTCCCGGATATACCGAAGCCCCGGCCGATGGACCAGTGAGGGGCCGGGGCTTCTTCGAAGCGATCCGGGGCTACAGGCGGTCGGCCTTGACGTCCTCCACGAACGCCGCGAACGCGGCCGGGGTGAACCCGAGGGCGCCCAGGTCACGGTTCTGCGTGTCGCGCACGTAGACCGTCTTCGGCGTCTCGGCCACCTCGACACACTGGCCTCCCTGGTTGCCACTGTAGGTGGACTTGTGCCAGCGCAAGCCGAGCGGTGGGGTGTTCATAGGACTCCTATCGTGGTGACGATGAGGTCGGCGGACTCTTCCGGCGACAGTGCCAGACCAATCAGCGCACTCATCCGTTGGTCGCATTTTGCCACTTCATCTCCATCGGCGGTGACATGGCCGCTTCCGGGACGCTCTGTGTAAAGCACCTTTTCACGGGTGCTCAGTTCAAGGACGGTGAAGCCCCCGTCCATGGCCGCGTGCGCCCCCTTACTGAACGGGAGGACTTGTAGGCGAACACGGGGGCGCTCCGCCATCTTGATGAGGTGCCTGAGCTGGTCGACCATCACGTCCCTGCCGCCGACCGGGCGACGGATGACCGATTCCTCCAGAACAACCCACAGCAGGGGCGGCTGTGGGCGGTCCATGATCTTCTGTCGCTCCAACCGGGCCGACAGTTGCCGCTCTACCTCGTCAGGGTCCGGCGGAGGCCAGTTGGCTCCGAGAACGGCGCGCGCGTAGTCTTCGGTCTGGAATAAGCCGGGGACCGACTGAACCTCGAATTCCCGAATGCTGACCGCGTCGCCCTCCAACTCCACGAATGGCCGGAACCAATCCGGATAGCTCTCCCGGTTGATGAGAGGCCACAGGTCCATGAGCGCGCCAGCGGCATCCAGGTGCTCCTCGCACGCCATGATGAACTTCTTGGAGGGAATTCGTCGGGCATTCTCGACATACCCGACCATCGCGCCTGTATAGCCGATCTTGGCACCGAGCTGGTCTTGGGTGAGGTCCTTTTCGTTGCGGAACCTCTTCAATTGGGACCCGAAGTAGGCGACGACCGGAGAAGAGGGCGGGGGTAGGCCGCTCATAGCGGGAGCTCCGATGTTCTCAACTGGGCCAACGAGAAACGTGGCGCCTCATAACCAGGGATAAGCAGCCCCCAACAGAACGGGGCTTTGACTAGCAACGATACGGCCAGACCTCGACGCTGTAAGTATGATCACAGAAATCGAGGACTGCGAGAACGGTCTGACTCCCGCCCTATGGCGACTCGTTCAGCGGAGCCGTGCCGAGGCACCCCGTCGATTCGTCCTGTGGGGCGTCTCCGAGAACGGCGACTTCACCGATCCCCTCTATTGGGGCTTGGAGTTTCCCGGGGGCGGCGCCATCTGCGCCAACGCCGGGGGCGCCTACGCCCGCTGCGCAAGCGCGGAGCGGACGCTCAACATGTTGAGCCTCGCTCGCCCTCTCACCCTGGTTTGGATTGACCGCGCTGTCTCAACCCCTTCTGGAGAATGACCATGGACACCACGATCCCGCGGAACACGGCCGGCACGGCCGTCGCCAACGACAACGCCGCGTCCGACAGGGAGCCGTCCAGGCGGAAGCAGGCCGCCGCGAACCTGGTCAAAGCGATCACCGCGAAGGGAATGAGGGCGACCGCGGACGGCAAGCGGCTGTCTGTGACGGCTCACCTCAACGGAGCGTCGCAAGCCGTGGTGCTCCGCGGTGAGTCGGGCGACGTCCGGTGGTGCATGGTGTGGGAGCCCTTCCGCGCCGAGGAGGCTCCCGAGATCGAGCCGATCCTTCCCATCGGCCAGGAGCAGGTGCTAGCCGGTCGGCTCCTGAAGGTCTTGGAGCTGGCGCAGATCCAGGTGTGACCGGGGTGCGGTACTGGACGTGCTTCCGCTGCTCCGCACGTTCACTGCGAAGGACGCGCACCGGGTTCACCAGCGCCCCAAGGAGGGCGCAGCGCAGCCGGAGCCGCCCTCTGAGCCGCCACGAGCGACACCGGAGACCAACCAGGAAAGGGGCGCGCCGTAAGAGGGGACGGCACGGCTCCACCGAGCCCCGACCGCCATCCGGCGTCGGGGCTCTTCCCTGTCCAGGTACCAGACAGGTACTAGACCGATGCAACTAGGGTGCCTTCAGGTCAATTTCCGTCCGCAATGTCGGGGATGCTGTCGTCATGGCGAACACGAGTGCGCGGATGCTGCGGTTGCTCTCCCTGCTCCAGACCCACCGGTACTGGCCCGGCACCGAACTGGCCGGGCGTCTGGGGGTGAGCCAGCGGACACTGCGCCGTGACGTCGATCGGCTGCGCGAACTGGGGTACCCGGTCGACGCCAACCGTGGTGTGGCCGGTGGCTACCAGCTGCGGCCGGGCACGGCGATGCCGCCGCTGCTGCTCGACGACGACGAGGCGGTCGCGATCGCCGTCGGCCTGCGCGCGGCGGCCGGTGGCGCGGTGGGCGGGATCGGGGAGAGCGCGGTGCGGGCGCTGGCCAAGGTCGTCCAGGTCATGCCGGCGCGACTGCGGCGCCGTGTCGACGCGCTGCGCTCCTTCACCGTGCCCGACCCGGGGAACGAGGGGCCGGCGGTCGACGCGGAGGCCCTGACCAGGATCGCCCAGGCCTGCCGGGACGGGGAGCGGCTGAGGTTCACCTACACCGCCCGCGGCGGTGAGCGCAGTTCGCGCCTTGTCGAACCGCACTGGCTGGTCGCGCGAGGACGGCACTGGTACCTGCTCGCCTGGGACGTCGAGCGCGACGACTGGCGCACCTTCCGGACGGACCGTCTCTCGGAGCCGCGCGCGACCGGCGTGCGCTTCCCCGCGCGCGAGGTTCCCGGGGGCGACGCCGCCGCCTTCCTGCGACAAAGGATCGCGGCGATCCCCACACGTCACCGCGTCGTGGTGGAGGTGCAGGCGCCCGCCGAGGAGGTGAAGCGGGTCGTGGCGGAATGGGGCGAGGTCGAGGCGACCGGCGAGCAGAGCTGCCGGCTGCGGATGAGCGTCGACGAACTGCACTGGCCGATACTGATCCTGGCCGCCCTGGAGGCGGAGTTCTCCGTGGTCGAGCCTTGCGAGCTGCGCGACCGGCTGCGCGACACGGGAAGACTGTTCCTGCGTTCCGTCGAGTCGACGGAAACCCCCTCTTCCGCGATAACGGACGGAAAGTGACCGCTTTATCGGCCACGGTTCTGCCATGACACAGCTCAACGAACAGACCGCGACGCTGCACGCCTACTTCGGCTACCGTGACGCGCCCGCCGCCCTGCGCTGGCTCGAAAAGGCCTTCGGGTTCGTCACGACCCTGGAGTTCCCCGACGACAACGGTGGCGTCATGCACGCCGAGCTGCGGCGTGGCGACGCGGCGATCATGGTGTTCTCCGACGACGAGGGCTATGAACGCGCTCCTCGCAAGGGGCCCACCTGCGGGCAGGGCACCTATCTCGTTCTCGCGAGCCCGGCCGAGGCGGACGAGGTGTTCGCCGCGGCGGTGGCGGCCGGCGCCGAGGTGATCTGGGAGCCCACCGACACCGAGTGGGGCAACTACCGTTGCCGGGTGGCCGACATCGAGGGGTACGAGTGGACCTTCGGTGTCCACCGGCCCGGCGAGCCGGTCTCGGGGGAGTGGGATCAGGACTGATCTTCGCTGGGCGTGGTCGAGGAGAACCCCGAGGCCACGCCCACCGGGCGGGCGTCGTCGCTCTCCGGCGTGCTCCGTGGTCTTCCCCGGGGGACGGTCACGCTTCCGGTGAAGCCGCCGACCTCCCTCCCCGCACTGGACGCTGCGCGGTGGAGGTCGCACGGCCGTTGTCTCCGCCCGCAGGTTCCGGCCGGCCGTGGCCGGCGGCCCCGTTATACCCGGCCACCGGCCGGCTCGGCCGGAACCATAGCCCTTGGGAAGACGGGGCACCGACGGTCACCACGTCGCGCAGACGGTCTCCAACGGCATCGCCGCCGCGCACGGGGGAGCGGATGACGTCGACCACCCGGGCGAGGACGGCATCGGACGCGGTGGTGTGCCCAAGGGGACGGAGCGAGCGGTCCCCGCCCGGCCAACGGGGAGGGGTCGGCCCGGAGGCGCTGGTGGAGCGTACCGGCGCAGGACACGGAAAACGCCCCACCGCGTCGCGGGGGGCGTTCGACGTCATCGTCGGAGGCGAACTCCCCGAGCGTCCCCTCCCCGGGGCTAGCAGGGAGGGAGCCTTCGGTGAAGTCACGCCTCGTGGACGGCGGGCCGTCTCACAGGTCGATGCCGAAGGTCATCTCCAGGGCCTCTTCGACCATTTCCTCGGCGTCGCCTTCGACGACGGCTTCGGCGAACTCGCCCAGGTCCTCGAAATCAGGGTCCATTTCGTCCTCCTATGGGGGGTCAGCGGTACAGGTATAGCCCCTCGCGGGCCCTTGCGCCAGCCCGGTACCGGGGAGCCGCGGGATAGGTCCGGTCCGCAATGGAGGAAGCAGGGCGCGGGGAGAAACGCGCCTTCCCCAGCGCCCTTCACGGCCGCCCCCTTCCCGCCCGTAAACGGTGCCCGGCCGGGCCGCCCCACGGCGGGGCCTGCCCCGAAGACGCCGCCCCGTCGCGCGGTCCGTGCCGACGCCGGAATCATCCTTGACCGGCGGGCACGTGGCGCCGGCTGCGGCGGGAGTTCAGGCCAGCATGTCCTCGATGAGGTCGGCGGCGCGCCGCGTGCCGCCCTCGGCCCGCGCGTCGGCACGCAACCGTGCCGAACGGTGGGCGACCTCCGCGTCGGTGACCAGGTCGTTCAGGGCCGCCCGGAGGGCCTCGGGCGTGGCCTGCGCGGTGTCGATGCGGCGGGCCACGCCCAGGTGCACGAGCCGGTCGGCGTTCGTGAACTGTTCGGCGGCCTGCGGTACGGCGATCATCGGGACGCCGGCCAGCAGGCCCTCGCCGCAACCGCCCATACCGGCATGGGTGACGAAGGCGTCGGCCTGCTCCAGGATCGCCCGTTGCGGCACCCAGGAGTGCACCTCGAAGTTGGCCGGGATGTCGCCGAGTTCCCGCGGGTCGGTGTACTTACCGATCTGGAGCACGACGTGCCAGCCGGGCAGGTCGCCGTAGGCCGCCAGGCAGCGGCGGTAGAACTCCGGCTGGCGGGTGTAGGCCGAGCCCAGGGAGATCAGCAGCACGTTCTCCGCGTCCGCCGGGCGGACCCACCCGTCCGCGTTCGCCTCCGCGTCCAGACAAGGACCCACGAAGGTGACCGCGTCGGTGTCGACGCGGTCGGCGTGCGGCTGCATCGCTCGGGGGATGAGCGCCAGGGCCCGCGCGGGAGGACCGGAGAAGGCGTCCACGTCGGTGGTGGACGCCCCGCAGTCGGCGAGCCACCGCGCGAACTTCGCCCGGTAGGCGTCGGCGCCCGGTAGCCGGCGCAGGTGTGCCGCGACGTCCTGGTCGTAGCCGTCCCAGGCCACGAACGTCGGCGAGAGCTGGAGGAGGGGGCGGCCCTGTGACTCGGCGAGGGCGCGTGCGGCATAAGCCCCGATGTCGTACAGGTACACATCCGCCGGGTCGTGGTCGTAGGCCGCGCGCAGCCGGGGGAGCGCCTGGATGGCGTCGTCGAGGAAGAGCTCCATCGCGGCGATGGGGTCGTCGGGCCAGTCGTTGTCGGCGACCGGTAGTTGGGAGGGGCAGGGGAGCAGATCGGCGCCGGTGGCCGTGATCAGGTCGGCCACCGCCGGATCGTTGGCGTAGGTCACCCGGTGACCGCGGGCCACCAGCTCGCGGATGATCGCGATGCTGGGCAGGACGTGGCTGACGGCGGGGATGCCGACCATTGCGATGTGGGCGCGGCGACGGGCCATGGGAGTTCGCTCGTTTCGGGAGAGGGGAGGGGACATGGCGGGCCGGTTGGCCCCTTCGGGGAGGCTGTGACGCGCGTGGCGGGCCGGGCACCGCGTCTCGCCTCGAGCGCCAGGGCGGCGCCGCGGACGGACGGGTGCCCGGCCGGGGTGTCAGGTGCGCGGGCCGTCCGGGGCGGCGGCCTCCAGGTCGGCGATGCTGCCCGACATGATCGTCCGCACGTGTTCGGTGATGTGCTCCGCGGGCCAGTCCCACCAGGCCACGGCCAACAGCCGGGCGATGTCCCGGTCGTTGTAGCGGGTGCGGATGAGGCGGGCCGGATTGCCCCCGACGATGCCGTAGTCGGGTACGTCGCGGGTCACCACGGAGCCGGCGCCGATGATCGCGCCGTGTCCGATCCGCACACCGGGCAGGATCGTCGCGCCGTAGCCGAACCAGACGTCGTTGCCGACGACGGTGTCGCCTCGGTTGGGCAGGCCGGTGAGCAGGTCGAAGTGTTCGGCCCAGGAGCCTCCCATGCTGGGGAAGGGGAAGGTCGAGGGGCCGTCCATGCGGTGGTTGGCGCCGTTCATGATGAACCGCACCCCCGTGCCCAGCGCTCAGAACCTGCCGATGACCAGCTTCTCCGGTCCGTAGTGGTAGAGCACGTTGCGGGTCTCGAACGCGGTCGCGTCGTCCGGGTCGTCGTAGTAGGAGTACTCCCCGACCTCGATCAGTGGGGACCGCACCAGGGGTTTGAGGAGCACCACCCGGGGCTGTCCGGGCATCGGGTGGAGGATGGTCGGGTCGGCGGGTAGGGGCATGGGGCGAGGATTCCTTGTCGCTGGCGGGTCGCTGTCCGGTCCATGATCGCGACTCGAAGCGTTTCAGGACACTCGTTTATCACCTGCGCGAACGCGGTCGGCCGAGACATCGGCGCGGGTCAGGGGCGTAGGTGGCCGCGCGCGGGGCGGTGACGGATCCCGTCACCACCGTCGAGGTCCGTCTCCCGCTTCTCCTCGGTACGACCCCCTCCCACCGCGGGATCGACTCCCGGCCCGGTGCCCCGCCGAGAAGACGGGATCCGGGCAAATGAGGGCGGAAAATGCTTTGCTGCGGTGAAGAACCGGCCGCTAAGGTCATTCCGTGACTGCCGGGTCGGCCATGGGCCAGAAACGAGTGAGGCGCCCGGCCACGCCGTGAGCGACCGGCGGGCCAGAGGTCCGCCCTCTCTTCTCCGCGTGTCCCATCGCGATATCTCCACCGACGGCGTTGAACGCCGTGCGCCATGACGCGCCCTTTCCCCATGCCGCTCACCGCGCCCGTGGCCGAACCCTTCCCAGGTCTCCGGCCCCCGCCCGCCTCCGGGACGGTCCGCGCGAGCACGACCACGCAGAAGAGAGACCGACACATGCCCACCCCCTTCAACCAGCAGGTCATCGAGGAGTTCCGAGCCAACAACGGCCGGGTCGGAGGTCCCTTCGAAGGAGCCCGCCTGCTCCTGTTGACCACCACCGGCGCCCGCTCCGGCTCCCCGCACACCACCCCTCTCGGATACCTCCACGACGAGGGAGACCGCGTCCTGGTCATCGCCTCGGCCGGTGGCGCGCCCAGGCATCCGGCCTGGTACCACAATCTGGTCGCCAACCCCCGTGTCACCGTCGAGGACGGCGTCTTCACCTACGAGGCCAAGGCCATCGTCCTGGAGGGGAGGGAACGCGACGACGCCTTCGCCCGCGCGGTCGAGGCCGATCCGGGTTGGGCCGAGTACCAGGCCAAGGCCGGGCGCCTCATCCCCGTGGTCGCCCTCCAGCAGGTCGCCGGCGGACCTCCCCAGGCGTCGTCGTGGGGAGCCGCCCTCAAGATGATCCACGGTGTCTTCCGGCGTGAACTCGCCCTCATCCGCGCCGAGGCGGCCACAGCGGGGCCCCGGCTCGGCGCCCAGCTCAAAATCAACTGCCTGACCGTCTGCCGGGGACTGCACTACCACCACACCAGCGAGGACACCGGGATGTTCCCCGCCCTCGCCGAACAGCACCCCCACCTCGCGCCGGTCCTGGAACGGCTGGACCGGGAGCACCAGAGCATCGCGGTGCTCCTGGAGGAGCTCCAGAAGGTCGTCTCCGCCGAGGGCGCCGACCCGGACGACGTGCTCGCCGAGGTCGAACGGCTCACCGAGCAGCTCGAACGCCACCTGGACTACGAGGAGGAACAGCTGATCCCGATCCTCGACGCCACCGCCTGAACCGCGTGCCCCCGCTAGGCCGCCGTTCGCGCACCGCGCGGGCGGCGGCCCGGCGAAGGGTCCTCACTCCTCGATGGCCCCGCCCACGGCCCGCAGGTGGTCGCGGAAGGACAGGGAGGGCGTCTCCCGCCGCTGCTCCAGGTAGTCGGCGAAGCGCACCTGGGAGCGGAGGGAGACCCCGGCGCGGATCAGCTCGGCCTGGCGGCGTTCGGTGTCGCGGATCGTCTCGGCGAGGCCGAACAGCTCTTCGGCGTGGGCGGCCGGCAGCAGGAGGACGCCGTCGTCGTCGCCCGCGATCAGGTCGTCGCGTCCGGTCACCCACTCGCCCAGGGCGGCGCGCTCCAGCGCGTCCCCGGGGCGAGGGTCCAGTCGTTGCGGACCGGTGGGAAGCGACCCCAGGCTGAAGACCGGAAGTCCGATCTCGCGTATGTCGGCCGTGTCGCGGTGCAGTCCCCAGATCACCACGCCCGCCATCCCCGCGGCCTGGGCCTCCAGCACCACCAGGTCGCCCACGCAGCTCTCGTCACGGCGTCCGCCGTTGTCGACCACCAGGACGTCACCGGGGCCGGCCGTCTCGAACGCCTCAAGGAAGACGTCGACGCTGCCGGCGTGACGGGCCGGGCACACCCGCCCGACCAGCCGGCCTCCCGAGACCACGGCGTTCGTGCCCGCGGGGGCGCAGCGCACCGGAACCCCCGCGCGGATGCAGGCGTCGGCCAGATGCGCGGTGGTCAGTGTCGAGAAGCGGGCCACGAGTTCCTGCTGGTCCACCTTCTGCCTCCTTACCGGCCGCGGGGCCGGGCGTCGTTCGAGCGAGGGGCCGGGCCGCGCGGCGCAAGAGCCCTGGTCCTCGGGGTGCCCTGGACGGCCCGGTCTTCGACCCTAACCGCGTGGCCCCCTGGGCGCGAGGTCCTTCGACGTGGAAGGCGCCTCCTCGTCGCGGGAGCGTCCCACGCCCAGGCAACCGCGGGAGCAGCGCGGCGGGGCGCCGCGCTTTTCGGCGCCGGGGTGATCGCCCGGCCGGGGCTTCGCTCGCCCCGTCCCGTAGGGAGGGAGCGGGGCGGGAGGGCGTCAGGAGGAACCCGCCAGGACGCGCTCGACCACTTCGGCGACGAGGGAGTCGAACTGCTCCTCGGGGAAGACGTCGGGCAGGGTGAGCCGTTCCAGGATCAGCCAGTTCAGGGCCAGGTAGAGCACGACCACACTGGTCGCGTCACCCGGCAGGCCCGAGCGCGTGTGGTGGGAGATGTTGAAGTCGACGTCGGCGCGGATGCGTTCGGTGAGCAGGCGTCGCAGCTCCGGGCGGCGGGTGGCCTCCAGACGCAGCTCCAGCAACGCCAGGTACCCGGACCGGAACCGGGTCACCCGGCCCACCACCTCGCGCATCAGTTCGGTGACCCTGTCGCGGTCGCGAGGGCCGTCCAACGAGGCGGCGATCACGGCGGGGTCGGGTTCCAGCCGTTCGTAGAAGCGGTGCCCGACCTGGGTGAACAGGTCGTCACGGTTGTTGAAGTAGTTGGAGGCCGTGCCCGTGGGGACCCCCGCCTCGGTGTCCACCGCGCGGAAGGTCAGCCCGCGCGCCCCGTCGCGCGCGAGGACCTCGATGGCGGCGTCGAGCAGGGCCGCCCGCCGCTCGGGATTTCGCCGCATCCGTCCCCCTCTCCTGGCCTCACCTCTTTCCACGTTACCCGTAGTACTACGTTTCCCGTGGTCGGGGAGGAGCGGGTGGCCGGAGCGGAGGAACCTCCCTCTCCCATGGGAGGTGAGGGAGGAGGGGCACCTTGGTCGGGCGGAGAGTGGGCGAGCGGAAAACCGCTCGACACGGACCCTGCGGCGCGCTGTGATGGGAGCGATCCCAGTCAGGGCGGGTCGAATACGAGGAGACGGTGGTGTCTGACGAGGAGAACACGAGTGGACGCCCCGACGTCTCCACCACGCTGGCCAGGAGGCTCATCGAGTCCCAGTTTCCGCAGTGGGCGGGACTGCCCCTGGAGCCGGTCCTGCCCGGAGGGTCGGACCACGCGATCTTCCGGCTCGGACGCGACCTGTCCGTCCGGCTTCCCCGCCACGCGGGAGCCATCAGTCAGGCCGAGAAGGAGTACCGGTGGTTGCCCCGACTCGCCCCCCACCTGCCGCTGGCCGTGCCGGAGCCGGTGGGCGTGGGCAGACCGGACTTCGGTTACCCATGGCCCTGGGCGGTGTCCCGCTGGCTTGACGGCGCGACCGCGACCGTCGAGGGGCTGTCGGAGTGCGCCGACACCGCGATCCGGCTGGCCGGGTTCCTGTCCGCCCTGCAACGGTCCCTCCCCGAGGAGATGAGGAGGGCGGAGGCCCATGACGGCCTGGACGCCCCCTCCCTGTCCCAACGAGACCGGTCGACGCGGGCCGACATCGCGCTGACCGGCGACGTGTTCGACGCCGGGGCCATGACCGAACTGTGGGAGGCGGCGCTGGAGGCTCCCGCATGGGACCGGGAGCCGGTCTGGTTCCACGGCGACTTCCACACCGGCAACCTCCTGACCGTGGGGGGACGCCTCAGCGCGGTCATCGACTTCGGTGGGCTCGGCATCGGCGACCCCGCGTGTGATCTCATCGTCGCCTTCACCCTGATGTCGGCCGAGAGCCGGGCCGTCTTCCGCTCCGAGCTCGGTGTGGACGAGGCCACCTGGCTACGGGGGCGTGGCTGGGCGCTGAGCACGGGCCTCAACGCCTACACCTCCTACGCCGCCACCCACCCCCGGGTCGCCGCGCAGACCACCCGACAGATCGTCCAGGCCCTCGCCGGCTAGGCCGCCGGGCCTTCCCGATGGACGGGGAGGCCCGGACCGCTGGTGCGCCATCCGCGTCTTCGGCCGGTTCCTCTCGCGGCTCCGACCTCCCGGTCCTCTCCTGACTCCGGCCCCGACAGGAGGGAAACGGTTTCGCCTGCCTGTCGATGGCCGGGGAGACGCCCTGGAGCCTCGCGCGTCACTCGGCGCGCGGAAGCCGCGTGGAGGGTTCCGTCGGCGCCGGCGAAACGGGGTGCCGCGCGTCTTCGCGCCGCTGGACGGGCAAGGCCCGGCCGACACTTCGGCCACCGCCGTACGATACGTGCCCCATCCTGGAGGAATGCACGTTCCCGAAGCGACACGCCTGGCCACCCTGGCCTCACTGCTGGCCGACCCCACCCGGGCCGGGATGTGCCTGGCCCTCTTGGACGGGCGTGCCTGGACCGCCGGCGAACTCGCCCGGCACACCGGGGTGGGCGCCCCCACCGTCAGTGAGCACCTGACCCGCCTGGTCGAAGGGGGACTGCTCGCCCAGGAACGGCAGGGACGCCACCGCTACGTCCGCCTGGCCGACGAGACGGCGGCGCAGCTGGTGGAGTCCCTGGCCGCACACGCCGCCCCCGTCCCGGACGGCGAACGTCCCCGCACCCTGCGCGCCGTGCGCGCCGGACAGGCCCTGGCCCGGGCCCGCACCTGTTACGACCACCTGGCCGGACGGCTCGGCTGTGCCGTCACCGAGGCCATGATCCGGCGGGGACTGCTCACGCGGGAGACCGGGTTCGCGCTCACCGATGCGGGCCTGGCCTGGTTCGCCGAACACGGGGTGGGACTGGAACAGCGGGGCAGACGCCCGCTGGTGCGGGCCTGTCTGGACTGGACCGAGCGCCGGCAGCATCTGGCCGGGGTGGCCGGTGCCGCCCTGTGCCGCCACGCGCTCGCCGCGGGATGGTGCGTGCGGTCGGGGTCGGGCCGGGCACTGCGCGTCACCGAGCAGGGGGAGACGGCCTGGCGGGAGCTGTTGGGAATCGACGCCGAGGCGCTTGGGTGACCGCCCTCTCTCCCACCACTCGGCCTCGGGACGATGGGTGCGGAGAGGCCCCGTCGTCCGAGTCGAAGGCGGTTCCACCCCGCTCCTCCCGCGCCTGGTGCGGTGGTCATCGAGGGGCCTCGCCCCGGAGCGCGGTGCGCGCTTTCCAGGCCGAGCGCGGGTTTCCCCAGCCAGGAGCAGCGCCACACACTGGCGCGGATACTGGTGGGCGGCCACGGGATCGACGCGGGCATCGGCGTGGCGGGCGCGGGCAAGTCCACGATCATGGCGGCTGAGCCCACGCCGGTCCCTGAGCACGCCAGCACCCACCGGGCCCCGGCTCCGGAGCCGGGGCCCGTGACGGCGCTCAGTGAGAAGCAGGCCCGCGCCGGACACGGACCGGCGGCCGCCGCGGTGGAGAAGGTCGAGCAGTACCGGTTCTGGGCGCGAGGCCACCCAGCGCGTGCAGGAGCTACGCCAGGAGCTGGAGGCGCTGGGCGGGAGCGGAAGGAATCTCGGTGAGTGTTGCTGCGCCAGGGCACCAGCCGTTGGGAGGCCGAGCAGCAGTGGGTCTGCGCCAGCGCGGAGCTGGTCGACGCCCTCACCTGGCAGGAGCGGGCCGAGTCGGTGGCGCGCGCGTGTACCAAGAGGCGGTCGAGGCCGACGTGGCTCAGGCCTGCGCCGAACAGGTGGGTGCCCGGCGGGCCGCACACGAACAACGCGCGCTACGGGCTGCGGTGGAGCTGGGGGATCTCGCGTGAGGACGCCGAGCGGCTTCCCGAGTAGACGCTGGACCTGGGAGCGCGGCAGGCGATGCGCAGGTCCGAAATGGGGCGCGGGGGCAGACGTCGGGGACCAGGAGGCCGACGTGGTCGCCAGGATCGAATGTCTCGCCGGAACCGGAACGGCGATCGCATAAGGAACTACTAGATCGAATGTGTGCGGAGGCGTACTCTTTTATGTGTACGGAGGCGCACACATCCGGGAGGGGTCATGGAACCGGATACCAACATCCGGTACCTGGCCTCAGAACAGGTCCGGGATGCGCTCGGCGCACATGTCACCTGGGTATCCAGTACCGCTGGAGTGGTGGCCATCACCGATGACGGCGCCCCGGACGGCGCGCTCGTGCACCCCGATCTGATCACCCGGGCCGGGCTGGAGGTAGTCGCAGTCCACGGCGTGCGCGACGCACGCGCCCTGTGGGGCACGGTGCGCACCAGTGCCGCGACCGACGGCCCGCAGGGCATGACCTACCACGGCGCCCTGACCGCGGTCCTGGTCGATCACCCCACCCTGACCGCGCTCATGCGGGGCCTGCCCGTGCTGGCGTTCGAGGAACTCGAGCTGACCAGCACCGGCTTCGCTCTGGCCGACGGTGTACCGGTGCCGCCCGGGGACTACGCGGTGCATGACGGGCGGGTCCTGCGTATCCACGCCCCCCAACAACCGGAGGAGACGGCAGTGAACGAAACCACCCTGTTCGACCCGGAGACCCCCGATGAGGTCATCCGCGAGACGCTGACCGGAATCGCCAACCGCCTCGTGGGCGCATACATGCGGGCGGCTCAGGCCGCCACCACTCCGGAGGCCAAGGAGGAGGCCAAGGCGAAGATGCGGCAGATGTGGGAGGTCAAGAACGACCTGGATATGGGCCGCGACGCGATGGTCGCCGAAATCCAGCGCCTCCAGGACGTGCTTGCCGAGATGAGAGAGGCCTGAAACATTGGCCGACCCCTATGAGGTCCCCAAGGGAGAGCTTCAAGACATCTTCGATGAGTACATCAAGGGACTGGTCTTCGGCGGTGTCACCCCGACCCCGCGCGGGGAGCGGCCAGTGATGGTGCAGTTGGGAGGTCAGCTTGCCGCGGGCAAGACCCGAGCTCTCAAAGCCATCATCAGCCGCCACGGTGACCGGGTCGCCCGGGTCAGCCCCGACGACTTCCGCGACTACCACACCAAGATCGATGAGATCATGCGCGAGCACCCCCAGGAGAAGGTGGCGCTGACCAACCAGGCGATGTACGCCTGGTCCGACATGGTCCGCGAGTATGCCCACGCCAACGGCTACGGACTCGTGACGGAGGGCACCTTCCGTGAGGTTGACTACCTATTGGAGTACGCCGAGGAGATGGCGCAGCCGATGGAGGGCGTGCACCCGGGGTTCGTCAACGAGGTAGTCGTGGTCGCGACTCCCGGGGACCGCAGCTGCCTGGACATGGTCGGGCGTTATCTGGCCGACCCCCCTGGGGAGGGCCGGTGGGCTGATGCGCCAGGACATGACGCCTCCTACGAGCAACTGCCGTTGTCGGTGGAGGCTCTGGAGGCCAGCCCGCACATTCACCGGGTAATCGTCATTGACCGCTCCGGCACCGTCCACTACGACAACTCCCGCGGCGCCGATGGCCAGTGGGCTCAGGAGCCCCGAGCAAGCCAGGTCCTGCGGGACACGCGCGGCGAAGGACGTGTGCCTTTCGACCAGCAGGAGGCGGCTGCGTGGCTGTCCTCCTACTGGAAGCATGCTGAGAAGCTCCTCAAGCGCGGCGAGTTAGGGCCGGTAACCGTGCCCACGATGCTGGCCCTGCACGAGCGCGCCGACCGGGTGGCGCAGGTCGCTTACGCGGGTGATACGGACCGGCTCGCCCAGCACGCGCAGTGGCAGAAGGTACAGAAGGTGGTGTTCATGGCGGCCAATCGGGGTGCGCTGAACTCCGAACTGCCGCACCACCCGGAGAAGTTCCTCAACGCCGATGCCGTGGAGAAAGCCCGGTTCATGACGGCACTGCGGTCTGTAGAGAAACCCGCACCAGGCCTGCCGAAGGATGTTGTGGAAGCGGTGAAGCGCGCGCAGCAGGGTGTGGCCCCGCCGACGATCCACGCGTCGCCCTCGTTGTCCTCTCCGGCTTCTTCTGAGCACCGCCAGGGAAGAGGAAAAGGTCCTGACATCGAACGTTAGTGGCCATGAGGGCGGTTTTGGGCACGGTCACCCCCATGACCAGAACAGTGGTCATGGGGGCTTTGATTGGCTCTGTCTCATGGGAGACGAGGGGCAGCAGGCACTGGATTTCGACGCGATCGCCGTCCTTCATCCCAAGCCGATCTGGCCCAGTCCGGGGAGCGGCGGCATATCCGCAACAACATCGCGATGTTCCACCTGCTCTGTGTCCTGGAGGACGAACAGCGTCCAGCCACGGTCGAGGAGCAGGTTCTGACCCGCTGGACGAGGCGGGGCGGCGCCGAAAGTGTCCGACGCCCGCACAAGCGACTTCGCCGCTGAGCTGCTCAGCCCCGAGGAGTACGAGGCTGCCGAAATCAACACGCTCAACGCGCACTACACCCGCTTCTCCCTGCTGGAAGGGATCTGAGAGGGGAGGCGCGGCCTGGGCTTCGAGGGCGGCAACATGCTGGAACCCGGGTGCGGCAGCGGGAACTTCATCGGCGCCGCTCCCACCGACACCTCGCCCCCGACCCGCATAGTCGGGGTCGAGCTCGATCCGACCAGCGCGGCGATTGCCCGCCACCTATACCCCGACGCTCAGATCCCCACCGAGTCGTTCACGGCCGCCGCTCCCGATCATGCCTTCGACGCCGCGGTCGGCAACGTCCCCTTCGGGGACTACTGGCTCTACAACCCTTCCCAGGAGTCCATCCACAACCACTTCATCTCCAGCGGAAACACACGAGCGGGACGGCAGAGCACAGCGGTCCCCGCTGCTCGAATCGCCCGCACGCCGAGCCGGCGACCGGCCGACACGTTGACTCCAGGGGCAGATCAAGGTTCCTCGAAGCCCACGGCCAGGGCAATGCTTAGCGCCGGATCCGGTTCCGTTGTTCCAAGGAACCGCTATTTCATCGGATGAAGTCAGCGACCACCTGACACATCCACGGGGATGCGCTGATCTGGAGGGCTTCCCGCGCTGCTCCAGGAGAAGGACAGCCAGCGTAGCGCCCCCGTGAGACCCCCATGAAGGCCCTTCTCGCCTGCACGTTTGCCAATCGATTACATCTAATGAAAGATCCTTTCGTTTGATGTAATCGGTGGAAGGTGGCGGAGCGTGACCCGAGACGGGACGGTGCCCGGGGCAGCGGGGCTGCATCTGGTCGGAGGGACCGCGCTGTTGCGCCCTCAGGAGCAGGTCGCCGAGGCGATGCTGGAGGGCTGGCGCAACCAGCAACTGGCCCGCAACCTGGCCCTGTCCACGATCGAGGGCCGCCTCAACGCGGTGAAGGCCTTCACCCGCCATGCCGACGCCTTCCCCTGGGACTGGGCACCGCAAATGGTCGACGAGTGGCTCGGGGACCTGCGGGCCGTCCACCACCTGAAACAGTCCACCCTGCGCAACTACGCCGAGGCCGTCCGCTCCTTCTGTGCCTTCCTCACCGACCCCGCCTATGGGTGGGCCGCCGAGTGCGAGAAGAGGTTCGGCACCCACCCCATCCAGGTCTGCCACGAGTGGAACACTGCCCACCACCTGCAAGAATCCGAAGCCGACCCTTCGAAGAGGGCGTTCACCCGCGCCGAGTTGCAGGCCTTCTTCGACTACGCCGACGACCAGGTCCACCGGGTGCGTGGGGCCGGCCGCAAGGGCTGGCTGCCCGCCTTCCGCGACGCCGCCCTGTTCAAGACCGCCTACGCCTACGGGCTCCGTCGCCGCGAGACGCGGATGCTCGACCTGGCCGACTTCGGCCCCAACCCTCATGCCCGCGAGTTCGGTGCCTACGGCGTCTGCTACGTGCGCTGGGGCAAGGCCATGAAGGGCTCACCGCCCAAGCGCCGCAGCGTCCTGACCGTTGGCCCGCGCGAGGGCATCGGCGGGATGGACTGGATCGTGGACGTGCTGGCCCAGTGGATCGAGGAAGCCCGCCCGGCCTGCGCCCACGCCGGCTCCCCGGCGCTCTGGCCTTCTGAGCGCGGGCCGCGCATCGGGTTCTCCCAGATGAACACCCGCTTCGCCTCCTACCGCGACGCCATCGGACTCGACAAGGGCCTGGACCTGCACTCCTTCCGGCGCTCCTACGTCACGCACCTGATCGAGGACGGCTGGGACCCCCGGTTCGTCCAGGAACAGGTCGGCCATGAACACGCCTCCACCACCTCCCTCTACACCTGCGTCTCCTCGGACTTTCGCACCCGGACCTTGCGCAAGGCGATGGATGCCACGATGAGAGCGGCCTTGGACACCGGAAGGACGAAGCGATGAAGCGGCAGGTCAGCTACCAATGGCGGTTGCGGGAGGTCATGGCCGAACACGGTATGTTCACCGCCACCGACCTCGCCCGCCCCCTGGTCGAACGGGGCATCGAGCTCTCCTCCGTCCAGGTCTGGCGCCTGGTCACCCAAAGCCCCGAACGACTCTCCCTACCAGTCCTGGCCGCGCTCTGCGACATCTTCGAGTGCACCCCCGCCGACCTCATCGCGACCCGGGCCGAGAACGCCGCCCCGCGGCGCACTGCCACTGGTGAGACCGGAGGATCCACGTCCGGAGTCGCTCCGCTGCGTCCCAAACGCGCCCGGATCGACCCCGACCGGTGAGCGCCTACCGCACCCGGGAGCAATACGAGCGCTGGCACATGGGCACCTGCGTTCGCTGCGGCCGGAAGGGAGCAAGCAGGGCCGCGTTCTGGGAAGGCCTGATCTGCCGGACCTGCTACGAGAAGGCCGCCAACACTCACGGCACCTGCCCCGAATGCGGAGCCGACCGGCTTCTGCCCGGCCGTCACGACCGGACGGCGATCTGCCGGGACTGCGCCGGCATCACCCGCGACTTCCACTGCGATCGCTGCGGCACCGAAGCCCACCTGCTCGGCGGACGTCTCTGCGAACGCTGCACCCTGGCCGACCGGCTCGATGAGTTCCTCGACGACGGCACCGGGCACCCGAACCCACAGTTGGGACTGCTTCGGGAAACGGTTCTGGCCATGCCCCGACCCAAGAGCGCTCTGGCCTGGCTACACAGGCCCAAGGCCCGTCTCCTCCTCCGGGAACTGGCCACTGGGAGCTTGCCGCTCACCCACGACGCCTTCCGCCGGCACCCCGAGTGGCGGGCCGCCGCGCACCTGCGCGACCTGCTCATGACCTGCGGGCTCCTACCTCAGGCCGACAAGTACCTGTTGCACCACGAGAGCTGGCTGCACCGCCGCCTCGGTGAACTCCACGACCAGGCGCACCTGCCGACCCTGGAACAGTTCGCCACCTGGCACCAGCTCCCCAAGCTCCGCACACGAGCTGAGCGCCGACCCTTGACCCCCAGTGCGAGCAGCCACGCCGCCCAGCAGTTCAACCGAGCCCACGAGTTCCTCACCTGGCTGAACGGGCAGGGCACGACCCTGGAGAAGGTGGGCCAAGCCGGAATCGACCGCTGGCACGCCATCCACAAACCTCACGAACAGCGCGCCCTCCGGGCATTCCTGACCTGGGCACGCGACACCGGCCGACTCCCCTCGCGGCCGGCCTTCCCCCGCCTGGCCATCACCGAAGGGCCGCAGCTCACCCAGCACCGACGCCTCGAACTCCTGCGCCGGGTCCTGGACGAGAGCGCGGGGCCGCTGCGCTCCCGGGCAGCGGCCTGCCTGATGCTGCTCTTCGCTCAACCCGCG
Source organism: Marinactinospora thermotolerans DSM 45154 (assembly GCF_900167435.1). Classification (GTDB taxonomy): domain Bacteria; phylum Actinomycetota; class Actinomycetes; order Streptosporangiales; family Streptosporangiaceae; genus Marinactinospora; species Marinactinospora thermotolerans. The sequence continues at coordinate 152,790 of NZ_FUWS01000004.1, forward strand.
AGCCGCATCGTCCTGCTGACCACCGACGACATCTCCCAGGACACCGGCGGCCAGGTGCTCATCCGTCTCGGCGACCCACCGGCTCCGGTCCCCGAACCCTTCGCCGACCTGCTGCTCCAAGCCAGGGACCAGCGGACCAACATGAACACCACCAACCGGGATGCGGCCTGGTTGTTCCCCGGCCGCAGGGCCGGGCGCCCCATGCACCCGCACAGCCTTGCCGACCTGATTCGCGATATCGGCATCCCCGGAACGGCGGTGCGCACCTCCGCGCTGCGCCAACTCGTTCTCCAAGCTCCCGCTCCGGTCATCGCCCGGGCGCTGGGGTTCCACGACAAGACCACCACCCGGGTCGTTGCCCAGGCGGGAGGGACCTGGAACCGCTACGCCCCCAGCGACCACGCACAGTGACCGGAGCTGGGGGAACCATGGAGAACACAGATCACTGGATCAACGACTCCTGCCAGTCACAGCCCCGAACCCCCTGCGCTCGCGGCCGGCGATGATCGTCAACTTGGGGTTGACGCAGGAAGGGCGTCAACTTATGGTTGACGCATGGAGAAGCCCGTCACCCCAACAGGACAGATCCGTCTCGACGACCTGATCGAGGCCATCAAGAAGAGCAACCCCGACGCCCTGGAACAGCTCTCCAGCGCCGTCATCGCCGCGGACCACCTCGGCGAGGTGGCCGACCACCTGATCGGCCACTTCGTGGACCAGGCACGGCGTTCCGGCGCCTCCTGGACCGAGATCGGCCGGAGTATGGGGGTCAGCAAGCAGGCGGCCCAGAAGCGCTTCGTCGCCAAGGGGGCGGCACCCGACCTCGACCCCTCCCAGGGGTTCAGCCGGTTCACCCCGCGGGCGAAGAACGTCGTGATGGCCTCCCAGAACGAGGCGCGCGCGGCCGGCAACAACGAGATCGGCCCCGAACACCTGATGCTGGGACTGCTGAGCGAGCCCGAGGCGTTCGCGGCCAAGGCGATCGCGGCGCAGGGGGTCACCCCCGAGGCCGTCCGCGAGGCAGTGACCGGTGTCCTCCCGCCCGCCGCGAAGGACGTCCCCGACCTCATCCCCTACGACCAGCGGGCGCGCAAGGCCCTGGAGCTGACCTTCCGGGAGGCCCTGCGGCTGGGGCACAACTACATCGGCACCGAACACGTCCTGCTCGCGCTGTTGGAGCTGGAGAACGGGACCGGCCCCCTCTCGGGACTGGGGCTGTCCAAGGCCGCGGCCGAAGCCTACGTCGTCGAGGCCCTGGCCGCCTTCACCGCCAGCATGAAGGACGACGACCAGGAGTAGGACCCCGCCCCTTCGGGAGCTCCTCGCGGTCCGCCCGCCCGAAAACCGGTGGCGGGCGGACCGCCGGACCTGTCACCATCGGCCCGTGTCCCACGCGATCACCGTCCTGTCCCCACGCGACCTTCCCGGCTGCCTGCGACTCGCGCAGGACCGCGAGTGGTCGCGGGAAGAGGACAAGTGGCGGCTCCTGTTCGAGGTCGGCACCGGCTATGGGGTGCGCGACGACGCCGGCGAGCTGATCGGCAGCGCGGTCCTGACCCGCTACGGCACCGAGGCGGCGGCCGTCAGCATGGTCCTGGTCGCGCGCCGCCACGGCGGTCGGGGAATCGGCCGCGCCCTCATGACCCACGTGCTGGCACAGGCCGGAGACGCGACCGTCTTCCTCAACGCCACCGGCTACGGCCGCCCCCTCTACGAGAAGCTGGGCTTCGTCCAGGTGGGCGTGACCCACACCCACACCGGCCACCTCGCCCCCACCCGGGTCGAGCCGTCCACCCGGCCGGCGCGACCCGACGACCTTCCCGCGATCCGCCGGCTCGACGCGCAGGCCAACGGCGCCGACCGCACCGACGTGCTGGACCGCCTGCCGGACTTCGCCGAGCGGCTACACGTCCTCGAACGCCACGGGCGCGTCACCGGCTACGCCGGCGTGTGGCGCAACCCGGACCACGCCGTCGTCGGCCCGGTCATCGCGGACGACACCGACGACGCCATCGCGTTGATCGTCGGCCTGGCCCGTGAGACCGACGGGCCCCTGCGGCTCGACCTCGACGGCCGCCACCCGCAACTGCGCGCCTGGGCGACACAACACGGGGTCACCGAGTGGTTCACGACGGACGTCATGGTCCACGACGGACGCCCGCTGCCCGGCGACCGCGAACGCTGGTTCGTCCCCTTGATGCAGGCGCTCGGCTGAGCACGGCGTCGCCCCGAACACCCCCGGATACGCCGCGGGCAGGGGGACGAACCGTCGCTGGGAACGCCCATCCGGCCCGGTGGCCGCCGCCCGCGTAACACCACCCTCGACACCGTGGCCGGACCCGGACCCGCGTACTCGAGGGCTTTGCGCGACGAGTCGCCGCGCAAAGCCCTCGGCGTTCTTCACGCGGCCTTGCGCCGGTCCGAGCACCGAAGCCCAGGGCGGTACTTTGTCGCGTTGCCCGCGTTGCCCGCGCCTACGGCGTTCCCAGTTCGGCGCGGATCTGCGGGAGCACTTTGGTGCCGAGCAGTTCGATACCGCGCAGGAAGTCACGTTGGGGCATACCACCGACGTCCATCTGCAGGATCTGGCGGGTGTGGCCAAGCAACCCGTGCAGATGCAGGATCCGGTCGGCGATCTCGTTCGGGTCGCCGACGAAGACCATGCCGCCGGCTCCCAAGGCCGCGGCGCGGTCGGTGCGCGCCGGGACGGGGCGACCGAGTTCGGCGGCACCGTCGGCCATCATCCGGTGCTCGTAGTCCAGATAGGTAGCCCGCGCCCGGTCCCCGGACTCGGCGACGAACCCGTGCACGGCCACGGCGATATCGGCCTTCTCGGCAGGGTGCCCGGCCTGGGCCCAGGCGTCGCGGTAGACGTGCCCGTACCGCGCCCAGTACTCGGGGGTGCCGCCCAGGATGCCCAGGAACATCGGCAGCCCCAATTCGGCGGCGCGGTGGACCGAGTTCGGGCTGCCGCCGGTGCCTAGCCAGATCTTCAGCGGCTCCTCGGGCCGCGGGACGATGGTGAGGTCCCGCAGCGGCCGATTCCGGTGCGGGCCATCAAAGGTGGGGCTCTCGTCGGTGTTGACGGCCATGAGCAGGGCGAGCTTGGAGGCGTAGAGCATGTCATAGTCGCGCTCGTCGTAGTCGAAGAGCGGGAACGTGATCGTCGAGGACCCGCGTCCGGCGACCAGCTCGATGCGTCCGGGGGCCAGGGCCGAGGCGGTGGCCAGCTGCTGGAACACCCGGATCGGATCGTCGGTCGACAGGACGGTGACCGCGGTGCTCAGCTTGATCCGGTTCGTGGACGCGGCGGCGGCGTTGATCACGGCGGTGGGCGAGGACAGCGGCATGGCGCGCAGGTGGTGCTCGCCCACCCCGAAGAAGTCCAGGGTGAATTCGAGGGGTCGTTGCAACACCCCTTCAGAGACGGGGTGTTGCAACGACCTCTAGAACTCAAGCTCCCTGAAGGGGGTTTGTTCAGGAGTGGGGCCTCGGCCTCCTCAGTGACCCGCCCACGACCAAGGCTTCCGCAAGGGTCTCATGGGTCGGCAGGCAAGCGTGCATGCCCGTGATGTCCAGGACCTTTCGGGTCTGGGGGCTGGGGGCGGCCAGCCTGAAGTCGATGCCCAGCCGGTCGGCCTGGGACTGTCCTGCCACCAGGAGGGCGATGCCGGCCGCACCGAAGAAGGTGACGTCGGACAGGTCCACAGCCACCAGGCCCGCTCCGGGACGGAGAGCTTCGAACAGGCGCTTTCGGAGCTGCGGGACGGTGTACAGGTCCACCTCGCCCGACAGTCTGACGACCGTGGGGGTCGGCTCCACACCTCTGGGCCGGTTCGAGGTGCGGTGACTATGCCTCTGTGATGAGGCCGGGCCCAAATTCCGGGCGCCCGCGGCGTAGAGGGGGCCTCCCTCCGACTCCCAGTCCGTCTCGGGAGATGACAGAGGAGGACGGGGGGCCAGGCTCGCGGTGTCCATGATCTGTGCGGCCTGGTCGGTGTTCGTCGTCTGTGCGGCGATCTCCATGGCCGAGTGGGCCACAAAGTCGTTCACACCGGGAGGCACCACGAGCAATCTCGTGCGCGCTCCAGTACTCCCGATGGCGACGAGCAGGTCGGAGGGGGTTGAAAGCGACCAGGAGAGTCTGATCGCGCGCCCGGCGACCTCCAGGAGTTCAGGTCGGCTCCTCCAACCGGTCGCACTAAGTTCAAGCCTTTGGACGGTTCCCCGGTACTCGTCGAGTGCGAGGACCAGACCTGGCAACTCCGCGACGGGGTTCCCGGATCGGGGCCACCATCCTCCGTCGAGCACGCTGCTGTGGCCCGGAACCGGGTGCAGGCGCAGTCGGGGAACCGATGGGGGTGTGGCGGAAACGGCGGGCGGATATGAAGTGAAGCGTGGCATGGGTCAGTGCGTCCGTAACTCCGGGAAGCCGTGCCCTGGACACACTTCCAGGCGAGAGATGGATGGGCGATCTTCCTGCTGTTTTTACAGGAAATGGGGAACCCGCCTTCGGATAGGGGACAGGACCGCGTGCCTGCCGCTGATTCGGCAGAAGCCGACGACGGAGGCGATCCCTCCACCCACCGGGTTTCCCGGCACCACCATGTCGGGTGCCGGCGGCTCCGCAGAGCCACTTCTGTCCTCCCCCACGGTATGCCGGCAAAGGCCATGGCAGGGCCACGGAAGGTGCAAGTTTCGAGGGGCGGGTTTCCAGAAGACGCCCCTGCGACGGTGAGGGCACGTGCAGCGGCCGCGCCGAGGTTGGCCTCCAGCGAACTATGGACAGGCCGCGTGTTCGATCGAGGCGACGGGCAGCCCTGTCGGTTTGGGAGTCAGAGGTTGCCGCCTCCGGCCGGGGAGAGCGGTACCACAGGAAACCGGACCGATCCCCGAAGGCCGATCCCTCTGGGAGTCTCTTCCAATACCCGGGCGCGGTCGGCAGAGTGTCCGACACCGCTTCCCGGCACGTCGCCTCGTGCCGGCAGCGCTACACGGTGGGCGCCGAGGAACCCGCCACCGCCGTCCCCGCGGATCGGCCGGCACCACGACCCGGCCGAGCCGGACGACGAAGCCGGGGGACGGTGAGGTCGGTGGGCGCCCTGACGCATCGGCACCGGTCGCACCCGCCACTCCTGCCCCTGGGACTCCCGCAGACCCGAGTCGAAGGGGCCTCCTCCCAGGACAGGAGCCGAAGGACGGTCCTGAACCCGGAAACGGGGGCGCCCGTCGTGGGGCGCGGGGTCAGGAGAAGGGAGAGGCCGCCGAGGACAGGACCTCGCGCAGCAGCCCGCCGAACTCCTCGGGCCACTTGGCGTAACCGACGTGCCCGCCCGGGAACTCCACCAGGTCCCGAGACAGGTGCTCGGCGAGGACGACGGCCGGGCGGCGCACGATCTGCGCGCGCGAATCGCGTCCGCCGGCCACCACGACGCGATCCGCCACGGGGGCGAGCGCCGCCAGGTCGGGGGTGAAGCGGACAAAGGGGTGGATCACGTGGGCCAGGAAGAAGGCCGTGTTGTCCCGCGCCTCGGGCAGCACCGGCGCGGGGCGCCCCCCGAAGACCGCGCCGAGCCGCTCCAACGCCGCCGCGGCCCCCTCGTTCTGGAAGGCCGCGCGGACGGTGTCGAGGAAGGCCAGATGCTCCTCGGCGTCGGGAAGCAGTCGGAACGCGGGCGGTTCGTGGACGACGAGCGCCGCGATCCGCTCCGGGTATCGGGCGGCGAAATGCAGCGCGACGAGCCCGCCCGAGCAACTGCCGAACACCCGGACCGCGGCACCGGACGGATCCAGGTGGTCGAGCAGGCGGCGGACGTCGTCGGAGTGTTCCTCGACGCGCTGGTCGACCAACGGTCCCCGCAGCGGACTGCGTGAGTTGCCGCGCGGATCGAAGGAGACGACCCGGTGATCGGCGGCGAGGACGGCCGCGAGCCGTTCGAAGATGACCGCGTCCGAGTTGGCGCCCGCGATCAGGAGGAGGAGCGGGCCCCGGCCACGCGTCTCATAGTGCAGCGTCGCCCCGGGCACCGCCAGCGCGCCGGTCTCTACCCCGTCCATGCTCCTCCAGAACACGATCGATGTCGTGACAGATCGCCCTTTTGTTGTTACCCAAGGTAGTCGACCTGTGTAACATGCGTGATGGAAACGGCGGAGAACGTGCATCTCGCCTCAGCGTCCATCCTCATCGGAGGAGTGATCGACATGGCGGACGAGACCGCCACCGGGCCACGCCTCCTCCTGAACGCCGAACCGTTCGGGTTCGGACCCGCGGCGGCGACGGCGATCCTCGCCGGGGAACTGTCCCCCTTCTGCGCGGGGCTGGGTTATTTCGGCGGCGGCCACACCCTCGACCTGCAACACAGTCCCCCCTACGACACCATCCACGCGACAACGGGCCTGCCCGACGGGCAACGGCTGTCCCTCCTGCGCCGGCTGGCGCCCCACTACGACCTGTTCGTCACGGCCATGGATTTCGAGATGGCCGCGCTGGCCCGGCGCGCGGGCCTGGACGTGGCGGTCTACGACGCGCTCGCCTGGTACTGGCCCGCCGTCCCGCCGGTGGCCTTCGAGGCGGTGCTGTACCTCGCGCAGGACTTCTTCGGAGTCCGGGAACGGATCGCGGCGGAACCCGGACTGGAGGGGCGCGCCGTCGTCGTCCCCCCGCTCATCCCACCGCGACGCGCCCGAACGGCCGGCGACCACGTCCTGGTCAACCTGGGGGCCTGCAAAACCCGTTCTGGCGGCCGGCAGACGCGGTCGCCTACGCGCGCCTCATGGTGGCGACGGTCCGCGCGGCGCACCCCGCAGGGCCACCCCTGATCGTGACGGCGAGCCAGGATGTCGCCGCCGCGCTCGACGATCCCGCGGTCGCCACCTACGACCACGAGACCGTGCTCGACCTCATGAGCGGTGCCGTCTACGCCTGCATGACCCCTGGGCTGGGCAACATCTACGACGCCGCGGCGACCGATGTGCCCACCCTGTGGCTGCCGCCGGTCAACGACACCCACCCCCGCCAGGTGGGCCTGCTCCGCGACCACGGCTGCTGTGACGCGCACCTGGATTGGGCGCACATCGGCCACCCCGTCGACTACGACGCCCCGATCCCCGACATCCTGGCGGCGGTCACCCGTGTGGTGCGCCAGGTTTCGAAGCGGCGGTGCGCCAGGGACCTGTTGACGGCGCGGCTGAGGGCGCTCGCGGACGGCCTGGGACCTGCTCCCGGGAGGGCTCGGAAGCTGACCGACCGGTTCGGTCAGGACGGCACACGCCACGCCGCCACCGCGCTGCTGGGGTGCGCCGGAGGCGGGCAGAGCGGTCGGTCTCCGTCGCCCACGTGATGGCGGAACCGGACCGGCCCCAGGGGAGGACCGGCCGGCCTCCCGGTGAGCGAGGGGCGGATCCCGTTCCCGAAGGATGGCCCGTCAGGGCGGGCGGGGCCGAGACAACGTCCCTTGGACGGCGCCGTTTTGGCCGGGCGGCGTCGACCAAGGGCGGCGAGACGCCGAAGGCCACGCCGAGAACACCCGCCCCAAGGGCGTAGGGACCGGGATCGGGCCGGCCTGGCCGGGTGAGACCGGGCAGATTCGCGCGGCCGGGGGCGAGGGCACCGGTCGCCGGCGCCGACATGCTCACCGGTCGGTCCCGGCGCACCGAGGACGCACCCACATCAGCGCGGGATGACAGAGGTGTGAGGATGCGGCGGCCGGGCTCCGGGTGACCTCCTCCCCTCACCGGCTCCCTACGCGACACGGCCGGCGGGACCCCGGGTGGTGACCGCGGGGATGGGCGGGCACGGCCGCCGTCTTCCCCGGCCTCCGCCGGAAGGAGAGGCCGCCTCCGCCAAAGGTCGTAGATCGAGTGTGGACCTCGGCGAGATGTGCCGGAAGTGCCCTCCCCGGCAGGGTGGTGAGCACACCACCGGATGCCACACACGGGCAGGCCCCGAGCATCCGGTACGACCACAGACAGGAGAGGTCTCGTGACCGCCCCCGCCCCACCCCGCGTCAGCACCCCGCCCGATCGGCGACCACGAGTGTTCCCGGGGGGCCTGGCCGCCATCGTCGCCACCGGTGTGCTCGCCACCGGCTGCGCCGTCCCGGCGACCGACACGGTCGCACCCCCGCCGACCCCCTCCGGCGCCACCGCGGACCTCACCCGAGAGGACCTGGAGACCTGGCTGGACGGGCTGGTTCCGGCCGCCCTGGACCAGACGGGGATTCCGGGAGCGGCGGTCAGTGTCGTCCACGATGGAGAACTCCTCACCGCGCGCGGTTACGGCTACGCCGACACCGGCGCGGACGGGTCCGAACCGGTCCCGGTCGATCCACAGGAGACGCTCTTCCGGGTCGGGTCGGTCTCCAAGCTGTTCACCGCCACCGCGGTGATGCGGCTCGTCGAGGAGGGCCGGGTCGACCTCGACGCCGACGTCCACGAGTACATCGACTTCACCGTGCCGACCTCCTTCGACGAGCCCGTGACCCTCCGTCACCTGCTGACCCACACCCCCGGTTTCGAAGAGCGGGTCGCCGGGATGATCCTCCCCCCAGACGCCGAGGACGACCTGCGCGCGCACCTGGTCACCGACCCCCCGGAGCAGGTGTTCCCACCCGGTACGGTCCCCGCCTACTCCAACTACGGCAACGCCCTCGCCGGGTACGTCGTCGAGCGGGTCAGCGGCGTCCCGTTCGAGGAATACGTCCAGGAGAACGTGCTCGAACCGCTGGGCATGGACTCCTCCACCTTCGCCCAGCCCCTGCCCGACGGCCTCGCGCAGCGCGTCGCCGAGGGCTACACCGTCGACACCGCCGCGGCCGGCCCCTTCGAGGTCGTCGCGGGCGCCCCCGCGGGGTCGCTGACCGCCTCGGCGACCGACATGGCCCACTTCATGCTCGCCCACCTGGGGCAGGCGGACCGGCCCCTGCTGGAGCCCCAGACGCTCGATCTCATGCACGCGCCGGGGCTGGACGAGGAGACCCTGGGAACGCTGGCCCAGGGACCGCGCATGGCCCTGGGCTTCTTCGAGGAGGACCGCAACGGGCGGCGCATCCTCGGGCACGGTGGGGACACCCAGTACTTCCACTCCCACCTGCAGATCTACCCGGACGAGGGCACCGGCGTCTTCGTGGCCCTCAACGGCGGCGGCCACGGGGGGATCGAGAGCCTCCGGCTGCGCGAGGAGATCCTGTTCGGCTTCGCCGACCGTTACTTCCCCGCCGAAGACGCCCCCGCATCCAAGGCCGAGCCGACGGCGGTCGAACACGCCGCCATGGCCGAGGGCGTCTATGAGAGCTCGCGGTCGATGTACAGCACCTTCCTGTCCGTCCTGGGCGTGGCCGGCGGACAGACCCGGGTCATCGCCCGCGAGGACGGCACGATCCTGGTCACCCCGGGACCCGAGACCATGGAGCCCACGGTCTATGAGGAGGTCGAGCCGTGGGTGTGGCGCGAGGTCGGCGGTCAGCGCCTGCTGGCGATGCGCGTGGCCGGTGACCAGGTGGAGGCGATCGGTTTCGGCTCGGCCTTCACCCTGCTGCCCGTCGACACCGTGCGCACGGCGTCCCTGGCGCTCCCGGTGGTCGCCGTCTCCGTCGCGATCCTGCTCGCCGCCGCGCTGTCATGGCCTCTCGGCGCGCTGATGCGCCGCGGACGGTCCCTGCCGGCCCCCCAGCCGGCCGGGCGTCCGGCCCGGATCCTGGCCCGGGCGGGCGTGGCCTGCGCCCTGGCCGCGCTCGCGGGCTGGACCGTGGTCGTCAGCCTGGTCATGGGTTTCCAGGAGGTGCCCAAGGGAGTCCTGTACGCCCTGCTGGGCGCCCAGTGGGCCGGCGTCGCCGCCATCATCCCGGCCGCCGTGGCGCTGGTCGGCGACATCCGCCGCCGCGCGGGTTGGCGGCGCTGCCTGGGCGGCCTGCTCGTGTTGTCGGCGCTGATCGGCGTGGCCGGGTTCGCCGCCCTCTTCGGCCTGCTCTCCCCGGACATGTCCTACTGATCCGTCACGACTGGGCCGGTGGGCGGACTCCCACCGGTCCACTCCTCTCACGGCGTTACGCTCGCAATCCAGCACAGATCAAGGAATCGGTGGACGCGATGACCGAGAGCAGCCCTTCTACCGGCGCCCCCGGGGACATCCTCGGATCCGGCGGCGCGGCCGGGCCACCGTGGACGGGCGCCTTCGACGCGACGCTCAACCGTCTGGGATTGCGCTCCGCGCTCGCCCGCGACTGCCTTCTCGCGGTGGTCATGGCGGTGGCCTCCGGCGTTCTGCTCCGGTTGGCGATGGACTTCCTGGGAAGCGCGGAGGGCATCGAGATCCCCTCCTCCGCCGCGACCGCGGTCACCGTCGCGGCCTGCGCGCAGTCGTTGATGCTGTGCGTCCGGCGCAGCAACCCGGTCCTGTGCCTGGCCGCCACCGCGCTCGCCCAGGTGGCGATCGCGGCGTTCCTGCCGCCTCATGTGGCGGCGCAGGGCGTCGCGCCGCTCATCGCCGCCTACACCTGCGGGATCCTCGTGCCGCAGAACCGGTTGGTGCGGCTGCTCGCCGCCGTCATCCTCCTGCACACCGCCCTCGCGACGCTGGTGACCGGCACACTGTCGGATCCGGCCCTGTGGCTGGAGGCCCTCCCGTCCGTCCGGCCCTCGACTTCGGGGGAGTACCTGGTATTGGCCGCGGGGCTGCTGGTGTCGACCGTGCCCGTCTACGCGGGGCCGGCGTTCCTGGGGGCCTACGCGGGAACCCGGCGACGCTACACGGACCTGCTCCGCGCCCGCGCGGCCGACGCGATCCAAAGGCAGCACGAGAGGGCCGAGGCCGCGATCAAGGCCGAACGGACGCGCATGGCGCGCGAACTCCACGACATCGCGGCCCACCACCTGTCCGGCATGGTGGTGCAGGCGGCCGCCGCGGAACGCCTCATCGGCCGCGACGACCAGGCGGCCCGCGAGGCGACGGCGTGGGTGCGCGCGCAGGGACGGAGAACGCTCGACAGCCTGCGCCTGGTCGTGGGCGCCCTGCGCGATCCCGGGGAGGACCCCGCCCCGGCCGGCACCGACCTCATGCACAGCGGGGACCCGAGCGCCAGGGGCGCTCCCGTCCCCGGGGCCGGCGAGGTGGAGACGCTGGTGCGCATCGAACGCGAACTGGGCGCCCAGATCTCCTTCGGACGTGAGGGAGCGGTCTACCCGCTTCCCCCCGTCGCCGACGTCACGGTCTACCGTGTGGCCCAGGAGGCGCTGTCCAACGCGCGCGAGCACGCGGCGGGCGCCGAGGTGCGCCTGCTCCTGCACTACGGCACCTCACGCCTGGTCCTCCAGGTCGACAACGAGGAGGGCGCCGGCAGGGCGGAGCGGACCGGGCAGACCGCAGGGGCCCCGCGGGGGCTGGGACTGCTCGGCATGAGGGAACGGGCCCACCTGGTCGGCGCGACGTTGGAGACGGGACCGATGGACGGGGGCGGGTGGCGGGTGAGGCTGTCCCTGCCCGTTGACAGGGAGATCTCCGCGGCCGCGGGCCGGGAGGCGGCTGAGGGGAGCGGCGTGTGATCCGGGTGCTTTTAGTGGACGACCAGTCCGTCGTCCGGGCGGGCTTTCGCGTCATCCTCAACCTCGCAGAGGACATCGAGGTCGTCGGAGAGTGCGGTGACGGCCCCACGGCCGTCACCCTCGCCGCGCGTCTCCGACCGGACGTGATCTGCATGGACGTGCGCATGCCCGGCGGTGACGGACTGTCGGCCACCCGGCGGATCCTGGAATCCTCCTCCGAGCCGCCCGCCATCCTCATCGTGACCACCTTCGACCTGGACGAGTACGTCTTCGGCGCGTTGGAGGCAGGGGCGAGCGGATTCGCCCTCAAGGACACCGAGCCCGACGAGCTGATCGACGCCGTGCGCAGGCTCGCCAGGGGGTACGGGCTGGTGGACCAGGCCGTGACCCGACGGGTGATGGCGGAGTTCGCGCGCCGCAGGCCGGCCGCGCGCCCCCGCCCCGAGGCCCTGGACCTGCTGACCGCGCGCGAGGCCGACATCGTCCGGCTCCTCGCCCAGGGCATGTCCAACGCCGAGATCGGCCGGGCACTGTTCATCGAGGCGAGCACGGTCAAGTCCCACCTGGGGCGGGCCATGGCCAAGATCGGCACCCGCGACCGCGTACAGACCGTGGTCTGGGCGTACCGGAACGGCGTGGCCGAGGTCTAGGCCGCCCCTGTCGCGGTAGGGGCGGCCGGGGCAGTGTCGGGCATCATGATCCGATGGACTCGGATCCGCCACTGCCGCGTGAGGTCAAGGTCATCGATGCGGCGTCGCTGCTCGGCCTGGAGGAACAGGCACACGACCTCGACCTCAACCAGCGGTTGGACCCCGCCTGGGTGAGGGCCCACGCGGCGCCCGACGGGGCCCACTACCTGTGGCCCGCCCTGTGGAACACCGCCTACCACCGGCCGGACCTCCCGCGTCAGTTGAGGTGCGAGCTGCTGCTCTCGCTGCGTACGGGAGGGTACGTGATGAGCCTGCTCGACATGCTCCCCGACGCCTTCGCCCCGCTACCGCGGGTGACCTCGCGTGAAGAGGGGATGCGGGTCAGCGGACTGTTGGACCGCGTCCCCTCGGTCAGGGAGTGGTCGTTGCGCGCGGAGGAGAGGGCCGGGGAGGAGGGGTGAGGCGCGAGCGGTACCCGGTTCTCCCCACCGCCGTGGAGGAGAGACCGGCGCCCAACGCGAACGCCCCGTCGAGGCGCGGTTTATTCAGGAGCGTCCGGCAGAGCGATGGGGTACAGTCACACACGTCCTTGTCGTCTCCGATAGAGGTGGACGTTGCGCATCTGAGGTTCGCGATCACCGCGCGGTACGGCGCCGGCCGTATCCCCGCCACGACGTAGCAGGCTTCTCAGTCTCCCGTGGCCCGCGTGGACGCAACCTCGGTGCATGAGCCGTCCTTCTTCCCGGAGGGTCTCCTCCGCCTTACGGCCGACCACCGCGTGGTGCTCGCACACGAAGTCACCTGACTCACTTCGAACGCGAGGATCACCATGACAGAGTCCACCACGTCCGGCGTGACCGTCTCCTGCTCCGACCTGTCCTTCCAATGGTCGGACGGCACCCCCGTCCTCGACGGGCTGTCCCTGACCGTCGGCCGGGGCCGTACCGGCCTCATCGGGGCCAACGGCACGGGCAAGTCCACCCTGTTGCGCCTGCTCGCCGGACGGCTACGCCCCTCCCGGGGGTCGGTGACCGTGACCGGCGCGATCGCCTACCTGCCCCAGGACATCACCTTGGACACGGAGCTGCGAGTCGACCAGGCCCTCGGCATCGCCGAACGGCGCGCGGCCCTGCGCGCCATCGAGTCCGGCGACGTGGCCGAGCAGCACTTCGAGACCGTCGGCGACGATTGGGACGTCGAGGAGCGCGCCCAGGCCACGCTGGGTTCGCTCGGACTCGGCGGTCTCGACCTGGACCGCACCGTGGGCCGGATGTCAGGAGGGGAGACCGTCCTGCTGCGCCTGGCGGCGCTGCTCCTGCAACGCCCCGACGTCCTGCTGCTCGACGAGCCCACCAACAACCTCGACCTGTTCGCTCGGCGCAGGCTCTACGACGCCGTCGACTCCTGGCGTTCCGGCGTCATGATCATCGTCAGCCACGACCGTGACCTGCTGGAACGGGTGGACCGTATCGCCGAGCTGCGGGCGGGGACGGTGAACTGGTATGGGGGCGGCTGGTCCGCCTACGAGGAGGCCGTCGCCACCCAGCAGGAGGCGGCCGAGCGCATGCTGCGCGCCGCCGAAGCCGACGTCCGCCGTCAAAGGCGGGAACTGGAGGAGACCCAGACCAAACTGGCCCGCCGCCAGCGGCACAGCAAGAAGATGGACGTCCAACGGCGGGTGCCCAGGATCGTCGCCGGCGCGCGCAAGCGTTCGGCGCAGGAGTCGGCGGGCAAACTGCGCGGCCTCCATGAGGAACGTCTCACCGAGGCCCGCGAGCGACGGGAGGAGGCCGCCGACGCGATCCGCGACGACGCCGAGATCAAGGTGAGCCTTCCCCACACCGAGGTGCCCGCGGGGCGGACCGTCCTGACCGTTCGCGGGCTGAGCCTGCCCCACGCCCGGTTGCGTGACGCCGACCTCGACGTTCGAGGCCCCGAGCGCATCGCCCTGGTCGGGCGCAACGGGGCCGGGAAGACCACGCTGCTGCGGACCATCGCCGGGGAGCTCGCCCCCGTGGCCGGCTCGGCCGAGACGTTCGTGCCGACCCGGTTCCTGCCCCAGCGTCTGAACGTGCTGGACGAGGGGTCGAGCATCGCGCACAACGTGGCGCGTATGGCCCCGGACGCCACCGACAACCACGTCCGCGCCCAGCTCGCGCGCTTCCTGTTCCGGGGCGCGCGTGCCGAACAGCCCGTGGGCACCCTCTCAGGGGGCGAGCGCTTCCGCGCCACCCTCGCGGCACTGCTGCTGGCCACCCCGGCCCCCCAGCTGCTGATGCTGGACGAGCCCACCAACAACCTCGACCTGGCCAGCATGCGCCAGCTGACCGGGGCGTTGGAGTCCTACGAGGGGGCGCTGCTGATCGCCGGCCACGATCTGGCCTTCCTCGAATCGGTGGGGGTCTCCCGGTGGCTGTTCCTGGGGGAGGAGCTCCAGGAGACCGACGCGGAGCAGGTGCGCGGGCTGCTCCAGGGGGTGGACGCCGACTGATCCGAAAAGAGGGGCGCGGGGCGCCGTGGCCCGTGCGGCCGCCCCGGCCTCGGGGCTTCGCCATCGCGGTGCTGATGGCCATGGAGTTCTCGTGGTGGCCGCACCCGATCGCGCTCATCGTCATCGGATCGGTTATGCGGGCGCCGGCGGCCAGCCCGTTCGGAAAGGCCACGGTGTTCTCGCGGGATGAAAAAGACCCGATATGGCCCTCGGCCCGGGCTCTCCGGTCATCCGGTCCTCCAGGCGATCGCGGCTAGGCGGCCGTGCCGGTCGGCGCCTCGCCGAACAACGACGTGATCGCGCGCGTCGCCCACCCTCGGCCCACGGGTGGGTGACGCGCGCCCACCCGGCCGGGGCGGCTCGGCGGGGATCTTCTCGCTCTCCCACGCTCCCCGGTTCGGGGCCTGTCCAGGGCCGGGCCCATTCACGGGTGCCCGTTTCCCCGGCCCCGATCACCTTCAGGACCTCGATGGGCGGGGCGTCATGAGCCGCCGGACGGTCAGCGCGGGAACCGGACCCGCTGACCGCGATGCCGCCGTGGGGATTCCTCGTTGTGGCCGCGTGGCCGCGCCCACGTCCTTCTCGGTGTGCGCGGCCACGCTCCTTCCCCGAGGTCGTGCCTGCCACCGGCGGGGATTCCGGGTCCGGCCCTACCTCATCTGTCCCCTGGGGAGACGGCCGGCGATATGGGGGAGGGGGCCGGGCGCGGTAGCCGCCGGGCCGAGAACAGGCCCGTCACCACGACGGCCACCGCGATGACGCCCATCGCCGGGCCGAATCCCGCCACACCCGTGGCCGCGCCGCTCAGCAGCGGGCCCAGGGCCAGCCCACCCGCGTAAGCCAGGTTGTACAGGGCGTAGGTGCCGCCCAGGGTCGGCGGGTCACAGCGCTGCCCCTGGTAGCCGATCAGGGCGGTGGTCGGGGCTAGCAGCAGGGCGATCGCGATCCCGAGGCCCGCCATGGCCACGGCGGCCTGCCACACCGTCGCCGCCCAGCCCAGCCCGGCCAGGCTCGCCGCGCCCACCAGGGCGCCGGCGGTGACGAGCCGGCGGGCGGGGACCTTCACCGACAGCGCCCCGGCGGCCGGGTTGGCGACGGCGGCGGTGAGCACGGTCAGCGCGAACAGCAGCCCGATCCCGGTCGGGCCGACGCCGAGCTCGTCCCGCAATCGCACGGGCAGCACGGGTTCGATCGCCGCCATGACCGCCGAGCCGAGGGCGACCACGGTCACGAGCGCGGCCGACCCCGGTACCCGCAGGACCGCCATGGGGCCGGAGGTGTCGTCGGTCACCCGGCCGGGATCTTTGACCAGCAGGATCCGGGCCAGACCGTCGGCGAGTGCGAGGACGGCCGCCAGGATGAAGGGGGAGCGGACCCCGACGTGCTCGACCATGATCCCGGCCAGCGGCGGGCCGATGAGCGTGCCCAGGGAGATGGCGCTCAACGCGATCCCCATCGAACGCGCGCGGGTGCTCATCGGTGTGGAGGCCGCGATCAGCGACAGGGCGGCCACCCAGGACATCCCTCCGGCGAGCCCCTGGAGCGCGCGGGCCGTCATGAGGAGCCAGACCGGTTCGGCGACGGCGAACAACAGGGTCGCGGCGGCCAGCCCGAGCAGGCCGACCAGCAGGGGCGTGCGCGCCCCTTTGCGGTCGGTCAGCCATCCGGCCAGCGGGGTGACGGCGACCATCGCCACCGCGTAGGCCGCGAACAGGGCGCCGCCGGCCGCCGGTCCCGCCGCCGTCACCGAGGGGAGCAGCGGGAGGACGGGAACCGCGAGGCCGTACACCAGCATGTCGGTGAACAGGGCGAGGCAGGCCACGGTGACGGCGGCCCCGGAGGAGTGGCGGGGTGCCGGGGGCGTCATGCCTCCTCCTGGCCGGGGATCAGGCCGGATACGACGGCGTGGGCGATGCCCGACGCCGCGCCGGGGGAGGGGAGGTCGTGGGGGGCGGTGGCCGCGGCGACGGTGACGCCGTGCAGGAAGGCCATCACGGCGAACAGGGCGTCCCGGCTCTCCAGGCCCCGGCGCTCTTGGGCCTTGGAGCCGAGCAGCGGGAGGATCAGGTCCGCCCACCGGTCGGTCTGCCGGCTCTTCTCCTCGATCCCCGCGCCCACCTCCAGGACCTGGGGGGCCACCAGGACGGAGGTGACCGCCAGCGCCCGGAACGCGTCGTCCTGGGCGAGCAGCCGAAGGTAGGTGGAGAGGAATCCGGTGAGCCGCCGGGCGGGGGGCTGGTCCTCGCGGGTCAGTTCCTCCAGGGCGGGTGCGGCGTGCCGCCGCCATCCGGTGGCGATCGCCTCTTCCAGCAACCGGGTCTTGTCCCGGAAGTGGTGGTGGACGGCTCCACGGGTGACGCCGGCCCGTGCGCCGATGGCCTCGTAGGTCGCCTCCTTCCAGCCCTTCTCCGCGAACACCAGGATGGCGGCCTCCAAGACGCGGGCACGGGTGGCCGCGGCTTCTTCAGCGGTGCGTTTCATGGATACATGCTGACACGTATGTAAAATTGCGCAACCGCCATCCGGAACGAGGAGGGGAGCCGCCCCGGGATGCCGGGACGGCTCCCCGAGTATGGGGCGTGACCCGCTCCTCGTCCCTGACGACAGGCGGGGCGAGAAAGGAGGGGGCCGGTCCCCGGCGGCACCTGCCCCGGAACGGCGGTCCGCACCGTGGCCCCGCGCTCCTCCCCGCCCCGAGTCTCGGCCGTTCCCGTACCTGCTGACAGAGGAGCGGGCGAGCGGTCGGGGCCGCAGGCGCCCTCTACCGGGCGGCCCCGGGGTCAAGACCGCCTGCGGGCGCGCAGGACCGTGTCACGCATGATCACCTCGCGGCCGTGGGGGTCGGTGATCGTTCGAGGCCGGGCCTCGGCGACGACGATCTCCCATTCATTGGAGGGCGGGCCGGCCGCCACCTTCTCGGGGGTGAAGCGCATGTGCGCCACCGCGGCGTGTGCCACGCCCGTCCGCGGATGTGCGGGATGGTGGCCGGCGATGAGCAACGTGCCGCCCGGGGCGACCACCGCCGCCAACCCGCGGAACAGGGAGTCGCGCGACGTCGCCGGGTGCACGTAGTGCGAGGAGACGAGGTCGAGGCGCTCCTCGGGCGGGGTCCACTCCGCCAGGCCGGCCCGCGCCCAGTCGATCCGTCCCGCGACGTCGTCCCCCTGGACCGCGACGCGTTCGCGCGCGACGCAACGCGGCGTCGGCGATGTCCACCGCCGTCACCCTCCAGCCGCGCGTGGCCGGCCAGACGGCGTCGGCCCCCTCGCCGCGGCCCGCCTCCAGGGCCGTGCCGGGGGGAGGTCCACGGTTTCGGCCACCAGGTGCGGACCGGGGTCGCCGGTGCCGGGGGCACCGTGGTGGCCGCGGTACCGCTCCTCCCAGCACTCTCGGGCGGATTTCCCGGTCATGCCGTCCTCCTCCAGTCTCACAGCCCGTGACCGCGCTCGCCCATCGCGAGCTCGCCGACCCGCGCCTCCGCCTCGGCCGAGAAAGGGGTCCGGTAGGAGGTGACGGCCTGTCGGGTCTCCTCCTCGACCAGGTCGGCGTTGATCTGGGCGCCGGCGGCGGCACCGGCCGCGGCCGAGGCGCCCACCTGCGCCATCAGGTCGGTGACGTTGCCGGCGGCCCACACCCCGGGCACCTCCGTGCGGCCGGTCGGGTCGGTGGGAATGTGCTCTCCGACCCCCGCCGGGTGCTCGACCGGATGGAGACCGAGCGTCGACAGGAAGCCCGCGCGCGCCACCATCCGCGGGGAGACCGCCAGCGCCTCGCGGCCGACCGTCGTGCCGTCGGCCATCCGCACCCCCACGAGCCGATCCTCGACGACCTCCAGGCGGGCCACCTCGCCGGTCACCACCCGGATCCCCCGGGCCGCCAGCTTCTCCGCCTCCTCGGCGGAGGGCGCCGGCCGGGTGTGGGAGAAGAAGGTGACGTCGTCGCTCCACTGCCGGAACAACAACGCCTGGTGGACGGACATGGGACCGCTCGCCAGCACCCCGATGGCCTGGTCGCGGACCTCCCAGCCGTGGCAGTAGGGGCAGTGCAGCACGTCTCGGCCCCAGCGGTCCCCGAGCCCGGGCACGTCCGGCAGTTCGTCGACCAGCCCGCTGGTCACCAGCAGCCTGCGGGCCCGGACCGAGCCGCCGCCCGCCAGTGTCACGGTGAACCCGTCGGCGTCGCGGGATGCCGTCGCGACCTCTCCGGACACCACGTGGCCGCCGTAGCGACGGACCTCGGCGCGACCGCGCTCCAGCAGCTCGGCGGGGGGAGTCCCGTCCAGGGCCAGCAGTCCGTGCACGCCCGAGGCCGGACGGTTGCGCGGGGCGTCCGCGTCGATCACCACCACCGATCGTCGTGCCCGGGCGAGCATCAGCGCTCCGTTCAGTCCCGCGGCCCCGCCGCCGACCACCACCACGTCGTAGTGGTCTCTCATCTGGTCATTGGTCACTTCGACCACCTCCACGACGAATATGCGGACCTGCGGTGAATATCGCAAAGTTCTTTGCCGCTATGGCAAACTGGCGGTATGGGCGACGACCTGAACCAGGCACTCGACGCGGTCGGCCCCCGGCTGCGCGCGCTGCGCCGGCAACGCGAGATCACGCTGGCGGAGCTGTCCGCGGCGACCGGCATCTCGGTGAGCACCCTGTCCCGGCTGGAGTCCGGTAGCCGTCGGCCGACCCTCGAACTCCTGCTCCCCCTCGCCAAGGCGCACGGGGTCACCCTCGACGAACTGGTCGACGCCCCGCTCACCGGCGACCCGCGCGTCCATCTGCGGCCGGTCACCCGCAACGGCATGACCATGCTGCCCCTGACCCGCCGGGCCGGGGGCATCCAGGCCTACAAGCTCGTGATCCAGGCCGCCGACCGGACGGGCGAACCCGATCCGCAGAGCCACGAGGGATACGAATGGCTCTACGTCCTCAACGGTCGCCTCAGGATCATCCTCGGCGACCACGACCTCGTGCTCTCCCCCGGTGAAGCGGCCGAGTTCGACACCCGCGTGCCGCACTGGTTCGGCCCCGCCGCCGAGGATGCGGTCGAGATCCTCAGCCTGTTCGGCCGGCAGGGCGAACGCGCGCACCTGCGCGCCCGTCCCAAGACGGACCGTTCCTCCGACCGTCTCGACTGAGGCGTCCCCGGGCGGTGGTGGTCGGCCCGCGCGCCGCCGAGGCCCCCACGTTTCTCCCGCTGAACCGGTTCGGCGCCGGAGGCGGGCTCCGCGGCGACCGCGGGGTGGCGCCCACCCGCCTCCACCAGGGACGGAACACGCGGACGGACGGCCTGGCGGCCGCGGAGCCGACCTCCGGAGGCGCCGGGACGCCTTGACGCGGGGGAACCGGTGTGGGGAACATCGGGACGTCGACGACCGTCCCGTCCGTGGGGCGGACGGACCGATCGGCGCCAGAGCCGAGAAAAGGGGTGTCGCCGTGAAGCTGCGAACCTAGCCGCCCGCCCGGAGGGTCCGGGAGTTCGGGCGGCGGTTCCAGAAGGAACGAGATGTCTCGTACGGACAAGACGAAGCCGCTGTGGGTCCGCCACGCGGAGCACCGCCCTCGGCCGGTTCACGATCACCGTTACGGCCCCTGCGACCTGCCGCCGAGGCCGACACGGGAGGAACCGGACACGCGTTGTCGGTGGGAGCACCCCGGCGTGCTGCTGTTCGGCCACACCTGCTGTTCGGGGTGTAACGTGCGCTCCTGCGTGAAGGAGTGGCAGCGGATGACCAGGGCCGACAATCGCCGGGAGCGTTACGCGGGCCGGCGCGAGGCCCACCGTCATCTCACCGGAGAGATCGACGACTGACCTCTCCCCACGTCCATCGTGGCCCGGCCCGTTCCCCAAGGAAGGGGACGGGCCTCTTTCCGGTCTCCGCCATGACCGCGCGCTCGGCCCCGGCGGGCGGGGTGGGCAAGACGCCGAAGGAACCGACGCGCCTCCTCCCGGGTGCGGTCCCGGCTCGTAGAACCTCGGGCCGGCGGACGCCGCGAGCCCACGCCGGTTGCCCACGCGCCCCGTCCACGGGCACGGCGCGGGGGATCAGCGCAGTGACACGTCCAACCGACGGATCAGCTCCCCGACCCGCCCGCCACCGGCCGGGGCGGGTGGATAGCGCCGCAAGACGTCCACCACGATGGGACGCGCGTGAGCCCGTGCCCGCGCGATGTGCTCGGCCGCGACGGCGGGATCGTCCCCGACGGACAGCTCGAACGCCCGCGCGGCATGGGCCGCCGACCCGAGGATGTGCTTGACCTGCGTGGCCTTCGCCAAGGGATGGAGGAACGCCGCGCCGCACGCGTTGGCGGCCGCGCGCGGCGTCACTCGCCGCGGCCTGTCCCGCGTCGCGGGTCTCCTGAGCCGCCCGATGCGCCGCCCAGGCGTTGTCACGCAGCACCCTGGTCCGCTCGGCTCCGTCCGCGAACGCCTGCGCGGCGTCGATCGCGGCCCGTGGACGCCGGTCGTCGGGGCGTTCACGTTCGAAGATCGCCAGCGCGGGCCGCGCGCACGCCACCGCGTAGCCGGTGATCTCGTGGAGTTCGCAGCGGCTGAGCTCGATGGCCGGGGAGCCATCCGTCATGGCGCGGTCCTTCCAAGTGGGGGGGCTGAATTCACTTCAACGGTATCTTTGAAACCTCGGTGTAAACTTCTGAGGCGTTTTCCC
Source organism: Marinactinospora thermotolerans DSM 45154 (assembly GCF_900167435.1). Lineage (GTDB taxonomy): Bacteria > Actinomycetota > Actinomycetes > Streptosporangiales > Streptosporangiaceae > Marinactinospora > Marinactinospora thermotolerans. The sequence goes on from NZ_FUWS01000004.1 coordinate 174,133, forward strand.
TCGTAGGTGAGGATGAACCTTAAAACACGGTTGCGGCCTGTCGATCTGGCGCGTGAGCACGGCCTGTCCACGCAGGCGGTGCGCAACTACGAGGAGGCCGGATTCCTGCCTCCGGCCGAGCGTTCACCGCACGGCTATCGTCGCTACACTCCGCGCCACGCGGCGGCGCTGCGGGCGTTTCTGGCCTTGATCCCCGCGCACGGTCACGCGACCGCGGGGGCGATCATGCGGGCCGCGAACGGCGGCGCCGTCGAGGAGGCGTTGCGGCTCATCGACGACAGCCACGCGCAACTGGCCGAGGATCGGCGCACGCTGGAGGCCGTGGAACGGGCGCTGGACGATCCGATGCCGCCACGCGAACCGGCGGAGCCGGGGGTGACGTTCATCGGGCCGTTGGCGCGCAGGATCGGTGTCCGCCCGGCGACGCTGCGCGCCTGGGAGCGGGCCGGACTGGTCACGCCCCGCCGCGATCCGCGAACCGGGTACCGGATCTACACCTCCGCCGAGGTGCGCGACGTACTGCTGGCCCACCAGCTACGGCGGGGCGGGTACGGGGTGGAGCGGATCGCGCTGGTGTTGGAGCGGGTGCGGGCGGCCGGCGGGCCATACCCGCTCCAGGCGACGCTGGGGGAGTGGCGCGACCGGCTGACGGCGCGGGGCCTGGCGATGCTGGCGGGCGCGGCCGCGCTCGACACCTATCTGGGGACGCCGTAGCGCGACCCGCGCGGAGACGGCGGTGCTCTGTTCCTCGGCGCCGGCCAGCTGATGGCCGACCTCATCAAGCAGATCGACGCACTGCGCTCGGAGGACATCGCCGAGACGGTGGCGTTCGTGGCGGCGGTGCCCGAACACGTCAACCTCGCCGAGACCACCGTTCTACCGACCGAGCAGGTCATCTGAGCGTGGTGCCGTGCCGGCCGGAGGCAACCGCGGCCGGCACGGCACCGCAGGGAAGCGTGCGGTGTTGAGGGGACCAGGCGACCATCTGATCGATCGGCGCGAATGACGACGTTCGCTTCGTCGTGAGCGGTCGGTCCGCGGGGGTCGGGTCGACCAGGGACAGGTAGGGACGGCCACCGCACATCTCCGGGCACCGGTCGTGCTCGGAGCGACGCGCGGTGGCCGTTCCCCTCGAGATTCCCCGCTCGGCCGCGTACGCGAAGCCGGGGGCGGGTGCCGTGGGAGGGCGCCGGTCACCAGAAGGTGCGCCCTCGAAGAGCGGGCGCCGTCAGAGAGGGGCGGCGCGTCTCTCCGAATGGCCGCCACATGACTGAGCGATGGTCATGATGGTGCTGGGGGTGTCGAGCTGGATCCGGTGCCACTGTCCGCGCGGGACGATGGCGGCGGTGCCGGCCGTCAGTCTGATCTCTTCCTCTTCCCCCTGCCGTCCCGGCCATTCTGGACGCAGGTAGAGGCGGATCATGCCGATGATGCAGAACACGATCCCGTCGGCCTCGGTGTTCACCTGCCAGTGGTCGGCGTGGACGTCGGCATCGGTCCTGGCGTGGAACGCCTTCAGGTGCCAGCCATCTCGCTCGGCGTCCGCCGACCGGGCGCCGGCGTGGATCCTGCCGCCCCGGGCCAGGTGGATGCCGGACACGGAGAGCTCGATCGGGGTCACGGTCACGGGGTTTCGGCGGTGGCGGTCAGGACCGCGCGGCCGAGGAGGTGGCCGGCGATGGTGAAGCCGAGGTACGCGGGGGTGGCACTGGCCGGGACGCCGATGGTCTCGGTGTCGAGGGCGTGCACCACGATGAAGTAGCGGTGCGGGCCGTGCCCCGCCGGCGGGGCCGCGCCGAGGTAACGCGCCACCCGGGCGTCGTTGGGCAGCTGGTAGGCACCGTCGGGGAGGCCGGAGCCGGTGTCGTCGCCCGCGCCTTCGGGCAGCTCGGTGACGGTGGCGGGGATGTCGGCCACGGCCCAGTGCCAGAACCCGGAGCCGGTCGGCGCGTCCGGGTCGTACACCGTGACGGCGTAGCTCTTCGTCCCTTCGGGGGCGCCGCTCCATGACAGCTGTGGCGAGATGTCCTTGCCGCCCGGGACGCCTGCGGACATCTGCTCGGCGGGCCAGGGAGCGCCGTCGGCCAGCGTGGTGCTGGTGACGGTGAAGGAGGGCACTTGGGGGAGACGGGCGAAGGGGTTGTTCATGTCTGTTCCTTCATAGAGGTGGCGAAGGGCCGGCCGATGAGCCGGCATACGTGGACAGCGCCATCGGAAGCACCGTCCAGACATCATCGACTCTAACACGAATAATCGATTATTTTGCGGATGGTCTATCATGAGGGCATGACGCGGACGGTCGATCCCTCGACGAAACAGATGCTCTCCGAGCGTGTTCACACCCGGCTTCGGGAAGCGATCCTGAGGGGCGAGTACGCCCCCGGTGAGGCGCTCAAGCCGCAGCAACTGGCCCAGCAGCACCAGGTCAGCCTGGCCGTCGTGCGCGAGGCCCTGGTGCTGCTGGTCGGCGAGGGCATCGCGGTGCGGCTGCCCAACCGCGGCTTCGCCGTCCCCGACTTCTCCGACCGGCGATGGCAACAGATTGCGGAGGCCCGCCGTACGATCGAGCCGGTCATGCTGCGCCTGGCGATCGAGCGCGGTGACCTCGACTGGGAGGCGCGGGTGCGCGCGGCCCACCACCGCCTGGCCCGCACACGGCCGTACGCGCCGGAGGAAGGCGAGTACTACACCAGCGCGTGGTCGGAGGCGCACCGCCTCTTCCACCGGACGCTGCTGGAGGGGTGCGGCAACCCCGTGCTGCTGGACACGTTCGACAGGCTGTGGACGGCCGGCGAGCTGGCCCGCCGCTGGTCGGCGCAGCGCACGCCCGACCGCGACGGCGTCGCGGAGCACCGTCGCCTGGAGGAAGCTGCGCTGGCCCGTGACGCCGACACCGCCACCGAGGTGCTGGTCCAGCACCTGACGCTGACCGTCGCCGCCCTCACATCCGCGCCCGACCAGGTCGGGCGACGGTCGTGACCTTCCACGGGCAGCGGTTGGGGAAGCCGAAGTAGCCGGCCCGCTCAACGCCGCCGTCCCTTGACGGCCGTGCCGCCGACAACCACCGCGGCCCACATGACCTCGTTCGCCTCGCCCCGGAAGTCGGTGACAAAGTGGAACGAGAGATGCCGCGTATGCCCGCCTCCCTGGGGGGGGAGACGATGGGCGACCGGCATCAGAACGAAAGGTCCCGTTGGTGGACCTGGAGGGGGCGGCGCAGCGCGGATGGTCGTTCCGATGCGCCTGAGCCGCGTGTTTGGACTGACCAGCCCGCTGTATCGGGTGTAGCTCGGTAACGGTCTGGTCTTTGGTGGGGTTCGTCCTCCGGGCGGGTCCTCCTTTCCGGGGCCGCGCCGGTTGTGTCCTCGAGTGGTGAGGAGGCCGCCGTCCACGGTCGGTACGCCGGGTCGCCGTCGCGGGCGGAGCTGGAGAAGCCGTTCTTTCTGGACGCCGCCTGCCGGGGTCCGCGCTGCAGGTGACCACGGCGCGGTTCGTGGGCCGCTTCCTGTTCGATCCGGTGGATGTGCCGACCGAGGTGGTGGACTACCTGGCGACCCGACTGCAGATCGCCGATGCCTCGGCGGCCAAGGTCGACGCCGAGCAGCGGCAGACGCCGTTCGACCATCAGGAGGAGGTCGGGAAGGCCCATGGGCTGCGGCACTTCGCCGAGGCCGAGTTCGCGGCGTGGGTGGATACGGGACACCGGGGACGGCGCGGCCGCCCGACGCGCCTTTTCGCTCCGATGCCGGTCGACCTCCGTCCCCGGCCATACGAGGGCGGGGCGATTCCGCGGCCCGGCGAGCGTGGAGTGGGGAGCGCCGTCGCGGCCTGGTTTCCCCGGCGGACCTCGCGCCGTGCCTCCCGGGTGGACCGCCCCGCCCCATCCGGCCAGCCCATCCTGAAGCACTAGATCATTTTCCTAAAAGCATTAGCCTTCTGTATAGTCGTTTATGGAAGTTGAGGGAAGTGTTATGCCACGAGCGGGACTCACCACGGAACGACTGACCAGAGCGGGGGCGGAGCTGGCCGACGAGGTCGGTTTCGACCAGGTCACCGTCTCGGCGCTGGCCAGGCGGTTCGACGTCAAGGTCGCGAGCCTGTACTCACACCTGAGGAACTCTCAGGACCTCAGGACCAGGATCGCCCTGCTCGCCCTGGAGGAACTCGCCGATCGCGCCGCCGAGGCCCTGGCCGGCCGGGCCGGCAAGGACGCCCTGACGGCCCTCGCGAACGTCTACCGCGACTACGCCCGCGAACACCCCGGACGCTACGCCGCGGCCCAGTTCCGCCTGGACCCGGAGACGGCGGCCGCCAGCGCCGGGGTCAGGCACGCCCAGATGACCCGGGCGATCCTGCGCGGCTACGACCTGGCCGAACCGGAGCAGACCCACGCGGTCCGGCTCCTGGGCAGCGTCTTCCACGGTTACGTGTCCCTGGAGATGGGGGGAGGGTTCAGCCACAGCGCGCCCGACACCCAGGAGACGTGGACACGGACCCTGGACGCCCTCGACACCCTGTTGCGGAACTGGCCCGCTGCCTGACCGTGACGCGCGCCCGGCACGGCCCCGTGCCGACGTGGCGAACCAGAGCGACCCGAACGATCTCGAACAGCAGGCGACACGATGCACATCACCACACCCGTCACCACCGATCTCCTCCGCGGCGCGCTCGACCTGGAGCACACCGAACGCGGTGTGCTCCCACACCGGTTGCCCTCCTGGGCCCGGGCCCAGTGCGCCGACCCGCAACTGGCCATGGCGGAGTCCCAGCCCTCGGGGGTGCGCCTGGCCTTCCGCACCAGGGCCACCGTCGTGGAACTCGACACGCTTGCCACCAAACGCGCCTACGTGGGCGCCCCTCCCCGCCCGGACGGCGTATACGACCTGGTCATCGACGGCCGTCTCAGCGACCAGGCCGTCGTGGACGGCGGAAACACCCTGTCCATCGACATGGTCACCGGCAGCGTCGAGAAACGGCCCGGGCCGGCCGGCACCGTGCGGTTCGCCGGTCTGCCCGACCGCGTCAAGGACGTCGAGGTCTGGCTCCCGCACAACGAGACCACCGAGCTCCTCGCCCTGCGCACCGATGCCCCCGTCGCGCCCGTGCCGGACCGGGGGCGGCGGGTGTGGCTGCACCATGGCAGTTCGATCAGTCACGGCTCCGACGCCGCCAGTCCCACCACCACCTGGCCCGCACTCGCCGCGTCCCTCGGCTCCGTGGAACTGGTCAACCTCGGTCTGGGCGGCAGCGCCCTGCTCGACCCCTTCACCGCGCGCACCATACGGGACGTCCCCGCCGACCTGATCAGCCTCAAAATCGGTATCAACATCGTCAACGTGGACCTGATGAGGCTGCGCGCCTTCACCCCCGCGGTCCACGGTTTCCTCGACACCGTCCGCGAGGGGCACCCCACCACGCCCCTGCTGGTCGTCTCTCCGATCCACTGCCCCACCCACGAGGACACCCCAGGCCCCGGCGCCCCGGTCTTCACCGACGGGAAGGTGGAGTTCCGGGCCGTGGGCGACCCGGCGGAGCGCGCCGCGGGCAAGCTGACGCTCACCGTCATCCGCGGGGAACTCGCCCGCATCGTCGAGCAGCGGGCCGCCGACGATCCGAACCTGTACTACCTCGACGGCCGTGACCTCTACGGCGAGGCGGACTTCGCCGAGCTGCCGCTCCCCGACGGGCTCCACCCGGACGCGGCCACCCACCGCCGCATCGGCGAACGCTTCGCCGACCTCGCTTTCGGCGCCGGCGGTCCGTTCGCCCCCCGGCACCCCTGAGGGGAGCACCGCGAAATCCGGGGGAGCGGCGTTTCGAAGGCGCCGCCCCTTCCCGCCCGACGGCGCGACCGGCCGATGGGCGCCCCCGCGCGTCCCGTTCGAAGCCGTCTGCCCCGGCCAAGCGCGGTCCGGTGGACGGGGTGGGCAGAAGGGGACCGCGGTGGTCTGCGACGCCCCACGGGGCGAAGGCGCCTGCCGCCGGCTCCACGGCCGTGGCCGGGAATCCCCTTCTCCTCGACGCCCGGTGGCCTCCCGCCACGGCGCGATGCCGTCACCGCTGCCCCGGACCCGTCCACGGAGCGTCGTCCCGGGGTGCAGGCCGCCGGCACCGGTGGTGCTGGCACCGAAGGCGCGAGAACCCCGTCGCCACGGTCACGCCCCCGCCCCGGCAGGTGCCGGAGGGCGGGGGCGGGGCTCACCCGTGTCGGCCGACCACGCCGCCGGCGAACGGCATCGCCCGCCACTGCTCGATGGACGGTTCCAGGTATCCCAGCAACGAGGGAAGCTGCGAAGTGAGCGTGAGACAGGCGATGACCCGCAGCATCCCCACGGCGTTCACGAAACCCAGGACGTCGCCGTTCAACGTCCTCATGCCGTTGCGCCGCGCGCCACGGTCGTAGGCGGATTCGAGGGCGGGGCCGAGCGCGGCCAGGTCCCATTCGACGGGACCCAACGTGACCAGCTCGAAGTCGGAGTAGAGGTCCCCGTCCACCCCGGGGAAGATGTTCGCGGGCGGAGAGTCGCCGTGGACGGGCTGGACGTCGATCCCCGGAAACGCCTCCTCGAACGCCGCGCGCGAGCGGACGAGGGGTTCCAGAACCTGCCACTCTCGGCGCGCGCGGTCCAGATCATCCGGGCCGATGAGGTCGCGACGCTTGTCGAGCAGGGTGAGGCTTTCCGCGACGAACTCGGGTTCGGCCGACGACAGGAACGACAGCCGGCCGGGGTAGTCGCGCATCGCGGCGTGCAGGTCGGCGACGCTCTCGGAGTTCGCCTCGTAGTCGGGCTCCCCCTCCCGCCTCTCCTCGACGAACCGCCAGAACGTCATCGAGAACCCGTCGCGCTGAACAGGTTCTCGGGGCACGAGGGGGCTGGGAGGGATCACGGGAGTTCCCCGCGCCGCGAGCCACCGCGTCACGTCCAGTTCCGCCCGCTGGCGGTGCGCCAGGGAGGCGAGGTCCGTGCAGTGCGGCAGGACGGTGGGCACCCGGGCCACGACCGGTGAGGGGGCGAGGTGGACGACGACGGAGAAGAGATCATGGAGCACCACGGCGTCGGTCACGGCGAGCCCGAGATCACGCCCCGCCCCGACCGCGGCGTCGACCGCGGCGGAGGTGCGGCGGGCGATCTGCGATGGTGTCACGGAATCGGTCATGGGGTGATCGTTCCATGCCGCGGCGCGGGAGTGACGGCGGCTCCCGGGGCGCGGTACTCACCGGTTCGGGTTCCTCGGCGCCCCGACGAGCCGTCGAACGCCGGGGGCGAATCCCGGGGCGTGTTGTCCCGGCCGTCTCGGCGGGCTCGGACGGCCGGAGGACACCGCCGGGTCCACCCCGGCCGACACCTCGATCCCCTCACCCCCAGGTGAGGGGATCGAGGTGGAGGTAGAACCGTTCCCGGTCACGGTCGAGGACGAGGCCGTACCGATCGGCGAAGTCCTTCTCGGCCGCCTCCGCCTGCCGTTCGTCGTCCCACCTCTCCCGGGCGGTGGCGAGGAGGAGCGCGATGTCGGCGTAGGGGTCGGCCCGTCCGAGCCGCCCCAGGTCGATGAAGCCGGCCACGTCCAGGGTCTCCGGATCGAGGATGATGTTGGGCAGGCACAGGTCCCCGTGGCAGACGACACTCTCGTCGGCCTCCTGCTCCAGGCGGTGTCCGAGCTGTGGCTCCAACCGCGCGAGCAGCCGCTCGGGTGGGGTCCGCTGCTGTTCCACGGGCAGGAACTCCGGGTTGACCGCGCCCCGCGCCACAACGTCACGGGCCGCGGCGAACATGCGGGTGAGGTCCCGGGAGAACGGACAGCGGGACGGGGGAAGGTCGTGCAGCCGGCGTACGGCGTCCGTGATCGTCCCCCACGCCGCCCGGAGCCTCGAAGCGGAGAGGGTGTCGGCGCCCACTCCCCGGACGGCGCTGGTGACCAGGCAGGCCCCTTCGTCGGTGGCCCGCCAGTCGAGCACGCGTGGTCCGGGAACCGCCTGCGCGCTCAGCCACTCGACCCGATCGCGCTCCGCCTCCAACGAGACCGCCTGGTCGCCCCGGACGCACTTGGCGTACCGCGACCCGTCAGCGGAGCGGAAGACGGCGGCCCCCGACTCGCCCACCGTCACCGCCGTCCAGCCGTCGCCGGGCAACCGCGCCCACGGGGGAGGGACCGATTCGACCATGGCCGTCAGCCTAGCGCCCAAGCGTCCCGCCTCGACGGTCGACGTGGGAACCCGCGACCCCCTCGACAAGGGGGAGCGGTCGTCCGGTCGGCCTCGACCGTGGTGAGGCGAACCCTTGACGTCCGCGTGCCGACGTTTCCCGCCCGGTCCCGATGACGCAAGGACTCCCGGGTTCCTCCGCTTTGGGGAGAACACCGCCCGAGCGTCCCCCTCACAGCACCGGCCAGGCGGAGCGGGCGTGTTCGAGCGGTCTCGCCCCCGCTCACCGATCGGCCCGGTCTCAGACCCACGCCGGCGCCGCGGTGGCCGCCTGGAGTACCGGAGCCGTCGCGGCGGGACGGGCGCGGCCCTACCCGGCCGGCGGTCCAAGGCGACGCGAGTGGAACAGCGCTTACACGCCTGTCGGGCCGGCACCGCCGCGTTTCCACGGCGTGGTCGGTGTCCGCACCGTGTTCGGGAGGGTCTCCTCGCCCACCGCTGAAGCGGTGTCCTGGGGCCGCGCCCTGGACGGCCCCAGGCCGGGGCTGCGCCGCCGACCTGCCGTCCGTCTCCTGCGGGGCCACCTCGACCAGCGATCGAGTTGGTGTCGGTGCCCGGTTTGGGGAAGCGCCCACGCGGCCCGCCCATCCGCGCGCAATGCCCTCACCGTGGCCGTTCGCCCCCGGGCCCGGGCAGCGCCCATCTTCGAGGCGGGCCTTCTCACGTGGGAACCTCCCTGCCGGGACCAGGAGGGGCATCCCGGTCAACCGCCCTGGAAGGCCGCTCCCGGATCCGACGCCGAGGTGGGGAGGAAGCCCTGGAAGACCCACGTGTAGCGGTCGTCCTCGCTCTCGGGGCCGTAGAGCGCGCGGGGGTTCTCGTCCTCGCCCTCGGGCTGCTCGGGCACTCCCACCCCGTCCGGCACCAACAGCATGACACCCAGCTCGTCCAGCGGGACGCCCTCGATCTCATTGCGGTTGTAGACCTTGTCCAGGCTTTTCCCGGCCCAGTAGGGCGGACCGCCACGCAGGCGGATGCTCACGTAGTCGTCGGTCATGTCTGCCATGAAGCGATCCTGCCGCGCTCGACGTTGGTCCGCAGGCGTTCCCGGCAACGAGGCTGGCCGATCCCGGCCGGTGAGCGGGAGCGGGGCCGATGAAGGGGGCGGGCCGGGGTGTGACCGCCGATCGCCTGGCCGGCCACCGGGTGGCGGCCGGATTCAGGGGACAGGAATCCGAGTCGGCGCGGATCGTGGCCGGGCGAGCACATGGCGGACGCGAGGTGCGCCGACGTCGGTCCGGTGATCTCGGGTCCCCCTGCCGTCGAGGACCGGTCCGGGCTCTTGGCGGTGGCCTCCCCGCCCCGCGTGAGGCGGGCGCGGCCCCGTTGGGCCTGGGGGCGGACCATCAACGGAACCCCGTTCCAAGGGGTTCGCCTCTGCCCGCGGCATCTGGGGCATGGCGGTGGGGTTCCGCGCAGATGAGCAGGCGGGGAGGTCAGGGGGCTCGGGGGCGTGACCGCAGGCCTTGCCGGCGAAGACACGGGTGTCCCCGGCCGCAGGGAGGGGGCGAGCCGACGTCGAGCGCTGACCCTGGGGAGAGCCGGGCGTGCCCGATCAGCGCCCCGCCGACGGCCGGGGCGAGCGGGTCATCGGGTGGGACGAGGACGGCGTCCAACCGGAGAGCGCGGGAGAAACGCCGCCCCCGCTTGTCGGACACCCGGGGTTTCCGGCCACGTTTTCTCGACGCTTTGCCGATGCTCGACCTGCCCGCGTCGATCGTTTCCGAGGGCGAAGAGCGGTTCTTCCACCAGCCGCCGGCCCAAGCGCGCGTCACGGGCTGCTTCGCGGATCGCCGAGGCTTCGGGAAACCCGGGCAGGATAGAGTCGATCCGTCCATGTGATCACCGACGCCTTGGGGTCGGTGCGCCGAGGAGCCGTCAATGCGCCGCTTCGATTCCACGTACGCGGCGCGGCTCGCCGCCTATGAGACCGTGGCCGCTCGTCTGTCGTTGTCGAGCGACCGGCGGCTCGGTGACGTCGTGGCGTCGGCCGCCGCGGTCGGATCCGGCATCGGCGGCAGGTCCGCGGAAGTGGACATCGACGGGACGCGGGTCTTCGTCAAGAGGGTGCCGTTGACCGACGTCGAGGCCCGGCCGGAAAACGTCCGGTCCACGGCGAACCTCTTCGGCCTGCCGTTGTTCTACCAGTACGGAGTGGGGTCGGCCGGGTTCGGTGCCTGGCGGGAGCTGGCGGTCCATACCATGACCAGCGCCTGGGTCCTGGACGGGGAGCACGAGGGGTTCCCCCTGATGTACCACTGGCGTGTCCTGCCCGATTCCCCTCCCGAGGGTTTCGTGGACGAGTTCGGCGGCATCGACGGCGCGGTCGCCCACTGGGAGGGCTCACCGGCCGTGCGCGAACGGCTGGAGGCCATCGGCCGTTCCTCCCACAGCCTGGTGCTTTTCCTTGAGCACGTGCCGCAGACCCTCGGCGCGTGGCTGAGCGAACACCGGGAGAACGCGGCGCCGGCCGGTGCCGGCTCTCCCTGTCCGCGGGTGGAGGACGCCTTGGCGCGGGGAGCGGCGTTCATGAGCTCTCACGGGCTCGTGCACTTCGACGCCCATTTCAACAACCTCCTGACCGACGGACAACTGATCTGCTTCGCGGACTTCGGACTGGCGCTGAGCTCGGACTTCGAGCTCTCAGCAGCCGAGAGGCGGTTCCTTTCGGATCATCTCGCCTACGACCGCCACTACATCGCGAGCCATCTGCTCCACCACCTCGTCGACCGCCTTCGGGGCGATGTGGAAAGAGACGTGTTCCTGCACAAGTGGAGCGCGGGGCGCAGGCCCGGCGGTGTTCCACCGGAGACCGCGGCGATCATCGAGCGGCATGTCCGAAGCACCGTTGTCCTGGACGACTTCCACCGCCGGCTGCTCACGGAGAGCAAGCAGACACCCTTTCCGGCCGCCGAGCTCGACCGTGCCGCGGCCGCCGGGGCAGCACGCGGTTGAGGGATCCGGATCTCCCTCCTCCTGAGAGGTGAGGAGGCCGGGGACCGGGGCCGACGGATCGCCGAGGCGGATGAGGACACGGCCGTCGTCTTGAACGATGTCGTCGCCGGCCAGTGGGGTGATGCGGATCAGGCGGAGGGCGGCGCCGGGCATGCCGCGGCCTGAGCGCGCGGTAGCCCACCGTCTCATCGAGGACGCGGTGCAGGGGTTCGAGGCGGCGGTGTCGGGCGGGCCGCTGCCCTCCGGTGATGGTCGGGCGGGGGAACGTCGGCCGCGAGGAGAGCGGGCCGCTGTCGCACGCCCAGGCCCGGCCTTGGCGCGGGATTTCGTTCCGTTGCTCGCGCACCCCCAGGTTGGCGGGGAGTTTGCCCCCGGCTTGGCATGGGCCGACGGGGCCGCAGGGAACGACCAGGCATGTCGCCTGTCGTGGTGGAAGGGGGCACGGGCATGCCGGGCAGCACGGACATCCTCGCGGGTCTGAGCCGGATCGGACCCGAGCTGGAGGCGTTGTACAGGGACCTGCACTCCCATCCCGAACTCGGCCACGCCGAGCATCGCACATCCAACCGGGTCGCGCGGCTGCTGACCGACTGCGGCTACGACGTGCGCGACGGGATCGGCGACACCGGAGTGGCGGGTGTGCTCGCCAACGGCGACGGGCCGGTGGTACTGGTCCGGGCGGACATGGACGCCCTCCCGATCGAGGAGCGGACCGGCCTGTCCTATGCCAGCGCCACCACCGCGCCCGGGGAGGGAGGCACGCCACAGCCGGTCATGCACGCCTGCGGGCACGACGTCCACGTCACCTGCCTGCTCGGCGCCGCCCGGCTCATGGCCGAGTCCCGCGACGCCTGGAACGGCACCCTCGTCGCGCTGTTCCAGTGCGCAGAGGAAACCGGCGACGGCGCCGACGCCATGGTCGCCGACGGCCTGACCGACCGCGTTCCCCGTCCCGAGGTGTGCCTGGCCCAGCACGTCCTGCCCATGCCGGCGGGCCGTGTCGGCACCCGATCCGGCCCGGTCCTGTCGGCGGCCGACAACTACCGGATCACCGTACACGGGCGAGGCGCCCACGGCTCACAACCACAGGCGAGCGTCGACCCGGTGGTGATCGCGTCGATGATCGTCGTGCGGTTGCAGACCATCGTCTCCCGCGAGATCGGCATGCTCACCCCCGCCGTGGTGACCGTGGGCAGCGTGCACGCCGGCACCAACCCCAACAACGTCCCCGAGTCCGCCAGGATGGAGATCAACGTCCGCACCTACGACGAGGACACCCGGGCGAAGGTGCGCGCGGCCATCGAACGGATCGCCAAGGCCGAGTGCGCGGCGGCGGACACGCCGAAACCGCCGGACATCGAGCGGTTCGGCGGCTTCCCGCCGACCGTCAACGACGAGGCGACCACCGGGAAGGTCGCCCGCGCGTTCGCCCGGCACTTCGGCGACCGGGCCACCACCCTCGACCTACAGACCGCCAGCGAGGACTTCAGCGAGATCCCGAAAGCGTTCGGCGTGCCCTACACCTACTGGGGCATCGGTGGCACCGACCCCGACCAGTACGCTCGGGCGGTGAAGAACGGCACCCTCGACAGCGACGTCCCGGTCAACCACAGCGCCCGGTTCGCCCCGGTGGTCCAGCCCACCATCGACACCGGCGTGCGGGCCATCGTGGTCGCCGCCGCGCAGTGGCTCACCCGTGCTCCGTGACGTCCCCACGGGCGCGATGGGAGCGGACCATCGGCCCCGGGCGGCGGGCGTCATCGTGGGCGGACGCCCCCGAGGACTCCGGAAAGGCCGGCCCGACGGGATGGCGGGACAGCCGCGAAGCACCGGCCACGACGGGACCGGACGATGGCGTTCCGCCCGTACCTCGACGAAGCGCGCCGCCGGTTTGACCCTGACGCTACGTCAGTTTCTAGCATCGGGCCCATGCCGATCACTGTTCTCGACACCTACTCCGTCATGAGGCGGATCCTGCTGGCCCCGGCCGCAGACCGCGTCGACCTGCTGCGTTCGATGCTGGAGCCCAGCAGGGGGATGTACCGCTACCAGCCCGGTGAGGTCGACCTGCCGGCCGTGCACGTCGAGACGTCCGGGTTCCCCATCGACCGGGACGAGGAGCGTTGCCTCGACGCGCTCGAAACCCTGGCGGCGGCCGGGGCCTGGGAGCGGATGCAACGCGCCTTCGACGACGCTCTCGCCGTACTGCTGGAGGCGACACCGGGGCTGGAGGATCCGGACATCACCGTGCTGTTCGTGCTCGGCGATCCGGGGGACGAACACTTCATGGGTCCCTGCCAAGGCGTGACCGGGTTCGGCGGCATCTCGGGCCACATCGCGATCACGCTGTGGCCCTACCCCGAGAACGTGGAGCGGCTGGAGGCCACCTGCGTGCACGAGCTCCACCACAACCTGCGGTTCGGCCCCGGCGGGGTCGTGTGGGACCCGATGTCCGTCACGGTCGGCGAACACATCGTCTCCGAGGGGCTGGCCGACGCCTTCGCCCGACAGCTCTACGGCGACGAGCTCGGCCCCACCCGCATCGGTGTACCGCACCTGCGCGACGACGAGGTCTTCGCCAAGGTACTCACCGGGCTCGACGTGACAGGCATGCAGAACTTCACCGCCTGGGTGCACGGCGACCCCAGCGCCGAGCGCTTCGGCCTCACCCCGGTGGGACTGCCGATGGGCGCCGGGTACGCCGCGGGCAACCGGTTGGTCGACACCTACCTGGCGGTGACCGGGCAGACGGCGGCGCAGGCCCTGCACGCCGACAGCTCGGAGATCATCGCGGCCACGCTCCGCCGCAGGTGACGCCGGAGCGGTGGAGCGGACGGTCCAGGAGCCCGTGACGACGGCGGGCAGTCGCGCCACCAGGATCGCTTCGGGCTTCCTGGACTGTCCCCGGGGTGCCGAGAACGGCTCCTGGTCCGACCCCACGGCGGTCGCCCGGCAACAATCGGACCTGGCCGTGCACCGGCTCGGCATGGGTGTGCGGCCATCACCGAGGGCCTGGCCGACAGGGGGGCACCAAGGGCGCTGTGCTCACAGTGCCGCCCGGCGGCAAGGTCCCGGGATCCACGAATCGGCGATGACGGCGCCGTAGCCGTCCGCGATCGCTCGGCGCCGCCCGCCCGCGCCGGAAGGTTCGAGGTGGTGAGCGAGCTCGGCGCGTCGAGGGCGTCGTCGGCCGAGGAGACCGTGCCGCGGTGGCGTGGTGTGGCCGCCCGCCGATCCTCCTTTCGGATCCGGGGTGTCGGCGTCTTGGAGGCCAGGCCCTGACGGGCCGGCGCGGCCGACCTCGGCCACCCGAGGCGGCCCCGCCACCGCAGGCCCGGCCCGGGACCCGCTGTGCCGACTCGCTCGATCCGCCCAGCCGAGCTGCGGAGACACCGGTTCGGGCGAGACCTCGCCCCGGTCGGCGGCCGGCCTTCCATCCGGGCGGCCCCCCTTCCCGAACCGGGTCCAGGGACTACCCGGCGGATCACGTGATCACTAGGCTCCGGGAATGGACCGAGTCACCGACATGCCTGGGACTCCCGCCCGGGCCGCGCGTCCGGGCCAGGCGAACGACTACGACGGCTTCGCCGAGGCCTATATGGCGGACAACGAGAACAACCTCCAGAACGCCTACTACGAGCGGCCCGCGATGCTGGCCCTCGCCGGTGAGGTGGCCGGCCGCCGGATCCTGGACGCCGGCTGCGGCGCGGGCCCCCTGTCCGCTGCTCTGCGCGACCGCGGTGCCGACGTCACCGGCATCGACGCCAGTGCCGGAATGCTGGCGTTGGCCAGGCGGCGGCTCGGCGATGATGTGGACCTGCGCGTATGCGACCTGAGCGACCCCCTCCCCTTCCCCGACGGGGCGTTCGACGACGTGGTCGCGTCACTGGTCCTGCACTACCTGGAGGACTGGGGGCCGACGCTGGCCGAGATGCGGCGCGTGCTCAGGCCCGGCGGCCGGCTGATCGCCTCGGTGCACCACCCGTTCGTGGACTACGCGATCCAAGCCCCCGGCCCGACTATTTCGCGACCACCAGCTATATCGAGGATTTCACGTTCAGCGGACAGCCCGTCACGCTGAAGCTGTGGCGCAGGCCGTTGCACGCGATGACCGATGCCTTCACGGCCGCCGGTTTCCGCCTTGCCGTCGTCAGCGAGCCGCAGCCCGATCCGGCCGCCCGCGAGCTGTTCCCCGACGACTTCCACGCCCTGTCGACCGGGATCGGTTTCCTCTTCTTCGTCCTTGAGGTGCCGCCGTCGCCCACGCCTTAGAACGACGAGCCGGTCGCAGATCATGAGCGGAGCCGGAGGTCCGGCGAGGCGACGGTGAGGTGAGACGGGCGACGAGCCCGTTCAGCGCCCGCGGGGTTCCGATGACGCCTCCGGCTCCCTCATGGCGGCCGCTGGATTCGCCACCGTTTCCCCTATCCAGCGTTTGGTGACGGAGTGAGCCGAACGCGCCGGGGCCCCAACCTCGCCTCCTCGATGAACATCGGCATGTTCAACCTCGGCAACGCCATCGGTGCCCGGTTCGGCGGCTACGTCATCAGCGCGGGACTCGGCGACAGCAGCCCCAACCTCGCCGGAGGGCCGCTCGCGTTCGGCGCCCTCATGGTCGACCCCCTCATCCGGCTGCCATCCAAGAAGTCTCTCAGCGGACAGCGACATCCGGTCATCGAACAGGTGTGTTGAGGCTCTCGGCGTCGTGCCTCTTCCGCGCAGGCTACGTCCGATGAACGGGAGCCGGTCCGTCTGGCGTTCATCGGCCTGGTCCGGGTCAGCACCGACGAGAAGAGAGACCAACGGCGGCATGCGGCTTGGGCCAGATCGTTCGAGAAGAAGACCAGCGGCGAGCTCGCCGCGTCGCGGACCGGTCCGCGCTGTCGCGCATCCGTGAGGGGACATGCTGACCGTCCACGAGTCGATCGCCCGGGCCGCAACCCATCGGAGGGGCTGATCGTCTTCAGTGACCTGCTCCAGCGGGGGATCGCGGTCGAGGTGCGGGAGGGCGCCGTGGCCGATGGGGCGCACGGGAAGTTCCACCGCGGGTGGCTCCCGTGGGAACAGGTCGTGGCGGGGCCCTGCTCATCGCCGAACCGAAGCCCGGCTCTCCACCGCTGATTCCTCCCGCGCTCGGCCTTCCCATGGGCGGGGGGCCGAGCGCTGCTGCGACCACCTCGTCGCGCGAGCGGACACCCCCCGCCAATTTCGTTTCGTTAACAACGTAATGAAGCTACTTAATACGTTAACCTCAAACGTTAACACCTCCGAAGGCATGGGATTTCTGGCCTCCGATAAGTGAACCTTATCGGAGGCTTAGAACGAGTATTAATACAAAATGGCCAGCGGAAGGGGATTACGTTTGCGGGGCCCATCCCCGCGAGGGTGGGGCGGGTGCGGCACCTCAGAGAGGGGGTGTCCGGTGGGACGCTCCGCGCGACGCGCTCCACGAGAAACGAGGAGGCCTCCCCGAAAGGGGAGCATTGGACATCCGTTCAACTACACTGAGCAATGAATGGACACGGACGGTGACAATGCTTCTATATGGCCCTGAGGGCGAGTTGGAGGGAGTGTCGTCTCGTCAGGATCTATGACACCGGTCCGTGCAAGAAAAGCCGTCAGCGTCGATTCTGTGGCGTCAATTTTCGGTACAACCTGTCGTGAAAATTACGCAAAACGTACTTAACGGACAAGAAGTTGGCGGAGGGGACGGCGCCGCGACGGTGACTCCGACGTCCCTCCTGGTCGGCAGGGGGCCTGGGGAACGGGGGCCGGCGACGGACAGGATGCTCTCTCCCGCCTCGAAGCCCCTTCGGTCCGGCTCCCGGGGAAGGGGATTGCTCCGCCCGGCGGTTTCCCCGGTGCTTGGGCGCCGCCACGTGATCGGGGATGGTGCCGGACCAGGGGCGCCGCCCCGGGTGGAGGAGCCCGCGATGCTCTCCATCCCGGACCACCACACCTCGGGTTGCCGCCGTACCGAAGGAATCCTCCCCGTGAATCACCAGCCGGTGATTCGTACCCGACCGCGTAACAGTCCACGGATTCCCCGCCCTGTCCCGGCCCTTCGGGAGAACCGGATCCGGACGTGACCGTGCTGCTCGACCCGCTCGACACCCTCCGTCATTCGCATGCCATGTCTTCAGCGCAGACACGGCTTCATCCGCGATCCCTCCACCGTGGGACAACCGACGCTGGGCTACCGGAGCGTCATGAAAGGACACGAATGAGGTCCGCTCTGGCATGTCAGCAGCGCCCTGCGCGCACTCGTGGATTCCGGCTTATCTGTCCGCGCCTTCTCGGGGCCGGACGGGCCGGTGAATCCGGCGGACGCGGACCGCCGGAGCCGAGGCGGCGAATCGGACGGGCTCCGTCGAGGAGGAAGGTGACCGCGCTGGTCATGGCGCGCGCACGTCAGTCGGTGATGATGACCTCGCGGTGGATCCAGGCGGGATCGTGGACCGCGTCGTGCATGAAGTGCCCGACGTCGGCGCGGCTGATCCGGGGAACCCCCTTCATCTCGATGTGATCGCCCACGCGGTAGGCGCCCTTGGCCGGACCGTTGGTGAGGGCGGTGGGGTAGACGATCGTCCAGTCCAGTCCGCTCGCGCGGATGGTCTTCTCGGAGAGGGCCTTGTTGGCGTAGATGTCGCGCAGGAACGTCTTGTACATGGCCTTCTGAAGGGGCGCTGCCGATTCGTATGTGGCGCCCACCCCGTACGACGACATCCAGACGAGGCGGGAGACCCCGGTCTTCTTCGCCACCGCGTCCACCGCACTCGCCGCTCGCGTGAAGAGATCATTGGCGCGGATGGAGGTGCCGCGGCCGATGGTGGAGATGACCGCGTCCTGGTCGGCCATCGCCTTCGCCAGGTCGTCGGCCGACGTCGCGTCTCCCGCGACGACGGTGACGCGCCCCGCCAGGGGAGCGAGCCTCTCCGGCCGGCGGGCGAGGACGGTGACCGTGTCGCCGTGTTCGAGCGCGCGTTCGACGACATGCTTCCCTGTGTGGCCGGTCGCCCCCAGGATCAGCAGCTTCATACCCGTGTCCCTCTCTGCGCCCGAGCATCGCGGCCTTCCAGGAAGGCGACACCCGCCAAGCGGACAGCTGTCCGGCTGACCGGAGCGTAGCGGACGACTGTCCGCCTGACAAGGACGCCCAGAGGGACGACGTTACCGGAGGGCGCGGGGTCCCGCCTGGAGCGCTGCCATGACCAGATCGAGGAGCCGCTCGGCGCGGGCCTCCCACCGCTCATCGGGGGCGATCTGCCACAGGCCGGAGACCAGGATGACGAAGTCCTCGACCGTGATGTCCGGCCGGATGGTGCCGGCTCGCCGATTCGCGGCGAGGAGGGTCTCGATGGCCCCGATGACCAGGGCGTACCCCGGGCGGGCGGATGTGTCCTCGGCGCCGTCCGTCTGACGTGTCACGCCGCCCAGGCCGGCCTTGGTGAGCGCGAAGCGGGCCAGCTGTGACATCCACGCCCGCAGCGCGCGGTCGGGCTCGGTCGCCTCGGTCAGTTCGTGGGCGGAGCCGACGAGCCCTTCGACTTCGCGCTGGTGGACCGCCCAGAGAAGGGCTTCCCGGTCGGGGAAGTGGCGGTACAGGGTGCCCTGGCCGACCCCGGCGCGTTTGCCGATCGCGCTCAGTGACACGTCCGCGTCGCGTGCGAGCTCCACGACGGCGGCCTTGAGAATGCGCTCCCTGTTGCGCTGCGCGTCAGCGCGCTGCACCGCTTCGCCGGCTCGGGTCATGTCTCATCCTCCCGGTACAAGCGGACGGCTCTCCGTTTGTACTGTACGCCCACGCCGGAGAGTGAAGGAGGCGATCTGCCTGGCCGCACCTGGAGACCCCGGTCTCGTAGGAGACGGCCGGCGCTGTGACCATGCGGGGCCGGTGGGACCACATGGTCGGCCGCGGCCGTGCCGTCCACCGTGGTAGGGATCGTCCTGGCCGAGGCGGAGAGGGGTTGACGCGATCGACCGCGAGGCGGTGATCCGGCTATCCAACACACTCCTGACCTCGGTCCAGGGCCACGCCCCCGAGGACCGCCTGCGCGTCGAGGCCGTCTACGACGAGGAACGCGCCATCCTCAAGATCATCGTGCTGGGGGCGTTCGGCGCCATGTCGGAGGTGCTGAGGAGCATCGGCACGCTGATCGGGGACGCGTCCGCTCCACGGGCTCCCGCGCCGGTGGTGGAGGGTGCGGCCCGCCCACCGGCCGGGGTGGCCACGCTCCGGCTCCCGCGGGAACCGCGTCCACCAGGTGTTCCGCGAGGTCGGCCGGTCGAGCATCCCGGGATCGAGAGGCGATGAGCGCGGGGCAGACGCTCAGAGGGAACGCTCGGGGAAGGTGACCTTCGTCAGCTCTTCGGAGACCTCCCACAGGCGGCGCGCCACCTCGGTGTCGCGCGCCCGCGCCGAGCGGCCGACCGGCTTCGGGGCGCCGCGTCCCTCCAGGAAGCCCCCCGGGCCCACGTAACCGTCGCCCGGCATCTCCGCCACGGCCGCGTAGAGCGTCGGAAGGGCCCCGTCCTCGTCGCTCTGCGTGAAAAGCGCGATCGCCGCCTTCTGCGCGAGGTGGACCGCGCGTCGCCGGCCGTCGGGTCTCAGCAGGTTCGTGGCCGCTACGCCGGGGTGCGCGGCGGTCGCGATCACCGGTGAGCCGACGCGGGCGAGCCGTCGTTGGAGTTCGGTCGTGAACAGCAAATTGGCCAGCTTGGATTGTGCGTAGGCGGCTATCGCGCGGTAGGGCCTGTGCTCCCAGTTGAGGTCGCCGAAATCGATCGCGCCCACCCTGTGCCCGTTGGAGGAGACGGTGACGACCCGCTCCCGGATCCGTGGCAGGAGCAGGTTGGTGAGCGCGAAGTGTCCCAGGTGGTTGGTCCCGAACTGTAGCTCGAAGCCGTCGGCCGTGCGGGAGAGCGGCGGGATCATGACCCCCGCGTTGTTGATCAGCACGTCGACGGGCTCGGTGAAGTTCTCGGCGAACGCGCGGACCGAGGAGAGGTCGGCGAGGGCGAGCGGCCGGACCTCGACGTGGCCGGTCATCGTGGCGGCGGCCGCGCGGCCCTTCTCGGGGCTGCGCACGGCGAGCACGACGCGCGCCTCCCTGGCGGCGAGGACACGGGCGGTCACGCGGCCGATCCCGCTGTTCGCGCCGGTGATGACGACGGTGCGTCCCGCCAGGGAGGGGATGTCGGAAACGGAGAATGTTGTCATGGACTACAAAGTAGTCAGCGAAAACAAAGTAGTCAATGCAAACATGACTGCTATCGTAGATCCCATGGCAGACGTGACCCAAGGGCGGCCCTACCACCACGGAAACCTCCGGGCCGCGCTGCTCGACGCGGCCGAGCGCGTCCTACGGGAGCGCGGCGTGGACCAGTTGTCGCTGCGCGAGCTGGCCAAGGAGACGGGCGTCAGTCACGCCGCGCCGCGCCGGCACTTCCCGGATCGCCAGGCACTGCTGGACGCGCTCGCCGAGGCCGGATTCGCCCAGCTCGACACCGCGTTGCGTAGCGCGCTGGCGAACGCCGGCGACGACTTCCCGGCTCGTGCGCGTGCCGCCGCGACGGCCTACACCCGCTTCGCCACCGAGAACGCCGCGCTCCTGGAGCTGATGTACACCAGCAAGCACCGGCCGGGTGCGACACGGATCGTCAAGGCGGCCGAAGCGCCATTCGGGCTGTTGAACGCGCTGATCGTGCAGGGGCAGGAGCGAGGGGAGCTCCAGGCGGGCGACCCCGAGCGGATCGGGATCGTCCTGTTCGCGACCCTTCAGGGCATCGCCTCGATCATCAACGGCAATATCGTCAAACCGGAACTGCGCGACGGACTCGTGGAGGCCGCGGTCGACCAGTTCTTGCGGGGCACCCGCCCGCTTCCGTAGAACCCGCCCGCGCAGTGCCGCGGCCGGGCGTCGTCAGGGCGAGGGCCCTAGCGCGCGCTCCGCCACCGTTGTCCCGCGGGCCGCCGCCCACGCGCGCCGTTGGAGCTACTCTCCCCCGGCGCCGTTTCGGCGTGCCGGTTTCCCGTTGGGGGTCCGGGAGGCCGGGACGGAGACGTCGACGCCGTGGTTCCACCGGGTGGGGCCGGTGGCGACCTCGGCGGGCCTCCGCGTCACCACCGGCCGGCCCCCTGCGGGTAAGGAGGGCTCAAGGCGTCACGGGCCGGCAGGCGATACCGGATCTCCCGGGAGGAACGGGAGATCTTCACCGGGACACCCGTGACCGGCCGCGCCCCCGGGCGGGCGCGAGCGGGTCGTCGAGCAGCACGGGAGAGGAGTCCACGCCCCGAGCGTACGGAGAACGGTCCTGGTCACGTTGTCGTACGCCTGGCCTTCTCGACACTCCAGCCCCTGCCCAGGCCCCTTCCAGGGCGGTCGAGGGGGAGTGTTCAACGAATGATCGACATTCGGACACGCACAGGGCTTCGCGCTCAGTCACTGACATCACGGAGGGCGTTACCGGCACAACCCTGACCGGCCCCTCGGGGGCGACGGCGGTCCTCCCGATCTCGGCCCCGGTCCAGGTGAGAGGTTCCGCTGTCTGACTGTGTCCCACGCCACTGACTGACCATCTGGGCATTTTGGTCAGTTGGTTCTACTGTGGGATGGGCAGACTCCGAGGAAGGGACGCAAGACATGACGGGCACGAGTGGCAAACCGCGGGCGCTGGTAGTCGGGCTGGGTATCGCCGGGGCCGCTGCGGCGCTGCGGCTGCACCAGATCGGCTGGGAGCCGGTCGTGGTCGAACGCGCCCCAGGGCGGCGGTCGGGCGGCTACTTCGTCGGTGTGTTCGGCACCGGCGTCGCCACGGCCCGGCGCCTGGGGGTCCTGGAGCAGATCGGTGACCGCACCGCCCCTGACACCGTCGGCTACGAGGTCGACCGCGCCGGCAGACGCAGCAGGGGGATGTCGTACGACGAACTGCCCGGACACCCGCGGCTGGTACTGCGCGGCGACATCGAGAGCGCCCTGTTCGAGGCCCTGCCCCAGGACGTGCAGATCCGCTATGCCACCGTGCCCGTGCACATCCGCCAGGACACCGCGGCCGCGCACGTGACCCTGCACGACACCGCTGCGGGCACCGAGACCACCGAGGCATTCGACCTGGTCGTGGGCGCAGACGGGATGCGCTCGACCGTGCGCCGCCTGGTCTTCGGCCCTGACGCCAACCACCTGCACGCCCTGAACTACATGATCGCTGCCACACTCATGCGCGGACCGTTGGAGGGCTTCCGCGCCCAGGACGCCGTGGTGCTGGCCGAACCGGGCCGCTCCGCCTGGACCTTCGCCTTCGGCGACCACGCCCCGGGCCTGCTCTTCTCCTGGCGCACTGGCGACGTGGACGCCGAGTTCGCCCGTCCGGCCGTGGAATCGGTGCGCGCCGCCTTCGGCCCCGAGCCCCCCGGCCCGATCCTGGGCCAGTTGATGGAGGAGCTCGAGCAGGCCGACGACTTCCTCTTCGACTCCGTCCACCAGGTGCGGATGAGGCAGTGGCACCACGGCCGCGTCGTGCTGCTGGGCGATGCCGCCTGGTGCCTGACCCTGTACTCGGGCATGGGAGCCTCCACCGCCATGGCCGGGGCCGAACTGCTGGGCACCATGCTCGACCGCCACCCCGACGACCTGGGCCGGGCCCTGGACTCCTGGCACAAGCGCCTGTCGCCCTTCATCGCCTACCAGCTCAAGAGCGGTATGCAGATGCGCCAGCTCTTCACCCCCGGCGACCGGTCCCAGCAGCGTCGGCGGGCTGCGATGATGCGACTGAGGAACGCGCCGCTGATCGGCACGGTCCTGCAGAAACAGATGTCCAGGAGCGAGGACTTCCGGATGAAGGCCCTGGACATCGCCGCACCCTGACAGCTCTTCGGGCCCTGCCCGCGGTCCAGGAAGGACGATCCCCATGCCCCAGCCGGTCGAGCACGACTCACCCAAGGCCGCCCGGATCCTCAGCGCCACCCGCGAGCTGGTGTTCGACCATGGGATCCGCAAGGTCACCATCGCCGAGATCGCTCGTGCCGCCGGGGTGGGCAAGGGCACCGTGTACCTGTACTGGGCCACTAAGGAGGACCTGCTGCTGGACCTGGTAGGCCGCGAGCTGGTGGAGGGCCTGAACCAGGTCCGTCGAGCCCTGGAGGCCGATCCCGGCCTGGTGCGGCCCGGACGCCTGACAGCTCTGCTGCTGCACACCATGCTCGTCCCGCTGTTGAACCAGCGCCTGCAGGCCGGCGACGAGGACGCCCTGCGGTTGATGGCTTACCACACCGACAGCAGGGACGTCTTCGCCCGGGCCGCGCCCGAAGCCCTGTGCACAGCGGTGCTCGATGTCCTGCGCCAGCACGGTCTTGTCCGCAAGGACCGGGCCCTGAGCGACCAGGCCTACGCGCTGCACGCGCTGCTGAAAGGGTTCTTCGCGGTGCAGACCACCGCCGTTTTCACCGGACCGCCCCTCGACCGCGACCCCGGTCTGGTCCTGGCCGAGACGGTCACCACGCTGTTGGAGGGCGACTCCGAGCCCGGGGAGGCGGTGCTGGGCGCGGCCGCCGAGGAGGTCCTGGCCGTCTTCGACCGGGTGTGCGCCGACATCGTCGAGCACCTGCGGTCGCTGGCCGTGGGAGCGCCCCGGGGTTGATCACGCCCACGCCTCCTGGGTTCAGGTCTGTCTAGAGGGCCCTGTTCTCCCGAAGCTGCCACGGAGTGACGAGTAACATTGTGCAATCAGAGTGAGGCTCAGGCAGGAGCGGCGAGGCGGGGCCCGGGGACCTCCTCGGCCTGAAGGGCGGCGAAGTCGGCGTGCGCGGCCTCGATGGCTTCCGGGTACGCCACCCGCTTCTCGTGCTCGGCGAGTGCCCGGTAGATGCTGGCGAGCTGGACGAACAGCTCCACCGGCGAGTCGGTGATCTCCGTCTCCCGCACATGGCACAACGTGGCCAGCAGCGTGTACCGCACCGGACCTGCCACCGCCCGCAGGTCCGAGGGGTACTCCTTCGCCGTCCGTGCCCGCCAGGCCGCGACCAGCTTCTCCGACATGTCCCCGAACAGCTCCGGCGGCAACTCCAGCGCCCGCACCCGCTGGAGCTTGTTCACCTCCGCCAGGAGGCTGTCCAGCCCCAGCGCGCCCGGGTCTGCCTTCAGCTCAGCGAAGAAGGTGCCCCCGCCGCCCGCGCTCTCCTCGCCCGCGCCGGTGTCCTCAGCGATCAGATCGTCCAGCCGGGACCGGGTCGCCGCCGACAGCCGCCCCACGGTGGCCGCGCAGAACCGTTCCTCGAAGGTGCTGACCGCCGACCCCACCAGCCGGGCGATACGCCCCGGCGTCGGCGGCTCCAGCCGGTTCTTGCGGCAGCGGGCGACCATCGCTTCCGCCAGCCGGTCCCGGTTCAGCTCCACCCCGCACAGCTCGACCGCCGGCCAATCGGCGAGCTGGGCCTGGTCCTCCTCGCTGCACTCACGGAAGCCGAACGCGCCCCGGATCTCCATCCGGTGCCGCTTGATCGCCCGCCCTGCCCAGTCGTACGCGGCCCACTCCTCCACGGGCACCTTCACCTGCTGGGCGACGTAGGACACCGCCGGCACCGGGATCTCCCCGGCGTCCTCCGGAAACCGGGCCTCCACCTCGAAGAACTTCAGTAACAGCGCGAACCCCGACCGGTTCGTCCCCGACTTGTTCCGCAGCCGCTCCTGGTCCTCCTCCAGCAGCGTCCAGGCCTCGATCAGGTCCTCCGGCTCCCACTCCTGCCGCACTCCGGTCTCCTTCCGGTCGTCATGACCGGACCAACCTCTCCGAGCACGACCCCCCGACAGGCCCAGAAGATCCAAACCCCTGACAAGCCCACCCCTGATCCGCTACAGAGAGCTCCTTGTCACTTCGCGGCAGCTTCGGGAGAAGAGGGCCGAGACCGGTTCGACGTGGTCATCGACACCATCTCCGCCCCCCACGACCTGGCCCCACCCACGCGTGGTCGCCGTGGCCGGCACCCTCAGCCACCTCGGCCACCTGGGGCCGGGTGAACACCACCGACCTGCTCATCGGCCGCAAGAGGCTCGGCTCCGCCGGCAGTGGCGGCCGCCCGTCCACCGCCGCCATGTTGCGCTTCTGCCCCGAGCACGGCATCACCGCCGACATCGAACTGCTGCCATCGTCCCAGGTGAACACGGCCCTTGACCGCCTGGGGCGCAACGACGTCCGCTATCGCTTCGTGCTCGACATGTCCGACCTGGACTGACCGGCCCGCATTCGAAGCAGGCCGGACACCGGCGTCCCCCTCACGTCCCGCGCGGTGATCTCCGGGTCTTTCCGAAGACCACCGCGCTGGGACGCCCGGGATCTCCGTCGGACCTCACTCCCCGAGGCGGCGCAACGTCCGCATGGCCTCCCGTTCCAGGCGCGAAACGTCACGCAGGACCGTGCCGGCCTCTTCGAGGCACCGCGCGTCACCCGTTCCACCGGCCCGCGCGATCAGCGCCGCGACCTCGGTCCACAGGGACGCGGCCTCGGCGTAGAGCCCGTGGCCGGTGCGCAGGCGGCTGTCGTCGAGGAGTTCGGCGCACTCGGCGAGGAAGTCGCGGTAGAGGTTGCGGAACAGGGCGCCACCGGTGCCGCCCTCCTCCATCAGGAAGGCGACCTGCGACAGGTCCCGCCGCGGGTCGTCGGTCCGCTGGAACCACGTGGGCACCAGCCTGGCGGCCTTCTCGATGCCCCGGTAGCCGAGGTTGGCGATGGGCGGGTCGAGAAAGGCGGCGGCACAGGCCGTGATGGCGGGGACGACGTGCTCCCGGGGGCGGGGCGGTTTCCCCGCAACGGTGAGGGTGAAGGAACGATGCCGGGCGGTCATCGGGCCGCGCGCGGCCCTGGCCCGGGCGAGGCTGACCCGACTCGTGGACACCGGTTCACCCTGCCGTCCGGTGTCCACCAGGTGGGCGTCGTGGTCGTCGTAACCGCACATGGCGACGATATGGCCGCCGAAGTGCACCTTCGCCGTGAAGTACTCCAGGTGGTAGCTGTCGAGTTGCAGCCCGACGGGGCGTCCGGCGTCGATGGGGGCCGTCACGTTCTCCCAGGCCCTGCGGGGAGAGGTGGTCTCCTTGACCGCGAGCTCCAGTCCCAGCCTGGTCGCCAGGTTCCTGGTGAGCTCGAAGGGCTTGACCCGACCTCCGAGGAAGGGGAAGCCCATGTTCCTGCTGTCCCAGTAGAGGAAGGACAGACCCGAGCCGAGGCCGAAGAGCATGGGCTCGGACAGGTCGATCCCTTCGTGCCGCAACAGCACCCCCAGGGTGTTCGTCTCGCAATGGCGCGCGCCTCGGGCGACGACGCCCCTCACCCTCGTCATGTCATGTCCTCTCGGACGGGGATGACCACCCGGGTCACCTGTTCCTCGTGTAGCGTCTTCGCCGGCCCGACGACATAGGCCTCGCGCGCGGGGGCCCACGGGCGCAGACCGCGTTCGTGGATGGCGGTGAAGAGCGCGTTGTAGGCCAGGGGCAGCCGGGCGTAGGACCCGATGTGCACGGTCTCGACCACGGGTCCACCGGGAAGCACCTCGAACTCCAGACCGGGCGCCTCCCACCCCGGCGGCGTCTGCGCCGCGAGGGCGATCTCCATCGGCTCGCCCACGTCCAGCGGGTACAGCCCCCACAGTGGCTGCTCCCAGGCAACTCCCGCCCGGCCGAGGGCGGGCAGCAGCCGGCCCGCGCACTCCTCGACCCCCGCGCCGATCCCCGAGGGTGAGCAGACGGTCCGCGCCACCGCCAGCCGCCGCCGCGGTTCCCTGCCCATCTTCACCTCGTAGCCGGACAGGCCGTCCTCGGCCAACCGTTCCAGCATCTCCAGTCGGGCCTGATCCCTGCGGATCCGCTCGGCCAGCCGGTCCCGCTCGGCAAGCAGGATCCGCGCCCTGTCCCCGGGGTCGGCGGCCAGTGTCCGGGCGATCACGGCGAGGGGAAGGTCCATCTCCCGGAGCAGGGCGATGGTCAGGGCGTCGCCGGCCTGCGCGGGGGCGTAGTAGCGGTAGCCGGAGTCGACGTCCACGTGGATCGGGGCCAACAGCCCGATCTCGTCATAGTGCCGCAGCTGTTTGACGCTGAGCCGGCACAGGCGGGCGAAGCGCCCGATGGTGAGGAGTCCATCTCGCACCCCACCATGGTGGACCCTCCCACGATGGGAGAGTCCACCCGCGGTGTCGGCGGTTGCGGAGCGGCGCCGCTCTCCCGCTCCGTCGCCCTCGCTTGACGTGTTCGGACCGGGCGGCGGGCACGGTCGGCGGGCCGACCGTTCGGGGAGGTCGGTACCGCGATGCCGACGGTGCGCGGCCCGCCGGACACCGTCGTGACGGCCCGCCCCGAAAGGGGCCGCGAAATCGTTCGGAAAAATCTCGGAGAGGATGTCGATCCGGCCGTATCCCGTTCGTCGTCATGGTGCGCGACGCTTCACCGCACCCAGATCACGAAGCCGACAGGAGCCCAGAACATGAAGTACATGCTGCTGATCAACGCCGGAAGCGCGGACGCCGACGGCACGGCCGTCGGATGCACCGTCCAGGACTGGATGGACTACGACGCGTCGGTCCGCGACGCGGGGATCCTGGTGTCGGCGGAATCCCTCGCCGACCTGGTCACCGCCACCACCGTCCAGGTCGGTCCCGACGGGGAGCGAACGGTGGTGGACGGCCCCTTCGCGGAGAGCCGCGAACTCCTCGGGGGCTTCTATGTCATCGACGTCCCCGACCTGGACGCCGCGCTGGACTGGGCCGCACGCTGCCCGGGGGCGCGCGGCGGGGGAGCGGTGGTGGTGCGGCCGGTCGCCGACTTCGGCGCCTGACCGCCGTGGAGGGACGGGCGATCGACACGGGGGCGGCGATGGAGGCGCTGTTCCGCGAGGAGCGCGGGCGGCTCCTCGCCTCCCTCACCCGGGGGTTCGGCGACCTCGACCTGGCCGAGGAGGCCGCTTCCGAGGCGATCGAGGCGGCCCTGGCCCACTGGCCCGCGCACGGGGTCCCGTCCCGGCCCGGCGCCTGGTTGCTGACGACGGCCCGCCGTAAGGCCGTCGACCGGTTACGCCGGGACCAGGCGTATGCCGCCCGGCTCGCCGTCATGTACGTGGAGGCGGGCCGGGCCGCCTCCACCCCGGCCGAGGGCACCGGAGCGGAGTTCCCCGACGAGCGGCTGCAACTGTTCTTCACCTGCGCTCATCCGGCCCTGCCCGCGCCGGCGCGTGGGGCACTGACCCTGCGTTACCTGGCCGGGTTGACCACGGCCGAGGTCGCGCGGGCCTTCCTCGTCCCCACGGCGACGATGGCCCAGCGGATCGTGCGGGCGAAGCGGAAGATCCGGGAGGCCCGCATCCCCTTCCGGGTGCCCGATGCCGACGAGCTGCCCCGGCGCCTTCCCGACGTCCTCCAGGTCCTCTACTCGCTCTTCACCGAGGGGTACGCGGCCAGTTCGGGGGAGGAGCTCCAGCGGCCGGACCTGGCCGAGGAGTCCATCCGGCTCACGCGGATCCTGCGCCGCCTCCTGCCCTCCGAGCATGAGGTGGCGGGGTTGCTGGCCTTGATGCTGCTGGTCCACGCGCGTCGCGCGGCCCGCACCGGGCCGGACGGGGAACTCGTCCTGCTGGAGGCGCAGGACCGCGGGCTGTGGGACCGGGATCTCATCGAGGAGGGCCGTGTCCTGGTGACCGAGGCCCTGACCGAAGGACGCGCGGGCGTCTACGGGGTGCAGGCGGCGATCGCCGCGCTGCACGACGAGGCGGTGGACGTGGCGAGCACCGACTGGGCGCAGATCGTGGCCCTCTATGACGTGCTGCTGGCGCTGGCGCCGTCCCCGGTGGTCCGCCTCAACCGGGCCGTGGCCGTGGCGATGCGCGACGGCCCCGAGGCCGGTCTGGTCCTGTTGGACGAGCTGGCCGATGAGGAACGGTTGCGCCACCACCATCCCTACGCGGCGGCGAGGGCGGAGCTGTTGCACCGGCTCGGCCGTCTGCCCGAGGCCGCCGCGGCCTACCAGCGGGCGCTGGAACTGGTGGGCACCGAGCCCGAGCGCAGGTATCTGTGGCGCAGGTTGCGCGCCACCGGGCAGGCCAGTGGGGACGCCGCGGGCGCTCCCGAGGATTCGGGCTCCGAACAGGGAGGATGAGCGACGAGCGCGGAGATCGGGGAGGTCCGTGGAGAGCGGGTGGCCCTGTTCTCATGTGGCGAGAAGGGCCGATTCGACCCGATTGGCTCACCTGATGGTCGGGGCCCGCGAAGCGGTTCCGCCGCTGGAATCCGTCCGGTGGGACGACCGTCATGTACCCGGAGCGGGACGGCCGTACCCGGGATCGCCGGTCCTTTCCGGGGGAGGGCCGGACTTTCTTGCGGGACCGCTGTCTCCTCGCGCCCTCGACGGCCGGGACGCCGCCTCGGTGGCGTCCCGGCCGAGGGGCAGAACCGTTCCGGTTCGAGGCGCAACGCGGTGACGCCGCACTCGAACGGCCGGGCCGTGACGAGCCGGAGACGCCGGTAGGCGTCGAGACGGGGGAACACCGGCACGCCCGCGCCGAGCGCGACGAGGTTGACGAACAGGTGGAGTTCGTCGAGCAGGTCCTGGGTGATGAGGCTCGGCACGGGCGTCCCACCCCCGTAGGGGATGACGTCCCACCGGACTCGTCCTTGAGCCGCCGCACGGCCGCGGCGAGATCGCCGGCGACGACCACCCGCTCACCGGCCGCGAGGTCGACGTGCTGCGGGAGACGAGCGAGGGGTATTCGATCGCCGAGATCGCCGCCCGGTTCCACCTGGCGGAGGGGACCGTCCACAACCACCTGTCCGATGCCACGCAGAAGACGCGGACGCGGACGCGGATCCGGCACCAGCCGGCGCGGTACGCGCGGGAGCACGACCGGTTGTGGGCGGCGGTGGCGGCCCCGCGGCGATCCGGCGACCGCCGGGGCGCTGCCGCCGCGAGCGGGCCTGACGCCCCCTCACCGATCCGGCCGGGCACGCCCGCGCGCCGCAGGGCGCCCGGCCGCGCAGGAGAGCCCCTTCGGAGCCGGACCGGGCCGCCGGCCGGTCAGTGGTTGCCGGTGAGTTCCCCGGTGAGGGTGGTGTGGATGCGGGCGCTGTGCTCGTTGAGGCCCACGATCTCCACGGTCTTGCGCCGGGCCGCGTACTTGGTGGTGATCGCGTCCAGGGCGGCGACGGTGGAGGCGTCCCAGATGTGGGCGCGGGTCAGGTCGATGACGACGTGGTCGGGGTCGCCGGCGTAGTCGAAGTGGTGGACCAGGTCGTTGCTGGAGGCGAAGAACAATTCACCGGTGACGACGTAGACGACCTGGCCGCCGTCGGGGTCGACCACCGAGGACACCTCGACCAGGTGGGCGACCCGGCGGGCGAAGATCACCATCGCCGTGATGACACCGACGATGACCCCGATGGCCAGGTTGTGGGTGGCGACCACCACGGCGACGGTGACGACCATGACCACGGTCTCGCCCAGCGGCATGCGCCTGAGCGTGGCCGGCGCGACCGAGTGCCAGTCGAAGGTCGACACCGACACGATGATCATGACGGCGACCAGGGCGGCCATGGGGATCTGGGAGACCCATGGTCCGAACACGATGCACAGGACCATCAGGAACACCCCGGCCAGGAAGGTCGACAGCCGGGTGCGCGCGCCCGAGGTCTTGACGTTGATCATGGTCTGGCCGATCATCGCGCAGCCGCCCATGCCGCCGAAGAGGCCGGTGACGATGTTGGCGACGCCCTGGCCGATGGACTCGCGCGTCTTGTTGGAGAGGGTGTCGGTGATGTCGTCGACGAGCTTGGCCGTCATCAGCGACTCCATCAGCCCCACCAGCGCGAAGGCCAGCGCGTAGGGAGCGACGAGGGTGAGGGTGTCCAGGGTGAACGGCACATCGGGGATGCCGGGCACCGGTAGGGAGGAGGGCAGTTCGCCCTTGTCGCCCACGGTGGGCACCGCGAGCCCGGCACCGATGGTCAGCGCGGTCAGCGCGACGATGGACACCAGCGGGGCGGGCACCACCCGGGTCAGCCTCGGGAACAGGACCATGATGACCAGCGCCGCCACGACCAGCGGGTAGACGATCCAGGGAACGTCGCGCAGCTCGGGCACCTGGGCCATGAAGATGAGGATGGCCAGGGCGTTGACGAAGCCCACCATCACCGACCGGGGGACGAACCGCATCAGCCGGGCCACCCCCAGCGCGCCCAGCACCACCTGGAAGACGCCGCCCAGGATGACGGCGGCGACGAGATGGCCCAGGCCGTGGTTGATGGACAACGGCGCCACGACCAGCGCGATCGCGCCGGTGGCCGCCGAGATCATCGCCCTTCGCCCGCCGACGACGGAGATGACCACGGCCATGGTGAAGGAGGCGAACAGCCCCACGCTCGGGTCGACCCCGGCGATGATCGAGAAGGAGATCGCCTCGGGGATCAGGGCGAGGGCCACCACCAGGCCGGCCAGCACCTCGGTGCGCAGCGTCGCCGGGGAGGGGAGGGGCGGGAGGGAGAAACGTCGGCGTGTGGGCGCCGCGGGTGAGCTCATGGGTCCGATCTCATGCCGGGCGGCCCGCTCTTTCGGACCGCGAAACGTCGGGGACGAGGGCCGGTGGGCACCGTCCTGTGAGGTGGAGCGGCGGGCGTGGACCTCCCGGTGGTGCGGCGACGCTGCCGCGGCCCTGATCCCGGAGGGGGCGATCAGGAGGGGAGCACCGGAGAGGCGCCGTGGCGCTTCCACGGGCCATCGACCCGCAACTCTACTCTTACGTAAGGGTAGAGTTGCGGCCGGAGTCGTGAGACGGTCGTCACGGTCGCGCTGGCGGGTCCGGCCGGGCCGCAGCGGCGGCCCCCGACGGCCGGGGGAGCCCCTCAGCCGGACGGGTGCTCGTACTTGGCGCGCTGGGCCTGCAACCGACCGCCGAACTCCTCGGCCATCGCGATCCGCTCGCGCAGCACCCGGCACCGCTCCTCGGTGGCCTGGGCGAACACGTCCAGCCGGGCCAGCAACTCGGCGTGCCGGGACTCGTCGACGTCTCCCGCCGCCAGCTCGTCGAGGGTGGCCAGCAGGTCGCGCATCTCCTCCAGGCTGAACTCCAGGGGCTTCATGCGCTTGATGAGCAGCAGCCGCTCGACATCGGAGGTGGTGTAGAGACGGAACCCGCCCTTGGAGCGGGCGGACGGTTCCACCAGTCCCACCTCGCCGTAGTAGCGGATCGTCCGCAGCGACAGCCCGGTCCGTTCGGCGACCTCGCCGATCTGCATGCGCTCCTCACCCACTGGGGCACCTCCATGACACCCATCCCCGTCACCGGGGAGGCCCCTCGGCCGGCGGCGTCCGTCCGGGGCCGTCCCGGAGGAACAGGAACAAGGGTGCCATGCCCGGCGCCCCGCCTCGCGCGGGCCGCGCTCCTCCCGTCCGAGGCCGTATCCCCGGACGAGTCCGTCCCGGTGACGACAGAGGCACCGCCGCCTTCGCGGAAGCGGTCGGGGCGAGCCGGTGCCGCGCCCGACCGTGGGGCGGTCCGGGAGGATCTCCCCGAGGCCAACGTTTTCTCCCCCCGTTTCGATACCGAACACACCGATGTCTTTCACCACACCGGTTTTTCGGGACAGGAGGACTTTCATGTGTTAGGTTCGAGGAAGTTGCAGTCGTGATACCCGCTGAATTTCCATCTCTTCGGGCGATCACCGCGGTGACCGGAAAATCGTCATCCGCGGTTTTCTTTATGTTCCGAACGAGAGGCATCCATATGGCGACCGGTACGGTCAAGTGGTTCAACGGCAGCAAGGGCTTCGGCTTCATCGAGCAGGACGGCGGCGGCCCCGACG
The DNA here is from genome assembly GCF_900167435.1 of Marinactinospora thermotolerans DSM 45154. Taxonomy (GTDB): domain Bacteria; phylum Actinomycetota; class Actinomycetes; order Streptosporangiales; family Streptosporangiaceae; genus Marinactinospora; species Marinactinospora thermotolerans. The sequence goes on from NZ_FUWS01000004.1 coordinate 207,117, forward strand.
TCTTCGCCCACTACTCGAACATCCAGGCCACGGGCTATCGCGAGCTGGCCGAGGGCCAGGCCGTGCAGTTCGACGCCGTCGCGGGGGCCAAGGGGCCCCAGGCCGAGAACATCACCCTGATCTAGGGGAGCCGACGCTCCTCCAGCGGCAGGGGCCCGCCCTCTGGGCGCCGGCCCCGCCGCTTTTCTCTTTTTCTCCGCCGGATTCTGCAGCCGTCGTTCTCCGACCGGCACCGGCGTCCACCACTCCCGGGATTTCTCGCGTCGAAACGCGGTCACCCCATCACTTTTTCGGCGTACCCGGTTCTCTCCGCGAGGTCGCACGGCCTCACGCCCGGCGAACGCCGTTGGCGAAAGGCCCCACATGAGTCATCCACACCGCACCGGCACGAGCCGTGGCCGGCCCTCCCGAGGGGACGGCCGGCAGCGCCCCCGCACCCCGGAGCGTCCCCGAGGCGGGGCGGGTCCCTCCGGTGAGTTCGCCCTCCCGGACACCGCCACCCCGGCGCTTCCGCCGGTGGACTCCTTCGAGGCGCTGGACATGCCCGCGCCGTTGAAGCGGACCCTGGCCCGCCACGGCCTGACCGTCCCGTCCGCGATCCAGGCGGCGACCCTGCCCAACTCCCTGGCCGGGCGCGACGTGCTGGGCCGCAGTCGAACCGGGTCGGGCAAGACCCTGGCCTTCGGGCTGGCCCTGCTCGCCCGGCTGGAGGGGCGCGACGCCCAGCCCCGACGGCCCTTGGCCCTGGTACTCGCCCCCACCCGGGAGCTGGCCCAGCAGGTGACCGAGTCGTTGGCTCCCTACGCGCGCTCGGTGGGGGCGCGCACGGCGACGGTCGTGGGTGGCATGCCCATCGGCCGTCAAGCGCGCGTCCTGAGCGAAGGCGTCCACCTGGTCGTGGCCACCCCGGGACGCCTGCGCGACCTGATGGAACGCGGCGACTGCGTCGTGGACCGGGTGGAGTGCGCCGTCCTGGACGAGGCCGACCAGATGACCGACATGGGATTCATGCCGCAGGTGACCGCGATCCTCCGGCAGATTCCGGCCGGCGGCCGGCGCATGCTGTTCTCGGCGACCCTCGACCGCAACGTCGACGCGTTGGTCCGCCGCTTCCTGAGCGACCCGGTGGTCCACTCGGTCGACCGGTCCGAGGGCGCGGTCTCCACCATGGAACACCATGTCGTCCACGTGACGCAGACGCACAAGAGGGACGTCGCGACCCGGATCGCGGCCCGTGACGGCCGGGTGATCATGTTCCTCGACACCAAGCGCGCCGTGGACCGCATGGCCGAGCACCTGCTGGCCAACGGTGTCCTCGCCGCGCCCCTGCACGGCGGCCGAAGCCAACCGCAGCGCACGCGCACTCTCGACCAGTTCAAGCGGGGGGACGTCACCGCGCTGATCGCCACCAACGTGGCGGCGCGCGGCATCCACGTGGACGGCCTGGACCTGGTGGTCAACATCGATCCGCCCACCGACCACAAGGACTACCTGCATCGGGGCGGGCGCACCGCCCGGGCCGGGGAGTCCGGAAGCGTGGTCACCCTCGTGCTGCCCACCCAGCGGCGCGACATGACCCGGCTGATGAGCCGGGCCCGGATCGAACCGCACACGCTGAGGGCCGATGACGAGGATCCGGAGCTGAGCAGGGTGACCGGGGCACGCGAACCCTCGGGCGTACCGGTCCGCCTGCCCGTCGCGGCCCCGCGGGCGGGGCGGCGCCGTGGCGCCGTCGCGCGTCGACCGCGCCGCTGACCGAACGCGCCGGGGGCCGAGAGCGGAACGCTCTCGGCCCCCGGCCGTCCGTCCGCCGACGCGCGGGACCTCTCCCGTCCGGGTGCCGAATACGGGATTCACCGACGGGACCTCGCCCTTTCCCCAGAGGGAGCCCTCACGAGAGGACCACGGGCACCATCACGTGCCCGGTGCGGGGCTCGGGGGACGGCAGCGTCAGCGGAAGCCGGCCGCCGGGTCCGTCCCCAGACGGATTCCGGCCACGCCGGGAACGACGCGAGAGTGTCCGTGGCGCACCCGTTGTCCGCGGGACCCGCAAGGTGGCGTCCGGCTTCCCCGAAGGCGGAACCGGTAGGCCCTTGGCGGAGGACGTCTCGCCATATTCCCAGGTCGAGGATGTCAGGCTGTGGCCATCACCGGCACTCCTCCGACCACATCGCCGTTGAGCGCGCCCTCGCCTGGAGGGGGCACCGTAGGCGGGCCGAAGATCTGCGGCCGCCCCCATGTCGTGAAGCGCCGGCGGCGATGGTCCCGGTCACGCCCGTAGCGCGTCGATCGCGGCCAGAGCCGCCGTCCTGTCGAGACCGGCCCTGGAGCCGGGTGAGAGGCCTTGGACGAGGTAGAGCAGGAGCCGGGCCTGAGCCTCGGGGGTGGCGGTGTCGGTGACTTCTCCAGCGGCCTGGGCGCGGCGAAGGGCGTCGGCGACGATGTCGGTGAAGCGCCGGTAGGAGCGGGTGACGATCTCCGTCGCCTCGCTGTCATGGGGGACGAGCTCGGCGGTGGTGTTGCCGACCAGGCAACCGTGCGGGATGCCCACGTCGGAGACCAGCTCGTCCAGGCGGGCCGGGTGGGTCGGGATCTCCCGGAGGGCCGGCAGAAGGGGAAACGCCGGGCGAGCCGCTACCGCGGGCCGACTGGACCTCTTCGTCCTCGACGACGCCGCCAGGGAGCTGATCGCCCCAAGCACCGCGACGCGAATCGGCCGCGCTTCGCGCTCCAGCCGCGCACCGCGGTCCCCGAGGAGGCGGTCGGCTCCCTCGCCGAGCAGCTCGGTGCCGCCGATCCGGCCCGCCCGGCCGAGTACGCCTCTTCCTGTCGTTTTCCTGGTCTGTACGGCGAACCTTTCTGGTCGGCCGCGAGGAGCTGTCAGCTGAGCTGCTCGGCCAGCGCGACGATGATCCCCTCGGGGCCGCGGACGTAGCAGAGCCGGTAGCTGTCCTCGTACTGGGCCAGCTCACCGACGAGTTCGGCGCCGTGAGTGCGCAGGCGGGCAACGACGTCCTCGATGTCGTGGACGGCGAACATGACGCGATGCATGCCCAGCGTGTTGTGGGGCGGGTTATGCGAACCGGCGCCGATCGCCGCGGGGGCGAGGTATTTCGCCAGTTCGATTCGGCCGTGTCCGTCCGGGGTCCGCAACATCGCGATGTCACAGCGGACGCCGTCGAGTCCGACGGTGCGGTCCGCCCAGAGGCCCTCGATCCGCGCTTCGCCCTCCAGTTCCATGCCGAGTTCCACGAAGAACGCGATAGCAGCCTCAAGGTCGGCGACGACAATGCCGACGTTGTCCATCCGTTGAATCGTCATGGTGGTGCTCCTTCCCCGTCGAGCGGCCTGTCGTGGCCGCTGGTGTCCCTGGGGCGGAGCCGGCGCCACGTTCTCGGCATCCGGAACGTGCCGAGTTCCAGGGACCCGCATCCGGCCGCCACCGCGCTGGGGCGCCCCCGCCTGGGACGGCGACCCGGCGGCGGGAGGGAGCGTGCTCGGCGGTGATGCGCGCCGCGGTCTCCTCGCCCAGGCGGACGTGCCTGCCCAAGGCGACAGACGGACGTGGCGCGACGTCGCCGGGGCCCGGCCGCTGCGAGGCGGGTGAGCGCGGAATGGCGCAGCCGGTGCAGCGTCCATCTGTCCGTGTGCGGGTCGTGGGCGATGCCGACCTGCTTGAACACCACTCCGCCGGGGGGAGGACGACCGGCCCCGCCCGCTCGCCGGGGCGGCGCCGGCCAGCACGCGGTCCCTCTGCCCGACGCCGGTCGGACGGAAGCACCAGACCCGGGGCGCGCCCGGACAGCAGCCGGGACGGCGGGCGGTGGCTCAGTGCACGTACTCCACCGCCCCGCCCATGGACCCGGTGCAGTAGGTCCGGCGGCAAAGCGGTCTCGTGTGCCACCGCCCATCGTGAGCCCTGTGCCACAGCGCCGGGCTGCTGAAAGGAACGGGCCCGACCCGGAGGCCGGTGCGGGCCGCGGGTGCGGCCGCCGCGCCGAACCTCCGGACCGCCCACCGGTGGGAGAGCGATCGGCCGGAGGCCCGGTCGGGCGCGGTCAGGGGGATCAGTCGACGAGCACGACGGTCTTGCCGGGCAGCCGCCCGGCGGCGGCCTCCTCGTGCACGGCGGCCAGCTCGCCCAATGGGCGGTGAGCGGCGACGTGGAGCCGGATCCTGCCGGCATCCACCTTGGCGACGAGATCGGTCAGCTGGGCTCCGTCACTGCGGACCCACAGGCTCGCGCTGCGCACCTTCCGGTCGGGGTTCTCGGGAATCGGGCCGGCCGTGCTGGCGGCGACCCCGCCGTCGGCGACGTAGTTCGTCAGCTGGGCGAGTTCCTCCGGGGAGAGGCGCACATGGTTCACCACGACCTGGAACGGACCGCCCACGGCGGCCGGGCCCGCGGCGAGGTCGAGGGGGCCGACGACCCGGTCCGCGCCGTAGCCCCGAAGGCGGTCGGCGTGCTGCGGCGCGTCCACCGCGGTCACATGCGCTCCCGCGTCGACCGCGAGCTGCACCACGAGGCTGCCCACCGCACCCCCCGCCCCGTTGACCAGGACGGTCTGACCGGGCTTCAGCTCGGCGAGTTCGAAGGCCGTCTGCCAGGCCGCCAGGCCGGTCAGCGGCAGTGCCGCGGCGTCGACCAGCTCGATCGTCTGAGGTGCCGGGGCCAGGGACTCGGCCGGGGCGAGTGCGTACTCGGCGGCCCCGCCGGCGGAGTCGAGGGGCAGCATCGCCACGACTCGGTCGCCGACGTCCAGGCCCGTCACCTCCGCGCCGAGTTCAACGACGGTGCCCGCCAGGTCGATCCCCGTCACGTACGGAAGAGTGATCGGCATCATCTCGGCCAGGGCGCCGGCGCGGATGTGGTCGTCGACCGGATTGAACGACGTGGCCGCCACCCGCACCAGCACCTGCCCGGTGCCGGGGACCGGACGGTCGACGTCCTCGTAGCGCAGGACCTCGCTGCCGCCGAACTCGTGGAAACGGATTGCCTTCATGAACTTTCCTCCAGGGTGTATTGATGTCGTCGCCGAGGGATGGGCGAACAGGCGCGAAGCTGAAGCGCGTCGAGGCGCTCAGGTCAGTTGCACCGACCGGATGGAGTTGCCCATCACCATGCGGTCGATGGCGCTCACGGCGCTGCCGGGGTCATCGGCGGCGCCGACGGTGAACAGCAGCGGGACGAAATGGTCGGCCGTCGGATGGGCGACCGCGGCGTCGGGTGCCTTGGTGCGGTAGTCGATGAGGGCATCGGCGTCGCCCCGGGAGAGGGCGTCAACGGCCCATTCGTCGAAGGCCGCGGTGGCGGCGGCGAGCTCCGGCCTGCGGAAGACGGTGAAGCTGTGCGTCATGAAGCCCGAGCCGAGGACGAGGATGCCTTCTTCGCGCAGGGGCCGCAGGCGTGTTCCGAGCCCGAGCAGAGCGCTGGGGTCCAGGCTGGGCATCGATAACTGCACGACCGGGACGTCGGCGGCGGGATACATGGCCATGAGCGGGATGAAGGCCCCGTGGTCGAGGCCGCGGTCGGCGAACTCGTGCACCGGTGTCGGGCCCAGCAGGCCCGTGAGTCGCCGAGCCAGGTCGGTGGCGTCCGGGGTCGCGTAGGGAAGGGTCTTGTAGCGGGGGTGGAAGCCGCTGAAGTCGTAGTAGAGCGGGACGCCGGCCGCGGCTCCGGATATCGCGACCGGCGCCTGTTCCCAGTGGGCCGAGACGACGACGATGGCCCGGGGTTTGGGCATCGACCGGGCCCAGTCGAAGAGGTCGCCGAGCCACTGCGGATCGTCGAGGGTGAACGGCGCGCCGTGGCTGACGAAGAGGCTGGGCAGGGGCCCGTCGGAGGGGTCCCACACCCGCTGCTCGCGCGCCTGTGGCAGGACCCGGGCAAGGAGGTCGTCGTAGGCCGCGGCTGGTGCGCGCGCCGGAAAGGGGGAATTCGGACTGCTCGTGGTGGTCGTCAAAACCAGCTCCTTCACTTGCCTCAGCAAGTATTTTCACTTGCCGAGGCAAGTGAAAGGTAGCCCATTAAGAGTTGCCTGGGCAAGTGATGCGAGTTGCCCGGGCAAGTATGATGAAGCTCATGGACACTCAACCCTGGCTCGACGACGACCAGCAGGAGCTGTGGCAGGCGCTGCTCACGGTCGTCATCGCCCTCCCAGCGGCCCTCGACCGCCAGCTGCAGCGAGAGGCAGGTATCTCCAACTTCGAGTACGGGGTCTTGGCGCGGTTGTCCATGGCCGACGAGGCCACCATGCGGCTCAGCGACCTGGCCCGGGTCTGCGACAGCACCCTGCCCCGCCTGTCGAAGGTGATGGACCGGTTCGAAGCCCGTGACTGGGTCGTCCGCCGCCCCGACCCCGGCGACGGTCGATACACCCTCGCCACCCTGACCGGCGCCGGCCGGCAGAAGCTCGCCGAGAGCGCACCGGAACACGTCGCGCAGGTGAAGCGGCTCGTGTTCGATCCGCTCAGCGCCGCTCAGCGCCGCCACCTCGGGACCGCACTCACCCGCATCGCCGCTACCGTGCGCCGGGAACTCGAAGGAGGCTGAGCGCCGTCCTCAGGCGAGTTCTTCCGTCGGCTCTGCGGCGCCAGTGATGCGGTACATGGGGAAGATACGGCCGTCTGGAGCAGGGCGAGGGGCACGGCGGGGGTGCGGGACAGCGCACCGGGGGCGGGCCGCCTGCCGGACGCACGGGGCGGCGCGCCAGGGGGAGCACCGCCCCGGCGACGGCGGTGGGCCAGGGAGCTGGAGTGCAGCACCCTCCGGACGATGACCCCGACCTCCTCCGGCGGCCTGCCGTCCGGCCTCCACTGGAACGGACCGGAAGCAGGTCTGAGCCCACTCCCTCGTCCGCGCGCCACCGCTCAAGCAGCACATCCACGTGGCGCCGGGAGATCCGCGGTTTCGCGGCGCCTCCGCCGTTCCGCCCGGACGCCGCGACAGCGGGACGACGACCACGCCGAACCGTCGGTCGGATCGGCTTCAGGCGGATGCGGCGGTCCTCGGCCTGGGCGAGGACCGCCGCCGGCCTCCCTCCCGCTAGCCCTCGGCCAGCACGGTGAAGGCGAACCCCGCGCTCGTCGGACGGCGCAGCGAGACGTCGCACTTGATCCGGCGCAGCACCTCGTTCCTGCTGAGGCCGAGTCCCTGCGCGATGAGCCGCTCCGGACGCACCGGCACCGGATCCGCGAAGACGACCTTTATCCGGACCGGCCACGCCTCGTCGAGCCGCACCGACGGGGTGTCCAGCCGCCAGGCCCCCTTCCAGTCCAGGGTGAAGCGGTTGCGCCGGGCGAGCAGCGGATCCACCAGCCTGGACGCCACCAATTCCGGATCGTTGGCCCGGTAGCCGTCGAGCTCGGCCGGGTCGACGGACCTGACCGGCGCTCGCTCGTACACGGTGAGCTTGCTCGTCCGATCACAGGACACGCAGCGAACCAGCAGCCACACGTCCAGCCGTCTGCCGTTGGCGTTGACGCGGAACCTGCCCGCGCCGGTGGTGGCCGTCTCCGAGCGGCAGTCCAGGCACCGCATCGACAGCAGGGGCAGCCTGGTCCGGCGGATGACCCAGGGCAGCACAGTATGAGGTTGTGAGGACATGATCTCTCTAGACCTGACACGAAGCCGATCGAGCGCGGCCTCAAACGCTGTGGGACCGGGCGCGTATGGGCGGCCCGGCGGCGCCGACGGAAGAAAGGTCGGCTTGAAGTGAGCGAGAGAAGGTGTCAGATCCGAAGAGCAGGCGGGGTCACGCGGTTGGTCCTCTGTTCTCACTGCGACGGGGTCTTGGGCAACCTACGGGAACGCGGAGGAAGGGCTCAACCGTTTTTTGCGGCGCTGGCCCCTGTCGCCTGAACCCACACCCCGGTGCGACCGCGGCCATAGTCGTGAGCCCGGGGTAAGGGGTGGCGGACAGGTCTGAGCGGCGGGGCCGCCGGTCCCACCGGGCCTCTCGCCGGGCTTGTGCCAGGGGCGTGTGGACGCCGCCGAGACGGCCCGCGATTGCGGCGGCACGGCCGGACTCCCCGCCCTGACGGCGGGCGGGGCGTGGCGGCGATCCTCCGGCGAGGCCGGGCCGGAGAGCAGGGGGCGCGCCCCCAGCACCCTGACAGCGGCGCCGTGGCGGAACACCGCCCTCGGAAGCGCCCGATGTTCTGACATCATCCCGCGGGACCGGGGCGCGTCGCCCGGCTCCGTGCGCGCCGGCCGCCGCCGGGGGAGCGGAAGGTCCTACCTCTTCGGGGGGCCGGTCCTGGACCGGTCCTCTCCGTCGGGGAACGCGTTCCCGTCCTCCTGGGAGCGTGCCTGGCGCACCACCGTACACAGGTCACGGAGCGGGTCGCGGGTCTGCGCCTCACAGGCGAGCCGCCGCAGCGACGAGCGGAACGCCGTGGCGTTCGCGGGGTCGAGCGGGCCGAGCAGGTGCGCCTCGACGTGCCGGAGCTCCTCCCGGCACCGCCGCCACATCGCTGCGCCCTCGTCGGTGGCGACGATCAGCCGGCTACGCCGATCGGCCGGATCGGGGCGGCGGGTCACCAGGCCGCGCTCCGCGAGATCGTCGATGAGGTAGGTGAGGACGGTCCGGTCGACACCCAGTTCCTCGGAGATGGCCCCCTGGTTGCGGGGAGGTTCGGCGACGGCGGCAGTGAGGACCTGGTAGCCGCGGGGGCCGCCCGGCAGATCGTGGAGGGCGTGCTCGGCGGCCTTGGCGTAGGCGCGGAAAAGGACGCCCAGCATCCACCCGAGGTCGTCGTCGAGTCGCCTGGGGTGGCCGCCGTCCCTGTGCCCGTCCGTCATGCCCCAATGCTAGGCCATGTCACAGATATTGGAGGCGGCAGATATTCTGTCAAACAGAACATATTGGAGCCGGCGGTTCCCACGATGAGGCCCGCCCGGACCGATCACAGGAGACGACGATGACCGCGCACACGCCCAGGAGCGACCGGCGATGACGGACTACGGCCACCCGCTGTCCTTCGGGGCCTTCATCACCCCGGCCAACGCCGACCCCGCACGGACGGTCGACCTCGCCGTCCTCTCCGAACAGGTCGGACTGGACCTGGTGAGCTTCCAGGACCATCCCTACCAGCCGGCCTTCCTCGACACCTGGACCCTGTTGAGCTACGTCGCGGCCCGCACCCAGCGTGTGCGCCTGGCCGCCAACGTCACCAACCTGCCCTTGCGGCCACCGGCGGTGCTGGCCCGCAGCGTGGCCAGCCTGGACCTGCTCAGCGGCGGCCGGGTGGAACTCGGCCTGGGCGCCGGAGGGTTCTGGGACGCGATCGAGGCCATGGGCGGACGCCGGCTCACCGGCGGGCAGGCCGTGCGTTCCCTGGAGGAGGCCATCGACGTCATCCGACAGATGTGGGACGTTCAGGCGCGCGGCGGCGTCCGCGTCGACGGCGAGTTTCACCGGGTGTGGGGCGCCAAGCGCGGCCCGGCGCCGGCCCACCGCGCCGAGATCTGGCTCGGCGCCTACAAGCCGCGCATGCTGGCCCTGACCGGGCGCGCGGCCGACGGTTGGCTGCCGTCGATGCCCTACCTGAAACCCGGAGACCTCACCGCCGGCAACACGATCGTCGACGAGGCCGCGCAGGAGGCGGGCCGGTCCCCCTCGCAGGTGCGCCGGCTGCTCAACATCACCGGCCGCTTCGCCCCGGCCTCGCGCGGCCCGCTGGACGGCCCGGTCGGGCAGTGGGTCGAGGAACTCGCCGAACTGGCCCTGGACGAGGGCGTGAGCGTGTTCATCCTCGGCAGCGACGACCCGGACGACCTGCGCCGCTTCGCCGCCGAGGTGGCCCCGGCCGTACGCGAGCTGGTGGCCGCCGAACGCTCCCCCTCCGCCCCCGCGGCCGCCTCCCGGCCCAGGGCCGCGTCGGTCACCCGGACCGGCGAGGCGCGCGGCCCCTTCGCCGTCCTCCCCACGCCGGACGACGGCGTCCGCCGCAGTGACAGGCGGGTGTGGGACGAGTCGACCCGGCCCACCGGGCCGGCGCCGGACCCCGAGCGCACCTACACCGCGCGCGAGCAGGCCGCCGGACAGCACCTGGTCGACGTCCACGACGCGCTGCGCGCCGAACTCGCCCAGATCCACGACCTCATCGACCAGGTGGCCGCCGGGGCGATGGACGTCGGCACCGCGCGTTCGCACATCAACACGATGACCATGCGCCAGAACAACTGGACGCTGGGCACCTACTGCGAGTCCTACTGCCGGGTCGTCACCACCCACCACACGATCGAGGACCAGTCGATGTTCCCCCACCTGCGGCGTCGCGACCCCCGCCTCGCCCCGGTGATCGACCGGCTGGAGGAGGAGCACCGGGCCATCCACGACGTGCTCGAAGGGGTCGACCGGGCGCTGGTGGCCTTCGTGTCCAGGCCGGACGGCATGGCCGAACTCCGCGCCGCGGTGGACCTGCTCACCGACACCCTGCTGTCGCACCTGGCCTACGAGGAGCGGGAGCTCGTCGAGCCGATCGCCCGGCTCGGGATGCACTGAGCGTTGCGCCTCCCCTTTCCGTCCGATGGGTCGTCCCGACGGGCGGAAAGGGGACGGCATCGACCGCGGGGATCCCCGCCGGGGTGTTCCCCGGACCCGCGCGGAACCGGACGGGCGCGGCTCAGACCCCGCCCAGGTAGTCCTCCGCCCCTCCGTCCCGGACGGTGTCGAGGGTGACGCAGTGGAATCCCCCGCCCAGGACACGCGCGTGCCGCAGCCGGTGCGGCAGGACGTCGATCCCATGCCGTTCCAGGGCCGCGATCAGCTCGGTCTGGTCGGCGTCGACCACGGCGGTCCGCGGATCGACCATGAGCAGGTTCATCCCGACCCACGGGGTGCTCAGGGTGTGCGGCAGCACCGTCGGCCCGGTGCGCATCGGCGGACACCAGATGACGTCCCAGCCGCGCAGCGGGGCCGGAACGGTCTCGGGGGTGACCCGTTCGGGGTTGAGGAGGACCAGCCCGGGACGCAGCAGCGCGATCGTGCTGTCGATGTGGGTCCCCTCGTAGAGGCCCACCAGCGGGTGCAGCCGGATCTCGCCCAGCAGGCGCAACGTGGACTCCAGCCAGCGGAACCCCATCCGGTTGCCGCTGCGCGAGACCTGGTAGAAGACGTCACGCCCCAGCCGCAGACAGTTGGCCGCCTCGAAGGCCGGCTCGGCCTCGCCCAGCACGGGCCTTCCCCGCTCGTCGTACTCGTAAAGCTCGTCACGGAGCCGGGGCTTGGGCGCCGCCAGCCAGTGCGCTCCGCGCAGCAGGTAGTCCTGGAACAGGTCGCGGAGCCCGAACAGCTCGTTGTAGCGGGCCCGCATGGGGCTGGGGGTCTCGATGATGGTCGTCCCCACGACCAGGGCGAGGTCGCGGGGACAGTAGGAGCTGCGCCCGCGCGAGCGCCACCCCGGCGCGCCGTACTCGTCCGCGTGGTCGACCGCCGGTGGCCGGTGCACGGTGACCCCGAGCCCGCGCAGCGCCGCCGCCAGCTCCTCCAGGTCCTCGTTGGACTCCTCGATGACCCGTGCCGGGAACAGGCCGGTCTCGATGCGTTCCAGCTCGGCGGGGCCGAGGTCGGGATAGCAGTTGAGCCAGGCCGAGGGGTCGCGCTGGTCGGGGATGCGCGAATGGGTGGCGTCACCGACGATCACCTCGCGCAACGTGGTGAACTCGTCCCACGAGTGGACCGCGGGACGTGGGGCCGCGGCGGCGGCCGGAGGTCGTGGGGAGGAGAGGGAACCTGGGGCGGACATGCTGCTTCCCGTCGTGACGTGCCGGCTGGGATGGGGTCAGGGGGACAGGGCGGAGACGCGCTTCTCGTAGGCCCGGGCGGTTTCCAGGTCCTTGGCCACGACACAGTAGGTGACCCGGCCGCGACTGGCCGCGTAGTCGGCGGTGATCAGCACCCCCGTCCGCGAGGAGGGGTCGTAGGCGATCCCTTCCTCGGCGAGCGCCGCGAGCGCGGCGGGCAGGGAGGTCACCTCCCAGTGGGCGGCGCGTTCCAGGAAGATCCGACGTCGGCGGTGGTATTCGCCGACGACGCGGCCGATCACGTTCACGTGGATCTGGGTGGACGCGGTGACCCTGCCGTTGACCTCGCTGAAGAACAGCTCCCCGGCGGGGGTGCGGATGGCGTCGGCGCACAGGTTGCCGCGGTAGCCCATGGCCCGGAAGGCGTCGCACAGCCGGCGGGCCTGCTCGACCAGGCGCGCCTCCTCGTCCCGGGTGATCGAGACGGGCGGGATCACCTCGCCGGCGGCGACGGGCTCCATCAGGATCTCGCCGGTGCCCCGCAGTTCGCAGCCATTGTCGTCGACCTCGAACTCGGCGTAGACGGTCACCGCGTCGGTGAGGTAGCGCTCGATGACGACCCGGTGACCCCGGTGGCCGGTCAGCCACTCCCAGCGGCGGTCCAGGTAGTCGCGCAGGGACTCGTCGTCGGGCAGCGTGACGACCTCCAGGGCCCCGGCCGCCCGGACCCGGCCGTCGCGGCTGAGGATCTCGTTGCCCAGGCCACCGGCCGCCACCTGCTGTTTCACCATGACGGGGTGGCCGGAGTCCAGGAGCGTCCTGATCGCCGTCTCCGCGCGTTCGCGCCGGTCGGTGGAGACGCCGGGGGCCACGGGGACCCCCGCCGCGGCGGCGACCGCGCGGAACACCGCCTTGTTGTTGGCCAGCGCGTCGCCCTCGTGGGAGCTGAAGGCGTGGCCGGGGACTGCGGCCTCGAAACCCAGCGCCGAGGCCAGGTCGGTGACGGCCAGGTCGGTGTAGAAGCACACCACCCGCCGCGCCGGACGGTCGGCGAGCACCGAGGCGAGTTCCGCCCGGAAGGAGGGCGCGTACAGGCGGTCGGCGCTGAGTACGTCGGGGCCGAGCGAGCCGGGCGGGGGGACCAGGACGCGCAGTGTCTCCGGGTCGGTGTCGGTCACCGTGGTCACGTAGTCGAGGTAGACCGGATCGGGCCGTGAGGGCAGGACGAGGACGTCGCCGGTGCGCGCGTACCACAGCAGGCGGTGGGCACCCTGCCCGAAGGCCCGCAGGCGTTCCGGCGACACCCGGGTGAGGTCGCCGACGATCTCCTCGGGGAAGTTGGCGATGAGCAGCGTTGTCACGACGGCGCCTCCACGGTCGGGACGGGGATGGGACTCGGGGCGGGGCCGAGGGGTCAGCGTTCCCGGCGGGCCGGATCGGTGGAGGGGGCGCGTCCGGTCCGGGTCAGGGCCGCCCACGTGAGCGCCGTGACCCCCAGGCCGAGGAGCGTCAGACCGGAGACGAGCAGTACCCCTTGGGCGCCGAGGGCGATGAGCAGCGGCGTCGCGGCCATGGCCCCCAGCGGAGAGGCCATCCCGGTGAGCGCACCCCGCGCGGCGAGGACCTGCGGCAGCGAACCGGGATCCGCCGAACGCTGGAACAGGGCGGTCGTCGTCGCGGGGAACGGCCCCCAGAAGAGACCGCACAGACCGAAGCAGACCCAGGACACGATGACCGGCGGTCCCAGGCCGATCCCCGCCAGCGCGCCGCCGAAGCCGAGGATGATCACCGTGGTGGCGGGCAGCAGGGGCACCCGGCGCAGGTAGCCCGCGAGGAGGGCGCCGGCCACCGCGCCGACGCCGAAGGCGGTGTAGAACCCGGCGAGGACGGAGGCGGGGGCGCCCAGGTCCTCCACCACGTGGATCGGGATGGCCACGGTGGAGGGGCCGAAGAACAGGAAGAAACCGAAGGAGAGCAGGAGGAGACCGAGCAGGGCGGGGTCCCGGACGATCGCGCGCAGCCCCTCGCTCCTGGACGCTCCCGCCTCCACCCTGCTCGTCCGGTGGTCGGCGGGGACGGCGAACCGGTAGGTCGCGGCGAGGACCGCGAAGGACAGGGCGACCAGGCCCAGGACGTGTTCGGGGCCGCCGTGCTCGATGACCAGGGCGGCCAGGAGCGGCCCGACCACGGTGGACAGTTCCAGCATGACGTTGACGACCGCGTTGCCCGCGAGATGGTGTTCCCGTGGCAGCAGCTCGGAGAGCATCGTGTAGCGGCCGGCCTTGCCCCAGGCGCTGAACAGAGAGGAGACCCCGAGCAGGACCACGTACAGCAGGACGTCCAGCGCCCCCGCCATGTGCAGCAGGGGGATCGCCGCGAGCGCGACGGCCCGCAGGATCGCGTCCCAGCCGGCGAGCTGGGCGCCGCTGCGTCCGTTGAGGAGACGCCCGAAGACGAGCACGCCGAGCGTTCCGGGAAGGACGTAGGCGGTGACCGCCGCGGTGACCCAGACGGCCCGTTGGTCGGCGGGGGCCAGGGAGATGGCCAGCCAGCTCACCGCGACGGAGCTCATCCCGCCGCCGAGGGCGGACACGCCGATGCCGGGCAGGATCCGCCGGAGCAGGGGGTGGGTGAGGACCGGCCAGTACGGTGTTCGTTCGGCGGCTCGCGCCAGCGCCGAATTCCTGAGCATCGCGTGAACGCTTTCCGTGGAGGGGAGCCTGCGCCCTGTGTGCTTATGGGAGAGCCGGGGGCTCCCTGAAAGGCCGGCGCGGGACCGGAGGGTCGCCGTTTCCGGCCCCGCTCTCCGTCATGCGATGGGTTAGAAGGGCATCTTCATCGTGTCCACCTCCAAGAGGCCCGACCAGGGCGACGATCAACCGACGCCCCCCGAACGTTAACCTCGGATTCCCGAAAAAGACAAGGACTTTTTCGGCGATAGGCGGAAATGTCCGGGAGGTCGGCCGCGTTGTGGCAGCTCATCGCCCTGACGTGGCCGGGACCGGAGAACAGGGAGCGGCTTGTCCGGTCGAGAGAAAGGGAATTGATCGCGCTGCTCCCAGGGGGCGAAGTTCATGGCGGGGACGGGGATAAATCAGTTCCCTTTTGTTGCTGGAGTGAATTCCGAGGCGGAAGTATGGAGGTGCCGTCATTCCCTCCGTCCTTGATACCGGAATGCGGGATGTTCCCCGTCTCATCGGATCCGGCGCTTCGTGACACCGGGGGGAGGGGACGCCACGACCGGCGGCCCGGGCGGGGGCCCTCGAGGTGTCCGGTGTCCGGGCGCGCCCCGACGCGCCGATCCGACGGGCGGGGCGGGGTTCGTCGAAGAGGTCCCGGACGTGCCGCGCGTCAGCGCCCGCCCCGCACGCCGGCGTTTCGCGGGACGCCGGGCCGTCTACGCGGCGGCGTCCTTTCGGCGTGCGATCATTCCCTCATCATGACAACGGACATCGATTTCGTCGACGTGGCCCCCGCGGACGGACGTCTCACGACCGATCTCCTGCCGGTCCTCCGGCAACTACGACCGCACCTGACCGGCGACCTGCTCGTCGGGGTCTACTCCGAGGGGTACGGCCAGGGGCTACGGTTCACCGGCGCCTACCTGGACGGCGTCTGTGTCGGGGTCGCGGGCTGGCGGGTCATGGACACCACCGCCGCCCTGCGCAAGCTCTACGTCGACGATCTGGTGACCGCGGACACGGCGCGTTCGACCGGTGTGGGACACCGTCTGCTGGCCCATCTGGAGGAGCGCGCCCGCGACCTCGGCTGCCGCGTTCTCGACCTGGACTCCGGCGTCCAACGTCACCAGGCCCACCGCTTCTACCTGCGCGAACGCATGGACATCACCGCGCACCACTTCGCCAAGGACCTCTCCTGACTCTCCGCCGCCCGCTCCTCATCGGCCGGCCGGGGCCGTCCACCACCTCCCAGGGAAGACGCGCGGCGACCATTCGGTCACCCTATGCTGCTGACCGGTCGGGCGACCCCGCCCGACCGGACGGCTGCGAGGGAGCAGGCATGCGCGCGAACGTCGGCGACACCATTCACGTGCCCACTCGGGTGGCGGGAGGCCGGGACGCGGAGGGCGAGATCGTCGAGGTCTGGGGCGAGGAGGGGACGCCACCCTACGTGGTGTGGTTCGGTGACGGCCGCGAGGCCCTCCTCTACCCGGACCCCGACTGCCGGATCGAGCCGGGGGACGAGCGGGGGGAGTGACCGGTTTCCTCGCCGGGGCCGCGCCCGCCGTGGACCGGACACGCCCCCTTCGGGCACGCCCCGGCGCACGGCCTCCCCGCGCTGTGGCCCGGCCGCACGTCTCCTGACGCAAGGAGCCCAGTCGGTTCCTGACCGAGGCCGGGGGCGCGTGACCTTCCTCCCCGCAGACCCGCCGGTGCCGCCGGGCGGGACAGGACGGTACGCGCGTGGACCGGCCACCAGGCGGATGGCGCGCGGACGCGCCACCGTGTCCGCGCCCGGAGGACATCCTGCCGGCGGCCGGATATCCGGCGAAAGGGACGGACAGCCCCCTCGCGGGCTGGTCAGTGCGGCGGGCGCGGCTGCCGCGTTCATCCGCCCGCCGGGGAGACCGCGGATCGTCCGGGGCCGGGCCAGGCGGGCCGCCCCCTCGTTCGGCCGGGTTCCGCGGTAGCGGTGCCCTCCGCCGAGGAGCGGTCCCGCTCCGCCGACCGGTGACGGTCGAGGCCGTCCGACGGGCTCACGCCACCCTGGAGGCGAAGTCGAGGAGGACCCTCGTGTACTCCTCCGGCCTCTCGAAGTGCACGAGGTGTCCCGAGTCGATCTCGACGACCTCCACGCCGTCGAGGAGGGAACGTACCCGGGCCAGGTCCTCACCGTCGGTCGCCGCCATCAGCACGCCCTCCTCGTTGTAGTAGGAGCCGTGGTGCTCGTACCAGTAGTCGGCGTGGATGAGCACCGTCGGGACCGTGATGGCCGCGAGGTTCTCCTCGGTGTCGAATCCCTCGTACCAGGAGTTGTCGTACCAGGCGGCGCCGAACCTGGGGTCGTAGACGGCCAGCCCCTGGAAATAGATGTTCACGTTCGGCGGGAGAAAGAAGATCTCCAGCGGTTCGCGCGGGTGGTCCTCGATGTAACCGATCGAGTAGTCGACGATGGCCTGTTCAAGACCGCCGAAGAACGAGAAGTAGTTGCTCCGCTGGACGTAGTACCGCTGGAAGTCCGACTCCTCCTCCTGCGAGACGAAATCGTGGGTGATCCTCGCGAGATCGCCGCCCGCCGTCTTTTCGGCCCGGGGCATGATCGACGAGAAGAACGGCGGATCCTCCAGAACCAGGCCCCGGACGAGTTCCGGCCGGTTCGCGGCGATCCATGTGGCGATCAGCCCGCCGGACGAGTGCCCGGACACGACCGCGGGCTCTCCGATCGCCTCCTCCATGAACCGCGCGATCAGCGTCCCGATACGGACGTTGGTGTAATCCTCGGCGGGGATGCTCGCCGAATTCCCGTGCCCGTAGACGTCGACGGCGTACACGTGGTAGGTGGTCGCGAGGTCGGGCAGGACCCGCATGTAGTCCTGCCACTTGGCCCCCTGTCCGTGGATGAGGAGCAGGGGGACGCCGTTGTCCGGCCCTTCCGCGTAATTCGCCCAGTGCCCCTCGACCTCGATCTGTTTCTCGACGAATCCGGCTTCGGTCACCTCCTCCATCCCCTTCTCGTAGTACGTCAGGTTCTGGTTGACATATCCGACGGCGAGGAAGGAGGCGATGGCGAGGAACACGGCCAGGGACCACACCGCGATTCTTCGCGCTCTCCCTCGCCTCGGGATTCCCGGCGTTTCCTGCTGTGACATCGAGATCACCGGCCCTTTTCTCCAGGCGGCCCCACCGGTCCCAATCCTTCAGCATGGGCGAGTGGGCGGCGCACGCGGTCGACCACCATTCTCCAATGGAAAACCGTCCCTGTCGGTAACGGCCACCGCACTGGTACGCGGCGCTTCGAGGACGGCGGGGGAGAATCCATGGCCGGATGAAACGGAACGCCGTTTCATCACGTCCACCGAGAAACCATGCGAACGGCGCGGGGAACCGGTGGGGAGTGTTTCCCGGTTCCGCCCGGGTCCTGGGGGAAGGGGCGGGCGCCGGTCGGATCGGCCTCTGATGAGCGGTCGGCGGCGCCCATGCGACCGGGCCGGCCCAGCTCGGGGAGCTGGGCCGGCCCGGTAGGTGGCGGCGGTCAGTCCGCCGGTTGCGTCGTCTCGTCGGCCGACCCGTCGCCGAACACCTCCTCGACGAGCCTTCGCGACGTCTTCTGGAACGTCTCCGCCAGGGACATCGCGGCGTCGTCCACATAGTTCAGCGAGGCGGTCAGGATCGTGCTCCCGTCGGGCGTGCCGTACATCAGCGTCGCGTAGCCCGCGACACCGCCGTTGTGGGTGATGAGGGTGCCGCCGTTCGAACCCATCTCCTGCACGAACACCCCCAGGCCGTAGCCCATCTCCGGGATGCCCGTCGAGCGCGGCGCGCACATCTCGGCCACCAGATCGGCCGGCAGGAGCCGGCCGTCCGTCAGCGCGGAGACGAACGTGGCCAGGTCCTGGGTGGTCGAGATCATGTCCCCGCCGCTGGAGATCCAGGAGGGGTTGTGCCGGGTGACGTCCACCGTCTTCTCCTGACCGGCGTCCTCGTACCGGTAGTAGGCGTGGGCGTGCGGTCCGGGGATCTCCGGTGAGGCGTCCGGCACCACGGTGCCCGACAGCCCGAGCGGGTCCAGGATCCGCCGTCCCATCTCCTGGGCGAGCGGGCGGCCGGTGACCTTCTCGATCAGCAGCCGGGCCAGCACGTAGTTGGTGTTGGAGTAGCTCCAGCGCGTTCCCGGTTCGAACCGCGCCGGCTTGGACAGTGCCAGCCGCACCAGTTCCTCCGGCCGGTAGGTCGCGAACCGGTTGTCCACCCACTCCCGGCCCGCCCAGGGGACCCCCGGCGTGACCGTTCCGTCCTCGTCGACCTCACCGGTCAGGTTGAACACCCCGCTGGTGTGCTGGAGCAGCATCCGCACCGTGATCCGCCCGTCCAGCCCGAATCCGGGCAGGCGCTCCGCCACCGGGATGTCCAACCCGATCTCGCCCTCGGCCACCAGTTGCAGTGTCAGGACCGCGATGAAGGTCTTGGTGCTGCTGCCGATCCGGAACCGCCCGTCCGTCGGCGGTCTGGCGGTCCCGCCCAGCTCTGCGGCCCCGGCGCTGCCGGTCCACGTGCCCCGCTCGTCGTGCACGCGCATCTGTATCCCGACGAAACCGGATTCGGCGATCTCCTGGAGGGTCTTGTGCAACCGCGGGCGTTCCTGCGTGGTCAGGGTGGCGGACATGGCCGTGTGCTCCTTTGGAACCGGTGGGGGCAATCGGTCGGGTGGGGGCCTGTGCCGCGGGTCAGATGCTGCGGGCGGTGATGTCGCCGTAGACGGTGGTCGCGTGGATGTTCAGACCGGCGTCCGCGCCCTCGGCGTTGGTGAGCGCGTTGTGGATGCGCCCGTGGCCGGTGCCCGCGTCCAGGGAGGCGGAGACCCCGCGGGCGGCGCCGACCGAGATCTGGCCGGACTCGGTGCGCAGCTCGACCGTGCCGCGCGTGGCCTCGGTGACGGTGATGTCGCCCTTTTGGGTGCTGATCCGGGCGGGGCCGCCCAGGCGTCCGACCAGGATGTCACCGTCCTGGAGGCTCAGGCGGGCGTCAGCGGTCTCGTCGAGCTTGACCGTGCCCTGAGCGCCCTCGAACGCGACGTCGCCGAGCCGCCCCACGCCCCGCAGCTCGGCGGCGGACGCCTTGGCCTCGACGCGCGAGCCGGCGGGCAGCTGGACGGTGACCTCGACGGCCCCGGAGGGGCCGAAGAGCTGGTTCTTGGGCTCGGCGGTGTGGATGTGCAGGACGCCGTCGGCGTAGGCGACGGTGGTCTGCTCGGCGGCCTTGACGTCGCGGCCCTTGGCGGCGCCGGCGGGCAGGACCTCGACCGTGGTGTCGGTCCGGTCGGCGGCGATGAACTGGATGCGTCCGGCGGGGATGTCCAGGACGGCCGAGATGGGGGCGGGGGTGTCGAACGTGTGCATCGTGGGCTCCTTCTGTATCCCGGGCCTTTTCGGCCCGCTGTTTCCGACAAGAGAAACGCTACGTTGCCTTTACATATAGCGCAACGTCTTCGTTGCGATTGAATCGTGTTTGCCCAGTTAAACAGGCAATAATCGTTGCGATGAGTGGAAATCTAACGCAACAGCTTTGATGTCATTCGTTGCAATGAATGGAAATCGAACGCTATGCTGACCCCACCGCACACCACGAAGGAGACCGCGATGCCGGGAGGCAGGCTCACCCAGCAGGAACGTCAGCAGATCGCCTCGGGGCTGGCCGAAGGGCTGGCCTACGCGGAGATCGCCAGACGTCTGGACCGTCCCACCTCGACGGTCACGCGCGAGGTGATGCGCAACGGCGGCCCCACCGCCTACCGCCCCGACATCGCCCACCGCGCCACCGAACACCGCGCCCGCCGCCGCAGGCAGACCGCGCCCCGGGGCCACGAGGCGTCTTCGCAGGTCCAGGGGCGCGACGCCGAGGCGGTACGCGAGTACGAGGAGGTCCTCACCACCGTCTTCATGCAGTCGGGCCTGCCCAAGATGACGGCCCGGGTGCTGGTGTCGCTCTACACCACCGACGCGGGCAGCCTGACCGCCGGCGAACTCGTCCGGCACCTCCAGGTCAGCCCGGCGACCATCTCCAAGGCGATCGCGTTCCTCGAAAGCCAGGGCCTGGTCCGCAGGGAGCGCGCCGAAGGCCGCCGCGAGCGCTACGCCGTCGACAACGAGGTCTGGTACCAGTCGATGCTCGCCAGCGTCCGCGCCCACGCCCAGCTCGTGGAGACCGCGCGGCAGGGCGTCAACATCCTGGGCCCGGGCACCCCGGCCGCCGCACGGCTGGAGGGCATCGCCCGGTTCGTCGATTTCGTCCGTGAGAGCATGGCTCGCGCGGCCGAGCAGGCCCGCGAAATCCTCTCCACGGAACCCGGGCCGACCTCGGGTGATACCGCCGGTCCCGCCCCGGACCGTGGATAGCCGGCCGTCCCGACGGTCGCGGCCCCGGACCGACCGCCATCCGACCGGGCTCCGCCGGTCCGTGCCGCCGAGGCGTTTCCCCGAGACGTCCCCGATGGCCGGGCGAGGCGGCACCGGGTGCGTGCCCGGCCGCTGTAGGCGCGTGCTTGGGGCGCGTACCTGGGCGACGTCCACGGCTTCAAGTTCCGTAGTGAAGTAGCCTGTTGAGGATTTTCCCCCAACCGGGGGAACAGCCCGGGGGTAACGCACGGTGAAACCTCAAATCCGCGAAGGCGAGGAGCTGCGCCCCGTCGACCTGGCGCGGCTGGCCGGGGTCTCCTCCCAGCAGATCCGCAACTACGAGGACGCCGGCGTCCTGCCGCCCGCCCGGCGAACCCCCGGCGACCACCGCCGCTACACCTGCCGGCACCGCGACGCGCTGCTCGCCTACCGGGGACTGGTCGCGGGGTACGGGCCGATCGTCGCCGGGGAGGTGATGCGGGCGGTCCACGCCGGGGACGTCGCCGGGGCGGTGGAACGGGTGGACGCCGCCCACGCCGCCCTGCACGAACAGCGGCGCTCACTACGGGCCGCGGGTGAGGCGCTGGAGGTGATGGCGCGGCAGGCGCTCCCCGACCTCCCGCCTGCGGCACGGCGGGACATGCGGGTGGGGGAGGTCGCCAGGCTGCTCGGGGTGCGGCCGTCGGCGCTGCGCGTCTGGGAGGAGGCCGGCCTGCTGCACCCCGAGCGTGACGCCGCCACGGGGTATCGCAGGTACGGTCCCGCCGACATCCGCGACGCGCGGATGATCGCCGTGCTGCGGCAGAGCCGCTACCTGCTGGACCAGATCAGGCCCGTGCTCGACGGTCTGCGCCGTACCGGCGACAGCGACGCCCTGCGCGCGGCGATCGCCCGGCGCCTGGACGGGATCACGCGACGGGCGGTGGCGATGTTGGAGGGGGCCGGCCTGCTGCACCGCTACCTCGCGTTGCACGGGCCTGCTCCGCACACGCGGACAGAGGTCGGGGCGGCGGAGGGCTGAATCCGGATCGCGGGGCCGGTCGGCGCGCCGCCGGAGCGCTGACGGCGGTGAGCCGGCGTCCCGGCCCGGATCCGTGGCCGGACTGCGCGACCGCCCCCATCCACGAGCGGGCCGGCCTCGCCCCGGTTCGGGACGGCTGTCCCGATGTGGCCGTCTCCGTATCGGGTGCCGTTAACGACCGTGTCACCAGCCCCAAATCGGGTGGATCTTCAGCCGTTCGGCGGTTGTGACCTGGGAGTCTCCGGCATGATGTGCGGTCATGAGTCGGCGGCCGGTGGGCATGGACGAGTTGGTCGAGCACTGGACGGTGCTCGATGACGAGCTGGAGCTGGTGGCGGGGAAGCGGGGCGGGACGCGGCTGGGCTTCGCGCTGCCGCTGAAGCACTACACGCGGCACGGGCGGTTTCCTCGGGGCCGGGCGGAGTTCCCGGACGAGGTGGTCGCCTTCGTCGCCCGGCAGATGAAGGTGCCGGCGGCCGAGTTCGATTCCTACCAGTGGACCGGTAGCACGATCGAGTACCACCGCACCCGGATACGCGAGCACTTAGGCTTCCGGGGGTGCTCGGCGCAGGACGCCGAGAAGCTGACGGCCTGACCGGTCACGAAGGTCGCACACGCGCAGCGGAGCGCCGACCGGGTGCGCGAGGAGTTGCTGAAGCACCGCCGCGAGGAGTTCATCGAGCCGCCGACGCCGGACCGGATCGCGCGCATCGCCGCCCGGCTGGCGCCGGAGGTGCTCGCCGAGCGGCTGATGCCCGCCGTCCATGCCTACGGGACGAACTCGGGAATCCGGTCGACGCCGGTTCGCCGGTGAGCATCCATCCCCACGCCGCGGGGGAGATCCGGCAGACCCGGGCGGAGGACTTCGCGATGCCCGCGCCGGTGAGGTAGCGCTCGACCGCCGCGGTGTACGACGCGCTCGGGGCGGGCAGAGGTACGCCCCGAGCGCGCGGCAACCGAAGTGCGCCCCTGTTCTTGAGACCGGTCACTGGTTCGATCGTCATGACTGTCCCGGCCCCTCCGGCTCTGCCGCAATGCGGCGTTTACTGCGGCATCATCCTGACGCACCATCAGGCAACGGAAGTCCGATAAGCCGGCCTCGAATCGGAACCGCCGCTACGCCGACCGCTGCACCGCCGACCTTCACGGCGGACGCAGACCCGATCCTCACCTGTCCCTTCGTCGCAGCTGTACGAGAACAGGGCCTACGATCGGGAGCGGCCGAGGAAGCGCAGCAACTCCTCCGTGACGAATTCAGGGTTCTCCTCGACCAGCCAGTGGCCCGCCCGGGGCACATCCACTGCCCGCACGATGTCGGTCATGTGCGGCTCCACGGTGGAGCGCACCCCCTCGAGCTGCCCCTGCGCCGTCATGATCAGGGTCGGGACCTCCACCGGAGCTGCCGCCTCGGTGTCGGCGGCGTCCTTGTCGAGACTGCGGTAGAGCTCGAAGCCGCCCTTCAGCACCTCGGGCCGGCTGTAGGTGCGCGCGTATTCGTCGATCTCCTCGTCGCTGAATGGGGACCGTTGCGCGGTGCCGCCGAACGACGATCCCTCGAAGGCGACCTGCGGGTAGAACAGTTCCAGGTAGTCGCGGACGTCGTTCCCGACGACCGCCTCGGGGACGCGGGGCTGGGAGTGGAAGGCGATGTGCCAGCTCAGTGAGCGGTACGCGGCGCCGTCCATCGCGGGTCCGGGCAGCGGCAGGTCGAGGTAGCCGAGGAGTTCGGTGTCCTCGGGGAACTGGGCGGCGTACTGGAAGGCGACCGCGGCGCCCAGGTCGTGTCCCACGACCCGGGCGTCACGCACGCCAAGCTGCTCGGCGATCAGAGTGTGGACGTATCGTGCCAGGGTGGCCTTGTCGTAGCCGGTCGGCGAGCCAGTGCTGTCGCCGAGCCCGGGGAGGTCGACGGCGTAGACGGTGTGGTGCTCGGCGAGCTCCGGCATGATCTCCCACCAGCTGTACCAGGTCTGCGGCCAGCCGTGCAGCAGTACCACCGGCGAGCCGCTGCCGCCCTTGACGTAGTGCATGCGGACGCCTTCGACGTCGGCGAACTCGTGCTGGAAGGTGCCGGTGAACTCCGAGTCGTCGTGGGTGATGGTGGTGTGCGCGGGTACTTCGGGGGCCTGTGCGGCGCAGGCGGTGGCACCGGTCGTCAGGGCGAAGGCGAGCGCGGTGGCGGCCAAGGGGCGTGTGAGGCGGGATGAGCGGCGGTCGAAGCGTCGTTTTGCGATTGTCATGTGTCCTGTGTCTCTGGTGCGGTGGTGGGGTCAGCGTCCGGTGGTGCCGTCGATCAGTTCGCGCAGGATGTCCGCGTGCCCGGCGTGGCGGCCGGTCTCCTCGATCATGTGCGCGAGGGCCCAGCGGATGCTGGGAGCGGGTTCGCCCGTCCGCGGGCGGGGCACGGGTGCGCCGAGGCCGGTGCATCCGTCCAGGACGGCGTCGGCGCGCGCGACGGTCTCCCGGTAGCGGGCGACGACGCCGGCCACGCTGTCCGCGGGCGAGGCGTCGAAGGTCGCCTGCCAGTCGGCGACCTCCTCCCCGAGGAAGGTGGCCCGCTCGACGGCGGTGAGATGGTGGAGCAGGCCGAGCAGATTCGTACCCGAAGGCGTTCTATACGTGCGGACCTGCGGTTCGGGGGTGCCCTCGACCTTTGCGGCGATCGATTCGCGCAGGTAGCCGAGAAATCCGCGCAGGACCTCGGTCTCACTGCTTCCGGTACGGGGCGGCGGGGTGTCGCGGCGGTGGGCGGCGGGCATCGTGTCTTCTCTCGGTGGGCCGGGCGGGTTCAGCCGGCGCGGTGGATGACCAGTACGTGGTCGGTGACCTCGGCCGTACGCCCTCCCGGACCGGTAGCGGTCCGGCGGGGTGCGGCGGCACGCTCGACCACCCACGTCCCCGCGTCCAGGGCGATGTCGGCGGCGACCTCCTGCGGGGACGGGAAGTGGGCGTCCTGCTCCCATGACCAGGGAGCGGCCGAACCGTGGTCGACGACCAGCAGCCGCCCGCCCGGGCGCAGGGCGTGCGCGGCCGCACGCAGCACGGCCGTCCGGTCCAGGTCGAAGGGGGTGTGCAGATAGTGGGCGCAGACGAGGTCGAACGCGCCGCCGGGGAAGGTCTCGCGCAGGTCGTGCCGCTCGGCCGCGATGCGCCCGGCCAGGCCGTACGAGGCGGCGAGTCCGGCAAGGCGCCTGACCGCCACGGCCGACACGTCGACGGCGGTGACCTGCCACCCCTGACGGGCGAGCCAGAGCGCGTCACCGCCATCGCCGCACCCCAGGTCCAGCGCGGTGCCGGGCGGCAGGCCCGCTACCGTCTCGGTGAGCGTCGCGTTCGGCTGCGGATCGGCGGGTGCCGGGCGGTTCGCGTACAGGTCGTTCCAGAACGCGGCCGCATCAGTGGTGCTCATCGATGACCCTCCTTGTTCTTGCCGTTGCCGGGGGACGCGGCCCACTCTTGCCCGGACCGTCGCGAATTGCACGCCGTCTTGCAGTTCCTGCAAGATGGCGTGGTGAACGGTGAACCGAAGGACGCGCTCGGCTCCGTGGGGCCCCGGCTGCGGGCGCTGCGCCGCGAACGCGGCATCACCCTGGCCGCGCTCGCGGCGGTGACCGGGGTCTCGGAGAGCACGCTGTCCCGGCTGGAGAGCGGACGACGCCGGGTGACCCTGGAGCTGCTGCTCCCGCTGGCCCGTACCTACGGCGTCCCCCTGGACGACCTCGTCGGCGCCCCGCGTACCGGTGATCCCCGTATCCACCTGAAGCCGATCCGGCGGTTCGGTATGGTGTTCGTGCCTCTGTCCCGCCGGCCGGGAGGCACCCAGGCCTTCAAGATGATCATTCCGGCGAGCCCGGAACCGCTGGTGCCGACGCCGCAGACCCACGAGGGCTCCGAATGGCTGTACGTGCTCAACGGGCGGCTGCGGCTGCTGGTCGGTGAGCGCGACCTGGTCCTGTCGTCCGGTGAGGCGGCTGAATTCGACACGGCGCTGCCCCACTGGCTGGGCAGCGCGGACGGCGGCGCGGTCGAACTCCTTGTCCTGTTCGGTCCGCAGGGGACGCGTGCGCACCTGCGCGCCGGTCCCGGCCGGGCACCGCAGAGGGATTGAACCAGGGGCCGGCGCCGCCGCGCTCCCGTGCGACAGCCGGCGGTGAGCTCGGACTTGGGTCGACCGACCGGCCGATCCAAGAAGGCGCGTGATCGGTCAAGCGGCCTGACCGAGACCGGCGGCGGTCAGGCCCTGCTCGCGCAGCGGGGTGAAGTCGACGTCGATTCTCGGGTCGTACGCGCCGGGCTGAATACCGAGTTCGTGGGTGCTGTACTCGCCGAACCGGTTGATGTGCTCGGTCAGGTACGGCGAGATGCGCGCCAGGTCTTCCGGGACGATCTCCCATCCCTCCTCCAGCAGCTGCCGCCCGACCTCCGCGGTGTCCAGGGCGTTGTGGAAGATCACCGTGTTGAACTTCATCGCCTTGCTCTCCTGCTCCAGCCGCTTCGCCGGCGGCCAGGGCGGCGCCCCGGCGGTCCCGGCACAGCGCAAGGCCCGCCGCGAGTACGAAAACCGCGTCACCGCCCTCGCGCCTGGCGCCGACCGGCGCTGATCAGCGCGTCCGTCCCCGTCCGGGGCTGGTGACACGGTCGTTGCTGGCACCCGCGTATGGGCGGTGACCTGGAACGTCACCGACGGGCCGCACCATGACCGTGTGGGGCCGCCGGATGGCCGCTGATACGGAGTGTTCGACGACGCGGATGTGCCGGCGCGCCTCAGCGGTAGTCGGCCAGGCCGTCCGCGAGCTCTTCCTCGTCGCCGTCACGGATGGCGGAGAGGGCCTGCTGCAGGGCGAATGTGCCACGGATCGCGGTGATGCGGGCGGGGAGTCCGTGGTCTGACCAGTCTCCCAGGGCGAGCAGCCGCCCCAGCAGCTCACGACCGTAGCCGGCACCGATGGCCGCGAGGTCCTCGGCCGGGTCCCCGAGCGCGACCTCGTCCCAGTCGAGTACTCCGGAAAGGCGCGGCAGGCCGTGCGTCCACTCCCACAGGACGTTCTCGGCGCCGAGATCGCCATGCACCACCGCTCGGGTGACATGGGGCAGCCCGTCGAGCGCCGCGAGTTCCCGCTCGGCCCGTAGGCGCCCGCTGTCGGACATGAGCTGGAACAGTTCCGCGCGCACGTCCTCGGCGAACCGCCGCCACCGGTCTTCCGGTGCCTGGGGGAGAACCGCTCGTACCGTCTCGTCGGTGCCGGCACGGGCCAGGCTGCACAGCAGCGTGGCGTACTGCGCCGCCACGGTGTCGAGCACCCGTTCATCGTCGAGCGCGTCGGTTTCCAGTGGTTCCCCGGGGATGCGATCGAGTACCAGGAACGGTGTCCCGTCGATGTCGTGGGCGCCGCTCTGGGACAGCGGCTCGGGTGTGCGGAAGCCGAGGTCGAGGCGGGCGAGGGTGCGCAGTGCGGCCACCCGCTCGGGCAACCGGGCGGCCGCTGCCCGGGTGCGGGGCAGGCACACGACGCGGTCTGAGCCGATGACCACGATGTGGAACTGCCCCTGACGTACGACGAGACCGTCGGTTTCGTCATCGGGCAGCAGACGGCTCAGCAGAGCGCGATGCGTCGTACGGATGCTCACGGGGGCGGCCTCTGGATCCTTCGGTGGGGCGGAGACGATGTGCGCGACGCGCTGGTGGACCGCGTCGGCGAATGGACGTCCGCTGGGCGGACGCCCTTCTCACGGTGGGCGGGCCCGTTCCCGGCGTCGAGCGGCCAGGGTATCGGGGAGGCGGGCGGCGGCGCGGACACCGGTGCGGGGCTCGGGGCCGCGGGACGGCCTGAGGAACGCCACGGCCGACCGACGTGCGCCTTGGCCGGGCCGGCCCGGGAGGGGGGCCGAGGTGAAGCGCAGCTCGCCCTCGGCCCCCCTCCACCCGTGCGCCCGGTCTTGCGGTACCAGACGGCTAAGCGGTCATGGCCCGCCTGGCCTCGGAGAGGCGTTCGGCCTGGCGCCGCCAGTCACCGCCGTCGAGTCCGAGTCCGATCGATTCGGCCCCGGCCTCGGCGTAGGCGGCGAGCCGTTCGGCGACCCGCGCCGGGCTTCCGGTGACCGGAATGTTCGCCGCCGCGTCCGGGGCCATCCCGTGCACATCGACCAGGGACCTGACAAAGGAGGCGACGGCGGCCGGATCGTCCGTGAGGAACGCGTGGCCGCCCACGGAGACACGGGGCACGGGGCGCCCCAGCTCGTCGGCGATCTCGCGTAGCCGGACGGCCTTGGCGGCCAGATCCTCCGGACTGATGAGGGAGGGCGCCCAGCCGTCTCCGTACAGTACGGCGCGGCGCATCGCGGCCTCGGAGTTACCGCCGATCAGGATGGGCGGCACCGGCGCGCCCGGCGCCAGCGTGATCTCCGCCCCCTCGACCACGACGCGCTCGCCCCTGATGAGGCCGGGCAGAACATCGAGCGCGGCGTCGGTCCTGCGGCCGCGGGCCTGGACCGGCACGCCCACGGCGCGCCAGAACGGCGCGTCGGGGAAGCCGCCGATCCCGACGCCGAGGACGACGCGGCCACCCGACAGGTGCTGGAGTGTCTGTACCTGCGTGGCGACCCAGGCCGTCGGCCGCGTCGGCAGGCTGAGCACGCCGAATTCGAGCCCGATCCGGTCGGTGGCCGCCGCGGCGGCGGCCAGGACGAGCGTGGCGTCGAACGCCGGCGTGCCGTCACCGGCGACGACGTCGGGCATCGACACGGCGTCGTAGCCCAGCTCCTCAAGGTGTCGTGCCATGGCGACATCGGGGACGCCCGCCTCGTTCGTGGGAAGCGTGGTGCTGATCCTCATGGCCACGACGCTAGAACCTCAACTTAGATTGAGGTCAATCCGGGAATCGGGGGGAACGAAGCGGGGCCGGGCGCCGAGGAGCACCCCGGTCACGGGCCTCCCGGAAGAGCCGGGGCGGGCCGCGTTCGGGAAGCCGGGGGGCATGGGGCGCCCGGCGGGCCGTCGAGCCACGCCTCCGCCCGCGTGCCCGGCGGCACGCCTTCAGGGCGTCGCCCCCATCGCCGGTACGCCCCTGCTGGGCCGCGCCGACAGCACCCACGGCCGTGCCCCGCCCACCGACGCCGACGGTTCCGCGCCTTGGAAGGACGCGCCATCGACCGGCGGGCGAGGGAGCGTCGCCGAATTCCACGGTGCTCCTCGTCCTTCGACGTCCACGCGCCTCACCGTGGTCGTTCGCGGCCCGGCCCTAGGCGGCGCAGAACTCGTTGCCCTCGGGGTCGAGCATGATCCACCAGTGCCCAGCGGGGCCGTTGTCGACCTCGCGGACGCGGGTGGCCCCCAGTGACTCCAGCCGGGCCACCAGATCGTCGAGGCCGCCGGAGCCCGCGTGCACGTCGATGTGCAGGCGGTTCTTGCCGGGCTTGTCCTCGGGCACCTCCTGGAAGAGCAGGCGCCGGCCGTGCCCGACGCCGCTGACCTCGTCATAGGGGTCGTCGGGGTGACGGACGGCGGCGTAGCCGCGGAAGATCCGACGCCCGTTGTGCTCGGCCACCGCCTCCGCGCCGATGTGGCCGGCGGCCAGCAACCGCTCGATGAGCGCGCCAGGGTCCTCGACCTCGTACTCCAGCGCCGCGGCCCAGAAGTCCGCGAGAGCGGGAGCGTTGTGGGCGTCGATGACGAGCTTCCAGTGCAATGCCATGGAGCCACTCATACTGGTCACCTGAGTCCGGTCGCAAACCACGGCATACCGACGCTCCCGTGGCCGTCTACCGCTTCGCCCCGGGCGCCCTCTGCCTGGAAGCGCCGACCACGGGCGATCCCGACGTCGTTTCCTGGCGGGACATGCCTGTCGGGTTTCAGGGGCTTCCCCGTCCCGCACGCCCCCGCGGCCGCGTGGTGGTCACCAGAGGGCCGCCCTGGTCTCATCGTCCATGTAGTCCTCGATGTCCATGTTGCTGAGGGCCAGGTTGACCACCAGGGACCCGACCTCTTCGGGAACCAGCCTGAAATTCCACCCGATGCGATCCAGCAGCGGCACGATCAGGGCACAGTGGTCGGGGCCGCGCATGGCGTCCGCGTCCGCGATCACCACGGTGTCCAGACTCGACTGGTCGGTGTGGTGGTGGACCGACGCCATCACCTGTTCCGGCGTGGCTCCCTCGAACGCCGGGTCGTCCACGATGTCGATGTAGTCGCCGAAGTCGTCGATGACGTCGTTGTGCTCCGCCGGGTGGCGTACGGCGCTCAGGAACGACGTCCAGGCGGCGTCATCGCTGAAGTCCGTGCGCACGAGCAGGCCGTCCTTGTCCGGCGTGAGCAGAGGCAGCGGCCTGGTCGGGCGCTCATAGCGCGGTGAAGAGGGCCGTGTCTCCAGATAGGCGCCCACGGGGCCGGAAGGCCCCGCCTCCCACTCCTCCTCCTCGGCGGTCTCATCGCCTTCGATCTCCCCCTCGGGGTCGGCGGGAGCCCACTGCTCGAAGTCCTCCAGGGTGAGGTGGAGGTAGGGGTGATGCAGCACCAGGTGGGTGAGGGCGGCTTGCCGGGGCGTGATCCAGAACAGGTCTCCATCGGTGCCGCGGAACGCCAGCAACGGACGCAGGCGGGGATCGGCCTCGGTCCCGCCGGTGGCGAGCAGGACCAGATCGGGAACCCATCTCCCCTCTCCGCCGAGGGCGTCACGCACCTCATCGGGGGTGGCACCCCGCCACGCGGGGTCGTCCACCACGAGCAGGCGTCGGGGGATGGGCTCCTGTGAAGCCGTGACGTGGTCCTGGCGGGCGCGGCCCGGTGTGACCAGGCCGGGCAGGTCGCCCATGCGGGAGAGCACGTCCTGCCAGGCCTCGTCGTCGTGGCCGGCGCGGACCAGCAGCATGCCGGGAACGCGCGGGCCGTCGTCGGCCGAGGGCAGGGGCAGAGCGGAACGGGACATCGGGAACACCTCGTCATCGCCGTGGAACGCAGGTCTCCCCGTTGTATCCGTGGGGACGGACAGAATTCCGCCGGCCGCGTCCGCTCCTTGGGCACGGCCGTGGCCTCGTCGCCCGGATCGCCTGGTCATCGGGTCGGGGTCGGTGGCCGTCCGGGGCGGCCACCGGCGCGGCGACGTCGCCCCCCGGGACCGTCCGCCGCTTCCACCGCCGGCAACCGCCTGTTCGCGCGGCGAAGGTCCTCGGCCGCCCCGGTCGGGAGCCGCGAGCACCGCCCGCGGGAGCCGCGTGGCCGGATCAGGCGTGGGCGCCGGTCTCGACGAGCAGGACACCCCCGATGATGGCCACGATGCCCAGACCCATCCGCCAGGTCAGCGGGTCCTTGAACAGCAGCCGGGCGAGGAGGGCCGTCAACGCCACCCCGACGGCGGCCCAGATGCCGTAGGCCACCCCCACCGGCATGCCCGTCCGCAGGGAGAGGGAGAGCAGGGTGAAGGCCAGCAGGTAGGCCGCCAGCATCGGCGCGATCCAGACCTTGGCGCGAAACCCGTCGGTCAGGCGCAGCGCCATGGTCCCGGCGACCTCGCTGAGAATGGCCCCGAACAGGTAGGCCCACCCCATCACACGGTCTCCTTCTCGGCGGTGTGGGATCCGGTCTCCACCAGCAGCACGCCTCCGATGATCAGGGCGATGCCGGCGGCCATGGGCCAGGTGAAGGGATCGTCGAACAGCAGGGTGGCCAGGAGCGCGGTCAACGCCACGCCGGCCGCCGCCCAGATGCCGTAGGCCACCCCCACGGGCATGCCACGTGCCAGGACCAGCGCCAGCAGGGTGAACGCGGCGCCGTAGCCCACGACGACCACGGCGTACCACCAGGGGGCGTCGATGGCCGCGCGCAGGGAGAGGGTGGCGGTCACCTCGGAGACGATGGCGCCCGCCAGCAACGCCCACTTCAGCACGGGGAGTCCTCCTCGGTCAGTCTCAGGAGCAGGTCGATCACGGCCTGGCGGTCCCGCTCCTCGGGGGCGAGCACGTCGGTGGTCGTGGCGACCCACAGGCCGTCGGCGGCCAGACGGGCCAGGGTGAGCCGCGCCCGTTCGTCGGCGGAGGCCTGGGGGTCGAAGGCGAACCAACGGGAGAAGACCCGTTTCCAGGGTTCGGCGAGGGCCGGGTGGTACAGGGCCTCGAAGTAGACGAAGAAGTCGGCGGGGGACAGGGCGTCCGGGCGGGCGGCCACGGTGGCGTAGGCGCGGATGCGCTCGCGGGCGCCGGCCTGTTCGAACGGGACGTCCAGGACCTCCAGCAGCGCCCGCTCCCACCGCAGGGCGGCGTGCTCGACGACGGCGAGCATCAGCGCGTCGCGGGTGGGGAAGTGGTACATCACCCCGGCCTTGGTGAGTCCGGACTCGGAGGCGACGGCCTCGTAGGAGATGTCGGCGCCGCCCTCGCGGTCGACCACGCGCAGGGCGGCGTCCAGGATCGCGGTCTTGGAACTGGGGCGCACCGCCGCACTTTACCGTACGTAAGGTAAAGAAAAGAGCGATGTCCTTCACGGATGACGCGACAGGACGCCGCTCGTCCCCGACCGGCGTCCACAGCGGATTCCGATCATCCGCGCACTCTCCGCCCCTCGACGCCCCGGGAACGATGCGGCAGCGCGCGCCCGAGAGAGACCGTGAGCGGGTCGTCGGCGTAGTGGCCGAAGGGCGGCACGTCGGTGTAACCACAGGAGCGGTACAGGCCGACCGCCGCCGGCTGTTTCTCGTGCGTCTCCAAGACGATCTCAGCGGCCCCCGCCCCGGCCGCGGACTCCTCCAACCAGGCCAGAAGGGAACGGGCGTATCCCTTCCCCCTGTGCTCGTCGACGACGTAGAGACGCTTGAGCTCGGCCCGCCCGTCCTCCCGCAGCCGCCAGCCGCCCATGCCCACGGGAACGCCACCGTGGTAGCCCACGGCGAAGACCCCGCGCGGCGGGGAGAACTGTCCCGGTGATACCGGCCCCGCGTCAGGGCTCCCGTAGATCCGGATGTACTCGGCCTGGAGCCGTCCGACCAGCTCCTGGACGTCGGGGTGGTCATAGGGGCGAGGAACGATCTGCACGCACCCAAGGTAGCGTCGGCCGTGCCGGACCCTCCGAGCCGGTCCGCCTCCGATGGACCGTGAGGTCCCCGTGCGGCCCGCGGCCGGAGCGGTGGGAGCGCCGCCCCGGCCGATCAGGCGGCGAGCCGGCGAACCGCGTCGACCAACCCGTCCACCTCCGCTCGCGTGGTGGCGAAGGAGGTGACGAAACGGACGACCCCCGGCTCCCAGCGGTCGTGGTAGAAGCCGTATCCCTTACTCAAGAGCCCGTCGATGACCTGCTGGGGAAGCCGGCAGAAGAGGATGTTCGCCTCGGCCGCGCCCAGGAGCGCGACCCCGGGGACGGCCTTGAGCCCCTCTTCCAGGCGCGCGGCCATCGCGTTGGCGTTGCGCGCGTTGCGCAGCCACAGGTCATCGGTCAGGTAGGCGTCGAACTGGGCGGTGTGGAAGCGCATCTTGGAGGAGAGCTGCCCCGCGCGCTTGGCCCGGAAGGTGAGTTCGCCGGTGAGCGAGCGGTCAAAAATAACGATTGCATCGACTGTCAGGGTGCCGTTCTTGGTCCCCCCGAAGGAGAGCACGTCGACCCCGGCCCGCCAGGTCATCTCGGCGGGGGAGCAGCCGAGCGCGGCGACGGCGTTGGCGAAGCGGGCGCCGTCCATGTGGACGCGCAGCCCCGCCTCCCGGGCGCAGGAGGTGAGGGCGCGGATCTCGTCGAGCGTGTAGACGGCGCCGGTCTCGGTGGCCTGGGTGATGCTCACCGCGGAGGGTTGCACGCTGTGCACGTCACCGGCCTTGCGGCGCGCGGCCACGCGCAGCCGGTCGGGGTCGATCTTGGCGTCGTCCCCGGGCAGGGGGACGAGCTTGGCTCCGCCCGTGAAGAACTCCGGCGCACCGCACTCGTCGTTGTTGATGTGGCTGTCGTGGTGGCAGAGCACGCTGCCCCACGGCGGGGTCAGGGCCGCCAGCCCCAGGGCGTTGGCGGCCGAACCGGTGGAGACGAACAGGACATCGACCTCGCGTTCGAAGAGCTCGTCGAACCGGTCGCGGGCGCTGGCGCTGATCCGGTCCGCGCCGTAGGGCGGGGCCTGGCCGCCGGCCGCCGCGACCACGGCTTCGAGGATCTCCGGTGCGGCGCCGGCGACGTTGTCGCTGGTGAACGCGCGAGCAACGGGAGTGGTGGAGCTCATGGCGAGGAACCTGTCCTTCTGGTCGATGACGGGGAGGCGATGCCTGCGGTGACACCCCCTGTTGGGAACCGGTCCGGTGGATGGTGGAAGCGTCCCCTGCAACGGTGAGCGGGCCGGCCGGCAGATGATCGCCCCGTCCGGCCGCGTGCGGGGCACCGGTCGGTTCGCCTCCGTTGAGCCGACGCGGCCGTTGCCGGCCGGAGGTCGTGGTGGTCGCCGCGACGGACACCGGACCGGGATCGCGTCGAGCGTCCCCATCGCGGGTCCGGTCCTTCCGTCCGCGATGGCGGTGTCGTCGGTCCGCCGTCGTTCGACCGATATCCCCGCCACCAGGCGGCTCCCCCGAGTGAGCCGGGATCGTGCCGGGACGGAGAAGGCGGGACGGCCTTGACGGGCGTCCGGGAGGCGCCGGCCGCGCCCGGCCCCGGATCACGTCTTCCCACCGACCCGCTCCCGTTCCCCCGGTCATGCCACCACGTTCCCGCGGGGCGTTCCCGTGCCGCTGCGCGGTCCGCCCCGCCGGCCGGGAGCACGACAGGCACACACTCGTCTATTTCGAGGCTTATTTCACCGAACAGCACATTCAGTGTATAGAACGTGGCATTTGTCGGTTTCTTTGAGGGGCTCCGCCTTCTCGGCGACGCGCCCCGGGCCGACCAGGGCGAGGATCCACTGGGGGCCGGCTCATCGGATGACGACGGCGGGCCGCCGGCCCTGTCGGGGGGCGGGCGCGTGGCCATGGATTCTCAACGCTTTGGGGAAGAGATCCGCCAGCGGGGGAGGGGCGGTGGGCCCGTCCCCATCGGCCGCGCCCGGACGATCCGACGCCCATGTCCGTGGGCTCCCCGCCCGAAGCGGCGCGCGGATCGCGAGGAGATCCCACGCGGCAGCGCCACCGGCGCGCCCCCGCCCTCCCGTCCCGGCGGGGCCGCCCCAGGCCGGCGGGGTCCGGGCCGTCCCTTCGGGGAAGAGGAGGCGGACTCGGCCGGTCAGTCGCAGAAGCAGGAGACCTCGCACCGGACGCAGCCGCCGCACCTCGGGCATCGTTCGGCCCGCCAATGCGCGTACTGGAAGGCCAGCGCGGGGGTGTCATGGGCCCGCAGCTCGGCCTGGAAGAGATGTCGGCTCGCGAAGAACAGCACCGTCCCTCCGACGGCCAGGGGGGCGCCGACTCCCACCGCGTTCGCCAGGGATCGGGCGTGGGCCTGCGCCATCTCCTCGTACCCCGCCTCACCGAGGTGGTCGCCGTTGTAGCTCGTCCGGCAGACGTCTTCGCGGCTCATCGGGACACCGCCGCACTCCACCGGCCCGAACGAGTCGAGGACCCCGAAGAGGAGGATCGACACCCCGTGGATCACCATGGTGGCCGCGACCAACCACGCCAGGGCGGTTCCCACCGCCATCAGCCCACGACCCGGTCTCCTGCGCCACCTACGTCGCATGGCTCCTCCTGCCTGCGCGCGCCCGCGCGCGGTGCGGCCATCGGGGAGGGCGGAGCCGTCACGGAGCTGCCCCGGCCGGAACGCGCGGACCGGATTCGCGCGCCCGGGCGTCGTCTCCCGCCGCGCGCCGGCCCCGCCCGTCTGTTCTCTCAAGGGCGACGTGTCCGCCGACCAGTCTGCCACCCTCCTCGGCACGTCCTCGGGGGCGAAAGGGACCTCCTTCGGTCCCCGCGACATAATCGACCAATCACGCCTTGGTTCAGGGGGTCCGCGTGTTCGACGTCGAAGGCCGTAGCAGTCAATCCGAGATCCACGTCGCGGCGGCGCCCGGGCGGGTCTGGGACGCGGTGACCGACATCGCCCTGCCCGCCGGGGTCAGTCCCGAACTGCGCGGGGTCGAATGGCTCGGCGGCGCCACCCGGCCGGAAGAGGGCGCGCGCTTTGCCGGCCACAACCACCATCCCGCCATCGGCGAGTGGCGGACCGTCTCCCAGATCGTGGAGTTCACCCCTCCGCGCGTGTTCGCCTGGGCCGTCATGGATGCCGACGGACGGTTCGGGCCTCCCGCGGCGGACGTGGCGGAACGGCTGGCCACTTGGCGGTTCGAGCTGGTCCCCGAAGGGGACGGTACCCGGCTGCGGTACTGCGTGCGGATCGGTCCGGGCCGCTCGGGCCTGGTCATGACGGTCGAACGGTTCCCCGACAAGGCCCAGGACATAGTGGCCGGGCGCCTGCGGGAACTGCGCGCCGGGATCGAGGCCACCCTGCGCGCGGTCAAGGAGCGGTGCGAACGTCCGGGCTCATAGCCCGGTCCCGATCGGAGACGGGGGCCTGCCCGCCCCGGGGAACGGGGGCTTGTCGTCTGGGCACGACAGGCCGGGTCCTCGCCGCTCGAAGTCAGGGCGTGGGCGACGGCGCGGGAGTGATGGGGGTCCACCGCTGACCGCGCCGGCCAGGCCCGCGCTCCTCCGGCCACTCCCCGCACAGGGCGCGCCCCTCCAGGCCGTCTGCATCATTCATCGGGGCGGCGGTCCGAGATGGTCTTCTCCTCGGGCCTGGAAACCGTGGAGCCGTCCTCGTCAGCTCGTACCCGGCACAGCGTTGGCCAGGAGGACCTCTGCCGCCGCCCGGGTGGGCGCGGTGTTCGAGGCACTGGAGCACACCCTCACCCATGCGAGCAGGTTGCGCCCCGACCACGTCGTCTTACGCTCTGTCCAGACCCTCACCGCCGGCGTGTGGGGGACCGACCCCGCCATCCTCGCCCTGGATCCAGGGTCCGAGGCTCCGCCGGCATGTCGTGTCCACGCCGCGCTCGACGGCCGCGCGCCCGCCGTCGACGTTCCACTCTTCCTCACCTGCCCCTCCTACCTCGGTGCCGGCGCCGCTCCGCTCCCACCTGGGCGACACCCACGACCACACGTCCGCGGCCCGCTACAGCGCCAACAGCGGCAGCGCCATCGGTGCCTCCCGCCCCGAGGCCCTGGTCCACGCCCTGGCCGAGGCGATGGAGCGCGGCGCCTACTCGCTGTTGCTGGCCACGGTCTTCCTCGGCCCTGGTGGGCGCGTGGCTCGCGTCTTACGACCCGAGTCCCTCCCCGATGACCTCGCCCGGTGGCACGATCTGGCCCAGCGCAAGGTGCGTGGTCCCGTGCACCTTCTGGAGATGACCACCGACCTGGGGGACCCGCGTTCTGCGCGTACGCCCTGTCCGGCGAGGGCGTCCCGGTGCAGGGCAAGGAGCATCGCTGTCGGCCCGCCTGGCACTGGTCGCGCCCTGAGCGAACTCGTCCAGTGCGCCGCCGTGGCCGACCACGACGGCCAGGAGGCCATCACGCCCGATCTGCGCGCGCTGCGGGCCTATCCCGTACTGCTGGCGGCGGGCCGGGCCGACTTCGGCCCGCACCTGGCCGCGGCCCGGCCGGTGGACTTCCACGACACCGCCGCGCCGGCCACCCCGGTGGCCACCTGCGCGGGCTCACGGCCGCCGTGACCGCGCGCGGCCACACCCCCTATGCCGCTGTCGTGCACACCGCCCCCACCGGTGTATGCACGGTGAGCGTGGTGGTGCCCGGCCCGCGCGCTCACGCCCTTCTGGGCGGATCGCCAGCGGTGTGGGGGTCGGGCCCTGGGAACCGGCAGGTGCCCTCAGCATCCGGACTCCGCCTGCGCGTCTTCCCGGACCAGGTGCGCGGGGGTGGGCGGCACGCACGGCCACACCGAGGAGGACATCCGCTACGCGCGGCGCCGCCACCTCACCCCCGAGGTGGCCGGCGGAACGCCAACGCCGCTTTCGCCGCCCGTGACAGCGGGCTGTGGGGTGCTTCCTCCACCGTGGTGGTCTTTGACTCCACGCACTTTCGGACCCGGGACCAGAACCTGTTCACCGAGTGGCACTCCCGCTATGGGGGCCGAGGGACTCGGCGAGGACCTCTCACATGTGCCCGGTGGGGCCGCCGACAGGCGTGCGACCGCGTCTTCTCAGCTGGTGATCAGGAAGCGGGCGGCCGCTCCCCGACTAGGGTGGGGCGCGTGAGCAGCGAGCACGGTACTCGACTCCGTCCCCGGTCCCGCCGGCCAGGCGGCGTCATGGGCCCTCTCCTTGGCGGCCTTGTGGTGGGCGGTCGCAGCCTTCTGGGCCTGGCGGGGTTGTCGAGGTGCCCGTGCACCGTGAAACGGGGCACGCCGAATCTGTCGGGGATCTGCTGGACGGTCTTCTCCCGCTCGTCGTCGTAGAGCCGCTGGACGAGCACGGCCTGGTCCGCGGTGAGCTCGGCCTGCGCCAGCCGTCTGTTCCGGCGGCGGATCCAACGCGTTCGGCGCGGGATTCCATCTCCACGCTCACGTCACTCCGCCCCGGTGGGCAGAACCCACGCCGAACCCTACGGTTCGCACGGGGCCGCCCAGCTGATCAGAGAGGCTGGCGGGGTGCCGCGAGTACGTCCCTGAGTACCTTCTCGAGCGTGACGCGGGCCAGTTTGTGTCTCAGGGTCTCCTCGATGTCCTGGTAGATGCCCCGCATTGCCGGCTGGATGCCGTGACCCACCACGCATCCCTGGTCCGGGGTGGTGCGGTGCATCGCGAACAGCGGGCCGGCTTCCACTGCCTCGTACACGTCGAGCAGGGTGATCGACCCCAGCTCGCGCGCCAGCGACCAGCCCGCGCCCGCGCCCCGCCGGGACTCCACGAGCCCGGCCCTGCGCAGCTCGCCGAGCAGCCGCCTGATCACCACGGGGTTGGTGTTCGCGCTGGCTGCGATCTTCTCGGAGGTGGCGACCTCGTGGCCCTGGCGTTGGTAGAGACCGATCCAGGCCAGCGCATGGGCGGCAATGGTCAGCCTGCTGTTGGCGCTCATGACCCCTCCTCTGGTCGCAACGCTCCATGTTACGACAGCGCAGTCGCAACAGTGAAGGTTGCGACAATCCGTTGTAACGATTATCGTTACGACAGCCGGGAGGGTCCATCAAAGACAAGCGCGGACCGTGAGCGCGTTGCGAACTCAAAGGAGAACAGGAATGGAAAGTAACGAAAAGACCATTCGCGAGGCTTACCGGCTCGCGGAAGGGAACGTTCTCGACGGTGACGGTTTCCTGGCCTTGTTCACCAAGGACGGGTCGTTCAACGACATGTCGACCTCGCAGAGTTTCCGCGGAGAGCAGATTCCTCAGGTGATCGCGGGCCTCGCCCGCTCGTTCCCCGATGTACACCGTGAGCTGCTCGAGGTACATGCGTTCGGTGATGTCGTCGCCGTCGAGTTGCGGATCCAGGGCACGCATCTCGGAGGGTTTCCGACTCCGGTCGGCGAGATCCCACCGACCGGGAACCGGATCGACGTGCCGGCGGCGGACCTCTGGTACCTCCGTGACGGAAAGATCGAAAGGTTCAACTGCTACAACTCGATGAGCGTGTGGCTTGATCAAATCGGGGTCCACCCTGACTTCAAGTCCGCAGTCGAAGCCACCGAGACAGCAGCCACGACGGCGTAACTCTGCCGGTCAGCGCCGAGTATGCGACAAGACACTCCCTTCTTCGGGCCGCATACCCGGCGTTGCTTCTCGAACAAAGTTGTTGTTCGCGCCCAACCGCCGACACGACCCGGCAGGCAGACTCATCGAGTATCGGCAGCCCTGGCCGGCAGGTGGGCGGTGTCGTCGAATGTCACGCCCACATCAGCGGCGATGCGAGGGTGACGGCTGCTTGATAGGACTCGGCGGTCTTGTCGTGGCGGGTGGCGATGCCGCGCCACTGCTTGAGGCGGTTGAAGCACCGCTCGACGACGTTACGCCGCTTGTAGACCTGCTTGTCGAAGTCCGGTGGGCGTCCGCCACGGCTGCCGCGTCGGAGCCGGTTGCGGACCTGGTCGGACCGTTCCGGGATGGTGTGCCGGATGTTGCGTCGCCGCAGCCAGGTGCGTATGGCCTTGGAGCTGTAGCCCTTGTCGCCGATGACGTGGCCGGGCCGGACCCGGGGCCGTCCTGGACCCGGCCGGGGCACCCAGAACGCCTCCATCACGGCGGTGAACTGGGTGCAGTCGTTGGTGTTCCCGCCGGTGAAGGCGAGCGGGCGGCCGGCGCCGTCGCAGGCCAGGTGGATTTTGCTGGTCAGGCCGCCTCTGGACCGGCCGAGTCCCGGGGCGCAAAGCCCCCTCTTCGTGCTCCGGCCGCGTGCTGGTGGGCCCGGACGATCGTGGAGTCGACCGACACCAGCCACTCGGTGTCCCCGGCCGCGTCGGCCCTGGCCTGGGCGGCTCGGAGCGTCCGCTCGAAGGTGCCGTCCTTGGCCCATCGGCGGAAGCGGGTGTGCAGCGTCGCCCAGGAGCCGTATCGCTCGGGCACGTCCCGCCAGGCCGTGCCGGTCCGGAACCTCCACACGATCCCGTTCAGGACCGTCCGGTCGTCCAGCCGTCTGCTGCCCCGCCCGGACCGGGGCAGCAGCGGCTGCACGAAGGCCCACTCGGCATCGGACGGTTCACGGCGGCGTACCACCCGACCACGATCCCCGATCGAGGATCATTGACGACAGGCCCTGGCCCGCCTCCGATCCACGCCTCATCGACGGTGACACGTAACCGGTACCCACGCGGACACCGTCGAGCCAGGCGGTCAGCCGTTCCGCCTCCTCCTCGACGGCCCGCCGCGTCGAGACCGGGACGGGTTCGAGCAGGTCCACTCGGACGGTCCCCGCCGTGTCCTGCACCCACGAGCCGATCGCCCGGCCGTTGACCCACACCGTGGTGCCCGCGTTACCGCGACGGTCGAAGAGCTGGTCTCGGTGGGGGCCGAGGTAGAAGTCCCGCCCGCGCCAGCCCATGACGGTCGGATCCAGCACCGGCAGCAGCGCGACCCACGCGCCCGGGTCGGGCACCTCGGCGAGGTCGTCGGGGAGGAGCCACCCGGTGGCGCCGTCGTCGAGGCGGACCGCGACGGCCTCCAGCTCGCCCAGCGCCGCGCGAACGACCTTCTTGGTCGCTCCCAACCACCAGACGATGTCGTCCTCGGTTCCCGGTCCGAAGCTGTAGAGCCAGCGGCGGACGAGTTCCCGGTACCCGGCCTGGGCGCTTCGCGGCGCGGGAACGTCGTCGAGCCAGTGCCTCGTCAGGGTCCAGCGCGGCCGTGGGGCCAGGAACCGGCCCGTGCTGAGTCCGCGCACGATGTCCGCGGTGGCGCCGAGATAGGTGAGGACCCGCGGCGCCGACCACGTCTCGCCCGCCGTTCCCGCGACCTTCACGTCGATCCTCGGCACGGCCCGGCGCACGTCGGCCGCCGTCAACCCCTCCGGAACCTCGGCGAGCAGGGCGAGGACCTCGGCCCTGGCCTCCTCGAGCCAGCCCACCCCGTCCCGGGCGATCCCCGCCCTGACCAGGTCCCCGCTCATGCGGGCGCGCTCGGTCCCGGCGACGCGGGCCGACGCGCTCGGCCACACGGCCGGCAGGAGCTCGCGTTCGAACACGAAGAGGGTGCGCCGCATCGCGAGCTGTTTGACCAGGTGACGGTCCTCATAGAGCGCCCGGTCGATGTCGGCGAGGGTCGGTGAGGTCATGCGCGCCCGACAGGACAGGTAGACCGTGGCCGGCTCGGTCGCGTGCAGCGCGGTCATCGCCCGGGTGACCGCCTCGGGGGAGTCGACACGCGATCGCGGTGCCAGGGCGTGCCGAACGGCCAGCCGGGCGCGCCGTTCGTCGTCGGTCACGTGGTGCATCGGCCCATCGTTCCACACCGCGCCCCCATATCGAAACCGGTACGTTCCGGTACCACAGGGTTCCGGTACGTCCTGGTACCGTTTCGTCGAACGGCGAGATCAGGAGGTGGCGGCCGTGCCGAGGGACGGTGACACCCGCGACTGCGCGCCCCCGGGCGGCGAGCCCGCGCGCCCCGGACGCAGGCTGGACCGCTCCCGCGACGCCGACATTCTCGACGCGACACTCGCGGTCCTCGTCGATGTCGGCTTCGCCCGGCTGACCATGGACATGGTCGCCGCCCGGGCCAAGGCGGGCAAGGCCACGCTGTACCGGCGCTGGCCCTCCAAATCGGAGCTGGTCATCGACGCGGTGGCGCACATGAAGCGCGGTCAGGTCGACCTGGGGCGACTGCCCGACACCGGCTCCCTCCGCGACGACCTGCTCGGGCTGTTCACACCACAGTCGGCCGAGGAGGACGAGCGCAGGCTCAAGGTCATGGCGGGACTGGCCTCGCTGCTCGCCCAGGACCGGGCGCTCGCCGACGCCGGCGTTGCCGCGATCGTCCAGCCGTGGGTCGAGGCCCACCGCGTTCTCATGCGGCGGGCGGCCGATCGGGGGGAGATCCCCGCCACGGCCGACATCGACACGCTCTCGCAGGTCATCCCCTCGTTGGCTGCCTACCGGGCGCTCGTCCAGCGCAAGCCGTTCGACCGGGACTTCCTCGTCTCGATGGTCGACGGTGTCGTGCTGCCGGCGCTGCGCAACGCGCCGCCCCTCGCGGCCGGCCACGCGCCCTGAGAGGCCCGCCTCCCGGCCGAGCCGCGCGTGGGCGTGGACAGCGACGGCCTTCGGCCACGGCCCACGACCTCTCCTCGCGCGCGACGTGGGGCCGGGTCGGGGATCCGTCCCCGCCCCGGCCGCACCGCGTCCGCCGAGGGATCTCCATCCGCCGGGGGAGGGGACGGGAAGACCGTCCGGGAGCGGGCGTCCGCCGGCCGGCCTCCTCGCCTCGGGAGGCACGGGAACCGGGTGGCCTGGAAGGGGTGGATCGTCACCCGGTGACGCGGCTTCCAGGTGGCGGTGAGCGACCGGCCCCCGGATCTGCCGATCCGCCTGTCGTGCCGGGAGGCCATCGGATTCCGGCGACCCGGCCGTGCGCGCCCCGCCCGAAGCGGCGTCCAGGCCGACGCTCCGCCGTCGTCACGGTGGAAACCATCTGCGGGAAAAACGGAGCGAAGCACTCCGTTTGGCACTAGGATCGCGCCATGACCGAGCGCACCCGGACAGCCCCACGTCAGGCCGAGGCCGAACGCAACGACCGGGCCCTGCTGGAGGCCGCCAGACGCGCGCTCGCGCTGGACGGCGCCCACGCCTCGGTGGCCGCGATCGCCTCCCGGGCCGGCGTGGGCATCGGCAGCCTCTACCGCAGGTACCGCACCAAGGAGGAGCTGTTCCAGCGGCTGTGCGTCCTGGCCCTGGACCACTGGATCGACGCGGCCGAGCAGGGACTGGCCCACGAGGATCCCTGGGCGGGGATCGTCCACCACGTCAGCGCCTGCGTGGACTTCGGTCCGGGAACGATGGCGCCGATCGCGGGCACCATCGAGGTCACCGAGGAGATGGCGGCCAGGGCGGACCGCTGCGACGAGGTCACGCGGGCGCTGGTCTCCCGCGCCCACGCCGCAGGGGTCCTGCGGCCCGATGTCACCGCCACCGACCTGTATCTACTAGTGGAACAGCTCGGCAGATCCCCCCTGCCCTGGCAGATCGCCGACCAGGGACGCGACGAGCTGCTCGGCGCCGCCACCGAGGCCAGGGCCCGCGTCGTCGCCATCGCCCTTGAGGGGCTGCGGGCGGGGACGGTCACCCCGTTGCCCGGGCGTCCGCCCGATGCCGGGTTGCTCCGTGACCGTTGGGAGCCGCTTCCCGCCGCCGGGTGAGCGTGGGGACGCGAAAACCGTTTCCCGCGGGGAGGCGGGGCGCGTTAGGGTGCGTCCATGGCGTCCCCTCCCCGCGATCCGCTCGCGCACCTGGACGACTCCGAACGACGGGTCTTCCACGTGGCCACCAACTCCGAACGTGAAACCCTCGAAGCCTTCCTCGACTTCTACCGGGGCGCGATCATCCGCAAGGTCGTCGGGGTGAGCGAGGCCGACGCCCGTCGACGTCCGTTGCCCTCGGCCACGAGCCTGGCGGGCCTGCTCGCCCACCTCTGCCTGGTCGAACGGAACTGGTTCCAGCGCGTCCTCCCGAACCGGACCGCCGAGGAGGCCGGTATCGACCTGGACGGCGCGGACACGGTCTGGGAGGTGCCCGAGTCCACCACCGTCGCCGAACTGGTGGCGGAGTACGAACAGACGTGCGCGCAGTCGCGGGCCATCTCCGTCGGTTACGCCCTGGACGACATCGGGACACACGAGCTCCTCGGCCCGGCCTCCCTGCGCTGGATCCTGATCCACATGATCGGAGAGACCGCGCGTCACGCGGGGCACGCCGACATCCTCCGGGAGAAGATCGACGGCGCGACGGGGATCTGAGAGGTAGCCGGGACGCCCACGCGCCCGTTCGCCTCCGCCCCCTTCCCGCCCGGTTGGAGGCGGTCCGGGCGCGCCGGGTCTCCTCTCCGAGGGGGCAGACACGCACCGGGCCGATCCGCACCACGGCCCGT
The DNA here is from genome assembly GCF_900167435.1 of Marinactinospora thermotolerans DSM 45154. Lineage (GTDB taxonomy): Bacteria > Actinomycetota > Actinomycetes > Streptosporangiales > Streptosporangiaceae > Marinactinospora > Marinactinospora thermotolerans. Next base: position 251,430 of record NZ_FUWS01000004.1, read on the forward strand.
CCGGAACCGGCCGATGCGGGTCCGCCCCCGAGGTGGACGCTTGAACGGGCGGATCGCCCGCCTCGGACTCCGCGCGACGTCACCTTCCGACAGGTCCGACGGTGCTCGTCGCGGCCCTCACGGACGAACGGATCCCGCCCGCTTCGCCGAGGGACGAAGACGCCGCCGCGGACGTCGCGCCCGCGCTGGGGGTGCCGTCGCCGAGCCCCCGCCGCCGGTCGCGCCGGACGCCTCCCACGATGGGGCCGCTGTCGCCCGGGCCGCGCGACCGCTCGATGACTGTTCGCGCAGGCAGGCCGAGTTGGTCGCCGAGGTGCGATCCGGATACCGTGCCGCCATGGCGACCGAAGGTCTGACGGATCTCGAACAGGAAGCGTGGCGAGGGTTCCTGGTGACCCACGACCGCCTCTGGCGCGCGCTGGCGGCGGGGCTGGCCCCGCTGAACGTGAGCATGGCCGAGTACAGCGTGTTGAGCCTGCTCCACGAGGCCGGACCGGACGGCATGCGCATGTCCACCCTCGCTCAGCGCCACCTGATGTCCAGCGGCGGATTCACCCGCCTCGCCGATCGCCTTGAGAACCGCGGGCTGATCGAACGCCGGCGGTCGGCCGTCGACGGCCGCGGCTTCGACGTGACCCTGACCGAGGACGGACGGGCGCTGATACGCCGGGCACGGCGTCAGCACCACAGTGACCTGCGCGAGCTCTTCTTCAGCCGGCTCGACGACGACCATCTCCGTGGTCTCGCCGAGGTCTGGGCCCTTCTCGACCCCGACAGCGACGCCGACACCGAGGCGGCGCGCGGGAACGGAGCGGCGGTCTCCTCCTAGCGCGCCGCTCCGTTCCCTTCGCCGGCCGCCCCGGAGCCGCCCGGGTCGGGGGAGAGGAGGATCAGGCGCCGTTGACCGGGGCCCGGTCCAGCACGTGCACGCCGATGGCCGCAAGGCGGTCGAGGTGCTCGAAGTCCTCACGCGCCTCGGCCGCACCGACCTCCAGGAAGTAGCTCTGGCTCTGACCCGGGCTCCACAGGAGGGTGACGTCCCCGACGTCATCGAGGCTCTGGAAGGTGTGGGCGACGTTGCGCGGCCCGTAGACGACCGCTCCCGGCCCGACGTCGTGGGTGGTCGCGGTCGCCAGGGACTCGCCTCCGATCCAGAAGCGGAACCTTCCGCCGTTGATGATCCAGATCTCGTCCTCCTGGGTGTGCAGGTGGAAGGGGGGTGCGTCCTCGGGCCGTATCGCCCGCTGGCGGGTCATGAAGTACCTGCCTCCCGTCATCTCCGCCCGGAGGATCACCTCAAGGTCGGTGGTGTAGTAGGCGTGGTGCTCCACCTTCTCGGGCGGTGACACGACGGGGATTCCGAAAGGGGTCTCAGCGCCGTCCTTGACGTCCACAGGGCTCACTCCTCGACCGTTCCACAAATATTTGTCTGCGCAGACAAATATTATTTCCGGGTGGGTCCTCCCGCAAGGCCCGCCCGGCCTTCGCGATCGTCGGCGCGGCGGGGAGGGAGCATGGGGGAAGACGAATCGGGGTGAGCGAGGTGGCGCCCCGCCCTCGCCTCATGTTGAGGAGACGCTCGGTCACCGCCACCGCGTCCCGCCTCGTGGAGGGGGAGCCGCGCTCCGGCCCCCCAGGCGGCACGGGGGCCGAGACCTCGGGCCACGGGCCTCCCCACGGCGCAGGCCCGGGTCTCGACCAGACGCGCCCGATCCGCCTTACCCGGCGGCGCGGCGGAACCGGTACCACTTCGGCGAGGTCCGGTTCATCGGCCACCCCAGGCCGGCGGTGTCCGCGTCCTCGACCTCGAGAAGCTCCCACCCCGGGAACGCGGCCTCGACCTCCGCCCGCGCGACGCCCTCGACGAGCCGCTGATACCGCGAGGGGCCGAAGGCGAGCAGCAGCAGGGTGGCCCCCGGCGTGGCGAGCGCCGTCACACCCCGTCCCTCCGCGGCCCGCTGCCCCGTGTCGAGGCCCTGGAAGCAGCCGATGTCGAGGAAGAGGTCGAAGGTGCCCAGCCCGGCCGGATCGAGGTCGGTCACGTCGCCCACGACGTAGGTGATCCCCGCCGGTCCTTTACGCCGGGCGGCCTCGATCGCCTCCGGCACGATGTCGACGCCCACCGCCTCCCACCCGCGCCGGGCCAGCTCGGGGGTGAACTGCCCGCGTCCGCACCCCACGTCCAACGCCCGTCCGGGGCCGTTCGGCCGCCCGGCCGCCTCACGGTCGAGCAGGACGCCGAGCTGTGCCCCGCCCGCGGCCCCGTAGCGCTCCCACGGAGTGAAACCGAGACGGTACATCCACCTGTATTTCGTCATGGCCTCAACGTAGATCCGCCTCTCGGGACCCTCCTTTCGACCCCTGCCATCCGGCACCGGAGCGGTCCTCGGCGGGTCCGGGAGGCGGCGATGCGCCGTCGAAGAGGGGACGGCGCCGGACCGAAGGGCGCCGGGGCCGGCCCCGGCGAGATGACCGATGGCGCGTGCTCGCTCGATGCTCGGTCCTTCGGGGGGAGCGGCAAGCGCATGATCTCCGGTGGAACAGCGCCGGTGTCACCACCGGTGTCGGTGCTGGTGGGGTCGGGTAGCGGCGCCAGTGACGTGAGCGGGGCGCGGCTCTGTTCGGCGCGGACGCGCTCGCCCAGGCCGACTCCGCCCATGGCCATCGTCGCGACGTGAGCGCCGGCCGATGTGCCAACGGCGGACCGAGCAGACCGAGAGGGGAAGTCCCGCGTGCTCGCTCAGGCGGCGAGTACACCGTCTCCCAGGCGATGTCGGCCCAGCCGCCTCCGCCGAGGAACAGTCCGGTGTTCGAGTCCGGCCCCTTGCGCGGGTGGGGTGGTGGTGGTCGAGGGCGGGCGCTCCCCAGGTGCCGACCGTTGGGGGTCTAGGGGGCTGTTTCGGTCCCGGGGTCGAAGGGGACGCCGGTGAGCTGTTCGTTCGCCGTCCACAGCCGCCTGGCCGCATCGATGTCGTTTGCCCCTGTGGGGAGCTTGGCGGGTTTGGGGGTGTCGGAGGTCTGGTCGCGGCCGGCCGGGCCGATGAACTGTCCGGAGCTGACGTGCCTACTGGTCGCTGCGTACAGGGAGGGCCAGGCGGCACCGTCGGCCGATCCCATGAACAGGCGCGCGGCGACCGGCGTGACGATGCGGGAGAGCATCCCGGTGCCGTGCTGCTGGAGTCCGGTCATCGCCGAACCCGGGTGGACGACGAGTGCTGCGAGGCGGCTGAGTGCGGTCCGGCGGGCGAGTTCGAGGGTGTAGACGATGTTGGCGCGCTTGGACTTCGCGTAGGCGCCCATGGCTCGGTAGCTCTTCTCGCTCATCAGGTCGTCGAGTCTGCCCATCGGCCATCGTGCGGCGATGGCGCTGACGGTGACCACGCGTGGTGTGGGGGAGCGGCGTACGGCGGGCCAGACCTGGGCGTCGAAGGCGAAGTGGCCGAGGTGGTTGGTGCCGACCGTCATCTCGAAACCGTCGCGTGTCAGCTGCCGCTCGGGCAGGTTCATCACGCCGGCGTTGTTGAACAGCAGGTCGATCGTCTCGGTCTCGGCGATTCGCGTGGCGGCGTCGCGGATGGAGGAGAGGTCGGCGAGGTCGAGTACCAGTGTGCCGGTCCGGACCCCGGATGCGACGGCGCGCACGGTCTCGGCGGCCTGATCCAGTCTGGTCTGGCCGCGTCCCGCCAGGATGACGCGGGCGCCGTGCCGGGCCAGGACGCGCGCGGTCTCCAGTCCGATCCCGCTGCTCCCGCCGGTGATCAGCGCGGTGCGGCCGCTCTGGTCGGGGATGTCGTCAGGCGTCCAGTGGTTCATCTCTGTGCCTCTCCGTCGGTTCGTTGTGTGCTGTGCGCGCGTCATCCAGCGCTCGGAAGGGTCGTGAGTCGAGCTGGAGAAGCAGTCCGAGGATGCCCTCGGCGAAGGCGCCTTCGCCGATCCCGTGGTTCTTGACGCGGTACACGGCGGTGCCCGGCTATGGGGCGTGCGGGGGCGGCGCCCACGAAGGCGCCGGCGGCGTGGGCCGCCATGACGTTCTTGTAGGCGTCGACGCCGTGGTGCTCGCCCGGGCTGCCGCAGCCTCAGATCATGTCGCCGGCCCAGAGCTCGTCGATCGTGTCGAGGTCGCCTCCGTTGACGACTTCGTCGACGAGGCGACTGACGACCGCGATGTCCGCTTCGGCGCTTGCGGCGGGGCCCATGGTGTTCTCGCTTTCAGGGGTGCTGTGGCAGCCCCCTTACGTCAGGAGAAAGCTACGTACATCGGCGCGTGAAGCGGCCCGGACGGTGACCGGCCACCTGGCCCAGGAGGTCTTCTGTGGCGCACCTTCAACATAAGAGACCGATGGTCTGATGTCAAAAGACCGGCAGTCTGTAATATGGGGGCATGACGAACTTCCAGCGGGCCCGCAGTGAGGAGCAGCGCGAGATCCGGCGCCAGGCGGTACTGGACACCACCGCGACCATGCTCGAGGAGATGCCCGCCGGCGCCGTCAGCCTCAATGAACTGAGCCGCCGGGTCGGGCTGGCGAAGTCCAACGTGCTGCGCTACTTCGAATCCCGCGAAGCGATCCTGCTGGAGCTGCTGGACCGCGCCTGGCGGCAGTGGATCGCCGACCTGCCCGCCCTCCTCGACGCCGGCATCGATCAGGCGGCGTCCGTGGAGCGGCGCACGGAGCAGTTCGCCGCCGCCGTCGCCCGCTCCCTCGCCGAGCGCCGGATTCTGTGCGACCTGCTGAGCTCTCAGGCGGGCGTGCTGGAGCACAACGTCTCCGCCGAGGTAGCCGCCCGCTACAAGCGCGCGGCCGTGGCCAACGTCGCCGCCACCGCCACGCTGGCCGGCCGCTACCTGCCCGAACTGGGCGAGGACGCCCCGCAGCTCACCGCAGCCATGATCATGGCCATCGGTGCCGTATGGACGCACGCCCACCCCTCCGAGGCGATGCTCGCCGCCTACCAGGCCGACCCGTCACTCACCGCGTTCAAGCCGGACTTCGTCACCGCCCTGCACGACATGCTGGCCACCCTCACCGCGGGCACCATCGCCCGCTCCTCCTGTTGACCCGCTCTTCGGCCTGCGCGGCGACCCCGAGATGGACCTCTGCGAGCCGCTGCCGAGGGTGTTCCTCATCGGCTCCCGCGCCGGTTACAACGGGACGGGGTTCGCCCACCGGCCCGGGCGCTACGGCGCCCTACGCGACGTGTCCCCGTCCGAGGAGCACGCCCGCATCACGTGGGACGGCGCCGCCGCCATCGGGGACGATCCCAAGACCACCGTCGACCATGCGTGGCGTCTGCGCCGGGCGTCGCACGGCCGCGGGTCACTCCACGATCCCGTTGCGGTAGGCCCAGGCGGCGATCTCCACCCGGTTGCGGGCGCGGAGCTTGGTCTGGACGTTGGTCAGGTGCCGTTTGACCGTTCCCAGTGACAGGTACAACCGGTCGGCGATCTCGGCGTTGGTCAGCCCCTGGGCCACGGCGCGCACGACGTCGAGCTCCCGCGGGGTCAGACCGCGGGTGTCGGAGGCGACCCGACGGCCGCCGGAACCGGGGCCACGCGACCGGGCGAGCCGTTCGAGCAACCGGACGGTGATCGCCGGGGACACCAGCGCGTCACCGCGGGCGGCCGCGCGCACCGCCTCGACCAGCAGGGCCGGCCCCGCGGACTTCAGCACGAACCCGGACGCCCCGTTCTCCAGGGCGTCGTCGACGTACTCGTCGATGTCGAAGGTGGTGACCATGACCACGCGCAGTGGGTCGGCGACCCCCGGCCCCGACAGGCGGCGGACCACCTCCAAGCCGCTGAGCCCGGGCATCCGGATGTCGAGCAGGCTGACGTCGGGGCGTAGCTCCTGGGCGAGTCGCAGGGCCTCGCCGCCGTCCGCCGCCTCGGCCACCACCTCGATGTCGGGCTGGGCCTGCAGGATGTAGCGGAACCCCGTGCGCACCATCCGCTGGTCGTCGGCCAGCAGAACGGTGATGCTCACCCGCCGCTCCTTCCCGCCACCGGGGCGCGGCCGGTCGGCAGGACGGCGACGACACGCCATCCCGTCCCCTCGGGGGCCGGGCCCGCGTCGAGGGATCCGCCCAGGAGCGCGGCGCGTTCGGCCATGCCGACCAGCCCATACCCGCCGCTGCCCGGACCCACGGGGCCGCCCCGGCCGTCGTCGCGCACCTCCAGGCGCGCCCTGCCGGCCGTGACGTCGAGCACGACGGTGATGAGGCCGGCCCCGTGGGCGTGACGGTCGGCGTTGGTCAGTGCCTCCTGGGCCATGCGGACCACCGCCGAGGCGACCTCGCGGGGCAGGAGCCCGGGGTCCCCGGTGATGCGCACCTCGACCCGGGCCCGCGAGCCGCCGCCCGGACGGCACAGCGCACGCAGCCCTTCGGCCGCGTCCGGCAGGTCGGCGGAGACCGGGTGGCCACCGCGTAGAGCGGTGACCAGCCGCTGCATCGCCTCCAGGGCGTCCAGTCCCGCCCGTTCGATGTCGGGCAGCGCCGCCCGGGCCAGGTGCGGGTCGTCGACGTAGCGCAGGGCCTGGGCCTGCACCACGATCCCGGTGACGTGGTGGGCGACCACGTCGTGCAGGTCGCGGGCCAACGTGTCGCGTTCCTCCTGGCGTACCCGCTCCACCTGCCATCGGCGCCGCTCGACGCGCCAGCGCAGGTAGAGGCCGGGAGCCAGTAGGAACAGCAGGACCAGGGCCGCGTCCAGGTCGGCGGGCCGGCCCGCGCGCAGCGTCTCCGACAGCAGCGGCGCGGCCAGCGTCAGCGCCGCCGCGACGGCCACCACCCACGGACGGCAGCGGTAGGCGATGAGGGAGACCGCTCCCACCATCGCCAGCACCTCGGCCAGGCCGTCGGGGTGGCCCGGCGTGTCCCCCGGGGCGAGGTGGTAGGCGAGGGAGACCAGTGACGTGGTCAGCAGCGCGCAGATCCCCAGGAGCCCGGTACGCCGGGGAGAGGCGCCCGGGGGGAGCGCCCCGAGCGTCAGCAGCGCCATCACCGCGCCCGACACCACCGGCGGGTACGCCCACCATCCCCCGACGTGCGGCAGAGCGGACCGGTCCACGGCGTGGACCAGGTCGATCGCCCAGGCCGCGGCCAGGACCGCCGCGGCCCCGGCGACCGCGACGGTCGCCGGGACCGACGGCCCCCACCGTGGCCCCGTTGCGGCGCGTGCTCTCGGTTCTCCAGGCATACCGGCAGGTTACGGGCGCCCGTGCGCGTTGCGGATCATCCGTTCGGCCCATATGCCGCGCCAGAACGAGCCGAACGGGCGACGCGCGCGCCCGAGCCCAGGCTCCACCGTGGGTCGTGCCGGTTCCACCGGCACGACCCGTCCGACCGACCCTTTGGAGAACCCTCGTGTCCCCGGTCCCCGGATCCGCCCGCCCGGCACGTGTGCTCGTGCCCCTGGCCTGTCTCGCCGCGCTCGCGACCGCCCTGGTCGTGTTCGCGGTCCTTCCCCGCACACCGCCCGCGACCGCCGCGCACAGCGGTGACGCCGCCCTCGCCGCGGACCTGCGCCGGCTGCTGCCCGACGACACCGCGGTGGGGGTCTCGGTGGCCCTCACCGAGGACGGCCGGACCCGCGAGGCGGGTCTGGGAACCCGTGACGGCGCCGCCCCGGTCGGCCCGGACACCGTGTTCGAAAGCGCCTCGATGCAAAAGCTCCTCACCGCGACCCTGCTGGCCGACATGGTGGAATCCGGTGAGGTCGGCCTCTCCGCCACCCTCGGGGAACTGTGGCCGGCCACCGACTTCGCCGACGAGGCGGTCGCCGGCATCACCCTGGAGCAGTTGGCGACCCACACCTCCGGTCTGCCCTCCATCCCGTTGGGGAGCGACCCGGGCCTGTACGCGGCCCTGCCCGAGTACGCGCTCGGCGGTGACGCCTACGCCTGGCTCGACGACCCCGTCGCGACCGCCGCGCGGATCACCGGCGTCTCCCCCGGGGAGGAGTACGGATACTCCAACCTCGGCTACGCCCTCCTCGGCCGGTCTCTGGCGCGCGTCGCCGGGCAGGACTACGCGGACCTGCTGACCGAGCGCGTGCTGGACCCCTTGGGCATGGAGCACACCATCGTGTCCCCCTCCGGCGCTCCCGACGGCGCGGCCCTGCCCTATCGGGCCCCGTCCCAGCCCGTCGCCGTCTGGTCCAACCCCGGCTACGCCCCGGTGGGAACCGGGACGTGGACCACGGCCTCGGATCTGACGGCGTTCCTGGCGGCCTCGATGGGGGAGGCCACGGCGCTGACCGAGCTGACCCACGCCCCCCGCGTCGAGGTCGACGACTACCGGGCCTACGACGGTCACGTGGGGCTGGGGTGGATGCTCTGGCGGGTCGACGGCGTCGAGATCGCCTGGCACAACGGGCTGAACAGCGGAACCAGGAGCTTCGTCGCGCACACCGGTGACGGCCGTTCGGTCGTGGTGCTCGCCAACTCCACCCGCGTCCCCGTCGAACAGGTCGGTTTCGCCCTTCTCGGTCTGGAGGTCCCCGAGTTCGCCGAGGACGGCGCCGTCGCCCCGCTCCCGATCCTGGTGTCCCTGGTCCTCGCGGTGGGGACTCCCGCCGCCGTGCTCCTGCGGTTGTCCTGGCGTCCCCGCGGCTCCCGGCCGGGACGCGGATTGGACCGTTTGGGGATTGTCTCCTCCCTGCTCGTCGGCACCGCCCTGTGGTTGGCGGCCCTGCGCATCGGTGAATGGGGGGTGCTGCCCGTCGGAGTGTGCGCCGTCGGCGCAGGACTGCTCGCCGCGGCCATGGTCGTGGCCGCGGGCCGTTGGGGGCGGGCCCCCTGGGCCCGGGGCGGGCGCGCCTGGGCGCGCGGTCTCCTCTTCGCCGTGGTGGTGGTCCCGGCCGGCGCCCTGCTGGGGGTGGAGGTCACGGTGTTCGCGCAACTGCCCTGACCGGTGCCGTCCGCGCCGCCACGCGCGGACGGCGCCCCGGCCGGTTCAGGCCGGCAGTCGGCGGACCCGCACGGTGTTGTCCGTGCGGGTGAACTGCTGTCCGTCGGGTCCGGTCTGGACGCGCTCGTGCTCCTCGCACACCAGCACCTCCCACTGCCCTTCGGCCAGTTCCAGGGAGTCGAGCACCTCCCGCGGACCGGGCAGGTGGACCTCCTGGGCGTGGCCGTCCGCCCAGGGGGCGGGGCCCGAGTGGCCCACCACCAGGAGCGTTCCACCGGGGGCGACGGCGGCGGCGGCCCGGCGCAGGATCAGCTCGCGCGGCATGTCCCAGGGGGAGTGCAGGAAGCAGGAGGAGACCAGGTCGAAGGTCCCCTCGGGGAAGGTCTGTTCGAGGTCGTGGCGCTGCCAGTCGATCCGGTCGGCGACGCCCGCGGACCCGGCGTGGTCGGCCGCGCGTCCCAGGGCGACGGCGGAGATGTCGGTGGCGGTGACCCGCCACCCCCGTCCGGCCAGCCATATGGCGTCGGCCCCCTCACCGCACCCCAGGTCCAGGGCGCTGCCCGGCGCCAGGTCGGCGACCTCACGGACGAGCGCGGCGTTGGGCTTCCCGCTCCACATCCGGGCGTTCTCCCCGTAGCGCCCGTCCCAGTACTCCGCTCCCGACGTGCCGTGGTGCTCATGTGACTGGTGGTGGTGCATCGGCTTTCCGTTTCTTCTGTTCGGTGGGTGGCCGGGCGAGGTGGGACGGCCACCACCACGGGTCGGGTGGTCGAACGAGACGGGTTCCGGCGCCGTACGCCTCGGTCGGGCGCTACGGAGGCCCGTGTCCCGGCTCGTATCCACATGGTGCGTCTTCCGCGCGATCCCGGCCATTTCAATTGCCGAAACGGCAAACCGCGCTGACGTCACGCCTCCCGGCGCACCGTCCCCCTAAGGGGTGAGGCCGCAACGGGCGGCGCCCCAGAGAGCGAGGAGGACACGGTGGATCCATGGTCGGTGCTGGTGGCCGGACTGATCATCGAAGTGGCCGGACTGGTGGCCCTGTGGGCGCGGCTGGAATCGCGGGAACGGACCCGCCGCCACGACAGCACGGCCAGGGTGGACGTCGCGCAGGTGGTGGCCCGCGGGGGACGGGTCACCGAGTACTACCCGGACGGCGGCCGCAAGGTCGTGATCGAGGTCCGGACCCTCGACCAGAGAAAGTGACACGCGTCACAGGAAACGGCGTCACGGATCAGCGAGACAGCGTCCCAATAGGGGTGAAGGAGCGGATCGTAAAAGAAAGGAATCGTGTGGGGGGTCGGTACAGGAACGGCACGGCGGGGCCGTGCCGTACGGAGACGCACGGGGAGTCTCCGCAACCTCTGGGGAGAGCGAAGACCTCGCGCTGCCCGCGACCGGAAGGGAACCCCCATGGCCGACGATCTGCCCAACGGCATCACGACGGACCACCTTGACATGGCGGCGAGCATGGCCGGCCCACTGCACATCAGCGAGGGAGGCACCCACCAGGACGCCGAGAACGCGGTCTTCTACGCGGTGACCGAACTGTGGAGGCGCGAACGCGAGGAGCCCGGTTCGATCCGGCATCACCGGGCCTGGATGTGGCAGGCGGCCCGACGCCATCTGCGCCGCGCCCTGGAGAAGGCCCGCGCCGAGCTGGCCGTCGAGCGGCTTCCCGAGCCACCCGACCACGAGGAGACCCGCCCCGAGGCCGTGCACGCCCGCGAGGAGTCCACGCGCCGAGCGCGAGAACTGGTGGCCGCGCTGCCGCCGGGCGAACGGGCCGCGGTGGCCCTGCGGCACTTCGCCGATCTGGAAACCCACGAGATCGCCGAGGCGCTGCGGATCAGCGAGGAGGCGGTGCGTGCCCGGCTGAGCCGCGGACACCGCGGGCTCAAGAGGATTCTCAAGGAGGGAGGCGTTCGCGATGACCGGCGAGCCGCCGCAGGACGACGAACTGGAGGCCGTCTTCACCCGGGCCCGTGAGGAGCTGAAGGCACAGTGGCGGGAGCGGCTGACCCGCCGGCTCGTCTCCGAGGCCGAGCAGGGCGACCCCACGGCACGGGAGATCGTGGCGGCCCTTCGACTGGAGCCGTGACGCCATCGGCGTGAGCCGGCCGCCTCCCTTCCCGGTGACAGGGGCGCGGGGGTCGACGGGAACGGCAGAAGCGGGGAGACCCGCCCTCCGCCCGCGCCCCGGCGCGGTGGGAGGGCTCAGAGGGCGGCGAAGCGGTCGAGCGCGTCGCGGATGTGGGCGTGCATCGCGCCGCCCCCCAGGTGTCCCGCCTCGTCCTCGACGATGAGGCGGACCCCCGGCCAGGCCCGCGCCAGCTCCCAGGCGGTGGTGAGCGGGCTGCCCAGGTCGAGGCGGCCGTGGACGAGGACGCCGGGGATCCCCGCCAGCCGGTGGGCCTCGCGGATCAGCTCCCCCTCCTCCAGCCAGGCGCCGTGGGAGAAGTAGTGTGCGCAGATCCGGGTCAGGGCGAGCCGCGCCTTGTCCGGCCGGCCGGTGTAGAAACCGGGCGAACCGGCCGGCTCCAGGGACAGCACGGCGTCCTCCCAGGCGCACCAGTCGGCCGCGGCCTTCTCGTGTACCCGCGGGTCGGGGTCGTTGAGGAGCCGGGAGTAGGCGGCGACCACGTCGCCGTCGCCCGCCTCGCCGAACGCCCCGGCACGGAACCTGTCCCACTGTTCGGGGAAGAACCGACCGGCCCCGCGGTAGAGCCAGTCGATCTCGGAGCGGCGGGTCGTGGTGACGCCGGTGATGACGATCTCCGACACCCGCTCGGGGTGGCGTTGGGCGTAGGCCAGGATCAGCGTGGAACCCCAGGAGCCGCCGAAGAGCAGCCACCGCTGGACGCCCAGGTGTTCGCGGAGCAGTTCCATGTCCGCGACGAGGTGGTGGGTGGTGTTGTCCCTCAGCCCCCGGGAGGCGGATTCTCCGGCGTGGGGGGTGCTCCGGCCGCAGCCGCGCTGGTCGAACAGGACGACCCGGTAGCGGGCGGGGTCGAACAGGCGGTGGGCCGTCGCCGAGCGGCCCGAGCCCGGACCGCCGTGGACGACGAGGGCCGGCTTGCCCGCGAGGTCGCCGTAGGCCTCCCAGTGGACGCGATGGCCGTCACCGACGTCCAGCACGCCCGAGTCGCCGGGGAGGGCGGGAGGGTGGGGGAGTGGCATGCGGAGTTCTCCTCGGGGGGGGGCGGGACCGGCGCGGGAGTCCCCACGCGGCCCTGTTCGCGGCGGAGCGTCTCGAGGGCGTGGATCCGGTGACGCCCCCGGAGGGACGCTACCGGCGTCCTGCGTCGTCGGGGAGCGCATGGGCCGAACCCGCCCGTCCACGGGGCTCCGGCGTCGTCACCTCGGACGCAGCGCGACGATCGGCACACCGTGTTCGCGGTCGGCGCCGAGGCGCTCGTAGCCGGCCGCCGTCCCGTCGACCTCGTGGCCGATCGCGCGCATGAGCGCCGCGGCGGTACGGGGCCGCGCGCGGGCGTACTCGGCGAGCCGGCGTCCGGACTCCTCGGGGGAGAGGGGGACGGCCCGCCCCTCGTGGACCCGGTGACCCACCTGGAAGCGGATCCGGGGTTCGCGGGTGATGTTGCGCAGCCACTGGGAGCGCGCGCCATAACCCGAGGCGACCAGGAGCCCGCCGGTTTCGGGTTCGCGTCCCACCACCTCCAGCACGACCCGGCGAGGGCGCCCGCTCACCCTGCCGATGTGGGTCACCAGGACCAGACGGCGGCCGAGAAGCCGGCCGAGTCCCACCCGGTAGAGCAGGATCGGGGCGCGAAAGAGCGCGCGTCGCAACGGCGTGCGCGGTGGGCCGGACGGGGTCACGTCCCCGCCTCCTCCGCTAGGAGGTGTCCCGGCAGGAGTTTGACCGCCAGGACCGGGGCGAACCAGGCCAGTTCCGCGGGTGGTGGGGCCAGGGCCGCCACCGCCACCGGTACGAGGACGGCCGCGGCGAAGGCGACCGGACGGCGCAGCGCGGGCGGCGCGATGAGGACGGCCAGGGCTCCCGCCACGATCATGCCGTAGACCAGCGTGGCCGTGGCCCAGCCGACACCGGGGACGGCCCAGGCCAGGACGAACGGGTGGAGGTGGGCGGCGACGAAGGCGAGGTGGTGGCGGGCGGTGCGCCCCGGCCGATGCCAGTGGCGCTTGGCCGCCCGGGTGGCGTTGGCGACGGCGCCGCCGTAGAGATCGACGGCCAGGAGGGCGGTCACCGCGAGCGGGATCGCCGGCAGACCGGCACGGATCCCGGCGACGAGTGCGAACAGGGTCCCGGCGGCCACCGCGAAGGCGCACAGCAGGTACTCGGCCCCGGTGGCCCCGGGGCCGACGAGACGGTCGCCCCACCACCGGCCGGTTTCGGACCGGCTCGTCATCGTCCCTCCTGGGAACGCAGCCCGTCCAGGCACACCTCGATCACCGGCTCGACGAGTTCTTCCAGGGCCACCTCGGGGTCCACCAGCCACTGCAACACGCATCCCTCCACCGCGCCGACCACGACGGCCGCGTGCCCGTCCCCGACGTTCGGCCCCACGTCCCCCTGGGCCTGGGCCTGGCGGAGGAGGTCGGCGATCAGCGCGCGGTACTCGCGGTAGAGCGCGGCCATGTCGAAGGCCGGCCGCGCGGTGTCGCGTCCCGCCGCCCACAGGTCGAGGAGGACCCGGGCGAGTTCGGGGCGTTCGGCCAGGGTGGCCAGGACCGAACGGAGCAGCCCGACGAGCCGGTCCAGCGCGCGCCCCTCGCCGTCCCTCGCCTGTCCCAGTAGGCGCGCCGAATCGGCGGCGAACGCCTCGAAGGCGGCCTCCAGCAGCGCGTCCCGGCTGTCGAAGTAGAGGTAGACGGCGCCCTTGCCGATGCCCGCGGCCCGGGCCACGTCCTCGACGCGCGTGGCGGCGAATCCCTTGGCCGCGAACACGCGGACGGCCGCCGTGAGGATCTCCTCCCGGCGCGCCTCCCGATCGACTCTTCTGGGCATGACCCCTCCATTTATGACTGACTGGTCAGTCATAATACCGGACATCTTCTCGGCCGGCCAAGAAGCCTCGTTGTCCCGCGGCTCCGGCGAGCCGCGGGACAACGAGGTTCCCGGGCTACCGGGCGGCTCGGCGGGTGCCCTGGTGGCCATGCCCGTCGGACCCCGACCGCGCGCCCGCGGGGTTCTCCCAGGCGCCGGGGTCGGCCGGGGAGACGTCCCCGGCGTGAGGACGTCCGCCCAGGACGACGCTGACGCCGCAGCGGACGACCGTGGACGGCCCGCGCCGAACCGTCCACGGTCCCTGTTGTGCGTCGCCCGCGCTCACCGGCCTCTTCCCGCGATCACGCGCGCGGGGGTCACCCCTCGCGACGGCGGTCGTGCTCGCCCTGAGCGGTCAGGACCGCGGGCATGCTGGCCTCCAGATGGTCGATGAGGTCGATCAGCTTGGCGGCGGTGACGTGCCCGAGCCCGGTCAGGCTGTACTCGACCCGCGGAGGCATGACCGCGTGGACGTCGCGGCGGACGAAACCATCGCGCTCCAGGGCCTGGAGGGTCTGGGCCAGCATCTTCTCGCTCACGCCGTCCACCCGACGGCGCAGGGCGTTGAAACGGGCCGGACCCTGGTGGAGCCCGGCCATCACCAGGACCCCCCAGCGGCCGGTGAGGTGCTCCAGGACGGTGCGCGAAGGGCAGGCCCGGGCGAACACGTCGAACTCCAGGTCGCCGGCGTACCGTTCCTCCCCGGTCTCCGACGACGTGATCGGTGCGTTCATGCCATCGATACTAGTGAATCAGCCAGTGCTGCATAAAAGACCGCGTTTTCTTTTCGAAAGTTCAAACCCCCTCACGACGTGCGTGTTCCCGTCGTCTCCCGCATCGGGAAGGGGTCGATGAGCGTCGTCACCGGAGCCGCCGGACGCGCCGCCCGCCCGGGGAACACCTGCGCGAAACCCCCGTTTCGAGCATTCCCCCACTCCTACCGTCCGGGGCGGATCGATCGAGCTCCCCGCCGAGGAGCGGGACACCCGTCGCGGCCGAGCCCCCTCGCGCGCTCACCTGGACCGTTGCGACGCCGACCGACTCGGCTTGGCCGCGCAGCCGCCCACGGCCCGCGCGTTGGGCGTTCTCCGCGCCGACTGGGCGTGCCCCTCGGCAACGCCGTCGTCCATCTCGCCAGGCGGTTCGTGAGCGGCGGTCCCGAGCCGCCCTGCCGACGGCGCTTCGCCCTTCCCATCAAGGGACGCCCGACGCGAGACCGCCGCCGTTCGTGTTGCACCCCGTCAACGGCTACCACCCGTTCCCGCCTCGCCCTGGATGTCAGTTTGATTTGACATTTCCATGGATGTCAATTCAAACTGACATCATGTCCGCGAATCGTCCGTCTTCCATATCGATGTCAGAAGATCCCGCGAAGGGCCTGTGGGCGGTGCTGGCCCTGCGGCGGCTCGCCGAACGCATGGAGGCCAATCACGTGGCCGCCGCTCGACGGGCGGGCTGGTCCTGGCAGCAGATCGGTGACGCCCTGGGCGTCACCCGCCAGTCCATTCACAACAAGTACGGGAAGTGAGGCGGCCATGGTGAGAACAAAACCGCAGTCCGGCATGGGCCAGGTGTATTTGGACGCCAACACCGAGGCCCTGCGCAGAGGCGACCGCAAGGTGAGCACCGAGCACGTGCTCCTGGCGCTGCTGACCGACCCCGGTTCGGCCACCGCCCGGGCTCTAGGAGTGAGCCTGGACGCCGCGCGCGAGGCGCTGGAGAACCTGGACCGGGATGCGCTGGCGTCGGCAGGGGTCCACGCGGCATCCGCCGGCCCGGTCTTTCCCGGCCGGGAACGCGACCGTCTCCCGCTGACCCCGGCGGCCAAGGCGGTCTTCACCGGCCTGGGCGAACAGGCGGGCCGGGAGCGGATCGGTCTCCAGCATGTGCTGCTCGGTCTGCTGTCGCGTCGGCGCCCTGACCCCGCGGCGGTCCTGCTGGACGCGCTCGGAGTGGACCGCACCGCCGTCCGCGCGCGATTGGGCCGGGGCTGAGACGCGATGGGCGCCGCGGCGGAATCCTCCTGCCAGACCGGGACGGTGACCTCCCACGACGGCACCGTCATCGGCTATCGCCGATTCGGGACGGGGCCCGGGGTCGTGCTGATGCACGGGTCGATGATGTCCTCCCACAACTTCATGCGGCTGGGCGCGGCGCTCAGCGGCGATTTCACCGTCTATCTGCCTGACCGCCGGGGCCGGGGAATGAGCGACCCGTACGGACCGGACTTCACGCTGCGGCATGCCGCCGAGGACGTGCGGGCCCTGATGGAGCAGACCGGGGCGCGCAACGTCTTCGGCCTCAGCGCCGGCGCGATCCCGATCCTGCGGTGGGCGCTGACCTGCCCCGAAGAACACAGAATCGCCCTCTACGAGCCGCCACTGCCGGTCGGCGACCACTCTCCGGTGGCGTGGCTCGCCCGCTACGAGCGGGAGATGGCCCAAGGGCGGCCGGGGGCCGCGCTGGTGACCGTCGCCAAGGGCACCAACGACGACGCGTGGATGATCCGGATGCTGCCCCGGGCCGTCCTGGTACCGCTCATGAGCCTGGGAATGCGCGCTCAAGCCCGGCGACCCGACGGCGAGGTGCCCCTTATCGACCTCATCCCCACCATGCGTCAGGAAGCCCGTCTCGTTCTCGACGCCACCGACCTGATCTCCGCGGCCACCACCGTACGGGCCGAGGTCCTTCTGCTCGGCGGTGGCAGGAGCGCGCGGCCCTTCAAGGACGCGCTGGGCGCCCTGCACGCCGCCATCCCGTCCGCCCAGCGGGTGGAACTGCCCCGCCTGGGCCACCTGGCCGCCGACAATGGCGGCCGGCCGGAGCTCGTCGCGCAACGGTTGCGGTGCTTCTTCCATGGCT
The DNA here is from genome assembly GCF_900167435.1 of Marinactinospora thermotolerans DSM 45154. Lineage (GTDB taxonomy): Bacteria > Actinomycetota > Actinomycetes > Streptosporangiales > Streptosporangiaceae > Marinactinospora > Marinactinospora thermotolerans. Next base: position 268,228 of record NZ_FUWS01000004.1, read on the forward strand.
GAGGCCGGACCGGGCCGAACGGCCGAACCGGTACGGCCCCGCCGTGGTTTCCCGGAGGGCTACCTCTGGGGTGCCGGGACGTCGGCGCTGCAACACGAAGGCTCCCCCCTCGCGGACGGGGCGGGGCAGTCGATCATGTACCGCTGGGCGCACACCCCGGGGCGGGTGCCCGCCGGCCAGGACTTCGACGTCTCGGCCGACTTCTACCGCCGCTTCCGCGACGACGTCCGGCTCATGCGCCAGATCGGGCTGCGCGCCTACAACTTCTCGACGGCCTGGTCACGAATAGTCCCTGACGGCAGGGGGCGGATCAACCCGCGCGGACTCGACTTCTATGACGCGCTGGTCGACACGCTGCTGGAAGCCGAAATCGCGCCCTTGTGCAACCTGTACGTCTTCGATCATCCGGCCGAGCTGGAGGATCGGGGCGGTTGGCTCAATCGGGACATGGCCCGATGGTTCAGCGACTACGCCTCCGTCGTCTACGAGCGGCTGGGCGATCGGGTCCAGTACTGGACGACCATGTGCGAGCCGCGTTTTCTCAGCCATGTCGGCCATGTCGTCGGCTCGCACCCGCCGGAGAAGACCGATATCACCGGTGGTCTGCGCGTCCTGCACCATCTCCTGCTCGGTCAGGGCCACGCGGTCCAGGCGTTTCGGGCCGGCGGGGCCAAGGGCCGGATCGGCGGCCAGCATCTCCTCATCCCGGTCGCCGCCGCCTCGGACGACGAGCGTGACATCGCCGCGGCCGAGCGGGTCGACGCCTATCTCAACCTCAGCGCGCTCGATCCGCAATGGCGGGGCGCCTATCCTCAGGTGCTCATCGATTGGTATGGCGCCGCCTGGCCGGCTGACGGGGTAGGCGATCACGACCTGGAGACCATCGCCGCGCCAGTGGACTTCCTGGGCGTGGACTATTACCTGAGCCTGACCGTCCGACACTCCGTGTCCGATCCGACGGGGCTCTTCAACGCCGGCCTCCAGATGGCCCCGGTCGCCGGCCGAACCGACGCGGACGGGTTGCGCACCGCTCTCAACTGGGCCCGCGATCACTACCGCAATCCCCCCATCCTGCTCTTGGAGGTCGGCCAAGCAGGCCACGACACCGTGAACGGCGACGAGGTCGATGACGTCGCCCGACAGCTTCACCTTCACGACATGCTGGCCGGAACCCACCAGGCGATACAGGACGGCGTCGATGTCCGCGGAAGCTTCGTCTGGTCCCTGCTCGACGGATGGGAGTTCGGCAAGGGGCTGTCAGAGCGGTACGGACTCGTCCACGTCGACTACCGAACCCAGCGCCGGACCGTGAAGAGATCCGGGCGCTGGTATCGCCGAACGATCGCCCGCAACGGATGGGGATGACCCCGCCGCCCCTCACCCTCCCGGTCCGGCGGGGCCACGGGGCCGCCAGCGTCCGAACCCGCCCTCGCTGTCGATGACCTGGCCGGTGATCCAGCCCGCCTCGTCGGTGACCAGCCAGGCGATGAGCCGCGCCGCGTCGTCCGGCCGCCCGTAGCGTCCGAACGGGAACATCGGCGCGACCAGCTCCCACATCTCCTCCGTGAGGTAGCCGGTGTCGACCGGTCCGGGATTGACCGTGTTGAGGCGGATCCCCTGATCGGCGAGCTGGTCGGCGAGGGTGACCGTGACACCGGCGAGGGCGGCCTTGGCCGCCGCGTAGGCCACCTCGCCGGGCAGCGGTCCCAGGTGCTGACCAGAGGTCATGAAGACGATCGCGCCTCCGGGACGGCCGTCGTGCCGGGAGGCGAACGCCTGTGCCAGCAGGATGCACGAGCGGGCGTCCACGGCCCAGTGCCGGTCCAGCACGGCCGCCTCCAGGCCCCCCAACGCGGCGTCGTCGCCGCTGAGCGCGTGGTTGCAGACGAGGACGTCCAGCCGGCCGAACTCCGCCACCGCCATGTCGACGATCCGCTGCGGCGCGTCCGGATCGCTCAGGTCGGCGTGGGCGTCGGCCACGCCGACCCCATTCGCGTCCGCGTGCGCCCGCACGCCCGCTACCACCGCGTCGAGGTCGTCGGCGCCCCATTCCTGGTCCAGGTCGTGGGGCCGGTAGTGGTGGAGGAGCACGTTCGCCCCGTAGGCCGCCAGGCGGCAGGCGATGGCGTAGCCGATGCCGGCCCGCCTGCTCACACCGGTGACCAGCGCGGTCCTGCCACGCAGCGGGTGGGGTTCGCGCCCCTTCGGAGTGCGTGGTCGTTCGCTCATCCGGCCACCCTCACAGGGGCGCCCGCCACTGGGCAACACCTTATTCTCCGTGACCGTCCCTCCCTCTCCGGGGCACCACCGCTCCGTCCCCGCGCCCCGCCGGACACCGGCCCCATGACGGCCCCGGCGCGGCCAGGAGCGCCCGGGCCATGGCGGTCCGTCCCGTGGCCGCGCCGGGCGTCCTCCTCAGGGACGTTCGGGGGGAACCAGACCGGTGTGGGCGGCGCAGAAGGCGAGCACGTCCTCCTGCAGGCCGAGCCAGCGGTCCAGCGAACGCGCCCCGTGACCGACATCGGGCTCGCAGCGCAGGAGCACGGGCCGCCCGGAGCCGGTGGCGTGCTGAAGGGCGGCGGTCATCTTGCGGGTGTGCAGGGAGTCCACCCGAGGGTCGTGCCGGGGGCAGGTGAGCAGTACCGCCGGATAGGGCGTCCCGGGGCGGACCCGGTGGTAGGGCGAATAGGACAGCAGGGCGGCGCACTGCTCGGGATCCTCGACGGTGCCGAACTCGGCCGTCCACAGGTGACCGAGCCCGAAGTGCTGGTAGCGGGCCATGTCGGTGACCGCGTCGGAGCACACCGCAGCCGCGAACAGGTCGGGGGCCTGGGTGATGGCCGCGGCGACCATGAACCCGCTGTGGGAGGCGCCCCTGATCGCGAGACGCCCGGGGGTGGTCCGACCGTGGTCGATCAGCCAGCGCGCGGCGGAGAGGAAGTCGGCGATGGCGTTGGGCTTGTTGACGCCGCTGCCCGCGGCGTGCCAGTCGGTTCCCTCCTCACCGCCGCCTCGCACGGCCGCGGTCGCATACGCCCCGCCGGCCCTCACCCAGGCGGTGACGGCGGGGGAGTAGGCGGGAGGGGTGGAGGCGCCGAATCCACCGTAGGCGGTGAGCAGGGTCGGCCGCGGTCCACCCCCTCCTGGGGGACGGAGCAGGTGCATGCGGACCGGGGTCCCGTCGTGGGAGGCGTAGACGATCTGCTCGACCACGGGCCGGTGACCGGTCGCGCCCCGGCGGACCGTTGCCGTGTCCCCGGCCACGTCGGGGGGGACGGGGAAGCCCTCCGGGGGTTCGGGGACGCAGCGTCGCTCGGGCAGGTCGAAACGGTGGACGGCGGGCGGGGTGGTGAAGTCGGTGTAGCTGAACCAGGCGCTGGCGCCCCCTTCGGGCGGCGCGGTCAACCGGGAGACGTGCCCCGCCCCGGGCGGGGCGATGTCGGCGAGGAGGGTTCCCTCGGCCGTGTACAGCCGGAGTTCGCTCAAGCCGTGACGGTGGTGGGAGACGAGGAGGCGCGTCTGGGCCGTCGCGGGGTCGGTGAGCGTCACGCAGGCCGCCAGGACGCTGCCCGCCCTCTCCTCGACAACGGTCCGCCACGCCCGGTGGTGGGGGTCCGTGGCGGCGACGGCGCACATCCGCCCGAAAGGCGCCTCGGCGTCGGTGATGGCGTACATCCCGCCGTCGGGGGCGAACTTCAGCGCCGCGCGAGTGCCCTCGGACATGCCGTCGAAGACCGGGACCGGTTCCAACCCCTCTTCGGGGTGGTCGGGCAGGCGGACCAGCCACAGGAGGTTTCCCGAGGTGGCGCCCGGGGCTGCCGACAGCATCAGGTGACGTCCGTCGGGGCTGGTGGTGACGGAGAACTGGGGGAGGTCGGTGGCGAACAGGATCGGATCGTGGCGGGGGTCGGCGCCGATGCGGTGCAGGCGCAACCGCCGCCCGGCCCCGTCCTCGGGGGTCGACACGTAGAAGAAGCCGGTGCCGTCCGCCAGCCAGGCCACGGGGGTCGAGCGCCCCGGGGACAGGGAGGCGCCCACGGGTGTCCCCGTGGCGACGTCGAGCACCCGCAGACGTGGCCGTTCGTCGCCTTTGCGGGTCGTCTGGTAGGCCACCAGGTCGCCCCCCGGGGAGGGGCGCCAGGCGTCAAGGGTCGTCGTTCCGTCGGCGTCGAAGTCGAGGGGGTCCAGCAGGACCCGGGACGGCCGGCCGGGATCGGCGACCATCAGGGCGGGCAGCCGGCGCCCCGGCTCGTGCCTGAGGAGGAAGCGGCGCCCGCGGCGCCACAGGGGCGGCGAGCTCACCGGCGAGAGGCTGCTCCCCACCCCCGCCGCGTCGCGAAGGAGCCTTCGCCAGGCCGCGCGATGCGGCCACGTGGGAGCGGCCTCGGCGAACAGCCGCTCCTGGTTCTCCAGCCAGGCCGCGCACTCGGGGCTGTGACCGTCCTCCAGCCATCGGTAGGGGTCGGCCACGGTGTGGCCGTGCAGGAGCTCGGTGACGGTGTCGCGGCGTGCGACGGCGGACGGCCGCGATGGGGCGTGGGTCATGGGGGGGAGCTCCCTGTCGTGGAGGAGGGCTCCCGAAGGGTCCGGAAGCCCTCCCGCTCGTGCCGCGGGGTCAGTCCTGGTCGCCTTCGGACAGCTCCAGGCGCCAGGCCTCCAGCTCGATGACCTCGTCGGAGAGAAGGCCCGCGATAAGACCGGGAAGTTCGCTCATGACAAACTCCATTCATTGGGACGGAAAATTCCGGAGCTGCAAGTATGCAGAACTCAAGGAGGTCGGAGCAAGCCCGTCTGACATATTCGGCCCCTTTGAATAGGGCATACATCCCACCTCCCGAAAAGCTTCGCCAAATGCAGTATGCGACACAAGTAGTTGCGTCATCGACATTCCGTCGCGACGAACGCCGTGAAACCGCAGAGCAATTCGTGAATTATGACAGACATCGACACCGCGAGTCCTTCTTGCCCCCTTCACCAGGGGCACGTCGAGGTCGCCCCTCACTTCCACCCACGGGCGCCCGCGCTTCTCGGCCCGCACGGCCGAAAAGGGGTCCAGAAGACGGCCCTTTTCCCGTTGACTCCTGTTCCCCGCCTCTCGGCCGACAGGGCACGCGAGAAGACCGCCGGCGCGGCCTCCGACGCGGAAACAGCATGGAACTCCGAGAAAGCGCCCGACCCGGTCGCGATTCCCTTCAAAGGGATAACCTTCCCTTTTCCCTGTCGACGACCCCGGAAGCATCGAAACGGTTCAGGACGGCGTCTTCTCGCATCACCGCGACGGCGGTGATGTGGGGCCGCGGTGTCGGCGTCGACGGGGTGGCGGCCCCGGGGAACCCTGTCCCGGCCGGCCGCCCCGCTCATCGGCGTGTGACCGGATCCGGCAGAGACCACGGGGAGGCTCCTACCTCTTTCCCGGTCCCGGCAGGCGGCACGTCCACCGCGGGGAGACCGTCTCCCGACAACGGACTTCCCCATGGCCGTCGTGTCGTCCCCTCCTTATCCCGTGGACCACGGCGCCCGTGTTCTGGGAACCTTGGGCCGGCCACGGACGAGAATCGAGGAAGCACGTGATGCCTGGAGCGTTGATGACCGCCTCGCTACTGATCGCCACACTGACCACGGGCCTCTTGGCGGGTCTGTTCCAATCCTTCGTGATGTCGGTGATGCCGGGGCTCGCCCGTTCCTCGGACCGGACCTTCGTCGAGGCGATGCGCCGGATCAACGAGGCGATCATCAACCCCTGGCTCTTCCTCGTCCTGTTCGGCTCGCCGGTGTCGTCGCTGGTCGCCGCCGTCCTGCTGTTCCGGGACGGTTCGCCGGCGGCGGTGTGGACGCTGGCCGCCCTCCTCCTGTCCGTCGCGACGTTCCTGATCACCGCAGCCGCCAACGTTCCCCTCAACAACGCGCTCGCCGCGTCGGAGTCGATGGGCGGGGACGACGCCCCGGCGCGGGCCCGCAGGTCCTTCGAGAGGGCGTGGGTGCGGTGGAATGTCGCCCGTACGATGACCTCGGTCGCCGCGTTCGCCTGCCTGGCCTGGGCGTTGATCCTCCATGGGGCGGCGTCCACGGGCGCGTGACGGGGTCTGCCGCTCCAGCGCGCCATCGTGGGGCGACGCGGGTCGCCGGGGTCCGCGGCCGGTCGTCGCGGTAGACCGTTCCCACGTGTCGCGCTCACGGGGAGCGGCGCGCACCACCGTGGACGCCCGTCCTCTCCCGCGATGGCGCGTGGCTGCGCGCGGGCCTACGGTGGGGGCATGTCGAGCAGTCCCCTCCCGGCCCGGCCCACGCGTGGCCACCTCACCCTCCCCGACGGCCGGCGCCTCTCCCATCTCGACTTCGGACCGCACGGGGGCCGCCCCCTGCTCGCGCTCCACGGTCACCTCGGCGAAGGCGCCGATTTCGCGGAGCTGGCCGCGGCCCTGGGGGCCGACGGGTGGCGGGTGATCGCACCCGATCAGCGGGGACACGGCGACTCCGACCGGGCGGAGCGCTACGACCGGGACGGGTATCTCGACGACCTCCGTGTCCTGCTCGCCCACCTGGGCCTCGACGATCGCCCTCTGCCCGTCCTGGGACACTCCCTCGGCGCGGTCAACGGCTATCACCTGGCCGCGGACCGGCCCGACATCGTGAGCGCCCTGATCAATATCGACGGGCCCGCGTATCTGCCCGTGGTGGACCCCGCTCCACTGTCCTTCCTGCTCGGTCTGCCCTACACCGCCCGCACACGCGGGGATCTCCTCGCCGCCTGCGGCCCCCTGGCCCCCCTGCTGGAGGGGGGACTGCGGCCGCATCGCGACGGTTGGCGGCTCGGCTGCCACCCCGAGGACATGGTCGACTCGGACACCCGCCTGCTCGGCGACCACTGGCACCGATGGCTGGCCTCCGACTGCCCTGCGCTGCTCCTGCACGGCACCGCGAGCACCGTCCTGCCCACCGCCCAGGCACGCGAGATGGCCGCCCGACGCCGCGGCACCGTCCTGGTCGAACTGGAGGCCGATCACTGGGTCCACCTGCGGAGGCCGAAGGAGTCGGCGGAGGCGATCCGTCGGTTCCTGCGCGAGGGCGGGGTGGTCCGGTGAGCCGGCCCGCGCGCCGTCCGGGGGAGCGCCGGTGGCGGTTGGACGAGTAGCGGTGTCCGACGGCTTCGGAATCGTGTCGGGGGCGGGCGCGTGCCGTGTTCCTCCGCTCCCGCCCGGATGACGGGCTGGGGCGCGGCCCCGGATCCATCGGCGCGGGCCGTTTCATGCGCTTTTGCCGGGCGCATACACCGGGCCCGTCCATCCCGGCAGAGATGGACGGGCCCGGCCGTTTCCGTTGGTGTGGAAGTTCGTGTCAGCGGTCTGTCTACCAGTACCAGCCGCCCCAGCCCCAAGTGGAGGAGTACACACTGCTGTATCCGGCTCCGTAGGGACCGGCGTAGGACCAGGAGGACCCGTAGAAGGTGTCCGCCATTGCCACGGCGGGAGCGCCGAGCGCCAGCGTAGGGGCGACGACACCGGCAAACAGGATCCTGCTCAGGGTCTTCTTCATAAGCAACCGCTTCCTCTCAGCTATCCGGGCCGGCTGTGGGCCGGACCGGGCTCCAACGGATCCGGAGCTACCCCCCATGTTTCTCGCGGGGCACCCCAATACCCAACAGGGGAAAGGTGAGCGCTACACAAAAACACGCGGGAAGAAGGAGGTTGACATCCAGAAGCGCCTGGAGTACGAAAGTCCGCCGGTGGGAACGTCCTCACCAGGCCGAACGCGGCCACGACGGCCTACGGTCGCCGTCCCCTCGAGGACAGCGATCCCTCCCCAGGGCCGAGCATGTTCGGTGGCCATGAAAGCGAGAGGCTTTCACATCGCCGCAGCTGGCGCGATATAGCACAATATGGCCGGTTTTCGGCAATATTTACCTTGGTAGTTCCGTGGCCCATGGCCGAGGCCCCCACGGATCGATCCGCAACGCCGTTCACCATGAGGGCTCTTCACGGCCGGCTCGCAGTCGGGCTCCGCGGTACGGCGAGAGCGCGGATGACCTGACGTCCGCCCGGGACCGTGGCGGCCGGAATCACACGGGGCGGACCCCGGCCGTTCTCGACACGGGACACCGGCCGGGCGGCGGGTCGGGCGCAGCCGGGTCGCGCCGGAACGCAGGTCACCCCGGCCGTCTTCGCCTCGGGACCCGGGCGTTCACGGACGCGCTCGCGGTCGCCGACGCTCTCGCCGCGTCCGCGAGAGCGAGGACCGGGACTTCACGCGGGCCGCCGCGGCTCGCCATTTCCCCGAGGGGGGCGGCGGCTCACCGCATCCGCACATCCGCGACCCCCGCTTGCGCGGCAAGTATTCAGTGTTACTATGTACCAGTAGTCAGCGTCACCAAGTAGCTGAGGAGGTGTTCCGTGGGCAAGCAGATGACGGAGATGCTCAAGGGCACGCTGGAGGGCATCGTCCTCGCGATCCTGTCCGGCCGGTCCGCGTACGGCTACGAGATCACGGCGTGGCTACGCGATCAGGGCTTCTCCGACATCGCCGAGGGCACCGTCTACGCGTTGCTGGTCAGGATCGAAAAGCGCGGCCTCGTCGACGTGGAGAAGGTCCCGTCCGAGAAGGGGCCGCCGCGCAAGGTGTACTCCCTCAACGCTCAGGGACGGGAGTACCTCGAAGAGTTCTGGAGGACCTGGAGCTTCCTCGCGGAACGGATCGAACAGCTCCGCACAGGAGGCAGGTGACCATGTCCGACGTCGAAAAGAGCGGCTTCCTCTCCAAGGTGATCGGCCCCAAGCGGCGATGGCGGGAGTACAAGGCGCGCGTGAGGCGGCTTCCGTCGAACTACCGCACGGCGGTCGACGCGATCGAGCGGTACCTGATGCATTTCGTGCCGACCGACGGCGACAGCAGCGCCTCGATGTTCGAGGACCTCGCCGGCCTGTTCGAACAGGCCGTGGCGGACGGGACCCCGATCCGCAAGATCGTCGGGGAGGACCCGGTGGAGTTCGCCGAGGCGTTCGTCCAGAACTACTCGGAGGGCGGCTACGCCCCCGCCCGCGAACGCAAGCGGCTGACCGACGCCATCGCGCGCGCCGAGGAGGAACGTCCCCACTGATCGCGCGCACCCGCTCGCCACGTATCCCACGGACCTGACCCCGACACGCGGGTCCGCCGCCGAACTCGTCGGCTTCACCCCACCGGCCCGCCCCGGCCGAGGCCGACGACTTCGGCGGTCGTCATCGTCGCCGTCGAAGTGCCCCCTTCCCGCCGGCACGCGCCCGACCCTCTGACGGCACGAGATCACCGCCGCCCCGACGCCGCCTGCCGGCCCCGGTTCGCGCGGCCACCGCCGGGGCCAAGGCCGGCCGGACCAGCCTCCCCTCCTGCCCCCCTACGGCACTCGCCAAGCCACGCGTGCCACGCCGGGTCAGGGCCACAGACCGAACATCCACGCAAGGAGATCCATGATGGGCCACAACACCGGCGGTTTCTCCAGAAAAGGGCTTCGCGGACTGCGCGACGTGCTGGAACGGCACGTGGAGTCCGGGAAGATCCCCGGACTCGTCGCCCTGGTCAGCCGGGATGGTGAGACGCACGTCGAAGCGGTCGGGACGATGCGCCACGACGGTGGCGCGCCGATGCGTCGCGACACCATCTTCCGGATGGCCTCGACGTCCAAGCCGCTCGCGGTCGCGGCGACGATGATCCTGCTCGACGAGTGCAGATTGCGGCTGGACGAGCCGGTCGACGAGTGGCTGCCCGAACTCGCCGACCGGCAGGTGCTCACGCGGGCCGACGGCCCGCTGGACGACACCGTGCCGGCGCGGCGGCCGATCACCGTGCGCGACCTGCTGACCTCCACGTTCGGGCTCGGACTGGATACCACGTCGATGGGCTCCCCGATCCAGGCCGCGCTCTTCGAACGGGGGATCTACGGCCAGGAATGGCTGTTGCCCGCGGTGGAGCCGGATGAGTGGATGCGCCGCCTGGGAACGCTCCCGTTGAGCTACCAGCCCGGGGAACGGTGGCAGTACAACGTCGCCGACGACGTGCTCGGCGTGCTGGTCGCCAGGGTCACCGGCCAGTCGTTCGAGTCGTTCCTACGCGAGCGCGTCCTCGACCCGCTGGGCATGAGGGACACCGGTTTCCACGTGCCCGCCGCCAAGATCGACCGATTGCCGCCCCTCTACGCCCCCGATCCGCGGACCGGGGAGTTCATCGTGGCGGACGAGGCCACGGGGGGACACCACAGCAGACCTCCGGCGTTCCAGTCGGGCGGCGGCGGACTGGACTCGACCGTCGACGACTACCACGCCTACTTCCGGATGCTGCTGAACCGCGGGATGCACGGGACCCAGCGGATCCTGTCCCGGCCCGCCGTCGAGCTGATGACCACCAACCGCCTCACGCGCGAGCAGCTGGCCGCCCGGGACGTCTGGGCCCGCGCCGTCGTCCATCTGGCGCACGGGCAGGGTCAGCACGGCGGCTGGGGTTTCGGGATGGCGGTGCGCACCTACCGTGGCGACTTCGCGCCCATCGGCCAGTTCGGCTGGGACGGTGGAGCCGGCACCTCCACCTACGCCGATCCGGAGAACCGGCTCGTCGGGATCCTGCTCACCCAGGTCGGGATGTCCACCCCGGATTCGATGCGGGCCATCCACGACTTCTGGACCACCCTCTACCAGGCGATCGACGACTGACGACGAACCGCACCGTCTCGGTCCTGTTCACCCGGGCGACCGGGATCCCTGGCCCCGGGCATCGACGGGACCGCACCTCACCATCGTGTCGGCACCAGACCTCGGGACAGGTTCGATCGGGCAGCCGACCGGGCGGCGGCCCGGGGCTCAGGAGGTGAGTCCGGCGAAGGGGGCCGTGCGGATGCGCCACTGGCCGTCGTCCATCAGCCACAGGAGCAGGTCCTCGGCCAGCTCTTCCTCGGTCCTTCGGGGTAGGCGAGGTTGACGGTGGCGATCGGGGTCTCGCCGCTGGTGTCGGTGCCCATCTCGACCGACTCGATCTCCGCGACGTCGGCGCCGGTGAAGCCCTCGGCGTAGGTGGGGAACGCCGGCACGCACTCGGTCTCCGAGGGTTCCCGAGGACATGGTGGTGGGCGTGACCGAGGCGTGCGCCGCCTCCTCGATGATCGCGCAGCCGACCTCGCCGTCACCGTCGCGTACCGCGGCGAGGAAGTCCTCCGCCACGGCACGCGCCTCCGCCGAGCCCTCCCCCTCGGCGGCCGTCAGGGGCGAGGAGGGCGCGGCCTCCTCGGGCGCGGGCTCGGAGGGCTCCTCCCCTGCGGTCGTGCCGTCACCGCACACGGAGAGCATCACGACGATGGGAGGCGCGCAGAGCAGGGTTCTCTTCCTCTGGGGGCCTTCATTCCGGGGGAGGGGACGTGCCGCCACCACATCTGCACCCTGCCGGCGACACCGCGCGGCGCGGCCTTCCCCGGTCCGCGCCCAGAACTCCTGGGGGTCGGGGGAAGCGGGGCCACCCCTTCCAGACGACGTGTGCCGCGGTGTGCCCGTCAACCCCGTCGAGGGGTTCCCCGGCGGCCACGCCGGACGATCCCGGTGGCACCTCGCCCACGAACACCACGAAACTCGGCGATGACACTCTGTTGACATGCCTGTTACATTCCCGTACTTTTTGAAGTCCGGAAAGCGCTTCCCGAGTTCGTGGGGCATGGCGCCGCCCTGCGGACGCCCTGGCGGGGACACCCGTGTCCCGCCCCTGTTTCCCGCCCGCACACAGCCGGGCACTCCCTTCCCTCCAAGGAGATCCCACCATGCGGGAGAACCGGAAGACGCACAGCTCACCCCATCGGTTCCGCACCGCCGCCGGTGCAGGAGCGGCCGCCGTCCTGAGCGGCGTCGCCCTCATCGCAGCCCTCCCCGGCACGGCCGGAGCCGCGCCCACCGCCCTCGCCGACACCCCCACCGGCTGGGCGAGCCAGAACGGTGGTACCACCGGCGGTGCCGGTGGTACCACCGTCCGGGTGTCCGACGCCGACGAGCTCACGGAGGCCATGTCCAGTGACGGCCCCCTGGTCATCGAGGTGGAAGGCACCATCGACCTGTCCGGGATGAACGACGTCACCTCGGACAAGACGATCATCGGAGTCGGTTCCAACGCCACCATCACCGGCGGCGGACTCGACGTCGACTCCGCGCACAACGTCATCATCCGCAACCTGCACTTCGAGGACTGGGACGACGACGCGATCAACGTCCAGGACGGCTCCACCAACGTGTGGATCGATCACAACAGCTTCACCGGCGGCGACGACGGAGCGACCGACGTCAAGCGCGAGTCGGACTACGTGACCATCTCCTGGAACCACTACTACGACCACAGCAAGACGGCCCTTCTCGGCCACTCCGACGGTCACACCGAGGACATCGGCCACCTGCGGGTGACCTACCACCACAACTACTTCGACGGCACCGACTCCCGGCACCCCCGGGTGCGCTTCGGCGACCAGGTGCACGTCTACAACAACTACTTCCGTGACAACTCCGAGTACGGCGTCGCATCGACGATGGACGCCGGGGTGATCGTCGAGGCCAACTACTTCGAGAACGTGGACAACCCGACCCACGTGGGCTACGCCGACTCCGACCCCGGACGTCTGGTCGAGCGGAACAACATCTACGACAACTCCGGTGCGCCCGAGGCCGCAGGCAGTGTGAGCCCGGTCCCCTACGGCTACACGGCCGACCCGGCCCAGAACATCCCGTCCCTGGTCAGCCAGGGCGCCGGTCCCGGCAACATCTGATGAGCGGCCCGTGGGGCGTGGTCCATCACGCCCCACGGGTAAGCGCTTACCTTCTGTCGCCCTCCCCGCCGGCCGCCCGATGGGCCCGAGCGGGGAGGGTCGCGTGCGGACCGACCAGACGGGCGCCTCCTCGGACAGTCCCCTGCCACGGACCAGAAGCGGCGGCGAGAACCGGGAAGCCGCCGGGGAGAGGGGCGAGGAGCATCGGAGTGAAACCCTGCTCATAGCCGTCTGGAGGCATGCCGGTTGAGTTCCTCACCGATGAGCAGGCGACCCACTACGGCTGCTATGCCGAGCCGCCCTCGCACGCTCGGCCGCGGCGCGGTCCCGCTAAGGATCCACCTCGGAAATATCGATCGCGGCCCGTGGCCATGGCCGGGCTGCGGCACCGGGTAGGCATCCGGTGAGAGCAGAACAAGATTGTGCTCTTCACAGCCAGACCATCTGAGCATCGTCGTAGGAGCCGATCTTGTACGGCGCGGCGCCTTCTAGCGGTCGCTCGACCGCCTCGCCAGCCGATGCTTGTTCGGGCCCCTCGCCATCCCGCCGCGTATCATCCTGTGCGAACGCTTCCCTCGGGGCTTGCTTGGTGGCCGTCGACTCTTTTCGGTCTTTCTCCCTTCAAGAACAGACAGCCGAGCTGTTTTCGCGTCCCACGCAGTGTTCTGGGCGGTCCGGTGGGCCTTCTTGGTCACCTCCTTGATCTTGGCGTGCCCAGGCGGCTCCTCACCGACCAGCCGCAGATCGGTCGCGGCGGACCGGCCGTCCCGCAGCATGTTGCCGGAGCGCTCCTCATTCCTCGGCCTTCGACCAGCGCCAGTTCAGCCCCCTGTCGGATGGGGATAGGTTGACTGTCGCCAGGCCGCCAGCCAACGCAAAAGGAGCCGCCCATGGCGACGTCGAGCAGCGCACGCATCACCCTCCTGGTCATCTACAGCGACCGCGTGGAGGAGTGCCGCACCTTCTACACCGCCTTGGGGCTGCACTTCGAGCGTGAACAGCATGGCCGGGGACCGCAGCACTACGCCGCTGTACTCGACGATGGTTCCGTGTTCGAGATCTATCCGGCCGCCGACCGGCGCACCGGTGCGGTCCGGCTCGGCTTGAGTATTGACGGAACTCTGGCTCACCCGCCCTTGGGAGCGGGACGCCACGTGCTCACAGACCCTGATGGCCGCAAGGTCGACGTCCAAGTGGCCTAAGCTACCCGTCCTGTCCCACCGCACTGGAGGACCTTATGACTACACCAGCACCCCAGGACATCAACCTCTCCATCAACACTGCCTTCGGTTCGGCCGCCGAACGGGAAGTGCACACCTTCAGCTCCGGGGCTGTGTCCATCTCCATACGCACTCATGGCCATGCCGTCATTATCGACGGCACCTCCGATGGCCAATGGGGCGTGTCCATCGATCCTGATGATGCCGCCGCCATGGCTGGACACGACACGGTCACCGACTCCTTCTCCAAGGCACTCGACATCGCCCGCAGCGCACTGCCCGCCTCTTGAGTAACCCTGAATCGACGACTGGAGAGGTCCCCGTGCCCGAGCAGGGAACCCCTGGCCCCCTCAAGCTCAGTGAACGCCTCACACTCGTCTACGAGCGCCTAGATCAGATGCCACCGCCCACCTCGGCACAAGAGTCGTTTGACCGCCTCAACGCTGTTCTGGACCAGGTTGAGGACGAACACAGTGGGGTCCCAAAGAACCCCAATCCTGGGCTGAAGTTCGACGGCCGCATGTACCCACCAAGGGAGGACTTCACCGAGCGCACCGCCGACGGTCGCATTCTGGCCGTAACAAAGGGCAACACCATCGAGGCCCATCCCGATGGGACATTGACCGTCAGCAGTCGTAAGACCGGAAAGCCGGTCTACCATCGCCAGGGCGCAGGACAGCCTCTCACCCGCGGTAGTGGACCTGAACTCAAAGTGGAGAACCCGGCGATCGCTGAGGCGTTCGAAGCTGTGCGCCGCGCCCAACAAGGGATGGTCCCGCCCGGCAAACGCCCCCGCAACCAAAGCGAAGCTCGAACGCAACGCCGTGATACACCGCAGCGCGGCAATGACCGCGGACCTGAACGCTGAACCCAGCTCACCGTTCCAGTGATGCCTCACCCTTCTGGTCAATGGCAGACCGGGAGGGTCCCGCTCATTGGGCTCCAGATGCCGACCCCCTATCCTCGCCGGAGGCGCACATCGCCTGCCGCCCTCCCGGGTCCTGTGCCCACCCGAGAGGGAGTTCGGCGTCCTCTCGCGAGATCCCCAACTTGGCCGCGGTCCACGGCCCGCCGTCCCGGCTCACCCCGGTCCGCGAGACGAACGTGACCGGGAGGTTCACCACGTCAGTGGTGTCGGGTTCGCCGTCGTAGACGTGGGCCGGTCGTTCACGCTGTCCGGCCGCGATGTCGCCATGGGCTCGTTCTCGGTGGCCTGTTCTTCTCCTCGCTTGTCGTGGACGAGGTGTTCGCCGTCGCGGAGGTGACGGTGGGCTCGGAGGCCGGGGTGCCCGTGCTGGCGCATCCGCTGAGCGTGTGGGCCGCCAGCGGCGGCACCGCCTCAGCCCACACCACTCTTACGTGCTTCGGCCGGCGCCGGCCATGCACGGTCTCTTGACCGGTGGTGTCCTTACTTGAAGACCAAAGCGGGGCGCGGCCTTGGGGTTCGTCGTGGGCCGGGCGGGAGCCGAGGTGGACCGCCTTTCCCCATGGCGGACGGCTCGGCAGCGCGGAGCGGCTTTCTGTCAGCCGGGACGGATAGAAACAGACGACCTGCCCGCCCCCCCGCTGCGAGGTCCCCTCATGCGTCCCGCCCTGCCCCTGCCCCCGGTCGATGAGGGCACCCGAGTGCCCGGCATGTTACTGATCCGCACCGACCACGACGATGACGCTTGGCGCGACGTGCTCCACCGCATGGGCGAGCTGCCCGGCCTGGTCACCCCGCGCCCGGGCGACGACGCCCACGTTCCCGCCCAGGAGGAGGGAGGCATCCCCCGGCGGCTGGTGGTGGTGGACGATCCGGCCTGGCGGGGCGCCACCCCCGAGGAGGTGAACGAGGCCCTGGGCAGGGACGGAACGTGGGTCCCCGACCTGGTCCTGATGGCCACCGAGCGAACCGCGGCCACCCCGCACCTGCGCCCGTTGCGGGCGTTCCGGAGTGACGGAGACGTCTACCTGTTCCGGATCACGCCCCGGCAGGCCGCCCTGGCCTACCTGGTAATGCACCACAACCTGGACACCACCTTCGAATACTTCGAGGAGTGGTCGCCCCTCCCACCCGAATGGGAGCCCGAGGAGGGCGAGGACCTCGACGAATGGGAGGCCGGCCTGCCCGACCCCGTGGGCGCCTACCTGGAGAGGCTGGACCCCCTCCCTCGTTACACGCCGTCGACCCCGGCGCTGCCCCTGCTCACCCAGGATGATCACACCGACCTGATCGTTCGCACCGACTTCAGCGACGACGCCGCCTGGCACACACTCCTCGACACGGTGTACCGGCCAGGAGACCGCGGCCCCATCCACGATTTCGGGGACTACATCGACGTCGTGGACGACCCGGTGTTCGATGGCGCTACCCCGGAGCAGGTGATGGCGGTGCTGCGCGAATGGGGGGAGGCCGTGGTGATCGCGGACGGGGCTGCCATGCGCGACTCCGGGCATCACGTCCTGGTCGTCCCCTGGAGGCCCGCATCGGGTGCGCCTTCCGGCTGGCCCCCGACCTGGTCGGGACCATGCTGGTCAACCTGTCGATCGGCAACCAGGATGTCGAGGACTACATGGACGGCGCGACCCAGAGAGCCATCGATCCGAAGCGGACGTGGTGATCGGTCAGCCCCTGAAGGCCACCACCCCGCAGGCGAACCCGCCCTCTGGGGACGGCACTGTGCCGCCGGTGAAGTGGGCGTCGGACAGGTCGCCTCCCTCGAAGACGTCTCCGGTGAAGCCGAAATCCCCGTCACCGGGGAAGCGGCCGTAGCGGGCGCTCTCCTCGCCGGAGAGGTACTCGTGCGGCATGGTCCCGAACCGGTTGGTCAAATCCTGTCGCGGTTCTCCCCGCCCCCGCTGCCGACTGTACGGGCTCGGCACGCCGACAGTCGGAGGCGGCTGGCAGTATCGCCGCCATGAACGCCACCCGTACCACTCCACCGCGGCGGCTCGACGTGGCCGCGGTCCTCCCACAACTGGGTCCGTTGGCACGCCCGGCGATCCGGTTGCATCCCCGCCCCGGTTCTCCGTCGCCGTACGAGAGTTCGGTCGGCGGGCCCCTGCTGTGGCCCGCCGACCAGCCCTGGCCATACTGCGACAAGTGGCATGAGGGGCCGGCCGCCCCCTTGCTGCCCGTGGCCCAGTTGTACGCGCGCGACGTTGCCCTGCTGCGGTCGCTCGGCCGGGCCGACCTGCTCCAGGTGCTGTGGTGCCCCTTCGAACACCCGCCGGAGTACAAGCCTGCGACGGCGCTGTTCTGGCGAAACGCCGCCGACGTCACCGACGTTCTCGTCGCGCCGCCCGAGCCGACCGAGGTGGAGTACGACGGGTACGTGCCGAAGCCGTGTGTGCTCGCGCCGGAGCACATCACCGAGTACCCCCACTTTCTCGAGTTGGGTGAGGAGCTGCAACAGCGGTTGGCGGACTGGGGCACGTGGCAGGCGGCCGACGTCGTGGTGGACGACTCCTATGAGATCGCCCCGCAGGAGTTCTACAAGGACGAGCTGTCCGTGGCCCCCGGTTGGAAGGTCGGCGGCTGGCCCCGTGGGGCCGCACCGATCCCATCGCCCGGTTCTGCATCGCCTGCGGCGCCGCGACGAGCCCGCTGCTGACCATCGCTTCGGACGAGTGGAACGCCGGCAACAAGAGTTGGGTCCCCTACGGGGATCGCGCCGCCGCGCTCGACAGCAGCGGCGAATCGAACCCGCCCGGGGTCCAGGTCTCCAGGGGCGACCGCCTACAGCTCTACGTCTGCCCGAATTTCCCGGGCGCGGACCATCCTTTCCCTGGCGAGGGGCATCCGCACACCGACCTGATCCAGTGAGCCGTTGTCGAGTGGTCCCCGAACCCCGGGTGGGCCATGGCCCGGGTCTACCGCGCGCCGTGGTGGCCGGGTTCCATGGCGCGACCACCGTCTGATGGTTCGACGCGGCCTCCGGTAGGCACGGCCACGTGTCCGCACTGGTGGTCGTAGAGGGTCGGTACGGCCCTGGCCGCCGCGTTCCAGGTCGCCGGGCCCGGCTCGACCGGGTTCGACGAGCACCGCGATCTCCACACCCGCGCCGACCGGCCCCTCTTGAGAAGTCCGGGCATCGTCACCTTGGCGAGGGAGGGACGGCGTGGCCCGGACAGTTCGGGGACGCGCTCGTCCAGGGGGAGCGGTTCACGCCGAGCGGGTGGGCGAGGAAGGCGCGGGCGTGGCGGATCCGCTCAGGTGTCGGGGCCGGGGAGCGGCCCCGACGCGCGTCCGTGGCGCGGGAGCCATCCCCTGCACGCCGAGGTGGACGGGTTCGAGGCGGTCTCGCGCGCCTCGACTCCCCGAACAGGGAAGCATGCCCCCTCTGGGAAACCCCGGTTCCCCACCTCCCGCCGCGGTTCCACAGGGCACAGGCCTGCGCCGGGCAGGACACGCCGGCTCGCGGAACCCGTCGGCGTCCACGCCCCGGCCGCACGGCAGAGGAGCGCGGCCCCGGATCCCCTCCGAGGCCGCGCTCCTGACGCCTAACGGCTGTCGAACTGGGAGAGGCCGCTGATCCGGTCACCGGCCCCGGCGGTACCGGTGACCGTCACCGTGGCCGCGACGGCCAGCAGCACTCCCGCGATGGTCCTGCGCATGTCCTTCCCCCGTTCTGTCGTCCGGCCCCAAGAGCCACCTTCAGGATCTCGCCTCCCTGCCTCTGGTACATCCCTCCTGAGCTGGAGAAACGCCTGGCACTTTCGATGGAGGCGAGACCGGGGACGGCCGTGGCGGGGTCCCTCACCCCTCGACGGTGATCCCCATGGCCGACGCCAGTGCGTGCAGTAACGCCGGCGCGCTCGTGTCGTCCACGACGACGCCCTTGAGGCTCACGGCGCCGGAGAGCCCCCATAGGTCACAACGGGAGAAGCGGCTTCCGGCCGCCTCGACCGCGTCGAAGCGGGCGCCCTTCAGGTCGCAGTCCTCGAAGCGGACACGGGAGAGGCGGGCCCCCTGGAAATCCACCTCGCGGAGATCGCAGTCACGGAACAGCACGCCGGTGAGGCGGGCGAACCGGAACGAGGCCAGGTCACCCCGGCACCCGTCGAACACCACCTCGCGGAACCCGCCTCCCGCCCACGACGCGCCGGTCAGACGACAGTTGCGGACCGCGGCACGGGTGAGCGCGCCGTCGTGCAGATCCGCCCCCGCCAGGTCGACGCCGCGCATCTCGACGTCGACCAGCCGCGCGCCGCGCAGAACACTTCCGGACAGATCGGTCCTGTCGAAGCGGCACGCCTCGAACTCGGCCGCCCACGCCTGTCGTCCCGAGAGGTCCACCGGTCCGTACTCCAAGGACGACGCGCTGCTCTCGTTTCCCAGGCCGTCACGGGGAAGGAGGGCCTGGGCGAGCCGAGAGGGGATCCTGGGGCGCGCGGGGTGGCGGAGCGGTGCGGAACTCCGCGTCGATGGGGCCTGCATGGCGTCACCCTAACGGCGCGTCCCACCGGGAACCGGCAGGGCGCAGAAAACGGCCCCGGTGGGGGGCCTAGTCCAACCCGCCGTTGCTCTTCAGAAGCTGGCCGTTGACCCACGCTCCCTCGGGGGAACAGAGGAAGTCCACGAGGTGGGCGGTGTCCTCCGGCGTGCCCAGGCGGCCCAGCGGCGTTCCCTCGAGACAGGCGGCACGCACCTCCTCCGTCATCCACCCGGTGTCGACGGGGCCCGGGTTGACGACGTTGGCGGTGACACCGAGGTGGGCGAGCTCGTGGGCGGCGGCCAGGGTGATGCGGTCCAGGGCCGCCTTGCTCGCCCCGTAGGGGAGGTTGCCCACCGTGTGGTCGCTGGTCAAGGCGACGATCCGGCCGCTGCCGAAGGGACCGCGGAAGCGCCGTCCATACTCGCGTACCAGCAGCCAGGTGGCGCGCGCGTTGACGGCGAAGTGACGGTCGAAGCTCTCGACGGTGGTGTCGAGCAGGCCGGAGTCGACCGACTCGCAGTGGCACATCACCAGGGCGCTGACCGTGCCCAGGCGCTGCTCGGCCTCGTCGAAGATCCGTTCGGGGGTGTCCGGGTCGGACAGGTCGCCTTCGATCGTGGAGAAGGCCGCGCCGTGCGCGGCGAGCCCCGCCCCGATCGCCTCGGTCGCGCCGGCCTCGGCGCCCCAGGCCATGCGCGCGTCGTAGGGCGCCCAGTGGCTGAAGGCGATGTTCCAGCCCGAGGCGGCGAGGCGGCGGGCGATGGCCGCCCCGATGCCGACGGTGCGTCCCACGCCGGTGACCAACGCGAGAGGACGGGCGGTGGTGGACGGTGCGGCCACCGTCGATTCGTGATCAGCGGTCATGCCCGTGATCGTGCAGCGCCCGGTTGCGCGAGGCAACCGATTTTGCCGGCGCGGGGCGGGACTCCCCGCCGTGTTCCCAGAGCCGCCGCGCCGTCACCGATCCCACGGCCGTGACGGCGATCTGTCCAGGCCGATGAGACCTCGGTGGTCAAGGAGCCTTCGGCGGGATCGTTCCCGCGCGGGCGTCGACCGCCTGCGCACGGCCTGTCGGAGGGCGTGGCGAACGGCCATCGTTCCCGCGCGGGCGTCGACCGCCTCGCGGCCGGTTCCACCTGGTGAGTCCGCCGTCCCCGGACGCCGGCGAAGCGGACTCGTCGCGGCCCTAGACGCCTCCGGGCTCCTTTCCCCTTCGACGACAGGCGTCTCGCGCCGACACACCCCACCCGCTGTACGGACGGGCCGCCCGGAGGGCAGGAACGCGGCGGGGCCGGTCAAGGGCACCGCGCTGTTCGCGTCCCGCGCCGTGCTCGTCCTTATTCCCCCTGGCGCCGACGACGCCGGACCTGTTCATCGGCGGGACATTCCTTCTCCGCAACGGCAATGCTCCCAAGGCCGGTTCGGCTCTGTATTCCTGGGGGCCGGACGGCTTGGATGGTACTGCTGTGGCCCACTACGTGACCCCGGAACGGCGACGGCGATGGGAACCACAGACCAGCGAGGACGAGACGATGCCGAACAGTCCGATGCCCATGCCCGCCCCACCTCAGCTCTCCCTGCCCGAGGAGTTCCTCCTTCTCTCCCATCACCGCCACGGGGACGTCCACGACCCCCACCAGACCGCGATCGGCTGCGCGGCCGCCGAACTCGGCGAACTCGCGTTGCGCCGCAGACTGCGGGTGGCTCCCCAGAGGAAGGGCCGGCTGTTCGGCTTCGAGGTCTACTTCACGACCGGCAGGACGTTAGGCCGGATCCATCTGCTGGACCTCGCCCCCACCGGCCTTGCCTGGGCCGATGGCCTCCTGGCCGAACTGGAGCGCCTTGCGGCCTCCTCCCGGAACGGGCCGATACGCCTGCGCACATGGCTTCGGCAGCGCGGCGGCGAAGCGCTCCGCCTGCATCGGAGGGTGCTGGTCGAACGCAACCTGCTGTTCCACCATCCCGGCTTCGTCCCCGGGGAAGACGGACACCACTATCCGGACGTCGCCGTGCGCGCCATGTTGGTCAGCCGGCTCAGGGCCGCCACCGGCGAACGGATCCCCTTGGACGAGCGCACGCTGCTCCTGTTGGACCTCGTGGACGAGGCCGAGCTGAACGAGGACCTGGGCTTGTCCCTGAGCACGCGCCAACGACTCGACCGCGCCCGGGGGGTCGGGGCGGTGACGGCCCTGCCGGAGGATGTGAGGGACACCAGCACCGTGCTCTCCATGAGCATCCCCTCCAGGAAGCGGAGTGGTGCCGGTGGCGGGGACGGCGGCGATGGCGGCGGCGGTGAGTAGCCCCGGCCCGCGCGTCGCGCGGCCGGCTCCGCGCCCGCGCCGCCCGCCACGTGGGGGTCCAGGTGCTCCAGCACCCCACGGTAGGTGCCGACCAGCCGCTCGGAGACCTCGCGCCGGCGGACGCGGATGTCCTCCGGCTCGGCCTTGGCGCGCTTGAGGTTGGCCGCGACCCGCTTGCACATCTCGGCGAGGTCGTCGCGGGCGCGCATCCGCGCGGTGTGCAGCAGGCACGCCACCAGCGCCAGCCGCTTGGCATCGCCGTAGCGCGAGAGCGTGTCGACGTCCTGGGCGGCGGCCTCCCCGGCCCTGCGCTGGGACGCGCGGCTGGTCCGGGGCGACCTGCTGGGCGAGGTCGCCCGGCTCAAGGCCGAGCCGGGGGGCGACATGGACCTCGGCGGGCCGAGGCTGGCGGCGTCGTTCCTCCGGCTCGGCCTGGTCGGCGAGTTCCGGCTGTTCGTGCACCCCGTGGTGCTGGGCGGCGGCACCCCGCTCTTCCCGCCGCTGGAGCGCGGGTACGGGCTGGACCTCCGGGAGACCCGGGTGTTCGGGTCCGGTGTGGTGTACCTGGCCTACCGGCGCGCCGCCGGCTGACCGGCCGCCGCCCCGCGGGCGCTGTGCCGCGGGCCGTAGGTGAGGCGGCGCAGCGCCGACTCCGCGGGACCGCGGATCCCGGCCCGGCGCAGCACGTCGGCGAGGACGACCGTCGCCGCCCAGACGCCGACGCCCATCGCGACCGCCGCCGTCCCGTTGACGCGCACCGCGAGGTCGAGCATGTAGGGGGCGAAGAGCACGATCCAGGCGACCGACTGGAGCAGGTAGGAGGTCATCGACCGCTCCCCGCACGCGGCGAGCGCGGTCGCCACCGGGCCGCGCCGCGCGCCCATCCGGGCCGCGACGAGGGCGATGAGGGCGGCGTAGCCGAACCCGCCCGCGTAGCCGGTGAGCATGAACACCCACCCGGTGGCCGTCGCCGTCCCGGGTCCGGCGGCCCACACACCGGCCGAGACGAGCGCGTAGGGCAGGCCGCCGACGACGCCGACGGGGATGCCGACGGCGGCCGTCCGCGCGAGCAGCGCGCGGTTCCGTTCCGGCGCGGTGAGGACGTCACGGCGTGCCGCCCAGACGCCCACGAGGAACGGGAACACCGACGTGATGAGCAGCAGCGGGGCCATGGCCGGCCAGGTCATCGCCCGGGTGGCGATGTCGGTCAGGGGGTGCGCCAGGACCTGGGTGGCGCCCTCGACGTCGGCCACCAGCAGGTTGTTGACCAGCGCGTAGACGCCCGTTCCGGCGACCGCCCATACGGCGCCCCAGACGAGGAGGCGGCGGTCGCTGCGGACCAGCATCCCGGCGAACAACAGCGCGATGAGGCCGTAGACGGCGAGGATGTCGCCGAAGAACAGCAGCAGGGTGTGCAGGATGCCGAACACGAAGAGCCAGCGCCCGCGGCGGCGGATCAGCGAGCGGGTGGCCGGCCAGGTGTCGCCCCGGGCCGTCCGGCGCGCGTACACGCTGGCGAGTCCGTAGCCGAAGAGGGCGGCGAACATCGGGTAGCCGCGGCCCTCGCCGAACGCGAGGACGACGACGGTGGTCACGGTGTCGGCCACGCCCGACGGGGCGGCGCCGCCGTGGGCGAGGGTGTGCAGGATGTGGGCGTGGACGACTGCGATGACCAACAGCATGACGCCGCGGGCGAGGTCGGGGGCGAGGGATCGCTCGGCGGCGGTCACGGCGCCGGGCGGGGCCGCGACGGATGTGGGAGGCATGCGGGGGTACCTTTCCGGGGTCCGCGGGACGGCGGACGGGAATAAGAAACGCTTGCGTAGCTAAGATAGCACCATAAGAAACGGGCGCGTATCTCAAGATGGCATCATAAGAAACGGAAACGTATCCTAAGGGTGGCGGACGAGTGAGTGACGACGGCAGGGAACGGCGGCCCGGTGCGACGCGGCGGCGCGGCGAGGAGCTGGTGCGCGCCATCCACGAGGCGGCGATCGAGGAGCTGCTGGCGGTCGGCGTCGACCGGATGACGATGGAGGGCATCGCCCGCCGGGCGGCCACGGCCAAGACCTCCCTCTACCGGCGCTGGTCCTCGACGGAGGAGATCCTCATCGACGCCTTCCTCCGGGTGTTCCCGCAGGAGGAGCCCTCGCCGTCGTCCGACGACCTGCGTGGCGACTTGGTGCGGGCGCTGCGGATGATGCGCGACTGGATGACCACCGTCGGGGCGCGCGCGGTCGCCGAGGTCGTCACCGCGCGCGACCGCAACCCCGGACTCGTCGAGGCCGTGTACGCCCGGGTCTTCGGCAAGCGCGGCGGCGGGTTCACCCAGACCGTCCTGCGCCACTACGTGGCGCACGGGGCCATCGCCCCCGCGCGGCTCACCCCGGTCGTCCTCGACATCGGGGAAGCGCTGGTCGTCAAGTACCGCATGGACCACTCCGAGCTGCCCGACGACGCCTACATCGACGCCGTCGTGGACCATGCGATCCTGCCCGCGCTGGGCCCGCCGCCCGGGGGCGACTGACCCGCCGCGCCGGGCGCGCCGGCGGCAGGCCGCGCAGCAGTAGCGGCGCACCCGGCCGGGCTCGGGCGGGGGGCAGCGGGGCACCACAACCGGGGGGCTGGCAGCGCGGCGGCTCCGGCTCGGCCCCGGCGTCGTGGTCGGGGGTGGTGATGGCGTCGGCCGGGGGCCGCAGGTGGCGGGCGCGCGCAGCGCCTCGGCGATGTGCTGGAGGGTCTGAGGGGCGGACGGCAACCGTTCGGCCACGCGGTGGCGGGCGGCCTCGGTGTGGGCGTCGGTCCACACCTGCTGTTCTCCAGGTGCGCGGCCAGGTCGGGCAGGCGCGCCACGAGCTGGTCGAGGTGGGCGCGCTGCCGACCACCCGTGGCCACACCGGGACGTCCCGCGTGGGCGGGTTCACCGAGGTACTCGCACGCGGTGCTCGCCGGCCGGGCGGCGCGTTCGCGGAGGGTCAGGGTGGGGCCGGCCTCCAGGGCCGCCACCAGGCGGGCGTTCTCCGCCTTGCGCACCTGGCTGACCAGGCGGGAGAGCACGGTCAGGCCGGACAGCAGGATTCGGTGTTCGAGCAGGTAGAGCACGGCCCGGCCGAACAGGGCCCGGGGGCCTTCCTCGCCGGCCCAGACCCGGGCCGCGAGGTAGGCGCGCAGGTCCTCCTCCCCGGCGGAGAACTCGCGGTAGCCGAAGGTGTCGCGGATCTGCCAGGCGTGCTCGTAGGCGGTCTGGACCCGGGTGCGGTACTCCTCCAGGCGGCCCGGGTCGACGTCGAGCTGGTCGACGACGAAGGCCACGGCGCGTTCGGGCACGCGGGTGGGATGGTCGGCCTGGAAGGCGCCGAGCATGCGCACGGTGCCCCCGCTGCACGGCCCACCCCAGCCGGGTGGCGGGGGGTGGGCTTGCGGGAGGCCAGGGCCAGCGCATCGAGGTCAGGCGGAAGCACTGTTCCAGGTCGGCCGCCGACAGCTCGTCGGGGAAGCGGCCGTAGCGGGCGATCTGGTCTTCGGAGAGGTGTTCATGCGGCATGGCCACGAACGTAGGGGCCGCGAACAGGACAAACCGGCCTCGTCACCGAACCGTCGCCCAGGTCACGGCTCTACCGCTAAATCCTGTGGCAATCCTCCTCGACCCCCATCGCGGGGGCGCGGGCCGGTCGATGGAGGCCAGGGCGGAACGGGGCCGCAGACCGCTGTGCCGGCAGACGACCGCTGCCCCTGACGCCCGCTCCGGCCGTAAGCTCACTCCCGGTCCTCCAGCAGTCCCGCGTCGTGGACCAGCAGCGCGATCTGGACGCGGTTGTTGAGCCCCAGCCTGGTCAGGACGGCGGAGACGTGCGTCTTGACCGTGGAGACGCTGAAGTGCAGTTCCGCCGCGATCTCGGCGTTGGAGCGCCCCCGGCCCACCTCGACCGCGACCGCCCGTTCACGCTCCCCGAGCAGGGACAGGCGGTCCAGGGCGCGGGAGCGGCGCCGGTCCGTGTCCGATTCGGCGACGCGGGCGATGAGGCGACGGGTCACGGCCGGGGACAGCACGGGGTTGTTGCGGGCCACTTGGCGCACGGCGGCCACGATCTCGGCCGGAGGGGTGTCCTTGAGCAGGAACCCGGCCGCGCCGGCCCGCAGCGCGCGCAGGACGTGGGCGTCGGCGTCGAAGGTGGTCAACACGATGACCTCGGGAGCGTGGGGACGGCCGCGCAGCGCCTCGGTCGCGGCCAGCCCGTCCATCCGGGGCATGCGGATGTCCATCAGCACGACAGCGGGGGAGTGCCGGTCGACCAGCGGTACCACGTCGGTGCCGTCGCCGGCCTCGGCGACGACGCGGATGTCGGGCGCGCCGCCCAGCATCATGGTCAGTCCCGCGCGCACCAGCGGGTCGTCGTCGACGATGAGCACGTCGATGGGCGTCGGAGGCGGTTCGCCGGTCATGACGGCCAGGGTAGCCGGGCGGTGATCTTCCATCCCCCCTGCGCGGTGGGGCCGTGGGACAGGTCGCCTCCGGCCAGGCGGACCCGTTCGGCCAGTCCGATCAGCCCTTGTCCCCGCCCGTCGCCGGGGTCCGGGACGGTGGCGGGCGCGGTGTTGACCACCTCGACGGT
Source organism: Marinactinospora thermotolerans DSM 45154 (assembly GCF_900167435.1). Taxonomy (GTDB): domain Bacteria; phylum Actinomycetota; class Actinomycetes; order Streptosporangiales; family Streptosporangiaceae; genus Marinactinospora; species Marinactinospora thermotolerans. Next base: position 294,538 of record NZ_FUWS01000004.1, read on the forward strand.
GAGACCGGTCCGCGGCGTGCCCGCCACGCCCACCTCCACCCGGCTCCCGGGGGCGTGCTTGCGGGCGTTGGTCAGCGCCTCCTGCACGATCCGGTAGGCGGTGCGGCCCAGCCGTTCGGGGACCTCCCTCGGCGGTCGCCCGCGCAGCCCGACCTCCATGCCGGCGCGCCGTGACTCCTCCACCAGCTCCTCGATGCTCTCGGCGGTGGGTTGGGGCAGGCCCCCGACCGGCGCGCGTAGCACCCCGATCACCTCGCGCAGGTCCTGCAACGCCTGGTGGGCGTTCTCCCGGATGACCCCGGCGGCGCGGGAGATGTCCTCGGCCGGGGCGTCGGGCCGGTATTCCAGGGCTCCGGCGTGCACGCTGAGCAGGGACAGGCGGTGGCCGAGCACGTCGTGGATCTCGCGGGCGATCTCGTCGCGGGCCCGGCGCTGGGCGCGTTCCGCGCGCAGCCACGCCTCGGCCTCGGCGCGTTCGGCGCGTTCGCGCAGTGACAGCACCAGCCGGCGTCGATGGTGGACGGCCAGCCCCCAGGCGAAGGCCGCGCCCTGCAGCGCGGCTCCGAAGCACAGCAGGAGGAACGGGGGTTGGCCGGGTTCGGGGCGCACCACGACGTAGACGACCGCGGCCAGCAGGCTCAACCCGAAGACGAGAAGGCTGGTGCGCGGCGGACGGTGGACGGCCACGGCGAACAGGCCGACCAGCATCACGCCGGCCACCGTCTCGGAGTAGGACGACAGCACCACCAGGATCACGGGGACCCCGACCGGGTGGCGACGTCGCAGCCACACCAGCGCGCAGCCCACCACCCCGGTGAGCTGGTCGAGGTTGAACAGCCACCCCGGCACGACCGTGGGCACGTCCTCCTGGTCCAGCCGTATCGCGGACATGACCAGCCCCCACAGCAGGGCGAAGAGGAACAGGCAGGTGTCCACCCACCACTCTCGCGGGCCGCGGCGCCTCAGCGCGGCCCCAGGCGCGGAACCGTCCATGTCCCGAAGCTATCCGCGTCCCCCGCCGGTGGAGGGCCGATGGGCGCGGGTCCGGTACCGAAGTCGGCGCGCCCGGTACTTCCGTCACGATGCGGGCGGCGGGACGGACACCATCCTCCTGTCGGGGGAGCCTGACGACCGATCCGTTCCCCCGAGGGCGTCGCCTACCGTCGCAGCATGCGCAAAGTCATCGAGGCCGCGGGGTTCGTCCTTGTTCTCATGGGGATCAGCGGGACGATCGACCACCTCGCCGTCCAGCCGTTCCTCGGCTTCCTCAACGTGTTCAACCGTCTCGTCGTCCCTCGCGTGGAGGTGCTCGCCGACCACGCGCTCTACGCCAACCTGGGCCTGGCCCTGCTGGGGGCGGTGGTGATGGTGCTGGGCGGACGGGCGGGGCGTTGAGGGGTCGCGGGCGGACGTGTCGGGCTCTGGCCGCCGGCGGCCGGCCGCCCTTTCCGGGGGCGGCCGGGACGCGGGAGGCGACGGCCGTGTCGGCGAGCCCGCGCGTCCCCGTCGCCCCGATCGCCGGCCACGGCCGGAATCCGGCTGTTCAGCCCGCGCGGCGTGGGCGCCGTCCGGCCAGGGCCACCACCGCGATTCCGCACACGCCGGCCACGGCGACCACCATGTGCGAGGGCAGCAGTTCCGCCAGGGCGCCCGCCGCCGCGTAGCCCAGTCCCTGGGCCACCATGGTGGTGGCCGAGAACAGGGTCAGCACGGCGCCCCGCGCCTCATCGGGGGTGGCGTCCAGGACGAGCCGGTCCAGACCGAGGGTGTAGGCGAAGCCCAGCCCGCACGGTAGAAGCAGCAGCACCGTGGCCGTGGTGCCCGGCGCGAACAGGAAGAGCGGCATCGTCGCGAACACGCCGAAGGCCATCGGCACGGCAAGACGCGCCCGGGTCCGGGCCGACAGCAGGGAGCCCGCCGTGAGCTCGCCGACGATCATCCCCACCGGTAGGGCCGCCAGCAGCATCCCCGCCTGGGCCGGACCGCCGCCGGAGGCGTCGGTGAGGGGCACCGCCAAGGCCTCCGGTGTGACCGCCAGGGCGGGCGGCAGGCATGACAGCGCGAGCAGGCGGCGCAACTCGGGGGAGCGCAGCACCCGGGCGCCGCCCGCCAGCGATTCGCGTGTGAGCGAGCGTCCCGCTCCGCTCCCGCGGGCGGGCCGGTGCCGGACGCCGGTCCACATCAGCAGCGCCGACACCGCGAGCGCCCCGCCCCCGATGAGCAGGGCCGTGGCCGGGCCGACGAGGGCCAGGAGGGCGCCCCCGAAGGCGAAGCCCGCGATCTGGGCGGTCTGGCCGGCCATGCGCAACAGGGAGCGGCCCAGGGGATAACCGTCACCGGGCAGCACGTCGGGCAGCATCGCGGCGCGGGTTCCCTGGTACAGGGGCGCGATGGTCCCGCTGAGCAGCAGCAACAGCAGCAAGATCGGGATGGGCAGACCGGGGATCGCCATGGCCGCCAACGTGGCCGATTGGACCAGCGCGGTGACGGCGAGGAGGGGTCGGGCCGGAAGGCGGTCGGTGATCGACGAGAACAGCGCCGCGCCGAACAGGTGGGGCAGGAACCCCAGGGCGAAGACGAGCGCGGACAGCAGGGGCGAGCCGGTCCGCCCGTAGACCAGCACCGACAGGGTGAGCTGTGCTGCGACCTGGCCGAGCACGGCGAGGATCTCGGCGGCGAAGACGGCCCGGAACTCGCCGACGGCGAGCACGCTCCGGTAGGAGGCGGGTGGTGGGGTGGGGGTGGACGGGGGAGCGTTCATGCCGCCGAGCGTGACTGGAACATCCCGAATCCCACCATTGATTCGCTTATGCTCGAATCGTCCGACACGCCGGACCGTCCAGAGATGGGAGAGCAGTGGCCGGCCGCTTCCTTCCCGGCACCGAGGACCTGATGCGGATCCGTTTCGCGGTCTCCCCGTTGTGGGAGACGCTGGCCGCCGTCCACACGCTCGGCACGCCACAGCGGCGCTCCTACCATCTTCCCTGGGCCCGGGCCGTCGAGGCCCACGCCGGATCCGACCTCGCCCCGTTGCGACTGCTGCTGCCCCGGCCCGGTTTCGTCCCCGACTTCCTGACCCCCGTGCCCGAAGAGCCCGTCGCCGACATCGCCGACGAGATCGCCCGAGTGCGCGCCACCCCGCCGGAGCAGGTCGACAAGGAGCTGCGCGCCTGCCTGCTGGATCCGCGGCGCGGACTGGCCGCGCGGGTCAGCGGTCCACTGCTGGCCGATCCCGCGGCGACCCGCGACCGGCTCGCCGACCTGTTGGCCGCCTGCTGGCAGCGGCTGGTCCGGCCCTGGTGGGGGCGGGTCCGGTCGCTGCTGGAAGACGACATCGTGGTGCGATCCCGGGCGCTGGCCGAAGGGGGGCTGGACCGGCTCTTCGCCGACCTGCATCCAGACGTCCGGCGCGAGGGGGAGGCGCTGCTGGTGGAGGGGCCCGAGCACACCGAGCGGATCCTCGCCGGAGAGGGGCTGGTGCTGATGCCCAGCGCCTTCCTATGGCCCGAGCTCACCCCCATCATGGCGCCGCCCTGGCAGCCGGCATTGGCCTATCCCGCGCGCGGGGTGGGACGGCTGTGGGGGGAGGAGGCCGACCCGCCGCCGGGGACGTTGGCCCGGCTCATCGGCCGCTCCCGGGCCCGGCTGCTGACGGCGCTGGATGAGCCCGCCACGACGACGGCGCTGGCCCACGCCCACGGGCTCAGCCCCGCGGCGGTGTCGGGACATCTGACCGCGTTGCGCGACGCCGGACTGCTGGAGACCCGGCGCGTGGGGCGCCGCGTGTTCTACGCGCGCACCCCCTTGGGCCAGGCCCTGCTGAACGGCGGCTCCGCCGGTGGCGATACCGGCGTTCGCCCCTGAAGGCGCCTGTCGCGGCGCCGAGGCCCCCTGGCGGCCGGGTCGGACCGCGCTCCTTGACCTCGACCTAAGTTGAGGTCTTATCGTCCTCGCGTACCGCCGGCCACCGGGGCCGGCGGTGGCGCCGCCACGGCGCCGCCGACACGGGGAAGTCCGGTGAGACCGATGAGCATGGAAGTGACCGCCTGGAACGCCATGTACGGCGCGATGCACGCCCAACAGGACCGGCGCCCCTTCTCGCGGGCCACCCTGCGGCGCATCGCCGGGTTCGCCCGGCCGCACCGCCGACTGCTGTCCTGGTTCCTCCTGCTCAGCGTCGTGACCGCGGTGCTGACCGTCGCGACCCCGTTGCTCGCGGGGCGGGTGGTCGACGTGATCGTCAGCGGCGGGCCGGCACGCCTGGTCCTGGCCCTGGCGGCCCTCATCGCGCTGATCGCGCTCGCCGAGGCCGGCCTCACGCTGCTCACCCGCCGCCTGTCGGCCGGTCTGGGCGAAGGGCTCATCCTGGACCTGCGCATCGCGGTCTTCGACCATGTGCAGCGCATGCCCGTCGCCTTCTTCACCCGGACCCGCACCGGCGCGCTGGTCAGCCGGTTGAACAACGACGTCATCGGCGCGCAACGGGCGTTCAGCGACCTGCTGTCCGGCGTGGTCGCCAACATCGTCACCCTGGCCCTCACCCTGGTCGTCATGCTCGGGCTGTCCTGGCGGATCACCCTGCTCGCGCTGTTGCTGCTCCCCCTGTTCGTCCTGCCCGCGCGGCGGATGGGCAGGCGGCTGGCCGCCCTGGAACGCGAGGCCGCCGAGCACAACGCGCGGATGGGCACGCGGATGACCGAGCGCTTCTCGGCCCCCGGAGCCACCCTGGTCAAGCTGTTCGGCCGTCCCGAGGAGGAGTCCGCCGCCTTCGCGGAGCGCGCCCGACGGGTCCGCGACATCGGGGTGCGCACGGCGATGGCGCAGACGAAGTTCGTCACCGCGTTGACGCTGGTGTCGTCGTTGGCCCTGGCCTGCGTCTATGGGCTGGGCGGCTTCTACGCCCTGGGCGGGGGCCTGGACGCCGGGGCGGTGGTCTCCCTGGCCCTGCTGCTCACCCGGTTGTACGCGCCGCTGACCGAGCTGGCCGGGGCCCGGATGGAGGTGATGAGCGCGGTGGTGAGCTTCGAGCGGGTCTTCGAGGTCCTCGACCTCGAACCACTGGTCCGGGAGCGGCCCGACGCGCGCCCGGTCCCCGACGGTGCGGTGTCGGTGGAGTTCGACGCGGTCCGGTTCGGCTACCCCTCGGCCGACAAGGTCTCCCTCGCCTCGCTCGAGGAGGTCGCCACACTGGACGCGCGCGGCGGTGAGGAAATCCTGCACGACGTGTCGTTCCGCGTCGAACCGGGCCGGATGGTGGCGCTGGTGGGCTCCTCGGGGGCGGGGAAGTCGACGATCGCGCAACTACTGGCCCGGCTGTACGACGTCGACGCCGGCGCCGTGCGCCTCGGCGGTGTGGACGTGCGCGACGTGACGGCCGAGTCCATGCGCGCCACCGTCGGGATGGTCACCCAGGACGGCCACCTCTTCCACGACACGATCCGGGAGAACCTGCTGCTGGCCCGCCCCGGGGCGCGGGAGGAGGAGGTGTGGGAGGTGCTGCGCCGCGCCCGCCTCGACGACCTCGTCGCCTCGCTGCCCGACGGGCTGGACACCGTCGTGGGCGAACGCGGCTACCGGCTGTCCGGAGGGGAGCGCCAGCGCCTGACGATCGCCCGGCTGCTGCTGGCCCGGCCGCGCGTGGTCGTCCTCGACGAGGCCACCGCGCACCTGGACTCCACGTCGGAGGCGGCCGTCCAGGAGGCGCTGGGGGAGGCGCTGGCGGGGCGTACCGCGCTGGTGATCGCCCACCGGCTCTCGACCGTCCGATCCGCCGACCTGATCCTCGTGGTCGAGGGGGGCCGGATCGTGGAGCGCGGCACCCACGAGACCCTGCTCGCCGCGGACGGCAGGTACGCCCAGCTGCACCGGACCCAGTTCGCCCAGGAGGGGAGGGCCTCCGGTGAGGCGTCCGGCCCCGCGATTCTGCCGACAGCAGGAAACCCTTCTGCTGACGGAAGGGCCCGGGCACAATCGCCGGCATGAGAGTTCTGATCCTGGGCGGAACGGATTTCCTCGGCCCGGCCGTCGTGGAGGAGGCGCTGGCCCGCGGACACGAGGTGACGGTGTTCCACCGCGGACGCCAGGCCCCGCCGCCGGGTGTCGAGGTGCTGCGCGGCGACCGGACCGTCGAGGGCGGTCTCACCGCCCTGTCGACCGGTGGCTGGGACGTGGCCGTGGACACCTGGTCGGGGGCGCCGTCGGCGGTGCGTGACACGGCCCGCCTGCTGAGCGACCGGGTGGGGCATTACGTCTACGTCTCCAGCCGCTCGGTGCACCCCTTCCCGCCTCCGGCCGGCGCCGCCGAGGACGCCCCGGTCGTGGACTCCTCCCCCGACGCCGGCGAGGTGGACTACGCGCACGCCAAGCGGGGCGGGGAACTGGCCGTCGAGCGCTTCTTCGGGGAGCGGGCGCTATCGGCGCGCGCGGGGCTGATCCTCGGCCCACGCGAGAACGTGGGCCGGCTTCCGTGGTGGTTGTCGCGGATCGCGCGGGGCGGCCGGGTGCCCACCCCCGGCCCGCGCGACCTGGGGGTGCAGTACGTCGACGTCCGCGACCTGGCCGCCTGGCTGCTGGAGGCGGCCGGGCGCGGGCTGGGCGGCGCCTACAACCTGGTGGGACCACCCGACCACACGACGATCGGGGAACTCCTGGAGACGTGCGTCCAGGTCACCGGGGCACAGGCGCGGCTGTGCTGGCTGGAACCGCAGGACGTCCTCGACTCCGGCGTCGAGCCGTGGACCCAGCTGCCCATCTGGATGCCGCCGGGGAAGTTCCACGACGGGATGCACCGCGGCGACGTGTCCCGGGCGCTGGCCGAAGGGCTGCGCTGTCGTCCCGTCGCCGAGACCGTGGCCGACACCTGGGCGTGGCTGCGCGACCTTGACGGCCCCGTTCCGCAGCGGTCCGACCGGCCGCGGGTCGGATTGGACGCGCGGGCCGAGGAGCGGCTGCTCCGTCGCTGGGAGGAGCGCCAGAGCAGCTGAGGGACGGTGCCCGGTCGCGGGTGGGAGGCGGGGAGGGGCCGGACGCGGGTCCGGCCCCCACGCGCGGTCGACAGCGAAGCCCACCGGCCGGAAGACAGCGGGCCGAGGGCCACCACGGGACGGGGACGGTCGCCCGCACCGTTGGGGAGGCCGGATCGTTCGGCGGTGGCGGGAGAGCCCGGGGAGATCGCCCCGCTCAGCCCGACGGGGAGCGGCCACGCCGCCCGCGCGGGCCCGCTGGGACCGCCGGGTGAGCACAGGGCGCGGCGCAGGGCCGTCGTGAAACGGTCCACCGCGCCACCGGCGTGCCCGAGCGGCACCGCCTCACCGTCCGCGCCCACCGCGGCCGGTTCAAGGGCCGGCGCCCGTTTCACGTGCCGTTCTGGGGGCAACCGTGTCATGGTCCGCTCGCGTCCATCCCGGTCCCAGGCGCGTCGGACGTCACATCGGTCGGGACCGGACCGTTCCGGCAGGAGGACGGAGGATGTCCCAGCGGTTCGGCGGTGGCACGGCCGCCGCCCGGCTACCCGAACTCCGCGACGCGGGACCGGGGCTGGAGGCGGTGCTCGGGTTCTACGACGGTCTCGCCCCGGCGAGGATCGAGGACGTCATCGGGGAATGGCGCGGCGGCGACCTGCCGACGGGACATCCCCTCGACGGGGTGTTGGAGCCGCTCGGCTGGTACGGGAAGATCTTCCGTAGCCCAGACGAGGTCCATCCCCTGGTGTTTCGGGACCGTCGTGGGCGCTTCAGCGTCGACCCGTCGTGCCTTCCGTTGTCGCCGCTGCTCAGGTACGGCGACCTCCTACGGCGCCCGGAGGTGGCCCGCCTGGCGCGTCCGGTGCTGCGGCTGCGCCGGACCTCCCGTCCGCGCGCGCGTCTTCGGATGGTCGAGTACCGTGGCGTGCCCACCGCGACCATGTCCTACGACACGCAGCCGATCAACGACCACTTCCGCCTCGTCGACGAGAACACCCTGATCGGCCTCATGGACGCCCGCGGCTCCTCCGACCACCCCTTCGCGTTCTTCCTTGAGCGCGTCGCCGCCGAAGGCGCGCGCTGACGACCCGGCTTTTCCCGCTTCGTGGGGTGGACGGGACCCCCGAGTGGATAGGGCACTCCCATGACCGATCCGGATGCGTTTCCGTCCTTGGGGGACCCCGGCCTGGCCGGCAGGGTCGTCACCTGCCTGGAGGCCGCGGGCCTGCCCCGTCGGAAGGGGGAGGACCGCGCGGGGTTCTCCGCGGACGCGGCCCCCGACGGGGTCCGGTTGGAGTGGTGGCCGCGCCCCGAGCTGCTGGCGGTGGCCTCCACCGAGGAGCGGCACCGCCTTGAGTCGGAGGCCCCCTCGCCGGGGCGCCGCGTCCGTTCGGTGATGCGCGTCGCGCTCGCCCAGATCCTCTCCGGAGCCGGATTCGTCGTGGTCGAGCTCGACGACGCCGACATCGGGACACTCGGCCACGCGCTGCGTGTCCTGAGTGGTCCCGCCCGAGGGTGGCCGCCGGTGCGCTGAGGGCGGGCTCAGCGGGCGTGCAGGCGCCGGTGCAAGCGGTGGATCTCCTCGGCGAACTCGGCGACCGGTCCCTCCACGGGAATCCCGGGAGCGACCTCGGTGATGGGCAGGGGGCGGACCGGCGGGCCGGAGATCCCCATGTCGGCGAGCCAGGCCGTCAACTGCGCGGAGGAGGTGGCGTAGACGATGCGTCCCAGGCCCACCCAGGCGTGTGCGGCGGCGCACATCGGGCAGTGCTCTCCCGAGGTGTAGACGGTCGCCGCGGCGCGCTCCTCGGGGGTCATGTTCGCGGCGGCCCAGCGCGCCAGCTCGAACTCGGGGTGTCGGGTGCGGTCGCCGAGGGCGACCCGGTTGCGGTCCTCGGCCACGACGGCGCCGTCCGCCCCGACCAGCACGGACCCGAACGGCTCGTCTCCGGCCTCCAGCGCCTCGGTGGCCAGCTCCACGCAGCGGCGCAGGTGCTTCCTGTCGTTCTCGTCGACCATGTGGACCTCCTCGAATGTCCACCGAGGTATACCAGGACGCGCCGGTGACTTCTTGCCGGGTGACCGGTTCAGTTCTCCTGGGCGGGGAATCGGAAGGGAGCGACGGTCGGTCCCGGCCGGCGCTCCGCCCCCTTGGGCGCCGGCCGGGACCCGTCGCGGGTCGGACGGCACCGCCTCCACCAGGGGACATTCTTATGGGAGCGTTCCCAAAAAGTGGCGTGGGCACTACCATGACGGCGTGACATCCGGCTCCTCCAAGGTCCGCTGGGGCATCCTCGGTACCGGCGCGATCGCCGAACGCTTCCTCCATGGATTGCGGGCGGTCCCCGACGCCGAGGCCGTCGCCGTGGGATCCCGCGACCAGTCCACCGCCGACCGTTTCGCCGACCGCTGGGACATCCCCCGCAGACACGGCTCCTACCAGGCCCTGGCCGAGGACGACGACGTCGACGTCGTCTACGTCGCCACCCCGCACTCGGCCCACCACGACGCCACGGTGATGTGCCTGGAGGCGGGGCGCGGCGTACTGTGCGAGAAGCCGCTCGCCCTCGACGCGGCCCAGGCCGGCGCGATGGTCGAGACCGCCCGGCGCAACGGCCGGTTCCTCATGGAGGGGATGTGGACCCGGTTCGCCCCCGCCATGATCGAGGCCGTCCGGCTGGTCGGCTCCGGTGCGATCGGCCGGGTGCGCACCCTCACCGCCGACATCGGCTGGCGGGCCGACTACGATCCCGCCTCGCGCCTGTTCTCGCCGGCCCTGGGCGGCGGCGCGCTACTGGACCTCGGCGTCTATCCGGTCGCCCTCGCCTCCGCGTTCCTGGGGGAGCCGGCCGGGATCGACGCGCGCGCCGAGTTCGCGCCCACCGGCGTGGACTCCCAGGTCGCGATCACCCTGACCGGGAACGGGGGAGAGGTCGCGTTGCTGTTGGCCTCCATCGAGACCGACCTGCCCGCGCGGGCGGTGATCTCCGGCACCGAGGGACGCATCGAGATCGAGGAGTGGTTCAACCCCACCTCCCTCACCCTGGTCCCGCGCGGCGGCGAGCCCCGCGTGCTGTCCTTTCCTCGACGGGCCAACGGGTTCGAGTACGAGGCGGCGGCCGTCACCGAACTGGTGCGTGCCGGGGCCCAGGAGAGCCCGAGGATGCCCTGGGCCGAGAGCCTGCGCGTCGCGGACGTCTTGGACCGGATCCGCTCCCTCACCGGCTGAGCGGGTCGCCGGGCGCGTGAGTGGTCCGCGCGGGAGACGGAACCGGCGACCACGGGTTCCCCGCGCGCGGTCGAGCGCGAGGCCGGGGGCGGCCCGGGCGACGAGCGCGTCCGCCACGGCCCGGCGTCGATGACGTAGGTGAGAGGTGTCGCGGCGACCGCCCGCACCCGGTCGGGAAGCTCGTCGACGGGGGCGGACACGTCGGTGGACTGCACCATGTCCGGGTCTCGCCCGAGGGCCTGGCCCGGTGGCAAGCCGGCGTGACCCGGTGCCCCTACGCGGCGGGAGGGGGCGAGCAGCCATCACGTGATGGCTGGTAGGGACGCCGTGTCCTTGTACGGTCGAGTTCAGGCAGGGGCGACGACCTCCGCCTCGCAGGCGAAGCACATCAGCGTGTGCTCCACCACGTGGCCCTGCTCGAACCGCTGGCCCGACTCGACGGCGCACTCGTCGCACTCAGGGCACGCCCAAGGGCCGGACTCGCCCTGCTTCGCCGAACGGATGATGTGATTCCACTCATCGTCACTCATGCCGGGATCCTACTGCTCTCCGGGGCGCCGGCTGAGGCTGAGAGACCGGTTCCCATGAGCGGCGATCCTCAACCGTCGGGTCGCCCCGGGGCTACCGCTGAGAGCGGTTCTCCGTTCCGATGTCCCTCAGCCCCGAACGGGAGGGCCGACGGTCCGCGGGAACCGACCGCCGGGGAGGACTCGGGTGCGCGGACGCCGGTCACCCGATCCGCACGACGTGCTTTCCACGCACGCCACCGACCTCCAGCGCCCGGTGCGCGGCGGCGATGTCGGAGAGGGAATGGACGGTGTCCACGACGTGGCGGATGTCCCCGTTCTCCACGCGAGCGGCCAGGTCGGCGAACAGCCCCTGGTCGGGATCGCCACTGAAGAAGCGGATCCTGCGCGTGCCGTGGACCGCGGAGGCCAGCACGGCGAAGGCGCCGGAGGGGATGTTCCGGGTGTCGAAGGCGATGGCGACCATGCGTCCGCCCCGGGTCAGCAGCCCTCGGTAGTGGGACTGCTCGGTGCCGGCGGTGTCCATGACCACGTCGAAGGGGGCCAGATCGGCCGGCCGCGTCGTGCGGTAGTCAAAGGCCTCGTCGGCGCCCAGTCCGCGGACGAAGTCGAGGTTGGCGGCCCCGGCGAGCGCGGTGACGTGGGCCCCGAGCGCCCTGCCGAACTGGACGGCGACGCTGCCCACCCCGCCCGCGGCACCGCGTACCAGCAGGCGTTCCCCCGGCTTCAGCCGCGCCTTGTCGCGCAGGGCGGTGATCGCGGTCGTGCCCGCGGGCAGGGACGCGGCCTCCACGAGGGCGAGGTTGCGAGGGGCGAGAGAGAACTGTCGCGGACGGACGGCCACGTACTCGGCCGCGCTGCCGAACCGGCCGCGCGGCAGGATGCCCCAGATCCGGTCGCCCTCCCCGAACCCGCGCACCCCGGCGCCGGTCCGGACGATCTCGCCGGCGAAGTCAATTCCCACCCGCTTGGGGAAGCGGCGGCCGGCCGGCAGACGCAGCCGTCCGGAGCGGACGTGCAGCTCGACTCCGTTGACGCTGGTCGCGTGGACCCGGACCAGCACTTCGTCACGCTCGGGCGAGGGCACGGGGAGCCTGCCCTCGTAGAGAACCTCGGGCGGGCCATAGCGGTCGTACAACGCCGCGCGCATCTCGTCCATGTACCGGTCCCACCTTTCCTCCGCGCCACGTCAGGGCGACGGTCCAAGTGATAGTGGGGTCTCCACTTGTCTCCAACCTAACGGGCCAACCGGAGAGCTTCTTCCATTTCTCCTAAAGTGAGAGACATGAGCGTCCGTTCCCCTCAGAACCCACCCGACGGTCCCGCCCGCCTCGACCCGGGGGGCACGGCGAACGGACTGCGTTCCGACGCCCGGGAGAACCGCGAACGTATCCTCCGGGCCGCCCGCGAGGCCTACGCCGCACAGGGGATCGACGTGCCCCTCACGACGATCGCCCGACGGGCCGGCGTCGGGATCGCCACCCTGTACCGACGCTTCCCGACCCGTGCCGCCCTGATGGCCGAGGTGTTCGGCGAACAGCTCGCCCAGTGCACCGCGGAGCTCCACAAGGCGTTGCAGGACCCCGACCCCTGGAACGGATTCCGGTCCTTCGTCGAGAAGGTCGGCGCGATGCAGACCACCGATCGCGGCCTCACCAGCGCTCTCCTCTCCCACTTCCCCGACGCCGCAGGCCACGACCACGGGCACATCGAGGAGCTCCTCGCCCGGCTGGTGCAGCGCGCCAAGGACGCGGGGAAGCTGCGCGCGGATTTCCACCTCGGCGACATCGCCCTGGTGCTCCTGGCCAACTGCGGTGTCATCGGGGGAGCGGGAGACGACGCCCCGGCCGCCTCCCGGCGCCTGGTCGCCTACCTTCTCCAGTCCTTCCAGGCCGACCACGGCACCCCACTGCCCCGGCCCGCCCCGCTGGAGCTACGCCGGGTCTACGCTCCCTCCGCCTCCTGAGCACGCGCAACGGTCCGGCGCGGCGGTCGCGCCGCGATGCCGGAACAGACCGCGACGCGGACGGCGGGGTGACCCGTCGTGGGCAGCGGGCGGTTCCCGGACGGGGCCGCCAAAGATCGCGGGGGAGGCGCTGGGAGGCGCCTCCCGTCCCGGCCCATGGGGGAACGGGAGGCGAGACCCCGCCAGCGGCTCCGGCTCTTGCGCGGTTGTGGCATGCGCTCCACGAGCGAGTGGCTCAGGTGCGATGGTTCCGGGACCGCGTGAATCGGCCTCTCACACCTCGTGCTCAGCAGCGCTCAGCCGCGTCACCAGGGGTGCGCCGATGCGCCCGGCCCCGGCTCTCCGGCCCTCATGTTCACTCCGTACGGTTCGAACGCCCCGCCGGCAGGCCACGCCGGCGAAGGCGCCGACCTGGAACCCCGGCCTCAGCCGAGCGTGGTGTCGTGCAGCACCACGCTCTCTTCGAGGGGGATCCGGCCGAGGGCGAGGTTGAACACCGGCGAGTCGGGCTTACCGGTGCCGAAAGCGATACCGAAGAGCAGTTTGAACTCGTCTGAGACACCCAGCTTCTTGCGTACCGTGTCGGCGAACAATCCGTGCACGGCCTGCGGAACCCCGTGAAAACCCCGCGCGTGCAGGGAGAGCAGGAAGTTCTGCCCGTACATGCCCACGTCACTGGCGGCGCGCACCCCGTCGCCGAGCTGTGGCACGAACAGCATCGCCACGTGCGGCGCACCGTAGAACCGCAGGTTGTCGCGTATCACCTCGTTGCGGCCCTCCTGGTCATCGCGTGCGATGCCGAGCTTGCCGTAGATCTTCGCGCCCTGGGACCGCGCGCGTTCCTGGTACACCCCATCGCCGTAGGTGTCGGTGAAGTCGGAGGAGAACCGCTGCTCGTCGTAGGCGGCGAGCAATTCGGCGCTGAGCTCGTCACGCGCGGCCCCGGAGACGACGTGGACCAGCCAGGGCTGGGTGTTGCTGTGCGAGGGCGCGCTCTGCGCGTCTTCGAGCACGCCGCGAATGACCTCGGGCGGCACGGGATCGGGCAGGAACTCCCGCACCGAGTGCCGGGACCTCATCACGTCACTGAAAGACAATGCCGTGGTCGGCGATGTGACCTCGCTTGCCCCTGTGGAATGGGCGATCCGCTGGTTCATGCCCCTCACCGTGCAACCTTCACATATATGTGAGGGTCAATGTGATGTGACCGGACTCTCCTTGGGAGCCGGATCCGACGCGCGGTCCTCCGCGCGGCCCAGCGCCTCGATGTAGCGCGAGATCGCGTCGCGGTTCCGGGTGAGGCACTCGATCCTCTCCGTCATCCGGTCGCGCTCGCGCTCCAGTAGGGCGCGCAGCTCCGAATCGGGATCCGCGACCACGATGTCCTCCGTGTGGTCGATGCAGGGCAACAAATCGCGGATGATCCGCGTCGGAAGCCCGGCATCGAGCAATCCGCGAATCTGACGTACCCGGTCCACCAGGTACTCGTCGTAGTCCCGGTAACCGTTGTCCAGCCGCCGCGGCGCGATCAGCCCCTGCTCCTCGTAGTACCGCAGCATCCGAGGCGGAACCTGAGCCCGCTTCGCCAGCTCACCGATGCGCATACCGCTCCCTATTCGCCGCCTTGGACTTCGCGGCAAGCGCCGGGACCCCGGGCCGACCGCGACGTGACCGAAGATCGTCTCAACTGTAGAGGCCGATTCACTGGTCGGTTTGCGGTGGCATGTGAGGGGTGCGGTAAAGGCGAGAACTGTTCCGGCTTGCGCTCGTAGAGGTGGTGAAGGCGTCGGCAGCCGGACGGCCAGAACACGGTCCGGCGATGTCGGCCCGGGTATCGGGGCGACTCGAGGCCCTTGCCAGCGAGGCGGCACCGGATGCCGTGGAAAGCGAGCCGGCGCCGCAGGCGAGAATGGTCGTGGCCTTTGTCGCCGTGGGGCTTACCGGGCCGTCGGCGTCGCGGACCGCCGCGGGAACGGATGGGTGGAATGCCGCGGACCAGGGGAACGAGAGCCTGGCTGTCGTGGAGACGGCGGAGATGCCGCCAAGGGCCGGCCCTGGGCGTCGTGCGCCCCGGCGGGGTGATCAGCCGCGTGGGGTCCCGCGGTGCGAACAGGCCCCGATCGGTATGGGCAGCCTGTTCCGCCACAACATCCGGCTGGCGGGCGGACCCGCCCCGGTACGCGCCCACATCGACGGCCTGTCGCCCGACATCCTGGACGACGCCATCGAGCCGGGCAAGGTCTTCGACGCCACCACCGACCTGTCCGCTGTCCCCGCCGGGTACCGGGACATGGACGGACGCAGGAGCCCGAGGGTCCAGCCCTGACCGACCGCCGATGGGTGGCCGTGGCGATGGCGCGGTGGCCCTACGACGGTCACCCGCGCCATCGCGGGGCTGAGCGGGAAACCCCGACCGCGTAGCCGATCAGGAGACACGTGGCGGATCGCCATGGCTTGGGGAGAACCGGGTCGTGTGACCGTCCGCCGCGCACCGGCCCACGTCCGCGCCGCGCGTCCGCGGTGCCCCGCCTAGGGGCGGGAACGGCGCGCCAGCGCCGCCAGGATCTCCTCGGCGTGGGTCCACGGCAGCGCCGCCCCCGCCTGGGGAAGCAGGTGGCGGCGCGCTGTGGGGATGATCTCCGCCAGTCCCGCGCCGTGGTCGGGGGAGTGGACGGCGCTGGTGTCACGGCCGCCGTACCACAGGTCGACCGGGACGGTGATCTCTCCCGGGTCGAAGGTCCAGCGGCGGAAGGCCAGTACCAGGTCGCGCGCGTAGCCGGCCCCTCCCTGGGTGAAACCCTCGGCCAGCGCCCTGCGGTAGGGACGCTCGAACAGCGGGTCGGCGTAGAGCGCGCGGTCGATCTCGGAGGCCGTCTCCATGACGACCCGCCACATCGTGTCCGCGTCCGTCCCGGTGAACGCATCCTCGAAACCGTCGGGGTCGGTCGCCGCGTGACGCACCAGCGCGAGCACGTCGGGGTCGAGGAGGCCGGTGAAGCGCGGGTGGGCGAGCTCGTCCGTTCCCGACACCACCGCCACCGCGTCGGCACCGCCGAGCGCCGCGCACGCCAAGGCGAACGGCCCTCCGTTGGAGAAGCCGACCACGCCGAACCCGGACAGTCCCAGTTGCGCGGCGAGCGCGTCGACGTCGGCCGCCCAGTCGTTCAGGGTGCGCCCCGGAGCCGGGTCCGAAGCGCCCACCCCCGGGCGGTCCACGCAGATAAGGCGCGTGTCCAGCCGGTCGAGCACGTCGGCGCCGAACCCCAGGTCGCGTCCCATGCCCGCGCCGGAGCAGAACACGACCGGTCGTCCCTGGACGGGACCCCACTGCGCCCAGCCGAGTGCCCGCCCATCCGGTGTCCGCACCACGCCGGAGTCCCGTGGCCGGGTGATCGCCTGTCGTCGCACAACCGGTCACCCTAGGACGAGTCGCGCGGCCCGGCCAGTGGTTTTCCGGTGGAGTCGCCCCGTCCTGGCCGTCGTCAGGTGCTCGTGAGGACGACGAGGCGCTGGGTCGCCCGGGTCATCGCGACATAGCGGTCGACCGCTCCCTCGATTCCCGTACCGAACCTCTCGGGGTCGACGAGGACGACCAGGTCGAACTCGAGTCCCTTGGCCAGTTGCGGGGTCAGCGACCGGACGCGGGGCGTCGCCGGCAGCGCGGGACCGCCGATGACGCAGGCGACGCCGTCCGCGTGCTCGGCGAGCCAGGCGTCGAGGATCGCGTCCAGCTCCGAGACGGACCCGTGGACCACGGGAACACCGCTGGCGCGGATGGAGGTCGGCACGTTGGCGTCTGGCAGCGCGGCCCGGATGACGGGCTCGGCCTCCGCCATGACCTCCTCCGGTGTCCGGTAGTTGATGCTCAATGAGGCCAGGGCGACCTGGTCGAACCCGACCCGTTCGAGCCGGTCCCGCCACGACTCGGTGAACCCGTGCCTGGCCTGGGCGCGGTCCCCGACGATGGTGAAGCTCCGGGAGGGGCAGCGCAGCAGCAGCATCTGCCACTCCGCGTCGGTCAGTTCCTGGGCCTCGTCCACGACGATGTGCGCGAACGGGCCGGCGAGCGGGTCCGCCTCGGTTCCGGGCAGCGCGGCGTCGTCGATCAGGCTGTCCTGCAGGTCGCGCCCGCGCAGCATCGTCACCGCGCCCTCGCCGTCGTCGTCGGCCTCCAGGATGTCGTGGATGACGTGGGACATGCGCTCGCGTTCCACGGCGACGGCGGCCCTGCGCCGGCGCCTGCGCCGTGCCGCCTCGGGGTCACCCAGCCGCCGCCGCGCCGCGTCCAGGAGCGGCAGGTCGCAGACCGTCCAGGCGTGGGCGTCCTCGCGCTGGAGCTTGCGGATGTCGTCGATGGCGAGCCAGGGGGCGCACTTGCGCAGGTAGGCGGGGACCGTCCACAGGTCGGCGACGATGTCGGTCGCCTCAAGCAGCGGCCACGCCCGGCCCAGGGCCCTGACCAGTTCCGCGTTGCGCAGCAGCGACCTGCGGAGCAGGGCGGGGGGAACGTCGTCATCGTCGTTGCGCTCCACCAGGATCGTGACCAGTTCCTCCAGAAGCTGCTCGCGTGCCTCGTTGTGCGGGGTCCCGGGTTCCAGCGCGTCGAACGCCTCGGCCCAGTCGTCGGCGCTCACCCGGATGTCGGCCCAGTCGGTCGTGACCGTCATCCCCCGGGTGGGGGGCTGTTCGTAGAACTTGACGGCCTCGTCGACCGCCTTCACCAGGTCCGCGGACGACTTCAGGCGGGCCACCTCCGGATCGGTCTCGGTCCTCGCCGTGGCCCCCTCGGGAACGAGGTCCCGCAGGGTGCAGATCCGCACGCCCTCCTCGCCGAGGCTGGGCAGGACGTCGGAGACGTAGGCGAGGTAGGGCTGGTGCGGGCCGACGAACAGCACGCCGCCCCGACGGTGCCCGAGGCGAGGGTCGGAGTAGAGGAGATGGGCGGTGCGGTGCAGGGCGACGACGGTCTTCCCCGTTCCCGGGCCGCCGTCGACGACGAGGGCGCCACGGGACCCCGCGCGGATGATGGCGTCCTGGTCGGCCTGGATGGTGCCGAGCACATCTCGCATCCGGGCCGACCGGTTGGCGCCCAGGCTGGCGATGAAGGCGGACTGGTCGTCGAGCGCGGCGTGCCCCTCGACCCCGTCCGCGGTGAACACCTCGTCCCAGTAGTCGCTGATCCGACCCCGGGTCCAGCGGTACCTGCGTCGGCTCACCAGGCCCATCGGGTTGGCGTGGGTCGCCGCGAAGAACGGCTCGGCCGCGGGGGAGCGCCAGTCGATCAGCAGCCGACGCCCCTCGTCGTCGGTGAGGCCGAGCCGGCCGATGTACACGGGCTCGGGGTCGTCCGCGCTGACGATGCGTCCGAGGCACAGGTCCAGACCGAAGCGGCGCAGGGTGCGCAGGCGGGCGGACAGCCGGTGGACCTCCATGTCCCGGTCCATCGCCGCCCGGCCCAGCCCGCCGGGCGCCCTGCGCGCGGCGTCGAGGCGGTCGGTCAGGTCGGCGATCGTCCGCTCAAGGGTTCTCTCGATGGTCGCGAAGTGCCGCTCGTCGTCGGCGATCAACTTCGGGTCGGCCTTGGGGGAGAGGTGTTCGGGGAGGTCGAACGCGCTGGTCACCAGGTGTTTCACGTCGTCTCCCATGTCGTGGGTTCCGGTCACGGACGACGATTCTGCGGCATGACCCGGGTCTTGCCGCAAGCCCGGGGGTGCGCTATACGTTAAGAGTGGAGGGGAGTGACCGTCCCCCTCCGCTCCGGTCGTTCATGGTCTTTGATCTTCGTCAGCTGACAGCGCGCCACGTAGGGCGACACCGACCCGCGGCCCCTCTACCTGCCCCGTTTCGAACGCGCTCGCCTCCTGGTGGAGGCACGTGTGGCGCCCCTTCGGATGTGCGCGCGGTGGGCGCCGCCCCGCCGTCGCGGACCCGCTCCTTCAGCCGCTTCGGTGTGAGCGTGGGGGATCCGCCGGGTGGCCACCGGGATGTCGCTCCCGCGCCGGGGCCGTGGACGCTGACGGGCTCGGGCACCGCCTTCACACCGGCCTCGATCACCGGATGGACGGTCCGACGGGGCGGGACCGGCCCGCTCACGGCCTCGCCAGGCGCCGATGCGGAGGACGACCGGGCGGCACAGGTCCCCGGCGCTCTCCTCGACTCGACGCGGGCGCAAACACCCCGGCTCCACAGGGCACCCCGCGGCGTGGAGAGACGCGCGTCGCGTGGGACACCGGGAGGGGACACGAACCGTACACCGGGGACGGAGCGGGACTCGTCCTGCCACAGGGGCGGCGCGCAGCCGACGCGCCGCGCGTCCGTCGTCGGTGCGCCCCCGTGCTCGCAGTCGACACGCCGTCCCTCCCGCACGCCAGGAGTGCGAGGTCGGAGGACGGGGGCGGCGCCTCGGGCGGGTTCGGTCGCTCGCCCCCGGGCCGGCCCCGCGATCACTCGCGAAATCCAGAGGATCGCCGGGATCACTGCGAGTAGATTACGCGGAGTCCGTCCCCCTGGCTCCCGCGCAAGGCGGGGCCACAGCGGGGCGGACCGACGGACGTGAGGGATCGAGAGGGAGGAGAGCCGGGGATGATTCGCAGGCTTCAGGCGGTCGCGTTGGACTGCTCGGACCCCAGGCGGCTCGCGGAGTTCTACGCGGAACTGCTCGGCGGGCAGGTCGTGGCGGACCCGGAGGATCCGGCCTGGGTCGAGGTGCACGGCTTCGAGGGAACGCCGCTGGCCTTCCAACGGGTGCGGGACTACCGCCCACCGGAGTGGCCGGGACAGCAGACGCCCCAGCAGGTGCACCTGGACTTCGAGGTGGACGACATCGAGGCGGCCGAGAAGCGGGTGCTGGAGCTCGGCGCGACCGTGCTGGAACGGGCCGACCAGGTGCGTCCGGAGGCCAACTGGCGGGTCTACGCGGATCCGGCGGGCCATCCCTTCTGCCTCTGCCTCCACTGAGGCGGCCGCGCCGCCGAAACGGCGTCGGAGGTCGCCGGCCGGGCGGGACCTTGACGCCCACCGCGGCCGGGTGCGGCCCGGCGCCACGACGGCGGGAGCGGTAGGAGCCAAGGGGTGGCGACCGCGCCGCGCGGCGGCAGACAGGCCGCGGGGACGCGGGACGGCCCACGCGGCCGTTCCGGTCACGGTCGGCCGGCCCCGGCCGGGGCGGGGTCGGACGCCGTCGAGCGCCGCGCCCGGAGGGGGAGCCCGCGTCTTTCCCTGGGGCCGGCCCCGAGCGCTCCTTGCGAGGCGGTTCGAAGAGCGCGGAGCCGGGGCGCCGCGCTCCGGGAAGGAGAGGCGGAGCCGGCGGCCAGGGCCGTCCGCCGGTCATCCGCCCTCTCGCCGGGGCGTCGGGACATAATCCCTCGCCCCGCGGCCCGGGGGCTGGCACACTTCCGGGATGAGCTCATCCCGAATCTCCCTGGTGAACCGGCAACTCGACATCGCCTGGGCGCTGCTGGAGCACCACACGCAGGACCTCGACGACGCGATGTGCCTGTGGGAGCCGGCGCCCGTGTCCTGGAACGTGCGGCCGGACGGCCATGGGCGCTGGGTCGCCGACTGGCGGGTCCCCGAACCGCAGCCCGTTCCCGCCGTCACGATCGGCTGGGTGACCTGGCACGTCGACTACTGGTGGACGACCACCCTCGAGCACTGCTTCGGCTCCGGGGCGCCCGCGCGCGAGGAGATCGTCTGGCCCGGCAGCGCCGAGGCGGCGATCGCGCGGCTGGCCGAACTGAAGCGGGCCTGGCAGGCCGAACTCGCGCGGCTCGACGACGCCGATCTGGACTCCACCTCGCGCACGGCCGGCCTTCCCTGGGGGGAGGGACTTCCGCTCGTCGACGTGGCGGGCTGGGTCAGCGTCGAACTGACCAAGAACGTCGCCGAGATCGGTCTGCTGCGCCACCTGTACACCTGGAACGCCGCACGCTGACCCCGACCGCCGGAAAACCGGTGTTGTCGGCGGGCTCCGCCCCCTACCCTCGGCCGCATGCGTGATCTCCTCCGACTGCCGAAGGCCCACCTCCACGTCCACCTGGAGAGCACCATCCGCCCCGGCACGTTGCGCGAGATCGCCGCGGCCAACGGCGTCCCCCTGCCGCGCCTCCACGCCCCGGCCGGCGCGGGTCCCCTGTTCACCGGCTTCCGCGCCTTCGCCGACCACGGCTCCCTGGTGCGGTCGTGCCTGCGCCGGCCCGAGGACTTCCACCGGATCGCCGTCGAGTTCTGCGCGGACGAGGCCGCGCAGGGCACCCGCTACGTCGAGGTGACGTTCACCGCGGCCTCCCACGGGGAGCGGTTGGGCCGGCTCGAAATGCCGCTGGAAGCCGTCCTGGACGGGCTCGCCGAGGGCGCGGCGGCCCATGGGCTGGAGTACGGGGTCATCCTCGACCACTCACGGCGGCGCTCCGTGGAACGGGCCTGGCGCACGATGAGGCTGGCGGCCCGTTACGCCTCCCACGGGGTGGTCGCCATCGGGATGGCGGGGGAGGAGTCCTACCCCCTCGCTCCCTTCGCGCCCGTCATCGACGCGGCCCACGACGCGGGGATACGGCTCGTCCACCACGCAGGTGAGGCCTGCGGGCCGGCGAGCATCCGTGAGGCGGTCGAGGTGGGCCGGACCCGGCGGATCGGCCATGGCATCAGGATCCTGGACGACGACGAACTGGTCGCCGAGGTGCGGGAGCGCGGCATCCCGCTGGAGGTGTGCCCGTCCTCCAACGTCGCCCTCGGCTTCGCCGATTCCCTTGCGGCCCATCCGTTGCCGCGGTTGCGCGCCGCGGGACTGGCCCTGACCCTCAACACCGACGTCCCCTCGGCCACCGGCAGCGGTCTGGCCGGGGAGTACGCGCGGGTGCGTGACGCTTTCGGCTACGACGACACCGTCCTGGCCGAATTCGCGCGGGCCTCGATCGAGGCCTCCTTCGCCCCCGCGGACGTCAAGGGGCGCCTGCGCCGCGAGGTGGACGCCTGGCTGGCCCCGGCGGAGGGGAGACCGTCGCACACGGGGAGGTGATCGTTTCCCCGCTCCACTCCTGTGAGCTGGGGATTTCCGGTGGCCCATGCTCCAGCCTGGCCGGTGAGAGACCGCGCGCCGCCGGCAGGGGACGTCCGACGTGGTGGGCTGAGAACAGGGCCTCTCCCTCTCCACCGTGTCCAGGGCGGTGGTCCGGGCTTCTGTGGGGAGGGCGGCGCCGCTCTCCCGTGCCTGGTGCCGCGGACGAAGCCGTGCGCTTCTCACCTCGACGCGCGCCACCTCGACGCATTCGGGCGACGCGCCGCTGTAAGACGACTTGTGCGACTTGTCCGGGAGGGGACACTCGAAGAAGCCCCGTCTTCCCGATCACTTGCGGTGTCCGATCGCACGGTAGTGCTACTGCCTGGAGTTCCCGGTACCGGGCTGTCTGCCGCCGTGCCTCTGCGAGAGCATCCCGGACGCTTCCGCCTCCCCGGGCTTCCACAGCGCGGCTCCGGCCGCCGTCACCGTCCGGAGAACACTCGAAAGTCCCTCCCCTGACCTGTTCCCGAAGAGGACGGGCCGTGCCCACAGGTCGACGGCGGTTTCTCGCCCCTGCCCGACTTCGGCTCGGCGATGGCGCCGAAGACATCGGTGACGATCAGGGGAGGTGTCACCGGCCGGAAGGCTTCCACGAGCCCGCGCCCCGGCTCCCCGGTCGACCGCGTCCCCCCGGGTCATGGCCGCGGCGTCTGATCACGCGCGGGGCGGCCCCCGTCTCCGGGAACCGCCTCGATCTGCGCCCGTCCCACGCGGGGCGAGCCCGCCTCCCACCGCCGCACCTCCAGGGCGCGGTCCCACATCGGGGCCGGCGACGGGCAGGACGCGACCCGAAGCGGGCCTGGTCAGCCGGTCCGGGCCGGCTGGGCGGCGGACGCCTGGCGGGGCACCCCGCCCCGCGCCGTTTCGAGCGAGCGGCTCAGGAAGCCGCAGGCCGTTTCCAGCGCGACCTTGTTGGCGCAGGTCTCGCGCAACAGGTCGACCATGAGGAAGTCGTGCACCATGCCCCCGACACGCACCGCCGTGACCGGGACGCCCGCCTGGCGCAGCTTGGCCGCGTAGGCCTCGCCCTCGTCGCGCAGCACGTCGGCCTCGTCGGTGATGACCAGCGCCGGCGGAAGGTCGCGAAGCTGGTCGACCGAGGCCCGCAGCGGCGAGGCGGTGATCTCCGCCCGCTGGTTCTCGTCGGTGGTGTACTGGTCCCAGAACCAGATCATGCCGTCGCGGTTGAGGTAGTACCCCTCGGCGAACTGGTGGTAGGACTCGGTGTCGAAGCCGGCGTCGGTCACCGGGTAGAACAGCGCCTGCCCCTTCAGGGTCACGTCGCCGCGCTCCTTGGCCATCAGCGTCAACGCGATGGACATGTTCCCGCCGACCGAGTCACCGCAGACCGCCATGCGCGAGGCGTCCAGTCCCCTGCCCCGCCCCTCGCGCATCACCCACTGGGCGGCGGCGTAGTTCTGTTCGATGGCGGTGGGGTACTTCGCCTCGGGGGAGCGGCCGTACTCGGGGAAGACGACGGCCGCGTTGGCGCGTGTCGCGAGCTCCCGGACGAGCCGGTCGTGGGTCGCGGCGCTGCCGAACACCCATCCGGCACCGTGGATGTAGAAGATGACGGGAAGCGTCCCGCTCGCCCCCTTGGGGCGGACGATGCGCACGGGGACGCTGCCGGTGGGCCCGCCCTGGACGGTGATCCACTCGTCGTCCACATCGGGCTTCTCGACGCCCTCTCCCGATTGAAGGTCCTCGAGGATCTGGCGTCCCTGTTCCGGGGGGAGCTCGTAGATGAACGGCCGCTTGGAGTTGGCGTCGGCGAACTCTTGGGCGGCCTTCTCCAGGACGACCGCGGGCTTGTTCTGTGCCACGGTTGTGACTCCTTCGCATCGAGACTGTTCAGCGGCGTCCACAGGGACGCCGATGTTCCCCTGGGCCGCTGACCTGAGGACGAGTCAGAGAAACCGGATTTACCAAGACAGAAGACCTAAATTGCTCCATCTGCGGACGATACGGGCGGGCCAGGTCGATGTTGGCCCTGGCCCTGCCGTCGCTTGACCGGATCGGGGGTAGGGCCGCCGCCGACGTGCTCCACATCAGTGAGAGGACAGGGCGCTCATGGGCATCGTGTCGAGGGGATTCCAGGGCCGTCGTGGCGGCGACAGCGAACGCCTCCCGCCGGGGCAGTACCTCACCGACGGTTTCCCCGTCCTGACCGCGGGTCCCACCCCGCGCGTGGACACCGGCGAGTGGACGTTCACGATCACCACCGAGACCGGCGAGTCGCGGACCTGGTCATGGCGGGAGTTCCAGAATCTGCCCCAGGAGCATCCGCACACCGACATCCACTGTGTGACCCGCTGGTCGAAGTTCGACACCGACTGGACGGGGGTGTCGCTGGACACGCTCCTGGCCGACGTCGACACCTCCGCCGACTACGCACTGGCCTACTGCTACGGCGGCTACAGCACCAACCTGCCGCTCCAGGACCTCCAGGAGGGCCGGGCGTGGGTCGTGCACGAGTTCGAGGGGGAACCGTTGCCCGCCGAGCACGGCGGCCCGGCTGTTCGTCCCCCACCTGTACTTCTGGAAGTCGGCCAAATGGGTCCGCGGCATCCGGCTGCTCGACCACGACGAACCCGGCTTCTGGGAACAGGCCGGCTACCACGACTACGGCGACCCCTGGCGCGAGCAGCGCTATCGGGGGGGACTGAGGGATGGCCGGCCGCTGGAGGGCGGCCACGGTCGCCGCGCACCGTCCCGAGACCCCCACGGCGCGCACCCTGGTCCTGCGGGTTCCCGACTGGCCCGGGCACCTGGCGGGCCAGCACGTCGACGTCCGGCTCACCGCCGAGGACGGCTACACCGCCCAGCGCAGTTACTCGCTGGCCGCGCCCGCCGTCGGCGACCTCATCGAGGTGACCGTGCAGCGCGTCCCCGACGGGGAGGTATCGCCCTACCTCGTCGAGGTGGCCGACGTCGGCGACCAGATCGAGATCCGCGGCCCTCTCGGCGGCTGGTTCGTCTGGAGGCCCGACGACCCGGCCCCGGTGGTGCTGGTGGCCGGCGGCGCGGGGATCGTGCCGCTGATGTCGATGGTGCGGACCCGGCGGATGGCGCGCGCCAAGGCGCTGTTCCGGTTGCTGTACTCGCTGCGTTCGCCGGCGGAGCGCTACTACTCCACGGAGCTGGGCTCCCACCAGGCGGGTGACGGAGGTCTGGACGTCTTCCTCGCCTACACGCGGGAAGCACCCGAGGGGGTGACACGCCCGCCACAGCGCCTGGCCCTGTCGGAGATCAACACCCACGGCCTACCGCCGGACTCCGCGCCGACCTGCTTCGTCTGCGGCCCCACCGGGTTCGTGGAGAGCGCTGCCAACGCGCTGGTCGCACTGGGACACGACCCGCGCAGGATCAAGACCGAACGCTTCGGTCCCAGTGGAGGACGACCATGACGACACCCTCTGTCTCCGAGCCCAGCCACCTCGACGGCAACGCGCTGGCCGGCCCACTGTCGGAGGTGTTCCGGGTGGATCTGACCGGTGCGACACGCCGCTGCGCGGTGTGCGGGATCACCGGGGCCTTCGCCGAGCTTCGGGTCTACGCCGAATGTCCGGGGCTGGTGGTGCGCTGTCCCGGATGCGACACGGTGGTGTTGCGCCTGGTCCACGAGGGCGGTGTCCTCTGGCTCGACCTGGGCGGAACCGGCTGCCTGCGGCTGCGGGTGAAGTGACGCCGGTCTTCGCGTCCTCCGCGACGACGGGGTGACGCCGGGGCGCGCGAGGCCCGGTCGCGCCCGGGCGCAGTCCGACGGGCGTCCGCGGCCCCTCCCACCGGTCGGTCCGGTTCCGCGTGCGAGACGGCGCCGCCTTTGGGATGTGAGCCGGGCCTGAAGCCGTTCGGGGCCGGGGAGGATGTCGCCCTTCCGGCCGGGAAGAACCGGGAATCCGCTCTTCCGTCGATCCGGTTGGAAACCCCTGGTCCCACGCCCCGTTGTGGCTCCCGCGGGCTCAGCCCGGCGACACCGCCGCCCGCCGAGGTCACCGTCCGCACGCTTTCCTCCGCCCCGTGGGGCGGAGGAAAGCGCCGGGCGTCGACCACCTCCGGCGGAGCATAGGTCCGGGGGCAGCCCTCTCCGCGTTCCCGTATCGGTGGTGGGCGCACAGCGGGCCGAAATCCCGCCAGCGCCGCCGAAATCCCCTTGCGCCACGCCCCAGATGTCCTGAAACACTCCCGGAACACCGATGGGAACCCGTGGCCGGCCACGGGCGTTGGAGCCGCGTACGCCACGGGCAGGACGATGGGGGAGAAGTCGATGACGGAGACGTCCGGTTCCCGACCGCGGGAACTCACGGGGTGCGCGGTCGTGTTCGAACCGGCCGACCCGCCACGGACGGGACACCTGGCCTGGTGGTGTGTCGACGGCTCGAAGCCGCCGGCGCATCTGGGCCAACCGGGAACGCTGACGATCGCCGTCCGGGACGGCACGGCGGTGCGGCCCAGGATCCTGCCGGTGGCGCGCACCCCGGTGGGCGCGGCCCTGGCCGACCTGGTCCGGATCCGGCGCGACGGGGGCGCCCATCCCGCCGCGTCCTTCTGGGGCGCGGTCGCGATCGAGGCACTGACCTCGGTGGCACGTGGGCGGCTGCTGCCAGGTGTCTCCCCCGAGGGGTTCGACGCCTGGCGGATCGGTCCGTTGGACGCCGGGACCGTCGACCGGATCCACGCCCTGGCCGCCGCCATGCCGGCCGAGGCCAGAGCTGTCCCGCTGCCCGGCACGGACCCTCTCGAACTTCCCGCTCCCGAAGACCTGATCCGGGCCTTCATGGACGCGGTGGCCGACACGATGCCGCGTACCCCCGCGGCGGTCGCGGCGAGCGGTGGCGCTCCGTTCGCCGCGACCGCGCCCCAACAGGTCCCCGAGCTGCGGGCGTGGGCCCATGAGGTGTCCGCCGGGATCGACTCCGGCGTACGGGTGTCGTTGCGGGTCGAGGTCGCCGACGGGGACTTCGAGGACGGCGTGTTCAGGGCCGTCCTGCAAGTCCACAGCGTGGCCGACCCGGCCCTGGTCGTCGACGCGGCCGACCTGTGGGAGGGGGCGAGGAGCGGATTCGACGACCGTGCCCGCTTCGACGCCGTCCTCGCGGTGCGACGGGCCGCCCGGGTGTGGGAACCGCTGGGGCGGCTCCTGGACGTGGCCGTCCCCGACGCGATCACCCTCACCGACGGCGAGGTCGAGGAGCTGCTGGACGGGGCCGCCGCGCCACTGGCGACCGCGGGCGTGGACGTCCACTGGCCCAAGGGGCTCGTCCACGAGATGACCGCCGGCGCCGTCGTGGGCGCCGGCGACCCACCGCCCTTCGGCGGCCCGGCGTTCCTCGGCGGCGACCAGTCGTTCTCCCTCGACTGGCGGATCGCCCTGGCCGGCGCTCCGTTGAGCGAGAAGGAGATGGACCTGCTCGCGGAGGCCCACCGGCCCGTGGTGCGGCTGCGCGACCAGTGGACGCTCGTACCGCCCGCCCTGGCCCGCAAGGCCCGCGACCGGCCGATGAAACCCCTGCCGGCGTTCGACGCGCTGACCGCGGCGCTCACCGGGAGCACCGAGATCGACGGGGAGCGGGTCACGGTCCTCGCCGACGGGTGGCTGAAGACGCTTCGGGACCGCATCGCCGACCCCATCACCGGCCACGAACAGGTGCGAACCCCCGCCGGTCTGACCGCGACCCTGCGCGACTATCAGCTGCGCGGCCTGGGCTGGCTCCACCGCATGACCTCACTGGGGTTGGGGGGTTGTCTCGCCGACGACATGGGACTGGGCAAGACGATCACGCTCATCGCGCTGCACCTGCGCCGGCAGGCCGACCCCGCGACCGCCGGACCGACCCTCGTCGTCTGCCCCGCCTCGCTGCTCGGCAACTGGGAGCGCGAGATCACCCGCTTCGCCCCCGGCACCCCCGTGCGCCGTTTCCATGGCGCCGGACGCGCGCTCGACGGTGTCACCGACGGATTCGTGCTCACCACCTACGGCACGATGCGGTTGGACGCCGGACGGCTCGCCGAGGTGGGATGGCGCCTCGTCGTCGCCGACGAGGCCCAGCACGTGAAGAACCCCCGGTCGGGAACCGCCAGAGCGCTGCGGACCATCCCCGCGCCCGCGCGTGTCGCCCTCACCGGCACCCCCATCGAGAACAACCTGACCGAGTTGTGGGCGATCCTCGACTGGACGACGCCCGGCCTGCTCGGCACGCTCACCGCGTTCCGCCGGCGCTGGGCCGAGACGGTCGAGGGCGGGCGCGACCCCGAGGCCGCCGAACGGCTGTCACGGCTGCTCCGTCCCTTCCTGCTGCGTCGCCGAAAGACCGACCCCGGCATCGCCCCCGAACTGCCCGCCAAGATCGAGTCCACCCACCCGACCGCGCTCACCCGGGAACAGGCCGCGCTGTACGAGGCGCTGGTCCGCGAGGTCATGGAGCAGATCGCGGCGAGCGACGGGATGGCCCGGCGCGGACTGGTCATGAGGCTGCTGACCGGTCTCAAGCAGATCTGCAACCACCCCGCGCACTACCTCAAGGAGGAGCGTCCGTGGCTTCCGGGACGGTCGGGCAAGCTCGACCTGCTCGACGAGCTGGTCACCACCATCACCGCCGAGGACGGTGCCGTGCTCGTGTTCACCCAGTACGTGGCCATGGCCCGGCTCATCGAGGGCCGTCTGACCGAACGCGGCGTCCCCAGCCTGCTGCTGCACGGCGGCACGCCGATCCGACGGCGTGAGGAGATGGTGCGCGCCTTCCAGGAGGGGAGCGTCCCGGTGTTCCTGCTGTCGTTGAAAGCCGCCGGGACCGGGCTCAACCTCACCCGCGCCGACCATGTCGTCCACTACGACCGCTGGTGGAACCCCGCTGTCGAGGAACAGGCCACCGACCGCGCCCACCGCATCGGCCAGACCCGGTCGGTGCAGGTCCACCGCCTGGTCACCGAGGGAACGATCGAGGACCGCATCGACGCGATGCTGCGCGCCAAGCGGGAGCTCGCCGACGCGGTTCTCACCTCCGGTGAGGCGGCGCTGACCGAACTGTCCGACACCGAGCTGGCGGAACTCGTCGAGTTGAGGAGCGAGCGATGACCACGGGACACGACGACCGCGTCCGCGGCTTTCCCGCGTTCTCGCCACAGAAGGGGCGAGGACGCGGACGCTCCTGGTGGGCGCGGGCCTGGACCACGGCGATGGAGGAGAACTCGCTCGACCGCGAGCCGTTGGCCAAGGGGCGCGCCCACGCCCGTACCGGACACGTCGGCACGATCACCGTCAGCCCCGGCCGGATCGCCGCGCCGGTCTACGGTCCCGGGCACGCCTCGCTCCACCACACCGCCGTGTTCGTCGAGGAGCTGTCCGACGCCGAGTGGGCGCGCCTGCTCGACCAGGTGGCCGCCGAATCGGGGCACATCGCGGCACTGCTCGAAGGCGAGATGCCGCACGCCCTGGTGGACGCGGCCGAGGAGGCCGGCGTGCGGCTGCTTCCGGGCATCGGCGATCTGGAACCCGAATGCGACTGCGACGACTGGGAACTTCCCTGCATGCACGCCGCGGCCCTGTGCTACCAGGCCGCCTGGCTGCTGGACGACGACCCGTTCGTGCTGCTGCTGATGCGCGGCCGGGGCAGGAGCGAGCTGTTGGACGAGCTGCGGCACCACGCGGCTCCGGGGAGGAGCGCGGCCCGCGGCCGGGAGGCCACGGCGGCGCGGGGGACCTCCGCCGAGGAGGCCTACGCCCGCGTTCTCGGCCCGCTGCCCGAGGAGACACCGCCCCCCGGCACGCTCGACGCCCTGCCCGCCCTGACCCCCCTTCCCGGAGGTGAACCCGACGCGCTGGATCTCCTCGTCGCCGACGCCGCGGCCCGGGCGCGCGACCTCCTCGTCACCGGCGCGCCGCCGCCACGGCTCGACCTGTGGCGCGACACCGTGCGGCTGGCCGCGGCCTACCACGGGAGGGCCCGGGAACGGTTGGGTCGGGCGAGCGGCCGCGGCGAGGAACTGGAGCGCGCCGCACGGGCGTGGGAGTACGGTGGCCCGCAAGGACTGGAGGTCCTGGAGTCCCCTTGGGACCCGCCGGAGCACGTGTCGGCCCGGATGGGAGACGCGCTGTCCATGACCTGGGAGGGCGAGCGGGCGCCGCGGGCGGACGTCCGGCACAATCACTGGACGCTGGTCGAACACGGGATCCAGGTCCGCTACGGACGTGACGGGCGCTGGTACCCCTACCACGAGCGGGACGGGCTCTGGTGGCCCGCGGGGCCGCCGTCGCACGACCCCGCGGAGGCGCTCGCCGGACTGCTCGACGGGTGAGCGCCCGAAGGCGGGGGTGGTGGGGGCACCACCCCCGGTCCTCATCCCCGGGGTAGTGCCCTTCCACGTGCCGTTCCGTAACTTCGACTCCATGACAGACCTGCTGCGCCGCCTCGGCACCGACACTCGTTGCGTCTTGTTGGGCTTTCCCCTTTCCCTCGTCTCCTTCGTGCTGTCGGTGACCGGGTTGGCGCTGGGTGTGGGAACCGCCGTCACCGTCGTCGGCGTGCCCATCCTGGCCTTGACCCTGCTCATGGCGCGTGGGTTCGCCACCGCGGAGCGCAGCCTCATGACCGACATACTCGGCCGCCGCTTCCCACCGCCGCGCTACCGCCGTGCCGCGCCCGGGGCGGGGACCTGGCGCGTGATGACCGCCCCGCTGGCCTGCGCCCAGAGCTGGATGGACCTGCTGCACGCCGTCACGCGCCTTCCCCTCGCCGTGCTCACGTTCTCGGTCGTGGTGTCCTGGTGGGCGGTGACCCTGCACGGGCTGGCCTTCCCCTTCTACCGCTGGAGCCTGGTGGGGATCCCCGGTTACCAGGACCTCAGCGAACTGATCGGCCTGGGGAGCGGGGCCACGACCTCGCTGCTGTTCCACCTGGCGCTCAGCGCGGCGTTCGCGCTGACCCTGCCCTTCGTGACGCGCGCCTGCGCGCTGCTCAACGCGGGCCTGGGGATGGCCCTGCTCTCCCCGCAGCCGGTGGCCGACGTCGCGGGGCCCCGCGCCACCGTCTGAGCCGGACGCCCGCTCTACAGGTCGGCGGGCACCGGCACGCCCCGGGTGGGAGGCCGGACCCACCCGCGCGTCGGACAGGGCGGCGGGACGGCTCGCGGAGGCGGTCCCGCGACCCCACGGGGAGCACGGGGGAGAAGGCGGCCGCGACTCGGAGGCGACGACCGGGAACGCGACGGCACCGGCGGCCCCTCCCGGAGCGGGAAGGCCCGACGAGGCGTGGACCGCGCAAGATCCACTCCTGTCCAGCGCTTCTTCCACATCCGGTCACCGCTTCTTCACCCTCTGGACTCATACGGGGATCGTGGTTAGCGTCCATGCCGACGTGCTCGCGCCGAGCGCGTCGAAACGCCGGTCACGCCGTACCCCTTCGACGTGGCCGCCCCGACTCGTCGTCTCGAAGGGCGCCCCGGGACACGGCCGTTCCCCGACGGGCCGGCCACGCATCGACCGGTGTCGTCTGCCATGACCGATCCGACCCCTGCCGTCATCGGCGGACGAGCCGCCGAGTAGCCGGTTGTACCGCCCGTGCCCCCGATCGCCGAGCACGCGCCGGGCCAAGGCCGTCCCCGCTCCCGTCCCTGTTTTCGGTGGGCGCGTGGACGCCCACGTGAGTTCCACAAACGGGTGTCATCGTCATCTGGCAAAAGGGGTGGTGATGTTCGATGCGACCGTTCCCTAAAGAAAGCGGCATCTCAGCCTCGTGGCGGAAACGGTTCACGGAATCGGGCTACCTGGTCCTTCCCGAAAGCCTTCTACGGCGGCTCGAACCCGAGGTGGACCACTGGGTGGACGAGGGACTGCGCGCGGTCGATCGCCGCCTGCGTCGATCCCGGCCTCCACGGCCCGCCCCCGCCCCTGGAACTGGAGCTGCCTGCCCACGGTGAACTGCTCACCTTTCCGCCCCTGATGGGACTGCTCTCCCAGCTGGTGGCATCCTCCTTCGTCTTCCACCACACGCACAGCGACCGGCACGGTCCGCACACGGGCGGAAAACCCTGGCACCACGACTACGAGCCCGGCGCCGACGAGATGTTGGTCCTGGAGTGCGCGGTCCGCCGCGCGCTGCCGCGGTGGCGTTCGCCGGCCGGCCTGCCCAACGCCTGGGATCCGGTGCGCTGGAGGCACCTCGACGTGCAGGCCCAGGGCCGGGGTGGCGCCCCTTCCCTGCCGTCCTTCCCCATCTCCCGCGCTCTGGGGAGCGCGGCCGGCCACACCGGGAGGAGAGGAGTGGGGGAGCGGCGCGACGCCCCGCGCGGTCCGAGGACGGTACGGGCGGGGTGGCCGCCCTCCCACCGCCGGAACCGGCTCTCCCTTCCCGACGCGGCCGGAAAGGCCCGGTCGTGTGCCAGGGATCTCTCCCAGCGCCGGACCAGCGCGTCCCCCTCACCGAGCCGCTCACCCGCGATCGGCGGTGGCGTGCCGCCGGCCGGGCGGTCGGTCACGCCGGCGTCGACACCGCTCGCCGAGACCGGTATGGCCGGCGGCCACCGTCGGCCGTCAAGGAAACGGCACGACACAGCCCTCTCCCACGGCTCGTGGTCGGCGCCGGTGATGTTCGGACCGAGTTGCCCTTTATACCCTCCCGGGGTATACGCCGGTATACCTGCCCGGGGTATCGAAGACGCATTCGCGGCCGGAGACGGCCTCCCGAACCCCCGGCGACCATCGCGGACCCACCGAACGGCGACGAGAGGGAGAAGACGTGACAGCGAGACGGCGTGGCGGCGTGGTACCGCTGCTAGTGATCGCGACCGCGCAGTTGATGCTGGTGCTCGACGACTCGATCGTGAACATCGCGCTGCCGAGCATCCAACAGGAGCTCGGCGTGGACGCGGTACACCTGCCCTGGGTCGTCAACGCCTATATCCTCGCGTTCGGGGCGTTGCTGCTACTCGGCGGACGGATCGGCGACCTGTGGGGACGCCGCCGCACGCTGCAGCTAGGCATCGCGATCTTCGTGATCGCCTCCCTGGTCGGCGGTCTCGGACAGAACGCCGCCATGCTCATCACCGCGCGCCGCACAGGGGCTCGGAGCGGCGCTCACCGCACCCAACGCCCTGGCGTTGATCGCCACGACGTTCTCCGACCGCAAGACGCGCGACACCGCGCTGTCGCTCTACGGTGCGATGTCCGGCCTGGGCATCGTCGTGGGCCTGCTCCTGGGGGGAGTGCTCACCGACGTCCTGGACTGGCGATGGGTGTTCTTCATCAACGTCCCCATCGGCCTGCTCGTGCTATGGGGCAGCCGCACTCTGGTCACCGCCGACCGCGGCCGGGGCCGACTCGACACCCTGGGAGCGACGTTGGGCACCGGCGGCATGGTCGCGCTCGTGTACGCGATCACCAGGTTCGGCGAGGACGGGCTCACCGACCCGGCCGCGTTGCTCCTGCTGGGCGGGGCCGTCGCGCTGCTCCTCGTGTTCGTCACCTTCCAGGCCCGCAGCTCCAGTCCCCTGGTACCGCTGGCCCTGTTCGGCGACCGCAACCGGGCCGGCGCCTATGCGACCATGCTGCTGCTGGCCGTCGGCCCCATGGGCTCCTTCTACGTCATCACCCTCTACCTGCAGCAGGTTCAGCACTTCAGTCCACTGCAGACGGGTACGGCGTGGCTGCCGTTCGCCGCGGGTCTCGTCCTGGGCGCCGGGACCGCTCCCAGGCTCCTGCTGCGCCTCGCGCCGCGGTTCGTCGCCACGCTGGGAGCGCTGCTCAGCGCCGCGGCGGCGTTCTGGTTCTCCACGATCACCGTGGACACGGGCTACTGGACACACCTGGCCCCGGCGATGTTCGTCCTGGGGCTGGGTTTCGGCCTGGGTATCCTCGCGCTCACCCAGGCCGCGGTCTACCGTGTCGATCCGGACAAGGCCGGGATCGCATCGGCCCTGCTCAACTCCGCCCAGCAGATCGGTGTCGCGCTCGGCCTGGCCATCCTGGCGGGGATCGCCGCCAGCGTCACCGCCCAGCCCGGGAACACGGTCCTGGCCGCCGGCGAAGCCCTGGCCTCCGGGTACGGCACCGCTCTGGCGGCGGCAGCAGGGCTCCTCGTCGCCGCGGCGGCACTCGCCCTGACCACGCTCGACGCCCGCCCGAACACGAGCCAGGACGTGTCCGGCCCGGCCGGCGCGGAGACCGAACCGGTGAGCTGACCGGCTCACACCGGGGTTCCGGCGCGGTGGAGACGCCCGGGGGCGGTGGGGCGGCGGTCCCCCTCCGGGCTTCCCGCAACGTGGCCGGGCCGCGTTGCGGGGAGCCCGCGGGTGATATCTCTGGGAGAACGGCCGTGGGGCCGGCACGCTCCGCCGTGGAAGAGCACCCCGGGACCGTCCCCTCCGACGCGGGCGTTACCCTGTGGGGGTATGAGTCTCCCGGCAGTGCGTTCCCGTCTTCACCCGGCCATCGCCCGGGTGAACGTCGCGCTGCTGTTGATGGCGGTGCTCGGCCTCGGGCTGATGCACACGCTCGGCCACCTCGGCGAGGGCGGTCATCACGGTTCCGCGGGGAGCGCGACGATCTCCCACGCGGCGCCCCAGGACACCGAGCCGGCCTCTCTCGGTCCACAGCTCCCCGACCTCGACCCGAGTTCGACCTGCCTGACCGACCGCGGCCCCTCCACGACGTCGCCGGGGCCGGCCCTCGCCGCCCTCACACCCGCGCCCGATGGCCACCTGCCACCTCCGGCGCGGCTCCTGTGCCTTCGGGACGCGGAGGACCTGACACCCGCCTCGCCTCCTTCGCTGGCCCAACTCCAGGTGCTGCGGATCTAGATTCCCTCGGCCGTGACCGCGTCGCGTTCTGGACGCGGATCACCGGCATGGCATGACCGTCGGCCGCGCCCCGCCCGGGGCCGCGGCGATGTCACCGACCTTTTCGAGGGAATGGACGACCATGTTCGAGTACAAGCGTGTCCTGATGCTGCCGTCCGCGCTGGTCGCGGCGCTGTCGCTCGCCTCGTGCGGAGGCGCCGACCAGGGTGCGCCCCCGCCGGCCCCCGAGGCGTCGCAGCAGACCGTCGCCGAATTCAACGACGCCGATGTCATGTTCGCGCGGATGATGATCCCCCACCACGAGCAGGCCGTGGAGATGTCCCGGCTCGCGGAGGAGCGCGCGGGCGGGGAGGTCCGGGAACTGGCCGCGCAGATCGAGGCCGCCCAGGGACCCGAGATCGAGCACATGAACCGGCTCCTGGAGTCCTGGGGGGAGGACCCGACGGCGCAGCCCGGCCACATGGACCACGGCGGCATGGACGGGATGCTGTCAAAGGAGCAGATGGCCGATCTCGAACAGGCGTCCGGTGACGACTTCGACACGTTGTTCCTGCGGTTGATGATCGAGCACCACGAGGGCGCGGTCGACATGGCCGAGGGACAGCTGGCGGAGGGGGTCGACCCCGAGGCGACACGGCTCGCCCGGGAGATCGTGGACACCCAGGAAGGCGAGATCGCCCAGATGAGCCGGATGCTCGGCGAAGACAGCGGCCGGGACGGCGGTCCGGCCACCGGCGATGAGGCGTCCCACGGGGATCACTGACCGGTCCCGACGGGCCGCCACGGTGGCGGCCCGTCCCACCGGTACGACGCAGGCACAGGGCGAGGGAACAGTGAGAACCATGCGGAACGGAAAGACGCGCGGGCCGGTCGGACTCGCGGGAGCGGCCCTCCTGCTGCTCCTGTCGGCGGCGTGCGGCCCCGGCGGGGCCACGGAGCCCGGCCTCGGGAAGACCGAGGCGACGGGAATCCCCCTTCCCCCGGAGGCGACACACGTCCACGGCGTGGGCGTGGACCCCGGAAGCGGCGAGATCCTCGTCGCCACCCACGCGGGTCTCTACGTCCTCCCGGCACCGGGCCGGTCATCGACCTGATGGGTTCGCGGTGGCCGGCCCCGGGCGTTTCGTCGTCAGCGGGCATCCGGGGCCGGGAACCGACATGCCCGACCCGGTCGGGTTGATCGAGACCCGCGACGGCGGCGCCACCTGGCGCGCGCTGTCCCTAGCCGGGAAGACCGACTTCCACGCCCTGGACGCCGCGGGGGAGCGGGTGATCGGCTTCGACGGCGGTCCGCGCGCCTCCGAGGACGGGAGGCGGTGGGACGACCTGGACCCGACCGTCCACCCCCTGACCCTGACCATGAGCGACGACGGGCGCACGGTCGTCGCCACGACGCAAAGCGGGGTCATGCGCTCCACCGACGGCGGGGCCTCCTCCACCCCGGTGGCGGACGCGCCCCTCCTCCTGCTGGTCGACCAGGTGGCGGGGACCGAGACCGGCCACGGCGTGACACCGGAGGGGAAGGTCCACCGCAGCGACGACGGTGGGACCTCGTGGACGCCGACCGGCGCGATCAGCGGGGAGCCCGTGGCGCTGCACGCTGACGCGGACCAGCTCGTCGTGGTGGCCGACCACCACGTCAGCCGCTCCACCGACGGCGGCGTCTCCTCCGCGGGCTGGTGACCCTGGACGGGGTGTCCGCCTCGCACAACCGGGCACCCCGTCGCCCGTCCGCCTCGCGTCCGGATCCGCGGTGGAGCCGGCCACGAGGGGTCTGCGCGCCGGTGGTCCCGCAGCGGACGCGCGCGGGCCACCGGCGCCTCGCCCCTCCTGGGGCGGCGATCCCGGTGCCACCGTTTTCGCGTGTTCCTCCCCCACGCGTAGACCGCCGAGCCGACCGCGACCGTCACCGAGCCGCGGCATTCCGGCGTCCATGCACGTGAGCGGCGCGTCGATCCGCGCCGCCCTCATTCCCGCGGAACCTCCATGTCTTCGCGTTCGCGCGTTCCCTCATACCTGTCTGTTCTCCACATTCCTGGCGCGTTCCGGGCATTCGGCGCGGTCCTGCCGGGCCGGCTGGCCTACGGGGTCATGTCGTTCCCTTCTCCTCTCCGTCAGCGACGCCACCGGCTCCTACACCACCGCCGGAGCCGCTATGGCACTGTTCGGCCTGACGCTCTGTGGGCTCGCGCCCGCGCGGGCCGCCCTGATCGACCGGCACGGCCCACTCCGGGCGCTGCCCCCGATGGCCGTCGGCTGCGCGCCGAGCCTGCTCATGGCCGCCTTCACCGAGCAACAGGGCAGGCCCGAAGCGGCGGCCTGGATCGAGGCGGCGGAGGCGGTCGGCAGCGTCGTGGGCGGCCTGGCGCCATCCCGTGGCGGGCCTCGCTGCGGGCACGACTGTGCGTGCTCGCCCTGCTGCTCGGAACGGCGATGGCCGCGGCCGGACCGGCGCCCAGCGTGCTGGTCCTGGCCGTACTGTCCTCCGTCGCGGGGCTCTTCATCCCGCCGACGCTGACCAGCGCCTGTCTTCTGGCGGATGAGACGGCGCCGCCGGAACGGCGCGTCCAGGCGGGTGTCCGGGTGAACACCGCGGTCAACGCCGGCGACTCGGGGGGAGGCGCGGTGGCGGGAGCCCTGACGGATCGGCTCCCCCTGCCCACCTGCTTCGCGTTGACGGCCGTGGCCGCCGCGGTGGTGGCCCTCGCCCGTTCATCGGGAAGGCGGGGAGGTGCGGTCCGGGCGGGGGCGTCCTCGGTGTGAGCGGATGTCCGAGGCGGCGGCGATCGGGGCGCGGCTTCCCCTGAAACGACCTGGGAAAACGGACGTCGGGGTCCCATGCCACCGATTGGCCGATCTTGGACAGAGTGCGACATTACCCCTACTCTTCGTGATCGACGCTGATAGCTTCACGTCGTCGTGATCGGTCGGCCGCCCCCGCGGCCGACCCTCCGACCGGGCTCGCCGTCCCCTCAGCCGCCCCCCGTGAGGCCGGGGCGGCGCGCCCGCCCCCGCGGCCGGTACTTACGCCATCAACCACGCCGAGCCGTACATACCAACGACCTCGACCGGACGCTCCGCGGAGCGCGCAAACC
This sequence comes from Marinactinospora thermotolerans DSM 45154, assembly GCF_900167435.1. Taxonomy (GTDB): domain Bacteria; phylum Actinomycetota; class Actinomycetes; order Streptosporangiales; family Streptosporangiaceae; genus Marinactinospora; species Marinactinospora thermotolerans. The sequence continues at coordinate 332,167 of NZ_FUWS01000004.1, forward strand.
GGTGCCGGGCACCGTGGAGGGAGACAGAGCATGACAGGTGGAACGGGGACGGAGGTCCCACGGGCGCGGTCCGCCCCGGACGCGTGCGACCTCCCACGGCCCGAAGGCACCCGATGGTGGCGGTTCGCCGCCCTGTTGTACGGCGAGGGCGGCCCCTTCGGCGTCACCTGCCTGTTCCTGCGCCACCACGGTCCCGCCACCGACACGGGCGTTCCCCAAAGCGCCCACGCCCTCGTCTGGGCCCGCGCCGACGCGGCAACGCGGACCCGCGTCGGGGAATCATGGATGGACCCGGCCGCGGTGGAGCTCATCCGACGTACCGTCGCGGGTGACCGGCACATGGACCCGCGGGTACGCGACGCCTTCGGCGAGGCGCTGGCACAGGGAAGGCCGCTGGGCCCCGACCGCCCCCTCCCCGGACCGGTCCGGGCCGGCGCGACAGGACTGGACCTGGATTTCGGCGGTGTCGGCGTGCTGCGCGAGGAGGACGACGGCTCCCACCTCGTCGAGGCGGGAACCGAGGGGAGCGGTCTCTCCCTGCGGTTCGCCGTCGGCGATCTCGGGTCGGCCTCACCGGAACAGCGGGAGGGCGGGCCGGTCCCGCGCCTGGAGGTCACCGGGGTTCTGCGCCAGGACGGCGCTCACACGGCCGTGCGCGGACAGGGCTGGTACGAGCACTTCCACAGCCGCTCCTGGCACCAGGACCCCGCCACCGACCAGGCCCTGCGCGCCGGGCGCACACGGGTCCGATTGCACCTGGACAACGGCTGGGAGGTCCACGCTTGCGCCACCGGCGGAAGCGACGGCCGGGCCGGCCGCGCCCTCCTGCGCACACCCCAGGGGGAGGTGATCGAGGCGCCCATGACCCTGCGCGGATCCTCTCCCTGGACCTCACTGGCCACCCTCAACACCTACGCCACGGTCTATGAGCTGACGGTGCCGCGCACCGCCCTGGACCTGCGCGCGCGGGTGTGGTTCCCGAAGCAGGAGAACCGGTCCTCGCTCGTCCTGCCGGGCACGCTGGAGGCGTGGGCCGACGTCGAGGGCGCCTTCGGCGGAGAGCCGGTACGGGGGTGGGGCACCGTCGACGTCCTCCCCCTCGGCCGGTTCGACGACTTCGAGGAGCACATCACCCGGATCCGCGACACCACGAGCCAGGAGATCCGCCGGCTGTTCCCCGACGAACCGCGGCGTCGCGAACTCGTCACCGTCGCGGGCCTGGAGGAGCGCCCCGACGTCCTGGACGAGCTGGTGGTCCAGACGCTGCACGAATCACTGGTGCGGCCGATACGACACATCACCGACGGCCTGGGCAAGAGCATGCGCTCCTACGTCACCGCCGCGACCATCGAACTGTTCGGCGTCGACAGCGAGCCGTACCGCTCCCTTCTGGGAGCCGTCGAGATCCTGCACTCGGGCAACCTCACCGTGGACGACGTCGAGGACCGCTCGCCCATGCGGCGCGGGCGCCCGGCCGTCCACACGGTCTTCGGCGAGGCGACGGCCATCAACGCGGGGACCGCCGCCTACTTCGTGCTGGACGGGGTCCTGCGCCGCGTCCTGCCCGACGATGACCGGCTACGGCGGCGGATCTATGAGGTCTACCTCGGCGTGATGCGGGCCGCCCACGCGGGTCAGGCGCTCGACATCGCCGGCCACCGGGAGGCGATGGACGCGGCGGTGGCCGGCGGGGACGCCGAGGCGGTGCTGCGCCGCGTCCGCGTCACCCACCGGCTCAAGACGGCCGTCCCTGTCCGGGGCCTCGCCGAGATCGGCGGGATCGTCGCCCGCGCGGAGGAACGTCAGCTCGCGGCGTTGCGCGACTACTTCGAGGCGGTTGGAATGGCCTACCAGGTCAGCGACGACGTCATGGACCTGCGCGGGCTGTCCGCGCGCGACGAAACCGGCGAGACCGTGGCGACCAAGCACGTCGCCGAGGACCTGCGGGCGGGCAAGGTCACCATGCCCCTGGGGCACGCCGTCGCCCTCCTGCCGGGACCGCTCATGCGGGAGGTGTGGGCGACCGTACGCGGTGGTGGGGTCGACGCCGCGACCGCCGCCGAGATCGTGACCCTGCTGGAGGGGCACGGCGTCATCGACGCCTGCCTCGACGAGGCCGAGCGGATGGTCGACCAGGCGTGGGGGCCTTTCCACGACCTGCTGCCCGGCAACCACCTGGCCGTGATGATCCGCGCCCTGGGCCGCTACGCGGTCCGACGCGAACGCGAGTGAACCCCTCCCCATCCCCTTCGGAAAGGCTCTGCGGTGTCCCTCTCCGGCCCCACCCTCGAAGTCCACGACGTCCACAAGTCCTACGGGAACCGCCCCGTGCTGCGGGGAGCCGACCTCTCCCTTCCCCCGGGCCGCCTGGCCGGGGTGGTCGGCGAGAACGGTTCCGGCAAGACCACGCTGCTGCGGATCCTCGCCGGGCAGCTCGCCCCCGACCGGGGCCGGGTCGGCTACCCGGGCGGCCTGGGGTACTGCCCCCAGCACCCGATCCTCAACCCCGCCTTCACCGTCGACCAGCACCTGCGCTTCTTCCAGGTCGCCTACGACCTGCCCACACTCGACCGCGCGCGCGAGCTGACCGAGATCCTGGGGTTCACCGGCTACGGAGGACACCGTGTCTCCGCGCTCAGCGGGGGCACCCGGCAGAAGCTCAACCTCACCCTCGCCCTGATGCACGATCCGCCCCTGCTCCTGCTGGACGAGCCCTACCAGGGGTTCGACTGGGAGACCTACGAGCGGTTCTGGGAGCTGGCCGCCAGCCTGCGCGACCGGGGATGTTCGGTTCTCGTGGTCTCCCACATCGCCTTCGACACCACCCGCTTCGACGTCCTGTGGCGCCTGGTGGAGGGCCGGCTGGCCCGTGTCGAGGTGCCCGTGGACGCCGGCGGCGCGGTACGGGCGGAGGGCCGTTGACCATGCGACGTGCCTGGACCCGCTACTCCACGGCGACCCTCTACGCGCTCACCGAGCACCTGCGCAACCGGTTGGCGCTCGTTCTCGTCGTGTTCTTCGTGCCCGTCTGGATCACCCTGGTCTACCTGGTGATCACCGACGTCGATGTGCGCTTCTACCTTCGGGCCTCGGAACAGCAGATCACGGTGGACGGCAACGACGTCAGCAAGATCTCCGGCGCCGTCAACGCCGTCACCCTGATCGTCGGGTTCATGATGTTCATCGTCACCTTCCGTTCCACCGGGTTCGACCAGCGTCTGGCCATGGCCGGCTATCCACGCCTGCACCTGCTCCTGGCCAAGCTCACCGCGCTGCTCGTCGCCTCGGCCCTGGTCTGCGCCTACGCGGTGGCCGTCATCTGCGTCTACTGGGTGCCCGAGCAGCCGGTGCTGCTGTGGACCGCGCTGCTCGGGGCGGCGCTGGCGTTCGGGGGGCTCGGGGTGGCCCTGGCCGCGGTCCTGCGCGGCGAACTGGAGGGGATGTTCGCCATCATCATGCTCAGCATCATCGACATGGGGTTGCAGAACCCGGTGTCCAATCCGGCCTCTGACAGCGACATCGTCCGCTATCTGCCGACCTACGGGGCCATGCAGTCCGGGGTGACCGCCGGCTTCCTCGACACCACCCCGGTGCTCCACCTGTTCCTGGGACCGTTGTGGTTCCTCTGCGCGGTCGTGGTGGCGGGCACCGCGTTCCGGTTGCGCACCCGCGACCGGCGGATCGGCCTGCCGGCGCCCGGCTTCGGCGGTCGGCGGAGGACACCCCGGGATCCACCGCTGGGGACGTGAGCCGTCTCGGGCGCACTCCGGCCGCCCCGGCGAGGCGTTCCCGGGAGGACGGCGGGTGCCTCCTGGCCGTACCCGGGCGTCTGGGACATCGACGCCGCCGGTCGGGAACTCGAAGTCCTCCTTCAGGTAAGCGTGCCCTTCCGGTCCGGCGGTCCTCACACCAGCCTCACCCCAGGGATGTGGGGACTTCGGGATCCGGGGAACTCGGGTGGCGACCGCTCGGCCGGCCGGCGCCGGGCATCGTTCACCGCCTCGGGGTGGTGACCGGCGAGCGTCCGCTCCGGGCAGCCGGCCGAACGATCCGATCGCGCGGCGACCACCCGCATTCCCTGCTCTGACCACGTCGCCTTCGGTCGGGCGGGGACGATCCCAGCGTTGCCGACGTGGCCGGCGTTCCCCAGCCCCGGAATACAGAAGACGGCGGTCAACCGTGCGGGTGCCGGGCCGTACGGGCGAGTGCTCATCACCGCCGTTCGCCGATCCAGGCGGTAACGGTCGCTTGCGCCCAGGCGGTGACGCGTTCGGGAAAGCCGTCAGCGGGAAACGCGCCGTCCCGGGCGACGTCGTTGATGGTGACACCGAAGGCCACGGGGGGTGGAGCCGGCGGTGCGGGCGGCGCACCGGGGACGGTCCCGGGCAGGTGAACGTCGCGATTGCGGTGGCTGTTGGCGTGGCGGGCCCCTTCGGTGAGCCGGATGACCGCGGGGAGACCTTGGCCGAGGTAGGCGTGCAGGATCGCCCAGGGGCGGGCCAGGTCTCCCTGGGGCAGGCGGCTGGGATGCTGGAGCAGGAAGCAGGCGACCGTGACACCGTGCAAGGGGCCCCAGGGCGGGCGCCGGGAATGATCGAGCGCCAGGACCGTGCCGAACAGCTCCTCGCACGAGTAGGGACGGGCGGGCGCTCCGCATTCGGGACAGCGTTGCATGGTCACCTCCGTGACGGACCGGGCGGTCGGTCGCGCCGGAGCGAACGCGGCCCGTACCCGGTGGGGGATCCGCGGCTCATCCACCAGCGGCCGTTCCACCGGTCCAGGACCACAGCCCTTCCGGCGTCGGGCGGGCCGGCGACGATCCGCTCGCCCCGGACCGCGGCGGCCGGGACGTGTTCCCGGGCTTCGCTCCGGGCGGGAGCCATGCCTCCTTGCGACACTAAAGGCTCCAGGGACTGGAGTGGCAACCCGGTCCCGGCACTGCGCTCCCGCCCGCGTCCGCGGCCCGCCCGGTCTCAGCCACGTCGTACGGCGGTGATCCGCAGCCTCCGGTAGTCGGCCCACCAGTCGCCGTCCCGGTGCAGGGTGGGGCGTAGCCGTTGCTCGACCTCGGCGAGGAGGGCGGCGGGGTCGGCGACGTCCGTCAGCAGGTGGGAGCCGAACATCCGCACCCAGTTGGCGATCGCGTCGCTCCCCTGGAGGCGGGTGGGACGGTCGAACAGCCGGGCCTCGGTGACCTCGAAACCGGCCTGTTCCAGGACCGTCGCGTACTCGGCGACGCCGGGGTAGTACCACGGCTGCGCGGGTTCGGGCAGCCCGCGGGCGCGGCGGGCCGCCTGGACCCCGGCGAGCAGGGTGGCGACGTTTCCGGTCCCGCCGAGTTCGGCGACGAGCCGGCCGCCGGGACGCAGTGCCGCGGCCAGTGACGCGGCGGCGCGGTCGGCCTCCGGTATCCAGTGCAGCACCGCGTTGCTGAGCACCGCGTCGAACTCCTCGCGCATCCCCAGGTCGCGCAGGTCGGCGAGGCGGACGTCGATGCCGGGAAAACGCGCGCGGGCCCGGGCGACCATCTCGGGGGCGGCGTCCACTCCCACGGCGATGGCGCCCGCGTCGCGTAGGGCGGCGACGTGGTCGCCGGTGCCGCAGCCGGCGTCGAGGATCCGTTCGCCGGGTCGTGGGGCCAGCAGGCGGAGCAGTTCGGCCCCGTAGCCGGCGACGAAGGAGTGACGGTCGTCGTAGAGCGCGGCGTCCCAGTGCTGAGTGGCCATGGACCGACCCTAACCGACCGTCTCGTTCAATGAAATGGACGTCTTGCATTGCGAGACATGGGCCGTTCCGGTCCACGCCGACGGGGAGAAGGGGGCCGGGGGTGTCGCCCGATCGGGCGACACCCCCGGATCCGTCCGTCAGGACTGTTCGGCCGTCGCCGGCTCGGACTCGTCCGCCGGCTCCGTTCGCGATCCGACGGTGGTCGCCAACGGCTTCTCCTTGATGAAGCACAGGATGACCGCGCTGAGCACCATCAGTGGCGCGATGTAGAGGAAGACCGGAGTGAGCGCCTCGTTGTAGGAGCTCACGATGAACTCCTTCACGGGGGCGTCCATCGCGTTCACCGCGGCGGGGGTGAGCGAGTTCTGGTCGACCGCGCCGTGCGCGCCACCGACCGAAACCGCCTCCCCGTGCCCGCCGAGGAGGGAGGTCAGCCTGCTGGTGAAGAGCGCGCCCACCACCGCGGACCCCAGGGAGGCGCCGATCTCGCGGAAGAAGTTGTTGGCGGCGGTGGCGGTACCGACCTCGGAGGCGGGGAAGGCGTTCTGCACCACCAGGACCAGGATCTGCATCCCCATGCCGATGCCCGCGCCCACGACCGCCAGGTACAGGCAGATGACCGGCAGCGAGGTGTCGACGGTCATCGTCGACATCAGCAGCAGACCGCCGGTCACGACGAGCATGCCGACGATCGGCAGCCACTTGTACCGGCCGGTGGCGCTCACCAGGAAGCCGGAACCCGTGGAGGTGATGAGGACCGCGGCCATCATGGGCAGCATGAGGAAACCGGCGTTGGTCGCGTCCAGGCCCGACACCATCTGGAGGTAGGTCGGCAGGTAGCCGACCGCGCCGAACATGGCCAGCGCGATGAACAGGCCCGCGATGGTGGAGAGGTTGAAGTTGCGGTCGGCGAACAGGTGCAGCGGGATGATGGGCTCCGCCGCACGGCGCTCGACCAGGACGAAGGCCGCGCCGGCGACGACGAAGGCCACCCCCAGGCCGATGATGACCGGGGAGTCCCACTCGTACTCCGTGCCTCCCCAGGAGGTGAAGAGGACGACCGAGGTCACCGCGATCGCCATGGTCACCAGGCCGGCGACGTCGAGGCGGGGACGCTCCTCGGGGGCGGGGGAGGGGCGCAGGAAGACCACGGCCGCCAAAACCGCGAGCGCGCCCAGGGGGATGTTGATCCAAAAGGCCCAGCGCCAGCCGATGCCCTCGGTGAACCAGCCTCCCAGGATCGGGCCGAGGACGGAGGAGACCGCGAACACCGATCCCATGACCCCCATGTAGCGGCCGCGCTCCCTGGCCGGGATGATGTCGGCGATGATCGCCTGGGACAGGATCATCAGTCCGCCGCCCCCCAGCCCCTGCACCGCGCGCCCGGCGATCAGGCCGGTCATGCCCGAGGCCGCCCCGCCGATGACCGAACCGGCGAGGAACAGCAGGAGGGAGAGGATGAAGAGGTTCTTGCGGCCGACGAGGTCACCGAGCTTGCCGTAGACCGGCATCGTGATCGTGGCCGCGAGGATGTAGGCGGTGGTGACCCACAGCATGTGGTTGACCCCGCCGAGCTCGCCGACGATGGTCGGCAGGGCCGTGCTCAGGATGGTCTGGTCCAGCGACCCTAGAAGCATGGCGACCATGAGGGCCGCGAAAACGGCGTAGATCGTACGCCGATCGGCCGGCTCCGCCGCCGGTCCGTCCTTGTGCACTGTCGTCGGAGCGCTCACGTTTCCTTCTCGCCGAGGTGGGGCGCCCGGTTCGCGGATCGCGTCGGGCGGATGGGGTGGACTGCGCGGCCCGCCGATGAGCATGTCCTCCACGCCCGATGTGGACGTCACGGGACCGAGGGCCCGTGGTGGGAGGGGGGAGATGGGCGGCGCGCGGCGGGGGATGGGTGCCGGGGTGCGGCGGGGGGCGGACCGGGAATCCGGAGACGCCCCTCCAGGCAACGACCCTAGCAGAAGCGGAGGATTCACCTCCACTTACGTTTAGACTGCTCGTATGAGCTCCGCTACACCGTCGTCGCCGGACTGCCGTCCGCTGCGCAGGGACGCCGAGGAGAACCGGCTGCGCATCCTGCGCTCCGCCCGCGAGGTGTTCGCCGAACGGGGGGTGGAGGTGAGTCTGGACGACATCGCGCGGCACGCCGGGGTCGGCGTCGGCACCGTCTACCGGCGCTTCTCGGGCAAGCGGGAGCTGATCGAGACGCTGTTGCGGGAACAGGTCGAGGACCTCGCGGCGGTGGAGGCGCGCTCGCTGGCCTGCGAGGACCCCTGGGAGGGGTTCGTCCACTACGTCATGGGCATCAGCGAGCTCTTCGTCCGTGACCGCGGCCTGCGCGAGGTCACGTTGATGGGCACCTTCGGCGATATCACGGCGTCCGCCCGTGACCGCTTCCTTCCCACCATCAGCCGCATGATGGAACGGGCCCAGGAGAGCGGCCGGATGCGCCCCGACGTCACCCCGACCGACCTGCCGGTCATCGGGCTGATGCTCGGCACCGCCGGAGAGTACGCCCACGCGCTCCGGCCCGACCTGTGGCGGCGCTACCTCCTGATCATCCTCGACGGCCTGCGTTCCCCCGTCCCCAGTCCGCTGCCCGAGCCGTTGAGCGGGCAGGAGGTGGACCGGCTCATCCACGCCGCCCGGCACCGCAAGGGCTGACCGCGCGCCCTCGCCGGTCCGCCCGCTGATGACCGGACAGGCGGACGACCCGGGAGGGGCCCCTCCAGGAAGGGCGGCGCGCCGCGTCCGGGCTCCGTCCGGCCCGTTTCCCACGACGGTCCCGCGCGTTCTCCCGGTCACCGTTTCCGCGATCGCCGCGGAAGAGGGGGAAAACGTCCCGAAACAAGGGGACACCGCTCCTCCGTCCGACACCGCGCCCGAGGAGGAACCACGCGGCGGCGATCCCTTCTCCGGGATTTCGTCACAGTTCCGCCCGGCTCCGCCCACCCCGCCCGGTGCGGTGCGCACGGTCCACCACTTCCGCCTGATGGGGCGATGACCCCGATTCCGACCTGCCATCTCCTCATCTGCGTCTTTTTCCGTGACCGAATGATTACGTTGGGCTATCGTTGCTGTTCGTGAACAACGAAACCGACGTGCTGCGCGTGGGGCACGCCGTGCTGCTGCGCGAACTCCGTCCCACCGACCTCACCCCCCTCGTCCACATCTGGAGCGACCCCGATGTGATGCGCAACGTCTACGAGCAGGCGTGGACGCCGCAGGAGTGCGCCGACATGCTCGCCAGGGCCAGGCGCGAGGCGGCCGAACGTCCGCGCAGGGTCTACCGGATGGGGATCGTGCGCCGGCAGGACGACACCCTGGTCGGGACCATCACCGTCGAGCTGGAACGCTACTCCGGCGCCTACGTGCGCGCCGCCGCCATCGCGCCCTCGGCCCGCAGGCAGCGCCTGGGCCTGGAGGCGTTCCACCTGGTCTCGTGCCTGGTCTTCGAGGATCTCGGGTTGCACCGGCTCTGGTGCGCCTGTCTCACCGACAACCTCCCCGCCCAAAAAGGCGTGCTGCGTTACGGGGCGCGTCGCGAGGGCACGATCCGCGAGTTCGTGAACCTGGACGGAACCTGGCGCGACGCCGAGATCTTCGGCCTGCTCGACCACGAGTGGCGCACCCGCCAGGACGAGGACGCGGGCCTCCTCGCCACCCCGGCCTAGGACACCGGCGACCTCGGACACGGGACGGCGGCTCAGGGGACCAGGCGGACGACGCCGCCCGCCTCCAGCGCCGTCCACACGGCCCCGTCAGGCCCCACGGCGATCCCGTGGGGTTCCGAGGCGGGCCGTGGCAGCGCGTACCGGGTGATCTCGCCGTCGGGAGCAATGTGGCCGATCCGGCCCGCCCCCCACTCGCTGAACCAGCACCCCCCGTCGGAGGCGGCGGTGATGGCGTGCGGTCGGGCCGCGCGATCGGGCAGCGGGAACTCGCGGATGCGACCGTCGGGGTCGATCCGTCCCACCTGCCCGGCCGCGATCTCGACGAACCACACGGCTCCGTCACCGCCGCGGGTGATGCCCACGGGACCGGCATCGGCGGTCGGCAACGGGTGCACCGTCACCGCTCCGTCGAGGCTGATGCGTCCCAGGGCGTTCGCCTGGTGCAGCGTGAACCACATCGCCCCGTCCGGGCCCTCGGTGATCGCCGAGGGGAAGGCCCTCTCGACGGGAAGCGGGAAGTCGACCGTCTCCCCCGCGGGGGAGATCCGGCCGATCCGGTCGACGTTGGGTTCGGTGAACCAGATGGCCCCGTCGGGGCCGGCCGCGATCCCGTAGGGACCGCTATCGGGCGTGGGCGTCTCGAACAGAAGCGCCGACCCGTCGGTCGCGATCCGGCCGATCCGGTGGTCGCGGAACCGGGTGAACCACAGCGCCCCGTCGGGGCCGGGGGTGATGACCGTCGGCCCGCAGCCGGGCGCGTCAAGGGAGTGGACGTCGATCCGGCCGTCCAGGGAGAGCCGCGCGATCTCCCCGGAGTTGACCAGGGTGAGCCACATGGCCCCGTCGGGGCCGGCCGTGATCCCGTAGGGGCCGGCCTCCGGGCCCGCGACCGCGAATTCGTGGAGGGAGGACGGGGGAATGGTGGGCATGTCGGTCCTTCGCATCGGCTGGTGGGGGGCAAGGGTCCGATCTCGCGGATCGGGGGAGGGGCGCAGGTGGACGGTCGGCCACGGGCGTCCACCCGTCTCCTCCCGTCTCCGCGCACGTACCGTTTCTCAGTCCCCTCCCGGGTATCCGCGCCGTCCTGCGCGGTGGGCGGCGTGGACGACGTCGAGGAGGATCGCGGCGAGCTCGGCCGGACGGGTCATGGGCACGTTGTGCCCCGAGTCGATCTCCACCAGCCGGCGTCCGGGGGCGGCGTCGACCACGGCCTGCACCTCAAAGCGCCGCTCGGCGTAGAACCCGGCGTCGGCGAGCACGATCGTCAGCGGCACCCGGATCCGCTCGTAGACGTCGACGCTGGGAAGGACGGAATCGTCCGGCGAGATGTCGCTGACGACGGCGATCTCCTCGGTCGAGGGCCTGCGCCACCGGTTCCCGTCGTGACGGGCGAAGGAGCGCCGCGCGACCTCGCGGACCAGGTCCGGGCGCGCGCCGGCGTCCAAGGGGTCCTCCGGGGCCGTGCGGACCCTCCGCTCGACCTCGGCGCGCACTCCCTCGTCGTCGGTCACCAGGCCGTAGCCGAAGGTGGCGCGCAGCCGTCGCGCGGATTCGGGGGTGCGCCACACCGCGTGGGCGGCCGCCGATGTCACGCGGTCGTCCAGCACCACTCCGTCGACCACGCACAGCGCGGCGGGCTCGACCAGTCCGCTCGCGGTCACCGCCGTCATCGCGTAGCCGCCCGTGGAGTGGCCGACGAGGACGGGCCGCTCCCACCCCAGCCGGGCGACGACGGCGGCGATATCCCGCCAGTACTGGTCGGGGGAGGTGGAGGCGGCCGTGCTCTGGCCGTGTCCGCGCAGGTCGAAGGCGACCGGATGGCAGTGCGCCACCAGGTGTGCCGCGGCGTCCCGCCAGGCCGCGGCGTTGTGCCCGCTGCCGTGGACGAGCAGGACCGGCGGCCCGTCGCCGCCGAAGTCCACTCCCGCCAGGACGCCGCCTTCGACGGCGACCTCGAACTCCCGTGTGCTCACTGGTGACACTGTGGCCCATGGGTCTCGTGAGCACAACGGATTTTCGGCGCCGTGGCCCGCTGCGGCGCCGCCCCCGCCCGGCGCGAGCGCTCAGACCCGGCCGTGGACCATGGCCATCAACCGGTCCAGGACCGCGCCGCCGCTGACCCGCAGGCCGTCGTGCTCGTACTCGTTGGTGACCCAGGCGCGCAGGCCGTTGACGGTGCGGGCGGTCTCCAGGGACAGGTCACGGTCGACGTACATGTCGTCGTGGTAGACGGCGGCGGCGACCGGCACCTCGTTGGCGCGCAACCGGGCCGGGTCGTAGAGCCGCGGCCAGGTCTCACGGGCGGCGATGAGCTCGGCGGCCTCGCGCAGGGGACGCAGGACGGGGTCGGCCTCGAACATCCACGGGTAGATCATCTCCCCGGTGAACAGCACCGGTTCGCCCTGCGCCAGGGCCGTGTCGGCGTCGAAGCGCGGGAACTCCGCCCGGATCCGCTGCGCCGACCAGGCCGTGGCACCGTGGCCCTGCGCGTAGCACGGCTCGTGCAGGAGCGCGTACAGGGGCGTCGCGGCGAACGACAGGTGGGCCTCGGCCTGGGCGAGGAAGCCGTCCGAGGGACGGGACGTGCCGTCGGCGGAGGCGTCCTCGATCAGGTAGTGCAGCGCGTGGCTGCCCGAGCCGCTGCCCAGCATCCGCCCCAGGGCCTGGAGCGCCTCCACCGTGAACCTCGCGCCGTTCGGCAGCCGGACGTCGTGGTCGCGCAGGTGGGCCGCCAGCTCCCGGACACGTTCGACGTCGTGGGGGTAGCGGCGGTAGTGCGCGTCGTTCTTCTCCTCGACGCGGCGGTAGGTGGCGCGGTAGACGTCGTCGGGGGTGGCGGACAGGCCCGGAAGCCCGCCGGTGATGAACACCTCACGCAGTCCCTCGGGGGCGAAGGACAGGTAGGTCACCGCGCAGAACCCGCCGAAGCTCTGCCCCAGCACGCTCCACGGGGCGTCGCCGATCAGCTCCCGGCGGATGAGCTCGGCGTCGAGCACGATCGAGTCCGCGCGAAAGTGCGCCAGGTAGGCCGCCTGGTCCCGAGGGTCGGCGAAGCGGGCGAGCGTGGCGCGGTTGGCCGGTGTGGAGCGACCGGTTCCCCGCTGGTCCAGCAGCAGGACCCGGTAGTCGCGCAGGGCCCGGTCCAGCCAGTCCTGGCGGCCGATGGGGCGGGGCGAGCCGATCCCCGGACCACCCTGGAAGTACAGCAGCCACGGCAGGTCGTCCTCGGCCCGCTCCGCCGCGACGACCTCCCGGGCGTAGAGCTCGATCCGCTCGCCGTCGGGTGCCCCGTGGTCGAGGGGGACGGAGAAGACGTGGTCGGTCAGGACGGTGCCGGGTTGGCGGTAGGTGCTCATGCGGCGACCGTACCGGGCCGGGAGGGGCGCCGCCGCGGCGGCGCCCCCAAGGTCAGCCGCGCGCGATCCGTTCCATCAAGCCGGCGACCAGCGCGACCTGGTGGGGGGTGCCGTCGATCCGGACGTGCTCGTCACGTGAGTGCGGTCCGGCGCCGACGGCGCCCAGCCCGTCCAGGACGGGCAGGCCCAGCGCCGACAGGAAGTTGGCGTCGCTGGCGCCGCCCACCGCGACCGCGTCCAGGGAGGAGCCCAGCCCCTCGGCGACCTCCCGGGCGAGCCCCAGCAGCTCCCGTGAGGCGGGGCCGGGGTTCATCGGAGGGCGGTTCCAGCCGCCGGTGATCTCGATCTTGACCCTGGGATCGGCGGCGACCAGCGCGGCCAGGCCCGCGTCGACGCGCGGCATCTCGGCGGGGTCTTGGACCCGCACGTCGACCTCGCAGGTGGCGCGGCCGGCGACGACGTTGCGGCCGGTCCCCCCGGCGATGACGCCGACGTTGACGGTGGTGCCGCGCTCGGGCGCGGCCAGGGCGGTGATCTCGGGAACGAGCAGGGCCAGCGCGTGGATGGCGCTCGCCCCCGCCTCGGGGTCGAGCCCGGCGTGGGCCTCGACCCCGTGCACGGTGACGTCGAACAGGCCCATGCCCTTGCGCCGGTCCTTGGCGGCGCCGTCCCGGCTCGGCTCCAGCACGAGCGTCGCCGCGGCGCCGGTGCCGGCGCGCTCGATGTGGGGGCGTGAGGCGGGGCTGCCGATCTCCTCGTCGCCGGTGAGCAGCAGGCGCACGGTGGGCCGGGGCAGGTCGAGTTCGCGCAGGGCGCGCAGTGCCCACACCCCTTGGACGATGCCGGCCTTCATGTCGAAGCAGCCGGGGCCGCTGAACCGCTCGCCGTCGACGGTGACCGGCCACCAGGCGAGGGTGCCACGCGGCCACACCGTGTCGTAGTGGCACAGCAGCACGACCTCGCGCGCCATGGTGCCGGGGTAGGCGACGTCGAGGACGTCGCCGAAGGCCCCACCGTCGTGGCGGACGCGCGTGGCGGGCACGCCGAGGCGTTCCCCCAGCCACGTCTCGATGCCGTCGAGCCCCAGGTCCAGCAGTTCCTTGTCGTTGCTGGGGGTCTCCAGCTCCACCAGGCGACGCAGGTCGGCCAGGACGTCGGGCAGATCGCGACGGGCCAGGTCGGCGAGGGCGTTGAGGGGGGACGGCGCAGGGGCGTTCACGTGACACCTTCTCGGAATCGTCGGGAGCCGGCCCGGGACCGGGCCGGCGTCGGGGTCAGCGCACCGGCACACCGGGGCCGAGCGGGATGCCCAGCGCCCACCAGGCGATGAAGAACAGCGACCAGCCGATGAGCAGGGTGATGGAGAGCGGCAGGGTGAGGGACATGAGCGTGCCGATGCCGGCGTCCTTGCGGTAGCGCTGGAGCAGGCCGAGCGCCATGACGAAGTAGGGGCTCATCGGGCTGATGACGTTGGTGGTGGAGTCGGCGATCCGGAAGAGCGCCTGGGTGGTCTCCGGCGGCACCTCCAGCAGCATGAACATGGGCACGAAGATCGGGGCGATGAGCGTCCACTGCGCCGATCCGCTCGTGATGAGCAGGTTCATGATGGCGACCACGACGAGGAAGCCGACGAACAGGGCGACCGGGTGGACCCCCGCGGCGTCCAACAGGTCGGCGCCACGGATCGCGATGATCTCGCCGATCCCGGTCCACTTGAAGTAGGCGAGGAACTGCGAGGCGGCGAAGAAGAGGACGATGACGGGGGCCAGGTCGCGCACGCCGGCCGCCATCGCCGGGGGGACGTCGCGGGGCGCGCGGATCGTCCCGACCGCCCGGCCGTAGACGACACCGGCCAGCAGGAACAGGATGCCCAGGACGTAGGCGACGCCGGTGATGACGGGGGAGTCGAGGATGCCGCCCTCGGGGCCGCGCAGCGGGGATCCGGAGGGGGCCAGCGCCAGCGCGATCACGGCGATGGCCGCGAGCACGACCAGGCCGGCGTTGCGCAGGCCGCGCCGCTCGTCGGCGCTCAGCTCCATCGCGCCGAGCTCGTTCTCGGCGTCCTCCCCGTCGGCGACCATGCCCGCGGTGCGCCGGGTGAGCACGAACTCGGTGACGACGGTGATCAACGCGGCCAGGAAGACCGCGGAGGCCGCGGAGAAGAAGTAGTTGGACAGCGGGGTGACCACGTAGCCGGGGTCGATGAACTGGGCCGCGCTGGTGGTGAGGCCGGCGAGGATCGCGTCGGTGGGCGTGATCAACAGCGAGGCGTCGTAGCCGGCGGAGATCGACGCGAAGGCGACGACCAGGCCGAGGATCGGGCTGCGGCCGACGGCCTTGAAGACGAGCGCCCCCAGGGGGATCAGCACGACGTAGGCGGCGTCGGAGGCGACGCTGCCGGTGATGCCGGCCAGCGCGAGGACGAAGGTGAGCCAACGCGCCGGGACCCGGGTGACGCTGCCGCGCAGCATGGCGTTGAGCAGGCCGCTGCGCTCGGCGACGGAGACGCCCAGCATGACCGCGATGATCAGCGCGAGGGGCGGGAAGGTGGCGAAGTTGTCGATGGCGTCGCCGACGATGACCTGCACGCCCTCGGCGGACAGCAGGCTGCGGGCCTCGATGCGCTCACCATCGGCGGGGGAGATCGCGAACGCGCCGAGCGCCTGGAGGAGCACGCTGAGCGCGATGACGATCCCGGCCATGATCGTGAACAGCCAGAACGGGTGGGGCAGTTTGTTGCCCGCCCGTTCCACCGCTTGGAGGACCCCTAGAAGGACCCTCATCGACCGCTTGGGACGCATGGTTTCGGACGTGGTCACCGTCGCTCCTCGCTCGGCTGCCTGCTTCGAGCGGATCGCCTCCCTGCCCGCTCCCGATTCGTACATCTCAGACGTCGTGGGCGGATATGTCAATAGCTAAGATTGAAATGGGCGAATCATTCACGAAGTTACGGTTGGATGACGGCTACCATCAGGGCGTGACGGTACAGACGAATCTGGACGATCTCGACCTCGATCTCATCGCCGCCCTCCAACAGGCGCCCCGGGCCCCGGTCAACGTCCTGGCCGAGGCGCTGGGCAGTTCGCCCAGCACGGTCGGACGGCGGTTGCAGCGCCTGCACGACGACCGGCTGGTGCGCGTCATCGGACAGGTCGACTGGCCCCTGTTCTCCGGGGCCCACCCCCGTCACGTCTGGATCACCACCGTCCCCGGCCGGCTCCAGGAGGTCGCCCGCGCCCTCGCCGAACGCCCCGAGACCCAGTTCGTGGCGATGACCGCCGGCCACGCCGACATCTACTGCGTCGTCCTGCCGGCGGGCCGGGACCATGTGCGCGACCTGCTCACCCACGAGATCCCGTCGGTCCCGGGCGTCGTCTCCACCCAGTCGGACCTGGTGTTGCGCCCGGTGATCCGGGCCGACGCCTGGCGACTGGACCGGCTGCCCCCCGACCGGCTCGCCGCGCTCGGCTCCCACCGTGACGACGGGGAGGAGGGGAGCGGGTGGGCGGTGCCGACCCCCCAGGAGATGGCGGCGGTGCGGCTGCTGCACCACAACGCCAGGACCGGCTCCAGCGAGGTGGCCCGGGAACTCGGGGTGAGCCAGTCCACGGCCTACCGGCTCATCCAGTCGCTGCTGGAACGCCGGATCGTGCGCCCCCGGGTCGAGGTGGAACCCGCCCTGCTGGGCATGGGCCTGGAGGCGGTCGTGTCGCTGGGGGTGACGCCGGGCGCGATCGCCGACGTCGCCGGGCTGCTGGGCGCCCACCCCTCGGCCCGCTACGTCTCGGTCGTGGCGGGCGGGGCCTCGATCATCCACCACGGCGTGTTCCGCGACGAGGCCGCGCTCGCCGACTTCCTCTCCGTCGACCTCGCCCGCGGCTCCGGCGTCACCGACCTGCGGGTGTCGGTGGTGCTCGACGTGTTGCGCCGCTACTGGATACGGCGTGACGGGGTGTTCCTGGGCGACCCCCGGCTGCCGCTGCCCTATGGGAGCGAGGAGGGCGCCACCGGCTGACGCCGGCCCGCGGAGCACCCCGGGGCCGCGAGACGGGGACCGGCGCGTCACCGCGGGGGAGGGACCGGAAGGAATCGGAAGAGCCGGGCGAACCCCATCCGGCCGGACGGCGGTCTCCCGGTGAATCCTCGGTGACATCGGCCGCGCGCGAGCGGTCGCGACGGCGCGGGGCACCAGCATGGGGATCCCGAGCGGCCTGGCCCCTCCGCCGCCCCGACCCGCCTGGACTGGTTCCCGTGACGACCCCCACCGCCTCCGTGTCGGCCGTCCCCGCCACCGCGGCCACCGGTGTTCACCGCTTCCGCCCCGAGGTGCAGGGACTACGCGCCCTCGCCGTCCTGCTCGTGGTCGTGTACCACCTCGACGCCGACCTGATGCCGGGCGGTTACGTCGGCGTGGACGTGTTCTTCGTGATATCCGGCTTCCTCATCACCACGTTGCTGGTACGCGAGGCCGAGCGTGAGGGCCGGATCTCCCTGGCCGGCTTCTACGCGCGGCGCATCCGCCGGATCCTGCCTGCGGCCACGCTGGTGCTGGTCGTGACCGGGGTGGCCGCGGTCCTCCTGTTGCCCGCCACCCGGCTGGAGGACACCGCCCGCCAGCTCATCGCGAGCGCGCTGTACGTCGAGAACCTGTACCTGGCCGGGCAGGCCGTGGACTACCTGGCGGCCGAGACCGTCCCCTCACCCGTCCAGCACTTCTGGTCGCTGGCCGTGGAGGAGCAGTTCTACCTGGTGTGGCCGCTGCTGTTCCTCGCCTGGGCGGGGTGGGGCCGGCGGACACGTCGCGCCGGCCGCCTGCTCGTGGCCGCGGTGGCCGTGATCGTGGTGGCGTCGTTCGGTTGCTCCCTGTGGCTGACGGCCACCGACACGGCACGGGCCTACTTCCTGCCGCACACGCGGATGTGGGAGCTGGCCGCGGGCGGGCTGCTGGCGCTGCTCCTGCTGCGCGCGGAGGTGCCCGAGCGGGCGCGCGGCGCGCTCGGCGTGCTGGGGCTCGCCGCGATCCTGGCCGCGGCGCTGGGGTACGACGACGCGACCTCCTTCCCGGGCCACGCGGCGGCGCTGCCCGTGCTGGGCGCCTGTGCGATCATCGCCGCCGGGCACGACGGTTCGCGCCGTTCCGTCGGGGCGCTGTTGGCGAGCGCGCCGGCCCGTCTCGTCGGCGACCTCTCCTACGCGCTGTACCTGTGGCACTGGCCGATCATCGTGATCGCGGTCGGCTGGAGCGGACGCTCGCTCACCCCCGTGTCGGCCGCCGCGGTGCTGGCGCTGTCGTTCGCCCTGGCGTGGGCGACCAAGGTCGCGGTGGAGGATCCGATACGCACCGGGGGCGCGCTGCGCCGGCTGCGTCCGGGCCTGGCGTTCGCCGTGGCGGGTGCCCTGACGGTGGGCGTGATCGGCGGCGGGCAGCTCGCCCACGCCCAGCGGTTGCGCGCGGTGGAGTTCGACCCGTCCGTGCACACGGGGCCCCGCGCGCTGGAGGCGGGGGACACTCCGCAGCGGGTCACCGAGCCGATCTTCCCCGCGCCATTGGCGGCGACGGACGACCTGCCCGACCTCTACGCCGACGACTGCCAGACCTCGGCCATCGAGAGCGTGCCACGCCACTGCGTCTACGGCCCGGAGGGGGCGGCGACCGAGGTGGCCCTGGTCGGCGACTCCCACGCCGCGCACTGGCTGCCGACCGTGCAGGAGCTGGCCGGAGAGCGCGGCTGGCGGGTTCACGTGTTCACGAAGGCGTCGTGCGTGTTCACCGCGACGCTCATCGAGGATCCTCAGGGGCGCCCCTACCACCAGTGCCGGGAGTGGGGCGAGGCGGTGGTGTCCGAGCTGTCCGGGCGGATCCGGCCGGACATGGTGTTCACCTCCTCCAACACCATCGCCGAGGCGCACGGCGCGGGTTCGCGGGGGGAGGGGCGGGATCTGATCGCCGAGGGGATGGCCCGGTTGTGGACCGAGCTGGAGGCGGGCGGGGCCGAGGTCGTCGCGATCCGGGACACCCCGCAGTCACGCCCCGGGATCGCCGAATGCGTCGAGCGGGGCGCCGGCGTGCTCACCGCGTGCACCCGGACCCGGGAGGACGCGCTGGACCCCGACCCCCAGTTCGCCGCGGCCGAGCTGGTGGGCGGCCGGGCCCGGGTGGTGGACCTGAGCGATCTCTTCTGCACGTCGGAGCAGTGTCCTCCGGTGGTGGGCAACGTGCTGGTCTACCGCGACGGTCACCACATCACCGCGACCTACGCGCGGCTGCTCGCGCCCTACTTCGCCGAGCTGCTGGACGAGGACCGGATCCGGGGGTGACGACGGGGACACCGCGGCCCGGAAGAACGACGTCCGGGCCGCTTTTGCATAACCGGAGTAAACAGGTTCAAGCGCGGACTGCTTCCATTTCGGCCGCCTGAAAACGGGGGATATCTGGTTGCCCAATTCCCCTTTCCGGCATTCCCGGTTCCGTTTCCCCTTGATACCGACAGCGAGGGGCGATCCATCTCATCTTTCCCCACCCTTCATGTCATGAAGCCCTCGGAACAGGGGTGACGCCACTACGATCCCGCGATATGACACCCCCTCTCCCTCCAGCGCACCTCTCTTCACTCCGCGAACCGATAGAAATCACACCGGATCGCCTGTCTATTGCTTGTAGATAGATGAATCACTCAAGGAGGATTCGGGTAATGACCGTTTGGTCCGTGTTGTCCGTTCCCTTGACCTCGTAACGGCCGGATGAGGAGCAATCCCATGCACGCGTCCCCCCAAGACGGCCGGACAGAGAGTGAGCACCTTCCTATGACGTTTCCCCCCGCAGCCTCGGTGGTCCCCGACAGGACCGTCGCGATCGTCGGCATCGGAACCCGTTTCCCCGGCGGCCTCCACGGTCCCGACACGTTCTGGCAGGCCCTGCTGGAACGCCGCGATGCCACCGTCGAGATCCCCGAACAGCGCTGGAAGACCATGGTCGACCAGATCGCGGAGGAACAGCGGCCACAACAGCCCTACCGGGCCGGCGTGGTCGAGGACATCGACGCATTCGACCACGAGTTCTTCGGGATCACCGCCACCGAGGCGGCCGAGATGGACCCCCAGCAGCGCATGCTGCTGGAGACGGTCGTGGAGGCTCTCACCGACGCCGGCATCGCCCCGGGTTCCCTGGGCGGCACCGCCACCGGCGTCTACGTCGGCGCGGTCTGCTTCGACCAGGCGACCCTCGCGTTCACCCCCGGCCGGCGCACCACGATGAGCAACCTGTCGGGCACGGCTCTGTCCATCCTCGCCAACCGGGTCTCCTACTTCCTCGACCTGCGCGGCCCGTCGCTGACCATCGACACCGCCTGTTCCTCCTCCCTGACCGCGCTGCACTACGCCCGTCAGGCCCTGGAGAACGGCGAGATCGACACCGCGATCGTGGGCGGCGTCAACATCCTGCTCAACGGCGCCATGATGGCCGCCTTCCACGAGGGCGGCGTGCTGGGGGCGACCGGAGCCACCCGCCCCTTCGACGCCGACGGAGACGGCTATGTCCGCGGCGAGGGAGCGGGGGTCGTCGTCCTCAGGCGCCACGCCGACGCGCAGGCCGCGGGCGACCGGATCTACGCCCTGGTGCGCTCGACCGCGGTCAACTCCGACGGTCGCACCCATGGGATGTTCGCTCCCAGCTCCCAGGCCCAGGCCGACATGCTGCGCACCGCGTGCGCGCGGGCCGGGGTCGACCCTCGCGACGTCGACTACATCCAGGCCCACGGCACCGGCACCGCCGCGGGCGACCGGATCGAGGCCAAGGCCCTGTCGGAGGTGCTCGGAGCCGGACGTGACTCCGATGACCCCGTCCTGGTCGGCTCGGTCAAGGCCAACATCGGGCATCTGGAGGGGGGCGCCGGGGTGGCCGGTGTCATCACCGCCGCGCTCGCCCTCCACCACGGGATCATCCCGGGCACCATCCACCACGACCGGATGCGCCCGAACCTCGTCAGGTTCCCCATCCGCGTCCCCACCACCGCCGAGCCCTGGCCCGAGCGGGCCCGTGGCCGGGCCCGCCTCGCCGGGGTGAGCGGATTCGGTTTCGGCGGGACGAACGCCCACGCCCTCCTCCAAGGGGTCGAGGAGGTCCCCGCCGAACCGCTCCCGACCTTCATCCCGCTGTCCGCGCACTCCGAGACCTCACTGCGGGCCACCGCCGCCCGCTGGGCGCCGGTCGTCGCCTCCGCTGAGGACCTGACGGCGGTCGCCTCCACCGCCGTGCACCGCCGCGACCACAACGGCCCCCTGTACGGAACCCGTACCCGACAGCACGCCGCGGTCCTGGCCGCCACCCGTGAGGAGGCCGCCGCCGCCCTGGAGGCGCTGGGCGAGGGCCGGCCCCATCCGGCCCTGTTCGGTCCGGGCAGCGCGCCGGCCCGTCCGCCGCGCCGTGTGTGGGTCTTCTCCGGCCATGGTTCCCAGTGGGCGGGCATGGGCCGGGACCTCTACGCCCGGATTCCGGCGTTCGCCGCGGCCGTCGACGAGGTCCGCGCCGTCCTGGGCGCCGGAATGGACCGGGCGCCGTGGGCGCCGGGTGATCCGGTCGACGACTTCGTCTCCGCCCAGCACGCGATCTTCACAGTACAGGTCGCCCTTGCCCGGACCTGGGAGTCATGGGGCATCACCCCCGAGGCGGTGATCGGGCACAGCCTGGGCGAGGCGGCCGCCGCGCACATCGCCGGGGCGCTCTCTCTGGAGGACGCCGCCCTGCTGGTGCGGGTCCGCTCGGAGTTGCTGAACGAGACCGAGGGAACGGGCGGGCTGCTGGCCACCGACCTGGACGCCGAGCACGCTCGTCTCATACTCGACGGCCGGGAGGGGAGGTTGGCCGTGGCCGTCGTCAACGGTCCCTCGTCCACGGTCATCTCGGGGGAGAACGAGGCCCTGGACAGGTTGCAGGCCGAGCTGGACGCGGCGGGGGCCTGGACCCGTCGGGTCGACAGCGGTGTTCCCGGCCACAGCCCGATCCTGGACCCGCTGGTGCCGCGTATGCGCACGGCTCTGGCCGGTCTGGAACCGCGGGAGGGCCGGATCCCCTTCTACTCGACCCTGTCCGCCACGCTGGCGGCGGGAACGGATCTGGACGGCGACTACTGGGCTCGCCAGATGCGTTCCACCGTGCAGCTGTACGACACTCTCACGGCCGTCGCCGGTGAGAAGCACAGCGTGTTCGTCGAGATCGCGCCCCGTTCCGTGCTGGCGCACGCCATCTCGGCCACGCTGGAGGCACGCGGCGTTCCCCTCGACGTCGTTCCCGCAGGCCTTCCGGAGCGGGACGAGACCGGGGAACTGCTCGCCGCGGTGGCACGTCTCTCGACTCACGGTCACATCGCCTCGGGGCTGGTGCCCTCCGGTCTGACGCCGGTCGCCCTTCCTGCCGCTGCCTGGGACCGTGGGCCGGGCTCCGAGCCCCATGCGGCCCCCACGGAGCTGGGCAGCCTGCTGGCGGCGGCGAACGGTCCGCAGGAGCGGCGGGCCGCCATCGTGGAGGTCCTGCGGGTCATGGTCGGCGAGATCACCCGGACCGATCCGGCGGACCTCCCGCTGGACGAGGAGCTGGGCTTCCTCGGAGTCACCTCGGTCGCGCTGATCGAGATCCGCAACCGGCTCCAGCAGGCCCACCCCTCCCTCATCGGGCTGCCCGTGGCGATCATCCACGCCGAGCCGACCATCGACCGTATCTCCGAGGAGATCGAACGGCACCTGGCCGCGCAGGCCCTGTGAGACAGGGAAGGTCAGCCCCATAACACCGCGCCCCCTCTCCCGGGTCCTCGGGAGAGGGGGCGCGGTGTGTGCGGGGCTTGGACTAGCGGGCGCTGGCCTGCCAGAGCCCGACGGATCCGTGTACGGTCACGGAGACGTCGTCGAAACGCTTCTCCAGCTCAGACCGCAGATCGGCCAGGGAGTCACCCAGGTTGCAGAAGACCTGCTTGTCGTTGACCTTGCGCAGACTGAGCCGTCCGAACCAGTTCATGGGCACATCACGCGCCAAAACGGTGCAGCCGAAGAACCTCCCACCGGGTGTGAGGACCCGGGCGACGTTGTCGAAGACCACGGCCTTGGCGGTGATGCTGTCACCGGGGAGGCAGTGCAACATCATCCCCGCGGCCACCGAGTCGACGCTGTCCTCCGCCAAGGGGAAGGGCTGGAAGACGTCCCCTTGGAGCTTGACCGGCTGGAACCGGGCCAGACGCCGCGCGCTCACCTCCAAGGGACCCTCGTGCAGGTCGAGCAGGTGCAGCCGCGGCGTCTCGCTGGGCATGCCGACGCGGTTGAGCAGGTAACCGGTCCCGGGAGCGAGTTCCAGGTGGTTACCGCTGACATTGGCCCGGTACAGCTCCGCGATGACCGGCCAGCGCACCCCCCACATGGCCCAGTAGGTACCGTGCACGACCAGCAGGTCGTAGAGAGCGGCCATGTTGCGCTCGCTCCACAGGCGCGGCCGGGGGGTGGCGACCGGTGCGGAGGAGTTGTCCGGGACACCGGGGGGATGGTGAGGGGAGGTCATCGAGGGGGATACCTTTCTTGATGGGTTCAGCCGTGAGCCGCCGCCACCTGTTCGAGGTAGGCGCGGGCTCCGTACTCGTCAAGGAACCAGGCTCGGTAGTCCTTGGGGTCGTCCAGTCCGTGCACCCAGCGGTCGGCGACCTCGGGGAAGGTCAGCGCGGCGCCGACGATCTCCTGGAAGTAGGCGGGGAGCTCGTTGTCCCACAGAGAGTGCAGCATCGCGCTGAGCGCGGCGCTGTGCACCCCCTCCTCGGCGTAGAAGGTGTCGAAGGTCTCGCGCATCCAAGCGTCGTCGAACGGCTTGTCTCCGTGCTCGATGATGCGCTGCAGGTAGGTGGCGGCGCACAGCGTCGAGACGTTCCACCCCTGTCCGGAGATCGGGTCGGTCGTCACGACCACGTCGGAGCTGCCCAGAACAGACCCGCCCGAGGGCAGGACGGCCACCGGCTTGCGGACCTGCGGGGTGAGGTGGGAGATCACCGCGGCGTTGCCGTCGACCGGCTCCACCTCCTTCAGGCGGGCGGCGTAGTCGGGGAAACGGCCGGCGATGGAGCTGACGATCCAGTCGGTGACCTCCTGGGCCGTCGCCCGGTGCCGGCTGCTGGGCTGGAGGTGGGAGCCGTCCAGGGCCCCGCCCGGCTCGTCCAGGACGCAGATGGCGTTGGCCGGCCCGTCGGCGGTGAGGACCGGGGCGATGATGACGCGGCCGGCCGGCGCCGAGATGGCGTCGGCGAACCCGGGGCCACTGGGGCCGTCCTCGACGCCGTAGACGATGGACTGGGTGATGACACGGGGGTGCGCGCCACTGAACCGGGTGGGGTCGGGGTCGAAGAGGGCCCCCAGCTCACCACTGCCCACCGCCACGACGACGAGGTCGTAGTTGCGGGAGAACCAGTCGAGGTCGGACACCGACAGCCCGGCGATGGTCACCCGGCCGCCCTTGTCCTCGAAGTACTCCAGCCAGTCGGCCATCTTCAGGCGCGGGTCCACCGCGATGCCGTATCCCTGGAACCGGCCCTCGATGACCAGCGGGTCAGAGGTGCCCGGAAGGTACAGGGGCTGGCGCACACCCTCCAGGTGCGGTGCCCGCGCCGACCACCAGTCCAGACTCAGCCGGCGCTCCATCTCCAGAGCCCGGGGCATGGTGAACTGGGTCACATTCGGACGGTTCGCCCGGATCTCCGGCGAGGATTTCCCCGTCACCAGGGTGACATCGTAACCCCCGTGGGCGAGCAGCCCGTTCGCCAGGCACAATCCGCTCTGCCCGGCACCGACGATCAGGATCTTACGCAACGTCTCTCTTCTCTCAACTGGTCGCTTCAGAGGTCAGGGTCCGGGCGTGACCGACCAGGGCGCGCAGCACCCCGGTGACGGAATCATGATCACGGACATCACACGCCAGGACAGGGGTCCCCGGCGTGATCTGGAGCGCATACCGCGCCCAGTGCCGCGCCGCCGACGTGACCACACGCAGGCCCGGTCCGTGTTCGGCCACCAACACGTGCGGTAGTCCGTGCTGGTGACAGGAGGCCAGGGCGACTTCGGCCGCGTCGGGGAAACGGGGATCCGCGAGGATCACCATTCCGAGCGCACCGCGGATCTCGTCGTCCCACAAGGGGCGGAAATTCCAGTGTTTCGGCGATCCGGCCATGAATATGGACAGGCCCTCGCCGCGAATAATCGTCCGCCCGAAAAAGGATTCAATGGTCGCGGTCTCCCTGGGCGCCACCGGAATCCGGACCCGCATGGGAATCGGTTCCCCGACGGCGGCAATGAAGGACCGCTCCGTCTCAAGCGTGGCGGCCGCGACGACCACCTTGACCGTCCCCGAGGCGATCCCCTCGTCCCCATGGCTGTCCACGCGCATGAAGCCCGCCGATATCAGGCGCTGTACGACGCAGCGCACCGCGCTGACCGGAGCGCCGACGCGGGCGGCGAGTTCGGCCACGGTGACCGGTGCCACGGCGCCCTTGAGGATGGCGCGCGTGCAGGGATCCGGTACCGCCACTTCGGCCGCAGGCCCGTCCGCGTGAGTCGCCACGACCACCGCGTGGGCGAGAAGCGGCCGGGCTCCCCATCGCCACGTCATTTCAGTGGCATCGAGGGGGAAATCAGGGGAAAGCACCATTACTCCTGTTCACGTGCCCGTTGTGGGGGTGCGTGGCCACCCCCGGACCGGCGGCCATCTTCGCAGCAACCGAAGAGGACCGCGCTCCGTTCCGGGGAACCGACCCGGGGGAGGGTGCCGGAGCTTTGCGTGACTGGACAGGATCATTGCCCGGATTCCCGTGGTGGATTTAGCCGTACTTCGGGCCCAATTACAGTTTCCACGCGCTTTCGGACGGTCATTATGCCACGAAGATGATCATGATGCGCGGCCCCCGGACTCCGATATCCCGAGTGACGTCGACCGCTGCGACGGGACGACGGACCATGCCGCCCCCGCGCCCCGCGGAAGGAGATCCCGGCGCTAGCCTTGACCTCGTGTTCTCCTCGGCTCCCGCGACCCTGCCCGCGCCCCTGCGCCGCCGCTACCGGCGGCACGAATGGCGGCGGGTGCGGACCGGGGCCTCCGGTGCCGGGGTGTGGCGCCTGTCCGGGCGGACCTCGCTGTATGTGAAACTGGCCGACCGCGACGAGCTGACCGCCGAGGCCGACCGCTGCGCCTGGTTGGGACGGGCAGGGATCGGCGCGCCCGAGGTCGTCGACCTGGACGACGACGGGGAGCGGGCGTGGCTGGTGACGACCGAGGTCCCCGGCCGCCCCCTGAGCGGGGAATGGCCCGCCCACCACAGGGCCCCCATCGTCGCCGCCCTCGCCCGGTTCACCCGCCACCTGCACGACCTGCCCGTCGCCGACTGCCCCTTCGACCGTCGGCTGTCCATCACCCTTCCACTGGCCCGGCAACGGGTCGAGGCCGGGCTGGTCGACGCGGCGGACTTCGACGCCGAACGTCGCGGTCGCACCGCCGGGGAGCTGTTGCCCCTGCTGGAGGAGGGCGCCCCCGAAGGGGAGGACGCCGTGATCTGCCACGGCGACCTGACCCTCGACAACGTCCTCGTCGATCCGGTCACGCTCGACTGGAGCGGTGTCGTGGACGTGGGCCGGCTGGGCGTGGCCGACCGTCACCAAGACCTCGCCCTGGCCTGCCGGGAGCTGGCCGCGGACGCCGCCGGCCGGTTCGGCCCGCCCTTCGTCCGGGCCTTCCTGGAACACTACGGTTCCCACCTGGTCGATCCCGACCGGCTCGACTACTACCGGCTGCTCGACGAGTTCTTCTGAGCCGGTCCCATCGGCCGGGTCGATCGCCGCGGGGGAGGGATCCCTCCCGGTCCCGGGATGCCCGCTCCTGGAACCCGACGGGGAGCTAGAGGGCGGGTTCGATGTGCTTCATCGTGAAGTGCGACGTGATGCTCCGAATCCGCGGGATGGTCATGACGTGCCGGCTCGGGAAGGTCTCGTCAGCGGCCAGGTCGGCCACCGCCACACGGGCGAAGTAGTCGGGGCCGCCGGAGAGGCGACGCGGTTCGACGACCTCCGGCGCTCGGCCGAGGGCCTGTTCGAAGGTCTCGACGCTCCGCGCGTCCTGGGCCTCCAGGGTCAGGTCGATCAGCACCGCGAAGGAACCGCGGACGCCCCTCGGCCCCAGTCGTGCCGGCCCGCCCGCTGCCCCTGGGGGGAGGCTGAGGGCCGTTCTGCCGGCGGCGGTGGCAGCGCCCCCGGGGCAGGGGGATCCGCCGCCATCACCATCGCCGCGTTCGCCTGCCCTCCCGCGGCCGGCCCGGGCGGCGCTGTACAGCGCGGCGCCCGACACGGTGGGGCGGATTCCGCGACCGGCCGGCACCGGCGATCCGCGCGGTGACCCGGCGTCGGTCCGGATGGGCGGGCCGCGGGCCCCATCCACGTTCCCGCGCTCCAAGCGGCCGGCCCGCCTCCGCGCGGTGCGGGCCGTCACCGGTCCCCGGCCGCAGCGGCCCTGCCGGGACGGCCCCATACGGTCCCGGCGAGCCCTGACAGAGGGGACGCTGCGCGGCGCGGCGAGGTCCCCGCGGCCCTCGACGTCCTGCCGGACAGGCTCGCCCCTGGGACCGGTCGGGGAAGCCGGGGGAGGGGAACGGTGACGGCGCCGTTCCCCCTGCGGGGTCAGTTCCCCTTCCTCAGCTCCGGCAACACCTCGGCGGCGTAGAAGTCGAAGAACTCGTCCTGGCGGTGGCCCACCTGGGAGACGTAGACCTCGTCGACGCCGGCCTCCAGGTACTCCCGGATCGCGTCGAGGTGCACGTCGGGGTCGGGACCGCACGGCATCATCGAGCCGACGCGCTCCGGGGTGATCAGCTCGGCGAGCTGCTCGAAGTGGCGAGGGAGCGGCAGCAGCTGGGCCGCCTCACCCGGCAGCGCGTCGTTGGGCCACCTCTCGCAGGCGTAGCGGGCCGCCTCGTCGGCGTCGCGCCCCCAGCTGACCTTCAGGCCGGCCTGGACGGGCTTGCCCTCGCCGCCGTTCTCGCGGAAGGTCTGGATGGTCGAGGCCTCGGGGCCCATCATGACCAGACCGTCCCCGATGCGTCCGGCAAGTTCCGCGGCCTTGCGCCCGAACGCCGAGACGTACACCTCGGGGGTGCGTTCGGGCAGCGTGTACAGTCGCGCGGTGTCCACCGTGTAGTGGGGGCCGTTGTGGGTGACGAGCTTGCCGGTCCACAGCTTGCGCATCACCTCGACGGCCTCCTCCAGCATCTCCCGCCGTTCGGCCGCCGGCGGCCAGCGGTCGCCGAGGATGTGCTCGTTGAGGGCCTCCCCGGTGCCCACGCCCAGCGTGAACCCGCCGCGCGCCAGCGCCGCCGAGGTCGCCGTGGCCTGCGCGACGATCGCCGGATGGGTGCGCACCATCGGGCAGGTCACCGCGGTGGTGATCGGCAGGGAGGTGGCCTCGCCGATCGCGCCGATCACCGACCAGACGAACGGGCTCTCCCCCTGCACGTCCAACCAGGGGTGGTAGTGGTCGGAGATCCACAGCGCCTCGAAGCCGGCCTCCTCGGCCCGGCGCGCCTGGCGGACGAGCTCGCGGGGACCGTGCTCCTCGCAGGACAGGAAGTAACCGATACGCGCCACGAAGCAGCACTCTCCTCCGGTGTCGAAACGCGGTACGCCCCTCCGCCTAACCCCCGTGGCGCGGGTCTAACCCCCGGTCCTAGGGGCGTCGTCCGGTGAGCGCGAGCAGCCGGGTCTGGGCGTCGGCGTCCGCCGGCGTCTCCACCGGCGGGTCGAACAGGGCGCCCCCGGAGAAGTCCTGGTCGCGCGCCCACTCCAGGACGGCGCCGGTCAGGTCGGGGGCGAGTTCGGTGTCCGCGCCGATCGCGCGGGCGAGGTCCCAGGCGTGCACGGTCAGGTCGAACGTCATCTGCCACAGGTACACCGAGGCGGGGGTGTCCCCGAACGACAGGTGCACGACGCTCTGCGTCGCTCCCGGTTGCAGCCACGCCGTGCGGGCCTCCCGAGCGGCGATCTCCCAGGTGGCGATGGGTTCTTCTCCCAGGCGGTCTCCGTCGAAACGCCCGTCCGCGTCCTCGATCGTGCCGCCGGCGAGCAGGTGCGGGACCCACAGCTGCTCGCTCACCAGGTGGTTGACCAGGTCGTGGACGTCCCAGTCGGAGCAGGGTGTGGGCAGCGCCCACTGGTCGAGCCGGACCTCGCGGACCCGGCGGTCGAACTCGCCCATCGCCTGGCCGTGAAGGTCGAGAAGGTCGGACATCGAAGCCCCTTCCGTCGTGATCGTCGGCATGACTGCCCATCCCTACCCGATGCGACGCGCTCGCAACACGGCCGGCGATCCGAATCGGCGGAAGTGTAAAGACCGGATTTCCCGGAAGGAAACCGATGTCACGGCGAGGCCGCACCACGGCCCTCACCCATGGTGACGATCATTGGAAAGGCCAGCACAACGACACGGGCCCGATCCGGGCGGCACGGATCCGGGGGGCGGGTCCGGCTAGGAGTGATTCGTGTCAACAGCAGACCCGGAGCGGGCGCGGGCGAGCGGGGAGATGAACATCGTCCACGTGGCGATGATCGCCGGCGCCGCCGCCATGGGCGGCTTCCTCTTCGGCTATGACAGCTCGGTGATCAACGGCGCCGTCGCCGCGATCGAGGAGCACTTCCAGGTCGGCGCGACCGAGACCGGGTTCACGGTCGCCGCCGCGCTGCTCGGCTCCGCGGTCGGTGCCGCCATCGCCGGCGGACTGGCCGACCGGTTCGGCCGTATCCGCGTGATGCAGGTCGCCGCGGTCCTGTTCGGGATCAGCGCCATCGGTTCGGCACTGCCGTTCGCCATCTGGGACCTCGCTCTCTGGCGGGTCGTCGGCGGTATCGCCATCGGCATCGCCTCGGTCATCGCGCCCACCTACATCGCGGAGGTCTCACCTCCCGCCTACCGGGGACGGCTGGCCTCGCTGCAACAGCTCGCGATCGTCCTGGGCATCGCGGTCTCCCAGCTCGTCAACTACGCGCTGGCCTCCGTGGCCGGGGGGAGCGCGCTGGACCAGCTCGGCCCGTTGCAGGCGTGGCAGTGGATGCTCGGCGCCGCGCTGGTGCCGGCCGTCATCTACTTCCTGCTGACCCTGTCGATCCCGGAGTCACCGCGCTACCTGGTGCGCGTGGGCAAGACCGAACGCGCCCGCCGGGTCCTGAACGAGGTCGAGGGCGGAGACGTCGACGAGCGTATCCGCGAGATCAGGCGGGCGCTCGGCTCCGAGGTCAAGCCGAAGCTGAGCGACCTGCGCGGGGGCCGCTTCGGACTGCTGCCGATCGTGTGGATCGGCATGGCGCTGTCGGCGTTCCAGCAGCTCGTCGGCATCAACGTGATCTTCTACTACTCGGCGTCGCTGTGGCAGTCGGTGGGCATCCAGGAGAGCGACTCGCTGCTGTTGTCGCTGTTCACCTCGATCGTCAACATCATCGGCACCTTCATCGCGATCGGCCTGGTGGACCGCATCGGCCGCAAGCCGCTGCTGCTGACCGGCTCCATCGGCATGGCCGTGTCGCTGGCGGCGACCGCGTTCGCCTTCAGCCACGCCGAGGTCGTCGGCGAGCAGGCGAACCTCCCGTTCATGTGGGGCGCGGTCGCGCTCACCTCGGCCAGCGCCTTCGTGCTGTTCTTCGCCCTGTCGTGGGGTGTGGTGACATGGGTGCTGCTGGGGGAGATGTTCCCGCTGCGCATCCGCGCCGCCGCCATGGCGGTCGCGACGGCCACACAGTGGATCGCCAACTGGCTGGTCACCATCACGTTCCCGGCTCTGCGCGACTGGAACCTGACCGGCACCTACCTGATCTACACGGCGTTCGCGGTGCTGTCGCTGCTCTTCGTGTGGCGCTTCATCAGCGAGACGAAGGGGCGCACCCTGGAGTCGATGGGGACATAGCCGGCTCAGGCGCCCTTTTCCGCCTCCCGGTCGGGTTGTCCAGCCCCCGACCGGGGGGCGAATGGGGGGCACGCGCCCCCTCTATGGCCGGTCGGAACCACGACCGCGCGCGGCGGCCTCCACCGCTTGGATGAGGCGGGGAAGATGACGGCCGGCCTCGTTGTAGCGGGTCGCCTGATAAGCCGCGTAGGCGCGGTCGACCTCGGCGCGCAACCGGGAGATGTCTACGGCAAGGCCCTCCCCGGCGTCCTCGATGATGGTCTCCAGGCTGGTGTAACGCATCATGGCGCGCTCGATCTCGCGGGCGGCCGCGTACTTCATATCGGCCTCCTCGGGGCTGTCGTCCCCGGTCAGGTCGGTGATGCTCACCCGTGGGACTTCGGCCAGCCGGGTGAGGACGGCATGGGAGTCCACGTCGCGCTTACCTCGCTCGACCTGGGACAGTCATGACTCCGAGCGGCCGAGGTGGCCGGTGAGAACGGATTGGGAGTAGCCGCGGCGCTTGCGGCTGCGGCGGATGATCTGGCCCCGCGTGGTGGCGTCCACGACGGCCTCCTCCTCATCAGTGGGGGACGACGGAGCGCAAAGCGGTGGCGATCTCCCCCCAAGAGGGCATGCGCCGTTCGTAGGGGGCGTCGGGATCGTGCAGCAAGGTGACGGCCGGCATCGACTCCAGTGTCTCCAGGCTCCGATGGAAGGCCGGGTGGCTCGCAAGCTGGGGTTTGCAATGCGGCACCACGACCGTGGGCACCCCGTAGCCGACCATCTCGCACAGCAGGCCGATCGCGAAGCAGTCCGCGATGCCCTGGGCGAACTTGTTGGTGGAGTTGAAGGTGAGCGGGCAGGCCAGCACCGCGTCCGCGGGCGGCAGGGGCGCGCCGGTACCCGGCATCCGGTACTCCACCCGGACCCGCTCGCCGGTCAGCTCGGCAAGCCGCCCCAGGTCGTGGAATCGGGCGCCGTTGGGAGTGGACGACGCGGCGACCCGCCAGCCATCGTCTTGGAGCAACTCCACCAGCTCCGGGACACCCTCGGGAGCGGGGACGCCGGAGAGGACGAGGTAGAGCGTCGGGGGTTCGCCATGGGGTCAGTGTAGGAGGCGGACCTCTACCGGCACGGGCACAACAGGTTCTGCGCCGTCGCCAGGACAGGCCGTGCACCCGCCGTCGTGCATGCACGGCCCCGGCGGATTCCGCCGCTTCCTTACACCGTGCCGTCCGTCGACCAACAGCAGCAGCCCGCGCAGGTGCCCGTAGGACGCCACTTGGCGACCGGTCGTCCCCACGCGCGTGGGGGAGCAGCATGTTGGCGTCCCCACGCCGGGTTTGTGAGGGGCCGGACGGGGTTTCCACGGTGGGGTGAGCGACCTGTCGACCTCGTGATAGGCCGGGCACCGACTCGCGCCCGTCCTTTGGAGCGACGCGGTGGATCCGGCCGGGGGTCGTGTCCGCCCTGGCGGCAGGCAGGCACCCGCGTGCCGGGAAGGCACGGCCCGAAATGAGAACGGTTGGAATGCCAGCGGCTCCGCGCCAGCGTGGTGACGTCGGGGAACGCTCCTTCAGGCGACGAGGGAGGCCTTCCCGCGCCTCCGGACGCCGGCCGTGAGCCGGCGCGCCAGCTCCTCCAGCGCGGCCGGGGTGAACACGACCCCTTCGGCGAGAAGCCGGGCCTGGGAGTAGACGACCGTATCGCCCGCGGCCTCGTGCCTGCGGACGATACGCACCCGCCCCTCGGGGCGCACCGTGATGATGGCGTCAGTGGGGGCGTGCATCAGCGCGAGAATGTGCCGGGGCAGGATGTCGCACACGGGACGGACCTTCTCGTCGGGAGGTTCGGGACCGTTCCGCCCGCCGTTTCGAAGCGGCCGGGGCGGAGGCTCATGCCCTACCCCGGACCAGGGGTTTATTCCGCCTGGTCCGGTGAGGACGGTGGGGGTGGAATACCAGCCGCGGACATCGGGCCGCGAGCGCCCCGGTCCCGGATGACACCTTGGCGCCTCTCGACTGGAACGTCGCTTCTCGAGCGGAATGACCGATTCCAAGTCCGGAGATGGATATGACGGAGAAGTAACACCGGGGCGCGCCGGTTTCCCGAACCGTATTCTCCTGGCCGATACCGGCCCCACGGACATACACGGACATCACCTGACGTTCTTTTCAAACGTTAGAAAAGGTTCCATGACCACGCCGGGCACCTCGGACAGCACCGTCAGAGGACATCTGTTATCACAATAGTTGCAACTGTAACTTTCCAACTGTCTGCTGTATTGTTCCGACGCGATCACCGTGAAAGGGGGCGATTCAGTGAACGCACTCAAGGAATTTCACGACCTGCGGCGGGAGTACGGCTCCAGCCTCTGGGACCGTGCCGGCCGTGTGCCAACGGACGGCGTGAAAACCCACCCGCCGGACCGCCGACGGAGGCCGTCACCAGCGGGGCGGGCGTGTCGCGGATGACGCTCCACCGTCTTCTCCCGGCCGAGTTCCCCCTCTGGTCCCTGCCGGCGGAGCGCAGCGCGCGGACGCGGTGGCCCGCCGTCTCCCGAGAGGGAGCGGTCGCCTTCCCCGAACGCGGCCTTGAGGCCGTCAGGGTTCTCCAGCCGGCCCGCCGGGAAACACGAATGGCGGCCTACCGGACCGGGGTCTCGCCCTCCTCTTTCGGGAAACGATGGATCGCGTTGCCCACCTCCAGAGGTGAGGACATCTCCTCGGTCTCTCAACGGATCGTTCCCGCGCCGCGCGGCATCCCGATCGAGCGTTTGCGCGAACGCGTCGGTATGCGTCCAGCCGGCGCCGGTTCCCGTTTCCATAGCCACGACGAATACGGAACTCTTGCCGGTCGTACCGAGATTCGGACACGGGCGGTGGAGCCGGTTACCGAGACCTTAGGTTTACTGTGACCGAAAACACCCGGCCATGGATACGACAGGCGGTGAAAACGACGAATGAAAGCGATGTGATGTTCCCCCCGGAACCAAGGAACGCGACAAGAAGATGTCCGCTGCGCTCCACCGAGGCAGAGCCGTTGCCCCGGCCGGATCCACAACACACGCCAGGCCGGAATTCCCCCTGGGAGTGGTTACGCCGTCTCCACGGCCCCCTCGCCCCCGTCGAGATCGCCCCCGGTGTCCGTGTCTGGCTCACCCTCACCTACGAGGCCACCGCGCAGGCCCTGTGCAGTCCCACGTTGTCCAACGACCCCCGGCACTGGGAGGAGTTCCACTCCGGACGGGTGGGCGAAGCCGGTCTGCTTCCGCTCACGGCACCGCGCGACAACGCCCTGACCTCGGACGGGGAGACCCACCGGCGGCGCCGCGCGCCCCTCGTGGACGGACTCGCCAAGCTCACCGCGCGGGGGATGGGCCAGGAGATCACCGCCATCACCGACCGCCTCATCGACTCCTTCATCGAACGCGGTCACGCCGACCTGATCGGCGAGTTCGCCACGCGCCTGCCGATCCTCGTGCTCAGTCGCGCCTATGGGCTCTCGGACGGGAACGGGCTGCGTCTGGCCGAACTCGCCTCCCGGTTCTGGGACTGCGACCCCGCCACGGCGGACCCGGCCGCCGCCGAACTGGAGGCGTTCTTCGCGGAACTGACCGCCCGCGCCCGACGCTGGCCCGGCGAGGACCTGGCGAGCTGGATGATCACCCATCCCTCGCGGCTCAGCGAGACCGAGATCCGGCACGGCCTGATGTCCTACATCGCCGCCGGAAACGATCTCACGGCCCATCTCATCGCCAACACCCTGGTCGAGCTGCTGGCGGACCCCGCTCCCGAGCGGGGTCCGGTCCTCTCGCACGTCGACGTCGGAAGGGCGGTCCGGCGCGCGTGCCGGGTGCGCCCCCCGTTGCGGGTGTGGCCGGCGCGCTACGCCATCCAGGACACCGACATCGCCGGGGTTCGCATAGGCGCGGGCGAGGGGGTGGCCATCGGTTTCGAACCCGCCCACGAGGACCCGGCCCTCGCCCACCACGTCGAGGACGCCGAACACACCCTTCTGACCTGGGGGGCGGGAACGCACACCTGCCCGGCCCGCTCCCTCGCGTGGGAGATCACCGAGCAGGGCGTCACCGCCGTGCTGCGCCGCCTGCGAGAACCCCGCCTGGCCCTGCGGGTGGAGGAACTCCGGCCCCGGCCGGGGCCCCTCCTCAACGCCTTCGACGCGCTGCCCGTGCGCTTCGTCCCCGGCCGTCCCGCCTCCGCCACCCGGGCTCTGGGCCCCGGCCGGCCCGCACGGCCGAGGCCACGCCGTAGGGGAAAGGGGAGGGCCTGGCTGACACGCTGGTGGTGCCACTGAGGGCGGACGAGGGGCGCTGCGCGTGGCCGTGGACCTCGACGCCGCGGGCGGGCCGCGTCCCCTCCCGTTCCGGCGGGCGGTGAACGCGCGAGGTCCATGGCGCCCACCGCCGCGGCCCCCGGCCCGGGCGGGCCAGCGAGAGCGTGCCGGGCTCCCGCCGAGGCGGGCGGCCGTGCCGTCCACGGGGACGCGGATTCTCGGGGAAACCCGCTCGAACCGTCCCCGGCCTGCCCTAGGGTCCTCGTGTGCTGACCCGTGTGACAGGCGTCCTCGTCGAGGACGACCGCCTTCTGCTGGTGGAGCAGGAGGGCGGTGGAGCCCGCCGGTGGCACCTGCCCGGCGGGAAGGTCGAGG
This sequence comes from Marinactinospora thermotolerans DSM 45154, assembly GCF_900167435.1. GTDB lineage: Bacteria > Actinomycetota > Actinomycetes > Streptosporangiales > Streptosporangiaceae > Marinactinospora > Marinactinospora thermotolerans. The sequence continues at coordinate 367,534 of NZ_FUWS01000004.1, forward strand.
AGGGGGAGTCCCTCGCCGACTCCATGACGCGCGAGATGCGCGAGGAGACCGGACTCCGGGTGGAGGTCGTCAGGCTGCTGTACCTGTGCGACCACCTCGTGCCGGCCGAGGGCCTGCACGTCCTCCACATCACCTTCGAGGTGCGCCGGCTGGGCGGGCGCCTCGGCGACATCGCGCCCGGCGCCGACTTCCGGCCGATCCTCGGCGTGGAGTTCGTGCCGTTCCATGAACTGGGCGAACGCGGGTTCGGTGAGCGGTTCGTCGAGCTCGTGGCGGAAGGGTTCCCCGGCGCCGGGCGCTACGCGGGTCCCAAGTCCGCTCTCGGACTGTGAGCCCGCGCTCCCCGGCCGCTCCCACCCCGCGCCGGTGCCCGGCACGCCGGCGGCCCCGGGACCGCCTCTCCCGTCGGAGGTCACCGCCTCGCGTGGGCCGCCCGCGTGCGGGCGGCCCACGCCGCAGAGGTGGGGAGTGTCAGGAGGGTGGGTGGAGCAGGTCCAACCCCAGTGGGGTGAGGACGTGACGGACCGTGGCCCCGTGTCGTTCGCTGGCCACCAGGCCGGCGTCGCGCAGCAGCGAGGTGTGCTCGCTGGCCGAGGACAGCGAGATGTCCAGACTGCGCGCGAGTTCGCCGGTGGTGTGCTCGCTGGTGAGCGCGCGCAGGACCGCGGCGCGGGTGCGTCCGAGCAGCCGGGCCAGCGTGTCCCCCGCCGGCCGTTGCCTCTCGGAGGCCCTGGCCAGGAAGGACAGCGGCTCGTGGCGCACCGGGTAGAGCAGCACCGGCGGCAGGGCGGGGTCCAGGAAGGTCACCGGGTTGGTCGCACAGAAGAACGCCGGAATCAGGAGCAGGCCACGGCCTCCCAGGTGCATGTCCTGGTCGACACCGTAGTCGAGCTCGATCGTGCTCATCCGGCTCGGCGGCGTCTTCGCCGCGCGCGTGATCGGCGCCACCGCCCCGCCGGGGGCGGCGGCCTCTCGCGCGCCGTGCTGGGCCTTGTGAGAGATGTAGTCCCAGTAGGGGCGCAGGGCGATCTCGAAATAGCAGGTCACCGCACGCGACAGCAGGCGCATGGCGCCCGCCTCCTTGCGGACGAGGCCGCTGGTCCAGGCCGGACGTGGACCACCCGCGAACCTCAGGTCGAGGTCACGGGCGATCTGCCGGCGTGGGGTGGCGAGGAGCGCTTCGAGGCCGTCGGACAGGTCCGGCCCCGCGACGGGGCTGAGGAAGTCCGGGGCGTAGCCCTGGGCCGGCACGAGGTCGAGCAGCGCGCGACCGGCGGGGGGCAGCCGGGTGAGGACACGCCGTCGCCATGGTCCGAAGACCAGTTCGTCGGACGCCTCGGCCAGCATGTACAGGCTGAGCAGGATCTCCCACATGGGGTCGGGTCGGGGGAGGACCCGCACCTTCTCCCAGTCGGTGGAAGAGAAATGGATGCGCAACATCGGGATCCGTTCCGCTGTTTCTCGAACGGCGCGAGTACAGGACAGGTCGGGAGGCCGCGCCGGCGCGGAAATATCCTCCGTCGGCCGAGTCGGCCTCCCCGACACCGCCCAGAGTAGGGAACCCCCGCAGGGCGCCCCGCCGGCGGTTCCACGCGGTTGCGGCCCCGAGCATTCCCGCCGCGGGTGGCCGGTCTCGGGGCGCACCACACCGACCTGGTGGTTTCGGCGGACACCGAAAGGTAGCGCGCGGGTCTGTACCGGGCCGGTGGGGGCGGCTAGCGTTGGCGACGCGATCGACGGGGGATCCACACGAAACGGTCGAGGAAGACAGGGTGGAGACCGGCGCCGCGACGCTTGTCACGGGGGTGATGTCGGCGGGCGGGGCGACGACGGCGGACGCCCGCGGCGGGACGGGACAACGGAGCAGGAGGCGTCGACGGCGAGATCCTCGTCGGCGTGATCGCCCGATGTCGCGCCCGGTGCCTCCAGCGACCGCCACCACGCGGGTCGGGCCGCGGCGCCGTGGACGGTGCGGCACCACGGCCCGATCTCGCGCCGGACCGGCCCTCAGCGTGAAGGGACGTCCGAAACCCCCATATGGCCTACGCCGCTTTCCCGCAGCCATCCGGGAACAGCCCGGTCCGGCGACGCAGCGTCCCGGCGCGTAGGCCCCGCCTGCCCCCGTCGGGGAGGGTTGAGCCCCCTTCCCCTCCCCGACGAGGATGCAACACCCCACGTGAAGCCGGTCCGACACGAGCGCGCTAAGGGCACCTCGCGGGGACGGCCCCTCTTTTCCCGAGGGGCTGTCGCCGTGCCGATCCCCTCGGCTACGTGGCGGCGGAGCCTCCACGCAGGGCGGTGTCGAGGTCGTGGTGGATGGGAACGAGCAGGTCCAGGCCGACCAGCGAGAGGACGCGACGGACCTGCGCATCAGGGACGGCCAGCACCAGGGCCGGCCCCTCCGGGCCCGCCTGGCCGAGCGCGGCCATGATCGCGGCGATGCCGGAGGAGTCACAGAAGACCGTGCGGGACATGTCCACGACGACACAGGCCGGGCCCGTGGCGACCGCGTCGCTCAGGGCTTCGGCGAAGTCGTCGGCGACGGTCATGTCGATCTCGACCGGGGCGGGGACCACGAGGGGGGCGTCGCGTGCGCAGGGGGCGTGCATGGCAGCGGAGACCTTCCATCTCCAGGAGACACATGACGGCGAGAGCGCCGAAACGTGGTGGACCATCGTCGCATCCCGACCCGAGCAGGGGCAACGTGACTGGACGATCCGGGGACCGACCGGACGCGTCCCGGCTGTGGCCTCTGGTTCCGGCCGTCCGGGGCGGACGAGAACGGCCGGAGCCTCCGCGGACGGACGGACCGGTTCGGCCGGCCCGGCGGGATCGGGTGCGGGAGGACGGCCACCCCGGCATCGCCGCCCGGGGCCGACCTCGTTGCGTTTTCCCAGGGCCTGCGCACCGATACCACGCCGTTGCCGGGCGGGCTCGCTTCGGCCGGGCGCGGCGGATCCTCTCCGTCCTGTCCCGGGCGGGTGACATCGCGACGCTCACGGTGACCGGGCTCGTCCCTCTCGACGGTGTGGCCGTGCGCGGCCCGCGCACCGGCACGCCCCGATCCAGGGCTGATGACAGGCGTCCGTCCCCGCGGCGGGGCCTCGGGGCAGGGGCGAGAACCGGGCACGACGCTGCCGGGCCGTCGCCCGGGTCGCGGCCGTACCACCATCCCGCGCCGGCCCTTCCCGGCATCGGACACGCCTCGCACGCGGGAAGACCGCGTGGCTCGGGCTGCGCCTCAGGGTGAGGTGGGCCGGTGCCGGAGGTGGACATGACGAGAAGACCGGGATGTGGGTACACCACCCGGTATGAGCGATCCCCTCTTCCTCACGTCCAGCCACAGCGCGAACGTCGACAACCGCGTCGAGGCCGCCTTCCCCGGCTCCGGTCGCTCCACCCGTCCGGAGGCCCCGGCAAAGTCCCGCCATAGCGCGCCGGTCCGCGACTCCGAGGGTTTCGGGCGCGGCCGTCCCGCCGTCGTCCCCGCCGAGTGGGCCGTCTTCCTGCGCGACGTCCGCGGCGAACTCCTGTGACACCGGACCGGTCCGGCGGCGCGGTCGCGGCCTCCAACAGGACGGCCGGCGCGCTTCGCCGGGCCGGCGTGGTGCCCGTCCAACGGTGAGAACTCCGGCGGATCGCCGTCCCGTCCTCGGGACGGCGCATCGGCGTGGGCGGCGCACACCAGGACACGGGTTCCAGCACCGGAGGTGGCACCGAGCCCCCAGGCGATGCCTGGCACCGCCGCCGGCCCCGAGGACGGCGCACAGATCCGGACGTGCCCCTCCCGGCCGAGGGGAGGGGCATGTCCAGGGACAGAGCGGGCCGCAGGACGACGGCGGCCCTCGTCCTCGTCGTCAGTCGGTGCCGGACTCCATCGCCGCCTGGTCAAGCAGTTCGTCGCCACCGGGCGCCTCGCCCCGGGAGGCGATCGCCTCGGCGCCGCCCTCCTGCATCGCGCCGATCAGGCCGGTCGAGGCCGCCTGCGCCGCGCCGACGGACGTCGACTGCCGGCCGCCGACCATGCCGATCCCGGCGTAGTGCTCCAGCTTGGCCCGGGAGTCGGCGATGTCGAGGTTGCGCATGGTCAGCTGGCCGATGCGGTCGACCGGGCCGAAGGCGGAGTCCTGGGTCCGCTCCATGGAGAGCTTGTCCGGGTGGTAGCTGAGAGCCGGGCCGGAGGTGTCCAGGATGGAGTAGTCCTCGCCACGCCGCAGCCGCAGGGTCACCTCGCCGGTGACGGCCATCCCGACCCAGCGCTGGAGCGACTCGCGCAGCATCAGCGCCTGCGGGTCCAGCCAGCGCCCCTCGTACATGAGCCTGCCCAGCCGCCGGCCCTCGTTGTGGTAGGTGGCGATGGTGTCCTCGTTGTGGATCGCGTTGACCAGACGCTCGTAGGCCGCGTGCAGCAGCGCCATGCCCGGCGCCTCGTAGATGCCGCGGCTCTTGGCCTCGATGATCCGGTTCTCGATCTGGTCGGACATGCCGAGGCCGTGCCGGCCGCCGATCGCGTTGGCCTCCAGCACCAGTTCGACGGCGGAGCCGAACTCCTTGCCGTTGATGGTGACCGGACGCCCCTGTTCGAAGCCGATCGTGACGTCCTCGGCGTGGATCTCGACGTCGGGGTCCCAGAAGCGGACGCCCATGATCGGCTCGACGATCTCGATGCCGGTGTCGAGGTGCTCCAGGGACTTGGCCTCGTGGGTGGCGCCCCAGATGTTGGCGTCGGTGGAGTAGGCCTTCTCCACGCTGTCCCGGTAGGGCAGGCCGCGGGCCAGCAACCACTCCGACATCTCCTTGCGCCCGCCGAGCTCGCCGACGAACTCGGCGTCCAGCCACGGCTTGTAGATCCGCAGGGAGGGGTTGGCGAGCAGACCGTAACGGTAGAACCGCTCGATGTCGTTGCCCTTGAAGGTGGAGCCGTCGCCCCAGATCTGCACGTCGTCCTCGAGCATCGCGCGCACCAGCATGGTGCCCGTGACGGCTCGGCCGAGCGGGGTGGTGTTGAAGTAGGAACGGCCGCCGGATCGGATGTGGAACGCCCCGCAGGCCAGGGCCGCGAGTCCCTCCTCCACGAGGGCCGCCCGGCAGTCGACCAACCGGGCGACCTCGGCGCCGTACTGCGCGGCGCGGCCGGGCACCGAGGCGATGTCGGGTTCGTCGTACTGGCCGATGTCGGCGGTGTAGGTGCAGGGAACGGCGCCCTTTTCGCGCATCCACGCGACCGCTACGGAGGTGTCGAGGCCGCCGGAGAAGGCGATCCCGACGCGCTCGCCGACAGGCAGGGAGGAGAGGACCTTGGACATGAGTAAAAGTATGCACGTTAACGCATGAGCATGCAATCCCGTTGTGGATGTGACGCGCCACCAGCGACGAGGGCCTCCCCCTTCCCCACCCGTTGCCGACCGGCGGGCCCCGCCGTGGTGCGCGCCTGCGAGACGATCCCGCCCCGCCGACCGGCCGGAGCGTTGCGCGCCCCGGGATCGGCGGGCCGCGTTCGTCCACCGTCCCGGGACGTGACGAAGGGGCCCCTCGCTTCAAAAGGCGGCGCGAAGAGGCGGGAAGGCCGGGCGCGGAGGACGGGGGCGCGCGGCGTGGCCCTCGACGAACTCCCGAAGCGACGGCCGCGGCGCCGCGCGGGAACGGCGGCGTGGACGGACCGCGAAAGGCCCGGTCCCCTGCGCCGAGAGGGAGACACGGGAAAACGTGTTGCCGTCCGAGACGAACGAGGGTTCGATGAACGCCACCGCTTCGGTGGATGGACCCGAGGCCGTGACGAAGGTGGTGGATGCGCGCTGTGAGGATGCACGCGGACGAGGCCGATATCGACGAAACCCTCGTGCACCGGCTGGTCGCCGAGCAGTTCCCCGACTGGTCGGGCCTATCGGTCGAACCGGTGGAGTCCAGCGGGACCGACAACGCCATGTACCGGCTGGGGGAGGAGATGGTCGTACGGCTGCCGCGCATCCCCGGAGCCGTGAACGGTGTCGCGCACGAACTGCGCTGGCTTCCCCGGCTGGCCGCGCACCTCCCCGTCCCCGTTCCCCGGCCACTGAGGGAGGGACGTCCCACCCCGGCCTACCCCTGGCCCTGGTCGGTCTATCAGTGGCTGGAGGGGACCAACCCGCGGGTGGACTCCCTCGCCGATCCGGACGGACTGGCCGAGGACCTGGCGGAGTTCGTCGCGGCACTGCGCGCGGTCGACCCCATCGGTGGCCCGGCCGCGGAGCGCGGCGTGCCCCTGGCCGAACGGGACGCGCCCACGCGCGCGGCGCTCGCGCAGCTGGAAGGGGAGATCGACGTCGCGGCGGCGACCGCGGTGTGGGAGGAGGCCCTGCGCGTCCCCGAACGGCGAGGGCCGGCCGTGTGGATGCACGCGGATCTGTCCCCGGGCAACCTGCTGACCGTGGACGGCAGGCTCGGCGCCGTCATCGACTTCGCCGCCGCGGGCACGGGCGACCCCACGGTGGACCTGATCGTCGCCTGGAACCTGCTGCCGGCCTCAGCCCGCGGCGTCTTCCGGGAGAGGCTGGACGTCGACGAGGCCACCTGGATCAGGGGCCGCGGTTGGGCGCTGTCGATCGCGCTCATCCAGCTCCCCTACTACCGGCACACCAATCCGGTGCTGGCGGCCAACGCCCGCCACGTGATCGGCGAGGTCCTCGCCGACCCATCCTGACCTCCGCCGGCATCGTCGCCGGCCGACTCGCCGTACCGTCCGCTGTGGCCGACCGAGGCGAGGGGCAGGGCGCCCTGTCCGCCCCGACATCGCGTGACGACTGCCATCGACGGCGCCGATCCGGGAAGCCACCGTAGGTCCCAGCGGCGTTGCCACGACGGTCGGGGAGGGAGGGCGGGTGGCGGCGCCCGGAGGGAACCGCCAGCGGAGGGACAGCCGGGCCACAGCAGTCTGAGGCTCCCGCCGCTGACAGCCGCCCTCGGCCGCCTCTGGCGGATCCACGCACCGAGATCGTCGACACCCACCGTTCCGGCTCGTCGGGACGCGGGCGCGGTCACCGTGCCACGGGACCGACGGCCACGCGAGCGGGGCGGGCGACAACCGCCCCGCCCCACGGTTTCGACCGGCGTGAGAGCGCGTCGCGAGAACCGGTCGGGACGCGCGCGGTGTTCCCACGCGCGTCCCTGCACCGCCACCAGGTCCTTCTCCTCAGGTATCGAGGCTGTGCGCCCGCGATGGACCGTGGAGGTCCCGGACAGCGCCGATGGGCTCAGGGAACCACTACCTGCCGGTCCCGCCGAAGCCGGCGACCAGATGTGTCAGCACTCGTAGATGTTGGGGTAGGAGAGGTAGTTGCGGCGCGTAGGTGTAGTGTCCCGCGCCGGTGCGGTACCAGCGGTTGCCGTGGCTGTTCCAGACGAAGCAGTCCACGTAGATGCACCCCCCAGGCTGGATCGTTCTCACCCGGTGGGCGTCCGCGTACGGCGTGGTACGCACGGGAGCGGCCCGGTAGGCCGTGATCTTCACACTCTGGACCTGGATCCCGTCCGACGCGGCGTTGCGGGCGGGCCGCTTCGTCGCGCCGTTCTCCTTCCACCGGATGACGTGGATCAAGCCGTCGTTCACGTGGCTGATGCACCGCGGCAACTGGGGTCGCAAGCCCGGCCAGGAACGGGTGCTCGCGGTCCGGATGACCCGGGACGGCTGGGAGGAGGCCCTGTCCCGAGCCGTGCTCACCACCGCGGACCCGTCGGCCGTGGCCCAGGCGCCCGTGCACGTCCAGTGGGATCCGGAGCGCTCGCCGCGCGGGGCGGCCCTCAACCACTACAGCATCCAGGTCGGCATCGGCCGCCACCTGATCCGCGCCTTCGCCGATGACTGGACCGTCGGCCTCACCGATCTCACCCCGCAGGTGCGCAGGGCCGCCTCCTCCATTCGGACGGGCCACGCCGCGAGGTTCCGGCGGCTGCTGCCCCCGGAGCGCGTCTACCCGCTGCCCCCGGATCTGGCGGGCCGCCTTCTCCCCGGCGGGTGACCGCCGGCCTCCCCGGGGGCGGCACGCCACGGCACCGACCGTGCTCTCGCGGCGCTGCCGGACGCCATCGGGAAGGGCGCGTAGTGGGAGGGAGACGCGCGGCGACGTGACGCCCCGGTCCGGACCATCGACATCCCGGCGCGGGCCTCCTCCCCGACCGGGGACGGGCCGGCGGCCCTCACCCGGTGTGGCCGCCCGCCGTCCGGCCGAGCGGCACGGCGGACAGGGAGCCCAGCAACCGCAGCGCCTGCTGGTCGGGACTACCGGGTTCGGCCCGGTACACGACCAACTGGAGTCCGTCCTGTCCGCGCACGTCGAACGTGTGCGAGGAGAGGGTCAGCTCGCCCACGGCGCCGTGCCTGAACGTCTTGGCCTCGTGGGTCTTGCCGCGCACCTCGTGTTCCTCCCACAGCTCCCGGAACCGGGGATTGCCGCGATCCGCCTCCTCGACGAGGGCCAGCACCCGCCGGTCGTGCGGATCGTGGCCCAACGCCAGGCGCAGGTTGGCCACGCAGGCCCGCGCGGCCCGGTGCCAGTCGGCGAAGAAGACCTCTCCCACAGGGTCCAGGAAGGTCATCCGCAGCAGGTTGTCGGTCTCGGTGAAGTCGGCGTAGAGCGCGTCTCCCAGCGCGTTGGCCGCCAGCAGGTCCAACCGCCGGTCCATGAGCAGCGCGGGGGTGTCCGGCCAGGCGTCGAGCAGCGCGCGCAGGTGGGGGTCGACGTGGGGCCGGGCGGGCGCGGCCAGGTGCTCGGGCGAGACCCGGGCCAGCCGGAACAGGTGGTCGCGGGCGTCGGGTTCCAGACGCAGGGCGCGGGCGACGGCGTCCAGGACCGAGGCTGAGGGGTGGCGCTCCCTGCCCTGTTCCAGCCGGGTGTAGTAGTCGACGCTCACCCCGGCCAGGATCGCGACCTCCTCGCGACGCAATCCGGCCACCCGGCGCGTGCCGCTGGAGGCCAGTCCGACGTCGTCCGGGGCGAGGCGGGCGCGCCTGGCAACGAGGAAGGCTCCGAGTTCGGTGCGGGACATGCCGTCAGCCTAGGCGGCGGGGCCGGGCCTTCCCAGGGTGTGTCGCACCCTGGGACGCCCCGGCCTGGCTGTCCGCCCGCCCGGCGCCCAGGGTGGGAGGCGTCCCTGACACCTCTCTCTCCCTGCGGAAGTGGGCCATGAGCATCCGATTCGACGAGGACCTGTTGACGACCATCGCCGCTGAGCCGCACCGCCCGTTGCTGTTCGTCGGCGCCACCATACACACGCTCGACCCGATGATCGGCGACCTGTCCGACGCCGACCTGCTCCTGGGCGGGAAGGTGATCGTCGGCGTCGGCACCGGCCTGCACACCGCCGCCGAAGACGACGGTGCGATCGTCGTGGACTGCGCGGGACTGACCATCGTCCCGGGCATCGTGGAGGACGACGCCGTCGCCGGACTGCGCCGACGCCCCTCCGAAAGAGTGGGCACGCTGGCGCCCGGCAACCCGGCGACCTTCGCCGTGATCTCCGGAGGCCACGCCACGACCCCGGCCCTGCAACGGGTGGTCTGGCGTCCCGAGCAGGCCGCCGCCATCGTCGTCGACGGCGAGATCACCCTCCTCAACGGGCGCCGTCTCGTCGAACCCCGGGAGGAGCGGTTCGCGCGGCGGACGCCCGTGGACAGCCCCCACCTCGGCATGTGGATCGACGAGACGGGGTTCATCCACCAGGAGCTGACCGCCGACGGCCGCTACGACGAGACCCGGGGCGGACGCCCGCACGCCTACCAGGGGTCGTTCTGGATCGAGGGGGACCGGATCGTCTACCACGACGACCTGGGATTCTGGGCCTACGGCGATTTCGTGGACGGCGTGCTCCACCACGCCGGCTACGTCTTCCACCGACGCTGAGCGCCCCGGCCGCCATGGGCCGCGAAACACCGGACCGGTCACCGGCGGCGCCGATCCGATAGGCGCGGCTTCGGGGCCGAACCCGTGACCGGGCTCCCTCGACCGGGGCGGCGGAGCCGTCCACCGGCGTCCCCTGGCCACCGCCGGCACCGTCCGGCGAAAGCCGCGACGGGCGCCCGGTGACGACATGGCCGGGTGACGGGAGAACCCTCGGTGTGACGACGCAGGGGCGACCCGTGGGGAGGCCCTAGAAGGGCGGATCGGGACCGTCCTGTTCACGAGCGGCGCCGAAGCCGGCGGTCGCGGCCTGCCGCTCGTGGACGGTGGGAACGTCTCCCACGTTCGGGCGGGAGGGGGTCCCGTCTTCGCGTGGGGATCAGGCCGGCACCGGGCTCGGCTCCGAAGGAGCCGGAGCGGGTGGGGTCCGGCGGGATGTCGGCCGACGGGTGCGCGTCGGCGTGGAGGTGAGGAGGCCGGGGCCTCAGGCGACCAGTTCCAGCTCGGCCAGCCGCGCGGCGCGGCTGGTGAGCCGGTCGGTGAGGGCTTCCAACGCCGACGGAACGGGCACGATGCCCTCGGCGATGAAGCGGGTCCGGGAGTACACGACGGCCTCACCGGCCGTGATGTCGGCTCGCCGGGTCACGCGCACCCACCCGTCGGGGCGGACGGCGATGACGGCGTCCGCGGGTGCGTGCATGAGCACGAGAACGTGCCAAGGAAGGATTTCGGGCACAGGCGCCTCTCAGGGGGGATTTCGTCATTGTGGATGATCTATTGTGCCCTGCCTCACTGACGATGGACAGCCGTGGGAGACGGCGAAACAGGCAGAAACAGGCAGGAGAGGGCGGCCGGCGCCCCTCCGCGCGCGCACCGCTCGGCAACGGACCCTACCGCGTCGCCTCCACGCCGAAGCGACCGGGGCGCCGTCACCTTGGAAGGGGCGGGCTCAGGACAGCACGACCGGACCGTTGAGGGTGTCCAGGGTGACGGAGATCCCCGTCTCGCCGACCACCGGCCGCACCGCGAGGTCCAGGGCGGCGAGCAGCGGCGCGACCTCGGCGGGGTCGGGGGCGCGCAGTTCCACACCGGCCAGTCCGACCCGCGGCAGTCCGAGGGTGACGGGATGCGGGGTGGTGCCCCAGTCGATGAGGAACGGCACGAGCCCCGAGGGGTGGGCGGCCTCAGGAGAGGTCAGGCGCCACTCCAGCAGCCTCCCGTCGGGGGTGGTGCGGCTCATGGGCAGGACCGGCCCGGGGGCGTAGCCGTGTTCCTCCGCCCGCCGCACGGCCGCGTCGATGTCGGTGGTGCGTACGGCCCAGGTGACGACGGCGGGAGCCGTGAGCCGGTCGACCCGGAAGGGCCGGGCGTGTTCGGGGTCGGGCTGGCGCGGATCGGGGCCGACGATCTCCAGGTAGGCGCCGTCGTCCAGGGCCACCAGGTGGTTACGGGTGCCCCAGCCCGGGTGGGCCCCGCCCTCGGCCGGGACGACGCCGGTGGCGCGGGTGAACTGCGCGACCGTCGCGGGCAGGTCAGGGGTGGCGTAGACGAGGTGGTCGAGCACGGGCGCCGCGGTGGAGTGCATGGGCCTTCCTTTCCAAGACGTCCATTGTGCCGGGGAGTCCGGTACCGGTGCCCTCGGACCCGTGAGGGGCCTTTCACGGCGTGATGATGTCTCAGGCTCACCTCTTGTCCCATATCGGCCAAGCCGCATCTTGTCGCGACGAAAGGGTCTAATGTTCCACGGCGTTCTCATGTTCAGGAGCATCACGTGGCATCTCCCTCCCCGTTCCCTCCTCCGCCCGCCCCGCCCTTCCCACCGCCGCGGCGGCGCAGTGGGCCGGCGATCGCCTCGGTCATCGTCGGCGCGGCGAACGTCCTGTGCCTGTTCGCGCTGATCGTCCCGCCCTTCGTGGGGCTGATCCTCGGCTTCCTGGGGCTCGCCCAGGTCCGGCGGGGCGAGCGTTCCGGCGGCGGGCTGGCCTGGACCGGGATCGGCCTCAACGGGTTCTTCGCGCTGCTCGCGGCCCTGTCCGTGCTGGCCTTGGTCGCCTCCTCGCCCGAGGCGGAGGAGGAGCGGGCCGCGCGGGAACCGGCGTCGGCGTCCAGCCCGTCGCCGACCCCCTCCGCCTCACCGAGCGACCCCGCGCCCTCGCGGCCGGCCGAGGACGGCGCACAGCCACGGCCCGCCCCCGAGGAAGAGGAGCGCGACCGCGAACCCGCGCCGGCCGAGGAGCCGGCGGAGCCGGTGACAGTGGAGACCACGCGGGCGCCCGAACCGCCGCCCGCCCGGGAAACGGAGCCGGAGCCCGCGGCGGTGTACTACGAGAACTGCGCGGCGGCCCGTGCCGCGGGCGCCGCCCCCGTCCACGCGGGCGAGCCGGGCTACGCCCCCCACCTGGACCGGGACGGCGACGGTGTCGGCTGTGACAGCTGACCCCCGTCGGGCCGTCAGAGCCCGGGAGCTGCCTGGCGGTCGGGGGCGGTCGTCCCGGGGCCCTCTGCCGCCTCCTACGGTGCCGTCATGGATCTGCCCCTCGTCGAGGCGTGGGAGTTGTGGTGGTCGGGGCGTCAGCTCACCGACCACTCCCTGCACGGGGTATCCGTGATCTGGTTGGGCCGGATCGGAAAGCTGCTGTCGTTCGTGGCGGGCTGCACCATCATCTTGGACCTGATCGGGCCGGAGCGCCTCGTCGCCTGGGGAGATCGGATGCGCGACCAGGACGAGGACAACAGCGCCGTCCTGGGCATGACCATCTCATCGGCGGGTTTCGCCCTGCTCACCGCGGCGTTGATGCGTCCCATCTCCCAGTCCCTGGAGGGGCTGCCCTTGGGTGTCCGGGTCGCGGTGTGGGTGGGGTTCCTGCTCGTCCTGATCGTGCTGGCATCGGGGTTCGTGCTGTTCATCGGGCCGGTGATCGCCGGGCTGGGGCGCCTGTTGTCCACCCGGCAGGCGGAGCAGGTCATGCGAGCGGTCGCCGTCCCGTTGTTCTTCCTCGGCTTCGCGTTGGACTATCTCGCCTCGTGACCGGGGCGCCGCGGGAGTCGTGCGGACGGGCCCTCCGCCGGCTCAGCCTGTGCCGGCGATGTCGGGATCCTCGCGCGGGAGACCTTTCAACCGGTGGAATCCCGCGGTCGCGGCCACCAGCAGCGTCCCGTCCCACAGCCTGGCGGCGTCCTCGCCCCGGGGGACGCGGGAGAGGATCGGACCGAAGAACACGGTGCGCTCTCCCTCGGGCGAGGTCGCGGCGGTGATCGGGGTGCCCGAGCGCCCTCCCAGCAGCGTGACGCCCTCCTCGTGGGAGGCGCGCAGCGCCGGGTCGTAGGCGGTGCCCACGCCGACCGGCGAGCTCCCGGGGCAGTCCGGCCGTGTCCAGGGCCCGGTGCAGATCGCCGAGCCAGTCGTCGCCGGTGTTCTCAGGCGCCCACATCGCCGTGTAGAGGCGCCCCAGCGCTCGTGTCCGTATTCGGTCCGCACGGCGGCGCAGATGCGCGCGGGAACCCACAGGTAGCCCTCGGGGTCGCCCTCGGGATCGTCGTCGCGCCCCTCGTTGAGAACCGACAGGCTCATCACCCGCCAGACGATCTTCACCGGCCGTACCCGGGTGACCTCCACGAGCCAGCGGGAGGTGATCCAGGTGTAGGGGCAGGAGGGGTCGAACCAGAAGTCCGCCGGCCACGTCGGCATCCGTCCTCCTCTGCGCGCGCCGAAACGGCGCGCCTTGTGCCGCGGAGTATGGCATGAGACGGCCTTCACGGAGGAAGCCGTTGTTCGAGGAGTTTTGGTGCGCCATAACCTGGAACTTCCCCTCTGGCCGGAAACGAGAGGTGCATGCGCGTCCTGCTCGTGGACAACCACGACTCCTACACCTTCAACCTGTTCCACCTGATCGCCGAGGTCGTCGGCGCGCCTCCGGTCGTGGTGTCCAACGACGATCCCCGCTGGCCGGATCTCGCGCTCGATTCCTTCGACGCGGCGGTGATCTCGCCGGGGCCGGGGCATCCCCGCAACGCCCGTGACGTCGGCCGGATCCCCCGCCTGCTGGCCGACCCGTCCCTTCCGCTGCTGGGGGTGTGCCTGGGACACCAGGCCATCGCGCACGCCGCGGGCGCCGAGGTGACGGCGGCCCCCACGCCGCGCCACGGCCATCGCAGCCGGGTGCGCCACGACGGCACGGACCTGTTCGCCGGCCTGCCCCAGGACTTCACCGTTGTGCGCTACCACTCCCTGTGCGTGTCCGAACCTCCGCCGCCGGTCCTGGCGGTGACGGCCCGGGCCGAGGACGGGGTCGTCATGGGCCTGCGCCACCGATCGCTCCCACGGTGGGGGGTGCAGTTCCATCCGGAGTCGGTGGACGGCGAGTACGGCCGCGCGCTGGTCGCCAACTTCCGGGACCTCGCGTCGGCGGCCCGGCGGGATGGCCGTGGAACCGGCCGGGCTCGGGTGACCGAAACCCGGGACGACGCCGCAGAGACCCACCTGTCCGAAACCCGTTCTCCTCTCCTCACCCCTCTCTCCACCCCTCTTGACCTGCGGAAATCACCGACACGTCGGTCCGAAACCAGGGCAGCCGCCGCGCGTCCGCAACCCGTGGCACACCGCCTTCTGGCCGCGGTGGACCCCGAGGCGGTTTTCGGCCACCTCTACGCCGAACGGGAACACGCCTTCTGGCTCGACAGTGGTCTGCTCGGAGAGACCGCGCGTTTCTCCTTCCTCGGCGACGCGAGCGGCCCCGAGGGCGAGGTGCTGACCTACCGGGTGGACGAGGGCGTGGTGCGCGTGCGCGCGGGCGACGGCGCCGAACACGAAGAGGAGGGGACGATCTTCGACGCGCTGCGCCGGCGCGTCGCCCGCCGCCCTCAGCCGGTGCCGGGGCTCCCCTTCGACTTCGCCGGCGGCTACGTCGGCTATTTCGGTTACGAGCTGAAGGCCCACTGCGGTGGGGTCCTCGCCCATCGCTCGGCGGTGCCCGACGCGGTGTGGCTGCGCTGCGACCGCCTCGTCGTCGTGGACCACGTGGAGGGCCGTACCCACCTGGTCGCGCGCGGGCCGGGCGCCACCGCCTGGATCGAGCGCACCGCCGCCGCGATCGCGGCCCTGCCGTCCGTTCCCGCGGCGCCCGCCCCCGACGCGCCCCTCGATCCCCAGGCGCTGCTGGAACGCGACCGCGAGGGATACCTGGTCGATGTCAAGGAGTGCCAGGCCCGGCTCGCGGCGGGGGAGAGCTACGAGATCTGCCTGACCAACCGGTTGCGGCTGCCCGCACCCGACGGGGACCTGGACTTTTATCGGAGGTTGCGCCGGCACAGCCCCGCCCCCTACGCGGCGCTGCTGCGCCTGGGCGAGGTGAGCGTGTACAGCGCCTCGCCGGAGCGCTTCCTGCGTATCGGCCCCGACGGCGTCGCCGACAGCCGTCCCATCAAGGGGACGGCGCCACGTCACGACGACCCGGCGACGGACGCGCGGACACGCGACGCCCTGCGCACCGACCCGAAGACCCGCGCCGAGAACCTGATGATCGTGGACCTGCTCCGCAACGACCTGGGGCGGGTGTGCGAGGTGGGCAGCGTCGAGGTCCCGGAGTTCATGTACACCCGCTCCTTCGCGACCGTGCACCAGTTGATCTCCACGATCCGGGGCCGGTTGCGCGACGACGTTCACCCCGTCGACGCGGTGCGCGCCTGCTTCCCCGCCGGGTCGATGACGGGGGCGCCGAAGGAGCGCACGATGGAGATCATCGACGCGCTGGAGTCCTCGGCGCGCGGCGTGTACTCGGGTGCGCTGGGCTACCTGTCCCACAACGGCACCGCCGACCTGTCCGTCGTCATCCGCTCCGCGGTGCGCCGGGGAGGGGAGTTGGAGATCGGCGCGGGGGGCGCGATCGTACTGGACTCCGATCCGGCGCAGGAGTACGCCGAGATGCTGCTCAAGGCCGCGGTCCCGTTGCGTGGAGTTCCCGGCGGGGCGGACGCCGGGCGCGCGCCGGCCTGAGCCCGGCGCTCCCTGTGGCGGGTCAGGCCCTGGGGGCGCCCTCCAAGGGGGAGAGGACCTTGGCCAGCAGGGCGCCGAGGTGGCGGCGTTCCTCGGGGGAGAGCGATTCCAGCAGCTCCGCCTCGGCGCGCAGGCGCTGGGGGAGGAGGCGGTCCACCAGCGCGCGTCCCGCGTCGGTGAGGTGGACGTCGACCTCGCGACGGTCGCGGGTGGAGGTGGTGCGGGTGACCAGGCCCTCGCCCTCCAGGCGGGCCAGGCGCTTGGTGGTGGCCGCGCCAGAGGAGAGCGTCTCGCGGGTGAGCTGGCTGGGGCGCAGCCCCTGGCCGGTCCGGCGCAACGCGCTGAGGACCTCGAACTCCGGTCGGGAGAGCCCGGCCTCGGCGAGGGGACCGTCGATGATCTGGGAGATGAGCGCGGTCAACCGGATGACCCGGCCGACCACCTCCATGCCGGAGTAGTCGAGGTCGGGGCGCCGCTCACGCCACTGCGCCGAGAAGCGTGCCACGGTGTCGCTCATCACGATTCCTTCACTCGTAAATCACTTTAAAATAGTTTATCTATGAATGACTTACCGTCGAAGCGCCCCGGCCCCCTGACCCGCCTGCTGCGTTCCCTGAGCCCCCGCGACGCGCTACGGCTGCGCGTGGTCTTCGGCGGCGTCGTCGTCCCGTCGTTACGCATCGGGCTGTGCGTGGCGATCCCGCTCGCGGTGACGTTCGCGCTGGGCCGTCTCGACCTCGCCCCCTATGCGCCCCTCGGTTCATTCACCGCACTGTACTGCCGCGACACCCCCTACGGCCGGCGGGCCCGTGTCCTGGCGACGGTCGGCGCCGGCCTGACCCTGTGCGTGCTGGTCGGGGCGCTGACCTCCCTGCTCACCGCCAACGGGATCGCCAAGATCGCCGTCATCGCCCTGGTGGCCGCGCTCGCCAAGTTCGCCGCCGACACCCTCTCCTTCGGTCCGCCCGCCGGGCTGATGTTCGTGTTCGCCGCGGGGGCGGCGGCCTACGCGCCGCAGACCTGGGCGGCCCTTCCGCTGGTGGTCGGCACCACCGCGGCCTCGGCCCTGCTGTGCTGGTGCGTGTCGATGGCGGGACGGCTGCTGCACCGGACCGCGCCCCAGCGCCTGGCCACCGCCCGCGCGCTCGTCGCCGTCGCGACCCTTCTCACCGCCTCGGACACGGCCCGGCCCGCCGCCCGCCACCAGGCGCACCTGGCGGTACAGCGTTCCTGGCTGGTGCTGGGGGACGGCTCGGTCGCGGCGGGATCGGAGACGGTCCGCGGGCTGGAGGCGCTCACCGCGCGGGCCGAGACGCTGCTGCACGTCCCCGCGGAGCAGGTGCCCACGGACACGGCCGCCGAGCTGCGCGACCTCGCCTGGCGTACCCGGCTGCGCCGCGTCCCCGAGGTCACCAGCACCGATACCGAGCACGCCGAACTGCGTTCCCGCGCCCAGCAGGTGGCCGCGGGACCGGCCGCGGGCGGCCCCGCGCACCGGCTCTCCCAGTTCCTGCCCGGCGCCACCCGGGTGGGCGCGGCGTCCCTGGTCGCCGGCCTCGCCGGCATCGCCCTGGGCTTCGACCACGCCTACTGGGCGCTGGTCTCGGCCAGCGCCGTACTCCAGACCGTGAACGTCACCACGACCTGGCACCGCACGATCCAGCGGGTCGCCGGCACCCTGCTCGGCGCCGGGCTCGCCGTGGTGATCTTCGGCTTCGACCCCGGACCGGCGGCCCTGCTCGCGGTGATCGTGCTCTGCCAGCTCGGGGCGGAGCTGCTCATCCTCACCAACTACGCGTTCGCGATCCTCTTCGCCACCCCGCTCACCCTCGCCATCACCCAGCTCGCCCACCCCGCCGACGGCGCGGTGACCGAGCGCGTCCTGGCGACGGTGGTCGGCGCGCTGATCGGGGTGGTCGTCAGCATCGTCCTGGTGGATCCGGGCACCACGCGACGGCTGCGCGCCGCGCTGGTGGAGTGCCGGGCCGCGGAGGCGCGAGCCCGCCTGGCCCTGGAACGGACGCCCCGGGAGGCAGGTCCGGCCCTGGACCGGCTGGCGCGCGCGGTCATCGCGCTGCGCGAGGCGCACATGGTCGCCGGCGGAGAGCCGTGGACCGCGGGCTTCTCCGCCGAGGAGGTCACCGCCGCCGAACACGCCGCCTACGAACTGCTGGCCGTGCCCGCGCGGGTCCCCTCGGAGTTCCCCGCGCGCTGATCCCGGCCGCCCGCCGGTGCCGTGTCGGCGGGCGGGTCAGGCCGAACGGCGGGCGTGCTCGCGCGCGTAGCGCCGTTTGAACTCCGCCTTCAGCCGGGCGGCCCGGGCCGGGTCGCGGCGGCGGCGTTCGTCGTGGTCGCCGGCGGGAACCGCGCGCGCGGCGTAGTAGTCGTATCCGTCGTCGCCGGGTCTGAGCACGTCGGTGCCGCAGGCGAACACCGGCCCGGCGGCGTCGGAGTGGCTGACCGGAACGCGGATCGTCCCGTCGGGATAGCGGATCGCGACGACCGGTGTCACTGCATCACCCCGTAGTGGTCCTGGAAGTAGCTGGTCACATCGTAGGCGAGCCGGGTGTCCCCGGCCAGTAGGTCGGTGAGGACCTCGAAGCCGTCGCCGGCGGTCAGCGCGAACGCCTCGGCCCACCACTCGTGGCGGATGTGCCAGTAGGGCTCGCACAGCCGGGCGACGCACGCCCGGTGCAGGTCGCGCCATTCGCGCGTCTCCGACATCATCCGGTCGGCGATGTCGAGCACGTGCCCCACCTCGTGCAGGACAAGGGAGATGGACTCGTGCGGCAGGCTGCCCAACGCGACCACACCGTAGCGGTAGATCCCGGCCAGGCGCTCGAAAGGCCGCGAGTGGGGCCCCTCGGGGTAGGTGAGCCGTCCCCGCAGCACGCCCATGCCGTCCAGTTCGACGATCGACCCCTCGCCGACGTAGATCGCCTCGACCTCGTCGATCACCCGGTCGGCGATGTGGAAGGGCAGGTTGGCCAGCGCGTTGATGTTGTCGAGGACGGTCTGCGAGGGGATCGTCCCCTCCGGCCACTGACGGTGCAGCACCCGCTCCATACGGCCCAGGTGACGACGTCCGTCGTTGGGGATGGGGATGACCCCGGGCGGATGCGGACCACACTCGACGCGCGTGTTCGCCCGGGGGACGCGGGGGGCGACAGCGGGCGCCGGGGAGGGCGAGCGGCGGATGGCTTGAGTCACAAACAGCAGATTTTCCCACTCCCGCCGTCCAGATGGCGTACCTCCCCCGAACCTGAGGCGGAAGAGGTCCCCGGGCACGCCTCCCCGCGCCTTCGAAGTGGCGGACTTCACGACGTGAGGGGCGGCCCCGACGGGGCGGGAATCCCCGCTCGGTGTTCCTCCGACGGATCCTGGCCGGAAAGACGACGGAATCCGCTTCGGTCGGCGTGGTGGCGTACGGTATCGCTCATGGGGACAGCATCCGACCGGCCTTCCACCTCGGTCGAGGACTATGTGAAGGCCATCTATGACCTTCAGGAGCGCGGTTCGGGACCGGTGACCATCTCGCGCGTGGCCGAACGGCTGACCGTGTCCAACTCCTCCGTCTCGGGCATGCTGCGCAAGCTCGGCGACCTCGGCCTGGTCGACCACCAGCGCTACGGTGACGTCCGGCTCACCCCCACCGGCGACAAGCTCGCGCTGGCGGTGCTGCGCCGCCACCGGCTGATCGAGCTGTACCTCGTCGAGGCGCTCGGCTACTCCTGGGACGAGGTCCACGACGAGGCCGAGATCCTGGAGCACGTCGTCTCCGACCAGTTCGTGGACCGCGTCGCCGACCGTCTCGGCGATCCGACGGTGGACCCGCACGGGGATCCCATCCCCACCCGCGACGGTCAGGTCGTCGAGCGCGAGGTCCGACTGTTGTCCCAGGCCCAAAGCGGCACCTCCGGCGTGATCGTCCGGGTCAACGACTCCGACCCCGAGCTGCTGCGCTTCCTCGCCGAGCAGGGCATCGGCATCGGGTTGCGCATCGAGGTGGTCGAACGTCAGCCCTTCGGGGGGCCGTTGATCGTCCGTCTGGGCCAGCCGGGGGACACCCGTGACCAGTCGCTGGGGCTGGGCGCGGCCGAGGCGCTGTGGATCACCCCCTTCTCCTGAGCGCGCGGCCCGCCCCCTCCCGCGGTAAGCGAGTATCCCCCTAGAAGGTGCAAAAACGGTCAGAAACGTTTGTTGGGGACCCATGTGGTAATTAGTTAGGCGTGCCGAACATCAGAGATTGGCCGGCCTTCACCCGCGTCGCGGCCGCCACCTCCCTCGCCTCCGCGCTCCTCTCCTGCGCCGCGTGCTCCGGCGCCTCCTCCGACAGCGCCGACGACGGCGAGCTCAAGGTCCTCACCACTTTCACCGTCCTGGCCGACATGGCCCGCAACGTCGCGGGGGAGGGGGTCACGGTCGAGTCGATCACCCGCCCCGGCGCCGAGATCCACGAGTACGAACCCACCCCCGACGACCTCGTACGCGGCCAGGGGGCCGACCTCATCCTGGACAACGGCCTCGGCCTGGAACGATGGTTCGAGCAGTTCACCGACCAGGTGGACGCCCCCTCCGCCACGCTCAGCGACGGCGTCGAGACCATCCCCATCTCATCCGGCTCCTACCGGGGGCAGGCCAATCCACACGCCTGGATGTCACCCGCCAACGCCCTGATCTACGTCGACAACATCGCCACGGCGCTCGGCGAGATCGACCCGGCCAACGCCGAGACCTACACGGCCAACGCCGAGACCTACAAGGCCGAGATCGGCGAGATCGACACCTTCCTCACCGAGGAGCTCTCCGCCCTGCCGCACCACCGGCGCGCCCTGGTGACCTGCGAGGGCGCGTTCTCCTACCTCGCCCGCGACGCCGGTCTCCAAGAGCGCTACCTCTGGCCGGTCAACGCCGACTCCGAGGGGACCCCGCAGCAGATCGCCGCGGTCGTCTCCTTCGTCAGGGACAACGAGGTCCCCGCGGTCTTCTGCGAGAGCACGGTCAACGACGGCGCGCAGCGCCAGGTCGCCCGCGAGACCGGCGCGGAATTCGGGGGCTCCCTCTACGTCGACTCGCTGTCGGACGCCGACGGGCCGGTACCGACCTACCTCGACCTGCTGCGCCACGACGCCGAGACGATCGTGGCCGGCCTGACCGCCTCGGAGAGCACGGAGGAGACCGCATGAGCCAGGAAGGGGCCGAGCTCGACCGGGAGCCCGCGGTACGGGTGGAGGGCGTCGGCGTCGGCTACGGCGACGTGCTCGCCCTGGACGGTGTAGACCTCGCCATCGCGCAGGGACGTGTCTGCGGTCTGGTCGGCGCCAACGGGTCGGGCAAGTCCACCCTGTTCAAAACGGTGACCGGGATGATCACGCCGGCCCGCGGGCGGGTCCTGGTGCACGGGTTGACGCCGACCGCCGCCCGCAAGCGCGGCCTGATCGGCTACGTCCCTCAGTCCGAACAGGTCGACTGGGCCTTCCCCGTGCGCGTGGCCGACGTGGTGATGATGGGCCGCTACGGCCACATGGGCATCACCCGCCGGCCCCGCGCCGCCGACCGGGCGGCGGTCGCCGACGCGCTGGAACGCACCCACCTGTCCGACCTCGCCGACCGCCAGATCGGCGCCCTGTCGGGTGGGCAGCGCAAACGCGCCTTCGTCGCCCGCGGCATCGCCCAGGGGGCGCGGGTCTTCCTGCTCGACGAACCGTTCGCCGGCGTGGACAAGCGCTCGGAGGCCACCATCGTGGAGGTGCTGCGCGCCATGCGCGACGCGGGGCACACCCTGGTGGTGTCCACCCACGACCTGGCCGGGGTCCCGGAGCTGTGCGACGAGGTGGCGCTGCTGCAACGCCGCGTGGTCGCCCACGGCTCCCCCGAGGAGGTGCTGACCCCGCAACGGCTGCTGGAGACGTTCGGCATCGAGGGCCGTCCGGTGCGGGAGGTCGCGTGATGGAGGCGTTGCTGGACTGGTTCACCGTCCCCTTCCAGTTCGAGTTCATGCGGCGGGCCCTGCTGGTCGCCGTGGTGGCCGGCGGGGTGTGCGCGGTGCTGTCGTGCTGGCTGACCCTGATCGGCTGGTCCCTGCTCGGTGACGCCGTGTCCCACGCGGTGCTGCCCGGGGTGGTGCTGTCCTACCTGTTCGGTCTCCCCTTCGCGGCGGGCGCGCTGGTGTTCGGGGCGGGCTCGGTGGCGCTGATCGGCGTCGTCAACAGGACCTCGCGGGTCAAGGAGGACGCGGTGATCGGAATCGTGTTCACCGCGATGTTCGGGGCCGGGGTGGTGCTCATCTCGAAGATCCCCAGCGAGACCGACCTGATGCACATCCTCTTCGGCAACGTGCTCGGGGTCTCCGACGCCGAGATCGCCCAGATCCTGGTCATGGCGCTGGTGACGCTGGTCGTCGTGGCGGTCAAGCACCGCGACCTGACGCTGTTCGCGTTCGACCGGGTGCACGCCCACGCGATCGGGCTCAGCCCGCGCCGCTTGGAGGCGCTGTTGCTGGGGCTGCTGTCGGTGACGGTCGTCATCGCGTTGCAGGCCGTGGGCGTGATCCTGGTGGTCGCCATGGTCATCATCCCCGGCGCGACCGCCTATCTGCTCACCGACCGCTTCGAACGGATGCTGGCGATCTCGGTCGCGGTGTCGGTGGCCGCGTCGGTGCTGGGCACCTACGCCAGCTTCCATTTCAACGTCGCCACCGGCGGCGCGATCGTCGTGACCCAGGCCGCCGCGTTCGGCCTGGCCTACCTGTTCGCGCCGCGGCACGGGGTGCTGGGGCGCCGGCTGCGCACGCGCGCCGTGGTGGCGCGCGGTGAGGCGCCCCGGGCCGGCGCGCCCTCCTGAGCACCACCCGCGAAGCGCCACCCCGCCGGAAAGGCGTGTGGCCCGGTCCGCCGATGGACCGGGCCACGCTGGTGAGGGCGGGAGATGTCCCGCCAACGCGGCAGCGGACCGGTCGATCGCCGGGTGACGCGCTGTCCGGACGGCGGACGGGACCGTTGTCTCCCGTATGACCTCGCCTACGGCGAGTCGCCTTCCTCGGACCCGGGCCGCGGCTCGCCGCCTGGCACCTTGCCCCCACCGCAGGCCGTTCCCCGCGATCGGCGCAGGAGGCATCCCGGCCCCACCGGGCGGGTCCCTTGTCCGCGGGGCCGCTCCTGCGTCACAGTTACCGGCATGGAGACACGACCCGGCCCGCGCAGGCGCGTCACCATCGTGCGGACGGAGCCGTTCACGACCCGGCGGCTGCGGATGGAGCCGTTGCGGGTCGAGGACGCCGAGGAAATGGCGGGCGCGCTCGCCGATCCCGCTCTGTACGAGCACATCGGTGGGCGACCGCCGAGCCCCGTGGAGCTGCGACAGCGTTACGAACGGTTGGTGGCCGGTTCCGCGGAGCCGGGGATCTCCTGGTGCAACTGGGTGGTCCGCGACGGTACCGGCACGGCCGTGGGGACCGTGCAGGCCACCATCGGGCCGGTGCCCGGCGGGCTCGGCGCGGTCATCGCCTGGATGGTGGGCGTCCCCTGGCAGGGACGCGGGTTCGCCTCCGAAGCCGCGCGGGGCCTGATCGCCTGGCTGCACGCGCGCGGGGTCCGTCCCGTCACCGCGCACATCCACCCCGACAACCTGGCTTCGGAGGCGGTGGCCCGCAACTGCGGACTGCGCCGCACCGACCGCCACGCCGACGGCGAACTGGTGTGGACCGAGGCCACCTGAGCCCACGGCGGCGCTTTGCCGCGGTCCTGGAGAAGCCGCCGCCCCGTTCGGCGTGCCCCACACCGGCACATGGTGCGCCGGACCGCTTCGATGCCCTTTCGTTCCCGCCCCGACGGTGGACCCCACAGCGAACCCGTCGATGTGACGTAGATCACCGGTAAAGCTGGTCGGGGTGGCGGCCCACGCCGTGAGGGCGGCGGGGAGGTCCGCCCCCCGACGGGGCTGACCTGGCCCTTCCACGACCGTCCTCACCGCGGCCCGCCCCTTCGTGTGAGAGCGCTGTTTCACGGGTGTTACGAGAGGTCACATCACGGCAACCAGCAGTCTCTAGTCTTCTCGACGGAACCCCTCCCGTTGAGCAGGAAGGCTCGAACGTGGCCCCCGAAACCGTGACGGACCCACCCCGCTCGGGCGGACGCTGGATCACCCACTGGGACCCCGAGGACGAAGGGTTCTGGCAGGCCGGCGGGCGCCGCGTGGCCAACCGCAACCTGTGGGTGTCGATCTTCGCCGAGCACCTGGGCTTCTCCGTGTGGAGCCTGTGGTCGGTGCTCGTCCTGTTCATGACGCCGGAGAACGGGTTCGCCTACTCCGCCGAGCAGAAGTTCCTGTTGGTCTCCCTCGTGACCCTCGTCGGCGCGGTGCTGCGCGTGCCCTACACGCTGGCGGTGGCCAGGTTCGGCGGACGCAACTGGACGCTGGTGTCGGTGGCGGCGCTGCTCTTGCCGACGGTCCTGGCGGTGGTGCTGATCCAGCGTCCCGAGACCCCCTTCGCGGTGTTCGCGCTGTTGGCCGCGACCGCCGGCCTGGGCGGCGGTAACTTCGCCTCCTCCATGGCCAACATCAACTTCTTCTTCCCCGAGCGCCACAAGGGGTGGGCGCTGGGGCTCAACGCCGGCGGCGGCAACATCGGCGTTCCCGCCATCCAGCTCGTGGGACTGGCCGTGATCGGCCTGTTCACCGTCGCCAACGGCGCCTACGTCCCCCTGCTCTACCTCCCCCTGATCCTGCTGGCCTGCTGGATGTCCTGGCGTTTCATGGACAACCTGGCCGGGGCGCGCTCCGATGTCTCGGCCCAGATCGCGGTGTGCCGCAACCGCCACGCCTGGATCATGTCCTTCCTCTACATCGGTACGTTCGGCTCCTTCATCGGTTATGGGTTCGCCTTCGGCCTGGTGTTGCAGAACCAGTTCGACCGCACCCCGCTGGAGGCCGCCGCGATCACCTTCCTGGGCCCGTTGCTGGGTTCGTTGTCGCGCCCGGTGGGAGGCCGGCTGGCCGACCGCTTCGGGGGAGGGCGCATCACCCTGTGGACGTTCGTCGCGATGGCGCTGGGCACCGGCCTGATCATCATGGCCTCGGTGCAGCAGTCCCTGCCGTTGTTCCTGTTGGGCTTCATCCCGCTGTTCCTGCTCACCGGGATCGGCAACGGGTCGACCTACAAGATGATCCCGTCGATCTTCGCCGCGCGCGCCGAGGACCGTATCGCCGAGGGCGAGGAGCGCGAGACCGCCATGGCCGAGGCCAAGCGGCTGTCGGGGGCGCTGCTGGGGATCGCCGGCGCGGTCGGGGCGTTGGGCGGGGTCGCGATCAACCTGGTGTTCCGCGAGGCGTTCGCCTCGGCCGGCAGCGCCACCCCGGCCTTCGTCGCCTTCCTCGGGTTCTACCTCGTCTGCATCCTCGTCACCTCCCTGGTCTACCTGCGCCGCCCGGCGCGCACGACCGAGCGGGCCGCGTCGTGACCGCCACCCACTGCCCCTACTGCGCCCTCCAGTGCGCCATGCGGGTGGAGCCCACGCCCGACGGCGGATACACGACCCGTCCCGCGCCCTTCCCCACGAACCGGGGCGGGCTGTGCCGCAAGGGGTGGAGCGCCGGCGAGCTGTTGAGCGCCCCCGACCGCCTCACCTCGCCGTTGCTGCGGCCGCGCAAGGACGCGGAGCTGCGGCCGGTGGACTGGGGGACCGCGCTGGACCACGTGGCCTCCCGCCTGCGCGGGCTGCGCGGGAGCCACGGCGCCGACGCGGTGGCGGTGTTCGGCGGGGGCGGCCTGACCAACGAGAAGAGCTACCTGCTCGGAAAGTTCGCCCGGACCGCGCTGGGCACCTCGCAGATCGACTACAACGGCCGGTTCTGCATGTCCTCCGCCGCCGCCGCGGGGATGCGCGCCTTCGGCCTGGACCGGGGACTGCCGTTCCCGGTCACCGACCTCGCCGGGGCCGAGACGATCCTGCTGGCCGGCGCGAACGTCGCCGAGACGATGCCGCCCCTGATGGGCCACCTCAGCGGCGCCCGGCTCGTCGTCGTCGATCCGCGGCGCAGCGCCACCGCCGAACACGCGCTCGCCAACGGCGGCCTCCACCTGGCGCCACGGCCGGGCACCGATCTCGCGCTGGCGCTGGGCCTGTTGCACGCCGCCCGCGAGCAGGGGCTGCTCGACGACGACTACATCGCCGAACGCACCACCGGCTTCGCCGAGACGTGGGCGCACGCGGCGGCCTGGTGGCCCGAACAGGCCGAGCGCGCCACCGGTGTGCCCGCGGCCGACATCCGCGCCGCGGCCCGGCTGCTGGGCGCCGCCTCCGGCGCCTACATCCTGTCCGGGCGCGGCACCGAGCAGCACGCCAAGGGCACCGACACCGTCTCGGCCTGGATCAACCTGGCGCTCGCGCTGGGCCTGCCCGGCCGGCGCGGATCCGGGTACGGCTGTCTCACCGGACAGGGCAACGGCCAGGGCGGGCGCGAACACGGGCAGAAGGCCGACCAGCTTCCCGGCTACCGCCGGATCGACGATCCGGCGGCGCGCGAGCACGTCGCGGGCGTGTGGGGCGTGGAGGCCGCGGACCTGCCCGGCCCGGGACGCAGCGCCTTCGAGCTGCTGGACGCGCTGGGCGGCGCCGACGGACCGCGCGCGTTGCTGCTGTTCGGATCCAACCCGGTGGTATCGGCCCCCGATGCCGGCCGTGTCCGAAACCGGCTCTCCGGCCTGGAACTGCTGGTCGTAGCCGACTTCGTATTGTCCGAAACCGCGGCGATGGCCGATGTGGTCTTTCCGGTCACCCAGTGGGCCGAGGAGAGCGGCACGATGACGAACCTGGAGGGGCGGGTCCTGCGCCGACGCCGGGCCGTTCCCCCTCCCCCGGGGGTGCGCAGCGACCTCGAGGTACTGCACGGCCTGGCGGTGCGCCTGGGCCGCCCGGCCGAGGCGTTTCCCACGGACCCCGACGCGGTGCTCGCCGAACTACGCGCCGCATCCGCGGGCGGCGCGGCCGACTACTCCGGCGTCACGCCCGAGCGGCTGGAGGCGGGAGAGGCCCTGCACTGGCCCTGCCCCGAGGACGGTTCCACCGCGCCACGGCTGTTCCTGGACTCCTTCGCCCACCCCGACGGCCGGGCCCGCTTCGTCGCGGTCGCCCACCGCGATCCGGCCGAGACCACCGACACCGACTACCCCCTCGTCGCCACGACCGGACGGCTGCTCGCCCACTACCAGTCGGGGGCCCAGACGCGCCGCGTCGGCGAACTGGCCGCGGCCGAACCCGAGTCCTACGTCGAGGTGCACCCCGACACCGCCGCGCGCAGCGGCCTGGCCGAGGGGGACTGGGCGCGTGTCAGGTCCCGGCGCGGTAGCGCGGTCGCCCGCGTGCGCTGCCGTCCCGACGCCCGTCTCGACACCGTCTTCCTGCCCTTTCACTTCGCCGGTGACCAGCGCGCCAACCTGGTGACCAACCCGGCGTTGGACCCGACGAGCAGGATGCCGGAGTTCAAGGTGTGCGCGGTCCGGCTGGAGCCGGAGGCGCCGTTCCAGGAGGAGGTCAGCCGATGAACCGGCAACCGCGCCACATCGTCGTCGTCGGACACGGGATGGTAGGGGCCCGATTCGTGGAGGAGGTGGCGCGCCGCGATCCCGACGGCGAACGAGTCCGGCTGACCGTCGTGGGGGCCGAGCCCGGGGTCCCCTACAACCGGATCCTGCTCCCCGACCTGCTCAACGGCAGGCTGGAGGAGGCGGACCTGGCCCTCGCCTCGGTCGCCTCCACGGCGGTGGAGGCGCGGTCCGGCGTGTCGGCCACCGCGCTCGACACCGCCGGCCGCAGCGTCCGTCTCGACGACGGTTCCACGCTGGGCTACGACGAGCTGGTGCTGGCCACCGGCGCCCAGGCCGCCTTCCCACCGGTGTCGGGTCTGACCCGGGACGACGGGACACCGGCCGCGGGGGTGACCGCGCTGCGCGACCTGGCCGACTGCCGCCGGTTGATGGAGCTGACCGGTCCCGGGTCGCCCGTCGTCGTCCTGGGCGGAGGCGTGCTCGGGCTGGAGGCCGCCCGCGCCCTGACCGAGCGGGGGGTTCGGGTCTCGCTGGTGGAGTCCTCCCCGTGGTTGATGCGCCGCCAACTGGATCGGGCGGCGGCGCGGATCCTCGGCGCGCGGTTCACCGCGTTGGGGGTGAGCGTGCACTCCTGGCGCGTCGCCGCGCGGTGGATCCCGGGAACCGGGCTGGAGCTGGACGACGGGCGGGTGCTGCCCGGCGACGCGCTGGTCGTCACCGCCGGGGTGCGGCCGCGCACGGGCCTGGCCGAAGCCGCGGGGATCGCCGTGGACCACGGCGTCGTCGTCGACGACCTGCTGACCACCAGCGATCCGCGCGTCCACGCCATCGGGGACTGCGCCCGCCACCCCTCGGGCGGCGGGGGACTGGTCCAGCCCGGCTGGGAGCAGGCCGCGGTCCTGGCCGACCTGCTCACCGGGACCGCGCCCGAGGCCCGCTACCGGGGGACGCGCCCGGTCACCCGGCTCAAGGCCGAGGGGATCGAGCTGGCCTGCCTGGGGGAGGCCACCGCGGAGGAGAACGACACCACCCACACCGTCACGATCTGCGACGCCCACGCGGGCCGCTACGCCAAGCTCGTCGTGCGCGACGAGCGGGTGGCCGGCGCGATCCTGCTCGGCTTCCCCGACGCCGCGGCGGCGATCATCCAGCTCTACGACCAGGGCGCCCCGGTGCCCGCCGACCGGATTTCACTGCTGCTGGGCCGCACCGCGCCCGAACCGGGCCCCGACGGCGCCGGCCCGGCCCTGGTGTGCCGGTGCAACGGGGTCGACCGTGACCGGTTGGAAGGGGCCTGGCTCGACGGCGCGCGCACCCGCGAGGCCGTCGCCGAGCGGACCCGCGCCACCACCGGCTGCGGGGGCTGTACCCGTGACGTCGACGCGCTGTTGGCGGCCTGGAACCAGGGCAGTCCCGCGGCGGTGTAGCGGGGGCCGGGCGCGCTCACCCCGCCCTGTCCGTGACCGGGTGGGGGACCACGATCAGCTCGTCGGGGCCGTTGACCATGAAGGAGGCGACCCGGGCCGGCGGTCGGCCGGGGTCGGCGAGCGCGACGGCGGGCAGGCGGCCGAAGAGCGTCCGAAGGGCGATGTCGGTCTCCAACCGGGCGAGGTGGGCGCCCAGGCAGAAGTGCGTCCCGTGGCCGAAGGCCAGGTGCCGCTTGTCGGCGCGGGTGGGGTCGAACTCGTCGGGGGCGGTGGGGTGCACGGCCGGGTCGCGTCCCGCCGCGGCGAAGGCGAGGAGGATCGGGTCGCCCCCGCGGATGAGGACGCCCTCGCCCAGGTCGATGTCCTCCACCGCGTAGCGCAGCGGCAGGTGCATCACCGGTCCCTCGTGGCGCAGGGTCTCCTCGATGACGTCGTTCCAGCCGATGACGCCCCCGCGCACCAGGTCCACGTGGCGGGGGTGGGCCAGCAGGGCGTGGACGGCGCTGGTGATGAGGTTGACCGCGGTCTCGAACCCGGCGCCGAGCATGAGGAAGAGGGTGTCGATCACCTCCTGCTCCGGCAGGGGACCGGCGTCCCCGTGCGGCGCGAGGAGGTCGCCGACGAGGTCGGGGCCCGGGTGGCGACGCTTGTGGCGCAGCAGCTCGATGAGTCCGGCCTGGAGCTCGGCGTGGTTGGCCCGGGCGCGCTCGGGGGAGGCGGCGGTGTCGAGGATGGCGTCGACGCCGCCGGCGATGCGTTCGCGCATCGCCTCGGGAACGCCGAACAGGTCGCAGATGACGGTGACGGTGAGCGGGCGGGACAGCGCCTGGCGCAGATCGGTCCGCTCGCCCGGCGCGAGCCGGGCCATCCCGTCGACCAGGGCCTCGGACGTGGCCTGGACGCGTGGGCGCATCGCCTCGACCCTTCGCGGCGAGAAGGAGACGGAGACGCGGCGACGCCGCTCGTGGTGCTGTGAGCCGTAGGCGTTGACGAAGCTGCGTTGCAGGGCGACCGTCCTCAGCGCCCAGCCCTCGGGCACATGAGCCCGCCCGGGCCAGTGCCGGTAGGGGTCGCGGGAGACCCGGGGGTCGGCGGTGAGCGCCCTGATGACGTCGTACCGGGTGACCGACCAGGCGATGACCCCTCCGGGCAGCTCCACCCGTACGGCCGGGCCCCGCGCGCGGAGCCCGGCGGCCTCCTCGTGCGGCGCGGTGGCGGTGGGGTCGAGTACGGGACAGCGGGAGAGGGGGACGGCGTCCATCGGAGCCTCCGGAGGGGGTGTTCTCGTGTGCCGTGGAACGCGCGCGTGGCCGGCCGCGCCTCGCCGGGAGGGACGGCCGTGCCGACGGCACGCTTCCCCGTTTCTACGTCGGGCACAGGTCCGGGGCAATGGCGCGCGGTCGGGAAGCGGGGACGGGCGGGAGGCCGCTGGTGGACCGGTTGGGACGGATCCCGAACCCCGGTTGTGGGCGAAGCGGAGAAACGAGGAGGAACAGGAAGCCGCGCCCCTGACGGTTACATTCCCGTCAGGACCGGCGTTCGTCGCCCTGGCCCGGCCGCTCCCGCGCCCCGTCGAGAACGGCGTAGTCGCCCAGGGCGGGACGCAGCAGACCGAATATCCGCTCTGCCGCGTTGGTGAGCTCGGCGGCGATCCGGTCGGCTCCGCGGCCTTGCAGGGTGAGCCGGACGGTCTCCTCGAACAGCACCCGATGGGCCGCCGCCAGCAAGGCCGCCGCGGCGCGCGGGGTGACGTCGCCGGCGGTGCCCGTCGTGGCGGCCAGGGCCTCGGCCAGGGCGTTCTCCCGGATGTCGTGGAAGTCGCGCAGCCGCGCCATGAGGGTGGGGCTGTCGACGACCATGCGGGTGAACTCGGGGCCGGCGAAACCGATGACCGGGTCGCGGCGGGCGACGGCGGCGAGGAAGGACCGGTGCAGCGCGTCCAGCGCGGACTCGCCGGGAGCGCGTTCGGCGACGGCGCGGGCGAGCCCCGAGGTGAACTGCTCGCCCAGGTCGAGGGCCAGATCCTCCTTGCGCGGGAAGTAGTTGGTGACCGTCATCTTGGCGACCTGGGCCGCGGCGGCGATCTCGGCGATCGTCACGTTCTCGAAGCCCCGTTCGACGAACATGCGGGTGGCGGTATCGGAGATGGCCTGCCGGGTCTGCCTCTTCTTCTGTTCGCGCAGGCCGGCCGTTGCGCCGGGCCGGGAACCGCCGCGCCCCCCATCGCGTTTTCCTGGGTCGGACATAAAAATATGTTGACACGAAATATGTACCGAGGCTAGGTTTCGCCGGCCGAGAGCGAGGCGGACGCCTTCGCGACCGGAGACGAGAGGGAGGACCGACCATGCAAGAACGACCCCCGTCGGAGTTCGACGCCGGCGCCGAATTCGACCGTCAGGTGGACACGCTCATCGCCAAGGGATACCCCGAGGCCGCGGGGCTCGACACGGAGGCGTTCACCGCCCTGCTCGCCCCCCTGCGCGCCACCGCCGTCGCCCACGGCGCGTCCCTGCGCCCGCCCGCCCCGGGACGCGCGCCGTTCGTCGTGGTCCTCACCCGCGCCCTCGCGCCCATCGAGTGGGCGATGTCGCGCACCACGCTGGCCCGCGGCTCCAAGGCCGGCTTCGTCGACCGCCTCTACGAACCCGGTGCCATCGAACGGTTCGTCCCCACCGACGCGACGCGGCCACCGGACGAGCGCGCCTACCTGCTGTTCGACGTGGAGCGCGGCGAGGAGTTCTGCGGCGCCGTTCCCGAGGACGCCATGGCCACCATCGCCCAGCGGGGCCGCAGCACGCTGACCATCGAAGAGGGCATCGCCCTGGTCACCCACCATCCCGACGCCCTGGAGAAGAACCGCTGCTTCTCCCTGGCCGGATCCCGGTGCGGCGACCGTCGGGTACCCGCGATCTGGATCAGTCAACGGGCGCCCAAGCTGGGCTGGTGCTGGGCGGGCAACCCGCACACCTGGCTCGGCATGGCATCGGCCGCGCGGCGCGCCGCGGCCTGAGGCGCTCTTCCGCGCCCCGGCCGGGGAGCCGGGGCGCGGCGGAACCCCCTCAGCGGGCGGATGTCCTTCCGCCGGGGGCGGGGCGACCGGCATGATGACGGCCCTGGGGCCGCCCTTCGCGCCGAAGGTCCCGTCAGCGGCGACACCAGGGCACCCGAAGCAGGAACCTCCCGCCCAGCAGCGCGGAGGCGGCGTCTCAGGCGTGTCGGGCCACGGGCCGGGAGCGTGCAGGTGGCCGTCACGATGAAGCCGATACCGAACAGGGAGGTCCAGACGGTGGCCTTCGCCGCCGCCCGCCGGATCGCGGCGCCGGCCCGCGTCACGGCCCCCGCGCCATGGCGCTCACACCGGCGACGGGCGGGATGTTGAGGCCCGTCCGAGGGGGCAGCGCCCCCACCGGTGCGCAGCCGGCATCGATCGGGACGGCCGCCCCGCCCCACGGCCGGCCCCGGAAAGAGCGGGCTCAGCCGCCCACGCCCCTGCCCGCCTCGACGGAGGAGACGAGGTCGATCGTGTGGCGGGCGACGACCTCGGGACGGGCGCGCGGCATCCAATGGCCTCCGGGGACGCGCACGACACGGGAGTTC
Source organism: Marinactinospora thermotolerans DSM 45154 (assembly GCF_900167435.1). Taxonomy (GTDB): domain Bacteria; phylum Actinomycetota; class Actinomycetes; order Streptosporangiales; family Streptosporangiaceae; genus Marinactinospora; species Marinactinospora thermotolerans. The sequence goes on from NZ_FUWS01000004.1 coordinate 399,967, forward strand.
GGCGCCCACCGCCGCACGGCGCCCTGCATCGCGGCGGTGACGAAGACGTCGTGCGCCGGGGCGAGCACCTGGACCAGGACGGGGGTACGCCGTTCCTGCGGGGCGCGCAGGCGCTCGCGCACGTTCGCGCGGTACAACCCCAGCCCATTGAGCAGGTCGCGCAGCGCCCGCCCGTGCGAGGGGGCCTCGTGCTCGCCGACCCGCTCCAGCAGGGACAGGACCGGGCCGCCGATCCCGGTCAGCCAGGCGAGTTCGGGCAACGGCCTCAGGTGGAAAAAGACGATGTAGCCGGACAGGAGCCGCTGCACGGCCAGCTCCCATCGGGCGTGGAGCCCCCCGCGCGCTTGCGCGCGCATCCAGTGGGCGACATGGTCCAGGCAGGGCCCCGACACCGAGGTGAACGAGGCGAACCGGTGGTGGGCGTGCTCCTCGGTCACGGCGTGCCAGGACTGGATCGATCCCCAATCGTGCGCCAGGACGTGGACGGGCCGGTCGGGGCTCACCGTGTCGGCGACTCGGAGCAGGTCCTCGGCGAGGCGGTCCAGGTGGTATCCGTTGCGCTCGCGTGGGGCCGGGGAGCGGCCCGCTCCCCGGACGTCGTAGGCGACGACGTGGTAGCGGTCGCGCAGGAGCCCGGCCACGCCGTCCCACAGCGTGGAGTCGTCGGGGTATCCGTGGACGCAGACGACCGTGGGAGCCTGCGGGTCCCCCTGACAGCGGACGTGGAGCGGCAGGCCGTCACCGGCGACGACACGACACGTGCGCGCCTCGCTCATCCTCTCCTCTTCCCTTCCTGTTCCCGGGGTGAGACCACGGGCCGGACACGGCTTTAGGAGGCGTCGCCTCCCCCGCTCCCGTCGGAGCCGCCGTGGTCGGCACCGAAGACGGGAACGCCGTCGCCGGCGTTCCGGCTCCGGCCGCGCAGGCCCCCGATGAGAACCACGAGGAAGCCCACGAGGAGCACCACGATGACGGCCGTGACCGCGATGTCGAACATGACGCCCCTTTCAGGCGGAGATGACGCCTCACACCCTGCCATAGCAGAGGGGACGGGAGGTGACCACGATGTGGCGGGATCCGGCCATCCTCGTCTTCCGGCCGCGCCCCACCGGATCGCGGCAACGGCGGAGTCCGCCCCCGCGTGCCGCGGCCCCATGAGCGCGCCGTGACGGCGACGTCCTCCTCGGGCGGTGTCCCGTCGCCCGCCTGCCGGGGAAGGGGAGAGGCGGGCCCGGGTGAAGCGCCTGACCCTGCGGCCCCCTCGCCCGGGTTTCTTCGCGCCCCGCCCTCGCCGCGGCGTCTCGGCGCGCTTGGCCGGGGCGCCGGCCGAGCGCGCCGGGAGGCGGCGGGACGCCCCTGGCGCCCCGCCGCCTCCCGGCCGGTCACGGGGCGGTGTCCGCTGTGCCGCCCGGCCGTGTCCGCTACCCGAACTGCCCGATCTGGTAGTCGCCGGCGGGCTGCCGGACGATGACGTTCAGGCGGTTGAAGGCGTTGATGAGGGCGATGAGCGCCACCAGGGCGGCGAGCTGGTCCTCGTCGTAGTGCGCGGCGGCATCAGCCCACGCCTCGTCCGTGACGCCACCGGCGGCGTCGGCGATGCGGGTGCCCTGCTCCACCAGCTCCAGGGCGGCGCGTTCGGCGTCGGTGAAGACCTCGGCCTCCCGCCAGGCCGCGACCAGGTTGAGACGTAGCGAGGTCTCCCCGGCGTGCGCGGCCTCCTTGGTGTGCATGTCGGTGCAGAATCCGCAGCCGTTGATCTGGCTGGCGCGGATCTTCACCAGTTCCTGCGTCGAGGCCGGCAGGGTCGACTCCGAGAGCACCCTGTTCGCCGAGGAGAGGTACTTCGTGATCTTGGCCGAGTTCGGGTTGTCGAAGAGGTTCAAGCGAGCTTTCATGGTGGGCTCCTCTGCCCTTGCCGGTGATGACATACCGATGACGACGTAGCCCGGTGAGATGTGACAGGGGTGAAAGTGACGCGCGTCTCACCGCCCTTCTCCCCGAATCCGCCCGGACGGATTCGGGGGAATCGATGACCGAGGAGGACTCGGCGGCGCCGGGCGGGAGTGCGTACAGTGGGGGAGCAACGCAGCGTGAGGAGGCCGCACATGAGCGCATCCGAACACCGCATCAGCGACGCCGAGCTGGCCCAGGCCGTGGACGCCTCCTACGGCCGGCTGGTCCGCGGCGCCTCCGCGCCCGCCGGGTCGGTCACGATCCACGCCACCGACCCCGAGGAGTGGCGGCGACAGTGGTCGGCCCTGTTCGACGACGGAGAGGACGAGGGTGATACGGCCGGTCACGTTCGAGCCTCTGGCCCAGAGGCAGATCCGGGCGCTGGCGCCCCCTGACCGGGCCGCGCTGTCGGAGGTGCTCTTGGACCTGGCCGGGGCCGCCGATCCGATGACGGTCGTCGACCCCTACCTGCCCGGCGGTATCGGCCCGCTGCCCTTCCACGGTGTGGTGCTCACCGACTCGGCCGAGGCGGTGGTGACCCTCTACCTCGACCACGTGCGGGTGGTCGCCGTACGCCCCCGCCACTGCCCCCTCCCGTGAGCGCGCCGGGGCGAAGCGGAGGGGCGTTGGGCGGGCTCCCCGAGACGACCTGCCGCCCGCGCACCGCGCGGTCGGGCCGGGGACGCGGCCGGCCGCGCGGGCGGCTCAGCGGGGCGACGTCCCCGATCCGGAATCGCCCCCGCTGAGCCGCCTGCGCGCGCCGCGTCCGACCGGGCGCGGTTCCCGCCCCTCCTCGATACAGCGCAGCGTCTCCATCCCGGCCATGGCCCCGGCCCGGTGGAAGGAGCGCGTGTGGGAGTCGTACTCGTGCCAGGCGGCGTCGCGCAACACCACCCGGGCCGCGTAGGGGGGCCGGCCGGCCCCGACCCGCTCCCACGCCTCGAACACGCCCGCTCCGAACGCCTCGGCGAACTCGGCGGGGAGCGGGCCGCCCCTGGACCGTCGCCCCTCCGGCAGGTCCACGACGAACTGGTACTCGCTGTCGGCCCCGGCCGCCAAGGGGAGCATGTCGGCCCAGGCCAGGGCGACCTCCGCGGGGCAGGCCGTCTGAATGACATGGCGGACGTGCACGCCGTGGACGGCCCGGGGCAACGGCGGGGGCGGTGCCACCCGACGGCGTCCCACCGGACGCGGTGGCCGCTCCTCGCGTAGCGCCCGCACCGCCTCCTCCACGGCGAGCCGGGCCGCGATGTCGGTGAGGGTGCCGAGGAAGGCGCGGTCGGCCCCCTCCTCCTCCCACGCGCAGTGCCGCAGCACGGCGTGGACGGGGCAGGGCAGGACCTCGTTCCACCAGATGTCGTACATCTCCCGTTTCAGGGCCGTGGCCAGCCTGTCCGCGAGCGGGTGCCCGCCTGCGGAGTCCGCGCCCATCCGAAGGTGCAGCCGCTCGTCCTCGCCCGAGGGCAGGGGATCGAAGTCGATGACGAACTCGATCCGAGCCCACCCCGCCGGGGAACGCCGCTCGTGGTCGACGTGCACACCTCGTAGCGGGCGGGCCGCGGCGAGACCGTTCTCGAAGGCCATCTGTCTCTCTCCCTCCGGGGGGCGGCGCGGCACCGTGTGCCACACGGGACGACCCCGACGGTAGTGCCCGACTCCGACACGGCCCACCCGTTTTCTCCCTCCGGGCCCACCCGGTTATCCCGTTGCCCCTCGCCGGTCGGATGCGCCAGGCTGCGGCCATGATCGACACGGGACTTTCGGGAAGCGTCGTCTTGGTGACCGGAGCCGCCGGAGGGATCGGCGCGGCCATCGCGCGGGCCTTCGCCGCCCAAGGGGCCAAGGTCGCCGTCCACCACCTGGCCACGCCCCCGCGCCCCCGCGCGGGGTTCGCTGGGAGCACGTCTTCCCCGAGGCGGAGGACGCCCACGCGCTGGCCGCCGAACTGGGCGGGATCGCGGTCGCGGCCGACCTGTCCGAGGCCGACGCGCCCCGCCGGCTGTTCGAGGCGGTCGGGGAGCGGCTGGGACCGGTGCGGGTGCTGGTGAACAACGCCGCCCACTGCGAGAGCCCCGACACCGTGGACGCGCTCACCGCGGACGGTCTGGAGCGCCACTACCGGGTCAACGCCATCGCCCCCGCGCTGCTCACCGCCGAGCTCGCCCGACGCGCCCCCGAGGAGGGGGCGTGCGTGGTCAACGTGTCCACCGACGCCGCCCGGGCCTTCCCCGGCCAGATCGGCTACGGCACCTCCAAGGCGGCCCTGGAGGCGTTCACCCGCGCCGCGGCACTGGACCTGGCTTCCTCGGGGATCAGGGTCAACGCGGTCGCCCCCGGCCCGGTCCAGACCGGTTGGATCGGACCGGAGGCGATCGAGGAGGTCCGCGCGATCGTCCCCCTGGGACGTGTCGGCGAACCCGACGACATCGCCGACGCCGTGGTCTTCCTCGCCTCACGTCAGGCCCGCTGGGTCACCGGCCAGGTGCTCCAGGTCGCCGGCGGCCACGCCCTGTGACGCCCTGGATGCTGCGGCCGGCGGCGGATCACACCCGGGCCGGGGCCACCGCCTCCCGGTAGCGGGCCACGACGGCGGCGGCCACGCCACTGTCGGGGCACAGCGGCCCGGCGACCAGGTCGGCCCCGGCACCGGCCAGGCGCTGATGGAACAGGCCGGGGGCGAGGAGCCAGGAGGCGATCGCCACACGCCGGTGCCCCTCGGCCCGCAGGGCCGCGACGGTCTGCGCGACGGTCGGCGTCCCGGTGGCGATGTAGCCGGTGCGCACGGGGCTCCCCAGCGTCTCGGCCAGCCGCCCGGCCGCGTCGGCCACCTCGGCCAGCGCGCCGGGGTCGGACGATCCCGCGGCGGCCAGCACCACCGCGTCGGGGGCGCGCCATCCGGCCTCGCGCAGCCGCCGCGCGGCCGCGGCCACCAGCCGCGGGTCGCCGCCCAGCGCGCCGGTGATCCGCGCGTCGAAGCGTCCGACCCGGGCGAGTTGGCCGGGGATGTCGACCCGCACGTGGTAGCCGGCGGCCAGGAAGGCGGGGACGACGACGATCGGCCCGCTGATCGTCGCGGCGACGTCGCCCACGTCCGGATCCCGCACGTCGGCGAAGGCCAGCCGCACCGGGACGCCGGCGCGTTCCCGGACACCTCGGGCCAGGGCCCTGGTGACGTCGAGGCCGTCCGGATCACGGGTACCGTGCACGGCGAGCAGCAGGGTGGGGCGCACAAGGCCCTCCTCACGTTCCTGGCCGGTCCGGGCCCCGCGGCGCGAACCGGTGACGGGGGCGGTCAGCACGCGCCCGGGTCCAGCGCCAGCCGGTAACCGCGCTTGACCACGGTCTGGATGATGCGGGGATCGCCCAGGGCCGAACGCAACCGGGCCACCGCGGTCTCCACCGCGTGCGCGTCGGCGTCGCCGCCCAGCGAGGCGAGCAGGTCGGCGCGGTCGCGGACCTCGCCGGGACGGCGGGCCAGTTCGCGCAGCACCCGCATCGGCGCGGGCGAGACCGGCCGTAGCTCCTCGTCGACCAACACCGCGTGTCCGCGCAAGCGCACCAGGTGGCCGGCCACGGGCAGGGACGGGGAGGCGTCGGGGAGCTCGTCCGCGAGCCGTTTGACCAGCGCGCCGATACGGGCCCGCGCCGGCCACACGGTGGGGATCCCCCGGATCATCAGCGGGCGCGCGGTGACCGGGCCGACGCACATGGCCAGCACCTCACCCCGCAACGCGCCGACCAGCCGCTCCTCGGTGCCGTTGGCCCGGGACCGTTGCAGTAGCCCCGCAGCGGCCGGGGCGCTGGTGAACGTCACGGCGTCGACCTGGCCGGTGAGGACGGCGTCGATGAGCCGGTCCAACGGCGCGACGTCGTCGGGCGTGGTCCAACGGTAGACGGGCACCTCGACGACGTCCGCGCCGGCCAGACGCAGCGTGGCGCAGAAGTCGGGCAGAGGCTCGCCGTGGAGCTGCACCGCGATGCGCAGGCCCGCCACACCGGTGGCGAGCAGGTGGTCCAGCACCTCGGCGGAGGACTCCGAGGGGGGCGACCACTCCTCGGTGAGGCCGGCCGCGCGGATCGCCCCCTTGGCCTTGGGACCGCGTGCCAGCAGCCGCGAGCCGCGCATCCCCGCCAGCAGCGGTTCGGCCAGTCCCCACGTCTCGCACGCCTCCACCCAGCCGCGAAAGCCGATACCGGTGGTCGCCACGACGACGTCGGGGGGCCGGTGGGCGAGTTCGCGCGAGACGTCCATCAGCCGCCGGTCGTCGCTGAGCGGGACGATGCGCAGGGCCGGCGCGCACACCACCTCGGCGCCCTTGCGTCGCAGCAGCGCGCTCAACTCCTCGGCGCGACGCGCGGCGGTCACCGCCACGGTGTACCCCGACAGCGGTTCGACGCCGGCGGTCCCCGCCTCGGGCACGGGGGCCGCCGGCGTGGAGGCCGGGGCGCGGCTCATGCCGTCCCGCCGCTGGGCCGGACGGTGACCTCGACGACCCCGTCGCGCTCGCGGACGGTGTGGACGGCCTGGCGCACCGATGGATCATCCAGGCACACCCCGGTGCGCAGCGAGAACACCTGCTTGAGCATGGGCGAGGCCACGGTCGGCTCTCCATCGCGGTCGCCGACGATCCCGCGCGCCATCACCGCGGCGTGGCTGAAGGGGTCGATGTTGTCGATGGCGTACAGCGCGCCGTCGAACGTGCGGAACAGCGCGACCTGGCCGCCGTCGGGCAGGAGGATGGCCACGCCGCGTTCGGGGGTGAGCCGGTCGGCGGGACAGGCGGGGATCCAGGTGAGACCGGAGTCCAGGGCCAAAACGGTCATCTGTCACACCTCCGCGTGCGGGCGCCGGACGGGCATGCCCAGCGTGACGGGTCCTGCGGGAACGGGCTGCTCCCGCTCGGTTTCGAACGCGATCGTCGGGTCGGGGACGTCGGGGGCGTTGGCGAAGGAGACGAACCGGGCCAGCTTGTCGGGGTCGTCGAGGACCCCGCGCCATTCGTCGGCGTATCCGGTGACGTGGCGCGCCATGGCGGCCTCCAGGTCCGCGGCGATGCCCAGCGCGTCGTCGACGACGACGGCGCGCAGGTGGTCCAGTCCTCCGTCCATGGCCTCGATCCAGGCCGCGGTGCGCTGCAACCGGTCGGCGGTGCGCACGTAGAACATCAGGAACCGGTCGATGTAGCGGATGAGGGTGTCGTGGTCGACGTCGGAGACGAGCAGGTCGGCGTGGCGGGGCCGGAAGCCGCCGTTGCCGCCGACGTAGAGGTTCCACCCCTTCTCGGTCGCGATGACGCCGATGTCCTTGCCGCGCGCCTCGGCGCATTCGCGCGCGCACCCCGACACCCCGGCCTTGATCTTGTGCGGGGCGCGCAGCCCCCGGTAGCGCAGCTCCAGCTCGATCGCCAGCCCGACGGAGTCCTGCACCCCGTAGCGGCACCACGTGGAGCCGACACACGACTTCACCGTGCGCAGGGACTTGCCGTAGGCGTGCCCCGACTCGAATCCGGCGTCGACCAGGCGCCGCCAGATCGCCGGGAGCTGTTCGACCCGGGCCCCGAGCAGGTCGATGCGCTGACCGCCGGTGATCTTGGTGTAGAGCCCGAAGTCGCGGGCGACCTCCCCGATGACGATGAGCTTGTCGGGGGTGATCTCCCCGCCGGGGATGCGCGGCACCACCGAGTAGGTGCCGTTGCGCTGGATGTTGGCGAGGAAGTGGTCGTTGGTGTCCTGGAGGGCCGCCTGCTCGCCGTCGAGGATGTGGCCGCCGTTGAGGGAGGCCAGGATCGAGGCGACCGCCGGTTTGCAGACGTCGCAGCCCCGGCCGCGGCCATAGCGGGCGATCAGCTCGGAGAAGGTGGCGACACCGGTCGCGGTGACGATCTCGACCAACTCGGCGCGGGACTGCTCGAAGTGCTCGCACAGGGCCCGCGACTGTTCCACCCCGGCCTCGGCCAGCAGCGTCTTGAGCATGGGGACGCAGCTGCCGCAGCTGGTGCCGGCCCCGGTGCAGCCCTTCAGCACGGCCACGTCGCAGGCCCCGTCGTGGATGGCGGTGACCAGGGCGCCCTTGGTGACGGCGTTGCAGGAGCAGACCTGGGCGTCGTCGGGGAGCGCGCCCACCCCGATCCCCCCGCCCTCGCGCCCCGGGGCGATGAGGTCGAGCGGGTCACCGGGCAGTTCGCGTCCCACGAGGGGGCGCAACCCCGCGTAGGCGGTGGCGTCGCCGACGAGGACGCCGCCCAGCAGCGTGCGGGCGTCGTCGGAGACCACGAGCTTGGCGTAACGGCGGCCGGGCGCGTCGTTGAGCACGACCTCCAGCGCGCCCGGCGTCCGGCCGTGGGCGTCGCCGAAGCTCGCGACGTCGACGCCCAGCAGCTTGAGCTTGGTGGAGGTGTCGGCGCCGGTGAACGCGGCGGTGCCGCCGAGCAGGCGGTCGGCGACGACCTCGGCCATCGCGTTGCCGGGAGCGATCAGACCGTAGACGGTCCCACCGGCCTGGGCGCACTCGCCGACCGCGTAGATCGCCTCGTCGAGGGTGCGGCACGCCTCGTCGACGACGACGCCGCCGCGCGGGCCGACCTCCAGGCCGGCGGCGCGGGCCAGCTCGTCGCGCGGCCGGATCCCCACGGCGAACACCACGATGTCGGCGGCGAGTTCACGCTCGCCCAACCTGACCCGGGCGACCCGGCCGTCGGCGCCGGCCTCGACCGCCTCGACCCCGACACCGGTGTGCACGGTGACCCCCGTCTCGGCGATCAGGCCACCCAGCAGGGCGCCGCCTCCTTCGTCGATCTGGGCGGGCATCAACCAGGGGGCCAGCTCGACGACGTGGGCCCGCACGCCGAGCAGGCGCAGCGCGTTGGCCGCCTCCAGCCCCAGCAGGCCGCCGCCGATGACGACACCGGTACGGGCGTCTCGCGCGGAGGCGGTGATCGCGTCGAGGTCGTCCAGGGTCCGGTAGACGTGGCAACCGGGCAGGTCGTGGCCGGGGACCGGTGGTACGAACGCCGAGGAGCCCGTGGCCAGGACGAGCGCGTCGTAGCCGACCACGGCGCCGGTGCGGGTGGTGACGGTCCGTCCGGCCCGGTCGATGGCCGTGGCGGGTTCGCCGAGCCTCAGGTCCACACCTCCCCGGCGGACCAGGTCGGGCAGGCGCAGGTCCTCCTCGCAGGCGCCGTCGAAGTACGACGACAGGGCCACCCGGTCGTAGGCGGGACGGGACTCCTCGGCCAGCACGGTGATGTGCCAGGTGCCGTCGGTGTCCCGGTCGCGCACCGCCTCGACGAGACGGTGGCCGACCATGCCGTTTCCGATGACGACGAGTTGTCTCATAGCCGGATGGTTCTCCTAGCGGTGCTCGACTCGGGGGCCGCGACGCCGCGTCCCGAACAGGTTTCGGTGGGTCCAGGGAAGCGGGTCGGTGTTTCACCGCCGTCAGCCTTCCGTGACGGCCACGTTTCGTTGTCCTGTCACCGCAGTTGAGGGGGGTGTGATCCGGCGGGGCCGGAGACAACGGTGGTCCCGCGCCGGCGACGGGGGTCCCGCCTCGGGGGTGGAGCCGTGCGCGACCGGCACGCCCCGGCCGGGCCGCCCGGCCGGCCTCGACGTCTTCGCACCGGCCGCCTCCATCGCTACGATCCCGGCATGTCACATGATCGGCCGGTGGCCGACGAACCCGAGATCGTGGTTTCCGGGCGCGGCTTCACCGCGCGTTTCGACGGGGAGCGGTTGCGGCTCATCCGGGGGCGGAACACGTGGACCGTGCCGGTGCGCGCGATGCGTCTCGTCACCGTGGCGGCGGACACGACGGTGCGGATCGAGCTGAGCGGGGACGGCCGCGAGCGCGCGGCCTCGGTACATCCCTCCTCGCCCTCCGGGCAGAATAGGGCACATGGGGGGCGATCAGACGGGCGGCGGCCCGCTTCCGCCGGTGGACGCGCACCTACTGTCGGTGTTGTTCACCGAACTGGGGGCCGGGGTCTACGTCGTCGATGCCGCGGGGAAGATCATCGCCTGCAATCCGTGGGCGGAACGTCACCTGGGCTACCCCCCTGGCGCGCTGCTGGGAAAGGACGCCCACCGTCTCCTCAACCCCCTTCCCGGGGGTGACCACGGGCTGCCGGAACAGCGACCGATCCTGGAGGAGCTCGCCGACGGCCACGGCGTCAGCGGTGACCGCGCCGTGCTACTGCGCTCCGACGGCACCACGTCGGCCGTGTGGTGGACGGCCACGCCGCTGCCCTCGGGCGGGGGAGCCGTGGTGCTCTTCCACGACGACGCCGCACGGCGGGACTGGGAGGAGCAGCGCGCGCACCGCTACGCCCACAGCGAGGCCCTGCGGGAGCGGGCCGAGTCCGACCTGGCCGAGACCAGTTGGCTCGGCGAGCTGACCGTGGCCTTGAGCAGCACCCTGGACGCCGAGGAGGGGCTGCGCAGGCTGGTCCGGTTGCTGGTCCCCCGGATCGCCGACGCCGCGCTGGTCGACCTCGCCGCGAGCGCGGGCCGGCTGCACCGTGTGGCCTGGGCCCACCGCGCCCCGGACCGGGTGCCCGCCGGCGCGTTGGAGGACGATCTGCCGCGGCACGGGCCGGTCTCCAAGGCCGTCGTGGCGCAGGTGCTGGCCGGAGGACCCACCCGCCACCTGGCCGCCCCCTTCGTCCCCCCACCGGACGCCGACGCGCTGGAGCGGGCCACCGCCGCGATGCTGACCGGGCTGGGCGCGGGCCAGGCACTGGTCGTGCCGCTGAGGACGCGCCTGGCGACGCTCGGGACGTTGACGTTGACCCGCGCCCCGGGGGAGCGCCCCTTCGACGAGGCCGACCTCTCCCTGGCCGAGGAGATCGCCCGCCGCGCCACGCTCGGCCTGGACAACGCCCGCCTGCACGCGGGGCAGGCCGACATCGCCGCCACCCTGCAACGCGCGCTGCTCACCGACCTGCCCGCCCATCCAGGGCTGGAGCTGAGCGCGCACTACCGGCCCGCCAGCCACGCCGCCGAGGTCGGCGGCGACTGGTATGACGCCTTCCCCCTGCCCGGCGGCGACCTGGCTCTGATCATCGGGGACGTCACGGGACACGACATCCAGGCGGCCTCGCGCATGAGCGAACTGCGCAGCATGTTGCGGGCTCTGGCCGTCGACCGTCCCCACGACGATCCCGGCACCATCCTGAGACGCTTGGACCGCGCCCAGGACCATCTTGCGCTGGCGGACTCGGCCACCGCCGTCTTCGCCCGGTTGCGGCCCGCCGCCGAGGGGGCCTGGCGGCTGTCGTGGTCGGTGGCCGGGCATCCACCGCCCCTGCTCGTTTCCGGCAACGGCCGTGCCCGCCACCTCTCCGGCGGGCACGCCCCGCTCCTCGGCGCGCTGCCCGAGGCTCCTCGGCCCACCGCCGAGATGGTGCTGGCGCCCGGCTCGACCCTCCTGCTCTACACCGACGGACTGGTGGAGTCGCGCGTCCAGGACCTCGACACCGGGATGACCCGGCTGCGCGGGTACGCCGCCCTCCACCACGAGTGGCCGTTGGACGAGTTGTGCGCCGGACTGGCCGGTGAGCTCGGCGACCCGCGCGACGACATCACCCTCATCGCCGTGCGCATTCCGGCCTCCTGAGGAGGGGTGCGGCCGGGCGACGGTGTGGGGCGAGCCCGGTCCCGTCGAGCGGGCCGGGCCCGGCGTCACACGGGGGCCCGGGCGGATCGCGGTGGCCCGGGCCGCGGAAGGGCCTGGTCAGGGGGCCGAGTCGATGCCCTTGCCCAGGTGCTCCCTGCGCAGTCGTTCGACCTCCTCCAGCGCGTAGCTCAGCCCGCCCTCGATCTCGGGGCCCCGCGTTCGGCCGCGCTCCGGCGCAGCGCCTCCGTGGTCGCGCCGGCCACGGCGGTCTGGCTGGTCACGGTCGTGGGCGCCCACGTCCTGCACCGGGCGGGACCTCCGGGGCCGGCCGAGGCCCTGACGCGGCGTCTCCTCTACGATTCCCTCCGCGGTCGCTGATCCCTTCCCCACGGCCTTCCCATGTTCCTCCCCTGGGGAAAACGGCCTGGCCGGAAGCGGCGGCGCGGTGCTACTTGATCGGCGCGTGGGAATATCCGCAACGGCCGTTCAGGCGAGGAGTGGGAGGTTTCCCGTGAAAACGACGATCCCTGGGCGAGCGGACGACTGGCGCCTGGAGTATCCCCGGCTGGATCGTGCCGCCGGCGCCCTGGCCGGGGCGGCGATGGCGGCCTGCCTGGCCCGGCTCCCCGACTCGGAGATCGGCGCGCTGGAGCGGCCCGACGCCGACGGGACGGGTTCCTCCTACCTGGCCTGGCTGGTCATGACCGCGCTGCGGCACCTGGACGACCCGCGGGCCGTCGCCAAGGCCGTCGACACCGAAGCCGAGCTCGCCTGGGCGCTGGCTTTGCGCCAGGCGGTCGAGGAGGGGGTGCTCATACCGGCCGCGTCCACGTCGGCCTACGGTCCGATCTCCGCGGCCTGGCGGGCGGTGACCACGACACCGGTGCCCCGGCTGGATCCGGCCCGCCGGACGTTCCCCTGCCGCCACCTGGTCGACGCGATCCGGTCGGCCCACGCCTCCGGGGGGCCGGAGGCAGCGTTGTACGCCGGTGCCCTGGCGGGGGCGCGCTGGGGCGTCTCCGCGGTCCCGCTGGAGATCCAGCGCAGGCTCGCCGACATCCTGCCGCTGCGCCGTCTCGTCATCGGCGCGGTGGTGGCCGTTCGCGGACCCCGGCCGGATCAGTGGCCCGAGGTCGAATGCGCCTCCTCCCTGCCCTTCAACCGTTACGCCCCCTTCCAGGTGCCCCACCCCCATGACCCCGGCGTGATCCTGTGCAGCCTCCCCTACGTTCCCACCGCCACCGATGCCCAGGCCGTGGTGTCGCTGTGCCAGGTCGGTGCCGGGGACATGCCCGCTCATTTACCGGCACGCGACACCGTCGAGGTGTGGCTGGCCGATACCACCGGGCTCAACTCCAATCTGCACTTCGTGCTGGACCAGGCGGCGCGCGCCGTCGCGACGCTGCGGGCCGAGGGCAAGCGGGTGCTGTTGCACTGCGCGGCCTGCCAGTCGCGGACGCCCGCTGTTGCGGCGCACTATGCGGTGTTGGCACGCGGTGTCGAGGTGGTGACGGCGCTACGTGAGGCCATTCGCGCGGTGGGCGGGCATCTGAACAACGCCGAGCTGGCGCGGACCGTCGCCGTTCTCAACGGGGTCGAACTGACCGACCCCGCTGCGGCGCTGTTCCCCGATGGCATGCCGGAGGTGACCCGCCACCGTCTGGGCTGACTTTTCGGGGGAGGCCATCGGCCCGCGCGGGCCTGTGCCCGGCGCCCCGGGGCGGCGGGGACGGACACCGATGCCCTTCCACCGGGCGGTGTCCCCGAGCGCCGCCTCGCCCTCGGCCCCGGCGCGGCGGCCGTCCCCGCGGCTCGCCGCGGCCGATCCGGATCCGCTGAGCGCGGGCCGGCCGAGGAGCCCCCACCCGGGTGTCGAGGGCGACACGATGCCGGCGCGGCGGTTGCGCGCGGCCGTCTTGGCCACCGGTGCCCCGCCTGGAGCCGGCCGACCTGGGCGGGCCCCGGATCGCCGTGGGGCTGTCATGGCGGGCGCTCACCCCGGGGAGGTGCCGGGGGCCGAGACGGCCCACGCTGGAGGCGGGGAGGCCGGGGGCGGGGACCTCCCTGGCCCGGCGCGCCGGATCCGCGCTTGGCTGCTGAGCGGTGGCGCTGGAACGCGGTTCTCCTGTACCGGGTGCGCGGGATATTCCATCGCCGCCCCATGGCGAAGCTGGGATGATCCCCTGCATGTCGATGCGTGAACTCGTCGTCTTGGGGACCTCCAGCGCCGTGCCGACCCGACGGCGCAACCACAACGGCTACTTCCTGCGCTGGGACTCCCACGGTCTGCTGTTCGACCCGGGGGAGGGGACCCAGCGCCAGCTCCGGCTGGCCGGGCTGGCCGCGCACGACCTGACCCGGATCTGCGTGACCCACTTCCACGGCGACCACAGTCTGGGGCTGCCCGGGGTGGTGCAGCGGATCGCGCGGGATCAGGTGGCCCATGAGGTGCGGGTGGCGTTTCCCGCGGCGGGGGAGCGGTACTGGCGCCGGCTGCGCCACGCCACCGAGTTCGCCGACACCGATTCGGTCGTGGCCCAGCCCGTGGAGGGGCCGGCGGCCGAGCTGCCGGGAGAGGCCGACTTCACCTTGACCGCTCTGCCGCTGGAGCACCGGATCCCGACCTACGGGTACCGCCTGGCCGAACCCGACGGTGTGCGCATCCGCGCCGAGGGGCTGGCCGCGCGCGGGGTGAGCGGGCCGGCGGTGGGCCGTCTCAAGGCGGAGGGGTCGGTACTGGACGCCGCGGGGGAGCGGGTGTACCTGGCCGACCACAGTGAGGTCCGCCGCGGGCAGGTGTTCGCCTTCGTGATGGACACCGGGATGTGCGACAACGCGGTGCGGCTGGCCGAGGGGGCCGACCTGCTGGTGATCGAGTCCACCTATCTGGACGCCGAGGAGGAGCTGGCCGTGGCCTACCGGCACCTGACGGCGGGCCAGGCGGGGCGGATCGCGGCCGAGGCGGGGGTGCGTCGGCTGGTGCTCACCCACATCTCCGAACGCTATGAGCAGGACGCGGACGAGCGGTTCGTGGAGCAGGCCGCGCGGCACTTCGGGGGCGAGATCGTGCTGGCCGCCGACCTGGAGCGGGTTTTGGTGCCGCCACGCCGTGGGTGAGCCCGGAGCCGGTGGGCCGGCGGGAGGGGTTGTCCCGTCTCGGCAAAATCGCCGCAGATCGTTGACCCCGCTTTCCTCTCGCCGGTAGACACGTGCCCAGCGCGCCGAAGCGCGGAATGGCGCCGGGTCGGCACCGTGGGTGAGGGGAGGAGGGCGGTGTGCGCATGACCGGACGGACAAAACGGGCAAAACATGTCAAAATACGTGACTTGGCCCACAAACTCTGCCTTTCGGGTTCCGTTACCCTCCCGTTACCCATACGCTCGAACACGGCGCCCCCGAGGTCACACCGATCCCGGCGCTCCCTACGTCGCCACCCCGTGCTCTGGGTGGCCGGTGGCCGTCGCCGCTCTCCCCACTCTTCGTGGAACCCCGCGCGGCCACATCCCTTGCTCCCGATCAAAGGATCTTCGCCGTGGGCACTCACCGGCCCTCTCGCCCCGCGCCGTTCACCAAGTCCAAGCGCCTGATCGTCGCCACCGCGGCCGCCGGCGCCGTCGTCGTCGCCGGCGCCACCGCGGGCGCCGCCGCATTGGACGCCCCCGCCACCACGCCTGAGGCCGCCGCCATCCCCCAGGCCCGCACCGCGGCCCTGGCCCCGCTCTCCGAGGGCGCCGTCTCCTCCCCGGACCCCCAGACGGCCGAGCGGCTGCGCGCCGAGGCCACCGACCAGGCCGTCCAGGCCTTCAACGGCTCGGCCCGCCAGGCCGAGAAGGAGGAACCCCGCGCGGAGACCCAGGACACCGGGGAGACCTCCTCCACCGGCACCTCGGGCGACTCCGGCGCCTCGCCGGCCCCCACCGGCCAGGGCGGCAGCTGCGAGGCGTCGATGTACAGCGACCCCCAGCCCACCGCCAGCGGCGAGACCTTCGATCCCTCCGCGATGACCGCGGCGCACAAGACCCTGCCGATGCACACGATGGTCGAGGTCACCAACCCCGCCAACGGCAAGAGCGTCACGGTACGCATCAACGACCGCGGCCCCTACATCGACGGCCGCTGCCTGGACCTGTCCACGGCCGCCTTCGAGACCATCGCCTCGGCCAGCCAGGGCGTCGTCGACGTCGAATGGCAGGTCGTCGAGTAACCCGCCGCCCCGACGCCACCGCCCGCCCGTGTCACGGCCCCGCCACGGCGGGGCCGTGACACAATTCCCCGGGAGTTCCACTGCCGGGAAGGGGCGTGCCGGTGTTTCGCACCGTGTCGGGTTGGGTGATCTCCCCCACCGATCTCGTCGACGCGATGGAGTGCGACCACCGCAGCGCGCTCAAGGCCGCGCTGGCCGCCCGGGTCCCCGGCGCGCCGGTCCCCGCCGACATCGACCCCCTCGTCGCCCGCCATGGAGCCGCCCACGAGCAGGCCGAACTGGAGCGCCTGCGGGAACTGTTCGGCGACGGCGTCGTCGCCATCGACGACCCAGAACCCACCGAGGCCGCGATGACCGCGGCGGCACGCGCCACCACGGAGGCCATGGCGGCCGGCGCCCCGGTGATCTACCAGGGCGTCTTCTACCAGCCGATCGCCCCCCACGTCGCCTTCCACGGCCGCGCGGACTTCCTCATCAGCACCCGCGTGGACCCCGCCACCGGCGAACGGCGCCCCGGTGACGGCTCCTACGAGCCCTGGGACACCAAACTCGCCCGCGACCCCGGCCCCGGAGCGGTCCTCCAGCTGGCCGCCTACGCCGACGCCCTGTCCCGGGTCGCGCCACGCCCACCCGAGCAGATGCACCTGCTCACCGGCGACCGCGCCATCCGCTCCCACCGGGTCGCCGAGTTCATCCCCTTCCTCGCCCCCGTACGCGACCGCCTCGTGCGCCGGCTGGACACGCCCGCCTCACTGCCCCGGCCACTGTGGGGCGAGCCCCGGCACACCTGCGAACGCTGCGGCTACGCGGCCATGTGCGCCGAAGGCCGCTCCCGGGCCCGCCACCTGTCCCTGGTCGCCGGGATCCGCACCGACCAGGTGCGCAAGCTGCACGACGTGGGCATCACCACGATCGACGCGCTGGCCGCCGCCACCGAGGAGGACCGCCCCGCCGCCCTGCCCCGCCACTCCTACACCCGCCTGCGCGAACAGGCCGCGCTCCAGGTCCGCCAGGACGCCACCCGCACCGTCGACGACCCCGTCGGCACCGTCATCGCCGAGGTCTACGCCGAGGAGGGGCTGGCCTCCCTGCCCGCGCCCAGCCCCGGCGACGTGTTCTTCGACATGGAGGGCTACCCCTACTACGGGGACGCGGGCGAACGCGGCCTGGAGTACCTGTTCGGCGCGGTGACCGAGGAGGAGGGACAGACCCTCTTCCACCCCTTCTGGGCCCACGACCGCGCCGGCGAGAAACGCGCCTTCGAGGAGTTCGTGGACTTCGCCGTCGCCCGCATGGACGCCGACCCCGACGCCCACATCTACCACTACGCCTCCTACGAGGCCGACCGGCTCAAACTGCTCGCCGCCGCGTTCGCCACCCGCGAGACCGAGGTCGATGAACTCCTGCGCGGCGGACGGCTCGTCGACCTGTACACCGTGGTGAAGAAGAGCCTGCGCGTGTCACAGCGTTCCTACTCCATCAAGTACCTGGAGCCGCTCTACCTGGGAGGCGGACGCTCGGGCGAGGTCACCACCGCCACCTCCAGCATCGACGCCTACGCCGACTACCTCGCCGCCCGCGAGGCCGGGGAGTCCGAACGCGCCGAGAAGATCCTGGCCGACATCGCCGCCTACAACCGCGACGACT
Organism: Marinactinospora thermotolerans DSM 45154; assembly: GCF_900167435.1. Lineage (GTDB taxonomy): Bacteria > Actinomycetota > Actinomycetes > Streptosporangiales > Streptosporangiaceae > Marinactinospora > Marinactinospora thermotolerans. The sequence continues at coordinate 417,384 of NZ_FUWS01000004.1, forward strand.
GCGTGTCCACGGCCCGGCTGCGCGACTGGCTGGAGGAACGGCGCGACGAGCACGGCATCACCGTGCGACCGCTGCGCCAGTCCGAGCTGATCGAGGAGGACCCCGAGGCGGCGGCGGAGCGGGCCCGCCTGCGCGCCGAAGTGGAGGCCCGCCTGCGCGCCCTCACCGACCCGCTGCTGGAGGGGGTCCCCGCCGACCCCGCCGCACGCGACGCCGACCAGCAGGCCCGCGCCCTGCTCGCCGCCCTCGTCGGCTACTACCGGCGCGAGGAGAACCCGTCGTGGTGGGACTACTTCCGCCGCCTGTCCGCGCCGGTCGAGGAGCTGGAGGCCGACAACGACTGCCTGGTCCCGGTGCGGGTGCGCGCGGGGGAGTGGCAGGAGCCCACCGGCCGCCGGCGCAAGTCCCGACGCGAGCTGGAGGTGCGCGCCGACCCGGCCCGCCCCCACCCCTACAGCGCAGGCGACGACGTGCGGCTGCTGTACGCGGGGCCGCCCGGCCAGCCCGCCACCGCGGTCACCGCCCGCGTCCACAGCGCCGGCCCCGACCGGGTCACGCTGGTGGAGACCGCCGACCCCGGCGACACCTACGCCCGCGCGCCGATCGCGGTGCTGCCCGGCCCGCCGGTGCGCTCGGCGCCCAAGGACACCGCGCTGCACGGGGTGGCCGAACAGGCCGTCGCCGCGCTGCCCGAACCGCGCGAGGGCGCCGGGCTGGACGTGCTGCGCCGCCGCCCGCCCCGGTTGCGCGACGGCGGCGAGCTGCCCGACCCCGCCCACTACGACGGTGATCTCGTCGCCACGGTGATCGCGGCGGTGGAACGGCTCGACTCCTCCTACCTCGCGGTGCAGGGGCCGCCGGGGGCCGGCAAGACCTACCTGGCCGCGCGGCTCATCACCCACCTGGTCGCCCAGGGGCGCAGCGTGGGCGTCTGCTCGACCAGCCACAAGGCGGTGGAGAACGTCTTGTCGGCCGCGGTGCGGGCGGCCGGCGCGGACCTGCCCTGCGCCAAGCGCCCGGCGAAGAAGGCCGACCCCGACCTGCCCTGGCACCAGCCGCGCGACGTCAAGGCACTGGCGGGGTGGCGTTCGGGACAGGAGGGCGGTTACCTGGTCGGCGGCACCGCCTGGAACTTCGCCAACGAGACGATCCTGGCCGACCCCTTCGACGTGCTCATCGTCGATGAGGCCGGCCAGTTCGCCCTGGCCGACACCCTCGCCGTCTCCGCCGCCGCCCACAACCTGGTCCTGCTCGGCGACCCCCAGCAGCTACCGCAGGTCGTCCAGGGCACTCACGGCGAGGGCGCCGACGCCTCCGCGCTGGAACACCTGGTCGGCGACGACGAGATCATCGCCCCCTCCATGGGCTACTTCCTGGACCAGACCCGCCGGATGCATCCGGCGGTGTGCGCCCCGGTGTCGCACCTGTCCTACCGGGGGCTGCTGCACGCCCACCCCTCCGCGGCGCTGCGCGATCTACAGGCCGCCGAACCCGGGCTGTACCGGGTGGAGGTGGAACACGCCGGGCGGGCCACCCACAGCCCCGAGGAGGTCACGGCCGTCCTCGACCTGGTCACCCGCCTGGTCGGGACGGGCTTCAGCGAACCGGGCGCACCGCCGCGCGAGCTGACCGGCGCCGACATCCTCGTGGTGGCGCCCTACAACCTCCAGGTCCGCGCGCTGCGGCGGGCGCTGGAGGAGGCCGGCCTGGAGCAGGTCAGGGTGGGCACCGTGGACCGCTTCCAGGGGCAGGAGGCGCCGGTGGTGGTCTGTTCGATGACGGTCTCCAGCGCGGCCGAGGCCACCCGGGGGCTGGACTTCGTTCTCTCGCGCAACCGGCTCAACGTCGCGTTGTCCCGGGCGCAGGTGCTCGCCGCGCTGGTCTACTCCCCGGGACTGGTCACCGCGGCGCCCCGCTCGGTGGGCGAGCTGCGGGTGCTGGCGGGCTTCGCCGACCTGTGCGCCCGGGCCCGCCCCTGGCCGCCCGCCGGGGAAACGCGCTGGACCCCGCGCCCCTGAGACGGCCCCGCCCGACCGTCGTCTCGTCACCACGGCCCGGACCGGCGGGGACGGCACGCATGGACGCCGGGGAGGCCGACCACCACGGCGGCGCGCTGCCCGTGTCCGCCCCCGCAGTCCGCGACCGGCCATCGCCACACGCCCACGGTCTTGATCACGGCGCCGCGACCGCGTTGGATTACGCTGTGACCTCGATCCCCACCACTCCGCTGTGCCCCAAGATCATCCTGGAGGGCACCCGCCTGACCGGCAAGACCGATCTGGCGTTCGCGCTGAACGAGCACCCCCGTATCGTGGGCCCGCGCCGCTACCGCTACCACTCGCCGCTGGTCTCGGCCGAGTGGAGCGGACTGTCCAACCAGGCGTGGGGGCCCAGCCTGATCGACTTCGGCCCCGAGCTGGCGGACCCGGCGTTGGAGACCTACCGCACCTGGGTGCGGATGTTTGAGCTCCAGCGCTACTACTCCTGGATCGTCGACCGCTTCCACCTGTCGACCCGGGTGCACCAGGCCCGCCTGGGCCGCCACTACGACTTCGGCTGGCTGGAGGAGCGCCTGGCCCCGTTGGGCTTCGTGGTGGTGTTGTGCACGCGCGCGCCCGCCACCTTCCCGGCGGCGCGCGCCGAGCGGTTGAAGGTGTCGGGAAACCCCTCCCAGTACGACGACCTGTCGACGTTCGTCCGCGAACAGGAGGAGCTGCGCGCCGCCGCGGCCTCCTCGCGTCTGCCCGTGCTGGAACTGGAGGTGGCGGATCGGGGGATCCCCGAGCTCGCCGACGCCGTCGCCGACTTCCTCGACGAGCGCGACCTGCTCCGCCTTCCCGCCTGAACCACGGCGCCCATAGCGGCCACGACCTTGGAAGGGAAGAACGATGTCAACGCCCGAAGGCGGTCCCGGCGCACCGCAACGGCGCCAGCGGGGCGTGCGCGTGACCGTGGGGGTGCTCGCCCTGCTCTGCATGCTGCTGGGCCCGGTGGGCTGTCTCAACGGAATCGCCGCGACCCAGTCGGGGGAGGGGGTGCGCTCGGCCGCCGAATGGTACACGCTCGGTGTCGGCGCGGCCGTCGGCCTGCCGCTGCTGTGTGCGGCGATCGCGACGGTGGCCGACGACCCGCTCACCGCGCGGCTGTCCCTGGTCCTTCTCCTGTGGCCGGTGGTGTTCGCCTCGGGGACGCTGCTCCTGCCCGGATGACCCCCCGCGCCCCGGGGTGCGGCGCGCGCTGTCGGTCATGACCGCCGCGGCGCCCTGACCCGCCCCTGGAGGCACGGGGCGAGACGGCGCCACCGTGGCCGGCGCCCCGCCTGCCCGGACGGCTCCTTCCGTGGCCGGCGCCTCGCCTGCCCGGACGGCTCCTTCCGTTACCCGGGTCCGGCCTCGCCTGATGGGGCCCTGGTCTGCGCCGTGAAGCCGGTCACGCCCGATCCCCACACAGACCACCTGGGCCGTGCCCGCCCAGCCTGCGCGGCCGCAGGGAGGCCGAGCCTCCCCGGCCGTCCCCCTTCCCCGCTCGCCCGGCCCCGGCGGGCCGTCCGATGCACCCGCGCGAGGTCCTAGGGTGATGCGGGGCGGCCGGCCGGCCGCCGGGAAACCAGTGCGGAGGGACGTGTGTCACCCAAGAAGAGGAAGACCCGCAGGCCCCGTGGCGCGACGCCCACGCGGGAGCAGGGCGGGCGGGCGGCCCCCACACCGACGCGGACGGTCAAGCGCGATCCGGTCGTGGTCGACATCCCCGCGCGCTGGCCGCTGCTGGTGTGGAGCGCGCTGACCCTGATATGGGCGGGCGGCTCGGCCCTCTTCTTCGTGTTCTACCTGGCCGAGGCGTTCGCGATGCTGGGGGCCGGCGAGGTCGGCGCGGGCGCCCGGCGCAACGCCGCCTGGTACCTCGTCTTGTTGGTGGTCTGCGCCCTGATCGTCCCGCTGTGCGGGGTGGCCCTCGCGCTCCGGCTGCGCCGCCGGGTCGCCGCCGCCATGTTCGCCATCGCGGCGCTGCTGTCGGGTGCCGCGCTGCTGTGGCTGGCCCCGCCGGCCGAACTCCTGTCCGCCATGACCACCGCCTTCACGGGAGCGTCGTGACCTCCGCCGAAGACCCCGAGGAGATCGGCGAGGTCCTGCCCGCCGAAGTTCGCACGGGCCTGGACCACGTGGCCCACAGCGTGCTGATCGACGTCGCGGCGCTGGAGGCGGTCCGCCGGCGCTTCGACGAGGAGCAGGCCGGCGCGCTCGGCCGCTACCTCGCCGCGGCCCAGTCGCCCAACACGTTGCGCGCCTACCGCTCCGACTGGGTGGCCTTCACCGCCTGGTGCCTGGCGGAGGGGCGCCGGTCGCTGCCGGCCGACCCGGTGGACGTCGCGGTCTACCTCGCGGCCGCCGCCGACACCGTGCGCGAGGACGACCCGCACCGCTGGGCGCTGTCGCCCTCGACCCTGGAACGCAAGGCCGCGGCGATCGCCGCGGTGCACGCCGCCCACGGCCTGGCCTCGCCCACCCGCGCCGATGTGGTGCGCATGACCCTGCGGGGCATCCGGCGACGGCGGCGCGCCCGGCCCGCCCGCAAGCGGCCGGTGCTCCTGCACACCCTGGAGGCGTTGTTGGAGGAGCGTCCGGCTCCCGGCCACCCCACCGGAGCCGCGCGGCGCCGTGACGCGCTACTGCTGCTCACCGGGTTCGCCGGGGCGCTGCGCCGTAGCGAGCTGGCCGCCCTGTCCTTCGACGACGTGGCGGTGGACACCGACCCCAAGACCGGTGAACCGCTGCTCCTCGTGCGCCTGGCCGTCACCAAGACCGACCAGGAGGCCCGCCACGCCCAGCAGGTGGCCCTGCCCCGAGGCCGGCGGCCCCACACCTGCCCGGTGTGCGCCTTCGCGGCCTGGGCCGACCTGGTGGAGGCCCAGCGCGACGGCGGCCCTGCTGCGGTGCGCGCCCTCTTGGAGGCCGAGTCCGACGGGCAGGACCCGCGGGTCCACCGCTGCCACGTCTACCCCGGAACCGACCTGGCCGATGGGACCGGCCGGGCGGTGTTTCCCGCGATCGACCGCCACGGGCGTATCGGACAGCGGGCGATCTCCGGCCGGGCGGTGGCCGAGCTGGTCAAGCGCTACGCCGAGCGGGCGGGGCTGGACCCCTCCGCGTTTGGCGGGCATTCGCTGCGTTCGGGGTTTGCCACGCAGGCCGCGCTGGGGGGAGCCGGTGACCGCGAGATCATGCGCCAGGGCCGTTGGACCAACGCCCGCACCGTGCACGGCTACATCCGCACCGCCAACCCCTTGGACGACAACGCGGTGACACGCCTAGGGCTGTGAGCCGACCATGCCCGGATTTGTGGAAGGATGCCCGGGTGATCGATGCGTTTCGTGCCGCCTTCCAGGAACTGATCGACGCCGCCCTGGCCGGTGACCCCCACCGGTTCGGGCCCGCCGTGCGCAACGTGCACGGCCTCGCCTCCCAGGTGCCCACCGAGGAGCGAGCGATCGCCCTGGAGGCGCTCGCCCCCATATTCTCCGGCCACCACGCCGGGCCCGGCGTGTCCGCGGACCTGGCGGTGGTCGCGGGCGCGCTGGTGGAGATGGGGACCGACCCCGGACCCACCGCGGTGGAGATCCTGCGCCGTGCCGCCGACAGCGGCAAGGGCGCCGCGCTGTTCCTCCAGAGCTGGGAGAAGACGGGCGGCGGCACACCGCCCGAGCCCGAACAGGTCACCTCCGCCGATGAGGAGCGGGTCGCCGCGGCCCTGGGCGAGAACGCCCCCGCCGCCACCATGTGCTGGTGGACGGCACGGCGCTACGGCCTGTCGGCCAAGACGATGCTGGGTGAGGCCGCGGTGCGCGCGGCGGTGCGCGAGGACACCGTCCTGCGCGACGACCTCACCGCCGTCGCCGCCCACCTGGCCGCGTTCCTGCCGGAGTTCGACGAGGTCGGCGCGTTGGCGCGCATGTCCGAGGCGGCATCGGCGCTGGTCCTCGACCGCGCCTCGGGGCGTGGTTTCCGGGTCCGTTTCGATGGCATCGGCGACAACTTCCAGCTCCACACGCTGCTGGCCGACGCCCTCATCGGAGCCGAGGGACGTGGCCTGGCGGGGGAGCGGCCGGCTCCCAGCTGGGTGGCGGCGGCCTCGGGCGGGGAGATCCGTCCCGAGGAGATCGTCACCGGCTGGTGGAACCTGACGGCCGCCGACGGGTCGTGGATCTGGAACGAGGGGGTGCCCGCGGACATCCCCGAAGCCGACGGCGAGCGCGTGATCGTCCTGGACGAGCCGCCCTACCGGCGCACCTGGAACTCGGTGCGCCGCCACCCCCACGTCCAAGGGTGGCTGGAGGTCGTGGAGGAGATCGGCGCGCAGGAGGCCGCGGCCTGGTGGCAGCGGATCCCGCCCGGCGCCTCCATGCGCGAGGCGTTCGCCGCCGAGCCGGCCGCTGTGCCAGCGCCCGAGGCGGACACCCCCGTGGTGGCCGAGCCCCGGCCCGACGTCGAGGCCGCACGCCAGGACCAGGAGGAGGTCGCGCCCCCCGAGACGGCCCCTGCGCCGGAGCCCGAGGCGGTGCCGCGGGAACAGGCGCAGACGCCCACCGCTCCCGAGGTCGCCCCCGAGGCGGCGCGGCCGGGGACCGCCCCCGTCCCGCCGACCCAGGAGATGCCCGCGATGCGGCCCGCCCCGGCCGGCGCGGACGGGGCGGAGGCCCGGGCGGGAAGCGACGAGGAGCGCCGGGTCCCGGGGGCGGGGTTCTTGCCGCCGCTGCCGCCGGGCGTCTCCGACAGCGCGGCCTGGTCACCGCGCCACCTGTGACCCTCCATCCGGTTCGCGTCCTCCCCCAGGGCGCGAACCGGACGGCCCGGCTCAGCCCTCCTGCCGGTAGCCGGCGAGGAAGCGGCCGATGCGGCTGATCGCGACCTCCAGGTCGTCGGCGTGGGGCAGGGTGAGAACCCGGAAGTGGTCCGGCCGCGGCCAGTTGAAGCCGGTGCCCTGGACGACGTGGATCTTCTCCTGCAGCAGCAGGTCCAAGACGAAACGCTCGTCGTCGCGGATGGGGTAGACCTCGGGGTCCAGACGGGGGAAGGCGTACAGCGCCCCCTGGGGCTTGACGCAGGAGACGCCGGGGATCGCGTTGAGCGCGGCCCAGGCGCGGTCGCGCTGCTCGGCCAGCCGGCCCCCGTCCAAGACCAGGCCCTGGATGCTGCGCTCGCCTCCCAGCGCGGCCGGGATCGCGTACTGGGCGGGCACGTTGGGGCACAGCCGCATGCCGGCGAGCATGGTCAGCCCCTCCAGGTAGTCCTTGGCGTGGCGGCGCGGGCCGGTGACCACCAGCCATCCGGCGCGGAAGCCGGCGACCCGGTAGGCCTTGGAGAGCCCGCTGAAGGTCAGGCACAGCACGTCGGGGGCCAAGGGGGCGAGGTGGTGGTGGACCAGACCGTCGTAGAGGATCTGGTCGTAGATCTCGTCGGCGAAGACGACGAGGTGGTGGCGGCGGGCGAGGTCGAGGATGCCCTCCAGCAGCTCGCGGGGGTAGACCGCGCCGGTGGGGTTGTTGGGGTTGATGACGACGATCGCCTTGGTGCGGTCGGTGATCTTCGCGGCGATGTCGTCGAGGTCGGGCCACCAGTTGGCCGACTCGTCACAGGTGTAGTGGACGGCGGTGCCGCCGGCCAGGCGGGTGACCGCGGTCCACAGCGGGAAGTCGGGGGCGGGGATGAGCACCTCGTCACCGTCGTCCACCAACGCCTGTACCGCCATGGTGACCAGCTCGGAGACGCCGTTGCCGAGGAACACGTCCTCCACGCCGACATCGTCGAACCCGCGGGCGCGGTAGTGGTCGACCACGGCCTGGCGCGCGGGCAGGATGCCGCGCGAGTCGCTGTAGCCGTGGGCGCGGGAGAGGTTGCGGGTGATGTCGTCGAGGAGGGCCTGGGGGGCCTCGAAGCCGAACAGGGCCGGGTTGCCGGTGTTGAGGCGCAGGACGCTGTGTCCGGCCTCCTCCAGGGCGTTGGCGTGCTCGATCACCGGTCCCCGGATCTCGTAGCAGACTCCGGCGAGTTTCCCCGATTGCTTGAACTCCATTGGGCGGCCTTTCAGCTCCTCGCGTCCCCGTGACACGACGATGCTACTTGGTTCTACCAAGTCAACGCTTGGAAAGTCCAACCGTGTGGTTAGACTGCTTGCCATGCCGCGCCGAAGCTACGCCCACTACTGCGCCGCCGCCCGTGCCCTGGACGCCGTCGGGGAACGCTGGACACTGCTGATCGTCCGCGAACTGCTCGCCGGGCCGCGCCGCTACACCGACCTGCACGCCGACCTGCCCGGCGTCAGCACCGACGTGCTGGCCGCCCGCCTCAAAGAGATGGAACGCGACGGCCTGGTCGAACGGCGCCGCCTGCCCGTCGGCGCCCACGTCTACGCGCTGACCCCGCGCGGCCAGGGCCTGGCCCCCGTCCTCACCGCCCTGGCCCGATGGGGCGCCGACCTGCTCGGCGACCGAGGCCCCACCGACGCGCTACGCGCCCACTGGTTCGCGCTTCCCCTGCTGGAACACATCGGCACCGCCACGGCCGGCCTGGCCGGAACCGTCGAGGTCCACCTGGACGAGGGGACGTTCCACCTGGAGGTCGGCGCCGACCCGCACGCCCCCGCGCCGGCGCGCAAGGACCCCGCCCCCACCGTCCCCGCCGCCCGCCTGGCCATGGACACCGCCACCGCCACCGACCTGGCCGGACGCCGCGTCTCCTTCGCCGAGGCCGTGGGGCAGGGACGGGTCTCGGTCGAGGGCGCGGGGCCACTCGCCGACGCGCTGCGCGGCGTCACGGCCGGCGCCTAGCCCCCGCCCCGGCCCTCCGCCGCCCGACGCAGCCGGGCACGCAGCGCCCGCTGGGCCAACGGCCCCAGCTCCTCCAGGACCGCCGCCAACGCGGCGAGCTGCGCCAAGGCGTCCAGGGCGCGTTGCGCGCCCTGTTCGTCCACGCCCTCATAAAGCTCCAGGCCCGTGAAGGAGGCCGCCACGGCGCGGGCCAGGCCGGGCACGTCCACGATCCCCTCCACCGCGCTCCCGGCCAGGATCCGCTCCAGCACGCCCTCGATCTCACCGACCCACAGCTCCAGCCCGGCCGCGGTCGCCGCGGCCAGACGCGGATGGGTCCGGGCGCCGGCCAGCAACTGGGCCATGACGGCGACGTGGCCCAGCTCCCGCTCCTGGGCGTGCAACCGGCGTCCCAGCTCCAGCAGCCCACCCAACGTCGTGACCTCGGCGAAACCGCCGCGGTAGCGCGCCACCCGCTGGCGGGCGCCATGGTGACAGGCCGCCACGAGAAGCTCCTCGACACTGCCGAAGTGGTAGAAGACGAGGGCCTGGTTCACGCCCGCGGCGGCCGCGATGGAACGGGCCGAGGTCGCGGCGATGCCCTCGCGCCCCAGCGACCGCAACGCCCCCTCCAGCAGCCGGGTCCTGGTCTGCTCGCTCACAGACGGACCTCCTCGCGCCGGGGACGCAGATCCGAGCGCACCGGCCGCCCCGCGGTGGGGACGTAGTCGACGCTGAAGGACCCCTCGTACCCGAACAACGGCCCGAACCGACGGTTGACGACCCTCACCCGCACCCGGAAGCACCCGGCCCGTTCGTCGTAGGACTCACACACCTCGGCGTCACCACCGACCAACGAGGGGACGCGGACGTCCACGACGCCCTCCCGGAACCGGTGCTCGCCGGAGCGGATCAGCAGCGAACCGTCCTCCCCGGCCCGCAGCTCCAGGTCACTGGCGAGGTGCTGGTGGGTGCCGAGGTAGTCGACGACGCCCCCGCGCCGCGGGTCGAACACCATGGTCGCGTCGAAGCGGCGCCGGCGGGCGGGGAAGAAGAAGGAGTGCGCGAAGGTGACGGTCTCCCTGCCGTGCGAGTCGAGGTAGGGGAAGTTGACGATGGTGAAGGGAACACCGCGTCCGGTGTCGGGGACCAGGATGTTGCGCGTCGCCCCCAGGGCCAGGAACGGCCGCACGAACGCCCCACCGTGCCAGACCCGCTCCATGGTGCCGAATCCCACGCACGCCTCCCCGCTGTCCAACCCGACGGAGAAGCGCCGTTGCAATCGAGGGTGGAGCCGGGCGAAGTCGGGGCCGAGCGCCCGTTGGAAGATCGAGGTCATCGGGTCTCCAGACGTCGAAGGAGCGCGGTGGCGACGCCACGACCAGGCGAGTGCGCCCGGCCGGGGAAACCGGCGGCGCCCCGACCCGCCAGGAGCCCCGTCACCGGGTGGTCAAAGACGCGCCGCCGATGACCACCGCGCCTTCCGGCAGGGCGGCCGGGGTACGCGCGGAGGGGGGCGCGACGACGCGGCGCCATCGCCACGACGCCCTGCCCCGGCGGAGCCGAAGCAGCGCGACACCACAGGCGGGGGAGAGGGGCGTGGCAGTGGCGGGTCCGGGGATCTCGGGCGCGCTCCCCGATGGAGCGGAGGTCGGCTCGGGTCCACATCTCGGCGTACAGGCCCATGGCGGCCTCCACGGAAACAGAGACGGTTTGAGCGTTCGCTCAAACACGATCGTGAACCTAGACCTTCTTGAGCAGACGCTCAAGACCGGGCCCCTGGCCGCTTACGGCCGCGGCCCCCTCACGGAACCCGCCTGCCCACCGCCGCGGGGAGGTCTCAATCCAGACGGCGGCCCGCCTCCCCGGCCCCGCCCGGCGGCTCGACCGCGGCGGCGTGCAGGCCGCGCGGCCGGTAACTGCGCCAGCGCAGGGGCAGGAACAGCGGAACGGCCAACGCGAGCGCCAACGGCAGGTACAGCCCCAGCTCGGCCAGCCGCCGCGCCCCCTCCAGGCCGGGAAGCCACGACAGGCCGGCGGCCAGCCCCGGACGGAGCAGGAAGGCGACAGTGACGGCGGCCAGGACCAGACCGGCCCCACCCGGCAGGAGCGGCGTGAGCCGGGGAGCCACCAGGACACAGGCCACCAGCAGCGCCACCACGCCGAGCACGCCCACCACCACGACGGCCTCGCCCGAGAACAGGGAGCCGCCCGTCTCGACCAGCTCCCCCAGACGAGGCGCCGACCAGCCGGTGACCACCAGGATGAACAGGGCCATGACCACGCCGGTCACACATCCCACGATGTGGCGCACGGATCCTCCCCTCGGAGGGGCCGCCACCGGCGGCCCGGCGTCACGGCCCACCCCGACCGCCAAAGCCCCCGCCGGCGCCTTGCGGCGGAGCGGACCCCCACCGCCGATCCTACGCCGCGTCCCCGCGACGAGACCGGCTCGCCAGAACCGGACACCTCCACACCGGTCAGGGCCGCGTCCTGACCTGCCCGGGAAGCAGCGCGCACTAGGCTTGACCACGTGAACGACGCAGACAACCCCACCGACCCCGCCCAGGACCCCGGAGTCATCGAGCTGGCCGGCCGGGTCTTCAACCTCGCCCGCAGCGGCGACACCCAGGCCCTGCGTTCCTACCTGGACGCCGGCGTCCCGGCCAACCTCACCAACGACAAGGGCGACACCCTGGTCATGCTGGCCGCCTACCACGGCCACGCCGAGACGGTCGCGCTGCTGTGCGAACGCGGCGCCGACCTCGACCGGCTCAACGACCGCGGGCAGTCCCCCCTGGCCGGCGCCGTCTTCAAGGGCGAGGACGAGGTCGTGCGCACCCTCGTCGAGAACGGGGCCGACCCACGGGCCGGCACCCCCTCCGCGGTCGACACCGCGCGCATGTTCGCCAAGACCCACTACCTCGACCTCTTCGGCGCCGGGCAACAGTAAGCGCGCGTCCCGGGTCTCCTCGACGACCCGGGACCGGCCGCCCCGCGCCGCGACAACAACGGCAGCGGGCCGAAACAGGCGCCCCCGCGTTCGGCGGCTCCGTAAAGGATCGACGGGGACCGAGGGGCGCACCGTGGCCGGCCAGGCCGGCCACGGTGCGGCACGGGGACGGACACCGCCGCACACCACGGCCCGCCGGCGCGGGGTAGCAGCGGACCGGTCGCGGCGCCGCTCCACGGCTCGACCGGCTCCCCGCCACGAGAACGCCACCCCACGCCGGCACACGGTTCCCCGCGGCGGCCGGCAGCGCTGCCACCGGGACCCGGGACTCCACACCGACCGCCACACCACGACGCCCCCGCCCCGGCCCCGCCTCTCCCCACCGACGTGACCGATCCCGCGCGCCTGCGATCACGTCGGATGGCCGCCTTCCGGTAAGCGCCGAGGCCGCCATGGTGCAGCCAGGCCCCTACGGGTACGTCCGGGACACGGCGGCACGGGGAGGCGGAACGCGCCGATCCGTGGTCACCGCGCGATCCCGCGCTCAGCGAGAAGACGCCGGCCGGCCCCGCCTCAGCCCTCCCACGACACCTCGCGCCCGTCCTCCAGGTACAGCGTCGTGGCGGCCTGCAAACACCGTCCGATACGCCGGGCCATCGCCTCGGGCAGCAGCCGCCCCACCTCAGCGGGGGTGGCCATGACCGCCGCCGACAGCTCCTCCGCCGGCAACCGGACCCGCTCCAAGACGTCACGGGACACCGCCCCGGCGAACACGAAGATCGTCGCGGGGCGACCATCGGGGAAGGAGTGCCGCGGCAACCAGTCCACGCACACCAGTCCCGACAGCGCCGGGACGAACCCGATCTCCTCGGCGCACTCCCGGCGACAGGCCGCCAACGGCGACTCACCCATCTCGATGACCCCGCCCGGCAGACTCCAACCGGGCTTGTAGGTGGGCTTGACCAAGAGGGTCCGCCCCTCCTCGTCACGCAGCAACGCGGTGGCGGCGCCGCGGGTGCGCGGCAGGCTCTCGAAGAACTCCAGATCGCTCACGCCTTGGGTCATGGACCCGACCCTACGCCGCCCGCCCCTCACATCCCCGCCCGCCCGCGCCCCGGGAAGGGCGCGGACAACGCCGACAACGGCCCACGCGGGCAGTCCGCCACAGCGCCTCACACCCGGCACCACCGCGCCGACCAGGCAGAACACGCGGGGAACCCGCCCTACCCGACCTGGACCACCAGCTCACCTCCCGCCCCACCCCACCCGCTACGATCACGGCGTGATCTTCCCCCGCCTTTCCGCGAGGCAGCATCGTGGCTGAGTTCCGCACGTCCCGACGGGCCCAAGGACTGGGCCTGGCCATCCTCTCCGCCCTGGCCTTCGGCGGCTCCGGCGCCGTCGCCCGCCCTCTCATCGACGCCGGGCTCGACCCGCTCCACGTCACCTGGCTGCGCCTGGCCGGCGCCGCCCTGCTGCTCCTGCCCGTGGCGCTACGCCACCGCAGCGCGTTGCGCGCCCGCCCCTGGCTCCTGCTGGCCTACGGCGCCTTCCCCATGGCGGGCGTCCAGGCGCTGTACTTCGCCTCGATCGCCCGCATCCCCGTCGGCGTGGCCCTGCTCATCGAGTTCCTGGGCCCGGTCCTGGTACTGCTGTGGGTCCGGCTGGTCCGCCGCCGGCCGGTGTCGCGCGGCTCCGCCATCGGCGTGGTCCTGGCCGTGGCGGGCCTGGCCTGCCTGGTGGAGATCTGGGTCGGCATCCGCCTGGACGCGCTGGGACTGGCCCTGGCCCTGGGCGCCGCCGCCTGCCAGGCCGGCTACTTCCTGCTCTCCGACGCCGAGGGCGACACCGTCGATCCCCTGGCCGTCATCTCCTACGGCGCGTTGACCGCCACCGCGCTGATGACCCTGCTCGCCCGCCCCTGGACACTGCCCTGGAACGTGCTGATCGGCCCCGTGGAGGTCGCGGGGAGCACGGCCCCGGCACCACTGCTGCTGGCCTGGCTCGTCGCGGTCGCCACCGTCCTGGCCTACATCACCGGGGTCGCGGCGATCCGCCGGCTGACACCCACGGTGGCCGGCGCGGTGGCCTACCTGGAGGTGGTCACCGCGATCGTGGCGGCCTGGCTCCTGCTGGGCGAGTCCCTGACCACCCCACAGCTCATCGGCGCGGTCATCGTCTTGGCCGGCGCGTTCGCCGCCCAACGCTCCATCCCCGACACCGCCCCCGCCACGGCGAACGCGCAGACCCGAGACGGCCACGAACCCCCCGTGCGCGCCTGAGGACGCGCCCGCCTCAGCCGCGCGGGCCTTGCGCCAAGGGCCGGTCGCTGGGCGGCGTGCGACCCAACCTCCTGCGCAACTCATAGGCGACCAGGACCACCGCCGAACTGCCCAGCGACGCGGCCAACGGCATGCGCTGGTCGGGCAGGAACGCCATCGCGACCAGAATCGCCACCATCCCGGCCAGGGTCACCCAGGTCAGGTACGGAAACCCCCACATCCGCAGGGTCAACCGCTCCGGCTCCTCACGACGCAACCGGGTACCCAGGACCAGCTGGGACACCACGATCGTGATGAACAGGATGAGCAGGATCGCCCCGATCGAGGCCACCAGGAACGGGAACACCGTGTCGGGCCACAGATAGTTGGCCAGCACCGACGCATAGCCGACCACGGTGCCCAACATGATCGCGCGCACCGGGACACCACGCCGGTTCACCCGCACCAACGCCTTGGGCGCGTCCCCCTGACGGGTCAACACGTACAGCATCCGCGAAGAGGTGTACATCGCCGCGTTGAGAACGCTGAGAACCGCGACGAACACGACGATCTCCATGATCAACGGCGCGGCCGCAACCCCCACCGTCTCCATCACCGACACGAACGGGCTGGTCGTCACATCAGCGTCGTTCCACGGCAGCACCGTCACGATGACCACGATGGAGGCGATGTAGAACAGCGCGATACGCCACAAGATGTTGGTGGTGGCCCGCGCCACCCCCGTCTCCGGCTCGTCACTCTCCCCGGCCGCGATCGTGACGATCTCCACCCCGCCGAAGGAGAACAGCACGATGACGGTCGCCGCCAGCACCGCCGACCACCCATTGGGCGCGAACCCGCCGTGCGCCCACAGGTTGTCGACGGTCGCCCCCTCAGCGCCCGGCCACAACCCCAACGCGAACAACCCGCCCAGGATCAAAAAGGCCACGATCGTGGCGATCTTGATCATCGAGAACAGCGACTCGGTCTCACCGAACACGCGCACCGAGATCAGGTTCGCCCCGGTCATCACCAGCAGCAGCCCCAACGACAACAACCACGCCGGCGCGGGAACCCACTGCGCCAGCGTCGCCGCCCCCGCCACCGACTCCGCGGCGACCAGCACGCAATACAACCACCAGTACAGCCAGCCGATCGCGAACCCCGCGCGCGGCCCCAACGCCAGACGCGCATAGTCGGAGAAGGAACCGGCCGCGGGCTGGGCGACCACCATCTCGCCCAGCGCGCGCAACGTCAACAGCACCAACGCGCCGGCCAGGGCGTAGGACAGCACCGCGGCGGGCCCCGCCGCGTGGATGACGGCCCCCGAACCGATGAACAGTCCGGCACCGACGGAACCGCCGACGGCGATCATGGTCATGTGGCGGCGGCGCAGACCACGGGCCAGGCCGAGGCCCGATCCGCTACCGGCGCCGGCCGTCCCTGCTGATGGAGAATCGTGCGAGGTCACGGCCATCGAGGCTACGCCCCCGCCACGACGGGAACCGCCACGGACAGGCCGCGAACACCCCGCACGGCCCCGAAAGTGAGGAAGGCAACTCCGTACAACCCCGGCCGCGCCGGGGGAGAGGACCGCCCCATCACCCCTCAGCGCGCCGCGCGGTCCTCGACGCGCCGCCCCGTGACACGCTCGGCGGTGATCTCGACGTAGGCCTCACGCCGCCCACCCGCCCAGCTGCGCAACTGCACCTGCGAACGCACCCGCTCCACCCGGCCGGGGTCGGTCAACCGCCGCGCCGGACCACGCACCACAACACTCCACCCCGTACTGGACACCGTGTCCAGCCGATCCACCTCGAAGGTCACCTCCTCTCCCAGATGCCGGGAGATCAGCCCGTCGGAAAGCGTCCGAAACACCACCGCCCCGCCCACGACCGCGAAGTTGACCGGAAGGACCATTGGCGAACGCTCACCCGGCACGCAGAACGCGACCCGGCCCACCCCGCCCTGCGCGATCAGCTCCATGCACTGGGAGCGGTCCAGCTCGCACAGCACCGGATCGGCCGCCGCCGTACTGGCCGCCCCCGGCGGCGCCTCGGAGTACGCCCCCCGCAGATCCTCCGGTGTCGTGTCCAACGCGCGCGCCAGCCGCTCCACCGCCTGACTGCTCGGATTGGCCGGACTCTCCTCCAGGTAGGCCACATACCCGGGGTCCATGTCCGCGCGCACCGCCAACTCCTCCAGGCTGATCCCCAGCTGGGCACGGCGGTGAGCCACCCGACGTCCCAGATCGCCCGCCGTGTTCCACCCGTCCCCGTCCACGGCCACCTCCCTCACCGATCGGCACCGCCACCACGCCCTGACCCGCTACCCGAACCGGCACCCCCATTCACCCCCTCCACGCCCCTTGGCCCCGCCCCCGATCCGCCGCTCCTCGACACCGACACGCGACGGCCCCGCCGTGCGGACGAGAACACGCGCGACCAGCACCTCACGCAGACGGCCGGGCGGGACAGCACCGGCACCGAAGACGCGCGAAACGCCACAAACCCCACACCACCGGCCCCACGACCACTTCAGGCCACACCGGCCACGTCGCCCCACGACCACCAGGGGAATCGACGACTCAGCAGGTCAGAGCCGTTTACACACCCGACGACACAACGGGGGAGAGGCAGCCCCACCCCCGCACGAACCCCCGGAGAGCACCCATGGCAACACCCCCCGCCACCCCCGACGACGCCTCGCCCCACGCCGCCCGCCTGGAGGAGATCACCCCCGGCGTCCACGCCTGGATCCAACCCGACGGATCCTGGTGGATCAACAACGCCGGCGCCGTCACCGACACCACCGGCACCATCGTCATCGACACCTGCGCCACCGAGGAACGCACCCGACGCTTCCTCACCACGCTCACCACCGCCACCGGCGGCGCCCCCCTCCACACCGCCGTCAACACCCACCACCACGGCGACCACACCTACGGCAACAGCCTGCTCCCCGCCACCACCACGATCATCGGCCACGAACACATGCGCCGCTCCCTGCTCGCCGACACCTTCCTGGCCCACCCCTCGCCCTACTGGCAGCCCGCCCCCTCATGGGGCGACCTCACCCTGCGCCCCCCGACGCGCACCATCCGCGACGAACTGGTCCTCACCGCCGGCCGCACCCGCGTCGAACTCCACCACCCCGGCGCCTCCGTCCACACCGGCGGCGACCTCGTCGTGTGGCTTCCCCGCCAGCGCGTCCTGTTCACCGGTGACCTGCTCTTCCACCGGGTCACCCCGATGATCGCCTCGGGCACGGCCACCGGGGCACTACGCGGCCTGAACTGGCTGTCCACCTTCCCCGCCCGCCACGTCATCCCCGGCCACGGCCGCCCCATCGACGCCGCCGACCTCCCCCGCGTGATCGCCGACCACGAACGCTACTACCGCCTCGTCCTGCACACCGCCCACAACGGAGTGCGCCGCGGACTGACCCCCCTCCAAGCCGCCCTCGACTGCGACCTCGCCGAATTCGCCACCTGGACCGACAGCGAACGCATCGTCATCAACCTGCACCGCGTCTACACCGAGCTGACCCGCAGCCCCTACGACACCCGACACGCCCTGGCCGACACGCTCGTCTACAACGGAGGCCCCCTGCACACCTCCGTATGACCACACCCCGCGCCGAAAACGCCTCGACCTCCACCGCGGACCCCGCACACCCACCCGGTATACGACCCCACAGCGCAACCCCGCACGGCCCCGGGCCGAGCCGAAGACGACACGGCCCGGCCCTCACCGGCCGACAGACCTCACCGGGCCTCCCGCGCCCCGGCCCGCACCGCCAACGCCCCGTCGGCCTCCACCACGCTCACCGCCGACAGATCCGCCACCACCACATCGGCCGCCAACTCCCGCGCCCCGTGCGTGGTCGTCACCGCCACCACCCGCGCCCCCGCGGCCCGCCCCGCGGCCACCCCCACCGGCGCGTCCTCGAACACCACACACCGCGACGCGGCCACCCCCAGCGACCGCGCCCCCACCACGAACGGCTCCGGATCCGGCTTGCCCCGGGTGATGTCATCGGCCGTCACCACCAGCGGCGCCTCGATCCCCACCGCCTTCAACCTCGCCTCCGCCAACGCCCGCGTCGCCGACGTCACCACCGCCCACCGCTCCCGCGGCAACGACTCCAACAGCTCGGCCGTCCCCGGCAACATCACCAACCCGTCGGTCTCGGCGATCTCCAACTCATCGATACGCGCCACCGCGGCGGCCACCCGCCCCGGCTCCACCAGCTCCGCCACGATGTCGGCCGCCGGCCGCCCATGCATGTGGACCTCGGCCAACCGCCGCGGGCTCACCCCCCACTCCTCGGCCCACCTCAGCCAGCACCGCACCGCCGCGGGGGTCGAATCGATGAGCGTTCCGTCCATGTCGAACAACAAGGCCTCGGCCGGGATCATCATGGGCACCGAGTCTAAGCACCCCCGCCACCCCGCCTCACGACGCCGGCGACCGCGGCTCCTCACGCGGCTCGATGATCCGCGCCGTCACCGCATCGGCCGCATCGGCCACGATCTTGGTGAACACCTCCGGCTGGTCCAGGTTCACCATGTGCCCCGCGCGCGGAACCGCCAACAACCGCCCGTCCACACACGCGTTCAAGAACAGCTTCTCGTGGATACGGAAATGGTCCCGGGTCCCGTTGATCAACCACACCGTCCCCGGATAAGACCCCAGGAAGCCCAGCACGTCCATGTCGGAGATCGCGTCGATCACCCCACGCGCCGCCTCCATCGCCAACCCGCCGTCCAACACCGCCTCGGCGCCCGCCGCGTCCAGCATCAACCGGTGGAACCGCTCATTGACCGCCAGCCCCTTGTCCGGCAGCCGCTCCAACAGCACCGTGGGAATCCGGTACATGTGCGCCAACGCGTTGACCGGCCGCGCCGAACAGCTCGCCGCCACCAACCCCGCCACCCGCTCGGGATAGATCGCCGCCGTCGCGATCGACACGAACCCGCCCAGCGACAGCCCCACGACCAGCGCCCGACCACCGACCTCGTCGATCGCCTCACGCACCGTCTCCACCGCCGCCTCCAGGGTGAACCCCTCCTCACCCCGCCGATGACCGTGCCCGGGAAGGTCCGGAGCCACCACCGTGCGCCCCTGCGCGCGCAGCGCGTCCAGTTGCGGCCTCCACATGCTCCCCGAAGTCCGAAGCCCGTGGACCAACACGATCGGCACCCGCATAACCGCTCCCAACCCACACGCAACCCAACCGCACGACCCTCACACCCACAACGCCCTAGACGTCGTAGTGCACCGTCACCGGCGCGTGGTCCGACCACCGCAGCCCATACTCCGCGGCCCGCTCGACCCGAGCCTCCTTCGCCTGCGCCGCCAGCCCCGGCGACGCGACGTGGTAGTCGATCCGCCAACCGGCGTCGTTGTCGAAAGCCTTACCCCGATAGGACCACCATGAGTACGGCCCCTCCGAATCCGGGAACAACGACCGCACCACATCGACGTATCCCGCCTCGTCGAAGACCCGCGACAGCCAGGCGCGCTCCTCCGGCAAAAACCCCGACTTGCGCGTGTTGGCCTTCCAGTTGCGCAGGTCCGCCTCCCGGTGCGCGATGTTCCAGTCACCGCACACCACCACCTCACGCCCCTCGGCCCCCGCCCGCTCACGCAACCCCACCAGATAGGGCAGGAACGCCGCCATGAACCGCTCCTTCTCCTCCTGGCGCGGCGTCCCCACCTCACCCGAAGGCAGATACAGGCTGGCCACCGTCACCCCCGCCACATCGGCCTCCACGTAGCGGCCCGCGTCGGCGAACTCCTCCACCCCGAACCCCACCCGCACGGCGTCGGGCCGGATCCTGCTGTACAACGCCACCCCCGCGCGCCCCTTGTCCCGCGCCGGCGCCAACGTCACATGCCACCCCGGCGGCGCGATCACCTCCTCGGGAAGCTGCGCGCGCTCGGCCCGCGTCTCCTGCAGGCACACCACATCGGCGTCCGTCGCGGCCAACCACCGCAAGAACCCCTCCTCCTTGCGCGCGGCCGCCCGCAACCCATTGACGTTGACCGTCGAGATGATCACGCAAACCCCCCTCGTCGAACACGGCACCCCCACCGACGGCCCGACCCCACCACGACGTCCACAGCCATCCGGCGGACGCGCGGGGCGAGAGCGGGGGCACGCGGCGACGGCAAGACGGCATCACAGTACGACACACCGGCCCGCCACCGGACCGTCCCGCCCCAGGCGCACCCCGCTCACCCCACAGGCTCACCCGCGGCCACACCACCACCGAGCCTGCACACCACCCCATAGGTACGGTTCGCCCGCGCCGCCTCGCGCTGCGCCGACGCCGTCACATCGATGTAGGACTGCGACGAGGTGATCGAGGTGTGCCCCAACAGGCGCATGATCTCCGTCACCGACGCGCCGTCCTCGGCCAGCCGCGTGGCAAAGGTGTGCCGCAGCGCGTGCACCAGGGTCCCGCGCGCCACCCGGTCATAGACCCCGGCGTGCCGGTAGCACTGGCGCACCAGATACTGCAACCCACCCCGCCGCAGCGCCTGCCCCCGGTTGTCCACCAGCAACGGGTCGGCCCCGGCCGGGCGCTTCCCGAACCGCTCCGCGCGAGTCCGCAGGTACTCCTCGATCAACGCCTCCAACGGCGGCTCGATGGGCAGCGACCGGGTCCGCCCGCCCTTGCCCACCACCCGGATCCGCCGCTCACCCGGACGCCCGCTGAAAGAGTCCAACCGCAACGCCAACATCTCCGCCGAGCGCAACCCCGTCAGCAGCGCCAGCGCCAACACCGCCAGGTCACGCTGCGGCCAGGGGTCCCGCGCCTTACGCGCCCCCTGCGCCAACGCCTCCAGCAGCCGCTCGGGGGTGTCCTCACCCATCAACGGCTTGGGCTCGCGCACCGGCGCGCGGGGACGGCGCACCGCCGGCATCGGATTGCCCTCGACGATCCCCTCGGCCACCAGGAAGGTGAAGAACTGGTTCCACGTCGACCAGGCCCGCGTCACACTGGAGGCGGCCCGCTCCGCGGCGAACTCCGCGAACGCCTGCCGCATCACCCCACCCGACAGCTCCGCGACCCCCACCGCCCCGGGATCCACCCGCAGCGCCCGCGCCGCGCACCCCACCACCCCCAGCAGGTCGCGACGGTAGGCGGCGACGGTGTGGGGGGAGGGCTTGCCGGCCCGCCGCGCCACCAGGAACTCCTCGACCGCCTCGACCACCCGCATCGACGACACCCGACCCTCCTCCGCAACGTCCATGCCCTCAACCATCCCCTCCCACGGCGCCGAAAACGCCACCGCCCCATGGACACGGAACGGCGAGAGGGGGGCGGGGCATGCGCCCCGCCCCCCTCTCGCCCACCGGCTCAGGGGATCCGCCGCGCCGCCCAGGACGACACCACGTGCAACGGCCCCTCCAACGGCCCGCGCCCCACCAGCGACCGCCACAGCGTGGCGAACACCAGGGAGCCCAGCAGCACCGAAACCGACAGGTCCCAGGTCACAAAGGCCAGGGGAGTGCCCTCCAACACCCCGGTCTCGGCCACCTTGATCACCAGGATGTGCCCCACATACACCGTCAACGCCAGCGCCCCCACCGACGCCAACGGGTAGACCGCCCACTTCAGGTGGGGCGCGGCCAGCAGGCACGCCCCCAGCACCGCGATGGCCACGCCACCGGAACCATAGACCTCCACCGGCGTGCCGCTGTGGGGGGCCGCGGTCAGCAACCACATCCAATCCGACAGCGGGACGGTACCGGGGAACCCCTCGTACAGCGCCTGGCGCACCCCCTCGGTGCCGTAGGGGGCGCCCATCGTCGGGTCGAAGGCGCCGGCCAGCCGCTGCCTCCCGCCGAACACGTCCAGGGCCAGCCACGAAACGCCGTAGGCCAGCACCGCCAGCCCGGTGCCCACACCCACCAGCCCCCAGCGCACGCGCGTCGAGCGCAGGTCCAGCCGGCCGATCGCCAGGCCCGCCAGCACGAACGGCATCCAGGTGATCGCCGGATAGGCCCCGGTCAGCAGGAAGTCGACGAGCCCCTCGCCCGAGAGACGCACGAAGGGATCGTAGGAGTTGATCGTCTGGACGGGGGCGGCCAGCGGCCCCTCATCGGCGATGAGCCGGCGCAGGTGGAAGGACAGGATGGGGCCGAGGATCCCCAGCACCGCGGCCACCCCGGCGACGATGCGCCAGCGTTCGTCCATCAGGGGCGCCGCGAGCACGAAGAACACCGCGTAGTAGGCGAGGATCACCGAGACCGGTGTGCCCATCATGGTCAGGGCGGTTCCCAACGGCAGCATGATCAGGCCACGGATGACCACCCGCCACAGCGCCACCCCCATGTCCTTGCCGGTCTTGGGGCGCGCGCCTCCGGACAACAGCGCGATGGAGACCCCGGCCAGCAGGGCGAACAGCACAGCGGAGCGTCCCGCGGCGATCGGATACAGGGCGTTGGAGCCGTCGGCCAGCGTCCACCCCACGCCGACGTGCACGACGAACATCCCCAGCACCGCCAGTCCGCGCGCGACGTCCACGCCGGCCAGGCGGCCGGTGCCGCCGGTGGAGAGTCGTCGCACGCGGGTGGCCAGCGCGTTCGCCCGTGTGGTGTCCCCGTGCTCCTGCTGCCTGCCGGGGTCGTGGTCGTGTCCGGTGGCGTGTTCGGAGAACTGTTTGGAACTGTTCGACACACACACGAGCATTCCCTGTGGTGGGGGGTGTCCGCAGGTCATCTGTCGTTTATGGCCGCTTGTGGTCGATCATCCCTTTCGCTCTTTGTGAGCGTATCGCTACAGCGGGCGACGGGGTGTTCCCCGTGATCACGCCAGGGGAGGGGGATGAGAGGAGGAAGCGGGGGAGCCCTCCGCGTGGACGCCCGCGCCGGAAGGGAAGGGGCGCGAGGAGGACGCGTCCGGGCGCGTACCGGGGAGGGAAACGGGGAGGCGGGCTCGGGCCGCTGTCGACAACCGGGGAGGAGAACCCGATTGCTGCATAAATTTAATTATGCAGCAAAAATCGCCGCGACCCGCCCCCGATCCGGGGGAGGGTGGACCCGGCGCCACCTCGCCGCCACGGTCCTTCCCATCTCGACAGAGGCGATGCGCCTGCGAGCCGTTTGCCTCCCGCGATCCGATCTCCGCGGGGCCCGGGCGCCGGGAGGTCCTCGTCGCCACGGGCCGTTCCGGCGAAAGCGCCCATCGCCGCCCGGCCGTTCGCCCGGCTCTCCGGCGGCGTCGGCCGGCGCACCCACGAGGCCCCGGCCGCGCACCGTCCGTCTCCAGACGGCTCGAACCCTTGCCGTGTCGGGGTTTTCGCTCCGCTCGGGGAGCGCGAGAACCCTCTACTTGACATAATGTGCATTATCGGCGAACTCCGGAAGAGGGGAAACGGCCACACCGGCCGGCCTGTCGTCACGTTCTCCTAGGGTTGCCGCCATGCCTTCGCCGTCCTCGATCCCCGCCGCCCTGCGCCTGATCCGCCTGGCCTGCCTGGGACGGCCCCAGCCGTTCACTCCGGCGGCCCTGGCGCCGGGCCTGGGGTCCGCCGCCGCGCCGCCCGCCACGATCCCGCGCCCCTACGCCGCCTTCCTGCGCCTGTGCGGCGGGCTGGTGACCGACACCGGCACGGTGCGGCTGCTGGGCCCCGCGGCGGCGTCGATGCGGGTGTTCGGCGACGGCGAGGACCTGCTGCCCGGCGGCGACGCGCGCTGGTTCCGTTTCGGCGAGGTGGCCGGCAATCCTTTGTGCCTGGAACGCGCCACCGGGCGCGTGTGGTGGTTCGGCGACCTGGACGCCGTCTGGTTCACCGCGCCGCACGCCTTCGCGCCGTTGTGTCCCTCCTTCGACGTCTTCTTCCTGCGTCTGCTGTGCGGCTCCTGGTACGGCACGGTCGCGCCGGTCGGACGTGACAGCGCGTGGTGGCGGATGGTCCTGGCCCTGGGGTGGGCCGAGGCGCGCCCCTCCCCCACCGCCTCTGATGATCTCGCCGTTCGATAACCTTGTGTTGCATTGCTTTTACTCTGCGTGACTACGGGGTGGTATCGTGCCTGCCCGCCGGGCCGTGGAGCCGGTGCCCGGTGAGGCTCGCGCTGGCCATAGCCGGACGCGCCGGACGTCTCGTTCCCGCGTGTGGCCGGCGGCCGGCGCGCCTAGGGTGTGCCCATGGTGTGGCAGCGTGACGTTGACCTGGTGGTGCCGTTGTGGCAGGGCGGCGACGATGTGCGGGTGGCCGCGGGGGCCGCCGCGCTGGCCCGGCTGGTGCCTCCCGACGGTAGCCGGCTGCACGTGTCGGTCTCCGACGGGCCGCGCGAGATGGTCGAGGGGGTCCGCAACCTGGAAGTGCTGGAGGCGACGTTGCGGCGGTTGCGCGAGCACCTGGCCCGGCGCGATCCCGCGCGGGCGTTGACGCTGGGCGGCGACTGTCTCTCCGATCTTCCGGTCGCCGGGCACCTGGCGGCGCGCCATCCGGGGATGGCGGTGTACTGGCTGGACGCGCACGCCGATCTCAACACCGCGGCCTCCTCCCCCAGTGGCCTGGCGCACGGGATGGCGTTGCGGCTGCTGCTGGGCGAGGGGCATCCCCGCCTGCTGGGGGGTGGCGGCGTGGTGGCGCCGTGGCAGGTGAGGTTGGTGGGGGGCCGCGACCTCGACGTGGGCGAGGAGGAGTTCGCGCGGGCGGTGGGGCTGGAGCGGGTGGGGACGGTGGAGCTGATCGCCGATCCCGGCCGGGTGGTGGCGGGGCGGGCGGCGGGGTCGCCGGCCTATGTCCATCTGGATGTGGATCTGTGTGATCCCGTGGACTTTCCGGCGGTGGCCTGCCCGGTGCCGCAGGGGCCGTTGGTGGGGACGGTGGCCGAGGCGCTGGCCGCGATCGCGTCCCACCATGAGGTGGTGGGGGTGGGGGTGTGCGAGTACGTGCCGGTGATCGAGCATGACGCGGCGGGGCCGCGCGCCCTGTTGGAGGCGCTGGGTCTGTCGCCGCAGGCGTGATCCCTGACGCGAGCGGGCTGTGCTGAGCGGGGCGCTTCGCCCGCGCCGTGGCTTTTGGGGCGGGCCGTCGGGGCGGGCGGTGACCGGGCGTGTCCCGAGGGGTCAGGTGGGGCGTGGGCGGCGCAGGCCCGCGGCGACGGCGGCCAGTCCCCCGCCGAAGGCCACGAAGATCGCGGAGACGCCGAGACCGCCGGCGAGCGCTCCGGCGAGCAGGGGCAGGGTGGTCTGGCCGAGCTGGTTGCCCGACATGCGCAGGGCCATGGCGGTGCCGCGGGCGGAGGGGGCCGCGGCGTCGGCGACCCAGGCCATGGTGAGGGGTTGGCCGATGCCCAGTCCCAGGCCGGCGATCGCCAGGGCGATGGCCAGTGTCCAGGTGGGCTGGGGCAGGGTGAGCGCGGCGACGGAGAGCGCCGAGACGATGAGGCTGGTCACCAGGACGCTGTGGCGTCCCTTTCGGGCGACGGCCACGCCGAGGAAGGCGCGGGAGACGACGGAGGCGCCGGCGCGCGTGGCCAGGAGCAGGCTGACGGTGGCGGCGCCGATGCCGCGTTCTTCTCCCAGGACCGGCAGGTAGACGATGATCATGTCGATGGCGGCGAGCACCATGAGGCTGGAGAGGATGGCGGGGGTGACGCCGGGGGCGCGCAGGACGTCGATGGCGCGGTGGCGGGCGGGCGCGTCGGTCGGCGTGGTGGCGGCGTGGGGTGGGGCGGCGGGCATGCCGATGAGGGCGAGCAGGGAGGCGGCCGCGGCGATGCCGGTTCCCAGGAAGGCCTGGGTGGTCAGGTCGGCGGGTTCGGTGGCGGCCAGCGCCGACAGCAGGAGGGGGCCCAGGAGCTGGCCGGCGGAGCCGGCGAGGGCGAAGAGGCCGAAGCGGGAGTCGAAGCGGTCGCGGGGAGAGCGGTTGGCGACCATGGCCTGGGCGGCGACCATGGCGAGGATGAGGCCGATGCCGGCGCTGATGGAGCAGGCGATGATGGCGGCGGGGGTGTGGGCCCAGGCCAGGGCGAGGGCGGAGGCGGTGAGGAAGGCGCTGCCGAGCAGGTAGGCGGGGCGTTCGTCGTGGAGGTCGACCCATCGGCCGATGGGGATGGCGACGAAGAGGGGGACGAGGGACAGTGCCGCGCTGAAGACGCCGATCCAGGCGGGGTCCAGGCCGGCTTCGATGGAGCGGTAGGAGATGACGGGGCGCAGGGTGGACAGCGCCCCGTGGAACAGGGTTCCGTGGATGATGACGCGGACGAACCAGCCCACTGTGGTGTGCCGACCTTTCGTGTGGGCCGTTGCGACCCCGTCGGAGTTCGTTAGCCTAACTAAGCGAATCGTCGGAAAGGTCCTACCATTTTCCGGTGCGGACTGGCAAACCGGCGGCTCCACTCCCCCGCCCGCAGGGCCGCCCTCTAGGGTTCGGACATCGGATCGGTCTTTTGCGGAGGTGCAGTGGTGGCTGAGGACGTCGTGGCGGCGCTCGTGGCGGAACTGGGCGCGCACCAGGTGGTGAGCGACCCCCACGTGGCGGCCTCCTACGCCCATGACGAAGCCGAATGGGCGCCGTGCGGCACGCCGGCCGCGGTGGTGCGGCCCCGCTCCACCCAGGAGGTCGCCGCGACGGTGGCGGTGTGCGCGCGGCTGGGCGTGCCGCTGGTGGGGCGCGGCGCGGGCACGGGCCTGTCGGGGGCGGCCAACTCCGGCGAGGGCTGGGTGGTGGTGTCGTTCGAGCGGATGAACGCGATCGTGGAGATCGACCCCGCCGAGGCGACCGCGACGGTACAGCCCGGGGTGGTCAACGACGACCTGCGCGCGGCGGCGGCCGAGAAGGGCCTGTGGTACCCGCCGGACCCGGCCAGCTCCCCGTGGTCGACGATCGGGGGCAACGTCTCCACCAACGCCGGAGGACTGTGCTGCGTCAAGTACGGGGTGACCCGCGACTACGTGCTGGGCCTGGAGGCGGTGGTGGGCTCCGGTGACGTGGTGCGGCTGGGCCGGCGCACCGCCAAGGGGGTGACCGGCTATGACCTGTGCGGGCTGATGGTGGGGGCCGAGGGAACGCTCGGCCTGGTCACCGAGGTGACGCTGCGACTGCGCCCGTTGCGCCAGGGCCCCCAGCACACGGTGGTGGGCTACTTCGACACCCTGGCCCAGGCCGGTGCGGCGGTGGCCGCGGTGGCGGCGGCCGGCGTGGTGCCCTCGGCGTTGGAGCTGATCGACGAGTTCTGCCTGCGCGCGGTGGACGAGTGGAAGAACATGGGGCTGGCGGCCGAGGGCGCGGGGCTGCTGCTGGGGCGCAGCGACGCGCCGGGCGAGGCGGGAATCGCCGAGGCCCAGCAGATCCTGGCGTGCTTCGAGGGGGCGGGGGCGACGTTCGCGACACGTTCGACCGACTCCCAGGAGGCCGAGGCGCTGTTCGCGGCGCGCAGGCTGGCCTACCCCGCGTTGGAGCGGCTGGGGCCGCTGTTGACCGAGGATGTGTGCGTGCCCCGGGCGCAGGTGCCACAGATGCTGGAGCGCATCGAGGCGGCCGGCCGCCGTTTCGACACCCGTATCGGCAACATCGCCCACGCCGGTGACGGCAACCTGCATCCACTGTTCATCGTCCCGGCCGGGGACGAGGCGGCCAAGGCGCGGGCCCAGGAGGCGTTCGAGGTGATCGTGGACGAGGCGATCGCGTTGGGCGGCACGGTCACCGGGGAGCACGGCGTGGGGGTGCTGAAGAAGCGCGGGGCGGCGGCGGAGCTGGGGCCGCGGGTGCTGGAGATGCACCAGGCGGTCAAGTCGGCGCTGGACCCGTTGGGCATCTTCAACCCGGGCAAGGTGTTCGGCTGAGCCCTCCCTCCGCCGCCCCGCGCGGCGGGGAGCACGGCGCCGGTCGGGCAGCTCTCCTGGGGCGTTGGCCGTATCGGAGTCCGTCCTGTCCGCACGGGCGGGCCGCCGAGGGAAGGGCCATCCCCGCGCCGGCGCCGCCGCGCGCGTGGCCGGTTCTTCGGCGGCCCCGCCGGGGGCGGTCTGGAAGACGCCGAGCATGCGCTTGGCGCCCCGCTGCACCGCCTCCCGATCGAGTGGCGGGGGTGCGTTCGCCGCGGGCGTGTGGAGGCGGGTGGAAGCACGGTTCCCGGCCGGTGACCGACAGCTCGCCGGGGAAGCGGCCCTAGCGGGCGATCTGGTCGAGAGGTGCTCCTGCTGCAGGGGACCGAACACGCTACAACGGCTTCGTTGGCAAACCGCGCCCAGGTCACGGCTCTACCGCCCAATTCCGTGCTCCCCTCTTTCTCGCCCCGGACTCCTCCGTCTTGCTTCGCGGCCCCCGGCCGTACCAGACCGCCGCCCCCGGCGCCCAGGGAGCAGGGGCGGCGGCCCTTAGCGGCGGCAACACGCGGTTGTCGCCGACGGGTGCACGAGTGCGGGGGCGCGCGGCCGAGGCGGTGCAGAGCGGCCGCGCGCCCGGGTGAAGCCTTCCGTGACCATTGGTCGCCCCGCTCCAGGAGTCCGGCGTGGCGGCGCTCTCCCCGTTGACCGTTCCCCGGTGGCGCGCGTTCCTCCGGGACTACAGCTCCCGGTACTGGACCTCCACCGCTTTGCGGAACCTTGAGCGCACCGGGGTGGCCCACCTCGTGCCGAGCGAGGCCCAGCGCGCGTCGGGGTGGCTGGGCGGCGCCCCCGCGAGCGAGGAGGAGATCGCGGCCGTCGAGGAACGGTCAGGGGGTCGCCTGTCGCCCTCCTACCGCGACTTCCTATGGGCCACCAACGGCTTCACCGGGATCGGACGGGTCGCGCTGCTGCCCGTCGAGCAGGTGGGCTGGTTTCCCGACGCCCTACCAGGCGTGGGTGCAGGCGCCCCTCCCCCAGGTCCCCGCGCCGCTCCGGCGCTGCCTGCCGACCGGACAGACGACGGCGGCGGGTAACGGCTTGCCGCACGCCGGCAGCGTGGGCGCGGACGGCGCGTGCAGGGCGTGTGAGTGGCGGCCCGGTGAGGGGGCGGCTTCGAGCGCAACGACGACGTCGCCGCGCTGATGCGGCCGGCCTGCGACGGGCTCTCGCGGGTCGAGGAGGACCACAACGGGGTTCAGGGGGAGCGTCGTGACCTGGACGAGCCCCGCTGCGGGGGCTCCCCCGTCCTGCTTTTCGGCCGGCCGCGCCTGTGGCCCGGCGCGCACCCGCCGGGCCGCAGCCGGTCAGGGCAGGCGCAACCAGCCGGTGCGCACCCGCCAGTGGCCGCCGCCGCGCAGGTGGGCGACCACCGCGCGTTCCAGGCGGGTGCGCTGGGGCACCGCGTCGAGGTCCACGCGGGGGTGGCGGAAGACGAACCGGAACACGTCACCGTCACCATCGGCGCCGTCATCGTCGATGAGGGTGAAAAGGCGTTGGAAGGCGAGAATGTTGGAGTCGGCGGGCAGGTAGCGGGCCAAGGTGGGGTCCAGCAGCCAAGAGGTGCAGGTGGCCACCGCGACGTCGGTGTCGAAGTGCTCGGCGAAGAAGGGCCGGGCCCGGCGCAGCGAGTCCTGCACCGCCGCGGGGTCCAAGGGGCCGTCTTGGGGGATGTGCAGGCGCAGCGTCGGCTGCCCCGGGCGCAGCTCGGGGGCGAGGTCCTCGTCCTGGCCGGGCCCGTACCAGGTGACGGCCCCGATCGGGCCGAGCCGACCCGGCTCGTACTGCAACCGGCCCAGCTCATACAGGCCGCCGCGGTAGTGCAACGCCATCCACGTGGACGTCTCCAACCCGCAGCGGCCCAGCATCGTCCGGGTCTGGGCGAGGTGGCGGCCCATGTCGGCCAGCGTCGCCGCGGTGACCTCGGCGGGCACCCCGTGGCGGGCGTGGCGGGCGCGCAGCAGGGGCACGGCCGCGGCGAAGGCGAACACCGGCGCGCAGCGCACCCTCGCGTCGTCGACGTGGTCCAGGCGCGGCCAGTCCCGCCACATCCACGGGTCGTTGTCGACGTCGGCGACGATGCGCGCGTACATGCGCTCCACCAGCCACAGCGCCTCCCGCGGCCAGGAGTCGTCAGGCCACAGCGCGGCCAGCTCGGCGGCGTCTTGGGGCAGGGGCGCGAAGGGCTGCAACGCCTCGGCCGCGTCCTGCGGTGCGGGCAGGCGCAGGCCGGTGTCGGGCAGTTCGGCGATCTCCTTGAGCCACGGGGTCACATCGGCGCCCAGTCCCAGGCGCATCGCGATCGTTTCGGCGTCCATGGGCCTCATCCTGGCCTGTGCGCCGCGGCGGCGCCACGTCTTGATCCGCCGCGTTGCGCCGCGTCCACGGTGTGAGCCCAGGCCCTCACCGGTGAGGGGCCGCTCACACGCGGGGCATAGTCTGTATGGGCTACACCGATTCGCCTCACGCCTTAAGAAAAGGGGACGGACACCGATGGCCGATCCGGCGCGGCGGGTAGCCCAATGGCTCGCCGCCTACGACACCGCCGAAGCGTCAGTGGCCCACCTGCTGTGCGACCGCCACGACGGCGACAGCGTCGCGCTCACCGAGATCGGCCCCGACCTGGTCGGCCGCGACCTCACCTACGGCGAACTGGCCCACCGCTCCAGCGCCCTGGCCCAGGGGCTGGCCGGCCTGGGGGTGGGCCCCGGCGACCGCGTCGCCACCCTCGTGGGCAAAGGCCACGACCTGGCCGTCGCCGCCCTGGCCATCTGGCGGCTGGGCGCGGTCATGGTCCCCCTGTTCACCGGCTTCGCCCCCTCCGCGATCGCGCTGCGCCTACGCGGCTCGGCCGCCACCGTCGTCATCGCCGACGACGACCAGCGTCCCAAGCTCGACCCGGGTGAGGACATCCCCGCCGCCGCCCCCTGGCGGGTCGTCACCACCGGGCCCGCCCCGCTGCGCCCCGGCGACACCACCACCGCCGAGCTCTCCCACGGCCACACCGGCCTGCTCGCCCCGGCCGCCACCGGCGGCCACGCCCCTTTCATCCAGATCCACACCTCCGGCAGCGCCGGCCCGCCCACCAGCGTCGACGTGCCCGTGCGCGCCCTGGCCGCCTTCCACGCCTACCACCACTACGGTCTGGACGCCCGCCCCGACGACGTCTACTGGAACGCCACCGACCCCGGCTGGGCCTATGGCCTCTACTACGGGCTGGTCTCGCCCCTGCTCACCGGGCAGCGCAGCCTGCACCTGCGCGCCGGGTTCGACCCCGAGCTGACCCTGGAGGTCTTGGAGACCTTCGCCGTCACCAACTTCACCGCGGCCCCCACCGTCTACCGGGCGCTGCGTTCCACCGTGAAGACCCTGCCGCCCGGCATCGTCGTGCGGCACCTGTCCAGCACCGGCGAACCCCTCACCCCCGAGATCACCGCCTGGGCCCACGACACTTTCGGGGTCGCCGTCCACGACCACTACGGCCAGACCGAGATCGGCATGTGCGCCGGCGTGCACAACCACCCCGACCTGGCCGGGGCCGGCCCGGCCATGACCGCGCTACCGGGGTTCGACGTGCGCGTCTTGGACCCCTTGTCCGACAGCGAGGCCGCCCCCGGCGCCTTCGGCCGCCTGGCCGTGCGCGTGGACACCAGCCCCGCCATGTGGTTCACCGGCTACCACGAGGGCCCCCTCCCCAGCTCGCGCAGGTTCAGCCCTGATGGGCGCTGGTACCTCACCGGCGACACCGGCACCCGTGACCAGGCCGCGGGGCTGTCGCTGTTCTCCCGCGACGACGACGTCATCCTCACCTCCGGCTACCGGGTGGGCCCCTACGACGTCGAATCGGCGCTGTTGCACCATCCGGCCGTCGCCGAGGTCGCCGTGCACGGCGAACCCGACGAGCTGCGCGGGCGGATCATCGCCGCCCGCGTCGTCCTCAACGACGGGTTCTCCCCCAGCGACGAGTTGGCCGCCCGCCTCCAAGACACCGTCGAGACCCGGTTCGCCGCCCACGCCCGCCCCCACCGCATCATCTTCGTCGACGCCCTGCCCAAGACCCCCAGCGGCAAGATCCAACGGCTGCGGTTGCGGGCCTAGGCTCGCGGGGGCCTCACCGCTGCGCGACGATGCGGTCGATGCGCGCCGCCAGGTCGATGTCGCGTTCGGTGATCGCCCCCACCGCGTGCGTCGTCAACGCGAAGGTCACCTGGTTGTAGCGGATGTCGATGTCGGGATGGTGGCCCGCCTCCTGGGCGGCGTGGGCCACCGCGTTGACCCACTCGATCCCGCCGGGGAAGTCGGGGGCGTGCACGGTGCGGCGGATCTCATCGCCCACCCGCTCCCACCCGTCCAGGCCCGCCAGGGCCGCGGTGATCTCGGCGTCGTCCATGACCGCCATGACGACCACTCCTCAATCTCACCTCGCCCGGGCCGCCGCCCGGGTCCCTCCATGTCCACCGTGATACCCGGCCCCGGCCACTTCCTCCCACCCAGGAACAGCCTCGCCCTCCCGCATGTTGTCCCCGATCGCAGCCCACCATGCCCATTGTGAAAGGACCCCTGTGAAGATCGACGTCTACTCCGACATCGCCTGCCCGTGGTGCTATGTCGGCACCCGCCGTCTGCACCGCGCCCTGCAGACCTGGGGCCACCAGGCCGAGGTCACCTACCGGCCTTTCCAGCTCGACCCCACCGCGCCCCTGCGCCCCCGCCCGCTCAGCGACTACCTGCGGGAACGCTTCGGTGAGGCCGCCACGCAGATGAACGAGCGCCTCACCTCCCTGGGCGCGGCCGAGGGCATCGACTTTCGTATGGAGCGCGCCCAGGCGGTCAACACCCTCACCGCCCACCGGTTGCTGCACCACGCGCTCACCGACTACGGCCGCCCCACCCAGGCCCGCCTCAAGGAGGCCCTGTTGCGCGCCTACTTCACCGACGGCGTCAACGTCGCCGACCACGCCGCCCTGGCCGCGCTGGCCGGCGAGGCCGGCATGGACCGCGAGCGCGCCGAGGCCTACCTGGCCGGCGGTGCGGGCCTGGCCGAGGTGACCGAGGACATCGACCAGGCCCGCCGCATCGGGGTGCGCGCGGTCCCCACCTTCGTCTTCGCCTCCACCCACGCTTTGCAGGGCGCCCAGCCCGTTGAGACGTTCCTGCAGGCGCTGGAGCAGATCGGCGGCGAGCACGGCCACACCCCCGAGGCCGGCTGCGCCGATGGCACCTGCGCCGTGCCCTCCGGCGGCTGATCGGCGCCCCGCCCCGGCCAG
Source organism: Marinactinospora thermotolerans DSM 45154 (assembly GCF_900167435.1). Classification (GTDB taxonomy): domain Bacteria; phylum Actinomycetota; class Actinomycetes; order Streptosporangiales; family Streptosporangiaceae; genus Marinactinospora; species Marinactinospora thermotolerans. Next base: position 450,520 of record NZ_FUWS01000004.1, read on the forward strand.
CCGCGCCGGGGCGGGGCCTTAAGCGTCCGTGGCCAGGGGCTGCTTCCCGCGCCGCGACACGGCGCCGCGCTCGAAAGACTCCGCCCCGGCAAGCGCCCACAGGCCCGTCCTTGCCTCCTAGGCCCTGTCCGACAGGTGATCACCGGGTGGGAGCGAGGCGCGCTCCGTTCGCCTTGCCGTTGTGGCGCCGGCCGGTGATCCTGGGGAGATGCCAGGGCAGAGGAAGAGAAGGCGGCGGCAGGAGGCCGCGAGTCGGCGGCTTGCCGCTCGCGGCGTCCCGGAGGCCGGACGGTGGGAAGTGGTCCTGGAGACCGGGGACGGCGCGCAACTGCGCGCCCACGTGCGGCGTCTTCAGGAGGCGGGATGGGACGCCTCGCTGATCCGGATCGACACGCTCTGTGGCCGCCTGGAGTATCCGTCCCAGTACCGCCTGAGCCGGTTCGTGACGGGCCCCGCGTCCGGCTCCGGCGAGGAGCACGCGGATGGTTGATCTTGGGACGGGCCGGGGTGAGGGGCGCGGCATGGGGGCGCGTAGGGCCCTTGCCGCCCCACGTGGACGGGCGTGACCGTCCACGGCGGCAGGTGGTCGACGGTGTGCCGTGGTAGCCGCGGACCGGGGTCTGCTGGCGTGATCTCCCGGAAAGGCAGGGGCCGCTGCGGGGTGTCCCGCAGCGGTTCGCCCGGAAGGCGGAGGGCACCTGGGGTTCGTCTGGGGCCGCGGCGACGCGGCGGGCCGTGAATTCGAGACCCCGGAGAACGCGGCGCGCCGCCGTGGCGTCAGGACCGTCCGCCCGTACGCGGCAACCAGCACCCCCGGTCCGCGAACAGCCACGTTCCCTGACCGGCCCGGTGAACCGGGGCCGCGCCCTCGCGTCGCGACACCGCCGTGAGCCCGGTCCGCTGACCAGGGCCGCCCAGGAGGTCTCCGACGCCGTGATCAGTCACCGCGCGGTCCTCCCGCCGCCCCAGCCCCTTCTTCCCGCTCCAACGCGATGCGGCAGCGTTCGACCTGGTCGGCCACCTGTTCCATGAACCAGCGCATGATCTCGTAGGGGACGACGCGCTCGGCCGGGCTGTGGACGCGGACGGCCGGCTCCAGATCCGGGTCCTCGTCCGCGACAAGCGCGACCAGGAAGGCCGGGCCGGGCACGTGGGCCACCGCGGGCTCCTCGGCCCCCGTGGCCGGCGCCGGCACGGTCTCGCTCAGCTCCACGGCCCAGGCGTCCTCGGGCGAGGCGTAGTGGAAGAGGACGGCGTAGTGACGACCTTCGTGTTCCCGCAGCTCCCATGGCATGTCAGCGGGCTGCCATAGTGGCCGGAGCGGAGTCTCGCGGGTATCGGGCTCTCCCCCGGGCACAGCGGCCCCCGGTTGCGGGGCGTCCCTTAGGCGAGGTCCTGCGGATCGGTCGGCTCCACCGGCATCCCCTCGACGTCCTCGTCGTCCAACGGCACCGACGGCACCTCGGAAGGCCCCGGCGAGACCCGCGGCTCCTGCGTCCCCTCCTCCTGGGGCCGGCCCGGGGAGGGCTCGCCGCTGTCCCCCGGGGAGGAGCTCGGCGACGGCGACGGCTCGGCCGACTCCGTGCCTCCCCCTTGGGGCGTCTGCTCCCGGCCCGGCTCCCGGCCGCCCAGGGCCGACAGGTAGAGGTACAACAACACCAACAGCACCAGGAACAACAGCAGCAGCACCACCAGGCCCGCCACCACCCGCCGGTCCGGTTCGGCGTGCACCACCCCCGAACCCGCGCGGCCGGGAAGCCGGCCCCACCGCGGCGCGCCCCCACCGCCCTCGCCCGCCCAATACGGCGCCAACCTCACCCCGCCGGCCGAGGCTCCCCCCGCGCCGACCGGCTCCAAGAACACCTCCGCGCCGCGCCCGCCCTCCGCATAGGGCACCGCCACCCACGGAGCCGACAACGATGAGGTGGCCGCGGCCACCACCCGCGGCGGGCTCGCCACGCCGGCCCCCTTGGTCACCGCCGCGACGAACCGGTCGCGCGCCGCCGCATCGGCCGCCGCCCCCCGGCTCAGCATCGCCACGCTCACCGCCCGGCCGCGCCGGTCACGCGCCAGGTAGACCACGCCCACCGGACTGTCGGCCAGCCGCCCTTGCAGCCGGAACGCGCCCAACTGTCGCGGATCGGCGTCACGCAAAGCGGCCACGTCCCGCACCCCATCAGCCACCCCGAGGCCACCTCCCGTGCAACCCGCGCGGCACACCCACCCCAGCCACCCGTCCGGCCGCGTCCACAGCGGGTAGTCTCGCCGTTGCGTGACCACCAACGTACCCGGCCGCCGCCGGCACCGGGGAGCGCCCAGCCAGGAGAACGCCCATGCCCGAGCCCGCCACGCCCCGCTCGCCCGCATCCCCGCCGCCCGGTGACGCCACCCGCCTGCTGCGCGCCGCCCTGCACGAGGTCTCCACGGTCATCGTCGGTCAAGACCACATGGTCGAACGCACCCTCATCGCGCTCATCGCCCAAGGCCACTGCCTGCTCGAAGGCGTCCCCGGCGTCGCCAAGACCCTGGCCGTGTCCACCCTGGCCACCGTCACCGGCGGCACCTTCACCCGCATCCAGTTCACCCCCGACCTCGTCCCCTCCGACATCGTCGGCACCCGCATCTACCACCCCTCCACCGAACAGTTCGACGTCGAGCTGGGCCCCGTCTTCGCCAACTTCGTCCTCGCCGACGAGATCAACCGGGCCCCCGCCAAGGTCCAGTCCTCCCTGCTGGAGGTCATGGCCGAACGACAGGTCTCCCTGGGCGGCACCACCCACCCGCTGCCCGACCCCTTCATCGTCATCGCCACCCAAAACCCCGTCGAGTCCGAAGGCGTCTACCCGCTGCCCGAGGCCCAACGCGACCGGTTCCTCATGAAGGTCGTCGTCCCCCACCCGCGCGCCCACGAGGAGATGGAGATCCTGCGGCGCATGAGCACCCGCCCGCCCCGCCCCCAACGTGTCCTGGACCCCCTCACCCTCAAGGAACTGCAGGCCGACGCCGAGGCCGTCCAAGTCCACCAGCTCATCGCCGACTACGTGGTGCGCGTCATCATGGCCACCCGCGAACCCGAGTCCTACGGCCTGCCCGAACTGCGCCGCGTCATCGACGTCGGCGCCAGCCCGCGCGCCACCCTGGGCCTGGTCGCCGCCGCCCGCGCCCTGGCCCTCATCCGTGGCCGCGACTACGTCCTGCCCGACGACGTGCGCCTGCTCGCCCGCGATGTCATCTCCCACCGCCTCATCCTCACCTTCGACGCGCTCGCCGATGGCATCACCACCGACCAGGTCGTCGACCGGATCCTGGCCGCCGTGCCCCCGCCCCGCGTCATCTGGGACGAGCCGGCCGGCCCCGATGCCGCCACCGCCACCAGGTGAGAACCGTGGACCATCCCGCCGCGCCCATCGACCCGCGCCGCCACGCCGCGCTGCGCCGCCTGGAGCTGCGCGTGGTGCGCCGCCTCGACGGCCTGCTGCACGGCGAGCACCTGGGGCTGCGCCTGGGCCCCGGCTCCGAGCCCGCCGAGGCCCGCCTCTACCAGCCCGGCGAGGACGACGTGCGCCACATGGACTGGTCGGTCACCGCCCGCACCACCGTCCCCCACGTCCGCGACCTCGTCGCCGACCGCGAACTCGAAAGCTGGACCCTGCTGGACCTGTCGCCCAGCATGGACTTCGGCACCGCCCAGGCGCAAAAACGCGACGTCGCCATCGGCGCGCTGGCCGCCGTCACCGTGCTGACCCAGCGGGTCGGCGACCGCTTCGGCGCCCACCTCCTGCACGACGGCCGCATCCGCCGCTGGCCCGCGCGCTCGGGCAAGAACGCCTTGTTGTCCCTGCTGTCGGCGGTGGCCGCCACCCCGCACGCCGGCGCGGCCCCCCGCCCGGACCTGGCCGAGGCCATCACCGACCTGGCCCGCACCCGGCCCCGCCGCGGCCTGCGCGTCATCATCTCCGACTTCCTCGACCCCACCGCCGACCCCGCCGCCCCCGCCCCGTGGGAACGGCCCCTGCGCCGGCTGGCCAGCCGACATCAGACCCTGGCCGTGGAGGTCATCGATCCGCGGGAACTGGACCTGCCCGACATAGGATTGATCACCATGGCCGATCCCGAGACCGGACGCACCCGCGAGGTCCACCTGTCCGCCCGGGTGCGCCGCCGCTACGCCCACGCCGCGGCGGCCCAACGCGAGGCCGTGCGTTCGGGCCTGCTGCGCTGCGGTGTTCCCCACCTCACCCTGCGCACCGATCGCGACTGGGTCCGCGACATCGCCCGCTTCGTCATCGAACAGCGCCGCACCGCCCACCCCCCCCCCCCCCACACCCCCGCCACACCCCGCTGAGACCCGGGCCGTCCGCCCACCTCACCGCAGAAGGAGAAGCGCGTGACGTTCCTATCCGCCGGCCGGCTCTGGCTGCTCCTGGCCGTCCTCGCGCTCGTCGCCGCCTACCTGCTGCTGCAAAGACGCCGCACCCACTACGCGCTGCGCTTCACCAACCTCGCCCTGCTCGACCAGGTCGCCCCCGCCCGGCCGGGGTGGCGCCGCCACGTCACCGCCGCCCTGTTCCTGGCCACGTTGACCGTCCTGGTACTGGGGTTCGCCCGCCCGGCCATGCCCGTCGAGGTGCCCCGGGAACGCGCCACCATCATCGTCGCCATCGACGTCTCCCCCTCCATGGCCGCCAGCGACGTCGACCCCGACCGTCTCACCGCCGCCAAGGAGTCCGCGCAGCGTTTCGTGGAGGCCCTGCCCGACCGGTTCAACGTGGGCCTGGTCGCCTTCTCCTCCACCGCCGCCGTCATCTCCTCGCCCACCCACGACCACCAGGCCGTCGCCGATTCCATCGCGACCTTGCAGATCTCCCCGGGCACCGCCATCGGCGAGGGGGTTTTCACGTCGTTGCAGTCCATCTCCTCCTTCGACGAGGAGGCCGCCCAGGATCCGCCGCCGGCCGCCATCGTGCTGCTGTCGGACGGGGAGAACACCAGCGGACGCCCGGTCAGCTCCGCCGTGGACGCCGCCGCCGACGCCCAGGTGCCCGTCTCCACCATCGCTTTCGGCACCGGCGCCTCGATCATCGAGATCAACGGGCAATACGTCGAGGCCAACATCGACAAGGCCGCCCTGGAGGATCTCGCCGAAGGCACCCAGGGCCACTTCTATGAGGCCGAGTCCGAGGCCGAGCTGGAGGACGTCTACGACGACATCGGGTCCTCGCTGGGCACCGAGACCATCCACGAGGAGGTCGTGACCCTCTTCGTCGGCGTGGCCCTGGCCCTGGCGGCGGCCACCGCGGTGGCGTCCCTGCTGTGGTTCCAGCGCCTGCCCTGACCTCGCCCGCTCCCTCCCCCAATGATGCCCGGTATAGCCTCTTTGCCCGCTAACGTGGTGCCGTTTGCCCCGACAACCACGCAACGGAGAACGCTCATGCCGGCCCCCACCACCCTCTTCTTCGACCTCGACGACACCCTCCTGGACGACCACGCCGCCAGCAGCGCCGGCCTGCGCACCCTCATGGACCGCCTCGGCCACCCCGACTACAACGCCGCCCGCCGCCTCTGGGACATCCAGACCCACATCTCCTTCAGCGCCTACGTCGCCGGCCGCATCTCCCTCACCCAACAACGCCGAGAACGCATCCGCGCCCTGGCCACCCACGCCGGCCACCCCTGGATCTCCGACGAGCACAGCGACGACCTCTACCACAGCTACCTCGACTCCCACCGAGCCGCCTGGCGCGCCTTCCCCGACGTCGTGCCCACCCTCAACCGCCTCACCGCCGCCGGCATCACCCTCGGCGTCATCACCAACGGCCCCGAAGCCATGCAACGCGACAAACTCGCCGCCCTCGACATCACCCACTACTTCAAGATCATCGTCTGCGCCGACACCGCCGGAGCCGGCAAACCCGACCCCCGCATCTTCCACACCGCCTGCCACCACCTCGGCGTCACCCCCGACCGCTGCTGGCACATCGGCGACCAGCTCAAAGCCGACGCCATCGGCGCCCTGGCCGCCGGCATCCGCCCCATCCTCCTGGACCGCCACCGCCTCCACCCCGGCCAAGCCGACATCACCACCATCACCACCCTCGACGACCTGCCCCGCCTCCTCGGCCCCGCCGTCTCCGCCTCCACGGGGCTGCTGTGAACCCCCCCGCCCACGACCCGGCGCGCCCCCTGCGCCGGGTCACCGCCCACCTCATCGCCACCACCCCCCACCACACCACCGCCATCACCCACGCCAACGGCGCCCCCGCCCTCCCCGGCGCCCGCGTCCCCTTCGGCGCCGACCCCGCCGACATCGCCCGCACCGCCGCCGGCCTTCCCCCCACCACCCCCCTCACCCCCCACGACCTGCGCACCGAACTCCACCACCTGCCCGGCCCCCTCCACCTCCACATCGACCGCCTCTACTACACCGCCCCCGCTCCCCCC
>NZ_FUWS01000010.1 GCF_900167435.1 Marinactinospora thermotolerans DSM 45154
TACTCACCCGTTCGCCGCTCGTGTACCCCGAAGGGCCTTACCGCTCGACTTGCATGTGTTAAGCACGCCGCCAGCGTTCGTCCTGAGCCAGGATCAAACTCTCCATCAAGGTCTAACCACCGGCAACACACGGCCACCGGCAAACCTGGAAGAGGTGAACCCTGACCACTCCAACAATCATGGAGTAATCAAAGGAACCCTACCCACCACCATCGTGGTGGACGGGGCCAAAACAAACTTGGCTTAAAGAAAATCGAACACGCGCTGTTGAGTTCTCAAAAAACAACCGCATCCTCGCCTACAAGCCCGAACCCTCGTCCGACGCTCTTCCGCAGAGGCGGTGCTTCCGCTTTGTTGTTTCTCCAGCTTACCGGAGTTTTCCGATCAGGACCAAATTGCCTTTTCGGAAATTCATTTCCGGTTAAGCCTATCCGATTATTCTCGGCGGAGAACCGAGATCAGACCTTACCGCTCCCCGACTGTCGTCGTGACCGGTTCGCTCTTCGGATCGGCCCCGCGACGGCCTTCCAGAGCCTTGTGGCTCCTCCGGCTCCCCGCGGTGCACGGGTAACAATAGGCTCCGCGCCCAAGAGCGTCAAATCGAGCCCCGGACCGGGACAGAAGCCCTGGTCACCGGGGTATCGGCCTTGGGACAGGCCGGTCGCTCCCGAGCTCACGCAGGTCGTCGGAGGGATCTGCGCGGTACGTCAGGTTGATTGTTTCAAGGTCATACCTGCCCGTGCCCTCCCGCCTCAAACACCCTCGCCGAAAAAATTTCGGCGGCGGGTCCGGGGCCGGGCAGGGCCGGCGAGGAGGCCCGCTCCTCACCGGCCCCGTGGCGGCTAGCTCACCACGACCCCGCCGACGTTGCGCTTCCCCCTGCGCAGCACGAGGTAGCGGCCGTGCAACAGATCCTCCGCGGAGACCCGTGCGTCCACATCGGTGAGCTTCGCGTTGTTGAGGTAGGCACCGCCTTCCTGCACCACGCGCCGGGCCGCCGACTTGCTCGCGACCAACCCGGTCTCGGCGAGCAGGTCGACCACCGGGGGCAGGACGTCCACCGGACCGGAGACCTCGGCGCGGGGCACCTCGGCGAGGGCCGCGCCAAGGGTCGCGGAGTCCAGCCCGCCCAGGTCACCCTGGCCGAACAGGGCCTTGCTCGCCTCGACCACCTTGTCGCACTCCTCCCTTCCGTGCACCAGCACGGTGAGCTCCTCCGCGAGCGCGCGCTGGGCCGCGCGGGCGGCGGGACGCTCGAGCGTCTGGCGCTCCAGCTCCTCGATCTCCTCGCGGGAGCGGAAGCTGAACACCTTGAGGTAGCGCACGACGTCACGGTCGTCGGTGTTGAACCAGAACTGGTAGAAGGCGTAGGGACTGGTCAGCTCGGGGTCGAGCCACACCGTCCCGCTCTCGGTCTTGCCGAACTTCGTCCCGTCGCTCTTGGTGAGGAGGTTCGTCGTGAGCCCGTGCGCGGGGCCGTGCGGCTCGTTTCCGTCCATTCGGCGGATCAGGTCCAGGCCCGCGGTGATGTTGCCCCACTGGTCGCTGCCCCCGGTCTGCAGGACACAGCCGTAGCGGCGGTAGAGCTCGACGTAGTCGTAGGACTGGAGGAGCACGTAACTGAACTCGGTGTAGCTCATTCCCGCTCCGTCAAGACGGCTCTTGACGGTCTCGCGCGCGAGCATCTGGTTGACGCTGAAGTGCTTGCCGATGTCGCGCAGGAGCTCGATCGAGCTCATCTCGGCGAGCCACCTGCCGTTGTCCTCCAGGATGGCGTCGTCGGGCGCGGGGGTCTCGCCTTCGGGGGTGAAGCGCAGGAAGGCGGAGAGCTGACGGCCGAGGACCTTGACCCACCCCTTGACGGTCTCGGGGGAGTTGAGCGTCCGCTCGGCGTTGGGCTTGGGATCGCCGATCAGTCCGGTGCCCCCGCCGACGAGCGCGATCGGCCGATGTCCGGCCCGCTGGAAGCGGGCCAGGGTGAGGATCTGGGTGAGGTGCCCGACGTGGAGGCTCCCGGCGGTCGGGTCGAAGCCGCAATAGAGGGTGACCGGGCCATCGGCGAGTGCCTTGCGGAGTTCGTCAAGGTCGGTGGTCTGCGCGAGGAGCCCGCGCCATTCGAGTTCGTCGATGATGTCGGTCACGGTGTCTTTCCAGCGTGGTCGGATGGTTGCGTGGCCCGGTCGCTGCGCAGGCCGGACGGCCTGGCGGGGTCCGGACGTCCTCTACCGTATCCGGTCCCTCCCCGGCCGACATGGTGATCCTCCTCCCCTTCCCTCCGAGGGGTCTCGGGAGCGACGGGATGGTCTTGTGGTGGCGGGCGCCGGCCGGGAGAGCGGCACACCGCCCAGGCCACAATCGGACACTTTTGGTAACGACTTGTTCACCATCTGATGTTGTGCTTGTGAACCCGCCGGTCCAAGGTGGCCGTGTCGATCCGGCACCCGCTCTGCTCTGGAGACACGCATGCACCTGATTCCGCGCCGCGCAGCCGGCCTCGCCGCGGCGGTTGCCGCCGCCCTCCTCCTCGTGGCGGGACTGTCCTCCCCTGCGGCCGCCGCTCCCCCGCCGCCGCCCTCGTTGTCGGAGGCGCGCTCCCAACTCGCCGGACTCGTGGTCGAGCCCGAAGGGGCCTCCTCCAGCTACGACCGTGACCTGTTCCCGCACTGGACCACGGTGGAAGGAAGCTGCAACACCCGCGAGACCGTGCTCAAACGCGACGGATCGGGCGTCCGGGTCGGTTCCGACTGCTATCCGACCGCCGGGAGCTGGACCAGCCCCTATGACGGGGTGACGACCTCGGTCCCCTCCCAGATCAGCATCGACCACTTCGTCCCCCTCGCCGAGGCCTGGCGCTCGGGCGCCGACACCTGGACGACGAGCCGGCGCCAGGCGTTCGCCAACGACCTGACCACCGGCCAGCTGTGGGCGGTGACCGCCACGAGCAACTCGGCCAAGGGCGACAAGGATCCCGCGGAATGGCTGCCCGCCCGGACGGGGATCCACTGCACCTACGCCCGCACCTGGGTGCACGTCAAGCACACCTGGTCGCTGAGCGTCGACTCCGCCGAGAAGGCCGCGTTGCAGGACCTGCTCGGTTCCGCCTGCTGACCCGCGAGGACCCGCGCCCCGCCCGGCCCTGCCGGGCGGGGCGCCGTCTTTAGGAGGCGAGGGCCAAAGGGGCGAGGTGCTCGGCGATCGCCAGGGACGAGGTCGCCGCGGGGGAGGGCGCGTTGCGCACGAACACGAACCGCCCGTGCTCGGCGATCGCGAAGTCGTCGAGGAGGTTCCCGTCGGCGCCCAGGGCCTGGGCCCGCACGCCGGCCGGAGCCGGTCGCAGATCGGCGGCGGAGAGCTCGGGCACGAGCCGGCGCGCCTGCCGGGCGAAGGCGGCGCGTGACACCGAGACGGCCATCTCCCGGACACCGGTGGTCCAGTGGCGGCCGGCCAGTCGCCAGAAACCGGGCCAGGTCAGCGTCGTGGCGAGCTCCCGGACGGACAGGTCGCGGGCGCGGTAGCCCTCGAGGGCGGTGGCGAGGATCGCGTTGGGACCGGCCAGCACCTCGCCGTGGACGTGACGGGTGAGATGGACCCCGAGAAAGGGGTAGCGCGGGTCGGGGACCGGATAGACGAGCCCGCGGACGAGGTGGCGGCGCTCGGGCAGCAGCTCGTGGTACTGGCCGCGGAAGGGGACGATGCGCGGGTCGCCGGCGGCCCCGGCGAGCCGGACGAGGCGATCGCCCTGCAGGCCCGCGCAGACCACGACCCTGTCGAAGCGGTGCCGGAGACGCTCTCCCCGGGGATCTCCGGTGAGCACGTCGGCCCCGTCGGCGTCCTGGCGCAACCCGATCACCGGGGTCCGCAACAGCACCCTGCCCCCGGCCCGCCGGACATCCGCGGCCAACGCCTCGGCGACCGCGCCGTAGTCGGTGATGGCGGTGCTCGGTGAGTGCAGCGCGGCGACGCCGCGAACGTGGGGCTCGAGTTCGCGTAGTCCCTCCGGACCCAGCAGGCGCACCCCCGGGACTCCGTTCGCCGTGGCGGTGCGTTCGATGTCGCGCAGGCGCGCGGCCTCCTCGGCGGTACGCGCGACCAGGACCTTGCCCACCTGCTCGTAGGGAAGACCGCGCTCGGCGCAGTAGTCGCGGAGCATCCCGACCCCGCGCCGGCACAAGGTCGCCTTGAGCGAGCCCGGCCGGTAGTACAGGCCGGCGTGGACGACCCCGCTGTTGTGGCCGGTCTGGTGCGCGGCGACACGGGACTCCTTCTCCATAACGGTGACCCGGGCCTCGGGCCGCACCTGGGCGATGCGTCGGGCGAGAGCCAGACCGATGATGCCGGCTCCGATGATGCCAATGCGTTCGGTGCTCACTTCACCTCCGTTGGACGGTCCGGACTCCACAACTAGCAGCGGGGCGCCCCCGGGGGTACCGGGTCCCCTCGCCACAGCGGGACTCCAGCGCCGGAGCCGGTCCCTCTACAGCGCTCGCAGACCGTCCAGGACGGCGCGCAACACCACCCCCTCCTCGACGGCCTTCGCCCCGTCCGCGCAGGAGCGCAGCTCCCCTCTGCCGATCATGTCCGCGAGCAGCAGACGCGCGGCCGTGAGCGGTATGTCCAGGACCGCCGACACCTCCGCGACGCTGCGAGGACGCAGGCACAGCCGCAGGACCGTCTCCCTCTCGGGTTGGCAGGCCCCTGTCTCGCCAGGCGAACGGGCGGCGACGACACGACAGAGCAGGTCCAGTGAGGTAGCGGCCCCGCCTCCCAGTCCGAGCGCGAACGGACGGAGCAACCGCGCCGGGCCGCGGCCTCCGTCGCCCACGATCACCGGGCCGCCCCGCCTGGACGCGACGACCCGGTTCGCTCCGCGAGGTGTCGCAGGCGGAGAGAGGTGAGCTCCTGACCGGCCGTGTCCGGGGACGGCGCCTCTTCCAGCAGGCGCGCGGGAAGGACCGCGACCGCGCGGGTCCCCCCATAGGGGGAGGGACACAGGCGCACCTTGACCCCGTGCCGCTCGGCGAGCCGGGCGACGACGAACAGGCCGAGCCGGGGCTCGTCCGGAAAGGCCATGACGTCGAACTCCGGGGCTTCCGCGAGCGTGCGGTTGATCGCCTCATAGGCGCTGTGGGTCATGCCGAGCCCACGGTCCTCGACGTCGACCGTGAGCCCCGAGGAGACCAGGCCGCTGTTGACGTCGACGGCCGAGCCCTCGGGGGAGAACTGCGTGGCGTTCTCGATGAGCTCGGCCAGCAGGTGGACGACGTCGGCCACCGCGAAGCCCTGGACGCTCATCTTCGGCGCGGATCTGAGCCGGACGCGCTCGTAGTCCTCCGTCTCCGAGATGGCCGCGCGCAGCACGTCGACGAGGGGGAGCGGTTCCCGCCACCGCCTGGCCGAATGGGCCCCGCCGAGGATGATGAGGTTGTCGGCGTAGCGCCGTCCCCGGGTGACGAGATGGTCCAGGCGGAAGAGCCGGCGCAGCGTCTCGGGGTCGCTCTCCGCGTGCTCCATCTCGTCGAGCAGGCGGAGCTGGCGCTGCACCAGGGTCTGGTTGCGGTAGGCGATGCCGAGGAAGACCCGGTTGGCGCCCTCGCGGATCTCGGCCTGCTTCACCGCCGCGGCCACCGCGGTGCGCTGCGCCGTGTTGAACGCGTCGGCCACCTGGCCGATCTCGTCCGCGCCGTGCCATAGCGGTGGCGGCTCCAGCGCGAGGTCGACGCGGCGTCCCTCTTGAAGCCGGGAGACGATGTCGGGCAGGCGCGTGTCGGAGAGCTCCAGGGTTTCGGCGCGCAGGCGCTGGAGACGCTCGGTGAGACCGCGGGAGGAACGTAGGGCGCTGTTGATCGCCAGCGCCCCGGCGGCGAGCGCGGACAGGCAGCCACAGGCGTTGAGGAGGACGCCGCGCAGAGCCGACCGGCGGGCCTGCTCAAGGGAGATCTGAACCTGCGCCGCCGTGAGTTCGCCCAGGACCGGGTCGGTGGCCCGGGCCGTGGTGTGCCACTGCGCGGCGGTGACGGGAATGTCGCTGTTCCAGGTCGCCGTCGTCCCGAAAGGCAGGGCCGTGTCCTTCACCGGGTCCCGGGTGACCACGGCCCTGCTGAGCCGCTGGACCTCCTCCCAGGGCGCGGTCTTGACCATCGAGTCGTAGCGCGCGGCGACCGAGGGGGACATGTCACGGCGGGCGTTGGTGAGCCTGTCGCGGTAGGAGGCCGTCAGGTGGGTGAAGTGGGCCGTTTCCGCGTAGGACATCCCTCCCGCAGCGATCGCCCCGGCGAGGAGGGCCTCGGCCTGGGAGTACTCGTCCCGCGCCCGGAGGACCTGGAGGGCGAGGACCCCCTCGGTGAGGCTCCCGTTGTCGCCCACGCCCATCACGATCACCTCGGAGACCAGATGGGCGTCGGCGACGAGATCGGAGTAGCGTTCCAGCGCGGCCTCCCGGTGGACCCTGTTCTCGGCCACCTCGCTCCTCAACCGGGGAAGCTCCTCCCAGGTGTCGAGGAACTCTTCGGCCTGCTCCCCGCTCTCGCCCCCGGCTCGCTCGCCGAGTAGCAGGATGGTGTCCCGCTCCGCCGTGAACGCCTCGTCGGTACGCCGCCACTGTTCCTCCAGGGCGGTGAGCGACGCCGGGGAGGGGGATCCGAGGTGGATCTGGGCGAGCCGGCGTTCCTCGCGCAGCTGGCCGACGATCGAGCCGAACGCCTCGGCCCCCATGCGTCCGTCGGTCGCCGACAGCATCAGCGCCCCCGCCTGGACCGCGCCCACCGTGGTGACGGTCGCCCACAGTGCCAGGAAACTGATGCTGGGAACCAGGACGATCCGGGTGAGCTGACGGCGGATGGTGGTACTCGCGGTCTGTCCGCGCGTTGTGTCCATGGGTTCTCCCCCCGTGAACGGGCGCGCGGCGGACGGGGTGGAGATTGCTGCGCAGAGCAGTGCCGACCGGCACGCGGCGCCCTTCGCGGAGACCGACGCTACCGGATTCGACGCCGCCTCGTGATCACTTCATCACTGTTCGTAAGCGACGAGGGGGGACTGCCTTCCCCGCCACGGCACCGAAGGCGTCGCCGAACCGTCGGTGCCGTGGCGGGGCGGCGAAGGCGCTCAGCTCTCTGGACGGTGCCGGGAGCCCACCGGTGCGGGGAGCTCTTCCAGAGTCGGCGGTTCTTCGATCCCCAACGAGTTGAGGATCTCGGCGTAGCGCAACGCGACGATCTTGGCGATCGTGCTGTTGGTGCCGAGCGGGGCACAGGCGCGGGCGCCGTGCTGCTGGGCGAGTTCGGTCACGGCCTCGGCGGGGAACTCGGCTCCGATGACGCTGGGCGCGAGGACCGGGCTGACGCACCCGGCGTCGCGTAGCTGGCCGAACACCTCCTTGATGTGGTCGGGGTCGTCCATCGCCGCGGGCAGCACGGTGACGCCGAGCCGCGCGGCGAGGAGCACCGCGGTCACCCCCGCGGCGCCGAGCGCCTCGGAGCCGCCGGCCGACCCCACGACGACGCCGTCGGCCATTCCCGTGCCGGCCGCCACGACGCTGATGAGGCGCATGCGGTCGGCGCGGACGAACCCGGCCTCGGCCAGGCGCAGGTGGAGCACCTCGGCGAGCATCGGGTGGGGCCCCAGCCCCTCGCTGACCCGGACGTCGGCGCCGGTGGCCGCGACCGCGTCGTCGATGGCCTTCAACGTGGGGGCGTGCGGCGCGGTGACCAGGGGGACGATGACGGCGCGCACCGCGCGCCCCTCGTGTGCTTCGAGACCGGCGAGGACGTCACCGAGCCGGTGCTGCTCCCCCTCGGCGTAGCCGAAACGGATCTCGACCTCGGGACGGTAGGCGCGGACGAGATCGGCCATCTGGCGGCCGAGGGGGTCGGCCTCGGCCGCGCCGGGCACGGCGAGGACGAGCTCGGGCGTACCGATGGCGCTGTCGAACGACAGCGGGTTGCGGTGCCGCCCGGAGCGTCGCCGGGGAAGATCACGCGGGGGGAGCCTGTCCGGATTCTGCGTAGTGTCAGGATTCACGCGAAAGATGCTAACGAGTCGGGAGTGATGATCGCGCCTTCGCACTTTCCCGTCACTGGCGGGGGCATGGGAAGAGCGGATCATCGCCGGATGAGGGGAACGGAGGCGGTCAGCCGGTGACCGCCGGGGTGTGGTGCGTCATGACGTGTTCCACCAGCGTTATCAACACGTCCTTGGCGGATTCGCGGCTGCGCGCGTCCGCCATCAGGATCGGCACGTCCGGCCCGGTCCCGATGGCCTCGCGGACCTCGTGCTCGGTGTAGGCGTGGGCCCCGTCGAAGCGGTTGACCGCGATGACGAAGGGAACGCCCCTGCGTTCGAAGAAGTCCACGGCGTGGAAGCAGGTCTCCAGGCGCCGGGTGTCGGCGAGGACGACCGCCCCCAGGGCGCCTTGGGCCAGTTCCTCCCACATGAACCAGAAACGGTCCTGGCCGGGAGTGCCGAACAGGTAGAGGACGACTCCGTCGCTGATGGTGATGCGGCCGAAATCCAATGCGACGGTCGTGGTCGTCTTCTCCTCGACCCCGTTGAGATCATCGATGCCGAGGCTCGCCTCGGTCATCACCTCCTCGGTGCTGAGCGGGGTGATCTCGCTGACCGAGCCCACCAGCGTCGTTTTCCCGGCGCCGAATCCGCCAGCGATCAGGATCTTGACCGCTAGGGGGATCACCTCGGTGCCGGCCTCTTCCTCAGAGCCTACGGATGCCATCAAGTACCGCCTGAAGTACGTTCATTTGAGGGGGTTGCGCGGTGGGTAGCGGGGCGCGCGCGAGAACGGCGCCCCTGCTGATGAGATCGCCCAACAGCACCTTGATCACGGTGAGCGGGATATCCAGGTGCGCGGAGATCTCCGCGACGGAGAGCGGTCGCCGGCACAGTTGCAGGATCGCCTCGTGCTCGGGTTCCAGGGTGCCCTGCTCAACGTGTTGACGCGCCGCGACGACAACGCTGATCAGGTCCAGTTCGATCGAGCCCGGACGGGTCCGGCCACCCGTCATGGTGTAAGGACGCACCAGGGGGCCGGCCGCGGCGTCGGGGAGAGAGTCACCGGGTTGCGGCTCGGCGCCCTCGTCCGCTCCGCGCGGCAGGCGGGAGGGCAGAGCACCGAGCCGGTTCTCCCCTGAGTGCATCATGACCTGCTGCCGCCGACGACGCCGGCGGACTCAGGAAAGCGTGGCGCGGTACTGAGGAACTGACCGACCCGCTTGATCCGCATGTTCATCTCGTAGGCGACGAGGCCGACATCCGCGTCCTCGGAGGCGAGGACCGCGAGACAGGCTCCCTCGCCCGCCGCGGTCACGAACAGGTAGGCGTGCTCCATCTCCACGACGGTCTGCCGAACGGCGCCTCCTCCGAAGTGGCGCCCCGTGCCCCGTGCCAGGCTCTGGAAGGCCGACGCCACCGCCGAAAGGTGTTCACCGTCTTCGGCCAGCAGGTCACGGGAACGGCCGATGAGAAGCCCATCAGCGGACAACACGATGGCGTGGTCCGCGCCGACCACGCGGTCGACCAGGTCGTCGAGCAGCCAGTTCAGGTCTCCCGTAGCGTTGCTCATCTCCACCATCATTCACTCTCTTCAGTGTGGTCACCGGCCGGTCGGCCGATGTCCCCGTCACCGCTACGCGCGGTGGTCGCTGAGCCGGGATGGTCGCCCTCCCCGACCTTCCAGGCACCCTCCAGCGGTTCAGAGGGCGGATCACCGAGGTCTTCGGCCCGACCTCGTCGGGTGCCGCTTTGGAAGGCGTCCATCACGCGACGCGCCTCCTCGGGAGAGCGGATCGTGCTCGGCCACACGCCGTCCGCCGCGCCCTGCGCCGTCTCCTGCCGCAGCTGGGGCGCCAGATTGGCCTGTCTGCGCCGTTTGGGTAGCTCCGGGCGGTCAGCGGACTTCGACGGCGCCGCGGTCGCGGACCCGTTCGTCGGCCGTGTGGGCAGCGTGGGACGGGACGCGGTGGGAGCGGAGACCAACGCGTCCTCGCGCCGCCCGGCCGTGTCAGTGACGGCCGGGCGGGAGCGGATGACCGGTCGCGGGGGCGGGGGCGACGCCGGTGGCCGGGGCTCGGGCCGGTCGTCGCGCGGTGCGAGCAGATCGGCCGCGCCCGGCCGGGCGAGCGGCTCTTCGCCCGGCAGCGGGGAGTCGGAGTGCTCACCGGAGGCGATGAGCTCCGCGGGGATGAGGATCACCGCGCGGGTTCCCCCATAGGGGGAGCTGCACAGCCGGACGTTGATGTCGTGTTTGGCCGCCAGGCGCGCCACGACGAACAGGCCGAGCCGGGTGTCCTCGTTGATCGCCATGACGTCGAACTCCGGAGCGCCGGAGAGGGTCTCATTGGCCTCGGCGTAGTCGTCCTCGCCCATGCCCAGCCCCCGGTCCTCGACCTCCACGACGACCCCCTTGGGGACGATCTCGCTGTGGATGTGCACCTTGGTGTGGGGCGGGGAGAACGCGGTGGCGTTCTCGACGAGTTCGGCGACCAGGTGGATGACGTCGGCGACGACGGCACCGCGGAGCGAGAGGTTGGGGACGACCTTCAACTTGACCCGGGCGTACTCCTCGGTCTCGGAGATCGCGCCGCGCAGGATGTCGACGAGAGGGATCGGGTTGCGCCAGCGCCGGCCCGGTTGGGAGCCGCCGAGGATGATGAGGTTCTCGGCGTTGCGCCGGCCCCGGGTGGCGAGGTGGTCGAGCTGGAACAGGTGCTCGAGCAGGTCCGGGTCCTCTTCCTCGCGTTCGACACGGTCGAGGAGCTGGAGCTGGCGCTGCACGAGGGACTGGTTGCGGTGGGCGATGCCGAGGAAGACCCGGTTGGCGCCCTCGCGGATCTCGGCCTGCTTCACCGCCGCGGCCACCGCGGTGCGCTGCGCCGTGTTGAACGCGTCGGCCACCTGGCCGACCTCGTCGGTGCCGTAGTCGAGCTGTTTCATCTCGGCGTCGAGGTCGACGGACTCGCCCTCGCCGAGCCGGTGCACGATCCGCGGCAGGTCCTCGTGGGCGATGCTCAGGGTATCGGCGCGCAGCCGGACCAGTCGCCTGGTCAGGCGGTTGGCCGAACGCGACGCGACCATGTAGGCGAGCGTGGCCGCGAACAGGGAGAGCAGTCCGGCTCCCAAAGCGGTGGTGAACATCTGCGCGCTGGCGCTGTCGGTGGCGTTGATCGCGGTCTGGATCTGGGTCTCGCCGAGGACCACCATGGCGGCGTCGACGGAGTCGGCCGCCTCACGCCAGGCATCGCCCTCGACGGGGAGGTCGCGGGAGGTGGACTGCTGCCCTGTGATGGGGTCCACGGTGACCTCGGGTTCGTATGCCGCCACCCGGTCGGCCAGGCGGTTGATCTCGGCCCAGCCCTCGGCACTGGTCATGCGGGTGTAGGCGGTGAAGGAGGAGCCGCCGAGCACCGGACCGGTGACCTCCATGCGATAACGGAGGTTGACGATGTTGGCGGCGAAACGGGTCTGCTCCTCCGGGCTGAGCTCGCCACGGGCGGCCGCCCCCGTCAACAGCGCGTCGGCCCGGGAGAACAGTTCCTGCGCCCGCAGCAGGGAGACCGCGTCACCGATCTGGGCGACGGACTGGCCGTCCTCCAGGAGACGCCCCTTGGCCTCGTAGAAGGCGTAGGCGTCGGTGACGATGCCCCCGTAGGCGTCGATCGCGGCGTCGGGGTCGAGCTCGCCGGCGACCACGCTCTCGCGCACCTGGGAACGGGACTCCAGGGCGTTGACGAACGTCACCGCGCGACGGCGTAGGGCCTCGTCGCTCTCCTCAAGGTCCCCGGCCTTCTCCTGGAAGCCGCGCACCGCGTCGTCGGTGATGTCGGCCTGCTCCCGCAGGACCTGGAGGGATTCCGTCGAGGGATCACCGAGGTAGGCCAGGGCGAGGCGGCGTTCGTGCTGGAGCTGGACGACGGCCCGGTACAGATCCAGGCCGATCTTTCCGTCCTCGGTCGCCGTGCGCAGTGAGAACGCCTGGACCAGGGTCGCACCGCTCAATATCACGAACAGCAACAGGGATGTGATGCTGGGGATCAGCACGATCCTGTTGAGCTGCGATCTGATACTGCGGCCGGTACCGCCCGATTGGCCCATCAAGCTCCTCCCACGCTGGGCACGCGGGCATCGCCATGCGCCGGGATGGCGCCGGACGCTGCCGGGAGCGAGGAGGGGATCGGTCCCTCCTCGGAGCGCGACCTGGCACGCACGCCCGTCTCCCGGCCCGGCTTGGCCCGCCCCTTGGTCACGTTCCGCTAGGGAGAGCGCACCCAAGGTGCCCGCAGGAACTGGACGCTACAGCATCAGGGCAGGCCTTGACGCCGCTTCGTCGGATTCGGTACCGAGTAAGCGACTCAGGCCGGCATTCGTCCATATTCCGGTTCGTCTCACCGGAAAAGCTACCGAAACAGCAGTGGGCGGAGGACACCTCTCCCACGCCCACCCGCCGTCCGGGCGTCGCTCACCCCTTCTCTGCGTAGCCGGCGTGGTCGGCGACCGCGGCGCGGAGTCGGGTGAGCTGTTCGGCCACCCGCGCGGGCGCCGTGCCGCCCTTGCCCGAACGCGACTCCAGGGATCCGCGCACCGTCAGCACCTCCCGCACCGCCGGCGTCAGGTGGGGCGAGATCGCCGTGAAATCGGCGTCGGTGAGGTCGGGCAGGTCGATGCCCCGCTCCTCGCACAGGCGCACGCACGCTCCGGCGATCTCGTGCGCCTCGCGGAACGGGACCCTCGCGCGCACCAGCCACTCGGCGATGTCGGTGGCCAGGGAGAAGCCCTGCGGCGCCAGCTCCTCCATGCGCTCGCGGTGGAAGCGCAGCGTCGCCACCATGCCGGTGAACGCCGGGAGGAGGAGCTGGAGGGTGTCCACGGCGTCGAAGACCGGCTCCTTGTCCTCCTGGAGGTCGCGGTTGTAGGCGAGGGGCAGGCCCTTGAGCGTGGTCAGCAGACCGGCGAGGTCTCCGATGAGCCGTCCGGACTTGCCCCGGGCCAGCTCGGCGATGTCGGGGTTCTTCTTCTGCGGCATGATCGAGGAGCCGGTCGCGAAGGCGTCGTCGAGGGTGACGAAGGAGAACTCCTTGGTCGACCACAGGATGATCTCCTCGGCGAGCCTGGACAGGTCCACACCGATCATCGCGGTGACGAACCCGAACTCGGCGACGACGTCGCGGGAGGCGGTCCCGTCGATCGAGTTCTCCACCGACGCCGAGAAACCGAGGTCGGCGGCCACGGCCTCGGGGTCCAGCCCGAGGGAGGAGCCCGCCAGCGCGCCGGACCCGTAGGCGGAGACGTCGGCCCGGCGGTCCCAGTCGCGCAACCGCTCCACGTCGCGCACCAACGGCCAGGCGTGCGCCATCAGGTGGTGGGCCAGCAGCACCGGCTGGGCGTGCTGGAGGTGGGTCCGGCCCGGCATCGCGACGTCGATGTTGGCCTGCGCCTGGTCGGCCAGCGCCGTGACCAGGGCGAGGACCTCCTGGGCGATCAGCCGCGCCTGTTCGCGCAGGTACATCCGCACGAGCGTGGCGATCTGATCGTTGCGGGAACGTCCCGCGCGCAGCCGGCCGCCCAGTTCGGGACCGACGCGTTCGATGAACCCGCGCTCCAACGCGGTGTGCACGTCCTCGTCCTCCAGGACCGGGGTGAAGGCCCCGGAGACCACGTCGGCCTCCAGACGGTCCAGGCCGTCCAGCATCCCGGCGAGCTCGTCGTCGTCCAGCAGCCCGGCCGCGCGCAGGACGCGGGCGTGCGCGCGGGAGCCGGCGATGTCGTGCCGGGCGAGCCGCCAGTCGAAGTGGGTGCTCAGGGAGAGCCGGGCGAGCGCCTCGGAGGGGCCGCCGGCGAACCGGCCTCCCCACAGCCGGGTGACGGAGGTGTCGGGCTCGTCAGCCACGATGTGGTCCTTACGTGAATCGTTGGAAGAGACGGATGGGGTCGGTGGGGCGGGGCTCCCGCGCTCTCTCCGGGGGGCCGTGCCACGGCGGCGAAGGCCGCGGGTGGGAGCCCCAGGTCCGGCGCCGGGACGGGTCCCGTCCCGTGGCGGTCGGTGTCGCCGCCCCAGGACCGGTGGCCCGGTCGGGGCGGGCCTTGATCGTAGCCGTCCACACCACGGCCGGACGGCTCCTCGCGCAGGTCCGGACCGCGTCCTGACGGCCGGGATCCCGCCGCCCGTCCCCGGGCGGCGTCACCGCCGGTTGGCCAGCCGCAGCAGCGCGGACGCCAGTTCCTCGCCCCCCTGGGGGTCCCGGGAGATCACCAGGATGGTGTCGTCTCCGGCGATGGTGCCCAGGATGGCGGGGATGTCGGTGTGGTCGATCGCCGAGGCCAGGTACTGCGCCGCCCCCGGAGGGGTGCGGACGATGACCATGTTGGCCGAGGACTCCGCCGATACCAGCAGGTCCTCGGCGAGACGGGTCAGACGCGAGTTGGACACGTGTCCCAGATCCAGGTTGTCGGGGCGCGCCCGCTGGAGGCGCTCACCGCCTTCCCCGGGCAGGACGTAGACCAGGCTTCCGTCGACGGTGCGCAGTTTGACCGCCCCCAGCTCGTCCAGGTCCCTCGACAAGGTGGCCTGGGTGACCTGGACACCGGACTCGGCCAGCAGCTTCGCCAGTTCGCTTTGGGAACGGACGTCGTTCTTCGTCAGCACCTCGGTGATCCGGGCGTGCCGCGCGGCCTTCGTCATGGGGGTGGGGGCACCGCCGACGTTCATCGTCGCCCGTCCTCTCGGATGGGGGAGGCGCCCGAACGCCTCTTCGGGATCACGGGAACACGGTCGGGCTCAGCCATCCTGTCCTCCCCCACCGGCCTCCTGGAGGATGGCCGGCAACGCTCGGACGAACCCCTCGACCTCGCCGGGGGTGATGGTCAGCGGAGGGGCGACGCGCACGATGTCGGGCGCGACCGCGTTGACCAGGAAACCGTGGCGGGCGGCGGCGCTTTGCACCTCGACGGCGGCCGGTTCGGCGAGCAGCAGCGCGCGCCACAGCCCCGTGCCGCGCACCCCGAGGAGCAGCGGATCCGCCACCTCCTCGACGCCCGCGGCCAGCAGTTCACCGGTGCGGGCGGCGTTGGTGAGCAGGTCCGCACGCTCGATCGTGTCCAGCACGGCGAGCGCGGCCGCGGCGGCGACCGGGTTACCGCCGAAGGTGGAGCCGTGGTCGCCCTTGGCGAACGCTTCACCGTAGCGGCCGAACCCGACACAGGCCCCGATGGGCAGCCCGCCGGCGAGTCCCTTGGCGAGGGTGAGCACATCGGGCAGCACACCGGCCGCCTGGTGGGCGAACCAGTGTCCGGTACGGCCGACGCCGCTTTGGATCTCGTCCAGGACGAAGGCCGCGCCGGTGGCGTCACAGACCTCGCGCACGTCGGCGAGGTAGCCCGCGGGCGGCGTGACGATGCCCGCCTCGCCCTGGGTGGGCTCGACGAAGACCGCGATGGTGGAGTCGTCGACCGCCTCGCGCAACGCGTCGCCGTCTCCATAGGGGACGAAGCGCACGTCCATCCCGAACGGGCCGAAGGGGTCGCGGATGGCCGCCTTGCCGGTGATCGCGAGAGCGCCGGAGGTGCGACCGTGGAAGCTCGCGACCGTGGAGACGATGTGGTCGCGTCCGGGCCCGGCGGCCCGCTTGACCAGTTTCAGCGCCGCCTCGTTCGCCTCGGTGCCGGAGTTGGCGAAGAAGACCCGGGCCTGCGCGCCCAGCAGGCCGAGGAGACGCTCGGCCAGTTCGACCTCGCGTTCGTGCAGGAACAGGTTGCTGGTGTGCGCCAGTGTGGCGACCTGTTCGGTGACGGCCTTGACCAGGGCCGGGTGGCCGTGGCCGAGGGTGGAGACCGCGATCCCCGCGATGAGGTCGAGGTAGCGTCTGCCCTCGACGTCCCAGACGTGGTTGCCCTCGCCTCGGGCCAGCGCGATGGGCGGGGTGCCGTAGTTGGGCATCAGCGCGGCCTCGAAGCGCGCCTGAAGGGCGGTCGTGGCGCTCATGCGTCCTCTCCTGCGGTGGCGGCGACCGGTTCGTCCGACTCGGCGACGACCATGGTGCCGATCCCGTCGTTGGTGAACATCTCCAGCAGCATCGCGTTGGGCAGCCGCCCGTCCAGGACGTGGGCCTGGGGGACCCCGCCCCGCACCGCGCGCAGGCACGCCTCCATCTTGGGCACCATGCCCGAGGAGAGGTGGGGCAGCAGCTCCTCGAGCTCACCGGCCGTGAGCCGGCTGATGAGACGGGAGTTGGTCGGGTAGTCGGCGTAAAGCCCTTCGACGTCGGTGAGCATGATGAGCTTACTCGCGTCGAGACCGACGGCCAGCGCCGCGGCCGCGGTGTCGGCGTTGACGTTGTAGACGCCGTCGTCGGAGCGCGCGATGCTGGAGATGACGGGGATGCGCCCGTCGTCCAGCAGGGTGTTGACGGCGCCGGGCTGGACGTCGACGACCTCGCCGACCAGACCGATGTCCACGGGCTCGCCGTCGACGATGGCGGGCTTGCGTTCGGCGGTGAACAGGTGCGCGTCCTCACCGGACATCCCGACCGCGAACGGACCGTGGGCGTTGATCAGGCCGACGATCTCGCGGTTGACCTGGCCGACCAGCACCATCCGCACGATGTCCATCGTCTCGGGCGTGGTGACCCGCAGTCCGCCGGCGAAGGTGCTCTCCACCCCCAGCCGGTTCAGGTGCGCGTTGATCTGGGGTCCGCCCCCGTGCACGACCACCGGGCGCAGCCCCGCGTGCAGGAGGAACACGATGTTCTCGGCGAAGCCGGCGCGCAGCTCCGGCGAGGTCATGGCGTTGCCGCCGTACTTGACCACGACGGTGTGGCCGTGGAAGCGGGTGAGCCAGGGAAGCGCCTCGAGGAGGACGTTGGCCTTGTCCAGGGCCTGCTGGTGGACGCGGGAGATCATGTCGTGTAGGCCGAGTTCTCGTGGACGTATTCGACGGTCAGGTCCGTGGTCCACACGGTGGCCGCCGAGCTTCCGGCGGACAGGTCGACCGTGACGGTGACGTCGCGTGGCTTGAGGTCGACCTTGGCCCGGTCGTCGCCGACGGCGCCGCCCCGGCAGATCCAGACGCCGTTGATGGCGACGTTGAGCTGGTCGGGTTCGAAGGCGGCGTCGGTGGTGCCGACGGCGGCGAGCACCCGCCCCCAGTTGGGGTCCTCACCGTAGATCGCGCACTTGAACAGGTTGTTGCGGGCGATCGCGCGGGCGACCGTGACCGCGTCGTCCTCGCTCGCCGCGCCCACGACCTCGATGGCGATGGACTTGGAGGCGCCTTCGGCGTCGGCGATGAGCTGGCGGGCCAGATCGTCGCAGACCTCGGTGAGCAACCGGGCGAACTCCGCCTCGTCGGGGACGACCCCGGACGCGGCGTTGGCCAGCAGCAGGACGGTGTCGTTGGTGGACAGGCAGCCGTCGGAGTCGATCCGGTCGAAGGTGACCGAGGTGGCCCGGCGCAGGAGCCGGTCACACTGCTCGGCGGTGAGGTCCGCGTCGGTGGTGATGACCGACAGCATGGTGGCCAGCGATGGCGCGAGCATGCCCGCCCCCTTGGCCATACCGCCGATGGTGTACCCCTCGCCCCGTTTGAAGGCGATCTTGGCGACGGTGTCGGTCGTGCGGATCGCGTCGGCCGCGGCCAGGCCACCGTCACGGGCCGCCTCGGCGATGACCGCGTCGACACCGGCGAGGAGTTCGGGCATCGGCAGCCGCTCGCCGATCAGACCGGTGGAGCACACCGCGATCTCGGCGGCGGAGTCGTCCAGGGCCGCGGCGGCGCGCTCGGCCGTGGCGTGGGTGTCCTGGAACCCCGGGGCGCCCGTGCAGGCGTTGGCGTTGCCCGCGTTGAGGACCACGGCGCGCACCCGGCCGCCTTTGAGGACCTGCTCGGACCACAGGACCGGCGCGGCCTTGACCCGGTTGCGGGTGAAGACGCCGGCTGCGGCTCGCGAGGGTCCGTCGTTGATGACGACGGCGACGTCGCGGTTGCCGCTGGGTTTGAGACCCGCGGCGACGCCGGCCGCCCGGAAACCACGGGGGGCGGTAACGCTCAAGGTGCGACTCCTGTCAGGGGAAGTCCGGTGGTTTCGGGAAGCCCGAGGGCGATGTTGGCGCTTTGGATCGCACCGCCCGCGGTGCCCTTGGTGAGGTTGTCGATGGCGGCGACGGCGATCAGCCTGCCGGCGTGTTCGTCAACGGTGACCTGGACGAGCGCGGTGTTGGCCCCCAGGGTCATCGCGGTGGTCGGCCATGTCCCCTCGGGCAGCAGGTGCACGAAGGGTTCGGCGGAGAAGCGGCGTTCGTAGGCCGCGCGCACGTCCTGCGCCGTGGCCCCCTCGGTGAGGGGCGCCGAGCAGGTGGCCAGGATGCCGCGCGGCATGGGCACCAGCATCGGCGTGAAGGACACCGTCACGGGGGCGCCCGCGACAGCGGAGAGGTTCTGGGTGAACTCGGGGGTGTGCCGGTGGGTGCCGCCGACACCGTAGACGCTCACCGCCCCCATGACCTCGCTGGCGGTCAGGTGGGGTTTGAGGGCCTTGCCGGCACCGGAGGTGCCGGTGGCGGCGACCACCACGACCTCGGGGCGGACCAGTCCTTCGGCGAGGGCCGGGAACATGGCGAGGGTGCCGGAGGTGGGGAAGCATCCGGGGACCGCGATGCGCTTGGTGGAGGCGAGCCTCTCACGCGCACCGGGGAGTTCGGGGAGCCCGTAGGGCCAGGTGCCCGCGTGCTCGGAACCGTAGTAGGCGGTCCAGGCGTCGGGGTCGGCGAGCCGGTGGTCGGCGCCGCAGTCGACGACGAGGGTGCTGTCACCGAGTTCGGCGGCGACGGCCGCGGAATGTCCGTGCGGCAACGCCAGGAAGACGATGTCGTGCCCGGCGAGCTCGGCGATGGCGGTCTCGGCGAGCACCCGGTCGGCGAGGGGACGCAGGTGCGGGTGGTGGTCCCCCAGGCGGGTCCCCGCGTTCCCGCCCGCTGTCAACGTCCCGATCGCGATGTCGGGGTGGCCGAGCAGCAGGCGCAGGAGCTCACCTCCGACATAACCACTGGCCCCCGCGATAGCGGCCGTATACCCCATCCCGCTCTCCTCGTCTCGGCGACGACTTTCCTGCACCATCATGCACTCGACTGCAAAGTTATGCAAGAGAGGGAGAGGACAACCCCGCGTGACCGGGACCACGCGGGGCGCCGAGGGCGCTCCGGCGTCACCGCCCGGCGATGCGCCCGGCGATCCCGGCGAGTCTGGAGGTCCGGGACCCCCGGTCGGCCTCGCGCCGGTCGGCGGAGCGGTAGAGGCCGTAGATGACCTGGGTGCCCACCCAGCGCAGAGGCTCGGGCTCCCAGCCACGCACCCGTCGTCCCACCCAGGGCAGGCGGGCCAGCTCCCCGTCCCGGCCCAGCACGAGGTCGCACAGTGTCCGCCCGGCCAGGTTGGAGGTGGTGACCCCGCTGCCCACATATCCGCCGGCCCAGCCGAGCCCCTCCTCACGGTTCAGGCTCACCGTCGGGCACCAGTCCCGGGGCACGCCCAGCACACCGGACCAGGCGTGGGCGACCGGCACCTCGCGCACCTCGGGGAACAGCCGGGTCAACGCGCGCCACAGTTCCGCGATCGTCTGCGGCGGGGTCGCGCCGTTGGAATCGTGCCCCGACCCGAAACGGTAGGGGATCCCCCGGCCCCCGATCGCGATGCGGTCGTCGGCGGTGCGCTGGGCGTAGATGTAAGTGTGGGCGCTGTCACCGAGCAGCTCGCGGCGCTCCCAGCCGATCCGTTCCCAGATGTCGGCCCCGATGGGCTCCGTGGCGATCATCGAACTGTTCATCGGCAGCCATTGGCGGCGTTGACCGCTCAGCGAGGCGGTGAACCCCTCCGTCGCCCGGATCACGTACTCGGCGCGGACCTCCTCCCCCGTCTCGGTGACGGCGGCGGCCGGACGCCCCTCTTCCCTCGGCCGGATCTCGGTCACCGGGGTGTCCTCGAAGATGTCGACGCCGAGTCCCTCGACCACCGAGGCCAGGCCGAGGACGAGCTTGGCGGGCTGGATGCGCGCGGCGTGCGGACTGTAGGCCGCGGCGACCGTGTCGGCCACGCGCAACGCGGGTTCGCGGTCGTCCTCGAGCAGGTAGATGTCCTCGGGCCAGTAGCCCCACTCCTGGAGGTGGCGCACCTCCTCCTCCAGGCGCTCGCGCTGGGCCTGGTTGGTGGCGACCAGACGCATGCCGTCCTTGACGATGTCGGCGTCGATCCCCTCCGCCTCGGCGACCGCGATGACCTCGTCGACCGCGGCCATCATGGCGCGTTGCAGGGCGATCATCGCCCCCTTGCCGTGCGTCTGGGCGTAGCGCTCCCGCGATCCGGCGAACTCCGCGGAGAGCCATCCGCCGTTACGTCCCGAGGCCCCGAAACCCGCGAACTCCCGCTCCAGGATCGCGACCCGCAACTCGGGCCGCGCCTTCTTCAGGTAGTAGGCCGTCCACAGGCCGGTGTAACCACCGCCGACGATGCAGACGTCGTAGTCGGCGCTTCCGGGAAGCGCGGGACGGCGTTCGGGCAGCCCGGTCTCCCGGTACCAGAAGGAGACACCGCCATTACGGAACTCCGCGGAACGGGGAATCGCGCGCATCTCGGCCGCGCTGGCGATGAGTTTCATGTCGTCTTCCCCTGGACTCCTGTGTGCTGGCATGACGACACGGATCCACGGCGCCGCAGAAGGGGCGCAACGGGCCGGTCGCCGACAGCGTACCTGTGCGGCCTTTGCGGAGGTATGCACGGTTCGACATCAGCCTGGGCGCCCTGCTCCCCTCGAAGGGGGGGAGGACAGGACACCCGGATCATGGGATGGCCGAGGTTTCACTCGGGCGCGGTCACGTAGTTCGTTCCCGCGCGTGGTCACGCAGCGTCCGAGCGTGGTCGGCGAGATCGCGCAGCGCGCCCTTCCCCAAGGGCTGCAACACGTGCAGCCGCAACAGCTCGACGTGTCTGCGCCGCGCCTGCTCGGCCAGCTCCAGCCCCTCGGGGGTGAGCACCGCATAGGTGACCCTCCGGTCCGAGGGACAGGACTGGCGCGCGAGGTAGCCGTTGCGTTCGAGCCGATCGGCGAGCTTGGTGAAACCACCACTGCTGAGACTGACCTCGCGGGCCAGCCGGCTCATCGGCAGTCGATGCTGCGGGGAACGCTGCAGTCTGAGCAGGACCTCAAACCATGGTCCCGACATGTCGTGGCCACAGGGATCGATACCGCGCAGCAGCAGCGGCCCCAGCGTGGTGAGGGCCTCGTGCAGCAGCCCCCACGCGGTGATCAGTTCGTCGTCGTCGATACACCCGCCGGCCCCTTCGCCGACGGGAGACTCCGTGTTCGTCTCCGTCGTCGTTTCCGTCTCCGTACTCATCGCCCCTCCCCGGCCACCTCAGCGTGGCCGCGGGATACATCCTATCTAGAAATATCTTTCCAGGAAGGGAACGGGTGGGGCCGCCCCACAGCGCCGGCCCCACCCGTCGTGGTTCACCCTCGCAGTACGGCTCCGACACGCTCGGCGGCCACGGCCACCGCGGCGTCACGCGCCGCCGTGGCCTCCTCGGCCGTCAGCGTCCGGTCCCCGGCCCGGAAACGCAACGAGTAGGCCAGCGACTTGCGCCCCTCGCCCACCTGCTCACCGGTGTAGACATCGAACAGGCGCACGTCCTCGAGAAGCTCCCCGGCGCCCTCGCGCAGCGCGGCCTCGACCTCGCCCGCCGGCACCGACGTCTCGACGACCAGCGCCACGTCCTGGGTGGCCACCGGATAGGTGGACACCTCCGGAGCCCGCACCGCCTCGCGCGCGCGCTCGACGGGATCGAGGTCGACCTCCATCGCGGCGGTGCGCGCGGGCAGCCCGTAGGCCTTGGTCACCCGCGGGTGGAGTTCGCCGGCGTGGCCGACCAGGACCTCACCGCCGTCCACGGTCACATACAGCTCGGCGCAGCGCCCCGGATGCCAGGGGGCGTACCGACCGGGCCGGACGGTGATCTCGACCCCGGCGGCACGTCCCACCTCGCGCGCGGCCTCGATCGCGTCGGCCCACGTGGCCGCCCGCCCCTGCCCCCACCAGCCGGCGGGTTCCCGGTCGCCGGCCAGCACCGCGGCCACCCGGCGCGGCTGGTGAGGGATGGCCGCTTCCAGCTCGGCGAGCTCCTCGGCCGTGGGCGCGCGGTCGACCCCGGGCAGCGGCGCGGCGGGCATCCCCTCCTTCGGCAGGTAGACCAGACCCATCTCGAACAGGGCGACGTCGGGGAACCCGCGTCCGACGTTGCGGACCAGCGTCTTGAGCAGGCCCGGCAGCAACGTGGTCCGCAGGAACGGTTCGTCGTCGTTGAGGGGGTTGGCCAGGCGGAGCGCGTCGCGGCGCGCGTCATCGGCCTCGACCTGGAGACCGTCGAGGTCACGCTCCCCCACGAAGGGGTAGGAGAGCACCTCGGTGAACCCGGCACCGGCCAGGGCACGCCCGACGGCGCGGCGCAGCCGCTGCCCCGGGCTGAGCCCTCGCCCCACCGGCGCGCGCGGCGGGATCGAGGGGATGTTCTCGTAGCCCTCGTAGCGGATGACCTCTTCCGCGAGGTCGTTGGGGTCGGTGAGGTCGGGACGCCACGACGGCGGGGACACCCGCAGCGTGTCCCCCTCTTCGACGACCTCACAACCGATCTGACGCAACCGTCGGGCCGCGGTGCCCTCGGGGTAGTCGACCCCCGCGATGCGCGCCGCGTGCCGCTCGGCGATGACGATGGGGGCCGGCCCCGGCACCTTCGGGTCGACACTGGTCAGCCCGCCCGGCCGACCGCCTCCCAGCCTGGTCAGCAACTCCACCGCCCGGGCCGACGCCCGCAACGGCAGCTCCCGGTCGACACCGCGTTCGAACCGCCGGGACGCCTCGGAGTGCAGGTTGTGCCGCCGTGCCATCCGCGCGACGTTCGGCGCCGAGAAGTGCGCGGCCTCGATCACCAGCTCGGTGGAGGCGTCGTCGATCTCGCTGTCGAGCCCGCCCATGGTCCCGGCCAGCGAAATGGGACCGCTCGCGTCGCTGATGACGATGTCATCGGGGTCGAGGTCGCGAACGACGTGGTCGAGCGTCTCCAGGCGCTCCCCCGCCTCGGCCCGGCGCACCACGATCCCCCCCGACAGCTTGGTGCGGTCGAAGGCGTGGAGGGGCTGGCCCAGCTCCCACATGACGTAGTTGGTGACGTCGACGGCCAGCGACACCGGCCGCATCCCGGCCAGCGCCAGGCGGCGCTTCATCCACATGGGGGTGGGCGCGTCGGAGTCGAAGCCGCTGACCTCGCGCAGCACGAACCGGTCGCAGGCGTCGATGTCGGCGATCTCGGCGGGGTAGCCCTCGCCGTTCTCCTCGATCGGCTCGGCCTCGGCGGGGTCGCGGAAGTCGACCTCGTAGAGCGCGGCGGCCTCACGGGCCACACCGCGCAGGGACAGGGCGTAACCCCGATCGGGGGTGACCGCGATGTCGAGGACGTCCTCGCGCAGCCCGAGCAGTTCGAAGGCGTCGGTACCGGGCTCGGCCGTCCCCTCGGGCAGCACGATGATGCCCGCGTGGTCCTCCCACAGGTTCAGCTCGGAGGCCGAGCAGATCATGCCCTCCGACATCCTGCCGTAGGTCTTGCGGGCGCCGATCTTGAAACCGCCGGGCAGCTCGGCCCCCGGCAGGGAGACGACCACCAGGTCGCCCTCCGAGAAGTTACGGGCACCACAGATGATGTTCTGCGGCTCACCGGACCCGTTGGCCGCGCCGACGTCGACCCGGCAGTGGCGGATCGGTTTCTTGAAACCGGTGAGCTCCTCGATCTCGAGCACCCGGCCCACCACGATGGGCCCCGAGATGTCGGCGCCGACCTCCTCGACGGTCTCGACCTCCAGACCGGCCGCGATCAGCTTCGCGGCGAGTTCACGGGCCGTCACCTCAGTGGGCAGGTCGACGTACTCCCGCAGCCAGGAAACGGGGACGCGCATCAGATCTCCATCCCGAACGCCGAGGTGAACCGCACGTCCCCCTCGACCATGTCGTGCATGTCGCGGACTCCGTGGGCGAACATGAGCGTCCGCTCCACCCCCAGACCGAACGCCCAGCCGCTGTAGCGTTCGGTGTCGACCCCGGCCGCGGTCAGCACCCGCGGATTGACGACGCCGCAGCCGCCGATCTCGATCCACCCCTCGGAGCTGCAGGTGCGGCAGGGCGCGTCGGGGTTGCCGACCGAAGCGCCCCGGCAGACGAAGCACTGCATGTCCACCTCTCCCGAAGGCTCGGTGAACGGGAAGTAGGAGGGGCGGAACCGGGTGGTCAGTCCCTCACCGAACATCCGGGAGACGAACGCGTCGATCGCGCCGCGCAGATGCGCCAGCGTGACGCCCTCGTCCACCACCAGCCCTTCGAGCTGGTGGAAGACCGGGGTGTGGGTCGCGTCGAGCTCGTCGGTGCGGAAGGTCGTGCCCGGGGCGACGACGTAGACCGGCAGCTCGCGGGTCAGCAGCGCCCGGACCTGCACCGGGGAGGTGTGCGTGCGCAGCACCAGCCCCGAGGGCCGTCCCCCCGCCCCCTCGACGAAGAAGGTGTCCTGCATGGTGCGTGCCGGGTGGTCGGGCTGGAAGTTCAGGGCGTCGAAGTTGTACCACTCGGCCTCGACCTCGGGCCCTTCGGCCACCTCGAAGCCCATTCCGACGAAGATGTCGGTCATGCGCTCGGCGATCGTCGTGAGCGGGTGGCGGGCCCCGCGGGACACCCGGTCCCACGGCAGCGTGACGTCGACGGCCTCCTCGACGAGGACGCGCGCGTCACGCTCCTCCTCCAACTCGGCCTGGCGACGTTTGAGCGCCTCGGAGACGTCGCGCCGGGCGCCGCCGACGCGCTTGCCCGCGTCGGCCTTGGCCGCCGGCGGCAGCGCGCCGATCTCACGGTTGGCCAGCGCCAGCGGAGCGCGGTCGCCGGCGTGCGCGAGGCGGACCTCCTTGAGCTCCTCCAGGCTGGACGCCCCGGCGATGGCGGCCAGCGCCTCCTCGCGCATGCGGGCGACCTCGTCCGGGTGCAACGAGGTCACCTCGACGGGATCATAGGAATTATTGGGTGCAGACATGATTGGTTGCCTCGCCGCCCGCGCCGTGGGCGGGGCGGCCGTCACGGCCCGCCGAACGGCGGACTCAAGCCGACAAGGAAGCTGGGACCGCCCGCCGTGGTCCCGGGCTCAGACGAACTCGGGGGTGCCGGCGGGCACGGTAAATCGGAACTCGGCGCCGCCACTGGGCGCCCTGCCGACCGTGATCGTGCCGCCGTGGGCCTCGACCAGGCCCTTGACGATGAACAGCCCCAGGCCGGTGCCGCCGCGGCGCTTGGTACGCCAGAACTGACGGAAGACGCGCGGAATGACCTCGGGCGGTATGCCCTCGCCCTCGTCGCGCACCGACACCGCTGCTCCTCCCTCATGGGGCTCGATCACAATGGTGACAGTACCAGCGCCGTGCCGCACGCCGTTTTCCACCAGGTTCGCCATGATCTGCTGGACCTTGTCGGCGTCCAACCACAGCTCCGGCAGTGTTCCGTGCACCTCAAGGCGGAAACGTTCCTCGGGGTCCCCCGCTGCGACGCGGCCCGCGACGGCCCTGCGGGCGAGTTCGGGGAGGTCGACCACTTGGCGTCGCAGTTCCAGGCGACCCGACTCGATCCGGGAGACGTCGAGCAGTTCGCTGATGAGCCGGGTGACACGGTCGGCGTCGGCGTTGACCGTCTCCAGCATGAAACGCTTCTGCTTCTCGGTGAGGCGGTCCCATTTGGCCAGCAGCGTGGCGGTGAACCCCTTGACGCTGGTCAGGGGCGAACGCAGCTCGTGGGCGACGGTGGAGACGAGGTCGGCCCGGCTGCGCTCGGACCGGGCGCGGTGCGCGGCGTCACGCAAGGTGACCACCAGGCCGGACAGTTCGCCGCGCGGGCAGTCCCTGAGGTAACGGGCGGCGACCAGGAGCTCGCGGCCGTCGGCGAGCATGAGCAGCCGTTCGGGTTGCCGGGTGCGGGTGCGCAACCCCCCGTAGGGGTCGGTGCACTTCCACCAGTCGCGTCCCTGATGGTCGTGCAGCGGCAGGACGTCGCGGAAGTCGCGGCCCAGCGCGGAGGGGGCGGGAACTCCGACGAGGCGGGCGGCCCGCCGGTTGAAGGTCACCACTCGGCCGTCGCGGCCGGCCACGAGGACCCCGTCGGGCAGGTCCTCGGCCGAGAGCATCCCATCGTGCCGACCGAGCGTATGCGCCGACTGGTCGCCGCCCACGACCGCCTCCCAAGCCATATGTGAACTTCCGTGTCAGCGGGAGAAAGCGAAGCCCCCACCGCCGGCACCGGCCGACAGCTCTCCGGGGATCCCTACCCGCTGCCCACCTCCGTCACGCACCGTGACGCGGCCCCGGCCGCGCGGCACGCGCCGGGCGGACCCGTCGTCACCGTCCGTGTGAGATACCGAGCGTATCGGCTGGAAGGCACGCTCCAACAATCCGGAAAGCCGGAGTCCGGCCCCGCGACGGGACCGGACCCTGATGGCGGACGCCTGTGAGGCGTCGTGACCCGGCGTGGAACAGCGGCGACGCCCGCTTACCCGTATTCCGGGTCATTACGCGGCTGACGCATGGATTCCCGCCCGGCGGCGTTCCCCGAACGGACGGGCTCACTTTCGGCGCTGCTCCCGCGCCGTGGCGTAGAGGCACACGGCGGCCGCCGTGGCGAGGTTGAGGCTCTCGGCGCCACCGTAGATCGGCACGCGCACCGCGCCGTCGGTCAGCTCGACCGTCTCCTGCGGCAGTCCCCATGCCTCGTTGCCGAAGACCCAGGCCACGTTGTCGGCCAGCGCGCCGGAGTCGCTCACCTCGTCGAGGTCGCGTTCCCCCGCGCCATCGGCCGCCAGGACACGGGCCCCTCCGGCCCTGAGGTGGTCGACGACCTCGGCGACGCGCGGACCCACGACGACCGGAAGGTGGAAGAGGCTTCCGGCCGACGCCCGGACGCACTTGCCGTTGTACGGGTCGACGGAGGCGTCGGTGAAGATCACGACGTCGGCGCCTGCCGCGTCCGCGGTCCGCAGCACCGTCCCGGCGTTACCCGGATCGCGCACGTGCGACAGGACCACGGCCAGCCGCGCCCCACTGACCTCGGCGAGCGGCACGTCGACGAAGGAGCAGACCGCGAGCAGCCCTTGGGGGGAGACCGTCTGGGCGAGCTCCCCCATGACCTCCAGGGTGACCCTGTGGGTCGCCACGCCCGCCGTGTGGGCGGCGGCGACCAGGTCGGCGTGGCGCACGGTCGCCTCGGCCGTCACATACAGCTCGTGCACCGTGTCCGGACGGGCCAGCGCCTCCCGGACGGCCTGCGGCCCCTCCGCGAGGAAACGCCGTTCACGCTGCCGGAACGCGCGTTTGGCGAGCCGACGAGCCCCTTTGATCCGGGGAGAACGGATGCTCGTGAACTCGTGGCCCGCCATCGCGCCGTATCCGGTCAGGCCGCGGCCGGGGCCGGGATGGCCTTCTTGGCGGTCTCGACGAGCGCCGCGAAGGCGGCGGCGTCGTTCACCGCGAGCTCGGCCAGCATGCGGCGGTCGACCTCGATGCCGGCGGCCTTGAGGCCCTGCATGAAGCGGTTGTAGGTGAGGCCGTTGGCGCGGGAGGCCGCGTTGATGCGCTGGATCCACAGCCGCCGGAACTGGCCCTTACGGTCCTTGCGGTCCCGGTAGGCGTAGGTCATCGAGTGGAGCATCTGCTCCTTGGCCTTGCGGTACAGGCGCGACCGCTGGCCGCGGTAACCGCTGGCGCGCTCGAGGACGACCCGGCGCTTCTTCTTGGCGTTGAGAGCGCGCTTGACGCGTGCCACTGTGACTCCTCGTGGATATCCGGTGCGCGATCACCGCGCTACCGGTCGGCCCCGCCGGTCGAAAGGACCGGTCGGCCTGGTTGAACGGACTTGCTCGCCGGGCGGTGCGGCCGGCGACCCGCGATGCGGGTGGGCGGCGCGGGCGTTCGTTCGGCCCGTGCGACACCCGGGGAAAGCGGCGTCAGAGCTAGCCGAGCAGCTTCTTGATCTTCCTGGTGTCGGCCGGAGCCAGCTGGACCTCCGGGCTGAGCCGGCGGGTGCGCTTGGTGGGCTTGTGCTCCAGGAGGTGGTTCTTGTTGGCACGGCGGCGCATGATCTTGCCGGAGCCGGTCACGCGGAAACGCTTGCTGGCCCCACTGTGCGATTTGTTCTTCGGCATTGTCGCCGTCGTCTCCTTCAGCTACTCACTCGGCGTGCCACCGAGGACTGGTGGCACGGGTACTTGGACGCTCTGCGCTACACGGAGCCGGCCAGTGCGGAATTCGGGAACGTCCACCCGGCCGTGTCTCATGGTGCGGCGAGGCGGCCCGTGGGGCCGGGTCACTCGCATGCCCTCCCCCACATGGCCCCCTCGCCGTCGTCGGGTGGGGCCCGCGGCGGGCGCCATCACCACCGGGAGAGCCCGGCGGGGGTTACTCCCCCTGGTCGGTGCGCGCGGCCGGCCGCTGCCCGCGGGTCCTGCCTTCGGCGGCGGCGCGCGCCTCGGCCTTGTGCTCGGCGCGCCGCTTGTGCGGGCCGATCACCATGACCATGTTGCGGCCGTCCTGCTTGGGCTGGGACTCGACCTGACCCAGTTCCTGAACGTCCTCGGCCAGCCGGCTCAGCAGTCGGCGGCCCAGCTCCGGCCGGGACTGCTCCCGACCACGGAACATGATCGTCACCTTGACCTTGTCGCCGCCCTTGAGGAACCGGACCACGTGACCCTTCTTGGTCTCGTAGTCGTGCGGGTCGATCTTCGGGCGGAGCTTGATCTCCTTGATGATCGTGTTCGTCTGGTTCTTACGCGACTCGCGCGCCTTGACCGCGGACTCGTACTTGAACTTTCCGTAGTCCATCAGCTTCGCGACCGGCGGCCGGGCGGTCGGGGCGACCTCGACCAGGTCGAGGTCGGCCTCCTGGGCGAGGCGGAGGGCGTCGCCGACGGGGACGATGCCGACCTGCTCACCGTTCGGTCCGACCAGGCGGACCTCGGGAACCCGGATTCGGTCGTTGATGCGGGGCTGCTCAGCGCTGATGGGACCCCTCCCTCATCTTTCGTCGAGTGCTTTCGGATGTTGGGGGGTCGCCCAGGCCCGTGAGCCAATGCAAAAACCCCGCCAGCGGCTGCAAGCGGGGTGATCCACCGGGTGACACGAGGAGCCTTCGAGCCCGTGCGGGCCGTTGACCCTCGCGCCACGCTACGAAGGACGCGGGATCGCGCCCAGGGCGCGAGACGATCTCCGTATCGTGTACCGGAACCCACGCGGGCAAGGCCCCCGAAGGTGGGAGGATCGGCCTCCGCTTACATGTCCGGACGCCCACGGGCGCCGGATCAGGTCAGGAACTCACTCTACCAGGAAAACACCCCCTGGCGACCCACGGAACGGGCGGACCTCCCACAGCAGTGTCAACCACACCGAAAGAGGCGCTATTCCCCGCGTTCATCGGCTTTCCGGCGACGGTGGAGCTCGGACTCCCCCGCCTCGCGCATCGCGGCGACGGGGACCGGCGAACAACCGGTCATCAGCTCCACCTGCGCCACGGCCTGGTGCAGCAGCATGGGGAAACCGCCCACCACCGTGCGCCCCGCCGCGGAGGCGGCGCGCGCCAGCCCGGTCGGCCAGGAGGCGTAGACGACGTCGAACACGGAGGCCCGGCTCGCGGCGATCTCGCCGGCGAAGTCGTCCGCGGCACCCTCGGGCAGGGTGGAGACCACGAGGTCGACGTCGAGATGTGCGGCCAGCCCGCCCAGCGGGGCGATGGCGATCCGGGCTCCCATCCGTTCGGCCGCCTCGGAGATCCCGGCCGTGCGGCCCAGGTAACGGGCCAGGACGGTCACCGCGCCGGGCTCCGTGGCCCCGAGCCGACGCACCGCGGCCAGCGCCGAGGCCGCGGTCGCGCCGGCGCCCAGGATCGTGGCGGTGCGCACGCGCGTCACCCCCGCCTCGCGCAGGGCTTCGACGATCCCGGTGACATCGGTGTTGGCGGCGTGACGCCGCCCGTCCCTGAAGACGATGGTGTTGGCCCCGCCGACCTGCGCGGCGGTCTCCTCGACCTCGTCGGCCAGCGCCAGCGCGACACGTTTGAGGGGCATGGTCAGCGACAGCCCCGCCCAGGAGTCGTCACAGCCCTCGAGGAAGGCGGCGAGCCCGTCCTCCGCGCACTCGTAACGGTCATAGGTCCACTCCCCCGCCAGACCCAGCTCCGCGTAGGCGGCCCGGTGCAGCACCGGGGAGAGCGAATGGGCGATGGGGGAACCGAGCACGGCGGCACGCTTCACCGTTCCTCCTGCGATCCTGCCTGGGGCGGGCGCGCCCGCCTGGGTGCGCGCCCGCCGATTCTCTCTAGTTCTGCTGGCTCTGCTGGAACTTGTCCACCAGTTCCAGGAACTCCGCCTCGGTCTCGGCGAACTCGGTGATCCCGTTCTCCGGATCGGTGGCGACGAAGAAGAGCCACTCGCCCTCGGCCGGATCCAGGGCCGCGTTGATCGCGTCGGCGCCGGGACTGACGATCGGACCGATCGGCAGACCGCTGCGGTAGTAGGTGGCGTACTCGCTGCCGCTGTCCCGGCACGCCTGGAGCTGGGCGTTGTTGAGCGCGATGCCGTACTCGCCGATCGCGTAGAAGCAGGTGCTGTCCATCCCCAGCTCCATGTCGATCTCCAGGCGGTTGTAGATGACCCGGGAGATCTTGGGCATGTCCTCCACCCCTCCCGACTCGGCCTGGATGATGGCGGCCATCGCCATGATCTCGTTGGGGGTGTAACCGGTCTCCTGCGCCCTCGCCTCCAGGTCGAGCTCCTCGGCCATCTGCTTGTAGCGGTCGACCATCTGCTTGAGGATGTCGACGGCCTCGGCATTCGGCTCGAACATGTAGGTGTCGGGGAAGAGGTACCCCTCGGGCCCCGCCGTGGCGTACTCGGGCAGTCCCAACGCCTCGGTGTCGTTGTAGGCGGCCTCCAGCTCCTCCAGCGGGATCTCGGTGTTCGCCGAGATCTCCTCCAGGATGCTGCTGGAGCGCAGTCCCTCGCGGATGGTGACCTGGACGCCGACACGCGAGGCCGGGTCCGACAGCAGCTCCACCGCGGCGTCCGCGCTCATCTGCGAGCGCAACCGGTAGGTGCCGGGGGTGATGCCGGCCTCGTCGGTGATCGCGTTGGTGAAGGCCCGCACGCTCGCGACGACACCGGCCTCCTGGAGGGCGGCGCCGACATCGGCCCCGGTGTCGCCGGCCTCGATGACGACCTCGACCTCCCCGGTGCCCTCTCCGTCGTAGTCGGGCGGGAACAGGTAGGGGCGCAGCACGACGG
The DNA here is from genome assembly GCF_900167435.1 of Marinactinospora thermotolerans DSM 45154. Taxonomy (GTDB): domain Bacteria; phylum Actinomycetota; class Actinomycetes; order Streptosporangiales; family Streptosporangiaceae; genus Marinactinospora; species Marinactinospora thermotolerans. The sequence goes on from NZ_FUWS01000010.1 coordinate 31,385, forward strand.
CCCCGCCGACACCTCCGCCCAGGATCACCACCGCGGCCGTGACGACCAGCCACTTCGCCGGCCGGCGCCGGCCGGCCCGGCGACGGGGGGCGCGCCGGGAACCGCCGCGGCGTTCCCCCGTCCCCTCCGCGTCATCGTCCCCGCGCGCGCGGGAGCGCGCCCTACGGGGAGCCGGAGCCTCCTCGTCATCGTCGGGGTCGGCGTCGCGGCCCCGGGAACGCGACCTCCGCCGCGCGCCGCCCTCGTCCTCCTCGTCATCACGACCACGCGAACGCCGGCCCCGCCGCCCGGAACCGACCTCCTCATCATCGAGATCGGCCTCACGGGACCGGGAACGAGAACAACGCCGCGAGCCGCCCTCGTCCTCCTCGTCGTCACGACCACGCGAACGCCGGCCCCGCCGCCCGGAACCGACCTCCTCATCATCGAGATCGACGTCACGAGACCGGGAGCGCCGGCTTCGACGTTCCACGGGCTCGTCGGGGTCCTCGGCGGGCAGCTCGAAGGCGCCGATCACCGACGTCATGTCATCGGACCGTTCGGCCCGGCCGCGTCTCGGGGCCGCGGAACGGGAGTCCTCCTCGCCCGGGGCGTCGAACTCGTCGTCTCCCGGTTCGTCCCTCCCCCTGCGAGCGCGCCGGCGCCGTGGGGGAAGGTCACCGCCCCGTCCGTCGCCCTCGCCGCGGCGGTGGCCCCCTGACGGGGCGCCGTGTCCACCGTGGGAATCGGCCGTGTCCGCGAGCGGATCGTCCTCGATCCGCCGGGCGCGCCGGGGAGCCGCGAGGTCACGCTCCTCCCGGCCGGCGCCGTCCCGGGAAGGAGGGGGGTCGTCCGTTCCCCCGCGTCGACGGCGCCCCGCGGAACGCTCCCCGATATCCAGGCCGGAGGCGGGCGTCCCGGGCGGCGCCGGGGGCGGGACCCGCGGCACCTCGGAGGCGAGATCGCCGTCCAGGGCCGGATCCGGTCGGTGCCGCCGGCCACGGGGGCGGCTGGCCGGATCGAATCCGGCCTCGGGTTCCACGGGGCCGGGGGCGGCCCTGCGGCCCCGTCTCTCCGCCACGGGGCCGGACGTTCCCGCGCCCGGGTCGGGCCACCCGGCGGCCCTGGCCCCTTGATGGGCCTGGACCGGTGCGCGTTCCCACGGGTCGGTCAGAGGATCGGGCTCCCGATATCCGCGCTCCTCCGGGGAGCCATACGGGTCACGGCCCGCACGCCGCGAGCGCCGTGATCCGTCCTCGTAGCCATCGTTGTCGTTCACGCCGTCTCCCCGACCAATTCTCCTGGAGGGCGTCCGGTCTGACGCTCGGTGTCGAGCGCGCTCTGTAGTAGCACCGTCGCGGCGGCCTGGTCGATGACGCCACGGCGAGCCCGGCCGCCGTGTGCGCCACGCTTGCCGAACGACGCGCCCGACCGCAGCTGCGTCTGGGCGGTCACGGTCGTCAGGCGTTCGTCGACCAGCCGGACCGGGACGGGCGCGAGCTTGCGCGCCAACGCGGCGGCGAAGGCCCGCGCGTTACGCGCCGCGGGCCCCTCCTCGCCCGAGAGCGAGGCCGGATAGCCGACGATCACCTCGCGGGCCTCGTGCTCCAGCACGAGCCCGGCGAGGCGGTCGAGATCGCCTCTACCCCGCCGGACGGTTTCCACCGGGGTGGCCAGCGTTCCGCTGGGGTCGCTGCGCGCGACCCCGATCCGGGCGTCACCCGGATCGACTGCGAGTCGTACTCCGTGTCTCAACGAGCGGGCTCCCCCGCGCAGCGGGCAGGAACGGGTGGACCGGCCGCCGATACGACCGGCACGTGATCTGGGTGGGTCACCGAGCCTCCGCGACTCGCTCTTCCACGGCGCGCAGCGCCGCGTCCACCGCTGCGGCGTCGGTGCCGCCGCCCTGGGCGACGTCCGGCTTGCCGCCGCCGCCACCGCCCAGCACCCGGGCGGCGTGGCCGACGAGTTCGCCGGCCTTCAGCCCGGCGGCCTGTCCCGCCTTGTTGACGGCGATGACGACGACCGGACGGTCCTTGGGGACACCTGTGACCGCGACGACGACCGGGCGGTCCTCGCCGAGCCTGCCGCGCACGTCCAGCGCGAGCTTGCGCAGGTCGTCCGCTTCGACTCCCTCGGTGGCGCGGTGCGTGACCAGCAGGGCGGTCCCGCACTCGCGCGCGCCGGCCGCCAGCCCAGCGGCGGCCTGGAGGACCTGCGCGGCGCGCAGCCGCTCGATCTCCTTCTCCGCCGCGCGCAGCCGGGACACCATGGCGTCGATGCGCTCGGGCAGTTGCTCGCGTGGGGTCTTGAGCTGCTCGGAGAGCTGTCCGACGAGCAGGGACTCCTTGGACAGCCGCCGGAAGGCGTCGATCCCCACCGCGGCCTCGACCCGGCGCACCCCGGAACCGACGGAGGACTCGCCGAGCAGCTTGACGATGCCGAGCTGGCCGGTGGCACCGACGTGGGTGCCGCCGCACAGCTCGCGCGAGTAGTCGCTCATCTCGACGACGCGGACCCGGTCGCCGTACTTCTCACCGAACATCGCCAGGGCGCCCATGGCCAACGCCTCGTCCAGGGTGGTCTCGAAGTCGCGGACCTGGATGTCGCCGGCGAGGACGGTGTTGACCTCCTCCTCGACCTCGGCGAGCTCGGCGTCGCCCAGGGCCCGGTTCGCGGTGAAGTCGAACCGCAGACGTCCGGGCTGGTTCTCCGAACCCGCCTGCCCCGCGGAGGGGCCCAGCGCGTTGCGCAGCGCCGAGTGGATCAGGTGCGTGGCCGAGTGGGAGCGCGAGACCGAGGCGCGGCGGTCGCCGTCGATGGCGGCGTGCACCTGGTCGTCGACGACGATCTCGCCGGAACGGACGGTACCGCGGTGGACGAACAGGCCGGCGAGCGGCTTTTGGACGTCGTCGACCTGCATGATCCCGCGCCCGTCGGCGGTGATGGTGCCCTTGTCGGCGAGCTGGCCACCGCTCTCGGCGTAGAAGGGGGTGCGGTCCAGCACCAGCTCGACGTCGTCACCGGCGCGCGCGACCGTGACCGGCTCGCCGTTGACGACGAGCCCGAGCACCCGGGCCTCGCTCTCCTGGTCGGTGTAGCCGAGGAAGGCGGTCGCGCCGGAGGTCTCCAGGAGCCGCGCGTAGGTGCTGATGTCGGCGTTGCCGAGCTTCTTGAGCCGCGCGTCGCGCTTACCGGTCTCCCGCTGGCGGTTCATCAGGTCGCGGAAGGTGTTCTCGTCGACGCTGAGGCCCTGCTCGGCCGCCATCTCCAGGGTCAGGTCGATGGGGAAGCCGTAGGTGTCGTGCAGCCGGAAGGCGTCGTCACCGGACAGGACGGTCCCCCCGCCGGCCTTCGTCCGCTGGGCCGCCCGGTTGAACAAGGTGGTCCCCGAACGCAGCGTGTCGGCGAAGTTCTTCTCCTCGGCGTCGATCACGTTGTGGATCATGTCGGCGCTGGAGGCCAGCTCGGGGTACAACCCCCCCATCGCCTGGATGGCGGTGTCGGTGAGGTCGTGCATGAAGAACACGTCGTCGCCGGAGAGCAGACGCAGGTTGCGGATGGAGCGGCGCAGGATGCGGCGCAGCACGTAGCCGCGCTTCTCGTTACCGGGCTTGACCCCGTCGGAGACGAGCATGGTGGCGGTGCGCACGTGGTCGGCGATGACGCGCAGGCTGACGTCGGAACGCTCGTGGTCACCGTACTTGACCCCGGTGAGCGTGGCGGCGCGGTCGAGGATGCGGCCGAGCGTGTCGGTCTCGTAGATGTTGTCGACCCCCTGGAGCAACGCGGCCATCCGCTCCAGGCCCATACCGGTGTCGATGTTCTTGCTGGGCAGCTCGCCCAGGATCGGGAAGTCGTCCTTGCCGCTGCCCGGGCCGCGCTCGAACTGCATGAACACGAGGTTCCACACCTCGAGGTAGCGGTTCTCGTCGGCGATCGGGCCGCCGTCGCGGCCGTACTCGGGTCCGCGGTCGTAGTAGATCTCCGAGCAGGGCCCGCACGGACCGGGCACGCCCATGGACCAGAAGTTGTCGGCCATGCCACGACGCTGGATGCGCTCGGCGGGGACGCCCACGCGCTCGCGCCACAGGGTCTCGGCCTCGTCGTCGTCGTGGAAGACGGTGACCCACAGCTTCTCGGCGTCGAAGCCGAAACCGCCTTCGCCGACGGGACGGGTGAGCAGCTCCCAGGCGAAGGGGATCGCCTGTTCCTTGAAGTAGTCACCGAAGGAGAAGTTGCCCAGCATCTGGAAGAAGGATGCGTGGCGCGAGGTCTTGCCCACTTCGTCGATGTCGATCGTCCGCACGCATTTCTGGGCGCTGGTGGCACGGTCGTAGGGAGGCGTGCGCTGGCCGAGGAAATACGGCTTGAACGGGACCATGCCGGCGTTGACCAGCAGCAGCGTGGGGTCCTCGGCGATCAGGCTGGCAGAGGGAACCACGGTGTGCCCGTTGTTCTCGAAGAAAGTGAGGAAGCGGCGAGCGATTTCTGCCGTCTCCATCAGTGGCCGTCCTTCATGTCGTGGGCTTGTTTCGGGTGGCCGCGACGGACCTCGACGGGTTCCAGCGCGCGGCTCGCGTCGGCGGGAGAGTAACGACGACGCAGTTCGGCCTCGTGTCGTTCCATGGCGTCCTGGACGTCCTCGTTGAACTCGCGGAGGGCGGCGCGATAATCGGCGACGTGGCCCTCGACGCGGTCGGCGATACCGCCCGGGCTCCACGCACGAACGGTGCGGTTGAGCTTGTGCACAAGATACCCGCCGACGGCCGCGCCCGCGAAGAAACAGAAGGTCCTGCCGATCACGCGCCCTCCCTCCGACGTCGGGTGCGGATGACGGCGAGCGCCCGGCGCTGGCCGAGCACACGGCGAACCCCATAGGAGAAGGAGGCGATCTTCACCAGCGGGCCGGTGACGACCGACCGGGTGAGAGCGGTCATGCTCGACACGTCCTCGGTCGTGGTGGCCACGTTCGCGGTGATCTCTTCCACCCGTTCCAGGGACACATTAGTCCGTTCGACGGTCGCGGCGACGTCGTCGAGCAACGGGGCCGTACGCTTGCCGAACTCCGAGACGACCTTCGTGGCCTCGGTCAGCAGCCGTGTGAGCCTGACGAGCGCAACGCACAGGAACGCGACCAGCACCGCCCAGACCACCACGGCGATCAGGGCGGCCAGTTCTCCTCCGGTCAGCATGCGGACTCCGCAATGATTGGGGACGTTCGCGAACGAACGGGTTGGACAGGCGTCTGGCGCCACCGGGACAGCGGTACGGGTCCCGCGGATCACGGGACCGGGCTCCTCAGCCGGCCCGGCCCTCGGTTCCACCGGGATCCGTCGAGGGCGCCGAAAAGATCCGAATAGGGGTGACCCTATCGCGTCCGGGGAAGAGGCCGCCCCATCCCCCACAGCGCGTCACGGGAGAACCCCGACCGTGATCGGGACAAGATCCCCCCGTCTCCCCCCTCGTCCCCTACCGTGACAAGGGACGGGAGCAGGCGACCGGGGCGCGCCCGACCGCACGGGTGAGCTGTGTCTCGGCGCGCCCGGGTCGCCGCCGCGGGAAAGCCCCATCGACAGTGGCTACGATTGCGCCGCGTATCTCCGCCCCCACGGATTTCACTGAGACAGGACCCCCCATGAGCCGACGTTCCCAGCGGACGATCTCCGTCCTGGTGCCTCCCAATCTCATTCCCCTCGCGCCCGAGGATCCCCGGACCATCGGCCCCTACACGGTGATCGGCCGCATCGGCTCGGGGCGCACCGGGACCGTCTACGCGGCGGTGAATCCGGCGGTGACCAGCGACGCGGTGCTCGCGGTCAAGACCCTGCACCCCTCGCACCTGACCGACGAGGCGACCCTCGTCGAGTTGGAGGGGCGCCTGCGGGCGTTGGCGGAGGTCGACGGGCGCTGCTACGTCCCGCCCGTCGCCTTCGACGCGCGCGCGACCCCGCCATGGCTGGCCATGCCCTACACGTCCGGTGTTCCGCTCGCCCAGTACGTGCGCAAACGCGGCCCCCTGGGCGAGGGCCGCCTCGTCGCGCTGGCGGCCGGACTGGCCGAAGGGCTCTCCGCACTGCACGGGGCGGGGCTCGCGCACGGCGACCTCAAACCCAGCAACATCCTGCTCGGCTCCTCGGGACCGCGCCTGTTGGACTGCGCCCTCCCCGGCGACGCGACAATGCTGCGTTCCTCGGCCGCCTGGCTGGCCCCCGAGCGTCACCTCGGGGATCCCCCCTCCCCTGCCGCCGACGTGTTCGGCTGGGGCTGTGTCGTGGTCTTCGCCGCGACCGGCCGCTCCCCGTTCGGCATGGGGCTGCCCGAGGAGGTCGTCCCCCGCATCGCCGAGGGCGCCCCCGACCTCGCCGGGGTCCCCGCGGTGCTGGAGCCGCTGTTGCGACGGACCCTGGAGGAGGACCCGCGGCGGCGCCCCTCGCTGCGCGAGATCATGGGCGCCACCATCGCGGTCTGGGAGGCCAGCACCGCCGCCCTGCACCCCGAGGTACCGGGGACGGCCGTCACCCAGCTCCTGACCCACGAGTGGCAGGGCATCCTCGAGCCGGCCGGCCTGCCGCGGGTCGTCCACCTGGACGGGGCGGCTCGCTCCGGTCGGGGGCGCGGCCTGCTGCTCGGCGGCGCCGCCGCGCTGGTGCTGGCCCTGGCCGGCGTGGGGACGTGGGCGGTGGTCTCGGCGACCTCCGACGCTCCCCAGGCCGCCCCGTCCGCGCGCCCCTCCCTCCCCTCCTCCCCCACGCCGGCCGAACCGGTCAGCGAGGGGCCCGACACCGCCGTGGTCCGTTTCGGGGCGGTCCCCCAGCCGTCCCCATTCGAGGGCCCCTGGGTCTACACCGAGGTGGAGCCCGTGGAGGACGCCGCGCCCTCCCCCTCCACCGACGACGGCCGGCCCCCGACGCCCCAGGAGTGGAGCGCCCGGTGGCGCGACGTCGACGAGGTGGCCGAGGCGCGCATCGCCCCCGACGCCGAGGTCCGATGCGCCCGGTTCTGCATGATCCCCGGACAGGTCAGCGTCGACGACGAGGGGCACGGCACCTACCCGGTGACCGGGCAGGACCTCATCGACTACCTGGGGTGGGGCGACGTCGTGATCGCCGAGGTGACCTTCGCGGACGAAGAGGGCGAGGACGGGCTTCCCGAGATCGTGGCGGTCACCGAACTGCTGCCGCCTTCGAGCGGCTGACCCTCCGTAGGCCCGTGTTGGCCGGAACGTGACAGCCCAGCGTCATCGGCGGACGGAGCGGCCGATAATGCGGGGATGCGGACCTCCTCCCGGTTTCTCCTGACCAGTCTGGGGCTCCTGGCCCTGGGCACGGCCTGCGCCGAGGCGTCCGGCTCCGGGGCGGCCGCCCCGGAGCCCTCCCCCTCGCCCTCCCCTTCCGCCCCCTCCCCCACCCCCCTGCCGGAACGTGGAACGGGCATGGTCTACCTGGTGTCGGGCGTGACACCCGAGGCGCCCCGCCCCGCGGGGGCCGGCGTGCTGCCCTACGCCCAGGCCACGAAGGTCTCCGAGCTGGACGAGCCCAAACCCGACGACGGCCGATGGGGCGTGTCGGAGCACACCCCCCTGCGCTGGGCCCGGGTGCTGCCCGACGCCGAGGTGCTCTGCGGGCTGCACTGCGCACCGGAGTGGGTGGAGGACCACCTGTTCGACGCGGACGGGCGGCCGACATGGCAGACCTCCGCGGAGGAGCTCGTCGACGCGGTCGAACGCAGCACCGCGCCGATACTCCTGGAGGTCGGCTACACCACGGGCGAGGACGGGACGCTGGAGATCAGCGAGGCCCGCGAGGTTCCCCAGCCCAACGCGCGCGACCCCCAGTGACCTTCCCCCGGATCACCCCCGCAGCACCCCCTTGATCCGTTCCAGCACCTCGCCGAACCTGCGCTCCGCGCCGTGCGTGGTGGGCCGGTAGTACTCGCGCTCGGCGACGGAGTCGGGCGCGTAACGCTGGGCGACCACCCCGCCGGGGAAGTCGTGGGCGTACTTGTAGCCCTCGCCGTGGCCGAGTTCCCTGGCCCCCTTGTAGTGGCCGTCGCGCAGGTGCGGCGGGACCGGGCCGGCCCGCCCGGCGCGCACGTCCCCCAGGGCCGCGTCGATGGCGCCGATCACCGCGTTGGACTTGGGGGCGAGGGCGATGTGGATGACCGCCTGGGCCAGGTTGATGCGGGCTTCGGGCAGGCCGACCAACTCGACCGCCTGGGCCGCGGCGACCGCGACCTGCAACGCCATGGGGTCGGCCATGCCGACGTCCTCGCTGGCGTGCACGACGATGCGCCGGGCGATGAACCGCGGGTCCTCCCCCGCCTCGATCATGCGGGCGAGGTAGTGCAGCGCCGCGTCCACGTCGCTACCGCGCATGCTCTTGATGAACGCGCTGACCACGTCGTAGTGCTGGTCGCCGGAGCGGTCGTAACGGACGGCGTGCCGGTCGACGGCGCGCTCCACGTCGGCCACGCCGATCTCTGGCCGGGTGCCGGCCACCAGCGCGGCGGCCTCAAGGTAGGTCAGCGACCTGCGGGCGTCACCGCCGGCCAGCCGCACCAGGTGCTCGGCCGCGGCCCCGGCGAGCGTGTAGCGTCCCCCCAGCCCGCGCTCGTCGGTCAGCGCGCGTTCCAGCACCGCGCGCACGTCCTCGTCGGTGAGGGGCTCCAAGGTGAGCAGCAGCGACCTCGACATCAGGGGGCTGACCACGGAGAAGAACGGGTTCTCGGTGGTCGCGCCGATGAAGCTCACCCAACGGTTCTCCACCGCGGGCAGGAGGGCGTCCTGCTGGGTCTTGTTGAACCGGTGGACCTCGTCGACGAAGAGCAGCGTGCGGGTGCCGCGCATCCCCATCTGCCGACGCGCCTCGTCGATGACCGCGCGCACGTCCTTGACCCCCGCGGTGACCGCGGAGAGCTCCACGAAGCGGCGTTGCGTCGCCCGGCTGACCACCGTGGCCAGCGTGGTCTTTCCCGTGCCGGGCGGCCCCCACAGGAAGAGGGACATCGGCGCGTCGTCCTCGACCAGCCTTCGCAGCGGGCTGCCCTCGCCGAGCAGGTGGCGCTGCCCGACGACCTCGTCGAGCGTGCGCGGGCGCATGCGCACGGCAAGGGGTTCCTGGCTCCGCTGGGCTTCGGCCCCGGCGTCATCGAACAGCGTTTCGGACACGCCTCCCAGCCTATGCGCCACCGGCCCCGGCCTTGCTCCTCGCGACCACGCCGCTCCCGGCCCAAAGGCCGGGACTCATCCGCCGTCTCGATCCCGCTCGGGCGGGCCGGCAGGCGTCTCCTGTCCGCCCACCTTCTCCGACGTCCTCTCCTGCGGCAGCGCCCACCAGGTGAGCAGGGCGATGGACCAGCCGATGAGCGCGCCGGCGAGGGTGTCGGAGAACCAGTGGACCCCGAGGTAGATGCGGCTCCAGCCCATCAACGCGGTGAACAGCAGACCGCCCGCCAACGCCCATCCCCGGCGGCCGGGCCACACCGCGACGACCGACATGGCGAGCACCGCCGCGTAGGCCGTGTGCCCCGAGGGGAAGGACGCCGTTCCCGTCTCGACCAGCTGCTGGAGTGGACGTTCCCGGTCCAGCAGCGTCTTGACCAGCGGCACCGTGACCGCCGAGGTCACCAGCCAGGCGACGGCCACCAGCAGGGCGGCCCGCAGGCGACGGGTGACCAGGAGCGGGATGAGCACCCCCGCGAGCAGCACCGCCCCCCAGGGACGCTGCCCGATGTAGTCGAGGAAGACCGCGACCGAGGTGAGGAAGGGGGAGCGCGTGTCACGGGCCGCGTCGGTGATCGCCTGGTCCGCGTCTTGGAAGGGCGGGGCCGCCACATCGGGGAGCAGCACGACCACCAGGAGCAGGAAGGCCAGCAGCAGGGCCAGACCGGACAACAGGGGAGCACGGCGGGTGATGGGAGACTCCTTTCTCACGCGGACACGGGCGACGCGGATGGTACCCGCTGAGAGGCGGGACAGTCACCGCCCGCGCGAGCGCGTGCCCCTAGCGTTTGCGGGCGAGGACGAAGGCGATGTCGTCGCCGCGTCCCGCGGGGGTGAGGTCGGCCAGCGACGTGGCCGCCGCGTGCAGGTCGGTCGCCATGTTCTGCAGGGCCACCCCCACCTGCCGCAGCCCCTCCTCCATGTGCAGCTCGGAGCTCTCGACGAGACCGTCGGAGCACATCAGCAGGGTCTCCCCCGCCGCCAGGCGGCGGGAGGTGACGGGATACTTGCTGTCGCCGTCGACCCCGACCGGCGGTCCGGTCTCGGGCGCCCACACCTCGAAGCTCTCGGAGGTGGCGATGATCGCCGGCGGCTGGCCGGCCCACGCGGCCTGCATCTCCCCGTTGTTCAGGTCCAGCACCAGGTAGCCGCAGGTCGCGAAGACGATCTCGCCGGTCTCGCTCAGCAGACGGTTGGTCTCGGCGAGCACGACCCCCGGATCGATCTGGTTGGTCGCATAGGCGCGGAAGGCCACCCGGATCTGCCCCATGGCGGCGGCCGCCTCGACCCCGTGGCCCTGGACGTCGCCCACGACCAGGCCGATGCGGTCACCGGGGAGTTCGATCGCGTCGTAGAAGTCGCCGCACACCCGCCACCCGGCGCGCGAGGGGAGGTAGCGGACCGCGATGTCGAGGTCGGGGAACTCCGGAAGCTGAGGCGGGAGCATCCGGCGCTGGACGGCGTCGGCCAGCTCCAGCTCGGCCTGCTGGTGACTGACGCGCTGGAGCGCCTGTCCGGCCAGCCCCGCCAGGGTGAGCATCAGCGCCCGCTCGTCGGGGGCGGCGTGGTGGGGCTGGTTCCAGGAGACCGCCCACACGCCCAGGGCCACGCGACTGTCGCCGAAGACCGGGACGATGGCCCAGGACTGCCCCTCCACCCGGTGCAGCAGCTCCTCGGTGTCGGGGAAGCGGTCGAGCAGTTCGGCGCGGCTTTCGAAGAAGCGGGGCTGCCGGTCCTGGAGGACCGCTCCCACGGGCAGGGAGGGATCGTCGGCGGGCCGGCCGTCGATCATCCGGACCGCCTCGCTGACGGAACCGCCCACGGGACGGACGGTGAGTTTGCCGTCCTCCACCAAGACGATGCCGGCCGCGTCGCTGTCGAAGATCGGCGCGAACTGCTCGGTGAGCAGACCGGCCACCTCGTCCACCGTGGTCGCGGAGACGAGCTTGGCGGCGAGTTCGTTGACCCTGCGGCCCTTGGTCGCCTCGATCCGGCGACGGTCGGCCAGGCGCCGCACGAGCTGGACGTGTTCGGTGACGTCGTCGACGACCCCGACGAGGCGGGGGCCGCCGCTGTCGAGGTATCTGGCCCGGGCGTGCAGCCAGCGTTCCTCACCGACCTGGTCGAACATCCGGAATCGCTGCTCGTAGTCGCGTCCCTGATAGGAGGCCTCCATCGCGTCGCGCAACCGCGCGATGTCGTCGCGGTGCACCCGGGCCAGGCACTCCTCCAGGGTCCGGTTGTCGCCGGCGAGCAACCTCCCGAGAGGGGAGGGGCCGAACAGCTCGCCCAGCTCACCGGTTGACAGGTCCAAGGTCCACAGCGCGGTGTCGGAGTTCTCGGTGCGCAGTTCGGTGACGGCGCGCAGCATCTCCTCGTCCCGCATGGGACGGTGGCAGACCACGACGAGCCCGGCGGCCGGACCGGCCTCCTCCCCGCCCCCGTCGAGCGGGCACGGCTCGACGATGACCCGGGGTTGGGCGCCGTCGACACCGACCAGGGTCAGACTGCGCTGCGCCTGCTGAGGGGCTCTGTGCGTGGCGGCACGGTGCAGCTCCCACGCCTGTCCCGGTTCGGAGAACAACTCCGGCCACAGGCAGCCGGCGATCTCGTCCGGGGTCCGTCCGACGAGCTCGCCGAACGCGCGGTTGGCCAGCAGGACATGGCCCTCGTGGTCGACGACGAACATGGCCGCCGACGCGCGCCGGAACGCGGCGGCGGCCGGGTCCCCCGCGCCCGCCGCGAAAGCCGCACCGGTCATTCCCCCGGAACCGGCGAAGCCATCGGTGATGCCGGTTGTGCCGTTCACGTATAGATCATCCCTGTGTCGTTACGGATGTCCCGCCCACCTCAGCGGGGTCCCCCGAGAACATCCGATTCGGCTTAGTTTAACGACATGGTCACCCGTCGGAGCAGGTGAGGAGCGCCCCGATTCGGCAACACCGGCCGGCGCCCGGATTCCCACTCGCACAGATCATTTCACTACACCGGGAACAAAACGCGGCCGGACGAGATGAATACAAGCGAATCGCCGGCCCCACCCGGCCACCATTTGCCGAAATCGTTACTCCGGCGTGACTCCGGCCGGAGCGGAAATATCCGATGACCCTTCCTGTTCTCCGGACCGAAAGTCCCTACCGGAAACCCGCCACATCGGACCGGGCACGGCGGCCTCCCATCGGGAACCGCCGTCCCGGTGCCGCGCCCGGCAGGCTCCGACCAGGGCCGGCGAGGAGGCCACGGGGATGACGACGGCCGAGGGCGACCCCCCGCCCAAGCAGAGGCCGGACCGCGCTCCCCGGCCGCGAGGCGTCGTTCCCGTCCGGGACCGACGGGGAGCGTCTTTCGGCACACGCCCATCTGTTCTTTCCCCGGACGGCCGCCGTGGAAGGGGGAAACCCGCCCCCTCGTTCTGGCACTTCAACGCCATTCACGGCATTACGGGACGGCCATTGGTCACCGTTGGGGGACGGCCCCGAATAGACGCCCTGGGACACCGGACCGCCACACATCAAAATCGAAACGGTGCGAAGTGGCGGCGTCACCCTCTGAAACACCTCGGCGCTTGCGCGACCATCGAATGGCGACGGGCGATTCGTCCCCCTATGCCGCCCCACACCCGTTATCCGAGACTCCCGGGAATCCGCTCCCCTGATCATCGCGCCGTCTTCGGTGCTGCGGAACGGCGGCGCGGGCGGACCACTGTCGCGCCGCTTTGCGCCACGGCCGCCCGCAGCGACCGGGCTCCCGCCGTCACGGACGGACGAGACGTCCGTCCGTGACGGCGGGCGGGAGAGGGATCAGGCCTCGTCCTCGGGGACGAAGTCGATGCCCGCCTCCTCACGCTGCTCCGGCGTGATCTGCGTGGGCGCACCGGTGAGCGGGTCGCCGCCCGACGCCGTCTTGGGAAAGGCGATCACCTCGCGGATGGTGTTCTGCCCCGCCAACAGCATGACCAGGCGGTCCCAGCCGACGGCGAGGCCGCCGTGCGGCGGCGGGCCGTACTTGAACGCCTCCAGCAGGAACCCGAACTTCGTCTCGGCCTCGGCCTTGCTCAGGCCGATGACGTCGAAGACCCTCTGCTGCATCTCGGCACGGTGGATACGGATCGAGCCCGACACCAGTTCGTAGCCGTTGAGCACCAGGTCGAAGGCGCGCGAGTTGGCCGCGCCGGGGTCGTCCTGGAAGGTGTCCTCGACCTCGACCGCCGGCGCCGTGAAGGGGTGGTGGACCGAGGTCCAGGTACCGGGCTCCTCACCCTCCTCGAACAGGGGCATGTCGGTGATCCACAGGATCTCCCAGCGGGATTCGTCGATCAGGCCACAGCGTCGGCCGATCTCCAGCCGGGCCGCGCCGAGCAGCTCCTGGCTCGCGGCGCGCTGCCCCGCCGCGAAGAAGACGGCGTCCCCCGGACGGGCGCCGACCCGCTCGGCCAATCCGGACCGCTCCTGCTCGGAGAGGTTCTTGGCGACGGGCCCGCCGAGCGTTCCGTCCTCCTGGACCAGCACGTAGGCCAGCCCCTTGGCACCGCGGGACTTGGCCCACTCCTGCCAGGCGTCGAGTTCGCGGCGCGTCTGCGTGGCCCCACCGGGCATCACCACGGCACCGACGTAGGGGGCCTGGAAGACCCGGAAGGGGGTCTCGGAGAAGAAGTCGGTCAGCTCCACGAGCTCCTGCCCGAAGCGCAGGTCCGGCTTGTCGGAGCCGAAGCGGTCCATCGCCTCGGCGAACCTCATCCGCCGGAAGGGGCGGGGCAGTTCGACGTCGCGGATCTCGCGCAGGAGCCGGCTGAACAGCTGCTCACCGATGGCGAAGATGTCCTCCTCGTCGACGAAGCTCATCTCCAGGTCGATCTGGGTGAACTCCGGCTGACGGTCGGCACGCAGGTCCTCGTCACGGAAGCAACGGGTGAGCTGGTAGTAGCGCTCCATGCCGCCGACCATGAGGAGCTGCTTGAACAGCTGGGGCGACTGGGGCAGCGCGTACCAGTTCCCCGGCTGCAGGCGGACCGGCACCAGGAAGTCCCGGGCCCCCTCGGGGGTGGAGCGCGTCATGTAGGGCGTCTCGACGTAGACGAACCCGTTCTCGTTCATGATCTCGTGGGCGATGTAGGTCGCCTTCGAACGGATCCGCAGGTTCTCCGCCATCTCCTGGCGGCGGATGTCGAGGTAGCGGTAGCGCAGCCGGGTCTCCTCGGCCACGTCGCCGGCCCCCTCCAGCTGGAACGGGAGCGGGGCGGCCTCGCTGAGAACCTCGATCTCGCTGGCGACGACCTCGATCTCGCCGGTGGGGATCTCCGGATTCTCGTTGCCCTCGGGGCGGACGCGCACGGCGCCCGTCACCTTGATGCAGTACTCCGAGCGGAGGTCGTGGGCGAGGTCGTCCTCACGGACCACCACCTGGACGACGCCCGACGCCTCACGCAGGTCCAGGAAGACGACCCCGCCGTGGTCACGGCGCCGGGCCACCCAGCCCGCCAGGACCACTTCGGCGCCGGCGTCGTGCCTGCGCAGCGCGCCCGCTTCATGTGTGCGGATCAACGGTTGCTCTCCTTCAACGTTTCCTCGTCTGTCTCATGGTGCCTGACACGCGAAGGGCCGACCCCGGAGATCGTGGGGCCGGTGCCGCTATCTCGCCCGCGCGGCAGGCAGGGGAAGGCGTGTGGGGAGCCCGTCGGCCGGGTGTCGTTCGTCATCTCTTCGCGTGGTGGTCGTGGAGCGGGTATCCGCCGCCGGGTCAGCGGCCGATGATGTCGCGCAGGAAGGGGTTGGTGGAGCGCTCGCGGCCGATCGTGGTCTGGGGGCCGTGGCCGGGCAACACCGAGGTGTCGTCGGGCCTGCTCAGGCAGACCCGCTCCAGGCTCCGCAGGATCTCGGCGTGGTCGCCGCCGGGGAAGTCGCTACGTCCGATCGACCCGGCGAAGAGCAGGTCCCCGGTGAACATCACCTCGGGACGCTCCTGCGTGGCGGCCAGCGCGTAGACGACGGACCCGGGGGTGTGGCCGGGGGCGTGTTCCACGTCCAGCCGCAGCCCGGCGATCTCCACGGGCTCGCCACCGGGGATCTCGACGACCTGTTCGGGCTCCTTGGGCGCCCCGGGCCCCAGCAACGACGTCACCTGCGCGGCGAGCGCGGGGTCCAGCCCCCTGCCGGGGTCGGTCAGCAACGCCCGGTCGGCGGGGTGGATGTAGACGGGCGCGGAGTGGGCGTCGGCCAGCTCCGCCGCCGACCACACATGGTCGAAGTGCCCGTGGGTGAGCAGCACCGCCGCCAGGGTGAGGTCGTGCTCGGCGAGCAGGCCGGCGACTCCGCCGGCCGCGTTCTGGCCGGGATCGACGACGACGCAGGGCCCGCCCTCAGCCGGCGCGACCACGTAGCAGTTCGCGGCGAGCGGCCCGGCGGGGAAAGCGGCGATGAGCACGGTGGGCACTGACCTCGTTTCCGTCTGGTGGGGAACAGGCGCCGGCCGGCGTCGGCGGTCGCGCCGCCCGCCGCACCCGGGAAGAACGCTGTTCCTGTGCGAATAGGAAGCCTACCGAGGTCGAGCGATCGGGGCGACCAGCCGAGGAGGTCTGCGTCGGGCAACAGCGCCGCGGCGGAGCCGATCGCACCGATCATCACCATTCGATCACCACGGGGGGCTCGACCCTTTGCCAAACGGCGTGGTGGTGTCATATTGGTCCATGCCCGAAACGGCACGTGTCTCACGTGCTCCAGGCGGGCCCGCCGCACGGCGCGACATCGCTCCGTCGCGACGTGGCCACCCTCTGTCGCGGCACGCCGGGACGCGCGTGGGAGATCACCGAGAGTGCGATGGCGCAGGTCGATAGCAGCGGACCCATATGGATATCGTGCATAGTCACGATGGACCGCGCCCGGTCACGGCGGTGGACCGGGGCGATCACGCCAGGTTCTGTCACGACCACACGGACCTGACGAACAGAGTCAGGCTCATCACAGCAGGAGGACACGGTGACCACGGACCCCTGGGGCCGCGTAGACGACGACGGCACGGTCTACGTGCGCACGAGCGAGGGCGAACGTGTCGTCGGGTCGTGGCAGGCCGGCGCTCCCGAAGAGGCCCTGACCTTCTTCCGGCGCAAGTACGACGCGCTGGTGACCGAGGTCGAGCTTTTGGAGAAGCGCCTGCGCACCACCGACCTGGCCGCCGGCCAGGCGCTGGCCAGCGTGGACAAACTGCGCGCCACGGTCCGCGAGGCCAACGCCGTCGGTGACCTCGACGCGCTCTCCCGCAGGCTGGACGCGCTCGCCGAGCGCGCCGAGGAACGCCGGGTCGAGCAGAAGCACGCGCAGGAGCAGGCCCGCACCGAGGCCCGCGACATCAAGGAGCGCATCGTCGCCGAGGCCGAGCGGGTGGCCGAGGAGACCACCCACTGGAAGTCCGGTGGTGAGCGGATGCGCGAGCTGGTCGAGGAGTGGAAGGCCGCGCCGCGCGCCGACCGCGCGACCGAGCAGACGCTGTGGAAGCGGATGTCCACGGCCCGCAACGCCTTCTCCAAACGGCGTAAGGCCTACTTCGCCGGGCTCGACGAGCAGCGCGGCCAGGTGCGCGCCGAGAAGGAGCGGATCGTCGCCGAGGCCGAGGCGATCGCCGACTCCACCGACTGGGGCCCCACCGCCTCGCGCTACCGCGAGTTGATGCAGCAGTGGAAGAACAGCGGGCGCACCGACCGCACGAGCGAGGACCGGCTGTGGGCGCGTTTCAAGGGCGCCCAGGACCGCTTCTTCGAGGCGCGCAACGCGGTGTTCGCCGAGCGCGACGCCGAACTGAGGGTCAACGCCGAGGCCAAGGAGAAGATCCTGGAGGAGGCGCGCGCCGAGCTGCTGCCGGTGCGCGACCCTCGCGAGGCACGCGCGCGACTGCGTGACTACCAGGAGCGCTGGGAGGCCGCGGGAGCGCTGCCCCGCGACGCCCGGGACCGTCTCGAGGGCGCGTTCCGCAAGATCGAGGACGCGGTGCGCAAGGCCGAGGAGGACGAGTGGCAGCGCACCAACCCCGAGGCGCGGGCCCGCGCCGAGGCGACGGTGACCCAGCTGCGCGACTCGATCAGCCAGCTTGAGACCCGGCTGGAGAAGGCGCGCACCGCCGGCGACGCCCGCAAGACCGGCGAGCTGGAGGAGGCGCTGACCGCCCGCCGCTCCTGGCTGGAGGAGGCCGAGAAGGCCCTGGAGGAGATGAGCTGATCCCCTCCCCCGCGACGCCGACGGCCCGCTCCCTCCCGGGGGCGGGCCGTCGGCGTGTGGGCCCTAGTTCCTGATGCGGTAGACGTCGTAGACGCCGTCCACGCCGCGAACCGCCTTGAGCACGTGCCCCAGATGGGTGGGATCGGCCATCTCGAAGGTGAACCGGCTCAGCGCGACACGGTCGCGGCTGGTCTGGACGGTCGCCGAGAGGATGTTGACGTGCTGGTCGGACAGCACCCGGGTGATGTCGGACAGCAGCCGGGTACGGTCCAGCGCCTCGACCTGGAGGGCCACCAGGAACATGGAGTCCTCGGTGGGCTGCCACTGCACCTGGACCATGCGCTGCGAGTCGAGGTGCTTGGTGTTGACGCAGTCGCTGCGGTGCACCGAGACCCCGTTGCCACGGGTGACGAAGCCGACGATCTGGTCTCCCGGGACCGGGGTGCAGCACTTGGACAGCCGGACCCAGACGTCGGAGTCGCCTTCGACCACGACGCCGGGGTTGCCCGCGGGACGCTGCCGGACCCGCGAGGAGCGGGTGGGCAGCGACGTCTCGGCCAGGTCCTCCTCGGCGCTCTCGATCCCGCCGAGGGAGTCAACGAGCTTTTGGACGACGCTTTGGGCGCTGATGTGGCTCTCGCCGACGGCCGCGTACAGCGCGTCGACGTCGGAGTAGCGCAGGTCGTGGGCGAGCGCGATCAGGGCCTCGCTGCTGAACAGGCGCTTGATCGGCAGCTCCTGTTTGCGCATGACGCGGGCGATGGCGTCCTTGCCCTGTTCGATGGCTGCTTCCCGGCGCTCCTTGGTGAACCACTGCCGGATCTTGTTGCGCGCCCGCGCGCTCTTGACGAAGTTCAGCCAGTCCTGGCTGGGGCCGGCGTCGGGGGCCTTGGAGGTGAGGATCTCCACGGTCTCGCCGTTGTTGAGCTGGCTCTCCAGCGGTACCAGGCGCCCGTTGACCCGCGCCCCGACCGTGCGGTGCCCCACCTCGGTGTGGACGGCGTAGGCGAAGTCCACGGCGGTCGCCCCCTGGGGCAGCGAGATGACATCGCCCTGCGGGGTGAAGACGAAGACCTCCTGCACCGACAGGTCGAAGCGCAGCGACTCCAGGAACTCGCCGGGGTCCTTGGTCTCCTGCTGCCAGTCGATGAGCTGGCGCAGCCAGGCCATGTCGCCGGTGCCCTTGGACCTCCCGCCGTCCTTGGCGCCGCCCGCCCGGTCCTCCTTGTACTTCCAGTGCGCGGCGATGCCGTACTCGGCGCGGCGGTGCATGGCGCGGGTGCGGATCTGCAACTCGACGGGGTTGCCCGCGGGGCCGATGACCGTCGTGTGCAGCGACTGGTACATGTTGAACTTCGGCATCGCGATGTAGTCCTTGAACCGGCCCGGCACCGGGTTCCAGCGCGCGTGGATGGTTCCCAGCGCCGCGTAGCAGTCGCGGACGCTGTCGACGAGGACGCGGATGCCGACGAGGTCGTAGATCTCGTCGAACCCGCAGTTGCGGGCGATCATCTTCTGGTAGATCGAGTAGTAGTGCTTGGGGCGCCCGCGCACGGTGGCCTTGATCTTGGCCTCGCGCAGGTCGGCCGAGACCGCCTCGATGACGTCTTGCAGGTAGACGTCGCGGCGGGGCGCCCGCTCGGAGACGAGCCGGGCGATCTCGTCGAAACGCTTGGGGTACAGCGTCGCGAAGGCGAGGTCCTCAAGCTCCCACTTGATCGTGTTCATGCCCAGGCGGTGGGCGAGCGGGGCGAAGATCTCCAGCGTCTCGCGCGCCTTCTTCTCCCGTTTGGCCTGCGGGAGGTAGCGCAGCGTGCGCATGTTGTGCAGCCGGTCGCAGAGCTTGATGACCAGTACCTTGATGTCGCGCGACATCGCGACGACCATCTTGCGCACGGTCTCGGCCTGGGTGGCCTCGCCGTACTTGACCTTGTCGAGCTTGGTGACCCCGTCGACGAGTTCGGCGATCTCGTCGCCGAAGTCGCCGCGGAGCTGGTCGAGCGTGTACTCGGTGTCCTCGACCGTGTCGTGGAGCAGGGCCGCGGCCAGGGTGGGCTCCTGCATGCCCAGTTCCGCCAGGATGGTGGCGACGGCGAGCGGGTGGGTGATATAGGGGTCGCCGCTCTTGCGTTTCTGGTTGCGGTGGTGGTAGGCCGCCACCTCATAAGCCCGTTCGATGAGCCGGACGTCAACCTTGGGATGGGTCGCTCTGACGGTCTTGATGAGTGGTTCGAGCACCGGGTTCATGGTCACCCCCCGCTGAGCGCCGAGTCGCGCGAGTCTGCGGCGTACTCGCACGGTAGAGGACGGACCGGGTGGTGTGGTGGAGGCGGACCGCTCATGGTCGGGCTGTGCGCCGTCTCCTTTCGGGGTGGACGTGTCGCCGGGAGCTCCGGTGGACAGGCAGGGCGCCGCGGATTCCGCGGCGCCCTGCCGACACTCCTGTCCCGCTTCCCCACCCGGCGGAAGGGATTCCCGGGGCTGTTCACGCGAAGGCGCGGACGGCTCGGTTCGCGCGGCGACCACCTTGGTTGAAACCGCTTCACTTCGCATGACTACCTCCCGCGGTCCACCCCGGCGATCGCCGCTCGGATCGCGCCGGGTGGGCCGGGCCGATCCGGTCGGATCCTTGACGGGGGTCGGCCTACGTCACCCGGCGACGGGGGACGTCCTCGTCACCCCGGCGTGCCGGTTCCATCTCTGCCGTGAGCGGTGAGCTCACCCGGTTCCGACGCACCGCTGCGATGCTCTGGCCTTCCCACCAGTCTAGCGCCCGGCGCGCTGACGTATCCGCACGTCGACGCGCTCCCGGAGAGGCCGTCCATGAGGTCGGCGGGTCAGACGCTGGTAAGGGCGCGCAGCTCCACGTCGGACAGCTTCTCGCGTCCCTTGAGGAAGCCCAGCTCCATCAGGACCGAGAATCCCACGACGGTACCACCCGCCCGCCGGACCAATTCCACCGCGGCCCGTCCCGTGCCCCCTGTCGCAAGCACGTCGTCGACGATGAGCACACGGTCGCCGGGGGAGATCGCGTCGGTGTGCATCTCGACGGTCGCGGAACCGTATTCGAGATCATAGGTCTCGCGCAGAGTGCGCGAGGGCAGTTTCCCGGCTTTGCGGACCGGAACGAAGCCCGCGCCGAGGGCCAGGGCGACCGGGGCCGCGAGGATGAACCCCCGGGCCTCCAGCCCCACCACGTGGTCGACCTCTCCAGCGTGTCCCTCGGCGAGGGCGGTGACGACCTCGGCGAAGGCGACAGGGTCGGCGAGCAGCGGGGTGATGTCCTTGAACAGCACGCCGGGCTTGGGGTAGTCCGGGACGTCGCGGACCCGTGCGGAGATGAGTGTGGACAGATCGCTGGACATGGGGCCTTCGGGGTCGTTTCGGCGGGGAACATGACAACGGTACCGGCCCGTACGGACCGGTACCGGATGGAGACGGGTCAGGACCGGGGGGCGTCTGGACCGTTGTTCGGTCCGTCCTCGTCGCCCGGGCGGTTGCCCGGGAAGTCCGGCCGGTCCTCGACCGGGGTGTCGTCGTCGGCGGCCGGAGCGTCCTTGGGGGAGACGATGTCGCCGACACCGGCCTTGAGCATCCGGATCCGGGTGCCGGGGGAGATCTCCAGCTCGACCTCGTCGTCGCGGACCTCGACCACCGTGGCGAAGATGCCGGCCTTGGTCAGGACCTCCGTGCCCGGGGTGAGCGAGCTGTGCATCTGGAGCTCCTGCTGACGGCGCTTCTGCTGGGGGCGCCAGAACAGCAGGTAGAAGACCACGATGACGAGGAGGAACATGATGAGCGGCTGGAGCAGACCAGCACTGGTCTGGCCTTGCGCCGCAAGAGTGTCAAAGCCCTGCACGGGGCGTCCTTCCTAGAGTTCTGCTTCGGCCGCCGGGGTGAGGGTACGGTACGCGGCCGGCACGTCCTGCTCCAACGAGCAAGAGCCCCGACACGTTCCCCCGTCCCCCATGGAATTCCATGGTCCTGGGCGGTCCTTCCCTGGTAGGAGAGCCCCATCCGGGCCGCGCGGTCGGCACGGCGTCCCCAGACCGGGACATCGTCCCTGGTCCCAGCCTATTCGGCCGGCGCAAGTGTGTCCGCCGTCCAAAGTCGCGGGCCCGGGGCCGCCTCACCCGCCGGTCTCCCCCTCGGGGTCGTCGAACAGCGCCGCGGCCCCGAACGCGGCATCGGGCGGCGGGGTGAGCCCCATGTGCGCCCACGCCTCGGGGGTCGCGACCCGCCCCCTGGGCGTGCGGGCGATGAACCCCGACCGGACCAGGAAGGGCTCGGCGACGACCTCGACCGTCTCGGGCTCCTCCCCCACCGACACGGCGAGGGTGGACAGCCCCACCGGCCCACCGCGGAACCGGCGCAACAGGGCGTGCAGCACCGCCCGGTCCAGGCGGTCCAGCCCTTCCTCGTCCACCTCGTAGAGGCTGAGCGCGGCACGGGCGACCTCCAGGGTCAACCGGCCGTCCCCGCGCACCTCGGCGTAGTCGCGCACCCGGCGCAGCAGCCGGTTGGCGATCCGGGGTGTGCCACGGGAGCGGCGGGCGATCTCGACCGCGGCGTCCTCCTCCAGCGGCGCGCCGAGGAGTCCGGCCGAGCGGTCGATGATCCGCCGCAGTTCCTCGGGGCGGTAGAAGTCCATGTGCGCGACGAAGCCGAACCGGTCCCTCAGCGGAGCCGGCAGCAGCCCGGCCCGGGTGGTGGCGCCCACCAGGGTGAACGGCGCGATGTCGAGCGGGATGGCCGTCGCCCCGGGCCCCTTGCCGACGATGACGTCGACCCGGTAGTCCTCCATCGCGACGTAGAGCATCTCCTCCGCCGGCCGGGCCATCCGGTGGATCTCGTCGAGGAAGAGCACCTCGCCCTCCTGCAACGTCGACAGCACCGCCGCCAGGTCCCCCGAACGCTCGATGGCCGGCCCCGACGTGATGCGCAGCGGGGCGCCGAGCTCGGCGGCGATGATCATCGCCAACGTCGTCTTGCCCAGGCCGGGCGGCCCCGACATCAGGATGTGATCGGGGGCCCGGCCGCGGCGCTGGGCGCTGCGCAGCACCAGGGAGAGCTGTTCGCGGACGCGCTCTTGTCCGACGAAGTCCTCCAGCCTGCGGGGGCGCAGCGCCCCCTCGATCGCGCGTTCGTCCAGGTCGGCCTCTGGGGACACCACGTCCCGTTCGTGCTCGGCCATGCGCCGGCACCTCCTTCGCTGTGTCGTCGTGTCCGGCGGACGGCGGACCTCAGGCGCGGCTCAGCCTGCGCAGCGCGGCGCGCAACAGCACGGTGACGTCGGTCTCGTCTCCCGCCTCGGCCGCCACCGCGTCCGCCGCGGACTCGGCGTCCTTGGCCGGCCACCCCAGGTTGACCAGCCCGGAGACCACCTGTGGGCGCCAGGAGACGGGGGACGCCGGGGCCGCCAGACCGTCGAAGGGACCGGAGACGTCCCGGGGCGCGCCCAGTTTGTCCTTCAGCTCCAGCACGATGCGCTGGGCTCCCTTCTTCCCGATCCCCGGCACCTGGGTGAGCGCCCCGGTGTCCTCGGCGGCGACTGCGCGGCGCAGCGCGTCGGGGGTGTGCACGGCGAGCATGGCCAGGGCGAGACGCGGCCCCACGCCGCTGGCCGTCTGCACCCGCTCGAAGACGTCGCGCTCGTCGTCGTCGGCGAAACCGTAGAGGGTGAGCGACTCCTCGCGGACCACCAGCGAGGTGGCGACGGTGGCGGGTTCTCCCACCTGGAGGCGGGCGAGCGTGGCGGGCGTGCACTGCACGGTCATGCCGACGCCCCCGACCTCGATCACGGCGGTGGTGCCGGTGCGGCCGGCCACGCGGCCGCTCAGGAACGCGATCACGGGTTACCTTCCTTGGACTGGGACGGGGGCCGTCAGCGCTCGTTGGCCCACCGCACCGACTCGACCTTACGCGCGAACTCCTGCTGGGCCCGGGCGACGCGCGCCTGCGCGCCACCGCGCCAGATGTGGCAGATGGCGAGCGCGACCGCGTCGGCGGCGTCCGCGGGACGAGGAGGTCCCTCCAGCCGCAGTAGTCGCGCCACCATGGTGCCGACCTGCGCCTTGTCGGCGCGACCGCTTCCGGTGATGGCGGCCTTGACCTCGCTGGGGGTGTGCAAGACGACGGGCAGGCCGCGGCGGGCGGCGCACACGACGGCGACCGCGCCGGCCTGGGCGGTGCCGATGACCGTGCTGACGTTGTGCTGGGCGAACACCCGCTCGACGGCGACCGCCTCGGGACGGTGCTCGTCGAGCCAGCGCTCGATCCCCTGTTCGACCCCGAGGAGCCGTTGGGGGAGATCATCGTCGGCGGGGGTGCGGATCACCCCCGCGGCGACGAAGGTCAAGGGGCGGCCGATGGAACCGTCGACCACGCCGACACCGCATCGGGTCAGCCCGGGGTCGACCCCCAGCACTCGCACCTGTGTTCCCCCGTTCCGGCCCGGTCGTCGAACGTCCGTTCGCAGAGCCTACCGCCGGAGGGGGACGGACGCGCGCCGCCGCCCGGAGGAACGGGCCTGGGGCCCCGGGATCCGGAAGCCGCCGTCCCGAGCGGAGGACGCGACCGACCGCGTTCCCGCACCTCCACGTCCACCGGCTCCCGGGAGGGGGCGAGACGTCCCTCGCCCCCTCACCGCGTCGGCGTGCCGGACCTCGCGGTCCCCGGTGGTGAGGCTCCGGCGGGAACACGGAAGGCCGGCACCTCCCGAGGCCACCGGCCTTCCGCGGGGGTCGGGACGCAGGCTCGACTCCCCTGCCACGCAAAACGCCCGGCTGGGGTCTTCCAGCCGGGCGCCCCGGGCTCCGAGGGACGGGAAAGGACCGTCAGCCGATCTTCTCCATGATCTCGTCGGGGATGTCGGCGTTGGTGAAGACGTTCTGTACGTCGTCGGAGTCCTCCAGCGCGTCGACGATGCGCAGCACCTTCTTGGCGTTCTCCTCGTCGAGCGGGACCTCCATGCTGGGCAGGAAGTTGGTCTCGGCGGACTCGTAGTCGATGCCGGCCTCCTGAAGCGCCGCGCGGACGGCGACCAGGTCGGTCGCCTCGCAGACGACCTCGAAGGCCTCACCGAGATCGTTGACGTCCTCGGCGCCCGCGTCGGCGACCGCGAGCATCACGTCGTCCTCGCTGGTGCCCTCCTTGGGCACGATCACGACGCCTTTGCGGTTGAAGAGGTAGGAGACCGAACCGGCGTCGGCCATGGACCCGCCGTTGCGGGTGACGGCCACACGCACCTCCGAGGCTGCGCGGTTGCGGTTGTCGGTCAGGCACTCCACCAGCAGCGCGACGCCTCCGGGGGCGTACCCCTCGTACATGATGGTCTGCCAGTCGGCGCCACCGGCCTCCTCACCGGCGCCGCGCTTGCGCGCGCGCTCGATGTTGTCCAGCGGGACGGAGTTCTTGCGCGCCTTCTGGATGGCGTCGTACAGGGTCGGGTTGCCGTCTGGGTCCCCGCCACCTGTGCGCGCGGCCACCTCGACGTTCTTGATCAGCTTGGCGAAGAGCTTGCCCCGCTTCGCGTCGATGACGGCTTTCTTGTGCTTGGTGGTGGCCCACTTGGAGTGGCCGCTCATGCCTGTCCTTTCACCATTTCGACGAAGAGTCGGTGGATCCGCGCGTCCCCGGTGAGTTCGGGATGGAACGAGGTGGCCAGCAGGCCCCCCTGACGTACCGCGACGATCCTACCGGCCCGTTCCCCGTACGCGATGTGCGCGAGTTCCTGGACCTGCGCGCCGACAGACTCGACCCAGGGGGCGCGGATGAAGATCGCCTCCACCGGCTCGCCCTCGACCCCGTGGACGTCGACGTGCGCTTCGAAGGACTCGGTCTGACGCCCGAAGGCGTTACGGCGGACGGTCATGTCGATCCCGCCGACCGTCTGCTGCCCCTCGATACCGTCGAGGATACGGTCGGCCAGCATGATCATGCCCGCACAGGTTCCGAAGGCGGGCAGCCCTTCGCGTACCAGTTTGCGAAGCGGCTCCATGAGCTCGTAGCGCACGGCGAGCTTGGACATCGTGGTCGACTCGCCTCCGGGGATGACGATCCCCTGGATGTCGTCGAGCTGTTCGGGACGCAGGACCCGCGTGGTCCGCACCCCGAGGGTGTCGAGCACGCGCTGATGCTCGGCGACATCGCCCTGGAGGGCGAGCACACCGATGGTGGGAGTGGCGGGCAAGGGACGACCTCACTTGACTGCTGGAGGGTTCACGGGCGGGAGCCCCGACCACGAGAACGCCACGGCCGGCGTCCGTCTTCCCCTCGCGGGAAGACGGCGCCGCTCGTCGCCTCCCCAGGGTAGGGGCTCCGGTCTGCGGCGACGGCGGCCGCGCAGGGGGCGACCCCGGGCAACGGCCGGGAGGCGAAGACGACGGCGCGCGGCCGGGAGACGAAGACGACGGCGCGCGGCCGGCGGGACACCCGAGGTCGCCCGCTGAAACAGGGCGCGCCGGCCGGCGAGGGTCCGGCGCGGCCGACGCCGCCCGGCCGGACCACGCCGTCATGGGCCGGGCTCGCGCCCGGCCCGCTGTGGGGATCCGGAGGACTACCAGCCGCGCCCGGCGTAACGCTGGGAGTCGCTGAGCTCGTCCAGGTTGATGCCGACCATGGCCTCGCCCAGGCCGCGCGAGACCTTGGCGATGACCGACGGGTCGTCGTAGTGCAGCGTCGCCTGCACGATCGCGTCGGCCCGCTTGGCCGGGTCGCCGGACTTGAAGATGCCCGATCCGACGAAGACGCTCTCCGCGCCGAGCTGGCGCATCAGCGCGGCGTCGGCCGGGGTGGCGACGCCACCGGCGGAGAACAGCGGGACGGGCAGCTTCCCCAGGCGCGCGACCTCCTTGACGATCTCGTAGGGGGCGCGCAGCTCCTTTGCTGCGCCGAACAGCTCGGCCTCGTCGAGGGTGCCCAGACGCTTGATCTCGGAGCTGATCGAGCGCATGTGCCGGGTGGCCTCGACGACGTTGCCGGTACCGGCCTCGCCCTTGGAGCGGATCATGGCCGCGCCCTCGGCGATACGGCGCAGCGCCTCGCCGAGGTTGGTCGCGCCGCAGACGAAGGGAACCGTGAACGCCCACTTGTCGATGTGGTAGGCCTCGTCGGCGGGGGTGAGGACCTCGGACTCGTCGATGAAGTCGACGCCGAGGTACTCCAGGACCTGGGCTTCGACGAAGTGGCCGATGCGGACCTTGGCCATGACCGGGATGGAGACGGCGTCCTTGATGCCCTCGATCATGTCGGGGTCGGACATCCGGGCGACCCCGCCGTCCTTGCGGATGTCGGCGGGGACCCGCTCCAGCGCCATGACCGCGACGGCACCCGCGTCCTCAGCGATCTTCGCCTGCTCGGGCGTGACCACGTCCATGATCACGCCGTTCTTGAGCTGCTCGGCCATGCCCCGCTTGACACGGGTGGTGCCGACCGTGCTCTGGGTCGGGTTTTCAGCGTTGTTGACCACGGTGGCGGACTCCAAGTTCTGGGCGGACACGGGTGGTGGCCCGTGCGCGGAGGATCGGTCGGGTGACGCCGTAGCCTGGTCGGCCGTTCCGGCGCCTCCGATGACCATGGTAGAACCTCCACCACTGCCCCTTTTCAGGACATATCGGAGTTGGCGCCTGAAAAGCCCTTCCAGTTTGTCCCTGGCCGTAGCGGTCACCCCCAAGGAGGGAACACCGGGGGCTCGTCATCCATTTCGAAGAAGTCCGGCATGGGCGCCCGTCCCGCCAGGCGCAGCACCCGCACCAACCGGCTCGAACGGGCCTCGCGGGTCGCGGCGACGGCGTCGTTGTAGAACCTCCGGGCGATGTGCACCCGCTTGGCCGCCGACTCGACCTCGGCCAGGAGCTCGGCCGGCGGCGCCTCCCCCGATGTCCCCGCCGGGACGATCGGCCCCGCGGTCACGCCCCCGCCGCCCTGGGCGGCCGCGTCCGACATCCCCCCGGCGAAACCGGGCTCCTCGACCACCGCGCGCAGCGCCCGCGACAGGTTGCTCTCGGCGAGCTCGCGCCGGCCCTGCTCCTCGGCGCGGCGCGCCTGGCCCGCCGCGTCGGCCAGCAGCACGCTGGACGCGGGTTCGAGTTCGCTGGCCGACGCCAGTTCCAACACCACGGCGCTGCGCCGCAGCAGGGCCGCGTCCAGTGCGGCGTGCGCGGTCTCGACCCGGGTGTGCAGCCGGTCCAGCCGGGTCGCCCGCCAGGAGATGTAGAACGAGAAGAGCACCACCAGCGCGAAGAGCGCGATGAGGGGGGTCAGCCAGTCGGAGAGCACGCCCGGGATCACTCCCCCTCACCGTGGGCGGCCGGCACCGCGCCCGTGGCCGCGACCCCGGCCAGGACCGTCTCATAGACCCCGACCACGTCACCGGCCACCGAAGCCCAGTCATAGGCGCGGACCGCGGCGCGCGCGGCCCCCGACAGCGCGACGCGCCGTTCGGGGTCGTCCAGCAGGGACTCCACGGCGCGGACGAGGTCCATCGGGTCGCCCACGGCGAACAGCTCCCCCGCGGCACCCTCGCGCAGCACGCTGCGGAAGGCGGGGATGTCGCTGGCGACGATCGGCGCCCCCGCCGACATCGCTTCGGTGAGCACGATGCCGAAGCTCTCGCCACCGAGGTTGGGCGCGCAGAAGACGTCCACGGAGTGGTAGGCGCGGATCTTGTCGGCCTCGTCGACGCGGCCGAGCAGCACCACCCGGTCGCGCAGCTCCGCGGAGACGCGCTCGCGGACCTCCGCCGCGTCTCCCGGCCCGGCGACGAGCAGACGCAGCCCCGGCCGGCGGCGCCCCAGGGTCTCGAACGCCTCCAGGAGTACCGGCAGCCCCTTGCGGGGTTCGTCCATGCGCCCGAGGAAGCCGATGGCGCCGCCATCTCCCGGCCAGCCCTCCAGCGGCCTGGCGTTCTCGTAGCGTCGCACCGCCACCCCGTTGGGGATCAGGACGGCGTCGCCTCCCAGGTGTTCCACCAGGGTCTTGCGGGCCGCCTCCGACACCGCGATGCGTCCGTTGATCTTCTCCAGCGCCGTGCGCAGCGCGGCGGCCGACACCGCCATCGCCCGCGAACGCGGATTGGAGGTGTGGAAGGTCGCCACGATCGGCCCGTCGGCGACCCAACAGGCCAGCAGGGACAGGCTCGGCGCGGCCGGCTCGTGGACGTGCAGGACGTCGAAGCCGCCCTCGTGGATCCAGCGCCGCACCCGCGCCGCCGCGCGGAACCCGAACGCCAGACGCGCCACCGACCCGTTGTAGGGCACGGGGATGGCCCGGCCGGCCGGGACGATGTGGGCCGGAAGCTCGGTCTCGGAGTCGCAGGGGGTCAGCACCGACACCTCGTGGCCCAGGTCCATGAGCGCCTCGGCGAGGTCGCCGACGTGCTGCTGCACTCCGCCCGGAACGTCCCAGGTGTAGGGGCAGACCAGTCCGATGCGCACCGGTCACCTCCCCCGGGGCGGAGGGCCGGTGGTCTCGAAGTCCGCGACGAAGACGCGCTGCAACATGTGCCAGTCCTCGGGGTGCTCGGCGATCCCGGTCTCGAAGACCCGGGCGAGTTCCTGTGTCATGCTCTTGATCTTCGCGGCCCTGTCCCCTTCGTCCGGTATTGGGATCTCCTCGTGCACCCGGATACCCCAGTAGGGACCGTCGAACCACAGTGTGACGGGCATCAAGGCCGCCCCCGTGCGCTCGGCGAGTGCCGCGGGGCCCGCCGGCAGGCGGGCCGGTTCCCCGAAGAGGGACACCTCGATCCCGCCCGAGGTCAGGTCGCGGTCGGCGAGGAGGCAGACCAGCCCCCCCGAACGCAACCGGCGCGCGAGCGTGCCGACCGTCCCCGCCCCCGTCCCTGTGAGCGGCAGCACCTCCATCCCCAGACGTTCCCGGAACTCCACGAACCGCTCGAAGAGCCGTTCGGGGCGCAACCGCTCGGCCACCGTCGTCAGCGGTGTGCCCCGCAACGTCATCCAGGCACCGGCGTGGTCCCAGTTCCCCATGTGCGGCAGCGCCGCGACCACACCGCGTCCCGACGCCAGATGGGCCTGGAGCGCCTCGATGCCCTCGCAACGGGCGCGTTCCAGGATCTGGCGGGAGGACATCGCCGGCATCCGAAACGTCTCGTACCAGTAGCGCAGGTAGGAGCGCATCCCGGCGCGTGACAGCGCGCGCAGCTGTTCCTCGGGGGCGTCGGGGCCGATGACCCGGCGCAGGTTGGCTTCGAGCCGGCGGACACCGTCACCCCGGCTCCGCCAGGCCTGGTCGGCGATGGCGGTGAAGACCGCGCGCCCCAGCGGTTCGGGGACCCTGCGGACCAGGGACCAGCCGAGCGAATAGGCCGCGACGGCCAGTCGTTCTCCCATGCCTCTCCTTCACCGTGGTGCCACACCGACCCCGCGGCCGGGCGCCTTCAGGAGTTGCCGGCGCGCTGCCTGGGCTCCGCCAGCCGGTTGCGGGTCTCGATCAGCCGCTGGATGATCGTCAGCGTGCTGAGGAAGGCGAGCAGCCACAGTCCACCGGCCAGCACGTAGGGGACGCCCAGGCCTCCCAGGCCGATGGAGACCAACCCGATGATCAGCCGCTCGGTCCGCTCGGCCAGTCCCACGTCGCAGTTGGCCCCCAGCCCCTCGGCCCGGGCCTTGATGTAGGACACCCCGAAGCCGCTGACCAGGCAGAAGAGCGCGGCCCAGGCGAGGATCCGGTCGTCCCCGTCCCCCATGAACCACAGCAGCAGGCCCGAGAAGATCGCGGCGTCGGAGAGCCGGTCCAGCGTGGAGTCGAGGAAGGCCCCCCAGCGGCTGGTGCTGCCCGTCGCGCGGGCGACCGCGCCGTCGAGCATGTCGAACAGGACGAAGACCGTGATGACCACGGTGCCGACGTAAAGCTGCCCGCGTGGATAGAAGAAGAGGGCGCTCACGACGACGCCGGCCGTTCCCACGAACGTGACCATGTTCGGGGTGACGCCGAACCTCGCGAGTGCCCGGCCCAGGGGGAGCAGTACTCGCGCGAGCACGGGACGCAGGTTCTTCAGCATGGCTTCTTCTGATCGTAGGAGGCGCGCAGCGCGCCGTGGACGGAGCATCCCGCGGGAGCGCCGGATCCAAAGGACGCGGTCCGCGGAAGGGACGGGGAGGAGGCGGAGGACAGGGTGGTCGTCACCGGAGCCTCCGGGGAGGAACGAGGGACGCGCGGCGGGACCGACGACCGGCGACGGTCGCGCGCCCCACGGCGGTGGACGCCGGCCACCGGCACCCGCCCCGGGCGGGCGGAGGCGAGGAGGGGCACGGCGAGCGCGTCGGCCCCGTGGTCGGGCACGCCGCGCGGAGACCGCGGTCGCCGTCGAGGACCGGCGCGGGACCACTCATCGCTTGCCTCCGGGCTCGGGCTCGTCAGGGCTGGGGCCAGTGTTCGGCGAGGAGCTCCCGCGTCTGCCCCAGCATCTGCGGAAGCACCTTGGTCCGTCCGACCACCGGCATGAAGTTGGTGTCGCCTCCCCAACGGGGGACGATGTGCTGGTGCAGGTGCGCGGCGATGCCCGCGCCGGCGACCGCGCCGAGGTTCATCCCCACGTTGAAGCCCTGTGCCCCGAAGGCGGAGCGCAACGCGGTGATGGCGGACTGGGTGAGCGAGGCGATCTCGATGGTCTCGCCCTCGTCGAGCTCGGCGTAGTCGGCGACGTGCCGGTAGGGGCAGACCATCAGATGGCCGCTGTTGTAGGGGTAGAGGTTGAGCACGGCGAAGGCGTTCTTGCCGCGGGCCACGACGAGCCCCTCATCGTCGGGGAGCGACGGGACCCGGCAGAACGGACAGCCGTCCTCCGGCGCCGATCCGGTGGGCTTGTTCTCGCCCTTGATGTAGGCCATGCGATGCGGTGTCCAGAGCCGTTCGAAGCCGTCGGCGTCGCCGGCACCGTCGTGGTCCCCCCACTCGTCAGTGCTCATAAGGGCCAGCATATTGACTTCCGCCGCCCGCCCGCAGGCAGGGCGACCGCGGAAGTCCTCTCGCCCGGAACGGGGCCGGGCCGCCCCGCGCAACGCGGAACGGCCCGGCGCCGACGTGTCGGCCGTCAGGCGGAACCGCCCGAGGTCGGCTCCGTCCGCCCGGTCGTGCTCTCCTCTTCGGCCTCGCGCGGCGCCACGGCGTCGGCCGCCGCGACCGCGCCGGCGTCACCCGTGGCGGGCGTCTCGGCGTAGCGGCTGGCCAGCTTGACCGGGCTGGCCTGCGCACCGCTCCGCTTACGACGGCGGCGGGCCGCCAGCAGGTTGAGGATCTCCACGAACAGCGAGAAGCCCATCGCGGTGTAGATGAAGCCCTTCTCGATGTGGAAGCCGAAGCCCTCGGCGACCAGGCTCATGCCGATGAGCAGAAGGAAGGCCAGGGCCAGCATCTTCACGGTCGGGTGGTCGTGCACGAACTTGGACAGCGGGTTCGCCGAGACCAGCATCACGATGACCGCGATGACGACGGCGGCGACCATGACCCAGATCCCCGCGCCCTCGGGGTCGATCATGCCGACCGCGGTGATGACCGAGTCCAGCGAGAAGACCAGGTCCAGCGCCACGATCTGGGTGACCACCATGCCGAAGGCGGCCCCCACCTTGGACCCCTTGTGGTCCTCCTCGCCCTCCAGACTCTCGTGGATCTCGTAGGTGCCCTTGGCGAGGAGGAAGAAGCCGCCGACCAGCAGGATCAGCGACTGACCGCTGAACTCCATGTCACCGATCGAGAACAGCGGTTCGGTGAGCTGGATGATCCAGCTGATGGAGCCCAGCAGGGCCAGGCGGGTGATGAGGGCGAGCCCGATGCCGAGTTTGCGGGCCTTGTCGCGCTGGTGTTCGGGCAGTTTGCTCGACAGGATCGAGATGAAGACGAGGTTGTCGATCCCGAGCACGATCTCCAGCAGCGTCAGCGTGAAGAATCCGACTATCAGGTCCGTGGGCATGGGGGGTCGTCAGCTCCGAGAGAGGGTACGGGCATGGCCCCAAGAATCTAGGAAGGCGTGGATAAGCGACGCATAAAGCGGCCCCGCCCGGTGCCCCTGGTCACACCCCGAGTAAGGCGCGCAGGTGCCGGGGCGAGGGGGAGCCGTGGGCGAGCATGGCGTCGTGGCGGCGGCGCGCGGAATCGGCGGGACGGGCCGCGGCGAGGTCCCGGGCGATCGCGGCGATCTCGCGGTGCCCCACATAGTAGGTGGCCAGCTGCGCGCTGGTGAGCAGGGCCCGCCGCCACTTGCCCGCGGCCTCGCCCTCCTCCTGGTGGCCACGTTGGGTCAGCAGTTCCATCGCCTCGGCCTCGGACAGGTCGTGGGCGTGGACGCGCACGTCGATGATCGCGTTGAGCAGCGTCCGCAACCGCATCTTCAGGTGCGTCAGCCGCAACGGCAGGTCCGGCTCCTCCCCCCAACCGTTCTCCGCGATCAGGTCCTCGGCGTAGACCGCCCAGCCCTCGACGAAGGACCCGCTGCGCAGCGCCGTCCGGACCCGGGTGGCGCCCTGGTAGCGGGCCGCGTGGGCGAGCTGGAGAGCGTGGCCGGGAACCGCCTCGTGCACCATCAGGTTGCGCAGCATGTGGCTGTTGTACTCGCGGTGGAAGGAGGCCCGGCGCGCGGCCGGCCACTCCCCTGGCGGCGGGGCCACCGCGATGGTGGTCGGCTCCTCCCCCCGGGGCGCCAACGGCCCGGGCGGGTCGCAGTAGGCGACACAGACGCCCCGGCGCGGGCCGGGCATCGCGACGATGCGGATGGCGGTGTCGGGGACGGTGACGAGGTCCAGCTCGGCCGTCCGGGCCACAAGGTGCTCCAGCGCCTTCTCGCACATGGGGCGGACCGTGGCCTCCTCGGAGGCACTGCGCTCGGCGATCCGGTCCAGGACGCGGCGCACCTGTCCGGGGTGGCGGGGCCGCCCCTCGTACTCGGCCGCGAGCTCGGCGATCTCCTCCTCCGCCGCGAGCAGATCGCTCTCGGCCCGGGTGAGCAGCGTCTCGGGAGAGAGCTCGGAGTCGAGGGTGTACCAGAGCTGGGCGGCGTAGTCACGGGCGCCCAGGCGGGGGTCGGCGACCGCGGAGTCGAGGCGTTCCGCCAACCAGGCGGCGTGCGTGCTCAGGGCCTCACGAGCGGCGTCGCGGGCGGGAAGCACCCGTGAGGCCAGGGACGGCTCGTCGGCGAGCAGGGCGTCGACCCCGCCCGTGAGGAGCTCCGCCGTGGCACGGACCCGCGCGATCGCGGTCTCCACGTGCACCCTGGGCATGCCCGGCCCGGAGTCCAGCACGGAACGGGCGGTGGACAGGAAGTCGGGCACCGCGGCGCAGCGCGCGGCCAGCCTCTCCAGCCGGACCGCGGCCGGGGCGGACTCGCGTTCGATGAGCGGGGACAGTCCCTCGCCGGGCAGCTGTTCCAGCGGATCCCAGGTGTGGGGCCGTAGTTCGGTGGTCCGCCACAGGTCGCCGCTGACCCTCGTGCGCAGCAACTCCAGATCCACCCGGTCCTCGGGCGGCAGCAGCGTGTCGTCGATCTCGTCGAGCGCGCCGAGGGCGTCGGCCAGCGTGGCGGCCCGGCGCGCCCCGGCGTCCTCGGAGTGGTCGGTGAGCCGGTCGTCGAACCGGTCGTCACCGAGCTCGGTGGCCCACTCCGGGCGCTCCTCCAACAGGGCGTCGAGGATGCGGGAGGAGACCTCGCGGAACCGGTCGGTCATGGCGTTGGCACCGGGATCGGGCAGCCGGTGGTCTGGCGTTTCAGTCATCCCCTCCATCCTGCCCGTTCGCGTCGACGCGCGCACGTCCTCCATCGGCTTATCTTCCCCGGACGGCGGCGCGTCCCCTCCCCTGGGGGCTATCGTCGGCGAGGTGCCCCACGCGGACGGGGAGGGGCACCGGCCCCACCCGGATCGGAGTGCCCATGCGCGTCACCCACGTCGTCGACCTGAGCCACCCCGTGGGGCCGCAGACCCAGGTCTATCCCGGGGATCCGGTCCCCTCCCTGACCCCGGTCGCCACCCTCGCCGACGACGGCTACAACCTCGCGCACGTGTCGATGGGGACGCAGAGCGGAACACACGCCGACGCGCCCTTCCACTTCTTCGACGCGGGCGCGCGGATCGACGAACTCGCCCTGGACCTGTTCGTCGGCCCGGCCGTCGTCATCGACGTGTCCGGGCGCAGGGACCGCTCCAGCATCGACTGGGCCGACATCTCGGCGCAGGCGACGGGCGTGGGTCCGGGGAAGGTGGTGCTCCTGCGCACCGGCTGGGCCCGCCACTACGGGAAGCCCCGTTACTTCGACCATCCCTACCTGAGCGGCGAGGCCGCGGCCCGCCTGGTCGCGGCGGGCGTGCGCACGATCGGTATCGACGCCCCCAACCCGGACGAGACACCACGAGAGGGAACGGCCGGTGGTGACTGGCCGGTCCACCGCACCGTGCTGGGAGCCGGCGGGGTGCTGATCGAGAACCTGCGCGGCCTGGAGGAGATCGACTTCCCCGACCCCCTGTTCAGCGCGGTCCCCGTCCGGCTGGCGGGCGCGGACGGGGCTCCCGTGCGGGCCATGGCGATGCGGGTCCGCCCCTGAACGGGAAGACCCACCACGGAAACGGGGCCGTGGCGGTTGTCCGCCACGGCCCCGTCATCGCGTCCCGGCCGCCTCAGCGGCGCTCGCGGACCGTCGCGACGATCTCGGCGACGGCCTCGTCGATCGGCACGCCGTTGTTCTGCGAACCGTCTCGGTAGCGGAACGACACCGCGGCCTTGCCGGCGTCCTCGTCGCCGGCCAGCAGCATGAACGGGACCTTCTGCTTCTGGGCGTTGCGGATCTTCTTCTGCATCCGGTCGTCGCTGGAGTCGATCTCGACCCTGATCCCCTCGGCGCGCAGCTTCTCGGCGACACGCTCCAGGTAGGGCACGTGCTCGTCGGTGATCGGGATGCCGACCACCTGGACCGGTGCCAGCCAGGCGGGGAACGCGCCGGCGTAGTGCTCCAGCAGCACGGCGAAGAAGCGCTCGATCGAACCGAACAGGGCCCGGTGGATCATGACGGGACGCTGCCGGGAACCATCGGAGGCCTGGTACTCCAGATCGAAGCGCTCAGGCAGGTTGAAATCGACCTGGATGGTCGACATCTGCCAGGTGCGGCCGATGGCGTCACGGGCCTGGACCGAGATCTTGGGCCCGTAGAACGCGGCGCCCCCCGGGTCCAGGACGAGTTCGAGCCCCTGCTTCTCGGCGGCCTCGCGCAGGATCTGGGTGGCCTCCTCCCAGATCTCGTCGGAGCCGATGGACTTCTCCGGGTCACGGGTGGACAGCTCCAGGTAGAAGTCGTCCAGACCGTAGTCGCGCAGCAGGTCCAGCACGAACGTCAGCAGCGAGTCGAGCTCGCCGGGCATCTGCTCGGGGGTGCAGTAGATGTGCGCGTCGTCCTGGGTGAAGCCACGGGCGCGGGTCAGGCCGTGGACCACCCCGGACTTCTCGTAGCGGTAGACCGTCCCGAACTCGAACAGCCGCAGCGGGAGCTCACGGTAGGAGCGGCCCCGGGACCCGAAGATCAGGTTGTGCATCGGGCAGTTCATGGGCTTGAGGTAGTAGTCCTGGCCCTCGTCCAACTGCATGGGGGGGTACATGCCATCGGCGTACCAGTCGAGGTGGCCGGACTTCTCGAACAGCCTGCCCTTGGTGGCGTGCGGCGTGTAGACGAACTCGTACCCCGCCTCTTCGTGGCGGCGCCGGGAGTAGTCCTCCATGGCCCTGCGGATCACACCCCCCTTGGGGTGGAAGACCGCCAGACCCGATCCGATCTCATCGGGGAAGGAGAACAGGTCGAGTTCCGCCCCCAGCCTGCGGTGGTCGCGCTTCTCGGCCTCCTCCAGGAAGGTGAGATAGGCCTTGAGCGCGTCCTTGCTCTCCCAGGCGGTGCCGTAGATGCGCTGGAGCTGGGGGTTCTTCTCGCTGCCCCGCCAGTAGGCGGCGGCCGAGCGCATGAGCTTGAACGCCGGGACCACCTTGGTGGTCGGCAGGTGCGGGCCGCGGCACAGGTCCTTCCAGCACAGTTCCCCCGTGCGCGGGTGCAGGTTGTCGTAGATGGTGAGCTCGCCGGCCCCGACCTCGACCCCGGCGCCCTCGGCGGCCTCGCTCGCGCCGCCCTTCAGGCCGATCAGCTCGAGCTTGTAGGGTTCGCCGGCCAGCTCCGTCCGGGCGGCCTCGTCGGTGACGGGCCGGCGCGCGAAGCGCTGTCCCTGCTTGACGATCTCCTGCATCTTCTTCTCGATGCGCTTGAGATCGTCGGGGGTGAAGGGCTCGGCGACGTCGAAGTCGTAGTAGAAGCCGTTCTCGATGGGCGGCCCGATCCCGAGCTTGGCCTCGGGGAACAGCTCCTGCACCGCCTGCGCCATGATGTGGGCGGTGGAGTGGCGCAGGATCGCGCGTCCCTCGTCGGAGTCGATGGTGATCGGCTCGACGACGTCCCCGTCGGCCAGTTCGTGGGCCAGGTCGCGGGGTTCGCCGTTGACGCGGGCCGCGATGACCGTGCGGCCGTCGGCTTCGAGTGCCTGGCCGGCGGTCGTCCCGGCCGCCACCGCACGCTCGGATCCGGCGAGGGTGATACGCAGCTCAGGCACGGCCGACACAGTGACTCCCAGAGGGTTGTAGCGAAACGAGGTCGGGAGGCGCCACGGGAGGGCCCGGGCGCCGAGGAGGCCGGGACGAACCGGTCCTCCGACCTCGATGCTAGCGGCAATCGCCGATCGGCTCGACTGCCCGCCATGGGCATCCCACCCGGTCACAGACCGGCTCCGCGAGCAAGGACGTGCGCCGGCCCCTCGCATGGGTATGCACAGCCTTACAGGGCCGGCACCGGGGGGACAACGTGCGCATCGTCATCGTAGGGGGCGGGATCGGAGGGTTGACGCTCGCCGGGGCGCTGGCCCGCGGGGGCGTGCGCGCGGAGGTGCTGGAGCAGAGCCACACCTCCCGGTCGCCGGGAGCGGGGGTGCGGCTGTCCCCCAACGCCTCCCGTCCCCTGCTGCGGCTGGGACTGGGCGAACGGCTGGCGGCGGTCTCGGTGCGGCCCGAGCGTCGCGACCTTCTGTGCTGGGACAGCGGGGAGCGCATCGGGTCCACCCCGATGGGAGAGTTCTACGAGCGGAGGTACGCGGCCCCCTACTACACCCTGTTGCGCAGTGACCTGCACGCGGCCGTCCGATCGCTGGTGCCGCGGGAACAGGCCCACCCCGGCCGCTACGTGACCGACCTGCTGGAGAGCAGTGACGGTATCGCCCTACGCTGCTCCGACGGGCACGAGGTCTACGCGGACGTGGTGGTCGGCGCCGACGGCCTCCACTCCGCCGTGCGCGGGGCGGTCCGGCCGGAGCGGCAGCACTTCGCCGGGATCAGCGTCCACCGAGGACTGGTCCCGGTCGAACGGTCACCGTTCGCCACGGGGGAGAGACGGGTCCGGGTGTGGCTGGGACCCGACCGGCACTTCACCTGTTACCCGGTGGACGCCGGGCGCCTGATCAGCTTCACCGCGATGACGCCGGCCCCCCGCACCCGACCGGGATCGTGGGGCACCCGGGACCGGATCGCCGATCTGCTCCGCGCGTTCGAGGGGTGGGATCCGCGGGTGCGCGCGCTCGTGTCGGCGAGCGATTGGATCGGTGTGTGGCCGCTCCAGGAGTACACGACGCTCGCCAGCTGGTGGCG
The DNA here is from genome assembly GCF_900167435.1 of Marinactinospora thermotolerans DSM 45154. Classification (GTDB taxonomy): domain Bacteria; phylum Actinomycetota; class Actinomycetes; order Streptosporangiales; family Streptosporangiaceae; genus Marinactinospora; species Marinactinospora thermotolerans. The sequence continues at coordinate 69,464 of NZ_FUWS01000010.1, forward strand.
CGGTCGGATCGCCCTGCTCGGCGACGCCGCCCATCCGATGCCGCCCTTCCTGGCCCAGGGGACCAACCTGGCGGTGGAGGACGCCATCGTGCTGGCGGCCTGCCTGCGGGGGGCCGACGTCACCACGGTGCAGGACGCGCTGGCCCGCTACAGCGCGTTGCGCGAGGAACGGGTGCGCCGGGTGCGGGAGGGGTGTTGGGAACTGCTACGGCTGTTGTACCGTGACGATGGCGAGTCCCCCATCCTGCGGGCTGCGGCGGCGGCCTCGGCGGGGGCGGAGATCGCCGACCCCGACTGGTTGTACGGCCACGACGTGGACCGTGTGACCGCCGGCCTTCCCTGAGATCACTCTTCACTAGTCGAGAGTCCGGTGACCGTCGCCCCTGGACACGCCGTGGCGTGATGAGCCCGAAACCAGGTCTTGATCCGGCCGATATTGTGAGGTCATGTCACCGAGCCCTTCAGTCGAGGCGAGCCGACCGGACCCGGCGGCATCGTCGCCGCGACGTGTGTCCCGCCGCTGGCGGCGTTTCCGTGTGCACATGCGGATCTGGCGTATCCGCATGCACTCCCATCCCGTCCTCCACTGGGCCTGGCGCACCCTGGTGGTCCTGGTGGGCGGTCTCATCCTGCTCGCGGGCATCGTCATGTGCCTCACCCCTGGACCGGGCGCGGCGGGGATCATCCTGGGCCTGGCGATCCTGGCGACCGAGTTCGCCTGGGCTCGGGGCCTGCTGCGGCGCGCCCGCGTGTGGGCCCACCGAGCCAAGGAGACCGCCATTGAGACCCAGCGGCGCAGGCGCGCGCGCAAGAGGCCGTCGGTGGGGTAAGGACCTCCACCGGGCTTCGAGAAACGGTCGGAACGAATTCCGGCGGGCTCACAGACCAGATGAACCGGCCACGGCCTCGCGGGCACGCCCCCATCCCGAGGCCGGCGCGGCTCCCCCTCCACCGCACGAGGCCGCGGACCTGAGCGGTTCCGCGCCCGCGGATGTCGCCACGGGCTCCCCGCTACGGAGAAGGGCCGGACAGCAGAGAGGCCGGCTCCGTGATTCGGAGCCGACCTCTCGTCGGGGTGGGCCATACTGGACTCGAACCAGTGACCTCTTCGGTGTGAACGAAGCGCTCTAGCCGACTGAGCTAATGGCCCGGGTTTTTCGCCGCCCCTCGGGGCGAACAAGAAAGACTCTAGCGCATCTGGAGGGGTGCCGAGGCCCCCACGTGCCCCTCGACGGCGATCGGGTACGTGATCGACGTCTCACCACAGGTTCGTCCAGGTCACCTCAACGGAACGCAAAACGCGAGATTCCCTCATACAAGGGAGATGCAGAGACCAGGACCGGCCGGCGTGGCCGCCCCCACGCCACTCCGGGTGACGCGGGCCACAGATCATCCGGAAATTCCTAGTTTCCGCAGCTCATTAAATTGACGAAGGGTCGGGAAAGACTTGGCGGGATGCCACCCCACGACCCCAGACGAAGAAGTTTCCCGGTTGCGCGTCACTAGTCATCGACCGGCCGTGTCGGGTACGGATGCGACGGCAACCAACCCGCAAAGTCGCGGGGCCGGACGAGAAAAGGTTTGGCGAACATGAACAGTAGCGGCACCACTGCCACCGCCGAGCTGGGTCTCCGGCTCGTCGTCCCCGACCGCGCCGCGGTCCCTCTGGTCGCCCGGCTCGATTACACCGCCGAGGACCCCTACGCCATCAAGGTGGCCTTCCACGTCGGCGAAGACGAGCCGGTCGAGTGGATCTTCGCCCGCGAGCTGCTGACCGTGGGCATCGTGCGCCCCGTCGGCGAGGGGGACGTCCGGGTGTGGCCGGCCAAGGGTGACGGCGAGCGGGCGATCAACATCGCCCTGTCCTCCCCGTTCGGCAACGCCGAGTTCAACGCGCCGATCTCGCCGCTGGCGGAGTTCCTGCACCGCACCTACGAGATCGTTCCGGCCGGCCAGGAGGCGGACTTCGTGGACCTCGACGCCGAGATCGCCCAGCACCTTTCCTGAGGCGCCCGAACGGAAGCGCCCCTCCCGGACCTCTCGCCCGGTTCCGTACCGCCACACGCCCAAAAGCGGGACATAAGCCCGCAGTTCTGTCTGATGGTTTACCCGGCCAGATGACCGGCAAACCGCCTCGAACGTCTTACTTTCCCCGGGAATGCCGCGGCCCCTGCGAGCCGCGGCATTCCCGTCTTCCCGTCACATCGGGCGACGTCTCAGGGGTCCATGTCCGAGGCGCCGCGCTCGGCGAACACCTCCATCGCCTTGCGGGTCACCGGCCCCGGCGCCTGCGGCAGCTCCCGGCCGTCGATCGCGCGGATCGGCTGGACATCGCGTCCGGTCGAGGCCAGGAACGCCTCCTCGACCTCGCCCAGCCGCGCCACCGGCAGGTCGGCCTCCTCGCCGCCGCACCACTCCAGCACGAGTTCCCGGGTGATCCCCGCGAGCGGTCCCGCGGCGAGCGGCGGCGTGATCAGCCGGCCGTCCACCACCACGAAGACGTTGCTTCCGGTCCCCTCGCACAGGTTGCCGGCGGTGTTGGCGAAGATCGCCTCCCCCGCGCCCCGCTCCCGCGCATAGGCCAGCGCGACCACGTTCTCCGCGTAGGAGGTCGTCTTCAGGCCACTGAGAGCGCCGTTCTCGTTGCGCGTCCACGGCACGAGCACGACATCGACCATGGGTGCCGGCCTGGCGAACTCCGCGACCGCCACCATGCAGGTCGGCTCCCCCGGTCCACGGTCGGAACCGAGCGGCCCCACCCCGGCGGTCACGGTGATGCGCACCCGGGCCGGGTCGATGGCCGGATTGGCCTCCAGGACCTGGCGCACCCCATCGGCGATGCGTTCCAGATCGGGCGCGGGCAGGCCGATCCCCTCGGCGGAACGGGCGAGACGGCGCAGGTGCCGAGTGAGCGCGAACGGCCGGCCTCCCACCGCCTTGACCGTCTCGAAGACGCCGTCGCCGACGGTGATCCCGTGGTCCAGGGCCGGGATTTGGACCTCCTCCGCCTCCAGCACGCGCCCCGCGCCGTATCCGGCGCCGGCGATCCACATCCGCATCTCGCTCGTCTCCTCCCGCTCGGTCCTCGCTGACCTGATCCTGCCACTCTCCCCGGCCGCAACGGGCCTTGGACGTGCGCTGCCGGCGACAACGTCGGACGGTACGATCGCAACCCCTCTGACCAGCACCGGCCGGGTTTCATGTTTCGCGGCGTGCGCGGGAGTACCGTAGCCAACCACCACGGTGCGCCCCCAGTCGGATCGCAACCTCAGCGGTTCGGAATCTACGCAGAGAGGAGCCGGATAAGTTACGAATGACTATCATCTGGGCAACACTTGCGGGACACTCGCATGCGTCCACAGATAGCCGTACGTGAATCTCCGTCCCCTTCCCCCTCCCTGCCCACACCGAAGACGAAACAGATCAAGAGAGCCATGACCTCACGGAGCACCGCCCCTGGCGAGCTGAGCTGGTTGCTCGACGACCTCCTCACCCGTGCGGAGGGCACGCATCACGCCATCGTGCTGTCCACCGACGGGCTGCTGATGGCGTCGTCGAGTCAACTGGAACGGCCGGCCGCGGAGCACCTCGCGGCGATCGCCTCGGGGCTACAGAGTCTGGCCGGCGGAGTGAGCAAGCAGTTCGCCGCCGGGGAGATCCGCCAAAGCATCATCGAGATGGACAAGGCCTTCCTGTTCGTCGCAGCGGCCGGGGAGGGTGCCTGCATGGCGCTCGTCTCCGACTCCGAGTGCGATGTCGGCCTGGTCGCCTACGAAATGAACAAAGTGATCCAGCGTGTCGGACAGTACCTGTCGGCTCCGCCGCGCCCGGACATGCCCTCCACGCCGGCGCGCGTCAAGGGCTGAACATCGGGCCCGGGGCCGTGCGCGGCCCCGGCCCCGCCCCCTCACCGACGCCCCCGCGAACCACCGCTTTCCCCTCGGCCAGCGCTTTCGAGTTTGTACAAGCGCCGGAATCCGCTAGAGTTCTTAACGCAGCGAGGGACGCGGCCCGGGAAACCGGATCCGGATCACTCGCCGCGCGGACGTGGCTCAGCTGGTAGAGCATCACCTTGCCAAGGTGAGGGTCGCGGGTTCGAATCCCGTCGTCCGCTCGAAGCAACAAGGTCTCATGGACACCGTTCCATGACACGCGGACGTGGCTCAGCTGGTAGAGCATCACCTTGCCAAGGTGAGGGTCGCGGGTTCGAATCCCGTCGTCCGCTCGGAGAAGCCCTCGGGTACCCCACCCGGCGGCACTCGTGGCGGAGTGGCCGAGTGGCTTAGGCAAGGGACTGCAAATCCCTGTACACGGGTTCGATTCCCGTCTCCGCCTCCAATCCAAGTCTCGACTTGGGCGGTTAGCTCAGTTGGTTAGAGCGCTACCTTGACACGGTAGAGGTCACAGGTTCGAATCCTGTATCGCCCACCACCCTCAAAGGGCCAGAGGTCTCCTCTGGCCCTTCGGCTTTTCCCATAGTCATTGGAGGCCGAGCGGCATCGACCTGACGGCCCCAGAGGCCGTCCCGGCCACCGCTACTCCGCACGCCGGCGAGCCGTCACGCCCCGCCGTCCGAACGCGCCCCCGCCTTCCGCGCCCTAGGGTGTCGCGCGTCCTCGCCCGACAAAAGCGGGGCCACGGCTCCCCACCTGGTCCCCGGCAGTGACCGGACGCTCTTCCCCGCACGGAATCTGGGTAGGACTGGTGTCGCTTGGGACCCTGGGCACGATGGCACTCCTCTCGTACCTCGTGGCTACCTTCCCGCCCTCTCGAGAGAAGAGGCCGTCATACCCCCAGGTCGACCATGTGGAGGACGAACATGGGTGGGCCCTCGCCCATCCCCCATATATCCCCCGGAAAGCATGGAGACCGACAGATGCTCCCTCTCATCGGCCGTGAGCCCGCGGTGGTCGTCGGTGCCGGCATCGCCGGGCTGCTGGCAGCCCGCGTCCTCGCCGCCCATCACCCCGAGGTCATCGTGGTGGACCGCGACCGCCTTCCAGACCGGCCTCAGCGCCGAGCGGGCGTTCCCCAGAGCAGCCACGTCCACGCCCTGTTCGCCAAGGGGGTGGAGACCATCGACGCGCTCCTTCCCGGCTTCAGCGACGAGGTGTGCCGTAGGGGCGGACACCGTATCGACGCCTGCAACGACTTGGCGGTGGCCACCCCGCACGGATGGGGGACCCGCTTCCACTCCGGACTGGGCGCGGTGAGCGCCAGCCGCCCCCTCATCGAGGCGGTGATCCGCGAACGTGTGCTCGCCCTGCCCCGGGTACGCCTTCTCCAGGAGCACACGGTGGACTCCCTGGTGGGAACCCCTCGGCACGTGACCGCGGTGACGCTCCGCCATCGGACCACCGGCCGCGGCTTCGACCTGCCCACCGGCCTGGTCGTGGACGCCACGGGCCGCGGCTCCCGGCTGCCGGCGTGGCTGGAGGAGCTGGGCTGTCCCCCGGTCCCCGAGACCGTGGTCGACGCCCACCTGCGCTACGCGACCCGCGTCTACCAGCTGGACGGCGACGCCGAACCACGAGGGTGGCGCGCCTGTTATTCCTTACCGTTCGGGCCGGCGATCACACGGGGAGGAGTGCTGGCCCCCCTCGAGGGCGACCGCTGGATCGCCACGCTCAGCGGGGTGGGAAACGACCAGCCCTCCTCACGCGCCGAGGACTTCCTTCCGTTCGCCCGCACGCTGACCACTCCACTCATCGCCACCACCCTGGCCGACGCGCACCCCCTGACCCCCGTGCTCTGCAGCGGTTCCACCGCGAACAGGAGACGCCGTCTGGGCGACGTCACGGAACTTCCCGACAACCTCGTGGGCGTCGGCGACTCCGTCTGCGCGCTCAACCCCGTATACGCCCAGGGCATGACGCTGGCGGCGCTCAGCGCACGCCTGCTGGACTCCTGGCTGGAGAGCGGGCTCCCTCCCCGCCACTTCCACCGCCGCCTCCAGCAACTACACGAAGTCCCGTGGATCATGGCCACCGTCGCCGACCGGCGCTTCCCTGACACCGACGGGCCCGCGACGCCGTTCCACCACCGGCTCATGGGGCGTTATCTCGACCGCGTCCTGGCCGCGGGCACCCGCCACCCCACCGCCCAACACGCCTTCATGGGACTTCTCAACCTGAGCCACGGCCCCGCGTCACTGCTGTCCCCCGGGGTGGCGTTGCGGGTCGCCATGCCCTCCCTCCTCCCACGGTCGTGGTCCATGGCAGCGGCTCCCGCCGAAAGGACCGTCTCCCCCTCCCGTTGAGCGAGGGCGCCGCCGGAGGCGGACGGACGGCATAGGAGTACCGATTGGGACGGGCCGTGTCGCATCGGGGACCGTGACACAGGATCATCGCCCGGACACGGAAGGAGACCGCCCTCCCCGCGCGCTCGCGCGGGGAGGGCGCCCGCGAAACCCGCGCTGTGCCGCGTGGACGCCCCGTCGGCCACCAGGCGGCATGCCGGTCCCCGACGCGCCCCCTGCGATGAGCCCCCTCGGGAGGGCGTGGGGAGCGGGACGCCGCCGCTCCCCCTCCGCGCCGTCCCGGTCCCTGGGTGCCCCTCCCACCGGGACCCGCGCCCCAAGGCGCGGTGACGATCGGCCGTGTCGGTGAGACCGTGTCCGCGGTCCCACCGGCAGGGCGGGTACCGGCAGGCCCCTCTTACCCGTGCCAAGGGGCGTCCGCCCCCTCCACCGCCACGCGTCCGGCGAACGAGACGGCCCGGGGATGCCCGTCTCGTATAGGGCGTGGACGACCTGGGCTCCTCCCCCGATCGGACCGGGCGTGGACACCGGCGCTTCGAGACCGGCGCCGCCTCCCCGAACGGACGCGCGGTTGGCCACGTGACGATGCGGGCCCTGCGTCTCCCGAGCGCGGCCCGGGCACGGGATCAGTCGATGCGGGCGAACCTGCGGGCCGCCAACGCCAACAGCACCACGCTGAAGCCGACCGCCAGACCCAGCTCGAGAAGCACCGGTGGATGCCAGGTTCCCCATGCCACCGGGTCGGCGAGCGCGACACCGTCCTCGGTGTAGTGGGCGATGGTCCGGCGCATCGCGTCGATCGTGTAGGTCAGCGGGTTCACCAGGGCGACCGGCACCATCCAGGTCGGCATGGCCGCGACCGGGAACACCGCGCCCGACAGGAAGAGCAACGGGGTCATCAGCACACCGAGGACGATGTTGAACGTCTGGATGCGCCGGATGGTCACGGCCACCAGCGCACCGAGCGCGGTCATGACGAGCGAGGCCAACCCCAATTCGGCGAGCAGCAGCAACGACAGACCGAAACGGTAGGGGACGCCGACCAGCCCACAGCAGAGGAGGACGACGGTTCCGGTACAGGTGGCGACCGTGGCCCCGCCCAGGCACTTGCCGATGAGCAGGGTCGAACGACGCACCGGAGCGACGAGCATCTCGCGCAGGAACCCGCTCTGCCGATCCCAGACGATGGACGCCCCCACCGAGACCGCGGGCACCTGGGCGGCCATGACGAGCACGCCGGGGAACAGGAAGACCAGGTAGTCGGCGCCCGCGCCCGGGTCGGCGCCGGCCTGGGCGTAGAGCCGGGAGAGCCCCACCCCGAGGATGAACAGGAAGATCAGCGGCTGGAAGAGCGACACAGCGGTGCGCGCGGGATCGCGCAGGAAGTGCAGCATCTCGCGCCACCACACCATGCGGCCGGCGCGCAGCTCGGCGCCGAATGTGGAGGAACGGTCCCTCTCGTCACCGACAGCGCCCCGGTCGGAGGGGGCCACGATCGAGGTCATGAGCGGTCTCCGGCGAGTTCGGTGAGCGTGGCGCTGGCGGGCGTCGGCTCCTCGCGGATCCGGTGCCCGGTGTGGTGGAGGAAGACGTCGTCGAGGGTGGGGCGGGTGACGGTGACCGCGTAGACGGGCACATCCAGTCCCGCGCAGAGCCGGGGGACGAGGCGGGCGCCGTCGGGAGCGCGGACCGCGACGCCGCCGGCCCCCACCGCCGGGTCCAGGCCGAAACGGTCCCGCAGGTCGCGGGCCGCCGCCGCGTCGTCGCCGGTGCGCAGTTCCACCAGGTCGGCGCCGACCACCGATTTGAGCTCTTCAGGGGAGCCCTGGGTGACGATGCGGCCGTGGTCGATGATGGCGATCCGGTCGCACTGCTCGGCCTCGTCCAGGTAGTGCGTGGTGAGGAAGAGGGTGGTGTCCTCACGCCGACGGACCTCGCGCAGATGCTCCCAGATGTCGGCGCGGGCCTGCGGGTCGAGTCCCAGGGTGGGCTCGTCCAAGAACAGCACGCTGGGCCGGTGGAGCAACCCTCGGGCGATCTCCAGACGCCGGCGCATCCCCCCGGAGAACGTGCGCACCGGTCGGTCGCGGCGGTCGGTGAGCCCGGCGAGGGACAGCATCTCCTCGATGCGCCCGGCCAGTGTGGCGCGCGGCAGCGCGTACAGGTCGGCGTGGAAGCGCAGGTTCTCCTCGGCGGTGAGTTCGAGATCGAGGGTGGTCTCCTGGAAGACCAGGCCGAGCCGGCGGCGGACCCGGCCGGGGGCCGTGCAGGTGTCGTGTCCGGCGATCTCGATGCGGCCCGCGGTGGGGCGGGCCAGCGTGCACATCATGGCGATGGTGGTCGTCTTGCCGCACCCGTTGGGGCCGAGGAAGCCGAACATCTCGCCCTGGGCGACGGTGAGGTCGAGGCCGCGGACCGCCTCGACACCGGGATAGTTCTTGCGCACTCCGACGGCCCGGATCGCCGGAACGGCGTGACCGTCCGGCGTTTCGGGGAGCGGGCCGGCAGGAGCGGGCGTGCGTCCACCGAAACGCCGGATTCGGAACAACGGGGTCTCCCTTCGCTGGTGGGGCGACCGCGGTCGCGGTCGCCGTGGCACGGGGCCGGATCAGGCGGGCAGCCCCAGACGTTCGCGCCAGTCGTCGGGGACCACGAACCCGAAGCTCCACCGGTGGCGTTGGGTGGGGTTGACGATGCAGTGCCAGAAGAGCCGGTCGGGATCCTGCTCGATCTTGAAGAACCGGGCGATGCGCGGACGCTCGCGCAAGGTGACGAGCTCACCCGTCCGCGGATGCAGGTAGCGGAAGAAGGTGGTGTGCTCGGGATCGGTGAAGGGGGCGTCGAAGTCGATGAGGTACATGCGCCAGCCCGGTTGGGTCTCGTTGGTGTGCCACAGCCGGTAGCTGGACGGCGGATACCACATGGACCCCGAGAAACGGACCTCGGTGCCGAAGGCCCTTTCGAGCGCTCCGACGGCGGCGCTCTTGGCGTCGAGATAGGAGTCGTACCCGGAGTGGTCGACGTGCTCGTCGAGGTTGACGAGGTGGAAACCCCGCTGTTGGGGGTCGGCTCCCCTGGCGCTCTCCTCCCGCTCGACCCGGTTCTGCCAGCGCCGGAACTCCTGGCTCACCGGGGAGAGGTCGGTGGAGGCGCGGTCCTCCTCACGGTAGCGGTCGGCGAAACGGGCGAGGTCGACCGTGTCCGGTTGCACCTTGAGCCGGGGGAGCAGATCGATGATGTCGCCGAATCCGGGGAGATCGGCGATGTCGTATTCGTGGTGGTAGAAGACTGATTCGGAGGGAGGCGGCGACGCCGCGGGGCGCGGTCCCGGCGCGGACTCGGGGGCGAAGGACATGGAGGCCGTCGCGAGGTCACCCAGGTGGAAGTCGTAACCGTGCCGGCGGCCGAGCGCGATGATCTCCTTCGGCCCGGTCATGGCCCGAAGGGTCCGCATGAGCTCCTCCGAGGCGTACGCGGTGCGCAGGAAATCGGTGCAGGATTCGATCGACATCGGTCGGGTCAGCCCTTCTCGGTGGTGGACACGGGCGGGTCGAGCAGCAGTACGGAAGGCACACGGTCGGGTGCTGCCAGACGCAGCATGTGCATGCCGGTACCGGCGATGCCGAGCATGAGCCCCGGGAAGAAGCGAGTGGAGTCGCCCTCGCCGGATTCGAGGTGGCGCCACTGGGCCTGGGCCTGGACGTTGGCCTCCATCCGGAACGCGGGCTCGTCCTTGAGCTCGGCGAAACGCAGGAAGAGTTCGGCGTTGCCCGACCGACCGTGGCACAGGGTGTCGTTGCGGAGCCGAGGGAAGTTCCGCATGGTCGCGGCCAGCGCCTGGCGTGCCTCGAGCAGCAGGCCCTCGTCATCGCGGCCGAGCGCCGCCCAGCCGGTGATGCGGCTCAGCCCGATGCCGGCGGCGCCGTTGCACCAGGCGTTGGCGTAGTGCCGGCCGCCGCGCGCCACCCCTCCGCCGAGGGTGCGCAGGTCGTACCAGTCGTGCTCGGTGGAATCGAAGTGGCGGGCCTCGTAGGCGAAGGCCCGTCGGCCCGCCTCGACGTAGTCGCCACGGTCGAGGAAGGCCCCCAGCGTGATCAGCGACCATCCGATGCCGGCGCTGCCGTGGGCGAATCCGGTGAGCGGGACCGGGTTGCTCTCGGGCGGGAAGGGAGGCCAGGTCAGCGCCTCGCCATCGGCCTCGGCGGTGCGCAACAGGTGGTCGGCGCATTGCCGGGCGGTGTCGAGACCGTTGCCGTCGGTGGCCGCCGCCAGGCCGAGCAGGATCGGGATGAGCCCGGCCGCTCCTCCGAAGAGGTCGAGGTGGCGGTCGGCGTCGATGCGGTCGGGCAGCTCACGGCCGAGCCGGACGGCTCGTTCGAGCAGAGCCGGATCGTCCCACAGGCGCGAGAGGTGGGTGAGCAGGTAGATGAGCCCGCCCATCCCCTGGAAGGCACCGATCCTGTCGGTGTCGCAGGCCGTGACGGCGTGGGCCAGCGCGCGTTCGGCCGCCCGTCGGAACTCGGGCCGCGGGACGAGGGAGTCGAGGTGGGCGAGGAACAGGGCGATACCCGCCGCCCCGTGGTAGAGATCGCCCTCGACGTCGACCTTGACGGTGCGTCCGTCGCTGACGTCGTAGGAGGTCCACGGGGCGGAGGCGGTGGGTTCGCGCAGGGCCGCGCAGAGGCGGTCGCCGACCTGGGCGGCCTTGTCCAGGCAGGCCGCGACAAAGGAGGGGCTGGTGATCTCGCCGGTGGACAGGCTCGCGGTGATGTAGTGGTGTTGCCGGCCGCGGTCGGTGTCGGACAACCGGCCGATGCGCTCGGTGACGTGTTCGAGCGGGGAGAGTTCGAGGTAGCCGGGGATCTCGCCGCGGTGGTCGTGGACGAGGTCGCGGCGCGTGGCCTGCACGGAGAACAGGGGGACGTCCAGCCGCCACAGGGAGCCGAGTTCGTGCTCGACGAGGATCCCTCCGTCGTCCCAGGCGCGGGGGAAGGTCCGGACGACGCTGTTGAGGAGGTCCACCTCGAGCGGGTCGCTCAGGGCCTTGGGGTGGCGGGCCGACATGAGCGCCTGGGCGTACACCTGGGTGCTGCGGTTGATGAAGCGGACGGAGACACCGGTGAAGACCTCGGTGACGTGGCGGGCGGCGTCGGGACGGCGGAACCACTCGTAGACGCGGGCGAACCCGTCGGCGATGGCGTCGGCGTGCTCATCCGGCTGGACCAGCTGCTCACCGAGGAAGACACGGTTGGCCGCGTCGGGGTGGACCTCGACACCGGTGCGGTGGACGACGCCGGCGCGGAAGCTGAGCCGCTCGTCGCCGATGCGCGGGACGGCCACCGGCATCTCATACGAGGTGCCGCCGGTGTAACCGCTGATGCGCATGGTGGCGGGCCCTCCGCGCGCCTGGGAATCGGGCCATTCGAGCAGTCCCGTGCTGAAGACGGAGTCGAGCAGGGTGCCGGACTTGTTCCCCTGTCCCTTGGGACGCACCCCGAGCACGGTCTCGCAGTCGCAGATGTAGGCGTTCCCGTCCGCGACGATGACGTTCTCGAAGTGGAGGTCGCCGCCTCCCAGGGCGTGGAAGACGCCGAGATAACCGCCGAGTTGGCGGTAGATGCGCTTGACCTGTTCCGAGGTACGGACCCGATTGCGCCCGGAGGGGATGAGCGCTTCGTAACCGTAGCCGTCCCGGGGCAGCACATGGCGAGTGGCGAAGTCGAGGGCGCCGTCCTCGGTGATGCGGGACAGCAGCTCCTGCATGGCCGACTCGGCGGCGATGCAGCGCGGTTTGTAGACGACGGTTCCGGTCCCCCCGTCGGCGAGTTCGACGTCGACGAACGCGACGCTGCGCGCGCCGGCGTGCGGGTCGGAGCGTCCGAGGCGCACGGCGCGCACGCCCGTGACGGGCCGGTCGAAGAAGGCCCGGGAGAGAAGGGGGCCGTCGGCTGCGAGGTGAGCGGTGAGGTCCCGGCCGTAATCGGCGAGAAGCCGGGTGACGTGGGCCAACCATCGTCCCAGTACCGGGAAGCGGAGGTAGAAGGCGTGGTAGGAGGAGGCGTCGCCGAAGGTGGAGTCGAGGTAGCCGAGGTAGTCGTCACGGGAGGCCCGGTCGGGATCGATCCCGGCCTGGGCGCAGTGGACCTTGGCGTCGGCCTCGACGGCCCAGGCCAACGCGAGTTCGAACCGGTCGAGCAGGTGGCGTTGGAAGCCCTCGACGACGCCGGGGGCGGCGGGAGCGGTGTCGGGCCTGCGCGGCCCGCGCAACCGGCGGCCGAGTTCGAGGAGGAACGGTTCGCAGGCCTTGGCCAACCGTCCGTAGTAGGTGTCGAAGTCGCGCCACCCTGCGTCGGGGTCCTCGCCCGCGTCGAACCCCTCAAGGGCCGACCGGTAGGTGGGCAGCCATTCGCCGTGGATGTCGCCGAGGAGCTCGCGTAGCTTCGCGGCGGAGTCCTCCGAGGAGTCGAGGGCGAGTTCGTGCCGCCGGTAGTCGGTCAGGACGCGGACCAGCTCGTCCTTGTCGTAGCGGGGCGGGGTCGGTACGTGGTGGACCTCGCGGGCGGCCTTGAGGGCGAGCCGGCCCGCGATGCGGCCGATCCGCCAGGTGTCGAGAGGGCCGAGGTCGGTGGGGGCCGTCGGGGGAGGCCCACCAAGGGATTCGACGACACGCATGCGCTCCGCCAGGTTGCAGGCGCGGGCCGCGATATCGACTGGGTGGGCGTTTCCCATACTGGGGGCTCCTCGGTGGACGACGAAACGGCGGAAACACGCGGAACGGACTCCGAGGGGTGGCGATCCGGCACCACCGGCCCGCCACCCCGCCGGCGCGGGGTCACCCCGCGCCGGCTCTCCGGCTACTTCGTGGTGCCGTCGCAGGCGATGGTGAAGGGGCCGAAGCTGCAGGTGCTGGCGCAGGCGTAGATCTCGCTGGCGACAACGGCCTCGGTGAAGGCCTCGATCGCCTCGTGGTCCTGCCGCTCGACCGCGCCGGGCAGCGACTCGACCGAGAGGCCGAAGGCCGCGGGGTCGGCGAGCAGGACGCTGCGGAACTCGTCGTCGACGACGGCCTGCTGGAGGGTCATGGTCATGGACATGGAGACTCCTTCTCGTGGTGTGACCTGACCGTTGGTCAGGTGGTCTGCTCGGGCTTCACGGCGACCAGCTTCATACCGCTCTGCTGCTCGACGTTTCTGAGTTCTTGGATGGCGGCACTCATGTTGTCGCTATTGCTCTGCCAGTCGACCAACTCCTTCACCTGGGGTGACAGGTCGTCGCGCCTCCAGAGGGTTTCGAGCCACTCCTTGGCGGTGTGCGGGTGGAGGTCTGATATGGGCGTGATCTGGGCGAGCAGAGGCTCCTCGTGCAGCGCGAGCGCGATCTGGAGGGCCTCGCGAAGCTTTCCGTCAGGTGGGAGAAGCGAGCACAGAATCATCAGACTCTGAATCTGACGAATAGTGTGGACGCCTTCATATATGGTGGGAGGCTTTACCGTCATCAGCCACCTTCCTCACTGGTCAGGACAGACCAAACAAAGGTTCCGGAAAATCCCGCTTTTCACCGTTCCCCTACATCGCGCAAAGTAAATATAAGCAGCCCAGGCTTTCAGTGGACTTTCTCTCCACTTACACTCGGCAGCACATTTCCCAGTAAATCGATAGGAAATATGAGCGAACTTTTTCAAGCTTCGAGAAAAAACGGCCGGATGTCAATTTTAGAGAACTAGGAAACTATCGTCGCCATATTGGCGTTCAGTCCGGTTCGCCCCGAAGAATGGACAGGTGCAGGTCACGCAGCTGCCGGCCGGGGTCCATCCCCATCTCCTCGCGCAAGCGCCCACTGATCTCACCGAACGCCTCAAGCGCCTCGACACGGCGCCCGCAACGGCACAGACAGACGATGAGCTGATACCAGAACCGCTCATGGAAGGGGTAGCGGCGGACGAGCTCCCGCAGTTCACCGACGAGCTCGTCGTAGCACCCTCCCGCCATGCTGATCTCATGCCGGCGCTCGCGCACCCGCAGCCACTCCTCGGTGATCCGGGGAACGACGTCGCGGTGGAGGGAGGCGGAGCGGACGTCCGGCAGCATCGGGCCGCGCCACAGTTCCACCGCGCGGTCCAGGGCCATACGCTCCGCCGCCTGGTCGCCCCGCTTCGCCGCGGCGTGCGCCGCGCCGCTGTGGGCGCGAAAGCGCAGGAGATCCAGTTCCTCGGGTCCCACCTCGATGAGATAGCCGGCGGCGGTGGTGCGGATGAGGCCGGAGGGGCCCGCTCCACGGGAGTCGAGGGTCGCGCGCAACCTGGTGAGACAGGTGTGCAGGGCAGCGCGGGGGCTGTCCGGCCGCACGTCGTCCCACAGGAGGCCGACCAGTTCCTCCAGCGACACCACGGTGTTGGGCGCGAGCAGGAGCGCGGACAGCAGTACCCGCTGTTTACCGGCGGGAATGCGGACCGGTCCGCTCTGCGAGGTGACGTCAAGAGGGCCGAGAACGCGAAATTCCAGCCGGTGGGCCATATCCATCACTCCTCTCCCTTGCCGGAGCAAGGTGTTTCCGGAAATCGGTGACCACAACCGGATCGGGGATATGAAGACATCCGCCACCCTCGTGGCCGGAAGCGAATTTTAGTCATCGACCACGCCCACGGTTCCGTTCCCGAAGGAGCGGGGGGATTCACACATTTTCCCTGCCGTGTTCACGCTGGAATGTCAGAGGTCATCCCAGGATCGGCCTCGTTTCCGGACGGTCTTCGGCCGGACCTCCCGAATTCCGTCCCGCCCCAGGCCCGAATTCGGGGACCGCCGGGAGGCGATACGGCTAGGATCGTCCCGGGACGACGATGACGACGGGTGAGGTGAGCGGTGCGCGACCCCGATTCCGTCACGGCCGGACCGGTGCGCCCCCGTCCCCCACACGGCCGATGACCTCCTCCGGCGACCTGCTCGCCGACCTGCCCACGCCCCTGCTCCTCCCCGCCCTGGGGCTGTTCGTGCTCGCCGAGACCGCGCTGCTGCCCGGGGTCGTGGTCCCCAGCCTGGCCATCATGCTGACCGCCGGCCTTCTCGCGGCCACCGGGACGGTGCCGTTGGCCGCCGTCCTGGCCACCGCCGTGACGGCGGCGGTGGCCGGCGACGCCATCGGCTTCCACAGCGCTCGCCTGCTGGGGCCGCGGCTATGGCGCGGCAGCCGGTCGGAGCGGGTCCTGCGCCACCGTCAGCGCGCCGAGGAAATCATTCGCAGGTACGGCGCCTGGGCGATGTTCGTGGGGCGTTTCATCCCCTTCGTCCGAACGCTGACCCCGCATCTGGTAGGCCTCGGCGGGCTCCCCTACCGCAGGGTCGCCCCGGGGGCCGTGCTGGGGGCCGCCGGGTGGGCGACGCTGGAGATCGGCGTGGGCTACGCCGTGGGGGTCTCGGCCGCTTCCGTGGATCCGTACGTCGTCGTGCTCACCGCCGCCGCCGTGGGTCTGGCCCTGACCGGGGGATGGGCGCTGTGGCGCAGGTCGTCGCGGCCGTCCCCGAGGAGCATGGGGGCGGCGTCCGCCCCTCCTCGGCCCCCGAGGCGCGCGCCTCGTCGGACGGGACCGCCCCCATCATGAGGCTCGCGCGGGGCACAGGACCCCAGCGATCGGGGAGCCGGCCGGTCCACGCGCCGATTCGCCGGCGCCCCCTCACAGCGTCCCGGGGACGACCGCGGCACCCCAGACCAGGAGCGGGGCGAGCCCCACGACCAGGCCGCTGTAGGCGACCATCCGGCGGTAGAAACGGTCGCGGTCCTCGACCTGGGCGTTGGCCAGCACCATCGCGCCGTTGGTCGAGAAGGGGCTGACGTCGACGATGGTCGCACAGGCCGCGAGCGCCGCGACGAGCCCGATGGCGCCCACCTCACCGGTCAACAGCAGCGGCATCGCCAGGGGCAGGGTGATCCCCAGGGTCCCGATGGAGGAGCCGAACGCCGAGACGACGCCCCCGACGTAGCAGAGCAGCAGCGCGGCCACGAGCGGTACGCCCAGACCCGCGACGGCCTCCCCCGCCATGTCGATGGTGCCCGCGGAGTCGAGCACCGCCATGTAGGTCATCATCCCGCAGACCAGGGTGATCGTGGACCAGCTGACCCGGTCGAGGATGTCGGCGTAGGACCTGGGCGCCATGAGCACCAGGACCACCCCGATGCAGATCGCGGCGAACCCGACGTCCACTCCGAATCCGGCGGCCCCCACGAACAGGGCGACCAGGCCGAGCAGGGTCGCCGCCCGCTGGAACAGGAGCGCGCGCGGCGTCCGTCCTCCCCCCGTCGCCCCGTCCGAGGTGTCCTTTTCGAGCGGAACCGAGCCCGTGGAGGAGCGCAGCAGCGGCCGGCCGAGCGTGAGGAACAGGACCAGCGCGAACGCCAGGTTGAGGGCGAAGGGGATGAGGAACAGCAGCAACGGGCTGTGCGGCAGGTCGGTCTTGGCGATCATCCCGTTGACGAACGCGCCGTAGACGCTCAGCGGCGAGAAACCCGCCCCCAGTGCCCCGTGGACCACCATGAACCCCATGAGCAGGGGATCGATGCGGTGCCGGGCCGCGATCCCCAGGGCGATGGGGGCGACCATCGCCACCGCCATGATCGAACCGAGGGCCATGAGCGTGGCCGCCAGGGCGAACATCAGCCACACCACCGCCCACAGCCGGCCGCGCACCAGCCTGATCGCGGAGGAGATGATCAGGTCGACGGTCCCGTTGGCCTGGGCGATACCGAACAGGAAGGTGATGCCGCCCAGGGTGATGAACATGTCGCCGGGGAAGCCGGCGACGATGTCGTCGACGGACATGCCCAGGAGCAGGGCTCCGACGACGAACGCCGCCGCGAAGGCCATGAGGCCGAGGTTGATCGGGTACAGGGTCGCGACCACGAACATCGCGACCAGGACGGCCAGGGAGACGAGCTGAGGGGTCACGGGGTCCTTACTCCACGTTCCGCGACGGGGCGGGGTCCGGTGGCGGGCATACCGCGGTGGCCCGGCTGGTGTCCTGTGGGGCGGACAGCGGGCCCACCGCGGTGGCGCGCGAACACGGGGGGGGATCACCCCGGACGGACGGACGCGCGGACAAGGGAACACCGTGCTGCTGGCGGTGTTCGCGCTCTGGCACGAGGGCCGATATCACTGTTTGCGACCTGGAGCGCTATTCGCCCGATATTGCCATGGACGGGTGCGACGTTCGAATCCGGGGCCGACCCCGCGACCCGCGCGGCCCCGTTCCGCCGGAACGGCCCGAGTCAGTCGGAGCGCGGGGGGAAACGGTCGGCGAGACCGTCGAGGAACGCCGAGAGGGCGAGGTCGAAGCCGTCGCCGTCGATGTGGGCGGCGTGCTCGGAGAGGCGGTGGGCCTGCGAGAGGTTGGGGTAGCGGTCCAGGTAGACGCGGACGTCATCGTCGAAGCCCCGGGCGAAGGAGTTGATGGCCGCCCCGACCACCAGGTACTTCGTCGCCGCGCCGATCAGGGTGGCCATCCGGGGCGGCCAGCCGGCGCCGGTGAGCCCTCCGTGGACCGCGTCGGCGCGACGCAGCGACGCCTCCCGCCGCCCCGGCCCCATGGCGATGAAGGGCACCATGTGCGGGTGCGCGGCCAGCGCGGCGCGGTAGGAGCGCGCCCAGACGGTCAGACCGTGGCGCCAGTCGCCCCCCTCGAAACCGGAGACGTCGACCTTCTCCATGATCTCGTTGGCGATGTCGTGGAGGAGGTCGTCCTTTGTGCGGTAGTGGCCGTACAGCGAGGCGGCCTGGACACCGAGTTCGCCGGCGAGCCTGCGCATGGACAGGCCCTCCAGCCCGTCGCGGTCGACGAGGTCGAGGGCCGCGCGCCGGATGCGCTCGGGGCTGAGGATCGGCGTCTTCGGTCGGGCCACCCGTGGTTCTCCCGTCAGATGTTCGATGTCGTCTCCCAGTATCGGGGAACCGCCCCTTGCCCGCGCGCCTTCCGTGGACCTACGCTCAAAACCGAACAGCGTTAGTTTATGGGTCGTGCGCGCCGCCAGACCGGCACGGGAATCCGGCACGGCCCTCCCGCGGAAGGGGTCGAGACGATGGTCGATTTCGCGCTCACCGAGGAGCAACGGGAGATCCGTTCCTGGGTCCGCACCTTCGTCGAACGGGAGGTCATGCCGCTGGAGACCGAGGTCCTGCGCCGCGAGCGCCGCGGCGAGACCCACGGCCTGACCCCCGAGGAACTGCGCGACCTGCAACTCCTCGCGAAACGGTCCGACTTCTGGGGGATACTGACGCCCACCGAGTACGGCGGCATGGGCCTGGACCCCGTCAGCGCCGCCCTGGTGGAGATCGAGCTGGGCCGCTCCTTCGTCCCGTTCCGCTTCGGGGGCGACGCCGACAACATCCTCTACCACGCCAACGCCCAGCAGCGTGAGCGCTACCTGCTGCCCACCATCGCGGGCGAGCGCGTCTCCTGCTTCGCCATCACCGAACCCGGAGCGGGCTCCGACGCGAAGGCGATCCGCACCCGCGCCCACCGGGACGGCGCGGACTGGGTGATCAACGGGGAGAAGACGTTCATCACCCGCGGCCACGAGGCCGACTTCGCCATGGTGTTCGCGGTGACCGACCCCGCCAAGGGGGCGAACGGCGGCGTGACCTGCTTCCTGGTGGACCGCGAGGCCGGCTGGCGCTCCGAGCCGATCTCCACGATGGGCGAGTGGGGACCGGCCTCCCTGGTGTTCGAGGACGTGCGGGTCCCCGAGGCCAACGTGCTCGGAGAGGTGGGCCGGGGCTTCGAACTGGCGATGCAGTGGATCGGCAAGGGACGCTATCTCCTGCCGGCCCGCGCCCTGGGCGCCTGCGAACGCCTGCTCGCCATGGCGATCGAGCACGCCCGGACCCGCGAGACCTTCGGGGCGCCGCTCGCCGACCGTCAGGCCATCCAATGGATGATCGCGGACTCGCAGGTGGAGATCGAGGCGCTCCGCCTGCTGGTGCTGCACGCGGCCTGGCAGGTCGGCCACGGCCGCGACTCCCGCCACGCCCAGTCCATCGCCAAGCTCTACGGCGGGGTGAAGGCGAACGAGATCGTCGACCGGGTGCTCCAGATCCACGGGGGCATGGGCTACACCAGGGAACTGCCCATCGAACGCTGGTACCGGGAGCTGCGGCTGCTGCGCATCTACGAGGGCACCGACGAGATCCAGCGCCGCACCATCGCCCGCGACCTGCTCAAGGGACACGTCACGGTCGGCTCGACGCTGTCGTGACCGAGGGGCGTCCCGTGCGGACGCCCCTCGCCGAACCTCAGTTCACCCCGACGAGGTCGACGACGAAGATCAACGTCTCGCCCGGCTTGATGCGGCCGCCCGCCCCACGGTCGCCGTAGGCGAGGTGCGGCGGGATGACCAGCCTGCGCCGGCCGCCCACGCGCATACCGAGCACGCCCTGGTCCCAGCCCTCGATGACCTGGCGGGCGCCCAGCTTGAAGCGCAGCGGCTCGCCCCGGTTCCACGAGGCGTCGAACTCCTCGCCCGTGGAGTGCGCGACGCCGACGTAGTGGACGCTGACGGTGGAGCCGTGGCCGGCCTGGGCCCCCTCTCCGATGGTGATGTCGGTGATCTGGAGGTCCGCCGGCGGCGGGCCGTCGACGAAGTCGACCTCGGGACGCTCAAGCGCCATCGTGTGTTCCCCCTGGGAATCGTCGGAAATGAGCTCTTCAGCCTAGGGCCTGCGCCGGGTCCCCCGCGCCACCGTCGTCCCCTCCCCGGGCGGCGGTCATCGCGGCCCCGCGGTGGCCCGGCCGCCGATGGTCGCGGCGACCACGTGGGCGTCCCCGCCGATCTCGACCTCGCCGTCCGCCGCCGGGACGAACACCGAGTCGCCCCGGCCCAGCACGAGCGCCCCTCCCCGCTCGGGGCGCAGCTCGGCCCGTCCCTCCAGCACCAGGACGATCCGCGGCACCTCGCCGGGAAGCCGCGCGACGCCGGTTCCCGGCTCCACGACCGACAGCGCGAACTCCTCGACACCGGGCAGGTAGTCCAGACGTCCCTGGCTGCGCACCGGCCGCACGTAGGGGATGGGCAGCACCGAGAAGTCCACCACGTCGAGCAGCTCCTGGATGTCGACGTGCTTGCTGGTCAGGCCCGCCCGCAGCACGTTGTCGGAACTGGCCATGACCTCCACGGCGGTGCCCCGCAGGTAGGCGTGGACGTTGCCGGCCGGCAGGAACAGCGCCTGGCCGGGTTGCAGCTCCACCCAGTTGAGCAGGAGCGCCGCGACCGCTCCCGGGTCGCCGGGGTAGCGTTCGGCCAGCTCGATCGTTGCCCGGGCGTTCATGGCGCTGCCGGGGCGGGCGCACGCCGGATCGCGGAGCGACTCCACGAGTTCACCGACCAGTTCGGCGCGTCCATCCGCGGGCAGCGTCAACAGCCTGGTCATGGCGGCCCGTAGCGCGACGTTGGGGTCGGCCGTCTCCAGGTCGCCGCGCAGGAGCCGCGCCAGGCGTCCCTCACACGGTGCCAGGTCGGCGAACGTCTCGGCGGGGTCCCGGAAGCCGCACAACGCCTCGAAGGGCTCCAGCGCGAGGACGAGTTCGGGCTTGTGGTGGGGGTCACGGTAGTTGCGGTGCGGAGCGTCCACCGGAATGCCCGCCGCCTCCTCCGCGAGGAAACCGGCGCAGGCCCGGCTGGAGTCGGGGTGGGCCTGGAGCGAGAGCGGGGCCTCGGCCGCGAGCACCTTCAGCAGGAACGGCAGCCGTTCCCCGAAGCGCAGCACCACCTGCTCGCCCAGGGTCTCCTTGGGATCCTGCGCGATGACCCCGTCGAACGGCACCTCCTCGCCGTCGACGAGCAGACGGCTCGGCGCCCCCGGATGCGCGCCGAGCCACAGCTCGGCCTGGGGACGACCGTCCGGAGGGGTTCCCAGCAGGCGGGGAATCGCGGTCTGGGAGCCCCACGCGTACGGGCGTACCTGGTTGATCAGCCTTCGCATCCGCCCCGCTCTTTCGTTGCCGTCTCATAGCGCCCGATTTGCCCAGTCTCCCGGACTCGGCTTCTCCGTGTCTTCAGGGCTGTCGCTACGGCCAGGGTGGTGAGGGCACCACCCCGTCGCCTCCTGCTCTCCGTGTTCTTGTCCTTCCCCTCGTCGTGGAGAGGACACCGGGGACGGCTCACCAGGCGGATCGTTGGAGGCCGCGGTGACCCGTCTCACCCCGCGGCGTTCAACCCCGGCCACGGCGGACTCCCAGGCGCGGCGTGGACCGCCCCACCCTCCCCCTCCTAACAATTTCGAACAGGCAGGCTCACAAAGGCTCACAAATGGTATTACCATTGCCGCAGATATCCGGCCGGGCGCTTCCCCCACCGCGCCCCGCCCCCTGCGACCCCTCGTCCGGAGGCACAGTTGGAAGCCATCGAGCCCGCATACGGCACAGGGCCGTTGCTGCTGATCGCAGCAGGCGCCGTCGCCGTGCTGCTCTTCCTCGTCATGAAGGTGCGGCTGCACGCGTTCGTGTCGCTGGTCCTGGTCAGCCTGCTCGTCGCGATCGCGACGCGGATCCCCGTCGCCGACATCGTCCCCACCCTGCTGGACGGCTTCGGCGGCACCCTGGCCAGCGTCGCTCTGCTGGTCGGCCTGGGCGTGATGATCGGACGCCTACTGGAGATCACCGGCGGCGCCGCCGTCTTGGCCCACACCCTGATCAAGACGTTCGGTGAGAAGCGTGCGCCGTTCGCCCTGGGCGTCGCCTCGCTGCTGTTCGGCTTCCCGATCTTCTTCGACGCCGGCCTCATCGTCATGCTGCCGGTCGTGTTCAGCGTCGCCCGCCGCCTGGGCGGCTCGGTCCTGCTGTACGCGCTGCCCGCGGCCGGCGCCTTCGCCGTCATGCACGCCTTCGTGCCGCCCCACCCCGGACCGGTGGCCGCCGCCGACCTGCTCGGCGCCAACCTCGGCACGACGCTGCTCTTCGGCACCATTTTGGCCATCCCCACCTGGTACCTGGCCTCCTACCTGTTCTCCAAGTACGCGGGCGGCCGCTTCCAGGTCCCGGTCCCCGACGACTTCACCGCCGAGGGCGAGCTGAAGTACGACCGTCCGCCGTCCTTCGGCACGGTCCTGTTCATCCTGCTGCTGCCGATGGTGCTGATCTTCTGCAACACCGGCATCACGACGCTGAGCACCGCCGGCGTCGTCGACGGGGAACAGCTGTGGGCCCAGATCCTGGTCCTGATCGGCCAGACCTCGATCGCGCTGCTGATCACCGCGATCGTCAGCATGATCGTGCTGGGCCGGGGCCGCTCCCGCGCCCAGGTCGAGGAGATCGTCAACGGCGCGTTGGGCCCGGTCTGCGCCATCATCCTCATCACCGGCGCCGGCGGCATGTTCGGCGGCGTGCTGCGCGCCAGCGGCATCGGCGAGGCGCTCGCCTCCAGCCTGGAGTCCACCGGCCTGCCCGTGATCGTCGCCGCGTTCGTGATCGCGCTGGCCCTGCGGGTCGCGCAGGGCTCGGCCACCGTGGCGCTGACCACCGCGGCGGCGCTGGTCGCGCCGACCGTCGAGGCCACCGCGGGGCTGTCCGGCATCGACCTGGCGCTGATCGTCATCGCGATCGCCTGTGGTTCGACCGCGCTCTCCCACGTCAACGACTCCGGGTTCTGGCTGGTCGGCCGCTTCCTCGGCATGGACACCAAGACCACGCTGAAGACCTGGACGGTGATGGAGACGCTGATCGGCGTGATCGGCTTCGCCTTCGCCTTCCTGCTGAGCCTGGTGCTCTAGGGGGACGCGGGGGTCTCCCCGGCCTGTTCCAGCGCCGTGACCACCTCGTCCACGATCGCCCGCATGGCGGCCTCCGCGACATCGGGGAGGCCGTCATGGATGGCCGAGGCGACGTGGGCGTGCAGGCGCAGCGCCTCGGGTCTGGGGTGACGCGGCATCAGGTCGTAGGCGGTCCGCCCGGCCAGCACCTCGGCGACCACCCCGGACAGGCCGGCGAACATCTCGTTTCCGGACAACTCAAGGATGAGGTGGTGGAACTCGATGTCCAGGCGCAGGAACGTCTCCATGTCGCCGGCCCGGCCCGTCACCGCCATCCGCTCGTTGATCGCCACCACGCGGTCGCGCTGGGCGGCGCTGGCGCGGCGGGCCGCCGCGGCGGCGGCCGGCGGCTCGATCGCCGCGCGCAGCTCGGTGAGCGAGCGCAGCTGCGTGCCGCGTCCCGGTCCGGCCAGCCGCCAGCGGATGAGGCGGGGGTCCAGGACGCTCCAGTCCTCGGGCGGGCGGACCCGCACCCCGGTGCGGGGCCGGCTCACGACGAGCCTCATGGACTCCAGGACCCGGACCGCCTCGCGGGCCACGGTCCGCGAGACCCCGTGGTCGCGTTCCAGCCGCTCCAGGGTGAAGACGTGGCCGGGGGCGTACTCCCCCGCGGCGATCGCCGGGCCCAGTACGGCCAGCACACGGTTGTGCAGGGTGCGGTGATCCGCCTCGGCTGTCATCGCGCTCCTCAGGTCATCGCGCCGTCACGGGCCCGTTCCGCCGGGCCGGTGCCGGGCGCACGGAAGACTAGCGCGATCATTGGTAACACTATTGAACGGATCGCTCTTGGGCGATCACATATTCACGCGACGGTGTCGCGGAAGGGTGGACAGATGCACTTCGTCGTCATGGGAGTGTCCGGCAGCGGGAAGAGCACGGTGGCCCTGCGGGTCGCCGAACGGCTGGGTCTGCCCCACGCCGAGGCCGACGCCTTCCACCCCGAGTCCAACATCGCCAAGATGTCGAGCGGCGTCCCCCTCACCGACGAGGACCGAATGCCCTGGCTGCGTTCGCTCGCCCAGTGGATCGAGGAGCACGAGCGCCGCGGCGAGACCACCGTGGTCGCCTGCTCCGCCCTCAAGCGCAGCTACCGGGACGTACTGCGCAGCGGCGCCCCCGGCCGGGTGGAGTTCATCCACCTCGACGGTTCCACCGAGCTGATCGGACGGCGGCTGCGCGAGCGCGCCGGGCATTTCATGCCCGCCGGCCTGCTGGCCTCCCAGGCGGCGACCCTGGAACCCCTGGAGCAGGACGAGGCGGGCATCGTGATCGACGTCGAGCCGTCTCCCGAGGAGATCATCGACCTGGCCGTACGCTTCATCGACGGGCGCATCGCCGACCTCTCCGACGGTCCGGCCGGATCGGCGCTGCGCTAGCCGCCCCCCAGGCGGGCCGAGATCTTCCTCGCCGCCGCGACGACCTCGGCGCCGATCTCCCCCAGCCTTCCCGTGGGCATCCGGGTGGAGGGGGCCGTGACGCCGACCGCGGCGACGACCTGACCGTCCGCGGCGCGGATGGGGGCGGCGACCGCGTTGAGCCCCGCCTGCCGCTCCCCCACCTCCGTCGCATAGCCCCGCTCCAGCACCTCGTCGAGCTGGGCACGCAGCTGTTCGGGAACGGTGACGGTCTCGGGGGTGACCTGCTCCAGGGAGCCGCGCAGCACCCGGCCCCGCTCACTGTGCCGCATGTGGGCGAGGAGGACCTTGCCGGTGGAGGAGGCGTGCAACGGGCCCGCCCGGCCGACCTGTCGCGCGCCGTCCTCTCCCGGCGCCGGCGTCACGCGGTCGACGTTGACGACCCCGCCATCGCCGGGAACCGCGACGTCCACGGTCGCCTCCAGCTCCGCGGCGAGGACTTCGCAGACCGGACGGCTGTGCCGGACGAGAACGAGGCCCGTGGTCATGGCCCCGGCCAGCCGGACGACGCCGATCCCCAGACGGTACTTCCCCCGCGAGCCCGGCTGCTCGACCAGGCCTCGCCGTTCCAGCGCGCCGACGAGCCGGAAGGCCGTGGACTTGTGGACCCCCAGCTCCCCCGCGATCTCGGTCACGCCGGCCTGCCCGTAGCGGGCGAGGATCTCCAGCACCGTGACGGCCCGATCGACCGACTGCACCGGCGACCCGTCCCTCCCGCGCGCCCCTCGCCCGCCGGCAGACCTCGGTCCCCCGCTCTCGACGTCCCCCCGCCGGGTTCCACTCCCGGCCCTGTCCCTGCGCTCGTCACTGGCTGCCATGTGGCAACGATAGTCAAGGGAGCCCTCCCCTGACCCGCACCGCTTCCCCGACAGACGTGTGGGCCCGTCCCTCGCGTCCGAGGAACGGGCCCACGACGGCGGGGCCGGAAAAGGGGTCAGGCGCTGACCACGTTGTCCTTGACCCGCAGCCGCTCCCCGTAGAAGCCGCCGACCGCCGTGATCAGCGAGACGCCGATCAGCAGCGCCACCGGCGCCACGGAACTGCCGCCGGTGCGGTCCAGCAGCGCGGTCGCCACGAACGGCAGGAAGCCGCTGAGCGCGCCGGCGATGTTGTAGGCCAGGGCCACACCGCTGTAGCGCAGGTGGGCGGGGAACAGCTCGGTGAGGAGCGCGCCCGAGACCGCGTAGGCCACCGAGAGCACGCACACCCCGGCCGAGACCGCCAGGATGATGAGCAGCGGACTGCGGGTGTCGATCAGCATGAAGATCGGCAGCGCGCAGATCGCGGTCGCCACACCGCCCCACAGGGTGACCCGGCCCGGGCCGAGCCGGTCCGAGATCCGTCCCACCACGATCAGCACGACGATCTGGGCGACCGCGGCGACCAGGGTCGCGTTGACCATGACGGACCGCTCGACGCCGAGGGTGTCGCTGCCGTAGCTGATGGCGAACGTCGTCATGATGTAGAAGCCGCCCACGCCGAGGAAGGCCGAGGCGATCGCGACGATCAGACGTCCCCACGCCTGGCGGAACACGTCCACCGCCGGCACCTTGGCGCGGTCGTCCTGCTGGAGCAGCTCGTCGAAGAGCGGGGACTCCTCGACCTTGCGGCGGATGTAGACGGCGACGACCAGCAGGGGGAAGGCCGCGAGGAAGGGCAGACGCCAACCCCAGGAGTCGAAGGTGTCCGCGGGCATCATCAGCACCAGGGAGAAGGCCCCCGAGGACAGCAGCGTACCGACCGGCGAGCCGATCTGCGGGAGCACCGCGTAGCGTCCGCGCCGCTCCGGCGGGGCGTGCTCGACGGCCAGCGTCACCGCGCCGCCCCATTCGCCGCCCACCGCGATGCCCTGGAGCAGCCGCAGCAGCGCGAGCAGGATCGGCGCGGCGATCCCGATCGCGGCGTAGTCGGGCAGGACACCGATGAGGCCCGTCGCCACACCGATCATCACCACGGTGATCAGCAGTGCCGGGCGCCGTCCGATCCGGTCGCCGACCCAGCCGAAGATCACGGCGCCGACGGGGCGGGCCACGAAGCCGACACCGAAGGTCGCGAACGCGGCGAGCGTGGCGGCCGTCGGGTTGAGCGTGGTGAAGTACAGCCGGTTGAAGACGATGGCGGCGGCCGTACCGAACAGGAAGTAGTCGTACCACTCCAGCGCGGTGCCGACGAACGCGGCGAAGGCGATGCGGCCGGCGTCCTTGTCGGTCACGACGGGCTTGCCCCCCTGGGGCGGCGCGCCGGGTGCGGACGGGCTGTGTTGGGTCATGGTGTTGCTCCTAGAGTCCGGCCGCGTTGGGCGGCAGGGGGATCGGGCCGTCGCCGGCCAGCCCGTGGCCGGCGATCAGGTCGGCCCCGTGGACGCATTCGCCGGCCACGAAGGTGGCCAGGACGTGGATTCCGCCGATCTGGCCGCTGTCGACGTCGAGCGGGTCGTCGGCGAGCAGCACGAAATCGGCTGCCTTGCCCGGGGTGAGACTGCCGCGACGGTGCTCGTCGTGGCTCGCCCAGGCGGCGTCGAGGGTGTAGGCGCGCAGCGCCTCCTCGGCGGTGACGCGCTCCTGTGGGGCCAAGACGGCCCCCGACGCGGTGCGCCGCTCGACCATGGACTGCATGCCGAGCAGCGGCGCGCCCGGCGCCACCGGCCGGTCCGAACTGCCCGGCACCCGCAGCCCGTGGTCCAGGAAGGACCGGTGCCGGTACATCCAGCGGGTGCGCTCGGGGCCGAGCGCCTCGGACATGGTGTCGCCGACCGCGTAGAGGAAGTGCGCCTGGGGGACGGGGACCACGCCGAGTTCGGCGTAGCGGTCGAGCTGGTCGGGGCGCACGACCGCGGAGTGCTCGATCCGGTGGCGGACGTCGCGGCGCGGGAGACTCTGCTGCGCCTCGGCGAACGCGGCGAGCGCGAGGTCGATCGCCTCGTCCCCGATGGCGTGCGCGGCGACCCGCCAGCCGGCGCGGTGGGCGTCGATCACCAGTCGGCGCATCCGCTCCGGGTCGTCTTGGAAGTAGCCGCTGCCGTGGGCGTGGTGGCCGCAGAACGGTTCGCTCACCGCCGCGGTGCGGCCGATCAGGGAGCCGTCGAGCCAGATCTTCATCGGTCCCAGGCGCAGCCGGTCGTCCCCGAACCCGGTGCGCAGGCCGAGGTCCAGTCCGACGTCGATGCCGTCGTCGGCGTGGGACTCCAACGGGTGCAGGTTGTCGCCGGCCGGCATCAGCTCCACGCGGGTCAGCAGCGTGCCGCGGTCGCGGGCGAGCTGGTAGGCGGCGGCCTCGACGGGGCTGCGGCCGATCAGGCCGCGGCCCATCCCCGCCTCCACGACGTGGGTGAGCCCTTCGGCCGCGTAGATGCGGCTGGCCCGGCCGACGGCCTCGGCCAGCTCCTCGACGGAGTAGGGCATGACGAGGGCGGAGACCAGGCTCTGGGCCTGCTCCTGGAGCAGGCCCGTCGGCTCCCCGTCGGCGTCGCGGACCACGACACCGCCCTCGGGGACGCGCGCGCCGCCGTCGAGCACCCCGGCCCGCCGCAGCACCTCGCTGTTGACCGCGCACATGTGGCCGGAGCGGTGCTTGAGCCACACCGGGCGCCCGCCCGCGGCCCGGTCCAGTTCCGCCCGGTGCGGATGCGCGCCCATGACGGTGTCGTCGTAGCCGGAACCGAGCACCCAGGCGTCGGGCGGCAGCTCCGCGGCGCGGCGGGCGACCGCGTCGTAGAGCGCGGGCAGCGTCGCCACGCCCTCCAGGTCGAGTTCCCCCAGGGACTGGCCGTACCAGGCCATGTGGTTGTGCGCGTCGCCGAACCCGGGGACGACGACCGCCCCGCCACAGTCGATCGTGGTGCGGGCCGGCAGGTCCGCGACGTCCTCGTCGAGGCCGAGGATGCGGCCGGCGAACACGCCCAGGGTGTGGGCCCGGGGCCGGTCGTCGTCGACCGTCCGTATCCGGGCGTTGCGCAGTTTCAGGTCGAGCACGTGGACTTCATTCTCCGTTGGTGATGCCCTGGCCGGTCAGGCCAGGTGGTGCAGCCGGGTGAGCGGGAGCTGCGCCGCGTGGTGGATGTCGATGGGACGCCCGTCCACGAGCACCGAGTCGGGTGTGGTGGGGACCTTCACGTCGGGGACCGCGGTGTTGGCGATCATGTCGGCGCGGGAGAGGCCACGGCTGTCCCGGATCGCGGCGTAGCGGACCCCCTTGGGCAGGGCGTCGGCCGCGGCGCGGTCGTCCAGGCACGCCTGGGAGACGAACACGCGCGACAGCCGGCGCGGCGCCCCGCCCAGTCCCCCGAAGTAGGGGCGCATGACGCGGGGCTGGGTGAGCCGGGTGGAGCCGGAGCCCGAACCGCTCACGCCCCAGGCGACGAACCCGGACTTGAGCACCATCTCCGGCTGGGCGCCGAAGGTCGCCGGCCGCCACAGGACGATGTCGGCGATGGCGCCGGGGCGCAACGCCCCCACCTCGTGGGCCATGCCGTGCGCGATGGCGGGGTTGAGGGTGATCTTGGCGAGGTAGCGCAGCACGCGCGCGTTGTTGTCGACGTCCGGACCGGCCTCGCCGGCGAGGTGGGCCTGGACGTGGGCGAGCTGCCAGGTGCGCCGGGCGGTCTCCGCGATGCGGCCCATGCCCATCGAGTCGGAGTTGACGATGCTGATCGCGCCGAGGTCGTGGAGCGCGTTCTCCGCCGCGATGGCGTGTTCGCGCACCCGGCTGGCGGCGATCGACAGGTCGCTGTCGACGCCATGGTGCCCCCGGTGGACGGTGAGCGTCATCGGCAGCAGCTCGGCGACGGTGGCCGGGGTGAGCGGCAGCGTCGGGGTGGTGGAGGAGGTGAGGACGTGCGGCTGGGACACGATCTCCAGGAGGTCGGGATGGCCGCCGCCGCCCTCGACGTGGTAGGCGTGCACGGTGCGCCCGCGGGTGGCCAGCAGCGTGTCGGAGAGGTACCCCGACTCGTTCAGCGTGTCGGTGTGCAGCGCCACCGGCAGGTCGGCGTGCTCGGCGACGTCCAGGCAGGTGTCGACGATGCGCGGGGTGGCCCCCCAGTCCTCGTGGATCTTGAAGCCTCCGGCGCCGGCCATCACCGCCCGTTCCAGCAGCTCCGTGGACGAGGAGGAGCCACGGGCCAGGAAGGCGACGTTGATCGGCGCGTCGCGCCAGCCCTCGATGAGGCTGTGCAGGTTGTAGGCGGGGTTGGCGCCGACATCCCAGACGCCGCCGATCCCCATCCCGACCAGCGAGGTGACGCCGGCGGCGAGCGCGGCGGGCACGACCTCGGGACTGGAGAGGTGGACGTGGGAGTCGACCACGCCCGCTGTGGCGATCATGCCCTCGCCGGTGATCATCGCCGTGTGGGAGTCGACGACCAGCTCGACGCCGTCGGTGGTGTCGGGGTTGCCGGCCCGGCCGATGCCGACGATGCGGCCGTCCTTGATGCCGATGTTGGTCTTGCGGACGCCGATCAGCGGGTCCATGACGACCACGCCGAGGATGACCATGTCGAGCGCGCTGTCGCGCGGGGCCTTTCCGGTGACGAGCAGGCCGTCACGGGCGGTCTTGCCGCAGCCGCCGAGCAGTTCCTCGCCCGGTTCGGTGTCGTCGGCCTCGACACGCACCCACAGGTCGGTGTCGGCGAGTCGGATCCGGTCGCCCGTGGTCGGCCCGTAGAGGGCGGCGTAGTCTCCGCGGTCCATGCGGGTCATCGGTCTCCTCCTCGCTCGACGATGCCGACGGTGTGGCGCTCGGCCGGACGGAACTCCAGGGACGTGCCCGCGGGGACGTCCAGCCGGTAGCCGCGCGCGGCCTCCCGGTCGAACTCCAGCGCCGCGTTGGCCTCCTCCAACGGGAAGTGCGACGACACCCAGACCGGGCGGTGGCCTGTGTTGACGATCTCCAGCTCGGCGCGGCGACGCCCGGGGGCGAGTTCGATGTCGGGGGCCGCGGTGCGCACCGCCCCGGGCCCGTCGGCCTCGGGGGGTCCGAAGGGAAGGTCCACGTGGACCAGGGAGGAGCCGTGCGGGAACAATGCCTCGACCTGGATGCTGGGCACCGTCGCGGCGACACCGGGGAGGAGGGCCTCACGGGGCACGACGGAGCGGGCGCGCTCGACCACCTCCTCCAGCGCGAGGCCGTCCCAGGCCATCTCCAGGATCTCGTCGCACACCAGCGCGATCGCCTCGGTCGCCCCGAGGCGCGCGCCGCGCTCCAGCCGCCGCCGGGCGAGTTGCGCGGCCGCGAACAGTGTCAGCCGCTCCTGCTCGCGTGGCGTCACATGCATCGCCGTCTCCCGTGGTCGTGGTCTCCGCGCGGCGCCGGGACGCGGCCGCCGGGCTGTGCCGATGCGACCACGGTCACCATGTGGGGCCGCTCACCTTCCCTCAACCATGCCGCCGTGACCTGGGCGGAGACAATGGTGAATCGCAGCGACCTCGCCGGCGCATAATGGGCACATGCACAATTCGGACCGTTTCGGCGACCCAGCGGCGGCCTCCGTCGCGGTGCGTGACGACTTCGGCGTTCCTCCGTCCCTGCCCGTCCCCGAGGCGCTGCGTCAGGTCGTCCACGAGTGCCTGGACGACCTCGACGAGCTCGTCGAACTGTTCGTCGCCCAGGTGAACGCCGTCGAGGGCTACCACGACTCCGTGCCGGTCGAGGACCTGCGCGAGACCGCGCGCCCCTGCCTGGAGCTGCTGCTGCGCATCATCGGGGGGCTGTCGATCCCCGACCGTCTGGCCGACATCTCCGCGCGCCTGGGACGGCGCCGGGTCCACCAGGGGCTTCCGCTGGAACTGCTGCTCCAGGCGGTCCGCATGGACTTCCGCGTGCTGTGGACGGCGATGCTGGAACGGATCCGCCCGGCCGACCTGCCGGCGCTGACCCGCGGCGCCGTGCGGGTCTGGGAGGCCGTGGAGCTCCACACCGTGCAGGTGCACACGGCCTACCTGGACGAGGTGGCCGTGCTCGCCCGCGAGCGGGAGCGCCAGCGCACCGTGCTCATGGGGCGTCTGCTCTCCTCCGACGGACGCGACACCCACCTGGTCGCGCAGGTCGCGACGGCGCTGCGGATGAACGCCCAGGCCGACTTCGTGGTGGCGGTGGCGCCGCCGGACCACCAGTCCGCCCTGCGCGCGGCGGTCGCGGCGCACCCCTCCGACGACGCGCTGCACCTGCACGATCACAACGGCCTGTTGGTGCTGGTGGCCGAACTGCCGCGTGGGCGCGGCACGGCGCCGGCCTGGCTGGACAGGGTGCCGTGCGCGATCGGCCCGAGGGCCCGCGGCCTGGCCCGGGTCCCCGACGTGCTGCGCGCGACCGCCGAGGTCGCCACCACGTTGGACGGCGACGCCCGGCAGCCGGTGACGCTCGGCGAGGCGTGGGCCCCGGTGGCCGCCGCCCGGCTCGGCGACGTCGGCGCGATGCTCGCCGAGGTGGTGCTGGGCGGGCTGGAGACCGTGGCCCCGCACGAGCGGGAACGGCTCTTGGAGACGGTGACGGTCTACTGCGCGCGGGGATCGGTGGCCGAGACCGCGCGCGCCCTGTACTGCCACCGCAACACGGTTCTCAACCGGCTGTCCCGTTTCGCCGAGCTGACCGGATACTCCCCCTCGCGTCCCACCGAGGCCGCCGCCGTCCTGCTGGCCCTGGCCTGCGCCGGTCACGGCGCGGGGGGCGGGGCGGGCTGACCTCGCGGCCGGCCCCGCGCCGGGGCATCCCGTCACGGCGACGCCGCACGCGCGGGCCGGGGACGGGCGTTTCCCGGCCCGCGACCGCTCAGCGGCGCCGGTGGGACTCGGCCTGCGCCACGAGCCGGCCCATGACCCGCCGCACCAGATCGGGGTCGGGCTGGGGCAGACCGGCGATGGCGGTGAGGTAGAGACCGTCGCCGACGAGACGGATGGTCTCGGCGAGCACGGGATCGTCGATCTCGTCGTGCAGGAGCCGCGCCCATTCGGCGAAGACGTAACCGATGAGCCGGCGCGCCTCGTCGGAGACGTCCTCCTCACCGCGCAACGCGGCGATGACCGACCAGTAGAGCTCGGTCTCCTCCACCGACTCGGGCAGCGAGGTTCTGAGGAACCGCCGGACGACGCCCTCCTCGCTGTGGACCGCCTCGTGGAACTCGTCGCGGGCCCGGTCGGCGAGACGGCGCGCCAGTCCGGTCATCATCGCCGACTTCGAGGGGAAGTGGTAGAGCAGGCCGCCCTTGGAGACGCCCGCGGCGGCGGCGACGGCCTCCAGCGTCACGGCGGATCCGCCCTGCTCGATCAGGATGTCCTGGAGGGCGTCGAGAATACGGTCTCGGGTGGTCGCAGCACTCACGATTGACACTGTACCGGCTGGACGGTACTGTACCGGCCGGACGGTTGAGAATGGGATCCGTGCGTCCCCTCGCCGCCCCGCATCCCACTTTCCGAAGAGATCAGGAACCATGACCTCCGCAGTTACCGGCACCCACACGGGCGCTCCCAAGGCCGGGCCGCGCGAGTGGGCCGCCCTCGCCGTGCTCACCCTGCCGGTCCTGTTGATCGCCGTCGACGCCACCGTGCTCGGTTTCGCCGTGCCCTACCTGAGCGAGGACCTCGCCCCCACCGGCACCCAGCTGCTGTGGATCGTCGACATCTACTCGTTCATGCTGGCCGGCCTGCTCGTGACCATGGGCACCCTGGGCGACCGCATCGGCCGCCGCCGGCTCCTCCTCATCGGATCGGCCGGGTTCGGCCTGGCCTCCCTCGCGGCCGCCTACGCCTCCAGCCCCGAGATGCTGATCGCGGCGCGGGCCCTCCTCGGGCTCGCCGGGGCCACGTTGATGCCCTCGACCCTGTCGCTCATCCGCAACATCTTCCTGGACGCCCGCCAGCGGCTGCTCGCGATCGCCGCGTGGGCCTCGATGTTCTCCGCGGGATCCGCGCTGGGCCCGATCCTGGGCGGCTGGCTTCTGGAGCACTACCGCTGGGGGTCGGTGTTCCTCATCAACCTGCCCGTCATGCTGCTGATCCTGGCGCTGACCCCGCTCCTCGTGCGCGAGTCGCGCGACCCCTCCCCCGGCCGCTACGACCTGCCCAGCGCGGCGCTGTCCCTCCTGGCGATGCTGCCCCTGGTCTATGGCGTGAAGAAGATCGCCGAGGGCGGTCCCGGACTCGTCCCGCTCGCGGCGATCGCGTTCGGCCTGTTCCTGGGCTACGTGTTCGTCCGGCGTCAGCTCCGCCTGGACGCGCCGATGATCGACGTCCGCCTGTTCCGGATCCGGGCCTTCAGCGTCGGCGTGGCCACGAACCTGATGGTCGTGTTCGCGCTGTCGGCGTCGCTGTTCTTCCTCACCCAGTACCTCCAGATCGTGCAGGGGATCTCCCCACTGCGCGCGGGCGTGCTCCTCCTGCCCGGCCTGGTCCTGACGATCGTGGCGCACTTCGTCGCGGTCGCCCTGGCCCGCCGGCTGAGCCTGGGCGGGGTGATCGTCATCGGGCTGTCGCTCACCGCGGTCGGGTTCGCGCTGCTGACCCGGTTGCCGCTGGACGACGGCGTGGTCCCGGTGACCATCGCGTTCGCGTTGATCGGCGCCGGCGTGGGGCTCTCCGACACGCTCACCAACGACGCGATCATGTCGGCGGCCCCGCCGAGCCGGGCCGGCGCGGCCTCGGCGGTGTCCGAGACCGCCTACGAGCTGGGCGGAGCGCTGGGCGTCGCCGTCCTCGGCAGTGTCCTGACCGCCATGTACCGCTCCCACCTCGAACCGGTGGCCGGGGTGCCCGCGGCGGTGATGGACGCCGCCCGCGAGACGCTGGGCGGGGCGGTCGAGGCGGCCGGCGGACTGGGCGGGGAGGCCGGCGCGGCGCTGATGCTCGCCGCGCGCACCGCCTTCACCGACGGCATCCACGTGACCAGCCTCATCGGCATGGTGATCGTGGCCTACGCCGCGGTGCAGGCCGGGTTCCTGCTGCGCGGGGCGGGGCGTTACCGCGCGCCCGAGAACAGCGGGCACTGACCCGGCACGTCGTGGGCCCGCGCCCGGCTAGCGGTCCTCCGTCGTCTCCTCGGCGGCCCGCTCGTGGTAGGCCCGGCGCGTGGCCTCGGTGTGCTCGCGCATGAGGCGGGCGGCCTGCTCGGCGTCGCCGGCCGCGATCGCGTCGATGATGCGGGCGTGCTCGTCCCAGGCCGCGGCGCCGCGGTCCAGCACGACCAACGCGTGGTACCAGCGGACCCGGCGCGCCACCTGACCGGCGAGCTCGGCCAGCACCGTGTTGCCGGACAGTTCGGTGATGCAGCGGTGCAGGTCGGCGTTGGCGTCGACCATGGCGTCGCTGTCGGCGCGCTCCAGTCCCGCCACCCCTGCGCGGTACAGCTCGCGCAGCCGCGCAACGCCGTCCTCGTCGGCGTTGCGCGCGGCCAGGCGCGCGGACTCGGTCTCCAACAGGGCCCGCACCGCCAGCAGCTGATCGGCCTCGCTCTCGGTCGGCCGGTGCACGAACGCCCCATACCCGGGCCGCAGGTCCACCCACCCCTCGTTGCTCAACCGCTGCAACGCCTCACGCACCGGCTGACGCGACACCCCCAACTGGACCGCCAGCTCACTCTCCACCAGATGCCGCCCCGGCTCCAACTGACGCCGGGTGATCAGCTCCAACAGAGCCTCATACACCGCCTCACGCAACGGGACCGGACGCTGCACGCGGTTGGTGAGCAGCCCTTCGGAGGAACGGGATGCGGCCATGGGCGGAGCGGCTCCGTTTTCGTCGAGGGTCAAAGGCCCGGGGCGTCCGGGGCTGTCGTGCCCGAAGTCTACTCAACCCCACGGCCGGGGCAGGGCCGCGGCGCGAAAGGCCGAGAACGCCGGGAAGGCGACACCGACGCCGTCGTCACTTAGCGTGGTCGCATGACGACGAAGGAGCCCGAAGTCGCCTCGCCCCGGCCCGCCGCGCCCCGCCTGACCCACTACGCCCACGGGGGCGGGTGCGCCTGCAAGATCCCGCCCGGCGAACTGGAGACGGTGGTGGCCGGCCTGCTCGGGGGGACGCCGCGCTCCCCTGTCGGCGAGCTGCTGATCGGGTTGGACGACGGCGACGACGCCGCCGTCGTGCGGACGGGGGACGGCCGGGCGGTCGTGGCCACCGCGGACTTCTTCACCCCGGTGGTCGACGACCCCTACGACTGGGGGCGCATCGCCGCGGCCAACGCGCTGTCCGACGTCTACGCCGTGGGCGGCGAACCGCTGGTCGCCGTCAACCTGCTGGGATGGCCGCGTGGCATCCTGCCCGGCGACCTCGCCGCCGAGGTGCTGCGCGGCGGCCTCGACGTCGCACACGCCGCCGGATGCCACGTCGCCGGCGGTCACAGCGTGGACGACCCCGAACCCAAGTACGGCATGGCGGTCACCGGGCTCGCCGACCCCGCGCGGCTCCTGCGTATCGGGGCGGCGCGCCCCGGAAGCCCTCTGTCGTTGACCAAGCCCCTGGGCGTCGGCGTGCTCAACACCCGCCACAAGGCGACGGGGGAGGTCAGCGCCGAGGCGATCGCCACGATGACCACGCTGAACCGCGACGCGGCGCGCGCGGCGGTGGCGGCCGGTATCGCCGCCGCCACCGACGTCACCGGTTTCGGTCTCCTCGGCCACTGCTACAAGATGGCCCGGGCCTCGAAGGTGTCCGCGGTCATCGACGTCGCGGCGGTTCCCCTCCTGCCCGGCGCGCGCGAGGCCGTGCGGGCCGGACACGTCAGCGGCGGCACCCGGCGCAACCTCGCCTGGGTGGCCCCCCACCTGGACCCGGGCGGGACCGGGGAGGAGGGCCTGCTCCTGCTGGCCGACGCCCAGACCTCCGGTGGTCTGCTGGTGGCCGGCGAGATCCCCGGCGGCACCGTCATCGGGGAACTGCTCCCCCAGGGGGAGCACGCCCTGACGCTGCGCTGATCCCGGGACCGCGCTACCGGGGCAGCCACACCAGTTCGGCCTCGGGGGGCGACCAGCCCGGGGGGATCACCGCCAGCGCGTCGGCCATGGCCGCGCCGCGCAGCGTTCCCGGCCGGTCGTGGCCGACGGGGACCGCGTGGCCGTCCTCGATCCGCACCGCGACCAGGCGGGTGTCGTGCCCGTGCGGTTCGACCTCCCCCCGCAGGGGCAGCGCGCGGGGCGACCGCGCCGTGGGGTCGGCCCGGCCGGACAGCGCGGCGAGGGCTGGCACGAGCAGGGTCACCGCCGCCGCCAGCGCCGCGCCCGGGTTGCCCGGAAGCCCGACCACGAGGGGGCCGGGTTCCCGAAGCGAACCGAGGTGCCCCAGGAGCTGGGGGTGTCCGGGGCGGCAGGACACCCCGTCCACGACCGTCCGAGCCCCCAGCTCGGCGAGCGCCCCGCGCACATGGTCGGCCGGCCCGACCGAGGAGGCTCCGCAGACCACGATCATCGAGACCGTCCCGGCCGTCACGATCCGGGACAGCTCCGAGACCATCGTCCCG
Organism: Marinactinospora thermotolerans DSM 45154; assembly: GCF_900167435.1. Classification (GTDB taxonomy): domain Bacteria; phylum Actinomycetota; class Actinomycetes; order Streptosporangiales; family Streptosporangiaceae; genus Marinactinospora; species Marinactinospora thermotolerans. The sequence continues at coordinate 106,362 of NZ_FUWS01000010.1, forward strand.
AACCCGTCGCCGATGTGGCGGGGGTCCTCGAGCAGGGCGCCCGCCCACTCCACCATTCCGGGCAGCAGCGGGCCGATCGCGTCCCGCACGGTCCCCGGGGCGGGAAGCCCCGAGTGGACCAGCTCGTCGCCGGTGACCAGGGCGGCGACCCGCGGCCGCCGCACCGCGAGCGCGTCGTGTCCCAGGCTCGCGGCCAGGCCGAGCACGGCCGGCGTGACCGATGTCCCGGCCGGCAGCACCGTCTCGCCGCGGGCGGTCTCCTCCCCCGCCCGGCGGACGTGCCGGCCCGGCCGGGCCTCACCGGTGACCTCGGCGCCACGGCGGAGCGCGTGCTCGTAGGGCAGTACGGCCTCGGTTCCCCCGGGGACCGGGGCGCCCGTGGCGATCTCGACGGCCTGCCCCGGTCGCAGCGCCGCGTGGCCGTCGCGCTGTCCCGCCAGGACACGGCCGACGACGTTCCAGGGGCCGGGGCCGGCGACGGCGTAGCCGTCCATGGCGGAGGTGTCGTAGGAGGGCACCCCGACCAGTGCCACCAGGTCTTCGGCGAGCGTCGCGCCGCGTGCCTCCTCTAACGGCAGCCGCCGCGTGGGCGGACGGACGGCCCGGGCGCCGAGGTCGCGCGCCGCCGCGCGGGCGACGTTCCAGGGCCGGGCGATGTCCGCGCCGTGGGCCCTCGCCTCTCTGTGTACTCGCACCCCTCCACTTATATCCCCGGCATCCGCGCCACGGCGTGCCCCCAACCCCCTCGGGCGCGCCGGCCCCTCCTCGCCCCGGGGAGCCCGTCCACCCCTCTCACCTCGATTTGCCGTATCCGGAGATTCCGATAAAGTTCTTCTCGCAGGGCGGCGCCGGGGCCGGGAAAACGGACCGGGGGCCGAACCTCAGGCGGACGTGGCTCAGCTGGTAGAGCATCACCTTGCCAAGGTGAGGGTCGCGGGTTCGAATCCCGTCGTCCGCTCGGAGACGAGGAGGAGCGCGTTCCTCCAAGTGAATCCGGTGGAGTGGCCGAGAGGCGAGGCAGCGGCCTGCAAAGCCGTCGACACGGGTTCAAATCCCGTCTCCACCTCGAGTTCGACTCGGGCGGTTAGCTCAGTTGGTTAGAGCGCTACCTTGACACGGTAGAGGTCACAGGTTCGAATCCTGTATCGCCCACCAGTAACACCATGGGTCTCTCAGAGAGATCCCTCGACGGTTCACGCCGACGTGGGAGACGACTGGGAGGCCTTTTTCGTTTTCGGGGTGGGCACCGCCCTTGCGGCAGCGCCGTCCCGGTCACGCCGCCGGAGTTCCCCGACGGCCCGCCCGTGGGCCACGTCGAGGGCGCGACCGGCCGCGTCTTGCACCTCGCGCTACCGGCCGTTGCGGGCCCTTCTCGACGGGCTGCACGAGCCGGCCCTGTGTCCTGCCGAGCCCCCGGCCATGATCGTGTCCCCTGGGGACTGGGCGCGGTGTTACACGTCGGTCGGCACCGAGGACGCCCTGGCCACTTCCTCGCCGCGCCGCGCGTGGCCGGGGCGGGCGGGGCCGCGCGTTCGGTGTCTCCCCGTTCTCTTGTCGGCCGGGCCGTGGCCGCCACGGAGTGAGTACCGGCTGGCCGTCCAGCTACGGGACGGCCCTGCGCGCGCCGACGGCCCTGACCGGCGTCCCGAACGCGGCACGGGTCCGCGCGTCCGCCCGTATGGCGATCGGCGCGCCCCTGGCCTCGTTGCCGGGGTCCCCGGCCGGGCGTATCCGCGTCGACACGCGGTCCGCGGGAGTCCTCCTGCGTACAACCCGGCCTGCTGGTGCCCCGGCGAGCCGAGGCACTACGGCGGCTCGGCGATCTCGCTTCGGCGCAGCGCGGCGCGCACCCGCGCGGGCGGATCCGCCGGCCCGGTCCCCGGCTGCGCCCGGCGTGGCCGTGTCGACGAGGCGCCAGCGCGGACCCGGCGCACGCCGCAACGGGTTCGCGGGATCGAGTCCGGGTGGCTCCACGGCCGCCTCCGGTCCGTGCGCGCGGCGGTGGCCTCCCGCAGTGGTCGGCCCGAGTGTGGGAGTCCGTCGGACACGCCGTTGCGGAGCCCCCTCCCGGGGTGTGGTGTCCTAGGGAGCGACGCCGCTGACGCCGCCCTCGCTCCTGGGAGTCGCCCCATGCGCTGGACCGTCCATTCCGAGAAGCCGCTCTACACCGATCCGTGGCTGGATGTCCGGATCGCCGATGTGGAGATCACCGCCGGCCGACACCTGCGGCACCGGCTGATCCGCTCGGCTCCCGGGGCCGGCGCCGTCGTCCTCGACGACCGCAACCGGGTGCTGCTGGAATGGCGCCACCGCTTCATCACCGACACCTGGGGCTATGAGATCCCCCTCGGCGGCATCGACGACGACGAGGAACCGGCGGCGGCCGCGGCCCGCGAGGTGGAGGAGGAGACCGGCTGGCGGCCGGGCCCGCTGCGTCCGCTGCTCCGTGTCCAGCCGAGCCCGGGCATCAGCGACTCCGAGCATCACGTGTTCCTCGCCGAGACGGCGGAGCGCGTGGGCGATCCGGCTGACGACTGGGAGGCCGAGCGGATCGAGTGGGTACCGCTGGCGTCGGTACCGGAGCTGGTCGCGCAGCGGAAGATCGTGGCGGGCACGTCGATGAGCGCGCTGCTGTTCGTCTACACGAAGGTCCGTGGCGGCGTCTGATCCACGGTCGAGGGGCCACCTCATCACGGCACCTCGGATACGTGTACGCGCCCCGGAGGACGACGGTCTTCGCCGCAGCGGTGCCGTAGGGCGCGGGCGAGACGCGCCTTGCCCGTGGTGTCGGGGAGGGCCTCGCATGGCGGGACAGGCGCGGCCGGCGGTGCTGCGGCGATCGCGTCCGCCGCTCAGAGCGCGCGGCCGGCGCGCTCCCCGACGGGGCCGGACGCGGAGGACGGCGGTTTTCCGCGGGAGTCGGCCCTCGTGCGGGCGCGTGGTCCTGCGAACGGGTCCTGCCGCCCACGCGAAGCGGGCCGCCGGGGAACCGGCCCTCGCCCGGTGACCGCCGAACAAGGGTCTTCCCGTCCTGCCACCGCTCAGCGCGGCCTTCATGGTGCTGTACGCGCCGGCCGGCGTCATCGGACCGCGTGACCGACCGCTGCGCGCACCGCGGGAGCATGGGCCGGCGACTCCGCCTGGAGCCCGCCGCCTTCGGCGGAGCCTGGTACTCCGCCGCAGAGATCTCCGGGAGACCACCGTCCCGGCGGACCCGTTCTCGTCTTCCCGACGCTGACGCTCCCCAGCACCGGTGTCACGGCGAAGAGCCGTTCACCCCCGGGGGGCGGGGGTCACCACGCCCCTCTACCTTCGGCACTCGGGCACACCGAGTCCCCGCCGCTCCGTCTCGGGGGTGTCCTGATGGTGGACGCCTCGCCTCCCCCGCCGCCGGCGTCCCGGACGGACAGCCCGGGCCGCCCGTCCCCGCCACCAAACCACGCCGACGTGAATGTGACCCACACCGCACCTCGTGACCGCGAGTGCGCCGTTCTCCGCCTCCGGACACCGAACCCCAGATCACGGCCGCGCTCCCGGCCCCTCCGGCGTTCCCTACCCGTCCCAAGACGGCCCTCCCCGACTCCGGGGCCACGACCCACACCACGTCTTCGGCCAGCTCAACGGCGGCGTCGCCGCACACCACACCCTGGCACCCGCTCCAGAGGCCGCAGGGTTGACGCCGGTTTCGTAGTGAGTGTTAACTATCAAACATGCCGGGAGGGCGCAGACCACGGGTCAGCTTCGAACGCCGCCGCGAGCAGATCCTCGCCGCGGCGCTGAAGGAGTTCAGTCACAAGGGGCTCCACGGTGGTTCGACCGTGAACATCGCCAAGGCGGTCGAGATCTCCCACCCGAACCTGTTCCGTGTCTTCTCGACCAAGAAGGAGCTGTTCATCGCGGTCCTGGAGCAGACCTTCGAAACGATCGCACAGGAGATGCTCGTTCCGGGCGAGGCCGCCGAACGCGATCCACTCCAGACGATGGCGGACGCCTGGGGAAGCCTGATGGAACGACGCGAGCTGATGCTCATCCTGCTCCAGGGGTATGCCGCCTGCGAGGATCCCGACATTCGCGACCTGATGCACCGATGGACACAGGACGTCTTCGAGCGCTTGGAGGTCCTGCCCGAGGTCGGCACCGATCCGGCGCACGACTTCTTCGCCGCGGGCATGTTGTACATGGTGGCCGCCTCCATGGACCTGCCGGCCCGCGCCGAACACGACGAGTGGGCCAAGCGTTTTCTGGATTCCGGCTCCTGAGCGCCGGAAGCAACGTGTTTTTTAAGTTTTTGATAGTGACTACTCACTCTCAAAGAGAGAATTGCGACCGACCGGGCACATCGAGACGGGAGCGCGTCACCACCGCCCCAACCGTGGAAGCGAACACTCGCTGGAAGGACGGACCGATGAGCGCCCCAACCACGCCCCCCACGGCGGACACCCGCCCACGCCCGCGAGTACCACGCGCGGTGGCCGGGCTGGCGACCTCCATGTTCCTGATCGTTCTCACCACCGCGATGATCGACCTCGCCGAGCCGGCGATCCGCGAGGACCTCGGGCTCTCGACCGCTGAACTCACACTCGTCGTGAACGGCTACCTCATCGCGTTCGCCGGATTGCTGCTCGGCGGCCGCCTCGGCGCCGTCACCGCCACCTCGATGGCGCTGCACGACACCGGGGAAGGCGAATCGGGTGTGCTCAGCGGGCTGGTCAACGCCGTGCAGCGGCTGGGCGGCGCGATCGGGCTCGCCGCCCTGGCCGGGATCGCCATCGGCACCGCGGGGACATCAGGCGGCATCGCGTTCACGACCGTCCTCCTCGGCCAGAGCGTGCTCGTCGTCGTCTCCCTCGTCCTGGCCCTTCTCCCTCTGTCCCACCCCCGAATGCCCCCGGCCGCCGCCGGCCCCTCCTGCCCTTCGATAACCCCTTCGAGCAACAGACCCCGATGACACCACCAGGAAAGGACACACCGATGAACACGCCCACCGTACTCGTGACCGGAGCGACCGGAACCGTGGGATCCGCCCTGGTCCCCGCCCTACGCGCCCGCGGCGCCACCGTCCGCGCCATGGTCCGCGACGCCGGCCGCGCCGTCCCCGGCGTCGAGAACGTCGTCGCCGACCTGAACGACCCGCGGGCGGTCGCCACCGCTGTGCAGGGCGTCGACGCGGTCTTCCTCAACAGCCCCTCGGCGCAGGACGCCGCGGCGCTACAGATCCGGTTCGCCGACCTGGCCCGCGACGCCGGCGTCAGCCGGCTCGTGCTGCTCTCGCAGTACGCGGCGCGCGTCGACTCGCCGGTGCGGTTCCTGCGCTGGCACGCCGAAGTCGAGGCGCACGTGCGGCGACTCGGCCTCGACCACACCGTGCTGCGCCCCAACCTCTACATGCAGGCACTGCTCGGTTTCGCCGGCACCATCGCACAGGGCTGGTTCGCCGCGCCCATCGGCGACGCCGCCGTCAGCGTCATCGACACCAGGGACATCGCGGAGACCGCCGCGGTCGTGCTGACCACGTCGGGGCACACCGGCCGCACCTACACGTTGACCGGGCCCCGCGCCGTGACCCACGGCCAGATCGCCCAGGCGCTCTCCACCGCCACCGGGCGGGAGATCACCTTCCAGGAGGTGCCCGACGAACAGTTCGCCGCCGCGCTGACCGGGCTCATGCCGCCATGGCAGCTCGACGGCCTCGTCGAGGACTACGCCCACTACGCCCGCGGTGAAGCCGCGGAGGTGTACTCCTGCGTCACCGACCTCACCGGAAGGCCCGCGCGCGACATCACCGACTTCGCCCGCGACCACGCCGCCATGTTCGCCCAGACCTGAACGTCCAGGCCGCTCCCCATGGGAAAGGACCCATTGATCTATCACCGCATCCGATTCGAACCGCCTGCGGGAACGAGACGGGTACGCGCCGGCCGAGGGCGGGCGGAACCCGCGCTCGGCCACCCGCGGCGCTTCACGGGTTCCCCGTACACGCCTTGGGTGTTCGCGAGGTCGCCGCCGGCCCGGTACGTCCGACACTGGCGGAAACCCCTCGTGTCCGGCCCGGACCCGCCCCGCGCCGCAGGTTCACTCCGGAACCGGATAGAGACGGGCGTCGGGAAGCCACCCCGAACCGCGCTCGACCGTCTTGTCGAGTTCCTTCTTCACCTCGACCATGCGTCCGGCCAGTTCCGCGGTGCGGGAATGGTCGTGGTGGAGCGAGGTGGGAAGCAGCCGCAGTGCCGCGATCGGTTCTCCTCGGGCGCTCCGCTCGTAGGTGGGGAGGAGCCCCAACGTGATCCTGCTCGCGCCGGCCTTCCCGTCGAGGCCGGCCAGCCGCCGGTACAGGGCGTGGGTGTAGCGGTTCGCGCGCTCGATGAGCGGCGACGAGTCGCCGCCGCGCAGGTCGGCGAAGCGGTCCGGCCCCCCTGGCGGCACGGGCCAGTACACGGCCGTGGGACCGGTCGCCCACGGGTTGAGCAGCTCATACCCCCCGCCCGGCAGGAGGGACCGGAAGACGTCGGAGATGGCGATCATGTGGGCGAGATAGACCTGGAAACCGGTCCGGCCGACGCTTTGCAGGGCCACCCAGGCGGCGAGGATCCCCGCCCCGCTGCGGGAGTGTTCGATGGTGTGGTGGAGCACGAGGGTGTCCCCCCACGCCCCCTCGCGCGGGGTCGTCGTTTCGCCGTGGAGCGATCGCAGCTCGGCGTCCTCCTTGGCGAGGAAGACGCTGGAGGAGTAGGGGCAGAAACCGATCTTGTGGAAGTCCGCGGTCATCGAGTCGGCGGCCTCGACCCCGGTGACCAGGCGCGTGGACTGTTCGATGCGGGCCAGCACGCCCTCCTCGATACCGAGGGGGTTGCCGGCGAAGTCGTAGTCCCCGAAGAACAGCCACGGCCAGCCGAACGCGGTGTCGAAGTGGAGATAGGGCCGGTAGGACAGCCCTCGACAGGTCCGGGTCAGCGCGTCGGCGACCTCGTGGACCGGGTCCATCGCGTTGTGCAGGATGTTGCCGCCCGACAGCACCACGCAGGCGATCGGAACCCCCCGCGCCACCAGCCCGGCGACCGTCTCCTCGACCGCCCGGGGCGACACCGCCCGCCCCGGGGCCACGGGGACGCGCAGGCACGCCTCGGTCCCCAGCCCAAGGAGCGAGCAGGCCATCTCCACGCTGTCGTGGTTGTGGCCGGTGGTGATCACCACCGGGGCCGGTCCCCCGGCCAGCCCCCGCCGTGATGCCTCCGGCCGGCAGCGGTTCAGCCCCAGGCGGATCGCGTAGATCAGCCCGGCCTTGCCCCCGAAGGAGAACGTGCCCCCGGCCAGCTCGGGCCGCCAGCCGGCCAGCCCGGCGAGCTGCCGGACGATCTGCCGTTCGACGTCGAGCACACCGGAACTGACCAGGTCCCACAGGGCGTTGGGGCTGTAGAGATCGGTCACGGCCGCCGCCGCCACCGCGTCGAGCAGCGGCAGCGGCATCAGGTTGAAGAAGGTGCCCAGCGAGTGCTGGCGCAACTGCCCGTTGAGGGCCGCCGCGACCGCGCCGAGCACCAGATCGCGATCCGCGCCGGTCCGCGGTATGTGCTCGAACGCCCGTAACCAGCCGTAGTCCGGGGTCGCCGTACCGAGCCAGGAGTCGTCGGCCGGCGTGTCGCGGGGGAGGCCGGAGAACAGGACGCCGATCCGCTCGCGCAGTTCGTCGCGGTTCTGCTCGTCGGGACGCAACATCCTGCGCCGCATGTCCTCCAGCACCGCCGCGTACGGCCCGGCCGGCCCCACCGGTTCCCTGTCGGTCATGCGTCCAGATAGCGGTAGTCGGTGCCGTGCTGCCACGGGAAGAAGTGGAGGTTCCAGGTGTTGAGCATGTTCGCGTACAGGGCGAGGGCGTTGACCAGGGCGAAGTACTGTTCCCGGGTCTCCACGTCGGGCAGGAGCGTCAGCACCTGCTGGGTGAACCTCCACAACGTGTCCAGGCCCGTGTACCCCAGGAACTCCGCCGGGGTCTTGATGAAGGTGGGGGTGATCCGCTTCAGGTCGTTCAGGGTGAGGTCGGTGGTCCGGCAGATCTTGAGGAGCCCGTTCAGGGCGCAGTAGCCGAGCGGCCGCACCTCTCCGTTGAGGAACACCAGGGTGGAGAAGTACTGGTCGTAGCTTCCGGCCCGGCTCGCGATCCGTCCCTGGTGCATGTCCACGATCTCGGCGGGCGGGGTGATCCACACCCGCTCGGTCTCGTCCTGGATCTCCTCGACCAGTTTCTGCACGCCGGGATGGTCGACGGGCGGCGTGCGCGGCAGCGCGAAGTCGGTCACCGCCTCGCCCTTGCGGCGCACCCTGACCTCGATGGGCTGCTTGGTCTCCCACGCGGCCTTCCAGCACGCCCGGCCGGCCTCGCGCAGGGCGTCGATGTCCTCGGGGACGACCGAGCCGACGGGCGCGGCCGGCAGGTACTCGGTCAGCGGCCCGTACTTGACCGCCAGGTGCTGGAGTTGGGACAGGAAGACCGTGCCGTCGGGGGACTTCGTGCGGTCCTCCTTATAACGGGCCTCGGTGTAGACGAGCCGGGGGTCGGCGATGAGGTGGTAGAGGTGGTTGCCGGAGACCAGGGCGTGGTTTTGCAGGCTGTTGTAGGGGAGAAGCCCCGTCCACAGCAGTTCGGCCAGCTCCGGGTTGCGTTCCCAGCTCAGGTCGGCCGTGACCGTGATGCCCGGCTGGACCCATTCGATTTCGATCTGCCTCACCGTTGTCTCCTTATGCTCGTCGGATGAAGGCGTGCGTCGGTTGGGGCGGGGGCGGACGTCGCCCGCGGGACTTCTCGGGCCGCTCAGTCGGTGAACCAGGTTCGTACCTTGACCTTGTCCGGCTTGCCCGCCGGGGTGACGGGGATGCTCCGCACGAATTCCACCCGTCGGGGGACATGGAGGTCTCCGAGGTGGTCGCGGACCAGGGCGCGCAGGTGTTCGGGATCGGGGTCGGCGCCATCGGCGACCACCACGGCCGCGCAGACGGCCTCCCCGCTGTCGGGATCGGGGACCCCGACGACGGCCGCGGCGCGAACGTCGGGGTGCTCGGTGAGCACGTGCTCGACCCGGCGTGAGTAGACGTTGTAGGCCTCGACGATGATGATGTCCTGGAGGCGGTCGGTCAGGTGGAGATGGCCGTCTTCGTCGAACGTCCCGACGTCTCCGGTGCGCAGCCAGCCGCCGCTCAGTACCTGCGCGGTGCGTTCGGGGTCGCGCCAGTACCCGCTCATCGTCATGGGGGACCGCACCCAGACCTCGCCGACCGCGCCCCGTGGCAACGTGCCCCCGCTGTCGTCGCGGATCTCGACCTCGACGTGCGGCAGGGGCCGGCCCACCGCCGTCAACAGCTCGCGGCGCGCGTGGTCGTCCGGTGTGAGCGCCGCGATGAAGGCGGCCTCCTGCGTGCCGTAGTTCTGCATCAGGACCGCGCCCATCCGCTCGCGGGCCGCCGCGACACGCGAGGGGACGGCCGGCGCCCCACCGTAGACGACCCTGCGGAGGCTGGACAGGTCGCTGCGCGGCAGCGCCGGGTGTTCGGCGAGCTGGTAGAGCCAGTTCGGCGCGAGGAAGACATGGGTGGCCCGTTCACGCTCGATCGCCTCCAGGACGGCGTCGGGCTGGAATTCCTCCAGCAGCACCACGGTGCCGCCGGTGGCGAGCGTGCACTGCGCGAGTTCACCGCCCAGGTCCGACAGCGGGATGGGGATCAGGAAACGCCACGGCCCCCTGCCGTACATGGAGACGGCGGCGTCCACGCAGGCGGACATGGCCGTGCTGCTGTGGGCGACCCCCTTGGGCGTCCCGGTGGTGCCGCTGGTGAACGCCACCACGGCGATCCCCTCGGGGTGCTCCCGGTAACGGAGCGGTGTCCCCTCGGGGACGGAGGCCGCCAGGATGTCTCGCCCGCGTGAGGTCGGCCCCAGGGAGAGGACCACGGGCACCGACACACGTTCCAGCAGGTCGGCGGCCCTCGCCTCGACCGAGGGCTCGAACACGAGGGCGGCGCTGTCCGCCGCGGCGATCGCCCTGGCCTGTTCGGTGACGGCCGCCGTCGGACGCAGGCCCACGTAGTGACAGCCGATGGCCTGGACCGCCAGCCTCAGCGCTATCGCCCGCCAGGTGTTCGCGTGGAGGCAGGCCACCCCGCGTCCCGGAGGGATCCCGGCCTCGGTGAGGGCGTGGGCCAGCAGGCGGACCTGATGCCGCAGCCGTGCCCCGGTGACGGAGCCGCCGGCCCCGGTCACGGCCACCTCGCCGATCCCGTCCATGACCCGTCGCGCGTATCCCACCCGTCACCTCCTCCCCGATGTGCCCAGCGAATTCTTACCACGCCGCGCGCGCACGTGAACACAAAGCGTCACATCGGTCGATGGAGGCTTCCCGGGGCGGATGTCGCCACGACCGCCCCGACTCCTCAGATACCCCGCCTGAATAGGGAAAACGAGACGTCCGGGAACGGCGGCGAGGTCCGCCGACGGCCCTTCCACGGCTTCGATGGCGCTCCTCCCTGGACGTCCAAGTCAGCCCGTGCGCGTCAAGCGGGGCGGACCTCCGCCGGTTCCCCTCACGAGGACGGCGACGCCGGGAGCGTCGCGGGACCGGTCCGCGGGGCGAGCACGCCGGTGGACGGCACACCCCCTAGAGGTCCGGGGAGAGGACCCGGGCGAGGTCGGTGACGGCCCGGCGCACCGTCGCCCGCGCGGCCCGCTCCGTGACCATGTCGGGGAACTGGACGAGTTGCGCTCCGAGCCCGTCGATGAGGGCGTGCAGTCCGGCGGCGCGCTGCTCGACGGTGTCGTCCGGCGACGCCGCGAGTCGCTCGGCTGCGGCCAGGATCGCCTCGGCGTCCGGCGGCGGGTCGGCTACGCGCGCGGCGGCGCCGTTGACGCCGCCCCCGGTGAGGCCGCGCACGACGCGCCGGCACTGGTGGCGCGTGCCGGCCCAGCCCGCCTTCCGCCAACGGGCGAGTGCGCTCGTCGCGACAGAGGGCTCGCTGAGCGCTCCGTAGATGCGCCACTCGGCGCGGCGCGTCTCGTCGAGGGGGAGCAGCTCCTCGATCAGCGCGCACGCCGCGTCGACCACGCGGCCGGCGTCGGCGTTCTCGAACGCGACGATCCGCCCGACCAGTCGCTCGGCCGCGAGTTCGGTGACGTGGGCGAGCGCGGCTTCGATGAGCGACTCCTGGGTGGGGAAGAAGTATCTGAGCGAGCCGGGAGAGTGGCCGGCCTCGGCCGCGACCCGGCGCACGGAGACCGCGGCGAAGCCGTCCGTTGCGACGACGCGCATCGCCGCCTCGACGAGCCGGCTCCTTCGGGCGTCGTGGTCGACCCTGTGCGGCATGAGTCCTCCATACCGTTTAGTAGTACAGCTGTGTTAGCTTCTTTCCAACACGCCCGTATTACATAGCAGGGGGAGCCGTGCCTCGAACACGTGACGTGGCGCTCGGCGTCCTGTGCGTCGCGCTCGTCTGCGGAAGCGTGCTCGGTGGAGCGGCCGGCGACGCGAACGCCGCCACCGCGCAAGGGGGAGGCCACGCGCACCCGCCGGCGACGACGGGACCGGAGGACCGCGCCGCCCTGGAGGAACTGATCGACGACCTGGCGCGCGGACACGTGGGACACACCACCCCCGGGGCGATGATCGCCGTCGTCGACGCGGACGGCCCGCTGGTGCTCGACGCGCGGGGCCAGGCCGATCCCATGCGCGGCGTCCCGCTGACGGTCGACTCGCGCACACCGGTCGCGTCCGTGTCCAAGGTCGTGACCGCGCTGACCGCGTTGTCCCTGCACCATCAAGGTTCCCTCGACCTCGACGCCGAGATCGGCTCCCTCGCAGGGGTCACGCTTCGCGACCGCCGCGCCCCGGCCGCGCGCACCCCGGTGACCGGGAGACACCTGCTCACCCACCACTCCGGCCTGGAGGAGCCCCTGCTCCTCCACCCCGATCCGCCCGACGACGCGAACCAGGTCGCGCGCTCCCTGCGATCGTGGCTGGACGAGCATCCCCCGACCCTGCGCCACCCCGCCGACGTCGGGCTCCACTACTCCCCCCTCCAGGGCTACACCCTGATCGGCGCCGCCATCGAGCAGGCCACGGGCCGGCCCTTCGACCAGGCCGCGAGGGAACACGTGCTGGAGCCGGTGGGCGCCCGAGACGCCGGATTCGGCGCGACGGAACCGGCCGACGGCGACGTCGTGCTGACCGCGCCCGACGACACCGGTTGGACCGCCTCGCCCTGGCCGGCCGTGCACGAGGCCCCCTCCGCGTCACTGACCTGGTCCACCCGCGACGCCGCCGCATTGCTGCACGCCCTCCTCGCCGACAACGGGCGGCTCTCCCCCGAGGTCGTCGCCGAGGCCACGACCACCGCCGTCCGCCCGGCGCACGGTGGTGACGGCCACACCCAGGTCTTCTTCGAGACGTGGCGGGAGGGGGTCCGCGTACTCGAGCACGCCGGTGGGAACGGCGTCGCCTGGCTCGCCCTGCTGCCCGAGGCCGGACTCGGCGTCTTCGCGGCCGTCACCTCCGACACCGCGGACGCCATGCCCTTCGCCCCCGCCGTCGTGGACGCCGTCGCCAGGTGGGCGGTGGCCACCGGCCGGGTCGCGGCGGCCCCGGAGCCGCAGGCGGGACGCCCCACGGTGGTGCCGCCCTGGGCCGGTGACCTCGCCCCCGCGGTCCCGGTCGGCACCTTCCACGAGCGTCTCTTCGCGGGCCGCGGGCCCGAACTCGCGCTGCGCAGCCTGACGGGTCAGGTGACCGTCACCCGGGACGGGGAGGATCTGCTCCTCGGGGAACGGCGGTTCGCCCCCGCGGCGCCCGGTCGCTGGTGCGACCCCCACGGCTGCATCGCGGGCGTCCGTTCGGCCGACGGCGCGGTGTTCCTGCTCCGCGGCGACCGCAAGATGCTCGAACAGACGCTGGCCCCGGCACCGTGGTGGGCCCGTCGGGGGTTCACCGTGACCGCCCTGGCCGGTGTGCTCGTGCTCTCCGTCGCCGCCGTGTGCGCCGTCGTGCGCGCGCGGGCGCGCGGACGCCGTGGCACGGCGGCCCGCGCGTCCCGCCGCCTGGGCCTGGCCTGGGTCCTCCTCGCGGTGGGTGTGGCGGTCGCCGCGCCCATGATGGCGCTGTCCCCCCTCGTCACCGGCGGCGCGTGGGTGCCGGCCGGCGGAGCGGCGGTATGGGTCCTGCGGCTCGCGACGGCGGCCGGCCTCGCCGTCGGCGTCGGCTGGGCGGTGACGGTCGTCGTCCGCTGGCGCGGGGCCGGGGCGCCTCGGCGCGTCGCGGCCGTGGCCGCGTTCCTGGCCGGGGCCATCGCCCAGCTCACACTGCTCACCTGGGCGCTTCCCTCCTGACCCGCGTCCCATCGTGGCCGTCCAAGGCGCGGCGGCGGCCCCGGCGAGGCGGTCAGGGGGACAGGGACGGGGGGACGGTCACGCCGTGGTCGTTGCGGAGCGCCGACAGCGCGGCGAGGTATCCCGACATTGCGTGCACGCCGGGGCCGGGAGGGACCGAGGCCGAACAGAGGTACACCCCCGGCAACGGCGTCCGGTAGGGATCGATCCTCGGCGTGGGCCGTATGAGGGCCTGGCGCAGGGTCATCGCCCCGGACGCGATGTCCCCGCCGACGTAGTTGGGGTTGTACGCCTCCATCTCCGCGGCGGAGACCCCTCGTGAGGCGATGATCGTGTCGCTGAACCCGGGGGCGTAGGTCTCGATCCGCCGGCGGATCATGTCGACCGGATCCCGGGTGTCCCCGTTGGGCACGTGGGCGTAGGCCCACACCGGGCGTCTGCCCCCCGAGGCCCGGCTCGGGTCGGTGACCGCGGGATCGACGAGGAGAACGAACGGCTCGTCGGTCCGCCGGCCGCGCGCGGTCGCCGTCTCGACGCGGAAGACCTGCTCCTGCGTGCCGCCCAGGTGCACGGTGCCCGCCCCGGCGACCTCCCGGGCCGTCCAGGGGATGGGCTCGCTGACGAGGAAGTCCGCCTTGGCCACACCCGGGGCGTAGCGGAAGCGGCGCAGTGCCCTGCGGTAGCGGGGAGGGAGCCGGTCGCCCGCGAGGCGCAGGAACCCCCGCGGGGCGACGTCGAGGAGCACCGAGCGCGCCGGCGGCAGGTCGCCGAGGTCCCTGATCTCGTGGCCGGTGCGCAGGACACCGCCGTGCGCGGTGATGTCGGCGGCGAGCGCCTCGGCGATGACTCCGCTCCCTCCCCGGGGCAGGGGCCATCCGGCATCGGTGTGCGCCAGGTGCCCCAGGAGGAGGGCGACGGCGGCGCCCGGCAGCGACGGCAGGGCACCGACCACGTGCCCCGCGACCCCGGCGAGGAGGGCCCTGGCGCCGTCCGTGACGAAGGGGCCGGTTCCCCGACCGTGTTGGAGGACGCGGCGGGCGAAGGAGAGGGCGGCGACCGGGTCGGCGGGCAGGCGCCTCAGGTCCGAGAGGAGGAGGTCGACCACGGCCCCGCTGCGCGCGACGAGCGGCGCCATGAGACGGCGCCAGCGCCGGGCGTCCTCGCCCAGCCCGGCGCAGGTGGCGTCCAGGTCGGCCGCCGCGAGCGCCGCGCGCCCGTGGGGCAGGGGGTGGGCGTAGGAGACGGCCGGCCGGAGCAGGTCCACCCCGCGCGCGACCAGGTCGAACTCCCGGAAGAAGCGTGAGGCCGCGGCCATCGGGTGGACCGCGGCGCACACGTCGTGCACGACGTCGGAGTCGAAGAGCGGGACGGTGCGCAGTCCCCCGCCGATCACGTCGTGCCGTTCGTACAGCTCGACCTTGAGTCCGGCCCGGGCGAGCGTCACCGCCGCGGCGAGACCGTTGGGACCGGTCCCCACGACCACCGCGTCGATGTCTCCCATCTCGCCCCCTCCCGCCGGGTGTGAGCCCCGGCCCGGCGCCGACGCGGGTGGGCACCGAGGCGAGGGGCCGGACGGCTCCACGGGGTCGCCTCCGCGGACCGGCGCGCCTCGTATCGCTCCCCTCAGAGTATGGACGCCCCCGCCCGCGGAGGGGAGGGCCCCGGCGCGCCCGGTGTCCGACCGCCCCTCACCGGCCCGAGCCCACTCGCGCCGGTGAGGGCCGTCATCGGGTTCATCCCGTCAGGGGCCCGGGAGCCTTCCTCACCCCCAGCCCCGGCGGATCGGACGGGAGGTCCGGGTGGTGGAACGCGGGTCCCTGGCCCGGTAGACGACGTAGGGCCGGAAGAGGTAGCCCACCGGCGCGGTGAAGGCGTGCACCAGCCGGGTGAACGGGAGGAGCGTGAACAGGGCCAGGCCGATCACCACGTGGAGTTTGAAGGCGAAGGTCGACGCCGCCATGGCCGCCACGTCGGGTTGCAGGATCCAGATGCTGCGGAACCACACCGACACGGTCTCGCGGTAGTCGTGGCCGTGGCCGCCGGTCAGATCGGCCCCGGCCGACAGCAGGGTGGTGGCCAGCCCCGCGACGATGGCCATGGTCAGCACCAGGTACATGATCTTGTCGTTGACGGTGGTGGCGCTGAACACCGGTCCGGTGGTGCGGCGCCGCCAGATCAGCAGCGCGATGCCGCCCAGGGTGCACACCCCGGCGACGATGCCCAGCGACAGCGCCGTGAGGTGGTAGGCGGACTCGGGGATGCCGACCGCCTCGGTCCAGCTCTTGGGGATGAGCAGGCCGATCACGTGGCCGACGATCACGACGAGCAGGCCGAAGTGGAACATCGGGCTGGCGATCCGCAGCAGCCGCGACTCGTACAGCTGCGAGGAGCGCGTGGTCCAACCGAACCGGTCGTAGCGGTAACGCCACACGGTCCCGCCGACCAGGACGAGGAGCACCAGGTAGGGCAGCACTCCCCACAGGGCGTAGTCCAGCCAGGTCATCGCGCACCCCCGAGGATTCCGCTGTTCACCGGGGACCCGACGCCCGGCATGCCGAGGTCGACGGGCCCGCCGTAGCCGTCGAGACCGACCGCCTCGGCGGGCGGGCCGAGGCGGGCCAGCCTGCGAACGGCCTCCTCCTGCTCGGGGCCGGGTGGCGGCAGGGTGGCGCGGACCGCGTCGAGGACGGCCGCGTAGGGGGTGGCGTACTCGTGCAGGGCGGCGCCCAGCAGGTCCAGTCCGGGCCGGAAGTAGTGCAACAGGGTCTCGCCCCATTCGGCGTCGCCGCGGGCGGCGAACTCCAGGATCACGGCGAGGTGGTCGGGCAGCTCACGCGGGGAGAGCTCCCAGCCGCATCCGGTGTAGATCTCCTTGATCGCCGCGAGCGTGTGCCCCCGCCGGCGGGTGTCGCCGTCGAGGTAGAAGGTCATGTGCGGGGTCCGTTTCCCGCGCATGTCGAACGCCTCGACGTAGTGCATCCCCAGATCCAGCGGGGACTCCGTGGCGGTGTGACGGCACAGGCCGAGCAGCGCATCGCGCGCCTGGCTCCCGGGCAGCGCCCGCAGTCCCTGTTCGACCAGCGGCAGCCGCTCGCGGAAGTCGGCGTCGGGGTAGGCCAGCAGCAGCGACGCCGCCTGGCGCAGGACCGCCGTGTCCCGCGCCGTCCCGATGGCCCGTTCCTTCTCGGCCCTCTTGGCGCGGCCCTCACCCTTCTCATTCCGTCCCCTCCTCGGCCGCTTCGGCGCCGTCCTTGCGTTTCTTGGGGAAGAGTCCTTCGGGGCGGCCCCTGCCGTCCCAGTTCAGCAGGTTCACCCGTTTCGCCGATCCCGACGGTTTCTCACCGGATTGGCGGACACGCAGCGCGTGGAAGTTCTCCACCGTCGCCGGACGCGCACGCCCCGACGCTTCTCCCCACGGCGCCGCGCCGCCCATTCCCCCCGTTCCTGGGCCTCCCTCGAAGTCCAGGCTGCACCCGACCTCCTCGATCACCCCGCGATCCGCCTCGTCCACCCCGTAGGCCGTCGGAATCACATACCGCTCGTCGTACTTGGCCACCGCCAACAGCCGGTACATCGCCTCGATCTCGGCGGTCCGCATCCCCACCGCCTCCGCGATCCCCTCGTCCACCGGCTCCCCGAGGTTCACCCGCCGCATGTGCGACCGCATCGCCGCCAACCGCCGCAACGCGCCCACCACCGGCTCCACGTCCCCCGCCGTGAACAGCTCGGCCAGGTACTCCACCGGGATCCGCAACGCCTCGATCGCCCCGAACAGGTTTCCGGCCGCCTCCCCGTCGTGGCCGGTCTCCACCAGCGCGTCCACCACCGGTGACAACGGCGGCACGTACCACACCATCGGCAACGTCCGATACTCCGGGTGCAACGGCAGCGCCACCCGGTACCGCGCCGCCAACGTGTACACCGGTGAGCGCCGCGCCGACTCCACCCACCGCTCCGCGATCCCGTCCCGCCGCGCCGCCGCGCGCACCCCCTCGTCCTCTGGGTCCAACATCACGTCCAGCTGCGCCGGGTACAGATCCCGCTCGTCGGCCACCGCCGCGGCCTGTCCGACCCGCTCGGCGTCATAGAGCACCACGCCCAAATACCGCAGCCGGCCCACGCACGTCTCCGAGCAGACCGTGGGCAGCCCCACCTCCACCCGCGGATAACACAACGTGCACTTCTCGGCCTTGCCGGTCTTGTGGTTGAAGTACACCTTCTTGTACGGACAGCCCGTCACGCACATCCGCCACCCTCGGCACCGGTCCTGATCGACTAGGACGATGCCGTCCTCGCTGCGCTTGTACAGCGCCCCACTGGGACACGAGGCCACACACGACGGATTCAGGCAGTGCTCACAGATCCGCGGCAGGTAGAACATGAAGGACTCCTCGAAGGAGAACCGCACCTTCTCCCCCAACCGCCGCGCCAACGGGTCCCCGCCCGCCACCTCCGGCCCACCGCCGAGGTTGTCGTCCCAGTTGGCGCTCCACTCGATGTTCATCGGCTCGCCGCTGATCAACGACCGCGGCCGGGCCACCGGCATGTCATCGCCCAACGGTGCCACGATCAGGTTCTCGTAGTCGTAGGTCCACGGCTCGTAGTAGTCCTGAATCGACGGCATCAACGGATTGGCGAAGATCGTGGCCAGCTTGTGCAACCGGCCCCCCGCTCTGGGCACCAGTCGGCCCGATCCCGTGCGCCGCCACCCGCCCCGCCACCGCTCCTGGTCCTCGTACTGGCGCGGATAGCCCTGCCCGGGCCGGGTCTCCACGTTGTTGAACCACACGTACTCCACACCACTGCGGTTGGTCCACGCCTGCTTGCACGTCACCGAACACGTGTGGCACCCGATGCACTTGTCCAGATTCATCACCATCGCGACCTGGGCCATCACCCGCCCGATCGGCCGCCCCGCGCCATCGCGAATCTCCATCGTCTCCTCACCTCGTCAGCTCGTTCGTGGTCGGCCGGCATCCCGCCACACGGCCGTGCCGTGGATCGGCGACACACCGACCGCGTGTCACCGTCGCGCCCCGTGTCCTCTTTCCGACCGCCGCTCTGGTCTGCTCCGGACCGGCGTCAGTACCTCACCTCGGCGACCCGCTTACGCACGACCGTCACTTCGTCGCGCTGGTTGCCGGTGGGGCCGATGTAGTTGAACCCGTAGGCGAACTGGGCGTAGCCGCCGATGAGATGGGTCGGTTTGACGAGGAGGCGGGTGAGGGAGTTGTGGATGCCGCCGCGCCGGCCGGTCGTCTCGGTCTTCGGCACCGCGACCAGCCGTTCCTGGGCGTGGTACATGTAGACGGTTCCGGCGGGCATGCGGTGGGAGACCACGAGACGGGCCGCGACCACCCCGTTGCGGTTGACCGCCTCGACCCAGTCGTTGTCACGGGCCCCGATCACCTCGGCGTCGGCCGGGCTCATCCAGATCGTCGGCCCGCCCCGTGACAACGTCAGCATCAACAGGTTGTCCTGGTACTCCGAATGGATCGACCACTTCGAATGCGGGGTCAGGTAGCGCACCGTCACCTCGCGCTGCCCCCGCGGCCCCAGCTCCGGCTCCCCGAACAGCCGGTGGGCGTCCAACGGCGGCCGGTACACCGGCAGCACCTCACCGAACTCGCGCATCCACTCGTGGTCCAGGTAGAAGTGCTGGCGTCCGGTCAGGGTGTGCCACGGCTTGTCGTGCTCGACGTTGATGGTGAACGGCGCGTATCGCCGATCCACCGCCTCCTTGCCCGACCACTCCGGACTGGCCCCCACCGGCGTGGGCCGGGTCCGGGTGTCGGCGAACACCACCCTCCGCTCCCGTCCGCCCTCGATCAACTCCGACAGGTCGGTCCCGGTGCGCTCGGCCAGCCGCTCGAACCCCTGCGACGCCAGCCGGCCGTTGCTCGTCCCCGACAACGCCAGGATCATTTCGCACACCTTGACGTCGGTGTCCAGCAGCGGGCGCCCATCGGCGACACCACCGCTGACGACGCCGTTGCGCTGCCCCAGCCAGGCGATCTCCTTGTCGGGGGTGAACGACACCCCCTTCACCGGGAGCCCCTTGGTCTCGGCCAATGGGCCGACGGCCGCCATCTTCTCCGCGACGGCCGGGTAGTCGCGCTCGACCGGGATCAGGTCGGGCATGGTCCGGCCGGGAACGGGGATCTGCCCGTCCCGTTTCCAGTCGGGGGCGGTTCCGCCGGGTTGGGCCAGCTCGCCCGGGGTGTCGTGCTGGGGCGGCACCGCCACCACATCG
Source organism: Marinactinospora thermotolerans DSM 45154 (assembly GCF_900167435.1). Classification (GTDB taxonomy): domain Bacteria; phylum Actinomycetota; class Actinomycetes; order Streptosporangiales; family Streptosporangiaceae; genus Marinactinospora; species Marinactinospora thermotolerans. The sequence continues at coordinate 125,975 of NZ_FUWS01000010.1, forward strand.
GTCACCACGCCCAGATGCCGCTCCGCCAGCTCGCTGAACCGCTTGGCGATCGCGTGGAAGGCGTCGAAGTCGGTGCGCGCCTGCCAGGGCGGGTCGATCGCCGGGGCGAACGCGTGCACGAACGGGTGCATGTCCGTGGTCGACAGGTCGTACTTCTCGTACCAGGTCGCCGCCGGCAGCACGACGTCGGACAACAGCGTCGTGCTGGTCATCCGGAAGTCCAACGAGACCAGCAGGTCCAACTTGCCCTGGGGCGCCTCGTCCCGCCACACCACTTCCGAGGGCCGTGACCCCGGTCCCGCCTCGGCCCCCTGCACCGCCGAATCCGCGCCCAGCAGGTGCCGCAGGAAGTACTCGTTGCCCTTGGCCGAGGATCCCAGCAGGTTCGCCCGCCACACCGTCAACACCCGCGGCCAGTTCTCCGGCGCGTCCGGGTCCTCCGCCGCGAACCGCAGTTTCCCGGAACCGAGCTGGTCCACCACGTACTCGGCGGGATCGCGTCCCGCGGCCTTGGCCTCCTTCCCGAGCTCGATGGGGTTGCGGTCGAAGGTGGGGTAGGAGGGCATCCAGCCCATCCGCGCCGAGGCCGCCACCAGATCGGCGGTGTGCCTGCCCGCGAGCCTGCCCGGCCCGGTCGGCGCGGTCAGGGCGTCGGCGTCATAGGCGTCGTAACGCCACTGGTCGGTGTGCATGTACCAGTAGGCCGTGCCCGGCATGAAGCGCGGCGGCCGGGTCCAGTCGGAGGCCGCGGCATAGGTGGCCCAGCCGGTGTGGGTGCGGCACTTCTCCTGGCCCACGTAGTGCGCCCACCCTCCTCCGTTCACCCCCTGACAGCCGGTCAGCAGCAGCAACGTGAGGAACGCCCGATACATCGTGTCGCCGTGGAACCACTGGTTCACCCCGGCGCCCAGGATGATCATCGCCCGCCCGCCCGACCGCTCGGCCGTGTCGGCGAACTCCCGCGCGATCCGCACCGCCGTGGCCGCCGGAACCGAGGTGATCTCCTCCTGCCACGCCGGCGTGTAGGGCAGCGAGGCGTCGTCGTAGTCCCGTGGCCACTCCCCCGGCAGCCCCGCGCGCCCCACCCCGTACTGGGCCAGCAGCAGATCGAACACCGTGGTCACCGCTTTTCCGCCGATCCGGCGGATCGGGACGCCCCGGGCGATGACCCGCCCGGCTCCCGGCGGTGTCGACGCGCCCGTGGTCTCGTCGGCCTCGTCGAGGTCGAATCGGGGGAGGAGCACCTCCACCGCCTCGGCCCCCTCCCGGCCATGGAAGCTCAGCAGTGGGTCCCGTCCCTGCAGGTCCAGATTCCACCGCCCCCGCCCGGCCTCCCCCCACCGGTGTCCCAACGTCCCGTTCGGCGCCACCACCTCCCCCGACGCCTCGTCCACGAACACCGGCTTCCACGTCCCGTCCGGGTCCCCGGGCGGCGCCCCGGCCACCCCTTCCACATCCGCCGCCGTCACGAACCGTCCGGGCACCCACCTCCCGTCCTGCTCGTCCAGGGCCACCAGGAACGGCAGGTCGGTGTACTTCTTCACATACGACTCGAATGCCGGGGTCCGCTTCTCCACGAACCGCTCCCGCAGCACCACGTGCCCCATCGCCATCGCCAGCGCCCCGTCGGTCCCCGGATGTGGCGCCAGCCACTCGTCGGCGAACTTCGACGCGTCGCTGTAATCCGGCGACACCACCACGACCTTCTGCCCCCGATACCGCGCCTCGGCCATCCAGTGCGCATCCGGCGTGCGCGTCACCGGCACGTTGGACCCCCACACCACCAGATAGGCCGCGTCCCACCAGTCGCCCGACTCCGGCACGTCCGTCTGGTCCCCGAACACCTGCGGCGACGCCACCGGCAGATCCGCGTACCAGTCATAGAACGACAACATCGACCCGCCCAGCAGGTTCACGAACCGCGCCCCCACCCCCTGCGACACCTGCGACATCGCCGGAATCGGTGAGAACCCCGCCACCCGGTCCGGACCGAACTCCCGGATCGTGTGCACATGGGCCGCCGCCACCATCTCCACGGCCTCCTCCCAGGAGACCCGGACCAGTCCCCCCTTGCCCCGCGCCCCCTGGTAGCGCCGGCGCCGTACCGGATCGGCCGTGATCTCCGCCCACGCCGCCACCGGGTCCCCCGACCGCGCCCGCGCCTCCCGGAACATCTCCACCAGCACCCCGCGCGCATACGGATAGCGCACCCGCGTCGGCGAGTACGTGTACCAGGAGAACGCCGCCCCCCGCGGGCACCCCCGCGGCTCATACTCCGGGCGGTCCGGCCCCACCGACGGATAATCCGTGGCCTGCGTCTCCCACGTGATAATCCCGTCCTTCACATATACATTCCACGAACACGACCCCGTGCAATTCACCCCATGCGTCGACCGCACGACCTTGTCATGGCTCCATCGATCACGATAGAAAACGTCACCCTCGCGACCTCCGTCCTTAAAAACGACCCGAAGGTCCCTTGATGACTTCGACCTTGTCAGATAAACCCCGGCCTTGAGCAGAAGATCCGCAGGATCACCGCTCTGTCCTGGTTCTTTACCGGTTCCACGCATAAGGCTTTCCCCGTTTCTCGGCAGACGGAAGGCAACGGTAAACAGGCCGCAAGCAGTTCTCAAAGAAGAAGACGACCGGTCTCGCTCACAAACTACTCCCCGAACACGGAGACTCGCATTTGGGGGGTGATCACTTCCCTCGCGAATACAGGTCTAGAGTAAGCCTCGACCGATTACTTAGGGGGTTACCGATGCCGAGGAAGTCACGGGAAACGAAGAACCCCGTCTATCGGCGGGGTTCTGCCGGGGGCAATCTGGCGGTGGCGACGCTGGCTTTCGCCATCACCTTCTGGGCCTGGAACCTCATCGGCCCCCTCGCCGGCACCTACACCCGGCGTCTGGACCTCTCCCCCACCCAGACCTCCCTCCTCATCGCCATCCCCGTCCTGGTCGGCTCCCTCGGCCGCATCCCCGTCGGGGCTCTCACCGACCGCTACGGCGGACGCGTGATGTTCACCGCCACCACCCTCGTCAGCATCGTTCCCGTCCTCCTCCTCGCCCTGCCCATCACCTCCTATCCCCTGCTGCTCACCTGGGGACTTCTCCTCGGCATCGCCGGCACGACCTTCGCCATCGGCATCCCCTTCGTCAACGCCTGGCACCCGCCCCACCGCCGCGGTTACGCCACCGGGGTCTTCGGCGCCGGGATGGGCGGCACCGCCGTCTCCGCCTTCCTCACCCCCCATCTCGCCAACACGCTCGGCACCACCGCCACCCACCTGCTCATCGCCGCCCTGCTCGCCCTCACCGCCCTGGCCACCTATCTCTTCGCCCGCGACGCTCCCACCTGGACCCCCAACACCGCTCCCCTCACCCCCCGTCTCAAGGACGCCCTCCGTCTCCCCGCCACCTGGCAGACCTCCGCCCTCTACGCCCTCGCCTTCGGCGGCTTCGTCGCCTTCTCCACCTACCTGCCCACCCTCCTGCAGACCGCCTACCACTTCGCCCAGACCGACGCCGGCCTGCGCACCGCCGGTTTCTCCATCGCCGCCGTCGCCGCCCGGCCGCTCGGCGGCGTCCTCGCCGACCGCATCGGCCCCGTCCGCGTCTGCCTCGTCTCCTTCGTCGGCACCGCCCTGCTCGCCATCGTCTTGGCCCTGCACCCACCGGCCGAGCTGCCCGCCGGCATCGCCTTCGTCCTCACCGCCTTCGTCCTGGGGCTGGGCACCGGTGGCATCTTCGCGCTGCTGCCCCGCCTGGTCCCCTCCACCCAGGTCGGCACCGTCACCGGCCTCGTCGGCGCCGCCGGCGGCCTCGGCGGTTACTTCCCGCCCCTGGTCATGGGCGTCGTCTACCAGGCCACCGGTGCCTACACCATCGGTTTCGCCCTCTTGGCCGCCGTCGCCCTCGCCACCGCCGTCTACACCGCCCGGACCTTCCGCCGTGTCGAGGTGGGGAACACCTGACCCCTCGCCTCAGGCGACGTCCCAGGATCGGAGCCCTCTCGGCACCCCCGAGAGGGCTCCGTGGTCTCCGGACCGCGCGCGGATTCGGCCGATGGCGTCACCGAGGTGACGGGCGCGCTGGGCAACGGCCTCCTGCCTCCTCCGTGAGCGCCCCAGCCAGGTGGGGGCCGTCCTCCCGATCCCACCGTCCGGCCTTCGCCGGCCACGGGACGCGCTCTCCACGACCTGCCCCGGCGCGGGCGGCTCCGTGGACGGCGGTGTGCATGTCGACGTGGACGGGGAGGCGGCCGCGGTCCTCCAGGAGGCCCCGGCCTCCTCGCCGATGCCGCGCCGGACGATGGCCGCCGCTGGGAGGAGCGATCCGGGGACGGCCCGCCACAACCGCGTCGGAGCGTGGGCGAGACCCCCGCCTCTTCGGACGAGGCCGGCGTGCCGGCCCCGGTGGCCGGGGCCCGCCCTCTGCCGCCCTGCGGAAGAGGGTCGACGAGGGGCCGCGGCCGGTGTGGGGGAGGCGGCCGTTCTGCGTGGCGAACGTCTCGCGGGCCCCGTGGCGGGGACGCTCGCGGCCACGCCCATCCGCGTCGGTTCGGCTCGCGGCCACGCCACTTCGCCGTCTCCCACGGGCGATCGCCCGACCGGGGAACAGGCGCGCGTCCGCCACCACCGGATCAGTCCTCCTTAACAAGGAGGTCGAAACCCGTCAATGGTTTCCCCAACTCCCCTTTACCCTTGTCACATGGGCGCAGGACTCTTCCCCGACGACTCCCCTCTCCTCCAGATCAACCGCGAGGCCGCCGTCCTGGGCGCGGCGGGATACGCGATCCTGCTCCAGGTGGCGCACCCGTCCGTCGGGCGGGGCGTACACGAGCACAGCGACTTCGCCGAACGCCCCCTGGACCGGCTCCGGGGAACGCTCACCTTCGTCTACGGCACGGTCTTCGGAACGGCCGACGAGGCCGAACGCGTCTCCCGGATCGTCCGCGCCCGGCACGTCCGGGTCAACGGCGACGGCTACCGGGCCCTCGACCCCGACCTCCAGGTGTGGGTGGCCGCCACCCTCTATGAGGGCTCGCTGCGGATGTACGAACTACTCGTGGGTCCCCTCTCCGCCGCGGAGAAGGAGGTCGCCTGCGCGCAGGCGTCGATCTTCGCGACGGCGCTGGGCTGTCCGGCCGAGCACTGGCCCAAGGACCTCGACGCCTTCACCGAGTACTGGCGGCACACGGTCGACACGGTCGAGGTCACCGACGCCGCGCGGCACATCACCCGTTCCCTGTTCAACCCGCCGAACCCGCTGCTCCGCGCCGCCGCGCGGGCACAGCGCTTCCTCGCCGCGGGCCTGCTGCCACCCCGGATCCGCGACGCCCTCGGCCTGGAGTGGGGGGCGACCCAGCAACGGCGGTTCGACCGGCTCGTCTATGTGACCCGTGTGGTCTACCCCCGGCTGCCACGCGCGCTCCGTCACCTCCCCAAGGACCTGTGCCTGTGGGACATGCGCCGTCAGATCGCGCGCAACCGTCTCTACGTCCGCCCCAGCGGTCGGCGTCGCCCGCCGGCCGTCACCGGGCGACGTCTCCGTTCCCCTCGCGCGTTGGGCGCCGCGTCCCGTCCTCGTCGCGGCCGCACCGCCCGGGTCCCACGCGACAGGGGCGTCACACGATAATCGTGGGGTAGGACCGAGCAGCGGACGCACTCACCCGATCGGGAGGTATTTCGTGGCCAAGGCGCCATCCCCGTACGACTTCCTACCTGAGGTTCCGTCGTTCACCGTGACCAGCACGGACGTCTCCGACGGAACGACCCTGCCCAAGGCCCAGGTCAGCGGGATCATGGGGGCCGGAGGCGAGGACGTCTCCCCCCATCTGACGTGGAGCGGTTTCCCCGAGGGCACCAAGAGCTTCGCCGTCACCTGCTTCGACCCCGACGCGCCGACGGGCAGCGGTTTTTGGCACTGGGCGGTCTGCGACATCCCCGTGGGGGTCACGGAGCTGCCCGCGGGCGCCGGCGGCGAGGACCGCGCCGGTCTGCCCGAGAGCGCGATCACGCTGCGCAACGACGCCGGGAGCAGGCGCTACATCGGTGCCGCGCCGCCGGCCGGCCACGGCCCGCACCGGTACTTCTTCGCGGTGCACGCGCTCGACGTCGAGTCGCTGGGCATCGACGAGACCGCCACGCCCGCCTATCTCGGCTTCAACCTCTTCTTCCACACCCTCGGCCGGGCGATCGTGACCCCGGTCTACGAACAGTCCTGAGGCCGTCGCGGGGAGGGTTCCCGTCCCGACGGGTCCCTCCCCCTGCCGTCCGGACACGGCGCCCTAAGCTGGTCCCGCCCCACCCTTGGACGAGGCAGGAGATCATATGGGCGTCCCGGCCGAAGACGGCTCCATCACCACGGTGCTGTTCGACTACGGCGAGGTCATTTCCGTTCCGCCCCCGCCCGAGGTCCGGTCCGCGTTGGAGCGCCTCAGTGGCGCCACGGCCGAGGACTTCTGGGCGGCCTACTGGGCCGAACGGCGGCCCTATGACGCCGGCCTGTCCTCCGCGGAGTACTGGGACCGGGTCGCCGCCCGGATCGGCGCCGACTGGGACGCGGCGCGCCGCCAGGAGCTGTGGGCGACCGACGTCGGTGGCTGGCTGTACGCCTTCCCGCCCAGTGTGGCGCTGATCCACCGGCTCGCCGACCGCGGGGTCCGGCTCGCGCTGTTGTCCAACGCCCCCTCCGACATCGCCGGTGCGCTGCGCGCCTCCCCCCTGCTGGAACGTTTCGACGCCCTGTTCTTCAGCTGCGATCTCGGCATGTGCAAGCCGGATCCGGAGGTCTACCATCGCGTCCTCGCCGACCTCGACGCCGATCCCGCGGAGGTCGCGTTCATCGACGACCGCGAGGAGAACGTGCTAGCGGCCAAGCGAATCGGCATCGACGCACACCACTTCGGCGGCATCACCGACCTGGAGTCCTTCCTCATCGATCGAATCGGAACCTTCTGAGCCGAGGGGCGCACGCGCGAGCGGGCCGACCGGTTGTCTTGGAAACCGGAACCGGCCAGCCCCTCGGAGTGCGCTGAGCAGGGGCTTACCCTCGGGGAAGGGAGATCATCGGCTCTGGCGGATCTGCTCTTCGGCGCGGATCCGAGCCGGTCACCGCTCACCGCCCGTACCGATCGGAAAGGTTCCCCGGTGTCCGTTGAAGAGCGCTCCGAACAGCCGACCATCGTCGTCACGACCGCGGGTTCGGCTCCCACGTCCGGAACCATCCTGCACCTGCGGCGCCAGGGCTATCGGGTCGTCGCCACCGATATCGATCCCTCGGCACCGGGTCTGTACCTGTCGGATCGGGGTTACCTCGTCCCACCGGGAGACACCGACGACTACCTTCCCGAGATCCGCGGCATCTGCCTCAAGGAGAACGCCGCCGCCCTCATCCCGCTCGTGGACGAGGAGCTGATCACCGTCACCGAGCTGGAGGACGAGGGCGTCGCGGTCCTCGCCCCACGACGGGACTTCATCTCCACCTGCCTGGACAAGCTGGTGCTGATGGAACGGCTGGAGGCCGCCGGCATCCCGATACCCGCGACGCGCACGGCCACCGAGTGGACCGACGACCTGGAGTTTCCCGTCGTGGTCAAACCCCGTTCGGGGCGCGGCAGCCGTGGTGTCGCCGTGTGCGGATCCGCCGCCGAGGTGCGCCGGCTCATCAACGACGGCCCCTACTCCGCGGGCGACCTCATCATCCAGGAGCGCATCACCGGACCGGAGTACACGGTCTCGGTGGTGGTGTGGCGCGACGGGCGCGTCCAGGCCGTGGTCTCCAAGGAGGTGATCCTCAAGCGCGGCGTCACCAAGTTCGCCGTCACCCGGCGCGACGAGCGCGTGTCCGAGGTCTGCCGCGAGGTACAGCGGGTCCTGCGGGCGGACGGCCCGTTCAACGTCCAGCTCGCGCTCGACTCCTCGGGCCTGCCGCGGATCTTCGAGATCAACCCGCGTTTCTCCTCGACCGCTCCGCTGACCATCGCCTCCGGGGTCGACGAGATCGGCGGGCTGTTGCGTCAGGCCCTGGGCGATGCCTCCGCCCTGTCGGACACCTGGCGTGAGGGGCTGGTGATGGTGCGGCGCTGGGCCGACGAGTTCGTGGACACGGCGACGTTCGGTTCGCACGGCTTCGAGCCCGCGCGGATCTCCCCCGACTACATCGGCCCGATCATGCAGGCAGAGCGATGAGCGTCGGTCCGCTGGAGCAGCCGGCCCCGGTGCTCGTGGACGAACTGGCCCGCCTCATGCTGGAGGTGGGGGTCCTGCTGCGGGAGTGGCGCACCGATCCGCGCAACACCGACGGTTCCTGGGAGGGGCGGCAGTTCAAGGCGCGGGCCGACGCGCTGGCCCATGACGCCCTGGCCCGCCGGTTGCGCGCGCTCACCCCGGGTCTGCCCGTCCTCAGCGAGGAGGACCCGGATTCGCTGCTCGCCTCCCGTCCGGAGCGCTACTGGCTGATCGATCCGATCGATGGGACGGCGAGCTACGCGCACGGTTTTCCGGGGTATGTCACGCAGGCCGCCCTGCTGGCCGGGACCGATCCGGTCCTGGCCGCGGTCTACGCGCCCGAGGTGGACGTGATGTACACGGCGGTGCGCGGGTTGGGCGCCCACGCCAACGGGCGTCCCCTGCCGCCCTGCCGCTCGGCGCCTCCGGGGGTCGGCGTCCTGACCGACAACACCGCCGAACCACAGGGCATCGCACGCAGGGTGCGTGACCGCTTCGGGTACCGCGGTTACCTTGAGTGCGGCAGCATCTCGCTGAAGCTGTGCAAGATCGCCGAGGGGTCGGCGCACCTGTTCGTCAAGGACGTCCCCGTGCGCGATTGGGACGTGGCCGCCCCGGAACTGCTGTTGCGGGAGACCGGGGGCGCGCTGCTCCGGCTGGACGGCACTCCGTTCGGCTACCGTGACGGGTTCGAACACACCGGGTTGATCGCGGCGGCCGATCCCGTCACCGCGGACACCGTGGCGGACTGGTGTCAGCGGGCGACCGACGACTGAGGAACTCGCAGGTCAACCGTTGGAGGTTTTCACCCGCGTCGCCACGGCGTATCGTGAAATCTCCCCATCGGCTTCACGTGCCAGGGAGGGGGTGGGCGATGGAGGAGGAGCGTCTCCCGGAACGGCTCATGCGCGCTTCGGACGAGGATCGCGACCTCGTCGCCGCGCGTCTGGGAACCGCCTACACCGAGGGTCGGCTGGACCTGGCGGAGTACAACCGCCGCCTCGATCTCGCCATGCGCGCGGTGGTCATGGGAGATCTCAGCAAGCTGGTCGCCGACCTGCCCGAACCACGCCCCGCCGTCTCGAACCCGCCCGCGGCCGTGCCGGGTTCGAGCCGTCCGTCCTGCTCCTCGTCTCCCTGGAGGGATTGGGTCGACGAGTGGCGCTGGTGGTTGGGCGGGGCGATCATCATGACCGGCATCTGGGGCGTGACCAGCCTCATCGGCGGCGTGATGCTGCCGTTTTGGCCCCTGGTCCCCCTGGGGATCTGGGCCGCGATCCTGATCGCCGCGGCGGTGTGGCCCGATTAGCCCGTTCCTCCCTCCGCCGCCGTCCGGCCCTCACCCCGCGGCGTGCAGCCAGCGGACGGGGGCGCCGTCGCCCGCGTAGCGGAAGGGCTCCAGCTCGTCGTCCCAGGCCCGCCCGGTGAGACGGTCGAGCTCCTCGGCGAGGTCGACCTGCTGGACCGCCGCCCGCTCCATCGCGTTGCGCAACCGCGCTTCGGGAACGAGGACCTCGCCCGAGGCGCTGATCACCGCCGTGAAGACGCCGAGTGTGGGGGTGTAGCTGTAGCGCACCCCGTCACATCCGGGGGTGGCCTCCTCGGTGATCTCGAAACGCAGCCGTTGCCAGCCGTTGAGAGCCGAGGCGATGGCACCGGACGTTCCCGGGGCACCCTGCCAGTTGAGTTCGGCGCGGTAGGACCCGGGAGCCGCGGGCTGGGCCTCCCAGTCGAGTTTGACAGGCACGCCGACTACACCGGCGACCGCCCACTCGACGTGTGGGCACAGCGCCGCCGGCGCGGAGTGGACGTACAAGACGCCACGTGCGGACACCGAACCTCCTATACGAACGAGTGCGCTTCCCCGACGCCCTCGTATCCGCGGAGGAGATGTCCGTGATAGGTAGTCTCCTCACTCTATTGTGCCCCATGGGCATCAGCAGCACCAGGGTCTCCGTCGGCCGAAAACAGCGGTAACCACGCGCCGGCCACGGTGAGCGGTTAGCGTGTTGCCCCGCGCGTTGCCGGATGTGCGATTTTACTGGGGGTGCGGGTGGGTGACCAGCCCGGTGGAGCGGCGTTCGTCGTGGAACTGGTGGAACGGGCCGCGAACGGGGACCGCGAGGCCTGGGAGAGGCTGCTGGAGCGCTACTCGGGCCGGTTGTGGGTGGTCATCAGGTCCTACCCCCTCTCCCACCACGACGCCCAGGACGTCGCGCAGACGGTCCTGTGCGCGCTCACCCAGCATCTCTCCCGGTTGCGCGACCCCTCGAGCATCGGCGCCTGGCTGGCCACGACGGCGCACAACGAGTGCCGTCTCCAGCTGAAGCGCCTACGGCGGACCGCACCCCATGATCCGGGCCTGTTCGACGAGCCCGACCACCGCAGCCCCGAGTCGCTGCACATCGCCGCCGAAGGGGCGCACGGTGTCCGGGCCGCCATCGCCCGGCTGGACCTGCCGGACCGGCTCGTGGCGCTGTTGGCCGTCACCGAACCCGACCTGCCCGCCGAGGAGGTGTCCCGGGTGACGGGCGTCCCCCTGGACCGGCTGCGCACCGTCCGACGGCGGACCCGCCGCCGGTTGCAACGTCTGCTCCGCGAGGACGGCTGACCCCGCGCCCCCGGCAGCGCGCGGCGGCGGACGCGGGCGCGGCCCCCGCCACCGGCGCACCAGAGTCCACAGGAAGGAAGACCAGGCATGTCCCTGGACGAGCCCATTGACGACCGGCGGTTCTTCGCGTCGCTGCGCGGCGACCCGCCGGTCGTGGATCCCATGCCCGCGGAGGTGCTCGCCGCCGCCCGCGCCGCTCACGCGATGCTGTGTCCGGGCGAACTGCTCGCCGACGTCCTCGACGACTCGGCGGACACCCCTCCTGAGGACCTGCGCGATGCCGTGGGCTTCGGCCTGGACCCCCGCTACCTGACCTTCGGGGTCGGCGACCTGCTCCTCCGGCTCGAGGTCACCTCCCAGGACAGCCGACGCGACCTGGTCGGGCAGTTCGACCCCCCGCGCGCCGTCTCCGTCGTCGTCCGCTGGCCACGCGGACGGCGGACCGAGGGCGTCGACGGGACCGGCGCGTTCGTCGTGCGCGGTGTTCCCGGGGGGCCGGTGAGCCTGCTGTGTCATCTCGGCTCGGGTCCGCCGGTGGCCACGCGCTGGATCGGCGTGTGAGCCACAGCGGAGGCGGCGACGCGGCCCCACGGGACGCCGCCTTTCCTCGTCGTTTCCTCCCCCGGCGGGACGGCGAGCTGTTATCACTGTGAGCGGCGCGTGACCGTCGGCGACGACGACCGTTGTGCCGCGTTCCCGCACGTCCGCCGGCGACGGAAAGGCGATGGCGTAGTGGTTCTCCGGATCGACGACGAGGTCACGCGGGTGGTGGCGTTGGTGGGCCGCGATCCCGCGCGCGCCCACCGGCACGCCACACGGCTGCTGGCCGAACAGGCCGATCCCCGGATCCACTCGATCGCCCTGCGCGCCCTGGGTCTGGCCCAGCACGAGATGGGGGATCCCGCCGCGGCCCAGCGGTCTCTCCTGCGGGCCGTCACGATCGCCCGCCGCTCGGGGGCGCGCGCCCTCGCCGCCCAGGCGCACGTCACCCGGCTGGGCCTGCTGGCCCGGCGGGGTGGCGGACGCGGTCTGGACCTCCGGCTGGACCGGGCCGCTCGCCCCGACCCCTCGGCGCGCGCGCTGGCCCTGCTCAACCGTGGGGTGGCCGCCTGCCAACAGGGCCTGTTCTCAGACGCGCTCGACAGCTTCGACGCCGCGGCGCGCCACATGCGTTCCTGGCCCGACGGACGGTTGCTGTCCGGGTTGCTGAGCAACCGGGGACTGGCGCTGATGCACGCCGGGAGGCTCTCCGCCGCGGCCGACGACCTGGAGCAGGCCCTGGCGCTCACCCGCGAACACGGGCTGGACTACCTGGGCGGTCTCGTCCTGCACAACCTCGGCTGTGTCGAGGTCGTCCGGGGGGACGTCGGCGCCGCGATGAACCGCTTCGCCGCCGCCTCTCCCCTGCTGCCCGGCAGCCGGCTCGGCGCGTTGGCGCTGGACCGCGCCAACGCGCTGGTGGCGGCCGGGCTGTTCCGCGACGCCGCGACGCTGATCCGCCGCGCGGCGGCGTCCTGCGAGACCGAACACCGCGACTCCGAGTTCGCCGTTCGCCGCCTCCTGGAGGCCAAGGTCCACCTGAACATGGGCGACCGGGACACGGCGGTGGAACGCGCCCGGCGGGTGCGCGAGGCGTTCCCACCCCATTCGTCGTGGGCCGGGATCGCCCGTCAGGTGGAGTGGGCCGCGCGCTTCGCCCCCTCCCGGCGTATCGGGACGCCGCACGCGCCCCGTCCGGGGCCGACCGGCCGCACCGGCCTGCGGAGCCAAACCCAGCCCGCCGACGCGGTGCGGACGGAGGCACCCGCGGTGTCCGGACCGCGCCCGGACACCCATGGGGACGGTCCCGTCCTCTCAGAGGCGCCGCCTCCGGAATGGCCCCGCGACCTGCCGGCCACGGCGGACGCCGGCCGGGCGCTCGCGCTGCGGATCGCCACCACGCCGCTGGGCGGGGATCCGGCTCCCGGTCCCTTTCACGCCGCGGCGCTGCGTGCGCTGGCCGAGGACCGGCGCGAGGTGGCACGCCAGGTGCTGGAGAGGGGCCTGTCGCGGGAGGCCGGGCCTCCCCTCGGATGCGGCCATGTCGAGCTGGTGGCCCACGCCCGGCCGGCCGGGCACGAGCTGGCCGGGCTCGGGGCGCGGATCTCGCTGGAGGACGGCGACGCCGCCACCGCGCTGGAGTTCCTGGAGTGGCGGCCGGCCTCCTCCCCCGACTCCCGTTGCCACGACACCGGCTGGGCCGCCCTGCTGGACCGCTACCGTTCGGCCCACGACCAGGCCACGGCCGGGGACGTCTCGGCCCGCCGGGAACTGGGTCGGCTCTCCCTGAGGCTGGGCCTGGCCCGGTGGCACGCCGCCTGCGCCGCCCGCCCGCTCGCCTCCCCCTGGGCGTCCGGCACCCTGGTGGCCCGGCTCGCCGGCGAGCTGGGTTCGCGGGCCTTCGTCCGCTACGCGGAGGACGGGAGGGGACCCGTGGCGATCACCCTCGTGGCGGGTCGGGTACGCGCCCACCGGCTGCCGGACTCGCCCGACCGCGCCGACGCCGTGGCCAAACTGCTGCACGCCGCGCGGCTGGGCGTCGTGACCCCCTCCACGGCCGCGGACGCGCTCACCGAGGCGCGGGCGGCCCTGGTGCAACGGTTATTGGTCGACCCCATCGGCGACGCGATCGGCGGCCGGCCCCTGGTGGTGGTCCCCCCTCCCGAGGCCCACGCCCTGCCCTGGGGGGTGCTGCCGGGTCTGCGCGGACTCCCGGTGAGCGTCGTCCCCTCCGCCCGGACCTGGCTCGCCTGCCGATCGCGGCCGGCCCCGTCCCCGCCGGGACGCCCCCTCATCGTGGCGGGACCGGGGCTGGCCGGCGCCGAGGACGAGATTCGCGCGCTCTCCCGGCTCCTGCCCGGGGCGACCGTGCTCTCCGGCGCGGCCGCGACCGCCGACGCCGTGCTGCGCGAGCTGGGAGCCGCCGACATCGCCCACCTCGGCGCGCACGGGATGGTTCCGATGGACGCGCCCATGCGTTCGGGGCTCCTCCTGAACGGCGGCCCGTTGTTCGCCTACGACATGGAGCGGCCGGCGCGCCTCCCCTGGTTGACGGTCCTGTCCTCCTGCGGGTTGGGCCAGTCGGTCTCCTCCCCCACCGGGGTCCCCCTCGGGTTGGTGAGCACCGTGCTGGCGCGCGGCGGACGGACGGTCATCGCAAGCATGCTGCCGGTGCGCGACAGGGGAGCCGGACGGTCCATGGCCGCCCTGTACGCCGCGCTTCTCGCCGGAACGCCACCGGCCCAGGCGGTCGCCGACCACCTCTCCGAGGCGGGATTCGTCTGTTTTGGCGCCGGATGACCTGCGACGAGCTGGATTGCGCCCCCTCCCGGCGTCGGAGTGGATAGCGTACGGGCATGGGTCACAGCAAAGACGACACCCCCGGCCCTGTCCCCCACCAGGGCGGCGGGGACGGGGCTCGGCGGCTGTTCTCCACCGCCGAAGCGCACGCGCTCCTACCGTGGGTCCGCGAGCTGACCGACGAGTTGGTGGCCGTCCGCGCGGACCTCGTCCAGCTCGCCGCCGACCTGAACACCGGCGGCATGTCCCCACTGGGCGGGATGGCCGAGTTGAAGGCGCTGGAGGCGCGCCTCGCCGAGATCCCCGCGGAGCTCGGCGAGGCGGGGATCGAGGTCAAGGGGGTGGCGCCCCTGCTCCTCGACTTCCCCGTCCTCCTCAGCGGGACCCCCGTACGGCTGTGCTGGCTCGAGGGCGAGACCGAGATCGCCTGGTACCACCGGATCGACCTCGGTTTCGCCGGCCGTCGTCCGCTTCCGCCGACCGAGCGCGCCTATCCCCCGCCGAGTTGATCACCGGCCCGTCCCGCGCATGACCGCACGAGGCGGTGGTAGGGGATCCCCATGACCGAGAAGCAACCGGATCAGCGCACGGAACCGATCAACAACACCGCCGCGGACTGGGAGAACGACGCCCTGCCCGCCCAGGAGGACAGCACCGAGGACCTGATCCTGCCGAACGAGCGCCCCCAGGCGATGGACGAGTTCGGGACGACCGGCACCGAGAAGGAGGCCGGCGAACCTCTCGACGTCGCGCTGTCGCGTGAGGAGCCCGACTTCGGCGAGACGCGCCCGGACCCCGAGGGGGACATCGACGCCGACCCCGCGGCCGAGCGCCTGGTCGCCGAGGACGAGGGGGTCCGCGAGGACGACGAGGACGAACTGGTGGCCGGGGACGCGGGATTCGACCGGGGGGCCTACAGCGCCGAGGAACAGGCGGTGCGGGAACGCGAGGACCCCGACCTCCCCTGAAAAAACCGCTTGTCCTCCTCGGGATGATGGAGGCCATGCGAGCCACGCCCTCCCGAGTCCCCGCCGCCCGCGAGGTCCGCGCCGACCACGACGACACCACGCTCGTCGTCTACCAGGCCTATCCCGCCCCGATCGCGGACGCGGCCCTGGCCGCGGGGACCTTCGTCCCGCCGTTCAAACACGAGCGGATGACCTGGATCAAGCCCTCCTTCCTGTGGATGATGTACCGCTGCGGTTACGCCGCCAAGCCCGGCCAGGAACGGGTCCTGGCCGTGCGGATCCGGCGCGAGGGCTTCGAATGGGCGCTGCGCCACTCCTGCCCGAGTCACTTCGACCGCGCCCTGCACGACACCCACGAGGAGTGGCGCGCGGCGCTGGGGCGTTCCCCGGTGCGCGTCCAGTGGGACCCCGAACGCGACGTGCGCGGCGCCCCGCTGGCGCACCGCTCGATCCAGGTGGGCCTGTCGGGTGAGGCCGTCCGGCGCTACACCGGGGAGTGGATCACCGGCATCGCCGACGTCACCGCGCGGGCCCTGCGGATGCGGGAGCTCCTGGACGCCGGCCGAAGTGAGCAGGCCCTCGCGCTCCTGCCCGACGAGCGTGTGCTGCCCCTGTCCCCCGAGGCCGCGGCGGCGGTTCGCGCCTCGGCCGCCGACGCCTAGCGCGGAGCCCCGGGACGGCTCCCCACCCTCCCGGGGCGGGGGTCACCACCCCCGTTCGCGCCATTCGTCCAGGTGGGGGCGCTCGGCGCCCAGCGTGGTGTCGCGGCCGTGGCCGGGGTAGACCCAGGTGTCGTCGTCGAAGCGGGCGAAGATCCGCTCCTCGACGTCGGCGAGCAGGGACCGGAAGTCCGCGTCGCTCCAGGTCTTGCCCACTCCCCCGGGGAAGAGGCTGTCGCCGGTGAACAGGTGGGTTCCCCCGTGGGGGTCCTCGTAGCACAGCGCGATCGAGCCGGGGGTGTGACCGCGCAGGTGGATGACCTCCAGCTCGCACTCCCCGACCTTGACGCGGGCGCCGTGTTCGACCGGCTCGTCGACCGAGACCGGCAGCTCCCCGCCGTCGAGGGGGTGGGCGACCGTGCGCGCGCCGGTCGCCCCGGCCACCTCGGCCAGCGCCCGCCAGTGGTCCTGGTGGCGGTGGGTGGTGATGATCCGGTCGAGTCCCGCCCCATCGACGAGGTCGAGGAGGCGATCGGCCTCGTCGGCGGCGTCGATGAGGACCGCCTCAGAGCTGCGTCGGCAACGCAGCAGGTAGGCGTTGTTGTCCATCGGGCCCACCGCGAGCTTGCTGATGGTCAGCTCGGACAGTTCGCGTACGTCGGCGGGTCCGCCGACCCGCGTGTCTCCGGAGTAGTTCACGTCCCCCATTGTGGTGGGCGTCTCGTGGGCACGCCATGGACAGGCCGGATCCGCCCGGCGCGTGGTCGGCGGAGGAGGGTCAGGGAACCCAGCGCGGCGGACGCTTCTCGAAGAAGGCCGCCCGCCCCTCCGCCGCGTCCTCGCTGGCGAAGAACTCCCGGGAGACCCGCCCCATCTCGTCGAAGCGGCGGCGCCGTTCCTCCCGCTCCGAGGCGCCGAGGAGCTCCTTGGTGCGGGCCAGCGCGCGGGGCGCCCCCCGGCGCAGTCCGTCGAGGACCGCCTCGGTCTCGGCGTCCACCCGGTCGGTGGGCACCGCCGCGGTGATCAGACCGGCGGCCGCGGCCGTCGCGGCGTCGAAGGTCTCGCCGGTGAGGAAGTAGCGGTTGAGTTGCCGGTCGTGCATGCGGAGCGCGACCGGGACGGAGATGATCGCCGGGACGACGCCGATGCGCACCTCGGTGAAGGCGAAGGTGGCGTCCTGCGGGGCGATCGCGATGTCGGCGGCCGCGACCAGCCCGATACCGCCGGCCCGCGCCGGGCCGTTGAGCTTGGCGACCACGGGCTTGGGCGCGTCCATGATCGCCGAGAAGAGTTCGGGCATGCCCGGCGCGTCGGCGGCGGGGGCCTGTCCGGCGAGTTCCGCGGCGACCTCCTTGAGGTCGGCCCCGGCGCAGAAGGCGGGGCCGGTGGCGGTGAGGACGACGGCGCGCACCTCCGGATCGGCCATCGCCGCGGCCAGACCCGCCGCGAGCTCGGTGCGCAACCGCGCCGACAGGGCGTTACGGTTGCGCGGGGAGTCGAGGGTGAGCGTCATGACGCCCCGGTCGAGGGTGCCGCGCACCAGTTGCTCGGTGGCCTGCGACATCAAGGGCCCCCTTTCCGGTCGGATTCCGGGATGCTGACCCGATCCTGCCCGTTCCGCCCCGCCCGGGTACACCCGGGGCCTCGTGTCGGTTCGGGCTCAGCCCTCGCCCCTTCGCCTGCGCAGCGCCTCCAGCGCGCCGTCGGCGTGCGCCCGCATGCGGATCTCGCCGCTGATGACGGCGAGGATCCGGCGGTCGGTGTCGATCACGAACGTGCGCCGGCGTGTCGGCGCCACGACCGCCATCGGCCCTCCCCGGCGCACCCCCAGCGCGGCGGCCACCTCGCCGTCGGCGTCGGAGAGCAGCGGATAGTCGAACCCGTTGGCCTGGGCGAACCGGAGCTGCCGGTCGACCGGATCCGCGCTGATACCGACCCGCTGGGCGCCCAGCGCGGCGAACTCCGCGCCGAGGTCGCGGAAGTGGCAGCTCTCGGCCGTGCACCCGGGGGTCATCGCGGCCGGATAGAAGAACAGCACCACCGGCCCATCGGCCAGCAGGGCGCTGAGCCGGCGGGGCCTGCCCTCCTGGTCGGGCAGCTCGAAGTCGGGTACCTCGTCGCCTACATGCACGCCTTGTCCTCCTCGGGCCGTCGAATGTGGTCGGTGCTCACCCCTCGGGCGAAAAGCGGAGCAGGGGGACGCGCAGTTCGGCCGGGGTGAGCGAACCGTGGTGTCCGGCGAGCGCCGACTCGATCCGCTCCGCCTCCGGCGCGACCAGCGCGGTGTCGCCGTGCGCGAGGGCCAGCACGTCGCCGATGCGGGGCAGGAACTCCTCGCCGACCGGTCCGAACCAGCCTTCGGCGATCGCCTCCTCACGGCTGACCACCACCGCCCGTCCCTCCAGGCGCTCCCGCCAGGCGGCGAGGACGTCCGGGGTGGCGCCGGGGCGCGTGTAGACCTGACGGGCCCGGGCCTCGCCCGCCAGCACGCGCACCCCGGCGTTCAGCTCCGGATCGCTCTCCACGTCGACGCGGGCGTCCGCGCCGATGTCGACCATGCCGTGGTCGGCGGTGATGTACAGGGCGGCGTCGGGCGGCAGCACCGCGGCGAGCCGTTCGGCGAACCGGTCGACCAGCGCGAGGTGGTGGCGCCAGTGCGAGGAGTCGACCCCGTAGTGGTGGCCGTTGGAGTCCAGCGCGCTGTGGTAGACGAACACGAAACAGCGTTGGGCCGCGTGCAGCTGCGCCTCGGCCTGCGCCAGGAGCGCGGTGATCCCGTCGGCCGCGACGTAGCGGCTGCCCCGTGCCGAGGCGCGGCTGAAGCCGCTCCCTTCGAACATCCCCGCCGCCACATAAGAGGCGTGCACCCCTGCGGCCTCGGCCCTTTGGTAGACGGTCCGCCGGGGCTGCCACTCCTCCGGCTCGATCCCGGGGTCCCAGCTCAGCGAGTTCATGACGCGGTCGTGGCCGGGCACGGCGACCTGGTAGCCCAGGATGCCGTGGTGGCCGGGCGCGGCGCCGGTGCCGAAGGAGGTGAGACTGGTCGCCGTGGTGGTGGGGAAACCCGCCGTCAACGGCCCGCCGCCCTCCAGCAGCGACGCCAGGAAGGGGGCGTGCTCCCGGTTGGCGCGCAGTGCCTCCCAGCCCATGCCGTCGACGAGGAGCACGCACGCGCGCCGGGACGGGACGAGGCCGAGCACGTTGGGTTCCCCCGGGACGCCGAGGGAGGCCAGCACGGAGGGGGCGAGGTCGGCCAGGGACGCCGCACCGTAGCGGGGTGTGTCGAAGACGGCGGGGGCGGGGGACACGGGGTTCTCCTGGGTCGTTGCGAGAGGGCGGGACGTCAGCCGGTGGTGGCCTCGGTCAGCGCGCGGGCGAACCCGAGCAGGTTGGCGACGGCGTCGGCTCCGTCAGCGGCCTGGCTGACGCGCAGGGTCAGCGGCTCGGCGGTGATCGCGCCGGTGTAACCGTGGTCGAGGTCGCACGACTCGTCGGCGCACGCGGCGGGTTCGAGATCGATGTGGGCGATGGCCCCCCAGTTGACCGCGAGGTTGATGCTCAAGACGACCTCGCTGGGCGGGGTGCCCGGCACGTAGGCGGCGGGGTCGGGCACGACGCGGGTGAGCGCGACGGACTGGATGTTGCCGAGCTTGATGGCGTCGGTGGTCGTGGAGGCGTGCGGGCGCTCACCCGGGCCCGCGGGCGGGTGCTCGTCGGTGTGGCAGACGACCAGGCGGGTGGGCGTGAGCAGCAGGACGGTGATGTGCCGCCGCACTTCCATTCCGGGGTCGAACGTGGCCTCGTGGTGGACCACGAAGGCTTCGGCGGTCTCAGTGCCGAGGGTGGTGGCCACGGCGTCGGCCACGAGCCCGGGGTAGTACCCACTGCGCTCGATCTCCGAGCGCCAGTCAGTGGACACAGCACGCGTTTTCCTCATGCCCCCATCCTGCCCTCTCCTGATGACCGCACGCACCCGGACGACGACCCGGGCGGAGGAGGCTCAAGGGAGGGACGCGGGAGCACGGATAGCGGCCGGGCGGGCGGGTAGGGGTCGATTATGTATGTGATGACCGTCCCACCGATACCGACCCCCCAGCCCCCGGGACCGCCCATGCCCGGCCCCGACCCGGTGCCGCCGGAGCCCAGTCCCCTTCCCCCCGAACCGCCGGCGCCGCCACCGGAGCCCGAGCCCCAGCCGGAACCGGCGTGAGGGCGGCCCGCGCCGTGGGGCGCGGGCCGCACGCCCTCAGAAGGGAACGCGCAACCGCCGCGGGCCATAGTCGAGGCGGACCTCGGGGGCCTCGCGCAGCCAGACGCGCGCCCCCAGCACGTGGGCGCCGCTGGCGTTGACGACGACCGGGTCCAAGTCGACGTGGGCGACCTCGGGCAGCGCGTCGACCAGGCGTGACACCCGCACCAGCAGGTCCTCCAGCGCGTCGACGTCGGGCTGGTCGGCCAGGGACGAGGCGCCCGCGGGAAGCCCGAACAGCAGGGCCGAGGAACGGACGGCGCGGACCAGGTCGGCGGCGTCGGAGTCGGTGAGCGGGGCGAGACGGTAGGCCCGGTCGTCCAGCAGTTCGGCGGTGGCGTCGGCGAGTCCGAAGGCGACCACCGAACCGAACGAGGGGTTCTCCCCCGCCCGTACCACCGTGGGCACCCCCGGCAGGACGGCCATCCGCTGGACGACCAGCATCGCCTCCTCGCCGAGACGGTCGTGCAACGCGGTGTAGGCCCCGCGCACGTCCTCGGCGGTGTGCAGATCCGCCCGGATCCCACCGCCGCCCGAACGCAGCCGCAGATCGGGGGCGTTGGCCTTGACGACCACCGGATACCCCAGTTCCTCGGCCGCGGCGACCGCCTCGGCCGCGGAGGCCACCGGGATGTCGCGCCAGACGTCGATGCCATAGCAGGCCAGCAGCCGCCGGGCGATCTCGGGCGCGACCGCGCTCTCCTCGTCGTGCACCGGCTCACTGGTGAACCAGACCGAGTGGGACGGCTCGCCGGACACCTCGGCGTCGGCCAGCGCCTCGCTGATCAGTTCCCGCGCCGCGGCCCGGTCGATGTCGGCCAGCTCCGGGTGGCGGCCGAGGTCGCGTTCGCGCCACATCGCGTAGCGGGTGGCGTGGGCCAGCGCGCGCACCGCGTCCTCGGGCGCCGGGTAGGAGGGGATCGACCCGCGGATGGTCTCCCCGTCGGGACCGACCCGACGCAGCTCTTCGGGCAGCCCCTGGTAGCCCAGGTAGGTGGTCACGATCGGCTTGGACGCGGTGGCCGCCCGGGTCCGCAGGACCTCGGCCACGTCGTCGGAGATCGGGTTCAGGGCGGGGATGAACACCACCACGACCGAGTGGACCGAATCGTCGGCCAGCGCGGCGCCGAGCGCCGCGTCGAAGTCCTCGGCGGTGGCGGTCGGGCCGAGGTCGACCGGATCGTGGGGGCGCAGGCCGGAGCGTACGCAGGCGTCCTTGACGAGCAGGCCGAGGGAGTCGGAGTTACCGAGGATGCCGACCCGCGGCCCCGCGGGAAGCGGCTGGTAGGCGAACAGTTGGGCGACGTCGAACATCTGCGTGATGTCGTCGACCCGCACCACGCCGGCCTGCTGGAACAGAGAGGTGACCGCGTAGTCCGGCAGCGCGAGGGCGTTGGCGGCGTGCCCGGTGGGAACCCCCTGGGAGGATCCGCCACTGCGCACGGCGACGACCGGTTTGTGCCGGGCCAGCCGGCGGGCCAGCCGGGTGAACTTGCGCGGGTTGCCCAGCGACTCCAGGTACTGGAGGACCACCTCGGTGGCGGGATCCTCCTCCCAGTACTGCATGAGGTCGTTGCCCGAGACGTCGGCGCGGTTGCCCGCGGAGACGAAGGTCGACAGGCCCATGCCACGCTGGGCCACCCGTTGCAGGATCGCCCGGCCGAGCGCGCCCGACTGGGAGAAGAAGCCGATGGGGCCGCGCGGGGGCACGTCGGGTGAGAGCGTGGCGTTGAGCGAGACCGCGGGGTCGGTGTTGGCGATCCCCAGGCAGTTGGGGCCGACGACGCGCATCCCCGCGGCACGCGCGGTCAGCACCAGTTCGTCCTGGCGGGCCCGTCCCTCGGGTCCGGCCTCGCCGAAGCCGGAGCTGACCACGACCAGACCGTGCACCCCCTTGCGGGCGCACTGGTCCACGACGTCGGCGACCATGTCGGCGCGTACCGCGACGACCGCGAGGTCCACCGGGTCGGGGATGTCGAGGACACTGGGGTAGGCGCGCACGCCCGCCACGGCCTTGGCCTCGGGGTGCACGGGGAAGACCGGGCCGCGGAAGTCGCCGGCGATGAGGTTGCGCAGGGCGGTCTGCCCGATGGTGTGGGCGGTACGGCTGGCGCCGATCACCGCGACCGACTCCGGGAAGAGCAGCCGTGCGATGGACCGGGACTCCGCGCGCTGTTCCCTCGCGCGCATGACCTCGCGGGACTCCTCGGTGGGCTCCAGGTCGAGGGTGAGCCGGATGACGCCTTCGTCGAAGGTCTGCTGGGCCGTGTATCCGGCTTCCCGGAAGACGTTGATCATGCGCCGGTTCTCCGGGAGGACATCGGCGATGAAGCGGCGCACCCCGCGCTCGCGCGCGGCCTCACCGATGTGCTCCAGCAGTACCGAGGCCAGACCGCGCCCCTGGTGGGCGTCCTCGACGACGAAGGCGACCTCCGCCTCGTCGGGCCCCACCTTGTCGTAGCGGACCACCGCGACCATGGGATCGCCGATGGTCGCGATCAGGGCCACCCGGTCCTCGTAGTCCACCGTGGTGAACCGTTCGACATCGCGTCGCGACAGTTTCGGATAGGGCGCGAAAAACCGGTAGTAGATGGTCTCGGGTGACAGGCGGGAGTGGAACTCCTGGAGCAGGCCGGCGTCCTGGGGGGTGATGGGACGGATATGCGCGGTACCGCCATCGGTGAGGACGACGTCGGCTTCCCAGTGTTTCGGGTAAGGCTGCACGGTTTTGAGAGTAAACGAGTTTTCCTACGCGCTGGAGGCAGCACGCCGGCGATTCGGGCGTTTCGGACAGAAGTAGTGACGCTTCCGTTGGACCGATCTCACCTTCCCCTCCGTCACTTCGTTACCCACGGTCTCCCCAGGACCTGTTAACGTCAGGAGCGCATTCGAAAAACAGGGCGGGGCAGGCTCGCAGCTCGGTCGGCAAGGCGGTGACGGTATGACGCGAGTGGTCGTGATCGGCGATCTGATGACCGACGCTGTCGCGCGGGCTTTCCACCCATTGGCCAGAGGAAGTGACACCCCCGCCTCGGTGATCATGTACGGCGGCGGATCCGGCGCCAACGTGGCCGCCTGGCTCGCCGTCGAGGGGACCGACACCACGCTCGTCGGCCGGCGCGGCTCCGACATCACCGGCCGTACCCGCGAGATGGAGCTCATGGGGTACGGCATCGACGCGCGCATGGTCATGGACCCCGAGCGTCCCACCGGCACCTGCGTGGTGATGATCACCCACCGCGGCGACCGCACGATGCTGAGCGACCCCGGCGCCAACGCCGCGCTCCAGCCCGAGGACCTCCCCCGCGACGTGTTCGGGCCCGACGGTCATCTGCACCTGTCCGGCTACACCCTCCTCAACGAGGGGTCCCGGCGCGCCGCGCGCGCGGCGCTGCGCATGGCCAGGTCCACGGGCATGTCCATCTCGGTGGACGGCGGCTCCCACGCCCCGCTGGAGCGCGCCGGCGCCGAGGACTTCCTGGAGTGGACCACGGACGCGCGGCTGCTGTTCGCCAACAAGGAGCAGGCCACCGTGCTCACCGGGCGGGAGGAGGCCGAGGCCGCGGCCAAGGTCCTCATCGCCTGGTACCCCAACGTGGTGATCAAGCTCGGTGACGCGGGCGCCCTGTGGGCGTCGCGGAACCGGGACGACATCATCGTGCTCCCCGCCGAGCCCGTCGAGCCCTCTCCCGGGTCGATCGGCGCGGGCGACGCCTTCATCGCCGGCTTCCTCCCACCGTGGCTGGCCGGCAAGCACCCCAGGGACGCGCTGGCCTCCGCGCAGCGCCTGGCCGCGCGTGCCCTCCACCAGCCGGGAGCCCGCCCCGACCTCGGCTGACCCCGTCGCGGACCGGCGCGGGGTCCGCCTCCCCTCCGTGGGCCCCGAAACCCGCCACGGGTCCGGGGCGGACCCTCCGGTCGTGCCCCTCCTCAGGTTCGGGACCTCCGGACGGGCTCGGCCCCGCGGGTCCGCGCCTCCTCCTCGGCGGGACGATGGCAGCGGCCTCGCCGAGCTCCCCCGGACCGGGATCCCGCGCGCCGCCCGACGTTCCCATCCCCGTCCCCGCTGCTCCGCGCGGTCGGGCGAACACGCCGGTCGGCCGACGTCCGAGGGAGCGGCCGGGCGCGCCCTTCGGCGCGCGGACACCGATCGCCCCCCAGACCACCCATCCGGCGCCTCCCGCGACCACGCGCCGGCGGCCGGGGCCACGAGGCGACGCCGCCTCGCCTTGCGCGAGACGAGGCGGTGGCGGACGCGAACCGGGAAGGCCCCTCCCGATCTCCTCCCGCGCCGCCCATCGATGCGGGCCACACGAGGTCACCGGAGGGGGCCGTCGAACATCCTCACTCGGCGCCCTCCCGGCCGGAGAACGCGCCCTGACGGCTCAGGACCGGGAGGCCAGGGTCAGGGGCAGGACCGGGCCCGAGCCGGCCTCACGCAGCAGCCGGGCCGCCACGGTCAGGCTCCACCCGGTGTCGGTGAAGTCGTCGACCAGCAGAACCGGCCCGTCGACCCCGGCCAGGGCCGCGCGCAGGGGGTCGGGCACGGTGAGCGCGTGCCACACCGAGGCGAGCCGCTGGGCGCTGTTGTGACGGCGCGCCCCGGGGCCGTCGGGCCCGGTGTATGCGAGCGTCCCCAGCGGGGCCAGCCGGCCGACCCGCGCGATCCGCGCGGCGAGGTCGGTGATCATGACCGGCCTGCCGCGTGAGGGCATGGCGACGACGCCGACCGGCCGCTGTTGCCACGGCCAGGCCGCCAGAACCCGGACGAGCCCCTGGAACACCCGATCCGCGACCGGTTCGTCTGGGGCCTCCTCGGCGAGGAGACGGCGCAGGGTGGTCCCCCAGCCGATGTCGGTCAGGCGGGCGAGGGCGCGTCCCTCCTCCGCTCGGTGCTCGGGGCGGATGTTGCCGGAAAGGCCGACCCCCAGCGCGTCCATGCCGGTGGGCCACTGCTTGCGGGGGGAGATGACGGTACCGGGACGATCCAGATGCTCGGCCGCGGCCTGCCGCTGCGCGGGATCGACGTCCACGGGCCAGCGGCCCCCCGTGCAGTTGTCGCACCGGCCGCAGGGCCCCGCGTCGGCGTCGTCGAGCTGACGGCGCAGGAACTCCATCCGGCACCCGGTGGTGTCGGCGTAGTCGAGCATCGCCCGCTGCTCGATCTCGCGCGCCGCGGCGACCGCGGCGTAACGGTCGGCGTCGTAGCTCCAGGGACGTCCGGTGGCGGTCCAGCCACCACGGACCCGGCGCACCGCGCCGTCGACGTCGAGCACCTTGAGCATCTGCTCCAGCCGGCTGCGGCCCAGGTCGACGCGGGCCTCCAGCCGCGGCAACGACACCGGGCCGTCCGCCTCGGCGAGGGCGTCGAGGGTGCGGCGCACGATCTCCTCCGGCGGGAAGGCGAGACTGGCGAAATAGGCCCAGATCTCGCGGTCCTCGCGGCCGGGGAGCAGGATGGCCTCGGCGCGCTCGACGCCACGGCCCGCCCGGCCCACCTGCTGGTAGTAGGAGATGGGCGACTGGGGCGCGCCGAGGTGGACGACGAATCCGAGGTCGGGTTTGTCGAACCCCATCCCCAGGGCGCTGGTGGCCACCAGCGCCTTGGTGCGGTTGGCGAGCAGGTCGTCCTCGGCCCTGCGGCGTTCCTCGGGGTCGGTCTGCCCGGTGTAGGCGCGCACGTCGTAACCGCGTTCACCAAGGAAGGCCGCGGTCTCCACGGCCGCGGCGACGGTCAGCGTGTAGACGATGCCGGAGCCGGGCAGTTCGCCCAGGTGCTGGGCCAGCCAGCTCAGCCGCGCGGTGCTGTCGGGAAGCCGTACCACCGCCAGCCGCAGGCTCTCGCGGTCGAGGGCGCCGCGCAGCACCAGGGTCCCCGCGCCGTCGCCGATGTCGAGCTGTTCGGCGACGTCGCGGGTGACGCGCTCGTTGGCCGTGGCCGTGGTGGCGAGGACCGGAACGCCCCGCGGAAGCCCGGCCAGCAGCGTGCGGATGCGCCGGTAGTCGGGGCGGAAGTCGTGCCCCCAGTCGGAGACGCAGTGGGCCTCGTCCACGACGACCAGGCCGGCGCCCTCGGCGAGACGGGGGAGGACCTGGTCGCGGAAGTCGGGGTTGTTGAGCCGCTCGGGACTGACCAGCAGCACGTCCACGGAGCCGGCCGCGATGTCGGCGTAGATCCGCTCCCACTCGTCGAGGTTGGCGCTGTTGATGGTACGGGCCGAGATCCCGGCCCGTTCGGCCGCGGCGATCTGGTTGCGCATCAGGGCGAGCAACGGCGAGATGATGACGGTCGGGCCCGCCCCCTCGGCCCGGCGCAGCGCGGTGGCCACGAAGTAGACCGCCGACTTGCCCCACCCGGTGCGCTGCACGACGAGGGCCCGGCGCCGTTCGGCGACAAGGGCGTGGATGGCCCGCCACTGGTCCTCGCGCAGCCGGGCGGACGGGCCGGCGAGCGCGCGGAGGTGGCGCTCGGCCGCCTCGCGCAGGGCCGATTCGTCCGAGGCCGGGGCCGCGGTTTCGGACGGTGCTGAAGTCACCATGTCCTCCTTGCTATCAGAGCCCGCGCCGCGGCGCCGCCCGGTCCCGGCAACCGGCCGCGGGTCACTCCCCGTCGTCGCGCGATTCGCGCAGCGCCTGCCGCAGTTCGTCGGTCACCAGGTGGGCGCGGTCGCTCTCGCCACGGCTGTAGGCGACACGCCCGATCGTCTGGGCCAGAACCGGGACCGTCAGGAACTGGAACAGGCCCACCAGGGCCAGCGGCACGGCCGAACCGACGTCGGGCAGCTGGAACGCGGCTCCGAGTAGGAGCAGGACCAGCCCCACCGTGTCCGGCTTGGTCGCCGCGTGCAGGCGCCCCAACAGCGTGGGGAACCGCACCAGGCCGAAGGTGCCGATGAGCGCGAACAGCGCACCGAGCGGCAGCAGCACCGCGGTCGCCCAGTCAGCCACGGTCATGGGCCCGCCTCTCCGCGAACCGGGCCGCCGTCAACGTGCCGACGAAGCCCAGCAGCGCGATCGTCACCATGAGGCCGATGTAGGCGGTGTCGCCGCGGACCGCGACCTCCACCGCGATCGAGCTGACCACCAGCACCGACAGCGCGTTGAGGCAGATGATGCGGTCGAGCACCGACGGCCCGCGCACCAGGCGGACGAGCGTGAACAGCACGCCCGCGCCCAGCATGGCGAACGTCGCGGTGTAGACGTGTTCCAAGACGTTCACGACGTCTCCTTCCGCGTGGTCGTGGCGTACTCGCGTTCGGCGCGTTCGAACTCCGCGATGTCCTCGGCGTTGCCGAACGCGCGGACGATCAGTTCCTCGGTACGGCGCACCTGGCGGCGCAGCCCCTCCACCGCCTCGGGCGAGGCCACGGGGATACCGTGCACGTAGATGACCCCTTGGTCACGGTTGAGTTCGATCACCAGGCTCCCGGTGACCAGGGACAGACCTCCGCTGACCAGGGCGAGCAGGAAGTCGGAGTCGGTGCGCATGGGGACCGCGACGATCGCGCCGCGGGTCCGCTCCGGCCGCCACAGAACGTGGAAGGCCACTCTGACGCTGGAGGCGAAAAGGTCGTAGCCGATGCGCGAGGCCAGCCGCAACACCGCGATCGGGTGAAATCCCAGCCGGACCGGCAGGTGCGGGAGACGCGCGGCCGAGTAGCCCAGCGAGGCCACGAGCAGACCGGCCAGGATCGTTCCCGGGGACGGGTCCCCCCACAGGATGACCCACATCACCGTGAGCCAGACGACCGTGGGCAGGCGCCCCAGGAGACGCTGGAGCCAGCTCCGCTCGTCGGCGGGCGCCTCCACGGGACGCACCGCGCCGCTCTCGTCCGCCGCGGTCATCGCGCCCCCTCTCCCAGTACGGCCTCGATGTAGGCGTCGCCGTTGACCAGCCCCTCGGCCGCGGTGAAGCCGATCGAGGCCAACGGTCCGGCCGCGACCGCCACGAACAGCCCGACGGCGACCATGACCCCGGTCATCGTGGTCATGAAACGCAGACCGCCGAGGTTGGCGCCGTTGCGCAGCCGCTCCTTCGCCTCGACCATGTCCGGCAGCGGAGTGCCCCAAAACGCCCGGGTCCAGATCCGAAAGACCGCGATCAGCGTGAGCAGGCTGGTCAACAGACCCGCGACGATGCCGGCCAGGACGAGCGGGCTTCCCTCGGCGAAACCAGCCTCGAACAGCGCGACCTTGGCGACGAAGCCCGACATCGGCGGCAGCCCGGCCAGGCTGAGCGCCGGCAGGAAGAAGAAGAGCGCCAGCGCCGGGGACACCGTGGTCAGCCCGCGGATGGCGCGCAGCGAGGTGTGCCCCACGTACTGCCGCATCAGCCCGTTCACCAGGAAGAGCGTGGCCTGGACGATGATGTGGTGCACGAGGTAGAACACCGCCCCGGCCAGACCCGCGGCCGTTCCCACGCCCAGCCCGAAGATCATGAAACCGATGTGGCTGACCAGGGCGAAGGACATGACCCGGTTGACGTCGTCTTGGACCAGGGCGCCGAGGATCCCCACGACCATGGTCGCGATCGCCACCCACAGCAGTACGTCGGAGATGTCGTCGCGGAAGAACAGCAGCGTCTGGGTGCGGATGATCGCATACACCGCGACCTTGGTCAGCAGCGCGGCGAAGATCGCCGAGATGCGGGTGAGGGCCACCGGATAGCTGTCGGGCAGCCAGAAGTGCATGGGCACGATGGCGGCCTTGATCCCGAACACCACGAAGAACAGCAGGGCCAGCACCATCCGCAGCTCCGGAGGGGCGGCACCGAGCTTCTCGGCGATGTCGGCCATGTTGACGGTGCCCGTCAGGGCGTAGACCAGGGCGATCCCGGTGAGGAAGAGGATCGATGAGGTCAGGCTGACGACGGTGTAGATCATGCTCGCGCGGACCCGCGCCCTGGTGGGCGCCTGGGTGATGAGGGCGTAGCTCGCGGTCAGCATGATCTCGAACCCGACGAACAGGTTGAACAGGTCGCCGGCGATGAAGCTGAGGCACACGCCCGCGGTCAGCACGAGGTAGGTCGGGTGGAACACCTGCGGCGTGGCCCGGCTGAGCCCGCCGATGTCCTGCCCGATCGCGTAGAGCAGGACGATCAGCAGGACCACCGAGGAGACGAGCAGGAGCAGCGCGGCCATGGGGTCGGCGACCAGGGTGATCCCCAGCGGCGCCGCCCAGGCCCCGGCCTGGGTGGTCACGACCGTGCCGTCGGCGGTGCGCGCCAGCAGCAGCGCTGCGTCGACGATGACCACCGACAGGGTCAGCGCGCCGACGATCTGCTGGGCCCGGGGAACGCCGCGCAGCAGCAGCGTCACGGCGGCGCCCAGCAACGGCACCACGAGGGGGATGGCGAGCAGCATGTTCACGAGGAGTCCTCCGGCTCGGTCAGCCGGCTGATGCGGCGGTCCTCGACGTCGTCGGGGACTTCGTCGTTCTCGTCTCCCAGCCACACCCGGTAGGCGAGTGCGAGCAGGAAGGTGGTGACACCGAAGGTGATGACGATCGCGGTCAGCGCCATGGCGTGGGGCAGCGGGTCCGACATCTCCCCCGACGGGCCGCCCAGCAGCGGGGGCAGGGTGATGGCCTCGTCGGTCAGGAGCAGGGACAGGTTCGCGGCGTGGCCCAGGATGAGGATGCCGAACACGACGCGCATCAGGGAGCGCTGGAGGAGCAGGTAGAAGCCGCTGGAGTAGAGGACCGCGACGCACACGACGAGGATGAGTCCGGGCGTGTTCACGCCTTCTCACCCCCTCGCCTGCGGGCGGCGCGCGCCTGCTCTGCGGCCCGCTCCTGGCGGGCCTCCGCCTCCTCCGCCTCCATGCGGGCGCCGAGCGCGGCGACAACGGACAGGACGAGACCGACGACGATCAGGAAGACCCCCGTTTCGAAGATCAGCGCACTGAGCAGTTTGACGTCACCGAAGACCGGGAGGGTGAACTCCCACTTGACGGTGTCGAGGATGGGCCGGCCGAACAGCAGCGGAACACCGGCCGCGCCGCAGGCGACGATCATGCCCAGCGCGAGCAGGGTGTTGGGCCGCATCGGCAGTCCCGCGGCGAGTTCATGGCGACCGCCCGCGATGTAGCGCAGCACGTAGGCCATGCTCGCCACGAGCCCTCCGGCGAACCCTCCGCCGGGACGGTCGTGTCCGGACACCAGGAGGAAGACCGACAGGGTGAGGATGGCGGGGATCAGCAGCCGCGCCGCGACCTCCAGCAGGACCGAGCGAGGACCGAACGCGGGACGGACGACCGTGCTCAGCCACCGTTCACGCGGTGCCTCCCAGCCTTCGGGCGGTCCCGCGGAGCTCCCGCCGGCCGTGGCACGAGGGCGCGGGGCGCCACTGCCTTCGAGGGCCATGGTCAGCTTCCCTCCTTGGGCTTGTCGCCGGTTCGGGAACGGGAGATTCGCAGGTCGGCCCCCTCCTCGCCGCGCGTGCCGAGGTCGGCGTTCTCGCTGACGGGGGATCCGGGGGCGCGCATCGCCAGTTCGATCTCCTCCTCGTTGATGTCGACGTCGGGCTCGTCCACGATCCGGTCACGGCGGTTGAGCAGGACCAGCGAGGCGACCGCGACGGCCGCGGTGGCCAGGACGACGACCTCACCGAAGGTGTCCAGCGCGCGGAAGTCGGCGAGGATCACGTTGACGAGGTTGTGCCCCCCGGCCTGCTCGGCGTAGCCGGCGAACTCACGCGAGATGGGTTCGGCGGTGCGCGCGCTCGTCGTCAGCCACAGCGCCACCGCGATGAAGGTGCCCGCGGCCGAGCACAGGAGGAGGGTCAGTCGTTTGGCCCACCCGTTGGGCCGGGTGTGGAAGGTCGTCGGCAGCAGGCGCAGGACGAACACCAGGATGATGGTCGTCAGCGTTTCGACGAGCACCAGCGTGAGCGCCAGGTCGGGCGCCCCGTGCAGGACGAACAGACCCGCGATGCCGAATCCCATCGCGCTGAGGAGGATGAGGGCGGGGAACCTGCGGTGTTCGCGCACGGTCGCGACCGCGGTGACGATGATGACCAGGGCGACGACCGCCTCAAGGGGGCTGTCCCACAGGCGCAGGTGCTCTCCGCCCAGGGGTAGCGCCAGCTCACCGGTGATCAGGGCCGCGAGCATGCGCAGTCCCGGCAGCGCGAGCATCGTGGCCAGGATGATGCCGAGGTAGACCGGCAGGGAGCCGCTCTGCGAGCGGCGCGTGACGCTCAGCGCGCTGGAGTAGACGGTGTGGATGAACAGGTGGTAGCCCGCGTCGGCGTCCGGCCAGCGCGGCATCGAGTTCTGCAGCCTGGCGACGGGGCGACGCCACCAGAACATCGCCGCGCCCAAGACGATGACCAGCGCCGACAGTCCGAGCGCCGGGGTGAGGCCGTGCCACAGGGCGAGGTGGTAGGGGTACCCGCCGTCGTCGTAGGCGGCGGCGTAGGACTGGGCGATCGGGTCGAGGAGGGGCGAGGCGACCCCCAGGACCAGGCCGGCCGCCGACAGCAGGACCGGGGCCGCCACGAACGGGGCCGAGGGCGCTTTGAAGCGGCGCGCGGAGACGGTGGCCTTGTCCGCGAAGGCCCCCCAGACGAACCTGGCGCTGTAGGCGAAGGTGAGCACCGAGCCGAACACCAGGCCGACCAGCACGGTCCAGGCGACCCCCTGGGGGAGTTCGCCGGCGTGGCCGGGGACGAACGCCTCCAGCGCCGCCTCCTTGCCGACGAAGCCGAGCAACGGCGGCAGGCCCGCCATGGAGGCCGCCGCGAGACCGGCCGCCACCGCGAGCACCGGCATCCGCCGCCCCAGGCCGCTGAGCCGGCTGATGCTGCGCGTCCCCGTCTGGTGGTCGACGATCCCCACGGTCAAAAACAGCGTGGACTTGAACAGGCCGTGGGACAGCAGCACCCCGATGGTGGCGATCGCGGCGGTGTGGGTGCCCGCCCCGGCCAGCAGGGTGAGGAAACCGAGCTGGCTGACGGTGCCGTAGGCGAGGAGGAGTTTCAGGTCGTCTTGGCGCAGTGCTCGCCACCCGCCGACGACCATCGTGGCCAGACCGAAGCCGAGCACGAGGACGCGCCAGGGATCGACGTCGGCGAAACCGGGGGACAGCCGGGCGATGAGGTAGACGCCGCCCTTGACCATCGCCGCCGCGTGCAGGTAGCCGCTGACCGGGGTCGGGGCGACCATCGCGCCCGGGAGCCAGTAGTGCAGGGGGGCCTGGGCGGACTTGGCGAAGGCGCCGGCCAGGATGAGGACCAGGGCCGCCGGCAACCAGGGGCTGTCGGTGGGCGGGTCGGCCAGCAGGGCGGAGATGCTGTAGGTCCCGCCGATGGTGCCCAGGATGATGAAGCCGATGAGCATGAGCAGGCCGAAGCCCGCGGTGGTGACCAGGGCCTGGGTGGCCGCGCGCCGGGAGTTCTCCTTGCGGTCGTCATGGCCGACGAGCAGGAACGAGGTGACCGAGGTCAGTTCCCAGAAGACATAGAGCGCGAACAGGTTGTCGGTGGTGACGACCCCGAGCATCGATCCGGCGAACAGCACCATCACCGAGGCGAGTCGACCGAGCGCGCGCTCGCCGGAGGAGAAGTAGGCGGCGCTGTAGCAGAAGATGACGGCGCCCACGCCGGAGACCAGCAGCACCATCGCGAGGGCGAGCGCGTCGAGCCGGAAGTCGAGGTTGATGTCGAGGGCGGGCACCCAGGGGATGGACGCGGAAACGGCCCGGCCGGCGACGATCTCCGGTGCCTGGGAGAGCGCCCAGACCGCGGACAGGATCGGCGGCAGGCTCGCCACCAGGAAGGCGCGAGGTCCCAGGAGCCGTACCAACGGCGGTATCGCGACCGCAGCCAGGGCGTGGATCGCGATGATGAAGGGCAGCAGCATAAGTGACGTTATCGATGGTCAGGACCGGAGGCGCAACCTTTCTCACCACCGGACGGCGGGCGGGCGGGGCGAGGTGTCGAACGGACGGAACACCCCAAAGGGTAACCGCACTCCTCCTTCCCATCTTGACGTCACCGCGCCGAGGTGTACTATTTGCCGCCCCCCGACCGACCACGGACGATCGTCACTCTCCGTATTTATACTGGTAGGGCGGGAAAATCAGGTCCTTCTCCGGAACGCCACCGGCTCGAATTCCCAATTTCACCGTGTTTGATCTCATACAACAAGAAAGATGAGACACGGCGTCCCACTTACAGCGCGTCGTCACGGGCCGCCCGAAGCACCGTGTCCGGTTACGCAGCGTCTCCACCCCTCGTATGGCCTGTTCTCGGGGATGACATGAAACGCCTCACTCCCCGTCTCCGGCCGGAGACGGCCGGCGGCACGGGGACGGCACGGTATTTCACCCCGCGATCCGGTTCGCGGTGGTCACTGGGTCGGGCCAGAATTACGGTCATGGCCCGAACTACGTCCCAACCTCCGGCGGAACTCGCTGAGAAGATCATCGACATCGACGTCTCCGAGGAAATGCGCGGCAGCTTCCTGGAGTACGCCTACTCGGTCATCTACCAGCGCGCGCTGCCGGACGCCCGCGACGGGCTCAAGCCCGTTCAGCGGCGCATCCTCTACCAGATGAACGAAATGGGCCTGCGGCCCGACCGCGCGCACGTCAAGTGCGCCCGCGTGGTCGGCGAGGTCATGGGAAAGCTGCACCCGCACGGCGACGGCTCCATCTACGACGCGCTGGTCCGGCTCAGCCAGCCCTTCGCCATGCGCGTCCCGCTCGTCGACGGACACGGCAACTTCGGTTCTCTGGGCGGCGACGACGCACCCGCGGCCATGCGCTACACCGAGGCGCGCCTGGCCTCCCCCGCCGAGCTGATGGTCGCCTCCATCGACGAGAACGTCGTGGACTTCCGCCCCAACTACGACGGCCAGGAGCAGGAACCCGAGGTCCTGCCGGCCGCGTTCCCCAACCTGCTGGTCAACGGGGCCTCCGGTATCGCGGTGGGCATGGCGACCAACATGGCGCCGCACAACCTCGGTGAGGTCATCTCCGCCGCGCGTCACCTCATCGCACACCCCGACGCCACCCTGGACGACCTCATGGAGTTCGTCCCCGGCCCCGACCTGCCCACCGGCGGCACCATCGTGGGCCTCGACGGCATCCGCGACGCCTATGTGAAGGGCCGCGGCACCTTCCGCACCCGCGCCACCGTGTCGATCGAGAAGGTCACCCCGCGGCGCACCGGCCTGGTCGTCACCGAGCTGCCCTACAACGTCGGCCCCGAGAAGGTCGTCAGCCGCATCAAGGAACTGGTGCAGGCCAAGAAGATCCAGGGCATCTCCGACCTGAAGGACCTCACCGACCGCAACCAGGGCCTGCGGCTGGTGATCGAGCTGAAGAACGGCTTCAACCCCGAGGCCGTCCTGGAGGAGCTGTACCGCCTCACGCCGATGGAGGAGTCCTTCGGCATCAACAACGTGGCCCTGGTCGACGGACAGCCGCAGACGCTGGGCCTGCGCGAGCTCCTCTCGGTCTACGTCGACCACCGCCTCGAGGTGGTCCGGCGTCGCTGCGAGTTCCGCAGGGCCAAGCGGCAGGAGCGCCTGCACCTGGTCGCGGGCCTGCTGGTCGCGCTGCTCGGTATCGACGAGGTCATCGCGTTGATCCGCGAATCCGAGGACTCCGGGCAGGCGCGGGAGCGTCTCATGGACCGCTTCGGGCTCTCCGACGTCCAGGCCCGCTACATCCTGGACACGCCGCTGCGCCGGCTCACCAAGTACGACCGGCTGGAGCTGGAGGGCGAGCGTGACCGCCTCGACTCCGAGATCGCCGAGCTCACCGCGATCCTGGAGTCCGACGCCAAACTGCGCCGGGTCGTCTCCAAGGAGCTCGCCGAGGTCGCCAAGCAGTACGCCACGCCGCGCCGCACCGTCCTCAAGGAGAGCTCCGGCGCCACCCGCACCGCCGCGGTCCCGCTGGAGGTCGGCGACGACCCCTGCCACGTCCTGCTGAGCTCCAGCGGGATGCTCGGCCGCAGCGTGGGGGCCCGGCTTCCGCGGATGTTCGAGGGGCTGCGGGTCCGCCACGACGCGATCACCGCCTCGGTCCCGGCGACGGTGCGCGGTGAGATCGCGATCGTCACCGACCTGGGCCGGTTGATCCGGATCCCGGTGCTGGAGCTGCCCGAGGTGCCCGACGAGGGGGCGGACGTGCCGCCGCTGGCCTCCGGCTCCCCGGTGACGGAGTTCGTGGAGCTGGCCGACGGCGAGCGGGTGATCTCGCTGGCCAGCCTCGCAGGCGACGGACCGGGGCTGGTCGTGGGCACCGAGCAGGGCGTGGTCAAGCGGGTCACCGACTATCCGCAGAACAAGGACGACTTCGAGGTCATCGGCCTCAAGGAGGGCGACCGGCTCGTCGGCGCGACACAGCTGTCGACCGGCGAGGAGGACCTGGTCTTCATCACCTCCGAGGCCCAGCTGCTGCGCTTCCCCGCCTCGTCGGTGCGTCCCCAGGGGCGTCCGGCCGGTGGCGTGGCCGGTGTCCGGCTGGGCGAGGGCGCCCGCGCCCTGTGGTTCGGGGCGGTTCCCGTCCCCGAGGACTCCGTCGTGCTCACCGTGGCCGGAACCTCCGCCGCGCTGCCCGGATCCCAGGCCGGCGCGGCGAAGGTGACCCCCTTCGAGGTCTATCCGGTCAAGGGGCGCGCGACCGGGGGTGTTCGCTGCCACCGGTTCCTCAAGGGCGAGGACACCTTGCTCTTCGCCTGGGTGGGCCGCGCCCCGGCGCGGGCCTCGCGCGCGGACGGCGGACCGGTCCGCCTGCCCGACCTGGACGGACGTCGCGACGGCTCCGGTGAGGCGCTTCCCCGCCCCATCGCCTTCGTCGGAAGCGGCCAGACCGACACCGGGGTGACCGCACCGGCCTCGGGCTCCTGATCCCCGGGGCGGCGGGGCACCCCGCCCTTCCGGGAACGGGGCGGGGTTCGCGGCGACCGCACCCGGCCGCTGGAACGGGAATGCTCACGGCTTCCCCTCTGTTGGAACGCCCGACGAAAGGAGTACGCATGGCGGAGACGTCGTACGACACCTTTGCCCGTGGCCGCCGCTTCTTCAACCTCGGCGATCCGATCGGCGCGGCCCGGGTCCTGGCCCCGCTGGCGGAGGCCGAGCCCAACAGCCGCTCGGTCCTGGAGCTCCTCGGCCGGTCCTACTTCCATTCGGCCCAGCTCGCCAAGGCGGAGGAGACGTTCCGCCGGCTGGTCGAACTCGACCCCTGTGACGCGTGGGCGCACATCGCGCTCGCCCGGACCCTGGAACGGCAGAACCGCGAATCCGAGGCCGCCCCGCACCGCCGGATGCACGGGGTGATGTCCGGAGGTTCCCTCGACTGACCCGGGCGACGACGACGGCGACGGGCCGCTCCCCTTGGGGGCGGCCCGCCCGCGTATACGCTTCGTCCCATGTCAGCCTCGCCAGACACCCCCGACCCGTGGATCGACCGCTCGTGCTCCCGCAACCGCTCCTGGAGTGACGAGGCCGTCCGCAGGATCACCGCCGACGCCGCCCGCTCCGCAGACACCCACCTGCACGTCTTCCCCCTGCCCGAGGAGTGGGGCATCGACCTGTACCTCAAGGACGAGTCGGTCCACCCCACCGGCAGTCTCAAGCACCGGCTGGCCCGGTCGCTGTTCCTGTACGGGCTGGCCAACGGCTGGATCGACGAGGGGACCACGATCGTCGAGGCGAGCTCCGGGTCGACCGCGGTCTCCGAGGCCTACTTCGCGCGGCTGCTCGGCCTGGAATTCATCACCGTCGTACCACGCCGGACCAGCCCGGAGAAGATCGCGCTGATCGAGCGTTACGGCGGTCGCTGCCACTTCGTGGACGTCCCCGCCGAGATGTACACCGAGGCCGAGCGGCTCGCCGCCGAGAGCGGCGGTCACTACATGGACCAGTTCACCTACGCCGAGCGGGCCACGGACTGGCGCGGTAACAACAACATCGCCGAATCGATCTTCTCCCAGCTCACCCTGGAACGGCACCCGATCCCCGACTGGATCGTGGTGGGCGCGGGCACCGGCGGGACCTCGGCCACGATCGGCCGTTACCTGCGTTACCGTCGCCACCACACCCGGCTGGCCGTCGTGGACCCGGAGAACTCCGCGTTCTTTCCCAGTTGGGTCACCGGCGCGCCCGACTACGCCACCGGCATGCCCTCGCGTATCGAGGGCATCGGCCGTCCTCGCGTGGAGCCCAGCTTCGTCCCCTCGGTCATCGACGTGATGATCCCGGTGCCGGACGCGGCGAGCATCGCCGCGATGCGCCATCTCAACGACGTCACCGGGCTGTGCGCGGGCGGTTCCACCGGTACGAACCTGTGGGGGGTGTGGCGGCTCGTGGCGCGGATGCTCGAGAGCGGACGGCGTGGCAGTGTCGTCACGCTGATCTGCGACGGCGGCGAACGGTACCGGCACAGCTACTACGACGACGAGTGGGTCGCCGCCCAGGGCTTGGACCTGCGCCCCTACACCGCCACGCTGGAGCGCTTCCTCGCCACCGGCGCGTGGGTGGAGGAATAGCCGGCGGGCCCGGTCCCGGCCGCCGCGGTCCCGTGGGAACGTGGCGGCCGGGACCGTCCGCGTCTTAGGCGTCGATCCTGGAGAGGTCGAGCTCGCGGGCGCCCTTGGCGATGAACTCGCGTCGAGGCGCGACCTCGTTGCCCATGAGGAGGCTGAACACCGCCGCGGCCTCCTCGGCCTGCTCCACCCGGATCCGGCGCAGCGTGCGGTAACGCGGGTCCATGGTGGTCTCGGCGAGCTGGTCGGCGTCCATCTCGCCCAGGCCCTTGTAGCGCTGGACCGGTTCCTTCCAGGTCTTGCCCTTCTTCTCCAACTCGGCGAGCGTGCGGTGCAGCTCGGCGTCGGAGTAGGTGTAGATGTACTTGTCCTCGGGACGGGCCCCGCGCTTCTTGCGGACGTTGGTCAGCTCGATGCGGTGCAGCGGGGGCACGGCCGCGTAGACCCGGCCGGCCTCCAGCATGGGCCGCATGTAGCGGTAGAACAGCGTCAGCAGCAGGCAGCGGATGTGCGCGCCGTCGACGTCGGCGTCGGCCATGAGGATGACCCGGCCATAACGCGCCGCCTCGACGTCGAAGGTGCGTCCCGACCCGGCCCCGATGACCTGGATGATCGCGGCGCACTCGGCGTTCTTCAGCATGTCGGCCACGGACGACTTCTGGACGTTGAGGATCTTGCCGCGGATGGGCAGCAGGGCCTGGAACTCGGAGTCGCGGGCGAGCTTGGCGGTTCCCAGGGCGGAGTCGCCCTCCACGATGAACAGCTCGCTGCGCTCCAGCCCCTCGCTGCGGCAGTCGACCAGCTTGGCGGGCAGCGCGGAGTTCTCCAGGGCGTTCTTGCGGCGCTGGGTCTCGCGCTGCTGCCGGGCCGCAAGGCGCGCCTTGGCCGCGTTGGCGACCTTCTCCAAGACGGCGCGCGCCTGCTGCTTCTCGGCCCGCTTGGTGGAGGTCAGGAAGTGCCGTAGCTCCTTGCCCACCACCTGGGAGACGATGCGGCTGGCGGCCGAGGTGCCCAGGATCTCCTTGGTCTGGCCCTCGAACTGCGGTTCGGGAAGCCGGACCGTCACCACCGCGGTGAGGCCCTCCAGCACGTCCTCCTTGACGACCGGGTCGTCACTGGCCTTGAGCAGCTTCGTGCTGCGCAGCTGGTCGTTGATCACGCGCACCAGGGCCCGGTCGAAACCGGCGAGGTGGGTGCCCCCCTTGGGGGTGGCGATGACGTTGACGAAGGACCGCACCGTGGTGTCGTACCCCGTGCCCCAGCGCAGGGCGACGTCGACCTCCAGCTGGCGCTCGACCTCGGTCGGCGTCATGTGGCCGTTCTCGTCGAGGACCGGGACGGTCTCCTTGAACTGGCCGGTGCCCTGGATGCGCAGCACGTCGCTGACGGGCTCGTCGGGGGCGAGGAAGGTGCAGAACTCGCCGATCCCGCCGTCGAAGCGGAACTCCTCCTCGTAGGGCTCCTCGCCCTCGGTCCGCTCATCACGCACCGAGATCGTCAGTCCCGGAATGAGGAAGGCCGTCTGACGGGCGCGTTCGAGGAGCGCCTCGCGGGCGATGTCGGCGTCCTTCAGGAAGATCTGACGGTCGGCCCAGAACCGCACCCGGGTACCGGTGACCTTGCGGGCCACTCTGCGGGTGCGGACGAGGCCGGACTCGGGGGTGAAGCCCGCGTCGGGGCCGGCGGCGTCGAAGCGTCCGGGAATGCCGCGCCGGAAGCTGATGGCGTTGGTGTGTCCCTCGCGGTCGACCTCGACGTCCAGACGCGCCGACAGGGCGTTGACGACGGAGGCGCCGACACCGTGCAGACCACCCGAGGCGGTGTAGGAGCCGGTGCCGAACTTGCCTCCGGCGTGCAGTTTGGTCATGACCAGCTCGACGCCGGACAGGCCGCTCTTCGGTTCGACGTCGACCGGGATGCCGCGTCCGTTGTCGCGCACCTCGACCGACCCGTCGGCGTGCAGCACCACGTCGATACGTGTGCAGAAGCCGCCGAGCGCCTCGTCGACGGCGTTGTCGATGATCTCCCACATGCAGTGGGTCAGGCCCCGGCTGTCGGTGGAGCCGATGTACATGCCGGGCCGCTTGCGGACCGCCTCAAGACCTTCCAAGACCGAAAGGTGCCGCGCGGAATAATCCTCGGGGTCATGGACGGCTGCGGTGAGGGCGGTCACGTGGACTCTCCTGCGAATCGAGGGTTTTCGAGCGCGCCGCGGCCGGCGGACCGGGGCGCGGAGGTACAGGGGCGGGCACTGGACGAGCGCGCCCGTCTGCCGTCGAAGCCGTCCGTGCGTGCTCGTCATCTTCGTGCCATAGGCACAGTAGTTCGAATTGCAGGGTAGCGGCACCCTACGACATCCGCGTAGCGGAGCGTGTCGCCGGGTATGACACGGACAGGATGTTCCGCCGAACCGGAGAGGTAGGTCACAAACCGGGCGGATTCCGCTGTCGGCGTACAACAGACCTGGTTGGGAAGGTCTGCGTCCGGTTAGATGTTGTCCTGAGTGACTAGCGCCGAGTATTGAGGAAGGCGAAGTGACTGGAACTCTTGCCCCCACCCAGCCGCTGACGGCTGCTGACCGTTGCGACCGTTGCGGCGCGCAGGCGTATGTCCGAGTGGTTCTCAACTCCGGTGGCGAACTGCTGTTCTGCGCCCACCACATGCGTAAGCACGACGAATCGATCCGCAAGATCGCGTCGGACATCCAGGACGAGACCGACCGGCTCCACTCCACCCCCGCCGCCGCGTCCGACGGCGAGCGCTGACCCACAAGAGACGTGCGGCGGCGGCCTCCTCACCCGGAGGCCGCCGCCGAAGTCTTTTCCGGCCCCCTTTGCGCGGCCGAGTGATCGTGGACACGTGCCCGAACGGGCCCCCCGACTTTCCACCCTGGGTAGCTTGGGAGGCGGCCACCGCGGCCCGCGGTCGGCGCCACGGTCGCACGACCCGGGAGTGGAGGACCCATGCTCATCCTGCTGCCGCCATCGGAGGGCAAGGCCGACGAGGGGCGCGGCGCCCTGCTCGACCTCGGCGCGCTCACCCTGCCCGAGGTGAGCTCCGCCCGCGAGAGCGTGCTGGCGGAGCTGGAGCGGGTGTGCGCGGGCCCCGCCGAGGAGGCGCGCAAGGCGCTGGACCTGTCCCCGGGACAGGCCGCCACCGCGCTCGAACGCAACCGCGCGCTGCGCACCGCTCCGACTCTGCGCGCCGCCGACCTCTACACGGGCGTCCTCTACGACGCCCTGCGCCTGCCCGACCTGCTCACGGGCGACTCCGCGCAGCTCACCCGAGACTCCGTCCTGATCTTCTCGGGCCTGTGGGGCGTGGTCGG
Organism: Marinactinospora thermotolerans DSM 45154; assembly: GCF_900167435.1. GTDB lineage: Bacteria > Actinomycetota > Actinomycetes > Streptosporangiales > Streptosporangiaceae > Marinactinospora > Marinactinospora thermotolerans. Next base: position 166,865 of record NZ_FUWS01000010.1, read on the forward strand.
CCCCGATGACCCGATCCCCCCGTACCGTCTGTCGATGGGGGTGCGGCTGCCGGCGCTGGGAGCGCTCGGCGCGTTCTGGCGCGCCCACCTGACGGACCTGCTGACCAAACGGGCGGAGGAGCGGCTCGTCGTGGACTGCCGCTCCGCGACCTACGCGGCGGCGTTCCGTCCCACGGGCGCGACCGCCGAACGCACCGTCACCCTTCGGGTCCTGCGCGAGACCATCGTGGCCGGTGAACCGCGGCGCACCGTCGTCAGCCACATGGCCAAGGCCACCCGCGGAGTGATCGCGCACGCGCTCTTGAGCGCGCGCGTCACCGCGCGGACCCCTCACGAACTGCGCGAAGCGCTGCGCGACCTCGACCACGACGTCGAACTCGCCCCGCCCGCGCGGACGGGACAGCCCTATCGGATGGACGTGGTCGTGCGAGACTAGGATGTGACACGCGACACGACGTGCTCCACGCCCCGTCCTCGTTGGTGGTGCCCATGTCCTCGTCTCGCCTGCCCGCCTCCCGCCCCTCCCCCGGCCCGGTCCGCCCGTCCGCCCCCGCGACCGGCACCGCGGTCACGGCCGGCACCTCGCCCCTGTACTTCTGCGTCGGCCTGTTCTCGGTGTGGTTCCTCGCCACCCTGCTGGTGACGGCGACCGGGGCTCAGGACGCGGCCCCCTTCCAGGTGGTGTTCTACGCCCTGCTGGGCGTCGGCGGCTACCTCGCGCCGCCGCGCCGTCCCCGCGCCCTGCGCGCCCTGGGGTGGGGGCTGGTGGCCGGCTCGCTGGGCGGGATGCTCACCGCCCTGCCCTGGGGCTGAGCCCTCTCACGCCAGGTGCAGCTCGATCAGGGCGTTGGCGAAGGCCCGCTTCCCCTCCTCGTCCCCCGCCGTGTAGGACCATGGTGCCCTGTGCAGACGGTGCCCCACCTGGTAGAAGTGCCACCGCGCGCGGACCTTCTCCTCCCCCGCGTGGAACACCCACCCCATGAGGTGGTGGGCTTCGAGGTCGCGCGGATGCGGTAAGGCGCTCATGCACCACTTGTCCGCTGCGGCGGCGACCTCGTCCAGGGTCCTCCCGTTGAAGTAGGTGACCTCCTGCCTCATCGCGGCGAGGTACCTCTTGGACTTCAGCAGCCCGCGCTGCCGTCCGAGGAACCGCTCGATGTGGGCCAACGCGATCATCGAGACCACCGGATGGCCGTGTGGGGCGTTGGCCACCGTCGCACGGGCGAAGTCCATCATCTCCTCGTGGCTGCCGCCCCACTTCTCCGAGAGGAGCTGCAACCGCGCCCAGTGACCGGAGAAGAGGGTGGGGCAGCGTTCGACGACCCGCTGCCAGATCGTGTCGCTGTCGTTCCGGTCGAACTGCAGACCGAGCCCCACCCATTGGAGGCACGACCAGGGCACCGGGTCGTCGGGGAAGAGCTCGGCGGCGGCCAGGAGGGGGTCTCGCGCGTCGGCGAGGGTGCGGTGGAACAGTTTGAAGCGGTCCGTGCCGACGGTGTCCGCGAAACCGCCGCCTCGGATCCGCCACGCCTCGACGATCAGCGTCCGTCCCAGCCACACCAGGATGTCGGCGGCTTCCTGCGGAGGCGTCTCCCGGGTGAGCAGAGCGTGGATCTCACGGCTGAGGCCGACCGCGGCGGCGCCGAGCGCGTCGACGCGCAGCGCGCGCGTCTCCGGATTCCCTCGTGTCTCCGCCAGGAGGACCAACCCCGCCCGCAGATGGCCCTCTCGCACCGCGTCGACGCCCGCATCCAGGGCGGGATCGTTCCAACAACGGTCGGCGACGATCCCGCTCATGACCGTTTCCACCCGACCGGCCCTGTGGCCCCCTCCGAACAAGCCCATGAGCATGGGAGGATAGCGCCGAAATAGCCCGAAAGCGGGGTTGAGATAACTTTCTAAGCCCGCTCAGCCCAGCTCAAGGCGTTCCATCGTCTCGCGGAACTCCTCCATCGCGGTTCCCGTACCGAAGTAGTCCCAGGGGACCGCCATGAAGCGGTCCCCGATCCGGCCCAGGTGGAGACGGGCGGCGTCGTCGTCCCCGCAGTCGGCGAAGACCCCACCGAAGAGATGGTGGGCCTCGATGTCACGCGGGTGCTCCTCTCCCCCCGAGAGCCATCGCTCCGACGCCTCCTTCAGCTCCGCAACCGTCTCCACCGAGTAATGGTCGACGGAGAAGCGCACGAACGCCTTGTAGCTTCCCTCGTCCAGCAGGGGCATGCGCTCACGCAGCAGGTACTCGGCGTGGGCCAGCGGCAGCATCGCGACGAGGGGATGCCCCGAAGGCGCCGTACGCGCCGTGGTCCGGGCGAAGTCGAACATCTCCTCATGGGAGCCGCCCCACTTGTCGGAGAGGATCTGGAGACGCCCCCAGTGCCCGGGGAAGATCGTCGGGCAGCGCTCGATGATGTTGCGCCAGATCTCGTCCTTGTCCGCCCGGTCGAGCTGAGAGCCCATCGCGAAGGACTGGAGGCACACCCAGGGCACCGGGTCCTCGGGGAACAGGTGCGCGGAGGCCAGGAGGGGTTCCCGCGCCTCGGCGAGGGTGGCGAAGAACAGTTTGAACCGGTCACGGCCCACGGTTTCGGCCCAGCCGCCACCACGGATCTTCCACGCCTCCCTGATGAGGGTGGACCCCAACCACAGCAGGATGTCGGCCGCGTCCCGGGGATCGGTCTCCTCCTCCAGGAGACCGGCGATGTGCCCGCTGTGCCCGACCGCGGCTCCTCCCAGGGCCTCGACCCGCTGGGCGCGCTTTTCCGGATCGTCGCGGCACTCCCGCAACAGCGCCGTTCCGGCCAGGAGGTGCCCCTCCTCGACCGCGTCGACGCCCGCGTCCAGGGCGGGATCCTTCCAGCAACGGCCGGGGATGTAGGTGACCTGGGGTTTGCCATGGTCGACGCGCTTACGGCGCCCGAAGAGCCTCATGGAGCGAGATTAGCGGCTCCTAAGAACACGAACACCTCTTTTCCGCCACAAGCGGCAAACCGGCCTTATCGCCGTAAATGGTGTGATCAACTGTGATTCGAGATAACAAACCGGTCTCGGTTTTTTATCTCGCCCATACATCGCCCGCGGGATGATCGGCATACCGGATGGAGGGAGTCATCGCAAGCACCCTCGCCACGACGCTGCACGGACCTCGCCACATCCGTGGAGCGAACCGCCGTGGTAGAGAACGCCGGCGATGCCGACGGGCTGCCGCCCCTGCTCGGGGTGGCAGCCCGTCGGCCCGCCTCTTCGGCCCGGCCTCTCGGGGCGGCCGGCACGAAGACGGGTCAGTCCAGGTAGTCGCGGAGAACCTGGGAGCGCGACGGATGCCGAAGCTTCGACATCGTCTTGCTCTCTATCTGACGGATCCGCTCGCGGGTCACACCGTAGACCTTGCCGATCTCGTCCAGCGTCTTGGGCTGACCGTCGGTGAGCCCGAAACGCATCGAGACCACACCCGCCTCGCGCTCCGACAGCGTGTCGAGGACCGAGTGCAGCTGCTCCTGCAGGAGCGTGAAGCTGACCGCCTCGCCCGGCTGGATCGCCTCGGAGTCCTCGATGAGGTCGCCGAACTCGCTGTCTCCGTCCTCGCCCAACGGGGTGTGCAGCGAGATCGGCTCACGGCCGTACTTTTGAACCTCGACGACCTTCTCGGGGGTCATGTCGAGTTCCTTGGCGAGCTCTTCGGGAGTGGGCTCGCGACCGAGGTCCTGCAACATCTGCCGCTGGACGCGGGCCAGCTTGTTGATGACCTCGACCATGTGCACCGGGATGCGGATGGTCCGGGCCTGGTCGGCCATCGCCCGGGTGATCGCCTGACGGATCCACCAGGTGGCGTAGGTGGAGAACTTGTAACCCTTGGTGTAGTCGAACTTCTCGACCGCGCGGATCAGACCCAGGTTGCCCTCCTGGATGAGGTCCAGGAAGAGCATGCCGCGTCCGGTGTAGCGCTTGGCCAGCGAGACCACCAGGCGCAGGTTCGCCTCGAGCAGGTGCTTCTTGGCCCGGCTGCCGTCCTCGGCGATCCACTCGAGCTCGTCGCGGAACTCGAACGGCAGCGAGTCGCCCTCTTCGGCCAGCTTCTCCTCGGCGAACAACCCCGCCTCGATACGCTTGGCGAGCTCGACCTCCTGCTCCGCGTTGAGCAGCGGAACCTTGCCGATCTGCTTGAGGTAGTCCTTGACCGGGTCGGCGGTGGCGCCCGCGGCGACGACCTGCGCCGCGGGGGCGTCGTCGTCATCGTCGTAGAGGACGAACGCCTCGTCCTCGGAGGTGTTGGCGGTGGCCTTCTCCGGGATGCCCGCGGTCTCGGGCTTGAGCCCCGACCCGGCCACCGGACCGTCGACGACCTCGACCTCGTCGTCGGTGTCCTCGACCAGCTCCAGCTCGGCGCCGGTCTCCTCGGCGTCGTCGAAGTCGGTGACCTCGAGATCGATCTCCTCGTCCTCGAGGTTGACCTCGTCGGTCTTCTTCGTCGTGGTCTTGACGGCCGCCTTCTTGGCCGTGGTGCGCTTGGCCGGCGCGCTCTTGGCGGTCGCGGCCTTCGCCGTCCGCTTGGTTCCCCCCTCGCCCGTGGCGGCACCCGTGGCCCGCTTCTTGGCGGGAGTGGCGGCCTTGGCGGTCTCGACCACGGCGGTCACGCTGTCGGGCTGCTCCTGAGCCGCCGCGGCACGCTTCACCCTGGTCGTGGTGGTCTTGGGAGCGGTCGTCTTGCGACGTGTGGACTTGCGCCGCGTCGGTGCGGACTCCGCCGCGCCGACGACGAGGGTGACCCCCTCCTTCGTCAGGCTGCGGAGCACGGCCTGAGCCTTCGACATGGGAATGTCGGCCTCTTCAAAGGCACGGCGCACGTCCTCGGGCTCAAGGTACCCCTGGGACCGCCCACGCTCGATCAGCTGCTGGATGACAGGCTCGTGCAGCGACTCCTGCTGCTTGGAGCGGGTCGAACTGGCAGGTGACACAAACACCTCTCGAACGGACGTGTGGCGAGATTGCTGGACCCGGCGGCCCGAAGAGTCAGGAGGCAAGGTGGTGCTCTTTTCCTCACTCAAGCCCGGGACGCCCCTCGCTTGTGCGGAGGGCGTTGTTTTCTGTCGAGCGTACGTGCCGTCCCTGGCGTTCGGGCACGCCCGCCCAGTAGGATTTTCACCGCAGCTACGCGGATTCAATCCAGTGGTTCGGGTCCTCATCGGATCATCCCCGCGTGCGCGGAGACCACCACGGTGGATCCTCATCCCACCTTAGGCAAGGTCGGAGAGTTCTTCGTACAGTCTCAATCTTCCGGCTCGGCCTCGATCGCCGGAACATGGACGGCGAGCAACGTGACATCGTCGTCCTGCTCATACCCCGCGAGCATGTTCTCAACAAGGTATTCGAGCATCTTCTGCGGGTCGCCGACCACCTCCGCTGGCGCCTGGGACGCGACGGTTACGAGTTCGTCGAGACCCGAGGCGACCGAGCGCCTACGGTTCTCTACTAGTCCATCGGAATAGAGCACCACGGTGTTACCGGGCTGGACGAAAATTTTGTGGTGGGCCCGTTCGAAGGGCATCCCCAGGGGCGTCGCGGGCTCGGTCTCGAGCAGCCGCGGCTCGGCGTCGGGCGCCACCACCAGGGGCGGAAGGTGCCCGGCGTTGCCGAGGTAGCCGTGTCCCGTGCCGGGCTCCAGGACGAAATAGGCCAGTGTGGTGATCTGGTCGTCGCGTTCGGTCGCGTCGAACATCCGGTCCAGCCCGGTGAGCACGTCGGCGGGTTCGGGCATGCTGAAGGCCAGCGCCCGCAGCGCGTTGCGCACCCGGCTCATACCGGTGGCGGCCTTGATGCCCTTGCCCATCACGTCGCCCAGGACACCGGCCACCCTGCCGTCGCTCAATTCGAAGGCGTCGTACCAGTCGCCGCCGACCTGGACGTACTTGGTGCCGGGGTTGTACAGGGAGGCGAAGCGGATGCCGCGCACCTCGGGAAGGTCCTCGGGCAGCAGGCTCTGCTGGAGCGCCTCGGCGGTGCGGTGTTCGCGCTCGTAGAGCGTTGCCCGCTCCAACGCGAGCGCGCACTGGCCGGCCAGCGCCTCAAGGAAGATCCGTTCCTCGTCGGAGACGTCGCGGGTTCCGTTGAAGGCGAAACGCAGCGCCCCGATGGCCCGGCCCGCGCTCATCAGGGGCAGCGCCACCCAGGCGCGCTCGTCGGTGTGACGCAGGTAGGTGACCGCGTCCTCGTGGTGCTCCATCAGTTCCAGGAGCGCCTGGGGCGAACCGGCGATGGCGGGCTTGCGCTCGCGCACCGCGAGGGTCATGGTGCTGGGGAACTCCAGGGCCACCTCGGCCGGCGGCGCGCCGGGGATGTCGGGGATCCCGTCGGAGTTGAGCAGCCGCAACCGCAGACGTTCGCGGTCGAGCAGGGCCACAGCGGTGCGGTACACGCCGACGGCGGTCTCGCCGATCTCGGTCATGGCGTGCACGACCTGGTCCACGGTGAGCGCCTCGGCGAGGTCGGAGGTCGCCTTCTGCAACCTGACCGTCCGCAGCGCGGCCTCGCCGAGCTGCTGGGTGAGGCGCTGGCGCATCTCCTCGGCCTCGCGCTGGGTGGTGATGTCGCTGTGGGTGCCGACCCACTCGACCACGGCGTCGTCGCGGACCAGCGGGACCGCCCTGGAGTGGTAGTGGCGGAACTCGCCGGAGCGGATGCGCACCCGGAAGGTCGCGTCGAAGGGCGTCCGGTCCTGCACGGCGTCGTCCCAGGCGCGCTCCACGCGCTCGCGGTCGTCGACGTGGACCCGGCCCAACCAGCCCTCGGCGAGGTACTCCTCGGGGTCCTGGCCGGTGATGGCGCGCCATTCGGCGCAGTCCTCGTGGGTGCGTCCGTCGGGCGCGGCCGCCCAGACGATCTGGTTGCTGGCCTGCAGGAGCGAGCGGTAGCGCTCCTCACTGCGCCGCAGGGTGGTCTCGGCCTTGTGCCTGTCGCTGATGTCGACCGCGATGAGGGCCACGCCGGTGGCCTGCCCCTCGGCGTCGTGGGCGGGAAACCACGACATCGCCCAGTGGCGGTCGTCGTCAGGACGGCTCGGCGTGCCACCGATGAGGTGGTGGTCGCTGTAGACGACGGACTCCCCGGCCAGGACCGCGGACAGCGCGGTCTCGTGGGCGCAGGCGTCCTCCTCGTCGAGGACCTCGGAGGGGGTACGTCCGTGGCAGTCGCCGGAGTCCACCCCGTAGATCGTCGCCAGCGTGCGATTGACCCGCTGGTAGCGCAGGTCGGGGGTGAAGAAGGCGAACCCGATGGGAGCCTCCTTGAGGAGGGTGTCCAGCAACGCGGCATCCACCGGACTCAATCCGGACAGCCGAGGAGGCGGCACGGACGTCTCGGTGTTCATACGGGACACCTCCGGGATCCTTCCCGCTGCCGGGGATCTATGGCTGTCGGGCGCCCACGGCCCGCGACCCGCAGCGCCACGGCGACCCGGGTCTGCGGGACCACGCCCTCCTCCCGGGACGGACGGCCCCGGCCGGCTCGCCGGTTCCGCGCTCCCGGTCGCATCAGCATAAGCCACGGGACGCCGGTCGCGCTGATCCGCCCACAGCGGACGGTGACCGGTCATAGCCGAAAGTGAATGATACGTGGTGGTGCGAACAGCGGACGGAAAGGCGCGTTTTCCGGACAGTCCAATACCGGGAAAGAATTCTTGACCTGCTGCTCCTCGGCCTTCCCGAGCGGGCCGGTGGGAAGGCGGGCGCGCTCAGGAACGCGCGGTCCTCGCCTTCTCCGCCGCCTTCCGCTCCTGTTTGAACGCGCGGACCCGGGCCAGGGACTCGGGATCGTGGACATCGGCGACCGAGCGCGCCGTTCCGTCCTCGCCATAGGGCCCCGCCGCCTCACGCCAGCCCTGTGGACGGACCCCCAGCTGCTTGCCGAGGAGCGCCAGGAGGATCTGGCTCTTCTGCTCGCCGAACCCCGGCAGGGCCCGCGACCGGCGCGCTACCTCCGCACCCGTGGGGACATCGCGCCACAGGGCCTCGGCATCGCCTTCGTAGTGCTCGACCAGATGGCGGCACAGGTCCTGGAGGCGCCGGGCCATCGAGCCGGGGTAACGGTGGACCGCGGGCTTGTCCGAGAGCAGCGCCGCAAAGCGCTGCGGGTCGTACTGCGCGATCCCCCTCGCGTCCAGGTCCTCGCGCCCGAGCCTGCGCGCGATGGCCGCGGGAGCCGCGAAGGCGCGTTCCATGGGGACCTGCTGATCGAACAGCATGCCGGCCACCAAGGCCAGGGGACTGCGGGAGAGCAGGCGGTCGGCGGAGTCGTCCTGGGCGAGGTGAAGCCGGACCGTCATAGGTCAAGGGTCGCACAAAGGCTCTGTAAGAGGCGCTCGGTAAGGGGTTGACACCAGAGGGCGACGTTGTGAAATGGATGTGGTCGCCGTCCAGACCACTGCCATCGAGGGGGCGTGAGCGAGGATGCTCAAGACCTATCCCGTCGGTGACCTCCGGCAGGTCACCACCCGACTTCACGCGGAGTTCAGCGCGCTCTCCCACCAGCGCGTCGAACGCTGCGTCGCCGACACCTGGAGATGCGCCGAGCACCTCGGGTTCGACGTCACCCCCGGTCTCGTGGAACGCGTCGCCCGGGAACACCTCCAAGCCATGGTCAAATCCGAACCGCCGTCGAACCTGGGTTCCACCGTCGTCCCGGGCTCCGGCCCCCACGGCCGCACCGGCTGACGACGCCTCCGTCCGAGCATCCGCCGTTCCCGAACGGTCGCGAACGACCTCGCGCGCAGCGCGCCCCGGACAGGGCGCGCTGCGCGTGTGCGGCCCCACCCGACCGGATCGGCGACCTTTCCCACGCGGGTGCCATAGTCTCGTTGGGTGTCCCTGCCACCCCTTTCCCTGAGATCCGCCACCCCACCTCCCCCCAACGACGTCTTCGCCGAGATGCTGCGCGCCGCGCGTTCCCTGTTGGCGATGCGCCACCCGCTCGACGCCGAACTGGTGGTCAGCGAACTCCTCGGCTCCTGGTGGGGGCAGCGCGTCCCCGGCGTCGACGTCGAACGCGTCCTCGGCGAGGGTCTCGTCTCCTACGCCGCGGGGACCGGCTCCCCCGCCGGCCTGGCGCTGCTGGCCGGGATCTCCGCGCTGGGCACCTCCGAGCGGCAACGCCGGCTCGCCACCGAGGCGGTGACGGAGCTCATCGGGCACGGCGTCGCCGGCCCCTCATGGGCCGCGTCCGTCGGCCGGGTCCGCCCGCTGGAGTGCCACGTGTCCGGTTCCCTCTTCGGTGACACCGACGAGATCGTCTGCACGTTCCGCAGCGACATCGACGCCGCGGCCGGCGAGCAGACCGCGGAGCACGCCCTGATCGCGGTCGTCGACCACAACGCGGGCGGGGTGCTGCGCGACGTCTGGGTGACGACCAAGGTCGAACGGCTCCTCGCCCATTGCCGTGACGAGGCCGAGGCCAACCCGATGGCCACCTTCGAGACCGTCACCCCGGAACGCGCGCGGGGACTCCTGGAGGCGGCGCTGGAGCGGACCGAGTCCCTGGTCAACGGCGGCGACCGGCCGGCCCGCCTCCCCGGCGGCGGCGACGGCCTCACCGGGGGTTCCCTGGCGGCGCACCGTGCGCTGCTCAGCGCCCGCGTCCGCGCGCTGCCCCGGCCGCAAAAGCCGGTGGGGATCCCGTCGTGGCGGCGGGACCGTCGCGCGGTCCTCGCGGCCCGCTTCCTCGCCTCCGACGCGGCCGCCGAACTCTCCGACAGCTACGCCGCGAGCCGCTGTGTGGACCACATCATCGACTACGGGTGCGACGTCGACTTCGGCCGCCCGTTGCGGGTGAGCCCGCGCAAGGTCGAGGCGTTCCTGCTCTCCTGGCTGCCCCGCCGGGTGGTGCTCCTGCCCGCGGAACAGGAGGCGATGCCCCACGTGCTGGCCGCCTGGATCCGCTGGGCCGGCCCGCGCGGCGGGCTGCCCGAGATCGCGGTGGGCGCCACGCTGGACGCCGTGTGGGAGTCCACGGCCGCGTTCACGCGCTCCTACCGGGACCCCTCCTCCTTCGGTCTGCGCCACGACGCCGTGCGGCGGCTGCTGCCCGACGGCGACCTGTCCGCGCTCCCCCGCCGCATGTTCGCCTTCCCCCTCCTGGCCAGTGACCTGGTCTGGGAGGAGACCGGCCTGGACCCCTCGACCGCCGAGGGAAGACGCGCGCTGTTGCGGTTGGACCTGTTCGGCGAGTACGGGGACGGTTCCGGCGGGCGTGGCCGCCACTCCGCCCCCGAAGAGCCGGCACCTCGCCTCCAGCACCCCGAGGTCCCCGAGCCGGAGGAGACGCTGGCGGCGCACGAACGCCTGGCCGAACGGCTGTGGCACGGCGACCCTCCGGCCCTGTGGAACGCCGCCCAACGGTTGCTGGACCGCGGGCACTCCCGTTCGGCCGTGCTGGAGACGCTGCTCGACGTGCTGGGGGAGACCGGGGACGGCGAGGACCTGGACGAACGGCTCGACGACCTGTGATCCAGGCCCTCCGGACGGGCTAGGCCGCGGGCTCCAGCAGCCGCTCACGCAACGCCTCGACGGTCTCGGGCTTCACCCGCAGCCCCGAGAGCACGTAATCGTCGAAGGAACCGTGCAACCGCTCCACCTCGGCGAAGGCGGTCTCCAGGTAGGAGGTGCGCACCTCCAGCATCGGCCTGACCTCCTCGGGATCGATGCCGCGCCCCTGGATCAGCTCCAGCATCCAGGCGGTCGCCGCGCTGAGCCGGCTGTTGCTCGCCAGGTAGTCCTCGACGACGGTCTGCCGGGGCACCCCCAACAGCGTCAGCAGGATGACCGCGCCCCAACCGGTGCGGTCCTTGCCCGCGCTGCAGTGGAACACCAGCGGCAACGGCCCCTCGGCGGCGCGCTCGACCAGTTCGCGGTAGGCCGAACGGGCGTCGTCGGCGCCGACCAGCGTCCGGTTCACCTCGTGCATGAACCGCTCGGCTCCGTTGTCGGCGAGCAGTTCCCGCGCCCGTTCGGTGTCGCTGAACATGGCCGCGAGGTCGCCGCCCGTGCGGTGGTTCCCCTGCACGTCGAGCACGACGTGTTCGGCGCCGGCCGGGACCCGGTCCGCTTCGCGTTCGCGTTCGAACACCGTGCGCAGGTCGATCATCAGACGCAGGCCCAGTCTCTCCAGCGTCGCGAGGTCCTCCTCGTCGAGTCGGCTCAGGGCGTCGGCGCGAAACAGCATGCCACGGCGGATCCGCCGTCCGTCCTCCGTGGGGTAACCACCGAGGTCGCGGAAGTTGGGGGCGGTGCGCAGGATCGAGGAGTCGTTGTTCACGGACGCGACAATACCGATCCCCCACCGCCCCGGCACAGGACGGCCGGCACAGGTCACGACGTCAGAGCGCCGCCCTGTAGCTCGCGGATCTCCTCGCCGGCCTCCTTGACGTCCTTGGCCGTGTCCACACCACGCCAGAAGCCGTCGATCCGGTAGCCGTGCAGCCGTCCCTCCTCGGCCAGCCGCGGGAAGGTCGAGGACTCGTGGTCGCCCTTGACCGGCAGGAGCGGCGTCATCCCCGGTTCGAAGAGGTAGACGCCGGCGTTGATCCACAACGGCAGGACGGGGCTCTGGGTGAAACCCTCGATCCGGTCGTCGTCGGTGATGTCGACAACACCCCACGTGGTGCGGAAACGGGCGAGCGCCAGGGTGGCCAGCCCTCCCTTGGCCCGGTGGTGGGCGGTGAACTCCCGCAACGGGAACCAGGTGAGGATGTCACCGTTGAGCGCGAAGTAGGGGGACTCCGCGTCGCGCAACCCCGAAGCCGCGAAGCGCAGCGCGCCGCCCCGGCCCAAAGGCTCGTCCTCGGTCATCAAGGTGACCGTGGGGCCGTCGGTCCGTCCGGACAGGTGCTCCTGTAGCACTTCCGCCTTGTAACCGCAGGAGACGACCACGTGCTCGACCCCGTGGCCGGCGAGCCACTCCAGCTGGTAGTCGATGATGGGCCGCCCGGCGACCTCCACCATCGCTTTGGGGCGGGTGTCGGTGTAGGGGCGCAGGCGGGTGGCCTGCCCTCCGGCCAGGATGACGGCCTGGCTGACGGGGGTGGTGGAAGCAGTCATGCAGCGGACCCTAGCAGGGGCGCCCCGCCCCTCGTCGCGGAAGTCCGGCCCCGCCTCACGACTGGGTGATCTCGGAGTAGGCCAGACGCAGATCGGCTCGGGTGATGAGGGTCAGGTCGGCGGCGGTGGCAGCGGCCCCCAGCTCCTCGGCCACCCTCAGGTCACGGTAGGAGCAGGCCTTCTCGAACAGCGAACGCGCGAAACGGCCGTTGCCGAACTCGTCGATCCAGCCCGCCTCGCAGACGTGGCCGAAGATCTGGCGCAGGTCGTCGCGCGCCTGCTCGTCGAAGGCGTCACCGGTTCGGGCCGCGACGCGTTCGGCGATCTCGGTCAGCTCGTCGGGGGCGTAGCTGGGGAAGGTCACCCGGACGTTGAACCGGGAGGACAGCCCCGAATTACTGGCCAGGAAACGGTCCATCTCCGCCGGATAGCCCGCGAGGACGATGACCAGACGGTCCCGGTCGTCCTCCGCGCGCTTGAGCAGTGTCTGGATGGCCTCGGCGCCGAAGGCGTCGCCTCCGCTGTAGCCGGGATTGGCGAGCGAGTAGGCCTCGTCGACGAAGAGCACCCCACCGAGCGCGCGGTCCACCAGCTTGTTCGTCTTGACCGCCGTGGCCCCCAGGTGCTCGCCCACCAGGTCGGCGCGCTGGGCCTCGATCACATCGGGCCGGTTGAGCAGGCCCAGCGCCGCGAAGACCCGGCCCAGGATGCGGGCCACCGTCGTCTTGCCCGTGCCCGGCGGGCCGACGAACACGAAGTGCCGCATCGGCGGCTGGGCGCGCAGTCCCTGCCCCTCGCGCAGTTCGGCCACCTGCAACTGGGCCGCGATCGAGCGGACCTGCCGCTTCACCGGTTCCAGCCCGATCATCGCGTCGAGCTCCGCGAGCGCCTCGGAGACGTCGGGCGTCCGCGCGAAACCCGGTAGCCGTTCGGTGAGCTGCTCATAGGCCGTCACGACGTCGCGCGCGCGCACCGTGACCAGTTCGGCCGGTTCGGGCTGGTGGCCGGCCTGACCGCTGGTGACGACGCGGACGTCCCGGGCCTCGGCCGTCTTCTCCACCAGGGAGCGCACGAACCTGCCGTTGCCGAGCTCGTCGATGGCGCCGCGGCGCACCGCTTGTTCCAGACAGCGTCCCAGCGCGGGCCGGGCCTCCTCGTCCAGAAGGTCACCGCGCTGACCGAACAGGTGCTCGGCGATGCGCAACAGCTCCTCGGAGGTGTAGCTGGGAAACGTCACCCGCGTGGCGAACCGCGAGGCCAGGCCAGGGTTGGAGGCCAGGAAGCGTTCCATCTCCTGCTCGTAGCCGGCGAGGATGATGACCAGACGGTCCCGGTCGTCCTCCGCCCGTTTCAACAGGGTCTGGACGGCTTCGTTACCGAACCGGTCCGGTTGCCCGTCACCGTCGTTGACCAGGGAGTACGCCTCGTCGATGAACAGCACCCCGCCGAGCGCGCGGTCCACCAGCTCGTTGGTCTTGATCGCGGTCGCCCCCAGGTACTCGCCGACCAGGTCGGCGCGCTGGGCCTCGACGACGCGCGAGGTGGGCAGCAGCCCGAAGGAGTGCAGGATCGTGGCCAGGGTGCGCGCCACACTGGTCTTCCCCGTCCCCGGGGGGCCCGAGAAGACGAGATGGCGCAGGGGCTTGTCGACCGTGTAGCCGGCGTCGGCCCGGAGCCGGGCCGCCTCGATGGAGGCCGCGATCGCGCGCACCTGTTGTTTGACCGGTTCCAGGCCGATCATCGCCTCCAGCTCCGCGAGCGCCTCGTCAACGGGCAGCGGCGGCTCGGCCTGGACGTCGTCTCGCCGCGCGGGGGAGCCCGCGGCTCCCCCCGCGGCGCGTTGCCGGACCCGCGGCCCGCCGTCAGCAGGGGCGGCGGCCGAGACGGCGGAGCTCAGTTCGCGCCGTAGTCGACGCCCCGCCACCACCCGCCACAGCAGCGCGGCGGCGGCCCCCGCCGCGGTACAGGCGACTCCGACCGCCGGGGGCACCGTGTCGGTGACCATGCCGGCCAGGGCGACCGCGAGGCCGAGGATCAGCCCGACCAGCAACGAGATCAGGGTGGTGTGCCAGATCGGGAACTGCGTCACCCGGGACGCGGCGAAGGCGACGAGCGGCGGCAGGAGCGGCAGGAACAGGAGGACCGGGGCGCCGGCCAACGGGATCTGGAACAGGGGGTAGGCGAGCGCGATCCACACGAGGCAGACGAGCACGGTGGCGACCGCCTCGCCGGAGCGCATCAGGGCGGCGAACACCCCGAGGAGCAGCAGCGTGACCCCCAGCGCGGACAGGACGGGGATACCGACGAGGAACGCGGCGAGGGCCGCGGCCGTCGCGATCCCCGCGCCCGCGAACAGCCGGGTACGCGGCGGACACCTGTAGTACAGCTCCCGGATCCGCCGCAGTGGCGGTGTCCTCACCGGCCCCTCGGCGGTCCGGGGTCGATCCTCGCGCGCCATGGTCGTGCCCCTTCGCCGCTGTTCGCCCCTGCATCCGGCAGCCGTGCGTCACCGTCCCGTGCGGCTCTCGCGGGCCGCGTCCCAGGACAGGGGGAGCCGGCTCCCGGCGCGTTCCGGACCCCTCGACGGCCCGGAACCGGTTCCATACTGCCGGGAACCGACCGTGTTGAGTAGACAGCGCTCTCCCTCCGCCGCGCGGCGTGTCGCCTTCCGCTTCGGCTACAGAAGACTGAGCTGTCCGCCCGGATCCGACCGTCTTCTCCGTAGGTGCCGCCATTTGGGCAGGTCATCAAGGTAGGACCAGGACATCCGGTGGTGCGGGGTGGGCCCGTGTTCGGCCAGCGTCGCCCGATGGACCGGCGAAGGGTACCCCGCGGCCGTGGCGAAGCCGTAACCCGGGAAGTCGGCGTCCAACCCGGCCATCATGGTGTCGCGGTACACCTTGGCCAGGACCGACGCCGCGGAGACCGACACACAGGTCAGGTCCGCCCCGACCTGGGTCCGCACGGCCCAGGGGCGTCCGAGGTAGTCGTGCTTGCCGTCGAGGATGACGGCGTCGGGCCGCAGGGTCAGCCCCTCCAACGCGCGCGCGGCGGCCCGGCGCAGCGCCTCGGTCATGCCGACCTCGTCGATCTCCTCGGGGGTCGCCTGCCCGAAGGCGTGGTCACGCACCCAGGGCCGGACGAGGTCGGCCATGGCGATCCGCCGTTTGGGCGACAGCCGCTTGGAGTCGGTCAGCCCCTCGGGCGGCGGGGAGCCGTCGGTCACGGCGGCACAGACGACAACGGGGCCGGCCCAGGCGCCACGGCCCACTTCGTCGACTCCGGCGATGAGGGTGGCACCGCCTTCGGCGAGTTCCCGTTCGAGCTCGTAGGTGGGCGGGGGGATGGGGGACTTCACGGGCACCCGGCCAAGCTTAGACGCCACGCCCCCTCCCCGTCACCGCCGCCGTGGGCGGCGCCGTCACGATGGCCGCGCTCCTACCGGGACGGCCCGAAACCCATTGCGGTCCGATAAAAGCGCCCGAACACGGGGCGCGACTCCCCTATCCTGATCATCGAGCCGTGCCGTGTCACGGCCCGCCCAAGGCGGCTGTCGGCCCACCGGACCGCCGGCCGTCCGCGTCAACCGAAGAGCCGTTAGGGGCCGCCCGCCATGTCCGCCGCCACTCCCGTACCCGGTGGCATCCCGCCGCAGGGGAACACCTCGCAGGACGGGGAGGACTCGGTCGCGAAGTTGATCGAGATCGCCCACCCGCCGACGTTCGGGGAACGGCTGGTGTCGTGGGCGTCGCGCCCTCCGGGACGGCTCTACCTTCCCGCCTGCGTGTTCACCGGTCTGATCCTGCTCTACGAGGACAGCATGCCCGGGGGGCACCTGCCCAGCTTCCTGATCGGCATGGGCGCGGGCGCGTTGCTGGCCGCCATGGGAGCCCTGCGCCTGGGCATCGCGCTGTCGCTGGCCCGTCCGATGATCCGCCGCTACTGGCTGCGCTGGCTCACCGCGCCGGTCATCGCACTCGCCACCATCGTCCTGTCCGTCTCCGACGTCCCGCTGAAGGCCCGGCTGGACGCCTCCACCCAGGACCTCCTGCACCTGCGCGCCACGCTCGACCGCTCCACCACGATCCCCCTGAACGGCGAGTGGGCGGGGCTCTACCCGCTCCAGGCGGCCACGGTGACCGACGGCGTCACCCGTTTCACCGTCGAGGGGGCGGGTCTGCTCGACGGTTCGGGCCTGGCCTACAGTTCCGAGCCCTTGGAGACCGACCAGTTCCTCCCCGGCCACGGAGGCGTCGTCTACGAGCACATCTCGGGCCCCTGGTACTCCTGGAGCGACTACTGATCCGCGAACCCGTGGCGCCGCTCACGCGGCCGCGGGGTCTTCCCCTCGCAAATTCGACGTGCTTCCCGAGCTCATCGGGGTAGACCGGACCGGGGACCAACCACGGAGGATCATCCTCCGTGTCTCCGAGCGAGGAACAAGATGAACGAGTTCATGACGACCCTGCACCTGCGCATCCACGACGCGGTCGAGTCACTGCGCCGCGCGCGGCAACGGGGTGATGAGGACCTGGTCCTCTCCCAGGCGGGTGAGATCGAGGACCTCATCGAGATCGCGGCCCGGCACGGCGTCGACATCGACGGCGGTTACCGGGCCCTCACCCACGCGGCCTGAACCCGCCAGGCCGCCGTGCCGCTGTCCCGGCAGGAGCGGCGCGGCGACAACGCGCGGGGGAGGGGAGCCCGGAAAGGCTCCCCTCCCCCGCGTTCGCGTCCCTAGGGGATCATCGCCCCTCGCGCGGGCGCTGGTCGCGCCCGTCGCCGGCGGCGCGCCACTCCTGGGCCTCCTGGCGGAGGCTGTCGGCGAGCAGGCCCGCCGCCCCCTCGGGGAGAGGACCGCTGGACACCGCAGCGCGGCCGTGACCACGCTCGCCCAGCCTCGGCAGCATCTGGGCGAGGAGCAGCGTCGACAGCGCGGAGGAGTCCCCGCTGCCCTGCTCGGCCCGCACCACGAGCGGCTGCGGGGCCCGTTCGGCGAGCTTGGCTCCGACGTCCAGGCGGCGCCGGGCCAGCTCGTACTGGAGCACGGCCCGGTTGTCCCGGTAGGAGGTGGCCAGGCGGCGCTGCGCCTTCGCCTCGTTCTGAGCGGCGACGAGGTCGGCGCGTCCCCGCGTCTCGATCTCGTAGCGGACGCGCTGCGCCTCGGTCTCCTGCTCCTCCAGCATCTGGGCGACGTCCTTGCGCGCCTTGTTCAGCGCCGCGTTGACCTCGACGATCTTGGCGTCCCGGGTCTTCTTCGACCGTTCGATGTCCATCAGCAGCGTGTCGATGCGCCGCTTGCGGGTCAGCTCCCACTCCTGCTCGTAGGCGACCAGTTCCTTGGCCACCCGCTCGCGGGTGGCGAGGTGCTGCTGGTACTGGTTGGGGAGCTGAACGTCGGGGATGTTGCACCCCATGATGCGCACCCCGTAGCGGCTGAGCTGCCGGTTGAGCAGGTCCTGCATGTCCGCCACGTCGGAGCCGCGCAGATCGTAGGCGCCCTCGGTGTTGACCTGACGGCTGCGCTGACGGATCGCGTCTTGGACCGCGTTGGCCAGGACCAGGTCGAAGTTGCTCGCGCCGATCGTGCGGACGAAGGCCACCGCGTCGATGATGCGGAACTTCAGGAAGAACTCGATCGACTTCAACGGCACGTTCTCGCGCGTGGGGCAGGCCAGAACGGGCGCGGTGTAGGGGATCTCGGTGGAGGTGTCCACGACGAAGTCCACGCGCGACCAGGGGTGCCACAGGTAGTGGCGACCCGGTTCGAGCACGCCCACCACCGCGCCGAACTTCGTCAGCACGCCGGTGGTGCCCTGCTCGATCTCCACGATCGCCGAACGCCACCACCACAGAACCGCCAGCAGGACCGCGACCAGCCCGAGGACGAACGCCGGGAGGGCCGTCCAGGTGAGCAGGAACGGTTGCGCGGCGAGGACCACGACGGCGTAGCCGAGCAGGTACAGGCCGATCCAGACGGGCACGAGCCACTTCATTCCCCGCCCGTCGCGGGGGATGACCACGGGGACCAGGGTTCCCTGGTCGCCGCCGCGCAGCAGCCGCGCGATGTCGTTCCAGCCGGCCAGGCTCTCCTTGATGCTGGAGGCGGCGCGGCCGGGCACTGCGCTCTCGCTCATCTAACGCTCCCCTTCCCGGTTGGGCCCGTCCGGGCCGGGATCGGCGGCCGGCGGGTGCGGCCGCGCCGCCTCCTGCGCGTCGGCCAGGCGTTCGTCGATGGCCTGTTCCGACACCGAACGACGGATCTCCTCGACCCGGTCGGCCCCGGGCACCTCCTCTGTCGGCTGGGGCGCCTCGACGGTGGCCCCCTCGTCCTCCAGGAGCTCGGCGATCTCGGCCTCGCGCGCGGCGATGCGTTCGGAGATCAGTTCCAGGCGGGTCCGGATGGCGGCCATGTCCTCCTCGGAGAACAGACGGGCGTCGGCACCGCCGATGACCTGCCGGGCGATCTCCAGGAAGTCGACGCCCGCGGAGTCCCCCGGGCCGATCTGGACGACCTGCGGCAGGCTGTCGGCCACCGCCTCCAGCTTGTCCAGGAGGTCCTGCTGGAAGCGGTAGTCGAGGATCTCGGGCGCCTCGGCCGCGCTGACCGCGCGGATGTCCAGGGCCTGGGCCTCCAGGAGGGCGGCGTTGGCGTTGGCGGTGCTCTCCGCCTCGACGAAACGCTGCCGGGCCAGCGAGCGGGCGCGGTTGGTCTCACGCTCCAGCGCGGTGTCCATCTGCGCCTGGTACTGGGCGATGTCGGCCTGGATGGCCGAGAGCGTCTCGTTCAGGGACGCGAGCTCCTTGTTGAGGTCACCCTCGTTCTGTTCCTTGCGGAGCTGGAGCTCGTACTCGTAGGTGTAGGCCTCCTTGGCGACGCGGATCATCTCCGGGGCGGCCAGGTCCATGCGGTACTCCTGGCTGGAGGGCTCGGCGTGGGTGATGTTGGCGTTGGTGAGGCGGACCGCCGGCAGGAACTGCTCGTTGAGCTGGTCCAGCAGGCGGGCCGTGGTCTCGCCCACCAGGTCGTAGATCTCCGATGCCTGCTGGTCGTAGATGAGGCTGCGGGTGGTCTCGCTGATGGCGTTGTTCAACTTGTCCTGGAAGCCCTGCACGGCGCCCAGGACGAAGATGAACTGTTCGGGGTCCTCGATCCGGAACTGGAGAAAGAGGTCCACCGACGCCTTGACGCCGCTCTTGGTCGGCGCCTCACGGATCGGCGCGTTGAACGGGTACTCGCGCGTGGTGTTGACGATGTAGGAGACCCGCTTCCACGGATTGAGCAGGGTCACGCGCCCGGGTCCCACGACCTGTTCCAGCTTGCCGAACTTGGTGATCAGCGCCTGGCAGCCGTCGGGCACCATGACCATGCCCTGACGCCACCACAAGAACGCGGCGATGGCCAGCGTGATGATCCAAAAGTGCGGTCCGAAGAGGGCGAGCGTCACGCCCGGCAGCACCGCGGTCAGCACCGTGCCCACTAGACCCACGGCCGCCAGCAGGATCGCCGGCAGCATCGCGGTCAGCCGGCGTCCCCGGGGGATGACCATCGGGCTGATGACGTGGACCGGACCGTCGGTTCCTCGTTCGAACCTGCTGCGGTTGAGTACCTCGCCGGCGTTGTCGAGGGAGGTGGTCTGTTGTTCGATCAGGGTGCCGACGGAGGCCGCCTGGTCGCGAGCGGCGAGGAAGTCCCCCGGGTCCAACCCGAAGCCCTCCGTCGCCTTTCCGACCGCGCCGGCCACCGCCTCCCTGAGATCTCCACCTCCGGCGACCGCGCCTGCGGCCCCGCGCACCGTCTGCGCGAAGGACATGGGCATCGACTCCTCACGGATGTTCAAGGGATATGGGATCCGACGTGGTGAGGACGCCCTCGGTTCCATCGTCGGCGAAGTCGCGACATCCTCCTCCACCGCCCTCGGGCACGTCAACGGCCGGGCGACGGGATTCAGGCGAGGAAGTCCAGGTCGGTGCCGACGCCGGCCTCCACAGCGGAGCGGTAGGCCAGCCAGGACAGGGTGAGGTCCTGCCAGGGCGGGCCGAACGGGACGTAGGCGGTGACGGCGTCCGCGCTCGTACGCGCCGCGACCGTGCCGGTGAGCACGTCGCGCAGCGTTCCCGCGACGCGCGGGGCGTCGCCCCCGAAGCCGTCGGCGAGTTCCGTGTCGTCCACGATCGCCCGGGCGCCCCGCGGCAGACCGGTGAGGATTTCCCCACCGTCCACGGCGCCCACCCCGAGGAGCGCGTAGTGGACCCCCGGCCGCTCGCCCACCCGTCCCAGCAGGGAGACGGACGTGTCCGCCGCGACGGCGATGACCTCGGCCTTAGCGCCGACCTCCTCCGCTGTGGCGACACTCCTGGCCTGGATCCCCAGCGCCTCCTGGCAGCGCCGGGCGAAGTCGACGGCGCGCTCCCCGTCCCGGTCGGCCACGACCACCCCGGCGAGCGGGCGCAGGGCGGCCAGGCCACGGGTGAGGACCTCGGCCCGCGCGCCACAGCCGAGGACACCGAGCACGTCGGCGTCGGAGCGGGCCAGCGCGTGCGCGCCGAGCGCCGCCGACAGCCCGGTGCGCCAGTCGGCGAGCGCTCCGGCGTCCAGCAGGGCCAGGGGCTCTCCCGTGTCGAGGTCGTGGAGGCACACCACGCCGCGTGACACCGCGCCGGATCCCCGGTGCCCCGTCTCGTCTCGGACCGTGTAGGCGGGGATCCCCGGCAGCAGGCCGGGGAACAGCACGCTGGCGCTCGCGGGGCCCGGCAGGTCGGTGCGCACCCGTTGGGCGCCGATCCGCGCGGGAGAGGCCGTGAAACCATGCCACAGACGGTCCAGGCAGGCGTGCGCGTCGAAGAGGCGGAGCAGATCGCTACGGCCGAGACAGCGTGTCACCCGCTCATTGTCCCAGCCCCACCCGGCGCGGACACGCATCCCACGCGGGCACCCGTCTCGGCGGGCCGGCCCTCTCATGGCCGCGGGAAGGGGTTACGGTCGTCTACGGGCCGTCCAGCACGCCGTCCCCGACCGCGGACCGTGTCCGGGTGCCCGCTCCGATGGGCCCGGGCCCTGTCCCGCGGCCCGTCTCCAGCGCCCAGGAGGACATCATGACCGATCTCCCCAGCCCGATCCTCACCTCGGCGGGATTGATCGGCGGTTACGCCGTCGCCCGCTCGACCGGCAACCGGCCGTTGGGCGGCGCGGTGCTGGCCGCGTGCGGGGTGGCCGCCTTCCGGCGTTGGCGGCACCGGGCCGGCTCGGGTAGGGCCGCCGCGCTGTCCGGGGTCTACGTGGCGGCCTTCGGCGTGTCACATCCGCTGGCCAAGCGGCTGGGGGCGTGGCCATCGGTGCTGACCGTGACCGCGGCGACCGCGATCGCCGGTTACGCGCTGGGCGAGCGCCGCGCCACCGACTGAGGCGGGCCGTTCAGCCCCGCGTGATGTAGGCCTCCAGATGGTCGCGGTGGACCTCGAGCTGGCTGATCCGGCTCTTGAGGACGTCGCCGACGCTGACGACCCCGGCCAGGCGCTCCCCTGAGACGACGGGGATGTGGCGGATGCGTCGCCGGGTCATCACGAGGGCCAGGGAGTCGACACTGTCATGCGGGGCGCAGACGGTCACGGGGGAGGTCATGATGTCGCGGACCCTGGCCGCGAGAAGGCCCCATCCCTGCTCGGCCAGGCGGCGCACGATATCGCGCTCGGAGGCGACCCCGACCACGCGGCCGTCCCGATCGACCACGACGGCGGCTCCGATGTCATGCCGGGCGAGGCCGGTCAACAGGTGCGCGATGGTCGTGTCGGGGCGGACGGTCACCACGGCCGGGCCTTTGGCCCTCAGGATCGCGGCGATCAACACAGCGGCCACCTTTCGCTCGGTGACGGAGAGTTACCCTTGCCGAACGAACGCCAATCGTGTACCGCCCCTGCCGGACGTCCAGGCGGGCTCCCTCAGGCAAGACGAAACGTTCCGTCTCGCACTGGCTACCCTGTCCTCATGACGACGCGCAGATCCCCCGACAGCGCCCGGCGGAGCGAACGCTCCCGCCAGGCCATCCTCACCGCCGCCCGCGAGCTGGTCGGCGAGACCGGCTACCGCAAGGTCACGATCGAGGCCATCGCCGCCCGCGCCGGGGTGGGCAAGCAGACGATCTACCGCTGGTGGCCCTCCAAGGGCGCGGTGATCCTCGACTCCATCCTGGCCATGAGCGAGGACGAGAAGGGCGAGATCTCCCTCCCCGACACCGGCGACATCGAAGCCGACCTCAGACTCGTCATACGCGCGACCGTGGCGGAGTTCGCCGACCCCGCCTTCGAAGCCCCGATCCGCGCCCTCAACAGCGAGATCATCGACGATCCCGAACTGGCCGCCACCTACCGCGAGAGGATGGCCGATCCCATGAACGAGGCGGTGCGCAGGCGCCTGCGCACCGCCCGGGCCGCCGGGCAGCTCGCCGAGGACGCCGACCTCGACCTGATGCTGGAGATCCTCTACGCCCCGTTGTACCAACGGTGGCTGCTGCGCTCGGGACCGCTGACCCCCGACTACGCCGACGCCCTGGTCGATACCGCCCTACGGGCGTTTCGCCCCTAGGCTCCCGGGGTCGCCGCCCCGGCCCGGGAGACCGGATGCCCGCGCGCCCGCCCCGGCGCCAGATGGTCGCGTAGGGAGGCGGGCGCGGCCATCCGGGCCGGTGGCGCCGCCCACCGCCACGGCGTCCTCGGGGAGCCGCCGCCACCCGGTCCCGCCCCAAGGGCCGCCCTCGACGGCCTCCCCCACCCGGCCCGGCCGATTCCTCCACCGCGCTCCCGAGGACGCCGGGACAACGCGTGAGGGGGACCCGGAACGGATCCGGATCCCCCTGACCGTCAGACGTCCGCGGTCCCGGTCACCCGACCGGAGGCCGGGTCAGCCGCGACCGACCGAAGTCAGCTGCAACCGCTGGTCGAACCGCAGCCCTCACAGACGTAGCAGCTGCCCGACGGGCGCATCTTGGTGCCGCAGGTGACGCACAGCGGCGCGTCCGCGGTGAAGCCCTGCTTCAGCTCGAGAAGCTCCGTGGTGGTCCGGGCCGCGCGCGACGGCTCGGCCGGGGCGCTCCGGTCGGCCTCCTCGGTCCTGACCTCCTCGCCCGCGACCGGGGCCGACTGGGCGTAGGACTCCACCTGGGCCGCGACCTGCGCCGGGTCCTCACCGGCGAGCTGGGCGGCGCGCTCCTCCGCCGACAGCACCCCGAGCGCGGCGCGCTGGTCGTAGGACAGGTAGTCCAGCGCCAGACGGCGGAAGATGTAGTCGACGACCGACTGCGCCATGCGGATGTCGGGGTCGTCGGTCATGCCCGCCGGGTCGAAGCGCATGTTGGTGAACTTCTCGACGTAGGTCTCCAGCGGGACGCCGTACTGCAACGCGATGGAGATCGCGATCGAGAAGGCGTCCATGACACCGGCCAGGGTCGACCCCTGCTTGCCGAGCTTCATGAAGACCTCGCCGAGGCCGTCGTCGGGGTAGGACCCCGCCGTGATGTAGCCCTCGGCGCCGCCGACGGTGAAGGAGATGGTCTGGCTCGGGCGCTTCTTCGGCAGACGCCGGCGGACCGGGCGGTTGACCTCGATGACCTTCGGCTCCGGCTCGGCCTTCGGCTCGTCGGCGGACTTGGCCTCCCCCTTGCCCGTGGACAGCGGCTGGCCGACCTTGCAGTTGTCCCGGTAGACCGCGAGGGCCTTCAGGCCGAGCTTCCACCCCTGGAAGTAGATGTGCTCGAAGTCCTCGACCGTCGCCTCCTCGGGGACGTTGACGGTCTTGGAGATGGCGCCGGACAGGAACGGCTGGACCGCGGCCATCATCTCGACGTGGCCCATGGGCTTGATGTAGCGCTTGCCCATGGCGCAGTCGAACACCTCGTAGTGTTCGGGGCGCAGGCCCGGGGCGTCCACGACGTGGCCGTTCTCCGAGATGTACTCGACGATGGCCTCGATCTGCTCCTGCTGGTAGCCGAGCTTCTTCAGGGCGCGCGGGATCGCCTGGTTGACGATCTGCATGGACCCGCCGCCGACCAGCTTCTTGTACTTGACCAGCGAGAAGTCCGGCTCGATACCGGTGGTGTCGCAGTCCATCATGAAGCCGATGGTGCCGGTGGGGGCGAGCAGGCTGGCCTGGGCGTTGCGCCAGCCGTTCTTCTCGCCGGTCTTGAGGCACTCCTCCCACGCCTTGGTCGCCGCCGACGCGATGTCGCGGTCCATCTCGTGCAGCGTGCGCAGGTCGTCGTTGGCGGCGGCGTGCTTGCGCATGACCCGCTTGTGCGCCTCGGCGTTCTTGGCGTAACCGTCGTAGGGGCCGACGACGCCGGCGAGCTCCGCGCTGCGCTTGTAGGCGGTGCCCGTCATGAGCGAGGTGATGGCGGCGGCGAGCGCGCGGCCCCCCTCGGAGTCGTAGGCGTGTCCGGTCGCCATCAGCAGGGCGCCGAGGTTGGCGTAGCCGATCCCCAGCTGACGGAACGCGCGCGTCGTCTCGCCGATCTTCTCGGTCGGGAAGTCGGCGAAGGTGATCGAGATGTCCATCGCGGTGATGATCAGCTCGGTCAGCTTGACGAACCGGTCGATGTCGAAGCGGTCGTCATCGCGCAGGAACTTCAGCAGGTTGATGGAGGCGAGGTTGCAGGAGGAGTTGTCCAGGTGGACGTACTCCGAGCAGGGGTTGCTGGCGGTGATCCGGCCGCTCTCGGGAGCGGTGTGCCAGTCGTTGATCGTGTCGTCGTACTGGATACCGGGGTCGGCGCACTCCCAGGCCGCCTTGGCCATCTTGTGGAAGAGCTCCTTGGCGTCCACCGTGGCGATGACCTCGCCGGTGGTCCGCGAGACCAGCCCGAAGTCCGACCCGGTCTCGACCGCCCGCATGAAGGCGTCGGAGACGCGCACCGAGTTGTTGGCGTTCTGGTACTGGACGCTCACGATGTCGGCGCCGCCGAGGTCGACGTCGAACCCGGCGTCGCGCAGCGCGCGGATCTTGTGCTCCTCGCGCGCCTTGGTCTCGATGAACTCGGCGATGTCGGGGTGGTCCACGTCGAGGACGACCATCTTGGCGGCACGCCGGGTGGCGCCACCCGACTTGATGGTGCCGGCCGAGGCGTCGGCGCCGCGCATGAACGAGACGGGCCCCGAGGCGGTGCCGCCGGAGGACAGCAGCTCCTTGCTGGAGCGGATCCGCGACAGGTTGACACCCGCGCCGGAGCCGCCCTTGAAGATGATCCCCTCTTCCTTGTACCAGTCGAGGATGGACTCCATCGTGTCGTCCACCGAGAGGATGAAGCAGGCCGAGACCTGCTGCTTGGAGTTGGTGCCGACGTTGAACCACACCGGGGAGTTGAAGCTGAACAGCTGGTTGACCAGCGCGTACTTCAGCTCGTGGTCGAAGATCTCGGCGTCCTCGTCCGAGGCGAAGTAGCCGTTCTCCTTGCCGGTCTTGGTGTACATCCCGGCGACGCGGTCGACCAGCTGCTTGAGGCTCCACTCACGCTCGGGGGTGCCCACGGCCCCGCGGAAGTACTTGCTCGCAACGATCTGGGTGGCGTTCATCGACCAGGAGGCCGGGAACTCCACACCCCGCTGCTCGAAGTTGACCGAGCCGTCGCGCCAGTTGGTCATGACGACGTCACGGCGCTCCCACTCGATCTCGTCGTAGGGGTGTACGCCGGCTGTGGTGAAGATGCGCTGGATCTTCAGGCCCTTACGCTGCCCCTTGCCCTTGCGTGTTGCTGAGCCACTGGTGGTCTCCGTCATTTCGCTCCCCCTGTCTCGCCCATACCCAATTCACGCCATCGCATGGTGAACCGCCACAAACGCAGCGGTTGTGATGTGAAACGTCTGATCTGGTGCTCCGCGCGCGAGGTCAGGGCGCGCGTGTCGGCGGCACCACGCCGTACTGCCTAAGACGAGGATCGATCGGCGCGCAGACCGGCGATCTCGTTCTCGAAGTCCTCCAGGCACTCGAAGCTCCGGTAGACCGAGGCGAAGCGGAGGTAGGCGACCTCGTCCAGGTCGCGCAACGGCCCGAGGATCGCAAGTCCGATCTCGTGCGCGGGGACCTCCGCGATGCCACGCCCCCGGATCGCCTCCTCGACCTTCTGGCCGAGCAGGGCCAGCGCGTCTTCGTCGACCGGGCGGCCCTGACAGGCCCGTCGCACGCCGGCGATGATCTTGCTGCGGGAGAACGGCTCGGTGACACCAGACCGCTTGGCGACCATGAGGAGCACGGTCTCCTGGGTGGTGAACCGGCGCTCGCACTCCGGGCACGAACGGCGACGGCGGATGGCCGCCCCGTCGTCGGTGGACCGACTGTCGATCACCCGGGTGTCAGGATGGCGGCAGAACGGGCAGTGCATGCCGGCACGCCTCCTTCCAGAACCGCATCAGTTGAGTCTCCCAGCACAGGCCGGGCGAGCCCGTACCACAGCATGGCGGGCAGCCCTGCGACATCGCCGTCCGTCCGTCCCAAGCCGGGGCCCGGAAACGAACAGGTACCTACTTAAGCACAACTTGTGGGCACCTCGAACCAGACGGACACTACATATTGTGGCAACCTATGATCGGAACGGGAGAGATCGCAAGAGTCGACACGCCTTCGGGGAGCCGATCCCCAGGTCGCCCCGGACAAGTTCGTCCCCGCCCCCGGCGTGTCACGCGCGCCCGCGCCACCACGACCACCACAAGGACCCCGGACACGACAACGCGGACCGGGTGAAGGGGCGCGTCGGACACGCCCCCTCCGGTCCGCGGAGAGTACTTTCAAAGAACCCGGACACCCCGTCAGGGCGCGTCCGGAACCAGGAGCTCCTGACCGGGTTCGAGCGCGGAGTTGGCCAACCCGTTGAGTTCGACGAGCTCATGGACCGTCCGACGCGGGTCGTCCCCGGGACGGACGCGTTCCGCGATCTCCCACAGCGTATCGCCCTCTTCGACGATGACCGTCGGGGTCGCGGTGGGCAGCAGCGCGTCGGTGGAGGCGCCCGCGGTGGAGGCCCCCAGCGCCACGGTGGTCAACACCGCCATGGAGAACCCGCCGGCCGCGACCGCGGCCAGGGCCGAGAGGATGACCACACGTCCACGTCGGGTGAGCCGGGCGCCATGCCTGCCCGGTGGGCAGGCGTCGAGTTCGGGAAGGTCTGCGAGCGCCAGGGGGGGCACGGCGGCTACGCCGTCACCGCTCTCAGTCCTCACGGATTCTCCTCGCCATTCAGGGATCTCCACGGATCGGTCGTCGGCACCGGAACGGGACGGCCGCCGACCGGGGCGGGCCGGCGCACGACGGAGGCGCCGACCGGACACCGGTCACTGGGAAGCCACGGCACGGGATCGGACATCGCCCTCTCCATCGAGCGCCCGCCCCTTAGAACTGACGTTCGACTAATACCGCATCTCGGCGTTTTTTTCAGCACCATCTCGAACGTTTGTTTGATATCGCCTTGCCCAGGCACTAATGTTGGACATGTTTCACTGCGGTATACCGACGTCATCGCCCACACGAGACCCCTTCGATATGCCGCCGTTACACGGACACCGACGACTCCGCTGACAGCCCACACCGAGAACCCCGACCGCCGAGGAGGCCGGACGTGCCGGAGGAGAACCGCGGAACGCAGGAACTGCACGCGGACGACGAGGCCGTCGGCGTGCTCCGGTCCGCCGCCACCGATTCCGACGTCCCGGACGCCGCAACGCCGAAGCCAGCCCCGAAGCTGACCGATCGCCAACAGAGCGTCCTCAACGTCATCCACCGTTACGTGCGGCAACGCGGTTACCCCCCGTCCATCCGAGAGATCGGTGACGCGGTGGGCTTGTCGAGCCCCTCCAGTGTCGCGCACCAGCTGAAGGTGTTGCAACGCAAGGGGTATCTTCACCGTGACCAGAATCGCCCAAGAGCGGTCGAAATTCGCATTCCGGGACAGCCTCCCGTGCGCTCCTGGGACGAGGGCGACACCGGCCAGGGTTCGGGCGAGGGCCGAGCCGCCAACGTCCCGGTCGTCGGCCGCATCGCCGCGGGCGGCCCGATCCTCGCCGAAGAGGCGGTCGAGGACGTGCTGACCCTCCCGCGCCAGATCGTCGGCGAAGGCCGCCTGTTCATGCTCACCGTGGTCGGCGACTCCATGATCGACGCGGCCATCACCGACGGTGACCTGGTCGTCGTCCGACAGCAGCCCGACGCCAACAACGGCGACATCGTCGCGGCGCTCATCGGCGACGAGGCCACCGTCAAGACGTTCAAGCGCGACGGGGAGCATGTCTGGCTCGTCCCCCGCAACGACGCCTACGAGCCCATCAGCGGTGACGAGGCCACCATCCTCGGCAAGGTCGTCGCCGTCCTGCGCAAGGTGTAACGACTTCGCCTCGGTTCGGTACGGACCCGTGATCGGCTCCACCCCGGAGCCGCGCCCCGGGACCGGCCCCGCCTCGGGCTCCCCTACCGTAGGGGCATGCGCCTGTTTCCCCGCCCCCTCCAGGTCTGCGGCACCCTCCTCACCGGAGGGGCGCTCCTGCTGTCGAGCGCCTGCGCGACGGCCGAGCGCGACGACGAAGGGGGCGTGGAGCGGCTCGACGTCGCCGCCGACGAGTACGAGGTGGAGTTCCGCAGCGGCCCCGACACCCTGTACGGGACGTTCGCGCTGCCACAGGACGCCGGCGAACCGGTACCCGCGGCGCTGATCGTGTCCGGAAGCGGACCGACCGACCGGAACGGCAACAGTCCGTACCGCTCCCAGGCCGACACCAACCACAATCTCGCGGCGATCCTGGCCGACGCCGGAATCGCCTCCCTGCGTTACGACAAGTACGGTTCCGGTTCGACCGGAACGGCGTCACGCGACCCGGAGGAGCCCGTCGGCTACGACCTGTTCGAGGACGAGATGACGGCCGCCTACGCGGAGCTCGCCTCCCGACCCGAGGTGGACCCGGACCGATTGGTCGTGATCGGCCACAGCGAGGGATCGATCTTCGCGCTGCGCGCCCCGAACGTGATCGACGAGCACCCGCCACGGGCACTGGTGCTCGCCGCCCCGGTAGGGGAACGTTACCTCTCCCTTCTCGACCGGCAGCTCACCGAACAGGTCCGAACCGCCGAAAGCGGCGGGGCGCTCGACGCGGCCGAGGCGACCGCAGTGCTGTCCGACACCCGTTATGCCATCGCCCGGCTCCGTTCCGGCGGCGAGCTCCCCGAGGACCTCTCTCCCCAGCTCGACGCGCTGTTCTCACCGACGAACGAGACCTTCCTCCGCGAGATCGACGCGATGGACCCGGTCGACCTCGCCCGTGAGCTGCCCGCCGACGTCTCGACGCTCGTTCTGTGGGGGACCGCCGACTCCCAGGTCGACGGGGCGGAGGTGGACCGGCTCATGACCGGCCTGGACGACGCCGAACGGGTGGACCTGCCCGACGCCGACCATGTGTTCCGGTTGTACGACGGCTCCCCTGGCGCGCCCGTCCTCGACGAGGAGCGTCCTGTGTCCCCCGAGCTCGCCCCCGCCCTCACCTCGTTCCTCGACCGAGCCCTGTAGGGCGCCGACGCGCGCGGGGCGCCCTCCGCGAGGGAGGGCGCCCCGCGTTCGGGCGAGGAGGGCCGCCGACTAGTACCCGCCGTTGCGGATCGCCTCGGCCGCGTCGCGCGCGATGCTCACCGCGCCGTCGACCGCCTCCTCCTCGGGGATGGACTCGGTGTAGGCGTAGTCGGTGGCGGCGTCGTAGCAGGTCGAGAAGAAGATGTTCGACATCCGGACTCCCACGCAGCCGAGTTCCTCCGCGCCGTCGTACCAGGACAGGGCCTCGTCCCCGAGCCCCTCGACCGGTGTCGTGGAGTAGCCCGCGGTCTGCGTCTCCAGGTCGGTGACGGTCTCCTCCTGACCCGTCGTACCCGGCCGGTCCTGGTTACGCATGACGATCATGTAGGCGAAAGCGGGGGTGCCCGAGGAGGTGGTCGGGGTGATCCAGCTGCACTCGTATCCGTCCCACCAGTCCTGACCCCCGGTGTCGATCGGCTCCTGCCGGTCGGCCTGGTAATCGGGAACGAGCAGGGACAGCGAAGCCCCCTCCGCGACCGAGCAACTCGGGGTCGCGGCGTACCCCTCGTCCTCCTCACCGGAGAGGAGGAACACCGCGCTGACGACGCCCAGGACGAGGACGACCGCGATCACCGCGGCGATGATCGAGGCGACCAGGCAACCGTTGTTCTTCTTCGGTGCGGTGGTGTAGGGGTTGGGGCCGTAGGGCCCGTTGGGGGGCGGCGGACCATAGGCACCCGGATGTCCTCCCGGCGGAGGGCCGTACGGCCCTCCCGGAGGCGGACCGGCGGGACCACCCGGTCCTCCCGGAGGCGGACCGGCGGGACCGCCCGGCCCTCCCGGAGGCGGGCCATAGGAGCCCGAGGGGTAGGACGGACCGGACGGTCCACCGCTCGGCGGAACGTGGGGGCCGGAAGGGCCCGACGACCCCTCGAACGAGGGACCGTGGGCTCCGGACGGACCGGAGGGACCACCCGGGGGCGGCCCCGAGGGCTCTCCCGTAGGGCCGCCGTAAGGGGGCTGGGTCATGGGGTCTCCAATCGGAGGGATGGGCTTGGGGATGCCCGCGTCTCTTCCTGGGGGGGCGCGTGGAGAGGGAGGACGCGGTCGACGGGACCGTGGCGGCCCGCCCTGGTCAGGAACCGGTCTCGATCCTGGCCACGACGTCTCGGGCGAGCTCCTCCGCGCCCTTCAACGCCTCGTCCTGGGGGACGGTTCGGGTACCGGAGTAGTCCGTCGAAGCGTAGTAGCAGGAGGAGACATAGAGGTTGGACGTTCGGACGCCGACGCACCCGAACCTGTTTCCATTGTCGTACCAGGCCAGTGCCTCGTCTCCGAGTTCCTCGACCGCCACGGCCTCATGCCCCCTGCTGTCGTCGGCGAGGTCGGTGGCGGCCTGTTCCTCCCCACCGGCTCCCGGGCGGTTCTCGTTGCGCATGGTGTACAGGGCGACCTTGGCCGGTGGTTCGACCGCTGTCGCGGCGGTCTCCCACACGCACTGGTGCCCCTCCCACCATTCCTGTCCTTCGGTGTCGATCCGTTCGGCCAGGACGGTCTCGTGGGCGGGGACCAGCCGGGAGAGGACCTCGCCTTCGGCCACCGAGCAGTCGGGGGCCACCGAGTACTCGCCTCCGTCGGCGTCGAGCCAGACGGCGGCGGTGACCCCTCCCACCAGGAGGAGCAGCACGGTGACGGCCGCGGTGCCGAGGAGCGCGATGGCGCATCCCCGATTGGCCCGGGGCGTGGGCTCGATCTGGCGCTCCCCGCCGAGGGGGTGAGCGGAAGGCGTCTCTCGCCCGGGGTCTGCCTGCCCCGCGGTCGGCCACCCGCCCTGGGAGGGCGTTCCCGGCGCGGTGGAGGAGGGGGACCACGCCGGTCCCGGTTGGGCAGGGGGGCCTCCTCGGGGACCCGGGTCTCCCCCAGGCGGGTCCTGTCCGGGACCCCCGTGGGGCGGTTGGAGCATCTGCGGTCCTTTCCTCGACGGGGATCGGCGGCCGGCCCGTCAACGCTACTCGCCGCCGGACCGTCAGCCAGCAGACATCAGGGGCCATTTACCTGATCGACACCGTTACGGGCACATAACCCGTCATTCCAACAGCGCGTCCGACATCTCTGCACCCCCAGAACGCCGGTGTCCCGTCGTTCTGGATGCTCCGTCCCGGAGGGGACCGGAGACGTGTCCTAGGACGTCCTCACCCCTCCGCCGGTTCCCACGGACGGGAGGCCGGAGGCCGCCGAACGTTCAGAGGGAGTCGGCCAGGCGCTCGGCCACGCCGATCGCCCCGTCGCGCGCCTGCGCGTAGGACAGCGGCGTGCCGTCGGTTCCCCTGTCCCCGCCGTACCAGACGCGCACCAACAGGTTGTCCCTGCGGAACACCACCTCCGCGGCCCCGCCCTCCGCCGTCCCCGGCCGGACGACCGCTCCCTCTCCGAGCGAGGCCACGGGGGCCGCCCCCTCGGTCTCGCCGGCGGGGGCCAGTTCCACCAGCCGACGGGCGGCGGCCTGTTCCCCGCTCTCCTGCCCGTCGCGTCTGCTGAAACGCGCCTCGAACTCGACGTGCAGGGAGCGCGGAGGGGCCGAGGCGTCACCGAAGGAGGTCCAGGCGCAGGCGCCCGCGGCCGCGTTCTCCAACGGCCCCGCCGCCACGACCTCCGGCTGCGCCGACGGCACCGCGGGCTCGATCACCTCGGCCGTCACGTCAGCACAGGCCGGAGCGGCCGCGAAGGCGTCGGAGGGCGAGGCCTCGGCGGCCGGTCCTCGCGCGCCCCAGACAAGACCAGCGGTGATGGAGACGGCCGCCACCACCACGACGCCACCGGTCACGAGCAGTACTCGTTTCACGCCGCCGCTCCTTGACGACATTGGGCTCCTCGTTAGTCTCGGGCACCGCGGAAAAGGCCCCGCCCGGCGCCGGGAGAGATCCGTCGCGCCGGGCGGGACCGGTCGGTGAGGGTCAGCCCACCACGATGTTGACCAGCTTCGGTGCGCGCACCACGACCTTGCGGATCTGGCGGTCGCCGATGAAGTTCCGGACCTTCTCCGAGGCCAGGGCCAGGCGTTCCAGCTCCTCGGCGGAGATGTCCGGCGCCACCTCCAGCTTGTCACGGACCTTGCTGGCGACCTGCACGACACAGGTGACCGACTCCTGGACCAGGAGAGCGGGGTCGGGCGTGCGCCAGTTGCCGATGGCCACCGATCCACGGTGTCCCAGCCGCTCCCAGCCTTCCTCGGCCACGTAGGGGGCGACCAGCGACAGCGTGATCGCGATGACCTCGGCCGCCTCGCGGACAGCGGGGTCGGCGGCGCCCGGGCCGGAGTCGATGGCCCTGCGGGCCGCCGTCACCAGCTCCATGATGCGGGCGATCGCGACGTTGAAGCGCTGGGCCTCGACCGCGGCGGTCACCTTGTCCAGGGTCTGGTGGGTGGCCCTGCGCAACGCGAGGTCGCCTTCGGCGGGGTCGACGCCCGGCTGCGACGCCTCTCCCGCCTGCACCATCACCCGGAAGGCCCGGTTGAGGAACTTCAGGGAGGCGGCCGGGGAGACGTCGGCCCAGTCGATGTCGTCCTCGGGCGGGCCGGCGAACAGCATGGTCAGACGGACCGCGTCGACGCCGTACTTGTCGATCTCCGCACCGAGGTCGACGCCGTTGCCCAACGACTTCGACATCGCCTTGCCCTGGTTGATGACCTGGCCCTGGTTGAGCACCCGGGTGAAGGGCTCGGTGAACTCCACCATGCCCATGTCGTAGAGCACCTTGGTGAAGAACCGGCTGTAGAGCAGGTGCAGGATGGCGTGTTCCTTGCCGCCGATGTACTGGTCGACGGGTCCCCACTTGTTGATCGCGTCCCGGTCGAACGGCGCGTTCTCCTCGTGCGGCGAGCAGTAGCGCAGGAAGTACCAGGAGGAGTCGACGAACGTGTCCATCGTGTCGGTGTCGCGCTTGGCCGGGCCACCGCACTCGGGGCAGTCGACGTTGACCCAATCGTCGGCCGCGGCCAGCGGCGAGACCCCCTTGGGGGCGAGGTCGGCACCGCGCAGGTCGTCGGGCAGGAGCACCGGGAGCTGCTCGTCGGGTACGGGGACCTCGCCGCAGGAGGGGCAGTGGATGATCGGGATGGGCGTACCCCAGAAGCGCTGCCGGGACAGCAGCCAGTCGCGCAGCCGGTAGTTGATCGTCCCCTCACCGGTGCCACGCTCGGCGAGGATCTCGATGATCCGCGGAATCGCCTCGCTCTTGCTGAGCCCGTCCAGCGGACCGGAGTTGACCAGCTTGCCCTCGCCCGCGGTGGCGACACCGCTGTCGTTCGGGTCGGCCTCGCCCGTCTCGACGACCACGCGCACCGGCAGCCCGAACTTCCGTGCGAAGTCGAGGTCGCGCTGGTCGTGGGCCGGGACCGCCATGATGGCGCCATGACCGTAATCGGCCAGGACGTAGTCGGCGGCCCAGATCGGGATGCGGTCGCCGTTGACCGGGTTGATCGCGTAGCGGCCGAGGAAGACGCCGGTCTTCTCCCGTTCCGTGGACTGACGCTCGATGTCGGACAGCTTGGCGACCTGGGCCCGGTACTCCTCGAACGCCTCGCGCTGTTCGGGGGCGCAGAGCTCGTCGGCCAACGGCGCGTCGGCGGCGACCACGAAGAAGGTCGCGCCGTAGAGCGTGTCCGGGCGCGTGGTGAACACCGTGACGGGCTCGTCGCGTCCCTCGATCGCGAACCGGACGTCGGCGCCCTGGGAGCGGCCGATCCAGTTGCGCTGCATGGTCAAGACCTCGTCGGCCCACTTGCCCTCGAGCTGGGCCATGTCCTCCAGCAGCCGGTCGGCGTACTCGGTGATCTTGTAGTACCACTGGTTGAGGGTGCGCCGCACCACCTCGGTGCCGCAGCGCTCGCACCGCCCCTGGACGACCTGCTCGTTGGCGAGCACCGTCTGGTCCTTGGGGCACCAGTTGACCAGGCCGTCCTTGCGGTAGGCCAGGCCCCGCTCGCGGAAGCGCAGGAAGAACCACTGGTTCCAGCGGTAGTACTCGGGGTCGCTGGTGTGGAGCCGTCGCGACCAGTCGAAGGAGATCCCGTAGCGGTGGAAGGACTCGGCCTGGGTCTCGATGTTGGCGTAGGTCCACTCGGCGGGGTGGGTCCCGTGCTTGATCGCGGCGTTCTCGGCCGGCAGGCCGAAGGAGTCCCAGCCGATCGGGTGGAGCACGTTCTCGCCCAGCTGGAAACGGTACCGGGCGACGACGTCGCCGATGGCGAACGCCTCGGCGTGGCCCATGTGAAGGTCGCCGGAGGGGTAGGGGAACATGTCCACCACATAGGAGCGCGGACGGTCGTCGGCCGGATCCTCGCTGGCCGCGAAGGGGTTCTCCTTGGCCCACCGGGCCTGCCACTTCTCCTGGAGGGTGTGGGCGTCGTAGGAGTCGTTCGCCACCTGGTCTCCGTCTACGGCTGTCATCGCTGGAACTGTCCTCTACCGCTTCGCGCTGTCGAAGCACGTGGTCTTGGGCGGGCCCCGGCTGTCCGGAGGGAGGCGCCGGCGAGGCGCACCGCGACCGGAGGCCGCCGCATGAGTCTTTGGATCCCAAGGTTAGCGTGCGGTGGGGATGACCTCACCGCCTCGTCCGGCCCTCCCCGAGCCCCGTGGGAGCGTGCGGGCGGAGGGGCGCCCTTCCAATGGGCCGGTCCGGGGTCGGGGCGACCGGCTTCTCCCGGCCGACGTGTCCCGCGCCGGTGGGACAATACACAGCACGCGGCCGACCGCCCGGTCACTCGAACACGCCTCCGCGTGTCCCTCCCCTTCCCGCCTGTCCCAGTACCGAGACTGGGAGGCAAGCGCCGGCCGATCCTCCGCCGGCGTCCCAGGACCTTGATGGAGATCAATGAACATGGCTGTCCTCGTTCGTGCCCGTCCTATCGCCCGTTTCCTCGCCTCCGCCGCGTTGGCCTCCGGTGTGGTGCTGGGAGCCGCGGCCTGCGGAGGCGGTGACGGTGGTGAGAGCGAGACCGAGGCCACCGCGCAGAGCAGCAGCCCGGCTCCGCTGCTGGGTGAGAACGACGATCGCATCCAGCTCACCGAGGGCGTCGCCTACACGCTGGACGCCGGGAGCGAGCAGCCGACCACCTTGGAGGTCGTCGGTTACGAGGAGGGCGAGGAGCCGGCCGTGATCATCAGCGTCGGGGAGGAGGACGGTCCCGCCAAGGAGCACACCCTCAAACTGGGTGACACCGTGGAGGCGGGTGGGAGCACCTGGCGGGTCTCGGAGATCGGGATGAGCGACTCCACCGGTTCGCTTCCCGGATCGGCGGCGCTGACGCGGGTCGAGTGACCCGGGGCACCCGGCCTCTTCCACAGAAGTTACCGTGCGGTAGAACAGTGACCGACAGCACTCTCTGGAGGAGGCCGCGATGCTCAACCTGTCGGTACTACTGGAGGACGGGGCCCGAAACCACCCCGACCGCGACGCCGTGGTCTTCGGTGACCTGCGCCTGAACTACGCGCTGGTGGACATGATCGCCAACCAGGTGGCCGAACTCCTGGTCGCACGGGGCATCGAGCGCGGGGACAGGATCGCGATCGCCTCCCCCAACACCCCCTACTTCCCCTTCGTCTACTTCGGCGCGCTCAAGGCGGGCGCCGTCGTGGTCCCCCTCAACGTACTGCTGACCCCGCGCGAGATCGCCTACCACCTGCGCGACTCCGGCGCCAAGGCGCTGTTCGCGTTCACCGGGACGCCGGATCTCCCGCTCGGGGAGCGCGCCTGGAAGGCGTTCAACGAGGTGGAGGGCTGCGAGGTCTACATCGACCTCCCGGCGACGCCCGGCGCCACCGAGTCGACGATCGAGGGCGCCGAGACGCTGTGGGCCGCGCTCGCCGGCCGTTCGGGACGTTTCGAGACGGTGCGCACCGAAGCCGACGACACCGCGGTCATCATCTACACCAGCGGCACCACCGGTCAGCCCAAGGGGGCCCAGCTCACCCACGCCAACCTGCTGCTCAACGCGGTGGCCTCGAGCCGCCTGTTCGGCCGCGCGCCCAACGGCCACGACATCTTCCTCACCGTGCTGCCGCTCTTCCACATCTTCGGCCAGACCACGATGATGAACTGCGCCCTCTACCGGCAGGGGACGATGGTCCTCCAGGCCCGTTTCGACGGCGACGAGACCCTCGCCCTCATGGAGAAGGAGGGCGTCACCATGTTCGCCGGCGTTCCCACCATGTACTGGGGACTGCTCGGCGCCAAGGGCGAACACGACATCGACAAGATCACCGGCACCCTGCACACCGCCGTGTCGGGCGGCTCGGCCCTGCCCGGCGAACTCGCCAAGCGGGTCAGGGATCGCTTCGGCGTCGACATCCTGGAGGGCTACGGGCTGTCCGAGACCTCGCCGGTCGTCTCGTTCAACGACCCCAGACGCAAGGCCAAGCCCGGTTCGATCGGGCTGCCGATCTGGGGGGTGGAGATGAGACTCGTGGACGCCGAGTTCAACGAGGTCGAGGGCGAGGGGCCCGGGGAGATCGCGGTACGCGGCCACTGCGTGATGAAGGGCTACCACCAACGGCCGGAGATCAACGAGCAGGTCCTGAAGGACGGGTGGTTCCGCACGGGCGACATCGCCCGGCGCGACGAGGAGGGCTTCTACTACATCGTCGACCGCTCCAAGGACATGATCATCCGCGGCGGTTACAACGTCTACCCCCGCGAACTGGAGGAGGTGCTGATGACGCACCCCGACGTGAGCCTGGCCGCCGTGGTGGGGGTGCCGCACGAGACCCACGGCGAGGAGATCAAGGCCTACGTGATCCGCCAGGAGGACGCCAGGGTGACCGAGCAGGAGCTCATCACCTGGGCCAAGGAGCGGCTGGCCGCCTACAAGTACCCGCGCCTGGTCGAGTTCCGCGACGAGCTGCCGATGACCGCCACCGGCAAGATCCTCAAGCGCGAGCTGCGCTGACCGACGCGGCCGGCGGCCCTCGACGCGGCCCCACTTCCGTTTGCGCGCCGGATCGGCGGGCAGGGCGGTGAGGGTCGCCGTCCCATGAGGGGGTCAGCATGGCCGATCGAGCGCCCTCGCGCTCCCGTCAGACGGGTGCTGCCGTCGCCTTCGCACTCGCGGTCCTGGCGACGGCCGCCATCGGCGGGGCCGCCGCGAGCGGGTCGGCGGAGGTCTACGCCCGGTTGACGTTGCCTTCCTGGGCACCGCCGCAGTGGCTGTTCGGCCCCGCCTGGACCGTGCTGTACGTTCTGATGGCGTTGGCGGGCTGGCTGGTCTGGCGTTCCGCCGGACTGCGCGGGGCGCCCGTCGCGTTCGCCCTCTACGCTCTCCAGTTGCTGCTCAACGCGGCCTGGACGCCGTTGTTCTTCGCGGCGGGGCGCTATGGCGCGGCCCTGGTCGACATCACGGTCCTGGGCGTGGCCCTCGCGGTGCTGATCGCGCTCTTCGCCCGCCACAGCCGGGTGGCGGCGGTGGCGCTCGTCCCCTATCTGGTGTGGGTGGCCTACGCGGGCGCGCTCAACGGGGCGATCGTCGTGTTGAACTGACCCCTCTCACGAGAGGGGTCTCCACTGGGAGTCGCAGACGGTGCACCTGAACTCGATGCGTTTGCCGCAGGCCTTGCAGTGCGGTCCCGGACTGTAGTCGTCGAGGTGCTCCGCGTGCCGGTCGGCGAAGTAGCGCAGATCGACACAGACGTTGCAGCGGATGAGGACGTTGGTCGGGCTCTTGGGCCAGGGGTAGTCCGGTTCGATCGGATGGTCCTCGACTGTGACCACGTGTCCTCCCCCACTCCGTCTCCGACGCGCGCGGACCGCTGCGTCGTCCCTGCGCGCCTCGGACCCCTCCGACATCGGTCCATTCCCGCCAACACTCACGGAGAACCGTCGCCCGGTCAAGGAGAGACCGCCGTCACGGTCGCCTCCGCGCGCACCAGGCCGCCAGTTCCCCCACCCGTCCGGCGGCTTCGGCCAGGCGCGCCACCGGCACGGTCCCATCGGAGAGGGCGGCGAAGATCCGCTCCACCGTGGCCCCGAAGATCTTCTCGTCGCTGCCGCCCGCCTCGTGTGGGTTGCCCAGGCACAGCAGGTCGGCTCCGGCGCGTAGCGCGCCGACCGCGCCGTCGGCGATCCCGTCGAGTTCACCGCGTCCCAGGTGACGTGCCACCGCGCGCATGTCCAGCGCGTCGGTCACGGCGACCCCCTCGAAGCCCAGTTCGCCGCGGAGCAGGGCGTAGGCGCCGGGTTCGAGGCTGGCCGGGGCCTCGCCCAGCGCGGGCACCCGGATGTGCCCGACCATGACCATGCGCGCTCCCGCCTGGATCGCGGCGGCGAACGGCGGCAGCTCCCGCCGGCGCAGGGTCGCGAGGTCGACGTCGACCACGGGGAGGGCGAGGTGGGAGTCGACCTCGGTGTCGCCGTGGCCGGGGAAGTGCTTGGCCGCCGCCGCGACCCCCGCCTCCTGGAGACCGCGGATGAAGGCGGTGCCGTGCCCGGCCACCTCCCGCGGATCGGCTCCGAACGCCCGCGGCCCGATGACGGGGTTGCGCGGGTTGACGTTGACGTCCACGACCGGCGCGAGCGCGGCGTCGATGCCGACCCCGCGGAGTTCCCTGCCCATCGCGTGGGCGACGGCGCGGGTGCGGGCGAGGTCTCCCGTGGCGCCGAGCTCCCCGTGCCCGGGGTAGGGCGACCCCTGGGCCGCGTGCAGCCGGGTGACCCGCCCGCCCTCCTCGTCCGAGGCGAGGACCAGGTCGGAGCGGAGCCCGTGCAGCGTCTGGGACAGCGCCGCCGGGTCGTCGATGAGGTTGGGGCCGAAGTACAGTACGGCGCCCGTCCCCTCGCCGACCGCCCGGGCCAGCCACCCCGGTGGCTCGGTGCCCACGAACCCGGGCATGAGCACCTGGTGGACCATCCGCACGATCCGTGGATCACGGCGCGGTTCCGTCATCGTCACCCCTTCACCGCTCCCGAGACCAGCCCTGAGACCAGTCCCCGTTGGACGAACAGGAAGAACGCCATGACCGGGAGGGTGATGATCGTCGACGCCGCCATGACCGCGCCCCAGTCGGTGGTGTTCTGGCCGAAGAACTGCCGCAGTCCCACCGCGACCGTGTACTTCTCGCCGTCGTTCATGAACGTCAGCGCCAGGATGAACTCGTTCCAGGCGGTGATGAAGGAGAAGATGCTGGTGGCCACCAGCCCCGGGGCCACCAGGGGGAACAGCACCGACCAGAACATCCGCCCCCACGACGCTCCGTCGATGTAGGCGGCCTCCTCGACCTCGGCCGGCACCGCCGCGACGAAGCCGCGCAGCATCCAGATCGCGAAGGGCAGCGACAGCGCGACGTAGACGAGCGCGAGTCCCCACAGCGAGTTCAGCATGTTCAGGTCGCGGGCGAGCAGGAACAGCGAGATGACCAGGGCCTCGAGCGGGACCATCTGGATGACGAGCACCATCACCAGGACCGTGGTGCGCAACCGGAACCGGAAGCGCGCCACCGCGACCGCGGCGAACAGCGCGAGCAGGCTGCTCCCGACGACCGTGAGCAGCGCGACGAAGAGGGAGTTACCGAGATAGGTGAGGAAGCCGCCCCGGGTGAACACGCCCACGAAGTGGTCCAGGGTGGGGTCGGCCGGGAACAGCGCGTCGGTCCCCGACCCGGATCGCCGCGACAGCGCGCTGGAGAGCATGAAATAGGCGGGGAACAGCGTGAACAGGAGGACGGCCGCCACCGCCGCCCCTTTGCCGAAGGCGACGGCGGTGCGGCGGCCGGACGGCGCGCGGTCCGTGGTGGCGGTCATCGCAGCTCCTCGTCCCGGAACAGGGCCCGCAGGTAGACGATGGTGATGGCGAGCAGCATCAACGTGAGCAGGACCGCGATCGCGGATCCGAGCCCGTAGCTCTGCTGGGAGAAGGAACGCACGTAGGACCACACCCCGAAGTTGAGCACCTCGGCGTTGGATCCCGCCCCTCCCGGCATCAGGTAGACCTGAGCGAACACCTTGAAGTCCCAGATCGTGGACAGGATCGTGACGACCGCGAACACGGGCCGGATCGTCGGCACGGTCACCCGCCAGAAACGCTGCCAGGCGTTGGCGCCGTCCAGCAGCGCGGCCTCGTGGAGTTCGCGCGGGATGGTGAGCAGCCCCGCCAGGACCGTGACCGCGACGAACGGGAAACCGTGGTGGACGATGTTGAGGGTGACGATCGCGTAGAAGGTCAGCCTCTCGGTGAACCAGTTGAATCCCTCGGGCCCGATCAGGCCGAGGGCGTGCAGGGCCTGGAACACCAGGCCGCGGTCGACGTCGAAGATCCAGATCCACACGTAGGTGCTGGTGACCGCGGGCATGGCCCAGGCGACCATGATGCAACCGGTGACCACCGTGCGCCATAGAGGGCTCAGCGACCTCAGGAGCAGGGCGATGAGCGTGCCGAGGACGACCGTCCCACCGACCGCGAACACCGCGAACACCGCGGTGTTGGGAAGCGCCACCGTCCACAGGTAGGGGTCGGTGAGGAGCTCGACGTAGTTGTCCAGGCCGTTGTAGTCCGGCTGGCCGGAGACGACGTTGTCCAACCCGTAGTCCTGGAACGACAGCCACACCACCCGCGCCAGCGGATACATCAGCAGCACGCCGATGGCCAGCAGGGCCGGCGCGAGCAGCGCCCAGGGCCGTACGAGCCGTCGGGTCCTGGCGGACAGCCGGCGGGACGGGGCGGGGCGGGGGCCGCCGGGGCCGGCCGCGGGAGCGGCCGGCCTGGTGAGGACGGGTCTGGCCACGGCTCACCCGTCTCCGTTGAGTGTCTTCTCGATCGTCTCGGCGGCGGTGGCGGAGGCCTCCTCGACCGAGGCGTCACCGGACAGGATCGACTGGACCATCGTCTGCAGGACCTTCTGCCCCTGCACCTTGCCGTAGGCGGGGGTGACGGGGACCCCGCGCCCGGCCTGGCTCATCTGCACCGCGAACGGACGGATCAGCGGATCCTCGGACTCGGCGTAGCGGGCGAGCTGTTCCTGTTTGCCGGGCAGGTAGGTGGTCTCCTCGGTCCAGCGCCGCGCGTACTCGTCACTCGTCAGAAGCTGGACGTACTCCCAGGCCAGGTCCTGGTCCTCCGACCCGTTGAACACCGACAGGTGGGACCCGCCCAGGAAGCTCGGGCTGTGGCCGCCCTCGGGCCCGGGGATCGGGAAGGCCGCGACGCGCCCTTCGAGGTCGGGGTTGGCCTCAAGGATCGCCTTGGGGGTCCAGCTTCCGGAGATCGCCATGGCGACCTTCCCGTCGACGAAGTTGTCCTGGACGTCGGTCTCCAGCCAGGTGGCCGCGCCGGTGGAGGACAGGCCGTCCTTCAGGGCGAGGTCGGTGAAGAAGGTGATCCCCTCACGCGCCTGGGGACTGTCGATGCCGGAGGTCCACGTCCCGTCGTCCCCCTGTTCGGCGATGTCGCCCCCGGCTCCCCAGACGAAGGGGAGGAGGGAGTACTCGGCGCCCCCGGGAACGGGGAAGGCGATCATGTCCTCCTCGGCGTCCTTGATCGTGAGCGCGGCCTCGCGCAACTGCTCCCAGTCGCGCGGCTCTTCGAGACCGTGCTCCTCGAAGACGTCGGTGCGGTAGAGGACCGCCCGCACCGCGGCGTGCCAGGGCACCCCGTAGAGCCGGTCCTCGACGGTGCCGGCCTCGATCAGCCCGGGAACGTAGGCGCTGGTGTCACCGACCCGGTCGGTGATGTCGGCCAGGGCGCCGGCCTGGGCGAACTCCGGTGTCCAGGTGGTGCCGACCTCGGCGACGTCGGGCATGGTGTCGCCGGCGATCGCGGTGACGAACTTGTCGTGGGCGTCGGCCCACGGGATGAACTCGACGTTGACGGTGGCGCCGGTGCGTTCCTCGAAGTCCGCGGCGACCTCGTCGAAGAACGCCGAGGCGTCGGGGTGGGTGCCCTCCATGATCCACACGTCCAGCGTTCGTTCTCCCCCGCCGCTGGAATCGCCACCCGCGCAGGCGCTCAGCGCCAGTATGAGAGCCGTGCTCGCGGCGGTGGCGGACAGGATGCGTTTCTGACCCATGAACCCTCCCGTCCTCGCCGCCACGGGATGCGCGGCGACGTGCGGTCGTCGTCTTCTTCTCCCGTCCTGGGGACGTGTAAGAAACCTACGCAAAATCCAGGAGGCTGTGAAGTAAACAACAAAAAATCACCGCACACCCACCATGACCACCATGAGTCACCGTACATCGACAGAGAGCAAGAGGGAATCACCGTCGCGGGTGGCGCCCGGACCGGTCTTCCGCCCCATCACGACGAGCCCCCGGCCGTGGACGACAACGGGCGTGCCCCGGCCGTCACCGGCCGGGGCACGCCCGTATCGCCACCGCGCCGGTGGCCCTACTCGGCCGACCCCGAGGCGATCCGCAACGTCGAGATCAGCTCGGCCGGCTTGTAGACCGCCTGGCCGATCGCCGCGCAGAAGGCGGCGAGCATGTGCAGGAAAACCAGCGGGTCGCCACGGGTGAAACGCTCCGCCGCCTCGTGTTCGCCGACGGAGTGCGCCTCCCAGGCGGTGACGACCGCGAACTCCAGTTCGGGCTCCAAGATGTCGGCGACCGTCCGGGCCACCGCCTCGCGGGAGTCCGCAGGCTTCCACACCACCCCGGTCTCCTGCACCCGTCGGGTGAGGAACGAGGCGTAGACCTTCAGCTCCGAGGTGACATCGTCGATCCCGCCGGAGCGCTCTGCTTCGGCCACCGCCG
The DNA here is from genome assembly GCF_900167435.1 of Marinactinospora thermotolerans DSM 45154. GTDB lineage: Bacteria > Actinomycetota > Actinomycetes > Streptosporangiales > Streptosporangiaceae > Marinactinospora > Marinactinospora thermotolerans. The sequence continues at coordinate 210,210 of NZ_FUWS01000010.1, forward strand.
CGCCCACCGCGTCACGGTCCTTGCGCACATAGGCGTCGACGAGGGAGATGGCGAGCTGCGTGACGCCGTCCGCGTCATTGGTCCCAGGCATGTCCTCCATGATGCCCGCCCGGCCGCGGCGCCGAACACCGCGGACCGGGCCGCTCCCCCCCGATCGCGAACGGGTCAGCCGCGCCGCGGCTCGAAGTCCGGGCGCAGCGGCATGCCCGAGTCGTCACCGTCCAGCTTGACGCCGAGGATCTGGTGGAGCTGGACCACGTTCTTCTCGAACCCCAGCACACAGCCCGCCATGTACAGCCGCCACACCCGCGCGGTCCCCTCGCCGACCTCGGCGACCGCCGCGTCCCAGTTGCGGTCCAGGTTGGCCGACCAGTCACGCAACGTCAGCGCGTAGTGCTCACGCAGGTTCTCCTGATGCCGGATCTCGAACCCGGCGTCGTTCATCTGCGCCTGGAGCCACCCGGGCCCCTCCAGCTCCCCGTCGGGGAAGACATAGCGGTTGATCACCCCTCCCGGCACCATCGCGGGAAGGTCGTTGCGGGGGCGCGTGATGCAGTGGTTGAGCAGCCGGCCGCCGGGCTTCAGCTTCGCGTACAGCGAGGCGAAGTAGTCCGGCACGTTCTTCTTGCCGATGTGCTCGGTCAGGCCGATGGAGCTGATCCGGTCGAAGACGCCGTCGGGGACGTTGCGGTAGTCCATGTGGCGCACCTCGGCGAGGTCGCCCAGCCCCTCCTGGGCGATCTTCTTCTGCGCCCACTCGGCCTGCTCCTTGGACAGCGTCACCCCCAGCGCCTTGACGCCGTGCTCACGGGCGGCGTGGATGACCATGCCGCCCCAGCCACAGCCCACGTCCAGCAGCCGCATCCCCTTGGCCAGCCCGAGTTTGCGCGAGACCAGCTCGTACTTGTGGAACTGGGCCTCCTCAAGGGAGGCGACCGGTGTGGGGTAGACGGCGCAGGTATAGGTCATGGACGGCCCCAGCACCATCTCGTAGAAGGCGTTGGAGACGTCGTAGTGGTGGTGGATGACCTCGGCGTCGCGCTCCTTCGAATGCCGCCGCCCACGCTCCAGCAGCCGGGAGCGGCGCATCTCCTGTGGAGGCGGCGGTACGCGGTTGACGAACTTGACCCAGCCGATGTCCTTGGCGATGGCGAGGAAGTCGCGAAGCCTGACCCCGTCACCGAAGGCGATCTCCGACATCCGCTTGAGCGCGGTGTACATGTCCCCTTCGAGATCGATGTGCCCCGCGACGTAGGCCCGGGTCAGGCCGAGCGCCCCCGGGGACTGGGCGAGGTAGTTGAGCGCCACCGGGGTACGCACGACGAGGGTGATCTCGCTTTCGGGATCTCCCGAGGTGCTGCCGTCGTAGGCGCGGAACCGAACAGGGGCGTCAGCCCCGACGACCCGCTCGAAGATCTCCGCCAGCCGCATTACCATTCCCTTCTCGCCGCACGTCGCCCCGTCCCTGCCCGGGACGGCGTGTCACCGGTTCCTGACACATTTGGCGTAGAGGTCGAGGAGGCGGTCCTTGGGGTCGTAGGCGTGCTTGAGGCGCCGGTAGGCGTCCCCGTTGTACAGCCCCCAGAACTCGTCCTCGCTGTAGAAAGCATCGGAGTACAGCGACTTGTGCCCGCCCAGCCGGGCGACCTCCTCCTCCACGAGCCGGTTGTGGTGGGCGCGGCGCTGTCCGGGGCGCATGGGCACCATGCCCCAGAATCCGAAGTTGACGTAGAGCCGTTCCGGCTCCAGCGGGTACAGCGGCCAGACATGGCCGTCCTCCCCGCCGGCCTGCGGCTGCTCGCGCAGCCGCAGGGGGCACATCCAGATCGGCGACATACCGATCTCGGTGTGGAAGAAGTCGAGGAACTCCGCGCCGCGTCCGACCTCGACCTCGATGTCCTGGATGAGGGGCTCGGGCTGGGGGCGCCCCCGGTAGTGGGCCAGCAGCCGGCTGAAGTCGGTCCGCCGGTCCAGGGCGACCAGGCGGCGGTAGACATCGGAACGCTTCAGCGAGCGCGGCCACAACCTGCGCACCGTCGGGTTGCCCAGGCCGAACGCCCGGGAGCACCAGAACCAGTCGGTGTCCCAGCGCCACAGGTAGTCGTGGATCGTCAGATAGTCGCCGGGCCCGGGACCCGCGTAACGCGGGATCGAGGTGTAGTAGATGTCGGAGCCGGTGTAGTCGCTGGTCCAGGGGGCGCGGTCGGTGAAGGAGGCGAGCGTCAGGTAGAGCTCGTCGCGGGCGAACGCCACACCGTCGACGAAGTCCACCCGTTCCCCGTCGTACTCCGCCGCCGCGCAGATCGCCGCGAACGCCTCCATCGCCTCGGCCCCGTCGTGGAAACGCAGGTGGCGCAGGTGGACGTAGGGCTTGACCGGCTCCAACTCGATACGCAGGCGCAGGCTGTAGCCGAGGGTTCCGTAGGAGTTGGGGAAACCGCGGAACAGGTCACGGTGCTCGTTGTCCCGACGCGCCACCACGATGTCGCCCGCGCCGGTGAGGATCTCGATCTCCTCCACCGACTCGTGGGGCAGGCCGTTGCGGAACGACGACGACTCGATGCCCAGGCCGGTCACCGCGCCGCCGAGCGTGATCGTGCGCAACTGCGGTACGACCAGGGGCATGAGCCCGTGCGGCAGGGTGGCGGCGACCAGATCCTCGTAGGTGGTCATCCCGCCGACCTCGGCGATACGGGCGTCGGGGTCGACGGCCAGCACCGAGGTGAAGGCGCTGACGTCCAGCCGCGGGACGTCGCCGGGATCGCGGAAGCGGAACAGGTTGGAGGTGGGTTTCGCCAACCGGACCGGTGCGTCCACCGGCAGGGCGGCGTAGTCACGGCGCAGCCGTTGCGCGGCGGCGACATGGTCGGCCAGATCTGCTCGGACGTGCTGACGACTCACATTCACCCGCTCTGTCACAAGGCGCCATCGTAATTTCCGACCGGTTCCAGAACCAGCGACGCGGCCGCTCCTCCCCCTTTTTCTACCGGCTAGTAGCGTCTGGATCGGTCCGTGCCGAAGACCGCTTCCACACCGTCCGTCCCCCTCTCCCTCGCTGTGACCACGGTGAACCCTCACCCCTCCGCCCCATCGCCCACGCCTTCGAGTCCGACTCCGGCCACGGCCGTGGCCGGAACCGGACCGGGCCGCCTCTCGCTCGCGTGCCGGCGCGCCACCGACGAGCCACCGCCCGGACACCTCGGCAAGCGCATAGGATCGACAGACGTGCGTATCGCCCTCATCGATTCAGGAATCGGACTTCTGTCCACCGCCGCCGCGCTGCGGGAGGCCCGCCCCGACGCGGACCTGATCGTGTCCATGGACCCCGACCACATGCCGTGGGGTCCACGCACACCCGACGACATCACCCGCCGGGCGCTGGCCGGTGCCCGCGCCGCCCTGCCGAGTGATCCCGACGCGATCGTCGTCGCCTGCAACAGCGCCTCGGTCCATGCCCTGGCCGCGCTACGCGACGAGCTCGAACCCGCCATCCCGGTGATCGGCACGGTCCCCGCGGTCAAGCCGGCCGCCGACCTGGGAGAGCCGATCGCGATCTGGGCGACCCCCGCCACCACCGGAAGCCCCTACCAACGCGATCTCATCAGCCGCTTCGCGCGTGATGTCCCGGTCACCCCGGTGGCCTGTGTCGGCCTGGCCGAAGCGGTGGAGCACGTCGACGAGGCGGCGATCGAACAGGCCATCGCCGACGCCGCCAGGCTGACTCCCCCCACCGTCGGCGCCGTCGTCCTCGGCTGCACCCACTACGACCTCGTCGGAGAGCGGATCTCCGACGCGTTGGGGCGGCGCCCCGTACTGCTGACCGCGGCCGGTGCGGTCGCCGCCCAGACCCTGCGCCGACTGGGCACCGGCCCCCGGACCGACGCCCCGCGCACGGGGAGCCTGACCGTGCTCGCCAGTGGCCGCCCCGCCTCGCTGCCCGACGCGGCGCTGTCCTACCCCGCCGGCGCCCTCCTGGCACTGCCGCCGTTGCCGGCCCCTTCGCGGGGCGCCTGAGCGCGGATCAGGCGTGTGTCGCGTGCATGGCCGCGGCACTGGACAAGGTGCGCACCAGGGAGCGCACCCCGGGGACGTCCTCATCGTGCAGAAGCGTCTCCAGCAACGCCAGCGCGGCCATCTGGTCGCCGGGGGCGCGGCGCACCCGAGCCCACTGCGTCTCGACGACCACGTCGGCGAGCTTGAGCGTCCGTCCCACCTGGCCGAACGCGGCGAGCAGCGTCGTGTCGTCGGGGCGTAGTTCGAGCGCGGCGAGCACGAGGTCGGCCTGGCGTTCGGGGTCCACCTCGTCGGCCTGCTCCGCGCGAAGGCGCACCAACAGCTCTTCGGGTTCGACCTGGAGTACCGGGGGAGGGATCCTGGCGGCCCCCTCGCGGGCCTCGATCAGGTCGTCACGCAGGTCGTCGGCGCGCCGGAGCCGGAACAGCGCCCGTTGCGCGCGCTGGACCGTGGACAGGGCGACCCAGCGGGCGCCACGAGCCGTGGCGAGCCGCAGCGCGATCAGGGCCATCTCCAGACACGGCCGATAGGCCCCCACCTTCTCCAGGTAGCGGGTCCAGCTGGTCAGGGTCGCACCGATGCGCCAGTCGTTGCGGACCACTCCCACCTCGACGAGCTGTTCCACCGCCTCGACCCAGGTCAGGCGCAGGGAGGGGTGCGCCTCGGCCTCAAGGACGTCGGGCAGCACGGCCAGGGCCTCCTCGGCCGGACGGCGTCCCGTCCGCGCCAACCAGGCCATCAGCCGTGCCCGTTCGAACCTGATCCGGCGATGGGCGTCGGTGCGCGGAGCCCCCTCGGGCCATCGGGCGACACCGTTGTTCTCCAGATGGGCCAGGACGTCGAGCGCCGCGCTGTGCCGGTCGAGGTGCCGTAGCGCGCGGACGTAGCCGAAGCCGTAGTACAGCCCCACGTCGGTCCCCGTGGCGCGGACCCGCGCGGCCTGGGCGTCGAGATGGTGCACCGCCTCGTCCGGACGCTCGTCGTCGACCAGCATGGCCGCGTGGGCCAGGGCGAGCGCCTCGAACGCCGGCTGTCCGGGTTCGGTGTGCTGGGCGGCCTCGGTGAGCAGGGCCGCGCGGTCGACGGCGTATCCGGGGCCGTCGATATTGGCGTAGCAGGACAGGAGGTTCTCCGCGCCGCACACCGGCGGAGGGCAGTAGCCCGTCCCCTGCGCGTGGAGGGCGCCACGGTGCGCCTCGGCGTCGGCCAGCGCGATCGCCCCGTGCTTGAGCGGGCCCACCCGGGCGGCCAGCGGCCAGTGCCGAAGGTACTCCTCCAGGCGCGGCACCCCCTCGGCGGCCCGCGCGACGCGCAACGCCTGCGGCAGTTCGGCGTCCAGACGGGTGAGATTGCCTTCGAGCGCGAGCCGGGGCATCCGCTCCACCGCGGCGGCGAGCTCGGTATGGCCGGCAGCTCTCAGTTCCCGGGCCGTCCCGCCGACCCACGCCCACAGCGCCATGGCACCTTCCCCTCCCGTTTGAATACCGAACGTAGCAGCACGGTTACGCGCGCGCGGGTTAAGCGGGAAAAGCGTTCCCAGACGTTGCCTATAGACTCGGGAAGACCGGGGGCGACGGACAGGTCCGGCGTGGCGCCGGGTAACGGGCCCGTCCCCCTGGCCCTCGCCGGGGTCCGGTCCCGACCCGTGGACACGCCAGCGGCGATGGGAGCGCTGTAATGGGATGGCGGGATCGGTTCGGGCTGCGCCGGGCACGTCGGCGTGGCGGCCCCGGGACCAATCGGTTCGACCGTCCGGCCGAGGACGCCGACCTCCAGGCACTCGTCGATTTCGCCAAGAGCCGTGTGGGCGTGGAGTTCTACGTCGAACCCGAGACCTTCGCGACCGGCACCACGGCGGTGGCGGTCGCGACGGACGGCGAGTGGATCCGTCGCCGAGCGGGTTCTCCCGAGGTCGTCCGCAAACTCGCGCGCAAGCTCGCGGTGCCCGCCTACGACGTCCAGATCGTCGGCTACCCCAAGCGCATGCGCGACTGGACCGCGCGTAACAAGCGCGGCCTGTCCCTGGAGGACGGTGCGTAAGGGTGGACTCCACCTCGTGACACCAGCAGAAGAAAGAAGCCCCGGCTTGCGCACGAGCGCTCCGACCAGGAAACGGACGGTCTCCGGGCCGTCCGGTAAAAGCGGCATGCCCCGTTGGCTGCCCCGGGCCATGCTCTTGGCCGCTTGGACCGTCACCGCCTTCGGCGTCGCGTGGTGGCTGCTCGTCCAGCTACAGAGCCTGCTCGTACTGCTGTTGATCTCGCTCTTCCTGGCGCTCGCCCTGGAACCCGCGGTCAACTGGCTGCACCGGCGCCACTGGCCGCGCGGCCTGGCCACCGGCGCGGTGATGGCCGCCGGGTTCGTCCTGCTCGGCGCGTTCTTCACCGTGCTCGGCTCCATGCTGGTCGGCCAGGTTCTGGCGTTCGTCGACGAACTGCCCGCGATGACCCGCGCCGTGCTGCGCTGGGTCAACGCGACGTTCAACACCTCGTTCTCCCCGACGAACCTGTTGAGCGAGATCTCCAGCGCGAGCGGCCTGATCGAGCAGTACGCCTCCAGCCTGGCGGGCAACGTCTGGGGGGCCGGGACGACGGTCCTGGCGCTGCTGTTCAACGGCCTGACCATCGCGCTGTTCACCTTCTACCTGTGCGCCGACGGACCGCGTTTCCGCCGCACGATCTGCTCGGTGCTCCCCCCGCGGACCCAGCGCGAGGTACTGCGCGCCTGGGAGATCGCGATCGACAAGACCGGCGGCTACATCTACTCGCGCGCCCTGCTCGCCCTGGTGTGCACCGCGGCGCACTACCTGGTGCTGGTCCTGCTGGACATCCCGTTCGCCTTCGCCCTGGCCCTGTGGGTGGGCGTGCTGTCGCAGTTCATCCCGACCGTGGGAACCTACATCGGGGGCGCCGTGCCGGTGCTGGTGGCCCTGTTGCAGGGACCGTGGCAGGCGGTGTGGATCCTCGTGTTCATCACCCTCTACCAGCAGTTCGAGAACTACCTGCTCCAGCCGCGCATCACCGCGAAGACGCTGGACATGCACCCGGCGGTGGCGTTCGGGTCGGTGATCGCGGGGGCGGCGATCCTGGGGGCCCCGGGCGCGCTGCTCGCGCTCCCGGTCGGCGCGAGCCTGCAGACCTTCCTCGGCCTCTACATCAGGCGTTACAAGGTCGAGGAGCACCCCCTGCTCGACGGATCCGCCGACTCCGAGGACGAGGAGGACGCCCCGTCGGTCGAGGACGGGGCGGGCGAGGACGACGCGGGGGACGGCTCCCCCGCTTCTCCCCGCGACGTCCGTTGAGCGGCCCGGACGGCGGGGCGCGGAGGGCAACCTACCTCACCGCGCCCTCCGGAACGACGTCACACCGATGGGCGATTCCCTCCGACCTGACCTTTTTGGGCATTGATGGCGACAGTTTGTAGGAACTCCTTCACCGAACCGGTTCCCTAACGAGGGGTTCCCATCGCATACTCGCCTGGGAGGGGGGGACTGAAGGATGGAACAGAATCTCACCGCTCTGTGCTGTGAGTGCGGCGCGATCCGCACGGTCAGCACCTACCGCGGTATCGGAGAAGCCCAATCGGCCTACGGGCTGGCCCGCTGCGTGGTGTGGCGGATGTGCCGCGTCTGCGGGCACCGGACCTACCACGCCTACCTACGCGCCGACGAGGAACGCGACGAACTCGAAGAGGCGCTCGACCTCGACGACGCGCTGGCCGCCGAAGCCCTCGACGAGGAGATCGAGCAGCTACGGCTGTGCGGCATCGACATCGGGCACGCCCCCGTACCCGCCATCTGGGACGGACAGCCCGTGGGCATGGTCACCCAGCGCCTGACCGACCACGCCTACGCGATCGTCCTCGACCCCAACGCCTCGGTCGTGGCCCGCCTGAAGCTGATCGACCTGATGTGGAACGAGCTGTCCATCGGCGACCACGACGACCGCTGGTACATCCACCCCGCCGACGACGAATCCCCCGGCTACGCCGTCCGCCTCTTCGGCTACCGGGTACGCCGCTAGACCTCCCTAGACCTCGCTGGGCACCCGGGCCGCCTCGTCGAGCCGACGCAGCGCCGCCCGCGCCACCCCCGGATCCGTGGTCCCCCAGTAGGGCGGAAGAGAGGCCCGCAGGAAACCCCCGTAGCGCGCGGTGGCCAGCCGCGGATCGAGAACCGCCACCACGCCCCGGTCGCCCGTCGCGCGCAGCAGCCTGCCGGTCCCCTGGGCGAGCAGCAGCGCGGCGTGCGTCGCCGCCACCGCCATGAACCCGTTGCCCCCGTGGGCCCCCACGGCGCGCTGCCGCGCCGAGGCGAGCGGGTCGTCGGGGCGCGGGAACGGGATGCGGTCGACGATGACCAACTGCAACGAGGGGCCGGGAACGTCCACGCCCTGCCACAACGACAACGTGCCGAACAGGCAGGTGCGCTCATCGGCGCTGAAGCGTTCGACCAGTTGCCCGGTGGAGTCCTCGCCCTGGCACAGGATGGGGTGGTCCAACCGCTCCCGCAGCTCCTCGGCGGCCTGGGTGGCCGCCCGCATCGACGAGAACAGTCCCAGTGCGCGTCCCCCCGCCGCCTCGATGAGCTCGGCGATCTCGTCCACGTAACGGGGGTCCAGCCCGTCTCGGCCCGGGAGCGGCAGGTGCGCGGCGACGTAGAGGATGCCGCTGCGCGCGTGCTCGAAGGGGGAGCCCACGTCCAGGGCCCGCCAACGGGGTTCGCCCTCGGCGGAGTCGGACTCGCCGGGTTCGGCCTTCGGACGCTCGCCGCGCGGTGCGGACGCGGGTTCGCCCGTGATCTCACGGCCCAGTCCCCACTGGGCGGCGAACCCGGTGAAGGACCCCCCGAGCGTGAGCGTGGCCGAGGTGAGCACGGTGGTGCGGTCACCGAAGAGCTTCTCGCGCAGCAGCCCGCCGACGGTCAACGGAGCGACGTGCAGGGCGGGCGGCCGGTTGGCCCCCTTGGCCAGCCACACGACGTCCCGACGGTCGCGCAGCGGCGGTTCAAAGGACTCGAGGATGCGGACCGCGGTGTCGTGCACCTCGTTCAGCGCCGCGAGCGCGAGCCTGCGGGCCGTGGCGGCCTGGGGGTCCTCCTTGTTCTCCGGGCCGATGTCGCTGACACAGGCGTGCGCGGCGTCGCGGACGCCGGCCACGGCGGTGGCGAGGGAATCGGGGATGTGGTCGATGCGCCCGTCCTCGGCATCGGCGAAGAGGAGCGCCAGGCCGTCCGCGGTCTCGCCCAGGCGCTCGGTCAGCTCGACGTCGCACAGGCGTGCGGCGCGCTTGGCCGCGGTGGTGACGGCGCGCTCGCTCAGCGACCCGCTGGCCACCGAGGTGACACGGTCGACGAGCTCGTGGGCCTCGTCCACCACGAGGACACGGTGTTCGGGCAGGATGTGGTAGCCCTGGGTGGCGTCGATGGCCAGCAGCGCGTGGTTGGTCACGACGATGTCGGCGCCACCGGCCTCGGCGCGGGCCTGCTCGGCGAAGCACTCCTGTCCGAAGAGACAGGCCGCCGCCCCCACGCACTCGTTGCCGGCGACCGACACCTGCCGCCAGGCGAGGTCGGAGACCCCCGGCACCAGTTCGTCGCGGTCGCCGGTGAGGGTGTCCTCGGCCCACTCGTGCAGACGCTGGACCTGACGGCCCAGCGAGGACAGGGCCCGCGGGTCGAACAGGCCGGCCTCCTCGGGCTCGGCGTCGGCGGCGCCGGCCAGCCGGTTACGGCACAGGTAGTTGCGCCGCCCCTTGAGAATGGCGAAGGTGGGCTCGCGCTTGAGCAGCGGCGCCAGCGCGGTGGCCAGGCGCGGAAGGTCGCGTTCGACGAGCTGGCGCTGTAGGGCGAGGGTGGCGGTGGAGACGATGACGGTGGTGTCCTCGGCCATGGCGTGCCGGATCGCCGGCACCAGGTAGGCCAGCGACTTGCCGGTCCCGGTGCCGGCCTGGACGACCAGGTGCTCCTCGGCGGCCACGGCGGCGGCGACCGCCCGTGCCATGGTCACCTGGCCCTCGCGGCGCGCGCCGCCGAGTGCGCGCACGGCGGCGTCCAGGAGTTCGTCGACGTCGGGGAGTTCAGCCACGCAAGTGACAGTACCGCCCGATGAGGACGGGCGCGGCCGTTCCCACAGGGCCGGCCGCGCCCGCCGGACCGGTCAGTGCTGGTTCTCCAGGTCGATCGACAACGCCTCGTGGTCGAAGCTGTAGTACCCCTTGACGTCCTGGCCGTCCTTGAGCGGGTGCGGGAACGACCAGGCCACGTCCGCGACCTCGCGTTCCCCGATCCGCGCGGACCAGTAGACCGCCTCCCCCTTGTAGGGGCAGTGGCGCCGGGTACGGCTGGGGACCAGCAGGTCCGTGCGGACCGCCTCGGGGGGCAGGTAGTAGCGGTTGGCGAGTCCGGTCTCGGAGAGGACCTTGGGATGTCCGGACACCGCGAGGACCTCGTCGCCGAGCATGACGCGGACCAGCCTGCTGGACTGGCGCGCGTCCACCCGGTGGAACGGGTCGCGCAGGTGGCCGTGGACCTTCTCCTCCTCGTCGTACCAGGCGTCGGCCGCCTCCCAGTACAACGCGGCGAGGCCGCGCAGCCACGCCGCCTCGGCCTTGGGCTCGGGATAGGCCCACAGGGCGTTCTCGGCCGTTCGGTCGCCGACCGTCACCGACCAGTAGGCCGCGTCCCCCTTGTAGGGGCAGTGCGTCGTGTGGTCGGTCGCGGTGAGCAGGGCCGGCGTGACGTCCTCCATGGGGACGTAGAGCACCGGGAGCAGGCCGGTCTCGTGGAGCAGATGGCCGTGGTCGCTGTCGAGCACGATGGTCCCGGCCAGCTCGGCCCGGACCCGGCGTGGGAACGGATGCAGGTACAGGGCGTGCCGGGGTCCGTCGACGGAGTAGTTCACCGTTGTGGGCGCGTCGGCGGCCAGCGGCCCTCCCCCCAGGGTCAGCGACATGGTGTCCCCCTTGTTGTCGATGCCGCGTCCGAAGTTCATGCCCGCGCGGGGACGGTGGCAGTCATCGCGCGGGGCGGTCCCGTCCGGACCGGACCACCGTCGGGAGAGGAGGGCGCCCGTCGCTTCGCGTCCCCGGCCCCAAGGGGCCGTGCCCACGACGGTCCGGACGGTGCGGACCGCGAGGGTCCCGCATGTCGTCCCCGGGGCCGGCTCCGCGCGGGCCGGACACGGCGTCCGCGAAACGACGAGGGTCCCGTGTCCTGATCGGACACGGGACCCCGAGATCGAGTGGAGCTATGGGGATTCGAACCCCAGACCTCCTCCATGCCATGGAGGCGCGCTACCAACTGCGCCATAGCCCCGAGTGAACTCCGCCAGTATACCCGACCCCGAAGGAGTCGATCCCGGCGGGAACGGCCCCGTCCCCGCGCCGCCATGGGACCCGTGACGTCGCCGCCGCGGGGGTCGGACCGTTCCGCCGGACGTGGACCCTGCGGGGCACGTCGAGTCCCGTTCCCCCTCGCGCGCGGGCTCGGCGCGCCGCTCCGCTTGGGGCACCGTGCCCGTCACACGAGGGCCTGTGCCCGACAGCAGAGGATGATCGGCGAGAGGGCACCCGTCTCGATCGGCGCATCGCGGACGCTGGAGCGGCCCCGGCCCGGGGCAGAGCCGTGAAACGGCGGGCCGCCCCGACACCTCGGACGGCTCCCGGCCCTCGGCCACCTACGCAGATCCGGCCGAACGCTCCGCTCCCAGCGAGGCGCAGTCCTCCCCCGTCCCGGACCACGGGCTGCGGCCCAGCGAGACGGGACCGCCCGGGGGTGGGACGCGCGGCGCCGCCCCGCCAGGAGACGGCCGCTCACCACCGTGCTCCGTCCCGCCGGCCTCCTCCACCGAGCCGGATCGCGATGCCCCGCGCCCCGGCGATCGCCGCCCCCCGGAGCGGCATGAGCGGCCCGGCGGGACGCCGCCACCGCCGGCCCCGGCGCGGACAATGGCGGGTCATGCCGTCCGCGCCGGCTCCGCCCACCATGTCCCTGTGGGCGTCGCGGCGGCCACGGTGATGGTCCACTGGCCCCCTGCCCCGCCCTCCCGGCCACGGGGTTACGACGGCCGTTCTCACCGCCGTGCGCACCGAAGCGATCGGACCGGGCCGCACGTGAGATCCGCGGGAAGAAGGCCGGGCACGTCCCCGACCGGGCACGGCGCGCGGAGATCGGCCGGATCGAGGAGGCCGCGCGGACCACCGGTCACCGGGACCTCCTCGGCGGGAAGCCGCTCCCCGCCGGCCACGGCACCACGCGGTACATGGGCCTCGTCGCGACCTCCACCCCGTTGTCGGGGAGCGCGCGGCCGGAATCGCGGCGATCGAACAGGCCGTGGCGTTCACCGCGCCGTCGTATCCGACCGGTCGGGGCTAGCGGCGCTGGGCCGATACGGGCAGGACGGTGGTCGAGCGGATGTGCTCGTAGACGACCGAGGTCCGCACGTCGGCGACCTCGGGTTTCGCGGTGAGACGGTCGATCACGAAGGCGTAGAGGTGGTCGTTGTCGGGCACCGCCACGTGGATGAGGAAGTCCTCGGTGCCGCTGGTCACGAACAGGCCCAACACCTCGGGAAGACCGGCCGCCCACTCCCGGAAGCCTTCGATGTTGGCGCGGGTCGGCGGCCGCACCCGCACCGCGACGAGGGCCTGGACCGGCCTGCCGATCTTGGCGAGGTCGACTTCCAATGTGGCCCCCGTGATCACGCCGCGGTCCCGCAGGGAACGGGTCCGGTCCAGGGAGGTGGTCGGGGCGACACCGACCGCGGCGGCGACGTCCCGGTTGGTCCGCCGTGCGTCACGCTGCAGTTCCCGCAGGATCGCCGTATCAAGTTCATCCAAAGACGCCATACCTCCACCCTAGCCAAATTAAATACGGGATAGATGCGACAACATCGACATTCACGTAGTCTCTAGCCCGCTCACCTCGTTAGACATACGACATTTAGGGGCGATCGCAGGATGAGTGACCAGCCGGTGGGGTTCGAGGCCGAGGAGATTCGGACGGGTGAGGAGACCCGCAACGCGAGATTGAAGTGGGTCATCGTGGTCGACGCCGCCCTGCCCGCGGGGCGCGCGGTCAACGCCGGCTCGTGTGTCGCCTCGGCCACGGCCGTCAACGTGGCCGGGCTGCTCGCCCATGAGGGCGTCGACGCCGACGGTTCCACTCATCCGGGGCTTCCCTGGGCGGGCTGCACGATCCTCGGCGCCGACGTGGTGAAGCTGCGCCAGATCCGGGACAAGGCCGACCGGCGCGAGGACGTGTTCGTCGCGGACATGCCGATCGCGGCGCAGGAGACACGGGTCTACGACGAATACGTGGACACGCTGGCCACGTTGCCGGGCGGTGAGATCGCCTATGCCGCGGTGAGCCTGGTCGGGCCGCGCAAGGCCGTGGACCGGATCGTCGGCGGACTGAAGCTCCTGCCGTGACCGCCACCGCGACGATCAAGGCGACCGCCGACTCCCGTCGTCGCGTCACGGGCGCGGCCGCCGTGCTCGGCGCGGCGGCCCTGTGGGGCACGGTCGGTCCCGCCCAGGTCCTCGCCTCCTCCGCCGCGGACCCCGGCGCGTTGGGAGTGGCACGGTTGCTCCTCGGCGGGTTCGCGCTCGCGGCGCTGTGCGCCGGGGGCGCGGTGTGGCGACTCGTCGTGCGCCGGGAGGTGTTCGGCTGGATCCTGCTGGCGGCCGCGGCGACCGGGGTGTATCAGGTCACGTTCATGCACGCCGTCGACCGGCTCGGAGCCGCACTGGGAACGACGGTCGCGCTCGGCGTCGCGCCCGTCGCCACGGGCCTGTGCGCACGCTGGTGGACCCGCGAACGCCTCACGCCGGGATGGGTCGCCGGCACTGTGGCCGCGGTGCTCGGGTGCGCGGTGCTCCTCTCCCCCTGGCAGTCGCCTGCCGATGGTCTCGGCGTCGGCGTCGCCCTGCTCTCGGGAACCTGTTACGGCGTGTACACGGTCGCGGCCAAGCGCTTCCTTCAGGCCGGCGCCCCCGCACTACCGGCGACCACGCTCACCCTGCTCCTCGCCGGGCTCGCCCTCTCGCCGATCCTCGTGCTGCGTCCCGGGCATCTGACCGATGTGAACTCCCTGTCGCTGATCGCCTGGACCTCTGTGGCGGGAACCGCCGTCGCCTACGCGGCCTTCGTCTACGGTCTGGACCGTACGAGCGCGCCGACCGCTGGAACACTCAGCCTCGCAGAGCCGCTGCTCGCCGCCGCGCTCGGCATTCTCGTACTCGGCGAGCAGCTCACCCTCCCGGTCCTCCTGGGCTGCCTCGTCCTCATCAGCGGCCTGGTCACCGTGACCGTCATGGACTCGCGTCTTCGGTCCCGTTCCCGATGAGTCCGCCGGCTCGACACGTCGCCCCGGCCCCGTGACGGCTTCGGTCCGGCCTGGCTCCCCTCCCGCGACGCGGGGAGAGTACGGGTGGGCCGCCACGCGTGGTGTGGAGACGACCACGCCCGCCCGCGACGGCCCCGTCCCACCACCGGGGAGACCTCCGCCGCGTCTCGGAAGCCCGCTCACGTTCACGAGCGCGATGTCCGGATCCGACGGCGGGGAAGCCGTTCGAACGAGTCGGTACCGTTCCCCGACGCCTCGGGGTCGACGTCACGCCGCGTGGGCGGGCCGACCGCCACGCGCCTGTGGTCGTCCCGCGGGCCTTCGCGCTCTTGCCGTACGCCCGCCGGACCGGCTAGTCCCGGTCGGGGCCGTCCGAAACCGCCGTCAGGTCCTTGAAGTAGCGCGCCACCGGCCAACGTCGGAATCCCGCCGCCTCGTAGGTGGCGCGTGAAGCCGCGTGGCCGGGATCGTCTCCGGTCTCCACCATGATCATGCTCATTCCCGCTTCACGGACGACGGTGAAGGCGTGCTCCATGAGCGCCGTCGCGATACCACGGCGCTGGTACGCGGGATCAACGGCGAGGACGTAGATCTCGCCCATGTCGTCGTCGGGATGGATACGCACGCAGACCCAGCCCACGGGGACTCCGTCGACGAACGCCACGTACACGCTGTCGGGCTGGTCGTCGAGGATCTCACCGAGGTCCTCGATCTGCCTGGCCTCCCAGCCTCGGGGATAGAACGCGGCGAAGACGAACGGGGGAACGGCCGCGGCGAGTTCGGTGAAGACAGGGCGCCAGGCACGGATCGACAGCTGCAGGAGCGCGTCCCGGAGTGCGGCTTCGTACGGGCCGATCTCCACTCGTGGTCTCCTCCGGCGGCGGCACGGACTGTCCGGGTGATTATCCCACGTGTGCTGATGTCGCCGAGAGCGATGGCCCGTCGGAGCGGAGGCCGGCCGGGAGCCGGGCTCCCGCTGCGTGGCCGCTCGCACGGGGCGTCGCCGCTCACCTCCGCGACCCGCGCCCGGACACGAGACCGCCCCGTCGTCGGACGGGGCGGATCGCGATCTTCTCGAACAACGTGGAGCTATGGGGATTCGAACCCCAGACCTCCTCCATGCCATGGAGGCGCGCTACCAACTGCGCCATAGCCCCAAGGTGCACGTATAACGGTACCGGATCACCGACACTGCTCCGTACCACCCCGGCGGCCACCCGCTTCCGGAGGAAAGCGAACCGCCGCACACCGGAAGACCCACGCGGACACGAAACGGCGAGGCCCGGATCCGAAAACGGACCCGGGCCTCGCCGAGGGTGGAGCTATGGGGATTCGAACCCCAGACCTCCTCCATGCCATGGAGGCGCGCTACCAACTGCGCCATAGCCCCGAGCTGCACGTATAACGGTACCGGATCACCGACACTGCTCCGTACCACCCCGGCGGCTCTGAGGGCGTCGGTCCGAACGGTCCCACCGCTGGCGCCCCTCATCGTCTGGGCCTCGGGCACCCGGCCGCGCCGGGGGAGCACGCCCACAGCCGACGGCCGTCACCGCCGAGGGCCGGGTGGAGCGCCCCGACAGGTGGCGACGCGGCTGGTGGGAGAGCCAGCGAGCGCGGCCCGCTCCCCGATGCCGGCGATCTCCCGGCTACGCGGACCCGCGCCGGGGAGCGGGCCGCCGACAACGGCCGCGAAGCACGCCACCTCGGTCCCATACCGACTTGTTCGATCCGTCCGAAGCCTCCACGACGGCGAGCGCGCCGTCCGCACCGGCTCGACGCCGAACGCCCACGACACCGCCCACACCGGACCCGACCGGCTCATCGGCGGCGTCTGCGGCGACCTCCCCGCCCGAGGTTGGGCCACACGTCCTGTTCGCCGAGATCGTCGGAGGTGCCCAGGAGGACGTTCCCCTTGCCCCCGCCCGCGCTCCCAGCGGCGAGGCGGTCGGTCCTGGCTCAGACACGAAACCGCCCCGTCGTCGGACGGGGCGGATCGCGATCTTCTCGAACAACGTGGAGCTATGGGGATTCGAACCCCAGACCTCCTCCATGCCATGGAGGCGCGCTACCAACTGCGCCATAGCCCCGAGTGGGAGTCGGTTCCGGGTCTCCCCGCCGACTCCCAGAACAATAGCGGAATCCGCGCGATCCGTCGAAACGAGCGGTGTTCAGCGGTCGTCGCCGAGCACCCGCTCCTCCGGCAGCGACCCCGCGTTGTGCTCCAGCAGCCGCCAGCCGCCGGAGCGCATCTCCTCCAGCACCGACCAGGAGCAGTTGCCGAGGGGGCCCAGGACCTCCTGGTGGGCGGCCGGCAGACCGAGCAACCGGTTGATCCCCGCGCGCAGCGCGGCGCCGTGGCTGACCACGACGAGCAGGCCGTCGGCCGGAACCCGGTCCAGCCCTCGCTGGACGGCCTCGGCCACCCGCTCCCCCACGACCGTCATCTCCTCGCCGCCGGGGATCCTCCTGCTGACGTACTCCTCGGGCCAGCGTTGCTGGATCTCGGTGTTGAGCAGCCCCTCCCAGGGGCCGCCGAACCGTTCGCGCAGGGCCTTGTCGTGCTCGACCGTTAGCCCCGTGCGCCGGGCCAGCGCGGCCGCGGTGTCGGCGGCCCGGCGCAGGTCCGAGGCGACGATCGCGTCCGGCTCCAACGTGGCCAGCAGCCGGGCGGCGTGCTCGGCCTGCGCCTGGCCGGTGCTGTCCAGCGGGATGTCGGTCTGTCCCTGGAACCGCTTCTCGGCGTTCCAGGAGGTCTGGCCATGCCTCCAGCACAGTACGCGGCGCATCCGGGTCACGCTTTCACTCCTGTCACTCCAGGTGGACGGGCCCGGGAACGCACGACCGGGCGGGAAGGGTCGAGGCCGGCCGGGGAAGGACCTCACGGCCGGGGATCAGGCGTGGTCCTCCTCGACGCGGGCGGTCCCGCGCGCGCTTTCGGGCAGCTCGATCTCCGGGCAGTCCTTCCACAGCCGTTCCAGACCGTAGTACCCGCGCTCCTCCTCGTGCTGGATGTGCACGACGATGTCGACGTAGTCCAGCAGCACCCAGCGCCCGTCGCGCTCTCCCTCGCGGCGGACCGGCTTGACGCCGGCCGCGCGGAGGCGGTCCTCGACCTCGTCGACGATGGAGCGCACCTGGCGGTCGTTCGGGGCGGAGCACAGGAGGAAGGCGTCGGTGATGACGAGCTGGTCGCTGACGTCGTAGGCGACGATCTCCTGTGCGAGTTTGTCGGCCGCCGCCTCCGCGGCGATGTTAACGAGCTCGACGGCCCTGTCCGTGGCGGTCACGTGTAGCGGATGCCTCCAGGTGGGCCCGTCCCCGACGACGGTCGCGCGGAGCGGCTAACGCTCGCCACCCGCCATCCGGTCATCGAGGTAGAGCCCGGTCTTGTTGATGTAGCGGACGATGCCATCCGGCACCAGGTACCAGATGGGTTCGCCCTTGCGGACGCGTTCCCGACATTCGGTCGAGGAGATCGCCAACGCGGGGATCTCGACGAGACTGACCTTGCCGTCGGGTAACCCGGTGTCGGTGAGCCGATGTCCGGGCCGGTTACAGCCTACGAAATGCGCGAGATCGAAGAGTTCATCCACGTTGTGCCAGCTCAGGATAGCGCCCAGGGCGTCGGCTCCGGTGATGAAGAAGAGTTCGACCTCGGGACCGTAGATGCTACGGAGTTCGCGCAGCGTATCGATGGTGTAGGTGGGGCCGTCCCGGTCGATCTCGATTCGGCTCACCCGGAACTGCGGGTTCTCCGCCGTGGCGATCACCGTCATGAGATAGCGGTGCTCGGCGGGGGTCACCTTGCTGGTGTCCTTCTGCCAGGGCTGCCCCGTCGGGACGAAGACCACCTCGTCGAGCTGGAACAGGTGGGCGACCTCGCTGCCGGCCACGAGGTGGCCGTGGTGGATCGGGTCGAAGGTCCCGCCCATGATGCCCACGCGACGCGGGACGGGTCGGCCGGGCGACGCCGTCATGGGCGCGGGGGTCGGCTCGTCGGACACCTGATCGCTCCGTTCCAATCCGGCTGTCGGAAATCGGTGGTCACCGCCGAGGTTAACCCGAGAGGCCCCACGGCTATTCCACCGCCCTCCCCTTCCCACGCGAAACGCGGCATATCTCGTTCCCTGCGCCCATGGCGTCCTCGCGCCCCGCGGCATAGCATGCCCGTATGGCCAACGTTCCCGACCGTACCCGCGTCCGGCTCGCCGACATCTCCTCCCGAGCCTACGAGCACCCGGCCGATCGAGGCGCCCTCGTCGCGCTGCGGTCGCTGCGCGGCTTCGACGAGGTCTTCAAGCGCATGTCCGGCCTGTTCAACGAGCGCGCCCTGCGCCTGATGTTCCTGGCCGGGGCGGTGAAGGTCGGCGAGCGCCAGTTCCCCGAGCTCCACGACCAGGTCCGGGACGCCGCCTACGTCCTCGACCTCCCCGACGTCCCCGAGCTCTACGTCCGTCTCGACCCCCAGCCCAACGCGATGGCCATCGGCAGTCAACGGCCGTTCATCGTCGTGACCACGGGGCTGGTCGACCTGCTCGACGCCCAGGAGCGGCGCTTCGTCGTCGGCCACGAGGTGGGACACATCCTCTCCGGCCACGCCGTCTACCGGACGATGCTGCTCGCGCTGATCCGGCTGGCCACACGGGTGGCCTGGGTCCCGCTCGGCTACATCGGGCTGCGCGCCATCGTGACGGCGTTGGAGGAGTGGTACCGCAAGTCCGAGCTGTCGTGTGACCGCGCCGGCGTGCTCGCCTCCCAGGACCCCGACGCCGCCAAACGCGCCCTGATGAAGATGGCCGGCGGCTCCCGCCTCGTCGAGATGAACCCCGACGCCTTCCTCGAACAGGCCAAGGAGTACGACCGGGGCGGTGACGCCCGCGACGGCCTGCTCAAACTGCTCAACCTCACCGGCCAGACCCACCCGTTCGCGGTGGTCCGCTTCTCCGAGCTCGACCGCTGGCTCAAGGACGGCTCCTACCAGCGCATCCTCAACGGTGACTACCCGCGCCGCGCCGACGACTCCAGCGCCTCCGTCGGCGAGGAGGTCCGCAACGCGGCGGGATCCTACCGGGAGTCCTGGGAACGCAGCGCGGACCCGCTCGTGGGGGCGTTGCGCGACGTGGCCGGCAGCGCCGCCAGCGCCGGGGGCCGTCTGTTCGACACCGTCGCCGACCGCTGGAAGAACTCCGGGCGCCGCGGCGAGACCTCCTCTTGACGTGCTCCTGACGTGCCTTCGCCCCGGCGGCGGGGCCGTCACTCCAGCGCGTAGAGCGCGTCGCTGACCATGCGGGCGGCGCCGACCACGCCGGCGTCGTCCCCCAACTCGCTCAACACGATCGGCATGTTCCCCGTGGCCAACGGCAGGGAGCGCCGGTAGACCACGCCGCGGATCTCCGACAGGAGGAGATGGCCGAGGTTGGCGACCCTGCCCCCGATGACGATGAGGCCGGGGTTGATGAAGGAGACGAGCCCGGCCAGGGTCAGCCCGACCCGGGCCCCGCCCTCGCGCACCATCCGCACCGCGCAGGGGTCGCCGCGCGTGGCGGCGGCGCCGACGTCGGCGGCGGTGAGGGCGCCCTTGCGCTCCAGGATCTCCGACAACACCGGCGAGCGGCCCGCCTTCGCGGCGGCCAGGGCGTCGCGGGCCAGCGCCGCGCCGCCGAACACCGCCTCCAGGCATCCCTTCTCGCCACAGGCGCACACCGGACCGGTCTCCTCGACGGTGATGTGCCCGATGTCGCCCGCGCAGCCGTTCACCCCGCGGTACATCTGCCCGCCCACCATGATCCCGCAGCCGATCCCGGTGCCGATCTTGACGAACAGGAAGTCCTGCGCGGCGCGGGCCACCCCCGAGTGCTGCTCGCCCAGGGCCATCACGTTGACGTCGTTGTCGAGCAGGACCGGACAGCCCAGCTCGCGCGCCATGGTGTCGCGGACGGGGTAGCCGTCCCAGCCGGGCATGATCGGCGGTGAGACCGGCACCCCCCGGTTGAAGTCCACCGGGCCCGGCACACCGATGCCCGCGCCGGCCAGCCGCCAGGGCCCCGGCTGGGCCTCCAGCAGGTCCCGCAGCAGGCGCAGCACGGCGGGCAGCACCGTCTCGGGGCCGTCCCGGACGTCGATCTCCTCTGCGGCCTTGGCCAGGACCCGCAGCCGGCCGTCGGTGATGGCGACGTCGAGCGAGGTGGCCCCGATGTCGACGCCGGCGAACCTGAGATCGGTCCGGAAGTCGAGGATGGTGGAACGCCGCCCGCCCCGGGAGGTCGCGGGACCGGCGTCCTCGGTGAGTTCGAGTTCGACCAGGCGTCCGACTTCGGCGGCGACGGTGGTCCGCGAGACCCGGAGCCGATCGGCCAGTTCGGCTCGCGACAGCGGCCCCTCGTCGCGGAGCAGCCGCAGGATCCTGGCCTGGGTCCGGGTCTCGACCCGACTCGCGAGCGCTGCTGCCACGTGAGCATCCTGCCACACCGCGACCTCGGCCACGCCGGGCCGGGACGGTCCCTCCACGTCGCTCATACGCCGTTCCCACCTGGTCGCCGGGACGCTCGCGGGGCGGGGGCGGGCCCTCTGGACGGACCCGCCCCCCGACCGGCGCGCCGTGGCGAAGGCGGTGTCAGAACGCCTCGCCGGCCTGCTGGGCCTCGGTCCGGGCCGCCTCCCTGCGGTCCTCGGCCTTCGCCTCCAGCTCCGCGGCGCGGTCCTGCGCGGCCGCGACGCGGGAACGGGTCGCGACGATCTCGCCGAACTCGCCCTCGACGTCGCCGCGCACCCGGTTGTGGGCGCCGGTCAGCGCAACAGGGTCGTTTCCTGTGGCGACCAGATCGCCGCGGATGATGTTGTGGTCGATGTGGACGGTCGCGGTGTTGTCCTTCACCGTGACGTTGCGGTCCCAGTAGCTGGTGGCCGCGCAGGAGGAGCCGGGACCGTCCGAACCGATCTGGACGATGCCGGAGTTGGCGAGGTAGGTGGCGTTGCCGTAGACCTCGCCGCCGCAGAAGACCGAGCCGTGCTCGTTCCCGGCGATCCTCAGGTTGCCCTCGACCACGGTGTCGTGGAGGTCGGCGTATCCGGTCCCGTCGCCGGTGGCCGATCCCCCGATCGTCGCCGACTCGACGAACAGGTCGCCGGTGCGGGCGTTGAGCGCGCCGTCGACCTCGGAGCCGACGGCGAAGAGGAAGCCCTCCACCTCCGAGCCGCTGATGGCAGTGGCGCGGAGGTCGCCGGAGACCTGCCCGCCGTCCAGGTAGGCGCCGAAGGCGCTGCGCGCGGTCACCGTACCGCCGATCTCGGTGTCGGTGACGTCGAGGTAGCCGTTCTCCTGGACGGTGACCTTGCCCTTGAAGACCGCGTCGGTGGCGATGAGGTCGGCCCCGGCGCGGACGGTGACGGCGCCCTCGACCGTGGTTCCGGTCAGCGTGCACGACTTGCCGGCCGGGACGACGAGGTCGCCGGGGACGGTGACGGCGCCGCCCACGCCGTTACAGGAGGTGACCAGGTCGGCGGCCGCCGGAGAGGCGAGGGCGATGACGCCGCCCACGGCGCTGAGGGCGACGAGGGAGGCTGCGGTGGTGGTTCGGAGTCTCATTGCGAATCCCTTTCCGGGAGGTATGGGGGATGAGGCCCGGCCGCCGCGTCCACGGCGGCCGGGCGCGGTCTCATTCGTCGATGCTCTCGATGACTTCCTGAGCCGCCCAGAACAGGTTCTCGGCGGTGCCGGAGTCGGGCACGTTGGCCGTGTCCCGGGCCAGGTCCTGGAACTCCTCCAACTCGGTGATCGCGAGGTCGCCCTTGCCGTTGCCGTGATGGCGCGTGGCCACGGAGACCTTGTTGGACAGCAGCTTCTCCACCCTGCCGTCGAGCTCGGTGGCGGCGACCGTCTCGGCGAGCGCGTCGAGCCCCTCATCGGCGCCGACGGACTCGGCCACGCCGTTGCCGCGGAAGAGCAGCGAGTCCAGCTCGACACCACCGGTCGTGGTGACGTAGAGGGAGCCGGTCTCGCCTCCGGTGTCCTCCAGGAAGGTGGAGGCGCTCACGTAGCCGTCGGCGGCTTCGAGGGGGATCTCACCGATGACCGGGCCGTCCGGAGCGTTCCAGCGCAGCGTCACCGTTGCGCCCGCGGGAGCCGCGGCGCGCAGGGTGACACCGCTGATCCCGGTGAAGTTGAACCGGTCGAAGGAGATCCAGTCCCCGGCCTCCAGGGCGGTCACCTTGCGCTGTCCGCTGGCGGTGGAGTCGTCGACGATCTGGCCGCCGTTGATCTCCCCCGCCCACTCGGCCTCCCGCAGCTTGGGGGTGAGGTAGACCGAGGCGTCACCGGTGGCCGGGGGGACGTCGCCGTCACCGGCGTCGGTGTAGGTGAGCAGGAAGATGCCGTAGGTGTTCTCGGTCTCGCCGTGGTCGGAGTCCGAGGGGGTGGGGATGGTCCCCGAGCAGCCGGCCCCGGTTCCGCCCGGGTGGGCGTGGCCGTCGTGGCCGATGCCGAACTGCCAGGCGGCGCGGTCACAGTCGATGGCGTCGCCGTCCTCGACGTCGGTGATCACCGAGTCGTAGGGGACCGGGTCCCCCCAGTCGAAGAAGCCGCCGTCGGCGGGAAGCGTCAGCTCGACCTCGGGCGCGGTGTTGCCCACCACGACGGCGAGCGAGATCAGGGTGTACTTGCCGGAGGTGTCGGTGACCCGTAGGCGCGGGAAGTACTGTCCCTCCTCGGTGTAGGTGTGGGAGGCGGTGACGCCGCCCTCGCTGAACTCCCCCCGGCCGGTGAAGTCCCACTCGTAGGTGAGCTCGCCCCCTTCGGGGTCGCTGGAGGCCAAGGCGTCGAACTCCACGGTCAGCGGAGCCTGCCCGGAGCGCGGCGTGGCGGTGAAGGAGGCCTGGGGGCTCTTGTTGCCCTCGGCGTAGTCGATCCGGTAGAGGCCGGCGTCGGGGTTCTCCTGGAAGAACCCGGTGCCGTACTCCAGGACGTACAGCGAGCCGTCGGAGCCGAACTCCATGTCCATGATCCCGCGCCACGGCGGTGCGGCGATCGAGTCCAGGTGCTCCTCGGGCAGGAAGTTCTCGATCTTGGTGACCTCGCCGTCGGGCCCGTCGATGGTGAAGGCCGCCATGTAGTTCTGCGAGAACTCGCCGAAGAAGACCTTGCCGTCCCAGTACTCGGGGAACTTGCCGGGAGCGGTGTTGTCCGGGTCGTAGTGGTAGAAGGGTCCGCCCATGGGGCCCTGTCCGCCGCCGCCGAAGTCGGTCAGCTCCGGCCAGGGCTGGTCGTCCGCGGAGTCGCCGTACCACAGCTGCGGTTCGGTGGCCGGGACCGGGATCTCGGTGAGGCCGGTGTTCCAGCGCGAGTTGTTGACCGGTGCCGCGCAGTCGAAGAACTCGCCGGGGGTGGAGGAGGCGAAGTCCCATTCGTTGTAGGCGGCGTTGGGGCCGTGGCAGTAGGGCCATCCCGCGTTGAGGGGCCGGCTCGTGGACTGCCATTCGACGTAGCCCATGGGACCGCGCTGGGGGTTGGCCGTGCCCGCGTCGGGCCCGTAGTCGCCCCACGTCAGGGCGTCGGTCTTGGGATCGATCTCCATCCGGAAGGGGTTGCGCACGCCCATGACGTAGATCTCGGGCCGCGTCCCCTCGGTCCCCGGTTCGAAGAGGTTGCCCTCGGGGACGGTGTAGGAGCCGTCCTCCTGGACCGTGATGCGCAGGATCTTGCCCCGCAGGTCGTTGGTGTTGCCGGCCGAACGGCGCGCGTCATAGCCGGGGTTGTATCCGGGCGCGTCGTTGTTGGGCGCGTAGCCGTTGGCCCCGGGCGCCGAGGCCGGCGTGTTGTCACCGGTGGCGAGGTAGAGGTGGCCGGCGGAGTCGAAGGCGATGTCGCCGCCGACGTGGCAGCACTGGCCCCGCTCGGTGTCGACCTTGATGATGACCTGTTCGCTGGACAGGTCCAGGGCGTCGGCCTCTTCGTCCCACTTGAACCTGGAGAGCTGGTTGTAGCCCTTCCAGGTGTCCCAATAGGACTCGTCCGCCCCGGCCGGCAGGGTCTGGGGCGCCGACCCGCTCGGCGTGTCCAGAGGCGGGGCGTAGAAGACGTAGACCCAGTTGTTCTCCTCGAAGGCGGGGTCGAGGTGGATCGTCTGGAGGCCGTCCTCGGAGTTGGCGTAGACGGGGATGTTGTTGATGACCTCGGTGACACCGCTGTCGGGGTCGGTCATCCGCACGTCGCCGTTGCGCGCGGTGTGCAGGATGCGCCCGTCCGGCAGGATCGCCATGTCGATGGGCTCGCCGACGCTCTTGGTCAGCGTGATCCGCTCGTAGTTGTTCCAGTCCGTGGCCTGCTCGTCGGAGACGGGATGGTCGGGATGGGCGTAGGCGGTGGCCGGGAGTGCGACCGCGGTCGCACTCAACAGGACGGTGCCCGCTACGAGGGCGAGCAGGCGTCGTGGGGCGGGGTTCACAGGGACTCCTTGCCGGGACGACGGTTCCTGGCTTTCGGTGGGCACAGCGCGATTCCGCCGTTGTGCGGCCCCGGGGCCGGCGTGGCCTGGGCGTCCTCGCGCGAGGCGCGGACGGGCGCGCCGGGACGGGGACGGCCCCCGCGCCTACGGGCGGGGTCGCACGGAGGGGGATCGTGGGCGGGGCGCCGGCGGGCGGCGCCTAGGGGGATCGCCGATCAGCCGCGCAGGCGGTACATGGCGTCGTAGCTGCGTTCGGCGTTGCCGAACGAGTCGACGGGGTGTGGGGGCGCGGCGGTGCTCGCCGCGTTGTCCTGCTCCCAGATTCCGTGGTGGGCGCCGCGGCTGCGCAGCGAGCTGAAGAAGCGACGGTAGGGGAGGTCTCCGGCGCCGAACTCGATGATGTCGTAGCCGTTGTCGTTGGCGGGGTTGCTCTTGCCGTCCTTGACGTGGAAGAGGGGGTAGCGGCGGGGGTGGGCGTTGACGTAGTCGACGGGGTCGAAGCCGGGGTAGCGGTGCTGGCCGGCGAAGGCCCAGTAGATGTCCAGCTCCAGGAACACCAGGTCGGGATCGGTGTTGTCGAGGAAGACGTCGTAGAGCCGCACGTCGGGGCGGTCCTGGGCGAACGCGAACTCCCCGGCGTGGTTGTGCTGGTAGAACTTGATGCCCCGGGCCGCCGCGGCCTCGCCGAACCTGTTGAACTCCTCGGCCGCGGCCTGGTAGCCGGCCACCGTGTTGACCGAGGTGGGGGCGTTGGCGGTGCCCACGTACTTGAGGCCGAGGATCTCGGCGTTGTCGAGCTCGCGTTCCAGTCCGTTGCGCCACGCCGAGAGCCCCACGTGGGTGCCGACCGCTTTGAGGCCGTTGTCGTCGAGGAGCCGGCGGATCTCGGGAACGGTGATCGGGCCGACTCCGGGTTGGCTGTATCCGGCGAACTCGACCTCCTTGTATCCGATGCGTGCCAGCTCCTCGAAGACCACGCGGAAGCCCAGGCGTTCGACCTTGTCCCGGATGCTGTAGAGCTGGATGCCGATCTTGCCCGGCGGAATGAGCCGGCCGTTGGCGGCGTGGGCGGGGGCCGCGGTCGCCGTGGAGAGCGCGCCGGCGCTCACCGCCACGGTGCTCGCCGCCAGGGCGCGGAGGAAACCGCGTCTTTTGAACTCGCTCCTGTCGATTCCGGCCATACCTTCTCCTTTGCGCGATCCGTTGTCGGGGGGACGGCTTCGCTGCGTCTGCGGTGGGCCTGTGGTTGGTGCGGGCGGGGACTCGGGCCGCGTCCCCGCGGGGCGTCGACGCTCTAGCACACGCTGTTTACCCCTAGCGTCATTCCAGGCGTGAAGTTACACACATAATCCGGTGAGGGGAACGGCTTTCAGCGAAAAAAGTCAAACTTTGTCCAATCGTCTGACAAAGACGCACACCCCTCCCCCTCGACCGTCGACGCCACCTCCCCCCGCTCGCCGGCAGCACGGAGGCGAAATCCCCGATCAGAGGCCGCCTCTCCGTCCCCCACCCTCCCCCTCACCTCCTCCACGGCGACCATCGGTCGCGACTTTGGCCAGTGACTTGACGAAGATCCGAAAGAACCCCCTTCGCGACTCTTGACCGTTCGTAGCCACGCGGTTTACGTTTTCGAAATGTCCGGAACCTGATGTGACCGGAAACACAGGCTCCCCGCCTGCGCATCGCGAGGAGGACGCATGTCGGCCCCCCTTCCCCCGCACCCCCCGTCCCCCGGCCCCCACTCCCGCGACAACGGGGACGGGCTCCCCGCCCGCGAACGGATCGGCGCCTGGTTCATCGGAGCCCGAGGTTCCGTCGCGACCACCGCGGCCGTGGGGATCTCGGCCCTCGGAGCCGGACTCGCCGACGTCACCGGCTGCGTCACCGAGCTTCCCGGTGTCGCAGGTCCCGACCTGCCCCTCCCCGGCGACATCGTCATCGGAGGACACGACATCACCGCGGTCCCGCTGGTCAAACGCGCGGAGGAGCTCTCCACAGCGGGCGTCCTCCCCGCCCACCTGCCCCGTGTGCTGGCCGGCCCGCTGGCCGACGTCGAGACCCGCCTGCGTCCCGGGATCCGCCACGTCGGGGCGGCGTCCCGGCGCGAGGCCGCCGACCGTGTCGAGGCCGACCTGCGCGCCTTCCAGGCCGAGCACCGGCTCGACCGCGTCGTCGTCGTCGACCTGTCGGCCACCGAACCGCCCGCGCCCGTGGACGACGTGTTCGCCACGCCCGCGGCCTGGGAACGCGCGCTCGACGGCGGCGCCGCGGCGCCGCCGACCAGCTCGCTGTACGCCTACGCCGCCCTGCGGGCCGGCTGTTCCTTCGTCGCCTTCACCCCCAGCCCGTCGATACGCCTGCCCGCGCTGACGACGATGGCCCGACAGATGGGGATCCCCTGGGCCGGGTCCGACGCCAAGACGGGGGAGACCCTGGTCAAGGCGGCGCTCGCGCCGATGTTCGCCACGCGCGCGCTGCGCGTCCGCTCCTGGTCCTCCGTCAACCTCCTCGGCGGGGGTGACGGCGCCACCCTGGCCGATCCCGACAACGCCGCCAGCAAGATCGCCTCCAAGGCCCGCGGGCTGGAGGCGATCCTCGGCCACCCCGTCGAAGGCCCCCTGCACATCGACCACGTGCCCCACCTCGGCGACTGGAAGACCGCCTGGGACCACATCTCCTTCGAGGGCTTCCTCGAAGTGCGGATGAACCTCCAGTTCACCTGGTCCGGTTGCGACTCCGCGCTGGCCGCTCCCCTCGTCCTCGACCTCGTTCGCCTCATGAGCAGGGCGCACCGGGCCGGAGAGAACGGTCCCGTGGGCGCGCTCGGCTTCTTCTTCAAGGACCCGGCAGGCAGCGACGAACACCGCCTGGCCGCCCAATGGGACGCGCTCGTCGCCTGGCGCGGCCGGCACGGAGCGGAGGGCCGGGCGTGAAACCGGGCGACCTGGCCGAACTGGTACGTCTTCCGGCGGCGCTGACCGTGCCCGGTGACACGCTCGCCGGAGCGGCGGCGGCCGGCTGGCCGGACGGACGCCGTACCTGGGCCCTGCCGATCGCCTCGACCCTGCTCTACTGGGCGGGCATGGCGCTCAACGACTACGCCGACCGGCACGTCGACGCGGTGGAGCGTCCCGAGCGGCCGATCCCCTCGGGGCGGGTACGCCCCCGCGAAGCGCTCGCGCTGGCCGCGGCGCTGACCGCGAGCGGCGTCACCGTCGCCGCCTGGGGCGGTGGACGGCCGGCGCTGCGGGTCGCCCTCCCCCTGACAGGGGTCATCTGGTGCTACGACCTGGTGGGACGGCGCGGCCCCCTCGGTCCGGCCCTCATGGCGGCGGCCCGTGGGCTCGACGTGCTCATGGGCGCGGGCGGGCGGAGGGCCGCTGTTCTTCCCGCCCTCGCCGTCGCCACGCACACCGCAGGACTGACCGCGTTGAGCCGTGGCGAGGTGCACGGCGCCTCCCCCGCCACCGCGCGCGCCGCTGTCGCGACCACGCTCACCGCGGCCGTTCTCGGCGGGCTCCCCCGCAGGGCCTCCCCTCGCCCGGTCCTGGCGCCCGCTCTCGCCGCCCTGTTCGCCGCGTCCACCGGACGCGCGCAGGCCGCCGCCGCGCGCACGCCCGACGCCGACACCGTCCGCGCCGCGACCGGCGCCGGCATCCGCGGGATGATTCCCTTGCAGGCGTCGCTGCTGGCGCGGGCGGGGCACCCGGTCGCCGCGGTCGCCCTGGTCGCGGCGGTCCCGGCCGCGCGACGCGGGTTCCGGGCGGTGTCGCCGACGTGAGCCTGCGCTTCGGATACGGGACCAACGGTTTCGGCGACCACCGTCTCGACGACGCCCTCGCGGTCATCGCCGACCTGGGATACGACGGTGTGGCGCTGACCCTGGACCACCCCCACCTGGACCCCTTCGACGACCATCTCGCCGCGCGCACCCGTGAACTGGGCCGCCGTCTGTCGGGCCTGGGCCTGGCCGTCGTGGTCGAGACCGGGGCCCGCTACCTGATGGACCCCTGGCGCAAGCACGAGCCCACCCTGGTCTCCGCCACCGGCCGGGAACGGCGGGTGGAGTTGCTGCTGCGGGCGGTGCGCATCGCCGCGGAGCTGGGCGCCGAAGCCGTGTCGCTGTGGTCTGGCATCCTCCCCGCCGGAACACCCGAGCCCACCGGGTGGCGGCGGCTCCAGGAGGGACTCGGCCCCGTCCTGGACGAGGCGGCGCGGCGTGGGGTGCGGCTCGCCTTCGAACCCGAACCCGGGATGTTCGTCGACACCCTGGAGCGCGCCGTGGAACTACGGTCCCGTCTCGGTGCCCCCGAGCCGTTCGGGGTCACCCTCGACCTGGGGCACTGCGTGTGTAACGAACCGCTCGACGTCACGCGGACCGTCCACAGGGCCGGCCCGCTCCTCGCCAACGTCCAGGTGGACGACATGCGCCCGGGCGTCCATGAGCACCTGGAGCTCGGCACGGGCCAGCTCGACCTGGTGGGCGCGCTCGGCGCCCTGGTCGACGTCGGCTACACCGGGCTGGCCTCGATGGAACTGCCCCGGCACGGTCACGCCGCCCCGACGGTGGCGGCGCGCTCGATGACGGCGCTGCGCGCGGCGCTGGCCGAGGCCCTCGAACGACGTCACCAGCGGGTGGGAGGGGCGCGATGAGCGCGGAGGCCGGACATGGACCGCGCCTGCGGGACCTTCTGGCCCCGCCCGCGCGGCGGAGGCTGGACGAGCTGACCGCCGAGATCTCGGCCACCCCCTCGGCCGTCGCGACACGCTTTCCCGCCGCGGCGCGGCTGGTCGCCCGAGGCCCCGTCCGGCCCGGCGACCCCTCGGGTCTGCTCGGACCGACCCTGGAGGATCTCGTCCGCCTGGTCCTGCTGGAGGCGCTGCGCGACGCGCTCGCCGACGTCCCCGGCCGCCTCGCGCAGGAGGTCACCGCCCTCTACCGGTTCGGCGACTCCGATGAGAAGCGCGCCGTCCTGCGCGCGCTGGACCGCCTCGACATCGGCGAGACCGCCCACGACCTGCTCGGCGACGCCCTGCGCAGCAACGACCCGCGGTTGGTGGCCGCCGCGCTGGGCCCCGGTGGCCACCGCCATCTCGACCAGGCCGGCTGGCGGCACGGCGTGCTCAAGTGCCTCTTCCTGGAGGTCCCCCTCGCCGCGGTGCACCGGTTGGCGGAGCGGGCGGACCCCGAACTCGCCCGCATGGTCGGGGGGTTCGTCGTCGAACGGGTCGCCGCGGGACGCGGCGTCCCCGCCGACGCCTGGCGCGTGCTGGGGGACCACCCGCCGACGGTGCGCGCACTGCGCGCCGAACTGCGCTCGCCACACGCCGACCGCCGCACGGCGGCGGAGCTCGCCCTCGCCCAGCGGCGAGACGTCTGACGTGCCTTGGGAGGAGACGGCATGCGCATTTTCGACCCGCACATCCACATGACCTCACGGACCACCGACGACTACGAGGCGATGTACTCGGCGGGGGTGCGCGCCGTCGTCGAACCGGCCTTCTGGCTGGGCCAGCCCCGCACGAACCCGGGCTCCTTCCTGGATTACTTCGACGGCCTGGTCGGGTGGGAGCGGTTCAGGGCGGCCCGGTTCGGCATCCGCCACCACTGCGCGCTCGCCCTCAACCCCAAGGAGGCCAACGACCCGCGCTGCGCCGACGTGCTCGACGTCCTGCCGCGCTACCTGGCCAAGGACGGGGTGGTCGCCGTGGGCGAGATCGGCTTCGACTCGATGACCGCCGCCGAGGAGGAGGCGTTCGCGCGACAGCTGGACATGGCCGTGGCGGCCGACCTGCCGGTCCTGGTGCACACCCCGCACCGGGACAAGGCCGCGGGGACCCGGCGGACCCTCGACCTGGTCGCCGCCTCCGGTATCGCGCCGGAACGCGTCCTCGTCGACCACCTCAACGAGACGACCGTGGACATCGTCGCCGCCAGCGGCTGCTGGATGGGGTTCTCGATCTACCCGGACACCAAGATGGACGAGTACCGCATGGTCCGCATCCTCGCCGAACACGGGCTGGACCGGATCCTCGTCAACTCCGCCGCCGACTGGGGGCGCAGCGACCCGCTGAAGACCGCCCGGACCGGCCGGGCGATGCTCGACCACGGATTCGACTCCGACGACGTCGACCGGGTGCTGTGGCGCAACCCGGTGGAGTTCTTCGGGCAGAGCGGCCGGCTCCTGCTCGACGACGTCGCCCCCGACACCGGGGCGACCTTCGCCGGCAACTCCGTGCTGCGCGGCGGAGGGGAGTGAGCCGATGCGGCTGCGCCACCCCGACGGCACGCTCGTGCACGTCGCCTACTGCACCAACGTCCACCCCGCCGAGGACCTCGACGGCGTCGTGGAACAGCTTCGGCGCTACGCGGCCCCGGTCCGGGCCACCCTCGGCCTTCCCCGTCTCGGGTTGGGATTGTGGCTGCCCGCTCCGCTGGCCCACCGCCTGGCCCGCGACCCCGGCGAGACCGCCCGGTTGAGGGCGGCGCTGACGGGCTCGGGGCTGGAGGTGGTGACCCTCAACGCCTTTCCCTACTCCGGGTTCCACGATCCCGTCGTTAAGGGACGGGTCTACCGCCCCGACTGGACCGAGCCCGAGCGTCTGGCCTACACCCTCGACTGCGCGCGGGTGCTCACCGAGCTCCTTCCCGACGAGGCGCGTCGCGGCAGCGTCTCCACTCTGCCGCTGGCCTGGCGCGAACCGTGGGGGCCGCGGCACGCCCGGCTCGCCGCCGCGAACCTGGAACGGCTGGCCTCGGGACTGCGCGCGCTCGCCGCCGAGACCGGACGCCCCGTGCGCGTCGGCCTGGAGCCCGAGCCCGGGTGCCGGGTGGAGACCACCGGGGACGCCGCCAGGCTGCTCGCCGGAACCGACCACGCCCACATCGGCGTCTGCCTGGACACCTGCCACCTCGCGGTCGCCTTCGAGGAACCGGAGCGGGCCTTGAGCCGGCTCTCGGCGGCCGGTCTGCCGGTGGTCAAGGTGCAGGCCTCGGCGGCGATCCAGGCCGGCGCCCCGGACTCCCCCGCCGCCCGTTCGGCTCTGGCCTCCTTCGCTGAGGACCGGTTCCTGCACCAGGTGCGCGGGAGCACCGCGGAGGGCGTCCGCGCCTGTGACGACCTGCCCGAGGCCCTGGGGGACGGCTCAGTCCTGGACGGCGCGGAGCCGTGGCGCGTCCACTTCCACGTTCCGTTGCACCGGGAGCCGATCGCCCCATTGGAGAGCACCCGGCGGCACTTGGAGCAGACCCTCTCGGCCTTGTTCGGGGGCGGTACCGCCGTCACCGACCACCTGGAGGTCGAGACCTACACCTGGTCGGTGCTGCCCGAACGGCAACGCCCCCGCGACGCCCGGGGGCTGGTCGACGGCCTGGCCGGGGAGCTCGCCTGGGTGCGTGACCGGCTCGTCGGACTCGGACTGAAGGAGGAGACGTGACCCGGCTGTTGGTGATCGACGTCGTCGGGCTGACCCCGGCCCTGCTGGAACACGCGCCACGGCTGAGCGCCCTGGCGGCGGAGGGGTGGAGCGCCCCTCTGAACACGGTGCTGCCGGCCGTGACCTGCTCCGTGCAGTCGACCTTCCTGACCGGTGGCCTCCCCCGCGACCACGGGATCGTCGGCAACGGATGGTACTTCCGCGACGTGGGAGAGGTCCATCTGTGGCGCCAGCACAACCGCCTGGTCGGCGGCGAGAAGGTGTGGGAGACCGCGCGCCGGCACCGGCCGGACTTCCGCACGGCGAACGTGTGCTGGTGGTACGCGATGGGCGCGTCCACCGACTGGACCGTGACCCCCCGGCCGGTCTACCACGCCGACGGCCGCAAGTCCCCCGACTGCTACGCCCGGCCGGCCCGTCTCCACGAGGAGCTGACCCGGGACCTGGGGCCCTTCCCGCTCTTCCAGTACTGGGGGCCGACCGCGTCGCTGCGCTCGACCGAATGGATCGTGGCCGCCACCCGGCGCCTTCTGCCCCAGGCCGACCTCACCCTGTGCTACATCCCGCACCTCGACTACGACCTCCAGCGCCACGGCCCCCACGGCCCCGAGGCGATCGCGGCGGTACGCGCCGTGGACGCGGCGCTGTCCCCCCTACTGGAGGACGCGCGGCGGCTCGGCGCGACCGTGGTGGCGCTCAGCGAGTACGGGATCACCCCCGCGTCGCATCCCGTGCACGTCAACCGGGCGTTGCGCGAGGCGGGACTCCTGGAGGTCTACACCCAGCACGGCATGGAGTACCTGGACCCCTGGGCGTCGAGGGCCTTCGCGGTCGCCGACCACCAGGTGGCGCACGTCTACGTCGCCGACCCGGCCGACCTCAGCGCGGTCGCCGATCTGTGCCGCGCCCTCCCGGGGGTGGACCTGGTGCTGGACCGCGCGGACCAGGCGGCCCACGGCCTGGACCACGAACGGTCGGGGGAGCTGGTGCTGGTCGCCGAGCCGGAGGCCTGGTTCACCTACTACTACTGGTTGCGGGACGAGCGCGCCCCCGACTTCGCGCGCGGGGTGGAGATCCACCGCAAGCCCGGTTACGATCCCGCCGAACTGTTCCTGGACCCCGCCGACCGGACGGCGCGGATCCGGGCGGGTATGGGGCTCGTCCGCAAGAAGCTGGGGCTGCGGTACGCGATGGACGTGGTTCCGCTCGACCCCGGTTGCGTCCGGGGAACCCACGGGCGGCTGCCGCAGGACCCCGCGCACGGACCGGTGCTGATCTGCGGGGACGGGTCCACGGCCCGCGCCGGGATGGCCGCGACCGAGGTACGCGACCTACTGCTGGAGCTGGCCGGGATACCGGTAGCGGCCTCCGCCTGAGAGGCGGGCCCACAAGCGTCTTCGGGCCCGCCCACGATCATCCGGCTCAGCGCACGTGCCCGTCGCCGGTGATCACGTACTTGGTGGAGGTCATCTCCGGCAGCCCCATGGGGCCACGGGCGTGGAGCTTCTGGGTGGAGATGCCGATCTCGGCACCGAACCCGAACTCGCCGCCGTCGGTGAAACGCGTGGAGGCGTTGACCATGACGGCGGTGGAGTCGACCCGTTCCACGAAACGCCGCGCGGCCGACTGGGAGTCGGTCACGATCGCCTCGGTGTGGGCGGTGGAGTAGCGCCGGATGTGGTCGACCGCCTCGTCGAGGGAGTCGACGACCTTGACCGCGAGGTCCAGGGACAGGTACTCGGTCGCCCAGTCGTCCTCGGTCGCCGGCACCACGTCGGCGTCGTAGGAGCGGGTCCGCTCGTCACCGTGGACGGTGACGCCGAGGTCCTTGAGTTCGGCCAGGACGGCCGGAAGGAAACGGTCGGCGATGGCGGAGTGGACCAGCAGGGTCTCGGCGGTGTTGCAGGTGGAGCAGCGGTGGGTCTTGGAGTTGACGGCGATGGCCACCGCCTTGCCCAGGTCGGCGGCCTCATCGACGTAGACGTGGCAGTTGCCCTCGCCCGTCTCGATGACGGGCACCGTGGACTCGCGCACGACGGTCTGGATGAGTGAGCCGCCGCCGCGGGGGATCAGCACGTCGACCAGGCCGCGCGCCCGCATCAGGGCTTGGGCGGAGTCACGCCCGGTACCGGGGACCAGCTGGACCGCGTCGACCGGCACCCCGGTGCCCTCCAGCGCTTCGCGGAGGACCCGCACGATGGCGGTGTTGGAGGCGTAGGCCGAGGAGGAGCCCCGCAGCAACGCCGCGTTGCCGCTCTTCAGGCAGAGCGCGGCGGCGTCGACGGTGACGTTGGGACGCCCCTCGTAGATGATGCCGATGACGCCGAGGGGAACCCGGATCTGGCGCAGTTCCAGACCGTTGGGCAGGGTCCGACCGCGTACGACCTCGCCCACCGGGTCGGGGAGTTCGGCGATCGCGCGCACGGCGTCGGCGATGGCCTCGATCCGCCGCGGGGTGAGCGCGAGCCGGTCGATCATGGCCTCGGCCGCACCGGACTCGCGCGCGCGGGTGATGTCCTCGGCGTTGGCCGCGACGATCTCGTCGACCTGTTTGACCAGCGCCTCGGCCATGGCCAGCAGCGCGGCGTCCTTGACCGCCCTGCTGAGCGGGGCGAGGTCGACGGCGGCGTCCTTGGCGCGCCGCGCGACCGCGTGGACATCCCGCTCGATGTCGCTCATGTGAGTTCTCCGCTCTCTTCCCTTGGAGCCCAGCGCCGATGGACGAGGACCTCCGAAACGGAGGGGTCTCCCCGCAGACCCCGGTGACAGCACGATATAGCGCCGCCCTTTCGGCGCCCAGGCTTTTGCCCGACCCTCGCGGACGCCGGGGTCCCCTCGTTCACGCCTTGATCAGCACCAGATCGTCCCTGTGGACGATCTCACGTTCGTACTCGGCGCCCATCTCGCGGGCCAGCCAGCGTGTGGAGCGCCCCATCAGGTCGGGGATCTCGGTGGAGTCGTAGTTCACCAGGCCGCGTGCCACGATCCGGCCGTCCTCGTCGCGCAGGTCCACCGGGTCGCCCGCGCCGAACTCCCCCTCGACCCTGACCACCCCGGCCGGCAGCAGCGAGGCGTGCTCGTCCACCACCGCCCGCACGGCTCCGGGGTCCAAGACGACGCTGCCGCGCCCAGCGGTCGCGTGGGCCAGCCAGAGCTGCCGGGTGGAGGGGCGACGCCGGCGCACCGGGGAGAACAGCGTGCCGACCGGCTCCCCCTCCAGCGCGGCGCGGGCGTTGGCCGCGGAGGTGAGAACCGTGGGAACGCCGGCCTGCGTGGCGATGCGCGCCGACTCGACCTTGGTGACCATGCCCCCGGTGCCGACCCCGCGCTTGCCGGTCCCGCCGATGTCGACGCCCTCAAGGTCGGCGGGACCGCGCACCTCCGCGATCCGGCTGGTGCCGGGCAGGCTCGGGTTGCCGTCGTAGAGCGCGTCGACGTCGGAGAGCAGCAGCAGCGCCTCGGCCCGGAGCAGGTGCGCGACCAGCGCGGCCAGGCGGTCGTTGTCGCCGAAGCGGATCTCGTGCGTGGCCACCGTGTCGTTCTCGTTGACGATGGGCACCGCTCCGATGTCGAGCAGGCGGGTCAGCGTGCGCTGGGCGTTGCGGTACTGCACCCGGCGCGTCATGTCCTCGGCGGTGAGCAGGATCTGCGCCGCGGTCAGCCCGTGTCTGGCGAAGGCCGCGGTGTAGTGGGCCACCAGCAGCCCCTGGCCGACGCTCGCCGCGGCCTGCTGTGTGGCGAGGTCCTGGGGCCGACGGGACAGCCCCAGGGGGGTCAGTCCCGCCGCGACCGCGCCCGAGGAGACCAGGATGACCTCGATCCCCTGGGCCCGGCGCGCCGCGAGGACGTCGGCGAGCTCGCCGATGCGCTCCCGGTCGATGTGACCGTCCGGTGTGGTCAGCGACGACGATCCGACCTTGACGACGACGCGGCGGGCCTGCGCCATGACCTCCCGCACCGGCTCGACCTGTCCGTCGACGACCCCGGTCGCCCCTTCAGACTGTGCGCTGTACACGTCCCTCGTTCCCATCTGCGTGTCAGGACCCCGGTCCGCGACGCGATCGGGGCGATTCGATGGCTGACGTCAGGGCCCGCGCGACGGGTCAGCCCAGCCGGGAGTCGGTTCCGCGCGGACCGATCGGAGTGCTCTCGCTGTCGATGGTCGGGTCCCAGTCGAACACCACGGAGTCCTCCTCGGTCCCGATGTACACCTCGGCCCCGATGGTGGCGCCGGCCTTGGCCAGCGCCTCCTCGATGCCCAGACGGTTGAGTCGATCGGCAAGATAGCCGACCGCCTCGTCGTTGGAGAAGTCGGTCTGGCGGACCCAGCGCGCCGGCTTGTCCCCGCGGACCCGGAAGGTGTTGTCCCCCAGGGGGACGACCTCGAAGGGCACCTCGCCGATCTCGCGCGGCCGCAGCACGATGCGGGTGGCTTCGGGCGCGGGGCGGGCGGCGCGTGCCGCCGCGACCTGCTCGGCCATGGCGAAGGAGAGTTCGCGCAGCCCCTCGCGGGAGGCCGCCGAGACCTCGATGACCTTGAATCCGCGCTCTTCGAGCATGGGACGGACGAAGTCGGCGAGCTCGCGGCCGTCGGGCACGTCGATCTTGTTCAGCGCCACGATGCGGGGCCGGTCGGAGAGGTCGGTGCCGGTGAGCCCGGCGTAGGCGATGAGCTCGGCCTCGATGACCTCGAGGTCGCTGACGGGGTCGCGTCCCTGCTCGTAGGTCGCGCAGTCGAGCACGTGGACCAGGGTGGAGCAGCGCTCGATGTGGCGGAGGAAGTCCAGTCCGAGTCCCTTCCCCTCGCTCGCTCCGGGAATGAGCCCGGGGACGTCGGCGACGACGAACTGGGTGGCCCCCGCCTCGACCACGCCCAGGTTGGGAACCAGCGTGGTGAAGGGGTAGTCGGCGATCTTCGGGCGGGCCGCCGAGAGCGCGGCGATCAGGGAGGACTTGCCCGCGCTGGGAAATCCGACCAGCCCGACGTCGGCGATGGTCTTCAGTTCCAGCCGGACGTCGATCTCTTCGCCGGCCTCGCCTTTCAGCGCGAACCCGGGCGCCTTGCGCCGGGGGGAGGCGAGCGCGGCGTTGCCCAGTCCCCCGCTGCCGCCCTGGGCGATGACCAGGCGTGTGCCGACCCCCACGAGGTCGGCGATGACCTCGCCGTCCATGCTGGTGACCACCGTGCCGTCGGGGACCGGTAGCACCAGCTCGGCCCCGTTGGCGCCGGCCCGGTGTCCGCCCTGTCCCGGCGTGCCGTTTCCGGCCTTGCGGTGCGGACGGCGCTGGTACTCCAGCAGCGTGGCGGTGTTGGCGTCGACCTCCAGCACGACGTCGCCGCCTCTGCCGCCGTTTCCGCCGTCGGGTCCTCCCAGCGGCTTGAACTTCTCGCGGTGTACGGAGGCACAGCCGTGCCCGCCGTCACCGGCCTTGATGTGCAAGACCGCTTCGTCGACGAAGTCCGGCATGTCTCTCCTCCTACTGCTTGTCCCGCTGTCCCCGGTCTTCCGGGGGCGTTCCCCGCGCCGAGCGGGCGGTGGTGGTGCCAGAACGCAGGAAGGGCGGGCCAGTGCCTGGCCCGCCCTCCGCTACGAGGCAATACGTCGCGTCGCGCCGGCCTTACTGGGCCGGGGTCGGGACGATGTTCACGGCCTTGCGGCCACGACGGGTGCCGAACTGCACCTGGCCCTCGACGAGCGCGAACAGGGTGTCGTCACCGCCACGGCCGACGTTGTCGCCCGGGTGGAAGTGGGTACCCCGCTGGCGGACGAGGATCTCGCCGGCCTTGACGCTCTGGCCGCCGAACCGCTTGACACCGAGCCGCTTGGCGTTGGAGTCGCGCCCGTTACGGCTGGACGATGCGCCCTTCTTGTGTGCCATGTCGAGCTCCTCCTACTTCGCGGCGATGCCGGTGACGCGAACCTGGGTGTACTTCTGGCGGTGGCCCAGGCGCTTCTTGTAACCGGTCTTGTTCTTGTACTTCAGGATGTTGATCTTGGGACCCTTGGTCTCGCCAAGGACCTCGGCGGTGACCTGGTAGCCGCCCAGTTCGGCGGCGTCGCTGATGACCTTGCCGTCGTCGACGACAAGCAGCGGTTCCCACGTCAGCGTCGAGCCGACCTCGTTGGTGACCCTGTCGATGTTCAAGACGTCATCGACAGACACCTTCTCCTGCCGGCCGCCCGCTCGCACGATCGCGTACACCGGGAAACTCTCTTCCTGCTCGCTTCAGAAAAAATGCGCTCTAAATTGACCGCAGTCTCAATACCGCCCGCTCCCCGACGGGGGCGGAGGAATCGAAGTCAGGTCTCGGGCGCGCGAACGATTGGGGCGCGCCGACGCACCGACCCTTAGATTACCATCCGCCCGCCGGGGGCGAGCACGTCCGATAACGGTGCCGATCACACCGTTACCGTGCCGGTCGCCGGGCGTTACCCGGCCTCGACCACTGCGGTCTCGGGGGTCGAGGCGGACTTGCCCCGCCGGGTCCGACGCCGCCGTGGACGCTCGGAGCCGGTCTCGGCGCCGTCCGCCTCGGCGGCCGGTGGCGCCTCCTCCGGCTCGGACACCGCCTCGGCGGTGCCCTCGTCCGCCGCCGGCTCAGTGGCCTGCGGCTCGGCGGCGGTGTCCTTCTTCGACTTTCGGGAGGTCTTGCGCGGAGCCTTCTTCTCCTTCTCCTTCTCCGGCTCCGCCGACGCCGCCTCGGGCTGTTCGCCGCTGGGCTGCTCCTCGTCCTGGGAGGCCGGGGCCTCGCCTTCGGTCACGGCCTTGTCGGCCTTCTCAGCGCCGCCCTTGCCCTTCTTCTTGCGGCCGCTTCCGCCGTTGCCGTTGCCGCCGCCCTTGGACTCGACCGGTTCGGTCGACAGGATCAGACCGCGACCGTTGCAGCACTCGCAGGTCTGGGAGAACGCCTCCAGGAGGCCCTGTCCGACCCTCTTGCGGGTCATCTGCACCAGTCCGAGGGAGGTGACCTCGGCGACCTGGTGCTTGGTGCGGTCGCGTGACAGGCATTCGAGCATGCGGCGCAGGACGAGGTCGCGGTTGCTCTCCAGCACCATGTCGATGAAGTCGATGACGATGATGCCACCGATGTCGCGCAACCGGAGTTGGCGCACGATCTCCTCGGCGGCCTCCAGGTTGTTCTTGGTGACCGTCTCCTCGAGGTTCCCGCCCTGACCGGTGAACTTGCCGGTGTTGACGTCGACGACCGTCATGGCCTCGGTGCGGTCGATCACCAGCGAACCGCCGCTGGGCAGCCAGACCTTGCGTTCCAGCGCCTTGGCGATCTGCTCGTCGACCCGGTAGGCCTCGAAGACGTCGCGTTCGTCGGTCCAGTGCGCCAGGCGGTCGGCCAGGTGCGGGGCGACGTAGTCGACGTACTCGCGGACGGTCTCCC
The DNA here is from genome assembly GCF_900167435.1 of Marinactinospora thermotolerans DSM 45154. Classification (GTDB taxonomy): domain Bacteria; phylum Actinomycetota; class Actinomycetes; order Streptosporangiales; family Streptosporangiaceae; genus Marinactinospora; species Marinactinospora thermotolerans. Next base: position 249,842 of record NZ_FUWS01000010.1, read on the forward strand.
AGGCCTCGTCACCTGAGACGACGAGGCTGGAGAAGTCCTCGTTGAACACGTCGCGCACGACGCGGACCGTGAGGTCGGGCTCGCTGTAGAGCAGCGCCGGGGCGGTCGCCGACTTCGACTTGCGCTTGATCGACTCCCACTGGCCGGCCAGACGCGCGATGTCGCGCTCCAGCTCCTCCTCGCTGGCCCCCTCGGCGGCGGTCCGCACGATGACGCCGGCGTTCTCCGGCATGACCTTCTTCAGGATCTGCTTGAGCCGGGCGCGCTCCTTGTCGGGGAGCTTGCGGCTGATGCCGGTCATGGTCCCGTCGGGAACGTAGACCAGGTAGCGGCCGGGCAGGCTGATCTGGCTGGTCAGGCGGGCGCCCTTGTGTCCCAGGGGGTCCTTGGTGACCTGCACCAGGACCGACTGGCCGGACTTGAGGGCCGACTCGATGCGCTTGGGCTGCCCTTCCAGTCCCGAGGCGTCCCAGTTGACCTCGCCGGCGTAGAGCACCGCGTTGCGCCCCTTGCCGATGTCGACGAACGCCGCCTCCATCGAGGGCAGGACGTTTTGCACCCGCCCCAAGTAGACGTTGCCGACGTAGGACTTGTGGGTCACCCGGTCGACGTAGTGTTCGACCAGGACGTCGTCCTCGAGAACGGCGATCTGGGTGCGTTCGCCGATGCGGCGCACCACGAGGTCGCGCTTGACCGACTCGCGGCGGGCCAGGAACTCCGACTCGGTGATGATCGGGGCGCGTCGCCGGCCCTGCTCGCGCCCTTCGCGTCGGCGCTGCTTCTTGGCCTCCAGGCGGGTGGAACCGCGGACGGCCTGCACCTCGTCCTCGATCGGGGACGCCGCGCGCGGCTCGCGGACCCGCACCACCGTGTTCGGCGGGTCGTCGGGGGCCGGACCGCTGTCGTCGACGTCGGCCCCGGAGCGCCGACGCCGACGGCGGCGGCGACGGCTGGAACCGCCGTTCTCCTCCTGCGCCGTCTCCTCTGCGCTCTCCTCGTCCTCGGGGTGTCCTGCGCCCTCGTCCGACTGGTCGTCCTCGTCCGCGCCGGCCTCGGCCTGCTCCTCGTCCCCCTCGTCGGCGCTACGTGACCGGCCGCGGCCACGGCCGCCACGCCGCCGCCGGCGGCGGGAGGGGCGCTCGTCGTCGGAGTCCTCGCGAGCCGAGACCTCCTCGGTCTCCTCGAGCTCCTCCTCCTCGGCGTCGACGTCGGCGTCGGGAAGGGGCGTGGCCGGTTGCTGGGCGACCGGGGGCTGGAAGACGACCATGGGAGGCTGGAAGGTCACCGCGACGGTGCCGGCCGGGGCCGCGACCACGGGCGAATCCGTGGAGCTCTTCTCCGGCTGGGCGGCGGTCTCCTCGGCGGCCTTCTCCTCGGTGTCGGCCTGCGCCGGTTCCGCGGCCTTGGCGCGCTTGCTCCGAGTGCGGGTGCTCCGGGTGGTCTTCGCGCGCGTGCCCCTCGCGCCCGTGCGGGGTTCCTCGGCCGTGACGGTCTCCTCCGGTTCCTCGGAGGAGGGCTGCTGCGGCTCCTGCGCCGCGGGCGGCGTCACCGGGGGCGCGGGCTCGGGCTCGGGTGGCGGCCCCGCCGGGCGGGTGCGGGTACGCCCCTTCTTCACCGTGGTCACCCGGACCGCGGTCTTGTCCTCGGCGGGCGGCTCGGCGTCGGTCGGCACGGATTCCACCGGGACATCGGCGGCGGCGACCGTGATGGGGCCCGTCGGGGCCGCCGCGGGCGCCGGCTCGGGCTCGGGCGGCGGCCCCGCCGGGCGGGTCGCCACCGCGCGGCGGGAGGCGGTACGCCGCCTGCCGGCCGTCCCGTTGCCTACGGCCTGGACCTCCGGGGTCTCGGTCGTGTTGGGTTCAGTTGTTTCAGTTGTGCGTCCCGCGGTGCCCTCGGCACCGCTGTTGGGCTCGTTCTCGAGCATCCGGGTGGTCTCCCGTCAGAGTCCTCGGGCGCGGCAGTGGCCTTTTCCGCCACGGCCGCTGCGCGCGAGAACTGTCGTCGCTATGTCGGCGCCGGCAGCGCGCCTGGCACCGCCGGGTCAAAGTCCTGAGGGCGCGCCCACGGTCCCCGATGGAGGTCACTCATGTGACGTGCTCCGCGTGGGCGCCGACGGCCGTGATGTCCTCTCCTCGGGTCCGGCGGAGACGGGGTGATCCGTCACCTCGCCGGACTCGGCCCGTTTCCGCCCGGCGTCGAGGGCGGCCGCGTCGTCCGCGGCGAACGGGTCGGCGATCTCGCCGGAGGCTCCGTCCAGCGGCCCCTGCGCCAGCCTGGTCATCAGTGGTGATGACGGGGGCGCGAGGCCGGCCACCTGGCGGAGGCCGGACACCACGTCGTCCGGTCGGACGGCAGGTGTCGTATGCCGTACGACCATCCGAAGTATGGCATATGTCTCGTCTTGTTCCTTTGCGGCGCGCCCGTCCACTTCCAACTTGAGAACGGCCGAGCGGACATCGAAGCGGCGACGGCCTTTCTTGGTGAGCCGCTCCACTTCGATCGTGTCGGCCGCAAGGAACGCGGCCGCCGCTGCCGCGGCGTCGTCGGGGGCGACGCCCGGCATGTCTACCCGCCACTCCGATGCCTCCAGGCGGTCGACCAGACCACCCGCCGCGGCCGCCACCACTGCGACGACGTCGATGCCCTCGGGCATCGCCGCGTCGAGCCGAACACGCACCTGTTCGGGATCGGCGGTCTCGGTCAGCACGAGTTCGAAGTACTCCGCCTCGCTCGCCACCCCGGTGGGGGCGGCGCCCGTATAGGAGATCTTGGGATGAGGTGTGAACCCTGCCGAGAAGGCGACGGGAATCCCGGCCCGGCGCAGTGCGCGCTCCAGCGCGCGAGCGATGTCGCGATGGCTCGCGAACCGCATCCGACCGCGCTTGGCGTAACGCACACGCAGCCGTTGGCCCTGGATTCCGGTGGAGGGCGAGGTGGTGCCCTCGGGTGCGGGGGGCAGCGCTGCTCCTTTCCTCGAGTACTCCCGCGCAGGTGCATTCCGCGAGCGGCGCGCACCCACCTGGGAGATTCACGTCCTATTTAGCGTACGGTGCGCTCCGGGAGCCTCGCGCCATCGGCCCGGGCGAAACACCCGGCGCGCAGCGCGCGACGCCGTCGACGAAGGAACCGAACGGTACCGGACTCCGTGACGGATCACACACTTAACAGCTGTTCCCATCCAAGGACGACTTGAAAAGCGTTCAGATCAGTTGCCTCCCCCACAGTTCACCATGTGGACACCTTGACCCGCCGGGACGCCGCTGAACTGGGGCGATCCATGCCGAAAATATTTTTCTCGGCATTTCGCAATCTTTGGCAACCTTTTCCATCTCTTGATCGTCAAGTACACGTACGGCCCGGCGCGAGCGGGGCGCCGGGCCGTGCCCAGGTGAGAATCCGGCCCGTTGGGGCCGGAGGAGGTCAGACGACCGTGAGCGGCAGCAGCTTGGAACGGTCGGTCGGACCGATCTGGATCTGGGTCCCCATACTGGGGCACACCCCGCAGTCGTAGCAGGGGTTCCAACGACAGTCGTCGACCTCGAGCGACTCCTCGCCGTGCAGCGCGTCCTGCCAGTCCTGCCACAACCAGTCGCGGTCGAGACCGGCGTCCAGGTGGTCCCAGGGGAGCACCTCGTCACGCTCCCGCTCGCGCACCGTGTACCAGTCCAGGTCCACGGGTTCGCCGCTGAGCCCCTTCTCCGCGCACGACGCCCACCGCTCGTAGGAGAAGTGCTCGCTCCAGCCGTCGAAACGCCCGCCGTCGCGCCAGACCGCCTCGACGACCCGGCCGACGCGGCGGTCCCCCCGGGAGAGCAGTCCCTCGATGATGGAGGGGCGTCCCTCGTGGTAGCGCAGGCCGATCGACTTGCCGTACTGACGGTCGCCGCGCAGCCGGTCCCTGAGCTTGCGCAGCCGCGCGTCGACCACCTCGTGCGAGGTCTGCCCGGCCCACTGGAACGGGGTCTGCGGCTTGGGGACGAACCCGCCGATGGAGACCGTGCACCGGATGTCCTTGCGTCCGGTCACCTCGCGGCCGGTCTTGATGACCTCGCGTGCGAGGTCGGCGATGGCGAGCACGTCCTCGTCGGTCTCGGTGGGCAGTCCGCACATGAAGTAGAGCTTGACCTGTCGCCACCCGGCCGCGTAGGCCGCGGTGACCGTGCGGATCAGGTCGGCCTCGGTGACCATCTTGTTGATCACCCGGCGCATCCGCTCGCTGCCCCCCTCGGGCGCGAACGTCAGCCCCGAACGGCGCCCGTTGCGGGTGAGCTCGTTGGCCAGGTCGATGTTGAAGGCGTCCACCCGGGTGGAGGGGAGCGACAGCCCGGTGTTGGTGCCCTCGTAGCGGTCGGCGAGGCCCTTGGCGATCTCACCGATCTCGCTGTGGTCGGCGCTGGACAACGACAGCAGGCCGACCTCCTGGAAGCCCGAGGAGGCGACCCCCTGTTCCACCATCTGGCCGACCACCTCCTTGCTGCGCTCCCGGACGGGGCGGGTGATCATCCCGGCCTGGCAGAACCGGCAGCCCCGGGTGCACCCGCGGAAGATCTCCACGCTGTAGCGCTCGTGCACCGACTCGGCCAACGGGACGATCGGGTTCTTCGGGTAGGGCCATTTGTCCAGGTCCATGACGGTGTGCTTGCGCACCCGCCACGGCACCCCCGGCCGGTTCGGGGCGACCTTGCCGATACGGCCGTCGGGCAGGTAGGTGACGTCGTAGAAGCGCGGCACGTAGACGCCGCCGCTCCCGGCCAACCGCAGCAGCACGCCGTCGCGTCCACCGGGCCGCCCCTCGCGCTTCCACTCGCGGATGACCTCGGTGATGGCCAGCGAGATCTCCTCGCCGTCACCGAGGACGACCGCGTCGAGGAAGTCCGCGATGGGTTCGGGGTTGAACGCGGAGTGGCCGCCGGCCAGCACGATCGGGTCGTCCTCCCCGCGCTCGGCGGAGTGGATCGGGATGCCCGCGAGGTCCAGCGCGGTGAGCATGTTGGTGTAGCCCATCTCGCTGGCGAAGCTCAGGCCGAACACGTCGAAGGCCCTGATCGGACGGTGGGCGTCGACGGTGAACTGGGGGACGCCGTGCTCGCGCATGAGCCGCTCCAGGTCCGGCCAGACCGCGTAGGTGCGTTCGGCGAGCACCCCCTCGCGTTCGTTGAGGACCTCGTAGAGGATCTGGATCCCCTGGTTGGGAACGCCGACCTCGTAGGCGTCGGGGTACATCAACGCCCAGCGGACCTCTGCCTCGTCCCAGTCCTTGGTGACGGAGTTGAGTTCACCGCCCACGTACTGAATCGGCTTTTGCACGCCGGGTAGAAGTCTCTCCAGACGCGGGAAGACGGATTCGATGGGCATGACGATGGGCCTTTCGCGGAATGCCTGCGGTCCACACTGGTAGCACTTATCACTCCAGGCTAGTCGGTGTCGCCGGCCCCGTGCCCGCCCCGCCGGGGCGCTCCTAGCCGAATCCCCGGTCGCGCGCGTAGATCCCCAGTACCAGCCCCACCGCCGTGAGGTTGGCGACGGCCGCGGTCCCACCGTAGGAGACGAACGGCAGGGGCAGGCCGGTGATGGGCATGATCCCCAGGGTCATCCCGATGTTGATGAAGCACTGGAACGTCATCCACACGGCCACGCCGACGCACACCAGCCGGCCGTAGGGGTGGTCGCACTCCCGCGCGATCTGCAGCGTGCGCCAGATGATGAACGCGAACAGGCCGATGATGAGGGAGCTGCCGAGGAACCCGAGCTGTTCCCCGGCGACCGTGAAGATGAAGTCGGTGTGCTGTTCGGGGACGAAGTTCCCCCGGGTCTGTTCGCCGTCGAACAGCCCCGTCCCGATGAACCCGCCCGACCCGATCGCGATGAGCGCCTGGTTGGCGTTGTATCCGGCGCCCCGCGGGTCCGCGGTGGGATCGACGAAGGTCGCGAAGCGGGCGAGCTGGTAGTCCTGGAGCAGCCCGAACCACCACACCGACAGGGCGCCGACCACCCCGCAGCAGATCAGCCCGATCACCCACCGGATGGGGGCGCCGGACAACGTGAGCATCCCCAGGTAGATCGAGCACAGGACCATGGCGGTGCCCAGGTCGGGCTGGGCGAGGATGAGCCCCAGCGGGACGGCCAGGGCGACCAGGCTGAACAGCACGTCGCGGGTCATGGGGGCGTGTTCGCCGTCACGGGGCTCTCCCAACAGCATGGCCACCCCGAGGATCAATCCGATCTTGGCGACCTCGCCCGGCTGGGCCTGCATGCCGCCGATGACGATCCAGGAACGCGAACCGTTGATGACCTCGCCGAGGGGGGTGAGCACGAGCGCCAGGCCGACCACGCCCACCAGGTAGACGATGGGGGCGTAGGCCCGCGGGACCCGGTAGTCCACCGACGCGACCAGGAGGCAGGCGACCAGGCCGATCGCCACGTGCACCAGGTAGCGCCGCAGGTACTGGGTGGACTCCAGCGGATCGCCGTCGGAGGCGGTGGAGGCCCACACCAGCAGGGCGCCCACCGCGCACAGGACGAGCACGCAGGACAACAGCGGCCAGTCGATCCGACGCGGCCGGGCCGCAAGGAGGCGACCGGCGCGCGTGGACCACGAGCGTTGCGAGTTGACATAGAGCGACATCTCAGCGTCCTACTTCTCATAGCCCTCGGGGGCGGCGACCGTGCCGTCCGAACGGACCGTGGGGAGCTCGGCCGGAGGACGACCGCCGGGCAGCGCCGGCGGCCCCACCCTGCCCGGGGGCGTCTGCCCGTCCGCGCCCTGCTGGGCGGCCCCGCCGTCGGCCGGCGTGGCGAACCCGTAGATGCCGTCGTAGATCTCCCTGGCGACGGGGGCGGCTGCGGCACCTCCGGTTCCCCCCTGGGAGATGAACACGACCACGGCGAACTGCGGATCGTCGGCGGGCGCGTAGGAGGCGAACCAGGCCGACTCCCGCTTGCCCACGATGGTCGCCGATCCGGTCTTGCCCGCGATGGACACCTTGTCCTGCGGGAAGCCGGCGAACGCGCCCCGCGCCGTCCCCTCCTTCGGCACGTCCTCCAGGGCGTCTTGGAGGTAGGTCAGCGTCGTGTCGTCGATCGGGAGCCGACCGGCCACGACCGGCTCGATGCGCTCGACCTGGCGGCCGTCCGCGGAGACGAACGCCTTGCCCACGCGCGGCTCGTACAGCGTTCCGCCATTGGCGATGGCCGCGTACGCGCGTGCCGTCTGCAACGGGGTGACGAGCACGTCTCCCTGGCCGATGGCGAAGTTGGCCGCGTCACCGGCCCGCCAGACATGGCCCTCCAGGCACTGTTCGTGCGCGACCTTCTTGAGGTACTCGGCGTGGGCCGGGTCCTCCTTCGCCACCTCGGGGTAGCCGGTCTCGGCGCGTTTGCAGCTGTCCTCCCTGGTGGCCTCCCAGTACTCCTGTTTCCAGCGCCTGTCGGGGATGCGACCGGAGGACTCGTGCGGCAGGTCCACCCCCGTGGGCTGGCCGAACCCGAACCCCTTGGCCATCCTCGGCATCGGGTCCTTGGGGTTGGCCACCGGCCTGGTCCCCCCGTCGGCCCGCCACATGTCGTATCCGAACTGGTAGAACACCGTGTTGCAGGAGACGACGATCGCCTTGTGCAGGCTGATGCTGCCATGGGCGCTGCTCTCGTAGTTGCGAAACGCCCGGTCTCCGACGTTGATCGAGCTGGGGCAGGCGTAGGACTGCTCCAGCGGCGCGCCGTTCTCGACCGCGGCCGCGAGCGAGGCCACCTTGAACGTCGAGGCCGGCGGGTACTGCCCCTGCAACGCCCGGGAGGTCAGGGGCTCGCCGGCCTCCTTCGAGAGCAGACGGTCATAGGTCTCCTGGTCGATCCCGCCGTTCCAGACCTCGGGGTCGTAGGTGGGCACGCTGGCCATGGCGATGACGCCACCGGTGCGCACGTCCATGACCACCCCGGCCGCCGAGTCGGCCGGGTAGCCGGCCTGCTTCGCCCGTTCGATGCCCCTGGCCAGCGCCTTCTCCACGATGTCCTGGACGTCTGCGTCGATGTGGGTCACCAGGTGCTGGCCGGGCCGGGGCGCGGACTCCGAGACGATCCCCGTGACGTTGCCGTGGTTGTCCACCGCGAAGGTGCGTACGCCCGGCTCGCCGCGCAGCCGGTCGTCGTAGACCGCCTCCAACCCGTCGCGCCCCACGCGGTCCACCCCACTGAAGCGCGCGCGCAGCTCCTCCCGCTCCTCCAGCTCCTCCTGGGTGACCGGTTGCAGGTACCCCAGCATCTGGGCGGCGTTGTCGGCACCGGGGTACTCGCGTACGGCCTGTTGCTGGGCGGAGATCCCCGGGAACTCGTCCTGTCGTTCCATGATCTGCAGGGCCACGCGGGGCTCGACGTCCTCGGCCAGCGTGATGGGCTGGTAGGGCGATCCCGGCCAGCAGGGCCGGCTCACCGTGGGGCCGCACAGGCGTGTGCGCCCGCGGACCTCCTCGAAGGGGCGGTCGAGGATGTCGGCCACCCTGCGCAGTACCGCGTCTCCCCCGTCCTCCTGCTCCAGCAGGGCGTGGTAGTCGGCCGAGACGACCAGCTCGGTGCGGTTGCGCACGAGCGGTACCCCGGAGGCGTCGATGATCTGACCGCGCGTCGCCGGAACGATCAGGTCCTGGGTGTGGTTGGCCGCGGCCAGGCGCGCGTAGTGTTCGGCCCTGGGCACCTGGAGATACCACAGCCGGCCGGCGAGCACGGCGAACAGGCTGAGCACCAGGATCTGGGCCAGGAACAGGCCGAAACGGCCGGGCCGGCGGGCTTCGTGCCGCGCGTGAGCGGCGCGTCGTCTGGTTTTCACCTGCGGATCCTCCCTCCAGCCCAGGGGACATCGCCGATGGAGGCGTACTCGTCCCGGTCGAAGAGCCGCATCAGGCGGTTCACCGGGTAGACCACGAACGGCGCGACGATCATGGTCAGCAGCAGGCTCAGCGGGAGGTCGTGGAGGATCGTCTCAGCGCTCACGCGAGGGTCACCGACCGCCAGGCCGACGAAGGCGTGTCCCAGGCCGACGCCCACCGTGGTCGCCGCGACCACCCCCAGGGGCCACAGCCCCGACCTCCACGAGGTGTCCCGCAGCGCTCCCACCAGATATCCGGCCACGGCCAGCACCAGCGCGTAACGTCCGATCTGGGAGTCGGCCGGCGGCAGGACGTCCACGGCGAGGCCGGCCGCGAACCCGAGGAGCGCCCCGACCGCGGAGGAGGTGCGCAGGGCCACCACGGCCAGGACGAGGACCACCAGGTTCGGCCCCACCCCCCATGGGAACGGAATCCGGTTGACCAGGGCCGTCTGGACCAGCACGGTGAACGCCACCAGGGCGAACGCCGTCAATCCCCGCCTCACGTCTGCTCCCCCTCCGCCGTGTCGTCGGGTCTCCCGCTCTCCCCGGGGACCGGCCGCGCCTCCTCCAGGACCCCCTGGGGAGGAGCGGGCTCGATCGTCTCGATCGTGGAGTCCTCGTGGCCGCCCCCTCCGTCGGCGCCCGGTCGCCCGGGAATCGTCTCCCCCGGCAGCGGGACGCCCTCCTCACGCCGGGTGGGGGGCGGGACCGTCGCCTGACCGGCGAGTTCCTCCTGGGGGGTGGAGGGGGCGAGGGGTTCGCGCGGCTCGGTCTCGGGTTGCCCGACGACCACACCGACGATGTCGATGCGGCTGATGTCGACCGCGGGTGTGACGTCCGCGGTGCGGGTCAGCGCTCCGGGGGTGTCCCGGACGGAGTGGATGGTCCCGATGGGGACCCCGGGGACGAAGGGCGTGCCGTCGTGGGAGCCCAACGTGACGATGCGCTGGCCCTTCTCCACCGTCGCGCTGCCGTCCAGCAGCTCGAAACGCAACGGCGCCCCGTGGACCAGCGACCTGGATCCGCCCCTGATGACCCCGATCTCCTTGGTCTCCTCCATCCGGGCCCCCACCGCGGAGGAGCCGTCGGTGACGAGCAGGACGGTGGAGGTGCGTTCGCCCACCCCGGTGACGCGGCCGACCAGTCCCTCGCCGTTGATGACGGTCATGTTCTCGCGCACCCCGTCACGGGAGCCGACGTCCAAGACGATGTTGTCGGCGTATCCCTGGGTCGTCATCCGGGTCACCGCCTGGGCGGGAACGACCTCGTAGCCGCCCAACCCGGCCAGCCCGAACAGGCGGTCCAGCTCCGCCGCCCGGGAGGCGTCGACGTCACGGCTGCGCAGGGCGTGCACCAGTTCCGTGTTGCGCGCCTCCAGTTCCTCGATGCGCTCACGCGCCCCGGGAGCCGTCACCAGCGCGGCATAGGCGTCGGAGACCGGCCCGGTGACCGAGGAGACCGCCGCGGAGACCGGGAGGAAGACGGCCCGCCCCGCCGCGCGGGCGCCATCGGTGACCGGGTCCTCCTCGTCCCTGGAGTCCAGTACCAGCAGGACAACGGACACCACGACGAGCAGGCCCAGGAAGAGGCGGGAGCGGGCGTTGTCACGCAGCATGTCAGGGTCGCCTCCCGCTCCAGGTTTCGGTGGATCGGATCGGCGTCATGCTCATCGCCGCCGTTCGGGGACCAGCACCTGGTTGAGGCGCTCGTAATCCTCGACGCAGGTGCCCGAACCGATCGCGACGGAATCGAGCGCGTTGTCGGCGATGTGGATGGGCATCCCCGTCTCGTGCCGCAGACGCTCGTCCAGGCCGCGCAGCAACGCCCCGCCCCCGGTCAGGGCGATCCCCCGGTCCATGATGTCGCCGGACAGCTCCGGCGGGCACTTGTCCAACGTCGTCCGGACCGAGTCGATGATGGTGGCGACCGGTTCCTCGATGGCCTGGCGAACGTCGGCCGCCGACAGGACCACCGTCTTGGGCAACCCGCTGACGAGGTCGCGGCCGCGCACCTCGGCGTGCGGCTCCTCGCTTCCGGTCGGGTAGACCGAGCCGATGGCGACCTTGAGCTCTTCGGCCGTGCGCTCCCCGATCATGAGGGAGTACTCCTTCTTGACGAAGGACATGATCGCCTGGTCGAGTTCGTCCCCGCCCAGGCGCATGGACTGGGAGATGACGATTCCCCCCATGGAGATGACGGCGACCTCGGTCGTGCCCCCGCCGATGTCGACGACCATGTTGCCGGTCGGTTCGTGCACGGGCAGTCCGGCGCCGATCGCGGCGGCCATGGGCTCTTCGATGATGTAGACGCGGCGTGCTCCGGCCTGGTACCCGGCCTCCTTGACGGCACGGTGCTCCACGGAGGTGATGCCGCTGGGAACGGCCACGACGATGCGCGGTTTGGCGAAGTGGCGTCGTCGGTGGATCTTCTGGATGAAGTAGCGCAGCATGCGCTCGGTGATCTCGAAGTCGGCGATGACGCCGTCCTTCAAGGGGCGCACGGCGATGATGTTGTTCGGCGTACGGCCGATCATCTGCTTGGCGTCGATGCCGACGGCGACGATCTTGCCGGTCGAGGTGTTCAGGGCGACGACCGAGGGCTCGTTGAGAACGATTCCCCGACCTCGCACATACACCAGCGTGTTCGCCGTACCGAGATCGACCGCCATGTCACGGCCGAGAAAAGCAAGGTTATTGGTCATGAAACGTCCTCAGCGGCGCCAATCGGGTGCTGCCTACCCGGGGCGGTCGATACGGTGCCGATCAGCATGGAAGCGGATCGAGTTACCCGTATCGTAACGCTCAGCAGTTGCATCGTTACGCAAACACACCGATTGGGTCACCGCGAGAGGACGTAATCGCGATGGCGGCGGGTCCTTCGGTGGGGGTTCGGCGTGCCGCGGCACGCCGAACCCCCACCGAAGCCGGGCGATCAGGCCAGCTCGGGGAAGAAGAGCTTGATCTCGCGCTCGGCGGAGTAGGTGGAGTCCGAACCGTGCACGATGTTCTGCTGGACCTCCAGGGCGTAGTCGCCGCGGATCGTGCCGGGGGCCGCCGCCACCGGGTCGGTGGCTCCGGCCAGGGCGCGGAAGGCCTCGACCGCGCGCTCCCCCTCGACGACCATCGCGACGAGCGGCCCGCCGGTGATGAACTCGACCAGCGACTCGAAGAACGGCCGGGAGGCGTGCTCCTCGTAGTGGGCCTTGGCCGTGTCGGCGTCGAGCGTGCGCATGTTCATGGCGGTGATCTTCAGGCCCTTGCGCTCGATGCGCGCGATCACGTCACCGATGATGTTGCGTCGCACGCCGTCGGGCTTGATCAGGACAAGGGTGCGCTCCACGATGGTTCTCTCCTCGGCAGGTAGACGTCGATGCGTGGATTCGGGGGTTTCGATACTTCCCAATGCGGGAACCCACCTCCGGCCGTGCGACACCCTATCGGCTCCGCCCCCACACCACCCGCGTGACAAGGGATCCCGCTCCGCCGCGGAAAGGGTCAGGAAGGACGTGGAGCACCGGGCTCGCCGGTTACGGACGGCCCCGAAGCCGCCGCCTGACCTGCCTGATGGGCCGCGTAAGCCGCCTGCATCGCGTCGGTGCGTCGCCCCAGGAGCACGCCCGCCACCCACAGTCCCACGAACACCACCCCCAGGAAGAGCAGCCCGTCGACCAGGAAACCGCTGAGGAGGAGAAGCCCCTGCAGGACGCAGGCCGCGTAGAACCCCCAGCGGCGGCGCTGGAGGAAGGCCAGCACCAGCGCGGCGAAGGCCAGGCCACCCCAGACGCCCCCGGCCAGGGCCGGGGGATGGTCGCTGATCTGGATCGCGACGGGAACCGCGAGCCCGATGACGATGACCTCGAAGGCCAGGACGACGGCGCAGATGGTACGCAACTTCACTGCCTCTCAGAGGACGCGGAGGGGCCGCCGGAAGCGCCCTTGAACAGGTGCTGGGCGTCCCCGGCGGTGACCACGGAACCGGTGATGAGCACACCCGCCCCGCCGAACTCCCCCGTCTGTTCCGCCAGCGTGACCGCCAGGTCGATCGCGTCGTCGAGCCGTCCGGCGAGATGGACCCGTTCGGCGCCGAAGACCTCCTCGGCGAGCTGCTTGAGTTCCTCCGGCGCGAGGCTGCGCGGCGAGGAGTTCCGGGTGACCACGACCTCGCTGAGCACCGGCTCAAGCGGACCGAGAATGCCCTCGATGTCCTTGTCCGCCATGATGGCGACGACCCCCACCAGCCGGGTGAAGGTGAACGCCTCCTCCACCGCGCGGACCGTCGCGGCCATGCCGGCCGGATTGTGCGCGGCGTCGACGAGCACGGTGGGGCTACGCCGTACGACCTCCAGACGGCCCGGCGAGCTGACACCGCCCAGGGCGGCGCGCACCAGTTCGGTGTCGAGCTGCTCGTCACCGTCGCTCGGGGCGGCGAACGCCTCGACCGCGGCGACCGCCACCGCGGCGTTGTTCGCCTGGTGCTCGCCGAACAGCGGCAGGAAGACACCCTCGTAGGAGCCGCGCAGGCCCTTGAGGTCGAGCTGCTGACCGCCCACCGCGATGTCACGGTGGACGACGCCGAACTCCATTCCCTCCCGGGCCACCCGCGCGTCGACCTCGACGGCACGGCGCAACAACACCTCGGCCGCCGCGACCTGCTGCTGGGCCAGGACCGCGACGGAGCCCGGCTTGATGATGCCGGACTTCTCCTCGGCGATGCCCTCGACGGTGTCGGACAGGTAGTCGGTGTGGTCGAGGCCGATCGGGGTGATGACCGCGACGTCGGCGTCGATGACGTTGGTGGCGTCCCAGGTGCCTCCGAGGCCCACCTCGATGACCGCCACGTCCACCGGCGCGTCGGCGAAGGCCGCGTAGGCCATGGCGGTGAGGATCTCGAAGAACGACAGGGGGACCTCGTTGCCGGCGTCCACCATCTCCACGTAGGGCAGGATGTCGGTGTAGGTCTCGACGAAACGCTGTTCGGAGATGGGCTCGCCGTCGATGACGATCCGTTCTCGGATGGTCGTCAGGTGCGGGCTGGTGTAGCGCCCCACGCGCAGGTGCCGTTCGCGCAGCAGCGCGTCGATCATGCGCGCGGTGCTGGTCTTGCCGTTCGTCCCGGTCACGTGGATGGTCCGGTAGTTGCGCTGTGGCTCGCCCAGGAGGTCCATCAGCGCGCGGATACGGTCCAGCGTCGGATGGATGAGCGATTCGCCGGCGCGGGCCATGATGGCCGCTTCGACGGCTGCGTAGTCGGAGGTCGAGGTCACGGTCTTCCGAAGGTCGAGGTCGGTGGAGATCCACTCCGAGTCTATGTCCTGGTCCGCGGCTGCCCCGTCCGGCCCGCTGGAGGTGGGTGCGACGCGGCGTGGCCCGCCGTCTCCGGGACGGCGGGCCACGCTCAACGGACTCGGGTCCTACCCTCTACCCGGCTTGTAGTGGGGCTGGGTCTGCGGGTTGAACTCGGTGTACTCCACCTTCTCCGCCTGCTTGAGGCGTCGGTCCTCCACCTTCAAGACGTCCAGTCCCTTCTGGATGTCGGAGGAGTAGATGTAGCCGTTGTAGTAGTAGGCCGACCAGGAACCGCCCATGCTGAGCTGCTCGGAGAGCGGGCCACGGTCGAAGTAGCCGATCTCCCTGGCCCGGGCCGGGTTGTTGAAGTCGATGATCGACACGCCGCCCTGGTACCACGACTGCACGAAGTAGTCCTTGCCCTGGACGGGGATCAGCGACCCGTTGTGCGCGACGCAGTTCTCGTTGGCGCCCTGCAGACGCGGGATCTTGTAGTACCCGGCGAAGTTCAGCTCCGGGTCGTTGGCTCCCGGACCGATCCTGCCCTTCAGGGTGAAGATCGCGTTCGCCCCGTGTTCCGGTGCGGTCTGATCGGTGCAGGTCGCCGCGCCCCCGCCACCGAGCTCGTCGGTGAAGATCACCTTCTTGCCGTCGTTGCTGAAGGTCGCGGAGTGCCAGAACGCGAAGTTCTCGTCCTGCACCCTCTCCACCACGACCGGTTCGACCGGGTCGCTGATGTCCATGAGGATTCCGTCACCCATGCAGGCGCCGGCGGCGATGTCGCGTTCGGGGTAGACCGTGATGTCGTGGCAGCCCTGGGTCGGCCGGGACAGGCCGGGCTGGTCGTGGTTGCCGCCGTCCGGGAACAGGACGGGCTCGTTGACGATCGCGGCCGAGGCCGGGTCGTCGAGCGGCACCTCGATGATCGCGATCTTGTCGTGCGGAGGCTGGCAGTTCGGGAAGTTCGCCGAGGGAGCGTAGGAGGAGACGTAGAGGTAGTCGGTCTTGCCGTCCTCGCCGGGAACCAGCGTGTGGGTGTGCGAACCACAGTCCGTACGCACGGCGGCCACGTACTGCGGTGCGCTCTTGTCGGAGATGTCGAAGATCCGGATGCCCTCGAAGGCGTCGGCGTTGCCGGCGTTGCTCGCCGGGCTTCCGCAGTTCTCGTCGGCCCGGGGATAGTCGACGGAGAAGTAGAGCAGGTCCCCGCTGACGGAGATGTCCCCCTGTCCCCCTTCACACAGCACCTTGCTGACGATGCCGGGCTCGGTCGGGTCGGAGATGTCGTAAATGACAAAACCGTTGTAATTGCCGTCGATGACGTAGTCACCGGTGAAGGCGAGATCGGTGTTGTAAGCGGCCTGAGTGTCGAACGGTGCGGGCTTGGGGACGTTCGCGACATGGGTGATGTTGTCGCTCATCACGACTTCACCGATGCCGGGAAGCTCATCGGCGGCCGCGGGAACGGCGCCGAGCGAGGTGGTCAACGCCAGGGTCACCGCACCGGCGAGTGCGCCGGTACGCCAGAGCCCTCGGGTCCGGGGCGCGCGTCCTGTGGACGGCCCGGGGGATGTCGGCATGTGCTCTCCTCTTCCGATGCACACCGGAAAATACCGCGAAGATACATAGCGGCATCGACCATTGCATAGAGGTTGAGAATCACTAAAACCACTCACTCAGCTATTAACGCAGATCAAACGTCATAAATACATACAGTCACCGGTTCCGGGGGAGACCGGTACTGGACAGGACGCCGCTCAAGTGAGTAGACAGGCGCCGACGGGCGTTCCCATGGGCGTCCGGCCCACCCGACGGAAGGAGCACCCATGCGGCGTTGGCTTGCCGTGGTAGGAGGAACCATCCTGGTGGTCCTCGCGTCCGCCTGCGCCCAGGAGACTCCTCCCGTGTCCGACGGCACCCCGGTGCTCGCTCCCGGGGCCCCCGGGGAGTCGGCCTCTCCCGCCACCGAGGAACAGATCGCCGACGCCACCGCCGGCGTGCGACACAACGAGGCCGACGTGGAGTACGTGCGCAAGATGATCGCCCACCACGAACAGGCATTGGAGATGACCGCTCTGGTGGAGGGGCGGGCCCGGCTCGAGGAGATCGAGGGGATCGCCGGCCGCATCTCCGCCGCCCAGGGGCCCGAGATCGAAGCGATGCAGAGCTGGCTGGAGATCAACGTCCACGGCCCCGCCCGCGGTAACCCCGCCCACCAGGACTACTGCGGCCTGGAGGGCGAGGACTCCCACCACGGGGGAGTCTGCGCGCCGGTGGACCACGCCGACATGCCCGGCATGGCGACCCCCGACCAGCTCGCCGAACTCGAGGCCGCCGAGGGCCGGGAGTTCGACGAGCTGTTCGTGGAACTGATGACCGCGCACCACGAGGGCGCGATCAGCATGGCCGAAGAGGTGCTCGGCGACGGCGAGAACCCCGTGGTCAACCAGATGGCCTCCGACGTCATCGTCGAGCAGCGGGCCGAGATCGAGCGCATGGCCGAGGTCGTCTCCGACTAGGCCGGCTCCCCGCGGACCCGCGGCTGCGCCGATCAGTCGTCGCTGTCGTCGTCACCGTCGTCGTCTCCCTGGGGTGCCAGGGCCGGCTTGCCATCGGCGCAGTGGATCGTCATCTCGACGTCGTCCTCGGTCCCCTCGAACTCCACCCACACCTGGGGGGCCGGACCGTCGTCGTAGTCGTCCACCGTGTGCCCCTGGGCCGGCGCCCACCATTCGAGCACCGCGGTGGTGCCGGAGCAGCTGGCCGCGACCGTTCCGGCCGTGCTTTCGAGGATCTCGACCCGGTTGTTCGAAGGCGCGTCGGGATTGCGCTGGGCCCCCTCCGGCGGGTCCGCGGTCCCTCCCGTCTCCGAGGGGCTGGGCTGCGGTTCGGTCGAGGGACCACCGTTCCCCGGCGCGGCCTCGGCCTCCAGCCGCTGTTCCACGCTGGCCTGGGACAGCGGTTCCGCGGACTCGGAGGTGATGCCGGTGCCGAGCAGGTTCACCGCGGTGATGCCGACCCCGACGGCGACGACGGCCGCGGCCAGCCAGCCGCCGACGGCGAAGAGGGACTGACGCTTCATGGTCCTACTGTGCCAAGAGCACCCCTAACACAGGGTTAAGGCCCCACTATCTGCACCTTTCAGAGGGCCTGCGGGCTTCGCGCATTCGTTAACGTTCACAGCGTGGCCCAGCTACTGCTCATCGAAGACGACCCCACGATCCGTTCCTCCCTCTCCCGCGCGCTCGGTGAACGCGGGCATGCCGTCTCCTCCGCCCCGACCGCCATGTCCGGCCTGCGCGAAGCCGTCGACGCCCGTCCCGACCTCGTTGTTCTCGACCTGGGACTGCCCGACCTCGACGGGCTGGAGATGCTCCGGATGCTCCGGGCGGTCTCCCGGGTCCCCGTCATCGTGGCCACGGCCCGCGACGACGAGGCCGAGATCGTCCGCGCGCTGGACGCGGGCGGCGACGACTACGTCGTCAAACCGTTCAGCGCGGCGCAGCTCGACGCGCGCATCCGGGCGGTGCTGCGCCGACTGGGCAGCGACTCCAGCGGCGACGAATCGGTGACCGTGGGCGAGCTGCGGGTCGATCCCGCGTCACGTGAGGCGACCCTGGAGGGACGCCAGCTCGACCTCACCCCCAAGGAGTTCGACTTGCTGCACTACCTGGCGGCGCGGGCCGGTCAGGTGGTATCGAAGAAGGAACTGCTCACCGAGGTGTGGCAGGTCCCCTACGGGGGAGCGGACAAGTCCGTGGACGTCCACCTGTCGTGGCTGCGCCGCAAGCTGGGCGAGACCGCGCAACGTCCCCGCTTCCTCCAGACCGTGCGCGGTGTGGGGGTGAAGCTCTCCGCACCGCGTGACGGCGAGGAGGGCGGCAAACGATGAGAAGACGTCTCACCCTGCTGGTCGGCGCGACGACATCGTTGATCCTCGTCGCCTTCCTGGTCCCGCTCGCCCTGTTGGTCCAGCGGGTGGCCTATGACCGCGCCCTCAGTTCGGCGTCGCTGGAGGCCCGGACGCTGAGCGTGTTCGCGGCGACCGGCAACGAGGACGCCCTGCGTCAGGTCGTGCAGAAGACCAACACCAGCGAGCCGTTCCCCGTGACGGTGTACCGCCCCGACGGCAGTGTGATCGGGGAACCGGCCCCCGAGTCGGACGCGGTCCGCCTGGCCCGCAGGGGCCAGACGCTCAACGTGGAACTTCCCGACGGCGGGATCGAGGTGCTGTTCAGCGTCGGCGCGCGCGACGGCACGTCGGTGACCCGTGTCTACGTCGCCGAGGAGCACCTGCGGGCCGGGGTGTACCGGGCGTGGCTGATCCTCGCCCTGCTGGGGGTCGCCCTGCTCCTGATGAGCCTGCTCGTGGCCGACCGGCTGGCCCACTCGCTGGTCCGCTCCATCGACGAGCTCGCCGACACCTCACGGAGACTCGGCGAAGGGGACCTGAGCGCGCAGGCCAAGCCCAAGGGACCGGCCGAGATCAAGGCGGTGGCGGCGACGTTGAACACCCTCGCCGCGCGCATCAGCGACCTGCTGGTCCGCGAACGCGAACGGGTGGCCGACCTGTCCCACCGGGTCCGCACACCGTTGACCGCGCTCAAACTGGACGCGGAGTCCCTGCGCGACCCCGATGACCGTGAACGGCTGGAGTCCTCCATCGCGGCGCTGGAGCGCGCGGTCACCCAGAGCATCAACGACGCCCGCCGTCCCGCCGCCGATGGCGGGCGCTGCGACGCGACACGGGTCGTGCGCGACCGGGTGGAGTTTTGGACCGTGCTCGCCGAGGACCAGGAGCGGCGGCTGGACGCGGACCTGACGGACCGTCCCCTCATGGTCGGCCTGGCGGCCGACGAGCTGGAGTCCGCCGTGGACGCGCTGCTGGGGAACGTGTTCGCGCACACCCCCGAGGGCACCGCGTTCTCGGTCCGGTTGAGCGCCCTGGCCGAGGGCGGGGCGATCCTGGTGGTCGAGGACGAGGGCCCCGGCCTTCCCGAGGCCGCCACCGAGCGTGGCCACAGCGGCGCCGGTTCCAGCGGTCTGGGCATCGACATCGCCCGCAGGGCGGCGGAGTCCTCCGGCGGGTCCTTCTCCGCCGAGTCGCCCGCCGGCGCCCGCATCACGTTGCGGCTGGGACCGCCGGCCCCGGTCGTCTGACCGCCCGGCTCCACCTGTTCCTCGGTCCGCCAAGGCATCGACACCTCCCTCCTGGGAAGCGGGAGACAGCGTAGGCGACCACCGAGGGAGAGGAGCCGGAGAATGCGCGGAGCGCGGAACACACGGACGGGACTCGTCGGCGCGGCGGTGCTGGCGTTGACGCTGCTGGGCGGCTGCGGTGACGACGACACCGCCGATCAGACCCCACAGGCCACGCCGACGGCCGGCGCGGAGGACACCACCGGAGCCGCCCAGACCCCTGGAGGGTCGCCCTCCCCCGGCGGCGGGGTGGACATCCTCGCCGCCGCCCAGAAGGCGCTGGAGCAGTACCCCGAGGGCCGGGTGCAGGAGATCGAGCTCGAGGACGGCCGGGAGTGGCGTGTCGACCTCATCGAGGGCCGGAACGGGCACCGGGTGGTCGTGGACGCCTCGACCGGAGCGGTGACGGAGAACGACGAGGATCCGTTCACCGCCCCGGACAAGGCCCACACCCCCGACATCTCACTTGAGCAGGCCGTGGACGCCGCCCTGGCCGAGACCGGTGGTGGACGGGCCACCGGAGCCGAGATCGACAGCGAGGACGGGGGCCTGCTCGTGTGGCAGGTCGAAGTGGACGACGACGTGACGGTCGACGTCAACGCCGGCAACGGGGAGGTCGTCGAGCGGGACTCCTGAGGGGCCCGCTGACGCGCGATGCCCCCGGCCGTCCGTGAGACGGCCGGGGGCATCGGAGTGGAGAGGCGAGCCTAGGCGCTCTTCTCCTCGCGCTCGTCGGTGATCTTGGCGCGTGGCACGATCGTGGGGTTGACGTGCTCCAGCACCGCCTCGCGGGTGATGATGACCTGCGCGACGTCCTCGCGGCTGGGCACCTCGTACATCACCGACAGCAGGACCTCCTCGATGATCGCGCGCAGTCCACGGGCACCGGTGCCGCGGATGATGGCCTGCTCGGCGATGGCCTCCAGGGCGTCGTCGGTGAACTCCAGCTCCACGTTGTCGAGTTCGAACAGGCGCTGGTACTGCTTGACCAGGGCGTTGCGCGGCTCGGTGAGGATGCGGATCAGCGCGTCGCGGTCGAGGTTGTGCACGCTGGTGATGACCGGGAGCCGGCCCACGAACTCGGGGATCATCCCGAACTTCAGCAGGTCCTCGGGCATCACGTCGGAGAACGGGTCGGTGGAGTCGGTGCCGCTCTTGGTGCGCAGCACCGCGTTGAACCCCATGCCCTGCTTGCCGATGCGGGACTCGATGATCTTCTCCAGGCCCGCGAACGCCCCACCGCAGATGAACAACACGTTGGTGGTGTCGATCTGGATGAACTCCTGGTGCGGGTGCTTGCGCCCGCCCTGCGGGGGAACGCTGGCGGTGGTGCCCTCGAGGATCTTCAGCAGCGCCTGCTGGACCCCCTCGCCGGAGACGTCGCGGGTGATCGAGGGGTTCTCGCTCTTGCGAGCGACCTTGTCCACCTCGTCGATGTAGATGATGCCGGTCTCGGCCTTCTTGACGTCGTAGTCGGCGGCCTGGATCAGCTTGAGCAGGATGTTCTCGACGTCCTCGCCGACGTACCCCGCCTCGGTCAGGGCGGTGGCGTCGGCGATGGCGAAGGGGACGTTGAGGATCTTGGCGAGGGTCTGGGCCAGCAGGGTCTTGCCCGACCCCGTGGGGCCCAGGAGCAGGATGTTGGACTTGGCGATCTCGACGTCCTCGTCGCGGGGGCGGTCCCCCTCGGACTGGACCCGCTTGTAATGGTTGTAGACCGCGACGGAGAGCGCCTTCTTGGCCTGCTCTTGACCGATTACATAGGAATCAAGAAATTCGTATAGCTCACGCGGTTTGGGGAGGCTGTCCCATTTGAGCTCGGTGGCGTCTGCGAGTTCTTCCTCGATGATCTCGTTACAGAGATCAATACATTCATCGCAGATGTACACGCCGGGTCCGGCAATGAGCTTCTTCACCTGCTTCTGACTCTTGCCGCAGAACGAGCACTTCAGCAGGTCTCCACCGTCGCCGATGCGTGCCACCCAGCTACTCCTTAAAACGTAGGCCACCCCGCTACGGGGCCGCTCTGCGCGGCGCGGGAGGGAGGCACCCGGCCTCCCCATATCCGAAAGCGCTCAAGCCCTCTGAGAGCAAGCTACCGCTTTTCAGGATATGCGCTCCTCGCGGACCAGCCGACGGGATGATCTGTGCGTCGTTCCTCCGAGCCTAAGCGAAGAAGAGGGCCGGCTTTGCCACGTCCCCTCCGGCGCGTGCCACGCCGGCCCTCTTCATCGCCTCACGACCTCGTCGTTGCGACCCTACTTCGCGGAGGACTTGCGGTAGGGCAGCACCTCGTCGACGATGCCGTACTCCTTGGCTTCCTCCGCGGTGAGGATCTTGTCGCGTTCGATGTCGCGCGACACCTCCTCCGGGGTCTTATCCGTGTGGCGGGCCAGCGTAACCTCGAGCTGCTTACGGATCCGCATGATCTCGTTCGCCTGGATCTCGATGTCGCTGGCCTGGCCGTAGCTGCCCTCGGTCGCGGGCTGGTGGATCAGGATCCGCGCGTTGGGCAGGCACAGCCGCTTGCCCTTGGTGCCACCGGCGAGGAGCACCGCCGCCGCCGAGGCCGCCTGGCCGATGCAGATCGTCGAGATGTCGGGCCGGACGAACTGCATCGTGTCGTAGATGGCCATCAGGGCGGTGAAGGACCCACCCGGCGAGTTGATGTACATCGTGATGTCACGATCGCTGTCCAGGTGCTCCAGCGTGATGAGCTGGGCCATGATGTCGTTGGCCGACGTGTCGTCGATCTGCACCCCCACGAAGATGATGCGCTCTTCGAAGAGCTTGTTGTAGGGGTTCATCTCCTTGACGCCGTACGTGGTGCGTTCGACGTAGGAGGGCAGGACGTAACGGCTCTGCGGAGCCGCCGGGGCGATCCCGCCACCGTAGAGGCTGGGGTTGTACTGGGTCATGTTCTGGCCTTCCACACTGCGGATGTCCACACGAACTGCTCCGTCGGGAACCGATGCGGGCCGTCGGCTACTGCCGGCCCCCGGTCGTCACGTCCAGGGTGTCGGCCAGCACCTCGTCGATGAAGCCGTACTCCTTGGCCTCCTGGGCGGTGAACCAACGGTCCCGGTCGGCGTCCTTCTCGATCTGCTCCGGGGACTGACCGGTGTGCAGCGCCACCCGGTCCAGGAACATCCTCTTCACGTAGAGGAGCTGGTCGGCCAGGATGCGGATGTCGGAGGCGGTGCCTCCGATACCACCGGAGGGCTGGTGCATCATGACCCGGGTGTGCGGCAGCGCGTAACGCTTGCCGGGGGCACCGGCGCACAGCAGGAGCTGGCCCATGGAGGCGGCGAGCCCCATGCCCACGGTGCGCACGTCGTTGGGGATGTACTGCATGACGTCATAGATCGCCATACCGGCGGTCACCGAACCACCGGGGGAATTGATGTAGAGGGTGATGTCCCGCTGGCGGTCCTCGGCGGACAGCAACAGCAGCTCGCCCACGATGCGGTTGGCGATGTCATCGTCGACCTGCTGGCCGAGGAAGACGATCCGCTCACGCAGCAGCCGCTGCGACGTCTGATCGAACATCGGGGGAAGAGGCGACTCGGCCGTACGGGCGTCGATTCGCATGGACTCATTGAAGGTCGGCGGCACTCTCGTCACCTGCTCCGGAATCGAAACGGTTGCGACGCTTGCGACACTAACGCGCTTCACCGCTCTCCTCGCACGGTTCCCGGCCCTGTTCGCTTTGAGCGCAGGTGCTCTACCCGAACAACCCGGACATTCCGCAATGGGCGAACGCACGCGAGCCCCGCACCACCCGCTGGCGGGGTGGTACGGGGCTCGCGACGTTCCTCGTGCGAGGTGGGAGGCTACTTCTCCTCGGTCTCCGCGGCGCTCTCCTGCTCCGGGGTCTCCTCGGCGGCGGGGGCCTCGGCCTCCTCGGCCTCCTCGGTCTCCGGCGCGTCCTGCTTGACCTCGTTACCCGACTCGTCGACGACCTTGGCCTTCTCGATGATCAGGTCCATGGCCTTGCTCCGCACGACCTCGGTGTAGGCGACGCGGATCTGGTTGGACTGGACGAGGTGCTGGGCGAGCTGGTCGGGGGAGACGCCCATGCGCTGGGCCTGCTCCACGACGTACTGCGTGAGCTCCTCGTTGCCGGCCGACAGCTCCTCCTGGATGGCGAGCTGGTCGAGGATGAAGCCGGCCTTGACCGCGGAGCGGGCGCCCTTGGTGAGCTCCTCCTCGAACTCCTCCTCGGTCTGCTCGCGCGACTCGAGGTAGGCCTCCTTGGTCAGCCCGCTCTGCGTGAGCTGCTGCTCCAGGCTGTCGCGGCGGCGGGTGATCTCCTCGTCGACGATGCTCTCGGGCAGCGGGATGTCGATCGAGTCGACCAGCTTCTCCAGGGCGCGGTCACGGGCCTGGGAGAGCTGCTGGATGCGACGGACCTGCTCCATACGGGAGCGGACGTCGGCGCGCAGCTCCTCGATGGTGTCGAACTCGCTGGCGAGCTGGGCGAACTCGTCGTCGAGCTCGGGGAGCTCCTTGACCTTGACGCTGTGCACGGTGACCGTGACGTCGGCGTCACGGCCCTCGTACTCGCCGCCCACGAGCTTGGTGGCGAACGTCGCGCTCTCGCCGGCGCTCAACCCCTCGAGGGCGTCGTCGAGGCCCTCGAGCATGGTGTTGGTGCCGATCTCGTAGGAGACGCCGCTGGCCTGGACGTCCTCGAGCTTCTCGCCGTCAATGGCGGCGGAGAGGTCGATGGAGACGTGGTCGCCCTTCTTCGCCGGACGGTCGGCACCGGTCAGCGTGGCGAAACGCTCGCGCAGGTTGTTCACCTGGTCGTCGACCTGCTCGTCGGTCACCTCGGCGTCGTCGACCGTGACCTCGAGGCCCTCGTAGTCGGTGACCTCGAACTTCGGGCGGATGTCGACCTCGGCGGTGAAGGCGAGCTCCTGGCCGTCCTCGAGCTTGGTGATCTCGAACTCGGGCTGGCTGAGAGCGAAGACGTCCTCCTTCTGGACGGCCTCGTTGTAGAGCTCGGGAACCGCGTGGTTCACCGCTTCGCTGAGGACCGCGCCGCGGCCGATGTAGCGGTCGATGAGCCGGGCCGGCGCCTTCCCCGGGCGGAAGCCCTTGATCCGGACCTGCTTGGCGAGCGACTTGTATGTCACGTCGAAGGCGTGGTCGAGTTCCTCGAACGGAACCTCGATGGTCAGCTTGACCCGGGTCGGGCTGAGCTCCTCGACATCGGTCTTCACGGGGCGGTACTCCTAGATTTCCGGCTGTTTTCCGGTACGACCCGGCACAGGACACGACACACGACCACGACGTGGACAACGACGACCGGCCGGTGCCGACTGCGGGGCGCCACGAGAGGCTAGATCTCTGGCGTGATCGACGGATTGTTGCTAATCACGCCAAGTCTAGGGCAGGCACACGGCGACTCACGGCCGACAGACTCCGAAAAGGAGTCGCGGGGCCACGAGTCTGCTCGTCGGGGAGGCGGGATTCGAACCCGCGGCCTCATGCTCCCAAAGCATGCGCGCTAACCAAGCTGCGCTACTCCCCGTGGACCGCGCGCCGGAGACCCGTTCGGGTGCAACCAACGCTCCGGAGACTGTACTCTTGTCTCCGTCGGCTCCACGAGTCTAGAGGAAACTCGCGGCGGCTGATGCCAGGCGGGCGTAGTTCAATGGTAGAACCCCAGCCTTCCAAGCTGGTCGTGCGGGTTCGATTCCCGTCGCCCGCTCCGCTTCGAAAGGCTCCGTCCCAGTTCACCGGGACGGAGCCTTTCGCTCGTGCCGGGCCGTCCGGGTCAGACTCAGGAATGAGACCTCCCCCGAGTATGTTGACTTATCGGGCGACCCTCGCCCCAACCGACTGACGAGGCGACGCGCATGTGAACAGGCGGGAGACGCCCACCACGTGCCGGGCTGATGGGTGGATGATGACGACGACCGATCCGTTGGGGGGCCGAACGCCCTCGCTCAGGCTGAGCTGGTTCGTGTCTCCGTCGACGACGGCCGCCCCCGTCGTCGTGACCGGGGTCTTCGACGTACTGCACGTCGGGCATGTTCGTTTCCTGACCGGCATCCGGGAACGCGGGTTGCCGCTCCTGGTCGGCGTGGAGTCCGACGAGCGGGTCCGCGCCTGGAAGGGTCCCCACCGGCCGGTCAACCACGAGGACGAGCGCGCCGAGCTCCTGGCCGCCCTGCGCTGCGTCGACGGGGTCTTCGTCATCTCCGGTCCCCCCGCGGTGGCCGACTGGGCGCACTACGCCGAACTGCTGCGCCCCCTGCGCCCCGCCGCGTTGGCCTACACCGCGGGCGACGCCCACACCCTCGCCAAGCAGCGAGGCGCCGCGGCCCTGGGCGCCGAGCACTGGGAGCTGCCGTTGACCGAGGGGCGCTCCACCACGGCGATGCTGGGTCAGCTCGCCCGCTCCCTGTGAGCCCGCCCCCCTGAGCGGCGCTCCCCCACGGGTGGTCGGCCCGGACCGCGGCACCGTCCCCGCCACGCCCGTCCCGCCGTATGGGTGCACGGCGGTCTCCCCCTCCCGGACACGCGCGTTCGGGAGACCGTGTCCTTGTGGCCGTCGTCGCGCCCACGGCGGCGAGAAGGGTGGTCCGAGATGGCGATGATGATGGGTGGCCGGCCCGGGTTCCGGTCACTGGTCAACGACGGTTCCGCCAAGGGCGCCCGCCTGTCCCCCGGGCTCCTGCGACGTGTGGCCGGATACGCGCGCCCCCACTGGCGTTCGATCCTGTTCTTCCTCCTGGTCACCTCGCTGAGCGCGGGGATCGTGGTGGCCAACCCCCTCCTGCTCAAGGCGATCATCGACCAGGGCGTCGCCGCGGGCGACACCTCACTGGTCGCCTGGCTCGCCCTCGCGGTGGGGCTCTTGGCCCTCGCGGAGGCCGGGCTCGGGCTGACCGGCCGATGGCTGTCGGCGCGGATCGGCGAGGGCGTCATCTACCTGCTGCGCACCCAGGTGTTCGCCCACGTGCAGCGCATGCCCCTGGCGTTCTTCACCCGCACCCAGACGGGTTCGCTGATCAGCCGGCTCAACACCGACGTGGTGGGCGCGCAACGGGCGATCACCTCGGTCCTGCAGTCGGTGGTGTCCAACCTGATCAGCACCGTCGCGGTGATCGTGACGATGATCGCGCTGTCGTGGCAGATCACCCTGGTGGCGCTGCTCCTCGTCCCCCTGTTCGTGCTGCCGGCCAAGCTCATCGGCCGGCGACTGGCCACGGTCGCCAACGACGGGATGCGGCTCAACGCCGAGATGAGCTCCCTGATGACCGAGCGGTTCAACGTGGGCGGCGCGATGCTGGTCAAGCTCTACGGGCGCCCGGAGGAGGAGAACGCGGGGTTCGCCCATCGGGCCGCCCAGGTCCGTGACATCGGTGTGCGCCAGACGGTGTTGAGCGCCCTGCTGTTCACCCTCATCGGCCTGATCACGGCGTTGGCGACGGCGACGGTCTACGGTGTCGGCGGCACGCTCGTCATCACCAACGCGTTCGACCTGGGCACGCTGGTCGCGTTGACCACCCTGCTGACCCGCCTGTACGGGCCGTTGACGGCGCTGTCCAACGTCCACGTCGAGGTGCTGACCGCGCTGGTCAGCTTCGACCGGGTGTTCGAGGTCCTGGACCTGCGTCCCATGATCGAGGAACGCGAGGACGCCGTCGCGCTGCCGGAGGAGGGGTTGTCGGTCGAGTTCGACCACGTCTCCTTCCGCTACCCCTCGGCCGCGGAGGCCTCGCTGGAGTCCCTGGAGCTGTCCCCCACGACCGAGACGGCCGATGAGACCCAGGTGCTCAGTGACGTGTCGTTCTCGGCGGCGCCGGGGGAGATGGTGGCGTTGGTGGGGCCGTCGGGGGCGGGGAAGACCACGTTGACGCATCTGGTGACCCGGTTGTACGACCCGGTGGAGGGTGTGGTGCGCGTGGGCGGGGTGGACCTGCGTGAGGTGCGGGGCGCGTCGTTGCGTGAGCGGGTGGGCGTGGTCACCCAGGACGCCCACCTGTTCCATGACACGATCGGCGCGAACCTGCGCTATGCCCGGCCCGAGGCGGGGGATGAGGAGTTGCGCGCGGCGTTGCGGGCGGCGCGGTTGGGGCATCTGCTGGATGCGTTGCCCGATGGGTTGGACACGGTCGTGGGGGATCGCGGGTACCGGTTGTCGGGTGGGGAGAAGCAGCGTCTGGCGATCGCGCGGTTGTTGCTCAAGGCGCCTTCGGTGGTGGTGTTGGACGAGGCGACCGCGCATTTGGACGCCGAGTCCGAGGCCGCG
>NZ_FUWS01000003.1 GCF_900167435.1 Marinactinospora thermotolerans DSM 45154
GGGGGACCATCCCCGCGTGCGCGGGGAGCACTCTTACTGACCTGCAACGTTACCGAGCTCCGAAGCCGTTCACGACCACTTCTTAAGAAACCGGCAAAACACCCACCGAACCACGAACCACCCTCTGGACGGCCACAGGCCACCTCCCGGAGGAACGGCGAGGTCCACACCCGCCCCGACCACCCGGGAGACCACACCCCGCTAGGAGCGTCGCCCCGGCCCTGTAGGAGCGCCGGCGAGAACGCGCCCGCCCGTCAGGCGCCGTTGGCGTACTGGCGGCACTCGCCCGTGAAGACGGTGGCCAGCTCGGCGGCGATCAGCGACTCGGCCAGCTCGGCCGCCGGCGTCCCGTTCACCCCGGCCGGGTCCCGGTAGACCTGGGTGGCGAGCCCCTCGGTCACGGCGGCGAGGCGGACCGCCGCGGGCCACGGGTCGAGGTCCGGGGCGACCTCACCGCACTCCTTGCCGTTGTGGACGGCCCGGGCGATGTCCTCGCGCACCCGCCGCGCGGTCTCGGTGTCGACCTCGGCGAGGGCGGGCGCGTCCAGGGAGCGGCCGGCGAACGCCCGGGTGACGCGGAACTCGGTGCGGCGCCGCTCGTCGAGGGGGACGAACTCGGTCAGCGCCTCGGCGAGGACCCACGCGATGGGCCGCCGGTGCTCGATCCCGGCCCGGATCCGCTCCCCGGCCCGGTCCCGGATGGCCGCGCTCACCTCGTTGAAAGCGTGCAGCAGCATCTCGTCCTTGCTGCGGAAGTAGTGCTGCACCAGGCCGACCGACATCCCGGCGGCGGCGGCCGTGCGGGCGACGGTGACGGCGTCCAGGCCGTGTTCGGAGATGAGTTCGCGGACGGCGCCGGCGATCTGACGGCGACGTTCCTCGTGGTCGGCGGTCCTCGGCACTTGATAACCGTACCACCATACGATAAAAACCGTATCGCCATACGGTTATCCGTCCCGCCTCCGAAACCGATGAGGAACCCATGCGCTCCCGCCTGCGGCGCGTCGCCGCGAGCACGTCATCCCTGCTGCTCTGCCTGCTCCTGTGCCCGCCGGCCGGCCCGGCGTCCGCCGCCACCACCCCGGCCGGCGGCTACGCCACGATCGACGCCTACGTCCAAGAGCGGATGGAGGCCACCGGCGCCCCCGGCCTCTCCTACGCCGTGGTCGGCCCCAACGGACCCCTCCACCAGCGTTCCTGGGGAACCGACGGGCACGGCGAACCCGTCACCGCCGACACCCCGTTCCTGTGGGGCTCGATCGCCAAACCGGCCGCCGCGACCGCCGTGATGGTCCTCGTCCAGGACGGGCGGCTCTCCCTGGACGACCGGATCGTCGACCACCTGCCCGGCTTCGGCTTCGGCGGCCCCGCGCACGCCTCCCGCGTCACGGTCCGCCACCTGCTCCACCAGACCGCCGGCATCCCCGCGTCAGCGACACCGAAGGTCACCGACTGCCTCGACGCCGACTGCCCCGGCGCGGCCGAACGCGCCCGCGCCCTCGACGACGTCACCCCCCTCGGCCCGCCCGGAACCGTGTACGCCTACAGCAGCGCCAACTACCTCGTCCTGACCGCCCTGGTCGAGTCCGTCACCGGACGGCCCTTCGCCGACCACCTCGAACACGCCGTGCTCGACCCGGCCGGCATGGACGGCGCCATCACCGGCCGGGCGTCCGCCCGGGAGCGGAACCTCCCCCCGGGGCACCAGCTGCTGTGGGGCGTCGCGAGCCCGGTCGCCGGCGGCGTGGACGACGACGGCGCGGGCTACGGCTACCTGGGCGGGGACCTGAACGACCTCGCCGCCTTCGCCGCGTTCCAGCTCCGACAAGGCGAGACCGCCGAGGGCGCGGCCGTCCTCACCCCCGAATCCACGCGGCTAATGCGTGAGGAGGGCCGGCTCCACCCCGACGGCTCCGGGACCGGGTACGGGCTGGGCTGGCGGGTCGGCGGCCTGGACGCGCCCCTCGACGGCGCCGTCTGGCACACGGGCGGGACCCCCGGCTACTCCGCGATGGTGTTCCTGCTGCCCGAACAGGACGTCGCCCTCGTCCTCTCCCAGAACCTGTACGGACTCCTCCAGGACACGGCGGTCATGGAGGTCGGCTTCGGCGCCGCCCGGATCCTCGCGGGCGGCGGGGCGCCCGCCGACGCGCCGTCCGCCTCCGCCCACCACGCGGCCGTGTGGGGCACCACCGCCCTGGCCGTGGCCATGGTCCTGGCGGCGCTCCGCTCGGCCCTGCTCCTGCGCCGCCCGGCCGCGCCCCTCCCCCTCCGGCGGCGCCTCACCTCGACCGTCGCCTGGTGCGTGGCGGGGGTGCTGCCGTGGGCCGCGCCGGCCCTGACCACGGGCCTGATGGGGCCGGGCCGGCTCGCGGCCTGGGTGCCCGACCTCGCCGTCTCGGTGGGTGCCGCCGTGGCCGCCGGCACCGCGACCGCCCTCCTGCGCATCGCCCT
This sequence comes from Marinactinospora thermotolerans DSM 45154, assembly GCF_900167435.1. Taxonomy (GTDB): domain Bacteria; phylum Actinomycetota; class Actinomycetes; order Streptosporangiales; family Streptosporangiaceae; genus Marinactinospora; species Marinactinospora thermotolerans. The sequence goes on from NZ_FUWS01000003.1 coordinate 2,455, forward strand.
CGCCGTCCGCGACGCCCGCGCCGCCCGGCCATGACCGGCCCCCGGCCAGGTCGGTGACCCGCCGCGACCCGCCGCGCCCGGACCGCGAGCACGCGGGGAGCAGAAGCCGAGCGGCTCGCCACCAGTGCCGGTCCCGGGACCTTCTCCGCGCGCGTGGGCAGCAGATGCCCTCGCGCACCCAGCCGCGGATTTGTTTGGGACCATCCCCGCGTGCGCGGGGAGCAGGGGCTGGAACAGCAGTCCATGGCGTGGGTCCAGGGACCATCCCCGCGTGCGCGGGGAGCAGTTCCGCCTCGGCTTGCTGCTTGGTTGCTCGCGGGGACCATCCCCGCGTGCGCGGGGAGCAGCTCGGCCACGCTCTCGGGAGAGCGGCGCCGACGGGACCATCCCCGCGTGCGCGGGGAGCAGACTTACTGACCTGGGACGTTATCAGCAGGCACCCCTCGTTTCGACCACTTCTTGAAATTCGCCCAGTCGGCGAGAAAAACCATTCGGAGTCACAAAAGCCGCGAACAGTTCACGTCTTCGCCTCCCCCGCCTGTGGCGGTAGGCCCCGCTCCCGGCTCCGGAGTCGCGCGTCCGGCACCACGCACGGCCGGTCACAGCGTCGAGGACATGCCCGTTCCCAACGCGGACCGCTCCGAGGCCACGCCCCGCCCGCCCACCCCGTTCCCCTCCGGCCAGGGGAAACGCTGGATGCGCACGCCCACCGCGCCGCTCCTCCTCACCCCTCCTCCGCGTCGAACCGGGCGCGTGCGCGCTCGACGCGGGGCATGTTGGCGGTGGACCACTCCAGGAGCGCGTCGATGAGGTCCTGGAGCGTCTTACCGAGCGGCGTGATCCGGTACTCGACGGCGATCGGCCGCGTGTTCACGATGAGACGTTCGACCATCCCGTTGCGTTCGAGGCGCCGCAGCGTCGCCGTGAGCGACTTCTGCGTCACGACGGGGATCGCGCGGCGCAGCTCGTTGAAACGCAGGGACCGTTCACACAGCTCGTCGAGCACGTGGAGCGACCACTTGTCGAGCACCTGGTCGAGCAGCTCGCGGTGTGTCGCGGTGATCTGGGGCCGGTCGGGCGCGGGGTGGGCGGTTTCCTTCATGACACCTAGTCTCGTTGAAGTTCCCTTTACACACCAAGTAGACATGGGATACCTGCTGATCCGCAAGCGGAGGAGTCTCCCATGACCGTGCAGTTGCTGAGCCCCGAAGGCATGTTCCAGCCCGTCCCCTACCACCACGTCTCGATTGGCACGGGCACCCGCCACGTGCACGTGGCCGGCCAGATCGCCCGCGACGGCGAGGGGAACCGCATCGCGCCGGGCGACCTCGCCGGCCAGGTGGTGCAGTCCCTGCGCAACACCGCGCGCGGCCTGGCCGGCGCCGGGGCGACCTTCTCCGACGTCGTACGGCTCAGGTTCTTCGCCACGGACTGGAGCCCCGAGAAGTACGACGCCTTCATCGCGGGCATCGAACGCGCCACCGAGGAGCTGGGGATCCCGCGGCCGTTGCCGCCCGCGTCGCTCATCGGCGTCGACTACCTGTTCGAGCCCGACGTGCTCGTCGAGGTCGAGGCGTTCGCCGTCCTCGACTGACCGGGACACCCGCCACGGCCCCGCACTCCACGGAACGCGGGGCCGTCGGCGTCGGCCGGCCCCGCCCCGGCTTGATGCCGTGGGGCGCGCCTCGCAGCGGGTCCCACCCATCCCGGCGACGCCGCCCACAGCCCCCACGGTCTCCGGCCCACGCGATCCCGGTCCCCGCACGCGGGGCGACCCGGAAACCGGCAGGCCGCCGTGGGGCTGCCGGCCCCGGCGGGGAACGGATTTCCGTCCTTCCCTATCTCGCGCCGGATAGTGGCCGAAACCGGGAGACCGGAGATCAGCGGTTCGACATCTCCCGCAGTCCCTGCCGGGGAACCATCGGCCGTCGACCGGAACACGGGCCGCCCACTACGGCCGGACGGAAGCCCCTGTAAGACGGTTTCGGGCAGTCCGGTCGCGTCCTCACCACCGGAATGACCGCACCTCTATCGGCTCAGTGCATTTTCGTCATGGCCGGTTCTAGTCGGCGCGGCGAGTCCCCGCCCGCCGCCAACGGACCGGTTCTCCGCTTCACCCGCTGAGGGCCGACCTCGTGTGCGCCGAAACGTCGAAGGTGTGATCGCAGGCGTCGCGCACGCTGTCGTTGTGGGTGGCGACGAGCACGGTGCGCCCCTCACGGCTCATCTGCCGCAGCACGTCCACGACCATCGCGCCGTTGGCGGCGTCGAGCGCGCCGGTGGGCTCGTCGGCCAGCACCAGCGCGGGGCGTTTGACCAGCAGCCGGGCCAGGGCGACGCGCTGATGCTCCCCGCCGGACAGGTGGTGCACGATCTCGCGTTCACGGCCGGCCAGCCCCACGCGTTCGAGCGCCGCGCCGTGGTCCCGCGGGGTGCCGCGTCGCCGGGCCACGTCGAGGTTGGCCCGACCGTGGTGTTGTCGATGAGCGCGTAGTCCTGGAAGAGGTAGCCGAGCCGGTCGCGGCGGAACCGGCGCCGCCCGCCCGGCCGGAGCCGGGTCAGGTCGGTGCCCTCGAACAGGATCCGCCCGGTGTCGGGGTGTTCCAGCAGGCCGACGCAGTTGAGCAGGGTGGTCTTGCCCGAGCCGCTGGCGCCGACGAGGGCGAGCATCCGGCCCGGTTCGACCTCAAGGTCCAGATCGCTCCACAGGGTGCGCGCTCCGAAGGACTTGCCGAGGCTGTTCAAGGATGAGCATGCTCTCTCTCGCGTGTCAGGCCCGCGTGGCGCCTTGGCGGACCACTCGGCGGTGGAAGACGGTGAGGGCGCCCAGGACGAAGGCGGAGGCGAGCGAAGCGATCGGCCACGGCGTGGAACGGTTCGACGCCGAGGTGCGGGGGGAGGCCGGCGGGATTCGGCCGGATAGGGTCGCGCATGGCGGCGAGCAGGTTCAGGGGGCTCCAGGCCGACCAGCCGGCGAAGGCCAGGAGGATGGCCCCCTCCCCGGCCAGGAACCGCCGCGCGTCGCGGTGCCCCCTCCGCCCGGCGCATCTTCAGCTCGGTCCATCCCCGCGTGCGCGGGGCTTACACCGAGCGCGCCTACCCGGAGCTGGTCAACCACGGTCCATCCCCGCGTGCGCGGGGCTTGCTCGGCCGCGCCGCCCAGAGTGATCCCCGAGCGCGGTCCATCCCCGCGTGCGCGGGGCTTGCCCCGTAGGTAGGGGTCGCCAGGGCGTCCAGCTCGGTCCATCCCCGCGTGCGCGGGGCTTGCGGGCTCATGGGCCTCATCAGCCCGCTCGGGATGGGTCCATCCCCGCGTGCGCGGGGCTTGCAGAAGATGACCTGCGGGTTCGCGGGCCGTTATCTCCGCTTTATAAAACTCGGGAGCCCATTGGTGCGGCCCGTGGGTCGAGCCGGTGACAGTCATTCTGCCCGAAGGTTCTCCTTTCGGGACCGTGAAACCGGAGGGGCGCTCCGCGCGAGGAGCGCGTCATCCCAACGGGCGCCGTCATGACCCAGACGGGCCCCTCCCCGCCTGCGCGGGAGTGCACCCAGCCGACGACACCGCCGGGTAAGAGGCCGTCCCCTCCCCGCGCGCGGGGAGCACCGTCGTGACCTGGGACGTCATCAGTGGATCTCTCCCCGGAGCGGCCGCTTCCCGGAGCTCGGGTACGAGGCCCCGAAGCGCCCCGCGGCCCCCGGCTTCCAGGGTCCGGCGCCTCCCGCTCTTCCCGGGCGTTCGGAAGCCCTCCGCCGCCCGGTCGGTCTCCGAGCGTGTTCGCAGGACCCCTCCCGCCCCTGAGACGGGCCAGGGTCCTCTCAGGGTTACCTAGGGGGAAACCCCTATTGTCACCTGGCCATGCGTGCTAAATTCTGGCCATGCGGTCAGAAAATAAGCCAAGCGGCCAGAAGAACAGGAAGGGTCGTTCGTTCATCGAGCAGGCCCGGCGGGCGCAGATCATCGACGCCGCGATCGCCACGATCGCCGACGTCGGGTTCGCCAACGCCTCGTTGGCCCGGATCGCCGAGCGCGCCGGGATCAGCAAGGGCGTCATCTCCTATCACTTCGCGGGAAAGGACGAGCTGGTGCAAAAGGTGGTGGACCAGATCTACACCGACGTCGCCGATTCGGTGGTCGCCGAGATCACCGAATGGACCGAGGCGCCCACCGCCACCGCGGTCCTGCGTACCCACATTCTGACCGTGGCCGCCTATATGCGCGACCATCGCGAACACCTGAAGGCGCTGAGCGAGATCTTCACCGGATTCCGCGACCCCGACGGCCGTTCCCGCTACGGCGTGCAGAGCAGCGACCCGATCTACGACTCCCTGGAGGCCGTGTATCGGACCGGCCAGGAGCGCGGGGAGTTCCGCCCGTTCGACACGCGGGTGATGGCGGTCAGCCAGCAGGCGGCCATCGACCACATGTTCGCCTACTGGGAGAACCACCCCGAGCACGATCTCGACGCCTACGCCCGCGAGCTGGCCGACCTCTTCGAGCACGCCACTCGCGCCATCCCTCCCGGGAGCTGATCCCGGGCCCCCACCGGTACGGAAGCGAGCCCCCCCAGATGACCGAACAGGTACACCCCCCAACGGCCCCCGGCCGTCCGGAACCTCCCCGGACGGCCGGGCGGCCCCGGCTCTACTACGTCGACAACCTGCGCGTGGTGCTGACCGTCCTGGTCCTGGCCCACCACGTCGCCGTCACCTACGGCAACATCCCCGTCTGGTACTACAGCGAGCCGGCCACCGACGGCTCGGGGGCGCTGCTGGACCTGCTGGTCATCACCAACCAGACCTTCTTCATGGGCTTCTTCTTCCTCATCTCCGGGTACTTCGTGCCCGGCTCGCACGACCGCAAGGGGGGACGCGGCTTCGTCCGCGAGCGGCTGGTCCGGCTCGGCGTGCCGCTGCTGCTGTTCCTGCTGATCCTGCGCCCGATCGTGATGCACCCCAGCTTCGTCCTCATCCAGGAGGCGTCCGCCGCCGAGGGCACGGAGCTCCCGTACTGGCTGTTCTACCTGCTCTCCTGGGACCCGGGGCCGTTGTGGTTCGCCGAGGTGCTGCTGGTGTTCTGCCTGGTCTACGTGCTGGTGCGGCGGTTGCGCGACCGGCGGGCAAAGGACGTGGAAGCCGTGCCCGCGGCCCCCGGCCGGCTGCCCGGCCCGCTCGCGGTGGTGGCGTTCACGGTCGGGCTGGCGCTGGTCAGTCACGTCTGGCGCACCCTCTTCCCCGCCCTGCACTGGCCGGTCGTGGGCCTGCCCAGCCCGCAATACCTGCCGCAGTACGTGGCCCTGTTCGTCGTCGGCGTGTTCGCCTTCCGCGGGGACTGGCCCCGGCGGATCCCCCGCAAGGCGGGCGGGGTGGCCCTGGCCGTGGCCGGGGTGGCGTTGACCGCCTGGATCGCGGTGCACGTCCTGTGGGACGGGACCGTCCCGGGACCGGACGCCCTCGCGCCCGCGGTGCTCCTGCTGGTGGAGAGCACCTTCGCGGTGTCGGTGATCATCGCCCTGACCGTCCTGTTCCGCGAGCGTTTCAACCGGCAGGGCCGGTTCGGCCGGCTCCTGGCCGACAACGCCTTCGCCGTGTACGTCCTGCATCCGCTGGTGCTGATCGGGGTGAGCATGGCGTTGAGCGGCTGGGAGGCGATCGCCGTGGCGAAGTTCGCGGTGGTCTTGGTGCTCTCGGTGCCGCTGTGCTGGCTGGTGGCCGTCCTCGTCCGGGCGATCCCGGGGGTCAAACGGTTCCTGTGACGCCCCGCGGAGCGGGTGGGGGCGCCGTGCCGGTTACCCCGCCGTGAAGGCGGGTAGCGGCGCGGGGCACGACCGGCACGCGAGAGGAGCGGCGCGATGACGATGCCCGAGGAGAACAGGGCGAAGACCGGCGACACCGACCAGAACCTGCCGTCCCCCGATGAGGAGAACGAGCAGGGCAACGGGGAGGAGCGCGACGACCGGAGCCAGATGAGGGCCGCGCTGGAGGACGAGATGAAGCGGACGGGGACGACCCGCGAGGACTTCGAGTAGGCGCGCCCCGAGACGCTTCGCCGGCCGGTTCCCTCCACCCGGCCCCACGGCCCCCGCGGGCACGTTCCGCGGGGGCCGTCCCGTCTCCCCGAAGCGGGTCCGGCCGTTCCGGGCGTAGCGGACGACCGGATCCCCGACCCGGCCACCGGAACCCGCTGTTCCCGGCCCCCGCCCGCATGATTCCCCGAGCAGGGGGAATCCTCCGGGCGCGTCGGTGGCAGGACCGGTCCTCCCGGCCCGTTCCCGGTGATCCACCGGCGCAGGCGGCTCAGGAGGAAACGATGAACGTCCCCTCTCCGCAGACCGACGGACAGCCCGGCCCCGTCCGGGCCACACCCACGGAGCCGGGACAGCCCTCCCGGCTCCGGGCGTTCGGGGTACTGGTACTCCGCGCCCTCGCCGTGCTGGTGGCGTTCGTCGCCATGGTCGGCTTCGCGGCCTTCCTCGCCCAGATCACGCTCACCCCCGTGCCCGGCGCGGTCGGCGTGGTCCACAGCAACCTGGAGCCGGGCGCGTCGCTGCGGCTGTACCTGGACGCCCCGGCGCACGAGGCGCTCAAGCAGGTCGGCGGCAACGTCGTGCTGGGCGTCCCCTTCGGGGTGCTGCTGCCGGTGCTGCTGCCGCGGACGCGCGGCGTTCGGGTGGTGCTGTTGACCGCGCTGGTGATGTTGCTGGTGGAGGTGGCCCAGGGGCTCCTGGTGACGGGACGCGCCTTCGACATCGACGATGTCATCCTCAACACCTCGGGGGCGCTGATCGGGTACGCGGTGGTCGGCCGGCGTATCGCGCGGACCGTGCACCGGTCCCATCGGCGCCGCCGGGGCGCGCGGCACGCGGCCCGGGCCGAGCCCGGCGATGAGGCCACGGAGTCCACGCGGGCCGGCGCCGGCTAGGAGGCGGCCCGGCCGCCGAAGGTCCCCGGCCCTCGTCCGAGCGGCGAGGGGCGGGGACCCCCGCGCCCGATCAGACCCGCTCGACGATCGTGACGTTGGCCTGGCCGCCGCCCTCGCACATCGTCTGGAGGCCGTAGCGGCCACCGGTGCGGTGCAGTTCGTGGACGAGCTTGGTCATCAGCACGGCACCGGTCGCGCCGAGCGGGTGGCCCAGCGCGATCGCGCCGCCGTTGGGGTTGACGGTGGCGGGGTCGGCGCCGATCTCACGCTGCCAGGCGAGGGGGACGGGCGCGAACGCCTCGTTGATCTCGGTGACGTCGATGTCGCCGATGCTCAACCCCGCCTTCTTCAGCGCGATGCGGGTGGCGGGGATCGGCGCGGTGAGCATGTAGACGGGGTCGTCGCCCACCAGCGAGAGCTGCACGATGCGGGCCAGCGGGGTCAGCCCGTGGTCGGCCACCGCGCGCTCCGAGGCGATCAGGACGGCCGCGGCGCCGACGGAGATCTGGCTGGCCACCGCGGCCGTGAGCGCCCAGCCCTCGCGCAGCGGCTTGAGCCCGGCCATGGCCTCCAGGGAGGTGTCGGGGCGCACCCCCTCGTCGCGGGTGACGCCGGCGATCGGGGCGACCTGCCCGTCGAAGCGGCCCTCGGCGAGGGCGGTGGCGGCCCTGCGGTGGCTCTCCAGCGCGTAGACCTCCAGGTCCTCGCGGGAGAGACCCCACTTCTCGCACATGAGCTGGGCGCCGCGGAACTGGGAGATCTCCTGAAGGCCGTAGCGTTCGACCCACCCCTCGCCGTAGAGGGCGAGCCCGGCGTCGATCGCGTACTGGACGTTGGAGCCCATGGGGACCATGCCCATGTTCTCCACGCCGGAGGCGACCACGAGGTCCTGGGTGCCGGACATGACCCCCTGCGCCGCGAAGTGGACGGCCTGCTGGGAGGAGCCGCACTGGCGGTCGATGGTGACGCCGGGGGTGGTCTCGGGCAGGCCCGCCGACAACCAGGAGGTGCGGGCGAGGTCGAGGGCCTGAGGGCCGACCTGGCTGACGCAGCCCATGATGACGTCCTCGACCGCCGAGGGGTCCACCCCGGTGCGGTCGACGAGTTCCCTGAGCACGTGCGCCCCCAGGTCGGCGGGGTGCACGGCGGCCAGCGCGCCCTTCTTCGTCCCTACGGGGGTGCGGACCGCTCCGACGATGTATGCCTCAGCCACGGTGTCCTCCTGGGGGCCTCCGGTCGAACCTGTAAACCGAACCATATTCGGCCGAGGGCGGCCGGCACGACCCCGGGGCGCGATTGCGCGAGGTGGGCGGGCGTCCTACAGCGGGCGGGCGGGCCCCGGGTCGCGGACCAGCTCGGCGTCGGACTCCTCCCCCAGCGTCCGCCGGGACAGGTCGTAGAGCAGGGCCACCAGTTCGGGATGCTCCTCGGGCGAGTAGTCGCGCAACGCCCGGTGCAGCGCGTCGTCCTGGGCCTCGAAGAGCCGGCGGGCGACGTCGCGCCCGTGGGCGTTGAGCCGCCACGTCGAGGACTCGTCGGCGAGCAGGCGCGCGGCGGTGAGCTCCTGGTGCACCTGGTCGAGGGTCTCCTCCCGGGCCTTGGACAGGCGCGCCAGTTCCTCCCCGGTGATGGGACCGGTGACCGCCATGTGCGTCACCAGCCAGCACGCGGCCGGGGACAGGTCGACGTGGGCCTCCCCGGCCAGCCGTTCGTACATCCGCCGCCCGCCCTGGCGGCCGCTGATCCGCCAGGCCATCCGCTCGACCGCGGCGAGACGGTCGCGGCTGGTCGCCACCGGCGCGATCGTCTCGTCCAGGTCGGGGGTGCCGACCGTGGTGCGCAGCGGGACCTGGCGCAGGAACAGCGAGAGGAGGAAGGCGATGGCGGCCACCGGGACCGCGGCCAGGAAGACGGTGTCCACCGAGTCGGCGTAGGCGCCCAGGAACAGCTCGCGCGACTCGGCCGGGAGCTGCGCGAGCAGCCCCGTCTCGTTCTGGAGGCGTTGGATGTCCATACCGGCCGGGACCTGGATGCGCCCGGCCAGTTCGCTGATGTTGTCTTCGAGCTGCGCGGCGAACACCGCGCCGAAGATCGAGGTGCCGAACGCGCCGCCGATGGAGCGGAAGAAGGTCGCCGCGGACGTGGCCACCCCCAGGTCGCGGTACTCGGCCGCGTTCTGCACGGCGATGACGACCACCTGCATGGTCAGTCCCAGGCCCACCCCGAGCAGGAAGAAGTAGCCGCTCATGACCCACACCGAGGTGTCGGGTCGCAGGTGGGAGAGCAGGTAGAGGGCGACGGTCACCACCGCGGTCCCCACGATGGGGAAGAGCCGGTAGTGGCCGGTGCGGCTGACGAGAATGCCACTGCCGATCGAGCACAGCAGCAGGCCCAGCACCATGGGCAGCAGGTGCAGCCCCGAGGCGGTGGGTGAGTAGCCGTGCACCACCTGGAGGAACAACGGCAGGTAGGCCAGCGCCCCCATCATCGCGAACCCCACCGCGAAGCTCACCAGCACCCCGACGAGGATGACCGGGTTGCGGAACAGCCCCAGCGGCAGCACCGGCTCGGCCGCCCGGCGCGCGCTCAGCCACCACAGCGCCCCCAGGATGACGGCGGCCACGGCCAGGCCGATGATCTGCGGGGAGATCCAGTCATAGGTGGTGCCGCCCCACGAGGTGATCAGCACCAGCGCGACCGATGTCGCGCCGAGCAGCACGATCCCGGCGTAGTCGACGTCGGTGCGGCGGACGTCGGGACGCAGCGCGGGCAGCACGAACACCAGCACCACCAGCGCGACGACGCCCAGGGGGAGGTTGACGTAGAACACCCAGCGCCACGACAAGTTGTCGACGATGAACCCGCCCAGCAGCGGGCCGGCGACGCTGGCGACCCCGAACACCGCGCCGAACAGCCCCTGGTACCTGCCGCGCTCCCGGGGCGGCACCACGTCGCCGATGATCGCCTGGGCCAGCACCATGAGCCCGCCGCCGCCGACGCCCTGGACGGCCCGGAACAGGATGAGGTGTTCGAAGGTCCGGGCCAGCCCGCACAGCGCCGAGCCCACCAGGAAGATGACGATGCACAGCAGGAACAGCCCTTTGCGGCCGAACTGGTCGCCGAGCTTGCCCCACAGGGGCGTGGTCGCGGTGACGGCGAGCAGGTAGGAGGTGACCACCCAGGAGATGTGGCTGAGGCCGCCGAGGTCGGAGACGATCGTGGGCATGGCGGTGGACACGACCGTCTGGTTCAACGCCGACACCAGCACCGCCAGCAGCAGCGCGCCGACGATGACGAGGACGTGCGTCTCCCCCGCCTGCCGGCGCCTGCGGTAGGACGCCGCGTGCTTGGCCATGGCTCGCTCCCCCGTTCGAGACACCGGTCCCGCACATGACAATACGCTCAGTAACGTCTTCTTCACCTAGAGCGACGCAGTGAAGTTCCGACATCGGCGCCGGGAACACCTGCCATGTAAAACCGAACAGGATTCGGTTACGGTGTCCCCAGCAGACGACGGACACCGACCACCGCCCGCGCGGCGGCGCCGGCGCGACCGAGGGAGCGGAGATGCGCAGGGAACTCTTCGACACCGAACACGACCTCTTCCGCGCCTCCGTGGCCGAGTTCCTCAAACGCGAGGTCACCCCCTTCCACCCCCAGTGGGAGAAGGACGGCATCGTCCCGCGCGAGGTCTGGACGAAGGCCGGCGAGGTCGGCCTGCTCGGCCTGGGAGTGCCCGAGGAGTTCGGCGGCTCCGGGATCGACGACTACCGCTTCAACGCCGTGGTGGGTGAGGAGATCACCGCCGCCGGCGCCTCGGGGCTGGGCTTCACCCTGCAAAACGACGTGATGGCCCCCTACCTGGTCGGCCTGACCACCGACGAGCAGAAGCGCCGCTGGCTGCCCGGCTTCGCCGACGGGAGCCTCATCACCGCCATCGCCATGACCGAACCCGGGGCCGGCAGCGACCTCCAGGGCATCCGCACCACGGCGGTCCGCGACGGCGACCACTACGTCCTCAACGGGCAGAAGACCTTCATCACCAACGGCATCAACGCCGACCTGGTGATCGTCGTGGCCCAGACCGACCCCGACGCCGGCGCGCACGGCTTCTCCCTCATCGCCGTGGAGCGGGGCACGCCCGGCTTCGAACGGGGACGCAACCTCGACAAGATCGGCCTCAAGGCCCAAGACACCGCCGAGCTGTCCTTCACCGACGTGCGCGTGCCCGCCGCCAACCTCATCGGCACCGAGAACCAGGGCTTCATCCACCTGATGCGCAACCTGCCGCAGGAGCGGCTGTCGATCGCCGTCGCGGCGACCGCGGGCGCGGAGCGGATGCTCGCCCGGACCATCGACTACTGCAAGGAACGCACCGCGTTCGGCCGCCCCATCGGCAGGTTCCAGAACACCCGCTTCGTCCTTGCCGAGCTCGCCACCGAGATCGACCTCGCCCGTACCTACGTCGACCGCGCGATCACCCTGCACAACCGCGGCGAACTCACCGCCGAGGACGCGGCGAAGGCCAAATGGTGGACCACCGAACTGTGCAACAAGGTGATGGACCGCTGCCTCCAGCTCCACGGCGGATATGGGTACATGATGGAGTACCCCGTGGCGAAGGCCTGGCAGGACGCCCGCATCCAGTCGATCTTCGGTGGGACGACCGAGATCATGAAGGAGATCGTGGGACGCTCGCTGGGCCTGTAGCCACGTCCCCTCGGGTCACGGCGAAAGGGTCACGACGACATGTACTCCGGCGCGTACGACGGTGCCATCGTCCTTGGACTGCTGGTCATCCTCCTGGTCCTGGGGGTGCGCATGCTCCGCCGCCGGATACACGTCCCCTGGACGACCGGCGGGATCGTGGTGTTCTTCATCTTCCTGGTGCTGCTGCTGTGGGCGTGGTCCTGGCGGTGACACAACGGTGCGGGGCCCGTCGAGCGACGGGCCCCGCACCGTGGAAGCTCACTCGCCCTGCATGGGCACCTCGAACCAGACGGCCTTTCCGTCGGGGGTGGGACGCGACCCCCAGCGGGTGGCCAGCTGGTCGACGAGGTACAGGCCCCGGCCGCCCTCGTCGTCGGCGCCCGCGCTCCTGATCCGGGGCAGGCGCAGGTCGTGGTCGAACACCTCGACCCACACCGACGACGCGCCCCGCCGCAACCGGAGCAGGAACTCGCGGCTGGGCTGCTCCTCGGGTTCGCCGCCCGCCTCCTCCAGCAGGTCCGACCAGTCCTCGTCGAAGTCGTCGAACCCGCCCCCCGACACTCCGAAGTCGGTCGCGGCGTCGGAGTCCTTCACCCCGTTGGCGGTGAACTCGCGGCTCACGGGGTGCGGGGTGGCGTGGATGACGACGTTGGTGACGATCTCCGACACCAGCAGGCAGGCGAGCTCGGCCTGGTCGCGGTCCATCCCCCAGTCGGCGAAGGTCGACGCGGCGAGGTGGCGGGCCTCGGCGACGGTGGGCGCCTCGGCGACGAACCAGCCCTCCTGAAGGGCGAGCTCCTCGGGGTGGGAGCGCACCACCAGCAGCGCGGTGTCGTCGTCGATCTCGCCGGGGACCGCGGTCACGGCGGCCTCGGCGATCTGCTCCACGTCCTTGCTGGCGACCTCGCGCACCCGGTCGTGCAGCCGCGCCATCGAGCGGGCGATGTCGACCGTGCCCCCCAACGGGCGGCGGTCGACCAGGCCGTCGGTGTAGAGCAGCAGCGTGGCGCCCGGCGGGAGGGTGAGCGTGGCCTGGTGGTAGACCCCGTCGTCGAGGCCGGCCCCCTTGACCTTGACCCCCAGCAGGCGGTCGGTCACCTCGAGCTCCAGGTCCTCGACCCGGCCCTCGCAGATGAGCAGGGGCGGCTGGTGGCCGGCGTTGGCGTAGGACAGCTCGCGCGACCAGGCGTCGTAGACCATGTACAGACAGCTGACGCTGGGCACCCACACGCCGCCCTCGCCGTCGGGACGGCCGAGCTGGCGGACCCACTCGTCGAGCTCGCGCAGGATGTCGGCGGGTTCGCGGTCGGCCTGGGCGAAGGCGCGCAGCGCCGCGCGGAGCTGGCCCATGACCGCCGCGGCGTGCGGCCCCCGGCCCTCGACGTCGCCGACGACCATGCCGACCCGGCCCGCCGACAGGGGGATGACGTCGTAGAAGTCACCGCCCACCTGGGTCTGGATGCCGTGGCCGTGGGTCTCCAGCGGCTTGGCGGGGATGTAGCGGTGGGCGATCGTCAGGCCGTCGAAGGCGGGGAAGGAGCGGGGCAACAGGCTGTTCTGGAAGGCGAGCGCCGTGCTGCGCTCCTCCTCGAACAGCCGCGCGTTGTCGATGGCCAGCGCCACCCGCGAGGCGATCGCGCCCACCAGGTCACGGTCGAACCCGTCGTAGGCGGTCTTGTCGCGGGGGGACAGGTTGGACAGCGCGAGCGTCATGGCGCCCAGCAGCTCGCCCCGGGCCCGCAGCGGCGCCGCGATGGCCGAGGTGATGCCGACCTGCTCGGAGACGATGGCCGAGTGCTCGTTGGGGGCGACGTTGCCGGCGTGCACGTAGTCGCCGACGACGATGGTCTCGAGCCGCCGCATCGCCTTGCGCACGAAGTGGTGGTCGGGGTAGCTGACCTCCTCGCCGACGTCGATCCAGCTCCCGGGCGGGGGCCGCCACCCCTCGGCGTGCACCGAGACCTTGCGGACGAGACGGTCGTGGTCGTAGAGGTCGATGAAGCAGTGGTCGGCGAACTGGGGGACGAGGATCTCGGCGACCGACTTCATGGTGGTGCCGAACTCCAGGGAACTGGAGAGCCGGGTGCCGACCCGGTCGATCAGGCCGTACTGCTCCTCGACCCGGCCGTTGCGCATGGCCTCGTAGGCGAAGATGACGATGCCCTCGATGGCACCGGAGGAGTGCTTGTACGGAACGGCCTGGGCGCGCACGTGGATCCAGGTGGAATCGCCGCGCAGGGCCGCGAACGTGCCCTCCCAGGTCTCGCCCTTGAGGACCCTGCGGGCGAGCTGGGCGGCGTTCTCGGAGTCGGCGTCGTGGACGCCGATGTCGAGCAGGGAGGCGCCGAGGTGGTCACGACCGCGCGAGAGGCCGAACAGCTCCGCCGCGTAGGCGTTCCAGTAGCGGAGGTGACTGAAGCGATCGGTGACGATGACGGCGACCTGTGCATGATCCAGGACCTCGGCCCCTGCGAGCGGGTCCTCGCCGGAGAAGGTCTCCCCCCACCGCTTCATAAAGTCGCCACCTCGCCGTCACGGACCGTACTCATGATGACCCACACGTCCCGCACCGCCCCCGCGTGACGGGTACCTGGAGCTCCACGTCGACCGGCCCACGCCATGAGGTGAGGGTAGCAACAGGGAGAACACGCGCGCAGACCAACGTGACATCTGTCCGCGGAGCACCGCCCCGGCACTTCACGGATGTATCACGGCTTGGTGACGAAAATATGGCCGGCGATCTGCCGCGGCAGATCGGTCGGCTCACCGTCCCCGTTCGCCCCACTGCTCACCCGGACGCCATCGTCGCCGGCGACGACCACCACGTCCTGCTCGGGCCGGACCCCGGCGCGCTTGAGGAGCAGCATGACCTCGGTGTCGCTTTGGACCTGCTCGCTGATGCGCCGCACGGTGACGGCGGTCTCGACCGCGTTGGCGACCTCGACCATCGGGACGATCGAGTCGTCGGAGAAGGGCTCGGGCGAGTAGTCCTTGAGCCCGAGCTCGTCCAGACCGGGGATCGGGTTGCCGTGCGGGCAGACCGAGGGGGCGTTGAGCAGCTTGACCAGGCGTTCCTCGACGGCCTCGGAGATGACGTGCTCCCAGCGGCAGGCCTCGACGTGGACGTCCTCCCAGGGCAGGCCGATGACGTCGACGAGCAGCCGCTCGGCGAGACGGTGCTTGCGCATGACGTGAGTCGCGAGCGTGCGCCCCTCCTCGGTCATGACGAGGTGCCGGTCGTTCTCGACACGCAGCAGGCCGTCGCGTTCCATGCGCGCGACGGTCTGGCTGACCGTCGGACCGCTCTGCTGGAGTCGTTCGGCGATACGAGCGCGAAGCGGCACGATGCCCTCTTCTTCGAGCTCGAAGATGGTGCGGAGGTACATCTCCGTGGTGTCGATAAGCCCGTGTGCGGTCAAGGCTCCCCCTCCCCTCGTGGGCCCGTTGAGAGCGTTCAACGGCAGATCTCTCAACGCGGGCCAGCGCGCTCGTGTTCCGGGGTGTCCATGCGGTCTGCGCCGCATTTCGTCGGGTCACAGCGCTCCTGGCCGCGGGAGCGGCCACCGATATCCCCATCATAGCGTGGCAACGGAAGGCCCACTTCCCGGCAATGCACGGACCGTAACCGGGTCACACCCCCCGCGACCGGCCGTGGCCCTAGGGGGAGAGCCGGTCGATCTCCCACCCCTCCTCGCCGCCGTCCGGGGCGGGAAGGTAGCGGAAGCGGTCGTGCATCCGGTCGGGACGCCCCTGCCAGAACTCCACCTCCGTGGGACGGATGCGGAACCCGCCCCAATAGGAGGGGCGCGGCACCGGCTCGCCCGGCGCCCACCTCCGCTCGAACCGCGCGTACAGCTCGTCGAGCTCCTCCCGTCCCGTCACCCGGGCGGACTGCCGCTCGCTCGCCCACGCCCCGATCTGCGAGCCGCGGGGGCGGCGCGCGAAGTAGGCGTCGTTCTCCTCGTCACTGAGACGTTCGACACTGCCGCAGACGACCACCTGCCTGCGGAGCGCGTGCCAGGGAAAGACCGCGCAGACCCGGGGTTCGGCCTGGAGGGCGCGCCCCTTGCGGGAGGTGTAGTTGGTGAAGAACCGCAGGCCACGCTGGTCGTAGCCCTTCAGCAGGACGGTCCGCGCCCGGGGTGCGCCGGTCTCCTCCACCGTGCTCAGCACCATGGCGTTGGGTTCGGCCAGCCCCGCCGTGTGCGCCTGTGTGAACCAAATGTGAAACTGCTCCATGGGATGCGGAGCCAGAGCGGACCGGTACAAGGGCGTACCGTCGTAAGGTTCACGCAGCTCGGCGGGGTCACAATGGTCCATAGTGGTGCATCCTCACACGACCTGGAGGCAAGGCGCCAGCCGA
Source organism: Marinactinospora thermotolerans DSM 45154 (assembly GCF_900167435.1). Classification (GTDB taxonomy): domain Bacteria; phylum Actinomycetota; class Actinomycetes; order Streptosporangiales; family Streptosporangiaceae; genus Marinactinospora; species Marinactinospora thermotolerans. Next base: position 18,447 of record NZ_FUWS01000003.1, read on the forward strand.
CGATAGAACCACCAGGCCTATCGGAACCATTGCGGCACCTCGCGTGTCATCGAAAAATGCCTAACCGGTTCACTGGACCAACCCCGTCCATGGACCGAGAAGACGGAGGAAGCCGGTATGTCGGACTTCAAACCCGGGCTCGAAGGAGTCGTGGCGTTCGAGACCGAGATCGCCGAACCGGACAAGGAGGGCGGCGCCCTCCGGTACCGGGGCGTCGACATCGAAAGCCTCGTCGGTCACGTCACCTTCGGGCGCGTATGGGGGCTGCTGGTCGACAACAGCCTCGATCCCGGACTTCCCTTCGCGGACCCCATCACCCCGCCGGTCTCGACCGGTGACGTGCGCGTCGACGTCCAAAGCGCGCTGGCGACCCTGGCACCGCGCTGGGGCTTCAAGCCGCTGCTCGACATCGACGACGCGGAAGCGCGCGACAACCTCGCCCGCGCGGCCTCCGCCGCCCTGTCCGTGATCGCCCAGTCCGCCCACGGCGACCAGCCCGCGGTCCCGCAGGAGCGGGTCGAGGAGGGCTCGACCGTGGTCGAGCGCTTCATGATCCAGCTCCGCGGCGAGCCCGACCCCCGCCACGTCAAGGCCGTCGACGCCTACTGGACGTCGGCCGCCGAGCACGGCATGAACGCCTCGACGTTCACCGCCCGCGTCATCGCCTCCACCGGCGCCGACGTGGCCGCCGCGCTCTCCGGCGCCGTCGGCGCCATGTCCGGCCCGCTGCACGGCGGCGCCCCGGCCCGCGTGCTGCACATGCTCGACGAGACCGAGCGCATCGGCGACGCCCGCGCCTACGTCACGCAGGCGCTCGACAAGGGCGAGCGGCTCATGGGCTTCGGCCACCGCGTCTACCGCGCCGAGGACCCGCGCGCCCGCGTGCTGCGCCGCACCGCCAAGGAGCTCGACGCCCCGCGCTACGAGGTGGCCGCCGCGCTGGAGACCGCCGCGCTGGAGGAGCTCCAGGCCCGCAAGCCCGACCGCGTCCTCGCCACGAACGTCGAGTACTGGGCCGCCGTGGTCCTGGACTTCGCCGAGATCCCCTCAACGCTGTTCACCTCGATGTTCACCAGCGCCCGCACCGCCGGCTGGTCGGCGCACATCCTGGAGCAGAAGCGCACCGGCCGCCTGGTCCGCCCCAGCGCCCGCTACACCGGTCCGGCCGAGCGCGACATCGCCACGGTCGAGGGCGCGAAGGAGGCCCTGGGCCAGGGCGTCTGAGCACCCGTGGAGCACACCTGAGAAGACCTCGTGGCCGTCGGCCACGGGGCCTTCTTGGTTTCCGGGGCTACTGGCAGCCGGGCCCCTGGAACTCGTCCCCCGCGGCGATCGGGCCGCACACGGCGATCGGCACCTGCCCGCCGCCCGGCCCGGGTTGGACGAGCTGGATCATCTTGTCCTCGAACCAGTGCCCCGCCTCCTCGCTCCCGAACTGGATGAGCCCGCTGACACCGCTGATGTCGCGCGTCTGCGTGATCGCCGCCAGCAGGTCCCTGGGCGGTGCCAACCTGTCGCCGTCGCCGACCCGCTGCCGCTCCTGGGTCCGGCGCACCGCCTCGGTGATCACGAACAGCCCGTCGGAGGCCATGACGGCGTGGGCCCACGAGGGGCGCTCGGTCGGCCCCTGCCCCTCCGAAGCCACGTTCAGCCCCAGTTCCTCCTCCAAGGCGCCGAGCTGCTCGTAGTATCCGGCGTCGCCGCGCTCGCCCCGGACGCCCCAGGTGCCCGTGGCGGCGAGGGGCGTGTAGTAGACCGGGTACTCCTCGGCGTGGGTCGCGAGCTCCCCCAGGTTGTCGGAGATGTACTTGCTGACGTCGTCGCCGGCCAGGACGCGGACCCCCGACACGCAGCGTCCCCGGGTGCGCAGGTCGGCGTAGAAGGCGCCGAAGTCGTCGGAACGGCCGGCGTAGTAGACGAGGTCGGGAGGGTCGGCGCAGATCTCGGCGACGCGCTCGCGCAGGGTCGGCTGTCCCTGGCCCCCGTAGGTGAGGACGCCCCGCTCCGAGAGCTGCCCGTCGGCTCTGGGCAGCCGCGTCCCCAGATCGGGGATCGTCCCGCCCAGTGCCTCGAACCGGGCGAGGAAGGTCGTCGCCAGCCCCACCCCGTACAGCTCGCCGGTGGAGTCGTCGGCGATGGCGATCGCGTCGCCGGACGGTTCGAGTCCGCCCTCCTGTCCCGCGCCGGCCCCGTAACGGGCCCAGTAGGCGGCCTGTTCGGCGATGCGCGTGTTGGAGGGGGCGATGGGGAAGAAGTAGGCGCTGTGCCGGAAGGGTTCCAGCAGGCTGATCTGGTCGTAGGTCGCCGTCGTGCCGACCATGGGCAGCCCCGCCTCGGTGAGCCGCGAGATGGCCTCGCGGGTCGGGGCGAGGCTGGTGCCGAACCCCAGCGCGACCAGCAGCGTGGGGTCCTGCCCGATCCGGTCGGCGATCATGTCGGCGACCCTGGGCGCGTGCTCCCAGGTCTGGCCGGCGTTGGCGAGCAGGATGCGCACCTGCGCGTAGCCGTGCCGGGGGAACTCGTCGTTGTAGGAGCGCTGCCCGTGGGCGAGCCCGAGCAGCTCGCCGTGGGTTCCGGCCAGCAGGTCGTTCTCGTCCTGGGTGTCGCGCACGGTCAGCGCACCGAAGTAGACGACCGTGACGTAGGGCCTGTCGGTGTCGACGGCGGCGTTCTGTTCGGCGATGCGCTGTTGGACCGACTCCAGCCGCTCGTGGAAGTCGAACGACCCGTCGGTGATCCCGACGCACTCGCCGGCCACCTCGACGATGCCATCGGGGGGCCGGTAGGCCGAGCCGCGCACGCAGGGGTTCCCGCTGCGGGCGAGGGCCGGCAGCATGTGCCAGAACAGGGCGAAGACCAGCACGGCGGCGAGTACTCCCCCACCGGTGAGGGAGCCCAGCCACAGCAGCGGCGTGGCGACCCGTTCCCGGTCGGCCGCCGCCACGGCCTCCTTCGCCCGCGGGCCCGCCGTGACCTGTCCCGTGACGACCCTGCGGGGGCCGAGCCGCCCCACCGCCTGCCGGGTCGCGTTCCAGGTGCCGAGCTCGTCGGGGAGCGTTCCCACCGTGGACGCCGCGTCGCGCGCGTCCACCACGCGCGTCAGTTCCGGCGGGAGCGCGGAACTGGAGGTGCGCACCACCACGACGACGAGCGGGTCGGGGAAGCGGTGCTCGCGCCGGACCCGTTCCAGCAGCCGCAGCAGGTACAGGCTCACCGCGTCGGCCCCGGCCGACCAGTCGACGACGAGGACCGGGGCGCGGTGCCGGCCCCGCCGGGGCAGCACCCCGTGCCGGCGCCGCGTGGAACCGTAGACGTCCTCCAGGTCCGACAGCAGCGCGTTCACCGCGAGCAGGTGCAGTGCCGAGGGCTGCTGCGGGTCGGGGGCGCGCTTCTTCCTGGCCGCCGCGCCGCGCTCGACGGCCTCCCTGGCCCTTCCCCGCTGGACGTCGTTGACGAGGTGCAGCCCCATGTCGCGGTGGCCGGCGCGCGCCCCCTTGGCCTGGATGGCCTCGTCCCTCAGGTAGGGCTGGCGGCGCAGCCACCGGTACCGCCGCCAGGGCAGCACCAGCAGCAGGAGCATCAGCAGGTACGGAACGAGCAGGACGACCGCGAGCACGACCGACATGACGTCGTCGAGGGTGCCCGCGCCGCGCGCGAGGACCGGGATGCCGATCGCGGCGACGGTGGTGAGGATGAAGCCGATCGGCGCGATCAGCCGCTCCTCCATCCGCCCGAAGGTCAGCCGTTCGGAGCAGAAGGCGACGAACCGGTAGAGCAGGTCGGTGAACCGCCAGATCCGGTCGGACCAGCCCTGCGGCAGGGCCGCGGTCCACGGGCCGGGGCCGGCGCCCGAACCTCCCCGAAGCTGCTCGGCGACGTAGATCTGGGCGCGGCGGTCCAGGGGCAGTCCAACGGGGTCGGGCGCGGAGGTGGAGTTGTGCAGCCTCTGGTAGACCTCGGCGGCGTCCAGGCGGACCAGGTGCCCCAGGGAACGGAACCGGCGCAGCCGAGGGCGCGGCGGGTCCTGGCTCACGCGCAGGTGGCGCTGGAGGAAGGTGGCCCCTCCGGCCGCCCCCGTGCCCGCCAGCTGGTCGGCGATCTCCTCCAGGCGGCGGTGCAGCTCGTCGGTGGAGACCGGTCCCGGCGCGCGGCCGACCGCGCGGGCGCTTCGGGGGGTGCGGGCCACGGGTTGGTTGCCGCAGCGCCGCACCAGCAGGTCTGTTGCCTCGCGGGCCTCCTGAAAGCCCGCGGCGACCAGGTCCAGCACCGGCGGGGGCGCCACGATCTCCCCGCCCCACGGCGCCGACGCCGGTTCGGGGCGTTCGGTCGGGCGCCGCCGGTCACGCCTGCGGGCCTCCCGGTGCCATCGGCGCACCTCCTCGGGGGCCGGCCGTCTCCTGAGAGCGTCGAAGACCCTCAGGAAGCCCGGCGTGGGGGCGACCGGGGCCGCCGAGGCTCCCGATCGGGGGGTGGGCCGGTGGCCGGAGGTCTGACTCATGGATGTCTCCGCTGGGGGTGCGGTGTCGCCGAGTGGGTCCGATCGCCGTTCTCCGACTATCCAGAAAAGGGATTTCTCTTATCGAATTCGGCCTTAACGGATTATGCGTCGCCCCGGGGAGTAGATAAAGAAGACAGCCGATTATGGCCACAAAGCGACATCTTGATCATCCCTGTTACGTGTTCACAGCAGGAAAAGGGTCGACACGCCCTCGCGCCCCCTCCCCGACCCCCTCCCCTCACCTGCGTCGCCACCGGCGCTGCGGGTACGCTTGGCCGAGTGACCGAGATCCAGATTCCCGCGAACATCCTGCCCGGTGACGGCCGCTTCGGCTGCGGCCCGTCCAAGGTCCGCCCCGAGCAGCTGAACGCCCTTGCCTCCTCCGGCAGCACCTACTTGGGCACCTCCCACCGCCAAAAGCCCGTCAAGTCCCTCGTCGGGCGGGTCCGCTCCGGTCTCGCCGACCTCTTCTCCCTGCCCGAGGGGTACGAGGTCGTCCTCGGAAACGGTGGCACGACCGCCTTCTGGGACATCGCGGCCCACGGACTCGTCCGGGAGAAGTCCCAGCACCTGTCGTTCGGCGAGTTCTCCTCGAAATTCGCGAAGGTCACCAAGGGCGCCCCGTGGCTGGCCGAGCCGACCGTGATCACCACCGACCCCGGCACCCACGGCGAACCCCGCGCCGAAGAAGGCGTCGACGTCTACGCCCTCACCCACAACGAGACCTCCACCGGTGTCGCCGCGCCGATCCGGCGTGTCGCGGGCGCCGCCGACGACGCCCTCGTCCTGGTCGACGCCACCAGCGGCGCCGGCGGCCTGCCGGTCGACATCACCGAGACCGACGTCTACTACTTCGCCCCGCAGAAGAGCTTCGCGGCCGACGGCGGCCTGTGGGTGGCGATCATGTCCCCCAAGGCCGTGGAGCGGGTCGCCGAGATCGCCGGCGGCGACCGCTACATCCCGGAGTTCTTCTCCCTGCCCACCGCGCTGGACAACTCCCGCAAGGACCAGACCTACAACACCCCGGCCGTGGCCACCCTGCTGCTGTTCGCCGAGCAGATCGAGTGGCTCAACGCCCAGGGCGGCCTCGACTGGGCGACCCGCCGCACCGCCGAGTCCGCCAACATCCTCTACACCTGGGCCGAGAAGTCCGCGTTCGCCACCCCCTTCGTCGCGGACCCGGCGCAGCGCTCCCAGGTCGTGGGCACCATCGACTTCTCCGCCGAGGTCGACGCCGCCGCCGTCGCCAAGGTGCTGCGCGCCAACGGCGTGGTCGACACCGAGCCCTACCGCAAGCTCGGCCGCAACCAGCTGCGGATCGGCATGTTCCCCGCGATCGAGCCGGCCGACGTGCAGGCGCTCACCGAGTGCGTCGACCACGTCGTCGGCGCCCTGGGCTAGACCCCGGGAACCAGGACCACGGTGGCCGGCCCGGGGACGTCATCCCCGGGCCGGCCCCTTCACGTCGGAGCGAGAACGGACCCGAAGGGTCGGACGGACGGATCGGCTGTGCGCAGGAACAAACCGGAACTCCCCATCAAGATCATCTCCCACCGGGGCGCGTCGGGTCACCGGCCCGAACACACCCTGGCCGCCTACGAACTGGGGGCGCGCTACGGCGGCGACTTCATCGAGGTGGACCTGGTGGCCACGAAGGACGGCCACCTCATCGCACGGCACGAACCCGAGATCGGGCACACCACCGACGTCGCCGCGCACCCGGAGTTCGCCGACCGGCGGACCACCCGGACCATCGACGGACGCGAGATCACCGGCTTCTTCGCCGAGGACTTCACGTTGGAGGAGATCTCGCGGCTGCGCGCGGTCGAACGGATCCCCGACGTGCGGCCCGACAACGCCGCTCTTGACGGCCAGTACCCGATCCCGACGCTGGCCGAGATCGTCGAGTTGGCCAAGAGGCTCACCGGCGAACTGGGGCGGCCGATCGGCGTCTACCCCGAGACCAAGCACCCGGCCTACCACGCCGCGGCCGGGCTGGAGCTGGAACCCCCGCTCATCGCCCTGCTGCGCGACAGCGGGCTGGCCGGCCCCGACCCCGAGGTGCCGGTCTTCCTCCAGTCCTTCGACCCCGAGAGCCTGAAGAAGCTGCGGGAACTGGAGGTGCCGCTCGTGCAGCTCGCCCACTCCGGGGCGGCGTTCGACGACGCGCTGACCCCCGAGGGACTGGCCCGCATCGCCGAGTACGCCGACGCGATCGGCCCCGACAAGACCCGCATCATCCCCCTGGGCGCGGACGGCGAGCCCGGCGAGCCGACGACCCTCGTCGAGGACGCCCACGCGGCGGGACTGCTCGTCCACCCCTACACCTTCCGCAGCGAGAACGCCTTCCTGCCCCCCTCGCTGCGGTCGGGGCAGGACGCCACGGCCTACGGCGGGTTCGCCGCCGAGTACGAGGCGTTCTTCGAACTGGGGGTCGACGGGGTCTTCACCGACCACTCCCGGCACGCCTACCTCGCCCGTGAGCTCTTCCTCCAGGAGCAGTAGAACGGTGGACCCCACGCCTCCCCGCCCCCGGCCCGCGCCCCCACCGGCCAGGGTCCGCGCCACGGTCGCGACGCTGCCGGGCGGGCCGGCCTGGCTCGCGGAACTGCCCGCCCTGCTGGAACGGCTGTGCGCGGAGTGGGGGCTGCGGCCCGACCGGCCCTTCGACGGGGGGAGCTGTTCGTGGACGGCGCCCGTCACCACCGCCGAGGGCGGGCGCGCGGTCATCAAGGTGCCCTTCCCGCACCGCGAGGCGCGCGGCGAGGCCACCGGGCTGCGGCTGTGGGACGGCGCGGGCGCGGTGCGGCTGTACCGGGCCGACGAGGACAGCGGCGCGCTGCTGATCGAACTGTGCGCCCCCGGCGATCCGCTGAGCGACGCCGGGGGACGCCCCGAGGAGACGCTCACGGCCGGGGCGGCCACGCTGCGCTCGCTGTGGGAACACGCCCCCGGCGAGAGACCGGGACTCGAACGGATCGACGACGTCGCCGCCGAATGGGCGCCCCTGCTCCGGGAACGCGCGCACCGCCACCGCGGCCTGCTGGACGGGGCGCTCGCCGAACACGCCGCCGGACTGTTGGAGACCCTGCCCGCGACGGCCGCGCGGCGCGTCGTCGTACACGGGGACTTCAACCCCGGCAACGTGCTGCGCGCACGGCGCGCCCCCTGGCTGGCCATCGACCCCAAGCCGATGTCGGGCGATCCCTGCTACGACCCCTGGCCGCTGCTCATGCAGATCGACCCGCCGATGGGGGCCGCGGATCCGGGGCGCAGGCTGCGTTCCCGGCTCGCGCTCGTGGCCGATGTGCTCGGCCAGCCGGCCGAACGGATCGCCGCCTGGGCGTTCGCCCGCTCGACGGAGTCGGCCTACGAACTGCTCGACCGCGGGCTGGGCGACGCGGCCGAGGAGGAGATCACGGCCGCCCGCGCCCTGGCCCGGACCGCCGGGGTGTGATCGGGGCGGGGACCGCCCGCGACCAGACCGGGAGGCGTCCTCACCCGCGACGGGCCAGCAGGACGATCCCCGCGATCAGCACCGCGGCCACGGCCGCGCCCGCCAGGATGCCGCCCGCCGCGCCCCGCTCCTCCTCCGTGGCCGCCTCCGCCGCGCCGTCCGGGGTCGCCTCCACCGCGCCGTCGGGGGTTCGCGCGGCCTCGGGCTCGGCCGGCCCGACCGAGGTGTCCCCACCGGCCTCCTCCAACGGCACCCGCCACACCGGGCTGCCGGGGCCCTCGGTCCCCGCCAGCAGCGCCGTGCCGCCGGCGTCGAACGCCAGCGACTCGCCCTGGTCCAGCCGTGGCAGCGTGACGCTGCGGAGCGTGCGGCCGGGCACGCCCGGCTCGGCGTCGTAGAGGACGGCGTTCCAGTAGGTGCGGATGGCGTAGCGCGATCCGTCGGGGGCGAAGGTGGCGTCCGTGGCGTACAACGGTGCCGAGCCGACCCGGACGAGTTCGTTGACCCCGTCCGGGTCCAGTTCCGGCGGTGCCGCGTAGACGCCCCCGGCCAGCTCCTTGCTGACGACGTAGAGACGGCCGTCGCGCGGATCGACCATCATCGCCTCGGCGTCACGGCCACCGTCGGCGTAGGTGAGGGTGTAGGTGGTGGCCTCGACGGTCTGGTCGGTGAGCTGGGCCGGTTCGGTGAAACGGTGGACGCGGACATTGGGCCAGCCGCCGTTGAAGTTGTCCCCGATGTCACCGACGTAGACCGCGGGCGCCCCGCTGTCGTCGGTCCCCACCGCGATCGCCTCCCAGTCGCGCGCCTCCACCCCGGCGAGGGTGATCGTCGCGACCGTCCGCCCCTGCCCGTCCACCGCGTACACGTCCGGCCCGTACTGGTCACCGCTGTCGTTGTGCGTCCAGTAGACGTCCTCGTGGCGTCCTGACGCGGTCAGGCCGCTGGACTCGGTGATCCGGGGGTCGGAGAGCCGGAAGGCGAGCTCCGAGCCCTCCGGCAGGCCCGCGGTGGCGGAGGGGTCGGGGTCCGGGGGCGGCGTGGAGCCGAGCGTCGCGGCGAGCACCGCGATCGCCAACGGCACCCGGACGACGGCGTTCCTCGTCATGATCGGCATCTTCCCCCATCAGCAGGGCGGTCGCGTGGCTTGCGCCCCGCGCCCCGTGGGCATGTTCCGCTTCAGGAACGGGTCCGAGGCGAGAGGATGGCCATGAGGATAGTCGCCTGCCTGAACGGTGATCGGCTCCCCGGAGCCCACCCCACTCTTCCGGTCTCGGCGGAGCAGGTCGCCGCGGACGCGGAGGCGGTCGTGGCCGCCGGCGCCACCGAGATCCACGTCCACCCCCGCGACGGCCGCGGCGAACAGTCGCTGGAACCCCAGGTGGTGGCACCGCTGCTGGAACGGCTGCGCGCGGCCGTCCCCGGCGTACCGATCAGCGTGACCACGGCGCTGACGGCGGAACCCGATCCCTGGCGCCGCTTCGACCTGGTGCAACGCTGGGGCGCGCTGCCGGACTCGGCGACGGTGAACCTGCACGAGCCCGGGGCGATCGAGGTGGCGCGGCTGCTCGCCGACCGCAGGGTGCCGGTCGAGGCCGGGCTGCGCGACGTCAACGCGGCCCGCATCCTGGTGGCCAGCGGTATCGCCGAGGAGTTCTCCTCGGTGCTGGTGGAGCCGGAGGAACCCGAGGTGCGCGGCGCCCTGGACCAGGCGGCGCGGATCGGGGCGGTCCTGGAACGGGCCGGGCTGGCGGACCTTCCCAGGATGCTCCACGGCGCGGAGGAGACGGCCTGGCCGCTCCTGGACGCCGCGGTCGCCGAGGGGCTGGACGTGCGGATCGGGCTGGAGGACACGTTGCGCTCCCCCGACGGCGCCGAGACCGACGGTAACGCGGCCCTGGTGACGCTGGCGGTGGCCAGACTGCCCGAACGCTGACCCGCGGCCGCGCGAGCGGGACCGCCTACTGCACGAGGGCGCCGATGACGACGATGAGCATGATCGCCGCGAGCACCGTGGGCAGCAGCCAGCGCTGCTTGCGATTGTTGGTGAGCATGCTCATGTTCGGATCCCGATTCTGCGGTGGGCGGATGTGCCGTGGGGTGTCGTCCTCAGGCTAACGGCCAGGTGGCAAGGGTCTGGTACCGGGGAGCGCCGTCCAGACGGCTGTGGACCAGCCGCACCTCGGTGGCCGTCCACGGCCGGGTGTCGATCCCGGCGAGGGCGGCGCGCTGGCCGCTCAGGTCGGTGGGGGCCTTCGCCCGGGCCAGGGTGAGGTGGGGCACGTAGCGGCGGTGCTCGACCTCCAGGCCGAGGTCGCGGGCGGTGTCCCCCAGGGCCGTGGCCAGGCGGGCCAGCGCGGCGGTCTCGCCGGCCACCCCGGCCCACAGCACGCGGGCCCGGGCGGGATCGCCGGGAAAGGTGCCGGCGCCGCGCAGCCGCAGCAGCGGGGCCGGGTGCCGGGCGACCTCAGCGGCCAGTCCGGCGCCGATCGGTTCGATCCGCTCCTCGGCCACCTCACCGAGGAACAGCAGTGTGACGTGCCACTTCTCCCGGGAGGCCCACCGGATTCCGCGCGGCCCCGGACGGGCCGCCGCCACGGCGGCGCCGACCTCTTCGAGCAGCGCGCCGGGCGGGTCGATCGCCACGAACAGCCGCATCCGCTCCCCCTGTCCCCGATCCCTGGTTTCGAGGGTAGGGCCACGGCCCGCGCCGCGCGGGCCGTGGGGAGCGCGCGGCGCGGGTCAGTCCCGCTCAGTCCTGCCCGGTCGCGCCGACCGGACGGCGCGTGACCCGCACGAAGGGGCGGCCGCGCGCGGGCCGGACCGTGACACCGAGGTGGCGGGCCAGCAGGACCGCGGCCAGCACGGTCACCACGACCGTCACGACGCCGCCCGTGGCCAGGCTGACGCGCGGGCCGAAGGCGTCGGCGAGGAAGCCGACGATGGGGGCGCCGATCGGGGCCATGCCGAGGAAGACGAACATGTACATGCTCATCACCCGGCCGCGCATCTGGGGGTCCACCCCCAGTTGGAACAGCGCGTTCATCGACGTGTTGAACGTGAGGAAGGCGATCCCCATGGGGACCAGGACCACGATGAACGGCAGGTAGCCCGGCACGACGGCGGACAGCGTCTCCAGCGCGCCGAACGCGAACGCGCCGATGAGGACCGTGCGCAGCCGGGGACGGTCGCGGCGGGCGGCGAGGAGCGCGCCGGCCAGGGCGCCGATCGCGATCGCCGCGGCGGCGACCCCGAAGGCGTCGGGACCGGCGCGGTAGACGTTGTTGGTCATCAACGCGATCTGGTTCTGCACGTTGGCGCCGAACATCTGGAGGAAGGCGGTCATCACCAGGAGCAGCAGCAGGTCGCGGCGGCCCACGATGTAGCGCAGCCCCTCCCTGATCTGTCCCTTGGCCCGCGGGACCGGCTCGGTGACGTGCAGTTCCCCGGGGCGGATCAGCCACAGGCCGCCCAGGACGGCGATGAACGACAGGGCGTTGATGAGGAAGACCGGCCCGCTGCCGATCGCGGCGATGAGCAGGCCCGCGATCGCCGGACCGGTGACCCGGCCGAGCTGGAAGCTGGCGCTGTTCAACGCGATCGCGTTGGGCAGGTCGGTGCGGCCGACCATCTCCACCACGAAGGTCTGCCGCGCGGGGTTGTCGAGGACCGTGACCAGGCCCAGCGCGAAGGCGAAGACGTAGACGTGCCACACCTGCGCCGCCCCCGCGGTGGCCAGGACGCCCAGGATCAGCGCGAGGACGCCCATGGCGGCCTGGGTGGCGATGAGCAGGCGGCGTTTGTTCATCCGGTCCACGAGCGTGCCGCCCCACAGGCCGAACAGCAGCATCGGCAGGAACTGCAACGCCGTGGTCAGGCCGAGCGCCATGCCGCTGCCCCCGCTGAGCTGGAGGACCAGCCAGTCCTGGGCGATCCGCTGCATCCAGGTCCCCGTGTTGGAGACGACCTGGCCGATGGCGAAGAGACGGTAGTTGCGGATGGTCAACGACCGGAACATCGCCGGACCGCGGCTTTTCGACGCGGTCCGGGAAGATCCGGCCGGTGCCGTGGGCTCCTCCTCGAGGGGGCCGGCGGGGGCCGGGGCGTCATCGGGGGTCGCCTCGGAGGCGGGGGCGATCGTGCCCTCGGCGTCGGGGGTGGGGCCGGTGGCGGAGTCGGTGTGGAGTCGGGTCGTGCGGTCTCGAGATGGGGTCGCGGCGGCCGTGATTCCTCCCGGTTCGTCGGTTTCCCCGCCGTCTCCCGTCGTCAGGACTGACTCAGCCGGTCCAGGATCTCCGCGGCCTTGCGCAACGTCGCCTTCTCGTCGGGGGTCAGCTCGCCGAGACGCTGGGTCAGCCACGCCTCCCGGCGCCTGCGATCGGCGCGCACCAGGCGGATCCCCTCCTCGGTCAGCTCGACGAGCTGCTGGCGCCGGTCGTCCGGATGCTTCGTCCGGTGCACCAGCTCCCGTTCCTCCAGCGCCGCGATGATCCTCGTCATCGACGGCGGCTGCACCTTCTCGTGGTCGGCGAGCGCCCGTGGCGTCATCTGCCCGTGCCGGGCGAGCGTGAACAGCACGGCGGTCTGCCCCAGGGAGAGCGAGGCGTCGGGCCGCTGTGCGCGGAGTCTCCTGGCGAGCCTGCCCACGGCGACGCGCAGCACCGCGGCCAGACCGGCGTCGGTCCTGGTCTGCTGGGATACGGTGGGATGCTTCATTAGCAGAACTCATTACTTTTGCTAACAGTATCTCGCGGTGCCGCATTTCACGACGTGTGACACCCAGGTCCATGGCTCCCGTCACAGCAGGCCACGGATACGCGAAGTGCCCCGTCCAAATAGCGGACAGGGCACTGTAGCGCGGCGCGGGCCGGATCAGGCCATACCCAGGGCCGCCTCGATCGGTCCCATGCAGAAGAAGACGAGGAAGGCGACCGCGACGATCCACATCAGGGGGTGGATCTCCTTGAACCGCCCCTGAGCGACCTTGATGATCGTGTAGCTGACGAACCCGGCCCCGATACCGTGGGCGATCGAGTACGAGAACGGCATGACGACGATCGTCAGGAACGCGGGGATCGCGATGCTGTAGTCGGAGAAGTCGATCCTGGTGACCTGGGTCATCATCAGGAAGCCCACGACGATGAGGACCGGCGTGGCGGCCTCGAACGGCACCAGGTTGACCAGCGGCGAGAACAACGTGGCGATGAGGAACAGCACGCCCGCGATCACCGAGGCGAAGCCCGTGCGCGCGCCCTCGCCGGCGGCCGCCGCGGACTCCGCGTAGACCGTCGCCGAGGAGGCCGACGCCGCGCCGCCCGCGGCGGCGGCCAGCGAGTCGACGACCAGGACGTTGCGGGCGCCGGGCAGGTCGCCGTCCTTGGTGAGCAGGCCGGCCTGGCCGGCGACGCCGACCATCGTGCCCATCGTGTCGAAGAAGTCCGCCAGCAGGAGCGTGAAGACCAGCAGGAGCGCCGCGACGATCCCGACCTCCCGGAAACCGCCCAGCAGGTTGAACTCGCCGATGAGGCCGAAGTCGGGGATGCCGATGACGGACCCCGAGAGCTCGGGCACGTTGAGCGACCAGCCCGTCGGGTTGGGGCCGTCCTCACCCCCGGCGGAGGGGCCGATCGAGGCGACCGCCTCGACCACGATCGCCAGCACGGTCGCGGCGATGATGCCGATCAGCATCGCGCCCTTGACCTTGCGGACCAGGAGCACGATCGTCAGGAACAGACCGACGACGAACACCAGGAGCGGCCAGCCGGCGAGCCCACCGGGGCCGCCGAGCTGGACCGGGACGGTGCTGTTGGCCGCGTCGGGGACCCGGCGGATGAACCCGGCGTTGACGAATCCGACCAGGGTCAGGAACAGGCCCAGGCCGACCGCGATCGCGGTCTTCAGCCCGGCCGGGATGGCCCGGAACACGGCGGTGCGGAACCCGGTCAGCACGAGGACCAGCAGGATGAGCCCCTCGATGACGACCAGACCCATCGCGTCGGCCCAGGTCATGTCGGGGGCGATGGTGACGGCGAGGGTGGCGTTGAGCCCCATGCCGGCCGCCAGACCGAGCGGGTAGCGGCCGACGATGCCCATGAGGATCGTCATGACGCCGGCGACCAGGGAGGTGACGGCGGCCACCATCGGGATGGCGACCGAGACGTCTTCGGCGCCGCCGACCAGCGCGCCCTCACCGTCGACGGCGGTACCGATGATCAACGGGTTGAGGACGACGATGTAGGCCATGGCGAAGAACATCGCCAGGCCGCCACGCGTCTCGCGGCCGAAGTCGGAGCCACGCGCGGAGATCTGGAAGTAACCGTCCAGACGGCCCTTGAGGCCGCGCTGCGTGGACGGTGAGGAGGTCGTGGACGGGGGAACGGGCGGTTGCTTCACTCGCTTAAGCCTGACATGTCCGAGTTACGGTACTAAGACAGGTTAATTGCATCTTTCTCCAAGTCAGGACGCTTGTGAGGCTTTCCTCTTTGGAGGATCATCCAAGTCCACCCGGGGATCGCCGCCCGCGCCGGGCCTCGGGGGACGGACGATCGTCTAGCCTGAAACCGTGCGCAAACCCCGCCGCCCCGACCCCGAGGTCCTCGAGTTCGACTACCGCGTCCCCACCGCCTTGGGGTCGATCGGTTGGACGGTCGCGCTCGTGGTCCTCCTGGCCATGGGCGACCGCCTGCCCCTCGAGTCCCGCTGGTGGATCTGGGTGTGCGTGACCGGGATCGCCCTCGGCGTCTTCGCCTACTTCTACATCCCCCGCCTCCTGCGCAAACGCGCCGAGGCCGAACAGCGGCACGCCGCCCGCAGGAACGCCGGATCCAAGCCCCCCGCCTCCGCGGCGCCGGCCGAGGGGGCCGGCCCGTCCGGAACGACCTCGGACGCAGCCCCCTGAGCCGGGATCCTTTCCGGTATATGTCCTTGATAATGGGCTAGTGCCTGATTCGCTTCGCCCTCTCTCGCCCCGGCTCGCCGAGCGACTGCGTCAGATCCTGATCGACGCCGACTACACCGTGTCCGGCGTGCGCGACCGACTCGGGAGCACGGCCGCCCGCGCCCTCGCCCGCGAGCAGCTCGTCCCCGCGCTGCGCGCCACCGGCGGCGAGGAGCGCCTCGGCGTGCTGCTGCGGCTGTGGTGGCTTCAGGAACCCGTCGCGGAGGAGGCCGCCCGCGCCATCCTGCCGGTCCCCGAACTCGCCGACGTCGGCCTGCTGGCGGTCTCGGGCGGCACGGTCCGGGCGCGGGTGCACCTGGGCCCGTGGGAGCTCGACGGGGGACGGCCCGGCTACGTCGTCTCCGACCTGACGGTCCGCCCCGGCCACGGACAGCCCCGCCCCGACCACGTCGTGGGAGCCGGCGGCGCCTCCATGACGCTGTCCGAACTCCTGGTGGACGGCCCGGTGGAGCGCGCGCTCGACATCGGCACGGGATGCGGCGTGCAGTCACTGCACCTGTCCGGCCGCGCCGGAGAGGTCTGGGCCACCGACCTCAACCCCCGCGCGCTGCGGATGGCCGAGATGAGCTGCGCGCTGTCGGGGGTCTCCAACGTCCGCACCCGCGAGGGGTCGCTGTACGAGCCGGTCGCCGAGGAGCGGTTCGACCTGATCGTCTCCAACCCTCCGTTCGTGGTCACCCCCGGCTCCGCCCGCTACACCTACCGCGAGTCGGGGATGGCCGGTGACGCGGTGTGCGCCGAGATCGTCCGCAACGCCCCCGCCCACCTCACCGACGGGGGCTGGTGCCAGCTCCTCGCGAACTGGCTGCACGTGGACGGCGAGGACTGGCGCGACCGGGTGGGCGAATGGGTCACCGGCACGGGATGCTCCGGCTGGGTGGTCCAACGCGACGTCCAGGACCCGGCCGAGTACGTCGAACTGTGGCTGCGCGACTCCTGCGAGCACGGCACCCCCGAGTACACCCGCCGCTACGACGCCTGGCTGGACTACTTCGAGCGCGAGGGCATCAAGGGCATCGGCTTCGGCTGGATCTGCCTGCGCAACGACGTCGCCCAGGACGCCGCGGTCCGGATCGAGGAGCTGCGCCACGAGATCGAACGCCCCGTCGGCGGCTACCTGCCCGACGTGGTGGACGGGGCGATGACCTCGCACCGCCTCACCGACGCCGCCCTGCTGTCGGCCCACCTCGCCCTCGCCCCCGGCGTGAAGGAGGAGCGGATCGGGGTGCCGGGCGCCCCCGACCCCGAACGCATCCTGCTGCGGCAGAGCGACGGCCTGCACCGAGTCGCCCAGGTGGGCACCGTGGAGGCCGCGCTGGCGGGGGTGTGCGACGGGACGATGCCCGTGGGCCCCCTGCTCGACGCGATCGCGGAGCTGACCGGCCAGGACCCGGCCGAGCTACGCGCCCGCACCCCCGACGTGCTGCGCGGGCTGATCGCCGAGGGGTTCTTCCGCGTGGCCCGCTGACCCGGCCGCCCTCGTGCCGGGGCTCAGGCGGTGGGCAGCGGATCGAGGTCGGCCTCGGCCAGCAGGTCGGAGACGGTCTGCGGGTCGCGCAGCACCGCCGAGACGAGGTGGCGGCGTTCCCACCGGCCCGCCCCCCAGGCCAGCGCGCGGGCCAGGCCGTCGCTCGTGGAGGCGTGCACCGCGCCCTTGACCCGGCGCCACTCCACCGGCACCCCGTCGACGAGCAGTTCCTCGTGATGCAGGTAGGTGAGCACGTCGGTGTCCAGGAAGACGCGCACGACGTCGGGGACCGGGCGGATCTCCCCCGACGAGGTGACCCGTCCCTCGATCTCCTCGCCGGCCAGCGCGACGTCGAGCACGTCGGCGAGGGTCTCCGCGAGGTCGGCGGGGGCCAGGATCACCGGCCGGTCGGCGAGCAGCGGGAGAAGGTCGGGCTCGTCGACCACGACGGCCTCCTCGGCGTCGACGACCACGAGCGCGCCCGCGCGCACCGCGCGCACGGCCTCGGGAGGCGTCACCCGGTCGGGTCCGACCACGGCCAGCGCCGTCCAGATGCCGCGCAGCCCCTCGCGCGACACCTTCAGGGAGGGATCGGCCAGGCGTTCCAGCAGCTCGTCGGGGCCGTCCGGCTCGGCCAGCAGGTCCGCGAGGGAGTCGCGCACCCCCAGGGCCCGGGCGAGCCCGATGTCGATCCCGGCCGGCAGCTCGGCGTAGAGCCCGCGCAGGGCGGGGTCGGCCGTAGGGAGCCGCAGCTCGGTGGGCGGCCGACCATCGATCAGGGCGCCCGTGCGCAGCCACCAGGCGGTGTAGGAGGGCACCTGGACGGTCCGGCCGTCGGCGCCCAGCACCCGGGCCGGATCGGCGACGGCGGCGCGCGGCCCGGGCGCGGTGAGCAGGTCGAGCGCCCGCGGCCAGCGGTCCTCGCGGACGAACTCCAGGTCGCGCACCCCGACGAACTCGGGGACGACGGGGGGCAGCTCGGGATCGCCCAGTCGTTCGGCGACCTCGGCGGCCCACTCCTCCAGGCCGTCCAAGGGCAGGTCGTCCTCTGCCGCGAGCGCGTCCGCGAGGGTCACGTCCTCGGCCCGCAGCACCGCGAAGGAGCGCAGGACGCCGACGGCCTCAAGGGCCTCGGCGCCGTGGCGTTCGACGAGCTCGCCATCGACGACCCCGAACGGGGCGTCCTCGACGAACACCTCGCGCAACGGGCTGTCGGGGAGCAGCAGCTCGCCGGCCGGCGAATAGCCGCCCTCGTCGTCGCGCAGGGCGAGCTCGGCCAGCCACGGCGCCTCGTCCACCGTGAAACCGGTGGCCGACACCAGTTCGAGCACCGCGTGGGCGATGCCATCGGGCTCGTCGGCGTCCAGGGAGTGCTCGACCGCCGCCCGGGTCGACGGGTCGGTGAGGACGGCCCGCTCGTTGGCCTCGACCGCGCCCAGCCGTAGCAGCAGCGGATCGGCGGCCCGCGGGTGGACGATGCGCAGCCCCAGGGGGACCAGCGAGTCGGGGTCGAGCGCCCCCGAGGCGAACGCCTCGCCGCTGGGCAGCAGCAGCCCGCGCGGGCCGCGTACGAGCCTGCCGTCGACCAGGGGGACGGCGAGCGCGCCGAGCTCGCCGAGGTCGGCGCCGCCGGCCCCCGCGCCGCGCAGCGCGGCGTACAGGCGCGCCCACCACTCGGGGTCCCGTTCCAGGTCGGCGAGCATGTCGGCGAGTTCGGCCAGGCCCAGACGGCGCGTCCGGAGCGCGGCCAGCCCCGGGTGCCGGGGGTCGTAGGTCCCCGGAAGCAGGTTGGCCACCACGTCGCCGAGCACATCGGTGAGCTCGGCCCCACCCTCGATCACGACCGCGTCGCGCGGGCGCACGGGATCGCCGGACACGGTGGCGAGGAACGGCGTGTCGCGGATCCGTTCGGCGGCCAGGGCGCGGAAACGCGCGTCGAACTCGCCGCTTGCCAGGGTGGGGAGGGGAACGAGGTCGGGCGCCTTGCGCGGACCGACCTGACACAGCAGGTCGCAGTAGGCGTCGACGGCCGCGCCGAGCAGCGCGTCGGCGGCCGGGCCGGAGGCGACGCGCCGCCGGTCGGGGGTGAGCGGGAAGGAGGCGATGAGCAGGGCGGGAAGGTGCAGCCCGGCGTCACTGGGGGTGGGGGCGTGCACGACCCGGGGGACGTCGGAGGGCGGCGGCACGGGATCGCCGGCGTCGTCGAGCGCGACGGCCCAGGTGAGCGCCCAGGTGGAGCGTTCGCGTTCCTCGGTGGGACGGTCGGCCAGCAGTTCGGGGGCGAACCGCCCCGTACGGGTGAGGGTGTGCCACACGGTCACGCGCTCGCCCGAGGTGTCGCGGACGGACACCGTGACCTGCCCGGACGCGGGGCCGGGGTCGGCGCGCAATACCCGGACGGCACCGTCGAGGTCGATCTCGACCTGGGCCAGCGCGGGCAGCGCGAGCAGCAGCGCCTGGCCGGTCTCGCGCAGCTGCCGGGCCAGGCGGTCGCGGGCGTCGGAGTCGCGCAGGAGCAGGCGGACCTCGGTGTCGTACCCCTCGGGCGGGGCCGCGTCGGCCTCGAAGGGCAGCCGGAGCAGCGGGACCGCCCCCGCCCGACGCTCGATCTCGGCCGCGAGCCCGGGACGCGCTCCAGAGGCGAGCAGGGCGGCCCGGACCTCGGCGAGGGCGCGTTCCCGCTCCCAGCGGACGGCACCGTCCCGCGAGGCGATGGTGACGTCGTCGCTCAGGGCGGCGACCGCGGAGAACCCGACACCGAACCGGCCGGCCGTGGCGGAATCGGCGGGATCGCGCTTGGCCGAGGCGCGCAGTGTGGACAGGGACTCGACCCCGGCGGCGGTGAGCGGGGCTCCGGTGTTGGCCGCGGCGAACACCGCGCCGCGCAGCGCCAGCCGCAACCGTCCGCGACCGCCGGCCCGCGCGGCGGCGTCAGCGGCGTTTTGGGCCAGCTCCACGACCACCCGGTCGCGGTAGCCCCCGAGGGCGTAGTCCTCCTCGGCGTTGGCGTCCTCGCGGAAGCGAGCGGGCGAGTCGGCCCAGCCGTTGAGGACGCGCCGGCGCAGCTCGGCGACGCCGAACGGATCGACCTTGGCCTGGACCATGCGGGCTCCTCCCGAAACGGTGCGGGACTACGGTACGCGACCCGGGCCCGGGCGCCACGCCGTTTTCCACCTCTCGTCCGATCTCGGGAGGAGCCGCACCGTTCTAGCCCTGCTGGACCGGGACCTGGGGGCCCTCCGACGCCTGGACGAGCACGAACCCCTGGCCCTCGAAGGCGAGCTGGACCGCCTCGCCGCTGCCGCGCCCGATCAGCGCGCCGGCCTTCACGGTGCGCCGCACGCCGGTGCGCAGCGAACTGGACCAGGCGACGGCGGAGTCGGTGTCGACGAAGGTGGGCTGGTCGACGTTGAGCATCACCGGGGTGCCGTGGCAGGCGATGGCCAGCCGCCCCTGACCGGTGAACACCGTGTTGAACAGGCCCCCGGCCGCGATGCCGGCGCCTTCGACCCGCCGGATGTCCCACTGGAGGCCCGACTCGAAGGCGAGCACGTTCTCGCCGTTGACGGTGACGGAGTCGCCCTCCAGGTCGATCACGTGGATCTCCCAGGCGTCGCGGGCCAGGAACACGTCGCCCCGCCCCGACACCCTCATCAGCGGGAGCCCCTCGCCGGTGATGGCCTTCTTGAACAGCCGACCGATCCCGCCCGCGCCCTGGTAGGCGAAGTCGACCTCGCCCTGGTAGGCCACCATCGCGCCCTGGCGGGCGAAGAACTCCCCGTTCAGGGCGACCCGCAGCATCTTGGAGTTCTGCAGGGTCATGCCGGGCCCGCTGGTCTCCCGGGCCTGGTTGAAGAGTTCACTGCGCACGATCGGTTCCCTTCGGCTGTCCTGGTGGGGTGGTGTCCCCAGATGGGACGCGCGGGACGCGACAAGGGTTCCATGACGGCCCGTCCCACCTCCGCGGACACACCCGGCGGAGGCGGGACGGTCGGACTATTTCTCGGACGAGACGAGTTCGAGCTCGCTGGTGTCGTCGAAGACGATGTGGTCGTACCCCATCTCGTCGACGACCGGCGAGACCCGCTCGCTCCGGGAGGCCGGCGGGGCGGCCTCGGAGTGGGCGCCACAGCCGTGGTCCATCGAGACGACCCTGCCGTCGTCGGGCGCGTACTCGTTGGCGCAGACGCCGAACAGCTGGCGGAACTCCCCCGCCAACGGCGTCATGAAGCCACAGGTGGCGCACTTGGCCGGGGCGGCGTTGGCGATCGGGCTGTCCGGGCCCGAGGGACCGGTGTACCAGCGCTCGGCGGCGGCCTCGCGCCCCGCCTCGGACAGCACCCGGGCGCGGCCCAGGCCGAGCTCCCAGACCATCTGGCGGTCGGTGCCGTCCTCGCTGAGGTCGCCCTCGGCGACCTGGGCGTAGCCGGGCATCAGCCGCTCGTCGTCCTCGGGCGCCGGCAGGAGGTCACCGACACCCAGGTCCCCCGGGCGGAGACGTTCCTTCCAGGGCAACCACTCGGGAGCGAGCAGCGCTTCGGAACCGGGCAGCAGCACCGCCTCGTTCACCGTGACGTACTTGGCGCGCGCGGCGCGCACCACGGTGACGGCGTAGTGCCAGCCCGGGTAGGCGGGATCCAGGCAGGCGAAGAAGTGGGTGACCAGGCGATCGCCCTCGACTTGCGTGGAGAGGTGTTCACCCACCCACTCCGGCCGGCCGATTTCGGCGGCGGCGGAACGGGCCAGGTCCACCGCCTCAATACATGCCTTGTCTGGTGTGGGAGAACGACGGGTACGGCTCACGTTTCCATTTTCGCTGATTACGGGCACCAACTTGACCATGCCGACGATCGATAGCCGACCGTTACGTGGCCATCAGGACGACATGACCCGCCCCGCCGCGGCGACGCGGCGGGGCGCGGCCGGCGACCGGCTCCCTGACTCCAGGCGCCCGGAAGCTATGCCTCCAGGTCGTCGGCGACGACGCGGAGCACGTGGGCGATCTTGGCCGCATCACGGCGGTCGGGGTGTTTCCCCCTACGGTATGTGGTCGAGATACCGTCGAGGAGCTTGATCAGGTCCTCGACGATGATCACCATCTCGTCGGGTTTCTTGCGCAACGCCTTGGCCACCGACCTCGGCGCATCGAGCAGTTTCACCTGGAGGGCCTGGACCCCCTTGCGTCCCTCGACGACACCGAACTCCACCCGCTGCCCGGGGCGCAGGACGGTGGTGCCCGGGGGAAGGGCGGAGGAATGCACGAAGACCTCACCACCGTCGTCACGGGTGAGGAAGCCGAATCCCTTGTCGCTGTCGTACCACTTGACCTTGCCGGTGGGCACGTGTGACCTCATCGCTCTCGACATCGGACCAAGACGAAGGAGCCGACCGAAATCCCAGCGCACACCGCTGTTCGCCCGGTTGGCCCCTAATACGGCATCTTCCCACAGGGGGGTTTTCAGGCTAGTCCTCGGCGCTCCGGAGAGGCGAGGGGGCAGACCAGCGAATTGGTGTCCACAACGGGTAATCCACGGCCGTAACCGGTCACCGGACGGTCCGGATGGACGAGAGGTCCGGAGAACGTTCCCCGGACCTCCCCCGACGGCACCTCTCCACCGCTGGTTGCGGAGTTGTGGGACGGGACCCGGCGGTCTCGGGATGCCGTCGCCTCGGCGGCGCATCCGACCGGGGCTGCCCCCGGCGGTCCATGGCACTGGCGCGGCCACCGACCCGGATCGCCGTCGCGTTCCCCGACGTCTTCGAGAGCGGAACGGAACGCAGTGACATCATTACCCCTCACCCCTCCCCGCATTCCAGCGAAACCCCAGGTCAAAGAGGTTATTCCAGCTCGTTTACCTTGTCATGGGATGCGCCGGGGCGTGTCCGGGGGACCCCTCCGGGCATGACGCCCCCGACCTCTCCCGGGCCGATGGCACCGTGCCATGGCATAGCGTGATGAGCGATGATCGACGACGCCGGCCCTGCGGCCCACCAGGGTGCAGGGCGTCCTCCCACCTACACGTCCTGGCTGCGCGAACGTTCCGACGCCGAACTCGACGCGCTCCTCGCCGCGCGGCCCGACCTGCTCACGCCGGTCCCGGCCGACATCGCGGCGCTGGCCGCCCGGGCGGCGTCGCGCCCCTCGGTCGTGCGCGTCCTCGACCAGCTCCACCTCTTCGAACTCCAGGTGCTCGAAGGGGTGGTCGCGCTGGGCGATGAGCGCTCCGGACGCTCCCCGCACGGGGTGGCCCCCTCCGCGCTCGCCACGGCCATGGCGGCTCCCACGGACCGGTTCGCGGCCGCGCTGGACCGGCTGCGCGCCACGGCGCTGGTGTGGGAGGAGGAGGGGCGGCTGCGCCCCGTCACCGCGCTGCGCGACATCCTGCCCCGTCCGGCCGGGCTCGGGCCTCCCCTCCGCGTCCTCCTCAGCGGACGTCCCCTGTCCCAGCTCGACCGGCTGGCCGCCGACCTGGGACTGCCCACCGGCTATGGCGAGGGCGACCCCGCCGACCGCCTCTCCGCGGCCCTGTGCTCCCCCGACCGCGTCGACGCCCTGCTCGACGACGCCGGTCCCGACGCCCGGTCCGTGCTCGACCGTCTCGTCTGGGGGCCGCCCGACGGCACGGTCTCCCAGGCCCGGCCCGACGCCGACATCGCGTCGGCCGCCTCCCCGGTCGAGCGGCTGCTCGCCCGCGGCCTCCTCTACGTCACCGGCGAGCACACCGTCACCCTGCCCCGCGAGATCGCGCTGCGCCTCCGCGGCGGACGGCTGTTCCGCGAGGCCGCCCCTCACCCTCCCGAACTCGACGGCCCTCAACGCTCCCCCCTGACGGTGACCCGGGCCGCGGCCGGGCAGGCGTTCACCGTCATCCGCTACGTCGAGGAGCTTGTGGAGCACTGGGCCGAGGACCCTCCCTCGGTGCTGCGCAGCGGCGGGCTGGGAGTACGCGACCTGCGACGCAGCGCCCGCCTCCTCGACACCGACGACACCACGGCCGCCGTCGTCATCGAGGCGGCCCACACGGCCGGACTGATCGCCGCCACCTCCGAGGTGGACGGGGAATGGCTGCCCACCGGCCACTACGACGTGTGGCGGGTCACCGAACCGGCCCGACGCTGGGCGCTCCTGGCCTCGGCCTGGCTGGGCTCGACCCGGGTGGCGAGCCTGGCCGGCTCCACCGACGCGCGCGGACGCTCCCGCAACGTGCTCGGCGAAGGGCTGGACCGGCGCCCGGCCCCCGAGGTACGCCGGGACGTGCTCGGGGTCCTCGCCGAGGCGCCCGAGGGGACCGCGCCCACCCGCGACTCCATCGCCGCCCGCCTGGCCTGGCGACGCCCCCGCCGGCAGGGCCGGGGTTTCGACGAGCTCCTCGACTCCACCCTCGCCGAGGCCGCCCTGCTCGGCCTGACCGGCCGGGACGCGCTCGCCCCGCACACCCGCGCGCTGCTCGACGAGACCGCGGACGGCCAAACCGTCGCCGAGGCGGCCGACTCCGCCACCGTCCGCGCGCTCGCCGCCGAACTCCCCGAGCCCGTCGACCACATCCTGATCCAGGGCGACCTCACCGCCATCGCGCCCGGCCCCCTCGTCCCCTCGCTGGCCCGCGAACTGGCGCTCGCCGCCGACGTCGAATCGACCGGCGGGGCCACCGTCTACCGGTTCGGCGAATCGTCCATCCGGCGCGCGCTGGACGCCGGACATGGCGCCGCGGACCTCATCGGCCTCTTGGAGCGGCACTCGAAGACACCGCTGCCCCAGGCGCTGCGCTACCTGATCGCCGACGTCGCCCGCCGGCACGGCCGGCTTCGGGTCGGCACCGCCTCCAGCTACCTGCGCTGTGACGAGCCCGCGCTCCTGGACGAGCTCCTCGGCGACCGCAGGGCCGACGACCTCGTGCTGGTCCGGCTCGCGCCCACCGTCGTCGCCAGCCGGACCACCCGGCCGGTCCTCCTGGACAGGCTGACGGAACTCGGCTACCACCCGGTCCCCGAGGCGGCCGACGGGACGATGCAGCTGAGCCGCCCGGACGCGCGACGGGCGGAGGAGCACGCCCCCGACGGGGGCCTCGACAGCCCTCCGGTCCCCGGTCCCCGGCTGCGCGCGGCCGCGGTGCGCGCCCTGCGCGCCGGCGACGAGGCGGCGACGGCCGCGCGCACCCCCGTCGCGGCCCCGCCCAACGGACCGTCCCGTCCCTCCACCGCCGCGACGCTCACGGCGTTGAACCGGGCCGCGGCGCAGGGACAGCGGGTGTGGATCGGCTACCTCGACCCCGAGGGGCGGGCCAGCAGCCACATCGTGGAGCCGCAGCGCGTGGACGGCGGTTTCCTCACCGCCTACGACGCGACCCGCGACGCGGTCCGCCGGTTCACCGTCCACCGCATCACCGGGGTCGCCTCGTTGGAGCGGGACGGCGCCTGAGGGGCCGCGACGGCTCGCCCGCCGGTTCCCCCTCCGGCCCTGCGCGGCAGGTCCCGGTCTGATGAGATAGGACCGTATCCGGTCGCCGATCCGCGGAGAGGGGCAGCGAACGCCCATGAGTCACCCCCCGTCGCTCCCCCCGGGAGCCTCCTCCCCCGACGAGAGCCGCCCCTTCCGCGGGCGTCCCCGGGACCCCGACGGCGTCCGGGAGGTCTCCTCCGATCGGCCCGCCGGCGGCTCCAGCAGCTCCACGATGGCCCTGGTGCTGCACGCGCTGACCTTCCTGTGCTGCGCGAACTGGCTGTTCGGGGTGATCGGCATCGTGTTCGCGGTCCGTGCCGCGCACAAACGCGACCGCGGTCTCCACGAGGAGGCCGAGACCCTGACCCGCTACTCCTGGTACTGCCTCGGCGCCGGCGCGGTGATGCTCCTGGTCACCGTGATCCTGTCCGGCATCATCCTCACCCAGGCCGGATCGTGGGTGAACGACATCGCGCCGGTCACCAACTACTGACCCCTCCCCGGGCATGGCCGAACCTCCTCCCCGGCTTCTGTAGGGTCGGATGCCGAAGACGAGGACGACGCCCTCCACGGGGGCTCCGAGGAACGGAAGCGGGGAGCGATGAGCAGCCAGTGGCCACCGGAGTACGGGAACGGTGGCCCTCCCGGGGGAGCCGGCTGGGGTGGCGGGTACGGCCAGCCCAGCGGGTATGACCAGCCCGGTGGATACGGACAGGGCGGCGGATGGAGCGGCGGCGGCTACGGTCCCCCCTACCCGCCGGCGAGCCCGCCCCCGTCCAAGGGCAGTACGATCTTCGCCCTGGTCGTCGCCATCGTGATCACCGTCCTGTGCTGCGGCGCGACGAACATCGTGGGCATCGTGTTCGCGGCCATCGCGCTGAGCAAGGACCGCGAACCCGACCAGGCGGAGAAGTTCACCCGTTGGGCGTGGTTGTGCAACCTCATCCACATCGGGCTGCTCGCCATCGGCGCCGTCGTCATCGGGATCATCATCGCCACGAGCCCGTGACCGGTCGCGGCCAGCGGCGGAGACAGTGTGGCGGATCCCGCGCGCGGGAATTCTCCCGGGTCGGGGCCGCGTTGGTCTGTGGCGGGACGGTATCGCCCGTCCCCGCCGCACCGTCCCCCACCCGGCGGACATAAGGCGCGCCCCCCGTCAGCCGGGGCCGCGTGCCCCGGCCCGAGGCGGCACACCGCCGGAAGAAGGAGAACCGTGACCGCCGGACCGCTCATCGTCCAGTCCGATAAGACCCTCCTCCTCGAGGTCGACCACGAGCTGGCCGACGAGTGCCGCCGCGCGATCGCGCCGTTCGCCGAACTGGAACGCGCCCCCGAGCACGTCCACACCTACCGGGTCACCCCCCTCGCCCTGTGGAACGCGCGCGCCGCCGGCCACGACGCCGAACAGGTCGTCGACGCCTTCATCGCCTACTCGCGCTACCCCGTCCCCCACTCGCTGCTCGTCGACGTCGCCGACACCATGGACCGTTACGGGCGGCTGCGGCTCGTCACCCACCCGGCCCACGGCCTGGTGCTGGAGGCCGTGGACCGCGCGGTGCTGGAGGAGGTCGTCCGTTCCAAGCGGATCGCGCCGATGCTCGGCGACCGCATCGGTTCCGACAGCGTCGTCGTCCACCCCAGCGAACGCGGCAACCTCAAACAGGCCCTGCTCAAGCTCGGCTGGCCGGCCGAGGACCTGGCCGGCTACATCGACGGCGAGGCCCACCCGATCGAGTTGGCCAAGGGCGACTGGGAGCTGCGCGGCTACCAGCGGGAGGCCGCCGAGAGCTTCCACTCCGGCGGCTCGGGCGTCGTCGTACTGCCGTGCGGCGCGGGAAAGACGGTCGTCGGCGCGGCGGCGATGGCGCTGACGAAGGCGACCACCCTGATCCTGGTGACCAACACCGTCTCGGTGCACCAGTGGCGCGCCGAACTCCTGCGCCGCACCAGCCTCACCGAGGACGAGATCGGCGAGTACTCCGGCGCCCGCAAGGACATCCGGCCGGTCACCATCGCGACCTACCAGGTGATGGCGGCGCGCCGCAAAGGCGTCCACACCCACCTGGAACTGTTCGAGGCGCGCGACTGGGGCCTGATCATCTACGACGAGGTCCACCTGTTGCCGGCCCCCATCTTCCGGATGACCGCCGACCTCCAGGCCCGTCGCCGCCTGGGACTGACGGCGACGCTGGTCCGCGAGGACGGCCGCGAGGGGGACGTGTTCTCCCTCATCGGCCCCAAGCGGTACGACGCCCCCTGGAAGGAGATGGAGAACCAGGGGTGGATCGCGCCGGCCGACTGTGTCGAGGTCAGGGTCGCGTTGGGCGACGATGAGCGGCTCGCCTACGCCACGGCCGAGCCCGAGGACAAGTACCGCTTCTGCGCTTCGGCCCCGGCCAAGATCGAGGTGGTGCGCGAACTCGTGCAGCGCCACGCGGAGGAGCAGATCCTCGTCATCGGCTCCTACATCGACCAGCTCGACGAGATCGCCGCCGCCCTGGACGCCCCCGTCATCAAGGGCGAGACCAAGGTCGCCGAGCGCGAACGGCTGTTCGGGGACTTCCGCTCGGGGAGGCTGCGCACGCTCGTGGTCTCCAAGGTCGCGAACTTCTCGATCGACCTGCCCGAGGCGGGGGTCGCCATCCAGGTGTCGGGCTCGTTCGGGTCGCGCCAGGAGGAGGCGCAGCGGCTGGGCCGGGTTCTGCGCCCCAAGAGCGACGGCCGTGGCGCCCGCTTCTACGCGGTCGTCACGCGCGACACCCTCGACCAGGACTACGCGGCACACCGTCAGCGTTTCCTCGCCGAACAGGGCTACGCCTACCGGATCGTCGACTCCGGTGACGTGCTCGCCGGCAACGAGATCTGAACCGCCCCACCGCCCCCTTTCCCCCTGTCCTCGGAGGTCCGCGTGGCCCTGGGTTCCCCCCGTCTTCGACGCGTGTGCGCGATCGCCTCGGCCCTGCTCGCCGTCGTCCTGGTGCTCGCCGGCACGAGAGCCGTCATGAACGCGCGCTCGTTCCAGTTCTACGGCGGGATCGTCCACCGGGTCGAGACGCAGGACCGGGTCGTCGCGCTGACCTTCGACGACGGCCCGTCCGAACACACCGACGAGGTCCTGGCGACGCTGGCCGACCTGGGGGTGCCCGCGACGTTCTTCCTGACCGGCCGCGAGCTGGAGGAACGTCCGGACCTCGGCAGGCGGATCGCCGCCGCCGGCCACCAGATCGGCAACCACTCCTACTCCCACCAGCGGATGGTGCTGCGCTCACCGGAGTTCATCGCCGAGGAGATCGAACGCACCGACGCGGCGATCCGGGCCACCGGCTACTCGGGTGAGATCGTCTTCCGCCCGCCCAACGGCAAGAAGCTCGTGGCGCTCCCCCGCTACCTGGACGCGACCGGACGCACGACGGTCACCTGGGACGTCGAACCGGACTCCGCCGGGACCTCCGACGCCGCCGCCATCACCCGGCAGACGCTGCGCGAGGTAGGACCGGGTTCGATCGTGCTGCTGCACCCCATGTACGGTGCCCGCCAGGCCACCCGCGACGCCATCCGCCCGATCGTCGAAGGACTCCAGGCCGACGGCTACCGCCTGGTCACCGTCGAGGAGCTCATCGCGGCGGGCACCGAGGGCTAGACCGAGGGCAGGCCGCCCAGGACGAAGGTGGAACCCGCGATCACCCAGGCGATGAGGGAGTAGCCGAGCGTCTGCGCGCGCAGGCCGGGCCGCTCGCGCAACCCGGGGGTGATGAAGGCCGCGACCATGAGGATCAGCGCGAGCATCGCGGGAATCAGCGACGCGATCGCGAACAGCGTCATCTGGTCGACGCAATCGGCGTAACCGGCGGCCGACGGACTCCCACAGAACACGTTTTCTCCCGGATCTCCGAACACGAACAGCAGGTAGGAAACCGCCACCAGGGCATTGGCGATGAGCAGCGCCACCGGCGCCGCGGTCACGGGGCTGCGGGGCCGCGACCGGCCCCGTGCGGACGACACCTCCCGACGGTACCGTTTCGCGGGACGCGATGTGCGGCTCGGACACGGCCGGCCATGGCCGCGTCACGGAGATTTCCCCCGCGCCCTTTACCCGGTACCCGGGGCCGCCCATCATGGGATGGCAGCGCCCCCCAGCGGAGGGAAGACCATGCCAGCTCCGTCCCGCCCCGCGCCCCCGCCGCCGGCTCCCCGCCGCGACGGCTTCCATTCCCTCCGCGCCGGCGGCCTGAACTGGGATTCCCTCCCGCTCCGGCTGTTCGCCAAGGGCAACGCCCGCTTCTGGGATCCCGCCGCCATCGACCTGAGCCGAGACGCCGAGGACTGGGCCGCCCTGCCCGCCTCGGCCCGGGAGCCGATTCTACGGTTGTGCGCCCAGTTCGTCGCCGGCGAGGAGGCGGTGACCCAGGACATCCAGCCGTTCGTCCGCGCAATGGCGGCCGAGGGGCGTCTCGGCGACGAGATGTACCTGACCCAGTTCGCCTTCGAGGAGGCCAAGCACGTCCAGGCCTTCCGCCGCTGGTTGGACGCGTTGGGCGTCGACGTCGACCTGCACGCCCATGTACGCGACAGCCCCGGTTACCGCGTCCTGTTCTACGAGGAGCTGCCCGCCGCGCTCGCCGCGCTCGACGACGATCCGGGACCGCGCAACCAGGTCCGCGCCTCGGTGACCTACAACCACATCATCGAGGGCTCGCTGGCGCTGACCGGCTACCACTCCTGGCAGCACATCTGCACGGCGCGGGGCCTGTTCCCGGGCATGCGCCGGATCATCCGGCACATCGGCGACGACGAACGTCGCCACATGGCCTGGGGCACCTTCACCTGCCGTCGCCACGTCGCCGCTGACGACGCCAACTGGTCCGTCGCCGAGGAACGGGTGCGCGAGCTGCTCCCCCACGTGCTGGCGGTCGTGGGGCCGGTGGGCCCGGGCGTCCGGGGCAACACCAGCGCGAACACGGACGCCTCCACGCCCCCGCCCGAGAAGCTGGTGGAGTACGCGCGAGACCGGGCGCTGCGACGGTTGGGCGCGATCGAGACGGCGCGGGGGATGGCGCCGGAGCAGATCGACGCCGACGCCTCCCCCGAGGCGTTGGAGGAACGGTTCGGCGAGGAGGATCGCACCGCCTTCGCCGAGGGCGGCTGACCTGCCGGGACCGGCCGCCGTCACCCGGGAGCGCCTATCCTGGGGGACATGGGAACCTCCGCCTCCTCGGCTGCCGCGCCGGCGGTCATCGACGCCCTCGCCTGGGTCCACGTGCGGGAGGGCAGGGTGCTCAAGGTACGTTCCACCGGCAAGGACGCCTACTATCTCCCGGGCGGCAAGCGTGAGCCCGGCGAGAGCGACGCCGAGGCGCTGCTCCGCGAGGTCGAGGAGGAGCTGTCGGTCCGGTTGCGGCCCGAGACGCTGGAACCGTTCGCGGTGATCGACGCCGAGGCGCACGGCCACGCCCCGGGCACCCGGGTCCGGCTGACCTGCTACACCGCCGAGCACGACGGCGAGCCCGTTCCCAGCAGGGAGATCGAGGAGATCGCCTGGCTCGGCCTCGACGACGCCGCGCGGTGTGCCCCGGCCGGGCGGCGGGTCCTGGAACGGCTGCACGAACGCGGCCTGATCGGCTGACGGCCGGCCCGCGCCGCGGCAGCGGGCGCGGACCGGCGGCACGGCACCGGATCAGTCGAGGAAGCTCACCCGGGAGTCGTCGAGGTCGTAACGGGCCGCGACGACCCGGAGGGACCCGTCGGCGACGTGCCCGGCGAGCTCGGGATCGGCGCGCAGCAGTCCGGCGATGTGCCGCGCGTTGGCGCTGACACCGGCGTCGACCGGGTCGTCGCCCCCGGGAGTCGCCTCGATCACCGGCAGGATCTGTTCGACGAGGTAGCCGACATGCCCACCGGGGACCTGCCCGGTCTCGTGGGCGTCGACCGCGGCGGCCACGGCGCCGCAGGAGGCGTGGCCGAGCACCACGATCAGGGGCACGTGCAGGTGCTCGACGCCGTAGACGATGCTGCCGAGGACGGACTCGTCGAGGACCTGCCCGGCGGAACGGACGGTGAAGAGGTCGCCCAGCCCCCGGTCGAAGACCAGCTCCGGGGGGACCCGGGAGTCGGCGCAGCCGAGAATGATCGCGAAGGGCTGCTGGCCGGCGACCAGCTCGGAGCGCCGGGCCGCGCCCTCGTGGGGGTGGCGCTGCTCCCCACGCTGCCAGCGCAGGTTGCCCTTCTTCAGCAGGTCGAGGGCTGAGGTGGCATCGACGGCCGCCCCCTCTGGCAGCGGCGCGGCGAGGGCCGTTGCCGAGCCCGCCAGGAGCGCTCCCGCTCCCGCGACGAACGAAGCGCCTAAAGCGGTCCGACGTGACATCACCATGCGGTTTCCCCGTTCTCTGACATGTGACATTTCGCCACGAAACTCAAAAAACGGGGAAATATTAGTCTTGAGAACTTGAAAAATGAATGGGATTTTTTGCGAGAAAAGTACTCCTATCGCACCATCTATATACTTTTGTCGCTTTTCCGGGGGTCGGGCGGCCACTTCAGGCCAGAGCCGCGACCCGGGCCAGGCGCCGGTAGGAATCGAGCATCTCCTCCCGGTCGAACGTGCTGGTGGTCACCAACAGCTCGTCGGCGCCCGTACGCTCGACCAGCCCCTCCAGCGCCTGAGCCACCTCCTCGCCCGTCCCGTGGACGTGGCCCCGCATCGCGGCGTCGAACCGCTCCCGCTCCTGCCGGGACATCACGCGCCCCTCGATCTCCTCCGCGGGCTCCAGCGGAGGAAAGACGCCATGGACCCTTGCGTGGGCGTTCGCCCACGCCTCCGGCACCAACAGCGACCGGGCGCGCTCGGCGCTCTCGGCGACCGCGACGTTGCCCGACACCACCACGTAAGGGGCCTGGGACCACACCGAAGGGCGGAACCGCTCCCGGTAGCGGGCGATCAGATCGACCATCCGCCCCTCCCCTCCCACCGGGGCGACCACCAAGGGCAGTCCCAGACCCGCCGCGACCAGCGCGCCCTCACCGGTGGCCAACAGGAAGGGCGCCGGCCTCAGCCCCTCCCCCGGATAGGCCCGCACCCCCGAAGGGCGGGACGGGTCACCGGTGAAATAGCCGAGCAGCTCGGCCAGGCGCTCGGAGAAGTCGGCGGTCGCGTCCATGCCGGTGCCCAGGGCCCGTCTGATGGCCCCGGTGAAGGCGAGGGAACGCCCCACCCCCATGTCGATACGCCCCGGGTGCAGCGCCTGGAGCACGCCGAACTGCTCGGCCACCACGAGCGGCCGGTGGTTGGGAAGCATCACTCCCCCCGTCCCCACCCGGATACGCGAGGTGGCCGCGGCGACCGCCGCGGCGAGGACCGTGGGCGCGGGACCGGCCAGCCCGGGGACCCCGTGATGCTCGGAGACCCAGAAACGGTGGTAGCCCAGCTCCTCCACCCGCCGAGCGAAACGCACCGTCTCCCGGACCGCTTCGGCGGGTTCCCGGCCCCGGCGGACACTGGATCGGTCGAGGACGGACAGGGGGATCGAACGCAGTCGTCGTGAGGTCGCCACGTCGTTGCCAACACCACGGAACACCGGGAATTCCAGCCGTGGGGGAAACTTCCGGCATCGGACCACCGATCGCCCCGATCCACAGTGACACGGCCGATACCTTCGGTAACTTCGCGACCGTGCCCACACGAGATCACGAGATCCTGATCCAGATGTTCCGCAACGCCCCCTCCCTGGCTCCGGCGCTGCTGAACGAGGCCCTCGGGATGAGGATCCCCGACCATTCCGAGTCCAGGGTCGAGCCGGGAGACCTCACCGACTGCGAACCCACCGAATACCGCGCCGACGCGGTGGTCACGCTGCGCTCCGACGGCCCGGTGCTGGCCGTGGTCGTGGAGATCCAACGCGGACGCGACCCCGGCAAGAGGCTGACCTGGCCCGTCTACCTGGCCACGGTCCGCGCCCGGTTGAACTGTCCCGCCGTGCTGCTGGTGCTGTGCCCCGACGAGTCGACCGCGACCTGGTGCGGCTCCCCCATCGACATGGGGCATCCGGGTTGGGTCCTGACCCCCCTGGCCGTCGGCCCGGACACGATTCCGGCTCTCACCGATCCGGAGCGCGCGGTCCGCTCACCCGAGCTGGCCGTGCTGTCGGCCCTCGCCCACGGTGAGGACCCCCGGGTGCTCGACGCGCTCGAACACTCGCTGCGATCGATCGATGACGCACGGATGCGGCTCTACACTGACTATGTGCTCGCGGCGCTTCCCGAGACCGCCCGGAAGTACCTGGAGGAACTGATGGCAACGGGAACCTACGAATACCAGAGCGACTTCGCCCGCAAGTACGTGGCCGAGGGGAAGGCCGAGAGCGTCCTGGCCGTGCTCTCCGCACGCGACATCCCCGTCACCGACGAGGCTCGCCAGCGCATCACCACCTGCACCGACCTCGACCTCCTCGACACCTGGCTCCGCCGCGCCGCCACCGCCCACACCACCCACGACATCTTCGGCTGAGGACGCCCCGGCGGCCGCATGATCGCGAAAGGGCGGCCCCCGTGCGGGGACCGCCCTTCTCGACGTGGGAGCGAACGGACTTAGAAGTCCATGCCGCCCATGTCAGCGCCCGGGGCGGCCGGAGCGGCCTTCTCCGGCTTCTCGGCGATGACGGCCTCGGTGGTCAGGAACAGACCGGCGATGGAGGCCGCGTTCTGCAGCGCGGAACGGGTGACCTTGGTCGGGTCGATGACGCCGTCCTTGAACAGGTCGGTGTACTCGCCCGTGGCGGCGTTCAGGCCGACGCCCGCCTCCAGGTTCTTCACCTTCTCCGCGACGACGCCGCCCTCGAGGCCGGCGTTGATCGCGATCTGCTTCAGCGGCTCCTCGACGGCGCGGCGCACGATGTCGGCGCCGATGGCCTCGTCGCCCTCGAGCTCGAGCTTCTCGAAGGCCGGGACCGAGGCCTGGAGCAGCGCGACACCACCACCGGGGAGGATGCCCTCCTCGACGGCCGCCTTCGCGTTGCGGACGGCGTCCTCGATGCGGTGCTTGCGCTCCTTGAGCTCGACCTCGGTGGCGGCACCGGCCTTGATGACCGCGACACCGCCGGCCAGGCGGGCCAGGCGCTCCTGGAGCTTCTCACGGTCGTAGTCGGAGTCGGTACGCTCGATCTCGGAACGGATCTCGTTGACCCGGCCGGCGATCGAGGCGGCGTCACCGGCACCGTCGACGATGGTGGTCTCGTCCTTGGTGACGACGACCTTGCGGGCGCGGCCGAGCAGCTCGAGCTCGGTGTTCTCGAGCTTGAGGCCGACCTCCTCGGTGATGACCTGGCCGCCGGTCAGCACGGCGATGTCGCCGAGCTGGGCCTTGCGGCGGTCACCGAAGCCGGGGGCCTTGACCGCGACGGACTTGAAGGTGCCGCGGATCTTGTTGACGACGAGGGTCTGCAGGGCGCCGCCCTCGACGTCCTCGGCGATGACGACGAGCGGACGGCCGGCCTGGAGGACCTTCTCGACGACCGGCAGGAACTCGTTGTTGTTGGAGATCTTCTGGTTCGCGATGAGGATGTAGGGCTCCTCGAGAACCGTCTCCATGCGCTCCAGGTCGGTGGCGAAGTAGGGCGAGATGTAGCCCTTGTCGAAGCGCATGCCCTCGGCCAGCTCGAGCTCCAGACCGAAGGTCTGGCCCTCCTCGACCGTGATGACGCCTTCCTTGCCGACCTTGTCCATGGCCTCGGCGATGATCTCGCCGATCTGGGTGTCGCCGGCGGAGATGGAGGCCGTGGAGGCGATCTGCTCCTTGGTCTCGATGTCCTTGGAGAGGTTCGCCAGCTCCTCGCTGATGCGGGCGACGGCGGCGTCGATACCGCGCTTCAGACCGATCGGGTTGGCACCCGCGGCGACGTTGCGCAGGCCCTCGCGCACCAGCGCCTGGGCGAGGACGGTGGCGGTGGTGGTGCCGTCACCAGCGACGTCGTCGGTCTTCTTCGCGACCTCCTTGACCAGCTCGGCCCCGATCTTCTCCCACGGGTCCTCGAGCTCGATCTCCTTGGCGATGGAGACACCGTCGTTGGTGATGGTCGGCGCGCCCCACTTCTTCTCAAGGACGACGTTGCGGCCCTTGGGGCCGAGCGTGACCTTGACGGCGTCAGCGAGCTGGTTCATGCCGCGCTCGAGGCCGCGCCGGGCCTCCTCGTCAAACGCGATCAGTTTGGCTGCCATAAGAGTTCTTGTCCTCCCGAGACCGGGCTGGTACGCATTGGAACGAGCCGACGCCCGCGACGGACGGCCACCGTCCCACCGACAACCCGTCTGCCGGGGGATGCGGCCTCGTCGCCTCGATCCAGGATTAGCACTCGATGTCTCAGAGTGCTAACGGTCCCATTTTTAGCACTCACCACCGGCGAGTGCAAACGCCTTCGCCAGGAATTCGCCCCCCTCTTACCAGCAGGTCAGGGGAGGAAACGGAACCGGCCCGCCCCGCCGGACGGGCGGGAACGGGCCGGGAACGGACAGGCGACGCTCAGCAGCCGCCGGCCACCGCGGGGATGACCGACACCTGGCTGCCCGCGGGCGTGGCGGTGTCGAGCCCTTCGGCGAACCGGACGTCCTCGTCACCCACGTAGACGTTGACGAAGCGGCGGATCTTGCCCTGGTCGTCGAGAATGCGCGCCCGGATGCCGGGGTGGTTCGCCTCAAGGTCGTCGAGGACCTCCCTGAGGGTGCTCCCCTCGGCGGTGACCTCGGCCGCGTCCTTGGTGTAGGTGCGCAGGATGGTGGGCACGCGAACGCTGACGCTCATCTTCGGGATGTACTCCTCGTGCTGGCCGGAGCGATCCGGCGGTCTGGGTGGGACGGCGGACGGACCCGGCCTACAGCAGGCCGGCCTCCTTGAACGCGCGCAGGGAGGGCGGGATGGTGGCGGTGACGCCGGTGCCGCTCACCGCGTTGAGCGTCTTGAGGCCGTCACCGGTGTTGAGGACGACGGTCTCGGCGTCGGGGTCGATGTCCCCTTGGGCGACCAGCTTGCGCAGCACACCGGTGGTGACCCCGCCGGCGGTCTCGGCGAAGACGCCCTCGGTGCGGGCGAGCAGGCGGATCGAGTCGACGATCTCGTCGTCGTCGACGTGCGCCACCGCGCCGCCCGTACGCCGGCAGATGTCCAGCACGTAGGGGCCGTCCGCCGGGTTGCCGATGGCCAGGGACTTGGCGATGGTGTCGGGCTTGACCGGCTGGATGACGTCGTGGCCGTCCTCCCAGGCCCGCGCCACCGGTGAGCAGCCCGTGGCCTGCGCCCCGAACACCTTGTAGGGCCTGTCCTCGACCAGGCCGAGCGCGATCAGCTCCCGGAAGCCCTTGTCGATCTTGGTGAGCTGGGAGCCCGAGGCGATCGGGACGACGATCTGGTCGGGAAGCCGCCAGCCGAGCTGCTCGGCGATCTCGTAGGCCAGCGTCTTGGAGCCCTCGCCGTAGTAGGGCCGCAGGTTGACGTTGACGAAACCCCAGTCCTCACCCGCCGGGTCGCCGATGAGCTCGGAGCAGAAGCGGTTGACGTCGTCGTAGTTGCCGTCGATGGCGACGACCCGGCCACCGTAGACGGCGGCCATGACGACCTTGGCCTCTTCGAGGCCGGCCGGGATGAACACGCACGAACGGAACCCGGCGCGGGCCGCCGCCGCCCCCACCGCGCCGGCCAGGTTGCCGGTGGAGGAGCAGGACAGCGTCGTGAACCCGAAGTTGCGCGCCGCCTCGACGGCCATGGCGACGACGCGGTCCTTGAAGGAGTGGGTGGGGTTGGCCGAGTCGTCCTTGACGTGCAGCGAGCGCAGCCCGAGTTCGGCGGCGAGGCGGTCGGCGCGCACCAGCGGGGTCAGGCCCGGGTTCATGTTCGGGAGTTCGCGGACGTTGGCCGGGACCGGCAGCAGGCCCGCGTAGCGCCAGATGTTGTTGGGGCCGCGCTCGATGGACTCGCGGGTGATGTCGCCGAACTCGTAGGCCACCTCAAGAGGGCCGAAACAGAACTCGCAGGCGAAGCGCGGGCCGAGGTCGTAGCGCTCACCGCACTCGCGGCAGGAGAGCGCGACGGCGGGGCCGAAGGCGGCGGAGGTGGGCGTGCTGGGTTCCGTGGCGGTTACCGCCATGCGAGGCGTCTCCCCTCATCTTTACCCGTGGACCACTTTGGTCCCGGGCCGGAGTTGGCACCTGTCCCGGCCGCCTCGCACCTGACGAGCAACGTGTACCGAGATGGTTGCCGGGGCTTCGTAGGGCCGGTCCCTCCACCCCTCTGGATGAGCAATATGAAGTTGTCGGGAAAAGCGGATTCCTGAATCCGTTGGTCACTGTAACCGACCGCCTCGCGGTTTTTCCAGCCGGGTCCGGGAGTTCCCCCGGCCCCCGAAACCGGAGGTGATCAACCGCCCCGGCGGGGCAGCAGATGGTAGGGGGGCCACCCCACGTCCTGGCGGTGGGGCGAGCGGGGACGTGTTTGCGCCGCATCCGTCCGGGTGAGACTCACCACGTCACTACCGCATACCCCGCTCTGTCCCACTGCCCGATCCATGTAGTTAAGTAGGGGTTCCTTGCAATTCACGGGAGAGGTGGACGATCAGGTGGACAAGGCGCAGATCCTCGTCGCTTCCAACCGGGGTCCGGTTTCCTTCTCGGTCGACGATGACGGTTCCCTGAGGTTCCGTCGTGGCGGCGGTGGTCTCGTCTCCGGGCTGAGCTCGGTCGCCGGGGACGCCGACACCCTGTGGGTGTGCGCCGCGCTCTCCGACGCCGACCGCAAGGCGGTCTCGGAGTCTCCCGAGGGCCGCATCGACCAGGCCGGCTTCGATCTCGGCGGTGCCCGGGTGCG
This sequence comes from Marinactinospora thermotolerans DSM 45154, assembly GCF_900167435.1. GTDB lineage: Bacteria > Actinomycetota > Actinomycetes > Streptosporangiales > Streptosporangiaceae > Marinactinospora > Marinactinospora thermotolerans. The sequence goes on from NZ_FUWS01000003.1 coordinate 56,109, forward strand.
GATGATCGACATCCCGGCCGCCACGTTCGCCAACGCCTACAACTCGGTCGCCAACTCGACGCTGTGGTTCGTCCACCACATGCTCTACGACACCCCGAACAAGCCGCTGTTCGACGCCGGTTTCCGCACCGAGTGGGACGACTACCGCGCCTACAACGCGGCGTTCGCCGAGGCGCTGGTCACCGGCGCCGCCGACGGCGCCAAGGTCGCGGTCCAGGACTACCATCTGGCGCTCGTCCCCAGGATGATGCGCGGCCGCCGCCCCGACCTGCGTATCGCGCACTTCTCCCACACCCCCTGGGCCCCGCCCGAGTACTTCCGGATGCTGCCGGCCGACATCGGCCGGGAGCTCCTGGAGGGCATGCTGGGCGCCGACCACGTCGGTTTCCTCAGCCGGCGCTGGGCCGACGCCTTCCTGCGCTGCTGTGAGACGTTCCTGCGCGCCGACGTCAACTGGGACAACCGGACCGTGGACTGCGGTGGGCGGATCGTCCGGGTGGGCGTGCACGGGCTGGGCGCCGACGCCGAGGGGCTGCGCGCCCGGGCCGCGGCCGAGGACGTCGCCGAACGCCGCGCCGCCCTGCGGGAGATGGTCGGCGACCGCCGGCTGATCCTGCGCGTCGACCGCACGGAACTGTCCAAGAACATCGTCCGCGGCCTGGCCGCCTACCGTGAGCTGCTGGTGAAGCGGCCCGAGTGGCGCGAGCGCGTCACCCACCTCGCCTTCGCCTACCCCAGCCGGGGCGACGTCCCGGAGTACCGGGCCTACACCGAGAGCGTGCGCCGCCTCGCCGAGGAGATCAACGCGGAGTTCGGCACCGACGACTGGACGCCGGTCGTCTTGGAGGTCAACGACGACTACGCGCGTTCGCTGGCCTCCTACCAGATCGCCGACGTGCTGCTGGTCAACCCCATCCGCGACGGCATGAACCTGGTCGCCAAGGAGGGGCCGGTGCTGTCGCAGGAGGGCTGCGCGCTGGTGCTGTCCACGGAGGCCGGAGCGGCCGACGACCTGGGCCGTGACGCGATCCTGGTCAACCCCTACGACGTCAGCGAGACCGCCGAGGCGCTGCACACCGCGCTGTCGATGCCCGACGCCGAGCGCCGTGAGCGCTGCACCCGCCTGGCCGAGGCGGCCGTCGCGCTGCCGCCGCAGCGCTGGTTCGCCGACCAGCTGCGCGCCCTGGTCTGAGAACACGACGCGACGGCGGACGCCCGCGGCGGGACCTCCCGCCGCGGGCGTCCGCCGTCGCGTTCGGGCGCCTCTCCTCCCCTCTGCCCTGAGCAGATCTCCGCAGGGCAGAAACGCTCGCCGGCGCCTTCCCCCAAGGCGCAGCCTGGAGGGGACCGGCCGGGAGCGGGCGAACGCGCCCGCCCACCGCGGCCGCGAGAAGGAGGAGATCATGCTCGTGACACCCCCACGGCTCGCCGCGTCGGAGATCGGCGCGGCACCGTTCGACGACCACGTCGCCACCCGGCTCCTCCACGGCCGGATGGTGGTCCTGGGCACCCAGGTGGACGAGGCGAGCGCCAATCGCGTCTGCGCCCAGCTGCTGCTGCTCGCCGAGGAGGACCCACGGCGGGACATCGTCCTGTGCGTCAACAGTCCCGGCGGCTCGGTCCACGCCGGGATGGCCGTCTACGACACGATGCGCTTCATCCCCAACGACGTCGTGACGCTCGGGATGGGCATCGCCGCCAGCATGGGGCAGTTCCTGCTGTGCGCGGGAACGCCGGGCAAGCGCTACGCCCTGCCCCACACTCGCGTGATGATGCACCAGCCCTCCGGCGGGCTGGGCGGCACCGCCGCCGACATCGCCGTCCAGGCCGAGAACCTCGCGCACACCAAGTCGACGATGCAGCGGCTCATCGCCGAGCACACCGGTCAACCGCTCGAACGGGTCGTGGCGGACCAGCGCCGCGACCGGTGGTTCACCGCCGAGGAGGCCAGGGACTACGGGTTCGTCGACCAGGTCGTGCGCAGCGCCGCGGAGCTGGGCGGCGACGCGGCCCGCCGGTTCGGGTTCAGCGCGGACGGGCGGGGGGCGCGGGCGTGAGCGGGCGTTACACCGTGCCGATGGTGGTCGAACGCACCCCGTCGGGGGAGCGCTCCTCCGACGTGTTCAGCCGCCTGCTGTCGGAGCGGATCGTCTTCATCGGCACACCGATCGACGACGACGTCGCCAACGTGGTCATGGCGCAGCTGCTGCACCTGGACCACGAGAGCAGCACCGGCGACATCCAGCTCTACATCAACTCCCCGGGAGGGTCCACCACCGCGTTGACGGCGATCTACGACACGATGCAGTTCGTACGCGCCGACGTCGCGACGTTCTGCATGGGCCAGGCGGCCTCGGCCGCGGCGGTGCTGCTCGCGGCCGGAGCGCCCGGCAAGCGCATGGCGTTGCCGCACTCGCGGGTCCTGCTGCACCAGCCTTCGGCCGAGGGTCGGGGCGAGGCCGCCGACCTGGAGATCCAGGCGGCCGAGGTGCTGCGGGTGCGGGCGGAGATCGAGGAGATCCTGGCCCTGCACACCGGGCAGAGCGTGGAACGGCTGCGGGAGGACACCGACCGGGACAGGATCTTCACCGCGCGCCAGGCGCAGGAGTACGGCCTGGTCGACGGGCTGGTCGCCACGCGCCTCCCCGCGGTGGCGCCCCGATGAGACGCCACCGCGACACGGCTCCACGGCCCCGGGTCAGGCCGCCAGCGCCATGGCGCGCGGAGCGCTCCCCCGCATCGGGCGCATCGGGGGGTGGGCCGGTGCGGCGGTGAGCTCGCTGTGCAGGCCGCCCAGGAGATCGACGAGGTGGAGGCCGAGCGCCCGGTACACGGCCGCGAGCACCTCGGAGGAGGGCTCCTTGCGGCCCCGTTCGATCTCGGAGAGGTAGGGCAGCGACACCTGGGCGGCCTCGGCGACCTCGCGCAGCGTGCGCCCCTGCTCCAGGCGGGCACGGCGCAGCACGGTGCCGATGAGATCGCGCATCAGCGGCTCGCCGTGGACCTGGGGGAGGGGGGTGGCCGGTACCGGGCGTTCGCTCATGGGTCCTCCGCAACCGGATCGAACGGTGTGGCTGGACCCGACCCTAAGGTCTTCCCGGGGGCCACACCACGGTTTGGTCCCCGCGGGCGCCCGGTTCAGCGCGCGGCGTAATCCAAGGCCGGTTCAGCCGTCCTTGACCGCTGCGGCCAGCTCCTCCAGAAGCTCCACGACACCGGCCGGGCCGGTCACGACCAGGTCGGCTCGTTCGGCGAGCGCGACGACCTCGTCCGAGCCGCTGCACACGGTCAGCCCGGCCACCCCGCGCTCGCGTGCCCGTTCCACCGCGTCGAAGGCGGCGAGGTCTCCCAGGTCGTCCCCCGCGTAGAGCACGGATCCGGCGCCGCGCTCGGTGAGGAAGGCGGTCAACGCCGCCCCCTTGTCCATGCCGGGCGGGCGCATCTCGATGACCATGCGCCCCGGTTCGATGGCCAGGCCGGTGCGGGCGGCCAGCTCGGTCAACGGCGCGCGCAGCAGGTCCAGCGCGGCGTCGGGGTCGGGGGTCCGGCGGGTGTGCACGGCCAGCGCGTGCTCCTTGTCCTCGATCCAGGTGCCCTCGGGCGCGCCGCAACGGGACAGCAGCGCGGGCAGCTCCGCGCGGACGGTCGCCACACCGGGCGGGGGCTCGGGAACGTCGATCCGCCCCGCCTCCCAGCGCTCCCTGCCGTACTGGCCGAGCACGACGATGCCGGGGACCTGCGCCAAGCCCCCGTATTCGACCGCGGTCGCGGCCGGCCGCCCGGTGACGATGACGACGGTGTCGACCAGCGGGGCGAGCCGGCCCAGCGCCGGGACGACACCGGGGTGGGCGCGGGCCTGCCTGGGGTCGGGGACGATGGGGGCGAGCGTTCCGTCGAAGTCGAACGCGAGGACGGCCCGACGCGGATCGGACAGGATCTGTTCCAGCGCCTGTACGCCTACGGTGGTCCGGGGAGAGGGCAGGGACATCGGGTGGCTTCCGGTTTCGTGGTCCTCGTCGCCGCGCGGTGCCGCGCGGGCGGGAGTTCGCGGCTGCGCCGCGGCCCCTAGAGCTGGATGCCCAGCATACGGGCGGTGCGCTGGCGGCGACGGTCGGCGCGCAGCCGGCGGATCCGCTTCACGGTCATCGGGTCGTGGGCCAGCGCCTCGGGCCGGTCGATGAGACCATTGAGCAACTGGTAGTAGCGCGTCGGGGAGAAGCCGAACTCGTCACGGATGGCCTGTTCCTTGGAGCCTTCGAACTTCCACCACTGGCGTTCGAACGCGAGGATCCGCTGTTCGCGTTCGCCGAGATCGGTCTCTCCTGTGGCCCCGTCCGCTGGGAGATCTGATGTTCCTCGGGAAAAAGGCCCGACATCTGACATTGGGCGGCTCCTCGTCCGGATTGGCGCGACTTATCGTAGCGACTCCGCTTGAGTGTTGAGGGGGAGAACATCCATGACTGACCTCGGGGGGAACAGATACCTGTCCTTCCTGACCGACTACGGAACCCTCGACGGCTTCGTGGCGATCTGCCACGGGCAGATGCTGCGCCACGCCCCGCACGTCCGGGTCATCGACATCACCCACGAGATCGCGCCGGGCAACGTCCGACGTGGTGCGACGGTGCTCGCCGAGACGCTTCCCGAACTTCCTCCCGGGGGCGTGCACGTGGGCGTGGTGGACCCCGGGGTGGGCACCCGACGGCGCAGCGTGGCGATCGCCGCGGGCGGTCACGTGCTCGTCGGCCCCGACAATGGGCTGTTGCCCTGGGCCGCCGACGCGCTCGGCGGCGCGGAGGCGGTGTGGGAGCTGACCAACGAGGACCTGTGGCGCCGTCCCGTGTCGGCGACCTTCCACGGCCGGGACGTCTACGCGCCCGTGGCGGCGCGGATCGCGGCGGGGCTGTCGCCGGCCGAGACCGGGGAGCGCATTCCTCCGGAGTCCCTGGTCCGGCTTCCCCCGCCACGTCGTTCGGTCACGGCCGGTACCGCCCTGGGAGAGGTCCGGGCGGTCGACCGGTTCGGCAACTGCCAGCTCTCCCTGCGCGGTGACGACATGGAACGCCTCGTCCCCGGGGGCACACCGGCCACTGTGGAGGCGGCGCTGCCCTGTGGCGTGCGCGAGCTTCCCGTCACCACCACGTTCGGCGCCGTCCCCGAGGGCCGACCGCTCCTGTTCGTCGATTCCGCCGGGTACGCCGCGCTCGCCGTCAACGGCGGTGACGCGGCGGCCGTCCTCGGGCTGACCGTGGGCGACCACGTCACCCTGCGCGCGGGAGGACGGTCCCGGCCCGGGCCCCGCGGGGTCTAGGCGCGTGACGGCAGAGGCAAGTGGTGCACTCGTGACAGAATGACCAGCGCCTACGGGGGCACGGCAAGGGCGACGAAGTACGACATCAGCCCGGCCGAAGGGATCGCGGGAGGGGTAGTCCGCCATGCGCAGGCACAGGATCGTCACATCCGCCGTCCTAGGGGCGTGCACCGCGCTGTCCGGGAGCCTCCTCGCAGCCGCTCCCGCGACCGCGGCGCAGGCGACCGAGGGCGTGCAGGACCTACGACTCGACCAATGGGGCCTGGAGGCGATCGGCGCCTCCGACGCCTGGGAGACCACACGCGGCGCCGGGGTGACGGTCGCCGTGCTCGACACCGGTGTGGACGACACCCACCCCGACCTCTCGGGCTCCGTCGCCTTCGGCCCCGACCTCACCGGGCAGGGCCGCGAACCCGGCAACGGCTACGCCGGGGAGCACGGCACGATGATGGCGGGGATCATCGCCGCCAGCGGACACGGCCGGGAGCACACCGGCGGTGTCATGGGGGTGGCCCCTGAGGCGGGGATCCTGTCGATCCGGGTCGCCTCCGACGAGGGCGTCCCCTCCGCGACGCCCGGTTCGATGGCCAAGGGGCTGCGCCACGCGGTGAGCCAGGGCGTGCAGGTCATCGTGGTCCCCATCGGCGACGGCGCGGACGAGCCTGGAGAGGCCGAGCGACAGGCCATCGAGTTCGCCCAGGACCACGGCGTACTGGTCGTCGCGGCCGGCGGGGTCGGCGGGGTCGCCGACTTCACCTCCTCCCCGGAGTCCTACGAGGGGGTGCTCACCGTCGCCCCCGTCGGCCAGGACCAGGCCCCGGCGTCCCCCGCGCCGGAGGGCGTGGCGCTGACCGCGCCCGGCGCGCAGATCACGACGACCGGACTGGACGGCGGCTACGCCGACGCCTCCGGCGGTGGCGCGGCCGCCGCCTTCACCGCCGGTGTGGCCGCCCTCGTCCGCGCCGAGCACCCGCAGCTACGTCCCGAGCAGGTGGCGGAGGCCCTGGTCACGGGGGCCGACACGGCCCAGGGGGCGGGTGCGCCCCTGCTCAACGCTCCCGGCGCGCTGGAGGCCGCCGGGCGGATCGCCCAGGACGTCCCCCCGTTCGATCCCGAACTCGCGCAGGAGGCGGACGAGGGGCTGCCGGTTCCCGCCTGGACGTTGTGGGCCGGCGGCGCGCTCGTGGTCGTGGTCCTGGCCGTCGTGGGCGTCCTCACGCTGCGACGCCGGCTCGCCAACCCCTACGACCTGCCCGAGCGTGAGCCCGCGCAGGAAGCGCAGGAGGAGCGGGAGGAACGGCCTCGGCGCGGTCGGCGCCGCAAGACACGTGGACGTGGGCGCGAAACGTCCTGATCCGACGTCTCCCGCCCCGCTCGTCCCTCCCGGCCGAACGGGGCGGGCCGGCGCTGTTCAGGCGACCAGGGAGGCCCGTACGGCGGCGCGGAGGTCGAACAGCCCGACACGGCGCCGTCCGTGGTACACCGCGTTCGTCAGCAGCCCCACGTACCGTCCGGTCTCGGGATAGAGGTAGAGGCTGGTCCCGGTGTAGCCGTTGTGGTAGACGAGCCCGTCGTCGGTGACCAACCAGGCCAGTCCGCGCGAGAACTCCTCCCCGACCGGCACGTGCGGGCGCCAGCTCTCCCGGACGAAGCCGGTGAGGGGCTGCGGCCCCCCTTCGCCGTCGTAGGTCCGCAACAGTTCGCGCGCGAACGCGCCCAGGTCGGTCGCCGTGGTGAACACGCCGGCGTGCCCGGCCACGCCGCCCATCAACGCGGCGGACTCGTCATGGACGACCCCCCAGGTCGGCGCCGCCCCGGGAATGCGCCGTTCGGTCGGGGCGACAGAGGGCGTGCGGGGAAGCGGACCGTAGGTGGTCGCCGACAGTCCCATGGATCGCCACGTCTCCTCGGCCAACCGGTCGAGGGGTGCGCCGAAGAGCCGCTCCAGCAACAGTCCCAGCAGGATGAACCCGCGGTCGATGTAGCGGTAGCCCGTGTCGTCCAACGGTTCGCTCAGGATGGCCTCGGCGAGATCCTGTCCCGTTCCGACGTAGCGCTCCAGCCAGGTCACCGGGTTCAGCCGGGAGGTGTGGGTGAGGATCTGCCGGGCCGTGACCCCATCGCCCGGTCGGGGGCCTCCGGGAAAGTAGGACCCCATGGGCGCGTCCAGGTCGAGCGCCCCGTCGCCGACCGCCAGCCCCACGAGCGGCCAGGTCGCCATGACCTTGGTCAGGCTCGCCGTGTCGTAGTAGACGTCGGGCGCCGCGATCGCCTCGCCGCACTCCCGGGCGATCCCGCCCACCGCGACGAACTCCCACATGCTGTCCGTTCCGACGACGGCCACCCCGCCCGGTAACCAGCCGGCGTCCACCATGACCTTCAGGACGCCCCGGATCTCCGTTCCCGTCTGCGCAACCCAGTCGCCGTCCCGCACCTGTCCTCCTCGCCGCTCTCCCCCCACCGAGCGGATACCCGCCCGGAATGGGAACGTCACCCGATTTCCGATCGTGCCGGGACCCGATGACCTCGAAAGGCCCATCCGAAACACGAATCAATGGTCGGATCCGTCCGCTGACGTCACGGGACGCGGAATCGGCAGCCACCCCGTCCGAACGCGGAAAGGCGGGCCCGGACTCCCGGACACAGCGGGGAAGAAGGGGGCGAAGACGCCGATGGCCGGCCCCTGAGCGGGGCCGGCCATCGCACCATGAGCCGGCGAGGGGACTTGAACCCCTAACCTGCCGCTTACAAGGCGGCTGCTCTGCCAATTGAGCCACGCCGGCCGGATGCCCGAAGGGCACCCAGACGAATGGTACCGGCTCGTGACTACGCTTCGGACAACCTGCGCCGCGCCACCTCGTACAACGACACCCCGGCCGCGACGGAGGCGTTCAGCGACTCCGCGCCGCTGATCGGGATGCTCGCCACCTCGTCGCACGTCTCGCGGACCAGGCGCGACAGTCCCCTGCCCTCGGAGCCGACCACGATCACCAGCGGCCCCGTCGCCAGTTCCAGGCCGTCCAGCCGGACCTCTCCCTCGGCGTCCAGCCCCACGACGAACAGGCCGGCCTTCTTGTAGGCCTCCAGCGTCCGGGTGAGGTTCGTGGCCTGGGCGACGGGGAGCCGGGCCAGGGTGCCCGCCGACGTCTTCCAGGCCGCCATCGTCACCCCCGCGGCGCGGCGCTCGGGGATCAGCAGGCCATGCGCGCCGAACGCGGCCGCCGAGCGGGCGATCGCCCCCAGGTTGTGCGGGTCGGTGACACCGTCCAGGGCGACGATGAGCGCCGGCGTCTCGTCCTCCAGCACGCGGTCGAGCAGGTCCTCGGGCTCCCAGTAGCGGTAGGCGGGCACCAGCAGCGCCACCCCCTGGTGCGCGGCGCCCGGCTGCCCGTTGCTCTCGCAACGCCGGTCCAGCTCGGGGCGGGTGATCTCCGAGATCTCGATCCCGGCCTCCCCGGCGAGCCGGGCCGCCTCCGTGACCCGCTCGTCGCTGTCGAGGTTGGTGGCCAGGAACAGCCGGTTCGCCGGCATTCCGGCACGCAGCGCCTCGACCACCGGGTTACGGCCGACCAGCAGCTCCGCGCCGCCGGCGCGGCGAGCGCCACGCGGATCGCGGCGGGTCCCGCCGGAGGCGGGCGCGGCGGACTCGTTCTTGCGCTTGGCGGCGCGAGCCCGCTGCTTGTCGTCGTACCAGTGTCTCTTCTCGGCGGGCAGCGTCCCCTTCTTCCCTTCCAGGGAACGTCGCCCCTTGCCGCCACTGCCCTTGGTCGGGCCCTTCTTGCTGTGCTTCGCCGTCATGGGACGCGGTCCTTTCCGTTCGCTCGTGCAGCGCGGGTGCGCGATCGCCGCGCGTGCCTGCGTGCACGCGGCAGAGCCGCGGCCTCCCCGGCCGCGGCCCTCGCTGTCTCGTGATGTTCGTTCCTGGCGGCGCGGCGGCTACCCGCGCTTGAGTTCCCAACGCGGTCCGTGTGGCGTGTCCTCGACCAGGATCCCGGCCGCGCCGAGACGGTCGCGGATCTCGTCGGCCGCGGCGTAGTCCTTACGGGCCCGCGCGGCCTGGCGCTGTTCCAGCGCCACCGTGACCAGGGCGTCGACGACCTCGCGCAGCCCCGTGTCCTCGGCTCCGGCCCACTGCTCCGACAGCGGGTCCAGGCCGAGCACGTCGAGCATGGTGCGCAGCCTCGCCGCGATGCCGGCGGCGCGTTCCTTGGCTCCCTCGGCCAGGGCGGAGTTGCCCTCGCGGACGTGGCCGTGGACCACGGCCAGCGCCTGGGACACCCCCAGGTCGTCGTCGAGGGCCAGGGCGAACTCGTCGGGCACCGTGGCGGCCGGCTGGATTCCCCCGGTGACCTCGGCCACCCGGGTGAGGAACCCCTCGATGCGCTGGTAGGCCGCCGCGGCCTCGGCGAGCGCCTCGTCGGAGTAGTCGATGATGGACCGGTAGTGGGCCTGGCCCAGGTAGTAGCGGAGCTCGACCGGGCGGACCTTGCGGACCATCTGCGGGATCAGGAGCGAGTTGCCCAGCGACTTGCTCATCTTCTCGCCGCCCATGGTGAGCAGGCCGTTGTGCAGCCAGTAGCGGGCGAACCCGTCTCCCGCGGCCCGGGACTGGGCGAGCTCGTTCTCGTGGTGGGGGAAGACCAGGTCGAGGCCGCCACCGTGGATGTCGAACGTGTCGCCGAGGTACTTGGTGGCCATGGCCGAGCATTCGAGGTGCCAACCGGGGCGGCCGGGTCCCCAGGGCGTCCGCCAGCTGGGCTCGCCGGGTCGGGCGCCCTTCCACAACGCGAAGTCGCGGGGATCGCGCTTGTCGCGTTCGCCCTCGCTGTCGGCGGCGGCCCGCATCTGATCGATCCGCTGGTTGGAGAGGGAGCCGTAGTCGGGGAAGGAGCGCACGTCGAAGTAGACGTCGCCGGAGCCGTCGGCGGCGGGGTAGGCGTGACCGCGGTCGATCAGCCTGCGCATCAGCTCGATCATCTCGGGCACGTGCCCCGTGGCGCGCGGCTCGACCGTGGGCGGTAGGCAGCCGAGCGTGTCGTAGGCCCAGGTGAAGGCCCGCTGGTTACGTTCGCTGACCTGCCACCACTGGATGTCCTCGGCCTTGGCGACGCGGATGATCTTGTCGTCGATGTCGGTGACGTTGCGGCAGAAGGTGACCTCGTAGCCGCGGTAGGTGAGCCAGCGCCGCAGGATGTCGAAGTTGACCCCCGAACGGATGTGTCCGATGTGCGGCGGCGCCTGCACCGTGGCACCACACAGGTACAGCGAGACACGTCCCTCGTGCAGGGGCGTGAAGTCGCGGACCGTGCGGGCTCGGGTGTCATAGAAGCGCAGACTCACGGTCTCAAGGGTAGCCGTTTCCCCACCCCTCACGGAGGGGTTCGCGACCGACCTCTTCTCCCCGTTCCGCCATCGGCCTCCGTTCCGCCGCCCGGAGGCGGGGATCCTGCCCGGAAACCGGGCGTCCGTAACCAAAGGAGTGTTGTGCGGAAAATCCCGACGTCCTCCGTCCGGGCCTGTCCTCCCCGCCCTTCCCGGACGGTGCAGGCGTCCGCCACCTGCGGGAATCCCGGTCCCCGGTGCTCCGCCACGTCCCCGGGCGACCGTCTCGGCGCGCACCGGTCCCTCGTGCCACCGGGGCCTCCTGGGCTAACCTGCTGCGCACGATGGCCGCTCATACCTCCTCGAAGCCCCCAGCCGACAGGCCCGCAGAGCGCGGGTCCCGCTCCGGCTCCCGCGTCGGCGCCATCGCGCTGGCCGGGATCGCCGTCCTGGTGATCGCCGCGAGCGCCATACTGCTCTCCTACAACGGCATCTACCAGATCGCGCTCCAGGGCAACATCGATCCGCCACTGGCCCACGTCTTCCCCGGTGTGTTCACGCTGTTGCTGCTGGTGGCCTTCTGGACCACCTACCTCCTGCGGGACGCGCCCCGGGCCCAGCGCATCTGGGTCGACCTGTTGATCCTGCTGCTCATCCTGCTGGCGGCGGCCGCCAGCGCGCTGCGCTCGCTGGACTACCGCCTGCTGGAGCCGGTCGCCGTCGTGGTCGTCGCGGGCGCCCCGTGGCTGGCCCTGCTGATCGCGTTCCGGCTGTGGCTGTGGATCATCGCGCACCTCCGCGGCGAGATCCCCGCGCGCGCCCGCGTCGAAGACCCCGTGGCGGAGGACCCCGGCCACCCGGTCAGCTGGGAGGAGGAACCCACCCGGTCCATGGCCCACCCCGGCCGGTCGGTGCGGGTGGCGCCTCCCCACGAGCACACGGGGCCGGCCGGGTCCGATCCGCGCGACAACGACGACACCGTGCCGCTGCCCGTTGTGGAGGAGGGCCCGGAACGGGACACCGCCCCCTCGGTCGACGGGGACCGGACGCGCCCCGCCCCTGGCGGAGCGAGGGGGACGGACGACCTGCCCCGGCGCCGTCCCGGTGGCGACAACCCGATCAAGCGGGCGGCGGACCCGGTCCCCGCGCCCGTTCCCGCCCCGGCGCGCGACGCGGGGACGGCGCCGCCGGTGGACGGCGTGGACGACGGGTTCGTCCCCGACCCGCCGATCGACGATCCGGCGGGCGACGAGTCCTACAGCGAGGGGTCCGACGCCCCGGCCCCCGCCCACCCCCCGACACCGGAGCTGCGCAAGCGGGCGATGGTGCTCAAGCCGCGGCGGACCGTCCCCGAGGGCGTTCCGCCGGAACCCCCGTCAGGGCGGGTGCGCAGCGAGCCCACGCCCCCGGGCGGGTGACGCACGGCGCGGCGGGCGGGGACGGTACCCCGCCCGCGCGCCCGTCTCAGTTCGAATCGTCGGTCCGCACGCACAGCGCGGTGGCGATCGCGGCGATGCCCTCGCCCCGGCCCGTCAACCCCAGGCCGTCGGTCGTGGTGGCCGCCACCGTCACGGGCGCCCCCACCGCCTCGGACAGAACCTTCTCGGCCTCGGCCCTGCGCGGCGCGAACTTCGGCCGGTTGCTGACGATCTGGACGGCGACGTTGCCGATCTCGTAGCCGGCCGCCCGGACCCGCGCCGCGGTCTCGGTGAGCAGGGCGATCCCCGAGGCGCCGTGCCAGGCGGGGTCGGAGGTGCCGAACTGGGCACCGAGGTCGCCCAGCCCGCAGGCCGAGAACAGGGCGTCACAGGCCGCGTGGGCGGCGACATCGCCGTCGGAGTGGCCGCTCACGCCTTCTTCCCCCGGCCAATGCAGTCCGGCGAGGAAAAGGGGGCGACCCGATGTAAATGGGTGGACGTCGGTTCCGACGCCCACCCGTGGCATATTCCGCATCAAGACACTGGTTCTCAGTTGGTCAGAACCTCGTCGAGGAGCGCTTCGGCTTTGTCCTCGTTGGTCTTTTCGGCAAGAGCGAGTTCGCTCACGAGAATCTGTCGAGCCTTGGCCAGCATTCGCTTTTCACCCGCGGAAAGTCCGCGCTCCTTGTCACGCCGCCACAGGTCGCGAACCACCTCGGCGACCTTGTTGACGTCGCCGGAGGCGAGCTTCTCCAGATTGGCCTTGTAGCGCCGTGACCAGTTGGTGGGCTCTTCCGTGTGCGGCGCGCGCAGCACCTCGAAGACCCGGTCCAGGCCCTCTTGGCCAACCACGTCACGAACACCGACATCCTGGGCGTTCTCCGCCGGCACACGCACCGTCAGATCGCCCTTGTCGACCTTCAAAACGAGGTAGGTCTTTTCCTCGCCCTTAATGGTGCGAGTCTCGATAGCCTCAATGCGAGCAGCCCCATGATGGGGGTAGACAACGGTGTCGCCGACCTTGAAAGTCATGTGACAAGTACCCCTTCCGCTACCACAAGGGTACCACGAATCTGTGACTTAACGTACCTATTTGGTTTACGAACGCGCAGGTCAACACCGCTTTCCGCCCCTTGACAAAGCCTACCGCAGGTGCTTGCACACAGACGGGAAAGCACACGCCACGCCCTGCCGGCCGTGGCCGTCGCGACCCGCCGGGACGGCCCGCGCACCCTTTCCCGGGGGCCCGGAACGGCCCGTCGAGGCACGCCGCGACGGATCAGACCTCGGACTCGTAGTCCTTGGGCTTCTTTCCGGTCACCAGGTAGACCAGGTTGTCGGCGACGTGCACCGCGTGGTCGCCGAACCGCTCGTAGAACCGGCCGGCGAGGGTGACGTCCATCGTCGCCTCGACCCCGTGCGACCAGCCCTCGTTGAGGATCCGCTCGAGGAGCTTGCGACGCAGCCGGTCCATCCGGTCGTCGTCCTTGTCGAGCTCCAGCGCCGTCTCCGCGTCGCGGTCCGCGACGACCTCGCCGGCCTTGATGACCAGCAGCTCGGCCTGGTGCCCCATTTCCAGCACGATGGAACGCAGCTCGGTCGGGATGGCGGAGTCGGGGTGGCGGCGGCGGGCGATCTTGGCGATGTGGACCGCGTGGTCCCCCATCCGCTCCAGGTCGCCGGCCATGTGCAGCGCGGTGATGATGGTCCGCAGGTCCTTGGCGACGGGCTGCTGGCGCGCCATCAGGTCGAACGCGCTCTGCTCGATCTCCTCGTCGAGCCGGTTGAGCTCCTCGTCTCCGGAGATCACCTCCTGCGCGGCTGCCAGATCGGCGTCGAGCAACGCGGTGGTCGCGCGGGCGATCGCGTGGCGCGCCAGTCGTGTCATCTCGATGAGCCGGTCGCTGAGGGCGTCGAGGTCCTCGTGGTATGTGTCGCGCATGGTCAAATCGTCCCAGGTGGTAGTTGAATCATTTCAGAATCGATGGTGAACACTGCGGGAACCTCGGTTGTAACACATGGTCACACGGGTAAAGGAGGTCTTCTCCCGCTTACGATCGAAGTGTGCAAGGGGAGCTACTGGCCGCGCTAGCGGGGCTCGTCGGACTCGTGACAGGCGTCGCGGCCGGTCTGGCGTTTCGGATCAGTGAGGCGGGCCGTAACCGTACCCCGGTCCCGGCGCCGCAATCAGAACTTCCGTCGGGCATCGCCGAGGTGCTCGCCGCGCTCCCCTCCTCCGCTGTCGTCCTGGACTCCACCGACCGGGTCCTGCGGGCCAGTTCCGCGGCCCGCGCCTTCGGCATCGTCCGCGGTGAGGAACTCGTCATCGGCGACCTGCTCGCGCTCGCCCGGCAGGTGCGCCGCGACGGCGTCATCCGCGAGACCGAGATCGAGGTGGCGGTCCGCAAGTTCGGCCCCGACTCCACCTCCTTCGCGGTGCGCGTCGCCCCGCTCGGCGGCACGGGGCTCGTGCTGGTGCTGGCCGAGGACCAGACCGAACGCCGGCGGGTCGAGGCCGTGCGCCGCGACTTCGTCGCCAACATCAGCCATGAGCTCAAGACCCCGGTGGGCGCGCTGTCCCTGCTGGCCGAGACCGTGGCCGACGCCAGCGACGACCCCGAGGCCGTACGCCGCTTCACCGCGCGGATGCAGCAGGAGGCCGCCCGGCTGACCAGCGTCATCCAGGACCTCATCACCCTGTCGCGGATCCAGGGCGCCGAGCCCATGTCCGAACCCGACGAGGTCGAGATCGCGTCCGTGGTCGACGAGGCCCTGGACGCCGTTCGGATGGCGGCCGACGCCAAGAAGATCGAGCTGGTCTCCAGCGGCACCGAGGGCATCCGCGTCATGGGGGACGAGGGCCTGCTCGTCACCGCCATGCGCAACCTGGTCGCCAACGCGGTCGCCTACAGTCCTGAGCAGACCCGTGTCTCCGTCACGGCCGACGTCACCGACAAGACGGTGGACATCAGCGTCGCCGATCAGGGCATCGGGATCCCTCCGCAGGATCTCGAACGCATCTTCGAGCGCTTCTACCGTGTGGACGCCGCTCGAAGCCGGTCCACCGGTGGCACCGGTCTGGGCCTGGCCATCGTCAAGCACATCACCACCCACCACCGTGGGGAAGTGAGCGTGTGGAGCAAGGAGGGTTCGGGTTCGACGTTCACCCTGCGTCTGCCCCGGATCGAAACTCGGGAGCCGCAGCGCTCCGGTGAGAACACCTATCGGGAGGCACCACAGTGACGCGTGTACTCGTCGTTGAGGACGAGGAATCCTACAGCGATGCCCTGTCGTACATGCTGCGCAAGGAAGGCTTCGAAGTCGCCGTGGCGCCCACCGGCACGGTCGCCTTGGAGACCTTCGACCGCACCGGGGCCGACCTCGTGCTGCTGGACCTGATGCTTCCGGGGCTGTCGGGCACGGAGGTGTGCCGGACCCTGCGGCAGAAGTCCAACGTCCCGGTCATCATGCTGACGGCCAAGGACAGCGAGATCGACAAGGTCGTCGGCCTGGAGCTGGGCGCCGACGACTACGTGACCAAGCCCTTCTCCTCCCGTGAGCTCGTGGCCCGCATCCGCGCGGTGCTGCGTCGCCGCGGCGAGGACGAGACGCTGCTGCCCACGACCCTGGAGGCCGGTCCGGTCCGGATGGACGTGGAACGGCACGTGGTGACCGTGCGCGGCGAGAACGTCCAGCTCCCGCTCAAGGAGTTCGAGCTGCTGGAGGTGTTGCTGCGCAACGCCGGCCGGGTGCTGACCCGCATGCAGCTCATCGACCGGGTGTGGGGTGCCGACTACGTGGGCGACACCAAGACCCTCGACGTCCACATCAAGCGGCTGCGCGCCAAGATCGAGACCGATCCCGGCAACCCCCGCTTCATCGTGACCGTCCGGGGTCTGGGCTACAAGTTCGAGCCCGTCACCGACTGAGGCCCCCGCGGCCCGGCCGGCTCCCGGCCGGGCCGCCCGCTCCCCGCCCCGAGGCCCCGGCGCTCCACAATCAGGGCCAGAGCCCACTGTTCCGACACGGGGCCACGGCCGCTGCTCTAGGAGCCTGTCCCGGTAGAGTTCACAGGCCGTTTCCCGGCATCACATCCACGGGCACGACCGCCAAGACCGTTTCGCCGACTGACCGCGCCCTCCTTTCCAGCGCCGTCTTGGCCGTCGGGAGGCGGCCAGGCACCATTTCCTCCCTGCGGTGAATATGAGGACCTACACGGGAGCAGGCGCTGTTCTCCACCTACCGTCGAGAAGGCGGTCCCCGGCCGGGTCAGCGGCTTTGGTCAACGACGTGCTCCCCGTGGCCCCTTCGGCTGGCCCGCGCTCGGACACGCCCAGCCGTCAGCCCACCAACGTCACGATCAGGCACTGCCACGTGACGGTGAGGAGCCTCTCCCGAAGACGAGCAGAGGAACACGAAGGCGACCCGCCCGGCCCTGAGGGCTCGTCGACGCCGCGCAGAGGCCCCGGCCCGTGGGAACCACGGACCGGGGCCTTCCTCGTCGATGCCGGCTACTTCTTACCCTGGTTCTTGACGGCCTCGATGGCGGCCTTGGCGGCCTCGGGGTCGAGGTACTCGCCCCCTGCCTTGCGCGGCGTGAAGTCGTCGTTGAGCTCGTAGACCAACGGGATGCCCGTGGGGATGTTCAGGCCCGCGATCGTCTCGTCGTCGATGCCGTCGAGGTGCTTGACCAGCGCGCGCAGCGAGTTGCCGTGCGCGGCGACCAGGACGGTGCGGCCCGCGGCCAGGTCCGGGACGATCGAGTCGTACCAGTAGGGCAGCATGCGGTGGACGACGTCGGCCAGGCACTCGGTACGCGGCATGAGCTCGGGCGGGAGGTCGGCGTAACGCGGGTCGCCGACCTGGGAGTACTCGGCGTCGTCGGCGAGCGGGGGCGGCGGGGTGTCGTAGGAGCGCCGCCAGATCATGAACTGCTCGTCGCCGTACTCCTCGCGCGTCTGGGCCTTGTTCTTGCCCTGGAGCGCGCCGTAGTGACGCTCGTTGAGCCGCCAGGAACGGCGGACCGGCAGCCACAGCAGGTCGGCCTCGTCGAGCGCGATGTTGGCGGTGCGGATGGCCCGCCGCAGCACCGAGGTGTGCACGACATCGGGGCGCAGGTCGGCGTCGAGCAGCAGCCGGCCGCCCTTACGCGCCTCCTCCTCGCCCTTGGTGGACAGGTCGACGTCGACCCAGCCGGTGAACAGACCTTCGGCGTTCCAGACGCTTTCGCCGTGACGCAGCAGAACAAGAGTGCCCATGGGCATCAGCCTAGCGAGTCGGCCCCCGGAGGAGGGCACCGCCCCGAAGATTGGTCTACTCCAATGCGGGCGTCTGGTCGCCCGTCCGCTCCGAGACCGGTTCGCCGAGCAGGTGGCGGAACGCGCGGAGGTTGCGCGGGTTCTCGCCCCGCCGGGTCCGCCACTCCCACTCCTTGCGGATGGCCGAGGCGAAGCCGCGCTCCAGCGCCGGATTGAAGTTGTCGTCGGAGTAGGTCAGCACGCAGCCCAGCAGCCGGTCCACCTCCCGGGGCGTGACTCCCCCCAAGGGCAGGCGGCCGGTGATGTAGACGTCACCCACCTCGTCGGCCGCGAACGCGACTCCGTACATGTCGCTGTTCTTGCGCATCAACCACCGGTAGAACTCCGCCTCGTTCTCGTCGGGGCGGCGGCAGAAGAACGTCTTGACCAGCAGGCTGTGCTCCCCGACCCCCAGCCATACCAGGGTCTTGAGCTTGCGCTCGCCCGGCAGCGTCACGACGAAGGCGTCGGGGTCCGGGCGTTCGAACTCCAGCCCCGCCTCGCGCAGCGCGGTCCGGATCGCCTCGATCGCCTGGCTCTGCTCCTGTGATGGCATACGGCTCCGTTACTGGTTGGCGGCGGCGGGCAGCGGCTCGGTGGCCGAGGTGGCGCGGTAGACGTCGAGGAGGCCGTCCACGGTGGCCGACCAGCTCAGACCACGGGCGTGCCCCACCCCCGCGGCGCCGAACCGGTCCCGCCACGCGGGCTCGGTGATCATGCGGTGCAGCACCCGCGCGTAGTCGGCGGGGTCGTGGCCGTCGATCAGCACGCCGGAGACCCCGTCGCGGACGGCGGTGGGCAGGCCGCCGACACGGGCCGCGACGACCGGCGTCGCACACGCCTGCGACTCGACCGCGACGAGCCCGAACGACTCCGAGTGCGAGGGGACGACGGTGGCGGTGGCGGCCCGGTAGTAGTGGACCAGCTCGGCCCGGGTGCGCGGCGGCTCCATGCGGACCAGATCGGCGATGCCGAGCGTGCGGGCGAGTTCGGCCAGGCGGCGCGGCTGCTCCAGGTCGGCCCCCGACAGCCCGCCGACCACGGCGACGACCAGGCGCTCGCGCAGCGCCGGGTCGGCCTCGACCAGCCGCGCCGCCGCGCGCAGCAGCACGTCCGGGGCCTTCAGACGCTGTACCCGGCCCACGAACAACAGCAGCGCGGTGTCGGACGGCAGCCCCAGGGTGCGCAGCGCGTCGGCGCGCGACCCGGGGGTGAAGACGTCGAGGTCCACGCCGGGCGGGACCGTGCTGACCCGGCCGGGATCGGCGTCGTAGTGGTGGATGAGCTGGGCGGCCTCGTCGGCGGTGTTGGCGACGAGGTGGTCGGCCTGGCGCACCAGCTGGTCCTCGCCCCGGACCCGGGCCTCGGGTTCGGGGACGTCGCCCTCGGCCAGCGCGCTGTTCTTGACCCTGGCCAGCGTGTGCATGGACTGCACGAGGGGGACCCCCCAACGCTGCGCGGCGACGAGCCCGGCGCGGCCCGACAGCCAGTAGTGGCCGTGGACGAGATCGTAGTGCCCGGGGTCGTTGCGCGCCTCGGCGCGCAGCACGCCGAAGACGAAGGGGCACAGGTACCGGGCGAGCGTGTGCTTGTCCAGCGCGCCGAACGGGCCCGCCCCGATGTGGCGGACGGTGACCCCGGGAGCCATCTCGACCTCGGGCGGCTGCTCGGGTCCGGTGGCGCGGGTGAAGACGTCGACGGCCACCCCGCGTTCGGCGAGCCGTTTGGCGACCTCGACGATGTAGACGTTCATGCCGCCGGCGTCGCCGCTGCCGGGCTGGTCCAGCGGGGAGGTGTGCAGGCTGATCGTGGCGATCCTGCGTGGTGCCGCGCTTCCTCCGGGGCCGCCGGCTCCCGTGCCGGCCGCGCCGGGAATCTCTGACAGCACTGGACTTCGCCCTCTTTTCCGTCAACGGTCGCTCACTGCGTGCCACAACGGTCAACAGCCCCGGGTGGCCGCGGTGTTCCCATAATGGATGCGCGACCGTCCGCGCGAGGGCGCGGGGGTGAGGTAACGGGAGGACGCCGCCACCGGAACGGCACGCCGGCGGGGCACGCCGGCGCCGCCCTCCCTTGGGTGGGAGAGCGATCTCACGTCGCCGGTCCGGTCAGATGTCCCGTCCCCGGGCGCGGCGGCCCGGCGCCCAGGCGGTCAGGCGGGCTGCTCGGACCACCCTTCCACGAGGAAGTCGACGACCTGGGGATAGGTGGTGATCCAGGTCGAGTAGTCGTGGCCGCCCACGGGAAAGGCCGTCTCCACGGTCATGTCGCGCCGCTCCAGCAGTTTCGCGAAGCGCGCGGCCTCGCCGTGGATCGTGCCCTTCTGCAACGGCGTGTAGTCGTCGGTGCCCTCGACCAGGAAGAAGCGGATGTCACGTACCTCGGGGTCGTCCAGGAGCAGGTCGGGGGCGTGGGCCTCGGGGTCGTCACCGAAGGTGCCGGCGGGGTCGTCGACCTTGAAGTAGCCGCCCCAGCTGACCGACTGGGAGTACAGGTCGGGGTGGCGCAACGCGAGCGCGGCGGCACCGTACCCGCCCATCGAGTAGCCCGTGATGGCGCGCAGGCTCCGAGGACGGCGGTTGTCGCCCTCGACGGCCTCGATCGCCTTCCCCGTCACGAAGCTCTCGATGGCGAAGTCCCCGTTGACGGAGTCACCCCATTCGGTGTCGCTGCCGTTGACCTCCTGACCGAAGGGCGCCGCGATCACGAACTGGACGCCGACACGGCACATCTGCTCGTCCATCAGGGGGCCGACGTTGGTGTCGCGGACCGTCTGGTGGGTCCCGGTGGAGCCGTGCAGGAGGTACATCACCGGCAGGTCGGCGCTGTCCTCGCCGGGAGGACGCCGGATCCAGATGGGCCGGCCCTGGCTGGGCGCCCCCTTGTCGGGGATGTGGACGATCTCGTCGCGGCCGGGTTCGTGGCAGACGGGGACGTCGCCGGGGCGTGGTTCGACGGTCGCCTCGCCGCCCCCGGGCTCGACGAAGGCGGTGGCGCGTGGAGGGGCCTCCTGGCGTGCCGCGGTGACCGGGACCGGCCCCGCCTCCTCGGCCCGGAAGGCGGCGAGCATTCCCGCCGCGGACACGACGAGTGACGATGCGACGAGCACCGTGGTCCTACGCGAGAGCGTCGCGAACACAGCAGTTTCCTAAGGTCAGAGCTGGCGCGTCCCTGTTCCGGCGATCACGCGGGCGAACGCGGCATACACCGGGTCGGCGAAGAGGACGAAGCGAACCTCACCCACTGTAGTCGAGGCGTCTCGCACGGCGTGGACCGCGACACGCGCCGCGTCCAACGGCGGCCAGCGGTAGGCCCCGGTCGAGACAGCGGGGAAGGCGACCGTGCGCGCCCCCAGTTCGTCGGCGACGCGCAGCGAGGAGAGGTAGCAGGAGGCGAGCAGCTGTGACCGGTCCTGCGTGGCGCTGTAGACCGGGCCGACCGTGTGGATCACCCATTCGGCGGCGAGGTCTCCGGCCGTGGTGGCCACCGCCTGCCCGACCGGCAGGCCCGCGCCGTAGCGGGAGGCCCGCAGCTCGCGGCAGGCGGCGAGGATGGCCGGCCCTCCTTTGCGGTGGATGGCGCCGTCCACGCCGCCCCCGCCCAGCAGGGAGGAGTTGGCGGCGTTGACCACCGCGTCGACACGCTGCTCGGTGATGTCGCCCTTGAGGATCTCGATTCGCATGGCCGACAACGTAGCCGGGGCGTCGCCCTCCGTCACGACCACGGCGCGCGCGTCCCCCCGGGAGCCGTTCGCGAAAGGTCCGTGGAGGAGACCCCGGCACGTGAGGTATTGCACGGGGTGTTCGGCGCCCCCTCCGGCCCGTCCCGCACCATGCCGTCTTCGAGGCCCCATATCCCGCGCCCCAGGGGAATCCAGAACTCACCCGGGGGTGCGACAGTGCGTAGTACTACCCTCGGTAGACTGTGACGCATGAATCGGCTCGGTGACCTTGAACGCGCGGTGATGGATGTACTGTGGGAACGAATCGAGCCAATGACGGTTCGTGAGGTGGGGCGCGCGCTCTCCGACCGCGACCTCGCCCACACGACCGTCATGACGGTGCTTGATCGGCTAGCCAAGAAGGGTGTGGTGGAACGCACCCGCGAAGGGCGCGCGTGGCGTTACCGTCCGGCCGCCAGCCGGGAGAACTACGTCTCCGAGCTCATGTTCGACGCACTGGGACAGACCGGTGACCCGGACGCAGCGCTGGCCGCATTCGTACGCTCGATGAGCGGGACGGAAGCCGAAGCGCTTCGCCGCGCGCTCGCGGAAATCGACCAGCCGAGGACGTAGCCCTATGGTCAGTGCCGCACTGCTCGCCACCATCGCCGTTGGCTGTCTGTTCGCGGCGGCACGCCTTCGCCGGGCCTCTTGGCCTCTACGCGGCCCCCACGTGGCCGTCGTCGCCTGGCAGGCCCTCGGGCTGGCCTGGGGCATCTCCACCATCGGCGCGCTTCTCGCGTTCGGGCTCGCCCCCTACGAACAGGGGGTCTTCGGGGGGCTCTCCGCGCTGGCCGTCGACGCGGCCACCCACGGCCTGTACCTGTCCGGGCTCGCCGAGACCCCGTTCGGTGCCACGCAGGTGGTCGCCATCGTGGCCGCCGTCGCCCTGACCCTGTTGCTGTTCTGGGGGCTGAGCACCTCCTTCCTGCACGTGCTGCGCACCCGCAGGCGCCACCGCGACCTGCTCAGCCTGGTCGCGCGCGACGACCCGGACGTTCCGGGCGCCCGCATCCTGGACCACCCCGCGGCCGCGGCCTACTGCCTGCCCGGCGTGCTCAACTCCCAGATCGTCATCAGCGCGGGGGCGCTCGCCGTCCTGGACCGCAGCGAGCTCGCCGCCGTCCTCGCCCACGAGCACGCCCACCTGCGCCAGCGGCACGATCTGGTGCTGCTGCCGTTCTCGTCGCTGAAGCGCGCCTTCCCCCGGGTCGGCCTCATGGTCGGCTACTACAACGCCGTCGCCCTGCTCATCGAGATGTGCGCCGACGACGAGGCCCGGCGCGAGCACTCCCCCAAGGAGCTCGCGATGGCGCTGCTGCGGTTCGGGACCGCCGGCACCGCGCCGGTTCCCGCCGGCGCGTTGGCCGCGGCGGCGGCCCACACCGACCAGCCCGAGGTCGTCACCCGCGTGTCGCGGCTGCTCAACCCGGTCGCCCAGCTCTCGCGGGGGGCCACCGTGGCGGTGCTCGCCTCGGCCGTCACCCTGATGACCACGACCGTGGGGCTGTGGCACCTGCCGATGTGACACCCCGCTCATCCGGGCACGTTCTGTGCCCCTCGGGCGTTTACTGTGGAGAACACCCACCCGTCCACGTACACGCAAAGGTTCGGTGCTCGCTGTGGTCGCCCTGTCGTTCTTCTCGCTGCTGTGGAAGGTCATCTACCTGGCGATCTTCGTGACCACCCTGTACGCCCTGGTCGAGGCCGTCCGGACCCCCGCTCAGGCCTTCCCCGCCATGGACAAGCAGACCAAGGGGCTGTGGGTGGGTCTGCTCGGCGCGGGAACGCTGCTGTCGCTGAGCGCGGTGCTCGGTTACGGCGCCTTCCTGACCATCCTCTCGTTGATCGTCTCGCTGATCTACCTGCTGGACGTGCGTCCGGCGGTGAAGAGCATCGGCCGTCCGGGCGACGGCCCCTACGGTCCCTGGTAGGGCTCCAGCGTCTCCTCCCCCGTCGTGGCGTCCTCCTCGCCCACGTCCCTTTCCTCTCCCGCCCGCTCGGACGCGTCGGATCCCGGCCGCGTCCCGGCCAGCCGGCGCGCCGCGGCGGCGACCGCGTCCCGGTAGGCGGGGTCGCCGGTGTAGTCGGAGTGTCCGAGGACCCTCGGGTACAGCGCCTCGCCGCCGCGCCGCTCGTAGTGCCGCGGGTCGGGCAGCGGCTCGGCGAACCCCACGTCGCCCCGGTCGGTCGGGATCGGCCCGCCCACCGCGTCGGTGGCCCGCCACAGGTTGCGCCAGCCCGCCACCCTCCCGCGCAGCTCTCCCAGCGCCTCCGGACCGAAGTAGGCCGGGAAGTACCGTCCGTACAGGCGGTACAACGGGGAGCCGTGGGTGATCAGCACCACCCGGTCCCTGCACCGGCCGGGAAGCTGCCAGACGGCCGCCGCGGCGAGCACCGACCCCTGCGAGTGTCCCGAGACCACCACCCCCGTGCCGTCGGCCGTCAGGCCGGCGATCCGGGTCGCGAGCTGGGGCACCGCGCGTTCGGCGTAGGAGGGCGGGGCGAGCGGGTGCGCGGCCCTGGGCCAGAAGGTCCCGATGTCCCACAGCACGCCGACCGCCTGCCGGGTGGGCCGGTCCCGGTAGGCGCTGCGCCCCAGCCACATCAACGCGAGAAGGAAGGCGCCGCCCAGCCACGCCCCGATCCCGACCATCGCCGCGACGGTGGCGTTGGCCCATCCGGGCGCGTCGACCACCGCCACCGGTGAGACGAACCCGCCCCACCCCCCGCCGGCCCCGTCACCGGTGAGCCGTCCGGTCATGGCCGCGTACAGCGCCAGGGCGGCCAACGCCACGACCGGCAGCAGGAGCGCCCCCAGACAGGCCGGCAGCACCTCGGTGAGCGAACCGAGGGCACGGGCCCGCGCGATGTCGCGGGTCCGCGCCGCCGTGGTGGAGCGCTGGTAGCGTCCGGCGACGGCCTCCCGCTCGGCCCGCGCGCGCCCGCGCAACAGCAGCCACACGACGCCCGCCGTTCCCAGCGCGATGACCGCCTCCAGGGTGAACGCCATCTGCAACCAGGCGTAGACGTCCGGCGGGCGCAACGCCATGCAACCGGCCCTCTCGGCCCCCTGGTAGTGGCAGCCCCCCAGCCACCCGGCCGACTGGTGGACCAGCGCGGCGGAGAACACCCCGCCGAGGACGACCCCCGTGGCCGCGACCGAAGGGCCGGCCAGGCCCCCCATCGCGGTCTCGGCGTGGGCGCGCCCACGCCGGTACTGGATGACGGCGGTCACCGCGAGCAGCGCGCCCACCAGGCATTGCGCCGCGAGCAGGAGATCGAGCAGGACCGTGTGCCCGGGCAGCGTCCCCGTCGCCGTCCACCCGGGGCGGGGCCACAGCGCGTATCCCACGGCGAGCGCGAGCAGCAGGGTCGAGACGTTGCGCAACGCGCGGCAGAGGCGGGCGGTCACGTGGTTGACCGTGCGGGCGGTGGTGGGGACGAACAGGCTCACCGTGGAGACCGCCGCGGTCGCGGCGATCAGGCCGACCAGGACGGTTCCGGCCGGCGCCGCCCCGGACGCGCGGTCATGGGTCAACGGCGGAACGGCCAGCGACAGCGCGATCGTGGCGAGGGCGACCGCGATGTGCGCCGACCGCAGCCGCCCCACGGCGGCGCCGTTGTGCCAGAACCTCGGGTCGCTGAGGGGGGCGTCCGCGTCCCGGGACGTGCGCATCGTCGCCGAGACCACCTCGTATTCGACGCCGGTGCGCCGCGACAGCCTCCACAGCACCGCGACGACCAGCAGGGGAAGAAGCGCGCCCACCGTCAGCGAACGGCCCGGGGTCGCCAACGGCGCGCCCGGCTCGGACAGAAAGCCCAGCCAGGGACGTAGTCGGGCGCACGCGCTGCCGTGCCCGGCGCACTGCCAGCCGACCAGATCCATGCCGACGCCGGCGGCGGCGAGGGTGAGCAGGACGGTCAGGCTCAACGCGAGCAGCCGCACGAGCACGTCGTAACCGTGTTCCACGGCCCGATGCGTCAGGGCGCGGTCGTCCCCCGTGCCGCGCGGTCCCATCCAGTAGGCGACGTTGACGAGCATGAACGGCAGGAGCAGCAGCCACAGCGCGCGGGAGGAGCGGCCCGAGGTCAGGTTGCCCCACGCGAACGCCTCGCGGGTCACCCCCGGGACGGTCTCGGCGTCGGCCGCGCTACGTCGGCGGTAGAAGCCGGCGAGGTCGTCTCCCGATACCGGGCCCGCCGGCTGGACCTCCAGCAGCTCCTCGGCGGAGGCCCCGCTGACTCCGTGGATCCTCAGTTCCACCGTGCTTTCGTCGGGCATGGCCGGATCCTCCCAGGACCGGCGACGCGGGCACAATGGGGAGTGACCCGGTTCCCGGGAGTCACCCCCGCGCACAGCGGCCGGGGACCTTCCTCCCTCCGGGCGCTACTGCACGGTCTCCTCGGCGGCCTCCCAGGTGTTGCACGCGCCGGGGTCCTGCTCCTCCAGACCGTGCTCCATCCACAGCACGCTGTTGTCGGCGGAACCGTGGGTGCGCTCTTCGGCTGAGCTGCCCTCGCGATCGGCGGTGGCCGCCGCGTCGGCGAGGATGACCTCGCGGTCGGCCGCGGAGATGGGGTAGGTGACGCTGACGGCGCCGAGGAAGGCTCCGGCCAGACAGTTGGCCTGCAACTCACTGCGCCGGGTCCAGGCGTTCTGCCGGGCCCGGTCCGGCTCCAGCCTGCGCTGCTCGTGGTAGTACTCCAGCAGTCCGGACTCGCCCTGGACGTGGTGGGCGTACTCGTGCGCCAGCAGGGAGGCGTAGACGACGCTGTCGTCGGCTCCGTTCCACTTGGCGACGACGTCGGAGGTGCCGATGTAGATGCCCTTGCTGGCCCGGCAGTAGAAGGCGCCGGCCGTGGAGGGGTAGTCACGGCAGGGGCTGGTGCCCGGCGTCTCCCAGAACACGCGTGAGGGCGGTTCGAAGGAGATCCCCGCCTTGGCGAACTGGGTCTGCCACGTCTTGTCCAGGCAGTCGGCGACGACGTTCAAGAACCCCTCCATCGATTCGGGGTCGTCCACGTCGGGGACCGGGACGGGGCAGGGCAGGGGGGCGAGCCGGCCGGTCGCGTACAGCGGGTTGTCGACGAGCGCGGCCTTGCCAGAAGGGCGCTGGACGGCGGTCAGGCCCCCCGAGGGGGAGAGGCGTCCCTCTCCCGACGCGGCCGTCCGCGGCTCGGGTTCGCCGGGAGCCGGCGAGGCCGCGGCGACCCCCGCCGCCTCGTGCCGGGGAGGCTCACCGGTGGCCGTGCTCCACACGAGCACGACCAGGGCGGCCATGGCCGCCGCGACCGCCGACCACATGCCCGGACCGCCGACACGCGGGCGCGCGGAAGGGGGTGACCGTCGTCCCCCGTCATCCCGCAGATCCGGTTCCACGCCCCTGTGCCCGCCCCTCGTCGGCTACTTCGGCGCCGATCCGCTCACTGGACCAGCTCCTCTCCGGCCTCCCAGGTGTTACAGGCTGCCGGATCCCTGCGGTCCATCCCATGAGCCGTCCACATCCGGCCGTTGTCGGGGGAACCGTGGGTGCGCCCGGCTGCTCCGTAATCGCCCCGGAGTTCGGCGTCTTCGAGGATATGCGCCTGTTCCCGTGCTCCCAGGGGGAAGCTGTCGTCGACCGTGCCGAGGAAGACGCCGCCCAGGCAGTTGGCCTGCAACTCGCTGCGCCGGGTCCAGGCGTCGCGTTCGGCCTCGGTGTCCGCGGCGCCGCGCACGGCGTGGAAGTGGTCGAGGATCCCGGCCTCGCCCTGGACGTGGTGGGCGTACTCGTGGCTGAGCAGGAAGGTGTAGGCCGCGGGACGCCTGCTGTCGGCCGAGTTGTCCACGATGTCCTCGACCCCCAGGTAGAGGCCCTTGTTGGCCTGGCAGTAGAACGCCGCGGCGCCCTCCACCGGGTAGGTGCCGCACGGACTCTGGCCGGAGGTGTACCAGTAGATCCGGTTGGGCGGTTCGAAGGGCATCCTCGAATCACCGAACTGCGCCGTCCAGGCCTCGTCGAGGCAGTCGGTCACGGTGTGCAGGAACGTCTCCATGGACGCGGCGTCGTCGGGGTCGAGCTCGGGTGCCGGGCACTCCACCTCGACCAGCTCACCCCCCTCGTAGAGACGGTTGTCGGTGAGGGCGTTTCGGCCCACACGCCTGACACCGTCCTCCTCCCGGCCGAGGTCCGCGCTGGTCCCCGGCAGACCCGCGGCCCCCTGCTCGGTCCCGTCCTCGTCGAAGAGCCCCGCGACGGTGACGAATCCGGCCAGCCCCACCGCGGCGAACCCGGTCAGGAGGACCCCCGTCACTCCGATGTCCAGCCGGCGTCGCGGCCGTCGCGCATAGGACGGCGGCCCGTACCCGGCGCCGGTGTCGTCGTCGGCCGTACCGGAAACGCGGCTACGCCATCGCGCCATGGTCTCCGTCCCACCTCCTGGTTGCCTCTCCCCCACATCGGGGCAATCGTTTCAGGGCCGACCTTTCGATTATGACGGCTATGCCAGGTCCACCACGTCGCCGTTCCCCGTCGTCACCGGCCCCGCTCCGGCAACGGCTAAGCTCTCTCGCCATGTGGTGGGATCGATTCGCGCGCCCGGCCGCCGCCACGGTGGCCGGCCTCGCGCTGTTGGGGTTGGCTCCCACCGGGGCATGGGCGCAGAGCGGCGACACCGCGCCGCAGACGCACGCGGGCGTCCCCGGCTCCGCCACGGGAAGTAGCAGGACCACCAACGAGATCGACCTCCTCCTCGACGCCGAGGGGGTGCTCCACGCCGAGGAGCGCATCTCCTTCGGGGGCGCCGCGCCCGAGCGGTTCACCCGGACTTTCGTGACCCGGGAACCCTACGACACCGACCACGACCGGATCTACGAGGTCACCGGCCTCACCGCGACCAGCGCCGACGGCCGCGCCACCGAGGTGACGCTGGCCCACGGGGAGACGACGCTGGAAGCCACCGTCGAGCCCTCCGGCGCCGATGAGATCATCCTCTCCTACCAGGTCCGCGGTACGACCAGTGAGATCGGCGAGCGGGTCGAGATGGAGTGGGCGGCGGTCGGCGGTTACAGCCTCCCGGTGGAGGAGACCACGGTGACCGTGGACGCCGGTCTCCCCCCGCTCGCGCTGTCGTGCGCCGCCGGCGAACCGCGTAGTTCGATCTACTGCACCTCCTCCGACATGGGCGGGCACCAGGCGCTGATCGCCCGGTTCGTCCAGGCCGACCTCGACGTCGGTCAGACGTTGAGCATCGTGGTGGGCTACCCGTCCGGCGTGGCCCCCGGCGAACCGATCCTGGACCGGACCTGGTCGCTCACCTCCGCGTTCTCGATCACGCCGGTGACCTCGGCGGTGTTCGGCGTGGTGCTGCTCGTGCTGGTGGGCGGGCTGATCGTGCTCATCCGGACCCGCGGGCGCGACGAACGGGCCCTGCGCACCGAGGCCGCCGCTGGTGACAACGCCCCCCTGCTGAGCGGCGACGAGGGGCCGATCGGCTTCCGGCCGCCCGACGGGGTCCACCCCGGTCAGATCGGGACGCTCATCGACGAGCAGGCCGACGTCGTCGACATCACCGCGACCGTCGTGGACCTGGCGGTACGCGGCCACCTCGTCATCGAGGAGCTGCCGCACGAGCACTTCACCTCGGTCGACTGGCGGCTGGTGCGCGCCCCGGAGCCGGAGGACGACGAGGAGCTGCTGCGCTACGAGCGGCTGCTGCTGGACGCGCTGTTCCACAACCGCGACGCGGTACGCCTGTCGGAGCTGGGGGACAGCTTCGCGACCCGGCTGGCCGGTGTGCGCGAGGAGCTGTACCGCGACATGGTCCGGTTGAAGTGGTTCGCCCGGCGTCCCAACCTGGAGCGCAACCGCTGGACCACCACCGGCATCGCGCTGACGGCGTTCGGTGTGATCCTGACGGTGCTGCTGGCGGTTTACACCCATGCCGCGTTCACCGGGCTGGCCGTGGTCATCGCGGGCGCGGCCGTGACGGTGGGAGCGCAGTACATGCCGGCGAAGACGAAGCTGGGCAGCGCGGTGTTCGCGCACACCCTCGGTTTCCGCGCCTACCTGCACCGGGCCGACGCCGACGACGTCCCGCCCAGCCGGCGGGTCCCGTTGTTCTCGCGTTACCTGCCCTACGCGATCATCTTCGACAACGTCGAACGCTGGGCGCAGATCCTGGCGACCGCGGGCTCGGCCGAACTGGACGGCGACCGGCTGCCCTGGTACCACGGTCCCGCGGAGTGGCAGCTCGACGACTTCGCCGACTCCATCAAGACCTTCACACTGACGCTGTCGGGGGTCATCTCCAACACCCGGCAGTTCCGGACTCTGAGTTAGACGGGGAACAGAGGATGCGAGCGGTCGCACAACGGGTGAGCCACGCCTCGGTCACGGTCGGCGGTGAGGTGGTCGGTTCCATCACCGGGCCCGGCCTGCTGGCGTTGGTCGGGGTGACCCACGACGACACCCCGGCCCAGGCGGCCAAACTGGCGGCCAAGCTGTGGACGCTGCGGATCCTGCCGGAGGAGAAGTCGTGTTCCGACATCGGCGGACCGCTCCTCGTCGTCAGCCAGTTCACCCTCTACGGCAACGCGCGCAAAGGGCGCCGCCCCACCTGGCAGGACGCGGCTCCCGGTCCGGTCGCGGAGCCGTTGGTGGAGGCGGTCGTCAAGGAGCTGCGCGCCCTGGGCGCGCACGTCGAGACCGGTGTCTTCGGCGCCGACATGTCGGTCTCGCTGACCAACGAGGGGCCGTTCACCGTCATCGTGGACGTCTGACAGGCCCATCAGCGCCGATCCCTCGTCCGTCAACCCCGGATCCCCCCTTTCGCCCGTGGTGGCGGCGGCCTCCGCCTCCCTAGGCTCGGCCGCACCACGACGGACGACATCGCGAGGGAGTGGAATGGGCGGATCATCGGGACGGCGCGGTTCACGGCACAGGGTGCTGCGTCTCCTCCTGGCCGGCGGTGTCATGGCGTTGTCGCTGTCGGCGGGGACCGGCGCGGCCACCGCCTCCCCCCACGGGGGGCATCCCACCGTGGCGCTGCCGCCCGCCACCGGGCCGCATCCCATCGGCACCACGACCCTGCACCTGGTGGACGGGGACCGGACCGACCTGTGGGATCCGGACGCCGGGGTGCGGGAGATGATGGTGACCCTGTGGTACCCCGCGCGGGCCGAGACCGGCCGCAGGGCGCCCTACATGTCCCCGGAGGAGTCCGCCGCGGCGATCGGCGCGCAGGGGCTCGACATCCCCCTCGACACCCTCTCCTCCATCGGCACCAACGCGTTCGTGGACGCTCCCGTCGCCGGCGCGCCCCGCAGCGCGCCCCTGGTCGTCCTCTCCCCGGGCGCGGGGTTCGGGCGGGCCTGGCTGACGGTCCTCGCCGAGGGGCTGGCCGGTAACGGCTTCGTCGTCGCGGGCGTCGACCACGCCCACGAGGCCACCGGCGTCGCCTTCCCCGGTGGACGTCTCCTGGACTGCCTGGCCTGCGGACAGGACCGCTGGGCCGAGGCCTCCCTCAACCGCGCCGCCGACATCGGGCACGTCCTGGACTCGCTGACCGGCCGAGGGGCGCCGTGGTCGGGTTCCTATGTGATCGACCCTCGCAGGATCGGCGTGGCCGGGCACTCGGCCGGCGGGTCGGCCGTGGCCGAGGTGCTCCGTTCGGATCCCCGGGTGGACGCCGGGATCGGCTTTGACGCCCCCGTCTTCCCACCGGCCCTGGACGAGGGGACCGATCGTCCACTGGCGATGGTGACCAGCGACCTGTCTCCCCCGTTGTTCCACGACTCCCAGGAACAGCTGTGGCCCCGCCTCGGCGGCTGGCGCCAGTGGCTGCGGCTGACGGACTCGGGGCACTCGTCCGTCACCGACCAGGGCTACCTGATCGACCGGCTCGGTCTGCGCGACCGGCTACCGGCCGAGACGATGGCGCGGCAGTTCGGCTCCCTGCCCACCGACCAGGGTCTGGGCGTCCTGCGGGACTACGCCACCGCGTACTTCACCCACCACCTGCGTGGCGAGCGGCAGGAGCTGGTCGTGGACCCGCCGTCGGTGCACCCCGGGCTCCAGGTGGTCGAGGCGGCGGATCCGGAGCCGACCGTGGCCGACGGCCGGCCTCAGTAGACGAGCGCCTGGACCCCCTCGGCGGTGACCTCGGCGACGAACGTCGCCGCTCCCGAGATGCGCACCCCTTCCACCAGGTCGGCCTCGGTGAGGCCGCGCCGGGCCGCGCACTGGGTGCAGACCGTGACCCGCCCGGCCGCCAGGACGGCGTCGAGGAGGTCGTTCAACGGGGCGGCGTGGGGGAGCGAGAACTCCGCGGCCCGGCCAGGGACCGCCAACCAGCTCGCCTCTCCGGTCAACCACAGGGAGATCTCGACACCGCTCGCCGCCGCCGCGGCGGCGACGGTGAACGCCTGGTTGCAGCGTTCCGGGGCGTCCTCGCCGGAGGTGGCCTTGATCACCAGAGCGCGACTCATGCCGACCAGGGTAGTGCCCGCCCCCCCTCGGGTGCCCGTGGGGGCTCACACCCCGGCGAGGACCAACGCCAGCCCCACGAACGCCGAGGCGACCGTGCCGCCGCCGAGCAGCAGCGCGCCGGCGCCGCGGGCCTGCGGTCCCGCCTCTTCGGCCGCCCCCCACTCGATGCGCAGCCGGCCGTCCGGAGGCGCCACGATGACCGGTCGGCCGTCGCGCAGCACGACCCGGCCGCGCACGACGACGGGGTCGCCGGGGCGGATGACCCACTCGCGGTACTCGAACTCGATCGTCTCACCGCGGAAGATCCCGGAGACGCGCCCCTTGATACGGCCGAGGAGGTCGTCGGCGGGGGCCGGCACCCCGCGCTGCGGGCGCCCGACCAGCCGTTGCAGGCACATGTCCACGCCCACGACCTCGGCGTCCCCGGGGTCGACGAGGACGCCGGCCCTCGGCGGCCCGTCGCCGTTGGGCGCGGCCAGGCCGAACAGCTCCGGCGACCCGTACTCGGCGATGGGGTCGCAGCCGCGCACGCGCTCGCGCTCGCCCTCACCCCGCTCGGGAGAGCGCCACGTCCAGTAGTGGCGGAGCACCTCGTGGCCGTGCCACACGCAGTCGACCCGGGCGAGGCGGGACTCCACGAGACCGTCCGGTCCCGGCACCGCACGCCCCGGTATGGCCACGTCCCTGCCCGCGCGCGCGGCCAACGCCCGCGGTCGCACCTCGGCGAGGGCGCGCTGTCCGAGCCAACGACGCAGGGCGAGAAAGGCCGGAGGTGCCAGGATCGCCGCGCCGATGAGGAGGGCTGTCCCGATCACCAGCATGTGGGCCGCCTCTTCTTCTCGTTGGTCGGTGGTCGTCGGCTAACCATGATCGTGCCTCGCCGCGACGTTTGAATCCTCTTTACCAGTTTCCGCGGTGATATCGATCATGGTCGCGATCGTCATGATCACCCCCGGGCGTTGCGGCTTCACACCCGGCACCTACCCGGCGTGGGCGGACGCCGCGCGAATCGGAGGTTTCCGACAGTCGTTGAACCGGGGACAAACCACACCGCGATCTGGACGGCCACCGGTACGGTCCGGTGCGCCCGCGCCGCTAATCTCGATCACTATGCAGCAGCCTGAGGTGCACCCCGATCTGGAGAGACTGTCGTTCCTGCTCGGCCGTTGGGAGGGGGTCGGCGTCGCCGGTTATCCGGACATGGAGGAGTTCCAATTCGGCCAGCAGGTCGAGTTCACGCACGACGGAGGTCCGTATCTGAACTACCGTAGCCGCGTCTGGCGGGTGCTCGAGGACGGCTCCCTCGGTGATTTCGTGACCTCGGAATCCGGCTACTGGCGGGTGCGCCCGCAGACGTCGGAGGGCGGGGAGTCAGACGCTCCCAGCGTCCACGTCGAGGTGCTGCTCTCTCACCCCGAGGGCTTCACCGAGGTCTACGTCGGCACGATCTTCGCCAACCGCGTGGAGGTGTCCACCGACGTGGTGCTGCGCACCGAGACCGGCAAGGGTGTGACCGCCGGCCACCGCCTGTACGGCCTGTTCGGGGAGAATCGCGAGATCCTGGGGTACGCCTGGGACCTCGCGGCCGACGGCCACGAACTCCAGTCCTACATGTCCGCCCAGCTCAAGCGCGCGGCCTAAGGCCCGCGCGCCAAGCGCGATGCGCGCCCGGCCATGGGGGCGGAACGCTCCAGGGGCGCGGCGGAGGGGCCGCGCCCGGACATGGACGGACCCCCGGGCTCGGAGCGCCGAGGCGCTCCGTGGCCGGTGGACAAGGCCGGCCACCCGGAGGTCTGGGTGTCCATCAGGGATTCGCCGGAGCGATCCCGTATACGGGTCGCCCTAGCGGACGAACACCTCGCGAGTCCTAAAAGAATGCACTTTCGGACCACCTCCCTTCTTGCGTGCTTATGACGCTACGTCCCCTGGCGCGGGTGGGGCAAATGTTTTTCCGGCCCCACCCTCGGCCCACCCGGGTGAGCTCCGCCACCACCGTCCGCGCGGCGTGGGGACGGCCGTTGCCACCGCGGCGTCCAGACCTCCACCGGGGACCGTAGACTCGGTTCATGTCGCACACCTGGCGTGAAGAGCTGCGCTCTCGCGGCTACCGCGTGACGCCGCAGCGACAGCTCGTCCTCGAAGCCGTCCGCGAACTTGAGCACGCCACTCCCGACGCGATCTGCGCCCGCGTCCAGCAGACCGCCTCGGGCGTGAACCTGTCGACCGTCTACCGGACACTCGACGTCTTGGAGAAGGTCGGCCTGATCACCCACACCCACCTCGGCCAGGGCTCGACGGCCTACCACCCCGCGGAGGAGGCCGACCACCTGCACGTGGTGTGCCGCGGGTGCGGCGAGGTCTCCGACATCTCCCTGGACGCGGCGGCGGGCCTGGTCGAAGCGCTCGACCGCGAGCTCGGCT
The DNA here is from genome assembly GCF_900167435.1 of Marinactinospora thermotolerans DSM 45154. Taxonomy (GTDB): domain Bacteria; phylum Actinomycetota; class Actinomycetes; order Streptosporangiales; family Streptosporangiaceae; genus Marinactinospora; species Marinactinospora thermotolerans. The sequence goes on from NZ_FUWS01000003.1 coordinate 90,071, forward strand.
TCGAGGCCGACCCCCACCACCTCACCGTGTTCGGCCGCTGCGCACACTGCCGCGCGCCGGCCTGAAAGCGACGTCGGGCGGCCTTCGTCCCGGCGGCGGGGACATAGGCTCGGGGGTATGACTTCGCCGCTGCTGAAGCGTCCTGGCGCCGTCGCCGCCGAGCCGCCGGACGCCGACATCGCCGCCCACTATGGTGAGCCCGCCCAGGAACAGCGCGCGCTGGACCGTTCCTGCGGCTGGGTGGACCGGAGCAACCGAGGCGTCGTCCGCGTCTCCGGTCCCGACCGGTTGGGCTGGCTGCACAGCCTCACCAGCCAGTTCCTCGACGGGATCGCGCCGGGCACCGCGACCGAGGCCCTGGTCATGGACAGCAAGGGACACATCAAGCACCATCTGTCGCTGGTGGACGACGGCACCGCGGTCTGGGCGCACGTCGAGCCGGGAACCGCCGAGGAGCTGGCCCGGTTCCTCGACTCCATGCGCTTCATGCTGCGCGTGGAGGTCGAGGACCTCGGCTCCACCCGCGGCGTCGTCACGCTCGCCGGGCCCGACCGCGAAGCCCGGCTGGCCGACGTGGCCGGACTTGTGGAGGACGTTCCGGTCCGGCGCGCCACCGACGAGATCGACCTGTTCGTTCCCGTCGAGAGGCTCGTCGAGGTGACCGACGCCCTCACCGAGGCCGGCGCCCGGCCGGCGGGCCTGTGGGCCTGCGAGGCGCGTCGCATCGCCGCGCACCGCCCCCGGCTCGGCTTCGACAGCGACCACCGCGCGATCCCGCACGAGATGGGTTGGGTCGGTTCGGCCGTCCACCTGGAAAAGGGGTGCTACCCGGGCCAGGAGACGGTGGCGCGCGTCCACAACCTGGGACGGCCGCCCCGCCGCCTGGTCATGTTGCACCTGGACGGCACCGCCGAGCGCCTGCCCGAGCGTGGCGCGGCCCTGGAGCTCGACGGCCGCGCCGTCGGCGTGGTGGGCTCCTCCGCCCGCCACCACGAACTCGGCCCCATCGCCCTGGGCCTGGTGAAGCGGACCGTCCCGGTGGACGCGGACCTCACCGTGGACGGCATCGCCGCCGCCCAGGAGGTCATCGTCAGCCCCGACACCGGGGCCAACGCCAAGATCGAGCTGCGCCGCCGGCCCAACTGACCCGCGGAAGGGGCGGCGGCCCAGTCCAGGCCGCCGCCCCCGGAACGCGGGACGGGACGGCTCACAGCACCGCGGCCAGCCGCTCCTCGTGCAGGGCATCGCCCCAGGACCGCTGGAGCGGGGGGATGTCGCCCACGCGCATGCGCAGCAGGAGGTCGGCCAGCGCGGGGTTGCGCGGCAGCGCCGGGCCGTGCAGGTAGGTACCGATGACCTGCCCCTGGTAGGCCCCCTCCGTGGCGCCGTCGTTGCCGACACCGCGCACCGTGGTGGAGAAGGGACGGGCCGAGGGACCCAGCGCCGTGCGCCCCTGGTGGTTCTCGAACCCGGTGATGCGACCGACCCCCAGCCCGGGATCGACGTCGGCGACGATCTCGCCCACCGCGCGGGACGTGCCCCGGCCGCTGCGGATGTCGAGGATGCCCAGGCCCGGCAGGGGGTTGTCGGCGTCGTCACCGTAGGACTCGCCGATGATCTGGTAGCCGGCGCAGATGGCCAGGATCGCGGCCCCCCGCTCGGCCGCCCGCTTCAGGCCGCCGTCGGCGCGCAGTCGCTCCGCCGCGAGGATCTGCGGCCGGTCCTCGCCCCCGCCGATCAGGTAGATGTCGCCCTCGACCGGGACCCGGTCGCTGGAGTGGACGTGGATCGTCTCCGTGGGGATTCCGCGCAGTTCGGCGCGGCGGCGCAGGATGAGGACATTGCCCCGGTCCCCGTAGGTGCTGAGCAGATCGGGGTAGATCCACACGATCCGCAGCCTGCTGCTGGTGTCGCTCATGTTGGTCTTTCCTACTGGACGCGGCCGTAGGCCGTGCGGATCTGCTGGAAGGCCGTGTAGTTGGCGATGACGTCGACCTTGGTGATGTCGGGCTGTTCGGCCTTCAGCTTGGCGACGACCTCGTCCACGCGGTCGGCGATCTCGAACGGAACCTCGTCGGTCTCCAGACGCAACGCGAGGTCGGTGCGCCGCTCCCCCATGCAGAACACGCGGCGCCCGCGCAGCACGGTGTAGTCGACGTCCCACAGCCAGGAGGTGTCCTTGCCGTCGGGGACCTGGGCGTTGATGGACAGGATCACCGGGACGTGCGGCGGGCTGAGCACCGCGAACGACTCCAGCCAGCCCGCGGGGTTCTTGGCGAGCAGCAGCCGCACCTCGACGCCGTTGGTGACGACCGAGGTGTAGCGGCCCGCGACGGAGCGGATCTCGCGCAACCGGGGCAGCGCCTGCTTGGGGTGGATGCCGTAGGCCGCGGCGGTGGCCAGCGCGATGACGGCGTTGGCGCGGTTGGCGTCACCCGGCAGGTTGAGCTGCAACGGGAGCCGCTGGCCGTTGGGGTCGATGACGCTGTCGGTCTGGTTGTCCACCGCCCAGCTGGTGTCGGGCCTGCGCAGGCCGCACTCGGGGCACTCCCAGTGCGGGTCGGGGTCGCGCTTGAGGTGACCGCCGCACTCGGGGCAGCACCAGGAGTCCTCCTTCCAACGCTGTCCCGCCGAGACCCAGGTGGCGTAGCGCGCGCCGAGGCCGGCCCAGGCCACGAGCGGGTCGTCGGCGTTGGCGATGACGTGGGTCTCGCTCTTGGCCAGCGCCTCGCGCCACTTCTTGGCGAGCAGGTTGATCTCGGAGGCGCGGTCCATCTGGTCGCGGCTGAGGTTCATCAGCACGACCACGGCGGCGTTGGTCTCGCGGAGCACCTGGGGAAGGTACTTCTCGTCGACCTCCAAGACACCGTTGCGCGCGTCGGGGCTGTCGGCGAGCGCGGTGATGTGCCCGGTGGGCATGTTCGCGCCGTGCTCGTTCGTCGCGATGTCGCCGAGCTCGCGCAGCGCGGAGGCGATCAGCCGGGTCGTGGTGGTCTTGCCGTTGGTGGCGCTGACCAGCGACAACCGCCGGCCGCGGGCCAGCTTGGCGAGCAGGTCCGGTTCGACCTTGAGCGCGACGCGGCCTCCGATGACCGAGCCGTCGCCGCGCCCGGTGGCTCGGGACAACGTCGCCGCGCCCTTACCCAGTGCGGCGGCCAACTGGGCACGCAGGGGAAGTTCGCTCATGATCTCCACAATTCACTGGAATGACGAGACGCCTGAGTGATAGGCGATCGAACCCAGCCTATTGCCAACCGCAAAGGGCGGGCACGGGTGACACCTGCGCGGGAGGCCCGGCCCCGCCGGGGCGCGGTGGTGACGTCGCCTTCTCCACCGTCACCCCGGCCAACGACTAGCCGGCTTCGCGCATTCCCCCCTCGTTACGCCAGTCGGGGCGCTCGGGAGGCGGCCCGAGGTTGGGGCGTGGGGCCTCGTCCTCCTCGGCCGCGGGGGCCGGGGCGGGGACGCCGCCCGGTCCGGCCGCGGTGGCGAGCGTCGCATCGGGCAGCGTGAGAATGCCGGGGTTGGCGTCGGCGAGCACCGGGGTGCCGCCGTCGAGGACCAGCATCGCGGTGGGCGGCAGCGCGCGCATCCCGGTGGCGTCGCAGCGCAGCGTCTCCCCCGGGGTGGCGGAACCGCTGACGTCGGCGGCCTGGGCGGTGACACGCCCCCAGGCGGTGGCGGAGCGGACGTGGCGGACGAGGTCGAGGGGAGGGATCGTCCGGCTCGCGTGCCGGACGGGGATACCGGTGGTGACGCTCTCGGCCGGGTCGGTGACGTAGCCGTCGGCGATGGAGTCGCCCAGCGCCTCGCCGACGACCTCGGTGAGCGGGTGCAGGGGGAGCCGGTGCCCCTCCCCCACGCGCGCGGCCGCCTCGGACGCGGCCCGCGCGTCCGGCTGGCGCATGAGGACCGGCAGGCACCCGTCCTCGCCGAGCATCGCCAGGGCGTCGCGACTGGCCCTTCGGTACAAAAGGACGACCCCGGCCCCCACCGCCCCGGCCGCGCGCAGCAGGTCCCGGACCCGCGCGTCCGGCAGCGCGTCGGCGCCGCAGACCACGATGGTGTGCGCCCAGGGGCGGGGGGCGTTGCCGCGGCGGGCGCGCATCCGCAGCAGCTCGCTCAGCGCCGCGAGGGCGTAGGTGCCGTAGGAGCGTCCGGCCCGCTCCCCTGAGGAGCGGTCCGTGGCGATGATCTTGATCTGGGCGTAGGGCTCCTCGACGGCTTGGGCGCCGAGCCCTTCGAAGGCCACGAGGCGGCGCTCCAGCTCGGCCGCGCGTAACCGGTCCGCCCGATCGGGGTGGGGCAGGTCGCGCAGCCGCCGGCGTTGTTCCGCGGTGAGCGGCGACAACGCGGGGTCGTCGTCCGCGCCGGAGCCGTCCGGCAGCGCGAGCGCGCGCAGGGCCGCCGTGAGATGGGTGAGGGGCGCGTCGGCGCCCAGGATCCCCAGCAGCGTCGTCAGGAACTCCCTGTCGGCCGCCACGTCGGCCGCGGGCTCCGAGGCGCGGGCGGTGACGGCGAGCAGGCCGGCCCGGCCGGCCGCGTCGAGGTTCGCGCCGAGGGTCATGTGCGGCAGGTCGGCGGGCAGCACCCAGATCCGGGGGAGGACGGCGCACCTTCGGGCGAGCGAGGCGAGGTCGCCGGCCACCGCCCGGCCGGACAGGTCCACGACCGTGAGGTCTCCCCCGTCGCGCAGCAGGGAGGCGCCGAGGTTGGCCAGCAGCGCCGACCAGCCGGCCGGCGTCCCCCCGGCGACCGTAGCCAGGCGGGCCCACTCCGGGACGGCGACCCCGTACCAACGGGGCTGGGCCTCGTAAGCGCGACGGCGGGTCTCCCATTCGGCGTACTCGCGGGCGTGCTCCTCCTGGCGCTCGCGCAGCAACCGTTCGCGCTCCTGGTCCAGTTCCTCGACACGGCGCCGTTCCTCGACGAGCCGCCGCCGGACCGCCTGACGGCCCTGGAGTACCGCGAGGGCGATCGGGGCGGCGACGATCAGGCAGGCCAGGGACGCCGAGACCGCGAACAGCCCCGGAAGGACGCCGAGCGGCCACAGCGCGACGGCGAGCAGGGCGATACCCGCCAGCGCGGCCAGGGCGAAGGAGAGCGGCCGGTCGCTCTGGGCCTCGGCGCGGCGTCGGGCGGCGGCCCACTCCTCGTCGAGCGTCTCGCGTTCCGAGGGGCTCGGCCGCCGCGGGGCCGGACCGGGGTCGGCGACGACGACCTCATAACGCCAGCCGAGGTAGACCGATCCCGGCCGCCTCCGGTCCCCTTCTCGCGTGCTCGCCACCGCGTCGCACCTCCCGCCCGGCCGCGGGTGTGGCCCCGGCGGCTCTCCGTTGGTACGTCGGCATGGTGTCAGGCCGTAGCCCTCTTGTCACCGGCTCCCGCAGATTCCCCGGGACGGTGCCGCGGCCGCCCGCAGACACCGGACGCCGGCGGCACCGGGACCCGCTCCCGGTGCCGCCGGCGTCCGATGGGCCGTCTACGCCTGAACGGCCAGGTCGACGATCCTGCCGGTCTCGGCCTTCACCTCGTACTGGGCGGTGAACCCCTGGGAGGCCAGGACGCGCACCGTCCAGTCGCCGTCGGCGGCGAAGAAGCGGAACGTGCCCTCCTCGCCGGTGGCGACCTCGCCGACGAAGTCGCCCGAGGCGTTGAGCAGCCGCGCGTAGGCGCCGCTGAGCGGACGCCCGTCACGGGTGACCACCCCCTGGATGACCGCCTGGTCACCGGCGTTCACGTCGGCGAGGGCGACCCCTCCGACGGGAGCGCCGCAGCCGTTGTCGCTCACTTGGCCTCCCCCAACTCGACCGGGACGCCCACCAGCGACCCGTACTCGGTCCAGGAACCGTCGTAGTTCTTGACGTTGGACAGGCCCAGCAGCTCGTGCAGAGCGAACCAGGTGTGCGAGGAGCGCTCGCCGATGCGGCAGTAGGCGATGATGTCCTTGTCGAGGTCGACGCCCGCCTCGGTGTAGAGGGCGCGCAGCTCCTCCTCCGACTTGAAGGTGCCGTCCTCGTTGGCGGTCTTGGCCCACGGGATGTTGCGCGCGGTGGGGATGTGCCCCGGCCGCTGCGAGGTCTCCTGCGGCAGGTGCGCCGGCGCCAGCAGCTTGCCGACGAACTCGTCGGGCGAGCGGACGTCGACGAGGTCCTTCTTGCCGATCGCGTCGACCACCTCGTCGCGGAAGGCCCGGATCGAGGTGTCCTGCTCCTTGGCGGTGTACTGGGTGGCCGGCCGCTCGGGGACCTCCTCGACCAGCTCGCGGGAGTCGAGCTCCCACTTCTTGCGGCCACCGTCGAGCAGCTTCACGTCCTGGTGGCCGTAGAGCTTGAAGTACCAGTAGGCGTAGGCCGCGAACCAGTTGTTGTTGCCCCCGTAGAGCACCACGGTGTGATCGTTGGCGATGCCACGCTCGGAGAGCAGCTTCTCGAAGCCGGTCTTGTCCACGAAGTCGCGGCGGACCGGGTCCTGGAGGTCCTTCTTCCAGTCGATCTTGATGGCGTTGCGGATGTGGCCCTTGTCGTAGGCCGACGTGTCCTCGTCCACCTCGACGAGGACGACGTTCGCGTCGTCCAGGTGAGCCTCCACCCAGTCGGCGTCGACCAGGACGTCGGAGCGGCTCATGGGAACCTCCTTGTTTGGTTTGCGGGTCGTGCTACGTCACGGGGAAGCCGTCCGCCCACCCTCATCCGGTGTGCCTCGCGGAGGCGACGGCGCTCGGGGCGGGGGACGGCTCGCGCCGCCGGCGGGAACCGGAGGTCGCGAAGGCGGGAGGCAGAGCGGCCGGGCGACCGGCGGAAGCAGCCCACGGGGGACACGGCACGCGGGCGGGGAACGCCGCCCCAGCGGACGGCGCCCGCCTGGCGTGGGGAAGGAGGGCGAGGACCGGCGCCCCGGCCGTGTTCCCGCCGACCGGCCGCGCGGTCCTGCCGGTGGGCAGGGCTGTGGCCGGGAGGGTGGTGACGACGGCTGCGGGGGGACGCTGACCTCTGGGGTCGACCTTCATCGTGGTTCCCAGGTGCGTGAGCGGTGCTGAGGGATGTGGAGCGCACCCGTTGCGGGGTGCGGTCGCTTCCGTGGGGCGCGTACGGCGCCGTGGGCTCGCTCTACAGGGCAGCGCGACAGAGCGCGGTGGCGACGCGGCAGAAATCGACCGCGCGTCGCTTCGTCAAAAGCGCGTCTGTCAGGAAGGTCACGGTGACGATCGTACGGCGTGGGCCGCGGGATGTCACGGGTGCGCTAATTCACAGTGGCCGGGACCGGGGTCAGGGGATCGCGGCACCGAGCGCGGCGATGACGTCGGCCTTGCGAGGGGTACCGCTCGCCTGGCGGACGATCCGGCCCCCGGCGTCCAGGACGAGGACCGTGGGGGTGCGATCGACGCCGAGACGCCGGACGAGCTCAAGGTGGGACTCGGCGTCGATCTCGACGTGGGCCACCCCCTGGACGAGGGCGGCGACATCGGCGAGGATCCGCCGGGTCGCCCGGCAGGGCTGGCAGAAGGCGGTGGAGAACTGGACGAGCGTGGCGCGCTCTCCGAGCGGCGCGCCGAGCTCCGCCGCGCCGAGGAGGCCTTCCCCGGTCATGGCCGTCCCCTCCGATCGTGTCCACGCCGGCCGTCCGCCCGCCGTCCCCGCACAGACGGCGGGGACGGCTCCCGCGGGCCCGCGGGGCCCGCGAACCGGGCCGGGGTCAGCCCTGTCCCCCGCCGCCGGTGATCGGGATGTCGCTGCCCTCGCCGGACAGTTCGACCCCGTTGGGCAGGGCCTCGACCCCGGTGATCTGGAAGTCGAAGGGCAACGGGGGAACGGCGACCGTCAGCGAGAGCCGCTCGGCGACGGAACCGAGGTCGATCTGGTTGCCGCCGGCGGAGACGTTGGTCGGGGTCATCGTCAGCGTGTCACCGTCGATGGTGATCTCGATGTCGCTCTCGATCGGGATGCTGAACCCTCCGACGGCGAGGTCGCCGGTGATGCGGGGGGTCCCGTTGTCGGTCTCGACGACGATGCCCTCGGGCAACCGCTTCTGCAGCTCGCTGTAGGGGAGCATGACCTTGGCCTGTCCCTGTTCCGCGGTCACCTGGGGGGTGGAGAGCAGGTCGGCCAATGGCGCCTGGACGCCGGTGAAGGTCGCGTCGACGCGCTCAAGCTGGACGTCGTTGACGGTCATCGCTCCGGTGACGATGTTGATCTCGGAGTACTCGCCACCGAAGAACTGGGTCAGGAAGGGGAAGCCACCGATGGTGACCTCGGGCTCCGAGGCCAGCTCGTACTGCTGGCTGACCCGCTTGGCGATCTCGCTCTGCGCGGCGTGGTGCAGGCCTCGATCAGCGGCCACCAGGACGACCAGCAGAAAGATCAGGAAGACGAGGAACTTTCGCATCGGGCTTCCAGCACACTCCGGTTGATTGCGGTGAACCGTCGGGGTCGTGTGTGACCTCGCGCCGGCGGCCCCGCCGGGACGGCGTCAGAACGGACGACCGGGTCGAACAACAGGAAGCGTACTTCAAACATCCGCTTTCGCTGTTTTCCGGTCTCTTTTCCCAGGGAACTCCGAGCGAACTCCCCGCAACGCCACGGAGACTCAGCGCGGCATCAGCATGCCCGCCAGGTTGTCGGCCGCCGAAGCCCCGGACAGGGCGAGCTCGATCACGTTCGTCGCCACGACGTGGGGGGCCCGCCGGCGCTCGAACTCCAGGACGTGCGGCTGCTGCTCGTGCTCCTCGTAGGCGAGCTGATCGCGGTAGATCGCGTAGACGATGCGCTGTGACGGCGCGCTGGGCACCGTGTGGCAGGCGAACAGCAGGGTGTCCGGCTCGTGCCGCGCGACCTCCTCGACGACCTCGTCCGCGCAGTCGTCGAAGGCGTCACCATGCCCCTCGGCCAGGGTGTAGATGGTGATGATCCCGCGGAGCCGGGAGGGACGCGGCGGCGGCGCGGGCTCGGGGTCGTCGTAGTCGGCGCCGCGGCGTTTGCGTCGCACGTCATCCTCCTCGGTGTCGAAAGGTTCGTCTTCTTCGTCGTCGAATCCGTCGTCCTCGCGCGCGGCGCGGGACCCCGCGGAACGACGCCCCCGGCGGCGGCCGTGGTTCCGGTCGCGCGGCGGGGAGACCGCCCGGGTGAGCGTCCCCCACACACAGGCGACCGCGCCCACCAGCAGGAGCTGGCCGAGGATGTCCAGACCGAAGCGGCTGACGAGCACCTCGAGCAGCACCGCCGCGCCCGCCAACCCCACCACCGACAGCCGGTGCCGGGCCGCGCGCGGGCGATCGCGCAGGTCCCGCGCCACCACGATCGCACAGGTGAGAACCGCGATGAGGGCGAACCCGTGAACCAGGGCCAGGGCCGTCATGGGGATGACGTCGTAGTGGTCCGACGCCGCGGGATAGCCGTTGTCGTACCGGCCGCGCAGCCGGTCCAGGATCAAGATGACCAACGGCACGATCGTCAACGTCGTGACGACCAGCCGGACCCCGAACCTCGCGCGGGCGGACCCGATCGCGTACTCCACGGCCCCCCACCCCAGCAACAGCGGGCCGAGCAGCCCCACACCGATCTGGAAGATGCGGAAGGTGACCTCGGAGAAGTCGAGCAGCGCGCCCGGGAAGGCCGCGCTCAACGCGATCGTGACGGCTAGAGCCGAGCCCGTCCACGCCCACGCATGCAGGCTCGGGTTTCGGTGACAACGCGCAGCCAGCGCCGCGGTGGCGCTCCAGGCCACCAGGGCGCAGACGAAAGCTAGTCCTACCTCGACCATCCCGCTAATGATGCTGCACTTTCGGGCCACAATGCGCACGAACGGGGAGCCGAGCCTGACCGAACGGGCGAATCCCGCTGGCACACGGCCCCCTACCCGGGAGAGGATGTGAGTTACCTCACGAGATGATCCGCCTCTTCGCGACCACGCCGTCGCCACCCCACGGGAGCCTTAGGCTCGGAGCATGTGGGGCCATCTCCGACGCCGTGACAACGGCCGCGCCACTCTCGCTGGTCGAGCAGCCGCAGCGGCTGCTGAGGCGATGCTGGACGATCCGCCCCTCCGGGCAGCCGGGGGATCCGCGGCGTTCTTCGACGTCGACAACACGCTCATGCGCGGTGCGTCCATCTACCACTTCGCCCGCGGCCTGGCCGCGCGGGACCTGTTCACAACACGCGACCTGCTGCGTTTCGCCTGGGGCCAGATGGTGTTCCGGGTCAGCGGGAACGAGCGGGCCGGGCACATCAACGCCGCGCGCGAGGCCGCGCTAGCCTTCGTCGCGGGCCACAAGGTCGACGACCTCGTCTCGCTGTGCGAGGAGATCTACGACGACACGATGGCCGACCGGATCTGGGAGGGCGCCCGCGCCCTGGTCCAACGGCACCTGCGGGCCGGCCGGCGGGTCTGGCTGGTCACGGCCACGCCCGTGGAACTCGCCGACATCATCAAACGGCGCCTGGGGCTCACCGGCGCGCTCGGCACCGTCGCCGAATCGGTGGACGGGGTCTACACGGGCCGGCTGGTCGGCGACCTCCTGCACGGTCCGGCCAAGGCCGAAGCGGTGCGCGCCCTGGCCGAGCACGAGAAGCTCGACCTCGAATCGTGCACGGCCTACAGCGACTCCTACAACGACCTGCCGCTGCTGTCCCTGGTGGGCCACCCCAACGCCGTCAACCCCGACGACGACCTGCGCGGGCACGCCGCGCGCAACGGCTGGCCGGTACACGAGTTCCGCACGCACCGCAGGGCCCTGCGGGTGGGCGTGCCGGCGGCCTTCGCCGGCGCCGTGGCCGGCGGGGTCGCGGTCGGCATGGCCCGCCGCCGCCGCGTCTGAGCGCCGCCCCGCGGTCGCGGGGCGGCCCGTCTCCGCGGGGTCAGCGGCCGACGACGCCGCGGACGCGATGGGTCATCTGGCCGATGAGGCGGGTGGGGGTCCGGGCCGACGGCACCCGTTCGGCCACGAAGGAGTCGAACGCCTCCTGCGAGGAGTAGCTCGGCGACCACTCCAGGGCCCGTTCCAGCTTGCCCGAATCGAGCACCCGGCCCGAACAGAGCAGGCGCAGGTGGTCGGGGGAGTAGTCGAGCCGGGCCCGGCGGGCCAGGCTGTCGAACACCCGTAGCCCGCCCGCGGGAACCGGGAACTCCGGCCGGCCCGCGCGACGCAGACACTGCGACAGCGGAATCGCGCCGGGCGCGGCGACGTTGAAGGTGCCCTCGCCGTCGCTCGTCGCCATCCGGCGGAGGGCCTCGACCCCGTCGTCCTCGTGGAGGAACTGCATGCGGGGATCGTGTCCTCGGAGCGTGGGAACGATCCGCAGGCCCAGGTAACGGGTGAGGGGGGTCTCGACGGACGGCCCCATGAGGTTGGCGAACCGCAGCACCGCGACGGAGATGTCGGGGCGGCGCCGCACCAGGCCGCGCACGTGCCGTTCGAGTTCGACCGCGTCCTTGGCGTATCCGGGCCGCAGCACCTGCTGCGCCTCGGCCTCCTCGGTGCACACCTCGGGGCCGCACGAGGAGGGGCCGTAGACCGCCGCGCTGGAGCGGACCACCAGACGGTCCACCTTCGCGGAGCGTTGGCAGGCGGCGAGCACCTGGAGGGAACCGAGGGCGTTGTTCTCACGGAACGGCCGGCCCGCCGTGTCGCGCGGCGCCGTCGCCAGGCCCAGGTGCAGGACCGTGTCGGCGCCCGAATCGCTCACCACCGCGTTGACACTGCCATCGTGCGGATCGGCCCGAACGAACTCGGCCCCTCCCAGGAGGGGATGGGGCCGGGCGGAATCCACACCGATCACCCGGTCGACACCGGGATCGGCCTGGAGGGCGTTCGCGACGCGGGCCCCCAAGTACCGGGAGACCCCGGTAACGAGTACGACGCGAGCCATGTCGACTCGCCTCCTTAGGCGTTCTCACTGCGGGGAGGTAGGTGTCTCCGCCTCGGTCTCGGACAGGGCCGGCGCGGCGGGGACGGACCCGGGCGGCGCGTACCGCACCCCCATGGCCCGCGATCCCGGCGCGCCCCGCTGCCACGGGGCCCCTGCGCGCGGGCGCGGAGCGGGCCCACGGCACGTCGGCGGAGAGGGGCGCCTACTTCTTGTTGCGACGCGCGATGCGGGTCTTCTTCAGCAGCTTGCGGTGCTTCTTCTTCGCCATGCGCTTGCGGCGCTTCTTGATGACGGAACCCATGGGATCACCTCTTGAACGCGATGAAAGAGACATGACGGCGGAGCGCGGGCGGGAAGGCCCGTCCAGCCGTCCTGTGACTGCGGCGGCACGTCACCGTAGGGGACATGGCGCGGCAGATGGGCGGACACGGCCGGAGGGGACGCGCCACCCAACGAGCTAGCCTACCCTCTCGGGCAATCGGACGGACGCGCGTAGGGGAAACGTCACCCGCCCGGGCGGTCTAGGCGCCGGGGACGCTGGCCCGGCCGGTGTAGAGCTCGGCGGCCGGCTCGCTGTAGCCGACGCTGACCAGCCGGTAGTCCTCGAAGGTCAACGACGTGACGCTGGCGAGGTTGCACTGCCGGCGGTCGGGACGGTGCCACAGCCGCTGCCCCTCGGAGGCGCGGCGCGCCATCCAGATCGGCAGCTGGTGACTGACGCACACCGCCTCGCCGCCCCAGGCCTCGCGGCGGACCTGCTTGATGACCTCGACCATGCGCGCCACGATCGTCGTGTAGGACTCGCCCCACGACGGCAGGAACGGGTTGTAAAGCCGCCGCCAGGTGCGCGGGTCCGCCATCGCGCGCGACGTGAACGGTTTGCCCTGGAAGCTGTTGCCGGCCTCGATCAGCCGGTCGTCGAGCTGGATCGGCAATCCGAACCCGTCGGCCAGGGGCTCCGCGGTCTCCTGGGCGCGCTCCAGCGGGGAGGAGTAGAGCACCTTCAGGTCACGGCCCGCAAACCACTTCGCGGCCAGCTCCGCCATGCGACGGCCTCGCTCGCTGAGGTGGAAGTCCGGAAGCCGGCCGTAGAGGACCCCCGCGGGGTTGTGCACTTCACCATGCCGCAGCAGGTGGACGACGGTGGTCGTGGACATCGTGCGGAACCGTTTCCCTTTCGGTGTGCTTCACGCCCTCTGAGTGGGGTGGCGGCGGTCCGGCCGGAACCGGCCGCGCGCCCTCAACCGTACCGACCGCGGCGCGCAGTGCGGCAACCACGGCCTGGACCGCGGGGCGTCGCCCCGCCTCCGAACGCCATACCGCGTACAACCGTCGCACCAACGTGGGCCGCACCGGGACGGTGACGAGGCCGTCGGGCAGCCGGCCCCGGCCCAGCCGGGGCAGGACCGCGACGCCCAGGCCGGCCGCGACCAGTTCGAGCTGGGTCGGGTACTCCGTCGAGTAGTGGGCGATCTCGGGTTCGACGCCCGCCTCGCGCAGCATCCCGACGAGCCAGTCGTGGCATATGTCACCGCTGGGCGCCGCGATCCACTTCTCGGTGGCGAGCTCGGCGAAGGCCAACGACGGGCGTCCGGCCAGCGGATGGGAGGCGGGCAGCGCGATCTCGGCGGGATCGTCGAGGAGGTGGACGCGCTCCAGTCCCTCGGGGAGGGGCAGGGGGGAGTTACGCCAGTCGTGCACGATGGTGAGGTCGTACTCGCCGCGCAGCATCCGGGGCAGCGACGTCTTGGGAACGGTCTCGTGGAGTCTGACGGTGAGCCGGGGGTGATGGGTGGCGAGGTCGCGCACCACCCTCGGGAGCAGTCCCCGCGAGACCGTGGCGGGCGCGGCGATCCCGATCTGGCCGACCACGCTGCCGCGCTGGGCCTCCAGGTCGGCCTCGGCCTCGGTGACCAGTCTGAGGATGCGTTCGGCGTGGCCGACGAGCAGCCAGGCGGCGTCGGTGAGCCGCACGCCGCGTCCGTTGCGCTCCAGCAGGCACGAGGAGGTCTCGCGCTCCAGTTTCGCGATCTGCTGTGAGACCGCGGAGGCGGTGATGCCGAGGGCGTCGGCCGCCGCGCTCACCGAGCCGTACTCGGCGATGGTGGTGAGGGCGCGCAGCCGATCGAGATCAAGCATGTCTCAATGCTAAAGAGTCCGTTAACGGTGATCTAGCGGAATCCGTAGCGTTTCTGTTCCTCCGCGATCTTCCGGGGCGACGGCCGGACGGGTCCGCCGCCCCGAGCCCACCGGATCGTCAGTCAGCCACCTGGGCGGCGGCCTTGGCCGCCGCGGGCAGGGCCGAGACGACCCGATCGATGGCCTCATCGTCGTGCGCCGCCGAGAAGAACCACGCCTCGAACGCCGCCGGCGGCAGGTAGACGCCCTGCTCCAGCATCGCGGTGAAGAACGCCGCGAAACGGCGGGTGTTCTGCGCGCGGGCGTCGTCGAAGTCGACCACCTCGTCGGCGGTGAAGAACACGGTGAAGAGGTTGCCGCCGTGCTGGATACGGTGCGGCACGCCGGCCGCGCTCAGCTCCGCGGCCACGGCCGCCGAGACCTGCTCGGCCACCCGGTCGATGTGGGCGTAGACCTCGGGGGTGGCGTTGCGCAGCGTCGCCAGGCCGGCCGCGGTGGCCAGCGGGTTGCCCGAGAGCGTGCCCGCCTGGTAGACGGGGCCGCTCGGGCTGAGCTGGTCCATCAGGTCGGCGCGCCCGCCGAACGCGGCGGCGGGCAGTCCGCCCCCCATCACCTTGCCGAAGGTCATCAGGTCGGGGGCGACCCCCTCAAGGCCGTACCACCCCGACGGGCTCACCCGGAAGCCGGTCAGCACCTCGTCGAGGACGAGGAGCGCGCCGTGCCGCGCGGTGATCTCCTTGAGCCTGGCGTTGAAACCGTCCTTGGGCGGCACGATGCCCATGTTCGCCGGGCACGCCTCGGCGATGACACAGGCGATCTCCTCGCCCGACTCGGCGAAGGCCCGCTCGACCGCCTCGATGTCGTTGTAGGGCAGCACGATCGTGTCGGCGGCGCTGGCGCCGGTGACACCCGGCGAGTCGGGCAGGGCGAACGTCGCGACACCCGAGCCCGCCGCGGCCAGCAGCGCGTCCACGTGTCCGTGGTAGTTGCCGGCGAACTTGACCACCTTGCTGCGCCCGGTCGCGCCGCGGGCCAGCCGGATCGCCGACATGGTGGCCTCGGTACCGGAGTTGACCAGCCGCACCTTCTCGACGGGGGTGCGGGAGACGATCTCCTCGGCCAGCTCGACCTCGCCCTTGGTCGGCGCGCCGTAGGAGGTGCCCTTGGCCGCCGCGGTGGCGAGCGCCTCGACGACGGCCGGGTGCGCGTGGCCGAGGATCAGCGGCCCCCACGAGCAGATGAGGTCGACGTAGCGGTTGCCGTCGACGTCGGTGAGGTAGGCCCCCTCGCCCGACGCCATGAACGGCGGGGTCCCGCCCACCGCGCCGAAGGCCCGGACCGGGGAGTTCACCCCTCCCGGCACGACCGCGCTCGCGCGCTGGAACAGGTCGGTTGAAATCTGATGAGTACCCACCCCTCCAGTGTGGCAGTTACCTGCGAAAGCGCGCGCCCCGTCCCCAGGGGCCGGGGTCGCCGCGGCCGGTCACGCGGGCCCGGATAGGTTGGGGCCCCGTCGTCCCGACACGAGGGAGCCACCATGGCCGAGGTGCCCGCGACCGCCGACCTGATCGACGCCCACGGCGACCTGCTCGCGAGCTGCGAGACGCAGCTCCGCCAGTTCGGCGCGCGCCGCGCCTTCCAGGGCACGATCGTCACCGTCACCTGCCGCGAGGACAACGCGCTGGTGAAGCGGCTACTGGGCACTCCCGGCCAGGGCCGGGTGCTGGTGGTGGACGGCGGGGGATCGCTGCGCAGCGCGCTCATGGGAGACCTCATCGCCGCGTCGGCCGCGCGCAACGGCTGGGCGGGGGTGGTCATCAACGGCGCCGTGCGGGACACCGCTCAACTGGCCCACATCGACCTGGGGATCAAGGCGCTGGGCAGCAACCCTCGCAAGTCGGCCAAGACCGGCGCCGGAGCGGTGGACGTGCCGGTGGCGTTCGGCGGGGTCGTGTTCGACCCGGGGGCCTGGCTGTGCAGCGACGAGGACGGAATCGTCGTGGCCGCCGAGAAACCGGGCGCCTGAACGCCCCGGTCAGGCGGTGAACTCCTCGCAGGCGTCGGCGAGGACGTCGAGGACGGGGATCGGGTCGGGCAGGGCGATGGCCGCGCCGTCGGCGACCGGTGAGCGGATCCAGGCGACCTGGCCGCCGGAGGGCAGCCGCGAGGGAGGCGCCGGCACGTAGCTGTCCCGGCAGTGCCACCGCAGGCCCGGCGTCTCCTCGACGGTCTCGGGCACGCAGTCGAGGTGACAGGACCACCACTCGTCCTCGTCCACCGGCGACCGCGTGGCCACGAAGAAGAGATAGCGCCGGGCCTCGACCGCCGCCACCGGGCCGGCCGCCACACCGGCACGGTCCATCCGGGCCAGCGCCATGATCCCGGCGCCCGCGGGAACGTCGAAGACGTCGAAGACCCGTCCGGTGGGCAGGATGATGTTGGCGTCGGGGGTGGCGTTCCACCAGCGGGTGATGCGAGCGGGGTCGGTCGTCGCCTCCATGGCCCAGGCCGCCGACATCGGATGGGCGCCCGGGTCGGGGCAGCCCAGCCGGTCACAGGCACAGGCCCGACCGTTGTCCTGCGCCGGCCGCGCCCCACGGCACACCGGCCACCCCAGCGCGGCGTACTCCAGCGCCGCGCCGAGCCCGCTGCTCGCGGTCTGCCTCCGGCGTTTGCGCCGGCTGAGCACGTCTACCACGTTTCCCCCTTGGTCCGGTTCGCGGTGCGGAGTCGATGGTGTTGCCTCCCCGCACCCGGCCCCGGCCCGATTGGGAGAACACCGTTGTCACGGATCAGCGCAGAAGGCGCGCGGCCTCGGTGGCCCAATAGGTGAGGATCTGGTGGGCGCCGGCCCTCCGATAGGAGGTGAGCGTCTCCAAGATGACCCGTTCGCGGTCCAGCCACCCGTTGGCCGCGGCGGCCTCGACCATGGCGTACTCGCCGCTGACCTGGTAGGCCGAAACGGGCACGGTGACCGACTCGGCGACCTTGGCGACGATGTCGAGATAGGCCAGGCCCGGCTTCACCATGACCATGTCGGCGCCCTCGGCGATGTCCAGCTCGACCTCGCGCAGCGCCTCGCGGGCGTTGGCCGGGTCCTGCTGGTAACGGGTGCGGTCGCCGAACTGGGGCGCCCCCTCGGCGGCCTCGCGGAAGGGCCCGTAGAAGGCCGAGGCGTACTTGGCGGCGTAGGCGAGGATCGGGACGTTGGTGTAGCCGGCCCTGTCCAGCGCGGTGCGGATGGCGGCGACCTGGCCGTCCATCATGCCGCTGGGCGCGACGACGTCCACCCCCGCGGCGGCCTGGGCCACCGCGATGGAGGCGTAACGCTCCAGCGTCGCGTCGTTGTCGACATCGCCGGAGGGCGTGAGCAGGCCGCAATGGCCGTGCGAGGTGTACTCGTCCAGGCACAGGTCGGCCATGATCACGATCTCACCGCCGAGGTCGGCCGACAGGTCGCGCAGCGCCTTTTGGACGATGCCCGCGGGGTCGTCGGCGGCCGAGCCGCGCTCGTCCTTCACCTCGGGGACACCGAACAGCATGAGGCCGCCGACCCCCGCCTCGGCCGCCTCGTGGGCGGCCTTGCGCAGGCTGTCGCGCGTGTGCTGGACGACGCCCGGCATCGACGACACCGGGTTGGGCGTGTCGATGCCCTCCTTGACGAACATCGGCAGGATCAGGTCGGCCGGGGCGACCCGGGTCTCGGCCACGAGCCTGCGCAGCGCCGGCGTGCTGCGCAGCCGGCGGGGCCGGGCCGCGGGGAAGCGTGCGGTCATGTCGGGCGACTCCCTGGTGGGCTGGTCGGTGGTGCGGCGGGTCAGGCGAGCTTGCGCCGACGGCCGCGCCGCTTCTGGCTGGGCCGGAGCACGGGCTTGCCGTCCCGGATCGCGGCTTCGCGCTGAGCCGCACCGTACTCCGAAAGGGCCGCGGCGAGGGCCGAAACCGAGGTCTTGGGGGCGACCACGTCGACACGCAGCCCGTACTCCTCGGCCGTCTTGGCGGTCTCGGGGCCGATGACGGCGATGACCGTGGTCGCGTGCGGCTTGCCCGCGATGCCGACGAGGTTGCGCACCGTCGAGGAGGAGGTGAACAGCACCGCGTCGAAACCGCCCCCCTTGATGGCCTCGCGGATCGGCGCGGGCGGCGGCGCCGCGCGCACCGTCCGGTAGGCGGTGACGTCGTCCACCTCCCAGCCGAGGTCGGCCAGGCCGGCGGCGAGGGTCTCGGTGGCGATGTCGGCACGCGGCAGGAGCACGCGCTCGATCGGGTCGAGCTCGGCGTCGTAGGGCGGCCAGACCTCGACCAGTCCGGCGCCGGACTGACGGTCCTCCGGCGGCATGAGGTCGGGCTGGATGCCGAACGCGCGCAGCGCGGCGGCGGTCTGCTCACCCACGGCCGCGACCTTCACACCGGCAAACGCCCGCGCGTCCAGACCGTATTCCTCGAACCGCTCCCGGATCGCCTTGACCGCGTTGACCGAGGTGAACGCCACCCACTGGTAACGGCCGGTCACCAGGCCGCGGACGGCCCGCTCCATCTGCTGCGGGGTGCGCGGCGGCTCCACGGAGATGGTGGGGACCTCCTCGGGCACCGCGCCGTAGCCGCGCAGTTGCTCCGACAGGCTGGCGGCCTGCTCCTTGGTGCGGGGGACGAGCACCCGCCATCCGAACAGGGGGCGGGTCTCGAACCACGAGATGCGCTCCTGGCCGCGCACGCCCTCACCGACGACCATCAGCGCCGGCTTGGTGATGTTGTTGCCCTTGGCGTCGGCGGCCTTGAGGTCGGCGGTGAGGCGGGCCAGCGTGGACACGACGGTGCTCTGCGCCGTGGTGGTCCCCATCCGGGTGACGGCGACCGGGGTGGTGTCGGGGCGGCCACCGGCGATGAGCGCCTTGCACACGCGGTCGAAGCCGGGCCCCGTGGCCTGCGGGTCCTCGTCATCGGGGGCGTCGGGGAACATCACCACGAGCGTGGCCTCCCCCTCGGCCGCCCTCTCCCAGTCGGGGCCGGGCTCCCGGGCGTCGAGGACGCGCAGCTCGCCGACCCCGCGCGGCAGCAGCGGAACGCCGGCGTAGGTGGGGACGGCGGTGACCGAGGACAGGCCCGCGGCGATCTCGAACTCGACGCCGGCTTCGCGGCAGGCGTCGGCGAGCTCGGCGCCACGGCAGCCCAGCAGCGGATCGCCGCTGTAGAGGCGGACGACGCGACGGCCGTCGCGGGCGTGGGCGAGCGCGAGCGCGTTGGCGTCGCCCCCGCACTCGGCCGGCTCGATGACCTGGACGTCGGGACGGCAGTGCGCCAACAGCGGTGAACGGTAGGCGGCCATCCTGGGGCCCGGCTCACGGATGGTGAAGACGACGTCGGCCCGCGCGAGCAGCGCGGCGGCGCGCAGCGTCAGCAGCTCGGGGTCTCCGGGCCCGGCCCCCACCAGGGCGACGTGCCCGGCGGCGGCCCCGGCGGGCGTCCCCGGGGTCTCTTCCGGGTTCTCGGTGTGCGGGTTCATCGCTCCTTGTTCCTCCTACCGACTCCCCCACCTGACGGGTGGGGCTGCGCGGCCAGTCGTCAGCGCCCCGCGGCGTCGGCCACGATGCGGTCGGCTCCCTGCGCGATCATCTCGGCCGCCAGCGAGCGGCCGAGGTGGGCGGCCGCGGCCGCGGCGGTGGGGAAGTCGGCGAGGCTCGCCTGTCCCCGGCGGCGGATGGACTGGCTGCCGTCGACCGCGACCACGGCGGCGTGCAGGACGATCTGGCCGTCGGCGCAGCGGGCGTAGGCCCCCACGGGGGCGGCGCAGCCGGCCTCCAGTTCGGCCAGGACGGTGCGCTCGGCGAGGACCGCGGCGCGGGTCTCGGCGTGGTCGACCGCGGTGAGGTAGGCCAGATCGCCGTCGATGTCGGCGGCCCGGCACTCCACGGCAAGCGCCCCCTGCCCGGGGGCGGGCAGCACCTGTCCGGGGTCGAACACGTCGGTGACGTCGTCGAGGCGGCCGACCCGGGTCAGGCCCGCGTAGGCCAGGACGACGGCGTCGAGCTCACCCGAGGCGACCTTGCCCAGACGGGTCTCGGCGTTCCCGCGGATGGGGACGTAGTCGAGGTCGGGGCGCAGCGCGGCGAGCTGGGCGACACGGCGCGGCGAACCCGTGCCCACCCGCGCTCCGGCGGGCAGGTCGGCGAACTTCAGGCCGTCCCGGGCGCACAGCGCGTCGCGGGGGTCGTCGCGCTCGGTGACGGCCGCGAGGGTGAGGCCGTCGGCGGGGGCGGTGGGCAGGTCCTTGAGGGAGTGCACCGCGAACTCGATGTTCCCGGCCAGCAGCTCGTCGCGCAGGGCGTTGACGAACACCCCGGTGCCGCCGAGCTGGGCCAGGTGGGCCTTGGTGACGTCACCGAAGCTGGTGATGAGCACGAGCTCGATCGAGACTCCGGTGCGCTCGGTGATGGTGTCGGCGACCATCTGCGACTGGGTGGTGGCCATGGTGCTGCGGCGGGTGCCGAGCCGGGCCGGTGCGGAGGTCATCTTCACTTCTCCTCGCCGACGGCGGGGTCGATCCGGGTGACCGCGTCGGGCGTTGCGGGGTCGAGGTCGAACAGTTCGCGCAGCGCCGCCTCATAGGAGTCGCCGTTGGGGCCGGCCGCGAGCTGCTTGACCCGGACGGTGGGCTGGTGCAGGAGCTTGTCGACGACGCGGCGCATGGCGTGGGTGATCTCGCCGCGGGCCTTGTCGTCGAGGTCGGGGAGGCGTCCCTGGAGGCGGGCCAGCTCGGTGTCGACGACGAGCCGGGCCTTGCTGCGCAGCGCGACGACCGTGGGCGCGACGAGCTCGGCGCGGCGGACCGACTGGTACTCGGCGACCTCCTCCTCGACGATGTCGCGGACCAGGGAGAGGTCGTCGGAGCGCCCGGAGGTGTCGTCGGCGCCCTCGGCGGCGGCGCGGCGCAGGTCCTCGATGTCGACCAGTTCGACGCCGGGCAGCTCGCGCACCGCCTCGTCGACGTCGCGCGGCAGGGCCAGGTCCAGGAAGACCAGCGGGCGGGCGCCGCGCCCGGCCAGGGTGGCCTCGACCTCGTCGCGGGTGAGCACCAGCCCCTGCGCGCCGGTGCAGGAGATGACCAGGTCGACGTCGGCGATCTGGGCCGCGGCGTCCTCGAACGGGACCGCGCGGCTGGCGATCGGCTCATAGGCCTCGGTGAGGCACTCGGCCAGCCGGGCGGCCCGTTCGAAGGTGCGGTTGGCCACCACCACGGAGCTCGCCCCCTGACGGGCGACGGTGTTGGCCGACAGCGCGCTCATCGAGCCGGCGCCCAGCACCAGGACGCGCCGGCCGGTGAGGGCCTGCGGCTGGGGAAGCGCGGCGGCGACGGCGTCGGCGGTGGAGGCGGCGTGGACCGGGCACCGCCCGCCGGTCGCGGCCGGGGCGGCGCCGGCGGCCGCGACCGGAAGGTGGCGCATGGCGACGGTCAGGCCGAGGGAGACCATGTCGGCCCCGGCGTGGTCGAGGTGGGTCTCGGTGTGGGCGCGCTTGCCGACGCGCAGGGCCCGCTGGCCGAGGTCGTTGAGGACCCGGCCGAGGGTCCCGCCCTGCTGCGCCTCCTTCAGGGCGGTGCGGACCTGTCCGAGGATCTGCCCCTCGCCGACGACCATGGAGTCCAGGCCGCAGGCGACGGAGAACAGGTGCTGGACGGCGCGCTCCTCGTAGTGGACGTAGAGGTGCTCGGTGAGTTCGCCCATGGACACGCCGGTGTGCCAGGAGAGCAGCTCGGAGATCGCGGTGACACCGGGGTGGAACTTGTCGACGTCGGCGTAGACCTCCATGCGGTTGCACGTGGCGACGATCATCACCTCGTTGACCGCGGAGGTGCCCACCATCTCGGACATGACCTTCAGGCGGGACTCCCCGCTCAACGCGACGCGCTCCAACAGCGCCACGGGCGAGCTGCGGTGGCTCAGCCCAACGGCGAGGACACTCATCTGCACTCCAAAGCAGGAACTACTGCTACGCTGCGCGCGGCGCGGCCGTGGTTGCCCGCGCGCGCGACGCTACGGCCATCGGTCATGTCATGCCTCCAGGGCCTCGATCCATTCGGGCCCTCCCCGGCCGTCGGCCTTCCGTTGCTCGTGGAAGGCCAGGATCTGAAGCTCGATCGACAAATCGACCTTACGCACATCCACGCCGTCCGGCACATTGAGGACCACCGGCGCGAAGTTGAGGACGCTGGTCACTCCCGCGCCGACGAATCGGTCGCAGACGCCCTGGGCGGCCGCCGCCGGCGTGGCGATGACCCCGATGGAGACGTGCTCACGCGCCACGACCTCCTCCAACGAGTCAATATGCCCTACGCGCAGGCCCGCGACGGCGTCTCCCACCACCGCGGGGTCGGCGTCGAGGAGGGCCGCGATGCGGAACCCGCGGGTCCCGAACCCCCCGTAGTTGGCCAGTGCGCGGCCGAGGTTGCCGACGCCGACGATCGCCACCGACCAGTCCTGGGTGAGACCAAGTTCACGGGAGATCTGGTAGATGAGGTACTCGACGTCGTAACCCACGCCACGGGTACCGTAGGAGCCGAGGTGCGACAGGTCCTTGCGGAGCTTGGCGGAGTTCACCCCCGCGACGGAGGCCAGCTCCTCGGACGAGACCGTGGGCGTGCCACGTTCGTCGAGCGCCTGCAGTGCCCTCAGGTACAGCGGGAGCCTCGCGACGGTCGCCTCCGGGATTCCCCTTTCCCGGGGCCGTGGTGGACGGCGGGTCACAGGCGTGCGCTCCTGGGCAACTGTCGGCGGTGCGGATGGTGTTCGGGCCGACATGGGTTCGATGCTCCCCTATAAGCACGCGTTCGACCCGTCGAGATCCCGGCCGGATGATGATTTGACCACCAGATTACGCCCTTGTGAATGTATGCACAAAGTGGGGTGGCCGTAGGGCCACCCGCCGGCGTGTCCGTTATTCGGGGTGCTCTCGCGTCAGGACAGGGCCGCGCGCAGACGCTTCTCGCTGACCCTCCAGAAGTCGTGCTGAACGCCATCGACGAACGTGACGGGGATCTTGTCCCAGTACTCGTCGCGCTCCTCCTGCGAGGCGTGGGTGATGTCACGCACCTCGTAGCGGACGCCCAGGTCGGCGGCCACGGTCTCGATGACCTTCAGCGCCTCGTCGCACAGATGACAGCCCGGCTTTCCGAGCATGGTGATCACCCGAGGTGATTCGTGTGACATATCCGCAATCTCCCCATCTCTTTCTCGCGGCCGTTCACCCGCCGGCGAAAGGAGGCAGCACCTCGATGACGCCCCCTTCGCTCAGGCGCACCTCGGCATGGGGCCGCCGCCCCACGGGCGCCTCGTCGACCAGGAACGAGCAGCGCCGCAGGACCTCGATCAAACGGGGGCGGTCGGCGTGTCGCCGGCGCACCTCCTCCAACGCCGTGGCCAGCGTGTCGGCCTCGTAAGGCTCCTCCGCCACGCCCGCGGCTTCTTTCGCCGCGGCCCAGTACCGAATGGTTCCGCTCACCATCGATTGATTATCCTTGTATTTCTCGGAGGCAACATTCAGATATTTCCGACCGGGGGCAATGGCGCCTTCGACCAGCCGCTTCATGCGGGGTGACGGGAAGAGACGCATGAGCCACCTGCTGTTACTGACGAACTCCAACGAGCCGTCCGACCACGTTCTGCCCGCCCTCGGCCTGCTCCTGCACTCGGTGCGCGTGGCCCCGGCCGAGGCGAGCGCCCTTCTCACCCCGGGACACGACCGTACGGGGGGTGCCCCCGTCGACGCCATCCTGGTCGACGCGCGCACCGACCTCGTCAGCGTCCGCAACCTGTGCCGCCTGCTCGACACCACGGGGCTCGACTGCCCGCTCATCGCGATCCTCACCGAGGGCGGTGTCGCCGCGCTCACGCCCGATTGGCAGGTCGACGACTTCATCCTGACCACCGCGGGCCCCGCCGAGGTCGAGGCCCGGCTGCGCCTGGCCATCGGCCAGTCCGAGGCCGCCGCCGACGATCCCGACGAGATCCGGCGTGGCGACCTCACCATCGACGAGGCCACCTATATCGCGCGGCTGCGCGGACGCATCCTCGACCTCACCTTCAAGGAGTTCGAGCTCCTGAAGTTCCTGGCCCAGCATCCCGGACGGGTCTTCACCCGCGCCCAGCTGCTCCAGGAGGTGTGGGGCTACGACTACTTCGGCGGCACCCGGACGATCGACGTCCACGTGCGGCGGCTGCGCGCCAAGCTCGGCAGCGAGCACGAGTCGCTGATCGGCACCGTGCGCAACGTCGGCTACCGGTTCGTCCCCGACACTTCGGCAAAGGCCCCGGTCGGGGAGCCCGACCCCGTCGCCCACCAGGTCCACACCGGTTGACCCGTCGCCGGGCGCGTGGACGGTGCCGCACGCGCCCGGCATGAACGAAACGCCGGAAATAATGGTGGATCCTCGGATTCAGGTCTCGTGATCATGGCACCCCAGCGCCTAGGATGCGGAACAGTCGACGTTCGCGGTCACCCCCGATCAGGAGACGAGCGCGCAGCGTCAACCTTCCGGTCGCGGTGTTCGTCATGTTCTCCGCGACCGGGGTCCACCGGCGCGAACGGAGAGTAAGGCGACCGAGGAGGTCATGGCCCATGGCCGGCGGCAGGGACCGAAACGCTTCCAGCAGATCGACGCGGATGGTCGCCTGGGCGCCCCTGGGGGCGCTGTTCGTCGGTGCCGCGCTGGCCGGACCGGCGTCCTCGGCCTGGGCCCAGCCCGATCCCTCCTCTCCTCCCCCACCTCCGACCCCTCCCCTGGTCACCCTCGCGCCGACCGCCAAGCAGTTCGAGCTCGCCGAGGCGACCGTCGAGGTCTCCTTCCTGCTCCAGGTGGTCGCCCGGGCCGAGACGGGGGTGTGCCTGTACGGCCCCACGGTCACCGCGGACGGCTTCACCGCCGCCCCGTTCGAGTCGCCCACCCTCCTCGCCCCCGGATCCTCCGCCCAGACCCGGGTGTCCGGCCCGGTCGGCGCCCCCGGACCGGTGTCCGCCACGGGCTCCCTCGACTACGCCGTGCCCGGCGAGGCGGGCGCCTGCCCCGAGGCCGGCACGCACACGGTCTCCTTCACGGGGTCGGCCCAGGTCGTCCGCTCCAAGCCCGACCCCTCGCCCACCCCCGACCCGACGCCTCCTCCCGAGACCACGCCTCCCCCTTCCTCCCCGCCTCCCTCGTCGCCTCCGCCCGACAACGATGACGGGGAGGACGGTGACCAGACCGGCGCCCCCTCTTCGACCCCCACTTCCTCGGCCTCTCCCACGCGCCGGCCCGATCGCGCGAGCGGACAGGACCGCCCCCCGCGCCCCACTCGCAGCGCGGCGCCGCACAGTCCCGTGTCGACCACCACGCGCGGCGGCGCCGACGACGGGGCACTGCGTCCCGCCCTGCCGACGGGCGAGGCCACGCTTCCCTCGGTGGGCTCCTCGGGCGGCGAGGGCATCGGCGAGGAGTACGCGGAACTGCCGATGGTGACCCCCGGCGAGGACGAGTCGGCCACCACCGTCGCGACCGAGGCCGCGCAGGTGCGCGGCGGGATCACGCCGAGTGTCCTGCTGCTCTTTCTGATGCTGCTGTTGCTGCTGTCGGCGCCGCTGGCGCCGGTCCGCCGGGTACGCACCGGTTCGGTCGGCTACCGGGGACGTCGCCGCAAGGGCTGAGCCCGGCACGCCGCACGCCTCCCCGGTCGAACCGTAGGCTCGCCACCATGAGCCACATCGACATCACCGACGCCCTCACCGGGGAGCAGGCCCGGGCCGTGGGCGAGCTCGCCGCCGCCGCCCGCGCCCACGACGGCATCGCCCCCCTGTCGGAACAGACCCTGTTGCGCGTACGCCATGGCGCCCCCGGCGGGGGCGCCCGGTTCCACCTGCTCTACGCGGACGACGGTGAGGACACGTCCCGGCTCGTCGGATTCGGTTTCGTCGAGCGTTCGGGGGAGGAGCCCGACTCCGGCGAGCTCGTCATCGTCCCCGACCACCGGCTGCGCGGGTTGGGACGGCGCCTGCTGACCTCCCTGGCCGAGGACGCCTCGCCGCGCGGCCTGCGCGTGTGGGCGCACGGCCGGCTTCCCGGAGCCGTCGCGCTCGCCCGCTCGGCCGGCTGGCGCCAGGCGCGCGGCCTGTGGAAGATGCGCCTTCGGCTGCGCGCCGAAGAGGGCGCGTCGGACTCCGCGGTCGCGAACCTCCCGGAACCTCACCTACCGGGCGGCCTGGGGGAACGGGTCGTCATCCGCGCGTTCGAGGTGGGCCGGGACGAGGAGGCGTGGCTGCACGCCAACGCGCGGGCCTTCGCCGACCACCCCGAGCAGGGCGCGGTGACCCTGGAGGACCTGCGCCAGCGCGAGGCCGAGGAGTGGTTCGACGCCGGCGGGTTCTTCGTGGCCGAGGATCGGGCCAGCGGACGGATCGCGGGGTACCACTGGACGAAGGTCCACGCCGACGGGGCGGGGCTGACCGACGGCGAGGCCGTGGGCGAGGTCTACGTCGTGGGCGTGGACCCCGACTGGCAGGGGACGGGGCTGGGCCGCGCGCTGACGTTGGCCGGGCTGCGGCACCTGCGCGACCGGGGTCTGCCCTGGGTGCTGCTGTACGTGGACGAGGAGAACCGGCCCGCGGTCCGCCTGTACGAGTCGCTGGGCTTTACCCTGTGGGACGCCGATGTGATGTATGCGGCACCGCAGGGACCGTCGGCCTGACCCTCCAGGGGTGATGACGCAACGTGACAGACTACCGGATAAGCCGTCATCACCCCTGTTCAAGACCGGACATTACCCCCCAAAAAGGACGTGGTTCATCCGACATACACCTGTGATCCAACCCCTTTTCCAGCACTTTCGCTCCGCCGTTCACCCTTCGTTCACCCTGCCTGGTACATCTGGTCACCTCTCCTCCCTACCTTCGCATTTGGCGAGGTCGTACGGCGTCTCGCCCAAACATGACGAAGTCCAGAGGAAGGACACCGGGGCTGTGAAGCTCTCAAGGTTTGGCCAGTTCGCGGGAGCGGCCCTCGCCGGCGCCCTTGCACTCACCGCCTGTGGCAGTGACCAGGCGGTCGCCCCCTCCGAAGGCGGCAGCACGGCCGCGGGCAGCGCCGAGTGCGTCGAGGGCGGTGGCACCCTCGCCGGCGCGGGCGCCAGCTCCCAGGAGAACGCCATGGCTGCCTGGGTCGCCGCCTACAGCGGTACCTGCGAGGGCACCACGGTCAACTACGACGCGGTCGGCTCCGGCGCGGGCGTGTCGCAGTTCCTCGACGGCGCCGTCGCGTTCGCCGGCTCCGACTCCGCGGTCGCGGGCGAGGAGCTGGAGCAGGCGACCGAGCGTTGCAACGGCTCCGACGCCGTGAACCTGCCCGCCTACATCAGCCCGATCGCCGTCATCTTCAACCTCGAAGGCGTCGACTCCCTCAACCTCAAGCCCGAGGTCATCGCCGAGATCTTCAGCGGCGAGATCACGAAGTGGAACGACGAGAAGATCGCCGCGGACAACCCCGACGTCGAGCTTCCCGACTCCGAGATCACGCCGGTCAACCGTTCCGACGAGTCCGGCACCACCGAGAACTTCACCGCCTACCTCGCCGCCGCCGCGGGTGACGCCTGGCCGCACGAGCCCGAGAAGACCTGGCCCGTCGAGCCCAAGGAGGCCGCTCAGGGCTCCTCCGGTGTCGTCTCCGCCGTCGAGGGCGGCCAGGGCACCATCGGCTACGTCGACGCCTCGCACGCCGGTGAGCTCGGCACCGTGGCCGTCGGCGTGGGCGACGGGTTCGTCGAGTACAGCCCCGAGGCCGCCGCCGCGATCGTCGACACCGCCGAGTCCGCCGCGAGCAACGACAACGACCACGCCATCGCGCTGGACTACACCACCGACGACACCAGCGTCTACCCGATCGTCCTGGTCAGCTACCACGTCGCCTGCATGGAGTACGCCGAGCAGGCCGAGGCCGACCTGGTGAAGAGCTTCCTCGGCTACGTCATCAGCGAGGAGGGCCAGCAGGCCGCCGCCGACGAGGCCGGCTCCGCGCCGATCTCCGACGAGGTCCGCGAGCGGATCCAGGGGACCCTCGACCAGATCACGGCAGCAGCCTGATCACCACAACCCACACCGTGAACCGGGGTGGGGCTCACACCGCCCGGTGCGAGCCCCGCCCTTCACGGCGTTTCGGGGAACCGGGCGCCGAAGGCCCCGGCCGACGGCCACACAGCCCCGGAGCCCCGATTCCACACCGGGGGACACGGCTCCCCCGAGCCGGCGACAGGCGGTCCGATCCCGCCCGCGGTACCCCGGTGCGGTCAGAGCTCCACCGGGCAAGCTTCAGAATGTAACAGGCCCCGTCAACGCCTGTCAGGGATACGCACAAGTTGCTCTGTCCGGGGGGCGGACCTTGAACCATTTCGACCGGAGTCTCACATGATCAGCAAAGAAGACTCGCCCACGACGACCCGGGCGCCCGAGGGGGGAGCCCGGGTGCCCAAAGGCAAGCGTCGTGCCGGTGACGTCATCTTCGCCGGCGGCGCGCAGGGGTCGGGGATCCTGATCCTCGCGATCTTGGCGGGCGTCGCGGCCTTCCTCGTCATCCAGTCGTTCGACTCGCTGATGGCGAACACCGCGAACTTCTTCACCACCAGCGAATGGGACCCCAACGTCCGCGAGGAACCGGCCTTCGGTGTCGCGGCGCTGGCCTTCGGCACCGTCCTCGCCGCCGCCATCGCGTTGCTGATCGCGACTCCCGTCGCCATCGGCATCGCGCTGTTCATCGTCTACTACGCGCCGCGCCGCGTCGCGGCCGTCCTGGGCTACGTCGTGGACCTGCTGGCGGCCATCCCCAGCGTCGTCTACGGCCTGTGGGGCATCGGCTGGCTGGTCGTCGAGCTCGGCCCCTTCTACCAGATCCTTGAGGAGTACCTCGGGTTCATCCCGCTGTTCGCCGGGCCGATCTCCACGACCGGGCGCACCATGCTGAGCGCCGGGATCGTGCTGGCCGTCATGATCCTGCCGATCATCACGGCCATGTCGCGCGACGTGTTCCAGCAGGTCCCCCAGGCGCACCGGGAGGCCGCGCTGGCGCTCGGCGCGACCCGCTGGGAGATGATCCGCATGGCGGTCATCCCGTTCGGCCGCCCCGGCATCATCGGTGGCGCCATGCTGGGTCTGGGCCGCGCGCTCGGCGAGACGATGGCCGTGGCGATGATCCTGTCGCCCTCCCTGGTCATCTCTTGGTTCCTGCTCCAAAGCGGCAACCAGACCATCGCCGCGCACATCGCCCTCCAGTACCCCGAGGCCACCGGCTACGGCGTCTCGGCCCTCATCGCGGCAGGTCTCGTGCTCTTCGCGATCACGCTGGTCGTCAACATGGCAGCGCGCTTCGTCGTCTCGCGCCGCAAGGAGTTCTCCTAAATGACCACCCCGACCCGTCAGACCTCCGCCGGCGCTCCTGGCGGCGGAGCCACCCCCAGCCCTACCGGCGGCCTGCTGCTCAGCAGGAGCCTGCCCCGGTTCTTCGAACCGGCCCTGCTCCTCGTCCTGGCCGCGGTGGTCGGCGGCGCGCTGTTCCTCACCGGTCTGTTCAACGTGCCGCTGCTCGCGGTGGTGACACTGCTGGCCTACATGGTGACCATCACCATCGCCTCGGCCGTCGTCGAGAACGGCCGCAAGGCCAAGGACCGGCTCGTCACCGCGGTCGTCTACGCCTGCTTCGCCCTGGCGATGGTGCCGCTGGTGTCGCTGCTGTGGACGGTGATCGTCAACGGTCTCCAGCGGCTCGACGGCTACTTCCTCACCGTGTCCATGAACGGTGTCACCCCGAGCATGGACGCCGGCGGCGTCTACCACGCCATCATCGGCACGCTGATGATCACCGGCCTCGCCGCGGTGATCTCCATCCCGATCGGCCTGATGACCGCCATCTACCTGGTGGAGTACGGCCGTGGCCGGCTCAAGCAGGCCATCACCTTCTTCGTCGACGTCATGACCGGCATCCCCTCCATCGTCGCCGGCCTCTTCGTCGTCGCGCTGTGGATGATGGTGTTCGGTCCGGGCAAGACCAACGGCGCCGCCGGCGCGATCGCGCTGTCGGTGCTGATGATCCCCGTTGTGGTCCGCTCCTGCGAGGAGATGCTGCGGCTGGTGCCCAACGAGCTGCGCGAGGCCTCCTACGCGCTGGGCGTGCCGAAGTGGCTGACGATCCTCAAGGTCGTGCTGCCGACCGCGATCGCCGGGATCACCACCGGAATCATGTTGGCCCTCGCGCGCGTTATCGGGGAGACGGCACCTCTCATCCTCACCGCGGGCTCCTCCGCGGTGGCGATCAACTGGAATCTCTTCAACGGCCAGATGATGAGCCTCCCCGTGTTCATCTACTCGCAGGTCCGGATGGGGAACGCGATCAACTACGAGCGGGCCTGGGCCGCGGCGCTGACGCTGATCGTCATCGTCATGCTGCTGTTCTTCGTCGCCCGGCTGGTCTCGCGCTTCTTCGCCCCCAAGCTCGGGCGCTGACCACCCGCGGACCGTCGCACAAGCTTTGAGAACCTGAGGAAAAGACAGTGGCCAAGCGCATTGACGTCTCCGGACTGCACGTCTACTACGGCGACTTCCTCGCCGTCGAGGACGTCTCCATGACCATCGAGCCCCGGTCGGTGACCGCCTTCATCGGCTCCTCCGGATGTGGCAAGTCCACCTTCCTGCGCACGCTCAACCGCATGCACGAGGTGACCCCCGGCGCCCGCGTCCAGGGCAAGGTCATGCTGGACGACCAGGACATCTACGCCCCCGACGTCGACCCGGTGGCCGTCCGCCGCGAGATCGGCATGGTGTTCCAGCGCCCCAACCCCTTCCCGACGATGTCGATCTACGACAACGTGATCGCCGGCGCCAAGCTGAACAACAAGCGCCTCAGCAAGTCCGAGGCCGACGATCTGGTCGAGCGCTCGCTGCGCGGGGCCAACCTGTGGGACGAGGTCAAGGACCGTCTCGGCAAGCCGGGCGCGGGCCTGTCCGGCGGTCAGCAGCAGCGTCTGTGCATCGCCCGCGCCATCGCGGTGGAGCCGGCCGTGCTGCTCATGGACGAGCCGTGCTCCGCGCTCGACCCCATCTCCACGCTGGCGATCGAGGACCTCATCTCCAAGCTCAAGGAGAGCTACACGATCGTCATCGTCACCCACAACATGCAGCAGGCGGCCCGGGTCAGTGACGTGACCGCCTTCTTCAACCTGGCCGGCACCGGCAAGCCGGGCAAGCTGATCGAGATGGGCGAGACCAACAAGATCTTCACCAAGCCGGAGAAGAAGGAGACCGAGAACTACATCACCGGTCGCTTCGGCTAAACCCTCTCCCCTCCGCACGACGGCGGCGGGCGGCTCATTCGAGCCGTCCGCCGCCGTCGTTTCCGGGCGCCCCGGTGGCCCCGCCGAGGCCACGGCGCCCCGGCCCGGACGGGATCAGAGCAGGGCGAGGTCGAGGAGGAGATAGGCCGCGACGGCCACCAGGGCGGCCCCCGGAAGCGTCAGCAGCCACATCAAGACGATGTCGCCGGCGACGCCCCAGCGGACCGCCGAGAGCCTTCGGGTGGCCCCCACCCCGATGATCGCCGAGGTGATCGTGTGGGTGCTGGAGATCGGCACCTGCCAGACGAACGAGGTGGCGTAGGTGATGGCCGAGACCGTGGCCTCCGCCGCGAACCCCTTCGGCGGGTCGAGCTGGATGACCCGGTGGCCGAGGGTGCGCATGATGCGCCACCCGCCGCTGGCGGTGCCCAGCGACATCGCCAGCGCGGCGGCGACGACGGTCCAGGTGGGCACGTCGTAGTCGCTCTGGTAGCCGGTGGTGACGAGCGCGAGCACGACCACGCCCATCGTCTTCTGGGCGTCTTGAAGCCCGTTGCCCAGCGCCATGGCCGCCGCCGACACGCTCTGCGCCAGTTTGAACCTGCGTCCCACCCCGCGGGGTGCCGCGTCGCGGAAGGTCCACAGGATGGCGAGCATCACGAGGTAGCCGAGGACCCCGCCGATGAGCGGGGACAGCAGCATCGGCAGCGCGAAGCTCGTCACGACCCCGCCCCAGTCGACCGTCGTCGCCGAGACGAGTCCGGCCCCGATCATGCCCCCGACGAGGGCGTGCGACGCCGAGGAGGGGATCCCCCGGTACCAGGTGAACACGTTCCACACGATCGCGCCGATGAGCGCCGCCAGCAGCACGAGGAGCCCGTGGGTTCCCGTGGGGGGAGCGATGATCTGGCTGCCGATCGTGCGCGCGACCCCTTCGCCGAGGAAGGCCCCCACCATGTTCATGACGGCGGCCATGACGACCGCGACACGAGGGGTGAGGGCGCGGGTGGAGATCGAGGTCGCGATGGAGTTGGCCGCGTCGTGGAAGCCGTTGGTGTAGGCGAAGACCAGCGCGACCGCGACGACCGCGACCAGGGTGGCTGTTTCGGGGGACACGGGATCGGATTCCTGTGAGGGTCAGGGACGCCGGGGAGCAGGGCGGGTGGCCGATGCGGGCGGGTTCGGCACCCCTCGGTCGTGTCGCCTCGGCACGGTCAGGATTCCTTGACCGCGATGCTCTCGACGGTGTTGGCGACGTGTTCGAAGGCGTCGGCCGCGGTCTCCAGTTCCTCGATGACGTCCTTGAGCTTGAGCACGGTCAGCGCGTCGTACTCGCCGCTGAACAGGTGCGCCAGCAGCCGGCGGTAGATCTGGTCGGCCTGGTTCTCCAGCTGGTTGATCTCGATCCAGTAGCTGGTGAGGTCCTTCATGGATCGCAGCCGGGGCATGGCCTCGGAGGTGAGCTCGGCCGCGCGCTCCAGGACCTCGACCTGGTCGATGATGCCCTTGGGCAGGCGGTCGAGCTGGTAGAGCCCGATCAGGTCGACGGCGGCCTCCATGGAGTCCATGACGTCGTCCAGGCAGGAGGCGAGGCGGTAGATGTCCTCGCGGTCGAAGGGGGTCACGAAGCTCTCGTTGAGCCGCCGCATGATGGCGTGGGTCCGCTCGTCACCGGCGTGCTCGCAGGCGCGCATCTTCTCGGTGATGGCGTCGCGGTCGGCGTCGTCGCTGATCAGCTCCACCAGCAGGCGGGCGGCTATGACCAGGTTGTTCGCGGAGTCCGCGAACATCTCGTAGTAGCTGTCATCGCGCGGAGTCAGGCGCAGACGCACATCTCTCTCCCGAAGTGCGGTTTTCGTCCGTGAGGATGTTATGGGCACCAATCGGGCAAATGGGTCACTTCATGTCCATGTTGCGACCGCATGACACCCCCTGCTGAATCCGGCGGCGCGTCACTCCTTGTTTGCCGCGGCACGACGGCCTTCCAAAAGCCGACGTAGTGGAGCATTCATCCTAACCACCCCACTCCGTCACGCGGTTGTCGGCGAACCTCTCCCCCTCCGCCCGAACCCACCGGGCGACGTGCGCGAACAGGACGGAAATCACAGTAGAACACACGGTTTCCAGCCCTCTCCGCATCGAGTCCACCGACGCGACGCCGCTCGTTCACCCCAGGGCCGCAGACCGTTCCCTTCGATGCCAGTTTCAGCGCTTTGGCCGTCCGGGGCAACCGCCGTCCACCGACCTTCCGCCCTCCGCCGCGCCCCGCCGATCGTTTCAAGATCGTGACGCAAAGGTCCCGCCAGCGCCTAGGCTCACTCCCGTGCCATCTCGACCCACCGTCGCCCAGCGCCGGCACGCGGCACTGCGCGCGGCACTCGACGACCAGCTCCGCCACCTCGGCGAACCTCCCTACTCCGGCCCCGACCGCCCCTCCCTCGTCCTGGAGGCGTGCGCCAGCGCGGTACTGCGTGCCCACGCGGCCGGCCTGGACCCCGACCGCGCCGCCGTCCGGGCCGCCGTGCGGGGCACGTTGGCCGAGCTCGCCGAACGGGCCCCGGGGCACGCCCTGGAGGTGCGGGTCCCCCCGTTCGGGGCCGTCCAGTGCCTCGAAGGACCCCGGCACACCCGGGGGACGCCGCCCGGCGTCGTGGAGACCGACTCCCTCACCTGGCTGGCCCTGGCCGCGGGCACGCTCGTCTGGGAGGAGGCCGTGGCCGGCGGCCGGGTGACGGCGAGCGGGGTCCGCGCCGACATCGGCCCGCTCCTCCCCCTGTGGGGACCGCCCTCCCGCTGACCCTCACGGGTCCGCGGGAGACCCGCTTGACACGGCCCGGGCCATCAACCACTAAGCTGAAGGCGTGTCGCATCCCGACGGCCGGCTCAGCATGGACATCGATCCACTCGAACGCGGACCGCAGGACGCCTGTGGAGTGTTCGGGGTCTGGGCTCCCGGCGAAGAAGTCAGCAAGCTCACCTACTTCGGTCTTTACGCCCTGCAGCACCGCGGACAGGAGTCCGCAGGCATCGCCTTGAGCGATGGCGAGCGCATCGTCGTCTACAAGGACATGGGACTGGTCTCCCAGGTCTTCAACGAAGCGACGCTCGACTCGCTGCGGGGTTACCTGGCCATCGGCCACTGCCGCTACTCCACGACCGGCTCCCCGGTGTGGGAGAACGCACAGCCGACCTTCTACACCGCCCGCGACGGGGGACTGGCCCTCGGCCACAACGGCAACCTCATCAACACCCCCGAACTCGCGGCGATGCTGCCCTCCGACAGGCTCACCGCGACGACCGACACCGAGGTCCTGACCAGCCTGCTCGCCGCGCAGTCCGACCGCACCACCGAGGAAGCGGCCCTGGAGCTGCTGCCCCGGGTCAAGGGGGCGTTCTCCCTCGTCTTCATGGACGAGCACACCCTCTACGCGGCCCGCGATCCGCAGGGCATCCGCCCGCTCGTCCTGGGACGGCTCGAGGGTGGCGGCTGGGTCGTGGCCAGCGAGACCGCCGCCCTCGACATCGTGGGCGCCACCGTGGTCCGCGAGGTCGAGCCCGGTGAGATGTTGACCGTGGACGACCGCGGGGTCCGCTCGCTGCGCTTCGCCCCGGCGGCGCCCAAGGGCTGCCTGTTCGAGTACGTCTACCTCGCACGCCCCGACACCACGATCGCCGGGCGCAACGTCAACTCCACCCGCGTGGAGGTGGGACGCCGTCTCGCCCGCCAGCACCCGGCCGAGGCCGACATCGTCATCCCGGTGCCCGAGTCCGGCACCCCGGCCGCCGTCGGCTACGCCGAGGGAAGCGGCATCCCGTTCGCCCAGGGCCTGGTCAAGAACTCCTACGTGGGCCGGACCTTCATCCAGCCCAGCCAGACACTGCGCCAGCTGGGCATCCGGCTGAAGCTCAACCCGCTGCGCGACGTCATCGCCGGCAAGCGCCTGGTCGTCGTGGACGACTCGATCGTGCGGGGCAACACCCAGCGCGCCCTCGTGCGGATGCTGCGCGAGGCCGGCGCCGCGGAGGTCCACGTGCGGATCTCCAGCCCGCCGGTGATGTGGCCCTGCTACTACGGCATCGACTTCGCCACGAAGGCCGAGCTGATCGCGGGGAACCTGTCCAACGAGGAGATCCGCACCTCGATCGACGCGGACTCCCTGGGCTACATCTCCCTGGACGAGCTCATCGCGGCCACCGAGGTGCCCAAGGACCGGCTGTGCCGCGCCTGTTTCGACGGCGTCTACCCGATCGAGGTCGACGAGGACTCCCGGGGCAAGTACCTGCTGGAGAAGTCCTGCGGCGTCCCCGGAAGCGCGGCGCCCTCCCCCGCTTCCCGGTAGTCCCGTCCTCCCCGGGAATCGTCCCGGGGTCGTGTCCCGTGGGCCGCTCCCGTGGGACGATCGCCGATCGACTGAGAGGTTTCGCGTGGCAGAGGGTGCCAACACCACTCCGGCGTACGCCGCCGCCGGCGTCGACATCGCCGCGGGTGAGCGCGCCGTCGACCTGATGAAGAAGCACGTGTCGCGGACCAC
This sequence comes from Marinactinospora thermotolerans DSM 45154, assembly GCF_900167435.1. Lineage (GTDB taxonomy): Bacteria > Actinomycetota > Actinomycetes > Streptosporangiales > Streptosporangiaceae > Marinactinospora > Marinactinospora thermotolerans. The sequence goes on from NZ_FUWS01000003.1 coordinate 125,939, forward strand.
GCGGCCCGAGCTCGTCACCGACGCCAGCGGGTTCGCCGGGCTGTTCCGGCTCGACGTGGGACGTTACGAGTCCCCGGTCCTGGCCACGTCCACCGACGGCGTGGGCACCAAGGTCCTGCTCGCCCAGGCGCTGGACCGGCACGACACGATCGGCATCGACCTCGTCGGCATGGTCATCGACGACCTGGTGGTCAGCGGCGCCGAACCGCTGTTCATGACCGACTACATCGCCTGCGGCAAGGTCGTGCCCGAGCGGATCGCCGAGATCGTCGGCGGGATCGCCGAGGGGTGCGTCCAGGCCGGATGCGCCCTGATCGGCGGAGAGACGGCGGAGCACCCCGGGGCCATGGCACCGGACGAGTACGACCTGGCCGGAGCCGGGACCGGTGTCGTGGAGGCCGGGGCGATCCTGGGCCCCGACCGGGTCCGCGAGGGGGATGTGGTCGTGGCCCTGGCCTCGTCGGGTCCGCACTCCAACGGCTACTCGCTCATCCGCCACGTCGTGGACCAGGCGGGGCTGGACCTGCGCTCCCACGTCCCCGAACTGGGCGGCGAGCTGGGAGAGGTCCTGCTCACGCCGACCCGTATCTACGCCAAGGACTGCCTCGCGCTCGTCTCCGAGGTCGAGGCCCACGCCTTCGCCCACATCACCGGCGGCGGACTGGCCTCGAACCTCGAACGGTCGCTGCCGCCGGGGCTGGACGCGGTCCTCGACCGCGGCACCTGGACGCCGGCGCCCGTGTTCTCGTTCATCGCCGAGCAGGGGGGCGTGTCACGGGAGGACATGGAGGCCACGTTCAACATGGGGGTGGGGATGGCCGCGATCATCGCCCCCGACGACGCCGACCGCGCGATCGCGCTGCTCGCCGACCGTGGCGTGGAGGCGTGGTCCATGGGATATGTCACGACCGGCACCGGACGGGTACGGCTCGACGGTGACCACCGCTGAACACCGCGCCTCCGGGCCCGCGCGACCGCGGGTCCGGGGGCGGGCATGTCCGGCCGGAAACACAGACAAGCCGGTCCGGTCCACCGAGGTGGTCCGAACCGGCTGTATCCGCCTGCTATCAGCGGACCCGGTCACGCGGCATGCGCGTACTGTCGACGGAACGGCGCGCCGACTCAGCGAAGGCGGTCCGAACGCTCGGACCCGTCCTCGGCCGTGTCGTCGCCGTCCGCATACTTGTCGGCATAGTCCGCATAACGTTCGACCAGGTCGTCGTAAGGGTCCTCATAGGTGTCGCCGGGTGAGCCCGAAGGCTTCGACGACGACACGTCTTCCTCAGCGACACCCAGCTCTGCCCGCAGCCGGTCGAGGTCGGTGGCGCCGGCGCTGTACTTCAACCGCCGGGCGACCTTCTGCTGCTTGGCCTTGGCTCGGCCGCGCCCCATTGGCTCGACCCCCTCAACGATTGGGTTTTCCCAAACCCCAGATCACTAGCAAAACCGCAATGCCGGGCTGACGGCCGTCACCGCACTGACGACAGGCGCCAGCTTACGTACGGATACAACCGTACCCGGTTTGGAACCAACCTGCCTACGCCGCCCGCGGATAAGCGCTCGTGCCGCGCGCCACCACGCCTGTGGTGGCTCCGCTCGGGCGCGTCTGGAACTCAGCCGGAAACACGCATATGTTCGCGCTCGCCACCCTCCGGTTGTCGGTTCGCGGGCTCATACGGCTCCCCGGTTGCCGACTTCCCGTCCGGCGGCCGTCAGGGCCAGGGTACCCCCTCCGCCCGGAAGTGCCCTCGTGGGGAATCCCCGAACGGCACCCCTCGGGGAGAGGCGTGTGCCACGATGCGTTCGTGCTGCCCTACACGGCCTATTTCCGCATCTACCAGCCCGTGATCGCCTACTCCAGCCGTGAGCGCGCCTACTGGCGGGCCTACGCCCAGTCCCCGCACCGCCCCCGCAGGGCCGAGGCCGTGGCGGCCGAGCACGAGGAGTCACTGCGCAGACTGGTCACCTCCCCGCCGACCGTCGCGCCCTCCCGCGAGAGCGGTGACGCCTACGTGCGGCGTTCGGGCGGCGAGCTGTTCGTGTGTCCGTGGCAGACGAGATTGCGTTCCTGGCTGGCGTTGCGGGAGTTCCGGGCGACGACCTCGGCGCGGGTCGCCTCGGCCTTCGTCCCCGAGGCCGTGGTCGAGGCCGCCGAGGCCGACGCCGAACGGCACCTCGGCCGTGGAGAGGACAGCCGTCCCCAGATCCTGACGAGCCGGTGGACGGTCCCCACCGCCTGGTTCGTCCCGTTCGGCGCCGAGGAGCGCTGTCTCGTCCTGGGGGGCCGGCGGGAGTGGGATCCGGCGCTGGAGGGACCGGGGACCTTCCCGGGGGAGCCGTCCTCCGCCCTCCCCGTCGAGGAGCCGGCCCCGCGGTCCGCCGAGTCGGCGGCGACGCGCGCGTTGTTGTACGTGACGGAGATGGGCACGGCGCGGCGCAGGTTGGAAAGGGCCGTGCGCGTGCTGCGCGGTGTCCCGGACGGCGAGGGGTCGCTCGCCGCGGTCGAACGGCTGGAGGACTGGCTGACGGCCGTGGCCCACCCGCGGGCGTTGCTGGAGCTGGACTACGGCGGCCTGGTCCACCTGCTCGGCGACGCGGAGCTCCGCGACGACCACTCGGCGGCCGAGGTCGAGGCGGCGCTCACCGGGCTGGAGACCGGCCAGGAGGCGGTGACGTTGGCGGCGCATCGGCGTCTCGTCCGGCGCTGGCGCGCGGTACAGGCGCTGGAACGCGCGAACTGACCCCGCTTGCGGCTGCTCCGGCACCCGCTCAGATCCGAAACCTCATCACATTCGCCCCTCGTCCCCCTCGCCCCGAACCTGGTGTACCAGGTTTTTCCTGACGTGATTCTTAATCTCGAAGGGGTAGAGGTGGGATGAGTGCGGATGAGTCACCACACTTGACGCCATCTTTGCTGAAACTGGGCATAGCACCCAATAGATGACGACGTAGACTGTGGCCAACTCGTTACAGAGAGCACTCTGAGTAACCGAAAACCCGTACTACGCCGAGAGATCGGCACGGTAACCGGGAGTCTCCAACCCTCCGTTCCCCGCCCCGGGGACGTCCCGAACGCCCCCCGTTAGAGCCGGTGAACGAGCCGGATTGAAGATTCCCCAGCCAGGTGAACGCCGTTTCAGGCCGAGTGGACCTAGCACTTTCGGGCCGCCGGATCGAGAAAAACAGGGCCGGAGAACGAAGTTTTGACCGAATACGCCACATGCCACTAAACGTGTCGCTAGAATCACTCAGCGTGACGCACCGCATGTGTGACTTTGGATCTCCCATCCAGCAAAGTCGCGTTAAGTGGTCGCGTAATCACCTCGGGTGATGCCAATATAGACCTAGAGGGCAATATTGGACATCCGGGCCAAGTGCCAGGATAAGGCTCAGGATCGGCACACAGATCCAGGAGGAGAGGCCGTACACATGTCAACTCGCACGCCCGAGGCGGAGCCCCTGTTGACCCCTGCCGAGGTCGCCACCATGTTCCGCGTGGACCCCAAGACCGTCACGCGCTGGGCAAAGGCGGGCAAGCTGACCTCGATTCGGACCCTGGGTGGCCACCGCCGCTACCGCGAGACCGAAGTCCGTGCGCTGCTGGCCGGGATCCCCAACCAGCGCGCGGAGTAACCTCCCCCTCCCACACCGTATCCGGGGGGATGAACGGGGGGAGAACCTGTCCGACCACCGAGGGCGGGGCGCCGGAGACGAGCGCCCCGCCCTCGTCGCGTCCGCCCGCCCCTACGCACCAGTGGCGGTCGCCCCGGCCTACCGGAGCAGCGCCAGCGCCGCGGTGGCGGCGCGGGAGAAGGGGTCGTCGACGACCCCCATGCCCGCCGTCACGAGCGCGCCCTCGTACAACAGCAGCATGTGCTCGGCGACCCGGCGCGGCTCGGCGATCCCGGCCTCGTCCACCAGCTCGGCGAACAGGGCCAGCATCCAGCGCTTGTGCCCGACGATCACCGCGTAGGCCGGGTGCGCGGGGTCGCTGATCTCCGCGTGCGCGTTGATCATGGCGCACCCCTTGCTCCCCCGTACCCGCGCCCATTCCGCCGCGGCGGCGAAGACCGCTTCCAGCCGGGCCTCGGGTGTGCCGTCGGCCGCGCGGAGGTAGCCGTCGAGAAGCTCCCGCCATTGGACGTCCCGGGCGGAGAGGTACTCCACGACCAACCGCTCCTTGGAGCCGAAGCGGTCATAGAGCGTCTTCTTCGTGACGCCGGCGCGTTCGGCGATGGCGTCGACCCCCACCGCGTGGATCCCACGCTCGTAGAAGAGTTCCGAGGCGGCCGCAAGGAGGGCGCGCGCCTTCGGGGTCCACTCGATCACCGCAGCCATACACCAGAGATTACCGCCGAGGTAGACCGAACTGTATAGTCCGGGGATATGGGTATACAGATCGGTATAGTCACGAGATCCCGGACGTGGGTCACCGGAGCACTCGCCGTACTGTTCGTACTCTGCTGGTCGTCGGGGTTCATCGGCGCCAAGCTCGGAGCCGCGGACGCCCCGGTCACCACCGTGCTGATGTGGCGCTTCGTCCCCCTCGCGCTCGCGCTCCTGCCCTTCCTCCTGGCCCAGGTGCGGCAGTCGGCGGCGCACCGGCGGATACCCGGGCTCGGCCGCCACGTCCTCATCGGGATCCTGTCCCAATCGGTCTACCTGCTGACCGTCTACTGGGCCATCGAGCTCGGGGTCGGCACGGGCACCACCGCGCTCATCGACGGTGTCCAGCCGCTGGTCGCGGCCGCGCTCGTGGGTCCCCTGCTCGGTGTCGCCGTGACCGGACGGCAGTGGGCGGGGCTGGCGCTCGGGCTCGTCGGCGTGGTGCTCGTCATCTGGTCCGACGCCGCCTCAGCGGGACAGGCGCCGGCGTGGGCCTACCTGGTGCCCTTCCTCGGCATGCTCGGCCTCGTCGCCTCCACGATCGTCGAACGCCGGGCCCCCGCGCCGATGCCCCCGCTGCGCGCGCTGGCGATCCACTGCTCGACCTCCGCCGTGGTGTTCACCGGCCTCGCGATCGCCACCGGAACCGCGGTCCCGCCCGCGTCCGGATCGTTCTGGCTGGCCCTGGCCTGGCTGCTGGTGTTCGCCACCTTCGGCGGTTATGGCCTCTACTGGCTGCTGGTCGAGCGCATCGGCGTCACGCCCGTCAACGGCCTGATGTTCCTCATCGCACCGGTCACCTCGGTGTGGGGAGGCGTCATGTTCGACGAACCGTTCACCCCCCTCACCGCCGTCGGACTCGCCCTCGCGCTCGTCGCGGCCCTGGTCGCCGGTATGGTCCGGGACGGAACCAGGCCCCCGAAAGGGGAGCGTGACGCCCAGCCGGCCGGGCGGAGACTTCGGATCTAGTGGTCGAGGCCCGGGGTCGCCTCCAGCAGCCGGGTGAGTTCGGGGGCGGCCCCGGCCAGCCCACCGACCGGAACGTCGGCGACCACGCGCCCCTCCTCCAACGCGACGACCCGGTCGGCCAGGCGCAGCGCCACCCGCAGGTCGTGGGTGACCAGGACGAGCGCGCGGTGGCCGCGCTCGACCGCCAGGACGTCGAGAACCCGCTCCTGGGCCAAGACGTCGAGACCGCTCGTCGGCTCGTCGGCGAGCAGCACGTCAGGGTCGGTCGCCAGGGCCCGGGCGATGGCGACGCGCTGGCGTTCCCCACCGGACAGCGTCACCGGCCGCCGCCCCGCCATCCCGGGGTCGAGCCCCACCCGGGCGAACAGCTCGAAGACGTCGGTCCCCCGGTCACCCACCGCCTCGGCCACCACCTCTCCGGCGGTGTAGCGCGGGTCGAAAGAACTCAGCGCGTCCTGCGGAATCCAGCCGAACCGCCGTCGAACCGCCCGGCGCTCACGCTCCGACACCGCCCAGACGTCCACGCCCCCCACGGTGACCCGCCCCGTGTGCGGCCGGTCCAAGGCCGCCAGGACCCCGACAAGCGTGGACTTGCCCGAACCGCTGCGGCCCACGACCGCCACCGACTCCCCCGCGGCGACGTCCAGATCCACTCCGCGCAGCGCCTCGATCCGGCGACGCCCCGCGGTGAGGACCCGCCCCACCCCGCGACAGGAGACCAACGCCTCGTCCCGCACCGTTCCCCTCCTCATCTGCCGGCCCGTGCCACGGCCCCGCTCGCGCGGACCAGGTCGGCGGTGAAGGGGTGGGCCGGAGCCGCCAGCACCGCCCGCGCCGGCCCGGACTCCACGACCCGTCCCCCCTCCAGCACCACGACATGGTCCGCCCAGCGGCCGGCGACGGCAAGGTCGTGGGTGATGAGCAGCAGAGCCCGCCCGGCCGCGCGGGCCCCCGAGCACAGCGTGTCCAGCACCCCCGCCTGGGTGACCGGGTCCAACGCCGAGGTGACCTCGTCGGCGATGAGCAGCCGGGGCTCCGGGGCGCAGGCCAGCGCGATGGTGACGCGCTGAGCCTGTCCGCCGGAGAGTTCGAAGGGGTGGCGGCCCCACATGCGCTCCGGCTCCTCGACGCCGGCGTCGCGCAACGCGGCCAGTCCACGGGCGTAGCGCAGGGAACGGGGCACCCCGTGGGCGCGCAGTGTCTCCGCGAAGTGCCGGCCCACCGTCACGGTCGGGTTCAGCGCCGCCTGGGCCTCCTGGAACACATAGCCGACCCACGCCCCGCGCAGGGCCCGCAGGCGACGGGGCGGCAGGGCGAGCAGGTCCTCCTGGACGCCGTCACCGACCCGTAGGAGCGCCCGCCCCTCGACCTCGGCGGAGCGGGGACGCAGGCCGACGAGGGCGCGGGCGGTGAGGCTCTTGCCCCCGCCGCTGCGGCCGACGAGCGCCGTGACCTCGCCCTCCGCGAGGCGCAGGTCGACGCCGTCGATGATCGGGCGTCCGGCGATTCCGATCCGCAGCCCCTCGACGGTGAGCAGGGACGCCGTCACCAGGTCCTCCCCTCGGTCGCCTCGTGGCGGTCCAGGCCGGTGGCGATGACGTTGACCGCGACGATGGTGACGACGATCGCGGCGGCCGGGATCGCGACCGTGTACCACTGGCCGGTGAGCAGGTGGGAACGCGCGTCGGTGAGCAGGTTGCCCCAGCTCGGTTGGTTCGGCGGCAGGCCCAGGCCGAGGAAGCTCAACGTGGACTCGGTGAGGATCGCGTGCCCCACCTCGAAGGCGGCGATGGCGGCGATCGGCGGCAGGGCGTTGGGCACGAGGTGACGGCGCACCACCTGGCCGCGCGACAGCCCCAGGGAGTAGGCGGCGCGGACGAAGGGACGGGCGCGCAACGCCCGCATCTCGGCCCGGGCGACCAGAGCCACCGGCATCCACGCGGTCACCGCGATCGCGATGACGACCGTGGACAGCGAGGAGCCCGCGACGGCCGCCAGCGCCAGCGCGACGACGATGAGCGGCAGGGCCAGCAGCGCGTCGGCGGTGCGCGTGATCGCGGTGTCCAGCCACCGTGGCCCCGTGGCGGCGAGCGCGCCCAGCCCTGTTCCGGCCACGACGGTGATCGCGGCGGCCACCAGGCCGACCAGGAGGGAGGAGCGCGCCCCGTGGAGCATGCGGGTGTACAGGTCGCGGCCGAGCGCGTCGGTGCCGAGCGGATGCCCGGGGGTGCCGGGCGGCAGGGAGGTCGCCGTGGTGTCGGTGGCCGCCGGGTCCATATCGGTCAGCCAGGGGGCGAACAGGGCGGCGGCCCCCATGAGGACCAGTACGCCCACCGCCGTCCACAGGGCGGCCCGTCCCCCGCCCCCGGGCGGCGCGATCCGCGCGGCGAGCAGTCCCCGCGGCCGCACCGGTCCACTCGCCCCCTCCTCCACCGACACGGTGGGGCCTGTGACCATGTCCTGTCCCCTTCCGCCCCGCCGAGCGGGGCCACGTCGGCCGCCCTCGCGGCCCTTGTCGCACGAGGTTCGCGATCGCGGGGCGTACCCGCCACGGCCGGTCCGCGACGCGAGGCGCCCGCGGCGTCCTTCCGAAGGGCGTGAGGCGGCCGGCGCCGCCCGCTCCGCGGCCCTTCGCCCCTTGGTCAACGGGCCACCGCCACCGACCGCGCCCGCGGGTCGAGCCGGGCCGTCACCAGGTCGCCGAGGAGGTTGGCCGCGATCACCACGAGCCCGGTGACCAGGACGACCGCGACCAGCACCGGGTAGTCGTCGCCCTGCGCCGCCTCCACGCCGAGACGGCCCATCCCCGGCCAGGCGAAGATCAGCTCGATGGCGTAGGCCCCGGCGAGGAGCTGGGCGACCCCCACCCCGAACCGCGCCGCGAACGGCACGAGCCCGGGGCGCAGGACGTGGCGGGTGTGGACCGCCCACGGCGGCACCCCCCGCACCTCGGCCGCCGCGACGTGCGCCGACCCGCGCACCCGGCGCACCCCCGACTCCACCAACCGCACGTACACCCCGAAGTGGTGGCCGAACGCCAACGCGAGGGCCGGCAGCGTCACGTGGGAGGCGACGGTGGCCAGGGTCATGGGTTCGCCGGGCCGTCCGAGCCCTCCCGAGGGGAACCAGCCCAGCCACACCGAGAACACGAACAGGCACAACAACGCGCCGACGAATCCGGGAACCCCGCCGAGCACGAACATGGCCAATCCGATGGCCCGGCGCAGCGTGGCGCTGCGGGACAGACCGGCGACCAGCCCCACCACGACGGCGCCGACCAGGCTGAACAGCGTCGCCACGGCGGCGAGCAGCAGGGTCCACGGCAGCGCGTCGGCGATCTGGTCGGCGACCGGACGGCCGTTGAGGTAGGAGGCGCCGAGGTCCCCGCGCACGACGCCGCCCAACCAGTCCGCGTAGCGCTGCGGCAACGGCGCGTCCAGCCCCATCGCCGCCCGTTGCGCCTGGACCGCCGCCTCCGGAACCGGCCGGCCACCGGAGCGGGCCTCCAAGAGTGCGCGCGCGGGGTCGCCGGGGGCGAGATCCAGGAGCAGGAAGCACAGGACCGACAGCACGACGGTGACCGCCGCGGCGGTCACGGCCCGGACGGCGATGAACCTGAGGATGGCGGGCTCCCCGAAGAGGGCCGGCGGCCCGGTGAGGCCGCCGGCGGACGGTCAGGACGAGTAGGACCAGTCTTCGACGTTCCAGAAGAAGCCGTAGCCGTGGTGGGCGAGGGCCCGCTCCTGAGGTCCGGTCAGGTTCGCCGGAACGGCGTTGACCGCGTCGAGGTAGGTCAGCCACACATAGGGCGGGTCCTCCGCCAGGGCCCGCTGGAAGTCGGCGTAGGCGGCGGCGCGCTCGGCCTCGTCGTTGGTGCCGCGGCCGGCCTCCAACGCGGCGTCCACCTCGTCGTTGGCGTAGCTGCCGTAGTTGGAGCCGCCGTCGGCCAGCGCCTCGGAGGAGTGGAACGGTCCATACAGCGAGCTGTCGGCGTCGTAGGGGGTTCCCCAGCCGATGAGGAAGGATTCCAGCCCGGCCCAGTCGACGGCGTCGCGCGGCCGGGGCTCGGCGGTCACGTCGAAGCCCTGTTCGCGGAGCTGGGTGGCCACCACCTCGATCATCGCGGAGCGCACGCCGTCCTCGGCGAACGTGGTGAGCTCGAAGGAGACCGGTTCGCCCTCCTTCTCCCACACGTCCTCGCCGTTACGTTCGTAGCCGGCCTCGGTCATGATCTCCTCGACCCGCCCCGGGTCGAAGGAGTAGTCGACGGCGTCCTCGACGTGGAAGGGGCTCTGGTCGAGTGGCCCGCCGGCGGGGGTTCCGTAGCCGTAGAGGACGCTCTCGACGATCGCCTCGCGGTCCACCGCGTAGTTCATGGCCTGGCGCAGGGCCGGGTCGGCGAACCGCTCGTCCTCCATGTTGAACAGCACGCCACGGTAGTCGGCCGTGGGATAGACCTCCAGCCGGAGGTCCGGGTTGCCCTCGACCTCTCCGGCCTGCTGCGGTTCCAGGTAGGCGGCGTCGATCTCGCCGTTGTTCAGCTGGATGAGCCGGGTGGCGGCGTCGGGGACGTAGGAGATGGTCACGGCGTCCAGGCCGGGCGGCCCCGCGTAGTAGTCGGCGAAGGCGGTCAGGCGGGCGTAGGAGCCGTGCTCCCAGGTGTCGAGCTGGAAGGGTCCGGTGCCGATGGGGTGTTCCCCAAAGGCCGGATCGTCGATGCCGGAGTCGGCGAGGAGGTGCTCGGGGAGGATCCCGTTGGAGAGGGTGTCCAGCAGGGCGGGGGTCGGCCGTTCCAGTTCGACGACGACGGTGGTGTCGTCCTCGGCGGTCACCGACGTGACGTTGGCGTACTTGTTGCTGGTGGCGAACCCGCCGTCGCGCACGCCCTCGATGGTGAACACGACGTCGTCGGCGGTGAAGGGCTCCCCGTCGTGCCAGGTGACGCCTTCGCGCAGGTGGAAGGTGTAGGTCCGTTCGTCGTCGCTGATCTCCCAGCTCTCGGCCAGCGCGGGGACGACCCGGTTGTCGGCGTCGTGGGCGGTGAGCCCGCGGAACACCATCTCGGTGACCGGGTCCAGGTGCTCGTCGACGAGGGCGGGGTTGAACGCCTCGGGTTCGTCGCCGAGGGCGTAGGTGAGGGTGTCCTCGTTGTCCTCCGGACCGGAGCCGCCGGCGGCGCATCCGGTGGCCAGCGCGCTCAAGGCCACGCCGACGGCGATCAGTGCTCGGAACCTCGTCATGCTCTCCCCACAGATGCGGATCCTTTGCAAGAGAGAACTGTACGCGGATGGCCTGGAGAGACGGACAGCAGGGCCACAATCCGTCTTAACGGGCAGGTGGCTACAAAACGCCCACCCCGAAACAGAGAAAGGGGTCCGCCGAAATCCGGCGGACCCCTGTGGAGTGACGGGCGGGATCAGGACACGACGTGCCCCTGGACGTACTGGGGACCGTGCCGCTCCCACTCCAGGAAGCGTTCGGTCTCGCCCAGCAGACCGGCGGCGAGCCACACCGCGACACCGATGTCGTCGGCCACGCCGAGGAAGGGGATGAACAGCTCGGGGACGAGGTCCACCGGGGAGGCGATGTAGGCGACGGCCAGCAGGAACAGCGCCAGCCGCGAGGCCGGGAGCTGCGTGTAACGGCCGCTCAGTCGGGCCTTGAGCAGACGTGGGAGGGCACCGATACGCGCCCACACCGAAGGGGCTTCGGGACGGGCGGCCTCGTGCACGACCCGCCAGGCCGCGGCGCCGGCGGCGGCACGGTTGGACTTTCGCATTCTGTTCACCTCGACAGGATCGGCCGGGGGCACTCTCAAGATATGACGCGTCTACTCCTCTTCTTGTTCCCTCGGACCCGCCCGCCATACACGTGGGAAACGGCCACGGGGGGACGGTGGCGTAGGTTGTGGCTGTCCCCGACCCCCGATCCCCGGGAGCCAACATCCACACCATGCGCGGCGACATTTCTCCCCCCTCTCCCTCCCCCCGGCCCGCCGGTCTCGCCGCGGCGGCGATGGCGGTCGCGCTCACGACCGCCTGCGGCACCGGAGCCGGCGCCGAGGACGCCCCCGCCCCCGAGGTCACCGCGACCCTCCCCCTCCCCGATCCGGCGGCCCCCTCCCCCGGAGAGGCCACCCCCGCCGCGGACCTCCCCCTCTCCGGCACGACCGTCGTCATCGACCCCGGGCACAACGGCGGAAACGCCGAAGCCCCCGACCAGATCAACGCCCTGGTCCCGTCGGGCCCCGGGACCAAGGCGTGTGACACCGTGGGCGCCGAGACCGACAGCGGCTACCCCGAGCACAGCTTCACCTGGGACCTCTCCCTGCGCCTGCGCGAACGGCTGGAGGAGGAGGGCGCCCGGGTCGTGCTCACCCGCGCCGACGACGAGGGCGTGGGGCCGTGCGTGAACGAGCGCGCCGAGATCGGCAACGAGGCCGGGGCCGACGCCGCCATCTCCATCCACGCCGACGGGGCCCCCGCCGGCGTGCGCGGGTTCCACGTGATCGCCCCCGGGGTGGTCGAGGGCTACACCGACGACATCGCCACCCCCTCCATGGAACTCGCGGAGGACGTGCGCGACGAATTCCTGGAGCTGTCCGGCCACCCCACCGCCGACTACATCGGCGACGAGGGCATCGACGTGCGCACCGACCTGGGCGGCCTGAACCTGTCCGACGTGCCGAAGGTGTTCCTGGAGGCCGGCAACATGCGCAACGCGACGGACGCGCGCAACATCGAGGACTCCCAGTGGCGGGCCCGGGCGGCCGACGCGGTGGCCGCCGGGATCTCGCGCTACCTCCGTGGTTCCTGAGGAGCGCCGCACCGCCTACGCCGCCCTCGCCGGGGATCGTCCGGCCGTGGCGTCCCCGCGGCAGGACCACGGGCCCCTGACCGACGTGGGCGTCCGCGGTCACGGCCGCCCCGCTGTAAAGGGCCTGGTCGGCCGCGCCCCGAAGCCGGGGACGCGCCGCCACCGCGGCCACCGACCGGCCTCCAGGGAAGGGAGGTCGGTCCCGATCCTCCCCGGTCCGTTCCACCTCCGGCGGCTTGGGCGCGCCTCTCCCCGCTCATCCCGAGGCTCGGCAGAATGTGAAGCATGCCACTGACGCCCGAGGAGGTCCGTGATCGGCGCTTCCCCAGGACCCGGCTGCGCCCCGGGTACGTCCCCGAGGACGTCGGCTCGTTGCTGGAGCGGGCCGCGGCCACGTTGGCGGCGGCGCGAGGCGGTCCGGCCGCGCCCGACCCCGTGACCGCCCGTGACGTCGAACGCTGGCTGTTCCGCGTCACCCGGTTGACCTCCGGTTACGACATGCACGAGGTGGACGGCTTCCTCGACGCCGTGGTGGCCGAACTCCGCTCGGCGGAGGAACGCGCCCCCGAGGCGTTCCGGCGTCCCGACCGGAGGGCACCGGAGGCCGGGCTGCGCCCCGAGGACGTGCGCGCCAAGCGCTTCACCACCACCTGGCTGCGTTCGGGGTACGACGAGCTGGAAGTGGACGACTTCCTGGATCGCGTCGAGATGACGTTCGAGGCGTTGCTGGCAGAGCACCGGGACCCCCGCCTGCTCACGGCCGCGGAGGTGCGGGCGGCCCGGTTCAGCGTGGTGCGGATGCGCCCGGGCTACGACGCGGACGAGGTGACCGCCTTCCTCGACGTGATCGCGGCGGAACTGCAACGGCGGGGCAGAGGGTGAGCGGCCGGGGCGGGCGGACCCGCCCCGGCCGGGCCGCGCTCACAGCGCGGCGAGATGCTCCAACGGGAACGGCGGACGCGCCAGCGGGCGCACCGCGATGCGGATGAGCGACAACGGATTGTCGTCACCCGCCGCGCGGTTGCCGCTCAACACGTCGCAACCGGTGCAGCGGTGGATGATCACCCATTCGCCGTCGCCGCGTACGGCGATGGAGAGGGGTTCCATCCGGGCGTGGCACTGCGACGCGCGATCACCGGGAACGCGGTCGTCGAGATGCCTGCTCCACAGGCAGTTGGGGCAGTGGTTCCGGTGCGCGGTGCCGGGCGCGTCCATGGGGACGTCGAGGCGGCAGTTGGCGCAACGGAACGATTCGGCTCGCTGCCGGGTACGGCTGCGGTGGTGGTGTCGGGACACGGTTTTTCGCTCCGGGCGAGAAGTGTGGGAACGCGACGCTGTCGAGCCTGCTCGCGCTTCCCACGGGGCCGTGCCCTGCTCCGTGTGACCTGGAAGGACCGTGGATCAGCGTGGGGCGGGCCCCTGCGGGACGCAAGGCTGGCTCGCAGCGATCCGGGCCATAAGTCACCTCTCACCGTGTTCGGGCGGCGCGCCCGGGCGGGCGCGCGTCCTGCCCAGTGAAGCCGGATCCGCGCCGGCGCGCAACGGGTTTTCCGCGGGCCGGCCCTGACGCGAGACACGCTCGGATGGTTCAGGTCCCCCCGTTACCACGGAAAGTAATATTCCATTACTTGACGTAGTTGACGTACGTCGTCCACCCCATTGTTCTGGACGGCCGGGAGGGAGCGTCGTATGACCCACGCGAGAATCGCCGGAGGCGAGGGCGACTCCGCGCGTTTCCCCTATGGCCGGCCGGGCGAGCCCGCCGTGTTCCCCCAGGGCCGTCCCCCGGGAGCGCTGTACCGGCCCCATCTCCCGGTGGGCCCGGCCGGGCGCTCGCCGACCTCCTTCGAGGAACGCCCCGGACGCCACCCGTGGGAGAACCCCCTTCTCGTCGCCTGCCTGACCATCCTGGCCGGCGCCGTCGCCCCCCTTGTCCACAGCCTGTGGACGTCAGGGGCCCTGCACCGCGTCACGCTCGGCGCGGCAGCCCTCCTGCTCGCCGGCTGGGTCGCGCGCGGCGTCCGCGACGCCGGCAGGCGCGCCCGCGGGGTGAAGGTCTCCCCCACGCAGTTCCCCAAGGCCCACCGGATGGTCCGCGAGCTGGCCGTGGACATGGGACTGAACCGCGTTCCCGACGCCTACGTCGTGGCCGGCGCCGCCCCGGGCGCCTGCGCGCGGGGAGCCGGCGGGGGCCGCTGGGTGGTCGTGCCGGGCGACCTGTTCGAGGTCGGCGGCCGGCTGCGCGATCCCGACGCCCTGCGCTTCCTGCTCGCCCACGAGCTCGGCCACTTCGCCGCCGGGCACGCCGCGCCCTGGCGGCGCGCCGCCGCGGCCGGCGCCCTGGCCGTCCCCCTCCTCGGCACGGCCCTGTGGCGGGCCATGGAGTACACCGCCGACGACCACGCCTGCGCGCACTGCCCCGAAGGCTCCCACGGCATCCGCATCCTGGCCGGCGGCAAGTACCTGTACCCGATGGTGAACCTGGGGGAGATGGCGGGGCGGGCCCGCACCGAGCGCGGCGTCTTCCCGCTCCTGCACAACATGCTGTCCCGGCGTCCCCCGCTGGTCCGCCGCATGGCGGCGGTGCGCGACCGCTCCCGTCCCGGGCGCCTGTTCCGCTAGGAGCGGGGGCGCCCGCCGCCGCTACGGGCGCAGGCTGGCCAGGAGCAGATCGGCGTAGTAGGCGCCGATCTCGGCTCCGCCCAGTTGACCTTCGGGCCGGTACCACATGCCCAGGTGGTGGACGGCGCCGAAGTACTGGGTGACGACGATGTCGGCCGGCACGTCGGAGCGGAAGACCCCGGCGCGCGCGCCCTCCTCGATCATCGCGCGGAAGCACTCGTGGTAGCGGCGGCGTTCCTTGCGCACGGCGCTTTGCCGGTCGGGGGAGAGCATGTGCAGCGAGCGGAAGAAGATGACGGTGTCGTCGAGGTTGTCCACGGTGGTGTGGACGACGTCGGCCGCCGCCGCGCGCAGCCTCTCCTCGACCGGCCCCCCGGCCTGGGCGAACTCGTTCAACCGGCGCGTCTGCATCGCCAGGACGCGCTGGTAGATCGCGTAGAGCAGGTCGTCCTTGGACGAGAAGTAGTGGTACATCGCGCCCTTGGTGACGCCCGCGGCGTCGACCAGTTCCTGCACCGAGGTGCGCTCGAACCCGCGTTCGGCGAACAGGCGGGTCGCGACCGACAGCAGCCGGTCGGGTACGGAAAGGGAGGAACGCCGCTCAGCCCGGTCCTGCCCCGCCGTCCCCGTCATGTCCCACTCCCAGCTGATCGACCGGTCCGGACGGGCCGAACGGCCCGCCTCGCCGTCCTCCAGGATAGTCCACCTGGCATACCGCCCGGTCGGTTGCCGCGCCGCCCGCTCGGCGCGACACGCCCGGCCTCGCGTCCGGGGATGGATTTTCCGCCGTTTCCGCACGTCAGCCGACCGGGGGCGAAATCGACACCGCCCACCTGACCCACAGTGGAGCCCGACGGTCCTAGGGTGAGAGGGGTCGATCCGAAGTTCACGAGCCCCCCTCAGGCGAACACTTGTTCGATAGGATGCGCGCGTGAGTCTCTACAACGAACGGATCGACGTCAGATCGACCACCGGCGGGCACCCCGCCCTCTTCGCGTGGCGGGGCCACATGTACCGGGTACGCCGGGTCATCGGCACCTGGAACGGCGACTCCCAGGGAAACGGGCCCACCGCCCGTCCCGGCTCCGATGTCCGCCTCGTTCGGGTCGCGGCCGAATCCGACCACGGTCAGGCCAACATCGCCGACATCAGCCTCGACGTCGCCACCAACCACTGGACGATGCGACGTCTGTGGAGCTGAGCAGCGCCACGTAGGACGGCGGGATCCTCGGGCGAGGGTCCCGCCCTTCAGACCGCCCGGCGCGAATTCCGGTGACCGACGCGGTGCCGCCCGGCCGATCGCCTTCTCGGCCACCGGACAGCGCCACGGAGCTGGGCACCGGGGCGCGAAGGACGACGTTTCCCGGGGCCGTCGATCCGGCGGCGTGGAGCGGTCATCGACGGCGCACCCGCTCCTGCGGCCCCCACGACCGGCGGCGCGCCGGTCGAGGCACCGCCGCCCCGATCTCCGGTGACGTCCACCTCGATCGGCCCGTCCTTTGGAGACCCTCCCCTACGGCACCGGCGTCCGCCCGGGCATCGCCGGCCGCGCCGACACGTCCGATCTCCTCCCGCGTCCGCTCCGCCGCCGAAGACGCCCCCGCCTCTTTCGCCCCCACCTTCTCGGTGCCGCGTCGGCCGTGGCGGGTGGTCGGGGACGCGGGGAACACCGGAGGGACGAGCCGTCCGGACGACGCGACGGCGTATCCGCGCACGTGGCGGCGTGTTCCCGCCGCGGCGGAGATCGATGCACACGATGCCGGTCTTCCAGCGAACAACCGACTATGAGCGCGTGTGCGGCCGGCCGGGGGCGCCCACCCCCTCCTCGGCGCGGACGGCCCGGTGTCCCGGCGTTCTACCATGTCCGATGATGCGCATCCTCGTGGTCGAGGACGACGACCGCGTCGCGCGGGGCCTGGTCACCGCGCTGCGCCACGCCTCCTACGACGTTCATCGGGTCTCCACCGCCGCCGCCGCACTGCACGCGCCGGCGGTGGACGTCGTGCTGCTCGACCTCGGCCTGCCCGACGCCGACGGCTTCGAGGTCCTGCGCCGGTTACGCGACAGGCCCGAGACCGCCATCATCGCGGTCACCGCCCGGGCCGAAGAGCACGAACGTGTCCGCGGGCTGCGCGCCGGCGCCGACGACTACGTGGTGAAACCGTTCGGCATCGCCGAACTGCTCGCCCGCATCGACGCGGTGCTGCGCCGCACCCGCGCCGCGCGGGCCCGGGCCCGCCACACCGACACCCCACCGCTGCGCGCCGGGGCGCTGACGATCGACGTCGGCGCGCGCGAGGCCGAACTGGCCGGTGAGCCGCTCACCCTCACCCGCAAGGAGTTCGACCTGCTCGCCCTGCTCGTCACACGCTCGCCGGCCGTCGTCTCCCGCGACGTCATCCTCGACCAGGTGTGGGGGGCCACCTGGGAGACCTCCTCGCGGACGCTCGACACCCACATCGCGGCGCTGCGCGCAAAACTCGGCGACGCGGTGCGCATCCGCACCGCCCGCGGGGTCGGCTACCGGCTGGTCCCCGACACGGAACCGGCCTGACCCGTGCTCCGCCGGCTCATCGCGCTCCTGCTTCCCCTGTCCTTCGTCCTCGTCGCCGCCCTCGCGGGCCCGCTGGGCACCCTCATGGCCCAGCGCGAGACCCAGGAGCTCTACGTCGACCGGCTCAACGACATCGGGCGGTTCGCCTCGCTCGCCGACAACGCGCTGCGCACCGGTCGCACGGAGGCGCTGCGCACGGAGCTCGAGGGCTATGAGGAGCTGTACGGCATCTCGGTGGCGCTGCTGGACCCCTCGGGTTCGCTCCTCATCGCCTCGGGCCCCGGCCACGAGGCGGCGCAGGCGATCGCCGACCCCGCGACACGGGAGGTGCTGGACGACGCGATCGCCGGATTCCGCCCCGAACCCCCGACCGCGGTGTGGCCGTGGCGCGACGCCCCTCTCATCCTCGCCGAACCCGTCGGCCGCGACAGCGAGGTGGTCGGGGTCCTCCTCCTCGTCTCCCCGACCGACGCGATGCGCGACCGCGTCCTCGCCGACTGGGGGGTGCTCGCGCTGCTGTGCCTGATCCCGCTGTCGGTACTCGCCGCGATCACCTGGCCGGTGTCACGGTGGGTCCTGTTGCCGGTCCGCCAACTCGACTCCGCCGCGTCCAAGATCGCCGACGGCGACCTGAGCGTGCGCGCCGACGAGGTGGGCGGTCCACCCGAGCTGCGGCGCCTCGCCGCCTCCTTCAACGCCATGGTCGACGTCGTGGAACGCGCGCTGCACCGGCAACGGGCGTTCGTCTCCGACGCCTCCCACCAGCTGCGCAACCCCCTGGCGAGCCTGCGCCTGGCCGTGGAGAACCTGGCCCCCCACCTGTCCGGCCCCGAGGCCCGACAGGCCCACGAGGACGCGGTGGAGGAGGCCAAGGCGATGAACCGGATGCTCAACTCCCTGCTCGCGGCGACCCGGTTGGAGAGCTTCGGGACCGCCCGCCCCATCGACCTGGACAACGTGCTGGACACGCGCCTGCAACGCTGGCGGGCGCTGGCCGGCGAGCGCGGCATCGACATCGAGACCCACGTCCCACGCGGGTTGCGTCTGCTCGAACCGCCCGGCGGCCTGGGCAGCGTGCTGGACGAACTGATGAGCAACGCGACACGGCTGTCCGGTGGGACCCGGGTGGTACTGCGCGCCCGCTCCGGGGACATGGTCGAGCTGCGCATCAGCGATGACGGCGTCGGCCTGTCCCCCGAGGAGCGGGACAGCGCGTTCCGGCGCTTCTGGCGCGCGCCCAAACACCAGAACACCGTCGGGACGGGCCTGGGGCTGGCGATCTGCGCGGAACTGGTCGCGGAAGCCGGTGGGGAGCTCCTCCTCGAACCCGGCCTGCCCCGGCCGCGTGGCGACGGTTACGGCCTGGAGGTGGTCCTGCGCCTTCCCGACGCCTCAGCCGCCCAGTCGCCGCACGAACCCTCCTGACCTGCGGAGACCTCGAACCGGACGGCGCCGCGCCGGCGCCCCGGCCGCCGGGTCACGCCGCGGACGGGGGCGGCGGCACGAACCACGCCTCCCCCTCCTGCACGGCGTGGCCGATCCGGCGCAGGATCGCCGCGCCCATGGGCGGCAGCCCGTCCAGGGGGAACCAGCGCACCTCCAGCGACTCGTCGTCGGCCGGCCGGGCGACGCCCTCGATCGGGCGGCAGCGGAACGCGATGTCGAGGAACTGCACCCGGTCTCCGTTGGGGTAGGCGAACGGTTCCTCGGTGACCACGCTGACGATCCGTTCGGGGAGCACCCGCAGCCCCGTCTCCTCGTACACCTCGCGCACCAGCCCCGCCGCCGGCTGTTCGCCCGGCTCCAGGATGCCGCCGGGGGTCGCCCACGTCCCGTCGTCGGAGCGTCGGTGCAGCAGGAGGCGGCGCTGCTCGTCGAAGACCACCGCCGTCACCCCCACCAGGGGCAGGAGGGCGTGGCCCACATGCTCACGCATCGCGAGGACGAAGTCGGGTGTCGGCATGGTCCGACCCTACAGAAACAGCCGGGGACGGCCGCCGGATCACGCCTTCTGCTCGCGGAACCAGGCGCGCGCGCCGGGGTGCAGGGGGACGGGCCCCGTGGCGATACCGGTGCGGACGTTGATGTGGGTGGCCTCGGGACGGTCGGCGGCGATGGTCCTGGCCTGGGTGAAAACCGTCTCGGTGACGATCCGCGCCACCTCGTCGGACAGCTCCTCGCCGACCACCAGCAGGTTGGGGACCGCCACCGTGTCACAGGCCGGGATGCCGGGATAGATGGTGGCCGGGATCGTCGCCGGGATGTAGGGGCCGGGGTAGGCGTCGGCGAGGAGGTCGGCCTCCTCACGGAGGGGGACGAAACGGACGTCCCCCTGGGAGGCCAGCTCGAAGACCGCCGGCGTGGGGATGCCCGTGAGGGAGAACAGGGCGTCGATCTCCCCGGAGGTCAACGCCCGCGCCGACGACGCCTGGTCCAGTCGCACATCGTCGACGTCCAACCCCGTCAACTCGGCGAGCCGCTCCACGGTGAACTCCGTACCGGAGTCGCGCGCCCCGTAGGAGACCCGGCGCCCGGCGAGGTCGGCGAGCTCCTCGACGTCGGAGCCGGCGGGGACGACGAGGTGCAGGTGGCTGTCGTAGACGCGGCCCAGGGCGCGCAACCGCTCCGAGGGCCGCCCGCCGTGGCCGACCGCGGCGTCCAGGCTGGTGAAGGCCACGTGCACCGCCCCCTCGGCCAGGAGCCGCAGGTTCTCCGCCGACGCGGCCGTCTCGACCGTCTCGACCCGGGTGTCCGGCAGGCGGTCGGCGAGCACCCCCGCCAGGGCGGCCCCGATCTCACGGAACACCGCGCCCGGCGGCCCGGTCGCCACGACGAGCTCGGGCAGGGAGGGCGGTTCCTCTCCCGAACACCCCGCGAAGGCCAGGAGCCCGCCGAGAAGGACGGTGCGGCGGGACACGGACGGACGGAGGGCCATGGACGCAGCCTATGGCGTCGCCTCCCGGAAGACCGGCGGCGTGGACGCTCGGTGACCAGGCGTGGCACAGAGTGCCGAAATGTCAGATGAACCTGAAGTTTCGCCCGTGTGGCTTGTCCGTTTCATGCCTTGGTGAAGAGCATCACGTGATGCCCCGCACAACCCCGCAGTAACAAAGGAGGACCAGAGTGCCCGCCTTCGGACGAGCCTCCGCGACCGGAGACGGCGGTTCCGCGACCGCTCCGGACACCGCCAAGGACACGCGGCCGGCCGGCCGCAAGCGCCTGTACCAGCAGCTCTACTTCTGGGTCGTGGTCGCGATCGCCCTGGGCATCGCGATGGGCCTGGCCTTCCCGGAACAGGCGGCAGGGCTGAAGTGGCTGGCCGATCTGTTCGTCAAGCTGGTCAAGGTCGTCATCGCGCCGACGATCTTCTGCACCGTCGTCGTCGGTATCGCCAACCTGGGCGACCTCGCCAAGGCGGGTGGTCTGGCGCTGCGGACCCTGACCTACTTCATCGCCATGACCGTGGTGGCGCTGGGCATCGGCCTGATCACCATCAACCTGTTCCGCCCGGGCGTGGGCCTCAACCTGTCCTTCGACGAGGCCGACGCCGCCGAGACCATCGCCAAGGCCGGTGACGCCGGCTCCGAGGGCTTCACCGGGTTCGTCCTCCACCTGGTGCCGGAGTCCTTCTTCTCCGCCTTCGTCGACGGCCAGCTCATCCAGGTGCTCGTCCTCGCCATCCTCGTGGCCTGCGCGCTGACGATGATCGGCGAGCGCGGCAAGGGCGCCATCCGCGGTCTGGACACCTGCGCCAAGATCATGTTCGGTGTCATCAAGATCGTGATGTGGGCCGCCCCGATCGGCGCCTTCGGCGGCATGGCCTACACCATCGGCGAGTACGGTGGCGAGGTGCTGGGCAACCTCGCGTTCTTCATGCTCAGCTTCTACGTCACCTGCCTGCTCTTCATCTTCGTGATCCTCGGCGCGGTCTGCCGTCTCGCCGGGTTCAGCCTGCTCAAGTTCCTGCGCTACATCCGCGACGAGCTGCTCATCGTGCTGGGAACCTCCTCCAGCGAGTCGGTGCTGCCGCGGCTGATGACGAAGCTGGAGGCCGCGGGGGCGAAGAAGTCCGTCGTCGGCCTGACCGTCCCCACCGGCTACTCCTTCAACCTCGACGGCACCGCGATCTACCTGACCATGGGCGCGATCTTCATCGCCCAGGCCACCGGTTCGGACGTCTCCGTCTGGCAGCAGCTCGGCCTGCTCGCCTTCATGCTGCTGTCCAGCAAGGGCGCGGCCGGCGTGTCCGGCGCGGGCCTGGTCACCCTGGCGGCGTCGCTGGCCGCGTTCGACGACATCATCCCGCTGGCGGGCATCGCGCTCATCGTCGGCATCGACCGCTTCATGTCCGAGGCGCGCTCGCTGACCAACCTCATCGGCAACGGCGTGGGCTCGCTGGTCATCGCCCGTTGGACCGGCGATCTCGACCGCGAACGGCTGTCCTACGTCCTGGACAACCCCCGCGACGTCAACGTCGACGCCCTGATGGCGGCCGAGGACAGGGAGTTCGCGGAGCAGGCGACGGTCGGGGCGGACACCGCCACACCCGCCCCGGCGGCCTCGCCCGCGGCGGACGCCCCGTCCACCGCCGCCGACGGTGACACCGCTCCCGCGCAGGAGGGGCGTACCGGGGCCGGCGTCTCCGGCTGACGGCTCCTCCCGGCCATCGGCCACCTCCCCCCACGGGCGCCCGCGCACCCCCTCCGCGCGGGCGCCCGTCCCGTTTCCGGCCCCCTTTCGGTGGCACCGGCCGAGATGGGCGCCACCGTGGACCGCCGGACCGGACGGCCCGTGACCGCGCCCATCCGGAGAAGATCCCGCCGGTCTCACCTGTCGGGGTCTCCCGTGTTCTTCGGAGGCTCCAGGACGTAGCGCCGATAGGGACGTTCGTCGAGGACGGACACCGGCGCCCCCTTGCCGGCGCCGCGCGCGCCTCCCACCATCGGGAAGAACCGAAGACGTAGGGCCTGGCATCGGAGCGGGAGCAGGGGCGCATCCGGCGCCTCCTCGGTTCCGAACGGACAACACCCTCGGACGGTGGCGGAGGGACCGAGACCCCAGGGACCTCGAACGCACCGCCGCTTCAAAGGAGTCTGAGGACCTTGGGAGCGACATCGGGGTATATGAGCGCCGGCAGCATGACCGCGAACGCGGACACGCAGCGCTAAGGTCGCGCACAGCTCTTCTTCCTGGGTACAGCAGGTTGGAGGGTCAGGTCCCGTGACAGGTGTCGGCGCACCTGCCGGGACCGTTCTCATGTAACGGTGGAAAGCTCAGTACGGGTGCGATGTCAGAGCGGGCCTGCTGGCTCCTGGCACCATTCCGCGTGCTCGGGTCATCTCCGGTGATGGGGACCGGGGAAGCAGGAACCGAGATGGCTTTCATGTCCACCTCGTAGCCCGAAGCACAGGCGTCGCCAAAAGCCGAGCTATCTCATCCGCGCACTTCTCCGGGGTGTCAGAAGGCGCCACCATCCATTCGCCGAGCGCGTTCCGGAAGTGATGGAAGCTTTCACAGGGGTGGCTCTCGAACTTGAGAGGCGCATCCATCGGCCCCTATGAACGAGCTCTGCGTACCCACCTCGGCCAGGCTGGATGAGGCCCTTGAGGCGAACGGCCGCATGTTGGCCCTGTGTGAGGGCGCGAGCCGGGCCAGTTATCCGGAGTATGCGGGCAATTCCTTCCAGGCCGTCCCCTTGGCAACCGTCATGCGGGACTACCGCCCTCTCCTGATTCCTGTCCTCTTCCGACCGAGGAGTACGCTCGCGCGACCTTCCGTGCCGGCAGCGTCCTTGCCTCGGAAGACAAGGTCACCCGGCTCGTAGAGAGCCGCATGCAGTGAAAAGAAGAGCTGGAAGAGGCACAGACCCCGTCATCTGGGCGATCATTCCCGAGGCCGCGATCAGGCGGCTTGCCAATGATCCAGATATCCTGTCCGGGCAGGTCGGAAAACTTCTTGAGCCAGTGGATTCCGGCCGCGTCGAACTCCAGGTAGCGCCTGCCGGCCTCGGCGTGAGACGCCATCCGGGACCATCTGGGCCTTTCACGATTCTCTCCTTCATTGACGAAACCGATGTGGTCTATGTCGAAGGCGCCGGGAGTGGGAACCTGTTCAGCGGCTCGGACACAGCAGAGGAGATGACTCTTCTGTTCGGAGAGTCGCAGGCTGCCGCCCTGTCCCCAGACCGGACAGTGAAGCCTCTTGGACGAATTAGAGGAGGAGTAAACGGATCCCGGTTGGAACAGGTCCAGCTACAGCAAGGGCTAAACAGACAAATACGTGGGAGCATGCACGAGAGGCCCCGGCGAAGTCAAGGCCAGAGACCCCCGGAACCGCAACCTTGACCCCCCATCCTTCCTCGGAAAAGAACGGGACTCCCGCCTGAAGGATTCGAGGTCAGGAAACCCATAAGCAGCCACCCCCTTCCAGCTCCACACAAAAGGACTTCTCGGTCGGATCCACCCTTTTCAAACAGGAAACGGAATCCCGAAAAAACCCAGGCGGACGAAAGAGGGTCAAGATGAGAGACGGAAAAGAACCGAGTGGTGCACTTTTCTTCGCATTACAGTGCACATCCACGGGAGGGGTCGCCTCGACGATCACGATCGCCTTGACCTTACTCAACAGCGTTGACGACACCCATAAGCTCACGGTTCTCCATTATTCGATCGCCCTGCTTTCAGGCTACGCCACCCTGTCTCTACCTCTCTTCTTGATCGGCCTGCTCCACAGGGGCACCGAGAACGACCTACTACCCCCGGTCGCAACTCTTCTCGTCGGAGTAGCGTACGGCACGCTCTTCACCTACCTCCTGACAGCCGACGTCGGATTTTGGGCATCTCTACTCTATGGGATGATCTTCTGGCTCCCCCTCGAAGGAATCCGCAGACTCTCACTAGCGATCCACTCGAAGAAGACCATCAGACTTCTCTCACTCATCTTGCCCCTCTCGCTCTTTCTCGCGGCACTCTTAATGCGCCACCTCTTTCAGAATTGATCGACAGGAGAACGGCCCATCCTTCGTTCACCCATAGAAGCATTGAGACCACCGGGCCGCGAAGCTCGACCGTACTACTTCAACCGCTCGACAACCGCGTACGCAACGATCTCGGGGACGTATTCACAGCGGCACCGGCATCCGAGACGCAGCGAGACTTGTCCGGACTGTCCCGAAGTACGAGTGCGCCGTTAGGAGCCGGCTCGAAACTACTTCACGAGACCGGCCGGAATCGCAGCAACAGTGCGTTCTCGGCAATGGAAGGAAACAGCCACCGACATAGAGCACGCCCAAAGAGCAGTCACTCTCCGAACATGCTGTACGCCCCAGAGTCCCATCGCAGCAGGACTGCCGTACCGTCGGAGAGTGTCCGCGGGGCGCCCGGCGGAGGGGAGGTGTGTGGGGCCGGGTGGGGCTCCTCCTCCGTTGTCATCCGACGCGACGTCCGGGCATGACCGGCCCCGTCCCGGTCGCGGTCCGGCCCGGAGCCTCGGGATGCCCGATTACCGAGATCGCCACGCAGGCGGAGACCACCGGGGCCACGGAGAGGGGCGACGCCCTCTGGCACCTCGGGGAAGACCGCGATGGCCCCAGGGCGCCCGTGCCGCCCGTGGTGGAGCGGCGCGTACGATCGAAACGGTCATGAGAACGATTCGACGCGGCGGCGAGCACGAACTCGACATCCGCAAGTCCCGCTTCATCTGCGCGCTGGCGCGGGTGGGCGACGAGGACGAGGCGCGGGCGTTCATCGCCGAACGGCGCAAGCTGCACTGGAACGCCAACCACAACTGCACCGCCTACGTGATCGGACCCGACGGCCGCATCCAGCGCTCCAGCGACGACGGCGAACCCTCCGGGACCGCCGGCGTGCCGATGCTGGAGGTGCTGCGGCACCGGGAGCTCACCGACACCGTCGCCGTCGTGACCCGCTACTTCGGCGGGATCAAACTGGGCGCCGGCGGTCTGATCCGCGCCTACGGCAACTCCGTCTCCGCCGCGGTGGACGCCCTCGGCGTGCTGGAGCGGCGCACCCTGCTGGTCGTCGCGGTGGTCGCCGACTATCTTCGGGCCGGCCGGCTGGAGAGCGAGCTGCGCGCGTCGCGCCACACGGTGCTCGACGTCCACTACGGCACCGACGTCCAGATCGACGTGGCGCTCCCCGAAACCGAACTCGCGGAGTTCGAGGCGTGGCTGGCGGAGACGTCGGCCGGAGAGGCCCTGTGCGAGGTGCAGGGCACGACCGTGGTCGAGGTCGAGCCCTGACCCCGCTCCCGCGCGGACTGAGCGGCCCCGCGGGAACACGCCGTTCAGGAGGGCAGGTTGGCCTCGATCGCGCCGACGACGGCCGGATCCTCGGGTTCGGTTCCCGGCCGGAACCGGGCGAGCACCCTCCCGTCCGGCGCGACGAGGAACTTCTCGAAGTTCCACTGTACGTCCCCGGCCTGCCCCTCGGCGTCGGGGGTCGCGGTCAAGACGTCGTACAGGGGGATCCGGCCCGGGCCGTTGACCTCGCTCTTCTCCAGCATCGGGAAGGTGACGCCGTAGGTGAGCGAGCAGAACTCCCGGATCTCCTCGGGGCTGCCGGGCTCCTGCCCCATGAACTGGTCGCAGGGGACCCCCACCACGGAGAAGCCCCGGTCGGCGTAGCGTTCGTGGAGCCGTTCGAGCCCCTCGTACTGCGGGGTGAGCCCGCACTTGGAGGCGACGTTGACGATCAGCAGCAACCGTCCGCTGGGCAGCGAGGTCGGCTCGCCCTCGAGGGTGCGCAGTTCCAGATCGGTGATGGACATGGCCCGAGCCTAGCCTCCGCCCCCCGCCTGTCCCGGGCGGCGCCTCGAAGGCGGGATGATCGGGAGGACAGGGAGGTGACATGGGACGACTCGTGCACTGCGGCGCGGTGATCGCCGATCTGGTCATGACGGTGCCGGAGCTCCCGCCACCGGGTGGCGACGCCTTCGCCACCTCGGCCGTGACGACGCCGGGCGGCGGGTTCAACGTGATGTCGGCCGCGGCGCGGGCCGGGATGCCGGTGCTCTACGCCGGCGCCCACGGGACCGGGGACCGCGGCGACCTGGTGCGCGCGGCGCTGGCCGCGGAGGGAATCGGGATCCTGCACCCCCCGGTCCCCGGTCAGGACACCGGTTTGTGCGTGGCCCTGGTGGACGCGCGGGGCGAACGGACCTTCGTCACCCGCCTGGGCGCCGAGATGGTGCTCGACGCCCAGGCGCTGGCCCGGATCTCACCGGCGCCGGGCGACCACGTCTACGTGGTCGGCTACGGGCTGATGGCCGGCCCCCACGTGGCCGAGCTGGACCACTGGATCGGCGGACTCGACCCCGGGGTCCGCCTGGTCGTGGACCCGGCGCCGGTCGTGGCGTCGATCGCCCCCGACCTGCTGGAGCGTGTCCTGCGCCGCACCGACGTGCTCAGCCTCAACGCCCGCGAGGCCGGGCAGGTGACCGGGGCGCAGACCCCTGAGGCCGCGGCCGAGGCGCTGGCCGGGCGGATCCGGGCGGAGGGGACGGTCGTGGTGCGCGACGCGGCCCGGGGGTGCGTGGTGGGCCGGGCCGGCGGCCCGCCGGTGCGGGTGCCCTCCTTCCCGGTCGAGGCCGTCGACACCATCGGCGCGGGGGACGCCCACGTCGGCGTGTTCCTGGCCGGCCTGCACGATGGCCTGTCCCCGGTGGAGGCGGCGCTGCGGGCCAACGCCGCCGCCGCGATCGCGGTGACCCGGCGGGGACCGGCGACCTCCCCCCACCGGCGGGAACTGGAGGACTTCCTCTCCGCCCACCCGCCCCGTTCCGGCGCCCCCATCCACCACGTCCGGTGACGATCCGGTAAGGAGGCGTGTTCACGGGCCGCCACCCGTTTTAGGATCTCCCTACACGTAGTCGTCCGAGGGAGAGCCGGTCCATGCGCACTTGGCGGCGGACCCCCCTGGCGCCGGTCACCGGCCTCGTGCTGCTGTTCACCGCGGTGGCCTGCACGGACGAGCCGCCACCGGAGCCGGCGGGCTCACCCAGCGCCGTGCCCACGAGCTACACGGGCGCGGCGCCGCCCGGCCTTGGCCCCAGCCCCGTCCGCGTCCTGCACGGCCCCGGCTCCGACGGCCCCGACATCCTGGACGACCCCATGGGGGTCCGCTTCCAGGGGGTCGGCGGGTCCTTCCTGATCAGCTCCAACAGCGAGGAGCACCACGTCCTCCAAGACGCCCTTGACGGCACGGCGCTGTGGGAGGGCGAGCAGCGCGTGGAGCGCTTCACGACCGACCGCGAGGGCGATGACGTCTTCGAGGTCAGCGCGCGACGGGACGGGCGGACGGTGACGGGGGTGGTGGACGACTCCGGCGCCCGGGTGTGGAGCGGATCGGACCCGCGCGAGAGCTATCTGAACGGCTGGGTGGTGCGCCGTCCCGAGGGCTGGAGCAGCGACGACCCCCACGGCCGGTTCTCGCTCCTCGACCTGGACGGGTCGACGGTGTGGGAGTTCGTGTTCGAGCCGCCGGCGGATCCGGAGGAAACACCCGGCTCGTCGACCGAGGAGGAACCGGAGGAGGCCGACGCCGAGGACACCGGCGTCCCGGTGGCCGCCCACGGGAACGTGGTGTTCCTGGACGACGGGACGGGGCAGGTGCAGGCGCGCGACCTCGACGACGGCGGCGCCCTCCTGTGGCGGGCCTCGGGAACCGACCCGCAGATCGCCGGCGCCAGCGCCTTCCCCCGCCCCCTCCCCGAGTTCGTCGGCTTCTACGACCTCCCCCTCCCCGAGGGGGACGCCTCTGCGCCCGGCAGCGCCTCCGAGGCGGAGGCGACGCCCACCGAGGGCGAGGAGCCGCCCCCGCGCACGACCGTGCTGGTGCGCTGGGGCAGCGACGAGGATCCCTCGGTCCTGTCCCTGCACGACGTGCACTCCGGCGAGATCGTGTGGTCGCTGACGGAACCGGGCGCGAACCCGGCCGATGGGGACTTCGGCCCCGCGTTCGTCCCGGGGACCGTCCACGACACGGTGACGCACACGCTCCTGCTGCCCCAGGGCAGCGGGGCGACGCCGATGATCGCGGTGGACCTGGTCTCGGGCAGGATCCGGTGGACCTTCGACGACGAGACCGAGCGGTCGATCTCGCCGGCGTTCGCGCTGGGCGGGCACGTCTACGGGGACGCGCGGGGCGCCGCAGAAGACTCCCAGGTCGTCCTGGGCGCGGCGGACAAGGAGATCTCCGGCGGCGGGCTCACCGGTTACGTGGAGGCCGTCACCGACGACGGGTACGCGCTCGTGGTGCAGGACGGACAGCGGTTCGTCTTCCCTCCCGTGGCCGGTTCCGGCCCGAGCCCGACGCCGGGGCGGGGAGAGAGCACCGGGATGCACTGAAGCGACATAAGGCCACTTCAACCTTGTTTTGTCACTTTAAGTGACATTACGACTTGGTGAAAAGCCGGGGCACTTCATCCCCGGAGGACAGCCGCGCGGATAAAACGGACGATGTAGCCGGATAACTTCGTACCGGTACGAGCGCCATCGGCCCTGTCCACGCCCAGGCGCCGCTCTCCGCCCGCCTCCGGGAAGACCCCATGCACAACGCCGAAAAAGGCCCTTGCCCCGATTCCAGCGACCGTTCGGCCGAACGCCGGGCGGTCGACGTCCGCCCGAGCACCGATGACGAGTACTTCCGGTTCCGAGAGCTGTTCGACGCGCACTACGACGCGCTGCTGAAGTTCGTCGTCCGGGTCAACGGCGGCAACCGCCACGCGGCCGAGGACATCGCCCAAGAGACCCTGCTCAAGGCC
Organism: Marinactinospora thermotolerans DSM 45154; assembly: GCF_900167435.1. Taxonomy (GTDB): domain Bacteria; phylum Actinomycetota; class Actinomycetes; order Streptosporangiales; family Streptosporangiaceae; genus Marinactinospora; species Marinactinospora thermotolerans. The sequence continues at coordinate 155,067 of NZ_FUWS01000003.1, forward strand.
TGGCGCGGCCTGGACGGCCTGCGCGGCGACGCCCAGGAGATCAGGCCCTGGCTCTACACCGTCGCCCGGCGCCTGGTCATCGACGCCGACCGCTCCCGCCGGGCCCGGCCGCAGGAGGTCGCCGACGCCCCGCTGGAGGAGATCCCGACCAGGGACCCCACGACGTCGCTCGTCCAGACGATGGCGGTGCACCAGGCGCTGGCGACCCTGTCGATGCAGCACCGCACCGTGATCGAGTACGTCTACCTGAGGGACTACGCGACGGAGACCACCGCGCGCATCCTCGGCATCCCGGTCGGCACGGTCAAGTCGCGCCTGCACTATGGGCTGCGCATGCTGCGCCGGACGCTGGGGATCGGCTCCGCCGGCTCCTGAGAAGCACGCCGGGTCACTGGGGGTCGGGGAGCCGCAGCAGGGGACGCGGACCGATCGCTCCCGTGTCGAGCACGCCGGTCTCGTCGACCCGCCACTGCCAGTGCGCGTAGACCGACTCCCCCGTCACCACCACCAGGGTCCCCGGCGGCGCGTCGGCGAGGGCGTCACGCTCGGCCGGCGTCAGCGGCCGGGCGACGGCGATCACCTCGCGCAGTTCCGACGGCGCGTCCGGGCCCCACATCGCGTTCGAGGTCACCCGCCGCACCCCCTCGGACACCTCCGGCCGCTCGGGCAGCAGACGGTCCAACGGCCGGTCCGGCGTGGCCCAGGTGACCGTGCACCCGATGCCGCGCAGCCCCTGGGCGATCACGGTGACCGCCTCCGCCGCGGTGGCGCGGTGCCCGGCGATCGCGACCGGGCCGCTCGCCCGGGAGAAGTCCACGAAGACCTGCCGGTCCTCCTCCATCCCCAGCGCGACGAGCATCGCCTGGGCGGGGCGGACGATCACCTGCGAGGCCGTCGCAAAGGACACCGCCGACGACGAACGCCCCGCCGCCCGCTGCCAGAGGGTCGCCTCCTCGCCCGTTCCGGCCCGCCACGCCCCCGCGGGCGGCGTGCAGTCGGCGGGGACGACGAGCCGCAGGTCATCCCCCCGTCCGGCCAGCACGGCGAGGGGGCGCGCCGGGACCGCGGCCGGCGCGCTCTGCACCTCGATGACGGCCGTCCCGGCACGCACCCGCGCCCCCTTGTCCTGGAGCATGAGGTCGGTGACCTCGGCCCGGCGCTTGCGGGCGATGCGCACCCGCAGGAACTCCGGGAGCCGGGGGCGGGGCCAGTTGAGCGACCCGAGCTTCTTGAACGGCCACCACAGGGTGCGGAAGATCGGACGCCACCACAGCGCGAGGACGGTGAGCAGGACCAGCACGCCCGCGCCGGCGGCGAGCAGCTTCGGGTCCAGCCCGCTCCCCTCGTCGTCGGCCTGGGCCGCCGCGGGGGAGGCCGACACCGACGGAGAGGGCTGGGCGCTCGGCGAGGCGCTGGGAGAGGGCGACACCGACGGGGAGGGAGAGGGGGACTGCGCCGCCGCCGCGGCCGCGGCCGCCGCCTCGCGTTCGGCCTCGGCGACGCACAGCGGATCGGTGCCCTCGGTGACACCGGGACCCGAGGCGTCGTCGGGCAGGATCAGCTTCCAGCCCGCCGCGAGGGTGCGCTCGGCCCCCAGCGCGCCGCCGTCGGGCTGCTGCCGCCCCTCGTTGAGCTCGTAGATCTCCTGGGCGCGCAGGGACTCGTCCAGCTGCTCGGCGGCGACCTGGAACAGTCCCACCGAGCCGTCGGGGACGGTGTAGTACTTCACCGTCGGGCACTGCGCGATCGCGGCGTCCAAGGAGGTGGCGGACGGGTCGACCGGCGCGGCGAGCGCGGCCCCCGGCGTCGCGAGCGCCACGACGCCCCCCAGCGCGAGCAGCACGCCGCCTCTCCGCAGGCGCTCAGCGCACACGAGCATCCCCTCTCCTGGCCATGGCGGTACCCGTCCGACGAACGTGCCGGGCGGGGCCTCATCACGCGGTCGTGGAACCGCCGGCGCACCCGCCCACACAGGGGAGTACGGACGCGGACCTCCCCGGGTTCACTCTCGGACCGAAAAAGAAATATCCGACTGAACCGAACGCCCTCCAGGACCGTACTGGTAAGTGGAGTGTCGTCAGTCCGAGTGTCACGGGGGTCGTGTTGGGCCGGGATCTTCGCTGGGAAGTCATCGATCGGGCCTCCGACCCCACACCGTGGGACCTCGAGCGCGTCACGGCGCTGAAGAACTACTACGACAGCCTCTACCAGGCGGCCTACGACGCCTACGAGCTGAGCAAGTCCGGGGGCGACCTGGAGTCCGGCAAGGGCGAGGCCATGGACGCCCTCAAGGAGCTCATGCGCGAGCTGCCGGGCATGCTGGAGAAGACCTACACCTCCTACGAGCAGGCCCGGGACGCCTACGGCGACTACTACACGGCGCTCGAAACCGTCCAGGACGCCGTCAAGACGGCGATCACCAACGGCGCCCCCCACTACGACGCCTGGAAGGCCGACCCCGAGGACGAGGACGCCAAGTCCCAGCTCGACGTCTACCGGACCAACGCCGAGAACGCGATCTCCACGTTCCAGGAAGCGGTCAGGGAGATCGCCGGGAACCTCGAGGACGCGGCCGACGCCGGGATCGAGGAGCGCAACCCCTGGGAGAAGGTCGTCGACTGGTTCGAGGACAACCCCTGGGTGAAGGTCGCGCTCGCGATCACCGCCGGCGTGCTGATGATCCTGCTTCCCGGCGCCTGGGTGATCCTGGCGGTCGCCCTCGGCGGATTCCTGCTCGCGCTCGACGTCACCTCGCTGATCGAGTCCGGCAAGTTCGGCTGGAACTGGGAGACCGTGCTGACGCTCGGCCTGGGCCTGCTGTCGATGGTCCCCGGCTTCGCGCTGGCCCGGGGGATGAGCCTGGCCGGGCGCGGGATCACCAGCGTCACCAGCACCGCGCTCACCCGCAGCGGGACCATCGGGGCGGGCATCCGCAGCGCCGCGGCCTCCGTGCGCACCGCCGCCGGCGGCACCGCGGTCGCCCGCTCGCTGGGCAGCTCGCGCGCCTGGTACTCCTCGGTCCGGGCGGGGACCTGGCGCAGCCCGCTCACCAGCACGGTGACGCACCTGGGCATCCAGGGAGCGCAGGACTTCGGCGTCGGCTTGGCCGCCAACATGGCCGTCAACGCGCTGACCGGGCAGAACAAGGACTTCGGCCAGCTCGCGCTGGAGACGCTGCTGACCACCACGCCCGGCGCCGGGGCGGCGGTGTACCGGGAGCACGTCAACTTCTCCCTCTCCGGCGGCTTCTCGTTGACCGGTGGGGACACGATCCCCTCCGCCTTCGGCGTCAACGACCTGTCGCCGCACATGTCCACCGACTCGCCCAACGCGGGCAACTACGACGGCCTCACCAGCGAGTTCGCCAACGGCAGCGGCACCATCACCTCCGGTGACGGCACGCAGACCTCGGTGACGACGCCCGACAGCGGCGGTTCCGGCGACCCGCAGGTGAGCACCACCACCCCCGACGACCTGTCCACGGTGTCCACCTACGACTCCACCGGGAACCTGACGGACACGCGGGTCACGATCGGGAACGACGGCCCCACGGTCGTCCACTCCCCCGACTCCGCCGCCCCGTCCACGTCGGTGACCACCACCCTCCCCGACCAGGGGACGACGACCCCGCCCACGGCCACCACCACCGCGATCGACGGGGGCGTCACCTCCTCCGGCGACTTCGGCTCCTTCTCCTTCGACCGCTCCACCACCCCCGCCGGCGAGACGCCGACCGCCCACTACAGTCACGGCGACTCCGGCGGCGGCACGAACCTCCAGGTCGACTTCCCGGGCAACGGCACCGTCCAGGTCCGCCCGGACGGGGACACCGGAACCCCGCCGCTGGACGTGCGCACCACGCCCGACTCCCTCACGGTGACCACCCCCGACTCCACCGTCACCACGACCACCACCCCCGACGGCGGCCACACGACGACCGTCACCTCCTCCGACGGCACGGCCGGCCCCTCCTACGACAGCGGCGCGCAGCAGGTCAGCGTCACCACCGACACCGGTCCGGCGACCGCGACCCGGACCGAGACCGGCACCCGGTTGGAGGGCCCCGACGGCACGACCGTGGACGTCCCGGCCGACCGCGGCGCCCCCACACAGATCCACCCCGGCGGTTCCGGCGGGCCCGAGTCGATCAGCCACGACCCGGTCCACGGGACCGTCGACGTCCGCTCCGGCGACTCGGTGGTCACCGCCAACGGGTCCGGCGACCTGCTCGTCGGCAACAGCGCCGACACCGTCCGGATCACCCAGTCGGGCGACGGCGCCGGCCACGCCTCGTCGGGAGGGGCCTCGGCGAGCTGGAACGGCGACGGCTCCGCCACCTACGGCTCCTCCGGCTCCCGTTCCCCCTCGGGCGACATCACGTTCGGCGACACGACCGCGCGCCCCGACGGAACCGTCTCCCACCCCGGCTTCGCGGTCCGCGACGACGGCACGCTCACCGTCCGCGAGACCGACGGAACGGAGTGGACGTTCGACTCCAGCGGGCAGGTCGTCGCCGTCTCCCCGTCCGTCGCGCCGGACGCGACCCCGCCGTGGCCGGTGCCCGACCCGGCGACCGGCGCCCCGATGCACACCGCCTCCGACGGCACCCGGGTCGTGCTCGGCCCGGACGGGACCGGCGTCACCACGTCGGACGGCTGGACGGTGACGGTGCCGCGCGGCGGTACCGCCCCCGGTGACGTGCAGGTACGCGGCCCGCGGGACGGCAACGGCGACGCGCTCACGATCACCCACACCGCCGACGGCGGGGTCCGCGCCGAGAGCGGCGGCTACGCCACCGAGTCCGGGCCGGGCGGCGTGACCGGGCGGACCCCCGACGGGCAGACGGCGCACTCCTCGGGGGCCGGCGACACCACCATCTCCTCCGGCGCATGGCACACCGACGTCGGCTCCGGCGACGTCACCGTCACCCACCCCGGCGGCCGGATCGCCCTGGACGGCGACGGCGCCGTCGGCAACGGGACGCCCTCGGCCGGGTCCTCCTGGCGGGTGGAGGCGACCCGGGACGGGACCGTCGGCGCCACCACCGGGTCCGGCGCGGGCGTCACCGCGCCGCGCGACGGCGACGTCGTGTTCGACCGGAACGGGACCACCCAGGCGACGCAGTCGCCCGACGGCGAGGTCACCGTCTCCGACCGGGGCCTCAACGTCACCGGCCGCCCCGGCGACGGCGCCGTCGTCGACGGCGGGCCCGACCGCCCACAGGTGCAGGTGCGGCCGGACGGGAGCAGCGTCCTGTCCCCCGACGGCCAGGCCCACCACGTCGAGACCGGGAGCGACGGCGTCCAGCGGGTGCACGTCAACGAGGGCGCCGACGGCCAGCCCGTCATCGCCTCCGACGGCAGCGTGCGCGTCGAGACCCCGAACGGCACCGTGGAGGCCCGCGCCGACGGGTTCGACGCGCGCGGCAACGGCAACAGCCACGTGCACGCCGACGGCACCGGCACCTCCGTGCGCACCGACCGTCCCTTCCAGCCCGAGACGACCGTCACGCACGCGCCCACCACGTCCGGTGGCGCCGATCCGCTGGTCACGGTCTCCCGCGACGGGACGACGACCACCTACGACACCACCGGCCCGCTCGGTCAGGGCCCCGACGCCGGCTCCGGGTCCACCGCGCCCAGCCTCACCCGGCAGCCGGACGGCACCTACACCGTGGAGACGCGGACGCCGCACCGCGGCGAGCACCCCACCCCGGGACCGCTCATGGAACGTAACCCCGAGACCGGCACGAGCGGCGTCTCCCACGGCGACCTCACGATCCGCCAGACCGGGTCCGACGGTTCCGGAGCCTCCCCCACCTCCACACCGGGCGTGGAGGTCCGCCCCGCGCCGGACGCCCCCACCACGCGCCACAACCCCGACGGCTCCTCCACGATGGAGGGCCGCGACGTCACCGTGCACCGCTCGGCCGACGGCCAGCAGACCACGGTCGCGCCGGCGTCGGGCGACGGACCGCGCGTGCTGTGGGAGGGCCGTGGCCCCGGCGAAGGCGGAACCGTCAGGGTCACCGACGGATCGGGCGGCCCCCTGCTCTCCCGCGATCCCGACGGGATCGTCACGGCCGCCGACGGCCAGGTCGTGCCGCGCGGCGCCACCCACACCCCCGCCGACGGGGGGCCGGCGATCACCCACGCCCAGGACGGCACGGTCACGGTCGGCGGCGGGGACCCCCGGACCACCGTCACCATCGACCCCCGCGGCCGGACCGAGGTCACCACGGCGGGTTCACACGAGACCGTGCGGATCAGCGAGAGCGGCACGGCCACCACGACCAGCGCCCCCTCCGGGGACCGTCCCACGACGACCGTCCGCCAGTTCACCAACGGCCAGGTCGCCGTGGACCACCGTCCCCCCGCGGGACAGGCCGGGCAGCACAGCACCACCCGGATCGACGAGTTCGGCGCGGCCGAGTCCCGGGTGCGCACGGTGGACGCGGACGGAAACCGTGTCGACAGCTGGGCCGTGGGCATCGACCAGCGCGGCCAGGTGACCAGCGCCGACACCCGGATCTGGCACTACAACACCGAACCCGTCCGGCTCCGGCCCAGCGGGATGCTGCACACCGACAGCAACCTGCGGGAGATCTACCTGTCGGGCGGCCAGTTCCGCCCCGACGGGACCATGACCCCGCAGGTGCGCCAGGACATGCGGACCACCGCCGTGGACGAGCTGAAGAACGACTCCGCCAACGCCTTCACCTCCTGGGCCTCCGACCTCGCCGGCGGCAAGAGCCCCCTTGAGGCCTTCACCGGCTGGATGTACGGACTGATCAAGGGCAGTGGTCAGGGCCGCTGGATGAACACCCCCGGGTTGGGCGAGAACAGCTGGGCGGACGGGAGCTGGAAGTTCGTCGCCGAGGTCGCCAAGGTCAACACCGTGGGCCACTGGGAGGACTGGCTCGGCGGTCCCACGAAGGAGACCGAGGACAAGGCCAAGGAAGAGGCCGAGAAGCTCGAACAGGAGGCGGCACAGAGGTGAGAACGCTTCTCCCATCCCGGCGCGGTGGCGCAGCCCCCGGAGCGCGGCCATGAACGGCCTGTTCGACGCCGTTCCGGTCTGGGCCCAGGCGGCACTGCTGGTGGGGCTCATGTCGGCCGTCCTGTTCCTCCTGCAATCCTCCCTCTACCGGGGACGCGGCGGCGAACGCAAGAAGTTCGCCAACACCAGCGAGGTGAAGGCGCACACCCGTGGCGAGATCGAACGGCTGCGGGAGGCGGCGGCGGAGCTGGACGACCGCCTGGCCGCCGCGCTCGGCACCGGACTTCCCCAGGAGCGCCAGGCCGAGGCGGAACGGCTCCGCACGATCGCCGCAACCGCTCTCGAAGAGGCCGAGGAGCTGTGGGCCGCCCTGTGGTCGATGCAGTACGAGTACAGGACGGCGACCGACCAGGCCTTCGGCCTGCGGGTCCGCATCCTGGAGCACCGCGACCGGATCACGGCCCTGCGCGCCGAGGCCGACCCTCTCCTCGGCGCGGTCGATCCCCTCCCGTGTCCTGCCCCCGCTCCCGCGGTCCAGCCGGAACCGGTGACCGCCTCCCCCTCTCCCCCACCTGGTTCTTCCAGGACCACCACCGCTCCCAGGTACTCCCGTAAGGAGTGGAATGCCCGGATCGGCCTTGTCCTGAGCGGTATCGCCGTCTGCGCGATGATCGTGGCATCGCAGTGGGTCGCCTATCGCTGGGGCGACGGTTCGATCGGCCTCTACTTCCTCATGCTCCTTCCTCCCCTCGTTCTGGGAGGAATCCTCTACGCCAACTGCTTCGTCGGGATCACAATCGAGAAGGGGGTTCTCCGCCTGCACGGTGGCATAAACCAGGAGAAGAAGATCCCCGTCGCGACCATCCGCTACGTGGGCCGTGGCCACCTGAACTGGACCAAGGCCACCTTCGGCGGCCGGCGGGTCTTCGCCGGCGCCACCACCGGTCCGGCGCTGGAGATCGCGGCCGGGCTGGGAAGCAACCTGGTCGTCCGCACCTCCCACGCCGACGAGCTGATCGCCGCGCTCATCGCCGCGGGCATGCCACCCGCCGCCGCATCGGCGCCCCGCCCCCTAGGGTTCCCGAAGCGGATCCGGCTGGATCCGCCGAGGACCGATGGCTAGGGGGCGCCACCGTCACGGCCCCTCCCGGCCAGGCGAAGCGAGTGCGCAGAGCACACGGCTCCCCGGCCCGGAGGGCGAGGGACCGGGCCGCCGACCGCCTCGTCGGGGAGCGCCGCCGGATCCGACCGCCCCCACGGCTCCGGCCGCCGCTCCTCGCGCTCCCGCGCGGATCCCGCCCCGAACCGCCCGAGGACCGGACTTCCGCCGCCACGGGCCCCAAAACGGAAAAGTCTGAACCCCGTCGCGTCCGCATCCGTATTAACCAGTGTGCGCTCCATCCGCGTCGTCGTCAGGACGGCCGGGAGCGCCGGTTCCCAGCGGTCGGTGCGCCACGGCCCCACCGTGGCGGCCTCGAACTCCTAAGGGTGTGACATGCCGGTTTACTCCGTCGACTCCGACAAGACCTCGGAGACCTCCTCGTCCCTGCTCGCCGACTTCAACGACTTCCAGGAGAGGCTGGAGACGATCAAGTCGAAGGTCGACGGTCTCCTGGAGGACGGCTACAAGACGCCCGGCGCCGAGAAGGACTTCAAGCCGTTCTTCGAGCAGTTCCACCAGGGATTCAAGGACGTCAACGACGGCCTGGAGGGCATCAGCAAGTACGTCAAGCAGGTCGGCGACTCCTTCGACGAGACCGACACCAAGCTGGGCGAGGGCCTGCGCGGCTGACGCCGACCCGCCCCACCTGACGGGCCGTCCCGGAGCACCGGGGCGGTCCGGGTCGTTTCCCCAACCGGAAGAAGATCAGGCCGTGCGTCTCATCCTCACCGCAACAGCTCCCGTGGGCGCGGCCGGCGGCGGCACGCCGTCGCCCGGTCCACAGGTCGATCTCCTCGTCGAAGCTGAGGCGAGCTCCTCGGTCAACCAACTGGCGAGCTCGATCGCGCCCGTCCTGGGGCTCCCGCCGCACCAGGACAACTGGGCGCCGCGCCTCTACGTCGGCCAGCGCCAGATCGCCGGTCACAAGTCGCTCACCGAGGCCGGCCTCTACGACGGGGCCGTCGTCAGCGTCGGGCTTCCGGGGCCGTCCGCGGAGGAGCCGGCGGCCGTCGCCGAGGTCCGCGTCGTCTCCGGCCCGTCCTGCGGGCTGGTGCACCGGCTCGACCCGGGCGACTACACGATCGGCGACGCCCTCGCCGCGCGCGTGCCGGTGGACTCCGCCGGGATGTCGGTGCGCGTGCGCGTCCACGCCGACGGCACGGTGACCGTGCTGTCGGTGGACGGCGACGCCGTCACGTTGGAGACCGACCCGATCGAGCCCGGGACGGCGTGGCTGCCGGGACGGCAGCTGGTCATGGGCGACAGCCTGCTGGAGGCGCACCCGACCCAGCGCGCCGACGCCTCGGTGCTGGCCTCCTCGGACGGCACCGGACTGGACTACAACCGGCCGCCGCGCCTGCACCCCGCCCCCACGCGGACCAACTTCCGCCTGCCCACGCCGCCCGAACCGCCGGACCGTCCCCTGGTCCAGCTCGCGGTGATGGTCCTGCTGCCGCTCCTCATGGCGGTGGGCAGCGCGCTGGTCCTCCAGCGCCCGCACTACCTGCTCATCGGTCTGCTGGCCCCGGTGTCGGTCATTGTCATGCAGATGCTGCAACGCCGGACCAGCAAGATGCGCTACGAGAAGGACGTCAAGGAGTACGAGGAGAAGGTCGAGCGGATCACCGCCGACGCCACCGAGGCGCTGCACGCCGAACAGCGGGCGCGTCGCGACGCCTGCCCCGACCCCGCGGCGGCCCTGCTCCTGGCGACCGGACCGCGGGCCCGGCTGTGGGAGCGGCGCCGCACCGACGAGGACTTCACGCTGCTGCGGGTGGGCACGGGCGAGATCCCGTCGAAGGTGGTCCTGACCGACCCGACCAAGGACGACCACCGCAAGGAGGTCACCTGGCGGCTGCGCGACGTCCCGGTCACCGTGTCGCTGCGCGACAACGGGGTGGTCGGCGTGGCCGGGCGCGGCGAGCGGGTGGACGCGCTGAACCGGTGGCTGGTCGGCCAGCTCGCGGTACTGCACAGCCCCACCGAACTGGAGCTGTACATCCTGTCCCTGGGACGCGACGAGCCCCAGTGGGCGTGGACGCGCTGGCTGCCGCACCTGCGGGGGCGGACCACGGGCGGCCCGTTGAGCCGGATCGGTGTCGACGCCGAGACCTGCGCCCGGCGCATCGCGGAGCTGTTGGCGATCGTGGACGCCCGCAGCGGCCCCGCCGCCGCGGGCGCCGACCCCGGCAGCGAGATCGTGGTCGTCCTGGACGGCGCGCGCCGCATGCGCTCGCTGCCCGGTGTCGTGCAGCTGCTGCGCGAGGGGCCGGCCGCGGGCGTGTACGTGCTGTGCCTGGACACCGAGGAGCGGCTGCTGCCGGAGGAGTGCCAGGCGGTCGTGTCGGTGTCGTCGGAGGGGCTGCGGCTCAGCCGGACCAAGTACGACAGCGTGGAGCAGGTCCGCGTCGACGCGCCCCCCGCGAGCTGGGCCGAACGGGTCGGCCGCGCGCTCGCCCCCATCCGGGACAGTGGGACGAGCGAGGAGGACGGCACCCTGCCGCGCAGCGCCCGGCTGCTCGACGTCATGGGCCTGGAACCCCCGGACGCCGAGGTCATCGCGGCGCACTGGGCGGCCGGCGGCCGCAGCACGGTCGCCACGCTCGGCGTGGGGGTGGACGGCCCGTTCTCCGTCGACATCCGCCGCGACGGGCCGCACGCGCTGATCGCCGGAACCACCGGTTCGGGTAAGTCGGAGCTGCTTCAAACACTCGTGGCGTCGCTGGCCGCGGTGAACCGCCCCGAGGCGATGTCGTTCGTGCTGGTCGACTACAAGGGCGGCAGCGCGTTCAAGGACTGCGTGAAACTCCCGCACACCGTCGGCATGGTCACCGACCTCGACACCCACCTGGTCGGTCGGGCGCTGACCTCGTTGGGCGCGGAGCTGCGGCGGCGTGAGCACATCCTCGCCAAGGCCGGGGCCAAGGACATCGAGGACTACATCGAGCTGCTCGACCGGGACCCCCAGTTGCCGGCGATGCCCCGGCTGCTGCTGGTGATCGACGAGTTCGCCTCGATGGCGCGGGAGCTGCCCGACTTCATCAAGGGTCTGGTCAACATCGCCCAGCGGGGCCGCTCCCTCGGCATTCACCTGGTCCTGGCGACGCAGCGGCCGGGGGGCGTGGTCACCAACGACATCCGCGCCAACACCAACCTGCGGATCGCGCTGCGCATGACCGACCCTGCCGAGAGCCGCGACGTCATCGACGCGGTGGAGGCTGCGCAGATCGGGATCGACACGCCGGGCCGCGCCTACGCCCGGCTCGGACACGCCTCCCTGCTGCCGTTCCAGTCGGGCCGGGTCGGCGGCCGGCGCGTCGTCATGTCGACGACGGCCAGCGCGCCCGAGCCCCGTCCGCTGCGCTGGAACGACTTCGCCGCCCCCGCGCCGATGCGGCGCCGCGCCGAGTCCACGGAGAGCGGTGACGTGGAGGTCACCGACCTGACGGTCCTGGTGTCGGCGATCCAGGAGGCGGGCGAGCGGGTGCAGGTGCAGCGTCAGCCCAGCCCGTGGCTGCCGGCGCTGCCGACCGCGCTCACGCTCGGCGAGATGCTGCGCGGCTCCCCCATCTCGGCGCCCCGCCCCGGGGCGGTGCAGGCCGTCCCGATCGGGCTGATCGACCAGCCCGAGGTCCAGGCCCAGCGGGCCTACACCATCGACCTGTCCTCGACCGGTCACCTGCACGTGATCGGATCGGGCCGCACCGGCCGCTCGCAGGCGCTGCGCACGATCGCCGGTGCGCTGGCGCTCGGCCACGACGTGACCGACCTCCACATGTACGGCATCGACTGCGGCAACGGCGCGCTGCTGCCGTTGACGGAGCTTCCGCACTGCGGCGCGGTCGTGGCGCGGACGCAGGAGGACCGGGTCATCCGGTTGATGGGGCTGCTCGGCCAGGAGCTGGAGAGGCGGCAGCGGTTGCTGGCCGCCCACGGCTGTGCCGACATCAACGAGCTGCGCGCGACGCTGCCGGAACAGGAACGGCCCGCGCACATCGTGGTGTTCCTCGACCGGGTGGAGGCGTTCGAGCAGGTCTTCCAGGAGTACAACCACGGTGCGCTGATCGAGGACCTGGTGACGCTGCTGCGGGACGGCGCCGCCGTCGGCGTCCACCTGTTCCTGGCCGGTGACCGCACCCTGGCGCGCACCCGCTACGCCACCACGACGGAGGAGCGGCTGATCCTGCGGTTCAACGACCGCAACGACTACAGCCAGGTGGGGTTGACCTCCCGCAAGCTGCCGGAGAACATCCCCGACGGCCGCGCCTTCCGTTCCTCCGACGCCGCGGAGGTGCAGCTGGCGATGCTGGCCCGTGATCCCGCCGGCGCGGCGCAGGCCGCCGAGCTGAGCCGGATCGGGGCGTTCGTGAAACGGCGGATCAGCGACTCCCCCGCGCAGCGTCCGTTCCGCGTGGACGTGCTCCCCGACCAGTTGACCTACGAGCAGGCCGACGCCTACCGGAGCGACGCGCGCGGCCCGCTGTGGGCCCTGGTCGGCGTGGGCGGCAACGAGCTGACCGCCTACGGCGCCGACCTCGCGCGCACACCGACCTTCCTCATCGGCGGGCCGCCCCGGTCGGGGCGTTCCAGCCTGTTGCTGAACATGGCGCGTTCGCTCATCGCGGGCGGCAGCCAGCTGATGCTGGTGACGCCCCGTTCCTCCCCGCTGTTGGAGCTGAAGGGCCACCCGGGCGTGCCCGCGGTCCTGGACAGCGCCAACCCGCTGTTGAGCGACTTCCGCGAGTCGATCGGCAGGCTGACGGCCGACACCGGCGTCATCGTGATCGACGACGCGGAGCTGCTGCTCAACAGCGACCTGGGCAAGGAGTTCTCGCGGATCGCGCGAGGGCTGGTCGGCGAGGGCTGGGGGGTCATCGCGGCGGGCACGACGGAGGCGTTGCAGGGCGGCTTCTCGGGCTGGCACGTCCACCTCAAGCGCAACCGCATGGGCGCGCTGCTGTCGCCGCAGTCCTCCTCCGACGGCGAGATCCTGGGACTGCGCCTGCCGAAGGGGGTGGCCAGCAGCCGGATCACGCTGGGAACCGCCTACCTGCACCTGGCCGACGGCCAGCTGGTCCAGGTGAAGGTGCCCATCCCCTAGGACGACCGGCTCCGGGGCCGCCCGGGGTGTCCTGCGAACAGGTCGCCCCCGGGCGGCCCCTTTTTGTTTCCGCCGCTTCGTCTCCGCCACGGCCACGGGCGCGCCGGGCCCAAGAGACGGCTCGGGCCGCCCGCCGGCGGGTGCCGGAGGGCGGCCCTGGACGCCGCCCGCCTCGTCGCGCGGGGCGGGCGTCGGATCAGACGTCCTCCCAGAAGACGATGGTCCCGGTGATCGCGTCGAACAGGTCCAGGAGCGGATCGACCTGGTCGATGTTGGGGCTGGCGCAGCTGATCAGCAGCTTCTTGCGCATGCCGGGGACGTTGACCGCCGTGTGCGTGACGACCTGGAAGGTCGGCACCCCGGGGACCATCTCGTGCTCGGCGACGCCGAAGATACGACCGCAGACGCCCGCGCCGGGGATCTGCACCGTCGTCGTCTTCAACCAGGTGTGCTCCGCCCGTTGGCCGGCGGCGGGGTGGATCTCCTCGACCATGCGGATCAGGTCGACGTCCTCGCCGGGCGGCGGGTTGAAGGAGAACACGGCGACGTTGGCCATGAACAGGCCGTCCTCGTACTTCTCGAACGCGCCCGCCGCGAAGACCAGTCCCGTCTCGGTGGCCGCCCGGGACAGCTGCCGGAACTGGGCGAACAGATCGTCGACCGCTTCCAACGCCTCGGGTCGTCCGGCGAGCTGACGGGTCAGCTCGGCGCGGCGTTCGGCGAGCGTCTCGCCGGTGAGGTCGAACTCGGTCCACCCCTCGGGCACGCGCAGTTCGAACCCGACCGGCACGATCGGGTTGTCGCCGCCCGCGTCCTCCTCCTCGAAGCGGTACACGCCGTCCTCTCCTCCCCACCGGCCCGCGCGCGGGCCCGGATGGTCGCTACTTCTCCTCGGTCTCCAGCTGGGCGCCCAGGTCGTCCTCCAGCTGTTCGAAGGAGTCGAGGATCGTGGTGATCCCCTCCTTGACCCCCTTGATGTTGCGGGCGAGCTGGTAGCGTCCGTCGTCCCACTCGGAGTGGAAGTGGTCGGCCGCGTTCTGGAAGACGCCGGGCCCGATGTTGTCGAACCCCCCGGCGGGCTCCTTGTCGTCGGCCTCGGTGAACGCCTCGTGGATCCGGGTGAGGTGGGATTTCAGTTCTTCGAGGTCGTCGATCGGGATGTAGACGGTCATGTCGATGCGGCTCCTTCCCGAAGGGGCGTCCGCGCCGGGAGGCCGGCGCGGACGGGGACCACTACTGCACCTGGGCGCACTTGCTCTGGTTGCAGTCGATGACGACGAGCGGGGAGTAGTCGGCGGCCGAGACGATGATCCGCGCGGTGGTGAACTGTCCCTCGCCGGTGGGCTTGGCGAACTCCAGGGGACCGAATTCGAAGGTGGTGCCGCTGACGGCGCCGGCGGAGACCTGCTCCATGTCGATGACGCTCTTGTCGGCGGCGTGGTTGTACCTGAGGATGTCGACGTAGGCGCCGCCGGCGGGCACCTCGACGGTGCCCTTGTGGATCATGGAGGCGTCGTCCCAGGTGGCGGAGCCGGCGATCGTGCTGCCGGTGGCCGCGTTGGTGACGTCGTAGGTGACGGTGGCGGGCTCGGGCTCGGCGGGGGCCGCCGCGGCCGGGACCGCGGCCAGGGTCAGGCCGGCGAAGCCCAGACCGGCCACGGCCAGGGCGCGAAGGGTGGTCGAAATACGCATTGCCAGCTTTCCAGAAGTTCGGGGAAGGATGAATGCGCGTGGGACCCGCGATGGGGAGGGTTCCCGGGGGATGTCCACTCCGGGATCAGGGGATGAGGACCCTGGCGGATTTTACCAGGATTCCCTTTCTGCGCCGATGTTTCCCCCTTTTCTAGACCCACCGTTTTCCCATGAGGGCCATCGCCAACCTCTCCCTCCGCACACACCACGGTGCGTCACGGGTCACACTTCACATACCCTGAGGCTGCACGGACCGAATCCGGTTCTCTACTATCACCGTCATGAGGGTGCCCGAGAAGAACGCGAACGCGTCGCAGGACGGAACCACCTCCGGCGCGGAGTTCCCGCCGGCCACACGCGACCGTTGGCGTGAGCTCGTGGCCGGGGTCCTGCGGCGTAGCGGGCTCGACCCCGACACCTCCCCCGGCGCACCCGAGGACCTGCTGGCCACCACCACCTATGACGGGGTGGTCCTCCGCCCGCTCTACACCGAGGAGGACGGGCTCGACTCCGGCTATCCCGGGCTTGCCCCCTTCACCCGTGGACGCCGGCCGCAGGGGGCCGTCACCGACGGCTGGGACGTCCGGCAGGCCCATGCCGACCCCGATCCCGGGGTGACGCGCCGCGCGATCCTGGCCGACCTCGAAAACGGCGTGTCCTCGCTGTGGCTCGTCACCGGCGAAGGGGGTGTCGCGGTCGACGACATCGGGGAGGTGCTCACCGACGTCCTGCTCGGCGTCGCCCCCGTCACCCTGGACGCCGGCGCCGACTACGTCACCGCCGCCGACGCCCTCCTGGCCGCGCACGCCGACGACGGCGTCCCCGCCACGGCCGTCACCGGCAACCTCGGCATCGACCCCATCACCGTCGCCGCCCGCTCGGGCGAACCCGCCGACCTCGACACGGCCGCCCGGTTCGCGGTCGAGAAGGCGGCCGACCACCCCTCCCTGCTGCTCGTCACCGTCGACGCCACCCCCTATCACGAGGCCGGCGGCTCCGAGGCCCAGGAGCTCGGCGCGGCCATGGCGTCCGGAGTCGCCTACCTGCGGGCCCTCACCGGAGCCGGGATGGACCTCGCCGAGGCCGCGGCGCGGCTGGAGTTCCGCTTCGCCGCCACCGCCGACCAGTTCCTGACCATCGCGAAGCTGCGCGCCGCCCGCGCCATGTGGAACCGGG
This sequence comes from Marinactinospora thermotolerans DSM 45154, assembly GCF_900167435.1. Lineage (GTDB taxonomy): Bacteria > Actinomycetota > Actinomycetes > Streptosporangiales > Streptosporangiaceae > Marinactinospora > Marinactinospora thermotolerans. The sequence goes on from NZ_FUWS01000003.1 coordinate 171,197, forward strand.
TCACCGAGGTCTGCGGCCTGGCCCCGGCCCAACGGACGATGCGCCAGCACGTGGTCACCTCGGCCGCGATGATGACCCGGCGCGCCCCCTACGTCAACGTGCTCCGCACGACCCTGGCCTGCTTCTCCGCGGGGGTCGCCGGCGCCGACGCGATCACGGTCCGCCCCTTCGACTCCGCGCTGGGCCTGCCCGACCCCCTGGCCCGGCGGATCGCCCGTAACACCCAGTCGCTGCTGGTCGAGGAGGCTCACCTGGCCCGGGTCACCGACCCCGCGGGCGGCTCGTTCTACGTCGAACGGCTCACCGCCGACCTGTACGCGCGGGGGTGGGCCTTCTTCCAGGAGCTGGAGGGCGCCGGCGGCATGGTCCGCGCGCTCGCGGACGGCGTGCTCGCCGAGCGGATCGAGGAGGTGTGGCGGCAGCGCCGCGCCAACCTCGCCCACCGCCGCGACCCGCTCACCGGTGTCAGCGAGTTCCCCGACCTGGCCGAACCCGTACTGGAGCGCCGGCCCGCCCCCGCGCGGCCCACGGGGCCCGGCGCGCTGCCGCAACGGCGCTACGCCGAGGACTACGAGACGCTGCGCGCCCGCTCCGACGCCCACCTCGCCCGCACCGGGGAGCGTCCCCGGGTGTTCCTGGCGACGCTGGGCCCGCTCGCCGCGCACACCGCCCGCGCCGGTTTCGCCGCGAACCTGTTCGCCGCGGGCGGGATCGAGCCGGTCCGGGCCGGCGTGGTCGACGGGGCCGACGAGCTCGCCGCGCGCTTCCGCGACAGCGGGACCACCGTGGCCTGCCTGTGCTCCAGTGACGCGGTCTACGCCGAGCAGGCCGCGGCGGCGGCCCGGGCGCTACGGGAGGCGGGGGCCACCCGGGTCCTGCTCGCCGGGCGGCCCGAGGGGACCGCCGACGTGGACGGCCACGTCTTCACCGGCTGTGACGCGCTCGGCCTGTTGGAAGAACTCTGCGACCACCTGGGGGTGGCACGATGACCCGTCCGGTGATCCCCGACTTCAGCACCGTCGCCCCGGGCACGCCCGCGGCCGGCTCCGGTGACGGGGAGCGGTGGCGCGCGGAACTCCTCGCCGCCACCGGCAAGGGGCCCGACGCCCTGGTGTGGGAGACACCCGAGGGCATCGGTGTCAAACCGCTCTACGTCCCCGACGACCGCGCCGACCTGGACTTCGTCCGCTCCTATCCGGGGATCGCCCCCTTCCTGCGCGGTCCCTATCCGACGATGTACGTCAACCAGCCCTGGACGATCCGCCAGTACGCCGGGTTCTCCACGGCCGAGGAGTCCAACGCCTTCTACCGCCGCAACCTCGCGGCGGGCCAGAAAGGGCTGTCCGTCGCCTTCGACCTGGCCACCCACCGCGGTTACGACTCCGACCATCCGCGGGTGACCGGCGACGTGGGCATGGCCGGCGTCGCGATCGACTCCATCCTGGACATGCGGCAGCTGTTCGACGGCATCCCGCTGGACCGCATGAGCGTGTCGATGACGATGAACGGCGCGGTGCTGCCGGTGATGGCGCTGTACATCGTGGCCGCGGAGGAGCAGGGGGTCGCGCCGGAGAAGCTGTCGGGGACCATCCAGAACGACATCCTCAAGGAGTTCATGGTCCGCAACACCTACATCTATCCGCCGCAGCCGTCGATGCGGATCATCTCCGACATCTTCGCCTACACCTCGCGGCGGATGCCGCGGTTCAACTCCATCTCCATCTCCGGCTACCACATGCAGGAGGCGGGGGCCACCGCCGACCTGGAGCTGGCCTACACGCTGGCCGACGGCATCGAGTACATCCGGGCCGGCATCGACGCCGGGCTGGCCGTCGACTCCTTCGCGCCGCGTCTCTCCTTCTTCTGGGCCATCGGCATGAACTTCTTCATGGAGGTGGCCAAGCTGCGGGCGGCGCGGCTGTTGTGGGCCGAACTCGTCTCGGACTTCGGCCCCGACAACCCCAAGTCGCTGAGTCTGCGCACGCACTCGCAGACCTCGGGCTGGTCGCTGACCGCCCAGGACGTGTTCAACAACGTGGTGCGCACCTGTGTGGAGGCGATGGCCGCGACCCAGGGCCACACCCAGTCGTTGCACACCAACGCGCTGGACGAGGCGCTGGCCCTGCCCACGGACTTCTCCGCGCGCATCGCGCGCAACACCCAGCTGCTCCTCCAACAGGAGTCGGGGACCACCCGGGTCATCGACCCCTGGGGCGGCAGCGCCTACGTCGAACGGCTCACGGCCGAACTGGTCGCCCGGGCCCGGGCGCACATCCGCGAGGTGGAGGAGGCCGGGGGCATGGCGCGGGCCATCGACGCCGGCATCCCCAAGATGCGGATCGAGGAGGCCGCGGCGCGCACCCAGGCCCGCATCGACTCCGGCCGCCAGCCGGTGATCGGCGTGAACAAGTACCGCCCCGCCGAGGCCGACGAGATCGAGGTCCTCAAGGTCGACAACTCCCGGGTGCGCGCGGAACAGCTGGAGAAGCTGCGCCGGCTGCGCGCCGAACGCGACCCCGAGGCGACGCGCGCCGCGCTGGAGCGCCTGACCGCGGCCGCGGCGGCCTCCTCCGACGGCGCGACCCTGGAGCACAATCTGCTCGCCGCCGCGGTGGACGCGGCCCGGGCCAAGGCCACCGTCGGAGAGATCTCCGAGGCGATCGAGAAGGTCTTCGGGCGCCACGCGGGCCGGATCCGTACCATCTCAGGGGTGTACCGCGACGAGGCGGGGACGGACTCCGCCACCATGGACTCCGTGATCGAACGGGTGGCCCGGTTCGAGGAGGACGAGGGGCGCCGTCCGCGCATCCTCGTCGCCAAGATGGGCCAGGACGGCCACGACCGTGGACAGAAGGTCATCGCCACCGCGTTCGCCGACCTCGGCTTCGACGTGGACGTGGGCCCGCTGTTCCAGACCCCGGCCGAGGTCGCGGCGCAGGCCGCCGAGGCCGACGTGCACGTGGTCGGGGTGTCGTCGCTGGCGGCCGGCCATCTGACGCTCGTTCCGGCGCTGCGCCGGGAACTGGCCGACCTGGGCCGTGACGACATCATGATCGTGGTCGGCGGGGTCATCCCGCCCGCCGACTTCGCCGCGCTGTACGAGGCGGGGGCGGCGGCGATCTTCCCGCCGGGCACGGTCATCTCCGAGTCCGCGCTGGAACTGCTGGACCGGCTGGCCGAACGGCTCGGCCACGCCTCCTGACGACCTTCGACACCTGGATCCGGATGCCCCGCACCATCGACATCGACGGCTACGTCGACGGCGTTCTCGCCGGTCACCGACCGACCCTGGCCCGCGCGATCACGTTGGTCGAATCACGCCGGCCCGACCACGCCGAGCTGGCCCAGCAGATGCTGGTCCGGTTGCTCCCCCATAGCGGCCGGGCGCACCGCGTCGGGGTGACCGGGGTGCCCGGTGTCGGCAAGTCGACGTTCATCGACGCGCTCGGCAGCCACCTCACCGGCCGGGGGCATCGGGTGGCGGTGCTGGCCGTCGACCCCTCGTCCACACGCAGCGGCGGCAGCATCCTCGGGGACAAGACGCGGATGGAACGGCTGTCGGTGGACCCCGCGGCGTTCGTCCGCCCCTCCCCCACGTCGGGGACGCTGGGCGGCGTCGCGCGCGCCACGCGCGAGACCATGGTCCTGATGGAGGCGGCCGGCTTCGACGTGGTGCTGGTCGAGACCGTGGGGGTCGGGCAGTCGGAGGTCACGGTCGCCGGCATGGTCGACTGCTTCCTCTTCCTCACGTTGGCCCGCACCGGCGACCAGCTCCAGGGGATCAAGAAGGGCGTGCTGGAGCTGGTGGACGTGGTCGCGGTGAACAAGGCCGACGGTCCCTACGCGGCGGACGCCCGCAAGGCGGCGCGCGAGTTGGCGCGGGCGTTGCGGCTGCTGCGGCCGGTCAGCCCCTCCTGGACCCCTCGCGTCCTGACGTGCAGCGGTCTGACCGGGGACGGTCTGGACGAGGTGTGGGAGGCGGTCCTGGCCCATCGGGCCGCGCTGGAGGGGACCGGGGAGCTGGCGGAGCGCCGCAGCCGCCAGCAGGTCGAGTGGATGTGGGCCCAGGTCCGCGACCGGATGATGGACCGCCTGCTGCGCCATCCGGGGGTGCGCGAGCTCGCCCCCCGCCTGGAGGAGGGGGTCCGCGCGGGCGACCTCACCGCCACGTTGGCGGCCGAGCGGCTGATCGCGGTCCTCGGCGCGGACGGCCCGGCCGCCTAGGGCGTGGGAGGACCGGGCCGGGGCGAACTCTTGACACCACCCGATGTTTTTGCAGGTCAGAACCTGTTTTGACGGAGATCTCGACGGCTTTCGGTTTGAGTTCGACGCGGCCGGGAAGCTGGTTCATCCGCGACCCCGAAACACTCTCGCGGTCCCCGTCCGGCCGCGAGAGGTGACGGGCCGGGATCATCCCCCCTTCACCGCAACGTCGAGAAGGAAGTCACGATGCCCCGCAAAGAGCAGGTTCTCTCCCCCTCTCGCCAGCCCTCCGTGCGCGACCGCGCGCGTCGCGTCCAGGACTTCCGGTTCCGTCAGGCGCGGCGGACCGTTCCCGCGGGATTCCGCAAGACCCGAACGACCCTCGACGCCATCTGGAACGCCGCCGCGGACGAGACCACGCGCACCGAGCTGCACGCGCTGTACCACGCGCTGGGCGCGGCCGAGCGAGCGCTCGCCTACGATCCCGTGTCCGCCGGCGAGCGTCTGGCCGAGCTCCGCCGGACCGTGGCCGGGCTGATCGAGGCCGACCCCACGGGGGACGACGAGGCCGCCGCGATCGCCCGCCCTGGCTATACCGGCCTGTCCGATCTGGACGCGACGATGGCCCGGCTGTTGCAGCGCCACTATGGGGCGCTCGCGGCCTAGGCGATCCCCCGCCACGAACCCCCATGGTGGGGCCGGGAGGCCGGTCCCGTTGTAGCCGCACTAATCATTCGAATAAGGATGACCGTTTCCAGGACACGCAGCGGAGCTGGACTTCCCGACCCGCTCCCCCGACACCAGACCCGACGTACCCCCCGCGCCGGGTACCGCCTCCCTCCACCATGTGGGATGGAGCCCTCCACCTCCGGAGCAATGGGACAGCTCGCCGGAGGCGGAAACTCCACATTCGGCCGATTCGTTACCCTGTCGGGAACCGACCACATCCGGTTATCAGGCGCAATCACCTCACGTGGGAAAAAATATCTGCCGCTTCTGCATTCCCGAGGCCCCCTTCGCCTAATACCGTGTGTGCCCAGAGCCTTACGGGACCCAGTGGATCCGGAACCCGCACGGCCGTGGCCGCCCCACCCAGGTGGGTCTCAGGTTCCCGTGCGACGGTGGGTCGAGCACCCAGACGGCGCACCGGCCGGATTCCACCACTGCCTTATGGTTATCAAGGGGACCCCTCGATTGACGTGGGGCCGGGAGGAGTGAACGTGCACAGGCTTGGGCTGAGCACCCGGGTCGAGAACCACAGCGTGATCGTACGGGTCGAGGGCGAACTCGACATCGCGACCGCTGGCGACCTCCAAGAGCATGTCCTGTCCGCCATCCAGACGCACGGGCCCTGGCTGATCCTTGATCTGTCCGCGTTGGACTTCATGGATTCCAGCGGCCTCAACGCCGTCATCAGCGCCTACCGCGCCGTCAACGAGCGCGACGGCAGTCTGGCACTTGCCGCGCCGAACGAGCGCGTCACCAAGGTGATCCGGCTCGTCGGTCTGCACCGCCAGGTTCCGGTCCACCGCACCGTCGCCGCCGCCATCATCGCCATGGAGGCCCTTGAGGCCAAGAAACAGGTCGGCTGACCTCCCCCGGCGATTCGGCTTCCCGGGGCGTCCCACCGCGCGGCGGTGGGACGCCCCTCCCCTGTCCGCTGCGATCCGGACACCGACACCATCGCACCGGCGGACCCCGCGGGCGTGGACGGGAGCGGACCTCCCCTTGGGGCCGCGGTGCCCGCTCTTTATCGTGGCGGGTGCCACCGGCCGGCTCTTGACGTCGGCCACGGGGCCGGACGCTTCGCCCGCTCCGCCGGGCGCCGGTGCCGGACCAGAGGCCGGCGCCGGTGTCCCGGTCATCGCCGCCCTCCGCCCACACCCTCCGAGGAGACGGTCCACCCGTTACGGCGTCCCGGCCCTGGACGGTCCTCCCGGTGTCCCTCGGTCCGTACCGGCGGGAGGAGCGCACCGCGAGCGTGGTCGCGGCGCCTCGATGGGGCTTTCGGCCCCGCCACGGGCCCGGGCGCGGTCCGCGTGGCGGCCCACCGCCTCCCCGCCCCCGTCCACGCCGCCGGCCGTTCTGGCGTTACCCGCCCCTCCACGTCGAACCGGGGATCCGGCCCACAATGGGGGCATGACCGATTCGGGTATCGAGGCCGTCGGCGCGCTGAGCGAGCCGCTGCGCCGCCGGTTGTACCGCTACGTGGTCGAGCACGGCGGGGAGGTGAGCCGGGCCGAGGCGGCCGAGGCGACCGGCGCGCAGCGCAACCTGGTCGCCTTCCACCTGGACAAGCTCGTCGAGGTGGGCCTGCTGGAGGTGACGCGGCGCAAGGTGTCGGGCCGCGAGGGGCCGGGTTCGGGCCGTCCCGCCAAGTTGTACCGCAGGTCCGCGCGCGAGCACGCGGTGCGGCTGCCGCCGCGCGACTACGAGACGGCCGCGCACCTCCTCGCCGAGGCGGTGGAGCGGCACGGGGCCGAGGAGGCCCTGTACGCGGCCGCCCGCGCCGAAGGGGCGCGCAGGGGCGCGGCGCTGGCCGACCGCGGGCACGGCCCCGCCTCCCCCGATCTGGGCGAGCTGCGCGCGCGCCTGGAGGAGGAGGGGTACGAGCCGGTCATGGAGGGGCCCGGGCTGCGGCTGCGCAACTGCCCGTTCCACTCCCTCGCCGCGGCCTTCCCTCCCCTGGCCTGTGGGATGAACCTCGAACTGCTCCGGGGACTGCTCTCGGGGGCGGGCGCGGACGACGTCACGGCGTCGATGCGGCCGGCTCCCGGGTGGTGTTGTGTCCACATCTCTAAAAACAATAAAGATTGACTTAGAAGCCGGCCCTGTGGTCTGCTCATGAGCCATGAGCGACCACCATCTGGCGCAACTCAACATCGGACTGCTCCGCGCCCCTCTCGACTCCCCCGCCATGGCCGGCTTCGTCGCCCTCCTCGATCCGATCAACGCCCTCGCCGACACCAGCCCCGGCTTCGTCTGGCGCCTGCGCGGAGAGGGCGCCGACGACGCCACGGGAGTACGCGTCTTCGGCGAGGAGATCCTGGTCAACCTGTCGGTCTGGGAGACCTACGAGGCGCTGTGGAACTTCACCTACCGCAGCGACCACCTGGAGGCGATGCGCCGCCGACGCGAGTGGTTCACCCGCATGCGCGAGGCCTTCCTCGTGCTGTGGTGGGTGCCCGCGGGCCACGTTCCCGACGTCGAGGAGGCACGCGACCGCCTCGCCCTGTTCCGCGAACGCGGCGCGTCCCCCGCCGCGTTCTCCTTCCGGGACCCGATGCCGGCCCCCTCGGCGGCCCCGCGCGCATGACCCGCCGCGCCTGCGCGTGCGCGAGCGACTACTTTCGGTAGCGTAACGGTCGTAGGTCCGCTCCCGACCCGTCTTGGAGTCCTCGCATGCGCACAAGCCCCGCTGTGATCAGCCTGGCCCTGTCCTCCCTGCTCCTGTCCGGCTGCGGCGGAGGAGAACAGGAGCCGACCCGCGAGACGACCAACACGCCACAGGCCACCGGACAGTCCCCGGGACAGCCCACGGCACAGCAGACCACCGCGGCGAGCCCGCGGCCCACGTCGATCTCGGAGACGTTCGAGGCCTACTCCGCCGGGGCCGCGGCCGTGACCTACGACGAGGAGGCCGTGCCCGCGGGCTCCCGGGTGGAGGTGAACACGGAGGCCGAGGACGGCGGCACGGCGTTCACCCTGCGGGTCTCCGGGCTGCAGCCCGACCGCGACTACGGCGCCCACGTGCACACCAAACCCTGCGGGGCCGCCCCCGACGACTCCGGACCGCACTACCAGAACGAGGAGGACCCCCAGCAGCCCTCCACCGACCCCAAGTACGCCAACCCCGACAACGAGGTCTGGCTCGACTTCACCACCGACGCCGACGGCTCCGCCGAGGTCGACACCGAGGTCGACTGGGTGCCCCGCCAGGGCGAGGCCAACTCGATCGTCATCCACGCCGAGCACACCCATACCGAACCCGGCCACGCCGGCCAGGCCGGCGACCGCCTCGCCTGCGTCAACGTCCCCTTCTAGGCCGCCCGGCGCCCTGGGCGCCCTCTGGACGCCACCGTCCCTTGCGGGAACCGGACGTGATCGCGCGGATTATCCGGGTAGCGGTCCCCGGTCTCGACGAATCCGAATCCTCTGGGGGTTACCGTCGTGCGGAGCACATCCACCGCCCTGGGCCTGGCGGCCCTGACCGCGCTGCTGCTGTCCGGATGCCAGATGGAGGAGGCGCCGCGCGACGCCGGCGCCCCTCCCGACCCCACCCCCACCGACCGGCGCACCACGGAACCCGGGGCGGTCACCGGGGACTTCCAGAGCTACAGCGAGGACGCGACCGCCGTCACCTACGACCCCGAGGCGGTCCCCGAAGGGGCCTCGGTGAACGTCTCCGTGACCTCCAAGGGGGCTCCCCCCACCATCGTCACCATGGGGATCTCCGGGCTACAGCCCGACCGCGACTACGGCGCCCACGTACACACCAAACCCTGCGGGGCCGCCCCCGACGACTCCGGACCGCACTACCAGAACGAGGAGGACCCCCAACAGCCCTCCACCGACCCCAAGTACGCCAACCCCGACAACGAGATCTGGCTCGACTTCACCACCGACGCCGACGGCTCCGCCGACGCTTCGGCCAGTGTGGACTGGGTGCCCCGCCAGGGCGAGGCCAACTCGATCGTCATCCACGCCGAGCACACCCACACCGAACCCGGCCACGCCGGCCAGGCCGGCGACCGCCTCGCCTGCATCAACGTCCCGTTGTAGGAGTCCCCGAGGCGGCCGCTCCCGCACACCGGGAGCGGCCGCCTCACACGCGCACGAGCCGGCGCAGCACCAGCCGCTCGGCAACGGTCCACACCGTGGTGGCCGCGAGGTAGAGCCCGGCCGCCAGTGGGACGAACATGGTCACCACAACCGTTATAAACGGCAGGTAGGTCATGACGGACATCCCGGGCAGCTGCTCCTGCCCGGACTGTTCGGCGCGGCGCATCGCCGGCAGGGTCAGCCACTGCCGTGACGCCCACGCGCCGGCCGCGATCACCAGGGCCACCACCCCGAACACCCACAGCCCGCTCCCACCCGCGGCGAGGACCTCGCCCGGAAGCGCGCCGAGCGGCACGCCTCCGAAGGTGCGCGCCAACAGCTCGTTGGGCCTCCCGCCGACCTCGGGAACGATGAACAGGCCGTACAGCACGATGAAGACCGGCGTCTGGGCCAGCATCGGCAGGCAACCGGCGAGGGGAGAGGTCTTCTCCTCCGTGTACAGCCGCATCATCTCGGTGCTGAGCCGCTCCGGATCACTGCCGTGGCGCGCCTGAAGTGCCCGCACCTTGGGCGCGAGACGCTCACGGGTCTTCTCCGCCCGCACCTGGAGGTAGCCCAGGGGAAGGACGAGAAGGCGGACGAGGATGGTCAGGCAGATGACGGCGGCACCGGCCGCAGCCGCCCCGAAGACGGGGGTGAGGACACCGGTGAGAGTGGTGAGAAGAATCGCGGCGAAACCGATCGCGGCCGCGATCGGAGGAATGGAGTACATGCGGAACAGGCCCCTCGGCTGGTCGGATCGGACGCAGACGGGGTGACCGCGCGGCGCGGAAAACCCGGGTTACGCGGCCACCGGGGCCGCGCCGGGGGCCCGTGGCCGGGTCTTCCCCGGGGCATCGGGATCGCGTGAGGGGATCGTCGTGGCACGGCCGGCCCGCAGCCGCGCGGCCCAGGACTGGACCTGCACGTCGAGGTGGGAGAACGGCCAGGAGGCGCACCCCCGGGCGACGACCCAGACCAGCGCCACGCCCACCGCGGTGACGGCGAACAGCGCGAAGGAGCCGATGCCCGGGGTGCCGTCGAAGAACGGGTCGGTGATTCCGGAACCGAAGAACAGGGCCTGGAAGAGCGCGTAGATGTGAGCCATCGCGCCCAGCCTCCTCCCGTCTCGGTTCACCGCCACCCTACGCGATGCCGCAACGCCCTGTCCCGCGCGGGTCCCGGCCACGGGCGGGGAAGCCCGCCCAGGCGTGGGGCCGCGTCGATGAGGGCGCGGGCACCCTTGCGCAGCAGCTCGGTGGCGACGGTCGTCCCGAGCCGGGCCGGCCGGTCGGGGTCGTCCCGGCCGCTCGCCTCGACCACGTGGCGGCCGTCGCGGGTGAAGACCATGCCGCGCAGCGCGAGACGCCCGTCAGGGGTCGTATGGCAGTGAGCGGCGATGGGACTGCCGCCATGCCCCCGTAGGTTGTGCAGCAGCATCCGTTCGGCGGTGACGTGCGTGCGGGTGACGGCGTCGTCGATCTGGTAGAGGAGGTCGACGACCGTGGTGTCGTCGACCCTGCACTGGAGTCCGGTCACGCCCGCTCCCACCGGCGGGCACATGACGTCGTGGGACAGGACCTCGCGGATCCGGTCGCCCGCGCCGAGGCGTTCGAGACCGGAGCGGGCGAGGACGAGCGCGGCGTAGTGGTCCTGTTCGTCCAGGCGGTCGAGGCGGGCGGCGACATCGCCCTGGATCTGTTCCACCCGCAGGTCCGGCCGGAGCCGCAGAAGCTGGGCGGCGCGGCGGACCGAAGAGGCCCCCACCGTGGTGCCCTGCGGGACGTCGGCGAGCGAGCGCCACGGGGATCCCGAGCGGAACACGACCGCGTCGCGCACGTCCTCGCGTGGCAGGTAGGCGCCGAAGGTGGTTCCCTCGGGTAAGGGGACGTCGCCCGGGACGTCCTTCATGGAGTGGACGGCGATGTCCACCCTTCCCTCCAGCAGGCGACGGTCGATCTCGCGGAGGAAGCCGTCCTTGCCGCCCGAGGAGGCGAAGCCGCCGTCGCGGCGGTCGATCGGGACGTCGACGCCGACGATCTGGGTGACGATGTCCGGCGCGGTCTTGACGACGAGATCCTGCACGTGGCGGGCCTGGGCGAGCGCCACGGGGGTGGTACGGGTACCGATGCGTAACAGTCCGTTCGGGGGGATCACCTTCCAACGATAGGCGCGGGAAGAGGACCCGAGGGAGGTGAACGCCCATGCCGGAATTCCCGGATGTGGCCGACGGCCATGTCCGGCCACGAGAGCGCGGCGAAACGGCGACACACCGTGTCCACCTGACGCTCTTCACGCTCGGTAAGCGGTAAACAACCTTGAGTAAAGACAGCGTCATGAACCCGAGGAGCACGCCGGTGCCGATCCGTCCCTCCCACCTCGCCACGATGTCCGCCGCCATCGCCGGGGCCGTACCCCCGCGGGCGGGCCGCGGACCGGTGACCGTCACCTACGCTTCGGGCCACCGTCAGGTCGTGGAACGGGTCGGCCGGACCCCCCTCGACCCGACCCAGGGGGGCGTGGTGGCCTTGGACGCCGGAGCCGGTACCCGCTTCTCCCTGTTCGCCTCCGGCGAGCGGGAACTCGCATCAGGCGACGCTCCCATGACCTTCGACGCCCCGCTTCCGGCGAACTCCATCATCCTGTCTTGACCCGCCCCCGACCGGCTCCCACGGGCGCCCCGGGAGCACGGAAGCGGCGGGGCCCATGTCGAGGGGGTGTGGGCCCCGCCGTCCGGCCCGGCTAGTCCCGCGACCCGACGAGGTCCGCGAGAAGCTCCACCTGGGCCGGATCCGACAGCGCGGAGCCGACCGCGGCGACACGGGCGCCGGCGTCGAGGTAGGCCGGGGCCGAACGGGCGTCCAGCCCGCCGGTCGCCACGAACCGGACCTGCGGGAACGGTCCCCGCATGGCCGAGAACCAGGCGGTCCCCAACGCGGTCGCCGGGAACGCCTTCACCCAGCGCGCCCCATGACGCAACGCCTGCTGGATCTCGCTTGGAGTGGCGACTCCCGGCAGGTGGGGCAGCCCGGCGGCGGCCGACGCGGCGAGCACGGCCGGGTCGAACCCCGGAGCGACGGTGAAAGCCGCCCCCGCCTGGGCCACCGCCGCCACCTGCTCGACCGTGATCACCGTCCCCGCGCCGACCGCCCGGCCCCGCTGCGCCCCCGCGTCGATGGCCGCCCGCAGCGACGACAGCGCCTCGGGCGTCTGGACCGGCACCTCGACCAGGTCGATGCCGAGGTCCCAGGCGCGGGACGCCAGCTCCACCGTCTCCTGCGGGGGCATCCCCCGCAGGATCGCCATGACACGCTGACCGTCGAAGATCTCGTCGAACGTCTGCGACATCTTCCTCTTCCTCACTCGTTGTCGGTTCCGGCGACCCCGGAGACCAGGGGGACCGGCATCCGCAGGTACGGCCACTCGCCGTCGTCCGCGGCGAGCATCCGCGCGCGCACCTCCGCCGACGGGAACGTGACGACGTCGCCGACGCTGCGCAACGTCACCGCGGCGGCGATGTGCCCGAGCCGCAGCCGGTCGCGGACGGGAAGGTCGCCGAGGAGGCCGTGCAGGAACCCCGCGGCAAAGGCGTCGCCCGCGCCGACGGGCTCGACGACGTCCACGCTCAGGGCCGGCACGAACGTGCGCTCGTCCCCGACGTAGCAGGTGGCGCCGTGTTCGGCGTCCTTGACGACGAGGCAGGGCACCTCCGGCAGCAGCGCGCGCACGTCGTCGTCCGTCGCGGTGCCCCACAGGCGCTGCGCCTCGTCCCGGCCGACGAAGACGACGTCGGCGGCGCGTGCGGGGGCCAGCAGCGCCGACGCCGCCGTCTCGCGCGACGGCCACAGCGCCGGACGGTGGTTGACGTCGAACGACACAAGGGGGCCGGCGTCGCGGTCCCCCATGAGGCGTTCGACGAGTTCGGCGCAGCCGCTGGACAGGGCGGGGGTGATCCCCGAGAGGTGGACCAGCCGAGCGCCGCGCAGGAGGGGCGAGGCGGCCAGTTCCGGTCCCATCGCCGACGCCGCGGACCCGCGCCGGTAGTAGTGGACCCGGGTGCCGCCGGGCGCGGGGTCCTTCAGGTACAGACCGGTGGGACGGTCGGGGTCGATCTCGACCGCTCCGACGTCGACGCCGTGGTCGGCGAGCACGGCGCAGATGATCCGTCCGAACGGGTCGTCACCGACCCGGCTCAGCCAGGCGGTCCGCCGGCCGAACTGGGCCAGTCCGCACGCGACGTTGGATTCGGCCCCGCCGATCTCCATCGCCAGGGCGGGACGTTCGACGAGGGGCGCTCCGGAGATCGGGGCGAGCAGCGCCATCGTCTCGCCGAGGCAGACCGCGTCGTAGGTCGCGGCCGGGGGAACTGCGCTGGGCATCGCGGGGTCCTCTCGTTCGCGGAACGCGGTTCGGGGCGCGGGGCACCGGCCGCCCTCGCCCGAACGGGGATTCAGGTGCGCATCATGCGCACATGCCATTGCAATATGCGCAACACATGCGGCATTATATGCATTGCGCGCTTTCGGCGACAGAGACGGAGGGGGTCTAGGTGTCCCAAACAGTGCAGCGGGCGATCCTGATCATCGAGTCCCTGGCGGCGCGCCCCCGCACCCTCGGCGAGGTCGCCGACATCCTCGGCGTGCATCGTTCCACCGCGCTGCGCCTCCTCCAGACCCTGGAGGCCAGCGGATTCGCCCGGCGCCTGGGAGACGGCCGGCACGCCGTCGGCACCCGCCTCATCGCGATCGCCCAGCAGACCCTGGAGACGCTCGACCTGCGCCCCCTGGCCTCCCCCCACCTGCGCGCGCTCCACGGCCGCCACGGACACACCATCCACCTCGCCCAGCTCATCGGCGACGAGGTCATCTACGTGGACAAGCTGGAGAGCACCGAGGGCGTGCGCATGTACTCACGCATCGGCCGTCCCGCCTCGCTGCACGCGAGCGGGGTGGGCAAGGCCATCCTGTCCTGCCTGCCCGCCGGGCGCCTGGACGAGCTGCTCTCCGGGGTGGAACTGACCGCGCACACCGCCAACACCCTGTCCACCCGCCAGGCGCTGGACGCCGAACTGGCGACCATCCGGGAACGGGGCTGGGCGGTGGACGACGGCGAGTTCGAGGACTTCACCAACTGCGTCGCCGCGCCGGTCCGCAACAGCACGGGTGACATCGTGGCCGCGCTGTCCATCACGTCGCTGCGCGTCATCGCGCCCTTGACGGAACTCGTCGACCTGGTTCCCGACCTTCTCGCCACCGCGCGCGCGATATCCCGCGAGCTCGGCTGAATTCGGTTAGATGTTCGACGCTATTCCGGCCAGGGGGCGTCGAATTCGACGCCCCCTCGCACCGGCCTGGGTCACACGACCCGACGCGCTCCCTGGTAATGGTCGTCGAAGTACCCGGACATGCTGACGATCTGCACGTCCTTTCCGGAACTCGGAGCGTGGATCATTTCCCCGTCGCCCGCGTACATTCCGACGTGGCTGGGGCCGGAGTAGAAGAAAACAAGGTCTCCCGGACGGAGATCCGTCCGGGAGACCGCTGTCCCCTCTTCGTACTGGTCATAGGTGGTCCGGCCGATCTCGATCCCGACCTGCTGGTAGGCCCACTGCACCAGGCCCGAGCAGTCGAAGGAGTCCGGGCCGGTGGCGCCATAACGGTAGGGCGTGCCGATCTTGCTCTTCGCGTGCTCCAGGGCCTGGGCCCCGAGGTCGGGTTCCGGCTCGGGTTCCGGTTCCGGCTCCGCTCCGGGCGGCGGGAAAGGATCCGAGCCGAAGGCGGAATCGGGGAACACCGTCCCCACGGGGCGGTCCACCGGGACCAGGGCGACCTGGTCCGGAGCAGGTACGGCCCCCACCTCTCCCACGGGTGCCGGTTCAGTGGATTCGGTGAAGCCGAGCGGGCGTTCGGGCGGTTCGGCCCCCGTCTGCCCCGGATGGCTCAGGGCTCCCCCATCCGGCTCGACGACCGTGCTGTGCGCCGGTCCTCCCGCCTCCGCGGACACGGGCCGCTCGACCTGACCGGTGACGGGGGTCCCACCGGTGGGAGCTTCCTCAGGGGCGTGGACGGGAGGTCCGATGTGACGGTCGGCCAGCGCCGGCGCGGCGGGGAGGAGTCCGAAGAGAACGGCCACCACCGCGACCGATAAGGTCGGCGCGAGGCTGGTTATGGACACAGACCGAATTCGGGCACGACATTGTTCGGAAGAAACGCGGAATGACATGTAAATTCCCCCGTGAACGACTGTCGAGCCGCACAGGATATGTACGGCCAGTCACCGTTGTTCAGAAGAACACACATCACCCATAACTCTCCGTTACCACGACGTTATCGGCGTGTCGGGTACCGGGACATCCGATGATTCCGCTATTGGACGACGCCACAGAGAGCGCGTCGCCACCCCACGACGCGTTTCCGACACCGGGATCCGGCCGGCGCTCCAGGCCCGGCCGGCGGATCAGCCGACCTCGGTGTCCAGACAGGCCGCGATGCAGTGCTCCAGGCGCCTGACCATGGCCGTGGGATCCTGGCCGGCCAGCGACGCCGCCCCGCCGGACCGACGCAGGACCGTGACGCCGACGAGCAGCGAGGCGACCAGCGAGGCCCGGACCCGCGCATCGGGCCCGCCGATGTAGTCGGCCAGCGGATCGATGATGGCGTTTCGCAACCGCTCCTGGTAGACCGTCTGCAGGTCGGGATCGCTGCCCGAGTGCTCCAGCGCCCGCTGGAGGGGGGTGCCCTCCTCGTTGAAACGCCGCACCATGTACTCGGCCAGCCGGCGCGGAAGCGTCTGCACGTCCCCTTCGAAGATGCCGGGGAACACCGCCTCCGAGGCGATGACCTCGGCCAGCAGGCCCCGCTTGGCACCGAAGTAGCGATTGATCAACGCCACGTTGACGCCGGCGTGGGCGGCGATCATCCGCGATGAGACCTGGGCGTACCCGGAGCTGGTGAACAGCTCGCGGGCACTGTCGAGAATGCGCTGGCGCGTCGCCTCCCGATCGCGCACCCGAGCCCGGTCGGCACAGGCCTCGGCCGCCTCCGCGCGGTTCATGTCACGGTCCCTCACTCATCGTCGGCGGTCTCTCCCCGGACACCATCCTGCGACATCCGGGCTTGGGAGCATAGCGCCCGATTTGACAAGTCAACACTGTTTACTTATACCGGTACATGATGTGACACCCCTCTTCCCTCACCCTTCTCGACGGGGAAGAGGCATGCCTGAAAGCGGAAACGGGGGCTCGGTGACAGAGTTGGGGGACCGAACGGTGCGCAAGGAGGCGTTAGCCGAAGACGCGGCGAGCTCGGGGGAGGGCGTCCCCGCCTACTCCCGGCGGCAGGTGATCGAGATCCTGATCGGTCTCATGCTGGCCATGTTGACCTCGATGCTCACCACGTCGATCGTCGGCACCGCGCTGCCGACGATCATCGGCGAGCTGGGCGGCCAGGACAAGCTTTCGTGGGTGGCCAGCGCGACGCTGCTCACGATGACCGCCTCGACCCCCCTGTGGGGCAAGCTCTCCGACATCTACGGGCGCAAACTGCTCTTCCAGATCGCGCTCGTCCTGTTCATCCTCTCCTCGGTGGCGGCCGGCTTCTCCCAGGACATGAGCTGGCTCATCGGGGCCCGCCTCGTCCAGGGCATCGGCGCCGGCGGCCTGGCCGCGCTGCCGCAGATCATCCTGGCCGACGTGGTGGAGCCCCGCGAACGCGGACGCTACGCCGGCTTCCTCGGCGCGGTGTTCGGCGTGTCGACGGTGGCCGGACCGCTGCTGGGCGGCTTCATCGTGGACAGCCCCCTCGGCTGGCGCTGGTGCTTCTTCATCACCGTTCCGGTCGCGATCGTGGCGTTCATCGTGATCCAGTGGCTGCTGAAGATGCCCCGGCGGGAGCGCGGCGACACTCGTATCGACTGGTGGGGGGCCACCTTCATCGTCGCCTCCGCGAGCTGCGCCATGCTGGCGCTCAGCCTCGGCGGCAAGGAGTTCGAGTGGAACTCCGTCCCCACCTACGCGCTCGGCGCGGCCACGCTGGTCTTCGCCGTGCTGGCCGTGGTGGCCGAGCGCCGCGCCCAGGACCCGATCATCCCGCCGCACCTGTTCCGCAACAGCACGTTCAACCTGGCCAGCCTGGCCTCCCTGCTGGTGGGCATCGCCATGTTCGGCGTCATGATCTACTTCCCGCAATACCTGCAAATTGTCAAGGGCATGACCCCGACCGAATCGGGGCTGATGACCCTGCCCATGGTCGTCGGCATGCTGGCCTCCTCGATCTCCTCCGGCATGCTGGTCAGCCGCAGCGGCAGGTGGAAGGGCTATCCGATCGTCGGCATGCTGCTGGTGGCCGCGGGCTTCGGTGTGCTGACGCTGCTCGACCTGCACTCCAGCCTCGTCCTGGTCGGCGTCGGGGTCGGGCTGATCGGGCTGGGGCTCGGTCTGTCCATGCAGATCCTCATCCTGGCGACGCAGAACGCGCTGGCGCGCACGGACATGGCGGCGGCGACCTCCTCGGTGTCCTTCTTCCGCAACCTCGGCGGTTCGATCGGGGTGGCCGCGTTCGGGGCGATCATGACGAACACGCTCACCACGGAGATGACCGATGTCGCCGCGGCGTCGGCGGAGTCCGGCGTCTCGCCGGAGGCGCTCCAGGGCGCGGCCTCGGGGTCGCCCGAGGTGATCCACGCGCTGCCCAACCCCCTCAGGGAGCTGGTCCTCACCGCGTTCAACGACGCGATGCACCAGGTGTTCCTCGTCGGCGTCCCCGTCGCGATACTCGCGTTCGTGGTGGTGCTCTTCCTCAAGCACGTGCCGCTGCGTTCGGCCCGCCCCCGCTGACCCTCCCCCTATCCCGACCCACGCCCCGGCCGGCCCCTTTATGGAGGGGTTCCGGTCGGGGCGCCGTCGTCTCAGAGGTAGCGGCGAAACCCCTCGGCGGCGTTCTCAAAGCCCATCGACCGGTAGAAGGCGTGCGCGTCCGGCCGGCTCTCGTGGAACAGCACCTCGATCTTGTAGCACCCGGCGGCGACGCAGCGTTCGACCGCGTCCTCCACGAGCGCCCGCCCCACCCCGCGCCGACGGCAGGCGCCGTCCACCACGACGTTGTCGACGATGGCCCAGGGCTGGGCGTCGTGGGTGAGGTTGGCGACCATGATCAGGTCGAGCGTGCCGATAATCTGTCCCCGCCGCTCGGCGACGAGGATCGTACGGTCGGGATCGTTCTCGATCCGGGTCCAGGACCGGACCGCGGCCGAGGACATGCGGACGGTGCCGCCCTGCGCGGGCATCGTGTCGCCCAGATCACGCAGGAGGCGCAGGATCGCCCCTAGGTCGGACCTTATGGCCGCACGGATAATCATGGCTTTCGGCATCGTAGCCGACAGCGATCCACAAGACAGACGTCAGCCCTCATCAAGGGCGCAAAAGGGCGCCGGTCCGGAGTTTCCGTGGATCTCCGGACCGGCACCCCGCAGCCCTGCTGGTCGACGTCGCCGTACCCCGGCGCCCCGATCGGGCCCGTCGCGTGGACGGCCCGGCCGAAAACGCACCCCGATGGCGCCGGGGGCGCTGCCGGCGGGTCACGGCCGGATGATGCGGACCCCTTCACCACCCTCGGGTGTGCCTGAGGTGCCCGGAGAGGACTCCGGCCGCCGGTAGATGCCCGTCATCCCCGGATCGCCGCCCACGGCTCCCTGAGGCTTGTCCCCCTCGTCCGGGGCCGGACCCGCGTAGCGGAACCCCTGGGGCCTCGGCGGGTGCTGGCGGACCGGCTGGGACTTCGGCCCGGTGGCGGGGGAGGACGCGGAGGTCTCGCCCGGCTTGAGGCGGATGGTCTCCTCCTGGTCGTCCGCCGGTTCGATCTTGATGGTGGCCTCGCCCTCGGCCGACGGGAGCTTGGCGGTGGGCTCGTCGGTGGCGGCCGGCGCCGTGGGGGCCGCGGACGCGCCAGGCCGCGCGGGGGCCTTCTGCGCGGGGGCGGGGGCCGCGGCGGGGGCGACGGGAGCGTCCTTCTTCGCCTGGCCGGCGCTCGGAGCGGGCTTCGCGCCGTCCTTGGCTTCCTTGACTTCCTTCTTCGCGGCCTCCTTGACGGACTCGGCCTCCTTGCGCGCCTCGGCGTCGGGCCGCTTCAGGTCCGCTTCGAGCGGGCCGGCGTTCTTCTCGGCGGTGAGCAGCTCGGCGAGCGTGTCGCGCATGTCCCCGAGACGGCGGACCGCCTCGGCGTGCGTGGCGGTCAGCGTCGCCAGGCGGCGGTCGGCGGTGTCGTGGATCTTCTTGGCGCGCCCCTCGGCCTCGGCGAGCTTGCGCTCGGCCTCCTGGCGGGCCTGGTCGCGCAGCTGCTCGGCCTCCTGCTTGGCCGAGGCGACCAGCTCCTTGGCCTGGTCGCGCGCGCTGCCCAGGACACGCTCGGCGTGGGCGTCGGCGTCCTTGATCCGCTTGGCGGCCTCGTCCTGGGCCGTCTTGCGGGTCTGCTCGACCTCCTTGTCGACCCGCGCCCGCTTGTCCGCGGCCTCTTCCTCGGCGATGCGCAGGATCTCGGCCATGCGCTCGCTGATCTGCTCGTGCTCGGGTTTGACCGCGGCCTTCTCGCGGGCCTCGGCCAGCTCACGGCGCAACTGCTCCATCTCGTCGTGCGCGCGGGCCAGACGTTCCTGGAGGTCGCGGATCTGGTTGTGGTTGCGGACGACGAAGTCGTCGACCTGGTGCTTGTCGTAGCCGCCCTTCCGCACGGTGGGGAAGGCGTCTTCACGGAGAAGATTCGGCAGTATCTCGGTGCTGTGTTCTTTCATGTCCTAATCAACCAGGTTGGCTACAAGACGGGGTGGAAGCCTCACCACTCTGCCTACCATCCCCATAACGGCGGGGAAACACTCGGGTGACGTTCATTTCACGTTTTTCGGACGTGTGGTCATCTGTGGCGACAGGGAGTGATGGAGTGTACGGAACGTGACACCTCGGACGGCAGAACGGGCCGGGACCATGACCCGTCCCCGGACCCGGCGGGATCGAGGGGGGCGGCCCGCGATGCCGGACCGTCGAGATCACCGGGATCGCGTTCCAACTAAGGTATGCGCGTTCTCGCACGCGCGTGGACGCTAGAGGCCATTCCGTTACCGCCCTACCGCCGCGCATCCGACTCCGAGGAGGCCCACACATGACCGGTCCACTGGTGGGGGACGCCGCGTTCGGCTCGCCCGACATCGCACCGGACGCCTGGATCGCGCCGGGGGCGGTCATCGTCGGCCGGGTGCGCATCGGCGCGGGCAGCAGCGTCTGGTACGGCTCGGTGCTGCGCGCCGACACCGAGGACATCATCGTCGGCGAGCGGTGCAACATCCAGGACCAGTGCGGGCTGCACTCCGACCCGGGCGAACCCGCGATCCTGGCCGACCGCGTGAGCCTGGGCCACAAGGCGATGGTCCACGGCGCGATCGTCGAGGAGGGGGCGCTCATCGGTATCGGCGCGATCGTCCTGGGCGGCGCGCGGGTCGGTGCCGGCGCGCTCGTGGCGGCGGGGTCCCTGGTCCCACCCGGCCGGACGGTCCCCCCCGGCACGCTGTGGGCCGGTGTCCCCGGAAAGGTGATCCGCGAACTCACCGACGACGACCGCGCGGTGTTCGCGCGCACCCCGGAGAAGTACGCCTCCTACGCCCAGGAGCACCGCGGCGTGCGCTGGCGCTGAGCGGACCAGTTCGGACGGACACTCCTTCCCTGTCTTCGTTTCATGTTCTTGCGGCCGAATCGGCTCTGAGAAACAGACATGGAACCTCTGATCGCCTCCGTTTCATTGCCTTTCAGACCAGCCTTGGAATGGAAGCAACAGATGGTTCCAGAATGGTCCCTCTGGGTCATGTGGCGGAAGGCTACTGCCACGTAGCCTTGACCGCGGAGACGGTGTGTCCTATCAGACCGCCCAGGACGTCGCGGCCGTCTCCCCGGCTCGAACCCGATTTCGATGGAGGTGGCCGCGGTGAACTCCAACCTCGATACGCGCCTCCACGACCACGTGGCGCTCGCCGAGATCGAGCTGTACTCCGAGCTGCTGACCGCCGTGGCCGCCACCGAGGGACGGCTGTCGACCGAGCAGATCGACGCGGTGCTCGGCGTCCTCCCCCAACGGCGCGCCGGCGACTCCGACGCGCACGTCCCGCTGTCGCCCGAGCCCCGGCGCCGCCGCGGACGCTGCCCCCAGCGCTCACGGCGCTGAGCCGTGGCCGGCGGCGCCCTCCCCGCGGCGGCGGCCGGGCACGGGCCGCGAAAACGGATACCGCCAGGGGACGTCGTTCCGGTACCGTCGGGCCCTCCCGCCCCGAAGGAGTCCCGGTCGTGGCACGCAAGCGCAGGGCGCCCGCACCTCCCGCCCGCATCCTGATCACCGGGGACGTCCACGGCGCGTTCGCGCTGCTGGCCGCCTGGTCGTCGGCCGTCCGCGCCTGGCTCGGCCCGCTCGACGCCATCCTGGCCGTCGGCGACGTCGAGGCCAACCGCGACGAGGCCGACGCCGCGGGCGTGCGCTCCCCCGCCGGCCACCGCGGGATCGGCGACTTCCCGCTCCTGGCCGAGGGGCTGATCGACCTGGGTGCCCCGTTGTACTTCATCGGTGGCAACCACGAGCCCTGGCCCGCCCTGGACGCGGCCGGCCCCGGGCGGTGGAGCCGGGACGTCCACTTCCTGGGCCGCGCGGGCCGCACCGAGATCGCAGGTCTCGGCGTGGCGTTCCTGTCCGGCATCCACTCGGCCCGTGTCAGCGACGCCGCCCGGCCGCGACGCGAGACCGCTCGGGAGCGCAGCTACTACACCGCCGAGGAGGTGCGGCGGGTCGGTCGGGGCGTGGGCCGCTCGGCCCCGGTCGACCTCCTGCTCACCCACGACTGGCCGGCGGGGATCGGCGCCCCCGACCGGGCCGACGCCGGCCGGCCCGAGCTACGCGCCCTGTGCGAGCGCCTGCGACCGCGCTGGCACTTCTGCGGTCACCTGCACGACCGACACCAGGCGACCATCGGCCCCACCGAGGTCGTGTGCCTCGGCCACATCCGCGACGGGGCGCCCGCCTTCGCCGTCGTCGAGCGCGACACCGGGGGCGACCTCCGGATGGTTCACCAGGTGGCGCCGCCCGACTTCCGCCCCGGGCCCGACCCCCGCCTCCTCGGGAGCGCGGTCCGGCCGTGAGCCCGCCGGCGGGCCGCGCGAACGACGAGGCCCGGACACGTGGTGACGTGTCCGGGCCTCGTCGTGTGCCGGCCGGTAAAGGCGTCAGGCGTTCTCCCGCACGGGTTCGCCCGCGGCGGGGGACTCCCCCTTGACCGAACGGAGCAGCAGCTGGGAGACGTCGACGACCTCCAGCGTCTCCTTCGCCTCGCCCTTCGACTTCTTCTCGTTGATCGCGTCACCGAGCATGACCTGGCAGAAGGGGCAGGCGGTGGAGACGGTGTCGGGGTTGGTCGTCAGCGCCTCGTCCACGCGCTCGGTGTTGATGCGCTTGCCGATGCGCTCCTCCATCCACATCCGCGCGCCGCCGGCGCCACAGCAGAAGCCCCGTTCCTTGTGCCGGTGCATCTCGACGGTCTTGATGCCGGGCACCTGCGCCATGATCTCGCGGGGCGGCGTGTAGACCTTGTTGTGGCGGCCCAGGAAGCACGGGTCGTGGTAGGTGATGTTCTCCTCGATCGGCTGGACCGGGGTGAGCCGGCCCTCCTCGACCAGGCGGGCCAGGAGCTGGCTGTGGTGAACGACGTCGTAGTCGCCGCCGAGCTGCGGGTACTCGTTGCCCAACGTGTTGAAGCAGTGCGGGCAGCTCGCCACGATCTTGGTGGCGCCGACCTCGTTGAGCGTCTCGACGTTCTGCTGGGCCAGCATCTGGAAGACGAACTCCATGCCCAGCCGGCGGGCCGGGTCGCCGCTGCACGCCTCCATGCCACCGAGCACCGCGAACTTGACGCCGGCCATGTGCAGCAGCTCGGCGATCGCCTTCGTGGTCTTCTTCGCCCGGTCCTCCAGCGCTCCGGCGCAGCCCACCCAGAACAGGTACTCGGTCCCCTCGGGGAGCTTGTCCTCGACCACCGGGACCTCGAAGTCGAGCTCCTCGACCCAGTCAAGGCGCTTCTGCTCGCTCATCCCCCAGGGGTTGCCCTTGTTCTCCAGGTTCTTCAGGAGGGTGCTCGCCTCGGAGGGGAAGCTCGACTCGATCATGACCTGGTAGCGGCGCATGTCGAGGATGTGGTCGATGTGCTCGATGTCCACCGGGCACTGCTCGACACAGGCGCCGCAGTTGGTGCAGGACCACAGCACGTCGGGGTGGATCACGCCCCCCTCCTCCTCGGTGCCCACGAGGGGCTTGCCGAGCAGGGCGAGGACGTCGTCGTGGATGTCGGGCGTCTCCTCGGTGATGCCCTGCATGAGGTAGGGCGCCTTGGCGTAGGCGTGGTCACGCAGGTCCATGACCAGCTTCTTCGGCGACAACGGCTTGCCGGTGTTCCACGCCGGGCACTGCGACTGGCAGCGACCGCACTCGGTGCAGGTCGTGAAGTCGAGCAGGCCCTTCCAGGTGAAGTCCTCGATCTTACCGACGCCGAACGGGTCCTCGTCGGGGTCGGCCTCCTCGAAGTCCAGGGGCTGGCCGTCCTTGTTCAGCATCTGCTTGGCCGGGCCCAGCGCGGGCGAGCCGTCGGCGTTGCGTTTGAAGTAGATGTTGAAGAAGGCGGCGAAGCGGTGCCAGGCGACGCCCATGGTGAGGTTGCGCGCCAGGACGATCATCCACGTCATCGAGATGATGATCTTCAGGGCCGCGGCGACGAGGATGCCCGTCTCCAGCGCGGCGGTCGGGGCTCCGGAGAACGCCAGCACCAGCGGATAGCTGAGCGCGTAGTGGAGGTTGTAGGAGTCCACGCCCTGGAGGGCGCCCTCCATGCCCCGCAGGAGCAGGACCAGCACCGGGATCGCCACGATGACGAACTCGACGAAGTAGGCCCGGGGGAAGTTGGACCCCTCGAACCGGGAGGCCCGGCCGAGCCTGCGCGGGTGACTGATCTGGCGGATCGCGATCAGCACCACGATGGCGATCAACGTGGCCCACGAGAACAGTTCGACGATGAACTCGAAGGGGGCGAAGTGCCCGATGATCGGGAGCACGAACTCCGGGTCGAAGAGCTGACCGTAGGCCTGGGCCAGCGTCGGCACCAGCAGCAGGAAGCCGAAGGCCACCCACCAGTGCGCCACCCCGATGACGCTCCACTTGAGCATTCGGGTGTGACCGACGGTCTCGACCAGCATGGTCTTCAACCGCGGCCAGAAGGGACCGAAACGGTCCGGCGCGGGTTTGCCGAGCCGCACGTGACGCACGATCTGCGCCACCGCGTACACGAACATGCCCCAGCCGGCCGCTGATATGGCCAAGGTGAAGATCACCAGGCCCCATTTCACAGCGTCCACGCCCCGCGGCCTCCCATCCTGCTGCGTCGGTTCCGGCGCTCCGCGCGCCGGGGTCAAGCAATGTTACTAGCGAGTAGCCGAGAGCGGTGAACCCCCGCACCACATTCCGACCGCACGGTCGGTGCCCCCACCTACGTTAATGAGCCCCACACTCCCCCGCGACACCACCTCACCCCACTCCACCCTCACCCCCACCTGCCCACCTTTCACCCCTGAGACGGGTCAAGGCTTTCCCGGGGATATCCCCGGGCCCGCCGTCCCTCCAGTGAGAAATCCGCGCCCCCGGGAACAAGGACGGGGATCCCCGCGTTGGACCGTATGCACACAGACTTGAGTCCGCTCGGCTCAAGTGATTTGACAGCCGAGTGGCCCAGAAGAAATACTGCGCCTGTAAGACTCAACCTTGACGGAGGACGTACTCATGGCACGTGCGGTCGGCATCGACCTGGGAACGACGAACTCGGTCGTCTCGGTCCTGGAGGGCGGCGAGCCCACGGTCATCGCCAACGCCGAAGGCGCCCGGACCACCCCGTCCGTCGTGGCCTTCGCGAAGAACGGTGAAGTGCTCGTCGGCGAGGTGGCCAAGCGCCAGGCGGTCACCAACGTCGACCGGACCATCCGGTCGGTCAAGCGCCACATCGGCACGGACTGGTCCGTCGAGATCGACGGCAAGTCCTTCAACCCGCAGCAGATCAGCGCCTTCGTCCTGCAGAAGCTGAAGAGGGACGCCGAGGCCTACCTGGGCGAAGAGGTCACCGACGCCGTCATCACGGTCCCGGCCTACTTCAGCGACGCCCAGCGCCAGGCCACCAAGGACGCCGGCAAGATCGCCGGCCTCAACGTCCTGCGCATCATCAACGAGCCCACGTCCGCGGCCCTGGCCTACCACCTGGAGAAGGAGGAGGAGGCCACCATCCTGGTCTACGACCTCGGTGGCGGCACCTTCGACGTCTCCCTGTTGGAGGTCGGCGACGGCGTGGTCGAGGTCAAGGCCACCAACGGCGACAACCACCTCGGTGGTGACGACTGGGACCAGGCCATCGTCGACTGGCTGGTCGAGCGCTTCAAGAACAGCAACGGCGTCGACCTGTCCAAGGACAAGATGGCGCTCCAGCGTCTGCGCGAGGCCGCGGAGAAGACCAAGATCGAGCTGTCCAGCTCCAGCGAGTCCTCCATCAACCTGCCCTACATCACCGCCTCCGCCGAGGGCCCGCTGCACCTCGACGAGAAGCTCACCCGCGCGGAGTTCCAGCGGCTGACCGCCGACCTGCTCGAGCGCACCAAGGCGCCGTTCCACCAGGTCATCAAGGACGCCGGGATCACCGTGGACAAGATCGACCACGTCGTGCTGGTCGGCGGTTCGACCCGTATGCCCGCGGTCGTCGACCTGGTCAAGAGCCTCACCGGCGGCAAGGAGCCCAACAAGGGCGTCAACCCCGACGAGGTCGTCGCCATCGGCGCGTCCCTCCAGGCCGGTGTGCTCAAGGGCGAGGTCAAGGACGTCCTGCTGCTGGACGTCACCCCGCTGTCGCTGGGCATCGAGACCAAGGGCGGTGTGTTCACCAAGCTCATCGAGCGCAACACGACGATCCCGACCAAGCGCTCGGAGATCTTCACGACCGCCGAGGACAACCAGCCCTCCGTGCAGATCCAGGTCTACCAGGGCGAGCGCGAGATCGCCCAGTACAACAAGAAGCTGGGCGTCTTCGACCTCACCGGCCTGCCCCCGGCGCCGCGCGGCGTCCCGCAGATCGAGGTGACCTTCGACATCGACGCCAACGGCATCGTGAACGTCACCGCGAAGGACCTCGGCACCGGTAAGGAGCAGTCGGTCCAGATCACCGGCGGCTCCGGCCTGCAGAAGGACGACATCGACAAGATGGTCCGCGAGGCCGAGCAGTACGCCGAGGAGGACCGCAAGCGCCGCGAGGAGGCCGAGGTCCGCAACAACGCCGAGTCCCTCGTCTACCAGACCGAGAAGGTCATCAAGGACAACGAGGACAAGATCCCGGCGGATGTGAAGACCGAGACCGAGAGCGCTGTCGGCGAGCTGAAGAAGGCGCTGGAGGGCTCCGACATCGAGGCCATCCGCTCGGCGAGCGAGAAGGTCGCGCTGGCCAGCCAGAAGATCGGGTCCGCCATCTACAGCCAGGGCCAGCAGGGCGGCGCGTCCACCGACGCCGGCGCCCAGGCCAACGCCGACGACGCCGACGTCGTCGACGCCGAGATCGTCGACGAGGACAACGGCAAGCGCAACGGCACCGCCTGACCACGACGCTGAAGAGGAGGCGCAGCAAATGGCGCTGCCGGACAACGACAACGGCCGCGAACAGCAGGGGCCGGTGATCCGCGACAAACGGCGCATCGATCCGGAGACCGGTGAGCTGCGCACCCCGGAGGGGGCCGCGGAGCCCTCTCCGGACTCCCCGGCGCAGGAGACGGCCGAGGAGGCCGCCCCCTCCGCCGACGGCGCGGAGATCGCGGAGTTGCGCGCGCAGCTGGAGGAGCGCACCAACGACCTCAAGCGGCTCCAGGCCGAGTACGCCAACTACCGCAAGCGCGTGGACCGCGACCGGATCGCGGTCCGCGAGCAGGCCACCGCTCAGGTGATGAGCGAGCTGTTGCCGGTGCTGGACGACATCGGCCGGGCCCGCGAGCACAACGAGCTGACCGGTGGCTTCAAGTCGGTCGGCGAGTCGCTGGAGTCGCTGGTCACCAAGCTGGGGCTGAAGAAGTACGGCGAGAAGGGCGACGAGTTCGACCCCAACGTCCACGAGGCCCTGACCCTGGTGCCCTCGCCCGAGGTGAGCGTTCCGACGGTGATCGAGGTGTTCCAGCCGGGCTACCTCGTCGGCGAGCGGGTGCTGCGGCCGGCCCGCGTGGTCGTGGCCGGTCCCACCGAGGAGCCCGCCGCCGAGGCGGCGGACACCCCGGCGGACCAGGCCGGACCCGAAGCCGCCTCCGGGGGCGAGGCCCCCGAGACCGGCACCGACCAAGAACAGAAGTGACAGGTTCCGCCCCGGGTGCCGGCGACGGCGCCCGGGGCGGTCCGCACCGGTCCGATAATCGACCCTGAGCGCAGCGAAACGGGAGAAGGCACACGTCGATGAGCACGAAGGACTACCTGGAGAAGGACTATTACAAGGTCCTCGGAGTCTCAAAGACGGCCACCAAGGACGAGATCAAGCAGTCCTACCGCAAGCTCGCCCGGCAGTACCACCCGGACGCGAACAAGGGCGACAGCACCGCCGAGGAGAAGTTCAAGGAGATCTCCGAGGCCTACAACGTCCTGTCCGACGAGACCCGGCGCAAGGAGTACGACGAGGCCCGTTCGCTGTTCGGCGGCGCCTACCGGCCGGGCGGTGCCGGCGGCGCCGGGGACTTCAACCTGGGCGACCTGTTCGGTCAGACCGCGGGGGGCGGCGGCGAACGGCTCAGCGACCTCTTCGGGGGCCTGTTCGGCAACCGTGGCGGCCGCTCGACCTCTCAGGCCCGGCGCGGCGCCGACGTCGAGACCGAGACCCGGCTGTCCTTCAGCGAGGCCGCCAACGGCGTGACCCGTTCGTTCAAGCTCACCAGCGAGGCCGCCTGCGGCACCTGTCACGGCACCGGGGCCAAGGCCGGGACCACGCCCCGGGTGTGCCCCAAGTGCGCCGGCACCGGACACGAGAACAAGAACCTGGGCGGCTTCTCGCTGTCCGAGCCCTGCAGCCAGTGCAAGGGACGCGGACTCGTCGTCGACGACCCCTGCCCCGTCTGCAACGGCAGTGGCCGCGGTACGAGCACCCGCACGATCCAGGCCCGCATTCCCGCGGGCGTCACCGACGGCCAGCGCATCAGGATCAAGGGCAAGGGCGCTCCGGGTGAGCGCGGCGGTCCGGCCGGCGACCTCTATGTGGTGGTGCACGTGCAACCTCACCCCCTGTTCGGCAGGAGCGGGGACAACCTGACCGTCACCGTCCCGGTGACCTTCCCCGAGGCCGTGTTCGGCGCCGACGTCCGGGTGCCGACGCTCAACGGCTTCCCGGTCACCGTGAAGATCCCACCGGGCACCCCCAACGGCCGCACGTTCCGCGTGCGCGGCAAGGGGGCGCAGCGCCGCGACGGGACAACGGGCGACCTGCTCGTCACCGTCGAGGTCGCGGTACCGCAGAACCTGAACGGCGAGGCCCGAGAGGCCCTGGAGAAGTTCCGCGCCGCGACCTCCGGCGAGGACCCGCGGAGCGGTCTGGAAGCACGGGCGAAGGGGGCGTAAGACCCATGAACGACCAGCTCTTCGGCGATGACAGCCCGGTCTACGTCATCTCCGTGGCCGCCGAGCTGTCGGGACTACACCCACAGACGCTGCGACAGTACGACCGTCTCGGCCTGGTCTCGCCGGGCCGTACGGCCGGTCGCGGCCGACGCTATTCGATGCGGGACATCCAGATGCTGCGCGAGGTGCAGCGCCTCTCCCAGGAAGAGGGCATCAACCTCGCCGGGATCAAACGCATCCTCGAACTCCAGCGCGAGGTGGCCGAGCTCCACGAGCACCTGTTCCACCTGCGCAACGAACTCGACGCGGCGCGCAACGCCGTGGCCAGGCGCACCGCCGGCCGGCCCGCCGGCGGCGAGCTGCTGCCGGTGCGGCGCACCCGCGTCACGATCTTCGAAACCGGTACCCGGCCTCCCGAGCAGTAGGGCCGCCTCGCCCGTCGGGCCGGGCGGCGGGCCGGGTACCGGGTGCAGACGACGTCATGGCGATTTTCGCAAGGGGGCGGCAAGGGCATGGATTACAAACTCACCCGTAAGAGCCAGGAGGCCGTCTCGGCGGCGATCCGGCGCGCGACCACGGACGGCAGTCCGCAGGTCGAGCCGGTCCACCTGCTGGCGGCCCTCCTCGCCCAGGGCGAGGGGATCATCCGGCCGCTGCTCAAGGAGGTCGGGGTCGACCCCGACGAGGTGAACCGCAGGGTCGAGGAGGCCATCGCGGGCCTGCCGAAGGCCGCCGGCGCGTCGGTGAGCGCCCCGGCCAGTTCCCGGCAGCTCATCATCTCGCTGAACACCGCGGCGCAGCGCGCCCAGCAGATGGAGGACGAGTACGTCTCCACCGAGCACCTGCTCGTCGGGCTGGCCGCGGACGGGGGCGAGGCGAGCCAGGTCCTGCGCGGGGCCGGCGCGTCCCCCGAGGCGCTCCTGGAGGCGTTCGAGCGTGTGCGCGGACACGGCCGCGTCACGTCGGAGAACCCCGAGGAGACCTACCAGGCGCTGGAGAAGTACGGCGTCGACCTGACCGCGCGGGCGCGCTCCGGCGGGCTCGACCCCGTCATCGGGCGCGACTCCGAGATCCGCAGGGTCGTCCAGGTCCTGTCACGGCGCACCAAGAACAACCCGGTCCTCATCGGCGAGCCCGGCGTGGGCAAGACCGCCGTCGTCGAAGGGCTCGCCCAGCGCATCGTGGCCGGTGACGTGCCCGAGTCGCTGCGGGACAAGCGCCTCATCTCGCTGGACCTGCCCGCGATGGTGGCGGGGGCGAAGTACCGGGGCGAGTTCGAGGAGCGGCTGAAGGCCGTGCTCACCGAGATCAAGGAGAGCGACGGCCAGGTCATCACCTTCATCGACGAGCTGCACACCGTGGTCGGCGCCGGCGCGGCCGAGGGCGCGATGGACGCCGGCAACATGCTCAAGCCCATGCTGGCCCGTGGCGAGCTGCGCATGGTCGGCGCGACCACCCTGGACGAGTACCGCGAGCGGATCGAGAAGGATCCCGCCCTGGAGCGCCGCTTCCAGCAGGTGTTCGTGGGCGAGCCGTCGGCCACCGACACCATCGCGATCCTGCGCGGCCTGAAGGGCCGCTACGAGGCCCACCACAAGGTGCAGATCTCCGACCAGGCGCTGGTCGCGGCGGCGACGCTGTCCGACCGCTACATCACCGCCCGGTTCCTTCCGGACAAGGCGATCGACCTGATCGACGAGGCCGCGTCCCGGCTGCGCATGGAGATCGACTCCCGCCCGGTCGAGATCGACGAGCTCCAGCGGGCCGTGGACCGCCTGAAGATGGAGGAGATGGCGCTGGAGAAGGAGTCCGACGCGGCCAGCCGGCAGCGTCTGGACCGCCTGCGCGCCGACCTCGCCGACAAGCAGGAGCAGCTCAACGGCCTGGTGGCCCGTTGGGAGCAGGAGAAGGCCGGCCTGAACCGGGTGGGTGAGCTCAAGGAGCGGCTGGACGCCCTGCGCGGCCAGGCCGAACGCGCCCAGCGCGACGGGGACTTCGAGGCCGCCTCGCGGTTGATGTACGGCGAGATCCCCCAGCTGGAGAAGCAACTGGAGGAGGCGTCGTCGGCCGAGGCCGAGGCCGAGCGCGAGGCCGGCGCCACGATGGTCAAGGACGAGGTCGGCGCGGACGACGTCGCCGACGTCGTGTCCTCCTGGACCGGCATCCCGGTCGGGCGCCTGCTGGAGGGCGAGACCTCCAAGCTGCTGCGCATGGAGGAGGAGCTGGGCCGGCGGCTCATCGGCCAGTCCAAGGCCGTGCGCGCGGTCTCCGACGCGGTGCGCCGCGCCCGCGCCGGCATCTCCGACCCCGACCGCCCCACCGGCTCCTTCCTGTTCCTCGGCCCCACCGGCGTGGGCAAGACCGAGCTGGCCAAGGCGCTGGCGGAGTTCCTGTTCGACGATGAGCGCGCGATCGTGCGCATCGACATGAGCGAGTACTCCGAGAAGCACTCGGTCTCGCGGCTGGTCGGCGCGCCTCCCGGCTATGTCGGCTACGAGGAGGGCGGTCAGCTCACCGAGGCGGTGCGGCGCCGGCCCTACACGGTCGTGCTGCTCGACGAGGTCGAGAAGGCGCACATCGAGGTCTTCGACACGCTGTTGCAGGTCCTCGACGACGGCCGGCTGACCGACGGCCAGGGCCGCCAGGTGGACTTCCGCAACACGCTGCTCATCTTGACCTCGAACCTGGGGTCGCAGTTCCTGGTGGACCCCTCGCTGGACGAGCAGGCCCGTGAGGACAGGGTCATGACCGTGGTCCGCTCCACCTTCAAGCCGGAGTTCCTCAACCGGCTGGACGACGTGATCATGTTCGACGCGCTGTCCACCACGGAGCTGACGAAGATCGTCGACCTCCAGGTCGACCGGTTGGCGCGGCGCCTCGCCGACCGCCGGCTGCGCCTGGACGTCACCCCCGCGGCGCGCGAGTGGCTCGCGCTCACCGGTTACGACCCGGTGTACGGTGCCCGCCCGCTGCGCAGGCTGGTCCAGTCGTCGATCGGCGATCCGTTGGCCAAGGCGCTGTTGTCGGGTGAGCTGCACGAGGGCGACACCGTCGTGGTCGACCTCGACGAGTCCAAGGACGCGTTGAGCGTCTCCCCCGCGGGCGCCGCGGCGGCGGCCTGACGGCGAGGGCCGCTCCTCTCCGAAGTGACGCTCCCGGTCTCCGACGAGACCGGGAGCGTTCGTCATACGAACGGCGGAACTGCCCGTCAACTGCCGTTTCCCTGCCGCCTCTAACTGCCGTATCTCCGAGGGGTGCCTGGTTACTGTTCGGGCATGCCAGTCCGACAGAACTCACCGAGCGGGTGCGCTCGCTCCTCATCGGCTTCGGCCGGGATCGTGGGCGACCATGGGTGAACCCGCGGTGGCCGCCACGGCCGAAGGGGGTCATCAGGGACGGACCTCGCCTTATGCGCCCGCCGATCTCGATCGGGTCCCCGCCGTGGAGGCCCTGCTGGTCCGTCTCGGACTCGGCCCGTTGGATCGGGACACCCTGTCCGCGCCTCCCGGGCGTAACCAGGTCTGGGTCGGCGAGACCCCCGTCCGGAAGGTGTTCGTCAAACGACTCGTCGGGGCCGAGCCGGACGTGCGTTCCAGGATGGCGCGCCTCATGGCCTTCCAGCGCTTCGCGGCCTCCCTTCCCCCCGGAAGCCTCCGGGTACCCGAGCTCCTGGGCTGTGACCCCGAGGCGGGCATCGTCGTCTTCGAGGGCGTCGACGGCGCCGTCAGCGGCGCGTCACTGATGGTCGACGAGGAGTTCGGCGAGGAGTTGTCGAGACTCACGGGGGAGGCGCTCGGTCTGGTACACGCCGCCACTCCTCCCGCGGACACGCTGGTCACGGAGGCTCCCCCCATCCAGCCGTCCGTGGAACTGCTCGAAGCACTGCCCTCGGTGATGTTCGACCAGCTCAGCTTCGGCGAGCTCCAGGCGTGGCAGCTGATGCAGGGCGACCCCGAACTGGCCCGTGCCGTGGCCGGGCTCCGGCGTCGAGAACAGATGGCCCCCAAGGTCCCCGCCCATTGCGACTTCCGGGTCGACCAGCTCCTGGTCGCCGACGGCACGGTGCTCATCTCCGACTGGGAGGAGTTCCGGCTGGCGGACCCCGCCCGGGACGTCGGCGGCTTCGCCGGCGAGTGGCTGTACCGCTCGGTCCTCGACATCGTGACCACGCGCGGCGGCGCCGAACCGATCGCCGACGAGCTGACCCACGAGACGGTCATCCAGCGGGGAGCCGCGAGCCTGGAACGCCTTCGCCCGCACATCGAGCAGTTCTGGCGGGGATACGTCGGTGTCCGTGGCGAGACGGTGGACGGCGAGCTCGCCGAGCGTGCGACGGCCTTCGCCGGTTGGCACCTGCTCGATCGCCTGCTCGCCGGAAGTTCCCGCACCTCCAAACTCTCCGGTATCGAACGCGCCGCCGCGGGGATCGGGCGGACCGCCCTGTTGTCTCCTGACCGGTTCGCGTCGGCGATCGGCCTGGGAAGGATGCCATGACCGTCACCGTTTCCCCGCGGAAGAGCGGCACGGACCACACCGGCCGGCTCTCCCCCCGCCTGTTGCAGGCCCTCGAACGGGTCCGAATCCGTCCCGATCTTCGCGGTGCCGTCGTCGACGGCCAGGAGATCGAGGCCGATGACCACCATGACCTGCGTCGCAAGCTCTCGACGACGTTGTACGAGGTCTTCCACGCCGGACGTTCCACTGCCGGGGACGCGGTCCCCTTCCACATCCGTGATCCACGGCTCGAACGGGAACTCGCCGAGCGCGTGCCCCATCGGGAGACCGTGACGCGCGTGGTGCTGTGCAGCGACCCGGAGGTCTCCGAGACGTCGGGGCGCACGGTCGTCGTGCAACGCGACGGGGTACGGATCAGGGTCGCGGCCGACCGGATCCGGTCGGAGGGGGCCTCCGTCGGAGCCGTCGTGGACATGGTGGTCTCCCCGTGCAGGGCCGCGTTGTCCCCCGGGTTCTTCCTGGTGGACGGGACACGTTCCGTCCACTCCGCCGGCCCGATCCTGCGTCTGTACGTCCACCTGGAGAAGGCCGAGGCCGCCCTCCTCGTCTGGGAACACGTCCTGCGCCTCCTTGAGGAGAGCCAGACGCCGTACCGGGCGAAGGTGCTGTCGTCGGACGTGCTGTTCCCCCGCTCCGATGGCCTGGTGGTCTACCTGCGCCCCGACTCCGCGCACATCGCCCGGCGGATCCCCGCCCTGCTGCGCGGCGTCGATGGCATCGGGACACGGACCTCGGTCTTCGCCGTACCGATCAGCCCCGGTGTCGCCATCGCCCGGGAGCCCGAGGACCCCCGTCCCCACATGCGCGGACTGAGCTTCGGCCAGCACCGGGCCGGGGTGCTCGCCCAGGCCCTGGTGGAATCCGTCCGCGACGAACTCCCGGTGGAGGAGGTGATCGGACAACAGTTCACCGAGGCCGGAATATGCGCTTCGGAACCCGCTCGGAACATCGGCGATGCGGAATTCGCCGAAAGTTGAAACCGACACGGTTGCAGGGAGTGGGTATACACATTCCCTGTTTCCAGGTCGGCTCTCAACAGAAAAGAGCGAAAAGTGCAGAAGAACCTGGCGATCATGGAACTGATGGAGGGCTACGGGGCCTACACCGACGTGGCCGAGCTGAACATCAGCGCCGCCGCCGACGCCCCCGCGTCGATCACCGTCACCACGGTTTCGATCACCACCCTTCCCTGCATCTACGCCGCTTCCGCCGTGAGCTCCGCCCCCTGTGCGGCGTTCAGCGGCGGCGTGGCGGCCACGGTCGTCAACGGCTGCTGACCCCCCCCCCGAAAATCCCCTTTCACCCCCCACTATCACCGAAAAGGAAAAGAGCCATGGAGAAGTCCAACGAGATCATGGAATTGATCTCCGGGTACCAGACCTGGACGGACGCGGACGCGATGAACGTTTCCTCCGAGTCCGAGGCTCCCGCTGCGACGACGACCTTCTGCGCGTTCACCGTCAGCTACGCCTTCACCCGACAGACCGTCATCGACGGCTGCTGATAACCCCATGACGGCGGCGTTCCCGTGCCCTGCCGGGGACGCCGTCCACTCCCTGACCGAACGGTCGATACCAGCGCGCGACCGTTCGGCGATGTCCGCGGGCGCGGAGTCCGGCCTTCCCCGGCCCGCGCCCGCCCCCCAGGGACGGACGTGGCGGACGGAAGGACGCACAGACGCCTCACCCGGGCCCGACACGGATGCCGACGAACACATTCCGCAGGAGAGACCCGCATGGAACAGGAAGACCCGCATCGGGAGTTCAAGATCCTCCCGGAACTGCTTCAGGGCGGGAAGGGCACGATGGTGGTCATCGCCCTGCTCTCCCTCGTGTCGGCGATCGCCTCCTTGGCGTTGCCCATGGTGGCCGCCGCGCTCATCGCGGCTCTCCAGGAGGGGAAGGGGCTCTCGTCCTGGGCGGTGGCGATGATCGGCGTGGGCGCCGCGACCGCGATCTCGGGTGCGCTCTCCTCCTACCTCCTGGCGAAGCTGGGACACCGCATGCTCTACCGGGTCCGTGTCAGGACCATGCGGCACGCGCTGGGGGTGAGCCTGCGTGACGCCCGCAGGGAGGGCAGCGGCAACCTGGCCGCCCGGTTGACCGCCGACGCCTCCCAGCTCAAGAACGCGGTCGACATCGGCCCGATCCAGCTCCCCATGGCCGCTATCACGCTGCTCGGCACCCTCGTGGTCATGTGCGTCTTGGACTGGGTCCTGCTTCTCATCACCCTGGCCGCGTTCGCCGTCGCGATCGGAATCATCGCGGCCGTGATCGTCTCCCTACGGCGCAGATACCAGGCGGTGCAGAACGAGATCGGCAGTCTCTCCGAGGACTTCGTCGCGGCCTTGGACGCGCTGCCGATCATCAAGGCGTGCCGGGCCGAGCAGACGGTGGCGGGAGACCTGTCCCGAAACGCCGAACGCGTCGCGGACGTGGAGATCGGCACGGCACGGGTCGAGAGCCTGATGGTCCCGATCATCAACCTGGGACAGCAGATCGCGCTCGTGAGCGTCATCATCGGCGGAGGTGCCCGGCTGGTCGACGGTGAGCTTCCCCTCTCGTCCTTCGTCGCCTTCCTGCTCTACCTGCTCCAACTCGCCGCCCCTCTCATGATGGCGGTGTCGGGGATCGCCACGCTCCAGGCGGGCATGGTCGCGCGCAAACGCTTCAACGACGTGTTCGCGCTCCCCTTCGAGCAGACCTCGGTCCCCGCGCGCAGGAGCGTGTCCCCCTCCACCCCCTCCCCCGACGCGCCGGCCCTGCGCTTCGAGGACGTGACCTTCGGATACGACGACGCCCCGGTCCTGCGCGGTGTCGACTTCACCGTTCCACGACGCGGGCTCACGGCACTGGTCGGACTCTCGGGGGCGGGGAAGACCACCGTCCTCGGGTTGACCGAGCGCTTCATGACGCCTGACTCCGGGCTCATCACCGTGTTCGGTCGCCCCCAGGAGGCGTTGAGCGCCGAGGAGCTACGCGGCCTTCTCGCCTACGTGGACCAGGGGTTCACCCTGCTGCGTGACGACATCCGCGGCAACCTGACGCTCGGTCTGACGGCGCCTCCCTCCGACGAGGTGCTGCTGGACTGCCTGGACACGGTGGGACTCGGTGACGTGGTCCGCGCCCTTCCGGACGGTTTGGACACGGTCCTGGGCGGAGCGAACGATCTGTCCGGCGGCCAGCGTCAACGCCTGGCCCTGGCTCGGGCGCTGCTCAGCGACGCCCGGCTGGTGCTGCTGGACGAACCCACCTCGCAGCTGGACGGCGTGAACGAGCAGCGGCTCCGCAACGCCGTGGACGTCCTCGCGGTGGATCGCGCCCTCCTCGTCGTGGCCCACCGGATCTCCACCGTGCAGCACGCCGACCACGTGATCGTGCTGGGAGACGGCCGGACCGTCGCGGAGGGGACCCACGAAGAACTGCTGAAGAGCTGCCCCGAGTACGCCGATCTCGTCAGGGGGCGGTCGACGGGTGTCTCCTCATCCGTACTCGTCTGAACGATTGGGTGGCCAATGACCGAATACTCGATTCTCGCGCCCGTCGTGCCGCTGAGAGCCGAACAGCTCCTCCCCTACGCGGCGCTGGTGCAGTGGAGCGCCGCTCGTCGCCTGTGGCAGGGGCAGGCGACGGTCAGCGACCCACACCAGATGTTCACCGCTGCGGCGGTCGCCGGATTCCGGGTGCCGGTGGGCACCGGGGTCACCCTGATGCCGCTCCGGCATCCGCTGGAGGCGGCCCTCCAGGCCAAGAGCCTGGCCGTGACGACCGGGCATCCGGTGGTGGCGGGTTTCGGGCCGGGTGCGCGGGTGTTCCAGTCCAGCGTTCTGGGCCGCCCCTACGCGAGCCCGCTTCAGGCGACACGCGAATACGCCACGATCGTCAAAGGGCTGGTCTCCGGTGAGGTCGTCAACCTCGCCGGGGAGTACTTCCACTGCGAGAACGGTCTACCGTCCCTCCCAAGCCCTCCGGTCGAAGTGGGCATCGGCGTGCTACGCCCGCGTATGGCCGAGCTCGCCGGGGAGATCGCCGACGTGGCGATCACCTGGCTGACCCCGGCGTCCTACCTTCGCGACACGCTGATGCCCGCCCTGCGCGCGGGCGCGGCAAAGGCCGGCCGGCCCGTCCCCCGGGTCGTCGCCATCGTCCCCCTGGCCCTGAGCGGAGAGGGCCGCGATGGGCTCACTTTGGCGTTGACCAGCAACATGGGCCACATCTCCCTGCCCCACTACGTCGACATGCTGCGCCGATCGGGCATCCCCATCGACCCGGAGGACCCGCTCTCCGGCGCGCGCGCTCTGATCAAGGGCGACGCCTTCCTGTTCGGCGACCCGGCGACCGTGGCCGAGGGGCTGGACGGGTTCCGGGCGGCGGGCGCCGACGAGATCGTCCTCAACGTCTCCGGGGTCTGCCGGCAGTACGGGGCGAAGACGTCGCTGCTGGAGCTGGAGACGGTCTTGACCGAGGTGACGCGATGAGCGAGACCGAACCGCCCCGTTCCGAGGCCGGGGAGCGGGCCGCGCTGCTCGGGGTGCCCGAGTTCGGGGTGTCCCGGCTCCTCCTCGTCGCCACCGGCTCGGTCTCGACCGCGGACCTGCCGTTCTGGGGGACCTGGCTGCGCACCTGCTACCCCGACCTGGAGATCATGCTCGCCCTCACCAGGAGCGCCCGCCGCTTCGTCACCCCGACCGCGTTGCACGGCCGGATCAACGGGGAGGTGATCCCCGACACCTGGCCGGAGGACGATCCGCGGGCCCTGCACGTCGAACTCGCCGAGTGGGCCGAGGCCGTCCTGGTCTATCCGGCGACCCTGCACTTCACGGCCCGCCTGGCGCTGGGCCTGGCCGACAGTCCCGCGCTCCTGGCCGCCCAGTGCACGAAGGCCCCCATCGTCGTGGCCCCCGCTCTTCCTCCTGGTGGCGTGGACAGCCCCGCCTATCTGGCGCACCGCTCGGCGCTCGCCGCCCGGCCCAATGTCGTCGTCATGCCGCCACGCCCCGGCATCAGTGTGACGACAGGACGTCCGGGCGCCTGGGCTCCCGCCCTGCTCCCGCACTGTCTGGAGGCTCTGGAGCGGTTGCGCGACGCCCGGGACCCCGGCTCCCGGGAGGAGACGGACGTCAGCGGGGCCGCTTCGGAGGCGTCCGCATGACGACGCGACCCGCGGCCTCCTCCGCCGACACGCGACCGCGGCTGGTGTTCGGGACGGGGCTCCTGAGGACCTCGATCAGTCCGGCCGGGGCGGGATTCCTGTGGCGGCGTTCCCCGGGACCGCTGGCGGACTCCGCCTTCACCCCGATCGATCCGGTTCTCCGTTCCCTCGTGGAGGCGGCCACCGCGGGGAACAGCGTGGCCGTGTCCGTGGGCCGGGCGGAGGGACCGAGCAGGAGCTACCGGACAGAAGGGGTGGAATCTCTCGCCGGTCGGCTGCTACGCGCCGGACCGGACACGGATCTGGTCCCCCTGTTCAGGGGAGTCGGCCACGCCCTGCGCGCGGTGCACTCGGTGACGCCTCCGGCCGATCATCCCCTTCCCCGGATCCCCCGGGGCATGGCCCGGCTCGACACGTGGCTGTCCCGGCGCCCGGTCCACGGCTTCGCCGGGGAGGCCGCCGCCCTGGTCCACGACCGGATCGGCGCCGAGCGCTGGAGCCGGCTGTGCGCCTGGAACGAGCAGGCGCTCCACGATCCCGACCGGGTCGTGGCGCACGGCGCGCCCAGCCTGGGAGCGCTGGTCCCCGGCGTCTCGGCTCCCGCGGTCCTCCTGAGCGGAGAGGACCTGTGCCTGGCCCCCTGGACGTTCGACCTCGGTTGGGTCACCGGCGAGCTGATCGAGATCAAGTGGCAGATCGGGGGAGCCGCGCCCGCGTGGCAGGCCCTGCTGGACGCCCTCTACGAGGGGTACGGACGGACCCCGGAGAGCGCCTGGAACCGCCTGGCCGCCCTCCGCCTCGCACTGCACCTCCACGACTTCACCGCCTATGTCGGCGGCACGCCCCCCGAGGTGCAGCGGTACGCGGACTTCCTCGGATTCCTGATCGACCTGTGACAGGAGACAACGTGACCACCGCCAAGGAGCCGCACCGCTCCCGGCCCCACCGGATGACACTGGCCAACGGACTCACGGTGATCCTGGAACCCGACCCCCGGATCCCGAGGGTGGGGATCACCGTGCACTACGGGGTCGGATTCCGTTCGGAGCCGCCGGGGCGGGAGGGGTTCGCCCACCTCTTCGAACACCTGATGTTCCAGGGAAGCGAGAGCCTGCCGGACGGCCGTTTCCACGATCACGTCCACCGGGTGGGCGGCGTCGTCAACGGCACCACCCACCAGGACTACACCGACTACTACCAGGTCGTGCCGTCGGCCTCTCTCGAACAGGCGCTGTTCAGCGAGGCCGACCGGATGAGGGCACCTCGTTTCACCCCGCGCAACCTCGCCGAGCAGCTCACAGCGGTCGGGGAGGAGATCCATCAGGCGACCGTGGCCCGCCCCTACGGGGGTTTCCCGTGGCCTCTGTTGCCCCGTGCCGTGTACCGCTCCTTCCCCAACGCCCACGACGGATACGGCGACGTCGACCGGCTCCGCCGCATCACGGTGGACGACTGCGCGGACTTCTTCCAGACCCACTACGCGCCCGGCAACGCGGTCCTGACGCTGTCCGGCGGTTTCGACCCCGAGCAGGCGGTGGTACTGGTCGAACGCCACTTCGGCGACATCGCGCCCCGCCCTGTTCCCCCCGCGGTGGACCAGGCCGAACCGCCCCTGACCGAGACCCGGTGGACGTTCTGCTCCGAACCCGGTGTTTCGGGGACGGCGTTGGCGATCGGCCACCGGCTTCCCGATCCCGGAACCGACCTGGAGGGCTACCTCGCCCACCTGGTCCTCGCCCGCGTCCTGACCGACCGCCATCGGGACGCGTCCGGCAGGGCGGCGATCACCACCAGCTGCGGGTTCTTCGGAACCCTGGACGCGCGCGACCCCGACACCATGATCATCAGCGCGGCCCTGCCGGGCGGTCTTGACCCCCGGCGCATGGTGGACGCCGTCCACGACCAGCTACGGCGGTGGGCGGACGAGCCCGACCCCGGTGGCGCCGACGCGACACGCTCCCTGATCGCCGAGCACCACACACGCTACGGTGACATATGCGAGCGGAGCCGCGCCCTGGGACGCCTGGAGATCCTGTTCGGGAGGGCGGAACTCCTCGACGAGCTACCCGACCGGATCGGGAGGATCGGTCCGGAACAGGTCGCCACGGCCGCCCGCTCCCTGGCCGCCGCGCACCCGGGTGTCCTGGCGATCCGGCCGGGGACACAGCGCCTCCGGCCATCGGTCCCGACCGTTCCCGCCGCCACCGCTTCCCGGACCAGCGCCGAGGAGGTCGGCCGCACTCCGGCGGGGCCGCGTCCGCTTCCTCCCCTGGGCCCCGTCCGGACGCCGCGCCTGGACGGACTGGGCGACACCACCATCGGCGGTGTCCGGGTCGTCGCCCTGCCCGACGACCGCACGCCACTGGCCCACATCCGGCTGCGTCTCCCCCTGGGGCGGTCCGGGTGGACCGATCCCGGTGGGGTCGACGCCCTCCTGGACCTCCTGCGCGGCCGTGTCCGAGACGGTGAAACGCCGGACCGTTCCGTCTCCCTCACCACCGACGGCCAATGGATCGACGCCGCCTGCACCGCCTACCGGCAGGAGCTCGGCCCCGCCCTGGCCGTGCTCGTCGCCGCGCTGTCGGCGGAGGGGACCCCCCTCGGTCCGCCGTCCCCCTCTCCCGCGGCGCCACGCTCGCTGGAACGCCTCGCCGACGACCTGATCCGGACCCGTTGGGCGGGGCGCCCGGAGGAGGGAGCGGGGACCCGGCCGGATTCCATCGAGGCGTTACACCGCTCGATCACGCGCACGCCGGGGGGCCTGCTCGTCGTGGTCGGCGGCGGCACCGCGGAGACGGTGTTCGCGACCGCGCGAAACGCGTTGTCCCCGTGGCCCGCCCCGTCTCCCGCCGCGACGTTCCCCCCGCCCCCTCCCAGCGGTCTGTTCGCGCTGCCCCGGCCGGGGTCGGGGATCGTCCACGCCACTCTGTGCGCGGCGGAGCCCACCTCGGGGCCGGGGGAGGCCGCTCGTTATCTCGCCACCGCCGTCTTCGGTGGTTACTTCCGCTCCCGGTTGGCCGTCCGGGCCACCCGGCGTGGGGAGGCCGGGTACGTGGCGTCGGCGGGACGGGACGTGCTTCTCGATCGGTCACGGGCGTTCGTCCGTGCCACGGTCGCCCCCGAGCTCGTGGACGTCCTGCTGAACGACGTGCGGTTGGAGGCACGGCGTCTGTCGGAGGAGCCGCCGGACGAGATCGAGGTGGATGCGGCGCGTTCCTTCTGCGCCGCGCAGATGCTGTCGGCGTTCGACTCCCCCTCCCTCACCGCGGACGTGCTGCGGGCGACCGTCTCCGCCGGGCGGAGCCCGTCCTGGCTCGCGGAGCTGCCGGACGTGTTGCGCGACGTCACGGTGGCCGAGGTCGCCGCGGCCGGACGCGAGCTGTTCGGTCCGATCCCGTTGGAAGGGGTGGTGGCCGGAGAGGTCGACCCCGCCCGGTTCCCCGCATCGGTACCAGAGCCTTCCAGCGTCCCCGCCCCGCAGGGCGTTCCCCTTCTCCGATAAAGCGCGGCGGGGCATGCCACGCACGTCAGCCATGCCCCCCGGAAGCGACAACGACAGGGAAGCGATGACCACTGCCATCGAGATAACAGATCTGAGGAAGTCGTTCGGCGGCGTACCCGCCGTCGACGGCGTGTCCCTCACCGTGCAGGCCGGTACGATCACCGGCTACCTCGGCCCGAACGGCGCCGGAAAGACGACCACCCTGCGCTGCCTCCTCGGTTTGGTCGCCCCTGACAGTGGGACATGCCTGGTCAACGGGCGCCGTTACGCCGATCTGCCCAAGCCGATCACCGAGGTCGGCGCGGTACTGGAGGCGACCGGCTTCCATCCGTCCCGGAGCGCCCGCGACCACCTGGCCATCATGTGCGCGGCGGCCGGGCTTCCCCGGGCCAGGGTCGATGAGGCCTTGGGCGAGGTCGGTCTCGCCCACGCCGCGAACAAGCGGGTCGGGGGGTTCTCTCTCGGAATGCGGCAGCGTCTCGCCCTCGCCGGAGCGCTCCTCGGGCGACCGAAGATCCTCATCCTCGACGAACCCGCCAACGGCCTCGACCCCGCGGGCATCGAGTGGTTGCGCGGCTTCCTCCGGCACTGGGCCCACGAGCTCGGCGCCGCGGTTCTCGTCTCCAGCCACGTCCTCGCCGAGGTGGAGCAGACCGTGGACAACGCCATCATCATCGCCGGCGGCAGACTGGTCCGCCACGGCAGCATCGCCGACCTCACCCGGGGAGAACAGCAGATCCGGATACGGGCCCTCGGGGATTTCCGTCCCGTCTTGGAGGGCGCCGGTGCCCGGGTGACCGAGGGACCCGACGGTGTTTTGCGGGTGAAGGGCATGAGCATCGACGAGGTGGGCCGGCTCGCCCTGAACTCTCGTGTGGTGCTGACCGAGATCAGCGAGGAGCGGTACGACCTCCACCGCGTCTTCCTGGACCTGACCGACGCGCGCACGGAGGGTGCCCACTCATGACCGGCCTGGTGAAAGCGGAACTGCGCAAGTTCTTCAGTACGCGCCTGTGGTGGATCATGCTCCTGGTCGTGCTGGCGTGGACGGGGCTGGGGCTCTCGTTGTCCATCGCCCTGGCCGGCATGGAGGGGCAGCCCGCGCGGGACACCGTCGAGTTCCAGCAGATGGCGTGGATCTACGGTGGCGGGACGTCGAGCTTCACCATGATCCTCGGAATCGTCATGATGACGAGCGAGTACCGCCACCGCACCTTCAACAGCACCTTCCTGGTGACTCCCGTGCGGGGCCGCGTCA
Organism: Marinactinospora thermotolerans DSM 45154; assembly: GCF_900167435.1. Lineage (GTDB taxonomy): Bacteria > Actinomycetota > Actinomycetes > Streptosporangiales > Streptosporangiaceae > Marinactinospora > Marinactinospora thermotolerans. Next base: position 214,323 of record NZ_FUWS01000003.1, read on the forward strand.
TCGTCGCCAAGCTCGTCACCGGTCTGCTGGTCGGCCTGCTGTTCGGCGCGGCCGTCATGACGCTCACCGCGGCGGCCGTCATTCCCGCGACGCTGACGGCCGGCGGGGAGTTCTCCCCCTTCGCCAACGAGATCCCGCGTATGACCGCCGGCGTGGTCGCCGCGATCACGCTCTACGTCCTTCTCGGCATCGGTCTGGGCGCGCTGATCCGCAACCAGGTCGGCGCCATCATGACCGGCATCGTGTGGACCTTCCTGCTGGAGACCATCGTGGTCTCCGTCCCCGGCCTCCAGGAGTTCGGCAAGTGGACTCCCGGCGGGGTGACGACGGCCCTGTACGACACCGGGGCCGACTTCGGTTTCGGAGCGGCGGAGGTCCTTCCGATGGGAACCGCGGTGGCCCTCCTCACCGGTTACGCGCTCCTCTTCTCCCTGATCGCCTCCTTCACCACCGTCCGCCGCGACCTTGTCTGACCGGTCCTCACCCGCCCAGGAAGGCCCCTCATGGAACTCGACCCGGCTCTCTACGGCGAAGGCATCGCCGACATCTACGACCTCGTCTATCCGGCCACGCCGGAAGTCGACCACGCGGTCGATTTCGTGCAGAAGCGCTGCCGGGACAACGGGACGGTCCTGGAGTTCGGGATAGGAACGGGACGGATCGCCCTCCCCCTCGCCGAACGAGGCGTCACCGTGCACGGGGTGGACGCCTCTCAACGGATGCTGGACCGGCTGGCGGAGAAGATCACCGACCAACCGGTCACCGCCTCCCTCGGCGACTTCGCGACGGTCAGGTGCGACGGGCGGTTCGACGTCGTCCTCCTGGCCATCAACACCTTCTTCATGCTGCCGACCCAGGAACTCCAGATCGCCTGCCTGGAGAACGCCCGGCGCCATCTCGCGGAGGACGGGAAGGTCATCATCGACGTCTACGAACCGACCCGGTTCCACTCACTGGATCGGACGGACACCACGATCCAGCACCTGGACCGGGAGTCCATCCTGTTGTGCAGCCTCCAGGTGGACCGGGTCAACCAGATGGCGGCCATCGGGCAGATCCTGATGCGCTCCGGCGAGATGCACAAGACGCCGGAGATCAGCCGTTACGCCTGGCCCGCGGAGATGGACCTGATGGCCCGCATCGCGGGGCTGCGCCTCACGGAGCGCTGGGAGGACTGGCAGGAACACCGGTTCGACCACCGTTCCACCAGGCACGTGTCCGTCTACGAGGCCCAAGGCTAGACGACGGGAGGCACACCGCGGCCGGGGAGGGAGCAGCGTGCTCCCTCCCCGGCCGCGGTGTGGCGTCTACTCACTCACCGCCCCCACCCCCGTGATCGCCCCCGCCGTCCGCTCCACCGCGTCCCGAGTCACCGTCGACGACCACGCCCCCGGCTCCTCCCCGTCCGCGCACGCCCATGAAGAGCACGAACAGGAACGCCCCCAGAGCGATCACTCCGACGACCGTCACGACGGTCTCCACCATCCGAAGGTTCCTTTCAGTACGGCCTTCTCGTTACTCCCGCGCACCGGGACCCCGATGGCGGGTGGAGTGGGCGGATGCCGGTGGAGGTGCCCGCGACCGGCATCCGCCCGATGTCACACGGTGCTCTGCATGGCCTTCTCCCTGGCCTCGGCCATCCGCGACCCCGACTCCCGCTGCGCCGCCCGGCGCAACAGGATCGGGGCCACGACGAGGCCGACGACCGTCCACAGACCGAGCACCCCGGCCGTCTCCAGGTGCCGCCAGGACTCCCCGATCTCGACGGCGAGCATCGCATCGGGCAGGAAGACCGAACGCATGCCCAGACCGACCCAGTACAGCGGGAAGACCTGGGCGATCCACTGCGCCCATTCGTGTACCGCGGAGAACTGGAAGAAGATCCCCGAGATCATGGTCAGCCCCATGACCGGGATCATCAGCAGCCCCATGGTCGAGCGCGGGCTTTTGATCAGCGAACCGAGAACCGCGCCGATCGGCACGGTGGCGGTGATCCCCAGAAGGAGCACCCAGGCGAAGGTGAACCAGTCCCCCTGCGTGCCGAACGCGAAACCGTCGATGAGGAGGAAGGGCGGGAACAGGACGATGGCGGTGTTGGTGGCGGTGACCAGCAGGACGTGCACGGCCTTGCCGACGAAGTACCCCACCATCCCCTTCGGCAGCGCCTTGGCCCGCAGCAGGGTTCCGTCCTCACGTTCGGTCGCGAGGATCTGGGCGACGGTGATGATGCCGCCCATCGCGACGAGGAACCCGATGGCGCTGGCGATGATCATGGCCCCGACCGAGACCTCGGCCCCCTCGACCGTCGAGTCCTGGAGGAGGAAGGCCACCACCAGGAAGACACCGCTCGTCCCGAAGTAGTTGAACAGGTCCTGGCTGTTGGAGAAGGACTGCCGGTACTCCTCCCAGCCCCGGGACGCTCCCGCGAGGACGGCGTTCACGGTGATGTTGTTCATCGGTTCTCCTCCGCGGGCTCTGGAGTGATCTCTGCGGAGGCGTCCTGACCGTCGCGTTTGACCATCGTGATGTAGACCTCTTCCAGGTCCGCCCGGTCCACTTCGATTCCGGACACCTCGTCCCCGTACCTCTCGAAGAGGTCGCGGATGAACGTCGTGCTGTTGTCGACCGCCTCGGTGAAACGGCGTCCGCCCCGGGTCCAACTCACCCGTTGCCTGCTCTGGATCCGGGCGGCGAGCTCGCTGGCGCTTCCGTCGGCGACGATACGCCCGTCGGCCAGGATCAGGATGCGGTCCGCCAGTTTCTCGGCCTCGTCCAGATCATGGGTGGTCAACAGGACCGTGGTGTCCTCGAGATCCGACAGCCGGCGCACCAGGTCGTGGAAGTCCCGGCGCGCCTCCGGGTCGAACCCGGCCGTCGGCTCGTCCAGGAACAGGACCTCCGGACGCCCCACGATCCCGATCGCCACGTCCAGCCGACGGCGTTGCCCGCCCGACAGCGCCGCGATCCGTTTGCCCGCGTGTTCCTCCAGCCCCACCTCCCTGATCAGCTCGTCGACGTCCCACGGCCGGGGTCGGCCGGGCTCGGAGAAGGGGACGTAGAACCGGGCGAAGTGGGCCAGGAGCCGGCCGACCTCCCACCTCCCGTGGTCACGCCAGGACTGGAGCACGATCCCCAGCCGTGCCCGCCACCGTTCGTCCCCCTTCGCCGGGTCCGCCCCCAAGACCTCGACCCGGCCCGAGGAGCGGTTCCGGAAGCCCTCGAGGATCTCGATCGTCGTGGTCTTGCCCGCCCCGTTGGGGCCGAGCAGGGCCAGCACCTCACCACGCCGGGCGGTGAAGTCCACTCCCTTCAGTACCTCTGTGGGGCCGTAACTCATTCGCAGATCACGCACGTCGATGACCTTCTCCGTGGCCGGTTCTCCCGGAGAGGAACGTGTGGCACGTGGCTCTTCGTGTTCCATCCTCTGACTTTCGCTCTCATTCGTTGCGGTATGGGACGTGGGCATGGGGTGTGGGACCGGGGAAGGCGGAGTGGTCCCCCGTTCCCCCCTCCGGCCAGGGCATCGGGGCGTCGGGCACGACGGTGTGGTGCAGCGCGTGGACCAGGTTGAGCACCTGGAAACGGACGCGGTGCTGATCGGAGCGGACCAGGCCGCGGAGCAGCAGTTCTCGCAGAACACGTCCGGAGTCCGTCAGCGAGTGGCCCGTGTACTCGGCGATGCGCCCGATCGAGAAGGCGGAGCCGGATTCGCAGAGCCGGGCGAGCACAGCGCGCTGGTCCGGGTCCAGCAGCGCTATCGCCCCTTTCAGTCCTTCCTCGACCCTGTTCCTCTCCCACGTCTCGGTGAACGGGGAGAGCAGGTTCAACGGCTCCTCCGTCAGACACTGGAGGAGGACCGGGAAGTCGTAGACGGCCAGCCAGGAGGCCGCGGCCTCCAGCGCCAGCGGCAGGCCGTCGAGCCTGCGGCAGATGGCGGCGATCAACTGGACGTCCTGGTCGTGCAGGGTGAATCCCGGCCGGACCGTTCTGAGATGTTCCAGGAACAGGCGGACCGACGCCACCCGGAGCAGGTCGGCGGAGGAGCGCTGGTCCCGGACGTCGGGCAGTTCGAGCGGCATGAGCGCGAAGACCTGTTCCCCGGGGATCCCGTGGGGGCGCCCGGAGGTACTGAGGATCCGCACTTCCGGGCACTCCCCGAGGAACGCGGTGACGCGATCGTGCCCGAGCGGGAGCGAACGGGTTCCGTCCAAGACGAGCAGGACACGGCGGTCTCCGATGAGGGCGGCGAGCTCCTTTGCCCCCGCCTCGTCCTCCGGGGAGGAGACGTCGCCGAAGAGGGCGCTGATGGCCGTTCGGATCCGTCTGGGTAACCGGTCCCGTTCCTCCGAGGAGTTCCAGAGCACCGGCCAGCCGAAACCGGCGTGCAACCGGGAGGCGACCTCCGTGGCCAGGCGCGTCTTGCCCACGCCGGTGACTCCGGTCACGGTGACCAACCGGCCCCGTCCCGTCAGGAGCATCTCCTCCAGGGCCGCGACCTCGTCGTCCCTCCCCACGATCACGCCCTGGGGAGACGGCGGGGTGGTCGACTCCACGCCGAGATCACCGGCGACCTGTCCGCCGTCCTCCCCCCATCCCGCCGCCGCTTCCAGGTCCGCACGCTGACGGTCGCTCAACCGGAGTCCTTTGGCGATGAGGCGGACCGTATCCTGACGTGGGCGAATCGCCCTCCCGTGTTCCAGGTCCCGGATCGCGCGGATACTGACCGTGGAGAGATCGGCCAGTTGCCGCTGGGTGAGACCGATCCGCATGCGGTGGTCCCGAACCAAGCGGCCGAAACGCCGTCCGTCCAAAACACTCATCTTCCACGTTGGCCTTTCGTTCTGAAACGCCGAAACTGCCGTCTCTCATCATTGGGATCGCACTATCAGGGCACCATCACGCGGCCGACCAGGAGAGACAAACAACGAAGCGGATCAGAGGGGTGACTCTGCGCAATCCAGACACATGAAAGAAATCCGACAAAAGGGATGAAAGTTAATTTCGGCGCCCCACCCGACGAAGAGTCTTTGATAGCGCGGAGATAGGACGGTGATAACCAGAGAATTAGACTCTCCACTACCGTCTGGTCGCAGATAGTCACCGATCGGCAAGAAAGGTGCCCCCGTGCTCACCACAGCCCCCGGCACACAGCGGCTCGGCCCCGGCTCCGCCAACGACGACACGTGGGACTCGTGAGGCGGTGGAACGCCCTTACCCCAGGCCGATCAGCCCGGCCAGGCGTGGCTGATCGGCCGTCCCTCCAGCCGCTCGATCGCGGCCCGCACCTCGTTCATCCCTTCGCGGTCCGAGATCTGTTCACGAATGGCCAGCGACCGTTTCAGGTAGCGCAGCGCCTCGCTCGGACACCCCAGTTCCATATACACCTCACCAAGGTCGTGGAGGAGGTAGCCCTCACCGATGAGATCACCGTCCTCCTTGATGAGGTCGTAGGCCTCCCGCAGCACGTCCGCCGCCTTCCGGTCCTCCCCCCGGCACATCAGCGTCTGTCCGATACGGCGCAGTACCTGCGCCTGGCTGCGCCGATCGCGCGTCATCTCCGCGCACTCCAGCGCGCGCCGGAGATGTAGGAGCGCCTGGACGAAGTCGCCGAGCCTCGTATGAACGTGGCCGCTCAGCACCAGAGCCCGTCCCTGCCCGGGGACGTCCTCGATCCGCCGGAACTCGGTGAACGCCTGCTCGCTCAGCGCCAGGGCCCTCTCGTTGTGTCCCCGGACGTACCAGAGGAAGGCGAGGTCCCGGAGGCATTTCGCCCGGCCGAGCGGATCGCCGAGGGCGTCGAATTCCTTCAGGGCCAAGGTCAGGGCCGGAAACGCCCAGGAGTACTGACGGCGGCAGATGTGCAGGGAGGCGAGAGAGTAGGCCAGCGCGGCGATGCCCCGCCGGTTACCGGCGTTGCGGACCACCTGCTGCGCCCGACAGTTCGTCTGCTCCCACTGGTCCAGATAACCGCGTCTTTCGAACAGTGGCACCAGACTGCTGGCGAGGTCCCAGCACAGTTCGTCCAGTCCCAGGTCGGCGGCCTGGTGGACCGCCGAGCACAGGGCGTCCTGCCGCTCCTCCAGCCACTTCAGCGGCCTGTCGACGAGGTCGCCGTTTTGGGGACCGCGCGGACGCCAACGGGGATGCTCCCCCCTCAATATGAGGTAATCACCGCCATAGATGTTCCGGTTCGCCTGGTCGACCAGGGCCAGCCAGCCGCTGACCATTCGCTCGACCGCGCCGACTCTGTCGTTCTCGTCCCGCCCTTCTCCGAGCCGCTCCCGGACGAACATCCGGATGGTGCTGTGGAACAGATAATGCGGCTCCCCCGCGAGTTCGGGATCGACGACATCGAGCATCTGGGCGTCGACCAACGGGTCGAGCAGGTCCGCCGGGAAGGGACGGCCGTCCCCGAGGAGGGCGCCGGCGACCCATCCCGGGAAGTCCGCCGTCTCCACGAGGCCGAGCAACCGCAGCAGTCGCCGCGCCTGCGCGCCCAGCCCGTCATAGGTGAGGGAGATGCTCGCCCGCATGACCATGTCTCCGTGGGAGAGCTCGTCGAGCCAGCGGTGCTCGTCGGAGAGCCTTCGCACCATCGACGCCAGCGACCAGTGCGGGCGGGCCGCCAACCGGGCGCCGATGATCCGCAGAGCCAGCGGCAGGTTCCCCACGGCGGCCACGAGGGTCGCCGCCGCCTCCGGTTCCCTGGCCACCCGTTCCTCGCCCAGGACGCGGGCGAGGAGGCGTACCGACTGCTGGGAACCGAGCACGTCCGGCTCCACGACACGCGCCCCCGGGACACCGGTGAGCCTGCACCTGCTGGTCACGATCACCGCGCAACTCGCGCTGCCCGGCAGGAGCGGGGAGATCTGCCTCTCGCTGGCCGCGTCGTCGAGGAGCACCAGAATCCGCCGGCCGGCCAGCAGGCTGCGGTACATCTCAGCGCGCTCGTCCAGGCGCGCGGGGATCGCCGGGCCGGGGATCCCCAGGGCTCGGAGGAAGCGGACGAGAATGTCGGCCGGTTCGACGGGGTCCGCCCTGGTCCCTCCCAGGTCGAAGTACAGCTGACCGTCCGGAAAGCGCTCCTGGGCCAGCCGGTGGGCGACGTGCAGGGCCAGGGAGCTCTTGCCCACGCCCGGCTTGCCCACGACCACGACGACACCGACGGCCTGTTTGGGGCGCGCTTCGACGAGCGCCTTCTCGATCTCCGCGATCTCCTCCGTCCGTCCGACGAAGTCGGCCGTGTCGGGAGGGAGCTGCCTGGGGGGTGTTCCCACGGTGAACGTCGCCTCGTCGCCGCCTGGATCGGCCGGTTCCTCCGGCGTGGGTTCGAGGGCGGTGACCAGGGTGACGGCCTCCGCGGGGCGGAACAGCGCGTCACCGGCGAGGATCGCCGCCTCTGTCCGGCGTAGTTCCTCCCCGGGTTCCAGGCCGAGTTCCCGTGCCAGCAGTTCGCGTCCGGCCCGGTAGGTTTCGAGCGCCTTGGCCCTGCGCCCCGACCTGTACAGGGCCAGCATGAGCTGGGCGCGCAGCCGCTCCCGGAAGGGGTGTTCGTGCACGAGGCCGCTGATCTCCCCGACCAGCTGGTGGTGGCGGCCGAGGCCGAGTTCGAGTTCGATGTAGGACTCGATCGTGTCCAGCCTGCTCTCGTCGAGCCGGGCTCCCTTGGCCCGCAGCCCCCGGCTCTTGATGCCGCTCAGCGCCGGGCCCCGCCACAGGGCCACGGCCTTGCGGAAGCAGAGGGCCGCCTTCTCCGTCTGTCCGTCGCGTACGAGCGCCTCGGCCTCGCTGATCCGCCGCTCGTACAGACGCACGTCGACCCGTTCCTCCGGCACGCGCAGCAGGTAGCCGGGGGGCCGCGTGAGGATGGTGGCCTTGACCCCGTTGTCGGTCAGCGCCTTACGCAGCCGGGACACGCAGATCTGTACCTGGGTCCGCGCGGTGTCGGGAGGGTCTTCGTCCCAGATCATGTCGATCAGCCGGTCGACTCGCACCACCCTTCCCTGTTCCAGGAGGAGTGCGCCGAGGAGGATCTGTTGACGCCCCAGCGAAATGCGCACCGGTCCGGTCGGGCTGATGACTTCCAGCGGCCCGAGGATCTTGAAGACCTGTTCCTCTCCCCTTGCAGCGCTGATCCTGTCCTCCCGTGGTTCCCGCCCCAGGCACCCTCAATCAGGAGACATTAACTGACAAAACAGCCAAAAGCACTATAGTGAGGCTTTTTTAACGCACTTCTCGAAGGTGGAGCTCGGACACCTCTCAAGCCGGCCCCGCTCGGACTCAGGCGGCATCGCGACCGCCGGGAGTCCGCCTCCCCTGTGCCTCGACGGGGACCCGGTTACCGGAATGAGGTCTCCCGACGTGGCCACACCCGTTCCCGTCCGGAGCCGCCCCGCCCTTCACCAGGCGCAACGTCTCCCCCCTCGGAACCGGAGCGGGTCCTACCGGCCGAACCGGTCGGCACCGAGACCCCGCATGTCCGCACCTCGGTGCCGTTGTCCCCGACCGGAAACGGGATCCCGCTTTCCGGGACATGGATGACCAGGATCGCGTCCGCACTCCCCCTCGCCCTTTCCTCGCCTTCCACGCCACGACGACGGAAGACACGGGCACAACAACGATTTCCGCTCCGGGAGCGGATCCACAGGCATGACGGACAAACGTTGCAGAATCGTGAATTCGCCCCCTTGTCCTGGAAAAGAAAAAGTGGCGAAATCGCGTCGGAAGTGTTGAGAAAACGAAACCGTTTCCATTCCCGTCGTGAGACACTGCCGCACCAACGGCGTTCCTCCTCCAGACAGGAGCGAGGCCGGGTCGGGGAGGTCCGTCCTCCCTGACCCGGCCTCGGTGGTCCGCCTCGCGGAACTCAGCGCGCCGCGGACTCGATCAGGTCGGCCGCGCGCTCCACGCCGTCACGGCCCCGGATCGTCTCGCCGATCTCCTCCAGGTGGCGGCGCAGGCCCGCGTTGCCGAGGAGGGACTCGATCGCCGAGCGCATCTCCTCCGCCTGGAAGCCGTAGGTGTCCAGGCGCAGGCCGAGCCCGAGTTCGTGAACGCGCTGGGCGTTGTCGTACTGGTCCCAGAACAGCGGCAGCACGATCATCGGCTTGCCGAAGTGCAGGGACTCGGTGACGGTGTTGTTGCCCCCGTGCGTGATCACCAGGTCCGCCAGCGGCAGGATCTTCGTCTGCGGCAGGAACTCCGCCCCCCACATGTTCGGGGCGAGCTCGATCTCGTCGTGGCGCGGCCCCTTGGAGACGATGTAGCGGTGTCCGGTGCCGGCGAGGGCGTCGATGACCCGCCGCATCAGGTCCACATCGGCCGAGCCGAGCGAGCCGAGGCTGAAGTAGATGAGCGACCCGTCACCGGAGGCGATGTGGTCGGGCAGCCGGATCGGGACCCCGGTGCGCCGCACGGAGGAGTCCAGGCGGTGCCAACCGTCACCGAGCGGGCGGCGGTCCACGTAGTCGGCGATCTCGGGGTACAGGTACAGGTTGAGGTCGCCTTCGGGCATGAACTGGAGGTGGGGAAGTTCCGGCCCGCCCTGCTCACGGACGTAGGCGTTGAACGCGGTCCACATCTCGCCGTGGGTGCGCTCGAACTCCTCCCGGAACGTCTCGGCGGCGCCGTGGTCCCCCGTGGAGAGTCCGGAGAAGGGCGGCGGCACGTCGGGGCCGGGCACCTCCAGGGGGTTGCACGAGAGCATGCGGACGAAGGGCACCCCGGCGGTGGCCAGCGCGGGGAACAGCACGACGTTGTCCTCGACGATCACATCGGGACGCACCCGGGCGATGATCTCCTTCAGCTGCGGTTCGGCGTATTTGACCCCTTCGATGAGTTCCTCGTAGATGGGGCGGACCACCGTCTCCAGTTGCTGGATGGTGGGCTTGCGGAACTCGGGGGAGATCTCGGCGATGTAGTCCTTCCAGAACTGGCCGGGGTCCTGTCCCGCCGCGTCCTCGGGCGGGGGCGTGAGGTCCACGAGCTCCTCTTCGAATCCCAACGGGGCGAGCCGGCCCTTCCAGGAGGACTCGGCGGCGAAGACGACGCGGTGACCGCGTTGCCGCAGCACGTCGCCGATCCCGATGCAGTTGTTGGTCGGACCGTACGCGCTTTCGGGCATGAAGAGCACCGTCAGTTTCCGATCGGCCATCAGCCAGGGCACCACCTGTCGCTTTTAGGATAAAAAATAGCGTTTGACGCCTTTATGGGGGATTTGGAGACTTCTCCTCTACTGCGTCCCTAAGTGAGTACCAGGTTCCGCCACTCCAGCAGAAGAGGAAGCGGCAACGGAATTCGACCAATCACGGCCTTCTCGCGACGGAAACTTCACCTTTCATCCAACCGATCGACCGTTCAAGTGGCACAGATCACGGAGTCGGCCTGATCAGCGAATGCCGACCTTCTCGATGTGGTCGGCCGCGAGTTCCAGCCCGTTCCGCTCCCTGATCTCCGCGCCGATCTCACGCAGGTGCTGGCGCATCCAGGCGTTGCCCAGCAGGCGCTCCATCGCCTCGTGCAACTCCCGGAAGGTGACCCGATAGGTGTCCAGGCGCTGTCCGAATCCGAGTTCGTGGACGCGCTGGGCGTTGTCGTACTGGTCCCAGAACAGTGGGAGGACCACCATCGGTTTGCCGAAGTGGAAGGACTCGGTGACGGTGTTGTTGCCCCCGTGCGTGATCACCAGGTCCACCAGCGGCAGGATGGTGGTCTGGGGCAGGAACTCCGCCCCCCACATGTTGTCCGGCAGGCGCAGTTCCTCATGGCGCGGCCCCATGGAGACGATGTAACGGTGCACGGTGTGCTCCAGCATGTCGATGAGCCGCTGCATCAGCTCGACGTCGGCCGAGCCGAGCGATCCGAGGCTGAAGTAGACGAGCGATCCCTCTCCCTTGGCGATCTTCTCCGGGATCTCGAACGGCTCGTCGGTACGCCGGACCGACGACTCCAGACGGATCCAGTTCGGGTTCATCTCCCGCCGGTCGACGTAGTCGGCGATCTCGGGATACAGGTAGAGGTTGACGTCGGCCTCGGGCATGAAACGCAGATAGGGCAGCGGGCCGGCACCCTGGCTGCGCACCCAGCGGTCGAAGCGCTCCCACAGCGCCCGGTGGGTGCGCTCGAACTCCTCCCGGAAGATCCGCCAACGGCTGCGGTCGTTGGAGGGATAGCCGGAGAAGATCGGGGGCACGTCGACGCCCGGTACCTCCAGGGGGTTGCACGAGGCGATGCGCACGAGGGGGACCCCGGCGGTGGCCAGCGCGGGGAACAGCACGACGTTGTCCTCGACGATCACATCGGGACGCACCCGGGCGATGATCTCCTTCAGCTGCGGCTCGACGTACTGCGCCCCGTCGATCAGGGTCGCGTAGATGTCGGCGGTGACCGTGGTCAGTTGTTCGAAGGTGGAGCGGCGGAACTCGGGGGCGCGTTGGGCGACGTAGTCCTTCCAGAACTGTCCCGGCGCCTGGGATCCACCCCCCGCCGCGGGCGGTTCGAGGTCGACGAGCTCCTCCTCGAACCCGAAGGGGCGCAGTCTTCCCTTCCACGAGGACTCGGCGGCGAAGACGACGCGGTGACCGCGTTGCCGCAGCACGTCGCCGATTCCGATGCAGTTGTTGGTCGGACCGTAGGCACTTTCCGGGAAGAACAGCACCGTCAGCCCTCGAGCCCCCATGAATCGGCCTCCACAGCACATCCGCATCCAAATTATCGCCAACCTGATTCAAGTGGCTTGCGTATCAACACGTCAACATGGGGTTAGAGACACGAAACGGCAACACCAGAGGGTTTTACGACGCTTTGTCCGCTAGGATGTCCGAATTTCGGAGAAGGTCGTTAATTCAGGATCAATCCCGAACGACGAAAGTCCCCGCGAGGAGGTCCCCCAGCCTCTGGTGCCGCGGGCTGAGCAGCATGACCACCAGTCCCACCACGAGCAGGTCGACGGGGAGGAGGAGCCAGCGCACGGTCAACCGCGCCGCCGAGACGGGTCCGCCATCGGCGGAGACCGGACGGATCCCCAGCAGCCGCATCCCCGTGGTCTGCCCGCGCCCCACCCCGTGCGGCCGGATCACCCAGTACCAGGCGTGGGCGAGGCAGCCGAGCGCCAGCACGAGCAGGGCCGGCAGAACGGAGGAGCCCGTACCCCCGGGAGGCGACGTCCGGGGCACGGCGAGGTAGAGGGACAGGACCAGCACCGGCAGGACCGAGGAGAGGAACACGTCGAGGACCGCCTGCGCCAGACGGCGCCCCACGACCGCGGTCGACGAACGCGACGGGGGACGTGGCGGGACGGCGAAGGACGAACCGACGGACACCTTCCACCTCCCCCTCTGCCAGAGGTATCGAATTCCCGCTTCCTCACCGGCCGTGTTCCGGTGCCCGAACCGGCCCGGACGCGAGAAAATCACCCTACGGAACGAGGGGTGGTCCCGGCCGTCGGCCAGGGCTCGGCGGGTCCGTGACAACCCCGGCATCACGGGCCAGGGACGACGTCGATACGGAGGCGAACGCATGCGGTTCGGGCACGCTGTGGGCCGGGGCGATGACGTGCCGCGCCGGCACCACGACGAGTTCACCAACGTGGTGCTGCGGGCGATCACCTTTCAGCTCGGTCCCCGGCTCTTCTCCCTGGCGCGCGAGGGACACCTCGTCGAAGGGCTGCGCGGCGCCTGGCGGCGCGCCGGGGCGTGGCTCCCCGAGTCCGAACGGTTGGAGCCGACCGGTCTGACCGCGCTGCACACCGAGCGGGGCTCGCTGGAGGCGGTGATCGTCGTGCTGCCGCAGCCGGCGCGTCCGGGCGAGACCTACATGGTGTGCGGGACTCGCGCGTCCGACCCGTTCCTCGGCCCGGGGGATCCGGACTTCTTCCTTCTGGAGGCCGACCGCGCCATCTGCGGGCCGCGCACCGAGCGGCGCACCCGGTTGGCCCGTTGGACCCGTGACGGCCGGCGGTTCGACCTGGGCGAGGGTCCGCTTCCCGAGGTCGGTGCGATGTTGGACGCGATCGCCCGGGTCATGGCCATCGGAACGTGATTCCAGCGCCAAAGCCTCTGGCGCGACGCTACTACCGGGTAGTAACATCTTTTTGTTACTAGCCAGTAGATCGCGTGTTCAGACACAGCGGCCACGACACAGCGGAGCGCTCCATGACGCACTACAAGAGCAACCTCCGTGACCTCGAGTTCAACCTTTTTGAGGTCTTCAAGCGCCAGGACGTGCTGGGAACCGGCCCGTTCGAGGAGCTGGACGAGGACACGGCTCGCACCATTCTCGACGAGGTCAACCGGCTCGCCACCGGGATCGTGGCCGAGTCGTTCGAGGACGCCGACCGCAACCCGCCCGTCTTCGACCCCGCGACCCACTCGGTCACCATGCCCGAGGGCTTCAAGCGCTCCTACCAGGCCTACATGGACGCCGAGTGGTTCCGCCTCGACCTGCCGACGGAACTCGGCGGCACCGGCGCGCCCCGCTCCCTCGTCTGGGCCGCGGCCGAGCTGATCCTCGGCGCCAACCCCGCCCTGCACATGTACTCCGGCGGCCCCGGCTTCGCCAGCATCCTCTGGCAGGAGGGCAACGAGGCGCAGAAGCGGTTCGCCGAGCTCGCCATCGAGCGCAAGTGGGGCGCCACCATGGTGCTGACCGAGCCGGACGCGGGCTCCGACGTCGGCGCCGGCCGCACCAAGGCCATCGACCAGGGAGACGGCACCTGGCACATCGAGGGCGTGAAGCGCTTCATCACCTCGGCCGACCAGGACATGTCCGAGAACATCTTCCACCTGGTGCTGGCGCGCCCCGAGGGCGCCCGCCCCGGGACCAAGGGACTCTCGCTCTTCCTCGTGCCCAAGTTCCTGGTCAACGAGGACGGCACGCTGGGCGAGCGCAACGGCGTCTACGTCACCAACGTCGAGCACAAGATGGGCCTGAAGGCCTCGGCCACCTGCGAGCTGACCTTCGGGGCCGAGCACCCCGCCATCGGCTACCTCGTCGGCGACAAGCACGACGGCATCCGGCAGATGTTCCTCGTCATCGAATACGCGCGGATGATGGTCGGCACGAAGGCGATCGCGACGCTGTCCACCGGCTACCTCAACGCCCTGGCCTACGCGAAGGAACGTGTCCAGGGCGCCGACCTGACCCGGCAGGCCGACAAGACCGCCCCCCGGGTCACCATCACCCACCACCCCGACGTCCGGCGCAGCCTGATGACCCAGAAGGCCTACGCCGAGGCCCTGCGGGCGCTGGTCGTCTACACCGCCTGCCAGCAGGACGCGGTGCAGATCGCCAAGCACAACGGCGAGGACGCCAGCGCGGTGGAGGCGCTGAACGACCTGCTGCTGCCCATCGTGAAGGGTGTGGGTTCCGAGCGCTCCTACGCGCTGCTGGCGGAGTCGCTTCAGACGCTCGGCGGGTCCGGCTACCTCCAGGACTACCCGCTGGAGCAGTACATCCGCGACGCCAAGATCGACACCCTCTACGAGGGCACCACCGCCATCCAGGCCCAGGACCTCTTCTTCCGCAAGATCGTGAAGAACAACGGTCAGGCCCTGGGCATGCTGCTGGGCGAGATCAAGGGCTTCGCCGGCAGCGAGGCGGGCAACGGCCGGCTCAAGAACGAGCGGGCGCTGCTGGCCGAGGCCACCGCCGACGTCGAGCGGATCGTCGAGGTCATGGTGGGCCACGCGATGGGGTCCGCCGAGGAGCCGCGCGAGCTCTACAAGGTCGGCCTCAACGCCACCCGCCTGCTGATGGCGCTGGGCGACGTGGTCCTGGGCTGGCTGCTGCTGCGGCAGGCCGAGGTCGCGCTGGCGCGGCTCGACGGCGCGACCGGCGCCGACACGGACTTCTACACCGGCAAGATCGCGGCGGCGCGGTTCTTCGCCGAGCAGGTCCTGCCGCGGATCGCGGCCGAGCGCCGGATCGCGGAGAACGTCACGCTCGACATCATGGACATCCCCGAATCCGCTTTCTGATCCGCCTTATCCGGGCTGAGCCCGGACATCGCGTCAGGGTGGGACGGTTTTCGACCGTCCCACCCTTTTTGTTTCTTCAATGGAAATCCGGCTTTCGGTAATGCGCGCTCCACTACGGGGTAGAGAGACCTCGACTAACGACAACTCCTCGTCCCGGAGGTGGGCAGATGGGCATCGGGCTCGGAATCTTCCTGGTGGTCGTCGGCGCCGTACTGCGTTTCGGTATCACCGCCGACCTGCAAGGGCTCGACCTTAGCGCCATCGGCGTCATCCTGATGCTCGCCGGGATCGCGATCGTGGTGTTGACGCTGCTCCTCATGGTCCTGCGCAGCAACCGCGAGACCGAGGAGCGCATCCCCGGCGACAACAACCGGCTGTGAGCGCCCCGCCCCGACACGCCCCCGCCCCTTTCAGCGCCGCGCCGGATAACGCCACAACAGCGCGATCAGCACCAGCGTGGCGAGCACGGTCGTTCCCGTCAGCGGCAGGAAGGCCTTCTGGAAGGCCACCACGTCGTGGGGCTCGGGCAGCGCCTCCAGGATCACCCCCGCGCTGACCGTCGCGATCACCGTCGTGGTGAACCCGCTCATGTTCACCAGCCCCGACGCGGCCCCGGTCCGGTGGGCCGGCACCCCGTCCCGGGCGAAGTCGAACGACAGGGCCGGCGCGATCACCGCTCCCGCGGCGCTCACGGTCAGCACCGCCACCACCAGGGGCGTGGGCGGGCCTCCCGGCCAGAGGGTGAGCGCGAGCCAGCCGAGGCTCAGCATCCCGCCCAGCAGCATCGCGAACGGGCGCCGGGCACCCGGCGAGCGTCCCACGAACGCGCCGAGGACGGGCGACAGCCACAACGTGGCCACCCCCAGACCGCTGAGCAGCAACCCCGCGGTCGCCGAGGACATCCCGACCCCCTCGACCAGGAAGGCATACCCCCACAGCACCGTCAGGGTGGTGTAGGGCGCCATGACCGCGGCGTGGTGCGCCATGCCGACCCGGGGCCCCGGCGAACGCAGCGCCTCGCCGACGCTCGCCCACACCGAGAGCCGTTCGGCCGGGGCCGCCGTGGACACCCCGTCCGCGCGGTCGCGGACCGCGAACAGGACCAGCAGCATCATCAGGACGGTCACCACGCCCGCCCCGAGGAAGGAGGCCGTCCAGCCCACGCCCTCCAGGGCCAGCGACAGCGGCGTGACACTGGCGACCTGGCCCAGGCCGCCGACCACGCCCGTGAGGGCGCTGACGAGCGCGTAGCGCGAACGGGGGAACCACAGGGCGCCGAGCCTGATGACGTTGAGGAAGGTGACGGCGTCCCCCAGCCCGATGAGCACCCGGCCGAGGACCGCCAGTTCGATGCTGGGCGCGACCGCGAACAGGCCGACCCCCAGGGCCATCGACACCAGCCCCATGAGAAGGGACCTGCGCGGCCCGATCCTGTCGGCCAACAGCCCCGTGGGCACCTGCAGCACGACATAGACGAGCAGCTGGAGCATCGGCAGCAGAGACAGCAGCGCCGGGCCGACCTGGAAGCGTTCCTGGGCCTCCAGCGCCGCGACGCTCATGCCGTTGCGGTGGAACATGGCGAGGAAGTAGACGCCGACCCCGACGCCCCACACCAGCCAGGCGCGGGCGCCGCCCGGCGGCTCCAGCGGTCCCGTCCGGCCGTCGGTCGCGGCCCGCGAGGCGTCGACGCTCATCGGCGGGCCCCCAGCAGGGTCGCGGCGCCGTCCATGTGCACCCGCACCGCGGTGCGGGCGGCGGCGGGATCTCCGGCGCGGATCGCCTCCAGGATGGCGCCGTGCTCCTCGATGTTGCGGCGCATCCGCGCGG
This sequence comes from Marinactinospora thermotolerans DSM 45154, assembly GCF_900167435.1. Lineage (GTDB taxonomy): Bacteria > Actinomycetota > Actinomycetes > Streptosporangiales > Streptosporangiaceae > Marinactinospora > Marinactinospora thermotolerans. Next base: position 231,125 of record NZ_FUWS01000003.1, read on the forward strand.
CGGTGCGGGTCCCCTCCTCCATCATGCGCAGCTGCCGGTCGCGCAGGGTGCCGTAGAGGTGGATGAGGATCTCGTTGCCGCTCGCGGTGACGATGGCGCGGTGGAACTCCCGGTCGGCCAGGACGAAGGCGCGCCTGTCGTTCTCCAGGTGGGCGTTCATGGCGTCGAGGTGGCCGGTGAGGGTGGCGACGAGCTCGCGCCGGGCCTCCTGCCCGGCCTCGGCCGCGCGTTCGGCCGTGTATCCCTCGACGAGGCGGCGGGTCTCGATGACGTCGTCGATCTCTTGCTGGGAGACGGGCACGACCAGCGCCCCACGCTTGGGGTAGAGGCGGACGAGCCCTTCGGCCTCAAGCCGGAGAAGGGCCTCGCGCACGGGTGTGCGGGAGACTCCGACGTCGGCGGCGATGTCCCCCTCGCTGAGGATCTCACCGCCCACGTAGCGTCGGGAGAGGATCGCGTCCTTGGTGTGGGCGTAGGTGCGGTCTGCCGCGGAAAGCCTTGTATCCATGTTGTATCCATGCTAATTCCGACAGACCCCTTCAGATCCCCCATCTAGCCCTCTAGAGGGCCATTGACGCCGAGTGCGACATACAGCACAAGCCGAAGTGGCGTAATCTGTCCGAAAAACGGGCAGAAAATGAAGTCGCCCCTACGCCCAGGGCCTTCCCGCCAGGACGCCCCACCGCCGCGCGCCCGCGGGGCCCACTCACGAGCACCCCACCCCTTCCCCCGGAAAAGCGGCGGCGACCAGCGCGAACGCCGAGAGGACCGGAACTCCGGGCACTCCCTCGTGTGATATGGCCGACATCTGACGATCTCGACCCCTTAGGGGAAAAGCCTGCTACTATCCGGATTCGCCAGGATAACCGCGAGGTAACGACGGACCTCGCTCCCTCTCAGAACTGTGGAGATCTCACTGGCCGCCGCCCGCCCGGCAGCGGCCCCGGCCCGCCCCGACAGCGGGACGGCCGGAGCAGTAAGGGCCCGCGATCGGGCCAAGGGCGCGCCCCTGACAGGGCGCGACCAGGACGGACGCGGTACCCGAGCCACACGAGGAGACGTTCTTGAGTCACCCGCGACTGAACAACCCCCGGGCCTTCCGGGTCAAGTGCGCGGAAGCCGCCCGCGTGAAACGCCCACCCCGGCACGCCTTCTGCGCCGAGAAGGCGATCGCCGCCCTGTGGGCCGAGCTCAGCGCCATCGCGGCCCGGCCCATGTACCGCGCCGGTGGTTCCGACCTCGCCGTCATCTCGGTGCGCCGCGGCGTCAACGTGTGGTGCCGCAACGGCAAGTTCATCTGGAGCGACCTCCTCGGCGGCACGGTGACCCACCCGGCGAACGACCCCGCCGGGGCCGCGGCCCTGCTGCGCTCCACCCCGCCTCGCCGGCCCAACGGCCACCGCGGCCGGGCCCTCACCGCGGCCTGACCCCGCCGCCTCCGGCGCCCGCCCCCTCTTCCCTGGTGGAGGCCTGACGCAGGCGTCCGGTCCCGTCGGCCACGACGGGGAAACGCCTCCCGGCGGTATCCGCTCCCCCTCACCCCGACCGGGCGACGCCGCCCGCGGCTCTCAGGCGCGCCCTGGGCCGCGCGCGAACGTCCTGACGGGGAAATCCGCCGCCGCGCCGGTCACGCTCCCAGGGCGTCCCGTAGGACCCGCGGACGCCGCGCCGGCTCCCGGGCCGCTCCACCACCGCTCCGCCGTGAAAACGGACGCCGCCGCGTCCCGACGGGTCGGGACGCGGCGGCGTGGCCGTTCCGTTTCCGGTCACCCCCAGGCCAGGGCGACCTCCTCCGGGTTCTCCAGCATCGTCCCCACGTCGCGCAGCACCTTGGAGCCGAGCTCGCCGTCCACGAGACGGTGGTCGAAGGACAGCGACAGCGTGGTCACCTTGCGGACCTTCACCTTCCCCTTGTGCGCCCAGGGCATGTCGCGGATCTGGCCGAACGCCAGGATCGCGGCCTCGCCCGGGTTGAGGATGGGCGTCCCGGCGTCCACGCCGAACACCCCGACGTTGGTGATCGTGATCGTGCCCCCGCTCATATCGGCCGGGGTCGTCCGCCCCGCGCGGGCGGTCTCGGTCAGCTCCTGGAGCGCTCGGGCGAGCTCGGGGAGCGGCTTGGCGTGGGCGTCCTTGATGTTGGGGACCACGAGCCCTCGTTCGGTCGCCGCCGCGATGCCCAGATTGACGTAGCGCTTGACCACGATCTCCTGCGCCTCCTCGTCCCAGGAGGCGTTGATGCCCGGGTGGCGGCGCACCGCGGTCAGCAGCGCCCGCGCCACCAGCAGCAACGGGGACACCTTCACCCCCGCGAACTCGGGACGCTCCCGCAGTCTGCGCACGCTCTTCATCATGCGCGTGACGTCGACCTGGAGGAACTCCGTCACGTGCGGGGCCGTGAACGCGCTGGTGACCATCGCCGCGGCGGTGTGCTTGCGCACGCCCTTGATCGGGATGCGCTCCTCGCGACCCTCGGACCCCGCCCCCGTGGGAGCCGCCGCCGGCTCGGGAGCCTCGGCGGGAACGGCGGCCGGCGGCGCGGACGGCGTGGCCCGGCCGTGGCGTTGCACGTCCTCACGGGTGACGGTCCCGCCGGGCCCGGTGGGCGTCACGGCCCGCAGGTCCACGCCGAGGTCCTTGGCGAGCTTGCGCACCGGCGGCTTGGCCAGGACCAGGGTCCGCGCCTGCCCGTCCGCGCCGTTGGCGCCGGCGGGGGGAGGCGGCGGGGCCGTGGGGGCCGAGCGGCCCGGTCCGGGGCGTCGGCGCGCCCGGCGGCGGGTGGCGCCGCTCTTCACGCCGTAACCGACGAGGACCGGTTGCCGCTCCTCCCCGGCCTCCTCGGTCTTGTCGTCCTCCTGCCGCGCGGGCGCCTCGGCGCCGGCCTTCGGTTCGGCCGCCTGCGTGGCCTCCGCGCCTCCGGTGTCCACGGCGATGATCGGCGTGCCGACATCGACCGTGGCCCCCGCCTCGACGAGCAGCTCGGCCACCGTGCCCGAGAACGGGCAGGGCAGCTCCACGGCCGCCTTCGCGGTCTCGATCTCGCAGATCACCTGGTTGACCTCGACCGTGTCTCCGGGAGCGACGTGCCAGGTGAGGATCTCGGCCTCGGTCAGCCCCTCACCGACGTCGGGAAGCCGGAACTGCTGGACACCTTGTTGGGTCATGTTCTGGTTCACCTGGCTTCCTAGAACGCGAACGTGCGGTCGACACCGTCGAGGACCCGATCGAGGTCGGGCAGGTAGTGCTCCTCCAACCGGGAGGGCGGGTAGGGGGTGTCGAACCCGCCGACCCGCACGACGGGGGCCTCCAGGTGGTAGAAGCACTCCTCGGTGACCCTCGCCGCGATCTCGGCGCCCAGGCCGCTGCTGACCGGCGCCTCGTGCGCGACCACCAGCCGCCCCGTGCGGCGGACCGAGGAGCAGACCGTGTCGTAGTCGATCGGCGAGAGCGAGCGAAGGTCGATCACCTCGACGGAGTGGTCGGTGTCGGCCTCGGCGGCCTGGAGGGCCGTCTTGACCATCGGGCCATAGGCCACCAGGGTGACGTCCTGTCCCGGACGCGCGATCCGCGCGGCGCCCATGGGGGCGGCCGAGGTGAGGCTCCGGGTGGTGTCGACGTCGGCCTTGTCCCAGTAGCGCCGTTTCGGCTCGAAGAACACCACCGGGTCGTCGCACGCGATCGCCTGCTGGACCATCCAATAGGCGTCCTCGGGGTTGGCCACCGTGACCACGCGCAGTCCCGCCGTGTGGGCGAAGTAGGCCTCGGGCGACTCGCTGTGGTGCTCGACCGCGCCGATGCCGCCGCCGTAGGGGATCCGCAGCACAACGGGCAGCCGGAGCCGGCCGCCCGAACGCTGGTGCATCTTGGCGAGCTGGGTGAACGTCTGGTTCGTGGCCGGGAAGAAGAACCCGTCGAACTGGATCTCGCACACCGGGCGGTAGCCGCGCAGGGCCAGGCCGATCGCGGTGCCGATGATCCCCGACTCGGCGAGCGGCGTGTCGATGACCCGGTCGGCGCCGAAGTCCTTGTGCAGTCCGTCGGTGACCCGGAAGACCCCCCCGAGCCTGCCGACGTCCTCGCCCATGACCAGGACCTTGGGGTCGTCCTCCATCGCACGGCGCAGGCCCTCGTTGATGGCCTTGCCGATCGTCAGCTTCGTCGTCATCGTCAGCGACCGCCTTCCGCGTCGGCGCCCTCGAAGGAGGCGAGGTAGTCGGCGAACTCCGCTCGTTGGCGGTCGATGTGGTGGTGGGGCTCGGCGTAGACCTCGTGGAAGATGTCGAGCGGCGCCGGGTCGGGCAGTGCCCGGCACTCCGTCCGGATCCGCTCGCCCAGTCGGCCGGCCTCCTCCTCGACAGCGGCGAAGAACGCCTCGTCGGCCAGTCCGTTGCGGGTGAGGAAGGTGTGCAGGCGCAGGAGCGGGTCCTTGGCCTTCCACTCCTCCAGCTCCGCCGACATGCGGTAGCGCGTGGGGTCGTCGGAGGTGGTGTGGGCGCCCATCCGGTAGGTGAACGCCTCGATCAACGAGGGCCCCTGTCCCTCACGGGCGTTGTGCAGCGCGGCGCGGGTGACCGCGAGACAGGCGAGGACATCGTTGCCGTCCACGCGCACACCGGGGAACCCGAAGCCTTCGGCGCGCCGGTACAGCGGCACCCGGGACTGACGCTCCAGCGGTTCGGAGATGGCCCACTGGTTGTTCTGGCAGAAGAAGACGACGGGCGCGTTGTTGACCGCGGCGTAGACGAACGCCTCGTTGGTGTCGCCCTGGCTGGTCGCGCCGTCGCCGAAGTAGACGATGACCGCGCTGCCGTCCTCGCCGAGCGCGCCGTCACGCTGGATTCCCATGGCATAGCCCGTGGCGTGCAGCGCCTGGGTGCCGATGACGATCGTGTACAGGTGGAATCCGTGATCGTCGGGGTTCCAACCACCGTTGGTGACGCCGCGGAACAGGGCGAGCAGGTCCTTGGGGGCGACCCCGCGGCACCAGGCGACACCGTGCTCCCGGTAGGAGGGGAACGCCATATCGTTCGGGCGCAGCGCGCGTCCCGAGCCGACCTGGGCGGCCTCCTGGCCGAGCAGTGAGGCCCACAGGCCCAGCTCCCCCTGGCGTTGCAGGGCCACGGCTTCGGTGTCCAGGCGTCGGACCAGCGCGAGGTCGCGGTACAGGCCGCGCATCTCCTCCGCGCTGATGTCGAGAGGATAGTCGGGGTGCTCCTTGAACTCCCCTTCCGGGGTCAGGAGCTGGATGAGCTCTGGTTCCTCGTGCGAGGTGGTGACGGGCACCTGTCGCTCCTCGGGTTCTCGGGGCCGATTGTGCGGGGTACCGCTGGTCGGCCGACTCTCCGCCCGCTTACCCCGGGTAAGGGGAGAAAAGGGGCGGCCCTACCGACATCGTGACAGAAGTCACTACTGGAAGCGCAAGGCCCCAGCGACACCTTTTAGCAATCGCCTCATGATGTCGCACACCCCCGAAAGCGCAACTAGCAGGGCTTCCTACAAAAAGCAAGGAGATCCGAAGAAAAATTCGGATCTCCTAATTGCCGCGCACGGCAGTGCCCGATAGCGCGCGGACGGGCCGCGGAAAGCGAGCGGGGGTAGCGGAGAGTAACGAGGGAGGAGCGGCACGACCCCGTCGGGACGGGTCGCGCGGTCGGTCAGACGGTCTGGAGGCCCCGCTCCCGGGCGTAGTCGGCGAGGAGCCCACGGAGCTGACGGCGGGCCCGGTGCAGACGCGACATCACGGTGCCCAGCGGCGTGTTCATCCGCTCGGCCACCTCCTTGTAGGAGAACCCCTCGATGTCGATGAGGTAGACCACCAGACGGAAGTCCTCCGGGAGCCGGGCCAGCGCCTGGCGGATCGACGAATCGGGCAGGTGGTCGAGCACCTCGGCCTCGGCCGAGCGGGAGCCGGTCGAGGCGTGCGCGTCGGCCGCCGCGAGCTGCCAGTCCTTGATCTCGTCGGTGGTCTCCTGACGCGGCTCGCGCTGCTTCTTGCGATAGCCGTTGATGAAGGTGTTCGTCAGGATCCGATACAGCCAGGCGCGCAGATTCGTACCGGCCTGGAATTGGTGGAAATTCGCGAACGCCTTCGTGAAGGTCTCTTGCACGAGATCCTCTGCATCCGCGGAATTGCGCGTCATCCGCAGTGCCACGGGATAGAGCTGATCCGCGTAGGGCGTGACCGCGGCCTCGAAATCAGGGGTCTCCCCGGTCACGCCGTTCTCAGTGGTTCGGTCGAGTTCGATGGTCGTCAAATCTCCCCCTAAGGACGACCGTGGATCGCTACCACCTAGTGAGACGCACGGAGCGGTGGTCCGTGATGACGCCGATCCCGGTGATGAGCGTCACGGGTCGGGCGGTCGCCCTCGCTCCGGACATGCCGGAACGAGCCGGGAGCGCCTCGTCGCACCCCTTATGAAGGGGCTACCCGCTGCGTCCGGTTTCACCGCTTCGGCCGTGGGACAGGCCGTGTCGCCGGCCGGTCGGGCGGACCGGGGGCACGGGCCGGCGGCCGTGCCGATACGCTTCTACCTGCTCTCTCCACCGCGAGAGGGCGTCGCCCCGTCGGTAGTGAAGTGCGGCACATCTGTGGAGGACCCCGTGGCCCGCGTCGTTGTGGACGTCATGCTCAAGCCGGAGATCCTGGACCCCCAGGGTCAGGCCATCGTGGGGGCCTGCGGCCGCCTCGGTTTCGAAGGAGTGACCCAGGTCCGCCAGGGCAAGCGCTTCGAGGTCGAGATCGAGGGCGAACTCGACGACGCCCGCCTCGCCGACGTTCGCCGGCTCGCGGAGACCCTCCTGGCGAATCCGGTCATCGAGGACTTCGAACTTCGCGTGGAATAGTTCCCCTCGTCCGCAATCCGCCTGTTTCGAGAAAACCTCGGCGGGAACCCTCCCTATTGCGCCGAACGGCTTTGGGGGCCGCCGATGGACGTGAGATTCTCGATCGCACTACCCCGTGAGGCGTACACGGTTCCGGTGATGCGCCAATTCATGGGCGAGGCATTACGGATCAACGGTGTCTGCGCCGAATGCCGAAGCGACATTCTCGTCGCCGCCACCGAGGCGTGCGCCAATGTCGTCGACCACGGTGATCCGGCTCCCTCCTACGCGGTCGTCGCGACGGTGGGGCCCGATTCCTGCGTCCTGGAGATCGCGAATACCGGACCCGAATTCGACGCCTCCGCGGTGCCCCTGCCCGCCCTCGAAGCCGAATCGGGCAGGGGCATCCTGCTGATGCGGGCATTCGTCGACCGGGTCTCCTTCGGTAGCGTCCCGGGCGGCGGCACCGTCGTCCGGTTGAGCAAGGACCTGCATCCCAGGCCGGGCCGGGAGGACACCCCCCACCGCCCGTTCGCGGCGGTCGGCTGACCCCGCCGGCGCGACCTTGGACACTCCCCGCACCGCGAGGCGAGGTCAACGGGTAACCTCGTGAACGACTGAGCCGTTCGGGACGGTTACGGTTCACATCGGCCTTGCTCCCACCCCACGACTTTCGGAGAGTGCCCATGACTGCCCGTGTGGGCGTCGTCACCTTCCCCGGTTCCCTCGACGACAGGGACGCCGCGCGCGCCGTGCGGATCTCCGGCGCCGAACCCGTCTCCCTCTGGCACGGCGACGCCGACCTCAAGGGTGTGGACGCGGTCGTGCTCCCCGGCGGTTTCTCCTACGGCGACTACCTGCGCTGCGGCGCCATCGCCCGTTTCGCCCCGATCATGTCCGAGCTGGTGCCCGCCGCGCGCTCGGGCGCCCTGCCCGTGCTCGGCATCTGCAACGGCTTCCAGATCCTGTGCGAGAGCCACCTGCTTCCGGGCGCGTTGACCCGCAACTCCTCGCGTCACTTCATCTGCCGCGACCAGACGCTGCGCATCGAGGCCACCACCACCGCCTGGACCAACGGCTACGCCCCCGGCCAGGAGGTGGTCATCCCGCTGAAGAGCGGCGAGGGCAGCTACGTCGCCGAGGCCGCCACCCTCGACGAGCTCGAACGCGACGGCCGGATCGTGGCCCGCTACGTCGGCACGGCCCCCAACGGCTCCCAGCGCGGCATCGCCGGTATCACCAACGAACACGGCAACGTGGTGGGGCTGATGCCGCACCCCGAGCACGCCGTCGAAGCGCTCACCGGCCCCTCGGTGGACGGTCTGGGCTTCTTCACCTCACTGCTGTCCCACCTCGCCTCCGGCTCCCCCGTGGGAGCCGGCGCGCGCTGAGGACCGGCCACACACGACCCGGGGGGACGTCTTCTCGATGCTGGCGCTGCTGCGCTCCAGGCGGGCGCTGTTCGTCCTGGCCGGCCTGGTCATCGTCGGAATGGTCGGGGCCATGGCCTTGAGGTTGTTCAGCGTCTCCGCCCCGGCCCCGCCGTCCGGCGAGGCGAGCCTCCCCGACTCCGCCCCGGCCCTCTCCACGCTCGGGGCCGCGCCCGACGGGATCGAGTACACCGACCTGGGCGAACAGTGCGACCAGCGGGAGTGCTTCCGGCCGGTGGCGATCACCGCCGAGGAGGGCGACGGCACCGAGGCGATCGACACCGTCTACACCCACCTGCTCGACCAGGGGTGGGGCCGCCTGCTTCCCGAGGGGGCCTCCGACCCCGACGAGGTGGCCTTCGCCGACTCCGCGCTGACCAACGGATCCGTCATCGTCCAGGGCAGCGCCGAGCCCTACACCGAGGACTCGACCGCCGGCCTGCTCATCGCGCACGCCACCGAGCCGTCGGCGTCGCCGTCTTCCGCCCCGTAAACCCCAGTCCGCGCGCGCCGCGCACCAGCATCCCGAACGGAAAACACCGCGCAATGCCCGAAGAACCCCGGTTCGACACCGTAGCCAAGGCCGAGAGCACCCCCGACACCCCGCAGCCCTTCGCCGAGCTGGGGATGAAGGAGGACGAGTACGACCGCGTCCGCGACATCCTCGGACGCCGGCCGACCTCCGCGGAGCTGGCCATCTACTCGGTCATGTGGAGCGAGCACTGCTCCTACAAGAGTTCCAAGGTGCACCTGCGCCAGTTCGGCGAGAAGGCCCCCGAGAGCGACGCGCTGCTCGTCGGCATGGGGGAGAACGCCGGCGTGGTGGACGTCGGCGACGGTTACGCGGTCACGTTCAAGATCGAGTCGCACAACCACCCCTCCTACGTCGAGCCCCACCAGGGCGCCGCGACCGGTGTCGGGGGGATCGTCCGCGACATCCTCACGATGGGCGCCCGTCCGGTCGCCGTCATGGACGCGCTGCGCTTCGGCCCCGCCGACGCCCCCGACACCCGCAGGGTGCTGCCCGGAGTGGTGTCGGGCATCTCCTTCTACGGCAACTGCCTCGGTCTGCCCAACATCGGCGGGGAGATCGGATTCGACGCCGGGTACGCCGGCAACCCCCTCGTCAACGCCCTGTGCGTGGGGGTGATGCGGCACGAGGACATCAAGCTCGCCCAGGCCCCCGGTCCCGGGAACAAGGTCGTCCTGTTCGGCGCGACCACGGGCCCCGACGGCATCGGCGGCGCCTCCGTGCTGGCCAGCGCGACCTTCGACGAGGAGAGCCACGCCAAGCGCCCCAGCGTGCAGGTGGGTGACCCGTTCCTGGAGAAGCTGCTCATCGAGTGCAGCCTGGAGCTGTTCGCCAAGGACCTGGTCGTCGGCATCCAGGACCTCGGCGCGGCCGGCGTCTCCTGTGCCACCACCGAGCTCGCGGCCGGCGGCACCGGTGGCATGCGCATCGAACTCGACCGCGTCCCGCTGCGCGACCCCCGGTTGACGCCGGAGGAGATCCTGATGAGCGAGTCGCAGGAGCGGATGATGGCCATCGTCGCGCCGGACCGCCTCGACGAGTTCATGGCCACCTGCGCCAAGTGGGACATCCTCGCCAGCGTCATCGGCGAGGTCACCGACGTCACCCCCGAGGAGGCCGAGCGGGGCGGCCGCCTGGTGATGACCTGGCGTGGCGAGACGATCGTCGACATGCCCCCGCGGACCGCCTCCGACGAGGGCCCCGTCTACGAGCGCCCCTACGCCCGGCCCGCCGAGCAGGACGACCTCCAGGCCGACGACGCGGCGCGGCTGGAGCGTCCCCGTACCGACGCCGAGCTGCGCGAGCAGGCGCTGCGCCTGCTCGGCGCCCCGGGCATCGCCGACCCCTCCTGGGTCACCTCCCAGTACGACCGCTACGTGCTCGGCAACACCGTGCTGGCCACACCGCACGACGGCGGGATGATCCGCATCACCGACGAGGGCGACCGCGGTGTCGCGCTGGCCACCGACGGCAACGGCCGCTACACCCGTCTGGACCCCTACACCGGCACCCAGCTCGCCTACGCCGAGGCCTACCGCAACGTGGCGGTCACCGGGGCGCGGCCGCTCGCGGTCACCAACTGCCTGAACTTCGGTTCTCCCGAGGATCCCGCGGTCATGTGGCAGTTCGCCGAGTCGACCCGGGGACTGGCCGACGCCTGCCGGCAGCTGGGCACCCCGGTGACCGGAGGCAACGTCAGCTTCTACAACCAGACCGGGAGCACGGCGATCAACCCGACGCCGGTCATCGGTGTCCTGGGCGTGATCGACGACGTGAACCAGCGGCTGACCAGCGCCTTCGGGCGCGACCTTGAGGGCGCCAGGGTGTTCCTGCTCGGTGAGACCCGGGTGGAACTGGGCGGTTCGGCCTGGGCCGACGTCATCCACGGCCATCTCGGCGGCCTGCCGCCGCGGGTGGACCTGGCCGCCGAGGCCGCGCTGGGCGAACTGCTGGCCGACGCCGCCGACCAAGGTGCCGTCGCGGCCGCGCACGACCTGTCCGACGGCGGTCTGGTGGTCGCCCTCGCCGAGTCGTGCCTGCGTGGCGGGGTGGGCTGTTCGGTGGAGCTCTCCGGCGACCCGTTCGTGGAGCTGTTCAGCGAGTCCGCGGCCCGCGCGGTCGTCGTGGTGCGGCCGGAGGCCGAGTCCGTGTTCGCCCAATTGTGCGATCGGCACGGTGTTGCGGCTACGGCGATCGGCTCCGTCGGCGGTTCCGGGCTGGCCGTCCGCCACTCCGACGGGGGTTTCGACATTCCGTTGGAGGAGCTGCGCGCGGTCTACGAGTCGGCGCTCCCCGCGATCTTCGACGCGGAGTGACCTTCGCGCGCCCGGCCCTCACGGCCGGGCGCGGTCCTCACCCCGGTGGCGTCCGGGTCCCGCCGCGGCCCGGCTCCCAACGGCCGGGCCGCCGGTCCGGCTAGGCGCGTTCGTCCTCGTCGAGTCCGGCCTGGGGGTCGGTCGCGGGACGTCCGTCGTCGTTGACGAGCGGTTCGGGCTCGCGCCCCTCGTCAGCGCGGGTGGGACGGTTGGCCTTCAGAGCCCCCTGCACCTCTTCCTGCATCTGCTCGTCGATCCGCGGTCCGTGCTTGTCGCTGCCGCGTTCCATGGCGTCGCCCCTCTCATCGATCGGTGCTCGTGCCGTTCCATCGCGGCTACCCGGCCGTTCCGGACGACAAACCGCCTCGTCACCGGCCGCCCGTCGCCGGTTCCGCGAGGGAGGGCTTCCCCCACGGGTAAGGAATCCCTTACTGTTCGCATGTCGTCCTTGCTCACGGGCAGCGGCCCGTGAAGTGAGTGAAGAGACGACAGCCGTGTGGAGGTGAGGACGGGTCACGTCCACGTGACGCGGCCCCAACGCCATGGACCTTGGATTTCTGCACCCCCTGTACTCCGTGTCCGGGCCGGTCGCCTCGGTCTATCTGGACACCACGCGCAGCACGGAGAGCGCCGCCAAGGAGATCGAACTCCGTTGGCGTGGACTGCGCGAGGAACTCGCGGCGAGCGGAGCGGACGAGGAGACCCTCCAGGCCCTCGACGGGGTCGTCGGCGGGGTCTCGAACCTTCCCGGTCCGCAGGGAGAAGCGCTCTTCGCGGCCGAGGGACGGATCCTCGCGGCCCACACGCTGCCGCGCCCTCCCGTACGCGATCGCGCCTCCTGGCGGCGTGGCGGGGATCCGCTGGAACTGGTCACCGTCTTGGACGCGGGCGTGCCGCACGTCGTCGTGGCCGTCGACCGTCTCGGTGCCGACGTCGACGCCTACCCCGCGCACGGTGGTCCGGTGGACGAACGGTCCTTCAGCGGCGCGACACTGCACGTGCAGAAGGTCAACGCCGGCGGCTGGTCCCACAAGCGCTACCAGCGTCACTCCGAGGAGGTCTGGTCGGAGAACGCGGCGGCCGTCGCCGGAGACGTCGAGGAGGCCGTGGCCGAGGTGTCGGCCGCCGTGGTGTTCGTGGGCGGTGACGAACGCGCCATCGGCAAGCTGCGGGAGCACTTGAGCGAGCGTGTCCACGACCTCGTCGTGGAGGTGCCCGGTGGCCGGGCCGAGGGAGGCGCGGTCGACAGCCTGCGCGAAGCCGTGGACGCGGGACTGCGCGACAGGGCGAACGCGCGGCACGCCGAGGTGCTGGCCGAGCTCTCCCAGGAGCTGGGCAGGGACGGGCGCGCCGTGCAGGGAGCCGATTCCACGGCCGGGGCGCTGCGCACCGGCCAGGTGCGGACCCTGCTGCTCAGCCCGGACGTGATCGACGAACCCGTGATGTGGGCCTCGGCCACCGACCCGCTGGAGGTGTCGACCGAGCGAGGTCGGCTCACCGACCCTGACACGGCCTTCCAGGGCCCCGCGAGCGCCCTGCTCCTGCGAGCGGCCCAGGCCACCGACGCCGGGTTCACGACGCTGCCCGATCCCAAGGACGCCACCGACGGCGTCGCCGCGCTGCTGCGCTTTACCATGGAGGAGTGAGAAACGCCAGGCGACGCGACGGGCTACGGCGCGGGCATCTCAAGGGAGCCCTGGGGAGCCTCGAGAGGCCCGCGAGCCCACTGCTGTTCCGACTGGTGCTCGCGGTCTTCGGCGTCGCCGTCCTGTTCGTCGGCGCGCTCTCGGCGGCCCTGTGGGCCGGTTCGGCCCCGTTGACCCTCGTGCTCTCGGCCGGTTGTGTGGCCGCCTGCCTCAACGTCTACTGGGTGTGGCAGCGCCTGCGCCACGAACGCTGAGCGCGCCCCTCCGGGGACGCCGTGGGGATGGCGAGGCCCCCGATCCCCCGTCCCCTTCGACGAGGAACCACCCCCATCCGCTCCTGGGCGGCGGGAGGGAACAGGCCGGCCCCTCAGTCGGAGAGCAGCGCGCGTCGGAGACGGGCGAGCGCCCCCGCCAGCAGGCGCGAGACGTGCATCTGCGAGATCCCCACCTCGCGGGCGATCTCGCTCTGGGTCTTGTTGCCGAAGAAGCGCAGCAACACGATGCGACGTTCCCGCTCCGGCAGGGCCGACAACAGCGCCGGCAGCGCCTCACGGTCCACGACGGACTCCAGGGTCGGATCGTCACCGCCGATCGTGTCGCCGAGGTTGATCCCGCCGTCCTCGTTCTCGCCCGCGGGCGAGTCCAGGGACAGCGCGCTGTAAGCCGAGGCGGCCTCCATCAGGTCGGAGAGGTCGTCCAGCGGAAGGCGCATCTCCTCGGCGAGCTCCCGCATGGTCGGCGAGCGGCCGTGCTCTTGGGTGAGCCTCCGGACCGCCGCGTTGAGTTCGGTTCGGCGCTCCTGGCGGCGGCGCGGCACCCGCACCGCCCACGTCTTGTCGCGGAAATGTCGTTTGACCTCGCCCGTCATCATCGGCACCGCATAGGCGACGAAGTCGTGGCCGAGGTCGGGGTCGAATCCGTTGATCGCCTTGACCAGGCCGAGCAGGGCGGCCTGTTCCAGATCCTCCATCGGTTCGCCCCGGTGGGCGTAACGGGAGGCGATGCTCTTGGCCAGCCCGATGTGGTGTTCGACGATGCGCTCCCGCAGGACGGCGCGCTGGGAGCTGCCGGACTGGGTGCGGCGCATCTGGTCGAACAGGCCGGCGGTCACCACGTCGTGGTCCGACGTGGTGGATGTTCGGGACTGATGGTCGGCGGCCGGTCGGGCCCGATCCTGTGTGTTCGGGATCGAGGCCCCGGCACCTGCGTTCATGGCAGGCATTGCTGACTCCTGGGGGCAGGAACAGCTTCGCACCGAATTACTGGAGGAGGACCCGTCGGGGCACCTTCGTCCGGCGCCACCGCCGTGTCAGGGCCCGCTGCTGGACCCCGGTGCTGCCGCCCAGTCTAGTGCAGAACCCGCGGCGCGGCCGGAATCACCGTTCGGCCTGGCCCCCCACCTGGGTGACGATACGCTCGGCGAGGTCGCGCAGCTTGACGTTCTGGTTGTTGGAGGAGCGCCGCAGCCGTTGGAACGCCTCGGCGGCGTCACACCCCGACTGGGCCATGATGATCCCGATCGCCTGGTCGATGACCGCGCGGGAGGCCAGCGCCGCCTCCATCTGGGCGGCGAGCTCGGCGGTACGCTGGTAGCGGTCGCGACCGGTGATGACCGCGGCCGCGGGCAGCGCGAACAGCGCGATGAACGCCTCGTCCAGCGCGTCGAAGCCGTCGTCGTCCCTGCTCGACAGGTTGAGGGCGCCCACCGGCCGCCCGTCCTCGGAGATGAGGCCGGCCGACAGGTAGCTGCGCAGCCCCATCCTCTTGGCGGTCGCGGTGAACTCCGGCCAGTTCTGCTCGGCCTCGCCGAGCCGGCAGCGGTTGGTGCTCCGACGCCGCGCGGCGTCGAGGCAGGGACCGTCCCCCAGGTCGTACTGCTCCTGGTCGAGCCGGTAGATCTCGTCGCTGGTGGCGACCGCGGTGGCCGGCTTGCCCGCGTCGTCGAGGAGGGTGACGCTGGCCGCGTGGCAGCCGGGGATCAGCCGGAGGGTGAGCTCCAGAATCCGTTGGAGGGTCGTGGACATGTCCTCTTCTTGCGCGAGGACCCGGGTGAGCTCACCGAGCACGGCGACGATGTCGCCGAATCTCTCGTTCGCGGACTCGGGGAGGACCGGACCAGTTTCGAGCTCGGCCACGTGGGCTCCTTCTGCCTGCCTGGCTGGAAGCGGGCGCGAGCAGGAACCTTGCTCGTCCAGCATTTGGAGCATACGCGACACGGGGAGCCCCCGTGCCAGCGCGGTTGCGCACGGCGGCACAGGGGCGGGCGGGTCTTCCGCCGGCCCGTTCGGGGCCCAGGGGCGCCGGGTCGGCGGGGATTCGCCCCAGGCGCGCGTCCCGGCCCTTCCGCTCGCCCGCGGTGAGCCGGACCACGGTGTCCCGGTCCTCGTTCGGATCAGGTCCACCGGTCGAGGAGGTGGCGGGCCGGTCTCCTCCTCCGAGGAACCCCGCGCGCTCGACCTTGTTCGGCTCACAGCGCGGAGAGTCGCAGAAGACGTCCTGGGGATCGGGGTCCCAGCCCGGTGTCCACTCGGGCAGCCCCGCCCGGTCCAGGTCACGCCGGGTCGGCCCGGCTCCTGGGCGTGGAACAGGACGGGCCGTCCGCCCCGCAGCGGTCGCGCGCCTCGGCGAGGGGGCGGCAGGCCGAAACGGTCGATCACCCCCTGGCCGCGGGCCAGGAAACGGGTGCGCCGGTGCGGGCCGGCGGCGAGGAGGCTCACGCCCGCGGTCACCACGACGCGCCGAGCGCCTGGTCCGGGGGCGCGGCGGCGCTGACGTCCGGCCGGCACGGGAAGTCGGTGAGCGCCGGCCCCGGGGCCGACCGCCGCACACGCTCCACGCTGGATCGTTGATGGGGGGTTTCTGGATCTCCCGCGGACACGGCGAAGGGCGTCGAGGGTCGGTGTGCGCCGACCAACCCTGACGCCCTTCTGAGTGCACTCTCCGTCCACCTGGACGACCAGTCCCGCCTTCGCGCGGACAACCCGTCAAACGCGGCCCCGACCGGCTGCTCACCGACGCCGAACCGGTCTGCGTCGCGGTGGCCCAGGTCCTGCTACGCCATGACTCCAAGCGTCACTGGATACGCGCCGCCCCCGCCCGTATCGGCCACCTCTTGCCCCGCCGGCCAGACCCGTCCGAATACGACCCTCACCCGCGCGATCCGGGACCAGCCCCACGCACGGCAGCGATCCAGCGGCCGCGGCCATCACGTTCGGGGGGCGGCACCGGACTCCCGCAGTTCGGCGCCGATCCGCGCGACCGCGCTCTTGGCGCCGCGCCCGACGCCGATCAGGGTGGCCGAGGCCGTCCCGGTCCAGTCGCCGTAGCCCACCAGGTGCAGGCGGGGCTCCCTTCGGCTACGGGTGCCCTCGACCTCGACCCGACCGCCCGGACCGCGCACCCCCAAAGGGCCCAGGTGGGACAGGACGGGACGGAACCCGGTACACCAGTCACCGCGTCGAAGTCGCGGTGGGTGCCGTCCGGCCACAGCGCACCGGAGCGGGTGAGACGGTCGAACATCGGCTCCGCCCGCAGCACGCCCCGCGCGCGGGCCTCCCCGACCTCGGGCACCACGACGATGTGCCCGACCACACCGCCGGCCCCGTTGCCGCGTACCCGCTCCGTTGCCGCGTCGAACAGCACCCGTCCGTCCACGTCGTCGGGGAGCAGGCGTGGGGGGCGCCGGGTGGCCCACACCGTCTCGGCGACGCGGGAGACGTCGGCGAGGATCTGGGCGGCGGAGTTGCCCCCGCCCACGACCAGGACCCGTTGCCCGCGGAAGTCGGCGGCGCGCCGGTAGCCCACCGTGTGCAGCTGGAGCCCGCCGAACTCGGCACGGCCCGGATAGGCCGGGACGAACGGGGCACGCCACGTGCCGGTGGCGCTGACGACCCGACGCGCCCGCCAGGTGGCCGTGTCGGTTTCGACCGTCAGCCACTCCTCGCGCGCGCGTACCGCGCGCACTCGCACGGGACGGCGTACGGCGAGCGCGTACCGCCGCTCGTAGGCGGCCAGATAACGCGCCACATGGTCGGCGTCGGGGTAGTCCCGGCCCTCCTGGCGGGGCATCCACCAACCGGGCAGCACGCTGTGCTCGGCGGGCGAGAACAGCCGGAGCGATTCCCAGTAGTGCCGCCAGGAGCCGCCCGGAGCGTCCTCGGCGTCCAAGATGACGTAGTCCAGGCCCGCGCGACGCAGGAAGTAACCGACGGCCAGTCCCGCCTGGCCTCCTCCGACCACCACCACGTCGTGGAGACGGCCGTTGACGTTCGGCATGGAGGGTTCCTCGATCAGTCCGGACCCGGGCACCGCCTCCCACCCGGAGGCGCGGCGGCCGAGTCCTCGTCAGATGGCGAAGGGGCGCGGTCCCGGCCCCGACCGAGCCGGGACCGCGCCCCGAACCGGGGCGTCCTCCGCCCACCAGGAGCGCGGACGGGTCAGGAGACGCCCAGGTCGTGGAGCAGGTCCCTGACCCGACGGCCGATCTCGTCACGGATGGGACGCACCGCCTCGATGCCGAGTCCCGCGGGGTCGTCGAGCCGCCAGTCGAGGTAGGTCTTTCCGGGAAAGACCGGGCAGGCGTCGCCACAGCCCATGGTGATGACCACGTCGCTGGCGACGACCGCGTCGGCCGTGAGCACCTTGGGGCGTTCGGCGGTGATGTCGACACCGATCTCGGCCATCGCCGCCACCGCGACCGGGTTGACCTCAGCGGCGGGCGCCGAACCGGCGGAGCGGACCTCCACCGCGTCTCCGGCGAGGTGGCGCAGCCACCCCGCGGCCATTTGGGAACGCCCGGCGTTGTGGACGCAGACGAAGAGCACGCTGGGGACGTGGGACAAGGGGATCACCGTGTTCCTGGTAGTCATGGGTGGGAGCGGGCGGCCGGTCACCGCCGGACGTCGACGGCCCCGCGGGAGAGCCGGCGCCGCCAGGCCAACGAGACGTGGACCAGGCCGATGAGGACGGGCACCTCGATGAGGGGGCCGACGACACCGGCGAGGGCCTGACCGGAGGTCACCCCGAAGGAGGCGATGGCCACGGCGATGGCCAGCTCGAAGTTGTTGCCGGCGGCGGTGAAGGCCAGCGTGGCGGTGCGGTCGTAGGGCAGCCCGATGGCCCGGCCCAGGACGAAGGAACCAAACCACATGACGACGAAATAGACCAGCAACGGCAGCGCGACGCGTACGACGTCGAGCGGGTTGGCCGTGATGGTGCCCCCCTGGAGGGCGAACAGCAGCACGACGGTGAACAGCAGCCCGTACAGCGCCCAGGGGCCGATCCGGGGCAGGAACACCGTCTCGTAGCGGTCGCGGCCCATCCGCCTCTCACCGATGCGGCGGGTGAGGTAGCCGGCCAGCAACGGGATACCGAGGAAGACCACCACGTTGAGGGCGATCTGCGTGGCGGAGACGTCCAGGCCGCCGGTGTCCAGGCCCAGCCAGCCGGGAAGCAGGTCGAGGTAGAACCATCCCAACGCGCCGAAGGCGAGCACCTGGAAGACGGAGTTGAGCGCGACCAGGACGGCGGCGGCCTCGCGGTCGCCGCAGGCCAGATCGTTCCAGATGATGACCATGGCGATGCACCGGGCCAGCCCGACGATGATCAGGCCGGTGCGGTACTCGGGCAGATCGGGCAGGAAGAGCCAGGCCAGGGCGAACATGACCGCGGGACCGATGAGCCAGTTGAGCACCAGCGAGGAGACCAGCAGCCGCCTGTCGCGGGTGACGGTGTCCAGGCGGTCGTAACGGACCTTGGCCAGCACCGGGTACATCATGACCAGCAGGCCCAGCGCGATCGGCAGTGAGATGCCGCCGACCTCCAACGCCGCCAGTGCCCGGTCCAGGCCGGGGACGAGATGGCCCAGCCCCAGGCCGGCCGCCATGGCCAGAAGGATCCACAGGGCGAGGAAGCGGTCGAGGAAGGACAGCCGCCGGGTGAGCGCGGCCGTGGACACCGAGGTGTCGGTCGCGGACATCAGCAGGGCCTCCGGACGTCGGCGCTGGAGCGGGCGGTGGCCGCGAGGGCGGAGAGCTTCTCCGACAGCGACTCCAGGACCTCGGGGCGCAGCCGGTAGTAGGTGTAGCGACCGCAGGGCTCGGTCTCGACCACGCCCGCCTCGCGCAGTACCCGCAGGTGGTTGGAGAGGTTGGTCTGGCGGGCCCCGGTCTCGGCGATCAGGTGGGTGGTGCACAGGGTCTCGTGGGCGAGCAGGGACACGATCTGGAGCCGGAGCGGATCGGCCAGTGCCCTCATCACATCATTGTCCGCTGATATCAGCATGGAGTGATCTTCTCTTCTCTCCGGCCCGATCGCAAACCGCGGCGGCGGGGGCGCCTCCCGTCCGACCGCCGCCTCACGCGGCGAGACGGCGGCCGCGCTCCACGGCCCGGACCCGGTGGGCACCGAGGGAGTGAGGATGTTCACCCGCGCGTCGCCCGCGGACCGGGGTCTGCCCGCGGGCGAGAGACCGTCTTGGCCGTCGCCGGACAGCCCTCCCTGGTGTCGAGTCCAAGGCCCACGGACCCGACCGGGGCGCTCGGCGTGGCGGAGTCCGTCGACGCGGTGTCGCAGAACGGCCAGGCGCGGTATCGCGACAGGACCGCATCCGCCCCGTCCACCTGATATGACGTGAAGGGAGAGCCGCAGCCCTGGGGCCGGCGCGAGGCGCGCCCTCCCCACCGCCGAGTCCGTGGCACCGCGCCACAAGATGGCCGGGCGGGCCGTGGAGGAGGAATGGCGCGCGTCGAGGCCCGTGGACCGGCCGACTCGGGGCGCGACGACCGACGACGTTCCGCGGGGGAGCGGCCGTCCGCTCGCCCTTCGGGGAGGGCGGCCATGCACAGCCGACCGATGATGTCCAGGGTCGTCGGTCCCACGACGACTTTTTCATGTGTTCATACGAAACACCGCCGTTTTCGCGCAAGAGCGGGACGCCGCCCCTACTGTCAGTTTCGGGTGGCTCGCGGATCCCCCTCCCCGTGAAGACCACCCGTGGGCGTGTACGCGGCCGGCGTGGGCCGCCTGCGCCCGGCCGGTCCCGGCGATCGATCCCCCCTCTACGTCGGGACCGGCCCCAGCCTTCCCCGCCGGTCTCCTCCCATCGCAGGTGTGGCCGCCCCCGCGTCCGGGTGTGCGGTCCAGGCGACGTCGCGCGGCCGATGACCACGGCCGGCCGGCTGACCAGCGTGAATCTCGCCGGACAGGGGGAACGCGGGAGGGAGGCGGACGGACACCGGGCGGAGGATCGGCAAGACGGTCGGAGTGGCGACGGCCGGTCTGCTCGGAGGTTTTCCCGTTGCGCGGGCTTCTTTCCGAGGACGCCGAAGACACGGGGTCCCCGCGATTCGACCGGGTGATCGGGAGCAGACCCACGGCGCCGATCCGGGTGCTCCCGCGCGCCGCCGATATCGGCCTAGCGTCGCGGCGCGGGATGGGAGAGCGGTGAGGACGGGGCCGTCGCCTCCCCGTCGGAAGCCCTTGGGAAAGACGCCCCCGGCACCGCCGCGCGGAAAGGACACCGGCCTCGGGCACACCACGGTCGCGGGAGCGCCTCCCCCTCGGCCGCTCCTTCCGCCAGGGTGTCCCTTGCACACGCCGGGACGGTCGGCCCGACAGCGCCGTGTCACCCGCCGTTCCCCGCCGCCCGCACCGTCGGAATCGTCACCCCCCACCTACCACGTGCTCGCGCCACGAACGGGAGGTGGGAGCCATCGGGCTGTCCGACGAGGCGACCGCCCGATCGGCCGGTGTCGAGCCCGGCCACGGCGAAAACCCATGTGAGCCGCATCCCGTCCACGCCGGACACGGGGATCGGGCACGGTTCGTCGGCATCGCCTAGGAGACCGGCCCGGCCGGGCTGAGCGGACAATGGACCCGAGAAGCGTCCTCCTCAACGGGCGGCGTCGAGCCTGCTTCCGCCGTAGTCGACCACCAAGGGGATGAAGCGAAGGGACAGGCCCACAGGGAGCGCGTGCAGGGACGGCCTGTCCCGTCGCCGATTCCCCTGGTCGGAATCGACCACCACCGCCCCCGCCAACCGGTCGTCATGGCTCAGGGAGAGGACGAACTCCCGACCAGAGGCGGAACGGGCCACCGGAGCCCCCGAATCGGCGACCCCCCACGACAGGGGACGGGGCCGGCCCAGCAGGCGGGCCGCGTCCGCGGCGGCGGCCCGGGCAGCCGCGGACGCGGCCCGCCTGCGCGCCCCACGGTCGGTCACCTCCCGCAACGGACGCAGGGCGACGGCGCAACGCGCGGCCAGACCGCCACGCAGCACGACGGTGACGGCGTGCCCACCCACGACCGTGCTCGCCGACCACCACGGGGCGAGACGGTGGGCGTCCCCGGCCGAGGGAGGCAACCGGACCCCACCGGGCCACGTGGGGCCGGGACAGACCTCGGCCCCACGCCAGCCCACACCGTCGAATCCGCTTCCCAACGCCTTGAGGACGGCCTCCTTGACCGTCCACAGACGGGCGTAACGGAGAGGAGAGCCCTCTGCCCAGGACATCTCCTCCCGGGTGAACGCGGTGGCGCAGACCGAAGGGGTACGGGTGATCCGGTCACGCCAACCACGTATGGAGCTGATGTCGATGCCGACGAGCGCTGGAGCGGACACCTCACCCCGTCAGGGCGAGCTGGTGCCGACGCTCACATTCGCGCTTGAAGGCCGCCAGGTTCTCGGAGGAACCACGATCGATGTTGCCGCGCACCAGCTCGGCGGCCTCCTCGGGGGTGTAGCGGCCGGCGATCCGGCCGTCCACCGCCGCGCGGAAACGGTAGTCGTGGGTCGCGACCAGCTGGGTGCCGCCGTTGCGATAGGGGAAGAGCCGCCACTCGCCGGTCATCGTCTCAAACAGGGGGGCCTCGTCCAGGCGGCGGAAGGCGATGACACGGTTGGCCAGATCGATGTCACGACGGGTCAACCACGTCTGGGTCTGGCCGTTCTCCTGTGAGAGTCGGCGGACGACCTGGTAGTCCTCACCCTCTTCGACGAGGGTGGACTCCAGGGTCGAGGGGAAGAGCCGGGCATAGCCCTCGACGTCGTAAAGGACCTCCCAGACGATTTCGAGCGGAGCGTCGATCGTCACCGAGTGTTCGGTGTGGTACATGGGGCGGTCGGCTCCTTCGGAGGTGGACGCGGAGTCGCCGGAGGGGGGTTCCTCCAGCAACCGGACAAGGTCGGAGACGGTACGCGCCCCCTTGAGCGTCTTGCCGTCGACGCGGCGGCCGCTTCCCGCGGTCACCGACGCCGCGATCTCCACCAGTTCGGTCGAATCGATGTCGAGTTCGGCCTTGAGGTCGGTCTCGGGGCGGATCTTCGCCGCGTCGATGTCCAGCGCGACGAGGGCGCGGTGCACCTTGTCGTAGACGCTGTTTCCGGACGTGCACTGGGTCATTCGGGCTCCTCGGTTGTCGGGTGGGACTGTCCGTGGACACATGGCGATCCCCGGATCAGGCCGCGCTGATCAGACAGGCGGCCACGGTTCCGTCGGCGCCCCGGGCGTTGACGAGTGCGTTGCGCACGGGGCGCCGACGTGGGGCGCGGTTCACCGGTGCGAGATGGTGGTCCGTGGCCCCGGATTCAGTGGGGGAGGAGGCGATCGCGGGCGTGACGCCATGGCGTATGGCCAGCAGGGCGCCGGCCGCCTCGACCGCGGCCGCCGCACCGAGCAGATGCCCGGTGACCGGTTTGATGGTGGTCTGCCCGCGACGGTCACCGGCCGGGCCGAGAGTGGACTCCAGGACGGCCAGCTCGGCCTCGTCGGCGGCGACGGTGCCCTGGGCGTCCAGGCCGACGTAGTCGACCAGGTCGGGACTGATGCCCGCCTCGGATACGGCGGTGCTGATCACCCGGGACAGCGCCCGCCGCCCGGGCCCGGCGAAGACCTCGTTCTGGCGGGCACGGCCCACCCCGAAGCCGGAGACGCGCGCGTGGACGCGGGCACCACGCGCGTGCGCGGATTCGGCGTCCTCCAAGACGAGGAAGACCGCACCCTCCCCGACGCAGAAGCCGTTCGCCCGTGAGTCGAACGGCAGGTAGCCGGTGGGGCTCGTCCGCCCGCCGTTGGTGCAGAAGGTGTAGGCGTAGGGGGTGATGGGGGCTTCGGCGCCACCGCACAGCATCACGCGGGCCCGGCCCTCCTGGATGGCGCGCATGCCGTAGCCGATGGCCAGGGCGCTGCCGGCGGTGTCGGCCGAGACGGTCTTGCTGAACCCCTTGAGACCGCGCGCGATGGTGACCTGTCCCTGCGCCGCGGTGGGGAACCAGGCCGACGCGATGTAGGGGCTGACGCCGGTGTAGCCCTGGGTGTACAGGCGGCGCAGGCTGGGTTCGGTGATCTCCCAGCCGGCGTACATGTTCCCCAGGTAGACGCCGATGTCGCCGGCGGGGCCGTCGGGGGAGAGCCCGGCGTCGGCCAGGGCGGAGTCGGCGGCGGCCAGGGCCAGCGCGCTGAAGCGGTCCATCCGTTTACGCAGTCGGTTGGGCAGCGCCCCGAGCGCCTCGTCGGCGACGACGCCCGCCCGGGGGCAGGTGTGCCCGGTGGTGTCGAAGCGATCGATGGGCGCGACCTGGCTGTGTCCGGCCACGGCCAGGTCCCACAACTCGTCGGGCCGATGGGCCCCTGGCAGGGTGATCCCCATGCCGGTGATGACGACTTGACGCATCCTCGTCTCCTTCTTCACACGGCACCGAGCACGACAGTGGAGTGAATGCCGCCGAACCCGCTGGACAGGCTGGCGATGACGCCGGGATCGGCCTCGCGCGCCGTGTTGGGCACGTAGTCGAGGTCGCAGTACCGGTCGGCTTCGAACAGATTGATGGTGGGAGGAAGCACGCCGTCGCGTAGGGCCAGGGCCGAGGCCACGAACTCCAGCGCGTTGGCCGCGGCCAGCGCGTGGCCGACCATGGACTTGGTGGAGCTGACCGGGGTGGTCCGGGCGTGTGCGCCCAGGACGCTCTTGATGGCGTTGGTCTCGCAGACGTCGTTCTGCGGGGTGGAGCTGCCGTGGGCGTTGATGTAGCCCACGCGCTCCGGTCCGCAGCGGGCGTCCTCCAACGCCAGCCGGAAGGAGCGCGCCAGGTCGGCGCCGTCGAAGTCGAGGTCGGTCATGTGGAAGGCGTTGTTGACGCTGCCGTAGCCGAGAACCTCGCCGAGCACGGTCGCCCCGCGGGCCCGCGCGTGCTCCCACTCCTCCAGTACGGCCAGCCCCGCCCCCTCGGCGAGCACGAAACCGTCGCGGTCGCGTTCGAAGGGACGTGAGGCGTGCTCGGGGTCGTCGTTGCGCACGGACAGCGCCCCGATGACGTCGAAGCAGGCCACCACGAAGGGGCTGACGGGGGCCTCGGCGCCGCCGGCCAGCATCACGTCCGCGTCACCGCGCCGGATCGCGTCCAGGGCGAAGCCGATGGCGTCGTTGCCGCCGGTGCAGCCGGTGGTGAGCGTGGCGCACACCCCCTCGAAACCGTAGGCGTCGGCGATGACGCTGCCGGGTGTGGCGAAGGTGGCGGCGCGGTGCAGCTGGGGATGGGCGGCCCGGACGTCGATCGGTCCGGTGCCCCCGGCCGTGATGTCGGCGAAGTGCTCGGTCATGAAGATGCCGCCGATGGCGTTGGACACGGCCACGCCGATGCGGTCGGGGCTGACCCGGGGGTCGGGAAGCCCAGCGGAGGCCAGGGCCTCGTCGGCGGCGATCTGGGCCATGCGTACCACGCGGTCTTCGCCGTCGGGGTCCTCGGCCGCACCCGAGGGAAGCGAGGGATGGTCGACCTGTCCGGCGATGCGGGAGTGGTGGCCGGAGGGATCGAAGGCGGTGATGCGGGAGATCGCGCCCTGCCCCTCCCAAAGGGCTCGGGCGTACTCCTTCACGCCCGTTCCGTTCGGGGCGAGTACTCCGAGACCGGTGATGGCGACTCTGCGCATTGGGTTTCCTTGGGTCTGGGGCCGCCGTGCGCGGCCCGGGGGCGATGGGTGGGGGATGACCGCCGAGGGGCGGAACGCGGGACGGGGGAGTGCCGGGGGCCGCGCGCGTGGGGAGAGGGGTGGGCCACGGGGGCGGGAGGGGGGATCAGCCGACGGGAAGCCGGGTCGCCGGGTCGGTGCCGAAGCGGTGAGCCAGGGCAGGGAGGTCGGGCCACGCCCGGCAGTTGGCCACGGGCCAGGAGCGGTCGACGCGGCGTAGGAGACCGCGCAGCACCCGGCCCGGGCCCATCTCGACCGCGCCGTCGGGGCACAACCGGAGGAGGGTGGTCGCGGTCCGCTCCCATTGGACCGGGGCGGTGATCTGGCCGCGCAGCAGCTCGCGATAGGTGTCGACATCCTCGACCAACCCGCCGGTGATGCTCGAGACCATGGGCGTGTGTCCCGGGCGCAGGGGGAGCGTGTCGACGACGGGCGCGAACTCCTGTTGAGCGGCGGCCATCAGCGGGGAATGGAAGGCCCCGGCCACGGGGAGTCTCTGGTAGCCGGCCGCCCCCGCGGCGAGCAACGGCTCCTCGAGGGAGGAGACCTCCGCACTGGGGCCCGACAGGACGACCTGGCCGGGGCCGTTGACGTTGGCGACGACCACGTCGGAACCGGACGGCAGGAGCGGGGCGACCCGTTCGACGTCCAGACCGATGACCGCGGCCATCGCGCCGGGGGAGGAGACGCAGCAGCGTTCCATGGCCTGGGCCCGCAGGACCACGGCCCGCGTCGCGGAGGCGAGGTCGAGCCAGCCGCCCGCGACGAGCGCGCTGAACTCGCCGAGGCTGTGCCCCGCGACCGCGGCGGGGCGGAACCCGCGTTCGGCGGCGAGCTCGGCGACCGCGACCGAGACCGCGAAGACGGTGGCCTGGGTCGTGACGGTCGCGCCGAGCCGCTCGGCGGGACCGTGCAGCATGGCGCCGGTGAGGTCGGAGCGGGTGATCTCCTCGGCGAGGCGCAGGGCGCGGCGCAGGGACGGAGAGCGCTCTAACAGGTCGGCCCCCATCCCGGGGGACTGGCTCCCCTGACCAGGGAACACAAAGGCGATTTCGGTGGCCACCGATCCCTCTCCGGCTGGTGCGACAGGACATGGCGTTCCGCCACCGCGGAACGCCATCAGCTTTACAAACGATCAGCTTCCTTGTCAATCAGCTTTACTGACGATTATGTTGGACGGTGATCAAGGTTCCGGTGGCGCTTCGAGCCGGTCGTTCCTAGATGGTGCTCCGGATCGTTGGTTATGCTGATATTTGTAGAAGCCGTGAGCAGGGGTTCCGGCACTCCGTCCGCGGATTTCGGCCGAAGGTGACGACGTGCGATCGAGCGAGCAGGCACTGGCGGGGGACCGGGAGGCCACCTCCGGCGAAGCAGTGGTCTCCCTCCTGGCCCGGGTGACCCGTGTCGCGGTGCGCGAACTGGACGCCGAGCTGCGTCCCCACAACCTCCGGTCGCGTGACGTCGGGGTGCTGACGCTCATCGAATCCGCCGGCCCGCGCTCCCAGCAGGACATCGGCCGGGAACTGGGCATCGACCGCACCAGCATGGTCGGGATCATCGATCACCTGACAGGTCTCGGCCTGGTCGAACGTGTCCGCGACCCCCACGACCGTCGTCGGTACGCCGTGAGTCTCACCGCCGAGGGCGAACGGCTCCAGCGCGAGGTGCTCCGGCCGCTCGGCGCCGGCGTCGACGCCCGGCTACTGGCCGGCCTGGACTCGGCGCAGCGCACCGTACTGCGCCAGACCCTGGAGCTCCTGGCGCGGGGCGACGATCACGGGAACGGGCAGACGTAGTCGGGTCCCGTGACCGCGTCCCAGGAGGACGCAGCGCCAGGGCACACCACCCGCACACTGCCCAGGCCGGGGCAGTCCCACGGAGAGACGAGCAGGGGTTCGCCGCCGAATCTGAGCTCGGCGAGGGAGGTCCAGTAGCGGGCTTCTTCGAGGGGGGCGAAGGCGCGGGGCGGGGCGTCACCGCAGTGATGGTCCAGGAATTCCAGATATTCCCGCGTGCAGTGCCAGCCGGCCAGCCGGCGTGCCCGGAGCGGGAAGGAGGAGCCCGAGACAGGGATGGCGCGTTTCTCGACACAGCGCAGCACGGCGCCGCGCAGGGCCGCGTCGAGCCCCGGACCGACGGCCGTGCCCCAGGTGCCGGAGGTGCGGTCCGCGTGGTGCAGGACCACGAGGGCCATCGCGAACTCGAATCCGCGCAGCGCGTAGCCGGACACGGACAACCCCGCCGCGCGGGCCTCGGCGCGAGCGGCCTCGGGCAGGGCGGCCTCGGCCTCCTCGTGCACGGGGACGAGGACGGGGGTGGGGCGCCGCCACCACCGCATCGCCACGTCGATCGCCATGACCTCGGCCACGGCGGTCTCCACCTGCCGGGGGGAGACCGCGTCGATCTCGGTGGCGTCGATGGCGCCCAGCAGTTCCTCCTCGGGGAGGCGGGACCGGCCGGCCGGTCCGAGCACGGCCCGCGGCTCCAGTGTGTATCTGTTTCCGCTCAGCGCGCCCCAGGCGGTGATCCCCCCGTCCGCGAGGGTCCGATGGTGCCGGTCGGGGGCGTCGGCCGGCACCGCCGTCCCCCGAGCCGGGTTGCGCCCGGGGAAACGGCCGATGATGCGCATCCTGCGGCGGGCTTCGCGCAGCGCCTCGTCGGCGGAGAGGGCCGCGGCGACGGTTCCGTGGCCCACGGCCCCGTCGAGACGCCGGGCGAAGGCGAGGAAGACCCCCGTGAGAGGGCTCTCGACCGTCTCGGCCGTGGGGTCTCCGCAAGAGGAGCCGGACGGGACGTGGGTGAGGGGAGGGCCGTCACCGGTGATCCCGCCGCGGCCACCGGAGAACACGGTCTCGCGCGTTCGTGTCGGTTCGAAATGGAAATACATCGATCCCCCGTTGTCGCCTTACGGTCCAGGCGTCGCCATGTCCCGAACGCGAATCCGTTGCCCTCCGGCCGCGGGACACATCATATAGAAAGGGTGCTTGCTCGGACCGGAACAGTGACTTCCCCGGGATTCCCGGAAGTCCGGGACGATAGCGGGATGAGGACCCCCTTTTCTGTTTCGCTGCCACGGAAGTGGCCTGTAGGGGTGTCCGTATCCAGGGAGTGTGGCCACGCCGAGGTGGAAGAGGGTGGGGAGCGGCGCGTGTGGGTGGGCGCGCGGAAATCCGTCGAGGGTGGCGGTGAGAACTCCCGGAAGCGGATTCCGGTTCTTTTCGCGACCGTCTTCTCCGCTATGCGGGCCGATGCCGTTTTCCTGGTTTGGGGCTGTTTGGAGATGTGTTTCGGTGACTGGAGGAGGAGAGGGCAGAAAGCGGCTGCTGGAATTCCGGCCAAGGATTTCGGAGGGGGCGTCGGCGTGCTCCGCCGTAAACGAATTACGGATGGTCGTGGCAGGGGAAAGCGCATCGCCGTCAGGGCGGGACGGGCGAGAACATCGTCCGTGGCGACGACGTGGCCGAGGCGCGGTCGGCCCCCATGCCGCGGGGCACAGGCCACCGGGCCCGCCGGGCGGTCCATGACCGACCCGGCGGGCGGGCGTCACATCCGGTCGACGGAGCGCGCGCCGGCCTCGGCGACCGTCCGCTGCGCCGCCGCGACGATCGCGGTGAGCCGATCGTGGTGGGCTCCCGGCCAGTAGAGGCGGTCGCAGTCCAGGCAGCGGGCGAAGGCGTCGTAGGTCGCCCGCGTCCCCTCCTCCAACCGGCGCTCCACCTCGCCCTTGCCCACGTGCTCCAGGGGCCCGTTGCAGGCGGTACAGCGGGTCCAGGGCGCCAGCGGCGGGGCGAAACGGCCCAGGACGTCGTGGAACTGCTCGTCCGGGCGGGTGCCGCGGACGTGGGCGCCGGCCCACAGCGGTCGCCGGCGCAGCAGGCCCCGGTCACGGGTGAGCAGGATCCTGCGCTCGGCGTTGGCCTCCTCCACCAGTACGTCGTCGTCCCGGTCGTTGTGGTAGGTGGTGTCCAGACCCACCAGGCGCAACCGTCGGGCCAGTGTCCCCAGGTGGACGTCGAGGAGGAAACGGGGCGGGGAGAAGGGCAGCGGCTGGGGACGGGGGACCGGAAGGACCTCCACGGTGTCGCCGGAGGCGGGACGGTGGGAGGGGGCGACGGGACGGCCGGCCACACGGAGTCCGCCGACCTCGGGAAGGGGGACGCCGGCCGATTCGACCACGTGCCCCAGCGACGAGGTCCCGTCATAGGGGACGTGGACGTCGGCATACCGGTGCCGGGGCGGCAGGAAGAACCGGAGCTCCTCCGCCACGCGCAGGCACAGCTGCTGGGGCTCCATCACCCCAGCATGCCATGCCGCCGCGGAGGGGGGCCGTTCCATCAACGCCCGCCCGACATGAAGGCGGCGAACTCCTCCAGGGAGATGCGCCCGTCCCCGTCTCCGTCCATGTCGCGGACGGCGCGCTCGGCGCGTTCGTCGGTGATCGCCTCGCCGAGGACCTCCATGAGCCGTTTGAGCTCCGCCGCGGAGATGCGCCCGTCGTCGTCGGAGTCGACGAGGTCGAACGTCGCCGCGTATTCGTCCGTGCCCGCCACGATGCCACGCTCCCTGAGGACAGCCGTCCGGTGGCCATCACCGGCCGATCGGTACGATAGCGCGCCGCGCGCCCGGCGACGTGTTCGCGCCGGCCTCTTCCAGAGGGCCTTCCGGGCCGAGCCCGCCCGCCGGCGGGGACGCCCCGGGCGCGCCCGCCTCCGCTACGACGCAGGCTTGTGGCCCAACGGCGCGGCCACCAACGCGCACAGTCCCAGGGAGAGTCGGACGGAACCGCGCAGGTCCAGCCCTGCCGCGCCGAGCAGCGCGGCGTATTGCGCCTCGCTGCGTTCGCAACCCCCCATGACCACCATCATGTGCAGGTCGAACAGAAGCGGCAGCAGGTCGCCCGGGTCAGAGCCGATGACGCGCTCGACGATCAGCAGCCGGCCGTCCTCGGCCATGGCCTCGCGGCAGTTGCGCAGGATCCGCACGCACTCCTCGTCGTTCCAGTTGTGCAGGACCCGGCACAGCACGTAGACGTCGGAGCCGGGGGGAAGGGGGGCGAAGAAGTCGCCGGGGGTCAACTCGCAACGTCCTTCCCGGACCGGGCCGGCGAGGAGGCGGCGCGCGCGTTCTGCGACCTCGGGCAGTTCGACCAGTCTGCCGCCCAGGTGGGGATGGGCCGCCAGGATCGCCGAGAGCAGGCTCCCGTCGCCGCCTCCGACGTCGGTGACGTGGCGGACCGGCGAGAAGTCGTAGAAGTGCGCGAGGTCGCGTGCCGGGAGGCCGCCCACGGCCATCGCGTCGGAGAACAACGCCAACTGTTGTGGGGCGCTCGCCAAGTGCTCATAGACGGTGCTGCCGAAGACGCGCTCGAACGAGGGTTCCCCGGTGCGCAGGGAGTGCTCCAGCCTCCGCCAGGGTTCCCGGGTGCAGGCGTCGTCGTAGAAGCGCGCCAGGGGCAGCAGCGACCGTTCGTGTCCGGTGGTGAGCAGCCGTCCCGCGCTCGTCAGAGCGGCGGTGTGGCCGTCTTCGGTCAGCAACCCGGCCGCGCCCAACAGCCGTAGCAGGCGCGCGATCGCCGCGGGGTCGGATCCGGTCGCCAGGGCGAGGTCGGCGGCGCTTCGAGGCCCGCCGGCCAGTTCCTCGAAGACGCCCAACCGTATCGAGGCGTGGACCGCTTCGGTGATCCATGGGGCGGTGAGCAGGTGGAACAGTTTCTCCTCGGCCGGGTGGTCCTCTCCGCGCATTACCGGTCTCCTGCCGCGTCACGGTGTCGTGGGTATCCATGCCCGTTATCGCGGGGGTGATCCGGGACGGGATCGCGTGCTTCGTGGAGCGGAAGTGACGGGGATCACCGCGTGGCTCAGGGCACGGTGCCCGGTGGCGGACGACGCCCCAGGTCGTGAGCTGGAGAGGGACGGCTTCGGCGCCGGGGACCGTGATCCCGCGATGGCCGAAACCGGCCCGGTGGTGAAGCCGCGGCGGCGGCCGGATCGGCGCTCTCCAGGGCGTTGACGGCTCGATATCCCCGCTCTGGCGGTTCCGGGGGGACGGCCCGTGCAGGGGTGGCCCCGGGCGGGGATGACGGTCCGGCGGCGCGACGTCGGACATTCCGCCACCCGCCCTGGTCGGGGCCTTCCCCGGCCGACCGCGGGCCGCCATCGCCAGGTCCTGGTCCCACAGACGTCCGGGCGGGGGGTTAAGGTGGGGCCGTCCATCGGCTGCGAGCAGACCAGGGGGCGCTGCAGTGTCGTATTCGGTCCTGTCCCATCCCTACCCGGAGCACACCCGTGTGCACCACTTCAGCGAGACCAACCCGCGGGCCTACGTCCACGGGGTGGGCCACATCGTGGGAGTGCTGCGCAGCAATGACGGGAGCTACCTCTACCAGGTCCGCTATGACCAGGCGGGGCAGGTCGTCCAATGGCCGGCCGCCGAGACGATCCCGGCGGGGACCTGGCGCGCGCCCGACCCGCTGGCCTGATCGAAGAGCGTCGCCGGGCCCGGACCGCCTGGTCACCGCTCGGCGCGGAAGTCGCGGCCCAGGTCCGTGCCCGCGGCGATGAAGTGTCGGAACACGTAGAACAGCGGATGCCAGGCCCCCACGTCGACGTGGTCGCTGCCGGGCACGCTGAGGTCGGGGCGAACGTGGACGTGGAGCACCTCGGCCTCCACCATGGCGAAGCCGCCCGCGGCGGCCGGGGCGATCTGCCGCGCCACCGCCTCCAGGTGGACCGGGTACTCGGCGACCCGAGGTGGGGCGACGCGCTCGGACGCGAGAGCGGTGAGGCCCGCGGCGCCGAACTTGTCGCGTTCGTGTCGGTAGACGCCTGCCTTCTCCGGGGGAACCGGGAGGGCGCCGGTCAGCGGCGCCAGCCGTTCCACGCTCGGCCACTGGTCGGCCTCGGGAAGGTTCACCACCAGCTCTCCCCCTCGACGCAGGTTCTCCAGCGTCTGACCGCCCTCGCCCAACCCGATGACCAGGGTGTGCCCCAGGGCCCACATCGAGGAGTTCGGGGCGAGGTTCGCTCCTCCATCGGGGTTGAGCGTCGAGAGCAGGCTCACCAGCGATCCGAAGTACAGCACGGACGGCTTCACCGTCGCGAAGTCCGGGGTTGCGGGGGCGATGGGCGCGGAGGTTCCGTTTCGCATGACCGCCATGCTGCCCCTCGCACCGTTCGGCCCGCGCCGAACGGTTTCCGTGCGTAGCGAGGCCACCGTTGGCCGACGCGGCCCGCGCCGGCCCGGCGGCTTCGGGGCACCCACCACCCGGGCGCGCGGTCCCAGATCCCCGCAGAGGGCGTGGGATCTTTCCCGAGGCATTCGGGGACCGGGCCGGGAGGCCGAGGGCCGTCCCGCCCTTTCCGGGCCGGGAGCAGGCGTCGCAGCGGCCGTGGGCGCCGCCCGGCGCGAGCGCCCCGCCTCCGGTCCCGAACGCGCCGCCTTCCGCCGGGGTGCTCCCGGGCGCCTCAGCCGGACCGTGGCCGCAGGCGGTCGCGCACCTGTTTCTTCAGCAGCTTGCCGGCCGCGTTGCGGGGCAGTTCCCCGGTGGTCAGGGTGATGTGCGTGGGGATCTTGAACGCCGCGATCCGTTCGCGCAGGTGGGCGCGGAGGTCATCGACGTCCAGGGGCACCCCGGGCAGCACCCGCACCAGCGCGCCCACCTCCTCGCCCAGGACGTCGTGGGGCACGCCCACCACCGCCACCTCGGCCACGGCCGGGTGTTCGTGGATGGCCGCCTCCACCTCGGCGCAGTAGACGTTCTCACCGCCTCGGATGATCATGTCCTTGGCCCGGTCGACGATGTAGAGGAAGCCCTCCTCGTCCAGCCGGCCCAGGTCTCCGGTGCGCAGCCAGCCGTCGGTGATGGCCTGGGCGGTGGCTTCGGGGCGTTTCCAGTAACCGTGCACGACGCCCGGGCCGCGCAGCCACACCTCGCCCACCTCGCCCGGGGGGAGTTCGGTCCCATCGGGCCCGCTGACGCGCACGTCGACCACGGCGACGGGGGCGCCGACGCTGTCGGGGCGCAGTAGATAGTCCGGTCCCATGTTGGACGTGGCGATCGCCGAGCACTCGGTCAGTCCGTAGCCCACTCCGAGGAGGAGGTCGTGCAGGCTCGCCCGAGCGCGCGAGACGATGGCGGGTGCGGCGGGCGCGCCCCCGCTGTTGAGCATGACGAGGCTGGAGACGTCGTGCTCGGCGAGCCGGGGGGAGGCCAGCAGCTGCGTGAGCATCGTGGGCACACCGGTCATGCCGGTGACGCGCTCGCGTTCGATCAGGGCGGGGGCGGCGTCGGCGTCCCATTTGTGGACCAGTACCAGCGTCCCGCCGGTGAACAGGGTGGGCAGCATGACGCTCTGCGCCCCGGTGGCGTGGAACAGGGGGACCGCGCACAGGATCACCGGTGGCGGCAGCTGCTCGGCCAGGGTGAGGACGTCGTCGAGGTCCACCCCGGCGCGCATGAGGGCCCGGGCGCGCGCGTAGGCGCCGGAGACGATGTTGGAGACCAGGTTGCGGTGCGACCCCAGCGCGCCCTTGGGCAGCCCCGTGGTGCCCGAGGTGTAGAAGATCGTCACCGGGTCGTCCGGGTGCAGCTCCACCTCTGGCAGCCGCACGTCCGGGGCGGGGTGTCCGAGCGTCTGCTCCCATGTCCGGGCACCAGGGGGAAGGCGACGCCCCACGTCCACGGCGATGGTGGCCGGGGGCGTCGACAGGTCGGCGAGGCGGTCCAGCCGCTCGCCGTCGGCGATGAGCACCTTCGCGCCGCTGTCGCGTAGGCCGAACTCCAGTTCGCGGCCCACCCACCAGGCGTTGAGGGGGACCACGATCGCGCCGATGCTCGCCGCGGCGAAGAAGGAGACGACCCACTCGGGCCTGTTGCGCATGGCGATCGCGACGCGGTCCCCCTTGGCCACCCCGTGGTCGGTGACCAGGCGGTGGGCCAGGGCGGCGGCGCGCCGGTAGTACTCGGTGTGGGAGATGCGCTGTTCGTCGAGGACGAGCGCGGGGCGATCGCCGTGCTCGAGGCTGGTCTCAAGGATCGCCCGCAGGTGCGGCGGGGCCTTTTTCCAGACGCGGGTGGGCACGCCCCCGATCTCTACGCGCTCTGTCTCGAAGGGGGTGCCGGTGGTGAGGAGCTGCGCGGTGACCGAGGCCAGCGACCGCGGGGGAGGGGGGAGCGACGACTGTGACATGGCTGCTCCAGGTCGTTCGGGGCCGGACGCCGGCGCGTCCGGCCGGATGTCCGGAGGGCGGCCGTGCGGCGCCGCGGCCCCGGGCCGCCCCCGGGGTCACTCGAAGCGGATGAGGGAGCGGCCCCCCTTGCCCTCCAGCATCCGGTGGAAGGCGTCGGGGAGTTCCGCGAGCGTGATCTCGTCGGTCACCATGGCGGCCAGGTCGATCGCGCCGTCGTGGACGTGGCGGGCGAGTTCGGGGATGTCGGTGGCGGGGTCGGCGGAGCCGTACACGCAGCCGCGCAGGGTGCGGGCGAAGTGGAACAGCTCCAGGGCGTTGAAGCTCAGCCGGTCGTCCTTGGCGCCCACCCCGACGACGGTGGTGCTCCCCCCGCGCCGGGTCGCGCTCCACGCCTGGCGGATCGCGGCGGCCGATCCGACGACCTCGAAGGCGTGGTCGACGCCCCGTCCGCCGGTGAGCCCGCGGATCTCCCGGCTCAGCCCGTCGCCGGCGAGGCGGAAGTGGGTGGCGCCCAGCCGTGTCGCCAGCTCCTCTTTGGCGGGGGAGACGTCCACGGCGATGATGGGGTCGGCGCCGGCCAGACGGGCCCCCTGGAGTACGGCGAGCCCGACACCGCCCAGGCCGATCACGGCGACGGACTGGCCGGGGCGCACCCGCGCGGAGTTGGTGACGGCCCCGACGCCGGTGAGCACCGCGCAGCCGAGCAGGGCCGCGTTGTGCGGTTGGATGCCGTCGGGCAGGGGGACCACCGCGCTGGTGGGGACCACGGTCTCCTGCGCGAACGCGGCGGTGCCCAGGCCGGCGTGCAGGGCGGTGCCGTCGGGCAGGCTGGCGTAGGGGGAGTGGGCGGCGTCGCCGGAACGCTCGCACAGGTAGGGCTCACCGTTGTGGCAGAACCAGCAGGAGCGGCAGGGGGGCGCCCAGTTCAGCACCACGCGCTGCCCGACCTGCACGTCGGTCACATCGGGACCGACCGCGATCACCGTTCCGGCTCCCTCGTGTCCCAGGACGGCGGGGAAGGGCTGGGCCAGCCTGCCCTCGGCCAGGGAGAGGTCGGAGTGGCACACCCCGGCCGCGGCCAGGCGGACCTTGACCCGGCCGGGGCCCGGGTCGGGCAGGAGGATTTCGCCGATCCGCGGCGGCGCGCCGATCTCGGAGAAAACGGCCGCCTCGACGGTGGTGGGCATGGAACTCTCCCTGGGTGTCCGTGGTCCGCAGATGAGCCCGACCCTATAAGACCGACTGGTCGGTTGGCCAGGAGGGGCCGTCCTGCGGACCCCGGTCCAGACATCGGCGGGCCGAGACGCATGAGGATGATCGGCGCGGGCGGCGGCCGGCCCGACATCCCGGGAGGCCGGGGGGAGGAGGGGGCATGGGGAGGAAGGCGGCAGAGGAAGCGGCGGGAGGCGGGCGGTGAGCGCCGTGGGCGCGCCGCGCCGATCCGGGTTCCGCTTCGACCCGCGCGCGGCGCGTGTGCTGCGGCTGTTCGGCGTCCGCCCGGAGACGGCCTGGGTGGCGGTCGGCGGGCGCGCGCTGGAGGTGCGTTTCGGTCCGTGGCGGGTGCGCACGCCCCGCCGCAACATCACCGGGGTGCGGCTCGGTGGCCCCTATCGGTGGCGGCGGGTGATCGGCGCGCGGATGTCGCTGCTGGACGGGGGCTGACGCTGGGCGGCAACGCCGAACGCGGTGTCTGTCTGCTGCTGCGTGTTCCCGTGCGCGGTATCGAACCGCTGGGACTGGTCCGCCATCGAGGTGTCACCCTCACCGTGGAACGGCCTGAGGAGCTGGTCCGGGCGTTGCGCGACTGAGGTCTTGGGCTCCGCCGGTCCGGGGGAGCCCGGGATTCGACGTTTTCATGCCTATGTATTATCTTCCCGGAAAGAAAGTCCCACCCGGGCGTGGTGACGGAACGCACGCATGAACCTCTGTCGCATTAGTTGAAATTTCAACTAGGTTGGGTGCGGGAAGCGCTACGGCGCGAACGTCTGAAAGGACTCACCATGAGCGAGAACGTCAAGCTCAGCGTCATCTACTACTCCTCCACCGGTGTCGGCTACGAGATCGCCCGCGAGATCGTCGAGACCGCGGAGAAGGAGGGCGCCGAGGTCCGCCTGCGCAAGGCCGCCGAGCTCGCGCCGGCCGCCGCCATCGAGAGCAACCCGGCCTGGGCCGCCAACGTCGAGGCCACCAAGGACGTCCCCGAGGCCACCGCCGACGACGTCGTGTGGGCCGACGCGGTGATCTTCGGCTCGCCGACCCGGTACGGCAACATCGCCTCCCAGCTCAAGCAGTTCATCGACACGCTCGGCCCGCAGTGGGCCCAGGGGCAGCTCGCCGACAAGGTCTACAGCGGCTTCACCTCCTCCGCCACCGCCCACGGCGGCCAGGAGTCCACGCTGCTCGCGCTGAGCAACACCTTCTACCACTTCGGTGGCATCATCGTGCCGCCCGGCTACACCGACGGCTCCAAGTTCGTCGACGGCAACCCCTACGGCACCTCCCACGTCGACGCCCAGGGCAACAACCCGGTCGACGAGACCACCCGCACCGCCGCGCAGGTCCAGGCCAAGCGCGTCGTGCGCGTCGCCCGCGCCCTCAAGGCCGGCGACCTCTAGGACGCGAGGGTCCTCCCGCGGCGGCGGACGCCGCAGACCCGGGGGAGGGGCGAGGGGTGCCGTGTCCCAGGACACGGCACCCCTTCGACCGTCGTGTCCGCCGTCCCCGCCCGTGGCCGGGAACGGCGGGCGGGATCACAGGTCGGAGGGGCGGATGCGAAACGCCTGTAGGCGCAGACCGTAGTACTTGTCGGTCTCGCCCACCCACTCCATGCCGATACGCCGCGCGGTCGCGATGGCGCGGGTGTTGGCCGGGCGGGCGACCGCGAACAGCTCCTCGACCCCCTGGGAGAAGGCCCAACGCGCCATCTCCCGGCCGGCCTCGCTCGCGTAGCCGTGCCCCCAGGCGTCCGGGCGCAGCTGCCAGCTCAGCTCGAAGTCCTCCTCGAAGGGGGGCAGCAGCCGTATCGACAGGCCGCCGATCACCGTCGCGTCGTCGCGACGCAGGATCGCCCAGCGCCCGGCCGGCGGCACCAGGTTGGGCTGCGCCTCCACCCAGGCCTCCAGCACCGAGCGCATCGCGCCCACGTCGCCCACGGGGCGCATGAGCGGTGTCAACCAGCGGGAGACCTCCTCGGAGCCGTAGACGGCGAACGCCGCTTCGGCGTCCTCCACCCTCCAGTCCTGGATCAGCAGTCGCTCGGTGC
Source organism: Marinactinospora thermotolerans DSM 45154 (assembly GCF_900167435.1). GTDB lineage: Bacteria > Actinomycetota > Actinomycetes > Streptosporangiales > Streptosporangiaceae > Marinactinospora > Marinactinospora thermotolerans. The sequence continues at coordinate 268,287 of NZ_FUWS01000003.1, forward strand.
GCAGAGGTGGCGTCATATTCCGCATGCTAGCCAGCGGTGTGCCGGATTCCTATGGCAAGCCGAATTTCCTTCGGATCTCATTCGCCTTTGGCCAAGCCCGCGGCGAGGCTCGATCGAATCGGGGCCAAGGGGAGGAGCGCCGCCTGGTAGGCGTGATAGATGTCGGGTCGCCCACTCCAGACGGTGGCCGAGGGGCGGCCCTCAGGGTCGAGTTCGTGCCGCCAGGCGCCCGCGGAGCGGTCGGCGAAACGCCGGTCGGCAAGGTCCCACCAGGTGCGGTACCAGTCCTCGTAGCGCCGTTCCCCGGTGCGCGCGTGGAGGACGGCGGCCGCCGCGATCGCCTCGGCGATGACCCAGTGCATGCGTTCGCGCACCACGGGACGGTCGTTCCAGTCGAGCGTGTAGACGAACCCCTCGCCGCCGTCCACGGACCAGCCGCGACGCACTGCGGCCTCGAACATGGCCTCGGCGTCGTGGAGCAGCCAGGAAGGCGGGGTGGGCAGCGCCGTCTCCAGGTGCACCAGCAGCCGCGCCCACTCCAGCATGTGGCCCACCGTCACCCCGTAGGGGCGGAAGGGGTGCGCGCGCTGATCGGAGTTGTAGTCGGGCAGCGGCTCCCAGCCGGCCGAGTAGTGTTCAGGCAGCCGCCAGTCCCGCTCCGCGGCGATCTCGTGGACGAAGAAGCGGGCGATGCCCAGCGCGCGTTCGGCCCACACCGGGTCACCGGTGGCCGCGCCGACGGCGAGGAACGCCTCCACCATGTGCATGTTGCTGTTCGCGCCGCGGTAGTCCTCGGGGACGCTCCAGGCGCGGTCCCAGCTCTCCGCGCACCTCTCCTCGCCGGCGTCCCAGAAGTACCGTTCGACCACGGAGATCGCGTCGTCGAGCAGTTCCCGGGCGCCGGGCCGGCCGGCCGTCGCCGCGCTGGAGGCCGCCAGCAGCACGAAGGCGTGCTCGTAGGCGGACTTGCGGGTGTCGCCGGGCGCGCCGTCGGCGGAGAGCGAGCCGTACCAGCCGTCGTGCACCGTGTCGCGCAGCCCCGTGTCGCCGGCGTCCTCCCCGCCTCGGGGAACGCTGAGCGCCCGCACCCCGTGGTCGGCCAGCGGGCCGGCTCCGGGGATCCCCCGCAGGTGCTCCAGCGCGAAGACGTGGGTCATCCGGCAGGTGATCCAGGTGTGGACCCCCTGCTTCGGGTCGGGCCGCCCCTGGTCGTCCAGCCAGGCGAACCCGCTGGTGGGATGCTCGGCGGCCGAGGCGAAGGAGGCCTGCCGGCGGGCGTGCGCCGCCAGCCATGTCCGGTGCGCGGGCAGGGAGGTCCAAGGGCGGTTCATGGCGCGCTGCTCCGTTCGTCGTGGCTGTCGGGGTGACCCTACCCAGTGACCTCCCGGTGCTCCAGGGACGAGCCGCCGCCCGCCGGGCAGTACGCTTCAACGCGGCCATCGCGTCCCGGTGCGCGCCGCTGACCGAGCGGAGCACACCGAGGGGTGAGACGGCGGTTCCCGCCGGCCCCTCCATGCGCCCTGCCCCCGCAGCTCCTCCCCGGCCCCGTCCGTGACTCTTTGGAAAGCGTTCCCATGACCCGATCCCAGCGTGGCACCGGGGCGGTGCCGCCCGACACGTCCCCGACGCGGCCACGCCGTCACGCGCTGTGGCTCCTACTGGTTCCCGCGGTGCTCTACTGTCTCGCGCCGTTCGTGGCCAACCGGATCGAGCCCGTGATCCTGGGGATGCCGTTCCTGCTGCTGTGGATGGTCGCCGCGACGGTGATCAGCCCGCTCGTCATCTGGCTCGTCGCCCGACTGGACCCGATCTACCGGGCCGGCGCGCCGGAACCGGTGCCCGCCGACGACGCGCCGGCCCACGGGAGGAGGGTCAGGTGAGCACGCCGGCGATCGTCGCCACCACGATCTTCGCCCTGGCGATGGGGGCGACGGTGGCGATCGGGCTGTTCAGCGCGCGCGGCCGGGACAAGGGACTGGCCGAGTGGTCGGTCTCGGGCCGTGGCCTGGGGGTGCTGTTCATCTGGCTGCTGATGGCGGGGGAGTCCTACACCAGCTTCTCGTTCCTGGGCGCGGCCGGGTGGACCTTCTCCTACGGCGTGCCGATCCTGTACCTGGTGGCCTACCTGACCGTGGGGCTGGCCGTGGCCTACATCGTGGGGCCGCTGCTGTGGACCTACGCGGCCCGCCATGACCTGGTCTCCATCGCCGACATGGCCGAGCACCGTTTCCGCTCGCGCCGCATCGGCGTCGTGGTGGCGCTCACCGCGACGGTGTTCATCGTCCCCTACGTCCAGTTGCAGATCCAGGGAATGGGCGCGGTGGTCAACGCGATGAGCTACGGCGCGATCGACCTGGGCGTGGCCGCGGTCGTGTCGTTCGTCGTCGCCGAGACGTTCGTGCTGGTGTCGGGGCTGCGCGGCTCGGCGTGGGTGAGCGTGCTCAAGGATGTGCTCGTCATCGCGGTCGTGGTGTTCCTGGCGGTCTACATCCCGCTGCACTACTTCGACGGGCCGGGGGAGCTGATGCGCCGGATGATCGAGGAGCGGCCGGAGTGGCTGACGTTCCCCGGTCACGAGTCCGGCGGTCGCGGCGCCGCGTGGTTCGTCAGCACCGTCCTGCTCAACGCGGTGACCATCACGGTCTTTCCCACGACGGTCGCCGGCTATCTCAGCGCCAAGGACCCCAACGCGCTGCGGCGCAACTCCGTGCTGCTGCCCTGGTACCAGCTGTTGCTGTTCATCCCCATGATGATCGGCGCCGCGGCCCTGTTCGTCGTCCCCACCCTGGAGCAGGCCGATCTCGCCCTGTTCACCCTGGTCACCGACTCGTTGCCGGCGCCGGTGGTGGCGCTGGTCGGGGTGGCCGCGGCACTGTCGGCGATCGTTCCGATGAGCGTGTTCATGCTCGCCATCGGCACCCTGTGGGGGCGCACGATCCTGGGCGGCGGCAACGGCGCCGATCCGCGCGCCCGGCCGCGCCCGCGGCGCGACGAGACCCGTGACGTGCGCGACAAGCGTCTTTCCCAGGTGGTCTGCCTGGCGGCCGGTGTGGTCGCCCTGCTGGGCAGTCTCTTCTACCCCAGCGCCCTGGTGCAACTGTCGGTCCTGTCCTACCAGGGGCTGGCCCAGCTCGTCCCGGTCGTCTTGGTGGCCCTGCTGTGGCCGCGGATGACCGGAAAAGGGGCGATGGCCGGGCTGCTGGGCGGAATCGCGGTCATGCTCGGCCTGTGGGCCACGGGCAACGACCCGTTGTACGGGGTCAACGGCGGGATCATCGCGCTCGCGGTCAACCTGGCGGTCAACGTGGCGGTGTCGCTGTCCCGTCCCGCCTCCCGAGCGCGGGATGCGGCCACGGCGGGAACCGGCGGAGCGAGGTGAGGCCGGACCGGCAGGCCCGGTCCGGCCCCGCTCAGGCGCGCGCGGCGCGGGACAGGACGCGGTCGTAGAGCTCGATGTAGCGTTCGGCCATCGTGCCGGGGGTGAAGCGCAGCGCGGCCTCCTTGCGGCACTCGGCCGGATCGATCTCGTCGACGCGCCGCAGCAGTTCGGTGAACTCCTCCTCGTCCTCGCAGAGGAGGCCGGTGCGGCCGTGGTGGACCAGCTCGGGCAGGCAGCCCCGGGCGAACCCGACGACCGGCGCGCCGCACGAGAGCGCCTCCACCACGGCGGTCCCGCCGGGCTCGGCCCACAGGATCGGGAAGAGCGCGGCCCGCGCCGTGGCCAACAACGTGTCGCGCTCCTCCCCCTCGACGGTGCCGATCCAGCGCACCAGGTCGCCGTCGACGTGGGGACGCACCTGCTCGGCGTAGTAGCGCACGTCCGGGGCGTCGTGCCGTGGGTGGGCGGGGTCGTCCAGCGCCGCGCCCAGCTCCTCCTCGGTCTCGATGCCGTTGACCGGGCCGGCCAGGATCAGCGGTATCCCGAGCCGCCGGCAGACGCGCGCGGCGACGTGGACACCCTTGACCTCGGTGATACGGCCGAGCAGCACGACGTGCTCCCCCTTGGCGGGGGCGGGCCGCCGGTCGGCGTCGACGGCGAGCGGGGTGGCCAGGTGGACGTGGCCCACGCTGTGCGCGCGCAGCGCCCGTGGCGCCCGCCGCAGCTGCGACTCCGACACGCCGTTGACGAACACCCGCCCGTTGCCCTGGAAGGAGCCGTAGAAGTGCGGGTGTTTGCGCAGGTCCCAGTGGAGTGTGTGCAGGACCGGGGGCACCGCCCCTCCCGCCGCGTTGAGCGTCGCCAGTCCGGTGACCTCCATGTGGTCGTGCACCAGGTCGACGCCGCCACGCCCGAGCCGTCGCAGCACCCCCTGAAGGTGGGCGTGGGGGATCCCCATCGTGCGGTTGTAGGGACTTTGGATGTGGCCGAACATCCCGTCGTCGAACACGGTCACGTGCTCCTCGGCGGACAGCCTCGAGGACGCGACCCCGGCCAGGAGCACCCGCACCCCCCGCGCGCGCAGCTCCGGCACCAGCGTCGCGATCACATTCTCGATGCCGCCGTAGCCGCGCGGTGGGACGGGCAACCAGGGACCCGCGTTCACCAGGACGGTGAGGTCCCTCACAGCTCCCCCTCGGGGGCGAGCGATGAGGGCCGGGTCGCCAGCACGTCGGCCATGGGGGGACGCTCGGTGACGCGGATGTCGTGGTGGTTGGGCCGGTAGCCGACCGCGGTCCTGGTGAACTGGGCCAGTTCGGTCGAGGGGGGCTCCTGGCGGGTGATCAGTCCCCGCCGGTACAGCCGCGTCCACACGGTGTCGAGGATCTGGCCGGACATGCGGCCCAGGGCGGCGGAGGACTGGTTGGCGTGTTCGCGCACCCCGAGGTCGACCTGGGCGATCCCGTCCAGCCCCACCAGGTTGACGATGTCGATGAGCAGGCCGATCTCCACGCCGTACCCGCACACGAACGGGACGTTCTCCAGGAGCGAACGCCGGCCCGCGTACTCGCCGGCCAGGGGTTGCAGTATCCCCGACAGCTCCGGCCAGCACATGTTGATCAGGGGGCGGGCCAGTATCTCGGTGACGCGGCCCCCCTCGCACGGGGACACCGTGCCGTGTTCGGTGAGCGGCCGGTCGTAGCAGGCCTTGACGTAGGAGACGGTGGGATCGGCCAGGATCGGGCCGAGCAGCCCGGTCACGAAGTGCGGGGCGAAGTTGCGGATGTCGGAGTCGATGAACACGATCACGTCCCCGCTCGTGACGGCCAGGGACTTCCACAGCGCCTCCCCCTTGCCCCATAGAGGCGGCAGATCGGCCAGGATCTCGTCCTGGGCGACCACCAGCGCGCCCGCCGACGTCGCGACCAGCGCGGTGTCGTCGCTGGAGCGCGAGTCGATCACCACCAGTTCGTCGACCAACGGGAACTGGTCCATCAGGGACTCGCGGATGGAGCGGACGATTCCGCCGATGGTCTCGGCCTCGTCACGGGCCGGCAACACCACGCTGATCCGGCTGTCCCCCTTGGCGGCGAGGGCGTCGGGCGCGGGCCAGTCCCGCGCCGAGCTGGTGCGCCGCGCGAACCACGCGGCGGTCTCCGATGGCCACATCGAATGCGTCTCCTCACGGTCACGGCGCGCGGCGCTGTCCTGCCGCGCGAACCAGTGGGCCCAGGACGAAGGATGTTGGTGGATTTCGGATCGGATGTCATGACATGCCCGGGGCAACTGCCCTGGTCAGGCCATTTTGAACATGGGAAACGAGGTTTGCTTGGGACGGCGTGAGGCAGGTGGCCCGGGGTGAAGGAGACCTGTGACATCGGGATCATCGGCGCGGGTGGTGTCGCGGCCCGTCACGCCGATGTGCTCAGCGGGTTCGGCGATGCCCGGATCGCGGCCGTCGCCGACCCCGACGGCGAGCGGGCCGCCGCGCTGGCGGGCCGCCATGGTGCCCGCGCCTATCGGGACCACGTGGCCATGCTGGAGTCCGAGGCGTTGGACGCCGTCTATGTGTGCGTGCCGCCGTTCGCGCACGGCCCACCCGAGCACGCCGTCATCGAGGCGGGGCTGCCGATGTTCGTCGAGAAGCCGATCGCGATCGACCTGGCGGTCGCCGAGGAGATCGCCCGGCGGGTGGCCGCCGCCGGCACGCTCACCGCGGTGGGCCACCAGTGGCGCTACCTGCGGGTGGCCGAGCGGGCCCGTGAGCTGATGGCCGGCCGTGAGGTCCGGATGCTGTTGGGCCACTGGCTGGACAAGGTCCCGCCCGTGGCCTGGTGGTCCCGGCTGGACGGATCGGGCGGCCAGGTCGTCGAGCAGGCCGCCCACGTCATCGACCTCGCCCGGCTGTTGGCCGGCGAGGTCGCCGAGGTGCACGCGCTGGAGTCGCGGACCCGCGCCGGCGGCGCGCCCGACTCCGACGTCGCCGCGGCGACGATCGCCAACCTGGAATTCCAGAACGGGGCCGTGGGGAACCTCGCCGCCACCTGTCTGCTGGCCTGGAAGCACCGGGCCGGCCTGGAGGTCTACGCCGAGGGGCTGGCGATGGAGCTGTCGGAGTCGTGGCTGCGCGTCCACACGGGGGCCGCCCCCGATGTGGTCGAGGACGAGGGACTGGCCAAGACACGCATCGACCGCGCCTTCGTCGACGCCGTGCGCGGCCTCGACGACGACGTGCGCACCGACTACGCCGACGCGCTGCGCACCCACCGTGTGGCCTGCGCGATCGCGCGCTCGGCGGTGACCGGACGTCGTGTGGCGGTGGAGGAGGGGGCGCTGTGGTGACGCGCGCGCTGTGGGCGCTGGAGCCCGGCCGGGTCGAGTTCGTCGAGGAGCCGCACACCCCGTTGCCCGAGGGAGGGTTTCGGGTGGAGACCCTGTACAGCGGGCTGTCCGCGGGAACGGAGCTGACCTTCGTCAAGGGGACCAACCCCGCGGTGCTCACCGGCTGGGACGCGGCCCTGGGGTTGTTCACCGGAGAGCCGAACGGCGGCGGCTATCCGGTCCGCAAACTCGGCTACATGCAGGTCGGTCGGGTGACGGAGGCGCGCTCCGCGGCCGTCCGACCGGGATGGCTCGTGGCGATGACCTACGGCCACCGCACCGACTACACCGCCGACCCGCGCGCCGACCGTTTCGTCCGACTGCCCGAGGACCTCGACCCCCTCCTCGGGATCTACGTCGCGCACATGGGCCCCATCTGCGCCAACGGCCTGTTGCACGCCGCCGCCGACGTGCACGGCGGCGACGTCCGTTCCCTGGGGGACGGGGTGCGCGGACGCAAGGTGGCGGTGGTCGGCGCGGGGGTGGTGGGGGTGCTCACCGCCCTCTTCGCCGCGCACCACGGCGCGGCCGAGGTGGTGGTGGTCGACCCGACGCCGTCACGGCGAGCGACGTGTCGGGGCCTCGGGCTGGAGGCCATGGACCCCGACGAGGTCGACGTCGGACGGGCGTTGAAAGAGCGGTGGCGGCACGGCCCCGGCGACCACGGGGCCGACGTCGTCTTCCAGTGCCGCGGACGGTCCCGGGCGCTGGCCGTGGCGCTGCGCGCGCTGCGCCCCCAGGGCAGCGTCATCGACCTGGCCTTCTACACCGACAACGCGGCGGAGGTGTGCCTGGGCGAGGAGTTCCACCACAACGGGCTGGGGATCCGTTGCGCCCAGATCGGCCGGGTGCCGCGTGGCCTGGCCCACCTGTGGGACCGTGAGCGCCTGTCGGCGGAGACGATCGACCTGTTGCGCGCGCGTGGCGCCGACGTGCGCGAGCGGCTGGTCACCGACCTGGTCCCGTTGGAGGAGGCGCCCGCGCTCATGGCCGACGTCGCCGAGCGGCGGCGACACGTCGTCCAGGCCGTGTTCACCGTCGACGGGGGAGGACCGTCCGCCGGCTCACGGTCCTACCGGTAACGCGACGTACGCCCGGACGGTCCGTGTTCGTCATACCCCTTCCCTAAGGTCTCCCTCGTGCTCGCGTCCCCCAGGCGCGACACTCCCCCGTTGTCCCGCTCCCACGGGCGGGCCGTCCGGTCCCCATGGTGTCCTCGCTGGTGGTCGCGTTGCGTCGATGCGGGGTCGCATGGTGCGACGGCAGGGCACGGGAAGGCAACGAAGAGGCAACGGTTGTCCGCTCAAACGAGCGGATATGCCCGCCCCTCGCTATGTTGAAACCCCCATTTTTCACTTTTCTGGAGATGTCATGATTTCGGGAACGTTCCAGTCGCGCGCGGGCCGCGTGATCACCGCCGCCGGCGCCACCGCCGCGGTGGTGGGGCTGTCCGGCTGCGGTCTGCTCGGCACGGAGAGCGTGCTCATGCTCTCTGTGGGCGACTGCCTGCCCGCCGCGGCCGAGGGCGAGCTCGCCGCGGTCGAGACCATTTCGTGTGAGGAGCCGCACGACTCCGAGATCTACGCCTCCAGCACGATGGAGGGGGACGAGTACCCCGGTGACGACGCGGTCATCACGGCCGCCGAGGAGAAGTGCCTCGCCGAGTTCGAGGGGTTCGTGGGCATGGCCTACGAGGAGTCGGAGCTGGACATCAGCTACATGTACCCCACCCAGGAGTCCTGGGAGACGCTGGACGACCGCGAGATCCTCTGCATGATCTACGACCCCGCCGGCGACACCACCGGCACGCTGGAGCAGGCCGGTCGCTGACGACCGTCCACGCCCCGTACGGGGGCAGGGGCGGGACCGCCGTGGGGCCCGTGACACCGCCGCACCGGTGTCACGGGCCCCACGGCCGTCGCGGTGCGCTACCCGTGCGAGAGCGGGGTCGCGGTGTCGTCGTCGTGGTCGGGGTCGTAACGGGTGGGCTCGGCCGGCAGCGTGTAACGCTCGTCCACCGCGGCGGCGATCCGCTCCCGGCTCTCGCGGGGGTCCAGCTCCGCGTCCTCCTCGACCTCGCGGACCGCGTCGGCGAGCTCGTCGTCGCGTACCGCCTCCGCCATCCACCGGGAGTAGTCGTTGCGGCGCAGGTGGTGCGTCCAGGTCTCGTCGTCCACCCCCTCGGCCAGTTCCAGGAAGGTGTGCAGGTTGCGCGCGCGCAGGTGCAGCCGTTCCTCGGGGCCGGTGAAGTAGAAGCTCTTGTCCGGAGACATCGTTCCGGCCGCGTACTTGCGGATGTGCCGGCTGCGGTCGGCCTCACCGGGGGTGAGCCGGACCCGTACCGCCTTGTCCTCCCCGGTGCGCCACAGCGTGATGAGGGAGGACGTCGCGTCCGGCTCCTCGTCGCCGTGCAGCCGGGGAACCGGGCACCCCCGCACGTCGGCGAAGGCCCGCAGCGTCTGCGAGGGATCGGCGCCGACGCCGATGACCGTGTCGACCTGTTCCAGCGCGCGCCGGGCCAGGGTCTCGGGGTGCACCGTGATCATCATCAAGCCGCCGAAGTCGCGCAGGTCGCTCACCGGCAGGTCGGCGAGTTCGGTCGGCATCAGGTGGTGCGCCTCGTCCACCACGGTCCAGTGGGGATGGCCGAGCCGGCTGCGCAGCCCGGCCAGGCGGGGCAGCAGGTCGGCGAAGAACGCCGGCCGGTCGCGTAGCGGCACCGCGAGGAGGTTCACCACGGCGCTGTGGCCGGGATCCTCCAGCAGCCGCAGCACCTCGTCGGCCAGGGGCGCGCGGGTCGGGTCGCCCAGCACGGTGGCGCCGTCGAAGTCGGTGTAGTCCCCCTCGGGGTCGATGACACAGTACTGGTAGCCCGCCTCGCCCAGCCGTTCCAGCAGCGCCGACGTCGTGGTCGACTTACCGCTGCCCGACGGGCCGGCGACCGCGACCACGCTGCCGTAGGGCGGGATCGTCACCGGCTCGCCCTGGGAGGTTCCCAGCAGCACGTCGTGCCGCGACATCGCGACATCGGCGAGGTCGCCGTCCACGAGGTCGCGCGCGAGATCGGCGACGCCCGCCCCCGCGGGGCGCTCCAGAACCAGGTCGCAGCGGTGCTTCAGCGCGTCCAGGGCATTGGCGACGGCGGCCCCGCACTCGCACGCCGCCAGCATGGCGTGGTCGTTCTCGGCGTCGCCCACCGCGACCACGTTGTGCGGTGACACCCGCAGCCGCTCCAGCGCGGCGCGCAGCCCGGTCGCCTTGTTCACCCCGGGCGGCAGCACCATCACGGCGCCCTTGTTGTGGATGAGCTGGAGCTCCAGGCCGAGTTCCCGGATCGCTTCCAACGCCGTGCGGTCGTGCGGCTCTCGGGTGGCGATGAGCACCCGGCCGACCCCGAGCGGTTCGACCCCGGCCGCGCGCAACCGATCGACCAGTTCGGGCGGTGCGGCCTCGGCCAGATCGTGCACCGCGCGCCGCCCCGGCTCGTACAGCACACCGCCGTTCTCGGCCACGATCGCGTCGAACAGGTCCGCGTGGGGGAACACGTCCAGCAGGTCGTCCAGTTCCCGCCCCGTCACCAGCAGCAGCCTGCGCCCCGAGCGGGAGACCCGTTCCAGCGCCGCCATGGTCTCCTCGTCGACCTCGCCTCGCTCGGCGATCGTGCCATCGAAGTCGCAGGCCAGAGCGTGATAGCGCATTTCCACTCCCGGGGGCGGTCGTCGATGCCGTCGCCTTTCACCTGTCCCGCCCCACGTGCTTTACACCTGCGACGGGGCGGGGAGGGATAGGGGAAGGCCGACCTTCTCGGGGGTGACCCGGTGCGCACGGTGGAGCTGCTGTTCGATCCCGGCCTGGAGGCGGCGGTCGCCGCGGCCTGGGACCGCCTGGCCGCCGCGGGACTGCCCAGCCTGGCCCACCACACCCATCCCAGCAACCGTCCGCACGTGACGTTGGGGACCGCCACGACACTGCCGAGCCGCGCCCGCGCCGGGGTCGAGGCGGCGCTCGCGGCCCTGCCGCTACCGGTGGGGCTGGGCGGCCTGGTGACCTTCCCCGGACGCCGCCGGGCGCTGGTGTGGGAGGTGACGCCCTCCCCGGGACTGCGGGAGCTCCAGGCGGCGGTCTGGCGGGCGCTGCCGGAGGACCCCCGGCGTAATCCGGTGCACCGGCCCCGGAACTGGCGGCCGCACGCGACCCTGGCCCGCTCGGCCTCGCCCGGCCGGATCGCCGAGGCCGCCGAGCTCCTCGCCGATCTCCCCCGGCCCCGGGGGCACCTCGTGGCCGCGCGCAGCTACGACGACCACTCCCGCACCGTGGCGCGGTTGGTGCCCCGGCCCTGAGCGGGACGGGGCACCAGCGGGGTCAGGGTTTGCGCAGGACGCCCCCCATCTCCCAGATGTTCTTGGCGCTGTCGGAACGGCCGAGGTAGGGACGCAGCGGCTCGGGGACCGGCGGCAGCGGCGGCTGGCCCGGGTCGGGATGCCAGCCGGTGATGTCGATCAGACCGGGCTCCAGGGGCTCCAGCCCCTCGACGAAGGCGTGCAACTCCGCCGGGCGGCGCACGCGCCCCCACGGCCCCATCGCGAGCATGCCCTTGGTGAAAGCGTCGCCCGCCGCAACGTCCTCGCTGATCAGGTGGGACAGGGCCAGGTGACTGCCGGAGGGCACGGCCTCCAGCATGGTCCACAGCGCGCCACGGGGGTCGGCCTCGTCGGGCAGGCAGTGCAGCACCGAGAAGTACAGCAGGCCCACCGGCTGGGAGAAGTCGATCAGTGAGCGGATCTCGTCTTGGGCGAGGATCTCGTCGGAGCGGGCCATGTCCGCGGTGATGACAGTGGTGCCGGGGTTGTCGGCGAGGATCGCCCGGCCGTGCGCGAGCACGATCGGATCGATGTCGACGTAGGCCACCCGGGCGTCGGGCTGGAACTCCTGGGCGACCTGGTGGACGTTGTGCGAGGTGGGCAGGCCCGACCCCATGTCGATGAACTGCTTGATGCCCAGGTCACGGGCGAGGTGGCGGACCGCGCGGTACAGGAAGAGACGGTTCTCCCTGGCCACGTCGAGCATTTCCGGCGTGATCTTGGCCAGGGCGAGGGCCGCCTCGCGGTCGACGGGGAAGTTGTCCTTGCCACCCATCCCGTAGTCGTAGATGCGCGCGACGGAGGGGCGCGTCATGTCGATTTCAGGTATGGGACGGCTCGGCTCGGACATTCTCGGAAAATCAGTCATTGGGGGGCTCCATCCGGTTTTTCGCATCATAGAAGTTCGAAAGGGAACGGCGAAGCCGTTTCAATGATCGAAAACCCGTATCTGGCCTGAATCGCTCATCGACCCCGCGGTTTCGACGCCGTACCGATCACGGCCGGAGGACGTGCCGGTCCAACCAGTCGATCGCCACGTCGCACACCTCGTCCAGGGCGCCCGGTTCCGTGAACAGGTGGGAGGCGCCCGGAACCACGTGCAGCCGGTTGGGGCAGTACAGACGTTGCATCGCCCCCTGGTTCAGCGCGAGCACGTCATCGTCGGCGCCGCCCACCACGAGCAGTACCGGGGCGCGCACGGTCTCCAAGACGTTGTCGGCGAGATCGGGTCGGCCTCCGCGGGAGACGAGGGCGTGGATCGTCTCCGGTCGGGCGGCGGCGGTGATCAACGCCGCGGCGGCCCCGGTGCTCGCGCCGAACAGCGCGACGGGAAGGCCCGCGGCGGGGGAGGAGGCGGTCAACCAGTCCACGGCCCCGGTCAGCCGCTCCCCGAGTAGTTCGATGTCGAAACGCAGCTCCCCGGTGACCCGGTCCCGGGCTTCCTCCTCCTCGTCGAGCAGGTCGAACAGCAGGGTCGCGAACCGAGCCCGGTTGAGCGCCTCGGCCACCGCGCGGTTCCGCGGGCTCAGCCGGGAGCTTCCGCTTCCGTGGGCGAACACCACCACCCCTCTGGCCTCGGGGAACAGGGTGAGGTCACCGGGAAGAGCGGTCCGCGCCGTTTGGACCGTGACGTTGGTGGTGTCCATCGTTCCTCGCCTTCGCGCTACGGGCCGGCCGGGTGGTCGGCCCGGGATCGGTGGCGGAGGATGCGGCTACCCCGATGTGCCCCCGGTACCCGTCGATCGGCGCCTCCCCACGCAACCCGTTGCGACTTTGAGTAACGTTCCGATTGCAGATCGTTAGGGGGGGTAAGCGTCCCGGGGCGCCTTCGACGGCGCGACCACGGCAGACCACGAAAGGGAGTGATCGACATGGGTGCTCGCCTCGGACGGGCCGTCGCCACGACGATCGGCGCCGCGGTGCTCGCCACCGCGGGCGCGCAGCCCGCCTCGGCGGGGGACGTGGGGGACACGATCCACTGCGCCTCCTTCCTCGGCGGGCAGACGCGCTCGGGCGAGATCGTCGCGGTGCGCGGCGAGGGCGGGGCACCGCCCTACCTGGTGGAATGGGAGGACGGGCGCGAAACCATCTTGACCGACGACGACAACTGCATCGTCCGCGCCGCCCCGCCGGAGCAGGCCCCGGTCCAGCCGGCCCCCGCCGAGGAGGCGGCCACCGTCTGAGCAGGGGCCGCCGGTAGCAGTCCGCCCGCCCCGTGAGGGGACCACCCGGCGAAAACGGGTAGCGGGCCCGCCATGCACACCACGACCATCGGGCTCCTCGCCGGAGCCGCGGGGACCACCGCGCTCGACGCGGTCAGCTACCTGGACATGGCGTTGCGCGGCCGGCCGGCCAGCAGCACTCCGCAGCAGAGCGTCCAACGACTCTCCGAGCTCGCAGGAGTCGACCTGGGGGAAGGGGAGGAGGCCGACAACCGCCGCTCCGGTTGGGGAGCCCTCTTGGGCTATGCCACCGGCGTCGGGGTCGGCCTCCTGTACGCGACCGCGGTTCGGCGACGCACCCCCTGGGCGATCGACGCCGCCGCGCTCACCGTGGCGGCCATGGTCGGCTCGACCGCGCCGATGACCCTGCTCGGCATCACCGACCCGCGACGCTGGAGCGCCACCGACTGGCTCTCCGACCTGCTGCCCCACCTCGCCTACGGAACGGTCGCGGCGGCCGCCCTGCGCCTGCCCGGCGCCGGGTGTGACGGCCGCGCGCATGCCGCCCGGGGCCGGGGGTAGCCGGATCCCGGGCCGCCGCGCCCGCGGCGGTCCGGAGTCCTTGGGAGGTGTCGTGCCGACATCATCGGCCATCCTGACCGTCAACGCCGGATCCTCCAGCCTCCAACTCCACCTGGTGGCCGGACAAGAGATCGTCGCCACCGCGCACGAGGAGCGCGTTCCCGACCGCGAGCGCGTCGAGGGGATGCTGGCGGAGATCCTGGACGGGCGGGAGGAGCGTGTCACCGGCGTCGCCCACCGGCTGGTGCACGGCGGGGCGCACATCCGGACGCCGCTGATCGCCGACGACGCGGCGGTCGAGCAGGTGCGTGCCATCGTCGACGTCGACCCGCTGCACCTGGAACCCGCGCTCGCGGTCCTGGCCGCCGCGCGCCGCAGGCTCCCCGACGTACCGCACGTGCTGTGCCCCGACACGGCCTTCCACGCGGACCTGCCCGAGCCCGCCGCCGTCTACCCCCTGCCGCAGGAGTGGCGTCGCGAGTACGGGCTGCGCCGCTACGGCTTCCACGGCCTGTCCTACGCCTGGGCGCTGGGACGCGCCGCGGAACTGCTGGGACGGCGGGCCGGCGAGTTGCGGCTGGTCCTCGCCCACCTGGGCGGGGGCGCCTCGGTGTGCGCGGTCGACCGTGGACGCAGCGTCGACACCTCCATGGGGTTCACCCCCCTGGAGGGGCTGCCGATGAGCAAACGGTCGGGCAGCGTCGACCCGGGGATGCTGCTGTGGCTGCTGGAGGGGTCCCGGCTCACCGTCGAACAGCTACGCGAGGGGCTGTACCACCGATCGGGGCTGCTGGGACTGTCCGCGGGGCGTTCCGGCGACACCCGGGACCTCGTTCGCGCGGCTGAGACCGGCGACGCCGACGCCCGTCTCGCCCTGGAGGTGTTCGCCCGAGGGGCCGCCCGCGAGATCGCCGCCGTGGCCACCGCGCTGGACGGGCTGGACGCGATCGTGTTCACCGGTGAGATCGGGTGGGATCAGCCGGAGGTGCGCGAGGCGGTCTGCGCCCGCCTGGGAGTGCTCGGCGTGTCGATCCCCCAGCGCGCCGACGTGGCCGAGGACGGCCTTGTCAGCGCCCCGGGGGCGGCGGTGCCCGTGCTGGTGGTGCGCCCCCGCGAGGAGCTCCAGCTCGCCCGCGACGCCCTGGGCGCCCTGGGGGAGGCGCCCGCCCCGTGAGGCCGTCCCGCTCACCGACCGCATGTCCCGTCCCGACGACGACCCTGAGGAGACACGATGTCCGTCATCCGCGCAGAACACGTCGAGGAGCTCGTGAAGCGTACGGACCCCTCGCCCCTTCTCGTCGTCCTGGAGGGGAGGGCGCGGGTCGTGTCCCGGGACCAGTTGGAGGAGCCCGAGCACAAGGGGGCCCTGGTCGTCGCCGACCGTGACGAGATCCTCGGCGGGCGTGGCGCCGAGGAGGTGACCCGCGCGGACGCCGAGGCGCTCGCGCGTCGCCTGGACAGCGCGGTCGGCGAGCTCGGCGGGTGACCCCCACCGCGGGGGAGCGGGGCAGCGGATCCGCCCCGAATCGCACTCGGGGTTTCGGGACAGGGTGTCCCGCGGCCCCTCCCCACGGAGACCGGGTGACCTCCACGCGCGCCGTCCGGCCGCGCGCCCGCGGTCCCGGCCCCTGCCCCGGGAGGTGGCCGACGGTCTCGCTGCCTGATGGGGGCGCGTGAAGCGGCGGTCCCCGTGCGCGAGATCCCCGGACCGCCGTCGCCATGGTCGTGACCGGGCGCACGGCCATGGGGCCTCGGCCCGCCCTGATCTCCGCCACGACGTGGTGGTCGTCATGGCCGCGGTGGAAGGGCCGAACACGACCGCGCCGGACCGGCGGGTTCCGCTGCGGGCGGTCGCGATGGCGATCGGCCGAGGTCGGCGACGCCCTGGAGGGGGCGCCGAGCGCGGACGGCGCCGGCACGGGGACAGGGGGCGCGGTGGCTGGAACCGGTGGTGCCGGGAGGAGGGCCGATCCGCTTCTGCTCCGTGGTGGGGAGCCGGCCCGGACTCTTCCGGCGCGTGGGGCGGCCGCGCTCCGGGCGTCGGGACCGGGGCGGGGACACGGCTCCGAGGGAGCCGCGCGCCGGGGGAGAGGGCCGCGGAAGGAACGGCGCCCCTGGCGCGGCGTTTCCCGCGCGAACACGCGGTGGGACGTGGGTCCCTGGAGGGACGGAGCGTAACGGCGAGGCGGCCCCGGCGCCCCTCGTCCTCAACCGGGCAGCGCCACGGCCTCGCCCCGCGGCAGCAGCCGGATACGGCCGTCCAGCCCCGCCTCCCCCATACTCCGCTGGAAGTCCGACAAGGGCGACGTGAAGACGCCGTAGTCGTCGTAGTGGATCGGCATGACACGCTCGGGCCCGACCGTCTGGACCAGCCGGGTGCCCTGCCCTCCGTCCATCGTCACCAGAATCCCCCCGGGCAGGGTCGTCCCGCCCAGGTGGACCAGGGCGGCGTCGATCCCGGGGAAGCGACGGGGGATCTCGGCGATGTCGCGGAACATCAACGTGTCCCCGCTGACGTACAACCGGAACTCGGTGGGTTCGCCCACCCGCCCGAACTCCAGGACACTGCCCATGACCGGGGGCAACAGTCGGTGCAGCAGGGCGGGGCCGTGCCGTCCGGGGACCGAGGTGACCCGCAGCCGGGTGCCGCCGTTGAGCACGGTGCTCTCCTGCCAGGTGCGCAACGGCCGGGTCCGGGCGAAACCGTGGGCGTGCAGCCGGCGCGCGGCGTGGGGGGTGGTCAGGATCGGCAGATCGTGGTCGAGGCCGCGCCGGGCCACCCGGTCGAAGTGGTCCCCGTGCAGGTGGGACAGGACGATCGCGTCCAGTGGCGGAAGGTCGGCCAGGCCCAGCGCGGGATCCGTCCGGCGCCGCGACACCAGCCCTTTGCCCAGGTAGGCCCACTGTCCACGGTGCAGGAAGTTGGGGTCGGTCATGACCGTCACGTCATCCCACCGGATGATGGTCGTGGCGTTGCCGACGAACAGGATCCAACGGTGGCCAGGGGCGTC
This sequence comes from Marinactinospora thermotolerans DSM 45154, assembly GCF_900167435.1. Lineage (GTDB taxonomy): Bacteria > Actinomycetota > Actinomycetes > Streptosporangiales > Streptosporangiaceae > Marinactinospora > Marinactinospora thermotolerans. The sequence continues at coordinate 285,163 of NZ_FUWS01000003.1, forward strand.
GTCGTGGAAACGCATGGCCGCCCGCTACCCGGCGCGCACCCCGCCATGCCCCGAGCGCGTGGACGCGGGGACGGCGCGGACCGCCGGCGGCGCGGTCAGTCGACGTCGAGCCAGTTCAGCGCGAACCACAGCCGCATCCGATGCTCGGGATCGGCCAGGTCGACGTAGAGATCGCGCTCGATGCGGCCGATGCGATAGCGGACGCTGTTGCGGTGGGACCCCAGGTCGGCGGCCGCCCGGTCCCAGTTGCCATGGCGGGCCAGCCACACCCGCAGCGTCTCGCGCAGGCCGCGCGCGGTCTCGGTGTCCTCGGCGAGGGGACCCAGGAGCGCCCGGGCGGCGTCGCGGGCCCGGGCCGCGTCGATCGCCACCTCGAAGGGGTCGTCGAGCTGCGACCACATGAGGGGCTGGTCCATCGCGCGGACACGGACCAGGAGCGCGGACGCCTGCCGGTCGGCCGAGGCCAGCCCCGAGGCGCGGGCCGGCCCGCTCAGCGCGGCCAGCCATCCCGCGCGGCGCAGCCGGTCCAGCACGGCCTCGGCGTCGGCGGGCGTCCGCCCGGCCGGGACGATCGCGCGCACGACGTCGGTCGAGGCGTCGACCAAGGGGGTGCCGAACAGGTCGGCCAGGGCCGGCCCGGACGGCCGCGCGCCCCGTCCACGCCAGCGCGCGTGGGCCACCCGCAGTTCCCCCTCGGGGGCGCCGACCACCTCCGCGACGAGCCCGTCCAGGTCGGGGACGGGCCCATCGCCCAGCAGCAGCCGGGTGAGCAGCGCCTCGGGGGTGCCCCCGTGCTCGGCGGGGGAGCGCAGCAGCAGGCCCAGCAGCGCCACCGCCGTCCCCAGCACCGCGCGGTCGGTCATCCCGAAGGGCGCCGCCCGACCGATCAGGAGCACCTCCGAGGACTCCGCTCCCTCGCCGACGGCGTGCAGGAACACCTCCTCGCCGGCCATCCGGGCCTTGGCGCTGCGGGGCCCGCCGGGAGTGCGCAGCTTCGCGATCAGCTCGGCGACCTCGTCGGTGAGCACCGGCACCGAACGGGCGTGGGTCATCGAACGCTCGGTGGTCAGCGCGGCCCAGCAGTCCAGGGCCTGGGCCAGCGTCCGCAGCACCCGCTCGACGGGGGCGGCGGCGGTCACGGCCTTGGCCAACGCGCGGTGCGCGTCCCCGAGCCTGCGCAGCTCCTGGACGTGGAGCTCCTCCAGCGCCTCGCCGACCGCCTGCGAGACGGCGACGAACGGTGTCTCGCGGGGGACCTCCAGCAGCGGCAACCCCTGGGAACGGCACTGTTCGACCAGCGCGGGGGGCACCACGTCGTGCACCGGGGTCACCCCGAAGCCGAGGGCGCTCACCCCCGCCCCGATGAGACCGGTGACGTAGCGCGCGGTCGCCTCGGAGTCCTCGGGCAGGTTCACCCCGGCGGTGAGCAGAAGTTCCCGGCCGCGCAGGTAGGGGACCGGATCGGTGAGCTCGCTGACGAGAGCCCAGCGCACCGGCGGTTCGGCGGCCGGCGGCGGGACGAGCGTGCGCAGTCCCAGGGCGCGCCGCTCCGTCACCGCCCGGAGGGGGACCGTACGGTCGTCGTGAGGGCCGTCACCACCGAGCGTGAGCGAAGACAATGGGTGAACCATCCAAAGACGCGTTTGATGTGATGCTCTTCATCCACTTACTCCGCAGCTTACCGACTGTTTACCGTGCTGAAAGCCTGTTGACCTGGACATCTGGCGGGATGCCCGGGGTCGGGCGCGCCGAACATGTGAGAACGAGGAGGACCCTTTGGGCATCGATATCGCGGTGATCGCCGCCTATCTGCTGGGCATGCTCGCCCTGGGGTGGTGGGGCATGCGCCGCACCCAGAACCGGTCCGACTACCTCGTCGCGGGGCGCAGGCTCGGCGTCTTCATGTACTCGGGCACCATGGCGGCCGTCGTGCTGGGCGGCGCGTCGACGATCGGCGGGATCGGCCTCGGCTACACCTACGGCATCTCCGGCGCCTGGCTGGTCGGCGCGATCGGTCTGGGCATCATCCTGCTGCACCTGTTCTTCGCCCGCCGCATCTCGCGGCTGCGCGTCTACACGGTCTCGGAGATGCTCGACCTGCGCTACGGCGGCGGGTCGCGGGTGATCTCGGGCCTGGTCATGTGGGGCTACACCTTCATGCTCACGGTCCCCTCGACCCTGGCCTTCTCCACGGTCTTCAGCGGACTGTTCGACATGCCGCGCGCCGTGGCGATCATCCTGGGCGGCGCCATCGTCGTCACCTACTCCACGCTGGGTGGAATGTGGTCGGTGACGATGACCGACATCGCGCAGTTCATCATCAAGACGATCGGTCTGCTGCTGATCCTCACGCCCATCGCCGTCTGGCACGCCGGCGGCATCTCCGGCATGCGCGAGGCGCTCGGGCCCGCGCACTTCGACCCGCTCAACATCGGCGGCGGCACGATCTTCACCTATTTCCTCATCTACACGCTCGGCCTGCTCATCGGCCAGGACATCTGGCAACGCGTGTTCACCGGGCGCAACGACCGCGTCGCCATGCGCGGTGGACTCGGCGCGGGCGTGTACTGCCTCATCTACGCGGTGGCCGGCGCGCTCATCGGCACCGCCGCGGCCGTGCTCTTCCCCGGCCTGGACAACCCCGACGACGCTTTCACGCTCATCGTCGAGGACACGTTGCCGGTCGGCGTGGCCGGACTGGTGCTCGCCGCCGCCCTGTCCGCGGTCATGTCCACCGCCAGCGGCGCCCTCATCGCCTGCTCGACCGTCACCGCCACCGACCTGTGGCCGCAGGCGCGCCGCCTCTTCGGTCGCTCCCCCGAGCCCGCCGAGGGCGGGCAGCGGGACGAGGTCGCGGCCAACCGGATGTTCACCCTGGTCCTGGGCATCGCCTCGATCTGTGTCTCGCTCATGGTCAGCGACGTCGTCTCCGCGCTCACCGTCGCCTACAACATCCTCGTGGGCGGCCTGCTCGTCGCCATCCTGGGCGGCCTGATCTGGAAGCGGGGCACGCGCGCCGGCGCGCTGGCCTCCATGCTGGCCGGCGCGGTCGTCGTCATCGTCACGATGGCGGTCAAGGGCATGCTCGCCAACGAGCCGATCTACTACGGACTGGGCGCCAGCCTCGTCGTCTACGTCGTGGTGAGCCTGTGCACCAAGCCCACCGACGCCGATGTCATCGCCACCTGGCAGGCACGCCTGCGCGGCGAGGGCGCGGACGAAGAGGCGCAGGCGCCGGCCCCGGCCAACTGAGCCGACACCCCATCCATCCCCTACCACGACAGCGGAAGGAACACCTCGTGACCACCCCGATCGGTCCCACCGACTCCAGCCTGACCCCGCGCTTCGCCGGTCCCGCCACCTTCGCCCGGCTGCCGCGCCTGGACCAGGTCGAGCGCGCCGACATCGCGATCGTGGGCGTGCCGTTCGACACCGGGGTCTCCTACCGGCCCGGTGCCCGGTTCGGGCCCTCGGCGATCCGCGAGGCCAGCCGCCTGCTGCGTCCCTACCACCCGGGTCTGGACGTCTCGCCCTTCGCCGAGGTGCAGGTGGCCGACGGCGGTGACATCGCGGTCAACCCGTTCTCCATCGGAGACGCCGTGGAGCGGATCGACGAGGCGGCCAGCCAGCTCGTGGGCTCCGGCACCCGTCTGGTGACGCTGGGCGGCGACCACACGATCGCGCTGCCGCTGCTGCGCTCGCTGCACCGTGTCCACGGCCCCATCGCGATGCTGCACTTCGACGCCCACCTCGACACCTGGGACACCTACTTCGGTGAGCCCTACACCCACGGCACGCCGTTCCGCCGCGCCGTGGAAGAGGGCATCCTCGACACCGAGGCCATCGCCCACGTCGGCACCCGCGGCCCGCTCTACGGCAAGAAGGACCTGGAGGACGACCGGCGCTTCGGGTTCGGCATCGTCACCTCCGCCGACGTCATGCGCAAGGGCGTCGACGAGATCGTCGACGCGCTGCGCCAGCGCATCGGCTCGCGCCCCCTCTACGTCTCCGTCGACATCGACGTGCTCGACCCGGCGCACGCCCCCGGCACGGGAACGCCCGAGGCCGGCGGTCTGACCAGCCGCGAGCTGCTGGAGATCCTGCGCGGCCTGTCCACCTGCAACCTGGTCGGCGCCGACGTGGTCGAGGTCGCCCCGGCCTACGACCACGCCCAGATCACCGCGACCGCGGCGTCCCACGTCGCCTACGACCTGGTCAGCGTGCTCGCGTTGAACGCCGGTCGGAAGGGCGAGGACGCATGACCCATGCCCGCACCGGCGGCGACCTCGTCGTCGAGTCCCTGATCGCGCTCGGCGCGCGCACCGCCTTCGGCATCCCGGGGCAGCACGCCCTGGGGCTGTTCGACGCGCTGCGCCGCCGCCCGGAACTGCGCCTGGTGTCCAGCCGGGTGGAGAACAACGCCGCGTTCGCCGCCGACGGGCACGCCCGGGCCACCGGTGAGGTGACGCCGCTGCTGGTCTCCACCGGCCCGGGGGCGCTGCTGACCCTGGCCTCGCTCCAGGAGTCGCGCGCGGCCTCGGTGCCGGTGCTGGGGATCAGCAGCCAGATCCCCTCGGCCGGCCTCGGCGGGGCACGGCGCGGCTTCCTGCACGAGCTGCCCGACCAGCAGGCGAGCTTCGCCGGTGTCGTGAAGTCCACCCACGTGGTCCGGCACGCCTCGCAGATCCCCTCGGCGATCGCCGCGGCCTGGCGCGACGCCGCCACGGCGCCCGCGGGACCGGCGTGGGTGGAGATCCCCCAAGACGTCCTGCTCGGCCCGGCCGGGGTGCCGCCGGTGACCGCGCTGGACGCCGAACCCGCGCCGCTCGCCCCACGCCCCGAGCTGATCGAGGAGGCGGCCCGGCTGCTGTCGTCGGCGCGCCGTCCCGTCATCCTCGCCGGCGGCGGTGTGTCGCGTTCGGGAGGGCGGGCCGCGCTGGTGGAACTGGCCGAACGGCTCCAGGCGCCGGTGGCCACCACCTTCGGCGGCAAGGACGCCTTCCCCTGGGAGCACCCGCTGTCGTTGCAGTCGTGGCTGGAGGACCGCCACCTCACCGACTACCTGGAGCGGGCCGACGTGCTCGCCGTCGTGGGCTCGGGGCTGGGCGAACTGTCCAGCAACTACCACACCTTCGCCCCCACCGGCCGGCTGATCCAGGTCGAGGCCGACCTCGGCAAGCTGGAGGCCAACCACGCCGCGCTGGGCGTCCACGCCGACGCCGGGCTCGCGTTGACCGCGCTGGCCGGGCGGGTCAGGCCCCGCGCGGCCGACCCCGCGGTCTTCGCGGAGGTCGCCCAGGTCAAGGCGCGCGTCGCCGAGCGGCTGGCCGGCCAGGACCTCGACCGCGAGCACCGGGTCGTGGCGGCGGTCCGGGCCGCGCTGCCCGACGACGCCCCCAGCTTCTGGGACATGACGATCCTGGGCTACTGGGCGTGGTCGGCCTGGGACCCGCGCAACGCCGGCATGCACTCGGCGCAGGGCGCCGGCGGCCTCGGATTCGGCCTGCCCGCGGCGATCGGCGCGGCGGCCGGACACGACGGGCCGGTCCTCGCCGTCTCCGGTGACGGCGGCGCCATGTACTCCATCGCCGAACTCGCCGCGCTGCGCCAGCACGACCTCGACGTCACCTGGCTCATCGTCGACGACGGCGGCTACGGCATCCTGCGCGAGTACATGACCGACGCGTTCGGGCAGGCCACCCACACCGAGCTGGCCCGCCCCGACTTCGTCGCGCTGGCCCGCTCCTTCGGGGTCGAGGCCACGCTCAGCTCCGTCGAGACCCTGGAGGCCGACCTGGCCGCGGCGCTCGCCCGGCCCGGCCCGTCGGTCGTGGTGCTCCCGGCGCTGCTGCGCATGTTCGCGCCCACCCACCTGGGCTGAGCCGCGCTCCCCGAACGCCCCGCCCACCCCCCTTCCCCGCCCGGGGGACCGTGGCAACGGCGCCACGGTCCCCCGGGTCCCTCCCCGCCCCGCGACACGGGCGCCTCACCCGAGGAAGACCGCATGACCGTCCCCTCAACGCCGTCCCCCGCGGCCCAGGGCATCACCACGGTGGAGTCCTACGGCATCGCCCCCATCCCGCCGCGCGCCCAGACCTCACGGCCCCTCGACCTGTTCCGGCTGGCCTTCGGCGGGGCCAACACCTTCGCCACGATCATCCTGGGCACCCTGCCCATCGCCTACGGGCTGAGCCTGGGCGCCGCGGTCTCGGCGACCCTCGTCGGGGTGGTCGTCGGCGCGCTCATCCTGTCGCCCATGGCGCTGTTCGCGCCGCGCACGCGCACCAACAACGCGATCTCCTCGGGCGCGCACTTCGGCGTGGTCGGCCGGGCGCTGGGCTCGTTCCTGTCGCTGCTGACCGCGGTGACCTTCTTCTCCATCTCGGTGTGGGTCAGCGGCGACGCGATCGTCGGCGCCGCGCTGCGCTTCGGCCTGGACGGCGGCGAGGCGCTGCGCGCGGTCGCCTACGCGGTCATCGCGGTCGCGGTGTTCGTGGTGTGCATCTTCGGCTACCAGTTCATGCTGCTGGTCAACAAGGTGGCGGTCATCGCGGGCAGCGCCATCATGCTGCTGGGGGTGTTCGCCTACGGCGGCTCCTTCGACCCCTCCTACGCCGGTACCGGCGACTACATCCTCGGCGACTTCTGGCCCACGTGGGTGCTGGCGGCCCTGACCGTCATGGCCAACCCGGTCTCCTTCGGCGCCTTCCTCGGTGACTGGGCCCGCTACATCCCGGCCACCCACTCCACCCGGTCGCTGCTGGCCGCGCCCTTCCTCGCCCAGATCGCCACCCTGCTGCCCTTCCTGTTCGGGGTGGCCACCGCCACCCTGGTCGCCGACCCCGGCGAGTACGTGACGGGACTGGCCGCGGCGTCCCCGCTGTGGTACGCGCTGCCGCTCATCCTGGTCGCCCTCATCGGCGGCCTGTCCACCGGGACCACCGCGCTGTATGGGACCGGGCTGGACTTCAGCTCCCTGTTCCCGCGGCTCAACCGGGTCCAGGGGACCGCGGTCGTCGGCACGCTCGCGCTCGTGCTCATCTTCGCGGGCAGCTTCGGGTTCAGCATCGTGGACTCGATCAACGCCTTCTCCACCCTCATCGTGCTGCTGACCTCGCCGTGGATGGTCGTCATGATGATCGGCTACCTCCTGCGCCGCGGCCACTACCTGGTCGAGGACCTACAGGTGTTCAACGAGGGACGCCGGGGAGGCGCCTACTGGTTCACCCGGGGGGTGAACTGGCGGGCGATGGTCGCCTGGCTGGTCGCGGCCGTCGCCGGCCTGTTGTTCGCCAACACGCCGCTGATCGTCGGCCCCTTCGCGGGGGTGGCCGGGGGCGTGGACGTCAGCCTGGTCGTGGCGCTGCTGAGCGCCGCCGTCATCTACCCGCTCACCGTCACGCTCTTCCCCGAACCCCGTGGCGTGTTCGGCCCGGCCGGGCCGCGGTTCGTGCCCGCCGCGGACACCCCCATCGAGGCCGTCTCCGCCCGCGAGGGCGAGCCGGTCGTGTCCTGACCCCGGGCCTGGGCGCGCGCATCTCCGCGCGTCCGGCCCTTCACCTATCCGCCGATAGGCTGCGTGGGAGGCACGCCGCCCGCGCCGGTCGCAACGACGAGCAAAGGAAACACCCGATGAGCACCACCCTGGCCGACGTCATCGGCGGCGAGGACGTCCTCGCCGCCGACGGCCGCACCTCTTCGCTGATCGACCCGGTCACCGGGGAACAGACCGGGACCGCGACCGTCTCGGGCGCGGCCGAGGTCGAGGCGGCCATGCAGGCCGCGGCGACGGCCTTCGCGACATGGCGCAAGGCCACCCCCGCGCAGCGCCAAGACGCGCTGCTGGCCATCGCCGACGGCCTGGCCGCCCGCGCCGAGGAGGTCGCCGACGTCGAGTGCCGCGAGACCGGCAAGCCCCGCGCCGTCGTGCTCGGCGAGGAGATCCCCATGTGCGTCGACACCCTGCGGTTCTTCGCCGGCGCGGCCCGTCACCTGGAGGGCAAGGCCGCGGCCGAGTACCTGGACGGCCACACCTCCTGGATCCGCCGCGAACCGGTCGGCGTGTGCGCCCAGATCACCCCGTGGAACTATCCGCTGATGATGGCGGTCTGGAAGATCGGGCCGGCGCTGGCCGCGGGCAACACCGTCGTGCTCAAGCCCGCCGAGACCACGCCGGGCTCCACCGTCCTGCTGGCCCGGATCGCCGCGACCGCGCTGCCCGCGGGCGTGCTCAACGTCGTCCTCGGCGACCGGGACACCGGCCGGCTCATCGTCGAGCACCCCGTGCCGCGGCTGGTGTCGATCACCGGTTCCACCCGCGCCGGCATCCAGGTCGCCCGCTCGGCCTCCACCGACCTCAAGCGGCTCCACCTGGAACTCGGGGGCAACGCGCCGGTCCTGGTCTTCGACGACGCCGACATCCCGGCCGCCGCCGAGGGCATCATCGCCGGGGCCTTCCTCAACGCCGGCCAGGACTGCACCGCCGGCAACCGCGTCATCGCCCACAGCTCGATCCACGACGCCCTCGTGGCCGAGCTCACCGCCCGCGCCGCCAAGCAGCGCACCGGCCTGCCGGCCGACGCCGACGCCGACTTCGGCCCGCTCAACAACGCCGACCAGCTCCAGCGGGTCCTGGGGCTGCTCGAACGCCTCCCCGCGCACGCCACCGTGCACACCGGCGGACACCGTGTCGGCGAGGCCGGTTACTTCGTCGCCCCCACCGTCATCTCGGGCCTGAAGGCCGACGACGAGATCGTCCGCGAGGAGATCTTCGCGCCGATCCTCACCGTCCAGTCGTTCGAGACCGAGGCCGAGGCGGTCGCCCTGGCCAACGGCGTCGACCAGGGCCTGGCCGCCTCGGTGTGGACCAGGGACCACGCGCGTGCCCTGCGCATGAGCGCGGACCTGGACTTCGGCGCGGTGTGGCTCAACGGGCACGGCGCGCTGGCCTCGGAGATGCCGCACGGCGGGTTCAAGCACTCCGGCTACGGCAAGGACCTGTCGGCCTACAGCCTGGAGGACTACACCCGGGTCAAGCACGTCATGAGCGCGATCGGCTGACCGCTCCCCGGCTCCCGGCGGCGCGCCACACCGCGCCGCCGGGTCCTCCCCTCAGCCGCCGGTGACGCGGCGCCCGGTGGTGGCCGCCGGCCCGCGCGGGGACCCGGCCATGCCTTGCCGGGACCGCCACCGTCGCGGCCCAGGCCGGCCGGCGCCGGGGAGCACGCCTAGACGGTCTCGGGCTGCGGCTCGGCCCGGCGGTCGCGGCGGGCCCAGTAGGTGGCGACGAGGGACCCCGACAGGTTGTGCCACACCGAGAACAGCGCCGCCGGCAGCGCGGCGGCCGGGCTGAAGTGGACCGTGGCCAGCGTCGCGGCCAGCCCGGAGTTCTGCATGCCCACCTCGACCCCGATCGCCCGGCGGACGCCCTCGGGCATCCGGGTCGCCCAACCGATCAGGTAGCCCAACCCCAGGCCCAGTCCGTTGTGCAGCACGACGGCCAGGAGCAGTAGCAACCCCGCGCTGCGCACCGTCGCCGCGTTGCCGCCCACCACCGCCGCGACGACCAGGACGATCCCGCCCACCGACACCAGGGGCAGCAGCGGCAGCACCCGCTCGACGAACCGGTCCGCCAGCGCGCGCACCGCCAAACCGGCCACCACCGGCAGCAGCACCACCTGGAGGATCGACACGAGCAGGCCGGTCGCGTCCACCGGCAGGGACGAGCCCGCCAACCACGCCACCAGCAACGGGGTGAACAGCGGGGCCAGCAGCGTCGAGATCGACGTCATCGCCACCGACAGCGCCACATCGCCCCGGGCCAAGAAGACGATGACATTCGACGCGGTTCCGCCGGGAGCGGCACCGACCAGGATCATCCCCACCAGCAGCAGGGGCGGGAGGCCCAACAGGTGCCCGATCGCGTAACCGGCCAGCGGCATGACGGTGAACTGGGCGCACACGCCGACCAGTACCGGCAGCGGACGCCTGGCCACGATCGCGAAGTCACCCGCCCGCAGCGTCAGCCCCATGCCGAACATGATCACGCCGAGCAGCAGGGGCACGTAGGGGGACAACTGCGCGGACGGACCGGGCAACACCAGCCCCACCAGCGCGCCCAGCAGGACGAGCAGGGCGAACCAGCGTCCCGCGAAGTCGGCGATCCGCGTCACCAGGGTGCCCATCGTGTCCCTTTCTCTCGCCGTACAGGGGACGGGGAGTCCTCCGGGCCGCCCGCCACACCGGGACCGGGCGGTCCGGATCGACCTTAGCCGGGGCGGGCGACCTGGGACGCGCTGACCCGGGCCCGGCCGGCGCGAGGAGGGGGTTCGAGCGCGTCGTCGATGTCGTCGAGACGGCGGGAGACGCGACCGGACGCCTTTGCCGGCCCCATCCCCGCCGGCGCACGCCTCCACGGGAGGGGCGGCCCGCCGTCTTCGGCGCCCCTCCCCGGCCGGGGAAGGGCGCCGTCCCGGTCCGCGCCGGCGCGGACCGGGACACCCGTCAGGGGAGCAGGACCAGTTCGTGCCGTGCCGCCTCCTCCACGGTATCGGCGGTGAAGACCATCGCCGTGGACTCACCGGTGGCCCACAACTCCAGCTGGTCCTCGTGGTTGGGGTGGAAGGCGTGGCCGGAGGTCCCCGTCAGGTTGATCCAACGGGAGGCGTCGGGGTCGGCCAGGTCCACCACCATCCGCATCGACGGGACCGTCAAGATCGCGTAGTCCTCCGCCGCGTTCCACCCCGTCGCATTGACCGTGCTGGAGCCGCCACCCGACTGCACCGGCGCGGAGTTCACCAGCCATTCCACCGGGCCGATCCCCGAGGTGCCGAACGACTGGTCGGTCGCGGTCAGCGTGTGCAGGTCGCCCCAGCGCCACTCGGAGGGGACGTCCCCCAGCCGCTCGGTGAGCTCGGCCGCGGCCCGCTCCATCGCCGTGGCCAGGATCTCCTCGCGGCCGTCGGCCGCAGAACCGCTCCACCACGAGGAGTCCGGGTCCTCCAGGAGCCGGGAGACCACGAGGAAGCCACGGGAGCCGCCGTCCATCGGGTACTCCTCGGGCAGCTCGTCGAACAACAGCGGCAGCAGGTGGCGCCAGGTCGCGTTGTAGAACGCTGCCGCGGCCGAATCCACGTCCTGCTGGAAGTCCCAGTCGGCCAGCAGGTCGCGAGCGGTCGCCGCGGCCCCCTCGACCTCGGCCTCCAGCAGGTGGGGGACGACCGCGCGGGCCCCGGAGTTCTCGTTGTCGAGCTGGATCTCCAGCATGTCGTGCGTCGACACCGGCCCCGCCTCGATCGCCGCGGACAGCAGGTCGTCGATGCGCTGGGCGCGGTAGCCGTAGTCCCAGTCGGAGGTGAGCAGGTGGGCGTAGTCGGAGCCCACCGCCGCCTGGTTCGCGGTGACGACGTAGCCCGCGCCCGGATCGCGGACGTAGGGAAGCTCCTCGAAGGGGATCTCCCCCTTCCAGGCGTAGGCGGAGTCCCAGCCGGGGGCCGGCCAGCGACCGTCGCCCTTCCCCCGGACCGGGACGCGGCCGGGCGCCTGGTAGCCGATCGTGCCCTCGACGTCGGCGTAGACGAGGTTCTGCGCCGGCACCTCGAAGGAGCGCGCGGCCGCGCGGAAGTCATCGAAGTCGCGGGCGCGGTTCATCAGGAAGATCGCGTCGGCGGTCCTGCCGGGCTCCAACGCGGTCCACCGCAACGCGACGGCGTAGTCGGATTCCACGGCCTCCCGGGCGGGCTCGCCGTCGGCGTCCACCGGCGCGTTGCGGCCGAACTCCTGTAGCGCGGCGCCGGCCGCCACGTCCGACAGCAGCGGGCCGTTGCCGGTGGAGCGCACCGTGATCTCGACGTCCTCGCCGCCGGCCACCTTGATCGTCTCCTGCCGGGTCTCCAGCGGCAGCCGCTCACCGTCCACGACGTAGTGGTCGCCCTCGACCTTCTCCAGGTACAGGTCGGTGACGTCGGGTCCCAGGTTGGTGAACCCCCAGGCGACGCGGTCGTTGTGCCCGATCACGACGCCGGGCAGCCCGGCGAAGCCGAACCCGACGACGTCATAGGGGCACTCCTGTGACACCGGGGCGCAGTGCAGTCCGCCCTGGTGCCACACCGACGGCATCTGCGCGCCCAGGTGCGGGTCATTGGCCAGCAGCGGCAGCCCCGACTCGGTGTGCTCGCCCGAGACCACCCAGGAGTTGGAGCCCAGCTCGGGGGAGGCGGGGCCCAGCAACCGGGGCAACTCGGCCAGACCGGCGCCGACCGCGCCGAGGGCCGCGGCGCCCCGGGCGGCCTCGCGCACCACCGGGGTGTCGTCGTCCTCATGCCGCGCGCCCTCCTCGGGGCGGAACGCGCCGTCGTCGACCTTTCCCTCGGTGACGATGGGGGTGTGCTCCTCCTCGGGGTAGTCGGGGTAGAGCTCCTCGATCTGGTCGCGTTCCAGGCCCGAGGCGAGCAGGCCGGCCCGCTCGATCTCGTCCTCCATGTTGCCGCGCAGGTCCCACGCCATCGCCTTGAGCCAGGCGAGGCTGTCGACGGGACTCCACTCCTCGATCGTGGTGTCCCCGCCGATCACCCCGAGCAGGGCGTATTCGACGCTCACCGCTGAGGGGGAGCGGCCGTCGAGGTAGGCGTTGACTCCCTCGGCGTAGGCGTCGAGGTTGCGCCGGGTCTCCTCGGAGAGCAGGTCGTACTCCTGCTCGGCGACACGGCGCCAGCCCATCGTGCGCAGGTAGGCGTCGGTCTCCACCTGTGCCTCGCCGAACAGCTCGGCGGTGCGCCCGGCGGTCACGTGACGGTTGAAGTCCATCTGCCAGAAGCGGTCCTGGGCGTGGACGTAGCCCTGGGCGCGGAAGAGGTCGTCGGTGGTCTCGGCGTAGACGTGGGGGATGCCCTGGGCGTCCCGGCGGACGGTGACGGGGGCGTCCAGGCCGGGCAGGGTGAGCTCCCCGTCGTAGTCGGGGAAGGACCGCTGGACCGTGAAGACGACGGTTCCGGTGGCGATGAGCAGGAGTGCCGCGACGCCGGCGAGGAACCCGAGGATCCATCGGCGCAGGCGGGAACGGGGGCGGGGGTTGGACATGGGGTGACTTTAGGGCTGAAAGGGTGGTTTACGTACCGGTTGGTTTGTTTCGCTTCGGTAACTCCGGGAGGTCTGGTGCGTGCGCCGGTCCGGTCGCGGATCCGCTCCGGCCGACGAGACCCCTGGACGCGCCGTCGCGAGGCGTGGGCACGCGCCACCGGCCCGGACGGGTCGCCCCGACCGTGACGTCCTGGCCGTCCGGACGCGCCGGCACGGGGCCGGGGTGCCCGTTTCGGGGACGGGACAACGACCGTCGTCGGCGCGGTCGGCCTTTCCCATGCCACTGGATCGCCGACGGGGGCATCTGGCCCCTGAAGAACCAGCCCGACCTGGAGCGCCACCCCTCCCGCACCAGTGAGGGCCTGTGCGCGCACCTGCCGGCGTATCCGCGCGCTCGACGTCGTGGTCCGGTGTGTCTGGGTCGTTGACGCTCGGGGCAATGGTCGCTCGTCGCCCGCGACCACTGGCCAGCTCACCGAATCTCCATCGACGCTCCAGGGGGCGCGGCTGGCTGTGAGTCCGCAGGCGATCCGGTGGAGGAGGGGACGGTCCCGGCCGGCGACGTGGCCCACCCGATGCTCCGGCATGGGGGCCGGCCGACATCGGAGGAGGCGCGCGCCCATCCGCCGACCGCCGTGCGGACGGCGGGTTCCGCACGGGCCGCGCGCTCATCCGCCGCCCGCGCGTGGGAAGGCATCCGGCAGTCTTGCACCTGGACGGCCTTTGGTGGTCCCCGCCGCCCGTGCGTGGGAGGACATCCGGCGTGCGGACGGGACAGGTGCGACGAGCCGTTCCAGACCCGCGGCCACCTCCGGCCGCAGTGCCGCCGCCCGGTTCCAGGCGAGGCGGGGAGGGGCAACGCGCGCGGTCCCGGCACACGGCAGCGCCGTGTCCGGGGACGGGGGGCGGGGAGCCGGCCGGGTGCTCATGCCGGGCCTGTCCGTCCGGGCGGGGTGGCCGGGGCGTGGCGCGAGGCGGCGTGGCCGCCATCCGCCACCCCTGCCGGCCACGGGCGGGAGGGTGCGACGATGGGGGCACCGTGTCAGCAGAGCCGAGGTTCCGTTCCGTGCGCGCCGGGGTGTTCGCCTCGGTGTGCGTCGGCGTGTCCACGGCCGGGCACGCGCTGGCGGCGGGGCACGAGCCCTCCATCCCGGCCACGCTCCTGGGCCTGGCGCTGGTCTTCGCCTTCGCCTGGGCCACCGCGGGCAGGGAACGCGGCTACGCCGGCATCTTCGGGTCCATGGTGTGGGCGCAGCTCGCGCTGCACCTGCTCCCCTCCCTGTTCCCGGGATCGGGCACGCCCGCGGGCGGCGCCGGGCACCTTCACGCCGGCGTGCCCCCGGAGGCGGTCGCCGCAGGGGAGGGCCAGGACCTCCCGATGCTCCTCGCCCACCTGGTGGCCGCCCTGGTCAGCTCGTGGTGGCTGAGGCGGGGAGAGGCCGCGGCCTTCGCGCTGCTCCGCCTTGTCGTGCGCGCGCTCCTGCCCCTCCTGCTGCTCCTTCCGGTCCTCCCCTCCTCCCGGCCGCCCGCGCGCCGCCGCCCCCGCGGCGCGGACCGCGCGACCGTGGCCCTGTTCCTGCGCCACGTCCTGGTCCTGCGCGGACCACCTCTGCCGCACGCCGCCTGACCCGTTCCGCCACCGCGCCGCGCCGTGGCGCCCCTCCGTGATGCGGCGGGTTCGGCGGCCGGTCGGCGCCCGGCCGTTCCCCGGCGGGGCGCCGACCCGCGCACGTCATCTTCCACCACGCCCCCGGCCCGTGGCCGGCGGGTGTGCGCACCCCCGTCTCCGCCCACCGGGCGATGGCCCGGGGCGTTCGCCGGTGCGCGTGTAGCAGAGGCAGCCGACCATGGGACACGCTCCCCACATCCCCATTCACGACACCCTCCCGCTCGACTCGACCCCTCCGGCCCCTCCGGACGAGGCGCCTGCCGCTCCCACAGCGGCGCAACGGCGGCCGTTGCCCGGCGGCACCGAACTGACCGCGCTCGCCCTCGCGGCCCGGGGCGGGGCCGCCGAGGCCCTGGAACGGCTGATCGCCGAGACCCGCCACGACGTCACCCGCTACATCGCCGGCCTGGCCGACCCGTCGGCGGTCGAGGACCTCACCCAGGAGACCTACATCCGGGTCCTGCGGGCCCTGCCGCGGTTTGCCGCGCGGTCCTCGGCGCGGACCTGGCTGCTGGCGATCGCGCGGCGCGTCGTCGTGGACCGCTACCGGTACCTGGCCGCGCGTCCGAGGACGACGGCGCTACCGGAGTGGGGGGAGGCCGGCGGGCGTCCCGGCCGGTTCGACGAGCAGCACGCGCTGGCCGACCTGCTGGCGCGGCTGGGCGCGGAACGGCGGACCGCCTTCGTCCTGACGCAGCTCCACGGATACTCCTACGACGAGGTCGCCGCGATGACGACCGTGCCCGTGGGCACGGTGCGCTCCCGGGTGGCGCGGGCGCGCGCGGAACTCCTGCGCGCGCTGCGCGATGTGGAGGCCCGCGTGTAGGGGAACCCCGCCTGGTACGAGGGCCGCCGGCGACGGGCGGAGCGGGTCCGGCCGTCGCCGGCGGCGCCGTGGAAGATCGGGGGCAGCGCGCCCCGGCGTCCGTTCGGAGCCGTCGCCTCGGACGGGCGTCCGGCCGCCCGCCACGGGGCCGGATGCCCACGTGGCGGAGGGACGGGCTTCGACAGCGGCACCCGCGCGGACGGGCGCGGCGCGCCGGCCGCCACGCCCGAAGCGGTGGGGAGGTTGGAGCCCATGGGGGCGCCGGGCCACTGGCCGGGGCGCGTTCGCTTGAACCCCGGCCCTGTTTTCCGGCAGGGGATCAAACGGTAGGGGAGGGGCGCGCCGGTCCGGTTCACGAGGGGTTGGAGCGATGCGGTGAGCCGTCCGTTGTGAGGGGCGCGCTGCTGCGCCCGTGGTCCCGGCCGCTGAGCTCGGCGTCGAGCGTCTCCTGGGCCACGCGCATGGAATCGGCGTAGGCGGGCTCCTGAAGCCGTCTCCACACCTCCTCCTCGGAGACGTACTCGACGCAGGCGGTCACCCACCAGATGTTGCCGAAGGGATCCTTGATCCGCCCTCCGCGCTGCCCGAAGGCGTCGTCGTCCACGGGGGTGACGACCTGGCCGCCGGCCGCGATGGCCCGCGCGAACGCCTCGTCCGCGTCGGGGACGAAGACACGCAGCAGGCTCGGCATGACGGGCCAGTCGACGTGCCGGTCGAAGGCCAGCACGACGGTGTCGCCGATGCGGATCTCGGCGTGGCCGATCGCGCCGTCCTCGGTCGATACCCGTCCCAGATCCGCACCGCCGAACGCCTGGGCGACGAAGTCGAGGAACGCCCCACTGTCGTCGGTGACGACCCAGGGGGCGACGGTGGTGTAGCCCGCCGGTGCGGCGTTGGTCTGCTCAGGCATCGTGGTCCTTTCGCCGGGATGGTTTCCGACAGCGAAGGTAGGCGCGAATCAGGTCACTTCCCGGCCTATATGACGACCGTGAGGATGCGGCCGGCACCGTCCCGCGACAACTCGTTCCGGGCCCGGAAGCGGCGTGATCCCACCGGACCGGGAACGTGGATTTCAAGTCTTGACTGTTTCCGGGCGGTAACGGAGGGTGTCACCAGGGAAACGCGGACGGAAACGTCACCCATCCGTGGACAGAGCCGTCCCATCGACGGAGGGAGCGCGTTTCCTCCTTTCGGCACGGAAAGAGAGGACGGCCGGTCGTTCGGGATCGTGTCCGTCCTCGTAAGGACGCGAACATGGCACACATCCCCCGCATCACCCCCCTGGCCACGGCCTCGGCCACCTTCCTGGCCCTGGCGCTGCTCTCCGGCTGCGCCGGCGGCGTCTCCGCACCGTCATCCTCCCCCTCGTCGGCCGCCCCCTCCGGTCCGGCCAAGGGCGGCGCGCAACAGGCGGACCTGCGCGTCGAGGAGGCGTGGATCGTCGAACCCGCCGAGGAGGGCACCACCAGCGCCTACTTCACCGTCTTCAACGACGCCGAGCAGGACGATCCGCTGGTCGCCGCCGAATCCTCGGTCTCGGCCACGACCGCCCTCTACACCACCAGCTCAAAGGGCATGGAGGTCGTCGAGGAGATCCCGGTGCCCGCCGGAGGAGGCACCGAGCTGAGACCGGACGGGTTCCACCTCATGTTGGAGGGGATCGAGGACCCGATCGCGGCCGGCGACACCGTCACCCTCACCCTCACCTTCGCCGGGGGGACCGAGATCCAGGTCGACACCCCCGTGCTCGAACGTTCCGTCGGCGAACAGGGCGAGGAGCCCGAGGGCGGCCACGAAGGACACTCCGGACACCACTGACCCTGGTAACCCGGCCCACCAGCCACCGATCCCCCGATTGTGAGGCCGACGTGTCCATCGACGACCCCGCCCGCCCCGTCCTTCCCCCCTCCCCCGAACAGCGCACACCGCCCCCCGGCCGCCGCCCCACGCGGACCGGGACCGGAGCCTGGCCGCCGCTGCGCCGGCTGCTGCTGCGCCTGCACTTCTACGCCGGGGTGCTCGTCGCCCCGTTCATCTTCGTCGCCGCGATCAGCGGCCTGCTCTACGTGTGGACGCCACAACTGGAACAGGTCGTCTACGACCGGGAACTGCACGTTCCCGTCGGAGCGGAACAGGTGTCGCTGCGCGAGCAGGTCGCGGCGGCACAGGACACCCTGCCCGGCGCCGAGCTCAAGGCCGTGCGCCCGGCGGCCGAACCGGGAGACACCACCCGGGTCATGTTCCACCTCGACGACATGGGGCCGAGCTACAGCCAGGCCGTGTTCGTCGATCCCCACACCGCCGAGGTGCGCGGCACCCTCGTCAGCTACGGCGGCAGCGGGGCCCTGCCCGTCCGCACCTGGATCGACCTGCTCCACCGCAACCTGCACCTGGGCGAGCCGGGGCGCGTCTACAGCGAGCTCGCCGCGAGCTGGCTGGCGCCGGTGGCCCTGGGCGGGGCCGTGCTGTGGATCGCGCGCCGCCGTCGGCGCGGGGAGCGCCTGCGCGGCGTCCTGTTGCCCCGGCCCGGAGCGCCCGGACGGTCCCGGCTCATGGCGCTCCACGGCGCGATCGGCGTCTGGGCGCTGGTCGGGCTGCTGTTCCTGTCGGCAACCGGCCTGACCTGGTCGCGTTTCGCTGGAGAGAACGTGGCCGATATACGGGCGGCGCTCTCCTGGCAGACCCCCGTGGTCGCCACCGAGGTCCCCGCGGCCTCGGCCGGGCCGGTCGGGGTGGACGTCGGGATCGACCACGTGGTGCAAAGCGCCCGGGAGGCGGGGCTGACCGCCGCCGTCGAGGTCGTCCCACCGGTGTCGGAGGGCTCGGCCTACACCGTCACCGAGCTGGACAAGCAGTGGCCGACGAACCTGGACTCCGTGGCGGTCGCCCCCGCGACCGGCGAGGTCGTCGACGAACTGCGCTTCGCCGACTATCCGCTGATGGCGAAGCTGAGCAGGTGGGGGATCGACGCGCACATGGGCCTGCTGTTCGGCGTGGCCAACCAGCTCCTCCTGACCGCGCTGGTCCTCGGCCTGTTGACCATGATGACGCTGGGCTACCGGATGTGGTGGCGGCGCCGCCCCACCGGCGCGACGGGCCCCGCCTTCGGGCGCCCGCCGGGGCGTGGCGCGACCCGCGAGCTTCCGTGGTGGGCGCTGGCGGTGGTGGCGGCCGTGGCGGTCGGCCTTGGTGTGCTGATGCCGCTCTTCGGGATCTCCCTGCTGGCCTTCCTCGCCGTCGACGTGGCGCTCGGCCGGGTCAGGGCCGCCCGCGAGCGCGCGAAGGTCCCCTAGCGAGGGCCGGTGGCCCCGGGGCACGCCCGGGGCCACCGTGGCCTCACGCTCCGAACAGGCCCTCGCCGACGAACCCGCCCTCCTCGCAGCCGGGAGGGACGGCGAACACGGCGGAGCCGATCGGGCTGACCCACTCGTTGAGCAGGTCGAGTTCGTCCAGGCGCCGCTGGATCGGGACGAACTGCCGCTCGACGTCGGCCTGGTAGGAGACGAAGAGCAGCCCGGCGTCGTGTCCCGCGGTCCCGGCGACCGGCACGTCGTAGTTGTAGGCGCGCCGGAAGATCCGTTCGTCGGGATTCTCCGTCCGGGCGCGGCGGATGTGGGCGTATTCGGCGATCCGCGGAAATCCGAGCGGGGTCAGCGCGGCGAAGTCGGGTTCGTCGTGTTCGCGTTCCCCGGTCAGCGGGGCGCCGTCGGACAGCCGCCGGCCCACCGCCTCCTCGCGGCCTGGCCGGTCCAGCCGGTCCCACCCCTCCAGGTCCATGGCGATCCTGCGCACCACGACGCCGGTTCCGCCGCGCAGCCAGGCCGGCGCGTCCGCGCCGGCCCAGACGAGCCGGTCGAAGTCCTCGGTGCCGGGTTCGAGGTTGACCGTCCCATCGACCTGGCCCATCAGGTTGCGCATGGTGGTGCCGGCGGCCTCGGAGCCGCGGGCGCGCCGGAAACCGTCCTGCGCCCACCTGACGGTTCCAAAGGCGCGGACGTCCTTGGTCAACATCCGCGCGCAGTGGGCCACGGTCACCGGGTCGTCGGCGCAGACCTGCACCAGGAGGTCGCCGCCGCTCCACTCGGAACGCAACCGGTCGGTGGCGAAGTCGGGGAGCGGCCGCAGCCAGGAGGGGACCGCGTCGGGGGCGACTCGCTCGACCAGGCCGCGTCCGAAGCCGAACGTGACCGTCAGCCGGGCCGGGACCAGGGCGAGCTCGGGCTCGGAGTCGGCCAGGGCCGCCTCCCCTTGGGTGAGCCTCGCCGCGTCGTCGCTGAGCAGGACGAGCAGGCGGCGCACCCCCTCGGCGTCGACCTCCTTCGCCAGGTCGACGGAGACGAACTTCGCGTGCGCCTGGGGCGGGGTGTGGATCCCGGCCTGGTGGGGGCCGTGGAAGGGGACCACGTCGCGGCCGTGCGGCGCGGGCTCACCCTCGGGGGTGGCGTCGGGGCGGGCGGCGCGGACCAGGGCGTCGGCCCCGATCAGCAGGGCCGCGCCCGCTCCCGCCGCGGCGCCCCCGCCCAGGAGGAGTCCGCGTCGCGACAGCCGCCCCTCCCGTTGGGGTTCGTCGGTGGGGTGGGGGCCGCCCATCACTCCTCCGCCCCGTGGTCGTGGCCGCCGTAGTTCTCGTTGGCGCCCTCGTAGTCCTTGACCGGGGCGGTGAACCCGGTCGTGGAACCGTCGGAGAACTCCAGGGTGACCTCGACCTCGTCGCCGGGTGCGAGGTCACCGCCCAGGTCCATCAGCATGATGTGGTCCGCGCCCGGCTCCAGGGGGTGGCGGCCTTCGGCCGGGACGGTGAATCCGCCCTCCTTCTCCTGCATCAGGGCGTTGCCGTCGTCGCCGGTGACGACCTCGTGCAGTTCCACCCTGGCGGCCACCGCAGAGGCGGCGGCGACGAGCTCGGCCTCCTGCCCGGCGGAGTTGACGATCGATCCGAAGACCCCGGTCATGCCCTCCTCCTCGGAGACGGCCTTGATCCAGGCGTCCTCGACCGTGATGGCCTCGGCCTGTGTGGTCGCGGGAGGCGCGGACTGTTCCGGGGCCGTCGGCTCGGCCTGCGCGCAGCCGACAAGGGCGAGGGCCAGCACGGCCATGGTGGTGACGGTGCGGCGGCGGGGGCGAGGGTGCATGGCGGTGTCCTTGCTGTCGTGTGTTCGATGCGGGGGCCGGTGACGGCCCGGGTCAGTGGTTGCCACGCCGAATCGGTCGACGGGCGCGAAGGGGAAGGAGGACGGCCAGGTAGACCGCCACCCCGGCGACCGCCCCCAGCCCGCCCAACGCCAGGACGCGCAAAGGGGGAGGGGACTGTGCCGGGGCGGGGGCGCCGGTCGCCGCGGGGGAGGCGGACGGCTCCGCGGTGGTCTGTCCCCCGGCCAGGGCCGGGGGCGAGGCCGTGGGGTCCCCCACGGTGAAGGTGAGGGAGCCGCTGACGGGGTGGCCGTCGGCGGAGACGACGCGCCAGCGCACCGCGTACCCGCCGTCGCGCAGCTCCACGGGCAGGGGCAGGGTCAGTTCGGCGCCGTCGATGCGGATCTCCCCGGTCTGCGCCGGCCGGGAGTCGCCGTCCAGGACCGTGACCGCCGCCCCGACCTCCAGCAGCCCGTCGCTGAAGGAGAGCCGGACCGTCTCCGGAGAGGTCGCCAGGTGCGCGCCGTCGGCGGGGGTGGAGGAGAGCAGCCGGCTATGCGCGAACGCGGGCGGAGCCGGCAGGACCAGTGCCACCAGCGCCACCACCAGGGCGATGGCGGCGTGCCGTGACGGCCGCCCACCGCCTGGTTTTCGACCCGTTCCTGACATGGCCCCTCCACGTGTGCCGTCGGACCGTTGCACACCAGCAGTCGGCTCGGGCGGCACCGGAGTTCCCGGAACTTTTCCCGGAGGCGGGTGATGCGCGTCACCGGACCGGGGCGAGCGGGACAGGGCCGGGAAAGGAGGGAACGGATCGCGTTGCCGGGTGGTGTCAGGGGATCGGCGCGCGGGTGCCCTGCCCGTTCGGTATTTCCGGCCGGGGCGTTTCACGTAGCCGTCGGTCTCGGTGTCGGGGCATCACGAAGCGGGGGATCGGGGAGGAGGGGGCTGCCCCCGGATCCACCGTCCCCCTCCGCCCCTGGCCCCCGGCGCGCATAAGCGTATGGTCCGGGTCTGCGCCCCAGGCTGGCCGTCCAGGTGAGCTGGTCGGCGCTGGTCCGGGCGCCATCAGGTCGGGGACCTTTTGGGGCCACGGGTGATCTCGTCTTTTCCGTGCCCCGTCCACCCGAAGGACAACTCGGTCGTTCTATCGGAAAAGCCGCGAAATGGCTTCCGGGGGCAATGGAAAATAAAACCGGAACGGCCGGAGGCCGTCCTTTCGCGGTGCTTGCTGCGGCGACGACGTCATTTTCCAGAAACCTGTTTAGTGGGCGCGGAAAACGGTGAGTGAAAGAGATCCCAACGGTTTCATGTCTGTGTTCTCGACCGTTTCCCCCGAAACGGTCGGATCCGGACACTGCTTCTCCTTCGCGCACCCGCTGTCTCCTGGAAGGCCACATGGACCCCCGAGAGATCCCACACGACCGTCCCAGCATCCCCCTGACCGTCGAGGAGGGGCGCACCTTCGCCGAGCTCGCCGCCGCGGCGACCCGGGACAGGCACCGCCGCGCCTTCTCGCGCTTCATCGCCCACCTGACCCCCGCCACCTGCCGGTGGCTCTCGGACCTGAGCGTTCCCGAGCGGATGTGGCGCAGTTCGCCCGAGCGGCCCGGCGTCTGACCGGATCCGCGCGTGGCCGCGAGAGCCCCCCGGCGCGTGCCGGGAGCACTCCACGTGCGATGAGGCGACACGCGCCCGAAAACCGGGGGATGTGGACGTCTCCTCGTGGGGAAATCCGCTCGGTCACGGCGGTGTGGCACCGGGGGCGGAGCGACGGGCTCCTGCGCGGCCGCGTGGAGGCGTGGGACAGGGCAGCGGGGCTCTCACAGCGGGGCGTGTTCGCGAACATGATCCGGGCAAGCCGAGAACGGCGACTCCTTTGACGACGGGCATCGTCACGCGGGTGGCCGTCGGCCCGCTCGCCCTGGTCGGCGGGGCGAGGGGCGGACGTGGGAGCCGATCGGGTTCACCGGGGCGGCGGGCCTGTCACTCGGCCTCGGGAAGGTTCTGGCGAGCCTGAGCCCCATGACCGGCGGGGCGACCGGCGTCGGTGGGGGAGCCGGGGCGGATCCGCCCGGCCCGCGGGGCGTCCCTCCTGGCCGCCGACACGGCCCTGTCGCCAGGGCTCCCGTCCGAGAAGACGGCGCACGTCCGCGCGGGGATCAGGGGCTGCCGACGCGACCGCGGCACCGTCCCCCACGGTGGGCGCGGCCCGGCTTTCCCGGCCGGCGGTGGCTCCTCGCCGATACGGCCGTGGCCGGGCGGGCAGGACCCGCCCACCCGCTTCTCGCTCCCCCTCCTCTTCGCCCCGATCCTGGCCGTCGGGTGGGCGACGAGGGGACCGGCGAGGGTCACGGGTCGCCGTAGGTGAGCAGGTCACCGGGCTGACAGCCGAGCTCGCGGCAGACGGCGCTGAGGGTGCTGAAGCGGATCGCCTTGGCCCGCCCGTTCTTCAGGATCGACAGGTTGGCGACGGTCACGCCGACCCGGCCGGCGAGTTCGCTCAAGGTCATCCCTCGTTCGGCCAGGAGGCGGTCCAGGTGCACCTCGATCCGATGGGACTCCTCGGGCGGCATCAGACCAGTCCCTCGGTGTCGGCGCGTAGCCGGGAACCGTGGCGGAACGCCTCGGCCGCGGCCGAGACGAGAAGGGCCAGGAAGACGTGGCCGGTGGAGAACTCGTAGTGGAAGGGGACCATCGAGTGCAGCGGGGTGGCGCCCACGAGCAGGTCGGTGCTGACCGCCTCCACCAGCGGAACGGCGAGCCCGATCAGGAGGACGGCCAGGGCGATGGTGTGGAGGCGCCAGACGTTGCCGGGGATGAACACATCACCGGAGCGCAGGCTCCGGGCCATGCGCAGCAGGAGTCCGAGGACCACGACGAGCAGCACGGTGCCGGTGAGCCCGGGCAGGGCGAGGAGCAGCCGCTCGGGGAGGCCGGGATCCGTCAGGGCGAGTTCGGCGGTGGAGGCGGCGCGCAGGGTCATGCCGTCCGCGTCCATGATCCCCGGGGGTGGGGCGGGGGTGTCGATGTGGACCAGGCGCGTCGTCTCCATGGGGAGGAGGCCGGCCACTCCCAGGAGCGGCAGGAGCAGGTCGAACAGGCCGACCAGGAGCAGCGCCACTCCGAGTGCTCCCTCCAGCAGGTGGTCGTTGAGGCGGGACCAGCGTGTTTGGTTCTCCATGCTCTTCTCCTACTCGGTCGCATATCGTTTTTCGATGTTATCGAAAAACGATATGCATCTGTCAAGTGGCGGGAGATCTCATGTACGATAATGAAAATCGTTTTCAATGCTGGGAATGAGGTCCCTTCATGCTGCCCACCGAGACCATGCGCGTGGTGGTGGTCTCCGGCCTCCACCACGCGGCGCGTTCCCGGACCGTCGACCACCTCCTCCGCGCCATCCCCGGCTCCATCGCCGTCCACCACGACCTCGGCGCCATCGCCGACGGCGAGGTCCGGCGGGTGGTGCGCGACGCGCGGGGCGTCCTCGACGAACGACCCGTGGAACTCGTGCACGCCTGCATCACCTGCACGCTGCGCGAGGACCTGCTCCCCTTCCTCCTCGACCTCGCCGGCGATGGAGCACCCCCCGTGTGCCTGGTGGAGACCTGGGAGGGGGTCGAACCCCGGCTGGTGGCCGAGGCGTTCGACATGCTCGTCGACGGCCGGCCGGTGAGCCGGCGGCTCCACCTGGCCGCGGTGATCACCGCGGTGGACGCCGGCCTGCTCATCGCCGACCTCTCCTGCGACGACGACATCGCCGAACGCGGCCTGGGCATCGCCGTAGAGGACGACCGGACCGTGGCCGAGGTGCTGACACGCCAGATCGAGTACCCGACCATCCTGGCGTTGGCCGGAGAACCCGCAGACGAGGCCCACAGGGAGGAACGCCGGGCGCTGCTCGAACACCTCAACCCGGCCGCGGCGGTCCTCCCCGTGGACAGCGCTCGGCTGCCAGACCTGCTCCAGGGACGCTTCGACCCCCGCTCCGCCGCCGTCCGACTGGACCCGCTCTGCGCCCAGTACCCCGGCCTGCCGCGGAGCGGCCGGGTGCGCACCGTGACATGGCGGCGCCGCCGGCCGATGGACCCCGGCCGGCTGCACGCGGCGCTGGACGAACTGGTCGCCGCCGGCCTGCGCAGCCGTGGCAGGTTCTGGCTGGCCAGCCGCCCCGACACCGTGCTGCTGTGGGACGCCGGCGGGGGAGCCCTCGCCATCGAACCCGCCGGCCCGTGGCTGGCGGCGCTGCCCGAGGGGGCGTGGGAGCTCGCCTCCGAGGCGCGCCGGGCCGCGGCCCGCATGGACTGGGACCCCGAGACGGGGGATCGCGGCCAGTGCCTCTCCTTCACCGGCATCGACCTGGACGAGGAGCGGCTCGTCGCCCTCCTGGACGCCTGCCTGCTCACCGACGAGGAGATGGGGGAACCCGGCGGGCCGTGGACCCGGCACACCGACCCGTTCGCCGAGATCCTCGACGCCGCCTCCTGAGACTCCGGCCGCGCGCCAGGACCCGACCACCTGAAAGGAAGAACCCGGACATGGCACCGTCTCGCAAGACCGCACCCCGCCGATTCGCCAACCCGCTCCGCGGCGTCGACTACATCGACTACAAGGACGTCGACCTCCTGCGCAAGTTCATCTCCGACAAGGGGAAGATCCGCAGCCGGCGCGTCACCCGGGTGACCGTGCGCCAGCAGCGCCTGATCGCCAAGGCGATCAAGAACGCCCGCGAGATGGCGCTGCTGCCCTACGGGTCCACGACCTCCGGACGCGGGGGCGAGTGACCGGCCGGGCGTCCCCGTCCCCGGGACGCCCGGCCCCCACGGCGTCCGGACCCGCCGGGCGCCCCGATCCACGGAAGGAACGACGATGTCGAAGATCTGCCAGGTGACGGGGAAGGCCCCCGCCTTCGGCAACAGCGTCTCGCACTCCCACCGGCGCACCAAGAGGCGGTTCGACCCCAACATCCAGACCAAGCGGTACTGGCTGCCCAGCGAACAGCGTTACGTCCGGCTGCGCGTCAGCGCCAAGGGCATCCGGGTCATCGACCGGCAGGGGATCGAGCGCGTGGTCGCGCAGATGCGCGCCCGGGGCGAGAAGGTCTGAACAATGGCGAAGAAGAGCAAGATCGTCCGCAACGAGCAGCGCGCCCGGATCGTCGCGGCCCACGCCGAGCGCCGGGCCGAGCTGAAGCGGATCATCAAGAGCCCGCACAGCACCCCGCAGGAGCGGGACGCGGCGGTGCGGGCGCTGGCCCGGCAGCCGCGTGACGCCAGCGCCACCCGGCTGCGCAACCGCGACGCCATCGACGGACGTCCCCGCGGCCACCTGCGCCGATTCGGACTCTCGCGCATCCGCTTCCGCGAGATGGCCCATCGCGGGGAACTGCCCGGGGTCACCAAGTCCAGCTGGTAGCGCCGGACGGGACGGCGGCCCGCCGGTCCCGTCCGCGAACCGCTCCCGGCCCACGCCGTGCCAGGGAAAGGGGCGCGGGAGCGAACCCGACCGTCTTTTCGTCGTACTCCCGGGTGTTTCCACGGCGCTCGGTGGATCCGGGGCAGCACGGGCCACGGCCGGGACCGGCCGTGGCCCGCTCGCCGTCCCGGGTGGGGCAGAGAGGTGCCTGAATGGCCAGATACGACGCCGAGGTGCTGCGGGCGCTCGGCCGGGAATCCTTCTTCCGTAGCGCCCAGGAGGTCCACGCCCTCGTGGTGCGGACGACGGGCCGCAAACCGAGTCTGTCCACGGTCTACCGGACGCTGCGGCGGCTGGCCGAGGAGGGGGCCGTCGACACCGTCCACTCGCCCGACGGGGAGCGCCTCTACCGTCGGTGCGGCAGTGTGGCGCACCACCACCATTTGCTCTGCCGGGGGTGCGGCCGGGTGCAGGAGGTGGCCGAGCCGGGGGTGATCGCGGCCTTCGTCGAGCAGGTCGCGGCGACGAGCGGCTACCGTTCGCTCCACCACCTCTTCGAGCTGTCGGGGCTCTGCCCGGCCTGCGACGACTAGGCCCTCCGTCTCGGGATCGGCGCGGCGCCGCCCCGCGTGGGGCGGCGGCCGTGTCGGGTCCGGACGCGCCGGGAACGCCCGGGGGCGGACCGCCGTTGGCGAGCACGCCGGTGGGTCCCGCGGCCGGTGGTCCGCTCGCCGGTGGGCGCGGAGGCGGTGCGGCCGATCCTTCTCCTGGGCACGGACTCCGCACCCGCCTCCGCGTGGATGCGGGCCGGGCCGGACGCCCTTCCTCGGGCGTCCCGCTGACGCGCGGGTGATGCCCCACGACCCCGGTGGCCGGTCTGTGCCCTTCTCCCTCGGGCCGGAAGGTCAGGGGCGCGGACGCGGGGAACGCTCCCGCCTGTGCAAGGCGCCCGCCGTCCCTTCGCGCTGTCGCGCGACGGCCGCCGCCCCCTACTCAGGGTGGAGCGCGGCCTCCGGGCGGGAGGCGTCCATGGCCCGGCCCCGTCTCCCCGGCCACCCGGCGGGTATTCACGCGGACGCCACCTCACAGGGGTGGGTGTGTCCGCAGGTCGGTCCGTCTCGCGCGTTCACGCCCCGCCGCCGCGGACCGGCACCCTCAGGGGCCGTGAAGTCGGGTCCGCCCCGCCTCGAACGCCGACCGACCCGCTGCTCGGCGCCGCGGTGGACACCTGTCCACGGGGCGGCGCGGTAGCGGGAACCTCTCCCGCCCGGCCCCGCGCCTCCATCTCCGAGACCCATGGCACCGCGCCGGAACCGCGAAGACCCTTGCGGGGTCGGACCGGCCCCGGAACGGGCCGGTGGTCGACGGCTCCGTTCGCGAGGTGGCGGGCGGCGAGACGGAACGGGGCGCGCACGTCGGCGGCGGGCGTCCACGTCATCCGGGACGGGTTCCCCTCAGCGGGATCGGCCCGGCACCGTCCCGTATATGGGGAGTGTGCCCGCCCACGGGGAGCGTGGCCCCGGCCGGGTCCGCCTCGGCCGGCGTTCCAACGGGTCACCCGGTCGCCGAGGGCACCTCTTCCGCGACGGCGGCGTTGTGGGGCCGGGAGGACAGCCGGCCCTCGCTCAGGACCAGGCGGTGGCCGGCCTGTCGGGCGGCGTCGGCGTCGTGGGTCGCGTGGACCACGGTGACCCCCTCCGCGCCGAGTCCGGCCAGCACGTCGGCCATCGTGTCGCGAGAGGCGGCGTCCAGACCGGTGGCGGGCTCGTCCAGCAGGAGCAGGTCGGACTCCTGGGCCAGCCCCTGGGCGAGCAGCGCGCGCTGGCGTTGACCGCCGGACAGGGCGCCCAGGGGGCGGCCGGCCAGGTCGGCGATGCCCATGCGTTCCATGCACGTCTCGACGACCGCCCGGTCGTGCTTGGTGAACCGCCTGATCGGTCCCAGGTGGGACCAGCGTCCCATGGCGACCGTCTCGCGGACGGTCAGGGGGAGGGCGTCGGAGACCGCGCTGCGCTGGAGGACGAGGGCGGGGCGCGCGCGGTGATGGCGGTGCACGGTGCCCGTGTCCGGGGGGTGCACGCCGGCCAGGAGGGCCAGGAGCGTCGACTTGCCCGACCCGTTGGGGCCGACCAGGGCGGTGACCTGGTGTGCCGGGATCTCCGCGCTCACATCGTGCAGAACCGTCCGTTTTCCGTATGAAGCGGTGATTTTGTGAAGTATGACCGCTTTTCTGGCGTGATGTTCCACACTGTCCCCCTGTGGTTTTGATAATGATTTTCATTGTACGGTGTTCGCCATGGACTGGTTGACCGCACCCTTCGAGGTGTCCTTCGTGGCCCGAGCCCTGTGGGGCGGGCTCCTCGTCTCGGGGATCTGCGCCCTGGCGGGAACGTGGGTGGTGCTGCGCGGCATGGCCTTCCTCGGCGACGCGATGTCGCACGGGATGCTTCCGGGGGTGGCGTTGGCCTCCCTGCTGGGCGGCAACCTGTTCGTGGGGGCCGCGCTCAGCGCCGCCGCGATGGCGCTGGGGGTGAGCGCCCTGTCGCGCTCGCCGCGCCTGTCCCAGGACACCGGCATCGGGCTGCTGTTCGTCGGGATGCTCTCCCTGGGCGTCATCATCGTCTCCCACTCCCGTTCCTTCGCCGTGGACCTGACCGGGTTCCTCTTCGGAGACGTCCTGGCGGTGCGCGGCCAAGACCTGGCCGTGCTCGCCGGAGCGCTGGTGGTCGCCCTGGCCGTCTCGCTCGTGGCTCACCGTTCCTTCGTGGCCCTGGCCTTCGACCCCCGCAAGGCCGCCACGCTGGGCCTGCGCCCCCGCCTCGCGCACGTGGTGATGCTGGGACTGGTGACGCTCGCGATCGTCGCCTCCTTCCACGTGGTGGGCACGCTGCTGGTCTTCGGGCTGCTGATCGCGCCTCCGGCGGCGGTGGTGCTGTGGGCGCGGCGCATCCCCGTGGTCATGGCCGGGGCCGCCCTGCTGGGGGCGCTCGCCACCTTCACCGGCCTGCTGGTCTCGTGGCACCTGGGCACCGCGGCGGGAGCCACGATCGCCGCGGTCGCGGTCCTGTTCTTCT
The DNA here is from genome assembly GCF_900167435.1 of Marinactinospora thermotolerans DSM 45154. Taxonomy (GTDB): domain Bacteria; phylum Actinomycetota; class Actinomycetes; order Streptosporangiales; family Streptosporangiaceae; genus Marinactinospora; species Marinactinospora thermotolerans. The sequence continues at coordinate 314,357 of NZ_FUWS01000003.1, forward strand.
TCATCTCAGCGTTCGCGGCGTCCCTGCGCGACCGCCGCTCGGCGGTCCTGACGCCGGCCTCCCCCGAGGCATCCCACAAGGAGTTCGAGGTCACACGATGATGTTCGGTAACCGATCGGCGATCCCGCCCAGCACGCTGGTGGCGGCGCTCCTGCTGACGGCGGGGTGCGCCTCCGCCGGCCAGGAAGCGCCCCCGGAGGCGGCGTCCCCCGAGGCGACCCCGCACGGCTACGTCGAAGGCGCCCAGGAGATGGCCGAGCCGCAGTGGCGTCTGGTCATGGCCGACACCGCGGACGGCGCCCTGTACACGCTGGACCCGGCGACCGAGGAGGTCGCCGAGGTGGGACGGGCCGAAGGGGTCCGGGAGGTCGCCACCGACGGCAGATTCGCCTACTTCGGCGGCGCAGCCGGCACGGCGATCCTCGACAGCGGGACCTGGACGGTCGACCACGGCGACCACTCGCACTACTACGTGGCCGAGACCCGGCTCGTGGGAGAGGTCGAGGCCGGCGCCGGACTGGAGGTCACCGGCGACCTCGCCGTCAGCACGCTGTCCTCGGACGGCGGCGCCACGGTGCTGGACCGTCCCGCGCTGGAGGACGGGGAGATCACCGAGACCGCCGCCCTCGACGAGGAGGTGGCCCTCGCCTACGGCGGGCACCTGCTCGTCGTGGACGGTGACGGCGTTCGGCTGCTGGACCGGGCCGGAGAGCCGGTGCGGGCCACGGTCGAAGAGGACTGCCCGTCCCCGCAGGGACAGGCGGTCACCCGCCGCGGGGCCGTCCTGGGCTGCTCCGACGGCGCGCTGCTGGTGACCGAGGGCGAGGGCGAGGACGCGGTGCCCGTGGTGGAGAAGATCCCCTATCCCGAGGACGCCGACGCCGGACCCGTCGAGAGCCTGGAACACCGTCCCGGCACCCCGGTCCTGGCCGGCCGCGCCGGTGACGAGGGCGTGTGGGTGCTCGACATCGCCGCCCGGGAGTGGACCCTGCTCGACACGGGACCCACGGTCGCGGTGAGCGCCGCGGGCGAGGACATGCCCGTCCTGGTGCTCGGCGCCGACGGCACCCTGCGCTCCTACGACCCCGCCACCGGCGAGGAGACCGCGGCAACGGAGCTGATGGAGCCGCCGGCGGAGGATGCCGCGACGGCCCCGGTCATCCGGATCGACACGGCCCGCGCCTACGTCAACGACCCCGCGGCCGGCGCGGTCCACGAGATCGACTACAACGACGACCTGCGCCTGGCACGCACCTTCGAGCCGGGGTTCACCCCCGACCTCATGGTTGAGACGGGCTGGTGAGGAACATGCGCGCTCTTTCGTCCCGTCCCCGAGGCCGGGCGCTGCTCCCCGCCGTCCTCGCCCTGCTCCTGACCGCGGTCGCGTCCGGCTGCGCCGCGGAGGGAGAGCAACGCTCCGGCATCGTGGTCACCACCAACATCCTCGGCGACATCACCCGCAACATCGTCGGTGACCAGGCCGAAGTGACGGTGCTGATGAAACCCGGTGCCGACCCGCACTCCTTCGGGATCTCGGCGCAGGAGGCGGCCCTGCTGGAGAACGCCGAACTCGTCATCCACAACGGCCTCGGCCTGGAGGAGGGCGTACACCGCAACGTCGAGGCCGCCGACCAGGCGGGTGTGCCCACCCTCGCCGTCGGGGAGGCCGTCGACCCGATCGACTACACCGAGGGCGAGACACAGGGACAGGCCGACCCGCACTTTTGGACCGACCCGGTCCGTGTCCGCCAGGCCGTCGACCTCATCGCCGCCCAGGTCTCCGAACAGGTCGACGGCGTCGACACCGAACGGATCCAGGCCAACGCCGAGGAGTACGGCGGGCAGATCGACGAGCTGCACGAGGAGAACACGCGCGCCTTCGCCGAGATCCCCGAGGAGCGGCGCAGGCTGGTCACCAACCACCACGTCTTCGGCTACCTCGCCCAGCGCTACGACTTCGAGGTCATCGGCGCGGTGATCCCCAGCGGCACCACCCTGGCCTCGCCGAGCGCCTCGGACCTGGAATCCCTCTCCAGCGCGGTCGAGCAGGCCGGCGTCCCGGCGGTCTTCGCCGACTCCTCCCAGCCCGACCGTCTCGCCCGGGTCATGGCCGAAGAGGCCGGCCTGGACATCGAGGTCATCCCGCTCTTCTCCGAGTCCCTCACCGCGGAGGGCGAGGGCGCGGCCACCTACGTGGAGATGACCCGCGCCAACACCGACGCCATCGTGCGCGGCCTGACGCGGGAGTGACCTCCCGACCTTTGGCGGGGCCTCACGGCCCCGTCCCACCCCGATGATGAAAGCAGGAGAACATGTCACACCCCCTCGGCATCCGGCGACGCCCCGGCCGGGCCGCCGTCCTCCCCGCGCTGATCGCCCTCGGCCTGACGGCGACGGCCTGCGGCGGCGGCGAACCCGAACCCGAGGAGTCCGGATCCGCCGCCGCGGGCGGGAGCGCCACCGAGGTGGCCGCGCCCATCGTGACCACCTACGACGGTGGGATCTACGTCATCGACGGTGAGACGTTCGAGGTCGTCGAGGACATCCCCCTCGAAGGCTTCAACCGGCTCAACCCGGCCGGCGACGGGCGCCACGTCCTGGTGTCCACCTCGACCGGGTTCCGCGTCCTCGACGCGGTCGGCGCCGAACTGACCGACGTCGAGTTCGAGGCGTCCAAGCCCGGGCACGCGGTCCACCACGCCGACAGGACGGTCCTGTTCGCCGACGGAACCGGGGAGATCACCGTCTTCGACCCCGCTGACCTGGGCGACGGCCTGCCCGAGACCGAGACCCACACCACCGAGCACGCTCACCACGGCGTTGCCGTGCGCCTGGCTGACGGCTCGATGGTGGTCACCCTCGGTGACGAGGAGGAGCGTCCCGGCATCCAGGTCCGCGACGCCAACGGCGAGGAGATCACGCGCAACGAGGACTGCCCGGGCGTCCACGGCGAGGCCACCGCGAAGGACGAGGCCGTGGTCATCGGCTGTGAGACCGGCGTGCTGATCTACCAGGACGGCGAGATCACCAAGGTCGACAGCCCCGACGAGTACGGGCGCATCGGCAACCAGGCCGGGCACGAGGAGTCGCAGTACGTTCTGGGTGACTACAAGACCGACCCCGACGCCGAACTGGAGCGCCCCGAGCGCGTCTCCGTGGTCGACACCGCCTCCGGCGAGCTGGAGCTGGTCGACCTGGGCACCAGCTACAGCTTCCGCTCCCTGGCCCGCGGCCCGCACGGCGAGGGGCTGATCCTGGGCACCGACGGCGCCATCCACGTCATCGACATGGAGAAGGCCGAGGTCACCGACACGATCCCGGTCATCGGCGAGTGGGAGGAGCCCATCGAGTGGCAGCAGCCCCGTCCCACGATCTTCGTGCGCGACCACACCGCCTACGTGACCGACCCCGGTGAGAAGCGGCTCTACGCCGTCGACATCGAGAGCGGGGAGGTCACGTCGGAGACGGAGCTGCCCGAGGCCTCCAACGAGATCACCGGCGTCACCGGCTGATCGAGGTCGTCGCGCGTCGGCGCGTGACGACCGAGGAACGCCATGACGGTCGGGGGCGCGTGCCAGGGCACGCGCCCCCGGCCCGTTCCACCGAGCGGACGAGGGCCGGCCTTCCGGCGAAACGGTCCCGAGCGGTTCTTCGGGGCGCCGTCCGATGTCGGACGGCGCCTCGGTGTTCCCCGGGACCGCGGGGACGGTGAATCCGGTGAACACCATGCGGGCGCCGAGGCGGGCACCCGGTCCCGCCCTGAGCGAAGCGTTCGGTCGCTGATCAGCCGGGACATGCAGGGGCCGGCGACGTGTTGTCGCCGGCCGGTCCGCTTGAGGAGCCCACCACCGGCGTACCGTGACCGGCCTACGGTGTTGGACCGGATCTCGGTCCCCCTTCGCTTTGACCGCCAACGGCATGGAGGCGGGGGTGTGCGGGTCCGCGGTGGTCTCGCCGTCATGTTCTCGCGTCTGGAACCACGCCGTGCCCCGCGCGACCGGTACAGGTGATGGCCACACGAGTCAGCACGAGCTCAGCGAGGTCCGCACGGTCCCCTGAACCGGCCCCGGCTGGGGAACCGACGGCCACGATGCCGGCCGTCCAGGTTCCGGCGGGCGGAAACCGGCGATGGTTTCGCTTTGCCGGGACGTGATCGCTGTCCACCGTGCGGCGCTTCGCAGAGATCATCGCCCCCGGAGTGAAACACGGCGCTGAGCCGCCCCTCCGGCGTCCGCCGAAGGCCGCTGGCGCGTTCGTCGCGACAGCCGGGAAATCCTTTGGCTCCCAGGGGCTGGAGCGCCTGCCGAAAGTGCCGCCAGGGGCCTGAGCCGCGGGTGTGCGAAGCGTGAGCGCAACTCGGTGGTGTTCGGTGGGGATGTCAGGAAGGCCGGGGCGCGTGGTCTCGGTATCGCGGAACGTGGCGGTCGACTGTGCGGATGCCCACGGGCTGGCTCGGTTCTGGAGCGGTGTGACCGGCCGTCCGCCGCACCCGGAGGCCCGACCGGGTGAACGGGAGACTCAGGTGTTGTCGACGGAGGGCCCAGTGCCGCACTTCGACCAGGTGCCCGAGGCGAAGACGGTCAAGAACCGGGTCCATCTGTGTTCGCGCCCTGAGACCTCGCGCGATCAGGAGGCGGAGCGGTTGCCGGGCCTCGGTGCCAGCTTTGTCGCCGACCACCGGAATCCCGATGGTTCGGGATGGGTGATTCTCGCCGACCCCGAAGGCAATGGATTCTGTGTTCTGCGCGGTGAGTCCGACCGGGCCGCCATGGACTCCTGACGCTTACGCGCTGTCCTGGCCGGCTTCGGATGACAGCCGGTCCGGCCACTCGTCGACGGCTGTGAGGAGAAAGGTCGCTTCGTGGTGGACGGCGAGCCGGTCATATACCGGGTGGCCGCCGCCCGGTACCTCTTGAGGCGATCGACGCCGCGTTCCGACGGTGTGGTGCTCGCGGTAGTCGGTCGTGTCGAAGGTCGGCGGGCGGACAGCGCGGGAGTCGGGCTTCCGACGGCCGGTGAGCCGGTCGACCTTGTTCGGGATGGTGCGGCCGATTCCAGGACTGCGCGGGTAGGCGCGGCTCTTCCGGGAGGGGCGCCTTGTTCGCGCGGCCGGTGGGGCCGGCCCACCCCCGGGCGGAACAGGGGGACGCGGTCGGGCGCCGTCTCGAATCGCGGGGAGTCGTCCCGCTGCCCGGCCGTGATCACGGGGGACCCGGGCTTCCGCTCCTCTCCGACGGCCAGGTGCGGTTCGGTGGTCACAGCGCCGCGTGGGCGGCCGGGCCCGTGGCCGGTCGGCTCCACCCGGACGCCGCCGGGCGGCTCCTTCGGCGACTCCCCCTTTTCCGCCTCCGCGCGCCGTCCCGCCGCCGGCGGGGGAACGGGTCGTTCCCCCGGGCCGTGCCCGGCGGATGGGTCCCGCCGGGGGAGACCGGTACGCGTCCGAGACCGGATGCCGCCGATCGCCTGTCGCCGCGTCCGTATCGGCGGTCGTCCCGGCTTCTTCCCTGTGAGCGGCGACGCTTCCAGCGCCGCCCGTCGCTCGGCCACCAGACCTCCACGCGGCAGGGGTCAAGCCCGTCCCACCTCAAGCTCCACCCTCGGTACACGCCCTATCGGCAGGCCGTCACCACGCCTGCCGGCGTCTCCGCACCCCGTCCTCACCACGGGAAGCGGGAGGGGGAAGTAAGGAGGCGGCCGGGAAAGGGCCGTGGCCGGGGGAGATGGACATGGGCGGAGAGGATGGGCAGAATGCCGGCTCGGGCCGCGGATGCCGGAAGCCCGGTGGCACCTTGCCTGCGGCCCCATGAATGTCTGGGCGCGATGCCCGGGAAGAGGAGGAGCTTCTGTGATCGATCCCGAGCGCGCCGCGGCCGACACCCCTGGCTGCCGTGGGGAAGGGGTCTTCCTCGACAGCGCCGGATCCTCGTTGCCGCCCTCGGTGGTGCTCGACACCGTGATCGGTCACCTGCGCCGGGAGGCCCAGATCGGCGGCTACCGGGCGGCACACGAGCGGGGCGAGGAGCTGGAGGCCGGATACGAGGTCTTCGCCGACCTCCTCGGCTGCGCCCCTGAGGAGATCGCGTTCACCGACAGCGCGACGCGGTCGTGGCTGTCCATCTTCGGTGCCGTCCCGCTGGCCGCGGGTGACCGGATCCTCCTCACGGAGGCGGAGTACGCGGGCAACGCCATCCCCATCCTGCGCCGCGCGGAGGCGGTCGGGGCGGAGGTGCGCGTCGTCCCCTCCAGCGAGACCGGTGACATCTCCATCGACGCGCTGGCGGACCTCCTGGACGAACGCACACGCCTGGTCTCGCTGGTCCACGCCCCGACCAACGGCGGACTGCTCGCCTCGGTCCGGGAGGCGGCGGCCCTGGCACGAGACGCCGGAGCCTACGTATTGCTGGACGCCTGCCAGTCGGTGGGGCAGGTACAGGTGCGGGCCGACGAGCTGGACGTCGATTTCATCACCGGGACCGGCCGCAAGTGGTTGCGCGGGCCGCGGGGGACGGGGTTCCTCTACGCGCGTCGGGAGGTGCTCGCGGGCCTCGCCTCGGACGGCGTGGACCTGCGTGGAGGCAGCTGGGTCGAACGCGGCCGGACCGAAGTCCGCGAAGACGCGCGCAGGTTCGAACTGTGGGAGTTCAGCATCGCGGACCGGTTGGGGCTGATCGCCGCCGCGAGGTACCTGCTCGACCTGGGAGTGGCCGAGGTCGAGGCGGCCGTCCAGGCGGTCAGCGCCCGTCTGCGGGAGGGGCTGGCGTCCGTGGACGGGGTGGAGGTGCGCGATCTGGGGCCGAGACGGTCGGGGATCGTCTCCTTCACGGTGGAGGGGATGCCCGCTCCCCGGGTCGTCGAACTCCTGGCCGAGCGGGGGGTCACCGTGACCGTGAGCCGCAGACCCTCCACCCGGATCGACATGGAACGGCGGGGGTTGACGGAGGTGGTGCGGGCCTCGCCGCACTACTTCGTCTCGCCAGGGGAGGTGGACGCGGCCGTGGCGGCCGTCGCGGAGGTCGCCGCCGGGGCGAGAGGGTGAGTGCCGCCTCGCAGGGGTGGTGGTCGGCCTCGCCGGGCGCGTCCGAGATGTCGCCGGAGAGCGGTGCCGTGACGCCTCGCTGAAGGGCGCGGGGCCGGCGCGGGAGGGGGGTAAGGCGGTCCGAGCGCGGAGCGGCCGACCGATCACCCCGTGTCCCGTCCGGGAGGAGACGCCCCGAATCGGCGGAGATGGTCGGTCAACCGCGAGAGTGGCACCGTCGCGGCCCACGGCGTGTCAGTTCCTCGAAGGCCGTTCAGAGGTGGGGAGAGGGATCATGTCCGGTTTCAGGGGCGGAGTCGACGAGGTCACCCGGCCTCGCCGCCTCTGGAATGCCACATCCGGTGCGCCATCAGCATTCCCACCACGGCCATGCTGACCACCGCCACCCCTGACAGGGCGAAGGTCACCTGCGGCGCGGCCGCCACGTACAACGGGATGATGATCATCCCCAGCGCGCCCGCCGCCCGGATCACCATGTGGTCGGCGGCGAGGACCGCCAGCCGTTCGCGCTCGCCGTACCGTTCGGCCAGCCAGGCCTGTAGAGTCACGCCCCAAAACGGTGCCGCGACACCGGAGAGGAAGGACACCACCCACAGCGTCGCCATGTTGGGCGCCACCCCCATGAAGGCCAGCGTCACGCCGTCGCCGATCCAGGCCAGACAGTAGACGCCCAGGAAACCGCCCATGATCTTCAACCGCATGTTGCCCACAACGAGGTTGCCGGCCAGCGACCCCACCGCGGTGACCGCGGTGACCATCCCGAAGGTCCCGGCTCCGGCCCCATAGACCTCGGACAGCAGGATCGGCAGGCCGACGGCGGGGGCCGCGGCGGCGCACAGCCCCAGCCCGTGCAGGGAGACGGCGAAGGTCACGCCGGGGTCGGCGCGCAGCAGGGGCCAGGCCGAGGGGATCTCGGGGGTGGCGCTGACGGCTTCGGCGACGCCGGGAGCGGGACGGGCCGCCGCGCGGCCGATCACCGCCAGGGTCACCCCGGACGCCGCGAATCCGGCGGAGGTGATCCAGTAGAACTCGACCTCCGTCATGACCAGCAGCAAAACGCCGATCGAACCGGGGCCGAGGATGCGGGCGACCCGCGTGGACAGGTCGAGCAGCCCCAGCACCTCGTGGACCTCATCCGGTCCGACCAGCCGGGGAACGAGCCCGGGCAGGACCGGGTCGAACAGTGCCCCGGTCACTCCCAGCACGATGGCGACACCCAGCAGGACGGGGATCTGCGCCTCCGGTATCACCCACAGCAGCGGCAGGCAGGCAACCCCTCCGGCCCGCACCGCCTCGACCACGGCCAGCCGCCGCAACGACGCCACCCGGGACAGCAGCTTCCGCCCGAATGCGCCGATCACGATGTAGGGAATCGATTCCAGGACCGCCGCCAACCCCATCAGGGAGGCGTTGCGCGTTGTCTCCCACACCAGCCACATCACCGCGAGCGCGTATAACCGCGCCCCTGTCACCGCTAGGAGCTGCGCCCCCCACAACCCGGCGATCCTCGGCCTGCCCAGCAGTCGCACATACCCCACGCGAGCTCCCATCCCCCTGCTGACCTGCTGACTTGTCACGGGTGTTACCTCACTGTGACGCAGTAACAAGATCAACTGGCCGGATCGGCGAAGTTGGCGGTGAGCTGGTGGCCAGGTCACCAGGAGGAGAACGACCGGATCGCGTTGAGGGCAAGGGAGGTCATGTCCGGGGCCAGGGTGAAAGGAATTCACCAGATCGGCCTCGGTGACGAGGTTTCGGGTGGTACATCAGTGCTGTATCGGGCGTTGTCCCTTTTCGGAGTCGGGTGAGACAGGGGCCGATATCGGCCTGTGGGCGGGCTTCGGCCCCCTATCGGCGTCCGGCTCGAAGAAGGGGCTTTTCCGGTGCGTGCACGGCGGTGTCCGGCCGGCCGGAGGAGGAGGCGGGACCTCCCTTGCCCGGTCGATGTCGCGAAACAGACCGCGTTCCCCCCGCGAACCGGCCCGCGCCCGAAGGCGGTCCCGCCCTCGGTGTTCGGGGACGGGTGCCGACCCCGTCGCGCAGCGCCCCGCCGGTCCAGGGGAGGGCCGACACCGCCGGGCACGTCGCCTGCCTTCTCCCGTCGCCCTTCCCGGCTCCCCGGTCCACGGTCTGTCCGGCGCCGTCGCCGCGGTCGGATCCGGCGTGTGCTGTGTCATGGCGCCGACCTCGTGGAGAGGAGTGTGTAAGGGCCCGGCCCGGGCAGGGGGAAGCGGTCGTTCCCCGAAGCGGCGGCGATCGGGCGTCCTTGACCCGGCGCGCGCCGGAGCTGTCGGGCGGGGCGCGAGGGGGCACCGGCCGGTGTCGTGGTGGTGGCGAGGGGCTTTGGCGACCGTTTCGGAAGGCGGGCCGGGGATGTCTTGTCCGTTCGGTCGGCTGGATGTGATCCGCTGCACTCGGTGCAGTGCTGCACCCAGTGTAAATATGCACTTAGTGTAAAAACATGGATGACTCCCGACCTTCCACGCCGGGGCGTCGAGAAGCGCTCAAGGCGCGGCATCGCCAGGCGATCGTCGACGCGACGGCGACGCTCATGCGCGAGCGGCAGGGGCTCGGCTTCACAGTCGATGAATTGGCCGAACGGGCCGACGTCTCCCGCCGGACCGTCTTCAACCACTTCGCCTCCGTGGACGACATCGTCTTCGAGGTGTGCAGTGAGGAGGTCGGTGCGCTCATCGGCGACATGGAGGCCGGGCTCGCGGCCCGGGCCGCCGGCGAGTTCGGCCCCATGCCCGTGTTCGACCAGGTGGCCGACGTCCTGCGGTCGGCCGACCTCGTCTCCGTCATCTCCTACCTGACCCGGGTCCTCGGCAGCGCGGAGTACGACTTCTCTCCCCACACCCTGGAGTTGTTCACCCGGGTGATCGGCGACTTCGCCGAACGGCTTTCGGCGTCCCTGATGCGCCACCACCCCTCCAGCGACGTGTTCGTCGTGCACCTGATGTTCGGGGCGCTCACGGCCGGCCTGCTGGTGGTCCGCGAACACTGGCACGCGATCACCGGCGGTGTCGACACCGAGGAGTCCAGGCGGGTGTGGGCGGAACTCCTGGAACAGCTGATCGACAGGACACGCGGCGGCTACGGGTCGGCCTTCCCAGAGACCCAGCCCTGAGCACGGCTTCTCCCCTCTGAGTATGTGAAGGAAACCATGGCTGAATTTCTCTACCGACTCGGTCGGGGCGCGGCGAGACGTGCCCGGACCGTGATCGCCCTGTGGGTGGCGATCCTCCTCGCCGCGGGGGCGGCGTTCGCGCTCTTCTCGGGAGAGCTGAAGGAGACCCTCTCCATCCCCGGCACCCCCACCTCGGAGGTCAGCGACCGGCTGACCGAGGAGTTCTCCGGCCTGGGCGGCGGGACCGGAACGGTCGTCTTCCAGACCGAGGACGGGGCGGCCTTCACCGACGAGCAGCGCTCGGCGATCACCGAGCGGATCGCGCAGGTCGCCGACCTGCCGGGGGTCGAGGACGCCGTCGACCCGTTCGCCACCGAAGAAGCCCGCGCCGAACAGCAGCAGCAGGTCAGTGAGGGCCGCACCGGCATCGACGAGGGGCGCGAGGAGCTTCAGCAGGGACAGGAGGAGCTGGACGAGGCCCGGGCCCAGGCCGAGGCCGCCGGAATGCTCGACCAGGTCGCCCCGCAACTCGACGCCCAGCAGGCCGAGATCGATGAGGGCCTGGCCACGCTGGAGGAGCAGAGCGCCCAGCTGGAGGAGGGCGAGGCCCTGCTCGACATGGCCGCCGACATCCGCATGGTCTCCGAGGACGGCAGCGCCGCGCTGTCCAACATCGCCTTCACCGAACCCCAGCAGGACGTCCCGCAGGAGACCAAGGACGCCGTGATGGCGGTGTTCGAGGACGACCCCGTGGAGGGGGTCACGGTCGATTTCGGATCCGACATCGCCATGGCCGTTCCCGACCTCCTGGGCATCGGCGAGGTCGTCGGCCTGGTCGTCGCGGCCGTCGTCCTGGTGATCATGCTGGGCACCCTGGTGGGGGCCGGCCTGCCCATCCTCACCGCGCTGATCGGCGTCGGCGTGGGCGCTCTGGCCGGACTGTCACTGTCCGACGTGGTCGAGATGGCGTCGGTGACCCCGATCCTGGGGGTCATGCTGGGCCTGGCGGTGGGCATCGACTACTCGCTGTTCATCATCAACCGGCACCGCATCCAGCTCAAGCAGGGGCGTGACGTCAAGGAGTCGATCGGCCTGGCCAACGGGACCGCGGGCAACGCCGTGGTCTTCGCCGGCGCCACCGTGCTCATCGCGTTGCTGGGACTCAACCTGACCGGGATCGGCTTCCTGGGCGTGATGGGGACCGTGGGCGCCCTGTCCATCCTCGTCGCCGTGCTGATCGCGGTGACGCTCACCCCCGCGCTGCTCTCGCTGGCCGGGCCGCGGATCCTGTCGCGCCGGGAGCGGGCGCGCCTGGCCGAGGGACCGGCCGTCGCGTCCCAGGAGGGCGACGGGGACGCGGCGGTGCGGCCGATGCGCACCGGAGCGGCGGTCGGCCGCGCCCTTCTGGGGATCGCTGTCCTGGTGGTCGTCGCCATTCCAGCGCTCGACCTGCGGTTGGGGCTTCCCGACGGATCGTCGGAGCCGCACGACTCCACGCAGTACCGCGCCTACTCGATCGTGTCCGAGGAGTTCGGCGCCGGACAGAACGGCACGCTGCTGGTGGCGGCGGACCTGCCGGGCTCGCCGACGCAGGAGGAGGCCGCCGCCTACCAGCTCCAGCTCGCCGAGGAGCTCTACGGGCAGGACTCCGTCGTGGCGGTCGCGCCCATCGCGATCTCCGACGACCGCGACCTCGCCACCTTCCAGGTCGTCCCCGAGGACGGGCCGACGAGTGAGTCGACCGAGGAGCTGGTCCACACCCTGCGCGACCTGGCGCCCTTGGAGGGGGCCGGCACGCTCGGCGTGGCGGGCACGGCCAGCGGCAACATCGACATCTCCGACAAGCTCAGCGACGCGCTGCCGACCTACCTGGCCGTCGTCGTGGGCTTCTCGCTGGTCATCCTGCTCCTGGTGTTCCGGTCGATCTTCGTGCCCGTTGTCGCGACGCTCGGGTTCATCCTGTCCTACTTCGCGGCGCTGGGCGGCGTGGTCGCCATCTACCAGTGGGGGTGGCTCGCCGGTCTCTTCGGTGTCGACAGCCCCGGACCGATCCTGAACTTCCTCCCGACGATCCTCGTGGGGATCCTGTTCGGTCTGGCCATGGACTACATGCTCTTCCTGGGGACGGGCATGCGCGAGGCCTACGTTCACGGTGCGCCGGCGCGGACCGCCGTCGTCCAGGGGGTCAGGGCCGGCCGCGCCGTCGTGACGGCCGCCGCGATCATCATGATCTCGGTGTTCGGCGGCTTCGTCTTCTCGCACAGCGCGATGATCCGACCCGTCGGCTTCGCCCTCGCCTTCGGTGTTCTGCTCGACGCCTTCCTCGTGCGGATGATGCTGATCCCCGCGCTCATGCACCTGGTGGGGGAGAAGGCGTGGTGGCTGCCGCGCTGGCTCGACCGGATCCTGCCGAACGTCGACGTCGAGGGGTCCGCCCTGGAGCGGCGGCACTCCTCCGCGCCGGCCTCGACCGATACGGGGGAGTCGGGGCTGGTGAACGCGGCCTCGGGGACCTCTGGACGTGAGGGCTCCGCGTCGGAGGGCTGATCAACGTCCATGTGACCGCCGCGCGGTCGCCCGCACATGTCGTGGGGCGGCCGCGCGGCGGCGTGCGGGGGCGGTTGCGGCGGGGCGTCCACCGCCTCGGGAACCCGGGGCCTTCTCACGTATCGGTGGCGCGACGCCGGGAGAACCAGGTGACCATGACCCCGTTGTCGAACGCCTTCCGGTCGGTGACGTCGAAGAGGGTGGGGTCGAATTCCCCGTCGAAGACGGGGACGCCCGCTCCCGCGACCACCGGGTAACTCTTGATGATCATCCGGTCGATCTCGGGGAGGAGCGCCCCCGCGATCTGGCCGCCACCGCACAGCCAGATGTCCTTGCCCTCCTCCTTCTTGAGCGCGCGGACCAGGCCGAGGGGGTCGCTCTCGACCACGGTCACGTCCGGATGGGGGCTGTCGCCCAGCGTGCTGGACACCACGTACTGGCGTAGGTGGGCATAGGGGCTGGTGATGCCCTCCTGCAACGCGGGCTGGTAGCCGCCCAGGCCCATCACCACGGTGTCGAAGCGGACATTGGGGGCGTCGGTGAGACCGAACAGGTCCCGGGCGGCGGTGGGGACGGTCTCGGGAAGGTGCTCGTTCATCCAGGTGCTGTAGGCGGTGGCCTGTTCCCCCTCGCCCTGGGGGAAGAAGTCGTATTCGCCCCGCGGACCCGCGATGCGGCCGTCGATGGTGACGGCGATGTAGTAGACGAGCTCGCGCATATTTACCACTCCAAGCGTAGTGCTTTGTCTGTCGTGGAACCATAGCGACACGCGCGCCGAAAAGCGATCTTTTTTGCGGGGGGTCGGACGCCGGGCGGTGGCGGGGTGCTGATCCGATGCCGAGCCGGACCTCCCTGGAGTGGGCCCCCGTTCCGCCGGGATCGGCGTGTGATGAGGCGGGGCGCGCCCCGCCCGTGGTGTTCCCCCATGGGGCCGGCCGGGCCGATGCTGCGCGGGCGCCGAGGTAGGTGAGGGTCCCGCCGGAGGGGCCGTCGCGTCCGGGGCGGTGGCGCGCGGCCCGTGAGGAGGCCCGGGAGGGGGCTCCCGCCCTTCGTCGCTGTAAGGTTAGCCTTGCCTATTTCAATGGGATGTGAGGCGGCCTACATGATCTTCCCGACGGCGTCGCCCCGGCGCGGCCGACGGTCCATAATGCCGGTGGCCGGGACGGGCGCCCTCGTTCTGCTCTCGGCGTGCGGCACGGCCGTGCCCACCGAGGACGAACGGCCGGCCGAGGGCTGGAGCTTCAGCGACGGCGCGGGCAACGAGGTGACCCTGGACGAGCACCCCCAGCGGGTCGTGGCCTACTCCGGCGTCGCCTCCGCCCTGTGGGACTACGGCTACGAGGTCGTGGGCGTCTTCGGGCCGGTGACGACCGCCGGTGGACAGCCCGACCCGCAGATCGGGGACGTCGACACCGAGCGGGTCGAGGTCATCAGCGAGACCTACGGCGAGATGAGCGTCGAAAAGCTCGCCTCCCTGGAACCCGACCTCATCGTCACCCACGCCTACGACGACCTCGCCTGGTACCTGCCCGAGGAGGTCGACCAGATCGAGGCCGTCGCCCCCCTCCTGCGGATCCAGGTCACCGGGGCCGGCGCGGAGGAACTGCTGGCCGACCACCTCGACCTCGCCGTCGCCCTGGGTGCCGACCCCCACGGCGAGGCCGTCGCCGGCGCCCTGCACGACTTCGACGCCTCCCTGGCGGAACTGTCCGCGGCCACCGAGGACAGGCCCGCCCTCAAGGTCGTCGCGGTCTCGGCCTCCCCCGAGAACCTCTACGTCGCCAACGCCGCGGCAGGCGGCGACCTGGAACTGTTCGCCGAACACGGGGTCCGCCTCCCCGAGACCGACGCCCCCGACACCGACCAGTTCGAGGAACTGAGCTGGGAGGAGGCCGACAAGTACCCCGCCGATCTGCTCCTCCAGGACTCCCGGCCCACCTCCACCCCCCTGGCCGACCTGGCCGACCAGCCGACCTGGCGCACCCTGCCCGCGGTCGAGGCCGGACAGGTCGGCGCCTGGGCCGCGGAGACGCCCTACAGCTACACCCGCTACGCCGAGGTCGTGCGCGCCCTCGCCGCCGACATCAGCGAGGCCGAACCCCTGGAGCACTGAACCCCGGCGGACTTCTCCCGAATGCCCGGGAAACGGGAATCCGGGTTAGGTTCTCCTTGGTCGTGAAACGCCGAAACGGCCGGGGAGGGGCGGGCGCGACAGCGTCGTCCCCGCCCCGGCCCCACCCGAAGGGAAGGTCGCCCCGTGAACCCCCACCGTCAGCCCCGTCCGGCCCCGACCCCCGTGCCGGCGGGCCGGCGATGAGGGACCCGAACAAGCCCTCCGGCGGCGGACGGCTGCTGACCCGCGCCCTCGTCCGCAACCGCGGCCGGCTGGCCGCCGGCGTCGTGGGAACCTCCCTGCACCAGGTCGCCGAGGCGCTCGTGCCGGTCGCCATCGGCCTCATCATCGACCGCGCCGTGGCCACTGGAGACGGAAGAGCGCTCGCCATATCGGTGGCCGGCCTGGCCCTGCAGTTCACCGTCTTGACCCTCTCCTGGCGCTACGGCGCCCGCTCCCTCGTCGCCGCGATCCAACTGGAGGCGCACCGGCTGCGGGTCGAGGCGGCCGAGCGCATGATGGACGCCCGCCGCCAGGACACCGGGATGCGCGCCGGGGAACTGCTCGGCATCGCCACCTCCGACGCCGACCGCATGGCCCGGCTGCTGCACTTCGTCCCCGCCGCCCTCGCCGGCCTGGCCGGCCTCGCCGTCGCCGCGACCACCCTGCTGAGAATCGACACGGTGCTGGGCCTGGGCGTCCTCGTCGGCGTCCCCCTGCTGGTCGTCCTCACCCAGCTGCTGGGCCCCACCCTGACCCGGCGGGCCGCCTCACAGCAGGCGGCGGCCGCCGAGACCACGGCGCTGGCCAGCGACCTGATCCGCGGTCTGCCCGTGCTGCGCGGGATCGGCGCCGAAGAGCACGCCGCCGACGGCTACCGGCGATCCAGCGGCGCCGCGCTGCGCGCCGCGCTGGGCGCCGCAGCCCCCTCCGGCGCCTACTTCGGCGTCACGACGGCCGGCGGCGGGCTGCTGCTGGCGGCCGTCGCCGCCTTCGCCGGCTGGGCCGCCCTGGAGGGGCGGATCAGCGTCGGAGAACTGATCACGGTGGTGGGCCTGGCGCAGTTCATCACCGAACCGGTGCGCGAACTCGGCCTGTGCGGACACGGCATCGCCGTGTGCCGGGCGTCGGCGCACCGCCTGGCGACCGTGCTCGACGCACCGTTCCGGCTCACCCCCGGCGACCTCGACGGCGGCGACGCCACCCGGATCGAGCTCCACGGGATCCGGCACGGTTCGCTGCGCGGACTCGACATGACCGTCCACGCCGGAGAGTTCCTCGGCGTCGTCGCCCACGACCCCGCCGACACCCGCGCCCTGCTCGCCCTGCTGGCCGGGCGCGTCCCACGGCAGGACTACGAGGGGCGGATCACGGTCGGCGGTGTCGAGGTGGAGCGTCTCCGCCTGGACGCGGCCCGCCGGACGATCCTCGTGGAACCCCACGACGTCGACCTCTTCGAGGGGACGTTGCGCTCCAACATCCTGCTGGAATCCCCCGATGGCGCCGAGGACGGCGACACCGAGGCCGTCCTGCTCACCGCGCTGCGCGCCACCGCCGCCGACGAGGTCGCCCGCGCCCACCCCGACGGCGTCGACCGCCGGATCACCGACCGCGGCACCACCCTGTCGGGAGGCCAACGCCAGCGGCTGGCCCTGGCCCGGGCGATCGCCGCCCGCCCGCCCGTGCTCGTCCTGGACGAACCCACCACAGCGGTGGACGCCGTGACCGAGGAGACGATCGCCCACGGCCTGCGCCAGGCCCGCCACGGCGCCACCGCCCCTGCCGGCCAGGCCACCGTCGTGGTCACCAACAGTCCGGCCCTCCTCGCCCACGCCGACCGGGTCCTGGTGCTCGCCGACGGCGTGGTCGCGGCCGAGGGCACCCACGCCGAGCTCGTCGCGACCGACGACGCCTACCGGAAGGCGGTGCTGAGATGACGGCCGACGCCACGCCGACACGGGAGGGCGCCGACGCCTCCCCCTCCTCCCACCGACTCCTGCCGATCGCCACGGCGCGCGCCACGCTGGCCCTCGTGCTGACCGAGCTGCGCGCCGTCCGGGGAATGGCGCTGGTCGCCCTGCTGGTCTCACTGGCCGCCAACACGTGCGCGCTCGTCGCGCCGTGGGTGCTCGGCCTGCTCGTGGACGCGGTACGGCAGGGGACCGACACCACGCATGCGGCGTGGACGGCGGTGGTGATCGCCGCCGCCGCGCTCCTCGGCGGCGCGCTCACGGCGCTGGCCTTCACCCTGCTCGCCCGCACCGGCGAGACCGTCTTGGCCCGGCTGCGCGAACGGGTGGTGCAGCGGGCGTTGCGGCTGCCCGCGCCCCTGCTCGCCCGGCTCAGCGCCGGTGACCTGCTCAGCCGGGTGGGCGACGACGTGGCCGTGGTCGCCGAGACGCTGCGGGAGAAGGCGCCGATGCTCATCTCGTCGCTGTTCACCGCGGTGCTCACGATGGGCGGGCTGTTCGCCCTCGACTGGCGGCTGGGCCTGGCCGGCCTGTGCTCGCTGCCGGTCTACGCGGGGGCGTTGCGCTGGTACCTGCCGCGTTCGGCCCCGATGTACGCCGAGGAACGCGCCGCCATGGGCGAACGCGCCCAGGCGCTGGTGGGGTCGCTGCACGGTGTGGAGACGGTGCACGCCTACCGGCTGCACCGGCACCGCCTGGAGCTGGTCAACGAGCGTTCCGCCGCGGCGATGGGCATCACCAACCGGGTGTTCCGCCTGTTCTGCCGTTTCGGCAGCGGCATGAACGCGGCCGAGTGCGTCGGTCTGGCGGCGATCATGACGGTCGGCTTCTTCCTGGTGGACGCCGACGTGGTGACGGTGGGGGCCACCACCACCGCGGCCCTGTACTTCCACCGGCTCTTCGGCCCGCTGGGGGCGATCATGACGTCCTTCAACGACGTGCAGTCGGCCGGCACCAGCCTGGCGCGTATGGCGGGCGTGGCCGCGATCCCCGACCCCGGGCCGCCGCCCGTCGCGCGACGGCCGGCGGACTCCGGTGTGGAGATCCGCGCGGTGGGCCACCGCTACGACGACGGGCCGATCGTGCTGGAGGACGTCACGCTGCGCATCGCGCCGGGGGAGCGGGTGGCGCTGGTCGGTGGCAGCGGCGCCGGCAAGACCACCCTCGCCTCGATCGTCGCCGGCCTGATCACCCCGGCCCGCGGGGAAGTGCTGCTCGGCGGCGTCCCGGTGGAGGAGGTCCACCCCGATCTCCTGCGCCGGCACCTGGCGCTGGTCAGCCAGGACACCCACGTCTTCGCCGGGACGCTCGCCGACAACGTGCGCCTCGCCGTCCCCGGGGCGAGCGACGAACAGGTGGTCGCCGCGCTGGCCGCCGTGGGCGCCCACGACTGGGCCACCACGCTGCCCGCGGGCATCCACACCGAGGTGGGGGAGAACGGCCTGCGCCTCACCGCCCACCAGGGCCAGCACCTGGCCCTGGCCCGCCTGGTGCTGGCCGACCCCGCCGTGGTGGTGCTCGACGAGGCGGGGGCCGAGGCGGGCAGCGCCGGCGCCCGGATCCTGGAGCACGCCGCCGTGGCGGCGACCGAGGGACGCACGGCGCTGGTGGTCGCGCACCGCCTCCAGCAGGCGGTCGGGGCCGACCGGATCGTGGTGCTGGAACAGGGCCGGGTGGCCGAGACCGGGACGCACACCGAGCTCGTCGCCCGCGGGGGCCGCTACGCCGCGCTGTGGGCGGCCTGGCACGACGGCGAGCGGGCCGAGGACGCCGGTCAGGTCTCCCAGCAGGCGCCCGCCTGAACGGTGGGGCGGCGGGGACTCCCCGCCGCCCCACCCCTTTCCCATCCCCGATCGGGTCCCGTCCGCGGGAGAGGGCGGGACCGCTTGCGCGGAACGCTCCCGGCCGGCGCGGACCGTCCCGCGTTTCCGGCGCCGGCCGGGCCGGCCTGCTACCGCGGCGGTCCGGTCACCGCCCGACCGGGGGAGTCCCGTGCCTTCCGTCCCTCGTGGGAGCGCCGCCGGGGAGTCGGGGACGGGCCTTGTCGCCCGGCGGCCGATGTCCGAGCCCATCGGGACGTCCCGGCTCCGCCCGGCTCTTCGCGCCTTCCGGGTCCCGGCCCGCGGGGCCTTGTGCCGCGCCCCTGCGAGGCCGCACCGTCCTCCCCATGCCAGGGCGTCCGCCTCGGCGTGGGATCGGCGGCGATCCGCTCCGCCGCGGCGCGGTCACAGTGGAGCGAGATCGGGGCGCGGGCGCCGCCCCGGTCGGCGATTGTGTCCTGATCCGGCGTTCACGCCCCGGCCGCGCACATCATATGTACGATCGTACGCATGGTGAAGGATTACTTCGCGGGGGACCCGCGTACCAACCGGGAGCGCATGCTCGCCGGGGACCTGTACATCTCCGACGATCCAGAGAACGCCCGCCTCGCGCAGCGCGGGGTGCGTCTACAGGAGGCCTACCGGGCCGCAGCGGCACAGGAACCCGAAGCGGCCATCCCGATCCTGGCGGAGCTGCTCGGCACCCTGGGCGAGGGCGCCTTCATCAAACCCCCGCTCTACGTCGACTACGGGGAGAACATCCACGTCGGAGCACGCACGTTCGTCAACTACAACCTCGTCGCCTTGGACGTCGCGCAGATCCGCATCGGCGCCGACTGCCAGATCGGTCCGAACGTGCAGCTGCTGACCCCCACCCACCCGATCGCCCCGACCCCGCGCCGCGACAAGCTGGAAGCGGCCAAGCCGATCACCATCGGCGACAACGTGTGGCTCGGCGGCGGCGTGATCGTCTGCCCGGGCGTGACGATCGGGGACAACACCGTGGTCGGGGCGGGATCCGTCGTCGTCAAGGACCTGCCGGCCAACGTCGTGGCCGTCGGGAACCCGGCGCGGGTGGTGCGCGAGATCTCCGACGACGATGCCTGAGACCGCGGACGGGCCCGGGACGACTGAAGACCCGGCCGCGCCCGGCCGGCGCACGCGGCGCAACGACCCCGAACGGCGTGATCGCATCATCGACGCCTGTCTCGACGTCATCGTCGAACGGGGGGTGGCCGGGGCCTCGCACCGCAAGATCGCCGAGGCCGCCGGGGTGCCGCTGGGGTCGATGACCTACCACTTCGACGGGATGAACGAGCTGCTGCGCGAGGCGTTCCACCGGTTCGCGCTCGGCGTGTCCGACCGGTTCGAGCGGCGCATGGCCGAGGCGGCCGACGCCCAGGAGGCCGCGGCCGCGGTGGTCGCGCTGGTCACCGGTGACGTCCTGGCCACCCGGCGTGACCTCGTGCTGACCAGCGAGCTGTACACCCTGGCGGCGCGCGAGCCGGAGTTCCGGGACCTGACCAACCGGTGGATGGCCCGTTCCCGGGCCGCGCTGGGACGCCACTTCGACCCGGTCACCGCCATCATGCTGGACGCCCTGATCGAGGGGCTGACCCTGCATCGGGGGCTGGACACCGACCCCTACGACGCCGCCGTCGTGGTCGAGGCCGTCGAGCGGATCGTCCGGTCCGGGGACTGAGAAAGACCACGGAGCGGGGAACGGCTTCGACCTGTCCGGCCCCGGGAGGAGGGGTGACGCCGCTTACGGCCGTGCTCGATACCCCGCGCGGCCGGATGCCCCGGGCCGGGAGCGGCCCGGGGACCGCGGCGGTCTCGCGCCTTCAGGAGCCATCCGGCCGGGCGCATCGGCCGAATCCACCGGGCGCCGCCCGGTGCGGGAACGGGGAGGTGGAACCCCGGAGCGGCCCGGGGACCGCGCTGGTCGCCCGGACGGCGCGCCCGATCGGTTTCCGCCGAGGCCGACGGGAGGTCGCGGCCGGCCCCTCGGCGGCGTGACCGACGATCCCGCGGCGGCCGTTGAGGCGGGTCGGCCCGCCACGTCCGGGGCTGCCCTCGGTGGGGCGGCGCGCCGGTCAGGAGCCGCCGTCCTCGCCCTCCTGGGCGGTGTCGGCGGCGTGTCGGTAAGCCTGCTCGGCCTCGGAGCGGCGTCCCTGCTCGGCGAGCAGTCTCTCCAGGCCGTAGGAGGCGAAAGCGTCGCCGGCGTCGATGGCGCGTCGGTACCATTCTTCGGCTTCGGAGTGGCGTCCCTGCTCGGCGAGCAGGTGGGCGAGGGTGCTCAGGGCTCCTGTGTCCCCGGCGTCGATGGCGCGCCGGCACCGTTCCTCGGCCTTGTCGAAACGTCCGTGCCGGACGAACAAGAGATTCAGGTTGCTTTCGGCGTATTTGTCGCCGCTGTCGATGGCGCGGAGGTACCACTCCTCGGCGTCGTCGAAGCGTCCCTGGTCGGCGAACAGGTTGCCGAGGCTGATGAGGTGCCGGGTATCGCCGGCGTCGATGGCGCGTCGGTACCATTCCTCGGCTTCGGAGTGGCGTCCCTGCTCGGCGAGCAGGTGGGCCAGGGCGGTCGGGGCGTCGGTGTCCCCCGCGTCGATGGCCCGGCGGTACCACGCCTCGGCCTCGGCGAGGCGCCGGAGGTCCTGGAGCATCCGGCCGAGCGCGTACGGTGCGATGGGGTCCCCGCTGTCGGCGGCGCGTTGGTACCACTCCTCGGCCTCGGCGAAGCGCTCCTGGTCGGCGAGCAGCTGGCCGAGAAAGCCCGGGGCGTGGAGGTCGCCCGCCTCGACCGCCCGCAGGTAGACCTCCTCCGCCTCCACCCGGCGATCCTGGTGTTCCAGCAGCGAGCCCAGGGTGAGCAGGGCGTGGGGGTCCCCGCTGTCGGCGGCGCGGCGGTACCACTCCTCGGCCTCGGCGAGGTCGCCGCGGTCGTGGGCCCAGTAGCCCATGAGGAACAGGGCGCGGGGGTGGCCGGTCCGGGCGAGGGGCTCGCAGACGGTCGCGGCGAGGTCACGGTGGCCGGCGTCGTCGGCGTTGTCCGCGATGGCGAGGCGTTCGTCGTCGGCGGCGGCGTGGTCGAGCGCGGCCGCCCAGACCGACAAGGGGACGGGGGAGGCGGTGGCCTCGACGAGATAGTCGAAGGGCCACCAGCGTTCGCCGGCATCGTCGGCGGGGACGAGCAGGCCGCTGGCTCCCAGGTCGCCCGGCCGGCACGCCCACTCCAGTGCCTGCTCGAAGGGCTCGGGGCGCAGCGCCGCCAGTCCGGCCATGTAGATCTGGTGGGTCCTCTCCAGCAGGGAGGGGGTGGGGGCGGTGAGCAGGCCGGTGCGGTCCAGGTCCACCGCGGCGGCGACCACGGCGTATCCGCGCGGGTGGCCGCCCCGGGCGGTGGAGCGTCGGGCGTCGCGCCAGGCCCGCAACAGTTCGGGGCCGGCGGCCAGGTACTCGGCGATCCCATGCGTCCCATGGTGGGCCGCGGCCTCGACCAGCCGCCCGTCCCCGGTCTCGGCGGCCCGCTCGGTTTCGGCGTCGCTCCAGACGCGCTCCAGGCCGACCCGGATGAAGCGTCGCAGCAGCGCGGCGTCGTTCTCCCGCCTGCCCCGCCCCTCCAACCGGTATCCGCCTCCATCGGAGGCCGTGGTGCGGTAGGCGTCGGCGTACTCGGCGCGCAGGGTGGCCGCCACCACCGCCCCGCATCGCAGGAACTCGCCCAGGACCCGTTCGGACAGGCTGCGCCGGCCCTGGCCGAGAAACCGGTTCATGTCGTCCAGCCACACCACGGCGCCCTCCCGGGGTGGGGACGAGGCCAGGTGGGCGGCCAACTCACGCAGGTCGTCCCCTGGAACGGGGGCGTACAGGCGCCGGTGGGGCAGGGTCCGCCGCAGGACGTGCAGCAGGGCGCGGGTCTTGCCCGCGGTGGAGTCGCCCTCCACTACCACCGCCCCGCCGCGCTCGCCCGCGCGGAGGAGGAGCCCTTCCAGCTCGGCGTCGACGTCACGGGCCACGTAGGGCGGCAGGTCGCCCCCGTCGTCACCCCGCCGCGCCGGGTGCACCCCCAGCGCGCGGGGGTCGGCCTCGACCATCGGCGTCGACATCCCCGCCCAGTCCGCTGCCCCCTCACGGAGAGCGGGGCCGGGTGGGTCCGCCGGCGGCCGGATGATGTTGATGGTCTCGGCGCTGTAGGTGTCGCCGTGGCGGCCGACCTCCGACAGGGCCGCATTCACGGTCTCGGCCTGTTGGGACGCGCCGCTGTTGGAACCGATCCGGTTCGCCGTGGTCCGGGCCGCCGGCCGGTCGGGGTCGGGGCGTGAGCGGGGGCGGGCCAGGAGCAGGGCGAGGACCAGCGAGGGAACCGCGATGACGAAGGAGCCGGCGCCGGCGATCCACGAGAGGGTCTCCAGGTCCGACAGGAACAGCGCCACGGCCAGCCCGATACACGCCACGGCCGCCGATCCGCCCACCCACACCCAGCGCATGCCCCGATTCTGGTCGAACCGGTCCGCCCACGGTAGTCCCGCTGCGAGCCGACGGGCTGGGGGATCCCGTCGATGACGACCTCACCGCCCGGTCCCGTGGCGGGGCGGGGGTGTGGCTCGCACGGCGATCACGACCGCGGCAGCCCCCGCGGCCGGGACCGCCTCCCAGGTCAGCGCGGAGCGGGCCGATGGCCAGGCTCCCGCCGGCGTCGGGCCGGGACCAGGCCCGACGCCCTCGGAGCCGACGCGTGTCCCCGGCGCGGCCGTACCCCGATCCGCGTGGAAGCTTCACGTGCGGCCGTCCGCCTCGCCCGTGAGCCGGTGCCGCGCCCGCCGGAGCGGGCGGGCGCGGCGGCTGCGTCGATGTGGCGCTCGGCCCGTCCCGCGCCTCCCGGAGGGCGGATCGCCTCCGTCCCGGGTCGGCCATGGGCGCTTCGTGAGGGAGAGGCCCCGTCCCGCTCCCTGGGGTGGGACGGCGTGACGAGCTCGTGGCCGCGTCCCGCCCGCCCGCACGGCGATGTCGTTTTTCCGCCAGTGTCCCGGGTGCGCATCGGCGATGCTGGACGCATGCACGAAGACGTGGAACGGTGCGCGCGGGCGGTGCGCTCCCGTGACGCCAGGTTCGACGGCTGGTTCTTCACCGCCGTCCTGACCACCGGCATCTACTGCCGGCCGAGCTGCCCGGCGCGCACGCCCCACCCGCGCAACATGCGCTTTTACCCCAGCGCCGCCGCCGCGCAGCGGGCCGGCTTCCGCGCATGCAAGCGGTGCCGCCCCGACGCCAGCCCCGGTTCGCCCGAATGGAACCACCGGGCCGACGTCGTGGCCCGCGCGATGCGGCTGATCGCCGAGGGAGTGGTGGACCGGGAGGGGGTGAGCGGCCTGGCCGCCCGGCTCGGCTACAGCGTCCGCCAGCTCGAACGCCAGGTGCGCGCCGAGCTCGGCGCGGGACCGCTGGCCCTGGCCCGGGCCCAGCGCGCCCAGACCGCCCGGCTGCTGGTCGAGACCACGGCGCTGCCCATGGGCGACGTCGCCTTCGCCGCGGGTTTCTCCAGCATCCGCGCGTTCAACGAGACCGTGCGCGAGGTGTTCGCGGTCTCCCCGACCGGGCTGCGCGAGCGCGCCGCGCGCGGCCACGCCCCGGCCGGAACCGGGACGCTGTCGCTGCGGCTGCCGTTCCGGGCCCCGCTGTGCCCGGACAACCTGTTCGGGCACCTGGCGGCCACGGCCGTGCCCGGCGTCGAGGAGTGGCGCGACGGGGCCTACCGGCGCACCCTACGGCTGCCCGGCGGCCCCGCCATCGTCGCGCTGAGCCCCCGACCCGATCACGTGGCCTGCACGCTCACCCTCACCGACCTGCGTGACCTGCCCGCGGCGATCAGCCGGTGCCGCTGGACGCTCGACCTGGACGCCGACCCCGTCGCGGTGGACGACCTGCTACGCGCCGACCCGCTGATGGCGCCGCTGGTGGAGCGGGCCCCCGGCCGCAGGGTCCCCCGCTGCGCCGACGGCGCGGAGATGGCGGTGCGCGCGGTCCTCGGCCAGCAGGTCTCCACGGCCGCGGCCCGCACCCACGCGGCCCGGCTCGCCACCGCGCACGGGGAACCGGTCGACGACCCCGCCGGCGGGCTCTCCCGCCTGTTCCCGCGCCCCGAGGCGCTGGTCGCCCCCCAACCGGGGCCGGCGCTGCCGGCGGCGCGCCGCGCGACGCTCGCCGCCCTGGCCGAGGCCCTCGCCTCCGGGGAGCTGGACCTCGGGCCCGGCGCCGACCGGCAGGAGGCGCGCGCCCGCCTGGCCGCGCTGCCCGGCGTCGGAGCCTGGACGGTCGATACGATCGCCATGCGTGCGCTCGGCGACCCCGACGCTTTCCTCCCCACCGACCTGGGCGTGCGCCGCGCGGCCCAGGGCCTGGGGCTGCCCGCCACGCCCGCGGCCCTCGCCCGGCGCTCCGCGGCCTGGCGCCCCTGGCGCGCCTACGCCGTCCAGTACCTGTGGTCCACCTCCGACCACGAGATCAACCGTCTGCCCGGGACCACCGGGGAGGCACCCGTCATGGAAGAGGTTCCCGCATGACCACAGCCGACAGGACCACGGGGCGCGCGCACACCGTGCTGGACAGCCCCGTCGGTCCGCTCACCCTCGTCGCCGAGGACGGCGCCCTGACCGGCCTGTACATGGAACGGCAGCGGCACCGCCCGGCCGACACGCTGTTCGGCGAGCGCGTCGAGGGGGAGGCCGTGCCCGTCCTCTCCGCCGCCGCCGAGCAGCTCGCCGCCTACTTCGCGGGGGAGCGCAGGGGGTTCGACCTGCCGTTGCAGCCGCGCGGCACCGTGTTCCAACGCCGCGTCTGGGCCGCACTGCGCGACATCCCGTACGGGACCACGCTCACCTACGGCCGGCTGGCCGAGGAGATCGGCAGCCCGGGGGCCTCGCGCGCCGTGGGGCTGGCCAACGGCAAGAACCCGATCGGGATCGTCATCCCCTGCCACCGGGTCGTCGGCTCCGGCGGCTCCCTGACCGGGTACGGCGGCGGGCTGGAGCGCAAGCGCTTCCTGCTCGACCTCGAAGGCGCGGGTGTGCCGGCCCTCGCACCGGCGGGGGTGGACACGCTGTTCTGAACCGGCCCCCTCAGCCGGTGTAGGCCGCCACGAGGGCGCGCAGCGCCGGCGAGCAGCCCGCGTCGACGGTCAGTGTCGCGATCGCGTCCGCCCGGGTCGCGCCCCGGTTGAGGATCACCACCGGCTTGCCCTGGTCGGCGGCGCGCTTGACGAACCGCCGGCCCGAGAGCACGGTCAGCGACGAGCCGGCGACCAGCAGGGCGGCGGCCTCGTCGACCAGCCGGTACCCCTCCAGCACGCGCTCCTTGGGAACGTTCTCCCCGAAGTACACGATGTCGGGTTTGAGCATCCCGCCGCAGTCCGCGCAGTCGGCCACCCGAAACCCCTCGGTCGAGGCCAGGACCGCGTCGGCGTCGGGGGCGACCTCGACGTCGGCCACGGCGTCGGCGAAGTCCGGGTTCAGCTCGGTGAGGCGGGCGTCCAGCCGTCCACGGGGGATCACCCGCGCGCACGACAGGCACACCACCCGGTCGTAGCGGCCGTGCAGGTCGATGACCCGCCTGCTGCCGGCCATCTCGTGCAGGGTGTCCACGTTCTGCGTGATCACCCCGGACAGCACGCCGGCGGCCTCCAGCTCGGCCAGCGCGCGGTGACCCTCGTTGGGGCGGGTCCGGTGGACGTGCCGCCAGCCGACGTGGTTGCGGGCCCAGTAGTGCCGGCGGAACGCGGGGTCGCCGACGAACTGCTGGTAGGTCATGGGCGTGCGCGGAGGGGAGCCGGGACCCCGGTAGTCGGGGATCCCCGAGTCCGTGGAGATGCCCGCGCCGGTCAGCGCGAGCACCGGTCCTTCGCCGAGGACCTCGCGCATCCGGACGGCGACGGCCTCCAGGTCGAGCGTGTCGGTCACGGTTACGAGGGTAGACGCCGGCGGACGCCCGCCGGTCGCGGCCTCTCCCGCCGCCGGCCTCCGCCGGATCCGGCTCCAGGGCCGCGTTCCCCGGCGCGTCGCCGTCCCCACAAGAAGCCCCGTCGCCCCGGGGCTCCCCGCCGGCGAACACCGGACCGCGGAGCCGGCAGGACGGCGACCTCACCCGCGGTCCGGGACCGCGCGGCGCTCCGGCCCGACGCCGCGCGGGTTCCCGGCCGACCGGCGCCGGCCCCGGTGAACATGTGCAGGGGGAGGACAGGCCGTCCTCGATGACGTCGCCGGACGACCACGGTCGGACGTGCGGGCGCGGCGCGGATCGCGTCGCCGAACCGCATTTCGGTGGAAACGGTGGTCCTCGGGGCGGGGCCTCCCCTCGCCGGGCCGCGGGCGCGGCAGGGGACGCCCGCCCCGGCTCGGCCGCGCGGGCGGGGCGAGGAGAACGGCACCGGGGGCAGGAGCGCGTCCGAGGCCGGGACGGTCCTCACCCCTCCCGGAGGAAGGTCACGACCAGGCGGCTGGCCAGGGGACGGAACTCCTGGAAGTAGGCGTGGCGGGCGCCGGGCAGCAGCTCCACGCGGGCGTCGGGAATCCGTGAGGCGAGGAGCCCGGCGTTGTCCGAGGGGACCATCTCGTCGGCGTCACCGTGCAGGATCAGGGTGGGGGCGGTGATCTCCTCCAGGACGTCCCAGGCGTCGTGCTCGTCGCTGGCCACCAGATGCCGCCGGCGTGCGTGCGGAGGCATCTTCGCGGAACCCACGACGGTGAAGGGGCCGCGATGCCCGGCCCGCCACGACGGCGTGTACATCAGGTCGAGCAGGGTCTCGCGGGCGACCTCGGGGTCACGGTGGCCCAGGGCGCGCCTGACCCGTTGGTCCCGTTCCCGGGCGTGGCGGCCACCGGGCGAGGTACACCCCAGCACCAGCCGGCGGACCCGTTCGGGATGGCGCGCCGCGATCCACTGGGCGACCCGACCGCCCATGGAGGTGCCGTAGACGTCGGCCCGTTCGACCCCCAGCCGGTCCAAGACGGCGATCGCGTCGTCGGCGAACCCGCGCGTGGAGTAGTGCGTGTCGGGCGCGTCGCTGTCGCCGGTACCCCGGTAGTCCATCGTGATGGTGGCGTGCGTGGCGTGGAAGTCCTCCCGGACACCGTCCCACCAGTGGTGGTCGTTGGCCTGGCCGGCGAGCAGGAGCAGGGGAGGGCCGTCGCCGTGCCGCTGGTAGGCCAGCGCGGTTCCGTCCTGGGCGCGGGCGTACCCGTTCTCCCTGGGTGTCATGGTCGTTCTCCTCGGGGGTGGGGTTCGGGGGAGCGAGACCTCCCCCGGCCTTCGGCGCGGTGCCGTCGCGGGGGGGCGGCGGAGGGCCGCCCGTGCGGGCGGCGTGGACCCATCGGGGCAGCTCCTCGGCAACGGCCGCCACGGCGCCGGCCGGGCGCCCGGCTGGGGGCATCCTGGAGGGCGTGCCATCCCTCGGGCCACACGGCGGCGCCCGCTCGACGCTGACGACGGCCCGTCGAACCGGGGGCTCGCGTCACCAGGGTGTCACGTCCGGAGGGGGAGCCCGCGCCCGGTGCCAGGGCACCGCCATGCCGGGGAAGCCGGGGCGTTCCGCGTGGCCGGACCGGTCCAGGGCGCCCGCCGCGTCCGCCCCCGGCCCGGGCGGGGAGGCGGGGCGCCCGCCTCCCCGCCCGGGCCGGCGTGTCCGTCCACGGCCCCACCCCGAGGCGGCGGCCACGCCTACGACCTCCTCGCCCGGCCGCCGGACCGGTCTCGCGCCGTCGCCCGTTTCCGGCGGGGACGGTCCGGGCGGGTGCCCGCCGTCGGCACCACGGCGCAGACGTCTGCCTGGCCGGGCATCCGTGCCGCGCCGCGCGGTTCAGGGCGGCGCGGCCGATGTGAGGTGACGCGCTTCGAGCCGCCCGCCGACGGGTGAGCCGGCCCGCCCGCCGCACCCGCCTCGGGGACCCGACCGTCCGGGGTGCGTCCTTTGCCGGTGGGGCGGCGCGGACGGTGTCACGGCATCCGGCCGGTCCCCGTCCTGTGGTCGGGGCCGTGGGAGGTCGTCCCCGAGGGGAGCGACGGCTCCGCTTCCGGCCTGTCTTCGAGAATGCCAAATCGGGACGGAAGCGCAGGAAGCACTTCCCGTCCTGGAAAACGCGGACGCGCGGGCCGGAACACGGCTACATTGCTCCTGTCCGGCGGGTGGGCGCGCGTCCACGCCGATCCCGTGCCGTCCCCGAGACACGGCCGCCCGTGGGGCGGACCGGACACCGGTCACGGCCGCCCGCGCGCCGCGCCCGTCACCGCACCCCGGGAACGAGGAGCACATGGCCGACGTCCACCAGGTCACGACCGCCACCTTCGACGACGAGGTGACCAAGGCGACCGAACCGGTCCTGGTCGAGTTCTGGTCCGTCGGCTGTCCGGCGTGCCGCGTCGTGGCCCCGACCGTGCGGGCCGTCGCCGAACGGTACGAGGGCCGCGCCAAGGTCGTCCGGGTGAACGTCGACGAGAACCCCGCCAGCGCCCTCGAACACGGTGTCAACGGCCTCCCCCTCCTCGTCCTCTTCAAGGACGGCGCCGAGGTCGATCGCGTCCTCGGTACGGCGACCGCCTCGAAACTGGAGGCGATGATCGACCGCGCGCTATGAGGACCGCCGGCCCTGGGACCGGGAGACCCGGCCCGTAGGACATACGGCTCGCCGTGATCCCTCGCCGGGCACGACGCCGCTGCCGGCCCCGGCACGGCCCCCGGGCGGCGAGTGTCTCCACGGCGGAAGATGGGGAAGGCCACCCGCGCCGCCCGCTCGGCGTTCGGCGGTTGGTCGAGCAATGCCCGCAGTGCCACACGAAGCGCCTCATCCGGATCACCGAGCGAGGCCCTGCCGTATGCGGCTACTGCGCTGTGGAGGCCGTCATTGGAACTTCTGCTTGACCAGCGAAGGCCCCGGGAGGTCGGCGGGGACCGCGTCCATGTGGACCTCGTTCACTCGCTGCCCGAGCCACACGTTCGAGTCGCGGCGGATGCCCTGTCGCTTGAACCCCGCCTTCTCATAGGCCCGGATCGCTCCAACGTTGGGTTCGCGCACGGTCAGCCAGACGAACGCCATGTTCGCGACGTGGAAGGCCCGGTCCAGGACGAGGCGGGTGGCCTCGGTGCCGATGCCCCGGCCGCGGATCGGCCGCTCGTCCCGCGGGCAGGCGGCCCACGGCCGGGCTTGCATCTCAAGCCGCTTGAGGCGCCACAGTGGCCCCATGAGCGACCAAGGGCTGTACCCCATCGGAGACGCCGCGCGCCGCAGCGGTCTGAGCGTCAGCGCCGTCCGGTTCTACGCCGAAGCCGGACTCATCGAACCCACGACCGTGACCGAGACGGGCCACCGGCTGTACGACATCGACGCCATCGCCCGGCTGGAGTTCGTCCGCACCCTGCGAGAACTGGACACGGGCCTGGACGACATCCGCCGGCTGATCGAAGGCGAGACGACCCTGCACGATCTCCTCACGGCGCACCTGGCGATCGTGGAGCGCCAGGAGCGCACCCTACGGGCCAGACGGGCCGTGCTGCGGACCCTGGTCAAGCAGCGCGGCACGGTCGCGCGGGCGGCCCTGATGCACCGGCTCGTGTCGATGTCCGACGAGGAGCGCGAGCGGCTCATCGACGACTTCTGGAACGACGTCGGCGAGGGACTCGACGTCCCCGACGGTTTCGTCGACCGGTTGCGGACGATGCGGCCGGTCCTGCCCGAGGACCCCACCGCCACCCAGCTCGAAGCCTGGATCGAGCTGGCCGAGCTGGTGCGGGACCCGGGCTTTCGCACCGAGGTCCGCGCCCACCTGCGGGAGACCTACTCCGACGATCTGGGCCGGACCATGGCGAGCGAGCCGTTCCAGGAGTTCATCCACAGCAGCGGGAGCCGGCTCATGGAGGAGGTCATCGCCGTCTACCGCGCCGGGGAGTCCCCCCGATCCCCGCGGGCGCAGGAGGCCGTCACGCGCTTCGCCGAGGCGGCCGCGGCGCTGTCCGACACCCCGCTCGCCCCTCATGTCCGGGAGCGGATGGCCGACGGGTTCCTCCAGGCCCCCGGGCTCCTGCGCGAGATCGCCGAAGAGGAGGCCGCGGGGGAGGCCCCCGGCTACGACGACACCTACGGCCGCTACCTGTCCCTGGTGGCGGTGGTCAACGGGAACGCGCCCGAGGAGGAGCAGGACCTTCTTCCGGTCCTCTACACCTGGATCGCCGAGGCGCTGCGCGCCCCGCTCACCGGGGCCTGAGTCCCCGCCCCGAGCGTCGAAGGCCGCGGCCCGCCGCGCCGCCTCCAGGCCGGCGCGGCCCACGCCGCGGGGGCGTCCGAGCGCCCGCGGCAGCCGCGTGCCGTCCGGATCTCCTGCTCCGCCTCCCCGCTCCGCAGCCCGGGGGCGTGGGCGCGCAATGGCGGAGCCGGGGCGGGGCGGCCGGGGTGGAGGTGAGGGAGGCACCCCGCGTCGCCCTCCTCACCCACCGGGAAATCCCCGTCGCAAAGGCCGAGGGCTCCGCCCGGCCGTGGCACCGGCGGAGGCGTCCTCGCCTGACGGACGCCTGGTCCCGCCTCCCGGGAGGCGGCACGCGCGCCCCCGGGAGGCCGGTGACGGGCACGGCCGTCCCCTCCGGTCCCTGGAGCGGCCCGGAGGGCCTGGGGGAGGCCCGCCGCCGTCGTGGCGCGTTCGGGCGGGGGCCGGCGCCCCGCCCGGACAGTGAGGGGGGTCCGGCGCTCCGATATCCTCCCGATGTGTTCCGGGTACCCCTCAGGCCGGTCGCCGCGGGCCTCCTTGCGTTGACGGGCGTGGCGGCCGTAGCCACCCCCGTGCAGGCCGACGCCGCGTCGACCGCCTCCGCCCATTTCGCCGCCGAGCTCATGGAACAGCCCGCGGGCGAGGCGGTCGTGGTCAGCGACGCCCTCGCCGGCGACTACGACCTCGGCCTCCTGGAGGAGAGTCTGCGCCGCTCCTTCGCGCGGCTCGACGTCCCCCACTACGTCATCGCCGGGCCGCTCATCGACTCCCCCACCAGCTGGAGGGACGTGCCCGCGATCGTGCACGACCGCATCGGAGCGGACGGGATCTACGTCTACCTCGGCCCCCTGAGCAGCCTCCACGCCGAGAGCTACGGCGTGGACCTGCCGGTGGACGACGCCGAGCTGGTCGTCAACGACCACCTCGACTACGACACCGCGATCGGCGCCACGGGGGCGGACTTCGTCGACCTCCTGCTGGATCCCGAGGTCACCGCGATGGCCGAGGAGGTCCGCTCCGGTTACGCCACCCCCGAGGACGTGGGGGGCGAGGGCCCCGTCGAGTCGTTCCTGGAGGACATCGACCCGCGCCGGCACAACGGCGCGGCCAACCTGGGCTTCCTCGCCGGCACGCTCGCGGGCGCCGCTTTGACCGCGGGCGGCATCGCCGTCCTGGTCCGCCGCGACCGAGCCAAGGCCGCCGAGGAGAAGGCGGCGACGGCGAAGGGGAGACGCGCATGAGCACGCGGGCGAGGCGGGCGGTGATCACCACGCTCGCCGTCCTGGCCCTGCCGGTCCTGATCATCGGGGCGTCCCTGGTCTACCTGTTCGGCGTCCCCGACCCGAACGCCTCGGACGGCGGGCTGCGGAGCGGGACGCCTCCGACGGAACCGCCCTACGTCGCCGACACCACGCGCGTCGAGCGTGTCGCCGACGGCCTGCGTGACCTCCCCCTCTACGTCGATCCGCTGGCCGAGGGGCCGCGCACCGGGCTGGACGCCGTCGCCGAACGGGTCGCCGACAGCGACATCCCTGTCTACGTCGCCGTCTTGCACATGGGCGGCGAGGACGAGTCGGACGGCGAGCCGGAGCTCTTCGCCCACGCCCTCCACCATGTCCTGGGCGAGGACGGGATCTACCTGGTCGTGCACCCCTCGGCCTACGACGTCCAGATGGTCGCCGTCCCGTTCGGCTACGCGCTGGACCTGACCGACCAGTACGAGATCTCCTCCCCGGATCTGGTGGAACCCACGGCGGCCGAGGCGCTGATGGAGGCGCTCGACACCATCGAGGACACCCCGGGGATCGTGCCCGACGGCTCCTCCCCCGAACCCGACCCCTTCCTCTTCGAGGAGCCCGTTCCCGCCCGGCTGCCGGAGTACCTCTCCAACATGCTGCCCGCGCTGCTCCTCGGCAGTGTCCTTTGCAGCCTCGTCTTCGGCGTCGGCCTGCTGGTGCGCATGACGGCGCGCGCGGTGTCCCGGGCCCGTTCCGACGGGGAGAAGCGGCCCACTGTCCCGGCCCACCCGGGACGGCGCCGGCTGGAACGCATCGCCGACGAGGAGACCGCGGCCCTCAACGCCGCGGTCGGCCAGGCCGGCCCCGACCACCCCCGGATGCCCCAGGCGATGGCGGCCCTGGACGCGGCGCTGCTGGTGCGCGCCGAGGAACCCGACGAGCTGGACCTCGTCGGCGTGATCGTGCTGCTGCGCGGCGCGCGCGAACAGCTCGACAGGAGGTCGGTCCGGCCGCGCCCGGTGTGCATGAACCACCCGCTGCACGGGTCCACCACCGAGAAGAGGCGCAAGATCCCCGGAGTGGGCAACGTCTACCTGTGCGCCGACTGCATGAACCTGACCAAGGCCGAGCGGGAGCGCCGCGCGCTGCGCGTGTCCGACGGCACCTCGGTCGTCCCCCACCACACCCTCGACCGGGTGTGGGTGCGCGCCCAGTACGGCGTACGGGGGGCGCCGCTGGCGGAACAAGTCCTGGAGGAACTGGGTGTGCACTGACCGACGGCGTGTGGTGGGCGCGCTTCCGATGACCGTCGCGCTGGCCGTGGCGCTGTGGACCCCGCCCGCCTTCGCCGCCGCCCCGGCCGCGGCGCCCCAGGGCGGCGAACAGGGACGGACCGAGCAGATCGTCTCCTCCCTGCGGGAATCCCCGATCTATGTCGACCCCTCCTACGCCTCGGCGATGCCGGAGGAGCAACGGCGCGAACTGGCGGAGGACATCCAAGACAGCGGGGTCCCCCTCTACGTGATCATGGTGCCGTTGATCCACGGGGGCGCCTGGCAGGGCGACGCCGGGGAGCTGATCGCCGCCGTCCACGACCGTCTGGGGGTGGACGAGGCCCACTACCTCGTCACCGACCAGTACGGGTTGGAGGGCGAGGACATCACCCACGGCTCGCAGGACCCCGAGCACAGCGCCTTCTACGCCGCCATGGTCGCCGACAACGAGGCCGACTACGACGGGGCCGTCGCCGCCCGGGTCGAGCGGGCCGTCGAGGTGACCCTTTCCGGCGAGGCGGAGGAGATCTACGACCGTCTCTCCGCCGAGGCGTTGGCCAGTGCCGAGGCGGTGGAGGAGGAAGCGGCGGAACAGGCGGCCGAGGAGACGCCCGAGCCCTCCGAGGAGGAGGTCGGAGGCGACGGCACCGCGCTGTGGTGGGGGGCCGCGGCCCTCCTGGCCCTCCTCGCCTTCGGCGGAGCGTTCCTGGTGTGGCGGCGCAGAGCCCGGCGGCCCTCTCCCATCGCCTCCGCCCCGGTCTCGCACGCGGCGTTCGACAACGCCGAGCACGCCCGGCTGGACGGGCTCGCCGAGCGTATCCGCGCGGACCTGGTCGAGGTCGGCGAACGGTTGAGCGCGACGACCACGGGGGACAGGGGCGGCCCCGAGGCGGTGGAGGCGCTGCGCCTGGCCCTCGACGCCCACGCCGCGGCGGGGGCCGCCTACGACGCCATCGGCGACGGGCGCGCCGACCTCGCCGACGCCGCGGGCGCGCTGGTGCTGCTCGACGTCGCCGAGGACGCCATGGCCCGGGCCCGCGCCCTCGACGAGGGCCGGGTTCCGGCGGAGCCCCGCGCGCACTGCTACGCCAACCCCCTGCACGGGACCCGGACCACCCGCACGCGGTGGCGGGCCCTCGGTGAACGCCGCAGCATGGAGGTGCCGCTGTGCGCCGAGTGCGCCCGGCGGGTGAACTCCCGGTTGCAGCCGGACGCCCTGCGCGTCGAGCACGAGGGGCACATCGTCCCCTACTACGAGGTGCCCGCCGAGCAGAGCGTCTGGTCGGCCACCGGGTTCGGGGCGCTGCGCGACGACCTGGTCGCCCGGATCACCCGCGGCGACCTCTCCGCGTCCTGACGACGCCGGCGTTGCGGCGACGGTGGTCCAAGTCGGGGCCGAAGTGGGCGCGGCACTGGGCTGCAATGACCGGGCCAGAGCCCCGCTCCCCGGGAGGCCGCGTTCCCGAAGGCCGGGGATCTCGGCGGAGGCGGCGAAGGGGGCCGGTGGAGTTCCAGGGCGTGGCGGCAACACCGCCACTGGCCGCCGTGCGCTGTCAGGGGTTCAGCGAGGCGCCCGGCCGTGAATCGCGTCGGGGACGACGGCTTTCAGCTCCTCGCGCGAGGGCCTGGACGCATCGCTGCCCTGCGGGAGGTATCGCCTGAGCGGGCCGCAGGTGTACTCGCCGGAGCCGTGCCGCCAGGAGTCGGGGGCGCAGAGTGAACCGGGATGTCGCCGGCAGGGGAACGCTTCGCGGGCGGCCGTCTTCGCGCCCTGGCGCCAGGCCGGCGGTCGCTTCGAACGGGGTGGCGGGGCGGTGTCCACGGAGGCGTCGCGCACGGCCGCCACGCTGTGCCCATCGGGTGGGCCAAGCAGCGTCACGTACCGGATGGCACGCTCGGCCAGGGGCCGATGGCCGACCGGGAATCCCGGGGCCCGACCAGCCCCGTATCCAGGCATCGCCGGCCGCCCGCCGGCCACGCCGCGGGCCGGCGGGAGAACCGTCCGGCGTTCTCGGGCCGGTTTCCTGGTCTCGAAGCCGTCCATCCTCCCCGCTCTTATGAGCGGGGTGGTGTGACGGCTCCTGGAACCCGGGTTCCTCCCGGTTCTTCACGCCCACACGGAGAACGTCCGGGCCGGCGTCGGCCCGGGCGGGACGGTTGGAGCGAGGGCCGGATCCGGAGTGTGTCGACGGACCCGGCCCCCGGGTCTGGGGTCAGGACGGGAAGCGCAGCACGGGCTTGAGCACCGCCCCCGAGGCGGCGTCGGCCGCGGCCTCGTTGATCTCTTCGGGCCGGTAGGTGCGGATCATCCGGTCGAAGGGCAGGCGCCCGGCGCGGTAGAGGTCCACCAGGGCCGGGATGAAGGTGAGCACGTCACTGTCGCCCTCGGTGACACCGCGGATGCTGCGGCCGTTGAGCAGGAAGTTGACGTCGAAGGTGCCGTCGGTGCCGGTGGCCGGAGCGCCCACGACGGCCACCGTGCCGCCGACCGCCAGGGAGTCGATCGCCTGGCGCAGCAGGGCGGGGACGCCGCTGCTCTCCAGGGCGTGGGTGAGGCCACGGCCGCCGGTGATCTCGGCGAGCCGCGCGGCGGTGTCCTCCTCACGGCCGTTGATGACGTCGGTGGCGCCCACCTCCAGGGCGAGCTCCAGGCGGGAGGGCACGATGTCGATGGCGATCACCCGGGTGGCCGGGGTCAGCGCGGCGGCCATGACGGCGGAGAGGCCGACGGCGCCGGCTCCGAAGACGGCGACGGTGTCACCGGCGCCCGGACGCAGCTCGTTGAGGATGGCGCCCGCGCCGGTCTGGACCCCGCAGCCGATCGGGGCGAGCAGGGCGAGTTCGTCCTCCCCCGAGGTCTCCACGGCGACGACGCTGCGCTCGTCCACCACGGCCCGCACGGAGAAGGAGGACTGGCCGAAGAACCGTCCGCCCAGCGGCTCGCCCTCCGGGGTGCTGATGGGCGTGGTGCCGTCGGGACGCCGACCGCCGAAGTTGCGCGCGATGAAGGTCTCGCAGTACCCGGGGTGACCGTGCTGGCAGGCGGAGCAGTGGCCGCAGGAGCTGAAGGACAGCAGCACGTGGTCGCCCACGGCAACGCGGGTGACGGCGGAACCGACCGCCTCCACCACGCCCGCGCCCTCGTGGCCGAGCACGGCGGGCATGGGGGTGTGCAGCTTCTCGTCACGGGTGGCCAAGTCGGTGTGGCAGATGCCCGCTCCGACGACGCGCACCACGACCTCGTCGGGGCGCGGGTCCTCCAGTCGGACGTTCTCCCACGTGAAGGTCCCGCTGCCGGGACGCACCACCGCGGCTCGGGTCTCGAACACGATGTCGCCTCTCCCTGGTCGGTCTGTGCCGGCGGAGCGGAAGCCCGTCCGGGGCGCGCCGCCGGCCTCGTCCGGTCCGGTGGGGCCGGGCGGAAACACGTTGTTTACAAAACGAACATATACCCCAAATATGTACAAAACATAACTTCTTCCCGGGAAAGAGTTGGGAAGTGGCCGACGCCACGGAGCCGCACGCGGGCCGCCGGGCCGGTCGTCCGCGCGCCGACGGCGCACGGACGGGCGAGGCGCTGCTTGGGGGAGGGGGAAACATCCGGAGCACCCCGATCCCATGCCCGCCCCTTCACCGTGCCGGTCCTCAACAGACCGGGCCTTTCTTGACCACGGCCCGGGACGGTGGAGCGGCCGCCGTGCAGGTGAGTTCGATGCTTGATCCGGGGCGTCACCGCTTCGCGCCCGTGGTGGAGCCGTCCACCGACCCGACAGACGCCGTTTCCGGCGTGGGACGCCGACCGGGAAGCGCGGTCCCAGGGAACGCCGCCGGCCGCCCCGTCGTGGGAAGGGTTCCATGCCGGTGGGCGGATCCCACCGAGGGCTCGGTGCCGAGAACGCCGAGGAGGGCCGAAGGCATGGCCTGGTCAGGTTGGAGCTGTCCGTGGTGTGGGGGCGTCTGTCCAGACGGGGAGAAGGCCCGTTTGGATTCCGATGCGGATCATCGTGGCGAGTTCGATGGTCACCACCTCATCCACTGTCTTGTCATCGAAGCCCGCACCACTCCGCTGGGCCGGTGCGGCCTTTGAGGGGTCCTGGGCGGGCGGGAGCGGCATCGTCCAAGACGGCGCGGCCATGCCCTGTGGGGCTGTTCGATCCTCTTGGTGGCGGCCTGGTCCGGGGGGCAGCCGCGCCGTGCGGACCGGGAACCGCTCCTGGGTCGTAGGCCGGATGTTGTTCCTGCTGGGGAGCTGATGTGGGCCCATCACCCGGCTCCCTCGGCGAGGGCGCGCACCGCCGTCTCCCGGTAGCATCGCCCTCGCCCGGCGGGGCGGATCGCGACCACGCCGCGCGCCGCCAGGTAGTCGTGGACCTTGCTGGCCTGCAGGCGAAGCAGGCTCGCCACCTCACCACCGGACAGGAGCCGTTCACCGTCATGGTCATATGCGGCGGGAGGCCCATATGCGCCGGTCTCGCCGGTGAGGAGGCCGTGGAGTTGGTCGGCGGGGTAGCGGCGGTGTCCGCCCGGGGTG
The DNA here is from genome assembly GCF_900167435.1 of Marinactinospora thermotolerans DSM 45154. Classification (GTDB taxonomy): domain Bacteria; phylum Actinomycetota; class Actinomycetes; order Streptosporangiales; family Streptosporangiaceae; genus Marinactinospora; species Marinactinospora thermotolerans. The sequence goes on from NZ_FUWS01000003.1 coordinate 352,265, forward strand.
CGGACCGAGGTGAGCCGCCCGGCTTTGGCCCAGCGGGTCACGGTCTTGGGATCCACCTGGAACAGGGCGGCCACCTCGGCGCGGGTCAGCAGCGCCACGCCCGGGATCATGGCTCCTCCCCAACGGCGGGTTGGAGGGAGCGTAGCCGGTCTTGGACGAGACCGAGGTAGGGGTAGTCCTCGGTGTGGCCGGTGGGCCAGGTCAGGGTGTAGGTCCACCCGAAGGGATCCGCATCGCGTCGCAGGCCCAACCCCAGCCGCCGCGCGGCCTCGGACACCCGGCAAAACGCCGCGTAGTGCTCATCGGGCACCGCGCAGGACTCATCCGGTTTCGTCGCGCCGCTCATCGGGCCGTCTCCTCCAGCATGGCGCGCAGCCGCTCCAGGGTCGGGGCGGTCAGGGACTGGCCGGGGCCGCGCGCGCACCACGAGACGCCGTCGCGGTGGATCACCCAGGCAGGGAAAGCGTCCTGGAGAAGCCGGGTGGTGAGGGCAGGAGGGCGACCGGGCATTCCCGCGAGTTGATCTGCGCAGGGCCGGGCAGGCCCTCGGGAAGGGGGTTCCATCATCGTCTCCTTGGCGTCCTTCGCGCTGACAAGGCCGTAGCCGCCCCCGGGGACAGGGGCACCGGCTGCGGCGGCCCCGTAGGGCTTGCCTCAGGGCCTGTGACCAGTACAGGGCAAACGGCGACCCGCGGGCAGGAGGGTGTGCTATCGAACCTGTTGAACGTGTTGAACGGTTGCCAGAGCGGAGCCCCCCCATGCCGCGCACGCCGAACACCCGGCTCGCCTCACTTCTTGCCGAGGCCGAGCTGACCTACGACGCGCTCGCGCGCGCGGTGAACCGGGTGGGTGCCGAGGCCGGACTCGACCTCCGCTACGACCGGACATCGGTCGCGCACTGGCTGTCCGGCGTCCGGCCACGTGGCCAGGTACCGAATGCCATCGCCGAAGCACTCGCCCGACAGTTGCGCCGTCCACTCACACCGACGGACACTGGATTCGCCGTACCTCCTTCTCTTGACGAGATCGGGCTGAATTGGCGCGGTGACGTTGTGGCCTCGTTGGCGGAGCTGGGGAGAGCAGAGATGGACGTGAGCCGTCGAACCGTCCTTCGTCACAGCGTGTACTCCCTGGCCGCCCTGGTCGCCATCCCGAACTGGCAGGAGATCGCGGATCGGTCCCAACACGCCCCTAAGGCCACGCTCGGGCGTGTCGGCCCCGGAGAGATCGAGGCCGTCTCGACGATGGCCGAGGCGTTCTCCACCCTCGACGACAAGTTCGGCGGTGGGCACGCCCGCGCAGCCATGGCCGCCTACATCACCAACGACCTCACCCGGTGGCTGCGGGCCGACGCCTCACCCGAGAACCGGGCGCGGCTGCACGCCGCCGCCGCTGAGTTCCTCTACCTCGCCGGCTTCATGGCCTGGGACGACGAAGCCCACGGTCTCGCGGAGCGCTACTACCTTCAGGCGCTCGGCCTCGCCGCAGAGGCCGGCGACCCGCTGACCTACGCCACGGTGCTGCGTGGCATGAGCATCCAGGCCAGCGCCCTCGGCCACCACGGCGAGGCACTGCACCTCGTGGAAGCCGCCGAGTCCGCGGCGAAGAGCGCCGCGCAGCCACGGATGCGCGCCTTCCTGGCCGGCCAGAGGGCCGTGGCCCAGGCCGCGCTCGGCGATCGCCGTTCCGCCGTCGCCTCCCTCGGCGAGGCGGAACGCGACCTGGAGTCGGCCACCAGCCCGGCCGAGACCTTCGGGTCCTACCACCACGCGGCTTTCTCCTTCCAGGAGGCCCACCTGCGTGCCCACCTCGGCGATGTCGATGGCGCGGTGAAGGCCATGACCGTGTCGAACAGGCGCCGCCCGGCACAAGAACGACGGTCCCGCGCGTTGTCGACGGCGCTCCTGGGCGACTACCGGTTCCGGGCCGGTCACCTGGAAGCGGCCTGCCAGACGTGGCATGACTTCCTCGATGACTACCCGTACCTGTCGTCGGGGCGCGCCGACACCGCCCTGGGCAGGATCCGGCGCAGCGTGAAACGGCACCCGGGCAACGCCGCCGCGGCGGCCCTGTCCCGCAGGATGGACGGCCTGGTGTAGACCAGGGGTGACCTGTCTGGAACCGAATTGCGCTGGGGCATCCTGTGCGCCGTCGGAGCGCTACAAGTGCCACGTCGCCATCGGTGCCAACACCGGCACCTCTGCTGCCGACCAGATCGCGCTCTCGGTGCAACGTGCCGACAACAACTGTCCTGGCGTCACTGAGTCTTGGTGTGTTGGCTTACAACTCAACGATGACTCTGTGGCTGCCGGCCTCGCCACAGACAATGATGCGAACCTGACCCCGCTGTGCATCGGCGCAACGTTGGACCGGAGCAAACCCGCCAACTCCGGGGCCGACGAGTTCATGTACGGCGTTCCCGGCAGCTGGGCAACAGGCAACTCGTCGATCAGGCCCCGACAAATGGGAGGATCGGGATGACGTCATCGAGCGTCAGGTGCTCCTGAGCCTGTTGACCACTGAAATCCAGGCCGACGCCCTCACGCGGGTGTCGGCCTCCTCAAGGAGAAGCCGCCTGATGAAGGACCTGATTTGCAATCTGCTCGTGGGCCTGGCCAAGGTGCTTCTGGGCTTGGCGTTGTTCGTTTCTACCGTGCTCATCGGCGGCGCCGTGGTCTTCAGGATCATGAAGTACTTCCATTTCGGTTGCGCAGGGCCATGGACAGGTGCGGCGCCACATGAAATGGCTTGCGACAATATGGGATACGTGATTCCCGTCTTGTCCATAGGGCTCCTGAGCGGTCTGTTCGCCATCACCTCTTACGTCGTCATCCTGCGGCGGATCCGCAGCCGACCGAGCAGGAAAGCGACCCTCGATCTGCTTGCCGGAATGCTCGTCACACTTCTCGGGATGGTGCTGTTCGCCGCCGCGTTCTTCCTCGGCGGTGTAGCGACCGTACACATCACGGAATACTTCGATATCGGGTGTGTGGGGCCATGGGCAGGAGCGGCGCCGATCGACGTCTCTTGTACTCAAGACGACTACATCCGGCCCATCGCGCTCGGTGGACTCGCCGCCGGATTGATCACTGTCATCACTTACGCCCTGGCCCTTCGACGGCTCCGCGACAACGGAGGACATGAAAAGGAGAGCTAGGGATTCTCCCGCGACCGCCATTCTCGGCTGAGTGCTCTCGGCCGGGACGATGTGATCACGGCGTCGGAGCCGTCCTGGACAGCCCCGTTCACGTGTGCCTTCGGCAAGCCGGTGACCACGCTGCGAGGCGACAGAGCGGACATGGTCGGTAAGGGGCGACCGTGGGGCCTGGTCCTTGGATCAGCCCCGCAAGCGGTTCACCAAGGATGCCGTGTTCATCGTGGACGGCGCCCTGGTGCCCACTCGTGACCACACCGGCGCTGAGCAGCCGAAGAACTACCGCTACTCCGCGAACCACCAGATCGTCATCGACGCCGGTACCCGGCTCGTCGTCGTGGTCGGCCGCCCGCTTCCCGGCGATCGCGGTGACGGCAAAGCCGGGGAGGAGTCCAGGGTCAAGGCCGCCGTCGGCAACACCAGGACGATCGCCGATGGCGACCACCCGGGCACTGGCCCCGTGATGCCTCACCACCGCCGCAATGGCGAGGAGCCTCCGGCTGGAAGCAGGCACCCGACAAGTCCCACCAAGCAGGTCCAGGCCCGCATCGAGCACGCATTCACCCGCATGAAGACCGGGAAGGTCCTCCGCGACCGTCGCCTCAAAGGCGACGGAGTCCACCACGCCATGCGCGGCATCGCCGGCCTGTACAACCTCACTCTCGCCGGATGAACGAGCAGGACACACGGCGGCCGAGCACAGCCGATGCAGCGGGCCTCCGGCAGCGCCTTCCGGGTGTTCACGGCCCACCCCAGGTCCTACGGGCGGGACTCGGCCCGGCCGCCGGGGCGTGGCGCCGGGCGGCGTCCCTGCCCGCAACGGGGCAGGGACGCCGCCTCCTCGGGATCTCCCGTGACCTATCCAGGCGAAACCCCGCTGTGGACGGCGGAGGATCGTTAGCGTGGGGACCGTCGGATCGTCGTGAGGGGAGAGGGCGGTCATGGGCCGGCTGAGGGTGAGCGGGATCCGTGAGGTCAAAGGCGTGGTCCGGGTGCCGGGGGACAAGTCGGTGTCGCATCGGGCGCTGATCCTGTCCTCCCTCGCGGAGGGCGTCAGCACGATCAGCGGGCTGTCCGGCGGGGAGGACGTCGCCGCCACCCGTCGCGCCCTGGTCCGGATGGGCGCGGACATCACGGTGGACGGCGCGCTGGTGCGGGTCGAGGGCGGAGTGCGCGAACCCGACGACGTGCTCGACTGCGGTAACGCCGGGACGGGCATCCGCCTCCTGGCGGGGATGTGCGCGGGCATCGACGGGGTGAGCGTGCTGACCGGCGACCGGTACCTGCGCCGCCGCCCCATGGACCGGATCGCGGTGCCACTGCGGCGGATGGGGGCCCACGTCGACGGCAGGGAGAACGGCAGGGTCGCCCCGCTGGTGGTGCGCGGGGGCGGCCTGCGCGGCATCACCTACGCCTCCCCGGTGGCCTCGGCCCAGGTCAAGTCCAGTCTCCTGCTGGCCGGCCTGTCCGCGCAGGGGTCCACCACGGTGATCGAACCCCATCCGACCCGTCGCCACACCGAGGAGATGCTCACCGCCTTCGGCGTCCGGGTCGAGGTGCGGGAGGAGCGGGTGACCGTCCATCCCGGGCCGCTCACGGCCACCGACGTCGCCGTGCCGGGAGATCCGTCGCAGGCGGCGTTCTGGGTGGTGGCCGGCCTGCTCGGCGGCGAGGTCGAGGTCCCGGGCCTGTACCTGGGGCATGGCCGTGCCGGGTTCCTCGACGTGCTGTCGCGGATGGGGGCCGACCTGGACGTGGACCCCGCGACGGGGACGGTGCGGGCGCGCGCGTCCAGGCTGCGCGGGGCCGACCTGGAGGCGTCCCATGTTCCCGGCGTGGTGGACGAGATCCCGATCCTGGCCGTGGCCGCCGCCGCGGCCGAGGGGTCCACGATCATCTCCGGCGCGGCGGAGCTACGGGTCAAGGAGTCCGACCGGATCGCCTCCACGGTGGCGATGCTGCGCGCCTTCGGGGTGGCGGCCGAGGAACGCCCTGACGGGATGGTGATCCACGGCCGTCCGGCGTTCACCCCGGCCGAGGTGGACTCCCGCGGCGACCACCGCATCGCGATGGCCGCCGCGGTGGCCGCCATCGCCCGCGCCGAGGGCGACACCGCGATCGCGGGGTGGGAGGCGGTGGCCACCTCCTATCCCGGCTTCGCCGAGGACCTGGTGGGCGTGGCCGGGGCGGGGGCGTGCGCCCCGGCCGACGGCTAAGACCCGTTCGGGCGACCGTGACCGCGGCGTTCTCGCCCCCGGCCCCGCGTGAGGTGGCACGGCCATGACGGTGGGCGCCGAAGGCGGGGACGTCGAGGGGTGCGCGCTTCCCTTCGCCCGGGGCGGGGTCCTTGTCGGTTCCGATCCGGTCGCCGGGGCCGCGTGTCGTCTGGCCGTGGCGTATGGACCCCGCCGCTTCGGGGCGATCGTCCCGCTCTCAACGGCCGGGGACCGTCCCGGTGACCGGCGTCCTTTGGCGGGTCGCCGCCCCGTGGCTCCGTCGCGGGGCGGCCCGTCTCGGATGTCCGGATCTCTGAGTCGTTCGGCGCGTGGGCGGGGACGGCCGCCGTCGCGGGGTCCATCGAGGGGCGGACGTCACCGCCTCCCGGGATCGGGGCCGTGACCGTTATCGCCGGGGATCCCGTCCCGAGAGGATCGGTGGGCGCCATCGCCGAGGGCCGACGGAGTGTCGCCTTGACGGTAAATATTGAAAATGATTATCTTTGTCGCGTTTTGGTGGTGAGTGAGGGGCGGTGCCGTCCGCGATGGGCGAGCAGGTGGAAGAGCCCGGCGCGCGTCAGGTCGCGCTGGTGACCGGCGCCTGTGGTGGGATCGGCGCGGCCGTCGTCCGCGGTCTCGTCGCGCGCGGTGCGGCCGTGGCGGCCCTCGACCGCGACGGCCACGGCGTCCGGGAGCTCGCCGCCTCCCTCGCTGAGGAGGGCGCCGAGGTGCTGCCCTTTTCCGTCGACGTCGCCGACCGCGTCGCCGTCGAGGAGGCCGTGGCCCGGGCGGAGGCGCAGGCCGGCCCCCTGACCTCGGCCGTCAACGTGGCCGGCATCCTGTCGCCGGGTTCGGCCCTGGAACCGGCCGAGGACGCCTGGCGCACCGCCTTCGAGGTCAACACCCTCGGCGTGGTCAACGTCTCCACCGCCGTGGCCCGACGGATGGTCCCGCGCCGCTCGGGGGCGATCGTCACGGTCGGTTCCGACGCCGCCCGCATCGCCCGCATCGACATGGCGGCCTACGCCGCGACCAAGGCCGCGGCGGCGCGCTTCACCATGTGCCTCGGCCTGGAACTGGCCCCCCACGGCGTCAGATGCAACGTCGTCTCGCCGGGCTCGACCGACACCCCGATGCGGCGGCTGCTGTGGGGCGACGACGGCGGCGCCGGTTCCGTCGCCGGCGCCCCCGAACGCTTCCGGGTGGGCATCCCCCTGGGGCGTATCGCCGACCCCGCCGACATCGCCGCCGCGGTCCTGTTCCTCCTCTCCCCGCAGGCGCGCCACATCACCATGCACGACCTGCACGTCGACGGGGGAGTGGGGCTCGGCCTCTGACGGGAGGCGAGCGGCTGAAGCACCCCCGGTCCCACCGCCGTGCCGGACCGCGGCGTCCACGGTCCGCGACCGTACCCATCGATGGAAGGAACCCATGACACCCCGATCAGGGAGCGATCACTCGTCGGCGCTGCCGGGCATCGCCGCCTACCCCATGCCCGCCGAGGACGACATCCCGGCCCCACGTGTCGGATGGAGCATCGACACCGACAGGTGCGCGCTCCTGGTCCACGACATGCAGAACTACTTCCTCAACGCCTTCCAGCGCGACGCCGAGCCGATCCCGGAGCTGACCGCCAACATCGCCGCGCTGCTGGAGGGCAGCGCCCGCCACGGGGTGCCACGGATCTACACCGTACAGCCGGGCTCCCAGGAACCGGCCCGGCGCGGCCTGCTGCGTGATTTCTGGGGCGAGGGGCTGCGCGACGAGGCCGCCCACACCTCCATCCCGCAGGAGCTGGCGCCGGCGCCGGAAGACACCGTGCTGGCCAAGCACCGCTACAGCGCCTTCGCGCGCAGCGACCTCCAGGGCGTGCTGCGCCGCATGGGACGCGACCAGCTGGTCATCTGCGGTGTCTACGCCCACATCGGCGTGCTCATGACGGCCTGCGACGCTTTCATGCGCGACATCGAGACGTTCGTCGTGGCCGACGCGGTCGCCGACTTCTCCGCGGAGGACCACGCGATGGCGCTGTCCTATGCCGCGCGCCGCTGTGCCGTCCCGATGAGCACCCGCGCGGCGCTGGCCGCCCTCGACGGCTGACGCAGAGCAGGCCCGTCCACGGCGGGCCACGCGCGGCGGCGGCCCGGTTCCGCCTCCTCGGGAACCGGGCCGCCGTCGCGTCACCGTGTCGTGCCTTCCGACCGGATCCACGTCCCCGAGGCGCGGCGCGGGTCTCGGGCGGGGCCGCCGGCCCTGGCGGGAGACCCGTCCCACCGTCTCGGGCGAGGGGCGTGCCGGGCGTGCCGCCGGCCGTGCCGTGGACCGTTCGGGCGAGCGGCCCCGCCCACGCTCGACCGCGACCGTATGGTTCCCCATCGTCGGGCCGAGGGAGCGGTGAGGGCGCCGTTGCGGCGGCTCCGGCGCGACCCCGCCGACCACAACGGTTCCCGGCTCGTCACAGGGCCGCGCCGGACGGGTCCGGCCCGCCGTCTGCCCTCGGCACCGCCGCCGTTCCCCTCGCCGCTCACGCCCGGACGCGGGGACCGGTGGCGCCGGCTCTCCCGGAGGCACGCCTCGGGCGCGTCCACCGGCGCCGCCGTCCGCCCGCGTGTCGCCCCGCGCGGCGGCGCCATCGCGATCACCGCGCCGGCCGCCCCCGCCACGCCACCCGCGCCGATCCGGCGCGGCCGACCAGGGGCGGTGACCCGCCCGTGGCCGGCGTTCTTCCCGGTGGGGCTCCTCGCCTCCTCCCGGCCGGGGTCCCCGTGGACGTCTCACAGGGGCGGCCGGTCGTGTCAGGTGACCGGCCGCCCTCCCGCCCCGGGGGCGAGGGGAGGCGCGGATCAGGCCCGCCTCACCCCGCGCCGGCCGTGGGGGAGGGGACCGTCGGCGTGAGGCCGGCGACGTCGGCGCGCAGCCGCCTCTTGTCGACCTTGCCGATCCCGGTCAGGGGCAATTTGGGGACCGCGCGCACCTCGTCGGGAACCTTGAACGCCGCCAGGCCGCGCTCCAGCAGCAGCCGGCGCACCTCGGAGCGTGAGGGGCAGGGCGCGTCGGTCTCCAGGAACGCCACCGAGCGTTCGCCCAGCTGCGGATCCGGCACGCCCACCAGCGCGGCGGCGCGCACGTCGGGCAGCGCGAGCAGGTGCTCCTCGACCTCGATGGCCGCGATCTTCTCCCCGGCCCGGTTGACCTGGTCCTTGATCCGGCCCACCACGACGAGGTCGCCGCGCGCCGTGCGCACCACGAGGTCGCCGGTGCGGTAGAAGCCGTCGGGGGTGAAGGAGAGGCGGTCGTGTTCCGGCGCCCGGTAGTAGCCGCGCAGGGTGTAGGGGCCGCGGGTCAGCAGTTCGCCGGGGTGTCCCGGCGGGACCGGACGGCCCTCCTCGTCGACGACGAGGATCTCGTCGGCGGGGGAGAGCGGGCGGCCCTGGGTCGTACAGACGACCTCCTCGGGGTCGTCCAGACGGGTGTAGTTGTTCAGCCCCTCGGCCATGCCGAACACCTGTTGGAGCCGGCAGCCCAGTTCCGGCCCGACCCGCCGCGCGGTCGCGTCGTCCAGCCGGGAGCCGCCGACCTGGAGGACCCGCAGGCTGCTCAGATCGCGGGAGGTGCGGCGGGCCTCGTCGAGCCAGTGGGGGACCAGCGACGGGACGAGCGCGGTGATCGTCACCCCCTCGGCCTCGACCAAGGTGAAGGCCGTGGTGGGGCTGGGGTCGGGGCACAGCACCACCGTCCCGCCGGCGGCGAGGGTACCGACGATCCCCGGCGAGACCATCGTGAAGTTGTGCGTGACCGGCAGGACGGCGAGGTAGACCGTGTGCTCGTCCAGGGCGCAGACCTCGGCCGAGGCGCGGGCGTTGTAGTCGTAGTCGGCGTGGGTGCGCGGGATGAGCTTGGGCGTGCCCGTGGTGCCGCCCGACAGCAGTAGCAGGGCGGGGTCACCGGGCGCGGCTCCGCTCGTGACCGCGGGGGCCTCGGCGCCCGCCCGCTCCAGCGCGGCCAGGGAGTGCCCCCCACCGGGGCCGGGGTCGCCCGCGACGACGAGGTGGCGTAGCGACGGGCAGGCGCGCGCCACCTCGGCCGCGCCCGTCCGGGGGTCGTTGCGTCCGCGCCCCTGGGCGACGACGTGCGCGGTGGCGCCGGACAGCCGGGCCAGCGCGGTCAGCTCGGTCGTGCCCAGGGAGGGCAGGGCCAGGATCGGCAGCGCGCCGATCCGCAGCAGGGCGAAGAGCGTGACCACGTACTCCTCGCGGTTGGGGAGCTGGAGCAGCACCCGGTCGCCCCGGTGGATCGGGAGCCCGGCCAGCCCGGCGGCCAGCCGGCCGGCGCGCTCGTCGAGGTCGGCGTAGCTCAGCCGTCCGGATGCCGAGACCAGCGCCGTGCGGTCGCCGTGCTCGGCGGCGCGCTCCCGGAGCAGGTCGTCCAGGGTGCGGTCACGCCAGTAGCCGGCGCGCCGGTATCCGGCCGCGGTCTCCTCGGGCCAGCCGATCACGTCGCTTCTCATGCATATCTCCCGATTCTTCGCGAATCCGGCTCGACTGGGACAAGCCGGCAGTGCTATACATGATGCCGCATAATGAAAACGGTTATCAGTTTCATTTTCGTGAGTGGCGTGCACTGAGGGGAGTGGGCGGTGTCGGGTCAGGGACGGGCTTTCGCCGGAGAGGTCCGCGCGAGGGTCGCGGAGATCATCGGCACGGACGACTTCGCCGACGGCGACGACCTCTTCGACCACGGTCTGGACTCCCTCGGCCTGATCCGGCTCGCCGGGACATGGCGCGAGCAGGGGGCCGAGATCACCTTCGCGGACCTCGCGGCCGAGCCCACCGTCCGGGCCTGGACCGAACTGCTGGAGACCGCCCCCGCCCCGGCCCCGGCCACCACGCGGACGCCGGCCGAGGACGAGCCGTTCGAACTGGCCACGATGCAGCACGCCTACTGGATCGGCCGCCAGGACGAGCAGCCGCTGGGCGGGGTCGCCGCGCACTTCTACACCGAGTTCGACGGCCACGGGGTGGAGCCCGCCCGGCTCACCGCCGCCGTCGCCGCGGTCGTCGAACGCCACCCCATGCTGCGCGCGCGCTTCCTCGACGACGGGCGTCAGCGGATCGTCCCGCCGGGCGGCCCGGTTCCCGTCACCGTCCACGACCTGCGCGACCTGCCGGCCGCGGCGGTGCGAGAACGCCTCGACGCGATCCGGGACGACGCCACCCACCGGCGCATGGACGTCGCCTCGGGGCGGGTCCTCGACGTCGCGCTGTCCCTGCTGCCGGACGGGGCGACACGGCTGCACGTCGACCTCGACATGATCGTGGCCGACGCGCTCAGCCTGCGTGTCCTGCTCGACGACCTCGTGGCCGCCTACGACGGGCGCCCCCTGCCGCCCCTGGAGTACGGCTTCGCCCGCTACCTGGCCGAACGGGCCTCACGCGACACCGCGGCCAGGCAACGCGACCGCGCCTGGTGGCACGGGCGGCTGGGCGACCTGCCCGCCCCACCCGAGCTGCCCACCGTGATCGACGCCTCCCGGCCCACCCCCGCCGGCTCGGAGTACGCCCGCTCCACCCGCCTGCACCACCGGCTCGACCCCGAACGGGCGCGCCGGCTGACCGAACGCGCCCGCGCCGCAGGCGTCACCCCCGCCGCCGCGCTGGCCGCCGCCTTCGCCGAGGCGCTGGGCGGCTGGAGCGGCGCGCCCCGCTTCCTGCTCAACCTGCCCCTGTTCGACCGCGCGCCCCTGCACCCCGACATCGACCAGGTCATCGGCGACTTCAGCGGGTCGGTGCTGCTGGCCGCCGACGTCGAGGGCGACCTCCCCTTCACCGAGCGGGCCGAACGGATCCAGCGCGAGTTGCACCAGGCCATCGGCCACGGCGCCTACAGCGGTGTCGAGGTGCTGCGCGACCTCGCCCGCGCCGCGGGCGGTACCCCCGTCCTGGCCCCCGTCGTCTACACCAGCGCGATCGGCCTGGGCCCCCTGTTCACCCGCGCCGTGCAGGAGTGCTTCGGCCGGCCCACCTGGATCATCTCCCAGGGGCCGCAGGTGTGGCTGGACGCCCAGGTGACCGAGTTGGACGGCGGCCTGCTGCTCAACTGGGACGCGCGCGAGAAGGTCTTCGCCCCGGGGGTCTTGGAATCGGCGTTCGCCGCCTACCGCGACCTCGTCGACGCGCTCGTGGACGACCCCGACACCTGGCGGCGGCCCTTCACCACGCCGGGCCGTCCCGAGATCGTCGGCGCGTCCTCCCCGCTCCCGCAGGCGCGTCCGCTGCACGGGAGGTTCTTCTCCCACGCCCGCCGCGCCCCCGACGCCACCGCGCTGGTCGCCTCGGACGGCACCACCCTGTCCTACGGGGAGCTCGCCGCGCGGGCCCTGCGCGTCGCCGGCGCCGTCGCGGCGCGGCTGCCGGTGGGCGGCACCGTCGCGGTCGACCTGCCTAGGGGCTTCGACCAGGTCGCCGCGGTGCTGGGGGTCCTGGCCGCCGGATGCGCCTACCTTCCGGTGGGCCGGGAGCAGCCTCCCGCGCGCCGCGCGCGCGTCATCGGCGTCGGGGGCGCCGGACTCGTCCTGGCCCAAGACGCCCACGCCCCCGGCGAGGGGGACGACGCGCCGCCGGTCCTCGCCGTCGCCGACGCCCTGGCCGCCCCGCCCCTGGCCGCCCCCCGCGACACCGACCCCGACGCGGTGGCCTACGTGCTCTTCACCTCCGGGTCCACGGGGGTGCCCAAGGGGGTGGAGGTGGCGCACCGGGCCGCCGCCCACACCATCGACGTGCTCGCCGAGATCGTCGGGTTCGGCGCGTCCGACCGCACGCTCGCCCTCGCCGAACCCGACTTCGACATGTCGGTCTACGACCTGTTCGCGCCGCTGTCGGCCGGTGGCGCCGCGGTCCTCGTCGAGGGCGACGCCCGCCGCGACGCCACCCGATGGGCCGACACGGCCGCGCGCGGCGGCGTGACGATCCTCAACTGTGTCCCCGCGCTGCTCGACCTGCTGCTGTCGGCGGCCGAGGCCGACATGGCGCCGATGCCGCCGCTGCGCGCGGTCCTGCTCGGCGGCGACCGGGTCGGCGTGGACCTGCCCGGCCGGCTGGGCGCGCTCGCCCCCGGCTGCCGCTTCCTCGCCCTGGGCGGCATGACCGAGGCCGCCATCCACTCCACCCTCCAAGAGGTGGAGCGGGTCGACCCCGCGTGGCGCTCGATCCCGTGGGGACGGCCGTTGCCGGGGGTGGCCTGCCGGGTCGTGGACGCGCGCGAGCGCGACCGCCCCGACCACGCCGTGGGGGAGCTGTGGGTCGGCGGCGCCGGACTGGCCCTCGGCTACCGCGGCGACCCCGACACGACCGCCGACCGGTTCGTCGTGCGCGACGGACGGCGCTGGTACCGCACGGGCGATCTGGTCCGCCGCCTGCCCGACGGGACGCTGGACTTCCTCGGCCGCGCCGACCACCAGGTCAAGGTCCGCGGCGTGCGCGTCGAGCTCGGCGAGGTCGAGGCCGCCCTGACCGCCCACCCCGACATCGCCGGCGCGGTCGCGCTGGTGCTGCCCGACCCCGCGCCGCGCCTGGTGGCGGCCGTCACCGCGGCCCCCGACGCCACGGGCGACCCGGCCGCCGCGGCGGCCGGCCACGCCGGTTCCCTGCTGCCCGCGTCGATGCTGCCCGAGCGGATCGTCACCCTGCCCGAGATCCCCCTGACCGCCAACGGCAAGCCCGACCGCGCCGCCGTCGTCCGCGCGGTGCGCGCCCGCGCGGACGCGGCCACCACCCCCTCGGCGGCGCCCTCCGGCCCGGTCGAGGCCGCCGTCGCCCGGGTGTGGGCTGACCTGCTCGGCCGGTCGCGGGTGGGGCGCGACGACGACTTCTTCGCTCTGGGCGGCGATTCACTGCTGGCCACGCGGGTGGTCGCGGCGCTGCGGGAGGAGGGCTACGCCGACGCCGGCGTCGGCCGCCTGTTCGCCTCCCCCGTCCTGCGCGACTTCGCCGCCGCCCTCGCCCCCCAGGTCGAGGGCCGGCGCGCGGCCCGGGTCGAACCGGACCCCGACCACGCCCACGACCCGTTCCCGCCCACCGAGGTGCAGCGCGCCTACCTGACCGGGCGCAGCCCCGAACTCCCGCTCGGTGGCGTCGGCACCCACCACTACACCGAGTTCGACGGCGCCGAGGTGGACCTGGACCGGCTGGAACACGCCTGGAACGTCCTGGTCCGCCGGCACGGGATGCTGCGGGCGGTCTTCGACGACGACGGCCGCCAGCGCGTCCTGCCCGAGGTGCCCCACGTCCGTATCCCCGTCACCGAGGCGGGGCCCGGCGACCCCGGCCACGCCCTGGCCGCGCTGCGCGAGGAGATGGCCCACCGCGTCTTCGAGCCCGGCCGCTGGCCCCTGTTCGACCTGCGCGCCGTCCGCTACGTCCGCGACGGCGTCGAGCGCACCCGCCTGGGGGTCGGCCTGGACTACCTCGTCCTGGACGCGCTGAGCATCATGACGCTCTACACCGAGCTGGGCCGCCTCTACACCGACCCCGACACCGTCCTCGACCCGATCGACGTGACCTTCCGCGACTACGTCACCCAGGTCCACGACGACCCCGCGGCCGTGGAGCGCGCCCGCGACTACTGGCGCGAGCGCGCCGTGCAACTGCCGCCGCCGCCCGCCCTGCCCCTGGCCACCGACCCCGCGACGGTCGCCACCCCCCGCTTCACCCGGCGCAGCGCCCGCCTGGACCCCGGGCAGTGGCGCGCCCTCACCGACCTCGCCCGCGGCGCCGGGATCACCCCGTCGACCCTGCTGCTCGCCTGCTACGCCGAGGTCCTGGGAGCCTGGAGCGGGCAGACCGCCCTGAGCCTGACCCTCACCCTGTTCAACCGCCACGACACCCACCCCCACATCTCCCGGGTCCTGGGCGACTTCACCTCGCTGTCGCTGACCTCCTACCGGCGCGACCCCGGCGAGAAGCTGCTGGACGCCACCCGCTCCCTGCAACGGCGCATCGGCCGCGACCTCGACCACCGCGAGGCGTCGGCCCCCTGGGTGCTGCGCGACCTCGCCCAGCGCACCGGCGTCGCCCACACCGGCGTCCCCGTCGTCTTCACCAGCTCCCTCGGCCTGGGCGGCGACGTCTCCATGGACCTTCCGCCCGCCTTCCCCGAACGGGTCTGGGGACTGTCGCAGTCGCCCCAGGTCCACCTCGACAACCAGGTCCTGGAGATCGCGGGGGGCCTCCAGGTCTACTGGGACGCGGTGGAGGAGCTGTTCCGCCCCGACGTCCTCGACGCCATGTTCGCCGCCTACCTGGAGACGCTGCGCCACCTGGCGCGCACCGGCCGGATCGCGGCGCCACCGGACCTCCTGCCCGCCCGGCAGCGCGAGGAGCGCCGGCAGGCCAACGCCACGAGGGGGCCGGCCCCCCGAGGCCTGCTGCACGACGCGGTGTTCGCCCGCGCCGACCAGCGCGCCACCCGCCCCGCCGTCATCACCGACGACGGTGAGCTCACCCACGGTGAACTGGTCGAACGCGCCCTGCGCATGGCCGCGGGCCTGCGCCGCGCCGGCGTGGAGCCCGGCCAGGCCGTCGCGATCGGCCTGCCCAAGGGCGCCGACCAGGTCTGCGCCGTCCTGGGCGCGCTGGCGGCCGGGGCCGTCTACGTCCCGGTGGGACCCGACCAGCCCGCGCGCCGGCGCGAGCGCATCCACCGCGCCGCGGGCGTCGTGCTGGCCATCGCCGAGGAGGCGACGTCGCCCGGCACCGTCACCCCCGCGCGGCTGCTGAGCGAACCCCCGCTGGAGGCGCCGGTCCGGCGCGACCCCGACGACACCGCCTACGTCATCTTCACCTCGGGCTCCAGCGGGGAGCCCAAGGGGGTGGAGGTCACCCACGCGGCGGCCCTCAACACCGTCACCGACATCAACGAACGTTACGGCGTCGGCCCCGACGACCGGGTGTTCGCCCTGTCCGCGCTCGACTTCGACCTCTCCGTCTACGACCTGTTCGGCCTGCTCGGCGCGGGGGGCGCGCTCGTGCTGCCCGGCGAGGAGGAGCGCAGGGACGCCGCCAGATGGCGCGACCTGGCCGAACGGCACCGGGTGACCGTCTGGAACACCGTGCCCGCCCTGCTCGACATGCTGCTGCTCGCCGCCCAGGACGGCCCCGTTCCCCCGGACCTGCGCCTGGCCCTGGTCTCCGGCGACTGGGTGGGCACCGACCTGGCGCCGCGGCTGCGCGAGGCCACCGGCGGGCGCGTCCGCCTCGTCGCGCTGGGCGGGGCCACCGAGGCGGCGATCTGGTCCAACGCCTTCGACGGGGGGCACGCCCCCGAGGGGTGGCCCTCGGTCCCCTATGGGCGCCCGTTGCGCAACCAGCGCTACCGCGTCGTCGATCCGCACGGCCGCGACTGCCCCGAGTGGGTGCCCGGAGAACTGTGGATCGGCGGCGCCGGGGTGGCCCTGGGCTACCGGGGCGACCCCGACCGCACCGCCGACAGGTTCGTGACCGACGAGGGGGTGCGCTGGTACCGCACCGGCGACCTGGGCCGCTACCGGCCGGGGGCCCTGCTGGAGTTCCTCGGCCGCGCCGACCGGCAGGTCAAGATCGGCGGTCACCGCCTGGAACCGGGCGAGGTGGAGGCCGCGCTGGAGGACCACCCGGCCGTGCGCCGGGCCGCCGTGGTCGCCTCGGGTCCGCGCGAGGCGCGTCGCCTCGTCGCCTTCGTCGTCGCGCGCGGGGACGACGTCGCCCCCGGCGACCTCGCCGCGCACCTGGCCGACCGGGTTCCGGCCCACGCCGTCCCCGCGCTGATCCACGTCCTGGCGGAATTGCCGCTCACCGCCAACGGCAAGGTCGACCTCGCCGCGCTCACCGAACGCGCCGGCGCGGCCGGCCCGCTCCCCCCGACCGCCGCGGCACCGCTGGGCGACGACGTCGAACGCGAGATCGCGCGGGTGTGGAGCGAGCTGGTCGGGGTGCCGGTCGCCGACCGCGAGGCCAACTTCTTCACGCTGGGCGGCACCAGCCTGCTGGCCATCCGGATGATCACCACCGTGCGCGCCG
This sequence comes from Marinactinospora thermotolerans DSM 45154, assembly GCF_900167435.1. GTDB lineage: Bacteria > Actinomycetota > Actinomycetes > Streptosporangiales > Streptosporangiaceae > Marinactinospora > Marinactinospora thermotolerans. The sequence continues at coordinate 368,686 of NZ_FUWS01000003.1, forward strand.
TCCTCGGCGTGGAGGTCCCCACCCGTTCCTTCCTGGCCGCCCCCACCCTCGCCGCGCTCGCCGCCAGGGTCCGCGGCGCCGGAGGCGACCGGGGGGAGACCGGCGTGATCTGACCCTCCGCCCCACCCACGTCCCACCATCCCCGACGGCCCCCGGCCGCCCGCAGAAACCAGGAAGAAGAGGCGAAGCACGTGTCCGCCATCGACGACTCCACCGGCACACTCCCCGCGCTGCTGGCCGACCTGCGCGCCGACGGCGTCCACCTCTGGGAGGACGAGGGACGGATCCGGTTCCGCGCCCCCACCGGCACGCTCACCGAGGAGCGCCGCGCGCTGCTGCGCGCCCACCGCGACGAGATCCTCGCCCTGCTCCGGGCCGAGGCCCGGCCCCGGCTGACCCCCGACCCCGCCGCGCGCCACGAGCCGTTCCCGCTCACCGACGTCCAGGGCGCCTACCTCGTCGGCCGCGGGACGGCCTACGACTACGGCGGCGTGGCCTGCCACGCCTACGCCGAGCTGGAGTTCGACGACCTGGACCCCGAACGGCTCCGCCGCGCCTGGGCCGCCCTGGTGGAACGCCACGACATGCTGCGCGTCGTCGTCGCGGCCGAGGGCCACCAAAGCGTCCTGCCCGAAGCCCCCGGCGAGGCCCTGACCGTCACCGACGTGCGCGGCAGCGATACCACCGTCCACGTCGAGCGCGCCCGCGAACGGCTGCGCGACCTCGTCCCCGACCCGGGCACCTGGCCGCTGGTGCGCCTCCACCTCACCCGCGGCGACGACCGCAGTGTCCTGCACCTGTCGGTGGACCTGCTCGCCGCCGACTACGCGAGCGTGCGGATGCTCCTCGACGAGCTCGCCGCCCTCTACGCCGACCCCGACCACCCGCTGCCGCCCATCGGCGCGACCTTCCGCGACTACGTGCTGGCCCAGCGCGCCCTCAAGGACGGTCCCGGCTACCACCGCGACCGCGCCTACTGGATGGAGCGGATCGAGGACCTGCCCCCCGCCCCCGAACTGCCGCTGCGCGAGCGCGCCATCGACGCGCCCGCCCGCTTCACCCGCCACCGGGCCGCCCTGTCCGCCGCCGAATGGCGGGCCCTGCGCTCCCGGGCCGCCGAACACGGGCTCACCCCCTCGGCGGTCGCGCTGGCGGCCTACGCCGAGACGATCACGCGCTGGAGCCGCCGACCCGACTTCACGCTCAACCTCCCGGTGGCGCGGCGGCTGCCGCTGCACGAGGACGTCGACCGGATCGTCGGCGACTTCACCACCGTCACCCTGCTCGCGGTGCGCTCGGGTGACGGCGCGACCTTCGCCGAGCGCGCCCGGACCCGGCAGGGCCGGCTGATCGAGGACCTCGACCACGCCCTGTACTCGGGGGGCGAGGTGCTCGCCGAGCTGTCGCGCCGCCGCGACGAGCCCGCCGTGCTCATGCCGGTGGTCTTCACCGGCGCGATCGGCGCCGAGGAGCCCGACGCAGCGGGCGGGTCGTGGGCCTCCCGCGAGGTCCACGGCGTCAGCCAGACCCCGCAGGTGTGGGTGGACTGCCAGGTCTCCCTGGAAGAGGGCGGGCTCGGCGTGCGCTGGGACGTGCGCGAGGAGGTTCTGCCCGAGGGGGTCGCCGCCGACGCCTTCGCCGCCTACGTCGACCTGCTGCGCCGCCTCGCCGGCTCCGCCGACGTCTGGGAGGACGCCGACCCGGTCCGCGTCCCGCGCCACCAGCTCGACCTGCGCGCCGAGGTCAACGCGACCGCCGGCCCGCTGCCCGGCGGCCTGCTGCACGAGGGGGCCCTCGACGCCGCGCTGCGCACCCCCGACGCTCCCGCCGTCATCACCCCCGAGGGGACGACCAGCCACGGCGAGCTGTGGGCCCGCGCGGCCGCGGTCGCCGCCGTGCTCGCCGAGCGCGGCTGCCGTCCCGGCGACCGCGTGGCCATCGTCATGGACAAGGGGGTGGAGCAGGTCGTCGCCGCCTACGCCGTCCTGCTCGCCGGCGCCGCCTACGTTCCCATCGACATCGCCCAGCCGGCCCACCGGCGCCGCGTCATCCTCGCCGACGCCGGCATCCGCCACGTCCTCACCCAGTCCTGGCTCACCGGGATCGACGACTGGGCCGACACCGCCGAGCCGATCGCCGTGGACGCCGTTCCCGCCGGGCCGGCCCTCACCGCGCGGCCGCCGCGCGCCGCCGCGCCCGGCGATCTCGCCTACGTCATCTACACCTCCGGGTCCACCGGTGTGCCCAAGGGGGTGATGATCTCCCACCGGGCGGCCCTCAACACCGTCGCCGACGTCAACCGGCGCTTCGAGGTCGGACCCGGCGACCGGATCCTGGGGTTGGCCTCCCTCGGCTTCGACCTGTCGGTCTACGACCTGTTCGGCCCCCCGGCCGCGGGGGGAGCCCTCGTGCTGCCCTCCGCCGAGCGGCGCGGCGACCCCTCGCACTGGGCCGAGCTGGTCGCCGACCACGGCGTCACCCTGTGGAACTCCGTCCCCGCCCAGATGCAGATGCTGGACGACTACCTGGCCTCGGCGGGTGACGCGGACCTGCCCACGCTGCGCCTGGCCCTGCTGTCGGGTGACTGGATCCCGGTCACGCTGCCCGACCGCATCCGCGCCCGCGTCCCCGGCCTGTCGCTGGTGAGCCTGGGCGGCGCGACCGAGGCGGCCATCTGGTCCATCCACCACCCCATCGGCGAGGTGGACCCGGCCTGGCCGAGCATCCCCTACGGCCGTCCCCTCGCCAACCAGACCTTCCACGTCCTGGACGAGCGGATGAACGACCGCCCCGACTGGGTCGTCGGCGAGCTCTACATCGGCGGGGCCGGGGTGGCGCTGGGCTACCTCGGTGATGAGGCCAGGACCGCCGAACGGTTCGTCACCCACCCCCGCACCGGGGAGCGCCTGTACCGCACCGGTGACCTGGGCCGCTACCGGCCCGGCGGCGACATCGAGTTCCTGGGCCGGGAGGACTCCCAGGTCAAGGTCCGCGGCCACCGCATCGAGCTCGCCGAGATCGAGGCGGCGCTGCTGGCCCACCCGGGCGCGGCCGCCGCGGCGGTCCTCGCGGTGGGCGACCGCGACTCCCGCAGGCTCGCGGCGTTCGTCGAGACCGCGCGCCGCGACCACCCCGCCGAGGACACCACGGCCCCGGCCGCCCGCGCCCGCGCGGCGGCCGAGACGGCCACCGCGGGACTGGACCGCGCCGACCTGGGCGTCTTCCTCGACGCGATGGACGAGGCCGCGCTGGCCGCGATCACCCGCACCCTCACCGGCGCGGGCCTGTTCGCCGAGGGGGCATCCCACACCCGCGCGGAGGTCGCCGCGGCCCTGCGCGCCGACCGCCGCCACCACCGCCTCGTCCGGCGCTGGCTGGACGCCCTGCTGCGCGCCGGACGCCTCGGCGAGCAGGACGGCCGGCTCGTCGGGCTGCGCCCGGTCGGCGAGGAGGAGGCGCGGCGGGCCTGGGAACGGCTGGCCGAGCTGGAACGGCGCGTGGACTACGGCACCGAGGTCCTCGACTACATGCGCGCCTGCGCCGAGCACCTGCCCGAACTGCTCAGCGGCGAACTCGACGTGCGCACGCTGCTGTTCCCCGGCGCCGGCCTGGACACCGCCGGCGCGGCCTACCGCGACAACCTCGCCATCCGCCACCTCAACGCCGCCGCGGCGGCGGCGCTGCGCGAGGTCGCCGCGGCGCGCACCGGCGAGGAGCCGCTGCGGGTCCTGGAGATCGGCGCCGGCGTGGGCGGCAGCACCGCCGAGATCGTCCCGGCGCTGGCCGGGCACGACGTCGAGTACCTGTTCACCGACATCTCGCCGTTCTTCCTCACCGAGGCACGCGAACAGTTCGCGGCCTTCCCCTGGGTCTCCTACGGGCTGTTCGACGTCAACCGCGACATCGGCGACCAGGGGCACGCCCCCAACTCCTTCGACGTGGTCGTCGCCGCCAACGTCGTGCACAACGCCATCGACGCCGACGCGGCCCTGCGCCGCCTCCGCGAGCTGCTCGTCCCCGGCGGCCACCTCGTCCTCATCGAGACGACCCGGGAGCACAACCCGTCCCTGCTCGTCTCCATGGAGTTCCTCGACGGATTGGACGGCGGCCACCACGACGCGCGGGCCGCCGCCGACCAGACCTTCCTCACCCGCGAGCAGTGGGCCGCCGCGCTCGCCGGCGCCGGGGCCGTCACCGACCTGGTCCTGCCCGGCGACGACGACGGCCTGGCCCGCACCGGGCAGAGCCTCTACCTGGCCCGGTTCAAGACCGACCGGCAACCGCTCACGGCCGGCGAACTGGCCCGCCACGTCGCGGCCCGGCTGCCCGACTACATGGTCCCGGCCCAGTGGCGGATCCTCGACGCGCTCCCGTTGACCGGCAACGGCAAGGTGGACCGCGCCGCGCTGGCGGCGGCCCTGCCGCGCGAGGACACCCCGACCGCCGTCGCGGCCCTGCCCGCCGAGCCCGCCGACGACCTGGAACGCGCCCTGGCCGACCTGTGGGCCGGCCTGCTGGAGCGCGAGCACGTCGGCCGCGACGACGACTTCTTCGCCCTGGGCGGGGACTCGCTGCTGGTCGCGCGCATGGTGGGCCGGCTGGGCGAGGCCGTCCCGGGCGTCGGCGACATCGAGTGGGAGGTGGTGCTGCGCCACATGCTGCGCCGTCCCACCGTGGCGGGCCTGGCCGCCTACCTGCGTGACCGCGCCACCCCGCACCGCGGCGCGGACGCCGCGCCGGCCGGCCCCTACGTGGCGCTCAACGGTCCGGGCGGCGGCACGGTGACGGCGCTCGTCCACGCCGGGACCGGGACGCTGGTCCCCTACCGGGCGCTGATCACCGAGATCCGGCGCAGGTCGGCCGGCGCTACGACCCTGGCCGGACTGGAACTGCCCGATGTGCCGGTGTTCTTGGAGGCCGATCCCGCCACCGTCATCACCCGGTGGGCGGCCGACTACGCCCACGCGCTGCTGGAACAGGGCGGGCGGCGCTTCCACGTGGTCGGCTACTGTCTGGGCGGGCTGGTGGCGACCGAGGTCGCGCGCACCCTCGCCGAGGCCGGCGCCGAGGTCGCCTCGCTCACCGCGATCAGCACCCACCGCCCGCCCTTCCGCCTCGACGACGAGCTGATCTCGGAGTACGCCTTCGCGGTCATGATGGGCATCGACCCGGTGGCCGTGGGCTTCCCCGCCGACGAGAACCGGGTCTCGGCCGCCTCCGATGTGCTGCTGGAACGGACCCCCGGCCTGCTGCCCGACGGCGCCATCGGCGAACTGACCGGCGAGTACGCCGACGTCGCCGCCTGCTTCCGGGCCCTGGCCGAGGTTCCCCGTGACGTCCGCGTCGAGCGCATGTGCGCGGCCGTTCCGCCCTCGGCGGGCACCTACGAGCCCGAGGCGCTGCACGAGCTGTTCCGCATCTTCCGCCAGAGCGTCTTCGCGATCTCGCGCTATGAGCCCGAGCCCTACGCCGGCGACATCACCTTCCTGCGGCACAGCGGCGCCTACCCCTTCCCCGGCAACAAGGAGAGCGTCACCGACTACTGGGAGCGGCTCGTCCTGGGCGACCTGCGCATCGTCGACGTGGCCGGCGACCACTTCAGCTGCCTGTCCGTCCCCTACGCGCCGGGCGTCGTCAAGCTGCTCGACGAGATCACCGGAGGGGACCTCACCCGATGACCCCCCTCCCCGACACCCCCCTGGTCGGCGTCACCGGGGCCTCGGGCGCCGTCGGCACGGCCGCGGCCCGCTTCCTGCGCGGGCTCGGCCACGCCCGGCTGCGCCTGGGCGGACGCCGCCACGCCCCCCTGGCGGACCTGGCCCGGGAACTGGGGCCGGGCGCCGAAGCGGTCACCGTGGACGTCGAGGACCCCGCGGCGTTGGCGTCCTTCGCCGCGGGCTGCGCGGTGGTGCTCAACTGCGCCGGCCCCTCCTACCGCATCGTCGACCGGGTGGCCCGCGCCGCGCTGGACGCCGGCGCGCACTATGTCGACGTCACCGGGGACGCCCCCGTGCGCCGGCGTTTCGACGCCGACCCGCCGCGCCCGGGACGCGCGGTCGTGCTGTCGGCCGGGGTGCTGCCCGGCCTGTCGGCGCTGCTGCCGCGCTGGGCGGCGCTGCGCGGCCCCGGGCTGCGCAGCGTCGTGGCCTACTGCGGCGGCCTGGAACGGTGCACCCCGGCGGCGGCCGGCGACCTCCTGCTCTCCCTGCCCGGCGCCGACCCGGCCGCCGTGTTCGGCGAGCCGCTGGCCGCCTGGCGCGACGGGCGGCGCGTGTCCCGGGCGCTTCGGGCCGTCGACGAGGCCCAGCCGCCCTTCTTCCCCGCGCCGGCCTTCGTCCAACCCTTCCTGACCGACGAGGCCGCCCGCCTGGCCGCCTCCCTCGGCCTGGCGGAGCTGGAGTGGTACAACGTCCACCCCGGCCCGCGCGCCCGCTCGGTGCTGACCGCCGTGGCCGGGCGGCCGGAGGCGGCCACGGCGCGGACCGCCGAACGGCTGCGCGCGGCGGCCGACCTCGACCTGGCCGGGCGCGTCCCCTACTACCTGCTGGTCCTGCTGCTGACCGACCGGCAGGCGCGCGAGCGCGCGCTGGTGGTGCGACTGTCCGACAGCTATCGCATGACCGGGCGGGTCGGCGCGGTCACGGCCGACGCCGTGCTGCGCGGCGGGATCGGGGCCGGCGTCCACGACGCGGCCGAGGTCGTGGACCCCGACGCGACCGTGCGGCTGCTGTTCGCCGACGCGGAGGCGGGGACCCTGCGCGTGGTCGAAGGGGTGGCCGCGGCGGGGGAGGCGGCCGGGGCCGAGGAGGGGACGCTGTGACCGGCCCGTCCCGACGCCCCCTGCGCACCGTCGTGTGCGGTACCGGGTTCGGCCGCTTCTACGCCGAGGCGGTGCGCTCCCTGCCCGGGGAGTTCGAACTGGTCGCGATCCTGGCCCGGGGCGGGGAACACTCGCGCGCCTACGCCCGGCGCCTGGGCGTCCCCCTGTACACCTCGGTCGAGGAGCTGCCGGAGGGGGTCGACGTCGCCTGCGTGGTCGTGGGCGCGGCCGTCTCCGGGGGGCCGGGCAGCGAACTGGCCCGCGCCCTGCTGTCCCGCGGCGTCCACGTGCTCCAGGAGCACCCCGTCCACCACGACGAGCTGGCCGCGACCCTGCGCACCGCCCGCGCCCACGGGGTGGTCCACCACCTCAACCCCTTCTACCGCCACGTCGCCCCCATCGCCCGGTTCCTGGCCGCGGCCGCGGAGCTGCGGCGGCGGGGACGGCTGCTGTTCGCCGACGCCACCGCCGCCATCCAGGTGCTCTACCCGCTCCTGGACGTCATGGGCCGGGCGCTGGGCGGGCTGCGCCCCTGGGGCCTGGCCGACCCGGTGGAGCCGCCGGCCGGGGTGGAGGCGCTGGCCGCGACCCCACGTCCCTACCGGACCGTGCAGGGCGTCATCGGCGGCGTCCCGCTGACACTGCGGGTGCAAAACCAGCTCGACCCCTCCGACGGCGACAACCACGCGCTGCTGTGGCACCGCCTGGCCATCGGCGCGGAGGGAGGCGTCCTCACCCTCGCCGACACCCACGGGCCGGTGCTGTGGAACCCCCGGTTGCACGCGCCCCGCGACGCCCACGGGCGGCTGGTCTCGACCGGGCCGGGCACCGAGCACCTGACCGAGCCCAGCGCGACCGTGCTGGAGGGCACCGAGCCGGTGCCCTTCCGCGAGGTGTTCGCCCGGCTGTGGCCCGAGGCGATCGCCCGGGCGCTGCGCGGCCTGGCCGCCGACATCGCCGAAGGCGCCGACCCGCTCGCCCGCGGCCACTACGACCTGGCCGTCTGCCGGATCTGGCACGACGTCACCGGCCGCCTGGGCCGCCCCGAGATCATCCGCCCCACCCCGCCCCGGCCGCTGCGCGCCGCCGAGCTCGCCGGCCCCGCACCGACAGGAACCCCATGACCGCGTCATCGCCCCACCCCTGGCTGCGCCGCTTCCGCCCGGAGCCGGGCGCCCGGCTCCGCCTGGTCTGCCTGCCGCACGCGGGCGGGGGCGCCAACGCCTACCGCTCCTGGGCGGCGCTGCTGCCGTCCGCCGTGGACCTGGTGTGCGCGCAGTACCCGGGACGCGAGGACCGCTTGGGTGAGGAGCCCGTCGACGACATGGCCACCCTCGTCGCGGCCCTCGCCGACGGGCTCGCCCCGCTGCTGGACCGTCCCTACGCCCTTTTCGGCCACAGCATGGGATCGGCCGTCGCCTACGAGCTGGCGCGCGAGCTACGGGCCCGCGGCCACGCGGAGCCACGGCGGCTGTTCGCCTCCGGGCGCATGGCCCCGGGCGACGCGCCGGCCGGCACGGTCCACCTCGCCACCGACGAGGAGATCGTCACCGAACTCGTCCGCCTGGGCGGCACCGAACGCGAGGTGCTGGCCGACCCGGGGATGCGCGCCGTCGTGCTGGGCTGCGTGCGCGCCGACTACCGGCTGATCGAACGCTACCGGCCCTTCCCCGGCGCGCCCCTGTCCTGCCCGGTCAGCGTCTTCACCGGGAACGCCGACCCCGAGGTCGACGCCGGCCGCGCCGCGGGCTGGGCCGGGGTCACCACCGGACGCATGGACGTCCAGGTCTTCCCCGGCGACCACTTCTACCTGGGGCCGGCCCGCGAAGCGGTGGTCCGCGCGCTGCTGCGCAGGCTCGATCCGGCCCTGGCCGCGGCACGCCAGCCGTGGCCCAGCACCCCCTGACCACGCCTTGAACCTTCGGAGGACACCATCACCGCGCCCGACTACTACTCGCCGGCGGCCGAGTTCTTCGACCTCGTCGGCCACCGCCACCTGACCTCCAGCGCGCCTGCGTTGCGGGCCGCGCTGGCCGGCCTGGACACCTCGCACGGTCCCATCGTCGACATCGGCGCCGGCACCGGCCTGGTCACCGCGACCATCGCCGAGACGCTGCCCTCGGCGCGCATCATCTCCGCCGAACCCTCGCCCAACATGCGCGCGATCCTGACCAGCAGGGTCTTCTCAGACCCCGACCTGCGCCGGCGCGTCACCGTGCTGCCCGAGCCCGCCCAGGAGCTCCCGCTGCCCGACTCGATCTCCGCCGCGGTCATCTTCGGCGTCGCCGGACACATCCCCCGGCCCGAGCGGACCGCGCTGTGGCGCCGCCTGGCCGACCGGCTCCCCCCGGGAGGTCCCATCGTGGTCGAACTGATGGGGGTCGACACCCCCCGCACCATCCCCTTCACCCGCATGGTCCGCGAGAGCGTGGGCGAGCAGGTCTACGAGTGGTGGGTCTCCGGCGAGCCCGCCGGCGCCGGCGTCATGCGCTGGCGCACCGAGTGGCGGGTCCACCGCGGCGGCGAGCTGGTGCGCACCGTGGCCGACGAGTACGACTGGGAGACCTTCGGCGTGCAGCGGCTCGCCGAGGAGTCGGGGTTGACCGCCAAGCGCCTGGTCCAGGCGGGGCGCGAGGCCACGCCCGAGATCGGGGTGCTGGTCAAATGACGGATGTGTCGGCCCCACCGGCCAACCGGTCGCCCGGCGGCGGGCCGCGCGGCGCCACGGCGCGGGGGCGGCGCCGTCCCGCCGGACCGCTGGGGGTCCTGCTGCGTCCGGTTCGCGCCCGGGTGCGCGCGGCGGTGGCGCTCCAGGCTCTCGCCGGCGTGCTCGGGCTGTTCCCGCTCATCGCCGTCGCCGAGGTCGCCCGCGCCCTCCTCGCCGCGGGGGGACCCGACGCCGCGCGCGCCTGGACGTGGGCGGCCGTCGCCCTGGTGGCCGCGCTCGCGGCCTCGGCGCTCTCCGCCGTCTCGGTCCTGGTGGGCCACCTCGCCGACAACGACATGCAGCTCGACGTGCGGCGCTCCCTGGCCGACAGGCTGGGCCGGGTCCCGCTCGGCTGGTTCTCCGGCCGCGGGTCGGGCCGGGTCAAGAAGGCGCTGCACGACGACATCGACGAGGTCCACTCCCTGGTGGCGCACACGCTGCCCGACCTGGCCACGGTGGTCACCGTCCCGGCGACGGCCCTGGTCTACCTGGCCGTCGTCGACTGGCGGCTCACCCTCGTCGCGCTCCTTCCCGTCGCGCTCGGCGTCCTCCTGTTCGCCCGCGCCATGTCCGGGTCGATGCGCCGGATGGCCGAGTACGCGGCGGCGATGAGCGACGTCAACACCGCCGCCGTGGAGTTCATCGACGGCATCACCGTGGTCAAGCACTTCGGCGGGCAGCGGCGCGCCCACGAACGCTTCACCCGGGCCGCGGACCGCTTCGCGGACTTCTTCATCGCCTGGTCGCGGTCGACGATGGCCCCCTCGGTGGGCTCCTTCCTGGTGCTGTCGCCCGTCGTCGTCACCGTTGTCGTCGTCGCGGCGGGGGCCGCGACCGCGGCCCTGGGGTGGAACGACCCCTTCGACGTGGTCCCCTTCGCCCTGCTCGCGCCGGCGCTGTGCGCGCCGATGAACGTCATCGGGTCGCGCGTCCAGCAGATCCAGGCCGCCCGGGCCGCGGCCGGCCGGGTCGCCGACCTGCTGGCCGAGCCGGAGCTGCCCGAGGGCGGCGGGGCCTCGCCCGAGGGCGCGCGCGTCGTCTTCTCCGACGTGGCCTTCGCCTACCCCCCGGCCGACGGGCAGGGGTCGGGCGAGGAGGTGCTGCGCGGCGTCGACCTGGTGCTGGAGCCCGGCACCGTCACCGCCCTGGTGGGCCCCTCGGGAGCGGGCAAGACCACCCTGGCCACCCTGCCGGCCCGGTTCCACGACGTCACCGCCGGATCGGTCACCGTCGGCGGCGCCGACGTGCGCGACATCCCCGCCGCCGAGCTCTACCGGAAGGTCGGCTTCGTCTTCCAGGAGGTCCGGCTGCTGCGCGAGTCCATCGCGGCCAACATCGCGCTGGGCCGCCCCGAGGCCACCCGCGCCGAGATCGAGGCCGCCGCCCGGGCCGCCCGTATCGACGAGCGGATCCAACGACTGCCGCGCGGCTACGACTCCGTCGTCGGCGAGGACGCCGAACTCTCCGGCGGCGAGGCCCAGCGCGTGTCCATCGCCCGGGCCCTGCTCGCCGACACCCCCGTGCTCGTCCTCGACGAGCCCACCGCCGCCAGCGACCCCGTGTCGGAGGCCGCCGTCCAGGACGCGCTGAGCGAACTCGCCCGGGGCCGGACCGTCCTGGTCATCGCCCACCGCCTGGCCACGGTCACCGGCGCCGACCGCATCGCGGTCATGGACGGCGGCCGGATCGTGGAGAGCGGCACCCACGACGACCTGCTCGCCCGCGGCGGACGCTACGCCGCCCTGTGGCGGGCCCAGCACGACGCCACCCACGACGGAGGGGGAGACGACCGGTGATCCGCGCCTTCCTGCACGCGATCGGCCCCGAACACGCCCGGCCGGTCCGCACCCGCCTGCTCCTGACCGCGCTGGTCTGCGCCCTCCAAGGCGTGCTGTTCGCGCTGCTCGTCCCCGTCGTGACCACGCTGCTGGGGGAGGGGCCCGCGGCGGCGGCACCCTGGCTGATCGTGCTGCTGGTGGTCACCGTGCTCTACGCGCTGCTGCGCTCGGTCTCGCTCTACCTCAACTTCGAGCTGGGCGGGCGGGTGTCCCGGGCACTGCACCACCGGCTCGGCGCCCATGTGGCGCGCCTGCCCCTGGGGTGGTTCACCGGGGCGCGCCTGGGCGAGCTCAACCGGATGGCCACCGACGGCGTCTCCCGTGCCATGCAGGTCCCCGTGCACATCCTCCCGCCGTTGGCCGACGCGGTGGTCACCCCGGCCGTGGCCGTCCTCGCGCTGCTGGTCTACGACTGGCGGATCGGTGTGGCGGCGGCGGTCTGCGCCCTGCCGCTGTGGGCGGCCTTCCACCACGCGGGCCGGGCCGTGGGCCGCAACGAGGCGGCGCGCGACACCGTCGCCGACGAGGCCGCGGGACGAGTGCTGGAGTACGCCCGGGCCCAGCCGGTCCTGCGCGCCTTCGGCCGGACCACGCGGGGACACGCGCGGTTGGACGAGGCGCTGCGCGCCGAGCACGCCGCCGTCCGCCGCCTCCTGCTCGCGGGGATCCCCGCGCTGACCGGGTACGCCCTCGTGCTGCGGGTCGCGTTCGGTGCGCTGGTGTTCCTCGCGGTCCACCTCGCGCTCGGCGGAACCCCCGACGGGCCGCTCGCGGTGGCGCTGCTCGTCCTGGTCGTCCGTTTCGTCCACCCGCTGTCCAACGCGGCCGACCTCGGTGCCGCGCTGCGCATGGCGGCCGCCGGCCTGGCACGCATCAACGCCGTCTTGGACCTGCGACCGCTGCCCGAGCCCCGGCAGCCGCAGACCCCGCGCGACGCCGGGGTGGAGTTCGACGACGTCCGGTTCCGCTACACCGACGAGGGGCCCGACGTGCTCGACGGCGTCACCTTCCGCGCCGCGCCCGGGACGGTGACCGCCCTGGTCGGCCCCTCGGGGTCCGGCAAGAGCACCGTGGCCCGGCTGCTCGCCCGCTTCCACGACCCCCGGCAGGGGCGGGTCCTCATCGGCGGCGTGGACACCCGCGACCTCGGCAGCGAGGAGGTGTCCCGCCAGGTCGCCATGGTCTTCCAGGACGTCTACCTGTTCGACGCCACCATCGCCGACAACATCCGTGTCGCCGCGCCGCAGGCCACCGCGCAGGACCTGGAGCGGGCGGCCCGCCTCTCCGGCCTCGACGAGGTCGTCGCCACGCTGCCCGACGGCTGGGACACCCGAGTCGGCGAGGGCGGCACGGCCCTGTCGGGCGGGCAGCGCCAGCGCGTCTCCATCGCCCGCGCCCTGCTCAAGGACGCGTCCATCGTCGTCCTGGACGAGGCGACCGCGGCCCTGGACGCCGAGAACGAGGCGATCGTCTCCGCCACGGTGGCCGAACTGGCGCGTGAGCGCACCCTCATCGTCATCGCCCACCGCCCGGCCACCGTGCGCGCCGCCGACCACGTCGTGTTCCTCGACGCGGGCCGGGTCGTGGAGCAGGGCGGTCACGACGAACTGCTCGCCGCCGACGGCCACTACACCGGGTTCCTGCGCGCCCGCGAGCGGGCCCTGGGCTGGCGGCTGTCCGCCGGGCCGGCCTGACCGGCGCCGCGCGGAGGCGTCCGGATCCTTTGGCACTCGACCCTTCGAGAAATTTCAGAGAAGAGAAGAAGAGAGAAGATGACCTCGTCCCCCTCCGCCGAGCCGCGATCCGCCGACGGCCGGCCCGCCTCCTTCCCGATCGGCCGCTCCTGCCCCTTCGCGCCGCCCGACGCCTATGCGGCGATGCGCGAGGAGGCCCCACTGACCAAGGTCGCCATCCCCGGGGGCAAGGAGGCGTGGCTGGTCACCCGCCACGCCGACGTGCGCACCGCGCTGGCCAGCCCCGCGGCCAGCTCCGACGCACGCCACCCCGCCTTCCCCGCCCTCGGCGACGGCGAGCAGGCGGTCGCCGCCGACCTGCGCCCCTTCATCCGGATGGACCCGCCCGACCACACCCGGGTCCGGCGCATGCTCGTCGGCGAGTTCACCGTCAAGCGGGTGCGCGCCATGCGCCCGGCGATCGAGGAGATCTGCGCGGAGCAGGTGGACCACCTGCTCTCGCGGCCCGCGCCGGCCGACCTGGTCGGCGACTACGCCAACCGGGTCTCCACCACGGTGATCTGCCGGCTGCTCGGGGTGCCAACGGCCGACCTGGAGTTCTTCCGGCGCGTCACCACGATCACCGGGGGACGCTCCAGCACCGCCGAACAGGTCGGCGCGGCCCTCGCCGACCTGTTCGCGCTGCTCGACCGCCTCATCGACGACAAGGCCGCCGACCCGCAGGACGACCTGATCAGCCGCCTGGTCACCGGCCCCCTCGCCCGGGGCGAGATCACCCGCAGCTCCCTGCTGTCGCAGATCGGCATCACCCTCAACGCCGGCCACGAGACCTCGCGCAACATGATCCCGCTGGCCGCGCTCACCCTGCTGCGCCACCCCGACCAGCTCGACCTGCTGCGCGCGGACCCCGGCCTGTGGCCGGCCGCGGTCGACGAACTGCTGCGCCTGCTGTCGGTGGCCGACGTCATCCCGCTGCGGGTGGCCACCGAGGACATCGAACTCGACGGGGCGACCATCCCCGCGGGCGACGGCTTCATCGCGCTGCTCGCCGCGGCCGACCACGACCCGCGCGCCTTCGCCGACCCCGGCGAACTCGACATCACCCGATCCGAGCGCCACCACGTCGCGTTCGGGTACGGCGTGCACCAGTGCGTCGGCCAGAACCTGGGGCGCCTGGAGCTGGAGGTGGCGCTGCGGACCCTGTTCGACCGGGTGCCCACCCTGCGCCCGGCCGTTCCCGTCGAGGAACTGCCGCTGCGCTCCGCCTCGGCCATCTTCGGCCTGGAGGAGGTGCCGGTCCGGTGGTGAGCCCGGGGTCCGGCGCCGGAGCGCTGCGGGCGCGCGCCGAGACCGGCGTGTGCGTGGGCGCCGGCCAGTGCGCGCGGGTCGCCCCCGCCCTGTTCGACCAGCACGACGACGGGACGGTCCGCCTCCTGCGCGCCGACGTCCCCGCGGAGGCGCGAGACGACCTGCTCCTCGCCGTCGACCTGTGCCCCTCGGGCGCCCTCGGCGCCGAGGAACCCGCGTGAACCGCCGCGCTCGGCGCGGCACCGAACCTGAAAGGTCCCTTCCCCGATGAGATCGCGAACGATCCTCGCTCTCGGGTGCGCCCTCGTCCTCGCCGCGACCGGCTGCGCGGGCGGCGACACCGCGGCCACCACCGAGGATCCGGTGACACTGCGCTACGCGGCGGTGGGCGCCCCGGCCGCCATGACCCACGACCCCCACGGCAGGGTCGGCAACGAGTCGGACTACCTGCGCTTCGCCATGCTCTACGACGTGCTGACGGTCCCCGACGAACAGGGGGTCGCCCAGCCGCGTCTCGCCCTGTCCTGGGAGGCAGTGGACGGCGACCTCACCCGCTGGCGGATCGCGTTGCGCGACGACGCGGTCTTCTCCGACGGCTCCCCGGTCACCGCCGATGACGTGCTGTTCTCCCTGCGCCGCATCCAGGGCAAGGGGGCCGAGAACAACGGCCGGCTCTCGATGTTCGACCTGGAGTCCTCCCGGGTCACCGGCGAACACGAACTGGAGCTACGCACCCACCAGCCCTACGCCGAGGTGGGCGGCGCCCTGGCCGCCCTCACCTTCATCGTCCCCGAGGGCACCGGCGAGATCACCGAGCCCGTCCCCGGCTCCGGCCCGTTCGCGCCCGCCGGCGGCGACGACACCACCGCCGTCCTGGAACGCAACGACGCCTGGTGGGGGCAGGCGCCGCGGGTGGAACGCCTGGAGATCACCGCGATGCCCGACCCCGCGGCGCGCGCCGCGGCGGTCGCCTCCGGGCAGGCCGACGTGGCGGGCAGCGTCTCCCCGGTCAGCGCGCAACAGTACGCCGCCGACGAGACGATGCAGGTGGTCACCCGGCCGGCCTCGGTGAACTACCCGCTCGTCATGAACCTGGAGACCGAGCCCTTCGACGACCCGCGGGTACGCGAGGCCGTCAAGCTCGCCCTGGACCGCGAGGAGCTGGTGGAGACCGTCTTCCTCGGCTACGGGACGCCCGGCACCGACGTCGTGTCCCCGGCGGAGGCCGCCGCCCCCGAGCCCCGGCCGGTGGAACGCGACGTCGAACAGGCCCGCGAGCTGCTGGCCGAGGCCGGCCACGAGGACGGCGTCTCCCTCACCCTGCACACCACCACCTCCTACCCGGGCATGGAGGACGCGGCCGTGCTCGCCGCCGAGCAGCTGGGGGAGGCCGGAATCGACGTCACGGTGGACAGCGGCCCGCCCGACACCTACTGGAGCGAGGTGTGGAACGTCGAACCGTTCTACCTCAACAGTCTCGGCGGCAGCGCCTTCGTCGACTTCGCCCGCATGGCGCTGGTCACCGACGGCCCCATCAACGAGACGGGCTGGGCCGAGGAGGAGTGGGACGCCGACCTCGCCGACGCGCTGGCGACGGCCGACGATGAGGAGCGGCGCGCGATGATCGCCGACCTCCAGCAGCGTGTCGCGGAGGAGGGCGGCTACGTCGTGTGGGGGGTCGGCGACGGCATCGACCTCGCGCGCGACGAGGTGAGCGGGCTGCCCACCGGCCTCGGCTTCCAGCGGCTGTTCATCGACCAGGTCGACGTGGCCGGCTGATGGACCTCGGTCCTGTGACCCGCCCCTCCCGCCCCGCCGCTGCCCGGCGGGGCGGGAGGGGACCGGCCGTCGCCGTGGCCGTCGCGCGGACCCTCCTGCTGCTCTTCCTGGTGTCGGTCGCGGTGTTCGCCGCCACCGAGCTGCTTCCCGGCGACGCCGCGACGCAGCGCGCCACCCCCGGCGCCACCGAGGACCAGGTGGCCGACCTGCGCGAACGGCTCGGCCTGGACCAGCCGGCCTGGTGGCGCTATGCCACGTGGGCGGGGGGACTGCTCACCGGGGACGCCGGGGTCTCCCTGGTCAACGGCCGACCGGTCGCCGAGGCCATCGCCCAGCGCGTCCCGGCGACGGCCGTGCTGGTCAGCGGGGCGCTGCTCCTGGCGGCGCCGGCCATGCTTGTGCTCGGCTGGTGGGGCGGTGCCGCCCGGCGCGGGCGGACGGTGGCCGCGGCCGTGCTCACCGGGGGCGCGGCGGTGCCCGCGGTGGTGGTCGCCGGCGGATCGGCCGCGCTGCTGTCGGGGGCGCTGGGCCTGGTCCCTCCGGTCTCGCTGCTGCCACCGGACCGTTCCCCGCTCGCCGTGCCCGAACTGCTGGTGCTGCCCGTGCTCTCCACCGCCGTGCCCACGGCGCTGTTCGGCGCGGGACTGCTGGCGGGCGCGGTCCGCGACACACTCGCCCGCCCCCACGTGGCCGACGCGCACCGCAGGGGCCGCCCGGTGTGGCTGGTGGCCTGCGTCGACGTCGCACCGTTCCTGCTCGCCCCCTTCACGCGGATCCTCGCGATCAGCGCGGGCGGCCTGGTCGCCGCGGCCACGGTCGTGGAGACCCTGTTCGGCTATCCCGGGCTGGGGTCGCTGCTGGTCACCTCCGTGGCGGCGCGCGACCTTCCGGTGATCCAGGCCGGCGCGATGCTGGCGGCCGCGGTGGTGCTGGCCGGCCTGCTCGCCGCCGACCTCGTCGCGGCGGCCACCGACCCCCGCGCCGGCCGGACACAGGCAGGGGCGAGATGAGGGCGCTGGGTGTCGCGGTGGCGGGGGTGTCCCTGCCGCTGCTGTTGGGCGTGGTCCTCCTGGGGGGCGTGCTGGCGCCCCAGGACCCCACCGCGTCGGTGGCCGCCGCCTGGCAGCCGGCCGGGCCGGGGCATCCGCTGGGCACCGACGGGCTGGGCCGTGACGTGTGGTCCCGGGTCCTGGCCGGTGGCCGTGACCTTCTCGTCACCGGGGTGGCCGCGGCCCTGGCCGCCTCCCTGGTGGGCGTGGCGGGCGGGCTCGCCGCGGGGTGGGCCGGCCGGACCTGGGACCGGGTGCTCACCGGTGTGGCCGACCTGCTGCTCGCCGTCCCCACGCTGCTGCTGGCCCTTCTCGCCGCCGTCACCCTGCCGGGCCGGGCCGCGGTCGTCGTGGCCACCGTGTGCGGAGGGGCGCCGTTGACGCTGCGGGTGGTGCGTGACGCGGTCCGTTCCCTGCGGCACAGCGGCTACGTCGAGGCGGCGTTGTGCCGGGGGGAGCGGCCCGTCGCCGTCGTGGTCCGCGAGGTGCTGCCCGTCATGCGCGGGCTCGTCGCCGCGGACCTCGGCCTGCGCCTGGTGGTCGCCCTCCAGATCGCCTCGGCGCTGAACCTGCTGGGGTTCGGTGTCTCCCCGCCGGCCCCGGACTGGGCGCTGATGCTGCGGGAGAACATGCCGGGGATCGCGGCCAACCCGGCGGCGGTGGCCGCCCCCGCCGTCGCCCTCGGCCTGGTGACGGTGGCGTTGGCCCTCGCGGTGCAGACGGTGACGCACCACAGGGGCTCCGATGGGTGAGACGCCGGCCGTCACGGAGACGGCGGGGCGGGGAGAGGCGGGGCGAAACGTGTCGGAAGGACTCGACGTCCGCGGGATCCGGGTGGTGGACGCGGGGGGACGGCCGATCGTGGGGCCGCTGGACCTGCGGGTCCCCCCGGGACGGGTGGTGGCCGTCATGGGGGAGTCGGGCGGTGGAAAGACCAGCGCCGTCCTCGCGGCCCTGGACGCGCTTCCCCCCGGCCTGCGCCGAGCCGGCGGAACCACGTGGTGGAACGGGCGTCCGGTGCCGCCCGGCCGCGCCGCCCGCCGATGGCGCAGGGCCGAGGCCGGTCTGCTCGGCCAGGACCCCGCGGCCGACCTGCACCCGTTGCGGACCGTCGCCGGTCTCGTCGCCGACGGGTTCCCCCGTGGCCGCGACGGTCGCGGCGACGCCGTTGGCCGGGTCCTCGCCGAGCTCGGGTTGGACCCGCGGGAGGTGGCGCACCGCCGCCCCCACCGGCTCTCCGGCGGCCAGGCCCAGCGCGTGGCGCTGGCCCGCGCCATCGTCGGCGATCCACCCCTGCTCGTCCTCGACGAACCGACCAGCGGACTCGACCCCGCCACCGTCGAGCTCGTCGTGGGAGTGCTGCTGCGGCGGCGCACGACGCCGGGGGCGGCGACCCTCGTCGTCACCCACGACCGGGGTTTCGCCGAACGTGTCGCGGACGAGGTGGTGACGGTCGGCGCGCGGCCGGCCCCGCGCCGCGAACCGGCCACCGCGCCACGGCGACGGTCACGCGGCGAGCCGGTGGCGCTGCGGCTCCGCGGTCTCGACGTGGCCCCTCCCGGAGGTGGACCGTCCCTGTTGACCTCGGTCGACCTGGAGATCGGCCGGGGCGAGCTCGTCGCCGTCGTGGGGCCGTCCGGCAGCGGCAAGTCGACGTTGCTGCGGGCCGTCGCCGGACTGCACCCCCCGACGGCCGGCACGGTCGAGGTCGAGGGGCGTGCCCTGCCCGCCCGGGTGTCCGACCGCGACCGCTCGTCGCTGCGCGCGGTCCAGTTCGTCGGACAGGACCCGCTGGGGGCGCTCAACCCGGCCCACCGTGTCGGTGCGGCGCTGGCCCGGCCGGCCCGGGTCCTGCGCGCGCTGCCCGCGGCGCCGGCCCGGCGACAGGCGGAGGAGCTGCTCGCGGAGGTCGGCCTGTCCCCGCAGGTGGCCCGCCGCCGCCCGCGCGGACTCTCGGGCGGGCAGCGGCAACGTGTCGCGATCGCCAGGGCGCTGGCGGCCGGTCCCGCAGTCCTCCTCGCCGACGAGGTGACCTCCGCGCTGGACGCGGTGAACGCGCACGCGGTCCTGGACCTGCTGGAGGACCTGCGCGCGCGCCAGGCCATGGCGGTGCTGTTGGTGACCCACGACGTCACGGTGGCCGCCCGGGCCGACCGCGTGTTCGCGATCGACCCGGAGCACGCCCGGTTGCTCCCCGTCGGCAGCGCCGCGGACGCGGCGGCGCCGGACCGTGACGGCCGGGGACGACGGACACCCGAGAAAGATGAGAAGGAGAACGCCGATGCGTGAGTACCGGGACGACTATGTCCGATCCGGCGAGTACATCGACATCCTGATCGCGCCTTGGTGGCAGCGGTTCGGGCGGGACGTCGCCGAGGCGCTGCGCGGCGTCGACGCGCAGGCCGGCCCCCTGGTCGACATCGGGGCCGGCGGCGGTCAGGGAACGCGGCTGGCCGCCGAGGTCCTGCCGGAGGCCGAGGTGCTCGCGGTCGAACCCTCGCCGTTGTTGCGGGGCGTCCTGCTGTCGCGGGTGGCCGAGCGGCCGGACCTGCGCGAGCGGGTCAGCGTCGTGGCCGAGGACCTGCTCTCGGCCCGCCTTCCCGAGCGGATCTGCGGCGCGCTCGCGATGAACGTGATCGGCCACTTCGACCCTGATGGTCGCGAACGTGTCTGGTCCCTCCTCGCCCGCCGGCTGTCGCCCCGGGGACGGATCGCGCTCAACCTCAGCGAACCCCTCCGGCCCGCGAGGGTGCCCCGCGCCCCCATGGGGGAGGCGCGGGTGGGCCGTGGCCGCTGCGTCGGCTGGGCCGCGGCCGAGCCCTCCGGCCCCGAGAGCGTCACCTGGTACATGGAGTACGAGGTCCACGACGGGCTGGGCGGGGTGCGCACGAGCCGGACCGACTACACCTGGTGGACCCTTGACGAGGCGGGTCTGCGAGCGGAGACGGCCCGCCACGGGTTGGCCGTGTCCGCCTTCGGCCCCGCCGGCGCGGGCTTGTTCGTCCTGTCCCACGGGCGGGGGTGACCACCCGCGCCGTCCCGGGGACGGGTGATCGGCGCCCTCGTGACCAACGGGCGGCCAGGTCATACCAAAGCCCTTTTTCGGAATATGTCAGGAAAAACCCGGGGTCGCGTGGTGAACGCCCGGGTACCACGGCCCACGAGCCGGAACACGGAAAGTGGACCGGTCGTCCGGTGACAGCGACGGGAGAAACGGATCGGGGGCGGTTCTCATGGCGCCGCAGAAGGCAGCGCAGGAGTTCGTCGGTCACAAGCTGCTCGACCGGGAGGGGAACAACGTCGGAAGGATCGAGCAGATCTACTTCGACGACCGCACGGACAAACCCACCTGGGTGTCGGTGCAGACGGGCATGCTGGGCCGCCGGCACAGCCTCGTCCCGTTGCAGGGGGCGCGCGTCAACGAGGGCGACCTGATGGTCCCCTTCGACAAGGAGCGGATCAAAGACGCCCCTGACCTCGACGTCGACCGCCACCTGTCGGTGGAGGAGGAGAATCGTCTCTACCGGCACTACGGGGTGCAGGTCCCCGGGCCCCGGCGTGGCATGCAGGACCAAGGGGACGCCCAGGGGCGGCACGCCGCGGGCGCGGCGGAGGAGACCGGAATGGCCGGCCGCGCCACGGGCGAACATGGAACGGACACCCGCGCCGCCAACGCCCGGGCCATGAACGCCGAAGCGGCCGACGCCCGGACCGCCGAGGCCGACACCCGGAGCGGACGGGGACGCGCCGACGCCATGGCGGATGAGGACATCACCATGGTGCGGTCGGAGGAGCAGGCCCACGTCGGGGTCGAGAGCCGCGAGAGCGGGCGGGCCCACGTGCGCAAGTCCGTCGACACCGAGCACTTCGAACAGGACGTCCCGGTGTCCCATGAGGAGATCCACGTCGAACGGGTGCCCCTCACCGACGAGGACCGGGCCACCGCAGGGAACGCGCAGATCGGCGAGGAGGACGAGGAGATCATCCTGCACGCCGAGCGCGCGGTGGTCGCCAAGGAGACCAAGCCGGTCGAGAAGGTGCGCATCTCCAAGGAGAAGGTCACCGACGTCCAACACGTCGAGGGCGAGCTGCGCAAGGAGCACGTCGAGGTGGACCGCGAGGCCGATCACCTGACCGAGGACGACTACCGGGGGCGGCGCCGCCCGCCGGCCGGTTGACCGGCCACCCGAGGGGGCCGGGTCCGTGTCCCGGCCCCGATGCGCGAGCCGATCGGCCGGACTCGGGGGCGTGCGCGGCGGCCGTTCCCAAGGCGCGGTGCGCGGCGTAGCCGTCCAGGGCGGCCGGGGCGCGTAGCCGCAGCGGATCCCGGTGGCGCGGTCCCCGTCCCCGTTCGGCGGGTTCGGCGCGGACCCGACCGGGATCGGCCGTGGCGCGCGGTTCCCCGGCACCGCTCACACGGCGGGGAAGGGGAGCGGGCCCGTCTGAGCAGGGCGACGCCCCGGGCCTTGAGCGGTTCCGCCTCGTCGTAGCGCCGGTATCCGGTGGACCGCTCCCGATGGGGGGCGAGCGGTTCGCGCTTCTCCCAGAGCCGTAGCGCCGAGGTGCGCACCCCGGCGAGGCCGCGACCGTCGCCGATTCCACGGCGGCGGACTCGAACGCGCTGAGCGCCGTCTCGAAGTCGGCCCGTTCGCGCGTCCGGTTCGGCGCGACCGCGATCGACGGCCCCGATCTGCACGGTGCCGGGAAGGCGTCCGCCCCTCAGCCGGTCGGTCAGGGCCGCGGCGCGCGGCCCTTCCCGCAAAGTTCGCGGGGTGGTGTCACGGCCGACGGTGTGCGGGCCGCGAGCGGGCTGTGCCCTCGCGCTCGCCGTCATGACACGACCCCGGCCCACCCCAGGGCGTCGCTCCGCGAGGCGGGGCGAGATGTCAAGATCCTGGTCCCGGAGGACGTCAGGGCGGGGTGGTGCCTCCGGTGGCGCGCCGGCCGCCGTCCCGGTCTCCGGCTGCCAGGGGACGACGCTCGCCCGAGGAGGCGTTGTGGGGCCGCCGTCCTTCCCGCATGTGGACCGGGATGGCCCCTGGCCGCTTCTTCGAGATCGTCTGGACCGGGACGGCGGGGACGGCGGAGCGAGACGGTCGTCCTCTGCCCGGTCAGTGGGACAGCCCGGCCACCACCCACATCAGGGCCGTGCCGGCCAGCGTGCAGGCCAGCGTGGCGCGGTTGGGGTGCGGGCTGTGGGCCTCGGGCAGGATGTCGGAGGTCGCCAGGTAGAGCAGGAACCCGGAGAAGAGGCCCAGGTAGAGCCCCAGCAGGTGGTCGGGGACGGTCAGGACGAGGGTGAGGGAGGCCCCGGCCACCGGGGCGAGGGCGTCGGCGGCGACGAACACCGCCGCGCGGCGCCGGTCGTTGCCGTAGGTCCTGACCAGGGTGTAGGTGTTGAACCCGTCGGCGAAGTCGTGGGCCACCACCGCGACCGCCACGGCCGCCCCCACGCCGCCGCCGATCTGGAAGGCGGCGCCGATCGCCAGCCCGTCCATGAGGCTGTGCAGCACCATCGCGCCCGCCGCGGCCACGCCGATGCCCCGTTCGGGGGCTCCCCGGGGCGGGGTGGCGGCGACCGGGTGGGTGTGCGGGGCGTACTCCCCCTCGTGGGCCCGGTGGATGGCCACCGATCGTTCGACGACGTGCACGGCCAGGAAACCGACCGCCGCCGCCAACAGGGCCTGTGGCACCCCGAACAGCTCCCCACCCGCGGTCTCCAGGGCCTCGGGGAGCAGGTCGAAGGCCACCACGCCCAGCATCAGTCCCGCGGCCAGGCCCAGCGCCAGGTGGCGGCGGTCGCCGGCGTGGCGCGCCGTCCAGCCGCCGAGCAGGGTCGTGAGAAAGGCCGCGGCGGCGACGGCGACGGCGATCACGGCTTCCTCCCGTTACGTCGAGGCCGTGGGGCGGGGCCCGTGGAACGCGCCCGGTCCGGCCGGGTGCGCGCGAGTCTAACCAGGTCGGGGCGGCGTCGCCGGTCGACGTGCGGGGCCGGCGGGAAACGGACGGCCGTCCCCGCGCAGGGGGCTTCCGCGGCCGGGTTCCCCGGCGCCCATCCATCTGTATGATAATGAAAATCGTTTTCATTAGGAGGGTGGGTGGAATGCGACAGGAACGTCCGATGCGGGTGGTGGTCGTGGCCGGCAGGCACCGCGAGGCGCGCGCCCGCACCGTCGACGAGCTGCTCCTGGCCGAGCCCAGGGCGGTCGCCGTCCACCACGATCTCGGGCGGGTCGCCGAGGGAGTGGTCCACCGGATGGTGCGCGACCGCTGGGGCGTGGTCGACGGCGCGCGCGTGGCCGCCGTGCCCTCCTGCGTCTCCTGCACCCTGCGTGAGGACCTGCGGCTCTTCCTGGAAGGGCTCGCCGCGCAGGGGGAGCACCCCCTGTGCGTGGTCGAGCTGGCGGACGCGGTGGAACCCCGGGCCGTGGCCGAGTCGATCTCCGCCTGGGAGGGTGAGGAGGACGCGCGGGGGCGCATCCACCTGGCCGCGGTCTGCACCGCGGTGGAGGCGGGCCTGCTCGCCACCGACCTGGCCGGTGACGCCGCGCCCCGCGGCCGCTCCCCGTGGACGGCCTCCCGTGGGGAGGGCGACACCGTCGCCGAGGTGGTGGCGCGACAGGTCGAGTACCCCACGCTGCTCACGCTGACGGCCCCGCGCGGCGGCCACGCCCTGTGGGAACAGGGGCGCGCGTTGCTGGAACACCTCAACCCCGCGGCCCTGGTGCTGCCCCCGGTGGGGGAGCGGCTGCTGCGCGCCACCCGTGGACGCTTCTCGCCGCGCACGGCCGCCGCGCGCCTGGACCCCGCCTGCGCCCAGTACCCCGCCTCGCGCCGCACCGGGCGGGTGTCCACCATGACGTGGCGTCGAAGGCGCCCCCTGCATCCCGAGCGTCTGCACGCCGCCCTGGAGCGGCTGGCCGAGGCGGCCCCGCGCAGCCGGGGACGGTTCTGGTTGGCCGGACGGCTCGACACGCTGCTGACGTGGGAGGCCGCCGGTGGCGCGCTCGCGATCGGCGCGGCCGGACCGTGGCTGGCCGCGCTGCCCGACACCGCCTGGGCGCTCGTCTCCGCGCAACGCCGCATGTCGGCGCGGGTGGACTGGCATCCCGTCATCGGTGACCGCGGCCAGTGCCTGTCCTTCACCGGGGTCGACCTCGACGCCGGGCGGATCGCGGAGGTCCTGGACTCCTGCCTGCTCACCGACGAGGAGATGGGAGACCCCGGCCACACGCGGCCGGCGGCCCACGACCCCTTCGCCGAGGTGCTCGGCGGCGTCCGCTGACCGTCGCCGTCCGGCCCCGTCCCCGAGGGGCGGGGCTCAGCCGGTGGTACGCCGAAGGCCCGCCACGATGATGTCCACGGCGAGCTCGAAGGTGCGGTCGACGTCCTCGGCGCCGCGCTGGCGGCCCAGCTCGTCCCTGCTCTCGGCCGTGACGAAACCCGAGACGAAGGAGTACAGGGCCTCGCCGGTGGCGGCCAGGTCCTCCTTGGGCACCCCGGCGGCGAGGAGGGTCCGGCACAGCGCGCCCCACATGCCGTCCTCCCTGCCGATCATCTCGGGGTGGACCTGCACGTAGCTCCACAGCGCCGGATGCAGCCGCGCCAGCGAGCGGTAGGTGTGGGCCAGCGCGCGCAGCCGATCCTGCCAGGCCGAGCCGTCGTCGGGAGGCGGTTCCAGCCGCGCGACCACCAGGGAGCAGACCCCTTCGAGCAGCGCGGTCTTGTTCTCCACGTGGTGGTAGAGCGACATCGGGTTGACGCTGAGCTCGGCCGCCAGGCGGCGCATGGTCAGGGCCTCGACCCCGCCCGCGTCGATCAACCGTAGCGCCGTGGTGAGGATCTCCTCCCGCGTCAGGGGCGCTCCCCTGCGCGCATGACTTGCCATACGTCGTATGGTACCGTCTGGCATACGGTGTATGGCTGGAGGGCGCGGAAGATATCCGGCCCTCGGAAACACGAGGAGTCCCATGACGGTCACCGAGATCCCCGCCCCCCGCGGCCTCCCGTTCGTCGGCAACACCTTCCAGATCCCGGCCCACGCCCCCAGCGCCTACTTCAACTCCCTCGCCGCCGCCCACCCCGAGGGGATCTACAGGGTCACGGTGCTCGGCCAGGAGATGCTCCTCGTCTACGACCCCGACCTGGTGGCCGAGGTCTGCGACGAGAGCCGTTTCTACAAGTCGATCGACCCGCCGCTGTCGATCGTCCGCGACTTCGGCGGCGATGGCCTGTTCACCGCCCGCCGCAGCGAACCGGTGTGGGGGCACGCCCACCGCATCCTGATGCCGGCCTTCGGGCAGCGCTCGATGAAGGCCTACTTCCCGCAGATGCTGGAGATCGCCGACCAGCTCGTCGCCTCCTGGCGCCGCCGCCAGGGCGAGGAGATCGACGTCAGCGACGACATGACCCGGCTCACCCTCGACACGATCTCCCTCACCGGCTTCGACTACCGTTTCGACTCCTTCGACTCCCCCGAGCTGCACCCCTTCCTCCAGGCGATGGGCCGGGCCCTCACCGAGGCGATGCTGCGCAGCCGGCGCCCGCCCTTCGTCACCCGGTTCATGAAGCGCCAGGAGCGCGGCTACCGGGCCGACATCGCGACCATGCGGGAGCTGGTCGACGACATCATCCGGCACCGCCGCCAGGAGGGCCGCGCGGGAGGCCGCGACCTGCTCGGCCTCATGATGGAGGCCGCCGACCCCAAGACGGGGGCGCGCCTGTCGGACGAGAACATCCGCAACCAGGTGCTGACCTTCCTCATCGCCGGGCACGAGACCACCAGCGGGCTGCTGTCCTTCGCGGTCTACAACCTGCTGCGCAACCCCCACGTGCTCGCCCGCGCCTACGCCGAGGTCGACCGCCTGCTGCCGGGGGAGGAGCCGCCCACCTACGAGGCGATCATGCGGCTCGACGTGATCCCGCGGATCCTGGACGAGACGCTGCGGATCTGGTCGCCGATCCCGGCCTTCAGCGTCAAGTCCTTCGTTGACACCACGCTGGGCGGCCACCCCGTCCCCAAGGGCCGCAAGGTCGTCGTCCTGCTCCCCTCCCTGCACCGTCACCCCAAGGCGTGGGACAGGCCCGAGGAGTTCGACATCGACCGATGGCTGCCGGAGAACCGCGCCGGCCACCACCCGGCCGGCTACAAGCCGTTCGGTAACGGGCAACGGGCCTGCATCGGCCGGCAGTTCGCCCTCACCGAGGCCCGGCTGGCGCTGGCCCTGGTCCTGCGCTCCTTCGCGATATCCGACCCCCACGCCTACCGGATGCGCACCCGCCAGACCCTCACCCTCAAACCCGAGGGGTTCACCATCAGGGTCCGCGAACGCCGTCCGCACGAGCGGGCGGCCGTCGTGCCGGCCGAACCCGAACCCGAGACCGGCGGCGACGAGGTGACCGTGACCGGCGTCGCCCTCACCGTGGCCTACGGGTCCAATCTGGGCACCGCCGCCGACGTGGCCGAACGCCTGGCCGAACGGGCCGGGCGCTCCGGGTTCACCACGACCCTGACGACCCTGGACGAGCTGGCCGCCGCGCCACCCGGGGAGGGTGTGCTCGCCGTGGTCACCTCGACCTACAACGGCAAGGCGCCCGACAACGCCCAGGACTTCGACGCCCTCGCCGCGCTGCCCTCGATGAAGGGGGTGCGCCTGGCCCTGCTCGGCTGCGGCAACACCCAGTGGCCCACCTACCAGGACTTTCCCCGGCGGGCCTTCGACAAGCTCGTCCGGGCGGGCGCCGAGCCCCTGCTCGAACGCTGCGAGGCCGACACCGACGGCGACTTCGACGGCGCCGTCTCGGAGTGGACCACACGGCTGTGGGCCGCCCTGGCCGCCCACTACGGCACGAGCGCCGCGCAGGAGGGGCCGCGCTACACGATGGAGGTGCTGCCCGAGACCGAGGTCCGGCCCGCCGTCGTCTCCGCGAACGCCGTCCCCCTGACCGTGGTCGCCAACGAGGAGCTCACCGGTGACCCCGAGGGCCTGTGGGACTTCGAGCTGGAGGCCCCCCGGCCCGGCGTGCGCTCCATCGTGGCCGAGTTGCCCGAAGGGACCGCCTACACCGCCGGCGACCACCTCGCCGTCTTCGCCAAGAACGACCCCACGGCGGTGGAGCGGGCGCTGCGCCTGCTGCGGATTCCCCGCGAACAGGTGGTGCGGCTGCGCGCTGAGGGGAGCAGCCACCTGCCATTGGACACGCCGGTGACGGCCGGACTGCTGCTGAGCGAGTTCGTGGAGTTGCAGGAGACGGCCACCCGCGCCGACCTGGAGACCCTGGCCGCGCACACCGCGTGCCCCTGGACGCGGGGGGAGCTGGCCCGGCTGGACTACGTCGAGGACGTCTTGACCCCCCGTGTGTCGGTGCTCACCCTGCTCGAACGCTTCCCCGCGATCGAGTTGCCGCTGCCGGTCTTCCTGGAGATGGCCGGACCGATCCGGCCGCGCTACTACTCGATCTCCTCCTCAGCGCTGGCCGACCCCGGACGGGTGCGCATCACCGTGGGCCTGGTCGAGGGGCCGGCCCTTTCGGGTGCCGGCCACTACCGGGGGACCTGTTCGGCCTACCTGGCCGGTCTGCGCCCCGGCGACGTCTTCTACGGCTACGTCCGGGTCCCGGCGCCGGCCTTCCGGCTGCCCGCCGATCCCGCGACGCCGCTGCTCCTCGTCGGGCCCGGAACCGGGTTCGCCCCGTTGCGCGGATTCCTGGAGGAACGCTTCCTGACCGGCGCCTCCGGCCGGGTCGAGGTGTTCTGCGGCTGCCGCCACCCCGAGCACGACTGGCTGTACCGCCGGGAGCTGGAGGAGTGGGAGCGCGCCGGGGTGGCCCGGGTCCACACCGCCTTCTCGGCCGTGGAGGGGCACCCCCACCGCTTCGTCCAGGACGCGCTCGCAGCTAAGGCCGACGTCGTGGGCGACCTGCTCGACCAGGGCGCGCACGTCTACGTCTGCGGCGACGGGGTGCGCATGGCCCCCGCGGTCCGCCGGACCCTCGCCCGCATCCACCACGACCGTACCGGCGGGGACGGTGAGGCCTGGATGCGCCGCCTGGAGGCCGAGGGCCGCTACCACCAGGACATCTTCGCCTGACGGCTAGAGAGCGTCTTGAGCTGCGTTCATGATTCGGAACCACTAGGTCGCGATGGACGCCGATGCCTGCTTTGTCACCGCCAGCAGACCGCTGTCCGGCAACCGTAGCCGGGCATGGGACTTCGGTGCGAAGACCGTTGTCGGCCCCTCTTGAAGATTGCCGACGGCAACTACCAGGGGGGGCCGGCCTGGTTGTTCCGTACTACCACCGACGCCAGAACAAGAACAGAAACAAGAACCCGCCTTCCTGGCAGGAGAAGCGCAACGCCTTGTATCGCTGATTCTGCGCGGATGAAGAGCAGGAAGTTTTTGTGGGATTTTTCAACTCAGGGGGACGGGGTTTCCCTTGCTATATTCGGCTCACCGCCCGCGCAGCCTCATTATCGTCGGATGATGAGGTAAACGAGTAGGCCATCCATTATGTCCCGGAGTGTTTACGGGAAACTGTCTAAAGTGACCTGTCTTCTTGAGAAGGCGGAGGTGAGGGGTGAACAGAGGCTTCATGCGGGCCGTAGGGTGCCCCATCGTCCAGAGGGCGGCTTGCCTCCCAGGCTCTAGAAAATAAATGTAAAGCAAAGTCGTACATTAGGCTGGGTCGTTGCGTGTAAACGCAAGGTGAGTTTCTGCCGTGTTCAGATGGCCTGTAGAAGGTTATGTAGGCGGCCTCGTCTGTTGCGATCACTCGACACATGTTTGGGAGATCGTAGAAGCGGATAGCGGTGTTCTTTGTTTTGCGAGCGATCTCGGATAGGTATGTTAAATTCGCGTTCACTTGCTCGGCGAGTAACCCTGGCCGGAACCCTGGGTCGATTTTCTGGATTTCTTCCTCTCTCTTTGTTAGCCATGATTCTGGACCGCCTTCTGGATCAGGCAAGAGGATTCGAGTGCTCTCCAGTCGTCCCGCTGACTTCGTCCATAACGAAACGAAGGTGTCACGTGTCAGCGCATTTCCTCGACCGGCCATCACCCATAACCAGCGTGCGTTGTTAAGATCGAGGGCTAGATCCCGTTCGGCTTCTCGCTGCTGGTCGTAGACATAGTGGATGCCTAGTCCGGTCAAACCTGCCAGTCGAGCTACGATTCTGCGGCGGATTCCTCTGGAGAACAGCCAGCCGAGGGTGACGGTGAGCGCTGTAGCTATGATGGAGCTCAACACACCGATAATGAATTCGTTCATTCCTACCTCCTCCTGGAGGCAGGGGTTCCTCCCCTGCCCCTGGCAGCTTAGAATCTAGATAAGGTAGGGAATGAGTGCCTTCAGTGTCGCCGCGGCATTAATTGCTGCTACTTTATGGTGGTCATCGTTCTTTGTGGCGTCTGCTTTATCTGAGATTCCACGCACGACTAGCCATTCGGGTGCGCCGCTGCTGATTGCGGAGTTTTCTTGAGAAAACTGAGTGATCGCTCCAGCCTCCATATCCACTGCGAGAATTTTGTCGTTATAGGAGGTCAGATATTTCTTGATCCATCCCCTATCGTCTGTCACGACTGCTTCTCCGGAGCCGATCGGACCAGTGAAGACGCGAAATTTTCCTGTCGCTGTAGTGAGGGTGGCTGGCTCTTCGTGATCGGTGAAGAAAGCGTTCACCGAATGCAGTATGCTTGCAGGGGATTCCCGTTCTTCACCGCGGGGCTGTACGCCTTCATGGCTCTCCCTTCGTAGGTCGTAGTAAACGACTCGTGTGGCAACCACAACATCGCCGACGGCGACACTGCTGTGGATGCCTCCCCCAATCCCGACGAGTGCCGTGATCTTAGGAGAAAAGCACCTGCGGAGATTCTCCAATGCACCCATTGCTGCTCTTTGTCCTTGGGAAAGTGCTCGGATTACGGCTACCCTAGCTACACCCTCCCCTGTGTCTATTTCTCCTTTATAGAAGCGTAGCGGTCCGACCTTCTGAGATCTGCGGGGGATTCCCAATTCGCTAACGACTGCGGCGGCTTCCTCTGCGAGTATGGTGACTATGCCGATATGACACTCCTCTTCCATTCTGTTGGGAAAATTAATTCGGCTGTGATCGTGTGATTCTCCTATTGATGCGCCGTCTCCCACGGCTGAACTGTATACCTGTGTGGTTCCGCTTAGGTTCATGATTCCGCTATTAGTGATCTCGCGAATATTCTCGCTTTTCATTTGTTCTCCGTGTCCTGGCTTTGGTTGCCCTGGTCGTCAGGTTTCCCTGAAGATTCATTACGGGTGCGAGAGTTACGGCCAATCGCGGAGTTGTTTACTTCTGTCTTGCCGCCCATGTTCAAGACTCCGCTGTTGATAATGTTGACGGCCTGCTTCTTGAAGGTGGACGTGTCCACCTCGTGTGTCTCCAAAAATTCTTCAGTGGCTTTCAGAATCCACTGTTCGATGATCTTCATTTGGTCGAAGATCACATCATGATCCCGTTGGGAGATCTCAAGCCAGTCTTGAGAGGCGTTCTCGCGAATGCTTATCCTGGGACCTATATGGATGCCCCGACGTGGTCGGATCGAGCGGTCCTTCCTGGACCAAAGAGCGCAGATTAGGAAAATGGGTGCTTGGATGAGTCGAGGGGTTCGCCGGATTGTGCTCGGGAGCCCCACCACCTCTCGTAAGGCCGAGCGGGCGACTGCGAGCTTGCCGTGCTCTGCGTAGGCATCAATTTTCCGGTGATCGTCGAGGGTTCGGGTTAGAGCGCAAGAAGAAAATTCCAGGCTTAGAGTCCGGCTTTTGATGCTTACTCGCAGGAAAACCGTCGTGATTAACTCGGCCTCTGCGTAAGGGGCCGTGATCACAAGGAAATGGTCGGCTTTTTCATCGGGGTTGTCGATTATTTCCGCAAGACGGTCTGGGGTCAGTGGTTCTGTCAGGAGGCTACGGTCTTTCGAAACGTCGGTTTCGGCAACGTAGACCCGGTCGGTGACTTGTAAACCGCGCATGCGGCCGCTGCCGGTTCCACTGTCGAGCCCTTTTATTGTTGTCCGAAGATGATCGACTAGTTCATGTGCATTGAATGGGAGAGAGTTATGTCTCCTCTGTGTCATCCCTTCGTTTCCGGGGCGAAGTAATTGTACGGTCAAGGGTGGGATCCAGCGGTGTACCAGTTCACCACTGCCGATGAAGGGGGAGCGGAGGTCATTCTCTTCAGGTGAGAGAAACCTGATTTCCTCATACTCTTCTCCCCCTCTTCCTTCAGGTCGGCGATAGACGGTGCAGCCGTGGAATTGCTGGGCGTCCACTGCCCTCTCGCGAGAAGTTAGGGAAGAAGGGCGTAGCGTTGGATTCGCATGTATGTGATTCAGCAAGAGCTGCCGTATAGCTCCGATGGTAGCGGCTAGCATTACTACGCCGAATAGGATCGATATGAGGCCGGGAAGGGCGCTCTCTAGCGATTCGTTGAGCAGGCGGGACGCTATCCAGGGAAATATAGATGTGGCTGCTCCGGCGCCAAGTGAAGCTTTCAGCCACCGGATTCTTTTGCGTAGCCTTGTTGAATCGTTCCACCTTCCATTCTTCCGGGTCCGCTCTTGCCATTCCTCTGCGGTCAGGGTCACTTTCAAACGGATGATCTCTGGAGCGGTACGCAATATGAACAAGAGCAGAGAGCAGAGGATGAAACCCGTTGCTGCCAGTGTGGCGGCGAGGCGGTGGCCGAGGGACCAAGTAAGAAGGAGGATTCCGGGAACCGCGGCCAAGAGCGTGGTTTCCAGCGCCCATGCGTGCCACGCGTGCCTCAGGACTGGCACCAGGTCGAAACCGTAAGAGGGAGCGACCCGGCGATAGGGGGCGTTGTGCACCTTGCGGATAACAAGATCACGAAAAGGACGGTCAACGTAGGTGCCCGCGCATAGATGGCGGGTCACTGCGGTCTCTCCTGACTGGGAGACCGCTTCTTCTGTGGTCGGCGTCGCTTGGGTGTCGCTCATGAACTCCCCAACACCTCACTGGTTAAGGTCGCCTTGACTTTAAGTGGGTTTGAGGTTCTGGTCAAGCTGACCTTTAGATTGAGGGATGATGAGTGCTACAAGAAGGACAATTGGCCATAAAGAGCCCATGTCGGTCACGGTGGACTTGGTGATCTTTACGATCCGTGACGATGTGCTTCAGGTGCTTCTGGTCGAACGGGGGAACGAGCCTTTCGCGGGCTGTTGGGCTCTGCCGGGCGGCTACATGAGAAGTAACGAGACCCTAGATGGGGCCGCGCGGCGCGAGCTGTACGAGGAGACGGGAGTCGATGTTGGCCGGCTTCACCTGGAACAGTTGAGGGCTTACGGTGACCCTGGCCGTGATCCACGAGGAAGAGTCGTTACCGTGGCTTACCTGGCGCTCGGTCCCGATCTTCCTGCTCCGGTCGCGGGTACAGATGCCAGATCTGCGCGCTGGACTGCTGTCGCGAGCGCCCTTGACTCAGGAATGGAGTTGGCCTTCGACCACGCGGTGATCCTTGCTGATGCGTTGGAAGGGGCGAGGAGGCGTCTGGAGTACACGACGGTTGCGGCGGCTTTCTGTGTGGAGCCCTTCACTGTCAGTGAGTTGCGCCGTGTGTATGAGATCATTTGGGGCTTCCCTCTGGACCCGAGTAATTTCCGTCGCAAGGTGACCCGAACGGAGGGATTCCTCGAAGCGACAGGAGAACGCCGGATGCTCGAGTCGGGGCGTCCTGCAGCGCTCTACCGCAGGGGGGGCGCAGAGGCCCTCGTTCCTCCCCTCCTGCGCCACTTCAGCGATGGCTGACTTAATGACACCTAGTGGTCTTTGATCTGTGGCGATAGGGGCGAGTCCGCTGTGATGTCGCTTAGCGCTATGGCGAGTGCTCCGCCCCGGGGTCAGTGGCCGGGGCCGTCGTCCAGGGGGAGGGCGGCGGCCAGGCCGTCCAGGACCCGGTCGAGCTGCCAGGTGAACACGGCGTCGCGGTCGGGGTGGCGCTCGGCCTCCTCCACCATGCGGGCGAAGCGCGGGTGCCCGCCCGAGGCGAGGATCCGGCGCAGGTGGGACAGCGCCGCGGGGGCCGGGGAGACGTCGCCGGAGCCGGACCAGGCGCGTGTCATCGGGGAGGTGCTGGGCCGGCCGGTGCGCTTCGAGGAGATCCCCCGGAACGGGTGCGCGAGCTGCTGCGCGAGGAGGACCGGCCGCCGCACGCCGCCGAGGAGATGGTGTCCGCCTACGCGCGCTTGACGGCCCTGCCCGCCGCCACCACGACGGCCGTCCAGGAGATCACCGGGGCGCCGGCGCGGACCTTCCGGCAGTGGGTGGCCGACCACCTGGACGCGTTCCGCTGACCCCGGACCCGGCGGGTCCGGGTCCGGCGGAAACGCGGCGGTTCACCGGGTTCCCTCCGTCTTTGCGTAGGGTGGTTGCGCCCCGCCATGGGGCCCGCGCCGTCACGTCCGCGTTTCGTGGGTCCGGGCCGTCGACGGTGCCCGCCCTTGCAACCGGCTGGAGGAGACGACGCAATGCCGCGACGCAGCACCGTCATGACCCTGCTCAAACGCGCCCTGCTCGCCGTGGTCGCTGCGGAGGTGGCGGTGGTCGCCACGCTCATCGCGATCGATAGCTGGCGCAAACGGGTCCGCCCCAAGCGCACGAGCTTCCCCCGCTCCGCGCCCAAGGAGATGCCCGTGGGGGAGACGACGGTCACCGTCTACGCCTACGGCGAGGACCTCTACCGCGACATGCTCGACGCGATCCGCTCCGCGCGGCACCGCATCATGTTCGAGGTGTTCATCTTCAAGGGCGACGCCGTGGGACGGGAGTTCAAGCGCGCCCTGATCGAGGCCGCGGAGCGGGGCGTGGAGGTGCACGTCATCTACGACGGGTTCGCCAACCTCGTCGTGCCCCGCTCCTTCTTCCGCTTCCCGCCCTCGGTGCACGTCCTCCGCTACCCGGCGTTCCGCCCCGGGGTGCTGCTGCTCAACGTGCGCAAGTCCGGGCGCGACCACCGCAAGATCCTGGTGGTCGACGGCGAGATCGGCTTCATCGGCGGCTACAACGTGGGCCAGGCCTACGCCACGGAGTGGCGCGACACCCACCTGCGCCTGCGGGGTCCCGCGGTGTGGGAGTTGCAGAACGCGTTCTGCGACTTCTGGAACGCCAACCGCGGGCCGGGACGCCCCCGCCTCGACGACATGGGCACCGAGCACTGGGACGCCCGGATCCGCACCCACCGCAACGTCCCCGAACAGCTCATCTACCCGATCCGGGCCATGTACCTGGAGGCCATCGACAAGGCCAAGGACCACATCTACATCACCCAGGCCTACTTCATCCCCGACCAGGCGATCCTGCGCGCGCTCCTCGCCGCCGCGCGTCGGGGGGTGGACGTGCGGGTCCTGATGCCGCGCAACTCCAACCACGTCGTGGCCGACTGGCTGTCGCGCGGTCTCTACGCCACCCTGCTGCGCGGCGGGGTGGGACTGTGGCTGTTCGAGGACGCGATGGTGCACGCCAAGACCGCCACGATCGACGGCCGCTGGTCCACGATCGGCACCGCCAACGTCGACCGGCTCAGCCTCACCGGCAACTACGAGATCAACGTGGAGATCTTCGACGACGGGGTGGCGGCCCACCTGGAGGAGGTCTTCCACAACGACAGCACCAACGCCCGGGTGTTGACGATGGCCGAGTGGAACCGCCGTCCCCTTCCCGCCAAGATCGGGGAGACCATCCTGCGGCCGCTGCGGCCACTGCTGTGACCGGAGGCCCGGGGCCGGCCGCGTCGGCGGCCGGCCCCGGGCCGTTGGGTCAGCCGGTGGCGACCCGTCCCGGCTCCACGGTCAGCGTCGCGCCGTCGGAGAAGGTCACCGTCAGCGGCGCCGTCCCGGCGTTGAACGCCACGTGGGTGCGCCGTCCCTCCTTCTCGAACACCGCGTAGTGCGGGGTGTCGGCGGTGACGGAGGTGTCCACCCGGCCCAGTTCGGCCAGGGTCGACACCCACTGGTAGGTGTGCGCCTTGGACTCCCCGGCCTCCGGCTCGTAGGTCTGCCACTGGGCCTCGAAACGGGCCAGCGCCGCCGGGCCGTCCGACAACGCCAGGTGGGCCCAGTGGATGTCGCGCCACACCTGGGGTTCGCCGCCGAGGCGTTCGCGCAGCGACAGGTGCATCGCCGCGGCGTGCTCGGGGTCGTGGCCCAGGTACAGCGAGGCCGCCGTGATGGGCAGGTAGTTGATCCCGTACAGTTCCTCGGCGCCGCCGGCCCACCAGATGGCGTAGTGGCCGCCGTCGCCCCAGACCATGCCCACGACGTCGTGGCCGAAGTTCTCGGGGAAGGTCTCGCCCCCCTGGTTCTGCCAGTAGGTCCCCATGGCCGATGCCTGCGTGGTGTACATGAAGACCCCGAGGTCGCGGATCTCCTCGTCGCCGATGAGGGAGCCGAGCAGCGCCGTCGCCGAGGCGAAGTGGATCCCCTCGGAGGAGGACTCCTGGTTGTTGCCCGCCGCGAACCCGGCGTGCCCCGACGCCCAGCCGTGCCCGGCGTAGGGGGAGAAGGAGCGCATCCACGGGAACATCGGGTCGTCGCGGTCGGGGTTGGCGACGTCGCGCAGCACGGTCTTCACCATGGCGCCCCAGCGGTCGTCGGAGATCCAGGCGCGGTCGTAGCGGGCGATGGTGGCCGCCGCGGTGATGAAGTAGCCGTAGTGGAAGTCGTGGTCGTTGATCTGGTCGTCGGAGCCGAAACTGGCCGGGTAGCCGGTGAGGGTGTCCCACTGCCCGTCGTAGTGGAACTGGGCGCGGTCGCCGTCGCCGCCGGCGGTCAGCCAGTCCTCCATCCTGGTCCTGATCAGGCCGAGCAGCCGGTCGCGGCCGTCGACGTAGCCGATGGAGTCGGCGATGGTGACCAGCTGGGACAGCCGGCCCAGGGCCTTGCCCGTCCAGTAGGTGTCGGTGGCGCCCTTCCACGGATCGGCCGCGCCGAGTTCCTGGTCGATGAGGGTACGCAGCCGCGCCTGGTCGGCGGAGGCGACCGTGGGCAGGTTCGGCAGGATCCCGTGGGTGGTGAGCGTCGTGGAGAAGGAACCGCCCTCCACCACGGTCATGGTGCCGCGCGGCGAGGGGTAGGTCAGCCCGGTGGACGGGGTGGTCGCCGCCCGCGTCTGGTGCGGGTACATCGCCATGAGGGTGCCGGTGCGGTCGCCCTCCTTGGCCTGGGTGGTCACCCGGTAGGTGGTGCGCAGTTCGGCGGCGCCGGGATCGTGGTCGTACTCCAGGGTGCTGCCGGTGACGAAGGAGTAGGCGTAGCCGGCGTACAGGTCGAAGTCGGCGGGGCTGGGCAGCAGCGCCACCGAGGCGTAGGAGCCGTCGGCGGTGAAGGTGGTGCCCGATCGGGTCCAGCTGCTGGAGGAGGGGGCGAAGATCGCGTAGTGGGAGTCGCCGACGGTGACGCCCAGCTTGCCGCCCTGCTCGGCGAACACCTGGGGCGGCGCCGCGAACTCCACCTCGATGGGGCCGCCGCTGACCTCGGCGTAGGCGAAGGGCAGCCCCTGCCCGATCGTGGTGCGCAGGCGGCGGGTGGAGTCCGACAGGTCGGCGGTGACGGTCCAGTCACCGTATCCGGCGACCTTGGCCCCTGAGGCGTTGAGGCCGGCGACCCCCAAGGTCAGGTCGGTGGTGTGTGGGTACTCGTACTTGGTCCCGTCGGGGATGATCACCGGTTCGGGGGTGTGGCCGATGCCCAGTCCGCCGGCGGAGGCGCGGTAGGACAGCGGGTGGGCGAAGAGGTTCTGGCCGAACCTGGCGTCGTCGTAGCGCGGGAAGATCAGCGAGGACCACCAGTCGTTGGTGACGATCGGCTGGTCGAAGTCCGCGGTGACCTGGGGGACGGCCGGGGTGCCGGATTCGGTGGAGGGACCCCGGGATCCGGCGGGCCGGGTGGTGGTGTAGCTGCCGGAGCCGACGGTGATGATGTCGGCGGCGGCCGGGGCTGCGGGGGTGAGCAGGGCCGCGACGACGAGCGCGACCGTGGCGCCGGCCGTGGCCCGCCGCAGGGCACGGGGGAGGAGGGAACGTGGGACTCGCATGGGCGGCCTCGCGAACAGGGGGGAAGTGGGGTGCCATGGCACCCCTCCGTGCAGGGAGCGCTCCCACCTCATGGGACTCGGAAGCCCCGCCGATGTCAACGGATGATGTCCGTTCTGTTACTGCTACGTTACCCTGCGTCCCTCGGTGGGGCGGGGCTCACCCGCCCACCGGCGCCGCGTGGTCCGGGGCGGGGATGAGGGGCCAGTTCCGTTCGACGAGCGCGTCGGGGTCGCGGCGGCGCAGGTAGGCCTCGAAGGAGGCCGCCTGTTCGGCCCGCCAGTCCGCCTGGGCGGTGTGCAGGTCCTCCAGGGCGCGCGTGGCGAGTTCCTCGTTGTCGGCCGCCAGGCGCCAGGCCAGCCGGGCGGCGGCCAGCGCGTCGGCGGGCGCGCCGTGGGCCTGGCCGTCGAAGGCGACGCCGTGGTGGGCGCACACGTCGGCCAGCCGGCGGCTGCCGCGCCGGAAGCGGTCCAGGTGTTTGTCGATGACGAGCGGGTCGATCACCCGCAGTGTCCCGCCGGTCAGGACGTCGCTTGGGTGGCCGTGGCGGCGGGCCTCTCGTTCCAGCAGGGTCAGGTCGTAGGGGGCGTTGTAGACGACCAGGGGGACGCCCCGGGCGGCGACCTCGGTCAGCGCGGCCAGGATCTCGCCGATCACCTCGGCGGCGGGCCGGCCGTGGGCGCGGGCGTGGTCGGTGGTGATGCCGTGGATCGCGGTCGCCTCCTGCGGGATCTCGACACCGGGGTCGGCCAGCCAGGTGGTCGGCGTCATCGCCCCGCTGGCGCCGTTGATGCGCAGCAGGGCGGCCGAGACCAGGCGGTCGGACTCGGGATCGGTGCCGGTGGTCTCGGTGTCGAAGGCGGCCAGGGGGCCCAAGTGCCAGCTCATGTGCTCTCCGGTGAGGGGACGGATCCCCATGACGCTACCCGCAGGCGGGGACGTCCAACGGGCCGCCTCGCCGGACGCGCCGTGTCCGTCCCGGGGCCGGCCGCGCGAGTCCGGCTTCTCGCCGGCGGGCCGAGGAGGGCACGGGGAGGCGGGGCCGGCCGGTGCCGGGCCGGGCGCGGACACCGCCCCGACGTTTCGCGTGGAGGGGACGGCCCGCTCGGCGGGCGGTCCGGTGGGGGACGGCGTTTCACGGGACGGGTCATGGCGCCATCGGCCGGCCACGTCGAGGCGGTTCACGGTGGTGCGGCCGGCGCGTGCCGGTGGCCGCGGCGGCGCCGACCGTGGACCAGGCCGGTCCGGTCGAGAGGACCCGAACCGGGGTTCGGGGACGTCGGCTCCGCCCCGCGTTCCCCGGAGGGCTCCGGCGGCGGGATCCACCCGTCGCGGGGGCACCGACCCCTTCCGAGCCGCACCGGACCGCTGGAAGTCCCACGATCGGCAGGGGGCCTGTCAGGCTCTTCCCGGGAGAGCGCGCCTATCGGGCCGATCGCCGGGGGTGACCGGCCCGATCCGCACAGGGACCCCGGGGTGGCCGGCGGGACTCGGCTCCACGGGGTCCTCGCTCACGCGGCGGCGTCGAGCAGGGCGAGCTGTTCGGGCGACAGCTCCAGGTCGACGGCCTGAGCCGAGTCGGTGATGCTCTGCGGGCGGGAGGCGCCCGGGATGGGGATGACGGTGGGCGACAGGGACAGCTCCCAGGCCAGGCACACCTGCTGGGGGCTCACCCCGTGTTCCGCGGCGACCTGGGCGAACACCTCGTGGCGCTGCGCGAGCCGTCCGGCGTTGGCGATCCCGCCCAGAGGGCTCCAGGGCAGGAACGCGATGCCCGAACGCGCGCACAGCTCCAGCTCGCCCCTGCTGGAGCGGAAGGCCGGGGAGAACTGGTTCTGCACCGCCGCCAGCCGGCCGCCCAGCACCTCCTGGGCGGTGCGGATCTGCCCTTCGTCGGCGTTGGAGATGCCCGCCATGCGGATCACGCCCTCGTCCAGCAGCTCCGCCAGGGCTCCGATCGTCTCCTCGTAGGGGACCCGGGGGTCCGGACGGTGGTGCTGGTAGAGGCCGATCGCCTCCACCCCCAGCCGGGCGGCCGAGGCCTTGGCCGCGGCCTTCAGATGCTCGGGACGCCCGTCCAGGTCCCACCCGCCGTCGGGGGTGCGCACGTGGCCGCCCTTGGTGGCCACCAGCACCCGGGAGGTGTCACCGCCGTAGGAGGCGAGCGCCCGGGCGACCAGCTCCTCGTTGTGGCCGATGCCGGCGCCCTTGGGCTGGTAGGCGTCGGCGGTGTCGATCAGCGTCACCCCGGCGTCCAGGGCGGCGTGGACGGTGCGGATCGCGCGTTGCGGCTCGGGTCCGCCGTCCACCGACAGTGGCATGGCCCCCAGGCCGATCGCGCCGACCTGGACCTCACCCAGGGTGCGTTGTTCCATTCGGTCTCTTCCCTTCGAATCCGTGTTCGCCGTCGGCCCCCGGAGGGATTCCCGGGACACGCTACCTCGCGCGGGACGGCGGAGCTCCCGCGGAGGTCCGATGGCGGCCGGGCCGTTCCCGGTGCCGGCCGCGCGAGCCGGGGTGATGGCCGGTTCCCCGCCGCGGGGCGCTTCCAGGTACTGTCAGGGCCTCCCGCGCCGCCCCGGCCCGTGGTGACCTGGTGGCCGGTCAGGGGGTCTTCCGCGCGCCGGGGTACGGCCGCGCGGGCCGCCGCGCGTTCGCTCCGAGGACGGGAGCGGCGTACGCCGGTCCGAGGGGCGGTCGGATAGCGTCGACCCGACGGGCGGGGGAAGGCCCGGCCGGAACCCGCGACAGGAACGCCGACGAAAGCGAACGACGTGAGTCCCAGGATCGCCACCAACACCACCGTCGACCGTGACGCGCTCATCGAGTTCATCTCCCCACGGCACAAGGCGCTGCTGATCACCCGGCGCCGCGACGGTTCCCCCCAGGCGTCTCCCGTCACCTGCGGGGTGGACGGGCAGGGGCGGATCGTGGTGTCCACCTACCCCGAGCGGGTCAAGGCCCGTAACGCCGCGCGCGACGAGCGGGTGAGCGTGGTCGTGCTCTCCGACGACTTCGACGGCCCCTGGGTGCAGGTCGACGGCACCGCCGAGGTGCTGAGCGGGGAGGAGGCGGTCGAGCCCCTGGTCGAGTACTTCCGGGTGATCGCCGGAGAGCACCCGGACTGGGAGGAGTACCGGCAGGCCATGCGCCGCCAGGGCAAGGCCCTGGTGCGCGTCACCCCGCAGCGGTGGGGACCGGTGGCCACCGGCGGGTTCCCCGCGGGGCGCGCCCCCTCCTGACCCGGCCCCGGGCCGGGCCGGCCGCGCGTCCGGCCGCCACGTCGCCACTGTCGGCGACCGCGGGTCCCACGGCACCACCGGCGGGCGCGGAGTCCGTGCCCGCCCGTGCCCGCCCGTGCCCGCCCGTGCCCGCGTCGGCCCCGCGTCGACGAGTCCCGCGTGGTCGCGCAGTGCCGCCAGGGCGAGCGCGCCGTCGGGGTCAAGGGGAGGAGCGACACAGCGACCCACGCCCACGCGGGCGGGGACGAGATCGTGTCGGCCGGGGGTCGGGCGGTAGCGATGAGACCGTTCAGGCCCTGGTGGCGAAATCGGGCGCGGTCGGGCAGGCGCCTCATGGGGTACGCCGACGGCCGATCACTGCGGATCGGCCGTCGGGTGGGATAGGGGCGTGCGGGATCGGCACATCCGACCCGGAGCCGTGGTGTTCCCAGCGGCGCGGTTTGCGGTGTCGCGGACCTGTTCGTGATCGACGCCTCGGTGATGCCGGGCCTGCCCACCGCGAACCCCGATCTCACCCCCCTGGCCCTCACCGAACACCGCGCCGCCGCCCTGGCCGCCGGTCGAGGATGCCGCCGCAGGTGATGACCTCCATCGGGTAGAGGCGGACGACGACCTCGCCGGGCACGCCGCCGCGTCGGGAGCCACGGCTGTGGGTCCACATCTTCGGGGCACGAGACACGACAGAGGAGTTCGGTATGAGCCGGCCGACAGCAGCCGACGACGCCGCACCGGCGACGATGCGGGCGGTCGTCGTCACCCAGCCCGGTGGTCTGGACGCCCTTCAGGTCACCACGGTGCCGATGCCCGAGCCGCGGCCCGGATGGGTGCGGATCAAGGTGAAGGCGTTCGGCGTCAACGAGTCCGAGGTCACGACCCGAAGGGGCGAGTCGGATCCGGAGGTCACCTACCCGCGCATCCCCGGCATCGAGGGCGTCGGTGTGGTCGACCAGGCCGACGCGGACAGCGGGCTGCGCCCGGGCCAGCGGGTGGCGACCATGATGGGCGGCATGGGCCGCTCGTTCGACGGCGCCTACGCCCAGTACGTGGCCGTCCCCGCGGGGCAGGTCATCCCGTTCGAGACCGGCCTGCCCTGGGACGTCGTCGGCGCCCTGCCGGAGATGTTCCAGACCGCCTACGGATCCCTCACCACCGGTCTCGGCCTACAGGCCGGGCAGACGCTGCTGATCCGCGGCGGCACCTCCACGGTCGGGCTGAGCGCGGCCACGATCGCGAAGGACATCGGAGCCGCCGTGCTGTCCACCACCCGCAGCCCGGACCGGGCCGGGGACCTGCGAGCCGTGGGCGTCGACCATCCTCTCGTCGACAACGGCACCATCGCCGACCAGGTGCGCGAGCTGATACCGGACGGCGTCGACGCCGTACTGGAATTGGTGGGCTGCTCGGTCCTCGCCGACACCTTCCGCGCCGTCCGCCGCCACGGCACCGTCTGCTTCACCGGAGCCCTGGCGGGCCAGTGGACGGTCCCCGACTTCACCCCGTTCATGATCCCCAACGGGGTGCGGCTGACCAGCTACGCGGGCGAAGCCGGCGACCTGCCCGCGCGGGTGTTCCAGCAGCATCTGCACGCCATCGCCGCCGGACGGCTCAGGGCCCCGGTCGCGAAGGTCTACCACGGCCTGGAGCGGGTTCGCGATGCCCAGGCCGACGTCGAGACCGGCACGACGCCGGGCAAGCACGTTGTCGTCCTGAACGACTGAGAGGGCATTGGGGGCGCCGCACGCCGCTCACGGATCGGCCGTGATTGCGCGGGCCGCGAAGGCGACCGGGGTGACGCCGGTGTGGTTGCGGAAGAAACGGCCGAAGTTCGCGGGATCGGTGAAGCCGAGGTGAGCGGCCACACTCCGGGCGTCCCACCGGGCGCTTCCGAGCAGGCGCCGGGCTTCGAGGAGGCGCCGCTCGTCGATCAGGTCACGCGCCCCTTTGCCGGTGGCGTCCCGAGCGGCGCGGCTGAGGGTGCGGACCGAGCAGCCCAGCAGCTCGG
This sequence comes from Marinactinospora thermotolerans DSM 45154, assembly GCF_900167435.1. Lineage (GTDB taxonomy): Bacteria > Actinomycetota > Actinomycetes > Streptosporangiales > Streptosporangiaceae > Marinactinospora > Marinactinospora thermotolerans. The sequence continues at coordinate 411,199 of NZ_FUWS01000003.1, forward strand.
CGTAGTCCGCGGCCCGGTGCAGTTCGCGGAAGTGCAGCTCCAAGGCGTCCACGAACCGGCCGTAGGTGTCCCCGCGGCCCGTGCCGGCCGTCGCCGCGCCCGCGGGGGTGATGCCGGGGGCGTTGGCAAGGCGCAGCAGCAGTGATTCGAGCAGGCTGCGCCGCAGGGCGTGGTGGACATCGAGGGGGCGGCGTCCAAGTGCCCGGTGTTCGTCGAGGAGCTGGAGTGCCGTCTGCTGGAGCCAGGCGGCGTCGTCGGGGGGCGGGCTGAGGACGGCGGGGGCCTCGTGCGCGATGAGCGGTGCCAGCAGGCGGGCGGTGCCGGGTGTCAGTACGTCCGGTTCGAAGAGGATGAACGGGCCGCGGGCGGTGCCGGGCGGATGCCAGCACTGTGCGTGTCCGGGACGCACCCACAGCCACTGGCCGGGGGCGACGGTTCGCGTGACGTGGTCGACATCGTGGAGCAGCTCGCCCTCGGTGACCGCGATGAGGTAGTGGAAGGTGGCGCGGCCTGGACGGGGCGGGTTCCACGGCCAGTCGTCGTGCTCGGCGAAGAAGTCCTCGACGGTGCTCACCTCCAGCCCGTAGGGAGTGCCCACCGGGGGCTGGAAACCATACAGCGGGATCGCGGCCGGTCCGGGCTGCCCGCCCGGCCTGGGGTGTCGCCTATCGACCATCATGTGTCCGCAGCCTACTGCCCGATTTGCCGCTTTCAACGGAAGGATGGGGGTGCCGCCGCGACCGTGTGGTGCACTGTCCGCGTCCCTCGGCGCCGACCCGCCACCACCCGAGGAAGGAGACGTTCATGAACGGACCGACCCTGCACAAGACCGCCGCTGACTGTGCGCGGGAACTTCCCGGAGCCTGGCTGGATCATCCCTTCGGTGACGACTGGGAGGTCTTCAAGGTGCGCGGCAAGGTGTTCATGCTGATGACCGAAGTCCCCGGGCGTCCCGTCGTGATCCTCAAGGCGGAGCCCGGCGAGGCCCTTGCCCTGCGGGAGCACAACAGCCACATCACTCCCGGCTACCACATGAACAAGAAGCACTGGATCACGCTGGAAGGCGGGGAAGGCGTCGATGAGTCCCTCGTCAGGGAACTCGTCACCGAGTCCTACCGGCTCGTCGTCGCTCGCCTGCCCAAGGCCGAGCAGCCCGTCGACCCCCACACCTACGGCAGCGGCGCGCGGGCGGCCCGGTGAGCGCGGCCGGGATCAGGAGTTCCCGCCGGACGCCCCTTCACCCCCGGTTCGACGTGTACACGGTCGCGGGCAAGGTGTTCCCGATCGCCACCGTCGACCCGGACGGGCAGGTCATCATGGGCAATCGCGACCGCGAACCCGCCCGCGCGCATGAACGGCTACGCCTCGATCACACCGGGCCGCTACCTCGACAGAGGCCACTGGATCTCACCCGGGCCGGGACCCGGCGTCAGCGAGGGGCCTGTCGCCGACGCGGTCGAGGATTCCTGCGACCTGGTCGTCGAACGGCTGCCGTGACGCGACCGTCCTGGTGTGGGAGGAGCGCCACAAGCGGCTGATCCCCCGCTCGCCAGTGTCCCCGTGCAAGGCTCGCCACCCCGCACACGTCCGCCACCGACCCGAGAGACCGATGGAACCGACCCTGCCGCTCTTCGACGAGGAGCCCACCCGGCCGCTCGCCGACCGCCTGCGCCCCACCCGGCTGGAAGAGGTCGTCGGACAGGACCACCTCCTGGCCCCAGACGCCCCGCTGGGCCGCATGGTCGCCCAGCGGCGTCTCAGCTCCGCCATCCTGTGGGGGCCGCCCGGCGTCGGGAAGACGACCATCGCCCGGCTCCTCGCGCACGCCGGCAACCTGGCCTTCGAACCGGTGTCGGCCACCTTCTCCGGCGTGGCCGACCTGCGCAAGGTCTTCGCCGCCGCACAACGCCGGCGCGGCATCGGCCAGGGCACTTTGCTGTTCGTCGACGAGATCCACCGCTTCAACCGTGCCCAGCAGGACAGCTTTCTTCCCTACGTCGAGGACGGCACGATCACCCTGATCGGCGCCACCACGGAGAACCCGAGCTTCGAACTCAACGGCGCCCTCCTCTCCCGCACCCAGGTCCTCGTCCTCAAACGCCTCGACCAAGCCGCGCTGTCCACGCTCCTCGACCGCGCCGAGCAGCTCACCGGCCTCCGGCTGCCTCTTGACGACGACGCCCGCGGCGCCCTGATCGCCATGGCCGACGGTGACGGTCGCTACCTCCTCAACATGGCCGAACAGCTCCAGGCCCTCCCCGACACCGAAAGCGCCCTGGACACCGCGGCGCTCGTCCACCACATCCAGCAGCGCGCCCCCCTGTACGACAAGACGCAGGAGGGCCACTACAACCTGATCTCCGCGCTGCACAAGTCGATGCGCGGCTCCGATCCGGACGCCTCGCTGTACTGGCTCGCCCGCATGCTCGACGGCGGCGAGGACCCCCTGTTCGTCGCCCGCCGCCTGGTCCGCTTCGCAAGCGAGGACATCGGCATCGCCGACCCGCACGCCCTCCGGCAGGCGCTCGCCGCCTGGGACGTGTACGAACGGCTGGGCTCCCCCGAGGGCGAGCTGGCGATCGCCCAGGCCGTCGTCTACCTCGCCACCGCGCCCAAGTCCATCGCCGTCTACCGCGGCTTCAACGCCGCACACCGCGCCGCCCGCCGCACCGGCTCGCTCATGCCGCCCGCTCACATCCTCAACGCCCCGACCCGGCTGATGAAGGATCTCGGCTACGGCGAGGACTACCAGTACGACCCCGACACCGCCGACGGTTTCTCCGGCGCCGACTACTTCCCCGACGGCATGGACCGCGAGACGTACTACCGGCCCACCCGTAACGGCTACGAAGCCCAGATCTCCGACCGCCTGCGCCACTGGGCCGCTCTGCGTGCTCGCAGACGAAGCGACTGACCGGCCGGCGCCGTGAAGAATCCGTTGTCCGGGTCCTTGCTCGCCCCTGTGTGGAGTGACGCCCTCGGCGCCGGGGGCTGCTGCACGTCCCGTGTCCGCGGAAATGAGCGGTTCTGAGAGGACGCGAACCCCCGCCGGACCGTGTTCGGTTCGCCCCTGAACTTCGTTCTCACATCCTCTCGTGAGACAGCTTCCGCGCGATGCCCCTCGCGACGGGTTCTGTGATATGCCCCGGCTTCCCGAACCGGCCGCCGCGGTCCGACTGTTCCGGTGAGCGTTTCACATGACTCAGCCCACGCGGTTTGGGTAATGCCAGATCCGACGCGGATACCCCTCGTAACGGAGGCCTTCTCCTGAGGCGGTGTCAGCCGTGGCGCTCACTCACTCCGGCCGGTGGCTCGGCCTCAGGGGCGAAGCCGTGCCGGGCCAGCACCGAGTCGCGGTCGAATCGGGTCACGAACTGCGCCGTCACCCAGAAGACCAGCCACAGACTTCCCGCCGCCAGCAGGCTCTCCACCACCTTGGGCGCCAGTCCCACCGTGTAGTCGTCCCCCCACGGGTCCAGCCCCGCGTACAGGGCTCCCCCGTAGGCGAGCGGCAGGCACGCCGCCATCACGACGACGAGCGCCGCCAGGCCCCAACCGAACCGGCGTACCGCGAACCAGCGTCCAACCACGTCGTCGCGGGCCCACATCCGATACCGGTAGGGGACCCGCGCCCCCAGGAAGCGGTAGGCGGCCCACGCGCGCAGCGGCGGGTGCTCGCGCACACGGGTGCGCAGGCCCGCCAAGGCCAGTCCCCGCAGTTCGGCCCGGTCCACCTCCTGCGCGCCGGGGGCGCGCAGTTCCAGCGCGGTGGCCACGATCTCCTCGCCGCGGCTCTCGCGGTAGTGGCGCGGGTACCAGCGCAGTGCCCGGCGCAGCTGCCGTTCGTAGGCGTCCATCGGTCAGGCTCCTCCTGTCTGGGGGCGGGGGCCGGGGGCGAGCAGACGGTGCGCGAGCTCGGCGAGGCGGGCCATGCGCTCGGCCTCACCGGCCAAGACCGCGTGTCCCTGGCCGGTGAGCCGGTAGTAGCGGCGGTTGCGGCCGTTGACGACCTCCTCGCCCGAAACCTCCACCAGGCCCTGATCGGCCAGGCGGTCCAGTGCCCCGTACAGGGTGCCGGCGCCGAGCTTGACCTTGCCCTCCGACAGTCGGCGCATCGACTACACCTTCCCCAAGGGAGACCGCGAGCGGTGCCTGCCTCCGGGGCGCAGCGACATCGGTGGCGCCAGGGAAGTACGCCTGGTACACAGGCAGGACCTGCTGACCCGACGGGGTGGTGTGGTTTGGGAAAACAAGGCGTTCACCCTGACGCCGCGGCGCCCGCGCGACGGTTCGCGCGGGCGCTGCTTTTTCCTGAACCTGACCTCCGATAAGTGAACCTTGCCGACGGACAGACGGCCTGGGTTGACGAACCTGGACACGATGAAGCCTCCGGGTAACGGCACGTTACGCGGAGGCTGCCACCAGATCCTGAAGCGGTCCTCCCCGCCCCCTGCCTACCACTGAGGGCTGGATCGTTGATGGGATTGTTGTGTGTCCTGGTCAGTGGTCGTAAGCGATCAAGGACCGTTTGGCCGGGGCATCGATCAGCCGGTCACGTCAGATCACGGCGTTGAACGCCACGATGCGCTGACATACCCGCGCCCACACCCCTCCATGGTGCGGACCGCGTACCGCTCCGGCCCGAGCTGGTTCTTCAACGTCCAAATCGCCGCTTCGATCAGCTGAGGCAACCAGGAAGGGAACACCTCCACCTCGGGTTCGTCCCCTCGGATCGGGCGAATGAGTAGATGGCCCAGATCGGCTCGACCCGCCGGACGCGGTCATGGCCGAACATCAGTGAGGTCGAAGGCGTGGGCGGTGGGGCCGCCCGCACCGGGCATGATCGCTCCGCTCGCCGCGCCGATCGGTGCGCCCCGTCCCGCGGCCTGGGCCAGGCCGCCCCAGGCGGTCAGGGGGGCGGGTTCTCGGCGTGGACGCTGGTGCGGAGGCCGGCGGCCGAGCGGGGCGGGCTGACCGGGGTGGCGAAAACCGGGCGGGTACGCTGCTGGGTGGGGAAGACCGCGGTTTTCACGGCAATGGATTCCCCGCTCGATTGCACTCTCGCGGCGTGCGTCCGCGGTTCGGGGGAACGGTGAGGTGGACGGTCATGGACAAGCCGCGTGAGCAGGACTCGTTCTCGCTGCTGTACAGGATGGGATTCCATATCAACTACGCGTTCCTGCACGTCATGGGCCCGGCGGCCCTGACCCCCGAAGCAGATCCGCGGCTCCGGGCGAAGAGGGAGTACGAGCGTCGGCGCGAACTCCACCGGGCGTGGAAGGCGCACCGGCGGTCCCGGTAGCGCGAGCGCGCACGAGGCGTTCGCTGACGCCGGGCCCGGTGCGGACAGCAGGGGGGCGGACATCCGGTCCGCCTCCGGCTTGGGATCGGACCGGTGTCCTCGGCCGGCTCGTCGCATCGACACCCGGGCCGTGCGCCGGCGTCCCCGTCACCTCAGGCCGTGGTCTGGCCGGAGGCGTACGCGGCGCCGTTGCCCGGCCGCGGCCCACGACCAGCGCGTCGGGCCGAAAACCCTGGTCACCGCGGTGACGACGGCCAGGGGGCCGGTCCGCGGGCGGTCGTGGTGGATGTCCTCGTGAGCGTGACCCCGCGGCCACGGCAGGGTGTCGCCGTAGTCCAGGAGGCGGCCACGGACCAGGCCGCCGTCGACCTCGACATGGGTCTCGGCGCGCAGGTCCAGGCCAGGGGCCGAGACCGGCAGGAGCCGTTGACCGAGTGGCCCGTGTTCTCCCTGGTCCCGATCACGGTGCGTGGTCGTTGGAGGTGTAGCGGTTCCAGGCCCCTCCGGCCTGGGTGACGACCCGGGTGGTGGCCCCGTGGTCGAACCCCAGCGTCCCGACGACGAGCGGTGCGGGGCGCGCACCGCTGTCGCGGATCGGTTCGGCGAGGCCGTGCGGGTGCGTGGGACGCTCGGCCCCGCGGCCGGGGAACAACCAGGTCGCGTCCTGGCTGGTGGTGTTCATGTCGGTCCGCTGATCCCGGGCCTAGATCGGCAGGTCGGCGGGGGTACGGGGACCAGTGCCGGCGGGCCGCCGGGACGGACGAGCGCCTGGCCGTTGGTGTCCTGGGGGATGTCGCCGGTGGTCAGCGGGGCGATGTGGCTCGCGGGTCGGGTGGAGAGCGGCATCAGGCGGACCGCCGCCCGGAGGCGTAGCGGTCCCGCGCTCTGGTCCAGGACCCGGTGAAGGAGTTCGGGGCACCGGTGCCAGCTGAACCGTGGCCCTGCGGTGATGGCCGGGCGGGGGAACCGTCCGTTCACGGCCGGTGGCCGCGTCCCCAGGTGTTGCCGGCGGGTTTCAACGCCGTCGAACGACCAGGGGAGGCAACGGGGGGTTCGGCAGGGCGCGGGGACGGGCCGGCCCGTCCCCGCGCCCGGGGTGTACGTCCGTTCGGAGATTTCGGATCTCTGGTCGCCGATGAGCGCTAGATGACCTGCTCCGTCGGGAGGATGGTGATCTCGGTGAGGTTGACGTGCTTGGGCACCGCGCTCATGAAGGCGACCGTCTCGGCGACGTCCTCGGACGACAGGACGTCGATCCGTTCGATGAGATCGGCCATGAGCTTGCTCGCGGCCGGGTCGGTGACGTGGTCGGGCAGTTCGGTGTCGACCATGCCCGGCTCGACCACTCCCACGCGGATCCCCTTGCGGCCCAATTCGGTGCGGAGCAGCCGGGTCAGCTGGGCGACGTAGGCCTTGGTCGCCGAGTAGACCTGGAAGCCCTCCAGGATCCGCACGGCGGCGATCGACGACGTCATGATGAGGTCGGCGCTTCGGCCCTCGGCCGCGGCCGCCTCCAGGGAGGGGACGAACGCCTGAATGGTGTTCATGACGCCCTTGACGTTGAGGTCGATCTGGGCGTCCCAGTCGGCCGTCGCCAGGTCGGTGATGGGAGAGATCAGCTGCACACCGGCGTTGGCGAAGACGAGGTCGGCCCGGCCCAGTTCCTCGGTGACCCGGTCGGCCGCCGCGAGGACGGCAGCGCGGTCGGTGACGTCGGTCGGCAGCGCCAGGGCGGTTCCCCCGTCGGCGCGGACGCGGTCCTCGACCTCGTCGAGCCGGTCGCCGCGACGGGCCATCAACGCCACCTTCGCGCCGAGTCCGGCCAGGCGCAGGGCGGTCGCTTCGCCGATGCCGCTGGAGGCACCGGTCACCACGGCGACACGTCCAGCGAGCGGGGTGCCGGAGATGGTTCGGGCGGAGTGCTGGGTGTCGTGTGTCGTGTCCATGTCGACCAGTGTGCGACCGGTTCCGCCGATCCGGGGGGTAGCGATACGGCCCCCCACCGGTCGGCGGCCACGCCGTGTCCGTCGGTAGGCTCACGGCATGTCACGCAGCGAGTTGGGCGAGTTCCTCATGACCCGCCGCGCCAGGGTGACGCCCGAGGAGGTCGGCATGCCCGCGGCGGGGGAGCGCCGGGTGCCCGGCCTGCGCCGCGACGAGGTCGCCGCGATCGCCGGGGTGAGCGTCGACTACTACCGACGACTGGAGCAGGGCAAGGAGACCCGCCCCTCGGAGGTGGTCCTCGCCGGCCTCTCCCGGGCGCTGCGGCTGACCGAGGCCGAGGACCGGCACCTGTACGCGCTGGCCGGCGCGGCACGCCGGCTCGACGAGGAGGCGACGGTCCGGCCGGTGCCGGCCGAGCTGTTGAACCTGATGGACTCCTGGAGCGACTCCGGCGCGATCGTGCTGGATCCGGTGCTCGACGTCCTGGCGATGAACGCCGCGGCGCGGGAGCTGTTCGCCGGGTTCGAGGAGACCGCGAACCTGCTGGAGATGGTCCTGCTGGATCCCCAGGGCCGCCGGTTCTTCGTCGAGTGGCAGGCCTCCGCCGAGGCCACCGTGGCCAACCTGCGGGCCAGCGCCGACTTCGCGGTCGCCCCGGCCCGGCTCCGGGAACTGCTCGACCGGCTCAACGCCGAGAGCCCGGAGTTCCCCGACCTGTGGGCGCGCCACGACGTGTGGCCCAAGACCCATGAGACGAAGGTGCTGCGCCACCCCGCCCGGGGCCTGCTGCGCATCGAGTTCCACGCGTTCGACGTCGCCAGCGTGCCCGGCTACCAGCTCCTGGTCTACCAGGAGAAGGGGGAGGCGACCGATGGTGGCGGCTGACCGCGGTGCGGTCGGTGTTCTTCGCCGCCTCGGGCCGGAAGGCTCCGCGGGCGTCGGCCGCTCGGACAGGTCCGCCCGCGGCGGCATCCGGTTCACGCGACCACGCCCCTCCCGGTAGCGGGAAGGGCGCTCTTCATGCCTGAATTGTCGAGGTTTCCGGTCTCCTGTAGGTGATCCCGCGACGGGCGGGAAGCCCCACTGTGGTTTCGGCTCCAGGCTGGAGGGAATCCCCACCCCCGGGAGAGCTCCAACCCGTCGCGGGGGACACGGACGTCGGCGTGGTCGACGTAGGGATCGGCCGCGGTGGGCGTGCCGGGCTGGGAATAGCCGGTGCCGTTTCCGGTGGTCCGCAGGGGCGCGCCGGCGTTGCCCGCCCGCGCGCCCCGGAACCGGGCGTCGGGGCCATAGGCGCTGGCGTCGCACAACGGACGGGTCTCCGTCCAGGACCGTGGGTGACGGGCCGGCCCCGCCGCCCCACGCCCCGGGCGAGGCCGTCTCCTCTCCGGCCGGAACCATGACCGCCCAGGCCCGGCCGCCCCGCCCTCCCCGCGAAGGAGCAGGAGCATGACCGAACCGCCATCGGACCGCTACGGTCTCGCCCACCTGTCCCCGGTCGAACGAACGCTCGTGGTGACGTTGATCGGCCGGGCGCGGGACGAGCGCCGGTCCGTGCCGTTCCTCGGTGACCCGGTGCCCGCCGCGCTGCTGGAGCGCCTGGACGTCGACCCCGGCCGTGTCGGGGTCGGTGGCACGGTGGCCCTCGCCACGGCCCTGCGCAGCGTCATGCTCGACCGCGCCGTGCGATCCTTCCTGGCGACCCACCGCGACGCGGTGGTGGTCGAACTCGGAGCCGGGCTGGAGACCCGCCGCCACCGGATCCGGCCGGGTTCCGAAGTGGACTGGTACGACGTCGAGTTGCCCGCGGCCGCGGAGTTACGCCGTGCCCTGCTGCCCCCTGAGCCCCTGTCGCCCGAAGGCGCCCGCGCGCACCTGGTGGCGGCCGACGTCACCGCCGCCGGCTGGCTCGCCGGCCTGCCCCGGAACCGTCCCACGATCGTGGTGGCCGACGGGCTCGTCGGTCTCCTTCCCCCTGACGGGGCGCGGGCGATGCTCACCGCGCTCGCCGGGCACTTCCACGACGGTGAACTGGTCTTCAACGCCTATCCGCGCCTGGTGGCCCGCACCGTCGGGGCCCAGCCCATGATGCGGCGCCTGGGAATTCCCCGCGGCTACCGGGGCTTCGGGTTCGACCAGCCGCGCGCCGTCGAGGCGCTGGCCCCCGGCCTCGTCTTCGTCGACGAGCGCTTCGGCGTCCAGGAGCGGGTGGGGGCGCTGTCGCCGCCGCTGCGGATCACGGCCGCCCTGTTCGCCCGATGGCCGGCCCAGGCCCGCAGAGGGGTGTGGGTGGTGCGCTACCGCTTCGCCGGCCCCCACCGCGAACGGCCGGGAGCCGAGGGACGGCCGGGCTGGCCGCGGAACGGGGCGCCCAGGGGGCCGTGCCCAGGGCCGGCTCGGTGGCGCGCGCGGGGCAGGGCGGGGCGGGGCCGCTGCCTGCTCCGGCCGCCCGCCACACGCCCGGCCGGGGCCGGGCGGTGACGCGAAGGGACGGTCGCCGGCCCGAGACCGGGGAGGCGGCGGCGCCATCGTCGCCGTTCCACCCCTCTGCGACACCGATGCGGCGGCGCCTTCCCTTCGACGCCGTGGGGCGGTGCCCGACGACGGCGCTCCCGGGCCGGACGCGCCGCTTGTCCACCGACCGGCGCGTCCCCGCGCGGGGGACGGCGCTCTCGGACCGAGCACGCATGCCCGGTGGGCGTGCGGGTAGCGGCGACTCGCCCCACCTCGACGGGCGCGGGGAGACCGTTTTAGGACCGCCCCGATGGCACTCGGCAGGTGCCGCCCGGCGGGACGGGGCGCCGACCTCCCGACCACACGGAACGAGGAACAGATGCAGATCGGATACAAGCTCGCCGCCGAGGCGTTCGGCCCCGACGAACTCGTCCGCCAGGCCGTCCTGGCCGAGCAGGCCGGGTTCGACTTCGTGGAGATCAGCGACCACTACCATCCCTGGCTCGACGTGCAGGGCCACTCCCCGTTCGCCTGGACCGTGCTCGGCGCGATCGCCGCCCGCACCGAGCGGATCGGCCTGGCCACCGGTGTGACCTGCCCGACCGTGCGCTACCACCCGGCGATCATCGCCCAGGCGGCGGCCACCACGGCCCTGATCTCCGGCGGGCGGTTCGTCCTGGGCGTGGGGTCGGGGGAACGCCTCAACGAGCACGTCGTCGGCCAGGAGTTCCCCGATTCGGTCCGGGTGCGCCACGCGATGCTGCGCGAGGCGCTGGAGATCATCCGGCTGCTGTGGCGCGGCGGATACCGCTCCTATGAGGGGGAGTACCTGCGGCTGGAGGACGCCCGCGTCTTCGACCTGCCCGAGGAGCCGCCGTTGATCGCCGTGGCCGCCAGCGGCGAGGTCTCGGCGCGCATCGCCGCCGAGCTCGGCGACGGCCTGTTCGCCACCGAGCCCAAGGGCGAGATCGTCGAGCACTACCGCGCCGCGGGCGGCGACGGCCCCGGCTACGCCGAGGTGCCCATGGCGTGGGCCCCCGACGAGCACACCGCCGCGCAGGCCGTCCTGGAGACGAGCCGCTGGGCGCTGACCGGGTGGAAGGTCATGAGCGAGCTGCCCAACCCCGTCAACTTCGACGCGGCCACCTCCACCGTCCGGGAGGAGGACGTGCTCGCCCAGTTCGCCTGCGGTCCCGACCCGGAGCGCTACGTCGAGTCGGCCCAGGCCTACGTCGACGCCGGCTTCGACCGGCTGGTGATGCAGAACGCCGGCCCCGATCCCGACGGCTTCATCGACTTCTACCGCAAGGAGCTGGACGGCCGCATCCGCGGGCTGACCCCGCGCGCCTCGGGGTCCTGAAATCCGGTCCGGAATCGGTGAAGCCCGGCGGGGAACCCGCGGACCGGGCGATACTCGGGAAGCCGGGGACGGCGACGGCTGGGCCTCGATGGGGCGAGGCCTCACCGCGCGTGCGTACCGGCGGGCTGTGCCCCGCGCGCGGATTGTCGTGGCATCCGGCCCCCGGCACCGACCCCGGCGAGGACGTCTGGACCCACTACGGCTTCACCGGGACCGCGACGTGGGTGTCGCCCCGGGTCGGCAGGTGGGCGCTGCTGCTCACCGACCGGATCCGCTACTCCCGCGACCCGGTGCCGATCTCCCGGCTGCGTGACGCCTTCCGCGGGCTCGTCTTCGGCCGGGCGGGCGAGGGGCAGGGGCGTCCCCGCGGGCACGGCCGGAGCTTCGGAGGCGAGGAGGGCACCAATGGCGCGGCAGGAGGAACCGGAAGGCGGCCCCGCCCCTTCCTCCTCGACCCTGCGGCGGTGGCGTCGCCGGCTCGCCGACGAGCGGGAGGCGGCCCGGACCTACCGCGCGCTGGCGGCCCGCCGCACCGGCGAGGAGCGCGAGATCCTGCTCGGCCTGGCCGCCGCGGAGGAACGCCACGTCGCGCACTGGGAGGACCTGCTCGGCGACCGGGTCGGGCCGCCGCGCCGGGGCGGGCCCCGGAGCCGGCTGCTCAACCTCTGCGCCCGCCGCTTCGGCTGGGTGTTCGTGCTGGCGCTCCTCCAGCGGGCCGAGGACCGGTCCCTCTACGAGGGCGACGCCGACGCCTCACCCGCGATGGCCGCCGACGAGCGCGTGCACGCCGAGGTGGTGCGCGGGCTCGCCGCGCGCGGGCGGGCCCGGATGTCGGGGACACTGCGCGCCGCCGTCTTCGGCGCCAACGACGGGCTGGTGAGCAACGCGGCCCTGGTCCTCGGGGTGATCGGCGGTGGAGCCGGCTCCCAGACGGTGCTGCTGACCGGATTGTCGGGGCTGCTGGCCGGCGCGCTGTCGATGGCGGCCGGGGAGTTCGTGTCGGTCAGCTCGCAGCGGGAACTGCTGGCGGCCTCCGCCCCCGGCGGGGACGCCACGGCGCCGCCGCCCGCGCTCGACGTCGACGTCAACGAGCTCGCCCTGGTCTACCGGGCCCGGGGGATGGCGGCGGAGGAGGCGCGCCGGCGCGCCGACGCGGTGCTGCGCCACGGCATGCCCGCGCCCGGCGCGCTGGGCGCGGGCGGTGGAGGCGACGAGGTGGTGGGCAGCGGGATCGGCGCGGCGGTGTCGAGCTTCGCCTTCTTCGCGACGGGGGCGGCGATCCCGGTGCTGCCGTTCCTGGCCGGTGGGGAGGGGACCGCCGCGCTCGTCGTGGCCGGTGTCCTCACCGGGATCGGCCTGCTGCTCACCGGCGCGGTCGTGGGGCTGCTGTCCGGCGCGTCCCCGTTGCGCAGGGCGCTACGCCAATTCGCGATCGGCGCCGCCGCCGCTGCGGCGACCTACCTGCTCGGCCTCGCCTTCGGCACGGCGGTCGGCTAGGCCGTGTCCCATGATCGATCGTGTGGTGGGGCGAGGAGAGACAACGGACGCGCCGTGGCGACCCGGTTCGCCAAGCCGGCGGCCCGCTACCCGGCCGGGGTGGTCATCGTGGCACTGATCCTCCGGCTCAGGGCCGACAGCTGATCATCGTGTTCAGTCCGAGTTGAACCACACCAGCACGCCTGGACCGTCCGGCGTGACCACCGGCACCCACGCCTCATCGATCTCACGGATCCGGCTCCCGTCCAGCCGCAGAGCGTGCGGCTCCTCGGTGGTTCCGTCGGATGCCCAGTAGCGGACGGCTCCGATGATCTCCCGGAGCCTGTCCCGCTCGTCATCCGGCCACCCGTGGTTCCGGGTGCCGGCACCACGGAAGTGCTTCTCGAACAGCTCGCGCAACGCGTCCAGCTCATCAGGGCCGAACAACGGCACTAAAAAGCCCTCGACCCGCCCCTGCCGGCAAGCCGTTCCGCCGTACTGCTGCTGATAGCAGACCCCGGTCTCCGCCTCGACCACCACATACAGCCAGCCGCCGGCACTCATGCCGTCAGGATCGAGGAAGACGAAGTGTCGAGAGGCCATGGCGTCAGTCTTCCGGGCCGCCCACCACAAGCTCAACGACATTTGGCCCTGCGAGATCGATCATGAGACACGGCCTACGCCGCGTGGCCGGCGGCCACGCCCGGTCGCCCGGACGAGGGCGGCCCTGAAATCGCTTCACTCGCGCTCGCCTCGTCCACTACGATCGCCGGGTTGTTCTCCCGCCGGGGCCAAGAGGTCCGCCCCTGGTCCACCCGGCGGTTCCCGGAGTGAGAGTGGGGTTCGTTCATGGCGTGTCGTATCAGTGAGCTCGTGCTCGGCTGCCGCGACCCCGAGGCGCTGGCACGCTTCTGGTGCGAGGTCCTGGACTACGTCGTACTGGACCGCGAGGAGGGCGCGGTGGAGATCGGGCCGCGCGAGGGGTTCGGCGGCCCACAGCCGACGATCATCCTCAGCCGCAGGGACGAACCGGAGAAGGGGAAGTCCCGACTGCACATCGACGTCAACGCCACCGACCGCGATCAAGACGCCGAACTCGAACGTCTTCTCGCGCTCGGTGCCCGCCCGGCCGACATCGGCCAGACGGGGGAGGAGCCGTGGCACGTCCTGGCCGACCCCGAAGGCAACGAGTTCTGCCTGCTCAAGGCCCGCCTCGACCCGCTGTGACGTTCGCGGGTCACGCCCGGTCGCGGGTGCCGCGATCGCGATGTGAGCGCGGTCTCCGGTGGCGGGTCCGTCCACGACGGCCCCGCACACCGGGGACCGCGTGGCCGCCCTGACGGGGCGGCGCGCCCCGACCAGCGGGCGCGGCCGGAACCCGGTCGCCCGTACCCGCGCGATCGGGGCGGCGGCCGGCGCGCCCAGGCGGGGCGGCGCGGACCGCCAGGCCCCGGGTGGGCGGTGCGGGCGCCGGTGGGGCGACGGGCCGGACCGGCGGAGCGGGAGGTCAGCGGTAGTACCCGTCGATCGCCCGGAGCAGGCGCCCACGGGCGGCCTCGGTCTGCTCCACCCCGACCAGCACGTAGTAGGCCAGTCCCTCGGCCAGGGCGACGAGGGAGACGGCGGCCTCCCTCGCGTCGGCGTCCTCGCGCAGCAGACCGGCGTCGCGGTCGCGTTCCAGCAGCCGTGCCAGGCGGTCGTGCAGGTGGGCGTACTCCGCTCGCAGCCGGGTCGCGATGGCCTCGTCGGTCAGGGCGAGGGCGCCGAAGGAATGGCGGACCCGCAGGTGGTCCCGTGTCGCGGCGTCGTAGGGGATCAGCTCGACGAGGACGACGGTCACGACGGTGCGAGGCGCCGCGGGCGACGCCGCTTCCGCGACCTTGCGTTCGATCCGGGCGGTGCTCAGGGCGTTGCCCCGCTCGAACGCCGTGGTGATCAGCCGGTCCTTGGTCGGGAAGTAGTGCTGGACGCGCCCCGGGGAGACGCCGGCGCGGGCGGCGACCTCGCTCAACGACACGGCGGCCGGGCCGAGGTCGGCGACCACCGCCAAGACGGCGTCGGCGATCTCGGCGCGGCGGAGTTCGTGCTGGGCCCCCGGACCGCGGGTGCGACCTCCCATGGGCACTCCAGGTAAATCGATGAGGGCATATCGGATTGACGGGGTGAGTGTATCCGGGTTAGGTTCGCGCCATCAGCAAAGCGATGAGGTCTCATTGTTTTGAGGGCTTCCGCCGCCGGAAGATCCGGACCCAACGGCGCGAGCACGGAAGGCAGGCCGACATGACCGAGCGCAAACCGCCCGGGATGGACTTCGAGTCCTGGGTCGACCGTCAGATCCGCGAGGCCACCGAACGAGGCGAGTTCGACAACCTGCCGGGCGCGGGCAAGCCCATCCCCGACATCGACCGCCGCCACGACGACATGTGGTGGATCAGGCGCAAGCTGCGCGAGGAGGGCGCCTCGCTCCTGCCACCCGCGCTCGCCCTGCGCAAGCGGGCCGAGGACGCGCTCGCCGCGGCGCAGCGGGCCGGCAGCGAGGCCGAGGCGCGCCGGATCGTCGAAGGGATCAACGAGGAGATCCGCGCGATGCTGCGGCGCCCGATTCCGGGACCACCGCTCACCCTGATGCCCTACGACGTCGAGGCGGTCCTCGCCCGCAGGCGCGAACGCCGCGACGGGTGAACGGCTCCCCGCGGGCGGCCGTTGGACGGTCTCTTCGGGGCCGTCCGACACGGGCGGACACGGGGATCCCGGCCGTTTCGCGGGACGGCCGAAGCGCGGCGGGGGATTGGCGGCCGTGACGTGGGTAGCCGCGGGGAGGACTTTGACCCCGACTGGCGAGGAGACGACCGTGCCCCCAGCGAACATCTTCGTGATCGGCATGGACGAGACCAACCTGGACACCTTACGCGACGTCCCGGGCGCCCAGGAGTACCGCTTCCACCCCCTGCTCAGCGTCGAGGAGCTCCAGCACGGGGAGATCCCCGTGGCCGACCTGATGGAACGCGCCCAGGCCGGCCTGGACGCCTTCGACGGAACGATCGACGCCATCGTCGGCTACTGGGACTTCCCCGTCAGCACCATGGTGCCGATCCTGTGCGAGCGCTACGGCCTGCGCGGCACGAGCCTGGAGTCGGTGGTCAAGTGCGAGCACAAGTACTGGAGCCGGCTGGAACAGCAGAAGGTCATCGACGAGCACCCCGCCTTCGGGATCGTCGACCTGGACGATCCCCGGCCGCCCGCGGGGGTGGGGTTCCCGATGTGGCTCAAGCCCGTCAAGTCCTTCTCCTCGGAGTTGGCCTTCCACGTCGCCGGGGAGGAGGACTTCCGGGAGGCGGTCGCCGAGATTCGCGCGGGCGTCTCCCGGGTCGGCCGCCCCTTCGAGTACTTCCTGGACCGCCTCGACCTGCCCCCCGAGGTCGCCGTCGCCGGCGGACAGGCCTGCCTGGCCGAGGCGGAACTTCCCGGCGTGCAGGCCGCGGTCGAGGGGTACGCCGTGGACGGCGAGGTCGTCGTCTATGGCGCGTTGGACTCCATCAACTACCCCGACAGCTCCGCCTTCCTGCGCCACCAGTACCCCTCGTCCCTGCCCGAACCGGTGCTGCGCCGAATGGAGGACGTCGCCAAGCGGGTGATCTCCCGGATCGGCCTGGACTCGGCGACCTTCAGCATCGAGTTCTTCTACGACCCCGACAGCGGCGCGGTCAACCTGTTGGAGATCAACCCGCGCCACTCCCAGTCCCACGCCGAGCTCTTCGACTACGTCGATGGCGTCCCCAACCACCACTGCATGCTCGCGCTCGCGCTGGGCCGCGACCCCCGGATGCCGCACCGGCGGGGGCGCTACGAGCTGGCCGCCAAGTGGTACCACCGCCGCTTCGAGGACGGCGTGGTGCGCCGGGTGCCCACCCCCGAGGAGATCGCCCGCCTCGAACGCGAGATCCCCGGGGTCAAGGTCGACATCGTCCCCGAGGTCGGCACGCGGCTGTCCGACATGCCCGGCCAGGACAGCTACAGCTACGAGCTGGCCCACGTCTTCGTCGGGGCCGACGACGAGGCCGGGCTGAAGGACAAGTACGAGCGCTGCGTCGCCGCGCTGCCCTTCGAGTTCGCCGACCCCGATCGGAGAGAGGAGGTCCGATGATCTCCACCGTCACCGACCTGCCCCACCCGATCCAGGAGGAGGAGCACGTCCGTATCCCCGTCTCCGACGGGATCCACCTGTCCGCCCGCATCTGGCGTCCGGTCTCCTCCGACCGCGACCCCGTGCCGGCGGTGCTGGAGTACATCCCCTACCGCAAGCGCGACCTCACCTCGGTGCGCGACTCCCTCCACCACCCCTACATGGCCGGGCACGGGTACGCCTGCGTGCGGGTGGACCTGCGCGGCACCGGCGAGTCCGAGGGGCTGCTCGCCGACGAGTACCTGGAGGTGGAGCAGCGCGACGCCGAGGACGTGCTGGCCTGGCTGGCCGAACAGCCCTGGTGCAACGGCCGGCTCGGGATGATGGGGATCTCCTGGGGCGCCTTCGCCGCCCTCCAGGTCGCGGCGCGGCGCCCGCCCGGCCTCGACGCCATCGTCATCTCCTCCTTCACCGACGACCGCTACGCCGACGACATGCACTACATGGGCGGCTGCCTGCTCTCGGACAACCTCGCCGAGGCCGGCACGATGTTCGCCTACGCCACCTGTCCCCCCGATCCCGAACTGGTGGGCGAGCGCTGGCGGGAGATGTGGCACGAGCGCCTGGAGGGGACCCGCCCCTGGGTCCTGGAGTGGCTGCGCCACCAGCGCCGCGACGACTACTGGCGGCACGCCTCGGTCTGCGAGGACTACGGGGCCGTGGGCTGCCCGGTCCTGGCCTCCAGCGGGTGGGCCGACGGGTACTCCAACGCCGTGACGCGGCTGCTGGAGCACCTGGACGTGCCCCGCAAGGGCCTCGTCGGCCCGTGGTCGCACAAGTACCCCCACCTGGGGGAGCCGGGGCCGGCGATCGGCTACCTCCAGGAGGTCGTGCGCTGGTGGGACCACTGGCTGAAGGACGTCGACAACGACGTGATGGACGGTCCCATGCTGCGGGCCTGGATGCAGGAGAGCGTGCCCCCCTCCACCGCCTATGAGGAGCGGCCGGGACGCTGGGTGGGGGAGCCGGCCTGGCCCTCCCCGCACATCCGGGAGCAGACCCGGCCGCTGGCCCCGCACCGGATCGCCGCGCCGGGCGAGGAGACGCCCGAGGTGGAGATGACCGTGCGCTCGCCGCTGTCGGTCGGCCAGTTCGCCGGAAAGTGGGCCTCCTACAACGCGCCCCCCGACCTGCCCTACGACCAGCGCGAGGAGGACGGCGGGTCCCTGGTCTTCGACAGCGAGATCCTCGCCGAACGCACCGAGATCCTCGGCTCGCCGGTGGTCCACCTCGACGTCGCCGCCGACGCGCCGATCGCGATGGTGGCCGCCCGCCTGTCCGACGTGGCCCCCGACGGCAGCGCCACCCGGGTCACCTACGGTCTGCTCAACCTCACCCGCCGGGACGGCGGGGACGAACCGAGCAGGCTCGTCCCGGGCCGGCGCTACCGCGCCGAGATCCGGCTCAACGGTGTCGCCCAGGCCTTCCCGCCGGGGCACCGCATCCGGCTGTCGCTGTCCACCTCCTACTGGCCCCTGGCCTGGCCACCGCCGCGACCGGTCCTGTTGAGCGTGTTCTCCGGGAGTAGCGCGCTGACCCTGCCGGTGCGCCCGCTGGCCGAGCCGGACGAGGCGCCGCTGCGCCCCTTCGGGGAGCCCGAGGCGACCCCGCCACTACAGACCACCCGGCTCGAACCGGGGGAGCACCACTGGAGGGTCTCCCGCGACCTCGTGGACTATGAGTCGGCGCTGGAGATCGTCAAGGACAACGGCCGGGTGCGCTATGACGACATCGGCCTGGAGACGGCCCGGCGCGCCCACGAGCGCTACTCGTGGATCGCCGACGACTTTGAGTCGGTGCGCGGGGAGTCCACCTGGACCATGGGGTTCTCCCGCGGCGAGTGGGACGTGCGCGCGGTGACCCACACCGTGTTGAGCTGCACGTCGGAGGAGTTCCACGTCCACGCCACGCTCGACGCCTACGAGGGCGCGCGCAGGGTGTTCTCGCGGGAGTGGAGCGAGAGGGTGCCCAGGGACCACCTCTGACGGGGCCGCGCCAGACCGGACCGCGCCCGTCCCGTCCGGTTCGCGGACGGGACGGGCGCGGGCGGTCCCGGGGTCAGCCGATGGGGTCGGGCAGCCGGCGCGTGGTGTAGTCGAGGCCGATCACGTCGCCGGTGCGCGGGTCGCCCAGCTCCACCCGCCAGCAACGGGCGAACTGGTCGACGCCCTCGCGCATCGGGATGGTCCCCGACAGCAGCACCGTGCCGGGGTGGAGCAGGTCCCGTTCGCGCAGCAGCTCGACCCAGAAGTCCGGGGCGAGCAGTTCGGCGAGGGTGCCCCGCTGGATCTCGGTGTCGGCCTTGTCCTCGCCGACCCAGGCGGTCAGGGTCAGCTCGTCGAGGTGGTCGGCGACGTCGACCAGCCGCCAGGCGCGGGTGGCGATCACGTCGGGACCGGCGTTCTTGCTCCAGGCCACCCCGTGCACCTCCAGGGCGCGGTCGGTGTGGTCGCAGGCCGCGGTGAGCAGCAGGTCCTCGGGGCGGGGGCCGGCGACGATCAGCGCCCACTCGGCCTCGCCGGAGGTGCGCTCGTGCTGGACGGGCACCTCGTCGGTCTGCATCGCCAGGTAGGGCGAGATGGGGTAGAGCGCCGGGGTGGTCTCGGGGGCGGGCACGCCGAGCAGGGCGAGTTCGGCGACGTGGGCGCGCACGTCGTCCTGGCTGCGGCCGGCGTAGCCGCCGTTGAGCAGGGTCGTGATCTCGACGTCGACCTCGACGCCGTTGTTGAGCTCAAGTTTCAGACTGGTCAAATCTACTCCCGACACTTGCGCATACCTCTTGTATACAAGCAGTATAACGACAGGTTTGCTTCTCATGAAGGAAAGGTCGGGTCGACATGACGGATTCGGGCGGGGCGACGACGGCGCCCGCGCAACGCGGCGACGTGGTGAGGGCCTTCGTGGCCAGCCTCTCCGGAACGGCCCTGGAGTGGTATGACTTCGCCGTCTACTCGGCGGCGTCCGCGCTGGTGCTGGGGCACCTGTTCTTCCCCAGCCACGACCCTCTCGCCGCGACACTGCTGGCGTTCTCCACCTACGCCATCGGCTACGTCGCGCGCCCCCTGGGCGGCTTCGTCTTCGGGCGCCTCGGGGACGTCATCGGCCGTAAGAAGGTCCTCATCAGCACCCTCATGCTGATCGGCGTGGCCACCTTCCTCATCGGCCTGCTGCCCACCCACGCCTCCATCGGCTCGACGGCGGCGGTCCTGCTCGTCCTGCTGCGCTTCGCCCAGGGCGTGGGCGTCGGCGGCGAGTGGGGTGGCGCGGTACTGCTGTCCAGCGAGTTCGGCGACCCCCGCAAACGGGGGTTCTACGCCTCGGCGGCCCAGGTCGGCCCGCCGGCGGGCAACCTGATGGCCAACGGCGTCCTGGCGCTGCTGGGCCTGCTGCTCACCGAGGAGCAGTTCCTCTCGTGGGGCTGGCGCGTGGCCTTCCTGCTGTCGGGCGTGCTGGTGCTGTTCGGCCTGTGGATCCGCGCCAAGCTGGAGGAGACCCCGGTCTTCCAGGCCATGGAGAAGGAGGGGCACCGGCCCTCCGCGCCGATCCGCGAGGTCTTCCGCGACCAGCCGCGGGCGCTGACCGCCGCCGTCCTCAGCCGGGTGGCCCCCGACGTCGTCTACGCGCTGTTCACCGTCTTCGTGCTCACCTACGCCACCCAGGAGCTCGGCTTGGAGTCGGGGACCGCGCTGGCCGCGGTGCTCATCGGGTCCGCGACGCAGGTCCTGCTCATCCCGCTGGCGGGCTGGCTGTCCGACATCGTCAACCGCCGCTTCCTCTACGGCGTCGCGGCGGTCGGGGCGGCGGTGTGGCCCTTCCTGTTCTTCCCGATGATCTCCGGCGGCTCCTTCGCCATGCTGACCGTGGGGATCGTGGTCGGGCTCCTCCTGCACTCCCTGATGTACGGTCCGCAGGCCGCGTTCGTCGCCGAGCAGTTCCACCCGCGGCTGCGCAGCACCGGCAGCTCGCTGGCCTACACCCTCGCGGGGGTCATCGGCGGCGCCATCGCCCCGTTGCTCTTCACCTACCTGCTGGCCCAGTTCGGCACCTGGATCCCGCTGGCCGTCTACCTGGCCGTCACCGCGGCGGTCACGGTGATCGGCCTGCTCCTGGGCCGCGACCCCGCGCCGCACGAGGACGACGAGGTGCTGCGGGCGGCCCGGGAGCGGGCCGACGCCTCCGTCACCACCGGCTGAGCGCGCCGGGGTGCGGGTCCGGTCAGGTGTCGATCAGGACGCGCAGGGTCGAGTCCAGGTGCGCGTCGATCGCCCGGTGGGCGGCCGCGACGTCGCCGTCGACGAGCCCGCGCAGGATCTCCTCGTGTTCCTGGAGCACCGCCTCACGGCGGTGGGGGGCGGAGAAGAGCGCGACGATCCCGGCGCGCACCTGCCGGGCCCGCAGCCCGCTGTAGAAGTCGATGAGCATGTCGTTGCCGACGGCGGTGACCAGGGCGGAGTGGAAGCGGTGGTCCCAGTCGATGAAGGCGGCCCCCTCGTCGCTGCCGCGCAGTCCGTACTGGCGGTCCAGCGCGGCGCGCATCTCGGCCTCGGGGACCACGCCACGGGCGATCGCCTGGGTCGCGGCGTGGCGCTCCACCATGCCGCGCAGTTCCATCAGCTCGCTGAGCTCACGCGCCGTCCACGGGGCCACGTAGGCGCCGCGCTTGGGGATGAGCTGGACCAGCCCCTCCGCGGAGAGCAGGAACAGGGCCTCACGGATCGGTGTGCGCGACACCCCGATGCGGTCGGCGACCTCCTGTTCGTTGATGAACCTGCCCTGGCACTCCGGATCGGCCAGGTAGACCTCCTTCAGGTAGGTGTACGCACGATCCCGCCCCGACCCGGCCACGACCCCTCCTCTTGTACACAATTCGTATGCAGGCAGCCCAGTATCCCAGCCCGCCCACCGGGCGGACACACCCGAAAGGAGCACGGATGCGTATCGCACTGTGCCAGACGAGTTCCACCGACGATCCCGCGGCCAACCTCGAATCCGTCCGCGCGGGCGTTGCCGAGGCGGCGGCACGGGGCGCCGGTCTGGTGGTGTTCCCCGAGGCCGCCATGGTCCGGTTCGGGGTCCCGCTGGCACCGCTGGCCCAGCCCCTGGACGGGCCGTGGGCCGAGGGCCTGCGCGCCATCGCCGCCGAGGCCGGCGTCACCGTGGTGGCGGGGATGTTCACCCCGGCCTCCGAGGGCAGGGTAAGCAACGTCCTGCTGGCCACCGGCGGGGGAGTGGAGGCGGCCTACCGCAAGATCCACGTCTACGACGCCTTCGGCCACCGGGAGTCCGACTCCGTGGAGCCCGGCGCGCAACCGGTCGTCATCGAGGTGGACGGGGTCCGGATCGGCCTGGCCACCTGCTACGACGTGCGTTTCCCCGAACTCTTCCGCCACCTGGCCCGCCACGGCGCGGTCGCCACCGTGCTGTGCGCCTCGTGGGGGACCGGCGAGGGCAAGCTCGACCAGTGGCGGCTGCTGACGAGGGCGCGCGCCCTCGACTCCACCTCCTGGATCCTGGCCTGTGACCAGGCCGACCCCGAGACGGTGGGGGAGACCGTCACCGGCAACGCCCCGCGCGGCATCGGCCACAGCGCCGTGATCGACCCCACCGGGCGCGTCGTGCACGAGCTGGGCGCGGCTCCCGAGACGCTCGTCGTCGACATCGACCCCGCCACCGTCACCGGCGTGCGCGAGGCCATCCCGGTGCTGGCCAACGCCCGGCTGTGACACCCCCGCTCCTCGAAGGAGCCGCCGGTGCCGGGACGGGGGCGACCGTCCCGGCACCGGTTCAGGCGGGCGACAGCAGGTTCAGCGCGCCGGGACGGACGCGCAACCGAGCGGGAAGCTCCCCCAGGTCCTCGCCGTCCCCATAGAGCGGGACCGGCCGGTCGGCCGCGATGACGACCTCGCGCGCCGTCACGATCCGCACCCCCGCCATACCGGTGTGGGTCCCTTTGCGAGCGCGCAGCATGAAGGGGACGAGCCGGTGGCGGGAAACCGCGTCCACCGTCATGACCCGCAGCACCCCGTCGTCGAGGACGGCCTGCGGGACCATGCGCAGCCCGTGCCCGTAGGTGCCGGAGTTGGCCACCGAGACGGTGTGCCCGCGCAACGTGATCGAGCGGCCGTCGAGGGTCAGGGTGTAGCGCGGGACCCGCCAGCGCAGCATCGCCCACACCGGCGCCAGCCGGTACAGCAACAGCGGGGGAAGCCCCCGGAGCTCGTTGACGAGCAGGTTCGCGGCCGAGTCGACACCGGCGTAGACGTTGCCGACCACGATGGTCCCCTCGCCCACCTCGATGACGTCCACCGCGCGCGGCCGGCCTTCGAGCAGCACGCGCGCCAGCTCCCGCGGGGAGGCGGGCAGCCCGAGCCGCCGGGCGAGGTCGTTGCCCCGCCCGGCCGGCACGATCCCCATGGTCCCGCCGGCGGCGACCACCCCTTGCGCCACGTCCCGGACCAGGCCGTCGCCGCCCACGGCGACGACGACGTCCCCGGCTTCCGCCGCGGCTTCGGCGGCCTCGGTGGCGTGCGCGGAATCGCGGGTGCGTTCGGTGCGCACCACGGCGCCGGCCCGCCGCAGCAGGCCGGGTTCGGCCCGGCCGTCACCGGAGACGGGGTTGACGAGCGCGGTGAACCGCCGCGCCTGGCTCCGGGCGGGGACCGGGTGCGCGGGGGCGGGCCGGGGCGGCCGGATGGGGGGCGGGGGCGTCGAGGGGGTCCCTGGTGACACGGTTCCTCACGATCCACACGACGACGCGGCGGGCTACACGTTATACCGGCCCGCCCCGGAGGCACCGCTGAGGCGGGAGCCGGTCCGGATCCGGCGCCGCGCGGCCTCCACCGTGCCCCCCCACGCCATCCCGGGGAGGCCCGGAGACGGAGGCGCACGGGCGGGCGAGTTCCCGCGCGATGTCCAGGAGTCACCAGCTCAGAGCGCGTGCGTGTTCGGTCCGGTCCGGCGCGGGTACGGGAGGGGCGCGCGACCGCTGAGAGCGGGCGAGCGCGGCCACCGGGACGCCCCGGCGGGTGCGGCGGACGGTTCCGCTCGTATCGGCCCGGCCGGGCGGGCGCGGGGGCTCCCCTGTTGCGCGAGGGAACTCCTGTCGGTTTCCGGTGGGGAAGTGGTGTACACGCCGGCGCGTACCCGTCACAGTGAGGTGGGCGCGCGGGGAACCTCGAGAAAGGACGGATGACGATGACCGAACCGCCATCGGGAACGAGGCCGGCCCGCCCCGTCCGCTGACGAGACCCACCCTCCCCACCCCGACCCCCTGGAGACCTCTCCCCGTGCAGCCCCGATCCGCCCATGAGGTGCCCCTGCCCGATCCCGCCGTGGTCGAGGCCGTCCGCCTGTCCTGTGCCGACCTGCCCAGAGGGTCCACCCGGCTGGCCGACCTGTTCTACGACCACCTGTTCGCGCTCGTCCCCGAGACGCGGTCGATGTTCCCGGCCGACATGGGGCCACAGCGCGAACGGATGGCGCACGCCCTCGTGGAGGTCGTCGACCACCTGGACCGCCCCGTCCAGGTGCGTGACTTCCTGCACCGGTTGGGGCGGCACCACCACCGGATCGGCGTCCGCCCCGAGCACTACCCCCACGTCGGCCGGGCCCTGGTGCGCGCCGTCGCCGACATCGCGCCCACCTGGACCTCCTCGATGAGCTCGGCCTGGGTGCTGGTCTACGAGTGGATCGCGGCGACCATGCTCGTCGGGGCGCGGGAGGCCGCGGAAGAGGAGACGGCACGCGCTCCCCTGGCCGCGCGCGGCCGGCACAGCCGCGCCGCGCGTCCCGCCGGCCCGCTTCCGTAGTCGGGAGGCGTTCGCGGCGCCCGCCTCACGGACGGGCGCCGCCCCGGCCCGGCCGGGGGGCGGCTCACAGGCGGTGGAAGTAGTCGCCGCTGTGGTAGTCGGCGGTCAACCGGAAGCTCTCGTCTCCGGGAACACCGCCCCGGCCGTTCTCGCGGTGACGCTCGGCGGCGGTGCACACCAGGTCGTCCCACATCACCTCCTCGCCCTCGGAGGTGGGGGCGTCGGGCACCACGATCGTCACGGGGGTGTCGTCGGGCAGGTCGCTCCCGGCCACCGCGCGGCGCAGTTCGCCGAGCGTCAGGATGACCGCCTCGTGGCGGTAGGTCCGGTCCATGATCGTCCTTTCGTGCTCTCGGGGTCGCCGTCCTGCCGTTGGCCATGCTCTCAGCAGCGGGCGCGCCGAGCAGGGATTTCCCTGGTATGGCAGGGGTGGCGTCGCGTCGGCTCCCCGAAGGCCGGGGCCGCGGTCGGGGCGCTCCGCCGGGCTCGGCGCGGACCGGGGCCGGCCGGCGTCCAGCCCCGGCGCGCGTGGACAAGCGCGGGAGGGGCTTCAGGGCCCCGACCGGAAAGCGGCAGGCAAAATCCATCCAACTTCTCCGCCGTGGATCCCCGCCCCTTTAAAGGCTTGACGAACTTCGCCGGTGCCTGGTTGCCGCCCGCCGCGGACCGGATACAGGCTACGTGACGGCCGGCGGTCTACGTCGGAAAAAGCATCGGATGGCGAGAATATCGACTTCGATCCGGAGGCGACGATGAATGGACCCGAGAATATGCTGCCGAACGAAACATCGAATGGGCTGGAGAACGCGGCCGAAGAAGGGGACGGCCGGTCGGTCGTCCCCGGTGGGTCGGGCGCGCGGACGGTGACCGCCGTCCGTGGACGGCTCGTGTGGTTCTGTGACGATCCCTTCCTCGTCGGTACCGGCGCGGCCATGCGGCACGAGAAGGACGGCCTGCTGATCTGCGTGGACGGCCGAATCGCTTACTCGGGTCCCTATCAGGATGGAATCGGCCGCGTTCCCGAAGGCGTGAAAGTCGTCGACTATCGTCACTGCGTCATCACTCCGGGATTCGTCGACTCCCATGTCCACTACACCCAGGTGGGAATGGTCGCCTCCTACGGCGAGAAGCTGATCAACTGGCTGGACAAGTTCGTCTACCCGGAGGGAATGAAGTACTCGGATAAGAAATACGCCGAAGAGGGCGCGGAACTGTTCTGCAAGGAGCTGTTGCGAAACGGCACCACCACGGCGCTCGTCTTCACCTCGACGTACCCGCATTCCGTCGACGTCCTGTTCGACAGGGCCGCGAAATACGGCATGCGCATCGCGGCCGGCAAGGTCCTGATGGACCGGAACGCGCCGGAGGCGCTGCTCGATCGCAGCGTCGAGGAGGCGATGGAGCAGACGAGGGGGTTGATCGACAAGTGGCACAACAAGGCGGGGACGCGCAACGTCTACGCCGTCATGCCCCGTTTTCCGCTCGCCTGCACGCGCGACATGCTCACGGAGGCGGGCAGGCTGTGGGAGGAGTACCCGTCCGTGCTCATGCACTCCCACATCGCGGAGAACGCCGACGAGGTCTTCGAGGGACGCAAGCTCTTTCCCGAGTGCCGGACCTATCTCGACGTCCTCGACGACCACGGGCTCCTCAGAGCGGGCACGGTCCTGGCCCACGGAGTGCACCTGACCCTGGGCGAGCTGGACACCTGCCATCGGACCGGGGCGGCGATCGCCCACTGCCCCACCTCCAACCTCTTCCTCGGCAGCGGCCTGTTCCGGCTGCGTGACGCCACCACGCCGAGCAGGCCGGTCACCGTGGGCCTGGCCACCGACGTCGGGGGCGGCACCAGCCTGTCGATGCTGACCACCATGAACGAGGCGTACAAGGTCGGGGCGCTGGACGGCAACCCGATCGACGCGGTCCGGCTCTTCTACCTGGCCACGCTCGGCAGCGCCAGGGCGATGCGGATGGACCACCAGATCGGGTCGCTGCAACGGGGCCACGAGGCCGACTTCGTGGTGCTCGACCCGCGGGCCACCCCGCTCCTGGAGAAACGCACCCGTACCGGCGACGGCTCCATCGAAGACGTGCTGTTCGCCCTGGCGCTCCTGGGCGACGCGGAGGCGGTGGAGGCCACCTATGTCGCCGGCCGCCGCGTCCACCAGCGCGGGAGGAAGGAGGAGAAGGCGACCTGGTCGGACTTCCCCTTCGCCTGGAGCCGCTACGACTGGAAGTCCGGCTCCTGGATCCCCGACCAGGTCGTCGCCACCACGCGGGGGTGGCGGCTTCCCGCGATCGACGCCTTCGCCGGCGGGCTGCACTGCGTCTACAACGATCCGACCGACCTGTTGCACTGGACGGTGTTCACGAAGAAGGACGACCGGCCGGGCACGTGGAGCAAACCGGAGAGCCTGGGGGTGCGCTCCCACGCCAGTGTCGCGCTCGCCCCCTACCATGACCTGCTCTACTGCTTCTACTCCAGGGACGGAAAGATCTGCTGGAAGTCCCGGGACGATCAGATGGCCAAGCCGTGGGGGCCGGAGCGGGAGATCCCCGGACTGTCCTCGCAGCAGCCGCCGGCGGTGACCGCCTACAACGACGACCTCCACGTACTGGCCGTCGACGGCGAACGGCGCATGCACTGGAACACCTACCACTCCAGCACCGGCGCCTGGAGCGGGTGGGAACCGTGGAAGGACGGCAACGGCGACATCGTGAAGGGAGGCTGGCCGAGCATCGCCGCCTACGCGGGACGGCTCTACGTCGTCTACTCCCCGGGCGCGGACGCCGACGTGCGATGGACGGCCCGCGATCCCGGAGGCGAGTGGTGGCGGCACCGGGACCTGGAGGGGACCGCCGGGACCGGCCAGCCGAGGATCGCCCATTACAACGGGCTCCTCTACGCGATCGGCTCCTGGTGGGAGTCGGGTAAGTACCAGGAGACCTGGTGGGCGCAGCAGGGGGTGGACGTTCCGGAGTGGACCACCCCGCGGTCGATCACGCAGATCCGCACCGGATCGTTCTCGGGAAACGGGTTGACCGCCTACCACGGCCAGCTCTACACCGCCTACTTCACGGGGTGAGGTTCGCCCGGCGTGGCGCGCGCGGGCGGGACGGACGTTCGGCCTGGGGTGGGGTGAGCGGTGTGGGCCGGGCTTCACCTCTCGGCCCCGTCGGGTCCGCGGCCACGGACCCCGGCCGGGATCGCCGGGACCCGCGCGCCCGGGGGCGTGGGGTCTCCTATTTCGGGGGTCTCCCCGCCGGCCCGGTCCCGCTCCGCGGGCTCCGCCCTTGTTCGGCGCGGGCCCGCCCCCGGCGCGGTGCCGTGCCGGGCGCGGCGCCGTCCGCCCGGGTTCCCCGCCCTCTCCAGCGGGGCGCCCGGAGCGGAGGGCCGACCCGGCCCCGTGGTTCGGGTCAGGCGAGATGCTCCTCGTCGCGGACGTGCTCCAGCCAGGTGGTGGTCGCGGCGGGGTCGTCGGCGTTGTCGAGCATCGCCAGGTGTTCCATGAACGAGTCGGCGGAGGCGCCGTGCCAGTGCTCCTCGCCGGGCGGACAGTAGAGGGACTGGCCCGGGTGGACCTCGACCTTCGCACCGCCCCGTGACCGCACCCAGGCGACCCCCTGCGTGATGTGCAGGGTCTGCCCGCGGGCGTGGGAGTGCCACGCGGTCCGGGCGCCCGGCGCGAAGCGCACCTTGGCCACGACCATCCGCTGTCCGTCCTCGCGGGGAAACGCGATCGGGTCCAGCCAGACGTCGCCGGTGAACTGCTCGGGCGGGTTCTTGACGGTTGGGGCACGCGGATCGATCTGCACGGGCCTGCCTCCTCTCGCGGGCGGCCACCTCGGCCGCCCCTCTGTCCACGTTAGGCAGGTGTCCTCGCGGGAGGGAGGCCCTGACGTTCCCCCGCTGGGCGCCGCGCATCCTCGCGCCCGCGAGTCCGGACACGACCAGCCGGGAGGAGACGATGGCGCCGGGGAGCGCCGCGGACACCGTCCCGCGGGCTCCCGATCGGCGCGTGCTGTGCCCGGTTCCCGTGGCCTGCGCGGGGTGGCCGGACGGGACTGCTAGCATCTGAAAACGATTTCCATTTTCAAAACGTGTCAAGGGTGACGGGCGTCGCCGGGAACCCGCGCCATGGGCCGCGCGCAACGCCCTCGCGTTCCCCAGGCCACTCGCGGCCGTCGATCCCCGAAGGGCGGACGGTGCGGAGAAGGCGCCCACGCCGGCCCCTCCCAAGGCCCGCGGCCCCTCGGCGCCGTCCCCTATGAGCCCGCGTGGAAGGACCATCCCCATGAGCGCACCCACCGACCTGCCGGTGACCGTGCTGTCCGGCTTCCTCGGAGCAGGGAAGACGACCCTGCTCAACCACCTCCTGGGCAGCCTGGACGGGCTGCGGGTCGCGGTCATCGTCAACGACATGAGCGAGATCAACATCGACGCCGACCTGGTCCGGGGCGAGGGACACCTGACCCGGACCGACGAACGCCTGGTGGAGATGACCAACGGCTGCATCTGCTGCACCCTGCGCGACGACCTGCTGGAGGAGGTGGCCCTGCTCGCCCGGCAGGGCCGCTTCGACCACCTCCTCATCGAGTCCAGCGGAATCTCGGAACCGATGCCGGTCGCCGCCACCTTCGCCGTTCCCGGCCCCGACGGGCGTCCGCTGCTGGAGGGGGCCAGGCTCGACACCATGGTGTCGGTGGTCGACGCCGCGAACTTCCTGACCGAGCTCGACAAGGGGGACGATCTCGTCGAGCGCGGACTGGACGCCTACGAGGACGACGAACGCACCGTCAGCGACCTGCTCGTGGACCAGGTGGAGTTCGCCGACGTCCTGCTCATCACCAAGACCGACCTGGTCGCCCCGGAGGAGGCCGACCGGGTGGAGGCCGCCGTACGGCGCCTCAACCCGCTCGCCCGGGTCCTGCGCGTCTCCCATGGCCGGGTCGACCCCGCCGAACTGATCGGCGCGAACCGGTTCGACCTCGAACGCGCCTCCCGGGCGCCGGGCTGGGTGGCCGAACTCAACGGCGACCACGTGCCGGAGACGGAGGAGTACGGCATCTCCAGCCTGGTCTTCCGCGCCGACCGCCCCTTCCACCCCCAGCGGCTCTGGGAGTTCGTCTCGACCGGCCTTGAGGGCGAGCAGTACGGGACCGTCCTGCGGATCAAGGGCTTCTTCTGGTTGGCGACCCGGGCGCGGACGACGGGGCTGTGGTCCCAGGCCGGGCCGGTGGCCCGGTTCGAGCCAGCCGGCGTGTGGGATCCCGCCGACGGCCTCGCCGCGGGCTACCCGCCCGAGGACCTGGTGGACGCGGAGCCGGTGCGACCCCGGCAGGAGCTGGTGCTCATCGGCACCTCCCTGCGGCACGGCCCCCTGGAGGAGGCCCTGCGCTCCTGCCTGCTCACCGACGCCGAGCTCGCCCTTACCTGGGAGACGTTCGAGGATCCCTTCCCCGAGTGGGACCTCCATGGCCCGCACGCCCACCACGCTCACGGGTGAGCCGGGCAGGCGCGAGAGGTCCCCGGAGCCGGCCGCCTTCCGTGGCGTGCCGGCAACGGGGACACGGGGCGCGTCCGCGCCGGGCGCGCCCCGTCAGCGCGGCGTGGGGAGCGGGCCGGTGGCGGGAGCGGGGGAGTCCCCGAAGACCGCCGGCCCGCAGGGAAACGCCCGTGCCTCACCCGCGCGCCTGAAGCGGAACCCCGACACCGCCCGGTCCCGGCCCGGCCACCTCGGCGCGCCCGCAGGGGCCGGCGCGGGCCTGTGCCGCACCGGTGGCGGGACGGCGAACGTCCCAGCGACGCGCCCCCGCGGCGTCAGGCACCCCCCGTCCGGCCGGCGGGGACGACACCGGTGACGCCGGTGATGTCGGTGACGTCGACCAGGCGGTCGAGGCGCGCGAGGGTCTGCGCGCGGTGGGAGGCGACGAGGACGGTGCCGGGGAACCCGGCGATGACGTCGCAGATCGCCTGCTCGGTGGCGGGGTCGAGGCTGGCGGTGACCTCGTCGACAAGGAGGATGCGCGGCCGGCGGACGAGGGCCCGGGCCAGGCAGAGCCGCGCCCGCTGCCCGCCGGAGAGACGCACACCGCCCTCGCCCAGCTCGTCGTCGAGGCCGATCCAGGCGGCGGCGCCCACGCGCTCGAGCACGGCGGTCAGGTCGGCGTCGGAGCGGGGCGCGCAGCCGCGCAGCAGGTTGTCGCGGACGGTGCCGTGGAAGAGCACGGCCTCCTGGTCGACCAGGGCGACGGCGTCGCGTAGCGCGGCGTCGTCGAGCTCGGCGACGGGAATGCCCGTGCCGTCCGGCGTGACGAGCTCGATGGTGCCCGCCAAGGGGTCCCACAGGCGTGCCGCGAGCGCGATGACGGTGCTCTTGCCCGAACCGGAGGGGCCGACCAGCCCGACGTGCTCGCCGGGGGCGAGTTCGACGGACCAGGACGTGAGCGTCGGCCGCCGGCCCTCGTAGGCGAAGGACACGTCGCGAAAGCGCAGACCGAGCGGGCCGGTGGGCAGCGGCCGTGGCCGCTCGGGAACGGAGACGACCGGGGCGCGGCCGATGCCGGTCGCGACGCGCTCGGCGCCGGCGACCAGTGGATGCAGCCGGGTGAGGGTGGCGGTGGCGTCGGAGATCGCGGCGACGCCGGCGAGGGCCAGCGCGACCAGGGCGGGCAGCTCCGCGGGCGACAGCCGCGCCTGGGCGCCCTCGGCGAGCACGCCGGCGGCGGAGGAGCTGACGGCGATGATGCCGATGACCACGGCGGTGATGACGAGCTCGCGGATGGCGGTGACCAGCTGCGACAGCAGTTCATGGCGGCGCGCGATCGCGGCGGCGCGCGCGGTGGCGGCGTCGGTCTCGGCGATGATCCGGGGGGCCAGGCCGTAGGCGAGCACTTCGCGCAGGGCGCCGAGCGCGTCGACGATGCGCGTGGACAGGGCCGAACGCTCCCGCTGCTCCTGCTCACCCAGCCGTCTGGCCGCGCGCGCCCGGTACAGCGCGCTGCTCGCCACGACGAGACCGCCGACGAGCACGACGAGCCCGGCCTCGGGCAGCAGGACGGAGGCGCTGACCAGGGAGGCGAGGAACAGGGTGAGCGAGGCGCCGAGCTGGGCGACCGTGTGGGCGTAGAAGAACTCGAGCTTTTCGATGTCGTCCATCGCGACGGTGGCCGCGTAACCGGAGTGCTCGCGGCGCCGGCCGGGGACGCTGCGCGCGTAGGCGTCGAACAACGCCATCCGCAGCCGGGCCAGCACGCGGTAGGCCAGGGCGTGCGAGACGTCCATCTCCCGCCAGGTCAAGACCGCGCGCACCAGCACGAGCCCGATGACGAGGACCCACCACAGGGGACCGGGCGGCGTCCGTTCGACGACGGCGTGGCCGACCGCCCACGCCGTGAGGACGGTGAGGCCGGCCAGGCTCAGCGCGCTCGCGGTGCCGATGAGGTAGCTCCACAGCATCCCGCGCCATTCGGGGCGCAAGACGGGCAGCAGTTCGCGGAAGGCGCGAAGCGCGGAGAAGACGTTCACGGGGCGCTCCTGTCCAGGTGCCCGGAGTCGAGGCGCAGCACGTGCGCGACCTCGGTAAGGGTCTCGGGTCGGTGGCTGATCATGATGACGACGCGGTCGCGGGCAACGCGGTGCAGCGTCTCGATGACGTTGGCGGCGCGGCCGGCGTCCAACGCGCTCGTCGGCTCGTCGACGAGGAGGACCGGGCGGCGGGCGAGCAGCGCGCGGGCCAGGGCGAGGCGCTGGCGCTGCCCACCCGACAGGCTGGTACCGGCCTCGGTGACCTCGGTGTCGAAACCGTTGGGGAAGCCCCGGATCTCGTCGAGGATTCCGGCGGCGTGGCAGGCCGCGACGAGCTCGGCCTCCGTCGCGGGGCCGGTGACGGCGAGATTGTCGCGGATGGTCCCGGCGAAGAGCACCGGGCGCTGGGAGACCACCGCGATGTCGGAGGGCCGTAGCGGCCGGCCGTCGAGCTCGATGCGCCCGGAGTGCGGGGTGAGGAAGCCGAGGAGGAGGTCGAAGAGGGTGGACTTTCCCGCCCCGGAGGCTCCGACGATCGCGCTGAGGGAGCCGCGCCGGGCGGTCAGGTCGAGGTCGCGCAGGACGTCGTCGGGGGCACCCGGGTAGCGGAAGCCCAGCCCGGTCACGCGCAGCTCCTCCGCCCGCCGCTCCGTGGGAGCCCGGTCGCCTTCGACGGCGGAGGCCGCGTGGCCGGGGGCGGTGGCGCGCTGTTCCGCGAACGCCCCGAGCCGGTCGAGGCCGGGGACCGCGGTGAGCCCGAGGAACCCGGCGTGCCAGTGCCGCGAGAGGTCGCGGACGGGCCGGAAGGCCTCGGAGGCGAGCAGGAGGATCAGGTAGACCTCGATGGAGGGGGCCTGCCCGGCGACGGCGTGGGCGATGGCGGCGGCGGAGGCGGCGACCACTCCCGCCTGGACGGCGAGGTCGGTGACGGCCGTCTCGGCCAGGGAGACGCGCATCACCCGTTCGGTGGCCCGGCGCAACGCCTCCGAGCGGGCGTCCAGCCGGCCGCGGGTGCCGGGCACGTCGCCGAGCGTACGCAGGGTGGCCATGCCCCGCAGGGATTCGAGCAGGTCGGCGCTGAGCGCCTCGTAGCTATCCCAGTGGTCGAGTCCGCGCCGGGCCGCCATCCGCTTCCACGCCATCGGCCCCAGCAGGGCGAGCACGACCCCGGCGGCGACGCACAGCCCCGCCGATGGCGAGAGCGCGAGCAGACCGGCCACGACGATCGGGCAGGTGAGGAGCAGCTGCGCGACGGCGGGGAGGTACTTCGAGACGTAGGCGTCGATGCCGTCGACACCGTCCCCGAGACTGGCGCGCATCGAACCGTCCCGGGCCGCCGTGTCGTGCAGCCGTTCGGACACCAGCGCGGCGCGCATCGCGCGGCGGCGGACCGCCTGCCTGACCCGGCCCCCCAGGCGGGCCGCGGCCGATGCCTGGGCCAGGCAGAGCACCAGCCGCAGCAGCGCGATGCCGACGATCAGCGCCAGCGCGACGAGCACGTCGTGGGCCTGTCCGCGCAGTACCGCCGACATCGACCAGGCGATCGCCACGGCCTGGGCGAGGTGGGTGAGCGAGACGAGCGTCAACAGGGTGACGCTCCATGCCAGGGTCGCGGGGAAGCGTGCCGCCTCCCGCCACAACTGGGGGACGATCATCGTGGGTCCGGTTTCTTGTCGAGGTCGGGTCCGCCGGGAAGCATCGCCAGGGCGTGCACGGTCCACCGGCCGTCCGCCGCGACGAATCCCGACACCGGGCGGCAGCGCCACTCCCGGGACAGGGCGCCCGCGTAGCACAGGCCGGCCGCGGCCCGGTGGGCCCGCCACATGACGTCGGCGATCTCGGCCGCGGGTGCCTCGGTCGCGACGGACCACGTCTCCAGCCGCCGGGCTCCGAGCACCCAGGTCTGTCCGCAGGCTCTGGCGACCTCCACGGCGTGCGGGTCGGGTGCGCGCGCCGCCCCCTCGAACTCGCCGATCGCGGGAGAGCGCCTGGCGGCCAGGGCGTCGCGGCGCTCGGGGAGGACCGTCCACGAGCCGGGCAGCTCGACGGCGGCCAGCGGGATCTCCGGGACGAGTCCGCGCGCGAGCCACCGTTCGTGCTCGGCCGCGCGCGCGACGCCGAGCAGCTCGCGCAGCCACGGTCCGGGGCCCAGCCGTACCGAGGTGGGCGCCGGCGCGCCCAGGAACTCCACGGCGGCCAGGGCGTAGGCGGTGTCCGCGATCCACAGCGGCCAGGCCCGGTGGCGGTACCGGCCGAAGCTGCGGCCCGGCTGCACGGTCAAGACCAGGTGGGTCCCTGCCACGTCGCTGTTCGCGCCGAAGGCGTCCCAGCCCGCCTCCCGCTCCCACGCCTCGTCGCGTCGAAGAAGCGCGCCGTCCTCCAGGTCGTAGACGTAGCGCCCCGCCGCCAGGGCGCCG
Source organism: Marinactinospora thermotolerans DSM 45154 (assembly GCF_900167435.1). Lineage (GTDB taxonomy): Bacteria > Actinomycetota > Actinomycetes > Streptosporangiales > Streptosporangiaceae > Marinactinospora > Marinactinospora thermotolerans. Next base: position 445,671 of record NZ_FUWS01000003.1, read on the forward strand.
CCGGTGCCGACGACCAGGTGGGTGTGCACCGGATAGGCCGCCCCCGCGGAGGGCACCGGCCGCTCGCGGATGCGGGTCGGCGTCCCGTCGGCCCGGCGGTGGTAGCCCCGGCCGCGCCACAGGGCGTCGAGCAGGCCGCGTTCGCGTTCGGGGACCGCCACCGGCACGGCTCCGGCCCGCCGCCAGGGGTTGGCGCGCGGCCCGGGCGGGCACGGCGGCCCCGGAATCTCGGGTCCGAACGCGCGCGCCAGCTCGGGAGGCAGGCGCGGGGAGGCGTCCGGCCGGCGCGTCGCGCCGTGCGCGGGAAGAGGCGGCGGGGTGGTACGGGGCATGGGGGGCGGCCTCACATGTGCGGGGGCGGGACGAGGGTGACATCGTCCGGACCCCCGTCCCAGGAGGTGCGCCACCCGCGTTCGATGGCCGCGTGCTCGAAACGGGGCATGCCGAGGTAGGCGAAGGCGGCGGGGGCGTTGGGGACCAGCCCGGTGACGAAGCTGCGCACCACGCGCAGCGGGGTGCGGCCGACATCGCTCGTCGTCAGGTCGCGGGTCAGGACGCGGTGGCCGCGGGCGGCCAGCCGCCGGTAGACCTCGTCCATCGACACGGCCGGGATCGCGCTGATCGGCCGGACCCCCAGGGCCGGCGCCGTGAACCGCCGGGCCTCCCCGTGGACCCGGGGGTCGAGCCAGACCTGGACGTGGGCGCCCAGGTCGATGACGTTCTCGCAGTGGGCGCCGGCGGCGTCGAGGTAGGAGGCGTCGGCGCGAAAGTCGAGGTAGAGGCCACGGGCCATCAGACCGTGTTCGACGGCGCGGAAGACCCAGCCGTCGGCGGTGGTGCAGCCCTGGGTGTAGACCCAGGTGTGGACGGCTTCGAGCACGGCCTTGCGGGCGGCCCGGACCGGATCGAGCGAGGCGGAGAACCCCGCGGCGTACAGTCCGCGCTCCTCGTCGCGCACGAGCGCCGCCACGGCGGGGGCGAACTCCGAGGGCATGGCCACCAGGGACACGTCCAGGGAGCCGCCGCGCAGGTCCTCGGCCAGACCGGGGACGCTGGCGGGGTCGATGCCGAAGGTGGGGCCGTCCAGGTGCCACCACAGTTCGAGCGCGTCGCGTTCGACGATCTCCAGGACCCCGCGGTCCCGCGCGTCGTCGAACCCCTGCCCGGTGGCGATCCCGGCGTAGTTCAGGTGGTGGACACGCGGCAGGTGCCGGAAGCGCGACTGCCTCCAGTTGAGGTAGATCAGCGAGGCGGGCATCCAGACCTCGGCACCGTCGTGGTCGCCGCAGCGCGCCCACAGCGTGGGCGTGGTCTCGGTGAGGCGCTGGTAGGGGAAACCGGCGCGGTCGTACTGCCACGGGGCGAACACCGGCAGGTCGCCCAGGTCGATCGGGCGCAGGCCCGCGGCCAGCAGTTCCGCGTGGGAGCCGACGCGCAGTTCGCCGTCGGGGAGGTCGGCGGGAAGCCAGTTCCCGCAGTAGCGCTCGATCCCCTCGGCGATCGCGGCGATCCTGGCCTGCTCGACGTCACCGAAGGAGGTGCCCAGCGAGACGCGGTCGGCGGGCCACTCGCCGAGTCGGCGCGCGTCGCAGACGGCGGCGGTCAACCCCAGGTAGGAGGGGGGCGCGCCGGTGGGGTGCGGCACGGCCCGCACCGACCGGATGATCCCGCACTCGGGATCGACCAGCGCCTCCACGGGCAGGCGGCGATCGGCCGGCCGGGTGTCCGTGTCGGTGTGGGCGGCCGGCCGGTGGCGCCGCTCGGCGTCGAGGAGGGTCAAGGTGAGCTCCTTTCGTGGCGCCAGGCCCCTGACGCGGGATCAAAGGTCGATCGGGTGCGGGGCTCGGCGGTGGCCGCGAGGACCCGGGTCCACGCCGCCGGGGTGCCGGGCAGCCCGTGCGCCGCCAGCCAGGGGTCGATGACGTGGGTCAGTCCGCCGGCGGCCCTGACGCGGGTCCGCAGGGCCTCGTCGGTGACGCCGCCGACGAGGTGGTGTCCCCACGGGCCGCTGGCGAAGTGGTTCGAAGCTCCCCAGGCCCGCGCGAGACGCCGGGCGTCGTCGTGGAAGAAGTCGTCATCGCCGCTGATCACCAGCAGCGGCGCGGCGAGGTGGCCGTAGCGTGCCGCCAGGTCGACGCGCTCGGCACTCCACAGCCGCCGCCAACCGGTCAACGCCGGCGGCGCCCAGCCCCAGCCTTCGGCGGCCTCGACAACGCCCTGGGCGCGGGCCTGCGCGGTGCGCCGGTCGAGTTCGGCCACGGGCAGCGGGGGCAGGGAGCGGCGCAGGCGCCCGTGCTCGTGCCACCACCCGATCCGGTGCCGGATCTGCGGGGCGCCCGCGGCGTCCCACGCGGTCTCGGCCAGCCCGAGCGCGGGGACGAGGACGATGATCGCCGCGACCTGGGGCGTGCCGTCGCGCGCCGCGGCGCGGGCGGCCTCCAAGGCGGTGTGGGCGGCGTAGGAGGCGCCGAAGAGGACCAGGGGCAGCCCCGGATACTCCGCGGCCAGCCGGGCGAGCGCCCGCCCGCCGTCGTCCTCCTCGTGCGTGTAGGGGGACCAGGTGCCCGCTGACCGGTACCGGCCGCGCACGTCCTGGACGAGGCAGTGGTAGCCACGCGCGTTCCACGAGCGCGCCGTCGAGGCGTGCCGCTCGGCGTCGTAGGGGGTGCGGATCACCACGAGGCCCTTGGGGCGCGCGCACTCCCACACGAGCCCGCGCAGGACGGTGCCGTCGCGCGCCGGGCAGAGGTGTTCGCGTCCCTCCTGCGCGGTCACGGCCGCCGGCCCGCCTCGCGGTCGATGGGGTGGGGCGCGTCGTAGGCCAGGACCGGGTGCTCGCTGATCGTGCCGGTCGCGGGGACCAGCTTCCACAACGTGGTGCGGTACCCCTCCAGCGCGGCCGTCCCCTGGGCCCAGGCGAGGGCCACGGTGAGCACGCGGCCGGTCAGCAGCGTGCGCGCCGCGGGCGAGGGCGCCGTGGTGGTTCCGGCCGCCCGCTGCCAGGCGTCGAACTCGCGGGGGGTGGGGCTGGCCGCCAGGCGCCGCCGGTACACCTGCTCGGCTCCGGGGTCGTCCTCGGTGAGGCAGATCGGGTCGACGAAGCAGTTCTCGCCCTCGCGGTAGGCGCGCAGCCAGGCGACGCCGTGGCCGGGCAGCGCGTCGAGCCGCTCCCAGCCGACCCGCTCGGCGGGGGAGTCCGCGTAGGCGATCACCAGGTCCCAGCCGCCGGTGTCCCGCCTGTCGGGGTCGGTCGCCTCCGCGGCGTCGCGTCCGCCGCCGACCGCGCCGTCCAGCGCGCGGAGCAGGGCCGCGCCGTCGGCGTGGCGGGTGACGGCCACGTTCCACTCGGCCAGCGCCTCGGCGAGGGCGTCGACGAGCGGGCCCGTTCCGACCAGACCGACCCTGCCCCGCGGGCGCGGCCAGCGACGCCGGGCGTCGTCGTCCTCGCGCGCGGCCATCTCCGTCCGCAGCTTCTCGGCGTAGGCGGAGGTCCTCTCATCCCCCTCCGACGCGCCGGCCAGGACCTCCGGCAGACCGGGCGGTGGGGAGTGCAGGCGCAGAAAGCGCCCCGAGGAGGTGCGGACGATCCCGGTGTCCTCACCGTCGACGAGCACGTGCGCGCCGGTTCCCGGTACACGGGCGATGGAAGGTGGTGGGGTCATGGCCGGCCTCTCGAACGGGCCCGGTCGGGCGGCGCGAGGCCGCCCGACCGGGTGTCGGTTCTCACTGACCACGTCGTGGACGACGGTGGTTAGTCGAAGGGGTTCTCGACGAGGGCGTTGGAGTGCGAAGCCGACAGGTGCGCCAGCTGCTCGGGCTCCTCGATCTCGGTAACGATCTGGGTGTCCATCTGGTCGTCCATGGCGGACTCCTCTCGCAAGGAAGGACGTGCCGGTCGTCAGGTACCGACACGTGTTCGTGGGGGACGAACGTCCCTTACCCTAGTTGAAAACGGTTATCAGTCCCAATAGTTTTGCTTCATGACTTTGCGGGAACTCTTCGTGGCCGACTACCGCGCGGGCCGCACCTACGCCGTCGAGGACGGCGCCGTGCGCGCGCTGGGCGGCGCGGTCCTGGCCGAGCACGCCGGGGTCCTCTCCCTGCCCGGCCGTGGAGAGGGACCCGCCGAACTGGCCTTCGTCGACGACCGCTCCGGCGCCCTCGTCGTCTCCGGCCCCCGCGGTGAGCGGCGCATCCCCGTGGCCATCCCCGGAGAACACCTCGCCTGCGACGCCTCGGGCCGCTACGTGGTGGTGACGACCGGACTGGGCGCGAACGCGGCGGCCTGGAGCGACGTCGTCACCCTCGTCGATCTGGACCGGGGCGAGTCCGTGCGGTTTCGCGCCCGGGTCGGCGAGCCCGGGGCGATGATCGTCCCCGACCAGGCCGACGGGGAACCGGTGATCGTGCTGCGCCACCGAGAACCCGGGGCCATCGAGGCGTTCCCGCTCTCCCGCTGCCTCGACGTCGCCCCCCACGTGCCCCGGATCGTCGGCGCCGCTATCGACGACATCGCCGATGACGGCCACGGCGATGTCGTCGACCAGCGCACCGGCATCGCGGCGACCGCGACCGGCAGGGGACTGGAACGCTTCGTCGTGGACGGCGGCGTGCCGCGCATGCTCGGCGTCGTCGCCTGGCCGGTCCCCGGACGCGCCTACTACCTGCGCCTCGACCAGGCCGCCGGCCACGCCGTGGGCGTGGTCCGGGGCGGCCCGGCCTCCCCGACGGCGTGGACCGAGTGGACGAACCACCTGGTCGACATCGACCTGACCACCGGGCGGACACGCTGCCTTCGACTGCCAGGAGGGCTCGCCTTCCGGTTCGCGCTCGGCGGCACGAGCGCCGCCGTCGCCACGATCCATCCCGACGGGGACGAGCTGACCGTCGTCGAACGCGCCGGGCCGCGGCTGAGCGTCTCGCAGCGGACACCGCTTCCCGCGATGTCGCGCCCACCGGCCGCGGGCCGGCTGCCCTGGGACCCGGTCGGCGACTCGCCGGCACAGCGGCGGGCCGTGGCCGTCGATCCGACCGGCACGACGGTCGCGGTGACCCGAGGGGGCGACGGCCAGCTGCACCTGCTGCGCGACGGCCGGCTGCACACCGTCACCATGCCCAGCCCGCTCGACGAGGGCGGGCACCTGTACTGGCACGGCGGCCACATCGACCCCGTCGGCCGGTGAAAACGGTGACCGACCTCCCCCCTCCCACCATCCCCGCCATCGACGCCGCGCTCACGACGTGGGAACGGCACGGGCGCCCGGGCCTGCCGCACAACGGGTTCGCGCTCAGCCGGCCCGCGGGGCGCCCACGGCAGGGGATCTACCGCGTGGACACCGGCGCGTTGGTGATCGAGCCCGAGGGGCACATCCTGCGCATGGCCCCCTCGCCGGACGGCCGCCGCATCTGCGTCCAACTGGCCGAACGCGCGGACGAGGACGCCGCCCTGGGACTGGTCGACGTCGCCACGGGCGCGCTGCGGCTCTACCCGGACATCCGCTGCCGCTACGACCCCATGCTCTGGCACGACGACTCCACCACCGTCGAGCTGGTCGCCGGCCGCTCCCACGGCGTCGTCGGCCTCGACGCGGACACCGGACGCTGGTCGGCCACGGCCGCGCCGCCGGGCATCCGGCTCAGGCTCTTCCCGGGAGGCGCGCGCGGGCTGTTCGCCGAAAGCCGCCCGGGCCGGCCCACCCGCCTGGTCGACCGCGCCACCGGGACCGAACTCGCCACGTTCGCCGCCATCGCCCGGGTGCTGTCCGTCGGGGATGACGTCGCCGTGGACGACGGAACCCGCCTGCACGTCCTCGACCCGCGCGACGGCACCCGGAGATGGCACTGGGGGGATCCGGCCCTGCGGATCACCTCGGCGGCCGCCCTCGACGAGGACCTCATGGTCGTCGGCGTGCGCGCCGGGCGCAGCGTCATCGTGCGGCTCGCCCACGGCGCGGTCACGGCCGAACGGGAGGTCGCCTACCAGGGCGGCCCGGCGGTCGCGACCGGGGTGAGCGCCGACGCCGGCCGGTTCCACGTCCTCGTCGAAGGCCCGGTGCTGCCCCCGCGGGTCGTGCCCGCCGACGAGCTGCTGTCCGATCGGCCCGCCAGAGTCCGCCGGGCGGCCCCGGCGCGCACCGAACGGCACGCCGTGACCGCCGACGACGGCACGCGCATACCGGTCGTGGTCACCTCCCCGAGGAACGCCGACGGCCCCACGCCGTTGATCCTGACCTGCTACGGCGGCTTCGGCGTGCCGAGCCTGCCGGTGTTCGAGCCCACCGTGCCGGCCTGGATCGAGCACGGCGGACGCTACGCCATCGCGCAGGTCCGGGGCGGCGGCGAGCACGGCAGCGCGTGGCGGCGGGCCGGATACGGCCCGCGCAAGGCGCGCGGTATCGACGACCTGGCCGCCGTCGCGCGCGGCCTGGCCGAGGCCGGTCTCACCCGGCCCGACCTGCTCGTCCTGGCCGGCGCCTCCCACGGCGGGGTGCTGGCGGCCAGCTGCGCGCTGGGGACCCCGGGGCTGTGCGCCGGTGTCGTCAGCACCGCGGCGCCACTCGACCTGCTCAACCTCGACGCCCACCCGCTCGGGCGACAGTGGGCCGGCGAGTTCGGCGCCTCGGACACCCCCGAGGGGGTCGAGCGCCTGCGCCGGATCTCACCGCTGTACCGTGCCGAGACGCTGGCCCCCGGCACCACGCCTCCCCGCTTCCTCGGCATCGTGCTGGCGGAGGACTCCCGGGTGGCCGCCGACGACACCCTGGCGGTCGCCGAGGCGCTGCGCCGCGCCGGCGGTGACGCCACGGTGTGGCGCGCACCGCGCACGGGGCACGGCGGCAACCACCTCGACAGCCTGCACCGCTTCGGGGCGGCCGTGCTCGGCTTCGCCGCCACCACCACCGGATCGCCACGGACCACCCCATCGACACCGTGAGAGAGCACCCGAAACAGATGGCACAGACAACCAACGGAGACGCGCGTTGACCTCCCTCGAACGCCTTCCACCCGATGCGCGCCCGGGGGCATCGGCCTCCGCCGACCCTCCGGCCGCCCCCGCGGGCTCCCCTCGGCGGCGTGGCGCGCTCGCCGTCCGGATCCTCGTTCCGACCCTGACGCTCGTGCTGCTGACGGTGCTGCTGCTGTCGACGAGCATCGGCACGATCGCGGTGTCCCCGGCGGACGCCCTGCGCATCGTCATCGGCCATCTCGTGCCCGGGATGCCCTGGATGTCGGACGGTTCGCTGACCACGGTGCAGGACAACGCCGTCTGGCAGTTCCGGCTGCCCCGCGCGCTCCTGGCCGCGACCACCGGCGCCGCGCTCGCGCTGGCCGGCGCGCTGATGCAGGCCGTGGTCCACAACTCCCTGGCCGAGCCCTACATCCTCGGCGTCTCCGCCGGCGCCGGCGTCGGCGCGGTGTCCTTCATCGTCCTGGGCGTCGGGGTCAGCACCCTCGGGGTGGGGACCTCGGCCTTCCTGGGCGCGCTCGTGGCCACCGCCGCCGTGTACGTCCTGGCCCGCAAGAACGGCCGTATCGCACCGCAACGGCTCATCCTCGCGGGCGTCGCCCTGGGCTCCCTGTTCAGCGCCGTGACCAGCTACCTGACCATCACCACCGACGCCCAGAACGTCTTCAGCATCATGTTCTTCCTGCTGGGCTCGGTCTCCGCCGCCACGATGGGACACCTCGCCCTGCCGGTGGCGGCGCTGCTCGCCGTCGGGCTCTACGCCGCGTTCCGCGCGCGGGCGCTCAACGCCCTTCTCGTCGGCGACGACGCCGCGGCGTCGCTGGGCGTCAACGTCGACCGGCTGCGCAGCGGCACCCTCGTCGCCGCGGCCCTGCTGACCGGGTCGGTCGTCGCGGTCTCCGGCGGCATCGGCTTCGTCGGGCTGGTCCTCCCCCACATCGCGCGCATCGTCGTCGGTTCCGATCACCGCAGGATGCTCCCGGTCGCCCTCCTCGGCGGAGCGGCGTTCCTCGCCACCTGCGATCTGCTCGCCCGGACCCTGGCCGCCCCCGCGGAGATCCCGTTGGGCGTGCTCACCGCGCTGGTCGGAGCGCCGTTCTTCCTGTGGTTGTTGCGGCGCGACCGCGCCGAGAGCGTGGGGGTGGGTCGATGAGGGTGGACATCGAGAACATCGGCGCCCACCGCGGTGGGCGCCCCGTCATCACCGACGTGAGCGTCTCGGTGCCCTCGGGCACCGTGCTCGGGCTGCTCGGCCCCAACGGGAGCGGCAAGTCCACGCTGTTGCGTGTCGTGTCGGGCCTCGCGGCACCCTCGGCCGGGCGCGTGCGCTTCGGCGGCACCGACATCGCCACCCTGAACCGCAGGAAGCTGGCCCAGCACGTGGCGGTGATGGCGCAGGAGCACAGCGAGGAGTTCGAGATCCCCGTCCTCGACATGGTCCTGCTCGGACGTATCCCGCACGGCCGCGGCTACGGCCGCGACTCCGACCGCGACATCGCCGTCGCGCGGCAGGCGCTCGCCCGGGTCGGGGCCGCGCACCTGGTCGACCGCTCCTTCTCCGCGCTGTCAGGGGGCGAGCGCCAGCGCGTGCTTTTTGCCCGCGCGCTCGCCCAGGACACCCCCGTACTCGTCCTGGACGAGCCCACGAACCATCTCGACATCGCCCACCAGCTCGAACTCCTCGACCTGGTCAAGGCCACCGACCGCACCGTCCTGATCGCCCTGCACGACCTGAACCTGGCCGCGCGCTCCTGCGACGCCATCGGCGTCTTGGCCGAGGGCCGCCTGCTCTCCCACGGCACACCCGACGAGGTCTTGCACACCGACCTGATCCGCTCGGTCTTCGGCGTCGAGTCGACCGCTGTCGCCCATCCGCGTTCCGGACGGCAGCACTTCCTCTTCGACGCCCGCAGCCCGTCGAGGTCGGACAGTCACGACCCCGCTGACCAGTCCATCCCGACCCAGGAAGAAATCACCGCCCCATGACACGCACCGAGACCCGGGCCGTGCCCCGGCACCGTGCCCGCCCCCGCAACCTCCCGACCGTGTTCGCCGCGCTCGCGGTGATGCCGCTGGCCCTGACCGCCTGCGGCACCGGTGTCACCGACGCCCCGGCGGACACCAACGCCTCCGGATCGGCCGTGACGATCACGAACTGCGGCCGGGAGCTGTCCTTCGACACCGCCCCCACCAGCGTCGTCGGCATGATGCCCTCGCAGACCGAGCTGCTCATCCGGCTCGGCGTCGGGGACTCCATCGTCGGTCAGGCCCAGACCGAGGTCTCGGCGTTGCCGGACGACGTCGCCGACCAGGCCGCCGACATCCCGGTGCTCAGCACCGACGTCCCACCGGCGCGCGAGGACCTCCTCGCCGCGGCCCCCGACCTGGTCGTCTCCCCCACCGAGTACGAGTTCACCGCGGAACAGGGCTTCGCCAGCATCGACCAGCTGGAGCAGAACGGCGCCAAGGCATATGTCGCGACCGGTGGTTGCGCCGACCGCCGCAACAGCGCGGAGGTCACCGACCTCCTGACGGACATCACCAACCTCGGCGCGATCCTGCGGGTCCCCGACGCCGCCGACCAGCTCGTCCAGGACGCCGAGGAACGACTGTCCGCGGTCGAGAGCGCCATCGGCGACTCGCCGCGCCCCTCCGTCGCGCAGGTCTTCCTGGAGGGCGAATCGCTGTCGGCCATCGGCGCCGGCATCGAGGCGGACATCATCGACACCGCCGGCGGCGCCAACGTCTTCGACCCCGACGCCCCCGAGTTCGCCGAGTTCTTCGCCGCCCAGATCAACCCCGAGGAGATCGTCAGCCGCAACCCCGACGCCATCGTGTTCGGCGTGCGAGGACCCGAGGAGGAGCAGCAGACCCGCGACTACCTCCGCCGCACCTTCCCCGATGTTCCCGCGGTGAAGGACGACCTCCTCATCGCCGTCCCCTCGAGCGACCTGTTCCCCGGCACCCTGGGCAACATCGACGCGGTGGAGACGATCGCCCACGCCCTCCACCCGGACGCGTTCTGAGCCGAGGGCCCTCACGGGTCCGGCCCATGCCCGACGTCACGGGCGGGGCGGGCCGTGCCCACTGTCCGTGAACGTTCACGGCCACAAGGGCACGGCCCGCCCCACGGCCCCCGCGTGGCCCCTCTCGTCCGTCAGGCCGGGAGGGGCCACGGCGGGGCGTCCGAACAGCGGGTGGCTCAGCGGGTGCCGGTCAGGCCGCCGGTGACGGCGACGATCTCGCCGACGGTGTAGCTGGAGTCGGCGTCGGAGGCCAGGTAGACGTAGACCGGCGCGATCTCCTCCGGCTGGGCCACGCGCCCCAGCGGTCCCTGGCTGCCGAGGTGGGCCAGGCCCTCCTCGGGCATGTTCTGGTCGGCGACGTTGAGCACCGTCCAGGTCGGCCCCGGGGCGGCGACGTTGGCGCGGACGCCGTCCTTGGCCAGGCGCGAGGCGATCGGCTTGGTGAAGTTGACCAGGGCGGCCTTGGCCGCCGCGTAGTCGATCATGGTGTCGCCGCCCTTGAGCGCCTCCTCCGAGGCGGTCGCGATGATCGCGTCGCCGGCCTTCAGGTGGGGGCGGGCCGCCTGCACGAGGTGGAAACAGGCGTACAGGTTCACCTTGAAGGACCGGTCCCAGTCCTCGAAGGACAGCTGGGACAGGTCCGTCCGGCCGTTCAGGTGGGCCGCGTTGTCCACCAGGATGTCCAACCCGCCCAGCTCCCGCACGGTCCGTTCGACGGCCTCCCGGCAGAACGAGGCCCCGTGCAGGTCGCCGGGGAGCAGCAGGCACCTGCGGCCCTCGGCCTCCACCGCGCGCCGGGTCTCCTCCGCGTCGGGTTGCTCCTCGGGCAGGTACACGATGGCGACGTCGGCGCTCTCGCGGGCGTGCAGCACCGCCACCGCGCGGCCGATCCCCGGGTCCCCGCCGGTGATCAGCGCGACCTTGCCGCGGAGCTTGTCCGCCGCCCGGTAGCGCTCGGCCCGGTAGCGGGGTCTGGGCTCCATGTCGCCCTCGTGCCCGGGATGCCGCTGACGCTGTTGGGGATAGGGCGGTCTCGGTTGCGAGACCACCTGGGGGCGCCACCACGGGAACCGTCGTCGTCCTGCATGCGCGAGAACCTCCTGACGCCGGCGATGACGAGGCCGGCTTCCGGGTACCACCTGAGGCCAGGTGCCCAGGCGCGCCCCGGGAAACGGGGCGGGGACGATCGGCGCGGGCGTGTGCGGCGGGCCGCCGCCGTCCCAGGGTGATCCGGTGTCGCCGGCCGTCCGGGGGCGCCCCGCGAAGGGGAGGGAGAGGCCGCCGCGGGGGCGGTGCGGGCGCGGCGTTTCCCTCCTGGAGCGGCCGGCCCCTTCGTCCCTCCCGGCGGGGGAGTCAGGGGGTCAGTTCCTCCAGGTGGCCGCCGCGCCATTCGGCCAGCAGGACGGTGGCGTCGTCGTCAAGCCTGCCGGCGTGGTGGTCGAGCACGGCGTGGACCAGGCGGCGCAGGGACTCGTGCAGGGTGAATCGGCCGGAGTGGTGGCGCATGACGAAATCGGTGAAGCGCGCCAGACCGAACTCGGCACCCTTCGTGTCACGGGCCTCGGTGATGCCGTCGGTGTAGAGCACCAGGCGGTCGCCGGGCTGGAGTTGCTCGTGGCAGACGGTGATCGGCAGCCCCAGGTCGGTTCCCATGGGCCCGGCCGGGGGACAGGACAGCTGTCGGGACCACCGATTCGCGCGGATGAGCAGGGGCGGAGGGTGGCCGCGGTTGACCCAGCCGAGCCGGCCGGTCTCCAGGTTCAGTTCGGCCAGGATCCCGGTGGCGTAGCGGCTGAAGCCGAACTGCTCGACGAGTTCCCGTTCCACCATCTGGCTGGCCTGCGTCAGGGACAGACCCTGATGGCGGGCGTTGCGGCAGGCGGCGACCGCCAGGTTGGCGGTGTGCCCGGCCGTCGTGTCGTGGCCCATGGCGTCGAAGACGCTCAGGAAGAGGGTGCTGCCGGTCACGGCGTAGTCGAAGGCGTCGCCGCCGGCCGCGTAGGCCGGCTCCGTGACGGCGCCGACGATGACGCCGTGGCCGGCGAAGGCCGGTGGCGGGGTGAGGGACTGCTGCATCTCGGCGGCCACGTTCATCGGCGCGGTACGCACCAGACGGGCGTAGGAGTCGCTGAAGGACCGCTTGCTCAGCAGCAGCAGCGCCAACATCGAGGCGAAGCCCCGCAGCGCCTCGCGGGTCGCCGCGTCGTCGCCGGCGACGTCCGCCCGCAGCGCGCCCAACCGCTCCACCCCGTCGGTGATCGGCGCCCACCACCGCTGTAGGCCGTGCTCGCCGGTCCTGTCCGATTCGGGGATGAGGTCCACCCGTTGGTAGGCCAGACCCGGCAGTGTGCCGTCGACCGTGAATTCCAGTCCTCCCTCGCCGGCGTCGGACCCCCGTCCGGTCACCTGGCGCAGCACCCTCTCCTGGAGGTCCACCACGAAGAAGACGGTGTGGTGCAGGCCCACGGCGTCGGCGGACTCGGCCACCATCGCGGGCAGCTCCTCCAACGTCGTGGTGTGGCTGGCCAGCATCAGATCGACGAGGGCCTTTCTCACTCGCGCGGAGTCGATCACGCTGCGATCCCCCTTCCGGTACCGGAAGCGCGACGGCCTGCCCCCTGCGGGCGCTGCGCGATCGGCCCGGTCCGGCGGCGGTGCGCCTCACCCCTACCCCGGGCCTCCCGCCGGTCACACGGGTGGCGGCGGAGAAAGCGGCCCCCACCCGTCGGCGCGGTCGCGGCCCGGCCCGGCCGTTCCCCGAGGGGGGAGGTCGGCGGGGCGCGGGGACGGCGTTTCGGCCCGTGCCCCTCGACCGTGCGGACCGGGGAGCCGTCGGCGAGGGCCGTGAACTCCACGGCGCTGCCCGCCGGGCCGAGTGGGACCATGGTCCACCGCTGACCGGACGTCCTCCCAAGCCCGGTACCGGACCGCTATGACCGCCGGCCGGATTGTGGGGCCGCCGGAAGCGGCCCTGCGGCCCGTCGGTGTCAGCCCGTCGCGCAGTAGGAGCGCGCCGCGTCGAACAGCCGGCCGTCGGGTGTGTCGGGCGGGTGTGGAAGTGCCGCGCTCCACGTCGGCGGTTGCCGGTCTCTGGTGGACCGCGGTCTTCAGGGTTTCCCGGCCGTCCTCTGTGGGGGATGGTGCGTGCGGCGCGTGGCCTGTGGTGTCGCCGATCTTTTCCGTCCTGCTCGGTGCCGTGTGCCATGGGACGTGCGAGGACCGATCGTCGAGGCGGGGACGGCCAGTGGGCGCCGGCGCGGCGGTTCGATCCCGGGGGCCGGGCGCTCGCCGCCGGGGACCTCCACGGGTGCGGGGGCCTCGTCTTCGGTGCGGCCGGTGACCGACGCCGGCCACGCGGCTGTGGGAGGACCGGCGCGTGCCGCCTGTCTCCGCCCGGGGCACGGCGCGCGTGCCCCAAACAGGACGGTCGCGCCATGCCGTCCCCGCCTCGCGGCGGAGGGGACGTCCGGGGCAGGCCGGCCGGCTCCGGGGTCCGCCCCGTGGAACGACGGGGCGGACCCCGGGGGCGCCGCGAGTGCTCCGGGTCTTGACCGCCGGTTCCCCAGCTGGCGGTGCCGGGTCAGGGGATGATGGTGGGGGCGATGCCGCCGTCGACCTTCAGGGCGGCGCCGGTGGTGGCCGAGGCGGCGTCGGAGCCGACGTAGTGGACCATGGCGGCGACCTCCTCGGGGCGGATGAGACGGCCCAGGAGCGAGGTGGGCCGTTCCTCGGCGACGAAGCGGCGTTCGGCCTCGTCGAAGGGGACGTCGGGGCCGATGCGGTCGGCGATGAAGTCACGGACGCCGGGGGTGAGGGTGGAACCGGGCAGGACGGTGTTGACGGTGACGCCGGTGCCGGCGACCTCCTGGGCCATGCCGCGCGCCACCGAGATCTGCGCCGTCTTGGTCATCCCGTAGTGCACCATCTCGGTGGGGATGAACACCGACGACTCGCTGCTGATGAAGATGACCCGTCCCCAGCCGCGTTCGACCATGCGGGGGGTGTAGTGGCGGGCCAGGCGGATGCCGCTGAGCACGTTGACCTCGAAGTAACGCCGCCACTCGTCGTCGTCGATCTCGAACACCGGTGTCGCCTCGAAGATCCCGGTGTTGTTGACCAGGACGTCGACGTCGGGGACGGCCGCGAAGATGCGCTGCGCGCCCTCGGCCGTGGCCACGTCGGCGGCGACGGGGATGGGCCGGGTGCCGCCCGCGGCCGCGTGGACGCGTTCGGCCGCCGCCGCGGTGCGTTCCTCGTCGCGGCCGTTGACCACGACGGTGGCGCCGTCACGGGCGAAGGCGACGGCGATGGCCTCGCCGATCCCCGATGTCGAACCGGTGACCAGGACGGTGCGCTGCCCCGTGGTGTTCATGCCTCTCCTCTGTCTCCTCTTGGGCGCCGGAAGGCTTCCCCGGTTATTTGTTTGCATACGCTTGTATTTGCAGGCGCTAACTATATTCACATGGTGTGCTGCCGCCGGGACTCGCGGGGATCGACGGGGGAGTTCATCCCTTGAGAGGATGTAAGCGACGTTTACTTCCGCTGTGTGACGAAAGCGACGTGCGCGTGCCGCCCTCTCCGAGCAAGGTCTCCCCGCCTCCCCTGTCCCCGGAGCCACCCCGGTCTTCCCCTACCCGCGTCATCGCCCCATTGGTCTTCGCCGGCCTCACCTACGCCGTCGCCCAGACCACGATCGTCCCCGTCATCCCGCAGATCCAGGCGGCCACGGGGGCGGGCCCCGGAGCGGCGGCCTGGGTGGTCACCGGGTTCTTCGTCTCCTCCGCGGCCCTGACCGTGGTCGCCGGCAAGCTCGGCGACATCTTCGGAAAGAAACGGGTGCTGCTCGGGGTGCTGGGCCTCTTCGCCGTCGGCGCGGTCGTGGCGGCCGTCGGCTCCTCGCTCGGCGCGGTCGTGGCCGGACGGGTGATCATGGGCGCCGCGGGGGGTGTCTTCCCGCTCTCCTTCGCCATCCTCGGCCAGAGCCTGCCGCGCCCGCGCGCCGCCTTCGGCATGGGGCTGATCAGCTCGATGTTCGGCCTGGGCGGCGCGCTGGGTCTGCCGCTCGGCGGGCTGGTCGCCGAACGCCTGGGCCACCAGGGCCTGTTCTGGGGCACCGCGGCGATGACGCTGGTGGCGATCGCCGCGATCGCCCTGTTCGTGCCCGAGCCCGGGGCCGGGGGCGGCGGCCGGATCGACTGGACCGGGGCGCTGCTGCTCGCGGTCGCGCTGGGCGCCCCGCTCACCGCCATCAGCAGGGCCGAGGCGTGGGGGTGGACGTCGCCTCCCACGCTGGCGCTGCTGGGGTGCGGCGTCATGGCGCTGGCGGCCCTCGTGGTCGTGGAGCGTCGCGTCCGCGAGCCGCTCATCGACCTGGCCCTGATGGGCCGTCGCAACGTCTGGGTCGCCAACGTGGTGGCGGTCCTGGTCACCGTCGGTCAGTCCAGCGCCTTCCTGCTCGTCCCGCAGATCGTGCAGCTTCCCGCCGACAGTGGTGTGGGCCTGGGGGTGGGGGCCGGCGCCGCGGGGCTGTACCTGCTGCCGGCCGCGTTGACCACCATGGTCGCCGGGCCGCTGACCGGCCGCGCGGTCGCCCGCTTCGGGGTGCGTCCCCTGCTGCTCGTCGGCGCGCTGGCGTCGGGGGCGGGGCTGCTCGTGCTGGCGGTGGGGGGCGCCCACCCGATGGTGGTCGTCAGCGGCGGCGCGCTGCTGGGCCTCGGCGGCGGGGTGGCCTTCGCGGTGCTGCCGGTGCTGATCTCCGACGCGGTCCCCGCCGCCGACCTCGGCGCGGCCAACGGCGTCAACACCATCGTGCGCCACGTCTCCATGGCCGTCGCCACGCAGGTCTCGGCCATGGTGCTGGCCCTGGCGACACCGCAGGGCGCCACCTCGCCCGCGGCGTGGGGGTTCGCGCTGGTCTTCGCGGTCGGCGCGCTCCTGGGGCTGACCGCGATGGCGCTCGTCCCCCTGGTGCGCCGCCGCTCCCAAGGCGGCACGCCGGCCTGAGACGCGATCGCGGGCGCGCCCGGCCGTCGTGGCCGGGCGCGCCCGCGGTGAGCGCTGTCAGTCGGTCATCCCGAGGCGGGAACCGGCCTTCTGCACGAACCCCAGCTTCTGCTGGGAGGGCCGCTGCTGTTCACCGTGCAGGGCGTTGAGAACCAGCAGCGCTCCGGTCAGGGCGGGCACCGCCCACTGGGCCAGGCGCAGCTGACGCTGGGCGTCCTCGGTGCTTCCCGGCGTCTTCTCCGCCAGCTCCTTCACCTTCGGCTCGTCGGTCTGGGTCGCCCCGACCTTCTTCCCCAGGAGGCAGGCGTAGGCGGTGGCGGCCAGCGCCGCGCCGGTCAGCACCGTCTTGGCGCCGGTCGAGGCGCCCACGCCCTCCTGGTGGCGCACCCGTTCGGCGTTGGCCTTGAAGAGCCCGGCCCCGCCCACCACGTGGACCGCGATCGCGGCGACGCTGACCGGCAGCCACTTGTTCCACCCGATGGTCGAGATCCGGATGCCGCGACCGGTATCGTCGGCCTCCTTCGCGGCCCCGTTGAGACCGATCACCCCCATGAGCGAACCGCCGAACCAGGCGGCCAACCCCAGATCGTGCAGACTGCGGACCAGGGTGTTGCGCTGCGACGACACCATGTTCACCTCCACCAGACGAAATGAGCGGTCGCGGGACGGCCCCTGCGACCGGCCCACCCACTACCGCGTGACCGCGGGTGTATGCGCGATCACGCGGAGAAGTGACCGGCGGTCTGAGTGTGACGTCCGCGACGCGCCGTCGCACCCGGCCGGGAAGGTCGCACCGGGACGGGGGCGCGGTCCGTCCGCCGGTGCTCCCGGGGCGGACGGGGAAGCCCGACCGGGACCGGCGGGGGTGAAAAGGCCGGTCGGAACATGTCCATCGGTCACACCTGCGTACACTTGCAGGCAATCGCCGGGCCGCAGCGGTCCCGGACCGCCCGCTCGCGGCCCACCGCACGGTCCCACAACGCACCCGAAACGCGGAGGTGGATCGTGTCCTCTGATCCCCGGGAAACCCACCGCGGGCCCTCGTCGCAGGGTTCGCGCATCGACCCCTACGTCGACGCCTACGCCGCGCGCGCCCAGGGGATGGTGGCCTCGGAGGTCCGGGCACTGTTCGCCGTCGCCTCCCGCCCCGAGGTGGTCTCCCTCGCGGGCGGCATGCCCAACGTCTCGGCGCTGCCGACTGACGACATCGGCGAGATCGTGCGCAGGGTCGTCACCGAGCAGGGGCCCACCGCCTTGCAGTACGGCTCGGCCCAGGGCGATCCACTGCTGCGCGAACGCATCTGCGAGGTCATGGAGCTTGAGGGCATCGACGCCGTCGCCGACGACGTCATCGTCACCGTCGGCTCCCAGCAGGCGCTGGACCTGGTGACCCGGGTGTTCGTCGACCCCGGTGACGTCGTGCTGGCCGAGGCGCCCACCTACGTCACCGCCATCAACACCTTCGCCGCCTACCAGGCCCGGGTCGAGCACGTCGCGATGGACGACGAGGGGGTCATCCCCGAGGCGCTGGAGGAGCGGCTGGGCCGGCTGAGGTCGGCGGGGCAGCGGGTCAAGTTCTTCTACACCGTCCCCACCTTCCACAACCCCGCCGGCGTCACGCTGTCCCCGCAGCGCCGTGTCCGCGTCATGGAGATCTGCCGCCGTTTCGGGCTGCTGGTCCTGGAGGACAACCCCTACGGGTTGTTGCGTTATGAGGGCGAGCCGGTCCGCGCGCTGCGGGCCGACTCCCCCGACAACGTCATCTACCTCGGCTCCTTCTCCAAGACGCTGTCGCCGGGGTTTCGCATCGGCTGGGCGCTGGCCCCCGCCGCGGTCCGCGACAAGCTCGTCCTCGCCGCCGAGTCGGCGATGCTCAGCCACTCCAGCTTCAACCAGCTCGTCGTCGGCCGCTACCTCGCCGAGTACCCCTGGCAGGAGCAGATCAAGGACTTCAATGAGATGTACCGGCGGCGCCGCGACGCGATGCTGGGCGCGCTGGAGGCGCTCATGCCCGAGGGCGTCACCTGGACCCGGCCCCAGGGCGGGTTCTTCGTCTGGGTGACCCTGCCCGAGGGCATCGACTCCAAGTCGATGCTGCCGCGCGCCGTGGGCGAGCGCGTCGCCTACGTCCCCGGGACCGGGTTCTTCGCGGGTGACGACGGCCACCGCAACATGCGCCTGTCGTTCTGCTACCCCGACCCCGATCAGATCCGCGAGGGGGTGCGCCGCCTGGTCGGCGTCATCAAGGGCGAGATCACGCTGCGTGATACCTTCGGCAGCGCATCGGCGCGGCCGGGACACGGCACTGACGCGCCGGCCCCGGACCTTCCCTGAGGAGGGTGGACGCCGTGACGAACGGAGCTGAACACAGAGAGGGCGGGACGGTGGCCGATCTGGACCGGGTGCTCGTACTGGCGGGTGGGATGTCGCCGGAGCACGAGGTGTCGGTGCTTTCGGGACGACGTGTCGCCGAGGCGCTGCGCCGCCTCGGCGTGGAGGTGCAGCTGGCCGACGCCGGCGCGGGGCTGCTCGACGCGATCGCGGCGGACCCGCCGCAGGTGGTGTTCCCCGTGCTGCACGGCGCGGCCGGCGAGGACGGTTCCATCCGCGAGATCCTGGACCTGGCCGGCCTGCCCTACGTCGGCGCGCCCCCGCAGGCCTGCCGGATCGCGTTCGCCAAGCCGATCGCCAAGACGATCGTCGCCGGACGGGGGCTGGACGTGCCGCGCGGCGTCGCCCTGCCCAAGTCGGCCTTCCACGACCTCGGCGCCCCGGCCGTCATGGCGCGCATCCTGGACACGCTCGGGCTGCCGCTGTTCGTCAAGCCCGACCAGGGCGGGTCGGCGTTCGGCGCCGCTCCCGTCGAGACCGCCGAGGACCTGTCGGCGGCGCTGGTGGGCTGTTTCGCCTACAGCGACACCGCGCTCATCGAGGAGCGGGTCGAGGGGACGGAGATCTCGGTGGGGGTGCTCGACCTGGGCGAGGGACCCTTTGCGCTGCCCGCGGTCGAGATCGTCCCCGACGGCGGGGTCTACGACTACTCGGCGCGCTACACCGCCGGCCGCACCGAGTTCTTCTGCCCGGCCCGGCTCGACGACGAGGTCGCCTCGGCGGCGGCCGACGCCGCCATCACCGCCCACCTGGCCCTGGGGCTGCGCGATCTGTCGCGTACGGACCTGATCGTCGACCGGGACGGCCGGGTGCGCTTCCTGGAGGTCAACGTGGCCCCGGGCATGACGAGGACCTCGACGCTGCCCCTCGCGGTCGAGGCGGCGGGGTTGGACTTCGGGGTCGTGTGCCGCGACCTCGCCCAGCGGGCGCTGCTGCGCGGCTGACCCGCACCCGTCCGCGCGGTCCCTTCCCGGCCGCGCGGCGGGACCATCACGCTCCCCGGACCCCGGTCGGGCCGGCCCGCTGGGATCCGGCCGTGTTCGAGTACCACGGCTGGATCACCGTGCGGGAGAGCGCGACCGGCGATGACGACGAGGCGCGTCTGGCCGGCATCGCCGAGGAGCTGCGCCGCCGCGTTGCGCGGGCGGCCGACCCCTACCTGCTCGACCTGAGGTGGATGAACGGGGAGCTCTTCCTCCACCTGGGCGGCAACAGCAACCGCGCCGCGGCGGCGAGCGGGGTTCTCGACCTGTTCGCCCATGCCGGCGTGGTCGCGCCGGGCTCCTACGGGCTCTTGCACGTCCGCGACGACGAGGATCCCCGGCACGGTGACGAGGTGCGGGTCTTCCGGCTGGCGCGCGGGAGGGTCTCCGCGCACACCGAGCCGCTCCTCTCACCCTGCGTCCCCGCCCTGGAGGATCCCTACGCCGGTTGACGTGCCGGTTGCGCGCGGCGCCGCCCGTCAAGGAGCGGGCGCGGGCCCCCGTTCGTCGGGTTCGCGATACACCAGGAGGTAGCGCCACAACAGGAGGCGCCGCAGGGTGCTGCCCGGCAGCAGGACGCGGGCCGCCTCCGCGACCTGATCCAGCGTCATGGCCGGCCGGGCGGTGACGGAGGGCGGGCTGACCTGCCCGCCGCGGCCGGCGGCCTCGCGCAGGGCCGTCCCCAGCCGGTACAGCGCGTTCACCGGGACCGCGGCGAGGCTGACCAGCCGGTCGGCCAGGGTGTGCTCCCGGTAGCAGCCCAGGATCACCAGGACCCCGCCGGGGCGCAGCGCGCGCCGTAGGTCCGCGACGGTGGCGAAGGGCACGTGGTGGATGCTGGCCAGGCACGAGATGTAGTCGTAGGTGCCGGCCGGCAGGGGGGTCTGGGTGATGTCGGCCCGCCGGAAGCGGACGCGACCGCCGCCGGCCGTGGCGGGGGTCAGCGAGCGTGCCGTGGCGATCGCCTGTTCCGCGGGGTCGACGGCGTCCACGTCGACCCCCAGCCGGGCCAGCCGGCGCGCGAAGCCTCCCGTGCCGCACCCCACGTCCAGGGCCCTTCGGCAGGGGTCGGGAAGGTGGCGGAGCAGGAGGCCGTGGTAGTGAGCGTTGTGGTCGAAGGGCACGGCGCCATTATGGCAGGCGCGGTCGGCCCCGTGGGGGCCGCGCCGGGTCGGGCGAGGGCCGCGCGGCCCTACCCCAGCAGCGGCCCCGCGGCGCCGATGGCGAAGTGGAAGACGAACACGGCGCTGAGCACCCACATCAGCCAGTGCACCTCGCGGTGCCTGCCGGTGAGCGACGTCAGCAGCGTGTAGGTGATGATGCCGGCGCCGATGCCGTTGGCGATGTTGTAGGTGAAGGGCATCAACACGATCGTCAGGAAGGCCGGGATGGCGACGGTCACGTCGTTCCAGGCGATCTTGCCGATCTGCATCATCATCATGGCGCCGACGAGGACCAGCGCGCACGCCGCGGCCTGCTGCGGCACGATCCCGGTCAGGGGGGTGAGGAAGAGGGCGAGCAGGAACAGCCCGCCGGTGACCAGGCTGGCGATGCCGGTACGGGCGCCCTCGGTGACGCCCGCGGTGGACTCGACGAAGATGAGCGTGGCGGAGGAGCTGGTGGCCCCGCCCGCGATGGCGCCGACCCCGTCGATCGCGAGGATCTTGTTGATGTGCGGCATCCGGCCGCGCTCGTCGGTGAGCCCGGCCTTCTCGCCGATGGCCAGGCAGGTGCCCAGGGCGTCGAAGAAGCCCGCGAGCACGAGGGTGAACAGGATGATCCCGGCGCTGACCGCGCCCGCCGAGGTCCAGGCGCCGAACAGGTCGACCTGGAAGAGCAGCCCGAAGTCGGGGGCGCCGACGACGGATTCGGGGATCTGCGGTACCTGGAGCCCCCACGCGGCCGGATCGATGTCGAAGACGTGGTGCACGGTGACGGCCATGACGGTGCCGGTGAGGATGCCGATGAGGATCGCCCCGGGCACCTCGCGGCTGACGAGGACGGCGGCGACGAGGAAGGAGACGATGAAGACGGCCACCGGCCAGCCCACCAGGTGGCCCACCGTGCCCAGCTGGAGCAGGGTGCCGCCCTCGGCGCCGGCGCTGAGGAATCCGGCGTCCTTGAGGGCGATCAGCGTCACGAACAGGCCGATGCCCACGCCGATGGCGAGGTTGAGGTTGCGCGGGATGGCGTCCATGATCATCGACCGCAGGCCGGTGACCACGAGCAGGATCACCACCACGCCCTGCCAGACGACCAGCCCCATCGCCTCGGGCCAGGTCATGAGGGGGGCCGCCTGGTAGGCGACGACGGGTGTGGTCCCCAGCGCCGCGGCCAGGGCGATGGGGGCACGGCCCACCAGGCCCATGACCACGGTGACCACGCCCGCCGACAGGCAGGTCATCGTGGTCAGCTGGGCGGGCGACAGCACGTCGCCGTTCACGTCCTGGGCGCCGCCCAGGATGATCGGGTTCAAGACGATGATGTAGGCCATCGCCATGAAGGTGGTGAGCCCACCACGGAGTTCGCGCGGGAGGGTGGAACCGCGTCCGCTGATGGAGAAGTACCGGTCGAGCCAGGATCGATCGGAATGGGCCGGGCTCGCCGGACCCGCCGTGTCGGGTGTCTTCACATTCCCCTCCTGGAGGGAGATGAGGGGCGGACGAGGAGCGTTCGCCACCCTGGGTTGTCGTGTCGTAACGTTCTGTAGTTAATGTCGTGCGTTTCGTGCCCTCGGCCGTGGACGGTGACGGGAGACCCGGCGCCGAGAAATGCCGTTCAGGGGATGAAAACGACATTACCTACCTGGGTGGAGTGCGCTGAACAGGGGAGACCACCCGCCCCGACACCGAGGGCGCCGGCGGTGGGGACGGGCGGCCTCCTCCCGGGCCGCGCGTGGGCGGCCCGAGTCCGTCACCCCTGCGGCGGGTCGATCCCCACGATGTCCTCCGGACGCACCGGCGCGTGGGTGAGCGGACGCCCGGTGGCGTTGCGGACCGCCGCGACGATCGCCGGCGTCGACGACAGCGTGGGCGGCTCCCCGGCGCCGCGCAGACCATAGGGGGCGTGCGGGTCGGGGTGCTCCAGCACGTCGATGCGCATCGGCGGGGTGTCCAAGATGGTGGGGATCAGGTAGTCGGTGAACGACGGGTTGCGGATCACGCCGTCGTGCACCTGGATCTCCTCCATCAACGCCAGCCCCAGCCCCTGCGCCGAGGCGCCCTGGATCTGTCCGGCCAGCTGCTGGGGGTGCATGACCTTGCCGACGTCTTGGACCGCGTCCAGCGCGACGACCTTGACCAGGCCCAGTTCGACGTCGACGTCGACCACCGCGCGGTGCACGCACATGCCGAACTGCGTGTGGGAGGACCCCTGGCCGCGGGAGGGGTCGAGCATCTGGGTGGGCCGGTGGTGGTACTCGCGGGTCTCCTCGATCGCCTCGCCGCCCAGCAGGTCGGCCAGGGAGATCAGCACCCCCTCGGCCGCCGAGACCACCTTGCCCCCGCTCAGCGACAGCAGCGCATCGGGGTGGCCGTCCTCGACCAGGCCCCGTTCGCGCACCAGCGCGAAGACCCGCTCCCGCACCGCCTCGCACGCCGTCTTGACCGCGCCCCCGGTCATGTAGGACTGACGGGAGGCCGAGGACGAGCCGGCCGACCCCACCCGGGTGTCGGAGGGCAGGATCGTCACCCGCTCCACACCCAGCTCGGTCCGCGCGATCTGCCCCTTGACCGTGACCAGCCCCTGGCCCACCTCCGCGGCGGCGGTGTGCACCGTCACCGCGGGTTCCCCGCCGACCACCTCCAGGCGCACCCGCGCCGTGGAGTAGTCGTCGAACCCCTCGGAGAAGCAGAGGTTCTTCAGGCCCACGCCGTAGCCGATGCCGCGCACGATCCCCTCGCCGTGGCTGGTGTTGGCCACGCCGCCGGGCAGGGTGCGCGGGTCCGAGGGGGCGGGCAGCGACGAGCGGTCGGGGGGCAGCGGCATCTCCCTGGCCCGCCGCAGCATCTCGGCCATGGGCATCGGCATGTCGATCTCCTGGCCGGTGATGATGCGCGAGCCCTGCGACACCGCGTTTTTGATCCGCAGGTCCACCGGGTCCATCCCCAGTTCCGCGGCCAGCCGGTCCATCTGCGACTCATAGCCGAAGCACGCCTGGACCGCCCCGAAGCCGCGCATCGCGCCGCACGGCGGGTTGGTGGTGTAGACGCCGTAGGCGTCCACCGACACGTGGGGGACCTCGTAGGGGCCGATCCCCAGCGAGGAGGCCACGCCCACCACCGCCGGCGTCGCCGAGGCGTAGGCGCCGCCGTCCAGGACGATCTCCATCGTCGCGTAGACGAGCGTGCCGTCCCGCTTGGCGCCGTGCTCGTAGCGCATCGTCGCCGGGTGGCGGTGCACGTGGCCGAAGAACGACTCCTCGCGGTTGTAGACGAACTTGACCGGCTTGCCGGTGTGCAGGGCCAGCATGCAGGCGTGGATCTGCATGGACAGGTCCTCGCGGGCGCCGAACGCCCCGCCGACGCCCGCCAGCGTCAGGCGGACCTTGTCGGCCGGCAGCCCCAGGCACGGCGCGATCTGGCGCTGGTCCACGTGCAGCCACTGGGTGGCGATGTAGAGGTCGACGCCGCCGTCCTCGGCCGGCACGGCCAGGCCCGACTCGGGGCCGAGGAACGCCTGATCCTGCATGCCGACCTCGTACTCGCCGGTGACGACGACGTCGGCGAGGGCGCGCACCTCCTCCACCGACGCCCCGTCCGCGAACGCCCCGGTGCGGATCGGCTGGTAGCGCACCCGGTTGCCCCGCTGGTTGTGCTCCTCGTGCAGGGGCAGCGACCCCTCTTCGTGCACCAGGGGACAGTCGGGGTCCAACGCGGCGCGGCGCGCGTCCGACACCGGCTCCAGCACCCGGTAGTCGACCTTGATGCGCTCCAGCGCGCGTCGGGCGGTCTCGGGGTGGTCGGCGGCCACGATCGCCACCGGCTCGCCCTTGTAGCGGACCTTGCCGAACGCCAGGACCGGCTGGTCCCGGTACTCCAGGCCGTAGCGCTTCTCCCCGGGGACGTCCTCGTGGGTGAGCACGGCGTACACGCCGGGCAGCCGCAGCGCCCCGGAGACGTCGATGCCGAGGATCTCGGCGTGCGGGTGGGGGCTGCGCAGCGTCGCCCCCCACAGCATGTCCTCCATCCACATGTCGGAGGAGTAGGCGAACTCGCCGGTGACCTTCAGGGTTCCGTCGGGGCGGCGCGGGCTGGCGCCGATCCCGTCGCGGGTGACGCTGGACAGGCCGACGGGGGCGCGGGTGGACGTGCTGGCCATCAGCGGGACACCTCCTGCAGCAGTTTGCGGTGGGCGGCGCGGCCGGAGGCCGCGGCCGAGTCGGCGGAGACGGTGCGCAGCTCGCCGCGTTCGACGAGCGGGCGCCCGCCGACGAGGAGGAGTTCCAGCGGCGGGGGCGGACCGAACGTCAGGGCGACCACGGGATCGTCGATGACGTCGTAGCCGAAGCCGTCGATGCGCCACACCGCGATGTCGGCGAGCTTGCCGACCTCCAGCGAGCCCAGTTCCGCGTCGCGCCCCAGGAGGCGGGCGCCGCCCAGCGTCGCCATCTCCAGGGCCCGCCGGGCGTCGAGCGCCTGCGGTCCCTTGCGCGCGCGGGCCATGAGGATCGCCTGGTGCATCTCGCCCGACAGCGGGGTCAGCTCGCTGGAGGCCGGGCCGTCCACGCCCAGGCCGACGGCGGCCCCCGCCGCGAGCAGTTCGGTCACCCGGCAGATCCCCGCGCCCAGGCGGGCGTTGGAGGTGGGGCAGTGCGCCACGCCGGTCCCGGTCGCCGCGATCCGCGCGATGGCGGCGTCGGACAGGTGCACGGCGTGGGCGAACCACACGTCGGGGCCCAGCCAGCCGAGCTTCTCGGCGTACTCCACCGGGGTGCACCCGAACTCCGCCAGGCACCGCTCCTCCTCGTCGAGCGTCTCGGCGAGGTGGGTGTGCAGTCGCACCCCCATGGCGCGGGCCAGTTGGGCCGCCTCGACCATGAGCTCCCGGCTCACCGAGAACGGGGAGCAGGGGGCGACCGCGACCCGGGTCAGCGCGTCGGCGGCGGGGTCGTGGTGGGTCTCGATCGCGGCCTGGGTCGCCCGCAGGGCCTCCTCCAGGGTCTCCACGACGCTGTCGGGCGGCAGCCCGCCGCTGGATCGGCCCCGGTCCATGGAACCGCGGGCCAGGTCCAGGCGGACGCCGACCGCACGGGCCGCCTCCACCTCGGCCGCCACGATGTCCCCGCGTCCCCGCGGGAAGATGTAGTGGTGGTCGGAGACGGTGGTGCAGCCCGACAACGCCAGCCAGGCCGTGCCCGCGGTGGTGGTGCCCGCGACGACGTCGGCGTCCAGGCGGTGCCAGATCTCGTAGGAGCCGGTCAGCCACTCGAACAGGGTGCCCTCGGCGAACAGGCCCTGGGTCGCCCACTGGTAGAGGTGGTGGTGGGTGTTGATCAGGCCCGGCGTCACCACGCAGCCCGCGGCGTCGATCCGGCGGGCGCCGGGGGGCAGGGGGCCGGGCCCCGGCCCCACCGAGGTGATACGGCCGTCGCGGAGCGTGACGTGCCCGCCGGGGTACTCCTCGCCGCCGACCGTGACGACGTGCGCGCCGTCGATGACCAGGGTCTCGCTCACGCCGGGCCACCCCCGTCGCGCTGGGCCGCGGTGCGCTCGGCCGCCAGGCGGACCGCGTCGATGATCTTCTCGTAGCCGGTGCACCGGCACAGGTTCCCGGCGAGGTGTTCGCGGATCTCCGCCTCGTCGGGGACGCCCCCGCCCTGGCCGACGGTGCGTTCGATCAGGTCGTCGGTCTGCACCAGCAGGCCGGGCGTGCAGAAGCCGCACTGCACCGCCCCGGCCTCGACGAAGGCCTCCTGGACCGGGCTGAGCCGCCGCTCGGCGAGGTCGCCGGACTCGGCCAGACCCTCGACGGTGCGCACCGCGCGCCCCTGGGCCTGTCCCGCGGCCACCAGGCACGAGCAGACCGTCACCCCGTCCAGGTAGACCGTGCAGGATCCGCACTCGCCCTGCTCGCAGGCGTTCTTGCTGCCGGGAAGCCCCAGGCGCTCGCGCAGCACGTACAGCAGGCTCTCGCCCGGCCACACGTTGTCGGCCGTCACCTCGTGGCCGTTGACCTCGAAACTCACGCGCATCGCGCGATCTCCTTCCGGTAGTCGGTCACGGCCCAGCTCACGGCGCGGCGGGCCATCACCGACAGGGCGTGTCTGCGGTAGTGGGCGCTTCCCCGCACGTCGTCGATGGGGCGGGCGGCGGAGGCGACCAGTTCGCCGAAGCGCGTGACGGTCGCGGGGGAGGGAGAGGCGGCGCCGTCCCAGTCGAACTCCGAGGCGAGAAACTTCTCGGCCTCGATCGCGCGCAACGGCGTGGGCCCGGCCGATCCGATGCCGGTGCCGACCGTGCGGGCCTGGGCGTCGAGCGCCAGTGAGAAGGAGGCGACCGCGATGACCATCGCGTTGCGGGTGCCGATCTTGGAGAAGGACTGCGGGCCGGCGGGCTCGGGCAGCAGGACCGCCGAGATCAGCTCGTCGTCGCGGCGGGCGGTACGCCGTGGGCCGTGGTAGAACTCGCGCGCGGCGACCCGGCGCACGCCGCGCACCGACGCCAGTTCGACGAGCGCGTCGACGGCCAGCAGGGGCGGATGGGCGTCGCCCGCGGGCGAGGCGCCGCCGAGGTTGCCGCCGACCGAGCCGCGGTTGCGGATCTGGGGGGAGGCGACCGCCCGCGCCGCCTGGGCCAGGGCCGGGGAGCGATCGCGCAGCCGTTCGATGATCGTGGTGTAGGGGACCCCGGCGCCCAGGCGGAGGTATCCGTCGTCGGGACCGTGGTCGCGCAGCTGCGGGATGCGGGTCAGGTCCAGCAGGGCGGGCGGGCGGCGCCTGCCGAAGTTGAGCTCGACCATGACGTCGGTCCCGCCCATGATCGGCACCGCGTCGGGATGCGCGCTCTTGGCGGCAAGCGCTTCCTCCCAGGTGGAGGGGCTGAGAAAATCCATAGTCGTCCTCGTCGTCGCCGGTCATGGGAATCCGCCGGGGCGCCTCACCGCGGCGGTGGCCTCCATGTGAAGTAGAACACTCTGCCGGGGACGCTCACCAGGACGCGATGCCATGAAGTGCGCTGCGGGGGCGCCTCCTCCTTTCGTGCTTTTCTACAACTGAGGTTTCGGCTAACGTTTCCGCCACACCGAAGACGGCGGGATTTCTGCCGGTATGTGTGTTTTGACGGAGACGTGAGGGTCGACCATGCAGATCAGCGAGCTCGTTGCGATCCCCCGCCTGCGCCTGCGCTTCCTGAGCGGCGCCGAGCAGGCGCGGCGCGACGTCCGCTGGGTCTACACCACCGACCTGCTGGAGCCCGCCCGCTACCTCAGCGGCGGCGAGCTCGTCCTCACCGGCATGATGTGGCACAACCGGCCCGAGGACTCCGAGACGTTCGTGCGTTCGCTGGTCCGGGCCGACGTCGCCTGCCTGGCGGCCGGGACCGCGCTGGGGGAGGTCCCCGACGACCTCGTCCGCGCCTGCGAGCGCCACGGCATGCCGCTGCTGGAGGTGCCGCCCGAAACCGGTTTCGGCGCGGTGACCGAGGAGGCGATACGGCTGCTGGAACGCCGCCGCTTCGTCACCATCGCCGAGCGCCGCGACCGCCACCGCCGCCTGATGACCGAGGTCGCCACCGGCGGCGGGCTGTCCGAGGCCCTGACCGAGGCCGCGTGGGAGGCCGACGTCACCGCGTGGGTCCTCTCCGCCACCGGCCGCACCGTCGTGCAGACCGGCCCCACCCTGACGGCGGCCGAACGTACGGCGCTGGCCGGACGCTTCCTGACCGCGACGACCTTCCCGCTGCGGGTCGACCTGCCGCCCCGGGGCGAGGGCGCTCCCCGCGTCCTCACCCTCATGGCGGTGCGAGGCCGCGACCCCCACCCGCTCGCCGGCTGGTTCCTGGCCGTCACCGGCGACCACAACCGATGGCCGGAGGAGCGGCAGGAGGCCGTGGCCGAGCTGCTGTCCATCGTGGTCCTCGCCCGCAGCCGCGACGAGGAGAGGGCGGCCGACGACGCCCGGCGCGCGGAGGGGATCGCGGGACTGCTCACCGAGCAGCGCTTCGACGAGGTGGCCGCGCTGCTGAGAACCGCCGACCGCGACGGCGCCGGACCGACCGCGGGGCACGTCGTGCTCAGCGCGATGCTGCTGCCCCGGCCCCGCGTCCCCGACCTGGCCCGCCGGGTCGTCACCGAGCTCGTCGCGGCCCACCCCGGCGCGATCGTCACCGGCGAGGACGACGTGCTCGCGATCGTCCCGGTCGCCGAGGCGGAGGGCGCCGCGGAACTGCTGCGCGAGGAGATCGCCCACGGTGCCCGGGTCCTGGAACGCGGCCTGGGCGAGCACCGGCTGGTCGTGGGGGTCGCCTCGATGGCGCGCGACGTCGCGGGGTTGCGCGGCGCGGCCGTGGAGGCCCGCCACGCCCGCCGCCTGGCCGAGCTCCGGGGCGGTCCCTCGCGGGTGATCGCCGGCGCCGAGATCGACTCCCACGAACTGCTGCTGGCCTCGGTTCCCCAGGAGGTCCAGTCCTCTTACCGCGACCGGCTGCTGGGACCGCTGCTCGACTACGACCGCGACCACCGCTCCGACCTGGTCGAGACGCTGGAGACGTTCCTGCGCCACTCCGGGTCCTGGCAGCGCTGCGCCGCGGCGATGCACGTCCACGTCAACACGCTGCGCTACCGCATCGGCCGGATCGAGGAGCTGACCGGCCGCGACCTGAGCAGCCTGGAGCACCGCGTCGACCTGTTCCTCGCCCTGAAGCTGCGCGGCTGAGCCGCGGGGTGACGGCCCCAGGGCGGGCGGCGGGCTCCCGACGCCACCCGGCACGGCCGGCCGCGCCGGGTCGGTGCGCGGACCCCGGTCAGCGCCTTGAGACCGCCTCGGAGGCGCGGGTGAGGGCGTCCATCTCCTCCTCGGTGAGCCGCACCCGCGCGGCCTCCAGGAGGGCGGGAAGCTGGCCGGGGCGGCTCGCGCCGGCCGGCACGGCACTGACGTGCGGACGGGCCAGGACCCAGGCCAGGGCGATCGTGGCGATCTGGGTGGAGTGCGCCTCGGCGACGTCGGCGAGCACGTCCACCACCCGCAGCCCCGCGGAGGTGAGGTATCTCTTGGCCATGGGGCCGCGCGGCGCCGTGGCCAGGTCCTCCTCGGTGCGGTACTTGCCGGTCAGGAACCCCGAGGCGAGGGCGAAGTAGGGCATCACCCTCAGGCCGTGCCGGCCGGCCGCCGCCAGCAGGTCGGGTTCGTAGACGTCACGACGCACCAGGCTGTACTCGGGCTGCAACGCCACCGGCGGGGCGGCGCCGAGCCGCGCCGCGGTCTCCACCCAGGCGTCCACCCGCTCGGCCCGGAAGTCGGACAGGCCCATGTGGCGGACCTTGCCCTCGCGCACCAGGCGGTCGAACGCCCCGACGGTCTCCTCCAGCGGGGTGTCCTCGTCGTCGATGTGGGCGTAGTAGAGGTCGATGGCCTCCATGCCCAGACGGGTGAGGGAGGCCTCCGCCGCGGCGACGACGTTGTCGGCACCGAGCCCCCGGAACTGAGGGTGCTGGCCGACCTTGGTGGCGATGGCGACGTCGCGCGAACCCCTGCGCGCCAGCCACGCGCCGATGACCTCCTCGGACTCGCCGCCGCTGTGGCCGGGGGCCCAGACGGAGTAGGAGTCGGCGGTGTCGACGAGCGTGCCGCCGCCCTCCACGAAGGCGTCCAGGATCCGGTGTGAGGTGGCGACGTCGCTGGTCCAGCCGAAGACGTTGCCGCCCAGGACCAGGGGGTGGACGCGCAGGTCGGAGCCTGCCGGCTGCTTCACGTCTTCTTCTTTCCACGGATGACGACGGGGCCGTGGCCGGCGCGTGGCGCGCTGTGTGACCGGTTCCGACCCTAGCCCGCGCCTCCCCGCCGCCACGTCTTCACAGCGGGCGCGTCGTCTGGGATTCCGCGGCCGTTTCCGCTGCGACGCCCCGGGGAGTCCGGTGGTGGAACACGTCGGGGCCTGGGGTGGGAGCGGGGCTCCTCCCGGTCCCCGCCGCGTGCCGGTCGCGGCCTTGCGTGCGCGCGGTCGCCGCGGTGTCCCGCGTCGGCCTTCCCGAGGCCGTTCCGGCTCAGGGGCGGCGCCGAGACGGCGCGGGCCGCGGCTCGGCCGCCGTCCACCGGCAGGGGCGCCGATGACGAAGCGGGCCAGGTTCATGCGTCCAAGGAGGCCGAGGTGGCGGAGGAAGCGGCTCCGACGCCTGCGCGGTCGGATGAGGCGCTCGGCCACGGAGAGACAGGCGATCCGCGTGGGCCGGGTCAGCCGGCGTAGACCGCGGTGCCGCTCTCGCGTCCGCGCAGGGCCGCCGCGAGCCGGGGGGCGATGAGCGGGTGGACCATGTCGACCGCCCGCCGCGGGGGGACGAAGGCGTAGCCGTCCAGCTCCTCCTCCTGCAACGTGATGGCGGTGCCGGGGGCCAGCGCGCCGCAGTCGAAGACCAGGGACAGGAAGGGGCGGGGCCGGTCGCCGTGGGGCGGGCTCCAGTGGCAGGCCAGCAGCGCTCCCGCGGTCACCCGCAGGCCGGTCTCCTCGACCACCTCGCGTTCGCACGCCAGGTGGGGCGGTTCGCCGTGCTCGACGACCCCGCCGGGCAGCGTCCAGTGCTCGCGGTAGTTCGGGTCGACGATCAGCACGTCGCCGGAGACGTCGGTGATCAGGGCGGAGGCGGAGAGGTAGGCCGTGGGCAGGGAGGCGAACCATTGCTCCGGGGGGAGCTGTAGCGGCATGGGGGCAGGGTAGCCGATCTCCTCCGCTGGTGGGGCGCGGACGGAACTTCGGGATCTACGACGTAAAGGATGAGAAATATGGCATTCCGGCCTCCTCGAAGGGCACCACACGCGACCAGGAACAACCCGCGCCAAGGACCGTAACCCCGCCCACACCCCCGAATCCACCGATGTTTTCGGTCAGCCGCCCCCGCGTCTTCGTTACGATCTCAAGGGTTCACGACACGGCGGAAGGCGGAGGTTGAGGCGTGGGCCCACTGGAGAGCGGCGACCCCGAACGGATCGGCCGGTACCGGCTGATCGGACGGCTGGGCGCCGGAGGTATGGGTCAGGTGTTCTTCGGCCGGTCCGTGGGAGGACGGGCGGTCGCGGTCAAGCGGATCCACCCCCACCTGGCCACCGACACGTCGTTCCGGCAGCGGTTCGCCCGCGAGGTTTCGGCGGCCCGACAGGTCAGCGGCGCCTTCACGGCGCCGGTCATCGACGCCGACCCCGAGGGGGAGGTGCCCTGGCTGGTCACCTCCTACGTCCCCTCCCTGCCCTTGGACGAGGCGGTCCGCTCCCTGGGACCGCTGCCCGAGGCCACGCTGCGGGTGCTCGCGGCCGGCCTGGCCGAGGCCCTCAGCGAGATCCACCGGGTGGGGCTGATCCACCGCGACCTCAAGCCCGGCAACGTCCTGCTCGCCGAGGACGGTCCGCGCGTCATCGACTTCGGCATCGCCCGCGCCACCGAGGGGACCGCCGCCACCCAGTCGGTCATCGGCACCCCCGGATTCATGTCCCCCGAACAGATCCAGGGCATGCCGTTGACCCCCAGGAGCGACATGTTCGCCTACGGGGCCGTCCTGGTCTACGCCGCCGGCGGCGTCGGGCCGTTCGGCGAGGGGTCGATGCCGACCATGGTCATGCGCATCCTCCAGCACGACCCCGACCTGTCGGCGGTGCCGCCGTCGCTGCGGCGTCTGGTCGGCGCCTGCCTGGCCAAGGACGAGCGGTACCGGCCCGGCCCCGGCGACGTGCTCGACGCGCTCGGCGATGTTCCGGCCGGCACCTCCTGGCTTCCGCCGGTCTTCCAGCGCGGCGTCCAGGAACAGGTCGCCAAGGTCAACGCCGCCCTCAGCGGGGCCTCCGCCGCCGACCCGGCCGACGGGGCGACCGCGGTGCTCGGCGGCGCGGCGCCCACCGGGCCCGGCACCACCCCGCCGACCGCGTTCCTCGACGACCGGAACGGGCGCACGGCCGGGCAGGACGCCACCTCGGTCATGGGCGTCGAGTCCGGCCGTACCGCCGGATACCCCTCGACCTCGGTCTACGCCGACAGCGGCCCCCTGGCTCCCCCCACCCCGCCCACCGCGGCGATGCCCCCGACCGGCCGCCACGGCAGCCCCGGCACCGCGGGGGACGAGTCCGCCTACGCCGACCTGTACCGCGGCTCGCGCGCCGACGAGGAACGCAGGCGGCGCGAGCGCGAGGAGGCCTACCGGCGCGAACAGCACCGTCTCCGCCAGGAGGAGGAGCGCGAGCGCCAACGCGAGGAGGAGGAACGGCGGCGCGAGCTCGCCCGCCAGGAGGAGCGCCGCCGTCGCGCCGAGGCCGAGCAGGCCCACCGCGAACGGCTCCGCGCCGAACGCGAGGCCGCGCGCCGGGCCGAGATGAACGCCCGGACCGCCGAGCAGCCCGGCCTGTGGAGCTTCGCCCGGCTCATCCCCCTGCTGATCATCCCGCTGATCCAGATCCCGCTGGGCTGGGGCGTCTCGCACGCCTGGCAGTGGTTCACCGCGTCGGACGCCTACTGGGGCGCGCCGTGGTACTACTCGGGCATCCTCACCTGGGACGGCTTCCTCCAGGCCCTCTACCTGGGCTATTTCCTGCTCAACAACGTGGTGTCGCTGGAGTACCTGGCCCGGTCGTTGCGGACCGGGTTCGTCACCGGCGTCATGCTGGCGGTGGCGGCCATCGCCGGCACCAACGGCGCGTTGTGGTACTTCGGTTTCTTCGGCTGAGCCCACCGGTACGACTCGGACGGCCCCGTTCCTCGGAACGGGGCCGTCCGGCGTCTCCGCCGCTACGCGGGGCCGGGGACGCCCTGGGGAGCACCACCGCCGCTCGGTGCGGGCGGGCTTTCGCCCGGCGCGTGGCCGCACCCGCCGCGCGGTGGCGCTCCCGTGGTCAGTCCCGCGCCCCCGCGCGCAGCGCCGCGATGAACCACTCCCAGGCGGGCACGGTCGGCTCCATCGGGGGGTGGCCGTTGACGATGCCCAGGAGGATCCAGTACCGCTCGACGCGGGTGTCGGCGCCCATGGCGAAACGGTCGGCGAGTTCGGCGCGCCACCGAGGGGTGTCGGCCTGGTCGTACAGGCGGGCGATCGCCGGCGCCACCTCGGCGACGATCTGCTGGCCGGCCGGGCTCGCCGGGTCGATCCCGGCCTCCACCGCCGGCCGTGACCTCGCCACGACGAGCTCGGCCGCCTCCTGCTCGGCCCGCCCGGGGGCGAGCGGCTCGCCCGCGGCCAGGGCGCGTTCCTGCGCCCGGGCCATTTCCCGGACCCGCGCGAGGTAGTCGGGGTCGCGGACCAGTTCGGCCAGTTCCACCCAGGCGTCGATCTGCTCGGGGGTGGGGTCGTCGGGAAGGTCGACCTGCACCGAGCGCATGCGGGCCACGAACTCCTCGTCCAGTTCCAGCCCGCCGAACACGGCGTCGTGGTAGTCGTCGATGATCCTGCGCCGTTCCTCCGCGGAGAGTCTGGCCAGTCGGTTCATGAGGGTGATGTCCTTTTCCGATGGGGTGCGGTGAGCCACGGTGCGCAGAACCGCCCGGCGCAGCCGCAGCAGGCGGATCTGGGCGTCCAGCGCGTCGGCGTGCGCCGCGGCCACTCCGCCGAGGTCGGCCTCGTGGGCCAGGACGCGGCGGATCGTCGCCAGGTCGATGCCGAGGTCACGCAGCGTCCGTACCAGCTCCAGCCGGGCGGCGGCCTCGGTGTTGTAGAGCCGGTAGCCGGAGGTGGTGCGTGTGGTGGGTGGGACGATGCCGGTGTCGGCGTAGTACCGGATCGTCTTGACCGGTAGGCCGGTGCTGCGCGACAGCTGGCCGATGGTGGACAGGCCGTGGCGTTCTTCCATGTCTGGAGTCTGGAGTCTCCAGTGGCTGGAGGGTCAACCCGGTTCCTCCGTCCGCGGTCCCGGTTAGGGTGCGTGGACCCACCGAGAGGGGAGGGCCGGATGGAGAGCATGCCGGCGGCGCTGGAGAGGCCGGTGCGCTGGATGGAGGCGCGGAGAGGCCCGTTGTGGCGGGTCGCGGCCTGGCTGCTGCGGTTCGGCTGGGCGCAGGCGTGGGCGTGCGCGTTCGCGGTGTGCCTGTTCGTGGGGCTGGCGTTGTCGTCCCTGCTGCCGCTGCCCCTGGCCCGCTACGACGCGATGCTGCTGTACGCGGTGGCGGTGACGGCGGTGTTCTGGTGGCTGCGGCTGGAGAGCGGCCGCGAGATCGCGGCCATCCTCGGCTTCCACGTCGTGGGGTTGGTGTTCGAGCTGTTCAAGGTCCACATGGGCTCGTGGTCCTACCCCGAGCCGGCCCTCACCAAGATCGCCGGGGTCCCCCTGTACAGCGGCTTCCTCTACGCCGCGGTGGGCAGCTATGTGGTGCGCGCCTGGAAGCTGCTGGATCTGAGGCTGGAGGGCTACCGGCCGTGGGCCACCGCGCTGGTGGCCGCCGCGATCTACGTCAACTTCCTCACCCACCATTGGCTGCCGGACGCGCGCGTGGTGCTGGCGGTCGCGGTGGTCGTCGTGACGTGGGGGTCGTGGGTGGGGTTCCGCGTCGCGGAGCGCCGCCATCGCATGCCGTTGGCGGTCTCCTTCGCGCTGATCGGGTTCTTCCTGTGGGTGGCGGAGAACGTCGCGACGCTGCTCGGCGCCTGGAGCTACCCCGACCAGCTCCAGTCCTGGACGATGGTGCACCCGGCCAAGGCCGGGGCGTGGGCGCTGCTGGTCACGGTGTCGTTCGTCCTGGTCGTCTGCTGGAAGCGGCCCGACGGTACCGCGAGGCAGGCCCCGGCGTGACAGGCGGGGCCGGGCGCTCCCCCGTTCCTGAGGACGGGGCGCGGGAGGCCGGGGGCGTGCGTCCCACGGCGTCTTGAGTCCCCCCCGGCCGCCAGGTGGCGGCCGATGCCCGCCGAGAGCACTGCCCGTCCGGGCCGCCTCCCCGCCGTGGGCGGGTTCGTTCACACGCGCCCCTAGGGGGCGGTCTGCTCGGCGGGGGCGGCGGGGGCGTGTGTGGTTGCCTCGGCCGGGCGGAGGAGGGCGCCGGTCGGGGAAGACGGGCGCGGCGGGGAAGGGCGGAGGCCCGCCGACAGTGGGTGAGGGGCGGGGGCGGCGCTGCGTCGGCGGGGCCGGCCCGCAGTCCCGCCTCCGCGCGCACGAGGTCCGGGGCAGGCAGGGGCGGCGGGACGGCGCACTCCCATAGAGCCTTATTATCTTCGTATGCGTGAAGGTAATAAGGTTTGCAGCTTCGGTCCGGAGAGCCCTTACGTGGACCTGGCCGCCGAGGTGTTCCGTCTGCTGGCCGACGCCACCAGGATCAGGATCATCCTCGCCCTGCGCGAGGGGGAGCGCTCGGTCAACGAGCTGGCCGAGGCCGTGGGCAAGTCGCCGACCACCGTCTCCCAGCACCTGGCGAAACTGCGTTGGGGACGGGTGGTGGCCACCCGCCAGGACGGCACCCGCGTCTTCTACAGCCTCCGGGACGAGCACGTCCGCGAACTGGTGGCCCAGGCGGTCTTCCAGGCCGAACACGCCCTGGAGGAGACCCCGGCCCACCACCGGGCCGGCGTGTCCATGCGACCGGGCCAGGACGCTCCGGCCTCCTGCCCCGCCAGCACCGGCGATGACACCCCCGAGGGGAAGGCGTGACCCAGACGCGGGTGCCGCCCGCCCCGCGGGACCGGGCCCTGGCCCGCCCTCCGTCGATCCTCGCCACCGGCGTGCGGCTGCCGGAGGTGCGCTGGGCTGCCGCCGCCCTGCTCCTGTTCCTGCTGGGATGGGGGATGCAGCTGGCCGCGGCCCCGGCGCCGCTGTGGTGGGCCGCCTACCTCGCCTGCTACGCCACGGGAGGCTGGGAACCGGCCCTGGCCGGCCTGCGCGCGCTGCGGGACAGGACTTTGGACGTCGACCTGCTGATGATCGTCGCCGCGATCGCCGCGGCCTCGATCGGGCAGGTCTTCGACGGGGCCCTGCTCATCGTCATCTTCGCGACCTCCGGCGCACTGGAGGCCGTCGTCACCCAGCGCACCGCCGACTCGGTGGACTCCCTGCTGAACCTGGCCCCCGAACAGGCCACCCTCCTGCGTGAGGACGGCACCACCGCCACCGTTGCCAGCCGCGACCTGACGCCCGGGCAGCGCATCCTCGTCCGCCCCGGCGAGCGCATCGGCGGCGACGGCACCGTCGTCGAGGGCATCAGCGAGGTCGACCAGCAGGCCATCACCGGCGAATCGGTGCCCGTGGTGCGCGGGGTGGGCGACGAGGTGCTCTCCGGCACCGTCAACGGCACCGGCACCCTGACCGTGCGGATCACCCGGGAGGCCGGCGCGTCGGTGATCGCGCGCATCGTCGCCCTGGTCGAGGAGGCGTCGGGGACCAAGGCCAGGACGCAGCTGTTCATCGAGAGGATCGAACAGGCCTACTCCTTCGGCGTGGTCGTCGCCACCCTGCTGGTGCTGGCCGTGCCGATGCTGTTCCTCGGCCACGCCTTCGAGCAGGCCCTGACGCGCGCGATCGTGTTCATGATCGTCGCCTCCCCGTGCGCGGTCGTGCTGTCGACCATGCCGCCGCTGCTGGCCTCCATCGCCAACGCCGGCCGCCACGGCGTCCTGGTCAAGTCGGCGACGGTCATGGAGACCGTCGGGCGTACCACGGTCGTCGCCTTCGACAAGACCGGGACCCTCACCGAGGGCGCGCCCGAGGTCACCGAGGTCGGGGCCGCGGCAGGGCACACCGAGGACGAGGTGCTCGCCCTGGCCGCGGCGGTGGAACGCTACAGCGAGCACCCCTTGGGCCGGGCGATCGCGCGCGCCGCCGCCGAACGCGACCTGGCCGTGCCCGAGGCCGTCGACTTCCGGGCCCTGCCCGGCCGCGGGGTCACCGGCCGGGTCGGGGGCCGCGCCGTCACCGTCGAGCGCGCCGACGCCGCCTCGGCCACCACCGGTACCGTCGTCGAGGTCCGGCGCGAGGGGGAACCGGTCGGCACGGTCACCCTCGTGGACCGCCTGCGCCCCGACGCCCGCGCGGCGGTCCAGGCCGTGGCCGGCCTCACCACGGCCCCGGCGATGCTGTTGACCGGCGACCACGCCTCCGCCGCGGCGGCGGTCGCCGAGCGCACCGGCGTCACATCGGTGCGCTCCCGCCTGATGCCCCAGGACAAGGTCGCCGTCGTCGAGGACCTGCAATCGCGAGGGGAACGGGTCCTGCTCGTCGGTGACGGTGTCAACGACGCCCCCGCCCTGGCCGCGGCCTCCACGGGCGTGGCGATGGGGCGCCGGGGGTCGGACCTGGCGCTGGACACCGCCGACGTCGTCATTGTGCGCGACGAACTGGGCGCGGTGGCCAACCTGGTGCGGCTGTCGCGCAGGGCCCGCCGGTACGTGATCGCCAACCTGGTCATCGCGGCGAGCGTCATCGCGGTGCTCGTCACCTGGGACCTGGTCGCCACCCTGCCGTTGGCGCTGGCCGTGGCAGGGCACGAGGGCTCCACCGTCCTGGTCGCGCTCAACGGCGCGCGCCTGCTGCGCCGCTCCGCGTGGCAGTCGGGGTGAGGCCGGGGGCCGTCCGGGGCCGCCGGTCGCCGGATCGGTCGGCGGGGGCGCAGCGCCTTCTCCGGGGTTCGGCCGGGCCGGGGGAGGCCGGGTGAGACGGTGCGCGACCGCGCCGTAGACCCCGCCGGGGGCGTTGCCCCGAGCCGATCATCCTCTGGCCGCCGTCTCGGGACGGTGCGGGGACGAGCGCCGGAACGGCCGGGGAGCCGCCCGTCGAGGGGGACCTCACCGCCCCCGGGAGGGGGGCCGGTGCGAGACGTTCAGCGCCGGGTCCCCTCCGGCGCCGGGGTGTAGTGGTCCAGCGCGGCGCGCAGGTGCGCGGCCAGCGCCTCGCGTAGCTCGGGCGGGTCCAGCACCTCGATGTCGGGGCCGTAGCCGGCGAGCTCGGTCACGGCCTCCTCCACCCCCTCCAACGGCAAAACGCCCTCGCGGCGTCCGTCGGGGCCGGGCGGACCGAAGTCCTCGACGGCGGCGGCGGTGATGGCGGAGGACAGCAGGCGCACCAGCTCACAGCCCCGTTCGGTGAGCCGGACCCGGGCGCGCAGCGAGTACCGGCCGACCTCGAACTCCCGGCACCACGTCGCCCAGTAGCGGGACAGGTCGAAGCCGGCCGGCCACGGCGCGGGCTCCTCGGTGACGGTGAGCTCGTCGACGCGGCTGACCCGGAAGGTGAGGGGGGAGCCGTCAGGGCGGATCGGATGCCGGCGGGCGACCAGATACCACACGCCGCCCTTGAGGACCAGGCCGAGCGGGTCGAGCAGGTGCTCGGCGGGCTCGCCGCGCCAGCGGCGGTAGCGCAGCCGGACACGGCGCCCCCGCCACACCGCGTCGGCCAGCGAGGACAGGTGCGGGGCCGCCTCGGGGGCGCGGAACCAGCCCGGCGCGTCCAGGTGGAACCTGCTGCGCACCCGTTCGGCCCGTTCGCGCAGTCCCTCCGGGAGGGCCGCCGCCAGCTTCAGGCTCGCCGCGGCCATCTCGGCGCCCAGCCCCAGCTGGGCGGCTGCCTCGGGCAGGCCGGTGAGGAACAGCGAGTCGGCCTCGGCCGCGGTCAGCCCCGTCAGCCGGGTGCGGTAGCCGTCGAGGAGGCGGTAACCACCGCCGGAGCCCCGGTCGGCGTAGACGGGGATCCCCGCGGCGTTCAGCGATTCGACGTCGCGGTAGATCGTCCGCTCCGACACCTCCAGTTCGGCGGCGAGCTGGGCGGCGGTCATGCGACCGCGGTTCTGCAACAGCAGGATCAGGGAGAGCAGCCGGTCCGCGCGCATCGCGCCGCCCTCACCGGGAGGTCCGGCCGGCGCCGAAGGCGCCGTCCCAGTCGGCGTAGCGGATCCGGTGGAGCTCGTCGACCTCGCCGACGGTGCCCCACTCGTCCCCGCCCAGCCGGGACAGCGGGCGTAGCCGGGTGATCTCGGGGTGCCCGTCGACGAACATGTCGGAGTCGATCGAGGCGTGCACGACCCGCCCGAACACCACCGTGGAGTCGCCCAACCGCAGCGTCGAGTGCAGCCGGCACTCCAGCGCCACGGGGGAGCCCGCGACCCGGGGCGGC
Organism: Marinactinospora thermotolerans DSM 45154; assembly: GCF_900167435.1. Taxonomy (GTDB): domain Bacteria; phylum Actinomycetota; class Actinomycetes; order Streptosporangiales; family Streptosporangiaceae; genus Marinactinospora; species Marinactinospora thermotolerans. The sequence continues at coordinate 485,250 of NZ_FUWS01000003.1, forward strand.
GCGACCACGGCGCTGGCGGCGCGTTCCAGGCCGACCGCGTCGAACTCCCCTATCTCGGGAGGAAAGTCCGTGGCCGTCGCGTTGACCTCGCGCCGCAGCGGTTCGGGGGCGAGGTTGACGACGAACTCCCCGCTCGCCTCGACGTTGCGCAGGGTGTCCTTGCGCCCCACCGAGGAGAACTGCACGATCGGCGGCCGGGCGCACGCGACGTTGAAGAACGAGTGCGGCGCGAGGTTGTCGACGCCGTCGGGCGAGGTCGTGGAGACCCAGGCGATGGGCCGGGGCACCACCACCGCGGTGAGGAACCGGTAGAAGCGGCGGTCGCCGAGATCATCGGGGTCGAGGTTGGTACGCATCGCCCTCCCACCCTAGGGGTTCCCCGCGCCGCGACGGTCCCGGCCCTTGGGCGGCCCGGGACGGCGGGGGATACTGGCGGGCGTGGAGCTGATCGGGATCGATGACGTCACCGCCGCGGCCGAGCGCGTCGCCGGCCATATCGTGCGCACCCCGCTGCTGCCCTGCCCCTGGGACCGCGCCGGGCTGTGGCTGAAGCCGGAGAACCTCCAGCCGGTGGGCGCGTTCAAGATCCGGGGCGCGGTCAACGCCCTGTCCCGGCTGAGCCCGCGCGCCCGCGCGGCCGGGGTGGTCACCCACTCCTCGGGCAACCACGGCCGGGCGCTGGCCCACGCGGCCCGGGAGATGGGCGCGCGCTGCACGGTGGTCGTGCCCCACGGGGCGCCGCGGGTGAAGGTCGAGGCGATGCGCGCGGCGGGGGCGCGGATCGTCCCGGTCCCCGCGGCCGAGCGGGCCGCCGTGGCCCGGGCGCTCGCCGACGAGGAGGGGCTGACCCTGGTCCCGCCGTTCGACCATCCCGACGTGATCGCCGGTCAGGGCACGGTCGGCCTGGAGATCGTGGCCGACCTGCCCGAGGTGGAGGTGGTCCTGGTGCCGGTGGGCGGCGGCGGACTGGCGGCCGGGGTGGCCACGGCGGTCCGGGCCCGGTGCCCGCGGGCGCGGGTCGTCGGGGTGGAGCCGGAGCTGGCCGCCGACGTGGCCGAGGGGCTGGCCCTGGGGCGCCTGGTCACCTGGTCGCCCCAGCGCACCGCGCGCACCATCGCCGACGGGGTTCGGGTGGGGCCGTCGGAGTTGACGTTCGCCCACCTCAGGGAGCGGCTGGAGGGCGTCGTCACGGTCTCGGAGGAGGAGATCCGCGCGGCCATGGGGGTGCTGGCGCGCCAGGCCCGCCTGGTGGCCGAGCCCAGCGGGGCGCTCGCCCTGGCCGCCCACCTGTCGGGACGCGCCCCCGCCGGCCGGACGGTCGCGGTGGTCAGCGGCGGCAACGTCGACCCGGGCCTGCTGGCCGAGGTGGTCGCCGAGGACGGGGGCGGCGGGCCGGACGCCGAGGGAGGGGCGTCCGGCCGCGCGTGACCGTGGAGCCGGCCGCGGTCGCCTCCGGTCAGCCGGAGGGGACCAGGTGGTTGAACCTGTCGTCGGCGACGTCGGCGATGTCGGGGGCCGAGGGGATCTCCCCGGCCTCGGCGAAGGCGTCGGCGAGCGCCTGCTCGCTGTCGACGAGGGCGTCGTCGACGGGGCGGGGGGTCGCGGCGCGCCGTTGCGCCGCGACCCGGGTGATCTCCACGGGCAGCCCGCTGTGCTGTGACCACACCTCGGCGTAGCGCTCGGGGTGCTCCCGGCTCCACAGCACGGCCCGGTGGATGCGTTCGACGTAGTCCTCCAGCGCGGCCTCCTTGGCCGGGTCCTCCAGCACGGCGGCGTTGGCCACCTGGAAGGAGTAGGTGTTGCTGTAGCCCTCGGCGTCGACCAGGATCCGTGCCCCGGCCAGGGACTCGGCCTGGGCGACGTAGGGGTCCCACACCGCCCAGGCGTCCACCCGCCCCTCGGAGAAGGCGGCGAGCGCGTCGGCGGGCTGGAGGTATTCGACCTCCAGTTCGTCGAAGCCGATCCCCTCGCCGTCGAGGACGCCCAGCAGGTGGGCGTGGGCCGAGCTGCCCCGCGCCACGGCGACCGTGGCCCCCCGAAGGTCGGCGGGGTCGGTGATGGCGCTGTCGGGGGGCACCAGGACCGAGGAGCCCTTGGGGGAGCTGTCGAAGGCGGCCACGATCCTGATGTCGGATCCGGCCGCGGCGGCGAAGACGGGCGGGGCGTTGCCGACCTGGCCGATGTCCACGGCCCCCGCGTGCACGGCTTCGAGGAGGGGCGGGCCGGAGGTGAAGGTCGACCACTCGATGGCATAGGGCAGGTCGTCCAGTTCGCCGGCCGCCTCCAGCAGGGGGCGCGCTCCGGCGATCTGGTCGCCGACCAGCAGGGTGACCGTGTCGGGGTCGGTGGTGGTGGCCGCCCCGGTGGAGCATGCGGTGCCCGATACCAGCAGGGCGGTCGTCACGGCGAGGGCGAGGAGGGGGCGGGTCATGGTTGTCCTGTCCGGGTGGCGCCGAGTTCGGTGAGGAGTCGGGAGCGGAGCGCGGCGAGGCGGCCGTCCTCGCGCGGCCGTGGCCGGTCCAGGTCGACGGCCACGTCGTGGGCGATGCGCCCGTCGGCGAGGACGAGGACGCGGTCGGCGAGCAGCAGGGCCTCGTCGACGTCGTGGGTGACCAGCAGCACCCCTGGACGGTGCCGCCGCCACAGCCGCAGCACCAGGTCGTGCATGGTGATCCTGGTCAGCGCGTCCAGCGCGCCGAACGGTTCGTCGAGGAGCAGCAGTCCGGGTTCGCGCACCAGCGCGCGGGCCAGGGAGACCCGCTGGGCCTCCCCGCCGGACAGGGTGAGCGGCCAGGCGTCGGCCCGTTCGGCCAGCCTCACCTCGGCCAGCGCGGCGAGCGCGTCCTCGCGCGGCCGGGCCGAACCCAGCCCCAGCGCGACGTTGGCCCACACCCGTTTCCACGGCAGCAGTCGCGGGTCCTGGAAGGCGACCATGGTCGGCCCGGGCACGGTGACCTCGCCGTCGAAGTCCTGGTCCAGGCCGGCGAGCACCCGCAGCAGGGTGGACTTGCCCGAGCCGCTGCGCCCGAGCAGGGCGACGAACTCCCCGGCGCCGATGTCCAGGTCGACCGCGTCGAGGACGGCGCGCCCGGCGAAGGAGCGGCCCACCGCCCGCAGCCGGGCGGCGTCGGGCGGGGGCGTCCCGACGGGCGGGACGGGGGGTCGGGTCAGGCCGGGGCCAGTCCGTGGCGCCATGCCAGCGCCCTCCTTTCGAGCAGGCGGACGAACGCGTCGGTGAGCAGGCCGAGCAGGCTGTAGACGAGGAGTCCGAGCACGACGATGTCGGTGCGCAGGAACTCGCGGGCGCTGTTGATCATGAAGCCCAGTCCGGCGTCGGCGTTGATCTGCTCGGCGACGATCAGCGCCAGCCACGCCGACCCCAGGCCCAGGCGCAGGCCGACCAGGAGGCCGGGCAGCGCGCCGGGGACCACCACGTGGCCGATCACCCCGGCGCGCGGCAGCCGCAGCACGGCGGCGAGTTCGCCGAACCTCGCGTCCACCCCCTGGACGCCGGCCAGGGTGTTGACGTAGAGGGGGATGGCCACGGCCAGGGCGATCAGCGTGACCTTGGGGGTCTCGCCGATGCCGAACCACAGGATGAACAGGGGGATGAGGCCGAAGATCGGCAGGGTCCGCAGCATCTGCAACGGGGGGTCGACCAGGTTCTCGCCCCAGCGGCTCAACCCGGCGAGCAGGGCCAGTCCGACGCCGGCGCCCGCGCCGATGGCGAAGCCGGCGACGACGCGGCGCAGGGAGACGCCGATGGCGGCGCCCAGCGTGCCGTCGCCCAGCAGGTCTGTCGCGGTGGCCGCGATGGTGGTGGGGGAGGGCAGCAGCCGTTCGGGGATGACGCCCAGCATCGCCCCCGTCTGCCACAGCGCGAGCAGGGCGAGGGGGCTGACCCAGCGGTGCCAGGAGCGTGACCGGCGGGGCCGGCGGGAGGGGGCGGGCGCGGGGGAGCCGGCGGGCGGCGCGGCGATGGGGGTGCGGGGCGGCGCGTCGGTGTCCGGCGTGCTCACGGGGACCTCCGGGGAGACGGGACGGTGGGGGTCAACCACGCGCTGTGGCGGGGAGGGGCGGCGGGCTCAGGGGTGCCGGGCGCGCGGCGGGGCGGGCCGGCGCGCCGGCCGGGTGGGTCCACAGGCCGCGTTCGCCCAGGAGGGGGAGCACGCCCTCGCCGAACCAGTACGCCTCTTCCAGGTGGGGGTAACCGGACAGGATGAACTCGTCCAGGCCGAGCCGGTGGTACTCCTCGATCCGGTCGGCCACCTCGCGGTGGCTGCCCACCAGCGCGGTGCCGGCGCCGCCGCGCACCAGGCCCACCCCGGCCCACAGGTTGGGGGCGATCTCCAGGTTCTCGGTGCGCCCGCCGTGGAGTTCGCGCATCCGGCGCTGCCCCTCCGACTCGCTGCCGGCCAGCCCCTTTTGGGCGTGGGCGATGGTGGCGGGGTCCAGGCGCGCCAGGAGCCGGTGGGCCTGCTCCCACGCCTCCTCGGCGGTGTCGCGGGTGATGACGTGCAGCCGGATGCCGTAGCGCAGGGCGCGGCCCCGCCGCGCGGCCAGGTCGCGGACCCGGCCGATCTTCTCGGCGACGGCGCCGGGGGGTTCGCCCCAGGTGAGGTAGGTGTCGACGTGCCCGGCGGCGACGTCGAGCGCGGCGGGGGAGGAGCCGCCGAAGTACAGGGGCGGGGGCGGGGTGGGCGTGGTGAGCAGGCGGGCGCCCTGGACCCGTAGGTGGCGGCCGGCGAGGTCGACCGTCTCGCCCCGCCACAGCCGGGTGAGGATCTGGAGGAACTCCGCCGTGCGCGCGTAGCGCTCGTCCTTGTCGAGGAAGTCGCCGTGGGCCCGTTGTTCGGCCGACTCCCCGCCGGTGACCACGTTGAGCAGGAGCCGGCCGCCGCTGATCCGCTGGAAGGTGGTGGCCATCTGCGCGGCGAGGGTGGGGGAGAGCAGTCCGGGGCGGAAGGCCACGAGGAACTTCAGCCGTTCGGTGGCGGTGGTCAGCGCCGCCGTGCTCAGCCAGGCGTCCTCGCACTGCGTCCCGGTGGGGGTGAGGACCCCCTCGAAGCCGAGCTGTTCGGCGGCGCGGGCGATCTGGAGCAGGTAGGCGGGGGTGGGTTCGCGGGTGCGGTCCGCGGTGTTCTGTTCGGCGCCGTGCCCGCCGCCGACGATGCCGCGGCCATCACCGCTGGTGGGCAGGAACCAGTGGAACGTCACAGCCATAGGGGGTCCTTCCGGTCGGCCCGGGGAGGGTCCCGGGCGCATGGCGGTGTGGCCGCGCCGCGGGGCGGGCGGCCGCGCCGGTGGCCACGGGACCAGCGTGATCCAGTTAGCCAACTTTGTCAACCAATAAAGTAGGGAATAGGTGGCGTGGGCGTCCCGGCCACCCGCACCGGCCCGTCACGCCCCGGGTGTGCGACCCTGAACCTCGGGGCCGTTACCCGCGGCCCCCCAAGGGAGGAGGACGACGGTGGAGGTTTTCGGCGGGCTGGACGTACCGATGGTGGCCGCGCCCATGGCCGGCGGCGCGAGCACCCCCGCCCTCGTCGCGGCGGTGACGCGGGCCGGCGGACTGGGATTCCTGGCCGCGGGCTACCGGACCGCCGAGGAGACCGCGGCCCAGATCCGCGAACTCCGCTCGCTCACCGACGCGCCCTTCGGGGTCAACCTCTTCGTCCCCGGCCCCGACACCGCCGACCCGGACACGGTCGCCGCGTACCGGGCCCGGCTCGAACCCGAGGCGCGCCGCCTCGGCGTCGAGCTGGGCCCGGCCCGCTGGCACGACGACGCCTTCGCCGAGAAGGTCGACCTGCTCGCGGCCGATCCCGTCCCCGTCGTCTCCTTCACCTTCGGCCTGCCCCCGCGTCCGGCGGTCACCGCCCTGCACGCCGCGGGCAGCGCCGTCGTCGTCACCGTCACCACCCCCGAGGAGGCCCGCGCCGCGGTCGAGGCCGGAGCCGACGCCCTGTGCGTCCAGGGCGCCCAGGCCGGCGGGCACCAGGGCTCCTTCGACGACGCCCGGGAGCGCACCGAACCGCTGGAGCGCCTGCTGCCCGCCGTCCGCGCGGCGGTGGACGTCCCGCTGATCGCCGCGGGCGGCGTCACCGGCGCCGAGGAGGTGCGCGCCGTCCTGGCCGAGGGGGCCATCGCCGCCCAGCTCGGCACCGCGCTGCTGCGCACCCCCGAAAGCGGCGCCTCGGCCACCCACAAGGACGCGCTCGCCGACCCCCGCTTCACCGCCACGGCGGTGACCCGCGCCTTCAGCGGGCGCCGCGCCAGGGGGCTGGTCAACCGGTTCCTCGCCGAACACGACGCCCAGGCCCCGGCCGCCTACCCCCAGGTCCACTACCTGACCGGCCCGGTGCGCGCCGCCGCGGCCCGCGCGGGGGACGCCACGACCCTGCACCTGTGGGCCGGGACGGGGTTCCGCGCCGCCCGCCCCCTCCCCGCGGCCGAGGTCGTCGCCGAGATCGCCGCGGACCTGTGACCTTGCGCACCGACGATGGCGCGGAGAGGCCCTCGGCGCGCCCCCTCCTCCTGTGGCCGTTGCTGACCGTGGCGTTCGCCCTGCACAACCTGGAGGAGTACCTGGCCGATCTGCCGGCGTGGGCCTCGGTCCCGGGACGCTTCCCCGGGGGATTCCCCGTCTCCACGCCCGCGTTCGGCAGCGCCCTCCTGCTGCTCACCCTGGCCTTCGCCGCGCTGGCGGCCTTCGCCGTCCTCCGCCGCCCCGCCTGGAGCGGCGCGGCGCTGGCCTGCGCGGCGCTGGCCCTGCTCCTCAACGCGGTCTCCCACGTGCTCGTGAGCCTGCTGGTCTGGAGCGTCATGCCCGGCCTGGTCTCCGCGCTCCTCGTGCTGGCGCCCGTGTGCCTGTCGTCGCTGCGCTCGCCGCCTCGGGGCACGGTCTCGACGTGGACCGTGGTCGGGGCGGTCCTGCTCGCCCTACTGGTGCCCGCCGCCTCACTGTTCCTCGGGGCCCGCTTCCCGCTCCCCTGGTGACGGCGGTGTTCGGGGGCGCCTGGTGGAGACGGCGCCGGGGTTTCAGGAATGGGTCGCCAGGTGTTCCAGCAACGGGCCGGTGACGCGGGCGGGGTCCTCCTCGGGCAGCCAGTGGCTGGCCCCGGTGAGGGGCAGGTAGGAGTAGGGCGCCGACACCCAGGCCGCGGTCGCCTCGGCGGCCTGCGCGGTGAACGCCAGGTCGTGCTCACCCCAGACGTACAGCGTCGGGACGGTGATCGCCGGAACCTCGGCGTCGCCGCTGTCAAGGGCCCGGTACCAGCTCAGCGCGGCGGTGAGCGCGCCCGGCCGCGACAGCCGGCGCACGTTGTCCTCGACCAGCTCCGCGGGGACCCGGCCCTCGTATATGGCGCGCAGCCGCGCGGCGTCGTCGGCCAGCAGCACCTCCTCGGCCTTGCCCTCGGTCCGAAACAGCCGGATGTAGGCCAGCCGGCCACGCTGCTCCTCCGAGGCCGCGGAGACCTCGGTCAGCGCCTGGGGGTGCGGGGTGGCCAGCACCGTCAGCGAGATCAGCCGTTCGGGGCGGCGCGCGGCGGCCGGCCAGCACAGCACCCCGCCCCAGTCGTGTCCGACCAGGTGGAACCGTTCGGCGCCCAGCTCGTCGGCGAAACCGAACAGGTCGTCGAGCAGTTCGGACACCACGTAGTCGCGGACGTCGCCGGGGCGCGCGCCGGGGGAGTAGCCGCGCTGGTCCACGGCCACCGCGCGGTAACCGGCGTCGGCCACCGACAGCAGCTGGGCCCGCCACGAGGTGGCGAACTCGGGGAAGCCGTGCAGGAACAGCACCAGGGGTCCGTCCTCGGGACCCGCCGCCAGGGCGTCGAACGTCAGGAGGCCACGCCGCAGCGTCAGCCTCTCGGCTCCGGGAACGAGGTCGTGGGACATGCTCCGCCTCTCGCTGGGAAGGCCTCCGCCACGCCGTAGCCTACGCCGCCGCGCCGCGCGGGTCCGCGCTGCGCGGCCGGGTGTCGCCGGGCAGGGACGCGCAGGCGCCGCGTGCGGGGGACCACCGCCCGCCGGAGGGGAGGGACCCGACCGGCGGACGCCGCCCGCCTCCGGCCGCACCGCCACAGGCCCGGTGACCTCGGGGGAGCGGCGCACTAGAGTGGAGGGATGAGACGCCGTTATCGGCGCTACGCCTGGCTGATGGGCATCTGCCTGACCCTGTTCGCGGGTTCGCTGCCCGTGTACTACCTCGCCGGTACGGGGTGGGCGGTGGCGATGTGCGCGGTCGCGGCGGTCCTGCCACCGGTCGCCGTCATCATCGGCAACTCCGCGGACCCCACCGACCCGGCCGACCACGACGCCCGCTACGGCCCCAACTCCGAATGATCCCGGCCGCCCCGCGGCGGCCGGGACCACGCCGCTAGCCCGCCGGACGGTCCAGGACCCGGCGCAGCGCGGCCAGGACCAGCTCGGCCCGATCGGGGCGCGCGTTGTGGCCCATCAGCCCGATGCGCCACACGGTCGAGGCGTACTCGCCCACACCGGCGCCGATCTCGATGCCGTACTCGGTGAGTAGCCGTTCGCGGACCTTCACCGAGTCGACGTCCTCGGGCACCCACACCGTGGTCAGCTGGGGCAGCCGGTGCCCCTCGGCGGCGAACGGCTCCAGCCCCATCTCCGCCAGCCCCTCCTGGAGGCGGCGCCCCGCCTCGCGGTGGCGCTCGGCCACGGCGTCGACACCCTCCCGCGTGATCCGCTCCAGCGCCGACTCCAGGGACGCCACCATCGCCACCGGCGCGGTGTGGTGGTAGGCGCGCCCGCCCGGGCCGCCGCGCACGTAGGCGCCGAGCAGCCCCAGGTCCAGGTACCACACCGGCGGGGAGGCGACCCGGCGCCGCCAGGCCCGCTCGGAGAAGGTGAAGGGGGCCAGCCCCGGCGCCACGCCCAGGCACTTCTGGGTACCGGAGTAGGCGACGTCCACCCCCCACGCGTCCAAGGCCATCTCCATGCCGCCCAGCGAGGTCACGCAGTCGGCGACGAGCAGCGTCTCGGGGGAGCGGGCGCGCAGCGCCGCGCCCAGCGCCGCGATGTCGCTCTCGACCCCGGTGGAGGTCTCGGCGTGCACGGCGGCCACGACCGCCGGGGCCGGATGGGCGTCCAGGACCCGTTCGACGTCGACGGGTTCGCCCCAGGTGTGGTCGACCCGCACGACCTCGGCGCCGTAGCGCGTCGCCACGTCGCACATGCGGGCGCCGAACAGCCCGTTGACCGCGACCACCACCACGTCGCCGGGCCGCACGGTGTTGGCGAACGCCGCCTCCATGCCGATCGACCCGGTCCCCGACAGGGGGAGCGTCAGCGGGTTCGCGGTGCCCCAGACCGTGCGTAGTCCGTCACACGCGCGCTCCAGGATCCGGATGAACTCGGGGTCCAGATGGCCGAGCAGCGGGGCGCTGAGCCCGGCCGTCGCCTCGGGATAGGGGTTGCTGGGTCCGGGACCCAGGAGGATGCGTTCGGTCAAGGACATGGCGATCACTCTAGAGTGTCACGGTCCCCCGTTTCCCCCGCCGCCCCCGAGGGCGGGCCCGCCGGCGCGCGCTCGGACCGCCGCCCGGACGGGGGCGAGGGGACACCCTGGGAGAGGAGGAGCAGATGCCGGTGAACGGGACCGTGCCCGACGTCCACGGCCCGACGGCGCGGGTCGTGGCGATGGACGACCCCGCGACCGCGCCGATGATCGAGGGGCTGCGCGCCGAGTACACCCGCCGCTACGGGGCCGAGGCCGCCCAACGGGAGATGTCCTCCTACCCCCTGGCGGACTTCGCCGCCCCGCACGGGGCGGTGCTGCTACTGGAGGAAGAGGGCCGGGCGGTCGCCGGGGGCGCGCTGCGCCGCCTCGACGCCGGCACCGCGGAGTTCAAGCGGATCTGGACCGCCGAGGGGTGGCGCCGTCGCGGCCTGGGCCGCCGGGTCATGGCGGGGCTGGAGGAGCGCGCCGCCGCCCTGGGCTACCGGCGCGCCTACCTCACCACCGGCCCGGCCCAGCCCGAGGCCGTCGCGCTGTACACCCGCCTCGGCTACGAGCTGCTCGACGACGAGGGGTGGGGCGAGGACGGGGAGCGCCGCTACTACGCCTTCGCCAAACCCCTCGACGGACCCGTGGCGCCGCGGTGAGCGGCGCGGCCTCCCCCGCCGGGAGCCGGCGGGGGAGGCGCCGGCCTCACGACAGGTCGGTGACCCGCTTGCCGTCGCCGCCCTTGTCGATGACGAAGGCGTCCACGACCGTGCCGTCGGCGGTCTTGGCCTGGTAGGTCAGCTCGTCCCCGTCCACCTCGACGATCTGGTAGGTCTGGGTGTCGCCGAGCTGGGTGCGGACCTCGGCGCCGCCACGCTGCCAGTCGCTCGCGGTGGGCGTGTACATCTTCGGCCCGGTCACGGAGACGACGTAGACGGGGCCGGTGTGCACGTCAGGGTCGTCGGTGCGGTTGGCGACGAGGTTGCCGCGCCCGTAGGAGTGGTCGTGGCCCTGCAACACCAGGTCCACGTCGTACTCCTCCAGGACGTCCAGCCAGTAGTCGCGCACGACCGCGCCGCTGCGCCCCTCGCTGTTGGCGAAGACGGGCTGGTGGAAGGTCACCACCGTCCACGGGTTGGGGTTGTCGGCCAGCACCCCCTCCAACCACACCTGCTGGTCCTCCATCCAGTCGACGATGTCCAGCCACGGCGCGTTGGTGTAGTTGCTGTTCAGCGAGATGAAGCGGACGCCCTGGTAGTCGGTGTAGTAGGCGGTGCCGTCCAGGTCGTCGTCATCGGGGCCGTTGCCGGTCCCGGGGAAGTGGAGCGGCCAGTGCCCCGACAGCGACCAGCCGCTGTACTCGTGGTTGCCGGGGGTGGCGATGTGGTTCATCGAGGCGCCGTTGTCCGTCCCGACCGCGGCGAACCACTCGGCCCACTGCCCGTCGTTGTCGGCGTTGTTGACCAGGTCGCCGGCGTGCACGGTCAGCGCGGCGTCGGAGGCGTCGGCGTAGGCCGCGCGCACCACCGGCGCGGCGCCGGCGGTGATGTCGTTTTGGATGTCGCCCAGGTACAGGAACGAGAAGGGGGCGGGGCCGTCGGCGGCGGTGCGGAAGGTGAACCACGCGCTCCACGTCGTCCCGTCGCCCACCCGGTAGCGGTAGTCGGTGGCGGGGGACAGGCCGGTGAGCGTGGCCCGGTAGTAGGTGCCGCCCCCGGCCGTGCCGGTGCGTGCGCCGTCCACCGTGACGGACGCGCCGCCCGACGCGGCGGTGAACTGCACCTTCGGCGCGGTCGCGGTGGTGGTGCGCCAGGTGACGGTCTGGGACGTGGCGGGCGACTCGGTGGGGACCAGCAGCACCCGTTCGGGCGTGGTCGCCGCGTGCGCGTCACCGGGGACGGCGAAGGGCAGGACGAGGCCGGCCAGCGCGCCGGCCAGCAGCAGGCGCGCGCCGCGGGACGCGGCGCGAGGGGAGGGGGGAACCGTGGGCACGGGATCTCCTCGGAAGGCGGGGGAGGGGGACGCCGGTCACGGTAATCGCGCCAGGGGACGCACACGTGAATCCGGTTCTAACTTCGGTGTCCGTCCCGTCGCGCACGGTCACCTGGCCGGCGCGCCGCCCCGCGGACCGGTGGCACCCCCGTCACGTGCGGTGACACGCCTCCCGCCCCGCCCAGGGCGCGGCACCCGGCGTTCACGGCCCGTTCACACGGCCGCGGGGGGCGCCCGCCCGAAGCCGTCCATCGCCTCCCGGCACACGGGCTCATACGATGGGAGGAGGACCGCCCTGAGCGGCCCCCACCCAGCGCAGACCCGACGAGGAGAGCCAGACCGTGACCGAACACCAGCGTCCACAGACCGAGACCGGACAAGAAGGCGCCGCCGGTGACGCGCCGGTGTTCACGCCCCGCAAGAACGGCCCCTACCAGGGGGTCTCCGAGGAACTGGCCGAATGGATGCGCACCGGCTGGGCCGACACCGAGCGCACCGACCTGCCGCCCCTGGAGCAGGCCCCCTACACCGCCAAGCGGCGCGCCGCGCTGAGCGCCCGCTTCCCGGGCGAGCGCATCGTCGTGCCCGCGGGCAACCTCAAGGTCCGCTCCAACGACACCGAGTACCCGTTCCGCGCCGCCTCCGACTACGTCTACCTGACCGGTGACCAGTCCGAGGACGGCTGCCTGGTCATGGAGCCGCGCGACGGCGGCGGCCACGAGGCCACCGTCTACCTGCTGCCGCGCTCGGACCGCGGCAACGGCGAGTTCTGGCTCGACGGCCACGGCGAACTGTGGGTGGGGCGCCGCAACAGCCTCACCGAGGCGGCCCGGCTCCTCGGCACCGCCACCGGCGACGTCCGGCGGCTGCCCGAGATCCTGCGCGAGGCCCCCGCCGCCCCCACCCGGATCGTGCGCGGCCACGACGCCGCCCTGGAGGAGGTCCTGGCCGGGCTGCGCGAGGGCGACGGGGACGAGGCGGCCCGGCGCGACGAGGAGCTCGCCGTCCACCTGCACGACGCCCGCCTGGTGAAGGACGAGTGGGAGATCGGCCAGCTCCAGCGCGCCGTCGACTCCACCGTGCGCGGCTTCACCGACGTGGTGCGCGCCCTGCCGCAGGCCGAGGCCACCTCCGAGCGTTACATCGAGGGCACCTTCTTCCTGCGCGCCCGCGTCGAGGGCAACGACGTCGGCTACGGCACGATCGCCGCGGCCGGCCCCAACGCCACCACCCTGCACTGGGTGCGCAACGACGGCGCGGTGCGCCCCGGCGAGCTGCTGCTGCTGGACGCGGGGGTCGAGACCACCACCCTCTACACCGCCGACGTGACCCGCACGCTGCCCATCTCGGGCCGCTTCGACGACGTCCAGCGCCGCGTCTACGACCTCGTCTACGCCGCCCAGGAGGCCGGCATCGCCGCGGTCGCGCCGGGCCGGCCCTTCCGGGCCTTCCACGAGGCTGCCCAGCGGGTGCTCGCCGAGGGCCTGATCGAGTGGGGGCTGCTGGAGGGGCCGCTGGAGCGGGTCCTCGAACTCGGCCTCCAGCGCCGCTACACGCTGCACGGCACCGGCCACATGCTCGGCCTGGACGTCCACGACTGCGCGGTCGCCCGCACCGAGTGCTACGTCGACGCCGACCTCGAACCGGGCATGGTGCTCACCGTCGAGCCGGGCCTGTACTTCCAGCCCGACGACCTCACCGTCCCCGAGGAGCTGCGCGGCATCGGCGTGCGCATCGAGGACGACGTTCTCGTCACCGCCGACGGCAACCGCGTCCTGTCGGCGGCGCTGCCGCGCCGCTCCGACGAGGTGGAGGCCTGGCTGGCGGAGCTGCTGCCCCGCTCCTGAGATCGGCTTCTGCGGGGCCGCTCTTGGGGGTCCGCTCCGCGGTCCCGCGCCGTCGCGGCCCTGCCGGAAAGGCCTCGCGGCCCCGCGCCGCGACGGGGCGGGGCCGCGAGGCCCGCCGTACCGCGAGGGCCGGCCCTGGGGACGGCCGGCGCGATCCCGGGGAGGCCGTGAGGCGCGGTCCTGCGGCGTGGCCGTGGCGTTCCCGGGCACGGCAGCCTCACACCCGGCTCCGGGAACGGACGCGACCACCGCGGCGGCTCCGGCCGTTCCCCGTCTCGCGGTTTGCGGCGAGAAGGAATTCCGGCAGAATGACGGTCGCCGGAAGCGGAATCTGACCGCTGTCGCGCGCTCCCAGGTTTATAAAGCGGAGATAACGGCCCGTAAAGCCGCAGGTCATCTTCTGTAAGCCCCGCGCACGCGGGGATGGACCGGCCGTACCCATGTTCGCGGCAACGCCCCTGTTGTAAGCCCCGCGCACGCGGGGATGGACCGAGAACGCAGCACCGAGGAACTCCACCGTCCTGGTAAGCCCCGCGCACGCGGGGATGGACCGTAGGGGCCGTCCATCGGCGCGGCGGCCTGCCCGTAAGCCCCGCGCACGCGGGGATGGACCTCCATGGTCGGCGAGAACCCGAAGCGCCCCCCTGTAAGCCCCGCGCACGCGGGGATGGACCGCTCACAGGGCGGCCCACAAACCTTTTGAGTTTGTAAGCCCCGCGCACGCGGGGATGGACCGGCCAGGGCGCCGTCCAGGCCGATGGCCTCGGTGTAAGCCCCGCGCACGCGGGGATGGACCGTTGCCACCCTCGACGCCTACGCGCGGTGGTGGGTAAGCCCCGCGCACGCGGGGATGGACCGGAGGCGGGCACCTGGTCCGCCCCCGCCAAGAAGTAAGCCCCGCGCACGCGGGGATGGACCGCCGGGAGGGCCGCTACGAGGCCCTGACCGGTGGTAAGCCCCGCGCACGCGGGGATGGACCGGTGACGCCGTCGAGGTCGAGGACGACCAGGTCGTAAGCCCCGCGCACGCGGGGATGGACCGCGCCCCCGTGCCGGGGTCGTGTACGTGCCGATGTAAGCCCCGCGCACGCGGGGATGGGTTGACCGGATCCGCGAGGCCCTGCGGATCAAGCAGGCTCGGACCCGACAGGTCCGGGGGTCTCTACGCCGCGGCCGTCTCCCACCCGGACGGGCCAGGGTCTGCGGTTCCCGCGCTGATGCCGGGACCCGAAGTGGTCACGGACCGGTGGTGTGCGGGTGAAGCAGATGAAGGGGACGGCTCGCGATCTCCCTCCGGGGCCGTCCGGGCCGCCTGGTTCCACGCCGAGCCCGGCGTGGGGCTGTCGGTATTCCAGGTGTCCTCGTCCGGCCGGACCCGGCGACAGTACGTGACCGTGGGTCTACCTTCACCGATGGGCATTTCCTCGCAGGTAGGGAGCGCGGATGGGCGGTCACGAGAAGCCGGACTCACAGGACAGCGGTAAAGGCCCGAAATGGGAACAGGACGGACAGCAAGGGAGCGGTCACGGCTCTCAGACCATGCCCGGCTCCTCCGGTGACGGCAAGGAACAGAAGTGACCGATCCGGAGTACGGCCCGGACCGGCTCGCTGATCTCCTCGTCGAGGACGGGGTGCTCACCGATCCGGCGTGGGAGGCCGCCGTGCGGGCGGTGCGACGACACGAGTTCCTGCCCGAGGTGGTGTGGGTTCGCGATGACGACGGGTGGCGTACCCCGTACGGCCGGGACACCCCGCAGTGGCGCAACGCGGTCTATGCGGACTACGCGCTGGTCACGCAGGTGGACGATGGCCGCCCGGCCGGGCCGGACGGGCGGGGGCGTTATCCGACCTCCTCGGCGTCGCAACCGTCGCTGGTGGTGGCGATGCTCCAGGCCCTCGACGTCGCCGAGGGGCATCGGGTGCTGGAGATCGGTACCGGCACCGGGTACAACACCGCGCTGTTGTGTCACCGGCTCGGTGATGAGAACGTCACCTCGATCGAGGTGGATGAGACGGTGGCCAGGCAGGCCGCGGCGAACCTGAAGGCCGCCGGGTACGCGCCGCGCCTGGTCGTCGGCGACGGCGCGGAGCCCGTGGACGGAGGGCCGTTCGACCGGGTGATCGCGACCGTCGGGGCCAAACGCATCCCCCGGGCGTGGGTCTCCCGGCTCCGGCCCGGTGGGCGGCTCGTCGTCCCCTGGGGCAGCGACTTCGGTGGCCACTGGCTGGTCACTCTCACCGCCGATGGGAACGGGGCGGTGCACGGCCGGCTCGACGGGATCGAGGCCGCGTTCATGTGGCTGCGCGACCAGCGCTCCCATAAGGGGGAATGGTCCGATCACATCGACTTCGACGCGAAGATGCGCGACGCGGTGACGGCCCTGGATCCGAGGGTGGTCCACGTGGAGGAGGGCGGCGGGGCGGGGGTCGTCCTGGGGGCGCTGGTGCCGGACCTGTACCAGATCACCGCGTGGCCCAAGGACGCCGAGGGGCACCCGATCCGTTCGGGGCGGTGCACGGTGTGGGTGTATGACGCGCGGGGATCGTGGGGGGCCGCCACCTACCTGCCCGACGCCGATTCCTACGAGGTGAGCACCTACGGCCCCCGGGACCTGTGGGCCGAGATCGGGGCCGCGTGGCGGGCATGGCAGCGGGCGGGTCGTCCCGGCCGGGAGCGGCTCGGTCTCACGGTCACCCCCAGCGGCGAGCACCGGCTGTGGGCGGACGAGCCCGGCAGCGTTCTCACGCCGTGATCTGGATGCCCTGACACGCGAAAATCCCCGCCCTACCTGGGGCTTCCCATGTGACTTCCACGGAGCGTGTGGCCCTGTTCGAACTGGGCTCAATAGAGAGCGGCCCGCACATGGCTACAGGATGCGGGCCGCGTTCGTGGGCTGGCGGGCCGCCCGTGCTTCGGCGAGGGTTTGGCGGTACTCGTGGGTCCAATCCGCGTCGCGCTGGTCCGGGAGAGCCCGTCGAGGTCCATGCGGATGTGGTCGGCGGCGGCCTCCGCCAGGTCGAGGAGGCGTCGGACGTCCTCGCGCCGTCCCGGCCGGGAGCGGATGATCCCGGAAGGTCCCTGACACATGAGGGAGGCCCTGCCTATCCTGGGGCTGCGACGCTCCAGGAAGGCAGGGCCTTATGACATCTCCTGGTACCTCGGACCTTTCGGGCGAAGAGCTGACTTTCGGGCAGCGTCTCAAGATCCTTCGCGCTCGGCGTGGCATGTCGCGGGACGTGCTCGGGGGCCTCGTTGGTAAGTCCGGCTCATGGGTGAAATCGGTCGAGGTCGGACGGCTCGACATGCCGAAGCTTCACATTCTGGTGCGGCTGGCTGAGGCACTGCGGGTCCGTGACCTCTCGCACCTCACCGGGGAGCGATCCATGCAGGTCGACATGTTCACGGGGCCTGGCCACACCCGTCTGCCCGCCGTGCGGGCGGCGCTCAACTCCTCGCCGGCTCTCACCCGCCGGGCGGCGCCGCCGGTATCGCACCTGCGCGCTCGCCTCGACCAGGCGTGGGTCGCACGGCACTCCTCACGCGATCACCGGGACGTCCTCGGCCGGTTGCTGCCCGGCCTGATCACCGACGCCCAACTTGCCGCCTACCAGGCCGAAGACCGGACGCAGCGGCGCGCGGCCCAAGCCGTGCTCGCCGAGGTGTATGCGATCGCGCAGTTCTTCATCGCGTACCAGCCGGCGGCTGACCTGCTGTGGCGGGTAGCCGAACGAGGAATGGTCGCCGCGCAGGACTCCGGGGACGTCCATGCGATCGGGGTGGCGTCGTGGCTGATGGCCCAGGCCCATCGGGATGCCGGGGACTGGGACGCCGCGGACGTGGTGACCGGCGAGACGCTGGACGCTCTGCGGCCCCATGTGGACGCGGGGCAGGTCCCCGCCTTCGCGATCTGGGGAGCGCTGCACTTCGAGGCCGGGTACACGGCGGCCCGCCGTGGCGAGGCGGGTTCGGCCTGGCGCTGGTGGGACTTGGCCGAGAGCATCGCCAGCCGATTGCCGGGCAGCTACTACCACCCCGTCACCTCGTTCTCCCGCGCCATCATGGGGGCGCACGCCACCACGGTCGCGGTCGAACTGCGAGCCGGTGGCGAGAGCGTCCGCCAGGCCGAACGCGCGGCGGACAGCGTGATCCCGTCCCGGCCGCGGCGAGCCCGCCACCGGATCGAGCAGGCCCGCGCTTACTACTTGGACGGCCAGTACCGTGAAGCGCTAGGCGTGCTCGACAACGCGTATGACGCGGCGCCGGAGACGATCGCTTACAACGGCTACGCGCGGCGAATCCTCCTAGAGGAACTGGACTCCCGCGACGCGTCCCGACGCACCAGCGCGAGCATCGTGGCGACGAAGGTCGGACTTCTCACGGCGTGACAACGAGGGGACACATTCTGTGCCCTCCCCCTGACGGGCCGCGATCTACCGTCAGGGCATGGCGACGACATGCACGTGGCCGGTCCCCCGCGTCCCTGAACAGTCTGCGGCCAGCCGGCATCGGAGGTTTCTGTTCCTGCTCGACCAGCGTCCGATCGCGGACCCGTCCCGTATCCCGGCATGTGTCGAGTGTGCCGAGGTGGCGCTGCGGCATGACGCCCGGTGGGAGGTCACGTATCGGACCGGTGACCCGGCGTCATACCGCGCGCGGCGCCGAGTGCGGCCGGATCTGGTGTTCATGGCCCCGGGAGGGGCGTGGTGAGTGCCTGTACCCCCGCAGGGCCGGAAACGAGCCGGGAGCATTACGCGGCGCAGTGTCAGATGGCCGCGCGGGCATGGCGGCTTGGTGTGCATCTGTCGTGGGAGGAGCACCGGCACGGGTGGGAGTACTGCCTGATGTGGCCGGACGGCCGGTGCGAGGTGTATGGCCTGCTCTCCCGGGTGCAGGAGCGCCTCGACCGGTTGGAGCGGGAGGTCCGGTGGTGAGCGTGCAGGTGACGGTCCGGGTGAACGGGCGTCACCTTCCCATCGCGCAGACACCCGCCGTGGGGTGGCCGGAGTTGTTGACCACGATCGAGGTCGCCGATCTGTGCCGGGTGGCCCCCAGCACCGTCGGCCGATGGCTACAAGAAGGACGGTTGCGCGGACAGCGGACGTTGGGGGGTCATTGGCGGATTCCCGCCGACCAGATCCGCGCACTCCTGGAAGGAGACCAGGGATGAGGCGGCCCTGCCTTCCCGGCCACGCCGTCGCGCGTGATCTGTCCCGCCGAAGCGGCGTGCTGGTGTGGCACGGGGAAACCTCACGCGGCTATCTCGCCCTGGCCGGGCGCGAACT
>NZ_FUWS01000006.1 GCF_900167435.1 Marinactinospora thermotolerans DSM 45154
ACGACGCCGGTGGGTTCGATGCGGCGTTCTTCGGGATCAGTCCGCGTGAGGCGGTGGCGATCGATCCGCAGCAGCGGTTGCTGTTGGAGGTGGCCTGGGAGACCCTGGAGCGTTCCGGGATCGACCCCGACCGGCTGCGCGGCACCCCCACCGGCGTCTTCATCGGCGGCACCCACACCGGATACGGGGCGGAGGCCCACTCGGCCGACGCCGAGGGGTACCTCGTCACCGGCAACTCCGCCTCGGTGATGTCGGGTCGGGTGGCTTATGCGCTGGGTCTGGAGGGTCCGGCGGTGACCGTGGACACGGCCTGCTCGTCCTCTCTCGTCGCGATCCACCTGGCGGCCGAGTCGCTGCGCCGTGGCGAGAGCACCCTCGCCCTCGCCGGCGGTGTGACGGTGCTCCCCGAACCCGACCTGTACGTGCAGTTCAGCCGGCAGCGTGGGTTGGCCCGTGACGGCCGGGTCAAGGCGTTCTCTGATGATGCCGATGGCACGGTGTTCTCCGAGGGCGTGGGGTTGATCCTGTTGGAGCGGCTTTCTGACGCGCGTGCGAACGGTCACCGTGTTCTGGGGCTGGTGCGTGGTTCGGCGATCAACCAGGATGGTGCGAGCAATGGGTTGACCGCTCCCAGTGGTCCGTCGCAGGAGAAGGTCATCCGTCGGGCTTTGGCCGCGGCCGGCCTGGAACCCGGGGACGTCGACGCGGTCGAGGCCCACGGCACCGGCACCACACTGGGCGACCCCATCGAGGCGCAGGCGCTACTGGCCACCTACGGGCGTGACCGAGACGGCGCGGAACCCCTGTGGCTCGGTTCGATCAAGACCAACTTCGGGCACGCTCAGGCGGCCTCGGGGGTGGCCGGGGTGATCAAGATGGTGGTGGCCATGCGGGAGGGCTTCTTGCCTCCCACCCTGTACGCCTCCTCCCCCTCCACCCACGTGGACTGGGACCAAGGCCGGGTACGGCTTCTGGATGAGGGCCGGGACTGGCCTGAGCGGCCGGACGCGCCCCGCCGGGCCGGAGTGTCCTCCTTTGGGATCAGTGGCACCAACGCCCACCTCATCATCGAACAAGCCCCCCACCACCCCGACCACGCCGACCAGACCGAGCACTCCGACCAGCCCGACGATTCTGACCAGACCGGGAAGGCTCCGGTTTCGTCTGTGTCGTTGCCGTTGACCCCGGTGGTGATCACCGCGCGTACCCCCCAGGCCCTACCCGCCCAAGCCGCCCGCCTAGCCGACCACCTGGCCGCTCACCCCGAGCATGACCTGCCCGCCATCGCGTTGGCCACCACCACCCGCACCCCCCACCAACACCGCGCCATCATCCTGGCCCCCACCACCCACGACCTACACACCTCACTGAACAACCTCGCCCACGGCCACCCCGACCCCGCCACCATCACCGCGCGCGCCCGCACCACCAAAACCGCGCTGCTCTACTCCGGCCAAGGCGCCCAACACCCCGGCATGGGCCACACCCTCTACACCACCTTCCCCGCCTTCGCCACCGCCCTGGACCAGGCCTGCGACGCCCTGGACGCCCACCTAGACCACCCCCTACGCGACGTCATGTGGGCCACCCCCGACCACCCCCTCCACGGCCTGCTCAACCACACCGCCTACACCCAACCCGCCCTCTTCGCCATCGAAACCGCCCTCTACCACCTCCTCACCACCTGGGGCCTACACCCCGACTACCTCACCGGCCACTCCATCGGCGAGATCACCGCCGCCCACACCGCCGGCATCCTCACCCTCACCGACGCCGCGACCCTGGTCACCGCCCGCGGCCGCCTCATGCAAACCCTGCCCCCCGGCGGCGCCATGACCGCCATCCAAGCCACCGAAGACGAAATCACCCCCCTACTCAGCGACCACCCCGGCCACATCGCCATCGCCGCGATCAACGCCCCCGACTCCACCGTCATCTCCGGCACCACCACCGCCGTCAACACCATCACCGCCCACTTCACCGCCCTGGGCCGCAAAACCCGGCCCCTCAACGTCTCCCACGCCTTCCACTCCCCCCTCCTGGACCCCATCCTCGACGAATTCACCACCATCACCGCCGGCCTGACCCCCCGCCCCGGCCACACCCCCGTCATCTCCAACCTCACCGGCACCCCCCTCACCCCCGACCAAGCCGCCGACCCCACCTACTGGGCCCACCACGCCCGCCACACCGTCCGCTTCAGCGACACCATCACCCACCTCCTCGCCGCCGGGACCGGCGTGTTCATCGAAGCCGGCCCCGACACCCCCCTGACCGCCATGGGCCCACGCACCGCCCCACCCGACACCACCGCCCTGTTCACCGGCCTACTACGCCCCGGCCACGACGAACCCACCACCCTGCTGCGCGGCCTGGCCACCGCCCACACCCACGGCACCCCCATCGACTGGGCCCGCCTGCACACCACCACCGGCCACCCCGCCCCCACCCCCCACATCGACCTGCCCACCTACGCCTTCACCCACCACCACTACTGGCTCACCGGTAGCGACAGCGGACACGAGCAGACTCCGGCCGGCGTGGACGACGGTTTCTGGACGGCCCTGGAGTCCGAGGAGATCGGGACGCTGGCGGAACGGCTGGACGTGGACGCCGAGGCGCTGGAGACGGTGCTGCCCGCGCTGTCCTCGCTGCGCGACCGCGAACGCGAGCGCGCCGAGGCCGAGAGCTGGCGGTACCGGCTGGTGTGGCGGCCCGTGGAGGTCCCCGCGACCACGCCGGGCGAAGCGGTGTGGTTGCTGGCGGTGCCCGCCGCCGCGCGGGACACCGACCGGGTCGGCGCCGTCGTGGACGGGCTGACCGGCCTGGGCCTGCGGACCCGCCTCCTCGTGATAGACGACGAGGACCGCGCCGCCCTGGCGGATGCGGTGCGCGCCCTGGTCACGGACGCGGATCCCACCCCGATCGGCGGCGTGCTGTGCCTGCTCCCGCTGGACGCGGCCCCGCACGGCGTCCACCCCACGCTCTCCCGGGGTACGTCGGCCACCGTCCTGCTGGTCCAGGCACTGGCCGACGCCGGGGTGACGGCCCCCCTGTGGGTGGCCACCGGTGGAGCGGTCACCGTCGACGGCGTCGATGACCCAGGCACGGTGGACCCCTTCCAGACCTCGGTCTGGGGGCTCGGCGCGGTACTGGCCCTGGACCACCCCGACACCTGGGGCGGTCTGGTCGACCTTCCCGCCGACCTCACACCCGAGGACGTCGCGGTCCTGCACGGTGTCCTGGCGGGCGGCGGCGTGGAGGACCAGATCGCGATCCGAGCGGAGACCGCGCACGCGCGGCGCATGGTGCGGGCCCGCGCCGGGGAGTCGCCGCAGTCCTGGCGGCCGCACGGGACCGTGCTGGTCACCGGCGGGACGGGCGGCGTGGGCGCGAACGTGGCGCGCTGGCTGGCCGAGGAAGGCGCCGAGCACCTGGTGCTGGTGAGCCGGCGCGGCCCCGCGGCCGAAGGGGCCGCCGACCTGGTGGCGGAACTGGAGAAGGCGGGCGCCACGGTGTCCGTCGCCGCCTGTGACGTCACCGACCGGGAGCAGGTGCGGCGCCTGCTGGCCTCGCTCTCCGACGGTCCGCCGCTGACGGCCGTGATGCACGCGGCCGGAACTGGGCACGAGGACGTGCTCGTCTCCGCCACTCCCTTGGCGGACTTCGCCGCCTTCGGGCGGGCGAAGATCGCCGGCGCGCTCGTCCTGGACGAGCTGGTGGACGAGGCGGCGGCCGCCCGGCCGGACGGTCGCCCGTTGGAGGCGTTCGTGATGTTCTCCTCCGGCGCGGCGGTCTGGGGGTCGAGCGGTCAGGCCCCCTACGCCACCGCCAACGCCTTCCTGGACGGGCTGGCGGAGCGCCGCCGGGCCCGTGGGGTGGCGGCCTCCTCGATCGCCTGGGGCGGTTGGGACGGCGGCGGCATGATGGACGGGACCGTCCGGGAACGGTTGGGCCGGATCGGCATGCGCCCGATGGCGCCCCGGGTGGCGGCCCGCTGCATCGGCCGGGCGCTGGGCGCCGGGGAGGATCACCTCGTCGTCACCGACATCGACTGGGAGCGGTTCGCTCCGGCGTTCGCGCTGGCCCGGCCCCGCCCGCTGCTGAGCGCGATCCCCGAGTTCGCCCGGGCGCTGGAGGAGACCGGTGACGGGGAGCCCGCCTCCGGGACGGGGGAGGACGGCTCCGACACGGCGCTGACCGAGCGGCTGGCGGGCCTGCCTCCCACCGAACGGGAGCGGGTGCTCGTGGGGCTGGTGCGCGCGGAGGCCGCCGCCGTCCTGGGCCACGACTCCGATGCCCCCGTTCAACCGGACGTGGCCTTCAAGGAGCTGGGCTTCGACTCCATGACGTCGGTGGAACTGCGCAACCGTCTCCACGCCGTCACCGGGCTGAAGCTCCCGGCGACGCTGGTCTTCGACCACCCCAACTCCGCGGCCCTCGCCCGCTTCGTCTTGGAGCGGCTGGTCCCGGAGGGCGCGGAGGAGACCGCGGACGGCATCCTCGGCCGGCTCGACGAGATGGAGCGGATGCTGCGGGAACAGCCGCTGACCCCGGGCGAGCGCGCCCGGATCGGCGAACGGTTCCGCGCTCTGCTGGACGCCACCGAGGCCCGGGAGGCCACGGAGGCGGACGAGACCGAGCGGGATCTCGACGAGCTGTCCGACGATGAGCTGTTCGCGGCGCTGGACGACCAGCTCGGGACGTCCTGACCGGCGTCGGCGCCGCTCACCGGCCGGGTCCGCTCGCGGGCCCGGCCGGTCGCGTCACGGCAGTGGGCGGCGCTTCTCCGGGGTGGTAGGGGAGACCTAGGGGTTGGTGACCCCCGGCCGCGAAATTATCGTTGCCCTGCGTATACGGGCCCGGCGCCGCAACGCGCGGCCATGCGGCGCGCCTCCCCCTTCCATCCCTCGCCGGCACCCTCCCGTCCCACCCGGACGAAGGCGGTGCCGTGTGCCCGCCGCCGTGCCCCCATCTCTCGCGGAGGAGACCCATGAAGGAGATCGCAGACGCCCTCGCGTCGGACGGATTCGACGCCGCGGCGGTTCGGGACCTCCCGATCCCCGAGACCTACCGGGGCGCGGTGGTGCTGGAGGACGACGTCGAGATGTTCGACGGCATCCCGATCAGGGACCGCGACCCCGCCAAGGCGCTGACCGTGCGCGAGGTCCCCACCCCCGAGCCCGGCCCGGGCGAGGCGCTCGTCGCGGTGATGGCGAGCAGCATCAACTACAACACCGTGTGGAGCTCGATCTTCGAGCCGGCCTCCACCTTCGGTTTCCTGAAGCGCTACGCCCGGTCGGTGCCCTCGGCCGCGTCCCACGATCAGCCGTTCCACGTGCTCGGTTCGGACATGTCCGGTGTGGTGCTGCGGACCGGCCCGGGGGTGCAGCGGTGGAAGGCCGGCGACAAGGTCGTGGCGCACTGCCTGTCGGTGGAACTGTCCGCGGCTGACGGGCACGACGACAGCATGCTCGACCCCGACCAGCGGATCTGGGGGTATGAGACCAACTACGGCGGGCTGGCCCAGCTCAGCCTCGTCAAGTCGAACCAGCTCATGCCCAAGCCGGCCCACCTGACCTGGGAGGAGGCGGCGGTCTCGGGGCTGGTGAACTCCACCGCCTACCGGCAGCTCATCTCCCGCAACGGCGCCCACATCAAACTCGGCGACGTGGTGCTCATCTGGGGCGCTGCGGGCGGGCTGGGCTCCTACGCCACCCAGCTCGCCCTGCGCGCCGGGGCGATCCCGGTGTGCGTGGTCTCCAGCGAGCGCAAGGCCGAGCTGGTCCGCTCCCAGGGGGCGGAGCTGATCATCGACCGGGCGGCCGAAGGGTACCGGTTCTGGAAGGACCCCGAGACCCCCGACCCTTCGGAGTGGAAGCGCTTCGGCCGGCGGATCCGCGAGCTGACCGGCGGCGACGACCCCGACGTGGTGTTCGAGCACCCCGGCCGGGAGACCATGGGGGCCAGTGTCTACGTCGCCCGCCGCGGGGGGACGATCGTGACCTGCGCCTCCACCTCCGGTTACCGGCACGAGTACGACAACCGGTACCTGTGGATGGGGCTGAAGCGGATCGTCGGCACCCACTTCGCCAACTACCGGGAGGCGTGGGAGGCCAACCGGCTCATCGCCAAGGGGACGGTGCACCCCACCCTGTCGGCGGTCTACCGGCTGGCCGACGTCGGTCTGGCCGCCCGGCGGGTACACGAGAACACCCACAGCGGCAAGGTCGGGGTGCTGGCGTTGGCGCCGCGCCCGGGGCTCGGCGTGGACGACCCCGAGCTGCGCGCCCGGCATGCCGACGCGATCGACCGGTTCCGTGAAGGGGACCCGGAGCAGACCGCCGTGGCCGACTGATCCGCGGCCTATCAGCGCCGGGCATGAAGAGACCGCCGACCGGAACGGGATCAGGGTTCCGATCGGCGGTCCGTTCCATGTCCGGTCCAGCCGGGGCCGGACCGGAAGGCGTGCCGGGGTCAGCCGACGTTCCGGTCGAGCGGGGCCGGTTCGCCGTGGCTGTGCTCCTCTTCGACGATCTTGGTCTTACGCAGGTAGACCATTGCGAGGATCCCCATGAGGACCGTGAGCACGGCGCCGGTGGCCGCGGCGGCCTGGGTGCCGTCGATGTAGGCCTCGCGTGCCGCGGTGACCAGTGCGGCCGCGGTGTCCGCGGCCAGCTGTCCGGCGGCGGCCAGCGCACCGCCGAGCGTCTGAGCGGTCGCCACCACCTCTGTGGGGAGTCCCTCCGGCAGGCGCTCCGCCAGCGAGCTGCGGTAGATGGCCGCGCCGACACTGCCGAGGACGGCCGCGCCCAGGGCACCGCCGAACTCGACGGTGGATTCGAAGAGGGCCGAGGCGGAGCCGGCCTTCTCCCGGGGGGAGTTGGCCACGACCATGTCGGAGGCCAGGGCCGACACCGAGCCGATGCCCCAGCCGACCAGCGCCATACCGCCGAACAGCAGCGGCAGGTTCGCCTCGACCGACAGCTGGGTCAGCAGCAGGAAGCCCACCGACATGACGATCAGCCCTGATCCGACGACGAAGCCGGGGCGGATGCGGCGGGTGAACGCGGCGCCCAGCAGCGCGCCGGCCACGGACCCGACGGCGGCCGGCAGGGTCATGACCCCGGCGATGAGCGGCCGCATCTCCAGGACGAGCATCAGGTACTGGGTGATGAAGTAGGTCGTACCGACGAGGGCGAACAGGGTGAGCCCCGCCGCGATGAGCGAGATGCTGAACGCCGACGTCCGGAACAGGGCCAGGTCCAGCATGGGGTGCTCGATCTTGCGCTGCCGCTGGATGAAGAGGACGCCCACGACCAGTCCCACGACGATGGCGCCCCACACCGGGATCCCGATGACTCCGGCGGCGATCTGCTTGACCGCGTAGACGATGGGGAGCACGGCCAGCAGGATCAGTCCGCCGCTGAGCAGGTCGAACCTCCCCTCGCGGTTGGGGCGCGTCTCAGGCAGCAGCAGGGGGCCGGCGATCAGCAGGATGATCATGAAGGGGACGTTGACGAGGAAGACCGACCCCCACCAGAAGTACTCCAGCATCCAGCCACCGGTGATGGGGCCGATGACGCTGCCGACGGACAGCATCGTGGCCCACAGCGCCATGGCCATCTGGCGCTGGCGGGTGTCCCGGAAGAGGTTGCGGATCAGGGCGAGGGTGGGCGGCATGAGGGTCGCCGCCGCGGCGCCCTGGAGGGCCCGCATGGCGATGAGCGTCTCGGCGTTGGGGGCGTAGGCGGCCACCACGGAGGTCACGGCGAACGTGGCGGAACCCACGAGGAGCAGCCGGCGCATCCCGATGCGGTCACCGAGGGATCCCATCGGGATGAGGAGGCCCGCCAGGACGAACGTGTAGATGTCGACGATCCAGAGCTGTTCGGAGGCCGTGGGCTCCATCTCCGCCGTGAGCGCCGGCAGGGCGAAGAACAGCGCGGTCACCGTGATCGAGATGATGAGGACCGGGAGCATGAGAACGACCAGGCCGGTCCATTCCTTCCACCCGGCCTTTCCCTGCTCCTTCACTGAAGGCATGTCGCACCTTTCCTTACGTGCATCAGAATTACTTTCGTACTGTGTCCAAGTACACCATAAGGCTGACAACAACTCATCACAACCCGGCCCCTACCTTGGAGTGCAGCCGTAACCTCCTGGGATGACACCAGGCCCTAAGACCCCTTTTGTCCCGGCCTAACGTCCTCCTGATCCGCTGAGCTGCATAAACGCATCTCTTTATTTCGTCACAGCTTTACCGCACAATCTGGACCGAGTATCATTTCAACACAACCGATCCTCGTGTGACGAAAAAAGAGGTGGGCGGATGAGGACCTGCGTGCAATGCGGACGCAAACTCGATGTACCGGCACGCGGCCGTAAACCCCTGTACTGTTCGCGTTCCTGCCAGGCGCACGCCTACCGGGCCCGGGCCAGGGCCCGCATGACCGAGGGAGACCCCTCCCCGCCGCAGCCCACGGCGGTGGAGGAGGGGGAGGGGGAGGACCGCCCCGCCACGCGCCAGGGCGGCGGGCAGAAGAGCGAGGGGCTCTCCCTCCAGGTGACGGTGCAGGCCGCCATGGAGATCGCCGACGCCGAAGGACTGGACGGGCTGTCGATGCGCAAGGTCGCCGCTCACCTCGGCGTGGCCACGATGTCGCTGTACCACTACGTCGCTTCGAAGGACGAGCTGATCGACCTGATGGTGGAGGCCGTTTTCAGCGAGGGCGAGCAGGGGCTCCCCGAGGCGACCGACTGGCGTACCGGCCTGGAGGCCGCCGCGCGTTGGGAGTGGGCGCTGTACTCCAGGCACCCCTGGAGCCTCCAGGTGATGGCCAGTGTCCATCAGCCCCTCGTCCCCAGCCTGCTGACCTACGGGGAACGGGTGCGCTCCCTCCTGGACGGCCACGGACTGGACCCGGTCACCTCGCACCGTCTGGTCCTGAGCGTGGACAGCCTCGTCCACGGGCTGGCGATGCTGCGCGTCAGCGAGATCGAGGCCCTGCGGCGCGGGCCGGACTCCGTCAGCGAGTTCCGCTCCGTGAAGGTCCCCGCGGCGCTGAAGACGACGGCCGACGTGTCCTATCCGCGCCTGGCCGCGCTGCGCAACCACGAGGAGGTCGTCGAGGACCTGGACGGCCTCTTCGAGTTCTGCCTGTCCCGGGCCCTCGACGGGGTCGCGCTCTTCCTGGAACGGGAGCGCTCCGCGGAGCCCGTGCACTCCCCGGCCGACCCCTCCCCGGAGGGAGCGGCCGGGGAGGAGGGCGCCGCGGGGCCGCGCCCCGGCCGGGACACGGCCCCCTCCGTCTAACCGACGACCAGAGGGGCCCGGCCCGGAGTGTCGGCGGTGCCGGTGGAGAAGAGGAGGGGCAGATCGTTGCGGCCGGCGATGCCGAGCTTGCGGTAGATGCGGGTGAGGTGCTGTTCCACGGTGCTGACGGTGATGTGGGCCTTACGGGAGATCTCCCGGTTGGTGTAGCCCAAGGCCGCCAGGGAGGCCACCCGGTGCTCCGCCGGGCTGAGCAGACCGCGCGCCCCCCGCGCCGGCCCCATCTCCCCGCCGCCTCCCGCCGTCGGCGCCTGCGCGGGCACGGCCGGCACCTCGGGGGACGGGCCGTCCGTCCCTCTCCGGCCGATCCCCCGCGCCTGCTGGCCGATGAGCCGCGCCTTGTCGTTCTCCCCCAGTTCGGCCAGGGTCCGGCCGAGCAGGGTGAGGGCCTGGCGCAGCTCGTTGTCGGGACCGGATTCCTGGAGCAGGTCGACGGCCTCGCGCAGCAGTGGAGGGCGCTGCCGAAGCTCCCTGGTCGAGGCCAGCACCATCAGCGCCATCCCCTTGGTGCGGGGGGTGTGGCCGTGGGGCAGGGCCCGGTGCCGGTCCAGGAGCCTGACGGCCCGCGCACGGTCACCGAGTTCGACCGCTGCCGTGGCCGCGCGCAGCGCCCAGGGCACGAGCAGCGGGTTGTCGAGTTCCCAGGTCCGCATCAGTGCCCCGCATTCCAGCAGGTCGCTCAGTGCGGCGTGCGGCTGCCCCACCGCGATCTGGTGGCAGCCGCGCGCGGCGAGGTGATGCAGCCCGTAGCGGGTCCGGTACACCCCCGCGGGGAGCGGGATGCGCAGGTACTCGGCGGCGCGTTCGTGCTCCCCCGTCCAGGTGCACGCCTCGACCAGCGTGGCGATCGGCAGCGCCGCCAGGACCCCCAGGCTCCGGATCGGCAGCGCCGTGAGGGCGCGTTCGGCATACCGGATCGCCGTGGCCGGGTCGCCGCGCCGCTCGGCGACGAAGGCGTGGAAGGCGGCGGTCACACTCGTCCACATCGGTGAGGAGCCCCGGGCCGCCCGCTCGCACAGGGCGTGGGACAGCGTGGCGGCCTCCTCAAGGCGGTCGGAGTAGACGAGGTGGAAGAGGGCGGACTCGGCCACTTCGACGCCGACGCCGTCGATCCGGGCGGACTGCAGGATGCGTTCCGCGGCCGCCGCTCCGGCGTCGGTCACCTCCCCGCGCAGACCGGTGGGCAGCAGCGCGGCCGGGGACCCACGCCGCCGCTGGAGCGGCGCGGCCCGGTAGCCGCCACGCAGCCGGTGGAACAGGACCGGATGGGTGCCGGACATCCACTGTTCGGCGGTGGCCCGCCATTCGGCCGCCTCCTCGCCCGCGTCGGCCTCGAGCAACGCGTACAGCGACGCGGCCTCCTCCTCGTTGCCGTGCCAGAGCATGCAGGTGAGAAGCCAGTACACATCGGCGGGTCCCAGCAGACCGTCACGCGCGGCCTGGAGCAGCCGGGAGAGGTGGACGAGGGTGGCGGAGGGGTTGACCCGCCACTCGGCCTTGGCCAGGGCGACGACGAGGTCGACACGTTCCCGTTCGCCGGTGCACAGGTCCACCGCGTGCCGGAGGTAGCGCACGGTGACCTCGTGCTCGTCGGCGGCACGGGCCTGGTCGGCCGCCTCGCACAAGATGTCGAGGATCCAGGATTCCTGGAGCGGGCCGCCCTCCAGGACCCGGTCCGCGACCACGGTGGGCTGCATTCCCATTCCGTGCAGGACCTGGGCGGCCCGGGCGTTGAGTTCGCGGCGCGCGTCCGGCTCGATCGCCTCCAGCACCGCGTCCCTGGCCGCGGGATGGCGGAAGCCCTCCGCCCCCAGCAGCCCGATCGACTCCAGCCAGGACAGGGTGGCGGCGACGTCGGCGCGCTCGACGCGCAGCACCCGGGCCAGCAGGTCTGGTGTGACGAAGGGGGCGAGGACGGCCGCCGCGTGGATGACCTGGCGGGCCGCGGGGCCGATGCGGTACAGCAGCGTGCGCACGCCTCCCCTGAACGCCTCCCCCGTGGCGCGACCGGCCGGATCGGCGGCGTAGTGCAGATCCTCGACGAGGGCGTGGACGAGCAGGGCGTTGCCGTTGCTGACGTCGTGGATCCACTCCGCGGTCGCCTCGTCTCCGGTCCCGTGGACCTCCTCCAGCAGCCGGGCGATCATGCCGGGCCGGTAGGAGGTGAGCCTGAGCCTGCGACAGTTCGGGTGGTGCATGAGGCCCGCCTGGATCCGCAAGGGGAGCCCCGACGGCCCTTCGGTGACCGTGAAAACGAGCAGGACCCTGGCTCCGTGCACCCGGTTGACGAAGTGGGTGAGCACTTCGAGGGAGATGGGGTCGGCGTACTGGACGTCATCGACAGTGATGAGTACAGTATCGTTGTCAGTACGCTGTGTGATGGCCCCCCACAGACCTTGGGTGATTCCGATCCAGTTGACGTCCTCCACCCTGACCCCGTCCGGTCCGGCGTTGAACATCGCCTCGCGCAGTTCCCTGAGTGCCCAGGGAGGCTCGTCGAACGACGTGGCAAGGCTCTGTGCGATCTGATAGACGACCCCGAGCGAGAGGTTCTGTTCATTCCTCAGACACGAGGCGCTCAGGTGGACGGTCTCCGACCGAACCGCGGCCTCGGCGAAGGCGTGCAGCGTCCGCGTCTTCCCGGACCCCGGCGGCCCGGTGATCACCGCGATCCTCCCCCGCCGGTCGCCGATTTCGTCGAGCATCGACCTGAGAATGGTCAGCTCGGATTCGCGTTCAACCAGCTGCATCGACTTTTCCTTCTGACGTAATCCCCGTGAACTTCTTTTCGGCAGCTCGCCTTCCGGAAAGTCAGATCATTTCCGGGAGAACACCCGACCTGGTCCAGGATGGGGTGATGGCACCATGGACGAATGACCATGGAAGGCCCGCGAGCAGGATGGATTATCACGAAAAGGGCGTCCGCCCCGGCCTCGTTCCAGCCCTCCGGGATCGTCACCCGGGGCCGGCCCCCATTCCGCCGCCCTCGCCCTTCAACGCGAGGCACGGCTGCGGGTCCGGGATGGTGAAACAGATCGCAATCCGGCGTCACCACACTTCACGGCCTGGGCCGGGTGCTCGTTCCATGCGGCCAGGGTTCGACCTCCCGTCGGCGCGGCATACGCCTGGTCCGGCGCACCGCGGGGGCGGGGCGGCGCGTTCACTGTCGTCGGGCGCGGTGCCCGGGGGCCGTGCCACCCGTCCGGAGCACCGGTCACGAGGCTCCCGTTCGGAGCCCTGAGATCACCTAATTCAGCAGGACGGATGGCGCACGTGCCATTCCCACCGCCTGCAAAGACTGTGCTTTGTACCGATTCAGACCTTTACTCCACCCTACTCAGACCACCCCAGAAAAATCTGTCCTCATGCGGCCACATGTAATTCACGACACGGGGCCGCCACCCCTCACGGCCATTTCGTCACACCCGCCGTTCCCGGCCGCGCACCCTTCGCCTTTCCGCCTCTCATAAAGGGGGGTCCGCCGCCCGCAGTCCCGCTGGTCCTGGAGGGAAGCGGCGAGCGCCCCCGCCCCTAGGGGGCGGATTCTCCGGCCGGAGGCGCGGCACACGTCCGGACCGCAAAACATCACACCCCTGAAGCGGAAGGCCCCTCCTCCCCCTTTCTCAGGAAAGCCACATATTCGCTGGTCGCCGCTTTTCCACGGCACACCCGGACGGGGGAGTGATATTCGCCACTCCAGAAAAGCACGAAAAGCGAAAAACCTGCACAAAAACCGACAGAACACGCAGATCGCCTCGCGCCCCACCCCCGGGCCCCGCCCCACAGCGCCCGCCCCGCCCCGGCGGGCACGGCACCGCGTCCCGCCCCCCTCTCCCCCCTGAAATCGGGAAAGGACCGTCCTTCCTCCCCAGCGGCCGGGCGGCCGCCACGGAACACGCCCGCGCCGAGGGACCCGGTCCGCCCCACCCCTAATCCCCACCGAGCCCACCACTCCCTGGGCAGGGGAGCGGCCGCCCTTGCCCGGCCGGACCGCATCGAGGGGGGTAGGGCGCGCGGTTCTAGGGGTGTCGGACGGCCGAGGGGCCTACGTACCCTCGACGCGGCGCACACCAGAGCGGCAGGTACCGGATGGCGCGCGCGCCGCCGACGTGCTCCGCGCCCCGGGCCGGAGAGGAACGGCCCGCAGACGGGGCTCGCCGTCCTATGCGCCGGACGGCGGACCCACCCAGCGGCACAGGACCCGGGTCGACGTGGCCCGGCGGACCGGCGGCGACAGAAGGGAACGCAATGGATCCACTGGCCGAAGCAGTCGTACGGGGCGCGGACCCGGCCGAGCTCGAAAAGACCGACACACCCACCGAGTACACCGCCGCGCACGTCCGCGCCGAGGACGTGGACATGTTCGACGGGGTCGTCGACAAGGACGTGCGCAAGTCGCTGCGGGTCGGCAAGGTCCCGCTGCCGGAGCTGGCCCCCGATGAGGTGCTGGTCGCCGTCATGGCGAGCGCGATCAACTACAACACGGTCTGGTCGGCGATCTTCGAGCCGCTGCCGACCTTCCGTTTCCTGGAGCGGCACGCCCGCCGGGGTGGCTGGGAGGAACGGCACAACCAGCCCTACCACGTCCTGGGCTCAGACGCCGCGGGTGTCGTGGTGCGGACCGGCGCGGGCGTGCGCAACTGGAAGGTCGGCGACCACGTCGTGGCGAGCACGGTCTACGCCGACGGCGAGGAGCCGGCCACGCAGGCGGACGGGATGCTCGGCGCCACCCAGCGCGCCTGGGGGTTTGAGACCAACTTCGGCGGCCTGGCCCACTACACCGTGCTCCGCTCCTCCCAGCTCCTGCGCAAGCCGGCCCATCTGAGCTGGGAGGAGGCCGCCGTCAACCCGCTGTGCGCCGGCACCGCCTACCGGATGCTCGTCAGCGACCGCGGCGCGCGGATCAAGCAGGGGGACGTCGTCCTCATCTGGGGCGCCAGCGGCGGCCTCGGCGCCTACGCGACACAGATGGTCCGCAACGGAGGCGGGATCTCGGTCGGCGTGGTCGGCTCGGGGCGCAAGGCCGAGGCGGCCCGCGCGCTGGGATGCGACGTGGTGATCGACCGCGAGGAGGCGGGGTTGATCACCCGCCCGGACGCCTCGCCGGACCAGGTGCTCGCGACGGGCAAGCGGCTCGGCAAGATCATCCGCAAGGAGGTCGGCGAGGACCCCAGCGTGGTGTTCGAGCACGTCGGCCAGAGCACCTTCGGCGTCTCGGTGTTCGTCGCCGCCCGCGGCGGCACGGTCATCACCTGCGGCTCCAGTACCGGTTACCACCACCAGTTCGACAACCGCTACCTGTGGATGAACCTGAAGCGGATCATCGGCAGCCACGGCGCCAACCTCCAGGAGCAGTGGGAGACCAACCGTCTCCTCGACATGGGCCGGATCGTGCCCGCCCTCACCGATCTGTACCGGTTGGAAGAGGTGGGCGAGGCCGCCCGGCTGGTCCAGCGCAACGGGCACATCGGCAAGGTGGGGGTGCTCGGCCTCGCCCCCGAGCCGGGACTCGGCATCACCGACCCCGAGCGGCGTGCCCGATTCGGCGAGGAGCGGATCACCACGATGCGCTCGTTCGCCACCCGCGGCTGACCCGTCCGCCCAGAGCCCGGCCCCGGCCGAGGCCGGACGCGCCCCGGCGGCGCGTCACCCTCGTCCGGGGCCGTCCCCGTGCCCTTTCCCCGGTCCCCTTTTCAGACGCAACCAGCCACATGCCCCGGCCGGGACGATCGGCCGCCACGACCACGAGGTATCCCATGCCCAGCAGTTTCACCGGACACGTGCTGGACGTTGTCGAACGACACGGCGAGACGCGTTCCTACACGTTCCTGCGCGAGTCCTCCGGTGGGCTCGTCGAGGACACCCTGACCTATGCCGGACTCGACCTGCGCGCCAGGGAACTCGGCGCCCTGCTCTCGGAGAGTCCGGGGGCGGGTTCCCGGGCTCTGCTGCTGTACCCGGCGGGGCTGGGATTCCTGGAGGCGTTCCTCGGCTGCCTGTACTCCGGCGTCGTCGCGGTCCCGATCCCCCTGCCGACCAACCGGGCCAGCCTGGACCGCGTCGCCGGGGTGATCGCCGACTGCTCCGCCGAGATCGTCCTGACGGATTCCACCTGTCACGACGACGTCGTGGAGCGGCTGGCCCAGTCGCCCCCGCCCGGAGGGCCGGTCCCCGTCGTGGCCACCGACCGGCTGGGAGCGGGCCGCGCCGGAGCCTGGCGGATGCCCGCGCTGGGCCCGGACTCCATCGCGTTCCTCCAGTACACCTCCGGTTCGACCAGCGCCCCCAAGGGGGTCATGGTCACCCACGCCAACCTCCTCGCCAACGAGCAGAGCCTGCTGCACATCACCGGGCTGACCGATCAGGGCGGGATGGCCGGCTGGCTGCCGCACTTCCACGACATGGGGCTCATCGGGATGCTGCTGAACCCCCTGTACGCCGGGGCCGACTGCGCCTACCTGAGCCCGCTGGGGTTCATGAAGCACCCGTTCCGGTGGCTGGAGGCCATCACACGTTTGCGCGCCACCTGCACCGTGGCACCCGACTTCGCCTACGGGCTCACCGCCAACCGGGTCACCGACGAGGAGCTGGAACGGCTCGACCTGTCCTCCCTGCGGTCGGCGATCAACGGCGCGGAGCCGGTCCGCGCGCGCACCCTGCGCGCGTTCACGCGGCGCTTCGCCCCGGTGGGGTTTCGCCAGGAGGCGTTCCAGCCCAGCTACGGCCTGGCCGAGGCGACCCTGCTCGTGGCCGGCCCCTCTCTGGAGGAGGAGCCCGTGATCAAGGAGTTCGCCCCGGCCGGCCTGGAGGCGGGTGAGGCCCGCGAGACCGCCCCCGGTACGGGGCTGGCGCTGGTGGCCTGCGGCCGACCGGTGGACCTGGACGTGCGGATCGTGGACCCGCAGACCCACGTGGAACTGGCCGACACGATCGTCGGGGAGATCTGGGTACGGGGCGGCAGCGTCGCCGCGGGGTACTGGAACGCCCCGGAGAAGACCGCGCGGACCTTCCAGGCCACCCTCGTGGGCGAGAACGGGGCGTGGCTGCGTACCGGGGATCTCGGATTCTACGAGGACGGCCGACTCTTCATCGCCGGACGCGTTGATGACATGATCATCGTCAACGGCCGCAACTTCCATCCGCAGGATCTGGAGGATGCGGCTCAGGGCGTGCATCCGGCGTTCACCGCCCAGCCGGCCGCGGCCTTCGCGGTGGAAGCGGGATCGCGGACCCACATCATCCTCGTACAGGAGATCAGGAGGGGCATGGCCCGCGACACGACGATTGAGGAGCTCGCCGAGCGGCTCCGTGCCACTCTGTCCTCATCCTTTGGCCTATCCCGGGTCGGGGTGTGCCTGGTCGCCGGAGGCGTACCGCGCACGACGAGCGGGAAGGTGCAACGGCGCCGCGCCCGCGCGCTGTTCCTGGAGAGCCGCTACCGGGTGTTCGCCACGGCGCTGGACGACACGGTCGAGGCGCTCGTGCGTGCGCAGCGCAGTGAGGACGATGGAACGGCCCGCGTCCCCGCGGAGGTGCGATGATCCCCCAGCAGACGGGCGCGCGTATCGTGGCCCTCGGCCACTACCTGCCCTCGCGCGAGGTCACCAACGACGAACTGGCCCAGCAGATCGACACCACCGACGAGTGGATCAGAACCCGCGTGGGCATCTCCACCCGGCGCGTCGCCGAACCCGATGAGAGCGTCGCCGACATGGCGGTGGCCGCGGCGGCGAAGGCGCTCGCCCGTTCGGGGCTCGACGCGGCAGAGGTCGACCTGGTCACCGTCGCCACCTGCACCGCGATGGAGCGCATGCCCAACATCGCCTCGCGTGTGGCCCGGAGCCTGGACATCCGCGGCGCCGCGGTGTTCGACACCAACGTCGCCTGCTCGGGGTTCTGCTACGCGCTGGCGACCGCCGACCACGCCGTGCAGTGCGGGTCGAGCCGGGCGGCGCTGGTCATCGGCGCCGACAAGATGTCGGACTTCCTCGACTGGCAGGACCGCACGACCTGCGTCCTCTTCGGGGACGGCGCGGGCGCCGCGGTGGTCGCCGCCGGTGGAACGACGCCCGAGCCCGGGATCGGGCCGGTGGTCTGGGGCTCCGAACCCGACCGTGGCGAGGCGATCCGGCTGGAGACCAGCGGGCCGGAGGGGCCGCGCGCCCTGTTCCGTCAGGACGGCCAGACCGTCTACCGATGGACGACCACGACACTGGCCTCCGTCGCGCGCCAGGCGTGCGAACGGGCCGGCGTGCCCCCGGAGGAACTCGCGGGGATCGTCACCCACCAGGCCAACCTGCGCATCATCGATCGGATCGTGGACCGGTTGGGGGCGCACCAGGCCGTCGTCGCCCGGGACGTGGTCGACTCGGGCAACACCTCGGCGGCCAGTGTCCCGATCGCCCTGTCCAAGCTCATCGAACAGGGGGCGCTGCCGAC
Organism: Marinactinospora thermotolerans DSM 45154; assembly: GCF_900167435.1. Lineage (GTDB taxonomy): Bacteria > Actinomycetota > Actinomycetes > Streptosporangiales > Streptosporangiaceae > Marinactinospora > Marinactinospora thermotolerans. Next base: position 17,774 of record NZ_FUWS01000006.1, read on the forward strand.
CGGGTCGCCGGTGCTGCTGCTCGGTTTCGGCGCCGGCCTGGCCTACGCGGCCCAGGTCGTCCGCTGCCCATGACCCGTCCCATCCGGCGGCGCGCCGCCACCCGGCGAGACCGAAAGGACGATCGATGACGATACCGGTGTGGGATTACCGGCCGGAACTGGAGGAGGAGCGGGCCGAGATCCACGACGCGGTGGACACGGTGCTCGACTCCGGCCGGCTCGTCCTGGGTGCCAGCCTCCAGGCGTTCGAGCGGGAGTTCGCGGACTACCACGGCGCCGGCCACTGTGTCGGGGTCGACAACGGGACCAATGCGCTGGTGCTGGCGTTGCGGGCGCTGGGGGTGGGCCCCGGTGACGAGGTCATCACCGTGGCGCACACCGCCGTGCCCACCGTGATCGCCATCGACGCGGTGGGCGCCCGCCCGGTCCTGGTGGACGTGCGCGAGGACCATCTGATCGATCCCGGGCAGGTCGCGGCGGCCGTGACCGAGCGGACCCGGGTGGTGCTGCCGGTCCACCTCTACGGCCGGTGCGCCGACATGACGGCCCTGCGCCGGATCGCCGACGAGCACGGCCTGCGGATCGTCGAGGACTGCGCCCAGGCGACCGGCGCCCGCCACGACGGCCACCTCGCCGGGACCCTGGGCGACCTGGCGACCTTCTCCTTCTACCCGACGAAGGTCCTCGGCGGTTTCGGTGATGGCGGAGCCGTCCTCACCGGTGATGCGGGGCTGGCCGAGGAGATCCGGAGCCTGCGGTTCTACGGGATGAAGGAGCGCTACTACACGCTGCGCACCCCCGCCTACAACAGCCGGCTCGACGACCTGCACGCCGAGATCCTGCGCCGCCGGCTGCGCAGGCTCGACGGCTACCTCGCCCGCCGCCGCGCGGTGGCCGCGCGCTACGCCGAGGGCCTGGCGGACACGGGCCTGGTGCTGCCGGACCGCGGCGCGGACGACGAGCACGCCTACCACCTGTACGTGGTGCGCCACCCCGACCGCGACCGGATCGTCGAGGCGGTGCGGGCCGAAGGGGTCGGCGTGGGGATCCACTATCCCTGGCCCGTGCACACCATGACGGGGTTCGCGCACTTGGGGTATGCCGCCGGGTCCCTCCCGGTCACCGAGCGGCTCTCCCGGGAGGTCTTCTCCCTGCCGATGTACCCGACCTTGACCACGGACCAGCAGGACCGGGTGATCGAGGTCCTGCGCAAGGTGGTGTCGGCCGGCTAGGGGGCCGGCGCCAGCACACCGTGGGGGGCGGACGCCTTGGCGTCCGCCCCCCACGGGCGTCTGCACCGTCCTATGCCCCGGCCGGGTCCCGACGGCAACCGCCCCCCTGCTCCGTGGGGCAGGGGGGCGGTCGCGGGCTCCGGGACGGCCGGAGCCCTCCCATCACAGGGAGCGCAGCCAGGTCTCGATCGTGCTCGCCATGGCGGGCGCGCCCTCTTCCAGCATGGTGAGATGGTCGCCGGGGACCTCGGCGAGGGTGTGCTCTTGGGGCCAGGTGGCGCGCCACAGGCCGGAGCGGTTGCGTTCGCCGTCGGGCCCCGAGGGCAACGGGGTGTCGGGCAGGACGCAGAAGGTGGGGGCCTCGACCTCCACCCGCATGGTGTCGCCGGCGACCTCCCGGACCAGCCGGTAGTAACGTCCCATGGCCGCCATCCGGGCGTCGGTGAAGGGGCCGAAACGGTCCTCCCGTTCGAACATCCCCACCAGCATCGAGTCGCCGACCTCGTCGACGATCCTGCTGTCGGGGTAGGTGTCGAGGAGGACGAGCCCCTGGGGGCGGGTCCCCATCCCCTCCAAACGGGAGGCCACGGCGTGCGCGAAGTTGCCCCCGGCGCAGTAGCCGAGGAGCGCGAACGGCTCGTCGCCCGCTGCCGCGCGGATGCTCTCGGCCCACAGACCGATGATCGCCTCGGTGGTCTCCGGCAGGGCGGAGACCGAGGAGAACCCGGGAACCGGCAGCACGTGCAGGTCGCGGACCCCGCGAAAACCCGTGGCGAGCCGCGCGAACTGCGCGGCGCCGCCCAGCGCCATCGGAGTGCTGAAGCAGTACAGGGCGGGGCGGGCCGGGCCGCGGGCCAGGGTGAGCGGGCGCAGGGGCCCACCGGCCTGTGTGTGCTCCCGGAAGGACGGGTAGAGGCCGGCGACCATCTCCAGCATGTCCAGCGCCTCCTGGACCCGGTCGGCGGCCGCGGCCGAACGGAGCAGGAGGCTGAGACCGTCGCCGCGCTGCCCCCCGGCTCGGGTCACCGGGGCCGGGGTCGCGGCCGGGGAGGCGGTCGGCGATCCGGAACCGGCGGGGTGGGCCCCCGAGTTCTCGGGGAGCTTCTCCGCATCGATCAGCTCCTCCAGGTGGCGGGCGAGACCGGCGGGGTCGCGCTCGTCGAAGGCGATGGTCGCGGGCAGCCGGATCCCCAGGGCCTTGGTCAGCCGGTTGCGCAGTTCGACGGTGGTGAGCGAGTCGAAGCCCGCCTCCAGGAAGTCCTGTTCCGGGTCCACGGCCTGCGCGGTACCGTGCCCGAGCACCGCCGCCACGCTCCGGCGGACCAGTGTGAGGACCTCGGCGGAGCGTTCTTGGGGGGTGAGCCCGGCCAGGTGGGTCAGGAGTGCGACGGCGCCGTCGGACTCCTCATCTCCGGGGGCGCTCCCCGTCACCTCCGGAGCGCTGAAGGAGTCCTCCAGCCAGTAACGCCGCCGCTGGAAGGCGTAGGTCGGCAGGTCCGTCGCCAGTATCGGGGCGCCGGAGAGGACGGTGTTCCAGTCCACTGCGACGCCGGCGCAGTGCGCCTGTCCCATCGACTCCAGGAAGCGCTCGGCTCCCCCGTCGTCGCGGCGCAGCGACCCCACCGCGGTCACCTCGCCCGCGGGCCCGCGGGCGGCGATCTCCTGCACCCCCGAGACGAGGACGGGGTGTGCGCTGCACTCCACGAAGACACCGTGGCCATCGGCGAGCAGCGCGTCGACGGCCCCGTGGAAGTCCACGGGCCGGCGGGCGTTGCGGTACCAGTAGTCGGCGGTCAGCTCCGTCCCGTCCAGCCGGCCCCCGGTCACCGTCGAGTAGAAGGGGATCTTCGCGGGGCCGGGGGTGATGTCGGCGAGCTCGGCGAGCAGGGGCTCGCGGATCCGCTCGACCTGCGGCGAGTGGGAGGCCAGCGTCGAGGGGAACAGGCGGGCGCGGATGTCCTCGGCCCGGCACTCCTCGACGAAGCGGGCCAGCAGGTCGGCGTCGCCGGAGACGACCGTCGACGTCGGACCGTTCTTGGCGCTGACGGCGATTCCCTCGCTCCAGGGGGCGATCCGCTTCTCGACCTCGTCGGCGCCCAGGGCGACCGCGGCGAGCGCGCCCTGGCCGGCCAGGTGATCGACGAGCAGGCGGACGCGCCGCTCGGCCACGCGCACCGCCTGGGACAGGGAGAGGACTCCGGCGACATAGGCCGCGGCGACCTCGCCCTGGGAGTGCCCCACGACGGCCAGCGGGCGCACGCCCACCGAGGTCCACAGCTCGGCCAGGGAGACCATGACCGAGAAGGTCAGCAGGGGCAGGACGTCGATACGGTCCATCGGCGTGGCACCGGGGAGGCCGCGCAGGACCGCCTCGGGGTCCCAGTCCACGATCTGCTCGATCTCGGCGAAGCACGCGCGCATCCGGGCGGCGAACACCGGCGAGGTGTCGAGGAGGTCCCGGCCCATGCCGATCCAGTGGGAGCCGTGCCCCGGGAAGACGTAGACCGCGCCGCTGGGCCTGCCCCGCCCGCCAGAGCCGCCCCGCACCGTACGGGCCCCTTCTTCTCCCGTGGCCAAAGCGTCCAGCCGCGCGGTCAGCTCCTCCAGGGAGGAACCGATGACGACGGCCCGCTCCTCCAGCGTCTGCCGGGCGGCGTACAGCGAGGCGGCGATGTCGGCGGGGTCGGCATCGGGGCGGGCGCGGGTGAAGGCGGCCAGCCGCTGCGCCTGCTCGCGCAGCGCGGCGCTGTTCCCGGCCGACAGCGGCAACGGGACGGCCGGGCCCGGGCCGAGCACGGACGTCCGCTGCTCCGCTTCGGACGGCGCGGGCTCCTGGGAGGTATTGGGCTCCTCCGGCGCGGGCGCCTCCTCGATGATCAGGTGGGCGTTGGTGCCGCTGACCCCGAACGAGGAGACGGCGCCCCGGCGCGGGCGGCCGGGGTGGGCCGGCCACGGCCGCGCCTCGGTCAGCACCCTGACCCGGGCCGCGTCCCAGTCGACCTGGGAGGAGAGGGCGGAGACGTGCAGGGTGGCGGGCATGCGCTCCTGGCGCAGCGCCATCACCGTCTTGATCACCCCGGCCACGCCGGCGGCCGCCTGGGTGTGCCCGATGTTGGACTTGAGCGACCCCAGCCACAGCGGCCACTCTTCGGGGCGGTCACCGTAGACCGCTTGGAGGGCCCGGGCCTCGATGGGGTCGCCCAGTTCGGTCCCGGTCCCGTGGGCCTCGACCACGTCGACGTCGGCGGCGGTGAGGCCGGCGTCGGCGAGGGCCTGGCGGATCACCCGCTCCTGCGCGGGACCGCTCGGCGCGGTGAGTCCGTTGCTCGCCCCGTCCTGGTTGACCGCCGAGCCGCGCAGGACCGCCAGCACGGTACGGCCGTTACGGCGCGCGTCCGACAGGCGTTCCAGGACGACCATGCCGACGCCTTCGGCGAAGACGGTGCCGTCGGCTCCCTCGGCGAAGGCCTTGACCCGCCCGTCGGCGGCCAGCCCGCCGAATCGGTGCCCGGTGGTGATGATCTGCGGGGTGGCCATCACGGTGACGCCACCGGCGAGGGCGAGCGTGCTCTCGCCCCGGCGCAGGGAGATGCAGGCCAGGTGGAGGGCGGTGAGGGAGGAGGAGCAGGCGGTGTCCACGGTGAGGGCCGGACCCTCCAGGCCGAGCGTGTAGGCCACGCGCCCCGAGATCACCGACCCCGACGTCCCCGTCCCCAGGAACCCTTCGACCCCTTCGGGGACGGAGGCGGGTTTGACACCGTAGTCGTTGGTGAAGGCCCCGACGAAGACCCCCGTACGCGTCCCCTTGAGGGAACGCGGGGGCAGCCCGGCCCGTTCCAGGACCTCCCAGGACGTCTCCAACAGCAGGCGCTGCTGCGGGTCCATGGCCAGCGCCTCACCCGCGGTGATCCCGAAGAAGCCGGCGTCGAACTGGTCGGCGCCGTCCATGAAACCGCCCGCCAGCGAAGGCGCCCCCTCGTCGGAGGGCTCCAGCTCCCAGCCGCGGTCCCCGGGGGCGGGGACGATCCCCTCGCCTCCGTCGGCGACGAGGCGCCACAGATCCTCGGGGGAGGCGACGCCGCCGGGGAGCCGGCAGGCCATCCCGACGATCGCGATCGGTTCGTGCTCCCGGGCCTGCACGGCGCGTAGCCGCGCCTTGGCCGTCTGGAGGTCCTCCGTCGCCCGCCGCAGGTATGCGAGGAGCTTTTCTTCGTCCGCCACGCGTCCGCCTTCCTCGATAGGCACTGGGAAATCCGGTCCGGGACCGGCCGCTTAGGAGCGCGTCGTGGCACCGGACGACGCCTGGTGCCGGGCGACGAGCGCCTCAAGCTCACGGACGAGGTCCTCCGGGCCGGGCAGCTCCCGCATCTCCTTGGCGATCTGTGCGGCGTTCTCCCGGAAGGAGGGGTCCTCCAGGACCCGGGTCAGCTCGGTGCGCAGGAGGTCGGCGGTGAGGGTGCCGGGGTCCAGGTGCACGCCCGCGCCTCGCGCCGCGATCTGGTCGGCCACCTGGTCCTCGTCGATGAGGTCGTGTGGGATGACGATCTGCGGGATTCCGTTGGACAGGGACGTCGCAACGGTCCCGGTCCCGCCGTGGTGGATGATCGCGGCGCAGGTCTTGAGCAGGAAGTCCAGCGGAACGAACCCGGGCAGGCGGACGTTGTCGGGGACGGTGGCCCCTTCGGGGAGGGCCGCGGGGTCCATCAGCGCGATGACCTCGATGGGCATGTCCGCGACCGCCTCGAAGAAGTCGTCGAGCCCGAAGGTGGTCCGGTCCCCCATGACCTCGCTGGTGGAGAACCCCTTGGTGAGGCAGACGCGCGGGACCTTCGGCTCCTCTTCGGCGAGCCAGGCCGGCAGGGCGCCAGGCCCGTTGTGCGCCACGTAGCGCATGTCGATGTAGCGGTGCTCGGCGGGGATGCGCAGCCACGGCGGCAGGGAGTCGATCGTCGCCTGCCCGAAGATCACGTCCTCGTGGAAGTCGCAGCCGAACCTGCGCAGCTTCGCGGAGATCCACTCGACGACCGGGTCGGCCTCATCGGCGGCCTCGGGGCGTTCGGCGCGCATGCGCAGGTACAGCTCCCGCATCCGGACCCAGTGGTCGCGGCTGATGGTGGTGCGCACGTGCGCGGCACCGCAGGCGCGCGCCGCCACCGCGCCCGGGAAGGTCAGCGTGTCCCAGATGACGAGGTCGGGACGCCAGGACCGGCAGAAGTCGACCAGCCCGTCGTACATGTGGTCCTCGACGGTGCCGTCCAGTGACAGCGGGGACGCCCAGGCCGCCAGGCAGTCGCGAACGTACTCGTAGGTGAGCACCTCGGGGCGCGACTCGGCGAGGCGGAAACCAGAGCCGTAAATCGTCTCCTCGGGCGCGAGCTCGGCCAGGCGCTCGGCCAGGCGCGCCGGTCCGCCGACCGCGACCCCTGTCAGCCCGGTCCGGTCGACCGCGTGCATGATGTCCGGCTGGGCCGCGACCACGACCTCGTGTCCGGCGTTCTTCAGGGCCCACCCGATCGGCACCATGAGGTTGAGGTGGGTTGATGCGGCGATATGGGTGAGGACGACGCGCATGTGGAGCCTCTCAATTCCGGGAGGTCGACGGCCGGGGACGGCCGTTCGCGCCCGCCCGGACGCGCCCGCCCCCGCGGGACGCCGGCCCCGGGCGTTCCCATCGCCGTGGCGGGGACCCGCCGTTCCCGGCCGGCACAGGGCGACACTAATCACGCCCGCCGCGCGCTCCGACCCTTAGGACACCCCTCAAACGCCCCTGCGGCCCGCTGGGCGGGACGCTGCCCCGGCCGCTCCCGCGCCCGCCCCGGCAGCGCGGGGGCGCCCCGACGTGCCGGGCGGGCTCTGGCGCCTGTTCGCCGGATGTCCGGGGAGGAACGGCTTAGGGGCGAGGTAGGGGTTGAGGCGGGCGGAACCCGAAAACTACGGTCGTCCCGCGATGTCCCGGCCCGCACCCCCGTGCACGGCACGACCGTGCCCGGATACGGGCCCGTCCCCGCTCCGGCCGGTGGCGGCCGAGGACCCGCCCTCCCGCCCCCGGCCTTTGGAGCCCGTAGCAGCGATGAAGTACACCGAACTCGCGATCGAAGGGACCCTCCTGGTCACCCCCGACGTCCTCGCCGACGAGCGGGGACGCTTCCTGGAGGAGTTCAACAGCGGATCGTTCGAGGCGCACACCGGCCGCACGCTCCCGGTGGCCCAGCTCAACCTGTCGGTCTCGCACCTGGGCGCGGTCCGGGGGATGCACTCCTACGTGCTGCCGGGCCAGTGCTACTACATGATCTGCGTCCAGGGCGCCGTCCTCGACGTGGTGCTGGACATCCGGGTGGGCTCCCCGACCTTCGGTGAGCACGTGGCCGTCACCTTGGACGCCGACCGGCACCAGGCGATGTACGTCGCCGAGGGACTGGCGCACGGCTTCGCCCCGCTGACCGACGGCGCGACGATCGTCTACCTCGCGACGAGCCTGTGGCGGCCCGGGACGCAGTTCGGGATCAACCCCCTGGACCCGCGGCTCGGCCTGCCGTGGCCGCGGCACGCCGGCCGGGACCCCTTGCTGTCGGAGAAGGACCGCACCGCCCCCTCTCTGGCCGAGGCGCGGGAGCGGGGGATGCTGCCCTCCTATGCGGACTGCCGGCGGATCTACCGGGCCGCGTCCGCCTGACCCCCGCGCCGGGGCCGGCCCGTCTCACTGCCCGGCGCGCTCCCACCAGGAGCGGTGGTCGGCGTACCAGCGGACCGTGTCGGCCAGTCCCCGCTCCAGCGGGACCTCCGGGCGGTAGCCCAGCTCGTCGCTGATCTTGGTGTGGTCGACCGAGTAGCGCAGGTCGTGGCCGGGACGGTCGGCGACCCGGTGTACCAGGGACGCGTCCGCGCCGATGATCTCCAGCAGCTTGCCGAGCAGGTCGCGGTTGGTCAGCTCGGTCCCGCCGCCGATGTTGTACACCTCCCCGGCCCGGCCCTTGGCCGCCACGAGCGCGATACCCCGGCAGTGGTCGTCGACGTGCAGCCAGTCCCGCACGTTCACGCCCTCGCCGTAGAGCGGCACGGGCAGCCCGCGCATCAGGTTGGTGACGGCCTTGGGGATGAACTTCTCGGGGTGCTGGCGCGGTCCGTAGTTGTTGGAGCAGCGGGTGACGCACACGTCCAGGCCGTGGGTGCGGTGGTAGGCCCGCGCGAGCAGATCGGAGGCGGCCTTGGAGGCCGAGTAGGGCGAATTGGGTTCCAGGGGGCGGGTCTCCTCCCACGACCCCTCCGCGATCGAACCGTAGACCTCGTCGGTGGAGACGTGAACGACCCGCCCCACCCCGACCTCCAGCGCGCACTGGAGGAGGGTGTGGGTCCCCACCACGTTGGTCGAGATGAACTCGGCCGATCCGGCGATCGACCGGTCGACGTGGGACTCCGCGGCGAAGTGGACCACCAGGTCCACTCCCCGCAGCAGGCGCGAGAGCAGCGCGGCGTCGGTGACATCGCCGCGCACGAATTCCAGCCGGTCCGGGTCGAGCCCGTCCAGGTTCTCGCGCCGGCCCGCGTAGGTGAGCTTGTCCACGACGGTGACGTGCGCGCCCTCCGTCTGGGGATAGGCCCCCTCCAGCAGGCGGCGCACATAGTTCGACCCGATGAACCCGGCCCCGCCGGTCACGAGGATGCGCATGGCGTCCGTTCCCTTCTCGACTGACCGTCCCGTCCCCTCCGCACCGGTCCACCGCCCTCAGACGTACGGCAGCGCGGGAACGTCACGGAACTCCTGCGCCACGCGCATGACGTAGCGCCCGTACTCCGACTTCGCCAGTTCCTCGCCCAGCCGGTAGCAGGTGTCCGCGTCGATGAACCCCTTGCGCAGCGCGACCTCCTCCAGGCAGGCGATACTCACCCCCTGGCGCTCCTCGATCACCTGCACGTACTGTCCGGCCTGGGTCAGCGACTGGTGCGTCCCGGTGTCCAGCCAGGCGAACCCGCGTCCCAGGTCGACCAGCCTGGCCTTGCCCCGGTCCAGGTAGTTCCGGTTCAGGTCGGTGATCTCCAGTTCACCGCGGGCCGAGGGGCACAGGTTCTTGGCGATGTCCACGACGTCGTTGTCGTAGAAGTAGAGCCCGGTGATGGCCCGGTTGGAGCGCGGCCGGACGGGCTTCTCCTCCAGGGAGATCAGCCGGCCCTGCTCATCGGTCTCGCCGACCCCGTAACGTTCCGGGTCGCTGACCGGATAGCCGAACAGGACGCACCCGTCCACGTCGGCGCTGTTCTCCTCCAGGACCGAGGAGAACGAGGAGCCGTGGAAGATGTTGTCCCCGAGCACCAGGGCCACGGAGTCGGACCCGATGTGCTCGGCCCCGATGGTGAACGCCTCGGGCAGGCCCTTGGGGGTGACCTGGACGGCGTAACTGAGCTCCAGCCCCAGCCGCGAGCCGTCGCCGAGGAGCCGGCGGAACTGGTCGTGGTACTCCGGCGCGCAGATGATCAGGATCTCCCTGATCCCGGCCAGCATGAGCACCGACATCGGGTAGTAGATCATCGGTTTGCCGTGGACCGGCAGCAACTGCTTGGAGACCGCCAGGGTCACCGGATGCAGGCGGGTTCCCGTGCCTCCGGCGAGAATGATGCCCTTCATCGTCGATCACCTGCCTCTCTGTATCTCCGCCCGGAACGCGCGACGCGCGGGGCGGCTGACCACCGGCAGGGGATCCAGGCGAGCCGGGCCGTTCGCGCCCTGGCCGGGCCGTACATGGTGCGGCCAGGTCGAAGCTAGGCGAACGGCTCCGGGCGGACCAGCCCGGGAACGCGACTTAGGGGGGCGAGGGCCGCCTTTGAGGGGTCCGCCCCGCCTCGCGCGGCCCGGTGGGGGCGAGCCGCCGGGCCGCCATCCGGCGCCGGCCGGATTCACGGGTGGGCTAGGGGTTGCCCCGGTTCCCGCGGGGCGGCACAGTTCGATGGGGACCGCCCCCCGCCGCGGGGCGGGGACGGCCGCCCTCCACCGGCTACCCCCTGGACGAGGCATGCCTGAGACCTTCACGACCAGCACCGATCCCGACCTGTGGCTGCGGCGTTTCGCCCCGGACCCCGCCGCACCGGCGCGGGTACTGTTCCTGCCGCACGCCGGCGGCGCCGCCTCCTTCTACCGCCCTTTGTGCAGGGCGCTGGCCGGGGTGGCCGAGGCGATCGCGGTGCAGTATCCGGGACGCCAGGAGCGGCGGCGCGAACCGTGCGTCGAGGACCTGCACCAAATGGCCGACCTGGTGGCGGAGGTCCTGGCGGGCGCGCCCGAGCGGCCGACGGCGCTGTTCGGGCACAGCATGGGCGCGGTCGTCGCGTTCGAGCTGGCGCTGCGCCTGGAGGAACGCGGGGCCGCCCCCGTGGCGCTCTTCGTCTCGGCCCGCCGGGCGCCGTCGCAGTACCGGGTCGAGGATCTGTACCTGCAGAGCGACGAACGGGTGCTGGAGGAGATCCGGCGGCTCGACGGCACCGACACGACGTTTCTGGAGGACGAGGAGCTGGTCCGGCTGATCCTGCCGACCCTGCGATCGGATTACCGGGCCATCGGCACCTACCGCCCCCGGCCGGGGAAGGCGACCTCGGCGCCGATCACCGTCCTGGTCGGCGACAGCGATCCGCGCATGTCGGCGCCCGAGGCGCCACACTGGGCCGGTCACACCTCGGCAGGGATCGACGTGCACTCCTTCCGCGGCGGCCACTTCTACCTGGCCGAGCACGTGGAGCCCGTGGCGGGGCTGATCGGACGCCGGCTGCGTGAGGCGGGGGTACCGGTCCCGGCCGCGCGCTGACCCCGTGGCCGGCGGCGATCCGGTGCCCGTCCGGCCGTGAAACCGGGTTGTGAAGGGCTCGGACTCCCCCTATCCCTAGAGGGATGATCGAGAGCGGAGCCGTCGGCGCGGCCGGGAGGATCGCGGCTCGGGTGGCGACGGGCCGGACCACGGCCGTGGAGGTGGTCGAGACCGCCCTGGAGACCATCGGCTACCGCGATCGGGAGCTGAACGCCTTCCCCGAGGTGTGGGCCGGGCAGGCCGTGGAACGGGCCGCCGCCGTCGACGCCGCCGTGGCCCGGGGCGCGCGTCTTCCCCTGGCCGGGGTGCCCATCGCCGTGAAGGCGTCGGAGGGCACCGGCTCGCTCCAGGCCCGCCGGCTGGTCACGGCCGGCGCCGTCCCCGTGGGCTCGACCTCGGTGCCCGGCCCCGGAACGGAGTGGAAGACCTGGGGGAGGACCCCGCGCGGGCGCACCGTCAACCCGTGGCGGCACGACGTCACCCCTGGAGGCTCATCGGCGGGGTCGGCCGTGGCCGTCGCGGCCGGCATGGTCCCATTGGCGACGGCCAGCGACGGGGCCGGTTCCACCCGGATCCCCGCGGCGTGGTGCGGGGTGGTCGGCTACAAGCCGACCACCGGACTGCTGCCCTCCCGGGATCGGGCGGGCCTGACGGTGGGCGGCCCCATCGCCCGGTCGGTCGCCGACGTAAGGCTGTACCACCGGGTGGCGGCGGGGGCGGAGCCGCGCGCGGCGGCCCGGCGCGTCGCCGGCGCCCTGCGCGTGGCCTGGTCGCCCACGCTCGGGTTCAACGAGGTGGACCCCGAGGTCCTGCGGGTGGCGGGCCGGGCGGTCGAGGCGTGGGCGCGACGGACCGGGACCACGCTGGAGGAGACCGATCCGCGCGTGCGCGACCCGGCGGCGAGCTGGTTCGCCCGACGGGCCGCGGGAGGCGGCCCGGGCTCCGCCGACGGGCGCGACCGGGCGGCCCTCGACGCTCTCTTCGGCTCCTTCGACCTGCTGGCCACCCCGACCACACCGAACCTCGCGCACGGCCACGACGGTCCCGGGACGACGATGAGCGTCGGCTTGACCTGGCTGTTCAACATCACCGGGCATCCGGCGATCAGTCTGCCCGCGGGTGTGTCCCGCGACGGCCTGCCGGTGGGCGTGCAGCTGGTCGCCGCCCACCACGACGATGGCCTGCTGCTGTCGGCCGCGGCGGAGTACGAGGCCCACGTGCCCTGGCCGGCCCCGCCGACCTGACTCGGGTCTCTCCGGCGCCAAGGCCACGCGGCCGCGCCGGCGGCCGCCTCCTGCTCACCGGCCGTATCCGGCCGTGCGCCTTCCTCTTCCCGGCCCGATACGCGGTGCCCATCGCGCCGCGCGTCCTCTCGGACGAGCCCGCAGCCGGACGGCTTCCGGCGTTGGAGGCCCACCTCCTGTTCGCCGCGATCTCGCGGGCCGGCCTGCCCCTCATGCGTCACCGGTTCGGTGAGGCGGGACCCCTGTGGGTGCGGCTCCTGGTGGCGGCCATCCGCTCCCACCAGGAGGCGGGGAACGCGGCCATGGTCTGTGACCTGGCGCAGTGGCTGCGCGGCACTTCGGTCTCCCTTCCCCCCTTCGCCCGGCTCGGCCAGGAGGCCCAGCGCGCCTTCGACGAGGGTGACGCCCTGGTCAGCCGGCGCGGGCCCCGCCGGAAGCCAGCGGCTCCTCCTCGACCAGGCCGTGCTCGGTCAGCTCCCAATAGTGGCGCCGGCTGGGCCTGGCCAGCTGGATGACGGCCTTGTAGGCCGCGATGCTCATCAACGCCCAGTAGAACGGGAGCGCGAGCATCGTGCGCACGGCGCCGTGGATCCCCCGCTCCATACAGCCCGCCATGTGCCCGTAGAGCAGCAGGAGGTTGCCCCCGACCATCGTCACCATGCCCAGGTACAGGACCGGCCGGGGGAAGAGCGGGGCGATCGGGTCGGGGCCGACGACGAGGTAGGTGGCCGTCAACGTCCAAAAGACCGGGTTGACCAGCGCCGCGAAGGTCGGGAAGCCGACCGTCAGGTGGAAGGAGAGGAACCCCGATGTGCCGAGTTCGCGCCACAGCCGGACCGGAGAGCGCATGTGGACCAGCCAGGTCTGCAGATACCCCTTGATCCAGCGACTGCGCTGGCGGATCCAGTTGCCCAGCCGGCTGTTGGCCTCCTCCTCGGTGACCGAGGCCATCATCCGCACCCCCCATCCCCGACGGGCGATGCGCACCCCCAGGTCGGCGTCCTCGGTGACGTTGTGCGCGTCCCAGCCGCCCAGCTCCAGCAGGGCGTCGGTCCGGAAGTGGTTGGAGGTCCCACCCAGCGGGATGGGCAGCCGGTACCGGTCCAGGCCGGGAAGGAACAGGCTGAAGTTGAGGGCGTACTCCGCGGCGAAACAGCGGGTGAGCCAGTTGGTCCAGGGGTTCCAGTACTGGAGCTCGGCCTGGACGCACACCACCCAGCCGGGCAGGGAGCGAAACGCCGCCACGGCCTTGCGGAGCTGATCGGGTTCGGGCCGGTCCTCGGCGTCGTAGATGACGCAGAACTCGCCCCGGGCCTGGGCCAGGCCGACATTGCACGCCTTCGGCTTGGTCCTCGGCCGCCCCGGTGGGATGAGCACCGTCTCGAAGACCGGCGACAGGACCTCGGGGATCGCGGCCCGGGTCTCCTCGTCGTCCTCCTCGACCAGGAGCAGGACCTGCAACCGTTCGAGCGGGTAGTCCAGGGCGGCGAGCCGCTCCAGCAGCGAGGGGAGCACCCTCCCCTCGCGGTAGAGGGGGACGAGGACCGTGTAGTCGGGAAGGTCGGTGTGCGCAGGCAGGTCGACGGCGCGGAACCGGATCACGTGCGCCCCGTCGGACCCGTAGACCATCAGCAGTTTGAAGACGAGGACCGCGGTGTAGACGACGGTGATGGCGGCGAGCAGCGCCGTGGCCACCGCCGTGGCGCCGTACAGGAACAGACAGGCGACGAGCACCACCAGCCCGGCCGCGGCCGTCACCCGCTGCCCCCCGCTGAGCAGGGTGCGCGCGCCCGCATCGGGGACGGCGCCGTCGGGGTGTTCCGCCACCGGGGACATCACGCCTCCCTCAACCGGTAGACGACCCGGTCGGCGTCCTCGTAGACGAGCGAGTAGTCGCGGAGCCGCGACGTCTCGTCCAGCGCCGACCACACGCGATCGGGGGCGCCCGGGGTGCGCCGCATGTGCACCCAGCGGATGTCGTTGGCCCGCGGGTCGGCCAGGGCAGGCTCCCACCTGCGGTAGCTGCCCTCGTAGACGATCTGGTGGACCGGCAGCCGCGAGTGGAACATGACGGTCTCGTTGCCGAACGACTCCATGAGGACCCGCCCGCCGTCGTAGTTGTCGCGCAGCCAGGCGGCCGTGCGCGCGGCGGCCTGTTCGGCGGGCGCGGAGCTGAACTGCTGGGCTTCGCGCAGGACCACGACGTCGCCGTCGCCGACCGCTCCCATGAGGCTCATCGCCGCGGCGGCGCCGCCGACGAGGGCGCCCACCACCCGGCGGGTCACCGCCACCCGGGTACGCAGCACCTCCGCCGCCAGGCAGCCGGTGAACAGCGCGATCGGCAGGAGCATGACCAGCGCGAAGCGCACGTTGTAGAGGTCCCCGGTGATCTCCTCGACGTGCAGGGGCCGTTGTCCCGAGTAGAGGGCGAGGACGAAGAACGGGGGGAAGACCAGCAGCGCCAGGGGGGCGACGCCGCGCCGCCGCACCAGGTGGACGACCAGGCCGGCGACGGCGAGGAAGGGCAGGATGCCGCCCGCGACCCCCATGATCGCGTACAGGTAGGTCATGGTCGAGGTCGCCCAGTCGCCGACCGTCGCCTCCTGGTCGGACACCCACAGCGAGGGTTTGGCGTAGTCGCCGTTCTGGAAGAAGAGGGGGTCGCCGAAGATGACGGCGTTCCACAGCACCCAGCCCACGGCGCCGGCGCAACCCACCAGGCCGAAGAAGATCACGTTGGCCTCGGTGCGGCGCAGCCGCTGGCCGACCGGTGACCGTCGCCATTCGACGTGGGCGACGATGACCGCGACCGCCAGGGCGAACACCCACGTCTCATAGCGGGTGAGGGTGGCCAGCAGGGTCGCGACGGCCGTGGCGGTCAGGTTCCGGTGGCCGCCGGTACGGCACCACACGGTCAGGTGGTGGGTGGCCGCGGCGACACAGGCGATCATCAGCAGCTCGGTCATCGGGGTGCTCTGGAGGTAGAGCACCCCGGGGCAGCCGGCGAAGACCAGGCCGGCGATCAGCGCCGCCCCCCGGTCACCGGTGAGCAGCGCGGCGGTCTTGTAGAGGTAGCGGGTGGCGACGACGTAGGAGGCCATCGATATCAGCGAGGCCGCGAACCCCGACAGATACCAGGAGTCCAACCAGACGAACGGCAGCGCCAACAAGTGGGGCAGCGGCAGCCACACGCCGCCGAGCTGGGCCAGCCCCGGAGTGGGGGAGTCCACGACCCTGCGGGCGATGAGCAGGTGCGAGATCGCGTCGGGATAGGCGAGGGTGAGGGGAAGGAAGTGGACGTAGGCCAGCACCGACAGCAGCAGCGCTCCGGTGGTGAGAGCGGCCAGGGCGGGATCACGGGGGCGCACCAGACGGCCGGCCACGCCCGCCCGGGCGAGCTCGCCCCAGATCGCGACCATCCCGACGAGGGAACGCCAGATCACACCCAGGTCGGCCCCTGTCTGCTCGCCGTGGGTGCGGGGATGGTGCTCCACCGGCCGCTGTACGATCCTGGCACCCACGGCACGCAGCTTGGCGACGAGCTCGGGCGAGACTGCGGCGGCCTCGCCGCGCAGGTCGACCCTTTCCAGCACGCTGCGGCGCACCAGCTTGTAGGCGCAGTCGACGTCACGCGCCCGGGTGCGCAGCAGCAGCCGGTTCAGCCCCGTCCACAGCGCGCCGTTGACCCTGCGGTGCAGGGGGTCGGCCCGGCGGGCGCGGTAGCCGATGACGGCGTCGGCCCGTTCCCTCGCGGCCGTCCGCAGGAAGCCGAGGAGAGCGTCGGCACGGTACTGGCCGTCGGAGTCGGTCAGGAGGACCCACGAGGCCCGGGTCCGGTCCAGGGCCGCGCGGACACCGCTGCGCACGGCCGCCCCGTAGCCGCGGTCCTCCTCGTGCCGGACGACCTCGACCCGGCCGGGGAAGCACGTCGCGGGTTCCTCCGCGTCCCGTCGCGTCGCGGCTGCCGTCGTCGACCACGACGACCCGGTGGGGCTCGCCGGCCCTCTCAAGGGGGCGGAGCAGGTCCTCCACGACCGCTTCGAGGTTCTCGGCCTCGTCGTAAGCCGGCATCACCACAGCGACACCCACTGAACCCCCTCCGTGAGGGCGGAAACGAAAGAACGCCGGGTTCCCGGCGGGTTCCCGGGGAGCGCACGGCATCGGCTGTTCCACGACTCGCGGGAAACACGCGTCCGCGTTCCCGGAGAAGAATTGCGAAATGAACGGGAATCACGACCCGGGAAACCGAATAACCCCAGGTAAGCACACCCGCATCGCCCCGCATCGCATTTGGGGACCGCGACACGTGAATTGCCATCCATCCGGTTCACGAGGAGCGCGACACCGGAATAAGCGGCGGCTGACGGGATGCCGGAAACTTCGCTCCCTACAGGCCGATTCGCCCTCTCCCTTCTCCATGGATACGCTTCGCTTCCCTGCGGAGAAGATGTCTCGAACTTCCTTTCTCGAAAGGGATCACCCCATTGCCGGGAAAGGAGAACAACGGAATATCCACCGAGAGGTGCCGCATCCGGACGTCCGCTGTCACCTCGGTGACATCCGAGCGTTATCCGTTTCCGCCCTACGATGGTGGAATGGACGATCTGCACGGTAATCAGGCGACGTGGCGGTTCGACGGGGAGAAGGTCCTCATCCGCTACCGGTCCGGATGGCGCGTCGCTCCGTTGCTGAAGGAGCTGGGAGGCTGCGAGGTACCGCTGGCCGCCATCGCCTCGGTCGACTTCACCCCCAAGAAGGGCCGGCGCGGAAGCTGGGATCTGCGGCTACGGCTACGCGACCACGCCGACCCCTTCGCCGCCGTCGGCGCGGCGCTGTCCGAGAAGAGCCTGCCGTTCCACCTGACCGGTGACGCCTCGACCGAACTCGTCGCCGAGTACTACGCCGACCAGCTCTCCTTCTCCGTGGAGGCGACGCGCGACACCGGCGACCCGGGTCCGGCCGAGAGGTTCGCGGTCGGCCTCGTCCCGCCCCTGCCGCTGCACATCCGCACCTCGGAGGGGACGGCGGCGTTCGACGGCCGGACCCTGCTGTTGGCGTGGTCCGGCGACGCCTCCTCCCGCAAGCACAAGGAGCAGCGGCGCGAGTTCCCGATCGAGGAGATCCGGCGGGTCGAGTGGGCGCCCGGCGACGGTTGGAACGAGGGGTACCTGCGTGTCGTGACGCACGGGTCCTCCACCGCGCAGCCGGTCAAGCCCAGCAAGGACCTGCACTGTCTCCTCACCGAGGACAGCGCGCGGGAGAGCGCGCGCGCCCTGCTGATGGCCGCGACCGTGACCGCCCACCTGTGGGCGCGGGAGGAGGCCGTGTCGGCCCGGCGGGGGGAGACGGCGGCACTGGAGGCCGGGGCGAATGCCCTGGGGGCGGGCGGGACGCCGCCCTCGCCACAGCCCCTCCCCGCCGACGACGTGGCCCGCGGCATCTACGACCGCATCCGCGAGCTGGGCCGGCTCCACGAGGAGGGCCTGTTGACCGACGAGGAGTTCCGGAACAAGAAGGCCGAACTGCTGGATCGACTGTGAGACCGCCCGTCCCCCTATCCGTGCGGACGCCGCCGGCCGAGCATGCCGAAGCGGGTTTTGGAAGGCCATGACCATTCCCTGGAATTACCTTTCCCCCGTCCTGGCGCATGCTGGGGAAAGAGGCGGGACGGGGCCGGCCGAAAAGGTCCGGAAAGGAATACGGCCCGCCCACGAGGCTTCTCAGGGGGAGGCATGAGAATGCGCGTCAACGGATGGGTCGCCTTCGCGGCCACCATGATGCTCCTGGCCGGCGTGTTCAACATCCTGCACGGCCTGGTCTCATGGTTCAGACCGGGGTTCTTCGCAACCTCCGAAGGCAACCTGCTGCTGTTCGGCTTCACGGGGTGGGGCGTCCTGCTCACCCTCTGGGGCATCCTGATGGTGGTCACCGCGTTCTCGCTGCTGAGCGGTGCGACCTGGGCACGTGTGCTGACGATCGCGGTGGTCGGGGTGAACGCGGTCGCCCAGCTCGCCTTCCTGAACTCGTTCCCGTGGTGGTCGGCGATCATGATCGCCCTCGACGTCCTGGCGATCTACGGGCTCACGGCCAGGTGGCCGGCCACGGCCGCAGCGGGACCGGGAGAGCGCGCGGAGGGTTCGGGCATCAGCATGCCGGAGCAGCGCTCCGGGATGCACTCCGAGGGGGCCCACACCCCGCAGGGTGCGCACGAACGTCACCGGACCTGACCCGCCACACGGGCCGCCGTCACACGCCGGTCCGCAACCGATCCCGTCCCTGGACGTCCTCCGGCGGCGCCGGAGGGCTCCCGAGGGCGGGATCGGCCGTTGAACGTCAGTCCGCGGGCTCGAAGGAGCGCGTCATCTCGTCCAGGAGCGCGCGGTTGGTCTCCCAGTCCTCCTCGGTGGAGACCAGGAACAGCGCGTACCCCTTCTCCTCGGTGTGGAAGGCCCGGTTGACCGCGCGCATGCGCCCCTGGGAGCCGTCGAAGGTGAACTCCCAGTCGGCGGCGCTGACGTAGTCGTCGAGGTCGAGGGAGTCGTCGTCCAGCCGGGTGATGGCCACCTTCTCGTAGCCGCCGAAGTTCGAGGAGATCGCCCCCTCCTGCCGGTTCCAGTCCTCCAGCGCGTCCTCCCCCGGCTGATCGGTCTGGTCGATCTGGAGGTAGCCGCCCTCGGGATTGGTGAAGAACACCCCGTTGTCGCGCCGCTCCAGCTCCCACCCCTCGGGAACCTCGATCTCGAAGCCGGTGGGGTCCTCGTGCCGCCGCATCGGCGTGTCCTCGGCCGCGTCCTCCGCGTCGCCCTCCTGCTCGGGCTCCTCGGCCGCGGTGGGGTCGGCGGCGATGCTCTCCTCGGCCGACGCGGGAACCGTCTCCGGGGCCTGCGACGGGGCTTCCGAGGGCTCCACGGGCGCGTCTCCCCGCTGGTCCGAGGCGTTCCCGTTGGCCAGCCATAACCCCAGCGCGGCCGCGAGCACCAGCCCGACAACGGCGAGCAGCGCCGGCACCAGCAACCGGGTCACCGGTCTGCGGCCGGGGCCGGGCGGGGGCGCCACGGAGGCGAACTCGGCGGTGGACTCGGCCTGGACGGGGCCCGCCGCCACGGGGGCGACCCGGGTGGCCTCGCCGTCCTCTTCTGCCTGCCCCTCGACGACGATGGGGTGCAGCATCGCCACCGCCTCCTCCACGGTGAGGCGACGCGAGGGGTCCTTGTCGAGCAGTCCGTCGAGGACGGGGCGCAGGGGGCCGGCGGAGGTCGGCGGTGGGACCTCCTCGGTGACGATCGCGGTGAGCGTCGCCATCGCGGTGGAACGCTGGAACGGCGGTTTGCCCTCGACGGCGGCGTACATCGTGATCCCCATCGCCCACATGTCCGTGGAGGGGCCGGCCAGCTGGCCGCGCGCCTGTTCGGGGGCGAGGTAGTTGGGCGAGCCGAGGAGGTTGCCGGTGCTGGTCAGCTGGGTGTTGCTGTCCTCCAGCCGGGCGATGCCGAAGTCGGTGAGCACGGCACGGTCGTCCTTGGCGATCAGCACGTTGCCGGGCTTGATGTCGCGGTGCACGATGCCGCGCTGGTGGGCGACCGCGAGCCCCGAGAGGACCTGGAGGGCGATCTTGGCCACACGGGTCGGCGGGAGCGCGCCGTGTTCCTTGAGGAGCTCGCTCAGCGAACTGCCGCGCACCAGTTCCATGACGATCCACGGCCGGTCGTCGCTCTCGACCACGTCGAAGACCGTGATGATGGAGGGGTGGCTGAGCTGGGCGGCGCTGCGCGCCTCGCGGAGCATCCGGGTCCGCAGGATGGTGATCTCACGCTCGGGGAGCTGGGCGGAGATGGTGAGTTCCTTGATCGCGACGGGGCGGTCCAGCAGCTCGTCGGTGCCCTGCCACACCCGCCCCATGCCGCCTTCGCCGATCAAATGGGACAACCGGTAACGCCCGACGAGCAGGCGTCCCGGCTCAGATTGCTCAGTGCTCATAGAAGAGGTTCCTCGGTAGGGAGGCGAACGCCCGCGAGGCCGCGGCGCCACTCTGGGGAGTGTAAAAGCCCTCGGGAGGGCGGATGGGCCGCATCCGGCCGTATCGGGGGTTCCGGCGGCCACCGCTCCACCGCCCCGCCCGGTGACCTGCCCCGACACCGGCCGCGGACGGCCGGGGAGCCGAAACGGTCGGGTCCGGGCCGGGAATACGGTGTGGCCCACGCCTCAGGGGTCCTCCTCCCCCGACGGGGATTGTTGCGTACGATGGCGCCGTGATTTGTCCTAAGTGTCAAAGCCGCATGATGACCTTCGACCGCATGGGGATCCACATCGAGCAGTGCGAGCGCTGCCGCGGGATCTTCCTCGACGCCGGTGAGCTGGAGCAGATCACCGCCGCCGAGCAGCGCCACTACGGTGGCGGCGCCCACTACGGCGGCCACCGTCCCGACTCTCCCGCCCCCTACCGTGGGCGTCCCGACTCCCCCGCCCCCTACCGCGGCCGTCCGGACTCCCCCGCCCCCTACGGCTACGGCCACGGCTACCCCGACTCCCCGAAGCCCTACGGACACCGCCGCAAGAGCTTCCTCGGGGAACTGTTCGACTGACGTCAGGTGAACCTGCTGATCTGCGCGCGCTGCGGCGCGCGCACCGACGTCCCCCTGGTCGAACCGGACGAACCGGTGATCCGCTGTGCCGCGTGCGGCCATCGGCGCCGGTTCCACCGGTTGCCGCTGTACTGCGTGACCGGGCCGAGCGGGACGGGCAAGTCGACGGTGGCCCGGCTGCTCGGCGAGCGGCTGAGCGACCGGTTCGTCGTGCTGGAGCAGGACGTGTTGTGGCTGGCCGGGCTGCGTGACCCCGCCGACGACCATCGGGCCTTCCGGTCGGCGTGGTTGCGGGTCATCTCGATGATCCACCAGAACGGCCGGCCCGCCGTCCTGTGCGGCACGGTCGTCCCTCCCGAGCTGGAGCCGCTGCCCGAACGCGCCCTGTTCGCCGAGATCCGGTACCTGTCCCTGGTGTGCGACCCCGACGTGCTGGCCGAGCGGCTGCGCGCCCGTCCGGCCTGGCGGGAGTGGGACGAGCCGCGTATCGCCGAGACGTTGGAGTACACCGCGTGGATCCGCTCCTGCGCGGACCGGATGGATCCCCCCATGACGCTTCTGGACACCACACACGTTCCGGTGGAGGCCACGGCCGAGGCGGTGTGCGCGTGGGTCACCGGCGGCTGAGCCATGGGGGCGGGCCGGGGAGGACGCTCCGCCTTCGCGGTGCCTCGCCCGATGCCCCGGCCCCGTTCCGCGCTCCACCGCGTCCCTCCCGCCGTCGTCGGGACCGATCCGGTCCCGACACAGGGTGATACCGCCATCGCTTACTGTCAAGAGATGTTGCGACGGCCGCGCCGCCGTCGCCGCGGACCGATTTTCACTCGCCTGCGGGCGATGGGGCGAACGGACGGGTGGGCCGATGGCACGCGGGTCGAACGGGGGACGTGGTCCCGGCGCCTGGACGTGGAGCCGTACCGCCGAGACCCGCAGCGCGCTGCTGCGGGGAGCGCGCGAGGTGTTCACCGAACAGGGCTACAGCGGGGCGGCGATCGCCGACCTGGTGGAGCGCACCGGCTCCAGCGTCGGCAGCGTCTATCACCATTTCGGCGGTAAGGCCGAACTGTTCCTCGCCCTGTGGGAGGAGCACCACCACGCGCAGGAGACACGGGCCGCCACCGCCGTCGCCCGGGCGCGCGAGGCGGGGGTCGACGACCCGCTGGAACTGTTCTGCGCGGGGGCGCGAGCCTTCCTGGAGGGCTCGTGGGAGCGGCGCGACCTGTCGCGGCTCTTCATGGACGGTGACGGGCCGCCCGGTTTCGAGACCACGCGCCGCTCCAGTGGACGCGACTGGGTGCGCCGCAACACGGTCCTGCTCGGCGCCGGCGGGTCCCCCGCCGAACGGGTGACCGTCGCGATCCTCACCAGTGTCATCGGCGAGGCCGGACGCGAGGTCGCCGTCTGCGCGACACGTGCCGAGGCCGAGGAGGTCATCGAGACGACGCTGGGGCTCATCCGGCGGCTCGGTGCGGTGGAGGGCGGACCGGCACGCTGATCCGGCCGGTCCGCCCTCTCCGCCTCAGGAGGAGGCGGAGGTGACCGGCTCGGGGTCGGGGGACCCACCGGTCGGTGCGCTCCCGTCGCTGTCGTCCTCCAGCGGCGCGAACCGGCGTAGCCGCAGGCTGTTGGCGACGACGAAGAAGCTGGAGAACGCCATGGCCGCCCCCGCGATCATCGGGTTGAGCAGTCCGGCCGCCGCGAGCGGGAGCGCGGCGACGTTGTAGGCGAACGCCCAGAACAGGTTGCCCTTGATCGTGGCGAGGGTGCGGCGGGACAGCCGGATCGCGTCCACGGCCGCGCGCAGGTCGCCGCGGACCAGGGTCAGGTCGCTCGCCTCGATCGCGACATCGGTGCCGGTCCCCATGGCCAGGCCGAGATCCGCCTGGGCCAGTGCCGCGGCGTCGTTGACCCCGTCACCGACCATCGCGACGGTCCGCCCCTCGGCTTGGAGGCGTTTGACGACGTCCACCTTGTCGCTCGGCAGGACCTCGGCGACGACCTCGTCGATCCCGACCCGTTCGGCGACCGACCGCGCCACGGCGGTGTTGTCGCCGGTGAGCAGGATCGGGGTGAGACCGAGCTCGCGCAGCCGCCGGACCGCCCGCGCGCTGGTGGGCTTGAGCGCGTCGGCGACGACGAGGACGGCCCGGGCCCTGCCGTCCCAGCCGACGGCGACCACGGTGCGGCCCTGCTCCTCGGCCGCCGCACGCGCCTCTTCGAGCTCGCGCGGCAGGGGCCAGGACCGCTCGGCGAGCAGGGCGGGCCGGCCGACGACCACCGTGCGGCCCTCGACGACTCCGCGCACGCCCAGGCCCTCGACGTTGCCGAACTCCTCGACCCGCGCGAGCCGGCCGGTCCGGGCCAGCGCGCCCGCGGCGATGGCCTGGGCGATGGGGTGCTCGGAGGCGTCCTCCAGCGCGCCGGCCAGGCGCAGCACCTCGTCGGCGTCCTCCCCCTCGGCGACGGTGACGTCGAGCAGCGTCATACGGCCGGTGGTGACCGTCCCGGTCTTGTCCAGCACGATCGTGTCGATCCCGCGCGTGGTCTCCAGGACCTCGGGCCCCTTGATGAGGATGCCCATCTGGGCGCCCCGCCCGGTGCCGACGAGCAGCGCGGTGGGGGTGGCCAGGCCCAGCGCGCACGGGCAGGCGATGATCAGCACGGCGACGGCCGCGGTGAACGCCGCGGCGGCCGGGGCCCCGGTGCCCAGCCAGAAGCCGAGCGTGGCGACGGCCAGCGCGATCACGATGGGGACGAACACCCCGGAGACCTTGTCGGCGAGCCGCTGGACCTCGGCCTTGCCGTTCTGCGCGTCCTCGACCAGGCGGGCCATCTGCGCGAGGCGGGTGTCGGCGCCGACCCGGGTGGCCCGCACGACCAACCGGCCCCCGGCGTTGACGGTGGCGCCGACGACGCCGGCTCCGGGGCCCACCTCGACCGGCACCGACTCGCCGGTGAGCATGCTCATGTCGACGGCGGAGGACCCCTCCTCGACCACGCCGTCGGTGGCGATCTTCTCACCCGGGCGGACCACGAAACGGTCGCCCTCGACGAGGGAGTCGACTGGGACGCGCTGCTCGCGGCCGTCGCGCAGGACGGCGACGTCCTTGGCCCCGAGTTCGAGCAGGGCGCGCAGGGCGGCGCCGGCCCGGCGCTTGGAGCGGGCCTCGAAGTAGCGGCCGGCGAGGATGAAGGTGGTGACGCCCGCCGCGACCTCCAGGTAGATGTCGGCGGAACCGTCGGTGCGGGCGATCGTCAGCTCGAACGGGTGGGTCATGCCGGGTTCACCGGCGCTGCCGAGGAACAGCGCGTACAGCGACCACGCGAACGCGGCGATCGTGCCGAGGGAGACGAGGGTGTCCATGGTGGCCGCGCCGAGCCGGAGGTTCTTCCAGGCGGCGACGTGGAAGGGCAGCGCCCCCCAGACGACGACCGGCGCGGCGAGGGCCAGGGACGCCCACTGCCAGTAGGTGAACTGCAACGCCGGGACCATGGCCATCGCGATGACCGGGATCGACAGCAGGACGCTGACGAGGAGCCGGTCACGCAGCGGCCGGGTGGGATCGCCGTCCTCGGTGGCGGGGGCGTCCTGGGACGCGGCCGGCGGCTCGGGGAGGGCCGCGGTGTAGCCCGCCTTCTCGACCTGGGCGATCAGATCGTCGGTGGTGACGCCGGGATCGAAGGTCACCCGCGCCTTCTCGGTGGCGTAGTTGACCGTCGCGGTCACGCCGTCGAGCCGGTTGAGCCGCTTCTCGACGCGCGCGGCGCAGGAGGCGCAGGTCATGCCGCCGATCGTCAGCTCGATCTGGCCGCCGGGTGTTCGTGTCGTGTTGTCGCTGCTGTCCATTCCCGCTCCCGGAGGGGCGGACCCGGGTCAGTGGCCGGGGTCCGCGCTGTCGTCGTGGCCGTCGGCGGATGCGTCGACGCGGATGGTGAACTCCGCTGTGTGCACCTTGCCGGCGTGCTTGAAGTCGAGGAAGAGCCGGTAGTCGCCCGCGGAGGGGAAACCGGCTCGAAAGGCGATGTCCGGTCCCGTCTCGCCGTCCCGCTCCTCGGGGTGGGCGTGCAGGTAGGCGAGGTCGCCGGCGCGTAGCGCCACCAGGTGGCCGTGGGCTCCGAGGTGGGGTTGGAGGTCGTCGACCGCGGCGCCGTCCCGGGTGACGGTGAAGGTGAGCGCGCCGTCGCCTCCTGGGGAGGGGTCTCCGCGCAGTTCGACGGTGTAGCCGTCCACCCGTGCCGTCGAGGAGGGCGCGGGCAGTGGTTGGGGCGCGTAGTCGCCGGGAACCGCGAGATCGGCTCCGAGGGTGTGTCCGGCGCCGTCCTCGCCGGGGACGAAGTCGGTGATCACCCGGTGGGGGCCGGGCTCGCTCGGCTCGTAGGGGACGCTCCAGGTGCCGTCCGGGTCCATCTCGGGATGCAGATGGCGGTAGCCGGCCATGTCGCGGCCGACGACGATGAGGTGCATCCGGGCGTCGTGGGACTCGTCGAACGCGGTGACGGGGCGCCCCTCAGGGCCCAGGATCCGGAAGGAGAGGGGTTCCTCCTCCCCCGGTGTCCCCGAGAACGTGTCCAGGTCGAGCGTGTACCCCTCGTGGGAGATCTCCAGTCCTCCCGGTGGTGGGGCGGCCGGCGCGTGCCCGTCCGTACTGTGGGCGGCCTCCTCGACGGCGGTCGGGACATAGGGGGCCGCCAGGGATCCGGCGCCCATGGCGGTGGCGAACACCACCGCGAGCCCCAGTCCGTAGACCGCGAGTTTCGCCGGGGTGTTCATCACCCCACCTCCGGCCCGCGGCTCACGGCCGGCGTGCCGGGGGAAGGGACGGCGCATGCGGCGGGGCGCGCGCCCACGTCGCTGCGGACGGCGGTGGACATGGTTCCTCCCGAAGGTCACCACGGGCCCGGCCGTCTCCGGCCGCCGCCCGTTTCCTCGTTCACCCTCAGGACTACCATACCCCCCCAGGGTATGCAAGAAGGGGTCGGGGCCCGAACGGCCCCGCCCGATCCCGCCGGTCCGCCCCCCGCTCAGGCCCGGGCCGGCGCCCTGTCCCGCGCGCCCGCGATGTCGCAGACCAGATGCGCGATCCGCGACAGGCCCCCCACGTCGACCGCCTCCGGGACGGGCCCGCCGCCCCGCACCACCCCGGCGCCCCAGGCCCCCAGACGCCCCGCGGTGGCCGTTCCGGGCCTGAGCGCGTCGGCCGCACCGGCCTCGGCCAGCCGAAGAGCGCGCACCCGCTCCTCCTCGACCCTCGACCGGGGCAGGACGAGCAGTGGCGACCGCCGCCCCAGGGCCTCACAGACGGCGCCGTACCCGCCCGTGGTGACCACCGCCGCTGCGCCGTCCAACCAGGGACCGGGATCGGAGACGAATCCCAGGACCGTCATGTCCTCCCGGCCCGCGGCGAGGCGGTGGATCTCCGACCGGGCCGCAGCGGGCAGCCTGCTCCCGGTCACCAGAAGGCCGCGCACCCCCGACGGCAGCGGCATGGCGGCGAACGCGCGCGCCTGCTCGGCGTCCCCGGCCCCGCTCAACAGCCCCAGGACATAGGAGTCCGCCGGGGTCACCGGAGGGCCGGGCGGGAGCGCGCCGGAACGGCCCAGGTAACCGACCGAGGACACGAGGGGACGCAGGTCCGGGGGCAGCCCCAGCCCGACCACCGGGTCGGCGACCCCCCGGTCCCCGTACACCCACACCGCGTCGTACCAGCGCCGCAGTGCCGTGCAGCCGCGGACGCGGGCCCATTCGACGGCCGCCCGCGCCGGATCCTCCATGACGTCGAGCAGTCCCAGGACGATCTTGGTCCGCCCGGATCTGCGCAGCACGTCGAGAGCCGCGGCGAGCTCGCCTTCGGCCCCGTCGGGCCGGCGATCGACGATGAGCACGTCGGGCGCGAAGGCCCGCAGCGCCGCGGCGAGCTCGCGCGCCGCCCGCCCCGGGCCGGCTCCAAGGCGCCGGAGCTCGCACCCGGGCGGGTAGTGCAGCGCGGCCGTCTCCGCGGCGCGGGCGAAGACCAGGGTCTCGGGCGCCGGCGTCATCGTCGCGAGCGCGTCGGCGATGGCCTTGGAGCGGCAGGCCGGGCCGAGGTGGCGGCTGTCATCGGCGTAGAGGGCGACGCGCAGGCGACGGGACGGGGCCGGGGCGGATGGGTGGGGCATGTTCTCCTCCTCGTCGGCTCCCGGGATGCGTCACATCACGGGATGAGCCAATCACGGACGGTGAACACTCTCCGTCACTTTCATATAACGCAAAGTTAAGGCAGCTCCAAGGCGGGATTATGGCCCCCACCTCCCAAGGGGGCACCGCCACGTCCCCACCCACCTGGGCCGACTTCGCCCGCCGCACACCGCCGCGGCACCCTCACCCGTGTTCCGGTCGGCCGGCGTCGGACCGCGCACCGGCCTTCTTCTCCTCGGAGAGGAGATCGCGCAGATAGTCGCGCAGGACGAGGGCGTTGTTGTGCTCGACGTCCTTCGCCCCGTACAGCAACGTCACCGGCCCGCTCCTCGCCGCCTCCAGCAACGGACGGACCTCTTCCCGCGCCCCCTCCAGCTCCGCCCGATACCGCGCGCGGAAGTCGGGCCAACGCCGCGGGTCGTGGCCGAAGCCCTTCCGCAGTTCGCCGCTTGGCGCGACCTCCTTGGGCCACCCGTCGATACGCAACCGCGCCTTGGCGACACCGCGCGGCCACAGCCGGTCGACGAGGAAGACCTTCCCCGGGGACCCCGCCTCGTCACGGAGGTGGTCGTGGACCCTGCGCAC
Source organism: Marinactinospora thermotolerans DSM 45154 (assembly GCF_900167435.1). Taxonomy (GTDB): domain Bacteria; phylum Actinomycetota; class Actinomycetes; order Streptosporangiales; family Streptosporangiaceae; genus Marinactinospora; species Marinactinospora thermotolerans. The sequence goes on from NZ_FUWS01000006.1 coordinate 45,383, forward strand.
CACGATGTCGATGTGCTGTTCCCCCATACGCCGGGGCTACCCGGGCCGGGCCGCCCGAACCCGGTGGATGACGCTCGCCGGCCGCGACGGCCACGGGGAACGGTCGCGACCGGCACCGCCCCGGGAGACAACGCCGTACCCCGGGGCGCCCCTCCGTCGAGCGCGCGTTCTCACGGTCGGGCGGCGGGCCACGGCCGCTTCCAACGAAGGCTCGATTACTCTCCGAAACATATATCACCGAGCGTGATCATCCATCTTCCGCGAGTAGAATATGAAATAGATTCGAACAATTATCCACGCGACTGGAATCACCACAACGGCCCCCCCGTATATACCGTCGCCACACGTTTTCCATAACCGCATTTTGTCGGTTTTTCAGAAAAACCAATGACAGGCGAATCGTTGTTTCGTCGCGGTTTGACGGGGTTCATTCTGCGGTGATCTGGATCACATGACGGACATGGATTGGCTGGTCCGGGCGCTGGTCATATCACCATGCGTGCAGGGCCCACGCACACGCAGGACCACGAAGAGAATGACCGCGCTTCAGCGCGGAACAGCACCACATCCCTCAAAAACGAATGCGTAAGGAAATCATGAGCAACATGAAGCGTATTCTCATCGGTGCCGTCATCATCCTGCCCGCCGCCTTCGGCTTCGCCGGCTCCGCCTCCGCGGGCACCTTCGCCGGCGCCGGAGAGGCCGAATACTCCGCCGCCAAGGCCAAGGAGCTGCTCGTCGGCTACGCCGACGGCGACCAGAAGTTCCTCCTCGTCGACCGTGAGCAGGCCCAGGAGGAGGCCAGCGCCGAGGCGGCCTTCGCCGGAACCGACTAGTCGGCCGGTAACGGTGATCTCCCGGCCGCCTCCCCGCTCGGTGGCCGGGACCCCGGTCTGAAGCGCCCGGGTGCGCGGCACGGTTCATCCCCGCCGGGCACCTGGGCGTCCTGCGGCCGACGATCCCGGAACGCGCACGGTACGCGGGAGGTCCTAGGCTCCCTCCTCGTGACCGTTCTCAAATCGATCGTGCTGTTCGCCCTGGCCGCCCTCGCCGAGATCGGCGGGGCCTGGCTGGTCTGGCAGGGGGTGCGCGAGCACCGTGGACTGCTGTGGATGGGGGCCGGGGTCATCGCCCTGGGCGTCTACGGGTTCGTCGCCACCCTCCAGCCCGACGCCGACTTCGGACGGGTGCTCGCCGCCTATGGCGGTGTGTTCGTCGCGGGGTCACTGTTGTGGGCGATGCTCATGGACGGTTTCCGACCCGACCGTTACGACGTGACCGGCGCGCTGATATGCCTGGTCGGTGTCGCCGTGATCATGTACGGGCCACGTGGCGGATGACCGCCGTGGCCCTTGTGCCGGGCACCGGCCCCGTCAGTCGGACGCCTCGGTGGAACGGGACTGGTAGACGAGGTCGGCGTAGTCGGGGTGGCGCTGGATCCAGCCCTTGACGAACGGGCATAGCGGCAGCACCGAGAGCCCCTTGGTCCGAACGTCGTCGAGCGCCCCGCGGACCAGCCGTCCGCCCACCCCCTTGCCCTCATATGAAGGGTCCACCTCGGTGTGGGTGAAGACGATCAGGTTGCCCGCCAGTTGGTACTCCGCGAACCCGGCGACCGCGTCGCCCTCCCGGGCCTCGTACCGGTTCGCCTCGGGCGCCTCGGCCACCTCGATGTCCATGCGCCCCTCCCTTCATCGCCATGTCAGGTCGCCCCACGCTATCCCGCGCCGGCGAACGGCCGAAGGCCGCCCCGCCCGCGCCCGTCGTTTCCCGGTGGCCGACCGTCCCGGGACCGCGGCGTCGGAGACGTCGTTTCGGCGCCCCACGCGACGGGGCCGGCCCGGGCGGACGGAGCCCGGGAGTGACCCGCGGATCGGGCGCGGCGGGATCAGCGTGGCAGATGGCGGAGCACCGGATCGGTGATGCCTCCGGGACAGGACAGCGCGGTGCGGTCCCATCCCGTCAGCGCGACACCCGCCTGGTAGGCGCTCTCGTAGAAGTCCAGGACGGTGCGGCGCGGGTCGGGGGTCTGGCGGGCGTCGGCGTAGCGCAGCAGCGCCAGGTGGGCGCCGCGGCTCTCGATCCACTCGGCGGTGGCGGGCTGGAGCGGCTGCCGTTCGAGTCCCACGGGTTCGGGCGAGGTGTAGGAGTAGAAGGCGGGCTCGGGGACGCTCTGGTCGCCGAACCAGAATCCGAAACTGACCACCTCCCGCGAGTAGGCCTCGCGGGTGACGGGGTCGGCCTGGGGCGGCTGGTCGACCCGGCGTTCGGAGAACCGGGTCACCGCGATGTCGAAGGTGTGCCAGAAGTGGTGGACCGGGCTGGTCTTGCCGGAGAAACGGGACGCGAACTCCTCCAAGAGGAGGTTGACCCGGCCGAGCACCCGCCAGTATCGGTTGACCGCGGCCGGATCATAGGCGGCGTGCTCGGTGTCCTCCTCGAACGGCCGTCCCGAGTCGGGCAGGTCGAACGGACGCGGCACCGCGATGCGGACGTGCACCCCCAGGGAGTCCAGGACCGAGACGACCTCGCGGTAGAACGAGGCGACGGAGTGACCGGGAAGCGCGAAGGACGCCTGCCGCCCCTCCTCGGTACCGGCCACGAGACGGTGTCCGACGAAGTCGAAGTCGATGGTGAAGACGGGGTTGCCGTCGATCGCGCCCATCGGCCGGGTGGTGATCCCCCGCCCGGTGAGGTGGAACGGGACATGCCACCAGTGGTTGCGGCGGATCCCCGAGGACAGCCGGATCTTGCCGACGATCTGGAGGAACCGGTGCACCGTCTGCTTGGTGTCCTCCCAGTCCTGCAACGGGAGCGGGGGAAACGGTTCCATGGCATCCTCCTCGGCGGCTGTGGCGCGTCGGTGACGCTCCGTGGTCACCTTAGGCACGTGGAACGGCGCGGCACAGCAACCGGTGCGGGGTGTCGACGGCGGAAGGCGACCGGCCGTCCACAGGCTGTGGACGGCCGGAGGCGGGGACACCTCAGGGGTGCGCCGGATCGTCGGCGTCGTCGAGCCGGTTCAGCAACGCGATCAGCAGTCGAAGCTCCTCGTGTCCCAGGGCGTGGGTGAGCGGTGACTCGCGGGCCAGGCGCGCGCCGATCGCCTCGACCACCTGTTCCCCCTCGGGGGTGAGGCGGGCGACGCGCACCCTCCGGTCGCTGCGGGAGGGCACCCGGGTGACCAGTCCGCGCTCCTCCAGTTCCCCCGTGATCAGGGAGACCCGCGACGGGGTGCAGCGCAAGGCCCGCGCGAGCCGTCCCTGGGAGGGGCGGTCCCGCAACGCGCGCAGGGCCCGCGCCTGGAGCGGGGTCAGCCCGTGCTCGGCGGCCAGCTCCGCGAGCACGTCGGTCAGCCGTTGGGCGACGCGCAGGATGGCCTCACCCGCGGTGCGGCCGAGCGGGGAGGGCTCGGACCGCTCCGCGGACCCGGGTGTGGTGTCCATGGGCTCAAGCATGGCGGGTCCGCGCTGCTCCGTCCCCGGCCGGGACCGTCCTGGAGCGCGCGCCGCCCCCGGTGAGCGCGACGATGCCGTCGGGCAGCCCGGCCCGCCAGCAGGCGCGGTCGTGTCCCCCGTTGTACTCGACGTAGTCGAAAGCCGCCCCCCGCTGCGCCAGCGTGTCACGCAGCCGCCGGGTCGGCTCCAGGAGCCGCCACTCGTGGACGCCGACGCTGAGGTGGACGCGCCCGGGGAGACGGTCGGCCTGTGCGAGCAGGCGGGTGAGCCGCTCGGTCTCACCGTCGGCACCCACGGGGGCGGGCCACCAGAACGAGCCCGACTGCGAGATGGCCCGGCCGAAGCGGTGCGCAGCGGTGTGCGCGGCGTAGAGGGCGGTGAGGCCGCCCAGGCTCTGACCCGCGATGATCGTGTGCTCGGGGTCGCTGGTGAGCCTCCTGCCTTCCGACGCCCACGGCAGCAGCTCCTCGTCGAGGAAGGCGACGAACGGGTCGTGGCAGGCGAGCTCCCGCGTCCTGGTCGGGAAGTCCACCGCCGAGACCAGGATGGACACCATCGGCGGGATGTCCCCGCGTTCGATGAGCGCGTCGAGCAGGGGGAACACCGGGATCCCGGCCCACTGTTCGCCGTCGAGCAGGACCAGCACCGGCCAGGGGCCGCCGTCCGCGGGGCGCCGCGCGGGTTCGTGGATCCACACGGTGCGCGTGTTGCCCAGGATCGCGCTGGTGAAGGAGTGCTCCTCGACCGTTCCCGGCGCGCCGGCGCCGGCGTCGCGCCACAGTTCGGGCGGGGCGTCGGGCAGTGACACCACCGACCAGGAGGCGTCGAGCCGTTCGCGCGCGCGAGGGTCGGGGACGGCGTGGGCCATGGCGTCGAACCAGCGGGCGATGGCGGGCCGGTCGGCGGGCTCGGCGCGGGCCAGTGACCGCCTCCGGCGGATCGCCGCCATCTCCTCCAACGGCCCGGGCGACGCCGCCGAGGGGTCGGCGGGAACCGGGGCGATCGCGTAGGAGGAGCGCCAGTCCGCGCGCATCCGGTAGGTGAGGTGCCAGACGTCGGTTCCCGGGATCCGCTCCATGCGGTTGCACTCGTAGGAGTCGGCGTCGGCGGCCTTGTCGGCGAAGAGGATGACGTCGGCCAGTTCGTTCCCCCCGCGCCACAGGAAGGTGACCGCGCACTGGTCGGTGGCGTCGATCCGTTCCACGAGGGGGGTGCCCCGTTCCTCGACGGTCCGCCAGAAGCCCGGCAGGTCGGCGCGGCCCTCGGCGACCGCGGCGATGAGGGCTTCGACGGCGGGACCGGTGGTCCGGTCGGGGCGGAGCGCGCGGCCTTTCCCAGGCGGCACGGTCGTGAGGAAGGTGTCCACTTCTCGCGGCATTCAAATGAGGATAGGCACACCTAACTAAATTTTCAATATGTGAACCATGTCGACCACCGAGGACGGCGGGGTGATCACCCCTGTCCACTCTCCCCGTCCCCGCTCGGGACCCGGCCCCGCGGCAGGCGGAGGGTGAACACCGCCCCCCTCCCCGGTTCGGCGGCGACCTCGGCGGTCCCGCCATGGAGCTCCGCGAGGTTGCGGACGATCGCCAGCCCCAGGCCGCTCCCACCGGTACGGCGGTTGCGTGACTTCTCCGCCCGCCAGAAACGGTCGAAGACGTGCGGCAGGTGCTCCGGCGCGATCCCCTCCCCGGTGTCCGCCACCTCGATGACGACCGCCTCCCCCGCGCCGCGCGCCGTCACCGTGACACGTCCACCCGCGGGCGTGTGCCGCAGCGCGTTGCCCACCAGGTTGCCGACCGCCTGGAGCAGGCGCCCCCGGTCGGCCACCAGGGTGAGGTCCCCCGAGAGCCGCGCGGACAGCTCCACCCCCGCTGTCTCGGCGTGCAACCGGTGACTGGCGACGCTCTGTTCGACGAGCTCTCCCGCGTCCACCAGCCCCAGGGACAGCCGCAGCCGGCCGGCGTCGGCCAGGGCCAGCTCCTGGAGGTCGTCGATGATCCGCTGGAGCAGCAGCGTCTCCTCCACCAGCATCGCCATCCGCTCGGGTTCGGGGTCGGCGACCCCGTCCTGGACGGCCTCCAGCCAGCCGCGGAGATTGCTCAACGGGGTGCGCAGCTCATGGGAGACATCGCTGACCATCGCCTTGCGCTGCTCCTCCAGCCGCTGTAGGTGCTCCGACATCTCGTTGAAGGCGACCGCGAGCCGGCCGATCTCACCGGAGTCGGCGACCTCGACCCGGGCCGAGCCGTCCCCCGCCCGCATGCGCTGCACGGCGTCGGTGAGCGCGCGGACCGGGCGGACCAGCCGCGCCGAAAGGGTGACGCTCACCGCGACGGTCAGCACGAGGACGAGCAGGACCACCCATGAGATCCGCGCGATCCCCTCCCGCGAGATCATCAGGCCGGCGGTCGTCTCCTGCTCCGGATCGTCGATGAAGAGCAGTGCCGCCGGGGCGACGTAGGGGTCGAGTTGTTCCCGCCGGGCGGAGTCGACGCAGGCCGCCGCCCTCGGGTCGAGCTGGAACGGCGCCGGCGCCGCCTCCTCCGCGGGGGCGGGGGCGGCGCTGGATGGGGGACGCGGTTGGGCGAGGCCGGCCGTCGGGGACACCCGCGGCTCCTCCTGCGCGGGGACCGCCCCCGGCACCTCCGCCCCCGGGGCGGGCGAGGAGGGTGTACCCCCCTCCTCCGCCGGCGCGTCGTTGCCCGCTCCGGGCGGCGACGGCTCGGGCCGCCCCGGCGCCGTGGACGGGACCGGCTCCGGCGCTCCCGGCAGGTCCATCGGTTGCCAGGGGGCACGGGCGTCATCGGGTTGGGCGTCGGGCAGCACGCTTCCGCGCCCGGTGGCGCCGTCGATCCGGTATCGGACGTCCAGGTCGAGCGGTCGCGTGCACGCGGCGATGAGGCGGTTGAGCTCGTCCAGGGCCGCGCGCCCGCCCGCCGTGGGCTCCTCCAGCGCGTCGAGACCTCCACGACCAGACCCTGCTGGTCGCGCAGGCAGTCCGCTCCGGCGTCCGCGACCGCGCGCAACCGTTCCCGGTCCCGTTGGTCCAGCGCGTAGGCACCGTCCGGCAGGTCATGCCCCGCATGGCTCCACCACCGGTTCGGCACCCTCCAGGTCGACGCGCTCCACCGGTCCGTCCCCGGACCGACGGCGAGGTGCCCGCGACGATCGGCGCCGCCGTCCGGACCTTCCGCCACGTCGGCGGACGGGCCTGCCCGGACCGTTCGGGCGGCGCGGATCCCCGGACGGCCCGCCCGGGTCCCGGCTCAGGGAACGGGCACCACGTTGAGGCGTTCGAGGAACTCCCGCCCCAGCGGAACCCGCTGTTCGACGTGCTTGTCGGTGACGACGTCCATGGCGAGGGCGAAGGAGAACACCCCGTCCTCCCGGCGGACCCAGCCCACCCACCATCCGGCGCCCGGGTTGAACCGTCCGGCCAACCCCGACTTGCCGTACAGCACGTAGCCGGGACCGTGCTCCAGGAACAACAGCTCGCGCACGTCCCGTTGGTGGGCCTCGGAGGTCGGCAGCCTTCCCCGCGCGAGGTCGGCGAGGAAGTCGGCCTGCTCGCGCGGGGAGATCTCCAACGTCCCGTCCAACCAGAACGGCCTGCCGGACTCCCCGGTCTCGCGGTTCCCGTACCCCAGGCGGTCCACCCAGGTCCGCATCCGGTCCGGCCCCACCCTGCGGGCCACCTCGCGGTGGACCCCGGCGTCGGAGGATACGACGGCCTCGCGCAGGCTCGCGTCACGTTCCCAGTCGGCGTTGCCGTCGTGCCGGACGGTCTCGTCCACGCTGGGGACGGTGTCGGTCTCCAACGCGATCAAGGTGGCCGCGATCTCGAAGGTCTCCGCCGGGGGATGGCGGTGCGCGGCGCGTTCCCGTCCCACGACGGTGGTGAGGTTGCGCTCGACGTCGTAGAGCACGAACGCGCCGTCCGTGTCCGCCTCCTCGAAGACCTTCTCCAGGTCGTCGCGGACCACGGTCCGCGGCGAGGGCGCGGTCTCGGGCATCATCCCCGGCCACACCCGCGCGGCCGAGTCGCCACCGGCCTCTCCAGGGGGAGCGCATCCGCCCGTCACGGTGAGCGTGGCTCCCGCCAGGAGCGCGACGACACGGACTCCGACGACGGTGCTCGACGTGCGCGACACGGATGCCCTCCCCATGAGCGATGTCGCTGCCAGTATCGAGGATGTCACCATATGCTTTCGCGTAGTACGCGCGGATCCGGCAATCTTTCCCGTGCCGTGACCGTGGATCCGGCCCCGGCGCCGGCCTCGCCCCCCCTCCCTCAGCGCAGCCGCGCGGCCCGCACGACCACGGCGGCGCGGTTGCCGACGCGCACCCGCTCCAGCGGGCGCACCCCCTCGGGCAGGGCGATCTTGCGGGTACGCGCCGTCACCACGAGGACCGCGTGATCCTCCAGGACACCCGCCAGCGTTCGCAGCAGCCCGGTGACGGGCTCCCCCGCGGGGCGGTCACCCGCCCAGTGCGTGAGGTCGCCGTAGGGGACGTCGGTCACCACGACGTCCACCGCCGGCCGTGGCCGGCGCGGCGCGAAGACGTCGGCGACCTCCACCGCGTGCGGCAGGTCCCCGCCGAGCGCGACGAGCCCATCGGCGAGCCGGGCCGCCGCGCGGGCCCGCTCCAGGAAGGAGGGGCGACCGTACTCCTCGGCGTGCGCGCGCAGCTCGCGTTCGCGGGCGGCCAGGCCCTCGACGGTCAACAGCTCCAGGTTGCGCGCCGCGAGCGCCACCGCGTCGGAATCGACGTCGCCGACCCGGACGTGGGAGAGCCGGTCTCGATGCGACAGGCCCAGGACCGTGGCGAGGTAGCCGCTGCCGCAGCAGGGGTCCCACAGCGACACGGGCCGCTGCGGCAGATGGGCGAGCGCGCGTTGCAGGAGCTCGGATGCCAGCCGCACCGGAAAACCGGGGAACCCCGGCGCCGAACGCAGCACCTGTCCACTCGCCAGATCGGTGAAGTCGGCGCGTTCGGTCACGTGTCGATAAGCCATCCCGTCCCCCGTCGTCCGTCGCGGCCGGGCGCGCCGTCCCGGCTCCTCGACGGGAGGCCGCGTCCCCTATGACCCTAGGAGACGAACCGCCCGAGGCCGTCCCGCCCGCTCAGTCGAGCTCGTAGTCGAGGACGAACGTCAGCTCCCCGCCGGTGTCGTCCCCGTTGATGAAGGCGCTGCCGCGGATCCCGACCAGCTCCCCCGTCCCCGTGTCGGGGACGATCCTCAGCTCGGTCCTGGGCTGCTCCCCGAACGGGCCGATCATCGCGTGCTGGAGGACGAAGGTCCCCGTCCGCCCGTTCACCGCCCCCTGGAACCGTTCCAGGCCGCTGTGCGCGGGGGCCTCCCGGCCCGCGGACGTCATGATCAGGTTCGCCTCGCTGGTGCCCACGATCTCACCGTGAAACGTCCGGACCAGGCGGGTGCGGGAGAGGCGCGCGCCCCGACCGCCGTAGAACGGTTGTTCCTCCAGGCCGTCGGTGCGGAACGTCCCCGTAGCCGTGGTTCCCATGCCCGTCTCCTTTCACCGCGGTCGGCCGCCGCGGTGCGGCGGCCACTTCCCACGCGCGCCCGCCCTGAAACCGGTTCGCACACGGAACGGCGTCCTGGATCGCCTGGTGGCGCCGGCCCGGCTCCCCTCCGGACCCGCGCGGCACGGGCTCCGGCGCGGCGGGCACGGCGCGCGGAGTCCTCCCTCACATGCCCTTAGGGTGCTGTCTCCGGGCGTTCCGTGCTAACCCTCGCGCATAATCGCGTGTTCGGGCCGAGCCCTCCGAAACCGGGCGGACCCTCCCCTCCCCGGCGAAGCCGCTCCCGGGGCGCTCATCGGACGTCCCCCCGCGCGCCCTCCCGTGGCCGGCGGGCGCGGCCCCTCGGCCACCTCAGGGCCTGGCCCGGCGGACCCGCGCCTCGTCCCACACCGGCTCGGGCGCCTCGTAGACCGTTCCGTCCGCGCCGAACACCAGGAACCGGTCGAAGGAGCGCGCGAACCACCGGTCGTGCGTCACCGCGAGCACGGTGCCCTCGTACTCCTCCAGCGCGGCCTCCAGCGCCTCGGCGGACTCGACGTCGAGGTTGTCGGTGGGCTCGTCCAGCAGCAGCATCGTCGCCCCCGACACCTCCAGCAGCAGGATCTGGAACCGGGCCTGCTGGCCCCCCGACAGGGTCTCGAAGCGCTGGTCGCGCTGGTGGACCAGCTCGTAGCGCTGCAACAGCGGCGCCGCCTCCTCCAGGGGCAGCGCGTGGTCCGCCGCGAGAATGGCGGCCGGGGTCCGCCCCACCCACTCGGGGTGGTGGTGGGTCTGGGCGAAGTGGCCGGGGTTCACCCGCGCCCCCAGGCGCGCCTCACCGGTGTGCGCGACCCGGCCGTCCCCGGCGAGCAGGCGCAGGAAGTGGGACTTGCCCGAGCCGTTGGAGCCCAGGACCGCCACGCGCTCCCCGTAGAACACCTCCGTCGAGAACGGCCGCATCAGTCCGGTGAGTTCCAGGTCGACGCAGGTGAGCGCGCGGACCCCGGTGCGTCCACCGCGCAGCCGCATCCGGATCGAACGCTCGCGCGGCGGTTCCGGGGGCGGCCCGGCCTCCTCGAACCGGCGCAGCCGGGTCATCGCGGCCTGGTAGCGGCTGGCCATGCCGTCGTTGACGGCGGCCTTCTGCCAGAGCTCGCGGACGAGCTCCTTCAACCGCGCGTGCCGCTCGTCCCAGCGGCGGCGCTGCTCGGCGAAGCGGGCGTGGCGGTCGGCGCGCGCCTGGTGGTATCCCTCGTAGCCGCCGCCGTGCACCCAGGTGGAGTTGCCCACGCCCATCCCGCCCTCCAGGGTGATGATGTGCGTCGCGGTGCGGGCGAGCAGTTCCCGGTCGTGGCTGACGAACAGCACGGTCTTCGGCGTCGTGCGCAGCCGCTCCTCCAGCCAGCGTTTCCCCGGCACGTCCAGGTAGTTGTCCGGCTCGTCCAGCAGCAGAACCTCGTCGGGGCCGCGGAGCAGCGCCTCGAGCACCAGCCGTTTCTGCTCGCCTCCGGACAGGGTGGCCAGCTCCCTGTGCCCGGCCCGGTCGAACGGGACGCCCAGCGCGGCGACCGTGCACACGTCCCACAGCACCTCGGCGTCGTAGCCGCCGACGTCGGCCCAGTCGGCGAGCGCCTGGGCGTAGCGCATCTGGACGTCCTCGTCGGCGCGGGCGGCCACCTCGGCCTCGGCCTCGCGCAACTCGCGGGCCACCCGGCGCAGCGTCGGCGGGGACACCGACACCAGCAGGTCGCGGACCGTCGCGGTGGATCCCAAGGGGGCCGAGACACCGTCGGCGTCACCGTCGGCCCCCGCCTGCGAGCCGATGAACTGGCGCATGACGCCCAGGCCGCCGCTGCGCGACAGGCTGCCCGCGGACGGCTGGAGGTCACCGGCGACGATCCGCAGCAGGGTGGTCTTGCCACTGCCGTTCGCCCCGACCAGGACGGCCTTCATCCCCTCCCCCACCCGAAACGACACCTCGTCCAGCAGGACCCGTCCATCGGGAAGGTGAAAGCCCACTCCGGCCACGTCGATGTGCCCCATGGGGACGACCCTTTCACCGAGCCCCTCGGCCCGGCAATCGGTTTTCGTCGGCGGGAAAACGGACGGAGCCCGAGGTCAGACGACCTCGGGCTCCGATGTTCGATGCGGTCCTGACGGGATTTGAACCCGCGGCCTCCACCTTGACAGGGTGGCGAGCACTCCAAACTGCTCCACAGGACCTCGTTCCGCCTCAGCGGTACAGCAGAATCCTACCCGCTCCGGAGAGGCGCTTGGACCACTCCGGCGGGACAGGCCGGGCGGATACCCCGGGCCGGCGTCCCGCTCCGCGCGCCCCACGCTTCCTGGCCGGTTCCGGCTCCCGCCGAAGCGGCGGCCGAGACCACGCCGGACAACGCCCTGACCTGCGACGACTTCGCCGAGGTGAGACGGGGGAGCCCGCGCGGCCCGGCCCGTGTCACCCCCGGGCCGATTGTCACCGCGACCGCCGCGACGCACTGTCGTGCCTATGGCGCAGTTGTGCGGCGGGCAGACCCGCAAGGGACACCCGTGCCGGAACAGGGTCGCCGTGGCCCCGTGCAGGCACCACACCGAGGAGAAGATGCGCGCCCGCGCCGAACGCGCGGCCCGCGCGATCTGGGGTCGGTCCCGGCACCGCGGTCCGCGCCCGCCCGCCCTGCTCCCGGCCGGTCACCCCGGCCACGGCCTCGTCGCCGAGATCACCGTGCTGTGGGAGGGGTGGTTGCGCGGGCTCGCCCCCGGCCACTGCGTGGAGTGGGAGTCGTTCTCCCTCTTCTGGCCCGACGCCGGTTGCGCCACCCTCGCCTCCGCCGCCCACGGCTGCCTGCGGATGGCGTCGGGCGGCCAGCGGCCCCCGGCGGATCCTGTCGCCTTCACCCTCCAGGCGGCCGACGGTTCGGGGACCCGCCGGCTGACCCCGCGCGGCAGGCGCGTCGTCACCACGTTGGCGCGGCGCGAGTTCGGCACCGCGCGGCGGCTTTCCCGGCAGGCCACCGACGCGGGGCTGCGCGGTGTCGCGCGCTCGCTGCTGGTCCTCGGCCTGTGCACGTGCGCGGCGCGCGGCGCCCTGGAGGGGTGTGCCTGTCTCGCACTGCTGCGCTCCACCCACGAGGATCCCGTCGTCCTGCTGCGCGAGGAGTTCCACGACCGCCCGCCCATGGCGTCTTAACCCCGCCTCCGCGTGAGAGGCGTCACGGATCGGGACGGCCGTGGCGGACGTCCCAGGGGTGATGAACCACGCGACGGAGGGACGCTGATGGAGAAGCGCAACGGGATCGCCTTGGGGTTGTGCATCGGCGTGGCCTTCGGTGTCTCCATCGGCAGTCTCATGGACAACCTCGCCCTGGGCATCGCGATCGGCATGTCCCTGGGCGTCGCGTTCGGCGCGTTCACCGACTCCAAGAAGGAGGAGCGGGACTGATCCAAGGCCCCTCCCGCGGTGACGGGCCCGGACGACATCCGGCGCGGCGGCCACTACAGTGCGGAACGAGGGCTCGCGCCCACCGCGAACCGCCAGGCCACACCGTCGAAGAGGAACAGCGCCGTGAACGCTCCGGAAGAGGTCCCCTCGCCGCCGGCCGCGCCCGCCGCATCCACGCCGGCCCCGCCCCTGCCCCCGGGACCGCCCGCGGGCCGGCTCGACCGCTGGCTGTGGGCCGTACGCCTCACCAAGACCCGCGCGGACGCGGCCCAGGCCTGTCGGGGCGGCCACGTCCGCGTCAACGATCGGCCCGCCAAGCCCGCCACCCCGGTGCGCGCCGGTGACGTGGTCCGCGCCCACCTGCACGGCACGACCCGGATCGTCGAGGTCACCCACGTCATCGAGAAGCGCGTCGGCGCGCCCGTCGCCGTGCGCTGTTACGTCGACAACACCCCCGCGCGGCCGCCCGAGGCCATGATCCCGGTGGCCCGTCGCGACCGTGGGGCCGGGCGTCCCACCAAGCGGGATCGCCGCCAACTCGACCGGCTCCGCTCCGAGGGGTTCTGAAACCGGCGGTGCCACACCGGCCCGCTCGCCACGAGGTCTGCCACGGGGCCGTCCTTCGCGACGCGGGCCACGGCGGGAAGGGCGCCCGATCCGTTCCCGCCCCCTGGACGGGTGGAGGAGGGGCGATCCCACGGGCGTCCGGAAGGCGGGGCGAACCCGGGCCTGTCACCGGACACCGGCGTTGTCCCCCCGGCCGGCGGGACGGGCTCACCCGTCCCTTCGGGAGCCGGCGCGCCGACGGGTCGGGCGGCGACGACCGACCGGCGCGGTGAGACCGGGAGACCGCGCCTTTCCCCGGGCGGATCACCGCGTCGTGGGGCCGGAGCCGTCGGCGGCCTCCTGCGACGCGGGCGATCGCTTTCACGCGCTGTACGTCCTCGCGCTCTGCCTCGGCCTGCGGCGCGGGGAACTGCTGGGGCTGCGCTGGCAGGACGTCGACCTCGACGCCGGGCGCCTGGAGGCCGCCCACACGCTTCAGCTCGCCGGCGGGGCGTTGCGCCCGGTGCCGCCGAAGACCGGCGACTCCTCCCACACCGTCCCGCTGCCCGACCTCTGCGTGAAGGCACTTCGGGAGCACCGCAAGCGCCAGTCCGCCGAGCGGTCCGACGCCGCGCCGGGCTGGGATGAGAACGGGCTCGTCTTCCCCTCTCGGCGGAGGACGCCGCTGGAGCCGGACAACCTGCGCCGGAGCTGGGAGCCGCTGCACCACAAGGCCTGCCTCGACGGAGCCCGCCCGCCACAACCTCCGGCACACCTGCGTGACGCTGCTATTGAACCTCGAAGTACCGCCCCAGGTGGTCCGGGAGACCGCCGGACACAACGGCACCGGCGTAACGATGACGATCTACGCGCACACGTCCCTGGACGACAGACGGAGAACGCCGGGAAAGCCCAGGGAAGCAGCCGGCTGACACCGCTACCGTCAACCGCCATCAAAAAAGCCCGGACCGTCATGGCTCCGGGCTTCTTCACTGATCGTGCTGGGTGGCCAGGGGCGGGGTCGAACCGCCGACCTTCCGCTTTTCAGGCGGACGCTCGTACCAACTGAGCTACCTGGCCCCGATCACACCTTGCGGCGTGCTGGGCGGTCCTGACGGGATTTGAACCCGCGGCCTCCACCTTGACAGGGTGGCGAGCACTCCAAACTGCTCCACAGGACCTTGCTTGCCTCCCACCTGTCCCGATCGTTCCGGGATCCGGTGTTCCGCTTGCTCCGTTCTCCATTCTGCCAGACCTTCGGCAGTACTTCGGCCGGAGCCAGTACCCCCAACGGGATTCGAACCCGCGTTACCGCCTTGAAAGGGCGGCGTCCTAGGCCACTAGACGATGGGGGCCTCGACGACGAACGAGTCGCCATACCCTCTTCGCTGCCGTCGGGGATGGCACAAGCATAGGGGAGATCAGAGGAGAGTGCCAAAGTGATTCCCGCCGTGCCCCTAGACGGGTGAGGGGGACGGTGTTCGCGGCCGGGCCGGTTCGTCCGGCGAGGAGGTCGCCGGGGAGCCGCCGAGCGAGGGGGAGGGCGAGGGTGAGGGCGTGACCGGCGGGGTCGCCGGCGGTTCCAGCGGACGGTCCGGGTCGGCTTCGAGGTGCCGCTCGATCTGGGCGGACGTCAACCCCAGCCCGCCCAAGGTGACGTCGTCCCACGCCTGTAGGCGTCTGGTCTCGGCGTCGAAGTACAGGACCGACGCCTGGTAGGGGGTCGGCTCCCCGTTCCCGCGGTCCAGGCTGCGCAGCCCGGCCCCGCCAGTCGACCCCTGCACGAAGTAACGGGTGCCGGTCGCCTCCAGCTCCGTCCAGCGCCGATGTCCGTGCCCGGACAGGACGAGCGGCACCTGCCCGGTGAAGGCGCGCGCCTGGGCCGGGTCGTGGATGACCGCGACGTCCACGGGCGGGTCGGCGCCGGCGACCGTCGCCTCCATCTGTTCCAGGCCGAGGGCGGCGATCTCCCCCTCGTCGGGGTTGTCGCGGGTCTTGTCGGGGGTGAACCTGGGATCCCCCACGCCGTAGAGACGCAGCCCCGCCACCTCGCGCACCTCGTCGTCGAGCACGATCGCGTTCTCCTGGCTCTCCACGGCACGCTGGGTGCCCATGGAGTCGTGGTTGCCGCGGATCCACACGTAGGGGACCTCCAGTCCGGCGATCTCGTCGGCGAACACGTCCTCGGCGGCGCTCCCCCGGTCGGTGAGGTCTCCCGAGTCGATGATGAGGTCGACCTGGAACTGCTCCTTCAACGACCGGATGACGTCCCAGGCCGCCGGGTTGAGGTGGATGTCGGAGACGTGCAGGACCCGGATGGTCGACCCGTCGTCCTCGTTCTCGTAGACCGGCAGGGCCGCCGTCACCTCGTACAGCCGTGAGACGTTGCCGACGAGACCCGCCAGCTGCTCGCTGTACTCGGAGAAGTGGTTGATGACGTCCTCGGCGCTGCCGACCACCTGCGGCGCGCCGGCGAGCAGGCCGGTGTAGCGCGGCTCCGAGATGGCGCCGGGGTTGAAGGTGGCGTAGGTGGCGCCGCCCGTCGCGGCTAGGGTCAGCAGGGCGGTCAGCGCGCTCCAGCCGGCCCTGCGCAGGTCGCGGAAGAGCACGAGCGCGGCCAGCGTCGCGCCGATGAGCGCCGCCAGCCCGGCACGCACGAACAACCGGATCACGCCCTGCTCGAGGTCGGCGCCGATGCTCGCCGCGACCTGGGGAATGGCCTCGGGGTTCTCGAAGAGCTCCTGCGCCGCCGCGAGCCGGATCTCGGAGATGGCGGCCTCGAAGCGCAGGGGGGCGGCGTGCGTGTCGAATTCGAGCCTGCCCAGCGGCGCGACGTCGACGACGGTCTCGCCGTGCCAGGACGGGCTCACGCTCAGCCGCACGTCGGCGGGGCCCACCGGCGTGGTGACGTGGCCGCCCAGCGCGAGCCCCAGCCAGCCGCCGAGCAACGCGGCGGCGAGCACCACCGCCACCCGCCAGCCCCGCCACCTGCGCACCCGTCCGGCCAGCTCCGTCCTGCGGGGGACGACCGAGAGGAGACCCGACCACGACGACACCCTGCCGATCATCCCTCGGGCTCCTCCCGCATCCGGTCGAGACGCGGCCCCGCGGCCGCTTCCGTTGTGGCCGTTCCCCGCGGGGCCGCGCACAATACGAGACGTGGTCGAACTTTCCCTTACCCGCTTCGAGGAACTCGTGGCCGACGCCCTCGACACCATCCCCCCGGAACTGACGCGTCTCATGGACAACGTCGTCATCACCATCGAGGAGGATCCGCCGGAACCCGGCCTGCTGGGGTTGTACGAGGGGATCCCCCTGACCGAACGAGGGGAGGGCTACGCGGGGGTCCTGCCCGACCGGATCCTCATCTACTGGCGGGAGATCTGCGCGATATGCGAGACGCCGGAGGAGGTGGTGGAGGAGGTGAGGATCACCGTCGTCCACGAGATCGCGCACCACTTCGGGATCGACGACGCGCGCCTGCACGAGCTGGGCTGGGGCTGAGGAAGCCCAGGGACGGATCACTCGAAAAGGGGCACGACACGCCGCCCCGGCAACGAATCAAGCACGAATTACGCCGAACGGGTTGCGCAACATACCCATCATCCTGGACCGTATGTTACCAAGCAACAACCGAGAGTGACGCCAGTGCGAACGATCGAGGAGTCGCCGGTGGGCAATCCGCGAATGCGAAACCGCAGCTCCGACACCCTTCGCTCCGGCAACGGCGCTGCGGCTTCCCCGCCCTCCACCGCCGGCGGCGATACCGACTGGCGTACCAGTTACCGCCAGGTGATGCGCACCCGGGAATTCCAGGCGCTCTGGCTGGGGCATGCGCTGTCCATGGTCGGCAACTTCCTGCTCACCTCGCTGGTGACGGTGCTGGTCTACCAGCAGACATCGTCGGCGATCGCGGCCGGCTTCACGATGTCGCTGACCTTCCTGCCCCAGTTCATCGGCGGCCCCCTGCTCTCGGGTCTGGCCGACCTGTTCCCGCGTCGCCGGGTCATGATCGTCAGCGACATCGCGCGCGGGCTCTTCGCCGCCTCCGTCGGCATCCCGGGCCTGCCCCTGTGGTGCCTGTGGATCCTCATGTTCTGTTCGGTGCTGCCCCTGGTCACCTTCGGTGCCGCGCGCGCCGCGCTGATGACGGAGATCGTTCCCGGGGAGCGTTACGTCGCCGGATCCGCCATCATCAACATCACCGCGCAGGTCGGGACGCTGACCGGTCTGGTCGCCGGCGGTGCCATCGCGGCCGTCGTCGACCCCCATCTGGCGATCATGGCCAACGGGCTCACGTTCCTGCTCTCCGCCGTGATCATCCGGCTGGGGGTCCGGGCACGCCCCGCGCCGGCCGGGACGGACAGCACCCGGCCGGGCCTGTGGGAGCTCACCCGCGACGGCGGCAGGCTCGTCTTCAGCGATCCGCGGCTGCGCACCCTGGCCCTGTTCGGCTGGCTGGCCGGCTTCTACATGGTCCCCTACGGGCTGGCCAACCCGCTGGCCGCCGAGGCCGGAGGTGGTTCCAGCGCCGCCGGGCTGCTCATGGCGGGCCCCTCCATCGGCGCCGTGGTCGGTGGTTTCGTGCTGACCCGGCTGGTCAGCCCGGACCGGCGGATGTGGCTGCTCGGTCCCATGGCCGTGGCGACCTCGCTCCCGCTCCTGGCCTGGCTGCTGTCCCCGCCGTTGTGGGTGATGGTGTTGCTCCTGATCCTCTCCGGCAGCATGGGGTCCTACCAGTTCGTGGCCAACGCGGCCTTCGTGCTGTGCGTGCCCTCCGGCGGCCGGGGTCTGGCGTTCGGCCTGGTCGCGGCGGGACTTCAGGTCGCCCAGGGGGTGGGGATCATCGTGGCCGGGTTCGCCGTGGAGTTCGTCGGGACCCACGTCACCGTCGCGCTCGCCGGCCTCTCAGGAGTGGTGGGAGCGTTCCTCCTGTCCGCGCAGTGGACGCCCCTGGCCCGCGAGACCATCACCTTGATGAACCGGACCGAGACGGCGGGCTGAGCCCGGGTCAGACGTGGGAGAAGCCCGGGCGCGCCGCGGGCGGCCGTAGAACCGGCACGGGAGCCGTCCGGGTCGTCGTCTCCCGAGACGCGCGTGGCCCGGCGTGGGAAACGCGGTGAGAACCTTCTCCGGAGCCGAGAGGGACGTGCCGCCCCTCAGGGACCGTGGCACGGCCGGTCGCACGGTCCGGACACCATCGGCGCGGCGGCGCATTCCGCCCGGTCAAGGAACCGCACCCGGGCGACGGACACGGCCCCGCGCGGGTCCGGGCCACCTCCCGGCCCCCTCCACGCCGGGGGCGGGAAGGGGGCCGTCCCCACCGTGTCGTCCGGAACCCCGCCGGCCACGGTCAGAAGTCGGACTTCTTGCCCTGGAAGTTGCGGATGACATGTTCAAGGACCGACGTCCCCTCGTCCCCCTCCGGCATCACCAGCCAGGCGATGATGTAGAGAAGGATGCCGCTGCCGCCGAGCAGGGTGAACACCGCGAACGCCAGGCGAACCAGGTTGGCGTCGATGCCGACGAACTCGCCGATACCGCCGCAGACGCCGGCGATCATCCGCCTGTCCCTGCTGCGCCGGAACTTCTTCTTGCCACCGAAGTTTTCGCTCATGACCTCACCCTGCCCTACCTGGCCCCGCTCTCCCATAGGGATCGCCCCTGGCGCTCCCCTGAAACGTCCCTGACCGGACCCGTCCCCGAGGGCGGGGCAACCCCGCCCGGCGTATGCCGCGGCCTTCTCGACGCGCGACGGGGTGCCGCGTCAGGGGCGAAAACCCGTTACTCTTGTCAGCAGGCGGTGTGGCACGATGTGTGGTACACGCGAGGGCCCTTAGCTCAACTGGCAGAGCAGCGGACTTTTAATCCGCGGGTTCAGGGTTCGATCCCCTGGGGGCCCACAGCACAGCCCCGGGTGGGCGCTCCGGTCCAGGAGCGTCCACCCGGGGTTTCATCGTGCGCGGATCCACCGCCCGCTCCTTGGTGACCCATCCTCGGCCCGCCCCGCGCGGGAGGCACGGCAGCGGTCACCGGGTGAGCGGCGGTCCGTGGGGCCGCACCCGAAAGGGCGAGGTTCGGCGTTTCGGGCCTTCGCCCGCAGTCCTCAGGAGTCGTCTTCGGTCGTGCCGGGCGCGAGGTAGCCCCCGACGAAGCCCAGGACCCCGAAGGCCGCGGCGGCCGTCACGGTGGGCACGAAGAACAGGTCCGACGCGCCGGTGACCCAGCCGGGTCGTTGGACGATCACCCCGGCCACCTGCCCGAGGACGAGCAGGGTCCCCAGGGCGAAACAGATGATCAGGGCGATCTTGAACAGGGTCCTGACCAGGGCGTAGGCCCGTACTTTCACATCGGTCACGGTCAGCTCCCCAGGATCGGTAGGGCGCCCCATCCGATGAGGCAGCCGATGAGGAAGATCGGGATCATGTAGTAGGCGATCAACGGGACGAAGGTGCTCTCAGGGCGCGCTCCCGTCAGTCCCGCCGCGACGAAAATCGACCCCGACGCGGGCGGGGAGGCGCCCTCGGTGGAGGCGAACACCAGGATCGCGATGATCGCGAGCAGGGGATCGACCCCCACCCCGACCAGCGCCAGGAAGGAGATCTGGCCCACCGCCGTGAGCGTCGCGGTGGAGGAGAGCGGACCGGCGACCAGGGTGATCACCAGGCCGACGACCACCACCATCAGCACCCGGTTGACCGGCAGGGTCTGGAGAAGGTTGTTGACGTCCTCGGCCAGGCCCAGGCGCCCGAGCACCTCGCTGGCCGCGATCGCGAAGAACAGCAGCGCGCCGACCGTGGCGAACTTGGGCAGCGCGCCGTCCAGCAGGGTCGACCAGCCGCGCGCGTTCCTGGGCAGCCGGTCGCGCCCGGCGACGAGCGCGAAACCGATGATCAGGATCGGGATCCAGGTCAGCAGCGAGATGTCGTCCATGGCGTCGCCCAGGGCCGTGGACTCGGCGAGGTAGGTGCCCAGCGGGCCCACGGTGACGACGATGGGGATGAGCGCGCCCAGGAAGATCGACAGCGCGCCCGCTCCCTGGCGCAACGCCGTGCCCAGCGGCGTCAGCTCCTCCTCGGCGACCTTGGCGATGCCGTCCCTGCGCACGAAGTACATGACCAGTCCCATGCGCAGCAGGACCTGGTAGGCGCCGGCCACGAGCAGCCCGAGGTAGACCTGCCCCGTGGTGACCATGCCACCGGCGAAGCCGACCATGATGACCATGGAGGCGCTGGGCGGCAGCGCGGCCCCCATGCCCCCGTTGCCCGCCAGCACCGTGGCGGCCCGTGTGGGGGACCAGCCGGTGCGCACCATCCACGGGCCGGTGAAGGAGCCGGTGGAGGCGGTGTTGGCGGAGTTCGACCCGGACAGGGTGCCGAAGACCACCGAACCAGCCGTGTCGATGTAGGCGGGGCCGCCCCGGATCCGCCCGAAGACGGAGTTCAGGATGGCCAGGATCTTCTGGATCAACCCGGTGATGTCGATCAGGTAGGCCATGAACACGAAGGCCAGGGCCGCGTAAAGCACGTCGTGGGTGAGCGCGTCGGCCAGCCCGCCCAGGAGGTAGGCGGGGGCCTGCGTTCCGGCGAAGAGGGAGGTGACGACCAGCCCGAGCAACATGGCCTCGCCCATGTTGCGCTTGAACACGACGTTCCAGCCGATGATCACGGCGATGAAGGCGGCGAGGGCTAGGAGTGCGATGGGCATGGGCCGACCTTCGGTGAACGGGGACGGGGGTGGCGACGCCCGGTGGCGGGGCGGGCGTCGGGGCGGGGCCGCGGGGACGGTCCGCGCGCGCCGGGGGACCTCATCCGCGCTCCCCCCTGATGGCGGCGCGGCGGCGCTCCTCCTCGGCGACGACCTCCGTGGCCGCTCTCAGGGTCTGCTCGGCCTCCGTCCGGGGGACGATGAAGACCCCGTCGTCGTCGGCGACGACGATGTCGCCGTTCTGGCAGACCACGCCACCGATGGAGATGGCGCGGCCGACGTGCCCGGGGCCGTCCTTGTAGGGGCCGGCCGGGGAGACGCCCGCCGCCCAGACGGGAAAGCCGAGTTCGCGGATCTCCTTGGTGTCGCGCACCGCTCCGTCGACGACCATGCCGCGGACGCCCTTGTTGATGGCGCGTTCGACGATGAGCTCGCCCAGCAGCGCGCGGGAGATGTCGCCGCCGCCGTCCACGACCAGGACGTCGCCGGGGCGGGCGAGGGTCAGCGCCTGGTGCAGGGCGCGGTTGTCGCCCGGTCGGGTCGTGACCGTGAGCGCGCGCCCTGTCAGGTGGGCCCCCGGCCAGACGGGGCGGATCCGCGGGGAGACGAAGCCGAGGCGGTCGCGTCCGTCGCCGATGGCCGCGGTGGGCACCTCCGCGAAGGCGTCGGCGATCCGGTCGGCGTCCTCGCCGCCGCCACGGGCCAGGCCCAGGTGGCGGTCGGCCGCTCCCCGGCTCACCGGTGCGGCGACTCCGAGGGCGTCGAGGAGCTCGATGCTGGCCCGGAGTTCGTCGGCCCGCCGCAGGGCGTGGACGCGCGTGCCGTTGTCGAGGCGTTCCAGTGCCCGGGAGCCGTCGGTGAGGGCGTCGGAGATCTGGGCGCGCATCCAGATCTCCTCCCCCGCCGCCCTGCCGGCGTCCACCGCCTCGGTGATCAGGGCGCCCAGCCCTTTCATGAAGACGCTGCGCAGCAGTTTGCGCCGTGAGGCCTCGCCCACCTGACCGCCGATCGCCTCGGCCTGGGAATCGACGGCGCTCAGCAGCCGGGCGGCCTCCTCGGAGTGGGGGCCCGACAGCAGCACGGTGGCCCTGGCCCCGAACTTCATCACCGACCCGATGATCGCACCGTCCACGACCTGCGCCGATGCGCCGATGACGCGGGCCACCTCGGCTTTGGTCTCGGGGGCGGCGGCGTTCATGTCCACATAGACCGTCTGTGCCCGCAGTCCCGGCAGCGCGGCCTCAGCGGCGGTGACGGCGTGCGCTCCCGTGACGAGGCTCAGCACGAGGTCGGCGCCGAGGACGGCCTCCCGCGCGGAGGTCGCGCGGGTGACGCCTTCGGGGGTGGGCGTCGCGGTCGCGGGGTCGAAGCCCACCGTGGTCCAGCCCGCCTCGGCGAACGCGCCGGCGTAGACGGCACCGGCCTCCCCGAGTCCGAGCACCCCTACCTGCATCTCACACCTACTATCACTGGATGATAAGTTTTATTGCGGAATGCAAAGCAGTGTGACCTGCGCCGCTTCGAACTGTCAACCTCCCGGAAACCCGTCCGATACGTTGGGAGGGCCGAGGGAGGGCCGAAGCGCCGTGGCGACAGGGCCTGACGCCCCCGGACAGCGAGGAAGAGACACGGACCATCGCGGACGGCGGACAAGGGCGGAAAGTGGGAAGCACGGCGACGAGCGGAAACCAGGGGCGCACACTCGACCGGGCCCTGGACGTCCTGGAGTGCCTAGAGCGTTCTCGCGGCCCCATGCGGCTCAGCGATATCGCCCGCGAGAGCGGCCTGCACGTGGCCACGACCCAGCGCACCGTCAACCAGCTGATGCGGCGCGGCTACATCCAACAGGACCGACTGGGGTACTCCCTGGGACCGGTGATCCTGTCCCTGGCGCACGCGTTCGTGGTCAACGACCGTCTCAGCACCGTGGCGACGCCGATCCTGACCGAACTGTCGGCGACCACGGGTCTGACCTCCTCGCTCTTCGTCCAGTCGGGTGAGGAACGCATCCTCGTCGCCCGCGTGGACGGCGCCGAGCCCATGCGCTACCAGTTCCCCATCGGACGCCGCGTCCCACTCGACGTCGGCGGCGGCAAGGTGCTCCTCAGCGCGTGGGACGAGGAGGAGCTCGACCGCTACCTCTCCCGATACGACCAGATCCGACTGGCCTCGGGACGTGTCCAAAACGCCGATGACCTGAGGGAGCAGATCGTCCGGGTCCGAGAACTCGGCTACTACCTGGCCGACTCCGAGCGTGAACTCGGCGCGCTCAGCCTGACCCACCGGGTCCAGGACGCAGAAGGCGTCCTCGTGGCCGCCATCAACCTCGTCACCACCGCCGAGAAGACCAGCGTCGACCAGCTCCTGTCGTTCCTTCCGGAGCTGTCCCGGGGGGCCGGCGCGATCGGCGTCAGGATCTGAGCCGACCCGGTCGCCGGCTCCACGGCGCCGGCCCCCGCCCGAGCCGCCCCGTCCCAGACAGTGGGTGACGCCGACGAGCCGTATACCGACCGGGACGCCGTTCGCGTCGACACCGCGGGGATGCTCTTCACCGGCCGGCCGGTCATGTCGGAGGGGTGGCCGAACGCCGGCATGTCGGCGTAGGCGCGCCGGCGGTCAAGGACCCCCGGTCCGTCTCCTGTCGACGGCCCGGAGGGGAGTTCCCGTCGGCGACCCGGCGCCGGCCTTCCAAAGGACCGGGCAGGCGGCGGCGCTCCTTCCCTGACGGGAGCCGCGCACAGTGGGACGGCCCTCGGCAGGCCCGGCCCCGTGACAACGGGCGGCCTTGGAACGGGTGCCGGCGGCGTCGCCGTCCGGCGCGTCGCGGGACAGGGCCGCGGGGAGAGCGCCGGGCTTCCCTCAGAGGCGCCGCACCACCGGGCGAGGAGAGTCCCCCGCGACCGCGAACGCCCTCCCCGGAAGGCCCCACCCCTGACGCGCTCCCCCCGGAATGGGCCGTTCGGTCCCGGACCGATGTCCGGGAGCAGCCCCGCGGCGTCCGCCGAAGGCCCTGCTCCCGATGCCGTCCCTCTACGGCAGGCCCACCGGCCGGCCCTGTTCAGTGCCCGAAGGCGGAGGGGTCGATCGAGGCGAGCAGCCGCACCGGGACCGGCACCCGTCTGCCGCGGTCCTCGTAGGCCTCCCTCGCGCGCAGGGCGGACAGGACGACGTTCGCGCCGAGGTAGCGGAACGGGTCCGGGGGGATCCACCCGCTCGGCGGACGGGTGAACGCGGAATCCGACCACTCGTCCCTGTCCCCCAGCGCCAGGGCCGCGAGGACCTTGCCCATCAGGCGGGACGCCGCGATCCCGTCCCCCGAGTAGCCGGCCCCGTAGTAGACGCCCGGGACCGAGCGCAGGCGCCCGGCGAACGGCAGCGAGGTGACCGAGTACTCCACGGGCGCGGTCCAGGCGTGCTCCACGGGAAGCCCCGCCAGGGACGGGAAGAGCCGCGCCATCTGCCTCTTCACCTCGCCCAGGCGCAACGGTGCCCCCCACATGCCGCTGGCGTTCCTCCCGTACGCCGCGGCGATCCCTCCCTTGCCGAAGAGGAGCCGGCCGTCGGGCGTCGTCCGGTAGAAGTTCAGGCGGCGCCGGGAGTCGGTCACCGCGATGTCGCCGTCCCAGCCGATCGCCTCCAGCGCGTCGGGGGCGGGCCGGGTGACCAGGGTGTCGGTGGCGACGGTGACCATGCGGCGGCCGATGTCCTCCACCTGTCCCGCCCAGGCGTTGACGGCCAGGACGACCCGGTCGGCGGAGATCAGGCCGCGCGGCGTACGCACCTGGGTGCGCCGGCCCGCGCGCAGGGCGGTGAGGGGGGTCCGCTCGTGGACACGCACCCCCAGGTCCAGCGCCACCCGGCGCATGCCGCGCACCAGTTTGGCGGGGTTCAGCGTCGCGCAGCCGGGATCCAGGACCCCGCCGAAGTGGTGGCGGGTGCCGGTGAGCCGGCGGGTCTCCTCGGCGGAGAGCGGGCGCATCGGCGCGACCTCGGCGCGGTCCAGGTCCCTCATGGTCTGGTGCCAGGCCCCGTCCTGGGCTCGCGAGGACGCCGCCCACAGCCAGGAGGCGGGCCGGTAGTCCGCGTCGATGCCGTTGTCGTGGAGGAAGGAGCCGATCTCCTGGACCGCCAGCGCCGACTCCTCTCCGATCCGGCGCGCCTCGGCGTGGTCGCTGATGGCCACCAGGGCGGCGAAGCGGCCCCACAGCGGCATGAGGTAGCCGGCGTTGGCCCCGCTCGCGCCGCCGCCGCACACGTCCGCGTCGATGAGCATGACGTCGGTTCCCGGAGCCCGGCGCAGGATCTCCAACGCCGTCCACAGCCCGGTGTAGCCACCGCCGACGACGCAGACGTCGCAGCTCGCCGCCCCCTCCAGCCGCGGCGCGCGGCCGTCCTCCGGCTCGTCGGCGAACGCCTGTCGCATCCAGAAGGTGCGCTGTTGCGGTGCGGGCACCCCCGGACGGGGCCAGCCGGGGCGCAGGACGAGATCGGTCATCGTTCCACCTTCGTCGGGTCGGGCGGCCGGGCCGGCCTCCGCGCAGGCCGGCCCGGGGATTTGAGGGTTCCCGTTGTGGAGCGGGCGCCGCCCGCCCGGTGTCGCACCGGGGCGGGCGGCGCCTCACCCCGCCGCGGCGGGGTGCGCCACGGACTCCGCGGGCGCGGGGGTCATGCCCCGGAAGCGCCGGTCCAGCAGCGCGTCGGGCAGGACGCGGGAGAGCAGTTCGAACCTGCGGACGTCGGCCCCCACCGGGTAGCGGGTGCGGGGAGCGGCGTCGGTCAGCGCGCGGGCCACCGCCTGGGCGAACTGCTCGGGTGTCGTGCCGCTCTCCACCGCCTGTTGGGCGTTGGCCTCCAGGAACGCTTCGAAGGAGGCCCGGTAGATCTCAGCGACCCCGGGCGGCGCGCCGCGCAGGACCTCGCCGCCCACCTGCGCCACCTTCCCCCAGATGGGGGTCAAGATGGCGCCCGGCCGGACGACCGAGACCCGCACCCCGGAGGAGGCCACCTCGCGCCGCAGGGCGTCGCTCATGGCCTCCTTGGCGAACTGGGCCATGGCGTAGGCGCCGAGGTAGGGGACGGCGATCCTGCCCAGTCCCGAGGTGACGTTGACGATCCGCCCCCGGCTGCGCCGGAGCAGTGGGAGGTGGGCGCGGATCATGGAGAGCTGGCCGACGACGTTGGTGTCGAACTGGCGCCGCAGCTGCTCGGTGCTGACGCACTCCAGTGGGGCGGAGACGCAGATGCCCGCGTTGTTGACGAGCCCCCACAGACCTCCGTACTCGCGTTCGCACCGCTCGGCGCAGGCCGTCACCGAGGCGTCGTCGGTGACGTCGACGAGCGCGTAGCGCAGCCTCCCGTGCAGCGACTCGGCGACGAGCTTCTCCCCGTCCTCCTCGCGTCGCACGCCGGCGAGGACGTGGAAGCCCCGGTCCTCCAGGTCGAGCGCGCACTCGCGGCCCAGGCCGGAGGAGGCCCCGGTGACGACCACCGCGCGGCCGGGGGGCGGTGTCGCGATCGTGCGTGTACCCCGCATCGGATCAGCCCTCCCCTCGGACCGTGGCGACCGTCCCGTACGGGTCCGGTCCCGGGAACGTCAACGCCGGTTCGAGCTTGCCGACGAGCGCCGCGTGCGACATCAGGCGGAAGTAGCCGTCGCGTATCCGGCGCCGGAGGGGTCCCTCGGACTGTTCGAAGTCGCTGATCGACCGGGTCGCCTCCACGATGGAGCGGGTCCGCTCGGCGCGCGCCTTCTCATAAGAGCGCAGGGCCCGCGCGACGTCGGGCTGGCGCTCCAGGTGCCAGGCCAGCACAACGGCGTCCTCGATGGCCATCGCCGATCCCTGCCCGAGACTGGTGAGCATCGGGTGGGCGGCGTCGCCCAGCAGGGTGACGGGGCCTTGCCCCCACCCTTCGAGGAAGGGCCGATCCCGCGAGGTCACCGACAGGATGTCGGAGGGCGGGGTCACCCGGATCGCCTCGCGGACCTCGTCGGGCCAGCCGGAGTAGGCGCGCAGGATGTCGGCCTTGCTGCCGTCCCAGGTCGTCGAACGCTCCTCGGGCATGTTCTTGGTGCCCCACCAGTACAGCCGGCCGTGGCCGATGTCGACCAGCCCGAACCGCATCCCGTCGCCCCAGAAGTGCACGACCGACCCCGGGGGGAACCGGGGGTGCTCGTAGTCGGTGATGCCCAGCCACACGATGTAGCCGCTGTCGTGGGCGGGTTCGCCGGGGCCGACGATCTGGCGCCGGACCGCGGAGTTGAACCCGTCGGCGCCGACCAGCAGGTCCGCCTCGGCCTCGCCCCCGCCGCGGAAGTGGGCGCGCACCCGGCCGCCCTCGACCTCGAACCGCTCCAGGGGGGAGTCCACGACGATGGGGATGCCCTCGGCCTCCTCCTGGAGCGCGGCGAGGAGGTCGGCGCGGCTGATGCAGACGCAGGGCACGCCGAGCCGTTCGACGATCTCGGGGAAGGGGAACTCCCTGATGAGCCTGCCCTTCCTGTCCTTCACCAGGTACTTCTCCATCGCCCGGCCGCGCTTTTCCAGGCCGAGGTCGATGCCGAGGGAGTCGAGCGCGGCGATCGCGTTGCTCATGACCGACAGTCCCGACCCCGCCGCCCTGATCTCGGGCGCCCGCTCATAGACCCGAACGTCGACGCCGACGCGGCGTAGCGCGATCGCGGTGCTCAGTCCGCCGATTCCGGCGCCGGCCACGATGGCCGTCCTGGTCGTGTTCATCTCAGTTCTCCTCGTCACCCTTGGTACGGAGGCCCGAGGCGTCCAGGACCGCGCCGACGACGTCGGACACGTACGGCTCCTCCATGATCGTCAGATGGTCACCCTCGACGTCGACGACGCGAAGCCGTCCCGAGGTGTAGTCCCGCCACCCGTTGGCGGGGTCAGCGTGCATGCTGCCGATGGCGCTGTGCATGGACATCAGCACGTCGGGCAGCGGTTCCTTCGCGTGGATGAGCACCATGTCCTGGTCGACCAGGTCGGGCCGGTAGTCGAAGGCCGCGCGCCAGTTCGTCCGGTACAGGTGGAACAGGCGGCGCACGATCGCGTCGGTGCTGCCCTGGGGCAGGACCCCTTCGTCGATCGCCAGCCGGGTGATGAACTCGAACTTCTCGTCCAGCGTGGTGAGCTCCGCGGGCAGGACGGCCTCGGGCGACTCGCCCCCGCGTTCCAGCCAGAGCAGTTCCCAGAAGAACCAGCCGATCAGCGCCTCGTCGTCGGTCCAGGGGACCCGGTCGGGGTTGAGCGCGGTGGTGTCCAGCAGGATCAGCGAGCCGACCTGCTGGCCGGCGGCCCGCAGTTGGCGCGCCATCTCGAAGGCGACGAACCCTCCGAAGGACCATCCCCCGATGTGGTAGGGGCCTTCGGGTTGGACGCGGCGCATGGCCTCGACGTAGCCGGCCGCGATCTCCTCGACCCCGCTCACCGGTTCGGTCCCCGCGTCGGTCCCGGCCGCCTGGAAGGCGTAGAACGGCTGTCCCTCCGGCAGGTGCTTGGCGAAGGGGACGTAGCACAAGACGTTGCCGCCCATGGGGTGGACGTAGAACATCGGGGGCCGGTCGCCGTCGGTGCGGATGGGGACGAGCGGGTTGAACTCCGTCGCCGCGGCCTGCCCGGCCGGCCCGGACGCCGCCTCGACGCGCTGCGCCAGCTCGGCCACCGTCGGCGCGGCGATGAAGTCCGACAGCGGCAGCGCCACGCCGAACCGCTGCTCGATGAGCACGACCAGCCGCATCGCCGTGATGGAACTGGCCCCGAGCTCGAACAGGTTGTCGCGCACCCCCACCTCGCCGACCTCCAGGAGGTCGGCGAGCATCTCCACCAGGGTCCGTTCCCGCGCGTCGCGGGGGGCGACCCGTTCGGCGCCGCCGGTCCGGGTGAGACGCCTTTGGATCAGCTCGGCGTCGTCGCGCTTGCCGCTGGGCGTGAGCGGCATGGCCGCCAGCCACTCGTAGTGCGCGGGCACCATGTACTCGGGCAGGGAGGCGCGCAGGCGCCGGCGGATCCCGTCGAGGTTGGCGTGCTCGTCGTCGCCGACGAGGAAGGCGGCGAGGAAGGTGTCCCCGCCCTCACGGCGCCGCGCCACGACGGCGACCTCGGAGAGGTCGGCCAGCCCGGCGGCCGCGGCCTCGGCGATCGCGAGTTCGACCTCGGCCGGTTCGACGCGGTATCCGCGCACCTTCACCTGCCGGTCGGCGCGGCCGAGGCAGACGACCTCCCCGCCGGGCAGCACCATGCCGACGTCGCCGGTCCGGTAGAGACGCTCCCCGGGCCGCGCGGGATCGTCCAGGAAACGTTCCCCGGTGAGGTCGGGCCGGCCGGCGTAGCCGTCGGCCAGGCAGACGCCGCCCAGGTAGATCTCGCCCTTGCCACCGACCGGGACCGGGCGCATCCCAGAGTCGAGGACGAGCACGCGGGCGCCGTCGATGGGGCGGCCGATCGGCGGCAGCGCCGGGAAGCCCGCCGGATCCCCGCTCATGGTGAACGCGGTCACCACGTGGCTCTCGGTGGGCCCGTACTGGTTCTCCAGGAGGGCGCCGTCCAGGGAGGAGCAGAACCTGCGGATCTCGTCGGTCACCCGCAGCTGCTCGCCGGAGGAGATGACGGCCCGCAGCGCCGAGGGGACGATGCCGAGGGTGTCGGAGGCCTCCGCCAACCGCTGGAGGGCCACGTAGGGCAGGAAGATCCGCTCCACGCCCGCGCGGTCGACCAGGCGCAGCAGCGCGGGCATGTCGCGCCGCAGTTCCTCGTCGATCACCACGAGCGCGCCCCCGCCGCACAGCGTCGAGTACAGCTCCTGGAAGGAGACGTCGAAGCTGAGCGGGGCGTACTGCAAGGTGCGCCCCCCGACCGCGCCGCTGGGGATGCCGTTCTGCCAGGCCACGAGGTTGGCCAGGGCACGGTGGGGCATCGAGACCCCCTTGGGCCTGCCCGTGGACCCGGAGGTGAACAGCAGGTAGGCCTCGCCTCCCGGGTCGATCCCGGGCAGGTGCGGCTGCCGTCGGCCGGGGCCGGCGGGGTCAAGGGTGCCGTCGAACAACGACTCGGCGGGCAGCAGCACGGCCCCGTCCTCGACCAGGTGCTCGTGGGCCTCGTCGGCGACGACGCGCACGGGGTCGCCCTGCTCGACCATCGCGCGCAGGCGTTCCAGCGGATAGGAGGTGTCCAACGGCACCACCGAGCAGCCGGCCCGGGCGGCGCCGACGAGGACCGCGACGGTCCGCGGCGACCGCTCCATCAGGATGCCGATCCGGTCGCCGGGCCGGGCCCCCAGGCGCAGCAGGATCCGGGCGATCCGTTCGGTGATGCGGCCCAGTTCCGCGTAGGACCAGGTCAGTTCCTCGGCCACCACCGCGGGCGCGTCCGGCACCCGGCGCACCTGCTCCTCGAACGCCGTCACCACGTCGGGGTGCTGACGGGCCGGCTCCGACGTCTCGGTCGCGGGGGCGAGGCCGGAGAAGTCCACCGGCTCGTCCGGGCGCTCGGCGATACGGCGCAGAAGGCGCACGAAGGTGTCCGCGTACAGCTCGCTTTGGGCCTGGGTGAACTGCCGGCCGGAGAAGTCCATCCGCAGCTGGATGCCGCCGTCCACCGGATCGGCCATGGCGTTGACCAGCAGCGCGAAGTTGGTCTCCTCCCAGGCGGTGAAGCCGAGACTGCGCGTCCCGGGGACCTGGAAGACCTCGCCGAGCTGGCGGAAGTGGATGAAGTTGAAGGCGGTGTCGACCAGGGCGGTGCCGCCCAGGTCCTCCTGGATGACGGCGAGGGGGACCCGCCGGTGCGGGTGGCTCTCCCGCTCCTGGGCGACCACGTCGCGCACCGCGTCGAACCAGGTGGCGGCCTGCGCCGTCACCCGCACCGGCATCGAGTTGAGGAAGATGCCGCACATGCGCTCGGCCCCCTCAACGTCGGGACGACCGTGGGTGACCAGCCCCGTGGTGATGTCGGTCTGGCCCGAGAACACCCGGAGAAGGAGGGTGTGCGCGGCGAACAGCACGGACTTCACGGGAACCTCGCGTTCCCGGGCGACACCGCGGACGGCCTCGGTGAGCCCGTCGGGCAACGGCACCTGGCGGACGATCAGGCCGTCGTCCCCGCCCGCGGGCGCGTAGGGACGGAACCCCTCCAGGAGCGGCGGCACCGCGCCGGCGAGCTTGTCCCGCCAGTAGCGCCGGCTCTCCTGCGCCGCGATGGCCTCGCGCTCGGCCGCGACGTGCAGCCCCGGTGAGGGGATCTCCTCCTGTGGCACCGGCGCGATGTCGCCGCCCCGGTCGTGGAGGTAGTCACGCAGCAGCTCGGAGACGAGGTTGGCCACGCTGCCACCGTCGAGAAGGGCGTGGTGGAAGCTGAGGACGAACTCGACGCTGTCCGCGAGCAGGAACACCCGCAGGTGGTAGAGCGGGGCCTGGTCGAACCGGTAGTCGTAGAGGCGTCGCTCCTGCATGTGCCCGTGGATGCGCGCCTCGGCCCGCTCGCGCGGCTCGGCGCGTAGGTCGACCACGTCCAGCCCGCCCGCCACGGTGGGGTGGACGATCTGCAACGGCTCGGAGTGGCCGGCCAGGGAGAAGGAGGATCGCAGGGCGGGATGCCGGGCGACGAGCCGGCCGTGCGCCGCGCGGAAGGCGTCCTCGTCCCAGGGCAGGACGAGGCTGTAGCGGAACACGTCCTTGTAGACCGCGGAGTCCTGCTGCTCCCTGCTGTGGAAGAGCAGGCCGAGCTGGAGGCGGGTGAGCGGGTAGGCGTCCTCCGCCCCCTCCAGGCGGGCCCGGTCCACGCGGGAGACCAGCGCGAAGGGCTCCAGTTCGCCGTCACCGCCCGGGCGCGCGTCCCGGTGGTCCACGGCGGAGGCCAACCCGGCCAGCGCCGCGACCGTCGGGTTGCGCACGAGATCGGTCAGCGTGAAGTGGATGCCCTGCTTCTCCGCGAGCGCGCGGACGCGCAGCATCATGATGGAGTCGCCGCCCAGCGCGAAGTAGTCGTCGTGCACGCCGACCCGCTCGACGCCGATCACCCGCGCCCAGATGTCGGCCAGCGCGGCCTCGGTGGCGGTGCGCGGCGCGCCCCCGCGGGTGTCGGACGCCGCGGTGGTGGGGGCGGGCAGCGCCCTGCGGTCGGCCTTGCCGTTGGGGGTGAGCGGGATGCGGTCGATCCGGACGAAGTGCGAGGGGACCATGTACTCGGGGAGGGACTCCCCCAGGCGGGCGCGGAGTTCGGCCGGGTCGATCTCGGCGCCCGCCGTGTAGTAGCCGACGAGGACCGGGCCGCGCCCCTCGGGCCGGTGGTCCACCACGACCGCGTCGTCGACCCCGTCGAGCGAGACCAGGGCGTTGTGCACCTCGCCGAGCTCGACCCGGTTGCCGCGGATCTTGACCTGGCCGTCGATACGGCCGAGGTACTCGATGGTGCCGTCGGCGAGCAGGCGGGCGAGGTCGCCCGTGCGGTACAGCCGTCCCCCGGGGTTGAACGGGTCCTTGACGAACCGTTCGGCGGTCAGCTCGGGACGGTCGAGGTAGCCGCGGGCGACCTGGACGCCGCCGATGCACAGCTCTCCGGGGACACCCACCGGCTGGGGGCCGCCGTGCTCGCCGAGCACGTAGATCGTGGTGTTCTCGACGGGACGGCCGATCGGGACGCGGGTGACTGGGCCCTGCGCGGCCGGCGGGCAGTCGTGGTAGGTGACGTCCACGGCCGCCTCGGTGGGGCCGTACAGGTTGACCAGCAGGGGCGCCCGCTCCGCGGCGGCGGCGAAGACGCGGTTGAACTGGTTGACCCGCTCCGCCGGCAGCGCCTCGCCGCTGCAGAAGACGTGGCGCAACGAGGGGGTCTGCTCGTGGGGACGCGGCGCGTCCTCCAGCAGGTCGAGGAAGGGGCCCAGCATCGACGGCACGAAGTGGACCGCGGTCACGCCGTGGTCGCGGATCGCCCGGACGATCTCCCGGGGATCCTTTTCACCGCCGGGGGGCAGCAGGGCCACCCGGGCGCCCTCGCAGGCCCACCAGAACAGTTCCCACACCGACACGTCGAAGGAGATCGGCGTCTTCTGCAGGAGGGTGTCCCCCGGCCCGATCGGGTAGCGCCGCTGCATCCAGGTGAGGCGGTTGACCACGGAGTGGTGCTCCACCATGACCCCCTTGGGGCGCCCGGTGGACCCCGAGGTGTAGATGACGTAGGCGACGTCCTCGGAGGTGGCGAGCGGGGCCAGCGGGGCGTCGGAGCCCCGGTACAGCCCGGAGATCTCGTGGACCGGCGCCGTCGTCGCGACCGTCCCGGCCTCGACGCCGCCCCCGACGAGGACCGCCCTGGCCCGGCTGTCCTCCAGCAGCATCTGGATCCGCGCGGCCGGGTAGCCGGGGTCGACGGGGACGTAGGCGCCGCCCGCCTTCAGCACCCCCAACAGGCCGGGGAGCAGTTCCGGGCCGCGCCGGGCCATGACCGCGACGCGCTCGCCGGGGCCAACCCCGTCCGCGCGTAGCGCGCGGGCCACCTGGTTGGACCGCCGGTCGAGCTCGGCGTAGGAGAGGACCTCGCCGGAGGCGTCGTCGACCACGGCCGGCAGGTCGGGGTGGCGGGCGGCCTGTTCGGCGAAGAGCTCGTGCAGCGTCTTCTCCGCCGGGTAGGGCGCGGTCTCCCCCTGCCGGAGGCGGACGACCTCCTCGTACTCCTCGGCCGTCAGCATGGACAGCGCCGACAGCGGGAGCTCCCGAAGGTCCAGGCCCTTGCGGATGAGCTCTTGGACGTGTCCGGCCAGCGCCTCGGCGGTGAAGTCGCCGTCGAAGACGTCACGCGCGTAGTCCAGGTCCACGCGCAGGCCTTCCTCGTCCTCGAAGGCGTGCACCATGACCGACAGGACGTTGGCGTCGTGCACCGGGGCCATGATGGTGGTCGTGCGGGTGACCCCGGGGATCTCGGAGGGGCGCGGGTAGCGCATGTAGGACAGGGTGACGTCGAAGAGCCGGCGCGCGTCGGCCCCCTGCGCGGGCAGTTCGCGCAGGATCTCGCCGAACGGCAGGCGCTCGTACTCCCGCAGTTCGCGCAGCCGGCCGCGGACCTGCTCGGCCAGGTCGAGCAGCGGGGTCGCCTCGTCGACCGTCACCCGCAGGGGAAGGTTGTTGGCGAACTGGCCGACCACGGCGCGCTCGCCCTCCGTGTGCCGGTTCAGGAACGGAACGCCCAGCACCGTCTCGGTGCAGCGGTGGATCCGGGCGAGGCAGGCGCCGAAGGCCGTGGCCAGGTAGGCGAACGGTGAGGCGCCCGCTTCCAGGATCCGCCCGACCGTCTTGCCGTCGATGACGAAGGAGTGGCGTCCGCGCCGCGGCCGGCCGGCGCCGCCGCGCGCGAACAGGGCGGGGGCGACGTCCCGCAGGTTCTCGCGGTGGAAGGCGCGGTCCCGTTCGTACTGCTCGGATCCGTGGTAGGCGCGCTGTTGCGCGATCGCCTCGACGAAGGAGGGCGACGGCCCGATCTCGGAGGCGCCTTCGCCACCGTGGGCCCGGTAGGCGGAGAGGATCTCCAGGGTCAACCGGTTCAGCGCCCAGGCGTCGACGATGATGTGGTGGGCCTTCAGGAAGAGGTGGAGCGCCTCGGGGCCTTCACGGACGAGCGCGGCGTAGAAGGGGCGGCCGTCCACGATGTCGAGAGGCCGGCCGAGCTCCCGTTCCCGCCAGGCCCGCACCGCCTGCCGGGGGTCCTCCTCGCCGGACAGGTCGACGGTCTCCACCTCGGGTGTCCAGGCGTCCGGGTCGGCGGGGTCGAGCCGCGCCACGGGGTCGCCCTCGCCGTCCTCGCCGAAACGGAACCGGAAGGCGTCGTGGCCGCGCAGGGCCCGCACGACGTGTTCGAGCAACAGGCCCGCGTCCACGTCGCCTTCGAGGCGCTCGTCGACGACGACGTTGAACTGGGGGCCACCCGGAGTACGCGACTCGGCCGTCCAGACATCCCGCTGATACGCATTCAGCGAGAATTCCCCTGACGCTTCCCCTTGATTTACCGTTCGATTCTGGAACATTGAGTTTCCATTTCTCCGCGAGGGGAGGAAAAAAATACTTTCGGCGCACGGACGCCGAGTCACCAAGGACACGCTGGAGAGTAACCAGGTGGCGCGACCATCGACCACTACACGATCAAGTAGGGGAAGTCGCCGGTCGGGTAGTCGAATTAGTTCAGTTATCAACCAACGAGAGGGTCACACCCTCGCCATGTGCGCTCATTTGTCGAAGATAGGAAAACGGTCACACTCCGCACCGGACGTTCACCGGCCACTTCCGGCAGCATGGGAATAAGCGGCCACTTCTTCGCTTTTTCCAAGGTCACGACCCCCTTCCGACTCTTCACCCCGTCCAGTGATCCACATCACATAACCTTCTGTTGTCAGCCGTGCGCGGTGGGGCTAAAAATCGAGACGGTCATCCCACTTTCTGTCCGTATCGATCACGGGGTCCCCGGTTTCCTCACCACTGGACTCTCCGGATCGGCGGGACGGCCCGTTCCGCCAGGAGACGAAGGAAAGAACATTGGAACAGCCCACCATCGTCACGGACGGTCGACGCATCAAGGGCAACCGGCGACGCCGCGCGTTGATCGAGGCCACCTTGCGCGTCATCGAAAGGGACGGTGTCAGCGGCGTGAGCCACCGGACCGTCTCCCAGGAGGCCCGGCTGCCGACCTCCGCCTCCACCTACTACTTCACGGGGCTGGAGGACCTGCTGACCGCGGCCCTGAGCAGCGTGATGACGGAGGACGCCGAACGGGTCCGCCGGCTCACCGCGCCGGGGGACAACCGACACGAACTCGCCCTCCTGTTCGCGGGGGTCGTCGCCCTGCCCGGCCATCTGCTCGCCGAGTACGAGCTGTTCCTCCTCGCCGCCCGCCGTCCCGCCCTCCGTAAGGCGACGGACGAATGGTTGGACGCCCTCAGGGACTTCGCGTACTGCTACACCGACGACCCGGTACGCGCCTGGTACGCGGCGGGAATGATCGACGGAATACTCCTGCATTCCCTCCTCCGGGACGAGAAACCGACCGCGGCCGAGATCGAGACGGCAATTCGCGCCCTGCTTCCCGGACCACCGAGGAATCCGTAGCAGGAAGAAGAATTCAACATCCGCGCGATCCGGGTGCCGTTGTTCCTGCCTGCGCAGAAATACGCTCACCAGCCCGGGAAACGGCCGCGCCACCCGACCTCGACGACTCCGCCCCAGGCGAGCCCGCGGAGCTTTGACGACAGACGACGGATACGAACGAGCTCACAGGAGAGAACGACGGTGAACAGCGCTCTGATGGGCAGACCTCACATCCCCACGGCAAGAACACCCCCGCTGCGCGGACGGCAGCGCGAAATGGCCATGGTCGTCGACGCGCTGGAGAACTCGTGGGCCCGTGAGAGTACTTTCATATTCGTCGAGGGGACCATCGGTTCGGGAAAGACCCGGTTCCTGCGCGAGTGCATCGAGACCGCCCGTGACATGGGGCTCGGCGTCAGCAGGAGGAATCTCCTCCACGGTCCGGCGTCGCGGTTACCCGAGGAGGGCGAAGGGGACGGACGCGGCCTCGTCGTCATCGACGACGCCGACCTCCTCAGCGTGCTGGAGATCGACGGTCTGGTCTCCTCCGAGAAGGGAAGGGGCCGGCAGGGCGTCGTCTGGCTGGTCGCCCGCAGGGTGGGGAACTGCTCCCGCCACCTGCACTCGCGCCTGTCGCTGCCGGGGGACGAGATCCTGCACATCCCCCTCGGGAGCATCCCGCCGGCCGAGGCCGCCGTCTTGGCCGCCGACCTCCTCGGAGCGCCCCTCTCGTTACCCGTGGCCGAACTGGTGAGACGGACCGGTGGACACCCCAAGCTCCTGGTGGAGCTGTTGAACGGCATGCTGGAGGAGCAGACCCTCCTCGTCACCTCCGCGGAGGTGCGGCTCCTGGAGGATCGTCTCCCCGAACGGCTGTACCGCTGGGTCAAGGCGGTACTGGACGAGAGCTCTCCCCAATGCCGTCAGTTCCTGCGCGTCGCGGCGGCGCTCGGGGACCGGATGAGCCTCGACCGGGTCCGGGCGATGCTGGGGCTGCGGCTGGTCGAACTGCTTCCCCTGATCGACGAGGCCCGCGCGCTCGGCCTCATGACGACCTCCCCCGACCTCACCTTCCACAGCCCGCTCGTCCACCAGGTGCTCTCCGCCATGGTCCCCTCCGAGCTGCGGCGCATCCTGCGCCGCGAGGTGGGCGGCCCCCAGCAGCACGAGGGCGGAGGGGTGCTCCTCTCGGAGGCGAAGACGCGCCGCCTCACCGACAAGGAACGCGCGATCGTGCGCCTCCTCGCCCAGGGGATGACCAACGGCCAGGTGGCGCGGCGGCTGACGATCTCTCCCAACACCGTCAACTACCACCTCAAGAAACTGTTCCGGCACTACGGGGTGAACTCCCGGGTCGAGCTGCTCAACGCCGTGGGCGAGGACTGAGGACCGGCCCGACGGCTCCGGAGCCCGGGGGATCGGCTCCGGAGGCCGGGGACGGAGGTCGTCTCCCCGTCCTCACGGACGGTCCCGCTCGTCGACGCGGCGCCGTACCCCGACCACCGAGAAGCGGGACGTGACAAAGGAACCGTGGAAGACCGCGGCGTTGCCCGAGGCGTTGGCCCCGGTCCCGTGGACGTCGGAGAAGATCGACGCCTGCGTCATCAGCCACGGGCCCGTCAGGTCGAGTGAGAGGTTCACCCCGCTCTCCCTCGCGAACTCCTCGGCCTGTTCGCGCACGTCGGGCCGGACCGTGTGCACCCCGGCCACCAGCGATCCGCTGCGCCGCGCCGTCTCCGCCATCGTCTCGAAGGCCTGTTCGGCCGACGGCACCGGGACGGCGAAGTAGACCGGTCCCGGGTGCTCGGTGAAGAGGGCGTCCGCACCCGCCTCTCCCCGGACGATGACCGGCGTGCACAGCTCGGCCGCGGGATGGGCCGGGTGGGACACCCCGGGCGCCGCGTGCAGGACCTCCCCGAACTCGCCCGCGGCGGCGCGGCGGTGGCACTCCAGCGTCTCCGAGTCGCCGATCGCCCCGAGGAGCTCCGCCGACTCGCTCCCCTGGGACAGCAGTCCGTCCAGCGCGGCACCGATGTCGGCGATGACCCGGTCGAAGTCCTTGTGGCCCTCGTCCGTCGCGATCCCCGCCTCGGGAAGGAACAGGTTCTGCGGCCCCGTGCAGAGCCGGCCGCTGTACAGGGCGAGGGTGAAGGCGACGTTGCCCACCAGGCCCCGGTAGTCGCGGGTGGACTCCACGAACAGCGAGTTGACCGCGGAGGTGTGGGTGAAGACCGTCGCCTGGCGGCAGTTCTCCCGCAGCCACGCGCCGAAGTCCGGCTTACCCGTGTAGTCGATGATCCGCACCTCGGGCCGGGTGGCCAGGTCGCGCGCCACCCCCTCGCCGGGGTATTCGGCGGCGAGGCAGACGAGGTCGGGGGCGAACCCCGCCTCGCGCAGCACCTCCCGCGCCACCTCGACGGTCATGGCGAGCGGGAGCACCGCCTCGGGGTGCGGTTTGACCAGGACCGCGTTCCCGGCCGTCAGGGAGGCGAAGAGTCCGGGGTAGGCGCTCCACGTCGGCACCGTCCTACCGCCGATGACCAGTCCGATTCCCCGGGGGACCGGGGAGAAGGTCTTGGCCAGCACCTCCGCGCCGTCGGCGGTCGGCTTACGCCACTCGACCCTCGCGGGGAGACGGGTCTGCTCCGCGAGGACGTGGGCCACCGCCTCCAGGCCCCGGTCCTGGGCGTGCGCCGCCCCGGCGTGGAAGGCCATCAGGCTTCCCTGGCCGCTCGTGTGCGTGGCCGCGTGGGCGAACTCGTGGGAGCGCCGGTTGATGCGGGCGAGGATCTCCGCGCACACCGCCGCCCGCTCCTCGGGGGTGGTCCGCGCCCACCCGCGCATGGCCGCGCGCATGGCCGGGAACAACCGGTCGGGGTCCACGTGCGGATAGGAGATCCGCAGGAGGGAGCCGAAGGGGGACCGTTCCCCGCCCTGTTCCGGCTCGGGCCCCACGAGCCCGTCAACGGCGGGCTGGCCCAACGCGAACGGCTTTCCCAGGCGGGCCTGGAACGCCGCCTCGCCCTCCTTCTCCGCGTCCGGGCCGTAGGCGTCCCGGTCCTCCTCGTAGGCCGCCCAGTACTCCCTCGTCGACACCGCCTCAAGGGCGCGGTCCAGCAGGGGACGGTGCCGTTCGACGAGTTCTCCCACGACGTCGTCGCGGACCGGGGTCTGCGGCAAGCCGGACATGTTCTCCACCTCGTTTCACCAGAACCGCGTCCGTCCACGGACGCGAGCGGGGATGCGCTGCGTCCAGGGCCGCGCGCCCCGCCTCCGCGGGCCCGACCCCTCCCGTCGGGACCGCGGAGGCGGGGCGCACGTTCCCCGGTCTCAGCGCGTGGTCGCGGGAGCCCGGCCCGCCAGTGCCACGAGCAGCGCCCCGACCGCGAGCGCGCCCGCCACCCACATGACCGAGACGATGCCGGTGGCGTCCAGCACCATTCCGCCGACGAACGCGCCCAGCGCGATGCTTCCGTTGAAGACACCGACGAAGAGGGAGGAGACGCCCTCTTCCTCGCCGGGAGCGGACTTCATCATCCAGGTCTGCGCGCTGACCGAAACACCGCCGTAGGACAGGCCCCACAGGATCAGCAGCGCGCCCGCTCCGAGAACACCGACACCCAGCCACGGCGTGAACAGCACCGACAGCGCCAGGCCCGTGCTGAGCACCACGAGCATGGTGCGCGGCGCGTGGGCCGCCCGCGGACCCGACACGAAGTTGCCGATGATGCCGGCGATGCCGTAGACGAGCAGCATCACGCTGATCAGCGCCGCGCCGATACCGGTGACCTCCTCCAGGACCGGCCGGATATAGGTGTAGGCGGCGAAGTGTCCGGTCACGAGCAGTACGGCGATGACCAGGCCGGTGACCACCCGCGAATTGCGCAGCAGCCCCGCCACCCCGCTGAGCCGGGCGGCCTGGGCGACGGTGAGCTTGGGCAGCAGCACGGCCATCGCGACCGCCACGGCCAGCGCCAGCCCCGCGATCACGACGAACGCCGCGCGCCAGCCGACGAGGGCCCCGATGTAGGTGCCGGTGGGGACGCCGAGGACGGACGCCACCGCGATACCGCTGAAGATCATGGAGGTCGCCGAGCCGATCGACCTCTCGGGGACGAGACGCGGCGCGAGTCCGGCGGCGAGCGCCCAGACACCCCCCATGCCCACTCCGACGAGGATGCGGGCCACGACCATGATGGTGAAGTTGGGCGCCCAGGCCGAGAGGAGGTTGGCGCCGGCGAGCAGCACCATCAGCGCGATCAGCACGATTCGGCGGTCCGAACGGCCGATGAGGGTCGGGACGAACGGCGCGGAGACCGCGGCGACCAGACCCGTGATCGTCAGCGTCAGCCCGGCCGTCCCCTCGGAGACGTTCAGGGAGTCACCGATCGGCGTCAACAGGCCGACCGGCATCATCTCGGAGGTGACGACCGTGAAGGTACCGATCGCCACCGCGATGACGGCGAGCCACCCTCTGGTCGGGTTGCGCGTTCCCACACCTGTGGGAGTGGCGACTTCGGAATGGTTGGACATGCGGCCATCAAAACGGTGTGGACCGGGCGGAACAATATCGAATTCCTCATGCTTCAATTAGCTGGGTTCATCGATGCAGTCCCCGGCCCTGAAAGCCGGTCGAGACGGGAGGCGTCCGTGCGAGGTCTGGAGATCAGGGAACTGGAATGCTTCCTGGTCCTTTCCGAGGAACTGCACTTCGGCCGCACGGGGGAACGCCTCTACATTTCGCAGAGCCGGGTCAGCCAGCTCCTGCGCGCGCTCGAACGCCGTGTCGGCACCCGCCTCGTCGCCCGTACCAGCCGCCACGTGCGCCTCACCGCGGCCGGCGAGGAGTTCCTCGCCTCGCTGCGTCCCGCCTACGACGCCCTCGTCTCGGCCGTCGAACAGGCCCGCGCCGCCGCCCACGGCACCGCGCGCCGCATCCGCATCGGCTTCCAGGGGGCCATCTACGAGGAGATCACGCGGGCCATCACCGCTTTCCAGGCCCGCCACCCCGAATGCCGCGTCGACATCGCCGAGATCCCCCTGTCGGACCCGTTCGGCGCGCTGCGACGGGAGACCGTGGACGCCGCGGTGGTCCTGCTCCCGGTGGAGGAACCGGACCTGCACCTGGGGCCGGTGTTCTCCGAGCAGCAGCAGAGGCTCGCCGTCTCGGTGCGCCACCCCTTCGCGCAGCGCGCCCGGCTGGACGCGGAGGATCTGGCCCGCGTCTGCCTCATCCCCCTCACCGGTCCCGCGCCAGAGTACTGGAAGAGGGTCCATTCCCCACAGGTCACCCCGAAGGGCCGCCCCATCCCCCAAGAAGGCGGGGTGCAGACCCTTCAGGAGGGGTTGACGCTGATCGCCGCGGGGCGAGGCGCGATGCTGCTGTGCGGTTCCACCGCCGAGTACAACCGGCGCCGGGACATCGCCTTCGTTCCCGTCGGCGGACTGCCGATGTCCGCGCTCGGCCTGATATGGCCGCGCAGTGGCGAGAGCGCTCATCTGAAGGCGTTCGCCGCCGAGATATCCGATTCCATTTCCTGAGGTCGAAGGAGCGCGGTCATAGGGCCGTCCTTACGGAGGGGAATGGTTGCCCGCCTCCTACCTTCCCCGTTGCCGCGGGGCTACCCATTCGCGTAGTGGCCCCTCACCTTCTCCAGCGGGAGAATCGGTTGTCATGATTCCGACTGCCGACGCTCTCGTATGCGGCTTTGGACCGGGACTGCTGCTCGCCCACGGAGCGGGCAGCGACATCCAGGACAGCTACGGCCCGTTGATCGCGCCCCTCGCCCTCGGCAACACGGTCGTCGGCCCCGACTACCCGGGCTCGGGGGGAACGCCGGCGCCGTCCGGCCCGCCGACCCTCGACGCCCTGGCCGACCACATCGTCGAGAGCGCCCTGCGCGCCGGCGTCGAGACGTTCGCCGTCTCGGGCTTCTCCATGGGGACGGCGGTCGCGGTCCGCACCGCGACCCGTCACCCGGCCCGCGTGACCGCGCTCGTCCTCTCCGCCGGCCTGGCCCGCCCCGACATCCGCCTGCGCCTGGCCGTGGGCACCTGGCGCGCGCTGCTCGGGTCGGGTGACGCGAGGGGGCTGGCCTCCTACCTGACCCTGCTCGTCAACAGCCCGGCGTGGCTGCGGGGCCGCTCCGAGGCGGAGGTGGAGGAGCAGCTCGCCCTGTTCGCCGAGGGGATGCCCCCCGGTACGGACGGGCAGCTCGACCTGTTGAGCCGCCTGGACGTACGCGGGGATCTGGGGCGGGTCGGGGTGCCCACCCTCGTCGTCTCCCCCGTGGACGACCTGCTGGTGCCCCCGGAGCATTCGCGGGAACTGGCCGAGGGCATCCCGGGGGCCGAGCTGGTGGAGCTCGACTGCGGCCACGCGATCGCCGCCGAACGCCCCGCCGAGTGGGCCGCCCTGATCGGCGACTTCCTCACCGCCACCGGCCATCGGACCCCCCACCCGGAGTAGACCGCGCGCCCGCGGCGCCGCGCCTAACCGACCGCCCCGGCCCTCCGCCGGGCGGCCGGGGTCCTCGCGAGCAGCCGACGCCAGCGCGGGAGCGGCACGGCGTGCAGCTCCCGCAACGTCCGTTCGTACCCGGTCCGTCCCGGGTCGCCGGCCGCTTCCGGGCGGTGCTCGGGACCTCCGGTCGGGCGCCGGGCCGGTGGTCCCTCCATGAACTCCTGGGCGACCCGACAACCGGCCACCACTCGCACCGGCCGTCCGTCGACATGGACGGCGTCGCCGCGCACACGGGTCTCCACGAACCGCGCTCCGGGCACCGGTCGTCCACCGTCCTGCGCAGCACCGTGGAACGGGACCGGATTCCGTTGCGGCTCGGCAGGGGCGCGGAACCCTGGCACGGCCACGGAGGTCCACTCGGGCGGGGGACCTGGAATGGGCACCACGGGCGGGGCGGGCGGGGCGGGGAGCCGGTCCGACGGGGCCTCCTCCCGCCGTCCTGGTTCGGGGGAGGAAGGGAGGTTCCCGTGTGCCGGACCGTCCTGGGGTGGGATCGACATGGACTCTCCTGGGGTTCCGGCCGGCCGCCGGCGAGGGGACGTCTCGGTCATCCGGCCCTGCGCAGGGTCTCGGCCGCCAGCCGTACCACGGTGGTGTGGGTGTTCCGGGCGAGCCTGCGCGGATCCGGAACCGAGGTCAACGCGAGGTGCCGGTCGTAGCCGAGCAGGGCGATCGCGGCCCCGCTGCGCCGGACGACGCCGGCCGTCCCGAGCAGGTCGAAGCGCGGGTCGCCCCCTGGAGCCTGTTCGGCGAACACGACGACGGAGCGCCGCGGTAACCCGGCGTCCTCGGCGACCATCAGATCGAGCGCGCGCCCGGCCTGGAACGCGCCTTCACGGGTGGCCGGCACGACGAGGACCCGGGCGTGCGCCGCCGCCAGTACCGCGCGGTCCACGGCCGAGGACGTCTCGGGCCCGCAGTCGACGAGCGTGACACCGAAGAACCGGGACAGCGCGGTGACGACACCGCGGTCGCCGGCCGCGTGCCCGCCCATGTCGTCACGGGTGACGGGAAGGGTCCACAGCCGCTCACGGACGGCGGTCAGGTACGGTTCGATCACCTCGAAGGAGCCGCCTCCGCCCGCCTCCCTGCCGAGGTCTCCGAGGGACAGCCGCGGGCGCACCCCGAACCGGTACTCCAACGACCCCACCCCGGGATCGACGTCGACGGCGAGCACCCGGTCGTGCCGGTAATGGGCGAACACGGTGGCCAGCAACGCGGTGAGGACACCGTGGTCGGTCTCCCCGTCGACACCGCCCACGGCGATCCGGCGGCCGGTGGTGATCGGACGCTGGACGGCTCGGCCGGTCTCGACGGCCTCCCCGAGGTCATCGGCCGGCCACAACGAGCGCG
The DNA here is from genome assembly GCF_900167435.1 of Marinactinospora thermotolerans DSM 45154. Classification (GTDB taxonomy): domain Bacteria; phylum Actinomycetota; class Actinomycetes; order Streptosporangiales; family Streptosporangiaceae; genus Marinactinospora; species Marinactinospora thermotolerans. The sequence goes on from NZ_FUWS01000006.1 coordinate 89,014, forward strand.
CGACGGCACGGCCGATCCGCCGCATCAGGGAGTCCCCGTGCGGGCCGGTGACCGGCGCGGCCACGGCACCGCGCGCGTGGGGCTCGTCCATCTCGCTGCCTCCCCGGGGGATCGTGTGCGGCTCAGAAGGTGGTGAGGAGACGCCCATAGGTACCGAAGACCCCGATGGTGACCGGGATGAGAGCGACCACCGCGACGGCCTCGATACGTCCGGCGATGCGGCGCAGCCGGGCCCGGACATGCTCGGGCTGCTCCCTCGTGAGGACCACGACGGGGATGATCGCGATCAGCAGCAGAACGGCGACCACCGGCCAGACCGCCCAGGCTGCCTCCTCCCTCCAGGCGAGGGCGGCTGCGGTCAGGACCACCAGGGCGGCGGCGAGCAGCGACACCTTCTGAGAGGCGAGGGGATACATCCGGGACCGGCCCGCGACCACGACCGCGAACAGCGCGGACAGGGCCGCCGTCCATCCGTCGAACTCCGAGGCGAGTCCCACACCAGCCCCGGCGGCGCACACGGCCACCGCGACGACGGCGATGGCCATGCTGCGGTGGGTCGCGGTCAACGCGGCCATCACGTCACCACGGCTCACCTCGCCTCCCGCGCTCCGCCGGTCGTCGAGGGCCGTCAGCCCCGACAGCGCCGAGGCGGCTCGCAGGATCACGCCGAGCAGGACCACGCAGACGACGGCCGCCACTGCGCCGGTCCGAGCCGCGTCCAGCCCCAGCAGGGCGCATGCCGGCCACAACATGGCCAGGAGCGACAGCGCGCCGCCGCCGATCAGGCCGCCCCGGCCGAGACGCGAGATCAGGCCGAGCAGGATGACGAGCAGCCCCGCGAGGAGCGCGGTGCCACCCCACCTGGCCCAGGCCGGCCAGGCGTGGAGATCGGCGCCGGCCCACAGCGCGTACCCACCCAGGACCGCACCGGCGATGGACAGCGCCGTGCCCAGCGGCTCACGCCAGGTGGGGCCGATCGCCGGACCGGTGAGGAAGAGCAGCAGCGCGGCCACCGCGGCGATGGTCACCCCCGTGCCACCGCCGATTCCCACCCGCAGGAAGTGGCCCACGACGAGCGTCAGTGCGGTGAGCACCGCGGTGGCGGTCCAGCGGGCCGCCTCGGGGTTCCAGCGGTCCCGGTGCCCGTCCAGCGCGTCCCCCGCGGCCTCGGGTACCTCGTGGACGACGGGAGCGGGCAACGGGTCCTCGGCCCGGACCAGACGCAGCACCGCGCCATCGGGGATGCCGCGGTCGGCGAGCGTGGACTCACCGTCGAGGATGGCACCGGACGCGGTCGCGAGGTGCAGCGGCCGCGCCGGGCCGTCCACCTCGTCGCCGAGAAGGTGGAGTACCTCGGGCATGAGCGCCCCGACCGGTTCCCGGGCGGGCAGGACGGCGTCGACCCTGCGCCGCCCGCCGACGAGCGTCACCCGGCTCCAAGCGGTCATCGGACCCTTCCATTCGCTGTGTCTGTGCCCGTCACGATCGTGTCCCTGAGCGGGCTACTCGGGGACCTCGGTCACCGCGACGCGTTCAAGGTAGCCGTTGCCGAGCAGCCAACGGATACTCGGCAGTTCGGGCTGCCGGCTGAAACCCGTGGCGTCGACGGAGAACCGGACGCCGCCCCCGTCCCCCGACCCGGCCCCGGGGGAGAGTGAGGCGGTCACCTGGAACGGGTAGACCACGCGGTAACGGTGGTAGGTGCCCTCCGTCCCCCCGTCGCCCGCCTCCTCGGGAACCGTGCGGACCTGCTCCGGCAGGCCGCGCTCGGCGAAGGGGAGGCCGTCGGGGTAGAGCAGCGAACCGCTCTCCTGGCCGAACGCGTCCACGATCTGACCGGTCCGCAGCGTGTGGGCGTAGGAGTCGCCGGTACCGGAGGAAAGCCGTTCACGCACCTCTGCGGCGAGTTCGGCGCTCTGCCGGGCCGCCTGGTCCTCTTCTTCGGCGCTGAGACGTTCCGGAGCGGACTCCGTCGTCGCCACCTGTTGGTACAGCCAGCGGGCCGCCTCGTCCATGGACGCGAACTCCGCGCCCGTACGGCCGCGCTCGAACTCCACGACGCCGATCGAGTACCCGTCCTCGTCCTGGCTGAGCAGGTAGTAGCTGGTGACGTGCGCGGCCGGTGGCCGTGGGTCGCCGGGCAGGACGTAGAGGTCACGGGGCACACCGGCGCGGTCCAGTTCTTCCCGCAGCATCGACAGCGTGACCTGCGTCCCCACCCAGTCGGCGGGCACGGGGGCGATCGCGTCGCCAGGGGGCCCGGCGACCTGCTCGGCCTCCCGCTCCTGGGTGGCGAGGCGGTCCTGGACGAAGGACCAGCCGACCGTCCCCCCGCACAGGACCGCGGCCACGCACAGACCCACGATGATCTTGGTGATGTTCTCGTCCAGCCCTCTGCGGTCCCGCTGCGGGCCGAACAGCACCGCCTCGCGGAGACGCTGGCGGCGCACCGCGACCGACTCCAGCAACTGGCTGTCGTAGTCGCGTGCCATCGGTGTTCCTTTCGGGTCACGGCCGAGGGGCCGATGTCACCGGGGCCCGACACGGGAGGGGAGCCGCCACGACGCTCCCCTCGCCCGTCCCGTACGCGCGGTGACGCTAGATGGCCTGGACGGCGGCGCTGGCCCGGCTGAGAGCGTCCTGGGCGGTGCCGTCGTTGGTCTCCAGGGTCTGGCGGACGAGGCGGATGATCTCACGCACCTCGTTGGCCGCGTTGTGCCACTTGAGCTCCTTGGCGCTGTACTCCTCGGAGACCCCCGTCGCCTCGAAGTCGCTCATCGCGTTGCTCACGTCGACGTCGCGGTCGCCGATCAGGGTCTCCAGACGGGACATGACGGAGTGGATGTTGGTCTGCGCCTCCTGCGAGGCGCCGAGGTCGTAGCTGTTGCGTCCGTTACCGCTCATGAAAGGGCTCCTCGGGGTCGGGGGTCAGGCCGTGCGGAACTTCGCGGCGTCGAAGTTGGCCGCGCTCATGTTGCGCTGGGCCTCGTCGGCCATGGTCTGGTTCCCGGTGGAGAAGGCGCTCTCCATTCCGCGCTGCCCCTCGTTGATCGAGCCGAGACCGGCGTTGAGGTCGGCGGTGATCTGCTCCGAACGGGCCTTGAAGGAGTCGAAGGCCGCCTTGCCCGCGCCGTTGAACTTGCCGGCCAGGGGCTCGGCCGCCTGGATGAGCTGGTTGATCAGGGACCCCAGCTCGTCACTCGATCCCGAGGTGTTGCGAGCGAGGGTGGTCAGGGTCTGGTCGCCGTAGTCCCATCGTGACATCTGTTCACCTGTTTCTCGGTGGTCTGGCGTGCGGACGTCCGCGTCTTCGTCTCCGCACCGAGCGGACGCACCGGAACGACCACGGGTTCCCGCATTCCGGTGTGCGATTCAGCAAATGAGTCAGAAAAGCCTCGCAAGTCAAGGACATGCATAATACAGGTCAAAGATCGTCAGCGCTTTTCGTTTGGAACGCGTGCGCTTGGGGGCGGAGGAATGAAGTTCGAACTGGTGGATCCGGTCGGCTGGGACACCGGGACGCCCGCGCACGATCCCGGACCGGCGCAGCAGGACGACCTCACGCCCGCCTCCGTCTCCGAGCCCCCTCAGCAGCCCGCCGAGCGGCTGCGGACGACAGCGGCGCGGCTGAACGCGCACGTCAGACGGGAGGCCGGCGTGCTCGACGCGACCCTGGCCCGCCTGATGGAACGTGTCGCCGCGCTCGAACCGGCCATGACCGACTCCGGACAGCCCGCATCGCCTCCCCCGCCATCCGGCTTCCGGGCCGGCATGTTCGCCGCGTCCGGCCACTGACCCCCGCCCGCTTCCGCCGCGCGGCGCGGTGGAAGCGGGACCACCAGACGAGCAGAAGGGACGGATCCCCATGTCCGGTTGGGACATCCAGGCCCCCGCGGTCGGCACCGTCATGACGACGGTGGGCGGTTACGTCGGCGGTGAGGACGGCGAGGGCGGTCTGGTCGCCGCGATCGACGCCCTGGGGACCCACGTCGAGGAGGCCGGGACGGCCGCCGACAGCGGGCCCATCGGCACCGCACTCGCCGAATTCCTGGAGGAGTACGGCACGACCCTGCAAGGCATGGTCGCCAAGACGGCCAGCGCCATCACGGGGTGCACCGACGCCACGACCGCCTACCTCGACGGGAACCTGGAGATGGCGGCCGAAGCCCAGAACAACGCCGGCGTGGTCACCGACCTGGACCTGTGACCGGCCGGACGGAACGGGCCGCAGGCGCGCGGACCTCCCGCCGTCCCCTTGGACCGTTCCGTCCCCAAACCCCCTCCGCCGGAGCGAGCGCGGCCCACAGCCCCGCCCCGGCACCTCGTGAAGCGACGTAACGACGGCTCGAACGGACGGCTGGTGGTGGAGCGTTGAGTGAAGGCGCTGTGATCGATCCGAGCGCGATCCCTATCCCGGGGGTCGACCCCGACGCGGTGGAGGCCGCCGGCCAGGCCATCAAGGACGACGGCGAGGACATCGCCCAGGCGGGCCAGGACATCAAGAGCGCCTGGGGCGGCCTCGACGGCGTCTACATCGCTCCCGAAGCCGACATCCTCCTGTCCGCAGTCGACCCCGTCGCCACCGACGGCGACGACGTCGGTTCCGCCGCCGCCACCGTCGGCGACGCCCTCATCGCCTTCGCCGAAGAGGCTCGCGCCATCAAGGCCCGCCTCGTCTCCCTGAAGGCCGACGCCGAGGCGTTCAAGACCGAGATCGACGGCGACGAGGACTGGCGCGAGGACGAGGACAAGGTCGCCGAACTCGACCGGCTCAACAACGACATCTCCAAGGCCGACAACGACTACAAGGAGGCCGAGCGAACCTGCGCCAACAAGATCACGGCGTTGTTCGGCGGAACCACCTTCGTCGCCGTCGACCCTGGCGGACAGGCGCCCAGCCTCGGCGAGGGCGAGGTCCCCTACGGCTTCACCGAGGCTCCCCAGAACGTCGCCACCCCCTGGGCCACCCCCCAAGAGCACGACGCCCCCTGGTACGAGGACGTCTGGGACGGCGGCAAGGACTTCGTCGTCGGTATCGCCCAGGACGCCGCCAGCCTCGTCGGCCTCTACGGTGAGAACGGGTGGGGCGTCGGTTCTTGGAGCGAATGGGGGGACAACCTCTCCGACACCTACTCCGGGATGCTCGAAGGCTTCGGCGCCCTGGCCGGTCTCTACGGCGAGAACGGCTGGGGCGTCAGCTCCTTCGGCGAGTGGTGGGGCAACTTCTCCACCGGATGGACCGAAACCGCCCACGCCATCGTCCCCTGGCGCGAATGGGGGGACCGTCCCGGATATGTCATCACCCAGAGCGTCCTCAACATCGGCAGCATGTTCGTCGGCGTGGGTGCCGCGAAGGCCGTCATCCAGGGGGGCCGGCGCGCCGGCGACGCGGTGGACGTCGACAGCGACAGGGGTGGCGACGGAGGGAGCACCCCCGAGGTCGACTTCTCCACGGCATCGGGTGGGCGCAGTGCCGCCGAGGCACTGTCGGACCTGGGTGACGCGGCGGGGGACCTGCGGATCGACACGGGGCGACTTGGCCGGCTCGACGCCGCCCTCAACGAGGCCGAAGCCCTCAGCAACACGACCACGCCCGAGAACACCGGCGGGGATCCGCGCCCCTCCACATCCGGACCCCGTGGGGACGACTCCACCGGCTCCGGCACCGAGTCCGGCTACTCCGCCCCCGAGACGCCCGGCGACACCGCCCCGGCCGGCATCGACGTTAGTAGCAACGCCGAGGTCGAGCACTTCAGGGACCTGGCCACCACCGAACAGATCCACGAGCTCACCATCGAGCAGTTCCGCAACGACATCGAGGCCGCCGACAGGTCCGAGAACGGCATCCCGGGAGCGGTCGACAACCGGGAACCCGCCATGGCCCACGCCGAAGCGGGCAACGGCCGCATCGAGGCATCGGCGAATCAGGGGCCCGGTGGACCCGGAGGACCCGGGGGGACCGAAGGGACCGGGAGAACCGGTGGCGGGACCGGGGGCGGAGGCGGCGACACCGGCCGAAACGAGACCGGTGGTGGCACCGGCGGCACCGGCTCCGGCGGTGGGACCGGCTCTGGCTCCAGCAGCGGTGGCACCGGCTCCGGTGGCAGTGGGACCGGCGGTGGGACCGGAGGCCCTTCCGAACCTCCCTCCTCCCCTGGAGGGGGTACCCCCTCCGGTACGGGCGACACGGGCGACGAGGGGACCCGCCCCTCCAGCGAGACACCGAACGACCCGCCGTCGTCTCCCGCCCCCGGGGACACCGGCTCCGGCACGCCTCGCACCGAAGGCACGGACGGCGAGGGGACGGAACGCGAGGGAACGCCCAAGGAGGAGGAACCCGCCCTCACCCCCGGGGAACAGAAGAAGTTCAAGAAGGCCGACGAACTGGAGGCCGCGCTACGTCAGGGCGGATTGAGCGATGAGAGAATCGAGGCACTCCGCGGGGATCACCCACGCAACGGCGACGAATGGCAGAGATTGGCGACCGCCCTCGGTCAGACGTTCAACAAAAAAGTCTACGAAATGCTGCATCCGGAAGCCCTAAAGTTCGCCATGGAGGGGGCAGACTCCCCCCGAGAGGTCGCCTACAGGTACGAGTACTACAAGTCGCTTTACGACGAAAAAGCCGATGAGCTTCGCCGCGAGGAGTCGGCGGGACAGATCCATAAGGGTGAGAGCCGACAGCAAGCCGCAGCCCGGATCATCCTGGAACGCGACATCCAGAAGCAACTGGACGCGGATCACGCCGCCGTGCGCAGACTCTGGCCTACAACCACACAGATCGAACCCGGTCTCTCCGGGGATGAACTGGACCGGCAGGTCCGCGAGCATGCCGGCTCGATCAGCATGGGACACCAGACATCGGTCGCCTACCACGTACGGAAGCACTATCTGGAATTGCCGACCGCGGAGAACAGGGGCGATAAATTCGCGGACTTCCACAGCAGCGCGGAGAGGACGATCCGGGAGGGCGAACTGGTCAGCAGAAGCGTCGGCCCGGACGGAACCGAAAAGCTCATCTACCAGCGCAGCACGCTCGATGCCGACGGCAATCCATTGAAGAATGGAAAGGGTAGACCGGTAAGCCGGGTGGAGGCGATCGTCATCGCGACTCCGGAAGGTAGACTCATCATGCTAACGTACGGCGGAGCGAAGGCCGTGAAATAGAGATGACCGAATTCGAAGAACGCCGATCACACATCTCCCGAAAAATGGCGAAGGTGCTCGACTACCTGGCAGGCCCTGAGCCAGGGGACAAGGACCGTACCCCGGCCACGGGAATGGCGATGGAGGGCGCGGTGGAGATCTACCGCCTCAGCCTGGAAACACCCATCGACCCGGCGGAGATGGCCGCCTTCAAGGCCCGCTTCACCGAGCTCATGCAGACCAAGGAGAACCGCATCGGACTCGCCCTCTTCCTCTCCTCCTGCGAGCAGGAGGCCGATCGCGGCCGCCTCGACGGATACGCCGACGCCTGCTGGAGCCGATCGGTCCTCCAGATCATCAACGACGAGTTCACCCCCCTGGAACCCCTCCTCTACGAACCCGACCGGGAGGCCATCCAGGACATCGACGAAACCCTCCACGATGTCGCCGATGACGCCCCTCCCGTACGCGAACATGAGATCCCCTCCTGGATCCCCGCATCACACTGGTGGTGGCGCGCCCCCAAACAACAGGACATGAGCGAAGAAGAACGACGACAACGCCTCGAATACGACTGGTACGACTGGCACGACTGACTGGAGAACCGTGAGCGAACGACGCAGCCCCGAGGAGATCGCCGCCGAGCGGATGCTCGCCGACCCCGACGCGATCCGCCGGCGCCTAGACGCCGACATCGCGGAGGTGGCCCGCCTCGGTCAAGGGGAGGTGAGCATCGATCCCGCGGCTCCGCGCGACGTGCTGATGGCGGAGATCCGCTCCCAGGCCCGGCGCATCGGGTTCGACTCCCCCATCGCGGCGGCCACCGCCGCCATGCGTCACATCCGGGAACTCCCCGTGGCCGAACGCGGATCCGGCTCACCGATCACGCCCTACCACGAGGCGGCCCATCGCACCCTGGCCGAAGGGGAACTCGTCGCCGAGACCACCTCGCCTACCGGAGAACGGCTGCTCGTCCTCCAGCGCGTGGCGGAGGAGGCCGCCGGCGTCACCGTCACCCTGCGCGCCCGGGTACGCATCGACCCCGACCACGGAACGTGGCTCGACTCCTTCGGCTGGCCCGTCGATGCCCCGGATGTCCCGGTGTACTCCTTCACCGCCGGCCCCGCCGCCTGCCTCTCTCAGGCCCTCGCCGATCTGCGCGACGACACGGTCCCCTTCGACCGGGCCATGCTCATGGTGCTCGGCACGGCCACCGGGACCCCCGAGGCCGCCGATGAGCGGCAGCGCCGCGACCTCGCCCTCCAGTTCGCCGGCCGCCCTGACGACCTGGACGCCTACATCGCCCGGCTGCGCTCTTACGCCGACGACGCCTCCGGTGATGGGTGGTTCGGTGCCTGCCTGTACCGCTCCGCGCTGGAGACCCTGTTCGAGGGCTTCCTCGGCGGCGCCGCCTTCGCCCTGGTCGACATGTCCGTCATCGACGACATCGACGAGGACCTCCGCGAGCAGCTGCCCCTGGCCACCGGCGCCTCGCCGGCCGCCGCGCCCGTGGGCATACCCGCCCACCACTGGTGGTGGACGGCCTCGGGAGAACGCTGAGCCCCGGTCGCCTTGCGGCGCCGCCCGGCCCGGAGACGGCCCCCGTTCTCCTCCTCCGGGAGCGACATCGGCATCCGCCACGCCACATGACCTCACCGTCTCCGCCGGGAAACATCCGTGAATCCGGCGGAGACGGCGGCATTCACGGCCCTCTGCATCGGGCGTGTGCGGACCGCCGTCAACCGCGCCGGACTCACCCGCCACCTCAGCGCCTGCCGACAGGACACCGAACATGGCCGCCTCGACACGCATACTCCGACGCCCGCCGGAACCGTTGCCTCCCACAGTTCCTCGGTTCCATGGCCACGCAGGCGGAACGTGAAAGGGCCGGAGTGCCGCGCGGAACACAAACCCGGATAAGAAAAATGGGAGGCTCCGGCGACTATCCACATGACAGCAATGTCCTTTGAAGCACACGCACGGCCGAGAAATGTCCCTTCCAGGAGCCGACCCGGTCATCGGCAAGCCGTTACAAGGCCCGTCGGCAGACCACTGGAAGCCGGACACGAGAAGCGCGCCGCGAGTTTTCAGAAATTCTCAGCACCGGCCACCCGCCCTCTCGGAACATCCGGCAGCGCGCAGGAGGAAAGATGACCGAATTCGGAGAACAACGCTCACACATCTCCCGGGAAATGGAACAGGTGATCGACTACCTGGTGGACCGTAAACGAGGGGACAAGAAACGTCCCCCGGCCGCAGGAGCCGCGATGGAGGGGGCGGTAGAGCTCTACCGCCTCAGCCTGGAAACACCCATCGACCCGGCGGAGATGGCCGCCTTCAAGGCCCGCTTCAGCGAGCTCATGCAGACCGACGTCAACCGCGCCAGCCTTGTCCTCTACCTCATCGCCTGCCAACAGGAGGCCGATCGCGGCCGCCTCGACGGATACGCCGACGCCTGCTGGAGCCGATCGGTCCTCCAGATCATCAACGACGAGTTCACCCCCTGGAACCCCTCCTCTACGAACCCGACCGGGAGGCCATCCAGGACATCGACGAAACCCTCCACGATGTCGCCGATGACGCCCCTCCCGTACGCGAACATGAAATCCCCTCCTGGATCCCCGCATCACACTGGTGGTGGCGCGCCCCCGAACAACAGGACATGAGCGAAGAAGAACGACGACAACGCCTCGAATACGACTGGTACGACTGGAAATGAGAGAATCCCGGCTGACGGGCACAGCCCCGTGGAACACGCCGCCGTACGGATGACGGCTGTTCCTCACCACATCCCGTCTCCGTCCCGTACCGGTTCGCGTTCCACATCCCGGCCTCCCGCCCGCCGCCCGGCCCGTTCTCGTCGCTCGTCGAGGAGAAGTGGTCCGGTGCCCACAGCCGCCCGCGCGTCCGGAAAGGGCGTGAGGAGGCGGAGCGGTCCACGCGGAACGGGAGTGGCGGCGAACCCATCTCATCGGTGAGAGGCCTCCGGGCTCAGGGCCTCTCCTCCGGGGAAGCCGGTGAAGCTTCTCAACGGAACCACCGACCGCCTTCCCCGCCTTCTCGTGAAAGTTCCGGCACACCGGCTCGGCAACGGGGCTCCCGGCCCGCTCGAACGGATCGCCCTCAGGCCTGCTCCACCCCCTCCCCCGGTGGCGTGACCCCCACCGCCCCTCTCCCGGCCCGCCCTCCCTCTCCTCCGCCCCGGCGCCCCCTCACCGGAACCGGACCGCCCTCGGGCACGTCGTGTTCCTCCGGGTGCGCGAGAATTCAGTGGGATCACCTGGAGGCCCGCTTCGCCCCCTGAGCGCGGTCCGCGCGTCTCCACCGTCCGCGTACGAGGTCCCACGCGGCCCCGTTTCGAGAGGAGTGCTGGTGACGACCCGCACGGTGCACCGGCCGGCCCGGACCGTCCATCCGCTGCCACCGGAGGACCCCCACGAGGTCGAGGCCCCGCCGACCCTCCCCGAGGGGAACCCTCAAGGCAACCAGTTGCTGTCCCTGCTGCCGATGATCGGCATGGTGTTGTCGCTGACCGTCATGATGGTCATGCGCAATCCCGCGTTCATGGTGCTCGGAGCGGTGGTGCTCGTGGTCGCCCTGCTCGGCGGCGCCGTGATGCTGCTGTCACGGCGCGGGCAGGCGGCCCGGCAACGCCGCACCCAACGGGAGCTGTACCTGGAATACCTGGAAGGGCTGCGGGAGGAGCTGGGCGAACGAGAGCGCGCGGCCCGTGCGCGTGCCCGGTTGCTGGATCCACCGCCCGAAGCGTTGTACGACATCGTCCGCGACCCCGCCCGGCTGTGGGAGCGTCGCCGGCGGGACCGGGACTTCCTGCGTGTGCGGATCGGTACGGGGCTGGTGCCGGGCCGTCCGTTGCGCCTGGCCGAACGCGGTTCGGCGCTGACCCCCACCGATCCGTTCATGCTGTCGGAGGCGCGGGCCGCGATCCGCAGGTTCGAGGCGGTGCCGGAGATGCCCCTGACGCTCCCGTTGGACATGGTCGGCGACGTGAGCGTGGTCGGCGGACGGGAGGACGTGCTGCGGTTGGTCCGCGTGCTGCTGGCCCAGCTGGGCTCCTTCCACGCGCCCGAGGACGTGGCGCTGGCGGTGATGCATCCCGAGGGCCGTTCCGCCGACTGGGCGTGGGCGAAGTGGCTACCGCAGGTCCTGGACCGGCAGCGCCGCGAGGCGGGCGTCAACGCGCGGCTGATCGCCTCGAGTCCCGCGGGGTTGGGGGCGCTGCTCGCCGACGAGCTGCGGTCGCGCACCGACTTCGCGGCGGAGGTACGTCGCGGGGTGGGGCGGCGCGAGGCCTACCGGATGATGAGCCGCCTGGTGGTGGTGCACGACACCCACGGGGAGGACGCGGTCGAGCTGGTGCGCCCGGACGAGGCCGTGGGACCGGCCGATCTGGGGGTGACGGTCCTGCATCTGGTGGCCGACCGGATCCAGGAGCCGGGGGAGGTGTCACTGCGGCTGACGGTCACCGGAGACCAGGTGGTCGTCGAGGACCTGCGCGGTGAGGAGGCCCGCGTGTGGGAGGGCACCGTGGACGACGTGCCCGCGGCGACCCTGGAGGGACTGGCCCGGATGCTGGCGCCGCTGCGGCTCTCACGGGAGTCGGTGGAGGAGACCACGGCCGAGGGCGGCAGCACCGACTTCCCGTCCCTGATGGGCGTGTCCGATCCCGGGGCGATGGACGTGGAACGGCTGTGGGCGCCGCGAAGCGAACGTGCCTTCCTCCGGGTTCCCATCGGGGTGGACGACATGGGCCAGCCGGTCATCCTGGATCTGAAGGAGGCCGCCCAGCTCGGCATGGGCCCGCACGGTCTGTGCGTCGGGGCGACGGGGTCGGGCAAGAGCGAGATGCTGCGGACGCTGGTGATCGCGCTGGCCGCAGCCCACCCGCCCGAGCGGGTGAGCATGGTGCTGGTCGATTACAAGGGCGGCGCGACGTTCGCACCGTTCGAGACGCTGCCGCACGTGGCAGGGGTCATCACCAACCTGGAGGACGACGCCGCGCTGATCGAACGCGTCCACGCGAGCCTGTCAGGTGAGGTGCAGCGCCGTCAGCAGGTGCTGCGCGACGCGGGCAACGTCGCCAACATCGGCGACTACACCCACCTGCGGACGCGGAACCCCGGCCTGCCACCGCTGCCGCACCTGCTGGTGATCATCGACGAGTTCGGCGAGCTGCTGACCGCGCGCCCCGACTTCATCGAGCTGTTCCTGTCGATCGGGCGGATCGGCCGCAGCATCGGCGTGCACCTGCTGTTGTCCAGCCAGCGGATCGAGAGCGGAAAACTGCGCGGGCTGGAGACCTACCTGTCCTACCGGCTGGGCCTGCGCACGTTCTCCGAGGAGGAGAGCCGCACCGTGCTGGACACCCCCGACGCCTTCCACCTGCCGTCGCTGCCGGGGTTCGGCTACCTGAAGGTGGACACCACGGTCTACCAGCGCTTCAAGGCGGGTTACGTCTCAGGCCCCTATCGGGGGCCGGTGGCCGAGGAGGACGAGGAAGAGCGCGGGGGAGCGGTCACGGTGCGCCCCTACCCCGCCTACAACGTGGCGACGGCGCCGGGTCAGGGGGCCGTGGCCGCGGGGGATACGGAACTGCCGGAGCGCTCCTCCGGGCCGACGCTGCTCGACGTGATGGTGTCCCGGTTGGCGCGGCACGGCGATCCGGTCCGCGGGATCTGGCTGCCGCCGCTGCCGCCGGCGACGACGCTGGACATGGTCACCGGTCCCGTGCGGATCGACGGTGACGCGATGCGGCTGCCCGGCGACCGGGCCCCGCTGCGGGTCCCGGTGGGTCTCCTCGACGACCCCGCACGGCAGTGGCAGGGGGTGTGGGAACTCGATCTGACCGCGTCGGGCGGTCATCTGGCGATCATCGGCGGCCCGCAGACCGGCAAGACGACGCTGCTGCGCACCATGGTGTTGTCGATCGCGCTGACGCACTCGCCGAGCGAGGTGTCGGTCTACGCGCTGGACCTGGTCGGTGGTGGTCTCCAGGCGCTGTCCGACCTGCCGCATGTCGGTGGGGTCGCCACGCGGACCGACCCGGAGCGGGTGCGCCGCACGGTCGAGGAGCTGCGGGACATGCTGGAACAACGCCAGGAGGTGTTCCGCGAACGCGGTGTCGACTCGATCCGGCAGTTGCGGCGGATGCACGCGCGTGGCGAGGTTCCGGAGCTGGAGTCGGCCGACGTGGTGCTGTGTGTCGACGGGTTCGGCGCGATCCGCAGCGACTTCGAGGAGATCGACGACATGGTCTCCGAGCTGCTGCAACGCGGCGGAGGATATGGCATCCACGTGGTGGCGGCGATGTTGCGCTGGAACGACGTGCGCATGGCCGCGCAGTCCAACTTCGGGCAGAAGGTGGAACTGCGGCTCAACGACCCCACGGACTCGTCGGTGGACCGCAAGCTCGCCGAGACGATCGGCGCCGACGTTCCCGGCCGGGCTCTCACCGACCGGAAGCTGTTCGGGCAGGTGGCGCTGCCCCGCGTCGACGCGCTGGCCGACGCCGCGGACCTGGGCGAGGTGGTCGAGAAGACCTCCCGGGCCGTCGCCTCGGCGTGGCGCGGCCCCACGGCCAGGCCGGTCCGGGTGCTGCCCCACCGCCTGCCCGCCGCCGCGCTACCGGATCCCGGGCAGGAGGAGCTGCGGGTGCCGATCGGCGTGGACGAGCGCGCGCTCGAGCCGGTCCTGCTGGACCTGTTCGGGCGTGATCAGAACCTGCTGGTCCTGGGGGACGGGGAGTGCGGCAAGACGAACCTGCTCCGTCTCGTCGCCGAAGGGCTGATCGCCCGCTACACCCCCGAGGAGGTGGTGTTCGCGGTGATGGACCCGAGGCGGACGCTGCGCGGCGTCATCCCCGAGCCCTACCTGGGCGGGTACGCGAGCAACGCGCGGGTGTGCGCGGGCCTGGCGGGGGGTGTCGCCAAGGAACTGGAGGGGCGTATGCCCGACGACACCGACCCCGACAGGTCGGCCGGGGATCCGCCGAAGCCCCGCGTCGTCGTGCTGGTGGACGACTACGACGTGCTGACCACCGCGGGGCAGAAACCGCTGTCCCCGTTCGTGCCGTTCGTGTCCAACGGGCGCGACATCGGGCTGCACTTCGTCGTGACCCGGCGTGTCGCCGGAGCCGGACGCGGGATGTACGACCCGCTGGTCCAGGCGATGCGGGAGATCGGCACCAGCGCGCTGATCATGTCCGGTGATCGCGGTGAGGGCCAGCTTCTACCACGGGTGTACGCGGGCCCACAGCCTCCGGGCCGTGGCCGCTGGATCCGATGGGGGGAGGCCGGCCGTCTGATCCAGACCGGGCTGCTGGACGTGGAGGAGGAGAGATGACCTACGACGTGGTGGCACTGGTCGGCCGGGCTCCGGGAATACGGGAGCTGACGGGGGCGATGGTGCGGGCCGGACGCCGGCTGCGGGTGGACGACGGGGGTGGTGGCAGCGTCATCCGGCTGTGCGACGACCGTGGCCGCACGGTGCTGGGCATCGAGGCGGCACAGCGGGTGGAGGTGCGTGACGAGGTGGAGCGGTTGCTCGGTGCGGAGACCGCGGCGCGGATGCCCGAGCCCTGTTGGTGGGTGGAGGCGCGAGCGGCCGGTTCGGGCGAGGAGGCCGTCGCGGTGGCGCATCGCTTCGCCGACGCGCTGGTCGGGGAACTCGGTGGGATCGTGTGGTCGTCGCGGCCCGCACTGCGTCGGCCCGCGGGCTGGTCCGGGAGGTCGGTGTGAAGCGCCATCCTGCGGTGGACGTCGACACCGGACGGACGGTGGTGGTCGTACAGGACCGGCCGGTGGTCCCGTTGTCGTCGTGGCTGGCCGACGCGCTGGCCGCGTGCGGACGTAACGGGCGCCGGCTCCAGGTGCTCTCCCCGTCGGGTTCACGGATCACCCTGCCGTTGCGCACCGTGCTGGACGAGGCGAAGGCCCGGTGGGTCGTCGAGGGAGACGATGGGGGCCACCATGACGGCGTCTCCGGGGTGCCCCTGGTGTGGGAGGAACGGGACGGATTCGTTCCCCTGGCGGGTACGACCGGTCCCTCTCCCGAGTTCTCGCGTCCGGCGGCCGTGGAGACGGACGAAGGAGGCCAGTTGCTGGTCGACTTACGGCTGCTGCATCCGGCACGGGAGGGGCTGGTGCTGGGCGATGCGGTCGAGGCGCTGGCCCTGGGCCTGACCGGTGCCCGCCCAGTGGGGTGGGGGACGAGCGAACCCGCCCTGTCCCCCTGGGACCGGTCCGCGCTGACCGCGCTGTGCCGGCGCCGCGCGCCGAAACCGACCTGGGTGGTGTTCACCGGTCCGCTAGGTGGGGAGCGGCGGTTCGTCGGGACGCAACGGGTGTCGCGGGTCACGTCGGGGGTGAAGGAGACGATCACGTTCGCGGTCGGTCACGCTCCCGGGGAGATGCCCCCGTTGGAGCGGGTGGCGCGGCTCGTCAGGGACATGGCCGACCGGGGCGTGCTGCTCAGCCTGGTGGTCAAGCGGGCTCGCGGGCGGGCGGACCTGACCTGGGAACCACGGTGGATGGGGCTTCCCGTGCCGGTCGGGATGGCGATCGGCGCGGCGGGGGTGCGCGAGGCCGGGCTCGACCGGGTGCTGGCCGCGCCGGTCCGGGGCCGGGTCATGGGCCCCTCCCGTTCCCCTTCGGTCTGGTTCCCCCTGGGGAACGGAGACGATTCCGGCGCCTGGACAGAGTTCGAGGCGTTGATGCGGCACCTGCGTCCGGAGGGTGCGGCGGCGGTCTGACCGCCGCCGTTCCGGCCGGGACCGTATCGTCGCGGGGGTCGCCTCGCGGTTTCGGAATCGACGGGGAACACCCCATCGTCGTCACGGATTGCAATCGAGCTCACACTATCGGTAATGTTCTGTCTCGACGGGAACGCCACCACCCAACACGGTGGATCCCCGTCTGTTGAGCGACGAGGGGGCCCTCAGCACAGCGCGGTGCGTTTGAGGGGGAGCCGCGCGGCGGACGACGGGGCCCCGCTCCTCCCAGAGTGGCGCGGTCTCGGGGTACGGGGGGACTCCGGGGCCGCGTCACTCATCTTGTCGTCCGCCCCTTCTCGGCCGTCGGGGCCGACCGTCCGTCCGGTGTCCCGTCCCGCCCGCCCGACGGCGGAGCCGCGCGACCAGATGCCCTACTTCGTGTGCGGCGCGCCGGAATCGGTCCAGGTCACGGCCCGCGTGCGCTCCCCCGTGGTTTCCTCTTCAACCATGACACGGACGGGTTACGGTGCCGCCATGAGCGATCACGAGGAGAACGCGCAGGCGGGTGAGCTGCTGGACGAACGCGCCAGGAGCCGGCCGGGCGACCGGCGTCCCGCCCTCCGGACGTGCGCTTGGTGCGGCAAGGAGCTGTCCCCCTCACGCGCGGGCCAGCAGCGCTTCTGCGGCGAGGTCTGCCTCAGGCGCGATCACGAACGGCGGTTGGTGGTGGAGCAGCGTCGGGAACGCGGCGGCCCCGAGCGGGGCGAACGCGAGATCGTCACCGAGATCATCACCGAGACCCGCACCCGCATCATCCAGGTCCCCCCGTCGCCGCCTCCGGCCCCTCCCCCGCCCCGGATCGTCGAGGTGCCGGTCATGGCCACCCCCACGCGCGCCGAGGAGATCACCGACTTCATCGAGGCCGCAGCGGAGAGCGTGCGCAACGGCACGATCCGTCCCGGTGACCATCGTCGGATCCTCACCTCGATCACCCGCCTGCTGGCCGCCCTGGAGGACGCCCATCCGGGGGGCCGTGACGCGCTGTGGGGACGGCGTTGACCCTCCCAGGTCCCACCGTCCTCTCGGGTTCACGGGGTCAAAACGCCCGCCAGCGCACCGTCGGATCCTCGTCGCGCAGGGAGCGGACCCTACGGCGGAACTCGGCCAGTGCCCGCGGGTTCCCGGGGACGTGCTGGGCGACCCAGGCGGCGCTGGCCGTCTCCCGGGCGCCGCGCAGCGCCGCACCCCCCTCCCATTCCATGACGTCCCAGCCGTAGGTCCGGGTGAAGTCCGCGTACTCCCTCCCGGGCAGGCCGTAGCGGTCGCGCGACAGCGCCATCACCACCAGGTCGTGTTCGCGCAGGTCGGTGGAGAAGGTCTCCAGGTCGACCAGGATCGGTCCGGCGGGACCGACGTGCACGTTACGGGGGAGCGCGTCGCCGTGGATGGGGCCTGGGGCGAGGCGCGGGGTGAGGGCGGCGGTCAGGGCGGCGAACCTGGACCGGCGCCGCAGCAGGAAGTCGGCGTCGGCGGGGTCGATGTGCCCCTCGGCCGCGCGCAGCCAGCGTTCGACGCCGGCAAGCAGGTCGCGTGGCGGAAGCCCGAAGGGGGGCTCGGGAAGGGCGTGGACCCTGCGCAGCAGGAGGGCGAGGTCGGTGGCGCCGGCCGGGCGCACCGGAGCGGGCAGCCGCTCCCAGAAGGTGACCGGATGGCCGGACACGTCCAGTGCTTCGGGGGCGTCGGCCGCGGTGCGCACGGCGGGGACCCCCTGTCCGGCCAGCCAGTGGGCGACCGCGATCTCGCGCCGGGCGCGGTCCAGCAGGGACGGGTCACGGCCGATCCGCACCACGACGGGGGCCCGGTCCAACGCGAACACCGCGTTCTCACCGAAGGCGAGTTCTGTGGCCCCCGCGGGGCTGATCCCGGTCCGCGCGCACGCCTCGTGGAGGACCTGGAGCACCCGTTCCCGGCCGAATCCCTGCGCGGTCATCGTTCTCTCCCTCTCTGGGTCGACCCCCAGCACGCTATCGCTGGATTCGGGGCCCGAGGTGGTGCGGGCGGCCGTTCGGGCGCGGGACCGGGCCGTCCGGTCCGGGTGGGTCCCACCGGGGTTCCGCAAAGGACAAAACACACAAAGAAGTAGTTCCGGATTTGTGTCGTTGTCGATTCGCCCCTCCCGCCCAGTCCGAAACCGGTAGGGTTCGACCGTCGACTTCTCCCCCTTTTCGAACACCGCGAAAGAGGCGTGTCTGTGGCCGAGACGGTTCGCCTGGTCTGTCCGTCGGGACGCAAGCATGCCGAGCTGTGGGGCGGCGCCGCCGTCGTCCTGCTCGGGATCGCCGTCATCGTGTTCGGCGGCTCCCACTGGGCGGGCATCGTGCTCGGCGTCCTCCTGCTGGCCGCGGGTGCCGTGTCGGCCTGGCACGGTTCCCGGCTGCGGGTGCCGGTGCTCGAAGTCGACGCCGAGGAGTTCCGCTACACGCGGGGCCGCTACATCGTGCGGCTCCCCTTCGACGAGATCGGCTCCTACCAGCTGCTCCCCGGACGCACCCGGTCGCTGGGGCTGTACGACGTCACCGGCCGCCCCCAGGTGTTCCCGTCCGTCGAGGGACGCCGGACGACCCGTCCCTACCTGCCCCTCACCGGCCTGACCTCGCCCGCCCGGGTCGAGGCGTTCATGCGCGCTGCGGGCATCCCGACCCGCGACCGCTCGCTGACCAGCGGAGACGGCGACAACGCCTGAACACGCCGCCGGCGGGCCCTCCCCGTGGAAGGGCCCGCCGGCGCGGTTCGTTCAGACCGGTCAGAACTCCAGTCCCTCGGCGTCCTCACCCAGGACCTCGGGCAGGAAGTCGGGGTTGTCGGCGAGCCAGGCGCGGGCCCCCGCCTCCTCGTCCCCCTTGTGGTCCTCCAGCACCACCTGCTCCAGGTCGGCCAGCTGCTCGTCGCTGAGCGTGAAGTTCTGCAGCCAGCCGTTGAGCTCGGGGAAGTCCTCGGCGAAGCCGGAGCGGCCGACCATGTGGATCTCCTCGCGTTCGCCCATGGCGCCCGCGGGGTCCTCCAGGTCCTTCAGGTCGTACTTGGCGTAGGCGATGTGGGGCCGCCACAGCGTCACGACGATCGGCCGTTCCTCCTGGATCGCGGCGTCGAGCTCGGCCAGCATCGCCGAGGTGGACGACTCGACGAGGTTGTACTCCTCGTCCAGGCCGTACTCGGGCATCGCGCTCTCCTTGGTGGTGCGCACCAGGCCGGAGCCCGATTCGATGCCGATGATCTCGCCGCCGAACTCGTCGGCGCGGCCCTTGAGGTCCTCGATGGAGTCGACGTCCTCGACGTAGGAGGGGACGGTCAGCTTGAGGCTGGCGTTGTCGTACCAGACGCCCAGGTCCTCCATGTCATCGCCGTACTGCTCCCAGTAGTCGGCGTGCGTGGTGGGCAGCCAGGTGTCGAGGTACAGGTCGATGTCGCCCTGCGCGACCCCCTGGTAGACGGGAGCGACGTCGACGCTTTGGACCTCGACCTCGTAGCCCTTCTCCTCCAGGATCACCTTCCACAGGTTGGTGACCGCGATGTCCTCCTCCCACGGGATGAGGCCGATGCTGATCTGCTTCGCGGTGTCGCCGCCCTCGTCCTGGGGGCCGGTGGCGACGCCTTCGCCGGAGCCGCAGGCGCCGGCCAGGAGCACCAGGGAGGCCGCCGCCGCGCCGATCCCGAGACTCCGGCCGCCGCGCGAGGTGGTACGCATCTGGATTCCCTTCTGCTGTTGTGCGGGGATGGATGGGGGTCAGCGGGATGCGCGCTGGGCGCGGGCCGCCGGGGAGAAGCGGGTGACCGCGCCGGTCAGGCGATCCAGGAAGATCGCGAGGACCACGACGGCGATGCCGCCCTCGAACCCGAGAGCCACGTCGCTGCGCGCGATACCGCTGTAGACGTCGTTGCCGAGACCGCCCGCGCCGACCATGCCGGCGATGACGACCATCGACAGGCTGAGCATGATGACCTGGTTGACGCCGGCCATGATCGTGGCCAGGGCCAGCGGGAGCTGGACACGGCGCAGGATCTGGAGCGGGGGCGCGCCGAACGCCTCACCCGCCTCGACGAGTTCCCGATCGACCTGGCGGATGCCAAGCTCGGTCAGGCGCACGCCCGGCGGCATCGCGAAGATGACCGTGGCGATCACGCCGGGGACCTGTCCGATGCTGAAGAACGAGATCGCCGGAATCAGGTAGACGAACGCCGGCAGCGTCTGCATGAAGTCGAGGATCGGCTTGATGAGACGGCTGACCCTGTCGTTGTAGGCGGCCAGGACGCCGATCGGGACGGAGATGGCGACGGCCACGGCGGTCGCCACCAGGATCAGCGCGAGGCTGCTCATCGCCGCCTCCCACTTGTCCATGCTCACGATGAGCAGGAAACCGAGGAAGGCGAACAGCGCCAGCCGCCACCCCGAGACCACCTGGGCCAGCGCCACGAACAGCAGCAGCACCAGCAGGTCCAGCGGGACGCCGACGATGTGGTGGAGGACGAACAGCGCCACCGTCGCCACGGCCGCCCCCACGGCGAGCAGCCACTGCCGGCGGTCGCGGGTCGCGGTGAGGCTCACCACGACCAACGCGGCGAGCAGGAGCAGCGCGAGGACCAACGGCGGGTGCACGTAGGACGCGCCGAACAGGTTCATCGCCCACAGGAACAACGGCGCCGGCAGCGACCCGATGACCAGCGCGACCCCTCCGGCGAGGGCCTCCACCAGGGAGAGCACCGCCCAGGCGGCGAGCGCGGCCAGGGTCGGGATCGCGCCGCCCCGGATGTTCCCCCGGCGGGCGAGCAGGCCCGCGGCGACGACCAGCGCGGCGATCAGGGTGAGCTGCGCCGCGGTCGGGACGGTGAGCAGGGCCGCCAGCCAGTCGACGCAGGCGCCGATGACCGCGCCGATCACGTCGAACAGCGGGCCGAGGTTGTCGCGCAGCCAGTCGATGGCCGAGTCGAACCAGGGGCCGACCGGGACACGCGGGACCTCGATGGTCAGAGGTGTCGAGGACACGTTCACCTCGCCTCACCCCCATCGACGGCGACGCCGGCGGCCACCGCGGTGGCGGTGTCCTTCTCCCCGGCGTCGTGGCCGGGCGGGGCGAGCGCGGCGAGGAGGGTGTCCCGCGCGACCGCGCCGAGCAGCCGGTCGGAACCGTCGACGACGGCGATCGGGTGGGGGGTGCCGGCGGCGCGGTGGAACAGGTCGGCGACCGCGGTGGCGGGGCCGACACGGTGGACGCCGGTGTCCAAGACCGAACCCAGCCCTTCCGCGTCGTCCGCCCGGTCCAGGGCGTCGGCGTTCACCACGCCGAGCAGGCGCCGCTGCGGGTCGAGGACGAAGGCGCGGTCGGTCCCGGCCTCGCGCATGGCGCGCAGGGCCTCCCGTGGGTCCTGGCCGGAGTCGACGGCCGTCGGCGGCGCCATGACGGAGCCGGCGGTGAGCACGCGGGTGCGGTCGACGTCCTCCACGAAACGGGCCACGTAGTCGCTGTTCGGGCTGTCCAGGATCTCCTGGGCCGTGCCGATCTGGGCCACCCGGCCGTCGCGCAGCACGCAGATGCGGTCGCCCAGGCGCATCGCCTCGTTGAGGTCGTGGGTGATGAAGATGATGGTCTTCCCCAGCGACGCCTGGAGTTCCAGCAGCTGGGTCTGCATGTCGCGGCGGATGAGCGGGTCCAGCGCGCTGAACGCCTCGTCCATGAGGATGATGTCGGTGTCGGCGGCGAGGGCCCGGGCCAGGCCGACCCGCTGCTGCATGCCGCCGGAGAGCTGGGTGGGAAGCCGCTCCTCCCATCCGGCGAGGCCGACGAGTTCCAGGGATTCGCGGGCCTTGCGCACACGCTCCTCGCGCGCGATCCCTCGGACCTCCAGGCCGTAGGCGGCGTTGTCGAGGACCGTGCGGTGCGGGAAGAGCGCGAAGTGCTGGAAGACCATGCTGATCTTCTCGCTGCGCACCCGCCGCAGTTCGGCCGCCGAGAGTCGGGTGATGTCGGTGCCGGCGACCTCGACGGTGCCGGAGGTCGGTTCGAGCAGGCCGTTGAGCATCCGGATCAGCGTGGACTTGCCGGAGCCGGACAGGCCCATCACGACGAAGATCTCGCCGGGGCTGACCTCGAAGGAGACGTCGATGACGGCCGCTGTGACGTTCAGGTCGGCGATCTCGTCACGGTGCCGACCGTCGGCGAGGAGCTCGACCGCCCGGTCCGCGCGTCTGCCGAACACCTTGTAGAGCTTTTCTGCGCGTACTGCTGGCACGGTCCCCTCTCTGGTCTTCCGGTCGCCGGGTGCGGCGGTCCCGGCAGCCCGGACCACGCGGGTCCGTATTCGCGCGGGACGTCCGCGCGCGGGCCGGGGAACGCGCCCCGCATACTCAGGGCGTGACGACGGCGTCGGCCGCCTCACTGCTTCACGCCCGTTTTGAGTAGGTAGGTCACGTTACAGACGGCGACCTGGGGATTCCCTGAGGGGGATCACGACGAAATAACACGTTTAAAGCGCGAAAAAATGGAATGCGGACCTGTCCAGGTGACCTCGCCGGCCACGCGGCAAGGGATTGTGATATGGGTCACTGCCTTCTAGAGAGTGACCTTCGTCACTGGATTCGGCGAAGGTCCAGCTCTCCGCGGACACGCACCGATGGGGCTCGCTTCCATAGAGTGAACGAGGATGATAGGACCCCGAACGGGTTCCCGGACGCCTCCGGCCGCGTTCGCATAAAGTCGATAACGTGACGCAGTCCCGGATACGCGCCATCCTGACCGTTGTGGCCCTCACCGCCGTGATGTGGGTCCTGGAGATCATCGACCTCCTGACGAACAACGCGCTGGACGCCTACGGCATCCAGCCCCGCGTGATCGACGGCCTCGGCCACGTCCTCACCGCGCCGTTCCTGCACTTCGGATTCGACCACCTGATCGCCAACACCGTGCCGTTGCTGGTGCTCGGCTCCCTCACCGCCTTCAGCGGCCTGGGACGCTTCGCCGCGACCTCGGTGATCGTCATCCTCGTCAGCGGGGTCGGCGTGTGGCTGACCTCCACGCCCGGCAGTCTCACGCTCGGAGCCAGCGGGCTGATCTTCGGCTACTTCGGCTTCCTCGTACTGCGCGGCATCATCGAACGCAAGACGATCGACATCGTCATCATGATCTGTGTCGTCATCTTCTACGGGACGATGATCTTCGGCGTGCTGCCCACCCAGACCGGGGTCTCCTGGCAGGCCCACCTGTTCGGCTTCCTCGGCGGACTGCTCGCGGCCTACGTGCTGCCCAGGCGCGAACGTCCACAGCGGCTCACCCCCGGATACGGCCCCCAGGGGTATGGCCCCGCGGGCTACCCGAGGTACTGATCCGGCCCGGCCGGGTCAGACCTGGGCGCGCGTGAAGTTGAGGTGCGAGCGCGACGGCGTGGGGCCGCGCTGGTTCTGGTAGCGCGAGCCGTACTGGGCCGAACCGTAGGGGTGTTCGGCCGGCGAGGTCAGCCGGAACATGCACAGCTGGCCGATCTTCATGCCCGGGTAGAGCTTGATGGGCAGCGTCGCCACGTTGGACAGCTCCAGCGTCACGTGGCCCGAGAAGCCCGGGTCGATGAAACCGGCGGTGGAGTGGGTGAGCAGGCCGAGACGGCCCAGGGAGCTCTTGCCCTCCAGCCGGCTGGCGATGTCGTCGGGGAGGGTGACGACCTCGTAGGTGGAGGCGAGCACGAACTCGCCCGGGTGCAGGATGAAGGGCTCCTCCCCCTCGGGTTCGACGAGGCGGGTGAGGTCCGGCTGCTCCACCGACGGGTCGATGTGCGGGTACTTGTGGTTCTCGAACACGCGGAAGTAGCGGTCGAGGCGGACGTCGATGCTCGACGGCTGGATGAGCTTCGGGTCGTAGGGGTCGATCCTGACCCGCCCGGACTCGATTTCAGACCTGATGTCACGATCGGAGAGCAGCACGCTCCAGAACTTACCTGCTCACACCCACCGACCCGGATACCCGTGGAAAACCTCGATTTCCGGCTGCGCCAACGGTTCGGGTACGATAACCTCGTTGCGAACCGGGAGACCGGTCCACATCGCGGGTGTAGTTCAATGGTAGAACTTCAGCTTCCCAAGCTGACAGCGCGGGTTCGATTCCCGTCACCCGCTCCACGCAGCCGAAGGCCAGGTAGATCGGTGGAAACCGAACACCTGGCCTGACGCGTTTCCAAGGGTCTGTAGGGGGCGCGTGCCCGATCGCCGCGCACCGCCACCTCATCTCCCGGCCACCCACGCCCCACCCGCGCGCCTTCCTCGGCTCCTCGGTGGCCCGCTCCTCACGACGCTCGGCGAGTTCCCACGCCCGATGTCACCCCCGTTCCGGGGCCGGACGGATCATGGCGTAGCCCTGCCGGGGCGAGGGGTGCAGGGTGGACTTGCCGGCGAAGACCAGCTCCGCCAGCGGGAGGGACTGGTGGTAGAAGTTCAGCGACGACCGAACGCCGAAGATGTCGGCCGAGGCGAGGAAGAACGGCAGTTCGGCGGTGAGGTAGCGCATGGCCTGTTCGATGTGCTCGCCGGTGATCGGCCCCTCGTGTCCCCGGGCGGTGAGGACGTCCCTGCTCATCTCCGCGCACGTCTCCCATAAGACGTCGTCCTCGCCCAGCGCCCGCTCGCATTCGGCGAGCACGTCCCGGTAGACCTCGTTGGCGGCCAGGTCCGACATCCGGTGCAGGCCGTCGGCGTCCCTCGGCCCACCGTTGGCCTCCCAGGCGCGGACGACCCGGTTGCGCACCGCGTTGGTCTCGCCGCGTGCCTTCTTCCGGGCGCGGCGCGGGTCGTAGCCGAGCGCGAGGTAGGTGTGCTCCAGCGCCGAGTCGGGGATGACGACGTCGACGCGGGCGAACTCCGCGCGGAGCCAGCCCAGGAGGCCGGTCAACAGTCCGACCTGGAAGTAGCTGTTTCCGGGGCTGACCCCGAGGACCACGTGCTCGCCACGCTCCCGGATCGTGTGGCAGGCGTCCGTGAACGGTTCGACGGTGAAGGACGCCCACTGGCGGCCGGGGTCGCCGCCCCGGTCCGCCGCGCCCGTGGGGGCCGTCATGTCCAACGACCGGTTCCGGGCCGTTCGGCCCCGTCCAGGTACCGTCGGCGCAGCTCCTCCCGGCGGATCTTGCCGGTGCCGGTGCGGGGCACCTCGTCGAAGCCGACCACGATCGGTTCGGCGAGTTCGGGGAGGCCGCGCGTCGCCCTGCGCCACCGTTCCCGGTCGAGCCGGCCATCGGGTGTGGCGACAACGGGGACCGGTGGTCCGCCGCTGACCGCCAGCAGGGCCACGTCGTGCCGCTCGGGCAGGTGGTCGACGAGCACGTCCTCCAGTTCGAGGCAGCTCATGCCGGGGACGTGGTTGACCTCGCGGTCGAGGAGTTTGACGCTGCCGGTCCGGGTCTTGATGCCGATGTCGCCGGTGTTCCACCACTCGCCCACGGCTTTCTCGTTCCACCGCTCGGGTTCGCGGTAGTAGCCGACGCAGCGCGCCTTCGTGCGGGCGAACACCAGCCCGGGACGGCCGTTGGGCACCGGGCGGAAGGTCTGGGGATCGACCACCTTGATCTGGACGAAGGTGGGCATCGGGCGTCCCACCACGCGGGGACCCGGTTTCTGGTCGCGCCGCCGGTTGGCCGTGCGGCGGGTAATGAACGTCATCCCCAGCCCGCCGGTCTCCGACTGCCCGTACCCGTACCGCCACACGGGGAAGCGGTGCCGGGAGGCGTTCAGGAAGGTGCGGATCGTCGACCAGTACACCGCGTCGAAGGTGCTCGCGAACATGCGCACCGAGGAGAACACGTTCCGGCGGCTGTCCAGGGCGAGTTCCTCCAGCCGCGCGTAGTCGATCGGCAGCGCCTCGATCACGGTGGGCGGATGTTCGCGAAACAGCGGCTGGACGACCTCGGGGTCGCTGTCGCTCATGAGGAGGACCTTGGCCGGGGACAGGGTCAGCACCGAGTAGATCCACGTGAAGGCGCGGGCGTGGACGTAGGGCATGAACACCGCCACGCTGTCGTCCCGCCGGTAGGTGATCGGCGGCAGATGCCGGCATTCCAGCCTGGCCATCTGCCCTTGGAGCTTGGCCGGGGTGTACATGATGAGCTTGGGAACGCCGGTGGTCCCCGACGTGTGGGTGAGCATCATCAGCTCGCCGTTTCCACGCGGGACGGGGGCCGGTTCGGCGGCCCCGTCGAACTCCGCGAGGGACAGCGCGTCGGGCACCTCCTTGTCGAGGCACAGGGTCTGCTCGGCGAACGAGGAGAGCGTGCTCCCGTCCTCGGCCTCGCGTGTCAGGCGCTGGTGGTCGCTGACCAGCAGTTTCGGTTCGGCGCGCCGGAGCAGCGCGCGCACCGCGTCGTCGGGCAGCAGGCCCGAGAGCATGACGGGGATCGCGCCGATCCTGCTGGCGGCCGCGGCGAGCAGGACGCAGTCGAAGTGGTTGGCCTTGAACACGGCGACCCGGTCGCCGGAGCGGACGCCCGCCGCGTGGAGCACCCCCGAGAGCCTGCGCACGAACTCGGCCATGTCGGCCACGTCGATGACGGTCCGGCCGATCGGGTCGATGTCGAGGGGGCGGTCGAGGCGGAAGAGCATGGACGCGCCCTGTTCCGCCCTGCGGTCGAAGAATAGGCCGATATCGTATTTCCAGAGTTGCCTATTACGCATCCGTTTCCCCGTTTGCCGACATAGGAGCGGGACAAGCGAGCCGCTTTCCCCGGAACACGGCCACGGACAAGACAAGCAACGGCCAACCATCAGGTCAACCTCAATATTCACATCCGCAGCAAAGGCCAGATGTGGCCTCGACACCTTCTCCTATTTGCTGTTCAATTCGCTTCTTTTGCGAGCCCGCGGTTATGCCACTCCATTCGGAAAACAGACACATCAAGAAACCCCACAAAGGCGACAAGACAGCCAGACTCTCTGGAAATACGTATTTCGCCTACAATCCGGCGTCCGACGTCGACTCCCGGCGAGCCGCCGTCCCTGGTATCCCGCCACACCATGGCCGACACCGCGTGGCTCCGATCGGTCAGCGGGCCCCGGGCGACGGAAAGCCCGTGCCGGCGAGCGCGTCAGCGGGGCGGTCACGCGCCGCTCCGGCACCCGGCCATGGAGCCCGCCCTCGCGGACGTCCGCGGAAAGCCGGAGCATACGCACCGTCTCACCGCCGGGGCCGCATAGCGGCGTCAGGGTGATCGTTCCCGACCGCGAATGGGATCGCCTTCCTCGACGCGGCGGAACCCGCCCCGCTCTGATCCCGCCCGCCCCGGATGACGTGGAGTGGTACCGCTCACGCGCTCACGGCACGTCGAGTACCCGTAACCCGCCGGCGTCGATGGTGACACCGCCCCGGAGGTCGGGGCCGCGGTCACGAAAGGGAAGGAGCAGGGGCCAGCGTTCCCGATCTCCAGGCCCGTTGGCCTCCTCCCCGGAAACATCACCGATCCGGACGGACTTTTAATTGCATAAGCGAAATACGAGCGCACGCTGCTAATAACGCCTGGTCGCCTATACTGATGGCGGGGAGGTTCCGGTCTCCCCTCGTCGCACCCCGAGGAGACCGCAGTGTCGATGCCCGACGACGCCGCAGAGGCACGCGCGCAGGGCTGGCGCGCCCTCGCCGCGCTGCACGCCCGCATCGAGATCCACATCGAACGCGCCCTCCAGGCCGCCCACGGTCTCAGCGTGAGCGAGTACACGGTGCTCGACGTGCTGTCCCGGCAGAAGGGGCACCACATGCGCATGCAACAGCTCGCCCGGGCCGTCGTGCTCAGCCAGAGCGCCACCACCCGGCTCGTCACCCGGCTGGAGGACCAGGGCCTGCTCACCCGTTACCTGTGCGCCGACGACCGGCGCGGCATCTACACCGAGGTGAGTCCCGCGGGTCACGCCCGCCTGGACGAGGCGCGCCCCACCCACGACACCGCGCTGCGCGCCGCGTTGGACGAGGCCGCCGAGCTGCCCGAACTCGCGCCGTTGGTGGACGCCCTGCACCGGCTCGAACCCGCGGCCGGATAGCCGGTCCGGCCTCCTCGGCCGCTACGGACGAGCGCGCCCCTCCGTCCGGAGGAGCCATCCGCCGATCCGGGTCGGGTCCGTGCCCCGCGCCCGGCCCAGGGTCTCGCCCGGGCCGCCCGGGCCGGGACTCCCCGCGGGTTCGGCGGGGTCACCCCGCCCTCCCGGGTCCGGCCATCACGATCGCTCCGCCCGGCGCGCCGCCGGCCACGTAAGAGGCCGCCCCCCTTCTCGAATTCTCCCGGCCGCTCCTGATCCGCCTCCTCGGTGACGGCGAGATCCCCTTCGGTGTGCGGGGCGGTCATCACCGTGGCGACGCGGTCCGCGTAGCGCGGCCCGGCGTCGGCTTCCAAGGTCCTGACGGCTCGCTCCGTTCCCTACCCGTCTCCTCCTCACCCCTCCCCGTGGGGATGTTCCGCCTCCCGGGGGGCAGGCGGGGGAGGGTGCGGGCGGTGCTATGCTCTCCGCAATTATCTCGATTTTCAAGATGCTTGTTTTTCAAGTCACATTTCACGGTCGAATCCACCGACGGGACGGAGAGGACGAGGGTGAGCGGAACGGTGAGACAGGGGGATCCCGTGCAGGCTCCCGACCGGCAGGACAGACCGGTGAAACGCAGACGCCTCATCTACGGGGCCGCGATCGTGCTCGTCCTGGTGTGGCTGGCCGGCGCCGGCCCGCTCGGCGCGTTCATGGGCCGCCTCTCGGAGGTACAGTCCAACGACAACTCGGCCTTCCTCCCGGTCAGCGCGGAGTCGACCGAGGTCCAGCGCATCCAGGAGGGCTTCCAGGAGGACGAGCGTGTCCCGGCCATCGTCGTCTACTCCGCCGAGGAGGCCCTGACCCCCGATGACCTGGCGGGAATCGCCGAGGACGCGGCCGCCATCGAGGCCGAGCCGTGGGCGTCGGGCCAGGTCATCGGCCCCGTCCCCGGACCCGAGGACGACAGCGTCGCCCAGCTCGTCGTCCCCCTCGCCGAGGACTCCGACACCGGCGAGGCGGTGGGGGAGCTCCGCGCGCTGCTGGACGGACGCGCCACCGGCACATCGCCGGAGGCGCTGGTCACCGGCCCCGCCGGGTTCGCCGCCGACATCTCGGCCGCCTTCGGCGGGATCGACGGCACCCTCCTGCTCGTGGCGCTCGCCGCGGTCCTGGTCATCCTCATCGCCGTGTACCGCTCCCCGCTGCTGCCGGTCGTCGTCATCCTGTCGGCGCTGCTGGCCCTCGCGCTGTCGGCCGCGCTGGTCTACGTGGCGGCCGACGCCGGCTGGATCCAGCTCAACGGGCAGAGCCAGGGCATCCTGTTCATCCTGGTCGTGGGGGCGTGCACCGATTACGCGCTGCTGCTGGTCTCGCGCTACCGCGAAGAGCTCCAACGGCGTCCCACCGCGCCGGAGGCCGTCCGCGCGGCGGTGCGCGGCACGGTCGAACCGATCCTGGCCTCCGGCGGCACCGTCATCCTGGGCGTGCTGTGCCTGCTCGCCAGCGACCTCGCCTCGAACCGGGGCCTGGGCCCGGTCGCGGCACTGGGCATCGCGGCCGCGCTGGTGTCCGCGCTGACCTTCCTGCCCGCGGTGCTGCTCCTGCTCGGCCGGGCCGCGTTCTGGCCGGTGCGGCCCCGTTACGAGGGCGGTTCAACGGCCCGGGAGGAGAGCACCGAGGCGGTGGTGCGCCGGCACCGGCTGTGGGGCGGGGTCGCCACCGCCGTCGCGCGACGTCCACGGCTGTACTGGGTCGGCACCGCGCTGGTGCTGGTCGTGGCGGCGGCGTTCGTCCCCCAGTTCCGGGCCGAGGGCACCTCACAGGTCGACGTGTTCCGCACCGAGGTGGACTCGGTGGCCGGCCAGGAGGTCCTCGAACGCGGTTTCGGCTCCGAGTCCACGGCGACCCCCGCCGTGATCGCGGCGAACGCCGACCACCTGGACGAGGTCGTCGCCGCGGCCGAGGACGTGGACGGGGTGAGCCGGGTGGTCCCGGTCACCGAGGGCGGCGCGCAGGGCGCGCCCGCCGCGGCGGGCGGCGGCGCCCCCGACGCCGAGCCCAAGGTCGTCGACGACCGGGTCCTGGTGGAGGCGACGCTCTCCGAACCCGCCGAGAGCACCGAGGCGATCGAGATCGTCCGCGACCTGCGCGCGGCCGTGCACGAGGTCGAGGGCGCCGACGCGCTCGTCGGCGGGACCACGGCGTCCAACCTGGACACGCTCGACACGTCCTCGCGCGACCTCGTGGTGGTGGTGCCGCTCGTGCTGGGCGTGGTGCTGCTCGTCCTGGTGGTGTTGCTGCGCTCGATCGTGGCGCCCGTGCTGCTGGTGCTGACGACCGTGGTGTCCTTCGGGTCGGCCCTGGGGGTCGGCGCGCTGGTGTTCAACCACGTCCTGGGCTTCCCGGGGGCCGACCCGGTGGTCCCGTTGTTCGCCTTCGTGTTCCTGGTGGCGTTGGGCATCGACTACAACATCTTCCTGATGACCCGGGTCCGCGAGGAGACGCTGCGCCACGGGCACCGCGAGGGCGTGCTGCGCGGGCTGACCGTCACGGGCGGGGTCATCACCTCGGCCGGCGTGGTGCTCGCCGCGACCTTCGCCGCGCTCGGGGTGATCCCGGTGCTGTTCCTCGTCCAGCTCGCCTTCCTGGTGGCGTTCGGTGTCCTGCTGGACGCGCTGATCGTCCGCTCGCTCCTCGTCCCGGCCCTGACCCTGGACCTGGGCCGGTGGATGTGGTGGCCCGGCGCCCCCTTCCGCCTCCCACGGAAGTAGGTGAGGGGGACGAGAAGGCGGGTGGCCCCGGGCGGATCGGCCCGGGGCCGCCCACCCCGCCGGCCTCCGGCGCCACGCGGACGCCCTTTCCGCCCCTTTGTCCGGCTTCGAAGCCGCCTCGCGGGGCAGGGACCCTATGGCCACCCCAGCGAAAGGACGCACATGCGCAAACGCAACGTCGCGGCCGACGTCACCGCCGGAATGCTGCTGTCCAACGCGATGCCCCACCTGATCATGGGCGTCGCCGGAAAGCGGATGCTGACCCCTGGCCGCCCGGACTCCTCCCCCACCCGCAACCTCGTGTGGGCCGGCCTGAACCTGGTCGGGGGGGCGCTCCTGCTCGGTGTCACCGGCTGGGGGACGGCCTCTCAAGAGGAGGCCGAACGCCGGATGGTCGCGGTGGCCGCCGGAATGCTGCTGAAGGACCTGTCCGGGCTCGGATACGAGCTGACGCTCGGCCCGGGACGCGCCGCGCTGCGGCGCGGCCGGCACTAGCCGCCCGTCACTCCCCCGAGACCGCCGCACCCGCCCGGCAGGTGTCCAGGATCGCCGCGGCGACCGCGCGCGGGCGGTCGGCCATGGGGACGTGGCCGCACCCCAGCAACGTCACCTGGCGGGCGTGCGGAATGCGCGCGCAGGCCCGGCGCGCGGCCCGGGCCGGGAGGATCCGGTCGAGGTCGCCCCAGCCGATGGTGACCAGGCACGGCACCTCGGAGGCGGTGAACTCGTAGTCGACAACGGGCCGGGCCAGGCGCACGAACGGCGACCCGGGCGACAGCACGGTCGCGTCGAAGCGCAGCTCACGCACTGCCGGGTCGGCGGGATCGCCCCGCAGGACCCGTTTGGCGATGGCCCGGGCCGGCCGGCTGGCCGCCGCGGCGAGCCGGACCGGTTCGGGGATCCGCGCCGCCAGCCCCATCCCACGGGTCAGCAGCCGTGTCCCGGCCTTCTCACGCGGCGTGGTGAACCCGATCGGCGCCAGCGCCGTCACCGACCCCGCCAGCCCCCGCGCGCCCAGTTCCAGCGCGATCGCGCCGCCCAGCGAGTTGCCGGCGAGGTGCGGACGCTCCAACCCCAGTGCTCGGCACGCCCTCGCGACGACGTCCACGAGGGAGTCCACGTCGTACCGCTCCTGCGCGGCGGGGGCCGGCGAGCGGCCGAACCCCGGAAGGTCGAGCGCGATGACGTCGTGCCGGCGCGCAAGCTCGTCCATGACCGGGTACCACGCCTGCCTGCGGTGCCCGAGACCGTGCAGCAGTACCAGCGGACTGCCCGAGCCCCTGCGGTCGTAGACGATGTTCCACGGTTTCATGAACTCCAGGTGTACCCGATGCGGGAGGGTGGCGTCGGGTGGAGGTCCCGCCGGCGACGTCCCCGCCCGTTCCGTCCGGACCTCGCGTGCCCGGCGGCTCCCCATGGGGCCGGGCCACCGCGCTCACGCCCGCGAGGCGACCAGTTCCACCTCGAACCCGTCGGCGTCCTCCAGGTAGCCGGCGTAGTGGCGGTCGCCGCCGGCGTGGGGGTAGCGGTCGGCGAAGAGCGGGGACCAGCCGTGCGACGGCGCGGCGGCGACGAGGGCGTCGACCCCGGCCGCCGAGGAGACGTGGAACGCCAGGTGGTTGAGCCCGGGACGGTGCCGGTCGTGGGTCCGCGCGGACAGCGCCGGGGAGCGTTCCATGACCAGGTAGGTGGCCCCCAGCCGCCGGCTCCGTCCGGCCGGCCACGCCTGGAAGGGCTCCCAGCCCAGTTCGCCCAGCAGCCACCCCCAGCTCGTGGCCGCCCGTTCCAGGTCGGCCACCCACAACTCGACGTGGTGCAGCGCGCCGTTCACCGGATCCTGCGGGCGAACCGGTCGTAGTCGATGACGAGCCCATCGGCGTCCACCGTCAGCTCGTAGCGTTCCTCGACGGGTCCTCGGTACTCGTAGCGGTCGACACCGCCGAAGGGCGCCAGCCTCGTGTAGCGCTGGGCCATGCGGTGGATCTTGAGGCCCGGGACGTCGATCCAGGCCACCGCGATGTCACGTGATTCGCCCGGTTCGAGCCCCAGCCTGCGGATCGGCAGCGTGTTGGTGAGCGGGGTCGCCGCGACGTCGACGTCCAGGCAGCCGTCCAGGCGGGGCTCCCTGCGTCCGTTGACGGTCCACTGCCCGCCACCCCCGGTCAGCGTGATCCGTTCGGCGCCCCGTTCCGTCAGCACCTCCACCTCGACCTCGCGGGTCACCCAGGCGAGGTCGGCGCGCACGGTGAACCGGCAGCCGAAGTGTTCGCGCCGGTCGGCGATGACCTCGCTGCCCTCCAGCCGGAACCCGGCGGGCTCGGCGACGAGCGCCCCCACCCCCGTCCCCTCGGGGACGTCGATGCGCGTCCAGGCGGCGGGCAGACGGTACGTGACGGACATGCCGACCGTTCTACCCCTTCTCCGTGTCGCCGCGCCATACCCGGTGTCACCGTATGGGCACAAATCGCACCCCGGACGCCCACCGCGGCGCGGACGCCCCTGCCCCTCGCACCGGCCGCCCGAGGGGTGCGGCGTTAGCATGTGCAGGCGACGGAAACCAGGAAGCCGGTGCGAGTCCGGCACGGTCCCGCCACTGTGATCGGGGAGCCGAACCCCCCGCGCGCCACGGTGCCCCGCACCGGAAGGCCGGGTGAGGCGTTGATCCGCGAGTCAGGAGACTGGGCCGTCGCTGCTTCGTCCACGCGGGCGCGGATCCCCGCGAGACGTGCCCGGCGGCCCGCCTCCGGTTCCTTCTCGCGCCGTGCCCGGATCCCGCGAGAGGACCCTGACGTGCACCTCCCCTTCCCCCGCCGGCCGCGCGCGTTCGCGCTCCCGGCCGCCCTGGCCTGCGCCGCCCTGGTGGCCGGCTGCGGCGCCGGCCCCGCCGAGCCTGCCGCCGACCCGGCGACCGGATCCGCCGAGGGCCGCCCGCTCACCCTGGACAACTGCGGCGTCGAAGTGAGCGTGACGGCGCCGCCCGAACGGGTCGTCACCATGAACCAGCACGTCACCGAGGTGATGCTGGCGCTGGGCCTGGAGGACCGGCTCGTGGGCACCGCGTTCCTCGACGACGAGATCGTGCCGGAGTACCGCGACGCCTACGAGAAGGTCCCGGTGCTGGCCGACGAGTACCCGTCGTTCGAGGACCTGCTGGCGGCCGAACCCGACTTCGTCTACGGCGGCTTCGCCAGCGCGTTCGACGAGACCCAGGGGCGCGGCAGGGCCGCGCTGGCCGACGCGGGCATCCTCACCTACCAGAACATCGAGCAGTGCGTCGACGAGGTGACGGTGGGCACGGTGGAGGAGGAGATCCGCAACGTCGCCGCGATCTTCGGGGTGGAGGAGCGCGGCGAAGAGCTCATCTCGGAGATGAACGACGAGCTCGCGCGCACCGAGGCGGCGCTGGAGGGCGTCGACCCCGTCGACGTGCTCGTCGTGGACTCCATCGGGGCGACCGTGTTCACCTCGGGCGGCAGCGGCATCGGCAGCGACCTGATCGCCCGCGCCGGCGGACGCAACGTCTTCGACGACGTGGACGACACCTTCGCGGACGTGTCCATCGAACAGGCCGCCGAACGCGCACCCGAGGCGATCCTGTTCTACGACTACGGCTCCACCGGCATCGAGGACAAGCGGGCGGCCGTGCTCGCCGACCCCCTGCTGGCCGGCACGCCGGCGGTGGAGCGGGAACGGTTCGCGGTGCTGCCCCTGACCTCGGCCCTGGTGGGGATCCGGGTCGGCGACGCGGTCGCCGACATCGCCGAACAGCTCCATCCGGGCGTGTTCTGAGCGTGCGCGCGCGGATGCGGATCGGGCGGCCGGCACGGCGGGCGGCGGGAAGCGCGGCGCCGGTCCGCCGCGGCGGTGGCCGGCTGAGCGTGGCCGTGGTCCTGCCGCTGCTGGTGGCGGGGCTGGTGGCGGCGGTGACCGCGGGGATCGCCGTGGGATCGGTCGCGGTCTCCCCCGCCGACACCTGGGGGATCATGCTCCACCGGGTGGTGCCCGGGTGGGTGGAGGTGTCGTGGCCGGCGACGCACGAGCGGATCGTGCTCTCCTCCCGGCTGCCGCGCGTCCTGCTCGGGGTGGTCGCCGGCGCGGGGCTGGCCCTGGTGGGGATGGTGCTCCAGGCGCTGGTGCGCAACCCCCTGGCCGACCCCTCCCTGCTGGGGGTGTCCTCGGGGGCGACGTTGGGCGCGGTGCTGGTCGTGGTGTCGGGGGTGGGGCTGTTCGGCGTGTACTCGCTGCCGTTGTCGGCGTTCCTGGGGGCGCTGGTCGCGCTGGTCACCGTGTACCTGCTGGCGCGGACGGGCGGCCGGACGGGTTCCACCCGGCTGGTGCTCTCGGGGGTCGTGGTCGGGCAGGTGTTCCTGTCGGCGTCGAGCCTGCTGATCATGACCTCGGGCGACCCGCACGCCTCGACCGCGGTGACCCGGTGGACACTGGGCGGGCTGGGCGGCACGACCTGGCAGACGCTGACCCTGCCGTCGGCGGTGGTGGTGCTGCTGCTCGCGGCGCTGGCGGCGCGGACGCGGTCGCTCAACCTGCTCCTGGCCGGTGAGGAGGCGGCGACGACGATGGGGCTGGCCGTGGGACGGTTCCGGACCGAGATGTTCCTGTTGACGGCGCTGGTCACCGGGGTGATCGTCGCGGTGAGCGGGGTGATCGGGTTCGTCGGCCTGATGATGCCGCACATCGCCCGGCTGCTCGTCGGCGCCGACCACCGTCGGGCGCTGCCCGTGGCGACGCTGCTCGGTGCGGTGTTCCTCGTCCTGGCCGACCTCGCCTCGCGTACCCTGGCCAGCCCCGAGGAACTTCCGGTGGGCATCCTCACCGCGTTGTCCGGCGCCCCGTTCTTCCTGTGGTTGATGCACCGGGAGTCGCGTGGCCGGCGGGGCCGCCCGTGACGACGCCTCCTCCGTCCACAGCCTGTGGACACCCCTTCCACTCCCCTCTTCCGCCCGGGAGGACCACACCATGAGCCACCACGGCGTCCACCCCGCGTCGTTGTCGCTGCGCGGGGTCGGCTGCCGGGTCGAGGGCACCGACCTGGTGCGCGACGTCGATCTCGACGTCGCGCCCGGCGAGTTCGTCGGCGTCATCGGCCCCAACGGCGCCGGCAAGTCCACGCTGCTGCGCACCGTGCACCGGACCCTGCGGCCCCGGACCGGGAGTGTCCGCATCGACGGCGAGGACCTGTGGGCGCTGTCGCAACGGGCGCTGGCCCGGCGTGTGGCCGCCGTCCTCCAGGAGAACGGCGCGGACTTCGAACTGACCGTCGACGAGGTCGTCGCGATGGGCCGCGCCCCGCACAAGCGGGCCTTCTCCCCCGACAACGACGACGACCGGCGCCTGGTGATGACCTCACTGGAACTCGTCGGCGCCGCCCATCTGGCCGCCCGGTCCTATCCGACCCTGTCGGGCGGTGAACGGCAGCGCGTCCTGCTCGCCCGCGCGCTGGCCCAGGAACCCGCCCTGCTGGTCCTGGACGAGCCGACCAACCACCTCGACATCGCGCACCAGCTCGACGTGCTGGCCGTCGTGCGCCGGCTCGGCACGAGCGTGCTGGCCGTGCTGCACGACCTGAACCTGGCCGCGCTGTTCTGCGACCGGCTCTACGTCGTGGACCACGGCCGGGTCGTGGCCGCCGGCACGCCCGCGGCCGTGCTCACCCCCGACCTGCTCGCCGAGGTGTACCGGGTCCAGGCCGACGTCACCCTCCATCCGCTGACCGGCGCCCCCAACGTCGTGCTGCTCCCACCACGCTGAGCCCGCCCGTCGGACACGAGGAGGCCCGGCCGGCGCCTCACACGCCGGCCGGGCCGCCCCCTACGCGGATCGACAGGTCAGTCCCAGTCCAGGCCGCCCCCTGTCTGGTACTCGATCACGCGGGTCTCGAAGAAGTTCTTCTCCTTCTTGAGGTCCATCATCTCCGACATCCACGGGAACGGGTTCTCGGTCTCGCCGAAGATCGGCGCCAGGCCGATCTGCTCGGCCCGCCGGTCGGTGATGAAGCGCATGTACTGCTCGCACAGCCCGCTGTTGAGCCCCAGGATGCCGCGCGGCATCGTCTCGCGGCCGTAGGCGATCTCCAGCTCGCACGCCTCCGCCAGCATCGAACGCACCTCGGCCTGGAACTCCTCGCTCCACAGGTGCGGGTTCTCGATCTTGATCTGGTTGATGACGTCGATCCCGAAGTTCAGGTGGATGCTCTCGTCACGCAGGATGTACTGGTACTGCTCGGCGATGCCCACCATCTTGTTGCGCCGCCCCAGCGACAGCACCTGCGCGAAGCCGGTGTAGAACCACATCCCCTCGAACACCACGTAGAAGGCGACGAGGTCGCGCAGGAACGCCTGGTCGGCCTCTGGCGTGCCCGTCGCGAAGTCGGGGTCCTCCAGGTTGCGCGTGTACCTCAGCGCCCAGGCGTCCTTCTCGGTGATCGAGGGGATCTCCCGGTACATGTTGAACAGCTCGCCCTCGTCCAGGCCGAGGCTCTCGCAGATGTACTGGAAGGTGTGGGTGTGCACGGCCTCCTCGAACGCCTGGCGCAGCAGGTACTGGCGGCACTCGGGATTGGTGAGGTGGCGGTAGACCGCGAGCACGATGTTGTTGGCGACCAGCGACTCCGCCGTGGCGAAGAAGCCGAGGTTGCGCTTGAGCATCAGCCGCTCGTCGTCGGTGAGGCCGTCGGGCGACCTCCACAGGGCGATGTCGGCCTGCATCGCCACCTCGGTGGGCATCCAGTGGTTGTTGCAGCCGGCCAGGTACTTCTCCCACGCCCAGTGGTACTTCAGCGGCAGGAGCTGGTTGACGTCGGCGCGGGCGTTGATCATGGCCTTGTCGCCGACGTCGACCCTGCCGGCGTCGCGCTGGATCTCACCGAGGCCGGTGGTGTCGTTCTCCGAAACGGTGGTCATCTCGTCGTTCTCTCAGGAGGTCGGGTGAGCGGGGCCGGGGCGGGGCGCCGCCCCGGCCGGGGGGGCGCCGCTACTGGCACGCCTCGCACTCGGGGTCGTCGATGGAGCAGACCGCGCCCGTGACGGGGGCGGGGGCCGGCGCCGGGGAGGGCGCGGCGGCCGGCGGCGTCGCCGCGACCGCGTTGAGCCGGCCGTCGGTGCCGCGCAGGGTGCTCTTCTCCACGTGGGTCGCGCTCTGCGAGCGCAGGTAGTAGGTGGTCTTCAACCCGGACCGCCAGGCCCGCCGGTACAGCTCGTCGAGCTTGCGGCCGCTGGGCGCCGCCATGTAGAGGTTCAGCGACTGCGCCTGGTCGATCCACTTCTGGCGCCGCGCCCCCGCGTCGACCAGCCACGACGGCTCGATCTCGAACGCGGTCGCGTACAGCTCCTTCAGGTCGACCGGGATGCGCGCGATCTCGCCGAGGCTGCCGTCGTGCAGTTTCAGCTCGGTCACCATCTCCTCGTCCCACAGCCCGCGCTCCTTCAGGTCGCGGACCAGGTAGGGGTTGATGACGGTGAAGTCGCCCGACATGTTGGACTTCACGTACAGGTTGCGGTAGATCGGTTCGATCGACTGGCCGACCCCGGTGATGTTGGCGATGGTCGCGGTCGGCGCGATCGCCAGCACGTTGGAGTTGCGCATCCCCTGGGAGCGCACCTTGGCGCGCAGGGCGTCCCAGTCGAGCCGCTCGGTGGTGTCGACGTCGAGGTCGCCGCCGCGCGCCTCGGCGAGCAGCCGCAGCGAGTCGATCGGCAGCACGCCCCGGCTCCACAGCGACCCGTCGAACGTGGCGTAGGAGCCGCGCTCGGCGGCGAGGTCGCTGGACGCCTCGATCGCGTGGTAGGAGATGAGCTCCATGCTCTCGTCGGCGAACTCCACGGCGCCGCGCGAGCTCATCGGCAGCCGGAGTTCGAACAGCGCGTCCTGGAAGCCCATGAGCCCCAGGCCGACCGGGCGGTGGCGCATGTTGGCGCGCTCGGCCTCGGGGATCGTGTAGAAGTTCACGTCGATGACGTTGTCGAGCATCCGCACGGCGGTGCGCACGGTACGGCGCAGCCGGTCGGCGTCCAACCCGTCCGGGCCGACGTGGGCGGCCAGGTTCACCGAGCCGAGGTTGCACACGGCCACCTCGTCGGCGCTGGTGTTCAGGGTGATCTCGGTGCACAGGTTGGAGGAGTGCACCACGCCCACGTGCTGCTGCGGGGAGCGCAGGTTGCACGGGTCCTTGAAGGTGATCCACGGGTGGCCGGTCTCGAACAGCATCGTCAGCATGCGCCGCCACAGGTCGACGGCGCGCACCCGGCGCCACACCCGGATCTCGCCGGCGTCGGCGGCCCGCTCGTAGGCGACGTAGCGCTCGGCGAACTCCGGCCCGTACAGGTCGTGCAGGTCGGGCACCTCGTCGGGGGAGAACAGGGTCCACTCGGCGCCGGCCTCGACCCGCTGGAGGAACAGGTCGGGCACCCAGTTGGCGGTGTTCATGTCGTGGGTGCGGCGCCGGTCGTCACCGGTGTTCTTGCGCAGGTCGAGGAACTCCTCGATGTCGATGTGCCAGGTCTCCAGGTAGGCGCAGACGGCCCCCTTCCGTTTGCCCCCTTGGTTGACCGCCACCGCCGTGTCGTTGGCGATCTTCAGGAACGGCACGACACCCTGGCTGTTGCCGTTGGTGCCCCTGATGTGGGCGCCCATGCCGCGCACCGGGGTCCAGTCGTTGCCCAGGCCACCGGAGTACTTCGACAGCATCGCGTTGTTGGAGATGCCGTGGAAGATCGCCTGGAGGTCGTCGCCGATCGTGGTGAGGAAGCAGGACGAGAGCTGGGGGCGGCGGGTGCCGGAGTTGAACAGCGTCGGCGTGGAGCACATGAAGTCGAACGACGACAGCAGGTCGTAGAACTCGATCGCCCGGGCGTCGCGGTCGTCCTCGCGCAGCGCCAGGCCCATCGCCACGCGCATGAAGAACGCCTGCGGCAGCTCGTAGCGGACGCCGCCGCTGTGCAGGAAGTAACGGTCGTAGAGGGTCTGGAGACCGAGGAAGGTGAACTGGAGGTCACGTTCGGGGCGCAGCGCCGCGCCGAGCCGGTCCAGGTCGAAGTCGGCCAGTTCGGGGGCGAGCTGGTCCAGCTCGATCCCGCGGGCGATGTAGTCCTTGAGGTAGGCCGGGTAGCGGGCGGCCATCTCCGCCTGGCCCGCCTCGTCGAACCCGCCGGCCAGGAATCCCAGCGCCTCGCGGCGGAGCTTGTCCAGCAGCAGCCGGGCGCTGACGTAGGAGTAGCCGGGGTCGACCTCGACGAAGGTCCTGGCCGCCATGACCAGGGCGAGTTCCAGCTCGGCGGGGGTGATGCCGGGGTAGAGGTTGCGCCGCGCCTCCGCGAGGACCGTCTCCGCCGAGACGCCGGCGAGTCCGGCGCAGGCCTCACCGACCACCATCCGGACCCGTTCCATGGGGTCGGCGGTTCCTCCCGCTGACGGCGCGACCTCGGTGCCGAGGGACATGGTGACTCCAACCAGGTAGACGGTAACCGGCCGGGTCCTGAGCAGGAGGGCACACGTCCGGGAGTGGGCACATGTCAGCCCATGTCCGTCCCTGGTTCGCGCGGCGGCCCTCCCTCGAGGCCCCGTTCCGTGCGCGCACGCGCGCACGCCGATGGCAGGTCTTCGGACTCACGGGCGTGGGCGGATTCCTCCGGCCCGGCCTACCGGCCGTCGCTTCCCAGGCGTGTGGCACCCAGTGCGTGTTGACGGCTTCCGTTCCCGTTCACCGCTGCGGGGCAGTCCCGGATTCCCACCGGGTTCCCTCTTGCCTCACCCGGGGAATGCACCGGGTGAACCATCAGCGGGAGAGATACTACATCTGGTGGCGACAGGTCGCGACAGCCGCAAGATATCGGCGCGCCACCGTTGGTTCACCGATCTGGTAGGCGGAACGGACCGTGGCCCCCCGAGCACTCCGCGAAGGCGGCCCCGGCGGGTGGAACAGTGGACCGACGAGACGGACCGCTCTGAGGGCGCCTCTCCGCCGCCAGGCGACCGTCGAGGAGGTGCGCACGCGAGGGGATCGCGCGGGAGCGGTGCGTGGCCTGTGGCGGCTCGCTGTCGGACGGCCCCCTGTTCGGGCACCTGGCGCGCACGGTCGCCGTCAACGCCGACCACCACCTCGCCGACATCGCGCGTGTGGACCATCGCGGCACCGACCTGTGGGACGCCTACCTGCTCGGCCGCGGACTGCTGGACGGTTCGGGGGAAGGACCGGACACCGCCTCCAGGACCCTCCGGGCGAACCGCGCGCACCAGGCGTGAAGGTCCTGCGGCTCGTGGACGGTGAAGTCGGCGTCGAGGAAGGCGAGCTTGAGCAGGAGCCACTCGGGTGAGTGGATCCAGGTCGTGAGCCGGCTGGTGGCCGCCCCGAGGGGTTCGATCGCGCAGTCCTCCCAGGTGAAGACGTCGGCGACGGCCGTGGCGGGCGCGTCGACGGTGAGGACCACGCGCCGCCGGTCGGGGCGCATGGCGGTGCGCAGGTAGTCCTCCACCGAGTCGGCGGGGAGGGGACGGGGGGTGAAGGACGTCCCGGTGCCGCGCACGCCGCCGATGCGGTCCACCCGGTAGACACG
Source organism: Marinactinospora thermotolerans DSM 45154 (assembly GCF_900167435.1). GTDB lineage: Bacteria > Actinomycetota > Actinomycetes > Streptosporangiales > Streptosporangiaceae > Marinactinospora > Marinactinospora thermotolerans. The sequence continues at coordinate 130,264 of NZ_FUWS01000006.1, forward strand.
CCAATCGTCCCTGTCGAGGTCCCAGCCGAACAGGTACCAGCGCAGGTGGCGCACCACCTGGCGGTGGGGTTCGACGCGGCGGTGCGTGCCGACCCCGTTCCTGTCCTCGTAGTCGAAGGTGACGACCTCGTGGTGGTGGGCGGCGCCGGCGAGCAGGACGAGCGTCCGGGGGTCGGCGGACGGGCCGGACTGGGGTGCCGCTTCGAGGGTCGCCCGCAGGGCCCGCGCCTTCGGCCGCAGCGAGCGGGGCAGGAGCTGGTCGATCATGCCGTAGGCGCGCTGCGCGGCGCCGTCGAGCCCGCCGGGGGCGTCGGGCGGCGTGGTGGCCGCGACGATCGCCAGTCCGACCAGGGTGGCGACCGCCTCGTCGTCGTCGAGGACCAGGGGCGGGAGGGCGCGGCCCGCGCCGAGTCGGTAGCAGCCGCCGGGGCCCGGGCGCGTGGTGACGGGGTATCCGTAGGCGCGCAGGCGTTCCACGTCGCGGCGCAGGGTGCGGGGGCTCACCTCCAGTCGACGGGCGAGCTCGTCGCCGGAGAAGCCGCGCCCGCTCTGGAGGGTGGCGAGCAGGTCGAGCATCCGGCGGGTGACATCGGCCATGCCCCCATCATCGCCGGTTTCGCGGTCAGGATCCGGCCACATCTGTTCCTAGCGTCATGGCCATGCAGATGCGACGGCAGGACGGCGCGCAGCGGATGATCCGGATCAGGCGCGCCAGGACGAACAACCTCAAGGGCGTCGACATCGACGTCCCCCGCAACGCCGTGGTCGTGTTCGCGGGGGTGTCCGGGTCGGGGAAGTCCTCGCTGGTGTTCGACACCATCGCGGCCGAGGCCGGCCACCAGTTGAACGAGACCTATCCGCCGTTCGTCCGCAACCGGCTGCCCAAATGGCGTCGGCCGGAGGTGGACCACATCGACGGTCTGTCCCCGGTCGTGGTGATCGACCAGCGCCGTATCGGGGGCAACGCGCGTTCCACGGTGGGAACGATCACCGACGCCTACACCTACCTGCGCCTGTTGTTCTCGCGGGTGAGCGAGCCCCACGTGGGCGAGTCGAACCACTTCTCGTTCAACGACCCGGCGGGGATGTGTCCGACCTGCTCGGGGCTGGGGGAGACGGTGGTCAGCGCCGTCGACCGGTTCCTCGACCTCGACCGGTCCCTGGAGGAGGGGGCGATCCTGCTGCCCGGTTTCGGCAGGGGCGGCTATTGGTACTCCCAGTACGCCGACATCGGTTCCTTCGAGCCGACCACGCCGCTCCGCGAGTGGAGCGCGGAGCAACGGCGGGCGCTGCTGTACGGCGGCGAGGCCGCGGCGCGGCTCGGCACGCGGCCACCGAAGGACTACGAGGGGGTCGTCGAACGGTTCGAGCGGATCTACCTGCGCACCTCGGACGACCTGTCCCAGCGCAAACAGGAGGTGCTGGCGCGCTTCACCCGGCGCGAGGTCTGCCCGGAGTGCCGGGGTGAGCGGCTCGCCGAGGCGCCCAGGACGGCGACCGTCCTGGGCCGCACGATCGGCGAGATGACGCGTATGGAGGTCGCCGACCTCGCCGCGCTGGTCGCCGGCGTCACGCGGCCCGATGTCGCCCCGGTGGTGGAGGCGCTGCGGGAGCGCCTGGACGCGATGACACGGATCGGCCTGGGCTATCTGTCCCTGTCCCGGGCCACCACGACGCTGTCGGGCGGCGAGTCCCAGAGGATCAAGACCGTCCGCCACCTGGGCAGCAGCCTCGCCGAGATGGTGTACGTGTTCGACGAGCCCACCGTCGGCCTGCACTCCCACGACGTCACGTCCATGATCGACCTGTTGCTGCGGTTGCGGGACAAGGGCAACACGGTGCTGGTGGTCGAGCACGATCCCGCCGTGATGCGGGTGGCGGACCAGATCGTCGAGATCGGTCCGGGCGCCGGCGACGCCGGCGGGAACGTCGTCTTCCAGGGCCCCTGGGAGGAGCTTCGTCGGGCCGACACGCCCACCGGCCGCGTGGTGCGGGCGCGCTCGGCGTCCGCGCCGCCGCGGCGCCGGCCCACGGGGGCTCTGACGGTCCGCGGGGCGTCCCGCAACAACCTGCGCGACGTCACCGTGGACATCCCCACCGGTGTCCTCACCGTGTTGACCGGTGTCGCCGGTTCGGGCAAGTCCAGCCTCGCCGCGGAGCTCGTGGAGCGGCACGACGCCGTGGTCATCGACCAACGTCCGGTGTCCACCGGTCGCCGATCGACCCCGATGACCTACACCGGCATCGCTCCGGCGATCCGCCGGCTCTTCGCCCGGGCCAACGGGGTCGGTGTGAAGTTGTTCAGCGCCAACTCCGAGGGAGGCTGTGCCCCGTGTGGCGGGCTGGGGGTCATCTACACGGACCTGGCCTTCATGGACGGCCAGGAGGTCACCTGCGAGGCGTGCCAGGGGCGGCGTTTCTCCCCTGAGGCGCTGGCGCATACCGTCGGCGGGCTCAGCATCGCCGACGTCGACGACCTCACCGTCGCCGAGGCGGTGGAGCGCCTCGGCGACGAGGCGGTCGTGCGGACGCTGGACGTGCTGCGTACCGTCGGGCTGGGCTATCTCCGCCTGGGCCAGCCGCTCGGCACCCTTTCGGGCGGTGAGTGCCAGCGTCTCAAGATCGCCCGGGAACTCGCCGGCGACGCGCGGCCCGCCGCCCTTTACGTCCTGGACGAGCCGACGACCGGGCTGCACCCGTCCGACACCGCGACCCTGTTGCGCGTCCTGGACAACCTGGTCGACTCCGGTGCCGGCGTGGTCGTCGTGGAGCACGACCTCGACGTCATCTGGCACGCCGACCGGGTGATCGATCTCGGTCCCGGTCCGGGCCGGCACGGCGGCCGGGTGATCTTCGAGGGCACCCCCGACGAGCTCGCCCGGGAGGAGGGCTCGTTGACCGGGGCGGCGTTGCGGGGCCGGGCGTTCGGCTGAGCCTCGTCGGGGCGCGTTCCGCCCGGCGCCGGACCGGGGACCGTCGTTCGGGCCGAGCAGGTGGGATCGCTCCCGGGCAGAGCGGTCCCCGCGCCGGCCCGTGACGTGCCGGCGCCGCCGGTCCGCGCGGCCGTGCCGCCAGGGCCTGGTGCGAAAACGCCGGTCACCGCCGGTTCGGCCCTCAGGTGCGGCTCGTTGTCAGCGGCGCCGGGCATGATCGGCCCGTCGGTTCTTCCAAGGGGACGGGACACTATGCCGATCACCAATCCGCAGGTGGCGGGGCACGCTTTTCTGCGACAGCTGTACGCGGACTCCTACTTCCCCGATCACGTCGTCGACAAGGGCCGGATGGTCCTGCTGCGGCTGTGCGAGCGGATCGAGGCTGAGCGGCCGTCGGATCTGGCGGCCCTGTACGCGCTCACCCAGGCCGCGACGGAGGAGTTCAACCTCCTGGAGGCGGAGTTCGAGGCGGCCGGGAGCGAGATCGAGACGGTTGCGCGGGAGGAGATCGCTGAGGGCTTCTGGTTCGTCGCGTCCGGCTACGGGTTCCCGGACGCCGACGTCGAGGAGCTGATCGCCACCCGGGACTGGTGAGCGGCGTCCGGCAACGGGATCGGGCCGCCGGTCAGGGCCATCCGTTTTCGCGACAGGCGCTAGCCGTCGAGCAGCCGGTCGAGGTCGTCCTCGGTGAAGCCGAGGTCCATGCGGATCCGGAAGCGGATGCGCAACAGCTCCAGCAGGAGGTCGTGCATGTAGGGCGAGACGTCCTGGTGGCGGAAGCGCTCCACCCCGAGGGTGGCCCACTCGTGGGCTCCGGTGAGGTCGTCGTGCGCCTGTAGGGTCTCGGCGATGTGGATGTAGGTGGGGAGGTTGCGGGGTCCCTCGGCGCGGAGCCGGTCGAGCTGGGTCCGGGCCTCCTCGACACGGTCGAGTTCGAGAAGGGCGCCGCACTGCAACGCGCGGGCGTCGATGATGGTGACGCCCCCGTCGTCGATGGCGCGCTGGTAGATGGCCACGGCCAGTTCGAACTCCTGGGCCATCTCCCACTGCTCACCGGCGCGGACGAACAGCTCGGCGCGACAGATCTCGCTGTCGGCGTCGACTTGGTTGGCCAGGTCGGCCAGCTCCCTCGCGACCTCGGCGTGGTCGCCGGACTGCACGGCCCGGAATTCCAACCGATCGAGGTCTGCCGTCGTCACCCGGGTCACTTGCCACCTCCCTGTGCTTGCCGCCGGCGATCTACTGTGCGTGCGAACGTTCGAGGGCCTCCCAGAAGCCCTGCCGCAGTGCGTGGCGGACCTCGTCACGCAGCAGGTAGTCGATCGGCAGCACCGAACCCTGGAGCAGCCGCGCCTCCAGGTCGGAGGGCATGCGCGGCTTGCGTGCCAGCACGGCCTCCCGCCAGAGGGCCGGCGCGTCACGCGCGATGGATTCGGCGAAGCCGTCGCCCTCTTTCCGCGCGATGGCGACGGCCTCCTCGACGGTCCGTGCCGGCGACCGCGGCAGGACATGGTGCCCCGGCCGGGGGACCGGGTCGGTGTGGGGACCGTGGTGGACACGGTCGGCGGGGCGGGGGCCAGTAGCGGTCCCGGAGTCCTGTCCGGCTCCGGGGATGCTCCTGAACGCGGGATCAGTTCCCGTACTGGCCCCAAAAGTAGGGTTTGGTCCGGTATTACCTCCGAATCCCGGATTCTCCCCTGTGGCGGGCCCGTACCGTGGATCGGGCCCCGGCGGGGCCCCGCGTGTCGGTGGCGCCTCGCGTTCGTAGGGCGAACCCCCCATCACCGGATTGCGGTGGGCTCCCGTGGGGTGCTGTTGCGGCTGCCCCTGCGGCGGCGTGCCGTACCCGCCCTGCTGCATCCCGCGCATGCCCGGGTGGGCCCCGGTCTGCGGTGGCACCGCGTGACTCGGGTTGGGCCCCGTGGAGGCGGAGGAGTGCGCCATGCTCGTGTGCGCCCCGGTGGCCGGCTGCGCCGGCGGTGGCGTGTGCCCGCCCGTGGGGAATCCGTCGGCGTCGACCCCCGCGGCGGCGCCTCCCCGAGGTTCCATGCCGCTGGAGCCCTGGGGGGCGAGATGGTCGCCGCCGCGCTGCTGGGCGATGCTCTGCCGCATCGCGCGCAACTGCTCCATCGCGCTACCGGACGGCGCCTGCTGGGCTCCGGTGCCGGCGAAGACCGCGTCCAGGCCGGAGGGGGCGGGCTCCACCCGTGCGGCCCCCGCGTGCGCGGAGACCGGCCGGCGGTTGACCTCGCGCTCGGCCGAGCGCGAACGCCCGTTGCTCAACGGGGAGTGCGACGCGGGCGCCGCCTCCTCGCCGTTTCCGCTCCCGGCGAGCAGGTTGACGTAGGGACGCAGGTGACCGGCCCCGATCTCGATCAGGTCGTCGCACTCGCGGCGCAACGCCCGCGAGATCGTCCAGTTCCCCTCGACGGAGACGTGGATGACGGTGACCCGCACGCCGAGGTCCTGGACGTCGGCCACGACCTGCGCCATGTCCTCGTCCCCGCCGACCAGGACGGCGTCGCACAGCCTCCCGGTTCCGGCGAGCGTGATCAGATCCCGTTGGACATAGCTCTCGACGCCCTCCCGTCTGCCCGGACGGATGCGCGCGGCTCGGAACTTGACACCGGGAATGTCGGCGATGCCGTCCTGCTCCTGGTTGCGGCGTCCCTCGGGGGTCGCCTCGTACCAGTAGCAGCGCAGCACCGGAAGCCCCGTGCGGTCACGCGCGACCTCGTTGAGGAGCTGTACGAGTCCCGCATAGTCCCAGGACACGGAATCGCGGTTGCGGGTTCCGTGCACGGCCATCGCGCCGTCGGCCAGGAGGTAGCCGGCGTCAACGAACAACGCGCAGCGATCCACGCGACACCGCCCCTTCCCTTGTGTTCGGTTGCCCGGGTCGGTGGCCGGGTTCACCCGAAGATCGGTACTCGGCCAAAGACAGGCCGGGCCACAGCCTAACCAAGTCTGTGACGTTTTGTGTGCCGGGCCGCACACCTGGGATCGGGGAAGGGGATACGGTCCTGGAGCCGGGTCGTTTCGGGGCAGGGCGGTGACCCGCGCAAACGCCCACTGCCCGGGTCCGGGCCGCTCAGTCGTCGGTGTGCAGGATCGCACCGTCCTCGGCGCTCACGCCGATCTCGCGGTCATCGTCGACCTCGACCTCCCAGCGGGCGATCCGCTCTTCGGCGTCGTCATCGTCGTCGTCACGCTCGGCTGCCTCGAACTGCACGCTGGTGACGGTGCCGCCGAGTTCACGCTCGGCCGCCTGCGCGGCCTCCACCAGACCGACCCCGGCCTGCGCGGCCCGCATGTCCTCGTCATCGGCGCGACCCTCCCGCTCCGTGCTGACCGCGCCGCTCCGGTCCACGCACAGTTCGTACTCGCGCTCCTCGTCGAGGACGACGACGTCGATCTCCCACCCGGCGCCCCCGCGTTCCACGTCGTGGACGACACCGTCGGGGACGGCCTCCTCGGCCAGGTTCAGGACGCGGGCCAGGTCGAGGATCGTCTCCTCGGAGCCGCCGGCCGGTTCGGCCGGGCCGCTCGACTCGCCGCCCGCGGACCGGGCGGGTTCGATGTCGGGCGTGGAGGACGCCGCCTCCACGTGCTGTCCGTCGCCGCGGGCCTCCGCCGGCGCGTCGGCGCCCAGGCCGGAGGCGAAGGCCAGTCCGGCACCGCCCAGGGCGATCAGCCCGACCGCCGCGGTTCCCGCGAGCAGCAGGGGGGTGCGTCCGAATCCATTGGCGGCCATGTGGTGCCCCTCTCGTCTGTGTCGCGGCGCGCTTGCGCCGACATGTCACAGACTCGCGTGTCGCGTGCTAGCGGTGCGCTGCGCCGACGTTAAGGCCGCGCTAAGAGGGCCGGGCGGGAGTCTCGGCGGTGTGCCTGTCGGTCTGGATGCCCGTCGGCTCTGCTGCGGGGAAGGGGCGGGTGCGTCTTTGAGAACCGTGGTGGGGAGCCGTGGTCACCGGTGGGACCGCTGCCGTCCCCGGGGCATGGCGGGGCGGCCGGACCCGTCCCGGGCGGTGATCGCCCCTCCCGCATCCGGGCCGCCCGACACGGGCCGGTGGCAGGCACCTCGCCCTCGTCGCCACCCGGGGAATCCCGCTCGCGGTGGCGCCGGCCAGCGGTTCCCGCAACGGCGCCGCCCAGCCGCAGCGCCGCGGGCCGAAGCGCCGCCGTGCCCGGTCGGCCGGCTCCGGCGATGTCCCGGCAGCGTGCCCGGCGACCGCGGCGGGTATCGCCGGCCGCGGCGGGCCTGGGGACCACGCCGGTCATCGCCGGCGATCGGTTCCGCGCGGCTTCGGCGTGCTCCTTCACCGCTGGAGCGGCGAGCGGCCCATCGTCCGGCTTGTCCCGCCCGCGCGGCCATGGAGCGACGCGACGACATCCACGCGGCCGAGCCCTCCTGAGGCGAAGCAGGTTCAGCGATCCCTGGCGAGCAGATCGGCCGCGAGCCCCAGCAGCGCGCCGGCCGGGGAACCGGGACCGGACGGGGACTCGACGACGGGCCAACCGCGCAGGCGGGCCAGCCGGGCGCAACCGGCGTATCCGGGGTCGGAGAGGAGGTAGCCGCAGGGCGCGTCCGGCCAGTCGGCCGTCACGGGGAGCGGCTCGGTGTCGTATCCCGGGGGCGGCGGCGGGCCGGTGTGGTGGACGTGGGGCAGCTGCGCGGCGGCGAGGGCGGCCCGCGTGGGCGTGCCCGGTTGCGGGAGCGGTCCGTCGGCGAGGACGTATCCGGCGACGCGGCGGTGCGCGGCGCGCTGGGCCGCGGCGACCCCCGGCAGCAGCGGTGCGGCCCCGCCCTCGCCGACGAGCAGGAGCGGGGCCGAGGGAGCCGCTCGGCGGATCTCCAGGGCCGCCCCGGCGACGTAGCGCGCGGCGTAGGGGGCGGTGTCGCCCACGACGACCTCGGGGACCACCACCTCGATCCCCTCCTCGGCGAGGTCGGCGGGCAGGGCGCCCCAATCGGCCGGCCCGCGCAACGGGTCGTGGAGCAGGACGACGGAGAACGGGGTCACGTCTTCGGGCCGGTCTCGGCGCTCACCCAGGCGAGGTAGCCGGCGGATCCACCGGTGACGGGGACCGCCACGACCTCGGGTTCGTCATAGGGGTGGAGGTCGAGGAGGCGGGCGGTGAGCTCGTCGAGGCGGGCGGCGGTGGTCTTCATGACGACCGTCCACTCCTGGTCCGCCTGGACCTCCCCCTCCCAGCGGTAGAAACTCGTGATGGGGCCGCCGACCTGGGCGCACGCGACGAGGCGGGCCTCGACCACCGCGCGGGCCAGCCGTTCGGCCGCGGCCCGGTCGTCGACCGTGGTCTCGACCCGCACGTGTCCGGCCGCGGACCGAGGATCCGTCATGTCGCGCCTCCTCCGCTGCTCAGGGCAGTGATCCGCACGTCCTAGGCTCATGGGACATGAGCGACCGCGAGGATCTCCTCCGACACATCAACGATAAGGCCGTGGTGCACGGCAAGGTCACCCTGTCCTCGGGCATCGAGGCCGATTACTACGTCGATCTGCGCCGGGTGACGCTGGACGGCCAGAGCGCTCCGCTGGTGGGCCGCGTGATGCTGGACACCACGGCGGACCTCGACTACGACGCCGTGGGCGGCCTGACGCTGGGCGCCGACCCGGTGGCCACCGCGATGCTGCACGCGGCGTCCGCCCGCGGACGGCGGCTGGACGCTTTCGTGGTGCGCAAGGCCGGTAAGGCGCACGGTCTGCAACGGCGTATCGAGGGACCCGACGTCAAGGGATGCCGGGTGCTGGCGGTCGAGGACACCTCGACCACTGGGGGATCGGTGCTGACCGCCGTGGAGGCGTTGCGCGAGGCCGGCGCCCATGTCGTCGGCGTCGCCGTCATCGTGGACCGAGGCGCGCGCGCCAAGGTCGCCGGCGAGGGACTGGAGTACCGCGCCGCGTTTGAATTGTCCGATCTGGACGTCGGGGAAGGCCGCTAACCCTCCTGTTCCACGGTGAAGGCGTAGTCCGGACCCTCACCGCTGATGTCCTTGGGCCTGCCGTTGACGTGGACCTCGACCGCGTCTGGATCGCCGATGGTGACGTCCAGGCGCGGTTGGTCATAGGTGGCGTACTGGCCCTGTTGCATGGTCGTGTCGGTGATGACCTCCCCGCCGGGGATCCTGACGAGCACGTCGCTGGATTCTCCGACGACCCGGATGTAGAGCACCTTCTTGTCGGTGATCTCGTCCTGCGGCTCGGCCAGCGCCGCGGATCCCTCGGGGACCACGACGTCGCCGGTTCCGGGTAGGGAACGGTAGAAGAAGTACCCGCCCAGGACCACCAGGATGATCAACAGCACGACCGCTCCGACGATGGCCAGCATTTGGCCAACGCCCCGAGGATCATTGCGATGTCGTCCCACGGTGCTGAATGTAGCGTGTATCACCCGGGGGGTTCGACGGGCGGGGGCACTCTCGCCGCCGCCCCCCACGGCCGGTCACGCAGCGCGTCAGCGGTGGTACCCACCGTGCGCCGCTCCCCTCGGCGGGACGCGGTTCGGCACGATGGATCCGAGAGGTCATTTCCGGCTTTTTGGTCTAGACCTTTCGTGGGCACCCGGTGTTCGCGATACTTGCACCGGAAACCCGACGGGACATCCCGTGCACGACCCGGCCCCGGGAGCCCCCGGAGCCGTTCTCATCGACAACTCCAAGGCCAGAGCAGGGAGTCATCACCATGCCCATCGCCACCCCAGAGGTCTACACCGAGATGCTGGGCCGCGCGAAGTCGCAGGGCTTCGCCTACCCCGCGATCAACGTGACCTCCAGCCAGACGCTGCACGCCGCCCTGCGCGGCTTCGCCGAGGCCGAGAGCGACGGCATCATCCAGGTCTCCACCGGTGGCGCGGAGTTCCTGTCCGGCGCGACCGTCAAGGACATGGTCACCGGCTCGGTGGCGTTCGCCGAGTACGCCCGCATCGTGGCCGACAAGTACCCGGTCAACATCGCCCTGCACACCGACCACTGCCCGAAGAACAAGCTCGACGGCTTCGTCCGTCCGCTGCTGGAGATCTCCAAGGAGCGCGTGGCCAGGGGCCAGGAGCCGCTGTTCCAGTCGCACATGTGGGACGGTTCCGCCGTCGAGCTGGAGGAGAACCTCCAGATCGCCGAAGAGCTGCTGGCCGCCTCCAAGGAGGCCCGCACCATCCTGGAGATCGAGGTCGGCGTCGTCGGCGGCGAGGAGGACGGCATCGTCGGCGAGATCAACGAGAAGCTCTACACCACGCCGGGCGACGGCCTGCGCACCGCCGAGGTCCTCGGCCTGGGCGAGAAGGGCTACTACATGGCGGCCCTGACCTTCGGCAACGTGCACGGCGTCTACAAGCCCGGCCACGTCAAGCTGCGCCCGGAGGTGCTGAAGGAGATCCAGGACGCCGTCGGCGCCCAGTACGGCAAGGACAAGCCGTTCGACCTGGTCTTCCACGGCGGCTCGGGGTCGACCCTGGAGGAGATCCACGCGGCGATCGAGTACGGCGTGGTCAAGATGAACATCGACACCGACACGCAGTACGCCTTCACCCGTCCGATCGTCGACCACGTCATGAAGAACTACGACGGCGTGCTCAAGATCGACGGCGAGGTCGGCAACAAGAAGGTCTACGACCCGCGCTCCTACGGCAAGGCCGCCGAGGCCGGCATGGCGGCGCGCGTCGTCGAGGCCGCGCAGCAGCTGAAGTCCGCGGGCAACAAGATGAAGTAGCCACGCGCCTGTCAGGGCCTCCGGCCGCGGCCGGAGGCCCCTCGGCTGCCGCGGAAGGCGCCCGCGCGCTGGCAGGATGGGGGCATGGACCTGTCACAGAACCTGCTGGGGGAGCCCCCGGCGACCCGTCTGCCCGAGAACGAGGAGGCCCGCGCCGCTCTCGCCGCCGGCGACCCGGCCGAGGTCGCGGCCCGCTTCCCCGCCTACTCCGCCGCGTGGGCCACGCTCGCCGAGCGGGCGCTCGCCGCCGGCGACCCCGTCGCCGCCTACGCCTACGCCCGCACCGGCTACCACCGGGGGCTGGACCAGTTGCGGCGCTCCGGTTGGAAGGGGCACGGCCCCATCCCCTGGGAGCACGAGGCCAACCGCGGTTTCCTGCGCTCGCTGCACGCCCTCGGCCGCGCCGCGGCCGAGATCGGCGAGACCGACGAGGCCGAGCGCTGCTCCACGTTCCTGCGGGACAGCAGCGCCGAGGCCGCCGCGGCGCTGTCCTCCTGAGCTGGGACGCCTCCCCCGGGCGGGGAGCCCGGTGACGCCCTTAACGTCCCGTTGAGGGTCGTGTACCCTCGATATGCAAGAGCCCCTGTCGTTTTCTTGCGCCAGGGGCTCAGGCATGTGCAGGGACACCGTGCCATGGTCCTCGGTCGGACAGAGATTGAAGAGGTAGACGCGGATGCCGGCGATCACGCTCGTTGGGGCCCAGTGGGGGGACGAGGGGAAGGGCAAGGCCACCGACCTGGTCGGCAACCGCGTTGACTACGTCGTGCGCTATCAGGGCGGCAACAACGCCGGCCACACCGTCGTCATCGGCGACCAGAAGTACGCGTTGCACCTGCTGCCGTCGGGCATCCTCTCCCCCGACGTCGTCCCGGTCATCGCCAACGGCGTCGTCATCGACCCGGCCGTGCTGTTCGAGGAGCTGCGCGGCCTCCAGGAGCGCGGTGTCTCCACCGAACGGCTGCTGATCTCGGCGAACGCGCACCTGATCATGCCCTACCACCGGGCCTTGGACAAGGTCAGCGAGCGCTTCCTGGGCAAGGGCCGCATCGGCACCACCGGGCGCGGCATCGGCCCGACCTACGCCGACAAGATCTCCCGCGCGGGCGTGCGGGTCCAGGACATGTTCGACGCCAAGATCCTGCGCAAGAAGCTGGAGCTGGCGCTCAACGACAAGAACCAGATCCTGACCAAGGTCTACAACCGTCGCGGTCTGGAGCTGGAGCAGATCCTCGACGAGTACCTGGGCTACGCCGAACAGCTGCGCCCCTACGTGGCCGACACCTCCCTGATCCTCAACAAGGCCCTGGACGAGGGCAAGACGGTCTACCTCGAGGGGTCGCAGGGCACGCTGCTGGACATCGACCACGGCACCTACCCGTTCGTGACCTCCTCCTCGCCCACCGCGGGCGGCGCGTGCGCCGGTTCGGGTATCGGCCCGACCCGCATCACCAAGGTCGTGGGCATCCTCAAGGCCTACACCACCCGGGTCGGATCGGGGCCGTTCCCGACCGAGCTCCTGGACGAGTCGGGCGAGTGGCTGCGCCGCCAGGGCCACGAGTACGGGGTGACCACGGGTCGCAACCGCCGCTGCGGCTGGTTCGACGCCCCGATCGCGCGCTACGCCACGCGGGTCAACGGCATCACGGACTTCTTCCTCACCAAGCTCGACGTGCTGTCGGGCCTGGACCGCATCCCGGTGTGCGTGGCCTACGACGTCGACGGCGTGCGCCACGACGAGATCCCGATGACCCAGACCGACTTCCACCACGCCACGCCGATCTACGAGTACTTCGACGGCTGGAACGAGGACATCACCCACGTCCGCGCCTTCGAGGAGCTCCCCAAGAACGCCCAGGCCTACGTCCGCGCGCTGGAGGAGATGTCCGGCGCGCCGATCTCGGCGATCGGCGTCGGCCCGGGCCGTGACCAGACCCTGGAGCTGCGCTCCCTCGTCTGACCCGTCCGCTTCCCCACGTTGGTCTCGACGTCGGGGCCCTCTCCCGGCCACTGGGGGAACTCCGTCGCGGGATCGCCGTGGGGACGTCCCGTCCGTTTCCTCACACCCCCTGGGGTTCCTCCTGTGATAACCCTCGTCCTCGGTGGTGGCGGCCGCGAGCACGCCCTCGTCCGCGCCCTGTCGCTCGACCCCGACGTGACCGCCGTGCACTGCGCGCCCGGCAACCCGGGCATCGCCGACCTGGCGGAGCTGCACCCCGTCGACCCCGCCGACGGCGGGGCCGTGGCCGATCTCGCCGAGCGCGTCGGCGCCGGGCTCGTCGTCATCGGCCCCGAGGCGCCGCTCGTCGCGGGCGTCGCCGACGAACTGCGCGCGCGTGGCATCCCGGTGTTCGGCCCGGGCCGCGAGGCGGCCCGGCTGGAAGGCTCCAAGGCGTTCGCCAAGGAGGTCATGGAGGCCGCCGGCGTGCCCACCGCGCGCGCCAGGGTCTGCGTCACCGAGGCCGAGGCCGCCGAGGCGCTGAAGGAGTTCGGCGCGCCCCACGTGGTGAAGGACGACGGGCTGGCCGCGGGTAAGGGCGTCGTGGTCACCGACGATCTCGAAACGGCCCTGCGGCACGCCCGCGCCTGTGACCGGGTGGTCATCGAGGAGTACCTCGACGGCCCCGAGGTGTCGCTGTTCGTGCTGTGCGACGGCGTCGACGCGGTCCCCCTGCTGCCCGCGCAGGACTTCAAGCGCGCCCTGGACGGCGACGAGGGCCCCAACACGGGCGGGATGGGCGCCTACACGCCGTTGCCGTGGGCTCCGGAGGATCTGGTCGCGCAGGTCATGGCCGCCGTGGTGCGCCCCACCCTGGCCGAGATGGCCCGGCGCGGCACGCCCTACCAGGGGCTGCTCTACGTCGGCCTGGCGCTGACCTCGCGGGGTCCGCGGGTGGTGGAGTTCAACGCGCGTTTCGGCGACCCCGAGACCCAGGTCGTGCTGGACCGGCTGGCCACGCCGCTGGGATCGCTGCTGCTGGCCACCGACACCGGTGGGCTGGGGGCGCTGCCGGAGCTGCGTTGGCACCCGGGCGCGGCGGTGACCGTGGTGGTCGCGGCCGAGGGCTACCCGGGGACGCCGGCGAAGGGCGACGTCATCACCGGCCTGGACGCCGCGAACGCGGTCGAGGGCGCCTACGTGCTGCACGCCGGGACCTCCCGGGACGCTGACGGCAGGATCGTCGCCTCGGGCGGCCGGGTGCTCAGCGTCGTGGGCACGGGCGAGGATCTGGAGGCGGCCCGCGAACGCGCCTACGCCGCCGTCGCCGAGATCGGGTTGCGGGGGGCGCACCACCGTAGCGACATCGCCGAGGCCGCTGCCCGGAACACGTGACACTGCCGGACGTCGGGTTTCTCGGCGTCCGCGAAGTTCGTCCTCCCTGTCGGGAAAGATGTGCTTTTTCGCGGGCAGGGAGGCGGCATGGAAGATATCGCGTCCCGCGCCGAAGAGGCCTACGTCACCGACGACGGCTCGATCCTCTTTCCCGAGAAGGTCCTGGCCCAGGCACACCTGCGGCCCGGCGACCGGGTCGCGGTCCGGGTGGTCGGGCAGGGCGCGCTGTCGGTGCGCGCCCTGCCCGGCGCCGCGGATGTGGCCCCGCCCGTGGTGGGAGGGACCGCCGCGCCCGCGGGTGGTGAGGCCGCGCCCGACAGCGCCCCGACCGTCCCCCTCCCCCGTTGAGATCCCGCCGGGCCGTCTCCCCGCGCAACCGCGCACCGCCTGCCCCCGCGTGGCGGACACCTGCCAAAATGGTCCCGTGATCGAGCGCTACACCCTCCCCGAAATCGGCCGCGTCTTCAGCGACGCCCACAAGTACGAACTCTGGTGCCGGGTCGAGACCCTGGTGATGGAGGCACACGCGGCGGCGGGGACGATCCCGGCCGACTCCGTGGAGCCGGTCCGCCAGGCGCCGCCGCCCACCCCCGAGCGGGTCGCCGAGATCGAGGCCGTCACCCAGCACGACGTCATCGCCTTCCTGACGGCCTGGGCCGACAACACCGAGCCGCGCGAGGCGGCCAAGTGGGTCCACTTCGGCATGACCTCCTCCGACCTGCTCGACACCGCGCTCGCCGCCCAACTGGTCGAGGCGACCGACATCCTGCTGGCCAAGGCCGACACGCTCGTCGCCACGCTGCGCGACCACGCGCTGGAGCACCAGGAGACCCTACGGGTGGGCCGCACCCACGGCATCCACGGCGAGCCCGACGTGTGGGGCCACCGCGTCGCCGACTTCGCCTTCGCCATGGCGCGCTCCCGCGACCGGCTGCGCCGCGCCCGCGAGTCGGTCGGCGTGATGGCGATCTCCGGACCGGTCGGCACCTACTCCAACATCGACCCCGCGGTCGAGTCCTACGTCGCCGAGCGGCTGGGGCTGCGCCGCGCCGACGTCTCCACCCAGGTGGTCATCCGCGACGGCATCTCCGAATGGGTGTCGGCGCTCGCGATCATCGCGACCGTGTGCGAGGCGATCGCGCTGGAGGTCCGCCACGGCCAGCGCACCGAGGTCCGCGAACTGTGGGAGCCGTTCGGCAAGGGGCAGAAGGGCTCCAGCGCCATGCCCCACAAGAAGAACCCGATCATGTCGGAGCGCGTCGCGGGGATGGCCCGCATCGTCCGCGCCCAGATCGTGCCGGTCATGGAGGGCATCCCGCTGTGGCACGAGCGTGACATCTCCCACTCCTCCACCGAGCGCATCGCGCTGCCCGACGCGGCCATCGCCACCGACTACCTGCTGCACCTGACCAACCGGCTGGTCACCGGCCTGGTCGTGGACGCCGAGCGGATGCGCGCCAACCTCGACTCCACGCACGGCCTCATCTACTCCTCCACGGTCGTCTCCGAGCTCATCGAGGGCGGGTTGTCGCGCGAGGACGTCTACGCGCTGGTGCAGACCGCGGCGATGCGGACGTGGGAGAACGGCACCCCCTTCCGCGAGACGCTGCGCGAGGAGGCCGCCTCCCGCGACATCGAACTGGACGAGGCCCGGCTGGACGAGGTGTGCCGCCCCGAGCGCTTCGTCGAACGGCTCGGCGGCGTCTTCGACCGGCTGAAGAACCTGTCCTGATGATGCGGCCCGACCAGTACACCGAGGTCGTCCGGCGACGCCTGTACGCCGCGCGCGCCAGGGTCACCGAGGAGCAGCGGCTCGGCCCCGGCACGGCCCTGGTCGGGCTGCTCTCCGACACCGTCGCCCTGTCCCCGGTCACCCTGTGCCTGGCGGTGACCAGGGCCGAGGTCGCGACCGCGCCGATGCTGCGCGACTTCTGCGGGCACGCCGCCGCCCACACCCGCGCGGTGGTGGGCGGCGGGGTCGGCCTCCTGGAGGGCGCGTGCACGATCGCGGCGGTCGTCGCCGTCCACTCGGATCCCCCGGCGCAGGCCGCCGCCTCGGCGAAGACCGCGGTCGGGTTCGGCACGATGCTGCGCCCGGTGCTGGTCGACCTCTCGACGGGGACGGTGCACACCTGGACCGGGACGCGGCTGCTCGGTCTGGCCGCCATGGGCTACATCCGCGACAGCGTCCGCCGTCTCCTGCCGCCGCCGGGCGAGGCGCTGGCGGAGCTCGGTGGTCCCACCCGGCCTGTTGGACCGCCGCACCCTCCGGGGCCGTCCGGCCACGATGGCCGTTTCGGCCCGCGGCCTCAGCCTCCCGGCCACTGGCCGCCCGGTCCGCCCCCGCCTCCTCGGCGGGGTCGCTGAGCGGCCTCGTCCCGTCCTTACGCATCTGAGAGCACAGCGAGCACACCATGAACGGTTTCGTCGAAAAGCCCGTCCCCGTCGAGGTCCCCGGGTTGACCCACCTGCACACCGGCAAGGTCCGCGACCTCTACCGGACGGAGAGCGGCGACCTCGTCATGGTCGCCAGCGACCGCGTCTCCGCCTACGACTGGGTGCTGCCCACGGAGATCCCCGGCAAGGGACGGATCCTCACCCAGATGTCGCTGTGGTGGTTCGAGCGCCTGGCCGACCTGGTGCCCTGCCACGTGCTCTCGGACACGCCGCCGCCGGGCGCCCCCTCCGACTGGGCCGGCCGCACGCTGGTCTGCCGCGCCCTGGACATGGTGCCGGTGGAGTGCGTGGCACGCGGCTACCTCACCGGTTCGGGCCTGGCCGAGTACCGCGTCGACGGCACGGTCTGCGGTGTCGAACTGCCCGGGGGCCTGGTCGACGGGTCACGCCTGGAGGAGCCGATCTTCACACCGGCGACAAAGGCCGAGGTCGGCGAGCACGACGAGAACGTCTCCTACGAGGCCGTTGCGGCCCGCCACGGCGAGGAGCTGGCGGCCGAGCTGCGCCGGCTCACCCTGGCCATCTACACGCGGGGCCGCGAGATCGCCGAGGAGCGCGGCATCATCCTCGCCGACACCAAGTTCGAGTTCGGCCGTGACGACGAGGGCGGGCTGGTCCTGGCCGACGAGGTCCTCACCCCCGACTCGTCGCGGTTCTGGCCGGCGGACTCCTGGGTCCCCGGCCGTCCCCAGCCCTCCTACGACAAGCAGTACATCCGCGACTGGTTGACCTCGCCGGCCTCGGGATGGGATCGTGCCGCCGACACCCCGCCGCCGCCGCTGCCGGCGGAGGTGGTCGAACACACGCGCGCCACCTACGTCACCGCCTTCGAGCGTCTCACCGGACGCTCCGTCGACGCCGGGTGATCCCGGCCACGATGGCCCCAGGGAGCGCGCCCAGCACTTACAGTGGTAACCGGTCCGTTCGGTCGCATGGGGCCGTGATCCCCTCTTGCGCGTAGGACCGTCCGCATTCGCCGGCGGGCGATCTGCCTTGGTTGCATATGGCGCGTTTTCCCGGGTAACCGGTGATTCGTTGCGGGATGATCAGGCGTACGAAGTACGTTGCTATAGAGTCATCGCCAGATGGCCACCGGTTGAGCCCATTCTCGTCGGAGCGCTCCGCGTGAAACCCCGCGTTCGACGGTTATGCATTCCCGGCGAGTACCACCAGATTCTGCCTCACGAAGGAGCTTATGAGCATGGGCCAGGAGGTTCGTTACCGCGTTCGAGGCGGCCGTCCCCTCACCGGAACCGCGTTCATCCAGGGCGCGAAGAACGCCGTCCTGCCGATGATCGGCGCCGCACTGCTGGCGTCCAAGGGGCGCACCGTCCTGCGGAACGTTCCGATCATCGAAGACGTCCGCCGCGCTCTGGAACTCGCCGAGCACATCGGCGCGAAGGTCGAGTTCCACGAGCCCGAGCGCACGATCGTCATCGACGCCTCCCAGCTCAACGACCCCGAACGCGCGGTCCTGCCGGCCGACATCGCGGCCCGCTTCCGCGGCTCGGTGCTCTTCGTGCCGGCGCTCATGCACCGCATGGGCCAGGCCCGGATCGAGGGCGTGGGCGGCTGCAACCTGGGCAGCCGCAACCTCGACTTCCACTACCGCGGGTTCGCCCGTCTCGGCGCCGAGGTGACCGAGGACGCCGAGCGCAACCACATCAACATCAAGGCCGGGAACCTCAAGGGCGGCCACCTCTACCTCGACACCCCCTCGCACACCGGCACCGAGAACCTCATCATGGCCGCGGTCCTCGCGCCGGGAACCACGGTCATCGAGCACGCCGCGCTGGAGCCCGAGGTCCTCGACGTCATCGACTTCCTCACCCGCATGGGGGCGAAGATCACCGGCGGCGGCACCGGCTTCATCACGGTCGAGGGCGTCGAGGAGCTCAGCGCCGTCGAGCACACGATCATGTCGGACCGCATCGACGCCGGCGTGTTCGCGATGATGGCGGCGGCCACCGGCGGTGAGGTCAGCCTGGTCGGCGCGCACCTGGAGCACCTGGGCGTGGCCCGCTGGAAGCTGGAGCAGATGGGCGTGGAGTTCGCCCAGCAGGGCGCCGTGCTGCACGTACGCCGCGACCCCGCCACCCAGCTGCGGCCGATCAACGCCGTCACCTCGCCCTACCCGGGCTTCGCGACGGACCTGCAGTCCCCGTTGATGGCGCTGGCGACGCTGGCCGAGGGTGAGAGCTACATCCACGAGGCCATCTACGACGGCCGCTTCGCGCTGGCCGACGAGCTCAACAAGATGGGGGCCAAGGTCGAGGTCGACGGGACCCGCGCGATCGTCCACGGTCCGACGGCGCTGCACGGGGCCGAGGTCGTCGCCCACGACCTGCGCACCGGCGCCGCGCTGGTGCTGGCCGGTCTGGTCGCCGACGGGGAGACGATCGTCGCACCGGGCTACCTCGTCGACCGCGGTCACTCTCAGTTCGCGACGCGTCTGGCCGCTTTGGGCGCCGACGTGTCACGGGAAGAGGTTGGTTGATCACGTAACGTCCCAGTTCACGGCGGGGCGGGGGGGTGGTCCCCCGCCCGGCCTTTTGACGTTCTGTGGCAAACGATCTTCATGGCCCCCGAACAATGGGTACGATCTCGGCAATCATGCCGTGACAGGAATTGGGTCGGGACCAGTGGGCGCACATAGTGAAGAGCGTGGAATGGTAGCGGGGAGCAACCCGAGGTGAGTGCGCAGCGTACCGGCGATTTGACGATCGGCGTCATCGGGCCGCACGAGGTGGTCGAGCGCGTCATGCTCATGGGCCCGGGCTCGACGGGACCGCTCAACGCCAGACTCATCGCCGCCGCCTATCGAGACGAGCAGGAGGCCACCGACAAGGTCCTCCGTCTGGGGTCGGCCATCGACGCCTATTTGTTCGCGAGCCCGGTCCCCTATGAGTTCGCGCGCAAGGCCGGCGTCTTGACCATGCCCGCCACCTATGTGCCGCTCGGCGGGGCGAGCCTGCACGAGGCGCTGCTGCGGGCCACCCTCGATGAGCGCTACGACCCCACCCGGGCCAGTCTGGACGTGCTCAGCCGCGCCGACGTGGTCGAGGCCTACTCCGAGGTCGACCTGCCCGTCGACGGGATCCACGTGCACGAGGAGCTCGCCAGCACCGCGGCGCTCACCTCGTTCCACGAGGGGCTGTGGCGCCGCAAGGCCACCCGCATGGCCATCACCTGCGTGCGGGGGGTCGCCGAACGGCTGGAGGCGGTCGGGGTCCCCACCCTGCGGTTGCGCCCGACCAACGCGGGCGTGCGCAGCGCGTTGCAGACCGCCGGCCTGCTCGGTGCCCACCATCGTCTGGAGGAGGCCCAGCTCGGCGTGGTCATCGTGGACGTTCCCACGCTGCGCGACTCCACCCGCCGCTCGACCCCCCGCTACTGGCGGGACGAGCTGCGCCTGTCGCTCCAGCGGCTGCTGTTGCAGGAGGCGCACCGCATCAACGCCACGGCGCACCCGGTGGACGACCACACCTTCATGGTCACGGCCACCCGCGGCTCCCTGGTGAGCGCCACCGAGGGATTCCGCCAGCCCCCGTTCGTCGAGCGGATCAAGTCCGAGCTGGGCATCACCATCGAGGTCGGCATCGGCATGGGCCGCACCACCCAGGACGCCGAGGCGCACGCCCGCGCGGCGCTGAGCAGGGCCCAGGCCACCCGGCAGAGCTTCGCGGTGGACCGCGAGGGCCGTTCCCTCGTCCCCGCCCAGCGCGCGCCCCAGCGCCAGTCCGGCGAGCCGTTGCGCACGAAGGGACGCGAGACCCTGCTGCGCCTCTCCGAGAAGATCGCCGAGGAGGACGCGCCGCTCGTGGTCGACGCCGAGGGCGCCGGGCGGATGCTCGGCGTCACCCCGCGTACCGCGCGCCGGCTGCTGCGCACGCTCGTCGAGGAGGGGCTGGCCTGGCCGCTGCCGCCCAACCGGACCCTCCAGCCCGGTCGTCCCCGGCAGTTGTACCGCCTGATCGTCGAGAAGCTCGACAAGGACAAGGCCGGGAAGTAACGGCGTGGCCGCACGGGGGCGGCCCGGTCGCCGGACGCGCGACCGGGCCGCCCCCGTCGGCGTCCCGTCTCAGTTGCGCGTCGGGTAGGACCGCGCCACCGCGAGGAAGGCGTCGTTGTCGGCCGGCTCCCCGATGCTGACGCGCGCGCCCTCACCGGCGAAGGGACGCACCGCCACGCCCGCCGCCTCGCACGCGGCGGCGAAGTCCGACGTGGCCTCGCCCAGCCGCAGCCAGACGAAGTTCGCCTCGGTCGGGGGGACCGTCCAGCCGTCGGCGAGGAGCGCGCCGCGCACCCGTTCACGCTCCTTGACCGTGCTCTCCACCCGCTCCAGCAGCTCCTCCTCGGCCTCCAGCGAGGCGACGGCCGCGGCCTGGGCGAGCGCGTTCACCGCGAACGGCACCATCGTCTTGCGCACCGCCTCGGCGACGTGGGGGTGGCCGACGAGGAAGCCGACCCGCAGCGCCGCGAGCCCGTAGGCCTTGGAGAAGGTGCGCAGGACCGCCACGTTGGGACGGTCGCGGTAGAGGGAGAGCCCGTCGGGAACCGCGGGGTCGCGGACGTACTCGCGGTAGGCCTCGTCGAGGACGACCAGCACGTGGTCGGGAACCCGGTCGAGGAAGGCGGTGAGCTCCTCCCCGCGCACCACCGTGCCGGTGGGGTTGTTGGGGTTGCACACCAGGAGGAGCCGGGTGCGCTCGGTGACGGCCGCGAGCAGGGCGTCGAGGTCGTGCGTCTCGTCGCGGAGCGGCACCTGGACCGACGTCGCGCCGGAGAGGCCCGCGAGCAGCGGGTAGGCCTCGAAGGACCGCCAGGCGTAGACGACCTCGGCGCCGGGTTCGGCGACCGTCTCCAGGAGCTGCTGGAGGATGCCCACGGACCCCGCTCCGAGGGCCACGTGCTCCTCGGGGACGTCGAAACGGCGGGCGAGCGCGGCGGTGAGTTCGGCCGCTCCGTTGTCGGGGTAGCGGTTGATCCCGGTCGCCGCCGCCGTGATGGCCTCCAGGACCGAGGGCAGCGGCCCGTAGGGCGACTCGTTGGAGGAGAGCTTCGCCGATCGGCCGTCGGGACCGACCACCGCGCGGCCCGGCCGATAGGGGGGGATTGTCCCGAGTACGGCCCTGAAGTATGGCGAGTTCCGCTCCGACACCGCTGACCTTCCTCGATACTCTACGTATATGGGGTGTCACGCAGGGCGAGCCCATCCGGTGCCCGCTGTCACCCCCTCTCCCGAAATATCGCACAGGACAGGAAAGCGCACCATGGAGCACCCCCGGAACACCCTGAAGGCCAGCGTGGCGGCCCTGGGGGCGGCGGCCCTCCTGTGCGCCCTGTCGGGCTGCGCGGGCAACGTCGCGCCGGCCCCCACCGATCCCGGGGCCGAGGCCGCGGCCCGGCTCGGCACGGCCCAGATGGTCGAGTACGGCGCGCTCAAGTTCGTCGCGGACCAGAGCGAGACCGGCACCTATGAACGGCTCGCCTCCGTGCGCCAGTTGGAGTCGGTCCGCCAGGAGGCCGACTCCGACAAGCCCGCGTGCATGGACGCGGCGAACCGCTGGGGGCGCATCCCCGAGGTGCGCACGGCCCCCGCCTCGCTGGCGACCTTCGTCTCCGACTCCACGACCGTCACCCACCTGTTGTTGGCGCTCCCCGAGGAGACGGCGCGCGCGGTCCTCGACTCCGGGCCGCCGCGCGAGTGCGCCTCCTACACCATCACCCTCGGCGGCGTGCCCACCTCCTACCGGGTGCGCGATCTCGACCTGGCCGGCATCGGCGAGGAGAGCCGGGCCTTCTCCGTCTCGGCCACCTCGCGGGGGGAGCGGGTGTGGATGCACAATCTCGTCTACCGTGACGGCGGGCACGTCGCGATGACGACGCTCATCAGCGGTTCCGACGACACCACCACGACCCTGGAGGGCTTCGCCGACGCCGCGCTGGAGCGTGAGCGCAGGGTGCTGCTGGGCTAGCGCGCCTTCCCCCACCCCTGGTCCGCCCGATCCCCCGTCATCCACGCCGCGCCCGTCCCGGCCTCGGCGTGCCCACCCCTCCCCCTTTCCGCCGTCCCCGTCGCGAGGGCGGTCTTCCCACGACTTTCCCCAACCCGCCCCAAGGCGCTGGCACGCCGCCGGAGGATCCACTACAGTCATACCGAGTCGAACACTTGTTCGACGAAAGGGGGAGGGGGAACATGACCACGGCAGCGCTTCCACCGTTCCGGACGGCGGTACGGCACGGTGGGGTCGGACAGGTCCCCCTCCCCCACCCCGACGAACGCCACGCCCTGCGCCGGATCGACTGGGCGGCCACCTCATCGGCGGCCTTCTACCGCTCCCTGGAGGCCGCGCTGGACCCCGCGCCCGTGTCCGGGCGTCCCGACCCCCTGCACAACCCCTACACCCCCGGCGCGGGTCGTCGCCCTCCGGAGCTCGCCGGTCGCGAGATCCCGCTCCGGCGCTTCGACCTGCTCCTCGATCGCGTCGCGCACGGCCGCCCCGACCGCAGCGTGCTCCTCACCGGGCCACGCGGGGTCGGCAAGACCGTCCTCCTCGACACCTTCCGCTCGATGGCGTCCGGCCGGATGTGGGGCACCGGCGGCTTCGAAACCCGTCCCGGCCACTCCCTGCGCCGTCCGATCGCCACCGCGGTGCACACGGCGCTGCGCGAGCTCGCCCCCCGCCACCGTGCTCCCGAACGCGCCGACCACGCCCTGGGCGTCCTCAAGTCGTTCGTCCTGGCCTCCCCCGCCCCGGCCGCCGGCGCGGGCCGTGGGGCCGTCCCCCGTCGCCGGCCCGTCGTCGACGCCGTGGCCGTGCGCGGTCAGGCCGACTCCGGCGACCTCGAAACCGACCTCGCCGACCTGTTCACCGCCGTGGCGTCGGTGGCCACCGACCTCGGCGTGGGCATCTGCCTGCTCGCCGACGAGCTCCATGACGCCTCCCACGACGACCTCTCGGCGTTGTGCGCGGCCTGCCACCGCATGGCCCGCAGCGGCGCGCCCCTCGTCGTCGTCGCGGCCGGGCTGCCCGACCTTCCCAGGGCGCTGTCGACCGCCAAGGGATACGCCGACCGTCTGTTCCAGCATCTGGGCCTCGGTCCCCTCGACCGCGCGGCCACCGAACACGCCCTCGTCGCGCCCGCCCGGGCCCGGGGTGTCGCCTTCACCCCCGAGGCGCTCGACGAGCTCTACCGGGCCACCGGCGGGCACCCGTTCCTCGTCCAGTCCTGTGGCCGGGCCGCGTGGGACCTCGCGGAGGGGGCGACGATCCGCCGCGCCGACGCGCGGGCCGCCGTGGCCGAGGTGAAGGACGAGATCGGCCTACACGGGGACGCCCCCGCCCCGTCCCGCCCGGCCTCCGTTGCCGGGGCGGGCCGTCGCCCCGGCACGCGTCACGGCCCCGCCGATTCCCCGCCAGGCGCTCACACGGCTTCGTAGGGAGCCCTGGCGGCCCCGTCCCCGCCTCGCGCGCGGTCGGACCGCGACAGCCCGGCGACCTCGCCGAAACCCACCAGCGTCGTCCCGGTCTCGGCGTCGACGATCACGGCGCGCACGCCCGACTTGCCTCCGGTGATCGGCACCCCGAACACGACGTCCACGTCCCGCCCGTTACGGCGGCCCGCGAACCGCACGAACCTCCAGCAGCCGTGCCGCCACAGGTCCACAGGTTCGGCCGAGGTGATGGTGGCCCGGTTGGACTCCCACAGATCACTGGCGCGCAATCGGGCCATCGTCCGGCGTAGCGGAACCTGACGCAGCTCGCACGGTGTCCGGTGCGTCAACCGGAACGCGATCTCCTTGAGTTCCGGCGACAGCGCGCCGAGCACCACGATCTCGGCGCCCAGCACGATCGCGTGGGCCGAGGCGGATCCCAGCAGTGCCGTCACCCCCGACACCGGCAGGCCGACCGTACTCACCGCCGCGACGGCCAGCAGGCCCGCGCGGGTGATCGTGCGCCAGCCCACGGGTTCGCTGCTCAGGCCGCCGAAGCAGCCGCACCCCATCTCCGGATCGCGTTTGCGCAACTGGATCAGCGTCACGACCGCCAGGACGAACATCAGCGCGGTGGCGCCCCGGACGATGTTCCCCGGCTGGCCCTTCAGCACCAGCAGTCCCACCGCCAGCGCGGCCTCGGTGCCGCCGTGCAGGAGCGCGACGGGCCGGTGGAACCGCACGGGCAGCAGCCCCGCCGGACCCTGCCCGTTGATGGAGCGGTCGGTGAACTTCGCCGCGGCGCCCAGCAGCAGCATCACGGCGAGGACCAGGAGTTGGATCTCGCGGACGACGTCGATCATGATCAGCCCACCGTCAGGGTCGCGTTGAAACAGCCCGCCTCGGGGAGCCCGCCCAAGGCGATGAAGCTGGTCAGGGTGAGTTGCGCGATACGGCCCCGCTCCTCGGACCCGCACGTGGCGCAGCGGTCGCAAAAGCGCGCGGTGGCCGATCCGCAGGCGATGACCTGGAGCGCCGCGGAGCGGCCGGTGCAGTCGTTGCGCAGCCGAAAGGAGGTGCCGATGGACAGCAATGGCAGCGGCGCGCAGCTGGTGACCTGGTCGCAGCCGGGACCGCAGTCGGCGGACCGGTCGAGCGCGGGGTAGGCCGCGCCGGTCGCGGTCGCCAGCGGATCGCCGGAACGCCCCTCGGCCGGGTCGTACCATCCCACCGTG
This sequence comes from Marinactinospora thermotolerans DSM 45154, assembly GCF_900167435.1. GTDB lineage: Bacteria > Actinomycetota > Actinomycetes > Streptosporangiales > Streptosporangiaceae > Marinactinospora > Marinactinospora thermotolerans. The sequence continues at coordinate 155,387 of NZ_FUWS01000006.1, forward strand.
CCCGAGACCGTCGTGGGCCGGCGTCGTACCGCGGGCCGGCGCGGCGTCTCCGCCACCGGATAGGGCGGCTGGGAGGACACGGGGATCATCGCCTGGAACTCGCCGTCCTTGTCCAGCCCGACCGCGTCGAACAGGTAGCCGGGTTTGAGGATGGGGTGGCGCACCTGGATGCGGCCGGAGGAGCGGTAGGGGATGGCGACGACGCTGTTACGGCGGTCGTGTCCGGTGTCGACCTCCAGGAGGCCGTCCTCCTCCGCGACGATCACACCGGTGACCCGGGCCAGCCCGGACCACACGCGCTGGGCCACCCACCGGTTGTCGGGGTGGGTGCGGACGATGACGTCCTGGCCGGGGCTCAGCTCGGTGACGTCGGCGACCCGCCCCCGCCACAGGACGCTGTCCTCCGCGAGGACGAAGCGCTCCTCGCCTTGAGGCGTGGCGACGCTGATCAGGTGCGGGCCGATGTCGACCAGCGTGCCGCGCACGACCCCCGGATCGGGTTCGTCGGGAACCGGGGCGGTCCCACCGCCCAGCAGGGCGGCGGTAAGCCTGCGGCGCTCCCGCGTGTCCACCGGCATCAGCGTCCCCCTTCCGCGAGTTACGGCTTTGCGGTCCCTCGGGACCGCAACCGCCATGTTCCCGCACGGCCACTGCGCGGGCGACACGTGCCCGGGGGCCGCGCGTCCGGACATGACGGTCTTTCCCGGCATTGTTCGTACCAGCCGAGGCCGCCAGAGGACTGACACTCCGACCTATCAGGAAATATTTCCTATGTCGTTCTCACCTCATGGTCTTCTCCTCCGCTCCCCCGCCGTATCGGCGGATTCGCCGCCGAACACGCCCGTCGGGGGACAGATCCACCTCCTCATCAGGGGACCTGTTTCGCCTATCGGGACGCTCCTCTCACTCGCCCATAGATCCGGTTTGTCGGAAGATGGGGCTCTTGTGAGCCGGTGATGACAGAGGCCGTGCGACAGTGAGGGGCGTGAGGATGTGACGAAGAGCGCGTGTCCGGGTTCTGGGGACGCGCTCGCGGGAAGCAGGTCGGTGGTCGTGTGGACGGAGCAACGCGGCAGAGTAGGTACGAGGAGTTCTCCGACTACGTCGCCAGCCGCGGACCGGCCCTCCTGCGCATGGCCCAGTCGCTGACCGGCAACCACGCCGACGCGGAGGATCTCCTCCAGGCCGCCCTGGTCAAGACGTTCTTCTCGTGGGACCGCATCGCCAATCCGCGCGCCCGCGACGGTTACGTGCGCCGGGCGATGGTCAACACCCAGATCTCGGAGTGGCGCCGCCGCCGCGTGGACGTCTACCCGACCGACGAGATCCCCGAGCAGCGGATGGACGACCCCACCTGGCAGACCGATCTCGCCGACGCGGTGGCGCGGGCGGTGAACCGGCTGCCACAGCGCCAGAGGGTGACCGTGGTGCTGCGCTACTACGAGGACATGTCGGAGGCGGAGATCGCGTCGAGGCTGGGGGTGAGCGTCGGCACGGTGAAGAGCACGGTCTCCCGCGCGGTCGCCAAGCTCCGCCGCGACGCCGATCTCGCCATCGAGCGGGCCACCTCCTGACGTCCGGTGACGCCGCTTCCCGAGTTCGTTTTGCTCCCGGCCCTCGCTCTCGGTACGCTTGTCCCAGCCAGGAGGATTCGCCTAGTCCGGTCTATGGCGCCGCACTGCTAATGCGGTTAGGGTTCACGCCCTTCCGGGGTTCAAATCCCCGATCCTCCGCAGGTCGGAAGGGGCCTCGCGCTTCGGCGCGGGGCCCCTTCTTCATGGGCTAGTCGCGGTCCTAGTTGCAGTCGCACGCGGAAGCACGGTGTCTCGGCGCCGTCATGGCCACACCTCGAACCGCCTGCGTGGCGGAAAGCCCCAACAGGTACCCGCACCGACACGACCGCTTCGCTCCGAGTCACTGACACCGGCCGGTACCCGACGCGCACCAGCCGCACCGGATGGGGCATGCCGTTGTCCACAGCGTGAAGGCGCCCCGCTCCACAGGCTGTGGAGCGGGGCGCCCTTTCGTGTCGCCGTGGTTCTAGGCGAACAGACTTGCAGCGACCTCGCGCACCTCGGCAAGTCCGACACGGGCGCGCCCGTAGGCGATCGCGTTCGTCAACAGCACCAGGTACCGCCCCGTCTGCGGATGCAGGTACAGGCTGGTTCCGGTGAATCCGTGGTGGTAGACGAGGCCGCTGTCTGCGAGCAGCCAGGCAAGCCCGCGGTGCGTCGCCTGATCGACGCGTACAGCCGATTCCCACGACTCGCGCACGTAGGCACCGAACGCCGAGTCGGCGCTCCACGCTTGCAGGATCACGCCCGCGTAGTCGGCGAGTCCATCGGCCGTGGCGAACACGCCCGCGTGTCCGGCCATACCGCCCAGGGTCGCGGCGTTCTCGTCATGCGTGGTCCCGTGGACAGGGTGACCGCCCGTGAGCCGACGCTCGGTCGGCGCCACCTGCGGGCCCCGTGCGAGCGGACCATAGGAGACACCGCTCACACCGGTCTCGCTCGTGTACTCCTCGAGGAGTTGCCCGAGCGTCGCCCCGCGCAGGCTTCGTGGGCTGGTCGCGGTCCTAGGCTCAGTCGCACGCCAGAGCATGCGATCTCCCCCTGCCTTTACTCTGCCGACGACCTCATGAGCTGGGACCTAGGGGTCGGCGACTTCGTGATCTTTCATCCGCGTATCCTCCACGGCGCCTCCGGCACCGGACCGGATTCCGGAGGCAGGGCCTTTGTATCCCGCTGGATCGCGGACGGTGTGACGTTTGAGCCCGAGCACGCCGTGCTCCCGCTTTTGTGGAAGCACGGACCGAAACCGGAGATCCGATCTCCGGCACCCTGTCCCCCAGGTGCTCCCCCACACCATCGAAAGCGAGTCAGCCTTGCGCTGGGAACATCCAGAAACTGAAGCCGAGGAGCGGTTCCTTGAAATCATCGACCTACTCCGAGAAAGGGAGTAGAGTGATATCCATTTGATTCACAGAAGAGGACCGCGTGAAGAATAATCCGAATCCCATCATCGACGTTCTGAAGATACCGAAGTTCAGAAGACTGATAGCCGCACGCTTTCTTGCACTATTGGGGAACGGAATAGCCCCGGTCGCACTCGCTTTCGGTATCCTAGCGACGGGCGGCTCAGGGGCGAGCATTGGGATTGTCGTCGCTGCTCGGGGATTCGCCCTACTACCAGGTCTGCTGTTCGGCGGGGCGCTCGCCGACCGGTTCTCCCGGACATCCATCATGGCCTGGTCCGATTCCGTCGCCGGACTGAGCGCACTCGCCACAGCCTACCTATTCGTGAGCGGCAGCGCCGAGACCTGGAATCTCGCCGCCATCCAGCTCCTCAACGGCGCAGCCGCGTCTTTTTTCATTCCGGCTTCACAAAGCGTCATGCCCATGATCGTTCCGGCCGAGAAACGACAGGCCGCGAACTCCCTGATGTCGCTGTCGATGCAGCTCGGTGTCATCATCGGCGCAACCGGTGCTGGGCTCATCGTGGCCAACCTGGGCGCCGGATGGGCCATGTCCGTCAACGCACTGACCTTCCTCCTCAGTGCCCTGTTGATCTCTCGGATGCTTCTCCCCGCCATCGCGTCAACCGGGGAGAGCATGTTCCAGAGCATCCGCACCGGCTGGCGGGAGTTCTACTCACGGCGTTGGGTCTTCATCGTCGTGCTCCAATTCATGGTGATCATGGCAGCCGTCTACGCGACACTGAACGTCCTTGGTCCCCTCGCCGCCGATCTTCACCTCGACGGAGCGACGTCCTGGGGGTTCATTCTCTCCGCCAACTCCCTGGGCTACGTCCTGGGTGGCTTCATCGCACTGAGAATCAGGACGAAGTACCCGTTAAGGACCGCGGTGTTCATGACGCTGCTGTTCGCCGCGCCCAGCATCTTCCTGGCCATCGCCACCGGCAACACCTGGATCATCGCCCTCGGGGCGGTCATCAACGGCGTCGGCGCCACGGTCTTCAACGTCCTGTGGGACACGACGGTCCAGGAACGGGTACCCCCCCAGTACCTTTCCCGCGTCGCTTCCTACGATGCGCTCGGTTCACTAGCCGCGGTGCCGATCGGTACCGCCGCCGCCGGCTTCCTGTCAGAGGCCATCTCGCTGGATGTGGCCCTGTGGATCTGCAGCGCGGTCATCATCGTCTCAGGTGTCATCACGCTCTGTTTTCGGGAGGTCAGGACCCTCACCAGCGAAGAGGAGAATTTGTCGAAGACCTGATCCGGGGCGGGTACCGCAGTTGCACTACCGATCTCCAGCACTTTCGCCCCTGGGCGCACGTCGAGGCCGTCGAGGGTCGACGCGATCAACGTCGCCGCGGTCGTCTACGTGAGGAGTGACCCGTCGGGGTTGAGCGTGTAGGTGTCTTCGTCGACGGCCGACAGGGCAGCGGTCACGTGGGAGCTGTACCGGGTCATGGCGCCTTTCGGGTTCGGGTGATCACGGTGAACGGCCGGTCGGGTTCCACCTGTTCTCCAACAGGGATTCCCTCTGCCTCGGCCCAGGCGTGAGCGGCGTAGGGCGTCAGGCGAACGCCGATGCACCAATCGACCGACCGCCGCGTCAGTATTGTGGTCAGCGCGGCGACCAGGGAGTTTTCCAGGCAGGCGGCGCGCCCGGGGAACCAACGCGCGGCAGCCCGCACTGCGGCGACCGCGTCGGCCGCCTCGGTAACAACAGCGGCGGCGCGGGTACGGCGTTTGAGCGCGGCGAGAACCGCCAGGCTGTGCTTGAGCTGGAAACGCAGCAGCAGGACGGCACCCCAGAACCCGACTCCGAATCGGGGGTCGTCAGGCGGTACGTCGTCAGTGCTGTACGGACCGTCGGCAGCGCCTCGTGGGCGTCCCGTGTGATCGTCGTCGCTGAAAGCCGCTCCCCTCCCGTGAGCTCGGCCAGGTCCTGCACCTGGAGAACCTCAGCGAGTCGAAGCAACAGGGGAAGCCGAGGAACGCCGAGACGGCCGGTCTCTATCGCCCTCACCCACCCGGCCGAGCGGCCGACCAGACCGCCCACGACCGCGCGGGTCTGTCCGTTGCGTGTGCGGTAGAACTGCACGCGCTTCCCGAAACCGGCTGTTGTTGGCGGGGTATCGTTGGGCATAGGCCCTGTCCCTTCCTGATCAGGTCGCACTATCAGGCTAAAGACAGGGCCTCGCCCTTGTAGGGAATCGGGTTCCGGTCCCTGGCCCACCCGTGGTGAACACGAGTGCGGCTACTTCGGCAGGGTGAGGATCTCGGCTCCGTCGTCGGTGATGGCGATCGTGTGCTCGCTGTGCGCCGTCCGGCAGCCCGTCGCGCTTCGGAGCGTCCACCCGTCGGCGTCGGTGACGAGCCTGGCGGTGTCCGCCATGACCCACGGTTCCAGTGCCAGCAGCAGCCCCGGGCGCAGCCGGTACCCACGGCCGGGCCGTCCGGTGTTCGAGATGTGCGGGTCCTGGTGCATCGTCGATCCGATGCCGTGGCCTCCGAACTCGGTGTTGACCTGGTAGCCCGCCTCGCTGAGGACCGTGCCGATGGCGTGGGAGATGTCGCCGGTGCGGGCCCCGGGCCGGGCGGCGGCGATCCCCGCGGCCAACGCGCGTTCGGTCGCGCTGATCAGCGCGACGCTCTCCTGGGGCCTCGCGTCGCCCACGATGAAGCTGATGGCGGCGTCCGCGGCGACCCCGCCTTGGGAGACGGCGAGGTCGAGCGACAACAGGTCGCCGTCGGCGAGCGCGTAGTCGTAGGGCCGCCCGTGGAGCACGGCGTCGTTGACGCCCGTGCAGATGTAGTGGCCGAACGGGCCGCGGCCGAAGGACGGCGCGTAGTCGACGTAGCAGGACACCGCCCCGGCCTCGACGATCATCGCCTTGGCCCACTGGTCGATCTCCAGCAGGTTCGTGCCGACCGTGCTGCGCCTCTTCAGTGTCTGCAGGATGTCGGCGACCAGGGCGCCCGTGTCCTTCGCCTGGGCCAGCTCGGCGGGTTTCAGGATCTCGATCATGCGGCGTCTCCTCACGGGACCGATAACTATACCGGTCATATTATCCCGGTATTACAATCGGATCCATGGTCAGGTTGCCGCTCACTCCCGCAGAGATCGAACGCGGACAGCGCCTCGGCGCCCTCCTACGTCGCGCCAGGGGGGAGCGCTCGATGCTCGATGTCGCGCTCGACGCGCGCGTCTCACCCGAGACCCTCCGCAAGATCGAGTCGGGTCGCGTGGCCACCCCCGCCTTTCCGACCATCGCGGCGATCGCCGATGTCCTTGGCCTCTCCCTTGACGCGGTGTGGGCCGAGATCAACCGGTCCGAACCCGGCGGCGAACCGACCACCTCCGGTCACGGCGCGCGCGAGCGGCTGCCCTCCTAAGCCTCGGACCCGCGGTCGCGTCGGAGATCGCGGGAGGAGAGGACCGGGCACGGCGCCCCGGCACGCCACCAGGCCGGCCCCGCCATGAGCAGGCCAAGGGCCCGTGGAGCGGTCACCCCTCGCCCGGCGCCCGCGCCCCCGCGAGGTGGCGCCGCGCGGACGGCGCGCACAACAGCGCGAACGCCGTCCAGCAGCCGACCGCGGCCACCCCTGCCGCGAACACCCCCGCTCCGGCGCCGAGGAACACGAGAGCGGCAAGGGCCACTCCCCCCAGAACGCCCTCGAACACCACGGACCAGATCCACGCCCTGAAACACCGGCGGCGAAGCCGGGCGGCGAGGAGCAGGGCCGGCACCGCGACTCCCAGGCAGACCAGGGAACCGACCGCCGCCACGATGGCGACGCCGGCCCCCACCGCCATGGGGCCGGGCCCCAGGTAGTCGTCCTCCAACGGGACCGTGGACGCCTCCAGCCCCGCCACGACCGCCGCCACCAGGAGGCCGGCCCCCGCCAGGCAGCACAGGAGACCCTGCGCGGCCATGATCACCCGCGCCACCACCAGGGGAACGGGGACCGGGCCGGAACGGACCTCCGGAGGCGGCGCGGGCGCGCCGGCGTCCCGGCCGGACGGCGTCCGCCCATCGTGGACCGGACCCCCGGGGGCGGCGCCGCTGGGATTTTGGCCGGGACCTGCGGGAACGTCGCGTTGCGACGGACGGGAACGAGCCGGACGCGAGACGGACATCGTCGGTGCTCCGATCTTCGGGACCTGACCGCGGGCGGTCCTCACCACGGGTCTCGGCCGGGCCATGACCTGCCGGGCAGACCACCCTTCGCCCACGCCCCCCTCGCTTCGGGAACCCCTCGATGACTACAGTGAGCGACTGCTATATTCCTCACAGTGACGAGGTCGGCGGAAACGCGGACCAGCCTCCCCTCCCACAACCCACGCGTGCCCCCGACCGGCCGCCACTCCCCGGGCACGCCCCACCCGGTCGCGAGGGCGCGCACGCCCATCGGAGGTCATGTCCCATGCAGGTTTCGAGCCCCAACCCGCTCGACGAGCTTCGCGTCCAACGCGATCGGCTGGCCGGCCCCCTCACGGGCCGGCGCGCTCCCAGCACCGACTCGCACGAGCGGATCGTCGAGGCGCTGGACCAGCTCCTCACCGCCTGCCTCCTCGACCCACCCGCACCCCACGCCCACGACCCGCGCCACCGTCTCCTCGACGCCGTGCTGGAACTGTGCCGGCGGATCCCCGAACCGGACTCCCGCGACGGCGAGGGGGACGACCACCTTCTCGACCATCTCATCCTCCTGGTCGATCAGATCCTGGCCGCCTCCCGCACCGACCGCGCCGGGACGGCGTTCACGCGGCGGGTGAGCGCCCAGCGTCTGCGGGTGGCCCTGGGGCCGGTCGTGAAGGCCGGCCGCCCCCATCCGACGGTCCTGCGTCTGGTCACGCTGGCCGACGAACTCTCAGCCTGCCGAGACCAGGGCGTCCCCACGGGTGGGACAGCGGCCACCCGGACATCGGAGACCCGGGTCGCCGACATCGGGATCACGGGCCTGGGCCGGCGCGTGACGACGGCGGGTCAGGCCAGTGGCTGGCAGACCACCTGACACCCCACCGGGCCGTCGTACACCGGTTTCCCCCCGGTCGGGGCCGGATCCGATCCGGGGACGTGCGTGCCCGTCCCGGTGACGTTGATGTCACCGATCAGGCATCCTCCCGGCTTCCCGATCCCCCCACCTCCACGTCGACGCCGGAAACATCGTCCACCACAGCCGGAGCCCCGGGATCGGCCGCGGGCTGTCCCGCGCCATCGGCTCCCTCCACCACCCCGCCCGGGTCTTCCGCCGTGGCGGCCGGTTGTCCCGTGCCGGGGTCCGCCGAGACGGCCGCGGGCTGTGCCGCCTCGACCTCCTCGGGGGCGTCTCCGGGCTGCCCCGCCCCGCCCGGGTCCGGCGCCGCGCCCCCGGGAGTGCCGCCCGCCGCTTCGGGCTTCCCGGCCGGAGACGGGGTGACGGCACCCGGATCCCCCGTTGCCTGCGGTTCGGTGACGACGCAGCCCGCGTTGGCACTCACCAAGCCTTCGCGGCCGTCACCCCACCTGACCAGGTAGGTGATACCGCGCTCCCCCTTGCTCACGCCGATGATCTCCCCCTTGTGGATCTGCCCGGTGAAGGAACAGGAACAGTGGATCATGTCCCCCACCCCTCCCCCCGAAGCCGGGGACGCGGCCCCCATCGTCACCGTCATCGCCCCGATGACCATCCCCATGGTCAGCACGCGACGTAGCTCCATGACGCCCACCTTCTTCACCGACACCGCCCCCTTTCAGACGATGCCTCACGACGCCGGACCGATTACCTACAGTGACGAAGTGGACGCATTTATTTGCGCTAGGTAGTCAATTCCTTGCTGCGGCCATTCCTCCAAAAACAAGAAAGCCGCTCATTTTCGCCTTTTCCCCTCCGCTCACCACGCTCCCCCTCCCTCTCCAGACGATCCCTCGACGACGCGAAGGAGACGCGCGACCTCTCGAACGCACGAGGAGCACACATGAGAAGTTTTAGAACATCCTCGGGTTTTTGCTGTCCAAGGCGCTGTGGGACACGACCCGACGGCGGACCGGCCCGCCCCTTCCCCCGGGGGCGGGGCGCGAGGAGCGGGCCGCGACGTCCCAGGGGGTCACGGCCGCGTCAGCGGCGAGAAACGCGAATCGCCCGCGGCGGGGTCCACGCAGATCCGATCGGCCCCCCGCGTCGGGACGTACTCCGCCCCCTCGTCATTGCGGAAGAAGAGGTGGACGCCGGCCACCTCGACCGGGTCGCACTCCCCCGGATCGCGTCCGTCCGGATCGGGTTTGGCAACGGTCAGCCGGGCCGCCTCGCCGGGGAAGAGCGCGAACGGATCACCTCCCGCGCCATCACGCACCCCGGGCGCGCCGATCGGGTTGCCCTCGGAGTCGCCCCAGTACATGGCGGCGAGGTCGCCGTACATGACGCACGCCTCGTCGTCGTAGGGGGTTCTGGGCGGGAGCTTGACGATCTCGAAATCGATGTGGGTGGTCCCGTCCACCGTGCGCCTGCCGACCTCGTCGACCTCCAGCACCGCGGCGGTACAGTCGGCCACGCTCAACGGGGCGCTCACGGGTCCCGCCGCGAGCGCGTTCGTCGCCCCCGCCGTCACCAGGACGGTCGAGGTGGCACCCACCAGCAGGGCCGTACCGGTCACGCGAGAACGGGACATGGGGGTCTTCTCGGACATGTTTCCCCTCCGGGGGCCGTCGTCCTTCGTCTGCCATCCTGACGCCGGCCGCCCCCACGGGGTTGCCCCTCGAACGCGGCCTGGACCCGCTCCGCCCTTCCGACCTGCCCGTCCTATCGGCCGGTCGGCCGCGTTCCCCTCCTCACGGACCAGCCGAAACCAATATCCCCGCATGTCACAAATCCGATAATCACCCTCTGTAGGGGTGAGGTGACTAGTTTCGGCCTAGGCAATGGCCCAGCTGGGCCATATCGAAAATGGGCCTAATGGGGCCTGTTGGCTGTGCACGGTGAGCCGTAATTTCATCACCAGCGGCAACGAGGAAGGCCGCGTCGCAACGGTCATGACCCCCACGGCCGGACGCCCCCGTCCGGTTCGTCTTCCTTTCCCGACGCCCGCCCCTCGACGCCGCATGCCGACGACCGCGCCCGTCGGCAGGAACACCACAACACAACACATGCTGATCTTGGGAGTGGGGCACATGTGGAACACCAATTGGGCCAACGAAGGGGCGTGTCGGGGGTCCGATCCCGACGCGCTCTTCGTCCAGGGAGCCGCGCAGAACCGAGCCAAACTCATCTGCCGGGGCTGCCCGGTACGTACCGAGTGCCTGGCCGACGCATTGGACAACCGGGTCGAGTTCGGTGTCTGGGGAGGGATGACCGAACGCGAACGCCGTGCCCTGCTACGCCGCAGGCCCGAGGTGAAGTCGTGGCGTGACCTCCTGGAGGGCGCCCGCGAGCAGTACGAACAGTCGCGACAGCCCGCCTGACCCGACCACGGCGCACCCGGAGGTGACCGTCCCCGGCAGGACAACGGGGGCGGCGCCTTCGGCCGGCGGCGGTCACGCCACCCGCCGGCCCCGGGCACGCCAGAATGCTACGTCAACGACCTGCGAGCCCGCAGGACTTCCCACGACACCACGCCGGCCGCCCGCGGTCCCGACCCGATCACGCGGCGGTCCACACACCCGAACTGCCGCGGCGATGGCTGCCCAACAGGTGGGTGTCGACCATGCCCACCGCCTCCATCAGGGCGAACATGGTCGTGGGACCGACGAACGCGAACCCCTTACGGCGCAGCGCCGCCGACAGCGCGGCCGACTCGGCCGAACGGGTCGGCACCTCGGCCATGGTCCGCGGAGCGGGGGTCCGCGCCGGCCTGAACGACCAGACGAAATCGGCCAGGCCACCCTCGTCGCGAAGCGCGAGGGTGGCCTTGGCGTTGGTGATGGTGGCGCGGATCTTGCGCTCGTTGCGGACGATCCCCGCGTCGGCCATGAGCCGGGCGACGTCGTCCTCCGTGTACCGCGCCACCGCCTCGGGATCGAATCCGTCGAACGCGGCGCGGAAGGCGGGCCGCTTACGCAGGATCGTCGCCCAGGACAGACCCGCCTGGAACGCCTCCAGGCTGATCCGTTCGTACATCCCCTGCTCGTCTCGGACCGGCATCCCCCACTCGGTGTCGTAGTAGGCCCGCAACAACGGGTCGGCCGCGGCCCATGGGGGACGGGCCAGGCCGTCCTCACCCACCACCAGCCCGGTCCCCTCCGGCCCCGGTTCCCCGGTGACGGTCCCGACCCGCCCCGGCCCGCCGGCCTGGTCCTGCGTCTCCCCGATACGGTCCATCCGTCCTCCCCGGAAACGGCGACTGGCGCCGGAACGGCACGGGCCGCTCCGGGCAATGAGCGTAGACGAGGCGACGACGCGCTAGGCCGCCTCCAGGTCGAGCAGGACCCGCTTCGCGTCGACGCCGCCGATGTAACCGCCGATCCCCCCGTCGCTTCGCACGACCCGATGGCAGGGAAGGACGACGGGCAAGGGGTTGGTGGCGCAGGCCGTTCCCGTGGCCCGCACGGCGCGGGGGCTCCCCGCCGCCGTCGCCAGGGCCGCGTAGCCGACGGTGGTGCCATAGGGGACCTCGGCGAGCCGGGTCAGGACCTCGCGGCGGAATCCGGAGGTCAGACGCAGGTCGATCCCCAGATCGAAGGAGGTGCGGCGCCTCGTGAAGTACTCCTCGACCTGGCGCGCGGCCGCGTCCAACGGCGCGGGAGCGGCCAGGACGCGCGGTCCGACACGCGCGGCGAGGGTGCCGAGGACCCGGTCGAAGTCCTCGACCTCGAAGGCGACCCGGACCAGGCCGCGCTGGGTGGCGGCGAGCAGGAGCGGGCCGACCGGGCTGTCGACGGTCCGGTAGGCGACGTCGAACGGGTCCTCGTCCGATGCCCCCGTCACGGGACGCCGGCGGTGTGGTGTGGTCCCGTCCTTGTCCGCCGGGTCGGTGAAGGAGGTGCTCACGGTGTCGCGTTCGTTCATGGTGCCGCTCCGGTGCGGTGGGTTCTGCGCGGTTCCCCATGCCGTCGACGACGGGCGAGGGGGCGGAGGCCGGGGTGGGCCGCTGTCCGCGTAGCACGGCCCTCGACGCCTTCCGCTCGATCCTGAGAACAGGGGGCGGGAAGACGGTCCGTGGGTGAGGGGGCCGGCCACGCCTCGACGCCGCTCCCCCGACACTAGCCGGGAATGGGGGCGGGGTCGCGGGGAGCCTTCCCGGCCCGGTGTCCGCCGCGCCGTCCGGATCGGGGACTCCGGCACGGTGGGGCCGGGTCAGGCCATGACCTGCTGGAACGACGGCGGGTCCGCGAACGGTGGACATCAGCCGACGGACGCGAGGTCATCCGGATGCCGGGGTGTGGCCCGCTCCGCGCGCGGCGCCGGAGTCCTCCCGGCTCGGCGACGTTGCGCCGTCCACAGGCTGTGGACGACCGCGCGCCCCACCACTTCCATCCCGCCGATCGCCGCGCTCATGGCCACCGCGTCCCCGGGGACGCGGACGGGCCGGGCGGGGGCCGCGCAACGCCTCGGACCGGTCCTGTCACACGTTCCCCGAGGTGTCGGCCGCGGGCGTACGGGGACCGCCGGTCACCCGTAGAGCCGCTGGGCGTACTGTTCGCCGTAGTAGGTCTCCAGCTCCTCCAGCGTCTCCTCACGGTCCTCGACCGCCTTGGCGATGCGCGGGCGGCTCGGGAGCACCTCGGGGTTCCACGTCTCCGGCTTCCACAGCGAGGAGCGGAGGAACGCCTTCGCGCAGTGGTGGAACACCTGCTCGATCTCGACGACCAGGGCGAGGGAGGGCCGGTGCCCCCTGACCACCATCCGGTCGAAGAAGGGGGCGTCGCTCACCAGGCGCGCCCGCCCGTTGATGCGCAGCGTGTCGCCCCGCCCGGGGATCAGGTAGACCAGACCGACATGGGGGTTGGCCAGCACGTTGCGGAACCCGTCGACGCGCCGGTTGCCCGGACGGTCGGGGATCGCGATCGTCGTGTCGTCGAGGACCAGGGTGAATCCGGGCGGGTCCCCCTTCGGGGAGACATCGCAGGACCCGTCCGCCCCGGAGGTCGCGATGAGGCAGAACGGGGACGCCGCCAGCCACTCCCGGTCGAGGTCCCGCAACGCCCTCCGCTCCTTGGCGATGGACTGCGGCATCGGCGCACCGACCAGTTTCGCGAGCTCGGCCTCAGAGGTTATCTCCACCAGGCCGTCGATGTTGTGCATGTCATCCGCCTCCAGGTGTGACCCTGCCGTCGCCCAGGCGCGCCGGCCGCGACCAGCCTTGCGCAGGCGTTCCCCGCGCGCCACCGTTTTCCGGTGGCCGATACCGGTACGCGCGGGCGGGAGCGGCGGGTGCCACCGGTCACATCCGGCGCAAGGGGAAATAGCGGAGGGGGAGGTCCTGTTGTACCGGGTGCAGGTCGATGCGGTAGCAAGTGTCCCCCGGGCCTCACCTATCGCCTTCGTGGAATACCGCGTCCGGCCCCGCCCTCGGCGGGAATCCGGACGGCCTCGGAGCCACGTTGTGCCCCGCGCCGAGAGGCGACCGCCGCATCGTCCTGGCAACGTGCGCGAGCCCCGGTGGAGATCCCTCCACCGGGGCTCGCGTGTTCTCACGGGGCGCGCGCCGCCGGCCATGGACAGGTGAATGGCGGAACGGCCCGCCGACATCGAGACGCGCGCCGGCCACACCGCGCCGGCCCCCGGGCCGGGGGCCGTGTCCGGGGTCAGTTCGTTTCGGTGCCCTCGGTGGTCTCCGTCCGGGCGGTGCGGCCGGCGAGGCGGTCGTGGCGTTGCCGGGCGGCCTGGGCGGTGCCCAGTCCCAGGCCGAAGGCGATCTCCTGCCAGGTCATGCCGCGCCCACGGGCCATCTGAAGGAGGCCGGCCTCCAGCGCGTCGAGCTCGGAGCGGGCGCGCGGGGCGAGGGTCAGCGCGGCGGTGATGTCCTCGGCGTCGACGGCGGGCTCGTCCGGCGCGGTCGGGGCGACACCGGAGGCGAGGTCGGCGACGCGGCGGACCGCGTCCAGGGGCTCCATCGGGATACGCCGCTCGTCCCACCTGCGGCGCGCCTCGTCGATGGCGTGGCGCTCGGTGATCCGGAACAGCGCGGTGTGGACACGCCTGCGGCGGGCGTCCTCAGGGTCGGGAGGGGAGAAGGGGGCGTGCTCGTCGGTCATGCCTCCACTCTGCGACTCAAGCAAGTCGTTGTCAACGGAATATGTTGAACAATTTGTTCAACGACCGTCTTCACCATCCCCCTTCTCCCCGTTCCACCGCGCAGCCCGGCGGACGCCGGCGGCACCGGTCCGCCCCCGGAAGCGAGAGACGTGGAATGGGTTCCACCTCGTCCGGGGTTATATTTGAACTGACCAGTCAGTTCAAAAAGTGTCCGGTAGGAGCTCCGACATGCGATTCGCGACGGGGGCCCGGGTCCAGGCCCACGAGCTGTCCCTACGGACCGGCCGGGGATGGGTCTACCGTGACGTCGACCTCACCGCCGCGCCCGGATCCCTCACCGCGCTACAGGCCGAGTCGGGCGGTGGCCGCACCGCGCTGCTGCTCACCCTCGGCGGCCGGATGCGCCCCAGCTCGGGTTCGGCGCGGGTCGACGGCCACGAACTTCCCGGCGCCGAGGCCAAGGTGCGGGGCATCGCCGCGCTCGGTCTGAGCGACGGCGTCAACGACCTCGACGGCCGGCTGCGCGTCCGCGAGCACCTGCGCGAACGCCTGCACCTCCGGTTGCGCCCGGCCCGCCGCTCCCTCACCCGCGCCGCGTTGCGCGCCGCGGGCCTCGACGACCTCGACACCGCCCGCCCCGTGGGCGGGCTCTCGGCGGAGGAGCGGCGCCGGCTCGGTGTCGCGCTCGCCCTCGTCGACGAACCCCGGCTGCTCCTCGTCGACGACGCCGACCGCGGCCTGCCCCACGATCGGCAACGGGAGCTGTGGCGGACGTTGCGCGAGCTCGCCGACGGCGGGCTGACCGTCATCGCCGCCTGCGCCGACGCCGGGGCCGCCCACGACCTGGCCGACGTGGTCGCGCTGGGCCGCCCCGGCGACGATCCGGCGACACGCCCGGCCGACGGCTCCGAGACGGGGGAGGCGCGGCCGTGAGACGACCGCGACCGCGCGGGATCCCCGCGCTGCGACTCGGCGGGCTGTCGATGCTCTCCTTCCTGCGGGCCCCCCTGCCCGCCGCCGCCCTCGCGGCGCTGGTGCTCATCCCATTGCTGTACTCCGGGCTGTACCTGTGGTCGTTTTGGGACCCGTTCGGCCGGATGGACCAGCTGCCGGTCGCGCTGGTCGACGAGGACCGGCCGGTGGAGGTCGGCGGAGAGGAGCTGGACGCGGGCGGCGCGCTCGCCGACGAGCTGGTCGAGGGCGGCGACCTGGACTGGAACCTGGTCGACGCGCAGGAGGCGGAACAGGGGCTGCGCGAAGGCCGCTACTACGTGTCGCTGCGGATCCCCGAGGACTTCAGCGAGCGCCTGGCCTCGCCCTCACGTGACGACGCGACGCCCGTGCCCGCGATGTTGGAGGCCCACTACGACGACTCCAACGGCTACATCGTCCGCTCCCTGATGCGGTCGGCCTTCACCGAGGTGCAAAACGCCGCGGCCTCCTCCGCGATCGCCGACTACCTCGACGAGATCTTCCTCGGCTTCAACGACATCCACGAGGCCACGCGGGAGGCCGCCGACGGCGCCGCCGAACTCGCCGACGGCGCCGGGACGGCCAAGGACGGTTCGGGGGAACTGGCGAGCGGCGCGTCCGAGGCCGCCGCGGGCTCCAGTGACCTGTCCAGCGGCCTGGGAACGCTGTACTCCGGGTCGCAGGAACTGGCCGACGGGGCGACCTCGGCGTCGGACCAGGTGTCGGCCGCCACCGACGAGCTCGACACGATCGCCGACACCTACATCCCGCTGCTGCGCGACAACGCCCCCGAGATCGAGACCGCGGCCGACGCCATCTCGACCGCGGCCTCGAACCTGTCGTCCGCGCTCGGCGACCTGCCCACGGGGACGCGGTCGCGGGTGGCCGACCTCCAGGACGACCACCAGGCCCTCCAGGAGTACGTCACGGCGCACCCGGAACTGCGCGAGGACCCGGCGTTGAAGGAGGCCGTGGACGGGCTCCTGTCCAGCGCTGATGAGGCCGTGAGCCAGGCGACCGCCTTCGACGACTACGTCCAGGGCCACGCCGCCGACATCTCCGACATCGCCGAGCAGGCCGACACGGTCTCCGGCATCGCCGCCGACATCGCCGACGCCGCGCCGACCCTCGCCGACGACGCCGAGGCCGCGCGGGACAAGGTCGACGCCCTGGACGCCGGCCTGGCCGAGCTCGCCCAGGGCAGCCGTGACCTGCGGGACGGGCTGGCCGACGCCTACGACGGCAGTGCCGACCTCGGTGAGGGGCTGAGCGCGCTGGAGGAGGGCGCGGTCCGGCTCGACGACGGTATCGGCGAGCTCAGCGACGGTTCCGCGACGCTGTCCGACGGCCTGGCCGACGGGGTCGAGCAGGTGCCCACCTACGACGACGCCTCCCGGGCCGAGCACGGCGACATGATGAGCTCGCCGGTGCGGCTGAGCAGCGACATCGACAACGAGGCCCCCGACTACGGCACCGGGTTCGCCCCGTTCTTCCTCCCGTTGTCGCTGTGGGTCGGCGCGATGGTGACCTACATGGTGCTGCCCGCGGTGTCCGGTCGGGCGTTGGCGGCCAACGCCCCCGCGTGGCGGATCGCCCTGGCGAACTGGTCGCCGGCGTTGGTCATCGGTGTCGCCCAGACGCTGGTGATGCTGGCGGCGCTGCGTGTCGGTCTCGGGTTGGACGCCGCCCGCTGGCCCGGCCTGGTCGGCGTGCTCGCGCTCACCGCCGCGACCTTCACCGCCGTCGTGTACTGGGCGAACGTGCGGTTCAACGCCGCTGGCCGGATCGTCGCGCTGGTCCTGCTGATGTTGCAGCTCACCTCGGCGGGCGGAACCTACCCGATCGAGACCAGTCACGGCTTCTTCCAGGCGATCGCGCCGTTCCTGCCGATGAGCTGGGTGGTCGCGGCGACCCGGCACCTGATCTCGGGCGGGGACCTCACCGTGGTGTGGCAGGCGTGCGGGGTGCTCGGCGCCTACCTGGCGGGAGCCCTGTTGCTGACATGGCGGTCGGTGGCCGGAAGGCGGGTCTGGACGATGGCGAGGTTGCATCCGGACCTGAAGCTGTAGCGTCGCGCGGCCGCGGTTCCCGGCCGACGGGTGAGGTTCGCCATGGCCGCCGCCCGCCGGGCCCGGAGTTTAGCCGCGCGGCACGTGGTCAGCCGGGCGGGTGAGGGCCGCCGTCGTCCGCGACGTTCGACGGCGGCCGAGTGCTATCCGTCCGACGACGAAGAGGTGTGTGATGGCCGGGACGAACTCGAAACCGACGACCCGCTCGCTGATCTCCCCGGCCCGTTACGTGCAGGGCCCCGGGGCCATCGCCGAACTCGGCTCCCATGTCGCGCGGATCGGCGCCAATCCGCTGCTGTTGTCCGATGACGTGGTGCGTGGATTGACCGAGTCCGCGATCACCTCCTCCTTCGAGGAGGCGGGACTGCCGGTGCGGTTCGAGGAGTTCGGTGGTATGCCCACCGCGGCGGAGGCCCGCCGGGTCGCCGAGATCATCGACAAGCACGGCGTCGACGTGGTCGTCGGGTTGGGGGGCGGAGCGGCGATCGACACCGCCAAGGCGGCCGGGGACAACGCGGGGATCCGCTGGGTGAGCGTGCCCACGGCGGCCTCCACCGACGCGCCCACCTCGGCGTTGTCGGTGGTCTACACCGAGGAGGGCGCGTTCGAGTCCTACCGCTTCTACACGCGCAACCCCGACCTGGTCCTCATCGACACCCGGCTCGTCGCGAACGCGCCGGCCCGGTTCCTCATCGCCGGTGTCGGGGACGCGCTGGCCACCTGGATCGAGGCGCGGGCGGTGCAGCGCGGCAACGGCCCGACCATGGCCGGGGGACGCGCCACCCGGGCCGGGACGACGCTGGCGCGGCTGTCGTGGGACATCCTGTGGGAGCACGCCCTCCCCGCGATCGAGGCGGTGCGGGCGAACCTGGTCACCCCCTCCGTCGAGGCGGTGGTCGAGGCGAACACGCTGCTGTCGGGGCTGGGGTTCGAATCGGCGGGTCTGGCCGCGGCGCACGCGATCCACGACGGTCTGACCGCGGTGCCGCACACGCACGGGCTGGCCCACGGTGAGAAGGTCAACATCGGGTCGAT
Source organism: Marinactinospora thermotolerans DSM 45154 (assembly GCF_900167435.1). Taxonomy (GTDB): domain Bacteria; phylum Actinomycetota; class Actinomycetes; order Streptosporangiales; family Streptosporangiaceae; genus Marinactinospora; species Marinactinospora thermotolerans. Next base: position 173,609 of record NZ_FUWS01000006.1, read on the forward strand.
CACCCAGCTCATCCTGGAGGGCGCGCCGACCGCCGAGATCCGTGAGTTCATCGAGTTCACGACGCGGGTGGGGCTGCCGACCACGCTGACCGAGGTGGGCCTGGGCGACGTGGAGGACGACGTGCTGCGCACCGTGGTGGAGGCGGCGACCGCGCCGGAGGAGACCATCCACAACATGCCGTTCGAGGTGGTGGCCGAGGACGTGTTGGACGCGCTCAAGGCGGTGGAGCCGCTGGCGCGCTCGGTGCGGGCCGCGGCCGGCCTGCCCGAGCCGAAGGCGCCGAAACGGCACTGAGGACCGGCGTCCCCCGCCGCCGCGCCGTGGCGGGGAGACGCCGCCCTTCCGTGCCGACGTCCCCCGCACCGCCGTCCCGTCCGGTCACCCGTTTCCACGGGTGACCGTTTCCGGCCGCCCGGCCGAACGGGACGCGTCCCTGAAAGCTCGGCAAACCACACAGATGCCGTCGAAGTCTTCTTTCGCCCGAAACGGCATCACCACTCCAGATCCGGAGGTCTCGCCGCGAATCCCTGTCCTCACAGGGCTCCCGGCTCTTCTAGACTCTTTTCTTCAAGGTCCGGAAGCGTGGCCTTACTACTTCGGTGACCCTTGATCGTCCCGGACACCGGACGGCCTGTGAACCGACGGGTCGCGCACCGATGCCCGGGGATCCACGATCAGCCGACCTCATCAGCATCCCGATGGGGCGTTTCGCCGTGCGCAAGTGTCCTCCCCTACAGGGGGTGCGATCGCCTGCGCGGCGGGCAGGGACGGGTCACCGAGGAAGGCCACCGGCGGGACACGGACACGTCCCGCCGCGGCCTGGTGGGCGGGAACCGTCCGTCCGCCGTCGACCATAGGTGCCCGCGCGCCGTGGAGATCTCCGGACCCGATGAAGAACAGCCGAGCGAACGACCGTTCAGCAGCCACGGAAGGCGTCGCCCTTCCCTCAACAGAAGAACTGGTTACCGACCCCCGCCCCAACGGCGTGGGCGACACCACCGCGTTCGCCCGCCGCCTGGTCACCCTGGCGGAGGAGGTCGGCACGAGCGGCAGCGTCGAGGAGGCCGCACAGCGGGTCGTCGACGCGCTGGTCGGCAGTCTGTCCCTGTGCGACCACGCCTTCCTCTCCGCGCGTACCGGGAAGAACAGTTCCCCTGTGACCGCCTACAGCGACGACGTGGCCAAGCAGCTCGGCGACTCCCAGGTCTTCCTGGGCTCCGCGCCCCGCCTGCACGTCACGTTGGCGGACCCGGGATCCTACAGCCTCACCGACCACAGTGACGACTCGTGGAACGGCTTCCTGGAACGCGCGGCGGCGTTGAACATCCGCAGCCTGTACGCGGCCCGCCTGGCCAGCGCCGAGCGACGCATCGGCCTGATCACGATGTACTCGACGTCCCTCGAATCGTTCGACCGGCACGAGCCGGGCCTGATCACGGTCGCCATCGACCACATCGCGATCGAGCTCCAGCACCGCATCGAGGTGGCCAACCTCAACCGGGCGCTGAGCACCCGCAGCCTGATCGGGACGGCGCTGGGCATCCTCATGGAACGGCACGGCATCTCCGAACCCGAGGCGTGGAAGCTGCTGAGCAAGACCTCGCAGGAGCTCAACATCCGGTTGGTCGACATCTGCCGCCGTCTGGTCAACGGCTCCGAGGGGTGAGCGGCGACGACGATGGCCCCTGGACCGGATTGAACGTCCTGTTCAGGGGCAAGGGGGCCTATGACAGGGCTTCGCGCTCCTCCGGCACCGCCCCCGCTCGTGTCCACGGACGCCGGGCGTCACCGCGGAGCCACCGACCGGCCGAGGAGCGTCATGACCGACTCTTTTCCGCGGCTCCCCTCCCCGGGGGAGATCTATGATCTCCTGGTCTCGCTGGAGACCGTGGAGGAGCAGCTGAACGAACTCGCGCGGCTGTCGGTGCGCGTCCTGCCCGAACAGGTGCACTGCGGTATCACGATGCGTCACCGCGGCCGGACACCGGTGACGGTCGCCAGCAGCGACGCGGTCGCGCTCCAGCTGGACGAACTCCAGTACGGCTACGACGACGGGCCGTGCCTGCGCTCGCTGCGCACGGGCGAGCGCATCGTCGTCCAGGACATGGCCTCCGACCCTCGCTGGGGCGAGTACGGGATGCAGGCCGTGGCCAACGGGGTCCTGTCCGCCATGGCGGTCCCCGTGGAGGCGAACGGTGAGCGGCTGGCCGCGTTCAACTTCTACGGCGACAAGCCCCACATGTTCGACGATGACCGCATCACCGCGATCGAGTCCTTCGCCCAGCAGGCCACGGGCATGCTGCGGCTGTTGCGCCGCTTCTCCGACCAGGAGCACACGACCGGGCAGTTGCGCCAGGCGCTGATCTCGCGCGCCGTGATCGATCAGGCGATCGGGATCGTGATGGCCCAGGCCCGTTGTGACGCCGACGCCGCGTTCGAGATCCTGCGGCGGGCCTCCCAGCAGCGCAACCGCAAGCTCCGCGACGTGGCCGCGGACATGATCACCGCGATCACCGGCGAGCCTCCGAGGATGGGGCGGGAGTTCGTCGAGCCCGCGTAGAGGCGGATGACCGAGAGCGGCCCCAAAACAACGACATATCACCTGAGATGGGGTTATTTGCTGGTCATCGGGAAGAAATCGTACAAGGCTCTCTAGGAGAGATAGAGGTGCGACTGTGGAGATCACCGGCATCATCAGCGCGCTCGTCATCGGCCTGGTCATCGGCGCCCTCGCCCGGCTCATCCTGCCGGGCAAGCAGAACATCCCGATCTGGCTGACCATCCTCGTCGGGATCGTCGCCGCGTTCATCGGCACCGCCATAGCGGGGTTCTTCGGCTACGCCGAGACCCCGGGGATCGACTGGTGGGAGCTGATCACGCAGCTCGTCCTGGCGGTCATCGGCGTCTACCTGGTGGCCGGCGTCTACGCGGGACGCTCCAGGAGATAGACGGGACATCCATACGCGACCGAGGGCCCGGCGTCCACACGCCGGGCCCTCGCCCGTGCGGGACCACCGAGAGCGAACACCCCTTTCCCGACCTGCCGATTCGCCCACTTTTCCGGATGAGAAGTTGATTCGTCCCGCGTGCGGGCAGGGGTCGTGTCGACAAGGAAACGAGCGACCGGAAGGCAGGGACATGGAGATCGGCGGCATCATCAGCGGACTGATCATCGGTCTCATCGTCGGTGCGCTGGGACGGCTGGTCGTGCCGGGGAAACAGGACATCCCGATCTGGCTGACCATCGTCATCGGTATCGTCGCGGCCCTCATCGGCGCGGCGATCAGCGGTGGCCTCTCGTTCTGGCTGACGCTCGTCATCCAGGTGGTCCTCGCCGCTGTAGGCGTCTACCTCGCCGCGCTGATCCGCGGCCGGGGACGCGGGCACGCGCACGCCTGACGCGCACGACGACGTGGACGAGGACCCGGGCGCTCGACCCGGGTCCTCGTCATGTCGGGGCGTGGACCGGCCGGAACCGGGCGCGGGCGAGGTCGAGCCCCGATGCTCCCATCCCCGGGCGCGCGGGTCGGCGGTGGTGAACCACCCCTCAACCGGGCCGTACCGGGAGGCGGCGCCGGACCCGGCCGGTCCCGGGCCGCGCACCCCGTGTCCTGGCGGGATCTCGCGCGGTCGCGGCCGGCGGAGCCGGCGTGGAAGGACCGCGCCGCCGCGCCTGGACGGCGGGTGACATCGGCACCGCCGTGGCGGTGGCGGCCGCGATACCCGCCACCGACGCCGACCGTCTTACGGAACCGCGCGGCGCTCCTCGCGACGGAACCCGGCAGAGGAGAAGGCGACATCGGGATCCACGACCTTCCGGTCTCCCCCACGCATGGGCTTCGGCGGCCGGGAAGGTCCGCGCTATCACAGCCCCGGCCCCGCCTCTCGCGGCTTCCCCACCCACCACATCGGATTTTCGGCGCATCAAACATGTAACCGGCACACTTCCCGGTAATGTGCCGTCTCGTCAGCACGGCGAGTACGGCAGGACGAGCATGGACATCAGCCCGGCGCTCCTCGCGAGCATTCGCGCCGCCGCCGAGGCAGCGCCCGACAACGTGGAACTACGGGTCCACCTCGGGGAGCTTCTGCTGACCAGCGGGGACACGGCCGCCGCCATCACCGAGGCGGGCCGCGCCCTCATGGTCGACCCGCACTCGGAACAGGCTCGCTCCCTCATGGCCCGGGCCCTGGACGTCCCTCCACCTCCGGCGTCCCCCGCCCCCTCCGGCACCGGCCCCCTCTCCTCGGGATCGGACCGGGCCGCCCCCGAGGAGCCTCCCGCGCCGTCCGCCGGATTCGACTGGGCCGCCGCCGAAGAGGAGGTGCGGGGCATCGCCGAGCCGCGATTCCGCTCCCCCTCCCCCGGTGATCCCGTCCTCCCCGTCCACGACGTCGAACGCCCCACCCTCACCCTCGCCGACGTGGGCGGCATGGAGCACGTCAAACAGCGCCTGGAAGCCGCCTTCCTCGCCCCGATGCGCAACCCCGAACTGCGCCGCCTCTACGCCAAGAGCCTGCGCGGAGGACTGCTGCTGTACGGCCCGCCCGGCTGCGGCAAGACGTTCCTGGCCCGCGCGCTCGCCGGCGAGCTCGGCGCGCACTTCCTCTCCGTGGGCATCTCCGACGTCCTCGACATGTGGGTCGGCAGTTCGGAGCGCAACATCTCGGCGTTCTTCGACCAGGCCAGGCGCACGGCCCCCTGCGTGCTGTTCATCGACGAGCTCGACGCGCTCGGCCGTCGTCGTGGCGCCTCCTCCGGCCCCGGCTCCACCGTCCACCAGCTGCTCACCGAGCTCGACGCCGTGGACAGGGACAACGAGGGCCTGTTCGTCCTCGCCGCCACCAACCAGCCCTGGGACGTCGACCCCGCCCTGCGGCGCCCCGGACGCTTCGACCGCACGGTCCTGGTCCTTCCGCCCGACGCGCCCGCGCGCCGCGCGATCCTGGAATACCACCTGCGTGACCGGCCGATCGAGGGCATCGACCTCGCGAACCTGGTCGAACGCACCGACGGCTTCTCGGGGGCCGACCTCGCCCACGTGTGCGACACCGCCGCCGAACGCGCCCTGGTGGACTCGGCCCACAGCGGCGAGGTGCGGATGGTGAACATGGCCGACTTCGAGGCCGCGCTGGGCGACGTCCGTCCCTCCACGGGGCCGTGGTTCGACGCGGCACGCGGCGTGGCGCTGTTCGCCAACGAGGGCGGCGCCTACGACGACCTCGTCGCCTACCTACGGGGGCGCGGGCGGGGGTGACCCGTCTCCCGGCCCCGACGGCGCCGGACGCGCCCATGGCCGGGAGGCGCGGCGGTGGCGGCGGCCGGCTGAGACGGGCGGAGCGCGCCCTGCGACCACGCGCGGAACACCAGGCCGAGGAGAGGAGAGCCACCATGGACCCCACCGAGGATCCGCGCTCGCGGCGTCTCTCGGCACTGGTGCGGCTGCGCCGCCCCGAACAGGCCGAACGGGCCGCCCGCGAACTCCTCGCGGAGGCGCCCGACCACCCGCTCGCCCTGTTCGCCCTCGCCTGGGCCCAGCACACCCTCGGCGACCTCGACGGCGCGGCGCGTTCCGCCCAGCACCTCGTGACCGCCCACCCCGACCTGCCCTACGGATACGGCTGGTACGCCGCGTTGCTCGTGGACGGGCACGGACACCACGCGGAGGCGTTGCGCTACGCGCGGCACGCGGCCGGCCTGGCCCCCGACGACCCGTGGGCGCTGCGCGTCCTCGCGCTCGCGGCCATGGAGGTTCCCGGGTGCGGCGAGGAGGCGCTGGCCGCGGCCACCGAGGCCCTGCGTCTGGACCCTGATGCCCCCGACGGCCACGACACGCTACGGGCGGTCCACTGCTCCGCGGGCGAGTGGGGGAAGGCCGTGGAGGCGGCCCGGGCGGCCGTCGCCCTGGCCCCGGGCGACCCGGGGCTGCGGTTCCGGCTCGGCCAGGCGCTGCTGCGCCTCGACCGCCACGCCGAGGCCGGTGAGGCCCTTCTCTCGGCGCTGCGCGAGGCCCCCCTCAAGTGGACCCGCGCCACCTGGGGGACCCTGCTGAGCGTCGGCGTCCCCGAACCGCTGCGCGGCCTCTACCTCGACACCTGCGCGGCCCTGGGGCTGCCCGACCTCACCGTGCCCCACGCCGCCGGCGACGACCCCGACCTCGCCCAGGAACAGCTGGACGTCGCGTTCCGCCTGGCCTCCGCCGGATCGGCCCGTCGGGCCCGCGAGATCCTGGACGCCCTGGTCCACGACCAGCCGCACAACCCCGACGCCCGCGGCTGCCTGGGGGTGCTGCTGGAGGAGGCCGGCGAGCACGAGCGCGCCGCCGAACTCCTGCTCCCCCTGGTCAGGTCCGGCCACCACGACGTCGACGTCCACTCCTCAACGGTCCACGCGCTCTACGGCCTGGGGCGGCCCGGCGACGCCGCCGAGGTCGCGCGGGCCGCGTCCGAGCTGTTCCCCTCCGTCGATCTCTTCCCGTACCTGGACGCGGTGCTCCGCAACGAGTTGGGGGACCGGCGCGCGGCCCTGGCCGCCGCCGAACTCACCCTGTCCCGCAACCCCGACCATCCCGACGCGCCCGCCGAGCGCGCGATCGCGCTGCGCTCCCTCACCTGCGCGGCCGAGGAGGGGACGCCGCGCGGGACGCCGTGACCCCCGCAGGACGACGGAGGCGCCCACGCCCCGGGGCCGGCCCGATCCGGTGAAGCCGCGGACCGGTCCCGCGGCGGTTCCCCGCCGTCACGCCGGCCACGCCCTCACCCGCGCTCCCCGTGTCCGCGCCGTACGGACCGGCCGCGCCCCACGACCCGGGAGAAACCGGAGCTGACCGGCCCTCGGCCGGCCCGCCCGCGCGGGTGCCGGGTTCAACGCTCCCCGTCGAAGCTCGCCAGGTACGCGGCGGCCATGTCCCGTCCTCCGTGCCCCTCCCGTACCGCCCGTTCGAACCGCCGCGCGGTCGCCTCGGCGACGTCGAGGCGTATCCCCTCCCTTTCGGCCGCGTCCAGGATCAGCCGCGCGTCCTTCGCCGCGTTGGCCACCGAGAAGTCGGGGGTGAAGTCCTCTTCGAGGATGGCCTCCGCCTTGGCCCTGAGGTATCCCGCGTCCAGCGGGCCTCCGGCGACCGTTCCGAGGAAGTACTGGGCCTCCACGCCGAGGGCCCGGGCCAGGGCCAGGGTCTCCCCGGTGGCCGTGTTCAGGGCGAGCACCCAGTTGTTGACGACGAGCTTGAGCCGGCTGGCCGCGCCGGGGCCCCCGTCCAGCCAGACCGTCTCGGAGCCGATCGCGTCGAAGACCGCGACGAGCCGGTCACGGACGTCGGCGTCGCAGGCCGCGAGGACCTTCAGCCCTCCCGCCTCGGCCGGTCCGCGGGTCCCGACCACGGGCGCGTCCACGAACGCCATCCCCCGCTCGGCGGCCAGGTCGGCGAGGCGCGTGGCCGCCTCGGGGCCCACCGTGGTGGTCTGCGCCCACACCTTTCCCTCCAGGGAGACCCCGATGCCGCGCATCACCTCCTCCACGGCGGGACCGTCGGTGAGCATGGTGAGGACGATGTCGGCGGTCCGTACCGCGGCGGCGGGGTCCTCGGCGACGGTGATCCCCGCCTCCGCGAGCGATTCGGCCTTGGCGCGGGTGCGGTTCCACACGTGCACCGCCAGTCCCGCCGCGGCGATGTTGCGCGCCATGGGAGCGCCCATGACGCCGGTGCCGAGGACCGCGACGGTCGGGGCGGGCAACTTGTCGACTGATACGTGCATGCCCGCACGCTAACCCGGCTTCCGGCCGCTAACCGGAGGCACCACAGCGAACAGCCCCCGCTCGAATCCGGAACGTGCTGTAGCCGAAGGACTCCGACCATCCCTGGGGGCTCTCATGCCGGTCATCACGCAGCACCGTGTCTCCACCGTCCGCGACGGCCTGCTGGACGAGTGGGTCGAGCGGTGGCGCGCCGAGGTGGTTCCGCTGCGTCTGGAATTCGGTTTCACCATCGACGGAGCATGGATCGATCGGGATCGGAACCAATTCGTGTGGGCACTGTCCTATGACGGCCCCGAGAGCTTCGAGGAACGCAACCGCCGATACTGGGAGTCCGCCGAGCGGAAGGCGATGCGGCTGAACCCCGGGGACTACCTTCTCTCCACCGAGAAACGCGAGGTGATCCGCGTCTACTGATCCTCCTCGGGGGAACGGGGGGCGTCACCGTTCGCCGTTCCGGCGACGATCGCGGCCACCGATCCCGGCTCGAAACGCGCCCTTCGCGGGACGTTCACGGGGTGGTCCGACGCGCTCCGCCCTTGGCGGCGCGGGGATATATCGACATGGCGCACCGCCGTCCGGCGGTTCACGACGCCGGAACCTCGGGACGGGGACGCTTTCTCACGCGCCGATCGAGAAGCCGCGGACGCGGGCCTTCCCGCCGAAGTCCCCTCGTCCCGTCTTCCACCGCCCCGACTCCTCCAAGCCCGAAAACACGCACGGACAGAACGGTCCAGGCCGTGACCGCACCCCTCCGGCCACGCGGGGGCCGCGCGGCTCCCCGGGGGCGCCCGCGTCTCGTCCACCCGGCGACGGCGGGTGCCGCGCGCCGGTGGCGGCATCGGAGTGCCCCTGCCCCGCCGGGCGGGTGACGCCCCGTCCCGCGCCGGGCCGTGCGGGACGATCACCCGGGGAGGTCGTCGAGGGGGTCGAGGCGGACGGCGATGTGGCCGCCACGGGCGAAACGGCAGAGCACCGCCTGCACGGCGGCGGCGACCCGGGGGAGGGCGTGTCGGTGGCGGGCGCGGATATGGAGTTCGAGGGCGTCCCCACGGCCGAGGGGATGGGGGACCACGGCCACCACCTCGGGGATCCTGAGCACCCGTTGGGCGATGTCGCGCGGAATGACCGCCTGGCGCATGGGGATTCTCCTGTCCTGACACGGCGCGTGGCCGCCCCGACCGGGACGGCCACGCGTGAAGACAACGGGGAAGGGTCATGGCTCACCCTCATCATCCCGTGCCATGCGTCACACGTCTGCGCGGGTCCCCCGGGTCCGGACGGCTACCCCGGGTGCTTCGCGGGCTCGATGTGGACGACCTTGACCGTCGTCATCTCGTCCAGCAGCTCGGGACCGTACCCGAACCCCTGGCCGCTGACGCCCCTCGGCTGCGCCGCACCTCCCGGCGCTCCCCCGAAGACGGCGTTCACCTTGACGGTGCCCACCCGGAGCTCCCGCCAGGCCCGCTGCGCGTGTTCCATGGACGGGGTGAGGACGGTGGCGGCGAGCCCGTGGCGGTCGTCGCCGGCCTCGTCGAGCGCCTGGTCGAAGGAGTCCACCACGCGCACCGCCGCGACCGGACCGAACGTCTCCTCGCGCATCACCGTCATCGCCGGGGTGCAGCCGGTGAGGACCGTCGCCGGGTAGTAGGCGCCGGGGCCGTCCGGCATCTCGCCCCCGATGAGGCGGGTCGCGCCCGCGCGCACCGCCTGCTCGACGTGGGCGTGGACGGCGTCGCGGTGCCGCCGGTCCACGAGCGGCCCCAGCTCGACCTCGCCGGCCGCGGCCGACTCCGGGACGCGCCGCGCGGCTTCGGCGACAAGGGCCTCGACGAAGCGGTCGGCGAGCGCGCGGTGCACGTAGATGCGCTCCACGGAGGTGCAGATCTGTCCGCTGTTGGCGAAGCTGCCGATGGCGGCCTGGTGTGCGGCCCACTCCGGGTCGACGCCCTCGTCGACGATGAGCGGGTCGTTACCGCCGTTCTCCAGCAGCGCCTTGGCGCCGGTGTGCGCGGTGGCCTGCCGGATGGAGTCCCCGGTGGCGGTCCCCCCGACGTGGGCGACCACGTCGGCACGCGGGTCCGCGGCGAGCGCCGCCCCGACAGCGCCGTCACCGGTGAGTCCGTTGAGCACCCCCTCGGGCAGGCCCGCGGCGACGATCTCGGCGAACAGCGCGCCGGTGTGCGGGGCGCGCTCGCTGGCCTTGTACAGGACGGTGTTGCCGGTGGCCAACGCGGCGCCGACGATGCCGCAGCTCACGGCGACCGGATCGTTCCACGGGGTCAACGCGACCACGACACCGCGGGGTTCGGCGACCATCAGATCGGTGGCCGACCAGTCCCCGACGAGGCTGCGGCCACGGTGCAGCGGCCCCAGTTCGGCGTACTGCTCGAGCGTCCCCGCACCGGCGGTGACGCCCTCGCGCGCCTCCGCGACGGGACGGCCCGTCTCGCGGGCGTTGAGCACCGCGAGGTTGTCGACGTTCTCCCGCAACGCCGCTGCCGCGGCGCGCAGCGCGGCCCCCCGCTCGGTGGCGGGGGTACGCGCCCAGCCGGGAGCGGCCCGGCGGGCGCGTTCGAACGCCGTGTCGATGTCGGCGCGCGTCGCCATGGGGACACGGCCGACGGTGGAGCCGTCGCGCGGGTTCAGGATCGTCAGGTCACCGCCACCGACCGGATCGCGGCCGGACCGGACCTGCGGCACCCGGACCTGGGGCGCGGCCGGGGCGTGTGCCTGCTCAACCACGCGCGCTCCCCTTCGCGCGCGTCTTCTCCGCGGCGGCCTCCTCCGCGCGCTGCGCGGGTACCGCCACCCCCGCATCGGCCCGCCGCACGCTGACGATGCCGTCGCGTACGCGCGTGCGCAGCACCGGCTGCGAGGTGGTGGCCGGGCCGTTGACGACCGACCCGTCGGTGACGCGGAAGGTGCTGCCGTGCCACGGGCAGGTGACACACCCGTCGGCGTACTCGCCCTGCGAGAGCGGACCGCCCATGTGGACGCACTCGTCGGCCATGACGTGGACGTCGCTGCCGGTGCGGACGATGACCAACGGGATGTCACCGAGGACACCGTGGACCGGCCGCCCCTCGGGGAACTCCGACAGGGTGCCGATGTCGTGCCAGCCGTCGGGGATCCGGTCGGGAACGTGGTCGGCATGGTTGGCGCCGCCCGACAGCGCGTAGGAGATGTGCGCGCCGAGCAGGCCGCTGACGCTGACCACTCCCAGTCCGGCCATCCCCAGCGCCTTGCCGAGCCCGTGCCGCCCGCTGTGGCGGGCCAGGGACGACGCGCCGTACAGCATGGTCGCGACGGTGTTGAGACCCGCGTGGACGACGCCGACCCGCTTGTGCCGTTGCTGCTGTTGCGACCAGTCGGTCGAGCCGGCCAGCGCGGCGGGCAGGCTGGCGACCAGCCCGACGTCGACGAGCCGCCGCGCGGCCCGCTCCGAGCCGGGCGTGAAGTCGAGTACCGCCGCCGACAGCCACGCGCCGATCGGAACCTGTACGAGGAGGGGGTGCAGCGGGTGCCCCAGCTGCACCCCGTGTAGTACGTCGCGCACCCCGCCCTCGGGGATGCGGTCGGTGACCCGTTGCATGGCGGTGACCGCCCGGTCCAGGCCGGTGGCCCGCTCGATCCGGTGGATCCGTTCTCCCAGTCTCATGGGCGGGCGGCTACCCGCGAGTCCCGCGTTGAATCCCATGGCGCGCTCGTCCGGGCGGCGACGTGCCAGGTCAGGGTCTGGGGACGTGGTCGTGGGCGGAGCCTCCGGTCGAGGGCCCCTCGTCGCGGGAGCGGGCCCGCTCGTCGTCGTCCTCGCGCGGGATGTCGGTGGGCACCCCGGTCCCGGTCACCTGACGTCCCTCCTCGCGGGGACGCTGGCCCTCCTGTTCCTCGTCGTCGCGCAACAGTGGCGCGACATCGCGGTCGTGGGTGGTACGCGGCTCGTGGCCGAGCGGTTCGGACACGACGGCTCTCCTTTCCGGGGAACGGTGGACGCGGCGCCTACTCGAACAGCGAGTCGTACCCGGAACCCCGCCGGCGCCGGCGGACGATGACGACGCAGATGTCGACGACGCCGATGATCGCGAGCACCCCCAGCAGGACCGCGAGGATCATAAACCCGTTGACCAGGGCCAGGACCCCCAGCGCCACGCACATCACCACACCGAGGATGGCCAGCGCCAGCCGTAGGTTGAGAGCGCTTCGGGGGCGTTCCGGGGTTCCCCTCGCCGGCCGTCCCGGCCGTTCGCCGCCGCGCATCGGTCCTCCCATGTCCGGTCGGGGCCACGCGGTGGGCGTGGCCCTCCGTTCCCTTCCGGCTATCCGGACAGGGGACCGCCAAACCCACCCCCCGGATCGGTCCACCCGGGCAGGGAGCGGACCAGCGCGACCGCCTCCAGCTGTGAGGAGACCTCCAGTTTGGTGAGGATGGAACGGATCTGGGAGCGCACGGTGGCGATGGAGACGACCGAGTCCCGCGCGATCACCGCGGCTCGTCGGCCGGCCACCAACTCGTTGAGGACCTCACGCTCCCGAGCGGTGAGCCGCCCGAGCAGTTCCCGCCCCGTCCGCCGGTGCGTCCGCGCCCGTCGGTGGATATCGAGCAGGTGCTCGCGTTCCTGGGCCGAGATGACGGGGCGGCCCGCGACGGCGTCGACGATCATCCGGACCAGGTCGGGGAAGGGCGCCGACTTGGAGATCCAGCCCACGGCCCCCGCGGCGATGGCCGCGGCGATACGGGTCTTCTCGGTCGTCCCGGTCAGGATCAGCACGATCCAGCCCTCCGCGCGGAGGTCCTCCGCCATGAGCATCCCGTCCACCGGGACGCCGTCGGCGCCGCTGCCCAGGTCGAGGTCGAGCAGCAGAAGACCGGCCGGACCATCCGCTGCGGCGGCGCGCACGGAGTCGGGGTCGAGCGAGCGCGGCCGAAAGGCGGTGATGCCCTGCGCGCGCAGGGCGAGCTCCATCGTCGTGCTGAGCAGTTCGTGGTCGTCGACGATGAGGACGCGGGACGCCGAAACGGTGTTGCGCGCCGCGCCCCCGGAACCGGGGTCAGGCACCGGCACGGTCACCTCCGAGCGTGTGCGGGCGTTCGCCCCGTGCCGTCCCGTGCGCCAGAGGCGCCCATCCCTGACGCACGGGACGGGCGGGCAGATCGACGAGGACGGTGCAGCCCGGTTCCTCGGGAGGGGCCGAGACCAGCCGTAACCGTCCCCCGTGGGCGGACAGCAGCTCGCGGCACAGGTGCAGGCCGATGCCCTGCCCGGGCGAGCCCTCCCGTTTGACGCCGCGGCGCAGCACCTCTTCCTGCTGTCCCGGGGGCACTCCGGGACCGTCGTCGTGGACGCGGATCCTGATCTGATCTCCGGTCCGGTAGGCCGTCACGGTCACGCGCGCGCCGGGGGCGTGCCGCTCGCAGTTGGCGAGCACGTTGGTGACCACCTGGGCGATGACCCGGTGGGGGGCCGTCGAGGCGAGGTCCTCCTCCACCGACAGGTCGATCCGCATGCCGGTGGTACGCCGGATCAAGACGAGCTGCCGTAACAGGCCGGCCAGTCTGACGGGCTCCTCCGGCCGGGAGGACACCCCCTCGTCGAGCAGGGCGCGCATGCGGCCGAGTTCGGCCGACAGCGCGGCGCGCAGCGCCGCCCGGTCCAGTTCGACGTCCCCGCCCTCGCCGAGCGCGAGCAGGTGGGCGACCCCGTCCACCCCGGCCAGCGCGTTACGCAGCTCGTGGACCTGCTCCGACATGCGTTCGCGGGTCTGGGACGCCTCGGCCCGGGCGTCGCGTAACTGTTCGCGGTCGAGGGTGATCTGGCGGTGGACGAGGAAGGCGACCCGCAGGACGACACAGAGGATGAGGAGGAGGCCCACCAGGCGCATCCCGGGAACCAGCAGGACCGAGGAGACGATCGGCTCCCCCAGCAGCAGCCGGGGAGCGTGCCCGCTGATGATGGCGATCACGCCGACGCCCGTCCAGGCGGATACGGGACGGTAGCGGATCAGCCCCGAGGCGATCATGAGGAGCCCGGCGTCGACCCACAGCAGCGATACCGCCGCCCCCATGAGCGGTGACGTGACCAGGGGTGCGGCCACCTCGGGCGCCGAGGCGGCGGCGAGCACCGCGACCAGGGTGCAGCCGAGCGCGATGGCGACCCCGCGCGAACCCCCCGCCGGGGTCCGAAACCCCGGAAGTCTCCAGGGACGCGGCCGGTCGTAGGGGGAGGCCGAGGCGAGGAGGAGCAGCGCGGTACACAGGCCGGCGGCGTGCCGGGCCGTCGCCAGCAGGACGGTCGCGGTGTCTCCCCCGTCACCGGCGGCGGTCGCGGGCACGACGACGAGCGCGTAGACCGCCATCGCCGCCGAGATCCGGCGCAGCGGCGGGTGTCCGCTGATGCGCGCGGTCAGTTCCGCGAGGAAGGAGGTGGCGACCGCGGTCCCGGAGGCGAACATGGCCAGGGTGGCGGGCACGTCGCCGCTGACCCTCTCGGTCCCGGTTTCGACCTGCTGGAGGACCATCGCCGTGGCGGCGACGGCGGGAAGCGCGAGGGAGATTTCGAAGACGAGTTTTCGCACGTTGCTCGGGGCTCTTTCGGCGGAGGGAACGCGATCGGGGGCGCCGGGCCGGTGGGCATGGGCCGGTCGCCCCCGCAGAGCTCGCCGGACGGACGGAGCCGGGGGGAGGACCTCCGTGGAGGAGGCGGGAGGGAAACCGGTCTGTGACGGAAATAGCGGAGACCGCCGTGACGTAACCCGAGGAAAGACGGAAAAAGAAATCGGTTGGATGGGGATTTGGTCCCCTTTTCGGCGCTCGTCCATCGCTATTCTTTTTCGTTGGCGAAACGTCATTGAACGATGACATAGCGCGATCATCCATACGGTTCCCCTCGCCCTCGGGCTCGCTCCGTCCGGGTTCCTCTCGTAGCAGTCACTCCAGGCCACGTCACATGGCGTTGCCCGCCGGGCGGCGACACGGGACCCGCTCTTCAGGTCCGTCTCCAGCGTCCGGCGGGGGCACGCAGGAGGCACCCTACGGAATCACCTCGCCGGACAGGAGAGTTTTCCGGGAAACACGCTCACCGAATTCCACGCCGGGGCGGTCGGGGCCGGGAATTCGTTCCCGCCTTCCCACGCCGTCCCACCGTCGCGAGGATCGGGGAATGGGCGTCCAACCGCCTCTGCCGTCGGCCATGGACGGCGGCGACGTCATCGACTTTGAGGATGACGTGGCGGCATGGCCACGGGCAGAGTGGGGGGTGCCGGCCGGGAGGACGGACGGGGTGAAGAGCGCAGCGGGACGGACGTCGTCTCCCCGCCCCGCGCGCCACGCCCCTCGGCCCGCGGCGCGACGTTACGCGGACGGTCCCTCGCCGCGCAGAGGGCCGGATTCTCCGTTGTCCGCCGCGGGCCGCCCCGGCCCGGTAGCCTCTCGACACGGCCATATCGGGCCTGTCACAGCCGCTGCGTTCCTGTTCGAAAGGACCACAGTTCTCCCGTGGCCATCGTTCCCAAGGTCCTCGCCGCCATCGGGGCCGCCGCCGTGGCCGGGATCGCCGCCGCCGTGACCGGTGCGACATACGCCTACTTCGCGCACGCCGACCGGGACGGCGCCCCCCTGGTGACCACCTCCGAGGGACGTTCCGCCCTGTCCCGGCCCGTCATACGCCTGAGCGGCGCCACCCCGGTCGGACTGACCGATCCATGGGGCGACATGTGGTACAGGGTGCGGATCGTCAACGCGGGCCCCTCGCGCGCCGAGATCGACGCCATCGGGATCGCCGGTCCCGTCGTGGACGGTCCGCTCCCGGCGGAGTCTCCCCTGGAGGTCCGCGCCCTCCTCAAACCCGCGTCATGGCGGCCCGGCTCCTGGGACTCCCCCGCCTGGGAGCCGCTGACCCCGGGCCCCCTGGAGAACGTGCCCGGGCCCCGCGCGCTGGGGCCGGGCGAGACGGCCCACCTGTACTTCCAGTTGCGGCCGGCCGGCGACGGAGCACCGGAGCCGGCCGCGGACACCACGGCGTCACTACGTTTCCGGGTGTCACTGGAGGACTGAGCGCCCCCGCGACTCAGTCCCGTGGAACCCGCTTCTTCGGCGGCGTGTCCTCGTCCACGGCGTGACGGCGCCGGGGGTCGAGCCTCGACGACGAGATGTCCGCCGCCTCCTCCGACCCGGACTCGAACACCAGGGGGTCGGGGGCCGGCCTGATCAGCAGCTCGGTGTCGTCGTCGAAGGCGATCTCGATACCGGCGTCGGTCTCGGTGATGACGGTGGATCGTTTGAGGCGCTTTCCGGCGACCTTGCCCGCCGCGATGATGCGTTGGCGGTCGCGCGCGGTCAACGCGCCCATGACAACGCACTCGTGGGCACCGAGACCGCTGGTGATGCGATCGACCAGGTCACGCTGCGGCTCGGCGCCATGGATGTGGGGAAGGCGGACGGGATCGGGTCCGGCCGGTTCGGGAAGGGGCATGAGGGGTCCGCTCCGACGGGCGGAGACCAGATGCGCGTCCCTGGTGTGGGGAGACACCGGTACGGCACGGCTCCGACGAAAAACAAGGAATTTCTCGCGATGCGCGGTAAACCTTATAAGCGATTTCGCGTCCCCAGCAGGCCGTTACTGCGATACGTATCCGACGTGTTACGAACAGTTCTCCTCTACCGTCGGATCCCCGCCTCCGTCGCGCCGTAGACGATGTGCCGCTGAAGCAGGACGAAGACCAGGACCAACGGGGCCACCGACACCGCGGCCGAGGCGAACAGGCCCTGGAGGTCGGCCGTCTGGGCGGTGAGATGGGTGGACAAGACGACCTGAACGGTCCACATCGAGGCGTCCTGGGCGATGACCAGCGGCCACAGGAAGGAGTTCCAGCTCTCCACGAAGGAGATCAGGCCGATCGCCGCCAGGAACGGCAGCGAGTTCGGCAGCACCACCCGCCAGTACGTCCCCCAGTAGCCGAGCCCGTCCACCCGCGCGGCGTCCTCCAGCTCCCGTGGGAATGCCAGGAAGTACTGCCGGAACAGGAACGCGGTGAACGCGCTGAACAGGCCGGGGACGATGAGCCCCCGCCAGGAGGAGACCCAGCCCAGGGACGACACGACGACGAAGGTGGGGACGAAGGTCACCGCGGCCGGGATCATCAACGTCGCGAGGACCACGAGGACGAGCTTGCCGGCATGCCGGTAGGGGACCCGGGCGAGCGCGTAGCCCGCGGCCGAGCACACCAGGAGCCGTCCGGCCGTCTGGAGGACCGCGACGACCGCGGAGTTGCGCAGTCCGGTGGCCATGAGCGGGTCCCGGCCGGAGAAGAGGGCCGCGAACCCTCCCCAGTCGAGCTCGCGCGGCAGCGGTGACCAACCGGGCGAGGTGATGTCGGCGTCGGTGGACAGCGCGTTGCGCAGGATCAGCAGGTAGGGGAGCAGGAACAGCAGCGCGACCAGCGTCAACGTCGCGTACAGGACCACGGCCCCCACCGTCACCCGCGGCACGCGACCCGCGAACCGTCCCGCCGCGCTCACCGCGGCCCCCGGCCGATCCCGAGAAGCCGCCCCTGGACGAGGGTGACCGCCGCGATGAGCAGGGCGAGGATCACCGCGCCCGCGCTGCCACGGCCGAGGTCCTGCCCCGACCCCAACGCGGTGTAGTACAGGTAGACCAGCGGCGGGCGGGCGTAGGGCGGATAGGTCCCGTCGGCGCCCAGAAGGTTGTAGAACTCGTCGAACGCCTGGTAGGCGGCGATGAGATTGAGCAGGAGCACCGCGATCGACGTGGCGCGCAACTGCGGCAGCGTGATGTGGCGGAAGGTGGTCCACCCGGGGGAGGCCCCGTCGACGTAGGCGGCCTCGTACAGCGAATGCGGGATGCGCTGGAGTCCGGCCAGGAAGATGAGCGCGTAGAAGCCGACCTGGAGCCACAGCCGCAGGGACACCAGGACCGGCCAGTACCAGGGCGGGTCAGTCACCGCCAGCCAGGCGATCGGGGCGGCGCCGAAGTGGCCGATCACCGTGTTGGCCAGTCCCGAGGGCAGGCCGTTGAAGATCGTCAGCCTCCACACCAGGGCGGCGACGACGTAGGAGCAGGCTGCGGGCAGGAAGCAGGCCGTCCGGAACAGGGGGCGGGCGCGCCGCGCCCGGTGCAGGAGCAGCGCCAGTCCGAGCGAGAGGGCGAAGGTCAACGGCACGACGAACAGCGCGAACAGCGTGAAGGTGAGAAGGCTGTCGAGAAAGGCCCGAGAGGTGAGCATGCGCGCGTAGTTGGCCAGGCCGACGAACTCGGTGGGGGTGACGGTGTTGCGCGCCTCGAAGAAGCTGAGGTAGATGCTCCACAGCAGGGGGAGGTGACCGAAGACCACCAGCCCCGCGAAGAAGGGACCCGCGAGGATCCAAAAAGCCCACGCGGGCCGGTCGGTGATCCCCTCCCACCCTCTCCGCCGTGGCGTGCCGTTCATGTCGCCCGCCCGTCTCAGTCGAACAGCGCGTCGAGCTCGTCCTGGACCGTCCGTGCCGCGCGTTCCAGCTCCTCGCGGGGTGCGGCACCGCCCTTGACGATGTTGCCGAGCGCGTCCTTGAAGGCGGCGTCCATGGCGGAGGTCCATTCGGGCGGGCTGGAGGGCCGGCCCAGCTCGTCGACGTAGTCGACGGCGTCGGCGGCCGGACCACTGGCGAGCCGGCGGGCCGAGGAGGCGATGGAGCCGCGGGGCGGGATGTGCAGGCCGTAGCCGAGGTTGAAGTCCTCCTGGAGGTCGGTGCGCTCGATCCACAGCCAGTGGATGTAGTCCTTGGCGAGATCGGCCGCCCCGCCCTCGGCCGCGGCCATGGCGCCGAACGCGCCGACGGGGACGGAGTCGGCACCGGCCTCGGTGAACCTCGGCCAGGGCAGCACACCGTAGTCGCCGGGGAACGCCTCCTCGATGCGCGGCAGCGCCCACAGCCCGGTCCACTGCATCGCGGTGAGCTCCTGGACGAACGCCGCGGGATCGGCCCAGTCGGTGGGGGCTCCGAGCAGCAGCGTCCCCTCCTCGTAGAGGTCGCGCAGCCGCTCGAACGCGCTGGCCGCCGCGGGATCGGCGAACCCCGGCCGCCGGTCGGCGGTGACCTGTTCGAGCCCGACCGACCACAGCATCATCGGCCCGGCCACCGAGACGCCGGCGTCGTTGCCGAGGAACAGCCCCTTGCGGCCGTCACGGGTGAGCGTGCGCGCGGCGTCGGCGAGCGCCTCCCAGGTGCGGGGCGGCTCGGTCCCGGCGTCGTCGAGAAGGCTCTTGCGGTAGACGAGCACCTGGGTGTCCACAGCCTGTGGAATTCCATAGACGGAACCGTCGACGGTGTGGATCGCCAGCGCGGCCGGGGAGAAGTCGTCGCGGACGTCGGCGATCAGGTCGTCCAGCGGTTCCAGTAGACCGGCCCTGACCAGGTCGACCTTGGTCTGGTACTCGAAGACATCGGGCGGAGCTCCCCCCTGGAGTGCCGCCAGCAGGCGCGTGGCGTAGTCGCCGGGAGTCCACTGCACCCGCACCCGGGCGCGGTCGTAGGACGCCGCGTAACGCTCGACGGCCTCGCGCACCCCCTCCTCGCCGTACTGGTGGTACCAGTGCACGAGCGTCCCGGGGTCGCCATCGGGACGGCCGGTGTTGTCGCCGCACCCCGCGGTCGCGAACGAGGCCGCCACGGGCGCCGCGGCCAGGCCGAGGAAACGCCTGCGGGACATCGGGGAGGATCCGGACGTCATCGGCCCCGCCCTTCCTTGTGCCGGGAGCGCGTCGCGGGAGACGGCGGACGGGTGCCGGCGGGTCACCACGGCCGCTCCCCCGACGGCCAAGTATGACAGTGGCGACTTCCCTTCGTGAGGGAATCGGTACTTTGCGTAGCCGAGAGCGGTCCGTCACCCGATCGGGCAGGGGACCCCGTCCCTTCCGGCCTCCGGCGTCCACGGAGGAACGTGGATGGCCCACGGCCCCGCCTCGCCGGCCACCGGGTACACGTTCCACCCCTCCGCCCACTGCGGCGCCGGTCCTCCCCCTCGGGTGAGCAGGGCGGTGGGCGTGCGGCATGACAGCGCGAGCAGTCCTTCCAGCGTGTGCGTGCCGTTGTGGCCGCCGACCGCCGCGGAGGCGCATCCCGCCCGGTAGGCGATCGGGATCGCCTCGGTCCCCGTGAGCACGCACGGCGGATCCACCCCCAGGCGGTCCAGTTCGGCGATGACGGCCCCCTGGTCCCGCCGCACCTCGCCGTGCACGCCCACCCAGTGCCGCAGGATCACCCCCTGGATCACCAGGTGCGCCAGGAGCCCCACCGCGATCACCGCGACGATGACGGGCCGCCAGCGGGGACGCGCCGCCTCCACCATCCCCACGACGCCCAGCGCGGCCGGCAGGAACAGCAGCGCGTAGGACGGCAGCAGGAACCGTGGCGCCGCGTAGCCGATGAAAAAGACGTAGGTGACCGCCAGGCAGACCCCGACGGTCAGGGGCAGCCATCCCGCCGCGGCCCTGCGCGCCCGCACCGCCGTCCTCACCCCCGCCGCGACGAACAGGGGCAGCACGAGCCACCACAGCACGGCCGGCCAGCGCACGCCGTCCGTGCACGGCCGGCACAGCAGGGGACCGTCCAGCGCGGAGGCGGCGAGCGGCAGCGCGAACGTCGGCCCGGCGCCGCCCTGGATCTCGCCGGTCCGCGCGATCCGCGCGGCAAGACCACCGTGACCGCCGGTCCACGCCTCGACCATCCACGGCAGCACGCCGACGAACGCGCCCGCGACCACCGCCGCGGCGAGCCCGGTCCGCCGCCAACGGGGGACGAGCAGGACGGCCGCCGCCAGGGGCGCGGTCAGCCAGAACGCCTCACCGGGCCGCATCAGCCCGGCGACCGCCAGCGCCACGGCCAGCGCCCACAGGGGTGACCGCGCCCCCGGCCGCCGCGCCGCGTCCAGGAACCACCCGGTCGCGGCGGCACAGGCCATCGCCGCGTAGGTGTTGGGCATCGCCGCGCCCGCGTAGAACAGGGCCGGCCACAGTGTCGCGTACCCGAACGCGGCCAACGGCACGGCCCAGGGCCGGGGGAGGACCCACAGCCAGGGGAGGAACCCCGCGAACATCGCGAGCGCGCCCGCCGCCGCGAGGAAACAGCGCAGCGCCACCACCGACGCCGTGACCGTCACGACCGGCGCGGCCAGCACCGACACCCCCCTGGCGCGGGGCGCGCTGAAGAAGGGGGCGGGACGGTGCGGATCGTACTGGCCCACGTAGACGGCCTCGTCCCAGCCCAACGGCAGCCCGGCCGGGACGAGGGTCACTCCCGCGACCGCGTATCCGACGCAGACGGCGCCGAGCGCCCAGGCCGCGCGGCCCACCGATGGTCGTCGCGTCCTCATGTCCGCCGCCCCTTACCGGGACTTTCCCGGAGAAACGCGACAGATGGCTATGGCTTACTCTCTTCGGCCGTCGAATCGGGCCGGAGCCGGACGGCGTGGGGACGGCCACATTCGGCCGCGCCCCGATCCCCACCGGGACTTCCGCACGTCACCGCGGGATCATCGCCGGATCACGATCCGGACGACCCCGGTGCCGGAACGATGGCGCCCCCTCCTCTCCGGGCACGGGTAAGACGGCAATCACCGGCCCGGGCGCGCGATCCGCGATGGATTCTCGTAAGATCGGTCAACACGCCATACGGGTCCTCCCCCTCCCCCGCGGCGCGCTGCACGTCTCAGCGCGGACCCGTTGGTCCTCCTCGCCCCTCACGGCACCTCCAGGTCCTGTGACGCCCGCCGATAGAAGGCACCCCTTATTCATGTCCGATGACGCCTCCACAGCCACGCCCGACGCCGCCGCCCCGCCCCGACGGCGGTGGAAACGTGTGCTCGGCTGGACCGCCGTCGCGCTGGTGGTCGTGCTCCTCACCGGGGTCGGCACGGCCTACGCCTACTACCGTTCCCTGCGGGGCAACATGGTCCAGCACGACCTCGCCTCAGCGCTCAACGAGGAGGAGCGCCCGCCCAAGATCGGCGACGACGTCAACATCCTGTTCATCGGCTCCGACATGCGCACCGGCGGCAACGCCGAGTACGGCGGACGGGACTTCGTCGGCGAGCGCTCCGACTCGCTCATGCTCGCCCACGTCTCGCCCGATCACGGCGTCACGGTCGTGAACTTCCCCCGCGACTCCCTGGTCCAGCTCCCCGAGTGCGCCCCCTACGAGGGGACCGAGGGCACCACCGGCTACTACGGGATGATCAACGCCGCCCTGTTCCACGGCGGGCCGCCGTGCGTGGTCAAGACCATCGAGACGCTGAGCGGGATCCGCATCGACCACTTCGTCCACCTGAGCTTCGTCGGCTTCCGTGACATGGTCGACGCCATCGGCGGCGTGGACATGTGCATCCCCCAGCCGATGAAGGACGAGCGCGCCAAGCTCGACCTGGAGGCCGGGCAGCAGCGTCTCACCGGTGAGCAGTCCCTGGCGTTCGTGCGCGCCCGCTACGAGATCGGCGACGGCGGCGACATCGGCCGCATCGACCGGCAGCAGATGTTCCTCGGCGCGCTCGCCGACGAGGTCACCAGCAGCGACGTGCTGACCAGCCCCAGCAAGATGACCGCGCTGCTGGGGGCCGTCACCGACCACACCGCCACCGACGCCGAGTTGACGCTGGACAGGATGATCTCCATCGGCTCCACGCTCGCCGACGTCGACCTGCGCGACATCACCTTCTACACCGTTCCCTGGTTCCAGGCCCCCTACGACCCCAACCGGGTCGTGTGGAACGAGGAGAAGGCCGCCGAGCTGTTCGCGGCGATCAACGCCGACGAGCCGGTCGACGATGCGGCGTTGGAGAGCGGCGCCCCCGAGGAGCCGAAGCCGTCGCCGTCGCAGACGCCGACCGCCTCCTACCCGGCCGAGCCCGCCGCCGAGGACCCCGCGGGCGGCACCTCGGCCCTGCCCAGTGAGGCCATCGAGGGCAGGGACGCCACCGCCAACCCGTGCTCCAACGGCCTGGGCACCGGCACCGAGGAGCAGTAGCCCTTCCTCCTTCCTTCGCCCCCGTCACCGGACCACCGGCGACGGGGGCGTTCCCATGGGCGGCCCTCCAAAAAGCGGCTGATGACGGCCGCTTTTCTGTTACCACTGACCCATGCCCCTTCCCATGAGCAAGTCGCAGGTGGTCCGGCTTGGGGAACGTCTGATCTCCTCGGCCTCTCCTTCCGAGGACGACCTGACGGATCTGAGCCGGCTGCTGCTCGCCTACGACGAAGCTTTGGAATCCGCCCTTGGCACCGTGCGCGGCCTGGGCTTTACTCCCTCGTCCCGGGTCAAGAACACGGGGACGGTCCTGGAGAAGCTGAGGCGGCACGGCGGGTCCTGGCTGAAGAGCATGCAGGACCTCGCGGGAATGCGAATCGTGCTGGACGGCGGGAGAAGGGAACAGGATCGCGTGACGGAGACGCTCATGGGGGTGTTCCAGGAGGAAAGCCGCGCACCGCGTCTCGTCGACCGCCGAAAAGACCCCAGTTCCGGCTATCGAGCGGTCCACGTCATCGTCTACCCCGGTGGGTTGCCCGTCGAAATCCAGGTGCGGACACGCTGGCAGCACGAGTGGGCCGACATGTTCGAGAAGTTGTCCGACCTCGTCGGGCGGGGTATTCGCTACGGAGAACCTCCCGAACACCGGCGGCACCGGCTGGCCGACCACGCAGAAAGCCTCACCCCCGAGCAAGAGACGGGTCTTGACCTCCGGTACGACACGGCCTATCGGAGGCGCGCATCCATGGTCGATCTGGCGATCGCCGTCAGCGACGTGATCTCCACTCTTGAGCAGGCGGAGGCAGCGGGTGTCGGCGAAGGCGATCCAGGCGTCCAGGAGGGGTGGCGGCGGGTGCACGACTACCTCGCGAAGCTCCGGGAGGACATGAATGAGATGGCTCTTGCCAGGGATGTCTAGAGGCTCTTCAGGTATCGTCGAGCCATGACGAATGTTCTCGTGGTGTATGACCGTTCCTCGGGACGTGTCCTGCGTGAACAGGAGTACGAGGGCCGCAGGGACGCCTTGGAGGCCCGGTTCGCCGCCGAGAAGGAGTACCGGGGCCGTCCCTCCGTCGAGATCGTCGTTCTCGGGGCCAGTGACCGCGAGGCCCTGCGGCACAGCCATGGGCGGTACTTCCTCGACTTCGACGCCCTGGCGGCCCGCATCGCCTGAGGCGGCGTCCCGACCTCGGTCGTGTTTCCAACCGTCTGCGGGCCATTGCCCTGTGACCGGCGCTTCCCTACCAGGTCGTCCTCCCGTGCTCCAACGGCCTGGGCACCGAGGAGCAGTAGCCCTTCCGCTTCCTCCGCCCCCGTCACCGGACCACCGGCGACGGGGGCGTTCCCGTGGGCGGCCCTTCTGCGCCGAGACGGCCGGATCGCGGCCGCCGGACTTTCCGGCCCCGGCGGCACGATCTACGGGGCCGGCCGGCCACCCGGTTCCCCACGCTCGGGCCGTGGACCGTACCGGGGCACGACGCCGCGAACCCGTCATCGCCCCGAATGCCGGCGAGGGCGGCCCCGGACGGGAGCCCCCCGCGCCGGTGGGGCGCACCACCTTCCCGACCTGGCCGTGGGCCACCGCGCGGCCGCCGGAACCGGGCGACGCGCCGGACGGACCGAGCGGGACCGGAGGGGGCGGACACTCGTCGACAGCCGCCATCGCGAGATCCCCTCCTGGACGACGGCCCGGCCCCTGGCGGGGTGGCCCCGCCAGGGGGACGTGACCGGAATCACCGCTCGACGTTACGAGGCCGTCACGTGTGGTCGTCGAAGCGCAACGTGACCGGGGCATCGTTACCGGCATGGGTCACAGCGGATTCGACCACGCCCGCCACCACGCTCCCCGGCGACGCCCGGGTTTTCTCGGCCGGGAACTCCTCGAACTAGGCGCGCTCCTGCTCGCGGCGGGCGCGGCCCACACCTTCGTGCTCGCGCTCGGTCACAGCGACCACGGGGCGGCGGTGCTGCCGGCGCTCGGCGCGGTGTTGATCGTGATCGCCTCGGGACACCGCTGGTGGCAGCACCACCGCGCCCCGGCCGAGCCCACGGCGTCTGCGGCCGGCGGGCGGGAGGAGCAGTTGTGGCGCATCCGGGTCGGCGTCACCGACGTTCCCGGAGGGCTGGCCACGCTGACCGCCGAGCTGGCGCGGCTCGGCGTCGACATCCGGCTCGTCCAGGTGTACCCGGGCTACACCGACGCGGTCGACGAGTTCCTGGCCACCGCGCCGCCCGGGATCGGTCCCGGGGAACTGGCCGACGCGGTGGTCCGGGCCGGCGGGCACGACCCGGTGGTCCGGACCGCCGACGCCCACGAGCTCAGTGACACCACGAGCCGGACGCTGGCGCTGGTGTCGGGGCTGGTGACCGACCCGGCGACCCTGCCGTCGGCGCTGGCCGACCTGTCCGCCGCGCAGAAGGTGGAGCTACGTCCCGGGCCTCCCGAGGGGATGGCCCCCGACGACGTGTCCGGCGCGGTGATGTGCCTGCCCGCCCCCGAGGGCGGCGTGCTGGTGGTGCGCCGGGAGGGGATCCCCTTCACCCCGGTGGAGTTCGCGCGCTGCCGCGCCCTGGTGGACGTGGCGGCGCTGCTGGGCCGATCCCGGCGGGCGAGCCGGGAGAAGTGAGCCGAGGGCGTCGGGCGCCGAACCCTGCGGGAACGTGAAACGGGGTGGCCGCATCCGCGGCCACCCCGTTCCTCCCAGCGGGCGTCCGCCCGGATCGGCCACTGGGAAGCGCCGAAGCGGTGGGCCGGACCGGCTCCGGCCACGGGGCCTCGCCCGTTCGGTGCGCACGGCCCCTCGACGTGCGCACCCATCCGGCGGGACGCCGGGCACCGGGTCCCCCGTGGTCCACGGTGGCGGCGTCTCCGATGCGGTGTACCGGTGTCGCCGCGGGCGTCCTCGTCCGGTCCTGTGACCGAAAGACGGTTCCGGCTCGTCGCTCCACCAGCCAAGGTAGTGGCACGACGCCGGTGGAGCGCGCTCCTTCCACGGATGTGGGGGGTGTGTCCTTGCCCCCACCGGCCGCGGAGCGTGACCGTCCCGGCCCCCGCCGGGGCGGTCACGCGCGCCGATGGTGGACTACAGGCCCAAGGGCAGGGTCATCTCGCCGAGCGGGGTGCCCTGGGTGATCCCGTCAAGCAGGCCGCCCACGCGCTCGCCCTCTCGGGGCGCGCCGGCGTCGCCGGTGGCCGCGCCCCGGTCGAGCGGCGTCCCGCCGGGGAGGAGAGCACCGAGCAGACCACCACGGGGCCGCTCGCCGGTCGGCCGGTCCCCGGTGCGCTCACGGGAGGCGGCGTCCTCGACGTCGCCGCCCGCGTGGTGCCGGATCCCGGGCGTGACCTCGGTCTGGCCCGGCTGGATCTGGACAAGCCCCCCGAGCGGGCCCCCGCCCACCAGCGAGTCCGTGGTCCCCGCGAGCCTGCTGACGGAGAGGGACGGGGCGTCGCCCATGTGGTTGATCCGCTGGATCGGCCCGTTGGTGGCCGGGGTGCCCAGCGCGTTGTCGCCGACGGAGGGCTTCAGGGTGACGGGTCCGCTTCCGTCGAGTCCGGTGGCCGAGCCCAGGGCGGCGGGGTCGATCAGCTCACCGCCCCCACGGGGCCCGGTGCGCAGCCCTCCCATCTCGCCGCCGACCTCTCCCACGGCGTGCAGGGCGGCGCCGGGAGCGCCGGCCACGGTCGGGGTCACGTGCTGGGCGGCCATGCCGGGAGCGCCGGCGATGGAGCCGACCACGTCGGCGGACGCCGCGCCGGCGCCCAGGGCGATGAATCCGGCGGCGCCGGCGCCGATGAGGGCGAGCTTCACGGGGGTGGACGTGAGACGGAACATGGTCGAGGTCCTTTGCAGATGTGTCGTTAAGGAGGTGTCGATCCCTCCGGGACGGCGTCCCGGAGGGCGGGCGTCTCGGTGGGGAGCGCACCGCGGGAGTGGGTTGACCAGGGGGCCGCGGCCGGCCGGGGCGCGCCTGGGGGACGCGCCGGCGGGGCCGGGTCAGTCGAGGGGTCGAGCGGACCGCCGACTGACGTGAATCCCGTGTCCCGTCGCGTGCACGGGACTCACGTCAGCCCCCAGCCGGATACGGCTGGGACGGGAGAGCTCAAGAGCGCAAAAGCCGATCGGCCTTTGGCCGAGCGCGAGACGGGCGCTAGTCGGGGGAGAACGACGGATCGTCGACGGGGTTGTGCGGCATGCCCCGCTCGGCTCCGCCGATGACGGCGCGGCCGGAGGCCGCGGGACGGGGCTCGGGGACCGTCGCGAGGTATCCCGTGACGAAGGTGAACGGGGCGCCGGCCTGTTGGGGGGCCGCCGGGGCGGTGGCCTGGGCCGGGGAGCGGTGGAGGTCGCGCTCGGGACCGGCCGTGTCGTCGCGCAGGTCGGCGCGGCCGTGTCCCACCTCGCCCGTTGTCGCCGTCGTGGCCGCGGGCGTGGTCTCGACCGTGGTGGCGGCGAGGAGGGGAGGCGCGGAGGGGCGCGGTGTCTCGGGTCCGTCCTGCCGGGGGACGGGCCGGGGCTCCCGATGCGCTGGGGCGGTCTCGGGCCGGGGCGCCGTGGTGGTGGGCTGGCCGGGGGCCGGGTCGGAGACGCCGGTGACCGCGGTTTCCACGTCGGCTCGGGTATGGCGGGCGAGGGCGGCCACCGGCGCGAGGTCGGCGACCGGCCCGATCCCGGCGGGGGCCACGATCTCGTCGACGACCTCGATCGGGTGGGACGCCAGGTCGGTGACGGGGTCCCCCGTGGTGGTCGTCGAGGGGATGAGGGCGCGGGTGGCCTCCTCGACGGCACCGGTGGTGTCACCGAGAAGGGCTTCGTCAAGGGTGTCGGCGGTGGCCGGGGCCGCGCCGAGGAGCCAGGCCGCGGCGGCGATTCCGGCGAGGACCAGCAGACGCCACGAGATACGCCCGTCGGCGGCGCGCGCGGCGACGACGGCGCGCGGTCCGCGCTGCGTCGTCCGGCCGTCACACGCCACGGCGCATCATCTCCCTTCGGCGGGATGGGCGGTTCAGGACCGCCCATCCGGTTACTGATCGTGACCGTAGCATGATCCTGCGTGTCCGCAACCCTGTTCGGGAATTCTCCGGCGGCTTCTTCGCGATCGACCAGTCCCCAGGCTCTCACCAGCGCTTTTACTGGATCCCCTGGAAGGCCGCGCACCCGAGAAAGATGATTTTTCGCTTTCAGGACTAAAGTCCACACATTTCCTATCTTTTGGCTGCTTTCCAACGCCATTTTGGAACGATGTGCTGGATCCAGGCGCCGGGAACGGGAAGGCCCGGCGCCGCCACGGAGGGGAGCGGTCACAGCCCCACCGACCCGGAACAGAGCAGCTTTCCCCTCATTTCCCCTCGTCTGCTCGCGCGGCCCCCACCGCATTTCGGACCCGGTGGAGACAGACCCCGGCGATCGCGCGGATACCGGGTTGCGTGACCGCTCCTCGTCGGCCCCACCAGTCCCGGTCGTCCCGAAAAGGACGGTCCCGCCCTCCCTCATCGCGTATCGGGATAGCGTGTACACCGGAGGTGTGGACACGTGCCCGAGCCCCACGACGATTCCGGGCAGCGCCCCTTGCTGCCCCAGATGCGCCTCGACGATCTCCTTTCGGAGCTGCACACCCGCCTGGAGGCCGCACTGTCCACACGCGACCGCGTACGGTCCCTCCTGGACGCGGTGGTGTCGATCGGCAGCGACCTCGACCTGGCCACCGTGCTGCGTCGGCTCACCGAGGCCGCCGCGCACCTGGCCGGGGCGCGCTTCGCCGGATTGGGCGTGATCGGCGAGGAGGGGCACTTCGTCGAGTTCATCCCCGTCGGCATCAGCGACGAGCAGGCGCAGCGCATCAGCCGTTTCCCCCACGGCGACGGGCTCCTGGGATTTCCCACCCGGCAACGCGCCCCCTTGCGGCTCAGCCGGGTCCAGGACCACCCCAGCGCCACCGGCTTCCCCGAGGGTCATCCCCCGATGACGACCTTCCTCGGAGTGCCGATCCAGGTACGCGACGAGGTGTTCGGCAACCTCTACCTCACCGACAAGGAGGACGGCGGGGAGTTCGACAAGGAGGACGAGGCCATCGTGACGGCGCTGGCCACCGCCGCCGGTGTCGCCATCGAGAACGCCCGCCTGTACGAGGAGACCCGACAGCGCGAACGCTGGCTGTCGGCGTCCACCGAGATCACCACACGGCTGCTGTCCGGCGTCGACACCGACGAGGTGCTGGGCTACCTGGCCCAGCAGGCGCGCGAGATGTCCAACGCCGACATCGCGGTGGTCCTCCTGCCCGACGCCGCCGACGAGAACCTGGTCGCCGAGATCGCCGACGGCCCGCTCGCCAAGGAGATCATCGGCACCCCCGTGGTCATCTCCGAGACGCAGTGCGGCGCCGCCTACCGCGAGGGCAAGGCCATCGTCATCCCCGACCTGCGCTACGCCAACTGCCCCATGCTCAGCCACCGGGGATTCCGGCCCGGCCTGCTCATCCCGTTGGGAACCCCCGAGCACACCCGGGGCGTCCTGCTCCTGGGCAAGTCCGGCGTCCGGGCGCCGTTCGACAGCTCCACCCGAGGCATGCTCGACGCCTTCTCCGGCCAGGCCGCCGTCGCGCTGGAACTCGCCGAGGCCCGCCAGGACGCCGAACGGCTGGTCGTCCTGGAGGATCGCGACCGCATCGCCAAGGACCTGCACGACACCGTGATCCAGCGGCTGTTCGCCTCGGCGATGACCCTGATGAGCACGCTGCGCCTCGTCGACGACGCCGAGGCCGGCGAACGCCTCCAGCGCACGATCGACGACCTCGACGAGACGATCCGCGAGATCCGTTCGACGGTGTTCGCCCTCCAACACCCGCCCACGTCGACCGACATGTCGCTGCGCGGGCGCGTCCTGGCCGCCGTGGAGACCGCCGGTCGCGCGCTCGGCCGCCGTCCGGGACTGACCTTGGACGGGCCGCTGGACACCTCGGTGCCCGAAGAGATCGCCGAACACCTTCTCGCGGTGCTGCGTGAAGCCCTGTCCAACGCCACCCGCCACGCGCACGCCGAGGAGGTCAACGTCCGCGTCACGGTGGACGGGGAGCTGTCCCTGGAGGTCCGCGACAACGGTGTCGGCATCCCCGAAGGGGGCCGGCGCAGCGGCCTGCGCAACATGGACGAGCGCGCCCGCGCCCTCGGCGGGGAGTTCACCACCACGCCGCGCGAGGGCGGCGGGACCGTCCTTGCGTGGCGGGTCCCGCTGCCCTGCGCGTCCGACGACTAGCCGGGGATACGCCGCCCGGTCACCAGCTCGATCGCGATCCGCAGGAAGTGCGTGCGCGGGCCGGGCGCCCAGGGACGCAGCGGCAGCCGCTCCAACTCGGCGCGCTGCGCGGGGTCCTCGACCGCCCGGCACGGGCCGACCACCATGACCGACCATCCGGTCCGGGCCTCGATGTCGAACTCGTCGACCTCGAAGGCGACGACCGCGTCGCGTGTGGCGCGCGCCAGCCGGGACCCCTCGGAGGTGCGCACCACGATGTCGGAACCGTGGACGAGGAAGTTGACCGGTTGCACCGCGGGAAGCGCGCGCTCGGTGAAGACGATGCGCCCGATCGGCGCCATGGCGAGCAACCGTAGGCACTCAGCGCGTTCGAGTACCTCCATCCCCGCGGTGTCGATCCCCATTTCCCCCGTCTCCCCCCATGTCTCACCAGCCGTGCGCTGCGGCCGGTCCGGCCACAGGATCACGACTTCCTACTGCGCATCTGGGCGATGAGCACGGCCGCCTGGGTCCGGCGTTTCAGGTCGAGCTTGGCCAGCAGGCTCGACACGTAGTTCTTCACCGTCTTCTCCGCCAGATAGAGCCTTTCCCCGATTTGGCGGTTGGTCATGCCCTCGCCGATCAGTTCCAGGATCTGGCGTTCCTGCGGGGTGAGGGCGGCCAACGGGTCGGGCTCCGCGGTCGCGCCGCGCAGGCGTTGCAGCATGCGCGCGGTGCTCTTGGGGTCGAGCAGCGAGCCCCCGCCGGCGACGGTGCGGACCGCTCCCACCAGGTCGGCGCCGTGGATCTGCTTGAGGACGTAGCCGGCCGCCCCGGCCATGACCGCCTCGAACAGCGCCTCGTCGTCGGCGAACGACGTGAGCATGAGGCAGGCGATGCCGGGATCGCGCGAGCGGACCTCACGGCACACCTCGACCCCCGACCCGTCGGGCAACCGCACGTCGATGACCGCGACGCTGGGGCGCACCGCCGGGATGCGGCCCACCGCCTGCTCGACGGTGCCGGCCTCGCCGACGACCCTCATGTCGCCCTCCCCCTCCAGGAGGGCCGCGACCCCTCGTCGCACGACCTCGTGATCGTCGACCAGAAAGACCGTGATCGGTTCCGGCGCGGCCGTACTCGTCATCTCGCCTCCGCCTCCTACTCGTCCCCTGCAATGACGGTAACGCGCCGCCCGACAGCCGATCGCGCCGAAGGGCTCGTTCCCGCCAGGACCAAGGTCCCGAAAGGGACGAGAGGGTTTTCACGTTCGGTCACCCACCGTGATCTGGGACAACCTCGCGCCGCCAGCGCCCCGTCGCGGCCTTCCCGGCCGCCCCCGGCGAGGACGGCGAACTGCGCGAACCCCGGACGTGACCGACCGTATCGGCCTACGATTGGGCGCGACGGCCCCGGAACCCGTCCCGGTCTCCCGGCCGGACGGTCCAGGTGCGCTTCGCCGTCGAGGGGCCGGCCCGGACGTTGAGGGGCTCCGGGCCGGGAACGGTGTCGCGCGCGGCGTGGACCACGCGGTCCCGGAGCCGCGCCACCCGGCCGACCCCCGTCAGCGCGGTGCACGGGAATACCGGCCGGGTGGCGTATGTTGTCAGGTGGTGCGGGGCGGTGCGGTAGTAAGTGTCCCCCGGGCTCACAATTCGCCTTCGCGGAATACCGCGTCCGGCTCTCGCCACGGCGGGACGTCCGGGCGGTCTCATGGAGCCGCGTTGTGCCATCCGCCGTGAGGCGACCGCCGTGCCGTTCCCACCTCGTCCGCCCCCGCCGGTGTCACCGGCGGGGGCGTCGTCATGTCCGGGCCGGGCCGTGGCCGTCCGGTGGCGCCGGCCACCACTCCTGGGGGCGGGCCCGTTCGAACGCCCGCGCCGCCGCGAGGACGAGCCCGTCGGCGTGGCGGGCGCCCACGATCTGGAGGCCGACCGGCAGCCCTTCGGCCGTGAACCCGCACGGCAGGCTCGCCGCGGGCTGCTGGGTCAGGTTGAACGGGTAGCTGAACCCCGCCCAGGAGGTCCAGCGGCGGCTCGGCCACCGCCGCGGCGTCTCGCGCCCCGCCTCGAACGCGGGGATCGCCGTCGCCGGGGTCAGCAGCAGGTCGTAGGTGTCGTGGAAGCGGCCCATGAGCTCGCCCAGCGACATGCGGGTCGCCATCGCCGTCAGGTAGTCCTGCGCCGAATAGGTCAGCCCCTCCTCGACGATCTCCCGCAGTCCGGGGTCCAGCAACGCGCGCCGCTCCTCGTCCAGGGCCTCGGTGGCCTTGGCCGCGCCGGAGAACCACAGCACGTGGAAGTCCCCGACCGGATCGGCGAACCCGGGATCGACCGGCTCGACCCGCGCGCCGAGCTCGTCGAAGACCGCCGCGGCGGCCGCGACCCGTCCGGCGACGTCCGGATCGACCTCGACGTGGCCCAGCGTGGGACTGAACGCCACGCGCATCCCCGTCAGCGGGCGGTCCAGCCCTCGGGCGAACGACTCGGCCGGCCGGGCCAGCGCGGCCCAGTCGCGGCTGTCCGCGCCGCACAGCACGTCGAGCATGAGCGCGGCGTCGGCCACGGTCCGCGTCATCGGACCGGAGTGGGCGAGGGTGCCGAACGCGCTCGCCGGATAGTGGGGGACCAGGCCGTAGGTGGGTTTGAGCGCGACCACCCCGGTGAAGGACGCCGGGATGCGCACCGAACCGCCCCCGTCGGTCCCCGTGGCCAAGGGGCCCATCCCGCGGGCCACGGCCACGGCCGCTCCCCCGCTGGACCCGCCGGGCGTGCGGGAGAGGTCCCAGGGGTTGCGGGTGACACCGGTCAGCGGGCTGTCGGTGACCCCCTTCCACGCCAGTTCGGGGGTGGTGGTCTTACCGAAGAGCACCGCCCCGTGCTCGCGCAGCCGGGCGACGGCCGGGGAGTCCTCCGGCCACGGCCCCTTCGGGTCGATCGTGCGCGAGCCGCGCAGCGTCGGATGGCCGCGGGTGAGCATGACGTCCTTGATCGAGGCGGGGACACCGTCCAGGAGTCCGCGCGGCTCCCCGCGGCGCCAGCGCTCCTCGGAGGCCCTCGCGGCGACGCGCGCCTCGTCGGCCATCACCAGGCAGAAGGCGTTGAGCGCCGGGTTCTCCCGTTCGACGCGCGCCAGGACGGACTCGATCGTCTCGACCGGTGAGAGCTCGCCCGCGCGGTAGGCGGCGAGCAGTTCCACGGCGGTCAGGTCGGCCGGGCAGGTGAGGTCGCGTCGCACTCCCGCGGGGAGCGCGGACCGGTCGGTGGTCCCCTCGGTTCCGGTGGTCATGACAGCCCCTTCTCCTCGATGCGTACCGGTTGCGCGGCGGCCGGCCGCGACGGTCTCAGCCGCCTCTCACATAGCCCCGCCGCTTGTCGACGACGTTGCGCAGCGGCTCCCCGGCGAGGAAGCGGCCGAGGTTGTCCAGGAAGAGGTCGACCAGCTCCTCCCGCCACCCGAGGACGTCGCCCGACATGTGCGGGGAGACGATCACCCCGGGCAGGTCCCACAGAGGGGAGGAGTCCGCCAGCGGCTCGTGGTCGAACACGTCGAGCGCCGCGCCCGCGATGGTCTTCGAGCGCAGCGCGGCGACCAGGTCGTCCTGCACGACCAGCGCGCCGCGGCCGACGTTGACCAGCCGGGCCGTGGGTTTCATCCGGGCCAGGGCCGCGGCGTCGACCAGCCCTCGGGTGGCCGGGGTGAGCGGTGCGGCCAGGATGACGTAGTCGGCCCGCGGCAGCGCGGAGGCGAGCTCGTCGGAGGCGACGACGGTGCCGAAGTCGGGGTCGCCGTCGCGGGCGGTGCGGCCGGCGCCCTCCACCGTCATGCCGATGGCGGTGAGCCTGCGGGCGATCGCGCGCCCGATGGGTCCGGTTCCGACGACGAGCGCGTGCCGTCCCGCGACACGTTCGGTCTCGCGGTGCCGCCAGGTCCGCCGCCGCTGGAGGGCGAGGGTGCCGGGAAGGTCCTTGGCGAAGGCCAGCACCAGGCCGAGCACGTACTCGGCCATGGGCTCGTCGAACACCCCGCGGGAGTTGGTGACGACGACGTCGCTGTCGACGAGGCCCGGGAACATGAGGTTGTCCACGCCCGCGGTGGCGGCGTGCACCCAGCGCAACGTGTCGGCCTTGGGCCAGGCCGCCGCCAGGGCCTCGGAGAACAGGTCCCAGATCAACAGCGCGGTCGCGCCGGGCAGGGCCTCGGCGAGCCGGTCGGCGGTCGCGTAGCGCACGCTCCCGAGCCCGGGGTGGGCGTCGATGCGCTCCCGCCCGGGAGGCAGGTCGGCGCCGTGGAGGACGACGAGGTTCGGGGATCTGCTGGTCACGAGGCGGCTCCCGGATCGTGGCGGGCACGGCGTTGGAGTATCGACGATTCCCGTTCCGCGAGCGCGGTACCCGTGTTCGCGGGGCGCCGCCGCGGGCGGCCGGGCCGGCCCGCCTCCCTCCCCACCGGTACCGGGACTTTCCGTCACGGGGATGTAACAGACAGGCGCCCGGAGGCCATTGACACGCTAGGGAGCCTTCGTATGATTGTCAACAATCCGCGTATCCGCAGTCCTGCGGCGAATTCGACAGTGTTCCTGCTGGTCTCGCCCCTCTTGGCGAGCCCCGACCGGCCCTGCCCGGCGGGACCGCGCCACCCTCCGGTGGCGCCGACGCGACTCAGCCACCGCGTCCGCACCCACCCGAAACAGCCCGACGACGAAAGGGCCGATCCGACTATGCCCAGGTACATGACCATCAGCCTGGAAAAGCGCGGCGTCAGCTGCGTGGCGGAGCTCCTGGACAAGGACGCCCCCCGCACCTGCGACGCCGTCTGGGCGGCCCTCCCCCAAGGGGGCGACGTCTACCACGCCAAGTACGCCCGCAACGAGGTCTACACGATGGTGCCCCGCTTCGCCGACCAGGAACCCGGGCGCGAGAACACCACCGTCACCCCCATCCCCGGCGACGTCGTCTACTTCTCCTTCGACGAGGGCATGCTCGACCGCCGCTTCAAGGAGGAGAAGGGCATCGACTCCCTGCCCGGTGTCATCGACCTCGCGATCTTCTACGGCCGCAACAACCTCCTGCTCAACGGCGACGTCGGCTGGGTCCCCGGCAACGTCTACGCCACCATCGTCGACGGGCTCGCGCCCATGGCCGAGGCGTGCAACGACGTGTGGCGTTCGGGCGGTGTCGGCGAGCGGCTGGTGTACCGGCGGCTGGAGGAGTGACCCGGTCGGACCCGCGGACGCGGGACCGGTCGGACGAGAAACGAAGGAGGTGAGTGACCGATGCGGACCGATCTGACAACCGGCCGTGGGCCGAGTGGTGACGAGCAGGAGGAGCTGGTCATGGAGCAGTGGGTCGAGGCACCGACGGCCCTCGCGCCCCCGGCGCCCACGGCGGACACGGCCGCGCCCATCGTCAACGGGTGGGCCGCCGGGCCGGCCCACCTGGACGCGCACGGGCCGTCCCGGGCCTTGGACAACGTCGTGGAGATCCCCGCGCTCGTCGAGCCGCCCGGACAGTCCGGTGTCGGCGTGGTGGCGCCGTTCGACTTCGCGCTGGACCGGGAGCTGTGGCGGTGGACGCCCGACGACGTCTCCCTGTACATCACCCGGCTCCCCTTCGTCCCGGTCCCGGTGACCGTGGACATGGCGTCGGCGTTGAGCGACGACGGCAACGTACGCCGGGCGACCCGCGACCTGCTCGTCCCCGAGCCCCTGGTGGTCGGTTACGCCTGCGCCTCTGGAAGCTTCGTCCACGGCGCCGCGGGCGAACGCCGGTTGCACGCCGGCATCCTCGAAGCCGGCGCACCCGCCGCCGTCACCACCTCCGGAGCGCTCGTGCGCGCACTGGAGGCGTTGCAGGCACGCCGCGTCGCGGTCGTCACGCCCTACGTCGACAGCGTCACCGAACGGCTGCTCGCCTTCCTGTCCGAACACGGCGTCGACACCGTCTCCAGCGTCGGGCTCGGCCTGCTCAACCACATCTGGAAGGTCACCTACTCCGAGGTCGCCCAGGCCGTGCGCGACGCCGACCGGCCCGACGCCCAGGCCGTGTTCATCAGCTGCACCAACGTGCTGACCTACGACATCATCGCGCCGCTGGAACGCGCCCTCGGCAAACCGGTCATCGCCGCCAACCAGGTGACGATGTGGTCGGCGCTCGCCGCGATCGGCCGCCGCGCGATCGGCGCCGGACAGCGGCTCGTGGACGCCACCGACCGCACCGCGGCCTGATCCGCCCCCGAGTGAGGAGAAGCAGCCCATGACGGCCACGATCGGTTTCCTGTACCCCGGCCACAGCGCCGAGGACGACTACCCGGACTTCCAGGAACGTCTCGGCGGCGATGTCGCGCTGCGGGTCGTGCACACGCTGATGCGCGAGGACGCCCACCGCGTGGACGCGCTGTTGGACATCGGCGGGGCCGACGTGCTCGCCGAGGGGGCGCGCGCCCTGCGGGCCGCGAACGTCGACGCCGCGGTGTGGGCGTGCACCAGCGGCAGCTTCGTGTTCGGCCGCGACGGCGCGCGCGCACAGGTCGAGGGGGTGCGCGCGGCGGCCGGCGCGCCCGCCTCCAGCACCTCGTTCGCCTTCGTCAACGCGCTGGCCCACCTGGGGGTGGGGCGGGTCGCGGTCGCCGCGACCTATCCGCAGGACGTCGCGGAGCGGTTCGCGGGGTTCCTCGGTGACAGCGGGGTCGAGGTCGTCGCGCTGGCCGAGCGCGGGATCGTGACCGCCGCCGAGGTCGGCACGCTCACGACCGCCGACGTGCTCGACTTCGTCGCGGCCGGGGACGTCCCCGCCGCCGAGGCGGTGCTCGTCCCCGACACCGCGCTGCACACCGCCGGTGTCCTCGAGACGCTGGAGGAACGGACGGGCAAACCGGTGTTGACCGCCAATCAGGTCAGCGTGTGGGAGGGGCTGCGATTGGCCGGCGTCACCGGGCCTCGAAGCGGTCTGGGCACCCTGCTCCGGTCAGGCGTTCCGTCCGATTTGGCACAGGTGAGAACATGAAAAAGTGATCCGATGCGCCCCGGAACGACCTTCCGGGGCGCGCGAACGATCTGAGAGGGCGTGGAAGTCATGACCGCTCCGGGCGAGCTCGAACCGGTTCCCCGGGAGTCCACCGCCGCGCTGATCGCCAACCAGCTGCGCTCGGCGATCATGTACGGATCGCTGGCACCCGGCGACCAGCTCGGCGAGACCGACCTGGCCGGCCGCCTCGGCGTGAGCAGGGGACCGCTCCGCGAGGCCATGCAGCGCCTGGTGCAGGAGGGGTTGCTGCGCAGCGAGCGGCATCGGGGGCTGTTCGTCATCGATCTGACGCCCGACGACGTGCGCGACATCTACACCGCGCGGCTCGCGGTGGAGCGCTGCGCCTGCGAGCTGATCATGCGGGGCAACCGCGGCGAGGCCCTGGCCCGGCTCACCGTGGCGCTGAACGCCCTGGTCGAGGCGGCCGAGACCGGCGACCGGGTGGCCATCAGCGACGCCGACCAGGCGTTCCACCGGACCCTGGTGAGCTGTTCGGGCAACTCCCGGCTGG
The DNA here is from genome assembly GCF_900167435.1 of Marinactinospora thermotolerans DSM 45154. Taxonomy (GTDB): domain Bacteria; phylum Actinomycetota; class Actinomycetes; order Streptosporangiales; family Streptosporangiaceae; genus Marinactinospora; species Marinactinospora thermotolerans. The sequence continues at coordinate 211,141 of NZ_FUWS01000006.1, forward strand.
AACGCATGGCCCAGACCCTGCTCGTCGAGACCCGCATGTGCCTGACGGTGATGCAGGAGGTCTACCCCGAACCCGCCGAACTGGTCGAGGAGCACCACAAGCTCGTCGAGGCCATCTCCGAGGGGGACGAGGACCTCCTGCTGCGCCTCATCGAGTCGCACATGCTGGAGACCGTCGACCGCATCAACGGGTCCGGTAACGGCGTCACCACCGGCTGACCGCTCGGGGGCGGAGACCGCCCGCCCCCGAGCGCGCACCGGTCAGTCGATTCCCGCGATCCCCACGTACTTGGTCTCCAGGAACTCGTCGATGCCGACCCGGCCGCCCTCGCGGCCCAGGCCCGAGTGCTTGACCCCGCCGAACGGCGCGGCCGGGTTGGACACGATCCCCTGGTTGAGCCCCACCATGCCGGTCTCCAACGCCTCCGAGACCCGGAAGGCGCGGCCCAGGTCCCGGGTGAACAGGTAGGACACCAGGCCGTACTCGGTGTCGTTGGCCGCCGCCACGGCCTCGCTCTCGGACTCGAAGGAGATGACCGGGGCGACGGGGCCGAAGATCTCGGTGTGGGCCAGCCGGCTCTCCTGGGGGACGTCGGCCAGCACGGTCGGCCGGTAGAAGTAGCCGGCGCCGTCGCCCGGCCCGCCCCCGACGAGCACCCGCGCGCCGCGGCCCACCGCGTCGTCCACCAGGCCCTGGACCTTCTCGCGCGCCCGCGCGTCGATCAGCGGCCCCACCTGGACCCCTTCCTCGGTGCCGCGCCCCATCCGCAGCGCCGACATGCGCTCGCCGAGCCGGCGCGCGAACTCCTCGGCCACGCCGGCCTGCACGTAGATGCGGTTGGCCGCGGTGCACGCCTCGCCGATGTTGCGCATCTTCGCCAACATCGCCCCCTCGACCGCGGCGTCGAGGTCGGCGTCGTCGAACACCAGGAACGGCGCGTTGCCCCCCAGTTCCATGGAGGTGCGCAACACCTGGTCGGCGCTCTGCTTCAGCAGCGTGCGGCCCACCGCCGTGGAACCGGTGAACGACACCTTGCGGATACGGCCGTCGGTGAGCAGCGGCTCGGTGACGCCGCCCGCGTCACTGGTCGGGATGACGCTGAGCACGCCGTCGGGCAGCCCCGCCTCCTTCAGCACTGCGGCCAGCGCCAGCGCCGACAACGGCGTCTGCTGGGCGGGCTTGAGCACCATCGTGCACCCGGCCGCGACCGCGGGGCCGATCTTGCGGGTGCCCATGGCCATCGGGAAGTTCCACGGCGTGATGAGCATGGCCGGGCCGACCGGGCGGCGCATCACCAGGAACCGGGAACGGCCGTCGGGTGACACCGAGTAGCCGCCCTCGATGCGCACGGCCTCCTCCGCGAACCAGCGGAAGAACTCGGCGGCGTAGGCGATCTCGCCCTTCGCCTCGGCGAGCGGCTTGCCCATCTCCAGGGTCATGAGCAGGCCCAGCTCGTCCTGGCGGGCCATCAGCAGCTCATAGGCGCGGCGCAGGATCTCACCGCGCTCGCGCGGCGGGTGGGCGGCCCAGGTGGGCTGGGCGGCGTCCGCGGCGGTCAGCGCCGCGAAGGCGTCGTCCACCCCGGCGTCGGCCACCTCGCACAGCACCGCGCCGGTGGAGGGGTCCTCCACCTTGAACGTCGCCCCGGAGGCGGCGTCGCGCCACTCGCCTCCGATGAACAACTGCTTGGGCACCTGGTCGACGACCTGTGCCTCGCGGTCCGCGGTCATGTCGGCCCCCTTCCGGGCTCGTGGTCGTGCTCGCTCCGCCCCTCCGGGCGCGGTTCCGCCTCCTACGTCTTCCCGGCCGGCGGATCCGCTAACAGGGCGCGGGCACGGGGCGCGGCGCGTCTGGACACCGCCATGGCCGGGATGATTCCATAGCCGAGACGATTGTCAACAATCCTACGGAAGAGGTCCGAGCATGGCCGAGCAGCCGGTACGGCTCTCGCCCGCCCTCAAGCAGGCGACCCCGGTCCTCGCCGCCCGCGGCGAAGGCGCCTACATCTACGACGAGGACGACCGCCGCTATCTCGACTTCACCGCCGGGATCGGCGTCACCAGCACCGGGCACTGCCACCCCAGGGTGGTCGAGGCCGCCCAGCGCCAGGTCGCCACGCTCGTCCACGGCCAGTACACGACCGTCATGCACCGCCCCCTGCTGCGCCTGACCGAACGCCTCGGATCGGTGCTCCCCTCCGGACTGGACCGGCTCTTCTTCGTCAACGCCGGCAGCGAGGCGGTCGAGGCGGCGCTGCGCCTGGCCCGGCAGGCCACCGGACGGCAGAACGTCATCGCGTTCCAGGGCGCCTTCCACGGCCGGACCATGGCCGCCGCCTCGATGACCACCTCGGGCGTGAAGATCCGGGCCGGCATCGGGCCGCTCATGCCGGGGGTCGCGGTCGCGCCGTTCCCCTACGCCTACCGCTACGGGATGACCGAGGAGGAGGCCGGCGCGTTCGCGCTACGCGAGCTCGACTACCTGCTCGCCACGGTCAGCTCGCCGCTCGACACCGCGGCCTTCTTCATCGAGCCGGTCCTCGGCGAGGGCGGCTACGTCCCCGCGCCGGCGTCCTTCCTGGCCGGGCTGCGCGAACGCGCCGACCGGCACGGCGCCCTGCTCGTCGTCGACGAGGTGCAGACCGGCTTCGGCCGCACCGGGCGGTTCTGGGGCCACGAGCACGCCGCCGTACGGCCCGACATCCTCATCACCGCCAAGGGCCTGGCCAGCGGCTTCCCCCTGTCGGCCATCGCCGCGCCGGACGAGCTGATGGAACGGGCCTGGCCCGGTTCCCAGGGCGGCACCTACGGCGGCAACGCGGTGGCGTGCGCGGCGGCCCTGGCCACCCTCGACGTGATCGAGGAGGAGGGGCTGGTCAAGAACGCCGCGCAGATGGGCGAACGACTGCGCGAGGGCCTGGTCCGCGTCGCCGACGCCCACCCGGTGATCGGTGATGTGCGCGGGCTCGGCCTGATGCTCGGAAACGAGTTCACCGCGCCGGACGGATCCCCCGACACCGACACCGCGGCGCGGGCCCAGCGGGCCGCCGTCGAACACGGACTGCTGCTGCTCACCTGCGGGCCGCACGGCAACGTCGTACGGATGATCCCGCCGCTGATCGTCACCGAGGAACAGGTCGACGCCGCCATGGACGTCTGGGAGCGCGCGGTCGCCGACGCGACGGCCTGACCCGGGCACCTGCGGTCCCGGGCGCGTGCCGGCGGCCCTGCGTGCGCCCGGCCGGGGTCCGGACAACGGCCGAGGCCGGGCCGGGGGCGAGAGCCCTCCCCGCGCCCCCTGGTCGCGTACCGTCCTCGCCGGGGGCGCAGCCTTCCGCCACGCCCCGCCCGCCGGCGACGACTCCCAGAGGCGTGTGTAGCCTCGCTCACACCCGCTCCCGGAGGTGCCGTTCACGGTCCGAACCCTCTCCGGAGCTGTGCTAGAGTTTTTCACGTCGCCAGGGGGACCGGACAGGGAAGCCGAGGCGACGGACAACAGAACAAGCACTCGTAGCTCAATGGATAGAGCATCTGACTACGGATCAGAAGGTTGGGGGTTCGAATCCTCCCGAGTGCGCCGCCATGAGACAGCGAAGATGAGGCCCTGCCTGGTAAAACAGGTGGGGCTTCGTCTTTTCTCGCGCTTCCCTGCGAGGATGCCGTGGGCTCCCGGTACGCATTCGGTACACATGGCCCGGGGGCCTTCCCTAGGCGGCCCGCTTCGCCGCGTTGTTCACCGCCTCGACACGGCGGAGGTCGATCACGTCGGCGACCTCGTCGAGTCGGTCCGGCCACAAGTGCCCGTAGGTATCGAGCGTCATCGACGGCTTGGCGTGGCCGAGCATCCGCTGAACGACGTAGACGTCCGCACCACCCGCGATCGAAAGCGACGCCGCAGTGTGGCGGAGCTTGTGGATCGTGAGCCCGATCCCGTCGAGCCCCGCGTTCTTGCGCGCCTTGTTGAACTCCCGGTTCCGCCAGTTCCGGATACGGAGCGGCTTATCCCGCCCAGTACGGAACACCAGCGCGTCAGGTTCCCGCCCGGCCACGAGGGGGCGTAGCTCTTCGACGAGCGACCGGAGCAGGGGTACGACGCGGCGTTCTCCCGTCTTCGGCGTGTCCTCGTACAGTTCCCCGTCGACCTCGTTGAACGCCGTGGTGACCTTGATGCGCCGACGGTCGAGGTCCACATGCTTCACCCGGAGCGCCGACGCTTCCCCCCAGCGCAGCCCCGTGTATGCGAGCAGGAGAATCAGCGTCCGGTTCACTCCCGCCGTGGCGGTCGGCCTGCCGTACTTCGTGCGCAGCTCCCCGGCAGCAGTCGCAAGCGCCTCGACCTGTTCATAGGTCAGGTAAACGTGATCGCTCGGCGGGAGCTTCGGCAGTGGGACCCCCTTCGCGGGGTTGACCGAGAGGCGCCGAGGAACACACCAGTCCAGCACCATGGACAGCACCGAGTGGACGGTGCGCGTCTGAGATGCTCCGAGGTTCCTCCCTCCCTCCTCCTTGGGCTTCTGGAGACCGGCGAGCCACGCGGCGACGTCGTCGAACTCGATCGACTTCACCGGGAGATCACCCCACCGGGGAAGGATGTGGTCTTCGAGCACGTCCCGGTACTTGGACCGTGATGAACGCTTGAGCGCCTGTGCGTCGATCCACTGCGCCGCGACTTCACGGAACCGGATCTTGCCCGCCGACGGGTCGCGGTACGACCCCTCGGCAAGTCCGTTCTCGATCTCGGTCCGGTAGTTCTCTGCCTGCGGCTTCTTGGTGAACACCTTCGCCTTCGGCTTGCCAGCGGGGTCGTACCAGCGCACCCGCCACCGGCCCGGTGGCGTGCGCTTCGCGGCCTTCGCCTTCTCGACCGCCGCGCGGTACGCCGCGTGCTCGTTGCGGTCTTCGACCCAGACACGTGCCACTACTCGTCCACCTTCCTCTGTCCTCTCTTGTCCTGCACGGTCAGCAACCCCCGATCCCGCGCCCGGGTGATCCATCGGTTCGCCGTCGACTTCGGAAGGCCGAGAGCCTCCCCGACGGCCGGGACGGGCGCATGTCCGAAGATGAGCGCCATCCGGTAGAGGTAGGCCACCCACGTCAGCGCTTCCTCTGTGGGGCCGTGTTTGCCGAGGTCCTCCGGCAGCGGGCCTCGGCTGAGAAGCGTGAACCCTTGCAGGGCCGATGACACCCCGGCGTTCAGCACGGACAGAACCGGGATGGACCGAAGTGCGTCGCCAGTGGCCTCATCTCCCGATTCGGACTCGACGGTCAGGCTCTGGCACTCGTACCTGGATATCCCCTTGGTGTTTCCGTAGTTGGGATCGCCGCGGGCCCCTCAAAGGAGTCGGGCGGGTTCAAAGGGGTCTCCGCTTTTCATGGTCTGTAGTTGCCCCAGCGCGACACGTCCGTCTCCGGGTGGTGCATGCGAACGGCCCCCGGCCTTCCCCTCTTCGACAGGCCGGGGCCGTCCGTCCAGCCGGCTACCGGGGAGGAACCGAGGCCGCTCCACCGGTGTCCGGCCGTTCTCAGCCCGCCTCGTGGCTCGGTGTCCCCAAGGCTCGGCCGTAGGCGGGTGGCGGGGCGTTCATCTGCTCTTCAAGCCGCTCGGGCGTGGTCTCGTGCAAGGTCATCGCCGCTCCCGCGGCCCCGAGGTTGGTGGCCACCCAGGCGGCGGGCCGGCCGTGTTCGTCGAGAGAGCGCCACACGCGCCAACGGCCGGTGTGCTCGGCGTTGAGCCGTCGCAGGGTCGCCTCGTCCGGGCAGATGGGGACATGGCACACGGCCGTGGCATGTCCGGCCCGGACGGCGTAGACGTCGGAATCGGGTGCGCGTTCGACGAGCTCCAACGGCCTGTCCATGGCGCGCGCCCATTCCCGCAGTTCCACGAGATCGTCGAACACCAGCGGGTCGAGACGGTCGCTCATCGCGCGCCCACGCCGCGGTGGTGGCCACCGGCACGCTGCCAGAGCAGCCGGGCGAGTGTGTCGAGCCGGGGCGAGATGGGCAGGCCGGACGTGTCCATGGCGTAGAACCAGCCGGACGTCTCGCCGTACCAGATCAACGTGCGCGGGTGAGCGGCTTGAAGCCGCGCGGCTGCGGCGTGACCGGCCGCGTGTGCGCGGGAACGCCCCCGCCGCCCCGGCACAACGGAGGGAAACGGTTTAGGGTCGGACATGTCATCAGCTCCTGATTAGCTGGTGGCCACGCCCCCGGACGCCTGATCCGCGTCGCGGGGGTCGGTTCGTTCCCCAGCCTTGCCGAACAGGGGGGAATGGGGATCGGCCTACCTGTAGGCCAATCTGTAGACCAGACTGGAGCCATGCCCCCCGAGACGTTCGGTGCGATGATCTGCCGAGCGCGTAAGGAACGCGGTTGGTCGCAATCCAGACTCGCTGAAGAACTGGCCCAGGTGTCCGGGCGTTCGACCGTCACCCGCCAAGAGGTCTACCGCTGGGAGAAGGGGCGCCGCGTGCCCCGCTTCTGGCTTCCGCACATCGCGACCGCGCTCGACATTCCACGGGACCGCCTCGAACGCGCGATAGCCGCGAATGGCGCCTCTGATGACTCGCCTGACCCGGCAGCGACCCTGACCACGCTGCTGCCCGATGGAGACCCGCTGACGCCGCTGACGGCCTCGACCGGCCGGCGCGTCGGCGCGCAGGACGCGCGCGACCTGGCGGCACGGGTGCACGGGCTGCGGCTCGCTGACGACGTGCTCGCCGGTCGCGACCTGGTCTCGCCCGCTCGCCGGGAACTGGCCGCCGCGCTCCGGCTCTACCAGGAGGGAAGGCACACCGAGGCGGTGGGCAGGTCCCTTCTGGTCGCCATCGGGGAACTGGCCCAGATCGTGGGGTGGATCGAATCCGACGCCGGACACCACGACCGCGCAGAGGCGACCTACCGTCTCGGTGTGTCCGCCGCGCGCGAGGCCGGGGACCTGACCCTTGCCGGAAACGTCGCCGGCTCCCTGGCCTACCAGTGGACGAACACCGGACGCCAGCGGGAAGGGCTCGCCCTCGCGCGCGCGGCACTCGACGACGCCGGGCCGGACGCCCCTGGTAAAGCACGAGCCCTGTTCTTCGATCGTGTCGCGTGGGCGCACGCGAGCATCGGGGAAGCCCAAGCCGCCATGCGGGCGCTTGAACACGCACACGAGGCACTGGTAGCCGCAGAGCCAGAAGCCGCGCCGGAATGGGCGTACTGGGTGAGCGAGGACGAGCTTCGCGTCATGGACGCGCGGGTGTACACAGAGCTTCGCCGGCCGCTGCGCGCCGTCCCCCTACTACGGGATGTGCTCAACCGGTATAACGCCGCCCACGCCCGAGAACTCGCGCTCTACCTGTCGTGGCTCGCGGTCGCCTACGCCGACGCCAACGAGCCGGAGGCGGCCGCGGAGACGACGGCGCGGATGTTCGCCTTGTCCGCCGATGTCGCCAGTGACCGCACGGCGGAGCGTTCCCAGGTCGTGCTCTGTCGTCTTGCCGACTTCGAGGACGTTCCCGAAGTCCGCGCCGTATTAGGCGTCGCGTGACCTGCCCCCGCCACTCCCTGCCGGGTACCCAACGAAAGCACTCGGCAGGGGATGAGTAGAACCTTCCGACGAACTTCCCATCCACCACACGCAGCGCCTCAGACTGCGCCATGCGTTCGGGCAGGAAGAGCCACCTTACCTGGGCTGAAACGGCTCCCCTCCGCGTACACATTCAGTACATACCAGCGCGAGAGCCCCAATGATCCCGGGGGAAGAACCGGGAGGAGTTTTCGCAGGCGACCACGGGTCGACCGGCATCCTCGCGAGTCCGGAAGTCCCCTCGACCGAACAGAAGGTCGGGGGTTCGAATCCTCCCGAGTGCGCCACATGAAATCACGGAACGAGACCCTGAGCTGCGGCTACAGGTCAGGGTCTCGTTTCGTGTCGGCGACTCCGACGGCGACTGCCGGGCCTCGCATGACAGTAAGACGCCGACAACAGGCCCTCTGGCCTGCGGCTACACGAAGCACTGGGCTGGGTGCAAAAGAAGTCGGAAGGTTGCTCCTTCTTTCACGCGCGGCCATCCCCACGGGCTTTTCAGCGCTGGGCACCGGGATGGCGCGGAGCGGATGTGGTCGTCGAGTGGCAAGCCGTCCCCGTCGACCCGCACCCTCATGTGTGGGAGGTCACCAAACGGCATGGACCGGCGGATCGACCGCGGCGTTCCGCCGAGCCGAGCGGACCATGGCGGTGAACCACCCCGGGAGTACGCCTGAACGGGGCCACGTTAACTCGGCCCGGCGGACCCCGCACCGCGGCGGCCGGTTCGGTGCCGTCACCGGCCGCTCCGTTCCCACCGGCGACAACACCGCCGGAATCCCTGCCTTGGTCCAGGCCTGCGACGACGAGCCCGAGAGCCGCCTGCACGAGGGGGCGGGCCCTCGGCCGGCGCTCAGCGGCCTCGGTCGGCAGGGCTGAGCGTGGCTGTTCGCCCGAGCCCTCCAGCGGGCCATGGCGTGGACGCGCCTGCGGGTTAAACACCGCGGAGAGGACGATGAGCATTTCGGCGTAGGTTCGGGCGGTGGTAGGGGCGTCGCGGAACCGGTCCGGGAAACCGCGCCCCGCCTCCGATGGGGCACAGAGTTCCGCGGAGCCCCCACGCGCCGCGTACACCGGTGCACCTCACGGCGTCGCTCCGAGCCGACCGTGTCGGAGAGTATCCAGCGGTCGGGTGAGTCAGCTCCTGGTGCCGGTGGCTGCGCGCAGGACCGCGGTGTCGCGGGCGGCCATCGCCTCCAGCAGGCCGGCGCCGCGCTGCCGGAGCAGGCGCACGCTGAGCGCGGGTGTCACGCCCAGGACGATGGCGGCCAGCAGGCCGGCGACCAGGACGCTCCCCCACCACGGACCACCGATAACGCCGGGCAGGATGGCACCCAGCAGGACTACTGGGAAAATCGTCATCTGCCCGCCCGTCGGATCGCCCGCTTGCTGCCCCGGGTAGACGCGATCGCGGGCGTCGGCGCCCACGGCCGGCATCACGAGCGCGAGCAGCGGTGCCCCGGCGCAGCCCGCGGCGGCCGCGGCGATGGCGCCGCCAACGGCGGCGCCTCCCAAGGGAGAGCCGGTCGCGGCCCACAGCACAGCCGCCAGTGCGATGGACGGCAGGCCGAACATCAGCGCCCACGCCGCCATTCGCCCGTGCACGTCGGCCTTGAGGGCGCCCGGTGTGGTGAGGAGTTGCCACTGGGCCGTGCCGTCCAGGGCGTAGGTGTTGACCGCGGCCATCGCGCCGAACACGGCTGCCGCCGGGCCGACCAGGGGCAGCGCCCAGATCCAGTCGGTGGCGGCGATGACGAGCGCCATCAGCAGCGGTGTCAGCCAGGCGCTGCGCAGCTCGACGCCGCGCGCCGGGTCCCGCAGCCAGGTGGCCAGCTCTCGCGAGACGACCGCGGCCACCTGCGGCGTCGTGAACGGCAAGGACAGCGCACGTCCCGGTACGGCGGGCCGCCGCGCTCTCGCCTGGCGAGGCGGCCGGCGCAGGACGCGAACCGTCAGCGCGATCCAGCAGAGCTGCAACAGGGCGCCCAATGTCAGCAGTGCGGCAAGTGGCAGCAGGACCGGCCCCGCACCGGCGCCGTCGCGGGCGGCGAGTGCCGCGCCGTACCCCCAGCCGGTAGGCGATGCGGCGAGCACGTCGACCATCGGCTCGGGCAGTCGCCCGGCCGTGGGGATCACCAGGGTGGTGTCCCCCACGCCGAGGAGCGGCAGCAGCCAGGCCGCGACCGGCACCCATCCGGCGAACGACAGCGCGAGCATGATCGCGGTCTGGACGGCGGCCAGAGTCATCCCGACCCGGGTCTGCAGCAGCCAGGCCGCCAGTGCCGCCACCGTCTTGCCCGCCCAGACGAGCAGATACAGCTGGGCCACCACCGCGGCCACGGCGGCCGCCACCGCCACCGTGCCGCCCGGCGCGGCCAGCACCACCAGCGACGACAGGCACGCCAGTGTGATCAGCGGGCCGACGCCCAGCAGTTCGGTCCACGACAGCGCCCGCGCCAGCCGCCACTGCCGCAGCGGGTAACCGCGCAGCCACTCACGGGAGATCACGGAGGGGTCATGGCGGGGCTGGGCCAGCGGCCCGAACAGCCACATGCCACCCCAGACCGTGAGCGCCACGGCGATCCAGCCCTCGTGGATCACGCCTCGGGTGCTCAAGGACGCGCCCGCGATCACCAGGGCCGCCAGGATCAGCCCGGCGACCAGGCTGAAAGCGCGCTCGTTGTGTGAGCCGTTGCGGAACAATCGCAGCTTGAGCGCGAACAAGGCGCGGGTCATGCCAGCCACTCCAGCGTACGCACCGGATCGGCGCCCACCAGCTCGACGAACCGCTCGTTCAGCGTTGAGCCCGCGGCCACCTGCTCCACCGGCCCCTCGACCAGCACCCGGCCGCCGGCCACCACCGCCACCCGACGGCAGTTGCGCTCGACGAAGTCCATGATGTGGCTCGACAGCACCACCGTGCCGCCGGCCTCGACGTACTGCTTGAGCACCTGCTCGATGGAACGGGCCGAAACCGGGTCGATCGCCTCGAACGGCTCGTCCAGCACCAGCACCCGGGGCCGGTGCAGGAGCGCCAGCGCAAGATTGATCTTCTTGCGCATGCCCGTGGAGTACTCAACGATCAGCGTCCGGGGAACCGCGTCGAGCCCGAGGATCTCCAACAGGTCGCCCGCCCGCGCCCGCCAGCCGCCGTCCAGGCCGCGCAGCCCGGCGCTGTAGCGCAGGACCTCGACGGCGGTCAGCCGTTCGGGCAGGGACAGCCCGTCCGTCATGACACCGAGCTGTGCGAGTGCTGCCTCGCGCGCGGTGCGCAGATCATGGCCGGCGACCCTGACCGTGCCCGCGGTCGGACGGCGCAACCCGCACATGGCCGTCAGGATCGTGGTCTTACCGGCGCCGTTGGGGCCCACGATGCCGTAGAACATCCCCGGTGGAATAGTGAGGTTGAGCCGGTCGACGGCGAGCACGGTGCCGAAGCGCTGAGTCAGGCCCGCCACTTCGACGGCGGGGACGCAGGAATTCCGCAACAGACTCCCTCACTCGGCCGTGTGCGTGAGGATCGCATCGGCCAGCTCCCGGTGGGTCTCCAGCGGCAGCGTGTGCCCCATACCCGCCACGATCATCAGCCGCGCACCCGGGATCTGCTCGGCGATGACCGCACCGTGGCCCGGCTTGGCCGGCTCGTGGCTGCCCTCGATGACCAGCGTGGGCGCCTTCACCTGGTCCAGCACCCCCACCGGCTCGAAATCAGGATCGGCCATCGCGGCCAACCGATGGTTGGCCACTGCCGATAGGTCGCGGGCCCGGTCGTAGACGCGTTCCTGCAGCCGGCGCGCCGCGTCCTCGTCGAAGGGCAGCCCGGTGCCGTGCAGCACGCGCTGCTCGGCGATCATGCCGTCGATCCGCGCACGCCTGCTCTCCGGCGGTGGGGCGGCCATCAACGCGCGGTAGAAGGCCACGAACTCCGGCGTCGGCTCGGGCAGGCTGCCCTCGGGCTGCGGCTGGCCCGTCAGTGCCCGCATAAGGACCTGGCCCTCGCCGCCGCCGAGTGGCGAGGAGGCGATGGCGGTCAGCGAACGCACCCGCTTCGGCTGTTCCACCGCGATGAGCTGGCCGAGCAGACCGCCCGCTGAGTGGCCGACCAGGTGCGCGCTGTCCAGGCCGTGGGTGTCCATCACGCGGTAGACGTCGTTCTTGATGTCGTTCCAGGTGTAGGGCTCCGTCGCGAAGTCGGCGGTGCCTGACATGCCGGTGTCACGGTGGTCGTACCGGATCACCCGGCGGCCTCCGGCGGTCAGGCGACCGACGAACTCGTCCGGCCACAGGACGCCCTGCGACATCGAACCCATGATCAGCAGGATCGGCGTGTCCGTCGCGGCGCCGAACTCTTCGCTCCAGATGTCTGTGCTGCGCATGTCTCAGAGCATGCCGTCTTCGGGTGCGGACGCCTTCTGTAGAACTACTAGTCGCGCCAGTTCCGTACGGGAGCTGATGCCCAGCTTCGGATAGATCTTGTACAGGTGGTACTCGACCGTACGCGGGCTCAGGAAGAGCCGGGCGGCGATCTGCTTGCTCGACAGCCCGTCGGCGACCAGGCCCGCGATGCGCAACTCCTGCGGGGACAGGGCGTCGCGCACGGGTGTGGGCGGTGCCTGCCCGCTCTCGCCCGCCGCCCGCAGCTCCTCCCGCGCGCGCCGGGCCCACGGCCGGGCACCTGCCTGCTCGAAAATCTCCCACGCCATCCGCAGGTGCGCTCGCGCCTGGCCTGGGCGCTGCGCGCGCCGCAGGCGTTCACCCAGCAGCAGAGCCGTTCTGGCCGCCTCGAAAGGGTTGGTGTGCAGCCGCAGCGCCTCGCCGAAGGCGTCCTCCGACGATTCGGCCAGGCCCCGGCAGCGGGCCAGCAGCGCGCGGGATTCGGACGTCGCGGCGTGCTCGGTCGATCGCTCGTAGTCCGAAAGCGCCGCTCGGGCACCGGCCTCGTCGCCCGCGCCCACCGCGGCCTCGACGCGGTCCGGCGCAGTCCGCCACACCACGGTCGGATGTCCGGCGCCCGGTCCCGCCGCGGCGATGGCCGTGAAGCGGTCGTGCGCCGCCGCGAACCGGCCCAGGCACAACTCCAGCAGTGCCAGCGCGTACGACGCCACCCCCGCGCTCAATCCCACCCGGTGGGGGATGGCGATGGCCAGCGCCTCGCGGGCCTGCCGCTCGCATGACTCCGCCTCGCCCCGCAGCGCCGCCAGCACGGCCAGGTTGGCCAGGTGCGCGGCCACCGTGTTCTCATATCCGGCCTCCCGGGCCAGCGCCAGGCCCTCTTCTGAGACGGCCTGGCTGCGCGACAGCCGACCGGCGAGGCGGTCGGCTGTCGCCACGAACTCCAGCACGACGGGCAGCTGCCCGGTCATCCCCGACACCCTGGCCACACGCCCGGCCCGCTCGGCCATCTCGGTCGCCAGGTCCGATTCGCCCAGAGCGCTGGCCGCGGCCGTCGCCCACAGGCGGCCCGCCGCGTCCTCCAGCTCGCCGGCCCGCGCCAGTGCCCGCCGCAGGAGGCCCGGCCCGGCAGGGTCGCCGCTCAGCGTCAGCCCGATCCCGGCCACCGTGTCCCGCAGGAACCCCTCGGGGTGCGCCGCCGCCCGTCGGCCGAGCTCGACGATGGCCGCCGTGTCGCCGACGTATGAGGCCGCCTCCACGGCGTCGGCCAGCATGTCCAGGGTGTCGCCCGCGGCCAGGATCCGCACGGCCTCGGCGGCATTGCCCGAGTTCAGCTCGAACCGGCCCCGAAGCTGGGCGATCTCCATGGCGAGGGTGGTGTCCCCCTCGGCCCGTTCGCGCGCCTCGGCCAGCAGCGACTCCGCCTGCCCCGGGCGGCCGCCGAGCCAGGCCGCCACGGCGGCGTCCTTCAGCCGGACGGCGCGGGCGCGCGGCCCGGGGGTCAGCTCGGCGGCCCTGGACAGGGCGGTGGCGGCGGCACCGTATCCGCCGCGGTCACGTGCCCGCGCGGCGGCCTCCGCCAGCGCGAGAGCGACCGGCTCGGTCTGTCCCAGGGCGGCTCCAGCCAGATGCCAGGCCCTACGGTCGCCCGCGGTCTGCTCCGCCAGGGCGGCGTGCACGTGGCGGACCTCGGCGGGGGTGGCCGCCTCGTGGACCGCGGATCGCATGAGCGGGTGACGGAAGCGCACGTCGGTGCCCGAAACCTCGGCCAGCCCGCTCTCCTCCAGTTCGGCGAAGGCCGCCGCCACCACTGACGCCGCCGCCTCCGATCCCGCCCCGGCCACCAACCGCTCGGCGCTACGCAGGACCGCCTCAAGGTCGGCCTCGACGGCGGCGAGCAGCGCGACCAGCCGCGCGGGGGCCGACAACGCGGTCACCCGGCCGCCGAAGAGCCGGGCGCCGCCGGGCAGCGGGTCGGGCAGCGGCTGGCGGCCGGCGAGTTGCGCGGGCGTCAGCCGGGCCGCGATCTCGTTCAGGGCCAGGGGGTTCGCCCCGGTCAGCGTGATGAGTTCCCGTCTCACCGAGGCGGCCAGGAGCAGCCCGTGCCGGGATTCCAGCAGCTCGGCCGCAGCATCCTCGGGCAGGCCGCGCACGTCCACCGTCGTCGGCACTCCCTTGACTGGAGCGTCGCCGCGGACGGCGATCAACATCGCGATCCGTTCGGTGGCCAGCCGCCGGGCGGCGAACAGCAGCGCGTCGGCCGAGGCCCGGTCGGCCCATTGGAAGTCGTCGACCACGCAGATCAGGCCCTCCGGACCGGCGGCCTCGGCCAGCAGCGACAGCACGCCGGCGCCCAGGAGGAAGCGGTCGCCCGCACCGTCGGCGGAGTGCCCCAGGATCGCTCGCACGGCGTCGCGCTGCGGCCCGGGCAGCGCCTCCAGCGATCCCGCTACCGGCCAGAGCAACTGGTGCAGTGCCGCGAACGCCAGGTCGGACTCGGACTCGACGCCGCTGGTCCGCAGCACCCTCATCGCCTCGCCCCGCCCGGCCGCCGCGTCGAGCAGGGCGGTCTTGCCCGCGCCGGCCTCACCCCGGAGCACAACCGCCCCGCCGCAGCCTTGGCGGGCCTGTGCGATCACCTCGTCGAGCGCACTGAGTTCCGCAAACCTTCCGTAGAGCACAAAAACCCACTGTAGAGGGGCGATCGGAATACGGATCGCCGCTCCGGGGAGACGAACGGGCGGCGCCTGATCGGCTTCCCGTCCCAGGGCGGCTCATCCTCGACACCGCCGAGAGCGCGGGGCTGTCCGCGCTGTCTCGTGTCGGGTTCTTTAGAGGCGCGGAATCAACGCCTCGTCCTGTGTTGACCCGTTCTGTTGCCGGTAGAAGCCGTCCACGAACTCCGCTGGGAGGATCAGGCCGATCTCGCCGTGCAGGCGGCGGTGGTCGAACCAGTCCACGTACCCGGCCACCGCGATCTCCCCCTCCCCCAGGTTCTTCCACGGGCCGCGGTCACGGATCAGCTCGGCCTTGAACAGCGAGTGCGACGCCTCGGCCAGAGCGTTGCCGTAGGAATCGCCGGTGGCGCCGACGGAAGCCACCACGCCCGCCTCGGCCGACCGCTGGGTGCAGCGCACCACCGGATACTGCACTGCGCGGTCGGAGTGGTGGACCAGCCCGTCCAACCTGCGCCCGACGTGCTCGCGGTTCCACACCGCCATCTCCAACGCGCCAGCGCCGGATCGGGGCGCAACGACCGCGGCCCATCACCCGGCGAGAGAACACATCGATCACGAACGCGGCGTAGACCCACCCGGCGAAGGTGCGGATGTAGGTGATATCGGCGACCCGCAACCGGTTCGGAGCATCCGCGGTGAACGCTCTCTCGACCAGGTCCGGGCGCATGTCCGGTCCCGGGGCCGGGGTGGTGGTGCGCGGGCTCCTGCCGCGGGCGATGCCCCGCGAACCGGCTTGGCGCGTCAGCAGGTGAACGGTGCGGCGGGCCGCGCGGTGGCCCTGCCGGTTCAGCCCGGCGTGGACCTTGTCGACCCCGTAGCCGGTGCACCTGCCGGATCTCGACGGTGGTGGCCGCATCGGTGCGCGAACGCAGCGACGGCCCGCCACCGGATGCCACGGCGCCCCGTGTCCCCGGTGAACACGTGATCCGTCTCCGTCCAGGCCCCCGCGACGCTTGAGGCGTTGCCTCCCCGGGTACACCCACCAACGCCCGAGGGCCCCGGCCGGCCCCGGTGACGGCGGGTCGGGGCGGAGCCACCCGAGGGCTTGTCCCCCATGCGAGCTACAGCCAGGTGTCCACCGTGAGGTGACGATTTCCGGCTGCCGGATCCGTAGCGTTCAGTGCAGCCCGCGGCGCATCGGTCGCGGCCCGGCAGAAGGGTTTCCATGAGGTTCGTCTGGCAGTTCCTGACCGTGATGGCGATATACGCCCTGGGCGGCATCAGCGTCAGCGCGGTGGTGGAGAACGACTGGCTCACGCTCGTCCTCGGCATAGTGGTCGCCATACTGATCGTGCTCGGGTACAGGTGGGTGGTGCGGCGGACCGAGCACCGGCCCGCCACGGACGCGGCTTGGAAGGGCGCCGCCTCCCGGACCGGCTGGGGCGTCCTGATCGGCGTCGGCATGTTCGCGGCCGTCATCGCGATCCTCTTCGCCTCCGGGTACTACGACGTCATCGGTCTGGGCTCGGTGACCGGCACGCTGGGGCTGCTCGGCTTCATGCTCGCCGCCGCGGTGACCGAGGAAGTGGTGTACCGAGGCGTGCTGTTCCGGATCGTCGAGGAGCACATCGGCACGTACTTGGCCCTGGCGCTGACCGGCCTCGTGTTCGGCCTCTCGCACCTGTTCAACGAGCACGCGACCCTGTGGGGCGCCATCGCCATCGCGATCGAGGCCGGCTTCATGCTCGCCGCCGTGTACGCCGCCACCCGCAGCCTCTGGGTGGCGATCGGCGTGCACTTCGGCTGGAACTTCGCCGCGGCCGGCATCTTCAGCACCGTGGTCTCCGGCAACGGCACCAACCAGGGCCTCCTGGAGGGCACGATGTCGGGTCCGGCGCTGCTCACCGGCGGCGACTTCGGACCGGAGGGCAGCGTGTACTCGGTGGCCTTCGGGGCGTTGCTGACCCTGGTGTTCCTGTGGCTGGCCCACCGGCGTGGAAACATCGTGCCCTTCGGTTCCCGGCGGACCGCGGGAGCCGACTCCGCCGCTACACTGCCCCGGTGATCGATCGTCGACGTGTCATGGAGCTGTGGCACCGGCTCGATGTCACGGTCCGGGATCTCCCGCTGGGGATACTGCTCCTCGTGGCGTCGACCGTGCCGGCGCTCCACGGCAACGGGACGGAGGTCGGCGGCCTGCCGACCCGTCCCGCTGATCTGCTGGCCGGTGTGGCGGCCGTCCTGCAGTGCCTTCCGCTCGCCGTGCGCCGGCGGTGGCCGCTCGTCTGTCTCATCCTGGTGTCGGGCGGCTTCGTCCTCGACCAGTTGCGCGGCTACCACCTCGTGGCCGGCACCGCGCTGCCCATCGCGCTGCTGAGCGCAGGGTCGTATCTGGAGCGGTACCGGCGCAGCACCATGATCGCCTCGTCCGTGGCGTTCGCGGCCCTGGCGGTCGCGCTCCACCACCTCGGGCCCGGCAAAGGGGTGGCCGAGTTCCTGTCGTTCTACCTGGTGCTGGCCCTTATATGGGGCGTCGGCGCGGGGCTGCGCTCCGCCCGGATCGCGGAGGCCGAACGCCGCATCCACGTCGCCGAGGCCGCCCGCGCCGCCGAGCGCACCCGGATCGCCCGCGAGCTCCACGACGTCGTGACCCATCACGTGACGGCGATGGTGGTGCAGTCCGAGGCCGCCCGGTACCTGACCGCCTCGCCCGACCGCCTCGACCAGACCCTGGTCGCCATCAGCGACACCGGCCGGCGGGCCATCACGGACCTGCGGCACCTGCTCGACCTGCTCGACCCCGACCACGGCACCGGTGGCGAGGACAGGACACCACCCGTCGGCCGGGTGCTCACGCTCGTCGAGCAGACGCGGCTGGCCGGGCAGCCGGTGGAGCTGACCGAGGAGGGCACGCCGCCGACCTCGACCGGCAGCGCCGACCTCGTGGCCTACCGGGTCGTTCAGGAGGCCCTGACGAACGCGCTCAAGTACGACCACGGCGGCCGGACCTCGGTCCTGGTGCGCCACAGCGAAAGGGACATCACCGTGGAGGTCGGCACGGACGGCTCCGGTTCGCGGGCCGGCTCCCCCGGCGGCAGCGGGCGGGGACTGGAGAACCTGCGCGAACGGGTCAACGTCCTGGGCGGCGACTTCAGCGCGGGCCAGCAGAGCGGCGGCGGCTTCCTCGTCCGGGCGCGGATACCCGCGGGAAGCCCGGCGTGAGCACGCCCATCCGAGTGCTGGTCTGCGACGACCAGGCGCTGATCCGCACCGGGCTGTCGACCATCATCGACGCGCAGCCCGACCTGGCGGTGGCGGGCGAGTGCGGAGACGGGCGCACCGCCGTGGAGCTCGCCCGCCGACTGCGCCCCGACGTCGTGGTGATGGACGTGCGCATGCCGATCCTCGACGGCATCGAGGCCACCCGGCTGCTCGCCGGCGCCGGGGTCGAACACCCCGTGAAAGTGCTCGTGGTGACGACGTTCAACCTGGACGAGTACGTCTACGAGGCATTGCGGGCCGGAGCCAGCGGGTTCCTGCTCAAGGACGCGCCGCCGGACCGGCTGCTCCACGGAATCCGGACCGTGGCCATGGGCACGGCGCTGTTGGACCCCCAGGTGACACGTCAGCTCGTGGGCCGTTACGCCGCCCGTATCCGGCCCGTCGAGAACGGCGCGCGGGACACCCCGCTGACACCCCGCGAACTGGAGGTCCTCCGCCTCATCGCGGACGGGCTGTCCAACAGCGAGATCGCCGCGACGCTCGTCATCAGCCACGAGACCGTCAAGACCTTCGTATCCCGCATCCTCACCAAACTCGGCCTACGCGACCGCGTCCAGGCCGTCGTCTACGCCTACCGACACGGACTGGTGACCTAGCCCGTCCCGCGTGGGATCCTCGCGAAAGTGTCGGCCACCGTGGCCGCCTGCTCTTGGACACTTGGCGACCGCCTGCCGTGGAGCTGGTCCCTTTCAGTGGGAGGCGCCGGGCGTGCACGTCGCACTCATGTGCGGTGGGAACAGGCGGTCAGGGCCAGAGATCGGACGACAGGAGCCGGGTCGCCTCGATCGGTGGAAGCCCGTCATCCAGTTCACGCAGTCGCCGGTAGAGCTGACGCATGTCCGCTTTGCCCGGGACGTACTTCTTCTGCACTGCACGTTCCAAGATGGCCAGCGTGCTGACCAGGGTGATCGACCCCACCGGACGCCCGCTGCGGCGGAGCCGTTCGAGGCGGTTGATCTCCGAGGTGGCCGTCCGCGCTCCTTCTCCGTCGTCGATGAGCACGGTCACCTTCTGGCCGGCCTCGGCAATGACGACCGCGTGCGCGATGACCATAACCTCGCCCAAATCCTTGGGACGTTTCAGCCGTTCAGCCATGGGCTGGTGGGAGATGCGCTGGATGACGGCTGCGAGTTCGGGAGTCTGGTCGTCGGACAGGATCCGCATCCACTCGAGGGCCGGCTTCCGCCGGACACCTGCGGCGGCGCGGAAACGCTCATCCTGCCGGGATTTGTCGAAAACCTCGCTCTGTACAGCCTCTGGAGCACTGAGCTTGCCCAGAACGCCGATGAGGAGACGCTCTTGATCGATCGAGAGGAAGTTCAGGCCGGGACCGGCGTCGATGATCGGCCGATGACTCATCCATTCCCACTCGTTGTCGTGTCAGGAGTCTCGACATCGCGCTCAGGCGCGTTGAGAGCCTCGTCCAAAGCCGCGAGGCCGGCTTCGGCATCCGGCGGCTCGGTGGAGTCGGCCCACGCGACCGGCCGTTCGCGTCGGTCAGCGGCCTCCGCTCCCCGCCGCCTCGGAGCGTGAGGACGACCGGGACCGAGAGCGGTCCCGTCCGGTGTCAGGTCCGGCAGGGCGTGCGCCGGCCGCCACTACGAGGGCGCGCCGGGGCAGGCGGTACCACCCGCTGGAGCGGTCGCCGCGCCCCGTCCGGCGCCAAGCGGACCACGATCCCCGTGGCCGCAGACCACCGGTCTCTCCTCTTTAATGCGCCGACCACCGTGAGAGGTTCTTCCATCACCCTTCAGAGGGCGATGGGCTCATACCGCATCGCGATTTCGGCGATCTCCTCAGGTGACAACTCCTCCCTGCCCTCGACATACCTATTCGGATGGTAGATGAGGCCCGTCACATAAGGGCAGAGAACTCCTCGCTCCAACCTGGCCATCTCCTCCTCGCTTTCAACACCGTTCTGATCGTTCTCCAAGATCCTCTCGACGAGTCCCATGATCTCTTCTCTGGACAGCCCCACGGGCGGATCACCTCCGTAGCGGTAACCGCCGTCAAGGATGTCACGGCGGCATGGGGACGTGACGACCTGGATATCGCCGATCCCACGCACACCGCCTCCTTGATCGGCGGGGTTCCATGATGCGGCTCATATGGACCGTGGCCTGGAATTCCCCGTTCCGGGACCACGGACGGTGCCGGACCCCCTTGGTCTTCCGGACCGGACCGCCGGGCGAGTTCAGGGTATTCGCCACCGCTTTCCAGCAGGCTTCACGGAAGACTCCGAGGGCGGAAGCGCTCCTTCCTCCAAGGTGATCGACGACCTGCCGGGGTACCCGGCCGGTACATCCTTCACCTTCTCCCGGCCACCTCCCGGTGATCACCGGGACGCTCTCCATCTGCCGCCGTTCCGAGGGTGTCACGCGGCCGGGTGGTGGCCGGAGCCTGTTCTCGCGTCTCGCCTCCCGCTCCGCTGTCGCCACGATCCTCGTTGGTGTCGTGTACGAGGATGTCCGTCCGGCCTGCCGCGCCGTGCCAGGTGTGCGGGCCGGCGGCGGACGCGTCCTCCTCATCGGCGCCGGCGCCGTCGCACAACGTGGCGGGGACGCGGTGCCGCGGTTCGCGCGGAGCCGGCCCGATCCGGTCCGGGCGGCCCACCGGGGAGGCCACGAGAGCCGCCGCCCCCTCACGCCCAGAGGGCGGGGCGAAGACCCGGACCTCTCGACCGGCGGCGGGCCGTCATCCGAGGCGCGGTTCCTCCCCACGGTGCTCACCGAGACGACCGGCCGTTTCCCCAGCCCCGCGTCCGGTCACCGTTCGCGCAACTCATCAGGGCTCCCTCCCCTGGTACCGGTATGTCTCTCATCCCTCCCAGGGTTGCCGGCCTCCGTCACACCTGGCGCGCGCAGGCCCGCGGTCAGCCCTTCTCCGGACCGGTCGTCTCCTTATCCAGGACGCCGGTGCGCGAACATGAACACGCACGCCGGCGCTTCCTCCGCGCCCCGGCCGGACACGGACAGCGGCAACCCCTGCGGACACTCCCGCAGCGCGCGGCCCAGCTCTTCGGCGGGGAGTTCCCACGCCGGCCCTCTCCGGACGGCCGGCCCGGATGGCGTGGATCCACGGTCATCTCACAGAGAGTCTCCACGGCCACCGGCCACCGGCCACAGCGGCATACCCCCTGTGAATGACGACCATGCGCATCGGCCCTGTTAACAAGGGAGGCCAGGACCAGCCGGAGCCCGCACCCGTCCGAATGCCTCTACCCCTTCTCTCGCCTCTCTTCATCCGCCAATTCCGGGTACATATCATGGATGTATCCGATCATGTCCCGCAGAACACCCCGCCAGGTCTCCGTGTCCTCATCGGGCTCGTACCCGCTCCTCCACTGGATGGTGACAAGGTGGTCGATCTCCTCCTCACTGAGATCAGAGGACAGCATCATCTCGATCTCCTGAAGAATTCTCCGCGATTCATCCAGTGCATTTACATGCCTCTTCCGGAAGATGTCCTCAAGACTATCGCCATCGAGGTCCCAGTCCTGGTGCATGCCCCCCGCAAAGAAGTCCTCCAGATATTCGTACATCATCTCTCCTCTCACACCTGTGGATCAGTCAACCGGGTAATCAATGCAGACACTGCACCCCAATGGACTATCCGGATCCCTGTCCAGGACCACGGTGGCCCTCTCCGGAGCCCCCTCCACCCATCCGGCCGGATTCTTCTCACTCCCCTGCCGAGTGAAATTCGAGGCCGTGGGCCCAGACGTCGCCGGCCAGGCTGGTGGTCATCTCGGTGGCGGTGTCGATGGGGTTGAGGACGCTGTCGACCAGGTCGGTGGCGTCGTCGGCGAGCGCGTTATCGGCGCCGGCGCCCTGGCGCGCGCAGGCCCGCGGTCAGCCCTTCTCCGGACCGGTCGTCTCCTTATCCAGGACGCCGGTGCGCGAACATGAACACGCACGCCGGCGCTTCCTCCGCACACCGGCCGGACACGGGCAGCGGCAACCCCGGCGGACACTCCCGCAGCGCGCGGCCCAGCTCTTCGGCGGGGAGTTCCCACGCCGGCCCCCTCCGGACGGCCGGCCCGGATGGCGTGGATCCACGGTCATCTCACAGAGAGTCTCCACGGCCACCGGCCACAGCGGCATACCCCCTGTGAATGACGACCATGCGTATCGGCCCTGTTGAGAAGGTAGGCCAGGACCAGCCGGAGCCCGCACTCGCCCCGAAGGTTCCAGAGCGCGCCGATACGATCCTTCGCGTACCTCCCGGATGCCTCTGCTACTCCTTCTCTCGCCTCTCTCCATCTGCCAATTCCGGATGCATGTCATGGATGTATCCGATCATGTCCCGCAGAACACCCCGCCAGGTCTCCGTGTCCTCATCGGGCTCGTACCCGCTCCTCCACTGGATGGTGACAAGGTGGTCGATCTCCTCCTCACTGAGATCAGAGGACAGCATCATCTCGATCTCCTGAAGAATTCTCCGCGATTCATCCAGTGCATTTACATGCCTCTTCCGAAAGATTTCCTCAAGACTATCGCCATCGAGATCCCAGTCCTGATGCATGCCCCCCGCAAAGAATTTTCTCAGATATTCGTACATCATCTCTCCTCTCGCACCTCTGGATCACTCAACCGGGTAAGCAGTGTAGATACTGTACCCCAATGGGCTATCCGGGTCCCTGACCAGGACCACGGTGACCCTCTCTGGAGCTCCCTCCACCCATCCGGTCGGGTTCTTCTTACTCCCCTGTCGAGCGAAAGATGTACCCAGAACTCCCTGATCGACATCTATATTCTCAAGTTCTAGTCGAACATAGCCCTTCGATCCCGTATCCACCCTCTCCAGCCACTCCTCGATCTTCACTTTCTCCTGATCAAGGACGGTCGCGACCGCACGCTCCGCGGTTTCCCTATCAGTCCATCTCGTCGCGACCCTCCCCGAAGGGGGACCGATTCCTATCGTCCGATTACGCAAATACTCATCACTGACGCCGACATGGCGCTCCAAGGTATGGCCTCCCATATCCTCGTGGGCCTGTAGGCCTCCGCCTGGTACAAGACGGCAGGCGTCGTTGTGAACGAGGACGTCTGTCCGGCCTGCCGCGACGTGGTAGGTGTGCAGGTCGGCGACGGTGAGGTTGTGGACCCGCTGGTGGGCGGTGCGGATGTCCAGGGCGGTGACCTGGATCCAGGTGCCGGCGGATGTCTGCAGCCAGGCGCCCGGCGTCAGGTCGATGGCGTCGGTCCAGGTCTGGGCGGTGGGAACCCAGAAGGGGTGGCCGTCGGTGGCGGTGAGCCGGCCGGTGTCGCCGTCGGTGTCGGTGACAGTGATCTCCACCAGCGTCGTGGGGCCGTGGCCGTCGATGAGGTCGGTGACGGGGCGCGGCCCGGACTCCCCGGTGAGAGGGTCGGTGGCCCAGACATGATCGCCGACTCCGACGTCCTCGATGGGGCGGTGGGCGCCGTCGGCCATCAGCACGAGAGTGCCGGGGACGAAGCTGTTACGGGCGCACGAGGATCCGTCGCCGTCCTGGCTGTCCTGGCCGTCCTGGTCAGGCCGGTCGTCCGGGGAGTTGGGGGGAGGCTGGCCGGGATCGGCACCGTCGGCGTGGAAGTGGGGGGTGTTGGCTCCGGGCGGGTCGGGGGTGCCCTCGGCGATGGCCTGGGTCAGCTTGCCGCCTCGGCCCAGCCACCCCACGCCGGGAATGAAGTAGGAGCCGAGGTTCCACGCGCCGCGCCCCAGGGCCCCGGCGTAGTCGCCGCTGCTCCAGGAGCCGGTGACCTCCTCGTCGACCACGCTGCGGTACAGGCTGCCCACGCTCAGCGGGGACTCCCACGCCCCGTAGCGGATGTTCTCCTTCAGGAAGGTCTCCGCGGCGCCGAGGTAGTCGCCCTCGTCAAGCCGCTCGCGGACCTGGTCGGCGGTTTCGAGGCCGTGGGCCCAGACGTCGCCGGCCAGGCTGGTGGTCATCTCGGTGGCGGTGTCGATGGGGTTGAGGACGGTGTCGACCAGGTCGGTGGCGTCGTCGGCGATCCCCCCGCCGGCGCCGGTGAGGAAGCGCCACGTGCTGTCCAGGAGCCCACCGCCGGCGTCAGCGGTGTTCTCGGAGGTGTCGGCGGCGGGCTGGATCTGCGGCTCGGCCGGCCCCGGCACAGTCTCCTCGTCGTCCCGCGAGGAGGCATCCTCCTGCTCCTCCTCAGCGGGCGGACTGTCGAGGGGATCCTGTTCCTCGTTGCCGGCGACGGGCACGTTCCCTTGATCAGCGCCGGTGCCGTCGAAGATGGAGCCGACGGCACCGGTGACGCCGTCGCGCAACGTGGTGGGGATACCAGAGCCGATCAGGACGGCCATGATGGCCGCGACCAGCATGATGACCGCGCTGTACTCGACGAAGGAGGCGCCCCGGTCGGGGTCGTGGATTCTGCGCAGCATGAAAGGCCACCGGGGGAATCAGGGGATGGGGGTGGTGGGGCCGTGGTGAGGTCAGCGGGACAGGAGCGCCTCGCGGGCCCGGGCGCGGGTGAGTAGTCCCAGGGTCAGCAGCGGCAGCAGCATCTGCGTCAGCGCGCTCGGACTGGGAAGATTGCCCAGCGCCAATAGCAGGGTCAGCACCTGAAGGACCGCGATCCCCCAGAACAGCACCCGGCCGCCGCGAGGCAGGCGCAGCGCGAACACGAGCGCGAGCACGCCGGGCAGCGCCACCCAGGTCAGCTCGCCCAGGATCACCGCGTCGACCTCGACGACCATCAACGCTCCGACCACGGCCAGCAGGGTCAGCCCGGCCGTGATGAACAGCAACAGGCGTACGGCCTTCAACTCCACCGGCAATCCGCGCTTCACGTGGCTCCTCCGGGAGGTTCTTGATTCATCGGCTCCCCTGTGCGGGGCTGGAACCACACAAATTAATCGGGATTTACCTCCACGGATGCCGCGAAATGCCCTTTAACCCCCATCTGGCCACATCAGGCCTTTCCCCTGGGGCGTCGGCGCGAAGAACCACCTGGCTGCCCTTCCGCCTGCTCCGTGTCAGCCATTCGATTCCTTCACCCGATTTGGACAAGGAGGCGAAAAGGACAGAGGATTTCCAGGCACGGCGGAACACCCGATGACGGCGAAGGGCAGCAGGAGCGTCATCGACATGGGAGAACCCGGCGCTGGACAACGCCGCCCGATATGTCGTGGAACAAGGAGCCTGATCGGTCTACGGATCCGAAAGACCTGGGGCGATTCCTCCCGATTACGCATCGCCGCGACGGTAAAGACAGAGCCCGACCTGCACAGACAGGCCGGGCCTTCCCCACGTCCGGAGGGTGGGAGGAGAACCGGGACGGTCCACGTCGCGCGTTCATCGCACACGGCGCCGAGCGTTCAGGACGCGGCTGAGCGAGACATCCAGGCGGACGCGCAACAGGCCGGAAGGTTCGTCCAGAGCCGTCTCGGCCGTCGGCTTCCTGACTCTTCGGGGTATCTCGTGACTATTGGCGCACTCACTTCGCGCGCCGTCCGCGCGTCCGGCCGATACGGCCTATGCGGGTCCCCTCCGGTACCTGTCCGTCCGACGGAAGCCGAATGGGCAGGTGGGTGGCGACTTCGGTGAGGGCGAGGTCAATGCCGGTCGACATGAGGAGGAATACCCCGCACCCGCTTCCTCCCCGCGCCGCGGCCACCGGTCGGGGACGGGCGGAAGGACGGGAGAGAACGTTGTCGGCAGGCCGGTCGCGCTGGAAAGGCTCGGTGAACTGCCGCTTGTACCCGGTTACCGTCAACTGACGCGGGCGCCGGAATTCATGCCATTCGGGCCGCGCGGATCCCGATTCGGCCGCGAGGCGTTCGGCCACCTCCCGGTCCCGGCTGTCGCTGAAGACGCCGGAACTCGCCGCGACCGCCGCCACCTCGCCTTCCAACACCTTGCGGGCCTCGTCGACCGTCATGACGGGGACGTTGGCGGCGCGCGCCTGGCCCAGCCGGGGTCGGAGCCGTCGGTTCCCGCGACGACCAGCCGCACCGTCTTGGTGAGGTTCTCGGCAACCGTCGCCCCATTGGCGAGTGCGTAGTCCAGTAGTTCCTGCATACCGGGTGCCTCGCCCACCGGCGGCAGGCGCCACCCCTTCAGCCGCCGGTTCTGTGGACGGTGGGCCGTCGCCGCCTCCTGTAGGTCCTGGATGGGGTGGGTGGCACCCGGGTTCTCGGCGGCCGCCCGCAACTCCTTGAACTCCGCTGAGGTCACGACCCCGTCGGCTTCGGCCCGCCGGCGGGCCAGGGCCAGTGTGTCCTCGTGGACCTGCTGGGCGGTGAGCTGCGTGAGGCCGGCCCGTGTCGCGAGGACGGCCAGGTTCCGGGCTTCCTCGCCGACGACCTTGCCGTCGGAGAGTGCGAGCTCAAGCAGGGATCGGTAATCGCGCAGCGCCTCAGGACGCGGCGGCGGAGGCGTCTGCGTCCGCGGCGGGCAGGCGACGAGGTCGCTCAGCCACCCGTCCGTGCCCTTGCGTATTCCCAGGACACGCGGAGCGACGAACCCCTGCCGGGGCGGCTCAGGCAACCGGACCGGGGACGGTCCTTGCCGGAACAGCGGCTGGGGAGCGTTCGCGAGGAGTTCGGGGAGCACGTGTCCGACTCCTCTGGCCGTCCCCAAAGCACCCTGCTCGCCACTCGGCCAGCTCCCCGTCAGCAACTTGGGAGGCGGTACCGACGCCCCGCCGGTCGAACCGTCACAGGACGGCGGGGGTGTCGCAGACGTCCACGACAGGACGGTGCGTGGGGACGGAGAGAACCCGACGAAGGGCGACGTGGAACCATGCGACGGTCCGCGCCGCGCTCGTCGGCCACCGGCCGGGCCCTTTCTGCATGACCCATTCCCCGGCTGGCCGGGGCCGGGCCGGTACTCCGGATACCGGACGCGCGGGGCGCGGTCAGGCGCCGCGTGAGGCGGCCTGGGCCGCGACGGTCGCGTCCGGGTACACCTGGAGGATGCGGTCGACCCCGACGATATGCAGAATGCGTGCGGTGCTGGGCGGCACCGCCGCCAGAGCGGCGTCGCCACCGGACGCCCGTGCGTGGTTCCAGGCGGCGAGGAACGCGGTGATGCCGCTGGAGTCGCAGAACGTGAGTCCCGCGAGGTCGATCACGAGCAGCGCGCCCGGCGGCACCGCCAGGCCGCCCACCGCCGCGCGGAACACGTCGGCGCTGTCGTAGTCGAGGTCGCCCATGACCTGCACCACGGGGCCCGTGGGAGCGTCCTCGACGGCCACGGACAACGAGTTCATGTCCTCTTCCCCTCCGCCGCTGCGTCCGGTGTGGCGGGCACCCCCAGGCACAGCAGCGCGGTGTCGTCGTTGAGTCCATCGCCGAATCCCGAGAGCAGTTCGACCAGGGCCGCCACGATCCCGTCCGGTCCGCCGCCCGCGTGTTCGGCGGCGAACGCGCGCAGCGCCTCCTCGCCGAACAGGCCGCGGTCGGCGCCGACACGCGCCTCGGTGAGGCCGTCGGTGTAGAGCAGCAGGCTGTCCCCGGGTTCCAGCCGGTTGTGCGCGCCGACGAACGGCGCGTCGGGCAGGATGCCCACGAGCATGCCGCCCGGGGTGTCCAGGAACTCGGCCCCGCCGTCGGCTCGCGTGATCACGGCCGGCGGGTGGCCACCACTGGCGACGCGCACGTCGAACCCGTCGCCGTCCGGTTGGAGCACCCCGAACACGGCGGTGCAGTAGCGCGGCTCGCCGCTCGTGTAGCGATCGTGGAGCGCGGTGTTGAGCGTCGCCAGCACCGCGGCCGGATCGGCGGTGTACGCGGCCGCCGTGCGCAGGGTGTACCGGGCCAGCGAGGTGAGGGACGCCGCCTCGGGCCCCTTGCCGGACACGTCCCCCAGGAAGAACGCCCACCGGTCCTCGCCGAGGGGGAACAGGTCGTAGAAGTCGCCGCCCAGCCGGTCGGGCGACGCCGTGTGGTAGTGGGTGGCCGTCACCAGGCCGGGCACGTCCGGCAGCGTGTCGGGCAGCAGGCTCTGCTGGAGCACGGCCAGCGCCGACTGCAACCGGACGCGGTCGGCCTCGGCCTGGCGCCGCGCCTCCTCGGCGGCGCGGCGGGCGCGCAGCAGTTCCGCCTCGTAGGAGCGGCGGTCGCGGGCGTCGGTCAGGGTGGTGCGGATGAGCAGCGGCTCGCCGCCGTCGCCGTTCTTGACGACCGACGTGACCAGCACCGGCATCCGGGTGCCGTCGGCCGCCCGGATCTCCAGGGCGATGCCGTTGACCTCTCCCCGCATGTGCAGCAGCGGGGCGAAGTGGGTCTCGTGGTAGAGCTTCCCGCCGACGGTCAGCAGGTCGGAGAAGCTCATCCGGCCGACCACTTCGTCCCGCTCGCGGCCCAGCCATCCCAGCAGGGTGCCGTTGACCTTGGCGATCGTGCCGTCCATCAGCGTCGACAGGTAACCGCAGGGGGCGTTCTCGTAGAGGTCCTCCGCGCTCTCCTCCAGGAGCGAGGTGAACGCCGCGTCGACCGCGGATCCGAGCCCGCGGCCGCCGTTGGCCGCGGGCTCGGATCCGCGGTTCATCACGCGCGGGCTCCGGCGAACGCGGCTATCGCCTCGGCGGTGGCCGTGGGCGCGCTGAGCTGGGGGCAGTGGCCGGTGGCGTCCAGGGTGACCAACCGACTGCCGGGGATGGCCGCCTGCACGTAGCGCCGACCTCGCGGGGGGCGATCACGTCCTGGGCGCACTCCACGATCAGCGTCGGCACGGACACCGTCTTCAGGTCGTCGCGGCTGTCGGAGAGGAAGGTGGTACGGGCGAACACGGCCGCGATGTCGGGGTCGGTCGCGCAGAACGCGTTCTCCAGCTCCCGCCCCAGCTCCGGCCGGTCCGGGTTGCCCATGATCACCGGCGCCATGGCGGCCGACCAGCCCAGGTAGTTGGAGTCGAGCGACTCCAGCAGCTCGTCGATGTCGGTGGCGCTGAACCCCCCACGGTAGCCCTCGTCGTCGATGTAGCAGGGGGACGGGGTGATCATCGCGAGCGCGCCGATGCGTTCGGGCGCGGCGGCCGCGGCGAGGACCCCCACCATGGCGCTCACCGAGTGGCCGACGAACACCGCGTCGGACAGGTCGAGGGCCGCGCACACCTCGACGGCGTCGCGGGCGTAACCGTCGAGCGTGCTGTAGCGTTCGGCGTTCCACGCCGACAGGTCGGACTTCCCCGAGCCGACGTAGTCGAACCGGACCACGCGGAAGTCCGGCTCCAGGAGTGGCACGACCAGGCGCCACAGGTTCTGGTCGCAACCGAAACCGTGTGCCAGCACCACGGTGGGCCCATCGGTCCGTCCGGTCACGACCACGTTGTTGCGCCCCAGAATGTCCATATGGCCCATTCTCCCACGTCCTTCTGAAGGTGGCTGGGTCCGCCCGCGGTTGCCGCGGGTGGACATCTCAGCGGGCCAGACCGGCCCGGTCGTCGGATTCCGGTACCGGCTCCCCGTGGTCGGACAGCCCCACCATGTCCGGACGGGTGAACTCGTCTTCGACTCAGGTGCCATCACGGGGACCCGGATGGCGAGACTCCGAACCCAGTGTACGAGGTGCGGAACATCGAGGGGTTTCGCGTCGGATCGGCCTGGAGGGCCCCGGCGTGACGCGTACGGGCGAAGGCGCGCGTCGGTACTGCTCCGGCGAACCGGCCGAGCGGGGCAGGGACGGCAGCCCACAACGCTCACTCCCGTGGCACGTCGGCCGGTTCCCCGCCGGAGGTGCCCGTACCGGCCTGTCAGCGGATCTCCTCTCCTCCTGCCCCGGGGAGCGGGGACGACCGCGGGAACACGGTTCCGAACGGACCGACCGGGTCTGCGGGACAGGGCGACGGCGACCTCCCCGGTCCTCGGTCGCGGCGTTCCGGCTCCTGACCACTGTTCTCGAAGGACGCACAGGAGCGCCGGGTTCCGCACCCTCGTCGGCGCGGGCCGCCCCTGGTCGATGGAGTCACCGACCTGCCGGGGCGGCATCCCGCCGCGGTCGGCGGGAGCACGCCCCCGCCGCCCACCTGGAAGCCGTGCCCCGGGGAGGGCTGAACCTCTGGGGGCGGCTGCCGGACACCACCGATCCGCCCGGGCTCGTCGAGGAGTGCGAGCGCGCCGGGGTCGTCGTCGCCCCCGGCGACGAGTGGTTCCCCGCCGAGCCCACCGGTCCCCGCCTTCGGCCCGACTACGCGGGTCCGAACCCCGGCGCCTTCCCGATGGCGCGCGCGTCATCGGGAAGGCGCTCGCCCGGCAGCGGGCGGGATGAGGGGCGGCGCCGTGGTCGGCGGGAGCGCGCTCCGTTCCGCTCGGCCTCTTGGGCGTCCGGTGGCCCGGGCGGGCCGGCGGACGGGGCCGGCCTCCCCGGTTTCCCGAGCCGGCCCCGCGTTCCTCCGCCGTCCGCCGTCACATGTGGTGGGCGACGATCACGCTGGTCGGGGAGGGCGTCGAACGGATCTCGGAGATCCGCAGCCCCGCCCGCCGGAACAACGGCACCAGTTCGTCCTCGGTCCGGATGTGCCCGCGTAGCAGCGTCAGCATGACGATGTCCTCGAACTTGCCGAAGTGGGGCGAGTTGTTCGACGGGGGAACCTCGTCGATCACCAGCAGCGTGCCGCCGGGTTCCATCGCCCGGCCGATGTTGGCGAGCATCCGTTCGGCGTCGGCGTCGTCCCAGTCGTGCAGGGTCCAGGAGACGACGTAGAGGTCTCCCCCTCCGGGAACCCGTTCGAGGAAGTCACCCCCCTCGCAGCGCACCCGATCCTCGAGCCCGGCGCCTTGGATGACCTCCCTTGCCTCGGGGACGACGCGCGGCAGGTCGTACACCACGGCGGTCAGATCCGGGTAACGCTGCGCGATCAGGGAGACGAGGTGTCCCTGTCCCCCTCCGACGTCCACCAGGTGGCGTACGCCGCCGAAGTCGTAGTGCTCCAGGACCTCGGAGTTGATCCGGCGGGACATGGTGCCCATGGCCCGGTTGAACAGGGTGGCGAGCTCACGGTGCTCCCCGAAGTACTCCCACCAGGACTTCCCGTGCACGTGGTCGAAGGCCGGCTCACCGGTGCGCAGACTGTGGGAGACGTTCGCGAACGCCTGCTGGCGGGCGGGAAGGCCGACGTACCTGGCGACGTCGCGCATCGACCCCTGCTCGTCGCTGCACAGGGTGCGGGACAGCGGGGTGTGCTCGAAGACCTCCGGCTCCACCTCCGCGAACACGCCGGTGCTGGCCAGCGCGCGCATCACCCGGTAGAGGGCGCCGGGGTGGGCGCCGGTGGCCGCCGCCAGTTCGCGCACGGGGCGCCGGCCCGCCGTCAGCTCGTCGGCCAGGCCGATGTCGGCGACCGCGACCAGGAGCTGGCTGACGAGGGAGCTGTAGAGCATCTCGTACATGCGCACGGCCGGGGGCCGGTCTCCACCTCCCAGTACGCCCCCCGGCATGTCGGGGATGCCCGTGGCCTGGAACGAGTTGTTCTCCGCTGTCGCCGTCATCGTCGTCTCCTCGACTGTGCGTTCTTCCCTGCCCGTCCGGCCGGCGCGGGCGGCCGGCCGCCGCCTCCCGTGGCCGCGTGCTCCCGGCGGGTACTCACGAGACGCCCGACCCCGCGAGCGCCGAAACGTACATCTCCCGCATCCGCCGCTTGAGGACCTTCCCGGTCGGCCCGGTGGGGAACTCATCGGGGCCGGCGGCCACGGTCACCCCTCGCAGCGGTACCAGCCCCGCCTCGGCGAGCGCCGCGTTGAGCGTGTCGAGAAGGCTGCCGGGGGCAGGTGTTCCCGCCCTCAGCCGGACGACGGCGAACGGGGCCTGGTCCCCGGCCACGGGGTCCGGCACGGCGATGACCGCGCAGTCGTCGACCACGGGGTCGGTCAGGACGACCTCCTCGATGGGCAGGCTGTACACCGGCCCGTCGGCCGTGTGGATGACATCGGGCGAACGGTCCAGGTGGTAGATCCTGCCGTCCTCGGTGCGGTACACGACGTCACCGGTCAGCCAGTACCCGGAGTAGGACGACTGGATGGTGCGGCGGGAGTCGTTCCAGTACCCCGGCGTGACCGTGGGCGTCCGCACCCCGAGGCGCCCCGGCTCGCCCGGCCCCAGGGGCCGTCCGGCGTCGTCGAGGACCGCGACCTCCTCGACGATGTCGATCGGTGTGCCGACGCACCGGCCGTAGTCCCCGCTCTCTGGCTCGCTGACCTTCCGGAAGAGGGCCATTCCCATCTCCGAGGAGCCGAGCCCGTCAATGAACCTCGACCCCGGGCGGTGCCCGCCGTTCCCGTCGGGCCGGCGCCCGTAGCGGACCAGGGCGCGGATGTGCGCCTCGTGGGCGGAGTCGCCGGTGTTGATCCACGTGTGCACCTGCGCGCTTCCCGGCCCGGACAGGTCGAGGGCGGCGAGCTCGACGTAGGTCTGTGGAAAGGCCGCCACCACGGTGGGCTCGAACCTGTCCATGGCGGCGCGCACCGACGCGCCGTCGTTGTCGGTCATGACCATGGTGGGCAGCCCCAGGAGGGTCGCCGTCATCAGGTAGCTGATGCCCGCGGAGTGGGACTGCGGGAGCGCGGTCAGCAACCGGTTGCCCTCCTCCGCCTGCGGGAAGGTGAGCAGACGCTCCCGCTTGCCAAGGAAGAACTGTCGGTGGCCGAACATCGCGGCCTTGGGTGGGCCGGTCGTCCCCGACGTGTGGCAGAGCATGACGGGGTCGGGGTCGGCGTGGGGGTAGGGGAACACGCCGGGGAGCGCCGTCCCCGAGGCGGGCTCGGCGGGGATCTCGGCCGCGTCCGCGCACCACAGCAGTCCGCCGGCGTCCAGGCCGGCGTCCCTGAGCGCGGCCAGGTGCCCCGTGGTGGCCACGACCCCGACCGCGCCGATCCGGGCGACGTAGTCGGCCGCCACGGGTGCCGGCATCCGCCCGTTGACCAGGGCGGGGACGGCACCCAGGGAGCTCAGGGCGAGGAAGTGGAGGAAGTAGCCCACCCCGTCGTCGAGGTAGACGGCGACCGGATCCCCCTTGGTGACCCCCGCCGCGTGGTACCACCCCGCGTACGTGTCACGGGTACGGACGAGCTGTTCGACGCTGAGGGGGCGGGCCTGCTCAGGGGAGCCCCCGCGCGCGACCGTCCACAGGAACGGCCGGTCACCGGCCGGGTGGACGGCGGCGACCCGGTCGAGGAAGTTGCCCATGCCGAGGTCCTCGTCGGCGAACAGCCGTCTGCGCGCTTCCAGCGGAACAGCGGCGGAGGGGGGATAAGAGTGGGAAGAGAATGAGTGGACGACCATCGGAACACTCCTCCACATGACCGTGGCGGCGCCTTGACGCCGGACTGTGAAATGATTTCGAAGGGTTTTCGCTCCGCCATCCCGGCAACACGGCACATTCCGAGAGAGTCGGTGTCCCGCTTCCGCCGAGGGCATACCGTGTTCGCGCCACGACGTCTCCGTGCGCGTCTTCCGCTTTCTCGCTCACCGGGCCGGGTCTGGCACCGTCTCCTTCGGCGTGGCCGGCCGGTGCTGGCCGAGCGCGTGGTCGACCAGGTGAACCGCTGCTCCGGTGTATCCGGCCGGATCGCACAACCCCACGAGGTCGTCGAGGGAGAACTTCCCGGCCGTCGCGGGCTCGTGGGCGAGGGCGGCGAAGAGCAGCTCGGCCTGTTCCGGCCCGCCCCCGGCCGTCCGCCCGGCGCAGTCGGCCACCAGGGCGCGGGCTCTGGCCCGCCCCAGCAGCGGTGCCAGTACCGCCGCCACGCGCTCGCTGGTCACGGCACCCGCCTCCACCGCCACGTTGCGCACCATCCGGTCGGGCCTGACACGCAGCCCCGCGACCAGTTCGACGAGGGTGTGGGTGGACCCTCCGGTGAGCCTGAGACACTCGCGCAGCGGCTGCCACTCGGCGTGCCAGGCCCCGCCGGACCGCTCGTCCTCCGCGGCCACGCACTGGAGCAGCCCCGCGGTAAGGGCGGGCACCTGGAGGGCGGCGCTGCGGATCAGGGTGGCCAGGACGGGGTTGCGTTTGTGGGGCATGGCCGAGGAGGCCCCCCTGCCCGCAGGGCCCGGCTCCACCACCTCCCCGATCTCGGTACGGGACAGGGTGAGGACGTCGACGGCGATCTTGCCGAGCGCCCCAGCCGTGAATCCCAGCACCGACGCGAGATCGGCGATCGGCGTGCGCAGGCTGTGCCAGGGCAGCGTCTGGGGTGCCAGGCCGGTCTCCCGGGCGAAGGCCCGCACCAGGCGGTTGGTGTGGCGGGCCCGCCCCTTTCCCGAGAGCTCCCCCTCCGGCGCGGCGTACTCCAGGTAGCCGGCCAGTGTCCCCGCGGCTCCTCCGAGCGAGACCGGCAGCCCGCCGTCGAGCAGCCGTGAGACCCGTTCGCGGGCGTCCACGAGCAGGTGACGCCACCCCACGGCTTTGAGACCGAAGGTGATGGGCACCGCCTGCATGGCGAGGGTCCGCCCGGCCATGAGGGTGTCCCGGTGCTCGTGCGCAAGCGTCTCCAGGCCACGGATGGCCGAGGACAGGTCGGCGCGGATCAGCCGCAGGGCCCGCTGGGAGACCAGCATCGCACCGGTGTCGAAGACGTCCTGGCTGGTCGACCCCT
This sequence comes from Marinactinospora thermotolerans DSM 45154, assembly GCF_900167435.1. Classification (GTDB taxonomy): domain Bacteria; phylum Actinomycetota; class Actinomycetes; order Streptosporangiales; family Streptosporangiaceae; genus Marinactinospora; species Marinactinospora thermotolerans. The sequence goes on from NZ_FUWS01000006.1 coordinate 245,606, forward strand.
GGTGGACGTACTCGGCGGCGTTCGGGTCGCGCTCGGCGACACACCTGGTGAGCTCCCTCACCAGGGCCACCACCGGATTGGCGTTCTCTCGGGCGGCGACCGCGACCGCGCGCAGGTCGACGCATCCGGACGTGGCCACCCTGGTGATGGCCTCGGCCGCCGACCGGGGCACGACGCCCAGCCCGGCCTGGGCCCGGGCGAGCGCCGCCTCGGCCTCCAAGATGGCGCGCAGCCACGCGGCGTCGGAGACGACCCGTTCCACCGGGGTGGCGGCCCGCACCGGCGAGAGCAGTCCCGCGTCGATCTGCTCCTCCCCGGTCACACGATCACCTCTGTCAGGTCGCCGCGCGACGCGGCCACCCGGTCCCCGACCGGAACGTGCACGGCGGGTGCCAACGCGAGCACCGACCGCGCGATCGCGTCGGAGTCGCCCAGGGTGACCGAGTCGACCCCGGGACGGGTCCCCGCGGCCGTGACCCAGTGCACCGCCTCGGTGGGCACCCCGTAGGCGAAGCGGCGCGGGTGGACCCGGCCGCGCCCGTCGACCAGGTGGTAGGGGCGTTCGGTGACCGCGAGCCCGCCGGTCTCGTAGCAGCCGCCCCCCTGGCACGCGATCCGGTAGGGGACGACCTGGTCGCTGTTCAACAGGTGGGTGAGCAGGGGGTCGTCCACCCGGCGCAGGTCGGGTTCGGGAAGCCGGGCCTCGATGAGGGCCTTCGACCGAATCGGAGGGCCCGGCACCTGGTCGGAGACCGCGACGAACCCGGGGAGGGAGGCGTCGAAGCGGACCTGGGTGCCCGGGCCGGTGATCTCCACGACCCCGGCCTCGATCAGCGCGATGAGCTCCCTGATCCGCGAGGCGGGCGGGCCGATCGACAGGAAGGCGTTGAGGGGCGTGTACCAGCCCTGCAGTTCGTCACGGTAGGACCTCCCGTCCAGCCCCCCGTGGTCGACCGCGAGCCTGACCTCGTTACGCAGGTCGCGCAGTACGTCCAGGGCCGCCTTGAGCGGTCCGTCGACGTTTCCGGCCTCGGCCGCGCGGACGTCCTGGGCGAGGTGGTCGAGAAGCCAGGCCTGGAATCCGGCCCGGCTGGTGAAGACCCGCCCCTCGTGGGGGCGGCCGAGCCGGCGCCAGTCCCACCGGTCGGCGGGCACGATGCCGTACTCGGTCGACAGCGCGACGGCCCCCGCCTCGTCCTCCACGAGGAAACGGGAGGTGAAGGTCTCGGCCGCGGTGGCATCCCCCCGCGAGCGCAGCAGGGTGGCGTAGTAGACGCTCTCGACCTCCCGCCTGATCAACGGCCACAGATCCCGGGAGAAGCTCAGCCCTTCCGGGGAGAGCCGGCGGAGGCGTTCGATCGTCGCGGCCGTGAACAGGCGGGGGACGTGACGTCCCGCGGCCCCCTTCTGGTTACGCCCGCGCGCGTGGTAGGGGATGCCCCGGCGAGAGAACCCGTAGATGACCGGTTCTGCACCGGAGGGGTGGTACACCAGGCGGTCCGCCCGCTCCTCGAACCTCCCGCCCCGCCCCTGGGTGAGCAGGGTCACGTAGTCGAAGAAGTTGAGTCCAAGACCGCGGAGCAGCACCGGCCGCCCCGCCTCGACCCCGCTCAGATCCACGTCGGCGGGGTTGTCGGGGGTGACGTAGACGAGCCCGTGGATGCGGGCCAGGCTGGTGGTGCGGGCCTGTTGCGCGCTTCGGCGGACGGGCAGATGGCCCTGGGCCAAGACGATGGCGTCCAGGAAGTTCAGGCTCGTCCCGTTCTCCATACGGATGCCCTGCGGGCCGCCTTGGACCCCGTAGGCGTCGGCCATCGCCAACGCCCGGGTGGCGTGGACCCGGACCCGGACGTTGGCCGGCGCCCCGGCGACGATGCGGGCGAAACAGGCACGCAGGTAGCAGCCGTACAGGGCCCGCGTCGGATAGGAGTCGGGTCCCAGGCCGCGCGCCTCCACCAGGATCTCCTCGTCGTAGCCGTCGAACTCACCGAGGAGGGCCAGCCCTTGGGCCCAGTCGTAGAGGCTGGGGCCCGGTTCGATCGGCCCGTCGATCTGGACGCTGTCGTCGGTGTAGACCGTGATCTGGGACGCCACGGTGTTCATCAGCAGGAGCCGCGACTGGTCGGTGCGCCACACCGCCCCCGCTCCCGGGGGGAAGGAGTCGATGAGGTGGACCGTCACCTCCCGATGCGAGGAGTCTCTCCTCGCGTTGGCGCACAGCCGCTCCAGCACCGACAGCCCGCGGGGGCCCGCCCCCACGATGCCCACCTCGAAACCGCGCTTCTCCCCGGGTCCCGGACCGCGATCACGGCCCTGTCTCATTCGTGGGTCGTCAGACATCGCATCACTTCTCCAGCAGACGGTGGTGGAAGGGAGGAGCACCGCCCGCGCGCGGGCGGTGGCGGCGCCGCGGCCCGGTAAGGCCCGGGCACGGCCGGACGGTCAGCGCGGCAGGCTCATCTCCGCGTGGTCACGGACTCCGCCCACCGACCGGGAGAACCCCTCGGAGGCGAGCAGGGGGTGGATGACCTCCGCCACCCGGCGGGCCATTTCGCCCGGCGCGGGGGCCTCGAAGATGTTCCGGCCCATGGCCACGCCCGACGTGCCCGCGCTGAGCAGCCGGGATACTTGGGCCACGACGTCGGCGGAGGCCTGCCCCGCAGGCCCGCCCGCGGTGATGACCGGCACGGAGCTTTGGGCCACGACGTCGGCCATCTCCTCCGGCGTCCGCGCCCACGGCAGTTTCACGATGTCGGCGCCGAGGTCGGTCGCGAGCGACGCGGCGTGCGCGAGCAGCCCGGGATCACGCGGATCGGTGATGCGCGGACCGCGCGGGTACATCATGGCCAAAAGCGGGATCCCCCACTCGGCGCAGGCGTCGGCGACCGCGGCGAAGTCCGCTATCTGCCTCCGTTCGTCGTCGGACCCCAGGTTCACGTGGACGCTCACCGCGTCGGCGGCCAACCGGACCGCGGCCTCGACACTGGAGACCAGGTACTTGGCGTCGGGGTCGGGCGCGTGCATGGTGCTCGCGCTCAGGTGGACGATGAGCCCGATGTCCGCGAAACGGCGGGGGTCCACGAACGCCACGCGCCCCTTGTGCACGACGACGGCGTCCACCCCGTTCTCCGCCAGGGTCCCGACGAGCGGATCGAGGGTGCGCGCGGGCACGATGGGCCCGTCCGCGACCGAATGGTCCAGGGGCACCACGAAGAGCCGGCCGTCACCGTAGCGGTGGAGACGGCGCATCCGCAGTAACGTGGCCGACGATCGGAAGTTCGTCATTACTCTGCCTCTCTGGTGGGTCTCGGTTGTTCCGGGGAGTGGGGCCGTCAGGCCGGGGCCGCGCCCAGTCCGAACGCCTCGTGCAGCGCCGCCGTCGCCTTGTCGACACGCGAGGCCGGGACCAGCACGGAGGCGCGTGACTGGGTGAGCGACATCCATTCGGTGGTGATGCCGAGGTCTCCCAGGACGCGCAGGATGCGCCTGGACAGTCCCGGCCGGTTCAGCAGGCCGACCCCCACGACCGAGACCTGCGCGGCACCGGTGTCGATCGTGTAGGTGAGACCATGGCTGCCGGCCGAGCGGCGCAGCAGTTCCTCGACCTCCTCCACGCGGTCCCCGCGCACGACGAAGCCGAGGTCGAGGCCTGTCGAGGGGCCGCCGGCCCAGCCGGTGAGGTGGAGCGGGAGCAGGCGTTCGTGGAGCACGTCGAGGAGGACCCGGCCGAGGCCGTCTCCGTCCTCGTCGAGGCGCACGCCGACCTTCGCGACGTTGGGATCGTGGGTGACGGCGTACACGAATCCTGCGTTTTCGAGCATGGGCCCACTCCGCCCTTGGACGATCGTTCCTGGAATGCGGGTGTCGGGCGCGCCAACGGTGATCGTGGTGCCGTGGACCGCCGCGAGTTCCACCGCGCGGGAATGGAGGACGCGGGCGCCGGATATCGACATCTCGCTCATCACCTCGTGGGGGACCTCCGGCAGCACGCGGGCGTCGGGCACCACACGGGGGTCCGCCGTGTAGACGCCGTGGACGTCCGTGTAGATCTCGCATGTTCCCGCCCCCAGCGCGACGGCGAGCGCCACCGCGGTGGTGTCGGATCCGCCCCGGCCGAGCGTGCGGACGTCACCGTCCTCGTCATGCCCCTGGAAGCCCGCCACGACGACGACGGTCCCCTCCGCCAGGTGCGCCAGAATCCGTCGTGTCTCGATCGCGGAAATGCGGGTTTCGCCGCCGACGTGGACGGCGTCGATGCCGGCCTGCCCGCCGGTCAGGGAGACCGCGGGCACTCCCGACGCCTGTAGGGCCATCGCCATGAACGCGGCGGAGGCGATCTCCCCCGTCGACAACAGTTGGTCGAGTTCACGCGCGTTGGGTGAGGCGAACGCCTCCGCCTCCGCGAGAAGCCGATCGGTGGTCGCACCACGCGCGGAAACGCAGACGACGGGTGAAGCGCCCTTCTCCCTGGCTTCGCGCACTAATTGCGCGGCCTGGAGGATCTGCCCCACCTCCGTTAACGAAGTTCCACCGAATTTCTGGACGCGAATCGTTCTCATGGGGGGTTCCTCGCTCCTTCGGTCCCGCCCACGGCCGGCCGGGTCATTCCGGCCGGCCGCTTCGAGTGTCACCCGGATCACCCACGCGGACTTCCCGTATTCGCGCGGTTCACGGAACCGAGGATTCGTTACGCAGAAGACGGGACAACCCGTCCTCCGAACCACCCGGCGCCCCCGGGGAAAACGGTTCGCGTGTACACGTGATGCTTACCCGCCCCCACGTGGACGACGATTCTTTCGCACTCGAGAGGAGCCGGAACATGAAAATCTGCTGGATCGACATCCGTGGCCTGGGGGACATCAAGAAGGCGGTCATCGAGGAGGCGGTGCATCAGCGGGTTGAGGCCATCGTGACCGATGATCCGGACGATCTCGGCCTGCTTCCCCCGTCCGTCAAGCGCGTTTACCACAGCGTGGGCAAGGGGATCCCCGACGGGCTGTCCAACGTGGACCTGGTCATCGTCGACCCCGTCCGAGACGGTGTCTCCGTCGCCGAACTACGGGAGGCCAACCCCGGTGTCGAGTTCGGCGTCCACGTCGAGATCGTCGACGCCGCCAGCCTGGACGACGCCTGCCAGGCCGCGCGCACCGAGCAGGTCAGCCTCCTCGACTTCCGCGACCCCACGAAGATCCCCCTGGAGATCGTGCTGGCCGCGGCCCACGACTCCGGGGGCGGGATCATCACCGTGGCCGAGGACGTCCAGGAGGCCGAGATCATCTTCGGTGTCCTGGAGCACGGCTCCGACGGCGTCATGATGGCCCCGCGCGCGGTCGGCGACGTGACCCTGCTCCGGGAGACGGCGTCCGCCCAGGTCCCCGACGTGGAGTTGGTGGAGCTGGAGATCACCGAGGTCAAGCACGTCGGGATGGGGGAACGCGCCTGCGTGGACACCTGCACCTATTTCGGCAAGGACGAGGGGATCCTCGTGGGCTCCACCTCCAAGGGCATGATCCTGTGCGTCAGCGAGACCCACCCGCTCCCCTACATGCCCACGCGGCCGTTCCGGGTCAACGCCGGGGCGATCCACTCCTACACCCTCTCGCGTGACGGGCGCACCAACTACCTGAGCGAACTGCGCGCGGGCGCCTCGGTGATGGCGGTGAACACCTCCGGCCGCACCCGGATGGTCACCGTCGGCCGGGTGAAGATCGAAACGCGCCCCCTGCTCTCGGTCCACGCCGTCGCCCCCGGCGGGCAGGAGGTCAACCTGATCCTCCAGGACGACTGGCACGTGCGTGTGCTCGGCCCCGGCGACAGGGTGCTCAACTCCACCGAGCTGAAGCCGGGGGACAAGGTGCTGGGGCACCTTCCCACCGAGGACCGGCACGTGGGATACCCGATCCGGGAGTACTGCCTGGAACAGTAGGCCCGGCTCTCCCGCCGTCCCATTCCCGAATACGGATCACCGGTGCCCGCCCCTCCCCGGGGCGGCGCCGTCGTGGTCGTGGTGGACGTGGCGTCCCGTCCCGGCCTGCCCGCTCGGGGCCTTCCGGACGGGCAGGCCGCGGTGGGCGGTCAGGCGGAGGTCGAGGTGAGCAGGAGCGAACGGGCGTGCTCGTCGTTGGCCAGAACCCAGCGGGTCAACTCGACCCGGCTGCTGATACCGAGCTTGTTGAAGCTGTGCCGGAGGTGGCTGTCGACCGTGTGCGGGGACAGGTGCAGCCTGGTCGCGACCTCACGGTTGGTCAGTCCTTCCGCGACCAGCCGGGCCACCCGGAGCTCGGACTCCGTCAGACCGGCGCTGTCGAGCCCTGGCCGGCCGCCCGCGCTCCGGAGCCGGGCGAGGGCGGCACGGACCCGGCGGGCCCCGTGTTCGGCGCCGTGCGCGACGTACTCGGTCAGAGCGGATTCGAGCAGGTCGATCGGGGAGCGGTTCGAGGAGGTGCGGCGCTCCCCCGAAGCCGCCAGGTCCTCCAGGACCGAGGCGCGGGACATGCGCCGGCTGGTGCGACCGTAGGCCTCCAGTGCCGTCCCCAAGACCGCGGGATCGGCCGACGCCACCCCTTCGGCGTGCAGCGCGGCCGCCTGGAAGAGGGTGATCTGCGGGTTGCGGTCGGCCAGGCCGCGCATACTGCGGATGATCGGTTCGGCCACGCCCGGGTCGCCGACCCTCCGCGCCCAACGGGCGATGCCGGCCGCCGCGTCGGGTATCCGGATGAGCAGGCGGATCTGCGCCGTCTCCGCGGCCAGGATGTCGCCGACCTCGGCGAGAGCGGCCTGCGGGTCGTCCCCGTTCCCCTTGGAGAGGGCGCCGACCCACGTCAGCTCGTACGGCGGGTGCTGCTTCGTCTGGGCGAGCGCCGACCAGGCGGCGGCGATGTGCTCGTGTGCCTGCGCCTCGTCCCCCCGATGCAGGGCGACCTGGGCGAGCATCGTCAGCAGGCGGACCATACGCGGGGCGCCGCTGGTGCGGTTGGCCGCCCGCAACCCCATCTCGGCCTCGACCTGGGCGCCGTCGACATGGCCGGTCTTCAGGTTCAGGTCGGCGAGGCGCAGGTGCCACAGGGGAAGTGACCAGCCGGTGCCGAACCTGTCGATCTCCTCCTGATCGGCGATCAGCACCTGCCGGGCCTCACGCACCCGGTCGGCCGCGGTCAGCGCCGCCGCGACCCAGATCCGCGGATGGCGGTGACGCGCCTGTCCGCCCGACCGGTCCGCGATCCGCACCGATTCCTTGCCGAAGCGGATGGCCGCCTCCACCTCCCCCTTCTCCAGGGCGGCCCGGCTGCGGCTGGAGTAACCGCACACCAGGGAGTGGACGTCGGCGATCTCCGCGGCGTTGTCGACCGCCTGGCGGGCCAGTTCCCTGGCCTCGTCGACGGCGTCCAGGCCCGTCTGCTCCTCGAGGAGGCCGTGCGCGCGGATGCTCTGTAGCTGGACCTTGACCACCGTGGGAAGCCCGGGAACGGTCAGCATGCTCCCCGCGTAGTCGACCGCCTGCCGATCCCGGCCGTACAGGTAGTAGAGGTCGGCCAGGGCGGACATGACCTCGCCCGTGTGGGCACCGCGCCCCATCCGTACCAGGGTCGCCTCGCCCAGCGCCCGCGCCTCCTCCATTCGGCCGGAGATCGCGAGCAGTCGGATGGCGTCGGCGGTCATGCGCTGCCGGCGGTCCTCGTCATCGGGCCCGAGCATCGACAGCAGGTGCAGGGTGAGTTCCGCGGCGCTCTCGGGGGAGGTGGTCCTCATCTGCTCGACCACCCGCGACAGCAGGACGATGGACCGCTCGTCACCGTGCTCGTCCGCCGTCCGGGAGGTGGTACGCCCCGCCGCGTCCTGGAGGACCTGGCGCACGCCTCCCGACAGGGACCGGTTCAGGGCCCGGCGGAACAGGTCGTCGGCGAAGAAGAACTCCGCTCCCTCGTCCACGAGGACGTCGGCTCGGACCGCCTCGTGCAGGAAGGGCAGTACCTCCAGGGGCGAGGTGGCCAGCATCTCCGCGATCTCGGTGACGTGGAACGGCTGGTCCAGCATCGCAGCCGCGTGCAGCAGCCAGCGAGCCCGGCCCGAGAGCTCCTGGAGGGAGACGGGGCCCTCCGGCCGTGGGGATGTCCTCGCCTTCTCGTCTCTTGGGAGGGTCCGATCGGCGACCCCGCGTGCCGTCCTGTCCGGTCCGGCCTGGTGGGCGGGCTCGGGAGCGAGGCGCGCGGTGAGCCGCTCCCGCCCTCCGGTGTCGCCGAAGGAGGAGACGCGGACAAAACGCGCCTCGCGCCGGAACAGCCTGCGGACCCCCTCCCCCACGGCGTCGCCCATGTTCCCCGATCGCAGGGCGAGGATCCACAGGACGGGCCGGCGTTTCATCTCGCGGGCGCTGAGAGGACCGATGAGCGCGGTGACGTCCTCCACGTCCGCGATCATGACGACCACCGGTTCGTCGTGGTGCCGCGACCGGCGGTCGGTCCCTCCGGCGATCCGTCCCTCCTTGGGGGCGGGAGTCGATCGCCGTTCACCGTCAAAAGGGACGCTGTCCGCCACCTCCGCTTCCATCCGGAGGGGCTCACCGGCCCGGCCCCGTATGACGGCCACTCCGAGCAGGCGGGCGTAGGCCTCGGCCTCGTCCAGGAGGCGGAACTTCTCCGGGCCGGACCGTCCCTCGATAATGAGGAATTCTCCTTGACCATCCATCAGATTCTCCACACTTCGTCGAATCAGATGGATCTCCCCCCGGCCACCTACCGGCCGTATTTTACCAGTGAACGTCATCGAACCCTCATTCGAGATGAATTACGACAGGCCAACGCACACAAAAGAAACGACCGACAGATCCAGCAGACGCCGAGGAATACAACCGTCAAATGGAAGGCATTATCGATACCACCTAGCCCCCAGCCTTCCGGACACGCGACTCAGAGTCTATCCCACCACTTCCTTTTCGATGCCATTCGTCACAGATTGTCCTTGGCCGGAAACTGCCATGGCATATATCCTCGATTTTCAGCATCACTGACGGATCTCCCGGCACGAAAACAGGCGCCGCTCCGATTTACCTGAACGACGCCTGCACAGAAGGCCAAGAAGCTGGAAAGAGGGTCACCGTGACCCGTCGGGTCATCCCCCCACGAGGTTGAGACCCGCGGCACCGATGATGATCGCCCCGAGACTGAGCAGCCGGATCCGAGACACCGGTTCCCTGAGGAAGAGCATGCCGACCACCGCGACCCCCACCGCCCCGATCCCCACCCACACCGCGTACGCCGTGCCGACGGGCAGATCCCGCAGCGCGTAGGAGAGCATCCCGAGACTGATCATCGCCACCGCGACCCCGAACACCGCCCAGAACGGACGGGTCAGTCCTTCCGCCTTCTTCAGGGCCAGCGACCAGACGATCTCGAGCAGGCCCGCCACGATGAGAATGCCCCACGCCATAGAAAGCCCCCTAGACCCGTGAAACGTGGCGCGTGTCCCGCTCGTCCTCGGAGCGAGCGGACTTCTCAGACAGGTTGAGCCCGATCACGCCGGCGAGGATCAGGACGAGGAAGAGCACCCGAGGCCAGGTGACCGGCTCGGCGAAGAGCACCATGCCGGCCACCGCGACGCCAAGCGCCCCGATCCCCACCCACACCGCGTACGCCGTGCCGACGGGCAGATCCCGCAGCGCGTAGGAGAGCATCCCCAGGCTGATCATCGCCACCGCGACCCCGACCACCGTCCAGACTGGATTGTCCAGGCCGCCGGCCTCCTTGAGCGCGACCGCCCACACGATCTCCAGCAGTGCGGCGAGGAAGAGGATGCCCCAGGCCAGGGCCCCGGAGCGCGCGCGAGCGCGACCGGAGTCCCCGCCCTCCCCTGCGCCTGTTGTCATGCGGTGACACCTCCGTCCACGGTGATGGAGGTCCCGGTGATGTAGGCGCCGGCGGGCCCGGCGAGGTGCGCGACGGTGGCGGCGATGTCGGCGGTGGTGCCGTAGCGTCCCAGAGCGGTCACCGCGCGCTCCGCCTCGGCCTCCTCGCTGTCGGCCGGGTTCATCTCGGTGTCCGTGGAGCCCGGGTGGACGACGGTCGCGGTGATCCCGCGCGGCCCCAGGTCACGGGCGAGCCCCTTGGTGAAGCCGACCAGCGAGGACTTGCTCATGGAGTACAGGCTGATGCCGGGGCCGGGGACCCGCTCGACCAGGCTGCTGCCGATGCTGATGATGCGGCCTCCCTCGCCCATGTGCCGGACGGCCGCCTTCACCGCGACGAACACCGCGCGAACGTGGATCGCCATGGTGTTCTCGTAGTCGTCGAGGGTCAGCTCCTCGATGCTCCCATAGGGGAAGATCCCGGCGTTGTTGACGAGGATGTCCAGTCCGCCGAGTTCCGCGGCGGCCTGGTCGACAGCGGACGTCACCGCTTGGGGGTCGGTCGCGTCGGCCTGGATGGCGATGGCCTTCCCCCCTGCCTCCTCGACGCCGCGGACGACCTCCTTGGCCCGGTCGGGGGAGGCGTTGTAGGTGAACGCCACTGCGGCGCCCTCGGCGGCCAGGCGGCCGACGATGGCCGCCCCGATCCCCCTGCTTCCGCCGGTGACCAGCGCGACCTTGCCGTCAAGCGAACCCATCTTGTGTCCTCCACTGCGTTCGGGAAGCCGTGATCTAATTCAGTAGCGATTGCTACATAAGTGCTAGCATCAAGCATGGAAGAGCGTCAAGGGAATTCACAGAGGACCATGACAGAACGAGGACGAGGGCGCCCACGACGCTTCGACACGGCGGCGGCGCTCAAGATCGCGATGGAGCTCTTCTGGGAGCACGGATACGAGGGAACGTCGCTGAGCATGCTCACCTCGGCGATGGGGATCACCCCCACGAGCCTCTACGCCGCGTTCGGCTCCAAGGAGGAGCTGTTCCGCTCGGCGGTGGAGCTGTACAACTCGGCCAGCGAGTCGCCGACCAGCCGCGCGCTGGAGTTGCGTCCCACGCGCCGGGCGATCGAGACGATGCTCCGGGAGAACGCCGAGGCCTACGTCGATCCGGGCAACCCGCGGGGATGCATGGTGGTGCTGGCCGGTCTCAACCTCGGTGTCGGCCACGAGCACATCGGCGGCTATCTCGCCGAGTGCCGCCGTAACGACCACGCCAGGATCCGCGAGCGCATCGAGCAGGGCATCGCCGAGGGCGACCTCCCCCTGGGCCTGGACGCGGCCTCGACCGCCTCGTTCGCCCTCACCGTTCTCCAGGGGCTGTCCATCCAGGCCCGGGACGGGTGCACGGGGGAGGAGGCCCAGGCCGTCATCGACATCGCGATGAAGAGCTGGGACGAGATCGTCCGCCAGGCCGAGGAGGCGGCCTCCCCGTTCGCCACGGGGTCTCCCGGCCCCGCGGACGCGGAGGAGCCCGGAACGGGTCTTCCGTCCGGGCCCCTCTGAGCGGCGGGCAAGTGGTGGCGCGGGGCCGGCCGGCGCCTCCCGCGGCCACGCCCCGGCCGTGCCCGTCCGCCGTCACATCTGCGCGATGCCGTACTTCTCGGCGGCGATGCGCATCGCGTTCTCGACGTGGGCGGCGAACTGCTCCGGCGGCGGGGCCGGCTCACCCGGCACCACCTCCTGGCCGATCTCCATGAAGAACTCCTCGAACCCGCTGGGCGTGAAGAGCATGAGCATCCGCGCGGGTTCGTCCGAGATGTTCTTGAAGCAGTGGATCGAGCCACGCGGCAGCAGGAGGAAGGACCCCTTCTCCGCGATGAACGTCCGGTCGTAGTCGGTGATTTCGAGTGTCCCCTCCAGGAGGTAGAACATCTCGTCCTCGTTCTGGTGCAGGTGGAGGGGCGGGCCGCTGCCCGGCGGGATCTCCGCCTCCATGACGCCGAGGCCGCCATGGGTGTCCTTGGTGCCGGCCTTCAACGTGTAGCGGTCGCCGCTGAAGGCCCACACGCTCTGCCCCTCTCCGGGGGCGACGTGTACCGCCCGCACCTTGCCCTCTTCGCTCAACACCCGCTCCTCTCCGTCGACTGCCTTGAGGGAAAGCATTCATCGGGGGAGGAGCCCCCGGCATCGCGCATCCTCGCCATTCACACTCCGCCACGGACGCGGGCCACAACCATGTGTCATCACCTAGTTACAAAAACACACATATAAGACAAATCGCATAAATACGCGATTCGGCCGTCTCCTGACTTCCGCGACTCTTGGGGCTCCACCATCCCTTGGATCCGCCCGCGGTTCGCGAGGACGCCCCCATGACTCCCATGCAACCGGACCACGGTGGACGTACGTGCCGGCGACGGACGGGCGGATTCCGACACACCAGAAGGCGTCCATTCCCATGAACGGTATTTCCCGACGTGGACTGCTCACCTGGTCGGCGCTGACCGGAAGCGCGGTCGCCTCAGGAGCCCTCGTCACGCCAGGACTCGCGACGGCCTCCACGGCACCCGACCACAGCCGCACCTCCCCGATCACCACCGTCGGCCCCAGCGATCCCCGCTACCCGGCCCTGACCCGCGGACAGAACCAGCGGTGGGTGAGCACCCCCGAGCAGGTCCACATCCCCCGCACCACCAAAGAGGTGGTCACGGCCGTCTCGAAGGCCGTGAGCAGCGGAAAGAAGATCTCCGTGCGCAGCGGAGGGCACTGCTACGAGAACTTCGTCGACCGGCCCGACGTCCAGGTCATCATCGACATGTCGCAGATGACGGCCATCGACTGGGACTCCGCGAAGTCCGCGATCAGTGTGGAGGCCGGCGCCCCACTCGGCGACGTCTACTACACGCTGTTCAAGCGGTGGGGGATCACGCTTCCCGGCGGATCCTGCTACACCGTGTGCGCCGGCGGCCACGTGCTCGGCGCCGGTTACGGGGGACTCAGCAGGGAACACGGCCTGATCAGCGACCATCTGTACGCGGTGGAGGTCGTGGTCGCCGACGAGAACGGCGTCCGGGCCGTCACGGCCACCCGGGAGCAGGGCGACCCCAACCGCGACCTGTGGTGGGCGCACACCGGAGCGGGCGGGGGAAGCTTCGGAATCGTCACCCGGTACTGGTTCCGCTCCCCCCAGGGCGGTTCCACCCCCAAGACCGCGTTGCCCGCCCCACCGCGGGAGGTCTGGGTCCACCGCTCCCAATGGGCGTGGAAGGACATGACACAGGCCGGCTTCACCAGGCTCCTCCGCAACTACGGGAGCTGGCTGGAGGACAACAGCGCGACCGGGAGCCCCTACACCGGCCTGTTCTCCCGGCTGGAGCTCACGACCGTGGGGTCCGGCGCCTTCCACCTGGTGGTGCAGATGGACGCCGGCAAACCCGACGCCGAGGCGCTGCTCAACGCGTTCCTCGCCGCGGTCAACGCGGGGGTGGGCGTCCAGGCGACGGTGACCGACCACCGCAGGATGCCCTGGCTGCACGCCTCGGGGTGGCCGGGCATGTGGATGAGCAACCCGACCGACCGCTACAAGTACAAGTCGAGCTTCCACCGTCGTGGTTTCACCGACGCGCAGATCTCGGCCTTCTACGAGAAGCTCACCGCGACCGACTACGCGCAGCCGCCCTTCGTCGTGTCCATCGCCTCCTACGGCGGCCGGATCAACACGCTCGCCCCCGGCGACACCGCACACGCCCACCGCGACTCGGTGATGCTCCTCCTGTGGGGGACGGCCTGGCAGAGCTCCGCCGACGACGACCTCCACCTCGGCTGGCACCAGGACTTCTACCGCGCCGTCTACGCCGACACCGGTGGTGTCCCCGTCCCCAACGAGAACACCGACGGCTGTTTCATCAACTACTGCGACATCGATCTGTCGGACGGGGGGCTGAACACTTCCGGCGTCGCGTGGCACGACCTCTACTACAAGGAGAACTACGCGCGCCTCCAGCAGGTCAAGCAGAACTGGGACCCCGATGACGTCTTCCGGCACGCCCAGTCCATCCGACTCCCCTGAGCGCGTGGGGGCGTGCCGGGCCGACGCCCCGGCACGCCCCGCCCGGGCGGAGCGTCCCGTCAGCCGGCGGGCAGGAGCCCCCGTCTCGGCCGCCAGCCGAGGAGAGCCCGCACGGCCCGGCTGTCCACACGCTGGGACGGGGGTTCGGACGGCGTGGAGGGGTCCCACACGGGAGGTGCGGCCCCGACCGACGCGGCCAGCGCGGCGTAGTACTCCGCCGCGCGCACGGGCTCCGCTGCCACGTTGAGGATCCGCCCCGCGGCCGGCCGTCCCAGCGAGGCGACCACGGCGTCGGCGAAGTCGGCGACGTGCACCATGGAGAGGAACGCGCGCCCGTCCCCAGGAAGACGGAGCTCCCCACGCGCCAGTTGGTCCATGTGGGTGTCCTGCAGGGTGCCCGGCCCGACGAACCGGGCGCCGCGCAGCACGGTCCAGGACACCTCGCCGAGGGGTAGCGCCGTGATCGTCGCCTCCAGCTCCGCGACCGGTCCCACGATCGCCTCCCTGCGGGGCGTGGGGTCGAAGGGGGTTTTCTCGTCCAGCCAGGTATCACCACCGTCTCCGAAGGCCATGGTGATGCTCATCTGGACCACGCGCGTCACCCCGGCCCGGAGCACCGCCTCCGCGAGACGGCGGGTCCCCTCGGTCCGCACCCGGCTGTTGGTCTCCCAGGCTCCGGGGGCGGTGGGACTCCTCGGCATGCTGGTGGCGAGGTTGACCACCGTGTCGTGGCCGGTCAACGCCGAGGACAGGTCCAGGTCCGGGTCGAGCAGGTCGCCGCGGAGGGGGGTGACGCCGTCCGGCAGCCGCTCCAAGCGGTCCGGCGCCATCACGGTGACCTCATGGCCCTGGGAGGTCAGAAGGGGGACCAGCTCTCTTCCGAGCACTCCCGTGGCACCGACCGCGAAGATCCTCATGTCCCATCACCCGCTTTCTTCTCGTCGGCGGCACGGAGCCGCCCGTCGCACAGGGCCCTCACGGCCGGCCGAGGAGGTGGGCGACCTCCTTGAGGAAGCGGGGCAGCCCTCCTGGTTCGCGGCCGGTGAGGCGCAGGACCCCGGAGGTGACCTCCTCCGCCTCACCGGCGCGGATGCTGCCGTACAGCTCCAGACGCGCTTGCACCGCCCAATCGGGCACGCCCCGGGCGCGCATGTTCGCCGCCGTCTCCTCGGGGGTGACCTCCACGTAGCGGACGTCGGACCCGATGACTTCGGCGACGGACGCGGCGATCTCGTCATAGCCCAACGCGACCGGTCCGGTCAGTTCGTGGATACCGGCACCGCGCCGGGGGTCGAGCAGGGCGTGGTAGGCCGCCAGGGCGATGTCACGGGCGTCGATCATGCTCACCCGGGCGTCCCCCATCGGCAGCTCGATCCTGCCCCTACCGGCGATCCCGGCCCGCCACTGCAGGATGTTCTGCATGAACGTGTTGGGGCGCAGGATCGCGTGGGACAGGCCCGAAGCGGACAGCTCGGCGTCGGAGGCGGCGTGTTCGCGGTGGACGGTCACCGGTGAGTCCGGGTCCGCGCCGAACGCCGACACCTTGACGACGTGTTCCACCCCCGATTCGACCGCCGTCCTGAGAAGGGCGATCTGCGCGAGGTCCTGCCTCGGCCGCAGGGGGGTGAGCAGGAACAGCGCGCGCACTCCCTCGAACGCGCGCCGCACGGCCTCCCGGTCGTCCAGGTCCGCCCGCACCACCGTCCCACCTGAGGGGACCACGGAGCGGGTCCGCGGCCGGACGAGGAGGCGAGGCTCCAGCCCTGCCCCGACCAGCTCCGTCACGAGTGACCGGCCCACCGTTCCGGTGGCCCCGGTCACCAGGATCTCTCCGCGCCCCCACGGCGCGTTCTCCCGTTTCCGCTCCGTCATCCCGCCACCAGGGCGGACGCGGTGATGTCCCTCAGCTCGTCCGAGGGCCGGCCGTTCAGCGCGCTGTCGGCGAGCAGCTCACCGAGGAGGGGCGCCATCTTGAAGAGGTTGTGTCCGGTCGTCGCCGTGACACCTGGAACGTTCCAGACGCCGAACGCGTCGCTCCCTCCGGGGAGTTTGGTCATGACGCACACCCTGATGCCCACGGGCTCGGGGACCAGGCCGGGCATGGCCCTCTCGACGTACTCGGTGAGCCGGCGCACGTGGGACTCCATCTCCGTCCCCGGGGGGAGCCCGTCGTTCATGTCGACGTCGACCCCCTGGCCGATCAGCCCCACCACGAACTCATCGGTGCCTCCGATAAGGGAGCCGTAGACGGTCTCGCCGAACTCGCCGCTGCGGTCGACCCAGCACGGGATCGGGGTTGCCTGGTAGCCCTCCCGCACGCGGTAGTGGGGCCGGGTGTGCAACGCCTGGTCGAGGGGGATCTCCAGGCCGACCCCCGCAGCGAGGCGAGGGGTCTCCGTGCCCGCGCAGATCACGACGTGGCGGGCCCGGTAGATGGCGTCCTCGGTGTGCAGTTCCACGCCCTCCCCGTCATCGGGGATGGTCACGCCGTGGACGTCCTGCCGCCTGATCCGATCGCCGACCCAGCCCTGGAGCGCCTTGATGGTGGAGCGGGTCCGGATCGCTCCGGAGGTGGGGTCCACCAGCAATGGGCCGGACACCGGGGCGAGCGGGCCGAAGACGGTCGTGACCTTCTCCGGTTCCACCCACTCGTGGCGGACGTCGTGGATGCGCAGCCCCTCGGCGTCCGCCTCGGACATCCCCGCGTACGCGGTCCCCTCGGGGCCGATGAGGACCCGGCCGCTGCGCTCCTCCCACCGGCGCCACAGGGCGAGCGAGTCGGCCGCCATCCGCACCAGGCGGGGATCATCGTGGCGATGGCGGAACGACCGTGTCCGCCCACCGGACTGGCCCTGTCCCGGCGTGCGCCCGTCGAAGCACACCACGTCCACCCCGCGGCGCCGCAGAGCGTCCGTGGTCGCAAGGCCCAGCACTCCCGCTCCGATGACCACGGTGTCGAGCCGCTGCCGAAAACCCTTCATCCCTGTTCCTCTCCGTGTCTCCCGCACCTCATGACGCTCTGTGCAGTCTCTTCGGCGAGGAGGCGCGGGACGTCCCGCGTTCTCGGGATTTCACGATGGGGGAGGGAACGGACATCCTTCCCGCACCGACGGGTCCCTCGGCCAGGACCCAGATGGCGAGAAGCCGGGATGTGCCCATGGAACACCGCGGAGATAGTGAGGGGACACGGCGCGCGGCCACCCCGGCCGAGATGACGAAGCCGCAGGAACCCGTCAAGGAGCACCCATGAGTGAGAACACCAATGTCGTCGGGCCGGACTTCCTCACCCTCCAGGTCCGGGACCTGGAGCGTTCGACGCGCTTCTACACCGAGCTCGTCGGTTTCGTAACCGTTCCGTCGAAGGTGCCCAACGCGGCCGTGCTGGGGGCCGAGCCCATCCGCATCGCCCTGCGGCAGGCCACCGACGACCTGGACTCGGTGGAGCGGCTCGGCTGGGGAATCGTCGTGTGGATCAAGGCGGAGGACCCCGACAAGCTCGCGGAGCGGCTGCGGGCCGAAGGGGTCCGGATCGTCAAGCCGCTGTGCGACGGTTCGTGCGGCCGGGAGTTCATCTTCGAGGACCCCGACGGATACCGGATCACCATCTACGAAGGCCAGCCCGGCTGACCCGCTGAGCGGGACGGGCGCGAACTCCCCGCCGGTGCCGTCACCGCCGTGAGCCTGCGGCGGATGCCCTCTGTTCCCGGGATCGCGGGACCGGACCCGGTATGGGGCTGGACGGCCCTGGTTCCCGCGAGGACGCCGAGCCGGCCGCCATGGCCGGCTCGGCCGGACCTGGTCATGTCCGGGATGCCGCCCCGCGATCCGGCTCAGCGGTCGCCGACGGTGAAGCGCGTCCGCCGGTGGGCGGGACGCTCGATCTCGTCGAGGATGGCCACGGCCATGGTGCCGGTGCTGGTGTGGGACGTGCCGTCGGAGGCGACCAGCAGCTCGTCGGAGCCCAGGACGACCTCGGTGGCCTCGCCGGGGGCGAACAGCGCGGAGGGGGAGACGCCGACCCAGTCGACGTCGGTGACCGTGCGCAGGTAGTCGAGTTCCTTGAGCTGGTTCTCCGGGATCGCGATCCACGCCTCGGCGCCGGGGGTGGTGCGGAGGTCCTCGACGAACAGGTGGCCGTCCTCGCCGGTGCGCAGGCTGCCTGCGCCGAGGATGAAGACCAGTCGCGGGCCGGCCTGTCCCCGGACGCGTTCGACAAGGGCGCGCGCCAGATCGACGTGCAGGTGCGCCAGGTCGGGCGCGGTGCCGAAGGCGTTGACCACGACGTCGAAGGCGCCCAGGTCCGCGCCGGTGAGGTCGAACGCGTCACGTTCGAGGACGGGGACGTCGGTGCCGAGCGTCGTGCCCGCCTTGGCCGCGTCGCGCACGATGGCCGTCGTCTCGTGGCCGCGCTTGACGGCCTCGGCGACGAGGGCGCGTCCGGCGTTTCCGGTCGCCCCGATGATGCCGATCCTCATGGGATCCCCTCCTGTTGTTGTTCGACGCCGACTCCGGGAGCGCACCGGCGGTAGCCGGATCCGGGTCGGACCGAGACCAATTTACACTGCAGAATCCACAGCGCTGCTGTTTCCACACCGCACCGTCTGTTCCTTCGCTCACTACCCGGCACACGGTGTTGCGCCGCTCCGCTCCTCCCCAAAACCGGTCCCGGCGGCCGGCCGCGCCGCTCCCCCGCCTCTCCCGGGCGGCGGCAAACCGGCCACAGGGGTACGCCCACGGGGCGTGCCGGTCTACCGGACGCCGCGCGGCTCCGTCCCCCTCGGCCACCGCGGGAACCGTCGTCCGCCGCGCACGGTCGGCGGGGGATCAGGCCGGACCGGCCCCGTTCCGCCGAGATCACGACGTACGCGGTGGACCGGGACGCCCCACCGTCTCCCCGGGTGGTCCGACCGCGCTCCCCGGTTCGGCCACGGTCTCGGGCGGACGCCGTGCCGGCGCCCGCCGCCGGGGCGAGGTCCCGTGCTCCGGGCCGACCCACCTCGGGCGACCGTCCCGTCAGGCCACCCCCTCCGTCCGGCCCGGCGCGGCCACCGGATCGTGCATCTCCTCCAGACTGCGCCCCGCGGTGCGCAGGCCGAAGGCCGCCAGGATGAGGGCGCCGCCCAGGAGCAGACCGCACAGCATCGTGAACACGCCACCGAACCCGAGGTCGGCGTAGAGGTAGCCGATCGTGACCGGCGCCAGGATGCTGCCGACCCGGGCGGTGGCGCTGGCGACCCCCATGCCGGTGATGCGCAGGGACGTCGGGTAGATCTCGGAGGTGTAGGCGTAGAGCGGTGAGGCGGTGCCGTTCATGAAGAACGAGAGCCCGACCGTGCAGCAGAAGACCGTCACGACGCTGTCGGCGACGACGAGCCCCGCCGCGCAGCCGACGCCGCCGAGCAGGAACAGCACGATGGTCCACTTGCGGTCGATGCGCTCGCTGATGACGGCCGCCAGGTAGTAGCCGGGGATCTCGGCGACGGCCCCGGCCAGGGTGAACGCGAAGCTCGTGGAGATGGCGAACCCCTGAAGGACGAGCAGCGTGGGCAGCCAGGTCCCGTAACCGTACTGGGCGGCCTGAAAGGCGAACCACAGCAGGCACACCACGGTGCTGCGCCGCGCCATCCCCGGCCCCCACAGAGCGGCCAACCGGCGCAGGGCCGAGGTCCGCTCGACCGTCGCGGCCCCCGAGTCGCGGGCCGTCACGCCGGCCGCCGCGACGGGCTCGACCACGGCCCCCGCCCGCTCGGCCTCCCGCTCGAATTCCTCGACGATCTCGCGCGCCTCGTCGAGGCGCCCCTGGGCGATGAGGAAGCGCGGCGACTCGACCATCGAGCGGCGCCACCACAGCAGGAGGAGCACCGGCGCGGCGCCGAACAGGCACGCGATCCGCCACCCGGTCTCGGGGGCGGGACTGATGACGGTGACGGCGGTCAGGCCGGCCAGGACGTGTCCCACGCCCAGGAACATCATGGTCCGGCCGATGCCGCGCCCCCGCTCCCGGCTGGGCAGCAGCTCCGACACGTAGGGCACGATCACCGTCGCCTCGGCGCCGATCCCGATACCGCTGAGGATCCGCCACAGGATGAGTTCCCCCGGTCCTGACGCGGTCGCCGCGAGCAGCGTGAACACCACGTAGACGAGGAGGGCGTACATCAGGACCCTGCGGCGTCCGATGCGGTCGGCGAGGGCGCCGGCGATCAGCGCGCCGATGAGGAAGCCGACGAACACCGACGCCAGGACCCATCCGGACGTCGCCGAGTCCAGGGCCCACAGGGCCACGACCGCCGAGGCCGCGTAACCGAGGAGCACCCCGTCGTAGGACTCGAACATGTAGCCCATCCCGCCCTGGAGCATCAGCCGGCGATGGGGACGGGACAGGGGAAGGCGGTCGAGCCGGGCCAGAAGTTCGGTTCCACCGGAAACCGGCGTCGATGCGTCCACGGACCGCTCCTCACCGGACCGAGAGCCGATCCCATCCGAAGAAACCAGACACTCTGTCCATTAGCTGACGTGACGCACGCAATATAAGCTAGATCACACTCAGGGCTCAAGAGGTGGAAACGGGGACGTCGGAGCAGCAGAAAGGGTCCGGCCGTCCCACCAGGGGCGGGACCGGCCGGACCCGTGACCGTCGAACGCGGTGCGCGCTCAGCCGGGGACGTCGAATCCGCTGGCCCAGTAACGGCCGCGCAGGGCGAGGTCGAGCAGCATGCGCACCACCTCCTCGGCCGGCATCGGCGGGGTCTCGTGGGCGACCCACCACTGGAGGACGGCGACCTGCTCGCCGACCCACACCCGGGCCAGCAGGTCCGGATCGATGCGCGGGGTGACGCCGTTGCGCTCGGCGCGCACCCGGAACTCCATGGCGGTGACCCTCGCGCACGAGTCGATGAACATCCGCAGCGGCCGCCCGTCCCCCTCCCCCTGGAGCACGATCCGGTAGAGGTCCCGCTCGTCGCGCGCGTGGCGCAGCAGCTCCAGCAGCGGCCGCCCGGTGAAGCCGACCGTGCTCTCGGTGACGGCCGGCCGCATCCGCTCGTCCAGGTCGGCCAGGAGGTCGGAGGTGACCCGGGCGAACAGGTCGTCCTTGCCCTGGAAGTGGCTGTAGAAGGTGGCGCGCGCCACGTCGGCGCGCTCGGCGATGTCCTCGACCGTCAGGGCGCCGAACCCGCGTTCCAGCACCAACGCCACCAGGGCCTCGCGCAGCGCCCGCCGCGTGCGCCGGGTGCGCCTGTCCTCCGCCATCGTCACCTCTCGTCGCCGTGCGGGGCCGCGACCTTCTCCGGCCGACCTCAAGCCCCGTCCAGTGTAGGAAGGCTTGACACCTAGACAGCTACTGAACAGACTGTCCGAAAACATTCACCTTGTCAGGCAAATTGGCTCCGGAGGCGTCGATGAACCTGGGCGGTTACCTCACCCGCAGCGCGCGGTACTGGCCCGACGAGCCCGCACTCGTCTGCGGCCCGCGCACCTGGACCTACCGGGAGCTCGACGCGACCACCGATCGCCTCGCCTCCGCCCTCACCGACCACCTCGGACTCGGCCGGGGGGACGCGGTCGCGGCCCTCGCCTGGAACCGCGGGGAACTGGTCGAGATCGAGTTCGCCCTCTACAAGGCCGGTCTGCTGCGGGTCCCGATCAACGCGCGGCTCGGGCCCGGCGAGATCGAGCACATCCTGCGCGACGCCCCCGTGCGCGCCCTGCTCTTCGACACCGCCCACCGCGACATCGCCCTGGCCGCCATCGCCGGGGCGGACACGGGCTGCGTCCCGGTCCGCATCGACACCGATGAGGCGGCACCCGCCCCCGCGTCGGGCGAGCTGTCCTACCAGGCCCTGGTGCGGGCGGGCCGGGAGGGCACGGTGGCCGTCGAGGTCGGTGACGATGATCCGGCCGTCCTGAACTTCACCTCCGGCTCGACCGGAAAACTGAAAGCGGCCGTCCAGACCTTCGGCAACCGGCTCGCCAACATGCGCAAGCAACTGATGAGCCAGGAGTCGCGCCTGGGACCGGGCACCCGCTACCTCGCCTGCGGGCCGATCACCCACGCCACCGGGATGAACCTGCTCAGCGGGGTGTTCGGCGGGTCGACCACCCACGTCCTGCCCTCCTGGAGCCCCGAGGCGTTCCTCGACACCGTCGAGCGCGAGCGCATCACCGCGACCTTCCTGGTCCCCGCCATGCTCAACATGGTGCTCGCCCACCCCGAAGCGGCCGACCGGGACCTGTCCAGCCTGACCAGCGTGCGTATCGGCGGAGCGCCGATCTCGCCGCGGCGCCTCCGCGACGCCGTCGCCCTGTTCGGTCCGGTCGTCGCCCAGGGGTACGGCCTGGCCGAGACGACCAGCGTGGTGGCCGGCCTGAGCCGCGAGGAGGTGGCCCGGGCGGTGGCCGAGGACCCCGAACTGCTGCGCTCGTGCGGGCGGGCCGCCTACGACACCGAGATCCGCGTGGTCGACGAGGAGGGCCGCGAGGTCGCCCCGCGCGAGGTCGGCGAGATCATCGTCCGCGGTCCCGACTGCGTGACGCACTACTGGAAGGACCCGGAGCTGACGGCGCGCACCTTCCGCGACGGCTGGGTGCACACCGGCGACCTGGCCTGGATGCGCGAGGACGGTTACCTGTTCATCGTGGACCGCAAGAAGGACATGATCATCTCGGGCGGGTTCAACATCTACTGCACCGAGGTGGAGGCCGCCCTGTACGACCACCCCGCCGTCGAGGAGGTCTGCGTCGTCGGGGTCCCCGACGAGATGTGGGGCGAGGCGGTGAAGGCCGTCGTCGTCCCGCGTCCCGGCCACGAGCCGACCGCCGAGGAGCTGATCGCCTTCTGCGCCGAACGCCTCGACCGCTTCAAGAAGCCCCGGTCGGTCGACTTCGTGTCCCGGCTCCCGCACAACCGCAACGGCAAGCTGGACCGCAGGGCGGTACGCGAGCCGTTCTGGGCGGACTCCGCGCGACGAGTGAACTGAACCGGACAGGAGCCCCACGATGACGTTCTCCCTGCGCCCCTCCTACCCCGACCCCGCACTGTCCGAGCTGGTCGAACGGCTGCGCGACTACCTGGACGGCGAGCTCGCCGACTACGAGCGCGAGCGCGGCATCACCCACACCTCCCGGCTGACCCGGGCCGACCTCGAACCGGTCTGGCGGCGCAGCCGCGAGCTCGGCTTCTACGGCGTCCACCTGCCCGAGGAGTACGGCGGCCGGGGCCTGTCCCTGACCGCGCTGGCCGCCCTCAAGGAGGAGGTCGGCGCGAGCGGCCGGGTGCTCGGCCACAGCGTCCTCGGGGACATGGGCGGACCGCTGCGCGCCGGCGACATCCTCCGGCACGCGACCGACCACCAGCTCGCCACCTACCTGATGCCCGTGGTGCGCGGGGAACGCGCCTGCTGTTTCTCGCTGACCGAGACCGACGCGGGCTCCGACGTCCGTTCGATGCGCACCACCGCGGTGCGCGACGGCGGCGGCTACCGGCTCACGGGGCACAAGGTCTTCAGCACCGCGGGCCCGTTCGCCGACTTCGCGATCGTCGTGGCCCGGATGGAGGGCGAGGAGGACGCCTTCTCCGCCTTCCTCGTCGACCTCGACAGCCCCGGATGCGAGGTCCGGGAGGGGGCGACGCCGATGTCGGGCGAGCACATCGAGAGCGACATCGTCTTGAAGGACTGCCACGTCCCCGCCGCCAACCTCCTCGGCCGGGAGGGCGAGGGGATGCGCATCGCCCTGGGCCGGGTCACCCGCAACCGGCTCCTGCACTGCCCGTCCGCGTTGGGGGCCGCGCGACGCGCCATCGAGCTGTCCCGCGACCGGGCCCTGTCCCGTACCGTCGCGGGGGGACAGCCGTTGATCGGCCTCCAGGCCATCCAGCACAAGCTGGCCGACATGGCGGCCACGTTCTACGCCGCGCGTTCGATGACCTACGCGGCGCTGGCCACCCTCGACGCGGGCGGGGACGCGCGCGCCGAGGCGTTCATGTGCAAGCTCTTCGTCGGGGAGACGGCCTTCCGCATCCTCGACGAGGCCGTGCAGATCCACGGCAAGGAGGGACTCACCCAGGGCAACGAGGTCGAGTACCTCTTCCGCAAGATCCGGATGTTCCGCGTCCTGACCGGGACGTCGGAGATCCAGCGCAACGGGATCGCCCGGGAGCTGGTCCGCCGGGCCCGTTGACCCTCCGGCACCGAGACAGAGAGGACGACCGATGGACCGCCCCTCCGCTCCGACCGAGCGCATCGCAGCGGCCAACCGGGCCGCGGCCGAGTCCGCGCCGGACGGTTTCGACGACGACCTGGCCGCGGCCCGGCGGGGGTTCGTCGCCGGGCCCGCGCGCCGCCGCATCGAGGACGCGGCGGGGCGCGTGGTGTGGGACTTCGACCGCTACCGATTCCTGGACGGGCGGCGCCCCGACTCGGTCCACCCCGGCCTGTGGGAGCAGGCGCGCCTGCTCGCCGAGGCGGGCCTGTTCGAGGTGGTCCCCGGCGTCTACCAGGTGCGCGGGTTCGACCTGTCCAACATGACGCTGGTCGAGGGCGAGCGCGGCGTGATCGTGATCGATCCGCTCATCAGCGTGGAGACCTCCCGGGCCGCCCTGGACCTGTATCGCCGGCACCGCGGCGACCGGCCGGTGACAGCGGTGGTGTTCACCCACAACCACGTCGACCACTTCGGCGGGGTGCTCGGCCTGGCCGACGCCGAGCGGTTCGCGTCGGGCGAGATCGAGGTCCTGGCGCCCGAGGGGTTCACCGAGCACGCCGTCAGCGAGAACGTCCACGCCGGCACGGTGATGAGCCGTCGCGCGGTGTTCATGTACGGCTCGGCGCTGGAGCCGGGTCCGCGCGGGCAGGTGGGCGTGGGGCTCGGGCTGGCGACCTCCACCGGCCGGGTCAGCCTGGTCCGTCCCACCGTGCACGTGGAGCGGACGGGACAGGAGCACACGGTCGACGGGGTGCGGATGGTCTTCCAGCTCGCCGCCGACACCGAGGCGCCCGCCGAGCTGAACTTCTTCCTGCCCGACCTCGCCGTGCTGTGCGTGGCCGAGACGGCCACGCACACCCAGCACAACCTGGGCACCCTGCGCGGGGCCCCGGTACGGGACGCGCGGGCGTGGGCGCGGTCGCTCACCGAGACGGTCGTCCTGTTCGGCGACCGGGCCGAGGTGCTCATCGCCGGACACCACTGGCCCACCTGGGGGGCCGAGGCGGTGGTGCGGTTCCTGTGCGAACAGCGCGACCTCTATGCCTACCTGCACGACCAGACGCTGCGGCTGATGAACCGGGGGCTGACCGCCCCCGACATCGCCGAGAACCTGGCCCTGCCCCCACGCCTGGAGCGCGCTCGGCACGCGCGCGGTTACTACGGTTCGACCAGCCACAACGTCAAGGCGATCTACCAGCGCTACATCGGCTGGTTCGACGGCAACCCGGCGCACCTGTGGCCGCACCCGCCCGTGGCCGCCGCTCAGCGCTATGTGCGGTTCATGGGCGGTGCCGACCGCGTCGTGGACATGGCGTGGGAGAGCTACGCCGCGGGTGACTACCGCTGGGTGGTCGAAGTGGTCGACCACGTCGTCCAGGCCGAGCCGGACCACGCCCGCGCCCGGGAGCTCCAGGCCGCGGCGCTGGAACAGCTCGGTTACGGCGCCGAGAACGCGACCTGGCGCAACTTCTATCTCACCGCCGCGCTGGAGCTGCGCACCGGTCGCCCCCACGCGCCACGACGCTCCGCCGGCGGGGACCTGCTCGCCGCGTTGGAGCCCCGGCAGCTCTTCGAGGCGCTGGCCGTGCGTCTGGACGGTCCGCGCGCCGCCGGGCACACCCTCCACATCCTGTGGAGACTGCGCGACGACGCCGAGTACCACACCGTGCTGTCCAACGGCGTCCTGGTGCACGACGCCGCGAACCCCCTGCCCGGTTCACGCCCCGGACTGACCCTCGTCTTGGACCGGGCGATGCTGAACCGCATCGTCGCCCACCCCGCCTCCCTGCCCGAGCTGATCGCCGCGGGGGAGGTCGGGCACGAGGGTGATCTCCATCTGCTGGCCACGCTGTTCGGCCTGGTCGACAAGGCCCGACGGGACTTCCCCGTCGTCACCCCCGCGACCCGCCCGGCCGACGTCGGGGAATCGGGGGAGGAGACGGCGGCCCGGTAGCGGCCGTGGCGGGCGCGTCGCCGCCCGTGTCCCGCCGCTGAACGGCCCCTCCCGAGCGCCGTTCACCTGTTCTCCCGGCCGGTCGGTTCCCCGGCCGAACCGGCCGGGTCCACGGGCGCCCTCTCCTGCCACGGCGGGGCGGGCGCCCGCCCACCACCGGGGGCCGGGGGCGGCCCCGCTTCCCCGCCGGCTCTGGCGGCGGACCGCGCCCGGCCGCAGCGCGCGTCCCCGGATGACGGTCCGTGGACGAGAAGACGCGGACGGCGGGAAGAGGCCGGACGGCACCCCACGGCCGAGGGGCGCCGCGGCCGGCCGGGAGACACGGACGTCCGACTCCGAGCGCGTCCGCCGCGATGCGGAGACAACGCCGGTCCCATGGCCCCCGGGGGACGCTGCGCCCGGCTCCGGCCGCGCGGCCGCCCCCTCCGGGGTGGCTGCCCGATCCGCCCCGCCTCGGGAATCACCGGGCCGGACGGGCCCGCTCCCGGACCACACGCGCGGCAAAGGGCCTCCCCGCGAGGCCGGCCCCCTCCCCGTCCCGAGGGGGACGCCTCCGACACTGCGGCGCGTCACCGTACCGGGCGAGTGGCGTGGCCGCGCAAACCGGCTGCCTCCCACACCGAGGACCGTCAGACTGCTGCCACGGTCCCCGAGCGCGATGCCGGTGACCACGTCCATCCCATCGAGGAGCAGCATGCGAGCAGGCGACGTCGTCCAGGTGGCCGAAGGCGTCCACTTCGCCACCGGTAGCAACACCAACTGGGTCATCCTCGTCGAGGGGGCCGACCTCACCCTGATCGACGCCGGATATCCCGGCGACGCCGACGCGGTCGAGGCGTCCATCCGCTCGATCGGTCACCGTCCCGAAGCGGTGCGGGCGATCCTCGTCACCCACGCGCACGTCGACCACATCGGCTCGATCCCCCGCTTCCTCGCCCGTTATGACGTCCCCGTCTACATGGACGCCCGGGAGGTCCCCCACGCCCGGCGCGCCTACCTGGAGCAGGTCACCCCGGCCCAGATCCTCGCCAACGCCTGGCGTCCCGGCGTGCTGCCCTGGGCGGTGCACGCCGTGCGCACCGGCGGGCTCACCCACGTCGAGGTGCCGCAGGCCCGCGCCTTCCCCTCCGCCGGTGCCCTCGACCTGCCGGGGCGGCCGGTCCCGGTGCCCACCCCGGGGCACACGTCGGGACACTGCGCCTATCACCTGCCGGCGGTGGGCGCGCTGGTGACGGGGGACACCCTGGTGAGCGCGCACCCCACCTCGCGGTTGCGGGGCGGCCAGTGCCTGCCCGCCATGTTCAACCACGACGGCCCGGGCACGGTGCGGGCGCTGGAGGAGCTGGAGGGTCTGGCGGCGGACCTGCTGCTGCCGGGGCACGGTCCGGCCGTCCGGGGACCGGTCCGCGACCGCGTGGCCGAGGCGAGGGCGAACGCCGCCCGACGGCGTCCGTGATCGCCGTCGATCCGCCGACACGGGGCGCCACTCTTTGCAATTGCTCGCATGCAAACTGTAGTGTCTCCAGGTGAGAGCGGTACCCAATACCGCTTCTCGCACCATATGCCCTCGCATGTGTGTGGCGAGCGGGCCCTCAAGCGGCGTCCGGCGAGACGTCCAGGGGGGCTGAGGGCCCGCTCCTCCTCCAGCGGCGAGGGCGACGAGCGACGGAGATCGCCCCCGCACGTCTCCTCCCTTCCCACACCACGTTCCGTAAACGGGCGATCGCACTTCTCTTCCCTTCTCTCTCGCGCCCCGCCGAACACGCCGTCCCAACGCCGGTCCGGCCTTCCGCGCCGGGAATGTCCGACAGGCGACCGGGTAGCGGCCGGTGAGACGCTCCCGCACCTGGGAGCCCGCATCCGTGAAGTCGAGGGTGGAGGCACCCGCGCGCACTCCACGAAGGGAACGACCATGGCGGACCTCGTCTCCGATCACGTCCTGAAACGCCTGCGGGAATGGGGGGTGGAGCACGTCTTCGGCTACCCCGGCGACGGCATCAACGGACTGCTCGCCGCCTGGGAGCGCGCCGACGACTCCCCCCGCTTCATCCAGGCCCGGCACGAAGAGCTGGCGGCGTTCGAGGCCACCGGTTACGCGAAGTTCTCCGGCCGTGTCGGCGTCTGCGTCGCGACGTCCGGGCCGGGCGCCATCCACCTGCTCAACGGGCTCTACGACGCCAAGCTCGACCACGTCCCCGTGGTCGCGATCGTCGGCCAGACCGCGCGCAGCGCGATGGGCGGCTCCTACCAGCAGGAGGTCGACCTGATGTCGCTGTTCAAGGACGTGGCCGGCGACTACCTACAGATGGTGACCGTCCCCGAACAGCTCCCCAACGTGCTGGACCGCGCCATCCGCATCGCCACGGCCCGGCGTACCGTCACCGCGGTCGTCATCCCCGCCGACGTCCAGGACCTGGACTACTCGCCTCCCGGCCACGAGTTCAAGATGGTCCCCTCCAGCCTCGGCGCGTCCTCGGGCGAGGTCGTCCCGCCCGCCGACGGGCTCGCGCACGCCGCGGAGATCCTCAACGCGGGCCGCAGGGTGGCCGTCCTGGCCGGTCAGGGAGCGCGCGGCGCCGCTCGGGAGCTGACCGAGGTCGCCGACGTGCTGGGCGCCGGGGTGGCCAAGGCGCTACTGGGCAAGGACGTCCTGCCCGACGATCTGCCGTTCGTCACCGGGGCCATCGGCCTGCTGGGCACCCGTCCCTCCTACGAGATGATGCGTGACTGCGACACCCTGCTCGTCGTCGGCTCCAGCTTCCCCTACAGCCAGTTCCTGCCCGACTTCGACCAGGCCCGCGCCGTCCAGATCGACGCGGACCCCGCCATGCTCGGCATGCGCTACCCGTTCGAGTGCAACCTTCCCGGCGATTCGGCCGCGACCCTGCGCGCGCTGCTTCCCCTGCTGGAGCGCGAGGAGGACCGGTCCTGGCGGAAGGGGATCGAGGACAACGTCCGACGGTGGTGGCAGGTGATGGAGCGGCGCGCCCACGTCACGGCCGACCCGATCAACCCCGAGCGGGTGTTCCACGAGCTGTCCCCGCTGCTGCCCGAGGACGCGATCGTCACCGCCGACTCGGGGTCCGCGGCCAACTGGTACGCCCGTCACCTGCGGTTCGGACCGGGAATGAGCGGCTCGCTGTCGGGCACGTTGGCGACCATGGGGCCGGGCGCGCCCTACGCCACGGGGGCGAAGTTCGCCCACCCCGGCCGTCCGGTGATCGCGCTGGTCGGTGACGGGGCGATGCAGATGAACGGCATCAACGAGCTGATCACCATGGGGCTGTACCACCACGAGTGGGAGGACCCGCGGATCGTCGTGGGCGTGCTCAACAACCGCGACCTCAACCAGGTGACCTGGGAGCTGCGGGCGATGGGCGGCGCCCCGCAGTTCCTGCCCTCACAGCGGCTGCCCGACTTCCCCTACGCGGCGTTCGCCGAGAGCATCGGCCTGCGGGGGATCCGGGTCGAGGATCCCGAGGAGGTGGCCGGCGCGTGGCGGAGCGCGCTCGCCGCCGACCGCCCCTGCGTGGTGGAGTTCGTCACCGACGGCGCGGTGCCCCCGATCCCGCCGCACGCCACCCTGGAACAGATGGAGAGCGTGGCCGCCGCCCTGGCCAAGGGCGATCCCGACGCCTGGTCGGTGGTCAAGGAAGGGGTCAAGGCCAAGGCGCAGGAGTTCCTGCCCGGCGGGAAATCGAGGTAACGGACCACCGTTTCCTCGGGGATTTCCCGACCTCTCCTTGCGTCACCCCAGGTGGGGGGTTAATTCACCGATGGGACCGACTCTTTGGGAACCGTCCCCGTATGACCACCGTTGCGTGGGGTGATCCGCCCCGCACGGCCGTGGACTCCCGTGGGGGCCGGATCGTCACTTTGCCGACAACGAGACAAGGAGACGGCATGGCCGTATCGGTGGACCTGGACGGTGTCGTGGACAAGGCCTGGGCCGACAAGGAGCTGGCCGAGGTGCTGGCCGCCCCGGTGAGTGCCCTGAAGGGCGTGTCCGAGCGCGACGGTGAGCTGCTGAAGGAGGCGTTCGGCATCGTCACGGTCGCCGACCTCGCCGCCAACAAGTACTTCGCCAACGCTTCGGCGCTGGCGGCGGTGGCGAAGGCCACCGGCGCCTGAGCGGTTCCGCGATGACAGAGGGGCCCCGCGGCTCGGACCTCCGCGGGGCCCCTCCCCTATCCTCCCTCAGCGGTCACCCCTTGTCCGCCCCCACCTCACCGGCGCCACGCGAACTCGCCTCGACCGGGACGAGCCGGACCTCGGTGATGGCCCGGCCGTCGGTGGCGCTGACGGTGGCCGTCCAGCCTCCCAGGTCGACCCGCTCCCCCGGCTCGGTGGGGATGTGGCCGAGCCGGGCGATGAGCAACCCGGCGATGGTGACGTAGTCGCCCTCGGGGGCGTCCGCGAAGGCGATGTCGAGGTCATCGAGGTCGTGCACCGGGAACGTGCCGGGCATCAGGATGGCCCCGTCGTCCAGCCGGGTGACGGTACGGATGTCGGAGTCGGTCTCGTCGTAGATGTCGCCGACGATCTCCTCCAACAGGTCCTCCAGGGTGACGATGCCCTGGGTGGAACCGACCTCCCCGATGACGAAGGCGAGCTGCTGGTGTTCGGCCGTCATGCGCTGCAGGGCCAGGGAGACCGGCAGGGAGTCGGGAAGCAGCAGCGGGACGCGCGCGAGCTCGCCGACACTCCCCGAACCGCGGAGCAGATCCGACCAGTGGACGACACCGACGATGTCGTCGAGGTCGTCGTCGGCGACCACCGGGGCGCGCGAGTGCCCACGCTCGGCGAGGACCCGAACGGCCTCGTCGGCGGGCAGGGCCGCGGGCAGGGCGTCCACGTCGCGACGTGGCACCAGGACCTGGCGTAGGCGGCGGTCGGTGATCTCGAACGCGCCGGACAGAATGGTGCGCTGTTCGGGAGCCAGCCCGCTCTGGGTGGAGATCAGGTCGCGCAGCTCCTCCTCGGTGACCTCGTCCCGGTTGGCCTTGGGGTCGCCCCCGGTCAGCCGCACCACCAGGTCGGTGGAGACGCTGAGCAGCCACACCGCCGGACGCGAGATCGCGGCCAGCAGGTTGAGCGGGCGCGCGGCCAGCAGCGCCCAGGTCTCGGCCCGCTGCATGGCGATGCGCTTGGGCGCGAGCTCGCCGAAGACCAGGGTGACGAAGGTCAGCACGATGGTGACCAGCACGATCGCCGCCGGGCTGGCGGCCGCACCCAGAACCCCGCTGAGGGGTTCGATCAGCGGCTGGGCCAGGGCGACGGCCGCGGTCGCCGACGCGAGGAACCCGGCCAGGGTGATCCCGATCTGGATGGTGGCCAGGAACCGGTTGGGGTCGCGGGCCAGCCGGGCCACCAGCCGCCCGCCCGCCCCCTGCTCCTCCAAGCGCTTCAGCTGCCCCTCCCGCAGCGTGATGAGCGCGATCTCGCTTCCGGCGAACGCCGCGTTCAACACGACCAGGACCAACACGAGGCCGATCTGGACCCCGTAGCTCTCCATGGGAACCCTCACCCCAACCGTTAGGACCGGAAAGTCCGGGATCTTCCCAGAAGCGACCCTCTTCACACTTGAGCGGCTGGAATGCGGACGGGAACCGGCTCGACCTGGACGATGGTCGCCCGTCCCGACGTCGAGGAGTTCCCGGACGACGTCCACCTGCTCGGTGTGGTGCGCGTTCTCCAGGGACATGCGGAGGAGGACCCACCTCAGGGGGACCGTCTCCCCGGACCAGGCGATACCGGTGTGGTCGGGGACGCGCCCGGCGCTCACCGACCGGCGACCTCCCGCGCACGCGCGTAGGACGCCACGGTCTCCCCGGTGCGCTCGTGCGGCTCCACCCGCAGGTCGGCGTCGGGGCGAAGGGGAGCGATCGGTCGCCGAAGGTCTCACACGACCAGGTCCGACAGGGCGGTCCCCGACGGCGTATCAACCGTCGCGCCATCGCGTCGTCCGGCCCCTCGTTCCACCCGCGTGGACAACCGCCTTCGCCCCTGGCGGGGGCGGCGACGGCGGCCGAGAGGAAAAAATCCCGGGAGCCCGTAATAACGGCCCCGTGGCGGACATGAGAGGACGACACCGCACCGGAAGGAATCCGATGACGCGATCCGAGGAGGATCCCGACGCCTCCACGAGCGACGGGTTCGCCCGCCTGTTCGAACGGCACTATCCCGACGTCTACCGCTACGCCCTGCGCCGGCTGGGTCCCGATCAGGCCGACGACGTGGCGGCGGAGACGTTCGCGGTGGCCTGGCGCCGCCGGGACCGGATACCCGGGCACGCTCCGCTGCCCTGGCTCTACGCGACGGCCCGCAACATCGTGCTGGCGCGCAGTCGGGGCGCTCGACGCCGCGGCGAACTGTTCGGCCTGTTCGACGGGGAGCCACCGGGGCTCCCGGCGAGCTCCGACGCCGCCGGGCAGGTCCTCGACCGCCAGACCGCCCTGTCCGCGCTGAAGGCGCTGCGCCCCCGAGAACGCGAGCTGGTCATGCTGCTGGCCTGGGAGGGGCTGGACATGCCCGCGGCCGCGCAGGTCCTGGGCTGCACCGTCGCGACGGCCCGGGTGCGGCTGCATCGGGCGCGCAAGCGCATCCAGCGGCTTCTCGCCGACTCCGCGGCCCAGCCCGACGGCGACGGCCCCGGGCCGCTCCCCCTGACCCGTCCCACCCTCGTGGAGGAGAACCGATGAACGCCGACGAGCAGGTCGTACGCGATCTTTTCGCACCGCATGATCCGGCGGCAGGGACCCGGCCCGACCCCGAGCGGATGGACCAGGCCCGCGCCGGCATCCAGACCGGGACCGTGCCCGCGTCCGTGCGGGGCGGCCCGGCCCGAGGCCGCCGGCCCCTGCTGCTCGGCCTGGCGGCGGGTGTCGCCACGCTGCTGCTGACGGGGGTGACGTTGTACCGCGATCCCGGAACCGCCGAAGCCACTCCACCGCCGGCGCCGCTCAGCGTGCTCCCCGGGGAGCTGGACGACGCGGGGGAGGAGCTGCGGGAGCTGGCCGAGCGGGCCGCGGCGCGACCGGCCACGGCGGGAGAGGGCGAGGTCGCCTACGTCCGCCTCTCCCGGTGGAACCTCACCCTGTCGCAGGACCTCGACACCGGAGAGGAGGGGTGGGGGATCGCACCGGTGGACGAACAGGTCTGGCGTTCCCCCGACCACACCGGCCGGGTGGTCGAGCGGCCCCGGCCGGCCGAGCACCTGGCCGGCGACCGCGGCCCCATCGACGCCCTGTTCGAGCCCGAGGCCACCGAGTACGAATGGTCGCACCCCGACGAAGGACTCCAGTTCAGCTGGGCCCCGGGGACGCTGGCGGAGGACCCCGACACCCTGCGCCGGCAGCTCGCCGAGGGGGACGGCATCGAGAACGCGGAGGTCGACACGGCGGAGGTCTTCTACGGGTTGCAGCGTCTCTACCAGGAGATGCCGGTGTCCCCAGGGGAGCAGGAGAGGATCCTGCGCATGCTCGCCGAGGACGACGGCGTGCGCCTCGCGGGTCAGGCCACCGACCGCGAGGGCCGCACCGGGGTGCTGTTCGTGGCGGAGGATCGCCTCTTCTCCGAGGGGGGGACCCTCCAGCGGCGCATCATGTTCGACGCCGACACCGGGATGCCGCTCTACCACGAGACCGTGGCCATGGAAGGGGACACGACCGACATCGCGGACGGCTCACCGGTGGTGAACGAGTACGTCGTCCTGGTGGAGTCGGCGTGGGTGCGGGAGGTGGGCGACCTTCCGTGATCCCGGGACGGGCCGGCGCCCGCGCGCCCTGGTCACAGCGCGGTGTCACGCACGCGCAACCACGCCTGGGCGGCGTCGAGTGCCGGCCCGCTCACCGCGTCGCCCTCCCCCGGGTGCCAGTGCAGCACCACGTCGGCACCGCAGCGCCGCAGGTCGGCGGCGAGTCGCTCCGACTGGAGAGGGTCGGTGACGCGATCGGCGCGCCCCGCCGCGATGAACGCCGACCGTCCCGTCAGGTCGGGGCGGGGCGGGTCGTGCAGGACCGGAGCCGGCGCGAACATGACCGCCGCGCGCAACAGGCCCGGGTGGAGCAGGAGGCTGGCGGCGGCGAGGGACGCGCCGTCGGAGCGTCCGACCGCGATGACGCCGTCGGGGTCGAGGCCGTAGTGGATGGTCGCCTTATCGACGAATCGCTCCAGGCGGACCACCCGTTCCTCGACCTCGCGTCCGTCCATCCCGTCGTGGACGCCGAACCCGCGCGGGGCGAGCAGGGCGGATTCGGGCAGGAGGCCGCGTCCCACCGCGACGAGCTCCTCCTCATCACCGTCGGGTCCGTGCAGCAGCAACAGCAGTGGGTGGCCGGGGCGCTCGGCGGGGTGGAAGACGTGGTGGGGCGCTGTCGTGTCCATGCTGCTCCTCCTGGGTCGGCAGGCCGGCGTGGCGCGATCGCGGCCCGCTACCCACCTCTTCTGCTCGCCAACCCTTTCCCCCGGGGGGAGGAGGCCGCTTCCGGCCGGACGCGGGGCACCGGCCCCTCGACAGGGATCCCACCGGCGCGTAGTATTCGTACACGCGTTCGAGTCTCGGGGACTCGGACACAGGCCGCTCCGCGCCCCCTCCATAGCGGGACGGCCGAGGGGCCGGCGTCCTGCGCGAGACGCCGGCCCCTCCCCCTTTCTTTCACAGCTCCCGTGTCCGCGGACTCGAAGACATGACGCCCCTTCGCACGGCCGAACCCGATCGGCCCATGCGTCTCAACCGGTCGGCCACAGCAACACCCGTCCACCAGGTACGCAAACCCCCGAACAGCGGTACCCAACCGGGACGACCAGCCCCTCCCCCGGTCCACGGCCACGGATTCGAAGACATGACGCCCCTTCGCACGGCCGAACCCGATCGGCCCATGCGTCTCAACCGGTCGGCCACAGCAACACCCGTCCACCAGGTACGCGAAGACCTCCGGACACCGCTGCCCAGCCGGGGCCACCGGCCCCCTGACCCCACTCCCATGTCCGCGGGTGAGCGGCGCGGCGCCGAACCCGCGCGCGTGGTCCCGGCGGGCCTCCCCTCACCGGTCCGGATCCGACGCCCCCACACCTCCCGGGGCCCCGCCTGCCCCCGTCGCCGGGAGGGGGTTAGACCAGGACGGTGGAGGCCGCCTCGCGCAGGGTGCGCGCGCTGGCCTCCAGCGCCGCCCGCTCGGCGTCGTCCATCGCCGGTTCGATCACCTCACGCACCCCTCCGGCGCCCAGCACCGAGGGCAGCGACAGCGTGGTCCCCCACGCGGGGCGGTGCGAGGCGACCGGGAGCACGGTGCGCTCGTCCCGGGCCACGCAGCGCACCAGCATGGCGGCCACCGCGCCGATGCCGTAACGGCTGGCACCGGTGCCCTCGATGATGTCGATGTTGGCGTAGCGCACGGCCCGCTCGACCTCGGCGCGGAACCGGTCGACGTCGTGCCCGGCCCGCTCGGCCAGGTGGAGAGCTGGAACGCCCCCGACCGCGGCCGTGGACCACAGGAAGACCCCGCTGGTGCCGTGTTCCCCGATGATCTGGGCGTGGACCGATCGCGGGGTGACGCCCAGCGCGTGGGCCAGGCGCACCCGGAACCGCAGGCTGTCGATGACCGTCCCGGTGGAGAAGACCCGGTCGTGGCCGAGGATGGAGCGCGCCAGGTCGGCGAGCGGGTCCGGCGGATCGGTGATGACCATGACGGTGGCCGAGGGCGCCGCCGCGGCGATGGCCGGGACGACGTCGCGGAAGACCCCGGCGTTGTGGTCGAGCAGGCGCAGCCGTCCGCGCGGATCGGAACGGTCGGTCGCGCCGCCGGCCTTCTCGTTGAGGCCCGCGGTCACGACCACGACCCCGGCTCCGGCCAGGTCGTCGGTGGTCCCGGCGCGCACGTCCACCTCGGGGTACATCGGCGCGGCGTAGCCCAGGTCGAGCGCGACCCCCCTGGCCCGTGCCGTGTCCTGGTCGACCAGGACGATCTCTCGGGCGATCCCGTGGTAGACCAGCCCCACGGCCACCATCGCGCCGACCTTCCCGGCCCCTACCACCGCGACCTTCACCCTGCCTCCTGCGCACCCGACCGTCTTCGCATCGGTGGCACGGGCTGCCCCGCCCCCTCCCGGTCATAGGTATCACGACCTGGGCCGGAAGGACTGGGAAACGCGGGAGGCGGGTCAGCGCACGATGACGGTCTTGCCGTGGTCGAGGTGGCCGCTCTCCCACAGCCAGTCCATGGCCGGGGTGCTCACCCGGGCGCACCCGTGCGAGGCGGGGTAGGGGGGAACCGAGGGATAGCCGTGGATGGCGATGCCGCCGTTGAAGTACTTGGGCCGGTACAGCGCGCCGAGCGGGCCGGGGTCCCAGGCGTCCACCTCGCGGAAGACGGTGTAGGCGCCGGTGGGGGTGACGGCGACGCTCTGGCGTCCCCGGGACTCGTAGGTCTCACCCGATCCGGTCGAGGTGTTGAAGACCTGCTCGACACGGCCGTCGGAGACCACGAGGAGCAGCTGACGCTCCAGGTCGATCTCGATCGCCTCGCCCGAGGCGGTGGCCTCGGGCCGCACCCCTTCCCGGAGGGCCTTACGGGTCTGGGGTCCGACCACGCCGTCGCGGTCGATGCCCGCGGCCTTCTGCACGGCGTAGACCGCCTGCACGGTGAGGTCCTGGAACAGGCCGTCAGGGGTTCCCGTCCAATAGCCGAGCTCGTTCAGGCGTTCTTGGAGCTCACGGACCTCGGGACCGGAGTCGCCGCGGTTGAGCAGCTCGGAACCACCGAGGTCGATGGGCAGGATCGCGGCGACCGACGACGGTGCTCCCGCGACCGTGGCCGCCTGCGCGGGGGCGGCGAATCCGGTGACGGCGAGCGCGGACAGCGCCAGTGCGGCGATCCGCGCCGTACGCCTGGGGAGGGGGCGGACTTCAGGAGTGGCCATACGCCGTCTTTACCCATCCTCGACCTTCCCTTTAACGTTGCGCGCCGAAACGATCACGGAAAGGCAGGGAGCCGTCCACGTCACCCCCGCCCCACCAGGGCGAACCCTCACGACCGGATTTTCCGCTTTTTCGGACTGTCTACGATCGTGGCCATGACGATCACACGGGCCGACACCCCCCTCAGCACCGAACAGGTCATGGCGCTGCTGGCCGAGCTCGGTGTCACCGCGAGCGCCGGACAGGGCTCGGGGGACGGATCGACGGCTCTGGGCCTGGCCTACGCGCTCGTCGGAGCCGCCGAGCGCAACGCGATCGACACCGAGCGTGCCGCGCTCCGCGCCGGGACCAGCCCCGCCGAGTTCGGCGCCACCGCGCGGAGCCGGACGCTGGCCGCCGGGGTCCGCAGTGAGACCGAGGAGTTCGCCCTGGTCGAGTGGCAGGCCACCCGGCTGGCCCAGGCCATCGGCTCGCTCGCCCATAACCGCGACTCCGCGGGGCCGGCCCCGGCCGGCGGCGACCGCCTGCTCCGGGCCGTCGAGCTCGTCGCGGCGGCGCTCTCGGCCCTGCTCTGCGCGGCGGGGGCCGCCCGCGACCCACAACGGGACGAGGACGGCGCGCGCACGGCGATCGACGGCCTGCGCCAGGCCGTGCGCGCCCTGGACCGGGCACGGGCGTCGGTCCACGAGGCGGTGCTGGTGGACGAGCCCGCCGTCCACACGCTGTGACCCGCCCACGGCCCCAGGCGGATCAGCCGGTCCCCTCTTCGGTGTGGGTGGCGTGTCCGTCCCCGGCGCCCGGCGCCGGGCGCCCGCCGTCCCTGCCGGTGACGACGACCGCGACCAGGGCGACGATCACCAGGACGGCCGCGGCGCGCCCGGCCAGCCTCAGCCAGACGGGCAGGAGGCCGCGCCGCCTGTCGCCCCCGCCGGCGCGCAGCCGCTCGCCGCGGCGGGACGGTCGGAGCAGGCGGGCCAGCAGCAGGACGGCGATGGGGAGCTGGGCGAGCCACAGGGCCGTGCGCGGCCAGCCGTCGTACCAGACGTTGGTGCCGTACAGCAGGGTGTGCCAGACGGCGAGCACGTAGCAGACGATGACGAACCGGTGCAGGTTGCGCCACGTGCGCGCGCCGATCCGGTGGCGCGCGTAGAACATCAGACCCAACGGGAGCGCCAGGTACATCGCCGCCTGGCCGATCGGGATGGCGATCTGCCCGGTGCCACTGGTGTAACCGCCGGGGACGAAGGTCTCCAGGTAGGCCGCGCCGATCCGGGCCGCCCACCCCAGCTCGTCCTCGTAGCGGACCAGTTCGGCGAAGAACATCAGCGCGTGGGCGAACATGAGCGCGATCGCGCTCAGGGAGGTGGTGCGGTGCAGGCGTTCGATCCGGGCCACCGACGTGGCGAGTCGGCGCGGCC
This sequence comes from Marinactinospora thermotolerans DSM 45154, assembly GCF_900167435.1. GTDB lineage: Bacteria > Actinomycetota > Actinomycetes > Streptosporangiales > Streptosporangiaceae > Marinactinospora > Marinactinospora thermotolerans. The sequence continues at coordinate 284,008 of NZ_FUWS01000006.1, forward strand.
GGGGTCCCGAGAGCAGGAGCCCCAGTACGACGGTGCCCCACGCCCACAACAGGGCGGACCAGCCGAAGGCCTGGCTGAGCCAGTACATCCAGTACTCGTCGGCGTCGGCGAGGAAGGGCATGACGGCGACGGTGTCGGAGGTCCCGGCGCGCACCCGCGCGTAGAGGACGACGAAGACCGTGGCGGTGACGAGCAGGGCGGCCAGCGCGTCGGGGATAGCGGCGCGGAGGTCGGCGCGCAGCCCGGTGGGTCGGCGCCGTCCGCCGGACGGGTCGGTGGGGGGCGAGGCGAGTTCGGACATGTCGGCTCCGCCGTTCCGGTCGGTGGCTGTGTCCCCCCGCACGGAGAACGTAACCGACACGAGGCGGGGGAGTACAGACTGTTCTCCCGGCCCGCGACGGCGCCCCGCGTTTCCGGCACCACGAGGGCCGCCACGGCCTCGGATCGTCCCCGGTCCCCGCGTCCCGCCGACGGGGAGGGCGCGGAGGCGGCCGATCAGGTGACCGCGTTCCCATGGCGGCGAGGGGTCCACGCGACCACGCCCTGCCGGTGACGACACGTGGACCCCGGCCTCAGGGACCGGGGTCCACGTCGAGGACGGCGGCACCGGCCGTGTGGGACCGGTCCCACACGACGGCGGATCACACGTGCAGGCGGACCGCCCGGAAGACCTCGATCTCCTCCCCGGCGTCGACGCTGGTCTCCCCCGTCGCCTCGAAGTCGACCGTGTAGTCGTCGCGCTTGTAGCGGTACCTGTCCTTGGGGTCGGCGACCTCGGCGACCGTACCGTCGAGGTCACGGACCGCGTCGAAGGAGGCGTCGGCGGGAACCGAGAGCCTGATCCGCTTCATGTCCGGCTGAAGGATCGACACGGGCACCTCTCGTCTGTGTGGGAGCGCATCCGGAACGGCTCCCTGTGTAGCCAAATGTAGGGCTGCCACGCCGCGGCGCGCGACCGCTGGAGGAACCTCACGGCAGGCCGGAACACCGGCGCGAAAAAAATCCGAAGAAGATGTTTGGTCACTGTTCAAGGGGTAGTAGCACGGCCGAGCGGTCACGGTGAGCCGGGGTGATGGGGGTCCCCCGGACGTCACCGGGGGTTCGCCGCCCCGATCGGGGGATCTCGGGGCAGGAGGGCACGGGGGGTTCCCTCCGGGCGAGCGACCGTGGAGCGGGGTCCGTGTGGAAGCGCCTTCAGGCGCCGGCCTACGGGCCCCGCCTTCTTGTGTCCCGCATGAGCACGTGTCGAGGCGGCCCCTCCCGAACACGGAAACGGCCGCCGCGCGATGCGCGACGGCCGTGGGAGGCGTTCCGGGGCTATTCGGCGGCCGCCGCAACCTCGTCGTCTTGGCGACGGAACGGCCACCAGTTCGTGGTGCGTCCCTCGGGGATCATCCGGTCCAGCCGGATCGTCAACCGCAGGGCGAAACCGCCGGCGATCATCCCGGTCACCAGGTCGGTGAACCAGTGGAAGTGCAGGTAGGCCGAGACCACCGACTGCAGCACCGCGATCATGACGATGCAGTAGGCGAGCCGGTGCACGATATGCGGCCGGGCCGCGCGGTAGCGGACGATCAGGAACAGCACCAGGCCGTAGATCATGATCGCGTTCGCGCCGTGCCCGGAGGGGAAGGAAACCCCGCCCTCGGAGAAGAACGACGGGTCGTAGGTACGCGGGTGGCTGCGGGCGAGCAGCAGCTTCATCGAGGCGACCAGGCAGATCATGCCGAAGACGCCACCGGCGCCGAGGATGATCGGCCGCCAGGAGCGGTGGTGGTAGGCCAGGTGCAGTGCCACGACGGTCAGCACGGGCAGTGCGACGAATCGCGAGGCGACCGTGTCAGGCCATAGGATCAGGAACACCCTGATCTCATCCCAGAAGGGGCGTGGCAGGGTGTTGATGAAGTTGTCGACAGGGTGCAACGGTCCCGCCGACAGCACCGTCATCGTCACCAGCGCCACGGCCAGGAGGATGGCGATCTTGTCCGACGCCAGTCCCCAGGCGATCTCGCTGACGGTCGGCCAGGTGACCCGCTTGGGTCCGTCCCTGTCGGGACGTGGGCCGTTGGAGATGGTGACGGGACCACCAGAGGGGTACCCGGACCGACGGAACGCGTGGTTGGAATGCCCGGCTCGGTTTGGCGGCTTGGGCCGGATCCGCGATGTGTGCATCATGTGCTCAGTGCTGTCTCACGTGGTGTGGGCTGGCCTGCGGCACGGTCGTGCGTAAGGGGGACGGGCTCGCCGCTGGGTCTGTCTCGGTGGGGTCGTAGGGGTTGGGGAACGGGCGCGCCCTTGTACGCGCCCGCGCAGCCGGGAAATACCGCGTTCCGTCAAGTCGACATGAGGAGCGCCATCGTGACGGCTCCCGGGCGCCACGGCGGACCGTGGCTCCCACCGCGCTCCGGTGACCGTTGTTGGGGGCGGTCCTCCCGAGGCGGCAGCCTGCTTTTCAGAACATTTCCGACAGGAGAGCATAGCGCGCCGGGCCACCTCGACATGCCCCGACCTGTTGAAGTCGGTCCTTCTACCTCGCACTTTCCGCCGCGGACAGCTGCCGGGCGCGCATCGGACGACCAATCGGCGCGACATGTTCATCCAGGTGGCCGGAGGAGAGGGGACACGGGAGGGCGGCCGGCCGCATGCCGGTGAACGCGCCACGATGTGGCACTCTCGTTGATGCCCTCCCCCACCCCGTACTCCGAGCAGAAAGGCCGTCGATGGTCGACCTCCCCGAGAGGCCGGACGACTCCTCCCGGCTGGCCCGTAACCCGTTACGGGAACAGATCCGCCGCGTCCTGGTCGACGGCCTGCTGGCCGGTCGATGGCAGCCCGGGGAGCGCATCGTCGAGCGGCGCATCGCCGCCGAGCTCAACGTGAGCCAGGCGCCCGTGCGCGAGGCGCTGCGCGAACTGGAGACGCTGCGGCTGATCGAGTCGGTGCCGAACAAGGGGGCGCGGGTACGCGACTTCGGCGTCGAGGATATGGCGGAGATCTACCCCGTGCGGGCCGGGCTCGAACTCGTCGCGGCCGAACTCGCGGCGCCGAGGCTGGCCGAGGACATCCGTCCCCTGGAACGCGAGGTCGAGGAGCTCAAGCGGGCGACCGCCAACGGGGACGTCGAGGAGCAGATCAAGCACAGCGTGGACTTCCATCGCGAGATCGTGCGGGCGGCGCGCAACAGCGTGCTGCTGCACACCTGGGAGTCCCTGGGCGTGGAGGTGTGGACGGCGCTGTCGGTGCGCTGGCTGAACATGGAGTTGCACGCCAAAGCCGCCGACCACCACCAGATCACCGAGGCGTTCCGCCGCCGCGACCCCGAGGTGGGCCGGATGCTCAGCGACCACGTGCTCAACTATGTCGAGGCCGCGCTGAAGACACGGGACGCCATCGGGTGATCCGACGGGAGGGAGACCGCCTCCCCTCTCGCATTACCGCCCCTTCTGCGAGGAAAGTCCAGGATCTCCCTTAAAGTCGTATTGATCGATCATCGATCAGTACGTAGAGTGTGCGCGACGAACCTCACATTGAACATCGCAGCCACCCCGCGCGCCCGCCGTTGAGCCCGGTTCCGGCGCGCGGCCCGTGACGAGGCGCCACCGCGCGTCACGGAGCGGCCCCCGGACCCACCGGCCCGGACCGGCCGAGCCCGCACGTAGAAAGGCACCACCATGGCTGACACGGCCAAGCCGAAGGGCGGCGGCACTGCCAGGAGCACTGGCGGCCGCCGGCGGAGCCGCAAGGACACCGCGCCGAACATCGCCGACGAGCAGCCGAAGACGCTGCTGGACTACTACCGGCAGATGCTGCTCATCCGCCGGTTCGAGGAGCGCACCGCGCAGGCCTACACCCAGGCCCGTATCGGCGGCTACTGCCACCTGAACCTGGGCGAGGAGGCCACCATCGTCGGCCTCATGACCGCCCTCCAGGAACGCGACTACCTCTTCACCAACTACCGCGAGCACGGCTACGCCATCGGCAAGGGCATCAGCCCGCGCAGCGTCATGGCCGAGCTCTACGGCCGCTCCACCGGCGTGTCCAAGGGGTGGGGCGGGTCGATGCACATGTTCGACACCCAGACCCGGATGCTCGGCGGCTACGGCATCGTGGGCGGCCAGCTCCCCCTGGCCACCGGCGCCGCGCTCGCCATCTCCTACCGCGGCGGCGACGAGGTCGTCATGTGCCAGATGGGTGACGGCACCACCAACATCGGGGCCTTCCACGAGTCGCTCAACATCGCGGCGCTGTGGAACCTGCCCATCGTGTTCGTGGTCGTCAACAACTTCACCGGCATGGGCACCACCGTGGAGAAGTCCTCGGCCGAGCCCGAGCTCTACAAGCGCGGATCGTCCTACCGGATGGAGGGCGTGCGCGTCGACGGCCAGGACGTGCTCGCCGTCCGCGACGCCGCCACCGACCTCGTCGAGCGTGCGCGCGCCGAGCAGAAGCCGTTCCTGCTCGAGGCGATCAGCTACCGGATGAAGGGCCACTCCGTCGTGGACCCGGCCAAGTACCGCACGGCCGAGCAGGCCGAGGAGGCCAAGGCCAACGACCCGGTCCTCGCGTTCGAGCGCCAGCTCGAAGAGGCCGGCATCCTCACCGAGGAGATCAAGCAGGAGATCGCCGACTCGGTCCGCGACGAGGTGACCGACGCCGCCGACTTCGCCGAGAACAGCCCGCACCCCGAGGTGTCCACGCTGTTCGACTACACCTACGCCACCCCCGTCCCGAACGAGTCGCGCCGCATGCCCGCCGACCCGGTCTTCGCCGAGTAGAGAAGGAGCGGTCATGTCCGTTATCACTTACCGCCAGGCACTGCGCGACACGCTCCGCGCGGAGATGCACCGCGACGAGAACGTCTTCCTCCTCGGTGAGGAGATCGGTGTCTTCGAAGGCTCCTACAAGATCACCGAGGGGCTGCTCAAGGAGTTCGGCGAGCGCCGGGTGCGCGACACCCCGATCGCCGAGGAAGGGTTCGTCGGCGCCGCGATCGGCGCGGCGATGCTGGGCCTGCGCCCGGTCGTCGAGATCATGACGATCAACTTCTCGCTGATCGCGATCGACCAGATCATCAACCACGCCGCGAAGATCTACGGCATGTTCGGCGGTCAGACCAGCGTGCCGATGGTCATCCGGACCCCGGGCGGCGGCGGGCAGCAGCTCGGCGCCACCCACTCGCAGAACATCGAGCTGTTCTACTCCTTCATCCCGGGCCTCAAGGTGCTCGCCCCCAGCACCCCCGCCGAGGCCGCGTCGATGCTGCGGGCCGCCATCCGCGACGACGACCCGGTCCTGTTCCTGGAGAACCTCGGTCTGTACAACACCAAGGGCGAGGTTCCCGACGGTGACGAGAGCGTCGCCGAGATCGGCCGCGCCGCGGTGACCCGCGAGGGCACCGACATCACGCTGATCGGCTACTCGCGGATGGCCATGGTCGCCGGCCAGGTCGCGGAGAAGCTCGCGGCCGAGGGCATCAGCGTGGAGGTCGTCGACCTGCGCAGCCTGCGCCCGCTGGACCGCGACACCATCGTGGAGTCGGTCCGCAAGACCGGCTGCGCCGTCGTCGCCGAGGACGACTGGCTGACCTACGGCATCGGCGCCGAGATCGCGGCCTCGATCCAGGAGGGCGCCTTCGACTACCTGGACGCCCCGGTGCGCCGGGTCGCCATGGCCGAGGTTCCCATGCCCTACGCCAAGCCGCTGGAGACGGCCGCGCTGCCGTCGATCGATTCGATCACCACCGCCGTCAAGGAGACCCTGAGCGCCGTGGGCCGGCGGGTCGGATAAAGGGGATAACCACACGATGTCTGAGATCTACATGCCGCGCCTCTCCGACACCATGGAGGAAGGCGTCATCAGTAGCTGGGTCAAGAAGGTCGGCGACAAGGTGGCCCCCGGCGACGTCCTCGTCGAGATCGAGACCGACAAGGCCGTCATGGAGTACGAGGCCTACGAGGAGGGCTTCCTCGTCAAACAGTCGGTCTCCGAGGGCGAGACCGTGCCGATCGGCGCGGTGATCGGCGTCATCGGCGACAGCCCCGACGCCGTGCCCGACGAGTCCGGCTCCGGCGACGCCGCGCCCGCGCAGGAGGAGGCTCCCGCGGAAGAGCAGCCGAAGGCCGAGGAGAAGGCCGAGCCCAGCGCTGCGACCGGTCCGGCCGACGGCGCGCCGCGTCCGCGTTCCTCCCCGCTGGCCCGCCGGCTGGCCCGCGAGTACGGTCTCAACCTCGACGACATCGAGGGCTCCGGTCCCAAGGGCCGGATCGTCCGCGCCGACATCGAGGCCGCCGCCAAGAAGCAGTCCGCCTCCGCGCCCGCCCAGCAGGAGGCGCCGCGGGAGCAGCCGAAGGCCCCCGCCCCGCAGGCCGCGCCGCAGGAGAAGTACGACGACGGACGCGACTCCGAAGAGGTGCCGGTCAACAACGTCCGCAAGGTGATCGCGCGCCGCCTGCTCCAGAGCAAGCAGGAGGTCCCGCACTTCTACCTGCGGCGGACGATCGACGCCGAAGCGCTCAAGGCGTTCCGCGCCGAGGTCAACGAGCGTCTGGCGGACACCGGCGTCAAGATCAGCTTCAACGACCTCATCGTCAAGGCGGTGGCGACCACGCTGCGCCGCCACCCGGCCGTCAACTCCTCCTGGGTGGACGACCGGCTGCTGCGCCACGGACGCATCAACGTCGGCGTGGCCGTCGCGGTCGACGCTGGACTGGTGGTCCCGGTCCTGCACGACACGGACAAGACCCCGCTGTCGGAGATCTCCACCAAGACCAAGGAGCTCGCCGCCAAGGCGCGCGACGGCAAGCTGAAGCCGCAGGAGATGAGCGGCGGCACGTTCAGCGTCAGCAACCTCGGCATGTTCGGCGTGGACAGCTTCGCCGCCGTCATCAACCCGCCGGAGGCCGCGATCCTGGCGGTGGGCGCGATGAAGCAGGAGGCCGTGGTGCGCGACGGCGAGATCGTCGCCCGCAACACCATCGCGCTGGAGCTGTCGGTGGACCACCGCGCGGTCGACGGCGCGGTCGGCGCGGCCTTCCTCAAGGACCTCGCCGAAACGCTGGAGGAGCCGATGCGGATCATCCTGTAGGACAGGAACCGCTTGGATCACCTCGTCGCCCGCTCCGGCCGCCTGGCGTGCCGGAGCGGGCTTCGTCGTCATGGACCGGCGACCCCGGGTCGACGGTCCGGGGAAACAACCACAGGGAGAACAGCAGTGCCGCTCGATCCGCCCACCCGCCCCGACGCCGATGTCCGCGAGGCGACCACCGACGACCTTCCCGTCATCGCCGACACCCTCGCCGACGCCTTCGCCGACTACCGGTGGACCCGCTGGGTGCTGCCCGCCGACGACTACGAACGCCGACTGCGGGCGGTGCAGCTCTACTACGCCGAACGGGTCGGGCTTCCCCACGGCCGTGTGTGGGTGGCCCGCGACGGTGCCGCCGTGGCCGTGTGGACCCTGCCCGATGTCGCCCTGCCCGAGGAGCTGTTCACCGCTGCGGAACTGGTGGAACTGCACGGCGACCGCGGCGCCGTCATGGCCCGGGCCGAGGAGCTCCTGGCCCCGCACCGCCCGCAGGAGCCCTGCTGGTTCCTCGCCACGGTCGGGGTGCGGCGCGCGGACCAGGGCAGCGGTCTGGGACGCGCCGTCCTGGCCCCGGGGATCGCCGCGGCCGAGGCGAGCGGCCATCCGGCCTTCCTCGAGACCGCGGACGAGGGCAACGTCGGTTTCTACCGGAGCCTCGGCTTCGAGGTGACGGCCGAGGTCGCGCTCCCCGGTGACGCGCCGCGCGTGTGGTGCATGCTGCGGCGACCACGCGCGGACAAGGTCGCCGGATCCCTGGAGGAGCGGTCGCGCGGCGTGTTCTAATGCCGCATGGCCTCCCCGCCCCTCCCCCGTTCCGTCCACGTGGGTTACGGCCTGGGTTCCCTGGTGACGGGTTCCTTCGCCACGGTTCCCGGCCTGGTGCTGCTGTACTACCTCACCGACGTGCTGGCGGTCTCCGCGGGGGTGGCCGCGCTCGTGGTGTTCCTCCCCAAGGCCTGGGACGTCCTCGCCAACCCCTGGATCGGCGGGCTGTCCGACCGCACCCGTTCGCGCCTGGGTCCCCGCCGGCCGTGGCTGCTGGCCGGGGCGCTCACCCTGCCGGTGTCGTTCGCTGCGGTCTTCCTGGCCCCACCGCTGGACGGGACGGGCGCGGCCCTGTACGTGGCGGTGGCCTTCCTGGTCGCGGCGACCGCGTTCGCGGTGTTCCAGGTGCCCTACGTGGCGATGCCCGCGGAGATGACCGACGACCCCGGTGAACGCTCCCTGCTGATGTCGTGGCGCATGGCCTTCCTCGGCGTGGCGATCCTGCTCTCGGGGGCCGTCGCCCCCGCGATCGCGCAGAGCCAGGGCGGAACCGCGGAGGGGTACCGGCTCATGGGGATCGCGGTGGGCGGCCTCCTGCTGGTGGGCACGCTCGCGGCGTTCCTCGGCACCCGCCGCGCCCCCCTGACCGGCCGTCTGGAGTCGGAGGGGCGGCTCCGGGAGCGGATCGCCGCCGCCCGGTCCAACCGCCCCTTCGCCCTCCTGTTCTGCGCGTTCGTCCTCCAGGCGATCCCCGCGGGGATCATGCTGGCCGGCGCGCCCTACTTCGCGACCTACACGCTGGGGGCTGCCTCGGCCGTCACCCCGCTCTTCGTCTGCCTGGTCGGTCCGCTCATCGTGACGATGCCGCTGTGGCTACGCGCCTCCCGCCGGCGTGGAAAACGCTCCTGCCTGTTCGCCGCGGCCGGGTTCTTCCTGGTCGGAGCCGCGGCGATCGCCGCCACCCCGCTTCTCCCCGCCGCCTGGGCGGCCTCCTACGCCTACGGCTGCGTGGCCGTGGTCGGGATCGGTTACGCCGGGACCCAGATGCTGCCGTTCGCGATGTTGACCGACACGCTCGCCCTGGACGCCGCGGTGTCGGGACGGCGCCGCGCCGGCCTGTTCACAGGGCTGTGGACGGCGGGCGAGACGCTGGCCATGGCGGCCGGCAGCGGGATCTACGCCCTCGTCCTCGCGCTCGGCGGGTTCGTCTCCTCCGACGCGGCCGTCCAGGTGCTCCAGTCATCGAGCGCCCTGGCCGGGATCGTCATCGGAATGAGCCTGCTACCGGCCGCCCTGATCGGCGTGAGCCTGCCGTTCGTGCGGTGTTACGACCTCACCGAGGAACGGCTGACCGCCCTTCTGGCCGGCACCCGTGAAGGTTCCACGTGAAACACCGGAGAGCGCCCCATGCCCAGTGACGACGAGATCCTGGCCGAGCTCACCCGCCTACGCGCGCACGACGCCCCGACCCGCGGCGGACGCACGTTCGCCTACGTGTACGAGGCCGGGCTTCCCGGCCTGGACGACCTGGCGGCACGCGCCTACGCGACGTTCGCGACCGTCAACGCCCTCGACATGACCGTGTTCCCCAGCGTGGTCCGGCTGGAGAACGATGTCGTGGCGTTCGCCGCCCGGCTGCTCGGCGGGGACGACGCGACTCGTGGCTCCTTCACCAGCGGTGGCACCGAGTCCATCCTCCTGGCGGTGAAGGCCGCGCGCGACCACGCCCGCGCCACCCGGGGCCTCACCGACCCCGCGATCGTGCTGCCCGCCACCGCGCACGTCGCGTTCCGCAAGGCGGCCCACTACCTCGGACTGCGGGTCGTCACGGTCCCCGTGGACCCCGTGACGCTCACCCCCGACCCCCGCGACATGGCCGGGGCCGTCGGCGAGCGGACCGCGCTCGTGGTCGCCTCGGCCCCCTCCTACGCCCACGGAGTGTTGGACCCGGTCGCCGACATCGCCGCCCTGGCGCGCGAACGCGGTGTGTGGTGCCACGTGGACGCCTGCGTGGGCGGCATGGTCCTGCCCTACCTGCGACGGCTCGGCCGCGACATCGCCCCCTTCGACCTGTCCGTGCCCGGTGTCCACTCCCTCTCCGTCGACCTGCACAAGTACGGTTTCGCCGACAAGGGCGCCTCCGTGGTGCTGTACCGCGACGCCGCGCTGCGGCGCCACCAGTACTTCGCCTCGGCGGCCTGGCCGGGGTATCCCGTCGTGAACCCCACCATCCTGGGAAGCAGGTCGGCCGGGCTGCTGGCCTCGGCCTGGGCGGTACTGCGGCACGTCGGGGACGACGGGTACGCGGACCTGGCCGCCGCCGCGCTGCGCGCCACCGAGGCCGTGGTGGCGGGGGTGGAACGGATCGACGGGCTGCGCGTCCTGGGCAGCCCCGCCTCGACCCTGGTGTGCGTGGCCAGCGACATCACGGACCCCCTGAACGTCGCGGACGAGATGCGGGAGCGCGGCTGGTTCCTCCAGCCGCAGCTGTCCTTCGGCGGGTTGAACCGCACCCTTCACCTGACGGTCACACCGGCCACCGGGCCGCGTGCCGCGGACATGCTCGCCGACCTGGCCGAGGCGGTGCGCGTGGCGGCGGACCTCCCCTCGCCCGACCCCGATCCCGACGTGGCGGAGGCGATCGCCGCGCTGAATCCGGCGGAACTCGGCCCCGAGGACATGGCGGCGGTCCTGGCCGCCGCCGGCATCGTCCCCGGGGAGGGGGTGCCGGCACGATCGGCGCCGGTGTTGGCGCTGCTCGACGCGGCTCCCCAGGAGCTGAAGGAACTCTTCCTGGTGGAGTTCGTCGGCTCCCTCTTCTCGGCCTCGGGCGCCTGAGCCGCCTCCCGGTCCCGGCCCACGCACGCGGACCAGGGATCGGTCCACCGGGCACCGCCGGCGGGACAGGCCCGGAGTGCCCGCGACACAGGCGCGACCAGCGGCGACGTTCACCGTGCCGCGTCGGCCCCGCCCCGGCCGGGTCGGGCATCGGACGGTTGGAATTCCAACGGTGCCCAACCGACCGCGCTTTGTCACCGGCCGCGCGGAGGATCTGGGCACCGGTAACAGCGATCCAGGAGGTCCCCGTGACCCACGGCACCCGACGCACCGCCCCTCCCGACGACGGCCCCGCCAACGGCGAAGAGGGGTCCTCACCCGACGGCTCGGCACCGGACGGTGAGCAGCACGAGACTCCCCCGGCCCTCGCCACCCGCTGGTGGCGGACCCACGACGACGAGCTGGCCTCGGCCCGTTGGACCGGGATGGTCCGAAGACTGCCCACGCTGGTGGGCCAGGCGGTCCGGCTGGCCTGGACGGCCAGTCCCCTCGACACCGCCGCGACCATCGCCCTCAACCTGGCCGCCGGGGTGTTCACCGCGATCGCGCTGGTCGCCACCGCCGGCGTACTGGAGGAGCTGTTCGCCTCCGGCCCCACCCCCGACCGGGTCCGCGCCGCGGCCCCGTCACTGATCCTGGTGGCGGGCTCGGCGGCGTTGCGCGGGGCCCTGTCCTCGGCCGCCGGCTGGACCCAGTCGCGGCTGGAACCCCAGGTCGAGCGGATCGCCGAACTGCGGCTGCTCCGGCTGACCGGACGGATCGACCTGGTCGCCTTCGACGACCCCGCCTTCCACGACGCGGCCCACCGCGCCCGTCTGCGCGGGATCCGCGAGGCCCAGTACGTGGTCTCCCACACCGTGAACGTGCTGACCGGTGTCACCGGTCTCGTCTCGGCCGCCGGCGTCCTGGGCGTGCTGCACCCGGTGCTGCTGCCCCTGCTCCTGCTGGCGGTCCTCCCCGAGGGGTGGGCCGCGGGCAGGGCCGCGCGCATGCGCCACGCCCTGCTCGTCGCGCTGTCGGACCGGCACCGCCGCAAGTGGATGATCTCCGACCTGCTCGCCGAACGCGAGACGGCCGCCGAGGTGCGTTCGTTCACCATGCGCGACCTGCTGCTCGACGACTTCGACCGGGTCGCCCGCTACGAGCGCGACGCCCACCTGCGCCTGGCCCGGCGCCAGGCGCTGGTACGGGCCGGTGGCGAGGCCGCGACCGGCGCGGCGACCGTCGTCGTCTACGTCGCCCTGGCCACGCTGCTGGTCACCGGCGGCATGCCGCTCGCCGTGGCCGGAACCGCCGTGATCGCCATCCGCAGCGGCCAGTCCGCGCTGGCCAGCACGATCGTGGCGATCAACAGCTGTTACGAGTCGGGGCTGTACTTCAACGACTACGTCGAGTTCTGCGCGTCGGCCCGCGCCCACCTCCCCGCACCGGCCTCGCTGACCGCGCCCGCCGAATTCGACCGGATCTCCGTCGAGGACGTCGTCTTCCACTACCCCGGCCAGGACACCCCCGCCCTGGACGGGGTGACCGTCGAGATCCGCCGCGGCGAGGTGATCGCCCTGGTCGGCGAGAACGGATCGGGCAAGACCACCCTGTCCAAGCTGCTCGCCGGCCTCTACTCGCCCCGGTCCGGACGCGTGTGCTGGGACGGCACCGATCTGGCCGACGTCGATCCCGACACGCTGCGCGACCGGATCGCCGTCATCGCCCAGGACCACACCCACTGGCCGATGACGGCACGGCGCAACGTCGTCATGAGCAACGACGACGACCCCGCGCGCCTCGAACGCGCGGCGGCGCTCTCGGGCGCCGACGCGGTGGTCGCCGAGCTTCCCCACGGCTGGCAGACCCTGCTCGACCGCAGGTTCGCCGACGGTCACGAGCTGTCCGGCGGCCAGTGGCAGCGTGTCGCCGCGGCCCGCGGCTTCTACCGTGACGCGCCCCTGCTCATCTGCGACGAGCCGACCGCGGCGCTGGACGCGCGCGCCGAGCACCGTCTGTTCGAGTCGATCGGCCGGCACGTCGCCGCCGATTCCGGGCGCACGGTCGTGCTCATCACCCACCGGCTCGCCTCGGTGCGTCTGGCGGACCGCATCTACGTGCTCGATCACGGCCGTGTCATCGAACAGGGCACACACGAGGAGCTGATGCGCCAAGGTGGGCACTACGCGAGCCTGTACGGATTGCAGGCGAGCGCCTACCACGCCGATATCGACCCGGCGGGCGGCCGGCCGGCCGCTCCCTCGGTCACCCGACCATCGGCCCACCACGAAAGGACGGACTCCTCCGCATGACGGTCGCCTCGAACCAGTCCAGCGAGACCGAGATGATCATGACCGCCGTGGCCATCGTTCCCGGCCCCGACGGGACCCTGACGTTCGTGCTGCAGAACTGCGGCGCCTACATCGGGCACTGGCTGCTGCCCGGCGGGTACATCGACCCCGGTGAGACCCCCGAGCAGGCCGCTCGGCGCGAGGCCGCCGAGGAGGCGGGGGTGGACGCCGGCGCGCTCGCGCCCTGCGGGGTCTACGACCTGTACGGACGCTTCAAGGACGAACCCTACGCGTTCCGGTTGCACGTCTACCGGGCGTCCGAGCCGAGCGTGGTGCGCGAGGGGTTCGCGTTCGACCCCGAGGAGATCTCGGGGATCTGCCAGGCCCGTCCCGACGAGATCCTGCCCCACCCCACCGACATGCGGATCCTCAACGACGTCGGCCTCGCCGACTACGACGAGGAACTGATCGACAAACTGCTCGACACCGACGAGGTCACCATGATCCGCCGGCCTGACCTCCAGGTGCCATGACCCCCGGCGAACCCACCGCCGGCCACGAGGCGACGTGGCCGGCGGGCCGGCCGGAGGGGCCGGTGGTCGACCGCGAGCGGGTCCGCGCCCTGCTGTTCGACGGTCGCGGGTCGGTGGTGCTGTTCCGTCGGGTGATCGCGGACCACCCGGTCTACTGGAGCCTGCCCGGCGGGGGGATCGAGCCCGGCGAGACCCGCCTGGAGGCCCTGCGGCGCGAACTCGACGAGGAGCTGCGGGCGGTCGCCACCCGTTTCACCCCGCTCACCTCCGTCGTGGTCCGCCACGAGGACGGCCGGCTCCACCGGCAGCACCTGTTCGCCTGCCTGCTGCGGGACATGCGTCCCGAGGAGCGCTACGGCCCGGAGTTCCACGCCGGCAACGGACGGCACGAGGTGGTGCACGTGCCGTTCACCGCCGAGGCCATCGAGGGCGTCGACCTTCGGCCGGCGGCGTTGCGCGCGTGGATCGTCGCCAGCGTCGACGAACTCCGCGCGCTGTTCCCTGCCGCCGACACCGCGGCCCCTCCGACGACGCAGTGAGGAGTCGGTGAGCCGACGGGGCCTCCGGTCGCCACCGCCCGCGGAGTGGTTCCACGGCGCGCGGCCGCCGTGGGACTACCCCTCCGCTTCGATCGCGACGACGACGCGCTCGCATAGCTCATGCGTGCGCAGCGCGTCCCGGGCGTCGAGCGGGCGTCCCTCGCGCACCGCGTCGAGGAACACGGAGCACGCCTGCTCGATACCGCGCTGGCGGGCCACCGGGGTCCAGTCGCCGCGCCGTGTCACGGTGGTCCCGCCGTCGTGGTCGATCTCCTCGGCCAGCCCGATCACCACGCGCTTGCGACCGCCGCCGGTGACCTCCAGCCGTTCCTCCTTGGCCCCGCCGAACCGGCTCATGAGGCCGAGCAGTGTGAATCCGTCCCCCGCCAGCCGCAGTGTGACGTGGTGCAGGTCCCCCGCCTCGACCCGCGCCGTGACATCGGCCCGCCGGATCTCCCCCGGCGCCAGGAAGCGCAGCGTGTCGACCACGTGGATGAAGTCGTCGTAGACCACGGTGCGGGGAGAGCCGGGGATACCCGGCTGGTTCTTCTGGAGCACGACGAGGTCGCGCGGTGCCTCCCGGGCCTTGACGTATCCGGGGGCGTACCTGCGGTTGAAGCCGACCATCAGCGTGACGCCGGCCCGTTCGGCACGCTCGACCACGCGCCGTGCCCCCTCCAGGGTCGAGTCGAGCGGTTTGTCGACATAGAGCGCGATCCCCTCGTCGATCAGTCGCTCGGCGATGGACACGTGCTGATCGGTGGGAGCGTGCACGAACGCCGCGTCCAAGGGACGCTCCAACAGCGCGTCCAGGTCGGTGAAGCAGTGGTCCACGGGAACCCGATGGGCCTCGGCGAGACCGGCGAGCTTGGTGGCGTCCCTGGTCATCAGGTACGGGTCGACGCCCGGGCGGGACAGCAGTGTGGGCAGGTAGGCCTTGCGCGCGATGTCGCCCAGCCCGATGATCCCGATCCTCAGCTTGTCCCCGCCGTCCACGATCGCTCCTCGTCACTGGGTGGCCACCGCGGCAGCATACCCGTGGGCCCGTCGGGCGGACGGGGCCGCGCTCCCGTGCCGACGGGCGGAACGGGCCGGGCACCGTCCCGAAGGGGATGGCGAGGCGGGGACGGACCGGCCGGGAGATCCGCGTCATGGCCACGGCGCAGGCCCCGTCCCGCGGCTCCCGGCCACGAGACGGCCGCTTCCCGCCGGCACCGGCGGGGAGCGGTCCGCGTCCAGGGCGTCGCGGTCAGTCCCCCGCGGCGAGTTCGGCGCGCGCCCGCATCAGCGCGAATCCGAGCAGGTTGTCGCCGCGCCACCGGGCCGGATCGGTGGCGCGCTCGTCGTCGGCCGCCAGGCCGATGCCCCACACCCGATCACGCGGGCTCGCCTCGACCAGCACGCGGCTTCCGGTGCCGACCAGGTAGGCGCGTAGCGCGGGGTCGGCGCGGAACTTCTCCACCGAGCCGCGGACGACGATGTCGAACCGGTGCGCGCGCCACGTCTCCTCGTCGAAGCCGCGGACCTGGCGTCCCAGTCGCTTGGCCTCGCCGGGGTGCTTCGCGGCGACGATCCGGCCGGCGGCCTCCTCGTCACCGAACAGCAGGGCCTTGTGCGCCATCATCCAGTGCTCGGCGGTCCGGTACTCGACCCCATCGATCGTGAACGGCGCGGGCCACCACTGGCTCAGCCAGCCGGGGCCGGGACCGCCGTCGCGGGACGGGCGGTGTCCCCAGAAGAGGAGGTAGCGATACGGCTCGCCACTTTCCACTCCCTTCAGAAGGTCAGCGACGGACAGGGGAGGAAGGGAAGCGTCGACCATAGCGGTCATTATGCCCTTAGGGAGTGACTTTCCCCTGGGCGCCCACGGCCCCCTTCCCCTTCTCGACGGCCACCTTGACGTGCGCCGATGACCGAGAGTGGTCATCTGGTATCACTCGTTCCCCTCCATAGGAGCGTTCCCCACTGCTTTACTGGAGATCATGGGTGAGCGTTGGCAGGAACGGTTCCGGGCAGCCAGGATCAGTCTTCCCTCGTGGGCCAAGGAGGCCCCTGACCGCTCCCTCTTCCGCAGCAACTCCAGCGGAACATGGGAGCTCTACACCTGGGACCGGGCCACCGGTGAGCAACGCCAGGTGACCAAGCGCCCCAACGGGACGACGACGGGCGTCCTCGACCCCACCGGCACGCGGGTGTGGTGGTTCGACGACACCGACGGCGACGAGTTCGGCCTGTGGCGCCGCCAGGAGTTCGACGGCGGCGAGCACGAGATCGCCGTCCCCGGACTGGAGCGCTCCTACTTGGGAGGGCTCGCGCTGGGCGCGTCGGGAACCGCCCTGGTGGGCCGCTCGACCGACGACGGCTTCAGCGTGCACCTCGCGCTTCCCGACCGGCCGCCGCGGACGGTGTACTCCCACCGTGAGGAGGGCTGGCTGGCCGCGCTGTCGCGCGACGAGTCGCTGTTCGCCATCGCCCACAGCGAGCACGGCGACAGCCGGCACATGGCGGTCCGGGTGCTGCGCCTGGACACCGCGACCGGCACCGCGCAGACCGTCGCCGACCTGTGGGACGGCCCCGGCAAGAACCTGTCACCGGTCGCCTTCGCCCCCCACGACCACCGGCTGCTGGTCCTGCACGAGCGGCGCGACCGGCTCGAACCGCTCATCTGGGACGCCGTGGCCGGGAGCGAACACGAGATCGCGATCGACCTGCCCGGCGAACTCGCCGCCGACTGGTACCCCGACGGCGACGCCCTCCTCATCTCCCAGGATTTCCGGGCACGGTCGCGGCTGTACCGGTACGACCTCGCCTCCGGCGCGCTCACCGAGCTCCCGGTGCCCCCGGGACTGGTGTCGGCCGCGGCCCCGCGCCCCGACGGCACCGTCGAATACGCCTGGTCCAGCTCGGCCCGGCCCCCGATGATCCGCGACACCAACGGCAGGACCGTCCTGTCCCCGCCCGGACCCGAGGCCCCGTGGTCGGTTCCGGTGGAGGACGCCACCGTAAGCGGCCCGGGCGGCGACATCCACGCCCTGGTGTCGCGCCCCGAGGAGGAGTCGGCGCCCTTCCCGACCGTGTTCCTGGTACACGGTGGTCCCGAGGCCCAGGACTTCGACTCCTTCTCGCCGGACGTCGCGGCGTGGGTCGACCACGGGTTCGCGGTCGTGCGGGTCAACTACCGGGGATCCACCGGGTACGGCAGCCTCTGGCGGGACGCCCTGGAGGGCCGGGTCGGCCTGACCGAACTGGAAGACATCAAGGCGGTGCGCGACTGGGCCGTCGAGTCCGGCCTCGCCGACCCCGACCGCCTCGTCCTCGAAGGCGGCTCCTGGGGAGGCTACCTGGCGCTCCTCGGTGTGGGCGTGTACCCCGACGACTGGAGGGTCGCCATCGCCGCCGTTCCCATCGCCGACTACGCCGCCGCCTACGAGGACGAGATGGAGGCGTTGCGGGCGTTCGACCGTTCACTGTTCGGCGGTTCTCCCCAGGAGGTGCCGGAGTTGTACCAGCGTTCCTCTCCCATCACCTACGTCGGCGACGTCACCGCTCCGGTGCTGATCCTGGCCGGCGAGAACGATCCACGCTGTCCGATCCGCCAGATCGACAACTACATCGAACGCCTCGCCGAGCTGGGCAAGCCGCACGAGGTGTACCGGTTCGACGCCGGCCACGGTTCCCTGGTCGTGGAGGAACGCATCCGCCACATGGCCGCCGAGCTCGACTTCGCGCTCAGAAACACCGGACCGGTCCTGGAGGTGCCTCGCTCCGGGCGTTCCTGACCATGTCCCGGCAACCGCGCTACCTGTGGGTGGCCGAGACGCTGCGACGGCCGATCCTCAGCGGTGAACTGGCCGCGGGGACCCGGCTCCCCTCGCGAGCCCAGCTCGCCCGGCAGTACGAGGTCAGCGAGCAGGTGTCCCGCAACGCGCTGCGGCTGCTCGTCACCGAAGGGCTCGTGGAGAGCCGGCCCGGGTCGGGGTACTACGTCCGGGGGTTGCCCGAGGCGCACCGGTTCTCGCGTACCGACCGCGCGTCGGGGACGGGGGTCGAACCGCTGGACGCCGAACCCGTGGGAACGGTGACGCTCCCGGCCGACCTCTCGCTCGCGCAACGGCTGCGGATCCGCGAGGACGAGCCGCTGTACCGGACGTGCTTCGTGGGGTCCTCCGAGGGCGCGCCGGTCGCCGTCCACACCTCCTGGGAGCCGACGATCCTCACCCACGGCACCTCCCGGGCACCCGGCGAGATGATTCCGCGCCTGGGGGTCATCGACCGGCTCGGCGCGGCGGGGGTCCCCATCGACCGGGTGGTGGAGGAGGTGTCGGTCCGTCCGCTCCGCGAGACCGAGGCCGGACTGCTGCGGCTGACCCCGGGGCTGCCCGTGCTCGTGGTGGAGCGCACCCACTTCTCGGGGCGCCGCCCCGTCGAGACGTCGGACCTGGTGGCCACCCCGGACCGGTGCCGGCTGGTGTACCGGCTCAGCCTGGCCCGCTCCCACGCCGACGTGCGCCGTAACCGCTACCGCTGACCGCTCCGTCCCACCCGCCGCAACGCGAAGGGCACCGCGGGGACCGTCGGGTCCTCGCGGTGCCCGTACGCCGTGCGGGATATCCCCGCTCGAGCGGACACGTCCCGGTGACCGGGATCACGCCGAGTGTCAGTCGACGATGATGCAGTCCAGGGAGTCGCTGGCGTCCTGCTCGCCGACGGCGAGGATGTTGAGGTTGATGGGCAGCTCGATGATCCCGCCCTCAAGCGTGCAGTTGTTGACGTTGTCGTTGTTGTCGTTGTTGCCGCCCTCGTCGCCGCCGGCGAACGCGGCACCGCTGAGGGAGGCCAGCATCGCGCCGGTGGCGATGGCCAGGGAGGCGGACTTCGCGATGAGACGCATTCTCATTTACCTCTTCCACGAACGTTTTCGGATCGGCCGAACCGGAACACAACGTGTTCATTCAGTGACCTGGTGTAACCATAGTTGCTCGACCTCGGAAAACGCGGAAACACGCCAGGCATGTCGCGGCGTGTCCCGTGACCATTCGCGGCTGAGACGACGGTGGGGCGGGGCGCTACGCGCCCCGCCCCACCGTCACCGGTCCGGTGTCGCTCAGCCCTCGGTGAGCTCCTTGGCGACGACCTCGGCGATCTGCGCGGTGTTCAGCGCCGCCCCCTTGCGCAGGTTGTCCCCGCACAGGAAGAGGTCGAGCGAGCGCGGGTCGTCGAGCGAGCGGCGGATACGGCCCACCCACGTCGGGTCGGTGCCCACGACGTCGGCCGGGGTCGGGAACTCACCCCTGGACGGGTCGTCCTGGACGACGACACCGGGCGCCGACGCCAGCGCCTCGCGCGCCGCCGCGGCGTCGACCTCGCGCTCGAAGGTCGCGTGGACCGCGAGCGCGTGGGTGGTGACGACCGGGACGCGCACACAGGTCGCCGACACCTTCAGGTCCGGCAGGCCGAGGATCTTCCGGGACTCGTTGCGGACCTTCAGCTCCTCCGAGGACCAGCCGTCGTCCTTGAGCGACCCCGCCCACGGCACCACGTTCAACGCCAGCGGGGCCGGGAAGGGCCCCAGCTCGCCGACCGCGGCGCGGACGTCACCGGCGCGGCTGCCGAGCGTGCGGTCCGAGGCGACCTTGGCGATCTGGTCGTGCAGGGTGTCGATGCCCTCCTGGCCGGCCCCCGAGGCCGCCTGGTAGGAGGCCACGACCAGCTCGGACAGGCCGTAGGCGCGGTGCAGCGCGCCAAGGGCCACGATCATCGACAGCGTGGTGCAGTTGGGGTTGCTGATGATGCCGCGGGGACGGTTACGGGTCTGCTCGGCGTTGACCTCGGGCACCACGAGCGGGACGTCGGGGTCCATGCGGAACGCGCCGGAGTTGTCGACCGCGATCGCGCCGCGCGCGGCGGCGATCGGCGCCCACTCCTTGGAGACCTCGTCGGGGACGTCGAACATCGCGACGTCCACCCCGTCGAAGACCTCGGGGGCGAGCGCCTGGACCTCGATCTCCTCGCCACGGACGGTGAGGCGCTTGCCGGCCGAGCGCGGGGACGCCACGAGCCGGATCTCGCCCCACACGTTCTCGCGGGTGGAGAGGATGTCGAGCATGACGGTGCCGACGGCGCCGGTGGCACCGACGACGGCCAGGGTGGGAAGACGGGTGCTCATCGGCCGGTACCTCCATAGACGACGGCCTCGACCTGTTCTGCGTCGAGCTGGAACTCGGTGTGCGCGGCGGCGACCGCGGCGTCAACGTCGTCCTGGCCGACGATGACGGAGATGCGGATCTCCGAGGTGGAGATCATCTCGATGTTGATGCCGGCGCTGGCGATGGAGTCGAAGAAGCGCGCGGTGACGCCCGGGTAGGAGCGCATCCCCGCGCCGACCAGCGAGACCTTGCCGATCTGGTCGTCGTAACGCAGCGACTCGAACCCGACCTTGTCCTGGATCTTCTTCAACGCCGACAGCGCCGTCTGGCCCGAGGAGGCCGGAAGCGTGAAGGAGATGTCGGTACGCCCCGTGGAGGCGGCCGAGACGTTCTGCACGATCATGTCGATGTTGATCTCGGCGTCGGCCAGGACCTTGAAGATCGCCGCGGCCTCACCGACGCGGTCGGGGACGCCGACGACCGTGATCTTGGCCTCGCTGCGGTCGTGCGCGACCCCGGAGATGATCGGTTGTTCCATGCCTTCGGTTTCCTCAACTTCCGAGACGACCCAGGTACCGGGCTTCTGACTGAACGACGAGCGGACGTGCAGCGGGATACCGTAACGGCGCGCGTACTCCACGCAGCGCAGGTGCAGGATCTTGGTGCCGCAGGCGGCCATCTCCAGCATCTCCTCGTAGGAGATCTTGGGGATGCGCCGAGCGGTCGGCACGATGCGGGGGTCGGCGGTGAACACGCCGTCGACGTCGCTGTAGATCTCGCAGGCGTCGGCCTCCAGCGCAGCGGCGAGCGCGACCGCGGTGGTGTCGGAACCGCCGCGCCCCAGCGTGGTGATGTCCTTGGTGTCCTGGGACACCCCCTGGAAACCGGCGACGATGCAGATGGCGCCGTCGCTCAGGGCCTCGCGGATGCGGCCGGGCGTGACGTCGATGATCTTGGCGTTACCGTGCAGCCCCGTCGTGATGACGCCGGCCTGCGACCCGGTGAACGACCGGGCCTCGTAGCCGAGGTTGCCGATGGCCATCGCGACCAGCGCCATGGACATGCGCTCGCCCGCGGTCAGGAGCATGTCGAGTTCGCGTCCCGGGGGCAACGGGGAGACCCGCTGGGCGAGGTCGAGGAGTTCGTCGGTGGTGTCGCCCATGGCCGAGACCACCACGACAACGTCATACCCCGCCTTTTTCTGGGCGACGATCCGTTGGGCTACCCGCTTGATGGCTTCCGCGTCAGCCACGGAAGACCCACCGTACTTCTGCACGATTAGAGCCACGGTCGGCGCTCCTGAGGAATTGGGATCAAGGTAATCAACCAGAAGTGTAGCGATTCGGTTTCTTCCGATGCCCTGCCACCTGCGGCGGGAGGCCACCGGCGGCAAGGCATACCCGGAAGACGGCCGGATACGCGCGTTACGGAAAAAACGGGCGTTCAACTGATAGGACGCCGCCGTCCCGCCGACCGCGTCGGAACCGGGACGGATG
Organism: Marinactinospora thermotolerans DSM 45154; assembly: GCF_900167435.1. GTDB lineage: Bacteria > Actinomycetota > Actinomycetes > Streptosporangiales > Streptosporangiaceae > Marinactinospora > Marinactinospora thermotolerans. The sequence goes on from NZ_FUWS01000006.1 coordinate 305,682, forward strand.
TGAGGAGTCCGTCAGAACTCCAGGCTGCGGCGCCCCTCGAAGGCGCGCCCCAGCGTGACCTCGTCGGCGTACTCCAGATCGCCGCCGACCGGCAGCCCGCTGGCCAGGCGGGTCACTTTCAGGCCCATGGGTTTGACCAGGCGGGCGAGATAGGTCGCCGTCGCCTCGCCCTCCAGGTTGGGGTCCGTGGCCAGGATCAACTCCGTGATCTGCCCGTCGGACAACCGCGTCATCAGCTCCTTGATGCGCAGGTCGTCGGGGCCGACCCCCTCGATGGGGCTGATCGCCCCGCCCAGGACGTGGTAACGGCCCCGGAACTCGCGGGTCCGCTCGATCGCCACGACGTCCTTGGACTCCTCGACCACGCAGATGACCGCCGCGTCACGACGCGGGTCGCGGCAGATCCGGCACTCGGTCTCCTCGGCGACGTTGCCGCAGATCGCGCAGAACCGCACGCGCTCCTTGACCTCGACGAGCGCGTTCACCAGGCGTTTGACGTCAGCGGTCTCGGCGGAGAGCAGGTGGAAGGCGATACGCTGCGCGCTTTTGGGACCGACGCCGGGCAGTCGCCCGAGTTCGTCGATCAGGTTCTGGACAGCGCCCTCGTACATCGTCTACCCACTTCACTCGCGTCACCCCAACGGTATACGGAGCCGAGCGCGCGGCGCGAACCGGCGCCGCCGGACTGTCGGGGACGGCCGCTAGGGTCACGAGCCGACGCGGGAACCGGCCGCGACGGTCCCGGTGAGAGAACGGAGACGAGGGCCATGACCGACGGACAGCCCACGACGGGACGGCAGTGGTTCGGCCCCCGCCTGGAGGCGTTGGGCGCCGCCCACGCCGCCGTGGCGCTCGAACAGCTCCCCCACTTCAACGACCACCTGCCCGACGGCGACTGGCAGGTCGACGTCGAGGCGAGCGTCTTCACCCAAGGGGGAGTCGATGTCCACATGGCGCCCCTCGGCACCTTCGGCACCGACGGGAGCTGGCTGTGGGCCTGGGCCAACCCGCACATGCACCCGCCGGGGTCGGCCCGGCTCGCCGCCTCCCTCGCCCTGCGGGAGATCGGTGAACGCGACGACATCCCCGAGCTGGTCACCCCGAGGCTGGAGCTGGCGGAGTTCACCGATCCCCGGATGGCGGCCGAGCGGCTCTGCCTGACGGCGATGGGAGTCCTTGGAGGACGCGGCTACGCGGGCGTGACCGCCGACACCGGCGCGCGTTTCTACATGCTCGTGAACGACCCGGCCGTCCCCGTCGCCGGTTTCGACCCCGTCACCCTGCCCAGGATGCTCACCCAGGCCATAGGGGTCTTCCCGCACGACCATCGGGCCACCGCGGCGAACTACCTGGGCAGGCACGGGTTCGCGGGAGGCTTCTCCACTGAGGGCGACGTTCTCGTCGGGGAACGGCCCGACTGCGCGGTTCGCGTCGAGTTCGACGCGCACGACCGGATCTCCGGCATCTCGATCCAGCCGCGCACCGCGTCGGCCCCCGCCTGAGGGAGCCGGCGACGACGGCCCTCCCCCAGCGCGGTGCCCACCGGTGGCCGCACCAGAGCGCGCGGCCACCGGAACGGCTCAGAAACCGGGCAGGCCCGGCATCCCACCGCCACCGAGTCCCTGCGCCAACGGCCCCATCTTCTGCTGCTGAAGCTCGTCGACGGCCCGCTCGGCGTCCCGGATGGCCGCGAGGACCAGATCCGCGACCGTCTGCGCGGTCTCGGCCGGGTCGTCGGCGTCGATCGCCTTGGGGTCGATCCTGATGTCCTCGACCTGCCCCCGGCCACTGACCGTCACCGTGACCAGGCCGCCGCCCGAGGTTCCCTCGACCTTGGACTCCTCCAGCTCCTGCTGGGCCGCCATGAGCTGCTGCTGCATCTGCTGGGCCTGCTGGAGCAGCGCCTGCATGTCCATTCCGCCGCCAGGGTTCACCGGCTCCTCCTTACACGCGATGTCCGTGCCTGCGAGCGTATCCGCTCTTGGCCGACACGGAACGCGCACGACGGCCACGATGACGCCACGTCACGCGGTGTGGTCGATCTCCTCGATGATCTTCCCCCCGAGCTCGCTCTCGATCAGTGAGAAACCCGACGGCGGAGGAGCGTCCTCGGCGTCCAGGTCGTTCTCGGGGTCGGGGATGTCGGGCTCCTCTGGCGGAGGCGGCCCCTGGTCGGCGGATGCCGGCCGGGACGGCGCCGCAGGGCGCACCGGCTCCTGCGGACCGGTCGGCGGACGCTGCGCGTCCGACCGGTCGGCGGAGGGGGGCGCGGGCCGCGCGTCCCAGCCGCCCGGCTCCGGCCGCGGGTCCGGCGCGGGAGCGGGGGCCGGGGCGGAGCGGGGCCGCTGCGGCGCGGCGCCGTTGAGCGGGACCGCCGTCACCCGCAGCTCGACACCGAGCACGTCCTTGATCGCGCCCTGCACCACCTGGTCGCTACCGCTGTTGGAGAAGCCCTTGGCGTCGTTGGGCCGCTCGAAACCGAGCTGGACGATGTTGCCCTCGACGCCCACGACCTGGACGTCGTTGCCGGTGAGGATCATCCAGGTGAAGCGGCGGCGGCGTTTGACCGCTTCGAGGATCTGCGGCCAGGAACCGCCGAGGACTCCCACGTCGATCGCGCCGGGCGCCGCCGGACGTTGCGGCACCGGGGCGGGCGCCGGCGGCTGCGCCGCGCGGTCGGGGACGGGACGGTCCCAGCCGCCCCCCGTGGGCGCGGCCGGTGGCCGGGACGTCTCGGGCGCCGGTTCGGGCGCGGCCGGTCGGGCTTCGACGGGCGTGGGGGGCGCGGGAGGAGGCGGCGCGGGGCGCTGCGGCTCGGATGCCACGGGCGCGGGCCGCTGCGCCGCAGCGGGGGCCGGAGCCGCGACCGGGCCGGCCGCCAGCCGCCGCTCCATCTGGTCCAGCCGGGCCGCCAGCGCCACCGGATCCCCGGCCCCCTCCGTTCCCGGCAGGAGGATCCGGGAGCACATCAGCTCCAGCAGCAGACGGGGCGACGTCGCGCCGCGCATCTCGGTCAGGCCCTTGTTCAGCACCTCGGCCGCGCGGGTCAGCTCGGCCGCGCCCAGCCGGGACGCCTGCTCGCGCATCTGCTCCACGGCGTCGGGGGAGACGTTGATCAGGCCCTTGTCCAGCGCGTCGGGCACGGCCGCGAGCACCACCAGGTCGCGGACGCGTTCCAGGAGGTCGGCCGTGAACCGGCGCGGGTCGTGCCCGCCCTCGACCATCCGGTCGATCAGCCCGAACACGGCGGCACCGTCGCGCGCGCCGAGCGCGTCGACCATCTCGCCGAGCAGTCCCGAATCGGTGTAGCCGAGCAGGGACACCGCGCCCTCACGGGTGATGCCGCGCTCGTCGGAACCGGCGAGGAGCTGGTCCAGGATCGACAGCGAGTCACGCGCCGACCCGGCACCGGCCCGCACCACCAGCGGCAACGCCGCCGGGTCGAAGGGCACCCCCTCCTCGGTGAGGATCTGCTCCATCAGCTCGCGCAGCGTACTGGGCGGGATCAGCCGGAACGGGTAGTGGTGGGTGCGCGAGCGGATGGTACCGATGACCTTCTCGGGCTCGGTCGTCGCGAACACGAACTTCAGGTGGGGCGGCGGCTCCTCGACGAGTTTGAGCAGCGCGTTGAAACCCTCGCGGGTCACCATGTGCGCCTCGTCGATGATGTAGACCTTGTAGCGCGAGTTCACCGGCGCGAAGAAGGCGCGTTCCCGCAGGTCGCGCGCGTCGTCCACACCACCGTGGGAGGCGGCGTCGATCTCGATGACGTCGATGCTGCCGCCGCCGTCGGGCGCCAGCGCCACGCACGACTCGCACACCCCGCACGGGTCGGGCGTGGGCCCCTTCTCACAGTTGAGGGAACGCGCGAGGATGCGCGCGCTCGACGTCTTGCCACACCCGCGCGGACCGCTGAACAGGTAGGCGTGGTTGATCCGGCCGTTGCTCAACGCCTGACGCAGCGGCTCGGTGACGTGCTCCTGCCCGCGCACCTCGCCGAACGTGGCCGGCCGGTACTTGCGATACAGCGCGATGCTCACGGCGCGCTCACTGCTCCCTCCGCGGACCGGCGTCCCGTGGGCGCGGATTCCCCGGTCGCCTCCACGTCACCCATTCAACCCCGTAACCGTGACAGCTCGGGCCGACTTCCGGCAGGGACCGTCACGGCGAGGCGGGAACGACGGTGCTCGGTGGCCCTGCGGCGCGGAGCCCGGCCCCGAAAACGAAAGGACCCCCCGCGCACCCGCCAGAGCTTACTTATCCTTGCTGCCTTCCGGCCCTGGGGAGGTTCATAAGATGACGCCGCACGAGGGGTCTGCCCCCAGTCTATAGGGATCGGGGAGTGCCACGCCAACCCGCGGCGCAGCGCGGCGTCCGGACGGACCGGAGATCTCCGGCGTCGCGCGTGACGGGGCCTCCCACGACGGCTTCGGGGGCGCCCGCCCGAGACGGAGACGCCCCTTGTCCGATGGCGAGGGCGCCGTGGCCGGGGATCCGGAGACGTTCACCCGGTTCCGGGAACGCCACCGCGACGACGGCACACGGCGGATCGGCGACGTGGCCGTCGCGACCACGGCCGTCGCGCGGCGCGGTCCCGCGCGGCCTGGCCGAGCACCCCGAGAGGTGGACTGTGCGGCTGTCGACCGCGCGCGCTTCGAGGCGGTGAGCGAAGACACCGCCCACGGCGGCCCCCGCACCACCGGCTGATCTTCGACGCCGTCGCCGTCGTCCTCAGGCGCCACGTGGATCCGCCCGGACCGCCGGCCTGGAGTCCCGCCCCCGTCCAGCGCCCGCCGGGGCCGGCGCGGCGGGCCGGGTCACGCTCCCGGCCGGGTCCCCCGACGCCTTCCCCGCCAATGGATCCGGCCCGTCCGGAGCGCCCTTCCCCACGCTGTTCCGGGGAGTGCCCCGGGGTGCCCCACGAGCGTTCGCGGCACCCCTCGACGGCATGTAGAGTTGTCCACGGAGGATTCGCCTAGTGGCCTAGGGCGCACGCTTGGAAAGCGTGTTGGGGGCAACCCCTCACGAGTTCGAATCTCGTATCCTCCGCCGGCGGAAGGCCCGGAGCGTTCAACGCTCCGGGCCTTCGTCGTTCGCGGTCTCAGTTGACCTGTTGGAGGCTGGGATCACCCTCCTCTCCGAGCCGGTCGGCCATGGAGGCCCGACGACCAGCCCACGAGCGCCATGACGGCCCGATCGGACACCCACAGGATCAGGAGAACGATCGCGGCGGTGTGCCGGGCGTCGCGCAGACGGGAATCCCGCAATCCGACCTGTTGGAGGATCGCCTTCTCGCGGTAGTCGGTGTTCGGGTTCGGCCTCCCTGGTGGGCGAGGTGAAGACGTACTCCCGATGGCGTGGATCCGACCGCATACCCGATCGGCCGACACAGCGTCCTGTTCACTGAGCAGTTTCGGAGAAGTCTTCGTCCTGGTTGATCGCTAGTGTCGATGTCGTGTTCACCGCCATCACGCAATCGCAGATATACGTCCTCGACCAGGATGAGGCCATCGACTTCTACGTCGGCAAGCTCGGCCTGGAGATCACCGCAGACGTCGACATGGGGTTCATGCGCTGGCTGACCGTCGGCGTACCGGGTCAACCCGATCGGCAGATCCTCCTGGAGAAGCCGGGCGCGCCGGCGATGTCGGAGGAGACGGCGGAGCAGGTGCGCGAGCTGATGACCAAGGGAGCCCTGGGCGGCTGGTTCATCCTCACCACGGACGACTGCCGCAAGACCTACGAGACGCTGCTCAAGAAGGGGGTGGAGTTCACCGAGGAACCCACCGAGCGTCCGTACGGGATCGACTGTGGTCTGCGCGACCCCTTCGGCAACCACATCCGCTTCACCCAGCCGAAGGCCTGAAGCGCTTCGACACCCACGAACGGTCACACCTCGGGCACGGCGTACAGCGCAGAAGTACAGCGACCGCAGCGGCTCGCGGCAGAGCACCGTCACATCTCCCGACCACCGGGAGACCCGCATGACCGGTGTCGAATCATCCGCATCGGACTACGGATCAGAAGGTCACGCGGCTCACGGGACGGCCCAGCCGTCGGCGCGGGGCCGGAACCGCAGTGCCGGTGCCGTCGCCCTGCTCGTCGCGGCGAACGCCGGGCTCCAGGGGCCCTGCTCCACCGTGACCACGATTTCGAACGCGTCGCGGCCACCACGGAGCACCCCCTCCAGTGGTACGGACCCCTGAGCGGACAGTGGACCGCCCTGCGGGGTCACCCGCGTACCGCTTGGAGGGGGTTCGCGACGCCTCCCCAAGTGCCGCCCGCGTCCCGTCCCGTCCCGGCCGGGACGGGACGATCAGGCGTCGCGGCCCCGGCCGCCGCGGTCGACCACGGGGGGCAGCACCGACCAGGGGAAGTTGATCCAGCGATCGGTGTGCTTCCAGACGTACTCGCACTTGACCAACGAACGCGGCTTCTCGTAGATGACCGCGCTGCGCACCTCGGCGACGTGCTCGGCGCAGAAGTCGTGGACGAGCTTGAGCGTCCTGCCGCTGTCGGCCACGTCGTCGGCGACGAGCACCTTCTTGCGGCTCAGGTCGACGGTATTGGGGACCGGGGGCAGCATGACCGGCATGTCGAGGGTCTGGCCGACGCCGGTGTAGAACTCGACGTTCATCACGTGCAGGTTTTTGACGTCGAGCGCGTACCCCAGCCCTCCCGCGACGAAGAGCCCGCCGCGCGCGATCGAGAGGATGATGTCGGGCTCGTACCCGTCATCGGCGATGCGGTGCGCCAGCTCCCGCACGGCGGTGCCGAAGAGCTCGTAGGTCAGGTTCTCGCGCTCGTCGCTCATTGCTTCCCTCTCGATCCGTGTCCGGCGTCCGGGCCGGCGGCGGCCTGCGGTGCCCACCGGCCGGACCGCCCTCCAGTATCGGGGGCGGCGCCCCGCCACGCCCCCTCCCCCTCCGGACACGCGCGGGCCGCGCCGGGAGGGTGTCCCGGCGCGGCCCGCGGTGGAGGGCGTCGCGCGCTCAGCCGCCCATCGCCCGGACGAGACTGCGCGGGCGCAGGTCGGTCCAGCGCTCCTCGATGTGGGCGAGCGCCGCCGGCCTGCTCCCCGCCGGCAGGTCGACCTCCCAGCCCGCGGGAACCTCCGCGAACTCCGGCCACAGGCAGTACTGCCCCTCCTCGTTCACCAGCACCAGGAAGACGCCCTCGGGGTCGTCGAACGGGTTGTCCACGTGTGTCTCCTCTCCTCGATTCAGATGCGCGCGGCCGGGCGGCCGGGCGCGGACCGCGACGCCCTCAGCGCGGCGTCGATCGCCCGGCCCACGCGCGCGGCCGGGCCGGTGTCGAGCAGGCGGTCGTGTTCGGCGTCCACCTCGACGCCTTCGACGCCGCCCGCCGCGTGGGGCAGCCACGCCTCGGCCGTGGGGTCCCCGGGGGCGCGCCCCCGGGCCGCGGTGACGTGCAGCAGCGCCCCGCCGAACCGGCCGGGCCGGAACCGGCCCGCGATGGTGCCGTGGCAGCGCACGACGTGCACCAGGTTGTCCAGGGTCGCCTCGTCCAGCCCGGCCAGCGGTCCGCCCGCCGCGCGGAAGACCTCCAGCAGCCGCGCGGGGGTGAGCCGATCGGCGCCGAGGGAGCGGGGGTCCACCGCCGCCCCCGAGTAGGCGAGCAGGTCGGCGAGGATGTCGTGGTCGTCGGGAACCCGTTCCAGCGGGGTGGGCGGGTAGCCGTCGAGCAGCGCGAGCACGCCGACCTCCCGGCCCTCGCGTTCGGCCTGGACCGCCATCTCGTGGGCGACCAGCGCCCCGAACGACCAGCCGACGAGGTGGATCGGCCCGTCCCCGTACATCCGGCGGACCCGCGCCAGGTAGCGCTCCGCCATCTCGGGGATCCCGGCGGGCGGGTCCGCCGGGGCGGCGATCCCCTCCGCCTGGAGGGCGAGCACCGGATGCGCGGCGTCGATGTGGCCGGCGAGGCGCACGTAGGGCCAGCCGACCCCCACACCGCCGTGGACGCACACGACCGGCGGCGCCGTCCCCCCGCTCCTGATGGGCAGGGCCGGGGCGTAGGCGCCGTCGGCGACACCGACCGGTCCCGCCGTGGCGGGGCGGGCGGGCGCGGCGTCGGCGCCGAGGTGGGGGCGGACCGCGTCGAGGGCGCGCATCCACTCCGCCGCGATCGCCCTCGCCCGCTCGGCGCCGACCAGGCGGGTGGCCCAGCGCAGTTCGGCCACGAGCCGCCGCCCTTCGGGACGCTCCTCGACCCTGGAGGAGACCTCCAGGACGTGTTCGAGCGGCGTCGCGGACGCGGTGTCGGCGTCGAAGGCCGCGCTGTCCTCGGTGACGGTCCAGTCGCCCCGGCCCCCCGCGCCGAGACGGCCCAGGTGGTTGAAGCCGATCTGGGGCCTGGGCGCGTCGGCGAGGAGCGGCGCGGTGCGGGGGTTGAGGTGGCGCAGCAGCCCGAACCCGACCCCCGTCCCGGTGAGCTCGGCCCGGCGCCGGGCGACGCGCGCGGCGGCCCGGGCCAGGGCCGGGCCGTCCTGCGGCGCCGCGGCGGCGACCCGTACCGGGCGCTGGGTGGTGAACCAGCCGACGGTGCGCGAGACGTCCCCCGCGCCGGGGACGGCGTCGCGGCCGTGCCCCTCGACCTCGACGACCACGGCCCCGTCGGAGCCGCCGCCGGGCCGTCCGTGCGCGGCGACCGCGCCGGCCAGGGTGGCGAGCAGGACGTCCTCGACGCCCACGGCGGGGGCGACGGCCAGCCGCTCCAGCAGGTCGCGGGTCGCCTCGGGGGGAAGTTCCACGGTCAGGGAGGCGGAGGTGGCGCGGGTGTCATGCCGCGGATCCGGCCCCTCCGCGGCCGGCAGGACGCCGGCCGGCCCGCTCTCCCCCACCCACATCGGCAGTTCCGCCTCGACCTCGGGGGCCGTGGCCAACCGGTGGAGCTCCCGTGACCAGGCGCGGAAGGAGGTCCCCGGTTCGGAGAGCCGCGGCGCGTCCTCCCCGCGCGCCGCGGCCCGCCACGCCTCCTCCAGGTCCTCGACCAGGACGTGCCAGGAGACGGCGTCCACGGCCAGGTGGTGGACCATGAGGAGGAGCCGGCCCGGTTCGTCGGGGCCGCGGTCGAACCACACCGCGCGCACCATCGCGCCGCCGCGCGGGTCCAGTCCCGCGCGGATCCGGTGCGCGTGCGCCCCGATGGCGGACACGTCGCCGTCCGCGGCGCGCGCCCCCGCGGCGTCGACGCGCTCCAGCACGGGCCGCGGCGCCCCGTCCGGACCGGGCACCTCCAGCGACCACGCCCCGTCCTCGGCGACGTCCAGACGCGCGCGCAGCATGGGGTGGTGGCGGACGAGGGCGTCCAGGGCCACGGCGAGGTCGGCCTCCCGCGCGCCGGCCGGAACCTGGACGACGACGGACTGGTTGACCTGCTCGATCGGCCCCCCGTCCGCGCGCAGCCGGTGCATGATCGGCGTCACCGCGACGGTGCCGGCGCCGTCGTCCCCGGCCGTCCCCGCGCGCGCCACGGTCAGCCGGCGGGCGAGCGCGCGGACCGTGCGGTGGGCGAAGACGTCGGCGGGGGCCAGCGCGAACCCGCGCCGGCGCAGCGCGCCGACGAGCTGGATGGACCGGATGCTGTCACCGCCCAGGGCGAAGAAGTCGGTGCCGACCCCGGGCACGGGGACCCCCAGGACCTCGGCGAACGCCGCGCACAGCGCCCGCTCCTCCCGGCCGCGCGGCGCCCGGTCCGCGACCGGACCGTCGGTGTCGTCGGGGTCGGGCAGGGCGGCGCGGTCGACCTTGCCGTTGGGGGTGGGGGGGAGCGCGTCGACGGTGACCAGGCGCGCGGGCAGCATGTGGGCGGGCAGCACCTCCGCGAGGGCGTCGCGAACGTGGTCGGGCTCCAGGTCGGTGACGACGTGGGCGACCAGGTGGGCGATCCCGCCGGCCGGGGAGCGCGCGGTGACCACCGCCGCGTGCACGCCGTCGATCCCGTGCAGGGCCGCCTCGACCTCGCCCGGTTCGATCCGGTGGCCGCGGATCTTCACCTGGTGGTCCCTGCGCTCCAGGAAGGTCAGCGTCCCGGTGGCGTCCATGACCACCCGGTCGCCGGTGCGGTACATGCGCGCGCCGGGCGGGCCGAACGGGTCGGCGAGGAAGACCCCCGCGGTGCGGGCCGGGTCGCCGACATAGCCACGACCGACGCCGAGGCCGCCGACGTACAGCTCGCCGGCCACCCCCGCCGGAACCGGGGCGAGGTCGTCGCCGAGGACGTAGAGGGCGGTCCCGCGGACCGCGCGGCCGATGGGGACGCGGACCGTGGACGGCGCCGGCGGCGTGTCGAGGACCGCGTGGGTGACGTCGTCGGAGCACTCGGTCGGACCGTAGGCGTTGACCAGGGGGATGTCGGGGAAGCGCGCCAGCCAGCGTCGGCACAGGTCCGGCGGCAGGGCCTCGCCGGTGACCACGAGCCGGCGGATCCGTCCCAGGTCGGGCGGGGCGACCCCCGCGTCCCACAGGTCCAGTGTCGCGCGCAGCAGGGACGGCACCACTTCGAGGATCGTCGCGCCGTGCGCGCCGGCGCGGCCGAACAGGGCGCCGGGGTCGGCCGCGGTGGGACCGTCCACCGCGACGATCCGGCCGCCCGCGGCGAGGGGGGCCAGCGTCTGCCACACCGCGATGTCGAAGGACAGCGGGGCGTTGAGCACGACGGTGTCGTCCTCGCCGAGTCCGAGGTCGTCGAGCTTGGCCCGGAGGTGGTTGACCATCCCGCCCCGGTGGACCATCGCCCCCTTGGGACGTCCGGTGGAGCCCGACGTGAAGATCACGTAGGCCAGGTCGTCGGGGCGTTCCGCGAGCGGGGCCGCGGAGGGGGGTTCGGCCGTCGCGCCGTCCGCCGGGACGGTGATCGCGACGGCGCCGGCCCGTTCGGCCAGCGCGTCGGCGTACCCCCGCTGTCCCGACCCGGCGAGCAGGATCCGCGCGTCGCAGTCGGCGAGCATCGCGGCGGCGCGGGCGGGCGGGGTCGTGGGCTCCACCGGGAGCCAGGCGGCCCCGGCGTCGAGGATCGCCAGCACCGCGGCCACGAACCCCGATCCCCGCTCGGCGCACACGGCGACGACGTCGCCCCGCGCGACCCCGAGGTCGAGGAGCCGGGCCCGCAGCGTGTCGGCGCGCGCGACCAGTCCCCCGTACCCCACGACGGTGCCGTCGGGATCGACCACCGCCGGGCGTTGCGGGTCGCGTTCGGCGACGTCGCGGACGATCCCGCCCAGGGGACGGTGCGCGACGTCGGGCCGGCTCCCCCGTCCCAGGGCGAGGACCCGTTCCCGTTCGTCCCGGTCCAAGATCCCCACCCGTGACAGCGGCGTCTCGGGCGCGTCGAGCAGGGTCTCCAGCAGGTGGACCAGCCGCCGGGCGAGCAGCTCGACCGTGGGGTGGTCGAAGAGGTCGGCGGAGTACTCCACCGCCCCGTCCAGCCCGTCGGGCTCGCCCCGGGGTCCGGTCCGCTCGACCAGTTCGAAGGACAGGTCGAATTTGGCGGTGCGGGTCGTCACCGGAAGGGCCGTCAGCCGGGCGCCGGCCAGCTCGGGCGGCCCGCCCACATCAGGGTGGAGGGTGAGCATCACCTGGAAGAGGGGGTCGCCCGCGCGGGACCTGCCGGGGTCGACGTGCGCCGCGACCTTCTCGAACGGGCAGTCCTGGTGGGCGTGGGCGGCGAGGTCGGCGCGCCGGACGCGCTCCAGGAGGGTGGCCAGGTCGGGGTCGCCCTCCAGTCGCGTGCGCAGCACCAGCGTGTTGACGAACATGCCGACCACGTCCTGGACGGCCTCGTCCGTCCGCCCGGCGACGGGGACGCCGATGGGGATGTCGGTTCCGGCGCCGTGCTTGTGCAGGAGGACGGCCAGGGCCGCCCTGAGCACCATGAACGTGGTGCACGAACGCGAACGCGCGTACGCGGCGATCCTGCGATGCAGCCGCGCCGGGACCGTGAACCCGCACACCCCGCCCCGGCCGGACGGGCGCGCCGGCCGGGGGCGGTCGGCGGGCAGGTCGATGTGGGCGGGGAGGCCGGCGAGCTCCTCGGCCCAGTAGGCGAGCTGGCGTTGCAGCGTGGGCGTGGGATGCTCCCCGCCCAACAGGTCGCGCTGCCACAGGACGTGGTCGACGTAGCCGGGGCCGGGCTCGGGCGGGCGCGGGGACCGCCCCGCCCGGCGGGCCCGGTAGGCCTCGGCGAGGTCCGCGTGGACCCTGGCGAGGGCGTGCCCGTCCGCCGCGATGTGGTGGACGACGAGGAGCAGGACGTGCCGGTCGGGGGCCAGGCGCAACAGCCGGGCTCGCAGGAGCAGGCCCCGGGCGAGGTCGAAGGGCCGGGCGGCGGCCGCGTGAAGCGCCTCGTCCAGTTCCGGTTCGGCGACGTCGGCCGTCTCCAGGGTGATGTCCGTCTCCTCCATCGGGATGGTGACCTGGTGCGGCCCGTGGCCGTGGTCGTGGTGGGCGGTGCGCAGCTGCGGGTGGCGTTCGACCACGTCGCGCAGTGCCGCCTCCAGCGCCGCCGGGTCCAGCGGCCCCTCGACGAGGGCCGCCGAGGGCAGGTTGTAGGTGGCGCCGGGCCCGTGGAGCCGGTCGAGGAACCACAGCCGCGCCTGCGCGGGCGACAGGGGCGCCGGCCCCTCGTGGCCCCGGGGGACGACACGGGGGCGGTGGGCGGCGGGCGCGTCCAGGCGCGCGGCGAGCAGCCGGGGCGTGGGCGCGTCGAACACCGCGCGGACCGGCAGGTCGACGTCGAGCGCGGCGCGGACCCGGGCGGCCAGGCGCGTGGCCAGCAGCGAGTGGCCGCCGGAGGCGAAGAAGTCGTCGTCGGCGCCGATCCCGGGGCGGCCGAGGACGTCGGCGAACAGGCCGCGCAACAGCTCCACCCGCGGATCGTGGGCCGCGGCGGGGGCCGGCCGTGGGGTCTCGCCCCTCCGCCACGGATCGGGCAGGGCCGCGTGGTCGACCTTGCCGCTCGCGGTGAGGGGGAGGCGGTCGATCTCGGCGATCGCCGCGGGCACCATGTGGCGCGGCAGCGCAGCGGCGGCGTGGCGGGTCAGCTCGTCGGTGTCGACCGTCCGCCCCTCGGCCGCCACGACGTGCGCGACCAGGTGGTCGGCGGTGGCCGTGACCACCGCCCGGGACACGTCGGGGTGCCGGTTCAGCACGGCCTCCACCTCGCCCGGTTCGATCCGGAACCCGCGGATCTTGACCTGGCGGTCGGCGCGCCCCAGGTAGTCCAGGCGGCCGTCGGGGCGGCGGCGCACCAGGTCTCCCGTCCGGTACATGCGCCCGCCCGGTGGGCCGAACGGGTCGGCCACGAAACGTTCGGCGGTCAGCGCGGGGCGCGCCGCGTACCCGCGCGCCACCCCGGTCCCCGCCAGGTAGAGCTCGCCGGCGACCCCGTCGGGGACCGGCCGCAGCGCGGCGTCCAGGACGCGCACCCCGGTGCCCGAGACGGGGCGGCCGATGGGCGGCGGGCCCGAGCCGGGCGGTCCGAACTCGGCGACCGTCGCGTAGATGGACGCCTCGGTGGGGCCGTACCCGTTGAAGGCCCGCGCCCCAGCGGAGACGACCCTGTCGGCCAGGTCCGCCCCCACCGCCTCGCCGCCCATGAGGACGCGCACGCCGGCGACGCAGCCGGGGTCGTGCTCGGTCAGCGCGTGCCACAGGCTCGGGGTCGCCTGCACGATGGTGGCTCCGCTGTCGCGGATCGCGCGGCACAGCAGGGCCGCGTCGACGATCGTGTCGGGTTCGGCGACGACCACCTCGGCGCCGGCCAGCAGCGGGACGAGCAGTTCGACGTTGGCGATGTCGAAGCCGAAGGTGGTGACGGCCAGCAGGCGGTCGCCGGGGACCACGCCGAGCCGGTCGCGCATGTCGAGGAGCACGTTGAGCAGGCCCGCGTGGGACACGACGACCCCCTTGGGCCGCCCGGTGGACCCGGAGGTGTGCAGCACGTAGGCGGCGTTGTCGGGCAGGGCCGCGGCGGGGCGCGGCGCCCTCTCCTCCCGCGGCCCCGCGAGGGACGGCGCCACCGTGGGCGTGCCCTGCGGCAGCAGGGCACGGCCGAGCTCGTCGGTGGTGACCACGACGGCCGGCGGCGCGTCCGCCAGGACGGCGCGGACCCGCGCCGGCGGGTGGGCCGGGTCCAGGGGCAGGTAGGCGGCGCCGGTGGCGACGACGGCGAGGAGCGCGACGACCAGGTCGGTGGAGCGGGGCAGCAGGATGCCCACCGTCGTCTCGGGACCGGCACCGCGCGCGGCGAGCTCGCCGGCCAGGGCGGTGGCGCGTTCGCGCAGCTCCCGGTAGGTGAGGGTGTGCCCCGCGCAGGTGACGGCGGGCGCGGCGGGACGCAGCCGGGCCTGTTCGGCGAGCAGGCCCGCGAGCCCGGGGCCGGGGTCGGGCGCGGCCGGCCCCTCCCCGTCGGCGGCGAGCACCGCCCGGCGCCCCCGTGGCAGCGGGTCGATCCGGGCGATGGGGGTGTCGGCGACGGCGGGCAGGTCGGTGAGCAGCCGGGCGGTCGCCTCCGCGAGGTCGCGGGCCGGCCCGTCGGCGACGGCGTCGGGCAGGTGCGAGACCCGCAGGCGCAGGTCGTCGCCGGGGACGACGATCAGGGACAGCGGGTAGTGGGTGGCGTCGCGGACCGCGGCCGACACCAGTTCCAGTCCCCCGGGCAGATCCCGCCCCGCCCGGTCGAGCGGGTAGTTCTCGACCACCACGACGGTGTCGAAGAGCTCCCCCGACCCGACCTCGCGTTGGATGTCGGCCAGGCCGACGTGCAGGTGCGGCAGCAGGTCGGCGGCGCGGTCGTGCAGTCCGGCGAGCAGCTCGGCGGGGGTGCGGCCGGGCCGCGGGCGCGCGCGGACCGGGACCGTGTTGATGAACAGGCCGACCATCGTCTCCACCCCGGGCAGGTCCTCGGGCCGCCCCGAGACCGTGGTGCCGAACACCACGTCGTCGCGTCCGGTCCAGGCGCCGAGCACGATCGCCCACGCACCCTGGACGATCGTGCCGAGGGTCAGTCCGCGCTGCCGGGCGAACGCGGCGAGGCCGCGGGTGGCCTCCCGCCCCAGGCTCACCTCGACGTCGCTGGGCAGCGCCGCGGGGCCGGTGGCGCGCTGCGGGGCGATCCTGGTGGGCTCGGCCGGCCCCGCGAGGTCGGCGCGCCACGCCGCGAGCGCGGCCGGCCGGTCCCGGCCGGCCAGCCGGCGCAGGTACTCGCGGTAGGGCGGGGGCGGTCCGGCCACGTCCGCCCCCGCGTACAGCGCGACGAGGTCGCCCAGCAGGGGGGCCATGGACCAGCCGTCCAGCAGGATGTGGTGGCAGGTGAGCACGATGTGGGCGGAGTCGGGGGTCTCCCGGATGAGGGAGAGCCGCATCAGGGGCGGGCGGGCCATGTCGAAGCGTTCGAGGCGGTCGGCGTCGACGATCCGCTCCACCTCGGCGGCGCGCCGCTCCTCGGGCAGGTCGCCGAGGTCGTGCTCACGCCACGGCATGCGCACCGCGGTGGGCAGCAACTGCACCGGACGTCCGTCCCCGCGGAACCGGAAGGCCGCGCGCAGGTTGGCGTGGCGGGCCAGCAGGGCGTCGCCGGCCGCCCGCAGGGCGCGCGCGTCCACCGCGCCCCGCACCCGCAGCAGCATCTGCACGTTGTAGACGTCGAGGTCGCCGGTGTCGTAGCCGGCGAGGAACAGCAGCCCCTCTTGGAGCGGCGTGAGCGGGAGCACGTCGCTCAACGACGAGCGTGTCACCGGGATACCTCCTGGTCGGCGAAGTCGTCCAGCAACTCGTCCTCGAACGAGTCGATGTCTTCCTGGGTGATCTCGGGGATCGCCCCGGTATCGCGCGGGGCCTCGGCCAGCTCGGCGAGGACGCCCTCCCACGTCCGGACGATCCCGTCGGCGTCGGTGTCGGAGACGACCGCCGGGTCCCACCGCCACAGCGCGGTCAGGCGCGGCCCGTCCGCGTGCTCCTCGACCAGCACGTCGAGTGACAACGGGTGCGGGATCGGCATGTCCGGGTCGGCGAAGGCGTCGTCGGGCAGTTCCCCGAGAAGAGGGGTCCAGGGCTCCCCCGACCGTCCGGGCAGGCGGCCCAGGTGGTTGAAGGCGATCTGGGGGGCCGGGGCGCCGGCGAGCCCGGGCGCGTGGTCGGGGTGCAGGTGGCGCAGTACCCCGTAGCCGATGCCGTGCTCGGGGACCGACGCCAGGATCTCCTCGTTGCGCGCCCGCGCCACCCCGCCGGCGCCGCCCTCCAACAGCACCGGGTGCAGCGTGGTGAACCAGCCGACCGTCCGCCCCGGGTCCAGCCCGGATCCGGGGAGGGGGCGGCGCCCGTGCCCCTCGACGTCGACCGCCACCCGGCGCGGGACGGGGCCGCCCCGTTCGCGCGCCCACGCGGTCATCGTCAGGGCGAGCGCGCCCAGCAGGACGTCGCCGAGCCCGCCCCCGCGGCCGGCCGCCGCCCCGTCGAGCAGGACGGAGGTCAGGTCGGCAGGGGTCTGCGTGCGCCGGCGATGCGCGTCGGCCATCCTCGTGGCGCCGGGCGGCGCGGGGAAGAACGGCTCGATCCCCGCGGCCACCTCCTCCCAGTAGGCCGCCTCTCCCCGGTGGCGGTCCAGCGCCGCGGTGCCGGACTGGTGGAGCGCCCAACGGCGCAGCGACGTGGGCACCGGCGCGAGGTCGGGCGCGCGCCCGGCGGCGACCGCCTCCCAGGCCGCCGCGAGGTCGGGCAGCAGGATCCGCCAGGAGACGCCGTCGACCGCCAGGTGGTGGACCACGAGCAGGAGACGCCCGCGACGCGGTTCGGGGGCGGCCAGCCAGACCGCCTGCACGAGCCCGCCCTCCTCGGGGGACAGCCGCGCGCGGGCCCGCGCCGCCTCGGCCTCCTGGGCCGCCCGCGCGGCCTCGCGCGGCTGGGGCAGTTCGGTCCGGCGCAGCAGGTCGCCGGCGCGGACCGTCCCGGGTTCGGCGATCTCCATCCGCCATTCGCCGTCGCACACCAGGCGGGCCCGCAGCGCGTCGTGGTGGTCCAGGACCGCCTGGAGCGCCGCGGTCAGCTCGGCCTCCCCGATTCCTCGCGGCAGGTCGACCAGCACCGACTGGTTGAAGCCGCTCGTGCGACCGCCCAGTCCGCGCAGCCAGTGCCCGATGGGGGTGAGGGGGAAGGCGCCCACGCCCTCGGGGTCGTGTTCGCGCGCGGTGACGGGGACGCACGCGGCGGCCACCGCCTCCAACGTGCGGTGCCGGAACAGGTCCTGGACGCTCAGCTCGTGCCCCGCCTCGCGCAGCCGCCCGGCCACCTGGATGGCGAGAATGCTGTCACCGCCCAACGCGAAGAAGTCGTCCTGTGGGGCCGCCCGCACCCCGAGGACCTCCTCGCAGACGCGGACGAGGGCGCGTTCGGCCGGGGTCGCGGCCCCACGGCCCCGCCCCGACTCGACGAGCGGCTCGGGCAGGGCCGCGGTGTCGAGTTTCCCGTTGGGCAGGACAGGCAGGGCGGCCAGCTCCACGACCGCCGAGGGGACCATGTGGTCGGGAAGCCGCCGGGCCAGGCGCGTCCGCACCGCGGCCGTATCAAGGGGGGCGCCGTCGGCGGGGACCGCGTAGGCGACGAGGCGGCGGACGCCGGGACGGTCCTCGCGGACCCGGACGGCCGCCTGCCCCACCTCGGGCAGGGCGGTCAGGGCGGACTCGACCTCGCCCGGCTCGATCCGGAACCCGCGCAGCTTCACCTGCGCGTCCGAACGGCCGAGGTGGTGGAGCCGGCCCCGACCGTCCCAGCGGGCGAGGTCCCCCGAACGGTACATCCGGGATCCCGCGGGCCCGAAGGGGTCGGCGACGAACCGTTCCGCGGTGCCCGCCGGGGCCCGCAGGTATCCTCGGGCGACCCCGTCGCCGCCGATGTAGATCTCGCCGACCTCTCCCGGGGCGACCGGGCGCAGGTAGCGGTCCAGGACGTAGACCCTGGCCCGGGCCAGCGGCCGGCCGATGGGCGGCGTCCCCTCCCCCGGGTCGAGGGGGTCGCTCATGGAGGCGCACACCGTCGCCTCGGTCGGGCCGTAGGCGTTGATCATCCGCCGTCCGCCGGCCCACCTGCGCACCAGTCCGGCGGCGCAGGACTCTCCCGCGACCACCAGGGTCATGTCCCCGGGAAGGTCCACCCCGTCGGGGAGCGCGGCGAGGACGGTGGGGGGCAGGCAGAGCATGCCGACACGTTCGCGCCGCAGGAAGGCGGCCAGTTCCGCGCCCCCCGCGCGCTCCCCGGGGGAGGGCACGACCAGCGTCGCCCCCGACAGCAACGTCAGGACCGTCTCCCAGGCGGCGGCGTCGAAGCTCAGCGCGGCGAACTGGGCGACGCCGACCCCCTCGGCGAGGCCGAGGCGTTCGATCTGGTCCCGGGCCAGGGCGGTGACACCGTGGTGCGGGACCACGACCCCCTTGGGCCGTCCGGTGGAACCGGAGGTGTAGATGACGTAGGCGGGGTGGTCCGGGTGCAGCGGCGCGGCGCGCTCGGCGTCGGTGACGGGACGCTCGTCCAGCGCGTCCACCAGCGCGGCGGTGCCCGGATCGTCCAGGCGCACGACGTGCACGCCGGTGGGGACCTGCCCGGCCCCGGCGGCGTCGGTGATGACGGCGACCGGGCGCGCGTCCTCCACCATGTGGGCGACGCGCTCGCGCGGGTAGTCGGGGTCCACGGGCAGGTAGGCCGCGCCCGCCTTGAGCACGGCGAGTTGCGCGACGACGACGTCGGCCGAGCGGGGCAGCAGGGTCGCCACGACGTCCTCGGGACCGACACCGGACCCGATCAGGTGGCGCGCCAGCCGGTTGGCCCGGCGGTCGAGCCGCGCGTAGTCCAGCTCCGTCCGCGCGTCGCGCAGCGCCGGCGCGTGCGGCGACGCCGCGACCCGCTGTTCGAACGCCGCGGGCAGGGTGAGGGACGGCTCCCGCCCCCATGTCCCGTTCCACTCCTCGACCACCGTGTGGCGGAGGGAGGCGTCGAGCAGCTCGAACCGGGACACGCGCGCGCTCGGATCGGCGACCGCGGCGTCGATGACCCGCAGCAGCCGGTCGGCCATCCCCTCGACCGTGGCGCGGTCGAACACGTCGCGGTCGTACTCGACGGCGAGGTCGACGCCTTCGGCGGCCCCGTCGCGGCCGTGCCGCTCGGTGAACTCGAAGGCGAGGTCGAACTTGGCCGCTCCGGTGGGGGCCCGGACCGGTTCCACGCCGATCCCGGGCAGCTCCAGCCGCCCGGTCCCGTTGTTGTGCACCACCAGCATGACCTGGAAGAGCTCGCGCTCCCGGGTGCCGTGCTCGGCGGTGACGGCGTCGACCACCCAGTCGTAGGGGACGTCCTGGTGGGCGTAGGCGTCCAGGTCGGTCGCGCGCAGCCGGTCCAGCAGTTCGGTGAAGGAGGGGTCGCCGTGGACGTCGCCGCGCAGGACGAGGGTGTTGACGAAGAAGCCGACGAGCCCTTCGAGCGCGGCGTCGGAGCGTCCGGCGACCGGTGTGCCCACCTGGACGTCGGTGCCGGCGCCGCCGCGGTGCAGCAGCACGGTCAGGGCCGCGTGCACCACCATGAAGGGGGTCGTCCCGGTGCTCCTGGCCAGCGCGACGATCCCGCGGTGGGTGGCGGCGGGGACCTCGCGCTCCACCGTCGCGCCCCTGCGGGTGGCCGTCGCCGGCCGCGGCCGGTCGCCGCGGATCCGGTCCGGCGTGGGCGACAGGGTCCGTTTCCAGTAGGCGAGCCGGTCCGCGGCCAACGGCCCGGGCTCGCGGGCGCCGCCCAGGGCCTCCTCCTGCCACAGGGCGTAGTCGGCGTAGTGGAGGGGAGGCTCGGGCCAGTCCGGCGCGGCACCGGACAACCGGGCGGTGTAGGCGTCGGACAGGTCGCGGGTGAGCGGGACGAGCGACCAGCCGTCGGCCGCGATGTGGTGGGCGACGCACACCAGGACGTGTTCCCGGGCTCCCAGGCGGAACAGCTCCATCCGCAGCGGGGCCTCGCGTTCCAGGTCGAAGGGGCGCGACGCCACCTCGGCGAGCCGGCCGTCCACCTCACCGGGGGCGACCTCGTGGACCGCCAGCCGCACCCCGGCCTCCCGGGGCCCCAGCACCCGTTGCCAGGGCACGCCCGCGGTGTCGGGGTAGACGGTGCGCAGGATCTCGTGGCGCGCCACGACGTCCTCCAGCGCGGCCGCCAGGGCGGCGATGTCCAGCGGGCCCGTGAGCCGCACCGCGTAGGGAAGGTTGTAGGCGGCGTCGGGGCCGTGCATCCGGTGCAGCGCCCACAGCCGGCGCTGGGCCGCCGACAGGGGGACGCGCGCGGGACGGGGCCGCCGGCGCGGCTCCGGCAGCGCGGGCTCCCCCTCCCCCAGCCGGGGGGCCAGGCGGGCGACGGTGGGCGCCTCGAAGACGGTGCGGACCCGGATGCGTACGCCCATGGCCTGCTGGATGCGCGCGCACAGCCGAACGGCCGACAGCGAGTGGCCGCCCAGTTCGAAGAACCCGTCGTCGATACCGACCGGGGGCAGGCCGAGCACCTCGCCGAACAGCGCGCACAGGCGGGCCTCCACGGCGTCGCGGGGCCCGCGCGTCGCCGTGGGGGCCCGGTCTGCGGCGGTGGGCGCGGGCAGCGCCTTGCGGTCCACCTTGCCGTTGGGGGTGAGGGGCAGCCGCTCGTGGCGCACCACGGTCGAGGGGATCATGTGCGCGGGCAGCAGCCGCGCCAGCCCGTCGTCGAGGTCCGCGGTGGCGATGGCCCCGGTGACGTGGGCGACGAGCGTGTACCTGCCCGGCTCCTCCTCATGCGCGACGACGGCGGCGTCGCCGACTCCCGGCAACGCGCGCAGCGCCGCCTCGACCTCACCGAGCTCCACGCGCTGGCCGCGCACCTTCACCTGGTCGTCGCGCCGGCCCAGGAAGTCCAGCCGCCCGTCCCCGCGCCGGCGGACCCGGTCGCCGGTGCGGTACATGCGCGTCCCGGGCGGGCCGAACGGGTCGGCGACGAAGGTCTGCGCGGTGCGTCCCGGCGCGCCGACATAGCCGAGGCCGACCCCGGCCCCGGCGACGTAGAGCTCCCCCTCCACCTGGGGCGGCAGCGGTCTGAGGTTGGCGTCGAGGACGTAGAGCCGGGTGTTGCGCACCGGGGAGCCGATGGGGACGCCCTCGGCGAGCCCGTCGTCCCAGCGGGGGATCACCTCGTGGGTGACGTCGTCGGAGCACTCGGTGGGACCGTAGGCGTTGACCACCGGGACGCCGGGGAACCGCTCCGTCCAGCGGCGGACCAGGTCGGGGGGCAGCCGTTCCCCCGTCACCAGGAGCACCCGCAGCGCCCCCGGGTCGGGACGGTCCAGCCCCGCGTCCCAGGCGTCGAGGGCGGCCCGGAGGAAGGACGGCACGACCTCGACCACCGTGGCGCGCCGCCGACCGGCGACGCCGAACAGCTCACCCGGGTCCGCCGCGGTCGCCCGGTCCACGGCGACGACCGTGCCGCCCACGGCCAGCGGCGCGAGGATCTGCCAGACGCTGACGTCGAAGGTCAGCGGCGCGTTGTGGACGACCACGTCGGCGGAGGTGAGCCCGAGGTCCTCGATCTTGGCGAGGAGGTGGTTGTGCATCCCCGGACGGTGCACGATCACCCCCTTGGGCCGGCCGGTGGAGCCCGAGGTGAACATGACGTAGGCGGGCAGGCCCGCCACCGGCCGGGGGCGCCGGTCGGTCCACGCGGCGGGGCCGTCGTGGCGTCCCCGGCGCGCGTCGACCTGCGCCACCGGCACCGCGGCCGCCGCGGCCAGGTCCGCCGCCGCTTCGGCGTGGTCGGCCGTGGTGAGCAGGAGCGCGGCGGCGGCGTCGGCCAGCGCCGCGGCGTTGCGCCCCACCGGCGCGTCCGGATCCAGCGGCAGCCACCAGGCCCCCGCGTCCACGACGCCCAGCAGGGCGGCGGTGTAGTCCGCGCCCGGTCCCATCAGCAGGGCGACCGTCCTGCCCCGGGCGCCCCTGGCCTCCACCAGGTCACGGACGCGGGCCAGCGCGCCGGCGAGCGCGCCGTAGCCGACGGGTCCGGCCGGGTCGACGACCGCGGTCGCGTCCGGGCGTTCCCGTGCCGTCCGGCGGAGCAGGTCGGGCAGGTGTGCCAGCCCGCCCTCTCCCGTCACGGGCCCTTCGGGGCCCCGCAGCACGTGGTCGCGTTCCGCCGGGTGCAGGACCGACAGCCGGGCGAGCGTCGTCCCGGCCTCGCTCAGCTGCCCGAGCAGGTGGGCCAGCCGGTCGGCGTGGGCGCCGGCCTCGGCCCGCTCGTACAGCAGGGGGTTGGCGTCCACGTGCAGGGCCACCCCGCCGTCGTCGAGGTCCTCGAACAGGAACTGCACGTCCTCCACCGGCCCGGTGGACAGGTTGCGGACGACGGCCCGCGCGGCGCCGAACCGCATCGGCTCGCCGGGCGGCAGGACGTTGACCGTGGGGCCGAACGGCCGGATGTCGTCTCCGGGGACACCGATGTCGCGCCGGACGCGTTCGCCCCGGTAGAGCTGGTGGCGCAGGCTCGCGCGGACCTCTGCCGCGACGTGCCGCACCAGGTCGTCGCGCGCCATCGACGGGCGGATCCGCAACGGCAGGGGGAGGAAGTTGGCCCGCATCCCCGGGATCGCGCGGGCGTCACGGCCGCTGCGCCCGGTCACCGGCAACGTCAACAGGATGTCGCGCAGCCCGGTCACGCGCTGGGTGTAGACCCCGGCGGCCGCGATCGCCAGGACCGACCAGCTGGTCCGGGCCGCGCGGGCGACCTCGCGCAGGCGTCCGGCGGTGTCCGGGTCGATCCTGCGGGTGTGCCGGTGGGCCCGGGCCGAGGCGACCGGTTCGGCGGAGCCCCCCTCGCCGGAGAATCCGGTGAGCTCCGGGGGGTGCGGGAAACGCGCGGTCCAGAACTCCCGGTCGGTGTCGATGCGGCCGGAGGCGCGGTAGGCGAGCTCGTCCTCGACCAGGAGCCGCAGCGGCGGAAGCGCCGGCCCCGGGTCGGCGTCCGCGTCGCCGAGGGCGTCGTGGAGCGCGGTGATGCGCGCGTAGAAGAGGGTCCGCGCGTAACCGTCCATGACGGCGTGGTGGGCGCGCATGAACAGCCGGTGGTTGCGCGCGTCCAGCCGGAGCAGGGCGAAGTCGAAGAGGGGGCCGTCCGTGAGGTCGAAGGGCCGGTCCAGGCGCGCGCGCGTCCAGTGGTCGGCCTCCCCCGCCGGGTCGGCCGCCCCGGCGAGGTCGAGGAGCGGCAGCTCCCAGTCGGCGGGCAGGTCGACGACGGCCTGCACGATCTCGCCGGCCTCCTCGCGGAACCGGACCCGCATGGTCTCGCACTCCCGCAGGGCGGCGGCCACCGCGGCGCGCAGCCGTCCGACGTCGAGGTCTCCACGGATGTCGATGTGGTCGGCGATGGTCCAGGCGGGACTGCGCGGGTCCGCCTGCTGCGCCCGCAACATCTCCACCTGGGCGGCGGCGACCGGGAGCGTCGTGTCGGTGAGGGCGTGCATGTGCTGGCTCCTGATGCGTTCATCCGTGGGAACGGCCGTGGGACCACGGCCGGGGGCGGGGGCGGGCACCGGCGGCCGGTGCCGGGAGACGCGCGAGCACCCGCGCGCCGGGGTCACACCGCGGGGATCCCGGTTTCCCGGGGCATGCCGTCGCGCACCACGTCGTCGAGGACGCCGGGGTGGACCTCGCGCAGCCAGTGGTCGTGGTAGACGGTGTCCAGGTACCTCTCGCCGAGGTCGGGGGAGATGGCCACGGCCGTCATCCGGTCCTGCGGATCGTGTTCGGCCAGCCAGCGCGCCGCGCCCGCCACGACCGTGCCCGTTGACCCGCCGAACAGGAAGCCGCCCCGGACGAGCCGGTGGCAGAACCGCAGCGTCTCCGCCTCGGGGACCATGACGACGTCGTCGATCCAGCGCTCGTCCAGCAGGGGCGGCCGTACCCCCGCGCCCAGCCCGGGGATGGTGCGCCGGGACGGCGGGCCGCCGAAGGTCACCGATCCCACGCTGTCCACACCGACCACGGTGACGGGACGGTGGAAGGAGCGGAAGAAGCGGGCGCAGCCCATGAGGGTGCCGGTGGTGCCCGCCCCCACGAACACGACGTCGACCCCGGGGAACTGACGCGCGATCTCCTCGGCCGTCGTCGCGTGATGCGCCCGCCAGTTGCCGGGGTTGGCGTACTGGTTGAGCCACACCATCCGCTCGCCGGAGTCGGCCAGCGACCGGACCAGGGCGATGCGGGCGGCCAGGAAACCCCCCTCGTCGTGAGGGCGGTCGACGACGCGGACCTCACCGCCCAGGGCCTTCACGAGCCGGCGGGTCGCCAGGTTGCACCGGGGGTCGGTGACGCAGACGAAGCGGTACCCCCGGGCGGCCGCGATGACGCTGAGGGCGACCCCGAGGTTTCCCGAGGAGGACTCGACGATCGTGTCCCCCGGTCGCAGGAGACCGCGCTCCTCCGCGTCGCGGACCATGGCCGAGGCCGCCTTGAGCTTGACGGAACCCGCGAAGTTGAAGCCCTCGCACTTGAGGTAGAGCGGGACACCGAGGCAGCGCCGCAGGTCGACGTAGAGGTCGGAGACGTTGAACTCGGCGGGCGTCTGGATCACGGGCACGGCGGCTACCTCCGGGGCTGCGCTGTGGACGTGGCGGGCGGCCGGTTGCCCGCGTTCCCGTGCCGGTCGAGGTCGTGGAAGAAGTCCGGCACCACCACGGCCTCCCCCTCGGCGGTGACCCGGTCGTAGACGTGACGGCCCACCGCCAGGTCGAGGATCCCCAGGCCGAAGGGGGAGAAGACCAACGGCCGGTCGGGGGCCGGGGCGATCCGGCCGAGCAGGATGTCGGCGAGCGTGCCGGTGATGAAGTCGCGGTTGCCGGTCCGTTGCTCGACCAGGTGGGGGGAGGTCTGCGCCTTCAGGCAGTGGTCGAGGTCGTCGACGATGTTGTCGGCGGCCAGGATCACCTCCTCGCCCAGGTCGCGGAGGGACAGGTGGAGGACGATCGGGGCGTGGTCGAACCATTCGGGCCGGTGGACGTGGGGTGTCGCGGCGACGGTGGCGAAGACGACGAGGTCGCTGGAGCGGATGAGGGCCTCGGCGTCGGCGTGGACGGTGACGTCGGCCTGTTCCCCGGCACCGCGCAGGTAGCCGCGGAAGCCCCGCGCGTGCTCGGCGGACAGGTCGAACAGTCCCACCTCGTCGAAGGACCACCCGGTCGCGGCCAGGTAGGTGTGAACGTAGCGGGCGATCAGCCCGGTCCCGACGAAGCCGACCCGCCGGGGACGTCCGCGGCGCCGTGACAGGTGGTCGGCGGCCAGCGCGGCGGAGGCCGCCGTCCGCGCGGCGCTGATGATGGAGCTCTCCAGGCAGGCCAGGGGGTAGCCGGTGGCGGGGTCGTTGAGGACGAGCACGGCGGAGGCCCGCGGGATCCCCTTGTCGACGTTCTCGGGGAAGCTGGATATCCACTTCAGGCCGTCGACGCCGAACCGTCCGCCGATGGAGGCCGGAAGGGCGATGATCCGCGCCGAGGGGCGGTCGGCGAACCTGAGGAAGTACGACGGGGGGTTGTTCGACGCTCCCGCGTCGTGCAGCAGATACGCCTCTTCGACAATGCCGACGACCTTTTCCACGGAGGCCGAGAGAACGGATTCGACCTGGGATCCGGTTATCACGGAAAAGGAAGGAATCAATTCTGGTTCCGGCATGGCAATCCCCCTCGCGCACTAAGAGACCACAGCGGTGACCCCGCGCCGGATCGGCGCAGGGCAGACACTACATGCGCTTTCTCGGCCTCTCCCCGCGGAGAATGATCACCGCCACGCTTCCGTATTTGTCTTCGCGTCACACATCTGGTAAAAAATTACTAAGTTTCTTCAAACAAGACATAAGCCAACAAAGCAACACAGAGCCGGATATGAATTCATCCACCATCGGTGGTCCGCATATCGACGCATCGCTCCTATTGCCGGCAGCACCCCGATCCCTCCTGTCCGGAAACGGCCAGAAGGGGCGGGACACGCTCAACGACTTAAGCGACATTCCACTTAGACCATCACAGACTTCCCAGTGGCACCTTGACCGGCCCCTCCGCACACCGGAATCGGCGAGGAGACCCACCGTCCGATCAGGCGGGACCGGACTCCCACATCCCGCATGGACGGCCCCACGAGAACGTCGGCACACCGCCCTCGACACCGACGCGAACAACACTCCCCACCCACGGAAACCATCACTCCGGAACTCGCACACGCGCCTGACGCGGTGCGGGACCGGCACCACCCGGGAAAAGGCTCGCCCGGCTTTCCACCGCGCCATCCCACGGGCGAAGATCCGGTCGGTGCGATAAACCGCGCTTTCAAACGTCCGCATATCCACGTCCGCTTTGCCGGGCAACGCCGACTTCGACGTGTGCATAGAATCCGAAGCGTCCGAGGTTGAGCATCGAGAAAAGGCGCCCTATGGAGCATGATGTCGAGGCGGAACATCTGGTCAAACGTTTCGGCGAGCACACCGCCGTACGCGATGTCAGCTTGCGGGTTCCGGCCGGCAGCGTTCTCGGGCTGCTGGGCCCCAACGGCGCCGGAAAGACGACCACGGTACGCATGCTCGCCACCTTGGTCGAGCCCGATTCCGGCACCGCCCGCGTGGCCGGCCTGGACGTGGTGGCCGACGCCCGGCGCGTCCGCCGCCACATCGGGCTGACCGGACAGTACGCCACCGTCGACGGGCTGCTGACCGGGCGCCAGAACCTCGTCCTGCTGGGCCGGCTGCTGCGCCTGGGACGGCGCGGCGCGGCGCGGCGGGCCGCGGAGCTGCTCGAACGGTTCCAGCTCACCCAGGCGGCCGACCGTCCCGTCGGCACGTACTCGGGCGGCATGCGCCGCCGGCTCGACCTGGCGACCTGCCTCATCGGCGAACCCCGGGTGATCTTCCTGGACGAGCCGACCACCGGACTCGACCCCACCAGCCGTGTCCTGCTGTGGCAGACCATCCGGGAACAGGTGGCCGCGGGCACCACCATCCTGCTCACCACGCAGTACCTCGAAGAGGCCGACCAGCTCTCGGACCACATCGTGGTCATCGACCGCGGCCGGGTCATCGCCGAGGGGACCCCCGACCAGTTGAAGGACAGCGTGGGCCGGGAACAGGTCGAGATCCGCCTCGCCGACCCCGGCCACGCCGAGACCGCCGCCGCCGTCCTGCGCCGCCAGGGCGGGGAGCCGGCCCTTGAGCAGGGCGGCCGGAGG
This sequence comes from Marinactinospora thermotolerans DSM 45154, assembly GCF_900167435.1. Lineage (GTDB taxonomy): Bacteria > Actinomycetota > Actinomycetes > Streptosporangiales > Streptosporangiaceae > Marinactinospora > Marinactinospora thermotolerans. The sequence goes on from NZ_FUWS01000006.1 coordinate 332,950, forward strand.
GTGACCGCCACCCTCTCCGGGAACCTGCCCATGATCTCCCGGGTGACCGCGGACCTGGCCGAGGCCGGCGTGGCCGTCACCGAGGTCACCCTGCGCCGTCCGTCGCTGGACGAGGTCTTCTTCCAGTTGACCGGCGCGACCGCGCAGTCCACCGGCCCGGCCCCGCGGAAGGAGCAGGCATGAGCCGTACCGCCCCGATCCCCGACGACGGCCCGCTCCTGCGGCTCGCCCACGCCGTCCACGACGGGTTCGTCCTCGCCGGCCGGCACCTGACCCACCTGGGACGCACCCCGGAGAAGATCGTCACCGGGACCCTGACCCCCGCGGTGATCGCGGTGGCGCTGGGCTACCTGTTCGACGGCGTCGTGACGGTCGGCGCCGTGCCCGACTACACCGCCTTCATCATGCCCGGCGTACTCGCCCAGGTCGCCCTGTACGGCATCGGGACGACCGCGCTGGGGGTGGTGGCCGACCTGGACAACGGCATCACCGACCGCTTCCGCTCCCTGCCGATCTCGCGCTCCTCGGTGCTGGTCGGCCACACCCTGGCCGACCTGGTGGTGACCGCGGTCAACCTGGTCCTGGTCGCCCTCGTGGGGTTCGCCATCGGCTGGCGGATCGACGCCCCCGCCGCGCACGTTCTCGCCGCGCTCGGCCTGCTGCTGCTCTTCGGGTACGCGATGCTGTGGGTCGGCGTCCTGCTGGGCCTGGCGCTGCGCACGCCCGACACCGTCAACTCCGTGTCGGGACTGGTCCTGGTGGTGTTCTCGTTCCTGTCCACGTCCTTCATCCCCGTGGAGGCGCTGCCCTCCGGAGTGGCCCAGGTCGCCGCCTGGAACCCGGTCACCGCGCTGGTCACGGCGGTGCGCGACCTGCTCGGCGGGCCCGGGGGCGTGGTGGCGGCCGATCCCCCGCTGCCGGTGGAGCACCCCCTGCCCGTGCTGTTCGCGGCCGTCGCGCTGGTGCTGGTGGTGGCCGTCCCGATCGGCACCCGCGCCCACCACCGCGCCGCCGCCCGCTGAGGGCGAGGGGGGCGGCGCCGTTCTCGGGCGCCGCCCCCGTCCGCTCACGGCCGCCTCCCTCCGGTCCGGCGAGCGGGTTCCCCTCGGGCCACGGGGCGGGGCAGGGGGGTATCGGCGCCGCGGTCGCGGTCGAGGTAGGCCAGGACGGCGCGGACCCGCCGGTTGTCGTCGTCGGAGACCGGCAGGTCCAGTTTCATGAAGATGTTCGCGGTGTGCTTGGCCACCGCCCGTTCCGTGATGACCAGGTGTTTGGAGATCGCGCTGTTGGACCGCCCCTCGGCCATGAGGGACAGCACCTCGCGTTCGCGCGGGGTCAGCTCCGCGATCGGGTCGTCGGTCCGATGGCGGCGCAGGAGCTTGGCGATCACCTCGGGGTCCATGACCGTGCCGCCCTCGGCGATCCGCCGCACCGCCTCGACGAACTGGGCGGAGTCGGTCACCCGCTCCTTGAGCAGGTAGCCGATCGCGCCGCTGCCGTCGGCCAGCAGTTCCGAGGCGTAGATCTGCTCGACGTATTGCGACAGGACCAGGATCGGCAGCCGGGGGACGCGCTCGCGTACCCGAAGCGCCGCCCGGATCCCCTCGTCGGTGAAGGTCGGCGGCAGGCGGACGTCGACGATGGCCACGTCCGGCCGGTGTTCGAGCAGCGCGCGTTCCAGCTCCGCCCCGTCCTCCACCGCGGCGACGATCGTGAAGCCGAACGCCTCCAGCATCCGGACCAGGCCGTCGCGCAGGAGGAAGAGGTCTTCGGCTAGGACAACGCGCACGGGACCTCCATCGTGACGACCGTGGGGCCGCCCTCGGGACTGATCAGGGCGAGTATCCCGTCGAACGTGGCCAGCCGGCGGGTGATGCCCTCGATGCCACCGCCCCGGCCGGGGTCGGCCCCGCCACGCCCGTCGTCGGTGACGACCGCCCGCAGCACCCCGTCGGCGTGGCCGACGTCGATCCAGACGCCGCGCGCCTCACTGTGCTTGGCGGCGTTGGCCAGGGCCTCGCAGATCCCGAAGTACACGGCGGCCTCGACGGGCGCCGGAGGGCGGGCGTCCGGCAGGTCGACGTCCACCTCGACCCGCAGGGGGCTCTCCAGGGCGATCGTGCGCACGGCGTCGCCCAGCCCGCGGTCGGCGAGGATCGGCGGATGGATGCCCCGGACGAGATCGCGTAGTTCGGAGAGCGCCTTGCCCGAGGCCGCGCGCGCCTCCTTGAGCATGGCGCGGGCCGCCTGGACGTCGTGGTCGAGGAGCTGCTCGGCGGTGTCCAGGGTCATCCCCACGGCGACGAAGCGGGCCTGGGCGCCGTCGTGCAGGTCGCGTTCGATGCGCCGCAGTTCGGCGGCGGAGGTGTCCACCGCGTCCTCGCGGGTGCGCTGGAGCAGGTCCACCCGGTGGCCGAGGCGGGCACGCTGGTCGGGGCCCAGGAGCAGGGCCGCGAAACGGGCGTCGGCGTCGACGAGCGCGCTCCCGTATCGGGCCAGGACGGGGATCGTCCACAGCGTCAGGGGCAGCGCGACGAGGGCGTGGACCTGGTTGCCCACCGGAACGAAGAGGAACCAGGTCCCTCCCCCGGCCATGGCGAGCGACGGCCAGACGAACTGGTAGACGACCCCCCACACCGGCGCCAGGAGCAGCGCCGCGGGCAGCAGCGTCACCACACCGCCGACCACCGGCGCGGTCAGCAGCCACAGCGCGTCGCGCCAGGTGGCCCGGTCCCCGAGCGTCCAGGCGACCTGGCGGATCCGGCCGGCCGCGCCGGAGCCGAAACCCGGTTCGGCCTGGTAGGGGGCTGGTATGCGCAGCCCCGACCAGCGTTCGGCCAGGTCGCGCCGTAGGCCGGTGTGGGAGCGGATCGCGGCGATCGCCCAGGGGGTGGTGAACAGGCCGATCCCCACGGGGATCAACGCGATCGAGCACAGCAGGAACACCAGGAGCACGACCCCCAACAGGAAGGAGGAGAAGAGCAGGAGCCCCCGGCCGGCCGCGCGCAGCCCCGAACCCGGTGCCGGCGCGGTCCGTCGCGCCGTGCGCGCGCCGGTGCGGTTCTCCCCGGTCATCGTCTCCCCTCTCCTGCGAACGGTCCTGTCACCGCCGTGTACCGACGGTGAACGGTTGGATCGCTACAAGTATCGAAGGGCGGTCGCCGCCGCGTCAGCGGCTTTCCTCCCGAAACGGGGGTGTATCCAGGTACACCCCCGGTCCGGGTTCCACCCCCATTCCGGTTCTGACCGGCGCTTTCTAGGCTCTCGATGCCATCGGCCACCTCCGGCCAACGGTCCATCCAAGGAGCAGGAATGCGACGCCCCGAAAATCGCGCCGCCGCGCTGGGCATGTGGAGTGCCCGGCACCGCTGGACAGCGGTCCTCGGCTGGACGGCGTTCGTCGTCGCCGCCGTGCTGGTCGGCTCATGGCTGCCGCAGCAGGAACTGACGGACACCGACCTCGGCACGGGCGACTCCGGGGCCGCCGCGCAGATCCTGGCCGACGCCGGCATCGAGGAGCCCGCCGGCGAGACGGTGATCGTCCACGACGACCAGCTCACAGCGGCCGACCCGGCCTTCTCCCGCGCGGTCGACGACCTGGTGGACGCCCTGGCCGCCGAGGAGGCGGTGCGCGACGTCGTGGACCCCCGGGACAGCGGGGCCGTCTCCGCCGACGGACACTCGGTCCTCGTCGTGGCCACCCTCACGGGCGACCCCGACACCGCGCACGAACGGGTCGGACCCGTGATCCGGGCCGTCGACGAGGTCGCCGCCGACCATCCCGGCCTGGAGATCGGGCAGCTCGGCGCGGCCAGCGCCACGAAGATGGCCGACGACTTCATGGCCGGCGACTTCACCCGGGCCGAGTGGACCGCGGTCCCCCTCGCCCTGGGCATCCTGCTGGTCGCCTTCGGCGCGTTCGCGGCGGCGCTGCTGCCCGTCGCGCTCGCCTTCACCGCCTTCCTCGCGGCGGTCGGCCTGCTGGCCGTGTTCAGCCACCTGCTCCCCGTGGACAGCGGTGCCGCGCAGGTCATGCTGGCGATGGGGCTGGCCGTGGGGGTGGACTACTGCCTGTTCTACCTGCACCGCGAGCGGCGGGAGCGGGCGGCGGGACGCGACGGGCGGACGGCGCTGCGCGTGGCCGCGGCGACGTCGGGCCACTCCGTCCTCGTGTCGGGGGTGACCGTGGCCGTCGCGGCGTCGGGCATGTTCCTGTCCGGCCTGGTCAAGCTGGAGGGGTACGCGATGAGCGTGATCATCGTCGTGCTCGTGTCCATGCTGGGGTCGGTGACGGTGCTGCCCGCCCTGCTGTCCCTCCTCGGCGAGCGGGTCGAGTGGGGCCGCGTTCCGCTGCGCCGGCGCGCGCGCCGCTTCGGACGGGCCTCGACCGTCCTCGCCCGGCTGCTCGACCTGGCGCTGTCCCGCCCGGGCGTGTCCGCGCTCGTCACGACGGCGTTCCTGCTGGTCCTGGTCGCCCCGGTGGGCGACATGCGCACCGAGCAGCTCCCCATGGACGAGCAGGTCCCGGCCGACTCCGCGTTGGCGGTCTCCTACCGCCTCATCGAGGACGCCTTCCCCGGGCAGGGGTCCGCGGCCAGGGTCGTCGTCACCGCGGACGACGTCACCTCGCCCCCGGTGCGCGCGGCCGTGACCGATTTCGTCGCCGCCGCGCAGGACGGGCTGGCCTCGGGGCCGCCCCAGGTCACCGAGCACCCGGCCGAGGGGGTCGTCGTCATCGACGTTCCCGTCCCCGGTTCCGGGAGCGTGGAACGCGCCGAGGAGGCGATCTCGACCCTGCGTTCGACGACCGTCCCCGACACGCTGGGGGCGGCGGCCGGCGTCGAGCGCGCCGTGGTCGGCGGCCCCACGGCGGCCTCGATGGACTTCAACGCCGAGCTGCGCGAGGCGGTCCCGCCGGTGTTCCTGTTCGTCCTGGGCACGGCCTTCCTGTTGATGCTCGCCTCGTTCCGGTCGCTGCCGATCGCGGTCATCTCGGTGGCGCTCAACCTGCTGTCCATCGGCGCCGCCTACGGCGTCATGGTCGCGGTCTTCCAGTACGGCTGGGGCGCCTCGCTGATCGGGGCCGAACCGGTCGGGGCGATCGAGTCCTGGCTGCCCCTGTTCGTCTTCGTGGTCCTGTTCGCGTTGTCGATGGACTACCACGTCTTCGTCGTGGCCCGCATCCACGAGGCGCGCCTGCGCGGATGCGGCACCGTCGAGGCCGTGCGGGAGGGCATCTCGGCGACGGCGGGCGCCGTCACCGCCGCCGCGGTCATCATGGTCGCCGTCTTCGCGATCTTCGGGTCGCTGTCGGTACAGCAGTTCAAGCAGATGGGGGTGGGCCTGGCCGCCGCGGTCGTCTTGGACGCCACGGTCATCAGGGTCGGGCTGCTGCCCGCGGCGATGGCGCTGTTCGGCGAGCGGGTCTGGTACCTGCCACGCTGGCTGGCCTGGTTGCCGCGGGTCTCCCACGGCGCGCCGGCCGACGCCGCGGAGGGGTCCCCGGCCGACGCGCGGCCCCGCGCCGACGCGCTGTCCCCCCGCTGACCCTGCCCCGCCGGTCCCTACGGGCCGCCTGTGGACCGGCCCCGCCCCGGCACCGTAGGCTCCCAGCGGGCGGCATCGGAGGGACTGGGCACATGGTCGCGAGACCGAGGAACTGGGCGGGCAACATCGAGTTCACAGCGCGGCGGCTGGAGGAGCCCGACTCCCTCGACCGGCTGCGCGAGATCGTCACCGGCCACGACCGGGTGCGCGTGCTGGGCACCGGGCACTCCTTCAACCGCATCGCCGACACCACCGGCGTCCTGGTCTCGCTGCGGTCGCTGCCCCGGGTCGCCGACCTCGATCCCGCCCGCGGAACGGTCCGCGTCGACGGTGGGACGCGGTTGGACGAGCTGTGCGCGTTCCTGCGGCGCCACGGTCTGGCCCTGCCCGACCTCCCCTCCTCGCCGCACTTCACCGTCGCCGGGGCCTGCGCCACCGGGACGCACGGGTCGGCGCACGCGACCGGCACCCTGGCCTCCTTCGTGACCTCCGTCGAGCTGCTGACCTGGGACGGTTCCACCGTCGTGCTGACCCACGGGGACGCCGACTTCGGCGGGGCGGTGACGTCGCTGGGCGCCCTGGGGGTGGTCACCGCGCTGTCCCTGCGGCCCTGTTCCGGCTTCGAGGTCGAGCAGCGGGTGTATGAGGAGGTCGGTTGGGACGTGCTGACCGACCGGTTCACCGACGTCTTCACGGCCGCCCACGCCGTCAGCGCGTTCACCGACTGGTCCGCCCCCGTCCGCCTGTGGGTCAAACACCGCGTCGGCGCGCCCCGGGACGATCTGGGCTGGACGGGAGCGCGGGCCGCCGACGCCCCCCGGCACCCCATCGCGGGAATGCCCGCCGGCAACGCCACGGAGCAGTTGGGGACGGCCGGGCCGTGGGACGAGCGTCTCCCCCACTTCCGCGCCGGCTCGATGCCCAGCGCGGGCGCCGAGTTGCAGTCGGAGTACTTCGTCCCGCTCGCGGCGGCGGCGCCGGCGGTAGAGGCGCTGCGCGAGGCCGGCGCGGAGATCTCCCCCATGATCCAGACGGCCGAGATCCGCGTCGTCGCCGCCGACGACTGCTGGCTGAGCCCGTCCCACGGGCGGGACAGCGTCGCCTTCCATTTCACCTGGGTCCCCGAGCCTCGCGCGGTGGCCTCCGTCATCGCCCGGGTCGAGGAGGCGCTCGCCCCGTTCGATCCGCGCCCCCACTGGGGCAAGCTCTCCGCGCTCCCCCCGGAGGGGCTGCGGGCCTCCTATGAGTACTGGGACGACTTCCGTCGGCTGGTGGACCGGCTGGATCCGGTGGGAAGGTTCCGCAACGCGCTGATCGACCACTACTTCCCCGCGCCCTCGGGGCCGGCGCGCTGACGGCGCGTCCCGACGATCGCGACAACCGCGAGGAGGAGCATGACCAGGTACGCGGTGGTGCTGCGCGGGATCAACGTCGGTGGTCACCGCACGGTGCGGATGGCCGCGTTGCGGGAGCTGGTCGGCCGACTCGGCTACACCCGGGTCTCGACGCTGCTCCAAAGCGGCAATGTCGTGTTCGACGCGGCCGAGGGGGACCGGGAGGCGGTCGGCGCGGCCGTCGAGGCGCGCATCGCCACCGAGCTCGGCCTGGCCGTGGACGTCATGGTGCGCACCGTCGAGGACCTGCGCGGGATCGTGGCGGGCCTGCCCTTCCCGGACGCCACCGCGGCCACGTGCGCGGTGGCCTTCCTCCGTGGTCCCGTCGACAAAGCGGCCCTGGCCGGCCTCGCCCCGGGCTCCTTCGCCCCCGAGGAGATGGCCGTGGGCGAGCGTGAGCTCTACCTCCGCCTTCCTGCCGGCCTGGGGCGGGCCCGGCTGCCGGGGCTCGTGCAACGCCGGCTGGGGGTGCCGATGACGATTCGCAACTGGAGTACCACGGAGCGGCTTCTCGCTCTCGCCGAGGAGTAGCCCCGTCCCGTTGTGGCGGTCTCCCGGTTCCGGCGCGATCCCGCCGCGGGCGGATTCTCCACCCCTGTAGGCGATTGGGCTTTACGTGGCTTTTTTCATACTTTCATGTTGTTTTGCCGGTTTCGTTCGGGGCATGAGTGCCGCTTCGGAAAAAATCCCGACCGTCTCCGGAGAACCCCCGTGGCAGAATCCGCCCCACCGATCGAGGACGAACCCACCGGCCGAACAGAACCCCGACCCCCCACCGACGCCTCCTTCCTCGGCCATCCGCGCGGCCTGAGGTCCCTGTTCGGCCTGGAACTGTGGGAACGCTTCTCCTACCTGGGCATGCAGGCCATCCTGGTGCTCTACTTCGCCGACACCGTGCTCAACGGCGGCCTCGGACTCGCCCCCTCCACCGCCGCCTCCCTCACCGCCGCCTACGGCACCCTGGTCTACCTCGTCTCGGTCGCCGGCGGCTGGCTCGCCGACCGCGTCCTCGGCTCCTACCGCTCCGTCCTGTGGGGCGGAATCCTCATCGCCGCCGGCCACTACACGATGGCCGTCCCCACCGGCGCGGCGACGTGGGCCGGACTCGCCCTGATCATCGCCGGCACCGGCCTGCTCAAGCCGAACGTCTCCACCATGGTGGGCAAGCTCTACGCCACCGACGACGAACGGCGCGACGCCGGCTTCGCCATCTACTACACGGGCATCAACATCGGCGCCTTCCTCGGCCCGCTCGTCACCGGATTCCTCGGTCAAAAGATCGGCTACCACTGGGGCTTCTCCGCCGCCGCGATCGGCATGACCCTCGGCCTCGTCCAGTACGTCCTGGGGCGGCGCCACCTCGCCGGCCGCCGCGAGGGCGCCGAGTACCCCCTGCCGGCCCACGCCCTGCGCCGCGCCCTGTGGACGATCGGCGGCTGCGCGGGCGCGGTGGCCGTCGCCGCGGCCGTCGCCGGGGCCCTCGGCGCGCTCACCCTGGACCGCGTCGTCGACCTGGTCTCCCTCGCCTCGGTGGTCGCCCCCGTCGTCTACTTCGCGGTCATGTTCCGCAGCCCGCGGGTGACCCGCCCGGAACGGGCGCGGCTGCGCCCCTACGTGGTGCTGTTCGCCGCCTCCGTGGTCTTCAACATGATCCTGTTCCAGGCCTACTCGGTGCTGACCCTGCTCGCCTCCGACCACGCGCGCACCGACGTGTTCGGCTGGGACTTCCCCTCGACCTGGTACGGCTCCGTCCTGGGCGTCGTGGAGGTCGTGGGAGGGCCGCTCATCGCCGCGCTGTGGGTCGCGTTGGGGCGCCGCCAGCCGCACGCCTCGGCCAAGATCGCCACGGGTGTGATCCTGGGCGGCCTGTCCTTCCTCGTGCTGGTCCCGGCGACGGCCGGGCGGACCGGGGAGTGGGAGATGGCCGCCTGGTGGCTCATCGCCTCCTTCGCCCTGCTCGGCATCGGTGACGTCATCCTCCAGACCACGGGCATGTCGGCCACGACCAAGCTCGCCCCCGCCGCCTTCGCCGGACAGACCATGGCCCTGTGGTTCCTCTCCCTGGCCCTGGCCAACGGCATCCAGGCCCAGGTCGTCCGCTTCTACGGCGAGGTCCCCGACCCCGTCTACTTCGGTGTCACCGGCGCCGTCGCCGTCGTCGCCGGGATCGCCATGATCGCCGCCGGCCCCTGGCTGCGCCGCACGATGCACCCCGTCCACTGAAGACCGATCGGAACGTCCCTGACATGCGCCTTCGCACCGACTTCCCGTACGAGACCACCCGCTCGGACGTCTGGATCCCGCTGCCGGACGGCACCCGGCTGTACGCGCGGATCTGGCGTCCCGTCACCGACACGCCCGTCCCGGCGCTGCTGGAGTACCTGCCCTACCGGCTCGGCGACTGGACCGCACCCCGCGACGCCCAACGCCACCCCTGGTACGCGGGCCACGGCTACGCCTCCGTCCGCGTGGACGTGCGCGGCCACGGCGACTCCGAGGGCCTGCCCGGCGACGAGTACTCCGACACCGAGATCGACGACGGTGTCGCCGTCGTCGAATGGCTGGCCGCCCAACCCTGGTGCAACGGCCGCGTCGGCATGTTCGGGATCTCCTGGGGCGGCTTCAACAGCCTCCAGATCGCCGCGCGGGCGCCCGAACCGCTGAAGGCGATCGTCACCGTCTGCTCCGCCGACGACCGCTACGACAACGACGTCCACTACATGGGCGGCTCGGTGCTCGCCGTGGACATGCACGCCTGGGCGGCGACCATGCTCGCCTTCGTCTCCCGGCCGCCGGACCCGACCCGGGTGGGCGCGCGCTGGCGGCAGATGTGGCTGGACCGTCTCGAAGCGGTCGAGCCGTTCAGCCACACCTGGCTGGCCCACCAGTCCCGTGACGACTACTGGCGGCGCGGCAGCGTCTGCGAGGACTACTCCGCCATCACCGCGGCGGTGCTCGCGGTCGGCGGATGGCACGACCCCTACCGCGACACGGTGCTGCGGCTCGTCGAGCACCTCGACGCGCCGGTGCGCGGGCTCATCGGCCCGTGGTCCCACCAGTACCCCGACCGTGGGCTGCCGCCCGGTCCCGCGATCGGTTTCCTCCAGGAGACGCTGCGCTGGTGGGACCGCTGGTTGAAGGAGCCGGCCGAGCGGGGGGCGGACGCGGCCGAGCGGCCCGACGTCATGTCCGAACCGCTGCTGCGCTCCTGGATCAGCGAGTCGCACCCTCCGGCCACCACCTACCCGGTCCTTCCCGGACGCTGGGTCGGCGACGACACGTGGCCGTCGCCCGCGGTCACGATGACGCCCTTTGGACTCGGCCGCGAGCTGGCACCGGGCGCGCCCGTCACCGCCGACGGCACGATCCCGGTCGTCTCGCCGCAGCACACCGGGATCGACGCCGGACGGTTCTTCCCGTTCGGCAACGACGCCGACCTTCCCCCCGACCAACGCGAGGAGGACGGCCGCTCGGTGTGCTTCGACTCCGCGCCGTTGGAGGAGCGGGTGGAGATCCTGGGCCGGCCCCGCGTCCGGCTGCGCATCCGCTGCGACGCCCCCCGGGGCCAGGTGATCGCCCGCCTCCTCGACGTCGCCCCCGACGGATCGTCCACGCTGGTCACCCGGGGCGTCCTCAACCTGCTCGCCCGCCACGGCAGGGACCGGGCCGTCGAGTGGGAGCCCGGGGCGACCGAGGACGTCTCCTTCGACCTCAACGGCATCGGGCACGCCTTCCCGCCCGGGCACCGCGTCCGGCTCGCCCTCTCGTCGGCCTACTGGCCGTGGATCTGGCCCCACCCCGACGCCGCCGGCTTCGCCGTCGATCCGCGCGCGAGCGCCCTGGACCTGCCGGTGCGCGACCCCGCGGCCGACGCCGGGGCCGCCCCGATCCGGTTCGAGGAGCCGGAGCAGGCCGAACCGCTCGGCGTGGTCACGCCCGAGGCCGCGGAGCAGCGTCCCGAACGCCGCGTGGTGCGGGACGTCCGCAGCGGGGAGTGGCGGCTGGAGGTCGATCCGCGTTACGGCGGTACCCGGATCTACCCCGATGGGCTGGAGTTCACCGAGGACGCGCTGGAGACCTACGTCATCCGCTCCGACGACCCCCTGTCCGCCCGCACCCGGTCGGACTGGTCGATCCGGCTGCACCGGCCCGACATCGGCTGGGACGCGCGGGTGCGGACCCGTTCGGAGATCACCGCCACGGCGACGGAGTTCGTCGCCTCCAGCGAGGTCACCTGCCTCGACGGCGACGAGACGGTCTTCCACCGCACTTGGGAGCGGCGCATCCCCCGCACCGCGGGCTAGAACAGCGGCCGGGCGGTGGGCGGGGCTGCGGCACCCACCACCCGGCGCGTCTCGCGGTCCTGGTGACCGCCCCGCGCGCCCGCACCGCATCCGCCGAGGCCGGCGGTGTGCCCCGGCGGCGTGGCGGCTCCGGCCCGTTGGGGCGCCGCCACGCGTTGGCGGCGCCCCGTCGTGGTCCCCTCACCCGCCCGGTACGCGGTCTCCTCCCCGCCCCGGCTTCCCGCGAGGACGGGCCGCCGCCAGGAGACGACAGAGCGTCTTGTCGACAAAGGGGCGGCCTGCGAACATCTGAGCATGCACCCCAGCTCTCCGGCGTCCACGCCCCTGCGGTCCGCTCGCGACCGCTTCGCCCCCGAGGGCGTCTTCCTCAACACCGCCACCTACGGTCTTCCTCCCGCCGAGGCGACGGAGGCGGTGGTCGCCCTGGAACGCGACCGCGCGGCGGGCCGGCTCGACCCGGCCGCCTTCGACACGATCGTGGCCCGGGGCAGGCGGGCCTTCGCCCGGCTCATCGGCGTTCCCGACCAGCGCGTCGCCATCGGCCCCCAGGCGTCCCACTTCGTCGGTCTGGTCGCGGCGTCGCTGCCCTCCGGCGCCGAGGTCGTCGTCGCCGACGGCGACTTCACGTCGTTGCTGTTCCCGTTCCTCGTGGCCGAGCGGCGCGGGGTGCGGGTGCGTTCGGTCCCGCTGGAACGGATCGTCGAGGAGGTGACGCCCGCCACCTCTCTGGTGGCCGTGTCCGCGGTGCAGTCCGCTGACGGACGTATCGCCCCGGTCGAGGACCTGATCACCGCCACGTCGGGGAACGGGGCCCGGCTGCTGCTGGACGTCACCCAGTCGGCCGGATGGCTGCCGCTGCCCGCCGAACGGGTCGACCTGCTGGTCTGCTCCGGTTACAAGTGGTTGCTCGGTCCGCGTGGGACGGCCTTCCTCGCCGGAACGGAGGAGGCGCTGGCCTCGCTCGTCCCCTTCGCCGCGGGCTGGTTCGCGGGAGCCCAGGTGTGGGAGTCCATCTACGGGCTGCCACTGCGGCTCGCGACGGATGCCCGTCGCCTCGACCTGTCCCCGGCGTGGGCGTCGTGGGCCGGCCACGTTCCGGCGCTGGAACTGCTCGCGGAACTGGGGGAGGCGGCCGTGGGCGCGCACAACCGCGCGCTGGCCGACCGTTTCCGGGCGAGCCTGGGGCTGGAGCCGGCCGGATCGGCGATCGTCTCCGTCGAGGCCGATCCGGGAGCCGTCGACCGCCTGGCCGATGCGGGGGTCCACGCCGCGGCCCGCGCGGGGCGGGTCCGCTTCTCGTTCCACCTCTACAACGACGAAACCGATGTGGAGCGGGCGGTGAAGGTGTTGACCGACCGCTGAGGTCCGGGTCCGGGGCCGAGACCGGCCCCCGGACCGCAGGGTCACCTGCCGAGGAACTCCAGCAGGTCCCGGTTGAACTTCTCCTTGTCCCCGGGGACGTTGGCCAGACCGTGGGACCCGCCCTCGTAGACCTTGTAGGTGCAGTCGGGGATGATCTTCGAGGACTTCGCCCCGGCCGCCGCGATGGGCACGACCTGGTCGTCGTCACCGTGGATCACCAGGGTGGGGACGTCGAACCTCTTGAGGTCATCGGTGAAGTCGGTGAAGCCGAATGCGTCCACGCACTTCACGCCGGCCTGGATGCTCTCCTGCATCGCCATGAGCCAGAAGGAGTCCCGGTTGCCCTGGGTGACCTTGTTCCCGGGACGGTTGGCGCCGAAGAAGGTCTCGGAGGCGTCCTTCCAGAACTGTGACCGCTCCTTGAGGATGCCGGCCTTGATGTCCTCGAACACCTCCTCGGGTGTGCCCTCGGGGTTGGTGTCCGACTTGATCATGACCGGCGGGATCGCCGCCAGCAGGACCGCCGACCGGATCCGGGAGGTCCCGTGCCGCCCGATGTAGCGGGCCAGTTCACCACCGCCCATCGAGTGGGCCACGAGGGTGACGTCGCGCAGGTCGAGGTGGCCGATCAGATCGGCGAGGTCGTCGGCGAAGGTGTCGAAGTCGTAGCCGCCCCAGGGCTGACTGGACCGGCCGTGCCCGCGCCGGTCGTGGGCGATGCCGCGGTAGCCGTTGTCGGCCACGCACTTCATCTGGTCCTCCCAGGCGTCGGCGTTGAGCGGCCAGCCGTGGATGAACACCACCGGACGGCCGGACCCCCAGTCCTTGTAGAAGATCTCGTTGCCGTCGCGGGTCGTGACGTAGGCCATGCCGCTGTCTCCTCAGTACGTTCCGTCGAGAGTGACGACCGTGCCCGCCCGGCCTCGTCGGCGTGGCGGACCGTCGTTCTCAGCGGCGCTACCCACGGCCCGTCGACCGGTCGCCCTCGCGCGAGTACGGAGATCTTTACCGTGGCTTCCTATGAGGACGGCGCGGTTCGGGGAGGGGTGTCTGGCCGGAGACATCGAGGGGTCGGGCGCGGGCGATGGCCCGGTCCGGCCCCGGTACGGGAGACGGCCGTCCGATCAGGCGTGGCGCGCCGTCACGGTGTCCGTGTACCGCCTGGTGGACCGACCGTCCTCCTGGCTGCCGAGGCCGAAGATCCCCCTGCGGACCGTGGCGAGCCCGTCGGTGGGCACGTCGTCGTGGACAGGCGTCTCCGCCTGCGTCCCGTCGAGTTCCGGGACGGTCACCGGCGTCGCCGTGCGCTCCCGGCCACCGGCCGGGAGGGTGGTGTCTCCCGCGGTGCTCCGCCGATCGGACCAGACGGTCGGGACCGGGACCGCGCGGCACGGTGGCGACGGCCTCGGGCGTTTCTCCCCGTGTCCCGCGTTCGCCGTGGAGCCGTTGGCCGCGTCGACCGCCGGCGTCGTGGCGGTGAGCGGCGCCTGCCGTTCCCCGTCCTGTCCGACGCCCCCGGGCCCGCGGCTCACCGTCCTGCCGGGCGGGTCCCCGGTCCGGCCGGTCGTGGCAGGTGTCCCGGTGGACCGTGGCCCGTTCAGGGGTGAGCCCCCGCCTTCGGCTCCGCGTCTCGGCGCGCGATCTTGCCCGCCGGTATCCGGCCGGACGAGGGCGCGGGGCCGCGCCACGGCGACCATGACGCTCGACACCTACGGGCATCCATCCCTGATCGACTCGACGAGATGGCCGATGCGCTGGGCGCGCTCCGGACCAAGACGACCGCCAGGAAAGGCGAAGAGCCGACCGCCCCCGACCGTGTGCAGTGAATGTGCAACGGCCGGACGCGACCGGCTCTCTCAACCTCTTCGGCCCTCCGTCCGCCTGCGCAGACTCCGGCCTTCAGCGGTGGAGGAGGGATTTGAACCCTCGGAAGGTCTCCCTTCACGCGCTTTCGAGGCGCGCGCACTCGGCCACTATGCGACTCCACCGCGACCAACTCTACCGGAGTTCACCCGATGCTCGGTACGGATCATCCGCCCCTGGCGGCCTTCCTCATGAGTGGTGTCGGTTACCGGGGACCACGGGCGGACCGTTCGTGGGGGCGTCCGGCGAGAAGGGACGCGGCCCCGCCGGCGGGTACCGCCGCCGGGTCCTTCCGCTGTCGTCGTTCCCGCGCCCGGGGACCGGGGCCGAGCCCGGCGGCCCGACAGACGGAACGGTCGAGCGCTCCCCGACACGTTCTTCGGTCCCTCCCCCGCGGGCCCGCTCTCCCAACGGGCCGCGACCGGGGCATCGCGGGCCCGTCGTCAGACGGCTCTGCCGCGGCGACGGCCGAAGAAGTCGGTGAGGAGCGCCGCGCACCGCCCCGCGACATCGGGATCGACCAGGTCGGGGGGGACGACCTCGGGCCGGTGGTTGAGCCTGCGGTCGCGTACGACGTCCCACAGCGAACCGACGGCGCCCGCCTTGGCGTCACGCGCCCCGTAGACCAGCCGCTCCACCCGGGCGAGCACGATCGCGCCCGCGCACATCGTGCACGGTTCGAGGGTGACGGCGAGCGTGCAGCCTGTGAGACGCCACTCCCCCACGTGCCGGGCCGCCGCGCGAAGCGCCAGCACCTCGGCGTGCGCGGTGGGGTCGCCGCTGGCCTCGCGCTCGTTGCGTCCGGTCCCGATGACACCGCCCTGAGGGTCGAGGACCACCGCCCCCACCGGGACATCCCCGCTGTCAGAGGTGCGCGCCGCCTCCTCCAGGGCGAGTCCCAGCGCCGCGTCGTAGCCGGAGGGGCCGGTGGGCGGGATCATGCCCGCAGGGCGTCGAGGGCGTCGGCGAAGCCCGCGTGGTCGGCGATCGTGGCCAGCGCGTCGGCGGGCAGCACCCCCTCACGCAAGGTCAGCGCCAAAAGCGTCTCTTCGGGAGTGCCCAGGTCGACGAGCAGACCGGCGTCGCCGCCGGGGTCCGGATAGGGGCGCTGCCCGCCGCGTTCCTCCTCCTCGTCACCGGCGGCCACCGCCACCGTGTCCTCCAGCAGGAGCGCGGCGATCGGATAGCCGTGGACCATGCGGGCGTCGGAGAGGAAGACGCGCGGATCGGCGCGGTCGTCGACGCGCACGATCCCGAACCACTCGTCGTCGGCCTCGGCCAACAGGAGCATGGTGTCCTCGGCCGCGCCGGGATCGTGTGCGGCCGCGATGTCGCGCATCAGGTCGGCGACGTCGTCGATGCCCTCGACGTCGGTCAGGTCGACCTCGGTCCCCGTCCATCCGTCGGCGGAGCGGGAGAAGACCGCTGAGAAGATCGACACCGTGGGCTCCTGTCCTCTCTTCCGGTTCGGGGGTGGCACCCCGATCATTTCCGTTCCGCCGTCGGCCTACCCCATCGCGTCCAAAGCACGCTGAAACGCCTGCTGGAACCCCAGCCGCTCGGAGATGCTGGCCAGCACCTCGTCGGGGTACAGGTCGAGGTCGCCGGCGAGCGCGCCCAGCTCCATCTCGTCCAGGCCGAGGTCGGCGAGGATCGACAGGTCGCCGGCGGGCAGCACCTGGTCGAGGTCCTCGTCCTCGGGGACGTCGATGTCGAGGTACTCCAGCACCGAGCGCGCGATCTGCCAGTCGACGGAGGCGGTGACGTCGGAGAGGAACAGACTGACGTCGTCGCGCCCGTACACCCGGGCGATGATGAAGAAGTCGTCTCCGACCGCGACCAGCCCGATGGCCCCGCTGATGCTGGGTTGCTGGCGCAGCGCGTGCAGCAGCCCCTTGAGGTCGTGCGTCAACGCGACGGGGAGCACGTCGACGTCCCAGTACTCCTCTTCTCGATAGGCGACGGCCGCGAAGTCGTTGGAGCCGTCGTCATCGTGTTCGAGTTCCGTCATCGTCACCCCACCCGGATGTCCCTGGTCCGGCCAGGATCGCAGATCGTCCGAGGCAGCGTCATCGTAACGGCCGCTCTCGCCCGTGACTCGGTCTCCCCATAGGGGGCCGTCTCCGTGATAGAAGTCCGCGCTCACACGTCCTATTAGAACGGACGCCCCGTCCTCGACAGAACGCGACCATAAAGTTCGCGTGCGTCAACCGGACGGGAGCGTCGGCGTCACACGGAGTCTCCGGGACGGAGCCCCTGGTGAGTAAGGGTGTCCCGTTTCACCTCTGTGTCCTGGAACGCCGAAAAAGGCAGTTTCGGGCATAGATGAAACCCACCATCAGAGTGGCCGCAACCGGGCTTCCCCTCGCCTCTCGCGAGGCCGGCGCGCCGTGCGGTCCGGCCCCGCGCCCATAGGGGATCGCCCGGTGACACGCCCCGGGGAGCGGTCCCCGGTGTGGGCGCCGGGGGCGTCAGGGGCGTCGGGATGGTGCCGTCTCCTCCTCGCGGACCGGGTCCACCCCTGACTGTGGCCGTCGCCTCGCCGGACGAGCCCGCGCAGGCTCGGGAGCGCTCCTGCCCCGTCGGTAGACTCGCCGCTGGCGCCCCGCCGCATTCGCCCAGCTCACCCGGAGTGTGTTTTACAGATGGAAACCCTCATCGTCGACCATCCGCTCGTCGCGCACAAGCTCACGACGCTGCGGGACGTCAGAACCGATTCCCCGACGTTCCGTCGGTTGACCGACGAGCTGGTCACCCTGCTCGCCTACGAGGCGACACGTGACGTGCGGGTCGCCGAGGTCACCGTGGAGACCCCGGTCGCCACGACCACCGGGGCGCAGCTCACGCGGCCCACCCCCCTGGTGATCCCGATCCTCCGGGCCGGGCTGGGCATGCTCGACGGCATGACCCGTCTGCTGCCCACCGCGGAGGTCGGTTTCCTCGGCATGGCCCGCGACGAGGAGACCCTCCAGCCGGCCACCTACGCCGACCGCCTTCCCCAGGATCTGTCGGGGCGGCAGTGCTACGTCCTCGACCCCATGCTCGCCACCGGCGGGACGCTGGCGGCGTCGATGAAGCTGCTGGTGGACCGCGGCGCGGACCACGTCACCGCGATCTGCCTGCTCGCCGCACCCGAGGGGCTGAAGGCGGTCGAGCGGAAACTGGTCGAAAGCCTCGGCCGGGAGCACCGGGCGCAGCTGCGCGTGGTCACGGCCGCCGTTGACGAGCGGCTGAACGAGCACGGCTTCATCATCCCGGGCCTGGGGGACGCCGGGGACCGGTTGTACGGCTCGGTCTGACCGCGTTTCACGCACCGCGTCCGTCCACGCTTCCGTGGACGGACGCTTTCTAATTTTGGATATCAGTTAACCGTGTATTCGGATGGCCGTTTTTGAGACGTGAGAGACATCGCTCTATTTTGTGTTATCCGAATTCACGTTGAGACGGAGTTGTGACCCATAGAGGCGATCCTGGATCTCGGACGATCCGGATCAGGAGACATCCCACGCCCGAAACTTCCCGCCCCACTCCTCGCCCCGAACTCTCGGCCACGACCTCCCCTTCTGTACACCCCACCCTCCCCATACCTCCTTCCCACCTCCCTGCTACGGTTACCCACCGAAGATAATTAGGTACGGAGCGCCACCAACCACCCCTACCCCACCAAGGAGTGACATGACCGAAACGCCCACCGCAGCGCTGCACGAATTCGCTCCCGTCATGGATAAGCTCCGGGCCGAATTCGCCGACGTCCATCCGGAGACGACGGTCTCCCGCTGCGTCCGGGCGGCCAGGTCAGGGCTGCGGGATGTCACCGGGAAGGCGACTCCCGACCTCGTCGAACGCATCGCGCGCCAACATCTCCACGTTCTGGCAGCAGCATTTGCGGAAGTCGGACAGTCCCAAACCACCCGGTGACCAGGGCCACACTGTTCCCACCTGGAACGCCACGCCGTCAGCTCGGATCTGCCTTTACGAGCCCCGACAGCGGTGTAACAATCACCTTGGGTTAGTGGGTCAGTGGCATTCTTTGGAGTTGATCATGGCGAGGTTGAAACAATGGCTGAAATACGCGCTCATCGCCTTCGTCGCTTTCTATCTGCTCACCCAGCCCGAATCCGCCGCCGGAGTGATCGACGCGGGCCTGGGTGGGTTGATGTCCGCGGCCGACTCCCTGTCCCGCTTCGTCAACGCCGTGGCCGCTTAGGTTCTGAGGCGGCATGAAGCTCGTAACTCCGGGCGACGCGGCGCCCGCATCGGTCAACCGCTACCTGCTGCCACACGAGCAGCAGGTCATCACCATGCGGCGGCATCCGGCGATCCTGATCGGCCCGGTGGCCCTGGTCCTCGGCGGCCTGATCGCCGCCGGTGTCCTGAGCAGCGTCATCGGCGATCCCACCGCACTCGCCGTCATCTGGTGGGTCTGGCTCCTGCTGCTCGTCTGGTTCGTGTGGAAGGTGGCCGAGTGGTCGGTCGACTACTTCGTCATCACCTCCGCGCGCCTGCTCCTGACGACCGGGTTGATCACCCGGCAGGTCGACATGATGCCCCTGGGCAAGGTCACCGACATGCGATTCGAGCGTTCCTTCATGGGTCGGCTCCTCGGCTACGGGACGTTCGTCATGGAGTCCGCCGGTCAGGATCAGGCACTGAGCAGGATCAACTTCGTGCCCTATCCTGAACAGCTCTACCTGGAGATCGTCGGACTGATCTTCCCCGGCGACTGAGGAACAGCACACCACCAGCAGGACGTGGAAGAGGCGCCCATCGGCCGATGGGCGCCTCTTCCACGTCCTGGCATACCAGGTAGATAGAACCAAGTTGACTTAAAGGTGAACAGAAGGTTAACTATAGTCCTCACTATGCTAAACGAGGGGGTGTCGCCATGGCTCGAAAGGTGTCCGAGGCTTCGCTGACCACCCGACCCGCTCCGACCCGACGTCGCCGTCGCGCAACCGTGAACCGTGCGTGCGCGACGGTCACCTCTTCCCTCCCCCGCCCCCGGTCGATGGAGGAGACGGTGACCGAACCCGCACGGCCCGCGCTCGTCTGGGTCCTGGTACCCGACGCGACCGGTCGCATGCGCCCCGAAGCCCGCTGGGCCTAGGACACGCGACCGCGGAAGCGGCCGTCCACCACAGGTGGACGGCCGCTTCCGCGTTCTCCCCTTCTCGACTCATCGACACGGCGACCTGGCGCCTCATCTACCGGACGGACCGCCGCGGCGCCGCATACGGTCCCTCGACGTCTGCGTCCACCACCCCGGTGGACACGGGCCCGGCGCGCGGCCGCGCAGAGGGCGGGGCGCCCCCGGGCCTACGACGGGCCCCATGGCGCCGTCTCGCCGCCAAAGCGACCTGTCACCTCAGCGCCTTGTCGACTTGTCCCCGCCGATACGGCCCTGCGGCCGCAAAGCCCGGGTTTCGGCCCACTGGAATCCCCCACCTGCCACAATGCCGGGGACCCACCTGAATCGACGAGAATCCGGAATCCCATGTCCCTGCCCCCACCGCCCGGTGTCCCCTACGGACCGGGCTACGGCCCCCCGGTCGCGCCGCCGCACTACCCCGGCTACGGCTACCCGGCCGCCCACCACCTCGGCGGTCCCATCGCCTACGGCCCCCAGCCCGCGAGTTGGGGGGTCCGGCTCGGCGCCCACATCATCGACGGGTTCATCGCGACCTTCATCGGCTTCACGGTCTACCTGGCCGGAGCACTGGTCGTGATGGTGCCGCTCTCCGTCGCCCTGGACGGCCGGCCGGAGTCCACGATCGCCTCCATCATGGTTCCGTCCGTCCTGCTGATCGCCGCCGCCGCGCTGTTCTCCTCCTTCGCCTACTACTGGCTGTCCTATTCGAGGAGCGGGCAGACGCTGGGCAAGCGGATGGTCGGCATCAAGGTGATCGCCATGGCCACCGGCCTGCCCCCCACCAAGAAGGCGGCGGCCGGCCGCGTCCTCACCCAGTTCCTGCTCGCCTACGTCCCCTTCGGGTCGCTGCTCGACGGCCTGTGGCCGTTGTGGGACGAGCCCTATCGCCAGGCCCTGCACGACAAGGCCGCCAAGACACGCGTCATCGCCGTCTGACCGCGAAGGAACCTCGTCCCGCTCTCCCCCGCCCGGCCGTGGCGGGGGCCGGGGACGCCCGCTCCCGCCTCATCGGGCGTCGAAGGGCGCGACCGGGCACGCGGCCGTCCGGCGCCTCGGGGGACGGGAGGACACCCGGCCGCACCGGGACGGGCCGTTTCGAGCCAGGCCGCCCGGGGACGCGACAGCCGCCCCTGGGGAAGCGGCACCCGCGGCGGCTCGATCACCCCGGCGCCATGTCGACAAAGCGGCTGTAGTGCCCTTGGAAGGCCACCGTGACCGTCGCGGTGGGGCCGTTACGGTGCTTGGCGACGATCAGGTCGGCCTCGCCCGCACGCGGTGACTCCTTCTCGTGCACGTCCTCGCGGTACAGGAGGATGACCATGTCGGCGTCCTGCTCGATGGACCCCGACTCTCGAAGGTCGCTGACCTGCGGTTTCTTATCGGTCCGTTGTTCGGGTCCACGGTTGAGCTGGGACAGCGCGATGACCGGGACCTCCAGCTCCTTGGCCAGGAGCTTCAGCGACCGCGACATCTCCGAGACCTCCTGCTGGCGGCTCTCCACCCGCCCGCTGGAGCTCATGAGCTGGAGGTAGTCGACCACGACGAGCTTGAGGTCGTGCTGCTGCTTGAGCCTGCGGCACTTGGCCCGGATCTCCATCATCGACATGTTCGGGGAGTCGTCGATGAACAGGGGCGCGCTCGCCACCTCGCCCATGCGCCGGGCCAGCCGGGTCCAGTCGTCGTCGGTCATCAGCCCCGACCGCATCGTGTGCAGCGGTACCCGCGCCTCGGCCGACAGCAGGCGCATGACGATCTCGTTGCGGCCCATCTCAAGACTGAAGAACACGGTCGTCAGCTGGTGCTTGATGGCCGCGGCGCGGGCGAAGTCCAACGCCAGGGTGGAGTTGTGGGTGGGGACCATCGCCTCGGTCGCGAGGTACAGGTGGTCGGGATGGTCCACTTGGACACAGCGCACCGGAACGCTGGGCACCGGCCGGATCCCGGTGATGACGCGCGGGGCGAGGGCCTCCTCCCCGGGTCCGCCGTGGTGGGCGGCGGGTCCGTGCCCCACGGGGAACGTCTCGCGGGGGGCCCGGATCACGACGACGTGTTCCCGGCCCTGTCCTCCCCTCCGCGCCGGCAGCGACGCGGTCCGGTACCCCAGGCCGTGGACGAGGTCGCGGACGTCGCGGGCCAGACGGCGCGTGCCGACCGGAAGACGGATCGCCCCGTCCTCGTCGACCGCGCCCCCCGTGTCGAGGAGGCCCGCCAGCAGCGAGCGCCGCTGGGCGGGGGAGGAACGCAGGTACTCCACCGGGAGGTGGGGCTCGTCCACCACGCCCAGTCGGGTGAGGCGCGCCGTGGTCTCGGCGGCCTCGGCCCAGGGCAGGACGACGTCGTAGCAGTGCTCGGAGACGCCCACGGGCTTGGTGACCAGCCCGCTGGCCTCGATCCCCATCCGGACCTCGGGGTTCGGGCAGGCGATGCGCGCCATGGCGGGATGGCCGCCCCCCAGCCAGGCGCCGAGGAAGTAGGGGGGCAGCGCGAGATCGCGCTCGGGAAGGTCCAACGGCGCCGCGAGGGCGATGGCGGGCCGGCCCTCCAGGCCGTCCTCCAGCGACGTGGCGAGCTCACGCGTGGTCCGTACCCGGACCGGCCGGTCGGGAGCGCTCACGGGCCACTGGTGCTCGGCGTCGGCGATCACGGTGGTGCCGTCGTCGAAGGTGATCTCGTAGCACGGGCGGCCGTGCATGACCTCGGTGGTGGCGACGACGCGGGTCGGGGTGCCGTCGGCGGCGACCAGCAGGTCGCCGGTGCGGACCCGCCCCATGGTGGTCCACCCGTCGGGGGTGGGCAACGGGGTGTCCAGGGCGAGCGCCTTACCCACGGCGGGCCGGGCCGCGATGATGATCATCTGCCCGGGATGCAGGCCGTTGGAGAGGGCGTCGAAGTCGGTGAACCCGGTGGGAACCCCGGTGAGGGAACCGTCGTGGGCCGAGATGGCCTCGATCTCGTCGAGGGCTCCCGGCATGATCTCGCTGAGCGGGAGGTAGTCCTCGCCCGTGCGCTTCTCGGCCACCCGGTAGATCTCGGCCTGGGCCCGGTCGACGAGGTCGTCGACCTCTCCGTCCCCCGCGTACCCGATCTGGGCGATGCGGGTCCCGGCCTCGACGAGTCGGCGCAGAACAGCCCGGTCGGCGACGATGCGGGCGTAGTAGCCCGCGTTGGCGGCCGTGGGGACGGCCTCGGTGAGGGTGTGCAGGTAGGGGGCGCCTCCCACGCGGGTGATCTCGCCTCGCTTGGTCAGCTCGGCGTTGACGGAGACCGCGTCGACCGGCTCGCCGCGCGAGAACAGGTCGATGATGGTGTCGTAGATCGTCTGGTGGGCGGGCCGGTAGAAGTCGGCGGAACGGACGATCTCGACGACCTGGCTGATGGCCTCCTTGGAGAGGAGCATGCCTCCCAGGACGCACTGCTCGGCCATGATGTCGTTCGGAGGCGTGCGTTCGAAACCGCTCTCCTCGCGCGGGCCCTCGGTGTCGCTCACGCCTGTCCCCCCTGCACGTGCTTCAACATGCTCGAACTTGGATTGTCGCCACTTCCGACGACACCCGCAAAACGACCTGTGGACGAGCCTGGGGAGATCCTGTGGACGACCGCGCGGTTTCTGCGGATAGCTTGTGCACAACATCTGTGGATAACTTGTCCACCACCCGCACACACCCTATCTGAGCTGCAAAAACACTATTCACCGCCTGTGTGTGAAAGAAAGTTCACACGCAACTTTCCACAGGTTATCCACAGGGGATCCCGGAAGTGGTGGATAACTGTGGACAACCCGGTCGAACACCCGTCCGGTAACGTGACAGGGCCATGCCACGACCGTCCTCACTGCTCCCGGCTCCGCCTCTGCGGCACCACCACGACCGCGAGATCCTCCACCTCGCCGTCCCCACGTTCTTCGCGCTCGTCTCCGAGCCGCTCTTCCTGCTGACCGACTCCGCGGTGGTGGGACGGCTCGGCACCGCGGAACTCGGCGGGCTCGGGATCGCCTCGCAGATCCTGATGACCCTGGCGAACCTGTGCATCTTCCTCGCCTACGGCACCACATCGGCGGTGGCCCGCAGGTTCGGGGCCGGAGACATCCGCGGCGGCATCCGCAACGGTGTCGACGGGCTGTGGCTCGCGCTGCTCATCGGCGTGGCCGTCATCGCGTTCGGCTGGCCCCTGGCCCCCTGGGCGATCGAGGCCCTGGGAGCCTCCGACACCGTCGCCCCCCACGCGCTCACCTATCTGCGGATCAGTCTGTTGAGCACCCCCGCCCTGCTCGTCATCATGGCGGGCACCGGCGTACTGCGCGGTCTCCAGAACGCGCGGACGCCCCTGTTCGTGGCCGTGGGCTCCAACCTCGCCAACATCGTGCTGTGCGTGTCGTTCGTCCTGGGGTTCGGCTGGGGGGTCGCCGGGTCGGCCTGGGCGACCGTCATCGCGCAGAGCGGCGGCGCCGTCGTCTACATCGCGGTCGTGGCCCACGCGGCCCGCAGGTCAGGGGTCTCCCTGGCCCCTGACGCCGCCGGCCTGAAGGCGTCGGCCTCGGCCGGCGCTGCGCTGTTCGTCCGCACCGTGTCGCTGCGGGTGGCCCTGCTCGCCACGACCGCCGTCGCGGCGCGGCTGGGCGACGGCGAGATCGCCGCCCAGCAGGTGGCGTTCCAGATCTGGTCGCTGCTGGTGTTCGCGCTGGACGCGATCGCCATCGCCGGTCAGGCCATCATCGGCCGTTACCTGGGCGCCTCGGACGCGGCGGGGGCGCGGGCCGCGACCCGCAGGATGGTCGAGTGGGGCGTCATGGTCGGCCTGCTCTTCACCGTGCTGGTGCTCCTGGTCCGCCCCTGGGCGGCCGTTCCCTTCACCACCGACGAGGAGGTCCGGGCGTTGATCGCGGGGGCCCTCGTGGTCGTGGCGCTGCTCCAGCCCCTCAGTGGCGTGGTCATGGTGCTGGACGGCGTCCTCATGGGTGCCGGGGACCAGCGTTACCTGGCGTGGGCCAGCCTGTGGACGACGCTGGTCTACCTTCCCTTCAGCGTTCTCGTGCTGTGGCTGGTCCCCGAGGGGTCGACGATGGGACTGGTGTGGCTGTGGCTGGCCTTCGGGGTGTGGATGCTGGCGCGCGGGGTCACGCTGGGGCTGCGTGCGCGAGGGAGCGCGTGGCTGGTCACCGGAGCCACGCGCCCCTGAGGCTCGGCCGTCAGCGGGTGGGGTCCGCGGGCCCCAGCGCGGGTCCGTGGGCGAAGGCGACGGCCCGCTCGTTCATCGGGACCTCGGGGAAGGAGGGCAGGTGTTCCTCCGGGACAGGCTGCGGGGCCGGTGCCGCCAGCCGCATCTCGATCCTGGCCAGGGCCGCGCTGACGTCACGGCGCAGTTGCGGTAGCAGGGCGTACAGCTTGTCCCCCGGGCACGAGGTGACGTTGTAGTCGCGATGCCCGACGATCGCGCTGTCGGGCTTGAGCCCGTAGACCGCGCACAACCACGCGCACGTCTCGACCAGGGCGTCCATGAGCGCCGCCGGCGGCGTGGCCGAGGTGTAGGTTCCCTCGTTCTCGATACCGATGGTGTGGGCGTTGTGGTTCGCGGTGTGCGCGCCCACCGCGTGCCGACGGTTGCGGATCGCGGGCAGCGAGCTGTTGCGGCCCTCCATGATGTGACCGCCGCGGCTGATCGTGAGCTGCTGGCCGATGTCGTCCCACCCGTTGGTGTCCATGTGGTAGCGCTGAATCGACCGGGACAGCGCGAAGGCGTGGTCGCGCGAGTAGTCCGTGCTGTTCGCGGTGGCGGTGTGGTGGATGACGATGTGGTCCGGTCCGCTGCTGAGGACCTGGGCGGTGCGCTTGGCGCTGCGCGCCCCCCAGTCGCCCCGGTGGTAGACGGTCGGCTCGCCGGCGGCGAACGCGCCCCGCGCGGTCCCCAGGTCGGCGGCTCCTCCGAGGAACACCCCTCCGGTGACGAGCGCGGTACCGCGCAGCATGGTCCGTCTGCTCAGGCCCGCCTCGGCGGCGCTCTGTTCATGAGTGGACACTCGGCCTCATCCTTCCCGTTCGGGTACAGGCCCATCGCCACGATAATGTTGCAGAAAGTAATCAAACCGTCACTTTAAGCACCATGGCGTGTTGCCAAACCCGGGCAAAGGAAAACCCCGGCCCCTCGCGGGGCCGGGGTTCGAGGAGCCGCGCCGTTAGGCGGGAACGACCTCGAGCTCGATCGTGGCGACGACCTCGGGGTGGAGGCGGACCTCGACCCGGTGCTCGCCGACCGACTTGATCGGGTTGCGGATCTCGATCCGGCGCTTGTCGACCGTCGGACCGCCGGAGTTCTTGACCGCCTCGGCGACGTCGGCCGCGGTGACCGAGCCGAACAGACGGCCGGTGTCACCGGCGTTCTGGGACAGGCGGACCTTCAGCGCGCCGAGCTGGCCGGCGACCTGCTTGGCCTCGTCCAGGCTGCGGATGTCGCGGGCCGCGCGGGCACGGCGGATCGAATCGATCTGCTTCTGCCCACCACGCGTCCAGCGGATGGCGAACCCACGGGGCAGCAGGTAGTTACGGCCGTAGCCGTCCTTCACCTCGACGACATCGCCCGGGGCGCCGAGACCATTGACCTCGTGGGTCAAAATGAGCTTCACGACTTAAACCTCCCTCGGATCCCCGTTAGCGAGCGGTGCTGGTGTAGGGCAGCAGCGCCATCTCGCGGGCGTTCTTGATCGCCGTGGCGACGTCACGCTGGTGCTGCGTGCAGTTGCCCGTCACGCGACGGGCGCGGATCTTGCCGCGGTCGGAGATGAACTTCCGCAGCAGGTTGGTGTCCTTGTAGTCGATGTAGGACAGCTTTTCCTGACAGAACAGGCAAACCTTCTTCTTGGGCTTGCGCACTGCCGGCTTTGCCATCGTGGTGCTCCTTGTTCAAGAGCCCCGGTCGTCCCGGGGATGGTCATTCGGACAGATCAAAACGGGTCGTGACGGCCTAGAACGGCGGCTCGTCGGAGTAACCCCCGCCGCCGCCGAAGCCCCCGCCACCGCCGGTGGCCCACGGGTCGTCGGCGGGCGGGCCGGAGCGGCCCCCCTGCTGGCCGCCGAAGCCGCCACCACCCTGGTTGCCGTAGCCCCCGCCACCGCCGAAGCCGCCACCGCCGCCTCCGCCGAAGCCCTGGCCGCCCTGACGCTGCGTCTTCGTCACCTTGGCGGTGGCGCTGCGCAGCGCGGGGCCGACCTCTTCGACCTCGACCTCGAAGACGGTGCGCTTCTCGCCTTCCTTCGTCTCGTACGACCGCTGCTTGAGACGGCCCTGCACGATGACGCGCATACCACGCTGAAGGCTCTCGGCCACGTTCTCGGCGTACTGCCGCCACACCGAGCAGGTGAGGAACATGGACTCGCCATCTCTCCACTCACCGCTCTGGCGGTCGAACGTGCGCGGCGTCGAGGCCACACGGAAGTTCGCCACCGCGGCCCCGCTGGGGGTGAAGCGCAGCTCGGGGTCGTCGACGAGATTGCCCACGAGCGTGATCTGGGTTTCGCCTGCCATTGGTCGGCTCCGGATTCCTAGGTTCGGATCGGGCGGGGCGGGGCGCTGAGCGCCGGAGGCGTCAGTGCACCTCGGGACGCAGGACCTTGGTGCGGAGAACGGCCTCGGTGAGGTTGAGCTGGCGGTCCAGCTCCTTGACCGTGGCGGGCGTGGCGGTGAGGTCGATCACCGCGTAGATGCCCTCGGCGTTCTTGGCGATGTCGTAGGAAAGGCGGCGCTTCCCCCAGACGTCGACCTTCTCGACCGAGCCACCGTCGTTGCGGACGACACCCAGGAACTGCTCCAGCGACGGGGCGACCGTGCGCTCGTCGAGGTTGGGGTCGAGGATGACCATGACTTCGTAGCGACGCATAGGCGTGCCTACCTCCTCTGGACTGTTGCGGCCATGGTCTCTCCATGGCAGGAGGGCACAAGCTCGGATCGGCGCGCCGGAGGGGCGCCGGAGCTCTGAGCCGGACGACATCCCAGGCTACCAGTCGTCACGACGCGGAATCGCCGTCGCTCAGGCAATCCACGACGATCAGGACAGCGACGGCCAGCAGCGAGAACAACCGCGCGAACAGCAGCACCGCGTACCCCTCGAATCCCAGTCCCGTGGCCGGGTCGATGCTCCACATCAGGTGCCGCCAGATCCCCAGGACGTAGCCGATCTCGGCGAGCTGCCACACCCCGAACACCACGAGCGCCGGCCACCCGCGCGACCACCGTGGCCACGCCAGCGCCGCGAGGGGCACCAGCCACAGGACGAACTGGGGCGACCACACCTTGTTGGTGATGAGGAAGGCGGCGACGACCAGGAACAGCAGCTGTTCCAAGGGAGGGCGGCGGCGGGCGAACAGCCCGAGCAGGGCGATGCCGACACAGGCCAACAGCAGTCCGCCCGTTCCCACGGTGTTGATGCGGTCCAGATCCGCGGTGTCGAAGAGCCCGAAGCCGCCCAGGCCGTAGTAGACGGACCCCCAGTCGGCGCCGCGCTCGCTGCTGAACCGGAAGAAGGTCGCCCACGCCTGCGGAGCCGCCAGGGCGACGGGGAGGTTCACGGCCGTCCAGGCGATCAGGGCGCCGCCCAGCGGTCGCAGGAAGTCCCCGACGCTTCCCCGTCCGCGGAGCACGTCGCGCGCCACGAGCACGAACATCGGGCCGAGGAAGAGCAGGGGGTAGAACTTGGCCGCGACGGCCAGCCCGATGAGCGCCCCCGCGAGCCAGGGGCGGCGGTGCGCGTGGGCCACCAGGCCGCCGGTCGCCAGCGCGACGGCGAGCAGGTCCCAGTTGATGTAGGCGGTGAGGACCGCGGCCGGCGCGAGCGCGGTGAAGGCCCCCGCGATGAGCGCGCGGCGCCGGTCGAACGCGCGCCCGTCCCCGGACAGCCCGCCGCGCCCGGCCAGGTGCCCGACCCCGATCACCGTCGCCCCCAGGCACAACGCCAGCACCAGCGCGGTGACGTCGAAGTAGCCCAGGGCGCGCGAGAGCTGGTCGGGCAGCCAGCTCACCGACCGCGCCAGGAGGTGCATGAGGCCGCCGGTGAGCACGGGGTACTCGACCGGGACGTCCAGGTAGGGGACGATCCCCTGGTCCAGGCCGTCGCGGTAGTACAGCGGGAAGACGTCGCTGTAGCAGGACGCCGCGTACTGGGTGCCGTCGAGCCAGGCGCCGCCGAACCTGCACGGCGCCTTGGCCGCGTATCCGAGCGCCGCGCCCAGCAGGGCCAGCCCGGCCAGCTGCGGCCAGGGGGTCGCGTGACGGGTGGAGAAACGCCGGGTGCCGGCGGCGTCGGTCGCGACACCGCCGGCACCCGGGTCCCCGGTCTCACCGGAGATGGAGGTCACCTGTGCTCCATGTTGTTAGTCACCAGCCGAACGGATTGCCGTCCGGATCCTCTGGACGTCCGGGATCCCCCGTGTTGTTGTCCCCCCAACCGGGACCGTCCGGTTGTTCGGGATCGGGCGTCTCCTCCTGGCACTGCGGAAGCCACGACTGCTCCTCGCAGTCGGGCCGGCCCGGCTGCGCCGGCTCCGAGTGGGACGGGGTGGGGTCGGGCGACTCCGACTGCGTGGTGCTCGGGGTCGGCTCGGGCGAGTCGGAGGGCTCCGGCTCATCCGACGGCTCGGGGGTGGGCGTCGGGACGAAGCTCTGCGGGCTGCCGACGTTGGCCCGGCCCGGGAACTGCTGGATCTCCTGCCCCTCCATCGCCTTGGTCATGAACGCCTTCCAGATCTTGGCCGACGTCGTACCACCGTAGACGTCGCTGCCCAGACCGGGGATCTCCAGCGGCTGGTTGTCGCTGCGGTGCAGGCCGACCGCTGCGGACAGCTGCGGGGTGTACCCCACGAACCAGGCCGACGTCGCCTGGTTGGACGTACCGGTCTTGCCGGCGACCGGACGGCCGTCGGGCAGGGCGGCCTCCTTGCCACCGCCGTTCTCGACCACCTGGGTCATGGCGTAGGTGGCGTCGGCGGCGACCTCGGCGCTGAAGGCGCGGCTGCCTCCGGCGTCGATGATGTCCTGGTCCTTGGGGCGCAGGATCTCGCCGTTGCGGTCCTTGACCTCGGTGATCATGTGCTGCGGCAGGTGCATGCCCTTGTTGGCGAAGGTGGCGTAGCCGGCGGCCTGGTCCAGCGCCGTGACCGACATGGTGCCCAGGACGACGTTGGAGCCGATGGCGGTGACGGTCTCGCGCCGGCTCTCGGGGATGCCCGAGCGCTCCGCCGTGGCGACGACCTCCTCGGGGCCGACGATCTCGGCCAGCTTGACGTAGCTGGTGTTGACCGAGTCGGCGGTCGACTGGACGAGGTCGACCGGGCCGTAGGAGACGTCGCTGTCGTTTTGGATCGGCTCGCTGATGCCGGCGAAGGTCTGCGGGGAGTCACCGTCGAAGGTGCTGTCCAGGCTGATGCCCTGGGACAGGCCCGCGGCCAGCGCGTAGGGCTTGAAGGCCGAACCGGCCTGCCCCTGCTGGATGAGCGAGTTGTCCGCGTCGGTCAGCGGGTCGGTTCCCCCGTAGAACGCCTTGATCTCGCCGGTGGCCGGCTCGACCGCGGCCAGGCCGAAGTTGGTCTCCTCGGGGATGCTCTCGAAGCTGGGGAGCGTGCTGGTGACGGCCTCCTCGGCGGCGATCATCAGGTCCTCCTCCAGGGAGGTCTTCACCTGGTAGCCACCGACCGCGTACTGCTCGGCGGTGAGGTCGTAGCGGTTCTCCAGCTCCCGCTTGACCGCCTCCTGGATGTAGCCCCGGTAGCCCGCGTAGTTGTCGCCGGCCTCCAGGGGCGCGGTCTCGGGGAACTCCAGTTTGTCGGCCTCCTCCTGGCTGATGCCGAGGTTCGGGTCCTCCTCGTGCATCGCGACCATGCCGTCGACCGTGTACTGCCAGCGTTCCTTGAGGATCTTCTCCATCTCCGAGCCCGGCTGGACGTTCTCGAAGTTGCTGGGCTGCTGGATGATCGTGCCGATGAACGCGCCCTCGGCCGCGTCGAGGTCCTCGACGTTCTTGTCGAAGTAGGCCTGCGCGGCGGCCTGGACGCCGCTGGCGCCACGGCCGAAGTAGATCGTGTTGAGGTACTGGGTGAGGATCTCGTCCTTGCTCAGCGACTGCTCGACCTTCAGCGAGATCAGGATCTCCTTGATCTTGCGCAGGTAGGAGCGGTCCTGGCTGAGGCCGTCGTAGTAGTTACGCGCCATCTGCTGGGTGATGGTCGATCCACCACCGGCGCTACCGCCGGACAGGACCGCGCGCAGCATGCCCGTGGGCGAGATCGCCGGGTCGGTGTAGAAGGTGCGCTGCTCGGAGGCGAGCACGCCGTTGACCACGGTCTGGGGGATCTGCTCCCGAGTGACCGGGATGCGGTTGACCTCACCGAAGGAGGTGGCCTCGGAGCCGTCGGCGAACGTGACCGAGGTGGCGGCCTGCTCGACGCTGGCCTGGGCGTCCATGTCCGCCGCGTCGGGCAGCTGGGCGTAGGCGATGCCGAACGCCGCGACACACACGACGAAGATGACGCCGCAGGAGATCAGGACCGGCTTCCAGGTCTTGGCGAAGAAGCGCTTGAGCGGGCCGCGCTCGTCGATCTCCTCGTCGTGGTCCTTGGAGCGGCGCCGTCCGCGCGGAGGAGGCGCGGCGGCGCGGCGGCGCCCTCCGGCCTCGGAGCGTGCGCCGCTGGTGGCGCGACGGCCGCCGCGGTCGTCGTCGTAGTCGTCGCGTGCCCGGCGGCGCGGCGGGCGGTCGTCGTCGTAGTCGTCGCGTGCCCGGCGGCGCGAGGGACGGTCGTCCTCGTAGCCGTCACGGGGGCGGCGTGCCGCGCGGTCGTCGTCGTATCCCGACGAGGCCCTGCGGCGCCCTCCCTCCCGGCCGTTCTCCGCGCGCGCCGCGGAGGAACGCCGCTGCGAGCGCTCGTCGTCGTAGTCGTTCCGGGAACGGCGCGGACGTCGTTCGCGCTCGTCATCCCAGAAACCACCGTCTGCATCACTGGCCCGGCGGCGACCGGCAGCGGCGCGCTCGTCCTCGGCGTAGCCGTCCCGGCCACGCCTGCCGCCGTTGCCGCGCGGGTTCTCCACCGGGCCATCGGCCCGGCGGCGTCCGCCAGCGCTCCGTCGTCTTTCGGTACTCACGCGTCCTCGTTTGTTGTGATACGGCCGATGGGCCTTACGACCGGGGTGGGAGGGGCAGCTCGTTCCCCCTGCCAGGAACGGATCCAGCGATGTGGGCGAGCGGTCTCCCGCCGTTTCCGGTCCGGGAAACGGGCGGGATCTCGGGGATCTCGCCGATCCACCGAATACGTCGGCTGCTGCTTCCTCCTGTCGGTGACCTATCGGGACGAAAAGCTACGCGGCGCGCCCCACCGCCTCGCACACGCCGCCCGGGGCGACCATGTGTGGAGGCCTGTGGCCGGGGTAGATATGCTCCCGGCGCGGTCGCGCCATCGCTCCTTCCTGCGCCGTCCGGACTGGACGGCAGACCGGCTCCCCTGGTCCGGGGGGCTCGTCCGTGCGCTGCACAGCGTGACGCCGGGGGAGGGCGTCAGCCCTGAGAGCGATCGTTACGTTAGGGCGGGGGCGCCACATAGCACAACCCAGGCGTGAGCGTACCTGCCGGCGGAACCCCTCCGTCGCAATCGGCTCCCCATGACACACGGTTGTCAGCGTACGTCGTGTGAGGCGGAGCCGGGCCTTCGGATCGTCCGAAGTCTCTCCTTATCCGGATTCCCGCAGTTCACAGTACCCATATCGGGGAATTCCAGAAGTCCACACAAAGCGTTTGCCGGTGTCGCCGGGGCGTCTTGGGATGCCCATATATCGCTTCGATATAGTCATTTCTGCACAAAACACGTGTACGCGCATACTCCTCTCTCCCTCGGAGAGGAGAGTGCCTGGCACGGCACCGGCGGAGCCCGGTGTCCCGAGGAGGTTGGGAGGTGAGCCGGATGGGCACGCGCAGGACACACGTCCTCGAACTCGCGGTCCTCGGCCTCCTCGACGCCGCCCCCTTGCACGGTTACGAGCTCCGCAAGCGCCTCGCCCAGGAACTGGGGACGCTCCGGACCTTCTCCTACGGCTCTCTCTACCCCTGCCTGAGGAGACTGCTCGACGAGGGACTCGTCACGCAGACGCCCGACGGGTCCGGCCCGTCGCGGGGACGGCGATCGCGCATCGTCTACCGGCTGACCGGAGCCGGACGGGACCGCCTGGACCGTCTCCTCTCCGAGGTCGGACCGGCGGCCTGCGACGACGAGTGCTTCGGCGTCCACTTCGCGCTGTTCGGGCGTACCCGCGCGGATGTGCGCGTACGCATCCTCGAAGCCCGCCGTGACCGGCTCCGGCGCCAACTGGACCACGCGAACCAACGCCTGGACCAGGTGGCCGGCCGCTGCGACGGCTACCTGTTCGAACTGAACCGCCACAGCGTGGAGTCGGTGGAACGCGAAGTCCACTGGCTCGACGACCTGATCGACAGAGAACGGCGCGGCCCGGAAGGCGCGGCCACACTCGGCGGACGGACCGACCCGGGGCAACCGGGTTCCGCCCCGCCCGCACGTCCACAGTGAACGGTGCCGGCCGCGGACCGGCGCACGAACGCATTCCGTCAGCAAAGAAGAAGGAGCAAGTGCCAATGGGTTCGGTACGCGTCGCCATCGTGGGCGTCGGCAACTGCGCGGCCTCGCTCGTCCAGGGCGTCCACTACTACCGGGACGCCGACCCCGAGTCCCGGGTCCCCGGCCTGATGCACGTCCGCTTCGGCCCCTACCACGTGCGGGACGTGGAGTTCGTCGCGGCGTTCGACGTCGACGCCAAGAAGGTCGGCCACGACCTCGCCGACGCGATCAACGCCAGCGAGAACAACACCATCAAGATCTGCGACGTCCCGCCGACCGGCGTGACCGTCCAGCGCGGACCGACCTACGACGGGCTGGGACGCTACTACCGCGAGACGATCGAGGAGTCCACCGAGGACGCGGTGGACGTCGTCGCCACCCTGAAGGCGGCCAAGGCCGATGTCCTGGTGTCCTACCTCCCGGTGGGCTCGGAGGAGGCCGACCGCTTCTACGCGCAGTGCGCGATCGACGCGGGGGTCGCGTTCGTCAACGCGCTTCCCGTGTTCATCGCCTCCGACCCCGAATGGGCCAAGAAGTTCACCGACGCCGGCGTGCCGATCGTGGGCGACGACATCAAGTCACAGGTCGGCGCCACCATCACGCACCGGGTCCTGTCGAAGCTGTTCGAGGACCGGGGCGTCGTCGTGGACCGCACCTACCAGCTCAACTTCGGCGGCAACATGGACTTCAAGAACATGCTCGAACGCGAGCGCCTGGAGTCCAAGAAGATCTCTAAGACCCAGTCGGTCACCTCCCAGATCCCGCACGAGCTCAAGGCCGGCTCGGTGCACATCGGTCCCTCGGACCACGTGCCGTGGCTGGACGACCGCAAGTGGGCCTACGTCCGGCTGGAGGGCCGCGCGTTCGGCGACGTGCCGTTGAACCTGGAGTACAAGCTGGAGGTGTGGGACTCCCCCAACTCGGCCGGCATCATCATCGACGCCGTCCGCGCCGCCAAGATCGCCAAGGACCGCGGCATCGGCGGCCCGATCCTGTCGGCCTCCTCCTACTTCATGAAGTCGCCGCCGGTCCAGTACTCCGACAGCGAGGCGCACGCGGCGGTGGAACGGTTCATCGCCGGCGAGACCGAGCGCTGAGCCCGTCCTTGCCGCGCGGGGGCGGGACCACCTTCGGGTGGTTCCCGCCCCCGCGCCCGTCGCAGTCCCCGGCGGCCCTCCCGGGATGATCGGGACGCCGTGCCGTCCCCGTCCCGCGCGACACCGCGCGGAAGGTCGCGGCGCCGGCGCGGAAACCGCCCGGCACGCCACGCCCTCGGCCGAGCCGTAGCCTTGGGCCGTGTCCTTCCTCGGCGATCTGCGCGAAGTCCTCCGCGGCGGCCGGTTCCGCCGCCTCTTCGGCACCCGGCTGGTGTCACAGTTCTCCGACGGCGTCTACCAGGCCGGGCTGGCCGGATACGTGTTCTTCTCCCCCGAGCAGCACACCTCGGCCGCGGACGTGGCGGCGGCCTTCGCCGTGCTGCTGCTGCCCTTCTCGGTGGTGGGCCCCTTCGCCGGTGTCCTCATCGACCGCTGGCCCCGTCGCCAGATCCTGCTGGTGTCCGCCGTGGGCAAGGCCGCACTGGCCGTGGTGACCGCCGCGCTCGTGGCGACCGGTTCCGACGGGGTCGCGTTCCTCGCCGCAGCCCTGCTCCTGCTCAGCCTGAACAGGTTCTTCCTCGCCGCGCTGTCGGCCGCGCTGCCGCACGTGGTGGCGCGCGAGAGACTGGTCATGGCCAACGCGGTGACGCCGACGTGCGGGACCTTCGCGAGCTTCCTGGGCGCCGGCGCCGGGGCCGGCCTGCGGCTGCTCGGCGGTGACGGCCTCCTGGGCACGGCGCTCATCCTGCTGGGGGCCGGGGTGGGCTTCGCGGCCTCCGCGCTGGTCTCGATCACCCTGGGACGCCGGGAGCTGGGTCCCGACCTGGACGCCCCCGCCCCGCGGATGCGCTCTGTGCTGGGCGGCGTCGTGACGGGGCTCGCCGACGGCCTGCGCCACGTCGCCGAACGGCGCCCCGCCGGGTACGGGCTGCTGACGATCGCCGGCCACAGGTTCGTCTACGGCGTCTCGACGATCATGACGCTGCTGCTCTACAACAACACCTTCACCTCGGGCGGTGTGGCCGGGTTGGCCGGTTTCTCGGTGACGCTCGCCGCGTCGGGGGCCGGCTTCTTCGTCGGCGCGGTGATCACCCCGTGGGCGACGGCGCGGATGCGCACGGGGACCTGGATCGCGCTCCTGCTCGCGGGAGGTTGCCTGTCCCTGCCGGTCTTCGGGCTGTCCTTCTCCGCGACGCTGTTCCCCTTCGCCGGATTCGCCCTGGGGGTGGTGTCGCAGGGGGTGAAGGTCTGTGTCGACACGTTGGTACAGAGCCATGTCGACGACGCCTACCGGGGACGGGTGTTCTCCGTCTACGACATGCTCTTCAACGCCGCGTTCGTCGCGGCGGCGGCCGTCGCGGCCCCCCTGATCCCCACGTCGGGGGTCTCCGTTCCGGTGCTGCTGGCGATGTCGGCGTGCTACGCGCTGATGTGCGCCGCCTGGTGGACCGGGACGCGCCGCCCGCGCCCCGCCTCACCGGCCCTCCCCTGAGGACGCGCCGTGCCGGCCCGCGGCGCCGCGCCTCGACCCGCCGGCTCATCGACATGACCCGACGCCGACACGCCGCCTTGTCGACATACCGGCGTGTCGGCGTGTCGCGACGGCGTCCGCCCCTCACCACACGGCCGGGCGGACCACCTCAGACGTTGTCGCGGCCCCACTCCCGCAGCCGCTGCGCGGCGTCCTCCTTGGCCATCGGCCCGTTCTCCAGGCGCAGCTCCAGCAGGAACTGCCACGCCCTGCCCACCAGCGGCCCGGGGCCGATCCCGAGGATCTCCTGGATCTCGTTGCCGTCGAGGTCGGGACGGATCCGGTTGAGCTCCTCCTCCTCGGCGAGCCGGGCGATACGCCGCTCGATGTCGTCGTAGGAACGGGCCAGCGCGGCGGCCTTGCGGCGGTTGCGCGTCGTGCAGTCGGCGCGGGTGAGCACGTGCAACCGCTCCAGCAGCGGCCCCGCGTCGCGCGCGTAGCGGCGTACCGCGGAGTCGGTCCACTCGCCCTTGCCATAGCCGTGGAAGCGCAGGTGCAGCGCGACGAGCTTGCCGACGTCGGCGACCACGTCCTTGGGGAACCGCAGCGCGCCGAGGCGGTTCCTGGTCATCGACGCGCCCACCACCTCGTGGTGGTGGAAGGTCACCCGGCCGCCCTCTTCGAAGGCGCGCGTCTTCGGCTTGCCGATGTCGTGCAGCAGGGCCGCCAGCCGCAACACCAGGTCGGGCTCCATCCCCCGCTGGCGTTCCAGGTCGATCGCCTGGTCCAGGACCGTCAACGAGTGCTCGTAGACGTCCTTGTGCCGGTGGTGCTCGTCGATCTCCAGACGCAACCGGGGGATCTCGGGAAGGACGTGGTCGGCGATGCCGAGATCGACCATCAGCTCGATGCCCACCCGCGGGTCGGGGCTGAGCAGCAGTTTGACGAGCTCGTCGCGGATGCGCTCGGCCGAGACGATCCGCAGCCGCTCGGCCATGTCGGAAGCGGCCCTCTTCACCTCGGGCGCGAGCCGGAAACCGAGCTGGGCGGCGAAGCGCACCGCGCGCATGATGCGCAGGGGATCGTCGCTGAAGGAGTCCTCCGGCCGTCCCGGGGTGCGCAGCATCCGAGCGGCCAGATCGGCCCGTCCACCGAACGGGTCGGCGAACTCCTGCTGCGGCAGCCGGACCGCCATGGCGTTGACGGTGAAGTCGCGCCGGACGAGGTCCTCCTCCAGCGAGCGCCCGTAGCTCACCTCGGGCTTGCGCGACTTCGGCTGGTAGGACTCGCTGCGATAGGTCGTGATCTCGAGCTGGTGACCGCCCTTGCGCAGCCCGACCGTGCCGAAGTCGATGCCGACGGTCCACACCGCGTCGGCCCACCCGTCGACGAGTTCGAGGACGCGCTGCGGAACGGCGTCGGTCGTCAAGTCCAGGTCGTGGACCGCGCGCCCCAACAGGGCATCACGCACGGGACCGCCCACGATCGCCAGCTCGTGGCCTGCGGCGGCGAAACGCTCGCCCAGCTCCTCGACCACGGGGTCGATGGACTCCCGCAGCCCGGACAGCGCGGCGCGCTGCTCGTCCGTCGGTCCGCCGTCGGCGGCTCTGTCACGAGCGGAAACGGTGGAATCGTCGGCGAGGCGGGGAGACGGCTCATCCCCAGTCATTCCAGTGTTCGGCACAGGGACAGAGGTTAGGTGGCCTTTCCCTGAGGTGCGAATCGAATCCCGTTATGAGCTTCGGCATAGCACCTGGACAACGACGCGAAAAGGAGGCGGGACCCCGGTCCGGGCGCGAAGGAAAGGGCGGCTTCCCTCGGTTATGCCGCGCGAACCCTTCGGAAGTCGGTCCCCGAGACGGTATCGTCGAAGCAGGCCGGCGCGATCGGCCGGCGGTGTGGCGCGGCGTTCCCGTGCCGGTGACCCCTCCAGGTCGGCCACCGACCGCCCCACTGCGCGACCGCGACGCGCGGCCCAGCCCATTCACCCAGAGATGTCCAGCCGAAGACCGGTCCCATGGCCCGGTCCCCGTCATCCGGCGGTTCCACCACGACGCTCCCGCGCCTTTGAGCCGCAGCCGTTGCTTCCGGAAGTGGGGCCCGCGTCTCGGTGACCACACCGGCTGGCCATTGTCGACCGACCCGGGGATTCCAGAGGCGTGCGTCGAATCGTTCATCTAGGCGCGGTCATGGCGACGGCCGTGGCACTGGTGCCGACCGCGTTCCACCCTGTCCAAGAGGCATCCGCCGCCGTGGCCAGCACCGTGTCCCCGGCTTCCGGCGACTCCGCCGCCACCGCTCCGCTGATCGTCGAGGAGATCACGCCACGGGCGGTCGGGAAGAAGAGCACCGTCACCGTCACCGGGAAGGTGACGAACACCACCGGCGAGACGTTGGAGGGCGTCACCGTACGCCTGCGCTACTCCTCCTACCCCTTGACCGGCCGCGACCAGTTGGAGTCCCACTCCGCGGGCGAGTCCACCGATCCGCAGGCGTTCGGCCCCTCCCTCACCGTCAAGGGGCCGCTCGCGCCGGGCGAGTCCGCCCCCTACGAGCTCAAGGTGAAGACCTCCGAGCTCGGCCTGGGCGGGTTCGGCGTCTACCCCCTCGCGGTCGAGTCCACCGACGCCGCGGGTGAGCGCCTGGGCGTCCAGCGCACGTTCCTGCCCTATGACGACGGCAGCGACGTCGAACCCGTCGAGGTCGCCTGGGTCTGGCCGCTGCTGGACCGGCCACAGCGCGCCGATGACGACACCTACCTCGACGACACGCTGGACGCCTCCCTCTCCGCCGACGGCCGGCTCGGCCGGCTCCTGTCCATCGGCGGCCAGGCCGGGGGGTTCGACGAGTCCGTCGAGGAGCCTCCGGCCGACGGCACCGCCGACGCCGACGAGGACACCGCGGCCGCGGAGAAGGCCGGTGGCACGCCGGCCAAGGACGACGCGGCCGAGGCCCCCCGCGCCGCCGATTCCCGCGAGGCCACCACCGACGTCCCGCTGACCTGGGCGGTGGACCCGGGCCTGTTGGACGACATCTCCCGGATCGCCGAATCGGGCTACCAGGTGCTGGAGGACGGCGAGTCCGACACCCCGCGCGTCGCCCCCCGTGAGGCCAGCGAGAACGCGGCCACCTGGCTGGAGCAGGCGCGCGTCCTCATCGGCGAGGACCCCCTGCTCGCCACCCCCTACGCCAACCCCGACCTCGCCGCGCTCCTGGGATCGGGACTCGAGAACGACGCGGAGTCCTCGGTCACCCTGGGCCGGCTCACCCTGCAACAGGTCCTCGGCCGCTCCGCCGACCACGAGCTCGCCTGGCCGGCCGGCGGCGCCATGGACGACGCGACACGCGACTTCCTCGCCGACCGCGGCGCCGAACGCTTCCTCCTCGACGACAGCGCCCTGCCCGCCTCCGAGTGGATCGCCCACACACCGACGGCGGCCACCTCCCTGCCCTTGGGGAACGGGGAGGCGGGCACCGCGCTGGCCATCGACGGCCGCATCAGCGAGGAGATCTCCGCCGACACCTGGGAGCCCGGCCAGGCGGCCCTCGCCCAGCAGCGCTTCGCCGCCGAGACCGCGATGATCGCCGCGGAACAGCCCGGTGGGGAACGGCGGGCGGTCGTCGTCGCCCCCGAACATGACTGGGACCCCAACCCCGTCTTCGCGCAGGGGCTCCTGGAGGCCACCGAGGACCTGCCCTGGCTCGAACCGGTCGCCCTGGACGAGATCCAGGCCGATCCCGGCGCCGTCTCCGAGCGGGAGGGCCCCGTCTACTCCGACAGCGCCGCACAAGCCGAGCTGGACGGAGACCACCTCGACCGGATCAAGGACATCCGGGGCGAGGTCCGGCTGTTCAACAGTGTCCTGACCAACGACGGTGACCCGTTCCGGCCCGCCATCCTGCGCCTGGAATCGGCGGCCTGGCGCGACGAGGACGAAGCCGCGACGCGGGCCCTCGACCGTCTCGCCACCTCGGTCGACGAGACCATCGGCAAGGTCAGGGTCATGCCGGGCGAACCCGTGACGCTGGCCAGCAAGAGCGGGACGATCGGCATCCTGGTCGCCAACGACCTCGAAGAGCACAGCGTGACCGTGCACCTGTCGATCTTCTCCGAGAACTCCGAGCGCCTGTCCATCGGCAACTACACCACGTCCATGGAGATCGGCCCCGGCGGTAAGACCACCGTCTACGTGCCCATCTCCGCCCGGATCAACGGGCGCACCGTCTTGCACATGAGCCTTCAAAACGCCGACGGGGAGCCCATCAGCGCGCACGAGACCACCACACCGGTCAACGTCACCGGTCTGGGCACCACCGCACTCCTCATCAGCGGCGCGGGCGCCATGGTGCTGATCGTCGCGCTGGCCCCGCGGGCCCTGCGCAAATGGGCCCGCAAGCGCCACGAGGCCATGAGCGGCGAGGGCGAACAGGACGGCGCGCCCGCCCCCGGAGCGGCGGCCGGCGCCACCGAGGCGATGCACCACAATGTCAGTGCGCCGTCCGGCCAACGGCCGGACGCGACCTCTGGCGACGAGCGTGGTGACGGCGTCGCCGGACGGACCTGACCGCAACGGCGACGACCCGTCGCCCTCAGCCAAGGCGACCGCCCCGCACACGGATCGGTCGCACCCCAGATCGCGCGCGCCGTTCCTCGGTGCGCGCCCGAAACGCGGACCGAGCATGACCCCACCACCCGGCGTAGGCGGCGAACGCCCCACCAGACGTCCCCGCGGACGCCACCGAATCCGAAAGGAGCCGATGCCGGTGGCGACCGGAACCACGAACGGCAGCACCGAGCCCGGGCCCGACCCGCTCCCAAGCCCGCAGGCGGGCCCGTCCCCCGAGGGAGGCCCCGAGCCCGCGCCCTCGTCCCGCTCCGGAAGGATGATGCGCTCCAGCGCGGTCATGGCCGTCGGCACGTTGGTGTCGCGGGTGACCGGCTTCGTCCGCACGATCGTGCTCGCCGCGGCCCTGGGCACCCATCTCCTCGGTGACGCCTACAACGCCGCCAACACCATCCCGTTCGTCATCAACGACCTGCTCATCGGCGGCCTGATGGCGAGCGTCATCGTGCCGTTGCTGGTCAAGCGCCGCAAGCGGGACGCCGACGGCGGCAAGGCCACCGAGGACCGGCTGTTCACCGGCGCGCTCGTCCTGCTGGTGGTGATGACCACGGTGGCGATCCTCGTCGCCGAGTGGCTCGTCCGCGCCTACGCCAGCGGTTTCGAGCCGCGCCAGGCCGAGGTGTCGGTGATCCTCGCCCGCTACCTGCTCGTGCAGATCCTCTTCGTCGGCATGAGCGGCCTCATCAGCGCCATGCTCAACACCCGGGACAAGTTCGGCGCCCCGGTGTGGGCCCCGGTGCTCAACAACCTGGTGATCATCGCGGTCGGCGCCACCTTCCTGATGGTGTCCGGCCCCGGCCGCACGCCCGATACGGTCACCGACTCCGAGTTGCTGCTGCTCGGCGCGGGCACGGCGTGCGGCATGGTGCTGCAGACCATCGTCCTGGTGGGATCGCTGTGGCGGTCGGGCTACCGGTGGCGGCCCCGGCTGGACCTGCGCGGCTCGGGCCTGGGCGAGGCGGTGCGCACCGCCGGCTGGATGATGGTCTACACCTGCATGACCCAGGTGAACTTCCTCATCACCACCAACATCGCGTCGCGCGCGGGCGTGGCGAGCGTCGAGAGCGGCGCCGAGGTCGGTGCCGGGATCACCGCCTACAACTACGCCTACCAGCTCTTCCAGCTCCCCTACGCGATCATCGCGGTCTCGCTGATCACGGTGCTGCTGCCGCAGATGAGCGACTTCGCCGCGGACCGGAGGTGGGACGAGGTACGGGGCGGGTTCTCGCGGACGCTGCGCGTCTCGGCGCTGGTGCTGGTGCCGCTCTCCCTGGCGATCGCCCTGTATGCGGTGCAGGTGTCGGTACTGGTGTTCGCCCGCGGTAACACCTCCACCGCCGACGCCGCGAACATCGGTACCGTCCTGGCCGTCATGTCGCTGGGTCTGGTGCCGTTCACGATCTTCCAGCTCATGCTGCGCGTCTTCTACGCCCTCAGCGACACCCGGACCCCGGCCCTGCTCGGCCTGGGCAACGTGGTGGTGCACGGCGTGCTGGCCGTCACCGCCTACCTGGTGCTGCCACCGAGCCAGGTGGTCGTCGGGGTCGCGGGCGGTTTCATGGTCTCCTACCTCACCGGCCTGCTCATCGGCGGCGCGGTGCTCAGCCGCAGGTTGGGCGGACTGGACGGGCGGCGCATCCTCGGCTCGCTGCTGCGGCTGTACCTGGCCTCGGTGCCCTGCGTGGCCGCTGGAGCCGGCGTCCTGTGGTTCTTCACCGACCGCTTCGGGGAGGGGCTGGTCACCAACATCGGCGCGCCGGTCGTCGGGTGCCTGGTCGGCGGCCTCCTCTTCCTCGCCTTCGCCAAGCTGCTGCGGATCCGGGAGCTCGACTCGGTCGTCGAGCTCGTGCGCTCCAAGGTGGGGCGGCGCGGCTGACCACTGCGGCCGCGGACCGCGAGGGGGCGGCGGCGCGACTCACGTCCGTGGGCGCGCCGCCGCCCCCTTGTCATGACCGTGACGGCGGTCTCGGCTCGGCTCTTTTCCCCGGTGTTCTCAACCCGAAACCCGCTCCGGTGACAGAAGTCACAACTTTTCCGGTAGGGTGCCCGAGCGGCCCGCTACGGCGCTGATCACCGGGAACGCGTCACGATGGGTGAGCGACGCCGGAAGGACCGTGTTCACGGAGTCGAGACCGCCTGTCCTCCGAGAAGGGCGCTCAAGCGTCCTAGCATGGAACGGCATATCCCTGCCGCAACGCCCCCGTTTCTCCGAGCTGCCCGAAGGGAGGTTGGGGACAGCCGACATGGCCCCACACATCGAGGTCCCTCAGATCCCGGTGGCCCACGCCGCCGTGGCCCCCGATGTCCGGCCGTCGCGCCCGTCACTCCCGGCATGAGCACTTTCATGATCGAACCTGGAGCGCGGCTCGCGGGTCGCTACCGACTCGAAGAACTGGTCAACGAAACCCGCGGTGCCGCGCTGTGGAAGGCGACCGACGAGACCCTCGCCCGGCTGGTCGCCGTCTGGACGTTCACCGACGGCTTCCCCAGGACGAGCGAGGTTGTGCGCGCCGCCAGAGCGGCCAGCCGCATCGCCGACGCCCGTGTGACCCAGGTCTTCGACGCCGATGACAGCGGCCCCACCGCCTACGTCGTCGAGGAGTGGGTGTCCGGCCAGTCGCTGACCGAGCTCCTCTCGCAGGGTCCCCTGGAACCCGACCGCGCCGCCGGCCTCGTCGCCGAAGCCGCCGAAGCCGTGGCCGCCGCCGCGTCCGCCGGCATCCACCACCTGTGCCTGACCCCGAACAAGCTGATGTGGAGCTCCGGTGGAGCCGTGAAGGTCACCGGCATCGGGGTCGACGCCGCCCTGCGCGGCATCACCTCGGCCGATCCCGTGGTCACCGACGCCCGAGGCGTCGGCCGGCTGCTGTACGCGGCCCTGACCGCGCACTGGCCGGGCGAGGAGCAGACCGGGCTGCGGCCGGCCCCCCTCGTCTCGGGCCGCCCCTGCGAGCCGAGTCAGATCCGGGCCGGCATCCCCGGCCGGCTCAACGACATCGTCTGCCGCTCCGCCTTCCAGATGGCGGGGCGTAGCGGCCCTCTCAACAGCGCGCAGGACATCGCCGACGCGCTGGCCGACGTACCCCGGTTGGTCCCCCTTCCGGTCACGCCCTCGGCCCCGCGTTCCCGTCCCGCCCCCTCCGATGAGGGCGGCCCCTCCCGGCGGGCCGAGCATCCCCGCCGCGCCGAGCGCGGCGAGCGCCTGGGGGTCCCCGCCCACCAGCTCGCGACTCCGCCGCGCGGTTCCCGTGGGAACGGCCGCTCCGGTTCCTCGACGTCCACCGTCAACAAGGTGCTCATCGGCGCCGTGGCGATGCTCGTCTTCGTCGCCGTGGTCGTGGGCGCCTGGACCGTCGGCAGCGTCATGAACACTCCCAACGAGGGCAACAGCCAGGCCACCTCGGCCGAAGAGCAACCGGCGAACGCCGGAGAGCCCGAGCTCTCCGTGCTCGAACCCGCCGGCGCCGATGGCTTCGACCCGCAGGGTGACGACGGCGACGAGCACGGCGACAAGGCCGGCCTCGCCATCGACGGCGACCCCTCGACCTCCTGGAACACCCAGGGCTACAACAGCGAGAGCTTCGGGAACCTCAAGTCTGGAGTCGGCCTCATCATCGACATGGGCGCCTCCGTCGAGATCCACGAGGCGAACCTGCAGCTCGGAGGTGGCCCCTACAGCGTTCACCTCCGTGTCGGCGATGCCCCTGAGGAGTCCGCGCTCACGACGGTCAGCGAACAGGCTGGAGCATCGGGAGAGGTCAACATTAAACTGGACGACCCCGCTCAAGGCCGGTACGTCGTGGTGTGGTTCACCGCTCCGCTGCCTTCGGACGGGGGCGAGTACCGAGGCACCGTCAACGAGGTGGAGCTGCGCGGAATCACGTGAACACGGCGATGGACGCTGTTCGGGAACTCCCCGACCGGGAGTTGTTGACCAGGCATA
The DNA here is from genome assembly GCF_900167435.1 of Marinactinospora thermotolerans DSM 45154. Classification (GTDB taxonomy): domain Bacteria; phylum Actinomycetota; class Actinomycetes; order Streptosporangiales; family Streptosporangiaceae; genus Marinactinospora; species Marinactinospora thermotolerans. The sequence continues at coordinate 377,303 of NZ_FUWS01000006.1, forward strand.
ACCAAGGCGACGAGCGGGCTTTCGGCGAGCTGGTGCGCAGGCACCGGGAACGCATGTGGGCCGTCGCCATCCGCGTGCTGGGCGACCCCGAGGAGGCGTCCGACGCCCTCCAGGACGCGTTCCTCTCCGCGTTCCGGGGCGCGCACAGATTCCGCGGCGAGGCCATGGTGAGCACCTGGTTGCACCGCATCGTCGTCAACGCCTGCCACGACCGCATCCGCCGCAAGATGGTCCGACCGGCCGTTCCCACCGACGACGCCAACCTCGACGTGCTCTCCAACGAACGCCTGAAGGGGTCCTCCAACGACCCCACCCATCGCAGTGACGCCGCCATGGACGTGCACTCCGCGCTCGAACGCCTGCCGACCGAACAGCGCCTGGCCCTCGTCCTGGTGGACATGATGGGCTATCGCGTGGACGAGGCGGCCGAGATCCTCGAGGTCGCCCCGGGCACGGTGAAGAGCCGGTGTGCTCGCGGCCGGGCGCGACTTCTGCCATATCTCTCCCATCTCAGGAACCCTGGCCCGTCCCAGGACGTCACATCTCCGAGAGGAGGTGGCAGGAGATCGTGACGTCTCATGTCGACGTGGAGGACCTCGCACTACTGGCCGAAGGACTGCTGGACGAGGACGAGGAACGCTCCACCCGGTCCCATGTGGCCGAATGCGCGCACTGCGCCGAGGTACTGGCGGCGCTCTCCGACGTACCCCGCATCCTGGCCGAGGCGCCGGTGCCACCGCTTCCCTCCGGTATGGCGGACCGTCTCGACGAAGCGCTGCGCGCCGAGTTCCGCGAACGGTCCCTGTCCCATTCCGGTGCTCCCGCGCCCCAGGACGACGATGCCGGGGCCACCGTGCTTCCGCTGCCCCGGCGCAACGGGGTCACCCGTTGGATGCCCTACCTCGCCGCCGCCGCGGCCGGCGTCTTCGTTCTGGGCGGAGGTGCCGCGGTGGTGAACGGGATCATGTCCTCGCCCGGTACCACCGCCAGCGCGCCGACTCTCGGCAACGGCGACTCCGCCGAGCCCGAGGCCGCCCTCCCCTACCGCACCATCGTGGTGTCGAGCGGCACCGACTACACCGAATCCGCCCTCCCCGAGCAGGGGGCGCGGCTGATCGAACGCTCCCCTCTCGCGGAAACGCCTCAGATCGACGCTGAGGGCTCGGAGACCTCTCCCCTGTCCGTCACCTCCGAACCGCCGGCCGAGGTCTCCTCGTGCCTCCAGAGCCTCGGCGCCGACGGCTCCTACCGTCCGGCCCTCGTCGACATCGCCGAGTACGAGGGTGACACCGCCTGGGTGATGGTGGACCAGCGGGAGTCGGGCGGCTACGGGCTGCGTGTCGTCTCGCCCTCCTGTGGGGCCGCCGGCGACGCCGGATCCGCGGTCCTGGCCGAGGCCTCCGTCCCCGCGCCATAGCCCCGCCACATCACTCGTCCCAGGTCACGCTCGATCTGGGCGGGCCCGGGAATGGCCTGCGCCTACCATCTGTTGGTAGAGAACGACTTCTCTCCAACGAGCGTGCGTACGAGTTTTAAGGGGCCTAGTAGCGTGAGCGACGTCCGTAACGTGATCATCATCGGGTCCGGGCCCGCGGGATACACAGCCGCCGTCTACGCGGCACGCGCCGAGTTGAACCCCCTCGTCTTCGAGGGGTCGATCACCGCAGGTGGCGCGCTGATGAACACCACCGAGGTCGAGAACTTCCCCGGGTTCCCCGACGGGATCATGGGCCCCGACCTCATGGACAACATGCGGAAGCAGGCCGAGCGCTTCGGTGCCGAGCTGGTTCCCGAGGACGTCACCGAGGTGGACCTGACCGCCACCCCCAAGGTCGTGAAGGTCGGCGACCGGTCCTACTACGCGCGCGCCGTCATCGTCGCCACCGGCTCCCAGCACCGCAAGCTCGGCATCCCCGGCGAGGACCGCTACTCCGGCCGCGGCACCTCCTGGTGCGCCACCTGTGACGGCTTCTTCTTCCGCGACCAGGACATCGCGGTCGTGGGCGGTGGTGACACCGCCATGGAGGAGGCCACCTTCCTCACCCGCTTCGCCCGCTCGGTGACCATCATCCACCGCCGTGACGAACTCCGGGCCAGCAAGATCATGGCCGAGCGCGCCTTCGCCAACGAGAAGATCCGCTTCGTGTGGAACAGCGAGGTGACCGAGGTTCTGGGAGACGACAAGGTCTCCTCGATCCGCCTGCGTAACCGCGAGACCGGTGAGGAGAGCACGCTCGACATCACGGGCCTCTTCATCGCCGTCGGTCACGACCCGCGCGTCGAGCTTTTCAAGGGGCAGCTCGACCTCGACGATGAAGGCTACATCGCGGTCGCCTCGCCCACGACGCACACCAACATCCCCGGTGTCTTCGCCTGTGGTGACGTTGTGGACCACAGGTACCGTCAGGCCATCACGGCCGCGGGCACCGGCTGCTCCGCCGCCATGGACGCCGAGCACTACCTCGCCGACCAGGCCGGCTGACCTCCCGACCCCTTCCACCCCTTTTCCCGTCTGTGTGAGGAGTTTCCCGTGTCCAAGCTCAAGGAAGTCACCGACGCCAGTTTCGACGTCGACGTGCTCAAGAGCGACAAGCCCGTCCTGGTCGACTTCTGGGCCGAATGGTGCGGTCCCTGCCGCCAGGTCGCCCCGATCCTGGAGCAGATCGCTGAGGAGCACGGTGACAAGATCTCGATCGTCAAGCTGAACATCGACAAGCAGCCGAACGTCACGCGCGAGTACGGCATCATGCAGATCCCGACCATGAACCTGTTCAAGGACGGCCAGGTGGTCAAGCAGATCATGGGTGCCAAGCCGAAGTCTCTGCTGCTGAAGGACCTTGAGGAGTACATCTAAGGCTTCTCATGAGACATGGGCCCCGGGAGAACCCGGGGCCCATGTCTGTTCTCAAGGCCGTGTTTCACGTGAAACACCGCCGGGCGGCGGGTCGCTCGCTGTCAGAGCAGCCGGGCCACTCGTTCACGGATCGCGTCGAAGGTAGCGGCGAACATGTTGCCCGGGCACTCCGTGGTAAGCCAGTCTCGGTGGCGCGAGACCCCGTGCACGGTGATCGCCTGCCCGTTCACCGGGTTGACGTACTCGATACGGGCCCGCGGATCCACCCCCGTGACGAGGCACAGGAGTGCCAGCACCCGCACCAGGCTGTCCTGAGCCGCCTGGGTGGGCATCTCACCCGTGAAGTCACCGAGAAGGCAGACGCCGATGTTCCCGGAGTTGTAACCGCCTACGTGTCCGGCCGTCACGACCTCCGCCCCCGTCCCCACGGGAAGGCCCGCGAAGACGGGAACCTGGTCTTCTCCCGAGTAGCGCCCCTCATAGATCGTGCCGTCCGGGCCGATGAGCAAGTGGTAGCCGATATCCCCCCACGCCTGTTCGACGGCGTGCAGATGGTAGACGGCTCGTACCGCCGCGGCGGGATCACCGTTGACCGCGAGAGCGGTGTGGTGGACGGTGATCGTCTGGGCCGGAGAGAACTCCGCCGGCCACAGCTCATTTCCCGCTCCGTCGAAGCGCAGCGACTCGTCCGCTCCCCAGCCGGCCCGCGTGACGTAGTGAACTGGCGGCAGGCTCAGCCCTTTCAGAGCGGACGGGACCTCTAGCGTCCCACCGGTCTCTCGTGACGTACGCATCCGTTGCCCGTCCCTGGTGTTCATCGTGATGGCCGCCAGCCCCTCTCCGCCACCGCGGAGTTCGTACCCCTCACTCCCCTCGGGAACCGCAAGCAGGGCGACCGGCGTCCCTTCCTCACCGTCCCTCGCGTGCTCGGCGAAGCGCACACGGTGCCACTCCCCGTCTTCCTCCACCCCGACGAACCTGATCTGTACCCCCTCGGGGAGCACTCCGTCGCTCTGGAACGCGACGTGATCGAAATGCATGCCCGGACGTATCAGTCCGGTACCCGACGTCCGTTCCACGAGCGTGTGAGGAAAGGAGGTCGGCTCTCCTGCGGCCACCGCGGCACGGGGACGCGGCAACGCGGGGACGGCCGCGAGCGCCACCGCCGCTGCGGCCATGAACTGCCGACGCTTCACCATGGGGAAATCTCCAAAGGGGGGAGGGAACCTGGTCCAGGGCCCGGGCTGTTCCCCACACGGACAGTGAGAACCCGGTACCCGCCAGGAGTCTAGGGAGACTCACGTCATAGCGGTGGGAGATAACGCGAGAGGCCGGTGCGGTTTCGGCGCCGCACCGGCCTCTGGAGAGGGGCGATGTGCCGAGGGGGACACATCGACGTGTCGATTCGCGGTCGTGTCGACCTGAGCCGGTCAGCCCTGTCGAACGGTCGGGGCCATGGTCTCGATGATGCGTTCGAGGTCTTCCATCGTCGCGAACTCCACGACGATCTTGCCCTTGTTCCGTCCCATGTTGACCTTCACCCGGGTGTCGAAGACGTCGGAAAGTCGATTTGCCAACTCCTCGACCTGCGGAGAAACCGGTGCGCGGACCGGCTTGCGACGCTCGGGGCGCGCATCGTCGTCCACGCCCAGCGCGATGATCTCCTCCAGGGCCCGGACCGAGAGCCCTTCGGCGACGATGCGCTGGGCCAGACGGTCCTGAAGCTCGGGTCCTTCGGCTGAGAGGAGCGCCCTCGCGTGTCCAGCGCTGATCACCCCGGCAGCGACCCGTCGTTGCACGGCGGGTGGGAGGTTGAGCAGTCTCAGCGTGTTGGTGATGTGGGGGCGAGAACGGCCGATCCGTCGTGCGAGCTCATCGTGGGTGGTACCGAAGTCGTCCAGGAGCTGCTGATAGGCGGCCGCCTCTTCCAAGGGGTTCAGCTGCTGGCGATGGAGGTTCTCCAGCAGGGCGTCGCGCAGCAGATCATCGTCGGAGGTCTGGCGCACGATCGCCGGAATCCGGTCGAGACCGGCCTCCTTGCTCGCCCGCCACCGCCGCTCTCCCATGATCAGCTCGTACTGGCCGTCGTCGATCTTGCGGACGACCACCGGCTGGAGGAGACCCACCTCGCTGATCGACGCCTTCAGTTCGGCGAGGGCGTCCTCGTCGAAATGCTGACGTGGCTGGCGCGGGTTCGGACTGATCGCCTTGAGCGGAACCTCTTCGAGATAGGCGCCACCGACCGTTTCGGGAACGGCCCCGGCCCCCGGCGTTCCGTTTCCAGCCGCCGTGGCAACTGGTCCCTGCGGGATGAGCGCGCCCAGTCCCTTACCCAGACCGCGCCGCTGCTGGCTCACCACCGACTCCCTTCACGTGCTGTCATCAATGTCCGACCACCGCATTCGCGCGGAACGCGATCTCCCTGGCCGCCTGCATGTAGGCCACGGCTCCGGTGGATCCGGGATCGTAGGTCATGACCGACTGCCCATAGCTCGGCGCCTCGGAGACCCGAACACTACGCGGTACCAGTGTCTTGAGTACGAGATCTCCGAAGTGAGAGCGGACTTCGTCAGCCACCTGAGAAGCCAGGCGCGTGCGGCCGTCATACATCGTCAAGACGATGGTCGAGACCGCGAGCGCCGGATTGAGGTGCGACTTGACGAGCTCGACGTTGCGCAGGAGCTGCCCCAGTCCCTCTAGCGCGTAGTACTCGCACTGGATCGGAATGAGGACCTCTTCGCAGGCGACCATCGCGTTGACGGTGAGAAGGCCCAAGGAGGGAGGGCAGTCGATGAGGATGTAGTCGAGTTCGCTCTCGTCGTAAGCGGCGAACGCTCGCTTGAGCCGGGATTCGCGGGCCACCAGGGAGACGAGTTCGATCTCGGCGCCGGCAAGATCGATGGTAGCCGGAACACACCAGAGGTTGGGGATCTGTTCCACAGGCCGCGCAAGGGAACGCAGATCCTCGTCCTCGACGAGGCAGTGGTACACGGAGCGGGATTCGGGCGTTCGCTCCATCCCCAGCGCGGTGGAGGCGTTTCCCTGCGGATCGAGGTCGACGACCATGACACGGTTGCCATGCATGGCAAGAGAGGCGGCGATGTTCACGGTTGTCGTGGTCTTGCCGACGCCCCCCTTCTGGTTGGCGACGCTGATGACGCGGCACCGCTCGGGGCGGGGCCACACCTCCTCTCCGTGTCCACGTACCGTCATCGCGGCACGGGCGGCGCGGGCGATGGGCGTATCGAACTCGACGCCGTAGTCGGAGGACGAAGGCGCTATGTCGACATCGGTTTCACGTGAAACCCCCTCCGAGACGGCCGCATCTCCCTGCCACTGAGATGTTTCACGTGAAACGTAGGGGTCAGAGGTAGCTCGTAGGGAGAATTCCACTGCGGGGACCGGGCCGGTTTCACGTGAAACGTAGGCGCCATCGGTCGGGTTCTGGGGCACGAATGAGTTCACCTCTTCCGTCCGCGCTTCTTCCTGCCGCGCGATGCACGTTGGCCTCTGGACGGGGCAGCCGGGTCGCTCTCGGTGGTGACCGTGACGCGAACGACCGTGGTAGCGGGATCGACTTTACCGCGCCCCACTCGAATCACATCTGCGACGCAAGGACGCTGGCGTGACAAATCTGCGCGCGCCTCTTCGAGTTCAGCTTCCGCTTGCTCCCCCTTCAACGCCAGCAGACTTCCTCCCGTCCGGAGAAGCGGGAGCGCCCACTTGGCGAGCTTGGGGAGCGGGGCGACTGCGCGCGCCGTGACGAAGTCGGCACGCACCTCCTTCTTCACCTCTTCCGCGCGCCCTCGTCGCACGGTGACGTTCGAGAGCCCGAGAAGGTCGACGCTCTCCTGAAGGAAGACCGTCCGGCGAAGAAGAGGTTCAAGCAAGGTGACCGAGAGGTCAGGTCGCAGGATCGCGAGAACGAGTCCCGGCAATCCGGCTCCCGACCCGATGTCGACGACCTCGGCCCCGTCCGGGAGGAGCTCCTCGACCACGGCACAGTTCATGAGATGCCGCTCCCACAAGCGGGGGACTTCGCGCGGGCCGATGAGCCCACGTTGCACGCCGGCGTCCGCGAGCAGTTCCGCGTAACGCCGCGCCACAGGCAAGGTGTCCCCGAACAGCTCGATCGCCTGTTCGCTCGGACCCCCCAGCTCTTCTGGACTCTCGCGAGAAGAGAGGTCCGCGTTCTCGGGTTCCCGGCGGCGCTGGACCGGCCCGAGAGCTCGCGACGCGAAATCCCGAGAAGAGGTCATCAGTTACCACCTTGGCCTTTGCATCCACAAGTCAACAGGTCGACACGTCCCTGAGCGGAGATGTCGATCGCGCCCAGCCTCGTCCCGTCGAGGCGGCAGGGCTCCGCTCGAAAAATCACACAATAAAGCGCCCCTCACGATCCTATGCGTGAGGGGCGCTGCTCGTTTCACGTGAAACCGATGGAGCCGGTCAGTCAGCCGGATACACCACCACGTAGCGGTACGGCTCCTCGCCCTCCGATTCGCTACGCAGGCCGGCGGCGGCGATCGCGTCGTGCACCACCTTGCGCTCGAAGGGGGTCATCGGTTCGAGTGGCTTGGCCTCGCCCGTCTTCTTGACCGTCTCGGCCACCTCGGCGCCGATCCGGCTGAGCGCCCTGCGACGCCCTTCACGGAATCCACCGATATCAAGCATGAGCCGGCTGCGGGACCCTGTCGCGCGATGGACCGCCAGGCGCGTCAGCTCCTGAAGCGCTTCCAAGACCTCGCCCTTATCGCCGATGAGTTCGTCGAGCGTGGCACCGACGACGGAGACCAGCGCCCGGTCCCCTTCCACGTCCATGTCGATGTCGCCGTCGAAGTCAGCGATGTCGAGCAGACCTTCGATGTAGTCCGCCGCGATGTCGCCCTCGTTCTCCAGCGCCTCGATATCGATTTCGGGATCCGCTGCTTCCTCCCGCTCCGAAGCGTCCGCCACGGCGACGCCGGCGCCGGTCTCCTCCACGTCATCGGTGTTGCTGTTGGTCACAGCGAGGTGTCTCCTTATTTCGCGATCCTGCCGGTCGTGCGCGTCAAGGGCTGATGCCTGCGCACCCACCCCTGCGGGGGTCACTTCCCGTGATCAGAGTGGACCTAATGCCGATTCTGCGGATTCCCGCCGCCCCGCTTCGACCGCGGCTGCTTCTTCGGTTGCTTACGCTCGATCTTAGGCTGTTCGACCGGCTCCGGCTGCTTCTCCTCGCCCTTCACGGACCGACTCTTCCGGCTCTTGGCCTCGGCCTCGGGGGACCCGGGGGCCGGGTGCTGCCGGTAGAGGAAGTGCTGCTGGATCATGGTCCAGATGTTGGAGGTGACCCAGTACAGCAGAACACCGATCGGCATGCCCAGACCGAACAGACCGAACGCCGGCGCCAGGTAGAGCATGATCTTCTGCGACTGGACCATGGGGTTGTCCGGCATGGCCGCCATTTGAGCAGCGCTGCGCTTCATGCTCTGCCGCATGGTGAGGAAGGTCGTGGTGCCCATGATCACGCAGGCCAGGGCGATGATGACCTTCGCCATGACGGGGTTGGCACCGTACTGCTCCAGCTCGGCGGCGGAGCTGGTGAACTGCGCGGCGAGCGGCGCGTGGAAGATCAGGGCGCCCTGGGCGCTGTGCACCAGTTCCTGGGTGAAACCGTACTGGGCGTTTCCCTGCGCGACACTACGCAGCACGCTGAACAGCGCGAAGAAGACCGGCATCTGCAGCAGCAGCGGGAGGCAGCCCATGATGGGGTTGGTGCCGCTCTCCTGGTAGAGCTTCATCATCTCTTGCTGCTGGCGCTGCTTGTCGTTCTTGTACTTCTCGCGAACCTTCAGCAGCTTCGGCTGGATGTCCTGCATCTTGCGCTGCGTGTGCATCTGCTTCACGAACAGCGGGACCAGGATCAGACGCATGAGACACGTCAAGAGGACAATGGCCAGACCCCAAGCCCAGCCGCTGTCAGGGTCCAGTCCGAGGAATGTCAGACCCGAATGGATCTGGATCAACACCCAGCCGACGGCTTGATACAGCGGGTCGAGCACCGGATAACTCCCTTGTCTTCAGTCCAGCTTCACAGGCCCGATGGGCCGGGAGCGGTGTCACCGCCGGTTCCCGGACCCGGTTCGGTTGCCTTCCGGGCGGAGTCGCCCGTGCGGGGTGGGACCGGATCGATTCCCCCCGGGTTGAACGGATGGCAACGCCCAATCCTCCTGGCGGCCAGCCATAGTCCTCGGAACGCCCCGTGTACCTGTAACGCCTCGACGGCGTAGGCACTACATGAGGGGTAGAAACGGCAGACCGGTGGGAACAGCGGACTGATGAAGCGCTGGTATCCGCGGATGGGCAGGATGAGCAGCCGCGCCACGGGGTTCGGTCCATCGTGTGTCATGAAGTCGCCCGCTCTCCGGAAGGCCGCTGCGCGGTCTCCCGGACCGTGTCCTCGCCCCCGCTCTGCGGAGATCCGCCGACCGGGGTGTCTTCGGGTGTGCCCGCGGCACGTCCCCGGCGGCGCTTGGCCGGACCACGAGGGCGGGTCACGGATCTGAGGGCGTCGTCGAGCTGCTCGCCCAGCGTGTGATAGGTCTGGTCGGCGGCCGTGGGTTTCGCCCTTATCACCATCAGGCTACCTGGCGGGAGAAGGGAGAGCCGCTCCCGTACCAGGTGCCGCAGTCGGCGCTGGACCTGCTTGCGGACGACGGCTCCGCCGACCGCCTTGCTCACGACGAACCCCACTCGGGGCTCCTCGGCTGGCGCCGGGGTCCCCTCCTCCGCCGGACGGGGCGGGAGATAGGCGACGATCAGGGAGTCGCGCCCGGTTCGGCGTCCCCTGCGCATGACGAGGCCGAACTCGGCGCTGCGCCGCATGCGGTTCCGAGGGGACAACATCGGTTCAGTCCTTGCACACAACAAGCGGACCGGCTGCCGAAACGGGCAGACCGGTCCGTTGTGACGATCGAGGCGCGGTGACTACTGGCTCACGGACAGCCGCGCGCGCCCCTTGCGCCGGCGCGCCGCGATGATCGCGCGCCCCGCACGGGTGCGCATGCGCAACCGGAAACCGTGGGTCTTCGCGCGACGCCGGTTGTTCGGCTGGTACGTACGCTTGCTCACTGCTGGGCTCCAGGGGCGTTCAAGGAAGTACTCGGGGGCGACCCCGCGTCTTGCCGGGCTTGTCGTTCCTGCTCTGTTGTCGCGGGGACGCTCGGCTGGAACATCGCCCGCTCGGGTCGCGGCCACCGCCGTGCGCCGATCGCGGCCGACATGACGGCGTGCGGATCGTCGGTGCACAGACAGATAGCGACTTAAGCATAAAGAACATACGGCCCGACCGAGCCGCGGTCAAATCGGCGTCCTCCCAGCCAGGGGCGGTGCCACGAGGTTTTCCACCAACCCTACGGTCTGTGGAAAACACGTTGTCCACAGGCTGCGGGCTTCCCACAAGGCCGCCTAAGCTGTGGATGACGTTCGAGTTGAACAGCGGCCCACACGGCGGTTACTGTCGCCCGGCCACCTCTTATCCACACCCTGTTCAGAACCCCCTCCAGCTGGGCTTTGTGGATAAGTCAGCTAGGCCGGCACGGTTCTGCGAGGCTGTGTACAACATGGTGCACAACATGTGGATGAAGCCTGAAAGCTGTGGAAGGACGAAGGAGCCCAGGTTCACGGAGACACAGCCGAGCTGACCGAGCGTACACATCAGAGTCCACAGAAAACCTTCGGTTACCCACAGAACACCGTTCGTGTATACGCCGCCGTTCCCGGCCGTCCAAGCCCTGTCGTGACCGCGACCGCTCCGACGACCGAGACAATGGGACGCCGGTCCTCGACGGTGGACGGACAGGTCCGCGCTGGAGGGAGCGGACCACGACAACGCGCGACCGCCGCACGCGGCCGGAACACAGTGGACGGGCGAACGCCCGTCCTCATCGACAGAACCGCGAGAAGGGGGCGAACCATGGCAGGTCACCGTGTCTGAGGCACAGGTCAACCTCGCAATGGTGTGGACCAGCGTGCTGGAGACCTTGGACAACAGCACCCTGCCTCCGCAACAGCGTGCCTGGCTGCCGCAGACCAGGCCCCTGGGCCTGATCGAGGACACGGCGCTGCTGGCCGCTCCGAACGAGTTCGCCAAGGAGATCCTCGAGACACGGCTGCGGCCCGCGATCAGCCAGGCCCTGTCCGCCCAGCTCGGGCGCGAGATCCGGGTGGCGGTGACGGTCGATCCCACCGCCGTCCAGCCCGCGCCGATGACACCGACCTCCTATCCCTCGCCCCCTCAGGTGTCCGACCACGGTCCTCGCACGCCGGGACGCGACCACCCGGGCGGCGCCCCCAGGCACGGACGGCACACCGACTACCCTCCGCGTTGGGAGTCCGACGACCGCCTCGGGCGCGACGAACAGCACGCCTGGCAGCAGCCGATGATCACGCCCGAGGACGGACCGGCCACACCGGCCGCCGCCGAGGCGTTCCCCAACGGCCAGTTCGGGCAGCCCGCCCCCGATGAGCAGGCGCACGGCCATCGCGGCTCACGAGGCCGGGCACCGCACGCCGGCGAGCCCGCGCACTCCCGCGACGGCCGGCCCGAGCCCCGGCAGGAGCACGGTCCCGGAGGCTACGGCGGTTACCAGGGGCCCGGTCCGCGTGGTGAGGACCTGCTCGCCACACGCGAAGAACCCCCCTCGCCGCACCCCGCCGACCCCGGCGGCTATTTCGCCGAGAGCTACCGCGCCCCGCGCGAACAGGCCCGGCCCGACGACACCCACTACCGCTCCTGGGAGGACACCTCACGGTGGGACGCCCCCAACCGGTGGGAGACCCCCGCGTGGGACGACGACCGTCGCCCGGGGCGGTCGGGGCCGGCCGGCCGGGATCAGCACCCGTCGTTCGACGACCGTTCCGACGCCTCCCGGCCGGGAGGGGACGCGGCCCCCGGCGGATCGGCGTCGGCGTCCCTCGCCCCGGACGAGGGGGGCAACCAGCCCCACACCTCGGCCGAGCCGGCCCGCCTCAACCCGAAGTACACCTTCGACACCTTCGTCATCGGTTCGAGCAACCGCTTCGCGCACGCCGCCGCGGTGGCCGTCGCCGAGGCCCCGGCCAAGGCCTACAACCCGTTGTTCATCTACGGTGGCTCCGGTCTGGGCAAGACCCACCTCCTGCACGCCATCGGCCACTACACCCAGCGGCTCTACGACGGGGCGCGGGTCCGCTACGTGAGCTCGGAGGAGTTCACCAACGAGTTCATCAACTCCATCCGCGACGGCAAGGCCGACGGTTTCCGGCGGCGCTACCGCGACATCGACGTCCTCCTCGTCGACGACATCCAGTTCCTGGAGAACAAGGAGCAGACGCAGGAGGAGTTCTTCCACACCTTCAATACGCTGCACAACTCCAACAAGCAGATCGTCATCTCCAGCGACCGGCCGCCCAAGCAGCTGGTCACCCTGGAGGACCGGTTGCGCAACCGCTTCGAATGGGGGCTGATCACCGACGTCCAGCCCCCGGAGCTGGAGACCCGGATCGCGATCCTGCGCAAGAAGGCGGCCCAGGAAGGGCTGGCCGCACCTCCCGAGGTGCTGGAGTTCATCGCGAGCAAGATCTCGACGAACATCCGGGAGCTGGAGGGCGCGCTGATCCGGGTCACCGCCTTCGCCAGCCTCAACCGCCAGTCGGTCGACCTGCACCTCACGGGGATCGTCCTCAAGGACCTCATCCCCGACGACGAGGGGCCCGAGATCACCGCGTCGGCGATCATGGCGCAGACCGCGTCGTACTTCGGCCTGACCACCGAGGACCTGTGCGGGACGTCGCGCTCGCGCGTGCTGGTCACGGCCCGTCAGATCGCGATGTATCTGTGCCGTGAGCTCACCGATCTCTCCCTTCCCAAGATCGGCCAGCAGTTCGGAGGCCGTGACCACACCACGGTCATGCACGCCGACCGCAAGATCCGCTCGTTGATGGCGGAGCGCCGCTCGATCTACAACCAGGTGACCGAGTTGACCAACCGGATCAAACAGCAGTCGCGCAACATCTGACCCCGTTTCGCGCCCCTCGCCCGTCCAGGGTGAGGGGCGCGGTGTGTGCCGTCCCTCGCCATCCCCGCCCCGTGGGCGCTTTTACCATGCACAGACCTGTGGATAACCCGTGGACAACCCTGCGGATAACCTGGGTTGCGCTGTGGGCAACCTGGGGATTTCCTGTGGGTGAAGCCGGGGTGGTTTCCAGCGCCGTGGTCACCCGGCTGTGGGGAATCCGTGGATAACCCGTGGACAAGGGGTGGATAACCCGTGGACAGACTGTGGAGGCTCTCGCCCGATCCACAGCCGGCCACGTTTTCCCCATGCTCCACCCACAGGGGCAGTGGACAGAAAAACACGGGTTGACCTGCGGATACGATGCTTATCCACACTATCCACAGGACCTATTACTACTACGCCTCTTTAAGAACTCTCGAGGCTTGGAAAACAGCTTCGGCCCGATTCTGTGGACATCCGCTCCGCTGCCCGACGGACCACCCCGCATCCCGTCCGAGCCAGCGCACCGAGGAGAGGACCTCTCGCCCGCACCTCGATCGCCGGCCTCCTCCCCGCCCGTGGTGGAGTGGGTCCCAATGAGGTGTGGTGGGCAGCGGCTGGATGCGAATCCGGGTACCGTGTGAACTCGCCCCCTGTAACGCGCCGGCGGCACCTCCATCCGGACCGCCCGGACCGCGCAGGTCCACAGACCGTGGACAGCGGGCCACCCCGCGGGGACGCGGGCCGGCCGCACATCGGGTTCGTGGTTTTTCGAGGAAAGAGAGTCGGATAGTGAAGTTCCGGGTCGAACGCGACGTACTCGCCGACGCAGTCGCCTGGACCGCTCGTACGCTGCCGGTCCGGCCTTCCGTCCCCGTCCTTGCCGGGATGCTGCTGGACGCGGGGGAGCACGACGGGCGGCAACGGTTGCGGCTGTCCAGCTTCGACTATGAGGTCTCCGCGCAGGTCGCCGTCGACATCGACGTCGAGGAGCCGGGTACCACGCTCGTCTCGGGCCGACTTCTGGCCGAGATCACCCGCAACCTTCCTCCACAGACGGTGGAGATCAGCACCGACGGGGCCAAGGTGGTCGTCTCCTGCGGGAGCGCGAAGTTCACCCTTCTCACCCTGCCGGTCGAGGACTACCCGACCCTCCCGGCCATGCCCGAGATGACCGGAACGGTCGGCAGCGACGTCTTCGCCGCCGCGGTGAGCCAGGTGGCGGTGGCCGCCGGCCGTGACGACACGCTTCCCATGCTCACGGGTGTGCGCATCGAGATCGAGGGCGACAAGGTGACCCTCGCCTCCACCGACCGCTACCGCCTCGCGGTGCGCGAGCTCACCTGGAAGCCGCAGGACCCGGAACTCTCCGCGGTGGCCCTGGTCCCGGCCAAGACGCTCGCCGACACCGCCAAGTCGCTGACCTCCGGCGCCGAGGTCTCGATCGCCCTGTCGGCGGCCGAGAGCGGCGAGGGCATGATCGGCTTCTCCGGTGGGGGACGGCGTACGACCACCCGCCTGCTCGAGGGGGACTTCCCCAAGTACCGGGCGCTGCTGCCGGACTCCTTCAACTCCGTCGCCGAGGTGCAGAAGGCCGAGTTCGTCGAGGCGGTCAAGCGCGTGTCCCTGGTGGCCGAGCGCAACACCCCGCTGCGGCTCGCGTTCGCCGACGGCAGGCTGGTGCTCGAGGCCGGGACCGGTGACGAGGCCCAGGCGGTCGAGGTCCTGGAGGCCGGTCTCGAGGGCGATGACATCCAGATCGCGTTCAACTCCGCGTTCCTGCTGGACGGTCTCAACGCCATCGACTCCGACATCGCCCGTCTGCAGTTCACGACATCGACGAAGCCGGCCATCATCACCGGCAAGCCCGCCGACGACGGCGGGGCGTCCGACTACCGGTACCTGATCATGCCGGTGCGGCTGTCCGGGTGACGAGTCGACTCGTCCACATATCCACAGGTCGAACATAGGGGGAGCAAGAGCATGCAACTGGGTCTCATCGGCCTGGGCAAAATGGGCGGCAACATGGCGACACGGCTCAGAGAGAAGGGCCACGACGTCATCGGGTTCGACTACAACCCCGAGGTGCGTGACGTCGACAGCCTCGCCGAGCTCGTCCAGCGCCTGGAAGCGCCGCGGATCGTCTGGCTGATGGTTCCGGCCGGCGAGCCCACCGCCGCCACCATTCGGGAACTCTCCGGGCTCCTGGAGGCCGGCGACCTCATCATCGAGGGCGGGAACTCGCACTACGTCGATGACCGCAAGCGCGCCGACGAGCTCAAGGAACTCGGCATCCACTACGTGGACGCCGGCGTCAGCGGTGGTGTCTGGGGACGTCAGAACGGCTACGGCATCATGGTCGGTGGCGCGCCCGAGGACATCGAGCGGGCCAAGCCCATCTTCGACGCCCTGACCCCCGACTCCGGCGGCGGGTACGTCCACGCCGGTGGGGTCGGTGCGGGGCACTTCGTCAAGATGGTCCACAACGGCATCGAGTACGGCATGATGCAGGCCTTCGCCGAGGGGTACGAGCTCATGGCCGCCTCCGACATCGTCGACGACGTGCCGGGCACGTTCGACAGCTGGCGCGAGGGCACCGTGGTCCGTTCCTGGCTGCTCGACCTCCTGGTGCGCGCGCTGGAGGAGGACCCCGAGCTCGCCGGCCTGCGCGGCTACGCCCAGGACTCCGGCGAGGGACGCTGGACGGTTCAGGCCGCGGTCGACCACGCGGTTCCGGCGCCGGTCATCACGGCCGCCCTGTTCGCCCGGTTCGCCTCACGACAGGAGGACAGCCCCGCGATGAAGGTCATCGCGGCGCTGCGCAACCAGTTCGGCGGACACGCGGTCACCCGGGCCACCGAAGACCAGGCGTAGCCTTTCAAAAGTCCACGTTGGAGCCTCGCTGTAGGTTTCACGTGAAACGACGTGACACCCCCGGACCCTCACGGCGCGCCCGCGAGGGTCCGGATCTCTTCCGCGTCCCATACGACCCGCCCCGCGTACAAAGGAGAGGCCAGATGTACGTATCGCAGCTGCAACTGGCCGATTACCGTTCCTACGCGTCGGCGCACGTCGTCCTGGAACCGGGGATCAGCACGTTCATCGGCCCCAACGGCCAGGGCAAGACCAACCTGGTCGAGGCCATCGGCTATGTCGCCACGCTCGGCAGCCATCGGGTCGCCACCGACGCCCCCCTGGTCCGGCAGGGAGCCGAACGGGCGATCGTCCGCGCCGAGCTCGTCAAGGACGGCCGCACGGCCCTGGTGGAACTGGAGATCAACCCGGGAAAGGCCAACCGGGCGCGTCTGAACCGTTCCTCCGCCACCCGCCCGCGCGACATCCTCGGTCTGTTGCGCACGGTCCTCTTCGCCCCCGAGGACCTGGCCCTGGTCAAGGGAGACCCCGGCGAGCGGCGCCGCTTCCTCGACGAGCTGCTGATCGCGCGCGCCCCCCGCTACGCGGGTGTCCGTTCCGACTACGACCGGGTCCTCAAACAGCGCAACGCCCTGCTCAAGTCGGCGTCGGCCCGGTTCTTCAAACAGCGCGCCGAGCCTGATCTGTCCACCCTGGACGTCTGGGACGACCATCTGGCCACGGCCGGAGCCGAACTGCTGGCCGCCCGGATCGGTCTCGTCGCCGAACTGCAACCGCTCGTCGCCAAGGCCTACGGCGAACTGGCCTCCTCCGGCGGACTTCCGGTTCTGCACTACCGCGGTTCGGCGTGGCCGGAGGGGACCGAGGTACCGGCCGACCGTGACCGGCTCGCCGGCCTGCTGCGTGACGCGCTCGTCCAGGCGCGCCCCCAGGAGCTCCAGCGCGGTGTCAGCCTGGTCGGCCCCCACCGTGACGATCTGTACCTGAGGCTCGACGAGCTTCCGGCCAAGGGGTACGCGAGCCAGGGCGAGTCCTGGTCCTACGCGCTGGCGCTGCGGTTGGCCGGGTTCGAGCTGTTGCGCGCCGACGGTGACGACCCCGTGCTCATCCTCGACGACGTCTTCGCCGAACTCGACGCGGAGCGCCGGCGGCGGTTGGCCGAACACGTGCGCACCGCCGAGCAGGTACTGGTGAGCGCGGCGGTGCCGGGCGACATCCCCGACGAGTTGGTGGGCAGACGGTTCCGGGTGCAGGGGGGAACGGTCGAACGTGAGTGACGACGCCACACGGGGCCTGGACGGGCCAGGCTCCGAGGGATCCTCGCGGCAGCCGAGCGGTATCGAACTCGCCCGCCAGGCGTTGGCTCAGGCGCGCGCCGCGGCGCGTGAGCGCGGGGCCGCGCCCACGGCGCCGCGCAGGGTCCGCCGTGGACCTCTGCGGGCCCGGCGCGAGCCCCAACTGTTCGGTGACGCCATCCGCAGTTGGTTGATCGAGCACGGTTGGCAGGAGCAGGTCGCGATCGGCGGGGTCTTCGGCCGGTGGGACCAGATCGTCGGTGCGGGTCTGGCCGAACACGTGCGCCCGGAGACCTTCGAGGAGGGGGAGCTCGTGGTCGCCGCCGACTCCCCGGCGTGGGCGACCCAGGTGCGGGCGTTGACCCCCCAGCTTCTGCGTCGGCTCAACGAGGAGCTGGGTCAGGGCAGTGTGCGTTCGATCAAGGTCCGGGGACCGGGGCGTCCCCGCGGTGGCGGAGGGCGCTGGCGGGTTCGCTGAGCCGGAGCCGCGACATTTCAGACAGAGAACAGCAGGTGATACGGGTGCCCCCTCCGCTACTCGGGTCACACCCTCGCCGAAGGCACTGAACCACGCGGGGAGTTCCGTAGAGGGGGGTCCACGTGTAGGGAGTCGTCTCCCTCTCTGTTAGCCCGCTCTGGCGCATCACAGCGCCGTGAATGCCACTTTCCGGTGATGCGCGCGGTATCATAGGTGATGGTTCTACGGACGCTTCCGCCGGCACGACCCGCCCCGAGAGCGGGGGGCAGGGAATTGGAAACGGGTGGCGCCCGGTCGCTTCGGCTGTACGACAGCCGGCGTCGGCCGGAGCCGCTTCGCTCGTCAATTGCCTATGGCTGGTAGGTGTCCCCAGCAGGAGGGTGTTCACACTTGGCCTACGATGCTCGATCAATCACGGTTCTTGAAGGGCTCGAGGCGGTACGTAAGCGCCCCGGCATGTACATCGGTTCCACCGGTGAACGGGGCCTCCACCACATGGTCTACGAAGTGGTGGACAACTCGGTGGATGAAGCCCTCGCCGGCCACGCCGACGCGATCGAGGTGACCCTTCAGGCCGACGGCGGCGTCCGTGTCGCCGACAACGGCCGTGGTATTCCCGTCGACGTCCATCCCGTGGAGAAGCGGCCAGCCATCGAGCTGATCCTGACCACGCTGCACGCCGGCGGCAAGTTCGACGGCAAGTCCTACGCCGTCTCCGGTGGTCTGCACGGTGTCGGCGCCTCCGTCGTCAACGCGCTGTCCACCCGCCTCGAAGCGGAGATCCGGCGTGACGGGTACGTGTGGCGGCAGAGCTACGTCAAGTCGCGTCCCACCGGCGAGCTCTCGCGGGGGGAGGAGACCGAGGAGACCGGCACCCAGATCACCTTCTGGGCCGACGGCGACATCTTCGAGACCACGACCTACAGCTTCGAGACGCTGTCGCGGCGGCTCCAGGAGATGGCCTTCCTCAACAAGGGACTGTCCATCACCATCCGCGATGAGCGTCCGGAGTTCGTCGACGACTCGCCCGTCGTCCAGACCTACCACTACGAGGGCGGTCTGACGGACTTCGTCCGTCACATCAACGCCACCAAGGAGCAGGCGCACGCCTCGGTCATCGACTTCGAGGACGAGGGCGACGGCATCGCGGTCGAGATCGCGATGCAGTGGAATCAGTCCTACACCTCCTCGGTGCACACCTTCGCCAACACGATCAACACGGCCGAGGGCGGCACCCACGAAGAGGGCTTCCGCTCCGCGCTGACCTCGATCGTCAACCGCTACGCGCGTGACCAGAAGCTGTTGCGGGAGAAGGAGGACAACCTCACGGGTGACGACATCCGCGAGGGGCTCACCGCGATCATCTCGGTCAAGCTGGCCGACCCCCAGTTCGAGGGGCAGACCAAGACCAAGCTCGGCAACACCGAGGCCAAGTCCTTCGTCCAGAAGGTGTGCAACGAGCATCTGCGCGACTGGTTCGAGCGCAACCCCGGCGAGGCCAAGGACATCGTCAGCAAGGCGAGCCAGGCCGCCCGGGCGCGCATCGCGGCGCGTCAGGCCCGTGACCTCACCCGGCGCAAGACGCTGTTGGAGTCCACCTCCCTCCCCGGCAAGCTGTCCGACTGCCAGTCGACCGAGCCGGAGAAGTGCGAGCTCTACATCGTCGAGGGTGACTCCGCCGGTGGCTCCGCCAAGGGCGGGCGCGACCCCGAATACCAGGCGATCCTGCCCATCCGCGGCAAGATCCTCAACGTCGAGAAGGCGCGCATCGACCGGATCCTGAAGAACCAGGAAGTCCAGGCGATCATCACCGCTCTCGGCACCGGCGTGCACGACGACTTCGACATCGAGAAGCTGCGGTACCACAAGATCATCCTGATGGCCGACGCCGACGTCGACGGTCAGCACATCCGCACGCTGCTGCTCACGTTGCTGTTCCGGTTCATGAAGCCGCTGATCGAGGCCGGCCACGTCTACCTGGCGCAGCCGCCGCTGTACAAGATCAAGTGGGACCAGCGCGGAAACGACGCCGACTACGTCTTCACCGACCGGGAGCGCGACGAGGTCATCGCCGCGGGCATCGCCGCGGGCAAGCGCGACCCTCGCCCCCGCGACTTCGTGCAGCGGTTCAAGGGTCTGGGCGAGATGAACGCGGTCGAACTGTGGGAGACCACCATGGACCCCGCCGGCCGGGTGCTCCTCCAGGTGACGCTCGACGACGCCGCGCAGGCCGACGAGATGTTCAGCGTGCTCATGGGTGAGGACGTCGAGTCCCGGCGCTCCTTCATCCAGCGCAACGCTCGCGACGTCCGCTTCCTGGACGTCTGACCCGCGAGCGGAGCACCTCGACGGCCGCGAACGACTCACCAGAAAAGGATCGACATCCAGTGACGGATGCGAACACCCCGGAAGTCCCCGAGGAAGAAACCGAGAACCGGCACGACCGGGTCGAGCCGGTCGACATCCAGATCGAGATGCAGCGCAGCTATCTCGACTACGCGATGTCGGTCATCGTCGGCCGTGCCCTCCCCGACGTCCGTGACGGTCTCAAGCCCGTCCACCGCCGCATCCTCTACGCGATGTACGACGGCGGTTACCGTCCCGACCGCGGCTACTTCAAGTGCGCCCGCGTCGTCGGCGACGTCATGGGGAACTACCACCCGCACGGTGACGCCTCGATCTACGACGCGCTCGTGCGGTTGGCCCAGAAGTGGTCCATGCGGATGCCGCTCATCGACAGCAACGGCAACTTCGGTTCGCGGGGCAACGACCCCGCCGCGGCCATGCGCTACACCGAGTGCAAGCTCGAGAACCTCGCCATGGAGATGGTGCGGGATATCGACAAGGAGACTGTCGACTTCTCGCCCAACTACGACGGGAAGACCGCCGAGCCCGACGTCCTGCCGTCCCGTTTCCCCAACCTGCTGGTCAACGGGTCCAACGGCATCGCGGTCGGCATGGCCACGAACATCCCGCCGCACAACCTGCGCGAGGTGGCCGACGGTGTCAACTGGTTCCTCGACAACCCGGACCTCTCCGACGAGGAGATCCTCGACGGGTTGATCGCCCGCATCAAGGGACCCGACTTCCCCACCCACGGGCTCATCGTCGGCCGCCGCGGCATCGAGGACGCCTACCGCACGGGCCGTGGCTCCATCACGATGCGCGCCGTCGTCGAGATCGAGGAGGACAGCCGGGGACGGCAGTGCCTGGTCGTCACCGAGCTGCCCTACCAGGTCAACACGGACAACCTCGCCCTGAAGATCGCCGAGCTCGTCAAGGACGGCAAGATCACCGGCATCGCCGACGTCAAGGACGAGACCAGTGGCCGCACCGGCCAGCGCCTGGTCATCGTCCTCAAGCGCGACGCCGTGGCCAAGGTCGTGCTGAACAACCTGTACAAGCACACGCAGCTGCAGGAGACGTTCGGCGCCAACATGCTGGCCCTCGTCGACGGCGTGCCGCGTACGCTGCGCCTCGACCAGTTCGTCCGCACCTGGGTCGCCCACCAGGTCGAGGTCATCGTCCGACGCACCCGCTACCTGCTGCGCAAGGCCGAGGAGCGCGCCCACATCCTGCGCGCGCTGCTCAAGGCCATCGACCGCATCGACGAGGTCATCGCCCTGATCCGGCAGAGCCCCTCCGCCGACGCGGCCAAGAACGGCCTGATAAGCCTGCTGCAGATCGACGACGTGCAGGCCCGCGCGATCCTCGACATGCAGCTGCGCAAGCTCGCCGCCCTGGAACGGCGTCAGCTCACCGACGAGTACGACGAGCTGATGGCGCAGATCTCCGACTACAACGACATCCTGTCCTCCCCCGACCGGCAGCGCAGCATCGTCCGCACCGAGCTCGCCGAGATCGTCGAGAAGTACGGTGACGAGCGTCGCACGCAGATCGTCCCCTTCGAGGGCGACATGCGCATGG
The DNA here is from genome assembly GCF_900167435.1 of Marinactinospora thermotolerans DSM 45154. Lineage (GTDB taxonomy): Bacteria > Actinomycetota > Actinomycetes > Streptosporangiales > Streptosporangiaceae > Marinactinospora > Marinactinospora thermotolerans. Next base: position 398,750 of record NZ_FUWS01000006.1, read on the forward strand.
AGGACTTCATCGCCGAGGAGGAGATCGCCGTCACGATCTCCCGCGGCGGGTATGCCAAGCGCACCCGGCTCGACAACTACCGGGCGCAGAAGCGCGGCGGCAAGGGCGTGCGCGGTGCCCAGCTCAAGCAGGACGACATCGTCCAGCACTTCTTCGTGACGACCACGCACAACTGGATCCTGTTCTTCACGAACAAGGGCCGGGTGTACCGGACGAAGGCCTACGAGCTTCCCGAGGCGGCCAGGGACGCGCGCGGCCAGCACGTCGCCAACCTCGTGCCCTTCCAGCCGGACGAGGAGATCGCCCAGGTCATGGCGTTGCGCGACTACGACGCCGCGCCCTACCTGGTCCTCGCCACCCGGGACGGGCTGGTCAAGAAGTCGCGTCTGGAGGACTTCGACTCCACACGCTCGGCCGGCATCATCGCGATCAACCTGCGCGAGAACGACGAGCTGATCGCGGCCCGGCTGGTCTTCCCGACCGACGACCTCCTGCTCATCAGCAGCAACGCCCAGGCGATCCGGTTCTCGGCGTCGGACGACTCGCTGCGCCCGATGGGACGCGCCACCAGCGGTGTCATCGGCATGCGGTTCCTCGACGGGGACTACCTGCTGAGCATGGACGTCATCCGGGACGGCGACGGCGCCACCGACGTGCTGGTGGCGACCGAGGGGGGCTACGCCAAGCGCACCCCGGCCGACCAGTACCCGCTTCAGAACCGGGGCGGCAAGGGGGTCCTGACCGCCAAGATCGTCGAGGCCCGGGGCCGGCTCGTCGGCGCCCTCATGGTCTCGCCCGAGGAGGACGAGATCTTCGCGATCACCTCGGCGGGCGGGGTCATCCGCACCCGTTGCGCCGAGATCAAGCAGTCCGGACGGGCCACGATGGGCGTCCGCCTGATGAACCTCGCCAACGGCAACCACATCGTCGCCCTCGCTCGCAACGCCGAGTCGATGGAGGAGGACGAAACCGCCGAGGCCAATGCCGAGACGGCGTCCGAGGCGGTCGAGGCGGGGTCCGCGGAGTAGTACCGTTCACCGGGAGACCGGTTCGACGTCACCGGGCGTGGGGAGGGCGTTGCCTTCCCCACGCCCTTCGCCGGTCTGGAGGCGCCGACGCAGAGCGCCGAGGGCTGTAAGGCCAATAGAGTCGCTTTTGCTAGTAATCCACCCCATCCCGTGGAGTGTTGCGGCCAGTGCCCCTCTCACGGGTTCCCACCGTCACATGGAAAGTCCAGCGGTAACGTGGCTATGTCCGACAACGCGCAACGGCAATCCGCTGCCCAAGAGCCTGACCAGGCGGACAACGACAGCAGGGAAGAACACGAAGAGCAGGAGAACGCTGCTCCGCCGGCCGTGACGGCCGACGGGGCCGATTCGTCGACGGCCGACAGCGCCGAACAGGGTGATGTGACGATGGCTGTACCGGAGACCAAGGACAAATCAGGCGCCAAGCCGGTGAATACCGCCCGCAAGGCCCACCTCTCGTTGACCCGGGTCGAACCCGGATCGGTGTTGAAGTTCAGCTTTGTTATTTCGCTTGTCTGCTTCATCGTCCTGTTCGTCGCGGTCGCGGTCCTCTACGCGTTCCTCTCGACCCTCGGCGTCTTCGACGCGGTCACCGACCTCATCAACTCCCTCACCGACGGGGGCGAGGGTGACGAGCTCCCCCTCAACCCCGAGAACTGGTTCTCCGCGGCCCGGGTGCTCGGTTACACCGGCCTCCTCGGAGCCTTGAACATCGTCTTGATCACGGCCCTGTCCACGGTCGGCGCGATGCTCTACAACCTCGCCGCCGATCTCGTCGGCGGTATCGACGTGACCCTGAGCGAGACCGAGTAATCGAGGTCTTTCCCTCCCGTTCCAGGCCCTTACGCCCGTTCGCGTGAGGGCCTGAGCACTCCGCGGGCGCGCTAGACTTGGGGATGTAGAGAGGGACGCGGGAGTCCCGCCCCTCCTCTCCCCCGCACCTCGGACACGGTTCGCCCAGGTCCGCCGGATGCGGTAGAGTTCCTCCGGAACGAGGGCGTATAGCTCAGTCGGTTAGAGCGCATCCCTGATAAGGATGAGGCCCCAGGTTCAAGTCCTGGTACGCCCACCCTCATAAGCTGCGAGAAGGCCCCTGTCGGATCACCGACAGGGGCCTTTGACAGCAGTGGTGACAGCAACGGTGTCAGTCGCCGTCCCCGAAGAGAGCGTCGCCCAGTCGGCCGAGTCCCTCTCGCTGTGTCGCTTCGTCGCTATGCGGATAGATCTCCATGGTGACCGAGATGCGGCTGTGCCCCAGGATCTCCATCGCGTCCCGGGGAGCCACGCCCGCCTGTTTGAGCAGCGAGGCCACCGAGTGGCGTAGGTCGTGGAGCCGGATCACCCGCAGCGGAGACGCGGCGACCAGGCGCTCGAAGGAGCGTGAGAAGCTGCGCGGCTGGATCGCCCGGCCGGTCCGGGTGGTGAACACCAGGCCGGTCTCCTCCCAGCTCTCCCCCGCCCGACGCTTGTGGTCGGACTGCCACCGGGCCTGTTCCAGCAGGGCGTCCCTCGCCCAGGGCAGCAGCGGGAGCGAACGCCGGCCCGCCCGCGTCTTGACGTCCACCAGGGCCAGCGCCCCGTCCACCCGCTGGACTTGTCGCTTGATCGACAAGACGTCGCGTTCCAGGTCCACGTCGTCCCAGGACAGACCCAGCACCTCCCCCGTCGCAGCCCGTAGAGGAGCATCAATACGAAGGCCGGGTGGAGCGGATGCGAACGCGCGTACTCCAGGAAGCGTTTCGCCTCCTCGGCGTTCCAGGGCCTGACTCGTTCCGGCCGTTCGGCTCGGGTGGTCTTCCCCGTGGGAGTCGGCATCTAGGCGGCCCCCTCCATCACACTCGCCTTCACCGTCGAGGAGTCACCAGCGGCCATGGCGTCGATGTCGTCGTCACAGACGTAGGCCGCTCGCACCCGGACCGGTATGGGCGAGCCCTCCACGCGGACGAAGGCCACGCCGGGAAGGTCCGGGTCGATCAGATGGGCGTTGGCCCCACGCTCCCGCGCCCCTTCCCCGAGCACCATGTCGACCTGTGAGGCTTCGTCCAGGCGCAGGGCGATCTTGTCGGGGAAGAGGTTGCGCAGGTTCATGACCTCCTTGCGCGGGTCCTGCAACGCGGCGAGGACGCAGAACCCCACCGACCGACCCTGGGACGTCAGGGTCGCGATGGCGTTCTCCGCACGCCGCCGCACGTCGCGGTCGGGGTGGTAGGCGGTCAAAAACGCCACCTCGTCCAGCACCACCACCACGAACGGATCATCGACGGTCGGAACGTGGGCGCGTTGGCGGCCGGCGTAGCGTTCGGCTCGTCCCCGCATGTCGGCCACGGCCTGTTCCAGCAGGGCCACCGCGGATTCCCCGTCGTCGGCATAGGAGGCGAACAGGCGCCGGCCATAGGACAGCTCCATCCGCTTGGGATCGATCGCGCGGACCTGCGCCGTCCCCGCCTGCATCGCGGGGAGCATGGCGCGGATGGCCGACCAGATCACCGAGCCCTTCCCCGCGCCCGTCACCCCGACCACGAGCACGTGGGTGCCGTGCAGACGCAGCCGCCACGGTGTTCCGTCCTCTTGGAGTCCCACGGGCAGCGCGCCGAGGTCGGGGACGGCTGGAACGTCGAGCGCGGCGATCGGTTCGGCGAGGGTGTCGTGGCGGGGGAACTCCAGCACCACGTCCCGGGGACCGAGCACCGTCACCCGGCAGGAGGCCGCGCCGAAGCCGTGCGCCAGCTCGGTGACGCGGTTCTCGAAGTCGACCGGAGCCGTGCCCGCCACCAGGCGCACCCGCACCCGGTCGGCCCACTCCGAACAGGTCACCTTGCGAATGCGGGGAAGGTAGTGGCGTTCGGCGTAGGTCTCGGCCAACCCCGCCACCACGAGCACCGGTTGCCACTGCCGCGCATACACCCACCACCACCGCCAGGTCGCCAGGACACGCAGGCCCACCCAGCGGCGGAACGTCGACGGCCGACGCCGCCACCACACCAACAGGCCCACGTCCACCAGCGACCAGACGACGGCCAGGGCCACCCAGCCGAAGACGTGCCAGACCAGAACGGAGGCGGTGAGGGAAGCGCAGGCGAGGGGGAAGCGGAACGGCAGCTTGACCACCAAGGTCAAGAGACGGAACAGCCAGCGAGCCGCGATCAGCGCCGCCGGAGTGGGCAGCACCGGAGTAGCGAACCGGAAGGACTGTGCCGGGACCGGAGTGGTCACCGACACCTGTTGAGACGCCGGAGGAGGAGACCACATCAGCGCTCACCTCCCGCCGCGCGGGCCAGGCGGGCACGGGCGGCGTCGAGCTGGGCATGGGCGATCGCCGCCACCTCCACCGCCTCGGGGTCGAAGGAGTGCGCGGCGATCCGGGACAGCAGGTCGGCCTTGCGTTCGAAGAACACCACGTCTTCGGCTGGAGTCGGCGGAGTGGGGTCTGTGGAGCGTTCGCGGACCAGGGCGAGGAACTCGGAGATCTCCCGGGTGGATACGGGAGAGGGCTGGTCAGCCATAATGAGACACACCTCTTCTGTGGTTCATCGGTTGGGAAGCCGAACGGAGATCAGAGGGGTGAAGGGGCGGCTCGGTGTTGCAGCACCAGGCCGCCCCGCTCATGCCGGGAGGGGTTAGGCGGCGTCCTTGGCCGCACGGCGAGCCGGAACGCCAGGCGCCTTGAGGCCGCGTGCCCGCAGGGAGTAGGCCACCCGGGGACGGCGCCCGTTGTCATCGACGTAGGGCATGACCGACATGGACTCGAACTCCACCGGCCGGAACGGCAGCCCCGCCACCTCCTCCGGCAGGGTGGGGCACACCTCGGAGGCCACCTTGACCTTCACGCTCTTGGCCTTGCCGCGCGCCTCGGGGTCGGCGTCGATCACCTCCACCGCCCACAGGGGAAGACCGGTCTCCTTGTCCAGCTGCGGTCGCTTGGTCTCGAAATCGGTGATCGCCTCCACCCCCAGAGCGAAGGCGCCGTGCGGGAACACCGTCCCGAACTCCACCGGCAACGCACCCTGAATCGCCATCAGAGACTCCCATCGGGCCGTTCGAATGAGTGAGTACGCATCTCCTCCTCCCGGGGCACCCCCGGAAAGAATCGATACATGTTTAACATGTTTGCCTAGAGGATGAGAAGAGCCCGTCGAGTCCTCTCCCCCTTGTTCTTCGTCCGCTCCGGCCGAAGAGCCGGTCCGTCCGGACACCTAGCAGCATGCGACAGGGAGCGAGGACGGGATAACTACATGGCTGGACGTGTTCAGGACGTCTCGATAATGTGAAGCCGTCCCCCGACGTCCTGCGAACACGAGGTTCATGCCTAACGAGAGGTTGCGCGCTGCGCTACTTGAGCAAGGGTTGACGCCGGCCGATCTCGCCGACGCCGTCGGAGTCGACGCCAAGAGCGTCGAACGGTGGATCACCCTCGGGCGTACCCCCTACCGGCGCCACCGCTACGCGGTCGCGGCGCGACTCGGCATGGACGAGACCTACCTCTGGCCGCAGGCCCTGACACGCGAGCAGAGCGTGTCGGCGTCGGAGAGCGAGATCCTGGCCATCCACCCGCACCGCTGGACAGTTCCGCGCGACGCTTGGAAACATCTGTTCGAGTCCGCGGAGCGCGAGATCGGCATCCTCGTCTACAGCGGCTTCTTCCTCGCCGAGGACGCCAGTGTCATGCGCCTGCTCTCCGAGAAGGCCGAGGCCGGCGTGCGCGTGCGCGTCCTGTTGGGTGATCCGGACAGCGAGGCCGTCGCGCAGCGCGGCGCCGACGAGGGGATCCACGACGCGATGTCCGCCAAGATCCGCAACGTCATCGTGCTGTACAGGCCGTTGCGCGCGGTGGAGGGCGTGGAGTTCCGCCTTCACGGGACGAACCTGTACAACTCGATTTACCGTGCCGACGATCAGATGCTCGTGAACACCCACGTCTACGGAGCACCGGCCGCGAACGCGCCCGTCTTCCACCTGCGCAGGATCGCCGGCGGTGGGATGGTGGCGACCTACACCGAGAGCTTCGAACGGGTGTGGGAGCAGGCCCGGCCACTCGACTGAGGAGTAGCATGCCCCGGCGGATCGACTACCACGACGACCCCCAAGCCCCCAAGGCCAACAGTCTCGTGCCCTCCGTGAACGTGATCGTGGTCAACGAGCGTGACGAGATCCTGATGATCCGCCGCTCCGACAACGACAACTGGGCCGTCCCCGGGGGCGCGATCGACATCGGCGAATCAGTCCCCCAGGCCGCGATTCGTGAGACCCAGGAGGAGACCGGTATCGACTGCGAGATCACCGGGATCTCCGGCATCTACAGCGACCCCCGCCACATCATCCTCTACACCAGCAACGGCGAGGCCCGCCAGGAGTTCTCCGTCGTCCTGCTGGCCCGCCCGCTCTCCGGCGAACCCACCCCGAGCGACGAATCACGCGAGGTCCGCTGGATTCCCAAGGCGGAGTTGGACGCCTACTCTATGGACCGCTCCATGCGCCTGCGTCTTGATCACCACCTGAACGATCCCGGCACCCCTCACATCGGCTGACCTGTCATTCCGGCCGCATCGCCCGGCTCAACCGCCCCTCGACCGCGTGAACCGAGGCCGTCAACGCCAGCCTGGACCGGGTGATGGAACGGTGCACGATGTCGCCGGGGGCGTAGCGCTCCAGGATCTCCGCCAGCCGGCGTTCCACTGGTAGGCGCGTGCCGTCGGGTCCGGTGGTCATGTCGGAGTAGGTGAGCGCGTCCAGCAGGTGCGCGGGCGGGAACGCGAACTCCTCCACCAGCTCGTCTTGGAGGCCGCGTTCCCCCGCTTCCACCCAGGCGCCGGAGTGGTGGGCGACCAGCGAGCACAACCGCTCATCCGCCTTCTCCACATCGCGCAGGTAGCGGGCACCGTCCAGCGGGTGGAAACCGGTGACCGCCAGGGCCGGCGAGTAGCCGATGTCGTGCAGCCAGGCGGCGGCGGTCACCAGGTCGGTGTCATCACCGAGCAACGGCACCAGGGTCGCGGCCTGTCCGGCCACCCCTTGCGTGTGCGCCCAGCGACGTGGCAGGGGTTCTTCCAGGAGGCGCTGGGCGAGGTCACGCGCCCACACAACGTGTTCCACACGTGCAAGGCTAACGCGGGGGTCTGTCACTCTCCCGGACGAAGCGGCCCTTCCCGTGGACGGAGACGATCAGGCCCGAGCCCTCAAGCTCGGACAGCGCCTGCCGGGCGGTCCCCCGCGAAACACCGTAGAGCCGCACCAGCGCCGACTCACTGGGCAACGCGGCGCCCGGGGCGAACGTCCCGTCCGTGATCTGCTCACGCAACTCCGCCGCGATCCTGCGATAGCGGGGGACGGAGGAGGAGGCGTCGTCCTCACCGGGATCGCGCACCACCCGACCGGTACCCGGAAGCGTCGTGACGAGACCGTCCCCCTCCAGCGTGGCCAGCGCGCGGCGCACCGTCGTCCGGGAGACACGGAACTCCTGCCCCAGCGCGGCCTCGGAGGGAAGGGCGGAACCCGGAGGGAGATCACCGTCGGCGATACGCCGACGCAGCGTCTCCGCTATCCGCGTGTAGGTCCTCCACGGGGTCGAACGCGGGCTCACCTCAGGTCCCTCCGGTCACAACACCAGCCCCAGCGATTCCAACATGTTCGCAGACCGGTCCCCGGCGTCCGGCCCCGCGATTCCGCGCCACGGGAGCAGGACGTCCGGAGACCGGCCGTATTGACCGCGCGACCGGTGTGGGGAGAAGGATGAGACACCGGCCGCACGGGGCCTTGGTCAGCTCTTCGAACGATCGTCCTGGTAGTAGGCGTCATCGTCGGTGTCGAGCGGATCGAGCCGCGAGTGGAGCCAGCCGCTGGACAGCAATGACCGCCCCGATCCGGGCGGAGGGTGCTCCAGCTCCCGTACGAAGTCCTCGATGTCGTGTTCGACCAGTGTGGGGGCATGGTCCACGTCGCGATCGCGCACGGTCGCGATCCACAGGTGAGAGGTACGGCGGATGGCCCAGCGGTCCCCGTAGTGCCGTTGCAGCAACCGGAGCAGGGGATCTTCCACGGTGCTCACGCGGCCACCTCCAGCGGACGGGCGATGTCGAGGAGGACCGCCACACCGAGCCGCATCCGGTCCTCGTGCGCCTGCCGGCGAAGGCGTTCGCTGTGCAGGACATAGGGCCGTACCATCGCCGCCCTAGGCGGGATGGGATACGCCGGAGGCGGTGGAGTGAACGGGATCGAGGTGTAAAGCCGTTGTGGCTGGGGCGTCCGCCTGCGGGGATGCCTGCGCCAGGGCCAGAGGATAGGGTTCCGCATGTTCCGCCTGCTTCCATCAGGTTGGGACCACGCCCCCGGAGCGTTCAGACCGCTCGCGGGGGTCTTTGCTACCTGCGGAAACCCTCGTCCGATCGGGCGGACATGTGTACCCCGTATCGGACGTCTCCAGGGACGTCTTGGGACGTCTTCTGTTATCGTCGGGGTCTCCCCGCGCTCCGGAGGTCATCGACGTGAACGAGGCGCTACGCCGAGCCATGGCCCAGGCACGGCTGTCCGACACCGACGTGGCCGCACGCCTGGGCGTCGATCCCAAGACAGTGCGTCGCTGGCTCTCCGGCCAGAAGCCCTATCCACGTCACCGCTGGGCCGTCGCCGACCTGCTGGGAGCCGACGAGAACACCCTCTGGGCCGATGAGGTCACTCCGGAGGCGCGAAGCCTCCGAGACGAGCCGGCACTACGCGCGGTCTATCCGCATCGCTGGGCCGTGCCCCACGAGGTATGGCGGGATCTCTTCGAATCCGCCGAGCGGGAGATCGGCATCCTCGTCTACAGCGGCCTCTTCCTCGCTGACGACCCCGGCATCCTCGACATCTTCGAACGCAAGGCGCGAGCCGGCGTGGCGGTGCGCATCCTGTTGGGGGACCCCGACAGCAGGCACGTCGAACAACGCGGTGCCGAGGAGGGCATCGGCGACGCCATGCAGGCGAAGATCAGAAATGCCCTGATCCTCTACCGGCCACTACAAGACGTCGAAGGCGTGGAGATCCGGCTTCACGACACGGTGCTCTACAACTCGATCTACCGATCCGACGACCGCATGCTGGTCAACCAGCACGTCCACGGTGCCCCCGCCTCCATGGCGCCCGTGCTCCGCGTCGACGACTCCAGGAACGCCGAGATGCTCTCCACCTACCTACAGAGCTTCGAACGCACCTGGGAGAACGCCTACTCTGTAAGCTCCTGAGAAGCCCGATCCCTTTGCCGAATAGAGCCGTATGGGATCAAGGCGACGGCGCTTCGCGCCGTCGCTCCGGCTTGCTGTCCGCCGCTCGGGCTGCGGGCTGCCGCCCGGTCCCGAGCGCGGACGACGGCCACACTAATCGGCTCATGATGCGGCCCGAAGACGAACGGTTGCCGTTCGAACGAACTCGGCTGATGACGTGCTCGGATCCCGAGGCGCTCGGTCGCGCGGCCCTGTCTGTCTTCGGTTGCCGGCCTCAGCGCGGCCAAGCACCTCGGACCGGAACCCCGGTCGCCGAACGCTGTGGTCGGGGGGAGTCTGGGCTGAGGCAGGAGCGAGCACGTCCCGCCGCTGTGGTCGCTGGCCGCCTACCGCACGTCGCCCAGGTCAGTGGGAATCAGATGACAGCAACGGTGACAGCAACGCCATCGGACACGAGGGGACGCAGACGACCGTTAGCGGACGCCCGCTCCAGGTGGGGACGCTTCCACCGTCGAGGCCGATCGAACTGATAAGGATGAGGCCCCAGGTTCAAGTCCTGGTACGCCCACCCTCATAAGCTGCGAGAAGGCCCACCGAAGACTCGGTGGGCCTTTCGCGTACAGCAGCGAAGTGCAGTCATCGCCTTGTCGACATGACCGTTCGGCGTCCGGCGGTGTCGGCGCTCTGGACGCGAACGCGCCCCGGCGGCAGCGCCACCCGGGACCGTGTTCGATCCGGGGTCGGGACCGCCGGCCCTGACCGGTGGCCCCGTGGGTTCACGCCTGGACGCCGGCCCCGGGCTCCTGGGCCCGCGGCCCGCGCTCCCCCGGCCCTGCCGTGGCCTCCGGGTTGTACCCGAGCCTGCCCCGGGTCGCCACGAGCAGCACGGCGGAGGCCAGGCCGAAGGCGAGGAGGATGACGTTGGTGCCGTCGGCGTGCGTGGCACCGATCGAGGGGAACATGAAGCCCATAACGATCGACATGAAGTTGTTGACGCTGGCGTGCAACAGGATCGCGATCGGCAGGCTCTCACCGGTCCGGTTGAAGACCCAGGTCATCACCACGCTGATGAAGACGCACGAGAAGGTGAAGTTGATGGGGTCGGCCCACGTCCCGTGCGGGAAGCCGCCCCACTCGGTGAGGAACAGCGGCAGGTGCCAGATCCCCCAGATCACACCGAGGATGACCGTACCGCGTAGCGGCCCGAAGTAGGGCTGCATCCGGGGCAGGGCGAAGTCGCGCCAGCCCGGCTCCTCGGCGATGCCGGTGGTCACGAACTGCAGGACGAGGCCGGGGACGTAGACCGCGAGCACCATGAGCGGCGGTACCCGGACGTCCCCGCCGGAGAACGGGAGAGCACAGACGATGAGCGCCGCCGGAACGCCCAGCACGGCCAGCGCGTACCAGCGCCAGTTCATCCGCCACTTCAGCAGGCGCCCCGTCCAACGTCGCAGCCCCTTCCGGCCGTCGGCGACGGCGGTGACGAGGAAGGCCGAGAAGATCGGGCCGAGGTAGGCACCGGGGAGCATCAGGAGGAGCTGCGACGCCAGTCCGGGGAGCTCGAAGTCCAGCAGGCCCAGGCCGTGGTTGGAGAGGATGTAGGGGATCCAGGCGATCCAGCTCAAGCCGATCGCCAGGGTGAAGAAGCTCGTCATCGGCCGGCGCTTGATGAGACCGCGCCATCCGGTCACCTGTCCGGGGGGTACGGGGTTGGTCATGGGGCGTCCTTCAATTGCGAGTAGGGGAAATCGGCGTCGGTACCGCCGGGAGCCCGGGCGAGCCCCCGCCGTGGTGGTCCGCGGTGGGCAGGGACGCGGATGGATTCCGGTGGAGGTGTGGACGCCCCGGTCGTCGTGTCGACAGGTCGACCGGGGCGTCACGGTGCCGGCTCCCTCGCCGTAGACCTCGGTCACCACACGGAGGCGCACCGCCCACGGGGGCGGGTGGCCCGGTCGCCGCCGGCCGGGGTGGTGACGTCGTGGCCTGGGGCCGGGAGGTCCACGTCCGACGTGTGTCCGGTCGTCACCCGATGCTCCGTTCTCTCGCCTGGGGGCGCGTTCCCCGACACGCGCGCGACGGTGCACGGCGGGGGCGGTTTCCGTCGGCGGTCTCGGGAGCCCGTCCGGGTACGGACCGAAGAGCGGCCGGCCGCCCGCGTGCGCGAAGGGGGCGCGATGGGGTGGACCGCCGGATCGCGTCTGTAAGGATCTCGGCTCGGGCGGGGCGCGGACCAGTGCCGTACACCTTGATCGGCCGTGCAGAATGCATGAAACGGACGCCTGGTTCGAACGGCTGAAATAACGGGTCGAAGCGCTAGGGTGAGCCCCCGTGACGATCCTCATCATCACGCTGGTGGGGTTGACCACTCCCCTGTTCTTCAGTCAGCCGACCGTGGCGACACTCGGGTTCCTCGCGCTCCAGCTCGTCCACTGTCTGCCGCAGACGAGACGGTTGCGAAGCTGGTGGACGCTCGCGGCCCAGGCGGCGCTGTTCCCATGGAGCGAGCCGAAGGCGTTCCTGGCCGCCTCGGTGCTGCTGATCGTGCCGGGCCGCATCCGCTGGGCGGTGTTCGGCGCCGTCGCCGTCGCGGCCGGTCTGCTGTCGGGCGCCGATCTCTACGCCGGGGTGAGCGCGGCGGGGAACACGCTGATCATGGGACTGGTCGTCTTCGGGCTCACCCGGCTCAGCGACCTGCGCAGTGAACTGCACGCGGCTCGCAGGGAGCTGGCCGCCCAGTCCGTGGCCGACGAACGCGAACGGATCTCCCGGGACCTGGACGGCATTCTCGGCTCGACGCTGTCGGCCGTCATCGGGCTGGCCGATAAGAGGCGCCCGGCCGAGATCCTGGAGCTGACCCGGGATGCCGCCGCGCGGGTCCGGCAGGCCCCCGTGTCCCGGCCGGACACGGTTCCCCAGGCCGATATGACGCCGCGTCTCGCGCTGCCCATCGCGCTCAGCGGACTGGCCATCTACGTGGTCGGCAGCCTGGTCTTCACCCTGGCCGACCCGGAGCCGTCCACCGTGGTCGGGTGCGCCATCGTGCTGTCCGTCGTGGGGCTACAGATCCACCACGTGCTCTCCCACCGTCCTGGTGCGCGGCCCCGGCACCTCGTCTGGACGCTCCCCCTCCAGACGGTGTTGGCGTTCGTTCCCCTGTTCCGTCCCGAGTTCGAGCTCGTCCACAGCCTGGTCAGTCTCGCGGCGGCGTCGGCGCTGATCACGGTTCCCGGCCGCGGGGCATCGTGGACCCTGTTCGCCGCCATCGTCGTGGGCGAGGCGGTGGTCGTCCTCGTGGCGAAGTCCGTCCCCCTCATCGTCGTCCTGGTGTCGACGGTCGCCACCGTGTCGGTCGCGATGATGTTCTACGGTCTCGCGCTGCTCACCCGGCTCGTCACCCAGGTGCACGAGGCCCGGTCGGCGCTCGCGGCGATCGCCGTGGCCAAGGAGCGCCGCCGCATCGCGGCCGACGTCCACGACCTGCTCGGCTACGGCCTGTCCGCCATCACCGTCAAGGCCGAACTCGCCGCCCGCGCCCCCGAACGCGCGGACACGGAGTTCCGGGACATCGCGCGGATGGCCCGTAGGGCCCTCGCCGACCTCCGCTCCATCCCCCACGGCGACTCGGAGATCTCGCTGGGCGCGGAGATCGCCTCGGCCCACGACATCCTCACCGCCGCGGGCGTCGACGTGCGACTCGACATCGACCCCGGCCCGCTCGACGATCGGCTCGACGCGCTGCTGGCCACCGTGCTCCGCGAAGCGGTCACCAACGTCCTGCGGCACAGCCGGGCCGGCGTCGTCACCGTCCAGGTCGTCTCCGCCGCCGACCAGGTCCGCCTGCGCGTGGCCAACGATGGTGTCCTGCCCGATCCGGCCGGCGACTACGGCGACGAGCGGACCAGCCGGGGCGGCGGCAACGGCATCATCAACCTCGCGGCGCGGGTGGCGGTGACGGGAGGTGAACTCACCAGTGGGCCTATCGGCGATGGCGGATACGAGCTCGTCGTGACCCACCCGGCGCCTCGGAGGACGGGCTGCGGCGCCCCCGCTCCGGCGCGGACGGGCGGGTGAGACGGCGCATCACAGCCATCCGGCCTCGGTCGCGATGCGTACGGCGTCCAGGCGGTTGCGCGCACCGAGCTTGGTGACGATCGTCCCGAGGTAGTTGCGCACCGTCCCCTTGGCCAGGTGGAGCCGCGCGGCGATCTCGCCTGGTTCGTCGCCCTCGCCGGCCAGGCGCAGTACCTCCACCTCCCTGTCCGTCAACGGGTTCGCGCGGGCCTCGATGGTGGCGGTGGCGAGGTCCGGGTCGATCACCCGTTCACCGGCCGCGACCCGCCGGATCGCGCCGGCCAGCTCGGCGGGGGGCGCGTCCTTCAGCATGAAGCCCAGGGCCTTGGCGGACAGCGCCCTGCGCAGCACGTCTGGACGTCCGTTCTGGGTGAGGATCAAGGTACGGCACTCGGGGGCCTGCTCGGCGATCATCGAGGCGGCCTGGAGGCCGTCGATGCCCGGCATCTGGACGTCGAGGACGGCGACGTCGGGGCGGTGTTCGAGGACGGCGGGCATGACGGCCTCCCCCGAGGACACGTCCGCGACCACCTCGACGTCGGGTTCCATGTCCAGCAACGCCACCAGCGCGCCCCGGATCAGATGCATGTCCTCGGCCAGCACAACCCTGATCACGCCACGTCCCCTCGCCTCGCCCACGGACACGTCATGGTATTGCCGTGTCCCGGGACCGCGGCGGCCGGAGCCGAGCGGCGCCGTCCGGCGGCGATGGGTCAGCCGACCGCGGCGATCTCGACGTCGCTCAGGACGAGTGAGATCGCCAGGACTCCCAGGAGGGCGCCCATGGCGACCCGTTGCACCAGCAGCCAGGTGGGCCGGCCGGTCACGAGCCCGGCGATCGCCCCGGCGGCCACCACGATGGCCAGGTTCACCGAGACGGCCACCAGGATCTGGAGACCTCCCAGCACGAGTCCCTGGACCAGGATGCCACCCGACTCCAGGTTGATGAATTGCGGAATGATCGAGATATACAGGATGGCGATTTTCGGATTGAGGAGATTCGTCATCAGGCCCATGGTGAACAACCGGCGCGGCGGATCCGCGGGGACGTCGCGCACGGCGAACACCGATACACCTCCGGGCCGGATGGTCGTCCAGGCGAGCCACAGCAGGTAGAGGGCACCGGCCACCTTGATCGCGGTGAGCAGTTCGGGGAGCGCGGTGAACAGGACCGCCAGACCGAGATTGGCGCCCACCAGGTAGACCAGGAAGCCCACCGCCACCCCGGCCAGCGAGACGAGGCCCGCGCGACGCCCCTGGCCGACGCTGCGCGACACCAGGTGCATCATGTTGGGTCCGGGGGACAGCACCATCCCCAGGGCGATCGAGACGACACCGACGACCGCGCTCTGCTCGGCCAATTCCGGACCTCTTCTCCGCGGGGGATTCCGAGGCCGTCGACCTCGACACGAAGTTAGCCGTGTTCTTTTGTCGAGTGCAATATGAAGAATTGTTCTCGGTGCAATGTCGTGTTTTTCTTCTTTCGGGTTACCGAATGGAGGACGCGAATGGATGACTATCGCCGGGTGGCCGACGAGATCGCCGGGCGGATCGTGTCGGGACGCCTGCGGCCGGGGGACCGGTTGCCGACGCAACGCGCCTTCGCCCGGCAGCGCGGTATCGCCAACTCCACCGCCGCCCGGGTCTACGCGGAGCTGTCCCGGCGGGGATTGACGCTGGGCGAGGTGGGCCGGGGGACCTTCGTGCGCGCCTCCACCCCGAGGCCCGGGCCCGCGCTGGCCGAGCCCTCCGACGGGAAGATCGACCTGGAGCTGAACCATCCGGTCGTCCCCGGGCAGGCCGGCCTCCTCGCGGAGGGGATCTCCCCCCTCTTGCGCCCCGACGTCTTGGACGAGGCCATGCGTCCGGTCGGCACGTCGGGGACGGCGCCCGCCAGAGCGCTCTTCGCCGACCTGCTGTCCCGCCCCGGGTGGCGGCCGGATCCCGCCCGGATCCTGTTCGCCGCCAACGGACGTCAGGCCGTCTCCGCGGCGGTCTCGGCGCTCGTCCGGCCGGGAGCCCGGCTGGGCGTCGAGGAGCTCACCTATCCGGCGGTCAGGGCGATCGCGGCCCGACTCGGGGTCACCGTCGTCGCCATCCCGCTCGACGAGGAGGGGATGATCCCCGAGGCGGTCGAGGAGGCCGCGCGCGTCGCCCCGCTGTCGGCGGTCTACCTGCAACCGACCCTGCACAACCCCCTGTCGCTCTCCATGACCGAACGGCGCCGGATCGAGCTCGCCGGTCTCCTCTCCCGCCTGGGGGTCAACGCGATCGAGGACGGCGTGTGGACCTTCCTGCGCGACACCGTCCCGCCTTTGGCGTCCTTCGCCCCGGAGCGGACGATCTTCGTGGACAGTCTCTCCAAGCGCGTCGCGCCCGGCCTCGGCGTCGGTTTCATGGCGGTCCCCGAACCCCTGGTGCCGGAGGTGGCCGCGGCCTTGCGCGCGGGAGGGGGAATGCCGATGCGCTTCGCCCTGGAGGCGGCGACCCGTTGGCTGACCGACGGTGTCGTCCGCGCGGTGGCCGAGGCCAAGCGGCGCGATGTCGGCCGCAGGCATCGAATCGCCGCCGAACGCCTCGACGGTTTCGCGGTACGGGACGATCCCTGCTCCTACTACTGCTGGTGGGACCTGCCCGAGGGGTGGCGGGCCGACACCTTCGTGGCCGCCGCCGCGCGGCACGGGATCGGTGTGACCCCGGCGGCGGCGTTCGCGGTCGACCCGCGCCGGGCGCCCAACGCCGTTCGGATCGGGCTCGCCTCCCCGCCCGAGGAGGCGCTGTCCCGCGCCCTGGCGACGCTGGCCGGAATCGCCCGGACCGCTCCGGAGGAGCTCGTCTCCGAGTGGTGAGGCGGGGCCGGACCGCCGCGCCGGGTGCGGGGGGCGGGCCGGGAGGGGACCGGCGGTCCCCCGGGGGCGCGGTCTCTTCTACGGCGACCCTCACCGCTGTCTCGAATCATGAGATTTCTGTCCATTTATTGGATGGCGAGTCTAGACTCGACGGTGGCCTCGGCGCCGTCGAGGTCACCGTCGACGACGTGAGGTGGTCTGTCGTGAGCGATCCCCGTCCCCAGCCCTCGGCCCGCGTCCGCGCCGTCGGCAGCTCCCCCGTCCGTGAAATCCTCGCCCTCACCGCCCGCCCCGGCGTCATCTCCTTCGCCGGCGGCCTGCCCGCCCCCGAACTGTTCGACGCCGACGCGCTGCGCGCCGCGTTCGACCACGTGCTCACCACGCGGCCCGCACAGGTCCTCCAGTACTCCACCACCGAGGGCGACCCCGATCTCCGCGCGGCGCTCGCCGCCCGGATCACCGGCTCGGGCCTTCCCACCGCCCCCGACGACCTCCTCGTCACCACGGGCTCCCAACAGGGACTCTCCCTCGTCGCCGCGGCCCTGCTCGACCCCGGCGACGTGGTCCTCGTCGAACAGCCGGCCTACCTGGCCGCGATCCAGTGCTTCACGCTCGCCGGAGCCAGGGTCGTCCCGGTCCCCGGTGACGCCGACGGGATCGACCCGGACGCGCTCGACGCCGCGGTGGCCCGGGAGCGGCCGTCCCTGCTCTACCTCGTTCCCACCTTCTCCAACCCCACCGGCCGCACGCTGCCCGGCGAGCGCCGCCGCCGCGTCGCCGAGATCGCCGCCCGGCACGGTCTGTGGATCGTCGAGGACGACCCCTACGGGGAGCTGCGCTACCGCGGCGAACCACTGCCGCCCATCGCCGCGCAGCCCGCCGCGGCCGACCGGACGATCCTGCTCGGCAGCCTGTCCAAGATCATGGCCCCGGGGATGCGCCTGGGCTGGTTGCGCTCCCCCGCCGGTCCGCGTCGTTCGCTCGTCGTCGCCAAGCAGGCGGCCGACCTGCACACCTCGACGGTCGTCCAGGCCGCGGCGGCCACCTACCTCGCCAAGACGGGACTCGACGACCACGTCGCGCGGATCCGCGCCGCCTACGCGCCGCGGCGTGACGCGATGCTCGCCGCGCTCCCCCGGGTCCTGCCCGAGGGCAGCGTGTGGAGCGATCCCGACGGCGGCATGTTCGTCTGGGTGCGCCTGCCCGGTGACGTCGACACGGGGGAGCTCCTGCATCGAGCCCTGGAGCACGATGTCGCCTTCGTGCCTGGATACCCCTTCTACGTGGACTCCCCCGACCGTGCCACCCTGCGCCTGTCGTTCACCACCTACGGGCCGGCCGAGATCGAGGAGGGGCTGGACCGCCTGGGCCGGGCCCTGCGGGGATGAGAGCGATCCGATGGACTCGGCGACTCGCCGCCTTGACGACGCGGGGACATGTCGATTCGGCGATGAGCGGAGATGTCCACCCGTCGACCTGGGACGAGGGCCCCGGCGCAGGCCGGGGCCCTCGGGACGGGGCCGGGATCAGGCGGTGATGTTGATGGGCGAGCTCGGCGTGCTCACGTTGCGCACCTGGTAGGTCGCGGAGAACGACCCCTGGGTCGCCGCCGTGGGGCAACCGAAGCCGCCGGTCACCTCGACCGGGACCGTGTCGCCGGCGAACACCAGGGTGCTGGCGGGGTTCCCGTTGGTCCAGTCGCCGGCCACGCTCGCCGGGCCGTCCGGAGCGGTCACGGCGTGGCAGGACGCGAGCCCGCTCGTCTGGACCTCCAGGCCGCCCTGCGGGATCTGGAAGGACACGGTGGACGGGGAACCGTGCTGCGCGGAGATCCCCCACGTTCCCGACGTGGTGACCTGCGCGTTGACCAACGGCATGTTGGTCCGGCAGTTGGTGAAGGTGGGCGCGTTGATCGTCGAGGTGACCGGCCCGGCCGGGTTGCTGTTGGCCGTCGGGACCTGGTTGGCGGAGTTCGTGCCGAGGGGCTGCGACGGCGCCGACTGGGAGACGCTGCACGTGACGGTCACGGAGCCGACCGTCAGCGTGGCGGAGTTGCTGAGCGAGGCGGAGAAGTAGTCACCGGCCGGACCGACGGTGGTGGAGCCCGCGGCCAGCGCGGGGGCCGCGGCCATGCCCACGACGGCGGCGGCGCCGACGGCGGTCAGGCCACCGCGCAGCAGGAGGGACGGGAGGCAGGCGGATCGGGACGTCGAAGAGCGGGTGGTTCGCACGCTGATCTCCTTCTTCCTACCGGGAAAGAGCACCGATCGGTCCGTGGACGGGGCCACCGTCGCGGACGTCCGTACGGACGTGTCACCGGGTTAATGCGCACACCGGGGAACCGGCATGGCACACGAGCCGGGGGCGGGATCACCGATCGGTCAGTGGGGGCGGTCCAGGGCTTCCTCAGCCGTGGGGCCGCTCCCCGGGGCGGCGGGAGCGGGAGGCCCGCCGCCGTCCTGGGAGCGCCGCGCCGAGCGCCGGCCGCGCCGGCTGCTTCGGGGGCGCGCGGTGGGACGCCAGGCGAACATCAGGCCCCCGCCGACGAAGGCGAGGAGGCTGCCGATGACGAACCCACCGAGATTCGACATCACCAGCGCCCCCAGCCCGATCAGGGTGGTGAGGACACCGGTGATGGTGTGCTGTTGCGGGGACGCCCACGTGATCATGCCGAGGGCGATGAGGAAGACCCCCATGAGCACCGAGGGGACGCCGGCGATGCCCTGGGCGATCATGACGGACACCGGGGCCAGGGGAAGGACGCAGATCTCCGCGCCGGCCAGCATCGTCAGCAGGCCGCCCCAGAACGGGCGTCGTCGCCGCCACGCGCGGAACCGGCGTCGCGGCCCCGGCCGGGACGAGGGGCCGCGCTGCTTCCCGGAAGACCGCCTGGCCATCGCTTCTTCTTCCTCTCTCGTCGACATCACCCGCGCTGGAGGCGTCCGCGCGCCGGGAGGTGGCGCGCGGACGGGTCAGAAGCACTCGGCGTCGCCGCGCGCCACCGCCAGGTGTAGACCGGAGAGCCGGAAGGAGCCGGCGTTCGCGGCCCACGCGGTCTGCTCCAGGCCGCGCACCGAGATGGTGTCGCCCTGCATGCCGAACAGGTCCTGCACGCCCTGTCCACCGCTGGGCCCCTTGTCCAGGGTCGAGGCGTCACGGCCGATCTCCAGGTTGGAGAACTCGGTGTCGCCCGCCATCTGGGTCATGTCGATGAAGAGATTCGACGCTTCGACGGGGGTGCCGTCGGTGCCGGCGGAGAGCTTGAGGGAGACCTTCCCGAGGATCGGGAACTCGGTGATCACCGATTGGCACAGCGAGGTGATCTCGGCCTCGCGGATCGCCGCGACGGCGACCGGGTGGACGTCACCGCGAACGCTTTGGTCAAGGGAGCCGTAGATGGCGACGCCCTCGCCGTTCATCTCGTCGGCCGAGATCTTGAACTGCTGTCCGGAGACCGCGAAGGAGGCGGCGATCGCCCCGTTGGCGATCGCGAACACCAGGGCTCCGGCGCCGAGGGCTGCGGGAGCGGTCAGCAGGGCGAAGCGCCGCCAGCTGGTGTGGCTGCCCTCCCGCTCCTGCTCCTCCTGATCCAGGGGTTCTTCGACCATGGATGATTCCTTCCTCGGAGGCGTGCCGCCGCGCTCGTCCGTCCCCCGGCGCCGGTGAGTGCGGTGGATCGTTTCCGTTTCCGAAAGTGATCTGTGACACGTCCATGTGTGAGTGGGGTAATCATGTAATGGCACGCCATGGTGTTTCAAGGGCGTTTCACGCTGTTTTTCCGGCGGCGGGAACAAACTCGCAGACCCCTCGCCGGAACATTCTCTTTCCCCTTCCCACCTGCGAAGACGGTGGAGGAGGAGCGGTGCGGGCGCGATGTGGAAGCGGCCGTTCGCCGGCGCTTTCGTGCCCGCCTGAGGGGCGCTTTGTCACGCGGGTGACAAAGACGCGCCCGGTCGAGCGGAGGTTCGCGGGGTGTCGCCGTCTCCGGTGAGCGGGCGCGCGAGAGGGGCGAGCGGACCGTTGACAGTGTGGATGGGTCACCGTACGTTGCAGGGGCCGGTTCGGGGCGCGACGGAACGGACTCGTCAGACTGCCCGAGGCCGGGAGGACGTGTGCGGTTTCGCGACACCGAGCCCAGTAGCCGCCCCTGGGAGGAACTCCCGGCCGAGCTCGCCGACATCCTCGAACCCGAGGTGGAGGTCCTCGCCGAGGAGATCGTCCAGGCGATCCTCGCCGGGATACCGGAATTCGCGCGTCCTTTGAACGACGTGTACGGGCGCACCGTCCGCCTCGGCGTCGAACGGGCCCTCCACCACTTCCTGGACCTGGTCCGCGGTCCCTCCCAGACCCAGGTCAACGGAGAACGGATCTACCGCAGGCTGGGCCGCAACGAGTTCCGCGAGGGGCGGAGCCTCGACGCCCTCCACAGCGCCTACCGGCTCGGCACCCGCATCGCCTGGCGTCGCCTGGCCCGCCGCGCGGAGCGGGCCGGCCAGTCGGCCGCGGTCCTCGCCCTGCTCGCCGAGGCCGTCTTCGCCTACCTGGACGGAATCGCGGCGGAGTCCCTGGCCGGTTACGCCGAGGCGCAGGCCAGGTCCGCGGGGGCGCGCGAACACTTCCGGCGCCGTCTCCTCACCCTTCTCCTCGCCGAACCCGCGGCGGACCGGGAGAGCATGGAAATGGCTGCGCGGCTCGCCGGCTGGCGCCTCCCCGACCAGGTCGCCTGCGTCGCGCTGCGTTCCGGAGTCGAGGTCTCCCCCACCAGGCGGTTACGGATGGACGCCGACCATCTGTTGGACACGGACCGCCCCGACCCGTGTCTCCTCGTCCCGGCTCCGGTGACGGAGCAGGACCGGCGGGCCATCGAGGACGTCCTCGGCGAGGAGCCGACCGTGATCGGTCCGGTGGTGGACCTCCATGAGGCGTCCCTGTCGTTCCGCTGGGCCAAGCAGGGCCTGAACCTGAGGGAACGCGGCATTCTTCCCGGGGAGGGGCTGCTCTCCTGTGACGATCACCTGCTGGTCCTGCTCCTCTTCCAGGACGAACGCCTGCTGGCCCGTCTCGGCGAACGCAGTCTCGGGCCTTTCGAGGGGCTTGCAGAGAAGCGCGCGGCGAAGCTCGCCGAGACCCTCCTCGCCTGGTTGGTCACCAGGGGAGGCGGCGCTCCGGAGACCGCGGCGATGCTGGGCGTGCACCCACAGACGGTCCGTTACCGGATGAACCACGTCGAACGGCTCTTCGGCGATCGACTGCGGGATCCGCAGGTCCGCTTCGAGCTGGAGATGGTGCTGCGGGCCCGCCGGTTGCGTGAGCTCGCGGGGGACGGGAGGTGAGGGCCGGGACGGTGTTCCGGGACGCCTTCGAGCTGGTGGCGCGGATCACCCTTGATCGAGTTGGTACTCCGCGAAACGCTGACTATAGTTCTTCGAGTCGCCTGAAACGGGGCAGGTTCTGAGCCTCCTCGGGGCGGCGGTCTTCTTCGGGCGTAACGGACATCTTCTGATGGACGTGCCCGAGCATCGAAACGGCGGTGACCACTTTCGTGTCATGGCATCATTGTCATGTCCATGACTCGTTGTGGGCAATTCGTGTCGATGTTCAGGAAGTTCGGAAATCGCCGGTTTGGCGGGGTCGGAACGCCCTGATAAAGTGAAGACACAACGGAACGCGGGACCCGGACACACTCCGGAAAACGCGAACCGATTCCCGGTTTCATCAGGGAAACCCGGAAAGCGCCGATTCGACGCCGGACGGAACACCTGATAAAGTGGGAACACAACAAAGCGGAAGCACCGCCTCTGCGGAAGAGCATCGGACGAGGGTTCGGGCTTGTAGGCGAGGATGCGGTTGTTTTTTGAGAACTCAACAGCGCGTGTTCGATTTTCTTTAAGCCAAGTTTGTTTTGGCCCCGTCCACCACG
>NZ_FUWS01000007.1:0-101361 GCF_900167435.1 Marinactinospora thermotolerans DSM 45154
GTGGTGGTGTTTTTTGTTGGTGATAAGGGGGGTTGTGGTGGTTGGTGGGGTGGTGGGTTGCTCGTTGCGAACGTGAAGATCGACACTCGTTGTCACTGATTGGCCACTATGGGTTCTGGTAGCTGGGGGGCGAGGGTCACCACCCTCACGCCGGCACCGGCCCCCTTTCACCACGACGAACGGCCGGCCCGGCAGTGCCCACACTCCTGTCAACGACAAGGGAGCACGACATGAGCTGGATCAAGCGCGGTGTGACCGTCGGCCTCCTCACGGTGCCGATGGCCATGGGAATCGCCGGTGCGGCCAACGCGAGCATCGGGGGCGGGTTCGGGGGCGGAGGCTCCCTGTTCAACGAGAGCGCCTCCTTCGCCGGCCCCTACGGCGCGGCCGAATGGGACGTCACCAGCTTCGCCGGCGGCGACGGCTGGGGCTTCGGCGGCGGCTGGGGCGGCGGCTGGGGTGGCGGCTGGGGCGGTTGGGGCGGCGGCTCCTTCTACGAGGAGAACGCCTCCTTCGCCGGCCCCAAGGGCGCCGGTGAAGTCAACGTCACCGCCTCCACCAACGACGGCCTCTTCTACTAACCCACACCAACCGGCGGCCACCACACCGCCCACGACTTCCTTCCCAGGGAAGACCCTGGCGAGCACCCGCTCGCCAGGGTTC
The DNA here is from genome assembly GCF_900167435.1 of Marinactinospora thermotolerans DSM 45154. Classification (GTDB taxonomy): domain Bacteria; phylum Actinomycetota; class Actinomycetes; order Streptosporangiales; family Streptosporangiaceae; genus Marinactinospora; species Marinactinospora thermotolerans. Next base: position 664 of record NZ_FUWS01000007.1, read on the forward strand.
ACACATATATAAGGGGAAAACCCCCAATACGCACGTACACCTTTCCCCTCCCCCTCCTTTTCGCAGCTCCGTTTCATGACGAGATACCGCGTTCCCTCCTTTTCCGCCTTCGTTTCGGATGGCACGAGCGTTTATGAGATCGGACATGGGTCATGGTCGAATGGACGCCTTTTGTCGTGGTAGCGCACCTCGTGGGATCCACATGGGAACCCGACTCGGACGAGGTCGGTCCTCTTCGACCCGACACAACGAAGGCCCCTCTCCGAGTGCCCAACGCCTCACACGAGGAGCACGACATGCGAAGCATCAAACGCGCGGTGATCATCGGTCTGATTTCGGCGCCCGTGGCGCTGGGAATCACCGGCACCGCCGCCGCCGAAAGTCATCCCGGGGCCTGGGGCCTCCCTGGCCGGGGGCACGGCGGCTGGGGCTTCCCCGGCTGGGGCCACGGTGGCTGGGGCGCCGGCCACGGCGGCTGGGGCTTCCCCGGCTGGGGGCACGGCGGCTGGGGCTGGGGCCATGGCGGCTGGGGTCACGGCGAGTGGGAGGAAGAAGAGGGATACGAGGTCGAGGTGCATGAGGGCTCCGACCACTGGGGGAGCTGGGGCGACGCGACCGTCGAGGGCGGTTTCGGCCCCTTCTGAATGGTGAGAGCCCGGTAGCGGCACCGCCACTCCTCTCCTTCGCGTGGTCCCTGGGGCTGATCCGCCCCAGGGACCACACCGTTCCCACACGTTCCAGCGTTCCCGTCCCATCCGTGACGCCCGCCGCCCGGCTCGAAAGGACCGAAAGTGCCTCTCGTCCACACCGAATGGTTCGCCCGCCTCCCCGCCGGCGCCCCCCGTCTCGACGAGGTCACCGGCCCCCCGCTGGTCCGGATCCTCGGTCGGGGGGCCAGGGAGGTCCGCTACGTGACCGGCCCCGGGGGCGGCGCGATCCTCGGCCTCTCCCACCGGGTCCGAGCCGACGTCGACGGTGTTCGACTGGGCATCGGCTGCCTCGCCCCGGATCCCGACTTCGCCCAGGAAGGGCTCTTCCACGCCCTGCGACACGTGATGGAGGAGAGCGGGGCCTTTCCCGGCTGGGAACTCCTGCGGGGGACCGCGCGGCGCCGCCGCTTCCTCCCCTTCGGCGCACGGCGCTAGACCGACACGTCGCCGAGGCCGCTTCCGGCCAGGACCGCGCCGGACTCCATCCCCGGACGCGGCCCGCCGCTGTTCGCGTCGGCCCGCGTCAGGCCCCTGAACCGCCCCGCCCGGCCGGCTTTCGCGCTCGCGGTGGCACGTCCTCAGCGGATATCGCACACGAGACCGCCGCGCGCCCTTCCGGGTTGTCCGCCATTGCTACGAGATACATCACAACGAATCGTTGAATGGTCACGTTATGTATCGGTAGCGCGCCTGATGGGTCGTATGACCCGAACGAGAGGGATCGGTCTCCGGCCGCGGAGCGGCGGGAACCGGGCCCGAGATGTCCACCATCGCAGTCAAGGAGACACGAGATGCGGATCATCCAACGCGCCGCGGTCATCGGCCTGCTCGCGGCACCGATGGCGGTGGGCGCGGTCGGCGCGGCCAGCGCGGGTATCGGCGGGGGCGGCAGTCTCTACCACACCTCGTTCGCCTTCGCCGGACCGAAGGGAGCCTACAGCGCCTACCTCATCGCCGCCTCCGGTGGGATCGGCGGAGTGGGCGGCAGCCTCTACAGCCAGGGCTTCTCCTACGCAGGCCCCGACGGGGCCTACAACGCCGAGCTCAACGCCGTGGCGGGACCTCGACCCCGTTTCTAGACCGGCCACGACCGCCGCGCGACACGTGGCAGCGCCCTCCCGACGGCCTTGACGGGCATCGCCCCGCCAAGGTCGTCGCCTGTGGTTAGGGGACACTGCCCCTCCCCCGCCCCCACCGCGCAGGCCGGTACTCCAGGTCGTTTGGACTTATCCCCGTCTGTCGAGGATGATCCACAACGGTCCACGTACCCAACGGTGAGGAGCCCCCATGCCCGTCTACGTGTGCAGCCTGATCCGCAACGAGCCGCAGGCCATCCCCTCGGGCGGTTACCACGTGGTCCGCTTCCCGTTCGGAACGGCGGAGTCCTACGACGCCCACGGCATGCACCAGGTGGCACAGCCCGACGGATACGAGATCACCGACTGGCGCAAGGACGACCGCTCCGGGCTCATCTGGCCCTCCGCGGACGGGTGGGCCGACCTCTACGGCCTCATGTACTGGGAGTCCGGAGACTACACCGAGGTCCGCAGCCGCTTCGTGCGCGATCCGCTCGACCTGTCCACCGGTTACGACTCCACGTGCACCGAGGACGACGCGCGTACGCCGGGCGGGCAGTACCGGGCCAAGCACTGGGGGCTGTTCAGCCACGTGGGAACCCCCCTGGCGTTGCTGGTCCAGCACAACGCCCCCGGTTCGCTCGCGCTCACCCACGCCCAGTTCAAGGTGGCGATCCACATCTAGGCCGTGGCGCTCGCCCCGGCTCCGGGCAACGGGGACGGGTCAGCAGGGGGAACGCCACATCTGCCGGGGAACGGAGAGGTCGCAGAGCCAGCGGCACGTCGTGGGAGTGAGGTGGGCGACGAAGCGGGAGAGGGCGCGGCGGTGACGGGTGACGGTGGACCTCGCCACGATCGCGTCGAAGGAGCGGATCTCGGATTCGCTCAACGGGGTGGAGGGGCGGTCATTCCAGACGTCAAGGGAGTCCATGGGGATACCTGCCGAATTGCTTCGGGAACGGACATCCCTCATTCACCCGTTTCCGGGGGATCTAAACACATAGCCCCCGCTCTCCCCACCCCTTCCCTGTTCACGACGGGTGGGAGGGTCCCCGAGAGGACGGCGCGTACGCGCCCCTCGGGGGAACACCTACTCCTATCAGTAGCCGACCCAGGCGCGCTCGTGGTAGGTGATGATGCGCGGCTCCAGCAACGTGGAGGCCGCCGCCTCCGTGGGACGCCGGTCCTTGGGGAAGACCTGCGCGGCGCGCAGCACCGCCTCGTCCAGGAAGCGGGTCGGGGGGAGCTCCGCCGGCAGCCCCAGCGGCGGGGCGGATGAGGAGGCCGACGCGAGGAAGAACCCCCAGTTGCCGAAACTCGGCACGTCCACGTTATAGGGCGTGGAGTTCAGCCCGGCCTCGGCCATGCCCGCGCCCACGCTCCAGTAGGCGTCGGAGGCGAAGAACGGCGATCCGGCCTGGACGACGACACGTCCCTGCTCGGCCAGCGCCTGACGGACCAGCGAGTAGAACTCCACCGAGTACAGCTTCGCGGTTCCCACGTCGTCGGGGTCGGGCATGTCGACCACGATCACGTCATAGCGTTCCCGGTTGTCACGCAGCCAGTTGAACGCATCGGCGGCGACCACCTCGACCCGTTCGTCGGCGAACGCGTTCTCGTTCAGGGCGCGGATGCCCGGATCGGTGCGCGCGAGCTCGACGACCGCCGGGTCCAGGTCCACCAGCGTGACGTTGTGGACGTCGTCATAGCGCAGGATCTCGCGCAGTCCCAGGCCGTCGCCTCCCCCCAGCACGAGGACGTCGGAGCGTGGGCCGTCCATCGCCGGATGGACCAGTGACTCGTGGTAGCGGTACTCGTCCAGGGAGCTGAACTGGAGGTCTCCGTTGAGGAACAGCCGCGTGTCGGCACCGTCGCCGGTCTGGGTGACCACGATCTCCTGGTAGTCGCTGCGCTCCGCGTAGCGGATCGGGTCGCGGTACAGGGCCTGGCGCGCGTCCACCTCGAATTTCCCGGCCATGAGGAAGGCGGTGGCGAGCGCGCCCAGCACCAGGATCAGTCCGCCCCCCAGCAGCGCGCGTCCCCGCAACGGGAGTTCGCCGCGGAACAGCCACAGGACGATCGCCACCCCGACCACCGCGTTGACCGCGCCGACCACCAGCGCGCCCTCCAGCAGCCCGAACACCGGCAGGAGCAGGAATGGGAAGGCCAGACCGCCGACCAGGCCCCCGACGTAGTCGGCGGCGAAGAGGTCGGCGACGGCGCTCGCGGCGTCTTGGCGGCGGATGCGCTGGATCAGGGTCATCAGCAACGGGATCTCGGCGCCGATGAGCGCGCCGATGACGAAGGCGATCAGCACGAGCGCCGGCTGGTACAGCGAGAACCAGGCGAAGGCGGCGTAGAGCATCAGCACCGACAGCCCGCCGACCAGGGAGAGCACCCCCTCGACGACCGCGAACCACAGCGCGGGGCGCGCGGTCAGCCGTTTGGAGGCGAGCGAGCCGATCCCCATGGCGAACACCATGACCGACAGCACGATCGACGCCTGGGTGATCGTGTCGCCCAGCAGGTAGCTGCCGAGCGCGACGAGCGCGAGCTCGTAGACCAGCCCGCAGGCGGCGCAGACGAACACCGCCAGCAACACCAGGAACCTGGCGAGGCGCGGCCCGACCGGCAACGGGGCCGTCTCCGGTCCGGGGCGCGCCGTGGTGGTCGCCTCCGCCGCCTCGGACATCAGGAGATGGCCGCCGCGACCACCACCGCGACGGCGAAGTGGGCGCTGGCGTTCACCCAGGCGGCCGGGTGCAGTTCGGTCTCGTTGACGATCGAGCCGAGCTTGCCCGGGGTGAGCGCGTCCAGGATGAGGAACGAGGCGAGCATCAGCACCAGGCCGACCAGGCCGTACACGGCGGTGGTGATCAGGCCGTCGACGAGACCGACCTCGCTGGCCAGGATCGCCGACGCCACCACGATCGCGGTTCCCAGCGTGTTGGCGGAGACGATGAGGGTGGCGTTGCGATTGCGCTGCACCCAGATCAGCTCGTGCAGCTTGCCGGGGGTGAGCAGGTCGACGAGCACGTAGCCCACCGCCATGAGGAGCGTGCCGACGACGCCGTAGGCGAAGCAGGCACCGATGTTGTAGAGCAGGTCCATTGCGGCTCTCTTCTCGTGGGGGAGCGGGGTCAGGGGGTGGGAGGAGGTGGGGAGACTCCGGTCACTTGCCGAAACCGGGGCCGCCGCCACGATTGTCGCTGGCGCCACCGGATCCCGTGGAACCGGATGTCACCGTCGTCGAGGAGGACGAGGAGCCGCCGCAGCCGACGTAGACGTAGTCGTTGCCGACCTTGTCGTAGTCGCCGTCGTCGGGGTCGTAGACGTAGATGTCGGGTCTCCTCTCGTACTCGCCCGTGACCGCGTCGTACTCGAACCCTCCGGATTCGCGGTCGTAGTCGCCGCAGTCGTTCGCCGAACAGGCGGCGATCAGTACCAGGAGCACCACGACGCCCAGAAAGGAGATCGCGATGATTCTCCCCCAGTTTCTGGTTCCCTCACCGGCGGTCATCGCCGTCCTCCGTTTTCTGCTCCGTGTCGGGGGAGAGCCGTACCGACGTGGTGGTGGTCACCAGCTCCCCGGCCTGGGGGTAGGCGTGCCAGGTACGCCAGCGCAGGATGCGGCCGCCGACGTGCGCGCTGAGCGCGGTGACCGCCAGGGGGTGGCCGGGGAAGACGGCGAACAGCGAGCAGGGGTGCGCGTCCAGTCGTCGGCGGAGCGCGGCCACCCGGCCGGCGAACCTGGCCGGTCCCAGCCGCCGCACCCGGGAACGGAACGTGTAGGAGGCCGCTCCGGGCACCGTCCTCCCCTGCCGGGCCGGCATCCGTCCCGGGGTTCCGGGCAGGCAGGCCACCGTCTCGACCAGCCGGGTTCCGCCCGTCTCCACCAGCACCTGGTGGGAGGCGCCGAGAACGCGGAGCTCCAGGCGCGTTGCGCCGTGGGACAGCACGCGCGCCGCGAGCGCGTCGGCGGGCGGGTGGTCGAGGGTCCAGACGAGGTCGGCGGCCCGGGTGTCGACGAACGGCACCGCGACCGTCTCCCGCATCGCTAACTCCCCGGATAGATCGTGAAGGCCCCGGGGTGGACGGTCTCGCCGAGACTGGGTTCCCAGCTTCCGTGGTCGAAGCGCTCGAAGGACAGGAGACGGCCGTCCGGCCCCTCGTAGTCGGCGTAGTCCATGCCGCCCTGGGCGCGCAGTCCGGTGGTGCCCTCCGAACGGTAGGAGGCGCTGCCCCGCTCGGTGAGCCGGTAGCGGACCCCCTCCAACTCGATCACCTCGGAGTGCGGGGTGAGGTCGAGGTCGGGGCGACCGGTCCACATGGCGATCTGGACGTCGGGATCCTCCTCGACCGACAACCATCGTCGGCCCCCTTCGACCTCCAGGAAGTGCTCGGCCCACGTCGCACCGCCCTCGGACAGGCGGAGCGTGCCGCGGATCCAGGTGCGCTCGGCACCGAACTCGACCATGTCCCCCGCCTTGAGCGACCGCGGATCGCCGTTCGTCCCCGCCACGTCGGCGAAGGGGTCCTGCGGGGCGTCGGGGACCACCGTCCCGGCCTTGGCCCCACTCCTGGCCCTGTTGCGCCACAGCAGGAGGACGATGGCGGCCACCGCTACGGCGAGCAGGACCAGCAGTAGAAGTTCCACGTCATGTACCCGTTTCCGTCGTTCACGCGGTCCGGTGAGCCGAGCCTACCGAGCCGCCTTTGCATGGGGATACGGGGCTGAGACGACTATTTCGGAGTTTGGGTTCCATCGGGCGGACAAGTCATGACTCACAGCTGACGGTGCGGCGGCCCCCTCCCCACGCGACGGGGACGGGCGCTCAGACGGGACGGGCCAGCAGCAACGCGAAGTCCCCACCTGGATCGGTCCACCAGTGGGTCGTCTCGAACCCGGCGGCGGCGAGTTCGGCGCGCGCCCCGTCGGGACGGAACTTCGCGGAGATCTCGGTGCGGACGGTCTCGCCCCGCTCGAAGTGGACGACCAGGTCCAGGGCGCGCAGGCGCACCCGCATCGCCCTGCCGGCCCGCAGGTGCATCTCGATCCACTCGGCCTCGGGGTTCCACAACGCGACGTGGGCGAACGCCTCCGGGTCGGCGTCGGCGTCGAGTTCGCGGTCGATCACCCGCAGGACGTTGCGGTTGAACTCGGCGGTCACACCAGCGGCGTCGTCGTAGGCGGCGACCAGCCGGTCGGGGTCCTTGACCAGGTCCAGGCCCAGCAGCAGGCCGTCCCCGGCCGACGCGGCCTGCCGCAGGTCGGCGAGGAAGGCGTGGCGCCGGCCCGGTGTCTGGTTGCCGATGGTGGAGCCGAGCATGGCGATGAGACGGCGCCCTCCCGAGGGGAGCAGGTTCAGGTGACGTTCGAAGTCGGCGACGACCGCGTGCACCGTGACGGAGGGGTACTCCTCGGCCACGCGCCGGGCCGCCGTCTCCAGGAAGTCCCCGCTGACGTCGACCGGCACGAACCCGCGCAGCGTCCCGGCGGCACGCAGGGCGTCCAGGAGGAGCCTGGTCTTCTCCCCCGAGCCGGACCCGAGTTCCACGAGGTGGTCGGCCCCCGTCGCCTCGGCGATCTCGGCGGCGCGGGCCTCCAGGATGGAACGCTCGGCGCGTGTCGGGTAGTACTCGGGAAGGCGGGTGATCTCCTCGAACAGGGCGCTGCCCCGCTCGTCGTAGAACCATTTGGGGGGCAGTGTCTTCGGTGTCGCCGTCAACCCGTCATGGACGTCGTGACGCAGCGCCTTGGCGAGGTCGTCGACGGTGAGATGGTGGTCGATCGTGAACATCGCGGCTTCCCCGTCAGTGGATCGGAGTGATGGTGATGTCACCGGCCTTGGCGGTGACCAGTGAACCGTCGGGGACACGCATCCACCCCGGAGCGTCGTCGACCGGTTCGGAGGCGATCGTGACGGCGCCGTGGCGGCGGCGCGCGTAGAGGGTGTCGCCGCAGGCCGTCGCGGCCAGGGCGGTCCCGTCACAGGCCAGCAGGTTGTAGCGGCCCGGCGAGCGTGCCGCGGCGGCGACGGTGACCCGGGCCAGCGCGGCGCCCAGCTCCGCGCCGTCCCGCCACAGCCGGACGGCCAGCGCGAACAACGGCGCCGAGTCGACCGGGGAGCGCGCGTCCAAGACGCCGTTGGGCACGGGCGTCGCCAGCGCGTCGGCCACCGCCTCGTAGTCGGCGATCGCCCCGTTGTGGCTGAACAGCCACCCGTCGCCGCGGAAGGGCTGCGCGCACGACTCGTCGACGGGAAAGCCGACGGTCGCGTCGCGCACCGCCGCGACCACGCAGGAGGAGCGGACCACCCGCGCGACGTCGGCGAAGGAGGTGTCGGCCCAGATCGGCATGGCGCGCCGGTAGCGCACCGGTTCGGCGCGTTCCGGCGCGTACCATCCGACCCCGAAACCGTCGGCGTTGACCGAACCGTGCACCTGCTCACGCGGCGCGTAGGACTGCGTGTGCAGGGAGTGGGGTGGCGTGTAGAGCAGGTCGTACAGCGTGACCGGTGGTCCGAGGTAGGCGAGATGACGGCACATCAGCGGCCCCTCCCCCGTGTGGCGGCCATCAGACGGGCTCCGCGTCGCGCGCGCAGCGGAAGCCCGCGAAGATCTGCCGCCGGATCGGGAAGTCCCAGTTGCGGAACGTGGCCCGCGCCATCCCGGGGTGGGTGGCCCAGGAGCCGCCACGCAGCACCCGGTACTCGGAACCGAAGAACACCTCGGAGTACTCGGAGTAGGGGAAGACCCGGAATCCGGGATAGGCCCGGAAGGGTGTCGACGTCCACTCCCAGACGTCGCCGACGAGCTGGTGGACCCCGGCCGGGGAGGCCCCCGCGGGCAGGCTTTTGGCGGGGGCGGGCCGCAGCAGCCGCTGGCCGAGGTTGGCGTGGCGGGGGGAGGGCTCCTCCTCCCCCCACGGGAACCTGCGCGTCGTACCCGAGGCCGGGTCGTAGCGGGCCGCCTTCTCCCACTCGGCCTCGGTGGGCAGCCGTTTGCCCGCCCAGGCGGCGTAGGCCTGCGCCTCGTGGAAGCAGACGTGCTGCACGGGCTCCTCCGGCGGTACCGGTTCGATCCGGCCGAACCTGCGGCGCAGCCATCCCCCGGGGTCACGGTGCCAAAACGCCGGTGCGCGCTTGCCCGACCGGGTGCGCCACTCCCAGCCGGCGTCGCTCCACCAGCGCCGCTCGTCGTAGCCGCCGTCGGCCATGAACTCCAGGTAGCGGGCGTTGCTCACCGGGACGGTGTCGATCAGGTAGGCGGGGAGGTGGACGGTGTGGGCGGGGCGCTCGTTGTCGTAGGCCCAGGGATCGTCGGTGCCCATCGTGAAGGGGCCCGCCTCGATCAGCACCTCCTCGCCGGCCGGCCGGCCGGCGGAGGCGGGGGCGGGCGGCGGCGGATCGGGCAGGGCCGGGGCGCCGCGGCGCAGCTGGTGGGTGGCGAGCATCGTCTCGTCGTGCTGGTGTTCGTGCTGGATCACCATGCCGTAGACGAACCCCCCGTTCAGCAGCGGCGGGCCTCCCTCGAAACGGGCGCGCTCCAGCGAGTCCAGCACCCGGGCGCGCACGGCGGCGTTGTAGGCGCGCGCCTCGCCGGGGGAGAGCAGGGGAAGGTGGACGCGCTCGGCCCGGGGGTTCTCGAAGGCGTCGTAGATGACGTCGATGTCGGGACGCAGGGCCCGCTGGCCGGCGGCGGCGCGCACCAGCCACTGCTCCTCGTAGTTGCCCACGTGGGCCAGGTCCCACACCAGGGGGGACATCAGCGGCGAGTGCTGTCGGGTCAGCTCGTCGTCGTCGAGGATGTCGAGGGTGAGGCCCTCGCTGCGTTCTCGCGCCTGCTGGAGCTGGGCGGCGATGTGGTCCTTGAGCCGTTCGGGGGTCGTCTGTTCGCTCATGCGCGTTCCTCGATCAGCATGTCGTCGGCGGGGCAGCGGTCACGTTCGACGAACCGGTCGCGATAGGCGTCCACGATCGGGACGAGCTCGCCGGCCCCCAGGGCCGGCAGCGCCTCGACGGCCGCGGCGAAGCAGGCCCGGGCGCAGGCGGCCAGCGCGGGCGCGGCCAGCCCGTCGCGCGCGGCGGCCAGCCAGTCCGCCCGTGACGGGGGCGTGTCGTCCCACAGTTCCGCGGTGACCTTGGTGGCGACCGCGGCGGCGTGCGGATCGTCCAGCAACGCGGCGGCGACCGCGGCCGGGACCGGCCACCACCGTCGCGGCAGGGCGTCGATCATGCGCAGTTCCAGCCAGCCACGGGGCCGCACCGGCGGGAAGAGCGTGCTCAGGTGGTGGGCGAGATCGTCCAGGGTGGGGCGCGACGAGTGGCGTCCGGCCAGCCAGGCCCGGAAGGTGAGCCCCGGCGGCGAGGTCCACGCCCCATGGGCCTCGCGGATCGACATCACGCGCGCGTCGAGCGCGTAACCGGCCCAGGCCGTGGCCGGTTCGGCGCCGCAGGGGGCCGCCGTCCGCGAGGGGTCGATGGCGGTCCACACCGCCCAGCGGGTGGACTTCCAGCCGGTGGGGCGGCCCCGCCACAGCGGCGAGTTGGCGAAGGCCGCGACGAACACCGGGCCGAGCCGGTGCGCCAGTCGCCAACGACGCGCGGCGTCGGCCGAATCCGCGCCGATGTCGAGGCAGACCTGGAGCGAGGCGGTGGAGCACATCATGGTCCTGCCGGTGGGGCTTCCCGCGGCGAAGTAGTGCGCCATGGCGTTGTAGCGGGGCGAGCTCAGTTGGCGGACGGGGTCGCGCACCGGGTCCAGTCCGGCGCCGCGAAGCCGCAGACCGGCGGCTTCCAGATGGGCGGCGACGTGGTCGAGATCGCGGGCCAGCGCGGCATAGGTGGCGGCCGGCCCCACGCAGGGGGGCGAGCTGAGTTCGAGCTGGCCCCCGGGTTCGTAGCTGACGGCGCTGCCCCCGGGCAGCGGGCCGGCCTCGGTGACGAGCGCGGAGAGGAGGTCGATCGGTACGGGTTCGTGTGGCCGGGCGGGGTCGGTGACGAGCCATTCGGCTTCGACACCGACCCTTCCGGGCGGGCCCGTCTTGAAGCAGATGCCGTTGATGTAGTCGTGGACGTCGGTCTCGGTGATGTGGCCCATCGGTCACTCCAGAGTGTGGACGTACTCATCCTGCGTGCCCGTCGCGGTGCTCTCCGTAACTCCTCTTCGGGCAGTGAGACGGCCAACCCCGGGCCAAACGTGGCCCGTGACCGGGCCGCATCGGCCCCTTCGGGCGCGGTGGCCGATTGTGGCCGGGCGGCGGGGCTCTCGCCGCCCGGTGTCTCAGCTTCGGGGCACGACCAGCAACGCGTTGCCCAGGGACCGCTGGCCGGCGGCGTCGGAGGGCGAGTTGACGAGCGCGCCTCCCCGCAGCGCCATCGCGGTCGATCCGCCGCCGTCGAGGTTCATCGCCCGCCGCGCGCCCAGCGCCGCCATGACGTCGGCGGCCTCGGCGATCGAGGCGCCCTCGCTGAACCCGGCCTGACGCCCGTCGATCGTGACCAGCAGCACCCTGCCCTCGCCGTCGACGCCGACCATCGAGCGCGGGTTACGGCGCAGCACCCAGTTGTAGTAGAAGGTGGCGTCCGTCCCCTCGTGGACCAGACCGTCGGCGTAGGCGTCCACCCACGGTTCACCGCCGCGCACCAGGGTCGGGCCGACCTGGATGACGGAGGTGTCCGGGCCGATCCGGACGCGCCGGCCCGACCTGTCCTCGACCCGCTCGGTGATCTTCAGCCTGCTGCCCGGCCGCGCGTTGTCCCGTAGCCACTGGGCGCCGTCGCCGATGCCCTGGAGGGTGGAGCCCTCCTCGGGGATGGCCGTGCCCCGCGCCGGGGCCAGTGTCACGACCCGCCCTTTCCCGTCGAGCACGGCCTCCACCCCGTCGTCACCGGCCGGGCTGTCCGGCCCGTAGTCGGGGGTGAAGCGGACCAGTTCCCCGGGGTCGGTGCAGGTGCGATCGTGCTGAGGACGCTGGGTGGGCAGGTCGCCGCCGACCCCGCCACAGTTGCGGATGACGCCCGGGAGGCGGTTCACGCCGTCGATCTCGCGGGTCGCCCCGCGCGAGCGGACGGACAGTTCCGTCCGGTAGGCGCCGATCTCCGCCGCGCGGCCACCGTCGGTGAGGCGCAGCCCCGCGCGACCGTCGGTGGCCGCTCCGAGCAGTTCACCGTCCACCGCGTACAGGCCGGCGGGCGCGTCGTCGTAGAACCACTGGGCGTTGACGCCCGCCAGCGCGTCCTGCTCGACGACCAGCTCCGACAGCGTCTCGGTGCCGGCCAGGGTCGGCCCGTGGGAGGGGACGAGGCGGCCGTCGAAACGGTCGAAGTCGATGGTCAGTACGTGGACGCGCCACGGGCCGCTCGTCGTCCCCCCGTCCTGGGCCGTGTAGCGGGTGGTAGCGGCGAACCCGGCGGCGCGGACCCGGCGCAGCGCCGACGCGGCGTCCTCCTCCGTCGTGTAGCGGCCGATCCGCACGGCGTGGCCGACCGTGCCGCCGGGGACGTCGGCGAAGTCCGGCCCGGTGACCTCCTCCACCCGGGGCGTCTCCCCCTCCTGGCGCAGGCGCGCGGCGACGTCGAGGGCGATCTCCCGCGTCCCCAGCGCGGCCGTGGCCGTGGCGGCGTCGCCCCCCACGGTGTCGGGCAGGTTGACGTGGACGGTCCAGACGTCGTCGGGCGAGGGCGCGCCGCGCCGGATCGTCGTCAGGGTCAGCCCCGGCGCGACCTCCGTGGTCTCGCGGGTTTCGGTGAGGCCGGCCGGGCCCAGCGGCAGGGGCGTCGCGGGCAGGACGTCTGCGGTGTCCTGCCCGGTGGCCGCCCCCGCCGGTGCCGCGAGACCGAGGAGGAGGGTGGCGGTGGTGACGATGGCGAGATGGCGTCGCATGTTCCGCTCCGGTCGGGGTCGGGGTCGTAACGTATTGGCGCGCTTCGAGATGACGACCGCCGGACCCGGCGGCGTGGGGACGGTGAAGGGTCGAGGAAGGGCCCGGACGGGTTAGGGCCGTCGGGGAACGAGCAGGAGTAGGGCGACGACCCCACCGACCCGACCCCCGGAGGGCCCATGGCCACGACGAGCGTTCCGGAGAACATCGACACCGACGTGTTGCGTTCGCTTCTGGACGGACGCTGGGCACACATCCGACAAATGGCCCGGCAGTCCCTGCGAGGCGAGCTGTTCGCGCCGGTGCACGGCCTGACGGTGGAGGAGCACCGCGAACGGGTGGCCCGGCAACTGCGGGAGATCGCGGCCACCGAGGTGCCCCGGTTGGGGTTCTCCACCGCCCACGGCGGCGCAGAAGACGTGGGCGGCTCCGTCGTCGCCTTCGAGATGCTCGTGTGCGACCTGTCGCTCATGGTCAAGGTGGGGGTGCAGTGGGGGTTGTTCGGCGGCGCGATCCAGGCGCTGGGGACCGAACGCCATCATGCCGCCTACCTGCCGGCGGTGATGTCGTTGGAGCTGCCCGGCTGCTTCGCCATGACCGAGACCGGGCACGGCTCCGACGTGCAACGGCTGCGCACGACCGCCACCTACGATCCGGCGACGGAGGAGTTCGTCGTCCACACCCCCGACCCCACGGCGCGCAAGGACTACATCGGCAACGCCGCACGCGACGGGCGCGTCGCGGTGGTGTTCGCCCAGCTGGTCACCGCGGGAGAACGGCACGGGGTGCACGCGCTGCTGGTGCCGATCCGCGACGAGCAGGGCCGCCCGATGCCGGGCGTGCGCATCGAGGACTGCGGGCACAAGGCCGGGCTCAACGGGGTCGACAACGGCAGGCTGGAGTTCGACCGGGTGCGGGTGCCGCGTACCGCCCTCCTCGACCGCTACGGCCGGGTCGCCGCCGACGGCGGTTACTCCAGCCCCATCGACAACCCCCGGCGCAGGTTCTTCACCATGCTCGGCACGCTCGTACGCGGCCGTGTCAGCGTCGCCGGCGGTGCGGGGTCGGCGGCCAAGGCCGCCCTGGCCATCGCCGTGCGCCACGCCGAGTCGCGGCGGCAGTTCACCCGCCCCGGCTCCGCCGAGGAGGTCCGGCTGCTGGACTACCTCGCCCACCAGCGACGCCTGCTGCCCGCGCTGGCCACCACCTACGCCCTGCACTTCGCCCAGGAGGAGCTCGTCGGCAGGTTGCACGACGCCTCCGTCGGCGAACCGACCAGTGAACGGGAGCGCCGGGAACTGGAGTCGCAGGCCGCCGGTCTCAAGGCCGTCGCCACCTGGCATGCCAGCGCGACCATCCAGGCGTGCCGGGAGGCCTGCGGCGGAGCCGGCTACCTGTCGGAGAACCGGCTGGCGCAGCTGCGCGCGGACACCGACGTCTTCACCACGTTCGAGGGGGCCAACACCGTCCTGCTCCAGCTCGTCGCGAAGGGCCTGCTCACGCACTACCGCGACGAGTTCGGCAGCCTGGACACGCTGGGCACCGTGCGCCTGCTCACCGGGCGTTTCTTCGAGGCGGTCATCGAACGCACCGCGGCCCGCACCCTGGTGGACCGGCTGGTGGAGGCCGCGCCGGGACGGGACGAGGAGGCCGACCTCTACGACCGGGGCTGGCAGTACCGGCTGTTGGAGGACCGGGAGCGCCACGTGCTCGAAGGGCTGGCGCGGCGGCTGCGCCGAGCCGGACGCGAGGGGGAGGACGCCTTCGAGGTGTTCAACAACGCCCAGGACCACGTGCTGCGGGCCGCCCGGGTCCACGTGGAGCGGACCGTCCTGGAGGCGTTCATCGCCGGTGTCGACCGGTGCGCCGACCCGGACGTGCGGAACCTGCTGGAACGTGTCTGCGACCTGTACGCGCTGTCCACGATCGAGGCCGACCGCGCCTGGTTCCTGGAGCACGGCCGGCTGACCCCGGCGCGCTCCAAGGCGGTCACCGCCGCGGTGAACGCGCTGTGCGGGTCGTTGCGTCCCCACGCGCGCGCCCTGGTCGACGGGTTCGGTCTGGAACAGGAGTGGCTGGCCGCGCCCATCGCGGGCGGCCCCGGAGAGGGCACGGCCGTGGGGGCGGCCGTGAGCTGAGAGGGGTGGCCGGGGCGGTCGCCGCCCCGGCCACGCCCCTCACCCCCGGTGCGGCCACGTCCAGTCCCGGATGTCGGGGGCGTCCTCGCCGTGCTCCCGCGTGTGGGCCCGGCAGCGCCGCCTCTCCTCCTCCATGTGCCGGCGCAGGTCGGCGGCCCTGTCCGCCAGTCCCGGCACCCGGTCGATCACGTCCATGACCAGGTGGAAACGGTCGAGGTCGTTCATCATGACCATGTCGAACGGCGTGGTCGTGGTCCCCTCCTCCTTGTAACCGCGCACGTGCAGGTTGGCGTGGCCGGCGCGGCGGTAGGCCAGGCGGTGGATCAGCGCGGGATAGCCGTGGAAGGCGAAGACGACCGGCCGGTCGACGGTGAACAGGGCGTCGTAGTCCCGGTCGGACAGGCCGTGCGGGTGCTCCGAGTCCGGTTGCAGGCGCATCAGGTCGACCACGTTGACCAGGCGGACCCGCAGGTCCGGCAGGTGCCGGCGGAGCAGGTCGGCGGCTGCCAGCGCCTCCAGGGTCGGCACGTCCCCGGCGCAGGCCAGCACGACGTCGGGGTGCCCGCCCTCGTCGCTGCTCGCCCAGTCGAGGACGCCCAGGCCGCGTGCGCAGTGCTCGATCGCCGCGTCCATCGGCAGCAGGTTGAGGCTGGGCTGTTTGCCCGAGACGATGACGTTCACGTAGTCCCGGGAGCGCAGGCAGTGGTCGGCCATCGACAGCAGCGTGTTGGCGTCCGGCGGCAGGTACACCCGGACCACCTCGGCCTTCTTGTTGACGACGTGGTCGAGGAAGCCGGGGTCCTGGTGGCTGAACCCGTTGTGGTCCTGACGCCAGACGTGCGAGCTGAGCAGGTAGTTCAGGGACGCGACCGGCTTGCGCCAAGGCAGCGTCCGCGCCACCTTCAGCCATTTGGCGTGCTGGTTGAACATCGAGTCGACGATGTGGACGAACGCCTCGTAGGAGTTGAGCAGCCCGTGCCGGCCGGTCAGCAGGTAGCCCTCCAGCCATCCCTGGCACAGGTGTTCGCTGAGAACCTCCATGACCCGCCCGTCGGGGGCGAGCCCACGGTCGGTGGGCAGGGTCGCCGCCTCCCAGGTGCGGCCGGTCGCGTCGAACATCGCGTCCAACCGGTTGGAGGCGGTTTCGTCGGGGCCCATGACGCGGAAGGTCCGCGGATTGGCCGTGATCACGTCCCGGAGGAACCCTCCGAG
This sequence comes from Marinactinospora thermotolerans DSM 45154, assembly GCF_900167435.1. Taxonomy (GTDB): domain Bacteria; phylum Actinomycetota; class Actinomycetes; order Streptosporangiales; family Streptosporangiaceae; genus Marinactinospora; species Marinactinospora thermotolerans. Next base: position 16,685 of record NZ_FUWS01000007.1, read on the forward strand.
CACCCGGGTCGGTTCGGCCGTGTCGGCGCCGGGCGCGGGCACGTCGACCGCGTAGTCGCGGAAGTCCGGGAGGGCGAGGTCGGTGAGCAACCGCCCCCCGTTGGCGTGCGGACTGGCGCTGATCCGCCGGTCGCCCCGCGGCACCTGGGCGACGACCTCGGGGCGCGGACGGCCGTCGTCGTCGAACAGCTCCTCGGGACGGTAGCCGCGCAACCACTCCTCCAGCTGCCGCAGGTGGTCGGCGTTCTCCCGCACCCCCGGCAGCGGCACCTGGTGGGAGCGCCACGTTCCCGCCACGGGTTCGCCGTCGACCTCGGCCGGGCCGGTCCACCCCTTGGGCGAGCGCAGCACGATCATCGGCCACCGGAAGGGGCCGGTGACGCCCTCCTCTCGCGCACGGGTCCGGATCGCGTCGATCTCGTCCAAGGCGGTGTCCAACGTCGCCGCCATCTGCCGGTGCATGGTCTCGGGGTCGTCGCCGGAGACGAGGTAGGGACGGTGTCCGTGTCCCTCCAGCAGCGCCACCAGGTCGGACTCGGGGATACGGGCGAGCACGGTGGGACCGGCGATCTTGTACCCGTTCAGGTGCAGGATCGGCAGCACCGCGCCGTCGCGGACCGGGTCGAGGAAGCGGGTCGACGACCAGCTCCCCGCGAGCGGGCCGGTCTCGGCCTCCCCGTCGCCGACGACCGCCGCGACCACCAGGGACGGGTTGTCGAAGGCAGCGCCGTAGGCGTGGGAGAGCGCGTAGCCGAGTTCGCCCCCCTCGTGGATCGAGCCGGGGGTCTCGGGGGCGGCGTGGCTGGGCACCCCGCCCGGGAAGGAGAACTGCCGGAACAGCCGGCGCATGCCCTCGGCGTCGCGGGACACCCGCGGGTAGATCTCGCTGTAGGTGCCGTCGAGCCAGGCCGTGGCCACCGCGGCGGGGCCGCCGTGGCCGGGACCGACGATCCACATCATCTCGGTGCCCCGGCGTCTGACCTGGCGCGACAGGTGGGCGTAGACGAAGTTGAGTCCCGGGGTGGTCCCCCAGTGACCCAACAGCCGCGGCTTGATGTGCTCCGGCGCGAGCGGTTCGCGTAGCAACGGGTTGTCGAGCAGGTAGATCTGCCCCGCAGAGAGGTAGTTCGCGGCCCGCCAGTACAGGTCGACCTGGCGGAGCTCACCGGGGTCCAACGGGGTCCCCGCTATCTCGGTGGATCGGGTGCTCGGGTCCGGCATGCCTCCCCTTTCGCGGCTGGGCGCGCCCGGCCGCGTTCCCGCCCCGGCTCCCCTGAGGGGCGGGGCGCCGGGAGGGCCGGGCGGCTGTTCACCGCTCCGCTACCACGGCGGGGCCGGCCTATGCGCGTGGCGGGCGGCTCCGGAGGGGGTCAGCCGGCGACCGCCGGGGCGGCCAGACCGGTCATCACCGGGCTCAGCCGGGGGTAGAGCTCGCGGTGGAGCGCGTAGGCGCGTTCGTAGTCCACCGCCGTTTCGGGATCGGGAGCGAACACGGTCCGCGGTTCCTCCTCGGTGAGCTCGGGTGTGTCCGTTCCCAAGACGCCCGACGCATACCGGTGGGCGCCGCGCAGGCCGGTGTCGGCGTCCTCGACGCGTTGCACCTCAACGCCCAGCGCGTTGGCCAGCAGCGAGCACCAGACGTCCGACCGGCTCGCGCCACCGCACACCGGCAACGGCCCGGCCGCGGCGGTCCCCACGACGGCCTCCCGCAACGTCCGGTACACGAACGCCACCCCCTCCAGTACGGCGACGGCGAGCTGGGCGCCGGTGGTGGAACCGGTCATCCCGACGAACGCGCCGCGCGCGAAGGGGTCGGCGTGGGGGGCGCGCTCCCCGTCGAGGTAGGGCAGGGCGATCAGCCCGTGGGTCGCGGCCCCGACACCGCGCAGGGCCTCGTCGAAGGCGGCGTGGCCGGGATCGCCCAACAGCGCGCGCCGCGCCCAGTCGGCGGCGGATCCGGCGTTGAGCGTGGGGGCGATGAGCAGTTCCGTCTCGCCCTCGGCCGCGAGGCGGACCGTTCCGGGGACCTTGGGGGCCCGTCCCACCACCGCGGCGAGCCAGCCGCTGGTGCCGAGGTAGGCGTAGTCGGCGCCGGACCGTCCCCCGGTGATGCCGAGGGTGGTGGTCAGCGCGTCGCCGGGCGCATGCACGACGGGCAGCCCCGCGGACAGCCCCAGCTCCCGGGCCGGGCCCGGGGCCAACGGCCGGGGGCGGTCGGTTCCCGGACCGCCGATGAGCTCGGGCAGCAGGTCGGCGCGTACGCCCGCGGCGCGCAGCGGTTCCTCCCACCACCCCCGGGCCCGCGCGTCGAACAGGCCGGTCGTGGACGCGGTCGTCGCATCGCACAGGGCGTGGCCCGTCGCCCGCCACACGACGTAGGAGTGCGCCCCGAGCAGGACGTGGCGGGCGCGTTCGTGGACCTCGGGCTCGTTCAGGAGGAGCCAGCGCAGCTTGGCGGCGAGGTTGGCGCTGTCCTGGGCGTTGCGGGTGACGCGCTCCCAGTCGGCGCCGAGCCGCGCCCGCAGCCCCTCGTGTTCGGCGACGGCGCGGTGGTCGGTGTAGAGGATCGCCGGACGCAACGGGCCGTCGTCGTCCACCGCGACGAGATCCTGCATCTGGCCGGTGACCACGAGGGCGCCGAGGTCGTGGGCCGGCGGGACGGTCGCGCGCAACGCGCGGACCACGGCGTCCCACCAGTGGCGCGGGTCCTGTTCGACCCACCCCGGCCGGGGACGGTCGGTGGGGTGGGTCTCGACGGCGCGGGCGCGCACCCGCCCGGCGGAGTCGACCAGGGCGGCCTTGACCGCAGCCGTTCCCACGTCGACGACCGCAACGTCCACCATGGCCGTCCCTTCTCGTGAATCCCCGTCGATCCTAGTGCGGCGGGATCGCGGGAACGGGGCCGGGGCCGACCGTCTCAGCGCACCGCGGCCAGCTCCCGCTCCAGCGCGCGGGCCCAGCGCTGGACGATGCGCCGGCGGCGGGCGCGGTCGTCGGCGAGGAGACCGGCCAGGCCGAGGCCGCGCGCCAGGTCGAGGGTGGCCTGGACGATCTCGCGCACCCCGGAGGCCGACTCGTCCACGCCGAGCAGGTCCAGGGCGAGCCGGTGGGACTCGCGGCCGACGTGCTCCTCCAAGGGGAGGACGTCGGCGCGCAACCGCGCGTCGTTGGCCGCCGCCGCCCACAGTTGGAGGGCGGCGGCGAACTCCGGACCGACGTAGGAGTCCACCAGCAGTTCCACGACCGCCTCGGTACGGGCCGGTCCCTGGGGCAGGTCGGCGGCGCGGCGGCGCAGTTCCAGGCTGCGGGCCTCGCTGACGTAGCGCACGGCCGCGGTGAACAGGGCCTCGCGCGTCGGGAAGTGGTGCTGCGCGGCCCCGCGGGAGACCCCTGCGCGCTCGGCCACCGCGGCGACCGTGCTGCCCGACCAGCCGACCTCGGCCAGGCAGCGCACCGCCGCCGCCAGCAGCCGTCGCCGCGTCGCGCGGCTGCGTTCCTGCCGCGGTTCCCGCGCCGTCGCCGTGTCCACGTCGTGTCCTTCCCCGCAGTCCTGTGGGCGTCCGATGGGGCGCCCGCACCATGACGCTACCGGCGCGCGCCCCCTTCCCGCCCACCTCGCGGCTCCCCGGCGCGGGAGGGGGTCAGTAGGACTTGGGCAGTCCCAGGGAGTGCTGGGCGACGAAGTTGAGGATCATCTCGCGGCTGACCGGGGCGATCCGGCCCAGCCGGGACGCCGCGATCGCCGCCCCCAGACCGTACTCGCTGGCCAGGCCGTTGCCGCCGAGCGTCTGGACGGCCTGGTCGACCGCGCGCGCCGACACCTCGCCCGCCGCGTACTTGGCCATGTTGGCGGCCTCGCCCGCCGCCGCGTCGTCGCCCGCGTCGTAGAGGGCCGCCGCCTTCTGCGTCATCAACCGGGCCAGCTCCAGCTCGATCTTGACCTGGGCGAGCGGATGCGCCAGCCCCTGGTGGGCGCCGATGGGGGTTCCCCACACCTGGCGTTCGCGGGCGTAGCCGACCGCGCGTTCGAGCGCGTGCCGGGCCGAACCCGCGGCCAGGGACGCCGCCATGATGCGTTCGGGGTTGAGCCCGGCGAACAACTGGAGCAGGCCGCTGTCGGGGTCGCCGACCAGCGCGTCCCCGGGCAGCCGCACCCCGTCCAGGAACAGCGCGAACTGGTGGTCCGGGCTGACCAGGTCCATCTCGATCCGGCGCGCCTCGAAACCGGGGGCGTCGGTGGGGACGAGGAACAGCGCCGGCTTGAGCCGGCCGGTCCGCGCGTCCTCGGTACGGCCGACGACGAGGACCGCGTCGGCGACGTCCACGCCGGAGATGAACGTTTTGCGTCCGTCGAGCAGCCAGTCCGACCCGTCGCGGCGGGCGGTGGTGGTGATCCGGTGGGAGTTGGACCCGGCGTCGGGCTCGGTGATGGCGAAGGCCAGGATGCTCTCGCCGGAGGCGATCCCCGGCAGCCAGCGCCGCTGCTGCTCGGGCGTGCCGAAACGGGCGATCACGGTGCCGCAGATGGCCGGGGACACCACCATCATCAGGGTCGGACATCCTCCGGCGCTCAGTTCCTCCAGCACGGCGGCGAGGTCGCCGATCCCCCCGCCGCCCCCGCCGTGCTCCTCGGGCAGGTTGACGCCCAGGTAGCCGAGTTCGCCCGCCTTGGTCCACAGTTCCGACAGGTACTCTCCCGCCTGGGCCTTCGACCGGTAGTAGGTGGGACCGTAGCCGGCGACGAGTCCGGCGACCGCCGAGCGCAACGCCAGGCGCTCCTCGGATTCGGTGAAGTCCATCGGCAACGCTCCATTCACTCGGTGGGTTCGGAAGCCTCGTCCGGCCCGTCGGGGGAGACGACGGCCAGGACGGTGCCCTTGCCGACCTGGGTGCCGGGCGCGACGGGCAGCCGGGTGACGGTCCCGGCCGCGGGCGCGGTGACGCGGTGCTCCATCTTCATGGCCTCCAACCACAGCAGCACCCGGCCGGCCTCGACACGTTCCCCCTCCCGCACCTCGACCCTGCGCACGGTGCCGGGCATCGGGGCGACCAGGTTCGCGGGGTCGATCTCGTCCGCCGGGTCGGGGAAGCGGTCCAGCGGCGTCAGCTCGACCGCGCCCAGGGCCGAGTCGACGCAGATCAGACCGGGGTGGCGGGTGACGGTGAAGGGGTGGCGCAGGCCGTCGACCTCCAAGACGACCCGGTCGGGGTCGACCGCCACGACGACGACCCCGTCGGCGGAGGGCCCCGAGCGCGTGGACCGGTAGACGGCCTCCACCTCCGCGCCACGGGTGGCGTAGCGGGCGCGGCGCGGCTGTGAGGGGAGGTTGCGCCAGCCCGCGGGGACCGCCCCGAGCACCGCCGCCCGCGCGCGTCGGGCGGCGGACTCGGCCAGGGCGGCGGCCAGCGCCGCCAGGCGCACGGTCCCGGGACCGGCCTGCGGCGCGGTGAGCCCGTCGGCCGCGTGCTCCTCCAGGAAGCGGGTGTGCACCTCCCCCTGGAGGAAGGCGGGATGGCGCAGTACCCGCACGAGCAGGTCACGGTTGGTCACCGGTCCGTGCAGGCGGGCACGGGCGAGCGCGCCGGCGAGCCTGCGCAGGGCGTCCTCGCGTTCGGGCGCCCACGCGACGACCTTGGCCAGCATCGCGTCGTAGTGGGCGCCGACCTCCGAGCCGTCCTCGACCCCGCTGTCCACCCGGATGCCGGCCCGGTCCGGCGACCGGAAGACCGCGTCGGTGCCGGGCACCTCGAATCGCAGCACCGTACCGGTGCCCGGCGCCCAGTCGCGGGCCGGATCCTCGGCGTAGAGCCGGGCCTCGACCGCGTGCCCGTCGGGGGCCGGGGGGCGCCCCTCCAGGGGCCGTCCCTCGGCGATCCGGATCTGCCGTTCCACCAGGTCCAGCCCTGTGACGCACTCGGTGACCGGGTGTTCCACCTGGAGCCGGGTGTTCATCTCCAGGAACGCGAAACCGCCGTCGGGGGCGACCAGGAACTCCACGGTCCCCGCGCCGACGTAGTCGATCCGTTCGGCGGCGCGGATCGCGGCCTCGTGCAGCGAGCGGCGGAGCGCCGCGCTGATCCCGGGGGCCGGGGTCTCCTCCACCAGCTTCTGGTGCCGGCGCTGGACCGAGCAGTCCCGTTCCCCCAGGGCCCACACCGTGCCGTGGGCGTCGGCGAGGACCTGGACCTCGATGTGGCGCCCCGACTCGACGTAGCGTTCGCAGAACACCAGCGGGTCGCCGAAGGCCGCCGCAGCCTCCGAACGCGCCGACTCCACCGCGGCGGGCAGGTCGGCGAGGGAGCGCACCACCCGCATACCGCGGCCACCGCCCCCCGCCGACGCCTTGACCAGGACGGGCAGATCGGCCTCTGTGACCGCCGCGGGGTCCAGCTCGGCCAGGACCGGGACACCGGCCTCGGCCATCAGCCGTTTGGCCTCGACCTTGGAGCCCATCAGTTCGATGGCGCGCGGTCGGGGCCCGACCCAGGTCAGACCGGCCCCGATGACCTCACGCGCGAATCCGGCGTTCTCCGAGAGGAACCCGTAACCGGGGTGGACCGCGTCGGCGCCGGCGGTCTTCGCCGCGGCGACGAGGAGGTCGCCGCGCAGGTAGGTGTCCGCGGGCGCGGCGCCGGGCAGGCGCACGGCGGCGTCGGCCTCGCGCACGTGGGGCGCGTGGGCGTCGGGGTCGGAGTGGACCGCGACGGTGGCGACGCCCAGGTCGCGGCAGGTGCGCAGGATCCGGCGGGCGATCTCGCCCCGGTTGGCGACGAGCAGGGTGGTGATCACTGGGGCCTCACATCCGGAAGACGCCGAAGCCCTCCGCGCCGCGCACCGGCGCGGTGTGGATGGCGGACAGGCACATGCCGAGGACGGTGCGGGTGTCGCGGGGGTCGATGACGCCGTCGTCGTAGAGCCGGCCCGACAGGAAGATCGGCAGCGACTCCGCCTCGATCTGCTCCTCGACCAGCGCGCGCATGGCCGCGTCCCCCTCCTCGTCGTAGGGTCGGCCCTTGGCCTGGGCCGAGGCCCGGGCGACGATCGACAGGACGCCGGCGAGCTGACGGGGTCCCATCACGGCGGACTTGGCGCTGGGCCAGGCGAAGAGGAAACGGGGATCGTAGGCGCGCCCGCACATCCCGTAGTGCCCGGCGCCGTAGGAGGCCCCCATCAGCACGGACAGGTGGGGGACGGTGCTGTTGGCGACGGCGTTGATCATCATCGCGCCGTGTTTGATGATGCCGCCCTGCTCGTACTCGCGGCCGACCATGTAGCCGGTCGTGTTGTGCAGGAACACCAGGGGCGTGGCGGAGCGGTTGGCGAGCTGGATGAACTGGGCGGCCTTCTGCGACTCCGCGCTGAACAGGACCCCCTGGGCGTTGGCGAGGATCCCGACGGGATAGCCGTGCAACCGCGCCCATCCGGTGACGAGACTGGGCCCGTAGGCCGGTTTGAACTCGTCGAAGTCGGACCCGTCGACGACCCGGGCGATCACCTCGCGCGGGTCGAAGGGCACCTTCAGGTCGGTGGGGACGATCCCGAGCAGTTCTTCGGGGTCGTAGCGGGGTTCCACCGGCGGGGCGAGGGGCGCGGGGCCGGCCTTGCGGTGGTTGAGGCGGGCGATGACGCGTCGCCCGATCCTGATGGCGTCGACCTCGTCGTCGGCCAGGTAGTCGGCGAGTCCGGAGACGTGGGCGTGCATCCGGGCCCCGCCCAGCGACTCGTCGTCGCTGTCCTCACCGGTGGCCATCCGTACCAGCGGCGGGCCGCCGAGGAAGACCTTGGAGCGCTCCCGGATCATCACGACGTGGTCGCTCATGCCCGGCACGTAGGCTCCGCCGGCCGTGGAGTTGCCGAAGACGAGCGCGACCGTGGGGATGCCGGCCGCGGAGAAGCGGGTGAGGTCGCGGAAGACGCGGCCTCCGGGGATGAAGATCTCCTTCTGGCTGGGCAGGTCCGCGCCACCGGACTCGACCAGGTTGATCAGGGGGAGCCGGTTCTCCCAGGCGATGTCGGCGGCGCGGAAGGTCTTCTTCAGGGTCCAGGGGTTGCTGGCGCCCCCGCGCACGGTCGGGTCGTTGGCGACGATCATACATTCGACGCCCTCGACGACCCCGATGCCGGTGACGACGCTGCCGCCCACCGTGTACTCGCTGCCCCATCCCGCCAGGGGGGACAGTTCCAGGAACGGCGCGTCCTCGTCGAGCAGGAGCTCGACACGTTCGCGGGCGAGCAGCTTGCCGCGTCGGCGGTGACGTTCGACGTATTTCGGACCGCCACCGTCGAGCGCCTTGGCGTGCTCGGCGTCGAGTTCGGCGAGCTTGGCGAGCATCGCGTCGCGGTTGGCGGCGTACTCCGCCGAGGAGGTCTCCAGTGTGGAGCGCAGGAGGGTCACGGCACCATCACCTCCGGGATCTCGACGCGGCGGCCGCGCAACCACTCGGCAAGCCCCTTGGCCTGGGGGTCGGGGCGGGGGTTGACGCCCGCGCCGGGGGCGAGCAGGCCCTCGACCACGAAGTTGACCGCGCGCAGGTTGGGCAGCACGTGGCGGGTGACCGGCAGGCGCGCGGTCTCGGGGAGCAGCCGGCCGAACTCCCGGACGGTGAGCCTGTGCACCAGCCAGCTCCAGGCCGCGTCGTCAGCGGCCCACACCCCGACGTTGGCGTCGTGCCCCTTGTCGCCGCTGCGCGCGCCGAACAGCAGCCCCAGCGGGACGCTCCGCGTGGGGCCCGCGGGTGGCGGGGGCGGTGGGGCGGGGGCGGGAAGTTCGGCGAGGGGGCGTGTGACGGAGGCGGGGGCGATGTCGAGGCGCGTTCCGTCGGGGAGGACCGCCACGTGCGGGACCAGGTCGGCGGGGACGGAGGCCACGTGGATCGACAGGCCGTCGGGGCGGGCGTCGCCCGGCGGCGAGGTGGCGTGGAAGCCCGGGCAGGTGGCCAGGGCGAGCTCGACGGCGGTGGCGCTGAAGGCGCGTCCCACCTTGCGCGGGTCGGTGTCGCGGGCCACGATCCGCAGGTGGCGGCCGGCGCCCTGCTGGGTCTCGGCGTCGGGGTCGCCGTGTCCGGTGAGCCGGAACGACAGGTGGGCCGGTTCGCGCCCGGCCAGCGCCGAGCGCAGCTGCGTCTCGACGAGGGCGGCCTTGGCCTCGACGTCGAGGCCGGTGAGGACCACGGTCATCTCGTTGGCGAACCCCGTCATGCCGTTGCACACGACCTTGAGTCCGGGGGGCGGGGCCTCACCGCGGACCCCGCTGATCCGCACCCGATCGGGTCCCTGTTGCTCCAGCCGGACGGTGTCCAGGCGGGCGGTGACGTCGGGGCCGGGGTATCGGGGGCCCGCGATCTCGTAGACCAGTTGGGCGGTGACCGTGCCGACGGTGACGGCTCCGCCGGTCCCGGGGTGTTTGGTGATGACCGAGGAGCCGTCGGGCAGGATCTCCGCGATCGGGAACCCGGGACGGGTGAGGTCGTGGCCGTCCCGTTGGAGGTCGGCGAAGAAGGGGTAGTTGCCGCCGGTGGCCTGTGTCCCGCACTCGATGACGTGTCCGGCGACGACGGCGCCGGCCAGCGCATCGTGTTCCTGCGGTCCCCATCCGAAGTGCGCGGCGGCCGGTCCGACGACGAGGGAGGCGTCGGTGACCCGTCCGGTGACGACGATGTCGGCACCCTCCCGCAGGCACGCGGCGATCCCCCACGCGCCGAGGTAGGCGTTGGCGGCGATGGGCGCGCCGAGGCCGAGTTCGCCCGCGCGGGCCACCAGGTCGTCACCCTCGACGTGGGCGACGCGCGCCGGCACGCCCAGTTCGGCCGCGAGCGCGCGGACCCGTTCGGCGAGTCCGGCCGGGTTGAGACCGCCGGCGTTGGTCACGATCCGGACCCCGCGTTCCAGCGCGCCGCCCAGGCACTCCTCCAGCTGACGCAGGAAGGTGCGGGCGTAGCCGCGTGCGGGGTCCTTGAGCCGGTCCCTGCCCAGGATGAGCATGGTCAGTTCGGCGAGGTAGTCGCCAGTGAGGACGTCCAGCTCGCCGCCGTCCAGCATTTCCCGCATGGCGGCGAACCGGTCTCCGTAGAACCCGGAGGCGTTGCCGACCCGTAGTGGTCTCACGCTCATGGCAGAGAGGGTGTCAGCCGTCACACGAAAAAACAAGCGCGAGTGATTGTTTTTTGCCGCGCGCTCCCCGTCCACGACAGGCGCCGGGACGGGGAAGGGGCGGAGGTGGTCAGCCCACGGGGCGCACGACCGGCCGGTGCACGACCTCGTCGATGACGGTGAGGGTCTGGGTGGCGGTCACGCCGGGAAGCGCCTGCAGGCGGGTCAGGATGAGGTCGCGGAGCTGGTTGGTGTCGGCGACGCGGACGAGCAGCACGATGTCCGCCGATCCGACGACGTACCAGCAGTACTCGACCTCGGGGTAGGAGGACAGGACCTCGCGGTTGGCGCGCCAGTCGGGCTGGCTGCCCGAGATCAGCACCAGCGCGGTGACCCCCAGCCCCATCTTGGCGTGATCGGTGACGACGGAGTAGCCGCGGATGACCCCGTCGTCGGTGAGGCGCCTGATGCGGTTGTAGGCGGTGGCCCGGGAGACGTTGGCCAGTGCGGCGACCTCGGTGATGCCGGTCCGCGCGTCATCGGCCAGCGCGCCGATGATCGTACGGTCGACGGCATCCGGGAGCCGCCCGGCCCGCCCCTGTTCTCCACCGACCATGCGCCCGCTCCCCACTCAAGACAACAAGGTACGAAATACCAGCAAAAGGACAACAGCGTCCATGCCATTCTCAATTATCGAGACGAAACGTCGTTTTTTCCGGGTTTTTCAGTAGCGGCCCAGAGGACCACCGGGGCCCACCCCCGTACTATGAGGACAACGGCCGCAACCGCCGCCGCGCGAAAGGGGGCGCTGACCGTGCCCGTCTCCACCACGGTGCGCGAGCGCGCACGCGCCCTCCTGCCCGAGGGCGCCGAGATCCGCTACATCTTCCCAGCCTCGCACAACGACACGACGTTCTTCGTGGTGATCGTCACCGACTCCAGCGTGACGGTGCTGGCCAACAGGCTGTGGAGCCGCAACCACCCCAAGGGGGTCTGGCACGTCTTCCCCCGGAACGTGCGCATCGGCCCCATCGACCCCGGTCCTCCCCCGTCGTTCGAGCTGGGCGGTCAACGGTTCGAGATCGACGATGAGTACGTCCCGGTGGTCAACGCGGCCGACGCCGAGGTGACCGGGCAGGACGCGCTGCCTCCCGACCCCTTCGGGGGGCTGTGAGCCACGTCCCGGCAGGTGTTCGCCGCGGAGATGCGGGTGACGATTCCCCGCGTTTGGCATCGTGTCCTATTCGGCCCGTTCTCCACCCCTCGTTTCTGGACTGAAGCGCACGAAAAAGGGGTTTTCATCTACATTCGTTGCTATTTTTCGCCATGATCTGGCGCGGGCGTTCACCTCCTGCCCACAATCAGGGCTGGACGATGAGATCCGTCCTCTCCTGTCACCGTTCGGAGGGAGCCGCCCCCCATGTCCGCGCCCCGACCAGCGGATCCACACCCCGAGACGACCGGCACCGCCTCCCCCGCCCTCCTGCGGGACTTCTACCGCACCATGCTCACCGCCCGGCTGCTCGACGAGGAGGCCGTCGCCCTGCAACGCCAGGGCGTCTTCCCCGCCTACGTCTCGCTGCGCGGCCAGGAGGCCGCCCAGGTCGGCAGCGCCGCGGCGCTGGACCGCGACCACGACTTCGCCTTCCCCACCTACCGGGAGATGGCCGTCGCCCTGGCGCTGGACGTGGACATGGTCGGTTACCTGGCCAGCCACCGCGCGCTGTGGCACGGCGGGCTCTATGACCCGATGCGCTCGCGCTTCGCCCCGATCAACGCCGTCGTGGGCGGCCCGGTGCCGCACGCGGTGGGCTGGGCGCTGGGCGAACGCCTGCGCGGCGACCCCGGCTGCGCGATCGCCTACTTCGGGGACGGCGCCAGCTCCGAGGGTGACGTCCACGAGGCCATGAACTTCGCCGCCGTCTTCGCCGCCCCCGTCGTCTTCTTCTGCCAGAACAACCAGTGGGCGCTCTCGGTACCCAACGACCGACAGGTCGCCGGCGGGTCGATCGCCGCGCGCGCCGCCGGTTACGGCATGCCTGGTGTCACCGTCGACGGCAACGACGTGGTCGCCGTGCACGCGGCCGTGCGCGAGGCACTGGAACGGGCCCGCTCCGGCGCCGGTCCCTCGGTGATCGAGGCGCGCACCTACCGCCTGGGGCCGCACTCCACCTCCGACGATCCCGGCCGCTACCGCGACCCCGACGAGGAACGGCGATGGCGCGAACGCGACCCGATCGCGCGCCTGCGCGCCGTCCTTGAGCGCGACGGCCACGCCGACACCGCCTTCTTCGAGGAGGCCGAACGCGAGGCGGGCGAACAGGCCATCCGGATCCGCGACGGCGTCAGCAGCGCCCCGCCCCCCGGTGGCGAGGAGATGTTCACCCACGTCTACCGCGAACCCACCGAGGCACTGCGCGCCCAGCAGCGCGCCTGGCGTGAGGAGGCAGAGCTGTGACCGAACTGTCGATCGCGGAGGAACCCGTGCCCGCACCGGCCCGGGGCCCCTCGATGCAACAGGCCATCAACCTCGCCCTGGAGAAGGTCCTGGAGGAGGACCCCACCACGCTGGTGTTCGGGGAGGACGTCGGCCGGCTGGGCGGCGTCTTCCGGGTCACCGACGGCCTGCAACGCCGGTTCGGCGCGGAGCGGGTGTTCGACACCCCCCTGGCCGAGTCCGGCATCGTCGGGCTGGCGGTGGGGCTGGCGATGAACGGCTGGCGGCCCATCCCCGAGCTGCAGTTCGACGGGTTCGCCTATCCGGCGCTGGACCAGATCGTCAACCAGATGGCCCGCATGCACTACCGCAGCCGCGGCACCGCGCCGATGCCCATCACCCTGCGGCTGCCCAGTTTCGGGGGCATCCAGGCGCCCGAACACCACGGCGAGAGCCTGGAGGCGCTGTTCGCCCACGTCCCCGGCCTGAAGGTGTGCGCCCCCTCCGATCCCGCCGACGCCTACCGTCTGCTGCTGCAGTCCGTGCGCGCCGACGACCCGGTGATCTACATGGAGCCCAAGGCGCGCTACTGGGACCGCGGCCCGGCCGAGCTCGCCGAGCCCACCGAGCCCATCGGGAGCAGCCGGGTGGTCCGTCCCGGACGGCACGCGACGCTGGTCGCCTGGGGGGCGATGGTGCACCGGTGTCTCCAGGTCGCCGACCTGGCCGCCGAGGACGGCGTGGACCTGGAGGTGGTGGACCTGCGCTGGCTCAAGCCGATCGACGCCGACGGGCTGGCCGCCTCGGTGGCGCGGACCCGGCGCGCCGTCGTGGTGCACGAGGCCCCGTTGACCGCCGGGCTGGGCGCGGAGGTCGCCGCCCTCATCACCGAACGGACGTTCGGCGATCTCCTGGCGCCGGTGCAGCGCGTCACCGGGTTCGACGTGCCCTATCCGGCCGGCCCCCTGGAGCCGCAGTACCTGCCGACCCTCGACCGCGTCCTGCTCGCGGTCCAGCGCACCCTGGAGGCGTGACCCGTGGCCGAACAGACGTTCGCCCTGCCCGATCTCGGTGAGGGCCTGGTCGAGGCGACCGTGTTGGAGTGGCTGGTGCGCCCCGGCGAGCGTGTCGAGCGCAACCAGCCGCTGGTGGAGCTGGAGACCACGAAGTCCGCGGTGGAGATCCCCTCCCCGTGCAGCGGCACCGTCGTGCGGCTGCACGCCTCCGAGGAGGAGACCCTGCGGGTCGGCGCGGCCCTGGTGACCTTCGAGGTGGACTCCGCCGCCGGGATCGTGGGGACGGTGCCCGGCGGGGAACGCCCGACCCGCAGGGTGCGCCTGCGCCCTCCGGCCGAGTGAACCGGGGCCGCCGTGATCCGGGCGGCCGAAACCCCCTCTCCCCGACCCGACGCGGGCTTTGCCAGGCCACCACGAGATGAGCGCCGACATGTACCAGACGCTGCCCGGTCCCGTCCCACTGCGTTACGCGCGCCTCGGTCCTTCCCACGCCTCCCGTCCCCCCGTTGTACTGCTGCACGGCTTCGGGTCGGACTTCGAGTCCGGGTGGGTGCGGACCGGGTGGGTCCGCGCGTTGGAGGAGGCGGGCGGGGAGGTGGTCGGCCTGGACCTGCGCGGGCACGGCGGCAGCGCACGGCCCCACACTCCCGACGCCTATCTCCCGGAGGTGCTGGCCGGCGACGTGGCGCGGTTGCTCGACGCGCTCGGGGTGGGGCGGGCCGACGTGGTCGGGTACTCGATGGGGGCCCGGCTGGGGTGGGAGTTCGCGGCGCGTTTCCCCGGGCGGGCGCGTCGGGTGGTGCTCGGCGGGTTCGGTCCGTCGGACCCCTTCGCCGACGTGGACCCGGCCTCCCCCGGCTCGGGGGAGGCCCCCTTCGACCGGGTGTTCCGCGCCGCCGTGGCCGCGCCCGGCGCCGACCCTGTGGCCCTGACCGCCTGTGTGCGCGGGCAGATGTCCCGGCCCTTCTCCCCCGATCCCGCTCCCGTGGGGGTTCGCCTCCTCCTCGTCGCCGGGGAGCGCGACGCGCTGGCGGAGGGGATGGAGGCCCTGGCCGCGCCGGGCCGGGGTGACGCCGTGGTGCGGATACCGCGGCGCGACCACCTGACCGCGGTGTCGGCTCAGGCGTTCAAACGAGCGGTCCGGGATTTCCTCTCCGCGGAGAGCCCCTCTTTCCGGACATCCTGAATATCGCTTTCCCACTCAGGACCGGCCGTCTCTCCCCGGCCGGTCCTGTCGTTCCGCATTCATGTCGTCACCTGCGGGAAGGTGACGATGGGAACAGGGGAGAGTGGCCTTTGCAACGTCCGTTTCGCTCCGCTCTCGCCTTCATAACAACCTTTATGCGCTGATTGGTGACTTTTAGCGGACGGGATAGTGTCCGGCTGCACAACCCAGCGAGTTCGCACGTCGGCGAGCCGCTGCGGGCTCGGATGGAGGAAGCGTGAAGCGCAACATGATCGCCAGGACCGCCGCCGCCGCGGCGGCCGGCGCCCTGTGTCTGGCCATGACCGCCTGTGACAGCAGCGCCGGTGGCCAGGCCGAGGGCGGCGGCGAGGAGAACCAGAGCGGCGAGGCCCTCAAGGTTGGTCTCGCCTACGACGTCGGCGGGCGCGGGGACAAGTCGTTCAACGACTCGGCCTACCGCGGCCTCCAGCAGGTCCAGGAGGAACTCGACGTCACCGAGGTCCGCGACCTCGAACCGACGGAGGGCGAGGCCGACACCGACAAGGAGGAGCGGCTCAAGCTGATGGCGGAGGAGGGCTACAACGTCGTCATCGGCGTCGGCTTCGCCTACGCCGAGCCGATGAAGAAGGTCGCCCCGGAGTACCCCGACGTCCACTTCGCCATCGTCGACTCCGAGATCGAGGGCATCGACAACATCACCAGCCTGGTCTTCGCCGAGGAGGAGGCCTCCTTCCTCGCCGGCGCGGCGGCCGCCCTCAAGAGCGAGGCCGACCACATCGGCTTCATCGGCGGTGTCGAGACCCCGCTGATCCGCAAGTTCGAGGCCGGGTTCGTCGCCGGCGCCCAGGAGATCACCCCCGACATCGAGATCGAGCGGGCCTACCTGACCCAGCCGCCGGACATGAACGGCTTCCAGGACCCGGCCCGCGGCGAGTCCACCGCCGACGGCCAGTACGACGCCGGCGCCGACGTCATCTACCACGCCGCCGGCGCCTCCGGCAACGGCGTGCTCAACTCCGCGGTCGCCAACGACAAGCTGTTCATCGGCGTCGACAGCGACCAGTATCAGAACGCCGCCGACGACCAGAAGCCGCACGTGCTGACCTCCGCGCTCAAGGACGTCGACGTCGCGGTGTTCGAGTTCGTCAAGTCGGTGGCCGAGGGCAACGCCCAGTCCGGCATCCAGCGCTTCGACCTGGCCGGCGGCGGCGTCGACTACAGCACCTCCAACGAGGAGGAGATCGCCGACATCCAGGAGCAGCTCGACGAGCTCAAGCAGCAGATCATCGACGGCGAGATCGAGGTCCCGACCGAGCCGTGACCCGGCCGGTCGTCCACGCGGCCGGGCCGTCCGGGGAGCGTGCCCCGAGGCGTCCCGGCCCTCATCGCGTCGCGTTCCGTCGTTGACGCAGCCGCGCCGCGCCCACGAGGCGTGAGGCGGCCCTCAATCCACATCTAGGAGTCGGATGAGCAGCACGCAATCCGGCGGCGGGGCGGCACCTCCCGCCGTCGAGCTGCGCGGGATCACCAAGCGGTTTCCCGGAGTCGTGGCCAACCACGACATCAACATCACCGTCCGCCCCGGTAGCGTCCACGCGATCGTGGGCGAGAACGGCGCCGGCAAGTCGACACTGATGAAGACGCTGTACGGCATGCACCAGCCCGACGAGGGCACCGTCTCGGTGGACGGCCAGGTCGTACGGCTGCACTCGCCCTCCGACGCCATCGCGCATGGCATCGGCATGGTCCACCAGCACTTCATGCTCGCGGACAACCTCACGGTCCTGGAGAACGTCGTCTTGGGCGCCGAGCGCCTGCACGGCATCGGGGCCAGGGCGCGCGCACGCGTGCGGGAGCTGTCGGCCCAGTACGGGCTGCGCGTGGACCCCGACCGGCTCATGGAGGAACTCGGCGTCGGCGACCGTCAGCGCGTGGAGATCCTCAAGGTCCTCTACCGTGGCGCCCGCATCGTCATCCTCGACGAGCCCACCGCGGTCCTGGTCCCGCAGGAGGTCGACGAGCTCTTCGACAACCTGCGCGAGCTCAAGCGCGAGGGCCTGACCGTCATCTTCATCTCGCACAAGCTGGACGAGGTGCTCTCCGTCGCCGACACGATCACGGTGATCCGGCGCGGTACCACCGTCGCCACGGTGGACCCCTCGGGCACCACCGCCCGGGACCTGGCCTCGCTCATGGTCGGCGGGGAGCTGCCCGTTCCCGGGCTGCGCGAGTCCACGGTCACCGACGAGGTCGTGCTCGACCTGCGTGACCTGCGGGTCGAGGCCGCGGACGGCCGACCCGTGCTCCAGGACGTGTCCCTGCGGATCCGCCGCGGCGAGATCGTCGGCATCGCCGGGGTCGAGGGCAACGGCCAGTCGGAGCTGATCGAGACGATCATGGGGATGCGTCCCGCGGTCTCCGGCCGTGTCGAGCTCGGCGGCACCGACATCACCGGGTGGACGACCCGGGCGATCCGGGAGGCCGGCATCGGCTACGTCCCCGAGGACCGTCACCGCCACGGTGTCCTGCTGGAGTCGCCGCTGTGGGAGAACCGCGTCCTCGGCCACCAGACCCAGCCCCCCAACTCCAAGGGCCTCCTCATCGACCGGGCCGGCGCGCGCGCCGACACCGAGCGCATCGTCGCCGAGTACGACGTGCGCACGCCGGGGATCGACGTCCTCGCCGGCGCGCTGAGCGGCGGAAACCAGCAGAAGCTGATCGTCGGCCGGGAGATGAGCCACGACCCCAAGGTCCTGGTGGCCGCGCACCCCACGCGCGGCGTCGACGTCGGCGCCCAGGCCGCCATCTGGGGCCACCTGCGGGCCGCCCGCGCCAAGGGGCTGGCCGTGCTGCTGATCTCCGCCGACCTCGACGAGCTCATCGGCATGTCCGACACCTTGCACGTGATCCTGCGCGGCAGGCTGGTCGCCGAGGCCGACCCCGCCACGGTCACCCCCGAACAGCTCGGCTCGGCGATGACCGGCGCCGGCCTGAGCAGTGACGACGAGGAACCGGGCCCTCGGGAAGACGAGGCTGAGGCATGATCACGTCCACTCCCGCCGTCGCCGCCGCGGTCACCGGCGTGGTCGGCGTCGCCGTCACGGCCCTGCTGGACCTGGGGCTCATCGCGCCCGTCGCCCTGGCGATCGGTGTGGCCGTCGCCGCGGCCTGCGCGGCGCTGCTGGGGCCCCGGGGCTCCGGCGAGGCGGCCTCGCCGCTGCACCGCCGGCTCGTCCCCCTGGTCGCCGGCGCCCTCGCGATCCTCCTGGGCCTGCTCACCGCGGTCATCGCCGACCTGTGGCTGATCGAGCCGGTCGCCTACCCGCTGGGCGCGCTGGTCGGCTCCCTTCTCGGGTTCTGGCTGCACCGCCGGCTGGGCACGCTGCTGTCGTTGGCCATCTCGGCCGTCGCCATCGCCGGCGTGCTCGCCTTCGCCCTGACCGCGCTGGTCCTGCTGGTCACCGGCGTCGACCCGGTCTACACCTTCGGGCGGATGCTGTCCTACGGCAGCCAGCCCGACAGCATCGTCACCATCATCAACACCGCCACCACCTACTACCTGTCGGCGGTCGCGGTGGCGATCGGCTTCAAGATGAAGCTGTTCAACATCGGCGTGGACGGCCAGTACCGGCTGGCCGCGCTGCTCGCCGCGGCCGTCGGTGGCGCGTGGGTGCTGCCCCCCGGCCTGCACCAGTTCGTCATCATCCTGGTCGCGGTCGCCGTGGGCGGTTTCTGGGCGGGGATCGCGGGATACCTGAAGGTGACGCGCGGCGTCTCCGAGGTGATCTCCACGAT
The DNA here is from genome assembly GCF_900167435.1 of Marinactinospora thermotolerans DSM 45154. Classification (GTDB taxonomy): domain Bacteria; phylum Actinomycetota; class Actinomycetes; order Streptosporangiales; family Streptosporangiaceae; genus Marinactinospora; species Marinactinospora thermotolerans. The sequence continues at coordinate 35,209 of NZ_FUWS01000007.1, forward strand.
CATGCTCAACTCGATCGCGACCGGCATCACCGCCTACCTGCTCAGCACCGACCGGCTGGCCATCGAGATCGGTACGAACAACGTCGGCACGCCCCCCATCCCCGAGTCCGGCTGGATCCCCGGGATCCCCGCCGGCTTCATGGGGGCCGACCGCGAGATCTTCGGACTGAGCCTGCTGGCGGTCGCGGTGGGGGTCGGCTACTGGCTGCTGCTCAACCGCACCAGGTTCGGTTTCGACCTGCGCGCCACCGGACAGTCGGCGACCGCGGCCCAGGCCAGCGGCGTCGACGTCAAGAAGATGGTGCTGATCTCGATGGTCATCTCCGGCATGGTGGCCGGGCTGGTCGGCATGCCGCAGCTGCTCGGGGACTCCCACTACTACGCGCTGGACTTCCCCACGGGCCTCGGCTTCACCGGGATCGCGATCGCGCTGCTGGGCCGCAACCACCCGGTGGGCATCGCCTTGGCCGCCCTGTTCTGGGGATTCTTGAACCACTCGGCGCAGATCCTCGACATCGATGGCATCCCCAAGGAGATCGCGGTGGTCACCCAGGCCACGATCGTGCTGACCGTCGTGGTGGTCTACGAGATCGTCCACCGCTGGGGCCGGCGCTACGAACAGCAGCAAGTCGGTAAGGAACTCGGCCGGGTGAAGGTGGCGACGTCATGAGCCAGACCCTGGAGGTGGCGACCCCACAGGTCGCGCCGCCGCGCGCCCGCAACCGCTGGCGCATCCTCAGCATCGTCTTCGCCGCGTTCGTGGCGCTGTCGGCGGTGCGCATGTTCACCGGCCAGCCCGTGCTGACCGGTAGCGGGACGATCCAGGCCACCCTCGCCTTCGCCGTGCCGATCGGCCTGGCCGGCCTGGGCGGCCTGTGGGCCGAGCGCGCCGGTGTCGTGAACATCGGCCTTGAGGGCATGATGGTGTTCGGCACCTGGTTCGGCGCCTTCGCCGCCTACACGACCGGCAACCCGTGGGCCGGCCTGGTCGCCGGTGTCCTGGGCGGCGTGTTCGGCGGGCTCATCCACGCGGTGGCGACCGTGACGTTCGGCGTGGACCACATCGTCTCCGGCGTCGCGATCAACATCCTGGCGGTCGGCGCGATGCGCTACCTGTCGATCCTGTACTTCCAGGACGCGCCGGGCGGTGGCGCGTCGCAGTCGCCGCCGTTGCCGGGTTTCCCCCGGGTCGGCCTGCCCTTCGTCGACAGCCTGCTCGGTCCGGTCGAGGAGCGGCAGTGGTTCCTCGTCTCCGACCTGGCCGGGCTCGTCATCGGCCTGACCACGGACATGTCGGTGGTGACCCTGCTGGCGATCCTGCTGGTCCCCGCGAGCTACTGGCTGCTGTGGCGGACCCCGTTCGGGTTGCGGCTGCGCTCGTGCGGGGAGAACCCCGACGCGGCGGAGTCGCTGGGGGTGCGCGTCAACGGCTACAAGTACGTCGCGGTACTGGTGTCCGGCGGCCTGGCCGGGCTGGGCGGGGTCTTCCTGGCGATGGTGGCCTCCTCCATCTACCAGGAGGGACAGACCGGGGGACGCGGCTACATCGGCCTGGCCGCGATGATCTTCGGCAACTGGCGGCCGGGCGGTCTGGCGATGGGCGCGGGGCTGTTCGGCTACACCGACGCGCTCCAGGTCCGCGGCTCCGGTGGCGCGGTGCACGCGCTGCTGGTGCTGATCGCGCTGGCCCTGGTGGCGGTGGCGGTGTGGCAGTGGCTGCGCGGGCGGCGGATCGTCGCCGGGGTCTCGCTCGGGTTCGCGGTCGTGTTGGGAGCCTGGTACCTGCTCACCGACACGCTGCCGCGCGAACTGGTCACCTACAGCCCGCACATCGCGACCCTGCTGGTGATGGCGCTGGCCACGCAACGCCTCCGACCACCCGCCGCGGCCGGACGGCCATGGCGGCGCGGAGGCGGATCGTGACCGGCGGGGCGGAGGTGGACTGGCCGCGGCTGCGCGCCGCGGCCACCGCGGCCATGCGACGCGCCTACGCGCCCTACTCGGGGTTTCCCGTGGGCGCCGCGGCCCTGGTCGACGATGGCCGGCTCGTATCCGGCTGCAACGTGGAGAACGCCTCCTACGGTGTGGGCCTGTGCGCCGAGTGCGGTCTGGTGTCGCAGCTACACGCCAGCGGCGGCGGCCGGCTCGTGGCGTTCACGTGCGTGGACGGCGCCGGCAACACGCTCATGCCGTGCGGCCGGTGCCGGCAGCTGCTGTGGGAGCACGGCGGCGCGCTGCTGTTGATCGACACGCCCAAGGGCGTGGTACCGATGAGCGAGGTGCTGCCGCAGGCGTTCGGCCCCGGCGACCTCGACCGACCCCTTCAGGCACCACCGTCCCGTTGAGCCCGGGCCGGCCCCTCGGGGCCGGCCCGCGGTCGTCCGGGGGTTACAGGAGAGCGAATGGACGTCATCGACATCATCGTCGCCAAGCGCGACGGCGCCGAGCTGGCTCCCGACCAGATCGACTGGGTCATCGGCGCCTACGCGCGCGGGGAGGTCCCCGACGAGCAGATGGCCGCCCTGTGCATGGCGATCGTGTGGCGCGGCATGACGGCGGCCGAGGTCAGCCGGTGGACCGAGGCGATGCTGCGTTCCGGCGAGCGCCTGGACTTCTCCGACCTAGGCCGGCCCACCACCGACAAGCACTCCACCGGCGGTGTCGGCGACAAGATCACCCTCGCCCTCACCCCGGCCGTCGCCGCCTGCGGGGCCGCGGTCCCCCAGCTGTCGGGGCGGGGGCTCGGCCACACCGGGGGGACACTGGACAAGCTCGAGTCGATCCCCGGCTGGCGGGCGTCGCTGACCCCCGGGGAGATGCGCGGCGTGCTGCGCGACGTCGGCGCGGTGGTGTGCGCGGCGGGCCCCGGGCTGGCGCCCGCCGACCGCAGGCTGTACGCGCTGCGCGACGTCACCGGGACGGTCGAGTCGATCCCCCTCATCGCGAGTTCGATCATGTCGAAGAAGCTCGCCGAGGGGACCGGCGCGCTCGTGCTCGACGTCAAGGTCGGTTCCGGCGCGTTCATGCGCGACACCGCGTCGGCGCGGGAGCTCGCCCGCACCATGGTGGGGATCGGCCGCGACCACGGCGTGGGCACCGTCGCGCTGCTGACCGCGATGGAGGCCCCGTTGGGGCGGGCCGTGGGCAACGCGCTGGAGGTCGCCGAGGCGGTCGAGGTGCTGGCGGGCGGCGGCCCCGAGGACGTGGTCGAGCTGACCGTGACGCTGGCCCGCGAGATGCTGGCGGCTGCGGGCCTCCCGGGGGCCAAGGACCCGGCCGACGCGCTGCGCGACGGCTCGGCGATGGACGTGTGGCGGCGGATGGTCGCCGCCCAGGGAGGAGACCCCGACGCGCCCCTGCCGGTGGCGGCCGAACGTCGCCAGGTGCTCGCCGCGGAGTCGGGGCTGCTGACCCGCCTGGACGCGCGCGCCGTGGGGCTGGCGGCCTGGAGGCTGGGGGCGGGACGGGCCCGCAAGGAGGACCCGGTCGTGCCCGGCGCCGGCGTCACCCTGCACGTCAAACCGGGCGAGGAGGTCCGCGCCGGGGCACCGTTGTTCACCCTGCACGCCGACGACCCGAGGCGTTTCGACCACGCCGCCCAGGCGCTGGAGCGGGCCTATGAGATCGACGGCGGCTACGACCCGCTGCCCCTGGTCATCGACCGGATCGACGGGTGAGTCCCGGCGCCGGGGCCGTCTCGTCCCGGCGCCGTTCGCGGCTCACCCGTCGAGCAGCCGGGACACCGCCTCGCCTATCCCGGCGAGGCGGTCGCGCCCTTCGGCGCGCGCCCGCGCGACGTCGTCGGGCGCCGGCAGGGCCACCTCCAGGTAGGCCTTGAGCTTGGGTTCGGTGCCCGAGGGGCGCAACGTGACCCGGGCGGCCACCTCACCGCCCAGCCGGTAGCGCAGCGCGTCGGTGGCCGGCAGGCCGCCGCGTCCCCGCGCGAAGTCCTCGACGGACTCCACCGGCAGGCCGTCGATGTCGTCCGGGGGTTCGGCGCGCAGCCGGCGCATCCGTTCGCCCATCCCCTCCATCCCCGCCGCGCGCAGCGACACCTGCCGGGTCAGGTGCAGGCCGTAGCGGCGCGCCTGGTCGTCGAGCAGGTCGACGAGCGTGCGGCCGCGCCGCTTCGCGCCCGCGGCGAGGGCCGCCACGGCCAGCGCGGCGCTAATGCCGTCCTTGTCGGCGACGGGGCGCCCCCCGTCGCCTCCCAGGCAGTACCCCAGCGCCTCCTCGTAGGCGAAGACCGGTCGGGCGGTGGCGTCCCCGGCGCGCACCAGCCACTTGAAACCGGTGAGCGTCTCGGCGTAGCGCACCCGGTGTGCCGCCGCGATCTTGCGCAGCAGGCCCGCCGAGACGATCGTGGTGGCGACGATCCGGTCGGGGCCGCGGGTGTGGGTCAGGACGTGTTCGGCGAGCAGCCCTCCGATCTCGTCGCCGGTGAGCAGGCCGTGGCCTGGAACCGCGACGGCGAGCCGGTCGGCGTCGGGGTCGTTGGCGACGACCAGGTCGCTGCCGTCGCGCTCGCCCGCGGCCAAGGCCAGGTCCATGGCCCCGGGCTCCTCCGGGTTGGGGAAGGCCACCGTGGGAAAGTCCGGGTCGGGCTCGGCCTGTTCGCGGACCACGCGGGGCGCCGGGAAGCCCGCCCGTTCGAACGCCGCGAGCAGGGTCGCCGTGCCGACTCCGTGCAGCGCGGTGTAGGTGAGATCGATGCCGCGGTCGGGGCCGAGGGGCAGCGCGGTCACCGCGTCGAGGTAGCGCTCGACGGCCTCCTCGCCGAGAACCCGTCCGCCGTCGCCGCGCGGGAGCGCGCGCACCGCGCCGACCTCGTCGATCCGCGCGGAGATCTCGCTGTCCGCCGGGGGGACGATCTGGCTGCCGGCGTGGGGACCGGCGCCGCCGACGTAGACCTTGTAACCGTTGTCCCCGGGCGGGTTGTGGCTGGCGGTGACCATGACGCCGGCGTCGGCGGCCAGGGCGCGCACCGTGTGGGCCAGCACCGGGGTGGGCAAGGGGCGGGGCAGGGTCAGCGCGACGCACCCCGCGCCCGTGAGCACCTCCGCGGTGTCACGGGCGAACCGGGCGGAACCGTGCCGGGCGTCATAGCCGATGACCACGGTGCGGCCGGGGCCGAGCCAGGCGGCGAGGCCGGCCGCGGCGCGCATGACCGTCACCCGGTTCATCCGGTTGGGGCCGGCCCCCAGGGCGCCCCGCAACCCGGCCGTGCCGAACTCCAGCCGGCCGGAGAAACGGTCGGCCAGCCCCGCCTCGTCGCCGGCGTCCAGCAGGGCGCGCAGCTCCGCCCGGGTCCGCGGGTCGGGGTCGTCGGCGAGCCAGGCCAGGGCCTGCTCGCGATGGTCGTCTCCCATGGGGGTGGATCGCCTTTCCGCCTTGTCCGGTTGGGACGGGACCGGCCCGCCCGGGTCACAGCCGCTCGACGATGGCGGCCAGCAGCCTTCCGACCCCGGGGGCGGCGTCGCGCCCGGTCTCCAGGACCTCCTCGTGGTCCAGCGGCCGATCGGACAGTCCGGCCGCGACGTTGGTGACCAGGGAGAGGCCGAGGACGTCGGCCCCCTGCTCCTTGGCGGCGATCGCCTCCAGCGCGGTGGACATCCCGACCAGGTCGGCGCCGAGGGCGCGCAGCATGCGGATCTCCGCGGGCGTCTCGAAGTGGGGGCCGGGCATCGCCGCGTAGACGCCCTCGGCGAGCGAGGGGTCGATGTCGCGGACGAGTGCGCGCAGCGCGGCCGAGTAGGTGTCGGTGAGATCGACGAAGGACGCTCCGCGCAACGGGGAACGGGCGGTCAGGTTGATGTGGTCGGCGATCACGACGGGACGCCCCACCCGCAGCTCCGGGCGCAGGGATCCGGCGGCGTTGGTGAGGATGACCGTCGAGGCGCCGGCCGCGGTGGCGGTGCGGACGTTGTGCACGACCGCGTCGGTGCCGTGCCCCTCGTACAGGTGGGTGCGCCCGAGGAATACCAGCAGCCGGCGTTCCCCCGCCTTGACCGCCCGGACCAACCCCGCGTGTCCCTCGACCGCGGGCGGCAGGAAGCCCGGCAGTTCGTGGACCGGGAACTCCTCGCCGGCCGCGCCCAGCTCGTCGGCCGCCGACACCCAGCCCGACCCCATGACCAGCGCGACGTCGAAGGAGTCGACCCCGGCCCGGGAGCGGAGTTCGTCGGCGGCCTTGCGCGCCACCTCATGGGGGTTGCTGCTCACAGTCGTCTCTCCTTCGCCTCGTTCACGGCGGGGCGTCGCGCCCGCGTTGGTGGCATCCTGGCGGCTGAGGACCGTCGAGGCAAAGGCGAACCGCCCGGCGGGCGCCTCCTGCCCCGGCCACGGCCCCCGATTTCACGTCCTGAGCCCGCGACGCAGCACGAATTGGGGGCCCGTGTCCTCGCTCAGGTAGCGGTAGCCCGTGTGGCCGAACCCTCCGGCGAGATAGGCGCGGATCGCCGTGTGGTTGTGCTCGTTGACGGTGAGCAGCACCTCGCCGGCCTCGGGGGCGACCTCGCGCACCAGCGGGTCCAGCGCGGCACACGCCCCACGCCCGAACCCGTGCCCCTGCCAGCGCGAGTCGATGTAGAAGGCCCGCAACAACACGGTGCGGGAGGGGTCCGCGACGACCTCCGCGGGCGCGCCGCGGCGGTCGATGATGCCGAAGCCGACCGCGGTCCCCTCGGCGACCACCGCGAAGGGGATCCGCTGGGAGTCGGCGTCGGCGCGGGGCAGGGTGTTGACCGCGAGGTCGCTGAAGCGGTGCTGTCCGGGGGCGAGCCGGTGTTTGAGCACGGCCGCCCGCAGGTTTCCGGTACGCGGGTCGTCGCCGTCCAGGCGTACCAGTTCCACGTCCGCGGGGCCGACCGTCACGGTCGGCGCACCGATGCTCCTGCTGTCGGTCATGTCCGTCCTCGCCGTCGTCCGCTCCCCGCGCCGATCCGGCGCGGGGACTCCACGAACCGGTGTATTCCACGCCGATGGAAAACACAAGGGACGTACGGCTCTCCTGGTCAGACGCCGATGGGGTGCCAGACGGTCTTGGTCTCCAGGAAGCGCGTCATCCGCTCGATCGGGGGTTTCGCGGCCCAGTCGGGTGCCGGCCGGGGACGCATGACCCGTTTGAGCGTCGCCGCCGCGCTTTGCTCCAGCTCCGCGGCGAGCCCGCCCGCCCCGGTCAGGTCGAGTCCGTTGACGTCGGCGTGTGCGGCCAGCGTCGGGGCGAGCTCGGCGGTGCGCCCGGTGAGGATGTTGACGACCCCGCCGGGCAGGTCGGAGGTCGCCAGCACCTCGGCGAGGGTGATGGCGGGGAGCGGCCGCTCCTCGCTGGCGACGACGACCGCGGTGTTGCCGGTGGCGATCACCGGGGCGACGACCGAGACGAACCCCAGCAGCGGGTCGTCCTGGGGCGCGAGGACCGCGACCACCCCGCTCGGCTCGGGCGTGGACAGGTTGAAGTAGGGGCCCGAGACCGGGTTGGCGGCCCCGGCCACCTGGGCGATCTTGTCGCTCCATCCGGCGTAGTGGACCCAACGGTCCACGGCGGCGTCGACCGCCGTCTCGGCGGAGCGCCGGTCGCCGCCGGTGGCCGCCGCGACCTCGTCGACGAACTGGGCGCGGCGCCCCTCCAGCATCTCGGCGACCCGGTAGAGGATCTGTCCCCGGTTGTAGGCGGTACGCCCGACCCAGCCCGCGAACGCCGCCCGCGCGGCGACAACCGCGTCGCGGGCGTCCTTGCGGGAGGCCAGCGCGGCGTTGGCGAGGTGACGGCCGTCAGGGGATGTCACGGGATAGGACCTGCCCGATTCCGAGCGCGGGAACGCGCCCTTGACGTAGAGCTTGTAGGTCTTGCGCACCACCAGGCGGGCCGGTTGCGCGGCCGGCTCCCGAACGGCCCGCGCCCGTCCCCGCGTCTTGTCGTCCTTACCCATCGAGGTAGGCCTCCAGCCCGTGTCGCCCGCCCTCACGGCCGTAGCCGGATTCCTTGTAGCCGCCGAAGGGGCTCGCGGGGTCGAACTTGTTGAACGTGTTGGACCAGACCACGCCGGCGCGCAGCCGGTTCGCGGTCCACAGCATCCGGGACCCCTTCTCCGTCCACACCCCCGCCGACAGGCCGTAGGGCGTGTTGTTGGCCTTGAGCACCGCCTCCTCGGGGGTGCGGAAGGTCAGGACGGACAGGACCGGACCGAAGATCTCCTCGCGCGCGACACGGTGTGCCTGGCTGACGCCGGTGAACACGGTCGGCGCGAACCAGTAGCCGCGTTCGGGCAGGTCGCAGGCAGGGGACCAGGCGGTGGCCCCCTCCTGCTCGCCGGTGGCGGCGAGGTCGCGGATGCGGGCCAGCTGCGCGGCGGAGTTGATGGCGCCGACGTCGGTGTTCTTGTCCAGCGGGTCGCCCACGCGCAACCGCTCGATGCGGGCGCGCAGCCGGGGCAGGAACTCCTCGGCGACGGACTCCTGCACCAGCAGGCGCGATCCGGCGCAGCAGACGTGGCCCTGGTTGAAGAAGATCCCGGTGACCACGCCCTCGACGGCCTGGTCGATGGCCGCGTCGTCGTAGACGATGTTGGCGCCCTTGCCGCCGAGTTCCAGGGTGAGCCGGCGGTCCGTTCCGGCGACGGTCCGGGCGATCTCACGGCCGACCGCGGTGGACCCGGTGAAGGCGACCTTGTCGGTGCCCGGGTGGGCCACGAGCGCGCGCCCGGTCGAGGCCGCGCCGGTCACGATGTTGACGACCCCGGGCGGCAGGCCCGCCTCCTGGCAGATCTCCGCGAAGAGCAGCGCGGTCAGCGGGGTGGTCTCGGCGGGTTTGAGGACGACGGTGTTGCCGGTGGCCAGCGCCGGGGCGATCTTCCAGGCCAGCATGAGCAGCGGGAAGTTCCACGGGATGACCTGGGCCGCCACGCCCAACGGCCGCGGCGCGGGCCCCAGCCCCGCGTGCTCCAGCTTGTCGGCCCAGCCGGCGTGGTAGAAGAAGTGCGCCGCCGCCAGGGGGATGTCGACGTCGCGCGTCTCCTTGATGGGTTTACCGTTGTCCAACGTCTCCAGCACGGCGAGCTCGCGGGCCCGCTCCTGGATGATGCGGCTGATGCGGAACAGGTATTTGCCCCGCTCGGCCCCCGGCATCGGGCCCCACACCTCCTCGAAGGCGCGACGGGCGGCGCGGACCGCGCGGTCGATGTCGGCCTCGGAGGCGACCGCGACCTCGGCCAGGGGCTCCTCGTCGGCCGGGTTGAGGGTGGTGATGCGTTCCTCGCCGGAGGCCGGGGTGAACTCACCGTCGATGAACAGGTCGTAGGAGGACCTGAGGGAGACGACGGCGCGTGACTCCGGCGCGGGCGCGTACTCGAAGATCTCGTCCGCCATCGCCTAGTCCAGGGTGTAGTAGTCGGGTCCGGCGTAGACGCCGGTGGACAGCTTGGCCCGCTGCATGAGCAGGTCGTTGAGGAGGCTGGAGGCGCCCAACCGGAACAGCGCCGGATCCAGCCACGCGGCCCCCGCGACCTCGTTGACCAGGACCAGGTAGCGGATGGCGTCCTTGGTGGTGCGGATGCCCCCGGCCGGTTTGACCCCGACCCTGCGGCCGGTGAGCGCGTGGAAGTCGCGGACGGCCTCCAGCATGACCAGGGTGACCGGCGGGGTGGCGGCCGGGGAGACCTTGCCGGTGGAGGTCTTGATGAAGTCGGCGCCCGCGTGCATGGCCAGCCAGGAGGCGCGGCGCACGTTGTCGTAGGTGACGAGCTCCCCGGTCTCCAGGATGACCTTGAGGTGGGCGCCGGCGCAGGCGTCCTTGACCGCGACGATCTGGTCGAAGACGGCGCGGTAGTCGCCGGCGAGGAAGGCGCCGCGGTCGATGACCATGTCGATCTCGGAGGCGCCGTCGGCGACCGCGCGGCGGGTGTCGGACAGTTTGGCCGCCAAGGGGGAGCGCCCGGAGGGGAACGCGGTGGCCACCGACGCCACCGCGACCCCGGTGTCGGCGAGCGCCTCGACGGCGACCGCGACCAGGTCGGGGTAGACGCACACGGCGGCGACCGGGGGAACCGACCGGTCCGCGGGGTCGGGGTGGGCGGCCTTGACCGCCAGCGAGCGGACCTTGCCGGGCGTGTCGGCGCCCTCCAGGGTGGTCAGGTCGACCATGCGGATGGCGAGGTCGATGGCCTGGGCCTTGGCGGTCGTCTTGACCGACCGCGTGGCGAGCTGGGCGGCGCGCTCGCGGGCGCCCACCTCGTCGACCCCGGGGAGTCCATGCAAATAGGCCCGCAGCGACGTGTTGGACGCCGCGATGTCGGGCGCGGGTGTGGTGCTGGGCACGGCCACCTCGATCGTTCGGCTTCTCAGCAGCGACCACCCTAACCCGCGCCGGTCTCCTCCGGCCCGCCGGCGTCGCCGACGCCGCGCCTCCCACGCCCCGGAGGAGGACCTAGGCTGGGACGAAGGTGCCACGAGGGTGAGGAGGGGCCATGGCGGAGTTGCGGATCTCGTCGCACGACGGTCTCGATCTGCGCAGGCTCGCGACGGCGTTGGCCGAGTCGCAGGGCTGGCCCCGCGACCGCGTGGGCATCTGGGACAACCGCGACGGCAGCGTCGTCCTGACCGTCGACGACGCGCTGCTCCAGACGGCCGAACCCGACCCGCTGAACACCCCGGTGCACACGCGCAGCGACGTGCACCGCGCCTGTGAGCTGCTACGCCGACGCGACACCTCGCTGCGGGGCGTCGACTTCGGCCGGATGCGCGCCGAGGCGGCCCGCTTCTTCTCGGCCGGCTGGACGATCGCCGACCTGCTGCACGCGCTCAGCCATCGCCCCGACGGGCAGCCCTGGCCGCGCGGCGAGGGCTACCAGGGCGAGGAGTGGCTGGAGCACCGGTTGCGCAACTGGAAGACGCCGACCGGAGACATCCGGCCGTCGGTGTCGCAGGAGAGCGCGCAGCTGCGGATCGTGGGCCGTGTCGGGCTGCCGGAGGACCTCGGCCTCCCCGACGACCAGCCGCGGACGCGCCAGGCCGCCCGGCCCGAGGTGGCGCGCGCGGCCGCCGACGACGCCCGCCGGCTGATGCGCGCCCACACCCGCACGACCAGCAACGCGCTGGAGCATCGCGAACGCACCGCGGCCCGCATCACCCGGGCCGACCCGTCCCCGTCCGCCGGCTGACCCGGCCGTCGGCGGGCACCTCAACCGAACAGGTCGACGAGGGCCGCGAGTCCGGTGACCCGTCGGAAGCGGTCGTCCTCCTCGGGCAGGTCGTCGTGTCCGCCGGTGGCCGGTGCCACGAGGACCGCCCCCATCCCGGCCGCCAGCGCGGGCCAGACGTCGGTCTGCGCGGTGTCGCCGACCACCCAGGTGTCGGCGGGGTCGAGGTGGTGGCCCTGCGCGAAGGCCAGGTAGGTGGCGGGGTCCTTCTGGCGGACGTTGCCGATTCCGGCGAACATCGGGGCGAGCCCCGAGGCCTCGATCTTCGCGCCCTGCTCGGCCGGGGCGCCCTGGGCCAGGAGGAACAGCCGGTTGTCCGCGGCCAGCGCGGTCAGCGTCGGCGAGGCGTCGGCGACGAGGCGAAGCGCGCGGTCGCGGACGGGCGCGCAGGTCCGTTCCAGGGCGATGCGGTCGGCCTCGGTGGGCGCCGAGTCCGGGCGTAGACGGGCCAGGCAGTCGGTGAGGCTACGCTCGAAGACCCCGGCGCGGTAGCCGTGCGTGGCGGAGTTGAGGCGCTGGGCCTCGTCGAGGATCTCGCGCACCTGCCCGGGAGAGAGCCCCGGCCGGACGAGGTGGCGGACGAAGAGGTCGATTCCCCGGGCGAAGGTCTCCCCCTCCCGCCACAGGGTGCCGTCCGCGTCGAAGATCAGGTTGCGCCGTCCCACGCCGCTCCTCCTCAGCCGTGCCTGCGGGCGCCCCCATCATCCCCGGCGCATCCGGGGGAAAACCGGTCTTCGGTGACCGGGGAGGGGACGAACGGCCCGGTCCGGGAGCCGGGGTCCCGGCCCGGGCGCGTCTCAGGCGGGAACCGACGCCACGTCGCGGTCCCACACGCGGTGGCGGGCCAGCAGGGAGGCGAAGGTCTCGTGGAACTCCCTGTCGTCGCCGTTGCGGTGGGTGACGACCCCCTGGTCGGTGACGATGCCGTCGCCTCCGCCGGCGAGCCGCAGTTCCGGCAGTGGCAGCCTGGCGATCACGTCCACGCCCGCGCCCATCGCCGCGATCGGTTTGGCGTGCTTGAACGCCTCGATCACATAGAACTTCGCCAGCCCGTCGGCGGCCAGCGCCGCGGCGCCCTCCACTCCCCCGGGCACGACGACCGCGTCGTAGAGCACCGACGCCATGGTGTTGATGGCGTGGTCGACCTCCAGCGTCCCGCCGTCGCTGGTGGTCACCGTGCCCTCGGTGGGTGCCAGCACTTCGACGGTCGCGCCCTTGGCGGCCATCGCCTCGCGCAGGGCGGTGACGCCCTTGGCGTCGACACCGTCGGCCGCGAGGAGGGCGATCTTGCGGGTGCTGATGGTGTCCATGGCCGTGTTGGCCTGGCTGAGCGCGGGCGAGGAGGCCCCGTGGTTGGGTTTGACCTCGCGCTCGGGCGGCGTGACACCGATGCCCTTGGCGATGCGCACGGCCATCTCGTGGTCGACGTTGTTGAGGTTGGCGACGACCCGCTCCCGGACCGACTTCTCGTCGCACTTGTTCAGCTCGAACTGGAAGGCGGCGATCATGTGCTCCCGTTCCCAGTCGGCGAGGCTGTTGTAGAACAGCGTGGCCTGCGAGTAGTGGTCCTGGAAGCTGTCACTGCGCTTGCGGATCTTGTGCCCGTCGACCCGCTCCTGGTAGTGCCGGAAAAGCCCCTCGGTGTCATCGGAGATGTAGGGGCAGCCGCCGCCCAGGGAGTTGGGGAAGTAGTTGGTGCGCCCGCGGTGGACGCGGCGCTGGTTGTAGCCGTCACGCTGGTTGTTGGAGACCTCGGCGAGCGGACGGTTGACCGGGATCTGCTGGAAGTTCGGCCCGCCCAGGCGGATGAGCTGGGTGTCGAGGTAGGAGAAGTTGCGGGCCTGCAACAGCGGGTCGTTGGTGAAGTCGATCCCGGGGACGATGTTGCCCGTGCAGAACGCGACCTGCTCGGTCTCGGCGAAGAAGTTGTCGGGGTTACGGTTGAGCACCATCTTGCCGATGGGCGTGACCGGAACCCGCTCCTCGGGGATGATCTTCGTGGCGTCGAGCAGGTCGAAGTCAAAGGCGAACTCGTCGCTTTCAGGCACGATCTGCACGCCCAGCTCGAACTCGGGGTAGTCGCCCTTCTCGATCGCCTCCCACAGGTCACGGCGGTTGTAGTCGGGGTCCTTGCCCGCGATCTTCTGGGTCTCGTCCCAGACCAGGGAGTGCGTGCCCAGCTTCGGCTTCCAGTGGAACTTCACGAAGGTGCCCACACCGTCGGCGTTGACGAAGCGGAAGGTGTGGACGCCGAACCCCTGCATCATCCGGTAGCTGCGCGGCAGCGCCCGGTCCGACATCACCCACATCATCATGTGCGTGGTCTCGGGTTGGAGTCCCACGAAGTCCCACAGGTTGTCGTGGGCCGACTGGGCCTGAGGGATCTCGTTGTGCGGTTCCGGCTTGACCGCGTGCACGAAGTCGGGGAACTTGATGCCGTCCTGGATGAAGAACACCGGGATGTTGTTGCCCACCAGGTCGAAGTTGCCGTGCCGGGTGTAGAACTTCGTGGCGAAGCCCCGGACATCGCGAACGGTGTCGGCGGAGCCGCGGAAACCGGCGACCGTGGAGAAGCGGACGAAGACCGGTGTGCGCTGCGAGGGGTCGCTGAGGAAGTCGGCGCAGGTGTAGCGGGACATGGACTCATAGGGCTGGAAGTAGCCGTAGGCTCCGGAACCACGGGCGTGCACGACCCGCTCGGGGATGCGCTCGTGGTCGAAGTGGGTGATCTTCTCGCGGAGGTGGAAGTCCTCCAGGATGGTCGGTCCCCGTTCCCCGGCCTTCAGCGAGTTGTCGGTGTCCTCCACCCGGACACCGGTCTCGGTGGTGAGAGGGCCGCTGGAGTCGGTGCGGTACCGCTCCAGCTGCTGGTCCTTCTCGTCGCGTGCGGGATCGGTCTTGCGCTGCGCGTCGGGCATGGTGCCACCTCGTGGTGTGGGGTTGTCGTTCCGCCCGCTACGTCTGACCGATTCACCGCGAAGCGAACCATCCTCCTGTTACCGGCTTCCGTAGTTTTTTCTTGACTTTCCCCAGGTCACGGACAGGGTGCGGCCACGCCGTTCGCGCCGCGCGGCCACGCCCCGGGCCACGGCCGATGCGGACCGCGCCCCCGAACGGGCATTCGCCGGCCAGACGTCGCCGCCCGCGCTCTCGGGACGGTGGCCTCCCCCTGTGGGTCGAGGCGGTCCCCGCCGGATCGCCGTGGCGGCGGCGCCCCGGCGGAACACGCTCCCCGTACCGGTGACCGCTGGATCCGCCGGGCATCGGCCCCCACCAGGACCACGACGGCGGGACAGACGGGACAGAACTGTCAGCGGCCGACCATTGACAGCCCATGCCCCGCTGGTCGACGCAGGTGTATTCTCGCCGCCAAGAAGGCGAACGGGAGGTGACGGCGGTGACGACCCTGACGGAACCTCCCGCCCGTGCCGGTCTACGCGAGCGCAAGAAGGCCATGACCCGTGACGCGCTGATCGACGCGGCCCTGCGCCTGTTCGCCGAGCGCGGCTTCGACGCGACCACCACCGAGGAGGTCGCCGCCTCCGTCAACGTCTCCCAACGCACCTTCTTCCGCTACTTCGCCGGTAAGGAGGACGTCGTCCTCGCCGTGGACGCGGAAACCGCCGAGACCATGCACGCCAAGCTCGCCGGGCGCCCCGCCGAAGAGCACCCCTTCACCGCCCTGCGCGGGGCGTTCCTGGAGACCTGGGGCGAGATGGACGAGCCGGCCCTCCACCGGCACTCGGTGGCCGGACGGCTGATCGGCTCCTGTCCCCAGCTCCTGGCCGCCCACCTGCGTCAGGTCAACGAACACCAGGATCGCGCCGCCGAGGCGATCGCCCGGCGCACCGGTGTGGACCCGCGGATCGACCCGCGTCCACGGCTGGTGGCCGCCGCGTTCGCCTCCATGGCCCGTCTGGCCCACAGCATGTGGTGCGAGACCGGATGCGGGGACGTCTCCGACCTCCTCCGCATCTTTGAGCGGTGCTTCGACCACCTCGGTGCGACGATCACCGAACCGTGGCGGGACCTCGAAGCGATGGTGTGACCGGCACCGTGGCCGCCGGCGCGGGGTGAGGGCGCCGACGGATCACCGCCCCTCCCCTTGCGCGGTCGGGGGGTCGGCGGCCAGACCGATCGAGCGGGCCAGCCGTTCCTGAACGAACCGGAGCTCCTCCAGCAGCCGCGCGGCGTCCACCAGCAGGATCCCGTAGGCGTGGGAGATCTCCGCCGGGTCCAGGGACGTGCGCCGCACCGTGGCCGCGAGCCGGTCATAGCCCTCCCCCGCGGTGTCGAGATGCTCGCGCAGCCGGTCCACCTGCTCGGCCAGGCGCTGCCCGGTCAGCTCCGTCAGCTCCTGCGTCGCGCCGCCGATCCCCTCCAGGAAGTCGCCGTACTCGGCCAGGAAGTCCGGGTAGGGCTGGTCCTCGGCCGCGGTGCCGGTGGCGTAGTACAGTCCGCGCGTCAGTGAGGTGAGCTGCTCGGTGATCCGCCCCAGGGCCTCCACGACGTCGCGGTAACCGTGGAAGGAGGCGCCCCGGTGGCGCTGCAACAACCGCCGCGGGTTGAACCGGACACTCTCCTGGGCCCCCTCCACCGCCGCGAGCGCCTGCGGCACCAGGCCCTCGATCCGCCGCGCCCGGCGCCACCAGTCGCCCGTGCGGTCCTCACCGGGGACCCCCTCGCGCAGCCCCGGCGCCATGTCCCCGAGCAGGTCGTCCATTGCCCGGGCCAGGGTGGTGATCCCGTACTCGGCGCTGCGGTAGCGCATGGGCGGGAGCACCAGCAGGTTTACCGCGACGCCCAGGCCGCAGCCGACGAGCACCAGCACCACGATCTCCGTCAACCGGGTCACCTGGTCGTAGGTGGTGGTGACGGTCGCAAACGACGAGTAGGCGAAGAACGCCGCCGTGGCCACCTGGGGCCCCTGCGGGCCGAGGCGGCGCCACCTGCTGATCGTCAGCGCCACGAGCGCGACCAGGGTGAAGGTCCACAGGTGGGTGCCGAGCAGAAATCCCAGCACCGCCTGGACGACGACCCCGAGCGTGACCGCCAGGACGTAGCGCAGCGACTGCACCACCGACTGGTAGACCGTCACCTGCACCATGAGCACGGCCGAGAAGGGCGCGAACGCCGGGGAGTCCGCCTTCACCACGGTGTCGGCGATCACCCAGGCCACGCAGGCGGCCAGGGCGCACTTGAGCACGATCAGGACCGTCTCGCGTTCGTGTCCGCCGTATCCCCGCGCCCGCCTGAACCTCGCGAAGAGCCGTCCGATCCGGCTCTCGTCCCGCTCCGGCGTCCCGTCGTCGTGCCGCTGCGCCACCGGCTTCCCCGCCCCAGATCCACCGTCCCCGTTCACCTGCCCTCTTTCGCTTCCCCCTCCCGACTCGGGCATGCACGGTCTTGTCGGCGGCGCCGCGAAGGCGTATACATCCTCATTACGTGAACCCGTGCGCTACTTCTCCGTGAGCGGAGGGGGCGGTGATGCCGCGATGACTCCAGGAGAGTTCGACGCGTGCGCCCGCCGGCTCCCTCGCGAACTCGCCGAACGCGCCGAGTCGCTACGCAACTACGTGGTGTACGAACCGGGTGGAGCCCGCCGCAAACCGGTCGCCGAATGCGTGGCCCTGGCCTTCGACGCGGCCTACGTCGGCGACCTCGACGCCGCCGCGTCCATGCTCGCCGAGGCCGAGCAGCGCAACGCCGGCATCAGCGCGCGGCGCACCACCGGGATCCTCAACGGCCACCACGCGCGTATCCGCCGCTGGTCGGGCTCCTCCCCCCTGGTCGCGGCGACCGACGCCAGCGTCAAGGACAGATACGCCGGCATGGGCTATGTGACCTCCGACGGGTTGTGGGGAATGCGCGCCTGGGGCGGCTCCTTCCACGATCCCAGCGGCCCCTCGCGGGTCCTCGTCCAGGAACTGCGCGCCGTGCTGCTGCTCTTGGAGGCGGTCGACCCCGAGACGCCCTTCACGCTGCTCGTCGACTCCTCCTCGGCACGCCACCACCTGCGGATGTGGCAGCAGGGGCACACCCGGCGGCTCCCCGGCGGCTACGACGCCACCCGGCGCAGGTCGCGAGGGCGTCCCAGCCTGGTGCGCCTGGCCGAGGAGATGGCACGCCGGCCCCACATCACGGTCACCGCGGTCAAGGGCCACTCGGGCGACCTGCTCAACGAGACCGCCGACTCCCTGGCATCGATGGCGCGCCGGCGCCTGGCCGACCCCGGCGCCTGCACGACCCCCCTGCTCCTGGAGCGGGCCGAACGGTTCGTCGACTCGTTCCTCGGCCAGTGGCATCGCACCGCCGCGTATACCGGGGCCTCCCCTCAGGCCCTGGGCCAGCGCGCGACGCAGAAGCAGTAGAGGCCGTAGACGCAGACCCCCAGCGCCACCGCGACCAGGAGCCACGGCCCCGCCGGCGTCTCGGCGAAGGTGCGCAGCGTGCCGTCCAGGCCCTGGGCCCGGTCCGGGTCGAAGGCGATCGCGGCCCAGCAGACGAGCGCCCCCGCCGCCGCGACGACGACCCCCTTGGTGGTGTTTCCGGCCACGCCGAGCACGGTGACGACGGGACGGGCCTCCTTGGGGATGGCCCCGGTCCGCAGATCCCTGCCGAACCGGCGGGTCACCCCGATCCAGACGAACACGACGCCCGCGACGACCAGGCCGACTCCGACCGCCCCCACGAGGAGGCGTCCCGCCGGCAGCTCCATGATCCGTGCCGTCAACGTCTGCGACCGGGCGTCTTGGGAGCCCGTCCCACCGCCCACCAGCACGCTCGCCACCGTGACGCACAGCGCGGCGTACAGGACGGTCCGGCCGGCACAGGCCAGCCGCTCCCCCGCGCCGCGCTCCCCGTAGCGGCCGCCGACCAGGGCGATGAGCAGCTGCCACACCGCCAGTCCGGCGAGCCCCGCGACCGCCGCCCACAGCACCACCGTGCCTCCGGGGGTGCCGGCGACGAGTTGCAGCGCGCCGGCGTTGTCGGCCTCGCGGCTCCCACCGCCCTCGAAGCCGATCCGTACCGCGAGCCAGCCGATCAGAAGGTAGAGCAGGCCCTTGGCCGCGAGGCCGACACGTGCCAGGCGGAGCAGCCACGTGCTGTCGGCGGCCTCGCGTCCCGCCGCGCGCGCCCTGCGCTTCGCCGCCCTTCCTCCATCGGCTGCTGTCATGCCTGCGCCCTTCCCCTGGCAAAACAGCGCAAACCACTCCCAAAGGGCGGCCTGTGGAAGGACACGTGACGTGGCTCCCCGACCGACGTAACGTCTGGACATGGGGTATGAACATCTCCTGGTCGACCGCGACGGCGACCACGTGACCATCACCATGAACCGGCCGCAGCGGCGCAACGCGCTGTCCCTGTCGCACATGCGCGAGCTGGTCGAGGCGTTCGAGGAGGTCGCCGGGACCGACGCGACGGGGATCATCCTGGCCGCCAACGGCCCGGTCTTCTGCGCCGGTCACGACTTCGCCGACGTCGCCGCCGCCGACCACGCGGGCGCGCGCGACCTGCTACGCGCCTGCACCGGCCTCATGCGCACGATCCAGTCCGTCCCCCAGGTGGTGATCGCCCGCGTCCACGCCCTGGCCACCGCTGCCGGCTGCCAGCTCGTCGCCAGCTGCGACCTCGCCGTCGCCGCGTTGAGCGCCGGGTTCGCGGCTCCAGGGGGCAAGGGCGGCTGGTTCTGTCACACCCCGATGGTCGCCGTCTCACGCTCCATCGGCCGCAAACGGGCCATGGAGATGGCGCTGACCGGCGACGTCGTCGACGCCGTCACCGCGGCCGAATGGGGGCTGGTCAACCGCGCCGTGCCCGATCCCGACCTCCACCGGGCCACCGCGCACCTGCTCGAACGCGCCACCCGCGGCTCCCGGCACAGCAAGGCGCTCGGCAAGCAGGCGATGTACGCCCAATTCGACCGGCCCGAGCCGGACGCCTACGCCTATGCGGTCGAGGTGATGGCCGCGGCCAGCCAGACCCCCGAGGCCCGCGAGGGGATCTCCGCCTTCCTGGAGAAACGCCCTCCCCGCTGGCCCGCCTGACACCGGGTCCAGGCCGCCTCAGACACCGGGCTTACGCGGCGCGGAGCGGGGGACGGCGGGCTCGGGGGCGACGTTGCGGGCGGCGGCCTCCCCCACCACGGCCAGCGCCCGTTCCAGGGGTCCTCGCCCCAACAGCGCCCGCCACAGCGTGGCGAACAACAGCCCGCCCACGACGAACGCCTCCAACGGACAGCCCGACAGCGGCCCGTAGTCGGCGTCGGTCACGGCGAGCACCAGAATGTGGCCGGTGTAGAGGGTCAGCGCCATGGAACCGGCCGCGAACAGCGGGTACAGCCCACGCCCGAGCAGGTCCGCGGCCACCAGACAGGCCGCCAAGACCATCAACGCCGTACCGGTGGCGCCGGCCACTTCGAAGGAGGTTCCGCTGTGCGGCGATGCCACCAGCAGCCACAGTGGGCTGGTGGTGGGCACCGTCCCGTGCAGGGAGGCGATCTGCTCGACCATCCACGCGCGCAGCGGTCCCAGGTCGGCGTCGCTAAGGAAGGCGGTGTCGCCCGGCCCGTAGTAACCGTAGGCGGTCATTTCGGCGACGACGAGCCGGTCCAGCACCCCCAGCGGACGCAGCAGCACCCAGGAACCGCCGTACCCGAGCAGGACCAGGCCCAGCCCCGTCGCCGCCAGGCCGACCCGCGTCGACACCGCCCTCAGATCCAGCCGGCCCACCGCCATACCGGCCACGACAAAGGCCATGAAGGTGCACACCGGGTAGTAACCGGTGAGGAGGAGATCGGTGATCCCACCGATGGAGCCCTGCCGCGCCCCCTCCTCGCCCAGAACGGACCGCAGCAGGTAGGAGACCTGTGGGCCGAGCAGGCCGATGCCCACCGCGATCGCCGCGAGCGCCGGCGCGCGCAGCCGCAGCAGGGGCAGCGCCAGCAGGAAGAACCCTCCGTAGTAGGCGAGGATGATCGCGATCGGGGTGTCCAGGAGGTCCAGAAGGCCGCCGAGCAGCGCGAGGATGACGGCCCGGACCAGGATGCGCGCCGCGGCGCGGTGCAGCGGGGGCCCCGTCAACGGGACCGTGCGCCCCGACAACAGGGCGATCGACACTCCGGCCAGGAAGGCGAACAGCGCCGAGGAGCGGCCCCGCGCCAGGTCGTGCAGGGTCTCCATGGCCGGATCGGAGAGCAGCCCCGACGCGCCCACACCGAGGTGGACGGTGAACATCCCGAACACCGCCAGCGCCCGGGCGACGTCCACCCCCACGATCCGCCCGCTGTCCGGCCGGACCGCCTCCTGTGTGCCCGTTCCGGGCGCGTGCTGAGCCACGGCGTCCAGGCTAGGGCGTCTTGAAGGCATTTGTTCCACCTGTGGCTTTTTCCTGGCCGGCCCCGCCCACGCGCCAGAACGGACGAGGCCGGCCCCACCTCAGCCCTTCCGCTCCCCGGCGAGTTTCGCGAAGTGGTCGAGCGCCTCCGGGTTGGCCAGCGAGTCACGACTGGCCACCTTCTCGGGCGGCTCCCCCATGAGAATCCGCTTGACCGGAACCTCCAGCACCTTGCCCGACAGGGTGCGCGGCACCTCGCGGATGACGCGCACCGCGTCGGGGACGTGCCGCGGCGAGCAGTCCTCACGAATGCCCCGGACCAACCGCGCCGTGAGCTCGTCGTCGAGCACCGCCCCCTCCCTCAACACCACGAACAGCTCGATGCGCGATCCTCCGTCGGGCTGCGGGACGTCCACCACCAGGGCGTCGACGACCTCGTCCAACGCCAGCACCGAGCGATAGATCTCGCTGGTGCCCATGCGCACACCGCCACGGTTGATCGTGGAGTCGGAACGGCCGTAGATGACCGCGGTGCCGCGCTCGGTGATCTCGATCCAATCGCCGTGCCGCCACACGCCCGGATAGGTCGAGAAGTAGCTGTCGCGCAGCCGGGTCCCCTCGGGGTCTCCCCAGAAGCGCAACGGCATCGACGGCGCCGGCTCGGTGACCACCAGCTCCCCGACCTCGCCCACCACCTCCCTGCCCTCGGGGTCCCAGGCGGCCACGGCCATGCCCAACGAGCGGGCCTGGATCTCCCCCTCATAGACCGGCAACGTGGGCACGCCTCCCACCAGGCAGCTGCACACGTCGGTGCCGCCGCTGGTGGAGAACAGCCACAGGCCGTCGCCGAACTCGCGGTAGCACCACGCGAACCCCTCGGGAGACAGCGGGGATCCGGTCGAACCGATCGCGTGCAGCGCCGACAGGTCACGCCCCCGCGCCGGATGCACGTCCGCCTTCATGCACGAGGCCAGGTATCCGGCGCTGGTGCCGAACACCGTGACACGCGCCCGTTCGGCCAGGTCCCACAGGGCGCCCAGGTCGGGGTGGCCGGGGTTGCCGTCGTACAAGACGATGGAGGCGTCGGTCAACAGCACGCTGACCAGGAAGTTCCACATCATCCAGCCGGTGGTGGTGAACCAGAACACCCGATCGTCGGCCCGCGCGTCCAAGTGCAGGTGGAGGTTCTTGAGCTGCTCCAGCAGGATCCCGCCGTGGCCGTGCACGATCGCCTTGGGCAGGCCGGTGGTGCCCGAGGAGTACAGCACCCACAGCGGGTGGTCGAACGGCACCTCCTCGAAGGTCAGCTCACCGCCCTCGCCCGCCGCCTCGAACTCCTCCCACGACAGCGTCCCCTCGACGGGCTCGTCCCGCAGGTAGGACAGCACGACGGTGTGCTCGACCGTGGGCAGCCCCTCGCGCAGCCGGGCGAGCACGTCGCGACGGTCGAAGTCCTTGCCGCCGTAACGGTAGCCGTCGACGGCCAGCAGCACCTTCGGCTCGATCTGGGCGAAGCGGTCGATGACGCTGCGCACGCCGAAGTCCGGTGAGCACGACGACCACACCGCGCCGATGGAGGCGCAGGCGAAGAACGCGGCGACCGCCTCGGGAAGGTTGGGCAGGTAGGCGACGACCCGGTCGCCCGGTCCGACGCCGAGGCGGCGCAGCCCCGAGGCGATCGCGGCCGTACGGCGCCTGAGCTCGCCCCACGTCCACTCCCCCAGGACGCGAAGCTCCGACGCGTGCCGAATGGCGACCCGCTCGTCGTCGCGGTCGCGGAAGATGTGCCGGGCGTAGTTGAGGCGCGCGCCGGGGAACCACACGGCGCCGGGCATCGCGCGCTCGGCGAGCACCGCGGTGAAGGGGGTCTCGGCCCGGACGTCGTAGTACTCCCAGATCGCCGACCAGAAGCCGTCGAGGTCGGTGACCGACCAGCGCCACAGGGCGTCGTAGTCGTGGTCGCCGACGTCCACTCCTCGGTTCTCCCGGACCCAGCGGGCGAACGCGGTGATGTTGGCGCGCTCGCGTCGGTCGACGTCGGGTTCCCAGAGAACAGGGGGCCGGGGCCGTTCGGACATAACTCGCGCCCTTCCTCGGTGTCCGGCGGGAACCACCGCGACAACAACGGCCGGCCCCGCCCGGGTACGGATGTCGGCCAACATTCAACAACAGTGGCCTTCACCGCCACGCCGTCGGGGGGCGGTATCCGGTGACCCAGGCCACGTGATACGCGCCACTGACGGACGGCGGCATGGTCGGGCCAGGGGCTCACCGGTCAGGGCGGGGTGAGGCGGATGACCGCGTGGTCGGCGCCGATCTCCAGGGTCGTGATGGCGATGCCGTTGAGGTGGCTGGTCTTCCCCCCGCTTCCCACCGTTCCCGCGTAACTGGTCCGCAGCGAGACCCCGGGCCCGGAGGCGGCGAAGGCCACCCGGCCGTCCCCGGCCTCCTCGACGGTCAGGCCGTCGAGCCCGTGGTCTGCGGGGTCCAAAACGATCTCGTCCCCCTGGTGGACGATCACCTCGCAGTCGGCGTCGGCGCAGGCGCCGAGGTCCTCGCCGTCGGCCGCCTCCGGCCCGGCCGGCGAGGCGGGGGCGGGCGGCGCCGCGGGCGAGGAGACGCCCTCACCGCCGGGTGTCGAAGGGCCGGACTCCGCGGGGGTCCCCCCTGCGCAGCCGGAGAGGGCGATCGCCACGATCAGCGCGGCGGGGGCGGTGCCCCATCCGCGAACGTCACCGGTCATGCCGCCTCCCGCGATCATGATGGCTCGGGGTCGTGACCCGAGGACGCCTGGTGGCCGCGCCCGCCGGGGATTCTTCCGACCCGTGTCCGCCCCGTCCACCGCTTTCCCGTATCCGGGCCTCCCGAGGGGGACCGAATGTCCACCAAGGTCTCTTTCACCCCGTTTTCCGGGCGGTGAAGTCACAGGTATCTCCCCTTTCGGAGATGTCCACAGTAGGCACACACGCGTTGACGGAGAGTGCCCGCCACAGCAGGCTGGACCCATGCCTTCCCACCCGCAGGACAGAGGGGGAGCGGTGCGCGCGGCTCCCTTCGGAACCGTCGTGGCGCTCGGACTCCTCACCGGTTGCTCCCCCTCCGGAGAACCCCCCGCCGCGTCCCCCTCCTCCCCCGCCCCCTCCCCCACCGAACCAGCGGCGCCGTCCCCCTCGGCCTCCTTCGCCGCCCTACCGCCACAGGAGGCCGTGGGCGCCTGGTCCTCCTCCTCGCCAACGTCCGACCTGGCCCTCCTGCCCTCCGCCATGTCCCTGGAGATCGATGAGGACGGACAGGCCAGCACGTCGGGGGCGCCGCTGGAGTACTACGTCGAATCCACCGCCGGCGCGTCGATCCCCATATGTCTCGGCGAGGCGCACCTGGACACCGATCCGGCGACCCTCACCCTGGAATGCGTCGACATCGCCACCCTTGGACCCGGCGATGTCGAAGGTCCCGAGTACGAGGCCGAACTCAGCGTCTCCACCCAGGACGGCCGCGACACGCTCACCCTCGTGTGGGAGGGGGGCCGGATCGAACAGCTCTCCCGGGACGAACCGGACGCCGACGTCTCGCCCTCGCCCGCCTAGACCTGCCGGCCGCACCCGCGGGCCGGCCTGTGACCTGCCACGCCGGCGGGGGCGCGCGCCGATCGCGGCGCGCGCCCCGGTCCCGCGCGAGGAGAAGGTTGCCGAGGAGGCCCATGGCGCACCACGGGGCGCACACCGAGGTCCACGAGAACACCGCCCCGGCCCTCCGCCGCGCCCCGCCAGCGCCGAACGCCCCTCATCCCGTCCAGCGCCCTCGCCCGCCCCACCCCGCACCGGCCGGGGAACGCATGTCCCAGCCCCACCCCGTCGGCTGCCGGCCCCCGTCCACGGCCACAACGAGCGACATCCGGTCCCGGGTGAACGGCGGGCGACACGTCCCGCCCATCTCCCGACAAGGCCACGCCCCGCCTGCGCGAGGCGCGCGTGGGACGACGATCCCCTCGGTCCGGTCCGCGTCCGCCACCACCGTCTTCCTGCCCCCCACGAGGGGCCTTGTTCGGTATCCGGGTTAGCGCCTCACCGAAAACAGCCCGCACGGCCGTGATCTTCACCTCCCCGGCCTGCCCGCCGCTACCTACGCCGGCCCCCTTTCCCCCGGTACCGGACGGACGCCCGGGGCCGGCGCCCCCTCCCACCGATCCGAAGGGTCCAATCCGCCTCGCCGGTCCGTTTCCGGTCGCCGGCCTCCGCTACGCCTCCGGGTAGCCTGGTGCGCTAGTAGGACGGCAACCCGCTACACGAAAGGCGGATGGGGGAAGTGCGCAAACCGGCCGTCAGCACCAAACGGGCCGTCCTCGCCTCCGTCTCCGCCGCCCTCGCCCTGGTGTGCGCGCTCGTCCTGGCCATCCCCACCACCCGCGACGGCCTCTTCCAGGCGTGGTGCTCCCTGTCCGACGGCGCCGGCTGCGCGGGCGGCCCGGTCTCGCCCGGCCGCGACCTGGACGAGAACGACTGGCGGCTCCCCCTCCCCCCACTCCAGGCGGCCACCTGGGGCAACTACTTCGCGCTCGGCGACTCCTACTCCTCCGGCGACGGGGCCGACGACTACCTGCCGGGCACGGCGGTGGCGGACGGCTGCTGGCGTTCGGCCAACGCCTACCCCGAGAAGATCGCCGACACCTACGACTTCGCCGGCGACCTGGCCTTCCTCGCGTGCAGCGGACAGCGCGGCAACGCGATGCTGGAGTCGCTCGGCACCACCGATTCGCAGCTGGACCGGGTCACCGCGCACGCCTCCCTGGTGACCATCGGCATCGGCGGCAACGACCTCGGGTTCACCTCGGTGCTGAAGACGTGCATGCTGCGCGTCCCGCTGCTGGACAGCGGCGCCTGCATCGGCCAGGAGGAGGAGATCGACCGGCGGATGGGCGCCTTCGAGGAGACGTTCGAGGAGCTGATCGGCGAAGTGCGCGACCGCGCGCCGGACGCCCGGGTGATCGTGCTGGGCTATCCGCGGCTGTTCCCCACCGAGCCCACCGGCATGTACTACACGCTGACCTCCAGCGACCAGGTGTGGCTGAACGAGACGGTCGAACGCTTCAACGACCAGATCCGCGCGGCCGTGGACATCACCGACACCGAGATCGCCGAGGCGGGGCAGACCGGCAGCGTGGAGTTCGTGGACGTCTACGACGCGTTGGCGGGCCACGAGGTCGGCTCCGAGGACCCGTGGGTGAACGGCGTGCTGCTACGCGACCTCACCGAAGGCCTCAAGATCGACCGGAGCACCTTCCATCCCAACGCCGCCGGGCAGGAGGCCGTCGGCGAGCGGGTGCGGGAGCGCATCGAGGCCGGCCCCGGCCGCACCCTGTACGTGTCACGGGCGACCGTGGAGAACGCCAGCCCCGACGTGCTCGCATCCGAGGTCCGGTAGCGGCGTCCGCACCGGGCGGACGCCGCCACGCGGGGCGTACCCCGGCGTCAGTGTGCGTCGGGCAGGACCTCGCGCAGGAAGTCCAGTTGCAGACGCAACAGGTTCTCCGCGTAGTCCTCCCGGGTGACGCGGTGCCCGGTGCCGGGCAGGGGCAGCACCCGGTGGGCGCGGCCCGCGGCCAGCAGCGCCGCCGACAGGCGCAGCGTGTGGGCGAAGGCCACGTTGTCGTCGTCCAGCCCGTGGATGAGGAGCAGCGGCCGGCGCAGCAGCGGCGCGTCGGCGATGAGCGAGCAGCGGTCGTAGTTCTCCGGCTCCTCCTCGGGGTGGCCCAGGTAGCGCTCCTTCCAATGGGTCTGGTAGAGCCGCTGGTCGGCGGTTGGCGCGCCCGCGACGGCCGCGTGGAAGACGTCGGGACGGCGCAGCAGCGCGCCCGCGGCGAGGAACCCGCCGAAGGACCAGCCGCGGATGGCGACCCGGCCCAGGTCCAGGTCGGGGTGGTGCTCGGCGGCGGCGTGCAACGCGGCCACCTGGTCCTCGACGGCGTGGGTGAGGATGTCGCCGCGGATCGCCTTCTCCCATGCCGGCCCGCGTCCCGGGCTTCCGCGCCCGTCGGTCACCACCACCGCGAAGCCCTGGTCGGCGAACCACTGTGACACCAGGGACGGCCAGCCCAGTCCGCGGGTGGCGACCAGCAACTGCTGACCGCCGTAGGGGTCGAGCAGGACCGGGAGCCGCGCGGATCCGGGCTCGTGCCCGGTGGGCAGGTACAGGTTCGTCCGCAGTTCCCGCGGCCCGAGCCGCAGGAACGCCGGCGCGGGTGCGACGAGCGGTCGCTGCGCGAGCGAGGCGATGCGCCCGGCGCTCCCTCCCTCCTCCAGGACGGTGATCTGGTCGCGCCCGCCCACCCTGCTCACCAGCACGGTGGTGCCGCCCCCGATGACGGCGGCGTGGTCGCCGGGTTCCCGGCTGATCCGGACCGGGACGCGGCCGGGCGACCAGGACCAGACATGGGTCTCGGCCGGGTCCTCGCAGGCGGTGAACAGGACCTTCTCGCCCTGGACGCCCAGGACGGCCCTCACCTGGAGCCCCACCGGGGTGACCGGTGCGCCGTCCACGGCCAGCCGTCGGGTGTCGGCCTCGTCCCGGGTGGTGACGAGCGCGCCCGCGGCGGTGCGCAGCGGGCTTCCGGGGACCAGTTCCACCCAGGCGGGGTCGCGTGTCTCATCCAGCAGGCGCGTCTCGCCACTCGCGGGGTCGACCGCGAGGACGCGCAGGACACGCTGGTCGCGGCTTTGCACGGTGATCAACGGGCCGTGGGCGTCCCAGTCCACGGCGGGCAGGTACTCGTAGCGCTCCCTGTCCCAGTGGACCTCGGTGCGCCGGCCGTCCAGGTCGAACAGGTACAGCGAGACATCGGCGTTGGCGGTCCCGACCACCGGGTGGCGGACGGTGCGCGGCGGCGCGGCCGGATCGGCGGGGTCGGCGATGTGCCACAACTGCACGTGGGAGGTGTCGGTGCGGGCGACCAGCAGACGGGTGCCGTCGGGCGACCACCAGTGACCGCGCGTTCGGCCCATCGATCCCGCCGATACCAGGTCGCTCAGGCCGTAGGTGATGTCGGGGCCCTCCGAGGCCGCGAGGAGACGGTCCTCGCCGTCGGAGGTGAGCAGGCGCAGGCTTCCGCCGGTGGCGTAGGCGATCGAGCGCCCATCGGGTGAGGGACGCGGGTCGGTGACCGGTCCGGCCGTGGTGACCCGTTCGGGCGTGGCGTTCCCGTCGGGATAGGTCACCCACAGGTCTCCGCCGCAGACGTGGGCGACGACGCGCGCCGCGGCGTCGGCGGCGTAGCCGGTGATCCCGGCCGGGCCGTGGTCGGCGAGCAGGCGTTCCCGACCGTCCTCGTAGAGCCACAGCCGGTCCGCCGGATCCGTTCCGTCGACGGAACGCAGGAACAGCACGCGCCGGCCGTCCTCGGAGACGGAGAGGTCGTGGGGCACTCCGACGGAGAGGCGACGGGTACGCGCGAACTGGCGGGGGAAGTCCTGGACGGGACCGGAAGAAGGCATGGCTGTCTCCTGGTGTCGGTGTTCATGGGAGGCCGGGCCTGGTGTGGGCACGGCGAAGTGGACGGCGGTGCCGTCGAGGCGGATGTGAGCGGTGGACCGTTCCGCGACGGTCCGCTACGGCCGGGGCGGGGTGGCCACGGCGCGTCGGGCGGCTCTTCGGTGGGAGCCGTCGGAAACGGCCACGGACTGAAGAACCGTGACCGGGAGAACGGGCCTGTGATCAGGCCGGAGAAGGATCGTCCGGGCCGAGCGACCCGGTATCAGGCGGTGGTCCGTCGACTCCGGACCACGAACGCCGTGATCGGCATCATATCGGTCCGCGTCCGGCGGAGAGCACCGGGGGCTCCCGCGCGCGCCGGCGGGACCTCGCCTCGTGGTGGAGCGGAACGCGTGCCGGTTACTCGACGGGGCCCTTTCCCCGTCCCCCACCCGTGGTGGTCCCCGCCCGTGTCGGGCGCGCCTCCTGTCGCAGCGTCCTGCTTCTTCCGTCTCCCCCGGCCCCGCGCGGTGGTGCCGACGCGCCGCATCGGGACTCGTGTACAGGAGGGTCCTTCTCGCTTGATTCCAGTGATCCTTGGTTCCACTGAAAGCAGCTGCCTTTACGACGTAGATCACGAGTAGTGTGACGCGCTCACCACCACGGTGACATTCACGCCCGCGCCGCCCCACGGCATGCGAAGCCCCCCGTGAGGCGTCCCTGCACCGACCCCCTTCGGCCCGCCCCGCGCGCGAAGCCCGCAGAACCGCAGAAGACGACCGGCGGCTTCACCAGGACGCTGTCGCGTTACACGCCCCGCCCAGGCGATCGGCGGCTCTGGAGCCGGACCGCTCCGCTGGTCCGGCTCCGCACATCCGGCGATCCGGAACCGGATCCCGGCCGCCTTTGGCGGTGGCCGGAATCCGGTCACGGACCGTGCCGGGGCGGCCGTCAGCGTCCGGCGCGCAGGTCGGCCAGGACGGCGCCGATCTGTTCGAGCGCCCACGCGAGGTCGTCGGCGCTGATGACGAGCGGCGGGGAGAGCCGGATCGTGGAGCCGTGCGTGTCCTTGACCAGGACGCCGCGTGCCGCGAGGCGTTCACACAGCTCCCGGCCCGTGGCCAGGGACTCGTCGACGTCGATGCCGGCCCACAGGCCGATGCTGCGGGCGGCGACGACCCCGTTGCCGACGAACTCCCGCACCCCGGCCCGCAGCACCTCGGCCAGCGAACGGGCGTTCTCCAGGTAGGGCCCCTCTTCGAGCATCCGCACGACGGTGCGTCCCATGGCGCAGGCGAGCGGGTTGCCGCCGAAGGTGCTGCCGTGCTGGCCCGGTTTGATGACGCCGAGCACCTCGGCGTCGCCGACGACCGCGGAGACCGGGAGGATGCCGCCGCCGAGGGCCTTGCCGAACAGGTACAGGTCGGGGATCACGCCGGTGTGCTCGCAGGCGCGGACCGTGCCGGTGCGGCCGAGACCGGACTGGACCTCGTCGGCGATGAACAGGACCCGTTCACGGTCGCAGATCTCGCGGACGCGGGGCAGGTAGTCGGGGGGCGGGACGATGACGCCGGCCTCGCCCTGGACGGGTTCGATGAGCACGGCCGCGGTGGTCTCGTCGATGGCGCCGGCGATCGCGTCGGCGTCCCCGTAGGGAACGATGCGGAACCCGGGGGTGTAGGGACCGAACCCGTCGTGGGCCTCGGGGTCCTCGGAGAAGCTGATGATGGTGGTGGTGCGGCCGTGGAAGTTCCCGCTGGCCACGATGATGGTCGCCTGCCCGGCCGCGACGCCCTTGACCTCATAAGCCCACTTACGGGCGACCTTGATGCCGGTTTCCACGGCTTCGGCGCCGGTGTTCATGGGCAGGACCTGTTCCTTGCCCACCAGCTGCGCCAGTGAGGTGACGAACGGCGCGAACTGGTCGTTGTAGAAGGCCCTGCTGGTGAGGGTGACGCGGTCGATCTGCCGGTGTGCCGCGGCGAGCAGGTCGGGGTTGCGGTGCCCGAAGTTCATCGCCGAGTAGCCGGCCAGGCAGTCGAGGTAGCGTCGGCCCTCGACGTCGGTCACCCAGGCGCCCTCGCCTTCGGCGATGACGACGGGCAAGGGGGCGTAGTTGTGCGCCGAGTGGGTTTCGGCGAGTCCGATGTGCTGTGTGGTGGAGATGACGGGGCCGGCGGGGTCTCCGCCGTTCACCGCTTCGTGGCCCAGACTGCGCGTGTCGCTCATCCAGCTCTCCGATCACCGTTGATCGTGGTTCGATCACGGCCCGCCCGTTGAGAAGGCATGCCCGGAAATCCGTTCCGGGCTCTGTTCGGGTGGCCCCCAGCAGTGGAACAGACGGGGCCCTTGGGAGGCAAGGACCGGGATGCGCCGAAGTGGCGCGTACTCCGTCGGCGGATCGTGTTGTCGCCTCATCCTTCCCCCCGTGGTCTCGTCCGCGCGCCGGAGGACACGTGGGGTGACCGCCCGCACGCACCGCTGTCCGGCACGTCACCTCTCCCCTGTTCATGCCCGTGACCTGGGATTTCACCCCCGTCGCGCCGTGAGCCCCGACACAGGGCCGTGTGGGGTGGGAGCGGGACCGGCGACGCGCGCGGACGTCCGCCCGTGGAAGGGCTGCTGAGGCGCGTTCCCGGCGGTCGGGGCCGCCACGCGAAGAGGCGACCCCGGTCCGACGTGACCTGGCCCATACCTGCAGGATCGGTCCTCATATCCGTCCGGGGGGTGGGACGCATGCGAAGGACACACATGACCGAAAAGCGATGTCGACGAGCCGGTTCCCCGGCGTCGGGCTCCGGCTTCTCGCTGGAGGCCGCCCTGGCCGCCGTCGCCGCGGCGGTGCCCTGGCGCACGGCGGTGATCTCCGGGGAGCGCCGCGTCCCCTTCGTCGAGCTCGACGAGAGAGCCGGCCGCTTCGCCCGACACCTGCGCGAGGCGGGCGTCCGGCCCGGGGAGCACGTGGCGATCCTGGCGTTCAACCGGGTCGAGTGGTTGGAGGCCGCGTTCGGCGCCTGGCGCGCCGGGGCGGTGCCGGTGAACGTGAACTACCGCTACGTCGCCGGGGAGTTGCGGCACGTCCTGTCCGACGCCGACGTGGTGGCGCTGGTCGCCGAACGGTCGCTGGTCGGCCGGGTGGCCGAGGTCCGCGCCGACCTTCCCCGGCTGCGGCACGTGGTGCTGCTGGAGGACGGTTCCCCCGGTCCCGCCGCCCTGCCCGGGACCGACTACGAGACCGCGCTGGCCACCGCGCGCCCCGCTCCCACGGAACCCCCACGGACCTGCGGGGACGACCTCTACCTGCTCTACACCGGCGGCACGACGGGCTACCCCAAGGGGGTCATGTGGCGTCAGGAGGACCTGTTCCACGTGGCGTTGGAGCGGCGCCGGCCCGGCACCCCGCGCGCCGCTGGTGTCGATGACCTGGCCGCGCGGGCGCGGTCGGCGCAGGCGCGGCGGATGCTCGTGCTCGGACCGCTCATGCACGCCGCGGGACAGTGGAACGCGTTGAGCGCGTTGCTGAGCGGGTTGACGGTGGTGCTCAACACCGACCGCCGGTTCGTTCCCGAACGGGTGGTGGCGTTGGCCGACCGCGAGGCCGTCCACACGCTGCAGTGCGTCGGTGACGCGATGGCCCGGCCGATCGGCGAACAGCTGCTCGCCGAGCCCCACCGTTGTCCGGAGCTGACGGTGGTGACCTCGGGCGGGACCCCGTTGACGCCCACGGTGCGGGAGATATGGCGGTCGTGGCGGCCGGGGATCACGCTCAACGACAGTTACGGCGGATCGGAGACGGGGGTCTGCGGGGCCTCGCAGAGCGATTCGGCCGACACCGCGCGGCGTTTCACGATGGGTGCGAGCGTGGCGGTGCTCGACGACGCGCTGCGCCCGTTGCCGCCGGGGTCACCTCAGATCGGCCGGATCGCGCGCACCGGCCGCATCCCGCTGGGCTACTACAACGATCCGGTGAAGACCGCGGAGACGTTCCCCGTGGACGCGGAGGGCCGGCGGTGGGCGATGTCGGGTGATTTCGGGACGGTCGCGGCGGACGGTTCGATCACGTTGCTGGGACGCGGTTCGGCCGTCATCAACACCGGTGGGGAGAAGGTCTACCCCGAGGAGGTCGAATCGGTCCTGAAGGCCCACCCCGACATCGATGACACGATCGTGGTCTCGGCCCCGGACGAACGCCTAGGCCAGCGCGTCGCCGCGGTCGTGGCGTTGGCCCCGGGCCGCCGCCCCTCCGACGAGCAGATCCGGGACTTCTGCCGCGCCCGCCTCGCCGGTTTCAAGGTGCCCCGCAGGATCCACGTCGTGGCCGAGGTCAAGCGCACGGCCGTCGGCAAGCAGGACTACCGCTGGGCCGCGGCCGTGGCCCGCGGGACGGTGCCCTCCGGCGAGCGCTGAGCCGGACGGTGCGGGGCGGGAAAGGTCCCGCTATCGTCTGGATCCATGGCCCCCCGCTCACTCGCCGGACGTTACCGTCTCCTGGAGCCGATCGGCCACGGCGGGATGGGAACGGTCTGGCATGCCGAGGACGAGTTGCTGTGCCGCCGGGTGGCGGTCAAGTGAGGTCCGGGTCTCCCCCGACCTCGACCCCGACCTGCGCGAGGAGCTGCTGCGCCGCACCATGCGCGAGGCGCGCATCTGCGCGGGGCTGAGCCACCCGTCGATCGTGACCGTCCACGACGTGGTGCGCGAGGCCGACCGGCCCTGGATCGTCATGGAGCTGCTGCGCGGCCGGGCGCTGGACCGGATGGTGGAGGAGGAGGGACCGCTTCCGCCACGTCGGGTGGCCGAGATCGGCCGCCGGCTCGTGGCCGCCCTGGAGGCCGCGCACGCCACGGGCGTGCTGCACCGTGACGTCAAGCCCGGCAACGTCCTGGTGCTGCCGGACGGCCGGGTGGTCCTCACCGACTTCGGCATCGCCGTGTCGGACACGGAGGAGTCGTTGACGCTGACCGGCCGGCTGCCGGGCTCGTCCGGCTACGTGGCGCCGGAGCGGCTGCGGGACGGGACGGTGACGGCCGCCTCGGACCTGTGGTCGCTGG
Source organism: Marinactinospora thermotolerans DSM 45154 (assembly GCF_900167435.1). Taxonomy (GTDB): domain Bacteria; phylum Actinomycetota; class Actinomycetes; order Streptosporangiales; family Streptosporangiaceae; genus Marinactinospora; species Marinactinospora thermotolerans. The sequence goes on from NZ_FUWS01000007.1 coordinate 68,255, forward strand.
GGGCGACCCTGTACTTCGCGGTGGAGGGGCGGGCCGCCTTCGAGCGCGCCTCGCAGGCGGAGCGGCTCACCGCCGCGCTGGAGGAGCAGCCCGACCCGATGCGGCTGGCCGGACCGTTGCGTCCGGTGCTCAACGGCATGCTCCAGTACGACCCCCGGCACCGGCCTTCGGGGCGCGAACTGGACGTGGCGCTCGCCTCCGTCGCCGACGCCCCACAGGACTCCACCCCCACCCGCCTGGACGTGTCGGAGCTGAAGGGGGCCTGGCGGGAGGTGACGCCGGCCCGGGGCCGGGGGACGATGGCGTGGGCTCCCCCGGCGCCCACCGCGGAGGTGGGAGGGGACGGACGCTGGTGGAGGCTGGCGGTGTCGGTGGTGGCCGGCATCATCACGCTGATCGTCGCGCCGCTGCTGGTGGAGTACCTGTCCTCCCTCCTCTTCCCCGACGATCCGCCGGAGCCTTCGCAGGTCACCGCCACGCAGGATGCGGGCTGAGCGAACGGGGCGGGACGGGGAACACGGGCGGGGGTCGCGGCGTTGCTATGGTCTGCCTGGGCGCGGGGTGCCGGTCGGGGCCGGCTGAGATCACACCCGTGAACCTGATCTAGTTCGTACTAGCGAAGGAACGTCCGGTGAGCAGTTTCAACATCCTGTCCATCGCGGGTACCGACCCCAGCGGCGGGGCGGGGATCCAGGCCGACCTGAAAGCCTTCTCCGCGCTGGGCGGATATGGCATGAGCGTGGTCACCGCGTTGGTGGCCCAGACCACGACGGGCGTCACCGAGGTCCTCGACGTCCCGCCGGAGTTCGTCACCTCCCAGCTCGACACCCTGCTGGGCGACGTCCGCGTGGACGCGGTGAAGATCGGGATGCTCTCGACCACCGGGGTGATCGAGGCGGTCGCCGGGGCCATCGACCGCCACGGTCTGACCCGGATCGTGCTCGACCCCGTCATGGTGGCCAAGAGCGGTGACCGGTTGCTGGCCGCCGACGCGATCGAGGCGGTGCGGTCGGAGCTGCTGCCGCGCGCCGACCTGATCACGCCGAACCTGCCGGAGGCCGCCGACCTGCTCGGGGAACCCGAGGCGGTCGACCTCGACGGGATGCGGGCGCAGGCCGAGCGGTTGGTCAAGCTGGGCGCCCGCCGGGTGCTGCTCAAGGGCGGACACCTCGACGGGGAGAACAGCACCGACCTGCTGGTCGGGCCGGAGGGCGAGGCCGAGACGTTCACCGCCGCGCGGGTCGCGACGGACAACACCCACGGGACCGGGTGCACGCTGTCGTCGGCGATCGCCGCGCTGCGCCCGCAGCGAGCGACGTGGTCGCAGGCGGTCGGCGACGCCAAGAGGTACCTGACCGAGGCGCTGCGCCGCGCCGACGAGCTGGAGGTCGGCCACGGCAAGGGACCGGTACACCACTTCCACGCCTGGTGGTGACGGCGCCGTCGTCGCCCGACTCTCCGGGAGCGTCGGGGGACGGCCGGGCGCACCGGTCGGGCGCGTGCCCCGGCGCGCCTCCGGGCGGCGGCGGGTCCTGGCGCGGGGTCAGGGTCCTTCGCGTCCCCTCCTCCGCGTTCCTCCCGGTCCTTCGGGGCCGCCCCTGGTGTCCGGGGTCGCGGTGGCCGTGCGGGACCCCGGGTGACGGACGCGGGACGGGCGTCCGACCGCGCCGCCCGGCCTCGGGCTGTGGCCCGTCGCGCGCGACCGGTCGACAGCGCCCGCGCGCCTTCGGTCCGGGCGGGGGTTCCGCACCACGTCGTCCCGGCAGGCCACCACCTTCGGGCCTTCCGGGAACCCCGTGAACGGGAGCGGGGCGCGACGGCCGGGGCCGTCGCGCCCCGCGGGGCCGTTCGGGTTCAGGAACGGACGTCGACCATCTCGGCCTTACGCCACTCGGGGTCGGCGAAGTACTTCTTGGTCTCCGCGACCACGATGGGCGACAACAGCAGCAGACCCACCAGGTTGGGCAGCGCCATCAGACCGTTGGCGATGTCGCTGAAGGTCCAGGCGAGGCTGAGCTCGATGGTCGCGCCGACGTAGACGACGGCGACGAACAGCAGCCGGAACGGTACGACCGCCTTGCGGCCCACGAGGAAGTCCATGCACCGCTCGCCGTAGTAGCACCAGCCGACCAGCGTGGTGAAGGCGAAGAAGACCAGGCTGATCGACACGATGTAGCCGCCGAGGGGGGCCAGCCCCCCGGAGATCGCGCCGAAGCCCTCCGACAGGGCGAAGGAGGTCATCAGCGACCCGTCGTCGCTGTTGGCGGAGCTCCAGGCGCCGGTGACGATGATGACCATGCCGGTCATCGTGACGACGATGATGGTGTCGATGAAGGTCTGGGTCATCGACACCATGGCCTGCCGGACCGGCTGCCCGGTCTTGGCCGCCGCGGCGGCGATGCCGCCGGTGCCCAGGCCCGACTCGTTGGAGAACATCCCGCGCGCCATGCCCTGCTGGATGGCGATCATCAGCGCCGAACCGGCGAAGCCGCCGACGGCGGCGGTACCGGTGAAGGCGTCGGTGAAGACCAGCGCGAGCGCCCCCGGCAGGTCGGTGACGTGCACGGCCAGCACGATCAGCGAGGCGACGACGTAGAGGATGATCATGACCGGCACGACCGCCGAGGCGAACCGGCCGATGCTCTTGATACCGCCGAGGACCACGGCCGCCACGACGACGACCAGGATCACGCCGGTGACCTGCTCGGGGACGTTCCAGGTGCCGGCGAGCTGGCCGGCGACGGCGTTGGCCTGGGTCATGTTGCCGATGCCGAACGCCGCGATGGCGCCGAACAGGGCGAACAGCAGGCCCAGCGTCTTGCCCAGGCCGCCGCCGAGGCCACGGCTCAGGTAGAACATCGGACCGCCGCTCATCTCGCCCTTGCTGTCGGGGCGGCGGTACTTCACGCCGAGGAGCGCCTCGCTGTACTTGGTGGCCATACCGAGCACACCCGTGACCCACATCCAAAACAGCGCGCCCGGGCCACCGACGCCGATGGCCAGCGCGACACCGGAGATGTTGCCGACGCCGACGGTCGCGGCGAGCGCGGTGCTGAGCGCCTGGTAGTGGGAGACGTCGCCCTTGGCCTCCTCACCGCTCTCCTTGCGGCGCACGAAGGCCAGCCACAGGGCGTGGAAGAGCACGCGGAACTGGAGGCCGCGCAGCCGCACCGTGAGGTAGATGCCCGTGACCAGGAGGAGCGGAATGAGGACGTAGGGCCCCCAGACGGTCGAGGACACCTGGTCGAGGATGCCCTGGAGTTGTTCCACGGAGGAGCTCCCTTGAGTGTCGTTCCGGGAAACCGTCGTCCGGACGCGCGTCGGTGACGTGGACCGGGCCGGCGGTGGCTGGGCGCACCATACGGCGAAGGGGCCGGTACGCACGGCAAGGTTTACACCGTTTCGTCACTTCGGCGTCACGTTTCTCCCTCACCCCGGTTTCGGCCACCTCCGGCCCCGCCCGAATCAACTGCCGGACTTGTCACCCGCCTGTTCGAGGGCCAGCCGGCTCAGGACCCGCGCGGCCTGCTCGGGGTCGGCGCCCCGGCCCACCGCGATGCCCAGGAGGTAGGTGGTCAATGGGGCGGCGGGCCGGGCGACGGAGTGCGCGGCGTCCTTGGCCAGGTCGAGGATCCGGTCGACGTCGGCCTTGCCGATCTCGTCCGGCAGGTCCAGCTCGGCGCGGACGCGCTCGGCCCATTCGACGAGGGTCATGCGACTCCCTTTCATTGTCCGGGGACGGTGCGGGTTCCCATGCTGCCGTGCCGGGGGCCGCGATGGGAGGTCGCGGAGCGGCGCGGCGGCCGTGGATCCCTACCCACCACCGCTCGTTCACCCCGTGTGGCGATCCGGTTCACGCCGGCTGTCTAGCGTCGAAGGCGAGGTGAGCGCCCTTGCCCGGCCGCCGCCTCCCCTCCCGGCGCCGCCGGGCGCCGGCCCCTCCCGGCTGACTGGGGAGAAGTCCCATGACCTCCGTCCTCGTTCCCCCCGCCCCCCTTCCATCGGCGCCCCCCATGCGCGTCGCCATCGTGACCGAGTCCTTCCTTCCACAGGTCAACGGCGTCACCAACTCGGTGTGCCGGACCGTCGAGCACCTGGCCGCGCGCGGCCACGAGGTCGTCGTCCTCGCGCCGGGGCCAGGCCCCCTCTCATACGCGGGACGGCCCGTGCTGCGCCTGCCGGCCACCCCGCTGCCCGGCTACCGTTCGTTCCGCGTCGGCCTGCCGGCCCGGCGCATGGTGACGGCCGCGTTGCGCGCCTTCTCCCCCGACGTCGTGCACCTGGCCTCGCCCGCCCTGCTCGGCTGGGCCGCGATGGAGGCGGCGCGGCGCTGGGCGCTGCCGACGGTGGCGGTCTTCCAGACCGACCTCGTCGGCTTCGCCGGTCGCTACGGCCTTCCCGCCTCCGAGCGGCTGTGGCCGTTGCTGCGCCGGGTGCACGCGGCCGCGGACCTGACGCTGGTGCCCTCGTCGGCGACCCTGAGCCGCCTCTCCGAGCTGGGCTTCCCCCGGCTCGCGCTGTGGCCACGGGGGGTGGACGGCGAACGGTTCTCCCCCCGGCACCGTGACGAGGAGCTGCGTCGACGTCTCGCTCCCGGCGGCGAGGTGCTCGTCGGCTACGTGGGCCGGCTCTCCCGGGACAAGCGCGTGGGGCTGCTGGCCGAGGTGGCGCGGTTGCGTGGAGCCCGGTTGGTCGTCGTCGGCGACGGCCCGGAACTCTCCCGGTTGCGCCGTCGGATCCCCGGGGCGGTATTCCTCGGGCAGTTGTCCGGCGAGAGGCTGTCGCGCGTGTTCGCGTCGATCGACGTGTTCGTCCACACCGGCGCCGACGAGACGTTCTGCCAGTCGGTACAGGAGGCCCTGGCCTCGGGTGTGCCCGTCGTCGCGCCCGCCGCGGGCGGTCCCCTCGATCTCGTCCGCGACGGGCGCAACGGGCTGCTCTACGCACCGGACTCGGTGCGCGAGCTGCGTGTGGCGGCGGGGCGGCTCATCCACAATCCCGGCCTGCGTTCCCGGCTCGCCGACGCTGCTCGGTCCGGCGTCGTCGCGCGGACCTGGACGGTGGTCAACGATCGGCTGCTGGAACACTACCGGGACGTGATCTCGCCGGCCGCTGCCCCGGTGGCGCCGGGGAGCGGGGCACGGCGTGTCCCGCCACCACGGTCGGGAGGTCGGGCGCTGGTGCCGTCCTCGCGGTGACGCCGCGCCCTCCCCGCCGTTGATCCCGCCGCCCGCCCCGGGGCGGGCGGCGGAAGCTTGCTCACCCCACCGCCACCCGGGCGGGGCCGGTCACCGCGGCCAGCACCTCTTCGAGCCGGTCGAGGTGGGAGCGGACCCAGGGCAGGAGCGTGGGGTCCTCGGCGTCGAGCGCGCCGCGGCGCTGCGCCTCGCTGGTGCCGTAGAGCAGGCTGGTCGCCACCCGCAACCGCAGCGCCGTGTCCGATTCGCCGAACTCCACGGCGGGCAGCACGCCGACGCCGTGCTCCTCCAGGAGGAAGGCCGCCAGAGCGGGGCCGGTCGTGACGCCGTGGTCGCGTTCCAGCCGTTGCCGGCAGTTGTCGAAGTCGGGGTAGAGGTAGAAACCCGCCTGGGGTGGGGCCACCATGGCCCCGGCCGCGGCGAACCGGTCGGCCACGGCCCGCGCGACGATGCCGTGCAGGCGGCGGCTACGCGCGACGTGCTCGACGAGTTCGGCGGGTTCCGTGAAGGCGTAGGCGGCCGCCTGTTGCACCGGGCCGGCCGGGCTGGACCAGATCTCGCTGGCGATACCGACCAGGTCGGCCCCGATCCTGCGCCCCATCTCGCTTTCGGGGAGGCGGGCCACGCCGATCCGCCACCCTCCCAGGGCCAGGCTCTTGCTCAGCCCGGTCGTGATGATCGTGCGTTCGGGGGCGAACTCCGCGGCGCTGTGCACCTCGGTCGCGGGGTCGTGGACGAGGTCACGGTAGATCTCGTCGGAGACGATGACGAGATCGAGGTCGCGTGCCGCCTCGGCGAGCCTGCGCACCGTATCGTGCGAGGCGACGGTGCCGGTGGGGTTGTCGGGAACCGTGGCGATGACGGTCCGCATGTCACGTCCCTCGGCCCGGGCCGCGGTGACGGCCGCGCGCAGCAGGTCGGGTTCGGGCACCCCGCCCTGGGCGGGCGGGGTCGGCACGAGGAGCGGTCGGCATCCCGCCAGCTGGGCCTGCGCCGCGTAGCTGACCCAACTCGGCGAGGCGATGGCCACGTCCCCGCCGATGGCGGGCAACAGCGCGTACAGCAGGGGCTTGCTCCCCGGCCCGGCAACCACCTGGTCGGCCCGGGTGGGAAGGCCGCGGCGTGTCCAGTACCCGGCGGCCGCCTCGCGCAGTTCCTCGCTTCCCGCCACCGGGCCGTAGGCGTTACGGCCGCCCGCGGCGGACAGGGCGTCGCGCAGGGCCGGGTGGACGGGCAGACCCGCTTCGCCGAAGCCCATCGGCAGAACGGGCAGTCCCTGGCGCCTCCTTTCCGTCAGGGCCTCGTTGACGGCGAGGGTGGCGGACACGGTGACAGCCATGGAGAGATCAACTCCGCATATGTGCAGTGGTGGTGTTGAGAGCCGGTCGGCCTCTTCCTTGGCCTCCGGCTACCCCTAGACTGCCGATCCACCGCCATTAGCACAAGCGACTCTTTGCGAGGGTTACCATAAGCTTTCCTTATGCTCGATCTACGCCGACTCAACGTCCTCAAAGAGTTCGCCGCCCAAGGGACCATCGCGGCCACCGCCACCGCCCTCGGCTACACCCCCTCCGCGGTGTCACAGCAACTGTCGACCTTGGAGCGCGAGGTGGGGACGGCTCTGCTGGACCGTACCGCCCGCAGCGCCGAGCTCACCGACGCCGGGCGGCTGCTCGCCGAGCACGCCGAGCAGATCCTGGCCATGGTCGAGGCGGCCGAGGCGGTGCTGGCCGCGCAGAACGGCGTGCCGCTCGGCCGGGTCACCATCACGGCCTTCCCCACCGCGGCGGTGGCCTTCGCCCCCGTCCTGGCGCAGAGCCTGCACGAGCACCCGGGGCTGCAACTGGTGTTGCGCCAGTCCTCGGAGGGGGCGGGCAAACGCCAGGTGGCCGCGGGGGAGGCCGACATCGCGCTGGTCGACGACTGGACGGGACAGCTCCCCGACAGCCTCTCCGGCAAGCTGCGCCACCACCACCTGCTCAACGACCCGATGGTGCTCGCGGTACCCGAGGGGCACCGGCTGGCCGACCCCGACCGCCCCGTCGACCTGCGCCGGTTGCGCAACGAGGCGTGGGTCGTCGCCCCGCCGGGAGAACCCTCGCGCGCCGCCACCGACCGGCTGCTCGCCGGAATCGGCAGTGTCTTGTCCACCGCCTGGGAGTTCGAGGGGCTGGGCACCATCCTCAGCCTGGTCGCCCGCGGGATCGGAATCGCCGCCGTTCCCTCGCTGGCCGCCCTGTCCGGCAACGGCGGCCTGGTGTTCCGCCGGCTGCCGGGCCGCGCGCCGACCCGCGACGTCTACGCGGTGGCCCGCGCCGCGACCATCCAGCGCCCCTCGATCAACGCGACGCTGCGCGCCCTCTACACCGCGGCCCACGAGGTGAGCCGGGCGTTGGTCACGACGCTGGACAGCACCGTGTTCGGCGAGAAGGCGGAGGAGTGAGCGCCGCCGGGCTCACTCCCCCTCGGGTCCCTTCGCGTGCGCGGCGTCATAGCGTTCGCGCGCCTGGACGACCTGGGGAATGTGCTCCTCGGCCCAGTCGCGCAAGGCGGCCAACGGCGCGACGATGCTGTGCCCCAGGCCGGTGAGACGGTACTCCACGCGCGGCGGAACCTCGGCGTAGACGTGACGCTCGACCAGACCGTCCCGTTCCAGCGCGCGCAGGGTGTGGGTGAGCACCTTCGGCGTGACGCCGCCGATGGCGGTACGCAATTCGGAGAAGCGGTGGGTCCGCTCGAACAGGCGCAGGATGACGAGCACGCTCCACTTGTCGCCGACCCTGTCGATGAGCCGGCGGGTGGGGCAGTCCGGATCGTTGATGTCGCCCGGGCGGCGCGCTTCGGCCTCCATGATCCGCATGGGGAGGATTATATGTCCGGGAGCGTCTTTGTTTCCGATGGAAATCGCCCAGGTGGAAGGCTGCTTTCCGGGAAACGACACTTCCTCACACACCTCGCCGGCCGTCCTGCTCACCCTCCGGGTGCCCACCCGGCGCCGGACAGCGCCGCCGGGCCTGTTCCAGGCGTCTGCGCAGCCGCCGGACGAGCAACCTGCCGCGACTGTGGGCTTCGCGCGCGTCCCACCAGCGCGCGTAGACGTCGATGCGCTCCTGGCGCAGTCCGGCCAGCTCGGTCTCCATCTGCTGCACCCGCTTTTGGATCTCGGCGTGCCGACGCCACCACTCGGCCATCACCGCCTCACAGGCGCGGACGTCCCCCTCGGCCCGTTCGAGCCGGGCGACCAGTTCGTCGACCACGGCCGCCGCCCCGGCCCGGCCACCCCCCAGAAACCACACACCGAATGTGTTTCCCGCGACACCAGGGCGCCACCACGACGTGACGCAAAGACTACGGAAAGCAAAGGGGCGCCGGTCTTCCCGGCACCCCGCGGATCAGGCCCGTCAGGCCGCCATCCCGTTGTCGCGCCGCAGCGGAACCCGGGTGAGCGGAGCGGCGCCATGCGGCGACGTACCGGACCGTCTCGGCCGTATCCGCGCGTAGAGCTCCTCGAATCGGTCGAGCGAGCGGCGCTGGTCGTGCTGGAGCACGATCTCGCGGCTGGCCGCCCCCATCTCCGCCCGTCGGGACGGCGACTCCAGCACGTCCAGGAGGTGGCGCGCGAGCGTGGCGACGTCCCCCGGCGGGTACAGATGGCCGTTGCGGCCCGGACGCACCAGGTGCGGCAGCGCCATGGCATCGGCCGCGACGACCGGAAGCCCGGTGGACATCGCCTCCAGGGTCGCGATGCTCTGCAACTCCGCGATGCCCCCGATCGCGAACAGGTCGGCCGCGACATAGGCGAGCGGCAACTCCTCGTCGGGGACGAACCCGAGGAAGTGGACACGCCCGGCGACCCCGATCTCCTGGGCGAGGGCGCGCAGCTCCTTCTCGCGCTGTCCCGTTCCGACCAGCGCGAGCTGGACGTCGCGGTGGCGCAGGACCTCGCGCAACGCCCGGATCAGCTCGTCGATGCGTTTCTCCTCGTCGAGCCGCCCCACGAACACGATCGTGTCGCGCTCGGGCAGCCCCAGGCGCACACGCGCCGCCGCGCGCTCCTGCCCGCGGGGGCGGAAACGCTCCAGGTCGATGCCGCACGACAGCACCTCGACCGGCCGCGCGAACCCCTGTTCCCTGAGCAGGCGGGCGGCACGCTCGGTGGGCGTGGTGACGTGGTCGGCCTGGAGACCGACCCGCATCATGTCCCGCCACGCCAGCCGGGCGCTGACCGCCTGCAGGCGCGGGGGGATGTGGGCGTGGGCGAACAGGTTCTCCGGCATGAAGTGGTTGGTCAGCACGACCGGCACCCCGGCCGCGCGGGCGCGCCGGATGACGGCGCGGCTGATCGTGAAATGACTCTGGGAGTGCACCGCGTGGGGTGCCAGGCGGGTGATGAGACGGGACAGGTGCCCGTCCACCCCCAACGGCACCGCCACCCTCATGGGCGAGTGCGGCACGACCCGCGACGAGCGCAACCGGTGCAGGGTGACGCCTTCCGCGCGTTCGACGTGCGGCGGCCCGTCGGCGGAGGCGCACACCACGTGCACGTCGTGTCCGCGCTCCGCCAGTCCCACGGCCAGGCGGTGGGTGAAGTAGGCGGCGCCGTTGACGTCGGGCGGGTAGGTGTCGGTGCCGATGAGGATCCGCAGCGCCGGGCCCGCCGGCCGGCCGGGCGAGGTCTGGGGGGATGGGGGGAGCGCGGTCATGTCGTGTCTCCTGGGGTGGTGGTGACGGATGTGGTGGCACGGTCGCCGTTGCGCCCCGCATCGGGGGCGCGGTACTTCGCCCGGGCCAGCACCGCGATCCCGGCAACGGCCAGGAGCCCTGCGACCGTGGCGAGCAGGCGGTCGGGGGCGCCCACGGGCAGCTGCTCGCCCAGCAGCAGCACCCCGATTCCGGCGCCCACGAGCGGGTCGGCGACGAGCAGCGTCGCGTAGGCCGCGGCGAAGTGGCCGGTGCGGTAGGCGTTCTGCTGGAGCAGCCCACCGGCCAGCGCCGCGACCAGCGCGAAGAGCGTGAGCGGGCTGAGCACCGTCAGCGGTTCGGCGGCGGCGCCCGCGGCCACCACCCGGGCGAGCGCGGACGTCGTGCCGAGCGCGGCGCCGCCCGCCGCGGCGAGCAGCATGGCGCGCGGGCCGGCCGCCAGCCGGTGGGCGAGGCCATGGGCGAGGAACGCGACGGCCAGGGCCACGCCCACCAGCGCGGCACCGGTGCCGACGCCCATGACCGGACGCGCCACGGCGTGCGGGAAGAGGAACAGCAGTCCGGCCAGGCCGACCATGACCGCCACCCCCGCGAGAACCTGGCCGGCGGGGATCGGGCGACGGCCGAACAGCCCGGCCAGCACGATCGCGAACAACAGACCGGTGACGCCGACCGGCTGGACGACGGTCAGCGGCGCGCCGCTGAGCGCGACCAGGTGCAGCGCGACACCGCACCCCACGACAACGGTCCCCAGCAGCCAGCGCGGCCGCCGGAGAAGGTGCAGGAGGAACCCGGCCCGGGCGACCCCGCGGCCGGGGGCGCCCACCGCGTCACGTTCCTGGAGAGCCGAGCCCAGCGCCATGCACAGCGCGCCGGCGAGGGCGATCGCGACGGCGGCGGTCATCGTCGTGCCCCCGGACCGGTGGACCGGTTCCGGCGGTGCGGATGGTGGCACACGGCCGGCCTCCCCTCTCCGACAGGCGTCTGCGTCGTCGTCCTTCCCGACAGAAACGCTATGGAGGGGAGGGGACGGCGGCCATATGGCCACCATCCCGAGAACAGGTGGTGTCGGCCCTACCCCGGGAGAGGGGTGGGCCCCCGCGCGCGGGGGCCGCCGGAGGGTCCGCTCAGGTCAGGTAGGGGGTGATGAGCTGGTCGACGGGGGCGTGGTCGTCGGTGAGCACCGGGCCGCGGCGCACCCACTGGGCGACGAGATCGGGGGCGGCCAGCTCGCCCGGCCGGGGCGACGCGGTGACGGCCCGATCCAGCAGCTCCCGGTCGAGGGGGGTGTCGGAGGCGACGACGACGTGGTTGCCACCCACCTCGGAGGCGAAGCCGCCCCGCGCCCCGACCACTTCGACGTGGTCGAACACCTGGCGCAGGGTCGCCACCTCCGCGCCGAGGAAGGCGCGCGGCCCCCGGTCGATGACGTTGACGACGTAGACGCCCCCGTCGCGCAGCACCCGGTGGACCTGCGCCGCGAACTCCCGGGTGGTGAGGTGCCAGGGGACGCTGAGCCCGCCGAAGGCGTCCCCGACGACCACGTCGTAGCTCTCGGCCGGCGCGACCGCGACGCCCGTGCGCGCGTCCCCCGCGTGGACGCTCAGGTCCGGACCGGTGCGCAGGTCCAGTTCGGCGCGTGCCATCCGGGTGACGGCCGGGTCGAGTTCGAGCACCTCCCCGGTGGACCCCGGCCGGGTCTCGGCCAGCCAGCGCGGCATGGTGTAGGCGCCGCCGCCGATGTGCAGCGCGTCGATCGGTCCGGCCGGTGCGAGGGCGTCGATCGCGGCCCCGAACCACTGGGTGTAGGCGAACTCCAGGTGGGCGGCGTCGGCGAGATCGACATAGCCGTGGCGCAGGTCGTCGAGGTAGAGCACGCGGCCCGTCGGCCGTTGCGGATCGGTTTCGACCCGCGCGCAGTAGTAGGCGGTCTCGACGTCGCAGGAGGAGGGCACGCTGACGAGGAGTCCGCCGCCCAGGGTGACCACGGCGAGCATCGCCGCGCCCCCGCGTCCACCGCGCGGCACCCCGTGACGTAGCAGGAGCACACCGCCGAGAAGGACGAGGCCGCCGCCGGTGACCAGCAGCACCATGGACACCGGCAGGGCGCTGATGAGCACGTAGCCGGTGAGGAAGGTGCCGGCGAGCGAGCCGACCGTCCCCCAGGCGCTGAAACGCCCGACGACGCCGCCGGCCTGGTCGAGGTCGGCCAACTGGGTCTTGACGACGACCGGGGTGACCGCGGACAGCAACGCCACGGGCAACGCGATGCCCGAGGCGACGAGGAGCAGCGCGGTGATGGGGCCCGCGCCGGTGAGCAGTGGACCGGCTCCGATGACGATGGGGCGGGCCAGCATGGTCAGGCCGCCGCCGAAGACCAGGAGGGGGCCGAGGAGACCGCCGGGGGGACGGCGGTCGGCGGCGTCACCGCCGAGCTTGGCGCCGAGCGCGATGGCTCCCAGCGCGACGCCGATGGCGGCGGTGTAGGTCTCTAAGGTGTCCCCCGCGTAGGGGGCGACCAGCCGCACCACGACGATCTCCAGGACGAGTACGGCGGCGGAGGACAAGACGACGAGCACCGTGGCGAGGATCCGGTTCACGCGCCCGAGCTTAGGGGGAGCGGGAGGGGGCCGCGCCGCGAGAGCCCGCGGCCTTCCGGTCGGACGGGGCTCAGCAGGGTGCGGCGGAGACCTCGGAGGCGGGGAAGGGACGGGTGTCGCTGCGGGCCACCGGGTCCAGGGGGATGCCCCGCTCCCACCAGGAGACGACGTTACGCGCCAGGCGCACGGCCCGGTCGCGGGCCTGCTCCGCCTGTGGACAGAGCTGGACGGCGGGGTGGTTGCGCAGCGGCGAGGGCGCTCCGAGACGGGACGGGAGCGCCAGGGCCGGGCTTCCCGCGACCCCGGCGAGCCGGCCCGTGTGCAGGGCGGTGAGCAGCGCGCCGCGGTCCACCACAGCGGGGTCGGACAGGTTCACCAGGATCGCGCCCGGACGGACGCGGCCGAGGGCGTCCGCGTCGACGAGTCCTTCGGTGCGCGCGGAGAGGGGGACGTGCACCGAGATGATGTCGCTGGCCTCCATCAGGTCGGGCAGGTCCATGCGCGCCACCCCCGATGGCCACGCCCCGGTCTGGGGGCCGGTCCCGACGACGCGGCCGAACAAGGGGCGGGCGAGTTCGGCGGCGCGGAACCCCGTCTCCCCCATCCCCACCAGTCCGAGGGTCAACCGCGCGGGCCGGCACGGGGTCCCCTCCTCACAGGCGAGGCGGCGCGCCTGGGAGATGGCGAGGGCGATGGCCTGGTGGGCGCTGGAGTGCGGGTCGGCGGCTCCGGGAAGACAGGCCACCCACAGCCCGCGCCGTTCGGCCGTCTCGACGTCCACGGCGGAGGCGTCGGAGCGCGCGGTGACGATGAGGCGCAGGTCCGGCAGCCGGTCCAGGAGACCGGCGTCCACCCGGACCTCGCCCGTGATGAGCGCGACGGCGCCGCGGGCGCCGGCCACGATGTCGTCGGGGTCGCAGGTGCCGAGGAAACGCACCTGGAAGCCGGCACGGGTCAGGAAGTCCATGACGGGGGACGGGTCGAGCCCTCCGGTATCCGTGATGGCCACGCGAGGATCGGCCACGTCTCACCTCCGTTCAGGCAAATTCCTGCCACCAATTCTGAAAAGTACCTTTTGACACTTCGTGAGAACAGAGGGCCTGAAGCCCGACATCTCACCCCATCCGACCGAACCCCCGGCGACCAGGGGGTTCGCTCCCCGAAAAACCGGCGCGAGAGATCCCCGTCACATCACGCAACGCGACGTCCCATACCGCGAACGCACCCGTTCCCGCTCCCCACCCGAACGGGTGGCCGGTCCCGGTCGCGGCTTCCACGGAATCGCGCCGCTCGGCACAATTGGGCGCACATCCCCCAGACGAGGTAGGTGAGCCGAGTGCGCGCAGTGGAGCTGGACGCCACGGACGCGGCGATCGTCCGCGAGTTGCAGACCGACGGGCGCCTGGCGTTCGAGACGCTCGCCGGACGTGTCGGGCTCTCACGCGCGGCGACACGGCTGCGGGTACAGCGCCTCCTCGGGTCCGGCGCCCTACAGGTCATCGGCATCGTGCATCCGGCGGTGCGCTCGATCCGCGCGGTGGCGCACCTGTTCATCGATGTCTTCTCCGACGCCGCCCCCGTCGCCGGCGCCGTGGCCGCCCTCCCCCACATCGCCCCGGTGAGCCTGACCGCCGGCCGCTTCCCGTTGGTCGCCGAAGTACGCGGCCGCGGCCTGCCCGACCTGACCGAGGCGGTCGAGCGGGTGCGCGCCCTCCCCGGCGTCCGCGACGTCGACACCGCCGTGTGCACCCACGTGCTCAAGGACCCCCACCTGCCTGCGCAGGACCCGCGGGCGGTCGACGTCGACCCGCTGGACGAACGGCTGATGAGGTTGCTGGAGAAGGACGGGCGCACCTCCTTCGCCGACCTGGCCGGCGCGGTCGGCCTGTCCGCCGGAGCGGTGCGCAGTCGGGTGCTCCGGCTGATCAACGCCTCCGCGATACGGGTCACCGCCGTCGTCGATCCGGCGGCGCTCGGGTTCGGGCGGATCGGCGGGTTCGCGCTGCGCCTGGAGGAGGAATCGGGCGACGCCCTCAACGAGGTCACCTCCTGGGAGCGTATCCACCACCTGACCCGCTGCCTGGGACGGGTGGACGCGATCGGCACGGTCGCCGCGGAGTCCACCTCCGACCTCTACTCGGTGTATGAACGGCTGCGCGCCCTGCCCGGCATACGTGTGGTCGAGACGTGGGTCCACGTCGAGACGGTGAAGGAGCGCTACGCTCCCGCGCCCCCCGAGGCCGGGCGGTTGGCGGTCGCCGGCCGCTGACCTGACCCGCGCCTCATCGAGGGATCGCGAGAGGGGGAGGGCGCTCTCCCCTGGGGAAGCCCGCCACCTCCCTTCCGCTATGTCCTTTTCCTGCCCCTCATGGCAACATGGCCCCGACACTGGTCTAGACCGGATGAAGGAGCCCTCGTGCCAGAACACTCACTCGTGCCCCGGCCCGCCCAGATCGCCCCGGGCGAGGGGAGCGGGCTGGTCCTCGACGCCGCGACCGGGATCTCGTGCGACGAGGCCGCCCAGGGCACCGCGCTGTGGCTGCGCACGGAGCTGGGAGCGGCGACCGGGCTGGCCTTTCCCCCCGCCACGGGTGCCGGCCGCCACATCCGGCTCTCGGTGGACGACTCCGCCGGGCTGTCCCCCGAGGGCTACCGGCTCACGATCGACTCCGAGGGCGCGAAGATCGTCGGACACGACCCGGCCGGCGTGTTCTACGGCGCCCAGACACTGCGCCAGCTGCTGCCCCCGGCCGCCTACCGGCGCGCCCCGCTCCCCGGGGAGTGGCGGTTGCCCGCGACCGAGATCACCGACCGACCGCGGTTCGGCTGGCGCGGCTGCATGATCGACGTCGCCCGCCACTTCCTGCCGAAGCACGACCTGCTGCGGCTCATCGACCTGCTGGCCCTGCACAAGCTCAACGTGTTGCACCTGCACCTCAGCGACGACCAGGGATGGCGCGTCGAGATCAAGCGCTACCCCCGGCTGACCGAGGTGGCGTCCTGGCGGCACGAGAGCCAGGTCGGCGCGGGCGACCCGCCGACCTTCGACGGCCGGCCGCACGGCGGTTTCTACACCCAGGACGACATCCGCGAGATCGTCGCCTACGCGGGCGCCCGCCACATCCGGGTCGTTCCGGAGATCGACATCCCCGGCCACTCCCAGGCCGCGATCGCCGCCTATCCCGAGCTCGGCGAGAGCGGCGACCTCCAGGTCGGACGCAGGTGGGGGGTCATCGAGGAGGTGCTCAACGTCTCCGACGCGACGCTGGAGTTCTACCGGAACGTCTTCGACGAGATCATGGAGCTGTTCCCCGACGAGTACGTGTGCGTCGGCGGCGACGAATGCCCCAAGGGACAGTGGCGCAACAGCCCCATCGCCCAGGAGCGCATCAAGTCCGAGGGACTCGCCGACGAGGACGAACTCCAGAGCTGGTTCATCCGGGCCTTCGACCGCTACTTCACCGAGCGCGGCCGGCGCCTGCTGGGCTGGGACGAGATCCTGGAGGGGGGCTTGGCCCCCGGGGCGACCGTGGCGTCCTGGCGCGGCCGTGAGGGGGGCATCGCCGCGGCGCGGGCCGGGCACGACGTGGTGATGTGCCCGACCCAGACGTCCTACCTGGACTACCGCCAGTCCGACTCCCCGGACGAGCCCATCCCCGTGGGCACCGTCTTGACCCTCGCCGATGTCTACGCCTCCGAGCCGGTCCCCACGGAGCTGACCGAGGAGGAGGCGCGGCACGTGCTCGGCGCGCAGGTCAACGTGTGGACCGAGCACATGGACTCACCGCGCCGGGTCGACTACATGGTCTTCCCCCGCCTGTCGGCGTTCGCCGAGACCGTGTGGTCCTCCGGTGAACGCGACTACGCCGAGTTCCTGCCTCGTCTCACCGACCACCTGCGACGTCTGGACGCGATCGGCGTCGAGTACCGCCCGCTGGATGGTCCGCGTCCCTGGCAGCGCCGGCCCGGGGTGCCCGGACGCGACTAGACGCGCGGCCGGGCCCGCCCGTGGGCGGGCCCGGCCGGCTCCAGGTCAGCCCCGGGCGCCGGTCTCCTCCTCGATGACCTTGAGCAGGACGTCGGGGTAGTCGGTGATGACGCCGTCCACCCCCTTGGCGATGGCGGCGCGCATGTCATCGGGCCGGTTGACGGTGTAGACGAAGACCTCCAGGCCCGCATCGTGGACCGCGGCGACGTAGTCGGCGTCAACGGCGGTGTGGCTCGGGTTGATCTGGTCGGCCCAGCCGGCGTACTCGGCGATGCGCTCCTCGGGCACCACCCCGAGCAGCCCGTGCGGGACGCGCGGGAGCAGGTCGTGGGAGGCGCGCATCGACTCCCAGTCGAAGCTCTGGATCACCAGACGCGGCTGGGCGTCCCGCCCATGCCCCGAGGCGGCCAGCCACCAGCGGTTCTGCTTGAGCGTCTTGGCGATGTCGGCCTCGATCCCCTCGTACAGGGACGGTGACTTGACCTCCAGCAGCAGGTTGAGCCGGTGGGCGCGCAGCAGGTCCAGGGCCTCCTGGAAGGTGGGGACCCGCTCCCCCGCGTAGGCGGCGCCGAACCAGGACCCGGCGTCGAGCGTGCGGATCTCCGCCAGCGTGAAGTCGCGCACGGCGTAGGAGGAGCGGCCCGGGAAGACCTCCTCGACGTCGGTCGTGCGGGTCAGGGTGGTGTCGTGCATCAGCACGAGCTCACCGTCCGCGGTGCGCTGGACGTCGATCTCGACGGTGCTCGCCCCCCGCGCCCGGGCCTCCTCGATCGCGGCGAGGGTGTTCTCCGGCGCGTAGGCCGAGGCGCCGCGGTGGGCCACGCCCACCACCGCGGAACGGTCGCCGCCCCGCCATGGGCCGGCCGGCCCGTCAGTGGGGGCGGCCACCGCCGTTCCGGCGGTTCCCATGACGAGACAGGTGGCCGTGGCCACGACCACTCCGAGCCGACTGAACATGGCACTCCCTACTCCGCGTGGACGCACTGACCGTTCCAGGGTGATCTCAGCCGGTTACCGGGGAATGTCGAGCGGGCGATCCACCGGTGCCGCACCGGAAAACCCGCGCCCCGCCCCGCTCGCGTCCGATCCGACCGCGCGACACGAACTACGCCTTGTGAGTATTTGATCACATGCTGTGAGATTTTTGGGACAGGTGGCACGTAGCGACGCACAAGGTGCCACGTCCGAAATCCCGTAGTCACAGGAGAACCGAACATGCGCAAGCCACATACGAAGTGGACCACACTGGCGGGCGCCGCCACCGTGTCCCTGGCCGGGTTCCTCGCCTGCGCCGCACCCGCGGCGGCGGTGGCCACCGTGGCGGAGCAGCCGTCTCCCCCGTGGTCCGCGATCCGGCCGGGCTCCGCCATCGCCTACCGGATCGACGGATTCGACATCGGCTACCTTCCCTCCGCCCTCCAGGAGGACAACTACGCCATCAGCGCCCAGGCGCGTACCGAGCAGGAGGGAGGCCGTACCGCCTACGTCTCCTGGCTCCTCGGCGGCCAGACCCACGCCCGGGTGGCGATCATGCGCTCGGAGACCCTGCAGGACCTCGACGGGTTGCGCGAGGAGCACTTCGCCGACCTCGACCAGGACTCGCTGCGCAAGGTCACCGAGGGGGGACGCACCTCCTACCTGTCGGAGGGCACCGGCCACATGTTCTGGGTGGACGAGCCCGGGGTCGCCGTCTCGGTGTTCCTCGAACCGCAGATGTGGGACTCCGCGGAACTGGCCAGGGTCGGCTCCAGCATCCGCCAGAGCCGTTTCGCCGGCGTCCAGATCCCCAACAACCCGATCCTGTCGGGAGCGCTGCCCTCCTCCGAGGGCACCGCCCAGGACGAGCCTCTCGCCCGACCCGCGACCAACAAGCCCGAACAGGGCCCCGCCTCGAACCCGGGGATACCCGTCCCGCCCGCGGCGCCGCCGGCCGGCGCCCCGGTGCCGTCAGAGCAGGAGGCGCCCCCGTCCCGGCCCCGCCCGAACGCGGTGACCGACCAGCAGATCCGGCAGTGCCTGGCCGACAAGCTCTCGGCCCCCGCCTCCTCCGGCGAGGCGCAGGGCGAACCCGCCTGGGACGAGGCGCTGTGGCTCCAGGCCGAGGCCCCCGCTCGCGACGCCGCGATCACCAGCTGCTCCGACCAGCTGCGGGTGGAGCGGTGGCGCGTCGAGGAGGCCGTCGCCCCGCTGGAGCAGGAACCCGCCGAGGAGGACAACGCCGAGGAGGCGCCGCGGCCCGGTCCCGGCCTGACCATGCCGCCGTTCGACTCCTGGAACCTGCTGTTCTGGCTCTGATCCATCCGGACCCGGGACCCGCCGCTCGGCGGGTCCCCGTCTGCCCGTCGCCCGCCCCCTCACCCGCGCACGGAGTGGATCACCGCGGTGACCTCCCCCAACCGGATCGTGCCACCGGACATCCCCCGCGCGGCGGCGGTGATCACGACCCTGTCACCGTCGTCGAGGAGCACCGGGGCCGCCTCCGCACCGCCCGGCTCCACGAGCGTCCCCTCCTCGTCTCGTTCCTCCCCCGAGACCGCTCCCGAGACGTAGAGGTCGCCGGTGCGCAGCGGCGCGCCGCCGCTCGTCAGGTGCGCGAGCATCTGGTCGGCGGTCCAATACGTCGAGGCGTAGGGGGGACGCGAGACGACCCGCCCGTTGAGCCGTATCTCCAGCGTGACGTCCAAACCCCAGTCCGCGACCCGTCTCAAATAGGGGAGCGGTGGCGGGGACTGCTCCCGTCCGGCGCGGCGTGCCGCGCCCAGCGCGTCGAGCGGGACGACCCACGGTGAGATCGAGGTCGCAAACGCCGGGCCGAGGAGGGGACCGCCCTCCCACCCCTGGAGGTCGCGCGCGCTCCACTCCCCCGCCACGACGACGCCGAAGACGTGTTGGGCGAAGTCGGAGACCGGGACGCTGCGGCCGGGTGGGGTGGGCGCGCCGATCACGAACCCCAGCGCGGCACCGACGTCGACCTCGCGGGACGGACCGAACGTGGGGATGTCGGCCCCCGGCTCCAGGTACTGCCCCGAGGGCCGCGCGATGTCGCCGCCCG
Source organism: Marinactinospora thermotolerans DSM 45154 (assembly GCF_900167435.1). GTDB lineage: Bacteria > Actinomycetota > Actinomycetes > Streptosporangiales > Streptosporangiaceae > Marinactinospora > Marinactinospora thermotolerans. The sequence continues at coordinate 87,794 of NZ_FUWS01000007.1, forward strand.
ACAGCACGACCGTGCCCGCCCTGCCATGGTGCCCCACCGGGAAATGCCGAGGGCCGCCACCGGTCCGCGGCGTGTCCTGGAAGAAGGTGAGATCGGTGATCTCAAACGGTGGGTGCAGCGTGACGTCCGCCAGGGGGACGAGGTGGGGTTCGGCCCTCGCGCGGCCGGAGTCGCTGGTCAGCATGCCCCCGATCTTGGCCCTGGTGGCACGCCAGGCCGTGGAGCCACGGGCCATGAAGGGGGCGAGCGAGGACACGCAGAACTCCGGATCGCCCAACGTGCCGGCGAGGTCCAGCACGAACTCCCCGATCCGGACGCCCACCCGGGGCGCCCCTCCCCCACGGGAGAACACCCCGTAGGGGAGGTTGTCGGCCCCGAATCCGGTCGTGTCGGCTCCTGGTACCCAACTGTGTGCCACGGCCCTCCTCAGGTCTCGGTGACGCCACCCCGACCGTGTGCCGGGTCCCCTCCCTCACTGGTACCCGCGCCCGCCGACGGAACCCCCGCGCGGGCCCGGGACCACGGGCCGAAGGCGGCCGCCGGAGAGCGGCCCCGGCCCTCCGGTTCGCGGGACCCGCCCGCCCCCGTTCCGGAACCCCACGCATGGACGTTCCTCCTATCAGGCGGACAACGGCATACCGTGTACGAAATCTCCCCGTATCGGTACGCTGGCCGCGCGTCACCGCCAGGATCCGGTCCCCAGGAGGCTCCCGACCCCATGTATCCCTTCTCCACACGCCCCGAGCTTCGCGGCCGTTTCGGCATGGTCGCCTCCACCCATTGGCTGGCCAGCGCCACCGGCATGTCGGTGCTGGAACGCGGTGGCAACGCGTTCGACGCGGCGGTCGCGGCGGGGTTCACCCTCCAGGTCGTCGAACCCCACCTCAACGGACCCGCGGGAGAGGTGCCCATCATCTTCCACGCCTCCGGGGCCACCCCCACGGTGATTTGCGGGCAGGGGCCCGCGCCCGCCGCCGCCACCCCCGAGGCCTTCGCCGGGCTTGAGCGCGTCCCCGGCAGCGGAGTACTGCCGGCGTGCGTTCCCGGCGCGTTCGACGCCTGGATGCTGCTGCTGCGCGACCACGGGACCATGGAAGTGCGCGACGTGCTCGAACACGCCATCGGCTACGCCCGCAACGGCTATCCGCTCATGCCGCAGATCGTCGAGAAGATCGCCGCCCTGGAGCCGGTGTTCCGAGAGTGGTGGCCGGGGTCGGCCGCGCTGTACCTGCCCGGCGGGACCGTCCCCCGCGCGGACTCCTTCCTCGCCAACCCGGCCCTCGCCGACACCTACCAGCGCGTCGTGCACGAGGCCGAACGCGCTGCGCGCACCCGCGAAGGCCGCATCGACGCGGCCCGGCGCGTCTGGCGCGAGGGGTTCGTCGCCGAGGAGATCCTGGGCTTCCTGCGCTCCCCCGTCCCCGACGGCTCCGGCGAGCATCACCAGGCCCTCCTCGACGGAGCCGACCTGGCCGGTTGGAGCGCCTCCTACGAGGACACCGTCAGTCTGGAGTACGAGGGACTGACCGTGCACAAGACCGGGCCGTGGGGGCAGGGCCCCGTCTTCCTGCAACAGCTGCGGCTGGCCGAGGCCCTGGGCACCAAAGAGCTGGAGGTGACCTCGGCGGAGTTCGCGCACCGGGTCGTGGAAGCGGCCAAGCTCGCCTTCGCCGACCGGGAGGCGTGGTACGGCGATCCCCGGTTCGTCGACGTCCCCCTGCCGGAACTGCTCTCGCCCGCCTACGCCGAACAGCGCGCGTCCCTCGTCGGGGAGGCGGCCTCACTCGAGCTACGTCCCGGGGCGCCCGATGGGCGCACCCCCCACCTGCCGGAACTCCGCCTGGTGGGCAGCGGCGGCCCCGGACCGGACACCATCGGGGAGCCGACGGTCGACCGCGCCGGTGAGCAGCGCGGGGACACCTGTCACCTCGACGTCGTCGACGCGCACGGCAACATGGTCTCGGCGACGCCCAGCGGCGGCTGGCTGGCGAGCTCACCGGTCATCCCCGCTCTGGGATTCCCCCTGGGCACCCGCGGCCAGATGTTCTGGCTGGACCGGCGCTCCCCCAGCGTGGTCGGACCGGGCCGGCGACCGCGCACGACCCTGACCCCGACGCTGGTCACCCGGGGCGACGAGGCGGTGCTGGCCCTGGGCACCCCCGGAGGCGACCAGCAGGACCAGTGGTCGCTGACCTACTTCCTGCGCCTCGTCCACGGGGACATGAACCTCCAGGAGGCCATCGACGCCCCCATGTTCCACACCAACGCCTTCCCCGGCTCCTTCCATCCGCGCGAGGTGGCACCGGGCGAACTCGTCGTGGAGTCCCGGGCGGGGGAGGAGGTCATCGACGAACTGCGCCGGCGTGGCCACCGTGTGGTGGTGTCGGGCCCCTGGTCCCTGGGACGCCTGTCGGCGGTGAGCCGCGATCCGGAGAGCGGCGTGCTGCGCGCGGCCGCCAACCCGCGGGGAGCCCAGGGGTACGCGGTGGGGCGGTGACCGTTCCCGATCGGCTCGGGAAGACATGAAGAATGGATACGATCGTTTCAACCCGCCGAGCTGATTTTTCCGTTATTTTAGGAACGACCGGGCTAACAGCTCCCCTCTTGCCAAAATACGCGCGAGCGGCTTATCTTGACGCGGGAGAAAGCACCATTGTTTTACCTTGGAGTGCTGCCCGATAACTCGATGACCACGATGCAGGGCCCGTTTCACCGGCTACCCCCTCCCTCGGTGGAACCCCTGCTTCCCGCTCCTGCGTGATACGGCCCCTCCCCTCCCGGCCGGCTCACGACAGGAGACCGAAGGGGCCGTGCCGGCGCGGCACGGCCCCTTCGCTGCGCCCCGGACCTGCCACGATCCCGGCGGCCCCTCTCCCCGAGGACATCGGGTGAGCGTTCCGGGACGGTCCATGCCGTCCATGGGAGCGGCTGCCCGGACAGCCCCCGACGATCACCGCCTCCCCGGCGCGCGAGGGGCCGGGCCCGGCCCGCCCTTGGCGGATGAGCGGCGATGCGTTCCCCGGAGTTCTCCGGGGAGCGCCCAGGACCGAATCCGGGCCACAACCGGGACACGCGGTGATCGTGGGTGTGGGTGGGCGCTTCGGCGACCGCGTGGGTGGGCCGGCGGTGACGCCGCGTTTCTCGGCTCCGAGGCGACTTCCGCGGACCGCCGGCGCCGGCTCGTCCGTCGCCGCCATGTCCTCGCCGCCCCTGGCGCTCTTTCCAGCCCGTGGCCGGCCCCGTGCGGGGGCGGTGACCGATCGAATCGGATCCGACGAGGCCACAACCGTCCAGGCGGAGATGGTGAACCGCCGGTACGGAGCAGGTCGGCGGCCATCACGACGGCACCCGCGACGGCCCCGACCGCCCCGTGCGCCCATTCCGCGCGACCGGACGAGGACGGACCACCGCCGCCGCCGAAGGCGGCGGGGACGTGAGCCGGGCCGACCGTGCGGGAGGATCCGTCCGTCTCCACGGTCCACCGGCCCTCGTCCTCACCGACCCGATGTCCGTCCGCTCCCCAGAACGGCGTTGCACCGTCCCGCCTGGGAAAACACCACCGTCCGGCCCGGCCCGCGAGCGCGCGACGGCGTCGGGACGCTAGACGTGGACGCGGACCAGTCCGGCCATCTTCTCCATCCGGACCTCGGTCACCTTCACCACGTCACCCGAACGGGGGGCCTCGATCATCATCCCGTCCCCGAGGTAGATGGCGACATGGGAGATGTAGTCGGGGGCGGTGGGATCGGTACGCCAGAAGATCAGGTCGCCACGGCGGGCGTCGGCGTAGTCGACGTGCTCCCCCGCCCACCACTGGTCGTGGGTCACCCGGGGCACCGCCACCCCCGCCTGGGCGAACGCCCATTGGACCAGGCCCGAACAGTCGAAGCTGTCCGGCCCCTCGTCGCCCCACACGTAGGGGGTGCCCAGCTTGGACTCGGCCGCCGCGATCATCCTCTCGACGACCGTACCGGGGACCGGGTCGCCCTCGGCGTCGAAGGGCCGGTCCTCGGGTTCCTCGGCGAGCACCTGGAGGCCCGCGTCCTCGCCCAGGACCTCCTCCAGCCGATCGCGCAGGTCCCACAGGTCGGCGTCGGGAGCGGAGATGACCAGGCCGTTGCCCTCGGGGAAGCCGAGCTCGGCGGCGACCTCGCGCGACACCAGCGCGTCGATCCCCGCGACGCCCGAGGTCGCGTGGGTCCAGACCGGAAGCTCGACCATGCCCTTGCCGCCGGCGACCTCGACGTCGTGGCCGAGTTCCAGACGGCGCTGTTCGCCGACCTCCTTGGAGAGCGCGATGCCGCCGCCCGCGACCCCCTGCCAGATCTCGTCGGACCTCGCCGACGGTTCCGGGGCGAACCCCCGGAAGGAGGAGGCGTCCACACCGAGTACCGACGTCGTCTCGCCGTCCACGCGTACCCGTGCGGCGTCCACGACCTCGACCGCCTCGACGCCGTCGATCCGGCGCACCTCGGCGAGGGTCCTCGCCGGGACCGTGCCCGGCAGCACCGCGAAGTACTCCCGTGACCGGATCTCGCCCAGGGGTTCCACCTCGGCCCGGCGCACCCTCGCGCGGCCGGAATCGGCCACGGGGGGCGACGCCGGTTTGGCCGAATCGCGCTCGGCGGGTTCGCTTCCGCTGTTGTGCCGCCCGCTGTCGACCGCCGGACGGGGACCGGGCTCCGGTTCGGCCCAGGCGGGGGCGCTCACGCCCCCGAAAGCCACGCTGAACACCATCGCCGAGCCCGCACAAGCCGCAAGATGCCGGCGCATCCCTACCTCGCCTTCCCGCGCCCGGTGAGAATGTCGGCTACCAGAATGGGCCGAAACCCGTTCTGTTTCAAGCAAAGATCACGTGAACGAGCGGGGCCCCGCGCACAGTGTGACCGTCGTGTCAGGCGTCGGCGTAGCACTCGACGACGGAGACGTCCAGCGGAAAGCGGACGTCCGTCTCACCGAACAGCGTCCGACGGGTCTCGGCCTCGGCGTCGCCCAACATCTCCACCACTTTCCCGGCGAGGGGACGGGGGGTGTGCAGGACCAGCTCGTCGTGCTGGAAGAACACCAGCCGAACGGTGTCGCGGGTCGACTCCTCCGCCCCGATCCGGCGCCGCACGGCGGCCATGAGGACCAGCGCCCATTCCGCCGCCGTGGCCTGGATGACGAAGTTGCGGGTGAAGCGCCCGCGCTCGCGCGCCGCCCGCCGCGCCGCCTCGCTGTCGGGTTCCTCCGCCACGATCCGCCGCCACTTCGCGGAGGGCGGCGGACAGGTCCGTCCCAGCAGGGAGCGCACCAGCCGTCCCTCCTCCCCGGCCCGCGCCGCGGCGTCCACGTGCCGCATCGCCTGAGGGAACGCGCGCCGCATGACACGCAGCAGCGGAGCGGCATCCCCGCCGGTCTGGCCGTACATCGCGGCGAGCACCGCGATCTTCGCGCGGTCGCGGTCACCACCGAACGCGCCGGCCAGCCTGGCGTACAGGTCACCCCCCGCGGCCGCCGCGGCGAGCCCGTGGTCGCCGGAGAGCGCGGCGAGGACGCGCGGTTCGAGCTGCCCGGCGTCCGCCGCCACCAGGGTCCATCCCGGATCCGCGGTCACGGCCCTGCGGATGGCCCGGGGAATCTGCAACGCGCCACCGCCCCGGGTGGCCCACCGGCCCGAGACGACCCCACCGACGACGTAGTCCGGCCGGAACCTGCCGTCGCGCACCCAGGTGTCCAGCCACGTCCACCCGTTCGCCGAGAACAGCCGGGACAGCTCCTTGTAGCGCAACAGCAGCGGGACGGCGGGGTGGTCGACGCCCTTCAGGACCCAGGAACGGGTCGAGGGGAGGGAGTGGCCGGCCGCCGCGAAGGCCCTGAGGAGCTGCGCGGGCGAGTCGGGGTTGACCGTGCGCCCGAAGGCCGCGCTGATCTGCTCGGCGAGGTCGGCGAGGACCTCCGGTCGCGCACCCGCGTGCGGCCGGGGACCGAGCTGTTCGGTGAGCAACCGGTCGTGGACGTCGGCTCGCCACGGCACGCCGTCGAACGCCATCTCCGCCGCGGCCAGCGCCCCCGCCGACTCCACCGCGGCCAGCAGCGCGAAACGGTCGGGCCGGGCAAGCGCGGCGATACGACGCTGCTGGTCGGCGTGGACCTCGACGAGCGCGGCGAGGTGGTCGGTGCCGGCCGGCAGAGCCGAGCGGTCGGGCTCGAAAAGGGCCTCTTGGGGGCTCGAACCGACCTGGGAGACGGGATCGTCGGGCACGCTCCTGCCGTGCAGCCGCGCCCACGCCGCCCCAAGGGAACGCGCCTCGCCGGAACGGCCCTGGTGGGCGAGGAGCAGCGCCTCGACAAGGGCGACGTCGTGGCAGCGTCCAAGGCGCGGTGTCCCTCTGCGTAGCAACGAGGGGTAGATCTCGCTGGTGGCGGCCCACACCCACCGTGGCGGGCCGGCGGGCGAGCGTTCGAGGACGGCCATCTCGGCCGGCAGGTCGGCGGCGTGCCACGGCGCCCCCTGGGGCGTGCCGTCGGCGCGCAGCCGACACAGCATCGCCCCGCCGTCCGGATCCGGGGCCACGGCGGTACGCATGCCCTAATTCTGGCCCCGACCTGCGACATTCCGCGCCGCGGGACACGGCGGCGGCCGTGACCCGGCTCAGCCCTGCCCCGCGCCCGCGCGGACCTCGTTGGCGAGGGGCTCACCGGCCGCCCACCGGCGTATCTGCTCCTCCACGAACCTGCGGGCGCGCGGGTAGAACGTCGCCGAGCCCCCGGCGACGTGCGGGGTGATGTGGACTCCCGGCGCGTCCCACAACGGGTGGTCGGCGGGCAGCGGCTCCGGATCGGTCACGTCCAGGAAGGCGCGCACCCGCCCCTTCTCCGCGAGCAGCGCCTCGGTGTCGAGCACCGGACCGCGTCCCACGTTGACCACCAGCGCGTCGTCGCGCAGCAACGCGAACTCGCGCGCGCCGAACATCTTCTCGGTGTCGGGCGTGTGGGGCACGACGATCACCACCACATCGGCGTCGGGCAGCAGCCGGTGCAGGTCGGAGATCCCGTGGACCCCCGTCTCGGGCCGCGGCCGGCGGGCCAGGCGCACCACCTCGGCCTCGAACGGGACCAACCGCTGTTCGATCGCGGCGCCGATGCTGCCGTAGCCGACGATCAGCACCCGTGACCCGGCCAGGGAACGGGTGTAGTGCGGTGCCCACGTGTGCCGGCGTTGGTCGGCGGTCCAGCGGGGCAGGTCGCGTTGGGCGGCCAGGACGAGGGCCAGCGCGTGCTCGGCGGTGCTCGCGTCGTGGAGGCCGCGCCCGTTGTACAGCGCCGCCCCCTCCGGAAGCACCTCGAGCGCGTGCTCGTACCCCGCGGTGAGGAGCTGGAGGCCACGCAGCCGGGGCATGCGCGCCACCGGTCGAAGCGCTCCCGCCCGCCCATAGGGGGCGACGTAGAAGACCACGTCGGAGAGGTCCCCGGGCGGCTCGCCCGTGCCGTCGTAGACCTCCACCCGCAGATCCCCGAGACCGTCGCTCCGGTCGAGGTCCCAGGGGACCAGCACCCGGTCGCCCATCGCCCGCTCCTCCGCTCCGTACGCCACGGCCGGGCCCGCGCGAGGGCCCGCGGTCGTGGGTCTGATCATCATCGAAGGTACCAGCGGCGCCCCGATCGTCCCGGAGCGGCCAGACGCCCGACCTGTGGGGACATGCACGCCCGCCGTGGGGAGTAATCCGCCCAACAGCGGGCAATAGCGCTGTCGGAGCCCGTGACACGGCTCCGCACGTCTCGATGATCCGCACGGTGACCGTCCCCGTGCCGACCACGAACCCCCGGAGGGATCCCGTGCTCATCATCAGCAACTCCAAGGCCGGGACGAACGAGGACGCCCTGTTACGCACGGCGGTCGGCGAGCTGGCCATCTCGGGCGGCGGCGCGGTCGAGGTCGGCTACTCCTGCTCCCCCGAGGAACTCGACGAGCTCCTGGACCTCGGCCACGAGACCGTGGTCGTGGCGGGAGGGGACGGCAGTCTCCACGCGCTGGCCAACGCGCTGCACCGACGTTCGGAACTGGGAGAACGCACAGTCGGCCTGATCCCGTTGGGCACCGGCAACGACTTCGCCCGTGGCCTGGGCATCCCCCTGCAGGCCGCCGACGCCGCCCACGCCCTGGCCGAGGGGACCGCGCGACCGCTCGACCTCTTCGTCGACGACGAGGGCCAGATCACGGTCAACGCCGTCCACCTCGGTGTCGGCGCCGATTCCACCCGTGAGGCGGCCCGCTGGAAGAAGGTCCTGGGACCGGTGAGCTTCCCCGTCGGCGGGCTGATCGCGGGCTGGGCCGCGCAGGGGTATCGGCTGCACGTCGAGGCCGACGGCGAGACCGTGATCGACACCCGCCACAAGGTCCTCATGGTCGGGCTGGCCAACGGCCGCTTCATCGGGGGCGGCGCCGGGACCCTCGACCCCGACGCCCGGGTCGACAACGGCCTGATCAACCTCGTCGTCTCGCGCTCCCGCGGTTTCTGGCGGCGCGCCGCCCACGCGATCCGGCTCCACCGGGGCACCCACCCGATGGAGATGGACGTCTACCGCCGCCAGGCGCAGGTCATCTCGGTCCGAGGCGAGCCGGTCACCGCCAGCAACGACGGCGAACTCGAGGAGAACATCACCTCGCGCACCTGGCGGGTGCTGCCCGGGGCCTGGAACTTCATCCTCCCCGGCGGGGCATGACCCCTCAACCGGCCGCGCGGTCCTCGACCCGCCCCCGGACCAGCTCATAGCAGGCGATGGCGGCGGCCGCGGTGACGTTGAGGGAGTCGACGTCACGGTCGACCATGGGAACGCGCACACACACGTCGGCCTGTTCCATCCAGCGTGACGACAGGCCGTCGCCCTCGGTCCCCATGAGGAGCGCGTTCCGGTCCCGCGCTCCGGTGCCGGCCAGCGCCTCGGCGATGGGGACCGACCCCGGGGCCGGTGTCATCGCGAGCAGCCGGAACCCCAGCCGGCTCAGTTCCCCCAACCCCGCGTACCAGTCGTCCAGACGCGCGTAGGGCAGGGTGAACACCGCTCCCATCGACACCTTGATCGACCTGCGGTAGAGGGGGTCCGCGCAACGGGGGGCGAGGACGACCGCGTCCACCCCGAGCCCGGCGGCGCTGCGGAAGATCGCCCCGACGTTGGTGTGGTCGACGATGTCCTCCAGCACCACCACGCTACGGGCGTCGGCTATGACCTGTTCGACGGTCGGCAGGGGCCTGCGATGGAACGAGGCGAGCGCGCCACGGTGCAGGTCGAAGCCCACCAGGCGGTGCGCGACGTCCTCGCTGACCACGTACACCGGAGCGGCGAGGCCTTCCATGACGTCGGCGAGCGCCTCACGCCGGCGCTCGGTGAGCAGGAAGGAGCGTGGGCGGTAGCCCGCCTGGAGCGCCCTGCGGATCACCTTCTCGCCCTCGGCCATGAACAGGCCGTGCTCGGCCTCCAGGCTCTTGCGCAGGTTGACGTCGCGGAGCCGCACGTAATCGGCCAACCGCTCGTCGGTGGCGTCGCTGACCTCGATGACCTTCACGGGGTCCAAGCATCGCACGCCCCCGCCTCAGGGGTGTCCGGGGTCCTACTCCAGCGGGTCGGTCAGCGGCCTGAGCCGCTGCCAGCGCGCCTCCTGGCAGGAGCCCACGCGGGTGACCTCGGTCTCGATCTCCTGTTCCTCCCAGGTGCCGGTGATCGTGGCGCGCTGGGGGCCATAGGTCAGATCGGTGCAGACCGCGTTGGGCGCCACCTCGTCGAAGGGGGTGTCGGTCTCGTCCCGCTCGGCCCGCTCGGCCAGGGCGGCACAGGCCGCCGGGTCCACGTCGGGCACCCCCGTGCAGGTCAGGTTCTGCTCGTAGACCTGTTCCCCGTCGTCGACGCGGACCTCGATGTTGCCGACGGGCCCCAGGGAGAGATCGCCCAAGCCGCTCATCGCGGTCATCTCCTGCCCGGACAGAGGCGAGGCGGGCGGAGACACCAGCGAGGCGCCGATCATCGCCGTGTAGACCAGGGCCCCGCCCAGGCACAGGCCGCCCAGGAGCGTGGTACCGATCGTGCCGTGGGAGGTCCGGCGAGGGTTCAACTTGGACATGGCCGCCACTCTAAGAATTCGGATGGTCACGCAGGCCGACGGGAACTCTCCCGTACCGGCCGTTTCATCCCGCGCTCCCCCACCGCGGCCGGGCCGCGCGGCCCGTCCTCCCCCGGTGGCGCCGCGCCCCTACCCGGCACGCGAGTCCGGCAGAACGCCGGCGCGAGCCGTTTGGCATCCTAGCCGCGAATCGCAGCGCAAAATGCCCCGGCCCGCTCATTCGGCCACGAACCGCTTCCTTCCCTCCCCTCTCACCCGCCTTCCCTCGCGGCGACACCACAGGTGATCGCCCAGCTCCGGGGAGTCATCGACTGTTTCCCGGAGGACAAGGCTCAGCGGATCACGATTCGGCTACGGAAAAGGGGGTCCGCCGACTATTCATCAACCGTCCACCGCCACAAAAGCCTACAGAAACCGGCTTTTCGTCTATCGAGGAAGCCACTTCCCCTCCTCCGCCGACTCTCCTGGAGGAGAAGTCCCCCTTTTGTCCCGATAGCGACTTCAGTACCGTTCGCTACCTGGAAACGTCGGGATCAGACCAGTGAGGACACCACTTTGGGACGGCACCGCGGAAACAGCCCGGACGAGGACGATCACCGACCGCGCCGTCGCTCCGGCCGCAGCCGCAGACGACGCGGCCGAGGCGGCGCCATCACGGCGTTCGCGGCCGCCTTCGCCGTCCTCCTCGGTCTGGGCGTCACCGGATGGGTCCTCATCGACCGACAGGGCGGCTGTGGCAGAGAGGACATCTCCCTGAAGGTCCTCGCCGCCTCCGAGCTCTCCCCCGTCCTCACCCGGATCGCCTCGTCCTTCAACGCCGGGGAACACTCGCTGGACGGCCGTTGCGTCCAGGTCGAGGTCCGCGGGGCCGACTCCGCGAACGTCGCCTACGGCATCAGCGGCGCCGGCCCCACCATGGGGGACACCTCCTCCCACGTGTGGATCCCCGACTCGTCGCTGTGGCCCTCCCTCGTCGAGCGCTCGACCGAGAACGCCGTCTTGACCGACACCGGGACCGCCGTCGCCCACTCCCCGCTCGTCCTGGCGCTCCCCCGCGAAGCCGCGGAGGACGGCGAGGCGACCTCCTGGGCCACCCTCGTCCCGACCGACACGGCCACCCCCGGGAACGGCGGCTACGACGTCCGGTTGATCGACCCCGTGCGCAGCTCCTCGGGCCTGGCCACCCTCGCGCTCATCAAGGGCGCGATCGGCGACGGCCAAGAGCAGCAGGCCCGGCTCATCGCCGCCTTCCAAGGACTGCAACAGGGGGTCGCGACCGATGAAGAGGCCGCCTTCAGCGCGCTGAGCGGGGACTCCGGGGACGCCAGCCCTGTTCTGGTCCTGTCCGAACAGGCCGCGTGGCGCTACAACAACGAACACGAGAACGCCCCCGCGCACGTCAACTATCCCGAAGGGGGTACCTACACGCTGGACTATCCCTACCTGCTCCGCACCGACGACCCCCTGCTGTCCCGGGCCGCCGAGGCGTTCCGCGCGGAGCTGACCGGCGATGACGCCCAGTCCCTCATCCGCGGCGAAGGCTTCCGATCCGCCGACGGCACCGCCGACACCGAGGTCCTGCGCTCCGAGGCCGGCTTCCAAAAGGAGATCCCCGCGGAACTCCCCTCCCCTTCCGGGGGCGCGGTGGAACAGCTCACCAGGGCGTGGAACCAGCTCAAACTCAACACCCGAATGCTCACCGTCCTGGACATCTCCGGCTCGATGGCCGAGGCCGTCCCCGGCACCGGCCTGACCCGGATGAACGTCACCACCCAGGCGGCCACGGAGGGGTTGTCGCTGTTCCCCGAGGACGCCGAGATCGGCCTGTGGGAGTTCTCCGTCCGCATCAACGGCGACCTCGACTACCGGGAGACCGTCCCGATCCGGCCACTCGACAACGAGGTCGAAGGGGGCACCCAGCACCAGGCTCTCACCACCGCCCTCGCCGGGATCGAGCCGAAACCCGACGGCGACACCGGTCTCTACGACACCATCCTCGCCGCCTACCGCGAGATGTCCCGTACCTACAAGGCCGATCGGGTCAACACGATCCTGGTGCTCACCGACGGCAACAACGACGACGAGGGCAGCATCAGCCTGGACGAACTCCTGACGACCCTGGAGGAGGAGTTCGTCCCGGACCGTCCGGTCGCGGTCATCTCCATCGCTTTCGGCCCCGACATCGACCCTGAGCCGCTGGAGCGCATCGCCCAGGTCACCAAGGGGGCGGCCTACAGTACCGACGACCCGACCGAAATCGGCGACATCTTCCTCCAGTCCTTCGCGCTACGCATCGCCGACACCGGGGAAGAGGGGTAAACCGTCGCGAGGTGGCCGGTCCTGGCCGGGACACCTCACCCCGCGATATCCACTGCCCGCGCCGGATGGGACAGACAGAACGTCCCCACCCAGCAGGCGACACCTATGGACTTAACGGGCGTCTTCGCATACGCAGGGAGTGCGGAACACGTGCGAACTCGTTGAGAGGTGACCGTCGTGGGCAACGCGTGGATGCCAGGCGCCGGACGGGTCCGCGGCACGTCCCCCGGAGGCAGACTCCGGGGCGGCGCACCGCGCGCCGTGTGGCAGACCACCGAATCCGACCCGAACGCCCTTTCCGCCCGTGCCGTGGCCCAACGCCTGGAGGCCGACGGGCGGACCGCCCACCTCGTGTGGAATCCCCTGACCGGAGAGACCGTACAGCTCCTACCCGCCACGGCCTGCGCCGAAGGACAGCTCACCACCGGCGGCCCCGACAGGGCCCGCGAGGGACGGGTCTGCGTGCTCATCCAGGTGATCGGGCACTCACTACGGCCGTTCACCGACGGCCCTCTCGCCGGCCTCGACCCCATCCTCGACTGGCTCGACTCCTGGAGCGTCCCGCGTCGCTGGCCCGCCGGGCCTCCCCCCGCGGCCTCCCCCTACTCCCGAGGATGCAGCGACCATCTCTGGGCGCAGGGCGGCCACTTCGGCCATTCCCAGGTCCCCGGTGTGTCCTCCGCCTCCCCCGGCGGCATCGATCCGCAACGGCTTCTGGGGCGTTCCGTGCCACGGCCGCGCGACGGCTCCGCGGCATCGGTGAGCGTCGCCCCGTTCCCCCAGGTCGGACATAACGGAAACGGAATCCGGGAACATGTGACGGCCTCCCCGATCTGACGTCCCTCGCCTTCCCCCACGTAACGGAACCCTGGTCGTTCCCGGTCCACGGACCCTCTAGTCTGTCGCCCATGGGTGGATCGATCGAACCGGGCTGGTACGCGGATCCCCACGGGGCCGAGAATCAGCTGCGCTGGTGGAACGGCGAGGAGTGGACACAGCACGTCCGCTCGCTCTCGGAACTTTCGGAACGGGCGGACGGCGCCGAGAGCACCGCCGACCTCACCGACCTCTCCCAGGGGGACCGGAGGGGTCGGCCCGACGACGCGGACCAACCCACCGCCGACCTCACCGACCACACCCACCCCACCGG
>NZ_FUWS01000007.1:101521-324993 GCF_900167435.1 Marinactinospora thermotolerans DSM 45154
ACCGCCGACCTCACCGACCACACCCACCCCACCGGGGCCGACGCCACCATGCGCATCGACCCGGTCCCTCCCACACCCCGCACCGACGACGACGCTCCCCGCACCTCCGTCCTACGTCCCGGGGAGACGACCCCGAACGCGGCGGCCGGTTCCGGCTCCGACGAAGACGGGGAGCAGCAGAAGGGGTCGAAGTTCAACCGCTTCCTCGGTGACCTCAGGGAGGGACTGCAGGAGTACCGGTCGGAGCTGTCCGACGATCGCAAGAGGCGGCAGGAGGAACAGCGGGCCAGGGCCGAGGAGGAGGCACGTAAGCGCGCCGAACGACAGGCGGAGGAGGAGCGGCGGCGCCGCGAGCTGGGCCCCCCGCCCCCGGCCCACCCGGCGCAGGGAGCCCCCCCGTTCGGTTCCGCGGCGGCGGGCCCGTCCGCTCCCCCCGCCACCGGCCCCCAGTACCCGCCCTACCAGCCGCCCTCCGGCCCGCAGTACCCTCCCTACTCCCCGCCGGCGGCGCCGCGCAAGAAGCGCGACCGTTCTCCGGCGCCCCAGGGATACCCTTCTCCCTATCCCCAGCCCGCCCCCGCCTACGACCCGCGTGCCGGTCACGGCCGCCCCGCTCCCGCCCCGCCGGCGGGCGGACCCGCCTGGGGGCGTCCCTCCGGGGCGACGCCCTACCCCGTTCCGCCCCCGAAGAAGAAGAGGCGCGGTTGCCGTGGCTGCCTGGGCTGCCTCGTGTTCGTCCTGCTGATCACCGTCGTGTTCTTCGTCGTCGGCTACCTCCAGTTCTCCGGCACCTACGACTTCCTCGGCGAGTGGTTCGGCATCTACCTCCCCTTCCTCTGATCCCAGGCGCGCCCCCCGGACCACGCCGGTCCGGGGGGCGCGCCTCCACCGCGGCGGAGCGGACCGGCGAAAAAGTCCTAAGCTGTCCCCTATGAATGACAGCCTGGTGTGGATCGACTGTGAGATGACGGGGCTCGACCTCGAACACGACGCGCTGATCGAGGTCGCCTGTCTCATCACGGACGGCGACCTCAACCAGCTCGATGAGGGCATCGACGTGGTCATCAAGCCGCCGCAGGCGGCACTGGACCAGATGGGGGAGTTCGTCACGCAGATGCACACCACCTCGGGTCTGCTCGACGTGCTCGACAAGGGCGTGACGCTGGAGGAGGCCGAGGAACTCGTGCTCGGTCACATCAAGCGCTACATCCCCGAGCCGAAGAAGGCTCCGTTGTGCGGCAACTCCATCGCGACCGACCGCACCTTCCTGGCCCGTGACATGCCCCGCATCGACGAGCACCTGCACTACCGGATGGTCGACGTCTCCAGCATCAAGGAGCTCCTGCGGCGCTGGTACCCGCGGGTCTACTTCGCCAGCCCCGAGAAACACGGAGGGCACCGCGCGCTGGCCGACATCACCGAGAGCATCCAGGAGCTCCGCTACTACCGCGCCGCCGCGTTCGTGCCCCAGCCCGGCCCCGACACCGCCACCGCGCGGGCGATCGCGGCCGACGTCGCCAGCGGTGGAACGGGTGTCCTCACCGCCCCCGACGCGATCGACGGGAAAAGGTGAGCGAAGCACTCCCCAAGACCCGCTAGAATCTTTCTAGAGCGCAGGCGCCGAAGTCACTTCGGAACCGCGGTCGTGGTGGGTGTAGCTCAGCTGGCAGAGCACTTGGTTGTGGTCCAAGATGTCGCGGGTTCAAGTCCCGTCACTCACCCCACGCGAGAGGCGCGTCGGTCACCACCGACGCGCCTCTTTTCCTTTTCCGGACACCCGTCCCCGCTATGGACATGCCGGAAGGTCCGTTCCGGCCCCCATCCCATGTCCATTACCGGCCATAGGGCAACAAACCGCCCTATTTGGGGTAAGACCCCTCTTGCCTTCCCGGTATCCCATGACGCACGGTGGAAAGCCGGTCCCGTCCCTGTCCACAGGGAGCTTTCTCCCTGGCAGGCGGTTTCGAACACTCGTTACGATACGTCAGCGTGGAGTCACCACCGTCCCTTAGTGTGAACCATCTCCCAGGACCTCAGCTCAAGCGCTCGACCCCCCAGGAGCCTGCCCGTGTCCAACGCCCGTCCCAGGTCGGTGAGCGTTGTCGCCCTGCTCGCCGACATTCCCACCACGGGACAACTCGGTGACGCCCAGGCCCGGCGTTTCCCCTTGGACGGACCCGACCTCGCGACCCAGGCGGACGCCTTCCTCGACTTCGCCGGAGGGCACCTCGCAGCGGGCCGCAAGGTCGTGGCCCTGTATCCCAAGTGGCGAGCCGAACGGGCCCGCCGTGCCATCCGCTTCGCCCGGGGCTCCTTCCGCACCGACCACATCGCCGCCGTCGAGGTCGATCTCTCACCGCTGGCCTTCTCCCTGATGGCCGACCAGCTCGCCTACCTGGCTCCCTACCTTCCCTCCGGCCTGATCGCGGCCCTCGCCGACGAACTGCAACGCCACATCCTCGCGGGCGCCTGGCTGAAGAACGTCGGCAACCTGTCGACCATCCCCATCACGGTCGGCCAGCACATGGGCTCCTACGCCCCGAAAGTGACCTTCCTCGCGGTATCCGCACCGGTTCAGCAGGTGGGACGGGTCCGGCGCGGCGATCCCACCCCCAACATCCCCTTCCGTCCGGTCGACCCCGTACAGATGCTCGTCTCCGCGGGCGGCGGAGCCGACACGGAGTCCTTCGACTCCCGGTTCCTCCCGGCACTACAGCCCGTCTCGGCGCAGAAACTGCCCGAACAACCCCTGGGCGCCGAATACTGGGGGTCGTCCAAGTACATCGAGTTCGTCGCCTTCAGCGCCCATCAGGACTCCCTGACCCGGCCCGCGCACGCGGTGCGCCCCACCGCCTGCGCCTGGTGTCGCGAACCCGTGACGGCCGCCCAGTGTCCCTTCTGCCGAGCCGTCAACCAGCGTCCGGCCGGCCGGCCCCCCTCCTACTCCCGCGCGGCCCAGGTGCCCGCCCCGACACAACCGGCTCCGGCCCGTCCAGGCGCGTCCGCCCCCATGGACGGCCTGCCAGGTCGTCCGGCGAGTTCCCTCCTCCCGGCCGGTGGCGAGACGGCCGGAGACGGACGGGTCGACCACGGCAACGTCGACCCCCACCTGCACGCGCCGTCCCAGCCGGTCCGCCGCTAGGCCCCTCTTCCCCCGAGCCCATCTAGAAACGGAGCGTCATGAACCCCCGTCAACGACGCGGCGTCATGCTGATGATCGTCGCCGGGATCGGCGCCATCGCGGTCTTCTTCACCGTCGTCTCCTACGTCAACACGCTGCAGAACGAGATGGGCAGCTACCGCACCGCCCTGCGGCTGACCCAGGACGTGCCGCCCTACCAGCCGATCACCGAGGACATGATCGAGGAGTACGAGGTCCCCGCGAAGTTCTTCGACGCCGACGTGTTCCTCTCAGACCTCTCCCAGGCCGTCGAGCAACCCGGCCGTCAGGTCGTGTCGGCGACCTTCCTCAACGCGGGATCGCTCCTACAGAAGAGCATGGTGATCGCCGCCCCCGAGCTGGAGAACGGCGAACGCGAGATCGCGATCATGATCGACGCGGAGACCGGCGTGGCCGGCAAGGTCGACCGACAGTCCCGGGTGGACGTCTACGCCGCCTACCAGCCCAACGACCAACAGGCCGCCTGCGCGGTCCGGGTCCTCACCAACGTCGAGGTGCTCGAGGTCGGCGAACTGGGTTCGGAGATCGACGAGAACACCGGCGCC
Source organism: Marinactinospora thermotolerans DSM 45154 (assembly GCF_900167435.1). Classification (GTDB taxonomy): domain Bacteria; phylum Actinomycetota; class Actinomycetes; order Streptosporangiales; family Streptosporangiaceae; genus Marinactinospora; species Marinactinospora thermotolerans. Next base: position 105,248 of record NZ_FUWS01000007.1, read on the forward strand.
ACCAACGCCGTGGTGCCCGTCACCTTCAGGTTGACCGCCGAACAGACCCTCCAGCTCACCTACGCCGAGGGGTTCGCCAGCAAGCTGCGGCTGGCCCTGGTCAGCCCCGAAGGCGCCGGCGACCCGGGCGGGCTCGAGTTCTGCAGCTCCGACCAGGCCGATCTCCTGTCCGGCCAAAACGGTGGGGCCACTCCCGGAAACGGGGAGCAGTAACCGATGAACTACCAGGTCATGATCGGTGCGCCCTCAGCCGAGCTGGAGACGGCGCTGACCGCGCGTTTCGAGGAGCTGAGCGAGGCCGAGGTCGTCAGCGTCCACCGCTCCTCCCACGAGGTGGGCGACACCGTCGCCAAGCTTCCCGCTCTCGACGTCGTCCTGATCCACGAGGACCTCGGCCCCCTGCCCGTCCTCGACCTCATCCGCGACATCTCCCGCAACCACCCCCAGCTCGCGGTGATCCTCGTCGTCAACGAGGTCGAACCCGACACGTTCACCAACGCCATGGAGGCCGGAGCACGCGCGGTGCTCCCGACCAACGCCACGATCGAACAGCTCAGCGCGCGGGTCACCACGGCCGCCGAATGGTCACGGACCCTGCGCCGGCACCTGGAGGCCGCCTCGCTGGACCTGCCGGTGTCGGGGCGGCGAGGATCCATCATCACCTTCACCGGGGCCAAGGGCGGTGTCGGGACCACCACCACCGCCATCCACCTGGCGCGCCTGGCGGCCAAGGCGGGACGGGTGGTCTGCCTGGTCGACCTGGACCTCCAGGCAGGGGACATCCCCGGATACTTCGACCTGAAACACCGGCGCAGCATCGTCGACCTGGTCGGCGCGGCCGACGACATCAGCGCGGCCATGCTCGCCGACACCCTCTACGTCCATCCGGACGGTCCGCACATCCTGCTCGCCCCCGACGAGGGGGAGCGCGGCGAGGACGTCACCGCCCGAGGGGCGCGGCAGGTCCTGGGCGCGCTGCGCTCACGCTATGACCTCGTCATCGTCGACTGCGGGACCACGATGACCGAGGCGACCGCGATGGCGATCGAGCTGTCCGACACCGCCGTGGTCCTGGTCACCCCCGACCTCCCCGCGCTGCGCGGCGCGCAACGGCTCGTCGCGATGTGGGACCGGTTGCAGATCCGCGACCGCAAGAACGTGACGGCCCTGCTCATGCGGCACAGCCGCAAGAACGAGATCCAGCCCGACTTCGCCCGCAAGCTCCTGGGCACCGCCATGCTGCGCACGCCCGTCCCCGCCGCCTACCGGGCGCTGGAGGAGGCCTCCAACACCGGTGACCCCGCCCGTCTCACCGACGAGTCACTCCTCCGCTCCTTCAGCAGGCTCGCCGGTGAGCTCGGAATGCTCGACACCCCCGGTGACGACGGGAACGAGTCCACCGAATCCGACCCGGCCCCGGAGACCGTGGGCGGTCCCGCCGCCGTCCCGGCCAAGGGACGGCGCTCCCGCCGCGACGACTCCGGCGCGCTGCTCGTGGAGTTCGCCGCGCTGGTCCCCTTCCTCGGCCTGGCCCTCCTGCTGACCTGGCAGGTCATCCTGATCGGCCTCACCGGCATGTACGCCGGTCACGCCGCCAACGAGGGCGCCCGGCAGGCCGCCATCACCCCCGGCGACGAGGAGGCCATCGTCGAGGAGGCCAAGAAGCGCATCCGCGCGCCCTGGAACGAAGAGGACACCTTCGCCCTGGAACTCGTCCAGGACGAGGAGGGCACGTTCGTAACGGTCACCATCGCCATGCCCGCGGTGCTCCCCGGACTCGATACTCCGTGGAACATCAGCGACAGGGCGATGGTCATCCCCGAGAGGTGACGCATGGAAGCCAGGCAGGCCCCCCTCCGGCCGCCGCGTGGCCGTCCCCGGGACGACCGCGGCTCCCAGATCCTGGAGTTCGCCGCCTACTTCCCCTTGTTCCTGATCATGGTCGCCGTGGCCTTGGAGGTGTTCATCTGCTTCGTCGCCGTGGAACGGGCCGAACACGCCGCCCGGGCCGGAGCCCGGGTCGCCGGCACCCAGGGGCTGACCGGCTCCGTCGACACCGCGCGGCGAGCACTGCCCGACTGGCTCGACGAGGCCGAGATCACCTCCGGCCCCCGCGACGACGGCGGCTACTACACCGAAGTGCGGGTGGATCTACCGGTCGCCTTCCAGATCGCCGATCTCAACATCACGATCACCCGCAGAGTCGACATGCCCGTCTGACCCTCTCCCCACGCAGGTAAGGCCCATGGGACTGAAAGACCGTCTCGACGAGGACCGCCTCGTCGACCAGCAATCCGACCGCGGCAGCGTCGCCCATTGGCGGCAACGCCTGCTCAGCGAGATCAACCTCGACGACCTCGCCATGCTCACCCTGGAGCAGCGCCGGATCCGCTTGGAGAAGGTCGTCGGACACATCATCTCCCGCGAAGGACCGGTCCTGTCCGACCGCGAGCGCGGCAACATGATCCGCCGCGTCGTGGACGAGGCCCTCGGGCTCGGCGTCCTCGAACCCCTGCTCGCCGACGAGAGCATCACCGAGATCATGGTGAACGGCCCCGACAACGTCTACATCGAACGCCGGGGACGGGTCGAGCGCATCGAGACCACCTTCGCCAGCGAGGAACAGCTCTACCAGACCATCGACCGGATCGTCTCCCAGGTGAACCGCCGCGTGGACGAGTCCAGCCCGATGGTCGACGCCCGCCTCCCCACCGGGGAGCGCGTCAACGTCATCATCCCGCCCCTGTCGCTGACCGGTCCCGTCATCACCATCCGGCGGTTCCCCAAGCCCTTCACCGTCGAGCAGCTCATCGCAAAGGGCAGCCTCGACGAGGCCACCGGCGTCCTCCTCGCCTCCCTGGTGCGGGCCCGGTTCAACGTGATCGTCTCGGGTGGTACCGGCACCGGTAAGACGACGTTCCTCAACGCGCTGTCGGCGTTCGTCCCCTCGGGGGAACGCATCATCACCATCGAGGACTCCGCCGAACTCCAGCTCCAGCAGGAACACGTCATCCGGCTGGAGTCCCGCCCGCCCAACATCGAGGGCGCCGGTTCCATCAGCATCCGCGATCTCGTCCGCAACTCGCTGCGCATGCGTCCCGACCGCATCATCGTCGGCGAGGTCCGCGGCGCCGAGACCCTCGACATGTTGCAGGCCATGAACACCGGCCACGACGGCTCCCTGGCCACCCTGCACGCGAACTCCGCGGACGACGCCGTACACCGGCTCCTCACCCTGGCCTCGATGAGCGAGGTGCGGGTCCCCTTCGAGGCCATCCGCGACCAGATCAACGCGGCGATCGACGTGATCGTGCACCTGAGCCGCTACCCCGACGGCAGCCGACGGGTCTCCGAGGTCTCGGTGGTGGCCTCGACCCGGCGTGAGGAATTCCGCCTGGAGCCCCTCCTGCGTTTCGAGCCCCACCGGATGGACGTGGAGCAGAAGGTCACCGGCGAGTTCCACCGCTTCCCGCTCCCCCGCCACATCGCCGCGCGCGTCTACAACGCGGGCGAGACGGTCCCCGCCTCCTTCGGCGTCTCCTCCGCCACGCCTTCCAACGGCACCCCCTTCTCCTACTCCCTCGGAGGGCGGCTGTGAACCACACCCTGATCATCCTGGCCGGTACCGCGGCCACGCTCTCCGTCCTGGTGTGGGGCATCGTGGTGTTCGCCGACGGACTCGCCCAGCGCCGGCTGCTCGCCTCGCGGAGCGTCCTGGAGGAGGTCGAACGGCGGGCCAACCACCCCATGGCCCGACTGGACGTGGTGCTGCGCCGCACCGACCTGGGAAAGGCCGTGGAACGACGCCTCGCCCGCTCGGGGGTGCGGGTCAAGGTCTCCACGTTCCTGCTGTCGCTGACCGTGGCCTGTGTGCTCGCCATCGTGTTCGTCTGGCAGATCCTCGCGCCGCTCCTCGGCCTGCTCTCCGCCGGGCTCGTCGGTTTCCTCTTCTACGCCTACCTGCGCCGGCAGGAGGAACGGCGCCGCGAGGCGTTCACCGCCCAACTCCCCGAACTCGCCCGGGTGCTCTCCAACGCCACCTCGGCCGGACTCGCCCTGCCCACCGCCATCGACATGGCCGCCGACGAGCTCGACGATCCGGCCGGCTCGGAACTGCGCAGGGCGGCCGAGTCCATCAAGCTCGGCCAGTCCTTCGAGGCCGCCATCGAGGAGATGCGCCGGCGGATGCCCTCACGCGAGATCGGCGTGCTGATCTCGACCCTGCTGGTCTCCGCCCGTTCGGGAGGCGCGCTGGTCACCGCGCTGCGCAACATCTCCGAGACCCTGGAAAGCCGCAAGGAGACCCGGCGGGAGGTCAAGACCATCCTGGGCGAGACCACCAGCACCGCCTGGGCGCTGCTCGCCATGGGGATCGGCTCCCTGTTCCTCCTCAACCTCACGATGCCCGGAACGGTGGCGCGCATGACCGAGAGCCCGGCCGGGCTGATCATCCTCTGCGTCTCCCTGTCGCTGTTCACCACCGGTTTCGTCCTCATCCGCCGGATGGCCCGAATCGACTTTTGACCCCGTTCCGAGCCCCCTGAGAGCACACCACCATGAACATCACCCTCACCTTCCCCCTGATCCTGTTGCTCGGGCTCGCCGGGGCGCTGTGCGTCGTCCTGGCCGTGTGGGGCTACCATCTGGTCACCCGCAAGAGCGACATCGCGGCCGACCTCGTCAGCGCGCCCCCGAGAAAACGGGCAGAGGGCACCTTCATCCTCCACCGCATCACCGAACTGGCCGGACGACCGTTCGGGGCGGCCCTGCTGGAGTGGCTGGGACCGGAACGCCAGGCCGCCATCCAGCTCCGCATCGACGCCGCGGGCCGGCCGGAGAACCTCACCGTCGCGCGCTACGTGCGCCGCAAGGCCGGCGAGGTCATCCTCTACGGCGGCGTCGCCCTGCTCATGCTGCTCAACGGTTCGCCGTTCTTCGCCCTGCTCGTGCTGACCTTCGTCGCCCTGACCGACCTCTCCCTGTACACCAGCGCGCAGCAGCGCCAGGAGAAGATCCAAAAGCAGCTTCCGGACTTCCTCGACGTCCTCGCCGTGACCGTCGGGTCCGGGCTGGCCTTCCGCCAGGCCCTGGGACGGGTGGCCGACTCCATGCCGGGGGTGCTCGCCGACGAGTTCCAGATCGCGCTCCGCCAGATGGAACTGGGCACCAGTCGCAGGGAGGCGTTCGGGGCGCTGCGCAAGCGCAACTCCAACGAGTCGCTGGGCAGGTTCATCTCCGCCCTGCAGCAGGCCGAGGAGCTCGGCGCCCCCCTCTCCCAGTCGCTCCAGACGATCAGCATGGACATGCGCCGCGAGGACGCCCAGTACCTGCGCCGCAAAGCCCAGCAGCTCAACCCGAGGGTCACCGCGGTCACGGCCGCCACCATGCTGCCGGGCCTGCTGTTGCTGATCGGCGGCGGGCTGTTCATCGGCTCCGAGGTCGACCTGACCAGCATCCTCGGGTGACCCCATGGACGGCGGTGGGGAGATGCTGACGACGCCACGCCTCGCCCGGCTGGCGCGACTCCTGATCCAGATACGCACCATGCTCATCGCGGTGGCCCTGCTCCTGCTCCCCGACGAGCGGCTGTCTCCGGCCACCGTCGTGCTGATGGTGCTCTACGCCCTGTTGTCCCTGATGCTGGGGCGCTACTGGGAACGGTTCACCCCCTACTTGCTGCGGCACCCGCTGCTCATCACAGCGGACGTCTTCATCGCGGTGTCGATCCTCGCCGTGGACGGCCCCTCGGGGGCCTTCTTCATCGCCACCGTCCTGACCAGCACCGCCGCCGGTGTGCTGTTCGGCCCTCGCGGCATCGCCGCCGTCACCGCCTTCCAGATCCTCGGCTACACCGCCGCCCTGCTCTCCCACACCTCCCTCATCACCGCTCCCGGTACGGGCGAGCTTCTCCGTTTCCAGTTCCTCGTCGTCCACCCGCTGCTGTATCCGGTGGCCGGATACAGCGGATGGCGTCTGCGCCAGATCTTCACCGAACTCGCCCTGGAACAGGAACGCCGCAGAGCCGCGGAGCTGGCCGCCGCGGCGGCCGAGGAACGCGCCCGGTTGGCCCGCGACATGCACGACTCGGTGGCCAAGACCCTGCGCGGCGCCGCCATGGCCGCGCAGGCCCTCCCCCTGTGGATGAAGAAGGACCCCGAACGCGCCGAGGCCGCCGCCGCGCAGGTGGTGGTCGCCGCGGAGACCGCCGCCCAGGAGGCGCGGAACCTCATCGCCGACCTCCGCGACGAAGCGGCCGGGATGCCCTTCACCGACGCGGTCGAAACGGTCCTCGACACGTGGTCCGGTCAGACCGGGATCGCCACCGACTTAAGCGTCCCCCGGTATCCCCCCTCCCTCCTGGTCACCGCGCGGCACGAGGCACTGGCCGTCCTCCGGGAAGCCCTCACCAACATCGAGCGGCACGCGTGGGCGACTCTCGTCACCGTCGAATTGACCGTCCAGCACGCGGATCACCGGGAGGGGACCTCCGACCCCGGATACCTGGTCATGCACGTCACCGACGACGGGAGGGGGTTCCAGGCCCCCATCCCCCACGAGCATGACGCCCCCTCCGGCCCTCCCGGGCACTACGGCCTGGTCGGCATGGTCGAACGCGCACGGCGCGCCTGCGGAGACCTGACCATCGAATCGACGCCGGGAAAGGGAACCCGGCTCACGCTCCGAGTCCCCTTGGCCTCCGCCACCCCCACCCCTGAGAGGACGGTGCGATGACCCCCTCCCCTCCCCCCATCACGGTTCTGGCCGTCGACGACAACATCGTCGTGCGCGCGGGCCTGATCTCCCTTCTGGAGACGGCCGATGACCTCGTCGTCGTCGGAGAGGCCGGTGACGGCGCCGAAGCCATCCAGCGGGCGCGCGAGCTGCGCCCCGACGTCGCGCTGTTGGACGTGCGCATGCCCGTCCGCGACGGCGTCGACACGGTCGAGGAGCTCAGCGAACTGTGCCGGGTCATCATGCTGACCCACACCGAGGACCCCGCGACCATCCACACCGCGTTACAACGAGGAGCCCGCGGATACCTGGTACACGGCCATTTCACCCTGCCGGAACTCAGCCGCGCCCTACGCGAGGTGGTTCGAGGGACGGGAAGCCCTCTCTCCCCCGTCGCCGCGACGGCCGTTCTCGACGCCATGCGCGCGGCCCCGGAATCCCGATCGGAGCGACCCTCGGCGCAGGATCTGGGGTTGACCGAACGCGAGGCGCAGATCCTCGCCTGCGCCGCGCGCGGCCTCTCCAATTCCGCGATCGCCCACGAGCTGTTCCTTTCCGAAAAGACGGTGAAGAACCACATCAACCGCATTTTCCGCAAGCTCCGAGTGGGGACACGAGCCGCGGCCATCGCCCGCTGGAACGGCCACCCCGTCCCAGAAGGGCATCTCCCCGGCGTCCCGGTGCCCACCACCGGTCCCAGAAGGAGCCGCTGGGGAACGGGGTCCCGGCCGTGACCGATTGGGCCTCGGGGCCCTATGCGCCCGACGTGTTCTTCTCTAGATTGTTCTCCATCGCGAAGACAGGAAGACGGAACGGCTTCCAGCCCCTCACAGGAGTGTTGAAATGCAGAACCCGCTGGTCTCGGCCTACGTGAAGGCCCGTACCGCCCTGGCCAACCGAACGCACGCCCTACGCGCCCACGGCGACGAGGGAGCCGGCTTCGTCGAGTACGCGGCGATCATCGTCCTCGTCGCAGCGATCGCCGGCGTGGTACTGGGGACCGACATTGGAAGTCAGATCATGACCGGAATCACGGGAAAGATCACTGAAATTCTAAGCGGAACCTGATCGTCTTCTCGGTTCCCACCTTACACCGAGAGATGTTCCGAAATGAAACTCTCACCAAGGCTCTCATCAGCCGACGAGCAGGGACAGGCTAGCCTGTTCCTGCTCGTCGGCTTGACCCTGTCACTTCTCGCCCTTTCCCTTCTTTACGTCAGGCTAGGTAACGCAAATGATTTACGCTCCCAGGCACAGTCTGCAGCTGATGCTGCCGCCCTGGCAGCTGTAGGAGCCATCCGAGACGAAGTTGCCCGCGATCTAGCCGAGCACAGAATTGTTTTCCACTCACTTCACAAACCAGCAGCCGCCCGTACCGCAGCCGAAAAATACGCTCGCGCCAATGGCGCAATATTAAGCGAAATTCGAGCAAGTGACAATAACAACGGACAGACAGGGAACATCATACGAGTAGAGATTAGAGGAGCAAACTGCCAACGAGAACTAGAGGATGATCGAAGCCGACATTGGTCGGAGATCCTTTGCACAGGGGAGGAGGATGAAGATACCCCCGTCAACATAGGAAACGCGGCAGCCGTTGCCGAGATCGTAATGCCTAACTGCAATTACACCTTCGGGGAAGAATATCAGATAATTGGCGTAAATTGTGACGGAACCCCTATTTCTTACGGAGACTTTACCTCAGCCCAACAGGCCATCACCACTCGATTGACCGACAGAGAAGGGCGATGGCTATATCGTCCACTCGAGTCAATCAATGAAGATGATGAAGAAATCGAAGAAGAGCGCGTCCTGTAAAATTCCCCTCCCAGAAGGTGACGACTTAGCGAAAATGGATCCCAACCCGCTCTCCTCTCGCTCAGCACTCCTATGCATTCCGATCATTGCAGTTACACTATTAACCACTTCCTGCGTAGGTCAGCCAGATAGTGATCCTTCTACCGCATCCACCAGTAACGCAGATTCCGAAGAGCAAGGAGCCCCTCCCGGCCCGACCGAGAGCGACAGAAATAATAATCCTATTGCGACCTCGCTTTCCAGTGCAACCCCACAAGGAAAAGACATCCAACTCGACATCTTTTCATTAGAGAGGCACAGCAAAGAAGTCCTAGTTCTAAATATGAGAATCACCAACAAGGGAGATGAAGCTGCGCAGGTCCTCTACACACTCTCGGAGCTTGGCGGGGAAGCTGCATCTCCAGATGGGGTTTCACTCATAGACATGAGAGAAAACAAACGTTATATGCCCCTAAAGTTGACCGACGGAAAAACCTGTCATTGCTCAAACTGGAGCGGAGAAGAAAATCTAGCGCCCGGCGCAAGCATCAACCTATGGGCAGCTTTCCCCTCTCCACCCGGGGATGTCAAGGAAGTTGCGGTAGCCACTCCAGTGACTCCCGATTTTCTAGATATTCCAATAACCGATGCAATCTCCCCGAACCCAGAGATATCCGATGCCCCTGTCTCCGAAGCTAGGATCCTGGACCTAAGAACCTTTCAGGACGACACCAGCAATGGCACTTCCCGCTCCGAATCGGGCGACGAAACAACCCTCATACTGTCTTCAGACGTACTATTCAATATAAACGAATCGGAGCTCACTAGCAAGGCAAACGAGACCCTCGCGAAAGTAGCCGGGGAGATCGACTCCTCCTCCACCGAAAACGTGAAAATTGACGGATACACCGATAACACTGGCAGCGATTCCATCAATAATCCACTTTCAGAAGAACGAGCCAGGGCAGTAGAAGCCCGACTAAAAGAACTCGTCTCGCGCGAAGGCCTCACATACACAGTTTCCGGACACGGCTCTAATGACCCAATCGGAGACAACCAAACAGAAGAGGGACGAGAGAAGAACCGTCGCGTAACCGTAACTTTTTCCAAATAAGGGGATTCATGTACCCTAAAATTTCCTATAGAGTCATCTCTCTAGCAATCACTTTCACCTTAACTCTATCTTTTTCCACATCCATGTCACTCGCAGACAGAGAGGGAGGTTCTACACAAGAAGAGCCGGGAATCGCACCGGGAGATTCTCTTCCAAAACTATCCACAGGGAGCGCCAGCAGAACAGAATGGAGAGGAGCAACTGTAGAGATAAACGAGATCAAGAGATCTTCGACAGGGAGTTACGCTTCACTCACCTGGACCCTAATAAATGAAAGTGACTCCACTATAAATTTGGGGGAAATGAGGAATAGAACCTACTACTACAAAGGATCACATGATGGTAGCGGAGTTGTATTAATCGACGAAGAGAATTCCCTCCGACACAATCCATTTATAGACTCTCAGGGAAAATGTCTTTGCGCCGGTTCCGAGCATGCTCCTTTGAAGTTCGAACTGCTCACCGAGCCTGGTGAATCAACGACCTACTGGGCCTCTTACCAGCTTTCCGAGGACACCGAGACCGTGACCGTCGAGATTCCAGGTTTTCTTCCCATCAAGGATGTACCGGTCGGCTGACCACGTCCCCCTGACCTTAAGGAGCCTTCGGTGGCGAGATTCGGTGTCCGCTTCTCTCCGGAAAAACCGCGTGACGACCGCGGTGCGTACTTCGTCGAGACAGGGGTCCTGGTCACCCTCGCCGCCGGGATCATCATCAGCGTGGCGCAGTCCCCCATCGGCGATCAGTTCCACGACAGTGTCCGCGAGATGGTGTGCCTGGTCGAGGGGCCCGAGTGCGGGGGCGAGACCTGGACCGAGCACGACCGTCCCGAAGAGCCGGACATCTACCAGTACTCTCCCGCCACGGTCTGGAACGGCGAGATCAAAGGGGAGGGGGACGCCCGCGTCGCCATCCAGTTCGCCTTGTCGCAGCAGGGTGACCCCTATGTCTGGGGCGGGACCGGACCGGACGGCTGGGACTGTTCGGGCCTCCTGCAGGCCGCTTGGCGCGCGGCCGGCGTCGAGATCCCCCGCACCACCTGGCCTCAGCACGCCGCCCTCCCCCCGGTCTCCATGGCCGATCTACAACCGGGGGACCTGATCTTCTTCCAGACGATTCCCGGCCCGCCCCCCACCCACGTCGGGATGTACATCGGCGACGGAATGATGGTGCACGCGGGCAACCCGGTACAGGTGGTCCCGTTCAACGACTACTGGAAGTCCCGTTGGGTCGGCGCGGGACGGGTGCCCCAGAAGTGAGCCCCCGTATCGGCCGGGACAGGGTCTTCTCCCTCACTCCAGCGGCCCAGACCGTGGTGACCGTGGCCTGAGGAAGCCCCTGCCCGGCCGATACGCCCCGGCCGCCTTCTCCGCCGAGCGCCCACCCGGCGCTGCCAGGCCGTGCCCGGGACGGTGAGCGAAGGCAGACCGTGGGCACGGCGTCCGCGGCCGCAACGTTCGAGTAGCTGTGCGGTCCGGCGCCCTCCTCGGCGGGGACGCCCCGTCTCCGCGCTCAGGACCCCATGCCGCAGTGCCCACGGGCAGCGGCCTCCCAGTGGGAACGTGGGACAAGATCGAGGGGACGTTCCGCGACGGCCCGGACCTGCTCATGGCGACCGGAGACCGCCCCGGACAGCACCCGGCCCTGGCCCGGCGGCCCAGGCACCGAGACTGCGGCGTCGGGCGAACCGGTGGGCCGCGACCAGAACGGCGGGAGCGGGACGAAGCGATCGCGGTCGACGGACATCCCCACGTCGCGACCACCGCACCGCGCCCGCGCTCGGCCGGCGCCCCCAACGGCCGGCGCCGCCGGTCGACCCCCGCCGTTCCACCCGGCTCCGACCGCAGCGTCCCAGACACCCTTTCTAGGGTCCTTGGACCTATTTCGCGGCGGTTGCGATTGATCCCGCGGACTCTCGTCCGCACGACGCCTCCTTCCTAGGATCACGCTGATCCCGCAATGCTCCACCGCGCCCACTCCGGTCTGGGGTTCCCATGTCCCCTTCGCCCCCCTCCCCCTTTTTTCCCCTGCGGCCACGCGACCGTTCCGACCGAGGCGGTGGTCTCCTCGAATACGCCGCCCTGGTCGGACTGGCCGCCGCCGTACTGGCGGTACTGGTGATCGGTCTCCCCCGGACCTCGTTGCCGGAACGGATCGAGCAGGTCATCTGCGCGATCTTCGGGAGTGACTGCGACGTCCCGCCACCGGTGGCGGAGGAGGACTACGAGCCCGCGCAGTGCCTGGTCTCGCAGGAGCACGAGGTGTCCGGCATGAGCTTCACCGTGGTGGTGACCTTCGGCGAGGAGGTCTCCTACCTGACCAAGCACTACTCCGACGGCCGGACCCACCTGACCGTCGTGGACACCGCGAAGCTGGAGGCCTCGCTCGGGCTGGGAGCCGGGGTGGGGGTGGGCAGGGCGCTGGAGCTGGGCGGCGACGTCTCCCTCACCGGGGCGCTGTCGGTCGCCAACGGCAGCACCTGGGTCTTCGACTCCGCGGAGGAGGCCACGGCGTTTCGCGACCTGATCGACGAGCACGAGCTGTACGAGTATCAGCTCCAGCACAACCCGATCGGCACCTGGCTGTTCGGGGACGAGCCCGATCCGATCCGCGATCCCGACATCACGCGGGTGTCGGGCAGGGCCGAACTCGAGGCGTCGGCGTCGCTCGGCGGCGGACTCGGCAGCGGTCCCGGGGACGGCGGCGGGCGGTCCGATTCGCCCACGGCGGAGGAGAGACCGGAGTGGAGTGTCTCCCCGCGTCTACGGGCCGAGGGCGCGGTCGGGGTCACCAGCGTGCTCAGCAGGGAGACCGACGGCCGTGACGGTTCCACCAGCACGGTCTACGAGCTGGGCGGGACGGCCTCGATCGGCGCGGACTGGGTCGTCGGCGACTGGACGCAAAGCCCGGGAACCAGTGGTTCGCTCAGCATCAAGGAGAACGCGCGGGGCGAGATCGTCTCGATCGCGCTGACCCGCACGACACGGGGTGCCGACGGCCCCGAAGTCGTCACGACCGAGCTGGATGTCGAGGACGCGGAGGAGCGGGCGATCGTCGAGGAGTGGCTCGGCGTGTTCTGGGACGACCAGGTGCTCCCGTTGACCTGGGACGACATGGCACCGACGGAGCTGGTGTCCGACCCGAGTCCCATGGACCGCCTGCTGTTCGAGGAGGGGCGCACCAGCAGCGTCTCCTACGGTGAGACGAGCGACGTCCAGAAGGTGGGGGTCAGCGGCAAGCTGGGGGTGGCCCTGGGGATCGGGGCGACCTGGGGAGATGAGAGGCTCGACGTCACCGAGGCCCGCTACCTCGGCGCCCCCGACGGGACCAGCCGCGACTATGTTGCCTGGGAGGGATGTTCCCGATGAGAACACGATGGCCCCGACGCCGGGGACGGCACCCGGTCGACCTGTTCCGCGTCGCCCGCCGAACCGCCTGTCTGGGGTTGACCGCGGGCTTGGCGCTCACGGCCTGTTCGGGAGCCCCAGGGCATGGTCCCGCGCCGCCGGAGGGCTTCACCGAGGTGCGGGCCGGCGGACTGGCGTACGGCGTCCCCGCCGGCTGGGTGGCGGTGGAACCGCCCTCCGAACGCGCGGAGGCCTGGGAGGGCCTGCACGAGCTGCGCGACGGTGACAGGCCGGTCGCCGAGGTGGGGGTGATCACGGCGTTCGGAGACGTCGCGGATGCCCGCGAGCTCGCGTTCGAGTCCCTGTCGTTGGTGCGGTTCGAGACGCGGGCCGCCCCTCCCCAGCGTGATCCCGGGTTCGAGGTCCCCGGAGCGGCCGACTCCGAGCGCGGCGACTACCACTACGAACATCCCGACGGCAGGTCGGGCCAGGTAAGGGGGGTCGACATCGCGGTGGTCCTGGAGGGCGGGGACGGCGTGGTGCTGCGCTTGACCGGGCTGACCGACCACCTGGGCGAGGAGGAGCTGGAGGAGATCGTGTCGTCCGTTCGCGTTCCCGGGTGACGCGCCGGGCGAAGGGTGAGGAGTCGGACCGGTGGACCTGATCCGTTCCTGGGGTGCGGCGCTCGTCGCCTACCTGGTGGCGACCGCCCTGGCGACCGCGTCGGTCACCTCGCGGATCGCCGAAGGCGCCAGCGGGGAGCTCGGCGCGGTGCTGCTGCTGTTCGGTCCGGGCGCGCTGCTGGTCCCGTTGGCGACCACGCTCGCCGCGGGCCTGGGCTATCCGCGGTCGTGGCCGGGAGGGCCGACACGCCGGGCGTTCGGCGTTGCGACCGTCCCGGTGGCGACGGTCCTCATCGACACGGTGCCGTCGGGGTTGCTCGTGGGCGAATCCGGCTCGGCCGGTGTCGCCGCCTTGACGGTGTTGCGCGTCGCGGGGGTGGCGCTGGGGTGGGCGTCGGCGCGCCTCCTGCGCCCTCCCCGCACCGGCCCCTCCCGCCCCCACCGTTGACCTGAACGTCTGCCACTCCCTGACGGGGTCACCGGGACCGTGGGCGCTCGTCGGTCCTGCGCCGTCGGCGTGCCACGGTCAGGCGCCCCGGCCCATGCCGTGCCGGGAACCAGACGGCGAGGGGGTGCGCGGGCCGACGCCGGCGCCACGACGGCTCCCGGCCGATGGGGCCGGGACCGACGCGCCCTCGCCGAACAGAGGAGGCGAGCAGCGCGCGGTGACATCGGTGCGCCCAGACGCGCGGTGGGGCCCTCCCGTCCTGGGCGGGCGCGGGGCGGGCGGCAGGCGGCCGCCGACAGGAGGATCCCGGCACGGGGCCGAGGTTCCACGGGAGGCGCCCAACCCGACGGGGGCGTTAGGAGTGGGACGACCGGCCCGGTGAGCGCGGACAACAGGAACCGGCCCCCTTCACCGCGCAGGGGAGCCGGGCCTCACGCGTCCTCTCCGGGCCGTGCCGGGCGGAACCTGCCGCCCGCCGCCCTTCGCGCCCGCCACTGGCCCCGCCCCCGGCCGCAGGACCTGGCCGTATCCGGTCAGCCGCCGGCACGTACCGTGAGCGCGCCCGCGCTCCGCCCGCCCGCCGCTACTCGATCGGGTGGCGCCTAGCGCGTCGAACGCGGTAACGGTCCGGCCCGGTCACTCCGTCCGCCACGCCGAAGTCCCCTCCCTCGGCCACGCACCGTGACCGCCCCATGGTGGGCGTGGAATCGTTACGTGCTCGTTCGATCGCGCTGCGTAGGATGCGGGTCTACCCGTCCCGTCCCGATCCCGCGGGAAACCGCTGACCAGGAAGACCCGTCCCGTGTCCTCCTTCCCCGCTCCCCCGCCTGTTCCGCGATCCGAGGGTCCCTCCCCCCACGCCGACGTTCCCGAGGCCTCCCCGGGAGGAGCGGGAGACGTGGGGGCGCCGGACCGCCCGGCCCTGCCCGCCGGTTTCGACGTCCCGCCCTCGGGTGGCGGCGTGCCGGCCGCGCCCCCGCCCGCCGCACATCGGGCCCCCGCCCCGACCGGGTGGGCCCGTGACGACGAGTTGTCCTCGACAGCCCTGCTGCGGGATGGCCGGCCCCCTCCGCCGGGAGGTTGGAGGCGCGCCCTGTTCACCTTGACCGGAGGACTGTTGAACCCTGGCGAGTCGCGGGACGAGCTGCGCCGGCGCGAGTTCCGGAATCGGGCGCGTACGCCGGCGGATCGGGGGCATCACCGCGTCGCGGTGCTGGGGATCAACGGTGGTGAGGGGCGCGCCGCGACCGCGGTGGGGCTCGGTTCGGCACTGGCGGAGGGGCGCGGCGACCGCGTCATAGCCCTGGACGCCGACCCCGGTCGGGGCGCCCTCGCCCGGCACGCCTCCGCGCGCCCGCCCCGGGAACGGACGGTACGGGACCTGCTGGCGGCCGGGGACACGTTGAAGCGCTACGCCGACGTGCGGTCCTACACCGGGCAGCTGCGGTCCCGCCTGGAGCTTTTGGCCTGCGCCCCGCTGCCCGTGGGGGAGGCGTTCACCGCCCGGGAGTACCGCGATCTCGCGGCGGTCGCCGAACGCTTCTACTCGGTGTGCGTCATCGACTGCGACGCCGACCTCCCGCGTCCCCTGCTGGAGGAGGTCCTGTCGTCGGCCGACCAGATCGTGCTGGTGACGCCGCCGTCGCCGGAGGGGGTGCGCGGGGTGACGGGGGCGTTGGACCGGCTGAGCGGTCAGGGGCACGACGTCCTTGCGCGTGGCGCGGTCGTGGCGGTCTGCGCCGCCGGAGGGCGCGGGGAGCCGGGGTCGGACCGCGCCGCTGCGGGGTTCGCGCTCCGTTGCCGGTCCGTCGTGACGATCCCCCATGACGCCGGTCTCGCGGCGGGGGCCGCCGTGGAGCCGGCCGTGTTGCGCCCGGTCACCCGTCGGGCCTACCTCCGGCTCGCGGTGGAGGTCGCCTCCGGTTTCGCGGCGGGCTGACAGCGTTCGAAGGTGCGGGGCCGGGGGCCCCGGAAAAGGGAACGCGCCTTCGCCGGGAGAGGGGTCGGCGAAGACGCGGGTCCGAGCGGGCCGGCCGTGGCGGCCGGCCCGGGGCGTGCTACTCCTTCATGTAGCCGATGTCCTCGTAGATGACCGAGGCCATGCCGTTGGCGCCGAAGTTGGCGAGGTCCTCCTGGACCGCCCAGATACCGGTGCGCTGGAAGAACGGGATGCCCTGGCCGTTCTCCCACAGCAGGGTGTCGATCTCGTTGGCGATCTCGTAGTAGCGGTCGAGGTCGGTGGTGCGCACCATCTCGGCGTACTTCTCGTTGATCTCCGGGGTGGAGGTGCGGCCGTTGTTGTTGCCCCAGTCCTCCTCGTCGTCGTTGAACGGGCCGCCGTAGTTCTCGTAGGACTCACCGGCGAACGGGGTGGTGCCGACCTGGACGAAGGACGACATGTCGAAGTTGCCGGTGTAGATGTAGTCGGTGAAGAAGGCGGTGGAGGGGACCGACTCGATCTTGACCTCGATGCCGATCTCGCCGAGCATCTGCTGGGTGATCTCGGCCTCGCTCTGCGTGGTCTGCAGGCCCGAGGGGACGACGTAGGTGAGGGAGAGCTTCTCGCCGTCGGCGTTGACGCGGGTCTCGCCCTCGGCCTCCTGGGTCCAGCCCGCCTCGTCGAGGAGCTGGGCGGCGCGCTCGACGTCACGCTGCCCCAGGTCACCGCTGTTGTCCTGGAAGGAGGGCTGGTTGGAGCGGATCAGCCGGTTGACGGTCGGGTCGCTGGGCCAGTCGACCCCTTCGAGGGATGCCTTGGCCAGGGCCGACCGGTCGATGCCGAGCATGACGGCGTGGCGGACGTCGAGGTCGGCGAGCGGGCCGCGGCCGGCGTTCATCTCGATGTAGCGGTAGCCGTTGTCGATCGCGCGGGCGATGCGGGCGTCCTCGCGCTCCTGGGCGCGCTCGTAGGAGGGCGCGTCGTAGCCGACGTAGAAGGCGTCGATCTCGTCGTTGACGAACACGCCGGCCATCGCGTCGCTCTCGTAGGTCGCGTAGGTGATGCGGTCGAGCTTGGCGGGCTCACCCCACCAGTTGTCGTCGCGGACGACGGTGACGCGCTGGGTGGTCTTGTCGATCTCGTCGAGCTTGAACGGGCCCGCGGTGACCGGGATGTCCTCGAGGTAGCCCTCGTTGAACTTCTCCGGGTCCTCCATGTACTCGGCCGGGTACAAGACGTCGAACAGCCCCTGCCACTCCGCGTAGGGGGTGTCGAAGGTGAAGACGACCTCGTACTCGTCGGCGCCCTCCTCGACCTTGGAGATGTCGCCGTAGCCGGCCTTGGTGCCCATGTTGAAGTCACCGTCGGCCCGGCCGGACATCGTCTCGACGGTCGCGGCGTAGTCCTCCCAGGTGATGGGCTCGCCGTTGGACCACTTCGCGTCGGGGTTGAGCTTGAACGTGACGGTGCTCCCGTCGTCGCTGACGCTGCTCTCCTCGACGTAGTTGGTGTTGGGCGTCGCCGCGCCGGTGTCGTCGAAGTTGTGGGCGCGCGGCATCAGCGCCTGCAGGATGTCGAGGTTGACACCCAGGTTGCCGTCGGTGTGGTAGCTGTTGAACTGGGTGATGAAATCGCTGACCGCCCAGTTGAGGGTGCCGCCGTCCTGGAGGGCGTCCCGCTCCTGCGGGTTGACGTCGCTGTTGGCGATGTCGGCGAGGGTCGGGGTGTCGTTGCCGCCCTCGTCCTCCTCCCCGCCTCCGCCACCGCACGCGGTGGCGAACAGGGTGAGCGCCAGGACCGGTGCGGCGAACGCCGCGCTCCGTCTGATTCGCATCGTGATCGTTTCCTCCTCAGGGGATGTACCGGCCCGGCGGGCCGAGCGGGGTCAGACGACGGCGCGCTGCTGCGCGTAGTGGCAGGCCGCGCCGTGATCGCCGGTGGACAGTGGCCTGATCTGCGGCTCCTCGTCCAGGCAGAGCCGTCGCTCGCCGTCGCCGAGTTCCTTGAACTTCGGGCAACGGGTGCGGAAACTGCACCCCGATGGGGGGTCGGCGGGGCTGGGCAGGTCGCCTTCGAGCACGATGTGGGTGCGGGCGCGTTCCTTCTCCGGGTCGGGGATGGGGATCGCCGACAGCAACGCCTGGGTGTAGGGGTGGGCGGGCGCCCGGTAGATCGACTCGACGTCGCCCAGCTCGACGATCCTGCCGAGATACATGACGGCGACACGGTCGGCGATGTGCCTGATCACCGACAGGTCGTGCGCGACGAACAGGTAGGACAGCCCCAGCTTGACCTTGAGTTCGTCGAGGAGGTTGATGACGCCGGCCTGGATGGAGACGTCCAGCGCGGACACCGGCTCGTCGAGGACGAGCAGGCGGGGCTCCAGGGCGAGCGCCCGGGCGATGCCGATGCGCTGGCGTTGGCCGCCGGAGAACTCCTGGGGGTAGCGCGCCGCGTGGGCGGGGTCCAGGCCGACCAGGCGCAGCAGTTCGTTGACGCGGGCGGCGAGCCGGGCCTTGGGGTGGCCGTGGGTGCGCAGCGGCTCGGCGACGATGTCGAAGACCGGCATGCGCGGGTCCAGGGAGGACATCGGGTCCTGGAAGACGACCTGGAGCTCGCGGCGGGTCTCGAAGCGCTGCCGGGAGTTGAGCGTGCCCGACTCGCGTCCCAGGACGACGACCCGGCCGCGTTGGGGGCGGTCCAGGCTGAGGATCTCCATGAGGGTGGTCGACTTGCCGCAGCCGGACTCGCCGACGAGGCCGAGCGTCTCGCGTTCCCGGACGTCGAAGGAGATGCCGTCGACCGCGTAGACCGTGCCGACGCGGCGCTTGAACACCGCGCCCTTCATCAGGGGGTGGTGTTTGACGAGGTCCTCGACCTCCAAGACGACGTCGCGCTCCTGCCGGGGGACCTCCGCGGCGGTGTCGTCGGGGATGTCGGGCAACGGGTAGATGTCGGCCGCGCCCCACCCGTTCTCCTCGACCTCCTCGGCGCGGACGCAGGCCGCGCGGTGTCCGGACGCGCCGATCCGGACCAGTTCGGGTTCGGCCGCGGTGCACCGTGGTTCGGCGATCGGGCAGCGCGGCGCGAACGGGCAGCCGGGCGGCAGGTCGCTCAGCGACGGCGGGGTGCCCTTGATGGGCACCAACGGCGCCCTGCCCGCGTCGTCGAGCCGGGGCACCGAGCCGAGCAGGCCCATGGTGTAGGGCATGCGCGTGCGGTAGTAGACGTCGTCGACGTCGCCGATCTCGACGGGGCGGCCGGCGTACATGACCAGGACCCGATCGACGAATCCCGCGACGACGCCGAGGTCGTGGGTGATCATGACGATCGCGGCGCCGGTCTCGCGCTGCGCCGTCTTGAGCACGTCGAGGATCTGGGCCTGGATCGTGACGTCCAGCGCGGTGGTGGGCTCGTCGCAGATGATGACGTCGGGCTGGTTGGCGATGGCGATGGCGATCATGGCCCGCTGCCGCATGCCGCCGGAGAACTCGTGCGGGAACGCCTTGGCCCGTTGGGCGGCGTTGGGGATGCCGACGAGTTCGAGCAGTTCCACGGCGCGCGCCGCGGCCTGTTCCTTGCCGACGTCGGGGTTGTGGATGCGCACGGCCTCGGCGATCTGGTCGCCGACGGTGTAGACCGGGGTCAGTCCGGACAGCGGGTCCTGGAAGACCATGGCGATCGACTTGCCGCGGCGTTTGGCCATCTCCCGGTCGTCCAGGCCGAGGAGTTCCTCCCCGTGCAGCCTGACCGAACCACGGATCTGCGCGTAGTCGGGCAGAAGGCCCATCGCGGCGAGGGAGGAGACGGACTTGCCCGACCCCGATTCGCCGACGATGCCGAGCACCTCGCCGCGCCGCAGCGCGTAGCTGACCCCGCGCACGGCGCGCACGTCGGGGGCCTTGCCGACCCCGGGGAAGGTGACGTGCAGGTCGGTGACTTCGAGGACGGGGGCGTCCCCGGGTCGTTGGTCGGTCACGGACGTCTCTGTTCTGGTCTGGGATGCGGTCATGTGCGGGTGCCTCCCGTCTAGGCGCGTCGCGACTTGGACTGGGGGTCCAGCGCGTCGCGCAGTCCGTCGCCGATGAGGTTGACGGCCAGGACCAGGACGACGAGCAGGCCCGTGCAGAAGACGAACGTCCAGGGGTGGGTGATCGCCTGGCGGGCTCCGATGGCGATGAGCGAGCCGAGGGAGACGTCGGGGGGCTGCACGCCGAAGCCGAAGTAGGACAGGCTGGTCTCGGCGATGATGGCGGAGCTGACGTTCATCGTGGCGTCGACGATGAGCAGCGAGGACATGTTCGGCAGGATGTGGCGGAAGATGATCTTCCAGGCCGGTACGCCCATGTAGCGGGCGGCGAGGACGTATTCGCGTTCCTTGAGCGAGATCGTCATGCCGCGGACCATCTTGGCGGTGATCATCCACATGAACGCGGCGAGCAGGAGGACGAACAGCAGCCAGTTGCTGCCCCGGATCCAGGGGAACAGGATCGCCAGGATCAGGAAGCTGGGCAGCACCAGCGCCAGGTCGGTGATCCACATCAGCGCCTTGTCGGTGACGCCCAGGAAGTATCCGGCGAAGGAGCCGACGACGGCGGCGACGAGGGTGGAGATGACCGCGACGAGCAGGCCGATGATGATCGACTTCTGCAGGCCGACCATCGTGATGGTGAAGACGTCGCGTCCGGTGTTGTCCGTGCCGAGCCAGTGTTCGGGGCTGGGCGGCTGGAGGAAGTTCGCGTAGTCGCGTTCCTCGAAGGTCCAGGGGCTGATGGCCGGCCCGATCCAGGCGGCGGCGGTGAGCAGCAGCAGGACCACGATGCCGACCACGACCCTGCGCTGGCGGAGCATGGTGCGCAGCACCGTCGACCAGCGGCCGGGGATCCGTACCTCGTCGGTGCCGCCCTCGTGGCCGGCCCCGGTCTCTCCGGCCACGCGCTCGGTGGACATGCTCATGGCGTCTTCTCCAGCGGGGTGAAATGGGGCGCGAGGGGCACCGCCCCGTTGTCGGTCCACGGGTCGGGAAAACGGGTGGCGCGCGGACGGGCCGACACGCGATCCTGGGGGCGCGGCGCACGCCGGTTCTCGTCCGCGCGACGCCTTCCACGTGACATGCCCGAGGCGTGGGCGGGCCGCGTGGCGTGTGGGCCGGCGACGATCTCGATCGGGCTCACGCTCAGCTCACCCGCACCCGCGGGTCGAGCCAGGCATAGAGGACGTCTGACAGGAAGGAGGCCACCATGATGCACACCGCCATGAAACACGACACGGCGGCGACCGAGTTGACGTCGTTCTTGACGATGGAGTCGATGACCCACGAGCCCATTCCGTTCCACCCGTAGATCTTCTCGGTGAACGTCGTCCCGGCCATGAGAGAGCCGAACACGAACGCGAAATAGGTGACGGTCGGGATGAGCGCGGTGCGCAACGCGTGTTTGAACAACGCCTTGCGGCGCGTGAGCCCCTTGGCCATGGCGGTGCGCACGAAATCCGAGCCGATCACGTCGAGCATCATGTTGCGCTGGTATCTGCTGAACGCGGCGAATTGACCGAGCGCCAGGGCGAGGGTGGGCAGGATCGCGTGTTGGATGCGGTTGCCGAGCGTGCCCCAGAATCCGGCGTCCAGGCCGGTCGTGTACTCGCCGGCGTACTGGAATATCGTCGTCCCGGTCCATTCGTTGATGGCCGCGGCAATGACCTGGAGTGAGATCGCCACGACCACGGCGGGGACCGAGAGCATGAAGAACGCGGCGCCGGTGGAGACCCGGTCGAAGACCCGGTACTGCCTGACCGCCCCGTAGGCGCCGATCAGCACGCCGGACACGGCGCCGATGACGGTACCGAACACGATCAACCGGATGGAGACCCCGGCGCGGCGCTGGATCTCCTCGTTGACCGAGGTGTCGCGTACCGTCCGGCCGAAGTCGCCGGTGACGACGTCGCCGAGCCACACCGTGTACCGCTCGGCCAGCGGCGTCTTGTCGTTGAGGTTGAGCCGGTCGAGCTGGGCGTCGACCGCGGCCTCCGTGGGACGGGGGCTCATCTCCGCGTAGTTGGCGCGGGGGCTGAGCGTGGAGGCGGCGAGCAGGTACGCGAACGTGGTGGCCAGGAAGACCAGGACCACGTAGTTCGCCAGTCGCCTGGCCAGGAACTTCCCCAATGGGGGCCTCCCACCTCGTGCCGCAGGGGCGTGAATGTTCCACGGTGGTCGGGTGGGATCTCCTGACGTGGCGTTGCGACACGCTTCTTGTCGCCAAGAGCGTCCGTCCCGCGCCACTGCAGAGGATCTTGCTCCACACGACTACCGAAACGCGTTTTCTCCGGTTCACGATCCGTGCGCCGAATGTCCCCGAGTCTGCGGTACCTCCAGACACCTAGTGATCACCGCGACATCAAGAAAGCGTCACGAGGGCGGTTCCACGGCGGCACGGACCGTTCTCCGCGCAGAAGATTAACGTTCGCGGCCATCCGAGGGATTCAAGATCATCGAGCTCAATAAAATGCCCGAAATTACATTCGCGTACTGTCCATAATTCCTTTCCCGGGGGCCGCGCTCTCGTCTCCGCACCGAGTTCCCCCACGACCCGCTCCTCGCCCCTCCCTTCCGGCGCCACGCCCGCGCCCCGCCTGAGCAGGTCCGTGACGTCGATATGCCGGAGGAAGCACTCAAAGGCCCGGACAACCGACATCATGGGCTGTACGGCGTCCCCGGCCGGATCGCCGTGGCAGTACCGCGCACGCGATCAGGAAGGCTCCTCCATCGATGCAGCTTCTGTCCCCGCTGCGCCTGGCCTGCGGGGTCACCTCCCCTAACCGCCTGGTGTTCGGACCACACGTGACCAACCTGGGCCACGGACGGGCCCTGTCGGAGCGGCACACCGCCTACTATCGGCGCCGCGCCTGTGGCGGCAGCGGAATCATCGTGACCGAAACCGCCTCCGTGCACGATTCCGACTGGCCCTACGAACGTGCCCCGCTCGCCGCCAGATGCGCCCCGGGGTGGGCCGCCATCGCCCGGGCCTGTCATGACGAGGGCGGCCTGGCCCTCGCCGGCCTCGGCCACACCGGCCTCCAGGGCACCGACGCCTACGGCCGGACCGCCCTGTGGGCCCCCTCCGACGTCGCCGACCCGCTCAGCCGCGAGGTGCCCCGGGAGATGGACACCCCCGAGATCGCCGAGATCGTCGCCGCCTTCGCCAACGCGGCCCGGCTCGCGGTGCGTTCGGGCATGGACGGGGTCGAAGTCGACGCCGGTGGACGCGCCCTGATCCGCCAGTTCCTCTCGGCCGTGACCAACCTCCGCGCCGACGGCTACGGTGGCGCGCAACGGACCCGCTTCGCCCGCGAGGTGCTCGGCGCGGTCCGGCGGGCCGTGGGGCGCGGCGCCGTCGTGGGACTGCGGCTGTGCTGTGACGAGCCGGGAACCCCGGGCGGGATCACTCCGGAGACGGCGCCCGCCATCGCCGCCGAGCTCGCCGCGGCCGGGGCCGTGGACTACGTCGTCGTGGTGCGCGGTTCGCTGCGCGCCCCTGATGTGTCCCGCCCCGACGGGCACGTACCGCCCGGTTTCAACGATGCGGCGGCCCGACGGGTGCGCGCCGCCCTGCCCTCCTCGGTCGCGGTGTGCGCGCAGGGGTCGATCGTGGACCCTCGGCACGCCGAGGAGCTCCTCACCGAGGGCCCCGCCGCGCTCGTGGAGATGACCCGGGCCCAGATCGCCGACGCCCGGCTGGGCGCCAAACTCGCCGCGGGGACGCCCGAACGTGTCCGCCCCTGCGTCCTGTGCAACCAGGCGTGCCAGGTGCGCGACCCGCGCAATCCGCCGGTCAGCTGCATCGGCGACCCCTACAGCGGCCACGAGTCCCACCCGCCTGTCGTGCCCGCCCCGGTGGATGACCCCGTCGAGGTGCTGGTGATCGGCGCCGGCCCCGCCGGCCTGGAGACGGCGCGCAACGCGGCGAAGGCCGGGCACCGGGTCCGGGTGGTGGAGCAGCGTGAGCGGACCGGGGGGATGCTGCGCGTGCTGGCCGCGGGAGCCGGCCTGGGGCGCCTGGCCCTGCTCGCCGACTGGTTGACGGCCGAGTGCGAGCGCCTGGGCGTCCGGATCGAGACCGGGGTACGGGCCGGTGCCGCCGACATCGACGCCCGGCTGGCCACCGGCGGCGTGGTCGTGCTGTGCGCGGGTGGCCGGATGGGCGAGCCGGGATACCCGATCGAGGAGGGCGCGGTCGTCCACGACGTCGCCGAGCTGCTGTCGCTGCCCGAGGAGGAGCTGCGCCGGCGGCTGCCCGCGGGGCCGGCCACGGTGCACGATCCGTTCGGGGGCGTGTCGGGGGTGAGCGTCGCCGAGACCCTGGCCGCGTTGGGCCACGAGGTCACGCTGGTCACGCCGGACCATCTGGTGGGTGCCAGGATCGCGACACCGGACGACCGTGCCCGCGCGCTCGCCCGGCTGGCCCGGGCCCGGGTGGGGGTCGTGAAACGCTGCGCGGTGCGCGGTGCCGCCGAGGGCGTGCTGCGGATCGAGCACGTCCACACCGGCGAGACCGGTGAGGTCAAGGGAGGGTTCGTGGTGGAGTGCGGTTTCCGGCTGCCCGACGACGGGCTGTGGCGGGGGGAACGGCTCGGTATGGACCGGGCCGGCGACGTGGTCGCGCCCCGGGGCGTCTACGAGGCGATCCTGGAGGGGCGCCGCGCGGCGGCCGGCATCGAGGAGATGTACAGGTGACCGGTACGGGCCGCTTCCCCCACCTGTTCCGGCCGATGCGGCTGGGGCCGATCACCCTCGCCAACCGGATCGTGTTCGGTGCCCATCCCACCGGGTACGCCGAGGACGGTCTGCCCACGGAGCGTCACGCCGCCTACTACGCGGCGCGGGCGCGCGGCGGCGCCGGCCTGATCATCGCCGAGGAGCAGTCGGTCCATCCCTCGGATCGGCCCCGGGAGCGGACGATCCGCGGCTTCGATCCCGCCGTGGTCGCCCGGCACCGGAAGGTGACCGAGGCCGTGCACCGCGAGGGCGTGCCGATCCTGGCCCAGATCAACCACAACGGCGGCCAGTCGACCTCCCTGTACTCGCGTCGCCCGTTGTGGGCGCCCTCCCCGGTGGCCGATCCGGCCTTCCGCGAGGTGCCCAAGGCGCTGGAGCGGCAGGAGATCTCCGAGATCATCGACGGCTACGGGCTGGTGGCGGGTCACTGTGTCGAGGGCGGATTCGACGGGGTCGAGCTCCAGTGCGCCCACTCCTCGATCGTCCGCGCCTTCCTGTCCCCCGCCACCAACCGGCGCGGCGACCGTTACGGGGGGTCTCCGGCGAACCGGACGCGGCTGTTGTCGGAGATCATCAGCGAGGTACGGCGCCGTATCGGCCCCGATCTGGTCCTGGGCGTACGCCTGTGCTGTGACGAGCTCGTCGACGGCGGCACGACCCTGGAGGACGCGATCGCCGTGGCCCGCGTGCTGGAGGCCAGCGGGAAGGTCGACTACGTCGGCGCCTCCATCGGCGTGTCCACCGCGGCACCGCACCTGGACGGGGCGTCCATGCACATTCCGCCGGGCTATGCCCTGTTCGTCGCCAACGCGCTGCGCCGCGCGGTGGACCTGCCGGTGATCGGCGCCGGCAGGTTCAAGGATCCCGTTCAGGCCGACCGGGCCCTCGCCGATGGCCACTGCGATCTGGTGGACGTGGTGCGCGGCCAGATCGCCGATCCGGACTTCGCGGCGAAGGCGCGCGCCGGTGCGCCCGAGGCGGTCCGGGTGTGCCTGTCCTGCAACCAGGACTGTGTCGGCCGGGTCCGCGCGAACCGGCGGTTGGGGTGTGTGGAGAACCCGCGGGTCGGCCGCGAGTTCCTGCCCGCGCTGTCGTCGCGGCGGGCCGGGCGCGACGTGCTCGTCGCGGGCGCCGGCCCGGCCGGTCTGCAGACCGCGCTCGCGGCGGCACGCGCGGGGCACCGGGTGCGCGTGTACGAGGCCGAGCGCGCGGCGGGAGGCCAGGTGCTCCTGGCGGCGTCCACGCCCGGTCGCGCCGAGTTCGGCGTCCTGGTCCGCAACCAGCTGACCGAGTGCCGTCGTCTCGGGGTGCGCGTCGAGTACGGTCGGCCCGTGGACGCCGAACTGGTGCGGCGCGAGGCCCCGGAGGTCCTGGTGGTGGCGACCGGGGCGAGGCCGCGGCGTCCCGCTTGGGGGCGGGGACGCGAGCGGGTCGTGGACGTGCGCGACGTCCTTTCCGGCCGGGTGCGTCCCAGCGGGTCGGTGCTGCTCGTCGACGAGGTGGGGTTCCACCAGGCCACGGGGACGGCCGAGCTGCTGGCCGACCGTGGTTGCGTCGTGGAGGTGGTGACATCGGCGATGGTCGTCGGCCAGGATCTCGCCACGACGCTGGATCTGGAGAACTGGTGCGTGCGGGCGACCGCCAAGGGGATCGGTGAGACGTGTGACCACGAGGTGGTGAGGGTGGGCGAGTGCGCGCGGACGGGCCGCCTGGAGGTCGAGTTGGCCTATCTGCCGACCGGGGAGACCAGTGGGCGCACCGTCGACTGGGTGGTGTGCGCGCTGCCCCAGGCCCCGCTGGACGGCTTGTACCGCGCCCTGCGCAGGCACCCGAGTGTCCAGACGCTGCGCGTGGGCGACTGTGTCGCGCCACGTCGGGTGGACATGGCGGTCATCGAGGGCGAGCGGATCGGAACGTCGCTGTGAGCGGGAGTCCGGTGGGCCGGGAACAGAGCTGGGAGGAAAGGGAGCCCAGCGGGACGATCGCGGTGGTCCCGGTCCGCGAGGGCCGGTTGCCCGAGGGCGGTCTGGAGGTCATCGCTGAGGCCGGTGGCGCGGTCCTGGCCGGCGATGGCGCCCGGGCGGCGGCGTCCGCGCTGGACGGCGCCGCTCACCCGTTGCTCGTATGGGAGACCGAGGGGTTCCGTCCCGCCGCGTGGTCCCACGCCCTCGCCGAGACCTGCTCGGGGTTCGGCGTGGTGCTGCTGCCGGCCTGCCCCGACGGGCGTGATCTCGCTCCGCGGCTGGCGGCGCGGCTGGGCCGCCCGCTGCTGGCCGGCGCCGTCGAGATCGGCCCCGGTTTCGCGGTGCTCCCGCGTGACGGTGACCGCCGTGGCATCCGGGTGGGGCTGACCGGTCCGGCCGTGGTCACGCTGCGTCCGGGGACGGGGGGAGCGCTTCCCCGCGCCGACTCCGACACGGCACCGGCACCGGTCGGCGGGCTTGCCGCCGGAGACGAGCACGCGGACGTTCTGGACGCCGAGACGCTGGCGGTGGTCGCCCCCGATCCAACGGCCGTGGACCTGTGGGAGGCGCGGCGCGTCATCGCGGGCGGTGCCGGACTCATGAGCGGCCCGGATCGCGGCGTGGCGGCGTTCGCGCTGCTGAGCGAGGTCGCCGCGGCGTTGGGTGCCTCGGTGGGAGCGACCCGTCCGGTGACGGACGCGGGTTTGCTCCCATTGGACCGGCGGATCGGTTCGTCCGGGGCTAGGGTGAGCCCCGACCTTTATGTGGCGTTGGGGGTGTCTGGAGCGCCGCAGCATCTGTCGGGCACCGACCATCCGGCCCATGTGGTCGCGGTGAACCTCGACCCGGGATGTCCGATGATGGCGGTCGCCGACCTGGGGCTGGTCACCGACGCGGCCGCGTTGCTGGAGGTGTTGGCGCGGCGGCTGGGGGTCGGGACCGGTGTCGATCGGGTGGGCGGGGACGAGGAGGAGCTCGGGTGACGCGATTCGACGTGGTGGTGGTGGGAGCGGGCCCGGCCGGATCGGCCGCGGCGCTGGCCGCCGCCCGGACGGGGGCCTCGGTGCTGCTGGTCGAGCGTGGCCCGTTCCCCGGAGCGAAGAACATGCACGGGGGCGTCATCCACGGTGGCGTGCTGGAGAGGCTGATCCCCCGCTGGTGGGAGCGCGCACCGGTGCAACGGTGGGTGACCCGGCGCACGACCATGGTCATGACGGGGACGCAGTCGCTCAGTCTCGATTTCCGTTCCGCCGGCTGGACCCGGCCGCCCTACAACGGGGCGACCGCCTACCGCTCGGAGTTCGACTCCTGGCTGGCCGGCGAGGCCGAGCGGGCGGGCGCCCGGTTGGTGTGCTCCACCACGGTGACCGGGCTGCTGCGCGCCCCCGACGGCACGGTGCGCGGCGTGACCACCGATCGCGAGGGCGGCGACATCGAGGCGGGCGTGGTGATCGCCTGCGACGGGGTGAACTCCCTGCTCACCGGCGAGGCGGGGCTGTCCGCCGCCCGCGATCCCGGCAACTTCGCGCTGGGGGCCAAGGAGGTCCTGGCCCTGTCCCGTGAGGAGATCGACGAACGGTTCGGGCTCAGCGGGCGCGAGGGCGCCGAGATCGAGATGCTGGGCTGTACCGCGGGCATCCCGGGCGGGGCGTTCCTGCACACCTACCTGGACACGGTCGCGGTGGGGGTGGTGGTGTCGGTCGACGGGCTGTCCGCCTCGGGGGTGCGGCCCGAGGAGCTGATCGCCCGGGTGAAGGCCCACCCCTCGATCGCACCGTACCTGCGCGGCGCCGAGTTGAAGGAGTACTCGGCGCACCTGGCACCGCAGGGCGGCTACGACGCGCTGGCCAGGCTCGCCGGTCCCGGTCTGCTCGTGTGCGGTGACGCCGCCGGGCTGTGCCTGGCCGCGGGGCCGTGGCTGGAGGGGGTGAACTTCGCGATCGGCTCGGGCATGGCGGCCGGCGAGGTGGCGGCACGGTCCGTGCGCGCCGGAGACGTCTCCACGGCGGCCCTGGCCGCCTACCGGAACCGCTTGGAGGCCTCGTTCGTCCTCTCCGACCACCGGAGGTGGCGGGAGGTTCCGCGATTGCTACGCTCACAGGCCGTCCACGAGAAATACCCGCGGCTGGTGTGCGACGCCGCCGAACGGGTGCTCACCGTTCCGGCGCCGCGGCCACGCAAGGGCCTCAGCTCGATCCTGCGCGAGACGGCGGCGGCCAACGGAACCCGGCTGCGCGACCTCGTCCGGGACGGCTGGCAGATCCTGAGGAGCTTCACGTGACGATGTTGCCCCGTTTCCGCCGTCGTCCCTGGTCGCGGACCTCGGCCCCCCGCAGGAGCGGTGACGAGACACCCGGCCCTCCCGATTGGCCGGAGCACGCGTTCGAGGACCGGATGGCCACGGTGGAGTTCCGCGTGGCCGAGCAGCCCCACATCGTCGTGGACACCGAGGCGTGCCGCTCCTGTGCCGGACGGCCGTGCATCGGAGTCTGTCCCGCCGACCTGTTCACCCCCACCGCCGATGGCGGCATGGTGTTCAACCACGAGCAGTGCTTCGAGTGTGGCGCCTGCACCCTGGTCTGCTCCCAGGAGGGGACCATCTCCTGGTCCTATCCCCCGGGCGGCCAGGGGGTGGTGCTGCGGTGGGCGTGAACGGTTCCGGCGTCCCCCTCTCCCCCGTTCTCCAGGAGATCGCCAGATGACCATCGCCGCCGCTCTCAAGCTGGTCGACCTGCGCCCCGACATCGATCCGTTGACGGGGACGGTCCGCCTCCGACACCGGCGCGCGACGCACACGCTCGGGGTCTCGCCCGCCGACATGGCGGCGTTGGAGACGGCGTTGCGGATCGGCGAGGCGTGGGGGCAGGAGGTGGTGGCGGTCAGCGTGGGGCCTCCCGAGGCCGCGGAGATCCTGCGCGACGCCCTGTCCGTGGGCGCCACGCGGGCGGTCCGGGTGGAGTTGCCCACCGCGGGGCCGCACGGTTCCGCGGGGAGCTCGACCGTGGCCGCGGCCCTCGCCTCGGTGTTGAAGCCCGCCGGTCCGGCCCCGGCCGGGGTCGTGGTGTGCGGGAACGCGAGCACCGACCGGGGAAGCGGCGCGGTTCCGGCCTTCCTCGCCGACGAGCTGGGGGCGGCGCAGGCCCTGGGGCTGGTGTCGCTGGAGGCGCGCGGCCCGGACGGTTCCCGCGAGCTCCGCGCGGTCCGGCGGTTGGACGGTGGCCGGCGCGAGGTCCTGCGCGTGCCCACGCCGGCCGTGGTGTCGGTCGAGGCGGGGGTGGCGCGGTTGCGGCGGGCTCCGCTGGAGGCGATGTTGGAGCGGGGGTCGCTGTCGGTCGAGACCGCGCTGGCCCCGGCGCCGCGCGACGGCTTCTCCGGTTTCCCGCAACGTCCGGGGCCGTTCCGGCCCCGTCCACGCGCCCTGCCGGCTCCCGACCCCGCCGCCAGCGCGCGTCAGCGGGCGCTGGCGCTGGTCTCGGTGACGATGCGCGGCGCGCCGCGCATCGTCACCGCCACTCCGGAGGAGGCCGCCGAGGAGCTGTTGGCCTATCTGCGCGAGACCGGCCACCTGCCGCCCGACACCGGACGGCGGTGAGCCGTGCGCGCGGGCGGGGTCACAACTCGATGCGGTGACGCAGCTCGGTGAAGACGACACCGTGGCGGGTCTTGGAGCGGCGTGCCCCGTCCAGGCGCCATCCGGTGGACCGGTAGAAGGCGCGCGGGCGGTGGTTCTCCTCGGCCGTCCACAGGGTGGCCGCGCGGTAGCCGGCCGCGCGCAACCGGGCGAGGGCGTCGGCCATGAGAAGCCGGGCGACACCGGTCCCCCAGACCCGGGGGTGGGCGTAGAACATGTGGAGTTCCCCCACCTTGGCCTCGGCGTCGTTGTCGGCCGAGGGGCGCAGGACCGCGAACGCCGTCACCCGGTCCCCGTCGACCGCGACGCGGACGGTCGTTTCGAAGGCGCGGATCGCCTGGTCGAACATCTGTGGACGCAGTGCCTCGGCCCGCAGCTCCTCCTCGGGGAGGAACCCGCTCCAGGCCGCCAGGCCGGCGGCGTGGAAGATCTCGCTCATGACGGGGGCATCGGCTCGGCGCGCCGCACGTATTTCGACCATCGCCCCATCGTCGCATCAGGGTCTGCGCCGTGGGCGGCCGAAGCCCCCGCCGCCCGGGGCGGCGGGGGCGAGGGCTCAGTCCTCGCTGGAACGGCTCCAGATGTTGACACCGATGTCCTGGGCGTACTGGTCGATCTCGGCGAGCTCGGACTCGGTCAACCGGGGGCCGCGCACCGCGGCGATGCTGTCCTCCAGCTGTCCGACACTGCTCACGCCGATCAGCACGGAGGTGATCCGCGGGTCGCGCAGGGCCCAGGTCAGCGCGAGCTGGGCCAGCGACTGTCCGCGGCGACGCGCGATCGCGTCGAGCGCGCGGATGCGGGCCAGGTTGTCCTCGGTCAGCCAGTCGGGGGACAGCGACTTGCCCGCGCCCGCGCGGGAGTCGACGGGGATCCCGTCGAGGTACTTGTCGGTCAGCATGCCCTGGGCCAGGGGGGAGAAGGCGATGCAACCGACCCCCTCGCGCTCCAGCGTGTCGAGCAGTCCCTGCTCCTCGATCCAGCGGTTGACCATGGAGTAGGAGGGCTGGTGGATGAGGAGGGGGGTGCCCATGTCGCGCAGGATCGCGGCGGCCTGGGCGGTGCGCTCCGGCGAGTAGGAGGAGATGCCGGCGTAGAGCGCGCGACCGGAGCGCACCGCGTGGTCCAGCGCTCCCATGGTCTCCTCCAGCGGCACGCTCGGGTCGTAGCGGTGGCTGTAGAAGATGTCGACGTGGTCCAGTCCCATGCGGGCCAGGGACTGGTCGAGGCTGGTGATGAGGTACTTGCGCGACCCACCGCTGCCGTAGGGGCCGGGCCACATGTCGTAACCGGCCTTGGTGGAGATGACCAGTTCGTCGCGGTAGGGGCGGAAGTCCTCACGCAGGATGCGGCCGAAGTTCAGCTCGGCGGAACCGGGCGGCGGACCGTAGTTGTTGGCGAGGTCGAAGTGGGTGATTCCCAGGTCGAACGCCCGCCGCAGGATCGCCCGCTGTGTGGCGAGCGGACGGTCGTCGCCGAAGTTGTGCCACAGGCCGAGGGAGATCTCGGGGAGGTCCAGGCCGCTGCGGCCGGTCCGCCGGTAGGGCATGCGGCCGTCGTAGCGTGCCGCGTCGGCCTGGTAGACCCCCGCGCTGGGGACGTCGAGACGGGGAACATCAGCTCTTCGCACCATGATCGGAATCCTTTCACGTGGGTGACACCGACCGGGCCGCGGGCGGGCCGGGAACGGAGCGGTCCCCGCCCCTGGACGGGGACGGGGACCGCGGGCGGGACCCGGGGGGCCGACGTCAGACGCCGACGTCCTTGCCCCTGGTGTGCCAGATGGAGACCACCGAGGGCCGCGGGAAGTCGCCGCGGTCGGGCCAGGTGCTCTGGGGGGCTCCGACCACACCGTCCTCGCCCGGGTGCTGCGGGGCGATGAAGACCGTCTTCTGGTCCTCGGTGATGAAGGGGCCGCAGCACTCGGCGCCGACGGGGACGGTCGCGAAGGTCTTGAGCTCGCCGCGGTGGCGGCCCTCGACCGGGACGGCGTGCAGCGCGTCGTTGCAGTTGATCGTGCCGGGCTGGCCGTCCGTGGAGATCCACAGGTTGCCGCGCTTGTCGAAGGTGAGGTTGTCCGGCGAGGAGATCGGGACGACCTTGGACTTGTCGTAGCCGGCGAAGTAGGTGCTCTCGTCCTCGGGGTCACCGCAGACGAGGAGGACCTTCCAGGTGAAGGAGGTGGCCCCGGCGTCGTTGCGGCGCTCGGTGATCTCGAGGATGTGGCCGAACTTGTTGGCCGCCCGCGGGTTGGGCTCGTCGGCCTGCTCGGGGGTGCGGCTGGTGTTGTTGGTCAGCGCGCAGTAGACCTTGCCGGTGACGGGGCTGGCCTCGAAGTCCTCGGGGCGGTCCATCTTGGTGGCGCCGACGGCGTCGGCGGCCAGACGGGTGTGGATGAGGACCTCCGCGACGGTGAACCCCTCGACGTAGCTCTTGCGCGAGTCGCACAGCTTGATCCACGTTCCGGTGCCGTCGAACTCGCCGTCGCGGGGCAGCTTGCCCGAGCCGTCGATCTGGCTGGCGGGGCTGTCGCCGGTCAGCTTCGCGACGTAGAGGGTGCCCGAGTCCAGCAGCGTGTCGTTGTGCCGTCGGGATCCCTTGCGGTACTGCTTGTCGCTGACGAACTTGTACATGTAGTCGAAGCGCTCGTCGTCGCCCATGTACACGGCGACCCGCTTGTCCTTGGTCAGGCGGGTGTTGGCGCCCTCGTGCTTGAAGCGCCCCAGGGCGGTGCGCTTGCGCGGCTTGTAGTCGGGGTCGAAGGGGTCGATCTCGACGATGTAGCCGAACCGGTTGGCCTCGTTGGGGTGCTTGGAGAGGTCGAAGCGCTCGTCGACGCGGTCGAAGCGCCGGCTGCCCGCGCGGGTGTCGCCGCTGGTGGCGAAGCCGTAGCGCTTGAGGGCGGCCTTGGCCTCCTCCGGCGCGCTCTCGCCGCCGACGAAGTACTGGTTGAAGTTCTCCTCGGCCGTGAGGATGGTGCCCCAGGGGGTCATGCCGCCGGCGCAGTTGTTCAGCATGCCGAGCACCTCGGTGCCCTTGGGGTCGGCCTCGGTCCGCAGCAGCGGGTCGCCGGCGGCGGGACCGGTCAACCGCATCGGGGTGGTGGCGGTGATGCGCCGGTTGTAGCGACGCCGTCCCTTGGTGACGAGCTTCCAGGCGCCGGTGCGGCCGACCCGCTCGATCTCGACGATGGAGCCGCCGTGGGCGGCCATCCCGATCTTGATCTGTTCGAGGTCGGCGTCGTTGCCGTCGGTGTAACCGGCGAACATGAGGTTCTCGTTGGTGTACTCGTGGTTCACCCAGAGCAGACCCCGGTCGCGCTCCAGCTCGACGAAGGCCACGTAGTCACAGTTGTAACCGAACTGTTTCTCCTGGGCCTCGGCCGTCTGGCGGGAGAAGTCGAACTCCGGGGCGCCGGGCAGGACGGGGTCGCCCCAGCGCACCACGACCCGGTGGTCGTATCCCTCGGGAACGACGACGTCGTCGATCGTGTTGGGGGCGACGGAGGTGAAGCCGAGCCGGGGGTTGCCCCGGCCACCGGGGGCGGCGAGGGCCGGACTGAACGCGCCGCCGGCCCCGACGCCCACGGCCGCGGCCCCTGCGCCGACGGCTCCGGCCCGGAGCACGTTGCGGCGTGAGAGCACTCCGGCGTAGATGTCGCCGAAGTACTCGTTACCGCTGGTGTTGGGGGCCTCGTGGAAACAGGCGTCACCGCAGCGGAAGCGGCAGGTCGCGCGGGAACGGCCACCGAAGTGCGAGATGAGCGGCAGCAGCCGTCGGCGGGGCGCGGGTTGGGACACTGGTCCTCCTGTCACAAGCGGGGAACGGCCCTCGCCGCACGACGGGTCACACCATCGGTCAGCGGAGGCTCATGACGGCGGGCGGGGAGTCGCCGTACCCTCTTGACTTTCGCTGAGCAGTTCCTCAGGGAGGTGAACCCGGCGTTTACCTCGTAACAACTTCTGTTCACGTTTCCACCTCCCGTACCGCTAAGTAACTCACAAATCACGATGGGTCGCCAGGGAAGTTCCTCCTTGGCCGTCCCCGGCCTTCAGTGCCGGCCGACAGGGACGTCCCGCGGATCTGCCCCACGGTCTCCGTCCACAGAATCGGGTTACTTCCCACCCCCACCTGGGACACCGGGAGCATCGCGCGTATCCTGGCCGTGGATGACAAGTCCATAGCCGCGAACCTCACCCGTCACCGCATGCACTGCCCCGCGTGTGGCCCTTCGCCATCGCGCCGTGAGCCTTCGGGCAGCGGACGCCTCACGGACGGCCACCCCACGTACGTCGCCGCGGCTTGATTCCGGCGTGTCCGCGCACGCCGCTGGGGAGTGATCACATGCCCGACACCCCAACCTCACCGGCACAGGTGCCCACGCCCCGTGCCGGCTCCGTCCACCCGGCCCCCGACCTTCCGGCGAATCCCATGGAAGAGCGCCCTGTCCTCCCGCCCGACGCCGACGCTCCCTTCTCCCGGCGGCGCTTCCCCGGGCTGCCCAGTCAGATCAAGCACGCCCGGCGGTTCGTCGAGCGACTACTCGCCACCTCGCCCGAGGCGGCCACCGCCACCCTGTTGACCAGCGAACTCGCTACCAACGCCATCACCCACAGCGCCTCGGGCCGCCCGGGCGGCAAGTTCGAGGTCACGGTCCGCGCGGCCTCAGGGTGGACCCGGGTCGAGGTGCGCGACCTCGGGGGCTCCGAGCTTCCCCAGGCCCAGCACAAGGATCCCTACGACACCAGCGAGCACGGCCGCGGCCTCGACCTGGTCGAGGCTCTCGCCACGAAGTGGGGGACCGAGCCGCGCGCCGACGGTCTGGGCCTGCTGGTGTGGTTCGAGCTCACCTGGGACGAGGGGGCCTCCCTGGATTCCCCCGGCGTTCGATCGGGCTGACCCCGCCGCCCCTTCCATGACGAGGGTCCCCCACCGAGGTGAGGGACCCGTGACGGCCGCCGGGGCCGGGGATCGGAGCTGCGCGCACGCCCGTCAGCCGTCGGCCGGCGCCTGTGGCTCCCGCGGGAGGCGGTACCTCTCATACAGTTCCCGCGCGTAGTCCATGGCCTCCTGCGAGGGTTCCGCGCCGAGCTCCGCGCGGACGAGGTCGTCGAGGTCGGTGTCGATAGGTTCCATGGGGCGAGCCTGCCTGTGCCGCGGACGGAATGACAAATTCGACGCGCCCCGTCAGCGGAATCGCATGGTTCCTCTCGCCCCCAGCGGGCGTTTGCCGCGAAAAGGGGCGCCGTACCCCCCGAAACGGAGGGTACGGCGCCCTGGTGTGTCACTCCGGCGAGACCGGAGACGGGGTCACTCCTTGTCCGTCTCCTTCTCGGTGTCGTCGGTGGCCGCCGGCTTCTTGGCGGTGCCCGCCGCGGCCAGGGCCGCCTCACGCCGCTCGGCCTGACGCAGGGCGCGCTTCTCCTTGCGCGCCTCGGCCATCGTGTACAGGACCGGGACCAGCACCAGGGTCAGCAGCGTCGAGGTGATCAGACCGCCGATCACCACGACCGCCAGCGGCTGGGAGATGAACGCCCCGCCGCCGGTGATGCCCAGCGCCATCGGCGTGAGCGCGCCGACCGTGGCCAGCGCGGTCATCAGGATCGGACGGAGCCGGTGCCGCGATCCCTCGATCACCGCCTCGCGCAGCTCCATCCCCTCCTCGCGATACTGGTTGATCAGGTCGATCAGCACGATCGCGTTCGTGACGACGACGCCGATCAGCATCAGCAGACCGATCATCGCGGGCAGCCCCAGCGGGATCCCCGTGATGAGCAGCAGTCCCAGCGCGCCGGTCGCGGCGAACGGGATGGACACGAGCAGGATCAGCGGCTGGATCAGGCTCTTGAACGTGGCCACCATGATCAGGTAGACGATCGCGACCGCGGCGACCATGGCGATGCCGAGCTGGGCGAACGCCTCGTCCTGGTCGGCGCTGACGCCGCCGATCTCGGCGGTGGCGCCCTCGGGCAGGTCGAGCCCGTCCAGGGCCTGGGTGAGCTCGGCGGTCACGGCGCCGAGGTCGTCGGCCGTCGGCGTCGCGGAGACGGTCGCGCTGCGCACGCCGTCGCTGCGCGACAGCTCCGGCGCCTGCATGACCTCCTCGACCTCGGCGACGTCGCCGAGCCGCACCTCGCCCCGGGGCGAGGCGATCTCCAGGTCCTCCAGCTCCTCGACGCTGGCGGGCGCCTCCTCGACGCGCACGACCATGTCGCGCTGGACGTCGTCGATCGTGGCGGTGCCGGCGCGGGCCCCCTGGAAGGCCTGGGTGACGGCCTGGCCGATCTGGCCCTCGGTCAGCCCTTCCTCGGCGGCCTGCTCCGCGTCGACCTGCACCTCAAGGGCGGGCTGCTCGGCCGCGATGCTGTTCTGCACGTCGGCGGCCCCGGGGATGTCCCGGACGGCCTGCTCGACCTGCTCGGCGGCCTCCTCCAGCGTCTCCTGGTCCTCGGCCTTGACCTGGACCTCCAGCGTGCTGCCCATGCCGCCGGTCTGGTCGATGCGCGTCTCGGCCTCGGTGTCGACCTCGTCCAGCGCCTCGCGCAGACGTTCCTTGTACTCGGCCTGGTCACCGTCGGGGTCGGTGGTGAGCGTGTACTGGATCGTGTCGCTTCCGCCGCCCATCATGCCGGCCATGCCGCCGCCGCCGATGGAGGACTGGTAGGACTGGATCCAGGGAAGCTCCTCCAGCTTCTCCTCGACCTTGAGGGCCTCCTCGTCGGCCTTCTCCAGCGACGTGCCGACCGGCAGCTCCTGGGTGACGTAGACGGTGTTCTGCCCCTGGTCGCCGATGAACTCGGTCTTGAGCAGGGGGACGAGCGCGAGCGTGCCGATGAGGATCGCCACGGACGCGACCAGCGTGATCGCCCGGTGGGCGGTGGCCCAGCGGATGACCGGCAGGTAGGCCCGCTGCAACGGGTTGCGCAGTTCGCGCTGGTACTCCTCGGCCTTCAGCCGCTCCAGCTCCTCGGCCGGAACCTCCTTGGGCTTCATGAACCAGTAGGCCAGGACCGGGATGATCGTCAGCGAGACCAGCAGCGACGCGGCCAGCGAGACGCTGACGGTGACGGCGAACGGGCGGAACAGCTCGCCCACCATGCCCCCGACGAAGCCGACCGGCAGGAAGACCGCGATGGTGGTCAGGGTGGCGGAGGTGATGGCCGCGGCGACCTCGCGGACACCGGTGTAGACGGCCGTGTACTTGTCCTCGCCGTAGCCCATGTGGCGCTTGATGTTCTCCAGCACCACGATCGAGTCGTCGACCACTCGGCCGACGGCGACGGTGAGCGCGCCCAGCGTGAGGATGTTCAGCGAGTAGCCGAAGGCCTGCACCCCGAGCATCGCGACCAGCAGCGACACCGGGATGGAGACCGCGGTGACGATGGTGGAGCGCAGCGACAGCAGGAAGACCAGGATGACGATGATCGCGAAGGCGAGGCCGAGCGCGCCCTCCTCCGCCATTGCGATGATCGAGTCGTTGATGAAGGGCGCCTGGTCGAACACGATGCTGATCTCGGCGTCGTCGCCGAGGAGCGGGGTGAGCTCGTCCAGTGCGTCCTGCACGGCCTCGGAGATCTCGACCGTGTTGCCCTCGGGCGTCTTGGTGATCATGATGCCGAGGCTGGGCTCACCGTCGGTGCGGGTGATGCTGCTGGCCGGGTCCTGCCTGAGCTCGACCTCGGCGACGTCCTTGAGCTGCACCGGCTCGGGCGCCGCGGGGGCCGCCCCGCCCATGCCCTGGGGCGTCTGCTGCGCGGCGGCCGGGGCACCGCTCGGCATCAGCCAGATGTCCTCGACCTCCTCCAGCGACTCCAGCCGGCCGCCGGTGGTGACGGTGAGGGTGCGGTCGTCCTCGGTGACGTCGCCACCGGGGGAGAGCACGCCGCTGGACTGCAGGGCGTTGGTGAGGTCGGTGACGCTCAGGCCGGCGTCGGCGAGCTCGTCGGCGTCGGGCGTGATGGTGACGCTGGACTCGCGCACACCCACGACCTGGACGCCTCGGACGCCGTCGATCGACTCCAGCTCGGGGACGACCTGCTCCTCGAGCGGTTCGGCCAGCTTCTGCTCGTCGCCGTCCCCTGCGCCCGCGGCGAGCATCACGACCGGAAGGTCGTCGATGCCGAACGCCTGCACGTAGGGATCGACGTCCTCCGGCAGCATGGGCTGGATCTGGTCGACGGCCTGCTGGAGGTCGCGGACGACGTCGTCGGTGGAGTCGCCGTAGTCGAACTCGACCATGACCGAGCCGGAGCCGTTGGCCGCGGTGGAGGTGTATCCGCTGACACCGGGAACGCCCTTGACCGCCTGTTCGAGCGGAGCGACGATCTCCGTCTCGACCACCTGGGGGGAGGCTCCCTGGTACTGGGCGCCCACCACGGCCATGGGGAGTTCGATCGATGGCATGAGCTCACGCTTGGCCGATCCGGTGGCTATCACACCGAAGACGATCGACGCGAGCGTGATCAGCAGGATGAGCGCCCGGTTGGCAAGGCTCATCTTGGCCAATCTGGACATGAAAGAGGTGCTCCTCGAAAGCTGTTCGCGCTGGAAACGGCACCGCCTCGACGGGCGGTGAAGGTTTTTGGGGGCTCCGCGCGGAGCTGAGCAGGGGGACCGCGCGGCTTATGCCGGGCACGCGCAGTTCACGATACTTCGTGTCACTTTGAAAATCACATCAGAGTGATACAAATCAGTGAAACATCAGGGAAGACTCGACGGGATCTCAGGGATGCGCGTTCATGGAGCGGGTGGCGACGACAGGGAGGAGCTCCTCCTCCGGCTGCGCGAACTGCGGTTGCGCAGCGCCCGGCTGGCCATGCGCGACCGCTCCTTCTCCCTGCTCACCACGACACTGACGATCCAGCAGCTCAAGGCGCTGGTCCTGCTGGCGGTCGACGGCGAGATGGCGGCACACGAACTGGCCCGGGGCATCGGCGTGAGCGTCGCCACACTGACCGGTATCGTGGATCGGATGGTCGCCCGCGGCCTGGTGCACCGGCGCGAGGACCCCGACGACCGGCGGGTGCGCCGCATCGGTCTGACCGGGAAGGGGCAGGAGCTCATCGACGAGTTGTGGAACGTCGGCGAGCGCGGTAGCGAGATCGCGATGGCCCGGCTCGACACCGAGACGTTGAACGGGCTGGTCAAGGGGCTGGAGGCGCTATGCGAGGCGATCGAGGCGGAGCAGTGCGATGACCACGGGACCCGTGACCGGGGCTGAGGACGTCCCGCGCGACCGCGCTCTCTCCGACGCCGACACGGCCGAGCTCATCGACGACGTCGACGCCCTCGGGGGCTTCTTCTCGCTGTCGACCACCCTCCC
The DNA here is from genome assembly GCF_900167435.1 of Marinactinospora thermotolerans DSM 45154. Taxonomy (GTDB): domain Bacteria; phylum Actinomycetota; class Actinomycetes; order Streptosporangiales; family Streptosporangiaceae; genus Marinactinospora; species Marinactinospora thermotolerans. Next base: position 144,935 of record NZ_FUWS01000007.1, read on the forward strand.
CGACACGCCGGACCTGTACTCCTTCGCCCGGCTGTACGCGACGCCGGCCCTGGTGGACGCCCGCATCGAGACGGTTCGGCGCAGGCACGAACCCGCCGAGGCGCGTGTGGCGGCCTCGATCATGTTCCTGGGCCTGGCCGCCCGTCTCGTCTCCCCCGCCCTGGCCGCGGCCTGCCGGGGAGCCCTGGTGGAGCTTCCGGCCACGTCGCTGTACCGGTGCGGGTCGCAGACGGGACCGGAGCGACTCCACCTGGCCGAAGCCCGCGCCACGGTCTTGGACCCGTCCGACCCCGCCACCGCCGCCGCGGGACTGCGTCGCACGGTCGTCGAGGAGCACCTGCGCCCCCTCGTGGCCGCGGTGCGCGGGCGAGTGCGGGTGGCCGAGCGGTTGCTGTGGGGCAACGCCGCCTCGGCCGTGGGGGGCGCGGTGTGGATGCTGTCCCGCCGCTGGCCCCGCCAGGCCGACACGGCCGAGGCCATCGCCGACGCCCTGATCGGGTCGGGACCGATGGCCGGACTCGGCACCGTCGAACACCCGTTTCCCGCCCGGCCCGAGCGCTTCTTCGCCCGCCGTTCGTGCTGCCTGTTCTACCGGGCGCCGCGCGGTGACATGTGCGGGGACTGCTCCCTTCTCGACCGCGCCGAGCTGGCGGCGCGATGGCGCGCGGAGCTGGCGGCCTCCTGAGGGCGGCGTCGGGTTCAGCCGGCCCGCACCGGGGTGGACTCCCCCGGGGGGACGTGGTCCTGGGCGACCCCCCAGACCACGTTGAGCAGGTCCTCCAGGGCGTGCGTGAGCGAGGCGTCGACCAGTTCGTAGCTGACCTGCCGACCGCGCGCGGTGGCGGCCACGAGACCGCACTCGCGTAGACAGGCGAGGTGGTTGGAGACGTTCTGTCGGGTCAGTCCGAGGTGTTCGGCGAGCTTGGCGGGGTAGCTGGGTCCGTCCAGGAGCGCCAGCAGGAGCCGGCAGCGCGTGGGGTCGGCCAGGGCCCGTCCGAGGCGGTGGAGCGCGGAGAGGCGTTGCTCGGTGGTCAACATGAAAATCATTGTACATTGTTTGCTGTATAGACAGTCTTGGCTGTATAAACAGAGAGTGTCCCCGTCCACCGGGACCGGCACACGCGCCCACCGGCCGTCCAACGACACGAGGAGGTCCCATGGGCCATGGCCACGACCACGGCCATCGAACCGCCGCGGCAGCCCATCGAGGGCGACTCGCCATCGTCTTGGGACTGACCCTGGCCGTGATGGTCGTCCAGATCCTCGGCGGTCTCGCCTCGGGCAGTCTGGCCCTGTTGGCCGACGCCGGTCACATGGCCGCCGACTCCTTCGGCATCGTGCTGGCGCTGTTCGCCGTCTGGATCGCGGGACGCCCCTCCTGCGCGAAGCGGACGTTCGGCTTCCAACGGGCCGAGATCCTGGCCGCCGCCTGCAACGCGCTCCTGCTGTTCGGGCTGTGCGCCTACATCGCCTACGAGGCCGTCCAGCGCCTCTTCGCCCCCGAACCGGTCGTCGGCCCCACGGTCCTGGCGGTGGCGGCCGTGGGCCTCGCGGTCAACATCGTGGGGTTGTTCCTGCTGCGCGAGGGCCACTCCCACAGCCTCAACCTGCGCGGCGCCTACCTTGAGGTGCTCAGCGACACGCTGTCCTCGCTCGGCGTCATCGCGGCCGGCGCGATCGTATGGCTGACCGGCTGGGAACGCGCCGACTCCCTCGTCTCCCTGGGGATCGCGGTGTTCATCGTGCCGCGGGCCTGGAGCCTGTTGCGCGAGGCGACCCACATCCTCCTTGAGGCCACCCCGCGCGACATGGACCTCGACGAGGTGCGCGACCATCTGCTGCGCCAGCCCGGGGTGCTCGGTGTGCACGACCTGCACGCCTGGACCATCACCTCGGGCGTTCCGGTGATGTCGGCGCACGTGGTGGTCGAGGACGAGCGGCTCGGCGACTCCGGCCGGATGCTGGACGAGTTGCACGCCTGCCTGTCCGGGCACTTCGACGTGGAGCACTCCACGCTGCAACTGGAGCCGGCCGGACACGCCGACCACGAGGGCGCGCGACACAGGTGATGTGATTCACACGCCGGCGCGCTCCCGCTCGCGGTCGGGGGCTCCCCCGCCTCCGGCTCGACACCAGGACCTCGCACGTTTGGACAAACCGGGCAGCGCGCTGGCATAGTGCCCGAGGGGATCCGGCATCCGTCGGAACAGGTTCCGGATCGGACCTGCACCCCACGGGTGTGCCGGGAAGTCTGGTCGGCGAACGTTTTTGGTGTACCGACTCCCAGGGGGCGTGAGCATGACCAGGACAGACGGCACGAACCGACTCGCCTCGTGGCTGCGCAAGGACGTGGTCTCGGGCAGCATCCTCATCGCCGGCGCCGTCATCGCGCTGATCTGGGCCAACTCCCCGCTCGAACCCGCCTACGAGGCGATCCGGACGTTCTCCTTCGGCCCCGAGTCACTGCACCTGCACCTCTCGGTCGAGGCGTGGGCCGCCGACGGCCTGCTGGCGATCTTCTTCTTCATCGTCGGCAACGAGCTCAAGCAGGAGTTCGTCAACGGCGAGCTGCGCAACCCGCGGCGGGCGATGCTGCCGATCATCGCCGCGTTGTGCGGGATGGTGGTCCCCGCGCTGATCTACGCGGTGATCAACATGTCGCGCGGGGCCGAGGCGCTGCACGGCTGGGGCATCCCGATGGCCACCGACATCGCCTTCGCCGTCGCGATCCTCGCCGTCATCGGCCGTTACCTGCCGCCGGCGCTGCGCACCTTCCTGCTGACCCTGGCGATCGTCGACGACCTCGGCGCGATCATCGTCATCGCGATCTTCTACACCGCCGATCTCGCCTTCCTGCCCCTGTTCGGCGCCTTCGCGCTGCTCGCCGTGTTCGGTTACCTCCAGCGGGGCCGGGGAATCGCCGCGGCGCTGGACCGCTCGGCGCTGCCCAACTGGGTCGTCTACGTTCCGCTGGCCTTCGCCATCTGGGCCCTGATGCACGCCAGTGGCGTGCACGCCACGATCGCCGGTGTCGCGATGGGCATGCTCATGCGCACCCGCAAGCTGCCCGGCGAGGAGCACGACCCGAGTCACCGCGCCGAACACCTGCTGCGCCCCTGGTCGTCGGCCATCGCCCTGCCGATCTTCTCGCTGATGTCGGCCGGCGTCGTCTTCGACGGCCTGGGCAGCCTGTTCACCGACACCGTCGCCCTGGGCGTCATCGCGGGTCTGGTGGGCGGCAAGTTCGTCGGCATCTTCGGCGGTTCCTGGATCACCACCAAGATCACCAGCGCCGAGCTGAACCCCTCGCTGAAGTGGATCGACATCGCCGGCATGTCGCTGCTGGCCGGGATCGGCTTCACCGTCTCGCTGCTGATCAGCGAGCTGTCCTTCGCCGCCAACCCGGTCGAGCTGGCCCACGCCAAGGGCGGTGTGCTCATCGCCTCCCTCATCGCCACGGTGCTCGCCGCGGCCGTGCTCGGCTCGCGCAGCCGCCATTACCGCAAGCTCGGGCTGGCTCCGGTCCGCACCGACACCGCCGGTGGCAGCATCGACTGAGCCGGTTCCGATCGGCTGCGCCCGGCCCGCCGGATGCCTGTCATCAACACCGCAGGTCGATTGGCCCGGAACGCCCGACAGCGCTACCGTCGATCCCTGGAAGGGCCGCCTCGGCGGCTGTCGGACACGAGGTGGCGGACGTAGAGATGCTGGGGAGCCTGCGCGGGGCGCGCAGCAGGATCGTGCGGTTGCTGCACCGGGAGCGCGCCTTCCCCGGTTTTGCGCACTCCCCGGGGAAGGGGAACCTCTGGCGGCGCCCCGCCCGGCTCTTCGTTCTCGCCTTCGCGACCGTCGACCTCCTCGGAACGGTCCTGCTCCTGCTGCCGGCGGCGCACGCCGACGGTGAGGGGGCGCGGTTCACCGAGGCGTTCTTCACCTCGACCTCGGCCCTGTGCGTGGCCGGGCTCGCGATCGTGGACACCGGCGGCCACTGGTCCGTGTTCGGCGAACTCGTCATCCTGGGTCTGATCCAGGTGGGCGGGCTGGGCATCATGACCCTCGCCTCGCTGCTCGGCATCGTCGTCATCCGCAGGTTCGGGTTGCGCATGCAGTTGAGCGTGCAGACCGAGACGCGCAGCCTCAACGTGGGCGAGGTCAGGGGGATCGCCGGACGGGTCCTCAAACTCGCCCTGGTGTGCGAGGTGCTGGTCGCGTTGGTGCTGGTGCCGCGCATGTGGCTGAGTTACGACATGACGCTGCCCGAGGCGATCTACAGCGGCGTCTTCCACGCCGTGTCGGCCTTCAACAACGCCGGGTTGTCGCTGTACGGCGACAGCCTCACCAGGTTCGTCTCCGATCCGATCATCCTCGTCCCGATCGCGCTGGCCACGATGTTCGGCGGGCTGGGTTTCCCCGTGCTCCTGGAGCTGCGCCGCAGGTTCACCGCGCCACGTCAGTGGACACTGCACACCAAGATGACCGTCTACACCAGCGGCGCCCTCTTCGCCATCGGCATGGTCGTGGTGACGGCGCTGGAGTGGTCCAACCCCGCCACGTTGGGGACGATGGACACCCTCCACCGGTTGCTGGCGGGCGCGTTCCACGGTGTCATGCCGCGCAGCGGCGGTCTCAACGTGGTCGATGTGGGCGCCATGGAGGACTCGACGCTGTTCGTCACGATCATGCTCATGTTCGTCGGCGGTGGCAGCGCGGGCACCTCGGGCGGGATCAAGGTGACCACGTTCGCGGTGATCCTCCTCGTGGTGTGGGCCGAGGTGCGCGGCCACCCGCACGTCCACGCCTTCGGGCGGCGGCTGTCCTCCAGCGCCATCCGTCAGGCCCTGAGCCTGACCTTCCTGTCGATGACGGTGGTGGCCACGGCGACCGTCTACCTGCTCATCACGACCGATTTCGCCATGGAGCAGATCCTGTTCGAGGTGGTCTCGGCGTCCGCGGTGGTGGGACTGTCCACGGGGATCACGCCCGATCTGCCGGAACACGCCCAGCTCATGCTGGCGATGCTGATGTTCGCCGGCCGGGTCGGGCCCATCACGTTCGCCTCGGCTCTGGCGCTGCGGGAGCGCACCCGCCGCTACGACCTGGCCGAGGCACGGCCCATCATCGGGTGAGAACGCACGGAGGAGAGCCAGTGCAGCACAACAAGACCCACGACAAACGGGTGCTCGTCATCGGGCTGGGCCGCTTCGGCAGCTCCCTGGCCCTGGAGTTGGTCACCCACGGGTGGGAGGTGCTCGGCATGGACAGCAACCCCCGACTCGTCCAGGCCTACGCCGACTCCCTGACCCACACCGTCGTCGCCGACTCCACCGACGACGAGGCCCTGCGCCAGGTCGGGGCGCAGGAGTTCTCCCGGGCCGTCGTGGCGATCGGCACCCATCTGGAGGAGAGCATCCTCACGACCTCGCTCCTCGTGGACATGGGGGTGCCCAACATCTGGGCGAAGGCCATCAGCCGCCGGCACGGCCGCATCCTCCAGCAGATCGGCGCGCACCATGTCGTGCTGCCCGAGCACGACATGGGCGAGCGCGTGGCTCACCTGGTGTCGGGCCGGATGCTCGACTACGTCGAGATCGAGGAGGACTTCGCGCTCGGCAAGACCCGCGCGCCCCGCGAGATCCTCGGGCGCAAGCTCGGCGAGAGCGGGATCCGCGCCACCCACGGCATCACGGTGGTGTGCATCAAGCGGCACGGCGAGCAGTTCACCTACGCGACGGCCGAGACGGTGCCGCAGAAGGGCGACATCATCATCGTCGCCGGCAAGACCGACCGGGTGGAGCGCTTCGCCGAGCTGACCTAGATGTAGTGACCACGAGCGTTGTCGACGCTGAGTGGCAAGGGGCCGGGACCGACGACACTGCGCGCTCGGTCGGAACGCTCCCCGGGGTCCCGGGGAGCAGCGGTCAGCGCAGAGAGCCGGGAGGCCGGATCCCTTCTGTCCGTGCGCGTCCACCCGTCGGGCGAAGGCGTTCCCGAACGCGGTCGTGACGATCCGCGCCACCGGCCGGACGGTACCGTGGTCCGCGCCCGGCTGCGATAGCGCGGCGCAGACCGCCGCGCACACCACGGCGGGTCCGGGCCCGGGCCGCACCGATCGATCCGCAAGCCGATGATCACAACGCCGTTTCCGGAGATGACCTCGTCGAAGCCGTCCGCGGTCAGCTCGACGTCGCTCATGAGTGCCACTCCTGATATGTGCCGAGGTGGTGGGCTGTGCCGGGAGCCGCGCGGCCGTCGGGCCCACCACGGTGTCGCGGCGTGCCCGACGGTCCCCACACCGTCTGCGGGACAGGTCCTGCGGGGTCAGCGGGCGGCGGCGTTCTCCGCGGCCCCGACCTCCGGGACCGCCGCGTCGTCGGCCTGGCGGGGCGCGGTGTTCTTCGGACCGCGCAGGGCGACGTAGGCGAGCAGTGCGGCCATGACGGCGGCGCCGGCCCACATGGCCTGCTGCCAGCCGTCGACGAAGGACTGCTGCGCGGCGTGGATCAGGTCCTGGGCGTGGGCGCCGGTCGTGGGCGCTACCTCGATGGCGTTGGCGATGCCTTCGCGGGCGGTGTCCGCGGCGCCCATGGGAACGCCGTCGAGCCTGCCGTCGATGGTGCTGCGGTAGCCGCCCGCCAGGAGCGCGCCGAGCATGGCGACCCCCAGGGCGGTGCCGAGCTCGCGGGTGACATCGTTGAGCGCGGAGGCGACCCCCTGCCTGGCACGGGGGAGCGAGTTGGTGATGGCCTCGGTGGAGGGGGTCATCGACAGGCCCATACCGATCCCCATGGCGAGCATGCCGGCCAGGATGGACAGGTAGCCGCCGTCAACGGACACGAACAGCGCCATCAGTACCAGGCCGAGAGTGACCAGGGCGACGCCCACGGTCATGGTGGAGCGGGCGCCGATCTTGGTGGCCATCTTCGGGGCCAGGCCCGAGGTCACCATCATCATGACGGCCATGGGCATCATCGCCACGGTCGACAGCAGCCCGGACCAGCCCAGCACGGCCTGGAAGAACGGGAAGAGCACGACGGCGATACCGGCCTGGACACCGAAGACGACCAGCAGTGTGATCGAGCCGCTGGCCAGACCGCGCTCACGGAACAGGCGCACATCCAGCAGCGAGGCATCACCGCGGTGCAGCTCCCAGACCACGAAGGCGATAGCGGCGACTACGCCGACGGCCAGGCCGACCAGGGTGAGAGGGTCGCTCCAGCCGACCTCGGCCCCCTCGTGCAGGACGAAGATGAAACCGATCACGGCGATGGTGGAGACCAGCGCGCCGATGGTGTCGAAGGAATGGGGGGAGCGTTCGCGGGAGTCGGGCACCGTCTTCAGCGTCATCGCCAATGCGACGACGGCCAGTACCACGGGCAGCACGAACAGCCACCGCCAGTCGGCGACGTCGAGCAGCAGAGCGGAGAGGAACATGCCCAGGATGCCACCGCCTCCGGCGACACCGGTCCATACACCGATCGCCTTGCCCCGTTTCTCTTCGGGGAAGGTGGAGGTGATGACGGCCAGCGTGATCGGCATGATCATGGCGGCGCTGATACCGGCCGCCGCACGGGCGCCGATCATCACCGTGGCCGAGGGGGGCCAGGCCGGCGGCGACGCTGGCGGTAGCGAAGATGATCAGACCGGTGATCAGCATGGGCTTGCGGCCCAGCCGGTCACCGATCGCTCCGAGGGGCAGCAGCAGGGCGGCCAGGGCGAGCGTGTAGATGTTGATGATCCACAGAACGGTGGTCTGGGAGGCACCCCATTCGACCGCCATGTGGGTCTGGGCGACGTTCAGCCCGGACACCGAGGCGATGACGGCCATCAGCGCGATCGAGACGGTGATCAGGATCGCGCGCAGCTGACGCGCATCCGGCGCGTCCCCATTGCTCACTGGCGCGGCCGCCTGGGGAGGCTGATCAGTACTCATGGTTTCCTTTCGAAGGGGCATGCGGAAGCAGCGCCGGGACAGGCCGGTCGCCACGTTGGTGAGGTAGGGACTTCCGCACCGCGCGGACCGTTGGACCGCGGTCCGCGCGGTTCTTCAGCGGCGGGGGCTCATGCGTCAGCCGGTGGCCTTCTGTGCGGCGGCGAGCGCGGCGTCAGTGTCCGCGGTGGCCAGCAGGGCGTTGATGTGGGAGCCGGCCAGGGCCCCGGCCGCGGCGGAGGCGCCGACTTGGGCGGTGAGGTCGGTGGCGTTGCCGGCCACCCACACGCCCGGGATCTCGGTGGCGCCGGCCAGGGTGGAGGCGAAACGGCGGCCCGTGTTGCCGGGCAGGTCCTCCATCGGCAGTTTCAGACCCTCCACGCCCTCGGTACGGGCCTGCATCTGCGTGGCCACGGCCAGAATCCGCCGTGCCACGAAGGTGCCGTCGGTCAGGCGGACGCCGGCGAGGGCGCCCTGTTCGTCGACGACCTCCTTGACGTCGGTCTCGATGATGCGGATGTCGCGGGCGGCGAAGCGGGCGCGAGTGTCCGCGTCCAGCTCGGTACCGCGAGTGAAGAAGACGAGGTCATCCGTCAACTGGCGGAACAGCCAGGCGTGATGGACGGAGGCGGGGCCGGTGGCGAGGATACCGATGGACTCGTCGCGGACCTCCCAGCCGTGGCAGTAGGGGCAATGCACCACGCTGTGGCCCCAGTGCCCGGCCAGGCCGGGCACCTCGGGCAGCACGTCCCGCAGGCCGGTGGCCACCAGCACCCGGCGTGCCCTCAGCATGCGACCGTCGGCCAGGGTGATGGTGAACCGTAGGTCGCCGTCTGCTGAGGGGGCGGCGGGTTCGGCCGTGGCCACTTCCCCGAAGACGATCCGGCCGCCGTATTCGCGTACCTGCCGGCGTCCGAGCTTGAGAATCTCGGCGGGTGGGGTGCCGTCGAGGACAATGAATCCGTGCATGGCCGTGGCGGGTGCGTTGCGCGGGGTGCCGCTGTCGACCACGACGACCGAGCGGCGCGAGCGTGCCAGGATCAGCGCGCCGTTCAGGCCCGCGGCGCCGCCGCCGATCACCACCACATCCACGGTCTCGGTGGGCAGCGCGTCGCTCTCGTAGCGGGACGTCTGCGCAGACATGTCACACCCTTTCGTCGTCCGTGGTCCCCTGTGCCGGACCTCCGGTACACGACGTTAAATCCGCCTTGCATCGAGGGCATACCATGTTGCTTATGACGCAAGAAGATGGACAGCTGGACAGCCTCGTACGCAAACGGATCCGCGCCCTGCGCGTCGCGCAGGGCTGGTCCCTGGAGGAACTGGCCACCCGCGCCAACCTCAGCCAGTCCTCACTCAGCCGCATCGAGAACGGTCAGCGGCGCCTCGCCCTGGACCAGCTGGTCACTCTCGCCCGCGCCCTGGACACCACGTTGGACCAGCTCGTAGAGAACGCCGCCGACGATGTCGTCATCAGTCCGATGATCGATGGCACCCACGGCGTGATGCGGTGGCCGATCATGGGCGACCCCGGCATGAGTGTGATGCGTCAGCGGATGACCGACCCGCCACCCGACAATCCCGCCCGCATGCGCGCCCACCCCGGCCGTGAATGGCTGGTGGTGCTGTCCGGCACCGCCATCCTGATGCTCGGTCACCGGCGCTTTCGCGTCGAGACCAACCAGGCCGCCGAGTTTCCCACCATGATGCCGCACGCCATCGGCTCCGCTGGCGGACCGTGCGAGATCATGGGCATCTTCGACCGTGACGCCCGCCGCGGCCACCACAAGGACGTCGACGGACCCGGAGCCGGCTGAGGCGGCCCCGGGTCCCGGTGAACAACAGGCCGCCGCCGCACCCGCCCCCGACCTGACGGGTGATCTTGCGCGGGAGGCAGCACTTCACGCCACCTTATTGCGCATTCCGCAAATAGTCATGCCGCAGGCGCATGACAGGCTTACGGTGTCGCTATGACCCGAACACACCAGCACGCCCCCCGCCCCGGCGAAGGAAGCCACCAGCCCGGCCATGGTCATGACGGCCACCAGGAGCATGGTGATGCCGGCCAGGCGGAGATCCTCGACCTGGATGCCGAGGTGCTCGCCGAGCACGTGGAGTCCATCACCGCCTGGCTGCCGCTGAACAACGAGCCGCGCCAGATCGTGGATCTGGGCTGTGGCACGGGAGCGGGAACCTTCGCGCTCCTCACACGCTTCCCCGACTCGCACGTCACGGCCGTCGACCTCTCGGCCGGGCACCTCCAGATCCTGCGCGAGAAGGCACGCGACCGCGGTGTCGAGCGGCGCGTACGTACCGTGCAGGCCGACCTCGACAGCGACCACTGGCCCGACCTCGGTACCCCGGACCTGGTGTGGGCCTCCGCCTCGATGCACCACATGGCCGACCCCGACCGCGCCCTGGCCCGCGTCCACGATCTGCTCGCTCCTGGCGGCCTGTTCGCCGTCGTCGAGCTGGACGGCTTTCCCCGCTTTCTGCCCGCGGACGCCCCCGAAAGCCGGCCCGGTCTCGAAGAGCGCGTCCACGCCGCGGCCGACGGCCTCCACGCCGAGCGCGTCCCGCACCGCGGCGCCAACTGGGGCCCGATGCTGTCCGCCGCGGGGTTCACCATTGCGGACGAGCGCACCTTCACCATCAACATCGAAGGCGAGCGCAGCGAAGCGATCGGCCGCTACGCCTACCGCGGCCTGCAGCGCATCCGCGGTGCCGTCGCCCCCGCGCTCAGCCCCGAGGACCGCGCCGCCCTCGACGATCTCCTCGACACCGACAGCCCGAACAGCATCCTGCGCCGCGACGACCTGGCGGTACGCACCGAGCGCACCGTCTGGGCCGCACGCCGCGCCTGACATCCGGCGCACCCCATGGTCGCCTGCCGGGTGCCCGTTCACTCGCCCGGCGACCACCGCCTGCGCGCCGTCGCGCGTCTCGTCGCGCTGAGCGGCCATGCCCGCGCATCGCCACCGCCGCGCTCCCCACGGCGCGAAGAAGAGGAAATGGAGCACCTTCATGACCGCACCGCATATCCCCGCCGACTACGAAGCCTGGCGCCGGGGCCGGTGGGAGGAGATCGCCGGAGCCAACGGCAAGGGAAAGGTCGTCGCCAATGCCAAGATCACCGATCCGGGCCCTCACACGCTTCCCGGCATCCCCGGCGAGTGGCGCACCACCGAAGCAGGAGACCTGACCGTGACGGCCAAGGCCGCCGACGGCGTGAAGGTGGCCGGCCACCTGGTCGATGGAACGAGTCCCGTCCCCTCTGGCAGCTCCCTGGAATTCCCCGACAACCGGGGCGGCCTCGCAGGCGGCGCGAACGGCTCCTATGGGCTGGTCGTCACGGACCACGACCGCCTTGAGCGCACCGGCCTCAAGGGCATCGACACCTTCCCCTACAACCCCGTCTGGGTCTTCGAGGGCCGGTACCGGGCAGCTCCTGAAGGGCGCCGCATCGAGGTGCCGCGGCTGACCAGCCCGCGCAGCACCGAAGCCATCCTGGCCCCCGTCGACCTGGCCGTGACCATCGACGGCGCCGAATACGTCCTGGCCGTCCTCCAGGACTTCCCCGGCCAGCGCCTGGTGATCTTCACCGACGAGACCAACGGCGAATCGACGCCGACGATCGGCCGCTGGCTGGTGCTACCGCTGCTGGAACCCGGCAGCACCGTGACCGTCGACTTCAACAAGGCCACGCTCTCGCACCACCACCTGAACCCGGACGTGTTCGTCTGTCCGCTCTCGCCACCGGGCAACCACCTGCCGATGCGCATCGAGGCCGGCGAGCGCGCCCTGATCCACGCCACCGCCGACCAGGGCTGATACGCCCCCCCTGCCAGGACCCACCGACCCACGTGAAGGAAGACCCGCATGAGCCAGGACCTGAAGGACAGAGCCGTCACCTACCTCCGCGCGCTGGAGAACCGCGACTGGAAGGCCGCCCGAGCCCTGTGCGCCGAGACCGCCACCGTCTGGCACAACGACGGCAAGGGCGAGCAGTCCATCGAGGAGAACATCGCCGGAATGGAGGGGCAGATCGAATCCATCGAGTCGATGCGCTACAGCATCCTGCGCCAGCTCTCCCAGCCGGGCGAAGTCCTCCAGCAGCACGTGGTCCATGTCGCCACCACCAGCGGCATGCGCGGCGAGGTCCACGCCGCCGTCTACTTCGGCTTCGACGATGCTGGACGGATCACCCGCATCGAGGAGTACGCCAACTTCATCCCCGTGGATGGCCGGAGCTGACGCCGGCAGTCGGTACCGGTCCCCTCGCCGTCACGGCGCACGGTCCGTGCCGGCGAGGGGACGCTGCCGGTCAAGCGCGGCGGCGCCATGACCTCGAAGGGCGGCCTCACGCTCCGCCGAAGCGGCCCGGTCCCAACCGTTCCGGATCCAGGCCCTGGTCGAGGATGTCGGCGGGGACGGGGGCGCCCAGCAGCAGGGCGGCGCCCAGACGCGCCGCGGCCGGAGCCGTCTGGATGCCGTACCCACCCTGCCCCGCGCACCAGAAGAACCCCGGGACGGCCGGGTCGTGGCCGATGACCGGAACCCGGTCGGGGGCGAAGGTGCGCAGTCCCGCCCAGGCCGTGTGGATCGCGCGCAGTCCCAGCGTGGTCGCCGCGTTGACCCGTTCCAGCGCGAGGGCCACGTCGACGTCCTCGGGGCGGGCGTCGGAGGGCTCCGTGGGGGTCTCGTCGGCGGGAGAGAGGAGCACTCCCACCCCTTCCGGCCGGAAGTAGAACGTCTCATCCGCGTCGACGACCATCGGCCAGGAGGGGTCGATCCCCACGGCGCCGGGACGCGCCAGGGCGGCGGTGCGGCGGAGCGGGGTCAGGCCGAGTGGGCTGGCACCGCAGCGTCGGGCCACGTCGTCGGCCCAGGCCCCGGCGGCGTCGACGATCACGTCGGCGCGCAGGCGCGTGCCCCCGCAGTCCACCTCCCAGCGCCCGGCGACGCGCTCTGCGCTCTGCAGACCCGTCCCGGAGCGCACCCGGCCGCCGAGGGCGCGCAACCGCCGCAGGTAGTGGGCGTGCAGGGCCGCGACGTCGATGTCGCGGGCGTCGGGCTCGACGGCGGTGTGCAGGCCGTCGGGGCGGAGCACCGGGCACAGCCGCAGCGCGTCCGCGGGGTCGAGGGGGCGCAGTCCCGGCGTGGAGGCGACGGCGGCGTCGAGCTTTTCCCGCCCCTGTGAGTCGGTGATCCACAGGACGGGCCGTGGCCGCAACAACGGGGCCTCGGTCTCGGCCTCCTCGTAGTCGCGGCGGCCGGCGCGGGTGAGGGCCCGGATCTCCGCGCCCCCGTAGCTCTCGGAGAACACCGCGGCGGAGCGGCCCGTGGCGTGCCGGGCGAGTTCGGTTTCGCGTTCCAGCAGGACGACGCGGCGCCGGGCGGCGAGTTCCGCGGCTATGGAGACACCGGCGATGCCGCCCCCGACGACGATGACGTCGGTGTCGGGTTCGGAGCCGGACGAGCTGGTGGCCATGGCCGTCAGCCTCGCACATGGGCGCCGCTCCCTTCCCGGCGCCCCACGGGGTAGCACAATACTCCCAAATTGACAACCATTTTCATTCTCCGCATGATGGACGCATGCGATCGGGGATGATGACCAAGGTGGCGGCCGCGGGGGCGGCCGGGCTGGTGGCCGTGGCCGCGGCGGGATGCGGCGGGGCCACCGAAGAGGCCGACGGCGTGAGCGTCGTCACCGGCGTCTACCCCCTGGAGTGGCTGGCCTCCCAGGTCGGGGGCGAGGCGGTCACCGTCACCAACCTCACCGAACCCGGCGCGGAACCGCACGACCTGGAACTCAGCCCACGCCAGATCGGTGTCATCAGCGACGCCGATGTCGCCCTCTACATCCAGGGCATGCAGCCCGCGGTGGACGACGCCGTCGCCCAGCAGGCCGCGGACTCCGCCCTGGACGTCGCACAGGTCGTCGAACTGCGCGAGGTCCCGTCCGCGGACGGCGGCGGGACGGACCCGCACATGTGGCTGGACCCCCAGCGCATGGCCGAGGTCGCCGGCAGCCTCGGCGAACGCCTGGCCGAGATCGACCCCGACGGGGCCGCGGCCTACCGCGCCAACGCGCAGCGGGTCGCCGACGAGCTCGGCACCCTTGAGGCGGAGTACACCGAGCGCCTGGACGACTGCGAGACGCGCAACTTCGTGGTCAGTCACGCCGCCTTCGGCTACCTCGCCGACAAGTACGACCTGAACCAGATCGGCATCACCGGCATCGAGCCCGACAGCGAGCCCTCCCCCGCCCGCATGGCCGAGGTCGCCGAGACCGTCCGTGAGCAGGGGGTCACCACGATCTTCACCGAGACCCTGGTCAGCCCGGCGGTGGCCGAGACCGTGGCCGAGGAGACCGGCGCGCGGACCGCGGTGCTGGACCCGCTCGAAGGGATCACCGACGCCTCGCCCGGCGACGACTACCCCTCGGTGATGCGCGCCAACCTCGACACGCTGGCCGAAGCCCTGTCCTGCTCCTGACCTGTATCGGTCCTGTCCCGTCGGAACATCCGGCGGGACTTTTTCATGCAATTTCCTGAGCGAGATTGCACAGCCTTACACGTCGCCTACACGAGACCGTCCTCTCGGGTTCTTCTCATGCACGTGCGCTATCCTGTTCAAAGTACGGTGCTAATGCACGTGCATCAGAGAGTGCATAAGCACACGGCACGGAATCGGCCCGCACAAGCGAAACGAGGGATCTCCATGAGCGCCTACAACGGCATCCCCGCGACCGAACTCCAGGACGTGACGTGGCAGAAGAGCCGGCGCAGCAACTCCCGCGGCAACTGCGTGGAGATGGCCCGGCTGTCCAACGGATCGATCGCCGTGCGCAACTCCCGCTTCCCTGACGGGCCCGCGCTGGTCTACACCCAGGCCGAGATCGACGCGCTGATCCTGGGCGCCAAGGACGGCGACTTCGACAACCTGCTCAGCTAGGTCCCACCCCGACAGACATCGCCAACGGCACCGCGGCCGTGAGAGCCCCACCCCTTCCGAGTGGGGCTCTTCTGCTGTCCGGGCCCGCCGCCTACCAGACTGTCAGGCCGTGCCGGAGGGAAGGTCGTCGATCATCCGCTCCAGCATTCTGGGGGTGTGGTTCGGCGGCTCCGCCGCCACGCTCAGCCGCTCCATGGCCATCGTGTAGGCGTCCACGTCATCGCGCTTGTCCAGATAGAGCGCCCCGGTGAGCTGCTCGATGTAGACGACGTCGGCCAGGTCGTACTCGGGATAACGCAGGATCGTGAACGAGCCGGCCTCGGCCGCGTGCGCCCCCACGCTGAAGGGGATGATCTGGAGCGTGATGTTGGGATAGCCGCACAGCTCGATCAGCCGGCGGAGCTGGCCGCGCATGACCTCGCTGTTACCGACCGGCCGACGGACCGCGGCCTCGTCCACGATCGCCCACAGTTTGACGTTCTCGTTCTCAATGATGCGCCGCTGCCGGCGCATCCGGACCGCGATCCGGTTCTCGTCCTCGGGATCGGGCTTCTTCTTGCCGCCGGCGATGATGGCGCGGGCGTAGTCCTCGGTCTGGAGCAGACCCGGCAGGAACTGGGCCTCATAGGTCCGGATCCGGGTCGCCGCCTCCTCAAGGCCGACGTAGGACTGGAACCAGGTCGGCAGGGCGTCACCGTAACGCTGCCACCAGCCGGGCTTGTTGGACTCCTTGGCCAGTTTGAGGAGCGGCTCGCGGTCCCTGTCCTCGGTGATCCCGTAGAGGGTCAGCAGGTCTTCGACGTCGCGGAGCTTGAAACCGACCCGTCCCAGCTCCAGACGGCTGATCTTGGACTCGGAGCCACGGATCTTGTAGCCCGCGTCGGCGCGCGTGATGCCCTTGGCCTCGCGCAGTTTGCGCAACTGGTAGCCGAGCAGGATCCGGCGTACGGTCGGGCCACTATCCGGCTCCGGTTGGGCCACGCTCACCGCTACTGCCTCCCCACCTACGGTTCCGCACCGGCGCGTCCCCTCCCCTGAGGATCGTCTCGTTCGCGCCGTGCAACGGTTTACACGATATAGCGGGCAGCACAGCTCACTCGGCAGGCGGTGCCGAGACACCACACACTGGGACGAAGAGGGTCATCCGCCGCATCCCATGTCCCGGCTGGGCACCGAGGACCTTCGAGCGGGTGTGTCAGGTGAACAACGCCCAGACGAACTTGCCTCCTGAGGCGACGGGAACACTACCCCAACTGCGGCTGAAGCAGGAGACGAGGTGGAGTCCCCGCCCGGTCTCCGCCAGGAAATCGGGCTCGCGCTGGGCCGGGAGACGGTCGCTGCCGTCACGGACGGCGCAGACCAGTTCGCCTCCCCGGCGCAACATCGCCAACTGGATCACGTTCTCATAACCGGGGGCGGCGGGCGTCATCGCCTGGGCGTGGCGCAGGGCGTTGGTGACGAGTTCGGAGACGACCAGTTCCACGTCGCCGGAGAGCCGGGCCATGCTCCACTCGCGAAGGACGGCCATGGCGAGCTCACGCGCGGCGTGCACCGAGCCCGAACCGCGGCTGAGGGTCCAGGAGGCGCTGTCGTGGCTGGCGTGACCGGGACGGGTGTCCCATCGAAACGTTCCGTTACGCAGGGACGGAAGCCACCAAGGCTGCGGAGAGTCGGCTTCGAGGACGGCCTCAAGGACGACTGGGTGCATCCGGTCCCATCCCGCCGCCCGTCCTGTCGGTTGCTGGGGTGAATGTCCGGTCACCGCGATCCCCTTGGAGTCGACTCGATCGCACGTATGCCTTGGCGCGCGAACGCCAGTATTTCCCGAGGCTTATGCAGATGCAAGGTCCAGATGCACGTGCAGGCGCCTCTTGCACCCCATCCTAGGACATCGTCCCCGGGAGAACAGTTGAAGCCTGGACAAAACCGAGAGGATTAAGCACTCATATGGGATTTAAGGTGCTTAATCGGCGATTCTGAACCTGGGCTTTCCCGCCTCATGTTCGCCTCCGAGGCGGGACCCATCCCGGGGCGCCCGCGCTCGCCCGGCTCCGGCGACAGACCGCGCGCCGATTACCTTCGCCGTCACCCGGGTAGGCCGCCGAGAAGACGCCGCCACGGCGGTTTCGGCCCCTCGGCGCCCACCCGCCTCCCCCACGGCCCACCCTTCCCAAGGAGACGACGATGGACCACCGGCGACCGCCGGCTCCCTCCCGTGGCCCCCTCGGCGTCACGGTGGTGGCGGGAGCCGCCAGTGGGGTCGTACTGGCCCTGACACCCGCCGTCCTCCTGGCCACGCTCCCCGCCTCCTGGAGCAGGGCGGCCCCGCTCCTGGGCGTGATCCTGTTGTGCGCGGCGATCACCCTGGTGATCGTGCGCCCCGCTCCCGGGGTCACCGCGGCCGGCTGGGGGTACATCGCCTGCTTCGGCGTCCAGCTCCTGTTCGTCATCGTCGCGGTCACCGGAGCCGTCCTGCTCGGCGGCTCGCTGCTGCTGTGGAGCGGGACGGGATGAGCCCGCCCCGCGCGCGGGGCCGACCGCCCGCGGTGGGACCGTTCGACCTCTCCCCCAGGCTCACCCCAGGGAATCGACGCCGTAGAAGTCGACGGCGTTACGCGAGAGCGCGCATTCGGCCTCGTGTTCGGTGAGCGCGGCGGTGAGCAGCGACACGTCGCTGTCGACGAAGGGCCAGGCCGCCCCGGTCGAGGGAAGGTCGGTGCCGAACATCAACGCGCTGGGGTTGATCCCGGCGATGGTCCGCACGACGGCGGGAACGTCGAGGTCGCCGCGGCCGAACCCGGTCGCCTTGACCCGGGCTCCCGAGGCGACGAGGTCGAACAGCGCCGGCAGCCCCTCCTCGGCCAGTCCGAGGTGGTCCACGCTGATCCTGCGCAGCGGCGCCAGGTGAGTGGACAGGCCGCCGAGCTCGCGGGAGTCGACGCGCAGCTCCGCGGGCCAGCCGAGGAGGTCCGCGGCCCGCAACGCGAGTTGGACGAGGCCGTCCACATCGACGGCGCCCCGCCTGCGCAGGTCGAGACGGAGCGCGCGGACCCCCGCCGAGTGCAGGTCGCGCAACTCCGAATCGGGGGTGTCGGGTTCCAGCATGGCCACCCCGACGAACCCGCCGCCGAGTTCACGCAGAGCGTTGACGAGGCCGGCGCGGGCCCGGGGATGGGAGGATCCGGCGACGACCGCGCCGCCCACGACCCCCAGCGCCGCGACACGCGAGCGGTAGTCGGCGACCGTGAACGGCCGTGGGGGATCCTCGTCGTCCCCGGGCCACGGTGGGGACTTCGGGTCGATGATGTGCAGGTGGGCGTCGAACAACGCCTTCGCCTCTCCGAAGGGACGGGGAGCGCGCGAGAACGGCGGCCACGCCGACGCGAACCCGCCCCTCCACGTTAGCGTCCAGCCCCGCGCCGGGGGCGGCGCGCCGATCTCGGACGCGCCCGGCCGCCACCACCACACCCCACATACCACCCGGTCGGTATGAAGTGGATAGGATCGGTCCAGCGTGTTCCAGACCACACCGACTGGAGGAAACCCCATGGCCCAGACTCCCCGCGTCGCGATCGTCACCGGGGCGGCCCGCGGCATCGGCGCCGCGACCGCCCGCCGCCTCGCCGCCGAGGGCCACTCCGTCGCCGTCGTCGACCTCAAGGAGGGCGACGCCGAGGCCACGGCGACGGCGATCACCTCCGAGGGCGGCACCGCGATCGCGGTGGGCGCCGATGTCAGCGACTCCGACCAGGTGTCGGCGGCGGTCGCGCAGATCGCCGAGCGTCTCGGCCCGCCCGCGATCCTCGTCAACAACGCCGGGGTCATCCGCGACAACCTGCTGTTCAAGATGTCCGACGACGACTGGGACACCGTCATGGGCGTGCACCTGCGCGGCTCCTTCCTCATGAGCCGGGCCGCCCAGGCCCACATGACCCGGCAGGGCTGGGGCCGCATCGTCAACCTGTCCAGCAGCTCCGCGCTGGGCAACCGCGGCCAGGCCAACTACTCCGCCGCGAAGGCCGGCCTCCAGGGCTTCACCAAGACCCTCGCCATCGAGCTCGGCAAGTTCGGTGTCACCGCCAACGCGGTCGCCCCGGGCTTCATCGCCACCGACATGACGCGGGCGACCGCGCAACGTGTCGGCATGGACTTCGAGGAGTTCACCAAGGCCGCGGCGGCCGGAATCCCGGTCCGCCGGGTGGGGCAGCCCGAGGACATCGCCGCCACCATCGCCTTCCTCACCAGTGAGGAGGCCGGGTTCGTGTCCGGCCAGGTCATCTACGTGGCCGGCGGACCGCTCGACTGACCCGCGGGCGGCGGGAGCGCCGCGGACCGCCTCGTGTCCCCACTTCCTGTCCACCGCTTCACGGAGGCTCCATGACAACGGCTCCAACCGGCGGCGTCCCCGACGCCGCCGCCCTGCGGGCACGGGTCGCCGACTTCGTCGCCGCCCACGATCCCGCCACCACCGACCCGATCGAGTTCCTGGCCGCCCGCTTCGACGCCGGTCTGGCCTGGGTGCACTTCCCCGAAGGGCTCGGCGGGCTCGGCGCGCCCCGCGCCCTCCAGGCGGTCGTCGACGAGGAGTTCGCCCGGCTGGGCGCGGCTCCGAGTGGCCGTGAGGCCCTGGTCATCGGGTTGGGCATGGCGGCGCCCACGATCCTCGCCTTCGGCACCCCGGAGCAGCAGGAGCGCTTCCTCAAGCCGCTGTACACCGGCGAGGAGATCTGGTGCCAGCTCTTCAGCGAACCGGGGGCCGGCTCCGATCTGGCCGCCCTGGGCACCCGCGCCGTCCGCGACGGCGACACGTGGGTGGTCAACGGGCAGAAGGTGTGGACCTCGCTCGCCCACCGCGCCCGCTGGGCGATCCTGGTCACCCGGACCGATCCCGACGTGCCCAAGCACCGCGGCATGACCTACTTCGTCTGCGACATGACCGCTCCGGGCGTGGAGGTGCGGCCCCTGCGCCAGATCACCGGCGAGGCGGAGTTCAACGAGGTCTACCTCACCGACGTGCGCATCCCCGACTCCCATCGGCTGGGCGAGGTCGGTGACGGCTGGCGGGTCGCCCAGACCACGCTGATGAACGAGCGGGTGTCCATCGGGGGCGGGGCCGAACCCCGCGAGGGCGGACTCATCGGCCTGGTCGCCGGGATCTGGCGGGACCGTCCCGAACTGCGCACTCCGGGCCTGCACGACGCGCTGCTGCGCCTGTGGGTCGAGGCCGAGGCCGCCCGGCTGACCAAGGAGCGGCTGCGCCAGCAGCTCGCCGTGGGACAGCCCGGCCCCGAGGGGTCGGCGGCGAAGCTGTCCTTCGCCCGGCTCAACCAGGAGATCTCCGGGCTGGAGCTGGAGCTGCTGGGTGGCGAGGGGCTGACCTACGACGACTGGACGTTCCGCCGTCCCGACGGGGTCGACCTCGCCAAACGTGTCCCCGGCTTCCACTATCTGCGCTCGAAGGGGAACTCGATCGAGGGCGGCACCTCCGAGATCCTGCGCAACATCATCGCCGAACGGGTGCTGGGCCTACCCGGGGAGATCAGGGTGGACAAGGACGTCGCGTGGAAGGACCTGCCGAAGTGAGCAACGACCCGGACCTGCTCTACAGCGACGTCGAGGAGGAGCTGCGCGCCAGCGTGCGCTCCCTGCTCGCCGACAGGTGCGGCTGGGACAGGGTCCTGGCCCGCGTGGAGTCCGACGAGGTCACCGACCTCGCCCTGTGGCGTTCCCTCGCCGACCTGGGCGTGGCCGGCCTGGCGATCCCCGAGGAGGCGGGCGGCGCGGGGGCGACGTTGCGGGAGAGCGCGGTGGTCGCCGAGGAGCTCGGCCGCGCCGTGGCGCCGCTCCCCTTCCTGGGCAGCGCGGTGCTCGCGACGGGAACCCTGCTGGCCCTGGACGGGCGGGCCGACTCCCCCCTCGGGGAGGCGCTGGCCTCGCTGGCCTCCGGCGAGCGCACGGCGACCCTGCTGATCCCCCTGGCGACCGCGCCCGACGCGGGGTTCCCGGAGGGGGTGCGCGTCGAAGAGGGACGGCTGAGCGGCCGCGTGGGCGGCGTCGTCGACGCCTCGACCGCCGACCTGCTCGTCGTGCCGGCGGCCGGCTCCGAGGGGCCGGCGCTGTACCTCGTCGAGGCGGGCGAGGCGACGGTCACCACGGTGGTCTCCCTCGACCTGACCCGTCCCCTGGCCGACGTGGAGCTGGCCGGCGCCTCCGGACGTCTGCTGGCGACCGGCGAACAGGCCGAATCGGCCGTGCGCCGAGGACTGGTGACGGGCGCCGCGCTGCTGGCCGCCGAGCAGCTGGGATGCGCGGAGTGGGCCTTGTCCACCACCGTGGAGTACCTGAAGACCCGGCACCAGTTCGGCCGTCCGCTCGGTTCCTTCCAGGCGCTCAAGCACCGCCTCGCCGACCTGTGGGTGTCGATCTCGCAGGCCCGGGCCGTGGTCCGCAACGCGGCGAGCGCGGTCGCCTCCGACGACCCGGAGGCCCCGCTGGCCGCCGCGCTGGCCCAGGCGTTCGTCTCGGGGGTGGCGGTCACGGCCGCCGAGGAGGCGGTACAGCTCCACGGGGGGATCGGCTTCACCTGGGAGCACCCCGCGCACCTGTACCTGAAGCGGGCCAAGAGCTGTTCGATCGCCCTGGGGACGGCCGACCGGCACCGGCTGACCATCGCCAGGCTGGTGGACCTGCCGGCGGCGCGGTGATCTTCGGGCCCGGGGAGGGCGGAGCCGCCCTCCCCGGGCCGATGAGCGGCGCGCTCGGGACGGGTCAGGCGAGGGCCGCGACGGCCTTGGCGATGCGTTCGACCGCCTCCGTGATCGCCGCGTCGTCGATCTCCAGGTGGACGACGAGGCGGACCCGGCCGGAACCGGTGGCCAGGCAGCGCACGCCGTGCTCGGTGAACGCCGCGGCGTAGCGGGCGGCCTCGCCGCGCGGCGTCTCGACCAGGACCATGTTCGTGCGCGCGGCGGCGGACAGGCCCGGCAGCCCGGACAGTCCGGTGGCCAGGCGTTCGGCCCGGGCGTGGTCCTCGACGATCCGCTCCCGGTGGTGCCGTAGCGCGTACAACGCGCCGGCGGCGATGATGCCGGCCTGCCGCATGCCGCCGCCCAGCATCTTGCGCGCGCGGCGGGCCCGCAGGACCGTCTCGGCGTCACCGGCGAGCGCCGAGCCCACGGGGGCGCCCAGCCCCTTGGAGAAGCACACCGAGACCGTGTCGGCGCCCTCGGCCACCTCGGCCGGCGAGGCCCCCAGTTCGACGGCCGCGTTCCACAGCCGTGCCCCGTCCAGGTGCATGCGCATGCCGTGGCCGTGCGCGAAGTCGGCCACCCTCCGCTGTTCGGCGAGCGGGATCGCCAGCCCCCCGAAGGTGTTCTCCAGGCAGATCAGTCGCGGCCGGGCGCGGTGGATGTCCTCCGCGCCCACGGCCCACTCCTCCAGCAGCCCGGCGTCCGGATATCCCTGGGGGTCGGAGAAGACCCGCGGCAGCGCGCGGGTCAGGATCGACGAGGCGCCCTGTTCGTTGGAGAGGATGTGGCAGCGCTCGTGCGCCCAGACCTCCTCGCCGCTCGCGACCGTCGCGTAGAGTGCCAACTGGTTGGACATGTGCCCTGAGGGAACGTAGAGGGCGGCCTCCTTGCCCAGGAGGGCCGCGGTCTCCTCCTCCAGTTCGCGGACCGTGGGGTCTTCGCCGAAAACGTCGTCGCCGACCTCGGCTTCGGCCATGGCGCGGCGCATCTGCGCCGTCGGTCGGGTGACGGTGTCCGAACGCAGGTCGATCATCGACTCGCTCCACTCTGCACGGGGTCGGGCTTTCGCGCGGGCGCCCCCAGCCTAGGACGCCCTGGGGGCGAGGCCGGCGTGGTCGGTTCCCCGCTGTCTCGCCGCGTTCTCCTCCAGCGCGTCGACCACCTCGGTGACGACGTGCTCGACGCAGGCGACCCCCTCCCCGTAGCCGAGATGGCGGTCTGACAGCACGGCGATCAGGTAGGAGCGCCGCTCGCCGTGGACGTGGCCGGCGCTGCTGATCGCCCAGCGGCCTCCGTCGACGTCGCGTGGTACCCAGCCGTTCTTGAGCTCGACCCTGTCGCCCTCCCCCGCGGCGGCGGACACCCCCCAGGCCTGTTCCGGGGCGACGGAGCCGAGGAGACGGCGGGCGTAGGAGCGGCTGTGCCGGCTGAGGGGGCCGGAGTCGGTGAACACCGCGCGCAGGAGGCGGATCTGGTCGGCCGTTGTCGTGGTGGTGGCCCCCCACACCCCCGGCTGTCCTCCTCCGGCGACGGTGGCGCGCAGGCCGAGGCGGGCGTTGCCCCGGGCGAAGCCCGCGTCGAATCCGATGCGCTGGTAGAGCAGGTCGGTGACGTCGTTGTCGCTGTAGCGGATCATCTGCTCGGCGAGGTCGCGTTCCTCCGCGGTGAGTTCGCGTTCCTCGTCGTCGGCCTGGAGGAGCAGCAGGACGAGGATGTTCAGCTTGACCAGGCTGCCCGTGGGAAACGTCTGGTCGCCGCCGTAACCATAGGTCGTCCCGGTGGCGAGGTCGTGGACGGAGATGGCGAGCCGGCCCTCCTGACCGGCGAGGTAGTCCTCGATCCGGGCGGTGATCCGTTGCCCCTCCTCGGGGCTCAGCCCCGGGACGGGCGACGGGGAGGCCACGAGTGGGGGCGCGGCCGCGGGAGGAGGGGAGGCGGCCGCGTCCCGCCCGGACTGCCGTGGGGTGGCCGGGGCGGTGCCGAGCAACGCGGGGACGCTGAGGAGGAGCGCGGCCAGCGCGGCAACGCAGACGGGCCACCGCGGGCCGCCGTCTCGGGCACGGCGCGGCGGGGGCGAAGACGTCGAGCGTGCGCGCATGTCGGCCACTCCCTCCGGCCGGGAACCGAACTCGGGGCATGGGCCACCAACGTGGCCGGCAGACGGACCCTAACAGGGCGGATCACCCAGAAAAGTCACGGAATTCCCTGCATTGCCCCACGAGCCACTCGGCCGACATCGGCCGTTTCCTCCGCCGTTGCCCGCCCCGTGCCCTTGAGACGTCGATGCTGGTGAGACGGATGGGGACGATCCGCCCCCACCCCGGACGGCCACGACGCGGGCGCGGATCGTGATTGACATCGCCTGATCCGCACTGTTCCATGAGCGCAACGCCTAGGCAGGAGCCGTCGAGCGAATGTGGGGGTCCGCATGCGCAGACCTGGTCCCGGCCCGTTCTCCCGAGCGATCGCCCTCGCGGTGTGTCTGGTCCTTGGTTCCACCGCCTGCTCGGGTAGCCTCCCCGGCGACCAGGACGAAGCGGTGGTCACCTTCGCGGCCACCCGTGCCAGCGGCGGCGACCTCGGCGCGCTGGTCGAGCGCTACAACCAGGAGAACCCGGACGCGCCGGTACGCTACGTCCCGCTGTCGGCCGAGGCCGACGAACAGCGGACCGCGATGGTCCAGGACCTCCAGGCCCGCACCGGCCTGTACGACGTCTTGTACCTGGACGCGGTGTGGACGGCGGAGTTCGCGGCCCGTGGCTGGCTGGAGCCCCTGGAGGAGGAACGGTTCGCCGGGCCGGGGATCCTCGCCGCGGCGACCGAGACCGGCCGCTGGAACGGACGGCTGTACGCCGCGCCGTTCGCGACCGGCACCGGCCTGCTGTTCTACCGGACCGACCTGCTCGACTCGCCCCCGCGCACCTGGGCGGAGCTCATCGACGCCTGCGCGATCGCCGAGCGCAACGACATGGACTGCTACGCCGGCCAGTACATGCGCTACGAGGGCATCACCGTCGCCCTGGTCGAGGCGGTGGCCTCCGCCGGGGGCGAGGTCATCACCCCACAGGGCGAGGTCGTCGTGGACTCCCCCGAGGGCCGCGAGGGACTGGGCTTCCTCGTCGAGGCCATGGCCGACGGTCACATCCCCCAGGCCGCGCTCACCTACAACGAGGACATGACCCGCCTGGCCTTCCAACGCGGCGACCTGCTGTTCATGCGCAACTGGGCGTTCGCCTACCCCCTGATGAACTCCCCCGGGGAGGAGTCGGTCGTCCAGGGCCGTTTCGACGCCGCGCCCCTGCCGGGCCCCGACGGGCCGGGCACCGGCACGCTCGGCGGCAACAACCTGGCCCTGTCGGTCCATAGCGACCACAAGGACGAGGCGTTGCGCTTCATCGAGTTCATGCAGAGCGAGGAGGTCATGCGCGACTGGCTCGCCGACACCAGCACCCCCATGGCCCGCGACGCGCTGTTCGAGGACCCCGCCCTCCTCGAGGAGGCCCCCTACCTCGCGGCGGTGCGCGAGGGCATGGACAACGTCAGCCCCCGCCCGGTGACGGCCCGCTACAACGACGTGACCAACGCGATCCAGAAGTCCGCCTACGCCGCGATGACCGGTGAGATGACGGTGGACGAGGCCGTCACCACCATGCAGGAAGAACTGGAGAGGGCGGTGCGTGGCACATGATCGGTGACACGGAGCGGCGCGACGAGCGCCGGCTGGCGACCCTGCTGCTGATCCCGACCCTCATCGCGCTCAGCCTCGTCGTCGTCTACCCGATCCTCTCGGCGATCGCGCGCTCGTTCTTCGACGACCCCATCGGTCGCTCCCCCACGTTCGTCGGGTTCGACAACTACGCCCAGGCGCTCTTCGGCTACGACCGCGAGGACTTCTGGGCCGCGGTGGGCAACACCCTGTTCTTCACCGTGGTGAGCGTGGCCATCGAGACGCTGCTCGGGCTGCTCATGGCCCTGGTGATGCACCGGGCGTTTCGCGGGCGCGGCATCGTGCGCGCCTCCGTGCTGCTGCCCTGGGCCCTGCCGACGGCGGTCAGCGCGGTCATGTGGGGGTGGATGCTCCAGCCCGACGGTGTCGTGAACGCGGTGCTGGGCACCGAGATCGTGTGGGGTGGCAGCGAGTGGCCGGCGAAGTGGTCGATCATCTTCGCCGAGGTGTGGAAGACCGCGCCGTTCGTCGCCCTGCTCATCCTGGCCGGTCTGCAGACCATCCCACCGCACCTGTACGAGGCCGCGGCGCTCGACGGGGCCTCGGCCTGGCGGCGCTTCACCTCGGTGACGCTGCCCCTGGTCAAACCCGCCATCGTGGTGGCGGTGCTGTTCCGGGTGCTGGACGCGCTGCGGATGTACGACCTCCCCCAGATCCTCACCGGGGGCGCGAACAACACCGAGACGCTGTCGACCCTGGTCGTGCGTACCGCGACCGGTGAGCTGAAGCAGGGGTACGGCGGCGCGCTGTCCACGCTGACGTTCCTGTTCGTCTTCCTGTGCGCGTTCCTCCTCATCCGGCTCCTGGGGACGAACGTGTTCGCCGGCGTCAAGGAGGCGGCCAGATGAGGACGGCAACGACGGGACGGCCGCGGCAGCGGCGCCGATGGGGGTGGGAGAACTGGGTGATCGGCGCGGGCATCGCGCTGCTCCTGCTCTACTGTCTCGCCCCGTTCTACTGGATGGTGGTCTCCAGCCTGAAGGGTCCCGGCGAGATCGCGTCGAACTCGCTGTGGCCGCGCGACCCCACCCTCGTCAACTACCGGGGGGTGCTCGGGGGGCGCGACCACTTCGGCTACGCCGTGCGCAACAGCGTCGTCATCGCGGTGACGACGACCCTGCTGGCGATGGTCATCGCGGTGTTCTCCGGCTACGCGCTCGCCCGGCTGCGCTTTCGCGGCCGCAATCTCGTGCTCGCGCTCATCCTCGCCTGTTCGATGTTCCCCGGCGTGGCGATCGTGACCCCCCTGTACCAGTTGTTCGCCGATTGGGGCTGGATCGACGAGTACCAGGCCATGATCGTGCCGAACATCAGCTTCGCCCTGCCCCTGGCCATCTTCGTGCTGACCACCTTCTTCCGCGAGATGCCCTGGGAGCTGGAGGAGGCCGCGCGGGTGGACGGGTGCGGGCCGTTCGGGGCGTTCGGCAGGATCATCCTGCCGTTGGCGGCGCCGGGTGTGGTGACGACCGGGCTGCTGGTGTTCTTCGCCGCCTGGAACGAGTACCTGATCTCCAGCGTCGTGTCGATCACGCTCGCCTCCAACCCGGTGACGGTCGCGATCGCCAAGTTCGCGGGGGACAGTGAGTTCCAACAGCCCTTCGGCTCGCAGATGGCGGCCGGCGTCATCGTGACGCTCCCGCTGGTCGTGCTGGTGCTGCTGTTTCAACGACGCATCGTCAAGGGCCTGTCCGCGGGCGGATTCCGCTGATCGCGGAACGCCGGGGAGTCGGGTCGGAAGGAGAGGAGACCATGTCGCCGGTTCGGGTGCTCATCGTCGGCGCGGGTTCACGGGGCGGCGGCTACGCCGAGTGGATCCGGCGCCACCCCGAGGTCGCGCGGGTCGTGGCGGTCGCCGAACCGCGGGCGGCCTACCGCGAACCGCTCGCCGACGCGCACGGCGTCGCCGCCGGCCTGCGCTTCACCGATTGGCGCGAGGTGGCCGCCCTGCCCCGCCTGGCCGACGTCGCGCTGGTGTGCACGCTCGACGACGCGCACGTGGAGCCCGCGGTGGCGCTGGCCGACCGCGGATACCACCTGTTGGTGGAGAAGCCGCTCGCGCAGACCAGGGCCGACTGTGAGGCGATCGTCACCGCGGCGCGGCGCAACGGGGTCCTGCTCGGAGTGTGTCACGTGCTGCGCTACGCACCCTACACCCGGATGGTCAAGCAGATCGTGGAGTCGGGGCGCATCGGCGAGATCGTCAGCGTCGACCACGTCGAACCGGTCGGGTTCTGGCACCAGGCCCACTCCTACGTGCGCGGTAACTGGCGGCGCGCCGCCGACACCGCGCCGATGCTGATGGCTAAGTCCTGCCACGACCTCGACTGGCTGCGCCACGTCATCGGCCGTGACGCCGTGGCCGTGTCCTCCTTCGGGCGCCTGCGCCACTTCCGTCCCGACCAGGCGCCCCCTGGTGCCGGGGAACGCTGCCTGGACTGCGCGGTGGAGGCCACCTGCCCCTACTCGGCCCCGCGCATCTATGGGCGGTTCCTGGCCGAGGGACGGACGGGCTGGCCTCTGGACGTCCTCACGCCGCGACCGACCGTGGAGAGTGTCACCGAGGCGCTGCGCACCGGTCCCTACGGGCGCTGCGTCTACCACTGCGACAACGATGTGGTCGACCACCAGGTGGTGGCGCTGGAGTTCACCGGGGGCGTGACCGCGACGTTCACCATGACCGCCTTCAACCGGGCCCGTCCGCGCGAGACGACCCTGTTCGGCACCCACGGCGAGCTGTTCTGCGACGGCGAGCGCATCACCGTGTACGACTTCCTCAGCGACTCCGCCGAGACGATCGAGGTGGCCGCGGCCAACGACGGCCTGATCGACTCCGGGCACGGCGGCGGCGACGGCGGTCTGCTGGCCTCCTTCCTGCCCGCGGTCGCCGCGGGCGACCCCGCGCTGGTCGCCACCAGCGGGGAGGACGCGCTCCGTTCCCACCTGCTGGTGTTCGCGGCGGAGCAGGCCCGTCTGGAGGGGCGCGTGGTCCGCCTGGACACCCCCGAATGGTCCTCTCCCGTCCTCGACGGCGAGCGGTCCCCCGCCCCGGGTCCCTCCGCCGGCCTCGCCCCGCCGAGGTAGCGGGCGGGCTCCGCTCAGTCGAGGCCCCGCGCGCTCATCGCCTCCCCCAGGGCCTCGGCCGAGCGGACCATGCCGACCACGACCGGCACCACCAGGCGGTGTGGTCGCGGCCGGATGCCTCGGGCCAGACACGCCTCTCGGGCGCCCCGCCAGGCCGCGGCCACCATCGGGACGCAGCGGACGGTGAGCGCGAGCACCAGGGCCGCCCAGTCGGGCCGGACCCCGACGAGGCGCAGGGGACGGGCGAGCCGTTCGAACAGCGCCAGCATCTCGGCGACCCGGGTGGTGAGGGTGACGAGGCCGGCGGCCAGCACGGCGGCCGCCAGCCGGGCGCACACCCCCAGCGCGACCTGCGGGCCGGCGGTCACCGCCTGGAAGAGGGCGATCAGCGCGAGGAAGGGGAGCAGCGGACGCAGCACCCCCCACAGGTGGTGCGAGGGCAGGCCGCACAGTGGGTAGAGCGCGGCCGCGACGAGCGCCGCGACCGCCGCGCCCACCGGTGGCAGGAGCACCACCACGGTCACCACCGCGAGCA
Source organism: Marinactinospora thermotolerans DSM 45154 (assembly GCF_900167435.1). Lineage (GTDB taxonomy): Bacteria > Actinomycetota > Actinomycetes > Streptosporangiales > Streptosporangiaceae > Marinactinospora > Marinactinospora thermotolerans. Next base: position 173,911 of record NZ_FUWS01000007.1, read on the forward strand.
GCAGGGCCAGCTTCACCCCGGCCGGCGCGCGATGGAGCGGGGTCCGGCCGGGGACGTAGAGACCGAGCGAGGTCACGACCGCCGGTCCATGAGGCCGACGTAGAAGTCGACGGCCTCGCCGGGATCGCCGTCGAACACGATCCGCCCCTCGTCCATGACCAGCACCCGGTCGAACCCGTCGAGGACGTCGAGGTGGTGGGTGAGCAGGATGACCTGCTGCGGCAACCCGCGCAGGATCTGCTCGACGACGCGCACGTTGCGCAGGTCCAGCAGTGTGGTGGGCTCGTCGCAGACGAGGACGTCGGGCTCGGTGACCAGCACCGAGGCCAACGCCAGCATCTGCTTTTGGCCGCCGGAGAGCAGGTGCGCGGGGTGGTCGCGGTGGTCGGCCAGCCCGTGGCGGGCCAGCACGGCGTCGACGCGCTTTCGGATCTCGGCCCGGTCCAGCCCGCTGCCCCGCAGGCCGATCTCCACGTCCTCGGCGACCGTGGGCATGATGATCTGGGTGTCGGCGTCGGAGAACACGAACCCGACCCTGCGTCGGATCGCCCGCGCGTCGGTCCGGGTGTCGAGGCCGTCGACGCTGACCCGTCCCGAGTCGGGGACGACGAGCCCGTTGAGCGTGCGCGCCAGCGTGGACTTCCCGGAACCGTTCGCGCCGATCAGCCCGATCCGGTGCTCGGACAACTCGACCGAGATGTCGCACAGCACGCGACGGCCCTCATAGGCGTGCGTCACGTTCTCCAGGCGGATCATGGGATGTCTCTTCCGTTCCTTGCGGCCCGTGGGGTGAAGGGCGTCGTGCCGGCGCGGCGGGTCACCGGGGGCGCGTCGGTGCCGGCTCCTCGACCCGCCGGCCCGCCGGCGGGATCGGGTAGGAACGGTACACCCCGGCCGCGATGAGTGACGCGACGACCGCCTTGGCGAGGTCGCCGGGCAGGAACCACACCACCCCGGTCATGACGGCGAGCAGCCCGTCGCCCAGGACCATCGCGCTCCAGGGCACCCCGACCAGGTAGACCACGCCGATACCGCCGACGATGTTGGCGAGGATCCCCCACCACAGCCGGTAGCGGGGCAGGGTGCGGCCCACCAGCAGCCCGATGACCAGGGCGCCGAGGATCCAGCCGATCATGTAGCCCCCGGTGGGGCCGTAGAACGGGGCGATGCCTCCCCGCCCGCCGGGCAGGAGGGGCAGCCCCGCCACGACGAGGACGAGGAATGTCACGACGGCGAGCGTGCCCCTCTTGGCGCCGAGCAGACTGGGGGCCAGCATGACGCCGAGCGTCTGGAGGGTGATCGGCACCGGGCCGACCGGTATGGCGATCGGCATGCTCAACACGGCGAGCAGCGCGGCGAACAGGGCGACGAGGGCCGCGTCACGCGCGGTGAAGCCCCGGTATCGGGGTCGGCTCACAGGGGTCTGGCTCATGTCCGTCCTCGTCTTCGCGCCTGGTCGGTGATGGGGTGACGCGCTCATTGTCGTCCACTTCCGTCACCGTGCGCGGATGCGGACAGCCACAGCATTTTCAACCGGAATTTGTTGAAAGTGGCTAATGGCCGTCCGCGTTCCGAGGCGGTCCCGGCTAGCGCGGCGTCGCGGGAAGGACGCAGACCGGGTCGGGCAGACCGAATCGGTGGCCGGTGTCGGTGGGAATCCCCGTCTCGGGGTCCACCCGCAGCACCGACAGTTCCCCGGACTGCTGACCGCCCACCACGAGGTACCCGTCGGCCTGGGCGAAGTGGCGGGGCCAGCGCACCCCCACCGGGGTCTCGGCCAGCGGATGCGGCACCCCGGTGTCGGGGTCGATCCGAAACGTCGCGATCGTGTCGGCTCCCCGGTTGGAGACGTGGAGGAGAGCTCCATCGTGCGTCAGCGCGATCTCGGCGGGATAGTTGCGCTCCCCCTCGACCGAGGTCGCCGGGAGGTCGGCGATCCGTTCCGCGGTGGCCGTGGCGCCGTTCCAGCGGAGCACGTGGACACGGGAGTCGAGCTCGCCGGCGACGTAGAGGTGACCGGAGGAGCCGACCGCGACGTGGCGCGGCCCCGTCCCGGGCGCGAGCCGGGCTGCGACCGTGGGCTCCCCCAACGGGTCGGCGGCATCGGGGTCGAAGGGCAGGGCGCGCAGTTCGTCGGTGCCGAGGTCGGCCACGAGCAGGTGCCGGCCGTCCGGCGCGAGCACGACGCTGTGGGCGTGCGGCCCCTCCTGGCGGTCCGCGTCCGGGCCCGATCCGACCGCCGTGACGACCTCGACGGCCGGCTGTGGCGCGCCGTCCGGGCCGATCGGGTGCACCGAGACCACCCCGTCGGCGTAGTTGGCCGTGATGACGTGCCGGCCGGCGGGGTGGACGAGGAGGTGACAGGGCGAGCCGCCCCCCGTGGGGGCCTCTCCCAGAAGGCGGAGTTCCTCCCCCTCGACGGCGAAGCCGCAGACACCCCCGTCGGGACGCTCGTTCACCGCGTACAGATACGGCAGTGTGGGATGGGCGGCCAGGAAGGAGGGGTTGTCGGTCCGCCCCGCGGCCTGTCCGCCCGACAGCTCTCCGGTCCGGGGGTCCAGCCACACGCGGTGGACACCCGAACCGTCCCCGGCCGGGTCGCAACCGGGGGTGTAGGTACCGATCCACAGGAGTCGACGCTCGGCCATGACCGTCCGTTCTGATCGGGGTGATCGCCTGGTGGCCGGACCGCCCGGCCGCCAGGCCACCCTAGGGCTCCGGGCGCGGAAGCGGAACCGCGCCGCGATCGGCGTGGCGTCCGCGTCGGGTCCGTCTCAGCCGGTGCCGGTCCTGACGGCATCGAACAGCAGGGGCAGTTCGTCCGGACCGGGGAAGTGCCCACCGGGGATGGTCAGCTCCGTGAACGGGCCGCTGGTGTGCTCACCCCAGGCGCGCAGCCCCTCCTCCGTGATGACGGGATCGTCGACGCCTCCGATCGCGGTCAGCGGAACGCTCAGCCTGCTCCCCGGCTCCCAGCGGTAGTGGGTGTGCAGGGTGAAGTCCTCGCTCATGGTGCGGCCGACGAGTTCGAGCATCTCCGGCTCGGCGAGCACCTCCGCGGGCACGCCCCCATAGCGCGCGGCCACCGCCCGGGCCAGTTCGACCGGATCGGTGGGAAGCTCGTAGTGGAGCCTGACGTGGGGGGCGACCCGGCCGCTCACGACGAGGCGCGTGACCTCGCGCCCGCGCCGGTCGAGTTCGCGCGCCGTCTCATAGGCCATGAGCGTGCCCAGGCTGTGCCCGTAGACCGTGATGTCGCCCTCGAAGCCCATCAGGGCGTCGGCGAACCGCTCCACCAGCACACGCCAGCGCCGCTCGGGCTCGTTGTCGAGCTCGCGGCCGCGGATGCTGGCGCCCCATACCTGGAAGTGGGAGCCCAGCGGGGCGGCCCAGGACCGGTAGACGTAGTCCGGGGCCCCCGCGTGGGGGAAGCAGACGAGGTGCCGAGACCGCGGAGTCCCTCCGGTGAACCTGCGGAGCATGCCCTCGGCCTCGATGTGCGTTCTCACCGGCTTCCTCTCCTCGTCATAGGGACCATCGCGCCGCGGCGCGGTCGAAGATCGCCCCGACGCTAGCCCCGCGGGACCGCGCTTGGCAAAGGCCGCTGTTTTTCGGACGCTGCGCCGACCGGAAAGCGTCAGCACATATGATCCCGGCCACGGCGGTCCCGTGTTCCCGGAGAAGGACGGCCCGCGCCCGAGGGCGCGGGCCGGACTCAGCCTACGAGTTCACTCTGGGAGCCGCTGTTGGCCAGCGCGTGCACCAGAAGCTCCTTGAGAACGTGCCCGGCCGACGAGCGGTCCCGCGCGTCGAAGTCGATGATCGGCACGTTGTCGCTGATCTCCAGCGCCTCGCGGATCTCCTCGCCCGTGTAGTTCAACTGGCCGTCGAACTTGTTCAGGGCGACGATGTAGGGGATGCGCTGCTGCTGTTCGAAGTAGTCGATCGCGTCGAAGCAGTCGGCCAGACGACGAGGGTCGACCACGACGACGGCGCCGACGGCACCACGCACCAGGTCGTCCCACATGAACCAGAAACGGGCCTGGCCTGGCGTGCCGAACATGTACAGGATCAGTTCCTCATCGAGGGTGATCCGGCCGAAGTCCATGGCGACGGTGGTGGTGACCTTCTGCGGAACCGCGGTGGTGTCGTCGTGGACGACACTGGCCTCGGTCATGACCGCCTCGGTGGTCACCGGCTCGATCTCGGAGACCGAGCCGACCAGGGTCGTCTTACCCGCGCCGAATCCTCCCGCGATGACGATCTTGGTCGACATCTTGGAGAAGGTGTCACTGGAAGAGTCGTTCGAGACCACGGAGCGCCCTCTCGAGAACCTGGTTTTCCGACGGACTGTGTCCGGTGATGGTGGGATGGATGTAGACGAGGCCCTGATCCGCCAGATCGCTCAGCAGAACCTGGGTGACGCCCAACGGGATCTTCAGCTCCGCCGAGATCTCGGCGACCGAGCGTGTCTCGCGGCAGAGCAGCAGTATCCGTTCCGACTCCGGCATCAGGTTCCGCGGCGGGTCGATCGACGGATCTGCGGTGGAGATCAGCGTCTGAACCATGAGGGGATGCCGCGATCGCGTCCGTCCACCCGTGAAGGTGTAGGGACGGATGCGGGAGCCCCTTCTTCTCCTGCGGTAGCTCATTGCTGTGGCAACCTCTTCGTGAGTTACGCTCCGGCGGGCCAGAGCTACCCGGGTCAGCGGGCGATGACTTCGCGGAGCTCGGAACGCAGCTGCGGCGTCAGCACGTGACCTGCATTCTCCACGAGAAGGGTCATCTGGTAGGCGACGATCTTCATCTCCGCGTCGGCCGAGGTCAAGACGGCCAGGCAGGAACCGTCACTGATCGACATGACGAACAGATGACCGCGCCGCATGCGCACGATGAGCTGTTCGCACTCGCCCTTGCCGAACAGTCGGGCACCACCCTCGGCGAGGCTCTGCAGGCCGCTGGCGATCGCGCTGAGCTGTTCGGCGTGCTCCTCCGGGAAGTCACGCGAGGAAGTCAGCAGCAGTCCGTCAGAGGAGACCACGACGGCGTGCTCGACTCCGGGAACGTCCTTCACGAAGTTGGAGATGAGCCAGGTGAAGTTCTCCGCGTTCTCACTCAACCCGTTAGTCATGTGCATCCAGCTTCTCGTTAGTTCGTCGGGGGTCGCGATGGCGCGCTCCAGGGACGGGTGGCGATCGGTGGTGCGGGGCCGACCGCCACCCGGTCACTCCTTGGAGCACGTCCGGCTATTCGTCCTTCTCGTCCTTCGTGGCCGCGCGTTCGCCCTCGAGGAAGCCGTCGAGGTCGGCGCGAATACGCTCGGCCCTGCTGGCGGCGTCCTCCGGCGGGGTCTCCCCGGAAGAGGCGTCATCCGTCTGGGCGAGAGTGGGCATCGGCGTGGTGGTGCGATTGGCGCTGCGCCGGGGCAGACCTGCCGCGGTGAGCCCGGACGACGATCCCGCCGCCGGGCCGGAAGCCGGGGATGCAGAGGTGGGCACGGTTGCGGGGGTGGGTCGGGGGGCGGGGGGGCTCTGGACGACGGAGCGCGGGGGCTCGGCGGCCGCCTTGGGCGTCGAAGAGTGACGCAGGAGCGTGTCGGGCACGATCACGTGGGCGCTGACACCGCGGAAGGAGCGCGCCTCCAGTTGCACGCGCAGGTCGTGACGCTGGGCGATGCGACTGACCACGTACAGGCCCATGTGCTTGATGACGCGCTCGTCCATGACCGGGGCGCCGCTCAGGCGGTCGTTGAGGTCGGCGAGCTGGCTCTCGGGGATGCCGATGCCCTCGTCCTCGACGGTGATGAGCAGACGCTCGTCGGCCATCTCCTGGGCGCTGATGACGACCTGGGCGTGGTCGGGGGACTTCGCGGTGGCGTTGTCCAGCAGCTCGGCGAGCAGGTGGCTGATGTCGTCGGCGGCGGTGCCGGACAGGGCGCGCTCGGGGAACTTGCCGATGCGGACCCGCTCGTAGTCGCTGATCTCGGAGATGGCCGCGCGGGCCACGTCCAGCAGCGGAACCGGCTCCATGTGGGGGTCGCCGGTGTCCTGTCCGGCCAGTACGAGGAGGTTCTCCCCGTTGCGGCGCATGCGGGTGGCGAGGTTGTCGATCCGGAAGAGCTGTTCCAGCAGGTCCGGGTCCTCGGTCTTGGTCTCGAGCTCCTCGACGATGTCGAGCAGCGACTCGACCAGTGTGAGATCGCGGATGGCCATGTTGGCCAGCGTGACCGTGAGGAGCTCGCGCTCCCTGTCGACCGCGTCTGCCTGGATGACGGCCGCCGTCGGCTCCTGGAGGGCGGGGCTCGCCGGCGGGAGGGACTCCTCACCGGATGTGGCCGGCTCCTCGGAGGCGGCGGGCCTGTCGGCCGGCTGGGGAGCGGGGGCGGGGACAGGACGCGGTCGGGCCAGCCCGAACCACTCCAGCACCCTCCGAACTCCGCGCCCCACCGGCCTCGACGTCTCCTCTGTGCTCATCATGTGCGCCAGTGGGTGGTCAGCACGATCGGCCGATGATGGCGCCTGTGCCACAGCACATCTCCTCAGTAGACGGGATTGACCAATGACTACGAGCCCGACGGGCGTGTCCGACCGTCCGGTCTACACGCCGTGGCATCCGCGCGCGACCGTGTCCGTGACACGTGTACGCCGAGCAGGGCTCGCGGATGGCCGAGGTTTCCAGGGCTCGTGGCGGGCGTCCGGCTTCGACCGCCGACCGGTCTGACGCAGGGCGGCCGGAGGGCACAACCGATCACATGGCACAGCTTCGCGCAGAGCCAACGGATCGCCACCAAAACCACCAAAACGTCACCGAATCGTCAGGCAGATTAGCACAGCGCACCCAACCGGACGCTCGCCCGAAGGTGCGCGGCAGACACCCGAAAAGCGCCCTTCACCCACTCCCCTCTTCTTCCGTGCCGTTTTCCGGATCACCGACCGACCTTAGCCCTTTCCCCGCCACCAAGAGGGCGAATTCCCTCACTCCCTCTCGTTTTCCACTCCGCCGAGCGGGAGGGGCGTGCGAAACCGTGCAGGCACGGGGCTCACTCCCCGCCTTCCCCTCCCCACCCATCTCGGGAGGCAGTGTGACACACGCAACGAAAAGAGAGGACTTATGCCCCTTTTTGTCCTTTTCGAATTCCACGTGTCACGCCTCAGGAAGGGAAAGCCGAAAACCCGGCAGCCCCCTCCACGGCTTTTCCTGGAAGGGGTGGACCTGGCATGCCGGAATTCACCACTTCACCTGCGCCTTCCCGTCCGTCGCTCCCGCCGCGCGGGGCTCGGGTCAATCATCGTCGCTTCGGCCTGTGGAGTCACGGCCCACGTCGAACCGCTCCTCGTAGCGGGCGCGCGCCTGCCGCACCGCCTCGTCGCCGACCCAGGCGACCGGCGTGACATCGACGAGCAGCGGCTCGTGGTCGGGTCCGTGCCCCACGACCCGTCCGCGCAACACCCAGGCCCGACGGGACTCCCCCTGTTCGGCGAGGTCGACGTACTTGCAGACCTGGCGCGCCACCCAGTCGGCCAACGGACGTTCCCACCAGTCCTCGGCGCTCAGCACGGTCACCGACAGCCCCGGCAACTCCAGCCCGCTCTCGTAGTCCTTGCTCGGCCCCTCGCCATCACGCTGGGGCCCCTGCGAGTAGCGCAGGTAGAGACCGTGGTCGCGTTCCACCAGTGACGTCAGCTCATCGAGCCCCTCCACCACCGGAAGGTCCTCGTAGGCGCGTTCCCTGTCCCGTTCCATGTCCGCCGCGGCTACCCGCGGGGAGCCGGGGCATGCCAACGGCAGCCGGACACACGGGGTGTAGCCGTCCGAGCGGCGGGCAGACGCCCAGGACGACCGGCCATCCCGGCTCAGACGAGGAGGACACCCAATTGTCCGAGAACACACCCCTCCAGGCGGCGGAGAGCGCGAGCGGGACTTTCGGCGACTACGACCGCGTCGCGATCGTCACCGGCGGTGACAGCGGGATCGGCAGGGCGACGGTGGTCGCCCTGGCCGAGCGCGGCTTCGACGTGGGACTGACCTACCACGAGGACGAGGAGGGCGCCCGCGGCGCGGCTGAGGAGGTGCGCGCGGCCGGGCGGACGGCCGCCGTGCGCCGGCACGACCTGAGGGATCCCCAGACCGCGGCCGGCGTCGTGGAGGAACTGATCGCGGAGCTCGGCGGCGTGGGCGTCCTCGTCAACAACGCCGGCGTCGGCACGCAACAGCCGCTCCTCGACATCGACTACGCGCAATGGCGGGACACGCTCGCCGTGGACCTCGACGGCCCCTTCCTGTGCGCGCGCGCCGCCGGACGCCACATGGTGGCCCAGGGGCGCGGTGGGCGCATCGTCAACGTGACGAGCGTGCACGAGGCCTATCCGCGCGTGGGCGCCGGCCCCTACTGCGCGGCCAAGGGCGGGCTGCGGATGCTCACGCGCACCCTCGCGCTGGAGCTGAGCGCGCACGGGATCACCGCCAACGCGGTCGCCCCCGGCGAGATCGCCACCCCGATGACCGGGCAGCACGAGCAGCCCCCGGTGTCCGGTTCGCGGGGCGGCTACCCGTTGGGGCGCCCCGGCGACGCTCGCGAGGTGGCGTCGGTCATCGCCTTCCTGGCCGGCCCGGAATCCTCCTATGTGACCGGTGCGACCGTGTTCGTCGACGGGGGCATGACCATGATGGGCCCGCAGGCCTCCGGAGCGCTGGAGACCGGGGAGTGGCGGGCCGGGTAGGGGCGGCCCGTCTCAGTCCAGGGCGTGCAGCTCGACGTCGGTGAGCGCGCCGTCGGCGGCCCGGGCGGTGAGGTAGGTGTGGTGCGGCTGCCGGCGCCGGTCCGTGGGCGATCCGGGGTTGAGCAACCGCAGCCCATTGGGCGCGGTGGAGTCCCACGGGATGTGGGAGTGGCCGAACACGAGCACGTCGGTGTCGGGGAAACGCCCGGCGCAGCGCTTCTCCCGGCCACGCGCCGGCCCGGTCTCGTGGACCACCGCGAAGCGCACCCCGCCGAGTTCGGCCCGGGCGACCTCGGGAAGGCGGTGGCGAAGGGGCGGGCCGTCGTTGTTGCCGTAGACGGCGAGGAGTCGGGGCGCCCGCCTTTCCAGGGCGTCCAGCGAGGCCAGGTCGCACCAGTCGCCGGCGTGGATGACGACGTCGCAGCGATCCACCTCCTCCCACACGCGAGCGGGCAGGTCACGGGCGCGCCGTGGGATGTGGGTGTCGGACAGGATCAGCAGTCGCATACCCCTCTCCCTTCCCCTCTGGCCGGCCACGACCCGAAGGCCCTCAGCCGGATGAGTCGAGTCCTCGGGGTCGTTTCCGTCCCTTATCTCCGCTCCGGCTCCGAAGGGGCGCGGTGGACGACGTCGAGATCGCAGAGCCGGAGGCCATAGGGGCGCGGGAGGCTCCCGGCCGAACGCGGACGCCGCCCCGCCCTGTTCCATCGGGCGAGGCGGCGGGCGGATGGCGGGTGCCGCCCGCGCACCGGGCGGCGTCGAGGAGGAGCGGGGGATCGAGGTCCGCGGCGCCGGCCTGGCGCCTTGCCGGTCTCCTGGCCGTGGCCGGTCGATCAGCGGTGTCGCAAACCCCCGAATCCGCCGTCGTGGGTCAGCGGGCGGTCCTGCGCTCGAACAGCCGTTGTGCCACGACCATGGCGACCACGAGGATGCCGACGCACCAGGCGAGGGCGACCAGCGCCTGGTCTCCGGCGGTCCCCTGCATCATCAGGGCGCGGACGGTCTCGGTGATCGGGGTGATCGGCTGATGCTCGGAGAAGGCCCGCAGCACGGCGGGCATGGTCTCGGGCGGCACGAACGCGCTGCTCAGGTAGGGCAGGAAAAGGACGAAGAAGCTGAATCCGCTGGCCCCATCGGCGCTGCGGGCCACCAGGCCCAAGCAGACCGAGACCCAGGAGACCGCGAGGACGTAGAGCAGGACCAGACCGATCACCGCGCCCCAGTCCAGGAGCCCGGCCTCGGGGCGGAACCCCACGAGCAGGGCGGTGAGCAGGACGAGGAAGGTGGCGAACAGGTTGCGCGCCAGGCTGGCCAGAACGTGGCCGACGAGGACGGCCGATCGGGTGATGGGCATCGAGCGGAAGCGGTCGATGACGCCATTGGTCATGTCGTTGTGGACGCTGACGGCGGTGATGGCCGCACCGTATCCGGCGCAGAGCAGGACCACCCCGGGAACGACGTAGTCGATGTAGTCGCCATCGGTCCGGATGGCGCCACCGAACACGTAGACGAACAGGAGGAGCAGCAGGATCGGAAGCAGCACCCCGATGAGCAGGGAGTCCGGGGCGCGCAGGACGCGGCGCAGGCTACGGCCGGTCATCGTGGCGGAGTCGGCGAAGGCGCGCGCGATCCTCGGGGCGGGCGCCCGGGGAGGGGATTGGACGGTCATCGGTGGATCTCCTCGGGCTGGGTCTGGTGACCGGTCAGGGTGAGGAACACGTCGTCGAGGGTCGGTTTGCGCAGGACCAGCCGGTCGATGACGGCGTCATGGCGGTCCAGGCGGTCCAGGAGCGACTTGATCTGTCCGACGCTGCCGTCGGCGTCGACGGTCAGCAGGAGTTCCTCGGGTGCGGGATGGACCCCGGCCCCCGCCAGGACGGCGGCGGCCTGGCGGTAGTCGTCCTCGGTGGCGAAGCGCAGCTCGACGCACTCTCCGGGGGCACCGCGCTTGAGTTCGTCGGGGGTCCCCTCGGCGACGACCCGGCCGCCGTCGATGACGGCGATCCGGTCGGCGAGTCGGTCGGCCTCCTCCAGGTACTGCGTGGTCAGCAGCACGGTGACCCCCTCGCGGGTGAGTTCGGTGACGGCCGCCCACATCTCCTGCCTGCTGCGGGGGTCCAGTCCGGTGGTGGGTTCGTCGAGGAAGAGGACGGTGGGACGGGTGACGAGGCCGGCCGCGAGGTCGAGCCTGCGGCGCATCCCCCCGGAGTAGGTCGCGACCCGGCGCCGCGCCGCGCCGCCCAGTCCGAACCGGTCGAGCAGCTCGTGAGCCCGGGTCCGGGCGCCGGCGCGGCCCAATCCGCCCAGACGCCCCATCATCACCAGGTTCTCCTCGCCGGTGAGGAGCTCATCGACGGCCGCGTACTGCCCGGTCAGGCTGATCGCGCCGCGCACCCGGTCCGCTTCGCGCACGACGTCGAACCCGGCGACCTTCGCCCGGCCGGCGTCGGGCGGGATGAGGGTCGACAGGATCCGCACCATGGTGGTCTTACCCGCGCCGTTGGGTCCCAGCAGCGCGTAGACCGTCCCTGCGGTGACGTCCAGGTCGACGCCTCGGAGTACGGCGGTTCGGCCGAACGCCTTCTCCAGTCCGGCCACGTGGATGCTCGCGTCGTCGGTCACGCGCCCACCCCCTTCTATGTGTATGGCGTACACGCAATGTGTATCTTATACACATCGTTAGGATGGCGGGTCAAGGACGGATGGGGGGTGGACGGTGGCCATGCAGGGCGACACCGGCGAGAACGGCGATTCGCTGCCCCCTTTCCTGGAGACCCTCTGGGGACTGCGCGCCCCCTCGCGCCGGTCCCGTCCCGCCCTCTCCCTGGGGCGCATCGTCGGGGCGGCCATCGAGATCGCCGACGGCGACGGCCTGGGCGCCGTCTCCATGGGGCGCGTCGCCGAACGGCTGGGCTTCACCACCATGGCGCTGTACCGGCACGTCCGCGGCAAGGACGAGCTCCTCGCCGCGATGCTCGACTCCGCCATCGGCGCTCCCCCCGACCTGTCCGGCCGGGACGGCTGGCGTAGCGGCCTGGAGGAGTGGGCGCGGGCCCAGTTCGCGGTGCTCCAGCGCCATCCCTGGATCCCCCAGGTCCCGCTCAGCGGCCCACCGCTGACCCCGAACGCGCTGGCCTGGCTGGACGCGGGCCTGGCCTGCCTGGCGGAGACCCGCCTGCACGAGGCGGAGAAGATCGCCGTGATGATGCTGCTGGACGGGCACGTCCGCCGCGAGGCGAAGACCGTGCAGGAACTCCAGCAGAGCGGGTGGCAGACCGGCGCGGCGGCGACGGCCTCCTATGGGCGGACGCTGGCCCGGCTGGTCACCCCCGAGGACTTCCCGGCCCTGCGCGCCGCCCTCGACTCCGGCGTCTTCGGCGCCGACCTGGAGGGCTACACCTCCAGCGACGTCGCCTTCGGCCTGCGCCTGCTGCTCGACGGGGTCGAACAGCTCGTCCGCTCACGCGACACCGCCTTCCCCACGGGGGGTTGACACCACACGGCCCCCCGGTAAGGTGCTGCACCGTGCCCGCGGAGGAGGCTCCGACACGGCGGCCTGACGCTCCGTTTCCACGGTGGGCCTCGCGACAGGGCGAAGGCCCGCGGCCGGTCTCCTTCTGATCCCCGCTCCCGCTTCCCACGCGCTCGAAGGCGCGCCCGCGGAGCGCGTGGACACTTTCACCGATGCGCATGACGACGGCGAGGACGCCGCGCGTGTGACGGGACCCGGCGTTCGTCTCCGGGCCCTCGCCCCGCTCTTCCAGGGTGGGCGGGCCGGCCCCCACGGGCCTTTCCTCCGCTTCCCGACACCGCTCCGCGCCTTCACGGCGGAGCGTCCCGATTCACGGGAGGAATCCATGCACACCACCACGATCACCACCTCCGTCCGGCGCCGCTGCGCCGGAATCCTCCTGGCCACCGCGCTGACGGCCACCGCGTTCTCGGTGTCCGGCCTGACCGGCGCCGCGCCGGCGCAGGCCGCCTCCACCACGGCGCACGAGGCCGCGCGGCACGCGCAGGAGAAGATCGGTTTCCCCTACGAGTACGGCGGGAGCGGACCGGACTCCTTCGACTGCTCCGGGCTGATCCAGTGGTCCTACCGCCAGGCCGGAGTGGACCTGCCCCGCACCACCTACGACCAGCACGAGGCCGGCACCCCGGTGGACCGGGACGATCTGCGCTACGGCGACCTGCTGTTCTTCTACGAGGGGCCCGGTCACGCCGGGATCTACATCGGCGACGGACGGATGGTGCACGCCCCCGGTTCCGGGGACGAGGTGGAGACGGTGAGCCTGTCGGGCCACTTCGAGGCCAACCTCACCGGCGCCGTCCGCGTGGCCTGACCTCGCCCCCGGCCGGGTGGGCCCTCCTCACACCGGCCGGGGGTTTCAACCCCGCCCGGCGGGGTTAGTCGGGGGCCATGCCCACGGCTTTCCACGGTCTTGGACGGCGGTGGAACCGGGCCGTGGGCGCCTGCCGGGCCGGACGGCCACGCCGAGAGGAGCATGGGGGTATCACCCGATGACGCACGATTTCCCGTCCCACGGCGGTTACGACCCGGGCTCCTTCGAGGAGTTCCTGGCCCGCTTCTTCGGAGCGGGGGGACCGCGGCGGCCGGTGCGGCGCGTCGACATCTCCCAGCTCATGGACGACGAGGCACGGCAGGTGGTGAACGAGGCGTTCGCCCGCGCGGCCCAGTCCGGCCGCTCCGATCTGGACGCCGGGCACATCCTGTGGGCGCTGCTGCGGCACGAGGGCACCCGCGCCCTGGTGTCACGGGCGGGCGGCGACCCCGACCGGTTGGAGCAGGCACTCGGGGACACACCGACCGATCAGCCCGTCCCCCAGAGTCCACCGACGTTGACCCCGGCGGCGAAGCGGACCCTGCTGGACGCCCACCAGATCGCCCGCGCGCTCGGACACTCCTACATCAGCCCACCGCACCTGCTGTTCGCGCTCGCCGTGAACGACGAGAGTCCCATCGGCCGACTGCTCGCCGAATCCGGCGTCACCCCGAACACCCTCCAGGCCGCCGCCGGCGGGGAACGGCCGCCGGGGCAGGGCGGCACGGCCAAGAGTTCAACGCCCAACCTGGACGAGCACGGCACCGACCTGACCGCGTTGGCCCGCGAGGGCCGGCTGGACCCGGTGGTGGGCCGCGACGAGGAGATCGAACAGGCCATCGAGGTCCTGGCGCGGCGCCGCAAGAACAACCCGGTGCTGATCGGCGACCCGGGCGTCGGCAAGACCGCGATCGCCGAGGGGATCGCCCGCCGCATCACCGACGACGATGTCCCCGAGACGCTGCGCGGACGGCGGCTGGTCCAGCTCGACCTGGCCGGCGTCGTCGCCGGCACCCGCTACCGGGGCGACTTCGAGGAGCGGTTGAAGAACCTCGTGGACGAGATCCGGGCGAACGCCGGACAGCTGCTCATCTTCATCGACGAACTCCACACGATCGTCGGGGCCGGCGCGGCCGAGGGATCGATGAGCGCGGGCAACATGCTCAAGCCGGCGCTGGCCCGCGGCGAGCTCCACATCATCGGCGCCACGACCATCGACGAGTACCGCCAGAACATCGAGAAGGACGCCGCGTTGGAACGCCGCTTCCAGCCGATCCTGGTGCCCGAACCGAGCGTCGAGGACACCATCGAGATCCTGCGCGGCCTGCGCGACCGCTACGAGGCCCACCACCAGGTGCGGTTCAGCGACGAGAGCCTGGTCGCCGCCGCCGAGCTGTCCGACCGCTACCTCACCGACCGCTTCCTGCCGGACAAGGCCATCGACCTGATGGACCAGGCCGGCGCGCGGGTGCGGCTGCGCGTCAAGACGCCCAGCACGGACCTGCGCGAGCTGGAACAGCGGCTGCGTCAGTTGGAGGAGCGCAAGGAGCACGCGGTCTTCGAGGAGGACTACGAACAGGCGTCGGCGCTGCGCGACGAGATCAACGAGGTCCGCGAGTCCATCGCGCAGGCCCGCTCGACCGGGACCGGGGGCGTGCCCGAGGTCGGCGTCGTCGACATCGCCGAGGTGGTCTCGCGGCTGACCTCCATCCCCGTCACCCAGCTGACCCAGGAGGAGCGCGAACGGCTGGTCAACCTGGAGGAGCACCTGCACGCGCGGGTGATCGGCCAGGACGAGGCGGTGACGGCCGTCGCCGAGGCGATCCGCCGCTCGCGCGCCGGCCTGGCCGACCCCGACCGCCCCATCGGCAGCTTCCTGTTCCTCGGCCCCACCGGGGTGGGCAAGACCGAGCTGGCGCGTGCGCTGGCCGAGGCCCTGTTCGGCTCTGAGGAGCGCATGATCCGCTTCGACATGAGCGAGTTCCAGGAACGCCACACCGCCAGCCGGCTGATCGGGGCGCCGCCCGGCTACGTCGGCTACGAGGAGGCCGGGCAGCTCACCGAGGCGGTGCGGCGCAGTCCGTACGCGGTCGTCCTGCTGGACGAGATCGAGAAGGCCCACCCCGACGTGTTCAACCTGCTGTTGCAGCTGCTCGACGACGGCCGGCTCACCGACGGCCAGGGGCGGACGGTCGACTTCCGCAACGTCGTCGTCATCATGACGAGCAACCTCGGCTCGGAGCTGATCACCAGCAGCGGCCCGATCGGTTTCACCGCCGGCGACGGCACCAGCGGCTCCCAGCTGGAGGATCGGGTGATGAAGCGGCTGCGCGAGGAGTTCCGGCCGGAGTTCGTCAACCGCATCGACGAGATCATCGTGTTCTCGCAGCTGGCCGAGGAGCAGATCGCCCAGATCACCCGGCTGATGCTGGCCGACACCGAGCGGCGGCTGCGCGCCCAGGACATCGACGTGGAGTTCACCGACGGCGCGGTCCGCTGGATCGCCGAGCACGGTTACCAGCCGGACTTCGGCGCCCGGCCGCTGGCCCGCACCATCCAGCGCAACGTCGACAACCGGCTGTCGCGGTTGCTGCTCAACGGGGACATCGACGCCGGCGACCGCGTGATCGTCGGCGTGGACGACGACGGGCTCTCCTTCCGGACGGAGTCCACGCCGGTCGTCCCGTCCCCGTCGTGAGTTCGCCGATCCGCCTGATCGAGGAGGCACCATGACCCACCTGCGTGACACCAAGGCCGTGGAGCGGGCCCTGTCGGACCTGGACTATCCGGCGGGCAAGGACGAGGTGGTCCGCCACGCCGAACAGGGTGACGCCCCGCAGGAGGTGCTGCGCGCGCTGCGCGCCCTGCCCCTGGGGGAGTACGCCAACACCGCCGAGGTGCTGCGTTCGCTGCCTCTGGACCCCGACCGCGACACCGGGTCGACACCGGTGAACCCGATCGAGGAGGAACTCGGCGAGAACCGGGGAAGCTGACCCGCGCCGCCGTGCCCTCGTGGGGCCGTCCCGTCGAACGGGGCGGCCCCACCGACGTCACGCCAGTTTCGCCAGCGCCTTGAGGATGCGCTTGTCGGAGACGGGGTAGGCGGTGCCGATCTCCTGCGCGAACAGGCTCACCCGCAGCTCCTCCAGCATCCAGCGGAGCTCGCGCACATCCTCATCAGCGGCGCGCCCGGGCGGCAGCGCGGCGATCGCGTCCTCGCAGGCGCGGCGCATCTGCTCGACCTTGGCCATGTTGACCTGGTCGCGGCGCGGGTTCTCGGGCAGCTTGGTGACACGGTGGCGCAGCGCCCGCAGGTAGCGCACGAGGTCGGGCAGGCGCCGCCACCCGGTCTCGGTCACGAACCCCGGGTGGACCAGGCCCGCCAGCTGCTTTTGCGCGTCGGCCAGCGACGGCAGCACC
The DNA here is from genome assembly GCF_900167435.1 of Marinactinospora thermotolerans DSM 45154. Lineage (GTDB taxonomy): Bacteria > Actinomycetota > Actinomycetes > Streptosporangiales > Streptosporangiaceae > Marinactinospora > Marinactinospora thermotolerans. Next base: position 190,394 of record NZ_FUWS01000007.1, read on the forward strand.
GCCATGCTGGTGGTGCCCTTGAGGTCGCGGCCGGCCTGGTGCCACAGCGTCAGGACCTTCTCGACCCGGCCGACGACGTCGGTGAGGGTGTCGGCCAGTTCGGCCCGCACGTGGTCGCGTAGCCGGGCGAACCCGTCGGCGTCCCACACCGGTCCGCCGGCGTCGGCCATGAGCTTGTCCACGGCGCAGGCCGTGCAGTCCTCGAACAGCGCGGCCACCCCGCCGTGCGGGTTGCGGCTGAGCGCGAGCTTGGCCTGGTTGGACAGCCCGCGCTGGACCACGGCCACCGGTGAGGGGATCTGGAGCAGGAGCAGGCGCCGGGTCCCCGCCCACATGGCCTGCCGCTGCTCGGCCTCGCTGTCGAAGATGCGCACGGCGACGCTGGCGCCCTCGTCGACCAGGGCGGGATAGCCGCGGACGGCGTGCCCGGCGGTCTTGCGTTCGAAGGTGCGCTGCAACGGGCCGAAGTCCCAGTCGGTGAGCCCCTTCTTCTCGATGCCGCGGGCCTCGGCCGAGATCGCCTTCTGCAACTTCGGCTTGAGCCGGCGTTTGAGGCCGTCGAGGTCCTTGTCCTCGGCGAGGGCGCGCCCGCGGTCGTCGACCGCGCGGAAGGTGACGCGCAGGTGGTCGGGGACCCGTTCGAGGTTCCAGGCGTCCTCGGGGATGCGCAGCCCCTTCATCTCGCCGAGCTCGCGCGCCAGCGCCCGGGTCAGCGGCTCGGCGTGGGGCGAGAGCCGGGCCAGCACGGCCCGCGCGGTGTCGGGGACGGGGACGAAGGAGGTCCGCAGCTGTTTGGGCAGGGACCGGATCAGCGCGGTCACCAGTTCCTCGCGCAGGCCCGGGATCTGCCAGTCGAAGCCCTCGGGCCCCACCTGGTTGAGGACCTTCAGCGGGATGTGCACGGTGACGCCGTCGGCCTCGGTTCCCGGCTCGAACTGGTAGGACAGCGGGAATACCAGCTCGCCCTGCCGCCAGGTGTCGGGATAGTCGGCCTCCCTCACCTCGTCGGCCCGTTCGTTGATCAACATCGACTTCTCGAAGTTGAGCAGCTCGGGGTCGGAGCGGCGGGCCTGCTTCCACCAGGTGTCGAAGTGGCGCGCGGAGACGACCTCGGCGCCCACCCGCTCGTCGTAGAAGGCGAACAGGGTCTCGTCGTCGACGAGGATGTCGCGCCGGCGGGCGCGGTGCTCGAGGTCCTCGACCTCTTCGAGCAGGCGCCGGTTGGCGTGGAAGAACTTGTGGTGGGTCTGCCAGTCGCCCTCGACCAGGGCGTGGCGGATGAACAGCTCCCGCGATACCTCGGGGTCGATACGCCCGTAGTTGACCTTGCGCTGCGCCACGATGGGCACGCCATAGAGGGTGACCCGTTCGTAGGCCATGACCGCGCCCTGGTTCTTCTCCCAGTGCGGCTCGCTGTAGGTGCGCTTGACCAGGTGCCCGGCCAGCGACTCGACCCACTCCGGTTCGATGCGGGCGTTGACCCGACCCCACAGGCGCGAGGTCTCGACCAGCTCCGCCGACATGACGAACCTCGGCTGCCGTTTGAACAGCGACGAGCCCGGGAAGATCGCGAACTTCGCGCCGCGCGCCCCCAGGTACTCGTTCTTTTCCGGATCCTTCAGCCCGATGTGGGAGAGCAGACCGGCCAGCAGCGCGGCGTGGACCCGCTGGGGGTCGGCGTCGGCGCCGTTGACGGTCACCCCGATCGTGCGGGCCACCTGCTTGAGCTGGCCGTAGATGTCCTGCCACTCGCGGACGCGCAGGTAGTTGAGGAACTCCGCCTTGCACAGCTTGCGGAACTGGTTACCCGACAGCTCCCGCTGCTGTTCCTGGAGGTACTTCCACAGGTTGAGGTAGGCGAGGAAGTCGGACTCCTTCTCCGAGAAGCGGGCGTGCTTCTCGGCGGCGGCCTGCTGCTTGTCGACCGGGCGTTCGCGCGGGTCCTGGATGGACAGCGCCGCCGTGATGATCATGACCTCGCGGACGCAACCGTTGTCCTCGGCGGCCAGCACCATGCGCCCCAGGCGGGGGTCGACGGGGAGCTGGGCGAGCTTGCGGCCGAGCGGGGTGAGGCGCTTCTCCGGATCGCTCCCCTCGGTGTCGATCGCGCCCAGCTCCTGGAGGAGCTGCACGCCGTCCTTGATCTGGCGGCGGTCCGGCCCCTCGACGAAGGGGAAGGCCGCGATGTCGCCGAGGCCCAGCGACGCCATCTGGAGGATGACCGAGGCGAGGTTGGTGCGCAGGATCTCCGGGTCGGTGAACTCCGGGCGGGAGAGGAAGTCCTCTTCGGAGTACAGCCGGATGCACACGCCCTCGGAGACACGACCGCAACGGCCCTTGCGCTGGTTGGCCGACGCCTGCGAGATCGGCTCGATCGGCAGGCGCTGCACCTTGGTGCGGTGGCTGTAGCGGGAGATGCGGGCGGTGCCCGGGTCGATCACGTACTTGATGCCGGGGACGGTCAGCGACGTCTCGGCGACGTTGGTGGCCAGCACGATCCGGCGGCCCCGGTGCGGCTGGAACACCCGGTGCTGTTCGGCCGAGGACAGCCGGGCGTACAACGGCAGGATCTCGGGGACCTCGCGCCTGTTGCGCAGGTGCTTGTCCAGCGCCTCGGCGGTGTCGCGGATCTCGCGCTCGCCGCTGAGGAACACCAGGATGTCGCCCGGCCCCTCGGCGCACAGCTCGTCCACGGCGTCGCAGATGCCCTGGATCTGGTCGCGGTCGGAGTCGGTGGTGACCCTGTCGTCCTCGTCGAGCACCGCGTCGCCGGCGAGCGGCCGGTAGCGCACCTCCACCGGGTAGGTGCGGCCCGACACCTCGACGATCGGCGCGTCGCCGAAGTGCCGGGAGAAGCGCTCGGGGTCGATCGTCGCCGAGGTGATGACGACCTTCAGGTCGGGGCGGCGCGGCAGGAGCTGCTTGAGGTAGCCGAGGAGGAAGTCGATGTTGAGGCTGCGTTCGTGCGCCTCGTCGATGATGATCGTGTCGTAGCGGCGCAGCAGACGGTCCTGCTGGATCTCGGCCAGCAGGATGCCGTCGGTCATGATCTTGACGAGCGTGTCGTCGCTCGACTGGTCGGTGAAGCGGACCTTGTAGCCGACGGTCTCGCCGAGGGAGGTGCCGAGCTCCTCTGCGATGCGTTCGGCGACGGTGCGCGCCGCGATCCGCCGCGGCTGGGTGTGGCCGATCGTCCCGTACACGCCGCGTCCCAGCTCCATGCAGATCTTGGGGAGCTGGGTGGTCTTTCCCGAACCGGTCTCACCGGCGACGATGACGACCTGGTGGTCGCGGATCGCCTCGGCGATCTCGTCCTTCTTCTGGCTGACCGGGAGGGCCGCGGGGTAGGTGATCGCGGGCACGGACGAACGCCGCCGTTCCAGTCGCTGGACGGCGGCGTCGATCTCGGCGCCGATGGTGTCGAGGACGGCGGCGCGCTTCTTGTCGTCACGGATCTTGTGCGCGCCGTCGATACGGCGACGGAACCGATGCCGGTCGGCGGGCATCAGCTCGGCCAGACGCTCCCGGAGCTGGGTGGAGGCGGGTGTCACAGGCGGCGTTCTCATACAGTCGCAAGGATAGGCGGGGGTGCAACGGGTTTTCCTCGCTGCCCAGAAGGGCAACGGTACGGCCATCCCCGTTGTTCCCGCACTTTGGGAGTGTCACGCCGGTCCGGTCCGTGAGGCCCGCGAGCACGGTCACGGCGTCATCGCGGCTCCCCGCAGGCCGACGTCCGCCCGCCACCGAGGAACAGCGCCCAGGTGGCCATCGGCGCGTCGCCTCGGGAAGGCCCTGTGACGCCGGTGCCGCCCGGATCCCCGGGAGAACCATCGGCGGGGTGCCGGCCCCAGGCCGTACTCAACGCCTCGGCCAGGTACAGCCCCCGCCCTCCCGTCCGGCCCGGCGAGGGCAGTTGCGCGCGGACCGGCCCGGTCCCTGCCCCCTGGTCGGCGACCTCCAGGTAAACGACCCCCCGCCCCAGGCCGGCCAGGACGACGGTGACCTCTCCCCCGACGTCGCCGGAGGCGGTGTGGCGGATCGCGTTGCCGAAGAACTCGCTGGTGACCAGCTCCACGGCGTCGGCGACCGTCCCGAACGGGCGCACCAGGCCGCGAATCCACAGCCGCGCCTCGCGGCACTGTTCGGGTCTGCCCGGGAAGATCCGCGTCTCGGCGAGCAGGCATAGACCGCCCGAGCGGCCGGCGCTCACGCGGCGGCCCGCGCCAGGCACCGTGGACGAGACCGCACCGCCCGGGCGATTCCGGCGGGGGTCTCGCCGCGCGCGGTCGGAGCGAGCGACGCGGTGACCCGCCATGGCTCGTCCACAGGCGCGTACCCACCGCCGTCCCACAGGAACCACCAGTCGCCGCCGTACTCGGCGACCACGACGGCGACGCGCCTCCCCTGCCGGGTGGTGTAGAGCACCGGATGGTCGGAATCGGCCAGGGCGACCACCACCGGGCGACCGAGTCGCAGCAACAGCCCGCGCAACCGGGTGAGGTGTGAGCGTCGACAGTCTCCGTTCGCACTGTTGTAGCTACTTAGAGTAGCGAAGATAGGCATGATGAATCCCCCTCCTTCGACGAAGCCCCACAGGGACGATCCCCCTCTGGGACACTTCACATGTTGGATGAGTCTCATTCCATTGGCAATCTTCCATTGGAATTTCCCCAGATACATTGAGCTGTCCTTCTAGACACGGACACCGACATAGGGAGAAGAGGATGGTCGCCAAGAACACCACTGTTCGAGGTCGGCGCTTGCGTGGTGAACTACGCCGCCTACGGGAGGAGCGCGGGTTGAGCATCGAGCGGGTGGTGGCCCTCTCGGGCAACGCCTGGGTGGGCAGCACGGTCTCACGCTGGGAGCTCGGCGAACGGCTGCCCCGGCCGGCCGATCTCCGCCTGCTTCTCGATGTCTACGAGGTCGAGGGGGAGCAACGCGACGTGCTGCTCTCCCTCGCGCGTGAAGCCCGGCAACGCGGCTGGTGGCACGTGCACGGTGACGCGGTACCGGACTGGTTCCAAGGATTCGTCGGCCTGGAGTCCGAAGCGTCGAGCATCTGCTCCTATGAATCGGAGTTTGTCCCCGGCCTCTTGCAGACCGCCGACTACTCTCGGGCGATCCATCACGGAGCGGTGCGCTCCCACAGCGATGAGGAGATCGAGCGTCGAGTGGCCGTACGCATGAAACGACAGGAACTGCTGCAACGCCCCGACAGTCCGCAACTCTGGTTCATCCTGAACGAGGCCGTCATACGACGCCTCGTCGGAGGCCCGGAGGTGATGCGCAGGCAACTGGAGCATCTGATCGAAGTGATCGAGCCGCCTCGGGTGACCGTGCAGATCCTGCCCTATGACCTCGGCGCGCATCCCGGCATGGACGGAGCCTTCACCATCCTGGGCTTCCCCGCCGCTACAGACACCGACATCGTCTACCTCGAAATGCAGACGAGCAGCCTCTACATCGAAGAACCCGAGGAGGTGGAACGCTACAACGTGGTGTTCAACCACCTCAGGGCCACCGCGTTGGGCACCGACCGTACGATCGGCATGCTCCATGGGATCATCGATGAGAGCTGACAATTCTTCGAGGAGGTGCGGGATGGACCCGCTCGCCCTGTCCGCTCCCTGGCGTAAGAGCAGCTACAGCAACGGCAACGGAGGCAACTGCGTGGAGGTGGCCGACCTCCACGACGCCACCGCCGTCCGCGACTCCAAGCACCCCGACGGTGGACACCTCGTCTTCACCGCCACCGAGTGGTCGGCCTTCCTCACCACCCTCAAACACGGCGGCCTCTGACCTTCGGCGCAACGGCCCGTTCCCGCTGACATCGGGTGTCCAGGCACCCGGCCGTGCCTCTCTCGTCCCCCTCCCGGCCCCGTGGGCGTGGCGGGACACGGGCCTGCTCGCCCTGGAGCCGCCCAGGTCTTGTCCGGGCGGGACCGCGGGCGCGCCGGCCCGACAGGGGCGGTGGCCGCCGTGGTGGACCTTCCCCGGCCCCAAGCGGGTGAAATCGACGCGGGCAGGACATCCGGGGACTCCCCTCCGTCACACCACCTGTAAGAGCTGGTCGCGGAGGTTGAGGATGGCGGCGAGGCGACCGCTGGTGTCGGGGTGGGAGCGGCGGGCGTAGGCGGAGATGGCCTCCTCGGCCTCGGTGAGAGCCTGCCGGTAGCGGCGGTGGACCGCCAGGGCCGTGGCGTGGTAAACCAGCGCCTCGGTCAGCCCCTCCTGATAGGAGAGGTTGTCGGGGAAGATCTCGATCAGCCTGCGCCACACCCGTACCGCGTCCTCGGCATAGCTCAGCGCCTCGTCGTAGCGCTGCTGGTTGTGCAGGATCACCGCGAGCTTGGTGAAGGCGACCGCGCAATAGGGCGCCTGGGCCGCCGACAGGGAGCGCAGCACCGACCGGTAGTAGCCGGCGGCCTCGGCCAGCGCCTCGTGGGCGCGGGGAATCCGGCCGGTGTTGACCAGGAGGCGGCCGTGCTGGGTGAGGATACGGGCGTAATCGGAGCCGTAGCGGTCGGGCTGGTCCGCGACCAGGCCCCGGTAGATCTCGACGGACCGCGCGCTGGAGGCGATGGCGTCGGGCACCGATCCCGCGTCCCGCTGGTACTGGCCGAGGCGGCTGAGGGCGTCGGCGTAGAGGGGGGTGAACCTGTCGGGGTCGAGGGTCGCCAGGTCGCGGTAGCCGCGGACGGCGCGGGCCGCCGACTCCATGCCCTCGTGGACCTGGCCGTCACTCGCGAGGAAGCGGGCGCGGTTGTACAACAGGGCCATCTCCTGGGGGAGGAGATCCGGGTGGGCGGGGTCCAGGCGCCTCATCCGCTGGATGAGGTCGAGCGCCTCCCCCGAGGCGTCGGCGGCCTCGGCGAAACGCATGTGGTCGGCGAGGCGGACGCTCTCCTGGAACAGTTCGGAGCACCGCTCGTAGAGGTGGGAGAAGTCTTCTCGCTGGGGCATACGTCATTGTGGCGCGACGGAACGTAAGCGACGAGCCCCAAGAAACGGCCGATATCGGACTTCCCATACGCTTGCCGGAACTCCCCTGGAAGCGCTAGCGAAAAAAGACGCATTAGGCGTCACGACACTCCCGTGTTTCACATTTCTTTGACACGCGCTCCCGAACTTCGCTACTAATTTTTCGTCACACCGCGACACCCCTACAGCGCATTCATCCCGTGCGCTCCCATTCCGGACACATCACCGCCCTCGGTGCTCCCGAATCGGAATTCCACCGGCGCGGAGTGACCCCTATGCGAACAGGCATTCTCCCGATCTCCGACTTTCCCCCGCGGGGCCGCCACCAGGCCACCCTCCGAGGAAGGAAACGATGCCATGCGCTCCAGGCACGCGACGCCGGAACGCCCCGCCGAACTGGACAGACTCCGCCAGCACTTCGGTCCGCTCGGCTGGTGCCTGTGGTACGGCGAGTGGACTCGGTCATTCTGGGCGAGTCACCCACGACTCGATCTCCTCGTCGAGGGGAACACCTTCGAGGAATTCGAGCAGGCCCTCGCCGAAGCCGCCCGCAGGTTGGCCGTTCCCCGCCCGCACAAACCGGCGCACGCCGCGCGGCGCCCCTCGCTTCCGGTGGATCCCCTCGCGATCGCGGAGGACCTTTCCACCATTTCCGAGCGCGCCCCCCTGCCCATCTGATCCCGTTTTCCCGGACCTTCCCTGTCCTCCCAGGTGTCCGCGTCGGACGATGGGATCCCTTCCTGCGCGACTCGTCCGTGTCCGCCCTTCTTCCGGCACCGTTTTACCGCTTCCTGGGGTAGCGCCCGGTGACGGTGGGTAGCGCCCGGCCATCAGCACCCTGGGAGGAAGGACGCCTCATGTCCGATGACGGGCTCCAGCCGGGCGGCGAGGTGGGCGGGAAGAACCACGGCCGTCAGGCGGACGGTGGACGTCTCGGAAGAGGGCCCGCGGTACCGGGTGCGCAGCGAGGAAGACGGCCGTGAGGCCGCGCACCGGCCCTCCGCGCCGGAGCGGGAGCACGCGTCCCGAGCGGGGCTCTCATCGGCGCGGGTGAGCACACTGGGAAGGGGAGAGCCGACGTTGGCCGAGCAAGACCACAAGAGCCTTCGTGACGAGTTCGACGAGGCCGTCAACATGACGGTGGCGGAGTTGGAGAACTGGCTGAAGTCGGAGGAGTCACAGGAGGTCGGTGACACCAAGGGCCACGAGGAGTCCACCGGCCACCACTCGGGACGCGAGATCGTGCGGATCAAGCGGACGAGGGTCGACGACCTGAACGACGCCGACTACCGGCACATGCGCAAGGTCATCGGTTACGTCCACCGCCACCTCGCGCAGCGCCCGAAAGGGGACGTGCACAACACTCCCTGGCGCTACTCGCTGATGAACTGGGGACACGACCCGTTGAAGAGGTGACCGGATGCCGCCGGGCGACCGGCGGCACCGCCTCCCCGTTTCCGATCCGGACGAGGTCCGATGCAGACGTTCCTGCCCCATGCCGGTTTCGCGGCCTCCGCCCAGGTCCTGGACGATCGCCGTCTGGGCAAACAACGGGTGGAGACGCTACAGATCCTGCGCGCCCTGGTCTGGCCGGAGTACGGGTGGAAACACCACCCCGCCGTGGCGATGTGGCGGGGGTTCGTCCCCGCGCTGGTCGGATACGGGGTGGCGATCTGCCGGGAGTGGCGCGAACGGGGCTACTCCGACGCGGTCCTGCCGGCGCTGCTGGAGTTCACCGGTGGCCGTGTCCCCGAGGAACCCGAGCTGTGCGCGGGCGACCTGATGCCCCCGTGGCTCGGCGCGGAGCCGTTGCACGACTCCCACCGCTCCTCGCTGCTGCGCAAGGACGCCGCCCATTACCTCGCCCACTTCCCGGAGGTTCCCGAGCACCTGCCCTACGTCTGGCCGCAACCGGTGTTCCCGCGTTGGCCGCTGCGTCGCGGCCGTCCCGAACCGTTGAGCCCGCGCGAGGCGCTGGCCCTGCTGGGCCTGGAGGAGGCGCCCACCGGGTATTTGGAGGCGGTGGAGCGGGTGTCCCGGGGAGAGGGCGCCGAGGTCCATCCGACCGCCCCCGGGGACACGACGGCCGGGCTGCTGGCCGGACTGTGCACGCCGGGCGAGACCCTGTGGCTGTTGACCGGGACCCCGCCCGCCGAGGTGACGGTGACCGGGGGAACCGGTTCGGCGGGGGTGATCGGCACCGCGAGCGCGTCGGTGGCCCGCCGGCCCGGACCTGAGGACGTGGCGGCGATGCGCGCCGAGGCGGAGGCGGCGCCGGAGTTCCGCTTCCGCCGCATCCCGCCCGGTGCCGGCGCGGTGCACATCCCCGAGCGGGTGGGACTCGTCGTGGTCGCCGACGCCGAGATCATCCCCCCGCCGGACGGTCCGCCCGTGCTGCGCCTGTCCGGCGAGGGGACGGCCTGGACCGGGGCGTGACCTCGCCGGCCGCGGCCGGCGAGGTCCCCGGGCAGCGCCGGATCACCTCTCGGGCACGTAGAACTCCGTGGTGGCGCGGACCGCCGAGGCGACCACGTCGGCCGGCGTTCCGGCCGCCGCGTAGGCCTCGCCCCAGGCGTCACTGAGGCGGCGCGTGTACTCGCGCGCCTCCTCGCTCTGCTCCCACTCGCCGGGGTCCTCGATCGTCTCCCCGCGCAGGTGCAGGAAGAGCCCCAGCAGGCCCAGGTCCCAGCCGACGCCCGTGGCGCCGGGGCCGTAGCGGTCCCACATCTCCGGCGGGATCACGCCGATGTGCTCCAGTTCGAAGAGGGTCCGCTCGTCCTCCTGCGGGGTCAGACGGACCTCGACCTCGCTGAACCCGGGGTTCTCCCCGAACAGCCAGCTCACCCTCAGCAGGCGCGGGGGTTCGCAACGCAGGATCTCGCCGCCCGCGTTGCCCTCGACCTGGTAGCGCCCGCCGAGACGGAAGTCACCGGTGACCGGCGCGAACCAGCGCCCGATCCGTTCGGGGTCGGTGCAGGCGTCCCACACGTCCTCGACCTCCGCGTCGTAGACCCGGCGCAGCATCACGGTCTTGGCCTGTCCCTCGGGGAGGGCACGCTCACCGACCTCGCGGTGCACCTCGTTGATCCGGTCCACGATGTCGCTCATTGGTTCTCCTCGTGTTTCGGTCGCTCGACGGCATCACCGTCGAGTCGCCGTCTCCGTCTTCCTCGGGCGAGTTCGGTGCCGAGCGCGTCCAGACGTTGCTCCCAGAAGCCGCGGAACCGGTCCAGCCACACGTCCACCTCGCGCAGCGGCGCGGCCTCGACGGCGTACAGCCGCCGGGTCCCCGCGACGCGCACCGAGGCGAACCCGTTCTCCCGTAGCACGCGCAGGTGCTGCGACACCGCGGGTTGGGAGATCCCGAACTCGGCGCTGATGGCCTCGGTCACGGCTCCGGAGGAGCGCTCCCCTTCGGCCAGCAGTTCCAGGATCCGACGGCGCACCGGATCCCCCAGGACATCGAACGCATGCACACCCACACTATTTCACTCTCTGCTTATATAAGTCAAAACTTATTATCTGTTCCACGGGTGGTCTCCTCCCCGGAAACCCGGCGGGCCGGGCGCGTTAGGCTCGAACCGCCCCAGCACCGACCGTCTCGGGACCGCCACGTGACCGTGCACGCGCCACCTCCCCTCTCCCGCCACCAGGAGACCACGCGCCGTCCGGCCCCTCGGGCGGGTGGCGCGTGATCGCGCGCGGCCCCCGACGGCTGGGGCGGCTCCTGCCGGAGGACCCCCGCTCGGTCGGCCCCTATGAGCTGATCGGTCGCATCGGCACCGGTGGAATGGGGACCGTCTACGCCGGCCGGACCGAGGGACTGAGCGGATACCTCGCCGTCAAGGTGGTCCACGACGTCCATGCCGCGTCCCCCGACTTCCGCGCCCGCTTCGCGCGCGAGGCCCGCGCCCTGGCCCGCGTGGACAGTCCCTGTGTCGCGCGCTTCGTCCAGGCCGACGTGGAGGCCCCACGCCCCTGGCTGGCGACGGAGTACGCGCCCGGTCCGACCCTGCGCCACCACGTCGAGCGCCGGGGCGCGCTACGCGGGGGCATGCTGCTGGGGCTGGCCGTCGGGGTCGCCGACGCCCTGCGCTCGATCCACGACGCCGGGGTGGTGCACCGCGACCTCAAACCCGGCAACGTCATCCTCGCCCCGGGCGGCCCCAAGGTGCTGGACTTCGGCATCGCCCACGCCCCAGTGGAGGACGCGACCCGCTGGCTGCGATTGCGCCGGCTACGCCGCAGGACCCGGGAACTGCGCATACCCGACCCGCCCGGCCTGCTCGACCCGCCGGGACCGGGCCCGCGGACCGGCCGTGACGCGGTCGGCACGCCCGGCTGGATCAGTCCCGAGCAGTACCGGGGCGAGGCGGTCACCGCCCGTTCCGACGTGTTCCTGTGGGGCGCCCTCGTGGCCTTCGCCGCGGCCCGGCACGACCCGTTCGGCCACGGCCATCCCCGGGAGCTGGCTCGCCGCGTCCTGACGGAGGAGCCCGATCTGGCGGGCCTGCCGGCGGGGCTGGAGGAGCTGGTCGTCACGGCGATGGCGAAGGACCCGGCCGCGCGGCCGGAGTCGGCCCCCCTGCTCCATCGGACGCTGGCACTGGCCGAACGCCGCGCCCCTTCGCCGACGGACCCCGATGCGGAAGGCGAGCGTCGCAGGGTCCGCGCCCTGCTCGCCCGGGAGTGGACCGGGGTCGCGGCACGGCCGGCCGGACCTCCGCGGCGGGGACCGTCCGACGTGTTCGGCAGGCGCGGGGTCGAGCGGCGGGTGTGACCCGCCCCCTCGTCTGCCCCGATGAAGCGGGGAACCACGTTCCACCACGAGACGTCGGAGTACGTGGAGGGGTCGCCGCGGGCGCCTTGTCGCGGCCCCTCCACCGACGTGCCACTCCGGCACCGAGGCTTCACCCCGGCGACACCGTGATTTCGCGTCCCGCGCCATCACCCAGGGCACAATCCGGAAAAGACCAGATTTCCACATTTCTTTGCTTTCCTCATCAGGAATCCCGGAAGAGAATGCCCGCACCGAGCGCACCGGCCCTGGAAATAGACACGGCCCTCTCCTCGGAAGAGAGCCCTTTGGCTACAATTCCGGCGAGAATTGTCCACCTCCCCTCGCTCATGCCGGAAGGCGGACGCGCAGCGGCCACCGTCCGTGAGCCCGGCACCACGGCGACACGCGAACGGGGTCCCCACTCACCCGTCCCGCGGGGCGGGGTGCGCATCACGGCCGGACCCGACAGTGAGGACAGAGCGTGAGGATTTCGGTGATCGTCCCGGCCTACAACGAAGAGGCCGTGATCGGGCGGTGCCTGGACGCGCTGCTCGCCCAGACCGAGCCGATCGACGAGATCCTCGTCGTCGACAACAACTCCACCGACCGCACCGCCGACATCGTCCGGGGATACCGGCATCGCGGGGTCCGGCTCCTCTCCGAACCCCGCCAGGGTCTGATCCCCGCGCGCGACCACGGTTTCGACAGCGCCGACGGTGACGTCCTCGGCCGCATCGACGCCGACACCGTGGTCGAGGCCGACTGGGCGGCCCGGCTGCGCGAGGTGTTCGCCGACCCGACCGTGGCCGCCGCCACCGGTCCCTCCTGGTTCCACGACGCTCCCCTGCGGCGCACCGGCCTGGCCGCCCAGCGGTTACTGTGCCATCGGGTCAACCGGGTCCTGTCGGGACACCCGATGCTGTGGGGGTCGAACATGGCGTTGAGCCGGGTCGGGTGGGAGAAGCTGCGCGGCCACACCTGCCCCGGCCCCGACATCTTCGAGGACCTCGACCTCGCCATCCACCTGCACCGACTGGGCCTGCGCGTCCACTACGCCGAGCGTCTGCGCGCCGCCACCTCGATCCGCCGGCTCAGCGGCCCCGCCGGCGACCTGCGCCGCTACCTGCGCATGTGGCCGCGCACCTACCGGCTGCACGGGCAGCGCCGCGCCGCGGCGGGCGCCGTGGCCGTGGCGGCGGTGGGCCAGGCGCTGATGTATCCGACCAACGTCCTGCTGGTGCGCCCCTACTCTCCGGACACCGGTGGAACGCCGGTGACGCGGTTCTTCTCCCGCGCCTCCGGCGCGGCCCGCCCCCTGCCCTGACCCGTCGGCCCATCGGCGCGGCGCCGCTCCCCGGTCCCACCATGGGGCCGCGTCTCCTCCTCGCCGGTGTGCCCGGCGGCGGCCAGGCCGGCCAGGGCCGCCTCGGCGAAGGCGTCGACCGACGCGGGGCGGCGCCGGGGCGCCCACACCACCGAGGTGCGCCAGGCCAGGGGCGCTCCCTCCAGGGGAAGCCAGACCAGTCCCTCCGGCAGACCGCCCAGCGGACGTTCGTTGAAGTGGATCCCCTGTCCGCCAGAACCAGGCCGTTGACGAAGAGCGGGTTGCGCGCGTGCCGGACGGCTCCGGGCCGAGACCCCTCGGAACGGCAGTCGGACAGGATCCGGTCGTAGAGCATCGGCGCCATGGCTCGGGGGAAGATCACCAGGGGCGCTCCGTTGAGGTCCCTCATCCGCACCTCTCCCCCGCGCGGGGGTGGCCGACCGGGAGCAGCACCCCCAGCGAGCGCCGCACCACCGGCCCCGACTCCAGGCCGGAGGTGCCGGAGGAGTGCCGCACGACCCCGACATCCGGCGTCGCCTCGCGTAGGGCCGCCGTCTGTTCGCCATGAGCAGTCACACGATCTCCTACATGGCTGACCAGCGTGGTGGCGATGCTCGCCTCCCCGGCGCTGTGCCCGTTCGCGGCGAGGGCCGGCGACCGGTTCGGGCGCCGGCCGATGCCGCTGGCGGCCTGTGGCGGGTTCGTCGTGCTGACCGCTGCGGCCTTCCACCTGATGGGCACCGGTCTGGCCGGCGCGCTGGTCCGCACGTCAACGTTGGCCATGCTGGTCGCGGTGATCGGGACGTCCCACGTCCCGGCGATGGTGGAGATGTTCCCCGCGCAGCTGCGGGCCGGCGGTTCGGCCCTGGGCTACACCACGGCCTACGTCCTGTTCGGCGGGACCGCGCCCTCCGTGGCGACCTGGCCGGTGATCGCCTCGGGCAGCGCTGTCGCCCCGGCCTACTATCTGGTCGGCGCCGCGGTCATCGGCGTCCTGGTGGCGGCGCTGCTGTTCAAGGAGACGAGGTCGCTGTCGCTGACGCGCACGACGGTGCGCTGACCGGTCCCGGTGTCCCCGCCCCGGCAAGGGGCGGGGACGGCTCACCCCGCCGCCGCGATGGCCTGGGACAGTCCCTGGGCGGTGAAGATCTCCTCGCCCTGGAGGCGCCCGTCGACGTAGACCGCCGGCGTCCCCTGGAAGGCGTTCTCCCCCGAGTAACGTTCCGCGACGGCGGCCGTGGCGTCGAGCACCTCACCGACATAGGTGCCCGTCAGGAAGCTCTCGTCGGTTTCGGGTCCGCTCACGGAGACGCGCCGGGCGTTCGCCCAACGCTGGGCGACGGTGTTCTCGGCGTCGACCCGTTCGGCGAAGGCCGCGTTGGAGATCCCGACCTGCTCCCCCCACGCCCGCAGGTCCAACGGGACGAACCCCTCGGCGTCCTCGGGCGGCTGGTTGGCGAACAGCAGATCCTTGTACTCCACGAACCTGCCGTGGTCGGCCGCGGCGCGTGCCGCGGCGGCGGCTCTCAGCGAGTTGACGCCGGCCGGCCCGGGGGCTCCCGCGAAGACCGACACCGGACGGTAGTGGACGATGGCCACGCCGTCCTCGGCGACCTCCTTCAGGGTCCGGGCGTTGACCTCCTCGAAACGGCGGCAGACCGGGCACTGGAAGTCGAGGTAGACCTCCACGATCGGCGCCCACTCGCCGGCCCGGGCCAGCACGACGCTGCCGTCCTCCTGGAGGATCTGCGGGGGGCGTGGCCCCCCGAGTCCCGTGTCGGCGCCTGCGGTCGGCGTCGCGGGAGGGGGGTGTCCCGGACCGACCGGCCACTGCGGATCCGAGTCGGTCATGACGGGACCTCCCGGCCGCGTCGGCGAGGGCGTGGGGCCTCTGGGAGGACGCACGGCGCTGCTGCGGTCATCTTCGAACACCTCCGGGGTCGAACGAGACGGCCGACCCGCTCGGGACCGGCCGCGACACGTCTTCCTGCGGCACCTCGACGGTGCCCGGTCCGGATCAGCCCTCGATCGGCAGCTCGTCGAGGTTGTGCACGTGGCTCTCCTGAAGCCGCATGACGGCCTCGTCCCCCTTGAAGAAGGTGAGCAGACCGTCCTCGCGCACGATCTGGTCGGCGTCCAGCGTCTGGATGGTCGAGTTCTCACCGTCGCTGTACTCGATGCGGTACCTGGTCATCTTCTGGTCCCCCCGTGGGCTCTCGCGGTGCGCGGCGACGGCCCCGTCTCCCCCGACCGTGCTCCCGCGCGGTGGCGACCGCCGCGCGGACGTGACGGGCCACCCCGCCTCTCAATATAACGAGACGCAGTAGATCAATGACAAAGCGTGATAAAAGTGTCGCGTCCCCACTGCGCGGGTCCCGGAGCCCACGGAAACGGGAAAGACCCGTGAACACGGGTCTCGCCCGCGCACCACCAGGGGCTCGAACCCGGAACCGCCGGTCAAGAGCCCCCGCCGCCGCTCCGTCCCAGGAGGCCTACCACCACGACGGCCCCGCACCGGTTCCCGACGGCCGGTCCCCTGTCCGCTGGACGGCCGCGAAGGGACCGCTCCTTCCTGGCACGCGCCGGGAACCGGAGGCCCCCGCGGAGCTCTGCCAGAGGACGCCGGGCGCGCGGCCGGAGACGTCGACACCGGAAGGTCCACCTGGTCATGGGCCGGTGAAGCGCGCACCGTCTCCACGGCGGGGCACCGGCAGCGCTCATCATCAGTGCCCCGGAGAAGGCCGCCCCTCATCCTGCACCGGGACGGTCGCCACCGCCAAAGGCGTCAGGGATCGGGCGACACCGGGTGCGGGGAATGTCGCCGGGACCGGGCGGTGCGCCCTTGTTGAGACGCGGCGCACCGCCACGGCCTGCCGGGTTCCCCGTTCAGGCGCCGGCGCCGCCGTCGACCGGCACGATCGCGCCGGTGACCATCGAGGCGCGGTCGCTGAGCAGCCACGCGGCCACCTCGGCCACCTCGCGGGGCTCGGCCATGCGGCCGAGTGGGGTCGCCGCCCTGTTGCGCTCGATGATGCCCGGGGAGACCGCCTCCCACGCCTCCATCATCTCCGTGGCGGTGCCGCCGGGGGTGATGCCGTTGACGCGGATGCCCCGACCGCCCCAGGTCACG
Organism: Marinactinospora thermotolerans DSM 45154; assembly: GCF_900167435.1. GTDB lineage: Bacteria > Actinomycetota > Actinomycetes > Streptosporangiales > Streptosporangiaceae > Marinactinospora > Marinactinospora thermotolerans. The sequence goes on from NZ_FUWS01000007.1 coordinate 206,612, forward strand.
GCCGCGGTCTCGGTGATGCTGTTGAGCGCGCGCTTCATAGCGCCATAGGCGGGCAGGGCGGGGTTCGCGCGACGGCTGCCGATGCTCGAGGTGTTGACGATCGCCCCGCCGCCGTTGCGCTGCATGAGTGCGGCCTCGGCGGTCATGGCGGTCCAGTGCGAGCGGAAGTTCACGGCGAACTGCTCGTCGATGTCCTCGTCGGTCGTGGAATCGAGCGGGCCGGGCCGCTGGACCGCCGCGCCGTTGTTGAAGGCGCCGTCGAGCCGTCCGTGCAGCTCTTCGACGCGGCCGACGGCGGCGCGGATACTCCCGCGGTCGGCGAGGTCCATGGTGACGGCGTCGGCGACACCTCCGTCGGCACGGATCTCGGCGACGATGCGGTCGAGGGCGTCAGTGCTGCGGGCGGCCAGCACGACGGCCGCGCCCTCGGAGGCGAAGAGCCGGGCCGCGGCGGCCCCGATGCCGCGGCTGGCGCCGGTGATGAACACGACCTTGCCGGTGAGCAGGCCGATGGGTGCGATGTCGGTGGTGTTCGTCATGACGACAGCATCCGGCCGGTCCCCCGACCGGATGCAGGCACAGGCAGTACCAGGATCCGCCGCCGGACAGCGTGCAGACTCGGGGTATGAACAGACAAGAGCTCGGGGCGTTCCTCCGCAGCCGCCGCGAGCGGCTCCGGCCCGAGGACGTGGGCCTCCCCTCGGGACCGCGCCGTCGGACACCGGGGCTGCGCCGCGAGGAGGTCGCGGTCCTCGCGCACATCTCCACCGAGTACTACGTCCGGCTCGAGCAGGGCAGGGCGCCACGCCCCTCGGGCGAGGTCCTCGCCGGGATCGCCGGCGCGTTGCGGCTCACCGGTGCCGAGTCCGACCACCTCCACGTCCTCGCGGGCACCGCGCCGATCCGTACCCGGCTGCACCGGCGCGACGTCCGACCGAGCATCCTCACGCTGCTCGAACGGCTGGAGCAGACGGCCGCTTTCGTGATGTCCGCCGTGTTCGAGGTGCTGGCCTGGAACGACCTCGCGGCCGCGCTCATGGGGGACTTCGCTTCGCCGGCCCCACCGGAGCGCAATCTCGCGCGCCGGGCGTTCCTCGGGCCGGAGCGCGCCGCCGCGGCGCTGGGCGGGCTCTCCGACGCCACGGAGTTCCGGCATCACGTCGTCATGGAGCTCCGGTCCGCCCTCGCCCGTTATCCCACGGACCCCATGGTGACCGGCCTCGTCGACGAACTCCGCGACGCCAGCCCCGACTTCGCCCGGCTCTGGCAGCGGCACGACGTACAGGCCGCGCAAACGCTCACGAAGACGTTCCGCCACCCGGTGGTCGGGGAGATCACCGTCGACTGCGACTCGCTCGCCCTCACCGACCGCGACCAGCACCTCGTGCTCTACAGCGCGCAACCGGGCTCCCCTGACGCCGAGGCGCTGGCTCTGCTGCACGTGCTCGGCGCCCAGGCCGGTGACTTCCTGCGCTAGCGCCGCGCTCGGCCACCGCGAACACCATCGCCGAAACGGAGGCCGGAAGGGCACGCCGGTCCGGCACCGCCCTCCCCCGGCCGACCTCGCCGACAGGCGCGGCCGGGCGGCAGACGACGCCCCGAGCAAGATCACGGCGCAGATCCGAAGACCCGCGTGTCCGGTCCCGTGTCCGCCGAACGGACGCGGGGAACCTCTCGGCGTGGGTTCCTCCCATGTGGCACGTGTCGGGAACCGGACGCCCCGGCGAACTCCGTTGCCCTGGGGCGATCGGCCGGCCACCACGAGACCGTGCACGGACGCGGGGGCAGACCCCTGCTCGACCTCACACCAGGGCGGATCTTCCGCGGCACCCCGTGGTCCTCGGACGGCCTCGACAGGGCCGTCACGCGGGCCGCCGACACGGACATGACCGTCGCCGGCACTCACCGGTGCGGGGCATGGGAACCCGATCCGGCGGAGGCTGATGCGTCCGGACGTACCAGAGCCAGGCACGAGGCACAAGAAAAAGGACGAAACAGGCGAACAACAACGCCTGTACCGTCCTTATCGCGTCTGATCTACGCTTTTCGCGTGCGCCATCAGGGACTCGAACCCCAAACCCGCTGATTAAGAGTCAGCTGCTCTGCCAATTGAGCTAATGGCGCCCGTCGTTCCGGTCCGATCCGACGTCCCGGCGACAGGTAAAACTCTACCCGATGTCGGAGGGCGCCGAGACACGAACGGGTGCAGCCTGGGTCACAGGAGCGCCGCCCCGGCGACCAGTGGAAACAAGAAACGCCCCGCGACCGGATGATCGTGGGGCGTTGTCTGTGCGCCATCAGGGACTCGAACCCCAAACCCGCTGATTAAGAGTCAGCTGCTCTGCCAATTGAGCTAATGGCGCCCGCCTAGCGGCTCGCCGTCCAGGCCGTCGGCCCTTTCGACGTCGTTAACTCTAGCAGGACCTCGGAGTACTCGCGAACCGTCCGACCCGGTCGCGGCTGAGAGCCCCCGCGAACGGGAGCCGACGCTCAGCCGCGACCGCGGGTCGGGGCGGTCACGACCACGTCATGACCACCACGACGATGATGCCGATGGCGACGATGGCGCCGACGGCGGCGAGAACGTAGGGAGTGATGGGGCGACGCGGCGCCTCCTCCGGCTCGTTGTTCTCCGCGACGAAGCGGCGGAACATGGTGGTGGAGCCGGCGGGGTCGTTGGGCTGTTCCTGATTGTGCTGTGACATGGGCTCGACATTAGCGACTCGGCGGCACCACTCGAAGCCCTCGGCGGCCCTCTTTTCCACCCGCGCCCGACCGGAGGCTTCCCGCGGGGGACGAAGCACAGACGTCACCACGGTGTCACGACGACACCCACCCTCGCGGAATGAGGTACATCACATTTACCGCGGGAACCCTCACGCCTCCAACAGCGCCGCGTGCGCCTCCTCGCCGGCGCCGCAACGGCGCAGGGCGAGTCCCAACGCCCCGAGCACCCCCTCGCCGGCGTGGATCGGCGTGACGCCGAAGCGACGCTCGACGGCCGCCCGCACCTCGCGGGCCACCGGTCCCTCTCCCAGCACCGACCCCGCCAGCACCAACGGCTCCGCGGGCCGGGGGGCGACCGCCTCAAGGGCGGCCAGCAACCGTCCGGCCGCCTCCACCGTGATCCGCAGGGCCTGCGGGTCGCCCTCCTCCGCGGCCCGGGTGACCTCGGGGGCCAGTTCCCCCAACCGGGCCGGAGGACGGTCGTGCACCGCCCGGACCAACGCCTGGGGATCGCCCGGCGCGATCCCCAAGGCCGCCGGCAGGCGTTGCGCGAGCACGGTCGCCCCCTGCCTCCCGTCCTCCGCCGCCAGCACCGCGCGCAGTCCGGCCAGTCCGATCCACACCGCCGACCCCTCGTCCCCGAGCAGCCAGCCGTGTCCGTCGCAGCGGCGCGTCACCGTCCCCTCGCGGACCCGCGCGGCAACCGCGCCGGTTCCCGCGATGAGCACCGTCCCCGCGGAAACGGTGCTTCCCGCGGCGAAGGCGACCGCGATGTCGTCGCTGACGTGGGGGGTTCCCGGGAGACCCAGCTCGCCCCAGGCCCGGAGCACCGACTCCATGGCCCTGGCCCGGCCCGGGCCTGACGCGCCCGCGATGCCGAACACCGCCCCGGTGACCGTGACCCGCCCGGCTCCGGCCAGCGCGTCGCGCAGCGCGGCGACGAGCGCGGCGGCGGGATCCGGACTGGAGTACTGGTTGGCCCCGCCCGCGCTTCCCCGCGCCAGGATCCGCCCCTCCCGGGTGGCGACGGCACAGCGGGTGGAGGTGCCCCCCGCATCGACCCCGATGACGACTTCGGCGCTCATGAGGGAACCCTAGGTCAGGATCGGTTCCCGCACACCGCCCCGCCACGACACGGTGCCACCACCGCGAGGCCATGGTTTTCGGGTTGCCGTAACCGCGTGGGCCCGCTTTCTCCCTTCCTTCGCTTCGCAGATCCGAACAAAGCGGAACGTAAGCGAAACAGCAGCGCCCCGAAAGCTCGATCCGTCACTGTGGTGTGCGTGGCCGGGAACATCGGTCCTGACGGCCCGCCATGGCGGGGGTTTCATGGTGGGTCGTCGCCCGCGTTGGTGAAAGGGCGGCCCACGCGGGAGGGCGCGTCCGGTGGGGCGGGGGGTTCAGCCCCGCCGGATCCGCCCTCCCTCCCGGCTGGAGTGGTCCAGCAGGAAGCGGGGGTCTCCGTCGAGGGCGGCCACCGTCCGCGCGACGGGGTCGGCGTCCCGGTGGGCGGCGATCGCGTCGGCCAGCGCGCCGATCCTCGTCGAGGGATGGGTGACCAACCAGGCCGCCGCCATTCGCAGGGGCAATGGCAGGCGGCCGGTCAGGTCGAGCAGCCGGTCGGTCGCCCCGGGTTCGGCCGCTGTCCGCTGCGCACCGGCCAGACGGTCCAGGAGCGCTCGGGCCTCATCGCCCGCCAGCTCCCCGACCGCGACGGTGAGCACGCCTTCGCGCGCGATGAGGTCGGCGAGCCAGAAGTCGCTGGTCACGACCGTCGCGCACGAAGGCGACCCCGGTAACAGCGGACGGACCTGGGCCGCGGAGGAGGCGTTGTCCAACACGATGAGCAGTCTCCGGCGCGCGAACACCGACCGCAGCAGCGCGGCCCGTTCGTCGACCGCCGCGGGCAGGCCCTCGTGGAAACCGAACGGGCGCACGAGGCGGCGCATCACGTCGGCGGGGTCCAGCGGGGTGCCGTTCTGGCCGCGCAGGTCGACGTAGAGCTGCCCGTCGGGGAAGCGGTGTGCGACGCGGTGCGCCCAGTGCACGGCCAGCGCGGTGCGACCGGCCCCCGGCGGTCCGCTGACCAGCGCCCGGCTCGCCTCACTCCCCTCGTCGGCCAGGCGATCCAGCTCGGCGAGCTGTTCGCGTCGCCCGACGAAGACCGGAGGTGCCGCCGGAAGCTGGGCGGGCGGGGGACCTTCCCGTCCGTCGCCCGCATCGGCCGGGCGGGGGCGGGGCACGACGGTCCGTTCCTCCAGGTCCCCGCGCAAGATGGCGTGGAAGGTCCGTTGGAGCGCGGGCCCCGGGTCGACGCCGAGACGGCCCGCGAGGTGGCGGCGGGTCCGCTCGTAGACGTCGAGGGCGTCGCTTTGGCGCCCGCTCCGGTACAGCGCGATCATCAACAGACGCGCCACCGCCTCGCGGTCGGGGTGCAGCGTGGCCAGCGTGCGCAGGGGGGCGATCGCCGAGTCGTGGCGTCCCAGCAGCAGTTCGACGTCGAACCGGCGCTCCGCGGCGCGTAACAGCTCGTCGGTGATCCGGGTGACGTCGTGCTCGTGCAGGACCGCCGAGTCGATCTCGGCCAGGACCGGGCCGCGCCACAGCCCCAGCGCCTGGGCCAGGGCGTCGCTCTCCCCCGGCAGGTCGCCCTGCCGTCTCGCCTCGCGCGCGGCGGCCAGCAGGGCGCGCATCCGCGCCAGGTCGAGCCGGTAGCCGGCGAGTTCGGCACGGTAGCCGTCGCTTCCGCCGGCGATGATCGGGGCCATGCCGGCGTCGTCGAGAACCGACCTCAGCCGGGCGACGTGGACCTGGAGCGCGGGACGGTAGGCGTCCACCGGGACCTCGCCCCACATCCGCCGGACCAGGTCGGCGACGGGTACCGTGTGGTCGGCCCGCAGCAGCAGCGCCGCCAGCAGGATCCGCCGTTTCCTTCCCTGGATCTGGACCGGTGTGCCGTCGACCCGGACGGCGAGCCGCCCGAGTACTTCGAACGAGACGTCTGCCAATGTGGCTCCCATGAGCTGGGCGTTCTTCTCGTTCCCCCCGGTGTGCACGCTGTGAGCGTGCAATCAGGGTGCCCGGTCGCCCGGTGCGGCGCAATCGCGGGTGGTGTGCGTGCCCACTTGTGTAACGCCCCGAATTATCGAATTCTCCTTAGCTGAGCGTTGACTCACCCCGACAACCCGAAGGAAACTTTCCGACATGTCGAAAACGGCGAAGCAAACGGACGGCGCGCCATCCGCGCCGGCCCGTGACGATCGCCCCCTGCCGAGCACCGTCCTGCGCATCCGGTCGCTCCTGCCCTCGCTGGCGCCCGCGGAACAACGGGTGGCGCAACGCATCATCGACGACCCCGAAAGCGTCGCGGCCTCGTCGATCACCCAGCTCGCCAAGGACTGCGACACCTCCGAGGCGACCGTCATCCGCTTCTGCCGCACGATCGACTTCACCGGCTACCGCGAGCTGCGCTTGACCCTGGCCACCGAGGCCGGCCAGGCCCGCGGCGCCCGCGGCGACGCCCCCGAGCCCGCGGGCGACATCAACCCCGACGACACCCTGGTGACGGTGGTCGAGAAGATCGCCTTCACCGACGCCCGCGCCGTCGAGGAGACCGCCGCCCAACTCGACATAGGCGTGCTGCACGACGTCATCAAGGCCCTGGCGCGCGCCCGCCGCATCGACATCTACGGGGTCGGCGCGAGCGCCTTCGTCGCGGCCGACTTCCAACAGAAACTGCACCGCATCGGACTGGTCTCCTATGCCTGGTCCGACGCCCACGTGATGCTGACCAGCGCCGCGCTGCTCGGGCAGGGGGACGTGGCGGTGGGGATCTCCCACAGCGGTGGCACCATCGACACGATCGACGCGCTCGAGCAGGCGCGGCAGCGCGGGGCGACCACCGTGGCGATCACCAACTTCCCGCGTTCGGCGATCAGCCGGACCTCCGACCTGATCCTGACCACCGCGGCACGCGAGACCACCTTCCGCTCCGGTGCCACCGCCAGCCGCCTCGCCCAACTCACCGTCATCGACTGCGTCTTCGTGGGGCTGGCCCAGACGCGCTACACCGACAGCCGCGACGCCCTGGAATCCACCTACCACGCCGTGCGCAAACGGCGGGTGGACCGCGACGACCGGCGCCGGAGCCGGGAGCGGAACTCATGACACGGGACACGGCAGGAAGGAACGGCATGGAAACCCAACGACCCGCGACCGCCGCCGAGGAGGCCCCCGAGGCCCTGACCGGACCCGTGGAGATCGTCCGCGTCCCCACCGAGGGCCGCAACAGCGCCACCCTCGACATCGATCTGCTGCCCAGCATCGAGGTGCTGCGCCGGATCAACGCCGAGGACGCCACCGTCCCCGGCGCGGTCGCCGCCGTCCTGCCGGAACTGGCCCGCGCCGTGGACCTCGGGGTCGCGGCGCTCCAGGGCGGGGGGCGCATCCACTACTTCGGCGCCGGCACCTCCGGCCGCCTGGCCACGATGGACGCCGCGGAGCTTCCGCCGACGTTCGGAATCGACGGCGATCGGGTCGTGGCCCACCACGCCGGCGGCGAGGACGCCCTCGGGCGCGCCGTCGAGGGACGCGAGGACGACGCCGAACTGGGCGGCGAGGACGCCGCCCGGCTCTCGGCCGGCGACCTCGCGGTCGGGCTCACCGCGAGCGGACGCACCCCCTACGTGGCGGGGGCGCTGCGCCGGGCGCGCGAGGCCGGCGCGCACACCGTCCTGATCACCGCCAACCCCCACGCCGCCCTGGCCGGCGAGGCCGACGTCCACGTGGGCGCGGACACCGGCGCCGAGGTCATCGCCGGTTCCACCCGGATGAAGGCCGGGACCGCGCAGAAACTGATCCTCAACGCCTTCTCCACAGCGGTCATGGTGCGGTTGGGGCACACCTACTCCAACCTCATGGTGGGGGTGAACGCCACCAACGCGAAACTGCGCGGGCGCATGGTCACCATCCTGTCCCAGGCCACCGGCCTGGACGAGGAGACCTGCTCCCAGGCCCTGGCCCGCACCGACGGTGACACCCGCACCGCGCTGGTCTGCCTGCTCGCCGACGTCGACGCCCCCACCGCGGCCGGGGCGCTCAGGGCGGCCGGCGGCTCCGTGCGCACCGCGCTGCGGGACCTTCAGAACTCCTGAGCCGGCGCGAACCGGCGAGGTCCGGGAGGGTGGGACGCCCCCGTCCCTCCCGGACGCGCCGGTCAGCCCCGTTCCAGCGCCGTGTCCAACAGGCCGAGCGGCGGCGAGCCCAGTTCGAGCATCGCCGTGTGGAAGCGGCGGAGCGAGAAGTCGGCGCCCCATCGCCGTCGCGCGCGCTCACGCAGGTCGAGGATCTCCAGCTTGCCCCAGGTGTAGCGGCCATAGGTCGGGTCGAAGGTGGCGCGCCGCGCCTCGGCGAGCGCCGCGGGACCGGCCAGAGGGGTGTCGGCGGCGAACCGGCGGGCGGCCTCCTCCACGGTCATCGCGCCCGTGTGCACCCCGAGCGCCACGGCCAGCCGGGTGACCCGGATCAACGCCTCCAACCAGACCCCGACCTCGAAGTGGGCGGCGGAGAACCCGCTGTCGCCCGCGACCTCCTCGGCGTAGGCCCCGAACCCCTCTTCCACGCACAGCTCCTCGGCGTAGTGCGCCCACCCCTCGATGAACGCGGCCGAGAACAGGGTCCGCCGGACCGGTCCGGCGGCCCGGCGCAGCGCGCGGCCGTGCGAGAAGTGGCCGGGCGCGACCTCGTGGAGGGTGATCCCGGGCAGCGTCGTGGCACTGAACATCTCCAGCCACTCGGCCGCCTCGGCCGGCGGCCACCCGGGGTCGGGCGGGGTGATGTGGTAGTAGCTGGGCCCGTCCGGCTCGCCCGGCGCGGCCCAGGTCATCATGGCCGTGGCCCAGCGCCGCGACGCCGGCGCGGTCTCCACGAGGCAGTCGCCGTCATGCCAGGGGACCAGGTCGCGTTCCCGGGTGAACGCGACGGCGTGCGTGGTCCACGTCCGTGCCGCCTCCACCACGCCGGCGGCATCAGGGTGGTCGCGGACGAGTTCTCGGGCCAGCTCCAGCGGATCGCGCCCCGGATCGATGCGGGCGGCGGACTCGGCCAGGCGTGCGCGCAGCCGGTCCCGTTCGCGGTCGGCGCGCTCGGCCATCCGCCCCAGGTCGACCTCGACGGCCTCGCTGACGCCCATGAGGCGGGCCAGGGCCGAACCGCCCAGCGCCGCGCTCGGGTCACCCGTCTCGGCGGCGCGCTCCAGGTGGGCGACGAGCTCCCGGTGCGCGGTGTGGGCGCGTTCCCGCACCCCCTCCGGGGCGTCGGCCGGGATGGCCTCGGCGAGGCCGCGCGCGGCCCCCAGAAGCGACGCGGCGACGGGGGCGCTCACCCGGTCCAGCGACTCGACGGCCGCCCTCACCGTCTCCGGCCAGCGTTCGAGGTGGCTCAGCCGCGCCGCGCGGCGCTCGGCCTCGGAGGCGTAGGGCTTGTCGTAGCAGGCGAGGTCGAGCTCGTCCAGGTGGGGCATCGGGTTGGAGCGGTGCAGTTCCAGTTCCCCGAACTCCACGCGCAGCGCGTCCTCGACCGCGCGCAGGTGGGTCTCGTCGTGCGGGTCGTCGAGCGTGTCGCCCCGCCCCAGGCGGGTCAGCCCCGCGCGTACCCCTTCGGGCGAGAGGTCGGCCGTACGGCCGTCGTACTCGTGCCGGCCCGCCTCCTCGCGCATCTTCGCGACGGTCAGGTCCGCGACGGCGCGCAGCCGTGGAGAGAGATCGTCCATGGGAGACGACCCTAGACGGCCGCGGGAACCTTGGGGAGGGCGTCCACGTCGGTAGGGTGTGAGACTCGCGAAGACGAACGTCCCGCGCCGCTGGGCGCTGTGGGGCCTTTCGGCCCTCCTCGCCCTGGTGGCGCTGGCCCCCATGGTGTGGGTGCGGTCCTCCACCTCCGACAGCCGTTTCGTTCCTTCTGAGGTGCCGGAACGTCCCGTGGCGATCGTGCTCGGCGCCGGACTGCGCGCCGACGGGACCCCGACGACCCTGCTGGCCCGACGGCTGGACATCGCCGCCGGGCTGTACCACTCCGAGCGTGTCCACGCGCTGCTCGTCAGCGGCGACAACAGCCACGACGCCTACAACGAGACCGACGCGATGCGCGCCTACCTCGTCGCGGCGGGGGTGCCCGAGGCGAAGGTGGTCGGCGATCACGCGGGTTTCTCCACCTGGGAGTCGTGTGCGCGGGCCCGCGAGATCTTCGGGGTCGAGGCCGCCACGGTCGTCACGCAGGCGTTCCACCTGCCCCGGGCGGTCGCGCTGTGCCGGGCCGCGGGGATCGACACCGTCGGCGCCGCGGACGCCAGCTGGGAGGCGCGCCCCACCGCGACCGCCTACGGTCACCTGCGGGAGTTCCCCGCCGCGCTCAAGGCGGCGCTGGACGCCTGGCTGCGCCCCGACCCGACCTTCCTGGGGCCCCGCGAAACGGGCGTGGACGAGGCGCTGGCGGCGCCACGCGATTGATCCCGCTGTTGGGCGGCGCCCCGGCTCAGGCCGCGCGCCGCAGTACGTCCTCGAGCACGCCGTCACGCTCCTGGACGCGGGCCGGGGGCACGCGCAGCAGCGCGTCGCGCAGCGCCTTGGCGTTGGCCCCGACCTCACGGGCGTAGCCGTAGACCGTGGAACGCGACCGGCTGCCCAGGCTCGGGTCCCCCACGCCCACCGCGTCCACCCCGGCGGCCCGGCACAGCGCGACCGCCCGGGGCAGGTGGAACGCCTGCGTGACGACCACCGCGGCCCGCACCCCGAAGGTGTCGCGGGCGCGCACGCAACTGTCCCACGTGCGGTAGCCGGCCGGGTCGGCGACGATCACCTCCCGCGGCACCCCCTGTTCGACGAGGTAGCGGGTCATGACGTCGGTCTCGTGGCCGGAGACGGCGCGGTTGTCGCCGGAGACGAGGATGGCGCGCGTCCGCCCGGAGCGCAGCAGGTCCGCCGCGACGTCCAGTCGGCGGGCCAGCAGCGGGGAGGGTTCCCCGTTCCACGCCGCGGCGCCGAGCACGAGCGCGACGGGCCGTTGGGGCACCGTCTCCGGCGCGAACCGGTAGCGGCGGCTGGCCAGGTAGGTCCACGCCGTGGGGGCCAGCGCCAGGGCCGCCCCCGTCCCGGCGGCCAGGGCCGCCCACGATCCTCGTCTCACCGGCGTCCTCCTCAAGGGCACGTCGTCATGGCCGTCGCCTTCGGACTCCGACCCTAACGGGCCCCCGGGGCCGGCGAGGACCACGCGGCCTCGTCCTGTTCGTCCCCGAACAGCCGTTGCAGCAGGCGGTGTGCCTCCATCTCGCGCCAGTCCTCACCGTTGGCCCGCGCCTTGCCCACCGCGCCCCGAAGGTGCGTGGCCGCCTGGAGCAGGTCGCCGTTGGCGAGCAGGATCGTGCCGAGCAGGGTCTGGGCGCGGATCTGGCCGGTGTGGTTGGCCAGGTGGTGGTAGGCCTCATAGGCCAGCCGCGCGGGTTCCAACGCCTCTTGGTGGTGGCCGGCGTCATAAAGGGCGCGGGCGGTGACCCGGTGGGCGCGGGCGTGCCACCAACGGTCCCCGAGCCCCGCGAACCCCTCGGCGGCCTCGCTCATCAGCCGGATGGCCTGGGCCGGGTCGCGATCGGACATGAGAACCCGGCCCAGCGACATCTTGGTGCGGCACACCCCCCACACGTCGCCGATGCGTTCGAGGATCTCGATGGCGCGTTCCAGCATCGCCAGCCGGTTGCGCTGCGACCACTCCTCCTCCACGGAGCGTTCGGCCCGCCAGAAGCGCCATCCCGGCGGGCGGCCGGACCGCTTACCGGTGAACTCGAACTCCCGCACGGCCCAGTACTCGCCGAGCCAGCGGCGCGCCGGGCGGCGCAGCTCGTCGCTGAAGCGCTCCCACAGCACCTCGCGCTCGGTCTGGGGCTGCGGGCCGAACCGCAGGTTCTCCTTCTCGACCCGCGCCTGGACCCTACGGTCGAATTCGGCCCGGCGGGCGGGGTTGAGGGCCAGGTCGCAGGCGTCGTACTGGGCGCGCAGGGCCCCCGTCTCCAGTTCGCCCATCGCGCGCAGGCAGCGCGCCACGTACCACTGCTCCCCCGCGGCCTCGAAGCGGCGCCGGGCCTCGGTCAGCATGTACCAGGCGTTGAGGTGGCGTCCCCGCGCGGCCAGCACCTCGGCCAGCATCAGCCGCGCCTTGTTGTACTGCTCCCAGTCCTCCTCCGCGCGAAACAGCGTGCAGGCCATGCGCAACAGCGCCTGGGCGCGACGGTGGCGCCTTTGGTGGCTGTGCAGGTCGGCGAGGTTGCACAGGGTGCGCGCCCGCCACCAGCGCTCCCCCGCCGCCGCGAACGCCTTCTCGGCGTTGGACAGCTCCCGCAGCCCGTCGTCGAGGTCGCCGCGCCGGTGCAGGTTGACGCCGAGCGCCCGCCAGGAGCGGGCCAGCCACCTCGGATCGGGCTCGCCCAACTGTTCGAAGATGGTCTGGGCGGTCTGGGCGTACTCGGCTCCCCGCTCGTAGTCGCCCTGGTTGACGGTGAACTCCGCCCGGTCCAGCAGCGCCATGCCGCTGGCCTGCCGGTCACCGAGCTCATAGGCCATGCGCAGCTGGGCCCGGGTGGCCTCCTCCCAGTCTCGCCAGTAGACGCGCCGGTTCTGGCACATCGCGGCGATCGCGCGGGCCAGCCGCCACCCGTCCTCCCAGCGGCGGTACTCCTCGGCGAGACGCAGACACGTCCGCAACGCCTGGATCTCGTGGGTGAGCCAGGCCCCCGGGCGGCCGGGCGGGGACAGCCGCAACGCCACGGGCGGCAGGGGCGCGGCGACGGGGGGCGTGGAGAAGTCGTCGGTGCGCCCGATCGCCCGCGCCGCCTGCTCGGCCAGCCACGTGTAGCAGGTCAGCAGCCGTCCCATGGCCTCCTCGGTGGCCTGCCGCGACCAGGAGGCGAGTTCCCCGGGCGAGACGGTGACACTCCTCGGTTCGATCACCCGAAGCGCGTCACGGACCAGGTCGTGCAGGCGGTAGCGGCGCACGCCCAGCTCGTCGCGGCCGAGGAAGGCGACGAGGGAGCGCGCGTGCAGCTCGTCGATGAGGCCGCGCGCCTCCTCCTTCGTCGTCTCCAGCAGCGCGGCGGCCGACCAGTCCGCGAACTCGTGCAGACCGGTGTCGGCCACCCGGCGCAGCAGCAGGCGCTCGCGCGGACGGCACTGCTGCAGGCTCAGCGCGATCACCTCCGCGAATCCCCCGGAGGCGTGCAGGAGCGGGGTGCGCGACACGTCGTCGAGGTCGGCCAGCAGCTCCTGGGCGGAGACGCCGGGCCGTGAGAGGACGCCACCGCACAACCGGATGCCCAGGGGCAGTCCGTGGCAGCGGGCGACGATCCGGGCGCGTACCCGCCGTTCCTCCTCGTCGGCCCCCGGCGGCATGGGCGCCAGCTTGTTCAGCAACGCCACGCCCTCCCCGTCGTCCAGCCCGTCCAGTTCGTAGCGCTCGCACTCGAAGGCCGCGTCGGCGAAGGAACGGCGGCTGGTGACGAGCACCGCGCAACGCCCGCCGTTGGGCAACAACGGCTCGACCTGGGCGGCGTCCTTGGCGTTGTCCAAGACGATCAGCAGGCGCCTGGTGTTGGTGAGCGCCCGCCAGGCCGTCTTCAGCTCGCGCAGCGGCGCGTCGGTGCGCGGCGTACGCCCGAACGACTCCAGGAGCGCCACCAAGACCCGCTCGGGGCGGCGCGGCGCCGGCCGGAGGGCGGTCGGCGCGCCGTCACCGGGCGAGGCGGTTCCCCGACGCAACAGCCCGGCACGGGCCAGGACCGCGCGCGGTGACGCCATGGCGGGCCACTGCGACGGCTGGGGCTCCTCGGGTTCCAGTTCCCCCTGGGCGTCGTGGGCCCGATCGCCGAACAGCTCCACCCAACGGTCGCCGTCGGGGAAGCGGTCGGCGACCTCGTGCGCGATCTGGGTGACGAGCTGCGTCTTGCCGGTCCCCGGGGCGCCGGTCACGACGATCACCAGGGGCGCCCTGCGGGCCGCGCGCTCCTGGCGTCCCGCGGGACGGGCCAGCAGGCGGCGCACACCGCTGCGCGGGAAGCGCCGGAAGCGGGCGCGCAGTTCGGCCATGATCTCCTCACGGCCGGTGAAACGCCGGCTGTAGGGCGGGAGTTCGGCGGGGGGACGGCCCGCCGAAGACGGGAGGGCCCGCCCGCCGGGGCCCGCCGACAGCCTCCGTTCGACGATCAGCGTCGCCGCCGTGGTCGCGATCGCGCCGAGGACCCCGACCCCCCACACGACGGCCCGGTCGAGACCTTCGAGCAGGTCAGGGGCCATTTGCAGGGTGACCGCCACGGCGAGGAAGACGACCGCGCCGACCCCGCCGACCGCCCTGCGCGCGGTGGAGGGGGCGGGAACGGCGACCTGCCGTTCCCCCTTCTCCTCGTCCATGCCCGGAACCCTCCGTCCACGGCACCGGCTCCCGCTGGGCGGGCCGGATCCCCGTATCTGTTGGGCCCCTATGTTTGGGCCGTGTCCGCCTCCGTGTCCACCCTCGGTCGGCGAACCACACCGGAATTCCCGGTTTTCGGGACGGCGGCGCGAGGCCGTGAGGCTCAGTCGATCTCGATGGCGATCTTGCCTCGGGTGTGGCCCTCCGCGTTACGGCGCTGCGCCTCGGCGGCCTCCTCCAACGGGAAGACCTCGGACACCTCCACCGTCAGCTTCCCCGCCTCGACCAGCTCCACCAGCGCGGTGAGATCGGCGCTGTCGGGGCGGACGAAGACGTAGTCGCCCCCGAGATCGGTGACCGAGGTCTCCACGACCGAGGCGACCCTCGCCCCCGGTGCGGTCAGCTCCGGCGTCGCCTTCAACGCTTCGCCTCCGATGGTGTCGAACACCGCCGTCACCCCCTCTGGCACGAGCTCACGGACCCGCTCCACCAGCCCGTCACCGTAGGCGACCGGCTCGGCGCCCAGGGAACGCAGGAAGTCGTGGTTGCGTTCGGAGGCCGTGCCGATGACCCGGGCCCCGCGGGAACGGGCGATCTGCACCGCCACGGAGCCCACGCCGCCGGCGGCGGCGTGGACGAGCAGCACGTCGCCGGCGCCCACCTTGAGGTGGTGCACCAACGCCTGGTAGGCGGTCAACCCGACCAGCGGCAGGCTCGCCGCCTGGGCCCAGCTGAGGTTGCGCGGCTTGCGGGCGAGCGCGCGCACCGGGGCCGCGATCTTCTGCGCGTAGGTGCCGCGACGCACGACGTCCTCGCGCGCGTAGCCGATCACCTCGTCGCCGGGGGCGAACTCCGAAACCGCCGGGCCGGGCTGCTCGACGACCCCGGCGACGTCCCATCCCGGGATCACCGGGAAGAAGGCGTCCAAAAGACCGTCCAGGTAGCCCTCGCGCACCTTCCAGTCGACCGGGTTGACCGAGGTCGCCCTCAGCCGGATCAGCACCGAGTCGGGTCCGACCTTGGGGTCGGGCACCTCGGCCACGCGCAGGACCTCGGGTCCGCCGTATCTGTCGTAGACGACCGCCTTCATGGGCGTTCTCCTCACCACGCGAAAGTCATGGGCACTGCTCCTCTAGAGGCGGCACCTGTCACGGTCCGGCCTCCAGGTGCGGCTTCCACCGCGACAGCACTTTCTAACGTGACAGGGACGCGCGGGACAGGAGCGACCCGTGTTCCTTTGCCCACAACGCGGCCGTCTCCGGCGGCCGGGAGGCGCCGGGGGAGCCGCCAGGTCCCCACGGCTCCCCCTCTGAAGGTGAGGGACGGATCATGTTCCAGACGAGAAGTGAGCTCCCCCCTCCGCGATCTCGGCCAGCTCGTTCCCCAGCTCCGGCCTTCCACAGGCGTGGAACGCCCGTCCCAACCATCCGGCCAGGCTACGAACGAGGTACTCCCGTTCCTGGCCGGGCAGCTCCCGCATCAGTCCCAGGAAGAGACCACCGACCCGGGCGATCTGGTCGTCTCCCGTGGAAGGATCGACATGCCCAACGACATCGTCGAGCGCGGCGCCTACCTGCGGCAGACGTTCGACCTGGTCGGGATGTTCCCGCAGCCACCACAGCCTCGCCAGTACAGGGTCGGCGAACACGTCTGCGCGCAGATTCCGTAGAGCACCCACCATCTCCGCATGGCGAGCTGCCGCCATATCAGCGTCGAAGTCCACGAGCTCCCGCTCACGGGTCCGGGCCAGGTCCGCCTCATTGGGAGGACATAGGATGACATCCACGCTCATCCCAGGAGGTCCACCGGTAAAGCGGGTGAAATACCTGTTGAGCGCGTTCCCAGCGCTGCCGTGGTCGATCAGCGAGTATTGCACGCTGATCCTGGCCGCAGTCTCTCGGATTTCCTCCTGTAGGGAGAATAGCCATTCCTCCCCTCCCTCCCCTTCTCTCGGGCCTGGCAGAAACAGCCTGAACTCCGCAGTAAAATGCATCGCTTGGAACCGACTGGGCAGCCTCGCTTCGAACGATCTCCGCGCACGAGGTGTTTCCTGTCCACGCCGCCTACCCACCGCAAACATGTCCCAGGTGGGGATGTGGCTGAACATCAGTGTTCACCTTGCGGCTTTCTCAAGGGGTCCCCCGAGAGAATGCGCTGTTGGATCTCGGTCACCCTGGCATCCACGGCGCCGATGCCACGCTGCCACTCCACGATGAACCCAATCGCGGCGACCGTGCGGCTCAGATCCCCGTAGGTAGCCGTGGCCAGAATGTCCGCCACCTTTCTTGCGTCGGTTCGATCCCTCACCACCGCTTCCAACCAGGCGGCCACAGCCGGTGCCGCCAGCTCTCGATGATCAACGTCGAGAACCGATTGCCACGCTTTAGCTAGCAGAACCGGTTCGAGAGCGGAATGGTCGTCGAGGAGGAGGGGGACACCCGACTCGTTCCGGGAGGCGAGCACCCTGCTCATCGCCCTGCGCGCGGTTCGTACCCGGCCGCGACCACGCTCGTCGCCGACCCAGGCAACGAGCCGGGACATGACATCACTCTGGGATGTCGGATCTTCCGCGAGCCGTCGCACCGCGCTGAGCACGGCTTCACGGACGTCGTCATCGTCCATGTCGGCCAGCCATTGCAGCCTGGTCATAGCATTGCCTGGATAAGCCCGCCCATACTCGGCGCAGACCGCGGCGACCGCGATGGCTCTGGTCGTCGTCCCAGGGTTCTGGGCAAGAGCGTAGAGACGGCTGCGCATCCCACGGCCAAGCTGGCGATCCATGACCGCCAACGCCGCGATCCCGATAGCCTCCGCCTGAGTCTGTGGAGTCCCAGACCACTCCTCGAACAACCTCACCAAGGGCTCGGGATCACGGTTTCTGATCGCGAACCTGACCCAGCGTGCCGCAAGGTCTCGCCTCCGCACAGGGGATCTTCCCTTGGCGAGGTCGGCGCTCCACTCCAGCAGGGAGGTTCTGACTCTTGGGTGGTTACGCCACAGGTATTCCAACACGGCCTCGCCATAGGCGACGCGCGGAAAGCGGACCCGAAGGTCATCCCCCGCTGTGGCGTCCACGCGCTTGAGTGTCTCTTCCAGACCGGGACCGGAGATCCCGGTCGGATCGGCCGGCGGGACCTGGAGACTTTCGGCCAGCTGCTCCGCTGCGATGAGCACTTCGCCAGCAACCTCGTTCTCCAACAGCGCGATGGCAGTGATGAGCACCCGGTCGTGAACACCCTGCTCATCGGTTCTCTTAGCGAACCAGGACTTCAGCTCATTCTTCCAGTCGCCGAACGCCGCGAGCGTGTCACCGATCCACTTCTGTGGATCGCCCCCACTCTGCTCCCATACCTCACTTGCGAGGCGGGCGAGACGAGCGGCGTCAGCGGGTCCCACAGCGTCCAGTACGGCCGAGACATCTGTCTGCTCCCTCCAACGCTGTACTTCGACATCGGTGATACGCGCCTGGAGGTGCCGTTCAAAGACCTGGAAAGAACGAGGTGGCTTCAGTGAGAACACCTGGGCATCGAGGATCTCCTCGTGTGGCCACTGCTCCGGTTTGGCGATGAAGACCACCACAGAATCACAGTCACGGATCTTCTGCGCGTACCCGCGCAGGGTCCTGCGGTGCTGATCGGTGAGGGGTCCGTATTCGGAGAGGTCGAGTAGGTATCCCTGCCGCTTGCCGCAGGGGAGCCGCGCGAGACTCCAGTCCTCATCACCTTCGTCGAACGCGACATGGTTGACCGGGAACCCCACCTCGGCCAAGGTCATGACCGCGGTCGTCCAGCGCCCGGTTCCCGACTCGGCGACCACCGCCCCCACCCTGCTTTTCCGAACTCCGTCCACGAAGTCGAAGTAGTCGAGTGGTGGCACGAAGACCGTACGCAACTGGCTCAGGGCCTCGGGTCCCAGCAGGCCGGTTTCGATCATCTCGGCGACGTGCAGCATGAGGTTAAGGTCGCCGTTGATGGCGCCGGCTTGGACAACCAGCTCCGCTGTTCCGGTGAACTCGTTATGGACCTTCCCAGGAGCCCGGCTTTGGAGAGCGTCTCCGGCAGGAACGTGCATGGCGTTCATGCGCCGGCCTTTCCGAAGGTCCCGTGGACGCCGCCGTGGACGGTGCCTCCCTGGATGAGCTGGCCGTGGTTCTCGCCGTTGAGCTGGTTGACCGTGTGCGCACCGCCGCTCTCCCGTTCGGGGGAGGAAAGACCGTTGCCCCGAGCACCAGGCACACCGCCCTGTTCCGCCTCCGCCAGGTCGGGGCGCAGCGAGGGGCTGGGGACGTAGAGGTACCCCTCGGCGTCGTACTCCTTCTCCGGAACGGTCGCGCGCACCGGCCGGAACCGACGTGGGTTGAGGCCGACGAAGCGGCTCAGCACCGCGTCCTCATAGACGCGCCGGGACACGATCGCGACGAGCATGGTGATCTCGGGATCCGAACCGGCCAGTTCGGTTCGCACCGGATCGGAGTCGAGGAGACGGTGGGTGTCGTTCATCGCCGGTCCGATCCCGTCGAAGGGGTCCTCGCCGCGGCTGTCCGGCAGCGGACCGACATGGACGCTCACCCGCAGCCTCAGCCGCAGCTCCCGGTCATGGGCGGCGAGGTCCGGTTGGACGTCTTCCAGGGCCTCTTGGAGGTGGTGCAGGAAGGGATGGACCAGGAAGGGCATCTTCTCGGGTTCCGCACCAAAGACGTAGCCGTCCCCCGTGCTCTGGGGAAAACGGCGGTTCTCCCAGAGTTCGCCGAGTTCCGCGCGTCGGCAGGCGTCCTCCAGGACGCTCTGCACCGTCCTGCTGAGGATCTGCTGGTGGTAACCGGAATGACGGGTGTACTTCTGCGTGTCGACCGCGAGGACGGCCCGGTAGGGCGGTAGCACAATGCTGGTGCGCTGTGGGCGTGGCCGAATGGACAAGGGGCCTCCTGAGCTCACTGCCGTGGCATATGGGCGGGAAGGGAACGCCCGCCCGGTCCAACAGTGGGCCCGACCGCCAAAGGCCTGTGTTCAGAATCGAACACAGGCACCAAAAGTGACGCCCGCCACTCGGGTCACAGCACCACGTCGCCTTCCGCCAACTGCCGGAGTCGCTCGACATCGAGGACGGCCACGTACTGCCGGCCCGTGCGGATCAAGCCGATCTCCCTCAGACGGGTGAATTCGACGGCGACCGAGGTACGCGACAGGCCGATGGACTCGCCGAGCTCGCGCTGGGACAGCCCCAGCCTCAACAGGACCCCCCGTCCCCCCTCCCCTTGAGGGCCGCCGAGCCCGGGCTCAATCGGTTCCCCGGACAGTCGGGACAACCTCAACAGCGCCGCGGCAAGGCGTCGGCCCGCCGGAAGCGTCACCTGCTCGGCTCGCAGCAGATCGCTCTCGTTCTGCCGTTCGACGAGATGACGTAGCAGCGGGGGTTCGAGCTCCATGCTTCGGATGAAGTCGCGGAACCGTTCCTCTGTCAGCATCCGTGTCTGGGAAGGACCGACCGACGTGACCGTGGCGGTTCTGGGCCGACCTGATATCACAGACATCTCTCCCAGCGCCTCGCCCACGGTGCGCATGATCAGCATGACCTCTTCGCCGTCCGGACGTATCAGGGTCACCTTCACCCGTCCCTCGACGAGGAGATGGACGCTCCCACCGGGATCCCCCTGCCGCATGATCACCTGGCCGGCGGCGTGACGCCGAGGAGTTCCCGAGCGCACCATCCGCCGCCACTGCTCATCGGTCAGCAGACCACCGAACCCCTGCCTTGCCACCGCGCCCCTTTCAGTTCTGCGACGAGGAGAGGATTCCCCTTCGGGAAAAGCCAGGACGGGGGACATCGAGGTTGGCCGGTACCGGTCGTTTTGTCAGCACCAGCCGTTACAAGATCAAGGGAAGACATTCCGGGAGACACCGCAGGACGGGCTCCCCCGCGAGACACGCGCCCGTAGCGAAGGAGGCTCATGCCCCAGCTTGCCATCGACGCGACGTGCCTCCCCCAATACGACAAGCTCGACCGGCCCACCCGGGAACGGTTACTCGCCGCGACGCGCAAGTTCCGGGAACTCCCCCTGCAGGCCCTGCTGGCCCACCCCGACCTGCGCATCAGGTCGCTCCCCGCGGGACAGGACCCCCGGATCCGAACATTTCGAATCAGCGACTCGTGGACCGGTGTCATGCTGGCCCCCGAATCCGGTGAGACGTTCCTGCTGGTGCACCTGCTCCCACGCGAGAGCGCCGAGGAGTGGGCCGGCGACCAGCGCCACGACGTCAACACCGTCATGGGCACGCTGGAGCGCCGTGACGCCACCGCGCTCCAGCGTTCGCCCCTCCGTGAGCCCGTGAACCGGGCCGACGTCCATCACCACTCCGACCGTGGCCTGTTCGACCACGTCAGCGACCACGACCTGAAACGCCTGGGGATCGACGAGGAGATCCTCGACTTCTGCCGTTCCATCGGCGATCCGGCAGAACTGCGCGATTGGGGTCCGGCGCTGCCGCAGGACCAGTACGAGGTGCTCACCGAGCTCGCCCAGGGCCACTCGGTCGAACGGGTGATGCGCGAGGTCGTCCAGCCGCGGCAGCCCGTCGTGGGCGCCGTGGCCGCCGACGACTACGACAGCGCGATCCGCAACACCCGTGACCGCGTCGTCCTCGTCGAGGACGACCAGGAGATCGAGGACGTCCTGGCCGGCGAGTTCAACGCCTGGCGCGTCTACCTGCACCCCAAACAACGGGAACTGGCCTACCGGCCCCGGTTCAACGGTCCGGCGAAGGTGTCGGGCGGGCCGGGCACCGGGAAGACCGTGGTCGCGCTGCACCGGGTCAAGCACCTCACCGAGCACCTCCCGTTGGGCGGGCGGGTCCTGCTCACCAGCTTCACCAACGCGCTCGTGGAGTCGCTCAAACGCAACCTCGCGCTGCTGCTGCCCGGTGAGCTGATCGACGACGTCGACGTCATCACCGCCGACAAGCTGGCGCTGGACGTCGTCAAGGACGAGCACCCCGACATCCGGCTGCGCTCGGACACGCGGGGCCTGTTCGCCAACGTGGCGCGCAAGCACGAGCTGCCCTGGCCCGCGGACTTCGTCTACCAGGAGTACCGGCACGTCGTCATGGCCCAGGAGATCACGACGCTGGAGGGCTACCTCGACCCCGACGCGCGGCGCGGCCGCAGCACCCCCCTCACCACCGACCAGCGGCGCGACGTGTGGCACGCCATCTCCGACGCGCGCGCCGTGATGCGCCAGACCAGGCGGCTGCCGGCGCTGGAACTGCACGCGGAGGCCGCCCGGATCCTGCGGGCACGCCCTGAACGCCCCTACACCAACGTCGTGGTGGACGAGGCGCAGGACCTGCACCCCGCGCAGTGGCGGACGCTGCGCGCCGCCGTGGATCCCGGGCCCAACGACATGTTCATCGCGGGGGACAACCGGCAGCGCATCTACGACAGCGTCGTCTCGTTCAAACAGCTGGGCATCGGGATCGTCGGCCGTTCCTACCCGTTGCGGGTGAACTACCGCACCACGACCGAGATCCTCACCTGGGCCGGGGAGATCCTGCGCGGCCAGCGCATCGACGAGCTCGGCGAGACGACCCCCGAACCCTCCGGTGCGACCCGTTCGGTGCTGCGTGGGCACCCGCCCGAACTGTACGGCGCGGCCGACGAGACCGCCGAGCTCGACGCGCTGGCCCGGCGGGTCCAGGGGTGGCTGTCCTCGGGCATCGCGCCGGGCGACGTCTGCGTCACGGCGCGCACCAAGCGGATCCGCGACACCGTCGTACGCCGCCTGCGCGAACACGGACTGCCCGTCGCGGTGTTCAACCCGCGCGAGCACGCCGTCACCGACACCACGGGCACCGTCCGGGTCACGACCATGCACGGGGTGAAGGGGTTGGAGTTCCGCGCGGTCGCGGTGGTCGGCGTCACCGCCGAGGCACTGCCGCGGATGGACCACGTGACCCCCCTCGAGGTCGACGAGCACCAGCACGAGGCCGACCTGGCGGCCCAGCGGTCCCTGCTCTACGTGGCCTGCACCCGCGCCCGCGAATCGCTGTACGTGAGCTGGCACGGCCGGCCCAGCCCTTTCCTCCCCCGCCCGCGCCGGTGACGGTCGCTCCTCTCCTCGCCCACGCCCCCGGCCGAGGGTGACCCGGGACCCCGTGGCGGGGCGGGGACGCGCGGGCGACCGCACAACGTGCTCTAATGCCCAGTACTTCGTTGTCGTGTTGGGAGTTGTCCGTGGAGTACCGTCTCACCGCCGAACTGGCCCCGCCCTCGGGGACCGGTGAGCTCGACGAGCTGCAGCGTCACGGGGCGACCGCGCTGCTGTCGGAGTGGCTTGAGCGGGTCGCGACGGTGGAGGGCCCCGACGGGGTCGAGATCACCCCCTACGACCACGAGATCACCGTGCACGGCACTGGCGCGACGGTGCGCCTGCTCGTCGACGCGCCGGCGCTGTCCTTCGCCGAGAACGGCGCGGTCGCGCTGCTGCACGAGATCCTGGAACGGACCGGTGCCCTCGCCGAATGGACCGTGGGCAAGTGCGAGGTGACCGTGACCGACGAGGAGCTCGCCGAGGCCGTCGCCGGCGAGGAGCGGTCCTTCGGGGCCTCCCGCGAAGGCCCTTCGGGCATGCCCGAGGAGGAGATCGCCGCGCAACGGCGCCGGCTGTTGCGGCGCGGTACCCGATTGCGCGCCTTCGACGCGGGCGCGTTCGGACACGTCTCCGGGGACGAGGGCGCGGTGGAGCGCGGGAGGACTCCCAGCGCGACCGACGTCGCGCTGGCCGCGGGCGCCCTCGTCGAGGGGGCCGCCGTGCTGACCGAGGAGCTGTTCGTCGACATCACCTACCTGGAGGAGGACGCCGGGGAGGCCCCGGAGGGGACCGAGGCGACCGCCGACGACTGCGAGTCGATGCTGGTCCTGCACGACCTCCCCGACCGCTACCGGCACCACTACGACGCCTGGTTCGCCAAGCGCTTCCTCATCGCCTCGGCGAACGTGTTCACCCGGCTCACCGCGTCCCGTTGGATTCCCCCCACCTGCACCGCCGAGGCGCTGGCCCTGCGCCTGCTCGTCGAGAACGCCAAGACGGCGCTCATCGACCTGGCCGGCATGGAGGAGGAGACCGTCTTGGACATGTTCGCGGCGTTCACCGAGTCGGCGTTCGAGGACCTCGACCACGAACGGCTGTACTCGACCAGCCTCGACCTCCCCGAACCGGACGGTTCCGACCTGGACCTGGAGGCCGGCGCTCCGGCGCTGCGCTCCTGGTTCCGGCCCGACCGGGAGGAGATCGTCCCGTTCCACCCCTACCTGGACGACGATCCGGCCGAGTCGTGAACAGGCGAGGGGGCTCCCCCGCCAGGGGGCGCCGGGTCCGCGGGTGCCGTCCGTCCCGGAAGGCAGCCGCGGTGCAGGGGGCCCGCGGCCCCGGGGAGGCCCGCCTCGAAGACTCTTCCGTCGCCCTTCCCCAGGAGGGCACCCCGCCGTAAGGGGACGGCCCGTGCGGCCTCGCCTCTTCCGTGACCGAAGGTCCCTGTCCCGGGTTCGCCGAGCGGGCCGGGACGTTCCCCACCGGCCTCCATGGCCTCCCCTCTCGCGCCCCTCGCCCGGCGGGGATCCTCGCGTTGGCGTTCCACCGGCCGCGGCCTCGTCCTGGCGCGCGGCGGAGCCCCTGGAGGCAGCGGCAGGTCATGCGTCACCGGAGGAACAGGACGTTGCGCGCGGTGTCCCCCCACCGCAACCCGGGTGGCCGCGTCGCGGCGGTAGGGTCATGCCATACGGCGGTGTCCGATGGGGCGCTGGTCATCCCCATACGGGTCACCGCCCTCTTCCGCGGCCTCCGCGTTCTCTTCCTCGTCCCTCTATCACGGGTTGGTCCTCACGTCATGCGCCTGGTGTTCACGAACGCCGATCAGGAAACGTTCGACCGGTATCGTTCGTTGTTCGTCACACGAGTGGTCGATCACGCCCGCAGGGAACGGATCGAGGTGTCCCGGTGGGCGCTGGAGACGATCCTCGACTTCAAGTACGGCGAGCCCGACCTGGGCGGCGACGGACTGCTGGCGCGCTGGCACGGTTCCGACGTCGCCGCCCTGCTCCTGGACTGGCTGCCCCGAGAGGACATGGCCGCGCCGTTGCGCGTCGAGGAGGTGCGCTCCTCGCTGCTGGCCTGGGTGGAGTTCCTGCGCGCACGCGGATGGTACGACCCTCGCTCCGACGAGCCGGGGGAGCTGGTGGAGACCTTGGACACGCTCGCCGACGCCTACCGCCAGGCCGTGGCGAACCCGGCCGAGCACCGGGTCTCCCTGTTCCTCCAGCACAGCATGGTCGAGGCCGGCTACGACCCCGAGGATCCCGACCAGGTCGCGGAGTTCGAGGCCGAGGTGGAGTCCGGCGGGGTGTCGCTGGACGAGGAGCTGATGGCCGCGATCGCGTCGGGCGAGGAGGAGGCCCCGCTGTCGCCCCTGTCGGGTCCCGGGCGGACCGGCTACACCTGGCGTGCCCCGCGGCTGCTGGAGGGGGCGGCCCTGGCCGAGGCGATCGAGGCGACCCCGACCATGCTCCGGCTTCGCGAGCAGGGCGACGACGCGCTCCCCGAGGACTCCGTCGAGGCGTGGCTGCTGGCCTACGAGGCGCTGGGGGAGGCGCTCGCCGAACGGCTGGGGCTCGACGAGGACGACTTCTACGAGGCGTTCGGCTCCGAGGCCGACGAGTTCGTCGCCTCCATCGTGACGACGCTGTTCATCGAAAGGCTGCCGCTCCCCGGCACGCTCGTCTCCGAGGTCGTCGCCGAGATGGGCGACCCCCTGGAGGAGGACCGGCCGCTCACCGACGAGGAGTCCGAACAGTTCGACCGCGCGGTGGGCCTGGTCCTCGGCGAGCTGGAGGGCCTGGGGGCCGTCGCGCGCGAGACGACGGGCGAGGAGGCCGAACTCGCGGGCGAGCCGGTGTTCCGGTTGACGCCGTTGGGCGAGTGGATCGGGTTCGACGAACTCGTCCTCGACGACTACACGATCCGCACCTTCGATGAACTGATGGCCGAGGACGCCGAGGTGCTCGTCGAGCGTGCCGCGGCCGGCGAGCCGTTCAGCGACGTCGACCTGGACGAGTGGATCGGGCAACGCGGCACGGAACGGGCGATGCGGGAGCTGGTGGAGGTGGCGCGGCGCACGGACGACTGCACGCACCGCGGAACGGTCCGCGCCGTCACCGCGGAACATCCCCAGGAGGCCCGTCCCGTCTACGAGGAGCTGCGCGCGGACGGGGCGTTCGGTCCCCAGGCCCGCGCCTGGCTGTTCGACGCGGGCTTCCTCAAGGAGGGTGAGCTGGAGCCGGCCGACCTGCCGTGGGTCATGGTCGACGGCGTCGCCGCCATGGCGCGCATGAACCTGTTGGACGAGGAGCGGCTCGGCGAGCTGCCGGTCCGGCGCGGCGGCGAGGGAGCGTCGCTGCTGGAGCTCGCCCCCTCGCTCGGCCATCCCGAGACCACCTTCCTGCTGAGCTGGCTCGGGGACAACCATCCCGACCCGGGGGTCCGCAAGGAGGCGCGCACCGCGCTGTTCCGCTACCAAAGCGGCGGTGGCCGCTGACCTGGGCGGTCTGCACGCGCGGGGCGCCCCGGCGATACCTGCCGGGGCGCCCCGCGCGCCGTCGTCCAGACGCCGTCAGCGCGTGACCTCGAACCGCTCGTTGGGAACGGTGTGGGTCATCTTCAGGCCGTTGACGTCACGAGGGCCGTTCTTGCCGAGCTTGCCCAAGCGGTCACGGTCCTCGTCGGTGAGGGTCTGGCTCTGAAGCGGCTCCAGGTGGGCGACGTCCTCGGGGGAGATGCCGAGCCCCTCCCCGACCCGTAGCCCCAGCTCGTCCTCGACCAGCAGGAAGTGCCAGACCATCCGTTCCTGGATCGGACGGTCGCACTGGGAGAGCTGGTTGACGAAGTTCTTCACCAGATCGTCGCGTTCCCACTGCTCCATGAGCCGGAAGCGCTGCCCCGCCTGCTTGTAGTCGTTGGTGCGCGGGATGCGTTTGCGCGTCACCCTGCCCACGATCTCCGGGCCCTGCTCGTCGTGGGTCGGGTACTGGGCCTCGCACAGCCCGCCGGTGATGGAGGGCTCGTAGTTGACGTGCGGGTTCCGGCCCCCGTTGTCCTGGGAGTAGGCCATCTGGCCGTCACGCTGGTTGGTGCGCACCTGGGCGTTCTTGGCCTGGTTGACCGGCAGCTGCAGGTAGTTGGGCCCCACCCGGTAGCGCTGGGTGTCGCTGTAGGAGAAGGTGCGGCCGACCAGCATCTTGTCGTCGGAGAAGTCCAGGCCGTCGACGAGCACACCGGTTCCGAACGAGATCTGCTCGTTCTCCGTGAAGTTGTCGACGACGTTGCGGTTGAGGACGAGCCGGCCCACCGGCTTGGGCGGGAAGTCCTGCTCCGGCCAGGTCTTGGTGTCGTCGAGCGGGTCGAAGTCGAGTTCGGGATGCTCGTCGTCGCTCATCATCTGCACGAACAGCTCCCACTCGGGGTAGTCGCCCCGGTCGATGGCCTCGCGCAGGTCCTTGGTGGCGTGGCCGAGGTCGTGGGCCTGGATCTTGGCGGCGTCCTCCTCGGTCATGCTGCGCACGCCCTGTTTGGGCATCCAGGTGTACTTGACCAGCACGGTCTCGCCCTTGTCGTTCACCCACTTGTAGGTGTTGACGCCGAACCCCTGCATGTGACGGTAGTCGGAGGGGATGCCGCGCGGGCTGAACAGGTTGACGAGCATGTGCATGCACTCGGGCGTCTGCGACATGAAGTCGAAGATCCGGTTGGGATCCTGCCGGAAGGTCACCGGGTCGGGTTTGAGGGAGTGGATGACGTCGGGGAACTTGATGGCGTCACGGATGAAGAACACCGCGAGGTTGTTGCCCACAAGGTCCCAGTTGCCCTCCTCGGTGTAGAACTTCACCGCGAAACCGCGCGGGTCGCGGACCGTCTCCGCGGAATCGCGTCCGCCGATGACGGTGGAGAACCGCAGCGCGACGTCGGTGCGCTTGCCCGCCTCCTGGAACAGCCCGGCCCGGGTGTAGCGGGAGATCGGTTCGTCACCCCACTTCCCGTAGGCCTCGAAGTAGCCGAACGCGGTCGCGCCACGGGCGTGCACGACCCGCTCGGGGATCCGTTCCCGGTCGAAGTGGCTGATCTTCTCCAGGAAGTGGTAGTTCTCCAGCGTCGCCGGGCCACGGGCGCCGACGGTGCGCTGGTTCTGGTTGTCGTAGACGGGGTGGCCTTGCCGGTTGGTCAGGGTCTGGCGCTCATCACCGCTGCGGCGGCCCTGGCTTGCTACGTCCGTCATGACAGAACTTCCTCGATTACTCTCGGCACCGGTGTTCGTGGGGTTCTCGGCCCGCTACCCGACCCCCTCGCCCTAATCACGGCCCCACCCCCGGGTCTGCGCCCGGGGGTGGGGTGGTTCGGCGCACTCCGCCCGGGTAGCCGTCCCGCGCTCGGCACGGAGGAGGGACGAGGAGATGGGACGACACGAGACGGTGCACGAGGCGCGGGCGATCGCCGAGAACGGGAGTGTGCGGACCGAGGAGGGTGCGCTGGTGACCCCGTTGGCATCGCCCCTGAAGCCGAACGGTCGCGGGGTGACACCCGAGCAGTTGCTGGCCGCCGGCTTCGCGGCGTGCCTGCACCACGCCGCGGCCGAGGCCGCGGCGGCCGACGGGGGCAGCGGCGCCGGCCGGCCGGTCCGGGTCGAGACCCGGGTGAGGCTGGGACGGGACGGGGGGCGTGGCTATGCCCTCGACGTCCGCGCGACGGTCCGTCCCAAGGGGGTGGGTCAGGACCACTGGGAGACGATCGCGCGCGCCGCCGAGGAGATCTGGCCCTTCGGCTGCGAGGAGTCGTCTCGCTTCAGGATCCACGTCGTACCTGACGACGGGGACTGCCCGGGCGACTAGCCGGCGCGCCTTTCCGCGGGCCTCTCCCTCTGGGCGTGTGCCGTCGTGGCCGCACAGGCGTGCCTCGGGTTGTCCACAGCCCTCGGATTGCGGTGGTGAGGGCCGGCGTCCGGTACGCAGCATGGAGGTGCGGCGCTCAGATCGGGCGCCCGCCCCACCCTGGAGGTTCGCCATGTCCTGGATCGGACGTCTCCTGCTCGTCACGCTGTTCACCGTGACCACGGCCACCTGGCACAGTGGTGCGCTGGGCGACGAAGGCGCGAAAGGGGGCATCGTGGACGGCTTCGCCGTGAACCATCTTCCTTCGGGGATCGGTTCGTCGGTCTCCGACTTCTCCTACGAATGGGGCGGGGTCGCCTTCTCCTCCCGGGTGTGGGAACGCGACCTCGGCGAGGAGGGGCACCGGGTGGACCTGAGCGTGGCGGTACTGCGGGGCGAGCGTCTCCGCGATCTCGCCGGTCTGCGGGATTTTCTGGCCGAATACCACGAACGCGATCTCGCCACCTGGCGGCTGACCCCCTTCTCCCACGGTTCCGATCCCGGCCTGATCACCGAAGGCCAGGCGTTCTGGTCGGTGGCGCCGGGGCTGGCCGTGTCGGTCCGTCTCGATCCCGCCCGCTTCGACCTCCCCGAACTCACCGCGACCGCGCTCGGTGTGGTACCGACCGCGTGAGTCCGTTTTCCGACAAGCCGCATGTCCCTCCCCCTGGGCGGGGAGGGACCCTGGAGAGAATCCACGTGGAAAGAGGGGCACATGCGACGGCAGTTCGTCAACGACCCGGCCGACCTCGTCAACGAGGCGCTGGAGGGGTTCGAGGCCGCGCAGCGCGGTCGGATCCGCTGGAACCGCGATCCGTCCTATGTGGTACGCGCGGACTCCGGCCGGCGCCGCGGCAAGGTCGCCCTCGTCTCGGGGGGCGGGTCGGGACACGAACCCCTGCACGTCGGCTATGTGGGACCGGGAATGCTCGACGCCGCCGTGCCGGGCGCGGTGTTCGCCTCTCCCACCGCCATCCAGATCCAGGCGGCCTCCCGGGCCGCCGATTCCGGCGGCGGCGTCGTGCACATCGTCAAGAACTACACCGGTGACGTGCTGAACTTCCGCATCGCCGCGGAACTGCTGGAGGACGACGGCATCCGCGCCGAGGCGGTGTTCGTCGACGACGACGTCGCCTCCGACACCGGCGACGGCGAGGGACCGGGACGGCGCGGCACCGCGGCCGTCATCGCGGTCGAGAAGCTCTGCGGAGCCGCGGCCGAACGCGGCGACGACCTCGACGAGATCGTCGCCCTGGGACGGCGGATCACCTCGGGAGCCCGCACCTTCTCCGTCGCCCTGGCCGCGGGGGCGCATCCCGGTCAGGGACGGCCCTCCTTCGACCTCGCGGACGACGAGATCGAGTTCGGTGTCGGCATCCATGGTGAGCGGGCCCGCCAGCGCCACCCCTTCGCCCCCGTACGCGACCTCGTCCCCGAGATGGTCGATCGGGTACGCGACCCCCTCGGGCTGGGCCGCGGGGAACACGTCATCGCGATCGTGAACGGGCTCGGCTCCACCCATGACCTTGAGCTGTACGCCATCCACCGCGAACTCGTCCAGGTGCTGGCGAAGGAGGGGATCGTCATCGACCGCGCGCTGGTGGGCACCTATCTGACCTCGTTGGACATGGCCGGTTGTTCGATCACGTTGATCCGCTCGGACGACGACCTGGTCGACCTGTGGGACGCCCCGGTGTCCACGCCGGCGCTGACCTGGTGAACACCCCTGGAAAGGAGTCCGCACCGATGACGACCGGATTCACACCGGCCCAGACGAGCCAGTGGGTGGATGGCTTCATCGCCACCGTGGAACGGGCCGAACCCGAACTCACCGATCTCGATCGGCGTAGTGGCGACGGCGACTTCGGCACGAACATGACCACCGCCCTGCGACGCACCCGTGACGCCCTCGTCCGCAATCCGCCCCGGGACCTGGGCGACCCGTTCGAGACCATGTCCACGACCTTCCTCTCCTACAGCGGAGGCACCAGCGGACCACTGTTCGGCATGTGGTTCCGCGAGTTCGCGAAGGCCGCCCGTGGCGGGGAGGAATTCGGGGTGGGCGAGCTCACCGAGGCCACCGCCAACGGCCTGGCGACAATCCAGCGCCTCGGATCGGCGAAGGTCGGCGACCGCACCATGGTCGACGCGATCGCCCCGGCGGCCGAGGCCCTGGAGCGGGCCCGTAGCGACGGCGCCGACCTCGCGGGGGCCGTGGACGCCGCGTTGGAGGCCGCCCAGCGTGGCGCCAAGGGCACCAGCGAACTGCTCGGCCGGAAGGGCCGGTCCAGTTACGTCGGCGAGGCCGCGTTGGGCGCGGCCGATCCGGGAGCCCTGACCATCGCCCTGTTCTTCCAGGCCGCCCGCGTGGTGGTGGGCAGGAGATCGGGATAGGAGGCTGTCTCCCGGCCGCCACCGCGGCCGGGAGACCCGACGGGGGTCGGGCCTACTCCGTGCCCCACGAGGCCACCAGGTTGTCGAATCTCGAACCGTAGCGCACCTTCAGCGTCGCGCCGGCCGCCTTCCCGGTGATGCGCAGGTGTGGGGCCGGGGGATCGGCGACCTCGTTGACCCGGCTGTCGATGGTTCCCAGCCAGGAGGTGTCGACCTCGATCTCGGCGGAGGCGTGGTCGGGCAGGATGAGCTTCGCCTCGCCCCACGACAGGGTGATGTCGATATCGACGACGGAGGTGGTGAACACCGCCTTGCGGAAGTCCAGTCGGACGGTGCCATAGGGGTTCTTGACGATGATCTGGCCGGGGACCCGCCAGGCACCGGTACGGGTGATCGTGCTGCCCTTGGCCTTCAGCTCCAGGGTTCGCTCCGTCCCGCCCGGGACGAGACCGCCTTCCGACCCGGCAACGGCGACTCCCGAGGACGTGGCGGGGAGGTCAGCGGTCAACGGCGCGAGGTCGGCGTAGGTACGTGCCCGGTAGGTCAGGTCGAGCCGTTCGTCGAGCTCCTCAAGCGTGATCCGCCCCTCGGCCGCGGCATCACGCAGGATCTCGGCCACGCGCTCCCGATCGGCGTCGGAGGCGCGCAGGGCATTGTTCACCTCGTCTGGGCTCACGTTCCTCCCGTCCTACTCCTCGTGCTCCTTCAGCGGATTCCCATCGTAATCGGACAAAGGAGAGCCGGGCAGCCCCCGTGTCGGCTCGCCCCACCCGTCAGGCGGGCTGCTGCTCGCGCGCGGGCTCGACGGCGAGGCGTCCGGTGCCGGCGGCCCAGCGTTCGAAGACCACGGTGCCCAGTGGCGGCACGCTCGCGACGAGCGCGAGCAGCCCGGTCAGGGGACGCCAGCGCAGGGTCCACCAGGCGAGCACCGCGAGGATTACGTAGACGATGAACGCGATGCCGTGCAGCGGGCCGAAGATCGTCACGCCGATCTCGTTGTGAACGACGACGTATTTGAAGAACATGCCGACCAGCAGCCCCATCCAGGTCACCGCTTCGACCGCCGCCACGACCCGGAACGCGGTCACTATCGCTGCGCGCAACTGAACTCCTCCTGGACCGGACGACGCGGGGTGGGACCGCCTCACCCTAACCCGCGCCCACAGGTGGCCAGAACCGGCCTCCTCCGCCGTCCTCTTCTCGCCGGCCCCGTCCCGTCCCTCCCCCCTCTTCTTTTCGGCCCCACTGATAAGCGTTTTACGGTCACAGGTGCCGCGTTCGCTTCCCCAGCGCGAGGCCTCCGTGGGCCACATCATCTTGCCCACCCCCGGAACCGGCCTTGAAAACACGTCCTGAGCTGCACGGACACCACACGCTCCGGCTCCTTGTGACCGGTCTGGATTCCTCCTTCCCAAGGGGTTTGCCGGAATTCCGCGGGGGCGATGTTCTTAGGTGACGCGGTGGTTGCACGCAACCTTCTTCCCCACGCGAATCCCCACGTCAGGTCGATGACCGGAGGAACCCCCGACGTGCCTCAGCTCGCGATTGCCCCGACTTTCCTCAGCGATTTCTCCCGTCTCGATGCCCGGGTCCAGGCCGCCACGCTGACGGTCATGCAGGCCTACATGGCCGGTGACCGAAAGGACCTCGAACCTATTTCGGACGCACCGGACCCCCGGGTGCGCGTCATGCAGATCGGTCCCGAATGGTCTGGTGTCGTCGCGCCGACCTCGGCGGACGTCTACTGCCTTGTCGCGGTCCGCCCCCACGACGAGGCGGTCGCCTTCGCCCGGGGCTACCGGGTCCCCTCCACCGCCCCCATGGAGATCGTGGAACCACACACCCCGTCCCCCATGGCCACGCCCCGCGCCCCGCGGGTCAGCGGCCCCGCCGAGCTCTCCCGCGGCCTGGGCCGTTCGTTCGCCGAATGGCGGATCACCCTGCACCCGGACCAACACCGCATCGCCAGCGCCCGGTTCAACGGGTCCGCTCAGGTCACGGGCGGTCCCGGGACCGGAAAGACCGTCATCGCGCTGCATCGGGCGGCGCACCTGGCCTCCCTACAGGACCGCCTCGACGGTCCCGCCGGTCACCGTCCGGTCCTGCTCACGACCTTCAACCGGCTCCTCGCCCGCACCCTGGCCGATCAGCTCGACCGGATCGTCCCCGACCCCCACGTGCGCTCCCGGATCGAGGTCGTCACCATCGACGCCCTGGCCCGGGGGATCGTCCAGGAACAGTCCGGCGCGCCCCTCCAGACACTCGCCAAGGAGGCGCTCGCCGAGCGCTGGCGCGAGGCCGCCCGCGCCGACGGCATCCCCTACTCCGGCCGTTTCCTGGTCGACGAGTGGGAGCAGGTGATCCTCGCCCGGGACATCACCGACCTGCCCTCCTACATCCGTTGTGAACGCAATGGTCGGATCCTGCACCTCGCCCCCGAGCACCGCACCCTGGTGTGGGAGACGATCCGGCGCTACACCGGCGCGATGCGTGTGGCCGGCGAGTGGTTCTACCCCCAGATCGCCCAGGAGGCCGCCCGTCTCCTGCGCCACTCGGGCCCCCGTTACCAGCACGTCGTCGTCGACGAGGCCCAGGACCTCCACCCCGCGCAGTGGCGACTGCTACGCGCGGCGGTGGACGAAGGACCCGACGACCTGTTCATCGTCGGCGATCCGCACCAGCGGATCTACGACAACCGGGTCTCCCTGGCGTCGCTGGGGATCAACGTGCGCGGTCGCAGCCACCGGCTGCGGGTCGGCTACCGGATCACCCAGGAGATCCTGGACTGGGCGCTGCCCATCCTGGGGCGGACGGCGGCCGTGGGGCTGGACGACAACGCCGACACCCTCGCGGGTTACCGTTCCCTCCTGCACGGCCCCGATCCGGTGGTACGCGCCTGCTCCAGCCGGGCGGAGGAGCTGGCCGCGCTCGGGGCGTGGGTCCGGGGGTGGCTCGAAGCCGGGATCGTCCCCTCCTCCATCGCCGTCGCCGGGCGCAACCAGTGGGTGGTGCGGCACGTGGCCAAGGAGTTGACCGCCCGCGGGATCGCCACCGCGCCGCTGGACACCGGCGAGGATGCCGAGGGGGTGCGCGTGGGAACGATGCACAAACTGAAGGGGCAGGAATTCCGTTGTGTGGCGGTGGTCGGCCTGAGTGAGCCGCTCCTGCCCCCGAAGGCCGCGATCGAGGCGGCCGAGGGCGACCCCGTCGCCCTGGAACAGGTCCACCAGCAGGAACGCAACCTCGTGTTCGTGGCGTGCACCCGGGCCCGTGACGCGCTGTATGTGTCCCATGTCGGGGAGCCGAGCCGGTTGCTGCCGCGTCCGGCCCACGCCGAGCGTCGCTGAAACGCGTGAGCCCGGCCGTTCCCGTGGACGGCCGGGCTCACGCCTGGTGTGCGCTCAGGAACCGACCGACTGGGCGAAACCGTCGATGACGATGGAGTCCGCCTCTGCGAGGGGATGTTCGACGTCCACGTCGGTGACGATCATGTAGGGCAGCAGCAACGGAGGGGGGAAGTCGGGGGTGAAGGTCAGGGGGATGCCGAGCAGGCGGACCTCCATCCGGGTGACGTGCAAGACGACGTCGCCCTCCATCGTCATGGAGGGGATGTCCAGCGTGCTACGGACCGTTCCCTCTTCGAACCACTTCTCGGCCCCGGTGAAGACCCCCTCGTCCATGGTGAGCTTCAGATAACGCCGCGGGCCGTCGGTGGTGGGGTACTCGACGACGCCGCCGAACGCCGCCCCGCTCATCGTGAGGCGGTCGGCGCTCAGGCCGGAGGGGGCGGTGTGCGCGATGAACCTGCCATCCCCCTCATGGACCGTGAAGTCCGGGACCTCGCCGCGTTCCCGGGCGGCCTCACAGGCCTCGATGATCGCGCGGAACTCCTCCTCGGAGATGTCGGTGACCCCTTCGCGGACCTGACACTCCTCGGCGACCTCGGCCTCCTCCTCGGAGTCGCCCTCCTCGTCCTCCTCCTCGGGCCGGCCGTCCTCACCGCCGTCTTCATCACCGTCCCCGCCGTCGTCCTCACCTCCGTCGCCGGGGCCGGGTGAGGCTCCAGGGGGCTCGGAGGGCTGGGAACCGGGCGAGGGGGAGACCGAGGGCGAGGGAGACGGGCTGGGGGTGGCCTCCTGCTCCGCCGTCCCCTCCTGCCCACCACCGAACCGGTCATCCCATGGCCAGGCCGGCGCGGACAGGGCGAGGAGGAGCGCCAGGGGAAAGGCGATGACGCCGTGGACCTGCCCCTCGCTTCCGACGATGGGAGGCCGCTCCTCGGATGTGCCGTCCCCTCGGGGTTCCGCTGCGGGCTCTTTCTCCGCCGGGCCGGTGGGCGGGACGGTCGCGGAGCCGCGTGCCCGGCGCCGATGCTCACGGGGTTCCTTGGGGCCCCAGGCGAAGACCGACGAGCCGCCGACGATGCCGGTGAGCAGGCCGATGCCGAACCCGCCGAAGTTGGAGGTCACGAAGGAGACGAGCGAGAGCAGGATGGCGACGATCCCGAAGAAGAACCGTTGGGCGGGTTGCAGCCAGGTCAGCACGCCGATCGCGATGAGCAGCAGTCCGACGAAATAGCCGGAGACGCCGGCGATGCCCTGGTGGATGATCAAGGGGAGGGGCGCCATCGGAGCCGCGACGATGGCCAGACCCGCGACGATGACGAGGAGGCCGCCCCAGAAGGGACGGGTCCTGCGCCATGTCCGAAACCCCTGTCGGGGAGCATGCCGGAGTTGGGCGGTTCCGTGCCTTCTCATGGCCTTAGAAGCACTCGTGGTCGCCGGGCTTGACACCGAGCTGGAGCCCGTTGAGCCCGAAGGTTCCGGCGTTGACCGACCAGGCGGTGAGCCGCAGGTCGGTGACGTTGATGGTGCCGGCCTGCATGCCGAACCCCCCGGGAGCGCCGGCCTCGCCGCTGGCGTTCTCCAACGTGCTGGCGTCACGGCCGATCTGCATGCCGGAGAAGGACGCCTCCCCGGAGAGCTGCTCCAGGTCGATGACCATGTTGCGGGCGGTCACCGGCGTGCCGTCCTGACCGGCCTCGACGAGCAGTGTCACGTCGCCGACGGGCGTCTCCATCAGGACCGACTGGCACAGGTTGGTCAGCTCGGCGTCGTCGATGACCGACAGCGCGACGGGGTGAGCGGTGTCGTCCACGGAGGTCGCGACGTCGCCGAACTGGGCGAATCCCGTTCCCTCCAGGGAGTCGGCCGAGACCTTGAAGTTCTGGCCGGACACCGCGAAGGAGGCGGCGATGCTGCCCTGGGCGGTGAGGACGACGAGGACCGCGGCCGCACCGAGGGCGGGGCCGAGGGCGAGGAGGAAACGCCTCCACCCCACACCGCCCTGGACGATCGTCTGCGTTTCTTCTGCCATGGGAACTGCCTCCTCAACCGGGGTCGGCCGTGGCCGGTCCCGCGCCCGGGATGGGGGATCGGGGGTCTCGAGAGGGATGACCGCTCGGGTTTTCCATGTGACACCCTACTCATCAGTAGGTGAGGAAGATTACAATAGTTAATGTCACATTTCTAGGTGGCTCGTTTTTCATTTCGAGCACGCTTCGGGCCACGTTCCCCGTCCCCGAGAGAAGAGAAGGTGTGCCATGGCCCCCGAGCACGACCACACCGCGGAGACCACGGCCCCCCGGCCCACCACCCCCGGCTCCGGGGACGACATGTTCGACTACGACGTCCTCGTGGTGGGATCCGGGTTCGGCGGTTCGGTCAGCGCGCTCCGCCTCACCGAGAAGGGATACCGCGTCGGCGTCGTGGAGGCAGGCCGCCGCTACACCCCCCAGACCCTGCCCAAGAACTCCTGGGACCTGCGCAACTTCCTGTGGGCCCCGGCTCTCGGCTGCTACGGGATCCAGCGCATCCACCTGCTCCGTGACGTGCTCGTCCTGGCCGGCGCGGGCGTCGGCGGCGGTTCCCTCAACTACGCCAACACGCTGTACGAACCGCCGAGGGAGTTCTTCGCCGATCGGCAGTGGCGCGACATCACCGACTGGCACGACGAACTGGCCCCCTTCTACGACCAGGCCAAACGGATGCTCGGGGTGCGCACCAACCCGCACATGACCCCCTCCGACGTGCACCTGAAGAAGGTCGCCGAGGACATGGGCGTCGGCCACACCTTCCGCCTCGCCCCGGTCGGCGTCTTCTACGGTGACGGACTCGACGGCGAGGGCAACGAGCGGATCGAACCCGGATCCGAGAGCGCCGATCCCTACTTCGGCGGTGCCGGCCCACGCCGGCGTTCCTGCACCGAATGCGGCAACTGCATGACCGGGTGCCGACACGGCGCGAAGAACATGCTCACCGAGAACTACCTCTACTTCGCCGAACGCGGCGGCGCGGTGATCCATCCGATGACCACGGTGGAGCGGATCCGTGAGCGTCCCGAGTCCCTCGGCGGTGGATACGCCGTGGACACCCTCGTCACCGGCGCTCCGCGGGTCCGGGCCAACGCCCGCACCCTCACCGCCCGCAACATCGTGCTCGCCGCGGGCACCTACGGCACCCAGCGCCTGCTGCACGCCATGCGCGACAGTGGGCTGCTCCCCCGCATCTCGCCCCGACTGGGATCGTTGACCCGGACCAACTCCGAGTCCCTGGCCGGGGCGATGACCACGTCGATGACGCCCCCCGAGGACTTCACCCGGGGGGTCGCCATCACCTCCTCCATCCACCCCGCCCCCTACACCCACGTCGAACCGGTGCGCTACGGAAAGGGGTCCAACGCGATGGGACTCCTCGCCACGATCCAGGTGCCCGGTGGTGGACGGATCCCCCGCTGGCTGCGTTTCCTCGGCCTGGCCGCCGCCCATCCCTACGTCTTCGCGCGCAGCCTCTCGGTGCGCCGCTTCTCCGAGCGCACCATCATCGGCCTGGTGATGCAGTCGCTGGACAACTCGCTGACCACCTACACCCGGCGCGGGTTGTGGGGAGGACGCAGGCTCACGTCCCGACAGGGGCATGGCGCTCCCAACCCGACCTGGATCCCCAAGGGCCAGGAGGTCATGACGCGGCTCGCCAAGGAGATCGACGGGTTCCCCGGCGGCACCGTCGGGGAGGTGTTCAACATCCCGTTGACCGCGCACTTCCTCGGCGGCTGTCCCATCGGCGCCACCCCCGAGCAGGGAGTGGTGGACCCCTACCACCGGCTCTACGGCCACCCGGGGATCTCCGTTGTGGACGGATCGACGGTCTCGGCGAACCTCGGGGTCAACCCCTCCCTGACGATCACCGCGCAGGCGGAACGGGCGATGTCGCTGTGGCCCAACCGGGGTGAGGCCGACCCCAGGCCCGAGCCGGGATCCCCCTACCGGCGTGTCGACCCGGTCTTCCCCCGCCATCCCGCCGTTCCCGCGGGAGCGTTCGCCGAGCTGAACTTCGGTCGGCGTCGCTCCCTCTCCGTCGAGGTGGTCCCTCCGGCCTCCACCGCGGCGGCAGGCTGACTCCCACTCCGGCGGGGCTTCCCCTCCGGTCCCTTCCCGCCCTCCCCTGCCCTCACGGGCCGTCAGGTCCGTGGACGCCCCCGGACGGAGGCTCGATGACCCCCCTGCGCTACGCCGTCGAAAGCCCACGGAGCCTCAGGACACCCGACGGCGCGCTGCTGCGGGTGTTCCTGCGCGGGCCGGACGACGCTCCGCTGACCGTCGTGTTGTGCCACGGCTGGTTCCTGTCCTCCGACACCTGGCGTCTTCAGGTGTCGGCGCTGTTCTCAGGCCGGTCGGGGATCGAGCCGGGGAGGGTGCGGGTGGTGCGCTGGGAACAGCGGGGCCACGCCGGTTCCACCCTGGGCGCCCGCCGTGTGGACGGCGGGCTGCTCGGCGCGGGTCTGGCCGCGGTCATCCGGGAGTTCGCCCCGACGGGCCCTGTGGTCCTGGGCGGGCACTGCGTGGGGGGTGTGGCGGTGTGCGCGCTGGCCGCGGCCCATCCCGATCTCGTCGCCGATCGGGTCCGCGGGCTCCTGCTGGTCTCCGTGCCGTCCGGGCGGCCGGCCCCCGAAGGTCCGGGGCTTCCGCGGGCGGCGCGCGTGTCCGCCCTCGCGCGGCGCGGCGTCTTGGGAGCGCTCGCAGCGCTCCCCGGACCGGTCGAGCACCTGCGCGCTCTCCTTCCCGCCCACTGGAGCGCTCACCAGGCGCTCGTCCGCCGGACGCTCTTTGGACGTCACGCCGACCCGATGCTGGTCCGGGAGTGCGCGGAGCTCCTCCACGCCACACCCACGGCCGTCATCGCCGCCTTCCGACCGGAGGTCGTGGCGTCGGGCGCGCCGCGCTTTCCGACGGCGCTGCGTGACGTCGCGGTGAGGATCATGCTGGGCGAGGAGGACCGGTTGACGCCGGCCCACCACGGCGACGCGCTGGCGCGGGCCCTGCCGGACGCCCGGCTGGACCTGCTGCCCGGGGTCGGACATGTACCGATGTTGGAGAGTCCCCGACTCGTGGAGGAGCGGCTGGCGGAGCTGTGCCGGGCCGCCCTGTGAGGCAGGGCGGCGGTCAGGCGCTGTGCCGCTCCTCCTTCGCCGCCTTGAGGTGTTCCAGGACGGCGGCGAAGTGCTCGCCCAGGGCCTCTTGGAGGTGGTGGGCCATGGCCTGGGCGAGGATCGCGTCGACCGCGGTCTGGGCGAGCGGACGCGCCCGGCGGATCAGCTCGGCCGCGCCGGCGATGTCGTCTCCCTGGAGCAGCCCGCCGGGGGCGTGTACCGCCAGAACGTGGTCGGCGACCGTCCCGA
Source organism: Marinactinospora thermotolerans DSM 45154 (assembly GCF_900167435.1). Taxonomy (GTDB): domain Bacteria; phylum Actinomycetota; class Actinomycetes; order Streptosporangiales; family Streptosporangiaceae; genus Marinactinospora; species Marinactinospora thermotolerans. The sequence goes on from NZ_FUWS01000007.1 coordinate 245,882, forward strand.
CCAGGTCCCGCGCCGCCGCGTCGATGCGCTCGCGTAGCTGTTCGGCGATGTCCAGGACGCCGTCCAGGGACATCCCGATGGAGACGAGTTCGGCTCCCGCGTGCAGGAGGCGCGGGCTGGGCGCGCGGAAGCGCACACCGTCGCGTTCGAGCAGGCCGAGCCGCAGCGCACGGGTCAACGTGGCGGGGGTGACCTGACCGCCGAACATCCCGCGCAATTCGTCCAGGGTGACGTAGACGGGGATCTCGTCGGTCCAGGGATCGCCGACCGCGGACTCGAAGCCGAGCACGTCGGCGAGGTCGCCGCCGCGCTCCCAGACGGTCACCAGTTCGCTGATGTTGGCGAAGGTGTAGCCGCGTTTGAGGAGCTGGCCGATGAGCCGCAACCGGGCCAGGTGGGCCTCGGTGTAGATGCCGACCCTGCCCTCCCTGCGAGGAGGCGGCAGGAGTCCACGGTCCTGGTAGACGCGGACGTTACGGACGGTGGTCTCGGCGAGCCGGGCCAGCTCGTCGATGCGGTATTCGGCCATGGGCTCAGCTTATGGACCGTGGGGCGTGGGAGGGCGCGCTCCCGGGCTGGGAACCGGAGTGGTGCGGGCCGTCGCGGGTCTCCACGGGCCCGGAAAATTCCCTATTGCATCGTGACAATGCTCATTGTAACGTTCTTAATGAGAACTGTGGAGGAGGTCACATTGGCGCCGGACACGCAGGGTGATCTCAGCGGACGCGCCCCTCATCTCCGCCCCGCCTCCGGCTCCACGGCGCCCACCACCCCGCTCTCGCCACCGCCTCGTCGGGGATGGGCCCGGCCGGACACCCCGCGGCTTGCCGGCACACCGGGGCCCGTCCGTCCCTCACGCACAGCAGCGCCGCACCCGCAAGGAGAAACGCCATGACCGTCCAGGCACAGGCGCCCGCCCCGACCGACCGCGAGGACATCGCCAAACGGCTTCTGCGCTCTTCGGCGAAGGCGTCCTTCGACCCGCTGGTGGAGATCGACTGGGACGCGCCGATCGACCGCGACCGCTACGCCCTCCGCCCCGAGCGGGTCTCGCTGTACGGGACGGAGCTGTGGGACCGCATGACCGAGGAGCAGCGCAAGGAGCTGAGCCGCCACGAGGTCGCCAGCATCGCCAGCATCGGGATCTGGTTCGAGACGATCCTCATGCAGATGCTGGTACGCCACGCCTACGACCGCGACCCCACCTCCAACCACATCCAGTACGCCTACACCGAGATCGCCGACGAGTGCCGTCACTCGGTGATGTTCGCCAAGATGGTCGGCAGGCTCGGCGCCCCCTACTACCGGCTCGACCCGGTGACCCACTTCCTCGGCAAGGTGTTCAAGACGATCTCCAACGGCCCGCTCACCTTCAGTGGGGCGCTGTTCGTCGAGGAGATCCTCGACCAGATCCAGCGCGAGGCCATGACCGACGAGTCCCTGGAACCCCTGGTGCGCGCGGTCTCGCGCATCCACGTGGTCGAGGAGGCCCGGCACATGCGTTACGCGCGGGAGGAGTTCATCCGCGACTGGCCCAGGAGGAACGCGCTGTCCCGCGCCTACACCCGGCTCGTGCTCGGCCTCGTCGTCTACTACTCCACCACCCGCCTCATCAACCCCCGCTGCTACGCGGCGGTGGGACTGAACCCCCGCGAGGCGCGCAGGGTCGCGCTGCGCAACCCGCACTGGGTGGACACGCGCACCTGGGCCGCGCGCAAGGTCGTGGCGACGCTCAGCAAGGCCGGAGCCATCTCGGGTCCGGGCAGGTACCTGTGGCGCAAGGCGGGTCTGCTGGGGCGCCCCGGGGCGCCGGCCTGACCGATCGTCGCGCGCACACCGCCACGGCCCGTCGAACTCGCACGGCCCCGGCCTCGTGCCCCGGCCGTGCGCAGCGGCCACGGCGTCCCGGTGGAACGATCGCGCCCGTGTCACCGGACGCCGTGGCCGACCCCGGTTTCCCTCGTGAAAGGTCCGCTCGTGACGAAAGCCCCTGAGCCCCCCGCCTCGGGAGTGCCCCACCACCGCGTCGCCATCATCGGTACGGGGTTCGCCGGACTGGGCATGGCCGTCCGCCTCAAACGAGCCGGTCTGGACGACATCGTGCTGCTGGAACGCGCCGACGAGATCGGCGGCACCTGGCGGGACAACACCTATCCCGGTGCCGCCTGCGACGTCCCCTCGCACCTGTACTCCTTCTCCTTCGCGCCCAACCCCGGCTGGAGCCGCAGTTTCTCGCCCCAGCCGGAGATCTGGGACTACCTGCTGCGGGTGGCCAAGGACGAGGACGTGGTGCGCCATGTCCGGTTCGGTCATGAACTGCTGGCGGCCCATTGGGAGCCCGACGCCAACCGCTGGCGGCTGGAGACGAGCGGGGGGACGCTGACCGCGCAGTTCCTGGTCAGCGGGACGGGGCCGTTGAGCGATCCGTCGATCCCCGACATCCCCGGCCTCGAGCGGTTCGCCGGCACGGTGTTCCATTCGGCGCGCTGGGACCACGACCACGACCTGCGCGGACGCGATGTCGCGGTCATCGGGACCGGCGCCTCGGCCATCCAGTTCGTCCCCCGGATCCAGCCGCTGGTCCGGCGCCTGCACCTGTTCCAGCGCACGCCGCCGTGGATCATCCCACGCCACGACCGCCCCATCAGCGGGATCGAGCAACGGCTCTACCGCGCCCTGCCCGTGACCCAGCGGATCGCCCGGACCAGCATCTACTGGGCGCGGGAGAACTACGTGTTCGGGTTCGCCAAGAACCCCAGGCTGACGAAGGCCGCCGAGGCGCTCGCCCGTTTCCACCTGCGCCGCCAGGTCAAGGACCCGTGGCTGCGGGCGAAGCTGACGCCGGACTACACCATCGGCTGCAAGCGCATCCTGATGTCCAACGACTACTATCCGGCGCTCACCCGCCCCAACGCCTCGGTCGTCACCGAGGGCATCGCCGAGATCCGGGAACACTCGATCATCACCCGCGACGGTGCCGAGCACGACGTGGACACGATCATCTTCGGCACCGGGTTCCACGTCACCGACATCCCGGTGGCGCAGCGTGTCCACGACGCGGCGGGGGTGGCCCTGGGCGAGCGGTGGGGCGAGGACGCCCAGGCGTTCCGCGGCACCACCATCAACGGCTACCCCAACTTCTTCCTGCTGACCGGACCCAACACCGGGCTCGGGCACACCTCGCAGGTGTTCATGATCGAGGCGCAGATCGCCTACGTGATGGCCGCGCTGCGCTACGCCTGCCGCAACCGGCTGGACCGGATCGAGGTGCGCGCCGACGCCCAGGACGCCTACAACACGTGGGTCCAAAACGCCCTGGAGGGAACCGTGTGGACCTCGGGGGGCTGCGACAGCTGGTATCTCAACTCCGAGGGCCGCAACACCACGCTGTGGCCGACGTTCACCTGGTCCTACGCGCTGCGCACGCGCAGGTTCGACCCGGCCAACTACCTCCTCCGCCGCGAGACGCCGGCGTCCCGGACGGCCGTGGCGGCCTGACATGGTCCCGCCCGCGGGCGGGACCGCACCACACCGTTTCACGAACATCCAGGAAGGCGCGAGATGAGCGGCATGGGAGACGAGGAAGAGGAGTACCGCGGTCCGGTGACCGTGGTGGTCGACGAGCGGGAGATCGCCGCCGAAGCCCATTTGGCGGGTCACTTCGACCCGCTGACCGGCGGCTACCGCTGGGTCGGCCGGCTGGCCCCCAACAGCGAGGTCAGCGAGTGGTACGCGGCCGGGAAGGCGAGGACGGTCGTGGTGCGCACCCCCGAGGGCCACGAGGGGCATGGCAGGATCGGCGATCCCAACGTCTGGGGCGGACACCCGGTGTCGGGATCGGGCCGCCCCCCGTTCGCGGTGCCCGAGGTGTTCGCCGACGAGTGAGGTCATCGCGCCCCCGCCCCGGAAGCGCCCGGAGGGGACGGCGGGGCGGCGACCGGGACCGTCCAGACCCGCGCCACCCGCCATCCCGCCAGGCAGGCGCGCTCGCCCAGGAGGCGGGCCAACGCGAGACGCAGTCCGGTGCCGGCCCGGTCGGGCGACGGGGCCTCGGCGAGCAGACCGACGAGGACGCCCCGGTCGTGGGGAAGACACCGATGCTCCAGGAGGCGGACCACGATCCCCCCGGGCCCCTCGACGCGCACGATCGCGCCGAGGTCCTCGGTCAGGACATGGGCGGCCCCCCGGGAACGGAGTTCGTCGAGGACGGGCACAGCGCCCGCCGCCTCGATCTCGATCTGGACGACACAGCGCACCGTGGGCCTCCCTGACGGGTCGGTTGGGAGTCCCGACGTTAGGCGAACGGCCTTCGCCCGCGCGGTGGCCGTCCACAGGCCGTCTCGGCCCCGCCCCTTCCACGCCGCGTGGAAGGGGCGGGGAGGCCGGGGTCAGCTACCATACTCGGCCCGGATGCGGTCGGCGAAGTGGGAGAACTCCGCGCCGTGCAGGAAGGCCGACTTCATCGTGCCCTCCTCCGCCAGCCCCTTGCCCGCGATGTCGAACGCGGTGCCGTGGTCCACCGAGGTGCGCAGGATCGGCAGGCCGACCGTCACCGAGATGGTGCCGTGGAAGTCGAACGTCTTGGCCGCGATGTGCCCCTGGTCGTGGTACTGCGACAGCACGCCGTCGTAGCGCCCCTGGAGGAGCTGGTGGAACACCGAGTCGGCCGGGACCGGTCCGGTGACGTCGGCGCCGGTCGCCCGCACCCGCTCGATCGCCGGCTTGAGGTGGACGATCTCCTCGTCGCCGAAGGCGCCGTTCTCGCCGCCGTGCGGGTTGATGGCGGCCACGGCCAGGCGGGGCTCGTCGTCGCCGAACACGCGCAGCGCGGTCAGCGCCTCGTTGATGACGGCGACCTGCTGCTCCTCGTTGATCTGGTCGAGGGCCTTGCGCAGCGACAGGTGCCGGGTGCCGAAGAAGATCTTCTTGCCCCGCACCACGAACATCGTGGTCTGGCGGGTCACCCCGGTCAGTTCGCCCAGCATCTCGGTGTGGCCGAGGTGCTTGCTGCCCGCCGCCCAGATGGCCTCCTTGTTGATGGGGCCGGTGACGATGCCGGCGACGTCGCGGTCCATGGCGGCCTTGGTCGCGACCTCGATGGCGCGCACCGCGGCCCGGCCCGCGCGGGCGTCGACCACGCCCCAGGCGAGCTCCTGCTCACCCAGGACGTCGATGTCGTAGCAGTCGATGACCCCCTCCTGCTCGGGGGGCAGGTCCCACGAGGACACCGTGCGGATCTCGACGTCCAGGCCGCACACCTGGACGGCGCGGCGCAGCACGGCCGGGTCGGCGACGACGACGCCGCGGGCCGACGCCGAGGCGCCGACCTCGGCGAGGGTGCGCACGGTGATCTCCGGTCCGATGCCGACGGGGTCGCCGACGGTGACGGCGAGGGTGGGGCGTTCGGTCATGTCTGGTCCCTCCAGTGGGTGGGGGCGTGGGGAGGTCACGCCCGGATGAGTCGGTCAGTCGCGCGGCCGTCCGCCGCTGATGAGCACGTGCTCGGAGACCTCGGAGCGCACGTTGCGCAGCCGGGTCTGGACCGCGCGGCGCAACTTGGCGAAGCACTCCAGGATGGTGGTGTCGTCACCGATGAGGCCGCCCTTGGTGACGATGGGGATGCCGTCCAGGGGGCCGCCGCTCAGCGTCCCGTGGACCGCCAGCGGGACGACCTCGCCGCCGACCTCGAAGGCGTGCACCCCGAGCTCGTCGAGCACCGCCGAGGTGACGTCGCCTCCGCTGGTGTACAGCCCGCTGGGCAGGCCGGTGGCCCCGGCGGCGCGCCCGGCCTCCTCGACGACCTCGGTGACCAGCTCGGCGAGCAGGCGCGGCAACGCGCGGCGGGACTCGGCCGGCAGCTCCACCACGTCGCCGGCCGAGGTGGCCGTACGCAACACCACGACCTCGGGGAAGACGGCGGTGGTGAGGTGGTCGGTGAGGGCCGCGGCGAGGTCGTCGCGGTGCTCCTCGTCGCCGGAGGCCAGCCTGGTGACGTCCACGTCGACGAAGCGGACCGGTCCGGTGCGCGCGACCGCGTCGAGCTGGCGCCGGGTCAGCTCGGTCGCGCTGCCGACGACGGCGAGCAGGGGGCCGGCCGCGTTGCCGCGACCGCCCAGGCGCAGCGCGTCGGCGAGCAGCGCCCCGGCCGGGCCCGGGTCGACCGACACCCAGACCGTCCCGTCCCTGCGGTGGGCCTCTGCCGCGGCCGTCGCGATGTCGGCGAGGTGCTGCTCGGTCAGGGCGTCGCACAGCACGATGGGCTCGTCCCCCGCCACCAGGTCCGCGGTGAGCATCGCGTGGGTGACCTGGCGGATCGGGACGTGACGCACCGCCAGGTCGCTCTGCTGGGCGATGATGTCGGTGACGATGCTGGTCCGCATCGGGCTGAGCGGGTCGAACGCGAGCTCGGTCCGCTCCAACGGGACACCGTCGAGAAGCTGGACCCCGTCGGCGGTGACCCGCCCGGACGAGGGGAAGGCCGGCGCGAACAGCGCGCGCACCCGCGTGCCGGCGGGGAAGCGTTCCCGCACCGCTCGCCAGGCGGCCTCCAGCTCGGCCCCGATGTTGCCGCGCAGGGTGGTGTCGGTGCGCTTGACGACCAGTCCGACCGGCCACACCGCCTCGATCACGTCGGTGACGAGGTCGGCGGCCTGCTGCGGCGGCAGGTGCCGGCTGTCCAGGTTGGCGATGACGACGTCGTAGTCGTCGGCCACGTGGGTGACGTGCTCGGGCGCCACGGTTGCCACGCGCATCCCCATGCGGGCGAAGCGCGCGCCGGTCGCGTTGGCGCCGGTGAGGTCGTCGGCGACGACGAGGACCTGAGCCATGACGGTCTCCTCAGTTCAGGATCAGCGCCGCGACACCCAGCAGCGGAAGGCTGGCGAGCCACAGCGTGGTGGTCATCCCACTCCACATCTTCATGGCGGCCACGCCGGACAGCCCGGTGAACCGCGTGACGACCCAGAAGAAGGAGTCGCTGAAGTAGGAGAACACCATCGAACCGGCGCAGGCCGACAGTACGGCCAGCGTCGGGTTGACGCCGGCGGCCTCGACGATCGGGGCGCTCAGCGTGGCGGCGGTGATGATCGCGACGGTACCCGACCCCTGCGCGACGCGGACGAAGCTCGCGATGAGGAACGGCATGAGGAACATCGGGACGGGCCAGCCGGAGACGGCGTCGGCGAGCGCGTCGCCCACGCCGGACTGGCGCAGGACCTCGCCGAACGCGCCGCCGGCACCGGTGATGAAGACGATCATGCCGGCCGAGGCCGCGGCGGCGGTCAGCCAGCCGAGCACGGTCTTGCGGTCGGTGCCGCGCGGCGGCAGCAGGTAGACGGCGATGGCCAGGCCGATGAGCAGGGCGATGGCGGGCTCGCCGAGGAAGGCGAAGACGGTGGCGACCGCGCTGCCCTCCATGGCGGCACCGGTGACGGTGTTGCCGACGATGAGCAGCAGCGGCAGCAGGAGCGGGATGCTCGCGCGGAAGGCGCCGATCCGGGGGTCGGCGGGCTCCTTGCCGATCTCGTCCTCGTCGGCGTCGCCGACGAGGGCCGGGTCGAGCTGGGACTCCAGGCGCGGTCCCACGATGCGCGCGTAGGCGACGACGACGGGGATGAGGGGGATGACGAACAGCAGGCCGGCGAGGATCACCGAGCCGAGGTCGGCGCCGAAGAGGCCGGCCGCGGCCAGGGGGCCGGGGGTCGGGGGCACCATGTGGTGGGTGATGGCCAGGCCGCCCGCCAGCGCGAGGCACAGCGTGACGATCGGCCTGCCGTAGCGGCGGGCCAGCGAACGGGCCAACGGGTGCAGGATGACGAACCCGGAGTCGCAGAACACCGGGACCGAGACGACCGCGCCGGTGGCGGTCATGGCGACGTCCTCGCGTCCTTTACCGGCCATCCGGACGAAGAGCTTGGCGAGCGCGTCGGCACCACCGCTCTCCTCCAGGATCTTGCCGATCATCACGCCCAGGGCGATGACGACGCCGATACCGCCCAGCGTGCTACCGAATCCCGTGCTGATGTGGTCGATCAGCTCGGTGACCGGGACTCCGGCCACCACGCCGGTGACCAGCGCACCGGCCAGCAGGCCGACGAACGCGTCCAGTCGCGACCACAGGATGAGCGCGACAACCGCGGCGACGCCGAGCGCCAGCGCCGCGAGCAGCTGCAGTTCCATACTCGTTCTTCTTCCTTAGCCTTCCGCCGGCGTCATTGCCGGGGAATCGGGACCGAGGGGAACGATGAGGGGGGAGCATCGCGGGTCCTCGGTGAGGGAGGCGCGGTCGTCCTCGGTGACGCCCTCGTCGGTGATGACGGTGTAGGGGCCGGGGACGATCGCCCAGTGCGGGAACGGCGCCGCGCCGATCTTGGTGGAGTCGGCGACGACGACGGTGTGCCGCGTGCTGCGCATCTGGAGTTCCTTGACCGCGGCGAGTTCGGAGCTGGCGCAGTTGAGGCCGCGCCCGGGCACGAGCCCGTCGGCTCCGATGAAGGCGATGTCGGCGGTGACGCGGTCGAGGACGGCGCGCGCGTAGTCGCCGACGATCGAGCCGCGTCGCTGCCGGACGTGTCCGCCGATCAGGATGACCTCGACGTCCTCGGCGTCGTGCAGCGCCCACAGGGGGCCGATGCCGTTGGTGACGATGGTCAGCCCGGAGCGGTCGGCGAGGCGTTCGGCGACGAAGGTGGTGGTGCTGCCGGCGTCGAGCAGGACGACGGCGCCGTCCTCCACGAGCTCGGCGGCGCGCTCGGCGATGCGCCGTTTGGCGGTCGCGTTGCGCTCGCTCTTCTGCGTCCACGACAGTTCGGTGGTCGCGCTGACCGGAACCGCGCCTCCGTGGGTGCGCACCACCTTCCCGGCCTGCTCCAGCTCGCTGAGCCCACGCCGGACCGTCGAGGGACTGACGCCGAGGGCGTCGGCGAGATCCTCGACGCGTTGGATCCCCTCGGTGACGGCGTCCAGCAGCCGCTGGTGGCGTCCCATCGACTCCTCCTGCCAGGTCATGCGCGTAACGTTCGCCCCATCATGACCTTTTTGCTCATTTTACGCAAGATGGAGGTTTCAAATGCGTGAAGTGCGCACCACGCGCATACGCGGACGCTCACAACGCGCGCCGATCCGATGGCGCAACGCGAACACGGCCGTGGCGCCGCGCGTCACGCGGCGCCACGGCCGTGCCGAGGGATCGGGGCCGGAGCGACCCGGGTTCAGCGGGCGGCGGGAACGGGGAACCGCACCATCACCCCCGAGAGGGCCGCGGCGGCGCACAACGCCACGACGTAGCCCACGACGCCGCCCCAGCCGAGGTGACCGTAGACCACGCCGCCGAGCCAGCCGAACAGACTCGACCCGAGGTAGTAGCCGAGGGTGTAGAGCGCCGACGCCTGGGCGCGGCCGGTCGTGGCGCGGTGTCCCACCCACGCCGAAGCGGTGGTGTGGGCGGCGAAGAAGGCGAAGGTCATCACCAGCAGCCCGACGACCACCGCGATCAGCGAGGTGACCGCCAGTCCGACCATCCCCACGACCATGCCGGCCACGCCCGCCAGCAGGATCGTGTGCCGGCCGAGCCGCCCGGTCAGCCCGCCCGCGATCGCCGAACCCGCGGTGCCCGCCAGGTAGGCGACGAACAGGAAGGCCACGACGGTCTGCGAGACGCCGAACGGCTCCCCCAGCATCCGAAAGCCCAGGTAGTTGTAGACCGTCACGAAGGCGCCCATGAGGAACAGCCCCTGGCAGTACAGCGCCACCAGGCCGGGATCGCGCAGCGCCCCCGCCAACCGCCGCAGCAGGCCGGGGCCCGTCCCACGCCGGACCGGCGTGAACCCCCGCGCCCTCGGGACGGCGACGGCGAACACCACGAACGCCACCAGCCCCAGCGCGGAGTCCGCCGCGATCCCCCAACGCCAGCCGCCGAAGTCGGCCACGACCCCCGAGAGCAGCCGCCCGGTCATGCCCCCGATGGTGGTGCCCGCGATGTATCCCGCGGCCGTGCGGGACAGGTCCGCGGGGTGGATCTCCTCCGCCAGGTAGGCCATCGCCACCGCGGGAACTCCGCCGAGGAAGGCCCCCTGGACCGCGCGCAGCGCGATGAGGGCCCACAGTTCAGGAGCCAAGGGCGCGAACAGCCCGAGAAGCGTGGAGACCGCCAAGGCCGTCATCATCACCTGGACCCGGCCGAACCGGTCGGCCGCCCCACTCCACAACAGGACGAATCCGGCAAGGCCCCCGGTGGCGAAGGAGACCGTCAACGCCGTCTGCGCGGCCGAGGCGTCGAAAGTGGAGGCGAGCCCGGGAAGTACCGCCTGGACCGCGTAGAGCTGGGCGAAGGTCGCGACCCCGGCCGCCCCCATCGCGGCCATGATCCGCCGGTGGCCACCCGTTCCCCGCCGCCACCCCTGCCAGGAGGAGGCGCCGTTCGTTCCGCGGGCCGGGTCGTCCCCGGACTCCTGGTCCGCCGAAGTCATATCAGTCGAGGTCGAGGTCACTCCCTCGACGTTAAACACGGCCATTCCATACGTCCAATACATGGATATCGGATGTTCGATACTGATACGCATGGATGGTCAGGAGATCCGCCGCATCGCCCACGTACTGGCGCCCCGGCTCCGCATGTTCGAGGCCGTGGCCACCCACGAGCACATCACCCAGGCGGCGGACGCACTGGGGGTCCCCCAGCCCACGGTCAGCCGCGCGCTGGCCCGCCTTCAGGAGGAACTGGGATTGGAGCTGCTGGAACGCACCGGACGGGGCGTCCGGCTGTCACGGGCCGGCCGGGTCCTCCTCCCCCACGTCCGACGGGCGCTGGAGACCCTGGCCGAGGGGGCCGCCGAACTGACGGACGCCTCGGCCGGCCGGGTGACCCTGGCGTTTCCGCCGACGTTGGGCGCCGAGGTCGTCCCCGCGCTGATCCGCGGATTCCGCGCGCGCCATCCCGACGTGCGCTTCGCCCTCATCCAGGACGTGTGGGCGGCGGCGATGCACCACCTACGTGACGGTTCGGTGGACCTGGCGCTGACCTCTCCACTGCCCGCCGAACCCGGATTGGACACCCGGGTCCTGCACACCCAGCCACTGCGGCTCGTCGTCCCGGACAGCCACCCGCTCAACGGACGCGAGCGGGTGGCGCTGCGCGCGGTGGCCCGGGAGGACTTCATCGCGCTCAAACCCGGGCGCGGCCTGCGGCACCTGACCGACGACCTGTGCCACCGGGCCGGTTTCGCGCCCCGCGTGGCCTTCGAGGGCGATGACATCGACACCGCCCGCGGTCTGGTGGCCGCGGGGCTGGGCGTGGCGGTCCTGCCGCCCCACCGGTACGGCCTCCTCCCCGGGACCGGCGAACTCGTCATCGACGACCCCGGCGCGGTGCGCACCCTGGGACTGGTGTGGCGTCCGGCCGGCTACGAGCCGCCCGCCGTGGCCTCGTTCCGCGCGTTCGTTTTAGAGGAGGGGGCCCTCCTCGTCGCCGAGGGACTGGCCTGACAGGCCGCTCCCGAAGGGCACCGCCGGCGCGCGCCGCGCGGCGGCGAGGAGGCCGGGGAGGGCCACCGCGCGCCCTCCCGTGGATCAGTCCGCCTCAGACTTGGCGGACAGGTGCACCGCCCGTCCGGTCCGGGCGCTCTCCCGCGCCGCCTCGATGACCTCCAGGCCGTGGACGACCTCGTGCAGCTCCACCGGAAGCGGCTCCCCCTCGCCCACGGCGTCGCGGACCGCGGCGTAGAAGGCCGGGTAGTCGCCGCGCTCGCTGGCCACCGCGAGCAGATCGCCCTCGACACCGAGCGCGCCCCACTTGACCATCGGTTCCTCGCCCCAGTCGGCGGCGTCGGGGCGCTCGCCCCGCTCCAGCCGGCGCTCCTGGCCGTCCAGACCGCGGATGCTGAACGCGCCACGGTCGCCGAGGACCCGGAAGCGGGGCCCCAGCTGGGCCGCCAGCGCGCTCATCCACAGGTGGGAGCGCACACCCGAGGCGTGGTGGAGCGAGACGAAGGCGTCGTCGTCGGCAGCCACCCCGGGGCGGCGGGAATCGAGTTCGGCGTAGACCGTGGCCACCGGTCCGAACAGGTTGATCGCCTGGTCCACGAGGTGCGGCCCCAGGTCGTAGAGCAACCCCGCGCCCTCGTCGGCCGTCCCCCGCTCGCGCCAGGTGTCCTTGGGCTGGGGCCGCCAGCGCTCGAAGCGCGACTCGAAGCGGTGGACCTCGCCGAGCTTCCCGTCGTCGATGAGCTTCCACACCGTCAGGAAGTCGCTGTCCCAGCGCCGGTTGTGGAAGGCCGTGAGAGGAAGGTCGCGCTGCTCGGCCTCCTCGGCGAGCTCGCGCGCCTCGGCCGCTGTCAGCGCGAACGGCTTGTCCACGACGACCGCGAGGCCCGCCTTGAGCGCGGCACGCGCCAACGGGACGTGGGTGGCGTTGGGGGAGGCCACGACCACGATCTCGAAATCCTCGGCCCGACGCCACAACTCCTCGACCGAGGCGAGCACCTCGGTCTCGGGATAGCGCTCGCGCACCCGGGCGGCCCGCTCGGGGTCGCCGGTGACGACCGCCGACAGACGCAGGCCGGGCGTGGCATCGATCAGGGGAGCGTGGAAGACCTCACCGCCCTTGCCGAAGCCGATCAGGGCGACGTGGAGCTCGGGGGCGTGCGCAGACGTCATGGGTCCAATCTAACGGGTCGTCCGGGATCTCCCCCGCCCCGCCGCCGGCGGGACCGGGGCGCCGTCCGCGACGGCGCCCCGGTGCGACCGTCACGCGGCCACGGCCTCCGTGCGCCGCGCGGGCTGCAACGCGATCTCCACCACCTCGCGAACGTCGTCCACCAGGTGGACGTTCAACCGGGCCAGGACGTCGGCGGGCAGGTCGTCGAGGTCCGGCTCGTTGCGCGCCGGGATGATCACGTTGGTGATCCCGCTGCGCAGGCTGGCCAACAACTTCTGCTTCACCCCGCCGATCGGCAGCACCCTTCCGGTCAACGACACCTCCCCCGTCATCGCGACATCGGAGCGGACCGGGCGCCCCGACAGCAACGACGCCAGGGCCGTGGTCATGGTGATCCCCGCGCTGGGACCGTCCTTGGGGACGGCGCCGGCGGGCACGTGGACGTGGATCCCCCGCTCCTTGAGATCGCCCACGGGCAGCCCCATCTCGGCGCCCCGCGAACGCAGGTAGGAGAGCGCGATCTGGGCGGACTCCTTCATCACGTCGCCGAGCTGGCCGGTCAGGGTCAACCCGCTCGCGCCGGACTCGGGGTCGGCGAGCGACGCCTCGACATAGAGCACGTCACCCCCGGCGCCGGTGACCGCCAGGCCGGTGGCCACCCCCGGCGCGGTGATGCGCTCCGCCGGCTCCGCAACGTGGCGGGGCCGGCCGATGTAGTCGGGCAGGTCCTCCGCCGCCACGGTGACGGGGAGTCCGCGCTCCCCGAGGGCGACGGAGGCGGCGATCTTGCGCAGCACCCGGGCGATCGCCCGCTCCAGACCGCGCACGCCCGCCTCACGGGTGTACTCGGCGGCCAGGCGACGCAGCGCGTCCTCGCCGAGGAGCGCCTCCTCGGCGTCCAGCCCCGCCCGCTCCAACTGACGCGGGAGGAGATGGTCCCGGGCGATGACCACCTTCTCGTCCTCGGTGTAGCCGTCGAGCCGCACGAGGTCCATGCGGTCCAGCAACGGGCCGGGAATGGCCTCGACGTCGTTGGCGGTGGCGAGGAACACCACGTCGCTGAGGTCGAGGTCGACCTCCAGGTAGTGGTCGCGGAAGGTGTGGTTCTGGGCCGGGTCCAAGACCTCCAGCAGCGCGGCCGCCGGATCCCCGCGGAAGTCGCTGCCGACCTTGTCGATCTCGTCGAGCAGCACGACCGGGTTCATCGTGCCCGCCTCCTTGATCGCGCGGACGATACGGCCGGGCAGCGCTCCGACGTAGGTGCGGCGATGCCCGCGGATCTCGGCCTCGTCGCGGACGCCGCCCAGGGCGACGCGGGTGAACGCGCGTCCCATCGCGCGGGCGACGGACTCCCCCAGCGAGGTCTTGCCGACACCGGGCGGTCCGACCAGCGCCAGCACGGCCCCGCTGCGACGGCCGCCGACCACCCCCAGGCCCTTGTCGGAGCGGCGCCGGCGCACCGCGAGGTACTCGACGATGCGCTCCTTGACGTCGTCCAGACCCGCGTGGTCGGCGTCGAGCACCTCGCGCGCCTCGGAGACGTCGTAGGCGTCCTCGCTGCGCTCGTTCCAGGGCATGGCAAGCACGGTGTCCAGCCAGGTGCGGATCCAACCGGACTCAGGGGAGGCGTCTCCGGCCCGTTCCAGCCGGTCCACCTCGGCGAGAGCGGCGGTACGGACGTGCTCGGGCAGGTCCGCGGCCTCGACCCGCTCGCGGTAGTCCGCCTCCTCGCTGGAGGGCCTGCCGGACAGCTCGTCGAGTTCCTTGCGGACGGCCTCGAGCTGGCGGCGCAGCAGGAACTCGCGTTGCTGCCGGTCCACCCCTTCCTGGACGTCCTTGCGGATGGTCTCGGTGACGTCGAGCTCGGCCAGGTACTCGCGGGTCCACTCGATCAACCGGCCGAGGCGTTCGGCGACGTCGTACCCCTCCAGCAGCTCCAGCTTCTGGGAGGTCTTGAGGAAGGGGGAGTAGCCGCCGCGGTCGGCGAGACGTCCGGGGTCCTCCAGCTGCTGGATCCCGTCGATGATCTGCCAGGCCCCACGCTTTTGCAGGTAGGTGGTGAGCAGGGTCTTGTACTCGCGGGCGAGTTCGCGGACGCGGCCGGGGTAGCCGCCTTCAGGCGGTTCCTCGTCGTGGACCACGGCCAGGACCCACAGCGCGGTGCCGGGGCCGGTGGTGCCGCTGCCGACACGGGCCCGGGCGACCCCCCGGAGTACGGCGGCCGGCTCGCCCTCGGGGGTGCGGCCGACCTGCTCGACGACGGCGACGGTGCCCACGGCCGCGTAGGAGCCGTCGATGCGCGGAACGATGAGAACGCGGGACTTGGGGGTGGCGCGGATGCCGGACGCCGTGGCCTGCTCCTCTTCTCCGGCCCTGGCGGCGTCGATGGCGGCGCGGACCTCACTGTCGGAGATGCCGACCGGCACGACCATGCCGGGCAGGACGACATCGTCGTCCAGTGGCAGGACGGGCAGCGTCACGGCGGTCTGCGTTTCGGTCATCTGACCCTCCTTGTTGAGTCACTAGCACTCAATAAAGAAGAGTCTCCCTTTGTTCCCTGTTTCCTGTTCGCCCTGAGCGATCACGGGCAACCCCTCGGGGAGACCGGTTCGGGGCCCTCCTGCCGAGCGCGTGTCCCGGGTCCCGGATTGCCGGCGAGCCACGCCACGGCTCCGGGCACCCGCGGCGCCGTCCGCATCCCGCCGCGTTGGCGCGCCCGGTGGCGAAGCACCCTGGAGGGCGCCGCGAAACGCAGGGCGTCATGTCCCGGGAGGCCGCCTCAGCGGAGGAGGAGCAGGGTGTCCCAGCCGCTGGCCGGCGGACGGCCGGTGGCGTAGGCGTGCAGGGCCAGGGCGATCCCCGCGGCGCCGTCGAGGAACCCCGGCATGTCCAGATCGAGGTCGGCGGCCGGCTGGTGGAAGCGGAACCCGAACGGGGCCTCGGGATCGAAGCCGGCCAGCAGGCGTGCCGCGCTCTCCTCGACCGCCGGCCCGAAGCCGGCCTCGGGGTGGTCGGCGTGGAACAGGCCGAGCAGGTACAGGATCCCGGCCCGACCGTGGCAGAGGGCGTCGTCGACCACGCCCCAGTCCGCGACGGGCCTGCGGAGCATGGCCCGCACCGCCTCGAGACCGGCCCCGACCCACTCGGGCCGTCCCAGGGCCCGCCCGGCGAGGTCGAGGGCGCGGGCGGTCCCCACGGCCCCGTAACACCACGAGGGACGCGCCGGCAGGGGCGTGGGCCAGGCCCGCCGGTCCGCGTAGTAGCGCAGTGGCATGTAGGCGGTCCAGTACGGTCCGGCGGCGTCCTCCTCGCGCCACTCCAGCAGCCACCGCGCCATGCCCTCGATCGCCTCGGCCTGCCCGTCGACCCGGACCCCCTCCTCCCAGGCCAGGGAGAGCAGGGCCAACGGGCCGGGGACCCCGTGGGCGAGACCCAGGTTGACCTGTCCGTCCGCGAACTCCTCGGCGACACGGGTGCGGGAGGTGGCGCCGAACCACCACCCGGGCACCTCGACCCCTCGGACCGACAGTGGCAGGCGCAGGGAGACCAGACAGCCCAGGGCCGCGCGCAGGGCGGCGGCCACGTCGGGGGCGGCGGCCCTGCGCCGGTGCAGCAGATAACGGCCGACTCCGCTGAGGCCGCTGAGGACGTCCACCAGCGCCGGGTAGGTCGGTTCCCCGGCCGCACGGGTGGAGACGTGCAGCGCCACCAACCGGTGGGCGTGCTCGGCCATACGGGCGTCCGTCCGGGCCAGGAGCCCCGCGTAGTCGCCGTCGGCGCCCGCGGCGACACGGGCCGCGGAGGCCAGCGCGCCCACTCCGGCGAACGCGCCGTGCGCGGGTCGGGCACGGGTGGCCGCGGCCGACAGCTCCAGGTACCTGTGCGCGTTGAGCCGGTGTCCCTCACTGTCGGGGGCCGAGAGGCCCAACTCGGCGGGTAAGAGCACGAGCCCGGGATACCCCCGGTTGAGCGAGCCCGGCTCCCACAACGGGGACCGGGACTCATCGACCCCGCGACGCCCGGCGTTGGCCCGGGTGGCCGCGACGACCGCGTCGGGATCGCTCAGCCGCCGGGCGACCTCCTCCACGACACGCGCCGCACGGACCCGCTGCGGAGCGCTCATCGGGCCCCTCCCCCCGTCCGGCCCACCCTGGTCCGGACCGCGCTGCGCAATAGGCCGTAGGAGCGGCGCTCCGCGGCGGGGTCCATGCCCAGCAGCCGGTTGGCGTGCATGTGCAGGAGGCCGGCGACGGCCGTGGCGGCCGCGGGGGAGGGCCGTTTCGAACCGCCGATCCCCAGGGCACGACCGTAGGCGCGGGCCGCCGCGGCGCGGGCCGGCCAGTGCGCGAAAAGCTCGTCCGCCCTCCCCGGCGGTCCGGCGAGTCTGCGGCACCGATCCGGGTCGGCCAGCGGGGCGGCGGTCCGGCGTACCGTGGGGGCGACCTCCTTCTGCAGCTCGATGGGGTAGGTGTCGAGCACCCAGCCGCACCAGTCCCACTCCCCCAGGCCGCGCAGGAGTTCGGCGTGGTTCATCGCGGCCAGCGTCTCCAGGGGCGGGGCGGTCACCCCCCGCGCGCGGGCGGCGAGCTGGCCGGCCACGACACGGCTGTCGGCGTCGAAGAGCCGCTCGGCGTACTCGATCGCATCGGGACCGCCGTAGCGGAGGACCTCGGGTTCGTAGGTGTCGAGGACGACCTTGCGGATCACCCCGCGTTCGGTGACGGCCGCCGCCCAGGCGTGCAGGGCGGGCAGGACGGCGGAGAGCAACCGCTCGGGCCGCCCGTGCAGCCGCAGCCGCAGATGCGGGGCCGGATCGACGTAGCGCAGGAAGAACCAGCGGTCGACGTCGGCCTCCACCGTGGAGAGGAAGGCCGGCAGGTCGCGGACGAGGAGCGCGTCCATGCGGTCACGGGCGACGTAGACCTTCGCATAGAGCCACTCGCCTCCGGGCGGGTGGGCCACCCGTGGGGCGAGCCGGGCCGGTGCCGGGGCCGGCGGCCCGGGGCGGAGGGACAGCAACGGCACCACGACCTCGGCGGCGTGACCGTCGCTCCAGCCGGATTCCGCCGGATCGGCGAGGGGGGACTCCTGAAGCAGCGGGACCGCGCGTTCGCGCAGCTGGGCGCGGAGCAACCTCCGGTGCATCGGCGCGCCGAGGTCGAGGTCCAGGTGGCGGTCGAGCGCGCTGACCCGCAACACGTCGGGGACGCCCAGCCGCTCCCGCCAGGCAGCGAGGGCGCGCTCCCACGCGCGTTCCGGCAGCGCGGGGTCGCACAGTGTGGGGTCCGGCCGCCAGCGGGCGGGCGCCAGGACGCTGCGGCCCCGGCGGACCCGGGGAAGGTGGGGCAGCGCGTCCAGACGGCCCCACTGCCACGGCGCCCAGGGACGGACCCCGCTCATCGAGACCGCCGCGAGGAAGCGGGCGATGTTGGGGGCCTCGGTGACGATGTTGAGCATGGTGGGACGGATGACCCTCACCTCCCGCCCGGTGGAGGCCAGGGCCAGGTAGAGCCGTTCGCCGGTGGCCCCCACGGCCAGATCGCCGAGGTCGACGGGATCGCCCGCCCCGTCCCGCTCCACCGGGAAGCAGCCCACCGCGACGGCCCTGGGGGCCAGCAGCGGGGTGCGCGCGACGTTGCCCGAGCGCGCCGCGTAGGGCTGGAAGAACAGGTGGGCGGTGAGGGGCCCGTCCCCCCGCTCCGCGTGCAGGCCGGCCAGTTCGCGTTCGAGGCCGAGGAGGTGGGCGAACCTCCCGGCCATCGCCCCCGCGGTGTAGGAGCCGTTGGCCACCACCAGTCGGAAGTCCCCCTCGGCGAGGGCGTCCGCGGAGCGGGCGAGTATCTGGACGCACAGGTCGAGTGTCGGGGAGGGCGGGACCTCCTCCCCCTCCCCCGAGAGGGCGGCGACCAGCCCGTCGTCGAGGACGAGCTCGCTGCCCGGCCCGGCGGCGAGGGCGGCGTGGAGGGCGTGTCCCAGCGTCTCGTCGCGGGAGGCCGGGTAGGGCGTGGCGGCTTCGGGCGGGGCGGGGCGGTCCCCGGGGGGGCATCCGGTAGCCGGCGGGGACTCCCAGGCCGAGGTGGGGGTCGAGCAGCTCCCGGACGGGCACCAGACGACCGATCCCGTACCGGTCCAGGAACGCCCGGTGGTAGTCGGCGAGCTGGGGGGTGTGGGCCGCGCCCGCGGGGGCCAACCGCCACAGCACGTCGGCGGCGCGCGCCGCCTCGACCGCGACCTCCTCGGGAAGGCGGAAGTCGGCGTCGAGCCGCAGGTCGACCTGGATCGGGGGGCGGTCGCCGGGCAGGCCGGCGGAGCGCATCCGCCGCATGGCCGTGACGGCGTCGCGCCAGCGCTCCCCGCCCTCTCCCGGCGCGGTGGCCGCGTAGGCGTCCAGCAGCCGCGCCACCTCCCGCACTTCGATCGCCACCGGGGCGTCGGTCTGCGCCAGGCGCTCACCGAGGTGGGCGAGCGGATCGGGTAGGTCGGTACGGGACGCGACGTCGGTGAGGAGGATCTCGCGGTCGACGAGACGGCCGATGAGCAGGTCGACGTCGTCGGCGGCGGCCTCGGGGAAGCGCGCGCGGACCGCGGCGCGCAGCTCCGCGAAGGTCAGGGGCAGGCGGGCGGCCTCGACCGCGGCGCGCACGACAGGGGTGAGGCCGACGGTGAGCTCGTGGGCCACCGGGCCGCTCCGATGGCCGTCGGCCTCGCGGACATAGGGCAGGACGAGCCGGTCGCCGCGCCGGTGGCACAGGTTGTTGACGACGAGGAGGAGGCCGTCCCGCGCCTTGGGGTCGTGGTGGAGATCCGAGGTGAGGCCGGCCAGCCAGGCGGTGTCCGGCCGTGGCCGCTTGTGGTGGCGGGCGCCGATGCGGATCTCGGTCGGCGCGCCGAAGGACGCCGGGGCCACTCCGGCGAGCAGTCCGAAGGGGGTGGTGCGCCGGGTCATCCGCAGGAGGTAGCGGGTGACGGAGAGCACCGCGCGATCCACCCTGGCCTGGTCGACAGGGC
Source organism: Marinactinospora thermotolerans DSM 45154 (assembly GCF_900167435.1). Classification (GTDB taxonomy): domain Bacteria; phylum Actinomycetota; class Actinomycetes; order Streptosporangiales; family Streptosporangiaceae; genus Marinactinospora; species Marinactinospora thermotolerans. The sequence continues at coordinate 265,542 of NZ_FUWS01000007.1, forward strand.
GGCCGGACTCGATGCGGGCGATGGTCGCGGCGAGGGAGGCGCTGGAGGTCTGGATCGCCTCGCGGACGACGGGGTCGGCGACGAGGTCGAGCAGGAGGCGCGCGGATCCGCGCTGGTCGGCGGCCGCTCCGTCCGGGCGTGCCGTGACGGCCACGGCGGGGTGACGCAGGGGGAGCGCGGCCATCCGGACGACACCGAAGGACGCGGGACGGTACACCGCCCCATTCCGGGGATCACGCGACACTGGGTTCCGTTCGTTCGCTCACCGGGCCGCCCCGGTCCCCCATTGCCCGAGGCGGACAATGGGGGTCGTTCTTCCTTGGCCGAAGGTCAGCAGCAGGGAATGCACATCGCGATTCCCGCGGCGTAGGTGTTGACCGTCGTGGGGGTGAGGGCGGCGTTCTCGTCGAGTTCGCGGGCGGCGTCGGGGTGAACAGGGGTGTCGTCGGTCGAGGTGACGAGTTCGACGTCGAGCTCGAACAGGGCGCTGGGCATATTCGTCCTCCTCGGCGGGAATGCGGGTCATTGGCACCCGACCCGCAGGGCGAAGCAAATATAGGTACCACCATTCGCGTAATACAACCGTTGACAAAACAACGTCGATATGGGCGTGGAAACGACACGGCGTCACGACGCTTCCCCGCCGGCCCACCCCGACACGCCGACGAGATCTGGCGGTTCGCCGCGTTTCGCAAGGTCCCGGGGTCGTGAGTTGCACCACCCGCCCCATGAACGGATACGCCCCCGGAAAGGTCAGACCCGCTGACCAGGCGCATCGCCATGTGTGACACAAACGTTACGACAGAGAGCACCTATATATGTGGACAACGTCACTCAAAACCACTTCCATCAGACGAAACAACCCCGGTCTACACCACACCATCCGGCGGTACTGGAGGTACACGCATGACCACGCCCGCGCGCCGCCGCGCGACCATCGCGGCGTCACTCCCCCTACTGCTACTCGCCGGTGGCTGTTCCTACCTATCGGGCGAATCGCAGGGAGCCGACCCCCAATCCGCCGACTGCGACGCCTACGAGCAGTGGCAGGGACACGACGGCACCACCGTTTCCATCTACGCCTCCATTCGCGACCAGGAGGCCGAGCTGCTGGAAGAATCCTGGTCGGAGTTCTCCTCGTGCACCGGTATCGACATCGCCTATGAGGGAAGCGGCGAATTCGAGGCGCAGATCCAGGTGAAGGTCGACGGCGGAAACGCCCCCGACCTCGCCTTCTTCCCCCAACCCGGCCTACTCGCCCGTTTCGCCCAATCAGGTGACGCCATCGCGCTTCCCGAAAGCGTGCGCGCCAACGCGGAATCCGGTTGGAGCGAGGACTGGCTGAACTACGCCACCGTCGACGGAGAGCTCTACGGAACGCCGTTGGGGGCCAACGTCAAGTCGTTCGTCTGGTACTCCCCCGGACTCTTCTCCGACAACGGCTACGCGACGCCCACGACCTGGGACGAGCTGATCGAGATCAGCGACGCGATGGTCGAGGACGGCATCAAGCCGTGGTGCGCCGGCATCGAGTCCGGTGACGCCACCGGCTGGCCCGCCACCGACTGGGTCGAGAACATCATGCTGCGCGAACACGGCCCCGAGGTCTACGACCAGTGGGTCGACCACGAGATCCCCTTCGACGATCCGGCCGTCGCCGAGGCGCTCGACCGCGTCGACTCCATCCTGCGCAACCCCGACTACGTCAACGGCGGCCACGGCGAGGTGCAGAGCATCGCCACGACCTCCTTCCAGGACGCGGGCACCCCCATCCTCGACCGGCAGTGCGGCATGTACCTGATGGGCTCCTTCTACGCCGCCCAGTGGCCCGAGGGGACCACCGTCGCCGAGGACGGTGACGTCTACGCCTTCAACCTGCCGCCCATCCAGGAGGAGCACGGCACCCCGGTGCTCGGCGGTGGCGAGTTCATCGGCGCCTTCGCCGACCGCCCCGAGGTCGTCGCGGTCCAGGAGTACCTGTCGACCGTGGAGTACGCCAACAGCCGCGCCTCCCTGGGCTCCTGGTTCTCCGCCCACCGCGACCTCGACCTCGACCTTCTCGAGGCCCCGACCGACCGACTGGGCGCCGAGACCCTGCGCGACTCCGAGGCGGTGTTCCGGTTCGACGGCAGCGACATGATGCCGGCCTCGGTCGGCGCCGGAACGTTCTGGCGCGGCATGACGAACTGGATCAACGGCGACGAGACCGAGGAGACCCTCGCCTACATCGAGGAATCCTGGCCCTCCTCCTGATTCCCGCTGCCCCCGAGGCGGGCGACGGCCCCCGTCCCCGCCCATCCCTCCTCCCGTAAGTCCGTCCCGGGCGCCGGCGCGTGCCGGCGCCCGGTCCGCCCACCGAAAGGGCCGGCATGGGCTTCTCCCTGCTCGAAGAACTCCCCAAGATCCTGTGGCTGGTGATCGGCGTCGCCGGGTTCGCCGCCGTCATCGGTCTGCTCCTGCTCCTGGTCGACCGCGGGCCCAAGACCCGGCGCGACTGGTGGCAGGCCGTGTGCTTCCTCGGCCCCGCGCTGCTGTTGCTGCTGCTGGGCCTGGTCTACCCGGCGATTCGCACCACCGCGCTGTCGTTCTTCGACAGATCCGGTGACAGCCTGGTCGGGTTGGACAACTACGTCTGGATGTTCACCCAGCCCGAGATCCTCACGGTGCTGCGCAACACGCTGCTGTGGGTGCTGTTCGCCCCCTTCCTGGCGACCGCGACCGGGCTGCTCTACGCGATCCTGGTGGACCGCTCGCGTTTCGAGTCGGTGGCCAAGTCGCTGATGTTCATGCCGATGGCGATCTCCTTCGTCGGCGCCAGCATCATCTGGCGGTTCGTCTACGCGGTGCGCCCCGCCGAATCCGACCAGATCGGCCTGCTCAACCAGATCGTCGTCTGGTTCGGCGGCGAGCCCCAGCAGTGGCTGCTCAACCAGCCCCTGAACACGCTGCTGCTGATCGTCGTGTTGATCTGGGTGCAGGCCGGGTTCGCGATGGTCGTGCTGTCCGCCGCGATCAAGGCCATCCCGGCCGAGATCATCGAGGCCGCGCGCCTCGACGGGACGACGCCCTGGCAGCTGTTCCGCCACATCACGCTGCCCTCGGTCTGGCCGACCGTGACCGTCGTGCTGATCACGATCTCGGTGCAGACGCTCAAGGTCTTCGACATCGTGCGCACCATGACCGGTGGCCAATTCGACACCAGCGTGATCGCCAACGAGATGTACAACCAGGCGTTCCGCTACGGCGAGCTGGGCCAGGGCTCGGCGCTGGCGGTCTTCCTGTTCGTTCTGGTCATTCCTCTTGTCCTCGTGCAGATGCGCACCAATCGACGTGCCAGGGAGCAGCGATGAGCGCCCCGACCTCCCCCGCCGCCACGGAGTCCTCGGCGGCCCGGGTCCGCCGCCGGCTGTCGGGGCGGGCCGCGAGCATCGCGGCGATCGTCATCGCCGTCGTGTGGACCCTGCCCACCTTCGGGCTGTTCGTCTCCTCCTTCCGCCCCGAGCAGGAGATCAAGACGACCGGCTGGTGGACGTTCTTCACCGACCCGAGCCTGACCCTGGCCAACTACCGTGACGTCCTGTTCGGTACGGCCAGCCAGGGCCAGTTGGCCAGCTACTTCGTCAACTCCTTCGTCATCACGTTGCCCTCGACGGTGTTCGTGGTGGCACTGGCCGCGCTCGCCGCCTACGCGTTGGCCTGGATGAACTTCCCCGGACGCGACTGGATCTTCCTCGGCGTCTTCGCCCTGCAGATCGTCCCGCTGCAGATGTCGCTGGTGCCGCTGCTCAGCTTCTTCTCCGAGGGGGTGAGCATCGGCGGCGTCCAGGTGCTGCCCGCCTGGGAGCTGGAGGGCGCGTTCCAGTTCACCACGGTGTGGGTGGCGCACACGATCTTCGGGCTGCCGCTCGGGGTGTTCCTGCTGCACAACTTCATCGCGCAGCTGCCGCGCAGCCTGTTCGAGGCCGCCCGGGTCGACGGCGCGGGGCACGGGGTGATCTTCCGGCGCGTGGTGACCCCCCTGATCGTTCCGGCGCTGATGTCGCTGGCGATCTTCCAGTTCCTGTGGGTGTGGAACGACCTGCTCGTCGCGCTGATCTTCGCCGGAGGCGGTGTGGAGACCGCGCCGTTGACGGTCCGGCTCGCCGAGATGGCGGGGACACGGGGCAACGAGTGGCAGCGCCTCACCGCGGGCGCGTTCGTCTCCATGATCGTGCCGTTGCTGGTGTTCTTCTCGCTCCAGCGTTACTTCGTGCGCGGCCTGCTGGCCGGCAGCGTCAAGGGCTGAGCTCAGCGCACCAGCCCGGCCCGGTAGGCGATGACGACCAGCTGGGCGCGGTCACGGGCGCCCAGCTTCACCATGGCCCGGCTGACGTGGGTGCGCGCGGTCGCGGGGCTGACGACGAGGCGGCGGGAGATCTCCTCGTTCGTCAGCCCCTCGCCGACCAACGCCAGGACCTCGCGTTCGCGTTCGGTGAGCGCGGACAGGTCGGGGCCGGGGGTACCGCGGGTCCGCGCCCCGCCGGCGAACTCGGCGATGACCCGTCGTGTCACCGAGGGGGAGAGCAGTGACTCGCCGGCGGCGGCGACCCGGACGGCGCGGAGCAGCTCGCCGGGGTCGCTGTCCTTGAGCAGGAAGCCCGCGGCTCCCGCGGCGAGCGCGTCGAAGACGTACTCGTCCAGTTCGAAGGTCGTGAGCACGACGACCCGGGTGGTCGCCAGCGACTCGTCGCCGGCGATCCGGCGCAACGCCGCGATACCGTCCAGGACCGGCATCCGCACGTCCATCAGCACCACGTCGGGCCGTTCACGCCGGACCAATTCGACAGCGGCGCGGCCATCGGCGGCCTCGCCCACGAACTCCAGGTCCTCCTCGGCGTCCAGGAGGACCCGCAGTCCCATGCGGATCAGCGCCTGGTCGTCGGCGACGGCCACCCTGATCCTGGTCACCCTCCTTCCCCCGCCCCGCGTAGCGGAAGCTCGGCGCGTACCTCGAACCCGCCGCCGGGGCGCGGACCGGCCCGCAAAGCGCCGCCCACCGCCCTGGCACGCTCGCGCATCCCCGTGATCCCGGTCCCCTCGACGGGCGCGGAGCGCGCCGGCCCGTCGTCGGCGACCTCGACGACGAGGTGCGTCGGCAGGTGGGACAGGGTGACCAGGATGTCGGCACCGTCGGCGTGGCGGACGGCGTTGGTCAGCGCCTCCTGGACGATGCGGTAGGCCGCGTGGCCGACCGCGGCCGGCGGGTGGGAGGGATCGCCGTGGATCTGGAGCCGCGCCCGGCGCCCGGCGGCGGTGACCGTGGCGACGAGGTCGCCGACCCGTTCCAGGCCCGGCAGCGGGGCCGGGGAGGCGGCGGGTCCCGTGGCGCGGGGTTCGCGACCGTTGTCGGGGTCGCGGAACACCGCGAGCGTGCCGCGCAGCTCCGCGAGCGCCTCGTTGCTGGTGCGGCGGATGGCCTCCAGCGACGGCGCGGCCTGCTCGGGGCGCCGGTCCAGCACGTGCAGCGCGACACCCGCCTGCATGCTGATCACCGAGAGGCTGTGGCCGACGACGTCGTGGACCTCGCGGGCGATACGCAGCCGCTCCTCGTAGAGGGAGCGGCGGAGTTCCTCCTCGCGGTCCCGGCGGGTGTTCTCGCGGCGGATCCGCACGAGGGAGCCCAGCGCCATGGCCAGCACCGTCAGCGCCAGGAACCCCACGGCGGAACGTAGCGTGGCGGGATCGGCACGCCAGGGGGAGAGGGGGCCCGACCATCCCGCGGCGATGACGGGCAGGATCAGCGCCGACCAGGGTGCCCAGACTCGCGGCGGGAGGGTCACCGCCAGCGAGAAGAGCCCCACCGCGAACAGCAGCAGGATCGGCCCGAAGGGACGGCCCGTGGCGAGGAACCCGGTGACCGCGGCCGCGGTGAGCGCGAACGCCGTGCGCGGCCATACCCGCTGTGCCATCACGCCGGCGGTCGCCACCGCCACCGCCGCATAGACGGTGACGGGCAACGGGGGGAGACGGTCGCCCGCCCACGGCGGGCCCGCGGCCCCGGGCTGCGGGCCGCCCTCGCCCATGCCGAGCTGGGCCCGCGTCGCGAACAGGACGAGGGAGCCGAGGAGGATCCCCAGCGGGATGTCCAGGGCCAGGACACGTGTGGTTCTCGGCGGCACTGCGGCACCCCCTCTCATGTGCCGGTACGGGCCGCGCTAACGACGATAGTCCTCCGCCCCTCATCGGACGTCGGCCGCCGTGCGTATCCGCGCTACGCAGCGGTGCGTAGCCGCGAAGCCGCCCGCGGGGCGACGACACGGCGGGGTTCCGCGCGCGATCATCTCCGCATGTACAGCATGTTCCTCGCCACGGGCGCGGCCGCATCCGGTGCCATCGCCCAGGCCGCCCCTTCCTGGGGCGACGGCCCGCCCTTGTTCCTGCACGCCTTCGGAGGCACCATGTTCCTGTTGTTCCTGCTGATCGGACTGGTCGTGTTCCTGTCCGTCCGCCGCCATGGGGGCCGCCCGCCGTGGGCCCGTCCGGCCGCCGAACCTCCCGAGACCAGCGCGAAACGGATGCTGGCCGAACGGTTCGCGCGCGGCGAGTTGAGCGTCGAGGAGTTCATGGAGCGTGCCAGCGCGCTCAACTGGACCCCCGGTTCCCCGCCCAAGGGCCGGCGTTGAACACTGCGGCTCCGCTCCCCCGCCCCGCGGGCCGAGGCCCGCGGGGCGGGGGAGCGATCGGGCGCCACCCGGACCGGGTGCCCCCATGGTCAGGGCCGGTCCGCCGCCTGTGGGCGGTGATCGAGCCGGGTCCACGCCGGCACCGGTCGCCTCGGCCCTGCCCCTCCGTCCTCTCCGGGCGGGTCCGGCGCCGCCCACGGGACTTCCCACCGCGCGGTCGGACCCATCCGGGCCCTCCCTCGGTCGGCCGTGAACGCACCGGCGTCTCAGGACCCCCGAACCTCGATCGACGCGGCGTAGTCGGCGAAGTCCCGGGGCTCTCGGCCCAGCGCCCGCTGGACACCATCGGCGAGATAGGCGTTCGCTCCACGCCGGATCCTGCCGAACAGCATGATGAACTGTTCGATCTCCTCGGCCGCGACGCCCCTGCGCGCCATCTCCTTCGCGTACTCCTCCTCCGTCACCGGGACGTAGCCGATGTCCCGGCCCGTCGCCCGCGCGATCTCCGCCACCGCGTCGCCGAAGGACAGCAGGCGCGGCCCGGTCAGCTCGTAGGCCTGCCCCGCGTGACCGTCATCGAGGAGCGCGGCCACCGCCACCTCGGCGATGTCCTCGGCGTCGATGAAGGGATCCAACCCGTCTCCGGTCGGCTGGCGCAGCTCCCCCGCCGCGATCCCCTCGGCCATGAACCACGCCTCCGTGAAGTTCTGCGAGAACCAGCTCGGCCGCAGCAGCGTCCACTCCGCACCGGAGTCCTGTACGGCCTGTTCGACCGTGAGGAGCGCGGGATCCCCTATCATCCACAGGTCCCGCGACGACAACAGCACCAGCCTGCGCGCTCCGCCGTCCACCGCGAGCCGGGCGAAGGCCCGCATCCGCTCCGCGGCGTCGGCACTCTGCGCATCGACCAGGTAGACCGCCTCCACCCCCGCCAGCGCCGGTTCCCAGGTCTCCTCGTCGTACCAGTCGAACCTGTGGCCGCCCGAGCGCGAGGCGGGGCGGGGGCGTGCGCCACGGCGGCGCAGCGCCTCGGTCACACGGCGGCCGGTCTTGCCGCTGCCGCCCAGGACGAGCACGTCCGTGTTCGGTGTTTTCGTCATATCCACAGCCAAACAGCGCGAACCCGGACGATCCATGGGCGGATATCTCATTTCAATGTCCAGGCGTCTAAGGTCGTCGGTATGGACGTGCTCACCGACCTCCTCTACGACCTGAACGCGCGCGGAGCGGTATTCGACCACTCCGCGCTGACGCCCCCGTGGTCGCTCCGGTTCCTCGGCGAGACCCCGCTCACCCTGGTGGCATCGCTGCGCGGTCAGGGGTGGATCGTGCCCGACGACACCGCACCGGTACCGATCGGTTCCGGTGATGTCGCGATCGTGGTGGGCCCCCGTCCCTGGACGGTCGCCGACACCGTCACCACACCACCGCGGTTCCTGGTCCGTGGTGACGGTTCCTGCCTCGCCGTGGAGGGCGAAGAGGCCCCCGGCGCCCCGGACCGCGACCACCGTGCCCCACCGGACACCGAAGACCCCGCGGTGCTGCTCATCGGTTCCTGCCGGCTGCGTGAGGAGCTGTGCGCGTGGCTGCTGGACGCACTGCCGCGGGTCCTCGTGGTTCCTCCGGACGGCCCCCGCCCCGTCATGGACCTCATCGTCGCCGAGACCGCGCGACACGCGCCGGGGCGGCAGGTCATCCTCGACCGCCTGCTGGACCTGCTGCTAGTGAGCACCCTGCGCGAGTGGTTCGCCCGCCCCGGGGTCACCATCCCGGCCTGGTACCGGGCCCTGGACGACCCCGTGGTCGGAAGGGCGCTGCGGCTCATGCACGACGACCCCGCCCACCCCTGGACGGTGGCGGAGCTGGCCTCCCGCTCGGGGGTCTCCCGGGCCACGTTCGCCCGCCGGTTCACCGAACTGCTCGGCGAGCCGCCGATGGCCTACCTCACCGCCTGGCGCGTGTGCCTGGCCGCCGACCTGCTCACCCAGACGCAGGACACCGTGGCCACCATCGCCCGACAGGTCGGATACGCCGACGCCTTCAGCCTGAGCGGCGCCTTCAAGCGCGTCCGCGGTGTACGCCCCAGCGAGTACCGCCTGGCCGCCCGTGCCGCGCCCGGTGAGTGAAGAAGGACCCGTGAGCGTCGCGGTCGCACCCCGGCGCCGCTCAGGCGATATCGGTGTCGCTGTCGCGCAGGGTCGAGACGATGGTCTCGACGACGTCCTCGCCCAGGGCGCCCTCCACCCCGGTGTGGACGTCGATGATCAGCAGGCGGGTCCCCGCGCCGTCGCCGTCGGTGGGGACCCCGACGGCGTGGACACGGGCCGTCGCCGGGTCGCAGTCGGGATCGTCCTGGCGCACCTCGACGTCGACGACGGCGTGGTGCCCGCTCAGTCCATTGGCCGCGAACTCCTCGACCGAGGCCGTGGAGACCTCGGGTTGTCCCGCCTCGGTGTGGTAGGAGGCGAGCGCCCATTGAAGGGCCGCCGCCTCGGTCATCTCCTCGGTGTCGGCGGAGTCGACGATGCCGCGCGCGCCCAGTTCTGCCAGCGATCGGTGGTCACAGCGGTATCCGTCGTGGTAACCGGCCGTCCCGCTCATGGAGACCTGGTCCCCCTCGGCTCCCTCCCACCCGCGGATCGTGGTGGGGGTGTCGACCGTCCAGCCGTCTCCGCCGGGGACCTCGTAGGTCAATCCCCACTTGGCCACGCGGACCGCGGTCCACCCTTCCTGAAGGGTCGTCTCGGCGGGGGCCTCCGCCGGGGGCCGTTCCTCCTCCTGGGAGGACGGGGTCTCCTCCCGTGTGGGGGCCGCGGCCTCCTGCGAGGAGCCGCCCTGCGGGGGAGAGGCGACCGCCTCCCCCGTGTCTTCGCGCAGGGTGATGACGACCACCGCGCCCGCGACGATGAGCACCGCGGCGAACACGATGGCCAGGACCGCCGCCATCATGGGGCTCACGCCCCCGGCCGCGGGGCGTCGGGGCTCGTGCGTGGCGGGCCGCTCCCAGCCACCGCCCCTCGGATCGTGTCCAGGCCAAGTCACGGCCCCGACTCTAGAGGATCGACGCGCGCCCGTTCCGCACCGGTACGGCCCGGGAGCCGGGCGGCCGGGGTCTCAACCGGCGTTCAGCGCGGCCCGGGCCGCCTCCAGCGCCGTCGTCCGGTAGGCCGCACCGTACAGGCAGACGTGCACGAGCAGGGGGTGGAGCTGGTGCAACGGGACACGGGCGCGCCACCCCGAGGCCAGGGGAGCCGCCTCGTTGTAGGCGTCGCGCACCCGGTCCAGGTGGGGGAGCCCGAACAGCGACAGCATCGCGAGGTCGGTCTCGCGGTGGCCCCCGTGCGCCGCCGGATCGACGGCCACGGCGCCGTCGTCCTGCCAGATCACGTTGCCGTTCCACAGGTCGCCGTGCAGGCGCGCGGGGGGCTCCGGGGTGCCGGCCAGGTCATCGATGGCGTCGAGGACCTTCTCGACGAGCCGCACGTCGGAGGCGGTGAGCGCGCCCCGATCGGCCGCCCGCCGCAGGTAGGGCCGGACGCGCTGCTCGGCGTAGAACTCGGGCCAGGAGTCGTGGGGGGTGTTGTCCAACGGCAGCGGACCGATGTAGCCGTCCCATTCGGCGCCGAAGGAGTCCGCACCGGCCAGGTGCATCGCGGCGAGGGCGTGCCCGAAACGTTCCGCGGCCTCCGGGGAGGGGGCGCTCTCCTCCACCCAGTCCAACACCAGCATGGTGTCGTCCCAACCGGCGACCGCGGGGACCGGCGCCCCGAAGGAGCGCCTCAGCCAGCCGAGGCCGAGCGCCTCGGCCCGGAAGAGTCCGACCGGGACCCCGTCGGGGTCGTGCCCGGCGGCGGCCTTGACGAACAGTGGGGAGGCGTCGGCGCGTTCGGCCCGGTAGAGCTCCCAGGTGTGGCTGGTGCCCAGGGGGATGACGGTGGCGACGTCGCGCCCGGTGAGCCCGGCGACGCGGTCGGCGATCGAGGACGGCACGGCGCCCCTCCTAGTGCGGGCCGAGCAGAGCGGTCAGTTCGTCGGTGAGCCCCTTGGCCGCGGCCTCGATCATGCTGAGCACCGCCGTGAAGCCGTCGTCACCCCCGTAGTAGGGGTCGGGGACCTCGGGGTTGGGCCCGACACCGGGGGCGAAGGAGCGGAACAGCCGAATCCTGCCCTCGGCGACGTCCTCGTCGGGCGCCAGGGCGCGGAGGTCGGCGAGGTTGTCGGTGTCCATCGCCAAGATGAGGTCGCGTTCGGCGAACCAGCCCGCGTCGAACTGGCGGGCGACGTGCTCGAACGTGTAACCGTGGACACGCAGCGCGGAAGCCGCGCGTTCGTCCATGGCCGAGCCGATGTGCCAGTCGCCCGTGCCCGCGCTGTCCACGGACACCTCGTTCGCCAGGCTGGCCCGCTCCAGATCTGCGAGCAGTACCTTCTCGGCCATCGGGGAGCGGCAGATGTTGCCGAGGCACACGAAGCAGATGCGGTACGGACCTTCGGGGTCACGGGGTTGGGGCAGGCTCATGTGTCCCACGGTAACCGAGTTCCCCTCGGGAGACGGGGACCCGGCGCGGTCGGGTCCGGATCGGGGTGCTGCGCCGCCGGGTCCGGTCTCCCCGGCCGCCTTCGGACCGTGTGACGCCGTGGTTGGTCTTCTGTCGGCCCCCGCCCCTACAGTCGCCCCATGGCCCTCTCACGTCGCCGCGCGATCGCGCTGGCCGTCGTCGTTCCCACCGTCCTGATCGCCCTGTTGGACGGGTGGCGGTCGTCCTTCCTGTCCTGGCCGGTGACGCTGGTCCAGGTGGCCGTGACGGTGGGGGTGGTCGTACTGCTGCTGCGCGTCGCCCTGCCGGGTGTGGCGTCCCGGGCGGCCACGATGGCCGTGTTCCTCCTCGGCTGGGGCGTGGTGGTGCTGGCCGCGGGCGCGGGCGAGGCGGTGGCCACCCTGGTGAACAACGAGTTGGCGCTGGGTGGGATCGCCGTGGGGGCGGGCACGGAGCCGTCGTTCGGGTGGTTCGCCTACACCCCGCTCGGACCTCAGGCGCACGGCGGCCTGAGCATGGACGCCGACTACGCTTCCCCGTCCCCTTTCGCGGGTTCGCTGCTGCCCCACGGCACCGCGGCCCTCGCCCTGGGGCTGGGCTGGGTGTCGGGCGGGGCCGGCGCCCTGGCCTACGCTCGCACCGCCCACCTGGAGCGGGAGGACGGGACCGCCTCCTCCTGATCGCGCTCCCGGTGTCGTTCTCCGCGTCCGGCGGCCCGCGCGATCCGGTCCCTCATCGCCGGAGGCGTCGCCGGAACCGGGCATCGGGGCCGCGTCCGACGCGCCCGCCCGCCGTGGCCGGACGGGCGCCCGGCACCGGCCTGGCCCCGGCGCGTCGAGGTTCGGATCCCCGGTCCCGGGCGGGGGCGCTGTTCAGTAGCGGGCCGGTGGGGGCGTCCCCGACCACCGACGGCGTCCCGTGGCCCGCGGGCGTGGACGAACGCGGTCCGGCCCGGTGGCGGCGCGCCGGACCGGACGAGCCGCGTGGGGAGCCGCCGTGTCACCGGCGCCCCGGACAGGAGAAGCGGCCGTCTCCCAGGAGGGCCCGGTCACGCCTTACCGCGGGCGGCCGGGGGTCTTCAGGACTGTCCGGAGGCCACCGGGATGACCGTGCCGCTGTACTCCTCCTCGATGAACCGGGCGACCTCCTCGGAGGTGAGGATCTCGGCGAGCTTCTGTACCCGCGGGTCGTCCTGGTTGTCCTGGCGGGCGGCGAGGATGTTGATGTAGGGGCTGCCCTCGTAGCGTTCCAGCAGGATGGCGCTCTCGTTGGCGCTGAGGTCGGCGTCCAGGGCGTAGTTGGCGTTGACGATGGCGGCGTCGACGTCCTCGAGGGAGCGCGGGAGCTGGGCGGCGTCGATCTCGCGGAACTCCAGGTCCTTGGGGTTGTCCTCGATGTCCGCCAGGGAGAAGGAGCTCTCCTCGATCCCCTCGGCCAGGGTGATGAGCCCGCCCTCTTGGAGCAGCAGCAGCGCCCGGTACTCGTTAGTGGGGTCGTTGGGCAGCGCGACGGTGGCGCCGTCGGGCAGCTCCTCGACCGAATCCACGGTGAAGGAGTACAGCCCCAGTGGCGGCAGGTAGACCTCGGTCACCGGGACGAGGTCGGTGCCGCTGTTGGCGTTGTAGTCCTCCAGGAAGGGCGCGTGCTGGAACAGGTTGGCGTCGAGCTCGCCTTCGGCGAGGGCGGCGTTGGGGGCGTTGTAGTCGGCGAACTCCTGGATCTTCAGGTCGAGTCCGGCGTCGGCGGCGAGCTCGTCGCGGACGAATTCCAGGACCTCGCCGGCGGGGACGGCGGTGGCGCCGACCGTGAGGGTGTCCTCTCCCCCTCCCGCCTGTTCCGAGGGGGCGCCACAGGCCGCGAGGCCCAGGGCGACGGTGGCTCCCGTGACGGCGGCGGTGATGCGGCGCATGGCGTTGTGCTCCCTGATGGGTCGGACGGGGATAGACGGACGGCCGCCGTGGAGGAACCGCGGCGGCCGAATTTCCTACTTGTCCGATCATATTTAGGTAGGAACAAAACGGAAACATCGGGACGAAGTGACCTTGGTCATTCCCCTACCAGCGCCGATCGTCCCCTCCGCCACCGACGCTTCCCTGATCACGGAGGGCGGCGTGGGCTCCTCGCCATCGGCGGCCCCGCATCGTGGGGTACCCGGGGCACCGGCCACCGGACGCGTCGTCGAGCGGCTCGGCGGAGGTGGTGGCGCGCCGAACACCCGTGACCGGACCGTCGTAGACGAGGCCGGCCGTCACCGGGTCCCGCCTCCACGTGCCGGTCCGGCGCGCTGCGCGGATGCCGGGCTCCCCGCCGGAGAACCGGCGCTACGACGGCGGGGCCGCGTCGCCGAGGACGCGGGCGGACCGTCCGGACCGGCGGATGTGACGGGCCGCCCAGAACTCACCGGGACGGGCGAGCCGGCCCGGACCCCGTCGCGGTGGTCGCCCATGGCGAGTCCCGCCGGGATGCGCCGGGGAGCGTCATGTCCCGGAGGGCATCACCCTCCGGGCTCCGGCTCGGCGGGTCAGCCCCTGGGAAGCCGTACGACGGTGACGAAGAAGTCGTCGATCTGGCGCACCACGTTGATGAACTGGTCGAAATCGACCGGCTTGGCCACGTAGGCGTTGGCGTGCAGCCGGTAGCTGCGCAGGATGTCCTCTTCGGCCTCGGAGGTGGTCAAGACCACGATCGGGATGTGGGCGAGCGTCTCGTCCTTCTTGACCTCCTCCAGCACCTCGCGCCCGTCTTTGCGGGGAAGGTTGAGGTCGAGCAGGATCAGGTGCGGACGAGGTGCGTCGGCGTACTCTCCCTCGCGGCGCAGGAAGCGCAGCGCCTCGACGCCGTCGGAGACCACGTGCAGGCGGTTGCCCACCTTGTGCTCCTCGAACGCCTCCTTGGTCATCAGGACGTCACCGGGGTCGTCCTCGACCAGCAGCACCTCTATGGGTTGCACCATCGTGACCTCGCTCATTCCCTCAGTCCTTCGTTTTCTCCGCCGACCTGGGCCATCGGCCCGGAGATGGTGACGACGTCCTCGGTCGCCTCGTCCTCCCTCTCGACGTCGGCGGGGAGCGACCAGCAGATGCGGGTGCCCGGTTCGTCCGATTCCGCGTCCAGCCAGATACGGCCGCCGTGGAACTCCACGATCTTCTTGCACATGGCCAGACCGATACCGGTGCCGCCGTACTTGTCCCGCGTGTGCAACCGCTGGAAGATCACGAAGATGCGTTCGGCGTACTGCGGCTCGATGCCGATTCCATTATCGGCGCAACAGAAGACCCATTCTTCCCCCTCCTGGCGAACGCTGATGCGCACCCGTGCCGGCTCCTCACCGCGGAACTTCACGGCGTTGCCGATGAGGTTGAAGAAGACCTGGGTGAGCAGGGTCCGATCGCCCTGGACCACGGGCAGCTCGTCACCGGTGACGACCGCGTCGGCCTCCTCCAGCGCGGAATCGAGGCTGCCCAGCGCGTCGTTGAGGGCCTCGTTGAGGTCCACCGGGGCGAAGTTCTTCGTCCGGCCGACCCGCGAGAAGGCCAGCAGGTCGTTGATGAGGGTCTGCATGCGCTTGGCGCCCTCGACCGCGAAGTCGATGTAGGAGTCGGCCCGCTCGTCGAGCTGCCCGTGGTAGCGGCGTTGCAGGAGCTGACAGAAGCTGGCGACCTTGCGCAACGGCTCCTGGAGGTCGTGGGAGGCGACGTAGGCGAACTGTTCCAGTTCGAGGTTGGAGCGGCGCAGCTCCTCGGTCTGGCGCTCCAGCAGCTCCGACTGCTCCTGGAGGGTGCGCCGGGCGGTGCCCACCTCGTCGAGGTCGCTGACGATGCGCTCGCGCATGGCGTCGACGTCCCGGCCGACCCGCTGGATCTCCGGTGGCCCTTCGAGGATGATGCGGTGGGCGTAGTAGCCGTCCGACACCTGCTGGAGGTGGCGGCCGAGCTCGTCGAGCGGACGCAGCACCCAGTGCTGGAGCATCACCCACAGGAACACGCACAGCACGGTCACGACCACGCCCACCAGCATGAGCAGGGCCACCACCTGCT
This sequence comes from Marinactinospora thermotolerans DSM 45154, assembly GCF_900167435.1. GTDB lineage: Bacteria > Actinomycetota > Actinomycetes > Streptosporangiales > Streptosporangiaceae > Marinactinospora > Marinactinospora thermotolerans. Next base: position 280,779 of record NZ_FUWS01000007.1, read on the forward strand.
GCGTGGCGTCGGTCAGCCCCTCCTGGGCCGAGACGAGCTCCTCGGCGATGATCTGCTCGGCCTCGGTGGCGGCGGAACGCAGGTCGCCGAAGCGTTCGCGGCCCAACCGGTAGTCCTCGGCGGTGACCTCGTCGCCGGCCTCGACCTTGTCCAGGGTCGGCACCGCGAAGTCGTCGTTCCACGCCTCGCCGGCCGCCAGCAGCGCGCCGATGGCGGAGTCGATCTGTTCGTTGTCCCCCGCCACCTTGCGCAGCGTGGGCAGGCTCTCCTCCAGCGCGGTCCGGCCCTGCTGGTAGGGGGTCAGGAACTCCTCGTCCCTGGTGAGCGCGTACCCGCGCACACCGTTGTCCTGGTTGAGGTAGGCGGCCATGGCCTGCTGGACGGCGCTTTGGGCCGGGGTCAGCTGTTCGATCTGGCGCATCAGCGCGTCACGCGCCTGGACGACGCTGATGGTGATGGTGGCCATCGACGCGATCAGGACGACCGCGACGGAGGAGAGGAGGACGGTGACACGGCGCCGCAGGGTCCAGGGGCGACCGTCCGTTTCCGGCGTCTTCGCGGCGCCGGTGACGGCGAGTCCGCTCATCCGACGTCCCCGTGCGTCACCAACAGCATGGCCACGTCGTCTTGGAGCGGTCCCCCGTTGTACCGCTCGACCTCGTCGACCAGTCGTTCGGGCAGGTCCACGATCGAGACTCCCCTGTTCAGTACGGTGCTCAACGTCCGGCCCAGTCCTTCGACGCCCAGCCGTTCGGCCCCCTCCCCGGCGTGGGCGTCGACCAGGCCGTCGGTGTAGAGCATGAGCGTGGCGCCGCGCGGGAAGGGGAACTCCTCGACCTCGTTCTCGGGTTCGGGGAACACCCCCAGCGGCGGGCGCGGCGTGGCCTTCGTCTCCACGACGGTGTCGGTGATCAGCAGCGGTGGCGGGTGGCCGAACAGGCGTACCCGCGCCGACTCGCTGCCGGTGTCCAGGCTGACCTGGCACAGCGTCGCGTACATCTCCTCCTGCGCCCGTTCGCTGACGAGGATCTCCTCCAGCGCGGGCAGCAGCGACGTCTCGGGGACCCCTCCCATGACCAGGGCGCGCCAGGCGATGCGCAGGGAGACGCCGAGGGCGGCCTCGTCGGGGCCGTGTCCGCTGACGTCGCCGATGATGACGTGGGTGGTGCCGTCCTTCTCGACCGCGTCGAAGAAGTCGCCGCCCACCAGGGCCCGCTTGCGTCCGGGACGGTAGAACGAGCGGTGACTGAGCGGAGAGCGTTCGAGCAGCACCTGGGGCAGCAGCCCGCGCTCCAGGCGCATGTTCTCCCGGGCGTACAGCTCGGCCTCGCGCAGTTGGCGGGCGTTCTCGTCGGAGCGCCGGCGTTCGACGGAGTAGCGCAGGCTGCGCGCCAGCAGCGACCCGTCGACCTGCCCCTTGACGAGGTAGTCCTGGGCGCCGGCGGCCACCGCCGCGGCGCCCTCGTGCTCGTCGTTGAGACCGGTCAGCACGACGACCGCGGCCGAGGAGGCGGAGGTCAGGACCTCACGCAGCAGGTCCATCCCACCGGCGTCGGGCAGGTTGAGGTCGAGCAGCACGCATCCTCGGAAGCCCGGCAGGTGCCGGCGGGCCTCCTGCAACGTGGCGACCCAGGTGATGTGAACGCTCAGCGCGGTGTCGGCCAGCAGCTCCTCGACGAGGAAGGCGTCCTGGGGGTCGTCCTCGACGAGGAGGACGTCGACCGACTCGATGGGAGCGGCCATGGAACGCGTCATCGCGTCACCGTCGAGGTGCCCGGCTCCCTTCGATCCCGCGGTGGGATCATCCGTCACGGCCATGGGGTCGTGTTGCGTTTCCCTAATATCCACACATCGCCTCTACGTCGACCAGTTCTTCGGCGCTCGGTGGCGCCGTCGTCATGGTTTTCCGACGCCCGAACCCCTCCTCTTCGTCCGCGCGGCGGTGCCGGACCTCGGTCCTGGCACTCACCGGAGACTGCGGCCACCCGCTCAGCGAGGCGTCAGCACGCGCACTTCCGCGGCAGCCAAGACGATAATGGCCCGGATCGTCCCGTTGCCAGGTGGAGTGCGCCAGAGACACCCAACGCCCACCTCGGGAACCTCCGCGCTCGATGCGCCCGTCGCCGCGTCGTTTCCGTCGCAAGGATACCGCCCTCACGACCGTACGAACGGGCTGGTGGCGGCGAGGCTGCCACAATCCGGTGCCTCTTGTGCCACCTGCCACCCCTTCCGCGTTACCGACACATCGTCACCAAACCCTTGACAGGATCACCGACCTTGCTGACATCATGTCGCAAACGCGGTCGTTCCGTGGCACGTGCCCTTCCCCGGACACGCGCCCGAACCGGAAGGTGCCCGACGTGAACGCAGGATCCCCCCGAGCCTCCTCCGTCTCCCTCTCCCGGCGCCTGCGGGACGCCACCAGTGACGAGCACGACAGCGCCGAACAGCACGGCTTCACCCGGGCGCTCCTCGAAGGACGGGTCCCCCTCTCCGGCTACGCCGAGATGGTGGCCCAGCACTACTTCGTCTACGCCGCGCTGGAGGAGACCGCCGCCGAGCTGGCCGACGATCCCATCGTCGGCACGCTCCTGTCCCCCGCGCTCGACCGCGTGCCGGCGCTCGAACGCGACCTGGAGGCCCTCCACGGCCCCGGCTGGCGCGGACGTGTCACCCCCGGCCCCACCACCGCCGCCTACGCCGACCACATCCGGCGTACGGCCGCCCGCCCCTCCGGTTACGTCGCCCACCACTACACCCGCTACCTCGGCGACCTGTCGGGAGGCCAGTTCATCGGACGGGCCGTGCAGCGCGCCTACGGCCTGCGGGACGGACACGGCGTGGGGTTCTACGACTTCGGCGAACTCGGCTCGCTGCCCCGCTTCAAGAAGGGCTACCGGGCCCGGCTCGACGCGCTACCGCTGCCGGAGGCCGAGATCCGCCACACCCTGGACGAGGCACGCCTGTCCTACCGGTTCTCCACCGGGCTCCTGGCCGATCTCGGCCGGGGCCTGCCCCCGGAACTCGTCGCCTGACCCCCCGCCCTCACCGGCGTGGCACGATAGCGCCATGCCCAAGATCTCGGCCCCCACCATCGCCGCCCATCGGGCGCAGATCCGCGGACGCATCCTCGACGCGGTGGCGACGCTCACCCGATCACAGGGCATCGACGAGATCTCCATGACCGAGGTGGCCTCGGCGGCGGGGATCACCCGCACGGCGCTGTACAACTACTTCCCCGACAAGGCCGCGCTGCTGCTCGCCTTCACCGAGCAGGTCACCACCGGCTTCGTCCGCCGCTACCAGCGAGAGCTTCCCCACGGCGCCGGGGCCGCGGAACGGCTGTCGGTGTTCATCCGCTTCCAGCTGGAGGGCATCGTCGAGCACCCCCATCCGGCGGCGGCCGAACTGGGCGCGAGCCTGGGCCCCGACGCCTACCAGGCCCTGGCCGAGCACGTCGCGCCGATGCAGCGCCTCATGGTGGAGATCCTGCGCGAGGGGGCCGAATCCGGGGAGTTCGCGGACCTGCCGGCCGAGGCCACCGCGAAGCTCGTGTTCGCCATGATCGGGGCGCAGCGGGTCCCGCTGCTGCACGGCGGAACCGGGTTCGACGACGCCCACGCGCTGGTGACCACCTTCACGCTGCGGGCGCTGGGCGTGGCCTCCTCGACCGCCGAACGGGCGGTGCGCGACGCCATCGGGCGCAACAAGGGGGCACACGAGGAGTCCGGACCGGTCCGGGCCCACCGGGCCGGACCTCCCTCCGCTCAGTAGGCGCGCAGCCGGCGGGTCAGCGCCGCCACGGCGGCGGCGGTCGCCAGGGCCCCGGTCAGGGCGGCGGTGGCCGACGCCCGGTGGCTGCGGCGACGGCGTTCCCGGGCGGCGGCCACCGCCGCGGCCCGTTCCTCCTCGTCGAACCGCCCCCCGCACATCCGCGGGTCCAGCTCCAACGGGCGCCACAGGGAGGGCCAGCGGCTCAACGCCTGCACGGGGGCCTGCCTGGCGACGCCGTCGGCCAGGCGCTGCTCGACGCCGTCGACCCTGCGGCGCGGCTTGAGCCGCGCCCCCTCGGAGCGGCCCGGCAGCTCCACCGGTTGCGGCCCGACGTAGCGCAGCTCCCCCGGCGCGTTGCACAGCAGCTCGGCCAGGAGCTGGGCGCAGGCGCGGGCGTCCCCCAGCGCGGTGTGCTGCCCGGTCGGCCAGTGTCCGTTGAGCGCGTGGCTGGCCCGCGGCAGCGAGTAGCGCTTCAGGTCGATCTGGGCGCGCAGCGTCCGCAGGGTGCACAGTCCGGGCATGTCGGCGGGCAGACCCAGCGGGACGAAGTCCGCGGTGAGGAAACGCTCCTCGAAGTCGAGGTTGTGCCCGACGAGGACCGCCCCGGAGAACAGCTCGGTCAGTTCGCCGACGATGTCGCCCGCGGTGGGAGCCCCGACGACGTCACCGTCGGCGATGCCGTGGAACTCCTGACCGGTGACGGGGATGCGGGGGTCGACCAGGGTGGTGAACTCGCGCAGGACCGTGCCGTCACCGCGCATGCGGACCACCGCGATCTCGCAGACCTTCGCGCCGGAACCGGGTTCCAGGCCGGTGGTCTCGACATCGACGACGGCGTAGTCGAGCTCCCGCGCCAAGCGGCCGGCGCGACCACGCGTCAAGGCCCCCAGGCGAAGTGCTCGCCGGGTGGCACGCCCATCGTGCAGCACGTTCGTCCCCTGTCTGTCGCAGCGGCCTTTCCGACTCCGGACGCCCGCGCCGGATCCTCCCGGCCGGGCCAAGCCCCGACACTACCCGCTGGCGGCGACGAAACCCGTCAAACAGGCACGTGGCGGCACCTGGGGGAGATCGCCGTCACCACCGGCGCTGCCGGGGCCGCGGACGCGCCGCCGCCGGGCGGCGTCTATGCTCTGGCCTGGCCGGCACCCCGCCGGCGCCGGGCCAGCGCCATGGCGTCCCGGCGGATCGTTCGAGGAGTTCCCATGTCCGAGGCCCCGCCCGCCTACGTCCCCCTCGCCGAGGTCATCCGATCCGGCCTGCGCGAAGGGGTGCACCACGGTGCCGTGGTGGGAGTGGACTCCGACGGCACCGTGGTCCGGGCCCGCGGTCCGGTGGACGCCCCGATGTTCCCGCGCTCCTCGGCCAAGCCGTTCCAGGCTCTGGCCTGCCTGCGCGCCGGGGCGCCCCTGTCGGGCGCGGCCCTGGCGATCGCGGCGGGCAGCCACAACGGCCAGGACTTCCACGTCGCCGAGGTGGAGCGGATGCTGGCCGAGGCCGGTCTGGCGCCCTCCGCGCTGCGCTGTCCCGAGGACTGGCCGATGGGGCGGGCGGCACGGGACGAGCTGGTCCGTTCCGGCGGGGCGCGGAGCAGGCTGCTGATGAACTGCTCCGGCAAGCACGCGGCGATGCTGACGGCCTGCGTGCGGCGGGGCTGGGACACCGACACCTATCTCGATCCCGCCCACCCGTTGCAGCTGCTCGTCCGCGAGGTGATCGAGGAGTTGTGCGGCGAGCCGGTGGCCCACACCGCCGTGGACGGGTGCGGCGCCCCGCAGTTGGCGGTGTCGTTGACCGGCCTGGCCCGTGGCATCAACGCCATGGTCCGCGCGCCGCAGGGCAGTGCGGAGGCGGCCGTGATCGCGGCGATGCGGGACTTCCCCGAGTACGTCGCCGGCGACCGGCGTGACGACACGGTCCTGATGCGCCGGCTACCGGGACTGGTCTCCAAGATCGGCGCCGAGGGCGTCATCGTGATGGCCACCTCCGAGGGGCGCACCGTCGCGGTCAAGATCGCCGACGGCGACCCCCTGACCCGTTGCCGGACGATGGTCGCGTTGAGCGAGCTGGCCGCCATGGGCGTGGACGTCTCCCCCGTCTCCGACCTCCTCAGCGGCGACGTGCTCGGGGGCGGCGAGCCGGTCGGGGTGATCCGCCCCATCCCGGCCTGACCCGGGCCGGGCCGCGCGCGAGGCGGAAACAGGCCGGCCACGACGCGCGTTGAGCACGATGTGGCCGGACCTCCCCGGCGACATCTCGGACAAGCGCGTCCACGGGGACGCGGTGGCGGCAGGTAGGGAGAACGGATGCGCGACATCGTCATCGTCGGGGCCGGCATGGCCGGGCTCGGGGCCGCGGAGGCGCTGCGGGCCGCGGGCTTCGACGGCACGATCACCCTGATCGGCGAGGAGCCGCACCGCCCCTATTCGCGCCCGCCGCTGTCCAAGGAGGTGCTGACCGGCAAGGGGTCGCCGCTCGGCGTGGTGTTGCGGGACGAGCCGGAGTTCGATGCGCTCCACCTGGACCTGCGCACGGGCGTGCGCGCCGAACGGCTGCGGCCGGGTGGACGCGCCGTCGACCTGTCCGACGGCACATCGGTCACCGCCGACGGTGTGATCATCGCGACGGGGGCCGCCGCCCGCCGCCCCGACACGGACCTGGCCGGCGTGCACGTGCTGCGCACGCTCGACGACGCGCGGGCCGTGCGCGCGGCCCTGGAGACCGAGGAGCGGATCGTCGTGGCCGGGGCCGGCTTCATCGGCGCCGAGGTGGCCGCGAGCGCGCGCTCGCTCGGCCTGGACGTGGTCCTGGTCGAGGCCGCGCCGACACCGCTGACCCGCGTCGTGGACCCACGTGTGGGCCGGGTGCTCACCGACCTCCACCGCGACAACGGGGTGGAGGTGCGGCTGGGGACCGCCGTCACCGGTTTCGAGGGGGACGGCCGGGTCGAACGGGTCCGGCTCTCCGACGGGACCGCGGTGGAGACCGGGCTGGTCGTGGCGGGACTGGGCGTCACCATGAACACCGGCTGGCTGGCCGGCTCCGGCGTCGAGCTCGACGAGCGCCTGGGCGGTGTGCGCTGCGACGCCTACTGCGCGACGACGGTGCCCGGTGTCTACGCGGTGGGCGACCTGGCGAGCTGGCCGCACCCCCGCTACGGCGGACGGATCCGGCTGGAGCACTGGACCAACGCCGGGGAGCAGGCCGAGCTGGCCGCGCGCAACCTGCTCGCGGGCGAGAACGGGCGACGCCCCTACACCCCGGTCCCCTACTTCTGGTCGGACCAGTACGGGATGAAGATCCAGCTCCTGGGCCGCGCCGCGCCCGCCGAGACCGTGGAGTTCGTGCACGGCTCACCGGAGGACCGCAAGTTCGTGGCCTTCTTCGGCGACGGCGGCATGCTCGTCGGGGTGCTGGGGCTGCGTTCGACCCCCAAGGTCATGCGCTACCGGGGACTGTTGGAGAAGCCCACCACCTGGGACGAGGCGCTGGCCGCGGCCGGGATCACCGCTGGAGCCTGATGGCCTGCTTCGGGCACATCCGGGCGGCCTCCTCGACCTTCGCCCACTGCTCCTCGGCCGGCTCCTCCTGGAGCACGTAGAGGTAGTCGTCCTCGCGCACCTCGAACACCTCGGGGGCGATCCCCATGCAGACCGCGTTGCTCTCGCACAGGTCGAAATCGACGTTGACGCGCATAGCGCCCCTCCTCAGGGGGATGGTCCTCACCTCACGATCGCTGACAGCGAGCTTAGCCCCGTCCCACCCGCGGCGGCAGGGGGCCGGCGAAGGGGCCTGGCGGCCGTCCCGGCGGACCGGGACGGCCGCTCCCCTCACTCCTGGGCGAAGCGGTCGGTCGCCTCGATCAGATGGTGCAGGATCCCCGGCTCGCTGAAGGCGTGGCCGGCGTCGTCGACGAGGTGGAACTCCGCCTCGGGCCAGGCCCGGTGCAGGTCGAACGCCGTCTTGGCCGGCGTGCACACGTCATAGCGGCCCTGCACGATCACGCCGGGGATCGACCGCAGCTTCCCGGCGTTCTCGATGAGCTGGCCCGGGGTGAAGAACCCCCCGTGCAGGAAGTAGTGGTTCTCGATCCGGGCGAAGGCCAGGGCATAGGAGGGCTCGGCGTGCTCGGCGCGCAAGCCGGGGTCGGGCCGCAGGGTCACCGTCGACCCCTCCCACACGCTCCAGGCCCGCGCGGCCTCCAGCCGCACCGCCGGGTCGGGGGAGTTGAGCCGCTCCGCGTAGGCGCCGATGAGGTCGTCGCGCTCCTTCTCGGGAATCGGCGCGATGTAGGACTCCCACAGGTCGGGGAAGAGGAAGGACGCGCCGTGCTGGTAGAACCAGCGCAGCTCCTCGTTGCGGAGGGTGAAGATGCCGCGCAGGATCAGTTCGCTGACCCGCTCCGGATACTCCTCGGCGTAGGCCAGGGCCAGGGCGCTTCCCCAGGAACCGCCGAACACCTGCCACTTGTCCACGCCGATCATGCGACGCAGCCGCTCGATGTCCTCGACGAGGTTCCAGGTGGTGTTGGTGTGCAGCTCCGTGTCCATGCGGCTGGCGTGCGGGGTGCTGCGTCCGCAGTTGCGCTGGTCGAACAGCAGGATCCGGTAGTGACGCGGATCGAAGAGCCGACGGTGGACGGCGGCGCACCCTCCGCCCGGTCCACCGTGCAGGAAGACCACGGGTTTGCCCGCCGGGTTGCCGCACAGTTCCCAGTAGATGCGGTGCCCGTCGCCGACATCGAGCATCCCGCTGTCATACGGCTCGATGGGCGGATACAGCGTGCGCATGAAGAGGCGCCCTTCTAAAGACGAGGCTGTCGGTCGTGCAAGGGGGAGAGGACCGAGCGGCGAGGCCGGGGAGCCGGGAGCAGCGGAGGACGGGCTGGAGCGGGAGGGCCGGTCCGGCCCGGAGGTCCGCGGCGCTGTCACGGCCTCGTCACGCGGGAGGCGAGCTCATGGCTGTGAACGGGGCACGGGAGCTGCGGCTCTGCTTCCCGGCGTTCCCGGCGAAGACGGGACGGAGATCACCGGCGGCGGGCTCTGTGGCCCGGGCCCCGGCAGGTCGGGACGACCCCACCGTTGCAGCGCCGAAGACCCTGGTTCACCGCGCAACTCGTCCATCGCCCTCATCCTAAAGGCCCGGCACACACGGTGACCGTCGCTTGCCTCCGCTGCCCCGTGGCCCATGACGGCCTGGGGCGCCGCTCGACGACGGTGCCGCTGGATGATCTTGGCCGTCTCCCCCCGCGTCGCCCACGACCCCCTGGGCTAGAGTGACCGTCGTCACAGCGACTACTGGGAGGTAGGTCTATGCCGAGCACGCCCACCGAGACGTTCCGAGCCGCCCGCGATCTCCTGTTGCGCACCCGTACCGACTACGAGACCGCGGTACGCGAATTCTCCTGGCCTCGTCTCGACCGCTTCAACTGGGCGCTGGACCACTTCGACGTCGCGGCGGCCGAGCACCCCGACCGGCTCGCGCTGTGGATCTCCCACGCCGACGGTTCCGAGACGAGGCTGGGATACGGCGACCTGGCGCGCCGCTCCAACCAGGTGGCGAACTGGCTGCGCGCCCAGGGCGTACACCGCGGGGACCGCATCCTGCTCATGCTCGGCAACCGGGTCGAGCTGTGGGAGGTGATGCTGGCGGCGATGAAGCTCGGCGCGGTGGTCATCCCCGCCACGACGCTGCTGTCGGAGGCCGACCTCGCCGACCGGATCGAACGCGGCGGGGTGGCCCACGTCGTGGCCGAGGCCGCCGAGACGTCGAAGTTCGCCTCGCTGGGCGGACACTGGACCCGGATCGCGGTGGGCCTGGTGGAGGGATGGCTGTCCCTGTCCGACTCGGAGTCGGTGGAACCGGAGTTCGAACCGACCGGTCACACCCGGGCCGAGGACCCGCTCCTGTTGTACTTCACCTCCGGGACCACGGCGTCGCCCAAGCTGGTGGAGCACACCCACCTGTCCTATCCGGTCGGCCACCTGTCCACGATGTACTGGATCGGGATCCAGCCCGGCGACGTCCACCTCAACATCTCCTCCCCCGGGTGGGCCAAGCACGCCTGGTCCAGTGTGTTCGCCCCTTGGAACGCCCAGGCGACCGTGCTCGTCGTCGAGCAGCCCCGCTTCGACGCCGCGTCGCTGCTGGACCGTGTCACCGCCTGTGGCGTGGACACCTTCTGCGCGCCTCCGACGGTGTGGCGCATGCTGATCCAGGCGGACCTGGGCCGTTGGAAGGTGCCCATCCGCGAGGCGGTCGCCGCCGGCGAGCCGCTCAACCCCGAGGTGATCGAACAGGTCCGGCGGGCCTGGGGGCTGACCGTGCGGGACGGGTTCGGGCAGACCGAGACCACCGCCCAGATCGGCAACACGCCGGGACAGCAGGTGCGCCCCGGCTCGATGGGCCGCCCGCTGCCCGGTTACACGGTCGTGCTGGAGGACCCGGTCACCGGTGAGCTGGGCGACCAGGGGGAACTGTGCCTGGCCCTGGACCCGAGACCGGCCGGGCTGATGACGGGCTACCGCGACAGCCAGGAGCGCACCGCGCTGGCCATGCGCAACGGCCGCTACCACACCGGGGACGTCGCGGCCCGTGGCGCCGACGGCCACATCACCTACGTGGGCCGCTCCGACGACGTGTTCAAGGCGTCGGACTACCGGATCTCGCCGTTCGAGCTGGAGAGCGTCCTCATCGAGCACGAGGCGGTCGCCGAGGCCGCGGTGGTGCCCTCCCCCGACCCGGTGCGCCTGGCCGTGCCCAAGGCCTACGTCACCCTGGTGACCGGCGCCGAGGCGGGTCCCGAGCTCGCCCGCTCGATCCTCGCCCACGCCCGGGAGAAGCTCGCGCCTTACAAGCGGGTGCGCCGGCTGGAGTTCTCCGACCTGCCCAAGACGATCTCCGGCAAGATCCGCCGGGTGCACCTGCGGACGGTCGAGGAGGAGCGCGGGACGATCGCCGCGGGCTCGCGCCGTCCCGGAGAGTACTGGGAGGAGGACTTCCCCGGCCTGAAGGGGTGAGCGCCGGGACCGCCGCGCCCCGCCGGTGAACGGGCGCGGCGGTCCCGCAGGCCCCGTCCGGATCCCTCTTTCCGGCGTGATGACACCCGCCACACCTGGGGGCCAGCCCGGGAAACACATCAGGTCAGCGCGTTAGTGTTTCGAGTGGGCCCATCGGAGAGGGATGAAGGAAGACATGCCGAGTACCAATGACACCCGTGTCGTGAGCTACCAACCGCTCGTCGCGCCGCAGGACATCCTGGCCGAGCTGCCGATGGGTCCGGAGCGCACCGCCCTGGTCGCCGAGGCACGCGCCGAGATCAAGAACGTGCTCGACGGCCACGACGACCGCCTGCTCGTCGTGGTCGGTCCCTGCTCGGTTCACGACCCGGTGTCGGCGCTGGACTACGCCCAGCGCCTCAAGGCGTTCATCCCCTCCGTCAACGACGAGCTGCGTGTCGTGATGCGCGTCTACTTCGAGAAGCCGCGCACCACGCTGGGCTGGAAGGGCCTCATCAACGACCCCGGCCTGGACGACAGCTACGACGTCCACCGCGGCCTGCGCACGGCGCGCCAACTGCTGCTCGACATCGGCGCGCTCGGCATCCCCGCCGGCACCGAGTTCCTCGACCCGATCACCCCGCAGTACATCGCCGACGCGGTGGCGTGGGGCGCGATCGGTGCCCGCACCACCGAGAGCCAGGTCCACCGCCAGCTCGGCAGCGGCCTGAGCATGCCGGTCGGTTTCAAGAACGGCACCGACGGCGACGTCCAGGTGGCCGTGGACGCCTGCGGCGCCTCCGCCGCCTCCCACACCTTCTTCGGGGTGGACCCCACCGGCGCCGGCGCGGTCGTCACCACGTCGGGTAACCCCGACTGCCACGTCATCCTGCGCGGCGGCCGTTCGGGCCCCAACTTCGACGCCGACAACGTGAACGCGGCGTTGGACGTGATCGGCGCGGCCGGTCTTCCGCGTCGTCTGATGATCGACGCCAGCCACGCCAACAGCGGCAAGGACCACCGCCGCCAGCCGGGGGTCGCCGAGGCCATCTGCGCCCAGGTCGCCGACGGACAGCGGGGCATCATCGGCGTCATGCTCGAAAGCTTCCTGGTCGAGGGGGCCCAGAAGCTCGGCGACCCGGCCTCTTTGACCTACGGTCAGAGCATCACCGACAAGTGCATGGGCTGGGAGACCACCGAGGACGTGCTCGTGGGACTGGCCGAGGCGGTCCGGCGGCGGCGCAAGACCACCGGCTGACCCCTCCCCGGCGCCGCCGGGCCGGCGGCGCCGGTCGGTTCGTCGTCGGACGTTCGGGCGCGGGTGGCCGTCCGTACCCGGCCGTGCCGCCTCCCGACGTTCGGCCGCGTCTCAGCCGACCTGTCCGTGGCGGACGATTCCCTGCGCCATCACCAGCCGCAGGTTCTCCTCGGGGCAGGCGAGCACGGTGACGTCCTGGAGGGGGTCGCCGTCCACCACGATGAGGTCGGCGTGCGCGCCGGGCCGGACCGTTCCGATCCGCCCCTCCAGGCCGAGCAGCCGTGCGGCCGTGACCGTGGCCGAGCGCAGGACGGCCGGGGCGGGCTGTACCTGCGCCCGGATCGCGAACTCCTCGTTCTGGTGGGCCTGCATCCCCCCGAGCAGATCGGTGCCGAACACGAGGTTGACCCCCGCCTCGTGGGCCATGCGCAGCGCGTCCAGCCCGCGGGTGAGGACGGTGTCGACCTTGTCCTGGCTCTCGCGGGGCAGACCGTTGCGGGCGCCCTGACGTGCCAGTTCCTGGTAGGTGACGAGGGTGGGGACGAGGTAGGCGTCGTGTTCGCGGAAGAGGTCGAGACTGCTCTCGTCGATGAGGTTGCCGTGTTCGATGCAACGGACCCCCAGGCGCAGGCCGCGGTTGACCGCGCGGGCGGTGTAGGCGTGACCGGTGACGTAGCGGTTGGCGGCCTCGGCCTCTTCGACGACGGCGCGGATCTCGTCGTCGGCGGACTGCACCGAGTCGATCCGGTCGGTGGGTGAGGCGACGCCGCCCGACAGCATGATCTTCACGTGGTGGGCGCCGGTGCGCAGCTGTTCCCTGGCGGCCTTGCGGAACGCGACGGGGCCGTCGCAGACGATCGCGGCGCCCGGGCAGCAGGCGTGGTCGTCGTGGACGTGCCGGCCGCGCGGCCGGAAGTCCCCGTGCCCCCCGGTCTGCGACAGCGCCTTGCCCCCGAAGATCAGGCGGGGGCCGACGAACAGTCCGTCGGCCATGGCGTCGGCGAGGCCGTGGTCGCCTCCGCCCACGTCGCGGACGGTGGTGAAGCCCCGTCGCAGCATGTCGGAGAGGGCGCGGGCCGCGTAGGCGGCGACGTAGGAGGGTGCCCGGTCGGAGACGGATCCCAGGTCGGCGCTGAGCGCCGTGACGTGGACGTGGGCGTCGACGAGACCGGGCAGCAGGCTGGCGCCGGCCAGGTCGATCACGTCGGCGTCGGCTCCGGGCGCCGTCCCGGTCCCGTGGTCGGCGATCAGCCCGTCCCGGACCAGCAGCCACGATCCGGGGCGCGCGGTCCCGGCCTCGGGATCGATGAGGTTGGCGTCGGTGAACAGGACCGGTCGGGTCGACATGGGTTTCCTCCGGTGGTGTGCTCGGGCACGGCAAAGGACCGCGCCCTTGTGCAATATATGTTGCACAAGAGGCTCGGGGAAGACCCCCGAGGGGCCGGCACGGCACGCCGGACCGACGGGGAATCATGGGTGCCGTCCGACAGGGAGCCGGACCGGCGCCGACCACGCCGCGGAGGACGAGGGAGACCATGCCCGACTGGATCGAGGAGGCACTGGCCGGCGGCCGGCTGGGCAGGGCCGGCGAACAGGTGATCCGGGTCCTTCGCGACGAGCCCCGGTTCGCCTCCTACGCCACCACCTCCCAGCTCGCCGAGCGCGCCGGGGTGAACGTGGCCACCGTGGTACGCGCGGCGCAGCACCTCGGCTTCGCGGGCTGGCCCGCGCTCCGCATCGAACTGCGCTCGCGCTACCTGGCCTCCCTGAGCGCGGGCGAGGTGCTGGCCGAGCACGCCCCCTCCGACGCGGATCCCGTCCAGGCCGCGGTCCGCTCGGATCGCGAGGCGCTGCGGATGCTCGCGGCCACGCTGGACGTCGCGGCCGTGCGCGCGATCGCCGCGGCGCTCCACGGGGCGCGACGGACCCTGGTCCTGGGTTCGGGCACCTTCGCGGCGCCGGGCCTACAGCTCGCCCACGCGGCGGGGATCATGGGCTACGACGTGGAGATGCGCCAGTCCGGGGGGACCGGGCTGGTCAGCGACCTGGCCCGGATGGGGGAGGGGGACCTGCTGATCCTGTGCGACCTGTGGCGGCTGCCCCGGGCGATCGCCTCGGCCGCCGAGATCGCGGTGCGGCGGTCGGTGCGGACCGCGGTCCTCACCGACCGCCGGGACTCCCCCTTGGTGGAGACGGCCGCGCACGTGGTCCTGGTGCCCAGCGAGGGGGCGGGGATGTTCCCCTCCCTCGCCCCGGTGATGACGGTGGTGCACGCGATCCTGGCCGAGCTGGCGCGGGTCGGCGGCGAGAGGGCGTTGCGCGCGGCGCGCGAGAACGAGCGCCTGTGGGAGCAGGCCGGCCTCTTCTGAGGAGGCGCGCGGCGGGACGGGAGGCCCGGCCGGGAAGGTCTCGCCGAGGGTGTTCCGCGTCACACTATCTGCAATAAATGTTGCATTGTGGGATGCGACACTGCTTTCATCGTGCGAACTCGGCTGGTCCTCTCCCCGGTTCCAAGGCGGCCCCGTGCACACCATTCACCTTGTCATCCTCTGCGTCTATCTCGTCCTCATGCTGGGCGTCGCGTTCTTCTTCCTGCGCTCCGGTCGCATCGGCGGCGGCGACGACTTCATGTTCGCCGGTCGCAGCCTGCCCCGGCCCGTCATGATCATCACGATGCTGGTCACCTGGGTCGGATCGGGGACGATCATCGGCGGCGCGAACTTCGCCTACACCTACGGCCCGCTCGCCGGAATGGTCTTCTTCGCCGGCACCCCCTGCGGCATCCTCGTCCTCGTCCTGATCGCCCGGCGCATCCGCCGCGCCTCGCGCTACACCATCCCCGAGCTGCTGGAGGCCCGGTTCGGCACGGGGGTGCGCACCGTCGCCGCGATCGTCACGACGGTCGCCTACCTCGGCCTGGTCGCCTCCCAGTTCATGGGCGGCGGCTACGTCGTGAGCCTGGTGACCCCGCTGAGCCCCACCCAGGGGACGATCCTGGTGGCCGTCGTCGTCACGGTGCTGACCGTCACGGGCGGGATGTTCTCCGTCGCCTACACCGACTTCGTCTCCGGCATCCTCATCCTGTTCGCCCTGCTGGTCTCGCTGCCGCTGGTCTTCGCCGCCGTCGACGGGCCCGGCGCCTACTGGGCGGCGCTGCCCGAGCACGCCACCACCTTCAGCGGCGGCCTGTCCGGTCTCCAGCTGCTCGGCTACTTCCTGCCGCTGTTCCTGCTGCTGCTCGCCGACCAGAACATCTACCAGCGCATGACCGCGGCCAGTGATGAGCGCGCCGCGCGCTCCTCGACGCTCGGGATGTTCTACACCAGCTTCCTGGTGATCGTCCCCGTCGTCCTGCTGGCCTCCGCCGCCGCCATCCTGATGCCGGGGATCAACGGTGACCTGTCGGTGCTGGGCCTGGCCTCGCAGGGGTACCTGCCCGCCGTCATCGGCGGCCTCCTCCTCGCCGGAGCGGTGGCCTTCGTGATCACCACGGCGTCGTCCTTCATGCTCTCCGGCGCCTCGAACATCACCTACGACCTGTGGGTCCGCTTCGCCAAGCAGGAACCGGGAGACCGCGCCCGGCTCCTGGTGCAGCGCGGCGCGGTCCTGGGGATCGCCGTGGCGGCCTTCGCGCTCGGCCTGTTCTTCCCCACGGTCCTGGAGCTGCAGATGTACAGCTACACCATCTACGGTGCCGCGATCACCCCGGTGGTCTTCGCGGTGCTGTTCTGGCGGCGGGCCACGACCGCCGGCGCGGCGGCCGCCCTGCTGGTCGGCGCCCTGACGACCATCGGCTGGGAACTGGCCGGGACGCCGGGCGACCTCAACGGGGTCATCGTGGCCCTGCCGGCGGCGCTGGTCGCCCTGGTCGCCGTCAGCCTCGTGACCAGGGCCCCCTCCCCCGACCAGGTGGCCGCTGCCCAACGGTGACCCGCGGCGGTCCCGCCCCGGCCCGCCGCCCCCTCCCCGGGCGGCGGGCCGGCCGTGCCGGCGCCCCCTCCGGGTCCGGACAAGCCGGGCGGGCGCTGCTAGGCTGGCGAGCGGTCGCCGACCCCGCACGGGAGAGCGTCCACGCAGCCTGCGCGGACCGCCGAAGGAGCAATCCCTCCCCACAACCTCTCAGGCGCACGGACCGTACGGGCGAGACCACTCTGGAAAGCAGGGGCGTGCCCCTCGCCGAAGGTGCAAACCGCGTCACGGCGCGGTGAAGCTCTCAGGCCCCGATGACAGAGGGGGAGGATGGCAACGCCTGTGGAACAACGACGTCCATCCTCTCGGGAGCGCCCATGACGGAGCCCACCACCCGCACCACCCCGCTGCACGAGGTCCACGAACGGCTCGGCGCGACCATGGTCGACTTCGCCGGTTGGGCGATGCCCCTGCGCTACGGCAGCGAGACCGCCGAGCACAAGGCCGTACGCGAGGCCGCCGGCCTGTTCGACCTGTCCCACATGGGCGAGATCCACGTCGCCGGACCGCAGGCCGCCGAAGCGCTCGACTACGCGCTGGTCGGTCACCTGTCCGCGGTGACCGTGGGGCGCGCCCGTTACACGATGATCACCGACGCCGACGGCGGCGTGCTGGACGACCTCATCGTCTACCGCCTGGCCGGCGAGGAGTTCCTCGTCGTGGCCAACGCCGCCAACACCGCCGTCGTCGCCGCCGCGCTGCGGGAGCGCGCCGCCGGCCTCGACGCCGAGATCTCCGACGAGTCCGCCGACTACGCGCTCATCGCGATCCAGGGTCCCCGGGCCGCCGAGATCCTGGCCCCGCTCACCGACGCGGACCTGGACACCATCAAGTACTACGCCGGCTACCGGCACACCGTCGCCGGGCAGCCGGTCCTGCTGGCCCGCACCGGCTACACCGGCGAGGACGGATTCGAGATCTTCCTGCGCCCCGGCGACCAGGCGCCCGCCGTGTGGGAGGCGCTCGTGGCGGCGGGACGGCCGCACGGGCTGCTTCCGGCCGGCCTGTCCGCCCGCGACACGCTGCGCCTGGAGGCCGGCATGCCGCTGTACGGCAACGAGCTGAGCACCGACGTCACCCCCTACGAGGCGGGGCTGGGCCGCGTCGTGAAACTCGACAAGCCCGGCGACTTCGTCGGCCGCGCCGCCCTCGCCGCCCGGGCCGAAAGCGGCCCCGTTCGCAAACTCGTCGGCCTCGTCGGCCGTGGTCGGCGCGTTCCCCGGCAGGGGTACGCCGTCATGCGCGACGATCAGCAGGTCGGCACGGTCACCAGTGGCGCGCCGTCCCCCACGTTGGGCAAGCCGGTCGCGGTGGCCTACGTCGACGCCGACGTCGACACCGCGAGCGGGACCTTCGCGGTGGACGTGCGTGGCCGGGCAGAGGTGGTCGACCTGGTCGAGCTTCCGTTCTACCGGCGGGAGCGCTAGACCATCCGAGGTGTGGCCCGTCCGGTCCGCGGTTCCCGTCCGCGGACCGGACGGGTCGAGGCTGCGCGCGCCGGTCGTCGGCCGTGCTGGATAATGGAAAACCTCCTGGAGAGTTGAATTGAGCGTTCCCGCGGAGCTGGGTTACACGAGCGAACACGAGTGGGTGGCCATCAGCGACGGAGTCGCCACCGTCGGCATCACGGAGTACGCCGCCGAGGCCCTGGGCGACATCGTCTACGTGGAGCCCCCGGAGGTCGGTGCGACGGTCGCGGCGGGTGACACCTGTGGCGAGGTCGAATCCACCAAATCGGTCAGCGACATCTACTCCCCCGTCAACGGCGAGGTGGTGGAGGTCAACCCCACCGCGGTGGGCGATCCGGCGATCATCGGCGAGGACCCCTACGGCCAGGGCTGGCTGTTCAAGGTCGAACTCGCCGAGGAACCGACCGATCTACTCACCCCGGAGCAGTACACGCAGCTCACCGAAGGTGAAGGTTAACCACATGGCCGCCGAGAAGAACCTGCTCGACCAGTCACTCGCCGAACTCGACCCCGAGGTGGCCAAGGCCGTCGGCGCCGAACTCGGCCGCCAGCGCGACACCCTGGAGATGATCGCCTCCGAGAACTTCGCCCCCCAGGCGGTTCTGGAGGCGCAGGGGTCGGTGCTGACCAACAAGTACGCCGAGGGCTACCCCGGCCGCCGCTACTACGGTGGCTGTGAGTACGTGGACGTCGTCGAACAGCTCGCGATCGACCGCGCGAAGGAGCTGTTCGGGGCCGAGCACGCCAACGTCCAGCCGCACTCCGGCGCCCAGGCCAACACCGCGGTCTACTTCGCGCTGCTCAAGCCGGGCGACACCATCCTCGGCCTGGACCTCGCCCACGGCGGCCACCTGACCCACGGCATGCGGATCAACTACTCCGGCAAGGTCCTCAACGCCGTCGCCTACCACGTGCGCGAGTCCGACGGCACCGTCGACTACGACGAGGTCGAGGCCCTGGCCAAGGAGCACAGCCCCAAGCTCATCGTGGCCGGCTGGTCGGCCTACCCGCGCCAGCTCGACTTCGCCCGGTTCCGCCGGATCGCCGACGAGGTCGGCGCGCTGCTCATGGTGGACATGGCCCACTTCGCGGGTCTGGTGGCGGCCGGCCTGCACCCCAACCCGGTGCCGCACGCCGACATCGTGACCACCACCACGCACAAGACCCTGGGCGGTCCCCGCGGCGGCCTGATCCTCGCCAAGGAGGAGTACGGCAAGAAGATCAACTCCGCGGTGTTCCCCGGCATGCAGGGGGGTCCGCTGGAGCACGTCATCGCGGCCA
Organism: Marinactinospora thermotolerans DSM 45154; assembly: GCF_900167435.1. Classification (GTDB taxonomy): domain Bacteria; phylum Actinomycetota; class Actinomycetes; order Streptosporangiales; family Streptosporangiaceae; genus Marinactinospora; species Marinactinospora thermotolerans. The sequence continues at coordinate 299,525 of NZ_FUWS01000007.1, forward strand.
AGGCCGTGGCCTTGAAGGTGGCGGCCGGCGAGGAGTTCGCCGACCGGCAGCGGCGCACGGTCGCCGGCGCGCGCATCCTCGCCGAACGGCTCACCCGTCCCGACGCGGTCGAGGCCGGCGTGAACGTCCTGACCGGCGGCACCGACGTCCACCTGGTGCTGGTGGACCTGCGCGAGTCGCAGCTCGACGGCAAGCAGGCCGAGGACCGGCTGCACGAGATCGGCATCACGGTCAACCGCAACGCCGTTCCCAACGACCCGCGTCCGCCCATGGTCACCTCGGGGCTGCGCATCGGCACCCCGGCGTTGGCCACCCGCGGCTTCGGCGAGGAGGACTTCGCCGAGGTCTCCGACATCATCGCCGCGGCTTTGAAGCCCGAGTACGACGCCGAGGCGCTGCGGGGCCGCGTCAACGCGCTCGTCCGCAAGTACCCGCTCTACCCGGGTCTGTAGCGCCCTCGGCGGGCGATCCCCTTCCCGGTGGAGACACGCGCGGGGTCCGGCCACAAGCCGGCCCCGCGCACGCCGAGCGGCCCGACCCCGCCGCAGGATTTCAGGGGGAACCCATGGCCATCAGTGTCTTCGACCTTTTCAGCATCGGCATCGGGCCGTCCAGTTCGCACACGGTCGGCCCGATGCGGGCGGCCCGCGCCTTCGTCGACGGGTTGGCCGGGCTCGGCCTGTTGCCCCGCGTCGCCACGGTACGCGCCGACCTGTACGGTTCGCTCGCGCTCACCGGCAAGGGCCACGGCAGCGACACCGCCGTCATCTTGGGGCTGCTCGGTGAGACGCCCGAGGGGGTGGACGTCGACTCCGTGCCCCAGCGGTTGGAGCGGGTGCGCGCCCGAGGGCGTCTCGCGCTCGGCGGCGAGCACGAGATCGCCTTCGCGCCCCGCGAACACGTGGAATTCCGGCGGCGGGAACGTCTTCCGGGCCATCCCAACGGCATGCGCTTCACCGCCCTCGACGCCGCCGGCACCCCTCTGCACAGCGCCGTCTACTACTCCGTCGGCGGCGGGTTCGTCGTGGACGAGGAGGCCGTCGGCGCCGACCGGATCAAACCCGACGACACCCCGTTGCCCTACCCGTTCACCACGGCCGCGGAGCTGCTCGCGCTGTGCCGTGACACCGGCATGTCGATCAGCGCGATCATGCTCGCCAACGAGCGGGCGTTCGGCCGTGACCCCGGACAGATCCGTTCGGGGCTGCTGGAGATCTGGCGGGCGATGCGCCAGTGTGTGCGCCGCGGCGTGTCGACCGAGGGCACACTGCCCGGCGGGCTGAAGGTGCCCCGGCGCGCCCACCGCCTGTACCGCCAGCTGGGCGGGCGCTGTGACGAGTCCGGGTTGCTCGCTCCGGGACCCGATCTGACCGGTGATCCGATGCGCGGCAGCGACTGGGTGACGCTGTACGCGCTGGCGGTCAACGAGGAGAACGCCGCGGGAGGGCGCGTGGTGACCGCGCCGACCAACGGCGCCGCCGGCATCGTTCCCGCGGTCCTGCACTACTACCTGCACTTCATGCCGGGCGCCGACGACGATGGGGTGGTCCGGTTCCTGCTCACGGCCGGCGCCATCGGCATCCTGTTCAAGGAGAACGCGTCGATCTCGGGCGCCGAGGTCGGCTGCCAGGGGGAGGTCGGCTCCGCGTCCTCGATGGCCGCCGGTGGCCTGGCCGAGGCGCTTGGCGGAACCCCCGCCCAGGTCGAGAACGCGGCCGAGATCGCGATGGAGCACAACCTCGGGCTGACCTGCGACCCGATCGGCGGCCTGGTCCAGGTTCCCTGTATCGAGCGTAACGCGCTGGCCGCGGTGAAGGCCATCAGCGCCACCAAGATCGCGCTCCGCGGCGACGGCAGCCACTTCGTGTCGCTGGACAAGGTCATCACGACCATGCGGGACACCGGCCGCGACATGCACGACAAGTACAAGGAGACCAGCCGCGGCGGCCTCGCCGTCAACGTGATCGAGTGCTGACGGTCTCCTCCGCACGTGTTAACGAGGGTTGCGCCACAGAGTACGCGTTAACAAACTTCGCGCACTGGAGTGCGCTTGACCGACGTGATCGCTATCTGTACCGTTCTTCTCGAAGGATGGTGCACGCGATCGCGTTCCAGGCGGATTGATCGGGGCCGAGCCCGCGTGCCCTGACCCCGGATAAAGCCGTGCCCCGGGTGGCGTGCAATGCAGAGGCGAACCCGGGGCTTACACCGGCAACGATACCAAACCCCCTCGTCCCTGTCCTCTCGTGCCCTCAGTCGAGATAGAACGAAGGTCATCGTGAGCCCCGGCATCCCGGAATGGATGGTCTCCGCGTACTCGTCCCCTCGCCTCGCCCCCTACCTGCGGTGGTGTGACGGCGACGTCACGATGGCCGTCAACCTGTACCACTGGAACGTCATGGTGTCGGCGGCCTTCTACGGTCCGCTGCACACGTTCGAGATGGCACTGCGCAACTCCGTCCATAACCAGCTGTCCGCCCACTTCGATCGAGCGGACTGGTGGGAGAGCGTGCAGTTGCAACGTCCCGGTCCCAGTCTGGTCGACCAGGCGAGGCAGGCATGTCAGCGTCGCAAATCAACAACCACACCGGACGACATGATCACCGAGCTCACCTTCGGTTTCTGGGTCTCCCTGACCGCCCGCCGGTACGACCGGACTCTGTGGGTACCCGTCCTCCGCAAGGCCTTTCCTGGGTACCGAGGTCGCCGCGATGCCCTGCATGAGGAACTGGAATCCCTCCGCCTCTTCCGCAACCGGATCATGCACTACGAGCCCATCCACCGGCGGCACCTGGAGAAGGACCACGCGAAGCTCTACCGCGTACTTTCCTACATCAGCCCCGAGGCCGCGTCCGGGATCAAGCCCATGGACAGGGTGCCCGAGGTGCTCATGGTCAAGGAACAGATGTGCAGGGGCGATCTTCCGCCGAGCTTCTGAGGGAGGCCATCGTGGACCAGAACGGACCAAGGCTCGTGTCGCGTGCACAACTCGCCCGATACGCCGGGGTCAGCCGGGCCGCGGTGACCACGTGGCAGAAGCGGCACCATGACTTCCCCGAACCGGAGGACACGAAGTCTGAGCTCTTCGATCTCGACCAGGTCATCGACTGGCTGTCCTCACGCACCATCCCGGCCAAGGCCCGCCGCCCGAACGAACCTGTCGACGCCACCTACGCCGACCGTGTGCGCGCCACAGCGGCCGCCGACGCCCCGGGAGCGACGTCAGCGCCCGGACACCGATCCCCGGTCGGCACCGACGACGTCGACAACGCCGTCTTCCGTTTGTTGGCCGACCTTCGGGGTTTGTGCGCGCCCACCGAGTCCGCGCTCCTCATCGCGGTACTCGTCTTCCTCCGTTCCTCAGATGCCAACCAGTGGAGCCTTCTGCGAGAGCGGACCGGTCACGGCACCGTTGATGCGTCCGTGTTCGCGGCCGACTTCGGTGAGCACCTCCCTCCCTTCGTCCCTGGTGCCCTCCAAGGACTGGGACCTGACGCCTTCACCACGGCGGTCCGCGGAGTCGACGCGATCGACACCCACGGCCAAGAGCGGGACATCCTGTTGGCCGCCTTCAACAGCGCTCTCTCCTTCCTGGAGAAAAACTGGGACCCCCGCCACTCGATTCTGCGCACCCCGGAGTCAGTGGTGCGCACGATGGTGGACATCCTCACGCCAGACAATCCTTTCGACAGCGTGTACGACCCCTTCTGTCGGATAGGCGACTTCCTCACCGAGGCCGTACGCGTACGAACGGAAACCGACCCAGCGCGGATCCCCCGTGTCAGCGGTACCGTTCCCAACGAGCTGGTCTTCGGTATTGCGGGCATGAACATGCTGATCCACGGTATCGAGGCCGAGTTCGGTCCCCGCCCCGGATTTCCCTGGGACCGCGACGCCGCACACGACACCGCAGATCTCGTCCTGACCAATCCGCCGTTCAACCTGAGCGGCCCGTCCGAAGGCTCCCCCCACGAGAGCTTCCGCTACGGAGAACCACCGAAGGAGAACGCGAACTTCCGCTGGCTCCAGCACGTGATCGATCGCCTTTCCCCGAACGGTCGGGCGGGCGTGGTGATGGCCAACGGCGCATCAAGCTCCGCCAACGCCAAGGAAGCCGCCATCAGGGCGAACATGGTCGAGGACGGTGCCGTGGAATGCCTCATCGCCCTACCCGGCCAGCTCTTCCAGCACACTGCCATCCCCGTGACCCTGTGGATACTGAAGGCTCCGACAGGCGGGTGTGAGGAGATCCTCTTCATTGATGCCAGCAGACTTGGCCGTATGGCCTCGCGTACGACCCGAACTCTCCAGGAGGAGGACATCGCACTCATCCAACGCGCCTACAACGGATGGCGTGACGGGGAGCGAGATGACTTCGGGAGTGACGCGTCGAGTATCAGCCACGTCGCGACGATTCAGGAGATCCGCGACAAGAAGTACTCACTTCGCCCATCGATCTATGTGACCGGACGTGCACCGCAGACGAGCCAGGCAGAGCAAGCGGAGGCGCTCACATCACTCATCCAACGGCTGGACTCTCTGGAGGCACAGATTCCCTACATCGACGCCAGAACCAATCGGGTGCTCCAGGAGGCACGGAAATGGATTCGCTGATCGGCCCGCTACCCGATGCCTGGAGCGAACACCGGCTTGAAGAGGTCTGCGAGATCCAGGCAGGCCCCTCCGGCGCGAGCCTGCCCTCCCGGGAGTTCGGTGAGCAGGGGACCCCCCTGGTCAGACCCGGCGACATCGCCGACCGGCGGGTGTCGGACACCGGCTTGGCCCACGTCACCCGCACGACGGCTGGACGACTGCGCCGTTACCGGCTCCGCTCGGGCGATATCGTCGGCACCAGGACCGGAACAATCGGCAGATTCGCCCTGGTCACCTCGGATCAGCGAGACTGGCTGTACAGCACTCAACTGCTGCGGGTGCGATCTTCTGATCGCATAGACCCCGTCTACCTGGTGCACTACCTGAGTCTGCCCCCAATCCAGGACTGGATCGACAGACACGCCTCCGGAAGCACGGTCCGGTCGCTCACGGTGGACACACTGCGGTCGCTCCCTACAGCGCTACCTCCCCTGCACGTTCAGCAGGAGATCGGTGCGTCCCTCGAAGCCCTGGACGACAAGGCCCGCCTCCACGCCGAGATCAGCCGGACCACGAGCGAACTGCACGACGCTCTGGCCCCCATGCTGTTCTCTGGTCGGATGCCTGTTCCCATGGTGGACGCGACACCCGACAGCTCCGCAAGTGCCGCGGCTACCTGATCTTCCAGAAGACGCTACGGCGGCACGTTGTTGTTAACCGTTGCGCTCGCCAAGGTCATCACGACCATGCGGGACACCGGCCGCGACATGCACGACAGGTACAAGGAGACCTCGCGCGGCGGCCTCGCCGTCAACGTGATCGAGTGCTGACGGCCCCACCCGAACCACGGCCGCACGCACCGCGTCGAACAGACGAGAAACGCCCCCACCATCTGAACGGAGAGCGTGGTCACATGGACCTGCAGGAGCGCTACGCCCAGCTCCACAACGGGATCCGGTTCGCCATCGAGACCATCGAAGACGCCTACCGCCTCCCACCTCCCCTGGAAGAGGAACTCCACCACTGGGTGATCTCGGAGTGGGAGAGCAGGCGTTCCAGCATCGACTGGTGCGACAACGACCAGGACCTGCTCACGGTGACGAGCAACCTCACCCACCTGGCCCAGTCGTACCAGGAACTACGCAAGAGACTGTTCTCCGACCTGTACCACTTCGGCCCGGAGCCGCCGTGGCGGCGCGTCCATCACACGCTCGCCGTCAGGCTGCCGGTGCAGTTCCACCACAGCGACTCCGAGTACTACATCCTGCAGGACCGGGGCATGAACCGCTGGACGTTCCACGTCCACGGCTGGACCAGGTCTGAGAACGGCGAGCGTGAGCCCACCGTCCGAGAGTTCGAGGTCGAGCTGACCGGACGCTCCTGCCGCATCCCCGACGAGCTCGAGGGAGACCGACTACTCGACCAACTCTTCTATGGCCTCATGCTGATGAAGGACGAGCACTACTACATGCGCACGCTCAGGGACGAGGTGGTCATGGAAGCGGAGCGGATCGTCCACGCGGAGGAGGACGACGGCCACGGCCGGGAGTGAGGGGAGGCATCACCCCTGTGGTGCCCGAGGCCGCTCCGGTGGACCACTGTCAACCGTTGCACTCGCCAAGATCACCACGACCGTGCGGGACACCGGCCGTGACATGCACGGCACGTCCCAGGAGACGTCGCGCGGCGGCCTCGCTGTCAACGTCATCGAGTGCTGAGCCCGTCCGCTTCGCGCGTAGTGACGGGTGGAGCGCGTCCTGGCCGGTGAGGTGGTGGCCGCCCTCCATCCGCCACCGCCCGCGCGGAGTTCACGGCGCGCTTCTCTCCACACGCTCCTTCGGGGACGCCCGCAACCTGCCCGCCGCCTCCTTGGGGGAGCACGCCGAGGACACGCCGGGCACGCTGATCAGCCACACGCTCGGCTCCGCTCCCAGCATCTCCGCCGTGCGCCGGATGGCCCGGCAGAACGGTCTGCGCCTGATCCGGGACTCGGCCGACGGCCGGCAGGTCACACCGCTCACGGAGGACATCGTTCAGCGAACGTTCGGTGCGGTCGTGGGCGAGGCGGGGATGGCCGAGGGCGCCGATCTGTACCTCAAGGTGGGACGCAAGGTCGCCCGTATCGACCTGTGACCCTCGAGGGGCGGCGCTCCCACGCGGTGGGCGCCGTCCCGAGGCGGCAGCGGGTACGGCCGCAATCGGTTGGTGCTCGGCGCGCCCTTGCGGCTCCGGCCGCGCCGGTTCCCAGAGGCGTTCCCACGCCCGCGTTTCGAGGTGTCCGGGCGTGGGGAGACCCCGCCGGACGGAAGGGCGTCCGGCGGGGTCCGCGGTGGTGCTCAGCGCGTCAGCCGAAGTCGACGTCGCTGCACAGGTAGTAGGTCTGGTCCATGTGCGAGGCCTTCCAGATCGTGTAGACGACGTGGTGGCCGGTGCGCCCGGAGGTGTTGACGTCGATCATGTAGTTCTGGCTCGGGGCGTAGCTGCCGGTCTCCTCGACGAGTTCCAGGTCGTCCCAGCCGAGCGGCTCGGTGGTGGGGTCGTACCCCTGCTTGGTGACGTAGACCAGGAAGTAGTCCGCGCCGTGGCTGGCCTGGTCGTAGAGGTGGATCGTGAAGTTGTCCTCGACCGGCGTGGTCTTCCACTCCCCGACCGCGTCGAGGGAGCGGTAGCGACCGCTCTCGGCGTGGCCGCCGCTGCACAGCTGCCCGTCGGGAATGGCGCCCTGGTGGTCGCCGCCGACGTAGTCGCGGTACAGACCGTTCCAGTTCCACATGGCGTTGGGGTTGTCCTGCCACGCCTGCCAGCACATGGGGTCTTCCTGCGCCATGTCGGGGTTCAGGTGGTCGCTGCCCCAGCGGTCCCAGCAACCGTAGTTGCGGGAGGCGGGGTCGACGACGGACCCGTGGGCGGAGGCGGTACCCGTCCAGGCGACGAGGGAGAGAAGGGACACGGACAGTAGGGAGAGGGCGCGACGCGCCCGCCGGGTGGTGGTTGCAGTCTTCTCAGAGTGCATGCGCGGTCTCCGATTCCGGCTGGGGGTTCCGGATACTGGGAGCGCTCCCAAGTACTTCTCTAATTACCCAGCGAAACAGAACGGAAACATGGAGTTTCCGAAAAACGGACCGCACTTCTCCGGCAGGCGGCCGGGGACGGCCCAGACGAACCCGCTTCCCCTCGGGTCCTCGGGCCTCCCCGGCCGCTCCGATCAGCGCGTCACGACGGTCTCCGCGCGCTTTGCCGACCTACTCCGTCTCCTCCTCAAGCGCCGCGATGTCCATGTGGATGACCTCCCACAGATGCCCGTCGGGGTCCTGGAAGCTGCGGCTGTACATCGCCCCCTGGTCGATGGTGTCGATCGAGGGCGCTCCCCCGGAGGCCAGGGCGGCGTCGACGATGGCGTCCACCTCCTGCCTGCTCTCCGCGGACAACGCGATGATCGCCTCGGCCTGGGTCGTGGTGTCGGCGGCCTTCCTCGACATGGTGAAGCCCTCGAAGAAGTCGCGGACCAGGAGCATCACGGAGCTGTCCGGGCCGACGATCATGCACGTGGCGTTGTCGTCGGTGAAGCGCTGGTCGAAGGTGAAGCCGAGCGCGGTGAAGAAGTCGACGGACCGCTTCAGATCCGCTACGGGCAGGTTGACGAAGATCTTTCGGTTCATGTGAGCAACGTAACAAGCACCACTGACATTTCTCCGCTCCGCGCCGGAGACACGAGGGACCGCACCCGACATCGCTACGGCGATGACCTCCCAACGACGGAGGAGACGCGCACCACTCCGCTCCCCCCCCAGGGCGTCGTGCCGGTGCCCCGCCTCCCACGACACGTGGGAACGGACCGGAGGAAGCGTGGCCGAGCTCGCCGCCGTCCTCGGCCGCCCCGAACACCCGCGATGCCGGTAAGGAGCCCCGACCGGCCTTCGGGCCGGCTCCTGCGGAAACGTCGGCCGGAGCAGGCGTGGCACCGAACCGGGCCGCACGTGGGGTCGGCCGGTTCCGCCCGGAGCCGCGCACGGCGGCCACGGGGTCGCGGCCGGTGGCGCGGTGGACCTGCTCACCGGCCCACGGTGGAGCGGCGAGACGTCCCGTCCAGCGCGTCCGCGCGCTCAGGCGTGCTGGGGCGCCTCGTACTGGGTGCGCAGCACCCGCTCGCGCTGGTCGTCCGCCTCCAGCGGGCAGGTGGCGCATTTGGCGTCACCGTAGCGGTAGTAGAAGCAGCATCCCCCGCGCACCAGGAACAGCCGGTCGGTGTCCTTCTCGGCCAGGCGCAGCGGGAAGGGACGCTGCCGGGTGATCGCCCGGGGCGTCCCCGCGTTGAGGTGGCCCACCATACGGGCGGCGCGCTCCCACCCCTCGCGCTGGTCCCGTCCGATCTCCGCGGACAGGGTGAGCAACGCCTGGTAGGCGGCGTCGGCGATCATGCCCCACTGCTGCCGGGTTCCGTAACGGGTGTGCGCGCGCACCGCCTCGACCACCGGCTCCAGCACCGCGACGATCGCGGACATGAAACGAAGGTCGAGGGCGTCCTCGTCCTCGACGACCTCGACTCCCGGACGGCGCGCCATGGGATCGCCGGGGAGTACCGCGACATCGGGACGTTGCAGGGCGACCTGGTAGAGCCGGCCGCTCTCGTGAACACGCACCCACAACCGGTCGGCGGAGGGCAGCGGGGCCCGAGCGGTGAGGTAGACGGTCCCGGCGGCGAAGGACACCAGCTGGTGCCCGAGGTCGGCCGCGAGGAAGGCCGACGCGGAGGTGCGGTTACCGCCGCAGGAGACCTCGGTGAGCAGGTCGAGCAGGTCGGGCACCCTGGCGGGCAGCTCGTCCAGTCGCACCCATCCCGGTCCGGCCGGCGCCTCCTCCTCGGCCCCGAGGAGACCCACCTGTAGATAGAGCTCATGCTCGTTGATCCAACGCACGACACCGGCCAGTGGATGGCAACTGTGCACGGGCACCCCCTACGCGACCCTGAAAAGGCGTTCGTAGGTAAGCCTATCCTCAGCGGCAGCCGAATGGGAGCCCCGCCCCCTCCACGCCCCGGCACGGCCGTCCCCACGGTCGCGAGCCCGGGAGGTGGATGACCCTCCCCTCGGATACGGTGGGCACGCTGACCGGCGCGAGGAGGGGTCGTGGGCGAACGGCTGGTGCTGTGGGACATCGACAAGACGCTGGTGGACATGGACGGGACCGGATTCGAGGCCTTCTCCGCCGCCTTCGCCACGTTCAGCGGGCTGACCGACCACATCGACACACATGGCCCCGGCCGTACCGAATGGCAGTGGTTCAACGACACGCTTGAGGTGAACGGTCTGGCCGACCGCTCGGGGGAGTTCGCCCGCTTCCTGGAGATCCTGGAGGACGAGTTCCAGCGTCGCGCCCACGAACTGCCCGAACGCGGGCGGGTCCTGCCGGGCGCGGAGGAGGCGCTGCGCCGCTGCGCCGAGGCCCCCGACGTCATCTCGTCGGTACTGACCGGCAACACCCGGCGTAACGCGCAGCGCAAGCTCGCCGCCCTCGCCTTGGACCACCTGGTCGACTTCGAGCTGGGAGGGTACGGCGACGACCACTGGGATCGCGCCGAGCTGGTACGCATCGCCCGCCGTCGGGTACGCGAGGCGACCGGCCTGGAGTTCACTCCCGCGACGACCGTGCTGGTCGGCGACGCTCCCAACGACGTGCGGGCGGCCCTCATGGGGGGTGCGCAGATCATCGCCGTCGCCACGGGGCTCAGCGACGCCGACGCGCTGCGCGCCGCCGGCGCCACGACGGTCCTGCCCGACCTCTCCGACACCGACACGGTCATGGCGGCGCTGCTGAGCTGAACCGGGTGGGAAAACGGGACGGCGCCGGAGGCTCCCCTCACAGACCCCCGGCGCCGTCCCTCCACAGTGGCTCGTTGTCAACGACCGCCGATCACACCAGCTCCCGGCGGGGGTTGCGGGGCGGTGCGGTCATCGACATCCGGATGACCGCGGGCAGCCGTTCCAGTTCCAGCGAGGTACGCAGGTCGTCCAGTGCCTCGGCGCGAATCCGGCGCCACACCGCCGAAGCGTCGGCGTCGTCGTTGAGTGTCAGGTCCACCCTCAGCTGCGGGTCGACCCCCGACTCGGTGATGTGGGCCCGGGCCCTGCGGACCCCCGCGTAGTCGCCGATCTCCTCCTCGAAGACCGAACGCGCCACCCCCGCGGGCATCTCGGTGGTTCCGCCCTCGTCGCCGGGGTCCATCCGCAACCGGCCCACCGTGTCGGTCCGCCCCTGGACGACCAGCCAGCGCAACGCCAACAGCGCCACGACGATGGCGACGGCGGCGACGACGTAGGGCACCCAAGGGCGTCGCAGGCCGTCCACGATGGGGGCGCCCACCAGCGCCGAACGCGCGGGGCCGACACCGAACAGGCCCCACCCGGTCGCCAACGCCGCCGCGCCCGCCAGCACGAGCAGCAGTCCCACAAGGGCCAGCCCCCACCGGTTACCACGCGCGGATCTGCGCGCCCTCTTCCCTACCGTCATCGACCATCACGCCTTCGCGTACCGTACCTGTGCACGTACTTTCGGTTTGCGGACCGGATCCAGTTCGTCGAGTCGTCCCTGAACGGCCGCGCGCACTTGCGCGGGCAGATCGCCGGCGTGACGCAGCACGGTCTCGGCGCGCACCTTGACCCGGCGCCGGCCGACCCGGACGGACGCCCCGCGCACCCCGTCCACCTCGCATGCCGCGGCGGTCAGGGCACGGCGCATTCCCGCCCGGGAGAGCCCAACGACCAGAGCGGGATCGTCGGTGCGCAGCACCGTCCAGCGTCCCCGTCCCGGTACCAGGGCCAACGAGATCAGCACCAGACCGATCAACGCGAGTACGGCGGAGGCCACCTGGACCGACGGGTCGTTCCAGCGGGCGCTGCCCGCGTAGTCGGCGGCCTTGTCGACGGGCAGGATCCGCAAAGGGCTGCCGACGAGTGTCGATATGACCTCGGCGGCGGCCAGGCCGGCCACCGCCACGATGAGCGCACCGACGATGAACGCCGGCCAGGAACGGCGCGGCCGGAAGGTGTGCACGGCCACGCGGCGCGCTCGCCGGGTGGTGGCCGGGTCCGGCCGGGTCAACGCGTCCTCCACTGTCGTCATGTGCTCCCCCTCCTTTCCGAAGCCGGCTCGCCGCCGGCTTCCTCGTCGTGTGCGGCCGGGCGGTCAATCCGCGCGCCCGTCCCGTACCAGGCCGGTGATCTCGATGTCGATGTGGCGCACCGTGAGCCCGGTGGTCTGTTCGACCCGCTCCCGCACGTGTTCCCGTACTTCGCGGGCCGTCGAACGGACCGGGGCGGGGTAGCGCACCGCGATCCCCAGACGCAACGACACCGTTGTGCCGTTGATCCGGGCGCTGGCCTTGGCCGGGCGGGACGAGGAACCGAGCAGGGCGGTGACCCCGCCGCCCACCCGGCGTGTCCCTCCGACCTCCGCCGCCGCCCGAGCCGCGATCTTGGCGACGACCCGTTCGGGAATGGTGGTGCTGCCCCTCTGTTCGGGCTCGGCGGGGCGGGGGCGTTGCCGGGGCACCGTCCGTGGCGGTGCGGCCGTCGTGCTCATTGCTGTCTCCGATCCGGCGGCGTCAGGACGAGCGCCGCGTGAACAGGCCGACGAGGTCGATCTCGCCCTCGAACGCGCGCCCCGCCAGGAATCCCAGTACTCCGAGCACCAGGACCAAGGCGAACGCCTCGAAACCGCCGAACGCGCCGGCGAGCCCCAGTAGCGACCCGAAGGCCAGTCCCACGATCGGCCACATGGCCCCTCCTCCAGTTCGGTGAGTGTTACTGCGCCGCCCCGTCAACGCAGCCGGCGGGCACGGGCGCGGCGGCGGCGCCTGCGGCGCACCGCCTCGGCCAGATGGCCGAGGGGACCCCGTGGCGCGCGGTGGATCTCGATGTGGGTTCGGCCGTCGACCGGGGCGCGGGACGTCGTTCCGCGCAGGCGCGCCAACCCCAGGGCGAACGCCTCGGGGTCGCCCCCCACGTCGGGATGGTTGCGGCGAACCCAGTCGCGCAGGGCCCTGCGGTCGGTGTTCATGTCCGTGCCCCCTCCGGTGGGGGGACGACGTCCTCGATCGACACGTCGATCCTGCGTCCACGGGCCAGCGGCGCGATCTCCGCACGCAGGTCGGCGGCGAGCTGTGGCAGCGGACGCCCGTAGCGCACCACCACGCCGACCTCCACGCTGTCGGGCCGCAACGCCACCCCCTCGATGCGCCCGCCCACGACAGGGGTGGTGACCGTGCCGAACCTGCCCGCGGACAGGGCGGCGACGTCGGGAAGCCCGCGCAGCCGATCGGCGATGCGCCGTGTCACGTCCTCGACGGAATCGGTTCCGGCGCCCGTCACGGGATCACCTCACCCGCGGCTCGGAGGGGGCGCTGCTGTCGTCGTCCTCCTCGTCGGGAAGGTGGATGTCACCGACGGTGATGTTCACCTCGGTGACCTCAAGACCGGTCATCCGCTCGACACCGTTGATGACGTTGCGGCGAACCGCCGCGGCGAGGTCGGGGATGGCGACCCCGTATTCGACGATCAGGTCGATGTCGATGGCGGCCTGGCGCTCACCGACCTCGACGCTGACGCCGCGTGAGGCGTTGGTGGTGCTGCTCGCACCGGGAATCCGATCGCGCACCGCGCCGAAGGCGCGGGCCGCCCCGCCCCCCATCCGGTGGACCCCGCCGACCTCGCGCGCGGCCATGCCGGCGATCTTTGCGACGACGTGGTCGGCGATGGAGGTACGGCCACTGCTGGTCACGAGGTCGCGTGTATTGCCGCCCTGTGCGCTCGCCCCGGACTCGCGTGCCGAGGGCACCTTGGTCTCCGTCTTGGTCTCGCTCACTGTCGTGCACTCCTTATCGCTCGGTGGGCGTCTGTCTCGCGGCGGCGGCAACGCCCGAAGCGGGCGGCCGGTCGCGTGCGGAAGCCGCCCTCGACCGCTTCACCTATGAGGACACGGCACGGGCCGATCTCCTCACGCCCGATTCGGCGTGATCCACGCCACATCGTCATCGAACGCGAACTGAAGCGACTTCACCGCATCGGAACTCAATGTAGTTGATCGGACGCTTAAAGTAACGTTGGGACGGCGCGCACAAGGAGGTGGCGGACAGCCAGATGGAGGATCGACCACTCTCCCCGGACGCGACGCTGGCCGAACGCGCCCAGGACGGCGACACCGGCGCGTTCGACACCCTGCTCCGTCGCCACCAGGACACCGTCTACCGGATCGCGCTGCGCGTCCTCGGCGACGCGGCCGACGCCGCAGACACCGCCCAGGAGGCCTTGATCACGGCCTGGCGGAAACTACCCGAGCTGGAGAACACCGCGGTGTTCTCCGCGTGGCTCTACCGGATCGTCACCAATCGGGCGCTCAACGCCGTCCGGTCCCGCATCCCCGCCGCGCCCATCGACGAGGGGCTGCCCACCGCCGCGCCGGGGCCCGAGCACCAGTCCATGGCCTCACAACTGCGGGGCGCGCTGACTCGGGCGCTGGCCAACCTGCCCCCGGGGCAGCGCGCGTGTTGGATACTGCGCGAACTGGAAGGAATGAGCTATGAGGAGATAGCGCAGATCGTCAACGCGACCCCGACCGCCGTACGCGGCCGCATCCACCGCGCCCGTACCCACCTCGTGGAGGCGCTACGTCTATGGCGGTAGAGCCCACTGACCACGACCGCCTGCCCTGCGGCACCGATCTGACCACGCTCGCCGGCCATCTGGCCGAGGGAGCGCTGACCGCGCACGAGCGGAATTGCTCTCACTGCCGCGGGGCCGTGCGGAGACTGCGCGCGCTGGACAGCGCACGCGACGACCTCGCCTCCGAGTCGGTCTCCGCGCCGCCGCAACTGCTCGACGAGGTCATGCGTGTCGTCCGCACCGAGGGGCGGCCTGGTCGTGCCCTGCCCGTCCCGCCGGAGCAGCACGGTGTCACACGGGTGCGCGAGCCCGCCGCGGCGCGGATCCTGCGAACGGCCGCCGAGACGGTCGGCGGCATCAGTGTCGGCCGCTGCCGTATCAGCGAGGAGGACGAGGGCCTGAGCGTTCTCCTGACGGCTCGGGTCGAGACCGGCGCCGCCATCCCCGAACTCGCCGAAGCGGCCCGGCGGGCCGTGCGCGACGCCGCCAGGCACCAGCTGGGCTGGACGTTGATCCGCGTGGACGTCGAGGTCGTCGACCTGTCCTGAGCTATGCGGACCGGCGTCTCAGCGGAAGACGACGGTCTTCGCCCCGTTGAGCAGAACCCGTCGCTCGGCGTGCCAGCCCACCGCGCGTGCCAGCGCCACCGATTCGAGGTCCCGGCCCACGGCCGCCAGACGCTCGGGGCTGTAGGTGTGGTCGACCCGCGCGATCTCCTGCTCGATGATGGGTCCCTCGTCCAGGTCGGCGGTGACGTAGTGCGCGGTCGCACCGATCAGCTTCACCCCCCGGGCGTGCGCCTGGTGGTAGGGGCGGGCCCCCTTGAAGCTGGGCAGGAATGAGTGGTGGATGTTGATGATCCGTCCCGCCATCTTCTGGCACAACTCCTCCGAGAGCACCTGCATGTAACGGGCCAGGACCACCAGGTCCACACCGTAGGAGTCGACCAGGCCGAGCAGCCTGGCCTCGGCCTGGGGCTTGGTCTCGGGCGTCACCGGCAGGTGGTGGAAGTCCACCCCGTAGGAACGCGCGAGGAACTCCAGGTCGGGATGGTTGGAGACGACCGCGGCGATCTCGACGTCGAGCAGGCCGCTTCGCTGCCGGTAGAGCAGGTCGTTGAGGCAGTGCCCGAACTTCGACACCATGACGAGCATGCGCGGGCGCACGCCGCGCCGCCACAGCTCCCACTCCATCGCGAACTCCCCGGCCAGTCCGGCCAGCGCCGCGCGCAGCTCGTCCTCCCCGGGGGCCTCCCGCCCCGCCTCGAACTGCACCCGCAGGAAGAAGCGTCCGGTGTAGTGGTCTCCGTACTGCTGGCTCTCGGTGATGTTGCATCCGTTTCCGGCCAGCAGGGTCGCCACAGCAGCGACGATTCCGCGGGCGTCGGGGCACGACAGGGTCAGCACGTACTCGTGGTCGGTCATGGCCAGGAAACTCCAAAGTCAGCAGCCGTGAAGTTCCAGGTTATCCGCGTGCCCACGCCTCGATGACGGGAATCGCCGGAAGGAGCCGAGGATCATACGTGAAGAAGTTTCATAATCTGTGGCATGCTCCCCACATGAGCAGCGCTCGCGAACGCTACGAAGCGGCGACCCGCCACCTCCACCCTCCCTTCGCCGTCCTCGACCTGGCCGCGTTCCACGCGAACGCCGCCGACCTCGCCCGGCGCGCCGCCGGCACCCCCATCCGCGTCGTCAGCAAGTCCATCCGTTGCCGGCACCTCCTCCGCGAAGCCCTCGCCCTCCCCGGCTTCAGCGGCCTCATGGCCTTCACCCTCCCCGAAGCCCTGTGGCTGGCGCGCGACGGTGTCTGCGACGACATCCTCGTCGCCTACCCCACCGCCGACACCAACGCCATCGCCGAACTCGCCGCCCACCCCGACACGGCCCGCGGCGTCACCCTCATGGTGGACGATGTCGCCCACCTCGACCTGATCACCGCCGCCGCGCCGGACCCGGCCCATCCCATCAAGGTCTGCATCGACATCGACACCAGCTGGCAGCCCCTCGGCCCGCGCACCCGGATCGGAGCCCTGCGCTCCCCCGTACGCACCCCCGCCCAGGCCGCCGCGCTCGCCCGCGCGATCAGCCGAGACCCCCGGCTCCACCTCGACGGGATCATGGCCTATGAGGCCCAGATCGCCGGAGTCGGCGACAACCCGCCGGGACGCCCCGGCTACGGCCGGCTCCTGCGCTGGGTCCAGCGGCACTCCCGAACCGAGCTCGCCCGCCGCCGCGCCGCCATCGTCAACGCCGTCCGCGACGTCGCCGACCTGCGCTTCGTCAACGGAGGTGGAACCGGCAGCCTGCACACCACCCGCCGCGAACGGGCCATCACCGAACTGGCCGCGGGTTCCGGCTTCTACCAGCCCACCCTGTTCGACCACTACCGCGGCTTCAGTGGACGGCCCGCCGCCCTGTTCGCGCTCCCGGTCGTCCGCCGCCCCGCTCCCGGCGCGGTCACCGTCCTGGGCGGCGGCTACCCCGCCTCCGGCACCGCGGACCTCACCCGGCTGCCCAGCCCGCACCTCCCGGCCGGTCTCTCCCTCTCCCCCACCGAAGGCGCCGGCGAGGTCCAGACCCCGCTTCTCGGCGCCTCCGCCGCCTCCCTGTCCATCGGCGACCGGGTGTGGCTGCGCCACGCCAAGGCCGGGGAGCTGTGCGAGCGCTTCGCCGAGCTCCACCTCATCGACGGGGACCGGCTCGTCGCCACCGTCCCCACCTACCGGGGCGAGGGACGGACGTTCCTCTGAGCGTGCGGGAACACGGAAGAGGGGAGGGACCATCCGGTCCCTCCCCTCTTCAGGGGTTCAGTGTCCCCGCCTCCGCCGCCAGGCGACGACGACACCGACCACCACGGCCAGGCCGACGCCCACACCCAGCGCCACGAGTTCGGGCGGCAACGGCGCCCTCGTCGAATAGGTCGTCACGACCTCGTCGTCGCCCTTGAGCCGCACACTGCCCTCGGGCGGCTCGACGACGTGGCTTCCCAGCCGGACCGCCCCCGACCCCGACACCAGCGAGCGAGCCTCCTCGACCAGGTGCTCTCCGGCCCCGCGAACCTGCTCCCAGCCTCGACGCGCCACATTGGCCGGCTTCGTGCGATCGGTGATCTCGTCGATGGTGCGGGCCAGGCGCGCCTGGACGCGCTCGATCTCTGCCTGGACCGCCGCCGGATCCCGTCGCGCCCCTGCGGGGTCGCGTCCCTCCGTCAAAGCCGCTTCCTTCCGCTAGCGCAGGGTCGCCTGAGACCGATCGCCGCCCGGACCTTCCTGGCCCGTCGGCGCTTCAGGCGAGCGCGTGACGTTCAACGCGCCTTCGATTCCGTCCACGACGCGGAAGAAGTCGCGCGTGGACAACCACAGTTTATAGACGATCGCAATCTCGAACGCGAGGAGCAAAACGCCCACGGGTACGACGATCCAGACGATCGCGGCAGGCGCGACCGCCCCCGCCAACGGCGCGAGGATGAACACCGCCATCTGGAACTCGATGCCGCTCACCAGGTGGGTGCGGATACGCCGAACGCGCAGGAAATCCCAGAACCGCTGGTACCAGGGGAAACGCATCCGGAACTCCTGGTGCAGGTCCACCTTCGGCAGCCGCACGTCGGGCTGCTTACCGGCGTCACGGTCGTAACGGGACTCCTTCTCCGCCTGCGTCCGCAGGATCTGCTCCAGGACCGAGATCCCGTGCCGCAGCACCGCCTGCTCGCCCGTGTCGCTCAGCGCCCCCCGATGTCCGCGCGACTCCGGCTCCAGCATGGACAGCGTGGCCCGCGCCCGCTCCAACGCCCCCGCGATGTGCGACCGCATCTCCCGGCGGACCTTGTAGACCTGCAACGCGTTGAGATAGCGCAGCATGTCGCAGAACACCACCGCCAGCGCCAGCCACACGAAGGTCACGTCGCCGGTGAGCACATACTGTCCGCCCATCAACGCGATGGCGCACACCAGCACCCGGAACCGGTCGAACACGTAGTCCATCCACGCGCCGAACAGCGACTCCTGACCGGTCAGCCGGGCCAGCTTGCCGTCCACGCAGTCCAGCAGGAAGCAGAGGTAGTACAGCAACGCGCCGACGACCAGGAAGGGCCACCAGCCCAGGGCGAAGCAGGCCGCCGCCCCCAGACCGGACAGCAGCGCCGCCACCGTCACCTGGTTCGGGGTGATCGACGTCCGGTTCGCGACGAACCGCACCAACCGCAACGCCAATGGATCGACCAGCCACACGGTCCACCAGGAATCGCGCGCCTTGCACACGCGCTCCTTGACCTCGTCCAATGTGAAACCGGCCATCGGGGGTGCTCTCCCAACAACGCGAATCGGCAACGTCCTCCGAGCGCGCCCACCGGCCACCGGAGTGCCGCAGAGTCTACGCACCCTGGTCCCCGGCCGATCGGAGCGGACGCACGGGTTCGGACAACCATAGGTCACCCGCCAGGCCCCTCGGCACGGAACGGGCGAACTCCACCGCACCGGCCGCACCGCCCGTTCCCTCCGCCCACCAGGGGTACACCAGCGCCACAGCGCGCCGGCGACGGCAATAGGCTGGGACGACTCGAAGGGGCCGGCACGCCCCACGACCTGGAAGGAGCCCCCGTGAGCGACCCCGCCGTCCGCCTCAAGCCCGGTGACACCGCGCCGGACTTCACCCTCGACGACGCCGATGGCAAGCCCGTCACGCTGAGCGAGGTGGTGAGGGAGAAGGGGCGCGTCGTCCTCTACTTCTACCCCGCCGCCATGACCCCGGGCTGCACCACCCAGGCCTGCGACTTCCGCGACAACCTCCGCGCCTTCGAACAGGCCGGTCTGACCGTCATGGGCGTCTCGCCCGACTCCACCGCGCGTCTCGCCGAGTTCCGCGACCAGCAGGGACTCACCTTCCCCCTGCTCGGCGACCCCGACAAGCAGGTCCTGCGCGCCTACGGCGCGTTCGGGGAGAAGAAGAACTACGGCAAGGTCGTCCAGGGCGTCATCCGCTCCACGATCATCATCGGCGCCGACGGGACCGTCGAGAAGGCCTTCTACAACGTGAAGGCCACCGGTCACGTCGAACGGATCAAGCGCGAGCTGGGTCTGTGAGCAGTGCCGCGCGGTCCGCTCGGCGAGTGGACCGCGCGGCCCACGGGATGCGCCGACCGCGTCTTCAGCCGGCCTGGCGACAGCCGACGTGGCGAAGCACTACCATGGGACGTCGACCACAGTGGTCCGCGCCGGACCACCGGAGCGGGGGATTTGCGCTCTTCCCCCACCGGTGTCACCCTCGGGAGAGCCACCCGTCACCGGCCATCCCGGCGAGGAGCGCGAAGGTGGGGGGCCGTAGCCCAACGGCAGAGGCGGCGCGTTTAGGTCGCGTACAGTGCGGGTTCGAATCCCGCCGGCCCTACCCAGACGAGAGGCGCGGGATCCCGATCCCGCGCCTCTTCTGTCTGTTCGCCGCCCGGCTAGCGGAACAGCAACGCCCACAGCACGACCGCGAGCAGGGCCACGACCCCCACGACCACGCCCGCGATCATCGCCACCGGCCGTTTACTCCGGTGCTTGCCCGAACTGGTCAGACCGAGCGTGTCGGTCGACTCGCGGATCGAGGTGAGCAACGCGCTCACCGACTCCGGACGGTGGCGGTGCAGCGCCTCCTGTAGGGAGGAGACCGACTCCGACACCGACTCCTGGAGGGAACTGCGCAGCACGTGCGCTCCGGCCCGGAAGTGTTCCCGAGCCGATTCCTGGGAAGCGGGCTGGGCCACCTCCTGCGCGGCGGTCTTGGCCGCGGTCTCGGGGCTGGTGGCCGGCGCCCACGGCGCGAGCGCGGCGATGCGCAACATCTTCGTCGCGTTCTCCGCGGTCAACCGGTCGGCCGGGTTCACGTGGAGCAGTCCGGCCAGTACCGGCGCGAGCGGGCCGGCGTTCTCCGCCGGCGGCGGCTCCTCCAGCTCGTCCCCGCGCAGGATCGCGATGTAGCCCTTGCGGTTGTAGGGCGGATGCCCCTCGACCGCGGCGTACAACGTCGCGCCCAGCGACCACAGGTCGGAGGCCGGACCGATGGGACCGGCCTTGGCCCGCTCGGGCGGGATGTAGGAAGGCGACCCCACGATCCGCCCCGAGGTGGTCAACGCGGACTCGCCCGTCCAGGCGGCCAGGCCGAAGTCGGTCAGGACGACCCGTCCGTCCTCGCTGATCATCACGTTGTCGGGCTTGACGTCGCGGTGGATGATGCCCTCGTCGTGCGCCGCCTTGAGCGCGCCGATCAGATGGAGCCCGATCTCGGCCACACGCTGGTAGGGCAGTGGCCCGGCGAGCTCGATGAGCTCGGCGAGCGTGTGCGCCACGACGAGTTCCATCACGATCCACGGCCGGCCGTCCTCGTTGACGACGTCGAGGACGGTGACCACGGCGGGATGGGTCAGCCGTGCCGCGACCCGGGCCTCCCGGGTGGTGCGGCGCAGCAGCGAAGTGCGCTCGGACTCGCTCAGATCGCTCGGCAGGCGCAACTCCTTGACCGCGACCTCGCGGTCAAGGAAGAGGTCGGTGGCACGCCAGACGGTGCCGACGCCCCCACGCGCGATCTGCTCCCGCAGGTGGTAGCGCCCCGCCAGCACGCGCTCGCCGGGAGCCACTTCGAGAGTCGCAGGGCGCGCTGATTCGAGCGGCGACGAGGTCTGCCGCTCTGCGTGGGGCTTGTCGATGGAGGACACGGCTTCTAAAGCGTCAGGTCACGGGCCACAGCGGCCTCCTGCGAACTCGTACGGGGGTCGTCCCGCCGCCGCGGCGGCGATTCGTCTGTCATATCAGCTACATAGGACATTAGAGCAGGTCGCCACGGGAGCACAGGAGCACGGGCCCGATTTCACGATCTCCCACCGCCCGTACCGCCTCCCGTGGCTCGCCTCTCCTTGCCTCGACTCACCGTCCGGTGGGAGATGGAACGGGGATCAGGCCCACAACGCCTCGGGGTCGCGGACCGTGACCGGTCCGACCCCGATCTCCTCCAACGGCCCCGCGACCTCCTTGGCGTCGCCCGCGACGATGATCACGAACTCGCTCGGGTGCAGGTAGTCGCGCGCCGCCTGGTGCAGGTCCTCGGCGGTGATCCGCTCGAAACCGGCACGCAGCTGGTCGACGTGGTCCTCGGGCAGGTCGTGCACGACCGCCTCGACCAACGCGCTCGCCAGGCTACGCGCGGTGGAGTAGCCGACCGGAAGCCCGACCGTGTTGGACTCGCGGACCGCCGAGAGCTCGCCATCGGTCACCCCCTCGTTGCGGAGCCGCTCGATCTGCTCCAACGACGCCGTGACCGAGTGGGCGGTCGTCGGCCCCTCGACCTGGGTGCTGATGAAGAACACCCCGCTGTCACGGCGCAGGTCGAACCGGCAGCCGACCCCGTAGGTGTAGCCGAGGCGCTCACGCAGCTCCATGTTGAGCCGGGAGGTGAACATGCCGCCGAGCACATCGCTCATGCCGTTGGCCCGCGGCAGGTCGATCTCGGAACGGGCCGGCGCCCGGTGCGCCAGGACCAGCGCGGACTGCACCGAGCCCGGGCGGTCCAGGACGAGGACGCGGGGGAGCTCCCCCGGGGCGCCCTCGGGGGCCGTGGTGGAACGGCTCGGGGTCGGCTGGGCGTCCCCGAAGACCGTCCTTCCGATCTTTTCGAGGTCCACCCCGGACAGGTCTCCGACGACCACCAGCGTGCCGGCGACAGCCGCGACGGAACCCGCGTGGAATTCCCGGACGATCTCGGGCGTGAGCTGCTGCAGGTTGGCGGGGCCACCGCTGAGCGGCGTCGCGTAACGGCCGGTGAAGAGCTGGCCTCCGATGGCGCGGGCCGCCACGGTCGAGGCCATCGACGCTTCGAGCCAGAACCGCTCGACGAGCTGGTCGCGACGGCGGATCACGTCATCGTCCCGCAGGGCCGGAGCGCGCACCGCCTCGGCGAACAGCGCGGTCGCGTCGGCGATCCGGCTCGCCGGGGCGTCCACGCCGGTGACGAAGCTGTCCCAGGTGACGCGGGAGACCCACTCCGCGCCGTACTGTTCCAGGGCGGGCGCCAGCGAGCTGTTGCCCTCGGGACCGTCCTCCAGCGCCTCGTTCGCCAGCGCGGCCACCCCCATCTGGTCGAGGGGCTCACTCGTCCCGCCCGCGGGCTGGACGAGCCGGACCGCCGCATAGGGCTGGCCGGGGACGTCGATGGCGACGACGGTCCCCCCACCGACCTGCAGACGTCGTGCCTTGGGGAACGTGTAGGGGCTGGCGTCACCGAGCGTGGGACGCGGCTGGAGCATACTCACAACGACTCTTCCTTCGAGGTCTGGGCGGGCGTGGCCGGGGCGGATCAGGCTTCGACCGGCGTGGAGCCGGTCTTGGCCTCGGGCTCGAAGCGGACGACCAGCAGGTTGTCCTCGCCGAGCAACCGCTTGGCCGCGGCCACGACCTCGTCCGTGCTGATCTCGCTCCAGCGCTGCGGCCAGGTGTGGACGAGCTCGGGGTCGTCGAACAGCTGGGTGCAGCTGCCGAGCGCGTCGGCCAGTCCCCCGGGGGTGGAGATGCTCTGGAGGTGGTCGCGCTCCAGAACCGCGCGGGCGCGTTCCAGTTCCTCCTCGGAGATCCCGTCGGCGAGGCCCTGGACCTCCTCCAGGATCGCGGCCTCCAGCTCGTCGCCGCTGACCCCCTCGCGCGCGATCATGCTGACGAGCATGAGGCTCGGCGCGTAGCGGAACGGCAGGAGGTCGGCCGCCCCTCCGCCGTCGTCGCTGGCCAGTCCGCGCTCCACCACGAGCCTGCGGTACAGCCGGCTTCCCTGCCCCTGTCCCAGGACGGCCGAGGCCAGGTGCATGACGTCGAAGTCGCGGCTGCCGTAGTTGCCGACGCGGTAGCCGAGGAAGACGGCCGGCGCCGGGACCTTCTCGGTGACGGTCTCACGCAGCGGACCGCCGATGAGACCCTCCAGTGTCGCGTCGGGCGCCTCGGCGACGACCTCGCGGGCCGGGATCCCGCCGAAGTAGCGTTCCACCCGGTCGCGCACGTCGCCGGGTTCGAGGTTGCTCACCACGGTCACCACGAGATTGTCCGGGCCGTAGTGGCGCTCGTGGAAGGACAGCACGTAGTCGAGGTCGGCCGCGTCCAGGTCGGCCATCGAACCGATGGTCGGATGGTGGTAGGGGTGTCCCTCGGGATAGCCCAGGGCGAGGATCCGCTCGAACGCGGTGCCGTAGGGAACGTTGTCGTACCGCTGGCGCCGCTCGTTCTTGACGACGTCGCGCTGGTTGTCGAGAACCTCCTGGGTCATCCCGTCCCGGAGGGTGGCGAGGCGGTCCGCCTCCAGCCACAGGACGAGATCGAGAGCGTGCTCGGGAACGGTCTCGTAGTAGTTCGTGCGGTCGGTGGAGGTGGAGGCGTTGATGTCGCCGCCCAGACGCTCCACCGCGTCGAAGTGCTCGCCCTTGGCGACGTTCCCGCTGCCCTGGAACATCAGGTGCTCGAACAGGTGCGCGAAGCCGGTACGGCCGGGCACCTCGTGACGGGAGCCGACCCCGTACCACAGGTTGAGCGCCGCCACCTGTCCGGTGGCCGCGGGAGCGGTCACCACCCGCAGTCCGTTGTCCAGTCTGAATTGGCTGATGTTGCCCGCCGCGCCGTTCGTCGCCACCAGTTCCTGCACCCCTTGTCGCTGGATTACCGTCCTGCACCTGAGAGCCTATGGCCTCACCCGGGTCTCCGGGTACGCGCGCCATCGTCTTCGGGACGGCTCACACGTAATGGATCTTCCCCCGTACGGCGCGTTAGGAACGTTGCCAGACTTCGGCCCGCGGCGGTAGCGGAAACTCGATCGTGGTCCCCCAGTCCGTGAAGGTCAGGTCCACATGTCCGGGTCCTTCCTCGGTGTCCATGTGGACGAGGACCGCCAGCGGCAGGTACTCGTCGTCCACCCACACCGTGAAGGAGATCTCCTCCACCCCCTGGGCGTGCAGATCCTGGAGTACCCGCCACGCGCCGCCCTTCCCGCTGACGTTCGCCATGCCGTCGAGGACGTCGAAGGTCGCGTGATGGCCGCTGCCCCGCACCCCGTCGACGGTTCGCGCGCCGGCCGGCACCAGGTCCGAGGCCGCGGCGATCATGCTCCAGTCGCGGATGCCGGAGATCGCCCTGATCGTCTCGGCGTAGAGCGCCCGTGGTTCGGGGGGATCCTCGAAGTCCTCCCGGGAGCGCAGGACCCAGGAGGTTCCCTCAGGCATTCCCTCGGTGCTGGGGGGCCGCAGGTAGAAGTCCTCGCCGACCGCGACGGAGCGCGCCGAGTAGTCGTCGCCTTCCCTGCTGCTCATCTCCAGGTCCGCGGTGAAGTCGACGCGGTCCTTCTCATGGAAGGCGTAGCCACCGGAGGCCCGAGCCCTGGGAATGCCGTTGAGGGTGGCGGTCGCCTCGAAGCGCGTGGTGACACGGGTCAGGGCCGCCTGTTCGATCGCGTCCACCAGGTCCGCCGGCGCCTCCGGCGAGGAGCCGGGGACGGGCATCGGCGTGTCCGGGTCTCCCTCGACGGCCTGGGGGGCGCCCCCCGCGCCCGGCGTGGCCCCCGCTGAAGGGGACGCAGCCGTGGAGGCCCGCTCTTCCTCGGAGGGGTTGGGCCCCTCGTCCTTCACGCACCCCGTGACGCCCAGAAGCACACTGACGGCGGACACCACCATCCAGGACTGCTGCCGACGCATGGGCGTCATTCTCTCCTACTCGCGCCCCATCGCACATGAGAACAGGGACAGGGTCACCTTTCCTCCCGTATAGGAGGAACGCACCACTCCCGGATCCCCATAGAGGGCAGGACGACACAGAGGAGCACAGACAGTAAGTTCTATTCCGTTTTCGGGCGGAAACAAAAAAAGGGGGGTTCCCGACACGGGAACCCCCACACACACGGGAGACCGAACCCCCCACACGGAGGATCCGGCCTCAACCGAAAAGATGCCCGGCGGCGACCTACTCTCCCACCCCAACCAGGGGGCAGTACCATCGGCGCAGGGAGGCTTAACGACCGGGTTCGGAATGGGACCGGGTGTTCCCCCCCCGCCATCACCGCCGTAACCCTCACCCCAACCCCCACACAGGGGCGGGAAAACCAAGAGCCACAACAACAACGCGGCAAAAACAATATTCTCAACGATTCGTGTGTATGCGCGAGCACCCAGCATCTGCGGTGGACAAGCCCTCGGCCGATTAGTACCGGTCAGCTCCAC
>NZ_FUWS01000012.1:0-6144 GCF_900167435.1 Marinactinospora thermotolerans DSM 45154
AGATCCGGCTGCCCCCGATGCCGCGCCCGATACGGCATCACCGCGTCGTAGTCATAGGTGAGCTCCCACTTATGCGCATACCGCTCCGCGAGCAGGCACCACCCGTAGTGATCCGGTACACGTTCGGCATACTGCGCGAGCTCCCCAGAAGGAGATCCACCCGCGCGAAGCTCTCTTGTAGGAGTCGATGAGCGGGACGGCTCGACCGGGCATGGCGCTGTGCCGGGAACGCCCACGAGTTCGGGGATGGGAACGAAGAACGCCCGGAGGTTCCCGACCGCCAGAACGATTTCTTCTCGAAGACGAATCGCGAAGATCCGTGTCCATTTCGGACTACGATGAGCCATGTCTCCCTGCTCTCTTCAGGCGAGGCCACGCCCCGGGAGCGGACGCACGCTCGCCGGGGCTTTTTCGGTCAGCATCTTCTAATGCTTAGTATTAGAAGTTAGAGTCACCTGCGTTGACAGCGCAAGGGGGATGCGGAAGATTCTCGGTTCACCGTCACGAGAGGACCCGACATGGGATGGAAACCGACGTACGCCATCATCGCTGAGCGCATTCGGAGGCAGATCACCGAAGGCCAGCTCACGCCCGGCTCACAACTCCCGTCCGAGCGAGAGCTGTGCGACGAACACGCCGTGTCCGCGACGACCATCCGCCGCGCTCTGGCCGAGCTGAAAAACCTCGGGCTACTGGAAAGTCACCAAGGGCGTGGCGTCTTCGTCCGAGAGGGGCGCCGACCGCTCATACGGTACGCGCCACACCGATTCTGGCCTCAGGACCACCCGCAGGCGAGCTACTACCGCGAGGCCGAGACGGCCGGACGGTCCGTCGACGTCATGGCCGAGTCGGTGCGCACCACGGCCTCCGAGCGGGTGGCCGAGTGGCTCGGCATTGAGGTGGGTGACGCCGTGGTACAGGTGACGTATCGCATCACGATGGACGGGCAACCGGTGTCGTCCTCGGTCTGCTGGGAGGTCGCCCGGATCACCGACGGCACCGCGATCGCTGATCCGACCTCCGGCCCGCATGCCGGCGCCGGCCTGGTCGCGCGGTACGCCGCGATCGGACGACCGATCACCGGCATCGCGGAGGTGATCAGCGCGCGGATGCCGAGCACCGCCGAGGCGCAAACGCTCGACATTCCCAGTGGCACCCCGCTGTTCGTGATCGAGCAGACTGCGCACACCGCGAGTGGACCTGTGCAGGTGTCCGAAATCGCCATCCCCGCGGACCGATACCGGCTGTCCTACGACATGCCGATGCCATCCCCGACAGAGGAGTAAACGACTAGTCGTGACAAGTGGGACAGGGGCCGACCTCTCCCCACTCGGGAGAAATAACAATCTCCCCCGTACCGTGACAGGTGGGGCAGACCTGCTCACCGCACTGCTCGCTCATGCGGCCAGATTAGGCCGCCGACTGTAGACCGAGAAGCAGAATGGCCCCTGGAATTCACCGATCGCGCGGGGGCCGTTTGCGACCGATTCCCGAGAAGAACGCACTCTCCGACGTCTGTCCGTGGGAGCCAGCAGCGATACGGACACGATGCCGTCGCGAATCGCATCGGTGATCCACCGGTGAAGCGCCTCAGCCAACATCATGTGAATGACCACCCCGACCACGTGGAGACCTCGACGGTGATGATCGGGCCGCACGCGGCGTTGACTGGCGGCTTCGTCATCCTCGACTTTCCGACCCCGGACCCCAGTGTCGTTTACTTGGAGTCAGCGTTCGACGAGCTGTACCTAGAGAGGGACGAAGAGGTACAGCGGTATGAGCATCTGTACAGGGGCATCCAGCCATCCGCTCTGTCTGTCGACGACTCCGTCGCCTACATCACCGATCTACTGAACACCATGTCGTAGAGGGATACCCATGAACATTTCCCACTCCCACTCCATGAAGTTCCGAAAGTCCAGCTACAGCCAAGCCAAAACGCAGAACTGCGTCGAGGTCGCCGACCTCCCCGGCGCCCAGGCCGTGCGTGACTCCCAGAACCCCGACCTCGGCCACCTGACGTTCCCCGCCGCTGAGATGGCCGCGTTCCTCGACGCCGTGAAGACCGGCCGACTGTAACCGGACAACAGAAACAAAAGAGGCACCAGCGAACCGCCGGTGCCTCTTCGTATGCATACCCAATGCATTTCCCACAAGGAATCGTACCCATCGACGGCCGGCCACGCGAGCCGCCGATGAACCGAGCCCCGACGTAGCATTGGGGCCTTCCTCTCGGGCATCCTCACAAGTGGATACCCGAGAAGAAGCAGAGATGCCCTACGACCAGGTAGTCCCTGGTTCAGTTCACGCTGGCGACACGGTGCCCTCTCGTCAGGGACGCACTCCCGGGCCTTAGCGCTCCAAGGCGCCCGGGACTCCCCCGCGTGCGCGGGGAGCAGCATGCCCGCCTGGTCAGGCCGGCCGCGTGGCCGGCCTGACCAGGCGGGCGAGGGCCGCCGTCCCGAAGCCCTCGGCACCACGGCCCGCATCCCCCGCTCACCGGCGGCGGACCGGCTCCGATCCGCCGCCGGTATATGCCTTTGATGGCCACCACGACCGGGATTCCGATCCTCGGCAGCCTCTCGCGGACGTCGATCCAGGCCACCGTGGTGGTGAAAGGCGCCATTCCCGCCCTCGCCCGGTCGCCCCGCCCCCGCCGAAGCGGGGCTTCCCTGTCGGTCCATATGCGAGAAGCCCTTTCGGGGCTCGCGGAGGTCGCCAGGTGGTGTCGCCCGCCCGAAGGATCCACTCCGCCGACCCGGCAGCGCCCATGACCAGGCGGAGCGCCCGCACGGGGACGGCCGGAACCGGGCGGACGCGGCCCGGCTCCACCCCGCGTGGGTCACGGGTTCCAGGTCATGGTGGCGTAGACCCGATCGAAGCGCCCCGCGGCCAGGTCCTGCCGGGCGATCGACCACGAGTAGAGGGCCATCTCCAGGCCGTCGATACCGTGCTGCCACTGGGCGAGGCACACCCAGTCCTCAGGGCGCACGTCCGTATCGGACGGGGGCAGTTCGCCCCGCGCCTCCGCCCGTGCCGCCTCCCGTCCGGCCGCAACGCTGGGGTCCTCCGCCTGGTACTCGTCCTCGGCGTATCCGCCCAGCTGAAGCCCGACGCCGTAGTCGTTGCCCGACAGCTCCGCCCACACGTCGATCAGGTCGTGGGCCCTGGGGTGTTCCGGGAGGGGCTTACCGAACGGGAACCCGGGAGCGTGGACCGAGGTGTGGAAAGGCAGGGAGACACCGGTTCTCAGGTGGAGCAGCCCCTCCGGGAAGTCCGTTTCGTACGGGTAGTTCCTCCATTCCGGATCGTGGTCTATATGGCGCTCTTCGACGGCCGTGCCGGCCGGGATGTGCAGCGCAGCGCCCAGGTTCCCCTCGCCGATCCGGTCGGGATCGGGGTCGGCGAACAGCAGCAGGTGACCGTCGGCGGGAAGGGCGAGGTCGGTGGCCCCGGCGGGCAGCGCCGCGAGATCGAGAGTGGCGGCGAGCTTGCACCAGGGGTCGGGGGCGTCCACGGGGAGCAGGAGGGGGCCGCCGAGCCGGCCGACCACCGGCCCGTCTCCCCTCCATTCCAGGATGGCGCAGGGGCGGGCGGTGTCCGTCCATCGCGCGATGTCGTCCGGGGGGATGCCCGCCGCGAGCGCGTTCTCACGGAACTCGTTCAGTGTGTCGAGCTTGTCAGGGGTCAACCAGGTCAACGGGATCTCCTGCTGAAAGGGGGGCCGGCGGTGGGAACACGCCGGATGATCGGCCGATCGTGGACGGTCAGCCGTGGATGGTGACCGTCACACCTCGTGCCCTGAGGTCGGTCACCACGGGATCGACGACAGCCGAGGACGAGAGGCACGCGCTCTCGGCCAGGTGGACGTGTCGCAGCGACGGCAGGTCGAGCAGGAGCCGGATGTCCTTGAGCGACTGGTGGCTCCGCAGGTCGAGTTCGGCGAGGTGGGAGAGCGCGGTGAAGGGGGCGGCGTCCTCCGGTTCGGATGTCCCCGGCCCACCTGTACGGGGACCGCGCGGGCCGACCAGAGACGACAGGTCCGCCCAGCGCGCGCCGGACAAGGAGAGCCGTTCGAGGCGGTCCAGTGGGATGTCCTCCACCAAGGGACAGCCGGTCAGCTTCAGTTCACGCAGGCCGGGGCAGCCCTGGAGAGCGCTGAGGGACTCCAGGTCCTTCATGTAGAGGAGGGAGAGCGTGACCAGCGGAGAACCGGACAGGCCGCCGAGATCGCGAACGGCGGTGCCGTTGATCAGCAGCGACCGCAGCGCGGGCAGCCGGCCGAGCCCCGTGAGGTCGGCCAGCGCCGGGCAACTGGTCAGGGTGAGCTTCCGCAGCGCCGGAAGCTCACCCAGCCCTTCGAGGGTGCGCAGTTCAGGGGCACGGATCGTCAGCTTCGTCAGCCGGGGAAGGCCCCCCAGCCCTTCGAGGGTGCGCAGTTCGGGACCGGCGTCGATCTCCAGCTCCGCCAGCTGGGGAAGACCGCCCAGCCCGTCCAGCGTCCGCAGCCCCTTGCGACTTTGAACGTGGAGCGAGCGAAGGTGCGGGAAAGCGGCGAACGGCGCGAGGTCACGAAGCCCGTCGAGGTCGCCCAGCCGAAGGTCGGTGAGGCTCGGCAGTTCGGCGAGTCCGTCCAGATCCGTGAAGGACCGGCAGGAACGGAGATCCAGGGTCTCCAGAGCGGGGAGCGCCTGACCGAAACCACGGACCGAACCCACCTTGGTCCCGCGCAGGATCAGTTCCCGCAGACCACTGAGACGCAGCAACGGCTCGAAGTCCTCGATCGCACCGCAGCCGCCCAGATCAAGGCGGGTGAGCCGGGAGAGACGGCCGATCGGGGTGAGATCCTCCACCTTGCCGCAACCGTAGAGAACGAGGTCCGTGAGGCCGGTGAGTTCACCGACCTCACCGAGGTCGGTGAGCTCACCACACCACTCGAAGCGGAGCGATTCGAGCATGGTGAGATGGCGCAGACCGCGCGGGTAGGAGACGCGGGGAAACCGCAGTTCCGTCCTGCCCTCCCGCCGGAACACCGGTGCGAGCAGGTGCTCGGCGAAACCGTCCGGGTCGCGGACCGTCCCCCACAGACGGACAAGGAACTTGGATGCGTACGTGTCCGCCGAGATGAGCCGGGCGGCGAGTTTCAGGGCATGGCCGCCGTCACCCGGTTCGGACAGCTCCACGAGTTTCCCGACCGCCTTGCGCGCGCGGTACGCCGGAGCCGGCAGGTTCTCGCAGAAGCCGAACGGGTCTCCGTCGGCGATCGCCCATAACCGGACCAGTTCCTCGGTGGAGCAGTCGGATCTGCCGCTGTACCGGACGGCCAGGTCAAGGGCCTCTCCGCCGCCGCCCGACGCGGCCAGCGACATGAGTTCCCGCACGGCCTCACCCGCCTCGGCGGGACTCGCGGTCTCTAGAAGTGCCCGCAACCGGTCGATCCGGGCTGCGGTGTCGTCGTCTTCTTGGGGGTCGCCGGTGGGGGCGCCAGGGGAGGTCGGTCGTGTCATGGGAGGGACTGTAGAGGTAGGGGACGACGACGGGAGCGGCGCGGTCAGCGGACGGGGCCGGCCCCAAGCCTGAGCCCGAAACGGTCACCCGGAACGCCAGTGAGGGACGGCGTTCCCGCCGACGCCGGCTCCAGGCACACGACCGACATCCATCTGCGGGGGGCTCACCCGCAGATGGAGGCCGCAACCAGGCGGCCGCGTCTACACGGCCGCGTCGCCACCACCGTCTGCGCGGTCCGTCCGCACCGCCATGTCTCCACCTCCGCGTCCGCACCGTAGCGTCTCCACCGCCGCAACAGCGAAGGACGGCTCTTCGCGCTGGGGACCGGATCACCTGGGAGTCAGCAGCCCTTGTCGCCCCTCGGGGCGCCATCTCCCTCATGGCGAACATCTGGACGACGAATGACTAGGTGGTCCCTAGTTGATAGTGGGGACACAGTGCCCTCTCGTCAGGGACGCACTCCGGGCCTTGTACTCCAACCAGCCCGGGACTCCCCCGCGTACGCGGGGCTTACGTCCCGCTCGGGCCTCCTCGCCAGGGTTTCCGCGGTCCATCCCCGCGTGCGCGGGGCTTACAGCGGAGTCCGCCCCCAGCGTGGGCTGAAGGTCGGTCCATCCCCGCGTGCGCGGGGCTTAC
>NZ_FUWS01000012.1:6322-229861 GCF_900167435.1 Marinactinospora thermotolerans DSM 45154
CGGGACGGTCCATCCCCGCGTGCGCGGGGCTTACTCATCGGCGGTCAGCGCCGACGTCGAGGAGACCGGTCCATCCCCGCGTGCGCGGGGCTTACACACCGTGCCCATCACAGACCGACCTGCTGAACGGTCCATCCCCGCGTGTGCGGGGCTTACCGCAAGGCCGACCTGGTCCCCTGCCACGAGGACGGTCCATCCCCGCGTGCGCGGTGCTTACCGGCCTGTGGCCGCTTCTGGCCCAGCTCACCCCGGTCCATCCCCGCGTGCGCGGGGCTTACGAGCGCAGCGTCCGCGAGTACTCCGAGGACGTCGGTCCATCCCCGCGTGCGCGGGGCTTACCCCGGCGGTGTCCACCCGCCGGGCCGTATGGCCGGTCCATCCCCGCATGCGCGGGGCTTACATCCGCCCGGCCACCCCCGAGATGCGCCTGATCGGTCCATCCCCGCGTGCGCGGGGCTTACCCCGGCGGTGTCCACCCGCCGGGCCGTATGGCCGGTCCATCCCCGCATGCGCGGGGCTTACATCCGCCCGGCCACCCCCGAGATGCGCCTGATCGGTCCATCCCCGCGTGCGCGGGGCTTACTTCCGCTACAGCTGGACCAGCCGCGCGACGTGGGGTCCATCCCCGCGTGCGCGGGGCTTACTCGTCCAGTCACGCTCACCTCACGTATGAGGCCGGTCCATCCCCGCGTGCGCGGGGCTTACTCGCATCCCGCCCCTCAGTGCGCCCGCCTGACCGGTCCATCCCCGCGTGCGCGGGGCTTACAGAAGATGACCTGCGACTTCGCGGGCCGTTATCTCCGCTTTACCAAATCCGGAAGCCCACCGGAGTGGGCGACGGTCCCACGCCGGTGACGGTCATTCTGCCGGAGAACCACCCCGTCCGCACCGGGGACGGCCGGGAGGAGTTCCTATCGACCGCGGGAACACCCGCCCGTCGGCGGTCACTCCTCGGAGGCGCCCAGGGTGAGGGTCGTGGTCCGTCGTTCGCCGTCGCGCTCGTAGACGACGTCCACCCGGTCGCCGGGCAGCTTGCCGCGGATGAGGGTGATGAGCTGGTCGGAGCCGCGCACCGCCGTCCCGTCGAACTCGACGATGACGTCGCCGGGCCGCAGGCCGGCCTCGTCGGCGGGGCCTCCCTGCTGGACCGCCTCCTCGCCGCCGCCGCCGCTCTCGGCGATGAGCGCGCCCTCCTCCTGGTAGCGGGTGTCCAGCAGCGCCCCGATGACCGCGTGCGGCGCCCGCCCCGTCTCGATGAGCTGGCCGACGACCCGCTCGGCCTGCGCCGACGGGATCGCGAACCCCAGGCCGATGCTGCCGGTCTGCTCACCCGTGGGGCCGCCCATGGTCGCGATCGCGGAGTTCACCCCGATGACCCGCCCCCGGGCGTCCACCAGCGGGCCGCCCGAGTTGCCCGGGTTGATCGCCGCGTCGGTCTGGAGGGCGTTGATGTAGGTCTCGCTGCCCTGCTCGCCGACCGTCACCGGCCGTTCCACGGCGCTGATGATGCCGCTGGTCACCGTCCCCTCCAGGCCCAGCGGCGCCCCGACGGCGATCACCGTGTCCCCGACCGTCACCGCGTCGGAGTCGCCGAACTCCAGCGGCTCGACGTCGACGGGATCGGCCGGGTCCAGCACCGCGAGGTCGGAGCCCGGCGAACTGCCGACCACGGAGGCGGAACTGGTGCTGCCGTCGCTGTAGACGATCTCGATGCCCTGCCCCTCCAAGGCGGCGGTGACGTGGTCGTTGGTGACCACGTAGTCGTCGCGGATGACGAAGCCCGACCCGTTGCCGCTGCTCTGCGCCCCTGCGCCCTGGATCGACACCACGCTCGGGTTCACCCGCTGGGCGACGCCGGCGATCGTGTCCGGCGGCCGGCTCGGCACCCCCTCGGGTACCTCGTTGGCGAGACGGCCCGACGAGGAGAGGGAGGGCTCGTCCGCGCCGATACGGCCGCCGATCAGGCCGCCGATCCCGGCCGCGACGAGCGCGACCGGCAGCGTCACCGCGGCCAGCGACCACAGCGGGACGGTGCGGCGGGGCCGGCCCCCGCGTCCCGGATCGGCCCCCGCTCCCCCGGCCTGGTGGGCGCCGGTGTACGGGGGCTGCGCGGGGCCGCCCGGCGTTCCCGTTCCGTACCCGCCCCAGGCTCCGCCGTGCGCGGCGTGGGACGGGTACTCGTGCCGCGGCCCCCACTCCGGGCCGGGACGGTCATCCCCGATCGGGTGCGTGGCGTCGTGACCCGCTCCGTTGTCTTCCGGCTCCTCCTGGTCGCGGCGTCCGGTCTCGTCCGTCATGAGATCTCCGTCCGTCGGTGCGCGCCCCTATCCGGAAGAGCGGCCACGAAGAGGCATTCAGCGGATATTCCATACGATTCTGACCGCCTGTAGCTATAAAACACCACGCGAAGGCATCAAAGCGGAGAAAAGCGCCTTATTGGGACGGTGATCCCAGGCCCAGCCAGGACCCGAACCGGTCGAATCCGCGCCCCACCCGGGTCCAGAAACCGTCGTCGCCGACCGCCGGCAGGGACCCCACCGCGGTGTCGACGACCTCGGGCGGCGCGTCGGCCATGAGGGTGTAGACGAAACCGCCGGACTCCCAGACCCTGCGCTGCTGCCCGGACTCGCTGACGTAGACGGTGCGCCCATCCTGGACGACGGGCCGCAGCCCCTCGACGGGCTCGCTCGTGCGGGAGCCCAGCCGGCCCCACTGCACGAACACCGAGACGTAGGAGAGCCCCTCGGAGTAGGACAGGTGCACGACCCGCTCCGCGCCCTCGCCGGTGGACCGCGCCTCGACCAGCGACAGGCCGCCGTCGAGCCGTTCGGGCAGCCACCAGCCGTCGTCGGCCAGAGCGGCGCGCTCGCGCTCGTCCAGCACGTCGCCCCACGGCGCGCCCCGCACCACCTCGGTGCTGTCGGGCCGCTCCTGCGGGCCGAACTCGATCGAGACGAAGGCGCTGGCCTGGGCCACCCGACCGGCCTCGTCGAAGGTCTCGCGGCGCAGGAGCAGACCGGACTCGACGTCGATCCAGAACCGGCCCATGACCGAGCCGTCGCGCCCGCGCGCCTCGACCACCCGGGCCGGGCGCCCGCACACCGACCCCTCGCCCGCGCGCACCACCGTGTAGTTGGCGCCGAGCAGGTCCAGCAACGGGTCGTCGACGTCCAACGTGGCCGCGGAGCCGACCAGCAGCCCCGGGCCGCCCTTCTCGTCCGCGTGGCCGGCGCCGACGTAGGAGGTGCCCTCGCCCGGCCGGTGGACGACCTCGATCAGCTCGGTGTCGGTGTCGTTGCCGTTCCACGACGCCACGAACTGCACGCCCGAGTAGGACAGGGCGGGCCCCTCGGCCGCCGCGCGGCGCAGCTCGGCCATGCCGTCGTCCACGCCCGGCGGCGCCTGCCAGACCGGTCCGCTGTCGGAGGAGGTGATGGTCACCAGGAGCAGCGCCGAACACAGCAGGAGGACCGCCATCACGACGTTGGGACGCCGACCGGACCGGAAGGTCCCCGCGCTCACCGCCGCGTGGACTCGCCCACGCGGGCGACGCCGTCCACCGGGAGGACCTCGGCGGCGCCGTCCCGGTCGCCCTGGACGGCGGGGGCCACGGTGAGCCCGACCGCGGTCATCGAGACGGGATCGGCCAGGGAGGCCTGACGTGAGGTGACGGCGTGCTCGACCGCGTAGTCGGCCAACGGCGGGGTGACCACCGGCGCCCGGTCGCCCTGTCCCCCGGCGACGAAGGCCGTGCCCAGGGTGAAGCCGACCACCGACGCGCCGGCCAGCGCGTAACGGGCCTGGGCCCAGCGGGGCCGCGAACGGGGCGCGGGGATCGCGTCATGGGGCGCCTCGTCGGCCGGCGGGTCGGCGAGCGCGGTGGGGGCGGAGTCGGCCGCGGAGGAGCCCCCCAACGGGTGCCCCCAGCCGAGCGGCCGCCCCTCGCCCAGGGGGCGGCTGGAACCGAGCGGCGGGGTCGTGCCCAAGGGGCCTGACGGCCCTCCGCCGGGGTCGCGGCGGCGCAGCCCGGACAGGAACCCGCGCGAGGAGGGCGCGGGCGGCGGATCGAAGCGGTCGTCGGGCGGCGGCGCGTCGAGACCGGAGAGGGCCGCCAGGCGGCCCATGAAGTCGCTCGACGGTTCCGGCGGGTCGAGGCGGGTCAGCCGTCGCTTGAGCCGGCGCAGCATGTCGGCCTCGAAACGGCAGGACTCACAGACCGCGAGGTGTGCCAGCGCGCGATCGCGCTCGGCGTGCCCGAGCTCCCCGTCGACGAGCGCGGACAGTCGTTCCCCCAAGTGGTTCACCGGCCCTCCACCTCCTGGGTCGCACTAGGCGCCACCCGGTCGTCCCGCGGCGGCGCGTCGGCCTGTTCGCCGCGTCCGTCACGCTCGGCCGCCTGGCGCCGCCGGTGTTCCAGGGCGTTGCGCAACTGGGCGCGGCCCCGGTGGATGCGGCTGCGCACGGTTCCCAGCTTGACGCCGAGCGTCGCGGCGATCTCCTCATAGGACAGCCCCTCGATGTCGCACAGCACGACAGGGGCGCGGAACTCGGGGGGAAGCGCGTCGAGCGCGGTCTGGATGTCGGCGTCGAAGTGGCGGTCGTCGTAGGCCTGGGCGGGGGAGGGCTCGCGGCCCTGCATGCGCTCGTCGGCGGTGTCGGCCAGCCCCTCGAAGCGGATGCGGGCGCGACGGCGGGCCATGTCGAGGAAGAGGTTGGTGGTGATGCGGTGCAGCCACCCCTCGAACGTTCCCGGGGTGTAGTTGGCGAGGGAGCGGAAGACCCGGATGAAGACCTCCTGGGTGAGGTCCTCGGCGTCGTGCTGGTTGCCGGTGAGCCGGTAGGCCAGGCGGTAGACCCGCGCGGAATGGGTGCGGACCACCTCGTCCCAGCTCGGCGGCTCCCACTGGTCGAATTCAACCGCAGGTCCGGAATCCGCCACCGACGCTCCTTTCGTCTCCGCGGAGTGGTGTTCCGCGTGAGGCACGGTCCCATCGACACGAGGGAACCCTCCCCCTCTGCAACGCCACGACGCCGGATTAAGTTCCCGTACCGCTCCCGGAGCTTCCAGCGGGTTACGCTTTGCCCAGGGACACCACCTGGGTGTGACCGGTACATGACACCGAGTGACCTCCGGGACCGCCGTTCCCCCGGGAACGCGCGCGGCGCCGCGACGTCGGGTCGCGTACGGGCGGGCACGTCCCCGTCCCCGATCACGCCACCACGCACGGGAGGCCGTCATCGCCAGCCGAGACGACACACTGGCCTACATCGAGCGCTACGCCGTGGAGGACGACACGCTCACCTCCACGCGCCGGCTCGGCCAACGGGCGGACACCCATCCGATCAGCGCCGCGGGCGGCGCCGCGTTGCGCTTCCTCGCCACCGCGATCGAGGCCCGGGCCGTGGTCGAGATCGGCACCGGGTGCGGCAGTTCCGGCATCTGGCTGCTCCGCGGCATGCGCTCCGACGGCATTTTGACCAGCGTCGACATCGAGCCGGAATACCAGGCCTTCGCCCGCGAGGCCTACCGGCGGGCCGGATTCCCCGCGAACCGGGCCAGGCTCATCCACGGACGCGCGCTCGACGTGCTCCCCCGGCTCACCGACGGCGCCTACGACATGGTGTTCGTCGACGCGGCCAGGAGCGAGTACCCCGACTACCTCGACGAGGCCCTGCGCCTGCTGCGCCAGGGCGGCGTCGTCGTGTTCAACGACGCCCTGGCCGCCGGCTCGCTCGACGACGGGCCGCTGGGCGCCAGCGACCCCGGCACCATGGCCGTCCGCGAGGTCGGCCGGCTCGTGCGCGAGGACGAGCGGCTGGTGCCGCTGCTCATCCCGGCGGGCGGCGGCCTGCTCGCGGCGATCCGCACGGCCTGACCCGTCGTCTTCCCGCGGGGCCGCGGCCCCGCGGGAAGACGACGGGAGGCTCACGACGACAGCCAGCGCAGCAGGAGCCGGGTGCCGAACCCGGTGCCGCCCTTGGTGAGGACGCCCTCCTCCGCCATCGACCGGCCGGGGCCGGCGATGTCGAGGTGCGCCCAGGGCACGTCGCCGACGAACTCCTGGAGGAACAGGGCCGCCTCGGTGGCACCCGGGTTGCCGTAGTCGCGCTTGGTGCCGATGTTGGCCAGGTCGGCCACCGGCGACCGCAGGGCGTCGCGGTACTCCTCGACCAGCGGCATCCGCCACACCGTCTCGCCGGAGCCCTCGCCGGCGCCCCGCAGGGCGTCGGCCAGCCCGTCGTCGGTGGCGAACAGCGCGCCGATGCCGGTGCCCAGGGCGAGCTTGGCTGCGCCGGTGAGCGTCGCGACGTCGACGATCGTGTCGGGGGCCAGGTGGCGCACCGCGTAGGCCATGGCGTCGGCCATGACCAGGCGCCCCTCGGCGTCGGTGTTGAGGACCTCGATGGTCCGCCCGCCGTAGGCGGTGATGACGTCACCGGGACGCTGCGCCGAACCGGAGAAGGAGTTCTCCGCGATCGCGAGCAGACCGGTGACCCGGACCGGGACGCCGAGTTCGGCCAGGGCCGACATGACCCCCAGGACGATCGCCGCCCCGCTCATGTCGGTCTTCATCAGCTTCATGTTGTCGTTGGGCTTCAACGACAGACCGCCGGTGTCGAAGGTGATGCCCTTGCCGACGAGCACCACGTGCCGATCGGCCCCCTCGGGCGCGTAGTCCAGCCGCACCAGACGGGGCGGGCGGGAGGACCCGGCGCCGACCGCCAGGATCGCGCCGAACCCGTCACGGGCCAGGGCGGACTCGTCCCACACCGTGGCGGTGAGCCCGACCCGGACGGCGACCTCCTCGGCGCGGGCGGCCAGCCAGGCCGGGTCCTTCTCGGCCGAAGGGGTGTTGATCAGGTCCCGGGCGAGCGCGGTGGCCTCGGCCAGGACCCGACCGGTGTCGATGGGGCGCCTGATGTCCTCGGGGTCGGCGCCCAGCACGTCGACGGCCGGGACCGGGAGGGGTTTCTTCGGTTCCGACCGCAGGGAGAAGGTGTAGGAGGCGAGCAGCACCCCCTCGGTGAACGCGGTCAGGGCCGCCTCCGCCTCGACGGAACCGTCCCCGAGCGCTCCCACCGTGGTGGCGACGCGCTCGCGCCCCTTGGCCAGCCGGGCCAGGGTCGCGCCGGCCTTGCGCAGGTGCCCCGCTGTCGCGTCCCCGACCCCCAGCAGGACCAGCCGGACCAGGCCGCGGCCCAGGTCGACCGGGAGCTCGACCGTCTCTCCGGGTCTGCCGGCGAGGTCGTAGAAGGCGACCAGGTCGGCGAGGGGCGCGGGAAGACGCGCGTCGAGCGCGGCGGGCTCCAGCCCGATCCCGTCGCGCACCACGGCCGGAGCCTCGCCGCCCCGCACGGGGAGGGCGAGAAGATCGGCGGCGGAGTCGACGAGGTCTCCTCGGACGGGACGAATCTCCGTTGCGAAAGGCACGAACGCTCACATTCTGTGCGTACTCGGCTGCCTGGGCGATCTCGCGCGACTGACCCTGTGGATGTCGGGAGGTGGTGGTCAGGTGTGGCCGCCCATGGACAGGACCTCGGGTGGTGGGAGGGCCGACCGGCTAGCCGACGACCCCGTTCAGGGCCTCGGCCAGCGCCGCGGCCTCGTCAGGGGTCAGCTCGACGACCAGCCGACCACCGCCTTCCAGGGGGACCCGCATGATGATGCCGCGCCCCTCCTTGGTGACCTCCAGCGGACCGTCACCGGTCCTCGGCTTCATCGCCGCCATGCCGTATCCCCTTTCCTCGGAAAATTCCTCGCGTGAATGGGCCGGTCCTTCGGCTGCTCGGCCCGCCTTCCGGCGAGCGCGAACCGGGAGTGGAGCCGCATCCGCGTGATTCAGGGAATGAATCACTGGTCTGTCATTATCTCGGGTTTGGGACCTGAATGGGAACGATCGAACGTCCCCCAGACCCACTGGCCCGAAGATCGTGAACGGTTAAGGTTATAGCCGCAGCGCCCGGGCACGCCTCCCGGGCCGCCCGCCGACCACACCAGGGAGTCCCCCTTGTCCGAGTCAGACAGCGTCGTCTACGAGCTCTCGGAGGGCGTCGCCACCATCACCCTCAACCGGCCCGACGCGATGAACTCACTGACCGTCGAGGCCAAGGAGGCCCTGCTGGCCGCCGTGGAGCGGGCCCGCAACGACAACTCCGCGCGGGCGGTCGTCCTCACCGGGCGCGGCAAGGCGTTCTGCGCCGGCCAGGACCTGCGCGAGCACGCCGCCGTCCTGGGATCCGGCGAGGGACTGGGCGACACCGTGCGCAAGCACTACAACCCCATCGCGCTCGCGCTCGCGCGGATGCCCAAGCCCGTCATCGCCGCGGTCAACGGCGTGGCCGCCGGCGCCGGGGCCTCGCTGGCCTTCGCCTGCGACCTGCGCGTCGCCTCGGAGCGCGCGTCCTTCCTGATGGCGTTCGCCAACGTGGGCCTGGGGTCGGACTCCGGCGCCTCCTGGACGCTGCCCCGGCTGATCGGGCACGCCCGGGCCATGGAGATGCTGCTCCTCGCCGAGCCGGTGAAGGCGGCCCGCGCGCTGGAGATCGGCCTGGTGAACCGGGTCGTCCCGGCGGACGAGCTGGCCGGGGCCACCGGTGAACTCGCCCGGCGCCTGGCCTCGGGGCCGACCGTTGCCTACGCCGCGATCAAGGGCGAGCTCAACTTCGGCTCCGGACTGGACCTGGAGAACGCGCTGGAGATGGAGGCGGCCCTCCAGGACCAGTGCGCGCAGACCGCCGACC
Source organism: Marinactinospora thermotolerans DSM 45154 (assembly GCF_900167435.1). GTDB lineage: Bacteria > Actinomycetota > Actinomycetes > Streptosporangiales > Streptosporangiaceae > Marinactinospora > Marinactinospora thermotolerans. The sequence goes on from NZ_FUWS01000012.1 coordinate 15,065, forward strand.
ACCTCAACGCCACCCTGGCCTTCGTCGACAAGCGTCAGCCCGAGTTCGAGGGGCGCTGACAGCGCCCCGCCGCCGCAACGGTCCGCGACCGGGGCGGCGGCGGGTCAGCGGGTCATCGTCCCGGTCGAGGTCATGTGGCTGCCGCTGTGGGAGGACGCCCCCCACTCGGCCTCCAGCGTGCCCTCCTCGGCGCCCGGCCGCAGTTCGAGGGTGCCGGAGTCGATGCAGCGTTCGTCGCCGTCGTAGGTCTCGACGTAGTCGAAGACGATCCGGTCGTCCTCGCGCGCGGTCAGTTCGAGGCTGACGCGGCATCCCAACGACACGAACTGGCTGCTGCCGCGCTCGGCGCCGGCCTCCAGGTGCACGGTCGCCTCCCAGTCGGCGACGTGCGTCCCGTCCTGGTCGTGCTGCGACATCTCGCCGCTCCACTCGCCGGCGTAGGCCGCTGGGACACCGGTGGCGTCGTCGCCGCCCGAGGACAGGGCCCAGACCGTGACACCGCCGGCGGCGAGTAGCGCCGCGCCGGCCGCGACGCCCATGAGGAGCATGCTGCGACGGCGCCGTCCCGCGTGCCGGGTGGAACGGGGCGGCGGCCACAGCGACATCTGTCGGATGGGAGAGGCCGCGTCGGGGGTCGCGGCGCCGGGGGCCGCCGGGTCTTCGGGGCGCGTCGGCACGGCGCTCACCGGTTCTTCCCCGAGCGGCGCGGCGCGGACCGGTCGTGGCCGGCTCGGACGAGGGGTCCCGCCCACACGGCAGCCTGATCCGGGTAGGTCATCGCTTCCTCCAATACGAGCGGACGCAGGGGACCGCTCGCGGGTACAGCGAAAGAGGATAAGCCACCAGGACTTTCCCAAAGGTACCGTCACGAGTGACGAAGGACACAACGAGCCCGCGATCGTCGGCGGGGCGGGGCGGCCACGCCGGGTGTGCGATGGGCGACCCCGGGCGGGAAACAGTGGCGCGGGAGAGCCTACCCGGCCAGCCGGCCCAGTCGGCGCAGGGAACGGCGCAGCAGCACGCTCACCGGGATGCGGACCAGCGGCCAGCCCAGCCGGCCGAGCGCCCCCAGCGGGAGTTCCAGCCACTCGACCCACACCACCCGGCTGCGCCCGTCGGGCAGCGGGAGGACGTCGAACCGGCCGCGGCCCCGGACCAGGCCGCCGAGATGGCGGACCTCGCAGCGGCCCGCGGATTCGCGGGTGGCGGGGACCCACGCGGTGATCTCCATGTGGTCGGTGAAGCCCACCGGCCCCACGCCGGTGAACGCCTCGACCCGGGCGCCCACCCCCTGACCGCCCCGGGCGCGGGTGCGGTACATCCAGCGTTCGTGCAGCCGCCAGTCGACCAGGGTGCGCCAGACCCGGTCGGCCGGGGCCGGGCACACCTGGGACACGGCGACGCCCTGCACCGGGCTCACGCCTCGTCGCCCGCGCCGGAGTCGCGGGGGGCCTCGTGCCGTCCGGCGCTCACCGGCAGGGAGGCCGACTCGTCATCGGCGTCGCCGTCGCGCGGCGGCGCCGGCTCCTCCGAGCGGGGGTACAGCACGCGGGGGCCGGCCGGCTTGGCGGACAGCTCGGCGACGCGCTCCTCCAGCTCCGCGATGCGGGTGTCGCGCTCCCCCAGCGCGACGGCGACCCGGCGCAGCACCTCGTCGACACCGCGCACGTGGTAGCCCCACAGCGCCAACGGCAACCGCACCCGGCCGACGTCGGCCCCGGTCACCGGCCGATCCACGGGCAGCTCCAACGGCGGATGGTCGGCCTCGAAGCGGGCCAGCCGGCCGCCTCCGCCCATGACCACGAGCGCCACCCCGGCGAGGACGGCGACGGCGGCCAACGCGATCAGGATCAGGATGGCTAGGTTCACGCTCCGATCGTGCCACATCGGCCGCCGCTCGGGGCAAGGACCGCACCGCGCGCCCCACCGGCCATGCGAGACTCGACGGGTGCGCGAGGCAACAGGATTCAGCGTGGTTCCGCCGGACGCGACGGTCGACGGCGCGGTCGACGCCGGATACCGGCCGACGGTGGCGCGCGTGCGCGAACTCGCCGCCGGCGACCGGCCGGTGCTCGTCCGCTGCGCTCCCCCCGGCGAGGCCGGCCCCGGCCGCGAGCCGGGACCGGCCGAGACGATCGCCGCGGTGGTGGTCTACGCCTGGTCGGGCGCGCGGGTGTTCGCCACCGGCCACCCCCGGGAGGTCGGCCAGGCCCTGGACATGGTGGCCTCGATCAGCGGCGTGCGACCCCCCGCCGTGGCGCGCCGGGGACTGGTGTGACCCCTCAGGTGCCGTTGCCGGCCTGCTGGGCGTCCTGCACCTCGTGAGCGGTCTCCTCGACCTGCTCCGCCTCGAACCGGCGCCGCTCCAGGTCGACGTGGGCCTTGCGGATGGTCTCGACGACCTCGTCGGCGTCGTCGGTGAGGTACATCAGGTCCGGGTCCGAGGGCGAGATGACCCCCTCGTCCAGCAACCGGCCGCGGATCCACTCGACCAGGCCGCCCCAGAACTCCGTTCCGACCAGTACGACGGGGAAGCGGGTGACCTTACCGGTCTGCACCAGCGTGATGGCCTCGAACAGCTCGTCGAGGGTGCCGAACCCGCCGGGCAGCACCACGAACGCCTGGGAGTACTTCACGAACATCGTCTTGCGGACGAAGAAGTACCGGAACGTCACGCCCATGTCGATGTGCTCGTTGAGCGACTGCTCGAAGGGCAGCTCGATGCCCAGGCCGATCGAGGGGCCGCCGGCCGCCTTGGCGCCCTTGTTCGCGGCCTCCATCATGCCGGGGCCGCCGCCGGTGATGACGGTGTACCCGGCCTCGGCGAGCTTGGCGCCGATGCGCTCGCCCAGCGCGTAGTAGGGACTGTCCGGCTTGATCCGGGCGGAGCCGAAGACGCTGACGGCCTGACCGACCTCCGACAACAGGCCGAAACCCTCGACGAACTCCGACTGGATGCGCATGACCCGCCACGGGTCGGTGTGGACCCAGTCGCTGGGGCCGCGTCGATCGAGAAGGCGCTGGTCGGTGGTGGTCTCGGGGATGGCCTGCCCGCGGTAGGTCAGGGGGCCCGCCCGCCGGACGTTGGATCGAGATTCCGTCATGGCGTAACGCTACCCGTTCCGCCCCCACCTCCACTGGCGTGTTGATCACCCTGGTGTGACGTGGTGGGGAACGCTTGATGACGTCGACGCGCCGCGCGCTCAGACCGTCCCGGCCCCGCTCAGCCAGGCGACCATGCGGCGCTCGGCCTCGACGACGGCCGCCAGCTCGACCCACTCGTCCCTGGTGTGGGCGAGGGTCGGCTCCCCCGGACCGTAGTTGACCGCGGGGACGCCCAGCTCCGACATCCGGGCGACGTCGGTCCAGCCGAGCTTGGCCCGCGCCTGCCCGGAGCCGACCTTCTCGACGAAGGCCGCCGCGGCCGGGTGGTCCAGGCCGGGACGGGCGGGCGGGGCGGCGTCGGTGACCCTGACCTCGAAGCCGTCGAACACCTCGCGCAGGTGCGCCTCGGCGTCGGCGACGCTCAGGTCGGGGGCGAAGCGGTAGTTGACGGTGACGACGCACTCGTCGGGGATGACGTTGCCGGCCACGCCCCCCGAGACGAAGACGGCGTTGAGGCCCTCGTGGAAACGGAGCCCCTCGACCTCCGGCCGGCGCGGCTCATAGGCGCGCAACACGTCGAGGATGCGTCCGGCCTCGTGGATGGCGTTGCGCCCCATCCAGGAGCGGGCGCTGTGCGCGCGTTCGCCGCGCGCGACCACCTCGACGCGCATGGTGCCCTGGCAGCCGCCCTCGATCACGCCGCCGGTGGGCTCCATGAGGACCGCGAAATCGCCGGACAGCCACTCGGGCGAGGTGAGGGAGAGCCGGCGCAGCCCGTTGCGCTCGGCGTCGACCTCCTCGCAGTCGTAGAAGACGTAGGTGACGTCGTGGACCGGCTCGGTCACCGTGGCGGCCAGCTTGAGCTGCACGGCGACACCGCTCTTCATGTCGGAGGTGCCGCAGCCGTAGAGACGGCCGTCGACGACCTTCGAGGGGACGTTGCCCACGATCGGCACGGTGTCGATGTGCCCGGCGAGGACCACCCGCTGGGGACGGCCCAGCTCCGTGCGCGCCACGATGGCGTCGCCGTCGCGGTGGACCCGCAGGTGCGGCAGGGCGCGCAGCTCCGTCTCGATCGCGTCGGCGAGGACGCGCTCGCCCCCACTGACCGACTCGATGTCGACGAGGCGGGCGGTCAGGTCACGGACGTCGGCGGTGAGATCGAGCATGGCGCGCTTTCGAGGTCGGGGACGTTCCCCGCCCGGCGGCGTGCCGGGCGGGAAGCGGACGGGACGGAAGGGACCCTAGGCGTTGACGCCGTGCTCGCGCAGCAGGTCGTTCAACGCCAGCTTGTCGTGCTCCTGCCCCTCCTCCAGGCGCTTGAGCACCAGCAGGCAGGGCATGGCGAAGTCGCCGCCGGGGAAGCTCTTGACCCGGTTGGCGGTGACGCACACCGACCAGGCCGGGGCCTCGCCCCGGGGCAGCTCCTCGCCGGTCTCGGCGTCGAAGACCCGGGTCGAGGAGGTCAGCAGGGTGCCGGCGCCGAGCTTGGCGCCACGGCGCACCCGGGCGCCCTCGACGACCATGCTGCGCGAGCCGATGAAGGCGTCGTCCTCGACGATGACCGGGGACGCCTGCGGCGGCTCCAGGACGCCGCCCAGACCGACGCCACCGGACAGGTGGACGTTCTCGCCGACCTGCGCGCAGGAGCCGACGGTCGCCCAGGTGTCGACCATCGTGCCGGAGCCCACGTAGGCGCCGAAGTTGGTGAACGACGGCATCAGCACGACGCCCGGCGCGAGGTAGGCGCCCCAACGGGCGATCGCCCCGGGGACGACGCGCACGCCGTCGAAGCGCTTCTTCAGCGGGATGCGGTCGTGGTGGTAGAAGTCACCGACCTTCGACTCCTCCATGCCGAGCACGCGGAAGCTGAGCAGGATCGCCCGCTTGGCGCGCTCGTCGACGACGACCTCGTCCGTCGCGGCGTCGACGAAGGCCACGCGGGCCTTGCCGGCGTCGAGTTCGTCGACCGCGCCGACGATGACGTCGCGGGCCTCGGTGTGGTCGGGAGTGAGCTCGGAACGGCGCTCCCAGAGTTCGTCGACGGCCTCGGGGAGCGGACTGGTGAACGAGGTGGTCATGGCTGTGGAGCCTACCGTTTCCCGTCCCTCGGCCACGAACGGCCCGCCCGCGGCCACGGGGACACCCGGCGGGCGCCACCACGACGCTCCTCCTCCGAGCGCCTACTATCGGTACCGGTCTCCCGGCCCCACCGGTCCCGCTGCCCAGCGCCGGCACCGTCCATGACACGGCCGGGAAACACCACCCACCCTGTACGCCGAGGCGGGACACGGCCGCATGCCGTCCGTGATCGCGCCCCACGAACCATTTGGTCTACGTGTGCCTAGCAAGCGTCGAAGAATCTCCGCGTTCTTCAAGATCCTCATCGTGCTGACGGTGGTCTGCGGCGCGCTCGTCGCCGGTGGGTACTACCTCATGCACTCGATCCGACCGATCGAGCTGACACCCCCCGAGCCCGTCGCGGCCTGCACCGTCACCGCCCGCGACGACATGGACGAACTCGAACCGGAGCAGGCCGCCAACGCCGCCACGATCGGCGGCGTGGCCTTCAGCCGGAACCTGCCCGAACACGCCGTCGTCATCGCCTACGCGACGGTGTGGCAGGAGACGAAGTTCTACAACATCGCGCACGGCGACCGGGACTCCCTCGGCCTGTTCCAGCAGCGCCCGTCGATGGAATGGGGTGACCCCGAGCAGATCATCGACCCCGTCTACGCCAGCGGCGAGTTCTACGACGCGCTGGCCGAGATCCCCGACTACCAGGACATGCCGGTCTACGAGGCGGCCCAGGCGGTGCAGCGCAGCGCCGACGGCTTCGCCTACGACCAGCACGAGGAGCGGTCCCGCACCATGGCCGCGGCCTTCAGCGGTTCCGAGGGGCCCGCGGTGAGCTGCCGCTTCGAGGCGGAGGAGGCCGCCGAGACGGACGTGGCGGCGGCCGAGCAGGAGATGGAGCGCGTGTTCGGCGTGGCACCGGGCTCGCTTCCGGTCGCCTCGCCCCCGCAGACCGGCGACCTGGGCTGGGCGATGGCGATCTGGGCCGTCACCCACGCCCAGGAGTACGGCCTGTCCTCGGTCACCTACGACGGCATGCGCTGGCGGGCAGCCGAGGGCCAGGAGGGGTGGGTCAAGGTGTCCGACGCCTCTCCCGAAGGCCAGATCGTCCTGGGCTGAACGAGCGGGGCGCGGCTCCCCCGGTGGGGGGCCGCGCCCCGGACGCCGTCACGGGCCGGTTCAGCCGGCCACGGCCTCCAGCCGCTTGACCGCGGCCGCGACCCGCTCGTCGGAGGCGGTGAACGCCACGCGCACGTGGCCGGCCCCCGAAGGCCCGTAGAACTCGCCGGGGGCGACCAGGATGCCGTGCTCGGCGAGCAGCCGAACGGCCGACCAGGCGTCGTGGCCGGGGAGGGACGCCCACAGGTACAGCCCCGCCTCGGAGTGGGTGATGCGCCATCCCGCCCGCTCCAGCGCCCCGCGCAGCAGTTCGCGGCGCACCCGGTAGCGCTCCTTCTGCTCGTCGGCGTGGGAGTCGTCGTCCAACGCCGCGACCATCGCCGCCTGCACCGGCGCCGCGACGATCATCCCGGCGTGCTTGCGCACCTCCAGCAGCTCGGTGACGAGCGCGGGATCACCGGCGAGGAAGGCCGCCCGGTAGCCGGCCAGGTTGGAGCGCTTGGACAGCGAGTGGACCGCCAGCAGCCCCTCGTGGGAGCCACCGCAGACATCGGGGTGCAGGATCGACACGGGGCGGACACCGTCCCAGCCGAGGTCGATGTAGCACTCGTCGGAGGCGACCACGGCGCCGCGTTCGCGCGCCCACGCCACCACCTTGCGCAGGTGCTCGACCGGCAGCACCCGGCCGGTGGGGTTGGCCGGCGAGTTGATCCACACCAGCGGCACACGGGCCGGGCCGAGCGCGGTCAGCCCGTCGGAGGCCACGGGGGTGGCCCCCGCCAGCCGGATCCCCACGTCATAGGTGGGGTAGGCGAGCTCGGGGTGGACGACGGTGTCGCCCGGTCCCACCCCCAGCAGGGTCGGCAGCCAGGCGACGAGCTCCTTGGAGCCGATGGTGGGCAGCGTGGCGGCCGGGTCGATGACGGCCCCGTGGCGCCGTCCCAGCCAGTCCGCGATCGACTCGCGCAGCCGGGGCGTCCCGTAGGTCGCCGGGTACCCCGGCGCGTCGGCCGCCTCGCCCAGCGCCCGCTGGATCACCTCGGGGACCGGGTCGACGGGGGTTCCCACCGACAGGTCGACGATGCCGTCCGGATGCGCCGCGGCGACCTTCTTCGCGGGGGCCAACCGGTCCCAGGGAAAGGTCGGCAACCGGTCCACCACACGCCGTCGTTCGGCCATTGTTCACGTCCTCGCTCACCTGCGGAAAAACCGTCGCGCCGCCCCATCAGGGACGGCGCGACACCATGATCGCGCGCGGCCGTGCCGCGCGGCGGCACGGCGGTCCCGCGCGTCTCGCCTATTCCTCGCCCTGGGGCGGGAGGGCCGCGACCACGGCGTGGTCCTTGTCGATCTGCCCCACCTTGGAGGCGCCGCCCGGCGAACCCAGTTCGTCGAAGAACTCCACGTTCGCCTTGTAGAAGTCCGACCACTGCTCGGGCAGGTCGTCCTCGTAGTAGATGGCCTCTACGGGGCACACCGGCTCGCAGGCGCCGCAGTCGACGCACTCGTCCGGGTGGATGTAGAGCATGCGCTTGCCCTCGTAGATGCAGTCGACGGGGCACTCTTCGATGCACGCCTTGTCGAGCACATCGACGCAGGGCTGCGCGATGACGTAGGTCACGTCGTACTCCTCTTCGGTCTTCGCCACGCTGACCGCATATGGGTGTCTCCGATGTCACATAGCCTGACGTTGCCGGAACGCCGGCAGCGGGTACGCCGAGACCATCTGACACGCGATTCGCTGCTTCCAGTATTGCGGTGGTCGGGGTGCCGAGACTAATTGGGGGTAACAGGTGGGTTTCGTTGCACGGCTCTCCGATTCCGTTACGCCGCAGGACATCGGTCGGCGCGTCACTGTGCGCATCCAGCTCCCGGACGGGCGCTTCCGGGATATCGTCGGGATGCTGGAGGCCTGGGAGGACGGCCTCATCACCGTCCGCAGGCACGACGACACTGTGACCGAGGTCACTGCTGACGACGTGGTCGCGAGCAGGGTCATCCCCCCGTCCCCGCCCCGGCGCCGTCCCCGGACCGGCGCCTGAGTCCCGCCCGCGAACGCCGCTCCCCAGCGGCGCCGACCATGATGTGGAGCCGTATCCCCACGCGAACGGCCTGATCTGGAGGTGACGAGGTTCCGTCATGCAGGAGACCGTCGCGTCCGCCCTCGCGCAGATGGCGCGGCTGGACCCCAAGGCCGCCCGCTCCGCCGAGAGCGCGTTGGAGACCCTCACGGCCGGACGCGGCCTGGAGACACTGAGCCAGCGCGCCGTCCAGGAGTTCTGCTGGTACGTGCTCCCCCTGCGGTTTCCCACCGAATCCGCCGAGTGGGGGTTCGTCGCCGAGTCTCTCGGCCACCTGTTCTCCCTCCTGGACCTTCCCCGCTACGCCGAGATCTGCACCTCCGGGCGCACCCGCGACATCCTGTCCGCGCACGCCGCCGGGCACGGCCGCGGCGTGCTCGCCTACGAACGGAGCATGCGCGCCTCCGGCGTGGAACCCCCCGACCTCGCCGAGCTGACCTGGGGCACGGCGCTGGGCCAGGCCGAGATCGAGGCCTACCAGGCGGCGTCGGCCGCCCTGGAACTGAGCATCGCGGCGGGCGAGGTCCGACCCGGCTCGCGCGGCTGGCGCTCCGCGCAGGAACGGCACGCCCGCGCGTTCCTGACCCGGCCCGACGGGCAGGGACGCAGCCGGCTCGACCGGATCCGCGAGGAGCGGGTCCGCGAATGGCTCTCCTCCCCCTCCCACCCCCACCGCCGCCGCCTGTGGCCGCTGCTGGACCAGATCACCGTGGGCGCCGAACCCCCGCACGACGCCGCGCGGGCCCTCGCGCCGGTGCAACGGCTGCTCGACTACGCCGACGACGGGATCGGCCTGACCCAGATCGGCTACATCTCCCCCTCCGTCGTGCGGGAGCTGTGCGGCGAGTTCGCCTGGGAGACCACCCCGTCCTCGCCCCGCAGCGAGACCGACGTCATGCAGATCATCGCGCTGCACAAGCTGCTGCGCACCATGCGGGCGGTCCGCCGCTGCGGCCGGCGCCTGGTGCTGACCAGACGGGGCCGCCAGCTCCACGAGAGCACCGAGGCGCTGTGGCGCGCGGTCGCCGAGAGCGTGCTGTGCACCGACGGGTTCGAACAGGCCGCCACCGAGACCCTGCTGGGGCTGTTGCTTCTGCGCTCCCCTCGCTCGCGCGGCAGCCACTCGCGCGACGGCAACGTCGACATCGCCGAGGAGGCGCGGCTGGCGCTCGCCGACGCCGGCTGGGAACACCCCTCCGGCGACGACGAGACGGACGAGGACTCCCCCGACGGTTCCCGCCGGTGCGGCCGGCGCAGGGTCGAATCGGTGCTGATCACGGTGACCTGGCTGCTGGAGACCCTCGGCTGTGTCAGCGGGCACGACCTGCTCGGCGAGGGACGCACCTCCCCGCGGCTGACGAAGGTCGGCCGGGCGTTCGCGCTCACGGCGATCCACCTCTCGGCCACCTCGCCCCGCGCCTCGCTCTAGCCCGGCGCGGCGAACGGTCACCCGGTACCGAGACGGGGAGACGACCCCCTAGCCTTGCAGGTGAGCCGCGGACGCCCTCGTCCGCGCCGACACCAGGCGACCACCACCAGCAGGAGCAGCATGTCCACGCCCGATCCGGAGCAGCGCGACGAGCCGGCGCAGACGTCCGGGGACGCGACCGCGCCGAACGCGGCCGGCGCCGAGTCCGCCTCCGCCGGAGCGGCCACACCGGCCGAAGCGTCCTCGCCCGTCCAGCCCGAGGGGGAGCGGCCGTCCCGCTCCATCGTGGACGTCCTGCCCAGCCCGGTGTTCGTCCTGCTCGTCGGTTTGACCGCGCTGGCCGGCTGGCTGTCGTGGACCCGCGGCGAGGAGGACTGGTTCACCGGCTCCCAGGTCTACGCGCCGTTCGTGTTCATCCTCGGCGGCTGGATCGTGTCGATCGCGGTACACGAGTTCGCCCACGCGGCGCTGGCCTACGCGCTCGGCGAGCGCTCGCTGCGCGGCAGCGCCCGCCTGCGCCTCAACCCGTTCGCCTACCGTGACGGGTTCGCCGGGTGGGTCCTCCCCCTCGTCTACCTGTTCTTCGGCGGGTTCGGCCTGACCGGCCCGGCCGTCCACCCGGAACGGCCCGCCGTCACCGGGCGGGTGCGCCGCAGCGTCATCGCCCTTGGCGGCATCGCCGCCAACCTCCTGATCGCCGTTGTCCTGGCGGTCGTGGTGAAGGCGCTGATCCCCGAGGGGTCGGTGACCAACAACTGGATGATCGTCGGCCTGATCTACCTGTGCTTCCTCAACGTCACCTCGGCGTTGGTCAACGTGCTGCCGATCCCCGGCCTCGACGGGTTCGACGCGATCGCCCCGTACCTGCCCGGGCGCCTGGGCCGGCGCTCGCTCACCACCGCGGTCTTCGGCTCGGTGGTGGTGTTCGCGATCCTGTGGTTCCCGCAGGTCAACACCGTCTTCCTGAACGCCGTCCACGCCCTGCTCGGACTCGTGGGGATGAACGAGGAGTACTTCGCGTTCGGTGACCTGCTGTTCCGGTTCTGGGTGAGCTGACCTCGCCGGGTCAGCCCCGGGGCGGGGTCAGCACGGTCGCCACCACCACGGCGGCGATGCCGCCGAAGACGAACCCGTAGTTGATCGTCGCCGAGGTCAGCACGACGTCACCGCCGGAGGACCAGCCGATCAGGGCGAAACTCGCGGCGACCCACCCCGCCGCGGGGAACCCGGCGCCCGGCCGGCCCAGCTCGCGTCCGGCGAGCCGGCAGGCCAGGAACAGCAGCAGCAGGAACGCGACGAGCCCGGACACCGCCACCACCGTGCCGGCCGTGCCCGTCTGCGACAGCCACGCCAGCCACCCCTGGGCGATCCCCGCGACGATTCCCGCCACGAACCCCAGGACCAGCAGCGCCGCGTAACTGGCCATGACGATGGCGTCGGGCAGGAGGCGGGGGCCGGGTGAGGCGCCGTCCTGACTGCGCGACGCCGGCCGGGATGCGGAAGCGGACATGTCCGCAGCGTATCGGCTCACCGGTCGCACCGTACGGGCGGGAGCGCGACCGGCCGCGGCCCGCCGGTCAGGCGAACAGGTCGGTCTCGAAACCGTCGGGGCCACGGCGCGGCGCTGGGCCGCGCAGCAGCGAGAAGTACTCCACCGCGTCGATCTCCTGGGCGATGTCGTTGGACAGCGCGAACCGCTCCCCGGCCACGGTGATCTGGGTGGCGTGCTCCCGCATGGCCAGGGCCTTGGCCGCCCAGTGCGCCGTGGCGTCGATACGGGTGGTGACGGCCCCGTCGGGGGTTCCCGGGGCGATGTCCCCGATCCCGGCCGGCGCGGTGAACGGTCCCGGGTCCTCCTGGAGCCGGGCGACGGCCGCGGCGAGCACCGAGCGGGGCTGGGCGATGGCGTAGAGCTTGCGGGTCTGCCAGGGGGTTCCCGGCAGGGAGCGGTCGGCGGCCATGGCGAACGCCCGCAGGGCCACCCGGTGGGCCTGGATGTGGTCGGGATGGCCGTAGCCGCCATTGTCGTCGTAGGTGACCATGACGTGCGGCCGGACCTCGCGCACGATCGTCGCGAGTTCGCGCGCGGCCTCCTCGACGTCGGCCCGCCAGAAGCAGTCGGGGTCGTCGTTGGTGGCGGCGCCCATCATGCCGGAGTCGCGGTAGCGGCCGGCCCCGCCGAGGAAGCGGTGGTCGCCCACCCCCAACGCGGCGCACGCCCGTTCCAGTTCGCCGATGCGGTACTCGCCCAGTCCGCCCTCGCGGTCGGCGGCCAGGTGAGCGAGCTCGGGCGGGATGACCTCGCCCTGCTCGCCGAGCGTGCAGGTGACCAGGGTGACCTCGGCGCCCTCCGCCGCGTATTTGGCCATGGTCGCCCCGGTGACGATGGACTCGTCGTCGGGGTGGGCATGAACCAGGAGCAAGCGGCGATCCGTCATATGCGGGACGATACCCGTGCGCCGGCCGGGGTAGTCCACGCCGTTACCGGTGTGACCCGCGCCGCCCCGCCGTCACGCGCCGCCACGCGCGCGCTGCCACAATCGGCTCATGAGTTTCCCACGGCAACAGGCCCGGACCCGGCGGTTCTCCCTCGGTGTGCCCCGGGCCTTCCAGATCTCTCCGGACGGTCGGCGCGTCACCTTCCTGCGTGGCAGGCACGGCCTGGATCCCGCGACGTGCCTGTGGCTCCTGGATCTGGACAGCGGCCGGGAACGGGTCGTGGCCGACCCCCGCGAGCTCGGCCGCACCGACGAGGACCTTCCCCCCGAGGAGCGCGCGCGCCGCGAGCGGCTGCGCGAGACCGGCGGCGGCGTCGTCTCCTACACCGTCGACGACGGGCTCACCCGCGCCGCCTTCACCCTGTCCGGGCGGTTGTACCACGTCGACCTGGTGGGAGACGGGGCGACCGCGCGCGAGCTCCCCGTCACCGGCCCGGTCGTCGACCCCGTGATCGACCCGCGCGGGGAGGCGGTGGCCTACGTCAGCGGCGGCGCGATCCACGTCGTCACCATCGCCGACGGGAACGTGCGAACGCTCACCGGCCCCGAGGGGGAGGGGGTGACCTGGGGACTGGCCGAGTTCATCGCCGCCGAGGAGATGGGCCGCTACCGGGGCATGTGGTGGGCCCCTGACGGCTCGGCGCTGCTGGCCGCCCGGGTGGACGACTCCCCGGTCGCGCGCTGGCACATCGGCGACCCCGCCCACCCCGAGACCGCCCCGCAGGTCATGGCCTATCCGGCGGCCGGGACCGCCAACGCCGAGGTGCGCCTGGCCGTCCTGCCGCTCGGGGAGAGCGCGGAGGGGCCGGCCAAGCCGGCCTGGATCGACTGGGACCGCGAGGCGCTGCCCTACCTGGTGACGGCCGGGTGGACGACCGGACCCGACGGGACGCCGACCGTCGTGTTCACCGCGCAAAGCCGTGACCAGCGGTCCATGACCGTGTTCAGCGCGGACCCCGCCACCGGTCTGGTGTTCGACCTGCTGTCGGAGGACGACGACACGTGGGTGGAGATCATGCCGGGCGTCCCCGCCTTCACCGCCGGGGGCGACCTGGTGTGGATCGGGGCCCGCGGCGAGGACCGCGAACGCCACCTGTACGTCGCGGGGCGCGCCGTGGAGGGCAGGGGCCACTACGTCCGCGGCCTGGTCGACGTCGACGGCGGCCTGCTGCTGTACAGCGGGTCGGTGGCGGGGTCGCCCGGCGACGTCGGGCTGTGGCTGTTGGACGTCACCGAGGGCGGGGCGCTGCCCGTGGAGTTCCCCGGCGCGTCGACCGGCGGCGTCCACTCGGGCCGGTTGCGCGGCGGGACGCTGGTCCTCCAGCGTCGCGACCTGGAGAACGACGGGGTGCGCACGGTGGCGATCCGCGAGGCGGCCTCCGAGACCCGTCGCTCGGTCACCCCGATCGACAGCTTCGCCGAGACACCCGACCTGCCGGCCCCCCGGGTGCGGATGTGGGCGGCCGGGGAGCGTCGCATCCCCTCCGCGCTGCTGCTGCCCTCGTGGTACGAGTCGGGGTCGGGGCCGCTGCCCGTGCTGATGGACCCCTACGGTGGTCCGCACGCCCAGCGGGTGCTGCGCGCCCGTGGCGCCTACCTGACGTCGCAGTGGTTCGCCGAGCAGGGGTTCGCGGTGCTCGTGGCCGACGGCCGGGGGACCCCCGGTATCGGGTTGGAGTGGGAGCAGGCGATCTCCGGTGACCTGGCCTCGGCGGTTCTGGAGGACCAGGTGGCGGCGTTGCACGACGCCGCGGCCCGCTCGGAGGACCTGGACCTGGATCGGGTCGCCATTCGCGGCTGGTCGTTCGGCGGGTACCTGGCCGCGCTGGCCGTGCTGCGCCGTCCGGACGTCTTCCACGCGGCCGTCGCCGGCGCGCCGGTCACCGACTGGCGGCTGTACGACACCCACTACACCGAGCGTTACCTGGGACTCCCCCAGGAACGACCGGACGCCTACGCGGCCAGCTCCCTGCTGGGGGACGCGCCGAACCTGCGCCGCCCGCTGATGCTGATCCACGGGCTGGCCGACGACAACGTGGCCTTCGCCCACTCCCAGCGATTGTCGTCGGCGCTCCTGGCGGCGGGCCGGCCGCACACGGTGTTGCCGCTGTCGGGGATCACGCACATGCCGACCGAGGAGTCCACCGCCGAGAATCTGCTGTTGCTCCAGGTGGAGTTCCTGCGTGAGGCGCTGCGCGGGGAGGGCTCCGGCTCCTGACGAAAGGCCGCGGACAATGTCGCGGGGGGAATGCCGGATCTGGCATTCCCCCCCCCGCGACATTTCGCTCTACCCGGGCGTCCGGGAGGCACCCCTCAGGACTGGCCGGATCCGGCCAGCGCTTCCCTCTTGCTCTTTCGTGCCGCTTCTCCCCGGGCGTTGGAGACGACCGGTCAACTTCGGTGTTTACAGATTCGTCATCTGAGCGGATGTCCCCGCATTCCGGCCTCTGAAGATCATCATTACATGTCGGGATTTTTCTCTTTGTGTTGGGTCTATTGCGAAGCGTTCCGATGACTTATCGTTTCCAATCGTTTACCGAGTGTCCGGTGAACACCGCTGGTCATCGCCCCACAAGGGCGGCGCCAGCGGGGATTCGCGTCGAGTCCCCGCTCGTTGACGCGGATCCGCCCTGGTCATCCAGAGAAAGGGCTGGAAGTGAAGAAGTCCCCCGTGTTCCGTGCGCTGGGCGGTAGCGTCCTGGCGTTCGGCCTGGTGCTCACCGCGGTCCCCGCCGCGAGCGCCGCCCCGGCACCCGCCGCCCCCGCCGCACCGGCCGCCCCCGCCGCCACCCAGGCGGAGGCGCTGGAGCGTGACCTCGGCCTGTCCTCCACCGAGGCCGCCGAGATCACCGCGAAGCAGGAGAACGCCGTCAAGGTCGAAGAGGAGCTGCGCGCGTCGCTCGGCGACGACTTCGGCGGCAGTGTCTTCGACGTCCAGACCGGGAAGCTGACGGTCTCGGTCACCGACGAATCCGCCGCGGCCGAGGTTCGCGAAGCCGGGGCCACCCCCCGGGTCGTCGAGTTCGGCGAGAAGGAGCTCGACTCCATCGTCTCCGACCTCAACTCCGAGGAGACCACGGCCGACGCCGCGGTCACCGGCTGGTACACCGACGCCGCGGCCGACGCCGTGGTGATCACCGTGGAGAAGGGCCAGGAGGCCGCGGCCGAGGAACTGGTCGCCGCCGCCGGGGTCTCCGCCGACGCGGTGCAGATCAAGGAGACCACCGAGGAGCCCCGCACCTACGCCGACATCATCGGCGGCAACAAGAACAGCCTGAACGCCGCCGGCACGAGCTACTGCTCCGTCGGCTTCGCCGTCCAGGGTGGTTTCGCCACCGCCGGCCACTGCGGCAGCGTCGGCGCGACGAGCTACTCCCCGGCCGGGACGTTCGCCGGTTCGATCTTCCCCAGCCGCGACATGGGCTGGGTCCGGACGACCAGCGCCTGGGTTCCGCGTCCCTACGTCAACAACTACTCCGGCGGCACGGTGACCGTCCGCGGCTCGCAGGAGGCCGCGATCGGCGCCTCCGTCTGCCGCTCCGGTGCCACCACCGGCTGGCGCTGCGGTGTCATCCAGTCCAAGAACCAGACCGTCCGCTACGCCCAGGGCGCGGTCTACGGCCTGACCCGGACCACCGCCTGCGCCGAGCCCGGCGACTCCGGCGGCTCCTGGCTGAGCGGCAACCAGGCGCAGGGCGTCACCTCCGGTGGTTCGGGCAACTGCCGGACCGGCGGGACCACCTACTTCCAGCCCATCAACCCGATCCTCAGCCAGTGGGGCCTGACCCTGGTCACCGGCTGACCTCCCCTCGGGTGAGCCTCCGCGCTCCCCGATGACCGAGTAGGGGTTCCCCGGCGTCGCTCGCGGCGCCGGGGAACGCGCGTCCCCGGCCACACGCCACCGACCGGTACCTCTCCCCATCCCCGTACCGGTCGGTCTCTCATGTCCACTGTCTCATTATGCGGGACAGGCATCTCATGCACCGGTTCTCCTGCCGTACCCTGAAGCGGTCAAACAGCAATAAACCGGAGGTAGTGGCACCGTGGTCGCGCAGAATACGGACCCAACCGGCGAGAAGGCACCGCCCACCAACCCGGCCGGCCGGGTCATCACGGCCAGCCTCGTGGGAACGTCCATCGAGTTCTACGACTTCTACGTCTATGCGACGGCCGCCGTCCTCGTCTTCCCCCAGCTCTTCTTCCCCGCGGGGGACCCGACCGCGGCGACCCTCCAGTCGCTCGCCACCTTCGCCATCGCCTTCGTCGCCCGCCCCGTCGGCTCGGCCCTGTTCGGCCACTTCGGCGACCGCATCGGCCGCAAGGCCACGCTCGTCGCCTCCCTGCTGACGATGGGCATCTCCACCGTCGCGATCGGCCTGCTGCCCACCCACGCCCAGATCGGCGTGTTCGCGCCCCTGCTCCTCGCCGTCTTCCGCTTCGGCCAGGGACTGGGCCTGGGCGGCGAGTGGGGCGGTGCCGCCCTGCTGGCCACCGAGAACGCCCCCCGGGCCAAGCGCGCGCTGTTCGGTACCTTCCCCCAGCTGGGCGCCCCCATCGGGTTCTTCCTGGCCAACGGCGTGTTCCTGCTGCTGTCGGAGGCCATGAGCGACGACGCCTTCCTGTCGTGGGGCTGGCGGGTGCCGTTCCTGCTGTCGGCCGTCCTGATCGTCGTGGGCCTGTGGGTGCGCCTCTCCCTGCACGAGACCCCCGCCTTCGCCAAGGTCGTCGCCTCGGGCTCACGCGCCAAGGCCCCCGTGACCGAGGTGTTCCGCACCGCCACCCCCGCCCTGGTGCTGGGCACGTTCATCATGCTCGCCACCTACGTGCTCTTCTACCTGATGACCGTGTTCTCGATGTCCTACGGCACCAGCCCCGAGGGACTGGGCTATGAGCGCTCGGAGTTCCTGGCGCTGCTGCTCGTCGGCGTGGTCTTCTTCGGCCTGACGGTCCCGGTGGCGGGCGTGCTCGCCGACCGGTTCGGCCGCCGGCCCACCCTGATCGTCACCACCTCGGCGATCCTGCTGTTCGGCCTCGTCCTCGGCCCGCTGTTCGGCGCGGGATCGGTGCCCGCCGTCCTCGCCTTCCTCATCATCGGCCTGGCGCTGATGGGCTTCACGTTCGGCCCGATGGGCGCGGTCCTGCCCGAGCTCTTCCCCACCAACGTCCGCTACAGCGGCGCGTCGATCTCCTACAACCTGGCAAGCCTGCTCGGCGCCTCGGTCGCCCCCTACATCGCCACCTGGCTGGCCGACTCCTTCGGGCTGGCCTGGGTCGGCGGCTACCTCGCGATCGCCGCGGCCATCACCCTGGTCGCGCTGGTCATCAGCCGCGAGACCCGCGACACCTCGCTCGACGAGATCGGGACCGCCGCGAAGTCCTGACACCCCACGACCGCGGGCGCGGGCGGGCCGTCGCGGCCGGCCCGCGCCCGTCGTCCTGTCCGGGGGCGGCCGTGCCCCCGGCGGGCCTGGCCCTAACCTGGGAGCATGCGTTTCCCCTGGGCCGTTCTCATCGACCTCGTCTGCGTCCTGGCCTTCGTCCTCATCGGGCGTTCCAGCCACGGCGAGGGCAACGCCCTGCTCGGCCTCGCCACGACCCTGTGGCCGTTCGCGGCCGCGCTCGCGGCCGGGTGGCTGCTCACCCGGGCCTGGCGGGCGCCCGCCGCGGTCCTGCGCACCGGGGTGGGCGTGTGGGTGGTGACCATGGCCGGCGGCATGGCGCTGCGGGCCGTCACCGACGCGGGAACCGCCCCGTCCTTCGTGGTCGTGACCTCGGTCTTCCTCGGTGTGACGCTCCTCGGCTGGCGTGCCGTCGCCACCGCGGTGCTGCGCCGCCGCCCGGGCCGGGCCACACCGGCCGCGTCCCGCTGACACGCCGGCCCGGCGTGCCGGCGGCCCTGTCCCGCCTCTCCCGCCACGGCTAGGCTGGACCGCGGAAACCGGCCCTGCGCGATCCGGCCGGACGTCTCCGGCGGATCCCCGCCCTTCCTGATGGGAGCGCCATGGACGAGGTGATGATCGCCCTGGCCGCCGCGGTGGCCGGCAAGGTCGGCGAGTCGCTCGCCGAGAACCTGCGCGAGCCGCTGAAGCGGCTGCGCCGGGCGCTGCGGGAGCGCTTCCGCGACGCGCCGGACGCCCGCGCCGCGTTGGAGGCCGCCCAGGACGACCACGACGACGCGGTCGCCGTCGAGGAGCTGGCGGGCCACATCGCCTCCGTGGCCTCGACCGACGCCGAGATCGCCGAACTCGTCGCGCGCCTGCGCCCCCACGTCGCCACCGGCCGGGGTGACGTTGTCAACACCATCCACGGCGACGTCTCGGGAACCGCGATCCAGGCCGGCGAGATCCACGGCGACATCCGGCTGTGAGGGAGCCGGGAGGAGCCACAACGTGAACGGAGACGGCCGCTAGGTCCCGTTTTCGTTTCACCCCTCCCGGAAGGTGCGAAACGGTCCCGTCCCTTGTCTACCCTGGATCGGGTGAGTGAGCAGGTCGTCGCGTTCCCCGCAGCAGCTCCCGAAGCAGACCGGCCCGAGGTCGGTGTGGGCCCCTGGGAGGGGCCCTGGCCTGAGGGGGACCACTACGACCCGGTGCTCCTCGCCGAGGGCGACCGGCGCAACGTCGTCGACAGGTACCGCTACTGGAAGCGCGAGGCCATCGTCGCCGACCTCGACACACAGCGCCACCCGTTCCACGTGGCCGTGGAGAACTGGGAGCACGACTTCAACATCGGGTCGGTCGTGCGCACCGCCAACGCGTTCGGCGCCAAGGCCGTCCACATCGTCGGCAAGCGGCGCTGGAACCGGCGCGGCGCGATGGTGACCGACCGCTACCAGCACGTCCACCACCACCCCGACACCACCGCCCTCCTCGCCTGGGCCGAGGAGGAGGACCTTCCCGTCATCGGGGTGGACAACCTCCCCGGTTCGGTCCCGTTGGAGACCTATCCCCTGCCCCGGGCCTGCGTCCTGGTCTTCGGACAGGAGGGGCCGGGACTCTCCGAGGAGGCCCGCTCGGTCTGTCGCGCGGTGCTGTCGATCGCCCAGTTCGGCTCCACCCGCTCCATCAACGCCGGCGCCGCCGCCGCGATCGCCATGCACGCCTGGGTACGCGCCCACGTCTACGGCCAGGGCCTATGAGCGGCGTCGGCGAGGCGCGCTGGTCGGGCGGGCTGGCCCCGCACCAGCGCCAGGCGCTGGAGCTGCTGGCCGAGCGGTGGGCCACGGGCCGCAACCGCGCCTGGCTGGTGCTGCCGCCCGGCTCCGGGAAGACCCTGGTCGGCCTGGAGGCCGCGCGCCGACTGGGCCGGCGCACCGTGGTGTTCGCCCCCAACGCCGCGGTCCAGGGGCAGTGGGCCGCGCAGTGGCGGTCGTTCGAACGCCCCGAGGGCTGCACCGCCGGTGTCGACCGCCGGCTGCGCGACGACGTCACCGTCCTCACCTACTCGTCCCTGGCCTTGTTCGACCCCGACGCCGAGACCGACGAGGAGGGCCGCCCCCAGGCCCAGCCCAAGCGGCTGCACGGCAACGGCTCGGCGCTCCTGGACACGTTGCGCGCCGAAGGCCCCCTCACCCTGGTCCTCGACGAGTGCCACCACCTGCTCCAGGCATGGGGGCGCCTGCTCGGCGAGATCCTGTCGGGTTTCACCGACGTCCACGTCATCGGCCTGACCGGCACGCCGACAACGGCCCTGACCCCGAGCGAGTCCGCGCTCGTCACCCGCCTGTTCGGGGAGCCGCTGCGCGGCGCGTCCACCCCGGCGCTCGTCCGCGAGGCACGCCTGGCCCCCTTCGCCGAGTTCGCCTGGATCACCGAACCCACCCCCGCCGAACACGCCTACATCGGCGAGGAGGGACAGCGCTTCGCCGACCTGTGCGCCGACCTGCTCTCCCCCGGGTTCGCCTCGACCGACTTCCTGCCCTGGCTGCGCGCCCGCTTCCACGAACGTGTCGGCGCGGACGGGACGGCGGTGCCCTGGTCCCAGATCTCCGCCGAGACCCCCGAACGCGCCGACGCGGTACTGCGGCTCCACCACGCGGGCCTGTGCGAGCTTCCCCCGGGCGCGCGCTTGGTGGAACGCCACCGCCGCCCGCCCCGGGCCGAGGACTGGACCGCCCTGCTCGGCGACTACGTGACGACGGGACTCCAGGTCGCCGCGCCTTCGCCCGATGACGAGAAGGCGATCGAGCGCATCCGCGCCGCGCTGCCCTCCGTCGGCTGCACGCTCACCAAGCGGGGAATCCGCGCCGCGCGTTCCCCCGTGGACCGGGTGCTGGCCCGCAGCTCCGCGAAGGGGCACGCGGCGGTGGAGATCGCCGCCGCCGAGGCGGCGACCCTGGGCGAGGAGCTGCGCGCCCTGATCCTGTGCGACCACGAACGCGCCACGAGCCGCCCTTCGACCCGGTTGCGCGAGGTCCTGGCCGACGACGCGGGCTCGGCCTGGGCGCAACTGGACCTGCTGGTCGCCGACGAGCGGACCCGGCCGTTGGCGCCCATGCTGGTCACCGGCCGCACCGTGGCGGCCGCACCGGACGTGGCCGAGGCGTTCGTCGCCTGGGTGCGACGCCGACGCCCCAACCTGCGCCTCGACGTGACCCCCACCGAGGACGGCCGGCTGGCGCGGGTCGAAGGCTCCTGGACGCCGCGGCACTGGGTACGGCTGGCCACCGCCTACTTCACCAAGGGGGCGAGCCGGCTGCTGGTGGGCACGCGGGCCCTGCTCGGCGAGGGGTGGGACGCCCCCGCGCTGAACACCATCGTGGACCTGACCACCGCGACCACGGCCACCGCCGTCACGCAGAGCCGCGGCCGGGCGCTGCGGCTCGACCCCCGCCGTCCCGGCAAGGCCGCGCACACCTGGACGGTCGTGTGCGTGAGCGACCGCCACCCCAAGGGCGCCGCCGACTGGGACCGCTTCGCCCGCAAACACGAAGGGGTCCTGGGCGCCGACGAGCAGGGCGAGGTGACCAGCGGGATCTCCCACATCGACCCCTCCTTCTCCTCCTACGCCCCTCCGTCCCCCGGGGAGTTCGGCGCGCTGAACGCGCGCATGCTGGCCCGCGCCGCGGACCGGGAGGCGACCCGGGCGCGCTGGCGGATCGGCGCGCCCTACACCGACGAGCTGCTGCCGACGCTGCGGGTCCGGCCGCTGTCCGAGGACTCCGCCACCCCTGCGCGCCCCGTCCCCGGCCCGGTGCACCCTCCCGAGGCGATTCCGGCCGCCTCCGGGGTCGCCCCACGCGAACCGCTGTCATCGCGGCCCAACGGAACGTCGCTGCTGGCCGGTACGGCCACTCTGGCCGGCGGGACGGTGCTGCTCGGCCTGGTCCTGCCGGCGGTCGTGGCGCTGGTGGCCGCGGTCGCGGCCGGCGCCACCGTCGAACGGCTGGCCACCCGCGCCGTGCGGGAACGCGCGGCCACCGGACTGGTCATGGCCGCCTCCGAAGGGCCGGAGGTCTGGCGGTTCGGTTACGCCGTCGCCGACGCGCTGCGATTGGCGGGACACTCGGCGATCGGCGCCGAGGGCGTGCGCGCGCGACCCGGCCCCGGCGGCACCTACCTCATGTCGCTGAGCGGCGCCGGCCCGCACGCCGCGTCCCTGTTCTGTGAGGCCCTGGAGGGCGCGCTGTCGCCGCTGGTGGGCAGTCCGCGTTACGTCATCGCGCGCTTCTCGCTCGCCCCGGCGGTGTCGGAACCGCACGCGGCGCGGCGCACCGCGGCGGCCTGGCTGCGTGGCCGCGCCCCCGTGAACCCGGGATCGCCCCACCCCGTTCCGGCGCTGTTCGCCCGCGACCGCGCGGGGATCGAGGCGTTCGCCTCCGCCTGGAACCGGTGGATCTCCCTGAGCGAACCGGTGTACACGGCGAGCCCGGCGGGGGCGAAGCTCCTGCGGGAGTACTACGCGACCGACTCCTACCCGGTGTCCACCTCGCTGCGGTTGACCTGGTCCTGACCCCCGCCGCCGGGGCCACATGCCGCCCCTCCTCACGGGGCGGGACCACCGCGGCGCCGCGCGCCCGCCGGCCCCCACCACGGTCACGGCCGAGCCCGGCAACGCGAACGGGGCCGCCCCCGGAAGGGAACGGCCCCGTTCACGGACGGTGTGGGACGCCTTAGAGCTTGCCGCTCGCCAGCGCGCCCAGCAGGTCCTTGTTGAGCTGGGAGATCGTGTCCAGCGGGATGCCCTTCGGGCAGACCGCCGCGCACTCGCCGATGTTGGTGCAGCCGCCGAAGTCCTCCTCGTCGTGCTGGTTCACCATCTTGACCACGCGGGCCGCCCGCTCGGGCTGGCCCTGCGGGAGCATGCCCAGGTGGGTGACCTTGGCGGCGGTGAACAGCATGCCCGAGGCGTTGGGGCAGGCCGCCACGCACGCGCCGCAGCCGATGCAGGTCGCGGCGTCGAAGGCGCGGTCGGCGTCGGCCTTGGGGATCGGGTTGGCGTGGGCGTCGGGCGCGGTCCCGGTCGGGGCGCTGATGTAGCCGCCGGCCTGGATGATCCGGTCGAAGGCGCCACGGTCGACCACGAGGTCCTTGATGACCGGGAACGCCTTGGCCCGCCACGGCTCGACGTCGATGACGTCGCCGTCCTTGAAGCTGCGCATGTGCAGCTGGCAGGTGGTGGTGGTCTCGGGGCCGTGGGCGACACCGTTGATCACGACACCACAGGCACCACAGATGCCCTCGCGGCAGTCGTGGTCGAAGGCCACCGGGTCCTCGCCCGCGAGCGTGAGCTTCTCGTTGAGGACGTCGAGCATCTCGAGGAAGGACATGTCCTGGGACACGTCCTCCACCTTGTAGGTGACCATCCGGCCCTCGTCGCCGCGGCCCTTCTGGCGCCAAACGCGCAGGGTGATGTTCACTTGTAACTCCGCTGCTTCATCTCGACGTATTCGTATTCGAGGTTTTCCTTGTGCAGCACCGGCTGCTCGCCCGTCCCGGTGAACTCCCAGGCGGCGACGTAGGCGAACTCGTCGTCGTGCCGCAGCGCCTCGCCGTCCTCGGTCTGGCTCTCGGCGCGGAAGTGACCACCGCAGGACTCGCGGCGGTGCAGCGCGTCGATGCACATGAGCTCGGCCAGCTCGAAGAAGTCGGCGACGCGGCCGGCCTTCTCCAGCGACTGGTTGAGCTCGTCGTTGGTGCCGACGACCTTGACGTTCTGCCAGAACTCGTCCCGCAGTTCCCGGATGCGCTCGATGGCCTTGCGCAGCCCCTCCTCGGTGCGCTCCATACCGCAGTACTCCCACATGATGTGGCCGAGTTCCCGGTGGAAGGAGTCGACGGTCCGGTTGCCGTCGATGGAGAGCAGCTTGTTGATGCGCGCGCGCACCGACTCGGCCGCCTCCTTGGCCTCCGGCGTGTTCTCGTCGAGCTTCTCGAACGGCCCCGAGGCGAGGTAGTCGTTGATCGTGTTGGGCAGGACGAAGTAACCGTCGGCCAGGCCCTGCATGAGCGCGCTCGCGCCCAGGCGGTTGGCGCCGTGGTCGGAGAAGTTCGCCTCGCCCGTCACGAACAGACCGGGGATGGTGCTCTGGAGGTCGTAGTCGACCCACAGACCGCCCATGGTGTAGTGCACGGCCGGGTAGATGCGCATCGGAACCTCGTAGGGGTTCTCGCCGGTGATGCGCTGGTACATGTCGAACAGGTTGCCGTACTTGGCCTCGACGGCCGGGCGGCCCATCCGCTTGATCGCGTCGGCGAAGTCCAGGTAGACGCCCAGGCCCCCCGGCCCCACGCCGCGGCCCTCGTCGCAGACGTTCTTGGCGGCGCGGGAGGCGATGTCACGCGGCACCAGGTTGCCGAAGGACGGGTAGATGCGCTCCAGGTAGTAGTCGCGCTCGTCCTCGGGGATCTGGCGCGGGTCGCGCTGGTCGCCGGCCTTCTTGGGCACCCAGATGCGGCCGTCGTTACGCAGCGACTCGCTCATCAGGGTCAGCTTGGACTGGTAGTCGCCGCTGACCGGGATGCAGGTGGGGTGGATCTGGGTGAAGCACGGGTTGGCGAACAGCGCGCCCTTGCGGTGCGCCCGCCAGGTCGCCGTGACGTTGCAGCCCATGGCGTTGGTGGACAGGAAGAACACGTTGCCGTAGCCACCGCTGGCGAGGACGACCGCGTCGGCGAAGTGGGTCTCGATCTCGCCGGTGACCATGTCGCGGGCGATGATGCCGCGCGCCCGGCCGTCGACGACGATGAGCTCCAGCATCTCGTGCCGGGTGTGCATCTTGACCGTGCCGGCCGCCACCTGGCGCTCCAGCGCCTGGTAGGCGCCGATCAGGAGCTGCTGGCCTGTCTGGCCGCGGGCGTAGAAGGTGCGGGAGACCTGGACGCCGCCGAAGGAGCGGTTGTCCAGCAGACCGCCGTACTCGCGGGCGAACGGGACGCCCTGCGCGACGCACTGGTCGATGATCTCGACGCTGACCTGGGCCAGGCGGTAGACGTTGGACTCGCGCGACCGGAAGTCGCCGCCCTTGACGGTGTCGTAGAACAGCCGGTAGATGCTGTCGCCGTCGTTGCGGTAGTTCTTGGCCGCGTTGATGCCGCCCTGGGCCGCGATGCTGTGCGCGCGCCGCGGGCTGTCCTGGTAGCAGAACGACGAGACCTGGTAGCCGGCCTCGCCCAGCGTGGCGGCGGCCGAGGCACCGGCCAGACCGGTACCGACGATGATCACGGAGAGCTTGCGCCGGTTGGCCGGGTTGACCAGCTTGGCGGAGAAACGGCGCTTGTCCCACCGCTGCTCGATCGGGCCCTCGGGGGCCTTCTCGTCGCGGATCGGGTCGCCCTCGATGTACAGCTCGGTCATTTAGCTCACCAGCCCGAAGAAGACGGAGAAGGGCGGGATCAGGAAGCCCACCGTGATGACGAGCGCGATCGCGGTCGCCGTGATGTTGAGCACGCGCTGACGGGAGGCCTTGTTGGCCCCCAGCGTCTGGGTCGCGCTCCAGATGCCGTGACGCAGGTGGAAGCCGACGGCGATCATCGCGATGAGGTAGGTGAGGAGCACCCACCAGATCTGGAATCCGTTGACCACGCGCTCGTAGGGGCTGTCGGAGGCGCCGCCGGGAGCGATGTTGTTGGTGGTCAGGTGGAGGATGTGGTAGATCACGAAGAGCGCGAGGATGACCCCGCCCCAGCGCATGGTACGCGAGGCGTAGGTCTGCTGGACCGGCTTGCGCCGCGTCTGGTAGCGCTGCCCGGCCGGCCGCGCCCGGCGGGCCCGGGCCCACAGGGTGAACGCCGCGTAGGCGTGGATCAGGACGCTCGCCAGCAGGACGATGCGGATGATCCACAGCGCCCCCTCGGGCGGGAGCATCGGCTCACCGATCACCCGGATGTGATGGGAGTACTCGTCGAAGACCTCCTGGCCTCCGAAGATCATCAGGTTGCCGTACATGTGCACGATCAAGAACAGCACGAGGATCCCACCGGTGACCGCCATCGCGGATTTGAGGGCCACCGTGGACTTGAATGCCGTTGACCGCTGCTTGGTCAGGGTACTGTTCGCCACAACCTGTCACTTTAAAACTTGGTGAACAGCACCGTCTAAGTCATGAGAACGCTGGTCTCCATAGACATAGGCTATCGAGCATGCAGTTCCAGCAGCTGGCCTACTTCGTCGCGGTCGCCAAGACACGGCATTTCACCCGCGCAGCGGAGGTTTCGCGCGTCGCCCAGCCCAGCCTGAGCAAGCAGATCCGGGCCCTGGAAGAGGAACTGGGAGCACCGTTATTCGTTCGTGCCCGGGGAAATATCACACTGACTCCCGCCGGTGAAGTCCTTCTTCCCCTGGCCCAACGCATCCTCACCGACATGGAGACCGCCCGGCGCGAGGTCCAGGAACTCGCCGGCATGCGACGCGGCCGCGTCCGCCTGGGGGCCACCCCCTCCCTGTGCGCGGGGCTCCTGGCCCCCGCCCTGGCCTCCTTCCACTCCCGCTTCCCCGGTATCGAACTGCACGTGGAGGAGAGCGGGTCACGCGACCTGATCCGCGCCCTGGGCCGGGGCGAACTCGACCTGGCCCTCATCATCCTGCCGCTGCACAGCAGCGACCCCGCGTTCGTCACCACGCCGATCCTGCGCGAGAACCTCGTCGTCGCCAGCCCCCGCGACGCCCCGCCCCCGAGCAACCGGGCATCGATGCGCATCACCGACCTGCGCGACAAACCCTTGGTGATGTTCCGCCGCGGCTACGACGTGCGCGAAGCGACCCTGCACGCCTGCCGCGCCGCCGGGTTCGAACCACGGCTGGCGGTCGAGGGCGGCGAGATGGACGCCGTCCTACGCTTCGTCGAGGCCGGCCTGGGCCTGGCGGTCGTGCCCAGCATGGTACTGAAGAATCGACCGGGCCTGCGCGGCACCCCCCTGGCCCGCCCCCGGCTGCTCCGGACGATCGCCCTGGCCCACCGCAAGGACGTCGAGCCCTCCAACACCGCCAAGGCGTTCCGCCGCGGCCTGATGAACCACCTGAGCGCGCTACCCCCCGAGGAGCTCGGGGCCGATCTGGAGGTCATCTCCTCCCCCGTCGTCTGACCCGAAGCGCCGGCGTCAGGCGACCAGGACGCCGCTGCGCTTGAACGGCCCGACGACGAGCGCGGTGTCGACCACGGTCGCCTCACGCGCCCACTCCCCTGCGGTGATGAACTCGTACAGGTCCGCCTTTGACGGCGCGGCCACATGGCACAGGAGCTGGTACTCCCCCATCAACGCGGCGGCGTAGCGTACCCAGTCCGATTCGAGCAGCGCGCGACCGACCCGGTCGACCGCGTGCGGCGCGGTCGTGATCCACAGCAGCGCCTCGACCGGCAGCCCCAGCAGCGCCGGTTCCACCACGGCGCGCAAGTGGACCAGGCCGCTGGAGCGCAACCACTCCACCCGCCGCCGCGCGGTGGGCTCCGAAACCCCCGCCAAACGCCCCAGGGCCTCGTGGGTGAGCCGGCCGTTGTTCGACAGCGCGCGCAGGATCGCCTGGTCGGCGTCGCTCAGCTCCTCCACCATGGGAGTCTCGGCGGAGGACGGGGCCGGTGCGACGTCGCAGAGCTCCGCGACCTCCTCGGGGGCGAGGATTCCGGGGAACCATTCGTGGACGGTGCGGTAGTAGCGCAGCACGGGAAGCGTCTCGACACCGACCACCCCGGGAAGGCCCGGCAGCTCGTCCACGGTGACGGCCAGCAGCCGCCGCGGCGCGCAGAACAGTTCGGTGACGCAGTCCACCGTTCCGGTCACGGCGTAGCTGAACGTGGTGTCGGGTCGGCGGGCCAGCGCGGTGCCTCCCATACGCAGACCGCCGCTGGCGTGGCGGGTGCGGACGATGACCGGGTCACCGGTGACGCACAGGCCGATGACGGTGATGAGCCGCCGCTCCAGGAGCCGGTTGCCACGCCGGGCCACCGAGCGTTCGGGCTCTCCCAGCACCGAGGCGATCCGACGCCAGGAGGCGCGCCCGTTCACCTGGAGCGCCGCCGTGATGCGCCGGTCCAGCGCGTCGAATTCCCGGGCCATCCCAACCTCCCCGGCCAGCAATGTGGCTGTTTTCGTCAGTATGCCGTTTTCACTTGTCGGTAACGGAAGAGACGTGCATTCTCTGTCCCACATTTCCTTCGTCCGAGGAGGCCGTCATGCCGGGTCCCGTCTCTCCCCGCGCCCCGGGACGGTCCGATGCTCCACACAACGCCACCCGGCTCCCCCCTCGGTCACCTCCTCGATGTGGCCGCGTCCTGTGTCTCCGGCCGCCTCTGATCCGGTCTTCCCACCCTGGCCGTGTGAACCCCGGCGCGGAACCCGGCCCCCTTCCCTTCCCCGCCCTGGCCGTCATCGGGACGCCCGGCCACGGGACAACGGCGAACCGGTCACAGCGGACCGGGGGTGGCCCCGGCGCCCTGGTCCCCCTGGCGGGCGAACCATTCCCCGTCCCCACCCACCGCTCGCCCGCACCGGGGTGGCCGTGGCGACGACGTTCGCACCGGCGGGATTCGGTCAGGTCGGTGAGGGAATCGTGGGACTGGCCGGGAACGTCGGGGCGGTCGTTGTCGCCCCGCCGGCGGTGAACGCGCGCCGGCGTGACGCACGCCCCTCGGAACCGTCCACGGCCCAAGAGCAGAGGAGCCGCGCATGACCCGAAACGCCGAGCTCAAGAAGGCCGTCTGCGCGGAGATCGACCGTCGCGCCGCCGAGATCACCGCGATCTCCGAGGAGGTGCTGCGCCACCCCGAGACCGGCTGGCGCGAGAGCGAAACCGCGCACCGGGTCCGGCGCTGGTTCGACGGGCTGGGGCTCGCCCACGAGGACGGGCTCGCCCTGACCGGGGTCAAGGCCCGCATGCGCGGCCGGACGTCCCGGCGCAGCGTCGCGGTCCTGGGTGAACTCGACGCGCTGCTGGTCGACGGCCACCCCTACGCCGACCCCACCACCACGGCCGCCCACGCCTGCGGGCACAACGCCCAGATCGCGTCGATGATCGGAGCGGGCTACGGACTGGCCCCGGTGATGGACCGGCTCGACGGGGACGTCGTCCTGTTCGCGGTGCCGGCTGAGGAGTGCATCGAGGTCGACTGGCGGCTGCGGCGCCGCGAGGCCGGCGACTTCGAGTTCATCGTGGGCAAGCCGGAACTCATCAGGATCGGCGCGTTCGACGACGTGGACATGGCGATGATGACCCACGCCGGCCCGACGGTCTCCGCGCCGGCGGCGGCGGTCGCGGCCTCGGCCAACGGCTCCCTGGTCAAACGTGCCGCCTTCACCGGCGTGGCCGCCCACGCCGGCGCGACCCCGTGGGCCGGCGCCAACGCGCTGAAGGCGGCGACCCTGGCGATCGCCGCGATCGACGCCCAGCGGGACACGTTCGACGACGCCGACACCGTCCGGGTCAGCCAGATCCTGACCGGCGGCGAGGCCGTCAGCGCCGTCCCCGCCCACGCCCACATGGAATTGATGGTCCGCGCCGGCTCGGTCACGGCCATGCGCGATGCCGCCGACAAGGTGGACCGGGCCCTGCGCGCCGGCGCCTTCGCCCTGGGAGTGGACGTGCGCGTCGAGACGGTCGGCGGCTACCTGCCGCTGTCCGTCGACGAGCCGCTGGCCGACCTCCTCCACGACAACTGCGTCTCCCTGTTCGGCGCGGACGCGGTGATCCGCGACAGCGGCCGCATGGGCGGATCCACCGACATGGGCGACCTCGGCCACATCATGCCGGTCGCCCATCCCTGGGCGGCCTCGGGCAGTGCCGCCCCCTTCCACGGTCCCGGGTTCTTCACCACCGACCACGTCGCCGCGGCGGTGAACCCGGCGAAGTTCATGGCGATGACCGTCGTCGACCTGCTGTGCGAGGGGGCCGAACGCGCCGAGCAGGTCCTCTCCACCAGCGGCCCCAAACTGTCCCGCGACGCCTACCTGGAGTTGCGCCGCTCCTTTGACACCGTGACCGGAGGAATCGTTGAACGCTGAGTTGCACCACCGTGAGGCCGTCGAGCTCGCGCGGATGCTGCGATCGGGGGAGGTGTCGGCGCGCGAGGTCGTCCAGGCCCACCTGGACCGCATCGAGGCCGTCAACCCCGCGATCAACGCCGTCGTCACCCTGTGCCCCGAACGGGCCCTGGACGAGGCGGCGGCCGCCGACCACCGACACGCCGCGGGACGGCCCACCGGCCCCCTGCACGGTCTGCCCATCGCCGTCAAGGACACCCACGAGACCGCCGGCATCCGCACCACCCACGGGTCCCCCATCCACGCCGACCACGTTCCCGAACGGGACGAGCTCGTCGTCGAACGCCTGCGCGCCGCCGGCGCCATCGTCATCGGCAAGACCAACGTCCCCGAGTTCGCGGCCGGCTCCCACACCTTCAACCCCGTGTTCGGCACCACCCGCAACCCCTACGACACCAGCCGCTCGGCGGGAGGCAGCAGCGGCGGCGCGGCTGCGGCGCTGGCCGCCGGTCTGCACCCCATCGCCGACGGCACGGACATGGGGGGATCGCTGCGCAACCCGGCCTCCTTCAACAACGTGGTCGGCCTGCGCCCCACCCCTGGGCGTGTCCCCACCTGGCCCAGCACCCTGCCATGGGAGACCCTGGCGACCTCGGGTCCCATGGGGCGGACGGTCGCCGACACCGCGCTGGTGCTGTCGGCCATCGCCGGCCCCGACCCGCGTTGCCCGTTCGCCCTGGCCGAGGCGGGGTCGACCTTCGCCCCGCCCCTGCACGTCGATCTGCGCGGGCTGCGGGTGGCGTTCTCGCCCGACTTCGGCGGGACGCTCCCGGTGGAGGCCGAGGTGGCGCGCGTCGTCGCTGAGGCGGCCAAGACCTTCGCCGCCCTGGGCTGCCACGTCGAGGAGGCCGCCCCGGACTTCTCCGGCGCCGACGAGGTGTTCCGCACGCTGCGCGCCTGGCAGTTCCACCTGAACCTCGGACCGCTGATCGAGGCCAACCCCGGCCGGGTGAAGGAGACGGTGGTCGCCAACGCCGCGGTCGGCCGGGCCCTGTCCGGCGAGGAGGTGGGCCGGGCCAAGCAGGGGCTCGCGGAGCTCTTCCACCGCTTCGGGAGGTTCTTCGGCGACTACGACCTGCTCCTGCTGCCGGTCAGCCAGCTCCCGCCCTTCGACGCCGACCTGGAGTATCCGACCGAGGTCGCCGGCACCCCGATGGCCGACTACCTGGACTGGATGCGTTCGGCCTACCAGGTGACGGTGACGGGCTGCCCGGCGATGTCGGTACCGGGCGGGTTCACCTCCGACGGCCTGCCCGTGGGGGTTCAACTGGTCGCCCGCCACGGCGCGGACCTGGACCTGCTCCGCTATGGCCACGCCTTCGAACAGGCCACCGGGTTCGGTCGGCGCCGCCCGCCGCTGGGATAGGCCCGGATCCCGCCGGTGGCCGCGGGGCGGCGAGGCGACCGGACGGTCCCCGGCGTCGCGCCCGCCGGCGAAACGCCGGACGCGCCCGGTCCAGGGGCCCTTCCCGGTTCCCGGCCGGGCGCGCGGAAAGGGACCGGTGGGGCGTGTGTTCCCCATGTGCCCCACCTTTCGTCCGCTTTTCCGTAAACGCGATTTCGCCATTTCGGCGAGTGGTTTTTTTCACACTGGAAACACGTGAACCCATTGTCGAATTCCGCGGCCTCGCCGTTTTAACGTGGCTACCCCGCCCGCCTCCGCACGGACCGTACGACGCGCGAGGGTGGCCGGCCCGCTCCGTGTCGCGGCGTCCGGCCGGCCCTTCACGGGATGGAGATGCCGCGACGATGACAGCGCCACCGCCCGTACCCCGCGAGCCCGTACTCGAGCGCGCCCGGCTGGGGGCGCGGACCCTGCGCCGGGACCGGTGGTGGGTCCCACCCCTGTTCACCGCGCTGGGGCTGGCCGCGTTCGTCGGCTACGCCACGTTCCGGGTGTTCCAGCAGGACCATTACTGGGTGGCCGACTACCACTACCTCACCCCGTTCTACTCCCCCTGTCTCAGCGCCGCGTGCGCGCCGGGGTCGGCCGTGTTCGGCACGCTCCCCTTTGAATTCCCGTGGTTCCTCCCCTACGCGCTCGTCTCCCTTCCTTTCCTCCTGCTTTTCCGATTTACCTGTTATTACTATCGAAAAGCGTATTATCGTGCGATTTGGCAGGCTCCCCCGGCCTGCGCGGTACGCGAACCCCATCGGCGCTACACCGGCGAATCCCGCCTCCCGCTGATCGGGCAGAACCTGCACCGCTACTTCTTCTACGCCGCCGTCCTCATCTCGCTGCTCAACACCTACGACGCGCTCGTCTCCTTCGCGCACGGCCACAACGGAGGCTTCGGCGTCGGACTGGGCAACCTCATCCTGCTCGGCAACGTGATCCTGCTGTGGTGCTACACGCTGTCCTGCCACTCCTGCCGGCACGTCGTGGGCGGAAGGCTGCGCAGCTTCCGCCGGCACCCGCTGCGCTACCGGGCCTGGACCTGGGTGTCCCACCTCAACGCCCGGCACATGGCGTTCGCCTGGATCACCCTGGGCACCCTCGTGCTCACCGACCTGTACGTGGCACTGGTGGCCAGCGGAACGCTGACCGACGTGCGGCTGTTCAACTGACCCACCCGCCGGCACGAAAGGCCAGGGCAGATGACCGAGACGACGCGCCTCGCCTACGACGCCGTGGTGATCGGCGCCGGCGGGGCCGGACTGCGCGCCGCCATCGAGGCGCGCCTCCACGGCCTGCGGACCGCGATCGTGTCCAAATCACTGTTCGGCAAGGCCCACACCGTGATGGCCGAGGGCGGTGCCGCCGCGGCGCTCGGCAACGTCGCCTCCGACGACGACTGGCGCGTCCACTTCCGCGACACCATCCGCGGCGGCAAGTTCCTCAACGACCCGCGCATGGCCGAACTCCACGCCCGCGAGGCCCCCGACCGCATCCTGGAACTGGAGTACTGGGGCGCCCTGTTCGACCGCACCGAGGACGGCCGGATCAGCCAGCGCAACTTCGGCGGCCACGAGTACCCGCGCCTCGCCCACGTCGGCGACCGCACCGGGCTGGAGATGATCCGCACCCTCCAACAGCGGATCGTCCAGCTCCAACAGGCCGACGCCGCCGAGTACGGTGACCCCGAGGCCATGCTGAAGGTGCACGCCGAGACCACGATCACCGAACTGGTCACCGACAACGGACGTGTCGCCGGGGCCTTCGGCTACCTCCGCGACAGCGGGGAGTTCCTGCTGCTGGAGTCGCCGGTGGTGATCCTGGCGACCGGCGGCATCGGCAGGTCGTTCGAGGTCACATCGAACTCCTGGGAGTACACCGGTGACGGCCACGCGCTCGCGCTGCGCGCCGGCGCGGCACTGATCAACATGGAGTTCGTCCAGTTCCATCCCACCGGCATGGTCTGGCCGCCCTCGGTGCGCGGCATCCTCGTCACCGAATCGGTCCGCGGGGACGGCGGCGTGCTGCGCAACTCCGCGGGGAAACGGTTCATGTTCGACTACGTGCCCGAGGTGTTCCGCGCCCAGTACGCCGAGTCCGAGGAGGAGGCCGACGGCTGGTACACCGACCCGCGCAACCACCGCAGGCCCCCCGAACTGCTGCCCCGCGACGAGGTCGCGCGGGCCATCAACACCGAGGTGAAGGAGGGGCGCGGCTCCCCCCACGGCGGGGTGTTCCTGGACGTGTCCGAACGCCTGTCGGCCGAGGAGATCACCCGCCGGCTGCCCTCCATGTACCACCAGTTCAAGGAACTGGCCGACGTCGACATCACGGCCGAGCCGATGGAGGTCGGACCGACCTGCCACTACGTGATGGGCGGCGTCGCCGTCGACGCCGAGACGGGGGCCGCGTCGGTGCCGGGGCTCTTCGCGGCCGGCGAGGTCGCGGGCGGAATGCACGGCTCCAACCGGCTGGGCGGCAACTCCCTGTCCGACCTGCTGGTCTTCGGCCGGCGCTGCGGTCTGGGGGCGGCCGCCTACCTCGATTCGCTGGGAGCCGACCGGCCCGCCGTCCCCGCCGCGGCGGTCGCCGAGGCGGCCACCGCGGCGACGGCCCCCCTCTCCCGATCCGAAGGCGACAATCCCTACCTGCTGCACCGCGAGATCCAGCGGACGATGAACGACCTGGTCGGCATCGTCCGCAACGGAGCGGAGATCGAGCAGGCCATCGCCAGGCTGGAGAAGCTCGACGCGCGCGTCGCCGGCGTCCGCGTCGAAGGCGGCCGATGCTACAACCCGGGCTGGCACCTGGCCCTGGATCTGCGCAACATGCTGCTGGTGTCACAGGCCGTCGCCCGCTGCGCCCTGGAACGCGAAGAGTCCCGCGGCGGCCACACCCGCGACGACTTCCCCCGGATGTCGGCGCGGTGGCGCCGGATCACCCTGGCCGCCCGGCTCGACGGCTCGGACGTCGTCGTGGAACACCGCCGGACGCCGCCGATGCGCCGCGACCTGCTCGCTTTGTTCGAACGCGGCGAGCTGGAGAAGTACCTGACCGAGGAGGAACTCGCGGACGGCTCCCCCGAGGACACGGACGAGGAGGAAGGCGCGTGAACGGCGAAACGACACTGCGCGTGTGGCGCGGCGAGGGCGGCGAGGGCCGGTTGGTCGACTACACCGTCGCGGTCGAGGAGGGGGAGGTCGTCCTCGACGTCCTCCACCGGCTCCAGGCCACCGCGGCGCCGGACCTGGCGGTGCGGTGGAACTGCAAGGCCGGCAAATGCGGTTCGTGCTCGGTCGAGATCAACGGGCGTCCCCGGCTGGCCTGCATGACCCGGATGAACCTCTTCGCCCCCGGCGAGACGGTGACCGTCACCCCCATGCGCACCTTCCCCGTCATCCGCGACCTGGTCTGCGACGTGTCCGCCAACTACCGCAAGGCGCGCGAGATCCCCTCGTTCACCCCGGACCCGGCGACGCGTCCCGGGGAGTTCCGGATGTCACAGGCCGACGTCCAGCGCCAGCAGGAGTTCCGCAAGTGCATCGAGTGCTTCCTGTGTAACAACGTCTGCCACGTCATCCGCGACCACGAGGACAACACCGCGCACTTCTCCGGGCCGCGCTACCTGATGCGGGTCGCCGAACTGGAGATGCATCCCTACGACACCGCCGACCGGCGCAAGATCGCCCAGGAGGAGTTCGGGCTCGGCTACTGCAACATCACCAAGTGCTGCACCGAGGTGTGCCCCGAGAACATCCAGATCACCGACAACGCGCTGATCCCCCTGAAGGAGCGGGTGGCCGACCGCCGCTACGACCCCCTGGTGTGGCTCGGCCGGCGCATCGGGCTGCGCCCGGCGTCACAGGACACCCCGATCCCGCCCGGCGTCCGGCAGGACGGCCGAGCCGCCGCCCCCCGGACCGGGGAACCCCGCCGAAAGCCCGGACCGGACACGACATGACGGCGGCGCCCACGCCCCGCCAGGGGAAGGGTCACACCCGAGCGGGTTCGACGGGAGGACGCCAGTCATAGAGCCGGTCCAGGAAGCGGGTCACCGTCCCCGGCGCCAGCCGGCCGAGCAGTCCCGCGCCGACGTCACGGAGGCGGACGGCCGAGGGGGACTCGCTCTGCACCGCCTCGGCGAGCTGCGCCGACCGTTGCACGGTCTGGGCCGTCCGCTCCATCCTGGCCTCGGTGTAGGAGTGCAACGCGGTCGGCAGGTAGGCGGTGGAGCCGTTGACGTGGTGGGCGAGGACGACCGCGTCCTCGATGGCCTGCCCCGCCCCCTGCCCGAGGTTGGGGGTCATGGCGTGCGCGGCGTCGCCGAGCAGCGCGACGCGCCCCTTGTGGTAGGCGGGCGGCGGGGTGTCGATGTGCCAGACGTCCCCACGGCGCACGGACTCCGACGGCGCGGCCGCGAACAGGGCCGGCAGCGGGTCGTGCCGGACGGCCAGCCGGCCGAGCAGCTCGGCCTTCTCGTCCCCGGCGTTCTCGCCCGCGGGGGCGTTGGCGGTGGCGTAGCAGTGGAGGCGTCCCTCGGGCAACGGCAGCACCCCGACAAGGCCGCCCCGCCCCCAGGTCTCGCCGAAGGCGACCGGGACACCGGCGTCCGGCACGACGGCGCTCCAGGTCGTGAAACCGGCGTAGACCGGTCCCGGGTGCTCCAGGAACAGCGCGGAACGGACGGCGGAGCGCAGGCCGTCGGCGGCGACGACGAGGTCGGCGCTCACCTCGCCCGCCTCGGTGCCGACCCGGGCGAGCCTGCGGGTGTCGCCGGGTTCGACGCTGGACACCGCGGTGGCGGTGTGCACCACGCCGGCCGGCAGGCGGGTGAGCAGCAGGTCGACGAGGTCGGAGCGGAGCAGCACGTGCGCCCCGCCGTCGAAGCCGCGTCTGGCGCGGGATGCCAGGCGCAGCAGGCGACGCCCGTCCCCCCGGCGGATCTCGATCCCCGAGATGTGGGCCGACCGCGCGCGGACCGCACCCCCCAACCCGAGGGTGTCGAGCGCCCGAAGCGCGTTGGGGGCCAGGACCAACCCGACCTCGGCGGGGTCGGGCGCCGGCGCGCGCTCGCACACGGTCACCGCCCACCCCTTGCGGTACAGGGCCACGGCGGCGGCCAGGCCCCCGATACCGCCTCCGACCACGACCGCGTGCGGTTGTGCCATGGAGCCGACCTCCGGATTGGCTGAGGCCCCTGGGCGCCGGATGCCGGAAGGGCCCTGATGCCCCAGGCTAGGCGGGCCGGCCCTGGACGCGCCATGGATCACCCGTTTTTCCGGACTTCTGGCCCAAGCCGGACTTCCAGCTCGTCATTCCCATCCCGACAGCGCCACCGGAGCGGACGGACCTCCCCGCCGAACGCGAAAAGCGCGGAGCGCCACCCCCTCGGGGCGACGCTCCGCGCTCGACGTCGGGACCTCCGTCAGGAGGAGCGCTTCTTGTGCGCCGTGATACGGGCGCGCTCCTTCTGGTCCAGGATGACCTTGCGGATGCGCACGGCCTCGGGCGTGACCTCGACGCACTCGTCCTCGCGGCAGAACTCCAGGGCCTGCTCCAGCGACAGCTTGCGCGGCGGCACCAGGCGCTCCAGCTCCTCCCCCGTGGAGGAGCGCATGTTGGTGAGCTTCTTCTCCTTGGTGATGTTGACGTCCATGTCGTCGGCGCGCGCGTTCTCACCGACGATCATGCCCTCGTAGACCTCGGTGCCGGGCTCGACGAACAGGATGCCCCGCTCCTGGAGGTTGAACATGGCGTAGGTCATGGCCGAGCCGGAACGGTCGGCGACCAGGGAGCCGTTCTGGCGGGTACGCAGCTCACCGAACCACGGCTCGAAGTCCTCGAAGACGTGGTGGGCGATGCCCGTGCCGCGGGTCTCGGTGAGGAACTCGGTGCGGAAGCCGATGAGGCCGCGCGAGGGCACGAGCCAGTCCATGCGGATCCAACCGGTGCCGTGGTTGGTCATCTGCTCCATCCGCCCCTTGCGGACACTGAGGAGCTGGGTGATCGCCCCCAGGTACTCCTCCGGCGCGTCGACGGTGAGGCGCTCGACAGGTTCGTGGACCTTGCCGTCGATCACCTTGGTGACCACCTGCGGCTTGCCCACGGTCAGCTCGTAACCCTCGCGGCGCATCTGCTCGACCAGGATCGCCAGGGCGAGCTCACCACGGCCCTGAACCTCCCAGGCGTCGGGACGGTCGGTCGGCAACACCCGCAGCGACACGTTGCCGACCAGTTCGCGGTCGAGGCGGTCCTTGACCAGGCGCGCGGTGACCTTCGCCCCCTTGACCCGTCCCACCAGGGGTGAGGTGTTGGTGCCGATCGTCATCGAGATGGCGGGCTCGTCGACGGTGATGAGCGGCAGCGGGCGCGGGTCCTCGGGGTCGGCCAGCGTCTCGCCGATCATGATGTCGGGGATGCCGGCGATGGCGACGATGTCACCGGGGCCCGCCTTCTCGGCGGGCTTGCGCTCCAGGGCCTCGGCCATGAGCAGCTCGGTGATCTTCACCTGCTGGGTGGACCCGTCCGCCTTGATCCAGGCGACCTGCTGGCCCTTGCGGAGTTCGCCCTGGTGGATCCGGCACAGCGCCAGACGGCCCAGGAACGGGGAGGCGTCCAGGTTGGTGACGTGGGCCTGCAACGGCGCTCCCGGCGTGTACTCCGGTGCCGGGATCGTCTCCAAGATGGTGCGGAACAGCGGCTGGAGGTCGTCGTTGTCGGGCACCGAGCCGTTGTCGGGGCGCTCCAGGGACGCCTTGCCGTCACGGGCGCAGGCGTAGACGATCGGGAAGTCGATCTGGTCCTCGTTGGCGTCCAGGTCGAGGAACAGCTCGTAGGTGTCGTCGACGACCTCGGCGATACGGCTGTCGGGGCGGTCGACCTTGTTGATCACCAGGATGACCGGGAGCTTGGCCGCCAGCGCCTTGCGAAGCACGAACCGCGTCTGCGGCAACGGCCCCTCGCTCGCGTCGACCAGGAGCACGACGCCGTCCACCATCGACAGGCCCCGCTCGACCTCGCCGCCGAAGTCGGCGTGGCCGGGGGTGTCGATGATGTTGATGACGACATCCTCACCCTCGGGCGTCGTGTAGTGGACGGCCGTGTTCTTGGCGAGGATGGTGATGCCCTTTTCGCGCTCCAGGTCGTTGGAGTCCATGACGCGCTCGTCGACGTCCTGGTTGGCGCGGAACGCGCCGGACTGCCAGAGCATGGCGTCGACGAGGGTGGTCTTACCGTGGTCGACGTGGGCGACGATGGCGACGTTACGAAGGTCGGTGCGGCGGGCGGAGCCTTCGGGCGTGGCGGTGGACATGCGAAAGTCTCGATCTCATCTGCTGGGGAACACCGCGATTCCCGCGGCCGTCCATCAGTCTATGCGGTGATGGCCTGCCCCCCGGGAAACGGGCAAGTCACGTGGGACGACGGCGCGATGGCGGTTTCGGGCCGCCCGTCGAGGGCGCCGCGTCACCCAACGAAACGGAGTCACCAGGTCCGCTATTCCCGCTCCCCGCTCTCGAAGGACCCTGACGCGACAAGAACCCCCTCTCCGACTTAGGATAGCCAAACCTCACCCTTACGGGCGGGTGGATCCGTCGTGCCGCCGCACGCCCGGCTCCGTCCGCCCGCGGACACCACCTCTCCTACCTGGGGGTCATCCATGCTGTTCAGTCATCCGACAGGCCGGCGCGTCCGGGGCCTGCGCGCCGGGGCCGTGGCCGCGGTCGCCGCGATCGCCCTCAGCAGCTGCGGTACGGACACCACCGAGGAAGAGACCGCCGCGCCCTCCGGAGAGGGATCGGGCGCCTTCCCCGTCACCATCGAGCACGCCTTCGGCAGCACCGAGATCACCGAGAAGCCCGAACGGGTCGTGACCGTCGGCTGGTCCGACGAGGGCACCCTGCTCGCCCTCGACATCGTCCCGGTCGGCATCGCCGAGTCCACCTTCGGCGCCCGCGAGGACGGTCTGCTGGAGTGGGACGCCGAGAAGCTGGAGGAACTCGGCGGCGAGAAGCCCACGCTGATCAGCAACGACGACGGCATCCCGGTCGAACAGGTCGCCTCGCTCGCCCCCGACCTCATCCTCGGAGTCCAATCGGGCCTTGAGGAGAACCAATACGAGCAGCTCTCCCAGATCGCCCCGACCATCCCCTACCTGGACAAGCCCTGGCAGACCGCCTGGCAGGACCAGACCGTGGCGGTGGGCCGATCCGTCGGCATGGAGGAGGAGGCGCAGCAGCTCGTCGACGACACCAACGCCTACATCGACGGGATCGCCGAGCAGCACCCCCAGTTCGCGGAGAAGACCTTCGCCTTCGGCACCGTCACCCAGGACGGGCAGCTCGCCTTCTACATCGACGGTGAGCCCCGGGCCGAGGTGATGAAGCAGCTCGGGTTCGCCCCCGCGGGCATCACCGAGCAGCTCGACGTGGCCGAAGGCCAGTTCTTCGGCACCACGAGCATGGAGAACGCCGACAAGGTCGACGCCGACGTGATGGTCATGTGGTACAACAGCGCGGACGCGCGCGAGGCCGCCGAGGCCAACCCGGTATTCCAGCAGATCCCCGCGGTGCAGGACGGCGGCTACGTCGCGTTCGACGACGACGCGGTGGCCATGGCGATGTCCGCGGTCAGCCCCCTGAGCCTGCCGTGGGCGGTCGACCAGTTCCTGCCCGACCTCGTCAAGGCCGCCGAGGGCAAGGCCTGAGACCGTCGGCGCTCCCACCGAGACGACCCCGTGCCGCCCCGGCCGGCTCAACCGCCCCGGGCGCCGGCCACGGGGTCGTCGCTTTCCAGATAGGGGCGGATGGCGGAGAGGAAGGGCAGGTCGGCGGGCAGCCAGTCGACGTCGTGCAGCGCGTCGGCCGACAGCCAGCGCAACGACAGGTGTTCCAACGGCCGCGGCTCCCCTTCGACCAGGTCGGCCACCCACACCCGCAGCAGCGCCGGCGGAGCGCCAGGACGTTGCGGGAAGGCGACGTCCCGGCCGATGCGCTCCAGCAGGCGGACCCGGACGCCCAGCTCCTCCTCGCACTCGCGGACCAGCGCCGCCTCGTCGGTCTCGCCGGGATCGACCTTGCCGCCCGGCAGTTCCCAACGACCCCGCATCTGCGGCGGCTCGGCGCGCTGGGCGGCGAGGAGGGCGCCGTCACGGACGATCGCGGCGCCGACGACGATCAGGGGTTCGGTCATGACGTCCAACGCTACTCAACTGCTGTGACGCCACAGGCACGCGGTGGACATTGGCCCGGTCCGGCCTTAGGCCGCGGCGCGTAGCGGCTGCGCCAGTCCGCACAGCTGGCGCGCCGCGCCTTCGGGGTCGTCGGCCGAGTGGGTCACCGTGCGTCCCAGTTCGTCCTGCCAGCGGAACATCCCGTTCATGCACCACACCGTGAGACCCGCGCGAATGGACAGCGACGCGACCGTCGTCCGGCTCGCGGCGTAGAGCCGCTCCACCCCCGCCGCTGTGAGGTAGCTGTGCAGCATGCTGACGGCCTCGGCGGGAGTCGCAGGGTGAGAGCCGTCGATCCACGAGATGGTGCCCACGGATGCGTGCCTTTCCATGAGGTCGCACGGATGCCCCCGGACACCCGTGATGACTGCGAGGAGGTGCGGCATGCAGGTGCGGTCCCGCTGCCAGCGTGGCTCATACCCGTACCGGCCGAAAGCGTAAACGTTCCGTTTTCATTTTCATTACTAATTGATTACGGAGACTCGCTCGGAACAGGGCGGTTCCCCACCCTCTTCTCCCCCTCCCAGAACACCGGTCTCCATTACGGTCATCCGCTCTGCAGTTTGGCTACGTTCCGTTTCAGGCTGGGCAGGCCATGGCACACGACCTCCGGTGACACGCGCTCACCCGCGCCGAACGAAAACCCCGGGCACCGGACGGTCGGCCGGTGCCCGGGGGCTGACGCCCTCTAGGGGGAGTGAGCGGGCGTCAGCGTCCAGGACGCCAGAGGGAACCACAGCACTTCTTGTACTTCGCCGCCGCCCCGCACCAACAGGGCGCGTTCCGCCGCGGCGGCCAGGCGAGTGCGACCCGGCGCTCCAGCAGGTGACGCAGGTACTCCTCACAGGTGCGGCCCGAACGCGGATCGGCGACCGCCCGCGCGGCGAATCCGAGGTAGTCGTCAAGGCGGACCGGAAGCAGGGCGATCCGGCCACCGAACGCCCACCACTCGCGCTCCAGCACCCCGAAGTAATGGGCGGGCTCATCCGAGGCGAGCTCCCCCGGGAGCAACACCCCCCGCCCGTACGCCCGGGCCAGGTCCGAGCGCGGCACGAAGGCGGCCACCGGCGGCCCGGCCACGGGCTGGGGGGCCGCGCAGTCGACACCGTTGAACGGCTCGGACTCCTCCTCGTAGGAACGGGCGACGACGGCGTCGAGGTCGTCGGGTGCGATGCCCAGCGCGGCCCGGGTGCGGGCCCGCCCCTCGGCCGACTCGAACTGGACCAGGTACCTGGGAAGGTCGTCCGGATCGATCCGATCCAGATCGGTCCGCAACGGAGCGCAGGCGAGGTCGTAGAACTCCAGTGCGGCGCGATACCGCCCCAGGGACTCCAGCAGCTCGGCCACGAGATGGGCGGGACCGATCCCGATCCGGCCGCTTCTGAGCGCCCCGAGCTCGGCCTCGAACTCCTCCCAGCGTTCCTCGGCCGCGAAGACCTCCATACGCCGCAACCGCGCGAATCCGACCCCCTCCTCCCCGCACGCGATCGCCCGCGCGCACAGGTCGAGTGCCCGGTCGGACTCGCCCAGGCGGTGCCACA
Organism: Marinactinospora thermotolerans DSM 45154; assembly: GCF_900167435.1. Taxonomy (GTDB): domain Bacteria; phylum Actinomycetota; class Actinomycetes; order Streptosporangiales; family Streptosporangiaceae; genus Marinactinospora; species Marinactinospora thermotolerans. The sequence goes on from NZ_FUWS01000012.1 coordinate 57,010, forward strand.
GTCCCGCCGCCTCGCACAGGATCTCGCCGCGGTCGCCGGGGAATGCCTCCGCATCGGCCTCCAGGCGAAGGGCCTCGGCCCGGACCTGTTCCCGAGACCGCCCGACGAGCAGGCCCGCCCCCGGTTTCAGCTTCATGAGGGGAGCCTAAACCGACGTTGGGAACCGGGAGGCGAAAACCCGGAAATCGATGAGTACTGGTCCGGGGCTGCCCCGCGCCCATTCTGCGAGGGAGGGGTTTCGCAGAATAGCCCCCGAAGTTCAGGCAGCCCCGGCCCACATGGCCCGCGCCCTGGGAGGGAGGTCGGGCGGGGGCCATGACCCGCGGTGACACGTCGGATAAGGGGGAGGACTCCACGCGACCGCACGCCCAACGCTAGACCGTCGGGGGACGGATTCCATTGGGCACCTTGCACGAATTCCGCGGACGAATACGGGCGTGCTGCACAAATCAAAAATGGAATCGCGGACTATGTAGCTTTTTAGGTAGTTTCGCGAATATCAGCGGCAGGACGTCCTCTCTATCCCCTTATGAGGCACCTGTCGCCCCCCGGCCCGCCCCGCGCCGGCCAGGCCGCGGAGACCCATCTCACACTCACCGCGGGGCGGTGGACCTCGCGCGCCACGGCCCGCCGGAGATCCCGCGCATCAGCAATCCGGCCAGCAGAGCCCAAAACGCCGAACCGATACCGGCGACGGTCACCCCCGACGCGGCCACCAGGAACGTCACCGCGGCGGCCTCCCGCCAGGACTCCTCCTCCAGCGCCCCCTTCAGAGACGCGGCCAGGGTCGTGATCAGCGCGAGCCCGGCGGCGGCCTCCACCAGGCCCGCCGGCGCGGCGGCGATCACCGCGGCGAGCGCGGCCGACAGGACCGCCAGGAGCAGATAGGACCAGCCCGCGGCGACGGCCGCGCGCCACCGCCGGGCCGGATCGGGATGGGCCTGCGGCCCCGCCGCCAACGCGGCGCTGATCGCCGCCAGGTTCACCGCGAACCCGCCGAACGGCCCCGTCAGAACCGTGGCGGCCCCGGTCGTCACCATCGCCGAGCGCCACGGCGTCCGATAGCCGAACGAGGCCAACACCGCTGTTCCGGGCACGTTCTGCGACGCCATCGTGACCACGAACAGCGGGAGGGCCACGCTCGCGACCGCCTGCCAGGTCAGGGCCGGCGTCGTCCACTCCGGAACCGGGAGCAGGACCGCCGGATCGACACCGGCGCCACCACCGCGCAACGCCCCCAGGGCCACCACCAAGGCCGTGAACAACGCCGCGGGGACCGCCCAGCGTCGCGCCACCACCAACATCACCAGCCACACCAGCACCACCGGGCCGACGAGCAGCGGCTGTTGTGCCACCCCCTGGACCGGGGCCAGGCACAGGCTCAGCAACACCCCCGCCAACATGGCCTGAGCCAGCGGAACCGGGATCTGGGAGATCGCCCTCCCCAAAGGGGCCACCAGGCCGCTGAGCACAACAAGGGCGCCGACCAGTAGGAACGCGCCCACCGCGGCCGGCCATCCACCGGCCACCTCGCCCGTGCTCGCCAACAGCGCCGCGCCCGGGGTGGACCAGGCCAGGGTGATGGGGATCCGGTACCGATGCCCCAGCCACAGCATCGCCACCCCGATGGCCAGACACAGGACGAACAACCCCGAAGCGGCCTGGGCCTGGGTGGCGCCCACCGCCCGCAACCCGGCGAGGACGATGACGAACGAGCTCGAGAATCCGACCAGGGCGGCGACCAGCCCCGCTCCCGCGAGGTGGAGGCGCTCGGAACCGGCGAGGCGAGAGGAATCGGACATGGGCACCTGCGTTCCACGACGGGGAACCCGACCGCGAAGCCGGAGCCGAGGGCGACCGCCGGCCACCCACCGGACGCCGCCACGGCCGCGAGGGGAAAGGGTCCGGTGATCCTACCGACGCCCTCTTGTCATGCCTTTCCCCGGGGCGGCCCTCTCCTGCGTTCCCACCTCACGGTCACGACGGCGGGGGCGCGGCCCACCAGGCCACGCCCCCGCGCGTACCGCCCACCGCGGCCGGTTCAGGCCCCGCCGGCCCCTCGCACCGGCGCGCCCGAGCGCCGGTGCAGGAAGAACTCCCGTGACGGGGTGACCAGGACGAGCGCGAGGAGGATGATCGGCATGACAAGCTGCGCCCAACCCGACCAGCCGGACGACAGGGAGACCAGGGCCATCACCAGGGAGAGCCCCTGAATTCCGACGATTGTCCAAAATGTCCAGCGGCGCCCCTTGCGCATGACGACACCGAGCACGACGCACAGGATCCCGTAGGCGACGAGCCAGACCGACGAGAAGATCGTGGCGGGGACGGCGCTCTCGGGCACCCCCGCTCCCCCGGACGGGGAGTCCGACAACAGGGAGATCCCCAGGAGGGCGAATCCGGCGAGGACGATGGCGGCGCCTCCGGTGATGAAGAGCAGCACTCTCGCCACTTTGAGCGTGGTAGGCATCGGGGGGTTCATCGATCTCCTCCTCGGAGCGCTTTTCCTTTTCCCTTCCCTCTCCGAATTCAGATCCTTCATTCCCGGGTCGGGAAAACGCCATCCGATAGGGAAAACGATCTACACGGTTTACGGAACGCCCCAGCCGTCTTTTTCGGATGCCTTTCCGAAACAGCGCCGGATCGCGGCCCGGACGGCACGATCGTCGGAACGGGTGGCCGCGGGGTCACGTCACGTCCGTCCTCTTCGGCCCGCACAGACGAGCGGCGGAGCCCACCGGCTTCGCCGCTCCTGCGATCACCCACGGGCGCCGCGTCACCTCTTCCTGAACACGTCCATGATGGTGTGTCCGGCCTGGCGGAATTTCCCCTCGGCGTGATCGGCCCGGCCCTCTGCGGCCAGACGGCGGTCGCCGGTGAGCCTGCCCGCGGCCTCCTTGGCCTTGCCCTTGAGCTGCTGGATCTTGCTGTCGGCCTTTCTGCCGGCGTTCACGTGGACCTCCAGCGGAGAATGGTCGGTCCGGATCGGAGAACGGACCTCGTGTCCTTCCCCTGCCGCGTTTCCCGGGGTTTCATGCATCCTTTTCGGCCGCGATCCCATCCAAAGGACGAAAGCACCTTGGAACGCGACCGGGACGGTGACCTGGCAGGGTCACCGTCCCGGTCGCACGACACGCGGAACACATATGCCGCGTTCGAGCGGTCAGCGTTTGTCGTCGCGGGCGCCCCGGATCGTGCCGCGTACGGTGTCCTCGGCGTTCTGCGCCGTCTCGCGCACGTTGCCCTTGGCCTGCTCGGTCTTCCCCTCGGCCTTGAGCCTCTCGTCGCCGACGGCCTTGCCCGCGGCCTCCTTGAGCTTGCCCTTGATCTGCTCGCCCTTGCCCTGGGCCTTTCCATCCCCCATTTGGTCCCCCTTGGTACTCGTACGAGCCGACCACGGCTGGTCGCCCCTTCTCCATCCCCTGCCTCGCCTGAGCTCTTTCATGCGCGAGGAAGCACCGGGAGGAGCGCCGTGAGCCGGTCACCGACCGTTCCAGGAGCACGGTGAGGAGAGGAGAGCGCCCGCCGGTCGGCCCCTGCACCATGCTTCCCCGCCCCCGAGATCGGAGGCCGCCCTCCTGTCGGGGCGGCGCCCCGGTTCGTCCTCCCGCCGGCGCGCGAGTTCCGCCGCGAAACGGCCGCGTGACCACGGGAACGTGTTGCGCCGGCACGGATGGTCGCCCCCTTTCGCTGCCCCGTCCCGCCGCGGGCAGATGGCGCGGCGGGCACGCCGCCTTCCCGACGCGGACGAGCGGCGGGCCCCCGAAAAACCCGCCGCTCGTTTCCGGACACCGGCCGACGCCGGCGTGTGATCCGGTCAGCGTTTGAAGGCGCTCTTGGCGTCCTGGCCGACCTCTCGGCCCTTGCCCTCGACCATGTCGGCGCGTCCCTTGTTCTTGAGCCGGTCGTTTCCGGTCGCCTTGCCCACGGTCTCCTCGGCCTTCCCCTTGACCTGCTGGCCCTTGGCTTCGACCTTCTTGCCGGTGCTCATCTCGACCTCCAGCTCGTGCGTGTGGCCCGCGCGGCGAGGTGCCGCGTCCGAACCGTCCGTACGCCCTTACGCCTGCCGCACAACGCGCCGCCTATACATATTTCTGCCAAGAAAATCCCAAAAACGGCCGATATCGCACGTCAGAGCGCCATCGGATCAAGCGGGGACGAGAACACGGTTCCGCCGGGATCGAGGCCGGGGAAGACCAGACCGTCCGGCTCCACGCCCAAAGTCAACCGAACGCGCCCCCACCAGACCACCCCGCCACCACGACCGACCAGGCCGACCCGAGAGACAGGCACCCCGCTCAGCCAGGGCACGTCAGCCCGTCAAGAGCACCCTCACCGAACGAGCGGCGTCCCGCCATGCTCAGCCATTCACTCCGAGAAGCCCATGACCACTAGCTCCCCAAAAGCAAATGACACAAGACATTAATAAAATCCGCCATGATTCTCGAATCAGACAGGAAGGACGATGTCGCAACCCATTCGAGCGAATCGAACAAATTGAACCTCAGAAGAAAACTTCAAAGGAGTATCTCGATATTTCACAAGTCTACGGCTTTCAACTGAAGACAGAAAGGACCGACTCACCCCTAGAATAAGCAAAGCAGACAGAGAAGCATCGAAGACACCGAAAGGGACGCTCGAGCAGCTCGACGCTCGAGAGAGCGTGAAACATCTACAGAAATCTCTACACTCAATCGGGGATGATCCGATCGAAGCGCATTTGAATGTCGGGCATCATCTGTCGAATCAGGGACCGATACTCCTCTTCAAGATCCCCTCCGCCCCCCGAAGAACTCTCCCCTTCTATGGAAATCTCAAATACGCTACTTTTGACAAGACCGACGAAATGCATCGCCTGCACCACCTCTTCATCCCGCACATCCCCGTAGACATAATATCCACCTCCTTCAAGTCCACCGATATCCCCCTCAGAAACAACACTTAAAAACCCTTCGCCAACTTCCGACCTCTCCCGCTCGAATTCTAAAGACGCCTTCTCCGTCGCAGACTCTCCAGAAGGAACTGCAGCGATAGACCTGTACGAGAGGGTGAAGAGCGACTGTTCCAACCCTCCAATATTCAACACCCAAGAGCACTCGTTCTCTATAACCCTAGCCTCTTCCTCAGGGTTTTCCAGAGCCGTATCCGAATACCTCTCCCCGGAGTCCACCCTTTGAGGCATGGCAGCACTGAAAGCCTGTATATTCCCTAGGGAATCACAGAGATCAAATCCTCCGGGCGCCAAAGAGGAGACCACACCCCTCGTAGGCGCAGCAGCAGCGAAGTCTCGCTCTTGTGGATTTACATTAATCGCAGATGAGAATAGACGGAGGGCACCAAATATGACTCCTACAACCAAGAAGGCGGCAGCTGTTCCCGAAGAAACGACTAGAAAGAAAGCCTTCCAACCACTCACACCGCGTCTTCTTTTTTCTGCCCCTGCCGCTTCGGACACAGAACTCCTCCGTCTACAAGCATCTTACCGTCCCCTCATCCCCGCTCTTCTAGCTGCGCCTTCACAGACGGCTCCTCCAAGGGACGAGTAAATCCCACAATCTCCGCGCGGTTCGGATCGTCGTACTCCCTAACGGCGATCGGACCGCAGTTGGTGCACCACGCCTCGACCATCAGACCGTCCCCGATCACCATTCCGACATGCCCAGGCCCCGGCGGCTCGCCTGTTCCGACCCGTTGGACATCGAAGAACACCAGATCCCCCGGCTGTTCCTCACCTTTCTCGATGCGCGGTCCGAACTCCCACTGGTGCTGTGAGACACGCGGGATCGTGACGCCGATACTCTCGTAGGCCTTCATCATCAGCCCCGAGCAGTCAAACCCGTTGGGACCCACCCCGCCCCACACGTACGGCTTGCCGCGCTGGGCCAACGCCCAGTCCACGACGGCCTGCGTCAGTTCGTCCGGTGCCTGGCCGATCAGCGTGCCGTCGGCGTTGACCTGACAGTTGACCGCGGTCTCGATGGCCTGGTCGGTGGAGTAGTCCCCCTCGGCGTACTGCTCGGCCCAGCCGAGGACGTCGTCCACGTACCACCAGGCGTGGTTGTAACCGAAGATCGCCTGGCGGAGGTCCTCCTCCGCGCCGTGGGCGATGAGGTAGTCGGCGGCCGCGGGAATGGCGTCGGCCGGATCGTAGACGCTGACGATCCCGTCGTCGTTGCCGTCCTGCCCGTAGCCTTCCTCCGGCCGTTCCTCCACCTCCATGATCGGCTCGCCGCCCCAGCTGTTGCCCGCCGCCGAGCCGTCCTTGGCCCCGAACTGCATCGGTCCGGCGGCCCCCCAGTCGTTATGCCCCTCTGTGATCCCCGGTCCTTCCCAGCGGCCGTGGTGACTCTCCACCTGCCCGATACCGGCGAGGACGTTCCAGGGGATGCCCTTCTCCTCCCCGACTTCACGGTAGATCTCCAGGTAGTTCTCGGGGATGGAGTCCTCCGCGTACCCCGACGCCTCCACCTGTTCGGTCCGCGGGGTGCACTGCAACGAGGTCAGGGCCGTCATCCCCTGGTTGATCGAGGCCATCGGGATGACGAGAATCGCGAGCACGAGCACGCCCGCGATGAGCAGGCCGGCCCCGATCGCGAGACGGGTCGCGCAGGACCCGTCATCCGAGGGCGTAGGCCGTACGAACAGCCGGATCATCATCCGCCTCCCAGGTTCCCGGCGTCGGCGGGCTGGAAGTCGAACACCTTCCACCCGCCCTCCTCCTTGACGAGGGTCACCGCGAAGTCCCCAAGGTCCTCGCGGGCTCCGTTGCTGCCTTCGGTGATGGACTGGGCCGTGACGACGAAGACGATCGAGTCGTCGTCGAATCCACGTACCGAGTCGACGGAGGCCCGTCCCTCGGCGACGGCCTCGGCCTCCCGCATCTCGCCCCACAACGCGCCCGCGCCAGAGCTGTTCGCGAGCGTCTCGGCGTAATCGGCGGTCGCCAGGCGCCGCATCCGGTCGTAGTAGGCCTCGGGGGACTCGGAGTAGTCGATGGTTCCGTAGGCGGTGGCGAACTGCTGCGCCACGGCGGCGGCGGCACGGAAGTCCTCCTCGCCGAACGGTAACCACTCCATGACGTCGGCGTCCTGGGCGTCCGTGGTCGGAATCGGGCTGGGAGGCGGCGCGTCAGCGGCCTGACCGTCCGGATCCCGTGGCGTCTCCACGACCGTTCCGGCCTGTGGCTCTTCCTCTGCCCCATCCCCCTGGAACCCTCCCAGACTCAGATAGACACCGAACGCGACCAGGACCACGACGAGGACGCCGAAGACGAGGCGCTGCGCGCCGTCGGAGAGGGGCTTGGGCATGTGGGGGCTTTCTCTTCAGCGATGGACGGTAGAGACAAAACGGGGGTCTTTGCTGACGGACGTCACCGACACGCGTGTTCCCATTCCGGCTTCAACTGTCGTGACGTCCATATCGGGAACATGGGAGAGGCGGGAAACCGATGGAGTCGAAGACGCGCCTTCGCCATCACGTTCCCGCCTCCCCGGATCAGTCCTCGTCCCGCAACCAGAACGGAACGTCCCTGTTCCTGTCCCGCTGCTGTTGGGGATCGGAGGCCCAGAAGGGACTCGTGGGGGCGTCCTTGTCTCGGCCGCCCTGTGAGCCCTTGAACCAGTTGCCACCCTCTTCCCCACCGCCGCCAGGTGCCGGTCGCGGGGTTCGCGGAGGTGCCGGACGTTCCCTTCGGGAGGGCGCGGCCCCCCAACGCGACCCCTTCGCGGTGGTGTTGCCCTGGGGCGGGGTGGCGGAACGACCGTTGAAGATTCCCCGGCCGTTGCCGGGGGCTGGGCGCTCCGGGGCCTGCGGGGCGGGCGCGGCTCCCCCGTCCGATGCGGAGGCGGACCGCCGGCCGTTGCCCCCGCCCGTTCCGAACACGGATGCCCATCCGGTGTCGCCCGCGCCCGTGTAGCCGCCGGCGGGACGGGGCGGGATCGCCCCGCTCGGGGTGGCGGGGCCACTGCCGAGGCCACCGCTGGCGGCGGCGGTCTCGGTGAGCCGAGGAGCCTGGGAGGAGTCGCGCAACGGTGGAGCGGAGGAGGCCCGTCCCCCCTCGCCCGCGGTCGGTTGCGTTCCGAGCTGCAACGGCGGCGGGTTCGCCCCTCCCCGGGCCCTTCCGTATCCGGTCCCCGCGACACCGCGTGCGCGCCCCTGGTCGCCGCGGACCGTGGAAGCGTCGTTCGCACCGGTGTCGGCAGCGGCGATGGCCGCGGCCCCGCGTCCCGTCTCGCCTCCATCAGGCACACCGCCACCCGGCGAGACCGCGGAGGCCGCGGCGGCGAGCTGCGGAGCCTGCTTCAGTCCCCACTTCTGCGCCCGCATGTAGGCGACCGGCGGCAGGAGGTTGGCGCTCTTGCTCAGCGCGGTGCTCGACACGGCGTCGCTGACCATCCGGGAGGTGAAGGTGTTGGCGTTGACCGAGGCGAAGAGATGCGCGAACGGCTTGCGGTAGATGAACGTCGCCAACGTGAACAGGGCCAGCAGAATCATCTGTAGGCCCCACCCGAGATTGGTCGCCATAACCAACCCGTAACACATCACCAGCAACGATATGAGCAACACGATAAAGATCTGCTTCAATAGCAGACCGATCAGCATCTCAAACCAGCGAAGAAGGACAGTCCTACCATATCCCGGATGGATGCCAATCAGGAGGAATACTGGAGCCAAAAGCAGAAGCAGCAGGAAACCGATCTTCAAGACGATGAGAGCCACAGAAGCAGCGAGTATTAGACCTCCGGCGAAGACTGCAGCAAACAGCGCCAAAGTCGCCACTCCAAGCCTACTCCCCTGCTGCTCACCCGAAAAAAGAGGATAGACCTCTGGGTAAGTATTCTGCACATCCGCCGCTATATCTTCATAAGCAGCCTGTTTGTCCGCGTAGAGCTGTGCCGCATCAATCTCTCCAGCACTTATCCCTTGCTGCTCAAAGCGACTAACCCCTTGCGCCTGAATCAGCGCAACCCCGTGCTGCTCGACGGCCGTATTAGCCGCAGGACCGGTTCCGAATACACCCGCAACCCACGGCCTGCAGACAAGTCCCGACCAGAGCATCTGCGAATTATTTCTGACCACAAAGTCATTTTGACTTTCCCAATCAGCCTTTTCTATCTCTGGAGCATTCAAAGGACATGCAACAGCCGCACCCGGAACAGACACTCTAGAGATGGCCGTGTTAATGAGCTGGCCGCCCGAATTGACCAACGTCCCCGCAGACGAGAGGATATACGAAGGGTTGACGAGTATCCATATACCAAGAACTGTCGCCAAGACCATCCAAACCGCGCTTTCGATGGTCAAGGTAACCCTCTTGCGAACTAGCCCATACCAACCGAGCCAGACCGCCCCCAGGATTACGACCGTCGGAAGAAGTGGTCGCCAGACGCCTTCACGGAGCCCTTCAATTACCCCTTCAACGAGAGAGTTGAAACTGTTAAGAAGCCCGTCAGAGGTCGCTGCCTGATAGACAGTTATCGTTGACTGGTTGATCGTCTTCGACAAGTCCCATGCGGTGTTGCTGAGCGTCGCGACTGCACTTGAGCTGAGCTTGTCCACGCAGGATTCACGAATGACATGCCATTGTTGGCCAGCTGTCCCGTACTGACCGTAGAGGCTCGCGTCTGGTGGAAGACCGTCAGGCGAACCAGAGATCGCGGCCTCTGTTCTCGGCGGCACCAGCAACCCGTCGGCTCCTGATCCCGCCGCCTCGGGGACAGGGGCCGGTTCGCCCTCGCAGCCCGGGACGGCCGCGTTGACCGACCCGAGGGGAACCAGGAGGAACGCCAGCATGAGCACCGCCATCATGGCGGCGCGACGCAGGCGCCCTTCGTGTTTCTTCGTCATCACCGCAGCTCCTGCCCCGTGCCCACCAAAGCACCGTCCTCCTCAAGATCGGGCCGTTGTCGCGTCGGGTTCGTGTCGAGCCAGCGCAGCAGCTCACCCGACACCAGGTCGACGGCGATGCGTCCGGCGCGGCCGTCGAGGTCACGGAAGATGCATTCGCCGTTGCCGAGGTTGCGCAGGACGGCGTTGTGTTCCTCTGAGGGGTCCACTCCGAGCAAGGCCATGACGTTGTCGACCTCGACCCGTTCGGTGGAGCGGAAGGCGAACACGGAGGAGAGACAGTTGGTGACCTGTTCGTTGAGCAGGTCACCGGCGTTCTGGCTGACGAGGATGAGGGCGGTGTTGCGGGAACGTCCCATCCGGGAGACCTCGGGGACGAGCTTGGCCCCTTCCGGGGTGGAGGTGACCGCCCACGCCTCGTCGAGGAAGATGGCCTTGGGCAGGCGCCGGTCCAGCCCGTTCATGAGCCGGCGGGCGAACTGGCTGACGAGGTACAGCAGGGCGACGGAAAGGCGCTGTTCGTAGCTGTAGTCGTCCCGTCCGATGGTGGAGTCGGGCAGGGTGAGCCCGCCGAGGGTGAACACCGTGGTCCATCCCTCGGTGTCGACCTGCTGGTCGCCCTGAGGATCGAAGCAGAGGCTGGCCAGCCGCATCTCGGACATGGAGCGGAGGACCGCGCCGAGGTTACGGGAGGCGGGGTCGTGGGAGGACTCCAGATAGGAGACGACCTTGGCGAGGCTGGGCCGCGGCTGGTTGGCGACGGCGGCGACGGCCTGGATCATGGCCGACTCGCGTTCCTCGCTCATGCGTGGCAGGAGCAGCCGCAGCGTCTCGGTGGCCATGGTCTTCTTGGCGGGCAGGTCGTCACCGAACCCGAACGGGTCGAGCAGTCCCGGCGCGGCCGATTCGAGGGACATGATCCGCGCCTTGCGCCCGCGCCGTTGGAGGAGCCTGACCAACGACTCGGCGTCCCCCTTGGGGTCGATGGCGGCGACGGTGACGCCGCGCAGGGCCAGCTGGTAGATGAGCAGCAGCGCGAGGGTCGTCTTGCCTCCGCCCGGTTCCCCGGTGATGGCGATGGCGGTGGGGCGGTTGCGGGCGGCGGCGAGCATCGGGTCGAAGTGGACGATGGAACGCGCCCGTCCCAGCGTCTCGCCGATGTAGGGGCCGACCCAGCCGGCCCCGTGGGAGTCGACGCGGTCACCGAGGTCGACGGTGGCGGTGGGCATCCCTCCGGCGATGGTGCGCAGCGGTTGGCGCTGCGCGTAGGCGTTGAGGCGGATGCGGTCGCCGGGCAGGGACTCGCAGAACAGGGAGAACTGGTCTCCGGTGGAGTTGACGATGTCGATGCCGATGTCGCGGTAGTGCTCGATGACGGCTTCGACCCGTTGGACGAGGAGCTCCTCGGTCGGCGCGGACACCATGAGACGGTGCCACCCGTAGACGAAGGGGAGCCGTTCCTTGGTGATGCCGTGTTCGAGCATGCGCGCGGCGTCGATCTGCTCGGCGAGGGCGATGGGCGCCTCGACCCCGGCCTCGCGGATGTGCGCGTCCATGTCACGGGCGTGGGCGAGCTTGCGCCCGACGTCCTTGCTGGCCTTGGCCGGCGGGACGAGCTTCATCCGCAGGGAGACCTCGACGGGGAAGGGTAGGGCGTCGGCGTAGTGCAGCCAGGGTTCCCCGTCGGGGAAGGGCATGAGGTCGGGGAAGCGGGAGAAGGAGAGGTAGGCCACGTGGGTGGAGCCGTTGGGCTGTTCCAGTCGCAGCATGGAACGCCCGTTGTGCAGCACCCCTTCGACGAGCGCCTCGATCTCGCCCTTGCCCCAGGTGCGGCGCCCCGTCGCGGAGGGGCGGGGTTCCTCGATGCTGCCGGTGACGGCGTGGCGGATGAGCCAGGCGATCTCGGTGCTGGTGGCGTGCCGGGCGTGCAGGGAGCTGGCGGCGAGGGCCCGGCCCAGGCGTTCGGCCTGTTCGGTCCAGCGGGCGATCTCCTTGTCGTCGATCGCGTCGTCCTCCAGGCCGAGGACCTGCTCGGTGCGCTGGTAGGCGGAGAAGAGCTGGGCGAACATCCCTTGGGAGAGCTGGGCCCGCACGCCGCGCTGGCCGAGCCGGACACCGAGGTAGACCTCCTTGGTCCAGAAGTCCTTGGCCCAGACGTGGCGGTACATCTCGTCGAGGTAGTCGTACCAGCCGGGCCCGGAGTCGGAGGTGCGGTCGAGGCGGGTGGCCCAGTCGGCCGCGGGGTAGGTGCGGTGGGCGACGCGCAGGTGGACCTCGGCGTCGGGCATGCGGATCGCGGCGAGGGCGATGGTGATGTTGGTGGCGAGCGCTTCGCGTTCCTCGGGGGTGGAGAACTCGTAGGACACCGTGGGTAGCCGGAAGTAGGCCCAGGCTTCGACGTCGCTCAGCAGGACGCGATCGTCGAAGTAGCGGACCGCCAGGCGGCTGGCGCCCCTGCTGCCGTTCATCGGTTGTCCTCCTGCGGAGTCGCGGTACCGGGTTCGTGGGCACGGGAAGGGTGGTCCGGGGATGCCCCGGGACAGTGGTACCCGTGTGGTGGCCTGTGGAAGCCGTGGACACGCCGTCCGGCCGGGGACGGGCGGTGGGAAACGGACGTGGTCCCGTTCGCGTCCACGGTTCCGCCGCCTGTGGTGGGGACGTCCGGCGGGCGCGGAGCACGACGGTGGGCCGGCAGGGCGAAGGCCACGGCCCGCCTCGCCCGGGTCACCTCTGCGCCTCCGAGGCGACCCGGGACCCTCCGGCGCCACCGTGCCCGCCGGTGAATCCGGTGACGATGACACCGGCGAGGGCGGCGTGGGCGCGACGTGTGGTGGCACGCAGCGTGGTGACGTCGACGACGCCACGCGCGGCGGCCAGGTGGTCGTCCCAAGGGACGCGCACGATCGCGCGGCAGCGACCTCGGGCGACCTGTTCCGCGGCGTCGACGTCGGCGAGGCTGCGCCTGCTGACGCCGTTGATGACGACGATGGCCTTGGCGCGCAGGTCGGCGTAGCCATGGCCGTCCAGCCACTCGAAGGTCATGGCGACCGCGCGCGCGGCGTCGGCGCTGGCCGGCGCGACGAGCACGAGCGCGTCGACGATCGGCAGGGCGCGTGCGACACCGGTGGCCGCCGGGTCGAGCAGGGTGATCTCGTAGAAGCGTTCCAGCAGCCCGGTCAGTCCGGCGTAGTCGCGGTCGTCGAGCGTCTGCACGTAGGGGTCGTCGAGGGTGGTCACGACCTCCAGGCCGGTGCTGGACTGCGAGGTGTACTGACGCATGCCGAGATAGCCCTGGACCCCGCCGGTGTTGGCCAGGAGCGAGGTGAGTGTCTCGGGGGTCTCGGTGCGGATGCGCCGGGACAGGCCCGTGCCGCCGGGGTTGACGTCGACGGCCACGACCGGACGGTCGCGGTGCTCGGCGAGGGTGTGGCCGAGCATCAGGGTGGTCACGGTCTGGCCGGCGCCGCCGGTGCAGCCGAGCACGACGATGCGCCGGCTCCCCTCGAAGGGGGCGCGCAGCCGTTCCAGGTCGGCGGCTGGCAGGTCGGTGCGGGACTGGACGGCGTTGCCTCCGGTGACGACGCGGGCGAGACGCCGCCATCCGCGCGTCCCCGAGTCGGGTGTGTCGGAGGGCGCCGACCGCTCGGTTCTGCCACGGGCGGGCCATCCGGCGCCGGTGCGACGGCCGACCGGATCGTCGTCCGGAGCGGCGGCGCCGGGCAACGCCTCCTGTTCGCCGGTGCCGTGGTCGAGTTGGAGCTCGGGTTTTTTGTTGCCGGCCGCGCTGGAGGGTCGCTCCTGGGGGCCGTTGGGGGTGGGGACGCCGTTGGGCGGGGTGAAGAGGCGGCTGAGCCTGCGGGCGTTGTCGGTGACGCGGGAGAAGACGCCCCCTCCGGTCCGGTCGCCGCGTTCGTCACCCGTCGGGGCGTCCTCTTCCTGCCCGGCCGCGGGCTGGGGTCCGGTGCCGGCGGAACGGACGGTGCGCGAGAGCCGGCCGGAGCGGCGCGGTTCGCCGTGGTCGTCGGGGGTGGCGGCCTCCTCGCGGGCCTCGGGTCCGCCCGTGTCCCGGCGGTCGCGGGCCTGGAAGGCGGCGCGTTCGGCGGCTTCGAGCTGTTCCAGCGTCCGGCGCGGCCGGGGGTCGGTGATGTCGCTGAGGCTTTCGTGCTCGCCGGTGCCGTGGTCGAGTTCCAGGACGGGCTTGACCGGGAGCAGCAACGGGGCGACGGCCGGTTCCCGCGCCGTGTCGTCAGCGGCCCGGGGGGTCGAGGGCTGTGGGGTCTCCTCCGTCTTGGGGGTGTCGTCCGTGACGGGAGTGTCGTCTCGGGGGGTGGCCGCGCGCTCGGAGAGGGACTCCTCGTCGGTTTCGGCCCGCCCGGCCTCGCGGTCCTGCCCCGTGCTCTCGGCCGGTTCGGGGGCGTGCTCCTCCTCGGCCTTGTCAACGGCCCGGCCCTCGACGGGGTCGTGCGCGTCCGCGTGTTCGCCAGCGTCGTATCCGGTTCGTACCGGTTCCTCGGCGGAGGCGGTGGGCGCCGTCGCCGACGCGGTGGTGTCGGCGGTGGGCTTGGGAGCGCGCCGGTAGTGGACGACGTCGATACGGGGCCAGGTGGTGGCGCTCGCTTCGGCGTCCTCCTCCGTCCGGGAGGTGGCCGACACGGTCGCGGCCGTGGTGTCCGGTGCGGGCGCGGCCTCCTGCGGGACGTCCGGTCCGGTCGTGGGCCTATCGTCGGCTTTCTCGTCGTCCGGTCCCTGTTCGCGTGGAGCGGTGCCGTGCCTCTCGTCGCCCTCCGTGCCGGAGCCGGCCGGAGGAAGGTCCCAGGGGGCGGCGTGCGGGCGGGGGCGGGGCCGGCCGACCCGTTCCTGCTCCCGTGCCTCCTCCGGGCCGGCGGGATCGCCGAGCCCGCGCGCGACGGAGGGCGGCGGGGCGGGCTCGACGGTGGACCGTTCGCGGTCCAACCGCCGGGTGACGGCCGCGCTCTGGACGCGACCGCGCAGACGCCGACGCGCTTCGGCGCCGTGCCACGGGTCGCCTTCGGGGGCCGGTTCCCTTCCGGGGGCCTCGGCTCCACGGCGGGCCTCGGCCCGCTCCTTCGGGGTGCTGATGTCGGCGGGACGCGAGTAGCCGTTGGCCTCTGGGACGCGGGGCGTCTCCGTCCCCTCGTCCGCCCGCGCGGTCTCGTGGACGGCCATGGCCGATTCGCGGTCCGACACCGAAGGATCCGGTGCCGCCATGATCTCCTCGGCGCGCCGCCGCGCGATGAGGCGCTCGGGGTCGGGATCGGGGACGCGCATGGGAGCGGTGTCGCCGGTGGTGTAGGCCACCTTGGAGGACAGCGGCCACGGGGTCTCACCAGAGGGGGTGCGCAGCGCCGTGAACCAGGCGTCGTTCTCGCGTTCCTCCTCGGCTTCGCGCAGCTCCTCGGAGGTGCCGGGCCTCGGCGGGGGCGCGACCTCCCGGGCGCGTGTCTCGCGGCCGTCGCCTCCGAAGGGGTCGGGGGCGTCGTCGCGGTGGCGGGTGGTGGCGAGCTCGGTGCGCTCGGCGGCGGGGACGGCCGGGGAGGCGGTGGGCACGGCCTCGGTGTCCTCGGCCTGCGGGCGTGGCAGGGCGAACCCGAAGTAGTTGAGGACCTTGCGGCCCAGGGAGCGCCGGTCTGAGGGGGCGGCCGCACGATCGGCGCTCCCTTCGCGCTCCTCGTCCGTGGCGGGACGAGAGGAAGATCGGGGGGCGTTTCGGGGTCCGGTCTCGACGGCGGGGTGGAGCACCACCTCGGCGTGGTCCTCGGCCGTGGGGACGGCGAGGTCGGTGGCCGTGGTCTCGCGCTCTTCCACCTCGCGCTCCTCGACGGGCCCGCGCGCGCGTCCGCGCCCGCGGGCCGCCCGGCCTCCGACCGCGGGCAGGGGTCCGGCATCGGGATGGCGATGCCAGACCCTGACCGCGACGGTGACCTCGGTGGGTTCGTACTGGGGGGCGAGTCGGGTGTAGACGCGCGCCTCGGCGAGGAAGCGCGCCTGTGACAGCAGTAGTTCGGTGAGCCGTTTGCCCTCGATGACGGGCCGGGTCGCGAAGAACGCGATCACCAGTGGCGGCACCAGCCACAGAACGTGCCAGGGCGTCTGGAAGGGGACGCGTAGCACGCTCATGAGAAAGGCCCAGACGATGGACACACCCAGCCACACACCGAAGGTGACCAGCGGAAGCGGCCTGGGCAGCCGGAAATCGTACAGCTTGTAGAGCCGTTTCTCGATCCGCCAGATATTGGTGTAGGTGGGTAGATCCACGTCCAGGGCCTCCTACTCGGTCTGCACGCCCATCGCCCGGGCAATGGCCACGGCGATGACCTCGATGATCCCCGGCACATAGAAGACGATCCCGATGAAGATCGCCAGGATGATGAATTGCGCGAACCTCGTGATCTCCCGCGTGAACAGGAAGAAGATCGCCACGATGGACACGATCACGAGGAACAGCGGCCCGAAGAAGCCGCGTAGCCAGTCGGCGAGCCCGGAGGTGTCGGGTCCGTCCGTCACGGTGCTCTCGGCACCCGCCAGGACGAGGGGGCCGATGTCGGCGGCGGTCTGCGCCGCGTCGGAAAGCAGGGGGAGCATTTAGCGGACGCCCTCCCTCGTCTCGAATGTGAATTTCATGATCGTTCTCCTCACTGATGCCTGTGCCGGCTCACCATCATGGCGGTCACGAGCCGAAGGAGTTCGAGGCACCCTGGATATCGCG
This sequence comes from Marinactinospora thermotolerans DSM 45154, assembly GCF_900167435.1. Lineage (GTDB taxonomy): Bacteria > Actinomycetota > Actinomycetes > Streptosporangiales > Streptosporangiaceae > Marinactinospora > Marinactinospora thermotolerans. Next base: position 73,583 of record NZ_FUWS01000012.1, read on the forward strand.
CACGTACCAGTCGCCGTCCCTGACGACGGTCAGACGGTAGCTCTGGGAGAGGTCGGCCTCGCTCCCGGCCAGCCGCCACACGACGGTGGCCCGGACCTGGCGGACGTCCTCGCCTCCGGAACCGCCCGCGGGTACCACCACGTCGCGGAGTTGCGCGAAGGTCAGCGTGTCGGCGGGCAGAGGGGTGATCCGCGCCTCGGACTCGACATAGCGGGAGAGGTGTTCGGGGGTCTCTGCGTAGGCCTCGAAAAAGCCCTCGAGGATCGGTTCGAGCTCACCACGGGCCTGGGCGTCGGTCTCGCCCTCGGAGGTGGCGGGCAGCTCGGCCCGGCCCGGCGCCGCAAGCAGGGCGGGCTCGCCGGAGACGACGAGCTCGTCGCCGCCCGGGGCCGCGTAGACCGGGACGTCCAGGCTCATGGGGGTGTCGTTGACGTCGGCGCTGACCCGGACGACGGCGTTGTTCTCGTCCTGGACGTCGACGCCGAGGACTTCGATGTTCTCGCCGGTGAGGGCGGCGCCGTCGAGGGCGAGGGCGCTGGCCCGCCCCTCGGGCACGAACTCGGCGAGCGCCGCGGCGCGCTCCTGGGCCTGGTCGGGGTCGGCGTTGAGGTAGGCGTGGGAGAAGCGCAGGGCGAACGCCGCCGCCGCGGTCTCGGGGAAGTCGACGGTCTCGGTGGCCTCGGAGTCGCCGGCCGGGGCTTGGGCGATCCCCGATCGGAAGGGCATCCAGATTCCGTTGATCAGGACGACGAGGATGAAGGCCCACAGGAGGGCCCGGCCGACCCAGACCCACCAGCGTCCCCCCGCTCCCGCCCGGGGGCGACGGGGACGGCGGCCCTTGACCGGGGCGTCGTCCCAGGCGTCGGCCGGTGGCGCGGAGGAGACGCCCTCGTCCAGGGCACCGCCGCGCCTCGCGGTCGACTTGCGAGCCATCACGCCTCCATCCACCCCAGACGCGCCGTCGCCGGCGGCCGAGTTCGTCCGTCGCCTGCCTGTCCCATCCTCTATGGTGCGGCATGACCCGGGATCTCCATCGCCATTACGGGATGGTGTTTCTTCCCGGACTCCTGCTTCTTGCCCGCACCACATTCCAGCAAAGCCACATGACCGGGTATTTCATACCCAATCGGAGAAATTAGGTTGACCCGATGGCGCGTTGCTGGCTGTCCGGAAAGGAGAGAATCACCTTTCCGTTAGCCAAGTGTTACCTTGGAGGATCTTTTAGCGAAGAGGGCTCAACATTCCCGGTTATTCCAACTCAGGCAACCCCATCTTCCGAGGTCGGACCTGGGGATGTCGAGGACACGCACGCCCCTGTGGACAACCCCCCGCCCCCATCCGCCCGCCCCGGAGAGGGCGTCGGATACCGACGCGGGACGCCCACAGGTCCGGACCGGGAGCGGAGGTGATCTCGCTCTCCCCTCCGCCCTGCCCCGGAAGAACACAAATTCGGGGCAGGACGCCAGAAACGCCCCAGAGGGCCGGATCCTCCCCGTCACACGAGACCGCCGGGGCGGCCGCCCCGGCCTCCCCCATCGTCATGGCGGCGAGGCGCGGACCATCCGCCCGAAGACCGGTCCGGCCGGGCGGCGCGTGGCACACCTCTCCCCCTTCAGCTCCGCCGCAACGGCGTCAAAGGGCCAAGGATCCATGGCCGGCGCGGGAGGGCGGGAGCCCCGTCAGGCCGCCCGCCATTCGGGGGCGAGCACCGACCAGACCTCGATGTCCTGACGCTCCCCCCGATGCAGGTGGCTCTGGCGCAGCACGCCCTCCCGCGTCATCCCGAGCCGCCGGGCCACGGCGATGCTGGGCTCGTTCGCCGTGGAGACCAGCCACTCGACCCGGTGGAAGCCCCGTTCCCTGATGACCCAGTCGATGATCACGCGCGCGGCCCGGGTCACCAGTCCCCGGCCGACCGCCGCCGGCTCCAACCAGCAGCCGGCCTCGGCCGTGCCCTGCCCGGCGTCCATCACGCGGAAGAGGACCCCGCCGACGAGCCTGTCGTCGGCCCAGATGCCGTAGATCCGGCCGGTGTCGGCGGCGGCCCGGTCGGCGTACCTCTGGAGGAACGCGCGGCTGGACTCCAGGTCGGTGACGGCGTCGGCGAGGCCGACGTGCCTCCCGATGTGCTCGCGTCCGCGGTCCATGTGGGCCAGGAACTCCTCGGCCCGCCATGGTTCCAGCGGACGCAGTCGGGCACCGTCGTCTCCCAGGGACACCTCGTACATCTTCACCTTCCGCCACATCGAGCCCGCAACGCGAAGGATCTTCGCATAAGCGGCATCCCAACGCCTGGGATTTTCACCCGCGGCCCGCTCCGGGGAAGGCCGCCCGATCCGGAAGGACCGCACCTCCACCCGCCCGACCGGCGCAGAACCATAGGAGGGAAAGGGCCGAACCTGACGGTCCGGCCCCATTGGGCTCCCCTGTCCCGAGCGAAGGCCACCCGAGGAGTCACACGTTGAAGCGGAACTCCCGCCACAACGCCCCCACCTGCGGAAACGCACCCTTTCGAGGTCGTATCCAGCACAGATCCAGCACGGTAGCGGCCCACCCGGCACCCTGGAGCGCGACAATGAGCCGTTGTGTACACTTGCGACACTCGGTACTCTTGTGCGCATGACACAGCCGCTGCCCATAGAGTCCATCCGCGATGTCCGGGCACACCTAGCCGAGGTCGTGGAGCGGGCTGACCGCGACGACCTGCCCACGGTGATCACGCGCCGGGGCAAGCAGGTGGCTGCCGTGGTGTCCATCGAAGTGCTCCGGAAATACCAGGAGTGGGAAGAGCGCGAGATCAACCGGATCATCGACGAGCGCATGGCCAACCCGGCTCCCGGCGTCCCGATCGAGGACGTCATGAGGGAGACCCTGGCGCGCAGTGAGTGAGTACCGCACCGTCTTCCGACCCGAGGCTCAGGCCGAGCTCCGCAAGGTCCCGCGAGACATGGCCCTCCGCATTCTGGCCAAGCTGACCGAGCTGGAGAGCGACCCGCTGGGGTTCAACACCACGGCCCTCGTCTCCCAGCCCGACCGGCGCCGCCTACGGGTGGGCGACTACCGCGTGATCTACACGATCGACAACGGTGAGCTGGTGGTGTGGGTCGTCCATGTCGGGCATCGCTCCACCGTCTACGACACCTGAGCGCGCCTGACATCAGGTCGGAAATCCAGCACGGGATCCATGAAGGGGCCGTGCTCCCACGAGCCCGACCCCTTCTGACCTGTATGTTTGTCGCGTCAGCGACGTGGTGTTATTTCATCCGCTCACACATTGAACCGGAATTCCACGACGTCGCCGTCGTGCATCACGTAGTCCTTGCCCTCCATGCGGACCTTGCCCGCGGCCTTGGCCGCCTGCATGGAGCCGGCCGCGACCAGGTCGTCGTAGGAGACGGTCTCGGCCTTGATGAAGCCGCGCTGGAAGTCGGTGTGGATGACCCCGGCCGCCTCGGGCGCCGTGGCCCCCTTCTTGATGGTCCAGGCCCGCGCCTCCTTGGGACCGGCGGTCAGGTAGGTCTGAAGGCCGAGCGTGGCGAACCCGACGCGGGCGAGCTGGGCGAGGCCGGACTCCGTCTGGCCCATGGACTCCAGCAGCTCGGCCGCCTCGGCGTCGTCCAGCTCCACCAGCTCCGCCTCGATCTTGGCGTCGAGGAAGATCGCCTCGGCCGGCGCGACCAGGTCCGACAGCCGCTTGCGCAGTTCGGCGTCTGCGAGCTCGTCGGTGTCGAGGTTGAACACGTAGATGAACGGCTTGACCGTGAGCAGGTTGAGCTCACGCAGCAGGCTCAGGTCGATGCCGGCGGCCGGCCCCCCGGTGGAGAGGGTACGCCCCGAGTCGAGGACCTCGCGGGCGGCCTCCGCCGCGGCGAGGACCTGCTGCTTGTCCTTGTCCTTGGCGTTGGTCCGCAGCTCCTTGTGCAGCCGCGGCAGCGCCTTGTCCAGGGTCTGAAGGTCGGCGAGGATCAGCTCGGTGTTGATCGTCTCGATGTCGCGGGCGGCGTCGATGTCACCGTCGACGTGGGTCACATCGGGGTCGCGGAACTCGCGGATGACCTGGCAGATGGCGTCGGTCTCGCGGATGTTGGCGAGGAACTGGTTGCCCAGGCCCTCCCCCTCGGAGGCGCCGCGGACGATGCCGGCGATGTCGACGAACGTCACCGTCGCCGGGATGATCTTGGCCGAGCCGAAGATCTCGGCCAGCTTGTCGAGCCGGGCGTCGGGGACACCGACGACACCGACGTTGGGCTCGATGGTCGCGAAGGGGTAGTTCGCGGCCAGAGCGTCGTTCTTGGTCAGGGCGTTGAAGAGGGTGGACTTGCCGACGTTGGGCAGGCCGACGATCCCGATAGACAGACTCACGACTTCGAAGTCTAGGCGCTCGCGCGCCTCCCCTCTTCCCGCCCGTTTCCCCTCGTCCCGCGAGGTCGGCCACCCCCGGGAACGGCCCCGGGGGGACGTCCAAGGGGACACACGCCCACCCTGGAAATCCAATGACCTGCGCCTTCCCCCGACTTGGGAGTAGCGTCGGTGCCGGGGGCGTCCGGCACCGGCGTTCCCCGCCGTGACCGGCCCGGGCCGCAGTGGAGGGTTTCAGTGGTACCTGACCAGGTGCGCGCGTTCGTCCGGCGCCACCCGGCCATTCGGCACGCGACCCGGCGCATCCGGGTCCACCTGCCCGAACGTCTCGGTGGCCTGGATCCGGCCCGGGTGCCGCCCCGGGTGCGCGTGTTCGATCTGCGGCTGCCCCGCCGTCCGGGCGGCCCCGCCATCGGCCCCGACGTGCTGCGCGTGCGCGCGCCCGGCGACTACTGGGTGCCACGGCACCTGGAACGCACCGGCCTGGCCGGTTACGAGCCGGAGGCGCTGTCCTGTTTCCTCGCCACGCTGGACCACGCCCGTCCAGGGGCGGTGTTGGACGTCGGGGCCAACGTCGGTGTGTACTCGGTGCTGGCCGCCGCCCGCACCTACCGTCCGGTGCACGCGTTCGAGCCGACCCCCGAGATCGCCGTGACGGCGCGGGCGATCGCCGCGGACAACGATCTCGACCTGCGGGTCGAGGAGCTGGCGTTGAGCAACCACACCGGGAGCGCGTGGTTGCGGTTGTCGGCGACCACCGACGCGTCCAATTCGCTGGCGTCGGGCTACCGGCGCGAGCTGGGCCGGATCCAGGTGCCGTTGGACACGTTGGCGCACTGGCGGGAGCGCGCCTGCGTGGTGCCGGCCGTGGTCAAGATCGACACCGAGACCACCGAACCCGACGTCATCGCCGGAGGGCTGGAGGTGTTGCGCCGTTTCCGGCCGTGGGTGTTCTGCGACGTGCTGCCCGATCACAGCGTGCAGGAACGGTTGATGGCGCTGTTGGAGCCGCTGGGGTACGGCTGGTACCACCTGTGCGGCGATCCCCCCTACCCGGCTCGTGACAGCATCTCCGGGCACGGCCCCAAGGCGCGGGAGCGCATGTGGATGTTCGCCCCCGACTCCCCCGGGCCGCGGTTCTGGCGGACCGTCCTGGGCTGGCGGGAGGCCGTCGGCGCCTGCCTTCCCTGACCCCGCGTCCCTCCCCGCCGTCGGTCTGGCCGGGCGTGGCGCCGCGCCCGCGGGATGGCGCCCCTGAGAGCATGGGCCGCCATGGACGGGCTTTACGTGATCCTGGTGTTCTTGGCGGGTCTGGGCGTCGGCGCCGCGGTGGGGTGGGTTCTGGCGCGCGGCCGCGACGCCGAGGCGCGGGCCGAGGCGAGGGCGGCGCGGGAGCGGGCCGAGTATGTGGAGGAGCGGCTGGCCGAACGCTTCCGGGCGCTGTCAGCGCAGGCGCTCGACGCGACCAATGAGCGTTTCCTCCAGCTCGCCGAGGGCCGGTTGAGGGCGGAGAACCAGGCCGCCGGCCACGATCTGGAGCGGCGCCGCCAGGCGATCGAGCACCTGGTCGCCCCGCTGAAGGACACGCTCGCGCGGGTCGAGGCACAGCTCCGCGAGGTTGACGCCGGTCGTCGCGCCGCCCACGCCGAGCTGGCCAAGCAGGTGGAGATGGTGCGCGAGGGGTCGGAGCGGTTGCGGGACCAGACCGGGGCGCTCGTGACGGCGCTGCGCCGCCCCGAGGCGCGCGGCCGGTGGGGTGAAGTGCAGCTGCGCCGCGTCGCCGAGCTCGCGGGCATGGCCGAACACTGCGACTTCGAGGAGCAGCCGTCGACGGTGACCGACGACGGTCTCCAGCGTCCTGACATGGTGGTGCGGCTGGCCGGCGGCAAGAACATCGTCGTGGACTCCAAGGTCTCGCTCTCCGCCTATCTGGAGGCGGTGGAGAGTGACGACCCGAAGACACGATCCGCCCGGCTGGACGCGCACGCCCGGCAGGTGCGCGCGCACGTCGACCGGCTCGCCGCCAAGTCCTACTGGGCGGCCTTCTCCCCCGCCCCGGAGTTCGTGGTGCTGTTCATCCCGGGCGAGGCGTTCCTCGCCCCGGCGCTGGAGCGCGATCCGGGGCTGTTGGAGCACGCGATGGGGCGCCGGGTGCACATCGCGACGCCGACGACGCTGATCTCGCTGTTGCGCACCGCGCAGTACGCCTGGCAGCAGGAGGCGTTGAGCGAGAACGCCCGTGAGGTGTTCGAGCTGGGACGCCAGCTCCACGCGCGGCTGGGCACGTTGGGCGGGCACGTCGATGGGCTGGGTAAGGCGCTGTCGCGTGCCGTCGTGGCCTACAACCAGGCGGTGGGTTCGTTGGAGAGCCGGGTGCTGGTGACGGCCCGGCGGTTCGAACGTCTCGGGCTGGTCGAGGGCGGGCTGGAGGCGCCGGCGGGGGTGGAGGAGCAGGCGCGTCCTCTGGCCGCGCCCGAGTTGGCCGCGCTGGCCGGGGAGGGGCCGGATTCGGTCGGGGAGGAGAGTGGAGGGTCACTCCCGCGCGCGGGTTCCCCTGGGTACGGTGACGGGCAGGGAGCGGAATCGGCCGGGCCCACCCCGTCCGGCGACACGGCCGGTCGAAAAGATCACGATTTTTCACACGAGATGACACACTGAACACTGTGAGTTATACGAGGGAGCCCACGGCGATGCCCACGCGCAACGCGGAAGGATCCCGGCCGGCCCGCCCGGCCCGGGCACGGCGCGGTGGGCACCGCGCGGTGCCCGCCGCCGCTCCCCGCGGCCCCGTCCGGCTCACCGCGCGCGGCGCGCTCCTGGGAATCGTCTTCGTCGCCTTCGGGGCGGCGCTGCTCGACTCGGCCGTGGGGCTGCCCGTGGTCAACGGCGCGGGGTTCGTGGTGGCGGGCGCCAACGCGGCGCTGTTCGTCCGACGCGAGGACCTGTTGACCCTTTCGGTCAGCCCGCCGCTGGCCTATTTCGTGGGCGCGCTGGCCGCCGAGATCGTCCTATCCCTGGGCGGTTCGGGGTTCGCCCGTTCCGTGGCCATCGGGTTGGGCACCCGGCTGGCCGAGGCCGCGCCGTGGCTGTTCTGCGGCACGATTCTGGTCCTGGTACTGGCGTTGCTGCGGGGGATGGCGCAGAACGTGCGTGACCTCAGCGCGGAGCTGAACGGCCGGCGCCCACGCACGCACCGCGACACCTCGCACTGATCCGGTCCGGGACCGGCTCAGACCGGCGTGACCGGGAGGGAGCGGTGGCGCAGCGATCCCTCGGAGTCGCCGCGGCGGCTGGGGCGCAGCTCCTTGGGCAGCGCGAAGGTGAGTTTCTCGCGCTCGGTCTCGATCTCCTCAACGTCGCCGAACCCGCGCTCGGCGAGCCATTCGAGCACCTGCCGCACCAGGATCTCCGGCACCGAGGCGCCGCTGGTGACGCCGACGGTGGCGACCCCCTCCAGCCACTCGTCCTTGAGGAACGAGGCGTTGTCGACGAGGTAGGAGGCGTCGGCGCCGGCCTCAAGGGCGACCTCGACCAGCCGCACGGAGTTGGAGGAGTTGGCCGAGCCGACCACGACGACGAGTTCGCACTGCGGGGCGATCTCCTTGACCGCGGCCTGGCGGTTGGAGGTGGCGTAGCAGATGTCGTCGCTCGGCGGGTCGATGAGGTTGGGGAAACGCTTGCGCAGGGCGTCGACGGCGGCCTTGGTCTCGTCCACGGACAGGGTCGTCTGTGACAGCCAGGACACCTTGTCGGGGTCGCGCACGACGACCTTATCGACCTCGTCGGGGCCGTCCACGATCTGGATGTGCTCGGGCGCCTCGCCGCTGGTGCCCTCGACTTCCTCGTGGCCGGTGTGGCCGATCAGGATGATGTCGTGGTCCTCGGCCGCGAAGCGCTGGGCCTCCTTGTGAACCTTGGTGACCAAGGGGCAGGTGGCGTCGATCGTCTTGAGGCCGCGTTCGGCCGCCTCCCGGTGCACCGCCGGCGATACGCCGTGGGCCGAGAACACCACGGTGGCGCCTTCGGGCACCTCGTCGGTCTCCTCGACGAAGATGGCCCCGCGCTCCTCCAGCGTGCGCACGACGTGCGTGTTGTGCACGATCTGCTTGCGCACGTAGATCGGCGCCCCGTACTGCTCTAGGGCCTTCTCGACCGTGACGACGGCACGGTCGACCCCGGCGCAGTAACCACGGGGCTTGGCGAGCAGGACACGGCGGCGATTCGTCGCAGTCATGCCCCCATCCTAAGGGCCACGCAAGGGCCGGGGGCGCGGTGTGAACCAGCCTGTGAGCGGCTCCACCCCGGTCCGGCCGGACGGGAGGGCCGGATACGGGGTTCCGGGCCGCCCCGCCCCGCCGCGGAAGAGCGAATTCGCCGTCATTCGCCCCGCTGTGGACGCATTGTTCTGCCTTATTCTGGCTAGTCTGCGTAATACAAGAGCGTCGTGCCAGCGGCCCGCACGCCGGACGGCCCTCCTCCTCGACCACCTTCCGGGGAGGCACACACTCCGCATTCCCGGCCGCGAGTACCCAGGAGTCTCCGAGTCCATGTCGAAACCGTCGTTCGCCAGCAGATTCTCCGGAGCGGTCAAGCGCCTCTTCGGCAAATCCACCCGGCCCGTCGTATCCAGTAAGCCCGAAGACCTCAAGGCCGGCGACGCCGCCGTGCAGGACAGCTCCTCTGAGACCAACGAGGCGCTTCCCGCGGACACCTCCTCCTCCGTCGCCGAGGAGTTCACCACCGAGGCCGTCAACTCCAGCGAGTCCCCCGTGACCACCGGGTACGTGGGCTCCACGCCCACCCCGCTGTCGGACCGCGCCGAAGCGGAGAAGCCCTCCGCCGGGGAGGAGCCGTCGAGGGCGGACGCCTCCGCGAAGCCCCCCGCCGGTGACGCCGGCGACCGGGCGGAGGAACCCGCCGTCTCCGCGGCCGAGGACGCCCCGGCCGCCCAGGGGGACGCGGCGCGGCCCCGTGAGGACGAGAAGGACGAGAAGCCGGAGCCTCCCGGCGACGACCCGGCCGGCGGCCCGCGCCCCGGCCCGGGCGCGGCGCTGGTGACCGCTCCCGCCGACGAGCCGAGCGCCCCTGCCGCGCCGACCGCCGAGGGCCCTTCCGCCGCCGAGGGCGCGGCGATCGCCCGCGAGCTCGACGTCGCCGAGGCGCCCACCCAGGCGGCTGACGCGCGCCTGCTCGCCGAGATCCGCGCCGGTGGCCCCGAGCCGGCCGAGGAACTGCCCGTCCCCGGCTACGACGGGCTGACGCTGCCCTCGATCCGGGCGCGTCTGCGCCGCCTGACCATCGACGAGGTGCGCCGGCTCCGCGTCTACGAGAGCGCCAACGCCGCGCGGCCGGAGTTCCTGCGGATGTATGACAACCGCATCGCCAAGCTGGAGGCCGAGGCCACCGCCGAGTGATCCACGACGCGGTCCGTCCCCGCGTGGGACGCGCCCCCGCGCGTCCCACTCCTGTCCTCGTCCTCCTCTAGGCTCGACTGCCATGGGGATGGAGAGTTCGCCCGAATCACCGCAGCCGGTGCGCGTCGTCATGCAGGCCGTCGGCGGGTGGATCGGACGACTGGGCCGCATCTGGGTCGAGGGGCAGATCGCCGAGCTGAACCGCCGGGGTTCGACCGTGTTCGTGACGCTGCGCGATCCCGTTGCCAACGTCTCGGCCCGGGTGGTGTGTCAGGCGAGCGTCTTGGCCGCCGCGGCGCCCGAGCCGCAGGCCGGCGCGCGGGTGGTCGTCCACGCCCAACCCGATTTCTGGGTGGCGCGTGGCACGTTCTCGCTGCGCGCGCTGGAGATCCGGCATGTCGGGCTGGGCGAGCTGCTGGCCCGCCTGGACCAGTTGCGCAGAACGCTGGCCGCCGAGGGCCTGTTCTCCGACACCCGAAAGAAGCCGCTGCCTTTCCTGCCCACCGCGGTCGGCCTGGTCTGCGGCCGCGACTCCGCGGCCGAACGCGACGTCTTGGAGAACGGTCGGCGGCGTTGGCCCGCGGTCCGGTTCGAGGTGCGGCAGGTCGCGGTGCAGGGCGACCGCGCGGTCGGCGAGGTCATCGAGGCGGTGCGTGAGCTGGACTCGCGCCCCGACATCGACGTGATCATCGTCGCCCGCGGCGGCGGCTCGCTGGAGGATCTCCTGCCCTTCTCCGACGAGGCGCTGGTACGCACGGTCGCCTCGACGCGCACGCCCGTGGTCAGCGCCATCGGGCACGAGCAGGACAACCCGCTCCTGGACCTCGTGGCCGATCTGCGCGCCTCCACCCCCACCGACGCGGCCAAGAAGGTCGTGCCCGACGTCGGCGAGCAGCTCCAGCTCGTGGAACAGCTACGCGACCGGGCGCGGCGGGTCATCACCGGCGGCCTGGCCCGCGAGGAGGCGTGGCTGGCGGGCATGCGGTCGCGTCCGGTCCTCGCCAGTCCGCTGCGTGAGATCGACCGGTTGGCCGAACAGGTCCAGGGCCTGCGCGACCGGGCGCGACGGTCGGTCTCGACGGCGTTGGACCGGGCCGGCGACGACCTGGGGCACACCCGGGCGCGACTGTTGGCGCTGTCGCCGGCGACGACGCTGGCCCGCGGCTACGCGATCGTGCGACGCGCGGACGGTTCCGTCGTGCGCTCGGCGGAGCAGGTCGAACCGGGCGAGACGCTGCGGGTGCGCTTCGCCGAGGACGGCATCACCGTGACGGCCGGGGAGAAGACCGGCGACGAGGGGGACGAATGAGCACCGAGGAAACGGCCGAACCCGAGCTGAGCTACGAAGAGGCACGCGAGCAGCTCACCGAGGTGGTGCGCCGGCTGGAGTCGGGCGGGTTGACGCTGAAGGAGTCACTGGCGCTGTGGGAGCGCGGCGAACGTCTCGCCGTGACCTGCGAGGAGTGGTTGGAGGGGGCGCGGGCGAAGCTCGCCGCGGCCCTGGACGAGGGACCAGGTGATGGGGACGACGCCTCCGCCCCCTTCTGACCGCCGCCGGAAACGGTCCGATCCGTCCGGCGGAAGACGAGGAGGAGCCGCCGCCCTGGGGGCGGCGGCTCCCGGTTCCGGAGCGGGCTAACGCCCGGCGTCCGGATCCGCCAGGTGATCCATGATCGCGCCGGTGGCGGCTCCGGTGGGATCCTGGACGACCTGGCCCGCCTGGTCGACGTAACCGTCGACGACCTGTCCGGTCTCGGCGAGATGGCCCTGGACGGCCTCCTCGGCCGCGGCGGCCGGATCCTGGAACGTCTGGGCCGCCTCCGCGGCGTAGGACTCGGCGGCGGCCGCCTGGTCGGTGAACGTCTGCCCCAGGGCGTCGACCTGCCCCTCGGCCCCCGCCGCCCACTCCCCGGCCTGTCCGGCTGTCTCCTGGACGGTTCCGGCGGCCTCCTCGACCGTGCCGCCGACGAGCCCCTTGAACCAGTCGAAAATCTCGTTGAGCACCTGACATCAACTCCAAGCTGGGACGCCTCGTTCGCGTCCGGGTCGTGGAGGTCCAGGTGTACCCGCTGTTACCTTAACGTCGCGCTAAAGCGCGCCGAATCCGGCCCGTGACCTGGCCCACGTCCCTCGTGGAGGCTCACCGCTCCCCTTCGGAACGTTGCAGCGAACCCGCGAGGGTCTCCAGCTCGGCGTAGTCGGAGCTGCCGGCGACGACGATGGTCGCCCCGTCCTCCTCGCGCACCAGCGAACGCTCGCTCTCGTCCTCGTTGTAGTAGCGCTCCCAGGTCTGTCCTCCGACCTGGGACCGCCCGTCGGGCTCTCCGCCGAGGGTCTTCTCGGTGATGAACGTCTCGGCGGGGGCGTTGCTCATCGAGAACGCGGCGTGGCGGTCCTCGGGCGTGGCGAATCCCAGCGTCCAGGTCACCGGGCCGCCCTCCTCCTCGCCGGTCTCCAGGCGGGAGCTGGTCGGCACCCATCCCTCCGGCAGCCCTTCGGGGGCGTAGACGGGGTAGGGGGCCTCCTCGGAGAAGGACGCGAGGTCGATCCTGTAGTCGACGCTGGGGATGTGCTCCTTCTGGCGCCCGTTCACCACCAGCGCCATGGCCACCACCACGGCGACCACGATGCCGAGGGCCACCGCGTAGCCGCCGAATGTCGCGTTGGAACGGTCGTACTTGCTCATCTCGCGCGGCCCCCGGGATCTTCGCTGCTCTTGCTCACGATTGTCCAGCTTGCCGCAGGTCGCGCGGTCGTCAGGACCGGGGTGACTCCAAACGCGCGAGGATGGCGATGACGTCGTCGGCGAGCCGGCGCGCCTGGGCCAGATCCTCGCGCCGCACGACCTCGGTGACGGCGAGGAGCATCGCCCCGCTGACCACCATCAGCAGCGCCTCGTCGACGGGCTCGTCGGCCTTGCGGAACAGGGCGACGTTGCGGTCGGTCCACTCGGTCAGCCGGTCGCGCATCGTGGAGTCGAACCCGGGCGGGCTGTCCCCGCTGAAGAACAACCAGGCGGTCTCACGCTCCTCGATGCACCCCTCGAGGTAGGCGCGAGCGGCGGTGTTCATCAGCCGGGTGGGATCGGACTCACCCGCGGTGCGCGCCTCGGCGACCGCCTGGTGGGTGCGGTCCTGCTGGCGCTGCTGGAACTCCTCGTACAGGGCCTGGAACAGGTCGGCCTTGCCGGTGAAGTGGTGGTACAGGCTGCCCACGCTGGCCCCCGCCTGGGCGACGACCTCGCTGACCCCGGCCTTGGCGAAGCCGACGGTACGAAAGACCTTCGCCGCGGCGTCGAGCAGGGCGCTGCGCGTGGCCGCCCCTCGCACCGACGTCCGCACTGGTCTGTCCACCTTCTCCACCTTCCAACCCCATCATGCTCATAAGTGGGCGATCGGCCCGCCTGGGATGAGGTTACGCCAGGTGACTACCCTGGTCCCAGCAGCCGAGGACGCCCCGGCGACCCCGGGGACCAGCGCGCCCACTCCCACCAGGGTGCCAGAGCCGAACGAAAGGCCGACCATGACCACTCCGTCAGCTCCCGTGCCGACTCCCGCAGACGCGCCCGATCGCAACCTCGCACTGGAACTGGTGCGGGTCACCGAGGCCGCCGCGCTGGCCGCCGCGCGCTGGGTCGGCCGAGGGGACAAGAACGGCGCCGACGGTGTCGCCGTCCACGGTATGCGCCACCTCATCAGCACGGTCTCCATGAACGGCACGGTCGTCATCGGCGAGGGCGAGAAGGACGACGCCCCGATGCTCTACAACGGCGAGCGGGTGGGCGACGGCAGTGGTCCCGAGTGCGACGTCGCCGTGGACCCGATCGACGGCACCCGGCTGACCGCCATGGGCATGCCCAACGCGGTGTCGGTCCTCGCCGTCGCGCCGCGCGGCTCCATGTTCGACCCCTCGGCCGTGTTCTACATGGAGAAACTGGTCGCCGGACCGGAGGCGGCCGACGCCGTGGACATCTCCGCCCCGGTCGCCGACAACGTCCGCGCGGTGGCCGCGGCCAAGGGCGTGCGGCCCCAGGATGTGACGGTGGTCATCCTCGACCGCCCCCGGCACGAGGACATCGTCCGCCAGGTCCGCGAGGCGGGCGCCCGCATCAAGTTCATCACCGACGGCGACGTGGCCGGGGCGATCATGGCGGCGCGCGCCGGCACCGGCGTCGACCTGCTGCTGGGGATCGGCGGGACGCCCGAGGGGATCATCGCGGCGTGCGCGATCAAGTGTCTGGGCGGGGTGATCCAGGGCCGGCTGTGGCCCAAGGACGAGGCGGAGCGGCGTAAGGCGGTGGACGCCGGACACGACCTGTCCCGGATCCTGACGACCGACGATCTGGTCTCCTCCGAGGACGTGTTCTTCGCGGCGACCGGCATCACCGACGGCGAGCTGGTCGACGGGGTCCGTTACGCCGCGGGCGGCGCGACCACCGACTCGCTGGTCATGCGCGGTCGCAGCGGAACGATCCGCCGGGTCCGCAGCGAACACCGGCTGAGCAAACTCGCCACCTACAGCGGTATCGATTTCGACTCCGCGAACTGAACGCGTCCCCGCCGCGGTCCCGGGAATGGCGTTCCCGGGACCGGGAAATCGCGTTCCGCCTTCTCACAAAACCGCAAAGATGCTGAGAGCAGGGGGAATTACCGAAAAAGGGGTTGGTACCTTCGTACGGCATACGTATGCCTTCCGGAGGTTTGATGTCTTATCCCGACCCCCCGAATCAGCCCTCCTGGCCGTCGGCGCCGCCGCCCGGCGGCCAGGCTCCCCCTCCGGGTGCGCCCTTCCCTCCGCCCCAGCCGTCCGGGCCGCGCAGCCGCGCCTGGCTGATCCCCGTCGCCGCCGGTCTGAGCGTGGTGCTGATGGGAACGACCGTGTGGGCCTCCTCCGCGCTGGTCGACAACGTTTTCGGCGGCGCGCAGCCCGAGAGCGCGCTGCCCGCCTCGGCCATCGTCTTCGCCGAGCTCGACCTCAAGCCCACCGGCCGGCAGTGGGCCTCCTACGCCCAGTTCGCCGGAAAACTTCCCGACACCCTCAAGAACGAGCTCGGTGACGTCGAGGAGGGACCGGCCCGCCAGCTCGTCGAGGAGGCCTTCCCCGAGCTCGACTACGACTCCGAGGTGGAGCCGTGGCTCGGCCGGCGCTTCGGCCTGGCCCTGTGGCCCACCAGCACTCCGGGGGCGTCGCTGCCCGGTGACGAGGGGCTCGCCCTCGCGCTCGCGGTCGCCGTCGAGGACGAGGAGGCGGCCGGCGAGGCCCTGGCCAAGGTCCGCTCCCGGCAGGAGCACTTCTTCTTCGAGGTCGACGACGACTTCGCGCTGCTGTCCTACTCCCAAGGCGCCCTCGACGACCTGGCCGCCCAGATGGAGGCGCACGGCTCCCTGGCGGACGCCCCCGACTACTCCTCCGACATGAACGCGATCGGCTCCGACAACATCGCCTCGGCCTGGGCCGACCTGGCCGCGGCCGCGGAGGTCGCCACGACCGCCACGGGCCTGTCCTCCCCTTACGGCACCGGCCCCGACGACTTCGGCGAGGTGAGCGGGCGCCTGGCCATGGCCCTGCGGATCGAGGGCGACTACCTGGAACTGCGCGGTGACGCGTTCGAGGTCACCTACGGCGGCTCCCCCATGGAGGGCCTGGCCGGGGACGATCCGGGGCTCAGCGAGCTGGCCGAACTCCCCGACGACTCGGTGCTGGCGGTGGGCGGGGACAACCTGGACACGCTCGCCACCCGGCTGTGGGAGGACAACCGGGAGCTGCTGGAGGAGATCCCGGAGTTCCCCGACTTCGAGATGGCCCTGGCCGAGATGGGGGTGTCCCTTCCGGGGGACTTCCCCCGGTTGCTGGGAAGCAGGACCGCGTTCGCGATCACCGGTTCGCTGGCGGGTTCCTCGGACAGCTGGTCGTCGGGAACCTCGTTCCAGTACCGCGCCGCGGGGGCCGACCGGGAGCTCTTCGAGGACCTGCTCGCCGGCTCCGGGGGCGGACCGGCTCCCGGCGTGAGCGACGACGGCGGCACCGTGGTGGTGTCCTACGGGACCACCGGCACCGGGCGGCTCGGCGACGATCCGCTGTTCGGGCAGACGATGGCCGGGCTGGAGAAGTCCAACATCGGCTTCTACCTGGACGTTCGCGATGTCCTGGCAGCGGAGGGGCAGGGCGACGCGGCACAGTGGGGGGCTCTCGGCGGCTCGGTCTCCTACGACGACGAGGGGAACAGCTCCCTGGTGGCCCGTTGGGCCCCCAGCGGCGGCGCCTAGAAGGGGCGCGGGGCGGGGCCGCGCCCCCGCCCCGCCGCCGACCTCAGTCGATGAGCCGGCGCCGCATCTGGAAAACCGCCAGGCACCAGACGAGCGCGACGAACGCCAGGATGGCGGCGAAGTGGCCGAGGTCGGCCCATGGCCTGAGGCCGAACGCCGCGTGCCGTACCAGCTCGACGCAGTGGTAGAGGGGGTTGACCTGGGCGAGGGCGCGTGCCCACCCCGGGAAGTCGTCGAGCGGGAAGAAGGTGCCGGCGATGAGGAACAGCGGCGTGATCAGGCCCGAGATGATGTAGTCCATCGTCTTGATGGACGGCACCAGCGCCGACAGCCAGATGCCCAGGAGGGCGAACCCGAATCCGGTCACCAGCGCGATGAGCGGGACGAGCAGCATGGTGCCCCGGGGCTCCAGGCCGAACGCGATCGCGACGAGCAGCGGCGCGCAGCCGTAGACGCCCGACTTCAGCGCGATCCACGAGGCCTCGGCGGTGACCAGTTCGCGCACGTCGACCGGCGCGGCGAGCATGCCCTCGTAGGCGTGCTGGAAGACGCGCCGCACGTAGGTGTCGATCAGGCCGGGGAACATCGAGGTGAATAGGACCGACATCGCCACGATCCCGGTACCGATGAATTCGATGTAGCGGTACCCGCCGATGGCGCCGACCAGCGACCCCATGCCGAACCCGAAGGCGAGCAGGTAGATGACCGGCTCGACGACGGCGGCGAAGGTGGTCGGCGCCCAGCTGCGCCGGTACAGCGCCCATTCGCGGGCGAGCACACCGCGGACCGGGGCGAACTCGAACCGGCCGGGCGGGGTCTGGGGCGGGCGGGCCGCGGGGGTGGTGGTCGTCGTCATTCCACGGTCTCCCCGGTCAGGGTCACGAACACGTCCTCCAGGTTGGCGGCGCGGCGGTCGCCCTCGCCGATCTCGTCGCGCACGGAGTCGGGAAGCTCCTCGGCCCGCAGCACCGCGAGGGAGGCACCGGTACGGCGCGTGGGGAGCCCGGTGGGGCGGAGCAGGCGTTCCAGCCGTTCCAGGTCGGTGGGGGCGGCGGGGAACTCCTCGACGGCGCGTCCGGCGTAGCGTTGGACGAGCTCGGCCGGAGCGCCCCGGCTGACGACGCGGCCCTTGGCCATGAGCGCGACCTCGTCGGAGAGGCGCTCGGCCTCCTCGATGTAGTGCGTGGACATCAGGACGGTGACACCGTCCTCGCGCAGTTCGGTGATCAGTCCCCACAGCTCCTGACGGATCTGGGGGTCCAGACCGACGGTGGGCTCGTCGAGGAGGACCACGCGCGGCCGGTGGACCAGGCCACGCGCGATGAGCAGGCGCCGCCGCATGCCGCCGGAGAGCTTGTCGGTGCGGGTGTCGGCGCGGTCCTCCAGGTGGGCCATGCGCAGGGCCCGCTGGACCGCCGCCGGACGTTCGCCGCGGGGAACCCGGTACAAGTGGGTGAACACCGTCAGGTTCTCCCGGACCGTGAGCTCCTCGTCGAGGTTGTCGTGCTGCGGGACGACCCCCATGAGCGCGCGGGCGCGCTTGGACTCGCGTGGGATGCGGTGGCCGAGGATGGTGATCTCTCCCTCGTCGGCGCGGCTTTGGGCGGTGAGCATCCGCATGGTGGTCGACTTGCCCGCGCCGTTGGGGCCGAGAAGTCCCAGCACGGTCCCGGCCGCCACCTCCAGGTCCAGCCCGTCCACCGCGGTGAAGGAGCCGAAGCGCTTGACCACCCCGCGCAGGGAGACGGCGGAGGAGGTCGCGGGCGCGAGGGTTTCGGAGGGGGCCCGGAGCCGAGACGAAGTCATGAGGACAAGCTAGAAGCCGTCTCCCCGGTTTATCCAGCGATTTTCCCCCGTGCCGCCGTGCCTTGCCGTGGGATTCACGCCGCGGACGCGGAAGATGCCGGTCCGGGGAAAAGAAAACGAGAGGGGAGGATGGATATTCGCGATCCTCTTTCGGGGAAGGCGTACGTCGAATGGATCGGTCTTCCCTCCGCGATGCCGCCACCGCCGTTCCCGTCGACGGGGCGACAGGAACGTAACGCCGTCAAAGGGAGAATACGGATAACGTGATGTTCGTGAACGAGAGTGTGCCGCCGGCCGGTCTGCGGGCCGCCAACGCCGATCGGGAGCGTGTCCTGGAGGTCCTGCGCGCGGCCGTGGCGGACGGTCGTCTGGACCTCTCGGAGTTCGACGAACGGGCCGACCGGGTGAACGCGGCGCGCACCCTGGGGGACCTCGCCCCGGTGACCGCCGACCTGCTTCCGCCGGAGCGGCAACCCATCCTGCTGGACGAGGCCCCGGTGGCGGCGCTGTTCGGCAACCAGACCCGTTCGGGACGCTGGGTGGTCCAGGCCCGGCAGGTGGTGTTCGCGCTGGGCGGTACGGCCGAGGTGGACATGCGCGAGGCCCTGTTGGTCCGCGGCCACATTCGGATGACGGCGTCGGCCCTCTTCGGCCGGATCCGACTCCAGGTCCCCGAAGGGGTCGAGGTGCGGGTACGCGGCTGGTCGTTCCTGGGCCTGCGGAGCACGTCGACCCGGCCGCCGCGGTCCGGGGACGCGCCGGTCCTGGAGATCCAGGGGTTCTCCCTGCTGGGCAGCCTGCGCGTGAGTTCGCCCCGGCGCCGCCGTGGTCTGCTGGGCCGGGGCCGGGAGCGGCGGGGACTGGCCTGAGCCTCCCTGACCGCCCACGTCCCGGCCCACGCGGAACTGAGACTTCCACCACTCGCCGCCGGGGCGGCGCCCTTCCCCCGCGCCGGCCCGCCACGCGAAACCGCGCCCTTCCGCGTGGGACGCGCCCGCCGGCGCCGGTCCCCGGGGGATGGTCCGCCGCCACCCCGGTTGTGAATCCGTGTGTCCGTGCCCGGGGGCGCTGACACGACCTCACCTGCCCATCTGGCAGTCTTGAACGCAGGTTTCCGTGGAGGTGTCTTACATCTATGAGTGAGTTCCGCATCGAGCACGACTCGATGGGCGAGGTCAAGGTCCCCGTCGACGCCAAGTGGCGCGCGCAGACACAGCGCGCGGTGGAGAACTTCCCCATCTCGGGGCAGGGGCTGGAGCACGCCCACATCGCCGCGCTCGGCCACATCAAGGCCGCCGCCGCGAAGGTCAACGCCGAGCTGGGGGTGATCAAGGCCGACCTCGCCGAGGCCATCCGCGAGGCCGCCCTGGAGGTCGCCGAAGGCAAGTGGAACGACCAGTTCCCCGTCGACGTGTTCCAGACGGGCTCGGGCACGTCGAGCAACATGAACACCAACGAGGTCGTCGCGACGCTGGCCAGCGCCCGCCTGGGGGAGCCGGTCCACCCCAACGACCACGTCAACGCCTCGCAGTCGTCCAACGACGTCTTCCCCTCCTCCATCCACATCGCGGCGACCTCGGCCGTCATCAACGACCTCATTCCGGCGCTGCGCCACCTGGAGGGTGAGCTCTCGCGCAAGGCCGAGCAGTTCGCCACCGTCGTCAAGAGCGGCCGGACGCACCTGATGGACGCCACCCCGGTGACGCTGGGGCAGGAGTTCGCGGGCTTCGCCGCTCAGGTCCGCTACGGCGTGGAGCGTCTGGAGAGCGCCCTGCCGCGCGTGGCCGAGCTGCCGCTGGGCGGGACCGCGGTCGGCACGGGCATCAACACCCCCGAGGGCTTCGCCGCGCGGGTCATCGCCGAGATCGCCCGCGAGACGGGGTTGCCACTGACCGAGGCGCGCGACCACTTCGAGGCCCAGGGGGCCCGTGACGGCCTGGTCGAGCTGTCCGGCCAGCTGCGCACGATCGCGGTCGGCTTCGTCAAGATCGCCAACGACATCCGCTGGATGGGTTCGGGCCCGCGCACCGGTCTCACCGAGATCTACCTCCCCGACCTCCAGCCGGGTTCCTCGATCATGCCGGGCAAGGTCAACCCGGTGCTGTGCGAGGCGATGCTCCAGGTCGCCTCTCAGGTCGTCGGCAACGACGCCGCCGTCGCCTTCGGTGGCGCCAGCGGCAACTTCGAGCTGAACGTCCAGCTGCCGCTGATCGCGCGCAACGTCCTTGAGTCGATCCGACTGCTCGCCAACGTGTCGCGGGTGTTCGCCGACCGTTGCGTCGCCGGCATCGAGGCCAACGAGGAGCGCTGCCGCGAGTACGCCGAGTCCTCCCCCTCCATCGTCACGCCGTTGAACCGCTACATCGGCTACGAGGAGGCGGCGAAGGTCGCCAAGCAGGCGCTCGCCGAGCGCAAGACGATCCGCCAGGTCGTCATCGAGCGCGGTTACATCGCCGACGGCAAGCTGACCGAGGCCCAGCTCGACGAGGCCCTCGACGTGCTGTCGATGACCAACTCCGGGCGCTGAGGTCTTCAGCTGCTCCGCCGGGCCGGCGTTCCCTTGGGGGCGCCGGCCCTTTCCGTCCGCTTTTCGTCCTCCCCCTCCCTCAAGAGGCCGCGGCGAAGTGCGCTGCCGTGGAACCCAGTCCCCACCGGGCGCGAGCGTCCTCCCGGCCGTCGACGCCGTCTCATCCCGGCGGGGACCGCCGCGGCCCCGAAAGGCAGCGACATGGCCTCCCCGCCCGACACCCGCGTCATCGCCGGGCGCTATCAGATCCGCAGACGGCCCGGTCGCGGCGGCATGGGCGCCGTGTGGCAGGCGTGGGATCCGACCCTGGAACGCGAAGTCGCGATCAAGGAGATCCTGCTCCCCGAGGACTCACCGAGGCCGAACGCGAGGAGTACCGGGCGGTCATCGAGGAGGTCTCCCACTCCTTCCGTCCCCATCCGTGACGAAGGACCCGCGGACGAGTCCGCGGGCCCTTCATCACGTTCGGGTCAGTACCAGTTGTTGGCCTGCGAGTGCTCCCAGGCGCCACACGGGGTGCCGTAGCGGTCCGAGATGTAGCCCAGCCCCCACTTGATCTGGGTGGCGGGGTTGGTCTGCCAGTCGGATCCGGCGCTGGCCATCTTGTCGCCGGGCAGCGCCTGGGGGATGCCGTACGCCCCGGAGCTGGGGTTCTGGGCGCTGGGGTTCCAGTTGCTCTCCTTCTCCCACAGCGGTTCCAGGCAGCTGAACTGGTCGGAGCCCCAGCCGTAGTCGGCGAGCATGGCCTGGGCGATCGACTTGGGGTCGCCGGAGGGGGCCGGCGCGCCGCCGCCATCGTCGGTGCTCTCTTCGCCGGCGGGCTCCTCCTCTTCCTCGGGCTCCTCCTTCTCTGCCTGGACGGAGACGGCGGCCCGGATCGAGGCGGCCCCGCTGGCCTCGTCGCGCTGCGCGCGGGCCTCGTTGATCCGCGCCTCGCGCTCTTCGGCGGGGAGATCCTGCGCCTCGGGGAAGAAGGACGCGGTCGAGGCGGTCTCGGAGGGCTGCGGGAGGGCCGCGGAGGCGGCCTGCTCCGGCGGAGTACCACTGTCGGCGAACGCGGAGATGGCGAATGCGCCGCCGCCGACGAGGACGGCCGCTCCGACGGCACCGGCGGCCCGCAGCGAAATCCGGTTGAGTAGCAAGGACTGCCCTTTCGTCAGTCGCGCGCCCGGTGTTTCGCGCGCGATCGACCCCCGGTCTCCGGTGGGCGGGGAGGAGGTTCGGGAGCGGCGGGAACTGTGAGGGGACCGGCCGCCGGCTCCACCGGGATCTCTGCGCGGGCTTTCGGGCCGTCGGGGGCCGCACAACCGCGCTTCGGGGGTTCCTTCTGGACGGCCCCCAGCCTGCCGCATGATCACGGGCGAGTAACACCAAATCCACGGTGGGGTGGATCACACTACATAGCGTCATACAGCAGGCGGTGTCACGACCAGGCGGTTATTACGAAGTGTGAAAACCTTCGATACGGTCCGCCCGGATCACAGGGGTTTCAGTCCATGCGCCCCGGAACCGGCGGAACGTTGAACCCCTCCATGGCGATGCGCTCGCCGTCGACCCGCAACAGGGTCAGGCCGACCGAGCGGACCGCGGGCATCGCGCGACGGTACTCCTTCAGCGGGATGCCCATGGCCGAACAGAGCACCAGGCGGATCAGCGTCCCGTGGGCGACCGCGAGCACGCGACGTCCCTCGTGGCCCCGGCCCACCTCCACGACCCACTCCACCGCGCGCTCGGCGGCCTCACGCGGGTCCTCCCCGCCGGGAAAGTGGTCGGTGACCGGATCGGCCCGGAACCGGCGCGCCACCTCCTCGTCCACCTCGTCGAGGGTGCGCCCCTCCCCGATCCCGAAGTCGACCTCGCGTAGCCGCGGGTCCACGGTCGCCTCGACACCGACCGCCGCCACGACCGGCTCCATCGTCTGCCGGGTGCGCCTCAGCGGCGAACAGAACAGGGCGGACGGCGCGAACTCCCGCGCCCAGCCGGCCAGCTCACGCGCCTGTCTACGGCCGACCTCGTCGATGGGGATGTCACTCGACCCGACATAACGGTGGTCGGCGTGCCAGGGCGTGCGGCCATGCCGGGCGATCGCCACCGTGGTGCTCATCGCGTCCTCCCCTCCGCCGGACTCACGGCCCTCCCCTGACCGGTTCGGACCGGAGCAAACGGAAGGGCCCCGGTCCGCGGAGCGCGGACCGGGGCCGACCCGGCCCTACTTCTCGGGGCGCAGTGTCCTCGTCCACAGGGACCGGCCGTCGATGTCGCGCAGGTGGACGGTGAACTCCCTGCTGCGCGGGTCGATCTCGACCTCCCCGAAGTGCTGGAATCCCTCCATGGGCGAGGCGTTGGCCCGCGGCGGCGCGTTGACGAACACCTCGCGCGGCCCGAAGGTCGGGTCGAGCCGGTTGGGGCCGAAGGCCCCTGCGTGCAGGGGACCCGACACGAACTCCCAGAACGGAGAGAAGTCCAGGTGGGTGGTCGCCCGGTCGGGCGAGTAGTGGTGGGCCGCGGTGTAGTGGACGTCGGCGGTCAGCCAGACCACGTCGGTGACCCCCCGGCGGTGCAGGTGGTGCAGCAGCCACTGGATCTCCGCCTCGCGCCCCAGCGCCTGTCCCGGCAGGTCGTTGGCGACGCCCTCGATCGCCTCCCCGTCGGGGATGACCACGCCGACCGGCATGTCCGAGGCGATGACCTTCCAGGTGGCCGTGGAGGCGGAGACCTGCTCCAGCAACCAGCGGGCCTGGGTGTCGCCGAGGACCCGCTCGTAGGGCAGCGAGCCGCCGGAGTTGGCGTCCCGGTAGGTCCTCATGTCGATGACGAACACGTCCAGGTGCGGGCCATAGGAGATCTTGCGGTAGATCCGGCCGTCGACCGCCTCCCGGGCGATGATCGGCTGCCATTCGTGGAACGCCCGGTGCGCCCGCCGCGCCAGGGTGTCGACGTCGCGTTCGGTGTAGACCCCCTCGGGCAGGATCTCGCCGGGGTACCAGTTGTTGGTGACCTCGTGGTCGTCCCACTGGACGATCTGCGGCACCCTCGCGGAGAACGCGCGCAGCGCCTCGTCGGACAGGTTGTAGGCGTACTGCCCGCGGAACTCGGCGAGCGTCTCGGCGACCTTGGACTTGGCCTCGGACACCACGTTGCGCCACACCCGCCCGTCGGGGAGTTCGACGCGCTCGGCTATGGGGCCGTCGGCGTAGCAGGTGTCCCCGCTGTGCAGGAAGAAGTCGGGGTCGCGCTCGGCCATCGCGCGGAAGATCCTCATCCCGCCGAAGTCGGGGTTGATGCCCCAGCCCTGTCCGGCCACGTCACCGCCCCACACGAAGCGGATGGGCTCGTCCTCGCCGCCGGGCGTGCGGAAGGATCCCTCGACGACCTCACTGCGCGTCCGCTCCGTTTCGGCGTGTACGCGCAGGTGGACGCGGGTTCCGGGCTTCATACCGGTCAGCCGGATCCGGCCGGTGCCGTCGCTGCCGGGGGTGAGCTGGGGTCCGCGGACGGTGCGGGCGTTCTTGAAGTCGGGGCGGGTCGACACCTCGACGACCATCCGCGCGGCCCGGTCGGCGCGGGTCCACACGACGGCGCCGTCGGTGCGCGGGTCGCCGATCTGGATGCCGTGGGTGAGGACCGGGCGGTTACGTCCCTGGGCGAAGGCGGGCGCGGCGCCGGAGAGGGCCACGGCTCCCGCCCCCACCGCTCCGGCACGCAGCAGGGTTCGTCGGGACAGGGGGTGAGGGGACATCAGGCGCTCCTCCGGCTCGGAGACGGACGCCTAGAGGTTGTATCGGGGGCCCGCATCGCGGACCCCAATTCCGCTCGAATGCCGCGTGAACAGCCGTCCGGCCCCGCGCGTGGAGCCGGACGGCTCGCCCGATCAGCCCTCCAGCATCTCCGTGACCAGTGCCGCGATCGGCGACCGCTCGGACCTGGTCAAGGTGACGTGGGCGAACAGCGGGTGCCCCTTGAGCTTCTCGATCACCGCGACCACACCGTCGTAGCGGCCCACCCGCAGGTTGTCCCTCTGGGCGACGTCGTGGGTCAACACCACGCGGGAGTTCTCACCGAGCCGGGAGAGCACCGTCAGCAGCACGCCCCGTTCCAGGGACTGCGCCTCGTCGACGATGACGAACGAGTCGTGCAGGGAGCGCCCGCGGATGTGGGTCAGCGGCAGTACCTCCAGCATCCCCCGGTCGACGACCTCGTCGATGACGTCCTGGGTGGTCAGCGCCGAGAGCGTGTCGTGGACCGCCTGCGACCAGGGGGTCATCTTCTCGTACTCGCTGCCCGGGAGGTAGCCGAGGTCCTGGCCGCCGACGGCGTACAGCGGCCGGAACACGACGACCTTGCGGTGCAGGCGGCGTTCCAGGACCGCGTCCAGGCCGGCGCACAGCGCCAACGCCGACTTTCCGGTGCCCGCCCGGCCGCCGAGCGAGACGATGCCCACCTCCGGATCGGTGAGCAGGTCCAGCGCGATGCGCTGTTCGGCGCTGCGGCCGTGCAGCCCGAAGACCTCGCGATCGCCCCGCACCACCTTGACCGACTTGTCCGGCAGGACCCGGCCGAGGGCCTTGCCTCGCTCCGACACCAGCACCAGACCGGTGTGGCAGGGCAGCTCACGCGCGGCCTCGATCTCGGCCGTGCCGTCCTCGAAGAGTTCCTGGATCTCGTGAGCGGGCACCTCCAGCTCGGCCATGCCGGTCCAGCCGTGCTCGATCGCCAGCTCGGCGCGGTACTCATCGGCGGCGAGCCCGATCGAGGACGCCTTGATCCGCAGTGGCAGGTCCTTGCTGACGAGGACGACATCGTGCCCCTCGGCCCCGAGGTTGCCGGCGACCGTCAGGATCCGGGTGTCGTTGTCGCCGAGCCGGAATCCGGCCGGCAGGACGTTGGGATCGCTGTGGTTGAGCTCGACACGGAGGGTCCCACCCTGGTCGTTGACCGGTACCGGGACGTCCAGGGAGCCGTGGGCCACCCTCAGATCGTCCAGTCGGCGCAACGCCTCGCGGGCGAAGTAACCGAGTTCGGGGTGGTGCCGCTTGCTCTCGAGCTCGGTGACGACCACGATCGGCAGGACGACGTCGTGCTCGGCGAACCGAGTGATCGACATCGGGTCGGCCAACAGGACGCTGGTGTCGAGCACGTAGGTCCGCCGTTCGCCTGCCTCGCCGGAGGAAACAGCGGACGGAAGGTCGCGGCGGTGGGACGAGGAACTAGCCACGCGTTCTCCCCTTGGGCGCCTCAAGGGCACCCTAGACTCACGGGATTCCAAGGACCGGGTCCAGCCCCGAAAGGGCCGGGACCGGCCCTTGTCACGTTGGGTTCCTGTGTCCAGGACCGTCAATGAGTCGGGGCCTCCCGAACGGACGGATGCGCACCGTCCGCTGGTACCGACGCTACCCGGCGCGCGCAAAAGAGCAAGACCCGTGGAATTCCCGGCGTGTGAACACCGGGTTACCGTGACGGTTCCCTGGTCGGGGACAGGAGAGAACGGGAAGCCGCCGGGGTCACGTGCCGAAGCGTCGGTGCCGCACGCCGTAGGAGCGGAGCGCGCGCAAGAAGTCCACCTTGCGAAACGCCGGCCAGAAGACCTCGCAGAAGTAGAACTCCGAGTGGGCGCTCTGCCAGAGCAGGAAGCCGGAGAGGCGCTGCTCCCCCGAGGTCCGGATGAGGAGATCCGGGTCGGGCTGGCCGCGGGTATAGAGATGCTCAGCGATGTGCTCGGAATCGAGGCGCTCGGCGAGCTCCTCGATGCCGGTGCCCTTCGCCGCCTCCGCGAGGAGGAGCGACCGCACCGCATCAGCGATCTCACGCCGTCCTCCATACCCCACGGCGACGTTCACAATCAGACCGGGATAGCCGGATGTGGCCGATCCAGCCTCTTTCAGGACAGCAGCGGTCTCTCCCGGCAGGAGGTCGAGCGCGCCCATGGGGTTGACGTGCCACCCCTCGCGCTGGAGACGGCGGACGGTGTCCTCGATGATCCGCAGGAGGGGGTCGAGCTCCTCGCGCGCCCGGGACAGGTTGTCGGTGGACAGCAGCCAGAGCGTGACGACCTGGACGCCGACCTCGTTGCACCAGCCCAGCAGCTCGAAGATCTTGTCCGCGCCGGCCTGGTGCCCCTTGTTGACGTTGGCCAGTCCGCTCGTCTTGGCCCAACGCCGGTTGCCATCGAGGATGACCCCCACGTGCCGGGGGGTCTGGCAGGACTGGAGCTTGCGTTCCAGTCGCCGCTCGTACAGCCAGTAGAGGGGATCACGCAGCCCCATGACTAGCACCTTTCCCGCTGCTCCGACAGCGCATGATCGTTCCGGTCCCCGGCGCGGACCCCCCTCACGCCGTCGCCTGACCCGACCGCGGTGACGATCGGGGATCAGGCCGCGCTGAGCGACCTGCGCACGTGCTTGCGCCCTTCGTGGATGCGCAACTTCACCGTGCCCAGCGCGAGGTCGAGCTCCTCGGCGATCTCCCCGTAGTCCATCTGGAACAGGTCCCGCAGGACCAGGGGGACGACCAGGTGCGGACGGTCGCGTTCCAGACGGTCCAGCGCCTCCAGCAGATCGATGCGCGAGCCCGCGACGACACTGGTGGTCCGGGGATCACGTTGACGTGGGATGGGCTCGGCTCCGGTGGTCGGCTCCGCCGATCTCCGTTTCATCGACCTGTAGGTCTGCCGCGCCGAGTTCGACACCACCGTATACAGCCACGTGGTGAACAGCGAATCACCGGTGAAACCGGTAATGCCCGCGGCGACCCGCGCCAGGGCGTCTTGGCAGGCCACCTCGGCGTCCTGCCGGTAGGGCAGGAAACGCGCGCAACGGCGCAGCACCTCGGGCTGGACGCGCCGCAGCAGCTCCTCCAGCGCCGTCTTGTCCCCGTCCCTCGCCCTGCGCGCGAGTTCTTCGACGGAGTCGGTGATCGTAGGGCTGGGACGGCGCGCCTCGGGGACGACCGCTCCTCCCGCGTCTGTGTTCCGCACGACTGACAACTCCCCACTGGGAACGGTTGGTTGGGTATTACACGCGCGACCCCCACCCGGGGGTTCACGCGGCGGACACCCTGTCACGCCCCAGCCGGGAGAGGGCCGGTCCACATCGATCTTGGGACGGCCCGATGTCGCCGTGGAGGCGGGGCCGTCCCCAAGATCATCTCGGAAGAGTCGAGCGCGCGAGAACGGGTGGGGGCTCAGCCCCCGTCGGCGGCCAGTTGCGCGACGAGCTCCCCCACGGTGGTGACCGGCAGGCGGCAGGTGAATCCCCGGCAGACGTAGGCGGTCGGCCGGCCCTCGACGAGCGGACGTCCGCGCAGCAGGCCGATCCCGCCGTCGTCGGCGCCGTCGCCGCGGCTGACCACGGCGCCCGGCGAGGTCGCCATCAGCGCGGCGCGGTGCAGCGCCTCGGTGTCGGGGTCGCCGGCGGGGCCGACGACCGCGATCTCCAGCGGGCCGGCCAGCCGGGCCTCGGCGACCGCCAGCCCCCACCCGGCGAAACGGGGGGCCTTCTCCGCGAGGAGCGTCACCGTTGCCAGCGCCCTCTCGGCTGCCTCGCGGTGTCGCGTCGAACCGGTGAGCGCCGCATAGGACAGCAGGGCCCCGGCCGCGGCCGTCCACCCCGAGGGGGCGGCGTTGTCCGTGGGGTCCTGCGGCCGGTTGAACAGTCCTTCGGCGTCGTCGGCGGTGTCGTAGAAGCCCCCGCGACCGTCGGAGAAGCGCTCCAGGACGGTGTCGAGCAGCCGTCCCGCCACGTGCACCCACCGCGCCTCCCCGGTGACGGCGTGGAGGGTGAGCAGTCCTTCGGCGACGTCGGCGTAGTCCTCGAGCACCCCCGCGCTCGGGCCGAGTGTCCCGGCCCGCGAGGTCCGGCCCAGACGGTCGCCGGTGACGTGGAGGTCGGTGAGCAACCGGGCGGCGTCACGCGCCCGGTCGATCAGGTCGGGGCGGTCCAGCAGCGCGCCGGTCTCGGCCAGGGCGGCGACCGCCAGGCCGTTCCAGGCCGCCACGATCTTGTCGTCTCGGGCCGGGGGCACCCGCTCGGCCCGCGCGCGAAGAAGCGCGTCGCGGATCCGGGCGTAGCGGTCGGGGTCGTCCGGGTCGGTCGGGAGCCGCAGCACCGAGGTGCCGCGTTCGAAGGTCCCCCCGTCGGTGACGCCGAACAGCCGCGCCGCCCAGGCCCCGTCCTCGTCTCCCAGGACGGCGCGCAGCTGGTTAGGGGTCCAGACGTAGTAGCGTCCCTCCTCCCCCTCGCTGTCGGCGTCCAGGGCGGAGGCGAACCCCCCTTCGGGGGTGAGCAGGTCGGCGACCATCCAGTCCGCGGTCTCCAGGGCCACCCGGCGGGCGAGGGCGTCCCCGGTGGAACGCCACAGATGGGTGTAGGCGCGCAGCAGCAGCGCGTTGTCGTAGAGCATCTTCTCGAAGTGGGGCACCACCCACCCGGCGTCCACGGAGTAACGCGCGAATCCGCCGCCGAGCTGGTCGTAGATGCCGCCTCGGGCCATGGCGTGCGCGGTGTGGACGGCCATCTCCAGCGCGGTGCCGCGCGTCTGCGCCGCCTCCCCGTTGAGGTGTGCGGGGTCGCCGGTACGCGCGTGGTGGCGCAGCAGGAACTCCAGCAGCATGGAGGGCGGGAACTTCGGCGC
Source organism: Marinactinospora thermotolerans DSM 45154 (assembly GCF_900167435.1). Lineage (GTDB taxonomy): Bacteria > Actinomycetota > Actinomycetes > Streptosporangiales > Streptosporangiaceae > Marinactinospora > Marinactinospora thermotolerans. The sequence goes on from NZ_FUWS01000012.1 coordinate 102,583, forward strand.
GCCGCCGTAACCGCCGCCGGAACGGTCGTAGGTGTCCTCCAGTCCGCGCACGGCGGCGTCGAGTACCGCCGCGTCGGGCGGCTGGGCTCCGGGCAGGATCCGGGGGGCGCTGAGCGCGTCCACCACGCGCTGGCCCTGTCCGACGACCCCCTCCCGGTCCTCCCGCCAGGCCTGGGAGACGCTGAACAGCAGCCGCTGGAAGTGTTCGCGCGGGAAGTAGGTCCCGCAGTAGAAGGGGGCGCCCTCGGCGGTGAGGAAGACCGTCATGGGCCAGCCGCCCTGGCCCGTCATCGCCTGGGTGGCCTCCATGTAGACCGCGTCGATGTCGGGGCGTTCCTCGCGGTCCACCTTGATGTTGACGAAGCCGGCGTTCATCATCTCCGCGGTACGCGGGTCCTCGAAGGACTCGTGCGCCATGACATGGCACCAGTGGCAGGCCGCGTAGCCGACCGAGAGCAGGACGGGCACGTCGCGGCTCCGGGCCTCGGCGAACGCCTCCTCCCCCCACGGATACCAGTCGACGGGGTTGTCGGCGTGTTGGAGCAGATAGGGGCTGGTGGCGTCGGCGAGACGGTTCGGCATGTCCCCACTCTGCCCCACGGCGCGTCGGCGACACACGGCCGGTCGCGGTGTCAAGGGATGGGTGTTCTGTCCGTGGGGAGAGGGACGGGGGGAGGAGCGGTTCCTAGGGTGGGGCCATGCGCATCGACCGGTTGGACCATTTGGTGTTGACCGTCGCCGACATCGAGACGACGGTGGACTTCTACAGCTCGGTGCTCGGCATGAGGGTGGTGAGGTTCGGCGAGGGGCGCACCGCGCTCGCCTTCGGTCGCAGCAAGATCAACCTGCACCAGGCCGGACGCGAGTTCGAGCCGAAGGCCGCCCGACCGCTCCCCGGCAGCGCCGACCTGTGCCTGGTCGCGGTCGAACCCCTGGAGCAGGTGATCGAGGAGCTCGCCGCGCACGGTGTTCCCATCGAGGAGGGGCCGGGCGAGCAGCCCGGGGCGACCGGCCCGATCCTCAGCGTCTACTTCCGGGATCCCGACCACAACCTGATCGAGGTCTGCACCTATCGCTGAGTTCCGCCCCCTCCGGCCGGGGCGGGGCCGTCGCGCGGCCTAGTCGCCCTTGCGGCTCAGCTCCTTCCACGCTTCGGCCTCCGCCCGGCGCGCGTCCTCGGCCTGGGCCGCGAGCTCGTGGGAGTAGCCGCCGACGGCCAGCCTCCGCGGCGGCTTCTCCAGGTCGAGGAGTTCCATGAGTACCGGGGCGGCTTTGGCCGGCGGCGGGTCCTGCACGCCGCTCCACATCTGCGTGAGGCGGGCGCGTAGCCCGGCGTAGGCCGGATGCTCCTCGGTGGCGGTGGTGCCCCTGGTGAAGAGCTCGGTGTCGTAGGAGGTGGGCTGTAGAACGGTCACCTTGATCCCGAACTCCTCGACCTCCAGGGCGAGGGCCTCGCTGATGGAGTCCAGCGCGGTCTTGCCCGCGGAGTACATCCCCACGCAGGAGAAACCGCCGAATGAGCCCACGGTGGCCACCTGGACGATGTGTCCTGATCCCTGCTCCCGCATGAGCGGTACGACGGCCTGGCACACCCACAGCGGGCCGAAGAAGTTGACGTCCATGTGCCTTCTCGCCTGCTCCTCGGTGACCTCCTCCAGCATCCCGTAGAGCATCTGGCCGGCGTTGTTGACCACGACGTCCAGGCGGCCGTAGACGTCGAAGGCCCGCTGGACGCCCGCCAGGACCTCGTCGCGGTCGGTGACGTCGAGGGGGGAAGGCGTGCAGCCGTTCCGGGAAGCGGGCGCGCAGGTCGTCGAGGGGGGTGACGTCGCGCGCGACGCCGATGACGCGCTCCCCCGCCTCCAGGGCGGCCTCGACGAACGCGCGGCCCAACCCGCGCGAGGCACCCGTGACGAACCAGGTGCGTTCGGCGGTTCGGGACCGCTGTCCGGTCGGGGTCATTCCCTCTCCTTTCCGAGACGAGACGTCTCGTCTTGTTTGATGGGCCCATCCTGCCCCGCGGGCCCGTTGCCCGTCAAGTCGCCCCCTCCGCGCGCGGGATGGGAGACGGCGAGGGGCCGTTCGGCGCCAACGCGCCGAACGGCCCCTCGCCCACGACCGGTGGCCCCGCCCCTGGCGGTGGCCGCTCCGGCTCAGTCCTCGTGCTTGTCCCCCGCGGCCAGGAAGGTCCCCGACCTCGTCACCGACAGGTGCCGGCGCATGCTCTTCATCAGGAAGTACAGCGCGGTGGCGATCCCCGCGATGACGATGAAACCGAGGACACCCGGCGTGATGTCGGCCTTGAAGTCCGCCGAGAGGCTGGCCAGATACAGTGGTGCGGCGTTCATGTCCATCATGTTCTCACCGTCTCCCGGACCCCTGCGAAGAGGTCGTCCTCGGGAAGTTCGGTGTCGACCAGCGAGCGCGCCAAGTGGTAGTCCTCATAGGGCCACGCCTCGCGCTGGATGTCGAGCGGGACCGCGAACCAGAAGCCGTTCGGGTCGATCTGGGTCGCGTGGGCGATGAGCGCACGGTCGCGTGTCTCGAAGTGCTCGCCGCACTCGACCTGGGTGGTGATCTCCCACTGGGGGAAGTTCCGGTCCTTCATCCGCTCGATCCACTCGGCGAACGGATTGGTCAGACCGCGCTCGGCCATGATCTCGGCGATGCGCTCGAACCTTTGGCGCGGGAACGAGACGTGGTAGTAGAGCTTCAGCGGCTGCCACGGCTTGCCCGTACCGGGATAGCGATCGGGGTCGCCCGCGGCCTCGAACGCCTCGACCGAGACCTTGTGACACATGATGTGGTCGGGGTGAGGATAGCCACCCTGCTCGTCGTAGGTGATGATCACGTGCGGGCGGAACTCGCGGACCGAACGGACCAGGGGTTCGGCCGCCACCTCCAACGGCTGCACGGCAAAGCACCCCTCGGGCAACGGGGGCAGGGGGTCGCCCTCGGGCAACCCCGAGTCGATGAACCCGGAGAACTCCTGGCGGACGCCAAGAATCTGACGGGCCTGCTCCATCTCCTTACGACGGACCTCGCCGATGTTCTCGCGAATCTCGGGCCGGTCCATCGCGGGGTTGAGGATGGAGCCACGTTCCCCACCGGTGAGTGTGACGACCAGTACGTCGGCACCCTCGTTGACGTAGCGGACCATGGTGGCCGCGCCTTTGCTGGACTCATCGTCGGGGTGGGCGTGAACGGCCATCAGCCGCAAGCGCTCAGACAACGGACATCCCCTTGGGTGGATAGCGAAAGCCGACGTCGACCGCTCCGGGAACCGCGCGGAAGACGCGCCGGTCCCGTCCAAGTGGGGGTGGAGCGGGAGCCTGCTGGACCGGAGCTATCTTAGACAACGTAGACCCCACGTTCGGAGATTCCCGTATGCAGCCGAAGCCCTCTGACCACGCATCCGACGCCGACGGGCCGGCTCCCGCACCCCGACGCCGTCTGGGCAACCGGCCGGTCTTCTTCGTCCTGGCCGTCCTGGCTGCCGCGATCTTCACCGTCGGTTGGGGAACAGCGTTGCTGGGCTACAGCGGCACCCTCAACCAGGCGCACTACCAGACGATCGCCTGGAAGGTCGACTCCGCGACCGAGGCGAGTATCACCTTCCAGGTCAACGCCCGGAACCCCACCCTGTGCCTCATCACCGCCACCGACGCCCAGCACGTCCAGGTGGGGCAGACCGAGGTGGCCGTCGAGGCGGGACTGCGTGACGTCAGGGCGACCGTCGAGACGGTCCGCGAGGCCACCTCGATTCAGGTGGCCTCCTGCCGGGAACAGGAGCCGGCGGAGGCTTCCGGGGAGTGACCCGAGCGGCCTCTCCGGCCGTCCGGACGCCAGGGGAAAAGATTCTCTTGCCCAGCCTGTCACCTCCGCAAACCCGGGAGGCGCATGGCCTGGGGAGCAGGGTTTCATGCCCCTGGTTTCCAGGGGGCTCGGTGCTAATCTCGTAAGTTCAGCCGCGTTCATGAGGTAACGCGGTCACTAGACGCACCAAGGGAGTTCCCGTGACCGAGACCCGAGATGACAACGTCACCTGGCTCACCCAGGAGGCGTACGACCGGCTCACAGCGGAGCTGGAGCACCTGTCGGGGCCTGGTCGCATCGAGATCGCCGACCGGATCGAAGCCGCTCGGGAAGAGGGCGACCTGAAGGAGAACGGCGGCTACCACGCCGCCAAGGAGGAGCAGGGCAAGATCGAGGCCCGCATCATCCAGCTCCAGAGCATCCTGAGTAACGCGCGCGTCGGCGAGGCTCCGCGCAGCGCCGGCGTTGTCGGCCCCGGTATGACCGTGACCATCAAGTTCGAGGGTGACGACGAAGAGGTCACCTTCCTGCTCGCCTCCCGCGAGGAGAGTGGCGCGCCGATCGACGTCTATTCGCCGAAGTCGCCACTGGGGAGCGCCATCAACGGCAAGAAGGTCGGCGAGAAGGCCACCTACACCCTCCCCAACGGTCGCAACCTGACGGTCGAGATTCTCGACGCCGTCCCCTACGGCGGGGCATAACCCCTGAAGCGTCAACGCGGAAGGGGTGGCCACGGGCCACCCCTTCCGCGTTGGGGCACTCTTCACCGTCTCCCGCCCCGTCCGAAGCGACGATAATTCCAGAGTGCACTCCTCCCCTTCTTCTTGGAATCCCGGACCCTCCTCCCCCGCCCCCGTGGGCTACAGCGGCGCTCCCGGTCCCCGTCCCGCGGGTTTCAGCGCGCGCCTGATGGCCAGGATCGTCGACTACGTGCTGATAGCCGTCCTCGCCCTCCTCTTCTTCCTCGGGGTGGTCATGCTCCTGACCATGACCACCCCGCCGGACGAACCCTTCACCGTCGCCTTCGTCGACGCCTGGACCCTGCTGTTCCTGTTCGGTTGGGGGCCGCTGACCCTGCTGTACGACTGGCTGTTCCACGCCGGCTGGGGGATGACCCCGGGCAAGGCCCTGCTGCGCATCCGGGTGGTCCGGGCCGAGGACGCCGGGCGGCCGGGCCAGTGGCGCACCCTGGGCCGCGCCGCCCTGTTCGGCCTGCCCCAGTCGGTGCCCTGCCTGGGACACGTCTTCACGCTCGTCGACTGCGTCTGGGCGGGGTTCGACGGCCTGGGCCGGTCACTGCACGATCGGGCGACGCGCACCCTCGTCGTCCGCTACTGATCCGGCGGGCGCCAGGGGGGCGTGGTGGGGCGGTGCCTCGTCGGGAACCGTCGTCTCCCCCGCCGTGCCGCACACCTCGACGTCGGCGTCCTCCTCGGCGAAGACGGCGGGCACGTACTCCCCCGCGGCGAGGCGGTACCACTCGTCCTCGGTGCCGCGGGGACCGCTCACCTCGTCCCCGTGGACCCGGCAGGCCACATCCACCACCACTCCCGAGGCCGCGCTGCCGACCTGGCGGGCCCCGCTCCGGGGCTGGGAGCGCAGCTCGACCGTTCCGCCGTTCTCGGCGCTGAGATGGACCGGATGGCTGATGCGGCCGGTCCACAGGTAGTCGACGTCGACCCATCCGCCCCGTTCGGCTCCGAGCACCTCCTGGAACGTCCCGTCGGCGAGGTCGATGCCGGCCGGGTCCAGCACGTCGCGCGCGAACCCGTCGACGCCCCCGTTGTAGCTCTCCTCGTAGGCGGCCTGGGCCTGCGGTTTACCCCTTGGCAGGTCGGTCCACATCTCCCGGCGCGCGTTCCAGTGGTCGTCCTTGACGTTCCACGGCCCCACGTCCCACACCGGGACGTAGGCGCAGCGTTGCTCACCGCACACTCGCACCACGTACTCGCCACCGTCGCGTGCGGCCAGGGGACGGCGCGACGGTAGAGCGGCGAAGCGGTCCGCGACCCGGATCTCGTGGCCGTTGGCGGTGACCTCTCCCTCCCGGCCGATCCGGGTGGCGTACAGCCGGGCGGAGAAGGGCTCGGCCGGCAGCGCGCGCCGTTCGGCGGCCCCGACGCGCGGACGCAGCCGTACCGCGCTCACCCTCGCGTCCTCACGCGCCGCCGAGGGACCCAGTCCGATGCGCACCTGGAGCTGGTCGACCGGCACGGGCAACACGACCCGACGGGACCGACCCCCCGTCGGCGACGGCGCACCACGCCACTCGGTCCAGTGCCCGTCGGCGCGCCTGCCCCGTACCTCCACGAGGAGGTCGTGTCCACTGGCCGTCGACTCGACCGCGATCTCGGCGGCCCCGGTCCGGTACCCCAGGGCGCGCGCCGGGAACGTGGCGAGCGCGGCCGGAGCGGCGGCGCGGGCGTCGCGTAGCGAGGCCCCCATCGGCGCGCGCTCGGCGTTCTCGACGCCCAGTCCGTTCTCGTCCAACAGGGCGCCGACCCGTTCGGCCGCGGCCAGGTCCTCGGTGAACCATCCGGCGTCGCGGTCGGGCCACGTCGCCGCCACGGCGGCGCCCCGGTGGGGGCTCGGCGTCGTCGCGAGCACGAGCGTCCCCAGCAGGGCGACGGCCCCCCATCTCCTCCAGGCGTGCACCACTTCCTCCATCCCACGAGCGCGTTCGACCACGAACAGTAAGCATGCAGCAACGCTCGGCGACGAAGACGGCGCGCCGGGGAGCCCGGCCCTCATCGGTAAAGCTTGCGGAGAGGTCAGCTCTCGAAGGCGAGCAGGCAGGCCGTGAGCCCGTGCAGGTGGTTGCGTCCGGCCACGGGACCGATCTCGCCCGCGGCGAAGAACCCGGTCACCGCCTCGATGCCGAGGGTCTGACGGACACAGCGCACGTCGTGGTCGGCCGAGGAGAACATCGCGGCCCCCCGGCCGTTGCACGAGAACAACAGGGCCGCCCGGGTACGGCCGCCGGTGTCCTCCCCGAAGGAGCGCAGCCGTTGCAGGAGGTCGTCCTCTGCGGTGTCATGGTCCCGGACCTGGAAGCGGACGGTCTGCCCCACCTCGGCCACGTCCCCGATCGTCAGCGCCCCGGATTCCGGATCGGCGCCGATCAGGGCGCGGATCAAGAAGTCTCCCTGTTCGTGCTGGTCGGCGTACTCGTCCATCGCGATGCCGATGTGCAGCCCCTGCGTCAGCAGGTCCTGTTCCTCCGGTGGCAGCGCGTTGACGATCTGCTCCAGTTTGCGGTAGGCGGGGGTGCCCGCGAGTTCCAGCACGGTGTTCCCCTCGGCCGCCGTCACCACCATGGACGGCCCGATGGGGCGGCACCCCTGGCTGACGGTGGTGCCCACGACCCCCTCCCCGCCCAGGAGGAGGCCGACCGCGCCGTTGTCGACGGTGTGCCCGTCGGCGAACAGCCGGACCGACTCCCGGCCGCGAAGCCCATCAGCGAGCCCACCGACGATCGGCAGTCCGCCCAGCACGGCCGTCGAACGGCGCACGAACGAGTGCGCCGGGAACTCGTAGGGATCGGCCAGGAGCAGGGCGACCCGGTCCTCGGGGCCCGGCTCGACCATGCCGACCACCGCCAAGTGGTCGCCTTCGGGGATGGTGTCGAGCCGGAACGGGGTGATCGCGACCCCGGGCAGCATCGCCGCCCAGACGCTGACGGCCCCCTCGCCCTCGACACCACGGCCGCCGCCGATCACGCCGGTCGAACTGCACCCGATCGTGGTGGCCTCGCCGGCCAGCGCCATGGCGCGCTCGGCCGCCAGCTCCACCTCCTCGGGGTCGGCACCGGAGACGAACACGCACACGAGGTCGGCCGCGCCATCGAGCGGGGCGAGCGCCCCGCGCACCGCGCGCTCGGCCGCGCTCACGAGGTCGGCCCCCGTCGCCAGAGCATCGCCGAACCTGGCCACCGGCAGCCCCCTCACGTCCGTCCGTGCCGCGCACACCCGGGTCCATGCTCCCGAGCCGCTTCGGTGAAACCTCCGCGTGGACGATCTTGTTCCCTTCTCCTGCCCACTACCCCCGTGGTGGCGCGCGTCACCGGCCTGTCCCCCGCGTCTGCATAGACTCGTCCCCATGTCCGCCGCCACACGGGAATCCGCTCCCCGCCCCACCACCCTCGGCGCGCTGCGCGCCCGTGGGCACGCCCACCGCACGGTCCGGGCCGAGATCCGCGAGAACCTCCTGGAACGTATGCGCGCGGGGGTCGACCGGTTCCCCGGCATCGTGGGGTTCGACTCCACCGTGCTGCCCCATCTCGAACGGGCCCTGATCGCCGGCCACGACGTCGTGCTGCTGGGAGAGCGGGGGCAGGGGAAGACACGGCTGATCCGGACGATCGCCGGCCTGCTCGACGAGTGGAGCCCGGTCGTCGCGGGCTGCCCGATCAACGACTCGCCCCACGCGCCGGTCTGCGCCCGTTGCCGCGGAATGGCCGCCGAGCTCGGCGACGACCTGCCGGTGGCCTGGCGGCACCGCGACGAGCGCTACGGCGAGAAGCTCGCCACCCCCGACACCAGCGTCGGGGACCTCATCGGCGACGTCGACCCGGTCCGGCTCGCCGAGGGACGCAGCCTGGGCGACCCCGAGACCGTCCACTACGGGCTGATCCCGCGCGCCAACCGGGGCGTCTTCTGTGTCAACGAGCTGCCCGACCTCGCCGCGCGCATCCAGGTGGCGCTGCTCAACGTGCTGGAGGAACGCGACGTCCAGATCCGTGGCTACACCCTGCGCCTCCCCCTGGACGTGCTGGTGGTGGCCAGCGCCAACCCCGAGGACTACACCAACCGCGGCCGGATCATCACCCCGTTGAAGGACCGTTTCGGGGCGGAGATCCGCACCCACTATCCGCTCTCGCTCGACGACGAGGTCGGGCTCCTCCTCCAAGAGGCCGACCTCCCCTCGCGCGGTCCGGCCGTCCCCCGCCATCTGGTGGAGATCGTCGCCCGGTTCACCCGCCTGGTCCGGGCGTCGTCCGCGGTGGACGCCCGTTCGGGGGTGTCCGCCCGCTTCGCCATCGCCGCGGTCGAGACGGTCGCCGCGTCGGCCGCCCGCCGCGCCGCCTTGTGGGGCGAGGAGCCCGCCATGGCCCGGGTGTGCGACCTGGCCCCCGTCGTCGAGACGCTGCGCGGCAAGGTCGAGTTCGAGGTCGGCGAGGAGGGACGCGAGTCGGAGGTGCTGACCCATCTGCTGCGTCGCGCGACGGCCGAGACGTTCCGGCACGTGCTGGGCGGTGTGGACCTGGGTCCACTGCTGGAGCGGTTCGCCGAGGGGGGCACGGTCGAGTCGGGCGAGTCGGTCACCGCGGCGGAGCTGCTGCGGCGGGTGGGACCGTTGCCGGGACTGGCCGAGCTGGTCGCCCGGGTCGCGCCCGAGGACGAGGGGCCGGGCGAGACCCCGGGGTACGCGGCGGCCGCGCTGGAGTTCGCGCTAGAGGGGCTCTACCTGAACCGCCGATTGTCAAAGGACGACCTCGCAGACCGCTCGGTCTACCGATTCTGAGACGGCACGCCGGATCGCTTGTCCACAGGAAGGGGGGCACGGCTGGCGGGCGGGGCCGGCGGAGGCGAGGATCGTGGTGAGGACGCCGCCCGGCCTCCGCACATCCACCCACCATGCTCGGGGAGCAGCCGATGAGCCGGTTCCGCTACGGCGAGTACCACGACGGACCCGATCCGCTGGCGCCGCCCTACGACGTGCGCGCGGCACTGGACGAACTAGGCCGTTCGGTCATGAACGGAACACGCCCGGCACAGGCATTGCGCGATCTCGCGCGCCACGGGACCCGGGACGTGCCGGGCCTGGACCACCTGCTGCGCCGGGTCCGCGAACAACGCGCCGCCCTGCGCGCCGCGGGCCGTCTGGACGGCACCCTGGACCAGGTCCGTTCCCTGCTGGACCGCGCCGTCGGCCAGGAACGGGCCGAGCTCTTCCCCGATCCCTCCGACGACGCCCGGTTGCGCGAGTCCGAACTCGACGCGCTCCCCTCCGACACCGCTGCGGCAGTGCGCCGCCTGGCCGGATACGAGTGGCGCTCCGCCGCGGCCCGCGCCACCTTCGATGAGCTGCGCGGTCTCCTGCGCGGTGAGGTCCTCGACTCCCACTTCCGCGGGATGAAACGCGCCCTGGAGTCGGGACGGCCCGAGGACCTGCGTCGCGTCCGCGCGATGGTCGGGGCCCTCAACGCCATGTTGGAGGCCGATGACCGAGGCGAGCACACCCAGGACGACTTCGACCGCTTCATGGCTGAATTCGGTGACATGTTCCCCGATCGGCCACGCGACCTCACCGAACTGGTGGACTCCCTGGCCCGCCGGGCCGCCGCGGCACGACGGCTGCTGGACTCCCTCACCCCCCGACAACGCGCCGAGCTGAACGACCTCATGGCCCACACCGTCGAGGAGGCGGGGCTTGAGGACGAGATGGGCCGCCTGTCCGCGGCCCTCCAGGCACGCCGTCCCGAGCTCGCCTGGACCGGCGGTGAGCCCACGCGCGGGACCGATCCGCTGGGCATCGGCGACGCCACCACCGTCCTGGAGGAACTCGCCGACCTGGCCGAACTCGAAACCTCGTTGGGCCAGGACTACGCCGGCGCCGGGCTCGACGACATCGACGAGGACGCCGTGCGGCGCGCGCTGGGACGCTCGGCGGTCGACGACCTCGCACGCCTGCGCGAACTGGAACGGGAGCTGCACGACCAGGGGTATCTCCGCGGCTCCCGGTCCCGGCTCCAGCTGACCCCCAAGGCCCTGCGCCGACTCGGCGAGACCGCGCTGCGCGAGGTCCTCTCCGCCGCTCCGACCTCCCGCAGCGGACACCACGACAGCACGGGAGCCGGAGCCGCCGGGGAACCCACGGGCGCCACCCGGCCCTGGCGCTACGGTGACGAGCAGCCTCTCGACGTCGTGCACACCCTGCGCAACGCGGCCACACGGCCACACGCCCCCGGCGACCCCCCGGGACGGCTACGGCTACGCCCGGACGACTTCGAGGTGGTCGAGACCGAGCGCCGCAACGCCGCGGCGGTGTGCCTGCTCGTGGACCTGTCCTACTCGATGGCGCTGCGCGACCTGTGGTCGACCGCGAAGCAGACCGCCATGGCGCTGCACTCGCTGGTCACCACGCGCTTTCCGCAGGACGCGGTACAGGTCGTCGGCTTCAGCGACTACGCCCGCGAGCTCCCCGCGTCGGGACTGGCCGAGCTGGAGTGGGAACCCGTCCAGGGCACGAACCTGCAACACGCGCTGATGCTGGCGGGCCGCCATCTCGATCGGCACCCCGAGTTCGACCCGATCGTGCTCGTCGTCACCGACGGCGAGCCGACCGCCCACCTGGAGCGTGACGGTTCCTCGTCCTTCTCCTGGCCTCCGTCGGCACGCACCACCGACCTCACCCTGGCCGAGGTGGACCGGATGACCCGCAGGGGCGCCGCCCTCAACGTGTTCCTGCTCGCCGACGACCCCCGCCTGCGAGCGTTCGTGGACGAGGTCGCCCGCCGCAACGGGGGGCAGGTGGCGCGCCCCGATCCCGCGCGGCTGGGCTCCTACGTGGTGCACGACTTCCTGGAGCGACGGCGCCGGGCCGGCTGACCGGCTCGCGCCGGACGCCGGCCCGGCTGCGACGCTACCCCTCCAGGGCCTGAAGCAGGTCGGCGGTCAGGTCGTCGGCCGACTCGATCCCCACCGAGATCCGCACCAGGTCGTTGGGGACCTCCAGGGCCGACCCCGCCGTCGAGGCGTGGGTCATGCGCCCCGGATGCTCGATCAGCGACTCGACACCGCCCAGCGATTCGGCCAGGGTGAACACCCGGGTGCGGTCGCAGACCCGCAGCGCGGCCTCCTCGCCCCCGCGCAGACGGAAGGAGACCATCCCCCCGAAACCACGCATCTGCTCCGCGGCGATCTTGTGCCCGGGGTGTTCCGCCAGGCCCGGGTAGAGGACCTCCGTCACCGCGGGGTGCCCCACCAGCTCGGCGACGATCCGCTCGGCGTTCGCGCAGTGACGGTCCATCCGCACCGCCAGCGTCTTGATGCCCCGCAACGTCAGCCAGGCGTCGAACGGACCGGCCACCGCGCCCATCGTGTTCTGGTGGAAGGCCAGCCGCTCGCCCAGTTCCGGGTCGGCGGCCACCAGCGCGCCGCCCACGACGTCCGAGTGTCCGCCCAGGTACTTGGTCGTGGAGTGCACGACGACGTCGGCGCCCAACGCGAGCGGTCGCTGGAGGTAGGGCGAGGCGAAGGTGTTGTCGACGACGAGCAGGGCCCCGGCTCCGTGCGCCACGTCGGCCAGTGCGGCGATGTCGGAGATGTTGAGCAGCGGGTTCGTCGGCGTCTCGGTCCAGATGGCGACGGTCTCGGGTCGCACGGCGGCCCGTACCGCCGCCACGTCGGACTGCGCCACCGCGTCCCATTCGACCCCCCAGCGCTGGAGCACCTTGGAGAAGAGCCGGAAGGTACCGCCGTAGGCGTCACCCGGGATGATCACGTGGTCGCCGGGCTTGGCGATGGTGCGCAGCAGCGTGTCCTCGGCCGCCATCCCCGAGGCGAACGCCAGACCGCGCGCGCCGCCCTCGAGCGCGGCGATGCACTCCTCCAGCGCGGTACGGGTGGGATTGCCGGTACGGGTGTACTCGTAGCCGCCGCGCAGGCCCCCCACACCGTCCTGACGGTAGGTGCTGGTCTGGTAGATGGGGACCACGACCGCACCGGTTTCGGCGTCGGCCTCCTGGCCTGCGTGGATGGCCAGCGTCTCAAAGCCCTCAAACGTCATGGGCCCCAGGGTAGCCGTGTGTCCCACGGTTATCGCGCGAATCCGCGACCGGCCACCCGCTAGGACTCAGGGGCCACGATCCTGTCGTCGCCCACCACCCCGGTCCTGGGAACGGGCGCCTGGCGCAACGGGGGGATCCAGCCGGCCGCGGGATCGTAGCGACGTACGATCCGCCCGGGAACACCCGCGATGACGCTGTGGTCGGGGTAGTCCCCCGGCCGGACGACCGAGCTCGCCGCGACGACGCAGTTACGGCCCAGCCTGACCCCCGGCAGGATCACCGCGTTGGCTCCGATCCAGCTGCCCGATCCGATCCGGACCGGATCATCGGCCGGCCACTGCCGTCCCACAGGGGTCTCGGTGTCGGCATAGACGTGGTTCTGGTCGGTGATGTAGACGTGCGGGCCGGTGAAGACGTCGTCGCCGAACTCGATGGACGTGTGCGCGACCACGTGGGATCCACGGCCGATCGTGCACCCGTCACCGATGCGCAGCAGCGGACGTGGACCAAGATCCAGGCCGGGTACGAAACCGGCGGTGAGCGTGATGTCGGCGCCGATCAGGGTGTGCGCGCCGATCTCGATCCAGGGTTCACCGAAGATCGTGGCCGGCGGGAAGGCGATGGAGGTGCCCGGCCCGTAGGAGGCGAAGCGGCGCGCCGCGCGTGACCCCGCCCGGATGTCGGCCCTGCGTCGAGCCCATGACCACGTCGAGCGCACTATCCAGGAGAGCAGCCTCGACACCTGACCCCCAGGTCTACTAGTGGGTAACGACGAGGAACACCGTATTGGGTCCACTTCACGCTTCTCGTCCCTCCCCTGCCCCAAGAGGGCGACCACGGGGAACACCGGGAAACGGGATGGTCCGACGAAAGGACCCGGCTCCGTGGCGGCGGGATGTCACGGCGCTCGGGGCCGTTCCACGCCGGGTTCCACGCCACGTCCTCGCGGACCCACCTCGTCTCGCCGGGGCCGGACCCGTCGAGCGCGACGCTGGCCCGTTCCAGGGGACGAAGGCCGGGCGGCGCGGTCCCTGGCCACCCGCTCCCCTCGCCTCCGCGCCGGGCCGTCCCTGCGCGACCGAGCGTGCTTCCGACCCGAAGGCGCTACGACGCCGTGGCGGCCCCATGAGGGACGATCAGGAGCACGGCCCGGCCGGCCGGGGGCCCGCGCGTGCCGCGTCGGTGAACGTCCCGGCCCGCCGGACGGGGACGAACGGAACCGCCCGGGCTCCCGTCCGGACGGACGGAAAACCCCGACGACACCGCTCCCACGACCGTTCCGCGTGTCCGGCCGGCCCGTCCCACGGTGGGCTCGGCTGCGGGGGCGTCCCGTTATCCGGGACGCCCCGCCCCTCGATCCCGGGGGCGGACTCCGCTCAGCGCGAGAGGTGGGCCAGGAGGTCCTGCCGGGTGAGCACGCCGGCGGGCTTGCCGTCGACCAACACGACCAGCGCGCCGGAGCGCTCCAGCTCCTGCACGCAGCGGCTCACCGGCTCACCGGAGCCGACCATCGGCAACGGACGGCCCATGTGGCTCTCGACCGGGTCGTCGATGTTGACGCTGCCCTTGAACAGGCCGTCGAGGACGTCGCGTTCGGCGATCGCCCCCACGACCTCGGCGGCCATGACCGGCGGTTCCTCCTTCATGACCGGAAGCTGGGACACCCCGTACTCGCGCATGATGGCCACCGCGGTCCCGACCGTCTCGTGCGGGTGGGCGTGGACGAACTGCGGGAGGTCGCTCCCCTTGCTCGCGAGCACGTCGCCCGCCGTGGCCTCCTCGGTCTCGGCCGAGAGGAAACCGTAGTCGGCCATCCACTCGTCGTTGAAGATCTTGCCCAGGTAGCCCCGGCCGCCGTCGGGCAGCAGCACCACGATGACGTCGTCGGGTCCGGCGGTCTCGGCGACCTTCAGCGCGGCCACGACCGCCAGGCCGCAGGAGCCGCCGACGAGCAGCGTCTCCTCCCTGGCCAGCCGGCGGGTCATGAGGAAGGAGTCCTTGTCGCTGACCGCGATGACCTCGTCGCAGATCGCCGGGTCGTAGGTGCTCGGCCAGATGTCCTCGCCGACCCCCTCGACCAGGTAGGGACGCCCGGTCCCCCCGGAGTAGACCGAGCCTTCGGGGTCGGCGCCGATGACCTTCACCCTGCCGCCGGAGACCTCCTTGAGATAGCGGCCGGTGCCCGTGATGGTGCCTCCGGTGCCGATGCCGGCCACGAAGTGGGTGATGCGTCCGTCGGTCTGCTCCCACAGCTCCGGTCCGGTGCCGTGGTAGTGCGACTCGGGGTTGTTGGGGTTCTCGTACTGGTTGGGCTTCCAGGCTCCCGGGATCGTGGCGGCGAGCCGGTCCGACACCGAGTAGTAGGAGTCGGGGTGGTCGGGGGCGACGGTGGTGGGGCAGACGACGACCTCGGCCCCGTAGGCGCGCAGCACCGCCAGCTTGTCGGAGCCGACCTTGTCGGGGCAGACGAAGACGCAGCGGTACCCCTTCTCGGCCGCGACGATGGCCAGGCCCACGCCGGTGTTGCCCGAGGTGGGTTCGACGATGGTGCCCCCCGGCTTGAGCAGCCCCTTCTTCTCGGCGTCCTCGACCATGCGCAGGGCGATCCGGTCCTTCACCGAACCGCCCGGGTTGAAGTACTCGACCTTGGCCAGGACCGTGGGGGCCAGGCCCGCGGCCACCTTGTTGAGGCGCACGAGCGGGGTGTCCCCGACCAGCTCGATCAAAGAGTCGTGCACCCGCATCAGCGGCTCCCCCTCACATTCACCGCCGCGGTTCTCGCGGCCGGTTGTCGACCTAATGCGGCCCGTTGCGCCGCCCGTGGGCCGGTCGGCCCCGTTTCCCCGACTTTAACGCCCTGGCCATTGTGCGGGGACAGGATCGAGGGGACTGTCCGGCCCCGGGCGAAGTGAGGGAGCGTGCCGTAACCTTACTGGTGAGTAGGTCCGGACGTGGAAGCAAGCACTCACAGGTTCGGAGGCGAGGGTATGCTGCTGCGCGCCGCACGAGCTCGGAGGATCGCCACCGCGACCGCCTTCGGTGGCGGGGGGCTGACCGTCTTGGGGGCGAGCACCGTCGCGCTCCTGTACCTGCAGGCCCGGCGGGCCCATCGGACGATCGGTTTCACGGCCTGGGATTCACCCAGGGCCGACGGGCTCTACGGTTCCGGGGACGGCGCCGTCATCTCGTTCGCGATGATGGGCGACTCCACGGCCGCGGGTTTCGCGGTCACCGACGTCCTCCAGACCCCCGCGGGCATGCTGGCCGAGGGGATCTCCGCCGTGGCCGACGGCCCGGTCCGGCTGCGCAACGTCGCCCGGGTGGGGGCCACCTCCAAGGACCTGCCGGGTCAGCTCGATCGGATCCGCCGCGACCCGCCCGACCTGGCCGTGATCTTCATCGGCGCCAACGACGTGATCCGCCGGGTCCGGCCGGCCGACTCGGTGCTCTACCTCCAGAACGTGGTGCGCGAGCTGGTCGGGATGGGTGCGGCGGTCGTGGTGGGAACCTGTCCGGACCTGGGCACGGTCCAGCCGATCGCCCAGCCCCTGCGCTACGTCGCCCGCAGGGCGTCACGCCAGCTCGCGGCGGCCCAGACGATCGCGGTGGTCGAGGAGGGCGGGCGGACCGTGTCGCTGGGCAGCCTGCTCGCCGACGACTTCCTGACCTACCCCGACGAGATGTTCGGCCCCGACCGTTTTCATCCCTCCGCGCGCGGCTACGCGCAGGCGGCCTCGGCGGTGCTCCCCTCGGCGTGCGCGGCGCTGGGCCTGCTGCCCGACCTGGCCGTGGCGTCTGAGGCAACACGCGACCGCGGGGTGCTGCCGGTGGACCTCGCCGCGGTCGAGGCCGCCGAGACGTCCGGCACGGAGGTCAACGCCACCCGGATCGCCGGCCGCGAACGGGGGCCACGGGGCCGCTGGGCGACCCTCATACGCCGCCGTCTCGGCTGGGAAGCGGTGGAGCCGGCCGAGCACGCGCACGCCGCCGAGCCGACCCCTGAAGGGGACTCACCCGGTCCGGCACGTTAACGTGCCGGTAGCAAAGCGTCCGACCGCCTGGTCGGTCTGTCATCTCCAGAAAGGGCCGCGAGCATGCCCGAAGCCGTCATCGTCGCGACCGCGCGTTCCCCGATCGGGCGGGCGTTCAAGGGTTCCCTCAAGGACCTGCGCCCGGACGACCTGGCCGCCCAGATCATCTCCGCCGCGCTCGCGAAGGTTCCGCAACTCGACCCCACGACCATCGACGACCTGCTGCTCGGCTGCGGGTTGCCCGGCGGCGAGCAGGGCAACAACCTCGCCCGGGTGGTCGCGGTGCAGCTCGGCCTGGACACCGTCCCGGGCGCGACGATCACCCGCTACTGCTCCTCCTCGCTCCAGACGACCCGCATGGCCTACCACGCGATCAAGGCCGGTGAGGGCGACGTCTTCGTCTCGGCCGGGGTCGAAATGGTGAGCCGGTTCGTGAAGGGCAACAGCGACTCCCTGCCCGACACCCGCAACCCGTTGTTCGCCGACGCCGAGGCCCGCACCGCGCGGCGCGCCGAGGGGGGCGCGCCGCAGTGGCACGACCCGCGCGAGGACGGAGAGCTCCCCGACGTCTACATCGCCATGGGGCAGACCGCCGAGAACGTGGTGCAGCTGCGTGGCCTGTCGCGGCAGCGGCAGGACGAGTTCGGCGTGCGGTCGCAGAACCTCGCCGAGAAGTCGCTGGACAACGGTTTCTGGGAGCGCGAGATCACACCGGTCACCCTGCCCGACGGCACGGTGATCAGCGCTGACGACGGGCCGCGCCGGGGCACCACCTACGAGGCGGTCTCCCAGCTCAAACCCGTCTTCCGTCCCGACGGCACGGTGACGGCGGGCAACTGCTGTCCCCTCAACGACGGCGCCGCCGCCGTTGTGATCATGAGCGACACCAAGGCGGCCCAGCTCGGCATCACCCCGCTGGCCCGCATCGTCTCGACGGGGGTCAGCGCCCTGTCCCCCGAGATCATGGGCCTGGGTCCGGTCGAGGCGTCGCGCCGGGCCCTGGCCCGCGCGAACATGTCCATCAGCGACATCGATCTGGTCGAGATCAACGAGGCGTTCGCCGCCCAGGTGCTGCCGTCGGCCGACGACCTGGGGATCGACATCGACTCCCAGCTCAACGTCAACGGCGGCGCGATCGCCGTGGGCCACCCGTTCGGGATGACCGGCGCCCGCATCACGACCACCCTGCTCAACGGCCTGCAGTTCCACGACAAGACCTTCGGTCTGGAGACCATGTGCGTGGGCGGCGGCCAGGGCATGGCGGCGGTGTTCGAGCGGCTGAGCTGATCCGGCGCGCCGCCCGGCGGGCGGCCGCGCGGCGGGGCGGGACGTCCGGGGCGTCCCGCCCCGCGGTGTCATGACCCGCCGCCCCGCCCCGGGAACGCATTTGCCGAGGCGAACGTAAAAGCTGTCCCGCACCCCCTTGTCCGAATCGTCATCGTGTTGCAGTCTCACTGTTACGACGACGCTCTCTCGGAGGTGCCCATGTCGGTAACCCACTCGCCGGAGACGCACGCGCTGCTCATCGCTCGCGTCCCGACCGTGACAGGCCGCGAACTCCACGAGTGGTTCACCACGCTCGACAACGGGCCAGGGCTCAGGCGTTGCTCGGAACGTTCGAACTGGCTCGCCGACGAGCACAGAATCAGCCTCGGCTACGCCCGCGCCATCGTCCAGGAGTACGACCGGCGCCGCCACAACCGTTCCGCCGTCCCGCCGCAGCGTTCCTGAGGCCCGACCCCGACACCCGTCCCGACCGGATCGGGAAAGGACGACGCCCCGCCCGGATCTTCCGGGCGGGGCGTCGTGCGCGTAACCGACACGAGGGTCAGTCGCTGCTGAAGATCGCCTGGATCATCCACAGCAGACGCAGGATCTCGACGTAGAGCCAGACCAGCGTGACCGTCAGGCCGAAGGCGAGCTGCCAGGAGTACTTCTCGGGCAGGCCCATGCCGATGGCGTCGTCGACGTTCTTGAACTCGATCGCCAGTACCAGGGCGGCGAGCACGATGGCGACGGCGCTGACGAGCAGGCCGAGCGGGCCGGCCTCGCGCAGGCCCAGACCGAAGCCGCCGTTGAAGAAGCTGATGACGAAGTTCACCAGCAGCAGGATGGCCAGGCCGAGGACCGCGGCCGTGACCACCTTGACGAAGGTCCCGGTGACCCGGATGACCTTGAACTTGTACAGCGCCAGCATGGCGCCGGCGACGAACAGGGTGCCGAAGATCGCGGGCACCACCAGGCCGCCGGGGGAGACCCCGGAGTTGTACAGCGAAGCCTCGAGCACGAAGCTGATGCCGCCGACGAACAGACCCTCAAGAACCGCGTAGGTGAGGATCAGCGCGGGGTTGGTGGACTCCTTGAAGCTGATGACCAGCCCCAGCACCAGCGCGCCGATGGCGCCCACGACGGCCATGATCATGGCCAGGCCCGGGTTGGCCAGGGCCAGGAAGTAGGTGATCACGGCGGCGACGACCACGGCGCCGAGCGTGAACCCGGTGCGCATGACGACGTCGTCGATGGTCACGTTCCGGCCGCCCGCCATGGGCATGCCGGGCTGGGGGTGGCCCGGGTACTGGCCCTGCGGCGCGTACCCGGGGTGACCCTGCTGATAAGGCTGGCCATACCCCTGCTGGGGGTAGGGCTGGCCGTAGGGCTGCTGGTAAGGAGCCTGCCCGTACGGTGCCTGGTAGGGCTGCGCGCCGACGCCCCCCTGCCCAGCTGACATAGCCCGCTTGAGAGCGGGGTTCGAACTCCGCATCCGCATGTTCGTCAAAGCCTTTCAGGGCGTAATTGTCCTGCGGTCAAGGTAACGCACGAACCCTCCGTAGGAGTTCCCCCGCCCCGTCACAGCTCGGACTCGTCGTGATCTCGGACGCCTCAGCCCTTGGGCGCGAGCGCCCGGAGGAAGAACACGAGGTTGGCGGGACGCTCGGCGAGGCGGCGCATGAAGTAGCCGTACCACTCGTCGCCGTAGGGGACGTAGACCCGCATGCGGCGCCCCTCGGCGGCGAGGCGCACCTGCTCGGCGTCGCGGATGCCGTAGAGCATCTGGTGCTCGTAGTCCTCGGGGGAACGGCCCGCGTCCTCGGCGAGCCGGCCCGCGATGGCGATCATGCGCGGGTCGTGCGAGGCGATCATCGGGTACCCCTCGCCGTTCATGAGGATCTTGGCGCAGCGCACGTAGGAGCGGTCGACCTCGGCCTTGTCCCGGTAGGCCACCGACGCCGGCTCGTCGTAGGCGCCCTTGCACAGCCGCACCCGGGATCCCGCGTGGGCGAGGTCACGGCAGTCGGCCTCGGTGCGGCGCAGGTAGGCCTGGAGCACGGCCCCCACCCAGGGGAAGTCGACCCGGAGTTCGCGCAGGATGCCCAGCGTGGAGTCGACCGTGGTGTGGTCCTCCATGTCCAGCGTCACCGTGGTGCCGACCGCGGCGGCGGCCTCGCAGATGCGCCGCGCGTTGTCCAACGCGATCTTCTCGCCGTCGGCGGGCAGGAACTGGCCCACGGCCGACAGCTTGACCGACACCTCCGCGCGCCCGGCCAGGCCGGCGTGGCCCAGCTCGCCCAGCAGCCGCGTGTAGGCGGTGACCGTGGCCGCGGCCTGGGCCTCGTCCGTCACGTCCTCACCCAGGTAGTCGAGGGTGACGTAACGGTCCTCGGTCAGCTCGCGCACGGCGGGGAGGGCCTCCTCCAGCGTGGAACCGGCGACGAAGCGGTCGACGAGCCCCTTCGTCAGGGGCATGCGCTCGACGAGGGTGCGGCAACCCGTGGAACGTGCCGCGAGCAGCAGTGGGGTACGAAGCATGGTGGACCTCGCCCTTTCGAACCGGTGGGAGGGCGGCCCCGGACGGGTGACCGGGGCCGCGGGGAAGGCTCCCGCGGGAGCGGAGACGGGACGGGCCGGACCCCGATCGAGGTCCGACCCGCGCCGGGTTCAGCCCTGGTGGGGGTAGGAGGAGACCGTCGGCGCGACGAACGTCTCCTTGATCGAGCGAGGGCTGGCCCAGCGCGCCAGGTTCTGCGCCGAGCCGGCCTTGTCGTTGGTGCCGGAGGCCCGGCCGCCGCCGAAGGGCTGCTGGCCGACGACCGAGCCGGTGGGACGGTCGTTGACGTAGAAGTTGCCCGCGGTGAAGCGCAGCGCCTCGTGGGCCTTGATGATCGCCGCGCGGTCGCGGGCGATCACCGCACCGGTGAGCGCGTAGTCCGAGCCCTCGTCGACGAGCTTGAGCACCCGGTCGTAGTCGCCGTCCTCGTAGACGTGCACGGCGAGGATCGGACCGAAGTACTCGGTGCGGAAGACGTCGTTGGAGGGGTCGCTGCCGAGCAGGACCGTGGGACGCACGAAGTAGCCCTCGGAGTCGTCGGCGGTGCCGCCGGCGAGGATCTCCAGGGTGGAGTCGGCGCGGGCGCGGTCGAGCACACCGGAGAGGCGGTCGAAGGAGCGCCGGTCGATCACGGCACCGAGGAAGTTGCCCAGGTCGGTGACGTCGCCCATGGGCAGCGACTCGACCTCGGCGATGAAATCGTCGCGCATGCGCTCCCACACCGAGCGGGCGATGAAGGCGCGAGAGGCCGCGGAGCACTTCTGCCCCTGGTACTCGAAGGCGCCGCGCACCAGGGCGGTGCGCAGGATCTCGGGGTCGGCCGAGGCGTGGGCGACGACGAAGTCCTTGCCGCCGGTCTCGCCGACGATCCGCGGGTAGGAACGGTAGCCGGCGATGTTCTCGCCGACCGTGCGCCACAGGTGCTGGAAGGTCCGGGTCGAACCCGTGAAGTGCACGCCGGCCAGGTCGGGGTCGGCCAGCGCCACATCGGAGACGGCCAGCCCGTCGCCCGTCACCATGTTGATGACGCCCGGGGGCATCCCCGCCTCTTCGAGCAGCCGCATCGTGAGGTCGGCGGCGAACTGCTGGGTCGGCGACGGCTTCCACAGCACGACGTTGCCCATGAGCGCGGGCGCGGTGGGCAGGTTGCCGGCGATCGCGGTGAAGTTGAACGGGGTGATCGCGTAGACGAAGCCCTCAAGGGGCCGCTGCTCCACCCGGTTCCACTGCCCGGCCGGGCTGTGGGGCTGCTCCTGCATGAGCCGGCGCGCGTAGGAGACGTTGAAGCGCCAGAAGTCGATGAGCTCACACGCCGAGTCGATCTCGGCCTGGATCGCGGTCTTGGACTGGCCGAGCATCGTGGCGGCGTTGAGGCGGGCGCGCCAGGGGCCCGAGAGCAGGTCGGCGGCGCGCAGCAGGATCGCGGCGCGCTCGTCGAAGGGCATCGCGCGCCAGGCGGGGGCCGCCTTCTTCGCGGCGTCGATGGCGGCGCGGGCGTCGTCGTGGGTGGCGTTGGCCAGGGTGCCCAGGACCGCGGAGTGCTTGTGCGGCTGGACGACGTCGACGCGCTCGCCGCCGCCCATCCGGCGCTCGCCGCCGATGGTCATGGTGAGCTCGACCGGCTCCTTCGCCAGCGCGTCCAGCTGCTTGACGAGCTCGTCCCGCTCCGGGCTTCCCGGGGCGTACGACAGGACGGGCTCGTTCACCGGCGTGGGAACGTTCGTCACGGCGTCCATGAGCGGCTGCCTCCCCTACAGAGTCATCTTTGAACTGCACAAACGTTATGTTCACGAAGCCATCGGAAGCTTGTGGGCAAGCCCACTCTTTGCTGGACTGTCTTGTCCGATCGGACAAAACAAGGGAGGCCACGATCACCACCGAAACCCCGCGTCCCACGGGGATCCCACTGCGCAGGATTCTGCTCACCGTGGGGGAACCGCTCCTGGACGTGCTGTCCGCCCCGAACGGACTGGACGTCGAGGTGCACGACGTCGTCATCCTCGACCCCGAGGACGAGACCGGCGCCTACGCCGGGGACCTGGTGCTGCTCATCGGCGCGCGGGGCCGCATCGCGGCCCGCTCGGTCAGGATGGCGGGCCGGCGCGGAGCCTGCGCGGTGGCGGTCAAGGTGGACAGCGACGAGGAGGCCGAGGTGCTGCGCGCCGCGGCCCGCGACACCGGGGTCGCGCTGCTCGCCGTTCCGCCGGACGTGCGCTGGGAACAGCTGCAGTCGCTGTGCCGAGGCGTCGTGGACGACGCCCACCTGTTCTCCGGAACCGACCCGGGCGAGTCCGCCGGTGACCTGTTCTCGCTGGCGCAGACCACCGCGACGCTGACGAGGGGGCTGGTCAGCATCGAGGACGCGGCCAACCGGGTGCTCGCCTACTCCAGCGGCGAGGAGGTCGACGAGCTGCGCCGCCTGTCGGTCCTGGGCCGGCAGGGGCCCGAGCAGTATCTCGCGCTGCTGCGGGAGTGGGGGGTCTTCCAACGGTTGCGCGCCGGTGAGGAGGTGGTGCGCATCGACGAGCACCCCGAGCTGGGGATCCGGCGCAGGCTGGCGGTGGGGATCCACGCCGGGCGCCAGCCCCTGGGGACGATCTGGGTGCAGGAGGGCTCCCAACCGCTCGCGGAGCAGGCGGAGGAGGCCCTGCTCGGAGCGGCCCGCATCGCGGCGCTGCACCTGCTGCGCCACCGCACCGAGGTCACCGCGGGGCTGCGGCTGCGCGAAGACCTCCTGGCCGGCCTGCTGGAGGGGCGGGTGGAGGCCGCGGCCCTCTCCGACGGGGTGCCCGTCGACCGCGACCGGCCGGCCGTGGTCGTCGTCTTCACCCTGCGGCCGGAGAACGCCGAGCGCTCCGAGAGCGAGCTGAAGCGGCGTCGGATGACCAACCTGGTCTCGGTCCACGCCGCCGCCTACCGCCGCAAGGCACTGGTGACCGCCATCGGCTCGCGCGTCTACGCGCTGCTGCCGGAGCTTCCCCGGCGCTCCGCCGAAGCGCCGGTCCTCGCGCTGACCCGCAAGATCGTCGCGGCGGCCCGGTCCGCCTCGGACATCACGATGCAGGGGGCCGTCGGGTCGGTGGTGGACTCCCTCGCCGAGGTCCCCCAGTCGCGCGGGGAGGCCGACCGGATCCTCGACGCGATGGCGCGCGACCTGGCGATGGACGTCGCGACGATCTCCGACGTGCGCGCCCGGGTCCTGGTCAGCGAGACGCTCGCGGTACTACGGGACACCCCCCGGCTGCGCGACCCGCGGATCGCCCGGCTGGCGGAACACGACGCGCGGCACGGGTCGGAGCTCGCGCTCTCCCTCATCGCCTACCTGGACGCCTTCGGCGACGTGCGGGCCGCGGCCGAACGGCTGCACATCCATCCCAACACCCTGCGCTACCGGGTACGCCGGGCGGTGTCGGTGAGCGAGCTGGATCTGGGCGACCCCAACGAGCGTCTGTTCGCCCACCTCCA
Source organism: Marinactinospora thermotolerans DSM 45154 (assembly GCF_900167435.1). Taxonomy (GTDB): domain Bacteria; phylum Actinomycetota; class Actinomycetes; order Streptosporangiales; family Streptosporangiaceae; genus Marinactinospora; species Marinactinospora thermotolerans. The sequence continues at coordinate 126,512 of NZ_FUWS01000012.1, forward strand.
GCTGCTGATGGAGCGCGGAGGGTGAGGTCCGGGACGGAGCGTCCCCGCCCCGGACCCCGACCTCAGCCGCCGGACGGGGGCGGCCCGGTCACGGCCCCACCGGATCGGGGCCGATTGAGGTTGGACTTGCGGTAGGAGTAGCCGAAGTAGACGACCAGGCCGATGAGCAGCCAGGCGCCGAACCGCAGGAAGGTCTGAAGGTCGAGGAAGCTGATCAGCCACAGCGAGAACACCACGCCCAGGATCGGGACGAACGGCATGCCCGGGCAGCGGAAGGAACGCGGCAGGTCGGGGCGGCGGTAGCGCAGCACGATCACCGCGATGCAGACCACCACGAACGCGGACAGGATGCCGATGTTGGTGAGCGTGGCGGCCTCGCCGATCGGCAGCAGACCGGCCAGGATCGCCGAGAGCACGCCCGCGATCCAGGTGACCCGGACCGGGACGTGGTGCTTGGGGTCGGTCTTGGCGAACCACTTCGGCAGCAGGCCGTCGCGGCTCATCGCGAACCACACCCGGGTGACACCGAGCATGAAGGTGAACATCACGGTGAGGATGCTGATCACCGCGCCGACCGCGATCAGGTTGGCCAGCCAGCCCAGGCCGACCGACGCGAAGGCCCCGGCGAACCCGGCCTCGGGGTCGATCTCGGTGTAGTTCTGCATGCCGGTCAGCACCAGGCAGGCCAGGACGTACAGGACCATCGAGATGACCAGCGACAGGATGATCGCCTTGGGCATGTGCCGCTGGGCGTCGGTGGACTCCTCCGCCGCGGTGCTCATCGCGTCGTAGCCGAACACCGCGAAGAACACCACCGCCGCGCCCGCGAACGTGCCGCCCACCCCGTAGGGGAAGAACGGCGTGTAGTTGCCGGCGTCGACGTAGAAGACGCCGATGACGACGATGGCGAGGACGATCGCGATCTTGAGCCCCACGATGGCGGTCTCGAACCGGGCCGCGTTCTTCACCCCGCGGGTCAGCAGGAAGGCGATGAACAGGCACAGCACCACCGCGACCAGGTTGATCCTGTAGGTGCCATCGGGCACGCCCTCAGGCTCCGTCCCGGGCGCCCCCATCATCCACAGCGGCATCTCCAGGCCGATGGACTGGAGGAAGAAGTTGAAGTAGCCGGAGATGCCGATGGCCACCACCGCGACGATCGCGATGTACTCCAGCAGCAGGTCCCAGCCGATGAACCACCCCACGATCTCGCCGAGCACGACGTATCCGTAGGTGTAGGCCGACCCTGCGCGCGGGATCAGTCCGGCGAACTCGGCGTAGGAGAAGGCCGCGGCGGCGCTGGCCACGCCGGCGATGAGGAAGGAGATCAGCACCGCGGGACCGGCCGTGTCGCGGGCGACCGCGCCGGCCAGGGAGAACACCCCGGCCCCGATGATGGCCCCGACGCCGATGGCGGTGAGCTGCCACAGCCCGAGCGACTTGGCGAGACCCCCGCCGGGGGTCTCTTCAGCCCCGTCGTCGATCGGTTTACGGCGCAAGATCCCCGATCCCCGTCCGAATCCCTTCTCCGCGGTCGCCATGTCGCTCCTGTCCGGTCGAGAGGTGTCGGTCATGGCGCGTCACTGTACGCGCACGGTCCGACGCACCGTACGCCCACCGCGGGCATGGCGGCTTGTCCTGGAGGACGACACTTCGGCGGAGGGTTTGTCCGGACCCACCAAGAGATCCCACGATGCCACGTCACCATGGGGCGGGGCTGGGGACGCGCGGAGGCCCGGAGAGAGGGGATAACGCGGGAGCAGTCCGGGTCATGGCTGCTCGGCTGGGTGCCCCCGGTCGGACTCGAACCGACACTTGTGACCCTTTTAGGGGGCCTGCCTCTACCATTGGGCTACGAGGGCCCGACCATCATACCGCCACCGACAAATCCGGCTTCGTCGTCGCGCGTGGCCTGTTGCGGCCCTTGACGACAACGGCCGGCCCCCTTCCGGGGACCGGCCGTCAGCGCTGAGGCGCGGGTCAGCTCACGCGGCGCAGGAGCTGGCCGTTCTCGACCTGGGGCCTGCTGGCCTCCTCGAACGCCTGGCGCGGCTCGCCCATCTCCGGCAGCGACGCGAAGTCACGGCGCAGGAAGAAGCCGAGCGTCCAGTCCGACAGGACGCGGAACTTGCGGTTGAAGGTGGGGACCGCGAACAGGTGGTAGCCGCGGTGCGCCCACCAGGCCAGCCGGCCGGTCAGCTTGATCTTGCCGAAGAGCTGGGCCGCCCCCTTGTGCATGCCGAGCCCGGCCACCGCGCCGAGGTTCTTGTGCCGGTAGGCCTTGGGCTTGCCGCCGCGCAGCGCCGCGATGACGTTGTCGGCGAGCACCGGGGCCTGCCGGACCGCGTTCTGGGCGTTGGGCGGGTAGAAGCGGCCGGGGTTGTCCAGGTCGGGGACCTGGGCGTTGTCGCCACCGGCGAAGGCGTTCTCCACCCCGTTGACCTGGAGGAACTCGTTGGTGTCGATGTGCCCCTTGGGGCCCAGCGGCAGGTCGGAGGCCTGCACCACCGGGCTGGGCTTGACACCCGCGGTCCACACCAGGGTCCCGGCGTCGAACTCGGTGCCGTCGCTCAGCTTGATGTGCTGGTCGACGGCCGACTCCAGGAAGGTCGAGAGCCGGACGTCGATGCCGCGCAGCCGCAGCTGGTTGAGCGCCTTGGCGCCGACGTCGGGGCCGACCTCGGGCAGGATCTTGTCCGCGGCCTCGATCAGGTAGAAGTGCAGGTCGTCGACGCTGATCGAGGGATAGATCCGCGTGGCGTCACGGGCCAGGTCCTCCAGCTCGGCGATGGCCTCGGCACCGGCGAAACCGCCGCCCACGAAGACGAAGTTCAACGCCTTGCGGCGGATCTCGGGGTCGTCGGTGGAGTCCGCGATGTTGAGCTGTTCGAGGACGTGGTTGCGCAGGTAGGCGGCCTCCTCGACGGTCTTGATACCGATGCCCCACTCGGCCAGGCCGGGGATGGGCAGGGTACGCGAGACGGCGCCGGCGGCCATGACGAGGTAGTCGTAGGCGATCTCACGCGGCTCACCCACGGCGGGCTCGAACTCCACCTTGCGGCCGGCGTGGTCGATACGGATGACGCGGCCGGTCAGGACCTTGACCCGGTGGAGGACCTTGCGCAGCGGGACGACCACGTTGCGCGGGGAGATGCTGCCCGCGGCCGTCTCGGGGAGGAACGGCTGGTAGGTCATGTAGGAGTTGGGGTCGACGACCGTGATGCGGGCCTCGCCGGCTCCCAGCTTCTTCTGCAGCCGCATCGCGGTGTACATGCCCAGGTAGCCGCCACCGACGATGAGGACGTGCGGGATCTCCGATTCGTCCCCACCACCGTGGACCAGACGGTAGTTCCTGCTCTCGGTCATCGCATATCCGCCCTTAGCTCCCCGTTCATCCCGCCCGGCAAGGCGGAAAAAACCGGTAAGTCTTCTTTGACTGTCATCTCTGCATTCTGTTTCAGCGGAAAGAAGCGCTTTCTTTTCGCCGATCCGGGATCTCACCCGTCCCGTACACGCTTGTGCATTCTTTCACAAGCATCACCTGTCAAGGAAGAGACGATCCCGAAAGGTTTAGACCATCATAAAGCCGGACTTGACCGCGTTATGCCAGGTCAGCCCCCTTGTGAAGGGAGTAACACGCCTCCGGCAACGTGATCGGTCTCACCCCGGTCCGCGCAGGCCAGGGGCTTGCGCCCCTTGCCCGCCGCCGGATCGCGGCTCATCCCTCTCCGACGCCCCCCAGAGACAGGCCCCAGGCGATGCCGTCGAGGATGTCGTGCTCGCTCGCCACGAACTCGCTCGCCCCGGTACGCGCCAGAACCCGGTCGAGGATGAGCGCGCCCGCGCCGATCACATCCACCCGCCCGGGGTGCATGACCGGGATCGCGGCGCGCCGCTCGCGCGGCATGGCCAGCAGCTCCCGGGCGATCTCGTGCACCCGGGCGGCCGGGACCCGGGCCTGGTGGATGCGCTCGGGGTCGTACCCCTCAAGGCCCAGGGCGATGGCGGCCACCGTCGTGGCGGTACCGGCGACGCACACCACCGTCTTGGCCCCGTCCAGCGGGACGTCGAGGGCCGCCTGGTCCAGCGCCGCGTCGATGTCGGCGGTCGCCGCCGCGATCTGCTCGGCCGTGGGCGGATCGTCGTGGAGATGGCGCTCGGTCATCCGGACGCAGCCGATGTCGACCGAGCGGGCCGCGCGGACCGGCCCCTCGTCCCCGCCGTCCCCCTCGTGGCCGAGCACGAACTCGGTGGACCCCCCACCGATGTCGACCACCAGGTAGGGGCGGGCGAACCCCGCGCCGGGCCCCTCTTCCGTCTCCAGCTCCGCGGTGGCCCCGATGAAGGACAGACCGGCCTCTTCCTCACCGGTGATGACCTCGGGCTCGACCCCCAGGATCGCGCGGACCCCGTCGACGAACTCCTCCCGGTTGGCGACGTCGCGGGTGGCGCTGGTCGCGACCATCCGCACGGTGTCGGGCCCGGGTTCGACGCCGTGGCGCCGCATCAGCTCGACGTAGCCGCGCAGGGCGGCGAAGGTGCGCTCCAACGCCTCGGGCGCGAACGCTCCCGTGCGGTCGACGCCCTGGCCCAAGCGGACCACCTCCATGCGCCGTTCCACGTCGAGGAGCTGCACCTCGTCATCGCCCAGCTCCATGACGGAGGAGACGAGAAGGCGGATGGAATTGGTGCCGCAGTCGATGGCCGCCACGGTGTTCACTGGCCGTCCTCGGATTCTTCGGTGTCGTCGTCGACGTGGACGCAAGGCCCCTTCGCCCACCAGTCGGGCAGGGCGTCCAATGCCTCGCGGCCGAACGGGTTGGTGCCCGGCGCGGCGAGTTCATGCCCCACCAGCGCGTGCAGGCACTTGACCCGTGTCGGCATCCCGCCCGCGCTCTGCATCCCCTCGGGCAGCGGCTCGACCCCGTCGGCCCGGGCGAGCGCGGCCCGATCGGCCACGTAGGACTCGTGGGCCTTCTCGTAGGCGGCGCGCAGCTGCGGGTCCGTGTCGAGCCGGTCGGTCATCTCGCGCATGAGGCCGTCGGCCTCGAGCCTTCCGATGGCCGACGCGGCGCGAGGGCAGGTCAGGTAGTAGGTCGTGGGGAACGGGGTGCCGTCCTCAAGACGAGGCGCGGTGCGCACCACATCGGGCAGTCCGCAGGGACAGCGGTGCGCGACGCCGCGCACCCCCCGAGGCGCGCGGCCGAGCTGGAGCTCGACGGCGGCGCGGTCGGCGCTGGTGAACCGCCCATCGGGGGCGGGGGATTCGGCGGAATTCATCTCGCGTTCAGGGTATCCGGTACGGCGGCCTGAGTGACCGGTTCAGTGCCGTGGGGGCTGGGCCTCGGGGATCTCCTCGGGCTCGGTCCGCGCCCGGTCGGCCTCCTCGATCGACTCCCACAGCCGGGCGAACCACGGCTTGTCGGGCGCCTCGGACTCGCGGGCCCCCTCTTGCGCCCCCTCGCTGTCGAGCACGACGTAGGCGGTCTCGCCCGGATACTGGTAGTGCAGCCGGGTACGCGCCTCGCGTTCGACGTAGGCGGGGTCCTCGAGTTCGTCCTGGCGCTGCTGGAGTTCCTCGACCTCGCGCCGGATCTGCTCCTGCTCGGCCTGGAGTTCGGCGATCCGGTAGCGCTGGGCGACGTACTCGCGCAGCGGGTAGGCCAGGCTCAGCGCGATCACGCACATGACCAGCGCGAGGATCGCCGCCCGGCTGGTCAGCGCGGGCCGGCCGCGTTCGGCGCCGTCGCCGCCCCGTTCGGGGCCGCCGGCCGTCCGGGGGGCCGGATCCACCGTGACCCGGCGCGCGCCGCCCGTGGCGGCACGGGCCTTCCGCCCGCGCGGGGCGGGGGTCCCGGCGTCCGCCTTCTTCACCGCCCCCGCGCGACCCGCCCCCTTCGGGGAGGTCCCGGAAGCGCCGGCCTTCGCGGCGGGCGTCCGCCCCGTGGAGGGACGTTCCGGTTCGCCCCCGGCGCCGCCCTTCTTCTTCGCGTTCCCGCGCTGTCGCGGGACGCCGCCGGAGGCGCCGGAGGCCGGAGGTCCCGCCTTACCTTCGCGGCGGGACCCCTTCGGCTGTTCCGGCACCTTCGGCACAGCGCGTCAGCCCTCGTGCTTGAACCGCGGGAAGGCCGAGAAGCCGGCGTAGACCGCGGCGTCGTCGAGCTCCTCCTCGATCCGCAGGAGCTGGTTGTACTTGGCGACGCGCTCGCTGCGGGCCGGGGCCCCGGTCTTGATCTGGCCGGCGTTCACCGCGACCGCGATGTCGGCGATCGTGGTGTCCTCGGTCTCGCCGGAACGGTGGCTGATCATCGCGGTGTAGCCGCTGCGCTGGGCCAGGGAGATGGCGTCCAGCGTCTCGGTGAGCGTACCGATCTGGTTGACCTTGACCAGCAGGGAGTTGGCGACGCCCTCGGTGACGCCACGCTGGAGACGCTCGGGGTTGGTGACGAACAGGTCGTCGCCGACGAGCTGGACACGGTCGCCGACCGCGTCGGTCAGCGCCTTCCAGCCGGCCCAGTCCTCTTCGTCCAGCGGGTCCTCGATGGAGACCAGGGGGTAGGCGTCGAGGAGTTCGCCGTAGTAGGCCGCCATCTCCTCGGAGCTGCGGCTCTTGCCCTCGAACTCGTAGGCGCCGTCCTTGTGGAACTCGCTCGCCGCGACGTCCAGGGCCAGCGCGATGTCGCGGCCCGGGGTGTAACCGGCCTTGCGGATGGCCTCGACGATGAGGTCGAGCGCGGCCCGGTTGCTCTCGAGGTTGGGGGCGAACCCGCCCTCGTCGCCGACGCCGGTGGCCAGGCCGTGCGACTTGAGCACGGACTTCAGCGCGTGGTAGACCTCGGCGCCCCACCGCACTGCCTCGCGGAAGCTCGCCGCCCCGATCGGGGCGATCATGAACTCCTGGATGTCGACGTTGGTGTCGGCGTGCGCGCCACCGTTGAGGATGTTCATCATCGGCACCGGCAGGAGGTGGGCGTTGGGCCCGCCGATGTAGCGGAACAGCGGCAGGTCGGCGCTGTCGGCCGCGGCCTTCGCCACGGCCAGGGAGGCGCCGAGGATGGCGTTCGCGCCGATGCGGGACTTGTCCGGGGTCCCGTCGAGGTCGATGAGCGCGCGGTCGATCAGGCGCTGCTCCTCGGGGCCGTAACCGAGGATCTCGTCGGCGATCTCGTCGTTGACCGCGGTCACCGCGTTCTCGACGCCCTTGCCGAGGTAGCGCTCGCCGCCGTCGCGCAGTTCGACGGCCTCGAACTGACCGGTGGACGCGCCGCTGGGGACCGCCGCGCGGGCGGTCGTCCCGTCGTCGAGCAGAACCTCGACCTCGACCGTCGGGTTACCGCGGGAGTCGAGGATCTCCCTCGCCTGCACTGCCTCGATCGACGACAACGTTGTACTCCATTTCTGGCGTCGGATCGTGAGGCCCCGTGCGCTGGACACGGGGTCACGTTCGGCCTGATGGCCGGACGGCGCCCGGGATCGCCCCGCGCCAACCGTCCGTGGACCATCCCCGAGCCTACCGAGCCGATCGACGCGGGTCTCCCCCGCTCCCGAAATTGGTTTAGTCCATTCCGGGGGTTCCGCGCGCGGACGCCCTCCCGCCTCCCACGATGCCGGACACCGGTGCCGCGACGGGCGTCCAGGCCCGGCGTGTCGCCGCCCCGCCCTCCCGATGGAAAAGCCGCCCGCGCCCCATTGGATCGGGGACTTCGATCCTCTACTATTCCGACTAAAGAGGTAGAAATTAAGGGAAGGCTCCAGCGATGCAAACCCTCGTGCTCCTCGGCCTCGTCGGCCTGCTCGCCCAGCTGGTCGACGGCAGCCTGGGGATGGCCTACGGAGTCACCTCCACCACCCTGCTGCTCCTGGTGGGCACGAACCCGGCCGCCGCGTCGGCCACCGTCCACCTGGCCGAGATCGGCACGACACTGGCATCTGGCCTGTCCCATTGGCGCCTGGGCAACGTGGACTGGAAGGTCGTGCGCCGCATCGCACTGCCCGGAGCGATCGGCGCGTTCGCCGGCGCGACCTTCCTGAGCTGGCTCTCCACGGAGGCCGCGGCCCCCATCATGTCCGGCATCCTGCTCGCCCTGGGCGTCTACATCCTGATCCGCTTCACCGCCTGGGGAACGCCGCGCGGCCAGCTCGGCAAGCCCATCCGGCGCCGCTTCCTCACCCCCTTGGGCCTGCTCGCCGGTTTCGTGGACGCCACCGGTGGCGGCGGCTGGGGCCCCGTGGGCACCCCCGCGCTGCTCGCCAGCGGCCGCATCGAACCCCGCAAGGTCGTCGGTTCGATCGACACCAGCGAGTTCGTCGTGGCGCTCGCGGCGAGCCTGGGCTTCCTCGTCGGGCTGGGATCGGCCGGCGTGAACTTCGCCTGGGCCGCGGTCCTGCTCATCGGCGGCGTCATCGCCGCGCCGATCGCCGCCTGGATCGTGCGCCACTTCCCGCCTCGGGTCCTGGGCTCGGCGGTGGGCGGCCTCATCATCTTGACCAACGTGCGCACCATCCTGCGCAGCGACGCGGTCGGCGCCTCCGACACCGCACAGAACATCGCCTACCTCGTCATCGCGCTGCTGTGGGTCGGGGCCATCGCCTGGTCCGTGCGCGCCCACCTCGCCGACCGCCGGGCCGAGGCCGCCGAGGCCGTGGCCGTCCCCGGCCAGGCGAGCGGCGAGGAGCCCCGCGTCGAGGTCAGGGACTGACCTGCGGCGCGGGGGAGGACGCGCCCCTCCCCCGCGCCGTCTCGGAACCCGTCGGGGCCCCGACACCACCGGGACGCCGACCTCCCACAGCCCCCTCCCCGAACGGGCCCCTCCCCGTCCCGGACCGGCCGCCGCCGCTCGTGTCCGGAAGGTGCCACGCGGACCACCCCGGCCACACGGGTAGCGTCCTGTGGGGGTGAGGGGAGGGCCATGGTCGACGCGCGGACGAGACCGTCCCCCGACACCGGGCGCGCCACGGAGCTGCTCCTGCTCCTCATGGCGCTCGGGGTGGGCCTCTGCTGCCTGGCACTGGCCGGCCTGGAACTCTCCGGTTCCCTTCCCGCGTGGTTCGCCGCCCAGGCGGCGACGCTCGCCGGCGTGGCGATCGCCCTGCACGTGGCCCTACGGCTGCTCGCCCCCTGGGCCGACCCGTTGCTCCTGCCGCTGGCCGTCGCGCTCAACGGGATCGGGCTCGCCGTGATCCGGGGGCTGCACGGGGGCGAGGAGGACTGGACCGGCGTCGCCGGACGGCAGCTGCTGTGGACCGTCCTCGGCGCCGCGGCCGCGCTCGCGGTGCTCGTCCTCGTACGCGAACCGCGCCGGCTCCAGCGTTTCCCCTACCTGCTGGCCGTGGCGACCATCCTGCTCATCGCCGTTCCCGTCGTCCCCTTCGTCGGCATCGAGATCTACGGTGCCCGCCGCTGGATCGGCTGGGGCGGGGTCACCGTGCAGCCCTCGGAGTTCGCCGAGATCACGCTGGTGCTCTTCCTCGCCTCCTACCTCACCCTCAAACGCGACGTGCTGTCGCTGGCGGCCAAACAGGTGATGGTCGGCCCGGTCAAGGTGTTCAGCCTCCCCCGACTCCGCGACATGGGACCCATGGCTGCGGCGTGGGCGCTGTCGATCCTGCTGCTCGTGGGCACCAGGGACCTCGGCACCTCGTTACTGCTGTTCGCGCTGTTCCTCGCCATGCTCTACGTCGCGACGGGGCGCAAGTCGTGGGTGGGGATCGGCCTGGCGCTGTTCTTGGGCGCGGCCTACGTCTCATGGTGGCTCTTCTGGCACGTCCGCCAACGGGTCACCATCTGGCTGGACGCCTTCGAGCCCGAGCTCTACCACGGCGCCGACAGCAGCCGGCAGGTCGTGGAGGGCCTGTTCGCGCTCGCCGACGGCGGCCTCACCGGAACCGGGTTCGCGCACGGGCGCGCCGCGACGATCTTCGCCGCGGACAGCGACTACATCCTCGTCTCCATCGGCGAGAAGTTCGGCCTGACCGGCCTGATGGCCGTCGTCGTCCTCCTGTTCCTGCTGGTGGAGCGCGGGTTGCGGACCGCGCTGGCGACCCGGGATCCCTTCATCAAGATGGCCTCGGCGGGATTCGCGTTCCTGTTGGCCTTCCAGGTGTTCGTGGTGCTCGGCGGGGTCACCCGGCTCATCCCGCTCACCGGTCTGACCACGCCCTTCCTGTCGGCGGGCGGCTCGTCGCTGGTGTCGAGCTGGATCACGGTGGCGCTGTGGCTGCGCATGAGCGACACGGTCCGCCGCCCGGAGACGCCACCGCCCCCCGGGGAGCCGCCCACCCAGGCGCTGCGCCCCTGAACCACCCGCCCGGCCGGCCCCCTCCCCGGGGACCGGCCGGGCGGACGGGGACGCACCCGCCGCGCGAACCGACCGATCAGCCCTGTGCGGCCGCCCGCGCCCGCTCCCAGTAGGACCGCCACTGCTCGGGGTCCAGGTCGCGGGGATCACGCCCGTCGGCCCTGGCCGCGTCCTCGGCCGCGCGGACCCGCTCGTCGAACCTGCGGGCCGCGGCCCGCAGGTCCATCTCGGGGTCGGCGCCCCGGCGGCGTTCGGCCTCGATCGCGGCGAACAGCTCGCCGCCGGGACCGCCGTCGTCACCGATGAGCTCCTGGGGCAGACCGTTGCGCACGGCGCGCTTTTGAAGCTCGTAGGCGAGCAGGGCGGCGGGCTGCCCGAAGGGGACCCCCGCCAGGATCGACGCCTCGGCCTGCCCCTTGGCCGCGCGCTCGGCCGCCTTGATCGTCTCCCAGTTCGCGCGCACGTCGTCGGCCCCCGCCACCGCGGTGTCGGCGAACACGTGCGGATGGCGGCGGGTGAGCTTGTCGATGATGGCGCCGGCGACGTCGTCGATCGTGAATCCGTCCTCGCCGGGAGAGCGCTCCTGGGCGACCCGGGCGTGGAAGACGACCTGGAGCAGGACGTCGCCGAGCTCTTCGCGCAGCGTCGCGTAGTCGCCCTGCTCGATCGTCTCCAGCGTCTCGTAGGACTCCTGGATCAGGTACTTGGCGAGGGACTCGTGGGTCTGGTCGGCGTCCCACGGGCACTCCCGGCGCAGCCTGTCCATGACCTCGACCAGGTCGAGCAGGCGGTGGCCGGGAGGCGTGGTCGGGTCGGTGCTCATGCCCTCAGCCTCCCACGCCCCCCGGGAGGGCCGGCAGGGGCTCCACCGCCGGGGCCGACAGCTCACCGACGCCCGGGACGATCGTCAGCGTGGCCGGGTCGATCTCGCCGTAGCGCGGGCTCACCTCGATGTCGACGTCCCTGAGGTAGGGGGCGAGGCTCAGGGCCAGGTAGTCGTTGACGACCTGCTGGCGCACGACGGGTTCGTTGCGGGTCAGCGCCGCCTGGATCTCGCGTTCCAGCTCCTCGCCGGACAGCCCCGCCACCGCCCCCTGGGCGGCCATGTCCTCGCGCATGGTGGCGCGAGCCCGCTCGGCCAGCACGGAGATCTCGGCGGGGTCGGCGCGCTCGACCAGCTCCTCGCCGATGACGGCGAGACGGACCTGGTCGTCGATCTGCGGGGCGGCGAGCCCCTGGGCGAGCAGGGTGTCGCGTCCGCCCAGCTCGGTGAGCTTCTCCTGGGTCCGTTGCGCTCCCGTGTCGATGCCGTTGTCCTTCGCGATGCGGTCGAACAGGGTCATGGCGATGCGGTTGCTCAGCACGCGGCCGGCCAGCATCGGCCGCTGTTCGTCGGCGACCTCTTGTCCCTGACCGGCCAGCGCGGCCTCGTACTCGGCGATCTCGGAGCGGATCTCATCGTTGCCGATCCGCTCGCCGCCGACGATGGCGGCGGCCCCGGCCTGGCCGGTGGAACAACCGGTGAGGGCGGCGAGGGCCAGGGCGGTCAGGAGCAGGGGGGCGCGGCGCGAAGAGGTGGGGCGCACGGCAGGGCCTTTCGGTCGGCGGAGGCGACCCGGGGCGGTCGCCGCGCACCACGTTACTTCGCCGGTGGCACAGAGTCCCGGACCGGACGCGCTCCGCCACCCCCGGCTCCCGCGCGTCTCAGCGGGGCAGCCAGCCCCCCTCGCCCAGCATGGTGACGACCTCGGCGACGGACTCCTCGATCGTGGCGGCGGCGGTGTCGATCGTGAGGTCGGCGTCCTCAGGGGCCTCGTAGGGATCCGAGACCCCGGTGAACTCCGGGATCCGCCCGGCCCGCGCCTGGGCGTACAGCCCCTTGCGGTCGCGCGCCTCGCACACCTCGATCGGGGTGGCCACGTGGACCAGCAGGAAGTCGCCCGTGGCCTCCGCCATGGCGCGCACCTCGGCGCGGGTCGCGGCGTAGGGCGCGATCGGGGCGCAGATGGCGACGCCGCCGTGCCGGGCGATCTCGGCGGCGACGTAGCCGATACGGCGGACGTTGAGGTCGCGGTCGGCCCGGGAGAAGGTCAGCCCCGACGACAGCATCCGCCGTACGACGTCACCGTCGAGGAGGGTCACGGTCCGCCCGGCGGCGCGGACGGCCTCGGCCACGCCGCGCGCCACCGTGGACTTGCCCGAACCGGACAGACCGGTGAAGAAGAGGGTCAGGCCGCGGCGGACGCGCGGCGGCCGGCGGGCCGCGAGCGCCGCGGCGACCTCGGCGGGGGTGAACCAACCGGGCAGTTCCTCGCCGCGCGCGAGCATCAGGGCGACCTCGGCCTCGTCGGGCTCCTCGGCCGCGTCACCCGGTGCGACCAGGTCGGCCGGCCGCCAGGCGCCACGGGCCAGGTCGTAGCGCAGCGGAGGCGGGGCCAGGAAGGGGATGGGGGCGCCGTCGGCCGGAGGGGTGGCCATCGGCGTGGCGTGTTCGACCAGCACGTGCGTCGCGCCATAGGCCCGCGCCACGTGCGCGGCGAGGAGGGCGCGACGCGAAACGACGTCCTCGCCCGGGTCGAACCCGTCGCCGGGGCCGGGCAGGGTGACCACGACGACGCGGGTCCCCTCGGGCAGCGCTCCGACCGCCGCGAGCACCATGGGCGCCGCCCCCTCGGAGTCGAGAGGGGCGTCGACGAGCACGAGGACATCGGCCGGGACGCCGCCACCGGCCTCCCGCGCGGCGGCCCGGACACGGTGCAGCGCCCGGTGGTGCAGTGGGGTGTCGGTGACGACCGCGAGCAGCGGTCGGTCGCCGCCCCCGTCACCGCGCTCGGCCCGCACCTCCTCGGCGGTGCGGCGGAGGTGGCGCAACGCTCCGTGGACCGGCGGTGCCACCGGGCGCACCGGTCCGGCGAGCCGGTGCCCTCCCTCCGCCCACCAGCGCTCGGTGACCTCCAGCTCGGCCAGCGGCGCTCCCTCGGGGTCGGTGAGCAACAGCCTTTCGACACCGGCGAGTTCGTCGGGGATCGGGAGCGTGACCGGCACCGGCCAGTCGGTCCCGTCGGGCAGCCGGCCGTGCTTGACCACCGAGGCCGCCTCGGCCGCGGTGAGGAAGCCGGCCAGCGGACAGGCGCCGCCCAGGATCAGTTCCAGGTGGGCCATCGCCTGGGGGTCGGGGGTGAAGGTCGGGCGGTCGCCGGCGGACCCGCTCATGGACGCTCCCTCAGTGTGCGCAGACGCTTCGCACCAGCGTATTACCCGGGGTCGCGGCGCCGGCCGGCCGGTCGGAAACGCCCTTCTTGGCCCGGATGGGCGGGAACAGCGGTAAGCCGCCATGTGTTGTCATCAGATGTCCGATGACTTCCCCCCACCGTCCCGGCCCTGGTGATCCCGGCCCCCGTGGTACGGGTCCGCGCGTAGGCTAGGAACGGGGAGCCCACCGATCCAGCACCGCGCGTCCCGCCCGCCGCATCCATCGGTACCACCGTCACACGCCCCACCTGGTGATATGAGCCTTTCTGGACTTCTCGCCGTCGTCGCCGACGATCCGGCCCTCAAGAAAGCGATCGCAACCGCCCGCGGCGGCCACGATCCTCGTCTCGATCTCGTGGCGCCGCCCGCGCTGCGCCCGTTCCTGTTGGCCGCGCTGGCCGCCGGGGCCCCCGTGGGGGCGGACCGTCCGGTCCTCGCCGTCACGGCGACCGAGCGCGAGGCGGCCGACCTCGCCGACGCCCTCGGATCGCTCCTGCCCGCCGAGTCGGTCGCGCTCTTCCCCGCCTGGGAGACGCTGCCGCACGAGCGGTTGTCGCCGCGCTCCGACACCGTGGGCCGCCGGCTGGCGGTGCTGCGCCGCCTGGCCCACCCCGACCCCTCCGACCCGCTCACCTCGCCGCTGCGGGTCGTCGTCGCCCCGGTGCGCAGTGTGCTCCAGCCGCTCGTCGCCGGGCTCGGCGACCTGCGGCCCGTGCGCATCCGGCCGGGCGATGAGGCCGAGCTCGACGACGTCGTGCAGGCCCTGGTCGAGGCCGGCTACGCGCGGGTCGACCTGGTCGAGAAGCGGGGCGACATCGCCGTGCGCGGCGGCATCCTCGACGTGTTCCCGCCCACCGAGGAACACCCGCTGCGGTTGGAGTTCTGGGGCGACCGGGTCGACGAGATCCGCTACTTCCAGGTGGCCGACCAGCGTTCCCTGCCCGGCAAGCCCGACGAGACCCGCGCCGGCTCGGCGCCGGGTCTGTTCGCCCCTCCCTGCCGGGAGCTGCTGCTCACCCCGGCGGTACGCGAACGCGCCCGCGCGCTCGCGGCCGACCACCCCGCCCTGGCCGACATCCTGGCCAAGCTCGCCGACGGTGTCGTGGTCGAGGGGATGGAGGCGTTCGCGCCGGCGCTCACCGACCACATGGAGCTGCTGCTGGAATACCTGCCGGCCGGAGCCCACATCGTGGCCTGCGACCCCGAGCGCATCCGCACCCGGGCGCTGGAGCTCGAGGCGACCAGCAAGGAGTTCCTGGACGCCTCCTGGGTCAACGCCGCCTCCGGCGGCGAGGCCCCCATCGACCTGGGCGCCTCCGCCTACAGGTCGATCGCCCAGGTCCGTTCGGACGCCGACCGGCTGGGCCTGGCCTGGTGGACGATCACCCCGTTCGACCCGGGCGCGCCGGCGACGGCCGAGGAGGACGACTCCCTCCTCATCGGCGCCACCGCCGCCGACGAGTACCGCGGCGACACCGAGCGCGCGCTCGCCGACGTCAAGTCGTGGCTGCACGACGAGTGGCGGGTCACGCTGGTCACCCAGGGGCAGGGGCCGGCGGAACGGTTGGTGTCGATGTTGCGCGACTCCGGCCTGGGCGCCCGGCTCCAGCCGGACCTGTCCTCCGCGCCGGACCCCTCCGTCGCGACGGTGACCACCGGACGGATCGAACACGGCTTCGTCTGGCGTTCGGTGCGCACCGTCGTGCTCACCGAGACCGACCTCGCCGGGCAGAAGTCCTCCACCAAGGACATGCGGCGCATGCCCAGCCGGCGCAGGGGCGCGATCGACCCGCTCCAGCTCAAGTCCGGCGACTACGTGGTGCACGAGCAGCACGGTGTGGGCCGCTACATCGAGATGGTCAGCCGCAGCGTCCAGGGGGCCACCCGCGACTACCTGGTCATCGAGTACGCGCCGTCCAAGCGCGGGCAGCCCGGCGACCGGCTGTTCGTGCCCACCGACCAGCTCGACGAGGTCACCCGCTACGTCGGCGGCGAGGCGCCCACGCTGAGCAGGATGGGCGGGGCCGACTGGACCAAGACCAAGAACCGCGCGCGCAAGGTCGTCCGGGAGATCGCCGGCGACCTAATCCGGCTGTACTCCGCGCGCCAGGCCTCCCCCGGCCACGCCTTCGGCCCGGACACGCCCTGGCAGCGCGAACTCGAGGACGCGTTCCCCTACGTCGAGACGCCCGACCAGCTCGCGGCCATCGACGAGGTCAAGCGCGACATGGAAAAGCCCGTCCCGATGGACCGGCTGATCTGCGGTGACGTCGGCTACGGCAAGACCGAGGTCGCCGTCCGCGCGGCGTTCAAGGCGGTCCAGGACGGCAAGCAGGTGGCCCTGCTGGTGCCGACCACCCTGTTGGTGCAGCAGCACCTGTCGACGTTCACCGAACGCTACGCCTCGTTCCCGGTCACGGTGAAGCCGCTGTCGCGCTTCCAGACCGACTCCGAGGTCGAGGCCACCCGCGAGGGGTTGCGCACCGGCCAGGTCGACGTCGTCATCGGCACGCACCGGTTGCTGTCGTCGGAGACGAAGTTCAAGAACCTCGGCCTGGTGATCATCGACGAGGAACAACGGTTCGGCGTCGAGCACAAGGAGGCCCTGAAGCGGCTGCGCACGCAGGTCGACGTGCTGGCGATGTCGGCGACCCCGATCCCGCGGACCCTGGAGATGGGCCTGACCGGCATCCGCGAGATGACGACGATCCTCACGCCCCCGGAGGAGCGCCACCCGGTGCTCACGTTCGTGGGCCCCTACGACGAGAAGCAGATCGCCGCGGCGATCCGCCGCGAGCTGATGCGCGAGGGCCAGGTCTTCTTCGTGCACAACCGCGTGGCCTCGATCGACCGCGTGGCCGCGTCCCTGAGCAGGCTGGTCCCCGAGGCCCGGGTCGCCTACGCCCATGGCCAGATGAACGAGCAGCAGCTCGAGAAGGTCATGGTCGACTTCTGGGAGAAGAACTTCGACGTGCTGGTCTCGACCACCATCGTGGAGTCGGGGCTGGACGTGCCCAACGCCAACACCCTCATCGTCGACCGCGCCGACACCTACGGCCTGTCGCAGCTGCACCAGCTCCGCGGCCGGGTGGGGCGGGGCCGCGAACGCGCCTACGCCTACTTCCTGTACCCGCCCGAGAAACCGCTGACCGAGACCGCGCACGAGCGGTTGGCGACGGTCGCGCAGCACACCGAGACCGGCGCGGGCATGTACGTGGCGATGAAGGACCTGGAGATCCGCGGCGCGGGCAACATCCTCGGCGCCGAGCAGTCCGGGAGCATCGCCGGGGTCGGTTTCGACCTGTACGTGCGCATGGTCGGCGAGGCGGTCCGCGAGCTCAAGGGCGACGCCTCGGCCGCCGAAGAGGTCGAGACCAAGGTCGAGCTGCCGATCAACGCCCACATCCCGCACGACTACGTGCCCGGCGAACGGTTGCGCCTGGAGGCCTACAAGCGGATCGCGAGCGTGTCGGGCCTCGACGACATCGTGGCGGTGCGCGAGGAGCTGGCCGACCGTTACGGCGAGCCTCCGCAGCCGGTCGACAACCTCCTGGCCGTGGCCCGCTTCCGCGTGCTGGCCCGCAGCGCCGGACTGAGCGACGTCGTTCTGCAGGGCAACCAGGTCCGCTTCGCGCCGGTGGAGTTGCCGGAGTCCCGCCAGTTGCGGTTGCGGCGGCTGTATCCGAAGTCGCTGTTGAAGGAGGCCACGAGCACGCTGCTGGTCCCCGCGCCCAAGTCCGGGGGGCTCGGCGGCCGTCCGTTGCGCGACCTGGAGCTGCTGAAGTGGTGCAGCGATCTGGTCGAGGCCATCTTCGAGCCGGACCTGGCCGGGGCCTCGACCAGGTCCTGACCCGTCACACGGCGAGGCCCCGCGGGGCCTCGCCGTGTGTTCAGGCGTCCTGGGGCAGCCACAGATCCGGGCCGAACACCTCGTAGTGGATGGAGCGCGGGGAGATCCCCGCGGCGAGCAGGTCGGCGCGGACGGCCCGCATGAAGGGGAGCGGCCCGCACATCAGGACCTCGGTGTCGGCGGGGATGTCCAGGCCGGTCAGGTCCATGCGCCCGGGTCGGGCGTCACTGTCCCCGGGGTCCTCGTACCAGACGACGCCGCGTGCCCGGGGCAGCCGGTCGATCAGGCCGGCGACCTCCTCGCCCAGCGCGTGGGTGCGGGGGGAGCGGTCGGCGTGCAGCGCGAGGACGGGCCGCTGCGAGCCGCTGTCGACGAGGTCGTGCAGGACCGCGGCCATGGGGGTGATCCCGATGCCCGCGGAGACGAGGAGCAGCGGGGTGTCGCCGGGGCCGGGGACGACGTCCCCGAACGGGGCGGACAGGGTGAGTTCGGCTCCGACGTCCACGGTGTCGTGGAGCAGGGTCGAGACCTCTCCCTCGGGGGCGCCGGGCTCGCGGACCCGCTTGACGGTGATGCGCCGGGTGTCCCCGCCGGTGCCGCCGGAGAGGGTGTACTGGCGGAGCTGGTGCAGGCCGTCCGGCATGCGCACGCGGACGCTGACGTACTGGCCCGGCCGGGCCGGCGGGAGCGGGGCGGGGCCGGCGGTGGGACGCAGGAGGAACGACACCGCGTCGGGCGTCTCCTGGCGACGTTCGACGACCGTCCAGGTCCGCCACACGTCGTCGCCGTCCTGGATCCCGGCGACGGCGCGCAGGCGCGCCTCTGCGGCGATGAGGGCGCCGGCCATGAGCCAGTAGACCTCGTCCCAGGCGGCGGCCACGTCGGGCGTCAGGGCGTCGCCGAGGACCTCGGTCATGGCGCCGAACAGGTACTTGTGGACGATGACGTACTGGTCGTCGGTGACTCCGACGGCGACGTGCTTGTGGGCGATGCGGGAGAGCAGGGCGTCGGGACGCTCGTCAGGGTGGTCCAGCAGCGCTCGGGCGAAGCCCGCGATGGAGCCGGCGAGGGCCCGCCGCTGTTCGCCATTGGCCTGGTTACCCCGGTTGAACATGCCGTCGAGCAGGTCGGGGTGCTCGGCGAACATCGTGTCGTAGAAGCGAGCGGTGATCTCGTCCAGGGCCGCACCGACGACGGGCAGGGTCCGGCGGACGAGTTCGGCGGATTCAGCGGACAGCATGCTGGGCCTCCTTCGGCGCGGAACACGACGCCTGAATAGGAATCTGAAATGCATATTAAGACGCCCACGCGGCCTCCCCCATCCGGGTCCCGCCTACCCCGTTTCAGACGGGAAGACCGTCTCCCGGGGGCCGCAGCGCGTGGAGGACCGGCCCGGTCGGGGGCGCGACCAGCGATTCGACGCTGACCCCGTCGAGGGAGGCGAAGAAGGCCTCCTGCGCGGCCCGCAGGGCCCCGCGCAGGCGGCACGCCGACCGCAACGGACAGGGCGGGTCGTCCTCGCAGCCGACGACGTCCCCGCCCCCTTCGAGCTCGCGCACGATCATCCCGACCGAGGCGCGCCGCCCGGCCTCGGTCAACCGCAACCCGCCGCCCCTGCCGCGACGGGCCTCCACCATGCCCATGTCGGAGAGGCGGGCGACCACCTTGACGGCATGGCTGTAGGGCACCACCAGGAGTTCCGCGACCCTGCGCGTGGTCAGCAGCTCCCCCTCTTCCGCCACCGCGAGCCGCATCACGATGCGCAGTGAGAGGTCGGTGAAAGCCGTCATCCGCATACCCCCACGGTAGGTCCTCGTCCAGGGGCGAACGGCCATCGCCCTCGACCACGCCACGGAAAAGAGACGGGCAGCCCCGGTTCAACATGCACGCCGAAAACCCTGTGCAAGGTAAACCACGGAACGCACCCGAGCGACTACCCTTGGTGATTAACGTCCTCCGGACCGTGACCGGCCCCCGCCCCTCCCAGAAAGGATCGGCACCCCATGGACACCGCCGCCCCCGGACCCGAGCTCGCCGACTACACCGCCCTGCTGCGACGGCGCTGGTGGGTGGTCGCCGCCGGTACCGCGGCCGGCGTCGTCGTGGCCACCACGGCCCTGTTCCTCGTGCCACGCTCCTACACCGCCGAGACCGCCGTGCAGGTCCTGCCCACCGGCATCGCCGAACTCACCGGCGAACGGTCGGGCCGCACCAACGGCGAGGTCAACCTCGACACCGAGGCCCAGGTCGTCCGCTCCGCCGAGGTCGCCGGCACCGCGGTGGCCCGGCTGGGCACCGGCGAGGACGTCACCGAGGTCCGCGAACGGGTCGAGGTCACGGTCCCGCCGAACAGCAGCGTCCTGGAGATCTCCTACTCGGCCGGCTCCCCCGAACACGCCCGCGCGGGCTCCACCGCGTTCGCCGAGGCCTACCTCGACTACCGCGCCGAACAGGTCGGCGGCCAGATCGAGGGAAGGTTGGAGGCGCTACGCGCCGACCGCGACGAACGCTACGAGGAGCTCGAGGAACTCGCCGAGCGCGCCGCTTCGGGCACCGGCGCCACCCGGTTGCGCGCCGAATCCCGCCTCACCTCGGTCCAGGACGAGATCTCCGAGCTCAACGCGCGGATCAACCCGCTCGCCGCGCTGGCCGACTCCCTCGACCCCGGCCGGATCATCACCGCCGCGGTCGCCCCCGAATCCCCCAGCTCGCCCATCCCCCACCTGTGGCTGGGCAGCGGCGCCCTGCTGGGACTGGTCCTGGGACTGGCCGTCGCCTACCTCGTCGACCGTGGCGACCCCCGGCTGCACACCGTCCGCGAGCTCCAGCGCGCCGACGCGCCGGCGCTCCTGCTGGACCTGACCGGTGAGGGCCACGGCGGCGGCCGGATCGGGCTCTCGTCGTCCGGCTCCCGGACCGGTCAGGCCTTCAACGGCCTCGCGCACGCCCTGGGGGCCGCGCTCGGCGAGGACGGCCGCACCGTGGTGGTGACCGGTGCCTCGACCGGTCACGCCGGGGCCACCGTGGCCGCCAACCTCGCCGCCGCCCTGGCCCGCACCGGAGCCGACGTCCTCCTCGTCTGCGCCGACCCCGACGGCGCCTCCGCCACCAGGGTCCTCAACCTGCCCGCGGGCCCCGGGCTCGCCGAGGTCCTCGCCGACGCCGCCGACCCCACCACGCTGGAGCGGCGCCCGGCCGCCCTTCCCGGCGTGCGCGTGCTCCTTCCCGGCGACGACCCCTCCCGCGCGGCCGAGCTGCTCCAGCGCGAGACGATGACCAGCCTGGTCGGGCGCCTGCGCGCCGACACCCGCCACGTCGTCATCGCCACCGCGCCCATGTCCGAACGGGCCGACGCCGCGGCGCTGGCCTGCGTGGCCGACGCCGTTCTCGTCGTGGTCGAGCTGGGGCACACCCACGTGGCCGACCTCACCCAGGGCGCGCGGCGCCTGGACGGCAGCGGTACCGGGCTGCTGGGCACGGTGGTCCTGCCCCGCCAGGCCGTTTCAGCCCCGGCCGCCCCGTCACCGGCGGCCCCCGCGCGGTCGGAGCCCGCCGGCGACGACCTTCCCGACGCCACCACGAACGTCGGCAGCGACGACGCCGACCTGGCCTCGCGACGCTGATGGACGTCTCCTCCACGTCGGGCGCGCCCGCGTCCCTCTCCCCGGCCGCCACTACTCCGTCCCGGTTCACCTCCTGGCCCGCCGGATGGCCGTTCGTCGCGCTGTTCGCCGGTTACCCCCTGTGGTGGGCCCTGGGGCTCGGCCAGTTCGCCTTCTGGGTATTCGCGCTGCCCATGGCGCTGCACCTGTGGCGCCGCAAACGCGCGGGCCTGCTGCGGCTGCCCCCGGGGTTCACGCTGTGGGCGCTGTTCCTGGTGTGGTCGGTGGCCGGTCTGGCGCTGCTCGGGCTCACCCCGCCCGGCGCGCTGCCCGGCAGCGCCGGACTCGCCGGCGCGCTCGTCCGGGTCCTCACCTACCTCGCCCTGACGGTGCTGCTGCTCTACGTCGGCAACCTCTCCCGCGCCGAGTTCTCCGACGGTGCCGTCGCGCGCGCCCTGGGCTGGCTGTGCCTGGCGACCGTCGCCGGGGGGCTGCTGGGCACGTTCGCGCCCTACTTCGAGTTCACCGCGCCGCTGGAGCTGCTGCTGCCCGGCCCCCTGGCCCGCGACCCCTACCTCCAGACGCTCATCCATCCCGCCGCGGCCCAGGTCATGGACGTCCTGGGGTACGAGGCACCCCGGCCCAAGGCGCCGTGGGAGTACACCAACTCCTGGGGCAACAACCTGTCGCTGCTGGTCATCTGGCTGGTCATCGGCTGGGTGTGCCGTGGGCGGGGATGGCGGCGGTGGACCGCCTGCCTGGCGCTGGCGCTGTCCGTGGTGCCGATCGTCTACTCGCTCAACCGGGGTCTGTGGGTGGGGCTGGCCCTGTCGATCCTGTTCGCGCTGGTGCAGCTGGCGCGCCGGGGCCGGATCGTCGAGGTGGGGCTGTGCTGCCTGGCGGGCCTCCTCGCCGCGGGGGCCCTCCTGCTCTCCCCCTTGATGGGGATCGTCGAGGACCGGGCCGCCAACCCGCACAGCGACGACGGCCGGGCCGTCGCCAGCGCCGCCGCCGTGCGCGCCGCGATGGACTCCCCCGTCATCGGCTGGGGCTCCACCCGCGAAGCCCTGGGCAGCGGCACCTCCATCGCCATCGGCAAGTCCCCCGAATGCCCCCAGTGTGGCAACCACGTCATCGGCAACAACGGCCAGCTGTGGCTCCTCCTCATCGCGAACGGGTGGGTCGGGACCGCGTTCTTCCTGGGCTTCTTCGCCCAGGCGGTGTGGCGGCACCGGTTCGACGTGTCCCTGGTGGGTTCGGGTGCGCTGCTGACCGTCCTGCTGCTGTTTTGGTACATGTTCTTCTACGTCGCGCTCACGGCGCCGCTGGCCCTGTCGTTGACCGCCGTCGCCCTTCTGTGGCGCAGGTCCACGCCCGCCCCCGGCGCCGTCGCGACTCCCGAGGGGGTTGGGCGATGACCAGCGAAGCCGCCTATCTGACCGAGCTCGCCGAGATCCTGTGGCCCTGCGGCGGCACACTGGGCCGCGGCCGCGACGACTCCCCGTTCAACGGCGCCGTCCCCCTCAGGTCGGGAGCGGCCCGCGAGTACCTTCCCGTGCCCTCGGCGCACAATCCGCGCATCATCCTGCCCGTCGCCAACCGCCACGCCGCCGCGCGCGGCGTGGCGGCGTTCGCCCAACGGCACTCGCTGCGCGACCGGGTCCGCCTCGTCCTGCTCACCGGCGCGTTCGCCAGCGGTGTGGCGCCCCTCCTCCTGCGCGACCGGCTGCGTGTGGCGTCGGGGCACGCGATCGAACACGCCCTGTCGGCCGCGCTGGACCGCGAGGTGGTGATCGCGATCCACGTCGGGCCCCCGCGGGCCAACCGCAAACCGGTGCTGTTGCTGCTCACCCCCGGCGGACGGACGATCGGCTACGCCAAGGTGGGGGTCAACCCGCTGACCTCGCGACTGGTGTCGGCCGAGTCCGAGGCGCTGCGCCTCCTCGCCGAGACCCGTTTCAGCGGCATCACCGTGCCCCGGCCGTTGCACACCGGAACGTGGAACGGCCGACCCCTGCTGGTCCAAGAGCCCTTGCCGGTCGGCGACCAGACCGACCGCCCCACACGCCGCCAGCTCCTGCGCTGCGCGCTGGAGATCGCGGAGCTGGAGCCCCTGCGCGAGGAACACCTGTCGGCCTGCGCCTACCGTCACACCCTGGCCGAACGCATCACCGAGATCGGCGACCGCGCCGAGGCCCCGGCGCTGCGCGCCGCGCTGGAGGGACTGCCCGACGTGCGTCTGCCGTTCGGGGCCTGGCACGGCGACCTCACCCGGTGGAATCTCGCCTGTACGCCACGGCGCGCGTTCGTGTGGGACTGGGAGCGGTTGACCTTCGGTGTCCCCATCGGTTTTGACGTGCTCCATTACGAGCTGAACGAGTGCGTGCAGGCCGGCGTCCACCCGGGGGTCCACCGCTGGTTGGACAGTGGGGCGCGGCTGCTGCGCGACCCCCTGATGAGCGGTGCCGGGGTGCGCCCCGATTCCGTCTCCACCGTGATGGCGCTCTACCTGATCGACCTGGCAACACGCTACCTGCGCGACCGTCAGGCCGAGGCCGGCGGTCGCCTGGCCGCCATCGACGACTGGCTCCTCCCGGCGCTGGCCGGACTGGAGGAGCGGGCCGCCCACGAGGCACGCCTGTCCTGTTGACCCGCGTGCCCTCGCTCCGCCCGCCCACCGGCGGGCGGTCCCATCCACCGCCGCGCACCCGTCCGTTGGACGCGGTCCTCACAACCAGGAGCAACCAACCCATGTCCGCCACCTTGTCCATCCCGCCGGCGATCGGCGCCCCGTTGCAGCGCACCGCGCGATCCGCCTCGGGGCTGTTCGGCCAGGCCACCCGGTCCATGCGCGTGCTTCCCACCTTCCTCATCGTGGGCGCGCAGCGTTGCGGGACGACGTCGCTGTTCAAGGCGCTGCTCCAACACCCCGACGTCTTGGGGCCCACCCTCCGCAAGGGGGTGCACTACTTCGACACCGGCTACGACCGGGGATCGGCCTGGTACCGGGGTCACTTCCCCACCCGGTCGCGGGCCCGCGACCGGCAGGTCGGCGAGTCCAGCCCCTACTACATGTTCCACCCGCTGGCCGCCGAGCGGATCGCCCGCGGCCTGCCCGGGATCAAGGTCATCGTGGCCCTGCGCGACCCGGTCGAACGCGCCTACTCCGCCCACGTGCACGAGAGCGCGCGCGGTTTCGAGACCGAGCCGTTCGAGCGCGCGCTCGAGCTCGAGGAGGAGCGGCTGCGCGGCGAGGAGGAGCGGCTGCGCGCGGAGCCCTGGGCCTACTCCCACAGCCACCAGCACCACGGCTACCTGGCCCGTGGCCGCTACGCCGACCAGTTGGCGCGCCTGGAGAAGCACCTGGGCCGCGGCCGGATGCACGTCGTGGACAGCGAGGAGTTCTTCGAACGGCCCGAGGAGACGTTCGCGCGGATCGAGGACTTCCTCGGCCTGCCGCACCACTCCGACATCCGCTTCGAACGGCACAACGCCCGCCCCCGCGCGGGGATGGACCCCGTTCTGCGCGCCCGGCTGACCGAGTACTTCGAACCGCACGACGAGCGCCTGGCCCACTGGTGGGGGCGCACCCCGTCGTGGCGGCGCTGACCCGCGGCGCGTACGAGGGCCGCACGGCGGTGGCGAGATCCGGGAGGGGACGATGGGGCACGGAGGCGACGGCGACACCGGACTGGGCCGGGTGGCCCGCGGCGGCGCGGTCGGCATGGCCGGCGCGGCGGCGGGTGCCGCGCTGAACGTGGCGCTCGTCGTGGCGGTCACCCGCGCCTTCGACCAGGAGACCGCGGGGGCCTTCTTCTCCGCCACCTCGGTGTTCCTCATCGTCGTCGCGGTCGCGGGCCTGGGCACGCCCAACGCGCTGGTCCACTTCACCGCTCGATCGCGGGCGCTCGGCGCGGCCGGACGGGTGCCGGCGCTGTTGCGGGCGGCCCTGGGGCCGGCGACCGCGGTCGCGGTGCTGCTCGCCGGTGTCCTGGCCGTCCTCGCCGACGACTTCGCCGCCTGGCTCGGGGTGCCCGAGGCAGCCACCTACCTGCGGCTGCTCGCGCCCTTCCTGCCGTTCGCCGTGTGCATGGAGGCTGCGCTGGCGGTGTCCCGCGGGTTCCGCGACATGCGGGCGAGCGCCCTGTTGGACAAGGTGGCCCGCCCTCTGGCCCAGCTGGCGTTGCTCGGCGCGGTCACGGCCTCCGGCGGGGCCGCGTTGCTCGCGGTGGCGTGGGCCGGCCCCTACCTGCCGGCCGCGGTCCTGGCCTGGTGGTGGATGCGGCGCATCGCGCGCGGCCCCGCCGCCGGACCGTCGGCCGACGACGCCGGGGCCGTCGTCCCACGCCCGGTCGCCCGCCGTGAGCTGTGGTCGTTCGCGCTTCCCCGCTCGCTGGCCGACATCGCCCAGATCGGCAACCAGCGCAGCGGGATCGTGCTGGTGGCGGCCCTGCGCGGCGCGGCCGACGCCGCGTTGTTCACCGCGGCGACCCGGTTCATGGTCGTCGGCCAGTTCGGCGCGCAGGCGATCCAGTTCGCCGTCCAGCCCCGGCTGGCCGAGCTCCTGGCGGTGGGGGATCGGGACGGCGCGAACCGGCTCTACCAGGCGAGTACGGCGTGGCTGATCTGTCTGGCCTGGCCGTTGTACCTGTTGACGGTGGTGTACGCGCCCCTGCTGTTGCGCCTGTTCGGCGCGGATTACGCGGCCGGGGCCGAGGTGCTCGTGGTGATCACGTTGACGATGCTGCTGGCCTCGGGCTGTGGCATGGGCGACCTCGTCTTGATGACCGCCGGGCGCACGAGCCGCAACCTGCTGAACAATCTCGCCTCGCTCACCGTGAACGTGGCGTTGTGCCTGCTCCTGGTCCCCATGTGGGGGGCCGTGGGCGGCGCGCTGGCCTGGTCGGCGGCGATCGTGCTGCGCAACCTCGCGCCCATCGTCCAGCTCGCCGGTTCGCGGGGGCTGCATCCGTGGAGCCGGGCGTGGCCGCTCGCGGCCGGGGTGTGCCTGTGGTGGTTCGGGGCGGTCCCCCTCGCCCTCCAGGCGCTGCTGGGGGGCGGGGTGGTGTCGTTGGCCGTGGCGTTGGCCGTGGGGGGCGCCGGGCACGCCGTGTCCCTGTGGCGGCTGCGCGTCCCCCTCGCGCTGGACGGTCTACGGGCCCCTCTGCGGGGAAGGGGCGAGGCGGTCACGTCCACGACGACGCGACATCACGTGAAGTGACGTTTAAATTACTCACTGTTATGAGATCATGGCGGCATGTCTTCCGCCCCTGTTCTGTTCGTCGCGTCCAGCGGGGGACACCTCGCCCAACTGTGTGCCCTGCGGCCGTGGTGGGAGGAACGAGAACGGGCCTGGGTCACGTTCCGCACCCCCGACGCGGAGTCCGCACTCGCCGGCGAGGACGTGCGCTGGGCCTACCACCCGACCACCCGCCACCTCGGCAACCTGGTGCGCAACACGGTGCTGGCCGCGCGCACGCTCGCGCGCACGCGACCCTCGGTCGTGGTCAGCACGGGCGCCGGAGTCGCCCTGCCGTTCTTCGCACTGGCCTGGTTGCTGCGGATCCCCACCGTCTACATCGAGGTCTACGACCGCATCGACACCCCGACCCTGACCGCTCGGCTGTGCCGTCCGTTCACCCGCCTGTTCCTCGCCCAGTGGGAGGAACAGCGCGCGTTCATGCCAACCGCGATCACCGTAGGGCCGCTGCTATGACCGAGCTTCGCATCCAGGCCGATCCCCGGCCGCTCATCCTCGTCACGGTCGGCACCGACCACCATCCCTTCGACCGGCTCATCGACTGGATCGACGCCTACGCCGAGCAGCACCCCGGCATCCGCGTCCTGGTCCAGCACGGTGCGACACGCGCCCCCTCGATCGCCGAGGGCATCGCCTTCCTCGAACGCGAGTGGCTGGACTCCGCGATGCGGCGGGCCACCGCCGTGGTCACGCACGGCGGCCCGGCCACGATCACCGAGGTTCGCCGGCATGGCCGGCTGCCCATCTCGGTGGCCCGCGATCCCGAGCTTGGCGAGCACGTCGATGATCACCAGCTCCGCTTCGTGGCCCGGTTGGACGAGGCGGGGATGATCCGGTCCTGTGCGAGCTCCCAACAGTTGTGGGCGACCCTGGACAAGGCGCTCAAACAGCCGGACGACTTCGTGCTGGGGGAGACCGAGGGCGAGCGGCCCGACGTGGTCCGGCGCGCCGGTTCGCTCATCGACCTGCTGGTCACCGCGGAGCGGGGGCCCGTCGACCGCCCGCTCCCGCCGCCCGCCGAGCACACCGAGATGCCCGACGTGACCGTCGTGGTGCCCACCCGCGACCGGCCCGAGCTGCTGCGCCGCACGCTGCGCGCCATCGCCGTACAGGACTACCCCGGCCGGATCGTCACACTGGTGGTCTACGACCACGACGAGCCCGACCACTCCCTCGCCGAGGACGGCGGCGACCGGCCGGTCCGGGTGGTGACCAACACCCACAGCCCCGGCCTCGCCGGTGCGCGCAACACCGGGGTGCTCGCCGCCGAGACCGACCTCGTCGCGTTCTGCGACGACGATGACACGTGGCTGCCGAGCAAACTGCGCCGCCAGGTCGAGGTGCTGCTGGCGGAGCCCGAGACCGAGATCGTGTGCTGTGGTATCCGGGTCGCCTACGAGGCGACCGAGGCCGATCGGATCCTGGAGCGCACCACGATCACCTTCGCCGACCTTCTGCGTTCCCGGCTGACCGAGCTGCACCCCTCCACCTTCGTGATCCGCCGCGATGCGATGGTGCACGGCTGCGGGACGGTCAGCGAGGAGATCCCCGGCAGCTACGGCGAGGACTACGAGCTGCTGCTGCGCCTGGCCCGTAGGGCCGCCATCCGCAACGTCCCCGAGGTGGGGGTGCGGGTGCTGTGGCATCCACGCTCCCACTTCACCGGCCGTTGGCAGACGATCTCGACGGCCCTGCGCTGGCTGCTGACGGAGTACCCGGAATTCCGGCTGGTCCGGGCCGGTTACGCGCGGGTGGCGGGACAGATCGCCTTCGCCGAGGCGGCGGCCGGTCGCCGGCGCGCCGCGCTCGCGTGGGCCGCCGCCACGCTGCGCGCCCGGCCACGGGAGCCGCGCGCCTACCTCGCCCTGGCAGTGGCGTGCGGGGTGTCCCCCAACGCCGTCCTGCGCGCGTTGCACCTGCGGGGCAAAGGGGTGTGACCGCGGGACCGGGCCGGTCTTCACGGCCCGGTCCCGTCGCGCGGCCCCACCGGTGCGCTGTCACACCGCCGTGGTGTCATGTCCGGATGGACCGCGCCATCGAGGAGACCAACCGGCGGATGTTGCGCGCCCGGGACGCGATGGACCGCGCCTACGGTGCCCCTCTGGACATCCCCGCCCTCGCCCGGATCGCTCACGTGTCCGAGGCCCACTTCATCCGGACGTTTCGCGCCACCTTCGGTGAGACGCCCCACCGTTACCTGCAACGGCGTCGGGTGGAGCGCGCGATGTTCCTGCTGCGCACGACCGAGCACAGCATCACCGAGATCTGCTTCGACGTGGGTTTCAACAGCCTGGGAACGTTCGGCCGCACGTTCCGCGCCATCGTCGGGGAGTCCCCGGGTGCCTACCGGCTGCGCGGCCCGCTGCCCGCCGTGCCGAACTGTTTCGCGATGGCCTGGATGAGACCGAGCAGTCTCGGAGCAGCCGCCCCGGCGGTAGACGACTAGCGTCGTCACCGTGTTCACCGCGATCGCGCGGTCTCAGATCTTCGTCTTGGCCCAGGACGAGACACTCGATTTCCACGTCGGCGAACTGGGTCTTGAGGTGGGTGCCGAGGCCGACCTGGGCTTCATGCGCCGGCTGACCGTCCACGCCCCCGGCGGCCCCTCCCGCCAGATCCCGCTGGAGCGGCCGGAGCCCCCGCCATGGACGAGGCGACGGCGCGGCAGGTCCGTGAGATGGTCGCCAAGGGCGCCATGGGCGGCCGGCTCATCCTGGCCACCGACGACTGCCGGAAGACGTATGAGCTGCTCGAACGGGGCGTGGAGTTCACCGATCCGCCGCTCCGGCGCCCCTACGGCATCGACTGCGGCCTGCGCGCCCCCTTCGGCGATCGGGATCCGGATCGGGCGGCTCGACCCCCTTCCCTAGTTCCCCGCCGACCGTCGCGGGCGTCCCCCGACCGGCCCATGGCCGGGTCGGTCGGGGTGGGAAGCGGTCAGTCGCGCTCCTGGCGGGGATCGTCGCCGATCCCCTTCAGTTTGTCGACGAGCTCCAACGCCTCCAGGATCGCCTCACGGGCCTCGTCGGGGATGTTGAGGTAGTCGTGCCGGCTGGCCTCGACGAACCCCTCGCGGGCGGCCTCGTTCTTCAGCACCCGGAAGTCGCAGGTGGGAGCGGTCATGTCATCCCAGATCTGCACCGCCCGGACCCGCTCGTACTTGGTCAGGGTCTCGGGGATCTCGGCGTACCACTGGGCGGTGGCGTCGGGATCGCCGGGGATCGGCACGGTCCCGGCCTCGCCGATCATCACCGGCTTGTCCGGGTCGATGCCGTGCCGCTCGCCCTCGGTCTGCACCCACTCGTACATGGGCGCCAGGGCCTCCTCGAACGACAGGACGTGGTCCCATCGCGGCTGCAGCTCGCAGCCGGTCATGTTGTAGGCCTCCCAGCTGATCCAGTCGACGTAGTCGTTGCCCGGCCACAGGCCCGGCAGACGGTCGAAGTTGTGCGGCCAGCCGGTCACGTTCCACACGAAGATCGCGTTGTCCGCGCCGTTGTCGCGGTACAGGTCGACGATGTGCCGCCACGCCTGGACGAACTCCCGTGGGGTGCCGCGCTTGTTGTAGCGACGGTTGGCGTCGGCCTCGTGGTCGAAGGTGATGAACACGGGCGCGCCGAGCTCGGCGACGCCCCGGGCCTGGGAGCGCAGCGAGTCGTCGAAGCGTCCCTCGATGATGTCGCTGTAGTCCACCGCGGGATGGCCCTTCCTGGTGAACCTGCGCGCCTCGACGTTGGCGTGGATGAAGCGCCCCTCGGCGGCGAGGTGCCGTTCCCGTTCGTTGGGCAGCTCGTGCTGGTCCACCCCGTGCCAGGTGTAGACGATGTCCATCCGCCGCCCGCTGGCCTCCTCCAGCGGGTAGACGTTGCCCCGCCACGGGCTGGCTCCCCACCAGACGCCGCACGACGGTTCGAGGATCTCGTCGACGCGGCAGTCGGGATCGGTCCCGGGAGAGGGAACGGTCGAGGGCCGCGGCGAGGGCGTACCGTAACCGGGCGGCAGGGAGAACGCCGGATGTGACGGGGTCGGGGAGGGCGCGTCGTGCCCTCCGATGGTCGTGGACGGTTCGTAGGTGGGCGAATCCGAAGGGTCGTCGTGCACGTTCGCGGGCCGTATGGTGTAGTCGCCGCAGCTGGTGACGAACAGTGTCACCGCGATGAACAGGGCGCCGGACCATGCGGCCCGGTGCCGTTGGCGACCTGGCCGAACCCGGCCCGTCCCTTTGCCCGATCCCCCCGTCTTCGCGGAATCATCTTTTCCGCGCATACACAACTGATTACCATATGAACACTTCTCGTAACGCTAAGTAACGGAAAACGGCGAGTTGCGGACCATCGGCATAGCCCGGGTCACGTTCTACCGGCGATCGCCCCCCCGCGGCCCCACAGCGCGCGTGGTCGCGCCCGCGTCCCTCCCGGTCCGGGCGCGCCGCCCACGGATCACCGGGGCCGCGACGGGGCACGGGGCGTCGGCCATCGCCGGCGGCGCGATCCGCCGCCCCTCGCCCTGATCGGACACGGGCCGCCGGGTTCCCCGAGGACGTCGACGAGGCCGGCCGGCGCCGCCGGCCCCCCATGCGCCGGCCCGGTCCGAACCCGCCGGACGGGCCGTGGCGGCTCAGTAGCCGTACCGCCGCCGCACCGGGGCGGTCAGCGCCGAGACGACGACCCGGTGCCGGACGGCGAGCCCGCTCCGCCACGCGGTGTCCGCCCGCACCTCGACGGGCCCCGTGGTGAAGCGCATGGGGTTGCCCGAGACCGTATGGGACTCCGACAGCCTCACGGTGCCGTCCACGGCGACGGGGACGTCCCCGCGGTGACCGGCGAACTCCGCGATCGCGCGGAACTCCGCCGCCGGCGCCGCGACGAAGTCCTCGTAGCGCACCCGGCGGGTGGGGACGCCGGCGCGGGCCAGCGCTGCGAACACCGTGTTCTGCGCCATCCACTGCACCGCCGCGCGCGGCGGGGAGTAGCGCGCCATCTCCTGTTCGAGGCTGCTCGCGGTCGCCTCCGGACGCGGCAGCCGCTTGCCCCAGGAGTGGGCCACGGCACGCGGGTCGCGCACGACGTGCAGGACGCGCAGCCCGCCGCCGTAGCGTCGGCGCAGGCACGCCGCGAGTGAGGCGTGCTTGCTGGAGTCGACCACGACCTCACAGCCGCTCACGGCCGCCACCGCGGCGTAGAGGCGGTCGTACAGGGCCGTGTAGCGCGCCACGCGCTCGGCCATCCCCTCGGGCAGGTCCCGCCCCAGCAGCCGGGGGACGAAGCGCGTACGGTCCACCGAGTCCTTCAGCGCCAGCACCTCGGACGGGTCCAGGCGTTCCCAACCGCCGAACGCCTCGACGCCGACCTCACGCCAGAAGCCGCAGTCGCGGAACGGCGCCCCACACCCACAGGGCTCACCGTCCACCAGGCTACGCCGCCACATGTGCACGACCTCGCCGACCGAGCACACACCGGGAAGCTCGCCGAGAAGCCGTTCGATCAGGGTCGACCCGGAGCGGCCGATGCCCCCCACAAAGACCAGCCGGAAGTTGTCCATGGGTAGCCATACTGCCACGCTCGGTAGCGTTCGCGGCGAGGGCGGGCCGTCGGGGCCGCCGGCGAACCGGGTCGGGCCGGACGGGCGGGACCCCTCGTCCGAAGGGGTGGCCGTGGCCGCCCGGCCCACGGTCGGCTCAGCCGGTCTGGACGATCATGCCGGCCCCCACCGTCGTGTTCGTCCCCTCGTCGATGAGGACGAACCCGCCGGTGAGGCGGTTGCGCTTGTACTCGTCGGCGAACAACGGCTGGGTCGCGCGCAGGCGCACCCGGCCGATCTCGTTGAGGGAGAGGCGGTCTGCGGCCTCGTCCCGGTGGAGGGTGTTGACATCGAGCCGGTAGTGGAGGTCGCGGACCATCACCTTGGCCGTGCGCGTCGTGTGCTTGACGATCAGCCGGGAACGCGGGGTGAGGTCGCGCGCCTCCGACATCCAGCACACCATCGCGTCGATGTCCTGGGTGACGGCCGGCTGGTTGTTGGGCCGGCAGATCATGTCGCCTCGGGAGATGTCGATGTCGTCCTCCAACAGGAGCGTGACCGACATCGGCGCGAACGCCTCCTCGACCTCCCCGTCGGCGGTGAGGATGCGGGAGATCCGGGTCGGCAGGCCCGAGGGCAGGTGGACGACCTCGTCGCCCGGCTTGAGCACGCCTCCGGCGACCTGACCGGCGTACCCGCGGTAGTCGTGCAGCCGGGGGTCGTCGGCGCGCTGCGGCCGGATCACGTACTGCACCGGGAACCGCACGTCGATGAGGTTGCGGTCGGAGGCGATGTGCACGTTCTCCAGGTGGTGCAGCAGCGAGGGGCCGTCGTACCACGGCATGTTGAGGGAGCGCTCGACCACGTTGTCCCCGTGGAGCGCGGAGATCGGGATGAAGGTCAGGTCGGTGACGTCGAGCTTGGTGGCGAAGGCCGAGAACTCGCGCTTGATCTCCTCGAAGCGCGCCTGGTCGTAGTCGACCAGGTCCATCTTGTTGACCGCGAGCACCAGGTGCGGGACCTGGAGCAGGGTGGCCAGGAAGGCGTGGCGGCGGCTCTGCTCCTGGAGCCCCTTGCGGGCGTCGACGAGGATGATCGCGAGGTCCGACGTCGACGCCCCGGTGACCATGTTGCGCGTGTACTGGATGTGGCCGGGGGTGTCGGCGATGATGAAGGTCCGGCGCGGCGTCGCGAAGTAGCGGTAGGCCACGTCGATCGTGATGCCCTGTTCGCGTTCGGCGCGCAGACCGTCGGTGAGCAGGGCCAGGTTGGTCTGCTCCTCGCCTCGGGTGCGGCTGGTCCGTTCGACCGCGTCGAGCTGGTCCTCGAAGATCGACTTGGAGTCGTACAGCAGGCGGCCGATCAGTGTGCTCTTGCCGTCGTCGACGGACCCGGCCGTCGCGAATCGCAGGATGTCAGTGCTCATGTGCAGGTGTCCCCAGGGGTCGATAAGGGCGCGGCGGTGGAGCGTGGGGTGCGGGAGAGGGCGTCCCGCCGGGCGGGTCTAGAAGTAGCCCTCGCGCTTACGGTCCTCCATGGCCGCCTCGCTGGCGCGGTCGTCGGCGCGGGTCTGTCCGCGCTCGGTGATGCGGGTCGCCGCGATCTCGGCCATGACCTCGTCCAGCTCGGTGGCCGAGGAGCGAACCGCGCCGGTGCAGGTCATGTCGCCGACGGTGCGGTAGCGGACCATGGCCTCGAACACCGGTTCGTCGTCGTCCCGGGAGATGAACGGGCTGTCGGCGAGCAGGATCCCGTCGCGCTCGAACACCCGGCGCCGGTGCGCGAAGTAGATCGAGGGGAGTTCCAGCCGCTCGCGCGCGATGTAGCCCCACACGTCGAGTTCGGTCCAGTTCGACAACGGGAAGACGCGGATGTGCTCGCCGCGGTTGATGCGGGTGTTGTAGATGTTCCACAGTTCGGGCCGCTGGTTCTTCGGGTCCCACTGGCCGAACTCGTCCCGGAAGGAGAACACCCGCTCCTTGGCCCGCGCCTTCTCCTCGTCGCGTCGCGCCCCGCCGAACGCGGCGTCGAAGCCGTTGTCCTCGATGGCTTCGAGCAGGGCCGCGGTCTGCAACCGGTTCCGGCTGGCCCAGCGCCCGGTGGGCTCGGTGACCTTGCCGGCGTCGATCTGCTCCTGGACCGAGGCCACGACCAGGCGGACCCCGGCCTGGGCCACCCGGCGGTCCCGGTACTCCATGACCTCGGGGAAGTTGTGCCCGGTGTCGACGTGCATGACCGGGAACGGGATCGGTCCCGGCCAGAACGCCTTCTCCGCGAGACGGAGCATCACGATGGAGTCCTTGCCGCCGGAGAACAGCAGAACCGGCCGCTCGAACTCGGCGGCCACCTCCCGCATGATGAAGATCGCCTCGGCTTCGAGGAAATCGAGTTGGGAGAGTTGGTAACGCCCCAGGGCCGCCGACTGACTCATGAAACCGCCTCGCTCGCGTCACTTCCGGACGCGGGAGCCCTCAGCCCCCCGCGTGTGGTCCGGCGCTGTCCAGATCCGCGACGTTGCGGATACTGGCCAACAACATACTCGACAATTCCGGTCGGCATACAAGGATATCGGGGAGCGACGGATCGGTCTCGTTGTAGGTCAGCTTCGAGCCGTCGATTCGCGAGGCGTGCAGGCCGGCGGCCCGCGCCACGGCCACCGGGGCCGCGCTGTCCCACTCGTACTGTCCACCGGCGTGCAGGTAGATGTCGGCGATCCCCAACAGCACCGCGCAGATCTTCGCGCCGGCCGACCCCATCGGGACGACCTCGGCGCCGAGCCGGGTCGCGAGCCGCTGCACGAACTCCGGTGGCCGGGTCCGGCTGGTGGTGATGCGCAGTCGCTGGTCGGCCGGACGCTCCTCGGGCAGCCACGGCGGGTCGACCGTGGACAGCGTGCTGCCCTGGGCCGGCAGCGACACCGCCCCGGCCACCAGGTCGCCGTTCTCCCACAGCGCGACGTGCACCGCCCAGTCGCCCCGTCCCGCCTCGGCGAACTCACGCGTCCCGTCGAGCGGGTCGATGATCCACACGCGCCGGGCCGACAATCGGGCGGGGTCGTCGACCCCCTCCTCGGAGAGGACCGCGTCACTGGGGCGCAGGCGTCCCAGCGCGGAGAAGAGGAACTCGTGGGAGAGTCGGTCTCCCAGGGTGCGCAGGACGTCGGGCTCCTCGAAGCCGTGCCGGTCCCGCAGCCGGAGCAACTGCTGCCCGGCTTCGGTGGCGAGGTCGCGCGCCACCTCGTGGTCGTTTCGGATGCTGCTCACCAGACTCAGTATGCTCCCGCCCCGCGGATCACCGCTGAACACGTCTTCCACAGGATCTGGACGTCGAGGGTCAACGACCAGTTTTCCACGTACCTCAGATCCAGCCGGACGGATTCCTCCCAGGAGAGGTCGGAACGTCCACTGACCTGCCACAGCCCGGTCATTCCCGGCTTCACGACGAGCCTCCGCCGTACGTCGTGACCATAGCGGGCCACCTCCTCGGGCAGCGGGGGCCGCGGCCCCACCAGGGACATGTGCCCCAGCAAGACGTTGAACAGCTGCGGCAGCTCGTCCAGCGAATAGCGCCGCAGCCAGGCCCCCAGCGGGGTGACCCGCGGGTCCTTGCGCATCTTGAACAGCACGCCGTCGTGCTCGTTGCGGGGGCGCAGCACCGCCTTGAGCGCCTCCGCTCCGACCACCATCGTACGGAACTTGTAGACGGTGAACTCGGCCCCGTCCTTGCCCACGCGGGTCTGCCGGAACAGGGCCGGTCCGGGTCCCCCCATCCGGATCAGCAGGGCCAGCACCACGAACAACGGGGACAGCAGCACCAGCGCGCACGCCGCGGCCACCCGGTCGAACAGCCCCTTCACCAGGCGGCGCACACCGGCCAGCTCCGGGTGCTCCACGTGGAGCAGCGGCAACCCCGCCACCGGGCGGATCGTGGTCCGGGGACCGGCCACCTCCATCAGGGCGGGCGCGACCGTCAGGTCGGTGCCGCTCTTCTCCAGCTCCCAGGCCAGCCGGCGCAGCTCCACCCCGTCCATCTCGGGACAGGACAGCACCGCCACCGTGTCCGCGCGGACCACCCCCACCACGGCCGGGATGATCGAGAAGTCCCCGTAGACGGGACAACCGTCCACATCGGTGACGCCGGAGTCGTCCCAGGAGCCGGGCAGGCACACGCCCACGACGTTCATCCCGTGATAGGGCTCCGAGCGGAACTGCCGGATCAGCTCCCGCGCGGCCTCCCGGTGCCCCACGACCACGACCCGCCGCATGCACGCCCCCCTCGTCCGCATGCGGTGCAGGCGCTTGCGCAGCGCGTAGCGCAGGACCAGGCTGAGGAGGGTGGTGGCCGGCAGGGCCACCAGCACGTAGCCGCGGGCGACGTCGGTCTGACTCGTGTAGGCGGTGATCGCCACGGTCGCGGTCAGCGTGGCCCCGGCGGTCAGGACCCGCCGGAACTCCTCGGTCCCCACCCCGATGAAGCGGCGCTCGTAGCCGCCGGCCACCGCGATCACCGCCGCCCACAGCAACGGCAGCGCGAGGGACAGCATCACGTAGGGGGACGTCGCCGGCGCGGGGACCACGTCGGCGAAGCGGGTCTGTGCCACGCCCAGCCCGGCGACCGCGGCCGCCCCCATGTCAACCGCGAGAAGGGCGCGAACGTAGGAACGTGTCCATCCCGGGGACGGTGACGTCGCGACGGTCCGTATCCGTTTGACGTCGGTCCGCACGCCACTCAATACGGCCATAAACTCCCACCTTCGACGGGGACCCCCTGTTTCCACGCACAACGACGTCACACAACGGCGGAGCCGGTCTCATTGGTGGGGATCAGGGGGCGCGGAATGCGCTCTGACCCGTAAAGAGTAGCTAAACGTGATCACTCTGTCGCGTGACGTGACGGATCGTAATCAGAAAAGCCCTCTGAGCAGCGCGGATAACGGATGGCTGTAAGTTCTCCGCCACCCCGCAGACGACGAGGGGCCTCCCGCTCGGGCGGAAGGCCCCTCGTCAGCCGCGGCGCGGCTCAGCGCGCGGTGTGGAACACGTTCTGGGCCCGCTCCAGGCCGTCCTTGAGCACCGCCTCGACGGCGTCGGCGGCCAGCTCGACGTTGAGGTCCAGCTCCTTGGCCTCGGTCGAGGAGAAGTTCGTCAGCACGTACTTGGCCGGGTCCATGCTCCCCGGCGGCCGACCCACGCCGAACCGCACCCGAACGTAGTCGGGGCCGCCCAGCGACGCGGAGATCGAACGCAGACCGTTGTGGCCACCGGCGCCCCCGCCGCGCTTGAGCCTGAGCGTGCCGTAGGGGATGTCGAGCTCGTCGTGTACGACGAGAACGCGCTCGACCGGGATCTTGTAGAAGGAGCACAGCCCGGCGACCGGGCCACCGGACAGGTTCATGTAGGAACGCGGCTTGGCCAGCACGACCGGGACCCCCGCCAACCGGGTCTCGACCACCTGGGCGTTCGCCTTGTGGGACTTCCAGCGTTCGCCCCCACGCCGGGCCAGCGTGTCGACGACCATGAACCCGGCGTTGTGCCGATGCCCCGCGTAGTTGGGTCCGGGGTTGCCCAGACCCACGATCAGCCACCTCTCGGTGTTCACGTCACTCCCATGCGCCTCGGGGGAGCGGTCCTCCGACACGAATGCGCGGCCCCCCGACAGGCGTCGCAGGAGACCGCGCATCATCGGCGGAAGACCCGTTCCGGGGCTTACTCGGCTTCCCCGGCGGGAGCCTCGGCGACCTCGGCGTCAGCGGCCTCGCCCGTGGGGGCCTCGGCGCCCTCGCCCTCGATCTCCTCCTCGGTGCGCTCGGCGGCGACGGTGAGGAGGATGGTCTCGGCGTCGGTGGACAGCTCCACACCGGAGGGCAGCTTCAGGTCGCCGGCGGTGACGTGCGCGCCGACCTCAAGGCCGTCGACGTCGAACTCGACGCCCTCGGGGATGTGGGTGGCCTCGGCGAGCACCTCGACCTGGACGAGCTCCTGGTTGAGCACGCCGCCCTTGGCGATCTCGCCCGTGAGGTTCACCGGGATCTCGACCGCGACCTTCTCGCCCCGCTTGACGACCAGCAGGTCGACGTGCTCGAGGAAGCCCTTGATCGGGTCGCGCTGGACGCTCTTGGGCAGGGCCAGGTTGTCCTTGCCCTCGATGCCGTCGACACGCAGCAAGACGTTGGGGGTCTTCAGGGCGAGCATCAGGTCGTGGCCCGGCAGGTGGATGTGGCGCGGCTCGGTGCCGTGGCCGTAGAGGACGGCCGGCACCTTACCCGCGCGGCGGGCGCGACGAGCGGCACCCTTCCCGAACTCGGTGCGCGGTTCGGCAGCGATGCGTACCTCGGACACGACGAAACTCCTCGGGATCACCCCCGCAATGGCGGGGAAACACGACTTCTGTAGAACCACTCCCGCATGGGGCGGGGAGACCCGCATTCACGGGGAACACGACCGCGCCGCGCCACCCAGAGAGCCCACGCGACCGCGGGGACGAGCCCCACAGACGCGGGGACACTCATTTCAGTCTACCGGCTCGCGGGACGACTCCGGACACGGGCGGCAGGCCCGGGACGCGATCCTTTCCCGGGCCTGCGTCGTGGGACTAGCTCGCGCCCTCGAACAGGCTGGTGACCGAGCCGTCGCTGAAGACCTCGTTGATGGCCCGGGCCAGCAGCGGGGCGATCGACAGCTGGGTCAGCTTGTCGAAGGAGCGCTCCTTGGGCACCGGCAGCGAGTTGGTGATGACGACCTCGGAGATCCGGGAGTTCTGGAGGCGCTCCGCGGCCGGCCCCGACAGCACGCCGTGCGTGGCGGCGGCGATGACCTTCGAGGCGCCCTGCTCGAACAGCGCGTCGGCGGCCTTCACGATCGTGCCGGCGGTGTCGATCATGTCGTCGACCAGGATGCAGGTGCGGCCCTCGACCTCGCCGACCACCTCGTGCACCTTGACCTCGTTGGCGACGTCGGGGTCGCGCCGCTTGTGGATGATCGCCAGCGGCGCGCCCATCCGGTCGGCCCAGCGGTCCGCGGTGCGGACGCGTCCGGCGTCGGGAGAGACCACGGTGGCGTCGGCGACGTCGACCTGCGAGGCGACGTAGTCGGCGAGGATCGGCAACGCGAAGAGGTGGTCCACCGGGCCGTCGAAGAAGCCCTGGATCTGGTCGGTGTGCAGGTCGACCGCCATGAGCCGGTGCGCGCCCGCGGTGTAGAACAGGTCCGTCATCAACCGGGCGGAGATGGGCTCGCGCCCGCGGTGCTTCTTGTCCTGCCGGGCGTAGCCCAGGAAGGGCGTCACGACGGTGATGCGCTTGGCCGAGGCCCGCTTGAGCGCGTCCACCATGATGAGCTGCTCCATGATGGACTCGTTGATCGGGTCGGAGTGGCACTGCAACACGAAAGCGTCGCAGCCGCGCACCGACTCCAGGTAACGCACGAAGATCTCGCCGTTGGCGAAGTCCTGGAACTTCGTCGGCGCCACGTCGATACCGAGCTGTTCGGCCACCTGTCCTGCCAGCTCAGGGTGGTTGCGCCCTGAGAAGAGCATGAGTTTCTTCTGACCTGCGGCCTTCATGCCGGTCACTGCTGTTTCCCCCACAATCAGTCGCTCGCAGCGCTGTTCTCGTCCGCCCGTCGCGCGGCCTCGGCCGCGGGCGTCCCAGGGCGCTTGCGCTGTACCCACCCCTCGATGTTGCGCTGCTGACCGGCCGAGACCGCCAGTGCGCCGGGTGGGACGTCTTCGCGGACCACCGTTCCGGCGCCGGTGTAGGCGCCGTCCCCGACCCGGACGGGCGCGACGAACATGTTGTCGCTGCCGGTGCGGGCGTGGTCGCCGATGGTCGTGCGGTGCTTGGTGACACCGTCGTAGTTGACGAACACCGACGAGGCGCCGATGTTGACCCCACGGCCGATGTCGGCGTCGCCGACGTAGGTCAGGTGCGGAACCTTCGTCCCCTCGCCGATGTTGGCGTTCTTCACCTCGACGTAGGTGCCGATCTTGACCTTGCGGTCCAGCACCGCGCCGGGACGCAGGTAGGCATAGGGACCGACGGTCGCCTCGGGGCCGATGAGCGCCTCGTGGGCGACGGTCATCGACACCACCGCGTCGGCGCCGACCTCGGTGTCACGCAGGACCGTGGCCGGACCGATGTGGGCGCCCTCGCCGACGACGGTGCGCCCCTGGAGCTGGGTCTGCGGTTCGATGACCGCGTCACGGCCGACGCGGACCCCGGCGTCGACCCAGGTGGTGGCGGGGTCGACGATGGTCACGCCGTCGCGCATGAGAGCGGTGAGCAGCCGGTCGTTGAGCAGCCGGCGGGCCTCGGCGAGCTGGACGCGGTCGTTGACCCCCTGGATCTCGACCCAGTCGCCGGCCAGCGCCGCGCCGACGCGGTGACCGTCGCCGCGCAGGATCCCCACGGCGTCGGTGATGTACTCCTCGCCCTTGGCGTTGTCCGTGGACAGCCGCTTGACGACGTCGCTGAGGAGGGCGCCGTCGAAGGCGTACATGCCGGAGTTGATCTCGTCGATGGCGAGCTGCGCCTCGTCGGCGTCGGCGTGCTCGACGATCCCGGTGAAGACGCCATCGGCGTCGCGGACGATCCGGCCGTACCCCGCGGGGTCGGGGACCCGGGCCGAGAGCACGGTGACGGCGTTCCCGGCCTCCTCGTGGGCGGCGACGAGCCCGGCCAGCGTCGCGCCGCGCAGCAGCGGCG
This sequence comes from Marinactinospora thermotolerans DSM 45154, assembly GCF_900167435.1. Taxonomy (GTDB): domain Bacteria; phylum Actinomycetota; class Actinomycetes; order Streptosporangiales; family Streptosporangiaceae; genus Marinactinospora; species Marinactinospora thermotolerans. The sequence continues at coordinate 166,995 of NZ_FUWS01000012.1, forward strand.
TGTCGCCGTAGGCGAGCACGACCGTGCCCGACAGCTCGACACCCTGCTCACGCAGCGACTCCACCGCCATGCGGACGGCGTGGCCGGTGCCGTTCTGGCTGTCCTGGACGGCGGTGCCGACTCCGGGGGCCACATGCTGGAGGTGCTGGACGACCTGCTCGCGCCCGTGGCCCACGACGACCACGGTGCGCTCGGGGTCGAGTTCGGCGGCCGCGGCCAGGACGTGGCCTAGCATGCTGCGGCCGCAGATCTCGTGCAGGACCTTGGGAAGCCGGGACTTCATTCGGGTGCCCTCGCCCGCCGCGAGGACGATGACGGCAGCCGGGCGGCTCACGCTCACTGGCGGAGACTCCTCATGTCGCTGGCGGATGATCTGTGCGTCGGCGCACGACGGGATCGAACCCACGAAGCCGACGTGACGTGTCGGCGAAACTGACGGCAGTTTGCGGGCGCGCGAACAGAGAAGAGCCCGGGCCGACATGGGCAGCATACATCCGGGGCAATGCGACGGTGGGGGCGGTCCCACCCGGAGGACGGGACGCCGCGCCCGGCTCCGTCGGAGGCCGGGGCCGTGGGCGGCCCGCTCGGCGCGCCGCCTGTGAGATCGGCTACCCCCGCAGCGAGGCGGACCTGAAGGGCTCCCGGGCTAGGACTCGAACCTAGAACAGACGGACCAAAACCGCCGGTGTTGCCGATTACACCACCCGGGACCGCGATCAGAGCACACCCGGACCGACGTCGCTTCCGATCGGGGTTCGACCGCTGAGGCAAACGATAGCGGGTCGTCCCCACCAGAGCACACCCATATGTCGCGGTCAGGCCGCGCCGAGGTGACACGCCCCTCTCCCCTTTTGTCGCGAGCGGGACTTTGCCGCCTGTTTTCCCGCTCACATCTTGCCAAACCTACGGCTGCGTAGGTTACGGTTACGTAGGTATAGGTTACGCGGCCGTCGTCCGGGCGTCGCGTCCTCGCCCCTACCCGGCGAGGACGCGACGATTCACACAACGGCCTTGAACGAGGTGGGCAGATGACCACAGCACCCGAGACCGCTCTCGACTCCACGAAACGCACGCCCGAGCCGGAGCTGGACCCGGAGGGCCAGTCACTCGGCAACCGGATCACGGTCTTCTTCTTCGTCCTGGTCCCCCTGCTCGCTCTCATCGCGGCCGTCCCCTTCGCCTGGGGGTGGGGACTGACCTGGCTCGACATCGCCATCGGCGCCGTGTTCTACGTCATCGGCGGCCTGGGCATCACCGTGGGCTTCCACCGGCACTTCACCCATGGCTCCTTCAAGGCCAAGCGCCCGCTGCGCATCGCCCTGGCCATCGCCGGCAGCCTCGCCATCGAGGGCGGCGTCATCAAGTGGGTCGCCGACCACCGCCGTCACCACAAGTACGCCGACGCCGAGGGCGACCCGCACTCGCCGTGGCGCTTCGGCGACGACTGGCGTTCGGTCGCCAAGGGCCTGTTCTACGCGCACATGGCCTGGATGTTCCTCAGCGAGGAGAAGACCTCTCCCAAGCGCTTCGCGCCCGACCTGCTCAAGGACAAGGACCTCGTCAAGATCGACCGCTGGTTCGGCGCGATCGTGTTGTTCTCGCTCCTGGCCCCGGCCGTGATCGGCGGTCTGATCACCATGTCCTGGTGGGGGGCCTTCACCGCCTTCTTCTGGGGCGGCCTGGTGCGCGTGGCCCTGCTGCACCACGTGACCTGGTCGGTCAACTCGATCTGCCACACGATCGGTGAGGAGAACTTCGAAGTCCGCGACCGTTCGCGTAACGTGTGGTGGCTGGCGATTCCCTCGTTCGGGGAGTCCTGGCACAACCTCCACCATGCCGACCCCACCTGCGCCCGGCACGGCGTCCTGAAGGGTCAGATCGACATCTCCGCTCGCGTCATCTGGGCCTTCGAGAAGCTGGGCTGGGCCACCAAGGTGCGCTGGCCCAACGCGGAACGTCTCGCCGCCAAACGCGTCAGCGTCTGATCTGATTGGCGATCATGGAAGCCGTGAGCGAGCAGAAACCCCGGTCCCGCAGGAAGCGCATGACCGGCAAGGAACGTCGAGAACAACTTCTCGACATCGGGCGGGAACTGTTCGCCGAGCGCGGCTTCGACGGTACGTCGATCGAGGAGATCGCGGCTCGGGCGGGCGTCTCCAAACCCGTGGTCTATGAGCACTTCGGCGGCAAGGAGGGCATCTACGCCGTCGTCGTGGACCGTGAGATGCAGCGGCTGCTGGGCATGGTCAGCGACGCCCTGATCGGTGACCACGCCCGCACCAAGCTGGAGCGCGCGGCCTTGGCACTGCTGCGCTACATCGAGGAGAGCAGCCAGGGTTTCCGGATCCTGGCCCGCGACTCCCACGCCGCGTCGGCCACGGGGAGTTTCGCCAGTCTCATCAGCGACATCGCCTCACAGGTCGAGCACATCCTGGCCGAGGAGTTCAAGTCACGCGGCTACGATCCCAAGCTCGCCCCGCTGTACGCGCAGTCGCTGGTGGGCATGGTCGCCCTCACCGGACAGTGGTGGCTGGAGGTGCGCAAGCCCAAACGCGAGGTGGTCGCCGCGCACCTGGTCAACCTGGCCTGGAACGGCCTGTCGAGCCTGGACCCCAAACCGCGGCTGGAGAGCGCGTAACGGCGCCGTGCCGCCGGGTGCCCCTGCCGGCCGGAGCCGCGCCGCCGGATCGGTTGAGGGGGAACTCGCTCTCCGACCGCACTATCTCGATATCGAGAGATAAGCTGTGGCCATGCGCGACGAGGTTGATGGGCTGGTCGAGGCGTGGCGGGCGGAACGCCCCGACCTCGACGTCGAGCCGCTCCAGGTCCTCAGCCGGGTCTCCCGCCTGGCCCGGCACCTGGACCGCGCACGACGCACGGTGTTCACCGAACACGGCCTGGAGCCGTGGGAGTTCGACGTGCTCGCCGAGCTCCGCCGCTCCGGACCGCCCTACGAGCTGAGCCCGGGCCGCCTGCTGCGCGCCACGCTCGTCACCTCCGGCACCATGACCAACCGGATCGACCGCCTCGCCGCGGCCGGCCTGGTGCGCCGCTTCCCCGATCCCGCCGACAAGCGGGGCGTCCTGGTCCGCCTGACCGATGAGGGCCGGGAGCGGGTCGACGGCGCGCTGACCGCGCTGCTGGACTACGAGAAGACGATCCTGGGAGCGATGCCCGCCTCGGAGCGGCGCCGGCTCGCCGCCCTGCTCAGGTCCCTGCTGTCCCCCCTCGACGAGCCCGACCCCCGCCAGCGCACCTGAGACCGTGGACGGGCGCGTCCCGGCGCGGCCGTCCCGACCGCCTGTGCCCGGACGTCCCGAGGAGCAGACGTGACCCCACGCAGATGGGCCTCCGCCATGGCCGCCGCCGCCCTGACCCTCCTGGCCGGATGCACCGCCGCCTCGGAAGGTCCGTCCACGGCGCCCTCCGACCTCCCGCGTCACTACCTGTCCCTGGGAGACTCGCTGGCCGTGGGGGCCCGCCCCGACGGGACCGGCGGCCTGGTCGAGACCGACGAGGGCTACCCCGACGTGCTCGCGCGCACCCTGCGGGAACGCCTCCCCTCCCTGGAACACGAGCGGCTGGGGTGCTCGGGAGAGGACAGCGCGAGCTTCCTCGGCGGAGGGGCGCCGGGATGCGACCACCCGGCCGGGTCCCAGCTCGCCGCGGCCGAGGGGTTCCTCCGCGAGCACCGTGACCGGACCACGCTGGTGACGATCGACATCGGCGCCAACGACGTCATGCGCTGCGCCTCCCTGACGGAGGGGCTCTCGTCCGCGCGCATCGACGAGACCTGCGTCCGCGAGGGGCTGTCGGCCGTCGAACGCAATGTCCCGCAGATCGCCGAGCGGCTGCGCGCCGCGGCCGGCGAGGACGTCCCCATCGTCGGCATGACCTACTACAACCCGTTCCTCGCCGTCCTGCTGCTCGACGGCGCCGGGACGGCGGCCCCACCCCTGGCTGAGGGGCGCGCCCCCGGGGAACTCGCCCGCTACTCGGCGGACGTCGTGGCCGAGCTGAACGCGACGCTCACCGACGCCTACGCCTCCGCGGGGATCGAGGTCGCCGACGTCGCCGCGGCCTTCGACTCCGACGATTTCCAGGTCCCCGCCGACAGCGAGACCGGCCTGCCCGCCAACGCGCAACTGATCTGCGACACCACCTGGATGTGCGACATCGGGGTGGGGCCGGACATCCATCCCCGCCCCTCCGGAGCCGAGCGGATCGCCCGGACGTTCGCCGACACGCTCGAAGGGACCTGAGCCGGCGTAGCGCGCGGCGCGGGGAGGACGGGGCGGGGCGGCCCGGCACCGGGCCGCCCCGCGGGCTACTCGCCCAGTTTCTCCGCCTCGATGAGCCAGAGTTCCTCCAGCTCCTCACGCTCGGCGGTGAGCGTCTTGAGCTCGGCGTCGAGCTCGGCCAGCCGGGTGTAGTCGTTGGCGGCCCCGGCCATCAGGTCGTGCAGCTCGGCCTCCCGGGCGCCGATGCGGTCGATGCGGCGCTCGATGCGCTGCATCTCCTTCTGCACCGCCCTGCGCTCGCCGGCCGACAGCCCCGGCTCCGCGCGCTCGGCGGCCAAAGGACCGGACCGGTCCCCCGAGCCGCCCGAGACGGGGACCCGCCCGGACTCCGGGTCGACGCGCCGGGCCAGGTACTCGTCGACACCGCCCGGCAGGAACACCATGCGGCGGTCGCCCAGCAGCGCGAGCACCTTGTCGCACACCCGCTCCAGGAAGTAGCGGTCGTGGCTGACCAGGACGAGCGACCCGGGCCACCCGTCGAGCAGGTCCTCAAGCTCGTTGAGCGTCTCGATGTCGAGGTCGTTGGTCGGCTCGTCCAGGAGCAGCACGTTCGGCTCGTCCATGAGCAACCGGAGCAGCTGGAGACGCCGCCGCTCCCCGCCCGACAGGTCGCCGATCGGGGTCCACTGGCGTTCGCCCCGGAATCCGAAGCGTTCCAGCATCTGGCTGGCCGAGTACTCGCGCTTGCCGATCGTGACGTGCTCGCGCACGTCCATCACGGTCTCCAGCGGGCGCCGGCCGGGGTCCAGCTCGGTGAGGTTCTGCGACAGGTGCGCGAGCCGCACCGTCTTGCCCCTGCGCACCCCGCCCTCGTCGGGCTCGCGGTCACCGGCGAGCACGCGCAGCAGCGTGGTCTTGCCGGCGCCGTTCACACCGACCAGCCCGACCCGCTCGCCGGGCCCGAGCTGCCAGGTGAGACGTTCCAGCAGGGTGCGGTCGCCCACGCGCAGCGTCACGTCGTCGAGGTCGATGACGGTCTTGCCGAGCCGCGAGGTCGCGAACCTGACCAGCTCCACCGTGTCGCGGACGGGCGGCACGTCGGCGATGAGCTCGTTGGCGGCCTCGATCCGGAACTTGGGCTTGGAGGTGCGGGCGGGCGGGCCGCGGCGCAGCCAGGCGAGTTCCTTGCGCATGAGGTTCTGCCGGCGTTCCTCGGCCGCCTGCTCCAGGCGACGGCGCTCGGCCTTGGCGAGCACGTAGGCGGCATAGCCGCCCTCGTAGCGTTCGACCCGGCCGTCCACGACCTCCCACGTGCGGTTGGTGACCGCGTCGAGGAACCAGCGGTCGTGGGTGACGACCACCAGGGCCTCACGGCGTGCCCGCATGTGCTCGGCGAGCCAGGCGATGCCCTCGATGTCGAGGTGGTTGGTCGGCTCGTCCAGCAGGATCAGGTCGTGGGTCTCGACGAGAAGCCGCGCGAGTGTCGCCCGGCGCCGCTCCCCGCCCGACAGGTTCGCCATCGGGAGGTCGAGGTCCCAGCCGCCCAGGAGGCCGCGCAGCACGTCGCGGATGCGGGCGTCGCCCGCCCACTCGTGCTCGGAGCGCTCCCCGAGCACGAACGCGCCGACGGTGGTGTCGGGAAAGGAGTCGCGCTGGTGCAGGAACCCGACGCGCAGGCCGCGGTTGTGCACCACCCTGCCGGAGTCGGGCTCGACACGTCCGGCGACCACGGACATCAGCGTGGACTTGCCACCCCCGTTACGGCCGACGACGCCGATCCGGTCCCCCTCGTCGACCCCGAGCGAGACCGAATCGAGGAGCACCAGCGGCCCGTAGGCGAGGGAGACGTCCTGAAGGTTGACCAGATTCATCGTGGTTCCATTGTGCTGGCTCCACCCGACCGCGCGGACCATTCCTCTTCCTGCGCGCACTCCCCGAAACGCCGGCGACCCCCGCCGATCATCGTGCGAGGGCTCGCCGGTCGCGGGGTCAGGCGGCGAAGAAGGAACGTACGGCGGCGGCGATGCCCGGCACGTCGAGGCCGTGGAGGCGATCATGGTCGGCCGTCGTCCCATAGGCCCGCACCTCCGTCTCGCGGGAGACCCCCAGCGACCTTTGCCGGTGCCGCCGGTCCTCCAACGCGACCGCGACCTCGGGGGCGGAGGTTCCCGCCAGGTAGGGCTCGACCACCATCACGTCGGCCCGGCCGGCCGCCGCGACGATCCTGTTCAGCCCCGCGCGGTCGAACGGTCGCACCGTGGCCAGGTAGGCCACCGTCACGTCGACCCCCTCCGTCGCGGCGAGCACCCGGTCCAGCATCGGCCCCACCGCCACGACCACTCCCAGTGACCGCGCCGACCCCGCCCGGACGACCACCATGCCCTGTCCCACCGGACGGGCCGCCGCGTTGCCCCGGGAGGACAGGCGCAGGTAGACGCGCTCGTCCGAGGCCAGCGCGGAGCGCAGCAGGTCCGGCACCTCGTCCTGGTGGCCGGGGACGTGCACGGTCCAGCCCGGCAGGGTGTCCAGCAGGGCGACGTCGCCCGGCGCCATGTGGGTGCGCCCGGCCTCGGGCGCGTCGTAGGAGCCGCCGATGCTGACCAGCACCGCGCCGACGTCCTGGTGTCCCAGGTCGAGTTTGACCTGCTCGAACGGACGCTCCAGCAGGAAGGGGGTGTAGGTGTGCACGACCGGGCGCAGACCGGTCAACGCCAGGCCGCCGGCGACACCGATCATCAACTGCTCGCGTATGCCGACGTTGATGACCCGGTCCGGGTGCCGGGCGGCCACCGCGGTGAACCGATCGGCGGAGATGTCGGCGAGGACCAGGGCCACCCGGGGGTCGGCGTCCAGCGCCTCGGTCACGGTGGTGATGAACACCTCCCGCATCTCCTGGGAGGTGACGGTCGGTGGGACGGTCAGGGTCATCTGTTGTCACTCCTTGGGTGCGACCCGGGCCACGACGGCCAGCGGGTGTCCGGTGTGGGGGGCGGTGAACGCCTCGTAGAGGGCCGCGTGGTCGCGTCCGTTGACGGTGCGGGTGGCCCACCCCTCACGGGCGAACCGGTCGGCGATGCCGCCCGGCCAGCCGAGTGACGCCGAGCGGTTGTCGATGACGACGGCGGTGAGTTCGGTCATCCCGAGCCTTCCGGCGACCGCGATCGCCTCGTGGTTGCTGCCCTCGTCCAGTTCGGCGTCGCCGAGGAGGACGACGACGCGCGGGGTGGTGCGGCCCTGGGCGCGCAGCCCCAGCACCGTGCCCAGGGCGAGCCCCAGGCCGTGTCCGAGCGAACCGCTGCCGATCTCCACCCCGGGGATGAGGGTCCGGTCGGGATGCTGTCCGAGCGGGGAGTCGACGCGGTTCCAATGGCGCAGCGTGCGCGCGTTGAGGAACCCCTTCGCCGCGAGCACCGCGTAGTAGCAGATCGGCCCGTGCCCCTTGGAGAGGAGGAACCGGTCACGGTCGGGGTCGTCGATCCGGTCGGGGGCCACGTTGAGGACGCGGTCGTAGAGGACCCAGAGCACATCCAGGGTGGACGTCGCGGCCGCCTGGTGTTTCTCGTCGCCTGACATCAGTCCGATGAGCGCGGGCAGATCGGCGTACCTGGAAAGAGTCGTCGTCGCCATGCCGCCAGTCTCGAACCTCGAGTTAACTAGAGGTCAAGCGTCCGGACCCTGGAACGGAGAGTGACGTGGCACACCTTCCCGTACGACTGACCATCGGCCAGCTGGCCGAACGCAGCGGCGTACCGCACACCACCCTGCGCTTCTACGAGGAGCGCGGCCTCATCACCAGCGAGCGCACCAGCGGCAACCAGCGCCGCTACCACCGCAGCACGCTGCGCCGGCTCGCGTTCATCTCGGCCGCCCAGCGCGTCGGCCTGTCCCTGAGCCAGATCCACGACGCGCTGGCGACCCTGCCCGACCAGCGCACCCCGACCGCCGCCGACTGGGCGCGCCTGTCCGAGCAGTGGCGGACCGAGCTGGACACCCGCATCGACGCGCTGCAACGGCTGCGCGACCGGCTCACCTCGTGCATCGGGTGCGGGTGTCTGTCGCTGCGCTCGTGCGGCCTGCACAACCGCGACGACGTTCTCGCCGCCAACGGCCCCGGGGCTCCCCTGCTCAAACCGGCGCGGGAGGGCGGCATGTGACCCGCCGCCCGGCCGTCTCCACGGGCTTGCCGGCGCTCAGCCGACCACGGTGGTACCGGGCACGTCCCCGTGCGCCCGGACCGTGCGCGCGCACCGCCCCGACCCGTCGAGCGCGGCGGCCACCTCGGCCGCCGCGGTCTCGTCGGCCGCGAGGAAGGCGCACGTCGGCCCCGACCCCGACACGATCGCGCCGAGCGCGCCGGCCCGCCTGCCCGTCGTCAAGACGTCGCGCAACCGCGGGCGCAGCGAGAACGCGGCCCGCTCCAGGTCGTTGGAGAGGGCGGCGCCCAGCGCCCGGGCGTCGCCGGCGGCCAGTGCCGCCACGAGGTCGTCATCGAGCCTGGGCCGCGGCGCGTCCGGGCGCAACCGGTCGTACTCGGCGAACACCGAAGCGGTGGACAGGCCCGCCTCGGCCAGGGCGAACACCCAGTGGAAGCGGCCACGGCAGGGCACCGGGGCCAGGCGCTCGCCCCGCCCGGTGCCCACGGCCGTCCCACCGACCAGGGGGAAGGGCACATCGCTGCCGAGCTCGGCGGCGAGCCGCAACAGCTCCTCCCTCGGGACCCCCGTCCCCCACAATGTGTCGCACGCCACAAGGGTGGCCGCGGCGTCCGCGCTGCCCCCGGCCATGCCGCCGGCCACCGGAATGGCCTTGCGCAGGTGGATTCGGACAGGACCGCCGGCACCCGTCTCACGTGCCAGAAGTCGAGCGGCCTTGGCGGCCAGGTTGCTGGCGTCCAGCGGGACGTCCGCGGCGCGGGAGCCGATCTCGCCGTCGATGCTCAGCGACACCGGCCCCCGGCCCGAACCGGGTTCCCCCGGCGTGACGGTAACCTCGTCGAAGAGCGAAACAGCGTGAAAGACATTGACCAGATCGTGGTATCCATCTTCACGCGCTGGCCCCACCGCTAGCTGAAGGTTCACCTTCGCGGGTACCCGGACGGTTACGGCGGTCATAGCGGTCACGAGTCCTAGATCGTAAAGGAAACCCCACCCCCGTGAACCCACCCGTCCACATGGGCTGTTCACGCGGTTCACTTCCCGTGTCCGCGACAGCGGACGGCTCCGCCCTTTCCTCCCCGGCCCCCGTCGCCCTTGCGACACGGCTGGCCGAAAAGAGCGCGGCGACCGGTGCGGGTGGGTATCAGGACACGATCCCCGCTACCTTTGGGCCAGACGGAGTTTGGACACCGTCGGGGAGGGTCGCTTGCCGTCGGATGGGCTCCCGAAGAACCTGGAACCGTTGGCCGCCGGAGATCCGGCGACCATCGGTCCATACGTGCTGGCCGGACGCCTGGGCAGCGGAGGAATGGGGACGGTCTACCTCGGCCGCGCCCCCGAGAAGGGTGCCCAGGTTGCGATCAAGGTGATCCGGCCGGAGCTGGCCTTCGACGAGGCCACCCGGGCCCGCTTCCGCGACGAGATGGAGAACGCCCGCAGGGTGGCCTCCTTCTGTACCGCCAAGGTGCTCGACCACGGCACGTTCGAGAACCGGCCCTACATGGTCACCGAGTACATCGCCGGGACCGCGTTGGCCGAGCACATCGCCACGCATGGGCCGCTCGACTCCAGCACCCTGCACGGTTTCGCCCTGGGCGTGGCCGCCGCGCTCGCCGCGATCCACGGCGCCGGCCTGGTCCACCGCGACCTCAAGCCCGCCAACGTCCTGCTGTCGTTGTCGGGTCCCCGGGTGATCGACTTCGGCATCGCCAGGGCGCTCAACACCGCCACCAACCACACCCAGACCGGGATCGTCATGGGCAGTCCCGGTTGGATGGCCCCCGAGCAGCTCCTTGAGGAGAAGGTCACCACCGCGGCCGACATCTTCGCCTGGGGATGCCTCGTGGCGTTCGCCGGGACCGCGACGCACCCCTTCGGCAACGGTGACGCGATGACGCTCGGCAAACGGGTGCTCTTCGCCGAACCGCAGATCAACGGTCTCGACAGCCCTTTGGACCGGCTCGTCGCCCAGGCCCTGGCCAAGGAGCCCGAACGGCGTCCCAAGGCCCAGGACCTCCTGCTGGCCCTGGCCGGAGGCGGCGGGAACACCGAGGACAGCGGCGACGCCAACGACATGGTCAGCCACGCGCTGCACCAGTCGTGGCGGCCGAACCTGCCCCCGATCCCGCCCATGCCCCCGCAACAGCACCAGGGCGCGCCGGGACCGCACCAGGGCGGCGGCCCGCGCCACCCTCAGCAGCCCGCTCCCCTGCCCGGCCAGGCCCCGCAGCACGCCCCGTCCTATCCCGGCCACCCCGGCCCGCCCGGCGCGGCCCCGCAGGGCGCCCACCAGGGCCGGCAGATGGGGCACCTCGGCGCGCCCGGCCCCGCTCCACAGCGGCCCGCCCACCACACGGGGCAGTTCCCCACGGCCGGCCCCCAGCACGGCGGTGCGGGAGCGTCCTCGGGGACCCAGCATCCGGCCCCCGCCCGAGGTCCCTCCGGCGCCCGACCCCAGGCCCAGCCCTACGTCCCGCCGGTTCCACCGCCCCCGCGCGCACCCGCGCAACCCGCCGGCCGGCGCAACCGCTGGCTCATCGTGGTCGCGGTCACGGCGGTGGTCCTGCTCATCGCCCTGTTCGCGCTGCTGACCGCGCTCGGCGCCAACGGCCTGTCCTGGCCCTGGCAGGACAACGCCTCCTCCTCCGGGCAGGAGGCCCCCTCGGCCGACGGCCCCGCCGAGGACGGCGACGGCGCCGACCCCGCCCCCCGGTTCTCGGGCAGCGACGGGACGCTGAACTTCACGGTGCTGGACTACCGCTGCGGCACCGGGATCGGCGGCCGGCCACAGTTCCCCGAGCGCACCTACTGCGTCTTCCCGGTCCAGGTGCGTAACCTCACCACCCAGACGGTCGAGATCCAGCCCGAGTGGAACCGGCTGTTCGACAGCGAGTCCATGGAGTACCTGGCGACCGATCCGACCCCGGAGGAGGCCGACCAGTCCCTGTGGGGGCGGATCGGCCCCGGCGAGACGGCCGAGGGGGAGATCGTGTTCGCCATGGCGGCCGACACGCAGCCCTCGGTCCTCATCCTGCACGGCCGCGAGACGAGCGAGGGCGCCCGGATCAGGCTGGCGACGACGCCCGCGGGAGAGCCCGCCTGACGGCCGCGGTCCGATCAGGCCGGGCGGTTCTCGGCGATGCGGGCGAACGCCTCGACTCCCAGCGCCTCGCCCCGGGTGGCGGGCTCCACCCCGGCCGCGCGTAGCGCCGCCTCGGCCGCGGGCGCCGAGCCCGCCCACGAGGCCAGGGCCGCCCGCAGCGTCTTGCGGCGTTGCGCGAAGGCGGCGTCGATGACGGCGAACACCTCTTCCCGGGAGGCCGTCGTCGCGGGAGCGGCCCGGCGGCGCAGCTCGACCAGGCCGGAGTCGACGTTGGGCGCCGGCCAGAACACGTTGCGCCCGATCGCCCCAGCCCGGCGCACCTCGGCGTACCAGGCGGCCTTGACCGAGGGGGTGCCATAGGTGCGGCTTCCCGGCTCCGCCGCGAGACGGTCGGCGACCTCGGCCTGGACCATGACCAGGCCCCGCCGCAGCGAGGGCAGCAGTTCCAGGAGGTGCAGCACCACGGGCACGGCCACGTTGTAGGGCAGGTTGGCCACGAGCGCCGTGGGCGCCGGTCCCGGGAGCTCGGTGATCCTCATCGCGTCGGCGGTGACCACCTCCAGGCGGTCGGCGAGGCCGGGGGCGTGTTCGGCGACCGTCCCGGGCAGCGCGGCGGCGAGCCTGGGGTCGATCTCGACCGCGGTGACCCGGCTGACGTGGGGGAGCAGCGCGAGCGTCAACGATCCCAGCCCCGGGCCGACCTCGACGACGACGTCGTCGGCCTCGACACCGGAGGCGCGCACGATCCGGCGCACGGTGCCGGCGTCGATGACGAAGTTCTGGCCCAGGGTCTTGGTGGGGCGCACGCCCAACCGGTCGGCCAGCCGCCGAACGTCGGCGGGGCTGAGGAGCCGGGCGGTGCCGGAGGTGTCGGGAGAGGTCACCCTCCCATTTTCGCAGGACCGCGACGCGCCCCGGCCCCGGACCGTCCTCACGCGAGGAGGACGGTCCGGGGCCGGGGAAGCGGTCACTGGTGCAGGTGGACGCCGCACACGGGCCACTGGCTCTGCCAGTTGCCGCCGACCATGTTGTAGAGGGTCTTGGCGCGCATCGTCTGCTCCTCGGGGCTGGCCTCGCTCGGCAGGCCGCTGCCGCCGGCCGACTGCCAGGTGGGGATGGAGAACTGGTACAGGCCGTAGTAGCCGGCGGGGTTGACCGCGGTGGGGTCGCCTCCGGACTCGCACTGGGCCAGCCCGGCCCAGTTGAGGCTGTCGGCGGAGCCGCCCACGTTGGGGTCGACCTCGGGCTCCTCTTCCTTGGTGCCGATCTCGGTGACGCCGGCCACCGGTTCCTTGACGACCTCCTCCTTCAAGACGACCTCGGTCTCCTCGCCCTCCTCCATGACCATGGCGTAGGTGACCTTCTTCACGCCGTCCTCGGGCTCGGTGACGACCTTCTTCTCGCCCTCGTCGAGGTCGGGGTTCTCGCGCTCCTCGACCTCGGCCTCGATCGGGACCTCCTTGGTCTTGGGCTCGCCGAGCAGTTGCGTGACGTCGATGACCATGCCGTCGGTGACCTTGGTGTCGGCCGCGGGCTCGACCTCGTCGTGTTCGCCGAGCGTGATGCCGTTCTCCTCCAGCACCTCTCCGACGGTCGCGGCGACGGTGTCGACCTCGATCCGGACCTGGTCGCGCAGGATGACGAGGTGGCGGCCTTGACGCGCTTCGACGCGCAGGCCCTCCAGGGGGATCTCCTCGCTGCGCTCGACCGACAGGGTGAGGGCCTCGTCGGCCAGCCCGATCTGGCCGAGAGCCTCGCCGACGGTGAGGGCGGTGACCCGGTGGGTCTGCTCCTCGCCCTCGATGTCGAGGATGAGGTCACGGGCGCTGCGGACGAGGATCATCCCGCCCTGGCCGAGCTCGGTGTCGGGGGAGGGGGCCACCGCGTCCTGCTCGTCCAGGGCGACCCCGGCCGAGTCGAGCACCTCGGCGACGGTTCCGCCGAAGGTGTGGACCGTACGGGTCTGGCCGTCGACGTCGACCGTGATGCGCTTGTCCATGGCGAAGGCGGTACCCCCGCCGGCGACCAGGAGGGCGACCGCGGCGGCGACGCCGATGACCAGACCTCGGGGACGTCTACCGCGGCGGGGAGAGGAAGCGGAGGGACCGGCCGAGGCGGCGGGGGCCTTGGCCCGGCGGCGGGAACGGCGGGAAGGTGCAGACCGGATGCGCACGATTCTCAGACCTTCGCGATCACAGGGAGGAGGAAGCGGGGGCGGAGCGGTCCGCCGGCTCGGGCCCGGCGGTCTCCGGCGAGGGGCGCGCGGCGCGCGGAATGCCCGCTGTACCGACGATCGCCGGCATCCGGAAGTTACCACAGGGGCCACATTTCTGCTTTGGGGATGGCCGAATCAGAAGCCATTGGCGGCTGTCACGACCCGAACGCCATCTGGAGACGGACGAGTCGGCACAATGAGGAGCCCAACCGGAAACGCCGCACCACCGTGGAGGTCGCGCATGGGTCCCCTCAATGGAATACGGGTCGTGGAGTTCACCGGGATCGGCCCCGGCCCGATGGCCGCCATGCTCCTCGCCGACCTGGGCGCCAGCGTCATCCGGATCGACCGGCCCGCCGCGGCCGAGGCGGCCGGCCGGGGACAGGTGCCGCACATGAGCGCGGGCCGTCCCGTGATCGGCGCCGACCTCAAAAGCGAGGCGGGGCTGCGCACCGCGCGCGAACTCGTCGCGGCGGCCGACGTCCTTCTGGAGGGCTTCCGGCCCGGTGTCATGGAACGGTTGGGCCTGGGGCCGGACGAGTGCCTCCAGGCCAATCCGGGGCTGGTCTACGCGCGGATGACCGGCTGGGGCCAGGACGGACCGCTCGCCCACCGCGCCGGACACGACATGAACTACATCGCGCTCAACGGCGCACTGCACAGTTTCGGACGCGCCGGACAGGCACCGCTGCCACCGGCCAACCTCGTCGGTGACTTCGGCGGCGGCACGATGTTCGTCGTCACCGGCATTCTCAGCGCGCTCGTGGAGCGCCAGCGTTCCGGGCGGGGGCAGGTGGTCGACGCGGCGATGGTCGACGGCAGCGCGCTGTTGATGTCCATGGTCTATGAGGACCGCGACCGTGGCGCCTGGAGCGACGAACGCGGCACCAACTACCTCGACACCGGCGCCCCCTGGTACGACGTCTACGAGTGCGCCGACGGCCGGCACGTCAGCGTCGGCTGCATCGAACCCCGGTTCTACGCCGCGTTCCTCGACGGGTTGGGGCTGGCCGACGCGGACCTGCCCGACCAGTGGGACCGGGACCGCTGGCCCGAGCTGCGTGCCCGCTTCGCCGCGGTGCTGCGCACCCGCACTCGCGCCGAGTGGGCGGAGGTCTTCGGCGACACCGACGCCTGCGTCCAGCCGATCCTGTCGATGGCCGAGGCCCCCGACCACCCGCACGTGCGGGCGCGCGGCTCGGTCGTCCGCAAGGGCGATCGCGTCTTCCCCGGCCCCGCCCCGCGTTTCAGCCGGACCCCCGGCCGGACCACCCGCGACCCCGACTTCGCCGCGCCCTCGTTGGAGGACACGCTGAAGGAATGGGGGGTCTCCTCCCCCTGACCGGGGACGGCCCGGGCGGGGCCGGGCCCGTCCCCGCCGTCAGGCCAGGCCGAACGCCCGCACCGCGTTGGCCGCCACGGCGGAGGCGAGCTCGTCCTCGGCCATGTCCTTGGTCTGGGCCAGCGAGCGCAGCGTGTGCGGGATCAGGTAGGGGGCGTTGGGACGCCCCCGGTAGGGCTTGGGGGTCAGGAACGGGGCGTCGGTCTCGACCAGGATCAGTTCGGACGGGGCGACCCGCGCGGCCTCGCGCAGCGGCTCGGCGCTGGCGAAGGTGACGTTTCCGGCGAAGCTCATGAAATAACCACGGTCGGCGCACACCTTGGCCATCCGCGCGTCCCCGGAGAAGCAGTGGAAGATCACCGTGCGCGGCGCGCCCTCCTCCTCCAGGACCCGCAGCACGTCGTCGTGGGCGTCCCGGTCGTGGATCATCACCGCCAGGTCGTGGCGCCGGGCGATGTCGATGTGCCGGCGGAAGGACTCCTGCTGGGCCCGCACCCCCTCGGGTCCGGTGCGGAAGTAGTCGAGACCGGTCTCGCCCACCGCGCGCACCTGGGGCAGCGCGGCGAGCCGGTCGATCTCGGCGAGCGCGTCCTCAAGAGCGGCCATGCCGCCCGCCGGACGACGCTTGCCGGCCCAGTCGGTGTCATCGGGTTCCACGCCCGGCGCGCCGTCGCCGTGGACGATCCTGGGCGCCTCGTTGGGGTGCAGCGCGACGGCAGCCCACACCGTCTCGTGGCGGGCGGCGACGTCGGCCGCCCATTGTGAGGACGGAAGGTCCACCCCCACCTGGATCAACGGGGTGACGCCGACCGCGGCCGCCGCCGCGATGATGTCGGGGACGTCCGGCGTCTGCATGTCCATGTGGGTGTGGCTGTCGGCCACCGGGATCCGCAGCGGCTCGGGCGCGGGTGGCGGCGTCTGGGCGTTGCGGTTGCGCACGGCCTCACCGCTGCGCTTGCTGGTACTCACGGAAGTCCAGTCTATGGACGGGCGGGCGAGAGCGTTGCGGACGGCTTCGGCGGGCACCCGCGTCATCGGGCGGCGCCCGCCGGGATGCACCCGTCTCGCGTCTCCGGTCCCCGCGCGGGGACCGGAGACGCGACGGGATCAGCCCGCGGCCTCTTCGAGACGCGCCAGCTCCTCGTCGACCACGCTGGGGTCGAGCTTGGCGAACAGCGGGGTCGGGGGCTCCAGCGGGGTCCCCGGCCGGATCGGGATGGACTCCCAGCGCGCCTCGCTGTCGGCGTAGTCGCCGGTGATGACCGGGTAGGTGGAGGTGCCCTCCTCGCCGCCGATGGAGTCGGTGACCTCTTCCAGGCGCGGCATCGCCGACCAGACCCCGGTCCCGCCGAGCATGGCGTAGACCTTGTTGGAGGACGCGGGGAGGAAGGGCGTCAGCAACGTCTTGGCGTCGTCGACGAGCTGGAGCGCGACGTGCAGCACCGTCCTCATCCGCTCCGGGTCGGTCTTCTTCAACGCCCACGGGGCCTGGTCGGAGATGTACTTGTTGGCCTCGGCCACGGTGCGCATGGCCTCTTGGAGGCCGGCCTTGAACCGGGAGCGGTCGATGTGGCCGCCGACGACGTCGAAGGCCGCCTTGGAGGCGTCCAGGACACGGCGGTCCTCGTCGGTGAGCTCGCCCGCCTCGGGGATCGCGCCGATGTTCTTGGCCGCCATCGAGATGGAGCGGTTGACGAGGTTGCCCCACGCGGCGACGAGCTCGTCGTTGTTGCGACGGACGAACTCGGCCCAGGTGAAGTCGGTGTCCTGGGTCTCGGGTCCGGCCGCGATGATGTAGTAGCGCAGCGCGTCGGCGGAGTAGCGCTGGAGGAAGTCGCGCACGTAGATGACGACCCGGCGGGAGGAGGAGAACTTGCGCCCCTCCATGGTCAGGAACTCGCTGGAGACCACCTCGGTGGGCAGGTTCAGCTCACCGAGCGTCCCGGGCCGGCCGCCGCGGTCGCCCTTGCCGTTGTAGCCGAGCAGCATCGCGGGCCAGATCTCGGCGTGGAAGACGATGTTGTCCTTGCCCATGAAGTAGTAGGACTCGGCGTCCTCCGCCTGCCACCAGCGCCGCCACGCCTCGGGGTCGCCGCTGCGCTGGGCCCACTCGATCGCGGCCGAGAGGTAGCCGACGACCGCGTCGAACCACACGTAGAGCCGCTTGTTGGCCTGTTCGCTCCACCCCTCGATCGGGATGGGAACGCCCCAGTCGAGGTCGCGGCTGATGGCGCGCGGCTGGAGGTCGTCGAGGAGGTTGAGCGAGAACTTCAAGACGTTCGGCCGCCACTGCCCGGCCTTGGACTTCAACCACGTTCCGAGGATCTCGGTGAACGCCGGGAGGTCGAGCATGAAGTGCTCGGTGTCGACGAACTCCGGGGTCTCGCCGTTGATCTTGGAGCGGGGGTCGATGAGGTCGACCGGGTCGAGCTGGTTGCCGCAGTTGTCGCACTGGTCGCCGCGGGCGCCGTCGTAGCCGCAGATGGGACAGGTGCCCTCGACGTAACGGTCGGGCAGGGTGCGCCCGGTGGAGGGCGAGATGGCGCCCTTGGTGGTCTTGGTGAAGATGTAGCCGTTGTTGTAGAGCCCGGTGAAGAGCTCCTGCACCACCGCGTAGTGGTTGGCGGTCGTGGTGCGGGTGAACAGGTCGTAGGAGAGGCCGAGCGCGACGAGGTCCTCGGCGATGATGCGGTTGTACCGGTCGGCGAGCCGGCGCGCCGTCACCCCTTCCTGGTCGGCGAGGACCTGGATGGGGGTTCCGTGTTCGTCGGTGCCGCTGACCATGAGCACGTGGTTGCCCGACATTCGCTGGAACCGGGCGAAGACGTCGGAGGGGACCCCGAATCCGGAGACGTGCCCGATGTGGCGAGGGCCGTTGGCGTAAGGCCAGGCCACTGCGGTCAGGATGTGGCGTTTCGACGACATGACACAAGCCTAAAGCCGCACGCGCCCGGATTCGCACGTCTTCCCGACCGCGCGCGGCCGCTGCGGCGCGACCTTTTCGTGAGGTCCCCTCGGTAGGGTGTGAAACCTGAGGCCCAGGTGGCCGCGCCCGCCCCCGTGGGACGTCACGGCGGGTGTCCCGCGGCCTCCCATGACCCGAGGGAAGGTGGTCACCCCGGTGCTGCGTGCCCTGGCCACCCTGCTGGCCGCCTTGGTGGTCGCGCTGTGCGCGCCGGCTCCGCCGGCCGCGGCCCTCGGGCTGCCCGAGCCCTCGCCCCGGCCCGAACGGTCGTCCTCCTTCACCGTCGGCTTCGGGCCGCACGCGGTCATCGGCCCCGCCGACTCCGCCTCCATCGCGCTGGCCCTCGCCAAGTGGGGCGGTGAGCACCGGTCGGCCCCGCGCGACCTCCCCGACGGCTACCTGCCCGGTGTTCCGGCGCCGCGCCGGTCCGACGGCGACCACCGCCTCCCGCCGCCGCCGGGGGAACAGGGCCGGCCCGACGCGGGCGTGCCCTCGGTTCTGCCGCCCAGCCGCGCGCCCCCTCACGACGCCGCTCCCCCATCCCCGTCCCCGGCCCTGCCGGGGAGTCCCGACCAGTCGTGAGAGGCCTTTCCATTGTCCAGTTCATCGGGAGCCGGAAGCCGCTGGCTACGCGGTATCGTCTCCCTTCTCATCGTGCTCGGTGCGTTCACCGCGGCATGGTTCATCCCGCCGAAGCTGGGGCTCGACCTCAGTGGCGGCACCCAGATCATCCTGGAGACCCAGGACGGTGACGACGGCACCGAGGCCAACGCCGAGAACACCGACAAGGTCGTCGAGGTGCTGCGCCAGCGCATCGACCGGCTCGGTGTCAGCGAGGCGACGATGTCGCGGTCCGGTGAGAACCGGATCATCGTCGAACTGCCCGGCGTGCAGGACCCGACCGAGGCCGCCGAGATCATCGGCCAGACGGCGCAGCTGACCTTCCACCCGGTCCTCGGCGTGGCCCCGGCCCAGGGGACCGGGGTGCAGGCGCCGGCCGACGAGGCCAACGCCCCGGCCTCGGGCAGCGAGGAGACCCCCGAGGAGGGGTCGGGCGGTTCGGAGCTGTCGGAGCAGGACCTTCAGGAGCTCCTCCAGGGCCAGACCGGCGGCGCCCCGGCCGGTGGCGCCCCCGCCGCCGACCCCGAGGACGTCGCGCTGACCCTCCCCGACGACCAGGGCCAGCAGCTCCAGCTCGGCGAGGCGTCCATCAAGGGCGACCAGGTGGGCAACGCCGAGGCCGGACTCGACCAGTTCCAGAGCAACTGGATGGTCAACGTGACGTTCCGCGGCGAGGGCCGCGAGGCGTGGCGGAAGCTGACCGCCGACGCCGCCTGCTACGACACCGGCGACGTCCGGCGTCGCGTCGCGATCGTCCTGGACAACGAGATCATCTCCTCCCCCGAGGTCAACACCGACGTGGCCTGTGACGCCGGCATCAGCGGCGGCACCACCTCCATCACCGGTGACTTCGACCAGGAGAGCGCCAACGACCTGGCGGTCCTGATCGAGGGCGGTTCGCTGCCGCTGCCGGTCCAGGAGGTGCAGCGCCAGACCGTCGGACCGACGCTGGGCGAGGAGGCCATCCGCGCCAGCTTCATCGCCGGCGGGGTCGGCATCCTGCTGACCGCGGTCTACATCTGCTTCGCCTACCGTTTCGCCGGCTTCCTCGCCTCGGTCGCGCTCGCCTGCTACACCCTGATCGCCTACGCGGCGCTCGTGGTGCTCGGCGCGACGCTGACGCTGCCGGGCCTGGCCGGGTTCGTGCTCGCGATCGGCATGGCGATCGACGCCAACGTGCTGATCTTCGAGCGGGCCCGTGAGGAGTACCAGCGCCAGGAGCGGGTCTACGAGGCGAACAAGTCCGCCGGCATGGCCGACGCGACCGAGTCCGAGGCCGAGCAGGCCGAGGCCGGCGTGCTGTCGCGCCGCCGCCGCCGGGCGATCCCGCCGAACCTGCAGAAGGCGTTCCTCACGGGTACCCAGAAGGCGTGGAGCGCGGTCCTCGACACCAACGTCACCACGTTGATCGCCGCGGCGCTGCTGTTCTTCCTCGCCTCGGGCACCGTGCAGGGCTTCGGTGTGACGCTGGGCCTGGGCACGCTCGCGTCGATGATCTCGGCGCTGGTCATCGCCCGGGTGTTCGTGGAGTGGGCGGTGCGCCGCAAGGTGGTGCGCAAGCACCCCGGCATCAGCGGCATCTCGCGGATCAGCCGGGTCCGCGCGTGGCTGACCCGCCGCAACCCCGACCTGATGAAGCGCAGCACGCTGTGGCTGGCCATCAGCGGGCTGATCACGGTCGTGGCCGTCGTCGGCATGGTGGTGCGCCCGCCGAACTTCGGTGTGGAGTTCACCGGCGGCCGGGTCATGGACTTCACGACGAACGAGACCATCAGCGTCTCCGAGGCCCGCGGGATCGTCTCCGACGCGGGGTTCCCCGAGGCGGTGGTCCAGGAGTCCGGCGACGGCGACATCTCGGTGCGCACGGGCGAGATCAGCGACCAGGAGGCCGCGAGCATCCAGGACGCGCTGGGCGAGCAGGCCGGTGGGGCCGAGCGGATCAGCGACGAGAAGATCGGCCCGAGCATGGGCGACGAGCTGCGCAACAAGGCGCTGCTCGCGCTGCTCGCCGCGCTGGTGCTCCAGATGGGCTACCTGGCCTGGCGGTTCCGGTGGTCCTTCGGCGTGTCGACGATGGCCGCGCTGGTCTTCGACATCGTGCTGGTCATCGGCCTGTTCTGCTGGCTGGGCAAGCCGATCGACGGCGTCTTCCTCGCCGCGATCCTGAGCGTCATCGGCTTCTCGGTGAACGACTCCGTGGTCGTGTTCGACCGTGTTCGCGACGAGTGGGCCCACGACACCAAGTCGCCGTTCTCGCGGATCGCCAACAGCGCGATCCTGCACACCCTGCCGCGAACGGTGAACTCCGGTATCGGTGGCCTGTTCATCCTGGCGACACTGGCGATCTTCGGTGGTTCGTCGTTGACGGACTTCTCGATCGCGATGCTGGTGGGCCTGATCTCGGGCATGTTCTCCACGATCTTCGTGGGGACACCGCTGGCGATCTGGTTGCAGAAGTTCGACAAGACCCCGCCCCCGCACGTGGTACGGGAGAAGAAGACGCGGCAGCGCTCCGAGATGCGCAAGGCCCGCGAGAAGAGCGACGGCGCGGTCGTGTGACCGCCGCCGTCCCGGCCTGACGACGCCCCTGGCGCCTCCCGCGCCAGGGGCGTCGTCCCTTTCGGGCGGGGTCGGGAGCGCGCCTGAGCGGGGCCGGCCCCGCTCAGGCGCGGTGGACGGCGTCGTAGACCTCGCGTTTGGGGACCCCCAGGCGCCGGGCCACCTCCTGGATCGCCTGCTTGCGGGCGACCCCCTCGGCCTCGCGGGCGGCGACGGCCGCGGCGAGCTCCTCGGGGGTGCGGTGCCGCTCGCCTTCCACGGCCCCCGCGACGACAATGGTGATCTCGCCGCGCACCTCGCCCGCGGCCCACGCGGCGAGCTCCCCCAGGGGGGCGCGGCGCACCTCCTCGTAGGTCTTGGTGAGCTCCCGGCACACCGCCGCGCGCCGGTCCTCGCCGAACACGCGCGCCATCGCGGCGAGCGTGGCGGCCAGGCGGTGCGGCGACTCGAAGAAGACCATCGTGCGGCGCTCGGCCGCCAGCTCGGTCAGCCTGGTGTCCAGCCCCTTGCGGGGCGGGAACCCCTCGAAGCAGAAACGGTCGGTGGGCAGGCCCGACAGCACCAGGGCGGTGGTCACCGCCGAGGGTCCGGGGATCGCGGTGACCCGCACGCCGGCCTCGACGCAGGCGGTGACCAGCCGGTACCCGGGGTCGGACACGCCCGGCATCCCCGCGTCGGTCACGACGAGGACGTCGCGACCGGCCCGCAGGTCGTCCAGCAGTTCCTCGGCGCGGCGGCGTTCGTTGGCGTCGTAGTAGGAGACCACGCGGGCGCCGGCGGTCCCGCCGAGCCGGACGCCGATGCGGGCGGCGAACTGGCGCAGCCTGCGGGTGTCCTCGGCCGCGATGATCGCGGCGTCCTCCAGCGCCTCGCGCAGCCGGGGCGGCGCGTCGTCGTCCTGTCCGATGGGCAGGCCGGCCAGGACCAGCGTCCCGGTCCCCGCCTCGACGGTTCCGCCGTTTTCGCGCTGCATCACTGGAAAATCCCCCGAACCGCGTGGAAGGTACGGCCATGAGAGCCGTTGGAAGCGTCTGGCCCCCCGCTTCCGGACGAAACCGGCATGACGCCGATCCGCGTCCGGCCGTGTGCATCTAGTATGGCGGCGTCGACGCCATCGCCCCGTCCCCGGGGCGGGCACCGAAGTCCTTCTCCGCCGGTCCGGGCCCAGTGCCGGGCCGGGGAACCGGACGGCCGTGCGGTGGCCCACCGGTTCCGCGGGTGTCGCGAGGCCCCGCCGTCGCCACGGCGGCGTCGCGGTGCCCATCCCGGCAGCTGACCCCCTTGCTGCCGTCAGCCGAAGGTAGCGGAAAGGAGACGGCGCTCCCCCGCCCCCCGCGTGCCGCGGGACGCGGGCCGGGGGCTCCTCGCCGAAGAGACGCATGACCACCACAGCCCTGACCCCGGCCCCGGCCCCCGGCCCCTCCCTCCGCTCGCGGCTGGTGCCCCCGATGCCCCGGCCCGCCTGGGTCGGTTGGCTGGCGGCGGTGCTCGTGGCCCTGTTCGCCGGCGCACTGCGGTTCATCCGTCTGGGAGAACCCGCCCAGATCTACTTCGACGAGACCTACTACGCCAAGGACGCCTTCGCGCTGCGCGAGTTCGGGGTCGAGCACGAGTCCCTGGAGAACGCCGACGAACTGCTCGCCCAGGGGGTGCACGACATCTGGACCGGCGGGGGCGACTTCGTCGTGCACCCGCCGCTCGGCAAGTGGCTGATCGCCCTGGGCGACTCGGTGTGGGGGCTGCTCCCGTTCGGCGTGTCGATGTCACCGACCGGGTGGCGGGTCGCCGCGGCCTTCTTCGGCGCGCTGTCGGTCCTGCTGTTGGTGCGCGTCGCGTTGCGGATGACGCGCTCGGTGCTGCTGGGGGCCACGGCCGGGCTCATCATGGCCCTGGACGGGCTGCACTTCACCATGAGCCGGATCGCGATGGTGGACATCTTCCTGATGACCTGGGTCCTGGCCGGCTTCGCCTGCCTGGTGGTCGACCGGGACCGGACCCGGGCCCGTCTGGCCGGCCTGGTCGACGCGGGCCGGGAGCCGGCCTCGTGGCTGGGCGTGCGCTGGTGGCGGATCGCGGCCGGCCTGTTCCTGGGACTGGCCTGCGCCACGAAGTGGTCGGCCCTGTTCTACGTGGCGGCCTTCGGCCTGCTCACCGTCGCCTGGGACTACGGGGCGCGGCGCACCGCCGGACAGCAGCGGGCCGGCCGGGTCTGGTTCCTGGCCGACGCGGTCCCCGCCTTCTTCTCGATCGTGGGCGTCGCCGCGGTGACCTACCTGGCGTCGTGGGCGGGCTGGTTGACGAGTTCGCTGGGGTGGGGCCGCGGTTGGGCCGCGCAGAACGTGACCGGGCTGTGGGCGAAGCTCCCCGAACCGGTGCTGGCGGTCGTCAACCCGTTGCGCAGCCTGGCGTACTACCACGCCGAGATCATGTCGTTCCACAGCGGCCTGTCCAGCCCGCACGACTACGCCTCCCGCCCCTGGGAGTGGATCGTCATGCGCACGCCGGTCGCCTTCTACTACAACGGCGACGAGACCGAGTGCGGCGCGGTGAACTGCTCCAGCGCGATCCTGGGCATCGGGTCGCCGGCGGTGTGGTGGCTGTCCATCATCGCGTGTGTCGTGCTGCTGGGCTGGTGGGTCACCTACCGCGACTGGCGGGCGGGGGCGGTGCTGTTGGGTGCGGCGGCGAGCTGGCTGCCATGGTTCGCCTACCCCGAGCGCACCATGTTCGTGTTCTACGCGCTGCCGATGCTGCCCTTCCTCGCGCTGGCGATCACGCTGTCCCTGGGACTGCTGATGGGCGGCCCGTCCGGCGAGGCGTCGCGGTCGACCGTGGCCCGGGCGGCGACCGGGGTGGTCTTCGGCGTGGTGATGCTGTTGATCGTGGCCAACTTCGCCTACCTGTACCCGGTCCTCAGCGCCGAGGTCATCCCCTACGACGCCTGGGCCGACCGCATGTGGTTCCCCACCTGGATCTACGGCAACGCCTCTCCGGAGTGATCCGTCACCGGTCTTCCCCTACCGTTCATCGGGAATTCTCGTGGGCTCGCCACGCCGGATTATTCGCTTTTCGGCTATGAATTTCCTCGCGTGAAAGTCTCGGCAATCCCGGGATAGGGCTGGTAGTGTCATTGACCGGTTGCGGTTGTAGTTTCCATGGATGCCCTAGGCGCCTCGCGGAACTTCACGTGGGCGCTTGTTCGAAGGGCGTTTGATCACTCCCGGGGGCGGGCGCCCGGCAACCCGAGACCAGCAGGGTGCGGTCTCGTTGTAGTCCCCAAAGGGAGAGCAGATGGCTCAGGGCACCGTGAAGTGGTTCAACTCTGAGAAGGGTTTCGGGTTCATCGCCGTCGAAGGCGGCGGCCCGGACGTGTTCGTTCACTACTCGGCGATCGCGGGTACCGGCTTCCGGAACCTGGAAGAGGACCAGTCGGTCGAGTTCGAGATCACGCAGGGCCCCAAGGGCCCGCAGGCGTCGAACGTCCGCGCGCTCTAGTGTTCAAGGACTTCTCGTGACGGACTCCGGGGGTCCTCCCCCCGGAATCCGTTCCGATGGTCCGGCGTACCCGTAGCGGGTACGTCCGCCCCGGCTGGCCGGGGCGGGAACGGCGGGCCACGTCTGTCGTCTTACTCGGCCCTTCGCTCGTCTCCCGGGCGAAGGGCTTTTCCGTTCCCTCAGGTCCGCATCCCGTCGGGTTCCCCGCCCGACCCCTCGATCTGCGCCGGGGCCACGGCCCCCAACCTGCGCACCTGCTCCCCGAGCGCCGCCACCTGCTCGCTCAGCGCCCGCAGTTCGGCCATGACCACCTCGTGCTGGACCAGTTCGAGTTCCTGGTCCTCCTCCCAGCGGGGCGCGTTCATCTCCTGCTCCATGGTGGTGACCATGACCGCGATGATGAGGTTGAGCACGATGAACGCGCTGAGCACGATGAAGACGACGAAGAAGACCCAGGCGTAGGGCGCGTCGTCGATCACGGAGCTGGAGATGTCGGGCCAGTTCTCCGTGGTCAACAGCATGAACAAGGTGTACATCGTGGTACCGAGGTCGCCGAAGTACTCCGGCGCGATGTCCTCGAACAGTTTCTCGCCGAGCACCGCCGCCGTGTACATGATCACGAACAGCAGCCCGATGACCGTCCCCAGGCCGGGCAGCGAGCGCAGCAGCGCCGAGACCACCTCGCGCATGTGCGGGATGACGCTGATGAGACGCAGTAGGCGCAGCACCCGCAACAGCCGTAGCACCGACAGACCGACCGCGGCCGGGATGACGGACAGCCCGACGATGGCGAGGTCGAACCAGTTCCACGGATCGCGGAAGAAGCCCCTTCCGTGGGCGAAGACGCGCAGCGCCAGCTCGGCGACGAAGAACGCCACGAAGACGTGCTCGACCGTTTCCAGGTGGTGGAAGAGATGGGAGAAGCGGTCCTGGTAGGTCTCGATCCCCAGGGTGATCCCGTTGAGGACGATGACGGCGACGACGGTGTTCTGGAACCACCGGGCCTCGACCATCCGCCGTGTCCGTTCCCGCGCTCCGCCGTTGCGCACCGTCTCCTCCTCACGCGCCCCGGCCACCCTAGCGGGCGCCCCCTTCGCCGCCCGCGGGTGGATCCGGTTCGCGCGTGAGCCTGGTCCCATCCGTCCGCTCCGGCTCCGCCGGCGTACGGGACGCGGCCGGACCGCTGTCCCCGATCACCAGGACAGCGGTTAGTCTGCTAGGTGGCGTGACCGGCCACGAGGGGTCGCTGGAGGAGAACGGATGTTCAACATTGGGGCGGGCGAGTTCATCGTCCTCGCTGTCCTGGCCCTCCTCGTCTTCGGCCCGGACCAGCTCCCGAAGGCCGCGGCGCAGGCGGGGCG
Source organism: Marinactinospora thermotolerans DSM 45154 (assembly GCF_900167435.1). GTDB lineage: Bacteria > Actinomycetota > Actinomycetes > Streptosporangiales > Streptosporangiaceae > Marinactinospora > Marinactinospora thermotolerans. Next base: position 193,051 of record NZ_FUWS01000012.1, read on the forward strand.
GGCGTTGCGGCAGCTCCGCAAGCTCGCCGACAGCGCCAAGAACGACATCCAGCAGGGGCTGGGACCGGAGTTCAAGGACTTCGAGGTCGAGGACCTCAACCCGAAGAGGTTCGTGCAGAAGCACTTCTGGGCCGAGGACGACGACGAGCCCGCGCCCCGCAGTCCGGCCGCGCGCCTGAACGGTCGGCGTCCGCCGTTCGACCCCGAGGCGACCTGAACCGTAACTTCGGGGGAAATCCGCGCCGTGGGCGTCCGCTCCCACGGTCACCCGAAGGTCAGCACCACGACCAGGCCCACCACCAGCACGACCGCCGAGCCGAGCATCACCACCGGTGAGCTCGCGACGAGGACGAGGAGCTCCGTGACGGCGGTGCCCCCTATGATCGCCGCGCCCCACGGCCACCGCGCGGCCGGCTGCCACCCGTGGCGCTGTTCCCGCTGGATGACGACGAGCAACGCCACGCCCACCGCGGCCCACATCAGCAGGTGGGCGACGACCCTGGCGGTCACCGGAACGTAGTCGGCCAGGCTCGCGGTGACCATCACGAACAGCGCGGTGCCGGCCAGCAGCCCCCAGTGGCCCCTGCGGCGCAGGACCGGGATGGGTTTGAGCCGGGCCGGGGTGGTGCGCCGGAAGTCGCGCACCGGGGGCGTCTCGGCCTGCGTGGCCTCCTCGTCGTACCCGTCCCAGCGCTCCGACGCCTGTGTCACGTGGCCTCCCGTCCCGCGCGGGCATCCGGCACCGCCCCGCGCCCTCCTGGAAAGCATCACCGCCCGTGGAACGGCCCAACCGTGGACCGCGGCGACCGAACCGGGATGTACCCGAACGGTCAGGTCCGGTCGCCGCGCGGTCAACCCCCGTGGCCGGGATCAGTCGTAGTAACGGTCGTGCTCCGCGTGGTCGGTGCGCCGGTCGCCGCTGAGCGGCCGGAACCGCAGGACCTGCGGGTCGTGGTCGCTGACCTGGTCGTGGAACTCCGCGTTGACGTGCACGATGTCGTAGTCGACGCGATCGGCGAGGCGGGGGGCGGCGAGCATGTGGTCGAGGGCCTGGGAGTTGCCGTCGTAGACGTAGCTGTAGCGCTCGGACTCCGGCAGCCGGGTCATCGGGTTGTGCAGACCCCCGCGGCCGGTGAGGATGCGCAGCGTCGGGGCGAACCAGAAGTCGTTGAGGTCGCCGACGACCAGCACGTTGGCGTCGCGGTCGGCCGCGAGGAGTTCGTCGGTGAAGTCCCGGACGAGTTCGGACTGGGCCTCGCGCTGCGCCTCGGTGACGCGCTGCGGAGGCTGCCGGACGCCGTGGAGGGGCTGGTCGCCTCCCTTGGAGGCGAAGTGGACGGTGACGACGAAGACCCTGCGCCCCTGGAACTCGAACTGGCCGACGAGCGGTTTGCGGCTGTCCGTCCACGCCTGGTCGCCGGGCTGGATCCGGCCGGGGGAGACACTGAGCCCGGGCCCGCCCCGGCCCGTGTCACGGACCTCCACGGGGGTGGTGGCGTCCCCGCCGGGGATGTCGGTGAAGGAGACCCGCGCGGGGTTGACCAGGAAGGCGTTGCGGATGTTGCCTCCGGGTTGGCCGCCGTCGGCGTTGTTCACGGGGCTGACCTGACGCCATTCGTAGGCGGGACCGCCGGCCGCCTCGATCGCGGCGGTGAGCCGGTTCAGGGTCCGGGTCGGGTCGACGGTGCCGTCGTCGGTGGGGCCGCTGTCGTCTTGGATCTCCTCCAGGGCGAGGATGTCGGGGGAGGCGAGGTTCTCGGTGATCTCGGTGGCGAGCCGGTCGAACTTCTGCTGCCCGTCACGCGCGGAGAGGTTCTCGACGTTGTAGGTCGCCACCGAGAGCTCCCAGTCGCGCGCCCGCCTGGTGGTCTCGCGGCGTAGCCCGTTGTCGACGTGTTCGCCGAGCGTGGTCGCCTTGACCAGGTAACCGCCGTAGGCGCTGTAGTACAGCGGCCCTTCGGTGACCCCGGCGAGCTCGTCTCCCACGTCGGCCCGGGGGAAGGGGCGCTGGGAGAAGGGGATCAGCGACTCCACCTTGAGACGTCCGGTGTTGGGACCGTCGTAGGAGGTGTAGGCGGTGCCTCCCCGTCGGGTGGGGTTCTCGCGGGGTTTCGTGGTCACCCACAGGGCGTCGTATCCGTCGGTGGGACCGACGACCCGGGCGTCGGTGACGCGCACGCGCATGTGCTCGTGGGCGGCCCAGTAGTCCAGCGCGTAGCTGCCGGGACGCAGTTCCCGTTCGGAGAGGTCGCCGCGGCGGGAGGGCGCGTGGGTGTCGGGCACCGCGCCGCGGTCCACATCGACCGCGGCGGGCAGCTCCTCCCCGGAGGAGGTGACCGTCCACGTCGCGTCACCGAGTTGGGTGATCGTCTGGTTGACGCTGTCAGCTCCCCCGGGCCGGTACTCCTCGACCGTGCCCGCGACCTGGACCGCGTCACCCGGCCGGACGGCGGGGGTGGTCGTCCCGGTGAACACGAACAGCGCCTCGCTGGTACGCGGGTCCCCGTCCCCCTGGGGGTCCTGGAACCAGAACCCGCGGGCCTGGCCGAAGGCGTTCACCGCGGTGACCACCCCGGTCAGTCCGCTGACGTCGGTGCCGGCGTAGGGCGAGGTCCGTGTCACGCCCTGGATGTCGTGGACACGCAGGCCGTCGCCCGGCCCGGCCCAGGCCGGCCCGGCCGCGAGCAGGGGACATGTGGTGAGGACCGCGACCACCGCGGCGGCCGTTCGGGGATATGAGAGGGCCACGCTCTCCTCCAAGTGGGATCGGGAGGCCCATCGTGCCCGTCGCGCGTAGCGGACGGGAGGACGCTGAGTGAAGAAAGCGTCTCGGAGCGCGTCCGCGCCCCGGCGGCGCGGGGCGCGGACGCCACCGTCAGCGCAGTCCCCGGGGGTCGAGGTAGGGGAGCCGGCGGTCGCGGGCGACGGTGTAGCGGGTCAGGGACTTCACCGGTGATCCCGGACGGGTCACGTAGGACAGCACCCGGAAGTCGGCCTGGATCGCCTCGGGGGTGATGTCGCAGCGCACGTAGCCTCGCTGGGCGTTGTACATCTGCACGTGCGGGTTTTGGAGCCAGATGTCGGCGAGGTCGTCGCTGGCCCGCCCGTCCATGTCGGAGGAGATGGAACTTCCGACGAGCTCGACACCGAGCGTGGCGGAGTCGGGGTCGTCGAAGTCCTTCTTGAGCTCGGCGGCGACGTTGCGGTGGGTGTCACCGGTGAGCACGACGAGGTCGGCCTGCTCCCGTTGCGCGGCCGCGGCCAGCACCCGGTCCCGGCAGGCGGGGAACCCGTCCCACTGGTCGTTGCTGAAGGCGCGGCCCGATCCGGTGTCCCGGTTGATCTGGGACATCACGACCTGGTTGGCGAGCAGGTTCCAGCGGGCCCGGGAGTTCCTCAACCCGTCGATGAGCCAGCGCTCCTGGTCCTCGCCGAGGATCGAGCGTTCGGGGGCGTGGCGCTCCTCCGAGTCGTCGATGACCCGGCCGGCCGGATAGGCGTCGCGATACTGGCGGGTGTCGAGCACGTGGATGTCGGCGAGGGAGCCGTAGGACAGGCGGCGGTAGAGCCGGACCGACGGCCCCGAGGGCGTCTGCACCGAACGCAGCGGCAGGTTCTCGTAGAAGGCCTGGTAGGCGGCTGCCCGCCGGTTGCGGAAGGTCTCCTTGGCCGTGCCCCGCACCGACACGTCGGCGGCGTAGTTGTTCTCGACCTCGTGGTCGTCCCAGGACAGCACCCACGGCGCGGCGGCGTGCGCGGCCTGGAGGTCGGGGTCGGTCTTGGTCAGGGAGTAGCGCAGCCGGTACTGCGCGAGCGAGACGACCTCGGCGGAGTGCTCGTCGCCGAGGTCGACGTCGCGTTGGAGGTTGCCTCCGGCGACGATGCCGTACTCGTAGACGTAGTCGCCGAGGAACAGGACGGCGTCCAAGACCTCGTCGGCCATGTGCCGGTAGGCCGTGTAGTAGCCGTGGTACCAGGCCTGGCACGAGGCCGTCGCGATGGACAGCAGCGGGACCATGGCGCCGGCCTCTGGCGCGGTCCGGGTACGCCCGACCGGGCTGATGTGCTCGCCGACGCGGAACCGGTAGTAGTAGTCGCGGGCCGGGCGCAGCCCGCTGACCTCCGGGTGGACGGAGTGGGCGAGTTCCGGGGTGGCGACGGCCGAACCGCGTCTGACCACTCGCGCGAACCCCTTGTCCTCGGCCACCTCGTAGGACACCTCGATGTCGCGGTCGGGCATCCCACCGCGCCCGTCGGGGTCGAGGGGGTCCATCGCGAGTCGGGTCCACAGGACCACGCCGTCGGGGAGAGGGTCTCCGGAGGCGACACCGAGGGTGAACGGGTCTTTCGGGAGGCTGCCATCGGCGAACACCGGTGTGGGCGAGGTCCCCAAGCCCAGCATGAACGCCATGCCGCTCACCCCCGTGAGCTGGAGGAACGTACGTCGGCTGGTTCCTCGCGCGAGTGAAGCGGCGAGATCGGACACGATGCCTCCCGACTGTTCTGCGTCGAAACCGGGCATCATTCTCCGAGACATCATCACTTTGGGTAATGAGACGCGCACGGATTGGTGACATCCATACGAAAGATTCGCGGTCCCGCCCACCGGTGAGGGCGACGCCCCTCCCACGACGACGGCCCCGGCCCGTGGGGGCCGGGGCCGCGACGGCGGCACGGGGTCAGCGCACGCCGAACAGGTGGTCCATCGCCAGCTGGTCCAGCCGCTCGAAGTGGTAGCCGCGTTCGCCCGCCGCGTCGACGTCGAAGTCCTCGGCGAGCAGGTCGGCCAGGCTCTCGCCGGTCCCCAGGGTCGGCTCGGACAGTTCGGCCACTCGGGACGCCGCGAGCGCGTCGGCGACCTCGGGGTCGGCCCGGAACGCCGCCGCCTTCTCCTTGAGGATCAGGTAGTTGCGCATGCAGGCGGCAGCCGACTCCCACACGCCGTCGACGTCCTCGGTCCGCGGCGGCTTGAAGTCGAAGTGGCGCGGACCGTCGTAGCCCGAACGCTCCAGCAGGTCGACCAGGAAGAAGGCCTCCTTGACGTCGCCGGCGCCGAACCGCAGGTCCTGGTCGTACTTGACGCCGCGCTGGCCGTTGAGGTCGATGTGGAACAGCTTGCCGTGCCACAGCGCCTGGGCGACGCCGTGCGCGAAGTTGAGGCCGGCCATCTGCTCGTGGCCCACCTCCGGGTTCACCCCGACCATTTCGGGGTGCTCCAGTTCGCCGATGAAGGCGAGGGCGTGGCCGACCGTCGGCAGCAGCACGTCACCGCGCGGCTCGTTCGGCTTGGGCTCCACCGCGAAGCGCAGGTCATACCCCTGCTCGCGGACGTAGCCGCACATCAGGTTGAACGCCTCGCGCAGCCGCTCCAGCGCGGCGCGGTCGTCCTTGCCCGCCTCGGTCTCGGCGCCGTCCTGGCCACCCCAGCAGACGAAGGTGCGCGCGCCGAGCTCCGCCGCGAGGTCGATGGCGCGCACCGCCTTGCGGATGGCGTAACGCCGGGTGGCCCGGCTGTTGGAGGTGAAACCGCCGTCTCGGAACACCGGGTGGCTGAACAGGTTGACGGTGGCCATCGGGACGGTCAGGCCGGTCTCGTCCAGCGCCTTGCGGAAACGGCCCAGGATCGCGTCGCGTTCGGCGGCGCTGCTGCCGGGCGGGATCAGGTCGTCGTCGTGGAAGGTGATGCCGTAGGCGCCGAGACCGGCGAGCCGGTGCACCGCCTCGGCGGGGTCCAACGGCGGGCGGACGGCGTCGCCGAAGGTGTTCACCCCGCGCCAGCCGACCGTCCACAGGCCGAAACTGAACTTGTCCTCGGGTTCGGGCCGGTAACTGCTCATCGCTGACCTCTCGTGTCGTGGGCCGAAGGCGTGGCTCCGGACGTTGCGGGCTCGGTGGGCGGGGGCACGATCGTGTCGCGGGCCGCGGCGTACTGTTCCCGGATGACCGGTTCGGGGTCGGCCTCATAGGTGCTGGGGGCCGCCGTGGCCGTCCATTCGGGCGGCTCGGGGGTGGCCGCGAGGGCCCAGGCCGCCTGGCGGGCCGCCCCGTCGGCGACGTACTCCCCGTCGGAGGGCACGAGCACCGGACGGCCGAAGACCTGCGGGGCGACCGCGCGTACGGCGGCGCTTCGGGCGCCTCCTCCGATGAGCAGGATCCGGCGTACCGGGACCCCCTGGGCGGCGAGGGCGTCGACCCCGTCGGCCAGGCCGCACAGCAGCCCCTCGACGAACGCGCGGGCCAGATGTCCGGGACGCAGGTTGGCGCGGGTCATCCCGGTCAGGTGCCCGGTGGCGTCGGGAAGGTCGGGGGTGCGCTCGCCGTCGAGGTAGGGCAGCAGGGTCAGGCCGCCCGCCCCCGGCGGGGCGGCCAGCGCCGCGGCGTCGAACTCATCGCGGTCCAGGCCGAGGGCTGCCGCGCCCGCGCTGAGGACCCGGGCGGCGTTGAGGGTGCACACCAGAGGCAGGAACCTGCCGGTGGCGTCGGCGAATCCGGTGACCTGTCCGCTCGGGTCGGCGGTCGGCCGCTCGGCGACCGCGAAGGCGGTTCCAGAGGTCCCGATGGAGACGACGACATCGCCCGGCCGGGCGTCGAGGCCGAGGGCCGCCCCCATGTTGTCGCCGGTGCCGACGGAGACGACCTCGATCGGGGGCATGCCCTCGGCGGTGACCGGGCCGAGGGCGTCGGCGGGCGCGGCCACGCGGGGGACGGCGAGGTCGCGGCCGAAGGCCAGACGCAGCAGGTCGGGCCGGTAGGCGCCGGTGGCCGGGGAGAAATAGCCGGTCCCCGAGGCGTCGCCGCGGTCGGTGACCGGCTCCGCCGCGCCGGTGAGGCGGGCGGTGAGCCAGTCGTGCGGAAGCATCACCTGGGCGACACGGGCCGCGTTGGCGGGCTCGTGTTCGGCCAGCCAACGCAGTTTCGTCACCGTCAGGCTGGCGACGGGGACGGTGCCGACCGCGTCGGCCCACGCCCGTGGGCCTCCGAGTTCGGCGATGAGGTCGCGGGCCGCGCCGGCGGAGCGGGTGTCGTTCCACAGCAGCGCGGGGCGCACCGGGACGCCGGACTCGTCGAGCGCGACCATCCCGTGCTGTTGCGCGGCGACGCCGATCGCCGTGACGCCGTCGAGCAGGCCGTCCCCCGCCGCGCGGCGCAGCGCCTCCCACCACACCCCCGGGTCGATCTCGGTCCCCTCGGGATGTTCGGCGCGCGCGGAACGGACCTGGGCGCCGGTGACCGCGTCCCGCACCACGATCTTCGTGCCCTGGGTGGATGAGTCAACGCCCGCGACGAGCGGCATCGGACCTCCGTGGAGTCGAATCGTGCCGGTCTGCCGGGCACTTGTACGTTCCCGGTCCGCCAATTAGTTTGGTTACTGAACTAACGAGGTGTCAACACCCCCGGAGCCGCGCCCACGGGTGTGCCGTGGCCGCGCACCGGCCCATGACGAGACGAGCCCGCCGATGCCCACTCCTCCCCCTCCCACCGGCCCGGCCGGTCTGCACGACATCCGCGAGACGAATCTCGGCAGCGTGCTGCGGGCCATCCGCGAAGGCGCACCGTGCTCGCGGGCCGAGGTCGCCGCCGCCACCGGGCTGACCAAGGCGACCGTCTCCAGCATCGTCACGGAGCTGATCGACCGCGGGCTGGTCCGCGAGTCCGGCGCGACGGCCGAACGCCGGGTCGGCCGCCCAGGGGTCATGCTCTCCCTGGACGATCGGGGTTTCGTCGCGTTGGGGCTGGAGGTCAACGTCGACTACCTCACCCTGGTCGCCGTCGACCTGCTGGAACGCGAGGTGGTGGCCCTGCACGAACCGTTCGCGGCCCGTGACGCCGGCCCCGAGGAGTGCGCCGCGCGGCTGGCCGACCTGGCGCTACGCGCGCTGGAGGAGCCGTCACTGGCCGGACGCGCGCTCCTCGGGGTCGGGGTCGCGGTCCCCGGGATGATCGACGCCGCCGAGGGGAGGGTGTACGACGCGCCCAACCTGGGCTGGCGCAACGTCCCCCTGCGCGCCTGGCTGCGGGAGCTGCTCCGCAAAGGCGGAACGCCCGACGTCCCGGTGCTGGTCGACAACGACGCCAACCTGGGAGCGGTCGCCGAATACCGCGGCGGGCACCTGAGCCACACGCCCGACCTCGTCTACATCACCGGCGAGGTGGGCATCGGCGCGGGCGTCCTGGTCGGTGGCGCGCTGTTGCGCGGCTCCACCGGCCAGGCCGGCGAGATCGGGCACATCCCGCTGCGCCGGGGCGGCCCGCGGTGCGGCTGTGGCCGCCGGGGCTGTCTGGAGTCACTGGCCGGGATCGACGCGATCCTGCGCCAGACCGTCCCCGACCTCGTGCCGGCCGGTCCGCTTCCCGGGACGGACCTGGCCGCCGCCGTGGCGGCGACCGTCGAACGCGCCCAGGAGGGGCGCGGGGCCGTCCAGCGCGCGCTGCGCCGCTCGGGCACCTGGCTGGGACGCGGGGTCGCCACGCTGGCCAACCTGGTCGATCCCGACGTGGTCATCCTCGGCGGCTACTTCGCGCCGTTGGCCCCCTGGCTGCTGCCCGCGTGCCGCGCGGCGGTCCAGGCCCACGCCATCGCGCCCCGCCGCGGCGGGTTGCGGGTCGAGGTCTCGGAGCTGGGGCTGACCGCCGCCGCCCGCGGGGGCGCGGCCGCGCTCATCGAGGCGCTGGACACCGGACGCACCCCGCCTCCCTCCCCCGCCTCGCGTTGAGCCCGTCGGCGGATCTCCGGCCGATCGCGTCCGCCCCCTGCCGGGGCAGGGGGCGGGTCAGTCGAGCATCGTGACGCCCCGCGTCTCCCGCAGGGCCCACAAGGCCGCCATCGAGACGAGCCCGACCACCGAGACGAACAGTCCGACCGCCGTCGAACCGAGCGGCGTGGCCTGCAGGCCGGTGGCGACCAGCGGCGGCACGGCTCCCCCCAGGACACCCCCCAGGCTGTAGGCCAGGGAGGAGCCGCTGTAGCGGTAGCGCGCGCGGAACAGTTCGGGCAGGAAGGCCCCCATCGGCCCGAAGATCAGCCCCATCACGACCAGGGCGATCGTGAACGCGATCGTCGTCCCGACCACACCGCCGGCGTCGACCAGTGGGAACATGACCGTGCCGTAGCCCACCGCCAGTCCCGTGCACACGAGCATGGTGGGCCGCCGCCCGTAACGGTCCGACGCGGCGGAGGACCAGGCGATGCTCCCCGCCATGCACACGGCGCCGACCATCGTCGCCAGGATGACGGAGTTGCGGTCCAGGCCCAGCTCGGACGTCGCGTAGGACAGGCCGTAGGCCGTCGCCATGTAGAAGAGGCAGTAGGTGACGGCCATGGCCAGTGCCCCGAGGACGACCTCGCGCCACTGGTGACGCAGCAGCTCCAGGAACGGGGCGCGGGCGACCCTCCGCTCGTCCATGACCGCCCGGAAGACCGGTGTCTCGGCGATCCGCAGCCGTACGTACAGGCCGATCACGACCAGGACGAGACTGAAGAGGAAGGGCACCCGCCACCCCCACGCCGCGAACTGCGCGTCGTCGAGCAGATAGCCGAGGGCCAGGAAGAGCCCGTTGGCCGCGATGAACCCGGCGGGCGGTCCCAGCTGGGGGAACATCGCGTACCGGCCCCGGCTCCGCTCGGGCGCGTGTTCCGTGGCGAGGAGTGCCGCGCCACCCCACTCGCCCCCGAGGCCGATCCCCTGGAGTAACCGCAGCAGCACCAGGAGCGCGGGCGCGAGGACGCCCCATTCGGCGTAGCCGGGCAGAAGGCCGATGGCGACCGTGGACAGGCCCATGACCAGGAGCGAGGCCACGAGTACGGATTTACGGCCGATGCGGTCGCCCCAGTGCCCGAAGAGGAGGGACCCCAACGGCCGGGAGAGGAAGGCGACGGCGAAGGTCGAGAACGAGGCGAGGCTGCCGGCGACCGGATCCAGGGCGGGGAAGAACGCCTCGTCGAGGACGAGGGCCGCCGCCGTGGCGTAGATGTAGAAGTCGTAGAACTCGATGGCCGTGCCGACGAAGGCCGCGACCGCCACCCGCCGCATGGGGACGGGTCCGGAGCGTGACGATGTGTGCGCGGGGGACGCCGCCACCTCGGTCTCCTTCCAGGCGCATGATCGGGGAGACGGCCTTCGGGTCCGCCGGCCTTTCCCCGATCCGCGCCAGAGACGCGCCGGGGTCGGGTGGCCCCGGTCACAGCAGAACCCTAGGGGAGATCCGGCTGCGCGGGGGCGTTCTCGGCCGGACCCCTCCCTGGACGAGCCGGCCCCCGTCCCACCGAGGTGGAACGGGGGCCGGCCGATTGACGACGCGTCGCCTGGACCTATCAGTACCAGTTCCAGCTACCGCTGGCGAGGACGCGCTGGTCCTCGCCGCCCTGGGCCTGGTCGGCCCCGGTCAGGTAGGAGGCCAGCTGCGTGGCCGTAGTGGCAGCGTCCTCGGCAACAGCCGGCAGGGCCGTTCCCAGGAGTGCCGCGGCCGAGATCGCGATGACAGCACTGATCTTCTTGAGCACAATGCACCTTTCGCTCGTAGCGCGAGTCCATCCCCGGCCACAAAATGACGTATCGACCACAGAGTGCACAACCCCCGCAGCCGCGCAGTGACCGCGATTGAAATCATATTGGGATATCTGACTTACGTTAGAAAAAGCACATCTCCCCCAAACCGCCCATCGACACCTCTCGGGAAACGGAACATATCGCCACTTCAGCGCCCTATTTCCGATCGCTGACGTGAACGCTCCCGCCCCGAGCTCGCATCCCTTGCCTCTCACGGGACACGAGAGCCCCTCGACCGTCTCCCCCACGGGTCATCCGCCGCAGGCCGGCCGCCCTCGCCGCCGAAAGATGACGGGCATACCATCACAGGCGAGGCGGAAACCCCTCTGAGAGGGTGGAACACACAGTCGTCCACACACGGAACGAACTGCCGGAATTCCGATTGGCCGCTCCCGGCCACAACCCGGCCACCAGGAGGGCTCCGGCACGTTTCCCGCTCGCCGAGGAGCACCATCCCCCGGAACCCGCGCCCCGCCTCGCCGCGCGCGAACGCGCACCCGCGTCCCAGCGCCGACCGAGGAGAGCAGGCCTTCGGTCTCCACGGCTCCACAGGAGCGGATCGGACCCCACCCTCCCCGCGCCAAGGACCGAGGAGCCGGAGGAAGACTCCGGGTGACTTCTCACACGTCGCACTCTAACCACAGCATCGGCCCATTCGCGGGCGAATTTGGAGATTCACCCATTCACAGAGTCGACGTCCAGTACGCCCCAGGCGGTGACGGCCTCCCGCCACGGCGGCGTGGCGGCAGCGCCACCCCGGATACGCGGAAGGCCCGTTCCGCTTTGGCGGAACGGGCCTTCCATCCATGGGTGGAGCTGAGGGGATTTGAACCCCTGACCCCCTCGATGCGAACGAGGTGCGCTACCGGACTGCGCTACAGCCCCTCAGGACGTGATAAACACTAGCAGCTTTCGACGGATGCTCGAAACCGACCGCCTCGCCGGTCAGTCGCCGGCCGCCCGGAGCTGGGCGTCGGTGTACTGGTCGTACACCTCGTCGCGCCGCCCGGCCAGCTCGATGACCTCGGCCTCGCGGGCGGCCGCGGCCTGCCTGCGCGCGCGTGCCATCTCACGGCGGCGCAGGTACTCGGCCTCGGCCATCCTCTGCTCGGCGTCGGCCTTGGCCGCCTCGCGCAGCAGCGCCAGGTGGCCCAGCAGCAGGCCCGCGGGGGGAAGCACCACCCACCACGGTCCCAGCTCGGCGATCACGGCGAGGGCCGTCACGGTGAACAGGGTCGCCAGCCCCGCGGTACGGCGGCGCCTGCGCGCGATCACCCGGGCGCGCCCGTGGGAGATCTGCGGTTGCGGCGGCGCCTCGGAGCGGGCCTCGGCCTCCTCCTCGGGGTCCTCCCCGGCGCGGGCGGCAGCGGCGCGGGCGGCGACCACGGCGGCCGAGCCGTAGTCGATCACCTGGGTCTCCACCGCGTCGGGGGACACCTCGTCGGCCGCCCCCTCCTCGGTGGCGTCCTCGTCCCCCTCCTTGGCGGTGTTCCGGCGCAGCGATTCGGGCGCGGGATCGGTGGCGTCGCGGCGCAGCATCATGGGGATCAGCACGATGATCCACACCACGACGATGGCCACATACAGAGGAGAGCTGCTCATCGCCCCTCCTCGCACCGCCGGCCGTCGAACATTCCTGGACACACCCACGAGGCGGCGGCGACGCCCCGGCCCCCGGAGGGGAGGGGTCCGACGCTATCCCGTCGCGGACCCGACCTCCGTCGGGATCCGGTCCGGGTGCACCGTCCGGTCTCCTGCCGCCCCCGCGCGCCATACGCACATGTTGCCCACATCGCCGATGCGCCTACGTTCCGCACCGTACGACCCGGTGTCTGGAAATGCGCAGTATTCGGGCCGGAGTGTCGTGAGATCGCTGTCTTTCCTCATCCACAGACGAATTCGCCACCCCTGAACATGCAGGTCAAACCATCAACCACATACAGTTAAAGCAAAAAAGCAAAGAGTTACGATCCGCGTTCACTCCCCTGACGGCCACACGGGCTTGGGGAATTATCCCGCGAACGCGGGAGCGCTGTCGGCGGTTCGGCGGCGCTCCTCTCGCACGCTGTGCGAAGCTACACCGTTTCGGGGCCCGCGGTATCCGACTTCCGGTCCCCCAGGTCGTCCCCTGTGCGGCGGCGCCGCCACCGGGCGAGCAGCCCCTGGGGGACGTCCTCGACCGTCAGGGCGTAGCAGATGTGGTCGCGCCACTCCCCGTCGATGTGGAGCTGCCTTCGGCGCACCCCCTCCTCGCGGAAGCCGAGTTTCTCCGCGACCCTGCGGCTGGCCCTGTTCTCCGGACGGATGTTGGCCTCGATCCGGTGCAGTCCCACCGTGAAGAAGGCGTGGTCGACCGCGAGCGCGACCGCGGTCGGCGTGACCCCCCGCCCGGCGCAGGCCCGATCGATCCAGTACCCGACCTGGGCGGAACGGGCCGACCCCCAGGTGATCGCCCCGACGGTGAGCTGTCCGGCGAAACGCCCTTCGTAGGTGACGGCCCACGGCATGGCGATACCCAGGCGAGCCTCCCTGCGGATGGCCTGGACCATGCCGAGGTAGGGGGCCAGGCTCGTGGTCTGCAGGGGCATCTCGGGGTGGGTGGGCTCCCAGGGCTTGAGCCAATCGGCGTTGCGCACGCGCACCTCGCGCAGCGCGGAGGCGTCACGCAGACGCAACGGACGCAGTCCGACCGGCCCTTCCTCAAGGGACACCGGCCAGCCTCGAATCCGGTTCACAGTCTTCCCTCCGCCGCCTCGGTCCTCTGCCGCCCGCGGGATGGGGGCGACCGCCTCGTGGGGCGCGGGGGGCGTGCCGCCTCCCGAGGTGGTAGGGCTCAGTATTCCACTCCGGCCCCGAACCTCACGGCACTTACCGGACATAAAAGGCAAAGCGGACTGGCGAATTTCGTCGTCCGGGAGCACGGGACCCCCTCTCGGCCCCGCGCCCCCGTCGCTCAGCTCCCGCCCTCGGAACGCGGGTGGTCACCGCCGCGCACCTGGTCGACGGCATGGCGCAGGATCGGCCCGAGGACCGCCATGCCATCGCGGACCCCGCCACTGGACCCCGGCAGGTTGACCACGAGCATGCGGTGCCCGTCCGACTCGGCCACCCCGGCCAGACCGCGCGACAACGTCGCCGTGGGAACGCCCTTGTCCCGGCCCGCCGCGCGCAGCGCCTCGGGGATCCCCGGGATCTCGTAGGCGAGCAGGGGACGGGTCATCTCGGGCGTGGCGTCATGGGGGTTCAGCCCCGTGCCCCCCGTGGTGACGGCCACGTCATACCCCTCCGCCAGCGCCCGCCGCAACGCCTCGGCGACCGGCGGCCCGTCCGGGACCACCCACGGCCCCACCACCGCGCACCCGGCCTCCGCCAGGGCCGCGGCGAGCACGGGGCCCGACCGGTCGGCGTACACGCCCGCGGCGGCCCGATTGGAAACGGTGATGGCGACGGCCCGATAGGCGTTCACGCCCTCTCCCCCTCCGCCCGCGCCGGCCTGCGCCAGTGGCCCGTCTTGCCACCGGTCTTCTCCTCGACCCGGACATCGGTGACGACCGCCGCGGGATCGAGCGCCTTGACCATGTCGACCAGGCCGAGCGCCGCCGTCATCACACAGGTGAGCGCCTCCATCTCGACACCGGTGCGGTCGGCCGTGCGGACCGTGGCACGGATGTCGACACCGTGATCACCGACCTCGAGGTCCACATCGGCGCCGTGCACCGCGATCGGATGGCACAGCGGCACCAGGTCGGGGGTGCGCTTGGCGCCCTGGATGCCCGCGATGCGGGCCACGGCGAGCGCGTCGCCCTTGGGGACCCCCGCCCCACGCAGCGCGGCGACGACCTCGGGGGACAGCAGGACCCGGCCGGTCGCGGTGGCGGTGCGGGCGGTGACCTCCTTGGCCGAGACGTCGACCATGCGGGCGGCCCCCGCGGAGTCGAGATGGGTGAGCCCGGACGGATGGGAGTCGGACATGGGTATCTGCGAACCTTCCTCGTGACGACGCCGTTTCACGCCCGACGTTACGCACCCACGGCGCCGACGTGACAAGCGGCGGTCGGCCGCGCGGCACCGCGCCTCGTCACACGGCGGGCAGCCGCAGCGCCTCCACCTCTTCGCCAGCGGGAAGCTCGGTGACGTCCTCGGGGATCACCACGAGCGCGTTCGCCTCGGCCAGCGCGGACAGTTGGTGCGACCCCTGGCGCAGCGCCGGAGCCGCGGTGTAGCCGTCGGCGTCGTACTCCACCACGGCCCTGAGATAGGAGCGGCGCCCCCGGGGCGAGGTGACCGGCTCGGCCAGCCTGGCCCGCACCGACGGCAACGGCTCGGGCGGCAGGCCGCGCAGCCGGAACAGGGCCGGGCGCACGAAGAGGTGGAAGGAGACGAAGGAGCTGACCGGGTTGCCCGGCAGTGTCAGGATCGGGGTGGCCGGGGAGCCGACGGTACCGAACCCCTGGGGCTTGCCCGGCTGGACGGCGACCTGTTCGAAACGCACCGTGCCCAGCCGCGACAGCACCTCCTTGACGACGTCGTAGGCGCCCATGCTGACCCCGCCCGTGGTGACGATGACGTCGGCCCGGGGCACCACGTCGTCGAGCGTGGCGAGCACCGTCTCGGGCCGGTCCCCGATGAACCCGTGGCGGTAGGCGTCACAGCCGGCGTCCCGCGCCGCCGCGGTGAGCATGAAGCTGTTGGACTCCCAGATCTGGCCCGGACCGATCGGCTCGCCCGGCTCCACCAGCTCCTCGCCCGTGGACAGCACGACGACGCGCGGGCGGGGGCGGACCCGGACCGACCTGCGTCCGACCGCCGCGAGCACGGCCAGCTCCGCCGCCCCCACCCTGGCCCCCTCGCGCAGCACCGTGGTGCCCTTCTCCACGTCCTCCCCGGCCCTGCGCACGGCGTTTCCCGGACGGACCGGGTGGTGGATCGCCGCGCGGGCGACACCCCCGTCGGTCCACTCGACCGGCACCACCGCGTCGGCCCCCGTCGGCATCGGCGCCCCGGTCATGATCCTGGCGCACGTCCCCGGCGGGATCGCCCCCGAGGAGGCGTCCCCCGCGGGGATGTCGGCGACGACCGGAAGCGTCACGGGCGCCCCGGGCACGGCGGCGGCCACGTCCGCCGCGCGCACGGCGTAACCGTCCATCGAGGAGTTGTCGAACTGGGGCAGCGCCACCGGCGAGGCGACGGTCTCGGCGAGCACACCTCCGTGCGCCCGGAGCAGGTCGAGCTCGATCGGGTCGATCGGGCCCACCACGTCGAGAATGTCGGCGACGTGCTGTTCGACGGATTTCATCCCGCTCCTCACACCCGTTGTCATGGGCACGCCGGACGTCACTCCTGCGTGCCCGTCCCGCGCTCCGCCACGAACTTGCGCAGCCAGGGAAGGAACTCCTCGGCGAGGTCGGGACGGTCGCAGGCGAACTCCACCACAGTGCGAAGGTAGTCGACCTTGTTCCCGGTGTCGTAGCGCTGGCCGCGGAACAGCACCCCGTGCACCGGGCCGCCGTCGGCGGGCTTGCGGTGGGCCAGCTCGCGCAGCGCGTCGGTGAGCTGGATCTCCCCACCGCGGCCGGGCGGGGTCTCGCGCAGCACGTCGAACACCGCGGGGTCACAGATGTAGCGACCGATGATGGCCCAGCGGCTCGGGGCCTGGTCCGCCGGGGGCTTCTCCACGAGGTCGGTCACGGTGACGACGTCGTCCTCGTCGGTGGCCTCGATCGCGGCGCAGCCGTACAGCGACACCTGTTCGGGCTCGACCTCCATGAGCGCGACGACGCTGCCGCCGTAGGTCTCGCGCACCTCGATCATGCGCTGGAGCAGATGGTCGCTGTCACCGATGAGGTCGTCACCGAGCAGGACGGCGAACGGCTCGTCGCCGACGTGGGCCGAGGCACACAGCACCGCGTGCCCGAGACCGCGTGGCTCTCCCTGACGCACGTAGTGGACCTGCGCCAGTTCGCTGGACTCCCGGATCGAGTGGAGCCGCTGTGTGTCGCTCTTGGCCCGCAGCGCCTCCTCGAGTTCGTAGGCGCGGTCGAAGTGGTCCTCGATCGACCGCTTGCTACGACCGGTGATCATCAGGACATCGTCCAGTCCCGCCGCGACCGCCTCTTCCACCACGTACTGGATGGCCGGTTTGTCGACGATCGGCAACATCTCTTTGGGCGTCGCCTTGGTCGCGGGCAGGAAGCGAGTGCCCAGGCCCGCGGCGGGCACCACGGCTTTGCTGACGGAGGCGACGGCGCGTTGGGAATCAGCCATGCCGGAACTTTAGGCCAACGGATGGACCCGATCCCCGGCAACGCG
Organism: Marinactinospora thermotolerans DSM 45154; assembly: GCF_900167435.1. Classification (GTDB taxonomy): domain Bacteria; phylum Actinomycetota; class Actinomycetes; order Streptosporangiales; family Streptosporangiaceae; genus Marinactinospora; species Marinactinospora thermotolerans. The sequence continues at coordinate 209,907 of NZ_FUWS01000012.1, forward strand.
CGCGGAGAAGGCCCACTGCTTGGGGAAAACCGCCGTTCGGCGGGCGGGGGCGCGCCGACTGTTCACCCTCTTTTCCGCGATTCCTCACCCCCGACGCCCCCTATGGTCCCCAGCGGGAACCTGGGAGACTGCCCCGCATGGACGGCACTGGCACGAAACCGGAGCTGCGCAGGCGGATCCTCGCCGCCCGCGCGGCCATGTCCGAGGCCGAACGCGACCGCGCGGCCTCGGCCATCCGCGACGCGGTTCTCGGGCTTCCCGGGATCACCATGGGCGGAACGGTCGCCGCCTACTACTCGGTGGGCTCGGAACCCGGCACCCGCAAACTGGTCGCGGCCCTGTGGCGGCACGGGGTCTACGTCCTGCTGCCGATCTTCCTGCCCGACGGCGGGCTGGACTGGGCCGTCTACGAGGGCCCTGACAGTCTCTCCCCCGCCGCATACGGGTTGCTGGAGCCCACCGGGCCGCGCTACGGGGCCGACGCGCTACGGCGCGTCTCGACCGTCATCTGCCCGGCCCTCGCCGTCGACCGGCGCGGCGTCCGCCTGGGGCGGGGCGCGGGCTGCTACGACCGCGCGCTGTCGCTGGTAGGGCCCAACACGACCACGCTGGCCGTGACATACGACACCGAACTGCTCGGCGAGCTCCCCGCCGAAGAGCACGACCGCGCCGTCAAAGGGGTGGTGACGCCCGGGAGCGGGGTGATCCGCCTTCCCGCCGACGGCGGGGACGCCCGGGGATGACCCGCCCCACCGGGCGTCCCGTGGAACACCTCCCCCGCCGTCCGCGTTACACCGGCGGGCAGCAGTTCACGACGGCGCCCCGCCCCCGATGTCGCGTTCCCGCTGTCCGAGCGCGTACTATTTAGCAGTCGTCGGGCGAGAGTGCCAGCAAGGAGGATCCGTGCCTACGTACCAGTACGCATGCACCGAGTGCGGCGCCGAGATGGAGGTCGTGCAGAGCTTCAGCGATGACGCCCTGACCGTGTGCCCCGAATGCCAGGGCAAGCTCCGCAAGGTCTACTCCGCCGTGGGGATCGTGTTCAAGGGGTCCGGCTTCTACCGCACCGACAGCGGTTCCAGCTCCAACAGCTCCGCCCTGACCGGTTCCTCCTCGAAGAGCCCGGAGTCCTCCGGCGCCTCTTCCGGCGGCTCCGACTCCTCCTCGTCCGCCAAGGGGGCGAGCGCGGACTCCGCGGCGTCGTCGACGAAGGTCGCCTGAGCCCCTCCCCGTGTGGCGCGCGGGCGTCGCGGCCGTGGCCGCGCGCCCTCTCCTCCCGGAGACCTCCCGCGGCGCCGGAGGCCGCGCCGATTCCCGGCGACCTGGCGCGGGCCCCGGCCGGCCGGGGCCACCACGCTCTGCTCGATCCACATCGGACCGGGGCCGTCCCACGCGGGGCGGCCCCGGTCGTGGTGTCACCACCCTGTGGACGACGCCGACACCGCCCGGCCCGCCGCGCCTAACGTGCGGGCATGGACATCCTCGCCCCCCGCCGCGGGTTGCGCCGCGGCCCCGCCCGCACCGCCCTGCTCCCCGTCCGCTGGCGCCGCGCCCTCGGCGCCGGCTGCGCCGCGCTGGCCCTGACCTCCGCCGTCTTCCTCCTGCGCCCCTCCGCCCCGCCCTCCGTCGACGTCGTGGTGGCGGCACGCGACCTCACCGCCCGGTCCCCCCTGGGGCCCGGCGACACCGAGGTCCGCGCCATCCCCCGCTCCGCCCTCCCCGACGGCGCGTTGGACGCCGACACCCGCCTTGACGGCACCGCGCTTCGCGGACCGTTGAACCGCGGCGAGATCATCACGTCGGCCCGCGTCGCCGACCCGCCGGCGCGCGGGTACGGCGACGGGCTGGTCGCCGCCCCCGTCCGGATCGCCGATTCCGGCTACGTCTCGCTGCTGCGCCCCGGCAGCCGTGTCGACGTGCTGGCCGCGCGGGGCGATCCGCTCGGCACCGGTCCGGGCGGGCCCGGGCCCCCGGCCGAATCCGTCGTGACCGACCGTCCGGTCCTCGCCATCCCCTCGGAGGGGTCCGTCGACGAGCCCGGCGCGCTCCTCCTCGTCGCCGTCACCCCCGGCGAGGCCGCGCTCCTCGCCGCCCGATCCGCTACGGATCGACTGTCCGTCACCATCCGGGGCTGAACGTTAACCTGGCGTGGTGGGCGCGAGCCTCCTCTCGCCGCGCCACCGGCGGCGGCACCCGCCGACCCACCTCCCTGATCTCCCGGTGCCCGTGTGGAGACACCTGACGTTTCTTGGGGAACGGCACATGATGAACGGTTTCAAGAAGTTCCTGCTCCAGGGCAACCTGGTCCAGCTCGCGGTGGCGGTCGTCATCGGCGCCGTGTTCTCGAATCTGATCACGGCCTTCACCGAAGGGTTCATCACCCCGCTGCTCGGCATTTTCGGGGGCGTGCCGAAGTTCGGCGACCTCTACTTCACCATCAACGGGAGCAGGTTCCTCTACGGTGCGTTCATCGACGCCCTCATCGCCTTCCTGATCACCGCGACGGTCCTGTACTTCCTCATCGTGCTGCCCATGACGCGCCTGCTGGAGCGGTTCGTCAAGGCCGAGGAGGCCACCACCCGCCCCTGCCCCCAGTGCCTGAGCGAGATCGACATGCGGGCCACGCGCTGCGCCCACTGCACCTCCGAGGTCGTCCCCGAGAAGGTCTGAGAACGGCGACGGGCGGCTTGGGACGGGTCTCCCCGTCCCAAACCGTCCGTCGGCGGACCGGGCTCAGCTGCCGCCGGAGGCGGTGTGCTCCCAGTGCCACGGTTCGAAGGGACTGGAGTAGGCCCACTGCGGATGGAACCAGTTGTACTCGCGCGAGTTGGCCTCCAACCAGTTGAACTCGGGCGACCCCTGGGTCTGCACCCCGCCGCACAGGTCCACGGCGAGTCCCAGACCGTGGTTGCTGGTGCCGGGCACCGCCGCGTAGCCGGGGGGCTGCTCGGCGTAGACCCGTTGCTGGTTGGCCAGGTCCCGGTAGGAGCTGGTGATGCACAGTTCCTTGCCGAAGTGCTCGGTGAACGCCTCGTTCAGCCTGAGCAGGTCGACCGCGGCGTCGGCCCGCAGGAAGTGACCCGACTGGTGCAGCTCGCACAGCGAGCCCTGGGGCAGCAGCCCGTTGGGGTAGCCGGCGGCCGCGGTGCCCGCCGAGGCGTCGCACTCGATCCCCGCCATGTAGGCGTCCACGGACAGGCCGCGGTTCTCCAGCTCCTGCATGAGCCGGTCGGTGCTCTCCTCGGACTGGGCGCGCAGCGCGTCCAGGTCGTCGGCCAGTTCGACCCGCTCCAGCTGTGTCTCGGACTGGAGTTCCTGGGCGGCGCTGGTCAACTCGATCTGCCTGTCCCGCAGGTCGTTGGCCTCGGAGAGGACCGCCTCCTGGTTCTCCGAGAGCTTGAGGACGTGCGCCTCGGCCTGGAGGTCGCTGTCGATCGACCCCGAGGTCATCAACCCGAGGACGCCGACGTCGGGCTGCTGGTACAGGGTGCTGGCGAGCTGGGCGAGGGGTTCGCGCATCTCCGACAGACGCACCTCCGTCTGCTGGAGCTCGTGCAGCGTCTGGACCAGTTCCTCCTGGGCGGCCTCCAGGGCCTCTTCCCGCTGGGTGTAGTCCTCGGTGGCCTGTTCCAGTTCCTCCCTGGCCTGATCGGCCTGTTCCTTCAGGGAGTCGAGGTCCTCGTCGGCGGCGGCCTGCGACAGCGCGGACGCCGTGATCACCTGGCCGGTGGGGGCCAGGAAGAGCGTCAGCACGAGGGTGCAGGCGACGCCGAGTAGGGACCTCGACCGCGGCCGGAGGGGTGCATCGGGCGAGGCCCCGCTTCTCGGTCCGCGGTCTCTTCGCCGCTTCGAATCGAGAACGAACGGCACGTGGATCCTCCGGGCTGCCTTTTCGGTAATTCGCGTAGCCGAATCGCAACGTACTACACGTCCGCAATCGGACGCGCTAACGAAATCGACCGAACGTCGCGTAATAGTGCGTCCGATACCGGAATCCGGCCGTCGAACGCGCGGACGCATAATGAAACGCCTGTTCAAGGGCCGTTAATCCCCCCGGAGATCACGTCGCGCGGGAGGCTCCGGCCATACCGGTCCCCCGCCGGACGCCGCCACCGTGTGGCGAGTATCACCCGGGGTCGATGACAACCCTACTCTCCGAAGCGTACTGAACCCGCCCCCCTTCGGCTTCGGCGCGTCCCATGCGGCTCCTCTCGCACCACGGATCGCGTTCGTCCGTTAGGCTTGGATCCGCATCGGCCTCATAGCTCAGGGGACAGAGCACCGCTCTCCTAAAGCGGGTGTCGCAGGTTCGAATCCTGCTGGGGCCACAGATTCGGGCCGGGACCTCCCGCCGAGGAGCCCCGGCCCTCACCTCCTCTCGCGTCCCTCCTGAGGGTCGCCCGCGGGCCGCATCCGCTCCGTCGATCCGCGCGCTGTCGGCTCGCTCCACGAACCCCTCGTTTCCCGGGGCCCGGAACGGCGCGCGTCCTGCGGGGACGGCCGCGCCTTCGGCCCGGAGAGGGAAGTACGTCACATCCGGGATGCCTGTCCGCCGGCGTCGGCTCCGTCACCCGGGCCCACGCGCTTCTCGTGGAACCGCCGAGGTCGTCCGACTTCCCGGCCGCATCGGGGGAGAGACGCCCCCGTGTCGCCTCAGCGACTTCCACCCGGAACCGAAGACGAGGCGCCGATGGGACGGCCTCTGCGACCGCCGGGGGAGGGCCGCGGGCTCCCGCCCGCCCTTGACCACCAGTCCGGCCTCGCGCGACCTGACGGAGGAGACACCCGTCTCCAGGACCGCCCCGCACGGTTCGCAGCCTCTCCACGGTCGCTCCGGCCGTTTCGATCCCCCTCCCGCATGACCGTGGCCGCCAAGGCCGAAGAGCCCCATGACCGCGACCACCGCGATAGTCCGGGAAAGAGGCCGGCCGCTCCCGGAATCAGGGGACACGGGGCCGGACGGGCACGCCCTACATCCCCCTCAGGTGGTCGCGCAGGGCGCGCGCGACCCGGCCCATGACCGCCTCGGCCCCCGGCTGGTGGATGGCCGGCACACGCGACTCGGTGAGCGCGGCGACGGCGAAGAGCTGACCGTCGTCGTGTTCGACGACGCCGACCTCATGGCGGAGGTTGAGCAGGGTCCCGGTCTTGGAGGACCAGGTCGAGGCGTCGGAGACGAAGTCGGGGGTGAGGCGCTGGCGCAGGAGATTGTCGGCCATGAGCTCACGCACCCGCGCGGCCACCCCGGGATCGATCGCCGACGGCCTCCACAGGGCCTGGAGCAGGTCGACGAACGCCCGGGCCGACCCCGAGCTGGCGCGGGTGACGTCGAGCTGGGGGACCCGGTGGCCCCGCCCCTCCGTGCCGGCCTCGATCGCCAGGAAGTGGGCGAGGTGCGCGTCGTCCGGACCGAGGCGGTCGGCCGGGGTCTCGTTGAGCAGCCGGATGGTGTGCCGGATGGTGATCCCCCGAAGGCCGTACTCCCGCATCAGCGCGGCGACCCGGGCGGGCGGGGTGAAGGCGAAGAGCACGTCGGAGGCCGTGTTGTCGCTGACGCACAGGCTGAGGTAGATCAGGTCCTCGATCGCGATCCGGGCCGGGTGGCGGAACTTGCTCAACCCGCTGGGTCCGGGCGCCAGCGTGTCCGAGAGGTGCACCAGGACGGGCTCGGCCAGGTCGATCTCCCCCTTCCGGGCGCGTTCCAGCGTGGCGACGGCGAGCGGGACCTTGACGAGGGAGGCGGTGGGGTACTCCAGGTCCGGCTCGATGCCGATCTCCTCTCCGGAGCGCAGGTCGCGGACGAGGAAGGAACCGCGCAGTCCCGCGTCGTCGAGGACCCGCCGTAGTTCCCTGAGCAGGGCCGCGGCGCTCACTGCGCCTCCCCCTGGTCGGCCGGCGTCGCGCTGTCGGCGGGGACGCCGAGGCATCGGGCGATCTCCTCGGTCAACGGCAGGCGGACGCGCTCGGCGTCCTCCCCGGTCCCCGCCGACACGTCGAACCCCCGAACGAGGCGGACCCCGCCGATGGGGCGCCAGTGCAGTCCCAGTTCTTCCGCCTGGGCCGGCGAGCACAACAGCAGGTCGGCCGAACCGAGGACGTCGGCGACCGCGGAGGTGAGGGCGGGAGCGACCGCGACCTGCGCCGGCTGGAGTCCCACGGCGTCGCGGATCCGAAAGAGCCGGTCGCGGATGTGGGGAACGTCGTCCTCGGGTTGCAGCCAGACGCGCCGCCGCACGACGGGGTCGGCCCGGCCGGCGCGCAGGGTCTCCAGGTGGACGGTCTCCACCCGGGGCGGGGCCGCGGACGCCAGCCCGAGGGGGACCCGCCAGTACCCGTCGTCGGCGGGCACCGCGACGAGGGCCGCGCGCACCTGCCCGAAGGCGAGCAGTTCGGCGCGGCGCGCCGGCGCCGCGGGAACGAAGTCGAGGTGGAGCCCCTGCCGTCGGGCCTCGGCGTCGAGGAACGCGAGGTCGCGGGTGGGACAGGTGTCGGGCACCGCGAACCGGATGGGGGTGAGCCGGGCGCGCTCCGCGTCGTGTTCCATGGCCTCGGCCAGCTCGACCAGGCGCTTGGCCGAGGCCAGCATCTCGCGTCCGAACGGGGTGAGCGTGGCGCGCCGCGTCGAGCGGTCGAAGAGCCGGCCTCCCAGGTGCCGTTCCAGGGCCGCGATGCGGCGGCTGGCGACGGGTTGGGGGATGCGCGCGGCTGCGGCGCCGAGGGTGAAGCTGCCCCGCTCGCTCACGCTGACGAATGCCTTGCAGGCGCCGACGAGATCCACTCCCAGAGAGTATGCCAATTCAACATCGAAACCCTTGTTTTCGTCTTAGACGGTATCGAAGGACGGGGTGAGACTTCCCTGAGTCCCGTTCCACGGCGTCGCCCCGGGGCGACGGCCCGGTCGGAGACGTCCGCGGTGGCCTCGTTGCGCGCCGGGACGGGACCCCCGCGGAGGCCCCGCGGGGACACCAGGACGGAAGAAGGACGATGAACAACATCCGCATGCCGCGCGGCGGGGTCGCGGCCCTGGCCGCGCTCGCGCTCGCTCCGCTCGCCGGCTGTTCGACGGCCGACGAGCCCGTGTCCCCCGCCGCCGCGGAGTCGCCCATCGCGGCCGGGTCGGCCTCGGACCGGTCGGACGCCCACGCGGGGGACTTCGAACGGCTCGAAGGCGAGTTCGACGCCCGCCTCGGCGTCTACGCGATCGACACCGGCAGCGGCGAGACCGTCACCCATCGCGCCGACGAGCGGTTCGCCTACGCCTCCACCATCAAGGCGCTCCAGGTGGGTGCCGTCCTCCAGCAGAACACGCTCGAGGAGATGGAGGAGGTCGTCACCTACGACGAGGAGGACCTGGTCACCTACTCCCCCATCACCGAACAGCACGTCGACACCGGGATGACGCTGCGCGAGGTGAGCGACGCCGCCGTCCGCTACAGCGACAACACCGCGGCCAACCTGTTGTTCGAGGAGCTGGGCGGTCCCGCCGCCCTCGACGCCGCGCTGGAGGGGATCGGCGACGACGTCGCCGAGGTGGTGCGGATCGAACCCGAGCTCAACGCGACCGCTCCCGGCGACACCCGCGACACCAGCACCCCGCGGGCCATGGCGGACAGCCTGCGCGCCTACGCGCTGGGCGACGTCCTGCCCGCCGACGAGCGCGCGGTCCTCACCGACATGCTCAAGGGCAACACGACCGGGGACGCGCTGATCCGCGCCGGCGTCCCCGACGACTGGGAGGTCGGCGACAAGACCGGCGCGGCCGACTACGGCACCCGCAACGACATCGCGATCCTGTGGCCCCCGGACGAGGACCCGATCGTCGTCGCGGTCATGTCCGACAAGGACACCCCCGACGCCGAGTACGACGACGCGCTCATCGCCGAGGCCGCGCAGGTGGTCGTCGAGGCGCTGGGGTAGGCCCGTTCGACAGGCGCGGCGCGGGGATCGGTCCCCGCGCCGCGCCTTCGGCGTTCTCCAGGGGTGTTGGCCCCGCGGTTGGTCCCGATGTGGCCGAATTAGCAGTTCTCAGTTCCATAAGCCGTGAACGGGTAGATGCCTTCCACAACGCGAAAAGAACACCAGGCGAGAGAAGGGGCGGGATCGACGTGGACAACGAGACGAAGCCGGTCCCCGGAGCACCGGTGGAAGAGCCCCGTGGCGGAAACACCCCCTTGAAGCGGGTCATCGGTCCGCGACTCCTGTTGTTCTTCGTCGTCGGCGACATCCTCGGCACCACGGTCTACTCGCTGACCGGCCAGGTCGCGGGACGGGTCGGCGGCGCGCTGTGGGTACCGTTCCTGGTCGCCTTCGCGGTGGCGTTCCTGACCGCGTTCAGCTACCTGGAGCTGGTCGGCAAGTATCCGCGCGCGGCGGGCGCGGCGTTGTACGTGCACAAGGCGTTCGGGGTGCACTTCCTGACGTTCATGGTGGCCTTCGCCGTCATGTGCTCGGGCATCACCTCGGCGTCGTCGGCGGCGCAGGGGTTCAGCGGCGACTACCTGAAGGCGATCGTCGGACCGGACGTCCCGTCGTGGATCGTGGCCATCGGTTTCCTCCTCCTGCTCGCCGGCATCAACCTGCGCGGCGTCAGCGAGTCGGTCCGTGTCAACGCGGTCCTCACCACGATCGAGGTCGCCGGCCTGCTCATCGTCATCCTCTTCGGCGCCATCGCGCTGTTCGGTGGGCCGATGTCCGGCGATGTCGACCCGGATCCCGGACGGCTGCTGGAGTTCAACCCCGACAACGGTCCCTTCCTGGCGGTCACCTCGGCCACCGCGCTCGCCTTCTTCGCCATGGTCGGTTTCGAGGATTCGGTGAACATGGCCGAGGAGACCAAGGACCCCGTGCGGACCTTCCCGCGGGTGGTGCTGCTGGGGTTGTGCATCACCGCGGCGATCTACCTGCTCATCGCCGTGATCACCTCGTCCCTGGTGCCGACGGGCCTGCTGGCGGACTCCGACGGCCCGCTGCTCCTGGTCGTGCAGGCCGCCGCGCCGTGGTTCCCGCCGGTCCTGTTCTCGCTCATCGCGATGTTCGCGCTGACCAACACCGCGCTGATCAACATGCTGATGGCGAGCCGGCTGCTCTACGGCATGGCCAACGAGCGCATCATCCCGCGCGCCTTCGGCAGGGTGCTGGCGCTGCGGCGGACCCCGTGGGTGTCCATCCTGTTCACCAGCGCCATCGCCGTCATCCTGGTCAGTTCGGTGTCCATCGCCGAGCTCGGCGGCACCACCTCGCTGCTGCTGTTGATGGTGTTCGCGGTGGTCAACGTCGCGGTCCTGGTGCTCCGTAAGGACAAGGTCGCCCATCCCCACTTCACCGCGCCCACGTGGGTCCCCGTGCTCGGCGTCCTCACCTGCGTGTTCTTCGCCCTGCCCATCACCGGCCGGCCGTTGCAGGAGTACGTGATCGCGGGCGCGCTGCTGGCCGTCGGCGTGCTCTTCTGGCTGCTCAACCATCTCCTCCACCGCGGGACCGACTTCGACCCGGCCGCCCTCAGGAAGTGACCGCGCGGGCGGGGAGCCCGGCGGGAGGCCGCCGGGGTCAGCCGGACCAGCGCGCGAGGACCCGGTCGATACCGGCCGCGATGCGCTCCCGGGCCGCCTGCCGGGGCACCCCGGCCATCAGCAGCGCGTCGTAGTCGGTGTCCTCGTGGCGCACCGAGGCGATGACGGCGGCCCGCACGGCCCGGGGTTCGAGTTCCCGGCCCGCCGCCGAACGGCCGACCCGGCCGCTGCCCCGCGCCCCGGCGTGCCGGGCGATCCGCTCGGCCCGTTCCGGCGGGCATCCGGGGAACATGCGGACGATCTCCTCGGCCATGCGCGCCTGGAAGTCGACGTCCCACTCCTGCCTGCGGACGCGGTCGCGCTCCCTGCGCCGTGCCCGCGCGTCCTCGTCGGCGAGGACCTGCTCCTCCGCGCGTTCCAGCGCCCCCTCCTCCACCAGCAGGCCCGTCCGGTCATAGCGTTTGCGGCGCCGGTTCCACCGTGTCACCACCGCTGAGAGCGCGCTCTCCTTCTTGGCCCGGCGGGTCAGTACCGCGCTGCCCGCGGGGAGGAAGACCAGGTGGTCCATGTCCGCGCAGGTCAGACAGATCTGCTGGTCCTCGTCGGCGATCGAGAACGGGGCGTTGTCCGCGCACTCGGCGCAGGCCCACCCGGGGCCGGTCTCGACGACGACGAGGTCGGGGGCCTTCTCGTGCCGTTCGGCCAGGCGCCGACGCCGGGCCGGTGACAGGTCGGGCGAGACCCAGTGGCGGCGGTAGGCCTGTTCCACGCTCTCGTCTCCCGTGGCGGTGAAGCGCAGCGGACGCCGGTCGCGCGTGGCGGTCACGTAGACGGCCTCCTCGGGCGTCAGGCCGTTGCGTTCGGCCCAGCGCCGCACCAGCCGGACGGCCGCCACGAGCCTGTCCTCGGGCACCGCGACCGCCTCCCCGAGGTGGCCGAGGCGTCCCTGCCGCCAGGCGTCGGCCGGTTTCGCGGTCAACCAGCCGAGATCGGTCAGCACGTCCACCGGTGCGACCACGCCGCTCTTGGTCAGTCTCCTGTCCGCGGCGGCCACGATCCTGCGGCCGAGTCTCGTGTCGAGGTCGTCGTGTTGCACGCTGTTCACCGATCCAACCGTGGGGCATGGGCCTGTCCGACGGCGTGCAGGTTATCCGTTGCGGCGGACTTCCCCCTTCCGTCACCGTCGCGTGACCTGGCGGTGCTTAGGATCCTGGTGTCGTCGTCCGTCGCCCCGGCCTGGTGCGCGCCGGCCCGAGGACCCCCTCGGCCCGTCCCCGGGCACCGCCGCGCCGGTGCGGGTGAGGAGCCCCCATGTCCCGTTCCCGCGGCCCCGCCCGATCCGTGCGCCGCCTGTCCGCCGTCTTGACCGCGGCGGTGGTCGCGTTCGGGGCGTCGGCGGTCTGGGCGTCGGCGGCCCACGCCGACGACACGCTGGACCGGGCGGCGCGCGCCCTGCGTGATGGCGGCGGCCTGTGGGTCGAGGACGGCGCCGAGGGGCTGGACCCCCAGAGCCGGGAGATGATCGACGCCCGGCTGGCCGGGGCGCACGGCCCGGTACGGGTGGCGCTGACCGCCTCGGGGGACCCCTCCGAGACGGTCCGGGCGCTCGCCGAGGAGATCGGGGAGCCCGGGGTCTATGTCGCCCTGACCGAGGAGCGCGGGATCACCGGCGACACGACCCTGCACGTCTCCTGGGAGAACGTGGACACCGGCGTGGACGACGGCGCGCTGGAGGAGCACCTCTCCTACGGTCCCGGCGGCATCGAGGGGCAGCTCATGTCCCTGCCCGAGCTGCTGGGCGACGACCTGCTCGGCGAGGTGGGCGACGCCGCTCGGACGCAGACCGTCTACGTCCATCCTGCCGTCCGCGCCGGGCTGCCCGGCTTCGACGCGGACGCGGTCACCGGGTTGTACGCGGACGTCCCCGGCGTCCGGATCGCCGTGCTGCCCACCTCCGTCCGCGAGGAGGAGGAGCTGGCCGAGGCCCTGCTGGCCCCCTTGGGGGACGACGGCGTCGCCCTGCTGGCCTTCTGGGAGCACGGTCGGTTCACCCTGGTACCGGCCGCGGGCCCCGAGGCGACCGACCCCGCCGACCTCGCGTCGGCCCTCTTCTCCGCCGGGACCGGCCCCGATGAGCTGGCGGCGACGTTGACCGAGTTCGCCCCGATGGTCGAGGGCGACGTCGTGGCGGCGGCGCGGGCCGGGCTGCGGGAGGGGCACCTCTACGTCCACCCGCTGCTCGTCGACGACCTCGCCGAGGAGGAGCGCCGGCGCCTGGACTCCGAGCTCGCCGGCCTGGCCTCACCGGTGCGGATCGCCGTTCTCCCCGCCCGGGCGGTGGAGTTCGAGGTGCGGCGGGAGGAGGGGAGCGTCGACGACGGTCTCGCCCGGCGGGTGGCCGGGGAGGGAGACGACCCGGTGGTGCTGCTCACCGTGGACGGCCGGGGGCGGGTCTGGGACCGGCTCACCCACGGTGAGCCGCCCGGGGGCGTCGGCGAGGACGGGATCTTCTCCCTGTCCACGGCGGTCGAGGTCGGTTACACCCCCGACAGCCTCGACGCCTCCCTCACCGAGCTGGTCGGTCTGCTCGGCGAGCAGGAGCCGGCGCCGCCGGCCGGTGGCGGGGAGGGTCCCGGCTGGCCGGTCCTGGCCGTGATCGCCGGCGGACTGCTGTCCCCGCTCCTGGTCCTGAGCACGGTGCTCGTTCTCGTCAACTCCCGCGCGGCGGCGCGCCGGCGTCGGGAGGAGGCCGACGACGCCGAGATCATGGCGCGGCTTCGCGCGGAGGAGGCCGAACGGGTGGAGGCGATCAGGGCGGAGAACGACCGGCTCATCACCGACCTCGGCGAGGGGCTGGCCGGGGCCGCCTCCCCGGTCGTGGACCCGGCCTCGGTGTTCGAGGAGCACCTGCGCGGCTACGAGGAGCTGAAGCGGGACAACCGCGACGCCCACGACATCGACGCGATCGTCGCGGTGCGCGACCGGGCCCGAGCGGCGCTGGCCGGCCTGGCGGAATGGGATCGCCGCCAGGAGGAGGGGGCCTGACCTGGGAGCCGCCGGTCGGCGTGCCCCCGGGCCGTACCGTTGGACGGCCCAGGCGCGCCAGGACGGCGCGGTTCAGCCCTCGCCGACGGTGCGCAACAAGAGCAGCACGACGTCGTCGGTGCGGTGCTCGGCCAGATGCGCATGGCTGGTGAGCCGGTTGGCGAGGTGCCCGAGCGGTCGGTCGCCCTCACGGCCCAGCCGGTCGGCCAGGTCCGACACCGCGTCGTCGAGGTCCACACCGGGCTCCTCGACCAGGCCGTCGGTGTAGAGGGCGAGGATTGCCCCCGGCGGCATCGGCAGCCGGACCTCCGGGTACTCCGCCGTCGGGTCGATCCCGAGGAGCAGGCCGCCCGGCACGTCCACGACCTCGGTCCGCCCCGAGGGGTGGCGCAGAAGCGGCTGGGGATGGCCGGCCCGGGCCAGGCACGCCTCGTTGCGGCGCAGGTTCAGGTGCAGGTAGACGCAGCTGACGAACAGCCCCGGATCGAGGTCGGTGAGCAGCCGGTTGGTCCGGGCCAGGACCCGTTCCGGATCGCCGTTGGAGGTGGCCGCGTAGGCGCGCACCGCGGTGCGGACCTGCCCCATGAGCGCGGCGGCCGTGACGTTGTGTCCCTGGACGTCGCCGACCACCGCCGCGATCTCGTCCTCGCCGAGCCGGATCAGGTCGTAGAAGTCGCCGCCGATGTCCATGCCCTCGGTGCCGGGGAGGTAGCGGGCCGCGCTCTCCAGTCCCGGCAGCGCGGGCAGCTCATGGGGCAGCAGCCCCGACTGGAGGCCGCGGGCGAGCTCGTGCTCGACGTCGTAGAGGCGGGCCCGTTCGAGGGCCTGGGCGATGAGGCCCCCCAACGAGTTCAGCACCGCCCGCTCCTCGACGCTGAACTGGTGGGAGCGGGTGAAGGCGAGCACGCAGGTGCCGATGGGTCGGCCCGAGGCGATCAACGGCAGGAACGCCCACGCCCCCATCCCCTGCTGGGTGCCCGAACGCGCCGGGTAGACGCGTTCCAGATCCTCGCGCGTCTCGAAGAACGTGGGCGCGCCGGTGACCAGCGCGTGGGCCCCGGGCGTGAACGAGGTGATCGGGGTGTGGTCGAACAGTTCGGCGGTGCTGGGCTCGTAACCGCGGTAGCCGATGACGCGCAGCCGCCCGGCCTCGACCGTCAGCAGGGCCAGCGCCTGCCCGCCGAACGCCGGCATGATCTGGTCGGCCACCGTGTCCACGACGTCGCGCACTCCCCGCGCCTCGGTCAGCGCGCTGGCGAGTTCGAGCAGGTGGTAGAACGCCCCCACCCGGGTGGGGGTGGCCGGCCCCGGCGGGGACGCGCTCGGAGAGGGCGGTTCGGCCCGGCCGTCCGCGTTGACCGGGCGGACGCGCGCCGTCACCCCCGAACGGTCGGGGTACAGCTCGAAGGAGAGCCACCGGTCCGGTGGGCGCACCGCGACGAAGGAGGTGGAGCGCTGGGTGATCAGCGCGGCCCGGTAGCGGTCCTCATACACCGGGTCGCGCAGCCAGGACAGACCTCCCCACAGGCGGACGCCCACCAGCCGCTCGGCGGGTTCGCCGAGGAGCCGGGCCGCGGTGGGGGTGACGGCGGTGAGGCGGCCCCGCAGGTCCAGGGAGCACATCCCCTCCGGTAACCGGTCGGCCATCGATGCGAGCACGTCGGGGGTTGACGTCCCCTGGTCGTGGGGAAGGAATTCCAGCGTGTCGGATGTCGGGCGGATCGGGGCGCCGGCCCGTTCCGCCTCGTCCAGGAGGCCGGCGATGTCGGCGACGCCCGCGCGCATCCGCTCCCAGACCGTCTCGTCCGGTGGCGCCTCGGCCCGCCCTCCCGGCCACAGCACGAACACCGCGCCGTGGACCGTGCCGTCGGCGATGATGGGCAGCGCGGCCAGGGGGAAGTCGTAGGGCAGGGCGATGGCCGCGCGCGGATACCTGCGGACCATCTCCTGGGCCCCGCTGACCCATACCGGGCTGCGCCGCCGCACGACGTCGGCCAGCGGCAGGGGGACGTCCAGGCCGATGCGCAGCCAGGGGTGGGCGAACTCCGTCGGCAGCCCCACCATCACCGTGATGCCGAGGGAGTGCTCGTCGGGGACCAGGAGATAGAGCGCTCCCACATGCGCTCCGACGTCACCGAGCATGTCGGCCATCCGACCCGCCAGTTCCTGCCTGCCGGGAATTGCGCCAACGGGTTCCACGCGAAGTCTCGGCTGGTCACCCACCACGGTCCCCGCCTTCCGGCGCGCGGGGGTCGCGCTCTTGACGCCCCGCACCGCCTTTGGTGTGACCGTTCCCGCGTGTGTCGGCCGGCCCCTCTCGGCCTCGGGGAGACGGTCGTCCCTCACCACCCATAATCCCGACGATACGCGCACCCGCCGGAGAGGACACCCCGCCTTCGTCCCACGGTATGAGGGGACCTCCGGGGCGGGGACGGAGATCGCCCGCCCTCCCCGCAAAGGGAATTCCCGACTTGGGGAAATCCCTGGTCAACCCGCGAACGCCGGTCCGGGCCGGATCGGCTGCCGCCCGTGCCCGCCGGGCTGAGAAGCCGCACCGCCGCGTCGAGGAAGCGGACCGTCCCCGCCCGGCCAGGTCGGGCTCCCGGCCGGGCCCCCCATCGGGGAGCCCGAGGGGACGGTGGGCACCGCACCGGCACCACAGCGCGCTCTCGCGGGACCCCGCGCCACCGCCGTCGGGCGGCCCCTCGCCCAGCCCGCACCACCACGTGGCCCGACGGCCCGGTTCCGGGTTTGCCGCGCGGGGCGGGACGGGCAGGTAGGGCACGACGCCACCCGCCTCCGCGCCGGCCCGTGGACGGCGGCCCACCACGCGGGTCCCGTGGCCGGAACAGGCCGGGAGGGGAGACGCGCGTGATCGTGATCGGCCTGTCATCAGGGACCTCGGTGGACGGCATCGACGTGGCGGTGGCCGACCTCGCCCTGGAGGGCGGGGAGGTCACGCTCGCCCCGATCGCCCACGACACGTTCGCCTACCCCGCGGACCTGCGCGCGGACATCCTGGCCGTACTGCCGCCCGCCACCACCACGATCGGTGCCGTCTGCCGGTTGGACACCCGTGTCGGACGCGCCTTCGCCGCCGCGGCCCGGCACGCCCTGGACCACCTGTGCCCGGCCGGCCGGGCCGACCTCGTCGCCTCGCACGGGCAGACCGTCTTCCACTGGGTCGAGGAGGGCGCCGTCCAGGGCACCCTGCAACTCGGGCAACCGGCGTGGATCGTCGAGGAGACCGGCCTGCCGGTCGTCTCCGACCCGCGGTCCCGCGACATCGCGGCCGGCGGTCAGGGCGCTCCGCTGGCCAGCACCCTGGACACGCTGTGGCTGGCGGGCCGCGACGCCCCGGTGGCGGCGCTCAACCTGGGCGGGATCGCGAACCTCACCGTCGTCGCGCCCGATGGCACAGCCGTTGCCTTCGACACCGGCCCGGGCAACGCGCTGCTGGACGCCGCCGCGGCGCGCCTGGGCGAGGCGATGGACCGGGACGGGCGGCGGGCCCTGCGCGGGCGGGTGCACGCGGAACTGTTGGCGCGGCTGCGCGCCGAGCCCTACTACGCCCGCCCCTTTCCCAAGACCACCGGCCGGGAGCTGTTTCACGCCGGCCATCTCGCGGCGGCGCTGCGCGGGCTGGAGGTGGCCGAGGACGACGTGTTCGCGACGTTGGCCGAGCTGACCGCCTCGACCGTGGCCGACGCCTGCCGCGGCCACGGGGTCACCGAGGTCGTCGCCTCGGGTGGGGGGGTGCGCAACCCGGCGCTGGTGGCCGCGCTGCGGAGGACGCTGGCACCGGTACCGTTGCGCGCGGCGGAGGACCACGGGATCCCCTCCGACGCCAAGGAGGCCTACCTGTTCGCCCTGCTCGGCTTCCTTACCTGGCGGGGCGCCGCGGCGACGGTCCCTTCCTGCACCGGCGCGCGCGTGCCCACGCCGGTCGGGCGCGTCTCCCCCGCCTCGGCCACGCTCCCGTTTCCCCGGAGCCTGCGCGTCGTGTCCTCCACCGGTGGGGCGGGGCGCTAGGCCGTCCCCGTTCGGGCGGTACCGCGCCGGGTCCTGGCCCCGTGATCCGCGCCGGGGCCGCGCCCGCCCCGGACGGCCCGGGGCGGGCGCGGCCGGTTCCGGCCGGTCCCGTCACTCGGCGGCCAGGGACGCCGTGATCGAGGCCCGCGCGGCCACGCGGGAGGGCAGCAGCGCCGAGAGCAGGCCGGCCACCGCCGCGGTTCCGACGAACAGCGCGATCTCCCCCACGGGGACGGCGACCGCCGCGCCCTCCATCACCACCCGGCCGGTGACAGAGCCGAAGAGCACGCCGAGGGCCACCCCGACCACCCCTCCGATGACGGAGACCACCACGGCCTCGGCACCGACCATGACGCGCAGCCGCGCCGTCGACAGCCCCAGGGCGCGCAGCAGCGCGGACTCGCGGGCGCGTTCCAGCACCGACAGGGCCATGGTGTTGGCGATCCCGAACACCGCGATGAGAATCGCCAGTCCCAGCAGGGCGGCGACCACCAGGAAGACCTGGTCCAAGATGGCGGTGTACTGCTCCTTGATCACGCCGACGCTGTTCAGCGCGACCGTCGGCTCGTCGGCGATCGCCTCCTCCAGGACGGCGCGCGCCCGCTCGCCGGAAACACCGTCGGCCAGCACGACGTAGACCATCTCGTCGGCGTCCCGGTCGAATCCGGTGGCGAAGTCCCGCTCGGGCAGCGTCACCCCCGGCAGGATCGTGTCGTCGCCGACGACCGCCACGATCTGTGTGGCGCGTTCGCCGTCGTGGGTCGCCAGGGACAGCGTGTCGCCGACCGTCACGTCCAGCTCCCGCGCCACCCGCTCCTTCAGCACGGCGGTCCCCTCGACCGCGGCGTCGAGGTCGCCCTCGACGTCGCCGCCACGGCCGCCCTCGGCGATGGAGATCCCGGTGACCGTGCCCACCGGGACCGTGACACCGTCGACCTCGGCGTCGACGACCCGGGTCGTGTAGACCTCGGTGAAGATGCCGTCGTCGCGCAGCCCTTCGGCGATCTCCCCCGGGATTCCGGCGTTCTCGTCGTCGTAGTAGCGGGAGAGCGCGTAGTCGATGGGGAACTGCCGGTCGAGCTTGTCCTCCACGCTCTGCTCGATCGACGCCGCGATGACCGAGTAGCCGCTGACAAGGGTGACCCCGACGGTCAGGGCGATCATGGCGGTGGCGGCGCGGCGGGGGCTGCGCCGGACGTTGTCCGCGGCCAGCGTGCCGGCCACACCGGCGCGGCGCAGCACCACGCCGAACACGGGGGCCAGCAGCCGGACCAGCAACGGTCCCAACGCCACCACGCCAATGAAGGCGAGCAGGCCGGCCGCCGCGGCGAGCCCCATCGCGGTCTCCCCGGGTTCCCCGCGCAGCGCGACGGCGCACAGGAGGGCGGAGCCCGTGAGGAACGGCAGGGCGCCCACCACGCGCACCACGCCGGCCCGGCGTCCCTCGGGCGCGTCGGCGACCATGCCCTCGCGCAGCGCGGCCAACGGTGGGACCCGGGTCGCGCGCGCGGCCGGCACCAGCGCCGACGCCAGCGTCACGACCGTGCCGACGGCCAGTCCGGCCACGATGCTCACCGGTCCCACGACCGGGGAGACCGGCACCGTTTCGGCCTGGGATGCGGTGAGCACCGCGAACCCGGCGACGCCCAGTCCGACGCCGGCGGCGACGCCGAGCGCGGAGGAGAGCAGGCCGGTGACGAGGGCTTCGGTGAGGACGCCGCGGAAGACCTGGGCGCGGGTGGCGCCGGCGCAGCGGAGCAGGGCCGTCTCGCGGCGCCGTTGGGCGATGAGGATGGCGAAGGTGTTGTAGATGACGAGGGCGCCGACGAACACCGCGACCGCCGCGAACAGCAGCAGGGCGCTGCCGATCGTGCGCGCCTGGAGGCCGGCCGCGGCGGAGAGCTCCTCGGCGTAGTCCTGTCCGGTCGCGACGGTGACGGCGCCGGCGTCCTCCGCGACGACGGCGGCGCGCACGGCCTCGGCGACCCGCTCCTGCGGCACGCCCTCGGCCCCGATGACGTCGATCTCGGCGTAGTCCGCGCGGCCGGTCAGCTCCGCCGCGGTCGCGGGGGTGTAGAACAGCGCCCCCCGGTGGTTGAGCTCGGGGTCGACGCCGCCGTCGACGAGGCCGACGACGGTGAACACGTGGGTTTCCCCATCGGCTCCGGCCACCTCGACCTCGTCGCCGATCCCCTGGCCGGTCTGGCGCGCGGTGGAGGTGAGGAGGGCCGCCTCGTCGGCGGCCCCGGGAGCGCGGCCGGTGACGATGGGGTAGCGGTGCAGCGCCTCGTCCTCGGGCAGGGACAGCCCCAGCGTCGGGACCTGGCCGGCGGCCCGGCCCCGCTCGTCGAGCAGCGCGGCCGTGCCGTGGACGAGGCCGGCCGCGTCGGCCACCTCGGGCAGGTCGCGGACCGCCCGGAGGGTGTCCGGTCCCAGTCCGCTGGGTTTCTCCCCTCCGGGCTCTTCGACGTAGGCCAGGGCGTCGAGGCGGTCCACCCCGCCGAGCGCCTGGGTGCGGTAGCCGTGGCGGAGGGTGTCGGTGAAGACGAGGGTGCCGGTGACGAACATGACGCCCAGCACGATGGCCAGGGCGGTGGTGAACAGGCGGCCCTTGTGCAGGCGCAGGCCGGCCAGGGTGGTGCGTAGCACGGTTCAGCCCTCCAACGCCAGCAGGTGGTCCAGCACCGACTCGGCGGTGGGATCGTCGACCTGTCCGGCCGGGCGGCCATCGCGCAGGAACACCACCCGGTCGGCGTAGGAGGCCGCCACCGGGTCGTGGGTCACCATCACCACGGTCTGGCCCATCTCACGCACCGAGTCGCGCAAGAACGCCAGTACCTGGGCGCCCGACCGCGAGTCGAGGTTGCCGGTGGGCTCGTCGGCGTAGACCACCTCGGGCGCGCCCAGCAGGGCGCGGGCCACGGCCACGCGTTGTTGCTGGCCGCCGGAGAGTTTGGCGGGCAGGTGGTCCAGTCGGTCGGCCAGGCCCACCACTTCCACGATGCGGGCCAGGCGTTGGTGGTCTATGCGGCGTTTGGCGATGCGGGCGGGCAGGGTGATGTTGTCGCGGGCGGTGAGCATGGGCAGCAGGTTGAAGGCCTGGAAGACGAAGCCGATGCGGTCGCGGCGCAGTTGGGTGAGTTGCCGGTCGGTCAGGGCGGTGATGTCGGTGCGGCCCATGGTGATCTGGCCGGAGGTGACGGTGTCCAGTCCGGCCAGGCAGTGCATCAGGGTGGATTTGCCCGAGCCGGAGGGGCCCATGATCGCGGTGAACGCGCCGCGGGCGAACTCCAGGTCCACCCCGTCCAGGGCCCGTACCAGCGTGCCACCGGTGCGAAACGTCTTGGTCACCCCACGCGCCACCACCAC
>NZ_FUWS01000013.1 GCF_900167435.1 Marinactinospora thermotolerans DSM 45154
GCTGGATCGTTGATGGGGGGTTTCTGGATCTCCCGCGGACACGGCGAAGGGCGTCGAGGGTCGGTGTGCGCCGACCAACCCTGACGCCCTTCTGAGTGCACTCTCCGTCCACCTGGACGACCAGTCCCGCCTTCGCGCGGACAACCCGTCAAACGCGGCCCCGACCGGCTGCTCACCGACGCCGAACCGGTCTGCGTCGCGGTGGCCCAGGTCCTGCTACGCCATGACTCCAAGCGTCACTGGATACGCGCCGCCCCCGCCCGTATCGGCCACCTCTTGCCCCGCCGGCCAGACCCGTCCGAATACGACCCTCACCCGCGCGATCCGGGACCAGCCCCACGCACGGCAGCGATCCAGCCCGGCCGCCCAAAGTGACGGAAGGGGGCTCCCGGGTGACGGACCGGGCCGGTTGACGTAGTTTAGGTATGCCTTACTCCTCGGCCTCCCCCCGCCGGGACCCCCCGCCTCCTGTTGCCCACACGCGCCGATCCCCTTCGAGGAACCATGCTGCTGGAACAACACCGCAGGGATGTCTGCCTCGCCGTCCGCCGTCTCGCCGGTGACGGCCCGGTCCCGGGCGAGTCCCCGACCGTCAGCGTCCGCGCCGGCGAGCTCGTCGTGGTGACCCCGGCCGGTGTCGCCCCCGACCGCACCGAGCCCGCCGACTGCCCGGTCCTCTCCCTGGACGGCCGCCTCCTGGAGGGCCGTCGCGACCCCGCGGCGGAGACCACGATGCACCTCGCGGTGCACCGCACCGGTGACGCCGGTGCCGTTGTCCGCGCCGGCTCCCCCGCCGCCGCCGCGGTCGCGGCCACGCTCGCCGAGCTTCCGCCGATCCACCACGCCGCCGCCCGGCTGGGCGGCGCCATCCCCGTCACGCCCTACGCCACCTACGGCACCGGCGAACTCGCCGACCAGGTCTGCAAGGCCCTGGCCGGCCGCAACGCCGCGCTCTTGGCCAACCACGGCGGAATCGCCCTGGGCGCCGACCTGGGACAGGCCATCGAGCGCTTCGGCCTGTTGGAGTGGCTGTGTGACGTCTACATCCGGGCCCGGACACTGGGCGCCCCCCGCGTCCTCACCGAGGACGAACTCGCCGAGGTCCGGCACCGCGACACCTACGGCTGGGGCGGCCCCGACATCGTGTGAACGCGCCCGGAGCGGGTGCGCGACGGGACCGCCGGGCGCTTCCGCCGGTCCCGCCGGGGGTCACTCCTCGTCGTCGACCGGCTCGTCCGGCAGTGTCCAGGCGAGGTAGGCCGCGGGAAAGCCCACGTGCAGGAACGTGGCCAACCCGATCAGCGGGATCAGGACCCGCGCGGGGACGTCGATCTCCCCGCCCCAGGCGGCGCAGGCCGCCACCCACAGCACGAGCAGGGACACCCTGGTCACCCCGTGCGAGACCGTGCGTGCCCGGGTGTGCCAGGCGAGCTGGCGCTCGTCCAGAGCCCGGGTCCCTATCTCGGTGATGAGCCGGGTCGCGATGTTCACCTGACTCGCCAGGTAGCACGTGAGGACGGTCAGCACCCCCAGCGCCAGGAGGAGCCCCCAGGGGCGCGACGACGGCGTCACCGCGCCGAACACGGCCAGGGTGGCCACGGTGGCCGCCGCCTCCGCCATCACCAGCTTCCTGCGTCTGCTCCGCGGCGCCCAGCGGCGGCGGAGCCGTTCGTTGCCCAGCGCCTGTTCCAGCGCCCCGGCGAACAGCCGGTCCCACCAGCCTCCGACGCCGACCTCGCCAGCGCGTTCCCGCACCGTTCCCATACTCCTACTCCCCACTGCCGATCCGGGGGAAGGGCGTGATCGAGAAGACCACTTCCACCGGAACCTCGAAGTAACGCGCGATCCGCAGCGCGAGGTACAGGCTGGGGCTGTACTCCCCGCGCTCCAGATAGCCCACGGTCTGGTAGTGCACGCCCAGTGCCTCGGCGAGCTGGCGCCGGGAGACGCCCCGCTCGGCCCGCAGCACCGCGATGCGGTTGTAGATCGTCTCGCTCGCGACGCCCGCCTTCGTCCTGCTCCGCGGGCTCGTCCGTTCAGTTCCGGCCACGTCGGCTCCCCCTAGGTTTCCGGAGGGAACAGCAGGGCGTCAGGCCCACCGGAACGACCCACGCCGGCTCAGACCACACGCTGCATCACCTTGTGCTTGCGCGCCTCCATGGCCGCCCCCGACTCCCGGCGCGCCATCCGGCGCAGCACGATCGGGGCGAGGATCAGGCCGACCACCGCCCAGGCGCCGAGCACCCCCACGGTCTCCAGGGTCCGCCAGGACTCCCCGATCTCCACGGCCAGCGCGGTGTCGGGCAGGAAGGCCGAACGCATTCCCAGCCCGAGCCAGTAGAGCGGGAAGACCTGGGCGGCCGTCTGGATCCAGCCGGGGAACCCGTCGATCGGGGCGAAGACCCCCGAGATCACGATCAGGCCCATGATCGGGACCAGCATGATGCCCGTGGCGACACGCGGGTTGGTGAACAACGCCCCGGCGATCGCCCCATAGGGGAGGGTCGCCAGGAGACCGAGCAGGGTGACCCACAGCGCCGTCGGCAGGGTGGAGATCCCGTTGCCGAGCATGCCGTCGATCAGGAACAGGCCGGGGAGCAGGATCACCAGCATGGACAGCAGCGTCATCAGCGAGACGCTGACCACCTTGCCGGTGAGGTAGCCGGCGACTCCGCCGGGCAGCGCCCGGCAACGGAGCAGCGTGCCGTCCTCGCGCTCGATCGACAGGTACTGGGCCATCGACGTGACCCCTCCGAAGACGATCATCGTGGCGAGGGCGCCGGGAAGTCCGATCATGCCGAGGGAGATCGCCCCCGCCGCCGGTTCGTTACGGTCGAGGAAGGACAGGATCACCAGCATGATCACGCTGTTGAGCAGATAGGAGGCCAGGTCCGAAGGCGTCCTCAGGGTCTGGCGGAACTCGATCCAGCCACGGGCGATCCCGATCCGGAGCGTGTGGGCCGCCGATGTCATCGTGTCTCCTTCTCGAAGGCCATGGCGGCCTCGTCCGTTCGTCCGGTCTCGTGGCGGTGGACCAGGGACAGGTAGACGTCCTCCAGGGTCGCCCGCCGGACCTCCAGGTCGGTGACCGCGTCGCCGTACTGGTCGAAGAGGTCGCGGACGAAGGCGGTGGCGTCGTCCGCGGTGTGCACGTAGCGGTCTCCACCCCTGGTCCACCGGATCTCGGCGTCGCGGGCGACACCGCGCGCCAGCGTCTCGGCGCTGCCGTCGGCGACGATGCGGCCACCCGCCAGGATGAGGATGCGGTCGGCGAGCTTCTCCGCCTCGTCCAGGTCGTGGGTGGTCAGCAGGACCGTGGTGTCCTCCAGGTCCGACAGGCGGTGCACCAGATCGTGGAAGTCCCGGCGCGCCTCCGGGTCGAACCCGGCCGTCGGCTCGTCCAGGAACAGCAGCTCCGGCCGTCCCACGATCCCGATCGCCACGTCCAGTCGGCGCCGTTGGCCCCCCGACAGCATCGAGACCCGCTTGTTCGCGTGCTGCTCCAGGCCGACCGTGGAGATCAGCTCGTCCACGTCACGGGGTCGGACGCGATCCGGCTCGGAGTGGGGCCGGTAGTGGGCGGCGAGGTGGCCGAGGAGCTCCCGGACCCGCCACTTCCCGTGGTCGCGCCACGACTGGAGCACGATCCCCAGACGGGACCGCCACCTCTCGTCCCCCTCCGCGGGGTCCGTTCCCAGCACCCGCACATGACCGGAGGAACGGGCCCGGAATCCCTCCAGGATCTCGATGGTCGTCGTCTTGCCGGCCCCGTTGGGACCGAGCAGAGCCAGCACCTCGCCGCGCCGCGCGGTGAAGTCCACCCCTTTCAGCACCTCCACCTGCCCGTAACGCATCCACAGGTCACGGACCTCGACCACGGTCTCGGTGGACCCGATGCGCGCGGGGACGGCGCGCGGCTCGTTCACCACTGTCACAGGTCTCCTCTTGTCTATCGTTTCCCTATGACTATTGATAGCACATGTACTACATATCGAAAAAGAGATGCTTCCCTACCGCATGACAGGACGGCGATGGACGTGGTGATCGGGACAAGGGTGGGCCCGAAGGCCCCGCGGGAAACCGGGGTTCAGCCGGTGAGGGCGCGCACGATCGCCTCACCCAGGACGAACGCCCCCATCCCCGCGGCGACGGTCACCGCGGCGTTGATCACGGCGAGGAGGAACCGCCGCCCCACCGCGAGCTGGAAGGTCTCGTAGGCGAAGGTCGAATAGGTGGTGAAGGCGCCGAGGAAACCCGTGACGACCAGGACCATCCCCCAACCGGGCAGCGTCAGCGCGCCCACCATCCCGATGAGCAGGCAGCCCACGACGTTGACGACATGCGTCCCCCAGGGAAACGCCGAGTCGTGCCGGGCCTGCACGAACCGGCTCACGAGATACCGCAACGGCGCGCCGACCGCCGCGCCGACCGCGACGAGCAGCACGCTCACCGCCGGCCCCCCACCGGACGGGAGCGGACGATCAGCGAGGCGGCGGCGCTGCCCAGCGCCACGGCGGCCAGTGCGGCGAACAACGTCAGGGCCAGGTAGCCGAGCCCGGCCGCGGCGTCGCCCCTTTCAAGCAGCATCCCGGCGTCGGCCGCGTAGGTGGAGAAGGTGGTGTACCCCCCGAGGAAGCCGGTTCCCAGGAAGGCCTGCGTGAGCCGGCGCTGAGGCCACAGGGCCGCGGCGAACACCATCAGGACGCCGATCAGGAAGGAGCCGCTGACGTTGACCAGCAACGTGACCCAGGGGAGCCCCGTCTCGGAAACGCCGGGCACGGCACCGGCCAGGCACCGGGCGACCGCCCCAAGGGCGCCGCCGAGGGAGACCGCGACGAGCACGGCCCCCGTTCCCGGGTTCTCCGTTCGCCTACCGGAACCGTCCATCCCCGTGCCCCCTGTCGGCGTCCCGGCCCGGGTCAGGACGCGACGTGTGCCACCAGCAGTTCGTTGACCCGATCCGCCCGTTCGACGTTGACCAGGTGCGCGGCCCCCGAGACCACCTCGAAGCGGGCGCCGGGGATGCCGTTGCTCAACCGGCGGCCGTGCCCCGGCGGAAGGACGGGGTCGTGCGCGGCGGACACCACCACCGTGGGCGCCCGCACCCTCGACAACGCCGCGCGCTGGTCGCCCTCGGCCAGAGCGTCACAGCATCCCGCGTACCCCTGCCGGTCCACCGACTCGAACTCCTCGACCATCCGGGCGAGGATGTCGGGACGGCGGTCCACGAAGGCCGGCGTGAACCAGGAGCGGGTCACCTCCTCGACCACCGCGACCGTTCCCCCGGCCCGCGTCTGCGAAGCCAGACGCTGCCACCGGCGCGCCGGCGGCGCCCACGCGGACGTCGCCAGCAGGGCCAGTCGGTGCACCCGATCAGGCTCTCGGGCCGCCAGCCAAGTGGCCAACATACCTCCCAGGCCGGCGCCGATCACGGAGAAGCGTTCGAGTTCGCACGTGTCGAGAAGGGCCAGCAGATCCCCGCCGAGTTCGGCGACGCTGTAGGCGCCCTGGGGGGCGGGAGAGCCGCCGTGCCCACGATGGTTGACGCGCAGGACGCGCAGGTCGCGGGTGAGGTCGGGCATCTGGGGTTCCCACATGGACCACTTCGCGCCGAGGTGGGGCAGCAGCAGTACCACCGGCGCATGTCGGGGCCCGTCAAACCGGTACTGAAGGGGAACGACGGCCATGTACGACCTCCTGGACAGCCGGTCAAAAGCCTACCGCCAATCCCAGGTGGTGTAGGGGCCTTTCCCGCACTGGACCGCCTCCACCGCCCTTCCTCCGCGGCACACCCGTGACGCCGCTCCCATCGTGGCCGGTGGCGTGTCGGCGGTCCCCCGCGACGCCCCGCCGGTCCCCTTCCGAGCGGTCCGACAGCCGCGTTCCGGTGCCCGGTCCCGCCTTCCTCGCCGGCGACCGCCCCTCCCCGAGAGCAGGGTCCCCCATGTTCCGCGTGGACGACGCGCCCAGGGAGATCGACCCCGGATTGCGGACGGGAATCGACCGCAATTCTCCATAACCTCGGTCTCCCGAGCAACGGAAGGACGGACACCATGACAGCCCTGGAGACGACCTCGCCCACCGGCGAGCGCGCCGACCTGATGTCGATCCTGGCCGAACAGCGCGCCACCCTCCGGCTGACCGTGCGCGGCCTGGACGACGTGTCGGCCTCGCGGCGCACGACCGCGAGCGAACTGACGCTCGCCGGGTTGATCAAACACGTCACGCGGACCGAACGCGGCTGGGTGGACATCATGTCCGGCCGCGCCGGAACGGACCGGCCACGGGAGTCGGCGCGTGAGCAGCGGAAGGCGTGGGCGGACGACTTCCACATGACGGCCGGGGAGACGCTGGCCGGTCTGCTCGACGATTACGCGCGGGCGGCGCGGGAGACCGCGGAGGCCCTCGCCGCACTGCCCGATCTGGACCGGCTCTGCCCCCTGCCCCCGGCTCCCTGGTTCCCTCCGGGAAGCGCCTGGTCGGTCAGGCGGATCCTGCTCCACTTGATCAGGGAGACCTCCCAGCACGCCGGGCACGCCGACATCATCCGCGAGTCGCTGGACGGGGCGTCCACCACCGCGGCCTGGGGCGAGGGCGCCCTCCAGGGGTGACCCGCCGGCGTGGGGAAGGGGAGGACCGCTGCTGCGCGGTCCTCCCCTTCCCCACGCCGGCCTTTCGGGCTAGGCTTCCCACCACGGTGACGATGTACCACTTCGCGCTTGGAGGGTCGGCGCACCCCTCTTACGGCTCAGCCGACTAGCGGAGCCTGCCCTTCTTCTCCTCGCGGTCATCGTCGCGATCCTCCTGCTCGCCCTGCTCTGCGGACTCGTCGCCTTCGCCGTCACCCTCGGCCGGGGCTACGCCCGCCTCCTGCTCCGCCGCCTTGAGTCGGGTCCCTCCCCCGAGGGGCGGGCCCCTCCGGGGAGGGACCCCCGGGCCGGACCGGTGCCGGGCGTGGAGAACCGCTTCACGGGGTCGGCTTCGGGAACCGTCGTCCAGAGCGGATCGATCGCGAACCTGCACCTCCACCTATATGCCGCGCGGGCCGAGGAGGAACGGACGCCGACCTCACCGGGAAGCCCCGGCGCTCCCCGGTGAGGTCCGTCGGCTCACGGGTTCTCGGAGA
The DNA here is from genome assembly GCF_900167435.1 of Marinactinospora thermotolerans DSM 45154. Lineage (GTDB taxonomy): Bacteria > Actinomycetota > Actinomycetes > Streptosporangiales > Streptosporangiaceae > Marinactinospora > Marinactinospora thermotolerans. The sequence goes on from NZ_FUWS01000013.1 coordinate 7,127, forward strand.
GGGTCAGTCCGTAGTAGTCGGCCTGGTAGCGGTGTCGGCCGCCCTCGCCGTCGAGGACCGTGATCGTCTCGGCGGAGTCGATCAGGGAGAGGTCCCCGGGCGAGGGGATGCCCAGCGCCTTGGCCGTCTCGACCAGCATCCAGGCCAGCCGCGTGCCGTCGGCCTCGCCGGGGGCGAACCCGTCGGAGTGGTAGGCGACCCGCTCAAGGTGGTCCAGCCGCGCCGGTCTCTCGGCGGCGGATATCCAGCCCAGGTCGGGCAGGCCCAGGGACGCGAGGTTGATCCCCTCCCCCTCCAGCGGGTACACCGCGAGTTCCAGGGTCCCCTCGCAGGCGATGTGGAAGACCCACGGCCCGTGGGTGCCCGGAATCCTGCCGTGGACGCCCAGGGACAGCCCGATCCCCAGGGCCAGGGTCTCGGCGGGCAGGTTGCGCAGGAAGTCGGCCAGGGTCCGGGCGAACTCCGCCCAGTCGCCGGCGCGCCACTTCCCGGGGATCCCCAGTCCGGCGTTCTCCCCGGCGTTCGAGGTGGCGAAGAAGCCGCTCAGGGCGTAGGGGGCACCATGCCCCTGCCGCCACATCCAGCCCTCGACGGGGTCGTTGGGGAAGAGGAGGAGTTCGGGACCGCCGGCACCGGCGTGCACCTCCAGCGTCGTCCCCGTCCTCTGGTCGCGCCAACGCCGGAAGGGCGCTCCCCAGCCCGGGGGAGAGTCGAAGAAGGGACCGAGGTTGCCGTAGGAACCGATGATGGACGCCGGACGGCCCAGAGCCTGGTGGACGAGGCCGGCGGCGCGAGCGAAGGCGTGGGCCTTCTCCTGCGGACCGCCCTCGATCCTGGCCAACGGGACATGCAGACCGACGAACTCCTCGGTGTCCGTGTAGTCGCTCTCATACCGGCCGACCGGACGCAGCCAGGCGTCTCCAGCGGGCAGTCCGGTGCGCAGCCGCGGCGGCGTCCCCTCGTCCCACTCCCACCCCAGGGTCGCGGCCACCCGACGCAGGTCCCCCTCCCGCCAGTCCCCGGGGCGGGCCTCACGGAGCCTGCGCGCGAGTTCCCGCACGTCGCTGTCGTCCACGTGGATGTCCGGCATTCGGTTCCCTCAGGTCGTCGGTGTCGGGATCGCGGTGATCCTGGCACCCTCCTACGACACGGAACCGCCCAGTGGTGGCGGGCCACCGCCGGCAGGCGCAGGGGCGGCGCGAAGGGCGGGAAGCGGGCGGAGGAACGGGGAGAAGGGCGCGGACACGCGAAAGCGCGAGGGCCGCCTCCGTGTCCCCCCTCAAAATCACGGAGACGGCCCTCGCCTCGGGAACGGCCGCGGACTCCTCCCCCCTGGAGCCGGCGGCCTCTATAAAGTTCGCGAAGCGGATGGAGAGTGCTTATCTCTCCCTCGCTGGTACATAGATTATCCAGCCTCACCTGCCAGGACAACCGTCGGTGACAGTCAATTACTTAAAGTAATCGCCAGGACTGGTTCTCATCCAGGCCAAGTCCTGACGCGCCCTCCTTCAGCAGGGGGGTGACGCGCCGCGCACGGCAGACGCACATAGCCTGGACAGGTGCGCTTTCCTCTACTCCAGCCTCGCTGGCTCGGACTCCACCTGATCGCCGTGCTCGCCGTGGTCGGCTGCGCCCTGCTGGGCTATTGGCAGTTCGAACGCTCCCAGGAGCCCTCGCGTGAGGCCATCACCAACCCGGTGGAGGACCTCGCCAACGCCAGCGCGCTCGGCGACATGCTCGCTCCCGGAGAGTACATGCCGCAGACGCTGGCGAACGAAGCCGTCACCGCCACGGGCGAGTACGACCCCGGCTCCCAGCTCCTGTCGCCGGCGCTGTCACCCGAGGGCGAGGAGGGCTACAACGTGATCGTCCCCCTCGTCACCGACGAGGGCGTCGCCGTCATCGTCAACCGGGGCTGGATCCCCGAGGCGACCACCGCCGAGGACCTCGACACGCTCCCGTCCGGAGAGGTCACCGTGGACGGCTGGCTGATGATGCCACAGGACCAGGCGTCCGAGGGGTATTCGGCGATGTCCGTCCCCGAAGGCCAGATCGAGCGCATCTCCCCGGCGTTGCTCGTCAACGAGTGGCCCTATCAGCTCTATGGCGGATACGTCGCGCTGTCGGAGCACAGCCCCGGCGGCGCCGGCTCGACGCCGGGGCTGAGCGAGATGCCACCGCCGCCGCCCGAGACCAAGATCACCTGGAACTTCCGCAACCTCAGCTACGCGGCCCAGTGGCTGGTCTTCGCGGTGGCCGCGATCGCCTTCTGGGTCTCGCTGATGCGACGCGAACTCGCGGACCACCGTTCCGAAGGGGCCGGCCCCGGCAGCGGCGCACCCGGTTCCGCCTCGGCGGACGAGCCTCAGCGTTCGGCGGTCGGCGTCGAGGCCGACTGAGGCGTGGCCTCGGCCGCCTTCTCCTGGCGGACGATGCGGTGCTCGACGAAGAAACCGAGCACCGGGATCGTGCCGGCGAGCATGACCCCGACCGTCCGCAGGGCGGGCCACTTGCGATCCATCGCCAGCCACAGCACGACCAGCACGTAGACCATGTAGATGTACCCATGGGGGATGGCGATCGCCGGCATGAGCCAGGTGTCTTCGTCGTAGAGGTACTTCACCGGCATGGCGACGAAGGTGAGCAGCAGCAGCCACACACCCGTCACATAGGCCAGCACCCGATACAGCGTGAGCGGGAGACGCTTCTTTTCCACAGAGGGCACCTCGGACTAGGGACGGCACACGCCCTCAGCGGCGCCCGAGGGAACGGGCACCGCCGAGGGCGTTCTTCCTCCCTGAGCCTAAGTGCTGTGGTGAGCAGCCGTTATCCGGGTTCGTCACAGCGTCTGGGCGGAGCGCTCCGGGCTCTTCCACCGCCCGTCGGACTTCGCCGTCCACGCCTGCGGGATCGTGCGCAGCGTCAGATAGGCGTCGATCACGCGGACCGGCAGGAAGAACAACCCGTAGACGAGGTAGCCCGGCCGACGCCGGACCATCGCCATGACGCATGTGAGCACGTAGTCGGGGACGAACAGGCCGACCGCGATGACGGTCAGGGGAAGCACCGCCGTGACCGCGGCGTAGCCGCTCTCGTACCACCCGAACGCCAGGACCGCGTCGTCGGTGAGCATCGGCAGCAGGGTGAACACCCCGAGCGCGACCGTGGTCAGCAGGGTCACCGCGACGAGCACGACTTCCAGGATGTAGAAGAACAGCGCGAACCAGAACAGACTCGGCCAGACGCCGTGGCGCCGGACCGTCTGCCAGAAGCCGAGCGTCCAGCGCCGCACCTGGCTGACGTAGTCGCCCAAGGTGAAGGGGTCCTGACAGTAGGCCTTGGTGTCGGGCCGCATCGAGATGCGCCCCAGGCTCTTGTGGTGGACCTCGAAGGTCATGTTGAAGTCCTCGATCACCAGACCTCGCGGGTTGATGTCGATGTGCTTGAGGACGCTGGTCCGGTAGGCGCTGGCGAACCCCGGCACGATGAACGTCGCGCTGGTGAACCGCCAGGTCTGGCCGAAGCGGATCAGGTACTGGAGCAGCCAGTACAGCCGGTCGCGGTAGGCCGAGATGAGCCGTCCCACGACCGTGCGCTCCTTCGGCTTCCACTCGGCCACGACGAAGCCCGCGACCGCGGCGACCGTGGGATCGCCGAACTGCCGCCGGGCCCCCTCGACGTAGTTCTCGTCCAGCTCGGTGTCGGCGTCGAGGATCACCACGCCGTCGTAGTTCTCGATCAGGTCGAACTCGGCGATCACGGCTTCGATGGCGCCCGCCTTGCCGCGGTTGCTGAGCAGCTCCAAGACGTTGACACCGGTCTCGGCGGCGATGTCGGCGGTCGCGTCGTTGGAGCTGTCGGAGACGACGTAGATGTCCCAGCGGTTGAACAGGCGCAGGGCCGACCTGATGGCCCCGTCGATGACGGGCTCCTCGTTGTGGGCCGGGATGATGACGGCCAGGGCCATCGGCTCCGCCGCTGTCCGCGGCGGAGCGGGATCGGCCGTGTCCGATTCCGTCCGGACGGCGACGGCCGTGGTATTCCCCACGTCGTCACCGCCGTCGCCGTCTTGGGCCGAGGAGCGGACCCTGACCAGGGAACGGCCGCGTTCGGCGACCGCGCCGAGGGCCCTGTCCTCGGTCGTGTGCCCGCTCGCGACCGCCCTGGCCCGGCGGCGGGCGAGTGTCTGAATCGACTCGTCTCCCAGACGGAGCAGGCCGACGAAGGACCAGACGAGCAGGTTGACCCCGAACGCCATCCAGAGGAACAGCGGCGCCGGGGTGTCTCCCGTGCCCGCTGAGTCGAGGGCGAAGCGGATCCATTGCACGAACAGGACGACCGCCAACGTCAAGGCGAGCAGTCCCGCGAGCCAACTTCCGATGAAACGTGCCGTTCGCACTGGTTGTCCTCCGGGGTGCAGGCGGGTTCCGGCCGACCGGTAACCGACGAAACCGGCGATATGTTGACGCATCCCCTATGGGACTAGTTCACCGGTGATCGCGACCTATGTAGGCCACGCAAATCCTATGCCCGGACTTGCGACCGCTGTGCCCCATTGATGCAATACCGGAAGGGGCTTAGTTGGCGCCACCTGTTCTACGAACTTTCCTCGTATTCGCTCCTTCACCTTCAAGACCACCGGGAAGCCGAATCATCCACGGAACCATCCGTGAGACGGGCGCAGGGGCCACGTGGTGGACGGCCCTCCCGGTGCCGGCGCCACATCAGGCACACAACGCCTCGGAAGGGAACCACAGTGCGCGTCGCCATGCACCAGCCGCACTATCTGCCCTGGCTGGGGCTCCTTGACAAGGCCGATCGCAGCGACCTGTTCGTTGTGCTCGACCACGTCCAGTACGAACGGAGGGGGTGGCAGAACCGCAACTACATCGCCTCGAAGAGCGGCCCGGTCCTGCTGACGGTCCCCGTGGTCAACCGGAGCCGCAACGAACAGATCCGGGACAAGGTCATCGACCGAACCCGGCCATGGCGGGAAAAACATCTACGGGCTATCTCAGAACACGGCTACCGGACGGCCCCATTCTGGAAGGATTTCGGTCCAGAGATCACCGCCATCTACGACACCGATTGGGAACGCCTCATCGACATCTCATTGGCCACTACTTACTTCATTTTTAACGCCTTCGGGATCACCACCCCGGTTGTCCGTTCCAGTGAACTCGGGGAATTCCCGGGCCAGAAAAGCGAACTCCTGGCCCAGATCTCCGCGAAGGTCGGCGCCGACACCATGCTCTCCGGCGACGGCGCCCGCGGCTACGTCGATCCGGAGGTCTTCCGCCGCTACGGCGTCGAAGTGGAGTGGCAGAACTTCCGGCATCCCGAGTATCCGCAGTTCCACCGCAAGGGAGGGGAGTTCCTGCCCCGGTTGGCCGCTGTGGACCTGCTGCTCAACGCCGGACCCGAAGGGATGGAGCTGGTGCGCGCGGCACGCGTCACCGACGGCTAGATCTCCCGGCGGCACGGCCGCCGTCCCGCCGGCCACGGCATCCCGCATACCTCCCGCGTGACTCCGTACCCGCAATCCCCCTGTTAGGACATGGCATGACGATCGATTGGGCCAAGGAACGGATTCTCATCTTCGCGCCTCACCCCGATGACGAGACGTTGGGGTGCGGCGGGCTGATGAGCAAGGCGAAGGCGGCCGGAGCCGAGGTCTTCGTCCAGTTCATCACGGTGGGCGACACCGCGGACTTCTCCGCGGCGGGGCTGTCCACCGCCGAGGAGCGGTTCCGTGAGATCAAGGAAGTCGCCGACTTCTACCGCTGGGACGACTGGAACATCGCCTTCCCCGGCGACGAGTACCACCTGAAGCTGGACCGGCTGCCACGATTCGAACTGGCCAACGCGATCGAACGCCACAGTCCTCTGGCCATCGCCGAGCTCCGCCCGAGCGTGGTCATCACGCCCCACTGGACGAGCTACAACCAGGACCATCGCGCCACGGCCGAGGCCGTGCACACCGCGCTGCGCCCTTCCGACAACCGGATGCGGCACCATCCTCGCCTGGTCCTGGCCTACGAGGAGGCCGCCGACCAGTGGCGTTACGAGGCCACCACCTCGCCCAACCTCCTCGTGGAACTGACCGAGGAGCATCTCGACGACAAGATCACCGCCATGCGCCTCTACGGAACCCAGATCCACGGGCATCCGCACACCCGCTCGGAGCTGACGCTACGCAGCCTGGCCGCGTTGCGCGGAATGCAGAGCGGGGTGGCCTTCGCCGAGGGCTACCACACGCTGCGCTGGCTGGCCTGAGCCCCGACGCGGCCCGGGACCTGTGACAGGGAAGACACCAAGCACCCTTGGAGGGGAAACGACGATGAAGGCCGTTGTGACCGGCGGTGCCGGGTTCATAGGTTCCCATCTCTGCGACTACCTCGTCGCCCACGGGCACGAGGTGGTCGTCCTGGACGATCTGTCAACGGGGTCGGAACGCAACCTCGAACAGCTCATCGGGAATCCCGCCTTCGAGCTGGTCAAGGGTTCCATCCTGGACAAGTCACTGGTCGGCGACCTGGTCGGCGACTGCGACACGGTGTTCCACCTGGCCGCCGCGGTCGGTGTCCACACCATTGTGGACAAGCCGTTGCAGTCGCTGCGCATCAACCTGCACGGCACGGAGAACGTCGTGGAGGCCGCCGCATCCCACGGCGCCCGCTTCCTGGTGGCCTCCACCAGCGAGGTCTACGGGAAGAACGACGCGGACGGCCTCACCGAGGACGCCGACCGCATCCTGGGATCCCCTTTGAAGAGCCGCTGGTCCTACGCCGCGGCCAAGGGGCTCGACGAACTCGTCGCCTACATCTACGGCCAGGAGACCGGCCTGCCCTGTGTCATCACGCGGTTCTTCAACATCGTCGGTCCCCGTCAGACCGGTCGTTACGGCATGGTGGTGCCGCGCTTCGTCGCTCAGGCCCTGGCCGGCGAACCGATCACCGTCTACGGTGACGGCACCCAGCGGCGCTGCTTCGGTTCGGTGTTCGACATCATCCCGGCGATGGTCAGGCTCATGGACACCCCCGCGGCCTACAACCAGGCCGTGAACCTCGGGGGGATGGAGGAGGTCTCCATCAAGGGCCTGGCCGAGCGTGTCATCGAGCTGACCGGCTCCACCAGCGAGGTGCGGTTGGTCTCCTACGAGGACGCCTACGGCGAGGGGTACGAGGACATGCAACGGCGCATGCCCGACACCTCCCTGGCGGCCGACCTCATCGGATACGAGCCACAGCGCCGGCTCGACGACATCATCACCTCCATCATCGAGTACAAGCGTGCCGGCGCCCCCTCGCCGCGGGTGACGATCGCCTGACCGGGCCGGCGGCCCTCACCCGAGTACCGCGGTCACCGCGACCACGACACCGAGGGCCGCCACGGAACCACTGAGCAGGAACAACGCCCACGGCCGGGCAACAGGCGCCGGTGGGGTGCCGGTCGCGTCGTCGTGGCAGCCGTGGTCGGTCGCCCGCCATCGCCGGCGGACATGGACCATCAACACCCCCGCCACGGCGAGCACCACCAGGCCGATCGGCAACCGGTGCAGCGCCTCCACCGCGCGCCCGGTCGCCGCCGTGACGTCGTGGAAGGGGTCACGCACGTACAGCAGGACCGTCGCGATGACGACGATGAGCGTGCGCTGCCAGGAGAGGAGCGTCCGTTCCGGCTGGAGTCCCGGGTCCCTTCCCGGACGCCGGCTCACGGCCAGTAGTTTCCGATGACGACGGTCGCGCACACCAGCGTGACGCCTATCGTGGTGATCACCGGCAGCGCGCTCACCGGCAGCGGTCGGCCCTGGCGCATGGCCCGTTGCACGCGGATCCAGCGCAGCGGGGCATAGACCGTGATGACGACCGCCAGGGCCGTGAGCGCCAGGCCCACGGTCATCCGCGCCCACGGGGTCCACTGGAGCGGAACCAGGTGCAGTACCGCGACCGCTCCCGCGATCAGGGCCAGGGCCGTACGGATCCAGGCGAGGAAGGTCCGTTCGTTGGCGAGGGTGAAGCGGTAGTCCGGCTCCCCCTCCTCACCGGTCCGCCCCCGGTCTGGCAGCAGTCCCACCGTTCCCCCGTCTCATCGGTTCTCCGCCCCGACAGCCTGAGGGTAGCCTCGACGGGATTTTCCTCCCAAGTCGGTATCTATCAGGGGTTTTGTCGGAAATTGACGTTGCGGGGAGGTGTTCCATGCCACGGAGAGGCTTGTGGAACAAAACAACGGGCAAGACCGCTCTACGAGAGAAAACCCCATCGCGATCAGGAGACTCCGTGGCTACCATCGAGCTGACCAAGGACAACTTCAACGAGACGCTCAACGACAACGACTTCGTGCTGATCGACTTCTGGGCGTCGTGGTGCGGTCCGTGCAAGATGTTCGGCCCGGTCTTCGATCGGGCTTCGGAGAAGCACACAGACCTGGTCTTCGCCAAGGTCGACACCGAGGCCCAGCAGGAACTCGCCGCCAGCTTCGAGATCCAGTCGATTCCGACCCTGATGGTCGTCCGCGACAAGACGGTGATCTACGCCCAGCCCGGCGCGCTGCCCGAGGAAGCGCTGGAAGACCTGATCCGTCAGGCCCGCGAACTCGACATGGACAAGGTGCGCGAGGAGATCGCCAAGCAGCAGGGCGACGGCGCCCAGCCCCAGGGCTGACCCGTCAACCCCGGACGGGGCCGTGCCGGATCTCCCGGTACGGCCCCGTTCTTGGTCCAGACCCGGCCCACGACCCGGATCAGCCCCGTCGGGGCCGGGTCAGGTAGACCAGGTCGGGCCCGCCGCGGCGGGCCGGAACCTCGATCACCTCGACGGCGCCGAAACGCCGCTCCAGGAGCAGCGCGAACTCCGGGGCCGGCATGGCGCTCCAAAAGGCGATGACCCCGCCGGGGGAGAGCAACCGCTCCAACCGGTCCAGCGCGGCGGGCCGGTAGAGGCGCTCGTTGCCCTCGGTGACGGTCCAATCGGGCCCGTTGTCGGTGTCCAGGCAGATCGCGTCGTAGGAACCGGTGGCCTCCTCCAACCAGGAAACCAGGTCGGCGCAGGTCACCTCACAACGCGGGTCCTCCAGGAGCCGTCCGGCGACCGGCGCGAGCGGTCCCGCGTGCCACGTGATGACGAGCGGCTCCAGCTCGATGACGTGGACGTGGGCGACCCGCGCGTGGTCCAGGGCCTCACGCGCGGAGAACCCCATGCCCAGGCCCCCGATCAGGACCCTCGCGCCGGTGCGGTCGGCGGGCAGCGCGTCCAACGAGGCGCGCACCATGGCGCGCTCCGAGGCACCGTCACGGGTATCCATGAGGAAGACCCCGTTCGCGACCAGCTCCCAGTCGGCACCCACGCGTCGCAGGACCACCTCGCCGCCCGTCCTCCCGATCGCGCGTTCCACGACAACGGGCTCCTCGGACTCCGGGGAGGGGAACAACGCGCTCATCTCCTGGGGCGGGCCTTTCGGTGTCGCGGTGGTACGGGCTCAGAGGCGGCAGGCGTAGATGTCGGTGACCAGGATCGCGCGCGCGCCGATCTGCCACAGGTCGTCCATGATCTGCTGGGCGGAGGCGCGCGGCACCATGGCGCGGACCGCCACCCACCCCTCGCGGTGCAACGGGGAGACCGTCGGCCCCTCCATCCCCGGGGTGAGCGCGATGGCGTCGTCGAGGTGCTCGGCGTGGACGTCGTAGTCCATCATCACGTAGTCGCGCGCGACCAGCACGCCCCGCAACCGGCGCAGCATCTGCTCCAGCTTGGGGTCGTCCGCCGCGTCACGCTGACGGATGACCACGGCCTCGGACTCCAGGATCGGGTCGCCGAAGATCTCCAGCCCGGCGTTGCGCAACGTGGTGCCGGTGGAGACGACATCGGCGATGGCGTCGGCCACGCCGAGCTGGATCGCGCTCTCGACGGCGCCGTCGAGGTGGATCACCCGGGCGTCGATACCGTGCTCGTCGAGGTAGCCGCGCAGCAGACCCGCGAACGAGGTGGCGACGCGCTTGCCCCGCAGGTCGTCGAGCTTCATCGACGCGCCGTCGCGCGCCGCGAACCGGAAGGTCGACGCCCCGAACCCGAGCGGCAGAACCTCCTCGACCTGCGCGCCGGAGTCGATGAGCATGTCCCGGCCGGTGATCCCCGCCTGGAGGATGCCTTCTCCGACATAGACGGCGATGTCCCGGGGGCGCAGGAAGAAGAACTCGGTCTGGTTGTCCGGGTCGACCAGGACGAGGTCGCGGGAGTCCTTGCGTTGGCGGTAGCCGGCCTCGCGGAGCATGGCGCTGGCGGGTTCGGCGAGCTGGCCCTTGTTGGGCACGGCGATACGGAGCTGGTCAGGCATTGAGGTCTCTTCCTCTACTCATCGACGGAGGTTGCCGTGGGGACGTCGACGCGCGGCCGGTCTCGGGACGGCCCGGGACCGACCTACAGATGCCGGTAGACGTCCTCCAGGCGCAGACCGCGGGCCAGCATGAGGACCTGGAGGTGGTAGAGGAGCTGGGAGACCTCTTCGGCGGCGCGCTCGTCCGACTCGTACTCGGCTGCCATCCAGACCTCGGCGGCCTCCTCGACGACCTTCTTGCCGATGGCATGGACGCCGGCGTCGAGGGCCGCGACCGTCCCCGACCCCTCGGGGCGGACACGGGCCTTCTCGGACAGCTCGGCGAACAGCTCTTCGAAGGTCTTCATGATCACTTTCCTAGACGAGGTGCCCTTCTAGCCTAGGCGCAGAGCGAGGTGGTACGTGCCGCGACCCGGGGAACGGGGACCGACGACGTCGTGACCAGACCGGATACGGACCGCCGCACACCGCTGGAGACCGGGACCGAATCAGCGCATTCGCCGGGCGATGCCGCGGAACACCCCGTGGGGCACCGCCCGCAGCACCCAACTCGCCGCCCGGTACTGCGGGCCGGGCACGACGCGGGCCATACCCGCGGCCCACGCGCGCAGGGAGTCGGTGACGACCCGCTCCTTGGGGACGAACGCGATGTCGGGCGCGCCGCTCTCCTGCATCGACCTCGTCATGTCCGTGCGCACGAAACCGGGAAGGACGACCGTGACCTTCAGGCCGTGCGGCGCCGCCTCCAGGGCGACACTCTCACTGAACGAGACCACGTAGGCCTTCGTGGCCGCGTAGACGGCGCCGAGGGGCGAGGCCGGGAGCAGGCCCGCCATCGACGCGACGTTGATCACCCCCATGGGGCGGTCGGTGATCCCGGCTTCGCGGCGATCGATCTGGACCGGAAGCACCGCTCGGGTCAACCGGGTGAGCGCGCGCACATTCAGCTCGATCATGCCGTCGATGGCCGCGACGTCCTGCCCGGCGAGCCCGTCGCTGGCCCCCCGCCCGGCGTTGTTGACCAGGAGATCGACAGGGGCCTGCTCGACGGTCCCGTCGGCGCGCAGGCGCTCCTCGACACGGAGGAGCCCCTCCTCCTCCGCCAAGTCGGCCGCCAGGGACTCGACCCGCACACCGTGCCGGTCGGTGAGCTCCGCCGCGAGATCGGCGATCCGGTCGCCCCGGCGGGCGACGAGGACCAGGGAGAACCCCCGCTGGGCGAGCTGGCGGGCGTACTCCTCGCCGATGCCGCTGGAGGCTCCGGTGATCAGGGCGGTGCGGACGCGGTTGGGGCTCATACCGCCGCATGCTACCCCGCGCCCGCGGCATTCCACCGGTCTGCCTGACGCGGCGGGGGGAAGCGACTATGGTGCCGGATCCACCCCGGATCCGAGTGACCGCACAGTGCAGGGAGGACGCCGCTCCATGACCCTCGACCCCACGATCCGCAGGTTCATCGACGGCCTGAGCACGACCGTGCCTCCCGTCGACTCGGGGCAGGCCGCGCGGACATCGCATCCGCCACGGGGGGCCTGGCCGCAGACGCCGGCGCCCCGCGTCGCCCTGGTCCGCGACCTGGAGATCCCCGGCCCCGGCGGCCCCCTGGGGGCGCGCCACTACCATCCGGATCCCGGGCAGGCCGCGCTTCCCGCCGTGGTCTACTACCACGGCGGCGGCTTCGTCTTCGGGGACCTCGACACCCACGACCACATCTGCCGGTTGATCGCGGCGCGCAGCGGCGTCGTCGTGGTCGCCGTCGACTACCGGCTGGCCCCCCGGCACCGCTTTCCCGCCGCGGTACAGGACGCCTTCACGGCCCTGCGCTGGGTCGGCGACAACGCCTCGGCCCTGGGCGTCGACCCGGACCGGCTGGCGGTGTGCGGGGACAGCGCCGGCGGTGGGCTGGCCGCGGTCGCGGCGATCCTGGCCCGCGACGGCGGTGGACCGGAACTCGCCTTCCAGGCCCTGGTATACCCGGTCATCGACCTGGGCGGCTATCCCGTCCGCCCCGGCACCCCCTACGAGTCGCGGATCTCCAACGGCACGGGCTACCTCTTGACCTCCGAGGGCATGCACTGGTTCGCCGGACAGTACCTGGGCGATCCACGGGACGCCACGGACTTCCGGGCGTCGCCGATCCGCGCCGGTGACCTGTCCGGGCTGGCCCCGGCCCTGGTCGTGACCGCCGACTTCGATCCCCTGCGGGACGAGGGCGAGGCCTACGCCCGCGCGCTGGCCGCCGCGGGGGTCCCCGCGACCACCGTACGGATCAATGGGGGATTCCACGGCATGTTCGGGATGGGGGAGTCGCTCCCTCCCTGCCGCCAGGCCGAGGACGTCGTCACGGGAACGTTGCGGGCCGTGCTGAGCCGGACACGTTGCCCGGATTGACGGTGCCCTTAGGCCCCCAGGCAGTACCGTTCCCCACATGGCAGCGACACAGAGCCCCTCCGGATCCCTCCGCCCTGACCAACGACTGCGGGACGTCGGCCTCTTCCTCCGGCAGGCACTGCGGACCTTCCGCGCAACCGGAGCGATCGCCCCGAGCGGCCCCGCCCTGGCCAACGCGCTGACCCGATTCGTCGACGAACGTGAGGATCCCAGCGCGCCTTTGACGATCCTTGAGGCCGGTGCCGGGACCGGAGCGGTGTCCCGGGCGATCGTGCGGCACATGCGCGCGGGCGACACCCTCGACCTGGTCGAGCCGAACTCGCACTTCGTCGGCCATCTCGCGGACCTGCTCGCGACCGACCCGGACTTCGTTCGGGTCGCCGACCGCGTGACGGTCCACCAGGCCCTGGTGACCGACCTGGGCCCGGATCGCCGCTTCGACGTCATCGTCTCCGGCCTGCCGTTCGCGAACTTCACCGCCGAGGAGGTCCGCGAGATCCTGGAGTACTACTTCACCGTGCTCAAGCCGGGAGGGCACCTGTCCTTCTTCGGCTACCTCTACACCAAGGAGGTCAAGGCGGTGATCGCCCCTCGCGAGGATTACCTGCGCCAGGCGCGGTCGAGCTGGGTGGTGCAGGAGTGGGTGGACCGTTACGGCATCGGCACCGAGCGCGTGCTGCCGAACATCCCTCCGGCCTGGATCCATCACCTGCGCAAGCCCACCGAGTGACCTGCCGCCCTTGGCCCCGTGTCCGGACGGGCACGGGGCCTTTCCCTTCCCCGAAAGTCAACCAGGGTTGACAACCCCGAAGCGTCAACCTACATTGACGAACACGGACGCCCCACGCCACCGGGAGGCAGACCATGTTCGAACGCTTCCGCATCGACGCCCGCCAGGCGGTGAAACTCGCCCAGGACGAGTCCCGCCACGCCGGCCACCACCACATCGGCTCCGAACACCTCCTGCTCGGCCTGCTCGCCCAGGAGGAGTCCACCGCCGCGCGCCTCCTCCACGACAACGGCGCCGACATCCACAGGCTGCGCCGGCAGGTCGCCGCCCTCCCCTCCACACCACCGCGCGGCCCGCTCGCACGGCTGTCCCGCGGACGGCACCGGCCATTCACCACGGAGGCGAAGAAGACGCTGGAGCGGTCGCTGCGCATCGCCCTGGCCCACCGGCACCGTCACATCGGCGGCGGCCACATCCTGCTCGCCTCCCTGGAGGATCCCGCCGTCGCGCGGTCCCTCACCGACATCGGCGTGGACGCCACCGCCGTACGGGCCGCAGCCGAACGCCTGCTCGACGTGTGACCGGGCCGGACGACACACCCCACCGGCCCGACCCCCGCCATCGTGGAGCCGATACCCGCGGCGGCCGCCCACAGGGACACGGCCCTGGACCGTTCTAGGCCGACGACGTGCTTTTGGCCGCGGCTCCTCGGCCAGGGCCGTCACGGCCGGATCCCCACACTGGATCACGGACCTGTCCGGCCGGTTCCCCACCCGCCGAACACCACGTGCCCCGGGACGCGATCGCCCGTCACGGGCCGAGCCCGGCGGCGTCCCGGACGGACACGTCCTGGGCGTCGCCGGACCGGGCCCCTCCAGCCACCGGTGTGCGGCACGCCCGTCCCACCGGTCGGGAAACCCCTCGCAGGCCCCGGCCGGCTCGGCCCGGACGATCGCCGCGACCCGCTCGCGCCCCCGTTTCGCCCGGGCGATCCCGTCGCCGAAGGCCACCCCGTCCACCCACCGGGATGAAGCGGACACGAGCCCGGGCCACCGACAGTTCGAGAAAGGTGCCACCCATGCCGCCGTACCACGCCGACTCGGCCACGTCGGCGACCATCGGTTCCTACCTCAGTGGCGGCAGCGGACGAACAGGCGGCCGAAGTTCTCGGGTGCGCGCACTTGCGGAAGACCGCCCTCAGAGTTTTCTGTAGACCCCACGACGATGGGCGACACGCAGAGCCACGACGACGAGTCGGCCGTCATCGATCGAGTAGACCACCCGGTGGTCGTCCACCCGGATACGCCAGAGATCCGTGTGACCGCTGAGCCGACGGCCTCCCTCTGGACGCGGTTCCTCGGCCAAGGCCATCACAGCCGCATACACGCGGCGAGCTACGGGCTTGTCCAGCTTGCCGAGCTCCTTACCGGCCCTGCCATCGAACACGACCTCGAAGACGCGCGATCCTTCGTTCGTCACAGACCGAGCTCCCTGGCCACCTCTTCGGCGGACACGACCTCGGCGTCGCCGGACCGGATCTCCTCCAGCCTCTGGTGGGCGATGCGCCCGTCCTCAAGATCGATCATCGCCTCATAGGCCTCGACCAGCTCGATCGGAACGATTGCCGCGACCCGCTCACGCTTACGCCCGCGCGTCACATAGGTGACCTCGTTTCCATAGGCGGCTCTGTTCACACGTTCAGAGAAGTGGTCACGGGCTTGGGCCACGGACAGCTCGACACGATCAGCACTCATGCCACCATCGTGCGCCAAGTTGGCCAACTTGGCGCCCCTTGGGGGCGCATCAATGACGAAAATGAATCCACAGGCGGCCGAAGTTCTTGGAGTCCTTCTCCACCCGGTGGTAGAGCGGCCGGACGTCCTTGCGGTCGAGAAAGCGCAGGACCCGCTTCTTCAACTGCCCCGACCCCTTGCCGGGGATGATCTCGACCGTCTTCGCCTTGGTGCGCACGGCCTCGTCGAGGATGTCGCGCAACGCGCGGTCGATGTCGGTACCACGGTTGTAGATGTCGTGCAGGTCCAGTTTGAGTCGCACGCTAATCCCCCTTCCGCGCCACGAAGATCGCGGTGCCGGGGAGGATCCGCCCACGCAGCGGGCTCCAACCGCCCCACACCTGTTCGTTGTCGGCGGGCCACTCCGGCTCGACCAGGTCGATCAGCGACAGGCCGGCGGCCGTGATCGCGCGCACCCAGTCGCCGACCGTGTGGTGGTGCTCGACGTAGAGCGCCCGCCCCTCGTCGTCCTCCTCGACATAGGCACGACGGTCGAAGTAGGACTCGGTCGCGGTGAGGCCCCTCCCGGTGGGATCGTCCGGGAAGCACCACCGGACCGGATGCGAGACCGAGAACGCCAACCGGCCGCCCGGCCGCAGCACGCGGGCGACCTCCCGCAGGGCGGCGACGGCGTCGGGGACGAAGGGGAAGGCCCCATAGGCGGAGCACACGACGTCGAACGCGGAGTCGACGAAGGGCAGTCGCTGAGCGTCGGCCTGAGCGGTCGCCAGCGAGCACCCGGTGGCCTCGTCAATGCGCAATCCGTGCTGGAGCTGGCGCAACGAGACGTCAACGCCGACCACCCGGTCCACCCCTTGGGCGCGCAACCAGCGTCCGCACTGCCCGGCCCCGCACCCCACCTCCAGGACCCGCGCCCCGGACAGCTCGGCCGGATCGCCCAGGAGCCGGGCCTTCTCCTCGTCGAGCCCCTCCGGTCCCCACACGAAGCCGACATCGCGCAGGAAGTCGCCGTGCTCGGCCTGGTACTCGTCGGCCTCGCGCTCCCACCAGACGCGGCTCGCACGGGCGCTCTCGTCGGGATCGGCCCCACGGCGCGCGATCCGGGCCACGGACGGGTGCGTCAGGTCCTCGCTCATAGCGCGATCCTGCCAGGCCGAGGGGTCCCACGGCCACGGAGCCGGCTCAGGAGGTGGCAGAGGGCTCGGCCGGGGTCGGCAGGGGGCGTTGCGGCCCTCCCCCGCCACCGTCCCCGCCAGGACCGTCCTCGCCGCCGGCGTTCCTCGAGTCCTGGACCTCCTTGCGCATCAGGAAGAACCAGCCGACCACCGCGATGACCGCGAAGACCCACCACTGCACGGCGTAGGACAGGTTCATGCCGGTGTTCGTCTCGGGCGGGGAGACGACCTCGGGAGCCGGGTCCGAGGGCGGGTCCTGCGCGGTGAGCTCCACGTACCCGCCATAGAGCGGGTAGGGCAGCTCCCGGCCGATCTCGTCGAGGTCGATGATCATGATCTGCCCCTCGGGCAGGCCCTCTCGCGGCCGGATGCCGGTGTTCTCCGGGGTCTCGCCGAACTGCACGCGCCCGGTGACCGTGACCTCCCCCTCGGGCGCCCGGGGGACCTCCGGCTGCTGTGCCGAGGAGGGGGGCTGGGGCACCCACCCCCGGTTGACGAGCACGGCCGCGCCGTCGTCGGTGACCAACGGGGTGACGACGTGGAGACCCACCCCACCGGAGCCGTCGCGGTTGCGGACGAGCATCTCGTTCCCGGTGTCGTACTCGCCGGTCGCGGTGACGGTCCTCCACCGGTCCTCCCGCCGGACCTCACCCCCGACCTCGGTCACCTGGGCCAGCGGCACGGGGGAGGCGGTGAGGTTGGCCTCCTGGAGGTCCGCGGCGGCGGCCTTGACCTCCCAGCGCCCGTACTGCCACATCCCCAAGGCGATGAAGGAGGGGACGACCAGCAGCACCAGGGCGTGAAACGCCAGCATGCGCGATGAGAACAGAACACGGAGCACGTCTTCGAGGCTATGAGATCCCCCGGTGTCGTCCGCATCGACCCGGCGTAACAGGCTCCCCTCCTTACCTGGCGAAAGAGGAGCGGGGGGACACGCCTCCCCCTCGCCACCGGGCGCCGTCCCGGCCGGTGACGCGGTCCTCGCGAGAAATCAATCCCAAAGGTAAGCAATCCCTCACTTTTTGTGCAATGCACAACATTCGACCGTCCCGCCCGGCCGTGTACCGGACTAGACCAGTGCCCGGCACGCCGCGGCGAAGACGCAGATCATCGCCCCTCGGCAATTCCAGGGAAATGGAACCAGGCGGGAGAGAGCCCCGGCGAAGCGGCGGAACTCTCACGCCCCCGACCTCGCCAAGGAAGCCGAATCAGAGGAAAACCACCTCTTGACTCATAGTAAACAGCAAAATACGGTCTAGACCAGCTGGAGAATCCGGAATAACCGCCATACCCCAGCTTCCATCAGCGCTTTTCCGGAAAGTCCAGAGGAGTCGAGAATCCCCGCAACAGAGTCCCCCACCGGGCGAGGAGGCCGGCGACGACCTTCTCGCCCGGGAACGCCCGCCCCTTTCCCCCGCTTTCCATGCCGTTTTCCCGGCGCAACAACAGACCATCGGATCGGAAATACCTCCGCATTACAATAAGGAACCCGCCATGTCGTTGAAGCGTAAACTGCTCTCCGCCGCCGCGATCGCCCCGTTCGTTTTCGTGCTGCTGCCCGCCAGCACCGCCCACGCCCACGGCTACGTCTCCTCCCCCGCCAGCCGGCAGGCCCAGTGCGCCGCCCGGGTCGTCTCGTGCGGCGCGATCCAGTGGGAGCCCCAGAGCGTCGAGGGCCCCAAGGGTCTGCGCAGCTGCAGCGGCGGCAACGCCGGGTTCGCCGAGCTCGACGACGACAACAAGGGCTGGCAGGTCACCCCGGTCGGCCGCTCCCTCAACCTCACCTGGCGTATCACCGCCGCCCACGCCACCAGCACGTGGGAGTACTACATCGGCTCCACCCGCGTCGCCGTGTTCAACGACGGCGGCGCCCGCCCCGGCTCCACCGTCAACCACACCATCAACCTCAACGGCTACAGCGGCAAGCAGAAGCTCCTCGCCGTCTGGAACATCGCCGACACCGCCAACGCCTTCTACTCCTGCATCGACATCAACGTCAGCTGATCCGAACACAGCAGGAGGACCGCCGGACACGCGCCGCGCTCACCGGGAGAGGGTGTCGGCGCACCGCACAGCGCCCCCGGACCGCAAGGTCCGGGGGCGCCGCGTCGTCACCTGGGCGCGGGACTACTCCTCGCCGGCCGCGGCGGCGGCCTTACGACGCCGGGCCAGGTACATGGCGGCGCCACCACCGCCGACCGCCGCGACCGCGGCGGCGACCAGGCCGCCCAGGGCCGCACCGGTCACCGGCAGACCGCCGGGCGTCGCGGACTCGTCCGCGCTGGTGCCGTCCGAACCGCCAGGCCCGCTCTGCCCCTCGGTGTCGCCCGGACCACCCGGGGTCCCCGGCCCCTCGGAGCCACCCGGCTCCTCCGGCTTACCCTCACCCGGCCGCTCGCCGCCCGGCTCCTCGCCACCGGGCTTGTCGCCGCCCGGCCGCTCCTCGCAGTCGGTGTCGTAACCGTGTTCGTCCTTGCCCTTGCAGTCGTCCCCGGGCTTGGGGTCCTCCGCGGGCGGCTTCTGCTCGTCGGAGATCTCGGAGACGCACTCGGCCTCGCCCAGGCCGAGCACGGAGACGGCGTTGCCGCAGATCTCGACCGCGGCGTCGACCGGAACGGTCACCTGGTTGCCGCTGGCGATCCCGCCCGAGCCGTCCGTCTGCTGGCCGCCCGCCTTGTTCTCCGGCGCCTCGTGGATGACGTTGATGACCGTGTTGCACTCGGCCTTGGAGATGCCGAGGACGCCGATGGAGTTGCCGCAGATGTTGACGGCGACGTCGACGGGGACGTTGATCTGGTTGCCGCTGGCGATCCCGCCGGCGCCACTGGTGCGCTGCTCGTTCTCCTGGGAGTCGGCCACCTTCTCGACGATCTTGGTGCACTCGGCCTCGGAGATCCCACCGACGGCCACGGAGTTCCCGCAGACCTCGATCGCCGCGTCCACCGGGATGTTGATCTGGTTGCCGCTGGCGATCCCGCCCGAGCCGTCCGTCTGCTGGCTCGCCTGCCCCTTGCCGCTGGCCGCGTAGAGGACCTTGGCCACCTGCGTGCACTCGGCCTCGGAGATCCCGAGGACGGCGAGGGAGTTGCCGCAGAGGTTCGCCTTGATGTCGGCGGGCACGCTGACCTGGTTGCCGGCGACCACTCCACCGGTTCCATCGGTCAGCTGGTCGGCCGCCGCGTGGGGGGCGAAGGCCCCGGTGAGCCCCGCGGCCAGCAGGGCCGCGGAGGCCGAGGTGTAGAGCTTCTTGCGCATGTTCGGAAGGACCTTTCGCTCAATGCGTTACGGAAAGTGACCCATCAAGGGCGGATCGTCACCGCGGTGGGGGTCGGTGAAGCACGGGTCGCTTTCGAGGTACGGGGATCCCCGGACGTTTCCTCGCTCTGACATCGACGGCCGGAGCGACCCTTCTCGGCACGGGACATCCGGAAGGTACGTTTTCCCGCTCCGGCGCGCCGACGAATGGTTACGTTAGCAGCCCTGCGCGGAAGGCAGGCTTTTTCCGCCGAATTTCGGCAATCCCCCGAAACTCCCGCAGAGCGCACATCACCCCCGGACCGAGAGTCGACGCAGCTCACGGCTCCGTTCAGAGCAAGATCAGCTTACCGCCGTCACCACACGGAACGCTTTCCCTGGAAAAACCCGAGTCCAGAAGAGGGGATTACTAATTTCCTACGAAATATAGTTGAAGGGAGAAATGTGGATCATTCCGTCAACACGCGCGAAAGTAGCAAAAAGAAAACCCCGGGCGGGATACCGAGATCCCACCCGGGGTGCGGGCGGCGGTCGGCCTCACAGACCGACCACCTGGACGATCACTCAGGCCTGGACGCCGAGGCCCTTCGCGACGCCGGCGCCGAGGTCGGGGTGGACGTTGGTCCAGTACTCGACCACACGCTTCTTCATGTCGGCGGTGACCTCGGGGGCCGAGGCGTGGCCGACGATGTTGCTCACCATGTTGGCGCGGTCGGTCTCGGAGAGGACCTTCTCCCACAGCGCGCGCGGCTGACCGAAGTCGTCGTCCTCCTTGTGGAGGTCGTAGGCGGAGCGGACGATCTCACCCGCGACGTGGTAGCTCTCGCCCTTGTGGAACTCCGGGTCCGCGGCCGGGCCACCAACGGTGTTGGGGGCATAGACCGGGTCCGAACCGTAGCGGTAGGCCATCGGACCGTCGAAGTTGTAGCTGTTGACCGGGGACTTCGGCTGGTTGACCGGCAGGTGCAGGTAGTTCGGGCCGATCCGGTAGCGCTGGGTGTCGGGGTAGGAGAAGAGCCGGCCCTGAAGCATCTTGTCCGGGCTCATCGCGATGCCCGGCACCAGGCTGGACGGGCTGAACGCCGCCTGCTCGATCTGGGCGAAGTAGTTCTCCGGGTTCCGGTTGAGGACGAACCGGCCGATCGTGATCTCCGGGTAGTCCGCGTGCGGCCACACCTTGGTGAGGTCGAACGGGTTGAACCGGTAGTCGGCGGCGTCCTCGAAGGGCATGATCTGGACGTTGACGGTCCAGGCCGGGTAGTCGCCCTTCTTGATGGACTCCCACAGGTCACGGCGGTGCAGGTCGGGGTCCTCGGCCTCGAAGGCCTTGGCCTCGGCCGCGGTGAAGTTCTCGATGCCCTGCTCGGTCTTGAAGTGGTACTTGACCCAGAACTTCTCGCCGTTGGCGTTGTACCACAGGAAGGTGTGGCTACCGAAGCCGTGCTGGTGACGCCAGGTCTTCGGGGTGCCGCGGTCGGTCATCAGGAAGGAGACCTGGTGGGCCGACTCGGGGTTGAGGGTCCAGAAGTCCCACTGCATGTTGTGGTCGCGCAGCTGGTTGTCGGCACGCCGCTTCTGCGAGTGGATGAAGTCGGAGAACTTCGAGGGGTCGCGGATGAAGAAGATCGGCGTGTTGTTGCCGACGATGTCGTAGTTGCCCTGCTCGGTGTAGAACTTCAGGGCGAAACCACGCGGGTCACGGGCGGTGTCGGCGCTGCCCAGCTCACCGGCGACGGTGGAGAAGCGCAGCAGCAGCGGGGTCTTCTTGCCCTTCTGGAACAGGTCCGCCTTGGTGTACTGGCTGACGTCCTCGGTGATCTCCAGCTCACCGAAGGCACCGCCGCCCTTGGCGTGCACGACGCGCTCGGGCACCCGCTCGCGGTTGAAGTGCGCCATCTTCTGGATCAGGAAGTG
The DNA here is from genome assembly GCF_900167435.1 of Marinactinospora thermotolerans DSM 45154. Classification (GTDB taxonomy): domain Bacteria; phylum Actinomycetota; class Actinomycetes; order Streptosporangiales; family Streptosporangiaceae; genus Marinactinospora; species Marinactinospora thermotolerans. The sequence goes on from NZ_FUWS01000013.1 coordinate 28,678, forward strand.
GTCCTGCAGCAACAGCGGGCCGTTGGGGCCCACCGACTGCGAGAGACCGTCGCTCGGTGCCGGGATACCGTTGTCGTCCGTGCTGTAAGCAACCACTGCTTGCACCTTTCGGGTCATGATCAAGCCGGCCTCGTGGCTCGCGGAGGAACCCGGTTACGCCGGGAGGGATCGGACGCGGGGATCGGGCGTCACGCCGGGCGCGCGGGGGCGCCGACGCTGTCGCCGGAGGAGTCGCCATCCTTGGTCTGGCAGTTCGGACACACGCCCCAGAACACGACCTCGGCCGCGGCGATGGTGTAGCCGTTCGTCTGCGACGGTTCCAGGCAGGGAGCCTCTCCCACGACGCAGTCGATGTCGGTGACCTCACCGCATTCACGGCAGACGAGGTGGTGGTGGTTGTCCCCGACGCGCGCCTCGTAGCGCGCCGGCGAACCGGCGGGCTCGATGCGGCGCAGCAGTCCGGCGCCGGTCAGCGCGTGGAGCGCGTCATAGACCGCCTGGGTGGATACGTGTCCCACTTTGCCGCGGACCGCTTGTGCGACGTGCTCGGCGTCCAGGTGGTTGCCCTCCCGGACCGCGTCGAGGATCGCCAGCCGGGCCGCGGTGACCCGCAGACCGGCCGCGCGGAGGTCGGTGGCGTTGTCCATGGCCGCAAGCATAGGACACAAACTGGAATAGCTCAAGAAAACGAGCGAGTACAGATAAGCCGTGAAGTATGACACAGTGGACAGCCCCACCGAGGGGGTGCGCCGCTGGCGGTGACCCAAGTCACAACCAGGCGCATCGGAGAACTCCGACAACTCACCATCCCCGGAGCGCGTCACGAGTGCGACCTGCGTCTCACTCACGCATTCAGAGTCCGCGTGCCCCCCATCCCCCTCGGCACGTCCCACCGGCTACGGGCCGCGCTCGCCCTCCTCGTCCTCACCACCACGTCCTGCGGTGCCGACGGAGCGGCGCTCGGCTCCGGAGCCGAGGCCGTCGCCGGCGCGTCCTGCCCGAGCGGGGGGCGAAAGGGCCGCCTCCCCGTGCCGTTCACCATCGCCTTCGGCGGCGACGTCCACTTCGAGGGCGTGCTCCGCTCCCGGCTGGACGCCTCCCCCGCGGAGGCGCTGGGAGACGTCGGCTCCACGCTCTCCGCCGCCGACATCGCGATGGTCGACCCGGAGACGGCGGTGACCGAGGCCGGCACGCCGGCTCCGGGCGGGCGGTTCCTGTTCCGCGCGCCCGCGACGGCCTTCACCGCGCTCCGTGAGGCGGGCCTCGACGTCGCCCCCCTCGCCGACAACCACGGCATGGACCACGGACCCGCCGGTCCGGCCGACACCCTCGCCCACGAGGGGGAGGCCGGCCTCCCCCTCGTGGGCGCCGGTCCAGACGCCGATGCCGCCTACGCCCCGCACGCCCTCGATGCCTCCGGCAACCGCGTCGCCCTCTTCGGGGCGACCGACGTCCTGGACGACCACCTGATGGCCGAGTGGACCGCCGGCCTGGCCTCCGCCAAGGGAGAAGACCCCCAACGGCTGGTCACCGCGGTCCGGGCCGCCGAGGCCGACACCGTCGTCGTGTTCCTGCGCTGGGGCCGTGAGGGCGACCACTGCCCACTGCCGCACGCGTCCGATCTCGCCCGGCGGCTGGTCGAGGCCGGCGCCGCCGCCGTCGTCGGCGGGCACTCCCACGTCCTCGGACCGGGCGGCCACCTCGACGGCGCCTACGTCCATTACGGCTTGGGGAACCTCGCCTTCCACACCTCCCACCGCCGAGACCGGCGTACTGCGGCTGGCCATGCCGGGCGATGAGGTCATCGAGGGCGAGTGGCTTCCCACCCGGAACGATGGGGGCGTTCCCGTCCTGTACGAGGGGGCGGCGGCGGAACAGGCGCCACTGACCTGGGCGGAAGACCGGAGCACCTGTGCGACCGGACTGGATGGCCCCTCTGGTTCAGAGGCCGCCTCCTGAGGAAATACCGGGAGCCATTTTTATCGACAAATCGCCACTAATCGGGAGCAAAACAGCAAGAGGCGAAAGGCCTCACTCCGTCTTCTTCTCGCCACAACTAGGTTGAAGATGGCACAATCAGGCGCGATCATCGCAGATGGAGAGGGAGCATGTCCGAAACCGGCGACCGTCGCGCCCACTGGCAGGAGCAGCCCGGGGAGGACTCGGGACGCCTCCCGGGCTCGGCCGGTGAGCATCACATGCAGGAGCTGTACGGCACCTCGGAGCGCGCCCGACGCTTCTACCGGGACCAGGTCCTGGACCACCTCAACCCCCGCATGCGCGAATTCATCGCACGCCAGGAGATGGTGTTCGTCGCCACCTCCGACTCACGCGGCGAATGCGACTCCAGTCTGCGCGCCGGCCCGCCCGGCTTCGTCCACGTCATCGACCGGCGCACCCTCGCCTACCCCGAGTACCGGGGCAACGGGGTCCTCGCCAGCGTCGGGAACATCCGCGAGAACCCGCATATCGGTCTCATGTTCCTCGACTTCGAGCGCGACCACATCGGCCTGCACGTCAACGGGCGCGCCGCCATCCTCGACGACGTGGAACTCCGCCGGCACAGCCCCGACCTGCCGGAACCGGCCGTCCCCGGCCAACGCGCGCAGATGTGGGTGGTGGCGCGGGTCGAGGAGGCCTACATCCACTGCCGCAAGCACATCCCGCGGATGCGCAGGGTCGACGCGCAGGAGCCCGCGAACTGGGGAAGCGACGACATGCGCCGCAAGGGGGGCGACTTCTTCGACGCCAAGGGGACGCCGAGCCCCTGGTCGGGCGATCCGCTGCGCACCAGGGGCTGACGCCGCCGCCCCTCGCCTCAGGAGCGCGCCACCAGGGCGTCGATCTCCGCGGTCAGTTCCCGCTTCGCCGCGTCGTCCAGGAAGGACGCCGTGACGCCGTTACGGGCCAGGCCCGCCAGGTCGTCGAGCCCCAGGCCGATCCGGTAGGCGGTGCGGTACTCGTTGGTCAGGTCCGTCCCGAACATCGGCGGGTCGTCGGAGTTGAGCGTCACCATGAGCCCCTCCTCCACCATGCGCGGCAACGGGTGGTCCCCGATCGCTTCGACGGCGCGGGTGCGCAGGTTGGAGGTCGGTGAGACGTCCAGGGGAAGCTGCGTCTCCCGCAGATAGGCCACGAGCTCGGGATCCTTCATGCTGTCGATGCCATGGCCGATGCGTTCGGCCCCCAGGACCCGGATCGCCGACCAGACCCGTCCGGGACCGCCGTTCTCCCCGGCGTGGGGCAGACTGTGCAGCCCGTTGGCCCGGGCCCGCGCGTAGACGTCGGCGAACGGGTCGCGGTCCACCTCGATCCCGCCGATGCCCAAGCCGACGACGCTGGCGGGGCCGTGGGCGAGCACCGCCTCCAGGGTCCTCTCACCCGCCTCGACCCCGTAGTCGCCGGGGAAGTCGGGGATCCAGCGCAACCGGATGCCGTGTTCGCGCTCGGCCTCGATCCGCCCGTGCTCGACCCCGGCGAACACCACCTGTGCGGGGACACCCCGCAGCAGGTGGTTGTAGAGGCTGAGGTGCACCTCCGCGTAGCGGACGTTCTGTGCGGCCAGGCGACGCGCCACGTCGCGCGTCAACAGCGCGAAGTCGGACTCGTCGCGCAGCGTCCGCACCGAGTTGATATAGACGTCGATGAAGTGCGGGAAGTCGCGGAACTCGTAGTAGTCGGCGATCGCCTCGATCGTGTCCGGTAGGTCGTCGACGCCGTGTTTGCGGGCGAGTTCGAGCAGCGTGGCGGGCTGCATCGACCCTTCCAGGTGGACGTGAAGTTCCACTTTGGGCAGGTCGCGGATGAAGGCCTCGACGCTGGAGGGGATCTCTGCGGCAGCGGTCATGCCGCGACGTTACTGATCTTCTCCCCTCCCTCCAAGGAAACGCGGGGGTTTTTAACCCCAAAAAGTAAGAAACGCCCGGGCCTCCGACGGGCGTCACGCCGTACCGGCCCGAGCGCGGGCGATGCGGTCCCGGTACCAGGCGAAGGAGTCCTTGGGGGTGCGCGCCTGGGTCCGGTAGTCGACGTGCACCAGGCCGAAGCGCTGGGTGAACCCCTCCGCCCACTCGAAGTTGTCCAGTAGCGACCACACGAAATAGCCACGGACATCCACCCCGTCCCGTTTCGCCGCGACGAGGGCCCGCAGATGACGGTCGAGGTAGTCGATGCGCTCGGGATCGGCGACGCGCCCGGCCCCGTCCGGGGTATCGGCCCGCGAGCAACCGTTCTCGGTGACGTGGAGCGGCGGAAGCGCGGCACCGTAACGGTCACGCAGCCCGGTCAACACCCGGTACAGCCCCTCCGGCGCCACCGGCCAGCCGAAGGCCGTCACCGGCGTGCCCGGAAACCGGGAGGTGTAGTCCGGCAGGGCGAAGGGCAGCGCCTCCCCTGGCCCCGGTGCGGCGACGAGCGTCGGCATGTAGTAGTTGACGCCGAGCCCGTCCAACGACCCGGCCATCAGGTCCAGGTCCGCGTCCCGCACGAAATCCCCGAGGTCCGGGGCCCCCAGCGCCGCCAGTGCCGCCAGGTCGGGGTAACGCCCCAGGAGGAGCGGGTCGAGGAGGAGCCTGTTGTGCAGGGCGTCGTAGACCTGGGCGGCGGCCCGGTCCTGCGGCGCGCCGCTCGCCGGAACGACCGGGGTGTGGTTGTGGGCCAGGAGCACCTGGTGGCCACCGTCACGTAGCGCGCGGGCCGCCAAGGCGTGCGCCAGCAGCTGGTGGTGGGCGACCGGAAGGGCGTCGAACATGAGGGTCCGGCCAGGTGCGTGCACGCCGAAGGCGTAGCCGTAGGCCATGTGCACGAACGGCTCGTTCAGGGTGATCCAGCGCGTGACCCGGTCGCCGAGACGGGCGGCGACCGCCCGCGCGTAGTCGGCGAAGCGTTCGGCGGTGCTCCGGACGAGCCAGCCGCCCTCCTCCTCCAGGGCCTGGGGAAGGTCCCAGTGGTAGAGCGTGGGGACCGGTTCGATACCCACGGCCAGGAGCTCATCGATCAGCCGGGCGTAGAAATCGACCCCCGCCGTATCGATCCGTCCCCGCCCCAGCGGCATGATCCGCGGCCAGGAGATGGAAAAGCGATAGGCGCTAAGTCCGAGTTCGGCCATCAACGCGACATCGCCGGGGAATCGATGGTAGTGATCACAGGCGACTCGCCCAGAGGACCCGTCGGCAATTCGGCCCGGTATGCGGCAGAACTCGTCCCAGATCGAGGCTCCCCGCTGTTCGGACGCGCCTTCGACCTGGTAGGCCGCTGTCGCAACCCCCCATAGGAAATCCCTGGGGAAGAGAACGGTGGACGAATCGGAATGGTCGGTGCTTGGCACGTCAACTCCTCTGGGAGCGTGTCCGGCCGGGAACACACGAGAAGTCCGGAAGTGGCCAGAACGGTTCATGCCACCGGACGCGCGTCCAAAACCGGAATAGTACGGGAACCATTTGAATTCAGAAAGGCATGATAGAGACGTGACGACTACTTCCCGCAGCTCCGCGTCCGCCACGCCCTGGCCGCGTCGCGATTCCGGAACCCCCGACGGATCGGGCACCCCGCCCCTCTCCCGCCACGCGCGTGTCGACACGTCCCAGCCTGCCCTGGCGCACGCCCCCCTGCGCCGGCTTCCGGCACAGCAGCGCAGCATGGCCCGCGTGCAACGGATGCTCGACGCCTGCGCCGAGCTCCTCGACGAGGGGGGTTACGGCGAGCTGTCGACCACCCGGATCGCCGAACGCGCCGGTGTGGCGATCGGGTCGGTGTACCAGTTCTTCCCCGACAAGAAGGCCATCACCCAGGCGTTGGGGCTGCGCTACCTGGACCTGTTCAGCATGCGGGTGACCCAGCGCCTGGCCGAGGAGGCGTTCGAGCACTGGACCGAGGCGGTCGAGGCCATCATCGACGAGTACATCGACATGCACCGGACGGTGCCGGGTTTCCGCAGCCTGCACTTCGGTGACGTCGTGGACGTCCGGCTCCTCGATCCCGAGGCGGACAACAACCAGGTCATCGCCAATCGACTGCGCGAACTCGTCGTCACGACCACCGAGGCCAAGGAGGGAGAGGAACTCGACCGCGCCGTCATGGTCGCGGTCGAAGCCTCCGACGCGGTCCTCAAACTGGCCTTCCGCCACGATCCGGATGGGGATCCGACACTGATCACCGAAGCGAAACTCCTCGTCCACAGTTATCTCAGTCGGCACTTCGGTCCACGGTAGATTTCGGACGAGATCCACGTTTCTCACAAAAAGGGCGATAAGGTAATTTCACCGCGGCACCCTCACGACGGTGCCCGGGTTGGCAGGATGAACACGGTGGACCGGACGCTACGGCGGTCGGCTATCGGGGGAACGCGCAGCGGCGCCGACACGTCACGGGGGAGTGGCGTGGCAGCGTCCTGTCCACGTGCCCAGCCGTCACGGTGCCCCGGGCTCCCGACGGCTCCGTCCTCGTCGGCTCCACACGACAAGGCGTATGACCGGCCGTCCTCGCGGCGTCCGGTAACGAGGGGTTCGATCAGGGGAGGGACCCTCAGTGGTAGCAGACGGCACGCTCGCCCGGCCGTTGACCGGATTCGCCGCCGGAGTGCCCTACGTCGCGGTGCCGCCCTACGATGGCGGAGCGGCTCCGATGGTCATCGCGTTACACGCGTTCGAGCCACCGCGCAGTGAGGCCGCCCTGGCCGGGACACTGCCGTTGACGCGCCTGCCCGCGTGGCGCTTCTACCTCGGTCTGCCCATGTTCGGGGCGCGCCTGCCCAAGGGCGGCGTCGCCGAGGTCAACCATCTCGGCCAGTCCGACTACCTCCTCCACCTCTACGGTCCGGTCATCGAGCAGGCCGCCATGGAGCTCGTGGAGGTGGCCGAGGAACTGCGGGAACGTTTCCCCGTCCACGACGGTCCGTTCGGGTTGGCGGGGGTCGGCGCCGGCGGGGCCGCGGCCCTTCTCGCGCTGGCCGAGAGCCGGCTTCCCATCGGCGCGATGGCGGTCGTCAACCCCATCATCGACCCCACCCCGGTGCTCGCGGCGCGCGAGCGCCATCTCGGCATCGCCTACCACTGGAGCGAGCAGTCACGCGAGGCCGCGGCCTGGCTGGACTTCACCGCGCGGGCCGCCGAGATCGGCGCGCGGGCGCCCCTGCCGCCCCTGCTGGTGATCACCGGCGGGCTCGACGAGGTGATCCGCCCCGAGCACGGCCAGGCCTTCCACGACGCGCTCGCCCCCTACCATCCGGCACCGGCCCTGCGCCACGTGGTGATCCCCGACCTCGCTCACACGATGGGCCCCGAGCCCGGCCTGGTCCCCGGACCACCGACCCCCGGCAGCGTGCTGGTCGACCGCGCGCTCACCGAGTGGTTCCACCTGCACCTGACCTCCGCGGTGGAGGAGACGGTACGGTTCCGCTGATCCGCGCCGTGTCCCGCCGCGCTCCTTCTCCGCGCGCCGCCCCACCGAGCGCCGACGCGATCGGTCCGCCCCCGTAACGCGGCGGGCCTGGCGAGGGCGGTGTGACCGTCCTCGTGGAACGGGTCAGTACTTCTCGGACTGCCCGCCGTCGATCGCGACGACCGTGGCGTTGCTGGAGGAGGACTGGTCGGACAGCAGGAAGGCCGCCACCGGCCCGCCGGACCGTTTCGTCGGGTTGACGCTGACGAACTCCTTGCCCGCGGCCTCCCGGTTGACGGGGTCGATCTGCTTGAGCGAGGCCTCGACCATGGGAGTCACGATGGCGCCGGGGGCGATGGCCTTGACGGAGATCCCGAACCGGCCGTACTCGACGCCGGAGCCGCGGGTCAGGCCGGCGACGCCGTGCTTGGAGGCGGCGTAGCCGGACCGGTCGCCCACACCCCGGATTCCGCCGACGCGGGTGGTGTCGACGACCGTGCCGTGGCCCTGCTCCCGCATGACGGGCAGGACGTACTCGAGGTCGAGGAAGACCCCGCGCAGGTTGACCGATACGACACGGTCGAACTCCTCGCCCCGAAGTCCTGGGTGAGGTCCTGCCCGCCCTCGATGCCGGCGTTGCCGGAGAAGGCGTCGATGCGGCCGTAGACCTCGATCGTCTTGTCGACGTAGCCACGTGTGCCGTCCTCGGCCGCGACGTTGGCGACGATCGTGGTGACCTCGGCCTGCGGGGCGACCCGCTTGACGGCGGCGGCCGCCTCGGCGAGGCCCTCCTCGTTCAGGTCGACAAGGGCGGGCTTCGCGCCCTCGCGGGCCACCTGGAGAGCGGTGGCCCGGCCCAGTCCCGAGCCTCCGCCGGCGATGGGACGACCTTGTCGTCGAACCTGTTCTACACGAGAATCCTCCCAAAAACAGACAAAAACCATTTACGTCCTATTCGGGATGCCACTCTCGCCATCGCCGCTCTGACGTGCGCTGATACGCCACTCTCCCTCAGAGAGCCCCTTCCAGCTTCCGCGCCGCCACGAGGACCGGATCCCACACCGGTGAGAAGGGCGGCGCGTATCCGAGGTCCATCCCCGCCATCTCCTCGACGGTCATCTCGTTCCACAGCGCGGTGGCCAGCACGTCGACACGCTTGCCCGCGTTCTCGCGACCGACGATCTGACCGCCGAGCAACCGGCCGGTCCGGCGCTCGGCGATGAGCTTGAGCGTCATCATCGAGGCTCCCGGGTAGTACCCGGCACGGGTCGAGGACCTCACCGTCACCGTCTCGAACTCGAACCCGGCCCGCCGGGCCTCGGCCTCGCCGAGCCCCGTGCGCGCGACCTCGACCCCACAGATCTTGGTGATGGCCGTCCCCACGACGCCGGGAAAGCGCGCGTACCCACCGGCGATGTTGATACCCGCGACCCGGCCCTGCTTGTTGGCGTGGGTGCCCAGCGCGATCGCGACGGGCGCCCCCGATATCCGGTGGACGGTCTGCACGCAGTCACCCGCCGCCCAGACCCCTTCGACCGAGGTGCGCATCCGGGGGTCGACGACGATCCCACCCGTGGGCCCGACCTCCAGACCGGCCTGTCGCGCGAGGTCGCTGTTGGGCCGGACCCCCATGCCCAGCACGACGATGTCGGCGGGGAACTCGGCGTCCTCGGTCAGGACCGCGCGCACCCGGCCGTCCTTGGTGTCGAATCCGGTCACCCGTGTCCCGGGGAAGAAGCGCACCCCCATCTCGCATACCGCGTCACGCACCAAACGGCCCATGTCGGGATCGAGCGTGCCCATGGGCTCGGGCCCCGCCTCGATGAGGTCGACCTCGACACCCCGTTCGAGGAACGCCTCCGCCATCTCCAACCCGATGTAGCCGCCGCCGACCACCACCGCGCGACGTGGGGAGCGCTCATCGACCTCGGCGCGCAGCCGGATGCCGTCATCGAGGGTCTGCACCCCATGGATCCCCTGGGCGTCGGCACCGGGAAGGTCGGGACGGCGCGGCACGGCTCCGGTCGCGATCAGGAGGTGATCAAAATGTTCCTCGTGAAACATCCCATCCCCACCGATCATCCCGACAACACGTCGTTCCAGGTCGATGGCCGTCACCTCGGTACCGGTGCGCACATCGATGGCGTAATCTCGGCGGAAGGTGTCGGGGGCGCGGGCGATCAGCTCGTCGGCACTCGATACCGTTTTCCCGACCAGGTACGGGATGCCGCACGCCGAGTAAGAGGTGTGCGCGCCACGTTCCAGGGCGAGGATCTCCAGGTCGTCGGGACCGCGTCGGCGGCGCGCCTGAGAGGCGGCACTCATCCCCCCGGCATCACCGCCAACCACGATGAGACGTGACCGGCCGTTAACCCGTCGCTCCATGCAGCCTCCCTCGGTGGACGCTCTCGCGTCAGCGTGTGCGCGTTCCATGGGATCATCCCCATGGTGGGCTGAGCATCTTCCCCTGGTTTTGGTTAACGTGATGGCTAATCACGCGTGTCCTCCCCGGCCCGGACGGCCCCAGCGCCCCCTGCCGCCGCTCCGCCAGGTGGCCAAGCGCCTCTCCACCGGGACCCGCGTGCGACAAGCTTCTCTAGGAGGGCGACTTACGTGACTGAACCGGCACCGGTGTACGCCAGCGGGGTTGATCACGAACGACTCACGGCCCAGCTCCGGTTCATCCTTGAGGTCGACAAGCTCAAGCGGATCCTGCGCCGCAACCTGCTCGTCGACGGTTCCCGGAGGGAGAACGACGCCGAGCACTCCTGGCACCTCGCCCTGACCGCGCGGGTGTTCGCCGAGTACGCGCCCCAGGGGACCGACATCGAACACGTGGTGGAGCTCCTCCTCGTCCACGACATCGTCGAGATCGACGCGGGGGACACCTTCGTCTACGACACGCGCATGTCGGCCTCCCAGGCCGAGCGCGAACGGGTCGCCGCCGACCGGATCTTCGCCCTGCTCCCCAAGGACCAGGCCACCTACGCGCGCGGGCTGTGGGAGGAGTTCGAGGCCCGCCTCACCCCCGAGGCCCGCTTCGCCAAGGCCATCGACCGGCTCGCCCCCATGCTCGCCAACTGGCACACCGACGGCGGAACCTGGGTGCAGTACGGCGTCACCAAGGACCAGGTGCTGGAGAAGGTCCGGATCATCGCCGAGGGGTCCGAGGCGCTCGGCTCCTACGCCACCGCCCTCATCGAGGACGCCGACCGCCGCGGCTACTTCTCGCGGAAGTAGCCGTTCACCCCGCCCGTGCCCGCCACCGGGCACGGGCTCAGCCGCCCAGCGCGTCCATGAGCAGCTGGACGGCCGCGGTCAGCCCGATGACCACGACGAGGATGCGCAGCGCCAGCGGCTTGAGCCTGCGGCCGACCTTGGCCCCGAGATAACCGCCGACGATCGCCCCTCCGGCGATGAGTCCGACCACCGGCCAGCTCGGGTTGGCGAAGATCATGTAGAAGACCGCGGCGGTACCGTTCACGATCGACGTCAGCGCGTTCTTCAGCGCGTTGATCCGCTGGATGTCGTCGTCCAGCGCCGAACCCAGCAGCCCGATCAGGACGATGCCCTGCGCGGCGGCGAAGTAGCCGCCGTAGGCGCCTGCTCCGTAGACCCCCAGCGGCAGCAGTGGCCCACCGTTGGGGCGGGAGGGCCGCCGTCGCCGCATCCAGGCGTTGATCCGCGGCTGGGCGATGATCAGGGTGCAGGCGAGCAGGATGAGGACCGGGACGACGAAGGTGAAGACCTCCTCCGGCAGGGTCAACAGGAGCACGCAGCCGGTGATCGCGCCGAGGAAGGACATGGCGCCGAAGCGCAGTATCCGGGTCCGCTGGCCGGCGAGTTCACGCCGGTAGCCGATCGCGCCGGTGAGCGACCCCGGCGCCAGGCCGATGCTGTTGGAGACCGTCGCCACCACCGGCGGGTATCCCAGCGCCAGCAGCACCGGGAACGTGAACAGCGTCCCCGACCCCACGACCGCGTTGATTCCCCCCGCGCCGATGCCCGCCGCCAGAACGGCGAGCGCCTCCCACCACGTCATCCGCGCCCTTCGTGTCGGGGACGCCGCGCGCCCGTTTCGGCCCTGTCCGTGCCATGACGCCCGAACCAGATTTGCATACAGTGTACGAATCTGGTGTCGGTGAGGCGTGGGCGCCCCCCGGGGGAAGGGAGGGGACGGGCTGGACGGTACGCGCCGCGCTGGACGCGCACGGCCCGACGCCGCCCCGGCGTGTCGGCCGTCAGGTCCGGACGGGCCTCCCGGCCCTCCTACGGCGGGAGCGTTCGGGCGCCCCCCGCACGCTTGCCCACCACCGAGGAAAGACGCGCGCACCGCGGGGCCGACGCGCCGGCCGGGCGTTGCGGCGACCCGGCCGGCGGCGACAGCGATCAGACCGCCCGCGCGCTCCAACGGTCGCCCACACGCTCCACCTTCAGGGGCAGGCCGAACGTCTCGCTGAGGTTGTCGGCCGTCATGACGTACTCCAACGGCCCCGCCGCCACGACCCGCCCCTCACGCAGCAGCAGGCCGTGCGTGAATCCGGCCGGGATCTCCTCGACGTGATGGGTCACGACCGCCAGTGCCGGGGCGTCGATGTCGGCGGCCAACGTGGCCAGGCGGCGTACCAGGTCCTCGCGCCCACCCAGGTCCAACCCCGCGGCGGGCTCGTCGAGCAGCAGCAGCTCCGGGTCGGACATCAGCGACCGGGCGATCAGCACCCGTTTGCGTTCCCCCTCCGACAGCGTGCCGAACGCCCGATCGGCGAGGTGACGCGCCCCCCACTGCCCCAACATCGCATACGCACGGTCGTGGTCGGGCTGCCCGTACTCCTCCCCCCAACGGCCCAGGTAACCGTAGGAGGCGCTGATGACGAGGTCGAGGACGTTCTGGGTGTCGGGCACCTGGTTGGCGACCGCCGACCCGGCGAACCCGATGAGCGGCCGGAGCTCGAACACGTCTCCCTCGCCCATGCGTTCGCCCAGGACGTCCACCGATCCGGACGTCGGGAACAACTGCGTCGCGGCGATCCGCAACAGCGTCGTCTTGCCCGCCCCGTTGGGCCCGATGACGGCCCAGCGGTCCTCCTCCTCAACGACCCAGTCCACGTCGCGCAGCAGCTCCGCCGCCCCCCGGCGTACGCCCACACCGCTCATGCGCAGCACATGCCCGTTCATCGCTCTCCTTCGTCGCGCCCGAGTAGCGAACATACTGGACGCCCCTGGTGGTCCGGCGGCCGATCTAGGCTGGCACCGATGCTTCGAGAACTGTCCTCCGCACCGCTCACCGCCTGGGGGAACGCGTGGCTGTCCGGCCGGGTCGGCCTGGACGACGCGGTCGACGCGGTGGAGCGGAACACCGGTCCCCACGTCGTCGGCGCCCTCCCCGACGGCGACCCGCTCATCACGGCCGGGACTCCGCTACGCGCGGCGCTGGCCGGATTGCGCCCGCGCGGCCTGAGCGCGTTCCGGCTGTGCCTGCCGGTCCCCGGCGACCCGTTGGGGCTCGTGGGGCCGGCAGAGCTCAACAAGGCCGCGATCGAGGCCCGCGAGGCCGTACTGGTGCGCCTGGGCGACCGACAGGTGGGGCTCGTCCCCGGTGAAGACCGGCGGGGCTCATCCTACGTGGGTGTCCTCTGGACGCCCTACCCCGCCGTCGACAGCATGCCCGAACCGCTCCCCCTGGCCGACGCCGAACACCGGCTCACCCTCGCGGTACGCGAGTCGACCGACCTGTTCGGACGGATCGACGACATCGCCCCGTGGGGGCCCGAGGTCGTCCGGGCCCTGTCCGCCCTGCGCGACGCGGAGCGCTCCCCCACGCCGGGGCTGCCCCCGGGCCATCCCCCGCGGGCACACCGGGTCGCCGCCCTCGCCGACCGGTTGGCCGTCGTGGTCCACCTCGCCGGCGAAGACCCTGGTCGGGGACTGGACACCGCCCAGATGCGGGCGCGGCGCGAGGCACTGCGCCTCCTCGACGGCGCGGTCCGCCGGGCCAGGGTCGCCGCCTACTGTTCCGCGGTCGGCGGTTGACCTCCGCCACAAGACGATCAGGGTCGGGACGGTCGAAGGTCAGGGGAACGCCAGGGTCGTCTCCGGATCCCGGGCCCGACCAGACGAACCGATACTGAGAATCATGGCGAACCCTCACACCCCGGCTCCCCTCCCCGACCCAGGATCGTTGCGCGCGTCGGATGCCGACCGCGACCGTGTCGCCGCGCTGCTGGGAGAGGCCCTGGCCGAAGGCCGTCTCGACCACGACGAGCACGGTGAGCGGCTGGAGGCCGTCTACGCGGCCAAGACCATCGGCGAACTCGCGCCGTTGACCGCCGACCTGCCCGGGGGCGCGCGTCCCAGCGCGCCCGCCCCGAACCTCGTCGGCGCCGACCCGAACCTGCTCGCCTCCAGTGTCGGCTCGGAGAACATCGTCGCCGTGTTCGGCGCGGCCGAACGCAAGGAGCGCTGGCTCGTCGAACCACGCACCAACGCCTCGGTCCTCTTCGGCGGCGTCGACCTCGACCTGCGCGAGGCCGTGCTGAGCCAATCCGAGGTCGTCATCCAGTGCGCCGTGATCTTCGGCGGGCTCACGCTCACCGTCCCGCCAGGGGTACGGGTGCGCTCGAGGGTCTCCGCCTTGTTCGGCGGCGTCAGCACGGCCGAGCTGGACAACCCGGCCGCCCCGGACGCCCCCGTCGTCCTTCTCACCGGGCTGTGCATGTTCGGCGGTGTCAGCGTACGCACCCGCTCCCGCGAAGCCAAGAAGTAATCTTGATCACACACGGACCCGTTGACCAGCCAGGAGGAAGCACCGCGATGGAGCCCGACCACATCCGTGCCTCGGATGCCGACCGTGACCGGGTCGCCGACCGGCTCCGCGAAGCACTGGCTGAGGGGCGGCTCACCCCCGAGGAGCACTCCGAACGCATCGACGCGCTGTACCGCTCCAAAACCCTCGGCGACCTCGTCCCCATCACCGCCGACCTCCCGGCCGCCGGTGTCCCGTCCACCGACGAGCCCACCGGACTGTCCGTCTCCTCCGAGGAGGCCCACCGGATCGCGGCCGGCGGACAGGGGCGGGAGAACATCATCGCCGTCTTCGGCGGGGCCGACCGCAAGGGCCGCTGGCTGGTCGAACCCCACACCAACGCCTCGGTCCTCTTCGGCGGCATCGACCTCGACCTGCGCGAGGCCGTGCTGAGCCGACGCGAGGTGGTGATCCAGTGCGCCGTGATCTTCGGCGGGCTCGACATCATCGTTCCCCCCGGTGTCCGGGTGATCAACTCCACCACCGCCATCTTCGGCGGCACCAGCATGAACGGGGTCGACACCATGACCGACCCCAACTCGCCCACGATCCGGCTGACCGGGACCTGCCTGTTCGGCGGCATCGACGTCCGGGTGAAGAAACCGAAGAAGAAAAAGGCGCGGTGACCGGCCGGCACTCGCCGGCCCCGTCCTGGTCGTCGGGAGACGATTCCCGGGGCGATTGTTCACCCACCTGACGCCCACGTCCCACAAGGCCCCCAGTACCGTGGTAGAGCCATGACTCTTGCGAACTCCACGCTGCTGGTGACCGTGACCGGGCACGACCGTCCCGGTGTGAGCGCCCGGCTGCTGAGCACCCTGTCGGTCTTTCCCGTGACCCTGGTCGACCTGGAACAGGTCGTCATCGGCGGCCGCCTCGTCCTCGCCGCGCTGCTGGCCATCGATGAGCGCGTCGCCCCCGGTGTCAGCCACGAACGAGCGTTCGCCGAGGTCCGCTCGGCCGTCGAGAAGACGGCCATCGACCTGGGCATGGACGTGGAGTTCGCCGACGGCGGCGACAACGGCCGCGTCGGCGCGCTTCCCCAGGGACGGTTGCACGTGACCGTCCTCGCCGACCCGCTCCGGCCGGGCGCGCTGGGCGCCATCGCGTCGTGCGTGGCGCGCGCGGGGGCCAACATCGACCGCATCGAGCGTCTCGCCAGCTACCCCGTGACCTCCATCGAACTGGTCGTCTCGGGGGCCGAGCCCGAGCGGCTGCGCGCCGACCTCGCCTTGGAGGCGGCCACCCAGTCGATCGACGTGGCCGTGCAGCCGGCCGGTCTGCACCGGCGCGCGAAGCACCTGGTCGTCATGGACGTCGACTCCACCCTGATCCAGGGCGAGGTCATCGAGCTCCTCGCCGAACACGCCGGCTGCGCCGAAGAGGTCGCCCGCGTGACCGAGGAGGCGATGCGCGGCGAGCTCGACTTCGAGGAGTCGCTGCGGCGCCGGGTCGCCCTCCTGGAAGGCCTCGACGCCTCCGTCATCGACGACGTCCGCGACCGGATCGTGCTGACCCCGGGGGCCCGGACGCTGATCCGCACGCTCAAGCGGCTGGGCTATGAGTGCGCGATCGTCAGTGGCGGGTTCACCCAGGTCACCGACGCCCTCGTGGAACGCCTGGGCATCGACTACTCCGCGGCCAACACGTTGGAGATCGTGGACGGGCGGCTCACCGGCGAACTGGTCGGTCCCATCATCGACCGCAAGGGCAAGGCCATCGCGTTGGAGCGCTTCGCTGCCGAGGCCGGTGTTCCGCTCTCCCAGACCGTCGCCATCGGCGACGGCGCCAACGACCTCGACATGCTCCAGGCGGCCGGGCTGGGCGTGGCGTTCAACGCCAAGCCGGTGGTACGCGAACAGGCCGACACCTCGGTGAACGTGCCCTACCTGGACACGGTCGTCTTCCTGTTGGGCGTCTCGCGCGAGGAGATCGAGGCGGCCGACCTCGGCCTCTGAGGTCCCCGAAGCGGGGTGCGGCGCCCGGCCCCGGTCACCGAACGGCCGGCAGGATCCGCCCGGTCCCGGTGCCGGGCGCCGCGTAGAGCCACTCCACTTCGAGGTCGACCACCGCGACGGACGCCGGGGGAAAGGGGACCGGCCCCTCCTCCATGAAGGCCGAGGCGAGCATCCCGGCCGTGGGATTGTGCCCGACGTACAGCAGCGTCCCGACAGCGGGATCGACGAGGTTGATCAGGCCGAACACGTCATCGAGTCCGGCGCCGTAGGCGGCGTCCGAGTAGTCGGTCTCCGGCCGCGCGGCAAGGTGCCGGGCCACGAGCTCCCACGTCTGGCGGGTACGCCGCGCGGTGGAGCAGATGACCTGGTCGGGCAGGAGCCCCTCACGGGCGAGCGCCGCCCCCACGGCCTCGGCCTGGGAGCGTCCCACGGCGGTGAGGGGGCGGTCGGCGTCTGGGCCGCCCAGCGCGGGCTCGGCCTGCGCGTGGCGCAGGATGACCAGACGCCCGTTCACGGCGACAGCAGGGTGGCCACGACCGACAGCGCGGCCAGGAACAGCAGCATGGCCCCCACGATGACGGCGAGCCCTTTCATTCCGGACATGGTTGCCAGTCTGCCACGTCCCCATCAGGGGCCGTATGCAGGTGGCGCCCCGCCCCTGTCGGGAGCGGGGCGCCATCCGCGCGGACGGGACGATCAGTCGTCGGCGCACCGCTCGCTCACGCCGGCCTCCTCGCGTTCCCTGGGCGCGGTGTCGCCGACGGCCGCCCCCGCGCCGTACGACGCCGCGGGCGCGTCCACCGCCGGCGAACCATCACGGGCGTCGGGCACCGGCGTCCCCGGCGTCTCGGTCGCCGGACGGCGCTTGGACCAGACGATCGCGCCGACGATGACGACGACCGCCACCGTGGTGGCGACGACGCGCAGCACCATGTTGTCGGCGTAGATCACCACACTGGGCGCGATGATCAACGCCACCAGGTTCATCACCTTCAACAGCGGGTTGATCGCCGGCCCCGCGGTGTCCTTGAACGGGTCCCCCACCGTGTCGCCGATGACGGTGGCCGCGTGGGACTCCGACCCCTTGCCCCCGTGGTGTCCGTCCTCGACCAGCTTCTTGGCGTTGTCCCACGCGCCGCCGGAGTTGGCGAGGAAGACCGCCATGAGCGCGCCGGCCGCGATCGCCCCGCCGAGGAAGGCCCCCAGCGAGGCGTAGCCGAGGGCGAAGCCGACGGCGATCGGCGTCATCACCGCGAGCAGGCCCGGGGTGATGAGCTCGCGGAGCGAGTCGCGGGTGCAGATGTCGACCACGCGCCCGTACTCGGGCTTCTCCGTTCCGTCCATGATCCCCGGCCGGGTGCGGAACTGCTCGCGCACCTCCTGCACCACCCGTCCGGCGGCGCGCCCCACGGCCATGACCGCCAGGCCGGAGAAGAGGAACACCACGGAGGCCCCGATGATGACACCGACCAGCACGTTCGGGCGGTCGATGGAGAGGCTGAACGTGTCGGCCTGCGGACCGAGCGCGCCCTCGACCGAGGTCCGGAAGGCCCCGAACAACGCGGTCGCGGCGAGCACGGCGGTGGCGATCGCGATCCCCTTGGTGATGGCCTTGGTCGTGTTGCCGACAGCGTCCAGGCTCGTGAGGACGTCGGCTCCGGCACCCGTGACATCGCCGGACATCTCCGCGATGCCCTGGGCGTTGTCGGCCACGGGACCGAAGGTGTCCATCGCGACGATCACGCCGACCGTGGTGAGCAGGCCGGTACCGGCGAGCGCGACCGCGAACAGGCTGGTCGTGATGTCCCCGCCGCCGAGGAGGAAGGCGCTGTAGACCGCGCCGGCGATGAGCAGCGCGGAGTAGACCGCGGACTCCAGGCCCACCGAGATCCCGGACAGGATGACGGTGGCCGCGCCGGTCTCCGAACTCTCCCCGATCTCACGCACCGGCCGGCGGTTGGTCTCGGTGAAGTATCCGGTCAGCAGCTGGATCGCGGCGGCCAGCACCAGGCCGATGAGCACCGCGCCGATCGCGATGTAACGGGGGTTGCCCTCCAGCGCCGCGATCTGCGGCCCGACGCCCTCCAGGCCGGCGAAGCTCGTCGGCAGGTAGAGGAACGCCGTGACGACCACCAGGACGGCCGAGATGATCGCGGAGATGAAGAAACCCCGGTTGATCGCAGCCATGGCGTTCTTGTCCCTGGCGCGGGGCGCGACGACGAAGATGCCGATCACCGCGGTGATGACACCGATCATCGGGACGAGGAGGGGGAAGACCAGCCCCTCGACGCCGAAGGCGACCCGGCCGAGGATCAGCGAGGCGACGAGCACCACGGCGTAGGACTCGAACAGGTCGGCGGCCATGCCCGCGCAGTCGCCGACGTTGTCGCCCACGTTGTCGGCGATGGTGGCCGCGTTGCGCGGGTCGTCCTCGGGGATGCCCTGCTCGACCTTGCCGACAAGGTCGGCGCCGACGTCGGCCGCCTTGGTGAAGATGCCCCCGCCCACGCGCATGAACATCGCGAGCAGCGCGGCACCGAACCCGAAGCCCTCGAGCACGATCGGCGCGTCGCCCCGGTAGACGAGTACCACGATCGCCGCGCCGAGCAGTCCGAGCCCGACCGTGAACATTCCGGCGACGCCACCGGTGCGGAACGCGATCCGCATGGCCGCGTGTTCACCGCCCTCACGCGCCGCCGCGGCGACCCTGACATTTCCCCGCACCGCAAGCCACATTCCGATGAATCCGGTCAGGGCAGAGAAAACGGCACCCAGCGCGAAGAAGAGCGAACGACCGTAACGGACCCATTCGGAATCCGCCGGCAGGAAGAGGAGAAGGATGGGAATGGCGATGACGAAAACGATCAGGGTGCGGAACTGGCGTTTGAGATACGCCGCCGCCCCCTCTTGGACCGCGAGCGCGATGCCCTGCATCCGCTCGGTCCCCTGGCCTGCGGCCAGAACCTCACGCACGAGCATCCCGGCGACGGCGAGCGCGAGCAGCGCCACCACCAGGACCACCATGACCAGTGTGAGGTTCATGCCGTCCAGGACCAGTGCCGTGCCGCCGTCGGCGGCCAGGTTGAGCCCAGACAATCCGTCCTCCTTGAGACGGGCACATCGCGCCCCGCGCTTTCGCGTGCCGCCGTCCGGAGCTGGGCACCGAAGGTGACCCGACGGCACACGGTGCAGGGTCGTGTGGGTGCCACCACTTACGGAAACAGCCAACTGGTGTCACCGCGCACGGCGGCACCAGTGTGCCGGGATTCTACGCACCACCGTCGCAAAAAGTGAGGGCCTGACGCCATTTTCCACGCCACACAGGGGATATGTGATCACTCGGTGATCTAAAGAGTCCGACAATTATCGGTATAAATGTCCTTTATTTACATTTGTCACTTAAAATGATTAAGGTGACAATAGTGATAAAGGGAACATAAAGGAGAAAGATGGCGATAACCTCTATCGCTCCGCCACGCGGCACAGCGGCCTCGAGGCCGGGCGGCGTGGAACGAAGACGAGAGCGCCCCTACAGCAGACCAGGATCACGGCCGTCCGGCCACACGTTCGAGGAAATGTGGACTACACCACATCGCGAGTAAGGGTCAACCGCAGTCGAGCGGGATCGACCGATGTCTCCGGATCCGCGGCGATGTGATCCGCCACCGCGCGCCCGTGCGCCGCGACACCGGGCGCGTCGATCCGGTAGGGAGCACGCGCGCCATAGGCCGCCACCCGTTCGGCGCCCCGGCGCAGCAACCGGACCGCGCCGGCCACGTTGCCCCGCTGGGCGTGGGTGAGACCGACCGCCACCTGGGCCAGCCCCCGCCACAGCTCCCGCTCCGGTTCCGGCGCGGCCTTCCACACCGCCTCCAGCACCTCGTGCGCGTGGAAGGCATACCCTTCGTCCAGCAGACGCTGAGCCTCGGCCAGCCCCTCCTCCGGCGTGAACACCGCGTCGTCGGGCACCCGCGGCACACCGGGGGAGCCATAGGGCAGAGGCCGTCCGAAACGATCCCTCGGCCGTTGGTTCTGCGCACGCCCCGCAGAATCGCGATCGCGGTCGGCGGTCATCTTCGCTCCCCCTGGCTCTCCGGCTCGCTGTCGCCCAGCCACCCCAGGAGCACCTCGTTGACCACCTGGGGCCGCTCCTGGTGCGGAAAGTGCCCGGCCCCCTCGACCAGCCGCCAACGGTAGGGGGCGTCGACGTAACGGCCGGACCCGCGAGCCGTCGCCGCGGGCAGCAACGGGTCCCCCCTGCCGTGGATCTGAAGCGTCGGCACCCCGATCGGACGGGCCATCCGGCGCATGAAACGGTACCCGTCCGGACGGAACTGCGAGCGGAACAGCCAACGGTGGTACTCCAGCGAGCAGTGCGCCACCCCGGGAATTCCGAACGCCTCCCGACACAGCCGCTCCGTCCGCGGGTCCGGCCAGCCGGGGCGGGACCAGGCGCGCAGCATCCTGCCGACGAGCGCCGCGTCATCGGCCACCAGTCGCCGCTCCGGAAGCATCGGCACCTGGAAGCCGAAGAAGTGCCGTCCGTGCCAGCCCTGTACCCCCGACAGGACCTCGGCGCGCAACCGCAGAGGATGCGGCATCGACACCACCGCCAGCCGGCGCACCGACCTCGGGAAGTACACCCCCATCGTCCAGGCCAGCAGGCCCCCCGTGGCGTGCCCCGCGACGATCGCGCTCGGCTCGCCGAGCGCCCTGATCAGGCTGGCCGTGTCCGAGGCCAGGTTGATCAGGTCGTAGCCGCGTGGCGGCTTGTCACTGGCCCCGTATCCGCGCAGATCGACCGCCACCGCCCGGTAACCGCCCTCCGCCAACGCGGTGAGCTGGTGGTGCCAGGACCACCAGAACTGCGGAAACCCGTGCAACAGCAGGACCAGCGGCCCCTCGCCGGCCTCCGCGACGTGGAACCGCGTCCCGGCGGCGCTGACCGTCCGGTGCTCCCACGGTCCGTCGACCAGGACCACCGACTCGTCGGACACCCCGCCCCCTCGATCGCCCCGCCGCGGCGGGTTACCTGCCGGCCGACGGATCGCGCCGCAGCACGGCCATGGTCCTCGTCATCGTGGCGCTGGTGCGCGGGGTGCCCTGCAACCGCCTGAGATAGCGGACCCCCACGAACGCCAGGACCCCGGCGACCAGCAGGTAGAACACCGTGACGATGAGGAACGCGAGCCAGGGCTGGAGCCCGAGCGCGGCCAACCCGAGCGCGATGGTGATGGACACCAGGATGAGGACCAGATGGCCCAGCACCGCGGCGACGACGAACAGCCCGGAACTCTTGGCGACCTTGCGCGCGTCGCTGGCGATCTCCAGCTTCGCGAGTTCCAGTTCGAGGCGCACCAAGCGGGAGATGTTGTCACCGGCGTCGGAGACGAGCTCGCCCAGCGAGCGCTCGGCGGCGTCGAGGTCCCCCGGTTCCTGGCCACCCGTCTGGGTCTCGGGCATCGAGGTGGCTCCCTTCAGTCGGACAAACGTCTTCCGCATCCTTGCACATATCCCCTCGCTCAAACCCTCGACGCCACGGCGGCGCCGCGGTAATCGGCTGCCCGGCATCCCCACCTGCGCGGGCGGTACACGGCCGGACCCGGACGGCCACCGTCGGGGCCGGGGCCGCGGGGGAGGCCGTCGGCCGTCGGCGCGTAGGGTGACCAACGTGAATGCTGTGTCAGCCGATCCGCTGGTCCGGATCGCGGAACTTCCCGGTGTCGACGAGGCCGTGCAGGAGGCCCGGGCACTCGTCGACCGACTTCTCGGCCATCGGGTGCTGCGGCGTCGCAGCGCCGACGTCTCCCTGGAGTCGGCGCTGCGCGGCGCGCACGCCTCCGCGGCGCTCGAGGGCGCGGACGTGGCCTTGGAACAGGTACGCGCCGGGGACGTCGAGGACCCCCGGGTCAAGGGGGCGCTGCGCATCTCCGGCGAGCTCGGCGGGCTGGTCGAGACCTGGCGCAAGGCCCCCCGGCAGGTCCTGGCCCGGTTGCACGTGCTCGCCGGCGCCGACGCCGTACCGGCCGAGGCGCTCGGCCGGCCGAGGCTGGCAGGTGAGGAGGCCGGCGACCCCTTCGGTCTGGGCCCGGCGCCCGCCCCCGGACAGGTCGGTGAGCGGATCGAGGCCCTGGGAACGGTCCTGGCGGCCCGCGCCTCGGTCCCGGCCCTCGTGGTGAGCTCGATCGTGCACGGCGAGCTGATGGCGTTGCGTCCGTTCGGCTGGGGTGACGGGCTCGTGGCCCGGGCCGCCGAGCGGTTGACGTTGGTCGAACGCGGCCTGGATCCCAAGTCGCTGGTCTCCTCGGAGCTGGGACACGCTGAGTTGCGCGAGGAGTACGGCGAGGCGCTACGCGGCTACGTGAGTGGTCGTCCCGAAGGGCTGGCGTCCTGGATCATCCACTGTGCCGGTGCGGTGGCGGCCGGCGCCCGCGACTCGTTGGCGACCTGCGAGGCGCTCAAACGGGGGTGAACCCGCCTCCCGCCGTGTCCGGCGTCACTCCTCCGATCGGGGGCGTTCCCCGACGGGGCGGTCCGGCCCGATGACCTGACTCACTTAGGCGAATTTTCCGCCATATCACCCGAAGCCGCCTTTCCCGGCACCGGAAAAGACGGACGGCGCCCCGCCGGCTCCACGGCTGAAACGGGGCGCCGCCACGGCACTTCGCTTCCGGGCTAGCAAGCGTGCATTGTGGTGTTGTCCGACCAGGTGAAACCTGGCCTGGACGAGCCTCCCGCGGCTTGGTGACGCGTGGGTACCCGGTGTCAGTGCCCAGTGGGACAAGCCCACCTCCTCCTTCCTTTCTACGCTTCTTCCCCCCACTTGAAAAGGGCCTCGTCCGACCATTCCCGGACCAGGATGCAAAATGCCGTGGTAACGTTGCGTATTAGATTTGTTACGCGCATCGCGTGCGTGTCGCCTTCCCCGAAGGTGCCCGACCTTCCCCCGGGCACCACGGTGGCGGCACGGGCGCGATACGCCGTTACGGGCGACCGGCACGGGCGTGTGCGCCCACCGTCGCCACTCGACGATCTCCTCCGGATACGGATCCGGCTCTCCCCCCCGGGGCCGGGCCGTGAGACGGCCCCCGCGCTCCCCCCGGCGGGGGCCGTCGCTTTTCCCCGCCTCCGGTTTTCCACAGGTCGATGTCTCCGCTTTCCGTGACGGCCTCCCCACCCGCACCGTGGAGGGGAGTCCCCGCACGGAAGGCCGTCATGGACATCGATCCCCGCCCCGCTCCCCGTCCCCCCGCCCGGCCCGCCGAGCCCCGGCCACTGCTCGTCACCGACCATCCCGCGCTCCTGGACGACCTGCTGCGCCTGGCCGCCGCGGCCGACGTCGAGGTCACCGTCGCCCACTCCGTGAACCATGCCGAACGCGCGTGGTCCACGGCACCGCTCGTCGTGATCGGCGCCGACCTGCTCGCTCCCCTCGCCGCGGCCCTCCCCGATCGCCATCCCAACGCCGTCGTCGTGCTGCCCGCGCCCGCGCGCGCCCCGTCCGGCGGCGACCAGGTGTGGAGCCAGGCGCTGCGCGTCGGCGCCCACGAGGTCATGTCCCTACCCGACCACGAGTCCCGGCTCGTGGACCTGTTCGCCGACGCCGCCGACGGCGGTCCACGGTGCGCCCCGCTCATCTCCGTCATCGGCGGACGGGGTGGCGCGGGCGCGAGCCTGCTCGCCGTCGCCCTCGCCCTCGCCGCGCGCCGGGCGGGGAAGCAGACCGTGCTGCTCGATGCCGATCCCCTCGGCGGCGGGCTGGACCTGCTCCTCGGCCATGAGGACGCGCCCGGAGCCCGATGGCCCGACCTCGCCGCGCGCCGGGGACGGCTCAACTGGCCCGCTCTGCGCGACTCCCTGCCATCGGCGCGCGGGATCGCGCTCCTCGCCTGGGGGCGTGGCCGCCCCTCCCCCGTTCCGGCCGTCGCGATGCAGGCCGTTGTGGCCACCGCGCTACGCGGCGCCGACCTCGTCATCGCCGATCTCCCCCGCGCGTTCGATCCCGCGACCGACGAGGTGTTACGGCGCACCACCCGCGCCCTTCTCGTGGTGCCGGCCGACGTCCACGCGACGATCGCGGCCGCGCGCCTGCTCCCGTTGCTCCGCGAACGCGTCACCGATCTCGGGCTGGTCGTGCGCGGCGCCTCCCCGGCCACCCTCACCGCGGACACGCTCTCCCTCTCCCTCGATCTCCCGCTCGCCGGCTCGCTCACCGACGAACCACGGCTCTCGGCCACCCTGGCCAAGGGCGCCCCTCCCGCGACCGGTCCCCGTTCGCCGCTGGCCGCATTCGGTGACGCGGTCGTCCGGGATATCTGTTCTCGCTCCTGACCTCGACGTTCCCGACACAGGCCGCCCTCCTCCCCGAGGAGACCTCGAGAAGGGACCCCCATGTCCTGCCCTCCTCCCGACCTCCGGCCCGCGCCGCTTCCCGTTCGGCGCCCATCCTCCACGCCCACCCCATGAACACGGTGATCTCCCCCCGACAGCCCCACCTCTCCCCCGGTCTCCTCGACGCGGTCCGCGCCCGGCTCATCCGCGACCGCGTCGATCCCACTCCGGCCCGGGTGGCCGCCGCGCTCCGTGCCGAGGGGGGTGTGCTCGGCGATTCCGAACTCCTCTCGATCGTCCGGGTGCTCCGGGCCGACCTCACCGGTGCCGGCCCCCTCGATCCGCTCCTCAACAACCCCGGCATCACCGACATCCTGGTGAACGGCCCCGATCAGGTGTGGGTCGACGATGGCGGCGGCCTGCGCCGGGTTCCGCAGATCCGCTTCCGCGACGACGGCGCGGTCCGCCGGCTCGCCCAACGACTCGCGGCCCAGGCGGGACGGCGCCTCGACTCCGCCGCGCCATGGGTGGACGCCCGTCTCCCCAACGGCGCCCGGCTCCACGCGGTGCTCGCCCCCATCGCGCCCGAGGGCACCTGTGTCTCCCTGCGCCTGCCCCGGCACCGGGTCTTCTCCATGGACGAGCTCGTCTCCTCGGGAACACTCCCCGCTGCAGGAGCGCACCTGCTCCAAGCCGTGGTGGCGGCGAAAGCCGCGTTCCTCGTCTGTGGCGGCACCGGCAGCGGCAAGACCACGTTGCTGTCCGCCCTGTTGTCCCTGACCCGGCACGACGAGCGGCTTCTCCTCGTCGAGGACTCCGCTGAGCTGCGCCCCGAGCATCCCCACGTGGTACGGCTCCAGGCCCGGCCCCCCAACATCGAGGGAACCGGTGGCGTCGATCTCCACCAGCTCGTCCGTCAGGCGCTGCGCATGCGTCCCGACCGGCTCGTCGTCGGCGAGGTCCGCGGGGCCGAGGTCGTGGACCTGCTCGCGGCCCTCAACACCGGCCACGAGGGGGGATGCGGCACCCTCCACGCCAACGCGGCCGCCGACGTACCGGCCCGCGTCGAGGCGCTCGGATGCGCGGCGGGGATGAGCCGCCAGGCCGTCCACAGCCAGCTCTGCGCCACCAGGGCACTCATCATCCACCTCGCCCGATTCCCCGACGGTGTCCGCCGCCTCACCGAGCTGCACGTGTTGCGTCGCGACGCTAACGGCCTCGTCCACACCGTGCCCGCGATCGAGTTCCCGGCCGAGGGCGGTGTACGCGCGCACACCGGCGTCACCGACCTCGCCACCCGCCTGGCCGGTCTGTGGGCCCCTCCCCCGGGAGAGGGGTGATCCCCGTGCCCGTTCCCCCGTTCTCCCCCGAATCACTGCTCGTCCTGGGAACCGCCGGCTGGACGGTGCTGTGCGCCCTCCCTTCCCCCAGCGCCGTCCGGCTGCGCCGGATCATCGGAAACGCCCCCTTACCCTCGGGTTCCTTCTGGCAACGACCGCATGGGTGGGCGAGCGCGGTCCTCGACCGCGACCGCGCACGCCGGCGCAGGGCCGCCATCGACCTGTGCCGGGCCACGGCCGCCGAGCTTCGGGGCGGCCGTGCCCCCTCCGACGCGCTGGCCTCCGCCGTGGACGAACTCGACGCCTCGGTCGCCGCCGACCTCGGTAGGGTCGTCGCCGCCCTGCGCGGTGGAGACGACCCTGTCCCTGCGCTGTCGCGCGTTGCGGAACTACCGGGGTTCGCCGGGATGCGGCATGTCGCGTCCTGCTGGCGGGTCGCCTACGACACCGGGGCCGGCCTGGCCGATGTCATGGACCGCCTGGCCGACTCCCTCGCCCGGGACGAGGCCCATCTGCGGGAGCTCTCCGCCCACCTCGCCGGCCCTCGCACCACCGCGCTCCTGCTCTCCCTGCTCCCCGTCGCCGGTCTGCTCCTGGCCGCCGCGCTGGGAACAGGCCCGCTGAGGTTCCTCTGCACCACGCCCGCGGGGCTCGTCTGCCTGGGCGGCGGGCTCGGTCTCGACGTCTTGGGCCTGTACTGGGTCCGCCGGATGTCCCGTGGGGTCACGGCCTGGATCGAGTCCCGATGAACCGCCGCCATCGGTTCTCTCCCCCTCGTCGGCCGGCGGGATCGCTCCTCCCGCTGCTCCCTCGCCACACGATCCCGTCCCTCGTCCCCGGCCTCGACGTCCTCGCCGGAGTCCGGCCATGACCGTCTGGGAGCTCCTGTTCGCGGTCTGTCCGACCACCGCCGCCGTGCTGCTGTGGGGCGGCCGGTCCCAGTCGGATCGACGACTCGCGGCGCTGTCGCCGGCGCCGCCCCGCCCCTCACGGCACGGCGGGGGCGCCTCCCCGTGGCGGCCGGGTCTCGTCGTCCGCGCTCTTCTCGCCTCCCTTCCCGCCGTAACACTCGTCTTGACGGTGGGGTTCGCCTGGGGGATCCCCATCGGCGCGGTCGCGGCGGTGGTGGTGTGGTGGCGGCTGGGGCGGGGCGATCCCGCCGGCATCCGCCGGCGGGACACGTGTGCCGTTTCCGCGTTTCCCGTCATCGTGGACCTGCTGGCGGCGGTCCTCAGAGCCGGTGTCACCACCCCCGAGGCGCTCGACGCGGCCGCCACCGCGGCCACGGGTTCCCTCCGGGACGATCTGCGAGCGGTCGCCGAACGGCTACGGCTCGGCGCCGACCCCGTGGCCGCCTGGCACGGCATCGACGCTCCCGCCGAGTTCTCCGCGCTGGGGCGCACTCTGGCGCGCGCGGCCCGCACCGGTGCCCCGGTCGCCGACATGCTGGAGCGCCTCTCCCTGGAATGCCGTCACGCCGCCAGATCCCGTGTGATCACGCTGTGTCAGCGTGTCGGCGTCCTATCCGTGCTCCCCCTGGGGTTGTGCTTTCTGCCCGCGTTCGTGCTCATCGGCGTCGTCCCCCTCGTGGCCGGCCTGATTCCGACCATGGTCATCCCCTGAGCGGCCGGTCCCTTTTATCCACAGGAAGGATTCGCGCCTTTCCCGCCCGGTCCTTCCCCGCCCATCCTGATCACAGGCCAGTCCTCGTCTGGATTGCGCGCCCCTCACTCCACCGGAGGAACCCTTGCCCCGCTTCTCCTCTCCTCCCCGGCGTCCCCCCGGCGTCTCCCGGTCCCGGCGTCACGGCGAGCTCGGCATGTCCACCGCCGAATACGCGCTGGGCACCGTCGCCGCCTGCGCCTTCGCCGCCGTGCTCTATATGATCCTGACCGGCTCCCGCGTGCGCGACGTCCTCACCGACATGGTCACCACCGCGCTGCGCCAGGTGGGGGGATAGGGTGCCCCGTCCCACGGTCCTTCTCCCCGTTCCCCGTCCCGCCTTCCGGCCCGACAGCGACGAGGGGCTGGTGACCGCCGAGATCGCCACGGCCCTGCCCGGACTGGCCCTCCTTCTCGGAATCGCCCTGGCCTCCGTCGCAACGGTGGCCGCCCACATCATGTGCGTGGACGCCGCGCGAATCGGGGCCCGCGCCCTCGCCCGTGGCGACTCCAGCGCCTCCGCACACGCCCTCGCCTCCGGCGCGGCCCCCGAAACCGCCGACATCCGGCTCAGTGTCGACGGCGGCTACGCGCGCGTCAGCGTCAGCGCGCCGGTCCGCCTGGGCTCCGGCCCGCGGCTTCCGTTCATCGTGCGGGGCGACGCCGCCACCCCCCTGGAGCCCCGATCATGACCCCGCCGGCACCGGGCCGAACCCCGGCCGCTCCCCTCCAGGACGACACCGGCTCGGGCACCGTCTGGGTCATCGCCCTGTGTCTGGTCATCTGGTTCGCCACCCTGGCCGCCATAGTCGTCACCGGAGTCCGCGTGGGCCATCACAGGGCCGCCTCAGCGGCCGACCTCGCCGCTCTGGCAGCCGCACGCCACGCCCATCAGGGCCACGGCCCCTCCTGTGCCGCCGCCGACAGCGTCGCCGGCGCGAACGGGGCGCGCGTCGCCGCCTGCGCACTGGACGGGTTGGTCGTCGACGTCCACGTCGAATTCCCCCTCCCCCTGTTCTCAACGCACGCCACGGCGCACGCCCGGGCCGGCCCCGTCATCTCTTCGACGACTCCCGAGGTCCCGTCACCCCCAAAAGGAGATCCATGACTCTGGACTCCACCGTGGCCCCTCCGTCTCTCCTGCGGACCACGGCTCTCGTCTTCGGCCTCACGATCGCCTGCTGTGCCTTCTCCGCCTTTCCCGAACAGGCCGATCCCTTACCGGTCCGTCCGCCGTCTCGCACCGACTCCGGCATCGTGTACCCCGTCGGCCCCGGCACGGCCGCCTCGTCACCGCGGGAAGCGCCCGCCCCGAGCCCGCGTCTCCATCACCCCCGCGTCCATCCAGGCACGTCCGGCGACAGCACCCCCACGCCACCACCCGCGAGGGCCGGACAGGACCCGCGCCCTGTCCCCAACCCCTCGCCCGGAACCTCGGCCCGCCCTCGGGAACACTCCGTCCGCGCCTCTCCCACCGGTTCCACGACCACCGGCTCCAGCCTCGCGGTCGAGTACGGCCGCCTTCCACCACGCTCCCCCCTTGACCGGGGCATGCACCTGGTGGGATCGGTGTCCACCCTGCTGCTGATGCTCATCGCCGTGCTCACCCTCGCCCTGCGGCTCAGCGTGGGATGGCCACGCTTCCCCCCGAGGTACCGAGGCCGGCGCCGAATCGACCGTTGACCGCTCTGAGAGGCCCACCGTGCACGTCCCCGCTCCTTCCCCTCGTGCTCCACACCACCATCGACGGTGCGCCGGGTGCCCGCCCTTTTGCTCCCTCGTCCACGGACCGAACCGTGCGCTCCGACGGCCCGTCAGACGCCACGGCGACCGATCCGCACAGCACCGCCCGCCGCCGGCGGTGGGCGATGCGTGACCTTCTGCCTCCGGCACGCCGGCCCCGGTCCCGGGCAGCACACCGGCGCACGGCCAGCGGCCACGTGGCTCCCGTTCCCCTCCCGCAAGCGTGCTCCCCCCGATCTTCGGCGACCGTCGCGCCGGGCTCCCTCGGCGTTCGCGCGCCGCCGCCCGCTCCGTGTCCCCGGTCCGGACGGTGGCACCTCCGCCGTCCGGGCCGGCTCTCCCTTCGGGTTCCACCCGGTCCACGACCGCTCCGAGCCGAGCTTCCCCTTCCGGAAGGTGTTCCAGCGGGTCGACTCCCGTGCTTCCACCGCACGGGCGCGACTCCCCAACCACGCCCCCGCCGTCGCACCGGAGCACGTCGGGTCGGTGGAACCAGCGGACCGTCTCCGGATCGGTTCCCCAGAGCGGGTATCCGGAGCAGGAGAAGACGCCGTTCCCCCGTTCCAGCGGGTCCACCGTGGTGTCATCGGGCCGCGGCTGCCACCCGGCCCCTCTGGCTCGTACAGCGGTCCCGGCAGCACCGCCCCGACGCACGACCGAGGACCACGGGCGCCCGCCCCTCACCTGCGGGTCGGGCGCGCCATGGCGCGCCCTCACGGTCCGTGGGATCGGTGATCCGGCCCGCACCCGGTCTCCCGCCGGCCCTCCCCCCGCACCTCACCGGCCTCGTCGAGTCGTAGGGCCCGCGAATCCACCAGCCAGTCCCGGTGAGGGGTGACCTCCCTCGCCGCCCCGACAGCCCGCAGGTCTCCAGTTCGGTCACCGGGAACCGAATCCCATCTCTCCCGGCCACTCGTGAAACGCCCCGACCGTCGATCCCCGTCAACGGCGACGACCGGCTCGCCTCAACCCCCTGGACCCACCACCATGTCCCAGCACGATCACGCATCCCCACGGCCGTGGCCGTCTCGACATCCGGCTCCCGGGCACGCGCCGCGGAACACGTGTCATCGCCGGCGCCTTCGTAGTCCGACCACAACGCGCGGTCCGCCTCCGCCGTGATCGCCGTGTCCAGGGCGTCGGGAGCCTCCCGACGCCCGCGCCGGCCTGCCCTCCGGCGAGAAGGCAGGCCGGTCATCAACGTGACCACGGCGCGCAGGTGGTGGGGGGTGGGGGGGATCCCTCCCAGAAGCGGTGCCGGCTCTCTCACACTTCGGACAGGACCTCGTCGAGGAGCCGGAGAGCCCCGGACTTGCTCAGCGGCTCGTTGCCGTTGCCGCACTTGGGCGACTGGATACAGGAAGGGCAACCGTCCTGGCATTCACAGGTGGCGATCGCCTCGCGGGTGGCGGTGAGCCAGTCGCGGGCCGCGGCGTAACCGCGCTCGGCGAATCCGGCACCGCCCTCGTGCCCGTCGTAGACGAACACGGTGAGGAGCCCGGTGTCGGCGTGCAGGGCGGTGGAGACCCCGCCGATGTCCCAGCGATCGCAGGTGGCGAACAACGGCAACAGCCCGATGGCGGCGTGTTCGGCGGCGTGGGCGGCTCCACGCAGCTCCACACCCTCGGCACGGAGCCGCTCGGTCCCGTCCTGCTCGACCGTCCACCACATCGCCCGTGACCGTAGCGTCCGTCGCGGAAGGTCCAGGGGCTGTTCCCCCAGCACTGTTCCGGTGCGCAGGTCGCGTTTGAGGTAGGAGACGACCTGCCGGGTCACCGACACCTCGCCGAAGTGCACCGCGGCCGTCCCCCAGCGTTGGGAACGCAGGGTCGACAGGATCTCGATCTCGGTGACGTCCCGGGCCCAGGTGCCGTAGTCCGGCTCGGCCTCGCGTACGAGTGCGATCCCCTCCTCCAGATCCAGTGTCTCCACGACGTAGGTGAGCCCCTGGTGCAGGTACACCGCCCCCTCGTGGACGGTCGAGTGCGCGGCGGCCTCGTCCACCGTTCCCAGCAGTTGTCCGCTCTCGAAGTCGACGATCTGGACGGGACTGCCTCCCCCGCCGCGGATGTCGGCGAGTTCACAGGCGCGGTCGCGGCGCGTCCAGTACCAGCCCCGGGGGCGTCTGCGCAGCATTCCGTCGCGGACGAGCCCGTCCAGGACCTCGGGCGCGGCCGGTCCGAAGATGTCGAGGTCCTCTGTGGTGAGGGGAACCTCCTCGGCGGCGGCGCACAGGTGCGGGCCGAGCACATAGGGGTTGTCCGGATCGAGCACGGTGGACTCCACCGTGCGTCCGAAGATCGCTTCGGGATGGTGCACGAGGTAGGTGTCGAGAGGATCGTCGCGGGCGACGAACACCGCCAGCGCCTCGCCGCCCCGGCGGCCCGCGCGACCGGCCTGCTGCCACAGCGAGGCCAGTGTTCCCGGCCACCCGGCCATGAGCACCGCGTCCAGGCCGGTGATGTCGACTCCCAGCTCCAAGGCGTTGGTGCTGGCCAGCCCCAGAAGCCGGCCGCTGCGCAGCTCCTCCTCGAGGGCGCGTCGATCGGCGGCGAGATAGCCGGCACGGTAGGCGGCGACATGGCCGGTGAGGTCGTGGCGGCCCGCCTCGCCCAGTGCCCTGCGGGCCGACATGGCCACGAGCTCGGCGCCGCGGCGGGAGCGGACGAACGCCAGGGTGCGCACGCCCTCGGCCGCCAGGGCGGCGAGCAGGTCGGCGGTCTCCGCGGTGGCGGTCCTGCGGACGGGGGCGCCGTTCTCCCCGGCCTGGTCGGTGAGCTCGGGTTCCACGAGGACGAAGTCGACCGCGGCGCGCGGGGAGGTGTCGGTCTCGACCGCGCGGACGGGCAGCCCGGTGAGGCGCCGGGCGCTGTCCTGCGGGGTGGCCGTGGTTGCCGAGGCCAGGATGAAGGTGGGGTCGCTGCGGTAGTGGGCGCAGACCCGGCGTAACCGCCGCATGATCTGGGCGACGTGCGAACCGAAGACCCCCCGGTAACGGTGGGACTCGTCGACCACGATGTAGCGCAGGCGCCGCAGGAAACGGGACCAGGCGCTGTGCCGTCCGAGGATGGCACGGTGGAGCATGTCGGGATTGGTCAGCACGTAGTTGGCGTGGGCCCGGATCCAGGCGCGCTGCTCGGCCGGCGTGTCACCGTCGTAGGTGGCCGCCCGTAGCCAGGGCAGGCCGAGCTCGTCGAGCGCGCGCTGCTGGTCCGCCGCCAACGCCTTGGTCGGTGAGAGATACAGCACGCTGTCCCCATCGGCGACGGCGGAGGCGCACGGTAGAAGGAAGGCGAGCGACTTCCCGGAGGCCGTGCCGGTGGCTATGATCACATTGTCACCGGCGTGGGCGAGGTTGGCCGCGTCCACCTGGTGCGACCAGGGAGCGGTGATCCCCAGCTCGGTAAGCCGCTCCAGCAGGGAGGGTGGTGTCCAGCCGGGCCAGTCTTGCCTTACTCCATGGCCACCTGCCAGATGTTCTACATGTGTCACCTGCGAGGTCCGGGTATCGTCACGCCACAACCGTCGGAGCGTCGACTCCCACCGGTTCACTCGACACCCTCCTCGGCAGAGGCCGCACCTCACAGGACGGCAGATGTATGGATACCGGTTTCAGTGTGGCACCCGGGGGAACACACGCGCGGGGTCGTGGTTTTCTTGTGCGTAGCACGGAGATGAAACGACCAGGCGTGGTTGAATGCCGCCTTGTGGGGTAACGCCCGGCAGAGATCACCCGCGGTTTTGATCGCGGTTCGGCGCTGGAGGACTAGTGGACTTGAAGCTTGATCACCACACCGAGGACGACACCGAGATCGTCGTCGTTGAAGGTGAGATCGACGTCTATACCGCGCCTCGGCTGCGTGAGCTTCTGATCGACCTGGTGAACAAAGGGAACTTCCACCTGGTCGTCAACATGGAGAAGGTCGAGTTCCTCGACTCCACCGGTCTCGGCGTGCTCGTGGGCGGCCTGAAGCGAGTTCGTGCCCACGACGGCACGCTCGACCTGGTCTGCACGCAGGAGCGCATCCTGAAGATCTTCCGCATCACCGGCCTGACCAAGGTGTTCGGCATCTACGGTTCGGTGCAGGAAGCCATCGACAAGCGTAAGTCGAAGTAGTCGCGTAACGAGCGTAGCGATGGCAATCGTCCAGCTCACGATCAGTGCGCTGCCCGCCCACGTCCGTACCGCGCGGCTCATGGCGACCGCTGTGGCCCGGCGGGCGGGTATCGCGGAATCCGCCCTCGACGAGGTTCGTCTGGCGGTTGGCGAGGCGTGCTCGCGCGCGGTGGAGGCCCACCGCGCGCACTGCCCCGACCAGCCGATCCAGCTCGAACTGATCGACAGCGCCGGTCCCCTCCCCGCCACGTCCTCCCATCCCGGTGGGGTGGCGCCGGAGTGGGGCAGCGGGAACGGTGACGGCCCTGGCCGTTTCGAGGTCGTCGTCTCCGACCGGGCACCGGCCAAGGAGACGGCCGACTTTCCGCTCGACTACCACGTCCCCGACGGTGTCAGCGCCTTTCTCGGCGTTCCGACCCCGGCCGGCGGGGTCTCCGGCCTCTCCCCGGACGTGGGGCTGGCGGTCATCATCGGTCTGGCCGACGAGGTGAGCATCGAGCCTCATGACGACGGCACGGTGGTCCGTATGAGCTGGCCGTTGGAGCACGGCGGCCCCGTCTCTCGGGACTCCGTGCAATCGACCGGCTGACACGGAACGGTATCGGTCTTCGGGCGTCTTCCCTCGGGGAGGCGCCCGTTGTCGTGTGGAAGGGTCCGGGACGCGCCGGGAGCGACCGCCTCCGCGGCGCTCATCTGTCGACGTACCCGGAGCGGGCCGTCACCGGATGTCACGGCCCTCAGCGGCCGATGGGACGTTCCCGTCTCGGTGTTGTGGACCCCACGAGGGTTGGGGCCATGGCCTCCCGTGCGGGGACACCGGTCGCGGCCAGGCGCCGGCGGACCGCCTCCTCCTAGGATCTTCCCCGATCGGCCTCTCCCGTCGGGCACGGGGAACGTGGACGGTCCGTGGGCACGCCGCCGGTCACGGGGCGGTCAGTCACACTGCTGGGTCGACACGGGCTGCTCGGCGGTGCGGCCCCTGTCCGCGTTCTCGGCGACCTCCTGCGCGGTGAGGACGTATCCGGTCTCTTCCTCGTTGGTGGCCGCGGCGAACACCACGCCGTAGACCGTGCCCTGCGGCGACAGCAGAGGTCCGCCGGAGTTGCCGGGCCGCACGACGGCACGGATCTGGTAGATGTCGCGGCTGACCTGCTGGGAGTGGTAGAAGTCGGGTCCCTGAGCGGTCTGTTCGGCCCTGATGCGCGCCGGGACGACGGTGAACCCGCTGTCCCGGGGGAATCCGGCGACGACCGCGTCGTCGCCCTTGTCCGCCTCCTCCTCGAACTCCAGGGCCGGCAGCTGCAGCCCGGGAACGTCGAGGACGGCGATGTCCTGTTGGGGGTCGTAGAGCACGACCGTGGCCGCGAGCTGCTGGCCGGACCGGGTGACGATGCGCAGTTCCTGTTCGACGCCGGCGACGACATGCGCGTTGGTCATGATCCGTTCGGGCGCGTAGACGAATCCGGTCCCCTCGACCCGGCGCTGACAGGAGGGAGCGGTGCCGAGGACCTTGACGACGCTACGGCTGGCCTGGCGCAGCCCTTCGGTGTTGAGGACATCGGGGTCGGGGGCGTCCACCTCGGCGGGTTCGCCCGTTCCCAACCCGCTGAACACCTGGGGGAAGGCGCTCTGGTCGACGATCCTGCGGAACGTGGAGAACCAGGTGTGGGCGGTGTCGGGCATGAACCGGTCGACCGTGTGCAGGACCCGTGAGTTCTGGACCTGCGTGGTGACGAACGGAAGGGCGGAGTTGGCGACCGCGCTGCCGATGAGCCAGGCCACGAACAGGACCGACAGCGCGCTGACGACCGCGCCGCCCATCGCGTCGAGTACCCGCGCGGAGTTCCAGGTCACCCGGTTGCGGACGAGGGCCCCGACGTAGGAGGCGAGGAACTGCCCGGTGGCCGCGGCGACGAACACCGTGGCGATGGCCAGGAGCGCCTGCTGGCTGGGGTCCTCGACGAGGCGCTGGATCAGCGACGGCGCGCCGAGCGCGGCGAGCACCCCGCCACCGATGAATCCGGCGAAGCTCAGCACTCCGACGATGAACCCCTGGCGGTATCCCGACAGCGCGAAGACGATGACGAGCACGACGAGGATCGCGTCCAGCACGGCGCCCTCCATCCCGTTACGGTACCCCGCCGCCCGGAGGGACAGGGGGAACAGCGTCGACGGTCTCGGCCGCTCCCCCGACAGGCCACGGCCGCTCCCAGCCGCCCAGGACGAGCAGCCGGTTCAGTATCGCCGCTGTGAACCCCCACACCAGCATTCCCCTGACCCGAAACGCCGGTCCCGTGGAACCGTCGGGGTGACGGGTCAGCAGCCGGTTGGTAGGGTCGGCGAGCTCCGCGACGGGGACGCGGGCGACCGAGGCGACCTCGCCGACGTCGACGGGCCGGACCTCGCTGGGCTCGCGCCACCAGGCGAGGACCGGGGTGACCCGGAACCCGCTGTGGGCGATGTAGAGCTCGGGCAGAACGCCGAGGACGTCCACCCCCGCGGGGTCGAGTCCGGTCTCCTCCTGGGCCTCGCGCAGCGCGCAGGCGACCGGGCCGTCGTCGTCGGGGTCGAGGGAGCCCCCGGGAAAGGCGGGCTGGCCGGAATGGCGACGCAGCCCTGTGTTGCGCTGGATCAACAGGACGTCGGGGCCGTCCGGGCCGTCGCCGAAGAGGATGAGCACCGCGGAGTGGCGTCCGCCCTCGCGGGGCGGGCGCATGCCCCGGGGAACGGGCATGCGGGGCGCGGCCTCGGCCAGCGAGCTCAGCCAGGCCGGGACGGTGATCTCGGGCCGGGCGGTCACGAGAACGGCCCCGGCCGTACGAGCTTGCGGGCGGCGGCCTCGTCCGTGGGCCCCTCGCCGAAGGCCGGGCACCAGTGGGCGAGGGCACAGGCTCCGCAGGCGGGCCGGCGCGCGTGGCAGATCCGGCGGCCGTGCCAGATCACCCGATGGGACAGCATGGTCCAGTCCTTCGGTGGGAATAGTTCGGCGATCTCGTGTTCGACCTTGACGGGATCGGTCTCGCGTGTCCAGCCGAATCGGCGGACGAGCCGGCCGAAGTGGGTGTCGACGGTGATGCCGGGGACCCCGAACGCGTTGCCGAGCACCACGTTGGCGGTCTTGCGCCCGACCCCGGGGAGGGTGACGAGGTCACGCAGCCGTCCGGGGACCTCGCCCCCGTAGCGCGCGCACAGCTCCTGCCCCAGGCCGATGATGCTGTTGGCCTTGGCCCGGAAGAAGCCGGTGGAGCGGATGATCTCCTCCAGCTCCTCGCGGTCGGCCGCCGCGTAGTCGGCGGCGGTGCGATAGCGGGCGAACAGGACCGGGGTGACGGCGTTGACGCGCTTGTCGGTGCACTGCGCGGACAGGATGGTGGCGACCAGCAGTTCCAGCGGGTCGGTGAAATCAAGCTCACAGTGGGCGTCGGGGTACAGGAGGGTCAGCTCCCGGTTGATCCGGCGGGCGCGCCGCACCAGGGCGAGTCTGGTCTCGCCCGTCGGGGTGTCGCGGTCGCCGGGACCCCCGGCCCTCCGGGGTGTTGCGGAGTTGGTCGAACTGTCACGAGACACGCCCCACAGCCTACGGACGTGTACGCCTCCTGGTCCGATATCGGCCAGAGGTGAGCGAGATTATGTCGGCATTGTCGGGGCAACGGCCGGGTTAGCCGCCATCAGGGCGTTATTGCATCTAAGATCGTTAGTGCTGACGTCGGCTGTGGCGGAGCCGGTCGTCACCCGCGCAACGAGCCGAGGTAACGACCCGGTTTCACAGCAGGTGCGATATACGTCACACTGTTGACGGTCAGGCTGCAAGGAGGAAGTGGTGGACGAGACCAACGAGGTGCTGAGCAAGGCTCCCTTGTTCGAGGCACTCGACGAGGATGGAGCCGCGGCGCTGCGCGCCTCGGTCAGCGAAGTGCGGCTCGGCCGGGGCCAGACGCTGTTCTCCGAGGGGGACGAGGGCGATCGCCTCTACGTGATCCTCAGCGGAAAGGTCAAACTCACCCGGACCGCCGTGGACGGCCGCGAGAACCTGCTGAGCGTGCTCGGGCCGGGCGAGATGTTCGGTGAGCTCTCCCTGTTCGACCCGCGGCCGCGCACGGCCAGCGCCGTCGCGGTCACCGACACCGTGCTCGCCGGGCTGGGCCATGACGACCTGCGCCCCTTCATCTCCCAGCAGCCCGAAGTGGCCGTGCACCTGCTCAAGGCGCTGGCCGCGCGGCTGCGCCGGACCAACGACACCATGTCGGACCTGGTCTTCACCGACGTTCCCGGCCGGGTCGCCAAGGCCCTGCTCGACCTCGCCGACCGCTTCGGCAAGGAGGGCGACGACGGTCTGCACGTCCACCACGATCTCACCCAGGAGGAGCTGGCCCAGCTCGTCGGCGCCTCCCGCGAGACCGTCAACAAGGCGCTGGCCGAGTTCGCGCTGCGTGGCTGGCTGCGCATCGAGGCCAAGGCCGTCGTGCTGCTCGACATCGAGCGGATGCGCCGCCGCGCGCGTTAGGCCCGCGCCGCCCTGGCCGTACAACGGACGACAAGCCCGGCATGTGCCGGGCTTGTCGCGTTTGCGGGGTCACTCGGTGGCGAGCTCCACGGGGACGTCGCCTCTTTTGGCGAGGTAGCGCAGTTGCGCCCGAACCGAGGCCCGGGCCGCGGGCAGGACGTCGGGGTCGATCCCGGCGTAGACACGTGCCACGATCTCGTCGCTGGTGGCGGCTCCCGCCTCCACGGCGTCGGTGATCTGCGCCAGGCGTTCCTCGCGATGGCCGATGTAGGAGTCGATCCAGGCCAGGGGTTCGGTGCAGATGGGCCCGTGCGCCGGCAGCAGCGCGCGGATCCCCTCGGCGGCCACAAGGGAGCGCAGCCGCGTCAGCGAGTCCATGTAGGCGCCCAGGTCCCCGTCCTCGGCGAGCACGGTCGTGCCGCGGCCCAGGACGGTGTCCCCGGTCAGCACGACGTCGTCGGCCGGCAGGTGGAACGACACCGAGTCGGCGGTGTGGCCCGGCGTGGCGATCACCCGGAGTTCGAGCCCGTCGACGTCGATCACCTCGCCGTCGGCGAGCCCCTCGGCGCCGATGCGGTGGGCGGGATCGACGGAACGCACGGGCGCACCGGTCAGTTCGGAGAAGTAGGGCGCTCCGGCGCTGTGGTCGGAGTGGCGGTGGGTGAGCAGGGTGACCGCCACTTGGGCGCCCTGTTCCTGGACGGTGCGGGCGACCCGCTCCAGGTGGCGTTCGTCGTGGGGCCCGGGGTCGACGACGACCACGCCGCGGGTGCCGGGTTCGCGCAGCACCCACGTGTTGGTGCCGTCGAGCGTCATGGGGCCGGGGTTGGGGCAGAGTACGCAGCTTGCGCGCAGGGTTCCGGAGCCGTCGATCCTCATCGCACCTCACACTCGTCGCTCAAGGGGAGTATGCCGCCCGCGCAGGACGGGGGCACGCCTGGTGTGCTCCACGTCGTCTCGCGCTCCGACGCGCTCGTTGTTCCTTCCCTGAAACGGTGTCCCGTCCACGGCCCTGCCCCGCTCCGGCCGTCCGCGACGGGTCCGGGTCACTCCGGCTGGTCGTCCCCGTCGGGTAGCAGCACCCTCACCTCGCCGTCGACCTCGCGGAGCTCGGGCATGATGGGGGAGATGACACGTTCGGCCGCGAGCACCTCCGACACCGTGGCGCACTCGGCGAGCTCCCCGAGCGTGATCACGGTCGGCGGCAGCATGGCCAGTTCACCACGACGCCACCCCTCGACCGCCGCGCGTGGGCGCACCCAGGCGACACGGTCGGCCTCGCCCCCCACGTCACGGGTCTGCTGTCCCTCGGGGAGCAGGGCCGCGAAGAAGCGGGTGTCATAGCGCCGCGGTTCGGCCTCGGGGGTGATCCACTGCGCCCACGGCCGGAGCAGGTCCGAGCGCAGCACCAGGCGACGCCGGCGCAGAAAGTCGGCGAAGGAGAGCGTTCGATCGATGAGCGCGCGGCGGTCCTCCTCCCAGTCGTCGCCCCGGGTGTCCGCGACGACCTCGTGGGAGGAGGACCCGGCGAGGAGCACACCCGACTCCTCGAAGGTCTCGCGTACCGCCGCGCACACCAGGGCCCGGGCGAGGGGCTCGTCGGCGCCCAGCCTGCGGGCCCACTCGCCCGCGGGAGGTCCGGACCAGGCGATCTCGGCGTCGGCGTCGCGCGGATCCACGGAACCGCCGGGGAACACGTAGGCGCCGGGCGCGAAGGGCATGGAGGAGACCCGGCGCAGGAGGTAGACCTCCAGGTCCGGAGGGTCCCCGCCCTCGCGCACCAGCATCACCGTGGCGGCGGGACGGGGCTCGACGGGGCGCGCGCCCCTGGCGGGCGTGCCGCGGCCCTGGGCTCCCAGGGCCGCGGACGGACGTGCTGGGCGCGTCGGACGGTGCTGGTCTGCCATGGTCGTCCTCCCCGGGGCACGGCGGCCCCCGCCTTTAGTCGACCTCGACGGTCATCTCGACCTCGACCGGCGCGTCCAGCGGCAGGACCGCCACGCCGACCGCGCTACGGGCGTGCGCGCCGAGGTCGCCGAACACCTCGCCGAGCAGCTCGCTGGCGCCGTTGATCACCTGGGGCTGACCGGTGAAGGCCGGGTCGCTGGCGACGAAGCCGACGACCTTGACCACGCGCCGGATCCGCGACAGCTCCCCGACCTCGGCCTTGACCGCGGCGATGGCGTTGAGCGCGCACAACGCGGCGAGCCCTTTGGCCTGGTCGGGATCGACCTCGGCACCGACCTTGCCGGTGGCGGCGAGCCGACCGCCCTCGAAGGGCAGCTGTCCGGAGGTGTGGACGTGGTCGCCGCTGCGCACGGCCGGCACGTAGGCGGCGACGGGACGGGCCACCTCCGGGAGCTCCAGCCCCAGTTCGGCGATGCGCTCCTCGGGGGTCGCCACTACGCCTTTTCCCTCTTCATGTAGGCGACCAGCTGCTGGTTGCGCGGATCGCCGTCGACGGAGGGTCCCGGGATGACCGAGACCAGCTCCCAGCCGTCCTCTCCCCAGTTGTCCAGGATCTGCTTCGTCGCGTGCGACAACAGCGGCACGGTCGCGTACTCCCACTTCGTCATGAGCGACACCTTACTCATGACGCGCCTCCGATGACCGGTGAGCCCGCCCGCACCGCCGGAATAGGCGCCGTCTCACATCGTCCTGTGGACGAACGGCCCCGGTTCGGAGGGCGACCATAGACTTCCTGGGGTGAGCGCACGCGAACGTGATTGGGACGGTGTCCGCCTGCACGTCGTCACCGGCAAGGGTGGCACGGGCAAGACCACCCTTGCCGCCTCGCTCGCCCTGGCCCTGGCGTCCGGGGGGCGCAGGGTGCTGTTGGTCGAGGTCGAGGGCCGGCAGGGCGTCGCGCAGCTGTTCGACTGCCCGCCCCTGCCCTACGAGGAGCGGCGCGTCGCGGTCGCCCCGCGCGGCGGCGAGGTCCACGCGCTGGCCGTCGACCCCGAGGCGGCCCTGCTGGAGTACCTGGAGATGTTCTACGGCCTGCGGCGGGCCGGCGAGGTGCTCACCCGTTTCGGGGTCATCGACTTCGCGACGACCATCGCCCCGGGC
Organism: Marinactinospora thermotolerans DSM 45154; assembly: GCF_900167435.1. Lineage (GTDB taxonomy): Bacteria > Actinomycetota > Actinomycetes > Streptosporangiales > Streptosporangiaceae > Marinactinospora > Marinactinospora thermotolerans. Next base: position 69,581 of record NZ_FUWS01000013.1, read on the forward strand.
GTACGCGACGTCCTTCTCACCGGCAAGGCCACCGAGGCGGTCCGCCGCCGGGTCCGGCGCGACCGGGCCCGACGCGACGCGCCGGGTACGGACGCGCCCGCCCCGTTCGTCTACGACGCCGTGGTGATGGACGCCCCTCCCACGGGGCGCATCGCCCAGTTCCTCAACGTCAACGCCGAGGTGGCGGGCCTGGCCAGGTCCGGCCCCATCCGCAACCACGCCGACCGGGTCATGGAGGTCATCCGCTCCGCCGAGACGGTCGTGCACTTCGCGACCCTCCTCGAGGAGATGCCCGCCCAGGAGTGCCTCGACGGTATCGCCGAGGTGGCCGGGGCGGGGCTGAACGTCGGCGGTGTCCTCGTCAACATGGTCCGGCCTCCCCTGTTGGACCCCGACACCCTGGCCAGAGCCGCCCTGGGCGAGACCGACACCGCCGCGCTCGTCCAGGGGGTGAAGGCCGCCGGACTGGAGCACCCCGAGGAGATCGCGCGCGGGCTGGCCGACGAGCTCGTCGGCCACGCGCTGCGGGTCCGGCTGGAGTCGGACGTGCGCGACCGGCTGGCCTCCGCCGGCCGTCCCCGTTACGAGCTCCCCCTGCTCACCGACGGTGTGGACCTGGCCGGGCTGTACCGGCTGGCCGAGACGCTGCGCGACCAGGGTGCCGCGTGAACGACCGGCTCGGGAGAAGGAGACCAAGATGAACCCAACCGGACCGCCCCGCCTGGACATCGACGTTCTTCTGGACGATCCCGCCACCCGGATCATCGTGTGCTGCGGTTCGGGCGGCGTGGGCAAGACGACGACGGCCGCCGCGCTGGCCCTGCGGGCCGCCGAACGCGGGCGGCACGCCGTGGTCATCACGGTCGATCCGGCCCGCCGCCTGGCTCAGGCGCTGGGCCTGTCCGAGCTGGACAACACACCGCGGCCGGTGCCGCTGCGCGACCCCGGATCCCGGGAGGACGGTGGGTCGCTGCACGCGATGATGCTGGACATGAAGCGCACGTTCGACGAGGTCGTCGAGGCCCATGCCGACCCCGGCCGAGCAGAGCAGATCCTCGCCAACCCCTTCTACCAGTCGCTCTCCTCCGGCTTCTCCGGCACCCAGGAGTACATGGCCATGGAGAAACTGGGCCAGCTCCGCGAATCGGGCGAGTGGGATCTGATCGTCGTGGACACGCCCCCGAGCAGGTCGGCGCTGGATTTCCTCGACGCCCCGAAACGGTTGGGCCGTTTCCTCGACGGTCGGCTCATCCGCTTCCTGTCGGCCCCCGCGAAGGGCGGGGGCCGGGCGCTGCGCCTGCTCGGCGCGGGCTTCGGGATGGTCACGGGCATCGTCGGCAAGGTGGTGGGCACCCAGCTGCTGACCGACGTGCAACGGTTCGTGTCCGCCTTCGACGCGGTCTTCGGCGGCTTCCAGGAGCGGGCCGAGCGCACCTACCGCCTGTTGCAGGCCCCCGGCACCGCCTTCGTCGTGGTGGCGATCCCCGAAGGGGACGCGCTCCGCGAGGCGTCCTACTTCGTGGAGCGGCTCAGGGGCGACCGGATGCCGTTGGCCGGACTGGTCCTGAACCGTGTGCACTCCACCGGGGTGCCCCAGTTGTCGTCCGTCCGTAGTCTGGCCGCGGCCGAGGCCCTGGACGAGCACGGGGAGCATCCGCTCGCCGCCGCCGCGCTACGGTTGCACGCCGAGAGCGCACGTGTACGCGACGCCGAGTCCCGGTTGCGCGCCCGTTTCACCTCGGTCCATCCGGAGGTCGCGCTGGCCGAGGTCCCGGCCCAGCCCGAGGACGTGAACGACCTCGACGGGTTGCGCGTGATCGGGCGTGCGCTGGCCGACGGCGCGGACCGGCCATGACATCGCGGCCGGGTCGATGGGCGCGTCGCCGCTTCCCGGGAAGCCTCCGAAGCGCTTCGTGATCATGGAAAGATATGTGTGGGTTTCCTATTTATGGCGGGGCCGAAAACGGGGGCCTCCCGCTTCTCTTCACCGCTCAGTTCGTTGCGGGCCACACGTAGTCTGGATGGGTGGGACAGGGGACATTGCTGCAGAAAATCAGTCAGCTGGTCGGCGTCGGCGTCGTCGCCGGTGTGCTCGTCGCCGCGCTCGCCTTGCCGGCACTCGGCGGTGTCGGCATCACCGCTCGCAACGTCGCGACCGGTTTCCTCAACATGCCGGGAGAGCTGGAGACACCGCCTCCCCCACAACGGTCGGTCATCTACGACATCGAGGGCGGGGTGATCGCCGAGATCTACGACCAGAACCGTGAACTGGTCGAGCTCGACGACATCGCCCCCGTCATGCAGGACGCGATCATCTCGATCGAGGACAGCCGCTTCTACGAGCACGGCGGCATCGACATCGCCGGCACCTTCCGCGCGGCCCTGCGCACGATCAGCGGCAACACCCAGGGTGGATCGTCGCTGACCCAGCAGTACGTCAAGAACGTGCTGATCGAGAGCGCGACCTCACAGGCCGAACAGGAGGAGGCGCGCGAGACCACCCTCGCCCGTAAGGTCCGCGAGCTGCGCTACGCGGTCGCCCTGGAACAGCGGATGTCCAAGGAGGAGATCCTCGAGGGCTACCTCAACATCGCCTACTTCGGCGACGGCGCCTACGGGGCCGAATCCGCCGCGCAGCACTTCTTCAACGTCAGCGCCAAGGACCTGAACCTGGAGCAGGCCGCGACACTGGCCGGCCTGGTCCGCTACCCCTACCTGTACAACCCCCGGCTCAACCCCGACGACGCGCTGGACCGGCGCAACGTGGTCCTCGACCGGATGGTCGACACCGGGGTGATCACCCAGGAGCAGGCCGCCGAGGCCAAGGCCAAGGAACTCGAACTCGACATCACCTCTCCCAGTAACGGCTGCATGCCCAGCGACCAGCCGTTCTTCTGCGACTACATCGTCCAGGAGATCGAGAAGAACGAACAGTTCGGCGAGACCGAGACCGACCGCGCCCGCTGGCTGCGCACCGCCGGGCTGAAGATCTACACCACGCTCGACCCGGACATGCAGCAGGCCGCCCAGGAGGCGGTCGACAAGTACGTGCCGCGCAAGAACGAGTCGCGCAAGGTCGCCGCCCAGGTGCTGATCGAGCCGGGCAGCGGCGAGATCCGCGCCATGGTGCAGAGCCGCAACTACGGTCCGGACGAGGCCAACCTCGGCGAGACCTCGATCAACTTCGCGACCGACGCCAACCGGGGCGGCAGCACGGGCTTCCAGGCCGGTTCCACCTTCAAGGCGATCACCCTGGCCGCGGCGTTGGAGGAGGGGATGGGCTTCGGCACCTCCTTCAACTCCCCCACCGAGATGACCGTCACCGGGCAGACCAACTGCGACGGGCAGACCCTCGCCCCATGGCCGGTGCGCAACTCCGGCGAGAGCAACGCCGGAACGCACAACATGGTGTCGGGCACCAAGGGGTCGGTGAACACCTACTTCGCGCAGCTGCAGAAGCGTGTCGGCCTGTGTGACGTCATCAAGATGGCCGAGAAGCTGGGCGTGCACCGCGCCGACGGCGAGTCGTTCGACAACCCCCGGACCCAGGGCAACAACTCCTTCACCCTCGGAAGCGAGGAGGTGTCGCCGATGACCGTGGCCAACGCCTACGCCACCTTCGCCTCCGGCGGCGTCTACTGCGCCCCGCAGGCCATCACCAAGATCGAGGACCGTCAGTCCGGCAAGACGATCGAGATGGACAACGAGTGCGAGCGGCGGATCTCCGAGGAGGTCGCCGACGGGGTCAGCTACCTGCTGCAGCAGACGTTCAAGGGGGGCACGACCAGCGGTCTGGAGATCGGTCGTCCCGCCGCGGCCAAGACCGGCACCACCGACGGGTCGGCGAGCGCGTGGCTGGCCGGATACACCCCGAACCTGGCCAGCGCCGTGTTCGTCGGCGACCCTCGCGGGCCGCAGCAGTACCCGCTGCGCAACATCACGCTGGGCGGAACCTACTACGGCGTGGTCTACGGCGCGACGATCCCCGGGCCGATCTGGCGCGACACGATGCGCGAGGCGGTACAGAAGCTCCCCGAGGAGGGCTTCTCCAGCGCTCCGGGACGGTACGGCTCCACCTCGGAGCCCCGTAACGACCCCGAGGACAACGCCCAGGCGACACCGACCTCCAACACCGCGGGGGTCCCCGATGTGGTGGGACAGGGGCGCGACGCGGCGGTGAGCGCCCTGGAGGCGGCCGGGTACACGGTCAACGTCTCGCCCAACCCGATCCGCTCCGGCCAGCCCGAGGGCACCGTGGCGGCCGTCAACCCCAACGCCGGAACGGCGCTGCCGTCGGGGGCGACGGTGAACGTCTTCATCAGCAACGGTGAAGGGGGCGGCGCCGCCGCGCCCGGCGCCGGGGCCGCCCCCGGCGTGGTCCCGGCGATGTTCGCCCCGGGCCGGAGCGAGGATTAGCCCTCGTTCCCCGGCACGGACTCCGGCCGGTGCGGGCGCCCCGCACCGGCCGGCCGCGTTTCTAGGCGCCGAGCTGCCTCTTGACCTCGGCGGCCACGCGGCCCCCCTCGGCCCGGCCGGCGATCTTCGGGTTGACCACCTTCATGACCTTGCCCATACCCTTGACGTCACCGACCCCGGTCTCGGCGATCGCCGCGGCGACGACCTCGGCCAGCTCGGCGTCGGTGAGCTGGGCCGGGAGGTACCCGGCGAGAACCTCGCCCTCGGCACGCTCGTCGGCGGCCTTCTCGGGACGTCCTCCCTTGTCGAAGGCCTCGGCGGCCTCGCGGCGCTTCTTCGCCTCGCGCGTGATGACCTTGACGATCTCGTCGTCGCTGAGCTCGCGGGCGGACTCGCCGGCGACCTCCTCGTTGGAGACGGCGGTCAAGACCATGCGCAGGGTCCGGGTCCGCACCTCGTCACGTGCCTTCATCGCGGCGGTGAGGTCGGACTTGAGCGTGGCTTTCAACCCGGACATGAGGCTCCTCGTGACGTTTTCCCGTTTCTTTCCCGCCGCCGCGGCGCGACAGCGGGCGACGGTGGGATTCTCCCACTGCCCGCTGGAAGGGGCATGGGCTTTTCCGGCCCGACGCGGCTCGGGTCCCCGGTGGACCGGACGGCAGCAGGGCTCCGGTCCTTTCCGACAGCATCGATGCGGAGGTTGCACATGACGGCGAGCAGGGTGGGCAGGGCGCTGCGGGTGGCGGGCCGGACGGCCGCGATCACCGGCGCCATCGGGGTGGCGGGGGTGGCCTACGCCTCGGTGATCGAACGGAACTGGTTCCGGCTGCGGCGCTATGAGATCCCGCTGCTGGCTCCCGGCAGCCCGCGCCTGCGCGTGCTCCACCTGTCCGACGCCCATCTCACGCCGGGGCGCCGGATGCTGATCGACTGGATCCGCGGGCTGGACGCCCACGAGCCGGACCTCGTCGTCAACACCGGCGACTCGCTGGCGCACCCGGACGCGGTCGGCCCGTTCATCGACGCGCTGGGACCGCTGCTGGAACGGCCGGGGGCGTTCGTGTACGGCTCCAACGACCTGTTCTCGCCGCAGCCGAAGAACCCGGCCCGCTACCTGTGGCGCAGCAGCAAGGCCGACTACCGCAAGCGCAAGGTCCCGGACCTGCCGTGGCGGGAGCTGGGGGCGGCGATGGGCGCGTCGGGCTGGCTGGACCTGAACAACCACAAGGGGCATCTGAAGGCCGGTGGCCTGGACGTGGCGTTGGCCGGGATCCACGACTCCCACATCAAGCTGGACCGCTACGACGCCGTCGCCGGACCGGCCGATCCGGCGGCCGACGTGCGGCTGGGGGTGATGCACTCGCCGGAGCCGGCGAACCTGGACCGCTTCACCGACGACGGCTACCAGCTCCTGCTGGCCGGCCACACCCACGGCGGCCAGCTGTGCCTGCCGTTCTATGGGACGCTGGTCACCAACTGCGGGATCGACCGCCGCCGCGCCTGGGGACTGAGCCGCAACGGCGCGTCCTGGCTGCACGTGTCGGGCGGTCTGGGAACCTCGCCCTACGCGCCGGTCCGCTTCTGTTGCCGTCCCGAGGCGTCCCTGCTCGACCTGGTTCCCCGCGCCTGATCCACCCCGCGTCTCCTTCGATGTGCGAGCACCCCGCGCAGTCCGCTAGACTCTTCCTTGTTGCTTCGGGGTGTAGCGCAGCTTGGCAGCGCGCTTCGTTCGGGACGAAGAGGTCGTGGGTTCAAATCCCGCCACCCCGACGGAGGAACGGGTGTCCACTCAGGTGGGCACCCGTTTTTCGTTCTCGGCGGTCGGGATCCGGCTTCCCCTGCACGTTCATCGCACATCGCCCCGGCGGAGCCGGCCCTGTCCACACCCGTTCACCGGGGCCACCGGCGTCCGGGCGCGTGGGCGGACGGCCGCTTTCTCGCCCTGAGGGGCCATGCGGATATTCCCTCGCTCCGGTGTCCCTGGTCGGGTACCGTGGTCGGCGTGTATACGGGTACCGCTTTCATGAGGCCTCGTCTCCGCGCCTGACGGCGCGGCATCGAGCTCTTCTTCCATCTCTCGTGTGTCCGCCGTCCCGGTCGTCCCGCCGGGCGGTCTTCTTGTGCTGCCCGGCTCCGCCGCGAAACGTGGAGCACACCTTGGAAGCACGTCCCTCACACGACCGGCTGTCCAGCCGCTCGACACACGAACTCCTCTCCGCACTGAACGCGGCCGGGCGGCTCCCGGCCGGCGCGAACGCGCACGTCCGCGCCCGCGGGGTCCGGGTCGTCCTCGGCGGACGTCCGGTCCTCGCCGACGTCGACGCCACGATCTCCCAACGGTCGCGCGTGGCGCTCGTGGGAGAGAACGGCCGGGGCAAGACGACGCTGCTGCGGGTCCTCGCCGGCGACCTCGCGCCCGACGACGGCCAGGTGGAGCGCGCGGGCACGGTGGGCGTCGTCCACCAGTCGCTCGCGTCCCGCAACGGTGAGACCGTCGGCACCCTGGTCGCCGCGTCGGTGCGCCTCTCACACCTGGCCCTGCACGCGCTGGACCGCACCACGGAGGCCCTTGAGACCGGCGACGAGGGCGCGGACGCCCTGTACACGGCGGCGCTCGACGCCGCCATGCGGCTCGACGCCTGGGACGCCGACCGCAGGGTCGACGTCGCCCTGGAGGGACTCGGCGCGTGCACCGACCGGGACCGGGAACTCGCCACCCTGTCCGTCGGCGAGCGCTACCGCGTGCGCCTGGCGTGCCTGCTCGGCGCCAACCACGACATCCTGCTGTTGGACGAGCCGACCAACCACCTCGACGCCGGCGCGCAGGCGTTCCTGGCCTCGCGTCTACGCTCGCATTCCGGCGGCCTGATGATCGTCACCCACGACCGCGCGCTCCTGCGCGAGGTCGCCGACGACTTCCTCGACCTGGACCCGAGCATGGACGGACGCCCGCGCGTGTTCTCCGGCGGCTATACGGGCTGGCAGGAGGGCCGGCGACGCGAACGCGAACGCTGGACCCAGGAGTACGAGACGCAGCGGGCCGAGCACGCCAGACTGGCGCAGGCGGTACAGGAGGCCCGCAACCGGCTGTCCACCGGGTGGCGACCGGACAAGGGCACCGGGAAGCACCAGCGGCAGTCGCACGCCCCGGGCGTGGTGCAGAGCCTCAAACGCAGGCAGGAGGCCCTGGAGGCGCATCGGATCACGGTCCCCCGGCCACCGCTCTCACTACAGTGGCCGCACCTGCCCACCAAGCCCGGCGCCCCCATCCTGAGGTGCGACGACGTGACCGTCGCGGGACGCCTGCACACCCCGGTCTCCCTGGAGATCGACGGCGGCGACCGACTGCTGGTCACCGGCCCGAACGGGGCCGGCAAGTCCACCCTGCTCGGGGTCCTGACCGGTGCCATCGCCCCGACGGGCGGTTCGGTGCGCAGATCCGACGGCACCCGGATCGCTCACCTGTCCCAGGAGGTCCCGGCCTGGGCGGACGACGTCCAGGCGCACGAGGTCTACCGGACGCACGTCGAACGGCTCGTGTCACAAGGGAAGGTGGCCGAGTCCGACCTCGTCTCGCCGCGCGCCACGGGCCTGTTGGACGCCGAGGCGCTCCGCACGCCCGTCGGGCGGATGTCGGAGGGGCAGAAGCGCCGCCTGCACCTCGCATTGTGCCTGGCCGAACGGCCTGACCTGGTGATCCTCGACGAGCCCTCGAACCACCTGTCGTCGCTGCTCGTCGACGAGCTCACCGACGCCCTGCGGGACACCCCGGCGGCCGTCGTCATCGCCACGCACGACCGCCAGATGCTCGCCGACCTCGCGTCCTGGCCGTCCCTGGCCGTCTCCGCGGGAGCCGGGGAGTCCGGCCGGTGACCCGGTAGTCCCCGCCCCGCCGCCCTCGTCCGGTTCCGCCGATCGGGCCCGCGGCGGCGGTGCGGCGGGACGGTCCCACCGCCCTCCCGGGCGTGGTGACCGTCCCCCGTCGTGCCCCGTCCCGGCTCGTGGGGAGTCCGGGCGGCGGCCGGGGAACCGTCCGAGGAGCGGGGGCGGGGCGGCGGAGCCGTCCCCTCCCCGGGAACAGCGGGCCTGGAGCACGGCGGGTTCGCCGCCACGGACCCGGTGACGAGCCGCTGTTCCCCATCGGTCCTCCGCGCGGCCTCGGCACACCGGTCCCTCGAAGGGACGGCCCGGGCGTACGGCGCTCCGCCCCGAACCGGTGAACGCGGCCCCTGCCCGCGGTCACCGTCCTCGGCCGGGCGACGGGCGTTCGCGGGGGAGCGCGGAAGGCGGGTCGTCTCCCGCCGGGAGGTGAGGTCCTCCGGCACCGGCACGGCGTCGTCCGGCACGGGACGTGGAGGGGGCGTGGCCGTCGCCGGCCCGCCCGGTCACCGGTGAGCCCTCTCGGTGCCCAGTGGTGCGGCCGTCCGGCGGTCTCCCGCTGGACAGCACGCGACGTTCCGCGCGCCTCACGGGGCCGAAACGTCACAGCCGGGTGCCAGGATGGGCCGGATCACCGATGGCGCCGTTGGGCGCAGGTAGTCCGAGGAGGACGACTCCCATGACCCCGCAGCAGTTCATGGACGCCGCGCTGTGGTTTCCCGAGGCCGTCGAGACCGAGCCGTTCGGTCCGGGAGCGCTCGTCTACAAGACCGCGGAGCGGATGTTCGCCCTGCTCAGCGACTCCGACGAGGACCGTCCCGCCCGGGTGACGCTCAAGTGCGAGCCCTCGCTGGCCCTGGAGCTGCGCGCCGAGTTCCCGGCCGTGCTCCCCGGCTACCACCTGGACAAGCGGCACTGGAACACCGTCGTCCTCGACGGCACGGTTCCCGACGACGAGCTGCTGGAGATGCTCAGGCACTCCTACCTGCAGGTCGTGGCGAAGCTGCGCAGGGCCGACCGGGAACGGCTGACCGCGCTCCTGGGCGAGGACACGCCCCCGCTCCCCTCCTGATCGGGCACCGGGGAGACGGTCCACGCCCTTCGTGGCCCGGCGGGCTCCTCTCCGCGCCCGTGACCGGGCGCCGCCCCCGCGCGGGCGGGGGCGGAGGGGGTCAGTTCCCGCCGAGGAGGTCGAGGAACGGCGTCGGCTCGTCGTAGGGGTCGGGCCGGGACGACCGGCCGGAGCCGACGGCCAGGCCGGCGAGCTCCCCTGCGGCGCGGTCGATCCGGTCGGCGAGCCCGCCGCTCGCGTCGCCCGCGCCGCCCCAGTCCTCCGACGCCGCGTAGACGGCGGTCGGCACGACGATCGAGCGCAGGTAGGCGAACATGGGACGCATCGCGTGCTCCAGCACGAGGGAGTGCCGGGCCGATCCGCCGGTGGCCCCGAGCAGGACGGGCATGCCCGACAGCGCGTCCGCCTCGACGACGTCGAAGAACGTCTTGAACAGCCCGCTGTAGGAGGCGTTGAACACCGGGGTGACCGCGATGAGCCCGTCAGCGGTGACGACCGTGTCCAGCGCGGTCTTGAGCTCTCCGGCGGGAAAGCCGGTGAGCAGGTTGTTGGCGAGGTCGCGGGCGTGGTCGCGCAGTTCGATCACGTCCACGACCGGATCGGCGCCGCGCTCCCGCAGGGAGCGCTGTGCGGCCTCGGCCAGCCGGTCGGCGAGCAGCCGCGTGGAGGACGGCACGCTCAGGCCGGCGGAGACGACGGCGATCCTGGTCCGGGTCATCGTTGCTCCTTCGCGGTGTCGGTGGCGGTGCGGGCGGCGGCCTCCCGCAGGCTCGCGTGGGTGGGCGCGTCGGGAACGCCGGCGGGGCGCCGCGCGGCGAACTCCTTGCGCAGGACCGGCACGACCTCCTCGCCCAGGATGTCGAGCTGTTCCAGGACGGTCTTGAGCGGCAGGCCCGCGTGGTCCATGAGGAAGAGCTGGCGCTGGTAGTCGCCGAAGTACTCGCGGAACTTCAGGGTGCGGTCGATGACCTGCTGGGGGCTGCCCACGGTCAGCGGCGTCTGCTCGGTGAACTCCTCCAGCGACGGCCCGTGGCCGTACACGGGGGCGTTGTCGAAGTAGGGCCGGAACTCCCGCACCGCGTCCTGGGAGTTCTTGCGCATGAACACCTGTCCGCCCAGGCCGACGATGGCCTCGTCGGCGGTCCCGTGACCGTAGTGCTCGAAGCGCCTGCGGTACAGGTTGATCAGGCGGATGTAGTGCTCCTTGGGCCAGAAGATGTTGTTGGCGAAGAAGCCGTCACCGTAGTAGGCGGCCTGTTCGGCGATCTCGGGGCTGCGGATGGAACCGTGCCACACGAACGGCGGGACGCCGTCGAGGGGCCGCGGGGTGGAGGTGAAGCCCTGGAGCGGGGTGCGGAAGCGCCCCTCCCAGTCGACGACGTCCTCGCGCCACAACCGGTGCAGCAGGTGGTAGTTCTCGACGGCCAGCGGGATGCCCTGGCGGATGTCCTGGCCGAACCAGGGGTAGACCGGCCCGGTGTTGCCGCGGCCCAGCACCAGGTCCACCCGGCCGTCGGCCAGGTGCTGGAGCATGGCGTAGTCCTCGGCGATCTTGACCGGGTCGTTGGTGGTGATCAGGGTGGTCGCGGTGGACAGGATGAGCCGCTCGGTGCGCGCGGCGATGTAGCCGAGCATGGTGGTGGGCGAGGAGGGCACGAACGGAGGGTTGTGGTGCTCGCCGGTGGCGAACACGTCCAGGCCGACCTCCTCGGCCTTCAGCGCGATCGCGACCATCGCCTTGATCCGCTCGGCCTCGGACGGCGTGCGTCCCGTCGTGGGATCGGTCGTGACGTCGCCGACCGTGAAGATCCCGAACTGCATAGCGCCCTCCGAACCTGCCTGCTTTAGTTGCTTTTTCAACTACTTCCCCAGAACATATCTCGCCCCGGTTCCATTCCGCCAGGTCGCTTCGGATGCGCCGCCCGCTCAAAGGGCCTTCTCCAGCCCGGAGCCGGTGAACGCCCGCGGGCCTCGGCGTCCGCCGCACGTGGTGCCCCCGAGGGATTCCGCTCACCCCGCTTCTGTCGTCAGCGGGCCGACCCCGTCCCCGTGAGCGGTGCGGGAACGACGGACGGACGTGATCGGCGAGGGGAGGACGCCCCTCGGCACCTCCCCCGGAGACACCGCGCCCCTGGTGCGCCTTCCCCGCGCCGACGGCGACGAGCGGGCCGGCCCGGCGCGTCCCTCCCGGGAGAACACGGCGAGGCCGGCCCCTGCCGGCCTCGCCGCCGGGGCACGCCGGCCCGCGAGCACGCGGGAAACCGCCCTGCACCCCTGGCGCGGAAGGCCCATAGGGGGCGGGTCCCGCGCCCCGAAGACGGCCGGCGCCCCCCGGACCCGGGCGACCACCGAGGACGCTCGGCGGGGACGGCCGCGACGGCGCGAACCCGGCCCACGCGGCGGAGCACGGCGGAAGGCGCGTTACGGCCGGCCGGGCCCCGGGCTCAGTCGCCGGCGCGGTGGATGGTGACCGACTCCAAGACGACGTCCTCGACCGGCCGGTCGGCCGGATCGGTCTCGACCGCGGAGATCGCGGCCACCACCTCGTTGCTCTCGTCATCGGCGACCTCGCCGAAGATCGTGTGGGCTCCGTCCAACCACGGCGTCGCCGCCGAGGTGATGAAGAACTGCGATCCGTTGGTGTCGGGACCCGAGTTGGCCATGGCCAGCTTCCCCGGGGCGTCGAAGGTGAGGTCGGCGACGATCTCGTCCTCGAAGGCGTAACCGGGTCCACCGGTTCCCGTGCCCTCGGGGTCACCGCCCTGGATCATGAAGTCGGGGATGACGCGGTGGAAGATCGTCCCGTCGTAGAACTCGTCCTTGCCGGTGCGGGGGTTGGCGACCTTGTCGCCCTCGGCGAGCTGGACGAAGTTGGCGACGGTCTGGGGTGCCTGGTCGGGGAAGAGCACGACCTCGATGTCCCCCTTGCTGGTGGCCAGCGTCGCGCCTTCGACGTCGGAGACGTCCACCTCGGCGGCCGGTGACGACGCCGCGTCGTCCTGGGGAGACGACGGAGACGACGGGGCGGAGCCAGCGCAGGCCGCCGTCGCGAGGAGTGCGCCACCGAGCAGCCCGCCGGCCGCAGTCCTGGCGAAACGGTTCATCGGGGTACCTCTCAGGGGTTCGTGCGCGTACCCCCTCAGGCTAGGGCCCGGTGGCGCGCCCCGGGCGCGCGGTCCCTCCCGTCCCCCGGTGTCCGTTCCGTTCAAGACGGCGCGGGCCTTTCGTCCTAACGTCGGTCCCATGAAACCCGTACTCAACGCGGTCGGCCTCGTCGCGGCCGACATGGGCAAGACGCTGGCCTTCTACCGCCGGCTCGGTCTGGAGATCCCGGCCTCGGCCGACACCGCCCCCCACGCCGAGGTGGTGCTGCCCGGCGGCCTGCGGTTGATGTGGGACACCGCCGAGACCATCCGCTCCTTCGACCCCGATTGGAGGCCGCCCTCGGGAGGACCCGGTGCCGCGCTGGCGTTCGCCTGCGCCGATCCGGAGGAGGTGGACTGCGTCTACGCCGATCTGGTCGGTGCCGGCTATCACGGACACCGGGAACCGTGGGACGCCGTGTGGGGACAGCGCTACGCGGTGGTCCACGACCCCGATGGCAACGGCGTCGACCTCTACGCCCCGCTGCCCGAGGGATGAGCGGAACCCCCGGCCCGCCCGCCCACGAGCCGGCCTATCGATCGTCCCGTCAACGCCCTCACCTCACGGGACATGTGGGGTTGGTCGGCGTAGCCCGCTGTCGCCGCCACCTCGCCGAGGGGCACACCGGCCCTGGCCGCGTCCAGGGCCCGGTTCATCCGCAGGATGCGGGCGAGGGTCTTGGGACCGTAGCCGAACGCCTCCAGGCAACGGCGGTGGAGGCTGCGCTGGCCGAGCCCGACGGCCTCGGCCGTGGCGGTGACCGTCCGGCCGAGGGCGAGGTGCCGCGCGACCGCGCGGAGCGAGGGGTCGACGGGTCCGTTCCGGCGCAACCGTCCGGCCGCGATCCCCTCCAATGCCGCGAGGGGGTCGGCGGCGCCGGCGGTCGCCTCCGTGAGGCGTTCGACCTCCGCCCGTGGCCACAGGTCGGCCAGGGGGACCCGCAGGTCGCGTAGTTCGCGCGCCGCCACCCCGAAGACCACCGGTCCCATCCCCGGGGGAAAGCGCAGCCCCACATAGCGGCTTCCCGGCCGTCCCTGGGCGGGGTGGGCGCCGGTGTCCGGTCCGGCCACCAGCAGGCCGCCGTCGTTCCAGATGAGGTCGGTGCACCCGTCGGGCAGGACCGTCGGTGTGGAGCCGTCGTCGGGTGCCCGGCCCTGCCACGCCACCACCTCGGACAGGCGTGATGCTCTCTCCCGGTACATGTCCCCAGTCTCGCAGCGGCCTCTCCCGCGGGGCGGCGTCGGGCGCGCGCCCGTCGTTCGGAGGACGCGGGACGGGATCTTGATGTTTGGCGGCGCGGCGACCGTGGCAGTGAAGTCCGGGATCGTTTTCCGCTGGACCTTGAGGGCACGCTCCTTCTGGAGAGCGACCCGCCGGGGAGAAGGTCGCAGAGGAGTAGGACATATGGGGCAAAGCCGCGCGGGCCAATCGCTTCCACAGGCGAAACGTCCCCGATCCCCCCGTAAGCCCCGGACGACGCAGTGACCGGAAAGCACACGGCCTCCTCAGGACCGCCGGGTCCGACCGCCTGGACCGCTCCCGACGGACACCTCGGATTCGGCGCGGTGCGCGCCCTCCTGGACGAGCTGGGGGACGCGGTCGTCCTCTGCTCCGCCGACGGTGTCGTCGAACTCGTCACCAACGCCGCCCACGACCTGGTTCCCGGCCTTCGGGCCGGCCAGACCGTCGAACAGCCCCACACCGGTCCCCTCGGTGACGCCGCGACCGCGGGCTCCGGCTACTTCCACGGCCTCCACCACGGCCGGGAACTGCGCGGACGCCGGCACGAGGTCGACGACGGCCGGATCGCCTGGTGCCTCTCCGAGATCACCACCCAGCGTCCCCCTCCCGGCCCCTCCCCGGCCGATTTCCTCGCCACCGCGGGCAGTCGGCTCTCGGCCTCGCTCAACCTGCGGCGCTGCGCCGTCACGACGGCCGAACTCGCCGCCGGGGCGATCGCCGACATGGCGGTCGTGGTGCTGCCCCCCGAACGGCGCCGGATCCCCTGGATCCGCGCTGTCGGCGGCGAGCCCGGTGTCCACGAGGACGTCACCACGACGGCACGCGTGGCCGAGGTTCCCGGACTCGGCGAGGCCCTGGCCGGTTTCCCCCCGGTGCCCAGCCGCTGGCTCGACCCCGCGCAGGCGCCATCCTGGCTGCTCCCCGAGGGGTTCGGCGAACCGGGGGCGCTCCTGGTCGTCCCCCTCCCCGGCAACGGCGTGGCCGCCGGCGCGCTCGTACTGGCCCGCCGCGCCGACCGGTCCCCCTTCGACGAGGACGAGGAACTGCTGACGCGGGTGTTCGCCGCGCGCGCGGGCGCAGCGATCTCCGCGGCGGCGTTGTACCGCGAACAGCTGGAGACCGCCGACGCGCTCCAAAACCACCTGCTCCCCCCACAGGACCCGCGGATCGACGGGGTGCGCATCGGCGCCTCCTACTGGCCCGCCCGCGACGCGCTACGGGTCGGTGGTGACTTCTACGACGTCTTCCCCTCCGAGGGCCCCGGTAGCACCGCCATGGTCGCCCTGGGCGATGTGTGCGGCAAGGGCGCCCACGCCGCCGTGCTCACCGGCAAGGTGCGCCAGAGCCTGCGCACGCTGCGGTTGCTGGAACGCTCCCCCGAGCGTCTGCTGGCCCTGCTCAACCAGGCGATGCTGCCGCCCGTGCGCGAACGTTTCACCACGATGGTCCTGGCCGACGTCGCCCCGGCCGAGCACGGGCGCGTCCATATGCGCATCGCCTCGGGCGGACACCCCCCGCCCCTGATCCTGCGCCGCGACGGCCGGGTCGAGGAGGTCGGGCTGCGCGGAATGATGATCGGCGCGGTGGCCGACATCCGCGTCGACGTCACCGACATCGTGCTCGCCGCGGGTGAGACCTGCCTGCTCTACAGCGACGGCGCGACCGAGGCGCGGGGCGGCCCGATGGGGCGGGAGTTCTACGGCGAGGAGCGGCTCCGCGCCGCGCTCGCCACCTGCGTCGGCATGCCGGCCCACGCGCTCGTCGAACGTCTCGAACAGGTCATCGGCGACTGGCTGCGCGGCAACGAGCACGACGACATCGCGCTGCTCGCGGTGCAGTCCCCCGAACGCGCCCGTCTGAGCCTCGCGCGCCCCCCGAATGGAGAGGAACGGCACGAATGACCCTGACGGTCGATCCCGGGCTCGGCGCGCCCGGATATCTCGAACCGTTCCTCGGCCACCTGGCGGAGGGTGACGAGCCGGCGGCCGTCGGCCTGCTGACGGGGGCGGCGACCTCCGTCATCGCGGCCGGGCGGCTGCTGCTGGACGTGGTCGCGCCGGCCCAACGCCGGGTGGGGGAGCTGTGGGCGAGCGGCCGGTGGGACGTCGCCCGCGAGCACGCGGCGACCGCGATCAGCGAGCGCGCGGTGGCCGCCGTCACGGAACAGGCCCCACCCCGCCCCCACCGGGGCAGGATCACGGTCGCCTGCGTGGAGGGCGAGTGGCACGCGCTGTCCTCACGCCTGGTCGCCGGCCTGGAGGGCCTACGTGACCGGCTCGCCGACTTCCCCCGATCGTCCGCCCTGCTCATGGCGGGGGCGGACGCGGTGGGGGCCGGCGCCGACGATTCCGCCACACCGGCCGGGGAGGGGGCGTGATGTCGGCCGGAACGCCTCTGGAGATCCAGGTCGTCCGAGCGGCCGGGAACGTGCGCCTGTGGTGTGTCGGGGACCTCGACCACGAGACGGTGGACGAGCTGAGGGAGTGTGTCGGCGACCTGCTGGCCGCGGGCGTCCGTTCCCTGTCGATCGACCTGTCGGGCGTCGACCTGTGCGACTCCTCGGGGCTGTCGGGGCTGTTGCACGCGCACAACAGCACACGGGCGGCCGGCGCCGAACTGCACATCACGGGCGTCTCGGATCGGTTGGGCAGGATCATGTCCATCACTGGGCTGAATCGGATCCTGTCCTGTTCCCTGGCCGGCGGCGCCCCCGCCGCCTCTCCCGGCTCCGACGTCTCCACGGCCGCGGGCCCCTCGTCACCGTCGCCCTAGCGCGTCCTCCCCGGCCGTGCCGTGTGTCCCCATCCCCCGCCCCGTACTGGAGAAGACGTGAACCCCGAGGACAAAGCGCTTCCGGTCCACCGGATCGGTACCGCCGTCGTCATCGAGATGCCGGTGGAGGTCGACTACTACGTCAGGGACGCGGCCACCGAGCAGGCGCTCGCTCTGCTGGAGGAGCGCCCCGAACGTCTGGTGGTGGACATGTCGGGGTGCACGTTCTGCGACTCCAGCGGTCTGGCCATCCTGTTGCGGGTGCGCGGCCCCGCGGAGGAGGCCGGGGTCCTGCTGGACGTCGTCGTGCCGCATCCGACCGTTCGGCGCGTCTTCGAACTGGCCGGGGCCGACTTCATTTTCCGATTGCACACCACGTTGCACGAGGCCCTGGCAAGCGCCCCCGGCGCCCCCTCGTCTCCCGCTCCCACCTGCGGTTCCCACGTCGCGGACACGACTCGGCGCGGCCCCGCGTAGGCTTCTCCACACTCCTCTCCACCACGCTTTCAGGGGGCAGGGATGTTTGCTCTCCGCCGACCGGGAACGGATGCTCCTGTCCGGACCGGGTGTCCCTCCCCGCCCACTCCCCGGACCGGTCCCACCGAAGTGGTGGGACCGGACACGACAAGCCCGCGGACCCGGAGGAGCAGACCGATGGGCGAGCGAAGCGACATCGACTGGGCCGAGTTGGACGACGGCGAGCTACTGGACGGCGTATTGGACGTGATGGAACGCGAGGAACTCATCCCCGGCGGCCTGGGCCGTGTCCTGGCCGACATCGCCGCCGCGGGCGTCCCCGAACCTCGGGAGGAGAGCGGCGCGGTGTTGGTACGGCCGGTGACCCGGCTACGCAGCGTCGCCTCCGAGCCGCAGCGACGCCATCGGTTGTGATCTCCACCACTCCCATTTGACAAGCGCGCCAATCGAAGGGTAACCTTTCGGCAACTGCGCGTTATCGCCACACAGTGTCACGGGAACACTCCACACTGAAACACAGCGGAAGCGCTCGATAACACAGAGTCGCGACTTCCTCCGTTTCCTCATCTATGTGGAGTGTCATGCGAATCGCCGAAGAGACACGCGCCTATCACGTGGGCGGCCACGCGCCGCCGGGCCTCCGCGAGCGTCTGGGCGGGCACCTCCGCCACGACCTCCCGGCCTCCTTCGTGGTGTTCCTGGTCGCGGTCCCGTTGTCGCTGGGCATCGCCGTCGCCTCGGACGCGCCCCTTGTGGCCGGCCTCATCGCCGCCGCGGTCGGCGGCATGCTGGCCGCCCTGTTCGGCGGGTCGATGGTGCAGGTCAGCGGACCGGCCGCGGGACTGACCATCATCGTCGCCGAACTGGTGGCCGCCCACGGCTGGGCCACCACCTGCCTGATCACCGCGCTCGCCGGCGTCGTCCAGATACTGCTGGGGGCGCTGCGCATCGCGCGGGCGGCACTCGCCGTCTCCCCCGCGGTCGTCCACGGGATGCTGGCGGGCGTCGGCGTCACCATCACCCTCGCCCAGATCCACGTCGTCCTGGGCGGCGCCGCCGAGAGCTCCCCCATCGTCAACCTGCGCGAGCTCCCCGGTCAGCTCCTGCACAACCACACGGCCTCGGTCGCCGTGGGCCTGGTGACCGTAGCCCTGCTCCTGGCCTGGGGCCGGATGCCCCTCCTCCCCTGGCTCCCGCTACGCCGTGTCCCCGGCCCCCTGGCCGCGATCACGGCCGCCACCGCGGTGAGCCTGGCGTTCGACCTCGACGTCGAGCGGGTGTCGCTGCCCGCGCTGTCGGAGGGCCTGGGACTGGCCCCGACGCTCCCCGAGGGGAACTACGCCGGTGTCGCCGCGGGCGTCGCGACGATCGCGCTCGTCGCCAGCGTCGAATCACTGCTCTGCGCGGTCGCCGTCGACCGCCTGCACGACGGTCGCCGCGCCCGGCTCGACCGCGAACTGGTCGGCCAGGGCGCCGCCAACACGGTTTCGGGCCTGCTCGGCGGCCTCCCCGTGGCGGGCGTGATCGTCCGCAGCACCACCAACGTGCAGGCGGGCGCCCGCACCCCCGTCTCGGCCTTCCTGCACGGGGCGTGGATCCTCCTGTTCGTCATCACCCTGTCCTCGATCATCGAGTTCATCCCCATGGCGGCGCTGGCCGGCCTGCTGGTCTTCACCGGCATGAAAATGGTCGACATCGCCCACATCCGGGGGCTGCGCGCCCACCGTGAACGGCACGTCTACATCGTCACGCTTCTCAGCGTGGTGTTCCTCGGCCTGGTCGAGGGCGTGATCATCGGTCTGGTCCTGGCCTTCGTGGCCGCGCTGCGCCGGCTGACCCGCACCACCGTGCGCACCCGCTCCGTGGGCCGGCGCCACCACGTCGTCATCGAGGGGTCCCTGACCTTCCTCGCGGTGCCCCGGGTCTCGGGCGTCCTGTCGAAGATCCCCCCGGGCACCGACGTCGACCTCGACCTGCACGTCGACTTCATGGACAACGCCGCGTTCGACGCCATCCACTCCTGGCGGGTCGCGCACGAGCGCGGCGGCGGGCGCGTCGACATCGACGAACTCCACGAGGACTGGTACGAGGGCGGGGTCAGCGGCTCGCTCCCGAACCGCAAGACACCGGTCCCGCCGATGCGGCACTGGCTGCGGCCGCGCGGCCACGGACGTGCCCCCGAGGCCGGGACGGCCGACTCCTCGACGTCACTGCTGCTCTCCGGGGCGCGCGACTACCACATGGCCGTCGCACCGCGGCTACGCCCGGTCATGGCCGAGCTGTCGACCGCGCAACGCCCCCACACCCTGCTCATCGCCTGCGCCGATTCGCGCATCGTGCCCAACCTGTTCACCGCGAGCGGGCCAGGGGACCTGTTCACGATCCGCAACGTCGGAAACATCGTCCCCGCCTACCGCGCCGGGGAGGCCGAGGCGGGGACCCTGGGCACCCTCGAATACGCGATCGGCGTGCTCGGGGTGCGCTCGATCGCGGTGTGCGGGCACTCGCGCTGCGGCGCCGCCGAGGCCGTTCTGAAGGACCCCGAAGCGGTGTCTCCCGGCGTGCGGACGTGGCTGGCCCTGGGCGGCTGCCAGGCCGGATCGCAGCCCGTCGCTCCCGGCGAGACCCACGAGGCCGCCTGGAACCGCGCCAGCCGCGGGAACGTCGTCCGGCAGCTCGACAACCTCATGACCTACCCGTTGGTGCGCGGACGGGTGGCGGCCGGCGAGCTCGAACTCGTCGGCCTCTACTACGACATCCTCACCGCGCAGGTCCACGTCCTGGACCGGGAGTCGGGGCTGTTCCTGCCCGCCGGCGAGGGGCCGGTGGGCGTCGGAGCCGAGGGCGGGCCGGCCCGTCCGGCCCCGCCGGCCGGCTCGGACCCGGCCGCCTCCCCGGAGACGGACGCCGGGAGCCATCCGCCCGCCGGCGTCGGCGAGCACTGACCACGCGGGCGGGGGCCCGGGAGGGAGAGGCACCGGGCCCCCGCCCCCGTCGACACCCCCGTCAGCCCTCCCTGCGCTTCAGCTCCCCGGCCGCCTCCTGGGCCTCGGGGACGCCCAGTTCGGCGAAGATCTCGGCGGCCTCGGAGAGCAGGGAACGCGCCTCGTCCGCGGGGACCGTGCTCGCGGGGAGCGCGGCCAGCCCGGCCAGTGCCTTGGCCTCGGCGTAACGCTCGTTGCGGTCCCTGGCCAGGTCGAGGGCCTCCTCGTGCGAGGAACGCGCCTCGATGTACCGCCCGGCGCGAGCGTAGGTGACGGCGAGGTCGTTGAGGACCTCGGCTTCGGCGCTGCGCTGCGCGGTCTTCTCCCCGAGCTCCAACGCGAGCCGGTGCGCGGCGAGCGCGCCCTCGATGTCCCCGGTCTCCCGCAGCACGCAGCCGAGGTTGTTACGGGTGTAGATCTCCCCGGTGGTGTCCCCCATGTCGAGGAAGAGCCGCAGCGCCCTCTCCAGCTGCTCCCGCGCTGTCGCGTAGTCACCCCGCCTGGTGTTGACCTCGCCCAGGGTGCGCAGCGCGGAGGCGTGTGTGGCCATCGATCCGGGCTCCACCTGGATACGCAGGACGGCCTCACAGTGCCGGACGGCCTCTTCGAGATTGCCCATGGCCTGGTGGAGACCTCCGAGATTGGTCCGTTGCAGCGCCTCGAGCGCCTGATCACCGGTGGCGACGGCATAGGCGATGGTCCGGTCCAGTGCCGCGGCGGATTCCTCGTAACGCCCCATGCGCTCGTACACGACGGCGAGGTTCGCGAAGACCCGGATCTCACCCGCCTCATCTCCAAGGCGGACGAAGATCTCCCTGGCCTCCTCCAGCAGGGAGAGCGCCGATTCGAGCCGTCCGGACAGGCAGTGCGCGATGCCGAGACCGACCAGGGTGACGGCGCTTCCCATGTCGTCGTTATCGGCCCTGCTCGCGTCGAGCGCCTGTTCGTGGGTACTCAGCCACAGCTCGGTCTGCCCGTGCACCGCGTAGAAGCGCCAGAGCGCGTGGGCCAGCTGCCAGGCGTTGCGCCCCTGCCGGCTCTCCGCGTAGTGGCTCACCATCGATGCCAGGTTCTCGCGGTGCTTGTCGAACCAGTCGACGGCCTCGGACCTGCTGCGCCACTCCTCGCGGTACCTGGAGTCGGCCGCCTCCCCCACCTCGTAGTCGTGGGCGCGTGGCCCCAGCCATTCGGTGGCGCGCTGAGCGGCACGCAGGTAGTAGGCGCCGAGCCGGCGCCGGCTCTCCGCGATCTCCTCCTCGTCCAGTTCCTGGAACGCACGGTGCCGGGCGTAGGCGCCGATCAGATCGTGGAAGCGGTAGAGGTCCACCCCCTGCTCGTCGACGAGGCAGACGCTGACCAGTTCCTGGATGAGGTCATCGGCGTCGGGGGGGTCCCGGTCGATCAGCGCGGCGGCACCGTAGAGGTCCACGCTTCCGCCGATCATCAGGCCGAGCCGCAGGAAGGTCTCCCGCTGCTCGGCGTTGAGGCTCTGGAAGGACAGTTCGAAGACCGCCTCGACGCTCTGCCCCTCGATACGAAGCTCGTGGAACCGACGGTGCTGCTGCCCCAGCCGCTCCTCGACGTGCCGGAACGTCCACCGGGGCCGGCTGAGCATCCGGCCCGCGACGATGCGCAGGGCCAGCGGCAGTCCACCGCACAGGGCGACGACCCTGCGGGCGGCGTCCGGCTCCCGGCCGACACGCTCCGCCCCGAGGACGGTGGTGAAGAAGTCCACCGACGTCTCGGTGTCGAGCATGCCCAGCGCGACGTAACGGGTACCGCTGAGGCCGGCGAGGTCGTGCCGGCTGGTGACGATCGTCAGCGAGCCCGCCGCGGCCGACAGCAGCGGGAGGACCTGACGGGAGGTGGCGGCGTTGTCGAGGACCACCAGGACCCGCTTGCCCGCCAGCGAGGCGCGCCACAGGGCGGCTCGTTCGTCGGTGTCGTCGGGGAGGGCCTCCGGGTCCACGCCGATCGCGCGCAGCAGGCTCGCCAACGCCGTCCGCGCCGTGACCGGCTCCTGATCCACGGTGTGCCCGTAGAGGTCGACGAAAAGCTGCGCGTCGGGATAACGGTCGGCCAGCCGATGGGCCGCGTGGATGGCCAGGGTCGTCTTGCCCGTGCCGCCGGGTCCGGTGATGACGCAGACCTCGGCGCGTTCCTCACCGCGGGCGCCGATCTCCAGGATGCGGTCCAGGTCGGCCTCGCGGCCGGTGAAGTCGGGGATGTCGCGTGGCAGGTCGTTGCGTGCCGGCTGCCCGTCCGAAAGTCCCGGGGAGGCCGTCTCGGCCTTACCGGGAGGAGAGGCGGTCTCCGCCGGCTCCTCCCTCGCGGCCTCCGCGGCGGGATCGGTGTCGTGGTCGTGGAGCATCCGCTCGTAGAGCTCCATGACGTCACGTCCGGGGTCGACCCCCAGCTCCTCGGCCAGCGCCTTGCGCACCTCGTGGAACGTGGAGAGCGCGGTCAGCCGCTGGCCGGAGCGGTACAGCGCCGAGATCAGCAGGAAGTGCAGGCGTTCGCGCAGCGGGTCCTTGCGGACGAGGGGGGTGAGCCGTGCCGCGAGCTCGACGTGGTTCCCCAGGGCGAAGTCGACCTCCGCCCAGGCCGCTACCGCCGCCCACCGCTCCTCCAGGAGCGGCTGACAGACCGTGTACCACAGCAGCTCCGAGCCCGTCCCCGAGAACGGCTGACCCCGCCAGCAGGCCAGGGCCTCCTCCCACAGGGCGGCGGCCTCCTCGGTGGCTCCACGTTCCTGCGCCCGAGCGGCCAGGTTCCGGAAGCGGTGGAGGTCGACCTGGTCCGGATCGGTCTGCGCGAGGTAGCCCCCCGCGGTCGTCTGGATGAGCCCCGGAAAACTACGCCGCAGATGAGAGACTTGAACCTGGATGATCGAGCGGGCGGTGCGGGGCGGATCACCGTCCCACAGCAGGTCGATCAGCCGCTCGACCGTCACCTCCTTACCGAGCTCGACCAGGAGCACACCGAGGACACACCGCTGGCGCGGTCCGCCGACGGGAACCGATTTCCCGTCCTGCCACGCCGCGATGGGGCCGAGCACGCCGAAATCCACAAACGGCACTGTAGCAAGGCCATTTGTGCTCTTTTAGCCCTTTATAAGAAACCGCATCCACGCTCCTCTCCCCGAAAAGCGTGGATGCGGTGGTCTTATTCCACCCTCGGCTCAGCCCTGAGGTTTCTCCGCGGGCTGCGGCACCGGAGCAGGCGACGGGGTGGCCGTGCCCGGAACCGGATCGGCCTGAGGCTGTGCCACCTCGGGCTCGGGGTCGTCCTTGTATGGGCGGAGCTTCGCTCGTACTCCCAGCCCTCGAACGATCCTCTGGAACTCGGCGTCAGCACGCCGGTCGTCAACGACGATTACTCGGCCCATGACAACTCCCTCAAATAGGTGAAGGTCTAGCATCCATTCTCAGGTTCATGAAGGCCTAGGGCCACTCGATCCCGTCGTCGTCCCCATCGGCCTCGGACTCCCAAGGCTCCAGCTCCTCCTCATGCGGCTGGGGATCGTCACTGTAGGGCCTCATCTTGGCCGTGAACGTGTCCCCGAGCCCGGCGACGATCCCCCAAAACTCCCGGTCCACCCATTCCTGGACCGCCGCCGGCATCCGCTGCATCGCTGTTCTCCCTAGCTCGTGAAGAGGTCCTGGCCGTAGAAGACCGCCAGACCGGTGCCCGCGGGCCGTCCTCCCGCGGAAACCGGTCTCGCAGAGTGGTTATCACCCTAGGAACGGCCGGTTCCGGAGCGCTTTCAGTCTGCTTTCGATCCACATCCCCTCGGCTCCCACCGTTCGAAAGCAGCACGGATCGGGCGAAGGCGGCCGAACGCCGCCCTCCCTCCCGCCCTACACTTCCCCCGTGGCCCACCACGCGCCCGAAGACGGACCGTCACCGGGGGACCTGCTGCCCCGGAGTCCCGTGCTGCGCGCTGCCGCGGCCGGCGTGTTCGCCCTTACCGTCGCCGCGCTGCTGTTCGCGCTGTGGCTGTCCGGTGGCCTGGAGCGCGCGCGGGAGGACGTGCCGCTGCCTCCCGGTACCGCCGTGCGCAACGACCTGTTGACGATCACCGTGCACGGGGCGGAGATCGCCTCCGCCGGATCCGGCGGCCTCGGCGGCCCCTCGGTCACCCTGCGGGCCGAACTCACGTCCCACGCCGACGAACCGGTCTCCACCTCCTTCTTCATCGACATGCTGGAGGTGCGCACGGAACCGTCCGGATCGCGCGCCGAGGGCTACGGGAGCATCACGTTGGAACGTGCCCCGGCCGACCTTCTCACCCACGTGCAACCGGAGATGCCCGAGACCGTGCTGGTGGAGCTGCCGCTGGCGGAAGGGGCCCGCCCCGACGGGGACGGGCGGGTCCGGGTCACCGTGAAGGAGGCCGAGTTCCGGCCCGGGTTCGCCGACGAGTCCTCCTACTGGTGGTCCACGGACGAGGTCGCCGGCGAGGTCGCCGTCACCACCGGGCTGGACTGAGGGGGATCCGTGCGTCGACCGACGACCGTGGCCGTGAGCCTCCTGCTGCTGGCGCTCGTCGCGGCGGCGCACGAGCTGGTGCCCGCCCCCGAGGACGTGACCGCGCCGATCGCCCACGCCGGCGAGGCGGGCGAGGTCGTCGACGCGCGCGGATTCACCATCGAGGTGGGGGAGGTGCGGATCGCCCGCACGGTGGTGGAGGAGGACCTGTTCGGGGAGGGCTCGCGGGAGACCGCGAACGGGGTCTGGGTCGTCGTCCCGGCCGTCCTCACCTCCACCTCCACCAGTTCGCGCGTGGCCTCTCCCGTCCTGTTGGAGACCGGTGGGGGCTACACCCACTCGGCCGTCACCCGCCTGTCGAGCACGCTGAACTCCCAGAGCCCCCAGTTGGACCCGGGCATCGCGGTCCGGGGGGCGTTCGTGTTCGAGCTTCCGCCGGAGCGTCTCACCCGCGCCGTCCTCAGGGTGACCGTGAGCGAGGGGCTGGACACGCGGCTGGCGGCCGAGGCGGTCGTCGACCTCGGCCTGTCCCCCGCCGAACTGCGGCGGCTGACCGCCGACGCCGCCGAGACCACCGTCCCACCGGTCGAGTACGGCCACCCCGATCCCCGTTGACCGCCCTGCCCCGGTTCCGGTCGACGGGAGGAGAACGGACAGGAGCGAACATGGACGGATCCCCTCCCGCCCGCCCCACCCCCACCGTCGCGCCCGGATCCGCGGAACCGGGCGGCCCCGCTCCACGCCGTCCGGCCCGGTGGCGCCGCCACGACGTGCGCCCGGTGGCGGCGCTGCTGGTCCTGCTTCCCCTCGCCGTCGGCCTGCCGTGGTGGCTGGAACGCTCCGAGCTCCTGGCGGAGGGTGCCATGCCTCCCTCGGCCGCCCCCGCGAACGGCACCGGGGCCGGGGCGACCGCGGAACTCGCCGGAACCGACTGGGAGTTCCGCGGCTTCGTCACCGGGGCGACCGACGGGTCCCTCACCCCGCTCCCCGCGGGTACGGAGCTGGTCGACGCCGTGGTCGTGGCGACGCCGCGTGACGCGCGGGCCGGCCGGCTGCTCCAGTCCTCGTGCGAGTTCCGGCTGGTCGACGATCGCGGCCGGTCCTGGGCGCAGACCGCCGCGCAGACGGGCCGGACACTGCCCGAGGAGGTCGTGGAGACATGGCCGGGCTGCTCCGGTCCCGACGCCGAACCGGTCCCACCGGGGACGGGACAGCCGATGATCGCGACGTTCCTCGTCCCCGAGGACGCGGTCGGCTCCCTGCGCCTCCAAGTGCGCGCGGACACGTCGGAGGATCCCGAGCGTCCCCGGCCCGCGGCGGTGGAGTTCCGGGATTGAGCCTCAGCCCGCGGGAGCGGGCCGAACACGCCGGCCGACGCTGTGACCGGCCAGGGCCCGCAACGCCAGCTCGAAGGCCGCGGCGAGCAGGCACACGCGCAGCACCTCGTGCAACGCTCCCGTGGCGAAGGCGAGGGGTTCGAGCCACTGCCACCACCAGCCGAGGAAGTCGTGCGGGCCGACGACGAGATGGACGCCGCGCCGCAGCCATCCCTCGGCGGCCTCCAGCAGGACGTGGCACAGGCACAGCGTCAGGAAGAAGACCGGTCCGACCCGCAGCACGAACCGGATCGCGTTGAGGAACGGCGCGTACTTCTCGCGCAGGTCCCGGGCGGTGATCCCGGCGACACCGCGCAGCGGCCGGGGCAGGCGTCGCGTCGCCGCGCGCACCCTGGCCGCGCGGGCGTCGCCACGCAGCACCGCCTCGGCCCGGTCGATCTCCGCGCCGAAGATCACGGCGACGATCGCCAGCCACATCAGGGGCTCCAGCACGGCGTCCTTGAGCTGCTCCCACCCCCCGGAGACCAGGGCGAACAGCGCCGCGCAGGCCGCGCCGAGCGGAAGCCCGGTGAGGTCCCCGGCCAGGGCCACCAGGTCGGCGGCGGCGTCATGGAGTTCGGCCACCACGGCGCGGGAGGCCACCCACTGCCTCGCCTGGTCGGTCAGCCGTACCACCGAGAACACCGCGAAGAACATCCAGTTCGCCTCGAACAGCGCGGTGAGCACCCCCAGCCCGGGAGCACCGCCGCGGTGGTAGAGCCGTTCCACCACCACGCGGCCGGCCAGGCAGACGAGCGCGGCGACGAGGGGCGGTCCCAGCGCGTCGATCTGGAGCTGGTCGGTGTAGGCCTGGATGCCGCTGTGGTTGATCAGCTCCACCGCGTATCGACGGTACTCCTCGGCGAACATGCCCCAGGCGCTGTAGAGGAGGAGGAAGGGGAGGACCGCGGTCGCGATCGCGTCGACGACCCTGCGCTCGCGTTCGGCGAGGGTGGCGGAGCGCACGCCGCGGGCGCGCCGGGCCAGGAGTTCCGCCTGGAGCGTGGGCAGGCCGGGGACGAGCAGGTGGAGCATGACGATCGTGGCCGTCAACGTCGTCAGGACGGCGACGCTCAACCCCGCGAGGGCGGCCACGGGATCGACCCGTTCGAGGAGGACCATGCCCCGCAGGACCGCCCAGTGCAGGAACACCCCGACGGTGTGGACGCACAGCAACGGCGCCCAGTACCGCCTCGCCAGGGCGAGAGCGTAGAGCGGGAGCCGCGCGGCGGAGACCGCCTGACCGTTCATCGGTCCGAGATCCTAACCCCGGCCGGTCTTCCGTGGGCGGCCGGCCGGCGGGTGCCGGTGGAATAGGCGGGGCCGTGGTCACCGCTTCATCCACGAGAGGACGAGGGCCCTGGTCCCGTTCCCGTCCAGCGGGCAAGCTGGCGGAGACGGGTCTGTCCGGTCCCGTAGGAGAGGAGAGAGGACGTCGGATGCGCGCGAGCGGTGAGGAGGACGCCCCTGTCTGGCGTCCCCATGATGTCCCCGGAGACGTCCCCCAGGGCGACGGTGACGGCTGGGTGACCCTTCCCGACGGTTCCCGGCGCTGGGGCCGGTACGGGGCCGCGGGGCTGCTGTTGTACGCGGCCGACGCGGCCGGCCGGGGCCAGGTCCTCCTCCAGCACCGCGCCTGGTGGAGCCACCAGGGCGACACATGGGGCATGCCCGGTGGCGCGTTGAACAGCGGCGAGTCCTCCGTCCAAGGGGCGGTGCGGGAGTTCGGGGAGGAGGTCGAGGGTGATCTCGGCCGGGTCTGCCTGGACGGCGTCCACCGGCAGGACCACGTCGTGTGGCACTACGACACGGTGCTGGGGCGCCTGCCGGAGCCGGGTGAGTTCTCCCCGGGCAACTCCGAGAGCGCCGCGATCCGCTGGGTGCCGGTCGAGGAGGTCGCCTCACTGCCGTTGCTGCCCGCCTTCGGCGTGATCTGGCCGCAGGTGCGCCGGGCGTTGACCCGGCGTCCGCTGCTCATCGTGCCCGCGACCGAGCTGGTCCGGCTCCTGCCCGATGGACGCGCGGGCGACCCGCGCTCCCCGGTGGAGCGGTTGCGCGACGGGCTCGCCACCCTGGCGGCGGCGGGGCTGAGCGGCGCGGACCTGCCGCCGGAGCTGGACCTGGTCCCCCTGCACCGCTGGTTCCCCACGATCGCGCTGGTCACCGGGGAAGGCGGCCCGCGGCTCGCGCCGGCCCCCGGGGTCGAGGTGGTGGCCGACGTCGCCACGCTCGCGGAGCGTCACGCCCGTTCCGGTTGGACGCCGGTGCCCGTCACCTCCGACCGCGGGTTCGCCGAACGGTGCGCGGGCGCCGCCGTGGCGCCGCCGTCGTGGCTGCTGGGCCTGCTGGGCGGGCCCGAAACCGATCCTCGCGCCGGTGGGGCCGGCTGACCGGCGGCGGGGTGCGAGACCGCCGTCTCGCACCCCGCCCCGCGGACACCCGCTGGGGCGTGGCGTCAGACGCGCAGCTCGCCCTCGCTGACGGTGACCGCGCCGCCTCCGATGTGGACCCGGTCCGGCGCGCCGGCCGGGAGCTCGATGCTGAGCAGTCCGCCGCGCGCCGAGCATTGGAAGGCGTCGAAGGAGGTCCGCCCGATCCGTTCGGCCCAGTAGGGGGCGAGCACGGTGTGGGCGCTCCCGGTCACCGGGTCCTCCGGAACGCCGACCCGAGGGGCGAAGAAACGCGACACGAACGCGTAGGGGCGGTCCGGGTCGGCGAGCGCGGTGACCGTGACGCCGCGGCAGGGCATCGCGCGTAGCGCGGTGAGATCCGGCGTCAGCCCACGGACGGTCTGCTCGTCGGCGACCTCGACGACGATGTCGTCGGTGCGTCCCGACGAGACCCGTAGGGGGCGCACGCCGAGCGCGTCGGCCAGTCCCTCGGGTTCGGCGACGGCCTCGGCGGGGTTGACGGGGAAGTCCATCCACAGCCTGCCGTCGCGGTGGGTGACGGTCAGCGTCCCGCTGTGGCGGGTGGCGAAGCGGATCGGGCCGCTGACCCCGTCCTCCAGGAGCGCGTGCGCCGACGCCAGTGTGGCGTGTCCGCACAGCGCCACCTCGGTGCGGGGGGTGAACCAGCGCAGCTCGTAGTCGGCGCCGTCACCATCGAGGGGGCGCAGGAAGGCGGTTTCGGACAGGTTGAACTCGGCGGCGACGCGCTGCGCCCAGGAGTCCTCGTAGGGCTCGTCGAGGACGAGGACGGCGGCGGGGTTGCCGCCGAAAGGCTGATCGGTGAAGGCGTCGACGACACGGAATCGGGGCATGTGGCCAGGCTACCGAGGCCGCAGAGGAGGGACCGGACGCGGCGGGCACTCCCGGGGGCGCCGGTTCGTTGTCGTAACGGGTCCCGGCCGAGGGCCGGTGACCGAGTATCCCGTCCCCGGATCGGGGGTATATCAGGGGCGTGCCCTGATGTGCCCCGTCCCTCGCCGGGGCATGCTGCTGGTGTCGGGGCGGCACTTCCCTACCGCGCCGCCACCGTTGACGACGTGAGGAGCGGACATGACGCTGGAGCGCGGTAACGCCTTCACCCCCGTCGCATCAGCGACGATGATCTGGCCCTGGGGCACGGCGACGGCCGCCGGGGCGGTCACGGGCGTGGCCCATTTCCTACTGAACCTGAGCTCCTTCCCGGTCGCCGGCTCGCTGACCACCGCGATCTTCTTCTTCTCGCTGGTGGGAGGCGGCGTCGCGCTCCTGGGCAAGAAGGGCGACCGTCGGGCGCGACGCTACGCCGGTCAGTACCCCTGGCGGTTCGCCATGGCGCCGGCCGCGCTGGGCGGCGCGGGGACCGCGGTCGTCTCGTTCATCGCCGCGGCGCTGGGTGGCGCGCTGGTCAGCGGCCTGTTCGGCGCGATCGTCGCCGGAGTCGGCACGGCCGCCGTAATCTGGGTGATCCTCGGCCTGATCGGTATGGTCGCGGGGAACAGGGCGGCCTGAGCGCCGCACCGGCCGCCCGGCCGGTTTCCAGGCGAGACGTTGGGACGACCACCGCTTTATGTCGACTGAGAAGGACCAGCAGGACACCACAGGACCGTGGGCCGCGGCCGTCCGGGTCCCCACCCGTTGGGGGCCGCATGCCCACTGAGCCGAACTCCGAGGCCCGCCGCAAGATGGTCGAGCGGGTCCGCGGCCTTCTCCGCATGGCCGAGGATCCCTCGGTCACCGACGCCGAGAGCCAGGCGTTCACCGCCAAGGCCGCCGAGTTGATGACCCGGCACGCGATCGCCGAGGCCGAGGCACGCGTCCAGCGCGGCGAGGCCGCCGAGTCGGTGTCGCGGCTGGACTTTCCGGTGTCGGGTGTGGGCGGGCACGGCAAGGCCCGGGTCAAGGCGCTGGCCGCCATCGCGTCGGCCTACGGCTGCCAATCCGCCGTACGGGGCAACACCTCGGCGAACACCGAACGGACGCTGATCATCGTCGGCACGGTCACCGCGCTGGACTCGCTGCGCGTGCTGTTGCCGTCGATCAGCATGCAGATGGAGGTGTCCGCTCGGCATTCGGCCCGGGAGCACGTCGCGGGGCTCCGGGCGCTGCGCAACTACGACCGTTCGGCCCTGGCCACCGAACGCAACCGCTTCTACCGGTCGTTCGTGCGCGCCTATGGCGCGGCGGTGGCCGAGCGCATCCGGGAGTTCCGCGCGCGCCTGCAGGAGAACCCCACCGTGTCGGAGGAGGGCGACGGCGTCACCGGCGGGACGACCGCCTCGCGGGGGGCCGAACTGGTACTGCGCGCCGATGTCGACCGGGTGCACGAGGAGTTCGAGCGCCGTTTCCCGCGGCTGCGGCCGACCCGGCCGGAACGGACCCACCACCGGGCCGGGCACCGCGCGGGTTACCTGCGCGGACGCAACGCGCAGTTGGGCATGGAGACCGCGGTCGGTGGCGGCCGGGTGGCCTCGCTGAGCGAGGGCGACTGAGACGGCGCGCAGGCGTCTTCGGCACGATTTTCGACTTTCCACGCGGGAGAAACGTCCTGTCCGTTATCCGAAGAGCCGCGAAAATTCTCCCTGACGGACCCATCCATTGTCCACGAGTTGTGCACAACTGCGGATAACAGCTGTGGATAACCCTGTGGAAGGCAGTGGATAACCCACAGCAACTCAATTTTCCTGTGGATAAACATTTTCCAGTGGCCGGATTCGGCCAAATTCTCCCCGAATCCATCTCCGGGGACTCGCTGACCGTTTCTCCGCCTCACCTCCCCGCCCGACCTGACGTGACATGGATCACCGAACGGGGAAGGAGAGAGGTAGCGTTCGACGGCCCCGGGAGGCGAGGATGTCCACGGCCACGATGCTCGCGTCGCTGCGTCACTACAAGACAGCGCTGTTGACCACCTACCGCCGCGATGGAATGACCGCGGTCGACACCCCGGTCAGCATCGTCGTGGACGGGGACCGTGTCCTGTTCCGCACCTGGGAGGACTCGGGCAAGGCCAAGCGGCTGCGCTACCACCCGATCGTGGACATCAGGCCCTGCACCTTCCGTGGCGAGCCGGCCGGTCCGGCAGCGCGCGGCAGGGTCTGCCCCTTGGAAGGCGCCGAGGCCCGACGGGCGGCCTTCCTGCTGGGGCGCAGCCACCCCGTTCTGCAACGTTGGGCGCTGCCGTTGTCCTATCGGCTGCTCCGCCATCGGACGTTGTACTACGCGGTGACGCTCATGGACGGCGAGGAGATCCGCAGCAACGAGGGGTGCCCCGACTGAGGGGCGTGCCCGAACGGAGGACGTCCGCGGGCCGGATCAGGTGATGCGCAGCGGCATCACGAGATAGCGGAAGCCCGGCCGTCCCGTCACCTCGTCCGGCGTGTCGGAGATGACGGCCGGCCGGGTGGGAGTGGTGAAGCCGAGGTGGACATCGTCGGACTCGATCGCTCCGAGTCCGTCGAGGAAGTAGTGGGGTCCGAACGCCACGCGCATGTCATCGCCCATGTAGCTCGCCTCGATGACCTCGCGCGCCTGGGCGTCGTCACCGGAACCGGCTTCGAGTACGACCCGCCCCTGGGAGAAGGAGAGCATCAGGGGCGTACTGCGGTCGGCGACGAGCGCCACGCGCTTGACCGCTTCGGTGAGCGCCTCGGCGTTGACCTGGGCCCGGGCCGCGAAGTCCTTGGGAAATCGGGACTCATAGGTGACGAACTCGCTGTCGATCAACCGGGTGGTGGTGCGCCGTCCGGCGTTGTCGAACCCGATCATGCTCTCGCCGTGTCCGGCCGGCCGCTCGGCGGTGCCGACCGTGGACAGGGCGATGCCGACGTCCTGCCCGGCCACAAGGGAACGCGCGGTGTCGGTCAGGGTGCGCGCGGGGACGAGGGCCGAGGTCGTCAGCCCGGACTGGTGGGGGCGCCAACCGATCTCGCGGACCGCGAAACGGTAGCGGTCGGTGGCGGCCAGGGTCAGCGAATCGCCGGAGAAGGCCAGGTGGATGCCGGTGAGCATGGGCAGGGTGTCGTCGCGGCTGGCGGCGGGGGCCACCTGGCGTACGGCGGAGGCGAACACGCCGCCACCGACCGAACCCACGGGGTCGGGCATCGCGGGGAGGGCCGGATAGTCCTCGATGGGCAGTGTGAGCAGCGTGAAGCTGGCGCCGCCGCAGGTGAGGAGGACCCGTGGCCCCTCGGAGACGAGTTCGACCGGGTGGTCGGGAAGGTTGCGGGCGATCTCGGCGAGCAGCCGGCCCGAGACCAGGACGTCACCGGGCTCCTCGACCTCGACGTCCACCGCGGCCCGGGCCGACACCTCGTAGTCGAAACCGGACAGCCGGACCTGACCCGTCGCTTTGTCCGAAACGTCCAGGCGCATGCCGGCGAGGACCGGCACGGCGGGACGCGCGGGCAGGGCCCGGGCCGTCCACGCGACGGCGTCGGCGAACGCATCGCGATCAACTCGGAACTTCACGCGGCCTCCCGATGGTCTTCCCGGCCTCCCGGGCAAGGTCACCGTACCCACAGGCGGTGACAATCGTCGGGTCCGTCCACAGCTTTCCCTCAAGCACCGATCGAAACCCCGGCGCGCGGGGAGGCATTGCCGCGCTCGCGCCCCGAAACCTCGGAGCGCGCCTCGTCACCGCTGGGGACGCAGCGTCCAGACGACCGTCATGGCGCCGGTCCCCGTGCCGTCCTCGGCCCGTAGTCCGACCTCGACGGGGAATTCCGGCCGCCTCCCCTCGTCGAATTCGGCGACCACCTCGTCCCGGGGGCGTACGAGCCGGGCCTCGGCGGTCACCGGCCCCATCGCGAGCCTGTGGTAGTGGATCTCGGCCCGGACGGCGAGCGGCACGGCCCGGTCGAGCAGTCCGTGGAACGCGCCGAGCACGATCGCCCCCGACGCCGACTCCGCGAGCGTGAACATCGCCCCGGCGTGCGGCCCGCCGAGGTGGTTGTGATGGGCGGGGTCGTCGGGCAGGCGCATGACGGCCCGGTCCTCGTCCAGTTCCACGAACTCCAGGCCGAGGGTGCGCACGAACGGGACCGTGGCGAGCAGCCCGGCCTTCACCATGTCGGGGTTCATCGTCATGGGCCAGATGTTACTCGCGAGTAACCAAAATGGCGACCCCTGCCCCTTTCCCTCCTTCTCCCGGTTCCGAGCGGTTGGATCCCGTATGGCTGGGCAGTCGCCGAAGAAGCGGAACCTAACCGGACGAAGGGGGAAACCGCCATGGCCGGATCCACCGCCGGCCGGCCGTCCGACGCCGCCGAGCCGTCGACTGCCGAGCTGGTCAAACAGGCGACAGAACAGATGTCGCGCCTCGTCCGCGACGAACTCCGGTTGGCGCAACTGGAGATGAAGGAGAAGGGCCGGCACATCGGCCTGGGCGCCGGCATGTTCGGTGCCGGAGGCATCGTGGCGCTGTTCGCCACCGGCACGCTGATCGCCGCGATCGTCCTCGCCCTCGCGCTGGTCCTCCCCGCGTGGGCCGCCGCCCTGATCGTGGCGGTGGTGCTGTTCGCCGTCGCCGGGGTGCTCGCGCTCCTGGGCCGCCGTCAGGTGTCCGACGCCGCGCCGTTGAAGCCCGAGGAGACGACGCACAGCGTCCAGGCCGACGTCAGCGCGATCAAGGGGAGGGTCCACCGATGAGCCATACCCGAGACGACACCCCCGACGAGACCACGCTGGTCCGCGAGGAGATCAGCCGCACCCGGGAGGAACTGGGCGAGACCGTCGAGGCGCTCGCCGCCAAGGCCGATGTGAAGAGCCGGGCCAAGGAGAGCGCCTCCCGGGTGGCCCACACGGTGCGTTCGGGCGGCGGGGCCGGTGGGGACGAGGTCCGGCGCGTCGCCGTGGCGCTGGCGACCGGGGTCCTGGCCGCCGCCATCGTCGCCCTGTGCACCAGGGGGAGGAACGCGCGATGAGGTTCTTGTACAAGCCCTTCGGCCTGGCCGCGGGCGCCTTCAGCGGTCTGCTCGCCGGCGTGGTGTTCAAGCAGGTGTGGAAGCTCCTCAAGGGCCAAGACGACGCGCCGGAGGCCACCAAGGAGGACAGCACCTGGACCGAGGTCCTGCTGGCCGCGGCCCTCCAGGGAGCCATCTTCGCCCTGGTGAAGGCCGCCGTCGACCGCGCCGGCGCGACCGGCGTGCGCCGGGTGACCGGAAAGTGGCCCGGCAAGTGAGCCACCGGAGAGAGGAGCGCGGCAACGCCCGCCCCGACGACCACCGTCCCCAGGCCGGCGGACCGGACGGTCCCACCGACCTGCCCGCGCCGTCGTGGTGGGCGTCGCTGCGCCGCACCATCACCGAGTTCCGCGGGGACAACCTGCTCGACCTGGCGGCGGGACTGACCTAC
Organism: Marinactinospora thermotolerans DSM 45154; assembly: GCF_900167435.1. Taxonomy (GTDB): domain Bacteria; phylum Actinomycetota; class Actinomycetes; order Streptosporangiales; family Streptosporangiaceae; genus Marinactinospora; species Marinactinospora thermotolerans. The sequence goes on from NZ_FUWS01000013.1 coordinate 104,214, forward strand.
TACGCGGTTCTGGCCGTCTTCCCCGCGCTGCTCGTCCTCATCTCGCTGCTGGGCATGGCCGGGCAGGACTCGACCGCGGTGATCACCGAGAACGTGTCGCGTTTCGCCCCGGAGGAGACCGCCCAGATCCTCACCTCGGCGATCGAGAACCTGCAACGCAGCCAGGCGACGGCGAGCCTGTTCGGCCTGGTCAGCCTCTTGCTGGCGTTGTGGTCGGCGTCGGGGTACGTGGCGGCGTTCATGCGCGCCTCGAACATCGTCTACGACATCCCCGAAGGGCGGCCGATCTGGAAGACGCTGCCCATCCGGGTCGGGGTCACGCTGACGCTCGTGGTGCTGCTGACGGCGAGCGTCGTCATGGTCGTGATCACCGGCGGGCTCGCCGACCGGGTGGGCCGGCTGCTCGGCATCGGCTCGGTCGCGGTGACCGTGTGGGACATCGCGAAGTGGCCCGTGCTGCTGCTGATCGTGACGTTCATGATCGGGTTGTTGTACTGGGCCTCGCCCAACGCCAAGCGCGGATTCCGCTGGGTCAGCCCCGGAAGCGTGCTCGCGATCCTCATCTGGCTGGTCGCCTCGGCCGGGTTCGCCTTCTACGTGGCCAACTTCGGCTCCTACAACAAGACCTACGGCAGCCTCGCCGCCGTCGTGATCTTCCTGATCTGGCTGTGGATCTCCAACATCGCGATCCTGCTGGGCGAGGAGTTCAACGCCGAGATCGAGCGAGGCCGGGCGATCGCGGCCGGTCACCCCTCGCCCGAGGAACCCTACGTCGAACTACGCGACGAACCGAAGGAGAAGAAACCCGGGAAGGCGAGTAGGCGTTTCCCTTGGCTGCACGCGAAGAAGAAGTGACCCCTCCCCCCGTCGCTCCCCCGCTTCCCGGCCCGGTCCTGCTCACCCAGGGCTGGCATGACGTCGCCTTCCTGCACTGGGCGCTGCCCCCGGAGGCGGTGGAACACCTCCTTCCCACGGGGACCCGGCCCGACGTGCTGAACGGCGTGACCTACGCCGGGATCGTGGCGTTCGGCGTGACGGGGACCCGGCTGCTGGGCACCGTGCCGGTCGGCTCGTTCACCGAGGTCAACGTACGGCTGTACTCGGTGGACGACGACGGCCGGCGCGGCGTGGTGTTCCTGTCGATGGACGCCGACTCCGCGCACAACGTCGCGGCGGCGAGACTGCTCGCGGGACTTCCCTACGCCTGGTCCGACGCCTCCGTCCGCCGCGCCGCCGACGGCACGGTCGGATACGCCTGCCGCCGGCGCCGGCCGCGGGACCGCGTGTCGGGCGGGGTGTGGGTCCGGCCGGGGGCGCGGAAGAGCGAGCAGACGGATCCCGACGTGTTCGTGACCGCCCGTTGGGGACTGCACACGCGCCATCTGGGCGCCACGCACTGGGTCCGCATCGCCCACCGCCCCTGGGAGCTGCACCACGCCACGCTGGTGGCCGCCCACGGTTGCTCCGCCCTGCTCACCGCGGCGGGTCTGCCGGACCCGCGGGAGCCGCCCTCCTCCGTGCTGTGGGCCCCCGGGGCCGTGGCCTCGGTCGCCTATGGCGGGCGGGTCCGAACGGCCGGTTGAGGCCGGTCGGACCGCGCACCGGGATGACACACGCATATGCCGCCGTGCTTGCCCGCCACCTCCCGTACGGGAATCGTGGTGGCGCGCCCACGATCCCCGGGAGCAGTCTCTTCCCCGAGAGAGGGAAACAACCATGACCATGAGGATTCTTCGCCGCGCGGCGACCCTGCTGGCCGCCCTGCTGCTCACCCTCGCCATCCCCACCGTGGCCCTGGCCGACGCCTTCTTCCAGCAAGGGGGACTGTGGGCCGGGCCGAAGGGCGCCTACTCCACCAAGGTGCGGGCGGTCTCGGGGCCCAACGGCCTCTTCTTCGTCGAGACCCGCTTCTACGCGGGCCCCGAGGGCGTGTGGCGGGAGACCGTCACCTCCACGGCCGACTAGCCCCGGCTAGAGCCACCGGCTCTTACGGAACACGGTGAACAGCGTGGCGCAGATCGCCAGCATCACCATGATCACGAGGGGATAGCCCCACTTGAAGCGGAGCTCCGGCATGACGTCGAAGTTCATCCCGTAGATCCCGGCGATCAGGGTCGGCACCGCGATGATCGCGGCCCACGCCGTGATCCGGCGCATGTCGTCGTTCTGCTGCACGCTCACCCGGGCCAGATGCGCCGAGAGCACCTGGGGGAGCAGCTCGTTGAGGCCGTCGATCCACACCGCCGCCTGGCGGGCCCGGTCGGCGACGTCACGCAGGAACGGGATCGCGTCCGCCGCCATCTGGGTGCCGTCCGAGGTGAGCGCGCGCATGACCAGCACCATGGGGCCGATCGCGGCGTGCGCCTCCACCACCTCGCGTTTGAGGTGGTAGACGTCCTCGGCGATCGAGGAGTCGCGGGTCGCCGAGAACACCCGGTCCTCCAGTTCGTTGGCCACGGCCCGCATCCGGGTGGCCACCCGGATGTGGGTGTCGACCACCGCGCCCAGGACCGCCTGGGCGACGGCGGCCGGCCCCAGCAGCAGTGTCAGGGGGTCGGCCTCCAGCCGGCGCCGCACCCCCGAGAGCGGGTTGGCCTGGCCGTGGCGGACGGTGATGACGAAGTTGGGCCCGACGAAGACCATGATCTCGCCGACTTCGACGTCGACGCGCTCCTCATCGAGGGCGAGGGTCTTGCACACCACGAACGTCACGTCACCGTAACGTTCGACCTTGGGTGTCTGGTGGGCTTCGACGGCGTCGTCCACGGCCAGGGGGTGCAGCCCGAGTTCGGCCGAGACGAGGTCGAACTCGGCGCGGGTCGGTTCGTGCAGTCCGATCCAGCAGAACGCCTCGTTGTCGTCGGACAGGGCCAGGTCGAGGGCGTCGCTGATGTCCCCGTCGACGTCGGTTCGGGTACCGGCGCGATAGATCGCGCAATCCATGATCACGCCGGAAAAATACTGCGCCGGTGGACCTTTTCGTGCCGGAACGCGAATTACCTTCCCGCCGAGGAGACCCGGTGCCCTCCCAGGGCCCGCCGCCCCCCGAGCGCGTCGGCGAGCAACGGCACCGGCAGGGGACGTTCCCTCAACCGCTGGACGAGGCGGGCGAGCAAGGGGGCCAGGAGGAGAACCAGCAACGGGGCGAGGAGCACACCGAGGAGAAAGCCCACCATGACGTCGTGGGGATAGTGGACGCCGACGAACACCCGGGAGAACCCCATGAGGACGGCCAACGGCAGTGCCACGGCCGCCAATCGGCGCCAGGCCACGATCACCGCCGCGGCGGCGGCCGCCGTGATCGCGGCGTGGTTGCTGGGGAAGGACCAGTCGCCCGCCGGCGGACACTGCGCGATGGTCATGACATCGGTGAGCACGTGACAGGGGCGCTGCTGGTGCAGCACGCTCTTGACGGTCTCGCTCACCAGGTAGACGGCGACCGTGGCGCAGGGGGCGAGCAGGGCGAGCGCCATGTCACGGGCGCCGCGGGCCCGAGCCCGCCACCAGGCCGCGAGGAAAAGCGCCGCGAACAGCGCCAGGCCGGCCTCGGTACCGATCTCGGCGGTGAGGCGCAACCATGGTGGACTCTGCTCCGCCAGCGCGGCGACGGCGAGATACCAGTCGGTACTCAGACCGACGAGGTCCGCGACAAACGATTCGGGCATTGCGTTCTCCTTTTGACGAACGATCAATGCAGAACCGTAGGAAAACCAACCGTTTCGAACATCGCCGGATCGTCATCGACCGGACCGACGGGCGGGGGAATCCCTCTCGGGAAAACTCCCTCTTTCGACGGTGGTGGGGCGTCTGGCGGGGTTTGTAACGTCGAGGGGGTGAGAGGATCGTTCGTCACGTCATGGCGCCCGGGATGCCGGTCGTGGACGCCCGCTCTCCGCGCCGACCTGCTGCTGTGGTGGCCGGTGCTGGCGTCGCCCGTCGTCCTGCTCGCCGTGGCCGGAGCGGCCGGGTGGCCGGCGCAGGCCGGTGTGGTCGTCGCGGTCACCGGGGCCGCCGCGCTGCTGGCCCGTTCCCACCCGTTGGTGCCGCCCGCCCTCGTCGCCGCGACGTCGTGGATCGACGTGATGCTGTGGCCGCTGGCGATCCTGGCCTTCCTCGCGGGCCTGCGCTCCCCACGAGGGCGTCCGGCATCGACGGGACTGGCGGTCTCGGGGGCCGCGGGGGTCGCGGTCGCGCTGCTCATCACGGACTCGCCCGGCGAAACGCTGCTGCGCTGCCTCGCCCTGGTGGGCCTGCTCGTCCTGCCGTGGACCGTGGGCCGGTTCTGGCGGGCCTACCGGGAGCTCGTCCACTCCGGTTGGGAGCGCGCCGAGTCCCTCGAACGGGAACGGCGTGTCATCGCCGATCGGGAGCGGCTGCGCGAGCGGGCCCGCATCGCCGAGGACATGCACGACTCCCTCGGCCACGAACTCGGACTCATCGCGATGCGGGCCGGGGTCTTGGAGGTGGCTCCGGGGCTCGGCGAGGAGGACTACCGGGCCGCCGCGGCGGAACTACGCGCCGGGGCGACCCGGGCCACCGAACGGCTCCAGGAGATCATCGGGATCCTGCACGAGGGCACCGGGTCCGACCCGGGACCACTGCACCGCAACGTCGACGACCTGGTCGACCGGGCACGCTCCTCGGGGATGGCGATCGACCTGGAGCGCGAGGGGGCGGAAGGGGAGGTCCCCGAGGCCGTGGACCGGGCGATGTACCGGGTGGTGCAGGAGTCGTTGACGAACGCGGCCAAGCACGCCCCCGGGGCGAAGGTCCGCGTCCGGCTGCGCCACCTTCCCGATGAGACCGTCATCAGCGTCGTCAACGGGCCGCCGCCCGGCGGTCCTCCCCCGTCGCCGCCGTCGGGCAACCGAGGGCTGGCCGGCGTGGCCGAGCGGGTGCGGCTGGCCGGGGGAACACTGCGCTCCGGCCCCCGGGACGGGGGCTTCGAGGTCGTCGCGCACCTGCCCCACGTTCCCGGGGTCCCGCCCGTCGCCGCGGCGACCGCGGAGCCGGAGACGGAGTCGGCGCTGCGGCGCGCCCGCGTGCACCGCCGCCTGCGCCGCGATCTCGTGACGATGACGGTGCTGCCGGCGGCCCTGTCCCTCACGCTGGTGGGGACGTTCGCCGGATACGCGGCGGTCGCCACCGCGAGTTCGGTCCTGCCCCCCGAGGACTACGCGCGGTTGCGCATCGGTCAGCCGGCCGCCTCCGTCGAGGAGGTGCTGCCGCGGATGCAGATGCTGGATCCGCCCTCGGAGCGGGGTCCGGCCATCCCCGAGGGGGCTCGTTGCGAGTACTACCGCTCCCACGGCACGCTCCTCGGTGACGCGGGCGCGGTGGCCCACCGGCTGTGCTTCGCCGACGGGGTCCTCGTGGCCAAGGCCGTCATCCCCTATGGCGGCGCGGTTCGATGAGGGACGGAAGAGGAATGAGGGGTGCCCGCGGTGGTCCGGGTGGTACTGGCCGACGACGAGGCGATGTTCCGGGCGGGGATACGGGCGATCCTGTCGGCCGATCCCGAGGTGGAGGTGGTCGCCGAGGCCGTGAACGGCCGCGAACTGGTCGAGGCCGCGCGTTCCCACCGGCCCGACGTGGCCTTGGTGGACATCCAGATGCCCCGGCTGGACGGTCTCGCCGCCGTCCCGCAGGTGCGCGCGCACTCGCCCGGAACCGCGGTGGTCATGCTGACCACGTTCGGCAGGGACGAGTACATCGCCCGGGCGCTCCAGGAGGGCGCGAGCGGGTTCCTGTTGAAGGCGGGGGACCCTCGCGAGCTCATCGCCGCGGTGCGCGCCACCGCCGAGGGGGGCGCCTATCTCTCGCCCGTGGTGGCGCGGCGGGTCATCACCGAGTTCCGCGGCCGGGGCCCGGCTCGCGGGGCCGCGCTGGATCGCGTCGGGGGGCTCAGTCCGCGCGAGCGAGAGACGCTGGCCCTGCTGGGCACCGGGATGTCCAACGCCGAGATCGCCCGGCGCCTGTTCGTCTCCGAGGAGACGGTGAAGTCGCACGTGAAGGCGGTGCTGGCCGGGTTGGGGGTGCGCAACCGGGTGCAGGCGGCGATCATCGCGCACGAGGCCGGGCTCGTGGGCGACGTCCCCGACTGAATAAACCCGTTGTCCTTCGCCGCGCGATCCGACACACTCTCCGAACAAGACGAGACGACTCGTCTCATAGAGGGGAGAATCGATGACCAGAGGACGCAAGGACATGTCGAGCATCGGCGGCCGGCACGACGCGGTCCCCCGATCGGCCATGCGCGGCACCCCGGGCACCACGAGAACCGGACGGGCCGGCGACCCCGGGGCCTCGCGCCGGGAGATCCTGCGCCGGCTGCGGGAGGACCGCGCCCGAGGCGACCGCTCGTGAACGAAGGAGGCCCGGCCCGCCCACACCTTGGGACGGACCGGGCCGACGATGCCCCGGCGGAAAAGGTCAGGAGCGACCGGGGTAGGCGCGCTCCTTCGGCCCGACGTAGAGCTGACGCGGACGCGCGATGCGCGCGGCCGGATCGTTGCGCAGCTCCCGCCAGTGCGCGATCCACCCGGGCAGCCGGCCGATGGCGAACAGCACGGTGAACATGTTCGTCGGGAAGCCCATCGCCCGGTAGATCAGCCCCGTGTAGAAGTCGACGTTGGGGTAGAGCTTGCGGTCGACGAAGTACTGGTCGGACAGGGCGTGCTCCTCGAGCTGGAGCGCCAACTCGAAGAGCCGGTCCTCGCCCTCCTGGCGGGACAGGATCTGCTGGGCCAGTTTCTTGATCTGCTTGCTGCGCGGATCGAAGTTCTTGTAGACCCGGTGCCCGAAGCCCATGAGCCGGGTCTTGCTCTCGCGGTCCTTCACCTTCTTGATGAAGGAGTCGACATCGCCGTCGACCCGCTGGATGCCCTCCAGCATCTCCAGCACCGCCTGGTTGGCACCGCCGTGCAGCGGTCCGGACAGCGCGTTGACGCCGGCGGCGATACTGGCGAACAGGTCGGCCTGTGAGGAACCGACGACCCGGACGGTGGCCGTGGAGCAGTTCAGCTCGTGGTCGGCGTGCAGGATGAACAGCAGGTCCATGGCCCGGACCAACAGCGGGTCGACGCCGCCCTCGGTCGGACCGAACGTCATGTTCAGGAAGTTCTCGACATAGCCGAGGGACGGGTCGGGCTCCACCACGTCCTGACCGGTGGCCCTGCGGTGGATCTGCGCCGCTACCGTCGGAAGCTGGGCCAGGAGGCGGATGGTGGCCTCATCCACCTGGGCCGGATCGGCCGGGTCGCAGGCGTCGGCGTGGAAGGCCGCGAGCATGTTGACCGCGCCCGACAGCGAGGCCATCGGGTGGGCCTCCACCGGGAAGGCCGCGATGAGGTCGCGCAGGCCGGCGGGGATGGCGGCGTTGTCCCGCAGGCGCGCGGTCAACTCGTCGAGCTGCTCGGGGGTGGGAAGCTCCCCGTGGACGAGCAGGTGACATACCTCGGCGAACGTGGCCCCCTCGGCCAGCTGCTCGATGGGGTAACCGCGATAACGGAGGATCCCCGCGTCTCCGTCGATGTAGGTGATCTCCGAGCGACAGGCGGCGGTGTTGCCGAAACCGGGGTCGAGGGTGACCATCCCCGTGGACCCCAGCAGGGTCTTCAGCTCTATCGCCTCTTCGCCTTCGGTACCGGAGAAAACAGGGAGCCTGTGCGTTCCGCCGTCATAGCGCAGCTCCACGGAGCGGCCCTCAGAGACTTCGTTCATGCCGAATGCGACCTTTCCGGAAGGGAAGAGGCTAGGCCGGGCGACCCGCCACCCCGTTGATCTCGATCCCACTTCCCGCGGCCCCTCCGGGACAACCGACACCGCCCCGAAGGTCCATCATCGTCACCTGAACTTCCCGAAAGAATTCTGGATAAGATAATTACGCCGCTAAGTGATATTTACATCAGGTAAAACGATAAGCGTAGCGGCATCCTATAACCGCAGGAGAAGTGGATCAAGTGGCACATGCCACATCACCGGAAAGATGTGGCGCATTTAGACAGAGCATAAAGTTCTACGGGTTTTACCCGCAGGGCCGGGAGTTCGTCGGAAAACACAATGGTGTACCATGCCCGCGCCCCGGCCCCGGTGCCCCACGGAGCGGTGGAGCCGCCACGCCCCCCGAAGAGGCACCCACGGCCCGCCCGCCCCGGAGGGAACCGTCCTCACCCTCGCTGCTCAGTGCCCCCCGCAGGCCCCTCACGGCGCGACCGCGGCACGGCCGTCGACTGGCGGACGACCAGGCGGGTGTCGAGATGGACGTGGTCACGGACCGGTCCCGCCGCCCGCACCGCCCGCACCGCCAGCTCCGCCGCCCGCTCCCCCATCTCGGTGACCGGCTGGGCGACGGTGGTCAGATCCAGTAGCGCGGCGACATCGTTGTCGTCGAAGCCCATCACCGACACGTCGCCGGGCACGTCGATCCCCGACCTGCGCGCCACCTGCAGCACCCCCATCGCGACGTCATCGGACTCGGCGAACACCGCGGTCGGCGGCTCCGCCATCGACAGCAACCGCGCCATGGCCAGCGCCCCGCCCTGGTGGCCCGGCGGCTCGGTGACGACGACCGCCTCGGCTCCCGCCTCGGCCATGGCCGCCTCGTACCCCCGCAGCCGGTCCCGGGAACTCCACGAGAATCCGGTCTGGTCACGGGAGCACACATAGGCGACACGCCGGTGGCCGAGGTTGAGCAGGTGCCGCGTGGCCCCGGCGGCGGCCGCGGTGTCGTCGGTGAAGACACAGGCCCGGCCGGGGACCCGACGGCCGCAGAACACGACGGGCAGGCCGATCTCGTCCAGCCGCGCGACAGCGGTGTCGCCGAGGTCGAGCGCGACCGCGATGACCGCGTCGACGTTGCTGCGCAGCGGCAGTGAGCGGACGTAGGCGTCCAGCTCGTCGACGTCGCCCACCTGGTAGACGAGCATGTCCTGGCCGCTCGCGCGCAACCGGGTGCTCACCCCCGCCAACGCGACACCGAAGAACCAGGGCTGAAGGAACGGGACGAGGACCGCGATCCGCCCGGTGACGCCGGTGACCAGGCTGGAGGCTCCGCGCGAGACGACGTAGCCGAGTTCGGCGGCCGCCCGCTCGACCTCGGCCCGTACCGCGGGGGCCACCCCGGAGGCCCCGCGCAGGGCCCGGGATACCGTCGACAGCGAGACCCCCGCACGCGCCGCGACATCACTCATGCGCGGGTGCTCGGGAAGCGGCATGTCCACGATGGTAGGCATGCCGCTCATGAGCGGCAACGCCACCACCACCGGTCCGGAGCGACCGCGCGCCCTCGTCCCCGTCCCGCGGACGATGACCGCGGGCGCGCTGCCACCACGTCCGCCGGACGGGTGAACGGCGACGGCGGCACCGCGTCCCCCTTTCCGGTAACCGGAGAAACACAGAACGCGATTTCCACCCCCGAAGCGCAACTGAAATCAGGTATTGAATCCACACCCCTTTCCTCACTCATCCCCATTCAACTCTTCTCTTCGGAAAAATGCCGGTGATACGATCAATGAATGGATCACACGGTTGGTCTGACCCTGGCCGAGGAACTCGCCCTCATCGCCCTGGGAGATCACGACGGAAAACCGATCCTCAACGAGACGGTTTTCCAAATCGGCCTGGCGGGTGCGATGCTGGCGGAGATGGCGATCCTGGGAAGAATCGACCTCTCCGGCGACCGCGTCACCGTCACCGACACCACCCCTACCGGTGACCCCCAGATCGACGCCCTACTGGACAGGATCGCCCAGGAGGCGAAACCGAGAAAGGTCCAGTGGTGGGTGGAGAAAATCAAGTCGAGCGCTCTCCAGAAAGGGACACTGGAACGTCTCGCCGCCCGGGGCGTGGTGAGCGAGAGCGAGCACCGTGTTCTGGGGATCCTCCCCATCCGGCGCTATCCCCAGGCCGACCCCGACCCCGAGACGCAGATCCGCTCGCGGATCCGCGCCGTCCTGGGGGGCGGCGCGGCCGACCAGCGCACGGCGGCGCTGATCGCCCTGATCGACGCCTGCGGAATGACGCGACGGCAGTTCCCCGAGGCGAGCAAGGGGCGGATCAAGCGGATCATCGAATCCGACCAGGCGGGCCGGTCCGTGAAAAAGGTGATCCAGTCGATCCATCTGGCCACCGCGGCGTCCATCGCGGTCATCGGCGCCGCGGGGGCCGCGAGCGCGGGGTGAACCACACCCCGCGCCGATGACGCGCGGTGCCCGGTACGACCGGACTCCTCCTCACCTCCGTGGAGACGGCACGGCGCCTCACGCTCCCACGCCTGCGGCCCGACAGTCTCGACACACCAGCACCCGGGCAGGCCCCGTGCCCCGCCCGAGAGAGGACACGCGCCCAGGGCGCCAAGGAACAACTTGCGGCATCTGAAAGACGCAACGCTTTACACGTGTCATATTCTCGTCATTTTTACGCCATATGACTGTTTCCGGAACGCGTCTCTCCCGGCAGCGTGACCACTCTTTGCGGCGTCTCGTTCCGCGCTCGGCGTCCGCTTCGGCTCTCACGGCCCCGCGTCAACGAGGAAAAGAGGCGGGAACCGGATTCCCCACGGAACAGGCCCGATCATCGAGACCGGCTCGTGGCCGCGGAGCACGTACCGCCCCGGACCGTCCCGGGCAGACAACGGCGCGGCCCGGGACGGCCACCGTCCTCTCCTCGTGGCACACGACCGCCACGGTCTCGCCCCTCTACGAGAACGGACCCGCTCGGGCGCGCGCGACCTGGCCACGCGCCCGAGCGGGTCCTCTCGGCGGAGGGTGTGGGATTTGAACCCACGAGGCCCCGTAAGGACCTAACGGTTTTCAAGACCGTCGCACTCGGCCACTATGCGAACCCTCCAGTCCCCGTCTCCGGGGTGCCGGAAACGATGCTAGCTCACCTCGGCCACGCGAACGCCTCCCCCACGGTGGCCGCGAGTTCGAGGAAGGCCTCACGGGTGGCTGGATGCATCCGCTCCAGCACGACCTCGGCCCCCTCCTCCAGGTGCGCGTCCCACGGCACCCGGACCACCGTGCGCACCCGGTTGGCGAAGTGCCCTTCCAACCGGTCCAGGTCCACCGTGCTGCGCCCGTGCGGGCGCACCATCGCCAGCACCACCACCGCGCCGCGCACCAGGTAGCCGTACTCGTGCGCCTCCAACCAGTCCAGCGTGGCGCTGGCGCTGCGCGCCCCGTCCACCGACGGCGTGGTGACGACGATGATCTGGTCGGCCAGCCCCAGCACCCCGCGCATCGCCGAGTGCAACAGCCCTGTCCCACAGTCGGTCAGGCACACGGTGTAGAAGTGCTCCAGCAGCCGCGACACCTCGCGGTAGTCGGTCTCGCTGAACGCCTCCGACACCGCTGGATCCTGGTCGGAGGCCAGGATCTCCAACCGGCTGGGCGACTGCGAGGTGAACGCCCGGATATCGGCGTAGCGCTGGATCTGCTCCTTCTCGTTGAGGAGGTCGCGGATGGTCGCCGCGGTCTCCAGGTGCACCTTGTCCGACAGCGTGCCCCGGTCGGGGTTGGCGTCCACCGCCAGAACCCGGTCGCCGCGCAGCGACGCCAGCGTCGATCCCAGCGCGACCGTGGTCGTGGTCTTGCCCACCCCGCCCTTCAGCGAGAGCACCGCCAGTCGGTGGTGCCCGCCGGCCACGTGCGTACGCGCCCGTGCCACCAGTTCGCGGCGGCGCAACTCCGCCGCCGACTCGCCCGGATGCACCAGCCCGAACGTCACCGCGTGTACTGCCTTGCGCCATCCACCCGCCGGAGGGCTGCGTCGCTCACGCACCAACGGTCCCAGCCCTCCATCGGGCACCGGCTGCGGCCCAGTCGCCACCGGCGGGACCTGCGCCCCCTCTGGCTGGGCGGGGAGGGCCGAACGGGCCCCGGGGTCCGGGGTCGACCGCTGCCACGCCGGCGCGGAGGCTCCGTCCCCTACTCCGGTGGGAGGGGACGCCCCCTCCGCGTCCGGTGGGGTGGGTGCCGTCCGGTGGGGCGGCGAAGGAGGCGTGAAGGGCTCGCGTGGTCCGGACGGGGCCCCCTGAGGCCGGGGCGACGCCGAGGGCGCCTCCGGAGCGGGCCCGCGACGCGAGGGCGGGAACGGCTCACCGTGGGGAGGGGCATGCGGCCCCGGCGTGTCCCCCTCCCACGGCCGTGGCATCGGGGTGTCCGGCTGCGGTGCGGGCGGAGCGGCGGGAGCGGGTGTGTCCGTGGCGGGGGAGGAAAGGTCCGCGTCCACCGGGGGCAACGGCTCGGGCTCGGGGAGGTCGTCCTCCGGCTCGGGAACGGGCGTCCGTGGTTCCCCGGCCACCGGAGGCGGGGTGGCAGTCCGTTCCGGGACAGCCGGCGGAACCGAAGGCGGGGTCGCAGTCCGCTCCGAAACAGCCGGCGGAACCGAAGGCGGCGGGGGAACCACGGGCGGTCGCGGACCGGTGGGAGAGGCCGGCGGTTCGGCCTCCCGCGTGCCCTGTTGCGGTGGCCGTCCCGGCTCCCCCGCCCGGGACGGCGTACGCCAACGCGGCCCGGAGTCGTCGGATCGGCCGGGGCTGCGTTCCTCCCGTGGTGGCATGGCGGGCTGCCCCGGGAAGGGAGTGTGGCCGGAGGGCGGTAGCGGAACCGAGTAGGGCGACGCCGGCATCCCCCCACTCGTGGAGGGCCGGGCGTAGGGCGGCGGAGGCGGGATCGGTCCCACCTCGAAGTCGTCACCGAACCACTGGTCGGCGGGAGAGGGCGCCAGGTCCCCGGCCTCGTCGCCCGGCACCGCGTCGCGCTCGCGCTCATCGCCCGCTTCTCGCCCATCGGCGCGCTTGGGACCGTCGTGCTCTGTGTGTGCCACCGCGGTTCTCCTCATAGCGGGACATGCGGAACAAGGTGTGGGCACCGTCGAAACGGGCGGTGTGCCGCCGGACGCCCCGATCAGGTCATCCAGAGTCGCGACTTCTCCCCTCCCGCGTCAACTGCGTCAAAACTACCGAGGAGGAAACACCCGCGGAGAGGTGGAGGCCGACCAGTGGAAAAGAATCCGGACCGGGAAAACGCCTGGGGGTAGCGTTCACGTATGCGAGCGATTGTCATCAGTGAACCCGGCGGTCCCGACGTCCTCACCTGGTCCGAGGTCCCCGACCCTGTCGCGGGCCCCGGCGAGGCTCTGGTCGAGGTGACGGCTACCGCTGTGAACAGGGCCGATGTCAGCCAGCGGCAGGGTAGCTACCCGCCGCCGCCCGGTGCGCCGGAGTACCCGGGCCTGGAGTGCTCGGGGCGGATCGTGGAACTCGGTCCCCAGACCGAGGAGGCCGGGTGGAAGGTCGGTGACGAGGTCTGCGCGTTGCTCAGCGGTGGCGGGTACGCCGAACAGGTGGCGGTCCCCGTCGGCCAGTTGCTGCCGATCCCCTCGGGGGTCGGGCTCGTCGAGGCGGCGGCGCTTCCCGAGGTGGCCTGCACCGTGTGGTCGAACGTCTTCATGCGGGGCGGGCTGCGCTCGGGTGAGTCTCTCCTGGTCCATGGGGGCGGCAGCGGTATCGGGACGTTCGCGATCCAGCTCGCCCACGCTCGGGGGGCCCGTGTCCTCACCACGGCCGGCAGCAGGGAGAAGTTGGACCGCTGCCGCGAACTCGGCGCCGACGTGGGCATCGACTACCACCGTGAGGACTTCGCCTCGCGGGTGAGGGAGGAGACGGGCGGGGCCGGCGTCGACGTGATCCTCGACATCATGGGCGGCTCCTACCTCGACGCGAACCTCCGCTCGCTGGCCGTGGGTGGACGACTGACCATCATCGGCCTCATGGGCGGGCGCAAGGCCGAAATCGATCTCGGCCGGATGCTGGTCAAGCGGCTGTCCGTGCACGCCACGACCCTGCGCTCGCGTCCCACCGCGGAGAAGGCGGAGATCGTCGCCCAGGTCGCCGAGCACGTGTGGCCCCTGGTCGAGGCGGGTTCCCTCCGGCCTATCGTGGATCGTGAGCTTCCCCTGTCGCAGGCGGCCGAGGCACATCGCATCATGGAATCGAGTGCGCACGTCGGCAAGATCGTGCTCACGAACTGACGAAGGCTTCGCCGCCCGTTGTCCCACACGTGAACAGGTCGCAAGGTGAGAGTTTGATGAGCAACGGATTCAACGAAGAGCAACCGCACGTCCTGATCGTGGGCCCTGACGGCGCCCCCGTCGCGTCCGGCGAGGCTTCAGACCGAGAGGCCTCCGAGAAGTCCGACCACGAGTCGGAGGAGCGTCCGGTCACCGAAATGGTCGAGCAGCCGGCGAAGGTGATGCGCATCGGCAGCATGATCCGCCAGCTCCTCGAGGAGGTGAAGGCCGCGCCCCTGGACGAGGCCAGCCGGGCGCGGCTGAAGGAGATCCACGCCAGCTCCATCAAGGAGCTGGAGGACGGTCTGGCTCCGGAGCTGGTGAACGAGCTGGAACGACTGTCGCTGCCCTTCACCGAGGGCGAGACCCCCAGCGACGCCGAGCTGCGGATCGCCCAGGCCCAGCTCGTGGGCTGGCTGGAAGGGCTGTTCCACGGCATCCAGACGACGCTGTTCGCCCAGCAGATGGCCGCCCGCGCGCAGCTGGAGAACATGCGCAAGGCCCTGCCCTCGGGCCTGTCGCACAACGTCCAGGGTCAGGAGGTGCCTGGCGGGCACGGGCACCCCGGCCACGGTTCGGGCCCCTACCTGTAGGGGCCCCAGCACTGAGGGGCGGGCGCCACGGGCGCCCGCCCCTCGGCGTCACTTCTTGTTGATCGGTTCCAAGACGTCGCGTCCGACGAAGGGACGCAACGCCTCGGGGACGACCACGGAACCGTCGGCGCGCTGGTGGTTCTCCAGGATGGCGACGATCCACCGGGTCGTGGCGAGCGTGCCGTTGAGGGTCGCGGCGAACCGCGGTTTGCCGTCCTCGTCGCGGTAGCGGATGTTGAGCCGCCGCGCCTGGAAGTCCGTGCAGTTGGAGGTGGAGGTCAGCTCCCGGTAGCGGCCCTGGGTGGGCACCCACGCCTCGCAGTCGTACTTGCGGGCGGCGCTCGTCCCCAGGTCCCCGGCCGCGATGTCGACGACGCGGTAGGGCAGTTCGAGGCGGTCGAGCATCTCGCGTTCCCAGGCGAGCAGCCGCAGGTGCTCCTCGTGGGCGCGGTCGGGATGGGTGTAGACGAACATCTCGACCTTGTTGAACTGGTGTACCCGGATGATGCCGCGGGTGTCCTTGCCGTAGGAGCCCGCCTCGCGGCGGAAGCACGACGACCAGCCGGCGTAACGGGCCGGGAGCGCGTTGGCGTCGAGGATCTCGCCCGCGTGGTAGCCGGCGAGGGGGACCTCGGAGGTGCCGACGAGGTAGAGGTCGTCGGCGGGCAGCTGGTAGACCTCGGCCGCGTGGGCGCCGAGGAACCCCGTTCCCTCCATCGTGTCGGGCTTCACCAGCACCGGCGGGATCATCGGGGTGAAGCCGTTGGCCACCGCCTGCTGCATCGCCATGTTGAGCAGGCCCAGCTCCAGCATGGCGCCGACACCGGTGAGGAAGTAGAAGCGCGCGCCGGAGACCTTCGCGCCCCGCTCGGTGTCGATCGCGCCGAGCATCTCCCCCAGTTCGAGGTGGTCGCGCGGGGTGAAGTCGAACTCGCGCGGGGTGCCGACCTCCTCGACCACCACGAAGTCGTCGACGCCGCCCTCGGGCGCCCCCTCCTCGACAAGGTTGGGCACCCCCGACAGGGTCTGGTCGAGTTCCGCGGCGATCCGCTCGGCCTCGGCCTCGGCCGCCTTGACGTCGGCGGCGAGCGTCTTGGCCTTCGCCAGGATCTGCTCGCGCTCCTCGGGGGAGGCCTTGGACACCGACTTGCCCACGCTCTTCTGTTCGGCCCGCAGGGACTCGAAACGCGCCAACGCGGAGCGGCGGCCGGAGTCGAGCTCCAAGAGCCGGTCGACGATCGATTCGTCTTCGCCGCGGGCTCGCTGTGAGGCGCGGAGTCGGTCAGGGTCATCCCGGAGAGCACGCAGGTCGATCACGTGAGCAGGTTACCGGTGATATGGACCGGTGACACGCGGATTACCCCGCCGGGCGTCCGCCGGGCCGGCGAAAGCGGCCACCCCAGGCGGATGTCAGCGGATCCGGCCGGAACGGACACGTTCCAGCCACTCGGCCGCCGCGTGGAAGTCGGCGTTGGAGTTGCTCCTGGAAGGCATGAACGGGGTGTAGTCGTTACCTGCGGCGGAACGCGGATAGCTGCCGAGGAAGCGGATGTCGGTGCAGATACGCCGTAGCCCCATGAGGGCCTCGCCGACCCTGGCCTCGGCGACGTGCCCGTCGGCGTCCAGGAAGAAGCAGTAGCGTCCCAGGCCGTCACCGGTGGGCCGGGACTCCAGCCGGGTCAGGTTCACCCCGCGCACCGCGAACTGGTCGAGCAGCTCGGCCAGGGCGCCCGGATGGTCGTCGGTGAGGAAGGCGACGAGCGAGGTGCGGTCGGTCCCGGTCGGTTCGGGCAGCGGGCCGGGACGCGCGATGCGGACGAAGCGGGTGGCCGCCTCGGAGCGGTCGCCGATGTCCTGGGCGATCGGGCTGAGCCCGTAGCGCTCGCCGGCGATGCGCGCGGAGATGGCGGCGTCGTAGGGCGCCCCCGGCTCGGCGACCGCCCGCGCGGCCGCGGCGGTGGAGGAGACCGTGGTGGCCTCGGCGTGCGGTAGGTGCCGGGACAGCCAGCCCCGGCACTGCGCGAGCGCGTGGGAGTGGGTGGCGACGCGCTTGATGTCGGCGAGGGTGGCCCCCCCGCGGGCGAAGAGGAAGAACTCGACCGGGACCTCGACCTCGGCGGTGATGATCAGGGGCTCGCCGTTGATCAGCTCGGCCAGGGTCGCGGTGACGCCGCCCTCGACCGAGTTCTCCAGCGGGACCACCCCGGCCGTGGCCTCGCCACGGCGTACCGCCGCGAACACCGCGTCGACGCCGTCCGAAGGGACCGTGTCCTCGGGGGCGACTCCGGGTTCGAGGGCCCGTAGCGCCGCCTCGGTGAAGGTGCCCTCGGGCCCCAGGTAGGCGTAGCGGTTCGGCATACGAAGCAGGTTATACCCAAGGTCGGGGCGGTCGCCGGACATCGCGCGGACAGGTCGGCGGCCGGATCCCGGGCTCAGCGGCGGCCGGCCTCATGGCGGGTCTCCTCGAGCTCCCGGCACCGTGGGGCAGGCTCGTCGGAGGCTTCAGCCTGGCGTGGGGAGGCCGGCCGGCGTCCCTTCCCTCGCGTCTCTGCGCCGGGTCGATCGTTCGCCGAGGCTCCCCCCGCCTCGTCGTCCACGCGGCGGGGGGCCTCCGTGGGGGCGCTGACGGGGACGACGGCGGGGGGCGGGGCCGCGTCGTCGGAGGCGGAGTAGCCGGGGCCTCCGCCGAGGCGGGCGGCGCGGACCGCGCGGTACTCCTCGGGGGAGAACGCCTCGACCGCCTTGCCCCCCTC
The DNA here is from genome assembly GCF_900167435.1 of Marinactinospora thermotolerans DSM 45154. Lineage (GTDB taxonomy): Bacteria > Actinomycetota > Actinomycetes > Streptosporangiales > Streptosporangiaceae > Marinactinospora > Marinactinospora thermotolerans. Next base: position 121,633 of record NZ_FUWS01000013.1, read on the forward strand.
GACGGTCTTGGCATAGGTACGGGTCTCGGTACGGCCATTGATCGAGGTGAGGACGACCCCGTCTCCCGCGGCGTTGAGCATGGCCAGCGAGAAGGAGCGGGCGCCGGACATCTCTTCCAGGGCGTCATAGCGCACGATCGCGACATCGCGGATGGCCCGCGTGTCGACCTCCCCCGCGTCGGCGACCAGCCGCCGTACCACGGTTCGGCATTCGTCGACGGTCGCCCGGGCCCGGCGGAGGGCCAGAGCGCCCAGCAGGGCGCCACCCAACCCGAGAAGGAGACCGGTCATCGCCAGGATCATGGTAGATAGCACGATCCGAGCGTAATCATTACCGACCGTTTATGCTCGCATACTCCTAGTGTTTCTTCCGGCCCGCCTGGCCGACGCCGCGCGCGAGACGCCTCGTGACGCCGCGCACACGCTCGCCCGCGTTGCGCAGGCCGCGCGACAGGGTCGGCCGGAGCTCGCGCGCGGCGAGCGCGCGACCGACGTCCGCGAACTGCCGGGCGCGATGGAGCTGGGCCCGCAGGTCGGTGCCGGTGGCCCGGTGTTCCAACGGCACCTCGACCTCCAGGACCTGAAAGCCCTGGCGGAGCAGGTCGATCGTCAGGCCGGTCTCGACCCCGAACCCGGGGGCGAGGGGGCGGGCCGCCTCGAAGGCCGCCCTGGTCAGACAGCGCTGGCCGTTGAGCGGCTGCTCGGGTTCCCAGCCGGTGGCCCGGCGAATGCCCTCGCGCGCCAGGCGCACCACGAACCCGTGCCCGCCCAGGCGCATGCGCGTCGCCGGGAACAGCGCGATCGTCATGTCGGCGGCACCGGAGAGGACGGGTTCGATGAGGGGCGCGGCCCCACTCGCGGTGTCGGCGAGGTCGGCGTCGAGGAAGAGCAGGTGACGGGGAGACGCGACAAGGCCGTTCGAGGTCTGCTGCTCCTCGATGAGGCGGACGCCTTCGGCGCCGCTCTCCATCGCCGCCCCCTTGCCCCGGTTACGGCCGTGCCGGACGACCCTGGCACCGGCGTCGGCGGCGACGGTCGCGGTGCCGTCGGTGGATCCGTCGTCGACGACGAGGACGAGATCGACGCCGGGCAGCGCCCGCGCCGCCCGGACCGTGGACGCGATGCGTTCGGCCTCGTCCTTGGCGGGGATCACGGCCGCGACGCGCGCTCGCGCGTCGCGGCCGGGGGCCTGGGAAGCCATCGGGTGTCCTTCGGACCTCAGGAGGTGACGCCGCTACCTGCTGCGACGGGGAGGGTGTCGGCCGACGTATGCACCGTGAAGACGGCGTCGAGCCCGGTGATCTGCAGGATCTTGGTGACAGCGGGCCGTGGGGCGACGAGGACGAGGTCGCCGCCCTTTTCCCGGGCCCGTTTCATCGCCGACAGCAGCACGTTGATCCCGGTGGAATCGCAGAAGTCCACTCCGGACAGGTCGGCGATCAGCCGGGACGCCCCGCCGTCGAGCGCGCCGATGAGTTCGTCGTGCAGACGCGGTGCCGTATAGAGGTCGATCTCACCACGAATGGCAACCATGGCGTGATCCGCATGAGATTGACTTGAGATCTTCAACTCCACAGTCGAGACTGTAGCGGTCACGCGGAGTCGTGGCCACCTCGTCGGCCGTGTTTCGTGGGACCTCACGCATTCGGGTGATTAGCCGGCCTCTCGCGGGGAAGGTTAAGCTCTCATCCCCTGTGACGTGGCCAGCTCCCCGCTCCGGTCCGAGCCGCGCGAACACGTCTCCACCGGCGTACCGGCGTGCCCGCCCACGTTCCCCTCGTCGGCCGGGATGTCGATGACGGCCCACACCGTGGTGGTGCTGTCGTCGACTTCGGTCCCCCACTTGGCGGCGAGGTGCTGCACGATCCCCAGCCCCCGGCCGCCGAGCGCCGACAGGGACGGCCGCGCGATCCTCGGCAGCGTCTCGGCCCCGCCGTCGCTGACCGAGATCTCGATCCACCCGTTGGCCGCGGGCTCCTCGGGGACGAGCACGATGTTCCAGCACACCCGGACGGTTCCGGTGGGAAACGGCGGAGGTAGGGGCGCGGCGTGCCGCAGCGCGTTGCTGAGCAGCTCGCTGACGATCAGCGCCGCGTCGTCGATCTTGGCTTCGCCGATCCCCAATGCGTGGAGATCCGAGCAGAGGTGTTGACGTGCGCTGGTGACACTCGACGGCGCATGTGGCAGCAGTACGGCCCTCGACACGTCCTTCTCCTGTTCCTCGGCGCGCTGTCCCCGTACGGCCGGCTGTCCCGGCCCGGCTCCGGAGGAACGTTGTGGCGGTGGCGCGCCCTGACGTCGGTGGTGCGTTGTCTCTTTCCGGCCGCTTGGCGACCCTGATCTCGTCCTCGAACCCCGCCAGGGCCGAAATGCCCCGTTCGCTCCCCCCGGAAACCCATCACGTCCGGCCGATCGGAGAGCAGGTCATCGCAGTTGGGACTCCTCGGCCTCTCCGGAGGGCGGGACGACCGGCGGGATCGCGATGTCGGGAGAGGGGTTCCGGACACACTGTAATGTGAATCTCATTCGCGTTCCACGCGGTTCCCGTCGATGCGCGGTGACCTCACCGCTCTGCGCCCGTGCCAGCCGGCGCACGATGTACAACCCCAGCCCGATCCCGCCGAACCTGCGGCGATCCCCCGCCTCGCCCTGGACGAAGCGCTCGAAGATCCGCTCCTCGTCACCGGGGGCGACGCCGATTCCCTCGTCCTCGACCGTGATGACGACACGGTCGCCCTCGACCGCGGCCCGCAACGTCACCGGACCGCCCTCGGGCGAGTACTTGAACGCGTTCTCCAGCAGCTGACCGATGATGACGTCGGTGGCCACCGGGTCGCCGAGCACCTCCGGCAGCGACTCGGGCAGCTCCAGGAGAAGCCGGTGCCGTCCCGAGAAGGGATGCAGCGCGGACATCGACCCGCGTAACAGGCGGGCGACGTCGAAGGGGACGTTGTCCACGTCGAGCTCGCCGGTCCCCGCGTGCGAGCCGAGCAGCACGTTCTCGACCAGGTGGGCCAGCATCGTCGACCGCTCGGCGATCGTGGCGACCGCCGACCTGCGCGCGGCGTCGTCCATCTTCTCCCAGCGCTGCACCAGCGTGTTCGCGAAACCCTGGACGACCGTGATGGGGGTGCGCAGCTCATGCCCGGTCGTGGCGAGGAAGAGGTCCTTCTCCTCCTCCAACGCCTTGGCCTGGGTGATGTCACGGAAGTCGACGACCCGCTCGCCCGTCTCGGGGATGTCGGCGATGAGGATCTCCAGCCAGCGCCCATTGTCCAGGCGGTGCTTGATCGGCTCGCCCTGGCCCGCGGGGAACGGGAAGGGCGGCATCCGCCCCACCACCTCGGCGGAGGACAGCCCGGTGAGCTCGGCGGCGGAACGGTTCCACTTGCGGACCCTGCCCGCCTGGTCCAGCACCGCGATGCCGTCCGCGCTGGCGTCCACCACGGCGTGCTCGTGGGCCCGCCTGCGGACCATCTCCTGGTAGGCCATGGCGTTTCCCAACGCCACCCCGGCGTGGGCGGCGAGGAGCTCCAGCAGTTCGAGCTCGATGTGACCGACCTTGCCCTTGCTGTAGAGGGCGTACAACGCCCCATAGGGACGGCCCTGCACGTTGGACACCCCCAGGGCGATCGTGTGCAGTCCTTCGAGGTCGGCCCAGATGAGGTCGCCCAGGGAACGTGTGTCGTCGGTGGCCAGCAGGACGGTCTTGCCGCTGCGCAGCAGCTCACCGAACAGGCTGGACTCCAACGAGGCGGTGTAGCCGCGCAGGTGGTCGGACAGCTGGGTGAGGCTGACCAGGCGCAGCCGGTCCTCCTCGATCAGCACGAACCCCCCGGCGTCGGCGCCGGTCAGCTCGGTGAGACTGTGGGCGATGCGGTCGAGGACGGCCGGGAGGTCGAGATCGGCGTTGATGTCGGCGACCACGTCGGTGAGGCGGCGTACCAGCCGAGCACGCTCGGCCATGTGACTGCGGACCGCCCCGGCGTCCTCGGAGGCGTGGAACACGTTGACCCATCCGGCCGCCCGGCCCTGGCCGTCGTAGAGGCAGCTGGTGTCGGCGCGGACATCGATGACCCGGCCGTCCCGGCACGACCGACGGGTCAGGATGGACACGGGCCCGCCCGCGCGCACCCGCTCCAGCACCGCGTGGTGCTCGGCCACGAGCTCCTCGGGAACGAACGGCGCCGGCCCGCCGATGAGCTCGTCCGCCCGCCAGCCGAACATGCGTTCCGCCGCGGGGTTCCACACGACGACCCGCAGTTCGGTGTCGACGGCGACGATCGCGTCGGCCGCCGACGTCAAGACGGCGTCCGCGCTGAGGGAACCAGGCTCGAACGTCACGTTCGTCATAGTGCCATTCGCCCACCGGTGCGCGACGTGGGAACGGCGAGGTTGGTGCAATTGGGTGCCTCTTCCTCGCCACGCCTCCGCCGTCCGACCCCTCTGACGTGGCATCCTGCAATCCCCGCCGAAGACGGGGTGATGCGCGAGGCGAGGACGGACGTGACAAAGACCTGGAGCGAGGAGCGGCCCGGCGATCCGGACCTGGGCGGCGACCTGGACGCGCTCATCCGCGCGACGTCGTCCTGCCCGCCCCCACCGCCCGCGCCTCCCCGCAGGAGCGCGCTTCCCCGGGAGGCGCTGGACGTGGTCACCGGCACCGTCGAGACACCCATCGGCGTCCTCTCCCTGGCGCTGACCCGGCGCGGCCTGGTGTCGTGCTCGTTCGACGCCGAGGAGACCGTCCTGCCCCGGCTGGCCCGGGCGGTCTCGCCGCGGATCGGGGCCCACGAGGCCGGGCTGGATCCGGTCAGGCGCGAACTCGACGCCTACTTCGACGGCAGGCTGACGTCGTTCACCATCCCGCTGGACCTGCGCCTCACCAGCGATTTCGGCCGGCTCGTCCTGCGCTCGCTGCTCGACGTCGAACACGGGACGACCACGACCCACGGCAGGCTGGCCGCGCGCATCGGCCGGGGCAGGGCCATCCGCGCCGTCGCGAGCTCCCTCGCGACGAATCCGGTCTGCGTGCTGCTGCCGTGCCACCGCGTGGTGCCGGAGGACTATCCCGAGGACACGGGCCCCTACGCCGGGGCCCCGAGGCCAAACGCTTCCTGCTGGGGTTGGAGGCGTTCACCACGGCCCGCACCGATTAGGGGCCGTGGCGGCGCGGGACATCGCTAGACGACCCGGGGGTCCTCGCCGTTCTCGCTGGTCATCGGCCGGCCGGCGAGCGCCCAGGCGCTCATCCCGCCGGCGATGTTGGCGGCCTGCCAGCCGGCGTCGTTGAGGGCCTGCACCGCCTGGGCCGAGCGTCCACCGACCCGGCAGATGACATAGACCTGCCGATCGCGCGGGACCTCGCCGGCTCGCTGGGCGAGGTCGCGCAGGGGGATGTGGACGGCGTGGGGAGCGTGCCCGGCCTGCCATTCGTCGTCCTCGCGCACGTCGAGCAGGTAGCCGTCCATGGGAACGGCGTTGACCTCGACGACCGGAACATTTCCACCAAACACCCGAAAAACCCCTTGCGTCACAATCCGTATGGGAGAAACTACGAACGGGAACCCCGCAACGGGCGTTCGCGTCCAACAGGGTATGCGCACGCACATCACGGCGAACGCGCCGATCCACATCGCCGCACTCGCCAGCCTGGGGCTCCTGCTCGCCGGATGCGGCGGAACCACCGGGGACGAGGGCCACACCCCGGCCCGATCCCCCGAGACGGCCCCCGCAACGTCGCCGTCCGCCTCCCCTTCCACCCCCGCCTCGCCGGCTCCCCCGCCCGGTGACGCGGCCTCCCCCTCGACCACCCCGGACCCCGCCGAGACCGAGCTCGTCATCGAGATCTCCACCGACGGAACGGACGGCCCGGCCTCACCAGGGGAGTGGCGCCTGTCCTGCTCTCCCGCCGCCGGAGACCACCCCGACCCCGAAGCCGCCTGTCGAACGCTGGCCGAGGTCGGCCCCGAGGCGTTCGACCCCGTTCCCGCGGGGCGCCCGTGCACCCACATCTACGGCGGCCCCGAGGTCGCCACCGTCACCGGCCACGTGGGCGACCACGAGGTGGATGCGGAGTTCTCCAAGGCCGGCGGATGCGAACTCGACCGCTGGGAACGGCTCGGTCCCGTCCTGTCCCCCTGAGCCCGCCGGGTGTGAACGGCGCGGGGCCGTCGTCGGCCCCGCGCCGTCAGGGAACGTCCCAGAAGGCCAGCTCGTGGCGCATCCCCTCCATGAAGAGATGTTCGGCGCGGTCCGGATCGGGCCCCGCCTCGTCGAGCATCTGCGCGCACCGGCGCGCGAGCGCGGCGAACCCCGGATCCGCGTAGGTGTCGATCCAGGCGCGGTAACGCGGCTCCTCCGGCGGGTTCTGCGCCAACCTGGCCCCCAGTTCGGCATAGCCCCACATGCACGGATACAGGGCGGCCAGACCGTCGGCGTAGTCGGCCGCGGCCTCCAGCAGCCAACCGGTGTAGGCCGCGCAGGCCGGCCCCTTGACGGCGCCTTCGAGGTCGGCGCCGAACTTCCCCGCCAGCGAGCGGTGCAGGCTCAGCTCCTCGTGCCAGGTCGAGTGCGCCAGGTCGACGAGATCGCCCAGATGGGCGTCGGGGGCCTGCCAGGCGAGCCGGCTGAAGACCCGCACGTAGTCGAGCAGGTAGAGGTAGTCCTGTTCCAGCCATGAGCGGAACACGCGCTCGTCGAGGTCGCCACGCGCGATACCGGCCACGGTGGGGTGGGCGAGTTGGGCCTCGACCAACGGGCGGCCCAATTCGTGGAGTCGTCGGCTCGTCGTCACGCGGCCCAGTCTGGCACGCACCGGAAATCCCCCGGCTGCGAGGCCGCCTCACTCAGGAGCACGGCCTCCCCCGACACGACGAAGGCCCCGTCCCAGCCGGTCCGGCCGGGACGGGGCCCCTCGACACGTGGGCGAGGAGGGATTTGAACCCTCACGTCCGCTAGGACACACGGACCTGAACCGTGCGCGTCTACCGTTCCGCCACCCGCCCGAGTGACATATATCTTGCTTATCGCCTTGGTGATCCGGGCCCTTGAAGGCCGTCCCCCTGGCGACAGAGATAAGGCTAGCACGGTCGTGACACCACTCGCGCACCTTCCTCGCGACGGGACCGTGAGCAGGCAACCCTGCCCACACGAGTGCGAGAGTGAAGCAGAGGGCACGATTCCACGGTTACGATCGTCATACATCGGGAGTGGAGTAGGGGAGGTACCTCGTGGGAGTGCTCCAACGCTTCGAGCGCAGGCTCGAAGGGATGATCGAAGGCACCTTCGCGCGGGCCTTCAAGTCGGAGCTCCAGCCCGTCGAAGTGGCCAGCGCCGTACAACGGGAAATGGACGAACGCGCTGCGATCGTGGCCCAGGGCCGCACCCTGGTGCCCAACGACTTCGTCGTCGAGCTCGCCGGCTCGGACAAGGAGCGCTTGGAGGTCTACGCGGACAACCTCGGCCAGGAACTGTCCAAACTGGCCCGGGAATACGCCACCGAACAGGGATATTCCTTCGTCGGCCCGGTCCGGGTGCAATTCGATACCGCCGACGACCTCCAGACCGGTCGTTTCCGGATCCGGTCCGGCGTCATTCGGGGAACGACGATCGAGAACAACGAGGTGCGCCGCCCGGTGAGCGATCACCCGCGCGGCGGTGCGGCCATCGCCGGCCGGCCACGCCTCCTGCTCTCGCCGGGCAGCAACACCCACGACGGCAGCCCCGCCGCGCAGGGAATGCAGCAGTCCTACGAGCTCAACGCCCAGGTGACGCTGCTGGGCCGGGGAACCGACTGCGACCTTCGGCTGGTGGACAACGGGGTCTCCCGCCACCACGCCGAGATCCGGGTCGAAGACGACGAGGCCGTCCTCGTCGACCTCGGCTCGACCAACGGGACCTTCGTCAACGGCCAGCAGGTCAAGCGCGCCCGTCTCGTCGACGGAACCCGCATCAGCCTCGGCCGGACCGTCATGACCTTCCGCCGCGACTGAACCTTCGATCCCCGCATTCCTCGGAAACCGCCCGCTTCCCAGCGAGGGAGCGGGCGGCCCGAGCCACCCCGAACACTGGTACGACCAGGCCAGGAGGACGTTCTCCCGCAGATTTGACCGATCGGGCACAATAACCGGGTCCATTGGGTTCACTTGGCTTATTCGACACGGCTCGGCTTTGTCCGACACGGGCAACGACGACCGGAGGCGTCAGCCAGCGCCAACCCAGCCGGAGCACGACAGGGGCTAAAGAGCACTTCCATGTCCGACCTGACCCTCATGTTGATCAAGCTCGCGTTCCTCGCGGTGCTGTGGCTGTTCGTGATCATGGCGGTCGGAGTGATCCGCACCGACTTGTTCGGTCCTGCCACGGGCAAGGCGAAGCGGGCCCAGAAGTCAGAGCCGCGCAGGTCCAAACCGGTCTCGCGCGGCCGTCGCAACGAACCTCGCGCGCTGGTCGTCACCAAGGGACCGCTGGCCGGCACCACCCTCAACCTCTCCGCCTCTCAGCCCATCGTCATCGGCCGGGCCAAGGACGCGACACTGGTCATCAACGACGACTACGCTTCGGGCAGGCACGCGCGGATCTACTCCGACAACGGCCGCTGGATCGTCGAGGACCTCGGCTCGACGAACGGTACGTACATCGGCCAGCAGCGGCTGACCCGGCCCCAGCCGATCGGTGTCGGGCAGCCTGTCCGCATCGGCAAAACCGTCCTGGAACTGCGCAAATGACAATCGCTCTCCGATACGCGGCGTACTCCGACGTTGGGTGCCTCCGCGAAGGCAACGAAGACTCCGCCTACGCCGGCCCCTACCTCCTCGCGGTCGCCGACGGTATGGGCGGACACGCCGGCGGCGAGATCGCCAGCGCAGTCGCGATCTCGACCCTCATGCCCCTCGACGACGACGTCCCCGGCAACGAGATGGTCCAGTCCCTCGCCCAGGCCGTGGAGCGGGCCAACATGCTGCTCGCCCAACGGGTCTCCGAGGACCCCCGCCTCGAGAACATGGGGACCACGCTCACCGCGATGCTGTGGTCCGGCGCCCGCGCCGCGTTGATCCACGTCGGCGACTCCCGCGCCTACCTGCTGCGCGACGGCGAACTCAGCCAGATCACCCACGACCACACGCTCGTCCAGACCCTCGTCGACGAGGGCAAGATCAGCGAGGACGAGGTCGCCACCCACCCCCAACGCTCCCTCCTCCTGCGCGCCATCCAGGGCCAGACCAACGTCGACCCCGACATCTCGGTCCGCGAGGCCAAGGTCGGCGACCGCTACCTGTTGTGCTCGGACGGCCTGTCCGGCGTCGTCAGCAAGGAGACGCTCCAGGAGACGTTGCTGTCGGAGCCCAACGTCGACGCCGCGGCACGCCGCCTCATCGACCTCGCCAACCGGGGCGGGGGGCCCGACAACATCACCGCGGTCGTGGCCGACGTCATCGACACCGCCACCGACCCCCACGGCCCCACCTCCGTCCCGGCGTTGGTCGGTGCCGCCGACCAACGCCGCGAGCCGTTGATGACCCCCGACACCCCGGCCGGACGGGCCCAGGGGCTCACCCGGGGCAGCGGCGACACCGCCGAGATGGACCGCGTCCCCGCGATCGAGCCGGTCGACGAGCCCGGCCCCCAGCCGCGTACCCGCCGCTGGTGGCCCATGGTCGTGACGTTTCTGGTCATCGTCGCGCTGGTGGCCGGTGCCGGGTTCTACTTCGGCCAGCGCTACCTCAACAGCCAGTACTTCATCGGTCCGGCCGACAACGGGACCAACGTCGCGGTGTTCCGCGGCATCAACACCGACATCGCCGGCTACGACCTCGCCGAGCAGGTCGAGGACACCGGCGTCCCGCTGGAGATGCTGCCCGAGAACGAGCGCAACGCCGTCGAGGCGGCCATAGCGGTCGGCAGCCTGGACGAGGCCCGTTCACGGGTCGAGGAGCTGCGCGGTAAGGCCGCCACCTGCCAGGCCGACCCCGAATCCTGTGGTATGGAGGCCCCCGCGGGCGCCGCACCCACGGAGCCCGCCTCCTCCCCGCAGGACCGCACCGCCGGCGTCTCCGGCGAGGAGGACGCCCTCCCCGACACCACCTCCGGTGTCGGGGACGTCGAGGATTCCGTGGGAGGGCGGCAATGAGCGAAGGACTGTCCACCGCGCTGCCTCCGGTCAAACGGCGCAACGCCGAACTGGTGATGGTGCTCTTCGCGATCGCCATCACGCTGTTCGCGATGATCGAGGCGGGACTGACCCGCAACCAGGAGATGCCGCCGAGCCTGTTCGTCTACGGACTGCTGTTCGGTGGCCTCGCCGTGCTCGCGCACGTGTTCATCCGCTTCTTCGCGCCCTACGCCGACCCACTGCTGCTGCCCCTCGCCGTGCTCCTCAACGGTCTGGGCATCGCCATGCTGTGGCGGCTCTTCGAGGCCACCGGTGACACCGAGCGCGGCAGCGCGATGGACCAGTTGATCCTCACCGCGGGCAGCCTCGTCGTCTTCGCCGTCATCGTCTTCTTCCTCAAAGAGCCCCGCACGTTGCAGCGCTACCCCTACGTGACCGCGCTCAGCGCCGTCGTCCTGCTGCTGCTGCCGCTGATCCCGGGCCTGGGCCAGACCGTCAACGGCGCCCGGCAGTGGATCAACCTGGGGGTCACCTCGCTCCAGCCGTCGGAGTTCGCCAAGATCTCGCTGGTCATCTTCCTGTCCGGGTACATGGTGATGAAGCGTGACGTGCTGTCGCTGGCCAGCAAGCGCGTCAAGATCGGCCCCGTGAAGATCATCGACCTGCCCCGCATGCGCGACACCGCCCCCATGGCGGTCATGTGGGGGTTCTGCATCCTCGTGCTGGTCGGTCTGATGAACGACCTCGGCACGTCGCTGCTCCTGTTCGGCACCTTCCTGGCGATGATCTACGTCGCGACCCAGCGCTCGTCGTGGATCGTCATCGGTCTCGGCGCGTTCTTCGGCGCCTGCGCCCTGCTCTACCCGTTCGTGTACCACTTCTCGGTGCGCGTCGACACCTGGATCAACGCGTTCGACGAGGACGTCTTCTACGGTGAGCTCGGCGCCAACAGCCAGCAGCTCGTCCAGGGGCTGTTCGCCCTGGGCGAGGGCGGCATCCTGGGCACCGGCCTGGGCGGCGGAAAGCCGGGCAACGTCCCCGAGGTCCAAAACGACTTCATCTTCACCGCCTTCGGCGAGGAGCTCGGGCTCACCGGTGTCATGGTGATGCTGCTGGCCCTGGCCCTCCTCGTCGAGCGCGGCATGCGCATCGCGCTGGCCTCGCGCGAGCTGTTCGTCAAGATGTTCGCCTCGGGCATCTCGTTCCTGCTCGCCTTCCAGAGCTTCGTCGTCATCGGCGGTGTCACCCGCGTCATCCCGATGACGGGTGCCACCATCCCCTTCGTCGCCAAGGGCGGTTCGGCGCTCCTGTCGAGCTGGATCATGCTCGCGCTGCTGGTCCGCATGAGCCACAACGCGCGCAAACCGGCCCCGCAGGCCATTCAGGACGAGGGTGCGACCCAGGTGATCTCCCGATGAACAAACCGATCCGCAGACTCGCGGTCTTCACGATGGCGCTGTTCGGCGTCCTGCTGCTCAACGTCACCTGGATCCAGGCGGTCCAGGCCGAATGGCTGCGCGAACACCCCTACAACTCCCGCCAGTACACCGAGCAGCTCACCATCGCCCGGGGCCCGATCGTCGCCGGCAACGAGCAGATCGCCTACTCCGAGCCGATCCAGGACAGCGACCGCTACCAGCGCGTCTACGAGCACCCCGAGCTGTACGCCCACCCCGTCGGGGTGTTCCGCAGCGGCAGCGCCAACGGCATCGAGCAGACCGAGAACTCGTTCCTGGACGGCTCCGACAGCCGGCTGTTCGTCCGCAACTTCCTCGACATGCTCACCGGTGAGGAGAGCAAGGGCGCCACGGTCAACCTGACGCTCGACCCCAAGGCCCAGCAGGCCGCCCTCGAAGCGTTCCAGTCCATCGCGCCGGACAAGAAGGGCGCGGCCGTCGCGCTCGACCCGCAGACCGGTGCGGTCCTCGCCTCGGTGTCACTGCCCACCTACGACGCCAACAGCGTCGCCAGCGTCGAGAACCCCGGCGACGCCGCCGACCAGTGGGTGGCCTACGAGAACGACCCGAACCAGCCGCTGCTCAACCGGGCGTTCAACGAGCGCTACCCCCCGGGTTCCACGTTCAAGATCGTGACCGCCGCCGCGGCCCTGGAGAACGGCGCATCCCCCGACTCCACGATGGACGCGCCGGACCAGCTCCAGATCGGCGGCGCCTCGCTGCCCAACGCGACCCCGGGCGGCACCTGCAACGGCGGCTCCCCCGACACGCTGGCGCACTCGATCATGATCTCCTGCAACACCTCCATGGCCAACTGGGCCAAGTCGCTGGGCGCCGACACGATGGCCGCGCAGGCCGAGGCGTTCGGGTTCAACAGCGGCACGATGGAGGTGCCGGTCGATGTGGCCGAGAGCCTGTACCCCGCCGACATCGACGAGAACTTCCTCGCGATGTCGGGCATCGGGCAGGGCAACGTCGAGGCCACCCCGCTCCAGATGGCCATGGTCGCCGCCGGTGTTGCCAATGGCGGTGACGTCATGAAGCCCTACCTCGTAGAGTCGGTCCAGGGGCCCGATCTCTCCGAGATCACCGCGGCCACCCCCGAGGTCTACAGTGAGGCCGTCAGCTCCCAGACCGCGGAGGAGCTGACCCAGATGATGATCGGCGTGACCGAAGGCGCCGAGGGCAGCGGCCCCAGCGGCGCCATCCCCGGCATCCAGGTCGCCGGAAAGACCGGTACGGCCGAGACCGGTGACGGGGACACCCACAACTGGTTCATCTCCTTCGCCCCGGCGAACGACCCCCAGGTCGCCGTGGCCGTCGTGGTCGAGCGAGGCAACAGCAGCGGTAACACGCTCGCCGCGCCCATCGCGAAGGAGATCATGGAGGCAGTGATCAACGAGTGAGCGGTAATGACGCGACCGGCCGGGGCAACGACGGCTCCGGCGACCGCACCGGTACGCTCCTCAGCGGCCGTTACCGGCTGGAGGAGCGTATCGGCGCGGGCGGGATGGGCGAGGTGTGGCGGGCGACCGACACCCTGCTCAGCCGTCCCGTCGCGGTGAAGATGCTGCACGCGGCGCAGACCGCCGAGCCGACCGCGCGTGAGCGCTTCCGCACCGAGGCGCGGATCACCGCCGCGCTGTCGCACCCCGGGATCGCCCAGGTCTACGACTACGGCGAGCAGGACGACACCGCGTTCCTCGTCATGGAGCTGGTCCCGGGCGAGCCCCTGTCGTCGATCCTCAAGCGCAACGACGAGGGCCTGGACGCCGGGGTCACGCTGGACGTGCTGAACCAGGCGGCCCAGGCGCTCGGCGCCGCCCACGCGCGCGGCGTCGTCCATCGCGACATCAAGCCCGGCAACCTGCTGGTCACCGAGGACGGCACGGTCAAGCTGACCGACTTCGGCATCGCCCGGGGCAACGAGTCGGTGACGCTGACCCAGACCGGCATGGTCATGGGAACCGCCCAGTACATCTCGCCCGAGCAGGCGTCGGGCAGCCCGGCGACACCGTTCTCCGACATCTACTCGCTCGGCGTGGTCGCCTACGAGTGCCTGGCCGGCCGTCCGCCGTTCACCGCCGACACCCCGCTGGCGCTGGCGCTGGCGCACACCCGCGAGGAGCCGCCGCCGCTCCCCGGGCATGTCCCGGGGTCGGTGCGCGCGCTCGTGGAGCGGATGCTGGAGAAGTCCCCCGAGGACCGTCCCGCCTCCGCCGCCGAGATCGCCCAGCAGGCCCAGCAGTTGCGCGGCGGTCTCGGACCGGCCGCGGGCGGCGCCACGACGGCCATGGACCTCGCCGACCTCGACCACACGATGGTGGCCGATCTCTCACCTCACGCGGGCGATCCCGCGACCCGGCCCTCCGGAGCGGTTTCCGCGCCCCTTCCGACCGGCGCCACCGGGCCGGCGCAGGCGTGGCCCCCGAGTGGGGCCGCCCCCTCGGATAGGCTTACCGGAACGGCCGGGCCGGGACGCGCTGCTCGTCACTCCGGTAACCGACCGGTCCTGCTCGCCGCGGCCGCCGCGCTCGCCGCGGTCGTGATCGGCGTCATACTGATCGCGCAGTTCTGGGACAGTCCGGGAGAGAACTCCCGGTCCACCGGCGGTAACCGGCCGGCTGTCTCACCGACCCCCAGTCCCACCCCCCAGGAGTCCGTCGACGACGGACTGGTGCTGCCCGGCGACACCGGCGGCACCGAGCCCGACACGGGCTACGGCGACCAGGGGCCTGCCGTGCCGCAACAGCCCACGACAGGTTCCTCGGCCACGCCGTCGGCGCCCGCCACCCCCGATCCCGCGACGACCGGCGATCCGGTGGATCCCGTCCCGGAAGACCCGGGCGACGGCGGCCAAGGGGAGAACCCCCTGCCCGGCGGCGATGGTGGCGCCGGGGAGGGCACCGGGGACGGTGCCGGCAACGGGACGGGAACGGAACAGGACACGGGGGACGAGAGAGGCAATCCGCCCGCCACTGATTAGGTGATGTGCGACATCCGGCGTCACCGTCGAGATACGAGGAATAGTTCACGACATGTCTCAGCCACGGCTACTCGGTGGCCGCTACGAACTCGACGGAGTCGTCGGGCGCGGTGGCATGGCCGAGGTTTACCGCGCTCGCGACCTCCGACTTGACCGCTTGGTGGCCGTCAAGACCCTGCGTTCCGATCTGGCGCGCGACCACACATTCCAGGCTCGGTTCCGGCGCGAGGCGCAGTCCGCGGCTTCCTTGAACCACCCCTCGATCATCGCGGTGTACGACACCGGCGAGGACATGATCGACGGCGTGTCCATCCCCTACATCATCATGGAGTTCGTCGATGGGCGGACTCTCAAGGAGCTCCTCGACGACGACCGCCGGCTGCTCCCGGAGCGGACCCTGGAGCTGACCGACGGCATCCTGCGCGCGCTGGAGTACAGCCACCGCAACGGGATCGTGCACCGCGACATCAAGCCGGCCAACGTCATGCTGACCCGCCAGGCCGAGGTCAAGGTGATGGACTTCGGCATCGCGCGGGCGATGAACGACTCCCAGGCCACGATGACCCAGACCTCACAGGTCATCGGAACCGCGCAGTACCTGTCGCCGGAGCAGGCGCGAGGCGAGCGGGTGGACGCCCGCAGCGACATCTACTCGACCGGGTGCGTGCTCTACGAGCTGCTGACCGGACGGCCGCCGTTCACCGGCGACTCCCCGGTGTCCATCGCCTACCAGCACGTCCGCGAACACCCGGTACCCCCGTCCGAACTCGACCCGGAGATCCCCGAGTGGATCGAGGCGATCGTCTTCAAGGCGATGGCCAAGGACCGCGAGGAGCGCTACCAGAGCGCCGGCGAGATGCGCGCCGACATCCAGCGCGGTCTCCAGGGCATGCCGACCGAGGCCGGGACCATGGCGATGGCCCCCGCCGGTTCGACGACGATGCTGCCCCCGGTCCAGCAGGAGCGGCGCGACGACTACGACGACTACGACGACGGCTACGACGACCACCGCGGCCGCGGTGACGACCGCACCAAGAAGGTCATGTGGGTGGTCCTGGCCCTCGCCGTGCTCGGTGCGATCGGTTTCCTCGGCTGGATGCTGATGCGCGGCGGCGCCGAGGGGATCACGATCCCCGACGTCGCCGGAAGCTCGCCCGAGGAGGCCCGGCAGACGCTGGAGGGCGAGGGGTTCACCAACATCGACGAGGAGGAACGCCCCGACGACGAGGTCGAGGAGGGGCAGGTCATCGGGACCGATCCGGGCCAGGGCCAGTCGGTGTCCGAGGACACGGCCATCACGATCCTCGTCTCCTCCGGACCCGGCACGATCGAGGTGCCCGACGTGTCGGGACAGTCCGAGGCCGACGCGATGCAGCAGCTTCAGGAGGAGGGGTTCCAGATCGGCCCCATCAGCCGCGAGGCGTCGGACTCCGTCGCCCAGGGCCAGGTCGTCAGCACCGATCCCCAGGCCGGCTCGGCGGTGGAACCCGGAACGTCCGTCAGCATCGTCGTCTCGACCGGTCCCAGCACGGTCGAAGTGCCCGACCTGGCCAACATGAACCGGGAGCAGGCGCAGAGCAAGCTCAGCGAGGTCGGGTTGTCCGCGAACTTCCGCGAGGAGGAGAACGGCGACGTCGCGCCGGGCACGGTTTTGAGCCAGGACCCGGCTCCGGGGGAGCGGGTCGAGCCGGGGGGTTCGGTCACCGTGACGGTCGCCAAGGCCCCGGCCCAGCAGTCACCGGACCCCGGACCCTCCGACGACGAGGGGAACGAGGGCGAAGATGATGGACCGGGCGGTGGACCGCATGGTTCGCCTCCGCCCGGATGGCCCGAGGAGATGCCGTGGCCTCCCGGCGCCGGGAACATGAGCTGGCGCGACTAGGCCGCCGCTTCCTCGGCGCCGGTTCAGGGGCACCGCCTTCGGGCGGTGCCCCTTTCCGCTGCTCAGGAGAGCTCGCGTGGGAAGGTCGGTCCGGTCTCCGCGGGCTCTTGGAGGGGCGTAGACTGTGTTATCCGTCGATCAGTCCGGCCCTTTCGTTTTTGGAGCAGCGACCGTGCCCAAATCCCGCAACGATCGCAAGAAGAAGGCCGCCTACACTCCGCCGCCGTCGGCCGAGAAGCCGAAGGTCTCTCCGCGATGGCTGGTACCGGCGATGGTGGCCTTCGGGCTCTTGGGCATCCTGTGGATCGCGGTCTACTACATCGCCGGCGAGTCCGTGCCCTACATGCGGGACCTCGGAAACTGGAACCTGGCCATCGGGTTCAGCGGCATCATCATCGCCGTCATCTTGTCCACACGCTGGCACTAGCAGGATCCCGGCAGCTCAGCCAGGCGCCCCTGGCTTTTATCCACAGCGAGAACGCGACTATCCACAGAGTTATCCACACCCTGTGGGTAGTCTTTTCGCCATGTCCGGGGAAAGAGAACGACGGACGCGGACGGCCGGGGGCGGGGTCCGCGCGGACCCCGCCCCCGGCCGTCTTCCGGATCAGCCCGTGAGGACGATGGACGCCCCGACCGCGACCGCGGCCAGCAGCAGCGCGTAGCCCGCGGTCACCCCCGCGTGGACGACCGTGCGGGAACGTGTCCCCGCCGGGGCGTGTCGCGGGAGGTAGGCGTAGACCGCCCCGAGAACCAGGCCGCTCACCAACCCGCCGATGTGCGCCGTCCACGAGATGGCCGGCACCAGGAACGTGATCAGCAGGTTCACCGCGAGCAGGCCGAGGATGAACCGGGTGTCCAGACGCAGCCGGCGCCCGATCAGCAGGACCGCGCCGAACAGGCCGAAGATCGCCCCCGAGGCGCCCACGGACACCTGTCCCGGGTCGGCGACGAGGGTGAGCATCGAGCCGCCGATGGCGCTGAGCACCCACAGGGCGAGGAAACGCCAGTGCCCCAGCCAGCTCTCCAGCTGCGGGCCGAGCACGTACATCGCGAACCCGTTGAACAGCAGGTGCATGATGCTGCCGTGCAGCAACGCCGAGGTCAACAGCCGGTACCACTGGTCGTGGTACAGCACGCCGCCGCCCCACATGGCGAACTGGGCCGTGACGGGCGACCAGCCGCCCTGCCGGACCACCTGCTGTAGCAGGAAGCCCAGGACCATCAGGCCGATCAGCGCCCAGGTCACGTAGGGCCGGGCGGTCACCCGGCCGCCGAACGTGGTGCGCGCCTCTCGCACACTCCTGTTGCCCTCGGCGACGCATTCGACGCAGTGGAAGCCCACCGACGCCTCGCGCATGCAGTCGGGGCAGATCGGCCGCTCACACCGTGTACAGCGGACATAGGTCTCCCGATCAGGGTGCCGGAAGCACGTCGGAACGGCGTGCTCCTGCGCCCCCGAGGGAGAAGGGGGCGGAGAGGCGCTCATCTCCTCCCGCCTACTTACGCTCGATGGTGACGGACTGGATGACGACGTCGTTCTCAGGCCGGTCCATCTGGTCCGTGGCGACCTGCGCGATCTCGTCGACGACGTTACGGCCTTCGACGACCTCGCCGAAGATCGTGTGCTTGTTGGTGAGCCATTCGGTCGCGCCGACCGTGATGAAGAACTGCGAGCCGTTGGTGTTGGGCCCCGCGTTCGCCATCGCCAGCAGGTAGGGACGGTTGAACTTCAGGGACGGGGCGAACTCGTCCTTGAACTTGTAGCCGGGGCCGCCACGGCCGTTGCCGAGCGGGTCGCCGCCCTGGATCATGAACCCCTTGATGACACGGTGGAAGATCGTGCCGTCGTATAGCTTGGCGTTGCTCGGCTTGCCGGTGCGGGGATCGACCCACTGCTTCGTGCCCTCGGCGAGCTCCACGAAGTTCTTCACCGTCTCGGGAGCCTCCTGGGCGAACAACTTCAGGACGATGTCGCCGTGGTTGGTGCTCATCCGAGCGAAGAGCTGACCTTGTGCGTCGGACACCTGGGTGCCTTTCCGTTGTGTGTGGCTTACCCGTCCCACGTTACCCGTCCGCTCCGGTCCGACTGCGGGACGGAGGAAAAGCGCGAACCGATCGAGGTGTGTCACAGCGTGAGCTATCAGACATCCACGGCATAGGTTGAGCTGACACGCTCCTGTCGGCCACGCGGGGCCGCGCCCGGCCGACACCCGTGCATAGCCCGGATCCGAACGGGAAGGGGCGATACAGCATCCTGATACAGAGGAGGTCGACGTGCCGATCACGTTGAAACGCCGTAAGGGCAACTTCGAAACCGAGGCGGCCCTGGCCCGCCTCCAGGAGATCGCTCGTGAGCGGGCCGAACGACTCGGTCCCTACGCCGACCAGGCCCGCGACACCGCGCTCCTGCGCATCAACCAGGCGCGCGGCTGGACCGCCCCCCGGCTGGAGACCGCCGCCCAGCGCGTCGAGGACACCGTCGCGCCGCGGGTCGCCGGCCTCCTGTCCGCCGCCGCCCACAAGGTCGAGCCGGTCGCGGTCCGCAAGCGGCGCTTCCCCCGTTCCCTCCTGATCGTCGGCACCGGCGCGGTCGCCGCCGTCCTGGCCTACGGGGTGCTGCGCGCCCGGCAGGCGTCGCAGGACGCCGAGTGGCAGGAGAACCTCAACCACGCCCGCGACCAGGTCCGCGAGACCAAGGAGCGGCTCGCCGCCAAGGCCCAGGAGACCTCGGCCAAGCTCAAGGGCTCGGCGGAGGAGGTCGCGGCGGAGACGAAGAAGGCCAAGGAGACCGCCGCGCAGGGCTCGAAGGAGTCCAAGGACATCGCCGCCCAGGGCGCGAAGGAATCCAAGCAGGAGCTGAACGGTCGCGTCACCGCCGACAAGACCAAGTGACCTCCCCGGACGCGAGAACGGCCCCACGGTGACACCGCGGGGCCGTTCTCGTACGTTTCGGGGCGGGGCTAGGAGTTCTTCCCGCGCGATCCGTTCTTGACGATGCGCCAGACGAACGGATAGCGCCAGTTGTACCCGAGGGCGGCGGCCACGCCCGCCAGCAGCGGCAGGAACACCCAGCCGAGCACCATGAACAGGTAGACGAAGACCGGCAGGATGAGGATCCACAGGACCGACATCAGGAGCGAGGCGATGAAGAAGTTGAGCTGGTAGTTCAGCGCCTCGAGCACCTGCCGGCGCAGGAACGGCGAAGCGTCGTTCTTGATCAGCAGGACCAGCAGCGGACCGAGGCACAGGGTGAAGTAGCCCGACACGTGCGCGCCGAGCGCCCAGACGCGGTCCTCGCGGCTCGCCTCGTCCTCGGTGGCCTGCCAGGGCGGCGCCGGGGCGGCGGCCGGCCCGTGTTGCGCCGGGGTGAGGTCCTGGAGCAGGGGGACCAGGTCGGCGCGGACCTTCGCGTTCATGGCGAGGTCGAGCCGCTGGTCGAACTCCGTCTCGTCGAGCTGCCCATCGGCGAAGGCGTCTTTGAGGCGGTCGGCCACCGCGTCGCGGTCGGCGTGGGTGACCCTCAACTGGTCGGCCGGGACCGGGGTGGAACGGGACCGGTCCGGATGCCACGGGCCGTTAGAAGAGGGGTGGGGAGTATTCGGGTTGTACACAGCCACCTTCACTCCTTGCCGTGTCGCCTATGGCAGCCCGCGCGGAGACGCCCGCTCGTACTTCCATCATGCGTCATCGCCCGCCACACGGACACGGGAACGACCCTGATATCGACCCTGAGATTTCCACGGTGTCCCCGGCGGAAGACTTCAGCAGGTGAAACGCTCCGGTCCTCCTCGGGGTTCCCGATTCCTAACGGAACCCGGTGGGAACCGGCGCGATCGGCCGCGTGACCGCGCTGCCTGACCGCTCCACCACTGGAAGGCGTGGTGGGACCTCGCCGGGACCCGCTGATCACCGGTGGGAACCGATGTCGGGGGCGACCGGTGGGAGGCCGATCGCGCCGATCCCCACGCTGCCCCGCGTGGCGGCCGGGAGGGCACCGCCGGGGACACGGCCCGCCCGCGCTCAGGAAAGCCTCGGAGGGGCCGCGTGTCGCTCGGCGGCATGTCCGTTAATGCGTATCGGCCGCCCCGGTCGAGGACCCGGGCGGCCGATGTGGTTCGTTCTATCTGTGAGAACCCTGGTGGAGCCAAGGGGAGTCGAACCCCTGACCTCCGGTATGCAAAACCGGCGCTCTGCCAGCTGAGCTATGGCCCCTCTACGAGATCGCGGCCCCGCCCGTCCAGGCGACACGGCCGACGAGGAAGAGCATACCGTCCCCGACGACGCACGTGTTCCCCGGCCTGGGAGGGTGCCGGAAGGACCCGAGCGCGCGCCGAGGCGTCTCGGGCAAAGAGACAGCCACTGACACGTACGAGACGTGCCGTGGCCTGTCGTCTCGGTGGAGCCTAGTTCTCGCTGGCCGCCGTGGCTTCCGTCCACAGGTCGAGCTCGGCGCGGTCGGCCTGGATCTTGCGGTAGACGGCGAACGCCCCGAGGGCCACCAGCACCAGGGCGATGATCTTCTTCACGGTGAGGACCCCTTACTTCCTTACGCGGATGATGGATGAGTTCTGGACGCTCGGTTCCAGCTGGACGGAACCCGGCCGTCGGTCCGGCCCGGCCACGCTCTCCGCCCTGCCGGCCGGAAGGCGTCAGAAGAGAACTTTATGGGTTTGTCCCCAAGCAGACTAGCAACCCGTTGCACTTCTTCCTCGGCCCCTCGGACGTTCACGTCCCGGGACACGCGGGGGAGGGGTACCGAGCCCTCCCAGAGACACGCCGCACCACCTATTGTGGCCCGCCGGAACCGGGATCGGGCACGTCGCTCCCGCACGGCCCCGGATCACCGGGAGCGTCCCGAACCGGGCGGTTCCTCCGGAGGGGGGATCATCGGGGAGGAACCGAACCGGACGGCCACCCGAGACGGACGGGACGCGCGCTGTGGAGCGGCCGAAGCCGGACAGGGATCACCCGGACCGCTTCTCAGAAGAGCAGGGCCAGCCGTTTGAGGGTGACCAGCGTCGCCGAGAGGCCCAGAGCGGCACCGGTCAGCCGCTCCCACACCTCCGCGCACCGTCCGACCGACGTCCGCTCCTCCACGATCGCGCCCCCGTGCGTCGCCTCGACGAAGGCCAGGGCGCCCTCGTCCTCGTCGAATTCCAGAATCGTGAACGGTCCCGCGGCACCGGCGTGGGGACCCACCGAGGTGGGCAACAGCTGCAACCGCGTCCGCCCGCCCCACTCCGCCGCCTCGATGAGCCTGCTCAACTGGGCCCGCAGGACCTCGGGCTCGCCCTCCAGCCTCCGTAGCGCGTCCTCCTCGACCAGGGCGTGGTAGCGCTCCAGGCCGGCGCGCCGAAGAATCTCCTGACGTTTGAGGAAGGCCGCGACCGTCCGCTCCACCCCGCGCTCGTCGTGTCCCTGCGAGCGGGCGAGCAGCGCGGTGTAGCCGGGGACCTGGAGCAGGTCGGGGACGAGCAGGCCCGCGTAGGTGCTGATCCGCACCGCTCCGGACTCGTTGCCGACGTAGGCCGATGAGACGACGTCCTCGTAGTCGGTCCACCAGGGACGCGACCGGGAGTCGTGGACCATGGAGAGGAGCGCGTCCCGCTGGCCGGCGTCGACCTCGTAGAGCCGCAGGAGCGCGGCCACCTCGACCACCGTCGGCGGCTCCCCCACCCCCGTCTCGATCCGCTCGATCCTGAGGGCCGGCCATCCGAGCGCGGCCGCGGCCTGGCCGTGGGAGAGCCCGGCCAGTTCACGTCTTCTGCGCAGTTCCAGGGAGAGGTGGTGGCGACGGATGATGGGACTGGTCATGGCATTTCCGTACGCGCTGGGTGCCGGGGGCGTTACCTCAGGGAAGCATCCCGGCCGACCGACGGCAATAATCCGGGAGGAAACGGTCAGATGTCCGTCCCGGCCGAGCCGTCCGCGTCCCCTCCGAAAACGCCGGACGGCGCTCCGGTGGCCTGGCCCGAGGAGTGCGTCAGCTGGTACGGGGGAGAGAGCGACGGGGGTGGGGGGAATCGACGGAAACGACACGACCAGGGGGCCGTTCCCGCGGCGCCTGGCCGACACGGTCGAGGCGGTGGCCGTCTTCTGCGCCGTGTACGCCGCCACCGCCGTCGGAGGCCCCCTCGTCGCCGCCCCCGCCCGCGCCGTGCTGGGGGACCAGGCCGGCGCCACCTGGACGGTCGGACACGAGGTCCCGCGGTTGCTCTCCCACCTGGGCGGTCTGGCGACCGCGGTCCTCCTGCTCGGCGTCTACCTCCGGTGGCGCACCCGCGGCCGACTCTCCGACATCGCGCTGGACGCCCCGCTCCCGTGGAGGTCGGCGGGCCGAGGACTGCTGGTCGGACTCCTCCTGGGCGCCGGCACGCTCGCCCTCGCGCCCTCCGGCCCCGGCGGGGTCGGTCCCACGCGGGTCGTGGCGCTCGGCGTCCTGGTGCTGGCCGGTCTGCTGGCCCGCGGAACCGCGGAGGAGCTGATGGCCCGGGGCTGGCTGCTGCACGCGCTCGCCCGTTCCCTTCCGCTTCCCCTCGCGATCGCGCTTCAGGCCCTGCTGTCGGCGTTCGCGCTCGTCCTTCTGGGGGAGGTGCGGGCGGTCGCGGGCCTGGTGGCGGCCTTCGGCTTCGGCGTGTTCGCCGCCCTCTACGTCGTGTGGGACCGGACGCTGTGGGGGGTGTGCGCGCTCCACGGCGCGTTCGCGTTCACCGCGGGCCCGTTGGCCGCGGCGTTCGGCCGGGCGGCCGACGCACCGGTGGCGGCTCTGCCGCCGGTGCTCGTGGGGATCGTCCTCCTGACGGCGGCCCTGCGTCGCCGGGGCGGACTTCCCCGGTGACGCTCCACGCCTGCGGGGCGCTCCGCCTGCGGGTGGAGGGGTCGCGCCCTCCTAGTGCAGCAGTTTCAGGCCGACGATGCCGGAGACGATCAGGACCAGGCACAGGATCTTGGCGACGCTGACCGCTTCGCCCAGCCACACCATCCCGACGAGGGCCGTTCCCACCGCGCCGATTCCCACCCAGATCGCATATCCCGTCCCCACGGGGATGGAGCGGAGCGCGAAGGCCAGCCCCGCCATGCTCAGGGTCAGCGTGACCAGGAAGAGCAGACTCGGCCCCAACCGGGAGAACCCTTTCGACGCCGACAACGCGGTCGCCCACGCGGTCTCCATGAGTCCGGACAGGACAAGTACCACCCAGGCCATGTTCTCCTCCATTCGGGTTCCGCGCCGTCTTGTCGTGACCGGGTACGACGCACCTCGTCCGGGGAAGACATGTTGTACTCCCGTCCATATTCTGCCAGCGGCTCCCGGAGATCCCGCCGCTCGGAATGTTCGCCACCCCGGCCTCTCCGCGGAATCGGAGTCGCCCACTCCACATAGCGCGTAGCATGCAGGAGGAAACGCCGGGCCGTCACATCCCGCGCGCGAACATAGGAAAGTGATGAACTACCCCATCGACGACGCCGAGGAACTGATCGCCAACGCGGAGGAGGAGTTTCCGCCCGCGATGCGGTCACGCTTGATCGCGAAGCTCCGCATGGGGATGCACATCGACGACGCGGCCCGCGATCTCGGCCTGACCTCGCAACGGGTTTTCGCCGCCGCTCGCATCCTCAGCGCATTCGGCGACCAGCTGGACGCGACACTCACCGACCAGCGCGACCCGAGTATCCCGCACGGCACGGTCACCGGTTACAACCGGCGGTGCCGGTGCCCACGGTGCAGGGCGGCTCTGAACCAGCGCATCTGACTCGGCGTGGGCGGCCCCCACCTCGGAGAACGGCAGGCCAGGCCGGCCCAGCACGGATGAAACAGCGAAGAAACCCGAATTTCACTCGGGATTCGTGCTCGTTTAGCGGCGTTTCAGGCTTATTGATCTTGTAGCCGGGGAAATCGCTCAACATGAACGAGCGTGTGGACTGGGCCGCGATGAGCGACGAGGAGTTCATGGCGCTGGTGCGCCAATTGATGGAGGCTCCCGTGGGAGCCGACTCCGAGGAGGACTAGCCCCCCTCCCGACACACGGCCGATCCATCCGGCCGCACCGACACGGCCACGCCATGCTCCCCACCCGAGGACACGGGGAGAAACGTGACCGTCCGGCGTCCACGCCGGGGCACACCACCCAGCAGCTCCGGCGCGCGCCCCGGCCGGGCCTCGAGCCCGCCCCCTCCTTCCTTCCCATGCCCTCCGTCCCCGAGGACTCCGCCACGTCCTCACGTCCCAGCGCACCCCGCGCCTCCTTGTCGACTCGACTCCCTGTCGACCCGAGGACCGCCCGGCCAGGTCCTCGGGGGAGGGGCCTCTCCGCTCACTCCGGCTTGATGTCACGAGTTATGGACATGTCGACATGGCAGCAGATCCCTTTGAAGCCTTGCCGACCTGCACAGATGCGGAGTCTCCAGTTTCGGTCCGGACGAAATCGCGAGTTATCGATGTGTCGCTTTGTCGACATTTCACCGGCCGGGTTCGTTCCTTGAGCGGAGAGAGGAGCGGCCTGCGCGGCGTCGCCGTCCCTGGTGCCGGATGAATTCCACGGCTCCGGCGACCCACCGGCCGCCGGAGCCGTGGTTTGCCCACCGGCCGCCAGGGCAGTCGGCAGGGACGAAGGGGGCGTCATGGGCAGAGGCAACGCGATCAGGCGCAGTGATCCCGCGGCCCCGGGGATCATCCGGCGGCGCTGCGGACGCGGCTTCCGGTATCTCGATCCATCCGGTCGTCCCCTCCGCGACGAGAAGGAGCTCAACCGCATCCGCTCCCTGGCCATCCCCCCGGCCTGGAAGGACGTGTGGATCTCGCCCGACCCCGCCGGACACATCCAGGCGCTCGGGACCGACGACGCCGGCCGACGCCAGTACCTGTACCACGAGGAGTGGCGCGCCCAGAGGGATCGCAGGAAGCACGACCGGGTCCTGGAGTTCTCCGAGGAACTTCCCAAGATCCGGGCCAGGGCGGAGGAGAACCTGCGAACACGCGGGTTCTCGCGTGACCGGGTTCTGAGCGCCGCGCTGCGCCTGATCGACCTCGGCTTCTTCCGCTCCGGCGGCGAGGACTACGCGGAGAACAACGAGAGCTACGGGCTCGCCACCCTCCTCCGGGAACACGTGACCTGCTCGCGCGGCCGGGTGGTGTTCGACTATCCCGCGAAGAGCGGCAAGCAGCGCGAGGTCGAGCTCCGTGAACCCGAGGTCTGCCGGCTCGTCCGCTCGCTCAAACGACGCGAGGGCGGGGGAGACGACCTTCTCGCGTACCGGACCCGTAACGGATGGCACGACGTCACGAGCGACGACATCAACGGCTACCTGCGCGAGATCACCGGCGGAAGGTACACCGCGAAGGACTTCCGCACCTGGCACGCGACCGTACTCGCCGCGGTCGGCCTCGCCGTCTCGGTGAAGGCCCCGTCCAGTGGGACAGGGGAGACCCGAGCGGAGGCACGGGTCGTCCAGGAGGTCGCCGAGTACCTGGGGAACACGCCCGCCGTGGCCCGGGCCTCCTACATCGATCCCCGGGTCTTCGAGCTCTACGAACGCGGTGTCACGATCGCTTCCTCCATCGGCTCCATCGCCGCCGAAGCCGAGTACGGCGAACTGTCGACGCAGGGGGAGATCGAGGAAGCCGTCCGGAAAATGCTACGAAACGCGTGACCCACCCACCACCACAAAAAAAGGGGGGTTCCCGGAACGGGAACCCCCCACACACACGGGAGACCGAACCCCCCACACGGAGGATCCGGCCTCAACCGAAAAGATGCCCGGCGGCGACCTACTCTCCCACCCCAACCAGGGGGCAGTACCATCGGCGCTGGGAGGCTTAACGACCGGGTTCGGAATGGGACCGGGTGTTTCCC
>NZ_FUWS01000035.1 GCF_900167435.1 Marinactinospora thermotolerans DSM 45154
ATCCCCTCAGGCAACGACAGGTCACTGAACTCCGCGAACCCCTCCAAAGACGCCTCAGGCGGAGACACCGTAGGATCCGGAACCTCCCATCGAGGCTCGATCACATCCTCCAGCGAGCACCCGGAGAGCACCACGAGAACGGCCAACAGCAAGAACACCTTACGGACACGCATCGGACCGGTCACATCTCTCCCGTGTAGGTATGTTCCTCAGAACGACCATACATGAGGAATTCCTGGGCGACTCCAGCTCTGTGCAGTTCAGCGAGTTGTTCGTCGGTGATCGTGAATCCCAGAATGTCAGTGGACTTGTTCCCGTCCCAGTTGTACTGGTCCCGGTAATTTACGTGGGTACGCGCTTCGTATCGCCACTGCCCTCCCGACTCCTCCGGGGGGTAGACGGTAATTTGGCCAGTCACGTTCATGTCAAACTCTCCGGTGGCGTAGAACCAGTTCTGATTACCACCAGCCCCATCCTCATATCCGAAGTTCTCCCAATCAAAATTTACCGGATAAGTGACCGGACCTGTGATTCCCTCAGACCTAGCCCGTTCAACCGCAGTCCGATTGAGGTAAAATACGATGGAATCCACTTGTCCCTGAAATTCCGGGATCTCCTCCAGCATACGGTCGACATCCTGCTCTAGAGGGTCACCGCTATTCCCAAGATAGTGGAGCAGGTTACGCGAGGCGTCAGGCCATGATCCAGCCATGACATGGGACATCGTCTCGGCGGCGGACTTGGTGAAGTAGTCGTCCAGCGGCCAATTATCGGACCCCCACTCCCCCGAGCCAGGATCAGCGGCTTCCCAGGGAGGTGGGTCAGGTTCCGTCACATTCTCGCCCACTACCATTTCCCCAAGTCCTTCTTCTAGAGGCTCGTCTCCCTCGGTACCGTTCTGCTCCTGGGGGTCACGGTGGCGGTTCTCGTCGGTCTCGCGCTCCCGTCCGGCCTCTTGCCCCGCGTCCCTGCGATCATGATCGGTTCCCAACCCGTCCTCGGCCCCTTCGGGGTGATGGACGAACGAGAAGTGGACACCGTCTCCAGGTGTGGTGAAATCGGCCGTCTGAATCGACAAGGCTCCCGATTGCTGCTGCGCCTGCTGTGTTCCCGGGTGCGCCTCGGACGCCTCACCGGCGTTCGACACGGCGGGAGAGCATCCCGCCAAGGAGAGAGCGTGGCACACTGCGTCACCCATTCCACCTGCGATGCGTTCGCCGAGATCGGAGAAAACCAGAACGGCGGCGACCGCGGCGACCAGTACCACAAGTCCCGCATACTCGACAAAACTCGCTCCCCGATCGTCTCGCCACCCAGAATCGCCCACGCCACCCTCCCTCTCCCCCCTTCCGGAAGGAGAGTAGGTGGACGGGGCAGGGCTGTCGTGAGCCCTCAGGCCTATTTAGGGACCCAATCCGCCCACAGTGCCCCCTCCCCACCACACTCCCTTTCGTCTCACCGCTCCTCCCGCTTCGGGGTTCCCCAGTGGAGAATCCGGAAATCTCCTGAAGGAGTGGGGTGTTCTTCTCGCTGCCACGTTCCGTGGCGCCAGAGAGCAAGGGGCCGCACCCCAGCCAGAGAGCCGACCTCACCGCGATACCTCGTACTCCGACATGTAGACCTTGGCCGGCCCCTCCTCCGAAGGATCCGGATACAAGACCACCGCCATGAGCTCCGTACTGAAATCACCGACAAGAAGCTCACAGCCACGCGGAGGCCCCGGGTAGCGCTCCAGATCCGCAGGATCGATCCGAAGCCGCTCCTGTTTGCGCTCAGGAACGCGATCACCGAGTGGATTAAAACTCCCCGTCTGCTCACAGACGGATTCCGCCGCCTCATGATCGTCGATCACGAAGCTGATCCAGTAGACGACCCGCCCGTAATCGTCGAACCCCGAATCCACACCGACCTCCCGCATCCCCTCAGGCAACGACAGGTCACTGAACTCCGCGA
>NZ_FUWS01000014.1 GCF_900167435.1 Marinactinospora thermotolerans DSM 45154
CCCGGCCGTTGCTGGCGAGGACGCTGGTGATGCCCGCGTCGCGCCGGCCGGAGAGGTCGGTGAAGTCTCCCCCCGCCTCCTCGACCAGGACCTTCAGCGCGGCGATGTCCCAGAAACCGACGATCGGCTCGGCCGCGAGGTCGACGACCCCCTCCGCCACCAGACAGTGCTGCCAGAAATCACCGAACGCCCGGTTCTCCCAACAGGCGTCGACAAGCCGCAGATAGGCCGCGCGCGAGTGGAACCGGGTCCAGGTCCCCAGGCTCGTGGTGGAGAGGTAGGCGTCGGCCAGACGTGTCACCCCCGACACCCGGACGCGCCCCACCCGGCCCCGGTCGAGGGTCCAGGCGCCCCTCCCCCGGGCCGCCCACCAGCGACGTTGCAGCGCGGGAGCGCTCACCATCCCGAGGGTGGGGACACCGTCCTCGACGAGGGCGATCAACGTCGCCCACACCGGATTGCCCCGGAGGAAGTTCTTGGTCCCGTCGACGGGATCGATGACCCAGACCCGGCCCGGACGGTTCTCGCCCCCGTACTCCTCCCCGATGATCCCGTCAGCGGGACAGGCCCTGGCCAGCATCCTGCGCAGGGCCTCCTCGACGGCCGTGTCGACCTCGGTGACCGGGGAGCGGTCCGGTTTGTCACGGACCTGGAGGTCAGCGGCCCCGTAGCGTGCCATGGTCATCCGGTCCGCGGCGTCGGCGAGGTCGATGACCGTGGCCAGATCGCTCTCACGCATGCCGGCTCCTCCCCTCGCTCATCCCCGGGACGGGCGCGCGGCGCGCCGGCACAGGAGGTTGATGTAGTCGTCACCGTCGAGCCGCGGGATCTCCTCACGTTCCGACCCGTCATCCTGGATCGCCCGGTACTCCAGCCCGCTACGGCGCAACAGGTCCAGGTAGGCGGCCCCGTCGCCGCCGCCCCAGCGGAGGTTGCGCGGATAGTACTCGGTCACGACCCTGATCCGGGGGGTGGCGTCGAGAAGCCTGCGCGCCCCGGTGACCACCTGCGCCTCGGCGCCCTCGACGTCGATCTTGACCAGACCGACCTCGGGACGGCCGATACGCTCCCAGTAATCGCTGAGGGTCGTCACGGGGACCTCGTGGACGCGCCCGCCCTCGCCGGTGAACTCCGTCTGGAACAGGCTGTGCCGCCCGGTGTTCCCGCTGAAGTGCAGCAGCCGGGGACGGTCGTCGTCGGCGACCGCGGTGTTGACGATGGTGACGTTGGACAACGCCCGGGTGTTGCGCTGGAGCACCTGGAAGTTCCCCGGATGCGGCTCGAAGGCGTGGACGTGCCCGTCCGCTCCCACGAGTTCCGCCAACAGGGTGGTGTAGTACCCGACGTGCGCGCCGACATCGAACACGACCATGCCGGGTTCGACCACGCGTTTCATCACCTTCACGGTGCCCGGCTCCCACCAGCCCCACGTGGGGGTGAGCCGGTCGGCCTGTTCGGGGCCCAGCCTGTGATCGGTCATCTCGAAGTCACTCCCTGCCAGGACGAGACGGATGTGTCATGTGGTCGGCGACCGCCATGGTCACCAGGTTGGTGTTGGAGCGCGGCACCCGTGGGATCACCGAGGCGTCGGCCACCCGCAGGCCCGCCACCCCCTTCACCCGGCCCCGGGGATCGACCACCGTGGCCGGATCGGCCGGATCGCCCATCCGGCAGGACCCGACCAGGTGCCACGCCTCGTGGCAGCGGGCCGCCATCCAGGAGTCGAGTTCCTCCGGGCGGCGCGCGAGCCCGCGCAGGAGGTCGGCCCCCACCGGACTTCCCACCCGCTCGAAAGCGGGGTGGCGGGCCAGATCCGCCAATCGGGCGACCCCCGCGCGCATCCGGCGCAGGTCGCGTTCCGTGCCGAGCAGGCCGAGGTCGACGACGAGGTCGTCATCGAGGCCCGCCCCCGTGACCTCGACACGCCCCCGCGCCTCGGGACGGAAGAGGGCGAGGACCACCGCCCCCACCCCGGGGCCGACCTCGTTGAGGGCGTTGAGCATCAGCTCGTTGGCCTCGCCGTCAGACTCGCCGGAGGCGAAACGCAGGCAGCAGTTGGTGGGACGGGGCGGTGCGGCCCCTGGAGCCGCCAGCCGGATCGGGAGCGTGAGCGCGGGGTGGTCCTGGAGCCCCTGACCGACTCCGGGCAGGTCGGCGACCGGCGCGACGCCGACCCGTTCGAGTCGGTGCGCGGGGCCGATACCGGAGCGGAGCAGCAGCGCCGGGGATCCCACCGCCCCCGCGGTGACCACCACCTCCCCCGCCTCGATCACCACCTCCCCGTCCGGTGTACGGCAGCAGACGCCGGTGACCCGACCCCCGCGGACGATGAGCCGCTCGGCCACGGTGCGCGCCAGGACCGTCAGGTTGGGGCGGTCGAGGATCGGGGCGAGGAAGGCGTCCGCGGCCGAGACCCGGCCACCGTCTCGGGCGCTGAACGCATAAGGGGACAGGCCGGTGCTGCCCGGCGCGTTGTGGTCCTCGGCGGCGGGGAACCCCCTGTCCCCGGCCCACTCGGCGAGGGCGAGGTCCAGCGACCCCCAGGTGGGACGTGGGGGGCGGCGTACCGGCATCGGGCCGGCACCGGCCTTGGAGTCCAGGTCACGGCTGATCCGGCTCAGCGAGGGGGACACGTCGCGATGGGTCCAACCGTCACATCCGAGAGCGGCCCATTCGTCGAAGTCCTCGGGCATCGGCCACATGGCGATCAGCCCGTTGATCGCCGAGGTGCCGCCCACCCCGCGTCCCTGGAGGAGGAGGCGCGGCCGCTGGGCGCTCCCCCGCCGGGCGCGCAGTCCGGGCCAGTGGCGGGACACGTCGCGGACCGCCGCCCGAAAGTCCAGCGAACGGAGCGCGGGCGGCAGGGGCGTGTCGTCCCCGGCCTCCAGCAGGAGCACACCTCGGGCCGGGTCGGCCGACAACCGGTTGGCGACCACGCACCCCGCCGACCCCGCTCCCACGACAACCGTGTCGGCGGCACTGGGCAGACTCATCGCTCTTTCCTCCTTGGTTCCGCTCGGCGGCTTGCGATCGGAGGCGCTTTCCCTGATCGGGAGAATGAGATCTCGTCCGGCCATTCCTGCAATAGGCTGGGCGCGGGCAGGAAGAGGGAAACCGCTCCCCGGGACACGGGGCACTTCTCGCAGGGAGAAGAATGACGGAAAACGGAGAAGAAACCCCTTCATCTCATTCCGGAGGAGAAGCGGATAATACCCATTCCACCCCTGGATGGCGCGATTTCCGATTGCTGTGGACGGGAAGTACCGTCAGCCAGATCCTCGGGATGACCAGCCCCATCGCGTTCCCGCTGATCGCGGCGGACCTGCTCTCCGCCTCCGTTCCACAGATCGCGGCCATCACCGCCTTCAGCTACCTGCCGTGGCTGGTGCTCACCCTTCCGCTGGGCGTCTACCTGGGCAAAGTCCCCCCGCGCACCGTTCTGCTCACGGCGGATCTGGTGCGGGTCGTGGTGATCTCCTTCGTGCCCTTGGCCTACGTTCTCGGCGTACTCGCCCTCTGGCAGATCTATGTGGTGGTCGCCCTGGTGGGCGCCTGTACGGTCTGCTACGAGATCGCCTACCAGACCTTTCCCCCCGCCCTCCTCCCCCGCGAAGACCTGACCCGCGCCAACGCGCGGCTCCAGGGCGGTCGGGCGGTGGCCTACACCATGGGGCCCGCGCTCGGCGGTCTCCTGGTGACCGTGCTCGGCGCCCCCCTCACCCCGATCGCCAACGCCGCGGGGTTCCTCGTCTCGGCCTGCTGCGTCGCCGCGATGCGCACCCGCGCGGCCCCTCCCGGCCAGGAGGGGGGCGGCACGCTCCTGCGCAGGCTGGGCGAGGGCCTGCGGTTCGTCGTCACCCGCCCGTTGCTGCGGGCCAGCACGCTGGCCTCGGCCGCGGGCAACTGCTGGTTCGCCGGCTACGAGGCCCTGGTCGTCGTCTTCCTGTCGCGCGAGGTGGGTCTGCCCACAGGTCAGGTCGGTGTCCTCGTCGGCGTGGCCGGACTGGGCAGCCTGGTGGGGGCGGCGGTCGCCGGACGGATCACCCGGCGTCTGGGGACCGCGCGCGCGCTGTGGTTGCCGATCGCCCTGGTCTCCCCCTTCGGCCTGCTGCTGCCGGCCACCCAGCCCGGGGCCGGCGTGCTGCTGTTCGTCGCCGGCGCGCTCGTCTTCTGCGCGGGGTTCGCGATGTTCACCGTGGGCCACGCGACCCTGGTGCAGATCCACACCCCTCCGGCGCTCCTCTCCCGCACCGTGGCCTCCACCCGCTTCTTCACCAGGAGCATGCTCTTCGTCGGCGGAGTGCTGGGCGGACTGCTCGGGGGGATGCTGGGGACGCGTGGAGCCCTGCTGGTGATCATGGCCGGCTGGATGCTGACCCCTCTCCTCCTCGCGTTCTCGCCCATACGCCGGCTGCGCGACATCCCCGCCTACGACGAGCACTAGGTCCTCCTCCCGGCCGGACGCAGCCACAACGTGGCGAACCCGCCGCGCGCCTGCTCGGCCATGGCGACGTACCGGGCGTCGTCCTGTCCTCCGACGAGACAGGGGTGGTGCTCCGGACAGGCGTAGGCCTCCCTGAGGAGGACGGGGTCATAGCCCCAGGAACGGTAGAGGGACAAGACGTCGAAGGGGTCGGCTCCCGCGTCGCGGATGCCCCGCGGCCAGAACTCGCACAGCACGTGCGGCCGGTCACGTCCGAGCAGCTCCTGGAGGCCGCGCAGGGCGTGGTGGTCGCGCCCCTGCGCGTCGGTCTTGACCACCGCGATCCGTCGCTCGCGCAGTTCCTCCAGCCCGTCCAGGCGGATCCCCACCGCGTCGACCGCGCCGCCACGCGCGATAC
Organism: Marinactinospora thermotolerans DSM 45154; assembly: GCF_900167435.1. GTDB lineage: Bacteria > Actinomycetota > Actinomycetes > Streptosporangiales > Streptosporangiaceae > Marinactinospora > Marinactinospora thermotolerans. The sequence goes on from NZ_FUWS01000014.1 coordinate 4,842, forward strand.
GGCTGTCCCCGCTGTTGCCCCCGGCGTCCAGGGCCAGCCGCAGGGGAACGTCGCAGTGCCACGCCGCCCCGGCGACCACGTGCAGGGCCGCGACGTCCCCGGAGGCGTTGGCCGCGACGTTACGTTCGAGCAGCAGCCGCATCACCGGCCACGGCTCGACCGCGAACACCGCGCCGGCGCCGCCCACCCGGCGCAGGGCCCGGATCGTGTAGTACCCCACGTGCGCCCCGATGTCGACGAAGCAGTCCCCCGGCCTGAGCAGGGACTCGACCAGAGCCGACTCGTGGGGCTCCCACTCCCCGTACTTGCGGAACCAGGGCAGCATCATGGTGTCCCACCGCGGCAACTCCAAGGGGCCTATGTCCGTGTCGACCACGGCCCCCGCGCCGGACCTCTCAGCGCCATTCATCGATACGACCACCTTGTCCGTCCCACCCCTCCAGCTCGGTCCTGTCTGCCTGCGCCGGGCGCCCCGTCATCCGGGCACCGCCGGAAACCACTCGGTGATGAGAATCGCCGGCTCCCCTTCGATGACGATCCGGTAGGTCCGCGTGGGGGTGCCGTCGGCCTCGCCCCCGTACCACAGCAGCTCCCTGCGGCTTTCCACCCCGCAGGCGTGGAGGGCGCTGCCGATCCCCGCCGCCTCCTCGGCGATCCCCCGCGCCAGCGGGGCGGGGATCCTCCCCGGCACCAGGAGCGACCGCGCCATCGCGTAACGGCGTCCGCTGCTGGCCCCGACGAGGTCGACCGACCGCGTGACCACCGTGCTCCCCGGGGGCACGCGAAGCTGCGCGCAGTCGCCTCCCATGGACAAGGGGGCGCTGTACTGCGCCGTGGGCGAGGCCCGCACCCCTTCCAGCACGTGGGCCTCGATGAGCCTCGTCGTCGCCTCGCAGACCAGGAGGGCCCGGTGGTAGGGGCTCAACAGCTCGATCTCAAGATCGTCGAGGTGAGCGGGGCGCAGGGGCTGGGCGCGGAAGTGGCGGGATATGACGGTCCTCGCGCCGGAGTCGCGGCTGTCACCGGCCGCCCTCACGCCGGGCCCCGCTTGTCGTGCCGTGGGACGCCCGTCCCCTCGGGATTGCGGTAGACCTCGCGGAACGAGTCGGGCTGGCAGGCCTCGATGCGGGGCCGGAGCCCGGCCGGGCGCAGCGTCCGCCACCTCAGGGCGCGTTCCACGACCGCCTCCGCCCGCGTACCTCCCCCGAGCCATTCGACCAGTTCGCCCGCTGTGAACCCCTCGGGGTCCAGCGCCCGGGGCGGCAACACGTATCGCTGCGGCGCCGCCCCGGTCCCGTGGTGGTCGGCGAACAAGGGGGTGCCGTCGTCGCGCAGGTGGAGCGCCTCCGGGGAGATCCTGAGACGAAGGCCGCGGTCGTCCGCCCCGGCCAACGGCCGGTGGAGGACCAGCCCCAGGGAGGTCACCCGCAGCCCGGCGCCGATGTGCTCCGACCACCACAGGTCGTCGTGGACCGCCCCCTCCTCGAAGCCCTCCGTCCCGGGGTGCGGGTCGATCCGGTCCGGGGCCAGGGGGTGGAGCCCGGAGGCACGGACCATCCGGGCCACATCGGGGTTTCCGTCGGGGAGCCAGGCGGCCATGCGGGGCTTTTGTTCGATGGCGGACCGCCATCTCGGCCAGTCGAGGAAGTAGTCGACGGTCAGCACGAGCCGCCCACCGGGGCGCAGACAGCGCGCAAGAGCGCGGACGGCCGCGAGCCGCGCGGAGGCGTCGAGGTGCTCCAGGACGCTGAGACAGAAGATCAGGTCGAAGTGGCCGTCGGGGTAGGCCAGCTCCTCCAGGGGCCGGGTGTCGATCCTCGCGTGGGGAAGCTGGGCCGGGGTCTGGAAGGCGTAGGCCGGGTCGGCCGCGTGGTACTCGGCGTCCGGCACCGTCTCGGCCAGGTGCAGCAGGAAGGGCGAGTATCCGGCGCCGGCGTCCAACACGCGCATCCCCGGGCGCAGACCGGCGTGGGTGGCGGCCCAGGGGTACTCCCAGTAACGGTTGACGTTGTCGTTGCGGTCGACCAGCGCGTGCTCGTGGCAGTAGGCGGTGAAGGCGTCCGAACACGCCTCACTGCGGCGGGCCCAGCGGATCATCGCGTTCCTCCCAGGGCGACGGTCCCGTGGACCAGGCCCACCCGATCGACGGTCCTTCGCAGGGCGCTCAGCTCCGCCCCCACCCGGCGCGCCCGCGCCGCCATGCCCGGATCGCCGAGCGCCTCCTCGACGCCGGCCCGGATGTCCACCGAGGCGACGTGAGGGCGAGGGCTACGGCCCGAATACCTGTCGGTGAACTCCAACCGCCCGTCAGGGCGGGTGCGGCTGGTACGCAACAGCAGGCCGGCCCCGACACGTTCGACGAGCCGGCGACCGTTCATCTCCTGCTCCGACATGAAGGGCAGGACCACGTTGGGCACGCCGTGTTCCAGTGCGGCGATGACGGTGCTGTAGCCGCCGTGGCTGACCACCACGTCCGCCCACCCGAGCGGGCGGCGCACCCCGGTGAACCCTCCCAGGACGACGTTGTCGGGAACGGAGAGCTCGCTGCGGAAGGCGAACCCGGTCGAGACGAACACCGACCAGGGCATGCCGGCGCAGGCGTCGAGTACCGCCTGCATCGCATCGGCGCCCACCATCCCCCCGCTGCCGATCGACACATAGACCCTGGCCCGTCCGTCCTCCTCGGGCAACACCACGTCCCCGCCCGCGCCGGGAGGATCCCAGTAGAGCGGTCCCACGTGGCGGACCGTCCCACGCTCGGCCGGCTCCAGCTCCGGTGTGCTGGGGATGAGGGTGACCTCCCCCTCCAAAAGATCCTCCGCCCGGGCCACCGGTCCCAGACCCAACCGGGCGGAGGCCGCGCTGATGACCGGGAGGCAGGGAGGGTGCGGAAGCAGGACGCGCGGCTCCACCGTGGACCAGGGCATCCAGGCGTTGGGACGGGTCGCGACGAAGTCGGCGTCGGCGAGGGAGACCACGGGGACCCCCACGGCGCGGGCGGCCAGCGCCGCCGTCGGGCTCATGTCGATCACCACGACGTCGGGGCGGTACCCGGCGATCGCGGCCGCGTCCTCGTCGAGCTGCCGCCCGAAGCGTTCCGCCCGGTGGTATCCGGCGGCCACCGCGAACACGCGCTCCACGTCGGCGAACGGCAGGTAGGGAGGGACCCTGCGGCGCTCCAGGTCGCGCAGCGGCGCGGTGTCCTGCTCAAGGACGCGGAAACCCGCCTCGCGCACGAGCCTCGTCGCCCCACAGTCCGCGAAGGCGATCTCGTCACCGGCGGCCGCGAGCTCCTCGGCCAGTGCCAGACAGCGCGCGGTGTACCCCGCTGCGCCGCCCCACCCCCACGGGAAGAAGAGAACACGCCGTGCCATCGTCGCCTCCCTGGTCAGGCGGTCATACCGCCGTCGACTGCGAGAATCTGTCCGGTGATGTAAGCGGCCCCGGGGGAGCAGAGGAAGGCCACCGCCGCGGCGACCTCCTCGGGACGGCCGGCCCTTCGCGCGGCCGTGCGGTCGAGGATCCCCCGGCGCCGTTGCGGCGGCATCTCCGCGTGGGAGGGGGTGTCCTCGATCAGTCCGGGGGCCACGCAGTTGCACGTGATCCCGAAGCGTCCGTACTCATGGGCGATCGTGCGGGCCAGGCCGGTCAGGCCCGCCTTGGCCGCGGAGTAGGCGGCCTGGCCGGGAGAACCGGCCAGGCCCGCGACCGAGGAGACGAGGACGAGACGCCCGCCCCTCTGCTCGATCATCGAGGGCAGGGCCGCCCGCGCGCAGCGGTAGGCGCTGGTGAGGTTGGCGTCCAGGTGCGCGGCCCACTCCTCTTCGGCGAGCCGGAGGAGCAGACCGTCACGGTGCCATCCCGCGTTGGCGACGAGGACGTCCAGGCGGCCGAACGTCGCCGTGACCCGCTCGACGGCCTGGAGGCACGTCCCCTCCTCGGCGAGGTCTCCGCGGAGGAGGAGCGCACGCCGGCCGCGCGCCCGGACCGCCTCGGCCGTCGTACGCGCGCCGGCGGAGTTGGCCCGGTGGTGGACTCCGACGTCGAAACCGGCGCGGGCCAGCTCCACCGCGATCGCGGCACCGATGCTTCCGGAGGCGCCGGTGACGAGCGCGGCCGGACGTGCCCCCGTCTCCATCACGTCGTGGTCGGCACGCGGCCCTTCCCACCGCCGATCCCGGTGATCCTGAGGATCTCGTCCACGGTCTGGTCGACGGTGAGCTCCGCGTTGTCGATCCATACTCCCTCGTCCGGGATCTGGCCGCGCATCGCCTCGTCCAGGAAGGACCAGTCCTCGACCAGCGTCTTGTCGCGCTCGCGGTTGCGGCGGGTGGTCACCTCCGGGGCGGGCGCGAGGACGATCAGGGTCAGCGGTGTCCTGCTGACCGCCTTCCGGTAGAAGTCGAGGTGGGGACGGAGCACGACGACGTCGTCGATCACGGGGACCACACCCGCGTCGACATAGCTGTCGGCGAGCAGCGCGGCGTTGCGCGCCCGGAGGAAGAGCTGGCGGTCGGCCTCCTCCTCGGGCTCCGGTCCGGGCCACCTGCCGCCCGAGACGATGAACTCCTGGAGACGGTCCACCTCGATGTGCGCTCCCAATTCGAACCTCTGGGCGAGCGCACGCGCCACCGTGGATTTTCCGCTCCCGGGAATTCCGGTGATGAGGAACGTCGCCGGTGCGGGTTCGCGGTCAATGGGAACGATCGTGAATTCCTTCACGGAATGGCCTCGCTCGGTGATGAGTAACAGATGTGGACGATTTCTCGGAAACGGGTGTGGAGCGCCGCGTCCGCGGCATCCGCTCGTTCGACAGAGACGCGGGCGTCGCCACCCGCCCGTGACATTGCGTCAGCAAGGTTATCCAAAGCGTCGAGCATTCCAGGGGCGATGGTGAGAGCCCTGCGGTAATGCGGAGCCGGATCGACGTGGTCGTTGTGCCCCACGATGAGGGCCCGGCCGAACCAGCCCGCCTTGGTGGCCGCGCTCAGGGCGGCGCGGCGGACGTCGAGGAGACGCGCGTCCGCATCGGCGTCGATGGAGGATCCGAAGAGGAACAGGAGCGGTTGGAGGTGTCCCAGGACCAGCAGGTTGACGGCGCGGGCGGTGACGCCGTCCATCCCCGCGGCGGCGAAGGAGTCCAGCAGTCTGCGCAGGGCGCGGGCGTCGGCGGCCACGGTGGCGGTGTGCCGTTCGATCTGCTCCGCCGCGTAGTCCCGCGAGGGGCGGCGGTCGGCCTCGGCGGTGACCTCGACACGGGTGACCCGGGTGCAGGAGGCGACGAGTTGGGGGGTCTTCGGCAGTTCGCGCCGGTATCCCTCGTCGGGCGGTGCGAGCGTGTCGAGCACCGCCAACGTCTCGGAGCCGGGATCCCAGCCGACCGCCAGGACGGCGTGATCGTGGTAGTGGTACAGCCCTTCGTAGTAGCTGCCCGGGTAGTGGTAGAGGTCGGGCATGATGATGACGGGCTCGCCGGCGCCGACGCGCTCGACCACGAAGGGCCAGTTCTGGGCGCCGTGGTCGGCGAACCTCCACCCGAGCCGGCATCCGGGGAACTCCAGCGCCATGTCGCGGCCCAAAAGGTCCAGCTCCCCGCCCAGACAACGGGCGACGTCGATCGGCCCGTACCCTCGGGAGCGCAGCACCGCCTCGACGCAGCGCAGCAGGCAGGTGATGCCGTCCAGGGGGCCGTCGCGCCACCCCAGTGAGCGCTCCGGGTCGAAGACCGGTGTGGTCATCGGGTGAGTTCCTTGCCGTGCGCCCGGGCCTGGGCGAGAAGCCGGGCGGCCAGGTCGCCGACCGTGTCGAACATCGACGGGTCGATCTCGGCGTCCTCGAAGGGGATCCCCCAGCGTTTCTCGAAGTGGGAGAAGACCACGATGAGGTCGAGGGAGTCGATCCCCGCCGCGCCCAGTTCGGTCTCCGCGGCCAGCCCCTCCAGTTCGGCCACGTGGGGACGGTCGGCGAGGGCCTTTCGGATCAGGGTGACGATGTGGTCGAGCTGCGCACTGTCGCTCATGGTTCCTCCTGGGGACGAGGGTCGGATGGTCGGGGTCCCGGTCCGGGCGCGCGTCCGCCCGTCGCCGCAGCGGCCTGCGGGGAGGCGCCCAGCAGCCATCTGCGGATCTTGCCCGTGCCGGTCCGCGGCAGTTCCTCCACCACGCGGACCACGGTGGGCACCTTGGTCGGGCTCAGCCGGCCGCGCAGCCGCGCGCGCAGCGCCCGAGGGTCGAGGCTGGAGGGTTCGCTGCCCGGGGAGGGCTCGACGAAGGCCCACAGGCGGACCGCGCCGTCGACCTCACGTCCGACCACGGCGCAGTCGCGAACGCCTGGCAACCGCCTGATCTCGGCCTCGACCTCGGCCGGGTCGACCTTGTTGCCGGCGATGTTGAGGAGGCCGCCCTGACGGCCGGCGAGGTAGAGGCGTCCGAAGCCGTCGACCCGGCCCAGGTCCCCGATGTCGACCCAGCCGTCGGAGTCGGCGATCGGTTCGGCGCCCTCCTCGGTCACGAGCAGCGGGGACAGACCCGCGCAACGGACCCTCACGGCGCCGGGGGCCCCGGCCGTCTGCGGGGCGCAGACGTCGATCCCCTCCAGCGGCCTTCCCACCGACCCCGCGGGGTCGGCCGGTCCCAGGGTGATCTGCCCGATCTCGGAGGCGCCGTAGTGGTTCCACAGCGGCGCGCCGCGGCGCGCCCACTCCTCGGCGATCTCCGGGGGCAGCAGGTCGCCCGCGCTGACGCAGCGTTTCCAGACCCGCATCTGCGGGATGCCCGACCCGGCGTACCAGCGGTACAGGGCGGGAACCGTCTGCAGCACCGTCACCGCGCCGCGGTGGACCAGCGCCGCCACTCCGGCGGGGGTGGCCGGCACCGAGGGGATCGCGTGTCCCGCGCCGGCGGAGAGCGCGGCGAGGATTCCGGCCTCGAGGGAGTAACTGTGGTTGAGCGGGCTGGTGGTGAGAACGCAGTCGATCGGTTCCAGGCCGAGGGCCTGGGCGTAGGCCCGGGAGTTGGCCATGGAGCCCGCCCAGGCGCGGCACACGATCCGGGGCCTGCCCAGGGTGCCGGAGGTGACCATGGCGATCGCCGGCCCCGGGGGAAGCCCTGGTGGATCGCCCGTGCGGGCGACCGCTACCACGTGGCCGTCCTCGACCACGTGTCCGGCGCCGAAGCCGCGGACCGCCGTGTCGCGTTCGGCCCGGGCCATCCTGTCGTGCAGCACGAGCACCGGAGCGCCGATGGCGTTGATCGCGGCGAAGGCGACGACGGAGGGGATGTCGTTACGGGCGACGAGGGCGATACGGCCCTGCTCGGTCACCCCTTCCCCACGAAACCGTCCCACCGCCTCCTCGACCGCCCGGAGGAGCCGGCGGTAGCTGACGTGGCCCGTCGTGTCGAGGAGCGCGACCCGTTCGCCTCCGCCGGCCCGGGTCCAGGCGCGGAGCAGCTCCAGCAGGGAGTCAGCCACGGTTCCCCTCCGGTTCCCGCACCAGGCGGATCCGGTAGCGCGCCCTCGCGCCCGGCGCCTCGACGGTGAGTTCGCGCCCCTCGGAGCCGGGCTCGCGCAGCCGCTCGGCCAGAGTGGCCAGGACGCCTGAGGCCGCGGATCCGGGCGGAAGCGCGGCCGCGCCGGAGCACCACCCCGCCTCCTCCACGATCTCGACGGACCGCAGCCCCGCCAGTCCGCCCACGTCGCGCCGTCGCGCCTCCTCCCGCGCCTCGACGAGGAGGAAGGCCGCCGTGCCCGTCGCGTGCTCCCCGTCGCCCACGCGGGCCGCGGCGGCGGGGCTCAGGAAGTCGAAGGCGCCGCACAGCACGCTCGGGTCGCCGCCGACCCGGATCCGCCGCACGGCCTGGGCGACCGTCTGGATCCCCGCCGCGGGGCCGAGCAGGGTGGCGGCGTAGCCGGCCAGTCCCAGGCGCATGCACAGTGACGCGGTCATCCCGTGCGGGGTGAAGTGGAGGAACGCCTCGGGGTCGAGCCAACGGGCCCCCTTCGCGTCCAGCCGTTGTCGGATGGACTCGGCGACGTGGCCCGTCCCGTAGAGGGAGCCGAGCAGAAGGGAGACCCGCGCGGGCTCGGCCCGTGACCGCTCCAGGGTCCCCCGCGCGAGGTCGACGAGCCGGTCGGAAAGGGCGGTGGTGAGCCGGGTGACAGCGGGCCAGCCGGGCTCGCCCTCCCCGTGGGCCCGCCACAGCTCCGTCAGGTCCACCCGGGCGGCCGTGACCGCGGTCACGACACAGCGCGGCGGCGTCGTCTGGGTCATGTCAGGCACTCCTGAAGAGCAGGGCGACGTTGAGCCCGCCGAGACCGCAGGAGACGGACAGCGCGGCGCGCAACCGCGGCGCCGGCCGGGCCCCGTCGTGGTCCACCAGGTCGAGATCGGCGTAGGCGGGGTCGAGTGCGCCGGTGATCCGGGTCGGTGTGATGGCGTCCCGCTCCAGGCACAGCACGCAGATCAGCGCCTCGATCGCGCCCGCCGCCCCTTGGAGGTGCCACAGGACGGACTTGGAGCTCACGACGGGGATCTCGGCCGTGCGCGCGCCGAAGACCTCGCGCAGGGCCTCGATCTCCACCCGGTCCCCCTGCCGTGTTCCCGGGCCGTGGGCGTTGACCAGGTCGACCTCGTCGGGATCCATGCCCGCGTCGGCGAGGGCCCTCTCGACGGCGACGCGGACGCCCGTGGCGCGGGGGGTGGCGAGGTGGTCGGTCATGTTGGTGACGCCGGCCCCGGCGAGGACCGCGTGGACGCGGGCTCCCCGCGCCTCGGCCGAATCGCGGCGCTCCAGGTGGAGGAGTCCCGCCCCCTCGGACACGCCGATACCGCGCCGGTCGCGGGTGAAGGGGCGGCAGCCGTGGGGGGACAGCGTGCGCAGGGAGTTCAGGCCGAGGAAGGCGGTCTCGGTCACGGCGTCGGCCCCGCCCGCCAGGACGGTGTCGGCGTCGCCCGCCCGCAGCATGTCCCTGCCCATGGAGATTCCCAGGGCGCCCGAGGCGGAGGCCGAGGCGACGGTGACGGCCTCGCCCGTCACCGAGAGGGCCTCGGCGCAGCGCGAGGCGAGGAGGCCGGGGAACAGTCCCTGTGTCCCGCCGTCCGTGGTGGTGGGCTCGGTGCTGCCCAGGACGACCGCGGTCCGGTGGGACGGTGGCGGTGCCGCCTCCCGGACCGCCTGGCGGGCGGCCCTGACGGCGAGCTCCAGGGTGCGGCCGGGGGAATCGGGGCGCTCGTCGGGTCCGGGCACGAAGCCCGCCCGGTGGAGGGAGGCGGTCGAGGTGTCGAAGTGCTCGATGTCGCGTATGCACGCCCTCTTCTCGCAGAGCCCCCGCCACAGGGAGTGGACGTCGGGCCCCGCGGGGGAGCAGGCGCCCCGGCCGGTGACGACCGTTTCGGTCGGATCCGCCGACATCGATGTCACCGTCCTCTCCGGGCCAGGGCCGCCCTGCGGAGCGCGTCGACGAGGGAGGCGAAGGTCGTCGCGGAGAACACCGAGTCGTCGGAGAGCGCGATGCCGTATCGGCGCTCCAGCCGGGACACCGCCCCGATCAGGACGACGGAGTCCACGCCGAGGTCGGCGAGCAGGTCGTCGTCGGATATGACGGGCGGTGGTTCGGACCCCATCTGGCGGGCGAGTGCCGCGCGGATCTCCTCGGACAGACGTGCCCAGGACGGACCGGCCTGGGCCGCCGGCTGCGAACCGTCCACGTGTCCGTCCGGGGAGGCCCGCTCGAAGACGGCGGCCCCCACGGACGCCACGTCCACCTCGTCTGAATCGCCCGGAGCGGCCACCGTGACTCTCCTTCGATCGGAAATCGACGGATCAGGATGCGTGAATGAACCGAATAGGTCGCTGACGAATCGTTTATTCAGCGACGGGCACCGGATGCCCCATCGGGGAAATCGTCTCCACGGAAGAACGTGACGTATATCGACGGAAATAAGCTGCCCGGGCCACAACCAAGCTACGTGCCACATTCCCCTCCGTCAACACCCGATTACCATCCCCTTCCATATTTGAAACACAACATAAAACAGGAAAATGGACACTTTGCCACTTATGCCAAGATGCACGATAAGAGAGACTGTCGTGTTAGAAGTCCTGCATCGTCCCCATTCACGAAGAAGGCAGCGCCGGGCCGTCCCCTGGACACCCACGGGAGACACCCCGCGAGAACGGCCACCCCGACCGCCGGCACGCGGGCCGGACGACCTCTCGGTCGAACATCACAACCTCAAAAATAATGGTTTCACCATATAAGAGCGCCGTACCGCACGAATCCATAAATAAGGGCATCGCGGAAGACGTACCGACCGTCCGGCGAAATTCCTCCATTGACCCGCCCGAACGACGGCCCATACAATTCCCGTGCGCCTCGATCGACCGAGACATCTCGCCGCGGCACGCTTTCACCATCACGTTCGAGCCGGCTTCGCCCCCAAGACCATGAACGACCGATTTCTACTGGACGGGTCTTCATGTCAACAGGAATCAAACGCGCGCTGGTCACCGGCGCCGGCGGTTTCATCGGCCATCATCTCGTCGCCCACCTGCGACGCAACGGATACTGGGTACGCGGCGTCGACCTCCACCTCCCCGAGTTCCGACCCACCGAAGCCGACGAGTTCCTCCTGCTCGACCTGCGGGAAAAGAGGAACGCCGAGAGAGCGACCTCCGACATCGACGAGGTGTACGCGCTGGCGGCGGACATGGGCGGGATGGGTTTCATCTCCGCCAACCACGCCACGATCATGTACAACAACTCGCTCATCGACTTCAACACCCTGGAGGCGGCGCGGCGGAACGGAGCCTCCCGGTTCTTCTACGCCTCCTCCGCCTGCGTCTACCCGTCCCACCTCCAAAGCTCGGCGGACGTCACGGGACTGCGCGAGGAGGTCTCCCACCCCGCCGACCCCGAGGACGGGTACGGCTGGGAGAAACTCCACATCGAGCACGCCTGCGCCTACTACCGGGAGGAGTTCGGCCTGGAGACCCGGGTCGCCCGGCTGCACAACGTCTACGGCCCCTACTCGACCTACGCCGGCGGCCGGGAGAAGGCGCCCGCGGCACTGGCGCGCAAGGCGGCGCTGGCCGCGCCCGGTGGCGAGATGGAGATCTGGGGGGACGGCCGGCAGACCCGTTCCTTCTGCTACGTCGACGACTGTGTCGAGGGGATCCGCCGGCTCACCGCGTCGGACTTCCCCGGTCCCGTCAACATCGGCACCGAGCACCTGATCGCCATCGACGACCTGGCCCGGATGCTGTTGTCGATCGCCGGCAAGGAGGACGTCCGCCTGGTCCACCGGCCCGGCCCCCAAGGGGTCCGCGGCCGTAACTCCGACAACACCCTGCTGCGCGAGAAGCTGCGCTGGGAACCGGCGACCCCCCTCTGGGAGGGGATGAGCGCCATGTACCACTGGATCGAGCGGGACATCGCCCGACGCGGCCGCGACGTGGCCGTCTCCTCGATCGTCCCCCGAGCCGAGGAGCCGCATGTCCGGCCGTGACATCTCGACCGCCGTCGTCGTGACCACGATCTCCGACGGCGGTTTCCTCGACCGCCTGGCGCCCGCCCTGCGGGACGCCGGCGCGCGGCTGATCGTGATCCCCGACCGCAACACCGGTCCCGCTCTTTTCGCCGCCTGCGAGCGCCATCGCCGCCTCGGCCTCGACGTGGTCTGTCCTTCCGTGGCGGAACAGCAGGATCTCCTGGAGCGACTGGCGGTTCCCGACCTCATCCCCTACCACTCCGACAACCGGCGCAACGTCGGCTACCTCATGGCCTGGATGGAGGGATTCGACGTCATCGTCTCGATGGACGACGACAACCTCCCCACCACCGACGACTTCGTCGAACGCCACCAGGTGGTGTGCCAGGGCCCGCGCACCCAACCGGTGACCGCCTCGTCGGACGGCTGGTTCAACAACTGCGCGTTGCTGGAGGTGGAGCCCACCGAGGTCTTCCCCCGTGGTTTCCCCTTCCACGCGCGTCCGGCCCACGCGCAGGCACGGACATCCGTCTGCGAGCGCCCCGCCGACGTGCGGATCAACGCGGGCCTGTGGCTCGGCGACCCCGACGTCGACGCGATCACCCGGCTCGCCGTGCGTCCCAACGCGCTCGCCCACTCCGGGGGCAGCGTGGTCCTGGCCGAGGGCACGTGGTGCCCGGTGAACTCGCAGAACACCGCCGTGCACCGAGACGCCCTGCCCGCCTATTACTTCCTGCGCATGGGCCAACCCGTGGACGGTGTGCCGATGGAGCGGTTCGGGGACATCTTCAGCGGCTACTTCGTCCAGGTGTGCGCCCAGCACCTCGGGCACGCGGTCCGCTTCGGCGACCCCGTCGTGGAGCATCCGCGCAACGAGCACGACCTCCTCGACGACCTGCACAAGGAGGTCCCCGCCGTCCGGCTCCTCGACGACATCCTCGACCACCTGCGCGACCACCCGCTGGAGGGGGGCGACTACCTCGAGACCTACGAGTCGCTCAGTTATGCCCTCCAGGAGATCGCCGAGCGGGTCAACGGTCGCGCGTGGTCGCCGGACGCGCGGGCCTTCCTTCACCGAAGCGCCCACCTGATGCGTTCCTGGACGGGGGCACTGCGCACGGTGGCGGGAACGTGAGGCGCGGACCGGCCCTCCACCCCGCACCGGCGGGCCCCTCTCCCGGGGAACGGCTGCGCTCACTCGGGCTCGCCGCATCGGCCGACCTGCACCACGGTCCCGGCCTCTACACGTCGCTGCGCGGCCACGTCACGGCCCTCGGCCCGCTCTCCGATGGGCCCTGCTGTCTCGGGATCGACGCGGGGGCCACGATGACCCGGGTCCAGTTGGGGACGTGCGCGCCGGACGGCCCCCGGCCCCTGCTGAAGATCCGTTACCTCACCGCCGACAGGCCGGAGGGGTTCTTGGAGCAGGTCGCGGAGATCACCACGGTCGTCCGCGCGTTGGACCTGGCGGAGCCCCGAGCGATACGCATAGGCATCGCGGGCCCCGTCTACGACTCCGGTCCCCTCCCCTCCGCGCAGATCACCAACCGGCCCGGCTGGTCGCTGACGGACTTCGCCGCCCGGCTGCGCGAGCTCACCGGCTGCCACGACACAGCGGTGGCCAACGACATGACCGTGGGAATGCGCTGGCTCCCGGGAGGTCCCTGGGAACGGCTGCTCCGTCCGTTGCTCAGGCCCCGCCCCGCCGCCTCTTCCCCGTCGAGCACCGGCAGGCTGGTGAAGTGCCAGGTCGGCACCGGACTCAACATCGCCATGCGCGCGGCCGAGGGCGGCGTGGAGGCCTTCGAGTACGGTCACCATCCCTTTCCCGCCACGGGCGAGGCCGACCGGAACCTGGTGCGGGCGCTCGCCGCGATCCACGGCCGGGAGATCGTCACCTTCGAAGACGTCCTCGGTGGCAGGGGGTTCGGGCCGCTCGTGCTCGCGCACGCGGCGTCGGCCACGCCCGAAAGCCGGTTCCTGTTGCCCGCGGACCTCCGTGATCTGCTGGACTCCGTCCCGCGCGCGCCCACCGCCGTGCCCCCCGTCCCCGGGATCACGCGCACCGTGCTCGCGCTCGACACCCGGATACGGGAACTGTCGTCCCGTTTCTCCCCCGACCCCACGCGCACGTCGCTCCTGGACGCCTACGCCGGTTTCGGCCTGTGGGCGCTCGGCGACTTCCTGCGTGGGGGCTTCTGGCCGGGGTTTCGCCCCATTCTGTCCGCCTATGGCCGCCACCTGGCGTTGTTCGTCCTGTCAGCGGCGCAGATAACCGCTTGCGACGACCTCTATGTTGGGGGCAGGCTGGTCATGGATCCCACGGTGCGGCAGGGCTTTCTCACGGCCTATCCACGACTGGCCGGTCAGTTCCCGCACGGCCGACGGCTCGTGGACCGCGTGGCGGTCCACGCCTTCGACGAACCCGACTACGAACACTTCCTGTTCCTGACGGCCGCCGAGAGCGTGCCGGCCCAGGAGCGGGGATGAACGGTGGAGGACCCGTGCCCCTCAACGACGCCCGTCACAGCACCGTCGTCGTCGAAGGCGTGAGCAAGAGCTTCGGCCCACGCACCGTGCTGAGCGGTGTCTCCTTCACGGCCGGGCCGGGGCAGCGGGTCGGGGTGGTGGGACGCAACGGGGTCGGCAAGACCACCCTGCTGCGCATCGTCGCCGGCCTGGAGACCCCGGACGAGGGGAGCGTGCGCCGCCACCCGCCCGAATCCAACGTCGGTTACCTGCCCCAGGAGATCACCCCGGTCCCCGGGGAGACCCTGCGCGGTTACCTGACCCGCAGCACCGGGGTGGCCGGCGCCGAGCGGGAGCTTCAGCGTCTCGCCGCCGGCCTGGCCGACGATCCGGGCCTGGCCGACGCCTACGCCACCCAGCTCGACCGCACGATGGCCCTGGGCGCCGGCGACTTCGACGCCCGCGCGGCAGCGACGGTCGAACGTGTCGGGCTGGGCGCCGACGCCCTCGACCAGGAGATGAGCGGGATGAGCGGCGGTCAGCTGGCGCGGGCCGCCCTGACCGCGATCCTGCTGTCCCGTTTCGACCTGCTGCTACTGGACGAGCCGACGAACAACCTCGACTTCGCCGGTCTGGAGCTGCTGGAGCGCTTCATCGAGGAGGTGCGCACGGGCATCATCGTGGTCTCCCACGACCGGGTCTTCCTGGAGCGCACCGTCACCCACGTCCTGGAGATCGACCACGGCTCACACGAGGCGGTGTTGTACAGCGGCGGGTGGGCCGCCTACCGGACCGAGCAGCACGAGGCCCGACAGCGCCAATACGAGAAGCACGACCTGTACGTCTCGGAGCGCAAGCGCATCGAGGCCATGATCCACCGCAAGCGCGAGTGGGCCCGTAAGGGGGCCGCCCGCGCCAAGAGCCGCGCCCCCGACAACAACAAGGCGGCGCGGCGCGGCAGGCAGGAGGGCGCCGAGAACCTCGCGGGCGGCAACCGGGCCCTGGAACGACGGCTGGAGCGCCTGGAAGCGGTCGAGGAGCCCTACAAGGGCTGGGAGCTCCGCTTCGGTTTCGGCGAATCCGAACGCAGCGGAGAGGTCGTCGCGCAGATGCGCGGCGTCGTGGTCGAACGCGGCCGCTACCGGCTCGGACCGATCGACCTGGACCTGCGTTGGCGTGACCGGGTCGGGCTGGTCGGACCGAACGGGTCCGGCAAGTCGACCCTGGTCTCCCTCCTGCTGGGGTGGATCACGCCGACCGCGGGCGAGGTCACGCTCGGCTCCAACGTCCACATCGGGCGTTTGGACCAGCACCGCGCCCTGCTGGAGGGCAAGGAGCGGCTCTTCGACGGTGTCCAGAGCATCACCGGCCTCGACCAGGAACAGACCCGTTCCCTGCTGGCGAAGTTCGACCTGGGCGCGATGATGGCCGAACGCAGCTTCGGTTCCCTGTCACCGGGCGAACGGACCCGGGCCGAGCTGGCTCTGCTGATGCACGAGCAGGTGAACTTCCTGGTCCTCGACGAACCGACCAACCACTTGGACCTCGTCGCGATCGAGCAGCTGGAACAGGCGCTGCCGATGTTCGGCGGGACGCTCCTCCTCGTGACCCACGACCGCCGGTTGCTCGACCGGACCCGGCTCAACCGCTACCTCCTCCTTGAGGAGGAGAGGGAGGGTCCCCTGCGGCGCGCGCGGATACGCGAGTCCTTCACACACGCAGCGGATTGAACGGGGCGGGCGCCGATGGACCTGGTGTGGTTGGGTGACGACGTGTCCTCGGGCTCCCTCGCCGCGCCGGGGTGGGTGCTGGCACGGGGGCTCGCCGAGCGTGGGCACCGGGTGTCCTGGATCCTGCGCGACGATCGGTGCGCGCCCCGCAGCGTCGACGGGGTGCGGCTGTGTCCCTTCCCCTATGACGAGCGGGAGTGGCCGCCCGGCGAAGGGCTCTACTGGGGGCTGGTCCGCCTGCTCGGCCGTGAGGTGCCGGTCGACACGCTGATCGTCGATGGCGGGCGGGGCCTTCGCGCCGTGGCCCGGCGGGCGGTGGCCGCCCGCGGTCTGGAGGTCCGGGTGCGCTCCGCCCGCTCGATGTGGGAGCGAGACGGACAAGACCCGCCCCCCTTCCCCGTTCCGCTCCCCCCTCACTCCCCCGCCCCCGCGGCCGGGGCGTGCGACGGGGAGGGACCGATCCGGGTCGTCGCCGGCGCGTTGGGCTCCCCGGCCGACCTCGTGGACCTCGCCCTCCCGGTCCTCCACGCGCTCGCCGAGGCGCGGACCCGCCCGGTGGAGCTGCGTTTCGCCGTGTTGAACGGGCGCGACGCGCTGTGGGAGGGGGCCGCCGCGCTGAGCGGGTCACCGGGCTTTCGCGGAACGGTCCCGCTGTGGGGGCGGGGGTTCGACGAAGGGGGCCTGTGGCGGCTTCTCGCCGAAAGCGACCGCTACCTCTCGCTGACCCGTGGGTTCGACATGGCGGCCGGCGCCGCGGCGCTCCACGGGACCGCGGTGGTCGCTCCTCGGGACGCGCCTTGTCCCGCCGCAGCCCGCTTCGACGG
The DNA here is from genome assembly GCF_900167435.1 of Marinactinospora thermotolerans DSM 45154. GTDB lineage: Bacteria > Actinomycetota > Actinomycetes > Streptosporangiales > Streptosporangiaceae > Marinactinospora > Marinactinospora thermotolerans. Next base: position 21,353 of record NZ_FUWS01000014.1, read on the forward strand.
CCCCCATGACCTGGCCCGGTCGCTCACCGAGCCGCTCCTGCCCTCCGATCCGGCCGCCGTCGAGCGCCTTCGGACGAGACACGCGGGCGCCGCCGTCCTGGACGCCTGGGAGAAGGGGCTGTGGTGACCGGAATCAACCTGCGGGCCAATCCCTATGGGCGCGGCAGCCTCGCCCACATCGCCCGGAAGACCGCCCAGGCCCTGGTCCGTATCGGAGCCGACGTCGCCCTGGAGAATCTGCGTCCGCACGTTGACGCGGGTCCGCACGTCGACGCGGACACCGGCGAGGAACTCCGCCGGCTGGGCGCGTTGGCGCTGGATCCGGCCTCCTACTGCCATGTGCGGATCGCCGAACCGCAGGAGGAGGAGCGCCATCTGATCGGGCGTCTGTTCGACGCCGTCCCCTACGGCCGCAACGTCTGGTGGTGGCCGGTGGACAGTTCCGTGTTCGGGGGGATCGCACCGGATCTGCTTCTCGACCACCTCGACGCGCTGTGGACCTCCTCCGAGCACTCCCGCCGTTCCTTCGTCGCGGCCGGGCTGCCCGCCGACTTCGTCCGGGTCGTACCGCACGGGGTCGACGTGCGGGCCTTTCACCCGGACGGGCCCTCCGTCCTCCTGCCCACCCCCGCGACCTTCCGGTTCCTGACGGTGGCCGACAGCGGGTTTTGGCACCGCAAGGCCCTGGACCTGCTGTTGACGGCCTACCACGCGGCGTTCAGCGCGGACGACGACGTCTGTCTGGTGCTGCACCTCCGGCGGCGGCCCGGCCCCAGCCGGGTCGAGGCCCTCCTCGCGGAGCTCGCCGACCGGCATCCGGCTCCTCCCCCGGTGCTGCTCGACTACGAGCCCCGGCTCGATCTGGCTCCGTTGTACCGGGCCTGCGACGTCTACCTGCAACCCAGCCGGGGCGAGGCGTTCGGACTGGGCATCTTGGAGGCGATGGCCTGTGGACTGCCCCCGGTGGTGACCGACTGGGGCGGCCAGCTCGACTTCGCCACCCCCGATACCGCGTGGCGGGTGGCCTACCGGCTGGTGCCGGCCATCCCGGTCACCCCCGACCGGGGCCTGTGGGCGGAGGCCGACCTGGCCGACCTCACCGCCGTCCTGCGCCGGGCACGCGAGGACGACGCCGAACGGGAGCGCAAGCGGATCGCCGGGGTGGCGATGGCGCGGCACTGGTCCTGGGAGCGTGCCGCGCGCATCGCGTTGGCGGAGGCGGGACGCCTCCAGGAGCGGGAACGGTGACTCACGTGGCCCCCGGCCCTGCGCGGAGGTCGAGCAGGACTCGGCGATCGGCGCCTGTGACGCCATGACAGTAGAGTTCGGCCACCGCGCGAAGCAGGGCGGACCGCTCCCCCATCCCCCGCCGTCCCGTCACCACCACTTTCGCGTGGTCGGTCCCTGCCGCGCGGATGTTGCCCTGTAGGGGGACCCGAAGCACCGGGTGGGGTCCGATCTCCACGAACATCCGGACCCCCTCGTCGAGGAGGGCGGCGACGACCGGGGCGAACCGGACGGGTTCACGAAGGTTACGAGCCCAGTAGCACGGGTCGGCCCACGGCGCGACGGCCGGGTCCGGATCGACGGTGGAAACCCATCGCAGACGTGGGGCGCGCGGCCGGACGTCCCTGAGACATCCCCGCAGCTCATCGAGCACGCCCTCGACGGCGGGACTGTGCGAGGCCGCGTCGATCCGGACCCAGCGGCAGCGGAGCCCTTCGGGCTCCCAGCGCTCGACGAGCCGGCGCAGCGCGTCGGCGTCGCCGGTCAGTACCGACTCGCCCGGTGAGGAGAGGGCCGCGATGGACACCGCCCCGGCCGATTCGGCGCAGGCGCGCTCCGTGGTGGCGGTGTCGCCCCGGGCGACGAGCATCCGACCACCCGCGGGGGTCGCGGCGAGCAACCTGGAGCGGTGGTACATCACCCGGACCGCGTCGGACAGGGTGAGGGCGCCGGCCACGTGAGCCGCGGCGATCTCGCCCATGCTGTACCCGACCACCAGATCGGGCCGCAGCCCGTGCGTGAGAAGTGTCCGCGCGATGGCCACCTGGACGGCGAAGATGAGCGGCTGGACGACGGCGAGGTCGTCCACCGGGCGTTCACGCGCCTCCCGCAACATCTGCACCAGGCCGAAACCGGATTCGGCGCGGAAGAGGGAGTCGATCCGGGCGAGCGTCTCCGCTCCGGCGGGGATGCTGTCGACGAGGTCGCTTCCCATGCCCGCCCATTGGCCGCCATGCCCGCCAAAGCACCAGGCGACCGGGGAGTCCGCGTAGGCCGCTCGCCCGCTGGCCCAGGACCGGTCGGGCACCCCTTCGAGGAAGAGGCGCAGCCCTTTGAGCATCCCCGGGGGATCTGATCCGAGGACCGCGAGCCGGTGCGCGAGCTCCTCCACGTCCCGTTGCCTCGCCTTCTCACCGGCAAAGGCCCGATCGCCTTCTTCCAGAAGTTCTCCGGCCATTGCCGTTATCTCTTCCCGGGTATCGGATGAGAGCAGAATAAGCCTCTCCGAGAAGGCGTGGACAGCTTTCGCCATTACTTCAGTCCCATCGTCGGTGAACGCCTGATCGAAATGTACCCGCCACCACCCCCTGCCATTCTCCGAAAGGAGGGGTTACACTGTCCGGGTACACCAGGATTTCCTAGGTTCACCGTGCATGACGCATTTAAGGGGGATCCCCTGAGTAAGCGCGCACTGATTACCGGAATTACCGGGCAGGACGGTTCATATCTGGCAGAGCACCTACTGGGCGAGGGTTACCGGGTATGGGGTCTGGTCCGTGGGCAGGATTCGCCGAGGAAGCCGTGGATCCGCCCCCTGCTCAAGGACATCGGTCTGGTCCAGGGAGACCTTCTGGACCAGAAGAGCCTGACCACGGCCATCGACCAGGTACAACCCGACGAGGTCTACAACCTGGGGGCGATCTCCTACGTCCCCCTCTCCTGGAAGCAACCCCAGATCACCGCCGAGGTGACCGGCCTTGGCGTGCTACGGCTCCTTGAGGCCATGAGAACGGTTCTGGGTGCCACCGGAAACGGTCCCCGCCACCAGGATATGAGGTTCTACCAGGCGTCCTCATCGGAAATGTTTGGAAAAGTACGCGAAGAACCCCAGAACGAATTGACCGGGTTCCATCCGCGTAGCCCCTATGCCGTCGCGAAGACCTACGGACATTACATCACGCAGAATTATCGCGAGTCATTCGGCATGCATTGCGTGTCCGGAATCCTCTTCAACCACGAGTCTCCCAGACGCGGCCCCGAATTCGTCACCCGGAAGATCACTCTGGGGGTCGCCAGAATCAAATTGGGGCTGGACGACCACCTCCGTCTGGGAAACCTCGAAGCGCGGCGCGACTGGGGGTTCGCGGGAGACTACGTGCGCGCCATGCACCTCATGGTGCGCTCGGACACGCCCAAGGACTATGTCATCGGCACCGGGCGCACCCATTCCGTGCGGGACGTCGTGGAGACCGCCTTCGCTGCGGCCGGACTCGATTGGCGCGCACACGTGCTGGTCGACCAGGACCTGATCCGGCCGGCCGAGGTCGACACGCTCCGCGCTGACTCGACGCTGGCCCGGCGGGAACTGGGCTGGCAGGCGCGGGTCGGTTTCGAAGAGCTGGTGCGGATGATGGTCGAGTCAGACCTCAGGTCGGTCGCCCAGGCCAAGTCGGGGTCGCCCGACGTCGAGGGGCTGTTCGGCGCCGTGTCATGACCCGTGGGCCGTACCGTCTCCTTCGGGGCCGCGGGCGAGACGGTACGGCTTCGGCGAGAGGCCATCGATCTAGGCCTCTAGGAGTTCGAGCAACCAGTACTCCATGACGCGGTGGACTTCGATGCGCCGGATCCTGCGCAGCAGCCGAAGGCGGCGTCCCGCGTCCCCGGCCAGCCGTTCCAGCAGCGCGCCGTCGGCGAGGTCGGCCGTACCGATGAGGACCCTGCCCCCGGGGGCGAGGTGGTCGTGGGCCTCGGCGATGAAACGCGCCTGGGCCCGGTAACCGGGGTCGAACACCGCGCTGTGCAGCCGGGAGGACATGGAGAAGTCGTTGGGAACCCACGTCCACGGCACGTTCCAGAAGACGAGGTCGAAGCGTTCCCGGGGCGCCAACGCCGCGAACAGGTCGCTGTGCAGGCTGCGGACCCGGCTCTCGACACCGTGTAACCGGGCGTTGTCCTCGGTATTGGCGACCGCCTCGGTGTTGATGTCCAGCGCGGTCACCGAAGCGACGCCCCTCAACGCGGCCGTCACCGAGATGACCCCGCTCCCGGACCCCACTTCGAGGAACGATCCGCCGACAGGGTAGGGAAGGGCCGACGCCATGACCTCCGTGGCCGCGGTGACGGTGCCGGGGAACACCCCCCGGCGCAGGGTCCACTCCCTTCCGAGCAGGGTGAAGGTATCGGGAAACCCCTCGGTGTTGATGGCGCGTTCGAGCGTCTCCTCGGCGAGGCGTAGAGGTTCCTTGGTGGCCATGGTCGTCCTTTCCACATGTCCGGTTCGACACGTTCATCGTGATCGGGTGTCGTACTCGGCCAGTGCGACGCGGTGCCGGTGGATCTTGTGGAACGCCTCGACGTAGTGGTCGATCAGTTCCTTGTCCTGCGGCCACCGGTAGAAGGTCGGGAGGGACAGGGCGTGCGCCTCGACGAACTCGGCGTTCGTGCCGGGGCGCACTCGGTTGGGGAGGTAGCGGGCCTCGGGGAACAGGGGGTTGGCCTCTGCGCAATAGAGGGGAAGGGTGGCCAGCCGGGGGCCGGAGGGCGCCCCGACCTCCATGCCCTCGGCCCGCAGAGCGGCGATCAGGGTGCCGCGGGAGATCCCCTCCAGGGCCTTGGGCCGGTACAGCGGCTTGTAGCCGTACCAGGCCCCCATGTCCACCTCGTCGCAGACGTGGACCGGCTCGATGTAGTCCACATCGGCGAGGCGGTCGGTGAGGTAGCGCAGACAACGGTGTCGGGCCTCCTTCCGTTCGGGGAAGGCCGCCAGGGCGTGACTGGCGACGACCGCGTTGAAGGGGGACATGCGCAGCTTCAGCCCGAACCCGCTCACCCAGTAGCGTCGGAGCGACTCGTCGTCGATCTCCTCGCGCGAGCGGTCGCGGTAGTGCCCCAGGAGGGTGGCGCGGTCGTGGACCGCGCGGTCGTCGGTGACGAGGATCCCGCCCTCGCCCGCGAAGACGGCCTTGTTGGCCTGGAGGGAGAAGACCGCGGCGTCGCCGAACGTACCGACCGGCCGCCCCTTGTAGCGACTGCCGTGCGCGTGCGAGCAGTCCTCGAGGACCCGTAGCCCGTTCTCCTCGGCGATGCGCAGGATCGCGTCCATGTCGCAGGGGTGCCCCCACTGGTGGACCACGGTGATCACCCGCGTGTTCTCGGTGATGGCCGCCCGCACGGCCGCGGGCGAGATGCCGCGCGTCTGGACGTCCACGTCGGCCAGCACCACGCTGCCGCGAAGGGCGTAGACCGGGCTGAGGGCCGCGTGGTAGGTCAGGGCCGGACCGACGACCTCGACCCCCTCGGTCACCCCCAGGGCGAAATAGGCGGCGAACAGCGCGCTGGTACCCGAGTTGAAGGTGACGGCGTGGCGGACCCGCCCTTCCAGGAACTCCAGGAACTCGGTCTCGAACCTGGCGATGGGGCCGCAACGCCCTTTGATCGAGATGTCGTCGTCGCGCTGCGCCGCCAGGGCCGCGAGTTCGGCGGGGTCCGCGGGGGGAGGCCACACCTCGTGCGGCCGTGGAAGCGTGATTACGGGCTCACCACCGAACAGTGCGAGTTCGTCGGATCGGTCCGCCATCGTTCTGGTCCTCCGTTCGGGTCCGTGGACGGTTCGGCGCCGTCGTCGCCGGGTCGGGGGCCGACGGTCACGGCCGGGGGCGCCCCACACGCCGTCCGGCCGGCGCCACTGGCGTAGATGCCGTCGATCAGCCGCACGGTGCTCCGCTGCCGCGCGAGGTGGGCCGCGCGGTACTCGCGGTCGTCCAGGTGTCGCACGTAGTGCGAGAACATCGCCTCGACAACGGCTCCCTTGGGCGTCTGCGGCGACAGCCGGTCGATGTACTCGCCCCTGCGAGAGCGCAGTTCGGCACTGCCGGGCTCGACCCGGAAGGTCCCCTCGGCCCCGAGGACCGTCAGGCGCTCGGTCTTCTCGTGGTAATGGCGGGACACCGTGACGGTCCCGGCCATGGAACCCGACGGATAGTAGAGCTGCACGCTGGCCAGGTCCTCCAGGCGGCGCAGGCGCATCTCCTCGTAACAGTGCAGGAAGGTGCTCTGCACCGACGCGGGCATACCGAAATAGGCGTTGATCACGTCGATGACGTGATAGCCCATGTCGAGCATGACCCCGCCGAGCGCGCGGGCGTAGTCGGCCCGCCAGCCACAGGTCGGTTCGGGAAGATCGAGGTGGTAGTCGTAGGCGAACCAGTAGGGGCGCCCGATCTGGGGAAGATGGCGCCGGGCGAAGTCGAAGGTCGCCACGAAACTACGCTGTACCAGGGTGTAGACGCTGCGGTCGTTGGCCACCGCGAGCCGGGTCAGCGACTCGGCGTCGCGTTCGGTGATCGCGAAGGGTTTCTCCTTGATGACGTGTTTTCCGCTGCCCAGCAGGAGCTCGCACATGGCGTAATGGGCGCTGTGCGGGACGGTGATGAGCGCCAGGTCGAAATCGACGGCGCGCAGCGCGGATTCGACGCTGTCGAAGTGGGGGAGACCGAGCCTGCGGGCGGTCTCCTCGCCTTCGGCCGAGCTTTCGACGAGCCCGACCGGCCGGGAGTACTTCATGAGCAACGGTAGGTATTCGCGTCCTTGTTTTCCGGCGAATCCGACCGCTATCGAACGAGGGGGCTTTCTTCCACGGACAGCGGACACGGGTGTTCCTTCTGCGGCGTCGAGCGGGTTCACGCCTTCCGACCGGGGCTCGGGGGACGTATTTTCTCCGAATGCGCCCCAGGTTCCCGGGACGTCACCCTGACGACGTTTCCCTTAGCCAACGATGCGCATCCGCGACGACGTTTCGGATGAAATCGCTTCCGGTGCGGCGCGCGTCCTCATCGAGGATCGCGATGTCACGGGGAGAGAGCCACGCAAAACAGGAATGCTTGTCCCGTTCGAGCCGTGGAGCGTCCAGGTCTCCGATGACGTCCACGACGAAGTCGACCTCGCTGTGGACCACACCTTCGGCCTCCCATTCACGGCGCCCGAGGCATGTGAGCGTCCGCCTCAGCCGCCATCCGGTCTCTTCGAGGATTTCTCTGCGCAGGGCCTCGATGAGTGTCTCGCCCGGTTCGACCGCGCCACCCACGATGTCCCAGCACCCGGGAAAGAGGGAGCGGGACTCGGATCTGCGTTGGACGAACACCCGGTCGCGGCCGTCGCGAATGAGGGCGCCCACCACCACGGGTCCGCTCATTCGGTCTCCGAAGATTCCACGTCGCTCCCAGACATCGACCGAAGACGCATTTTCCTGTATTCCCCCGCGCCGGAGAACAGCATTTTCCGATGCGGCGGGGAACGCCATATCCACCCTTCCCTCGCCATCTGAACGGGCGGACGATTCACGACACGACTCCCAGGCTAAGTCAGGCCATGAAGAGGGTCAATACCTCCACAGGGCGAAACCCCTCCGTCTCGCACGCGCCATCCCACGACACGCACCCCGCAGACCTTCAGGGAATGCACACCACTCCCACCCCACCGGAAATCAGAAACTCCTTTTCCTCCCCTAAAAGGCATTTGGAGTATTAACCACGACAAACCCTTTTTCTTCTTTCAGGAAGATACATGCATATAGCCCGACTTTCCGGCCTTCTTCACCGCGGTCGGCGGGACAAGGCGCGGGTCACAGATCACAGGCCGCACCGGCCTCCGGACGGCAGACCCGGCCCTCCGCCCTCCCCCGGCGCCGCTGTGGTCATGAGCCCGCCCCCGGTTCCCGGCCGCGGGTGTCGGGGAGGCCGAGAACCGGGCCGTTCCCGGCCCGGGAGGGCGTCCGCGGTCACAGCGGTCCCGGGCCGGACCGTCAGCGGAAAGGCCCCTGTCCTACACCCCGCGGGCGGCCCCTCCCCTGCCGCGAGGGACCACCCGCGGCGGGGTCCACTGGGGGGAGCGGGCTCTTCCCCGACGGCGTCCACCAGGCCGCGTGAACGGCACCGGGCGGCCTCTCTTCCAGGAGACGGGCCGTCTCCTGGCGGAGGATGCCGGTGAGCTTCGCCGCGATCTGCTCCTCGCCGAGCCGGTGGGCGGTTTCGATCAGCGCCCGCTAGGAGGCGATCTCGACCTGCTCGGGGGCGTAATCGGCCAGGGCGTCCTTGACCATCGCGTCCCGCGCCGGCCCATGCCCTGCATCGCGCCGAACACGTCGGCGAAGGCGCTCTTGACACCGGACACGCCGTCACCGAGGGTCTCGATGCGCCCGCGGACGATCTCGGCCTGCTCGCGGGTCTCCCCGATGTGGCGCTCGATGCGCGCCCGCGCCTCGGGCGGGCCTTCGGCGTCCTTGGCGTGACGCCGCAGGACCTCCTCCAGTGCCCGCTGCATGGCGTAGACGCCGTTGAGCCAGGAGATCAGGCGGTGGACCTCTTCCATGCCGTCGAACCGGGAGGTGCCGGCGTCGAGGCGACGCCTTCCCGAGCCCCCGCGATCGTCCGCCGGAAAACGGTGGAAACCGCTGTACGGGCGCCGGCGGCCCCCTTCTCACCCGGCACGGCGACGGCGGAGAGCGGGCGGGCGAACCGGGAGACGCACCGAGCGGAGCGGGCCCCTCATACGACGACGTGGCGCGTCCCACGTCTCCCAGAGAACCGAAAAAGGAGTGAAACGGACAGTGCGGGTACGGCAAAGGCGACAGACAAGGAGGTCACCATGGCCGAGAACATCTTCGTCCTGGGACTGGACGAGCACAACCGCGAGACCCTGGGGAGCCTTCCGCACCTGTCGCGCTACCGTTTCCACGGGCTGCTGACGATCGAGGAACTCCAGCACGAGGACATCGACGTGCCCGCGCTCCTGGAACGCGCCCGCGCGCAGCTGGAGGCGTTCGACGGCACGGTCGACGCCATCATGGGCTACTGGGACTTCCCGGTCAGCTCGATGGTCCCGATCCTGTGCGAGGAGTACGGGCTGCCTTCGGCGTCGCTGGAGTCCGTGGTCAAGTGCGAGCACAAGTACTGGAGCCGGCTGGAGCAGCGCGAGGTCATCGACGAACTGCCCGGCTTCGCTGAGGTCGCGCAGGACGCCACGGAGCCGCCGGCCGGCCTGTCCTACCCCATGTGGCTCAAACCGGTGAAGTCCTTCTCCTCCGAACTGGCCTTCCGGGTCACCGACGATGAGGAGTTCCGTTCCGCCCTGGCCGAGATCAACGAGGGCGCCGGCCGGATCGGCGAGCCGTTCGAGTACGTGCTGGGGCGGGTGAACCCGCCGGCCGCGATCGCCGAGGCCGGGGGGACGGCCTGCCTGGCCGAGGAGGAGGTCGGCGGGCGACAGGTCACCGTCGAGGGGTACGTCCACGAGGGCGAGGTCGTCGTCTACGGCGTCGTGGACTCGCTGCTCTACCCCGACAGTCCGAGTTTCCTGCGCTACCAGTACCCCTCACGGTTGCCCGGGCATGTCACCGAACGGCTCACCACCGTCTCCCGCCGGGTCGTCGAACGCCTCGGCCTGGACTCGGTCACCTTCAACATCGAGTTCTTCTGGGACCCCGAGACCGACCGGATCCGGCTGCTGGAGGTCAACCCGCGCCACTCCCAGTCCCACGCCAAGCTGTTCGAGTACGTCGACGGCACCCCCAACCACGAGTGCGCGCTGAGCCTGGCGCTGGGCCGCTCCCCCGAGCTCTCCCCGGGTGACGGCGAGTACGCGGTCGCCGCGAAGTGGTTCCTGCGCCGTTTCGAGGACGGCGTGGTGCGTCGCGCGCCCGGCCCCGAGGATGTGGCCCGTGTGGAGCGCGAGATCCCGGGCACGACCGTGAAGGTCGTGGCGCACGAGGGCGACCGGCTGTCACGGCTGCCCGGCCAGGACAGCTACAGCTACGAACTCGCCCAGGTCTTCGTCGGCGCGCGCGACGAGGAGGAGCTGAAGGACAAGTACGACCGGTGCGTCGCCGCGCTGCCCTTCGAGATCGACACCGTCGGCGACGCCGAAGACCGATGAGGGAGGAGGTCTGAGGAGGATGCGAACGGTCACCTCCCTGCCGCACCCGGTGCGGGAGGACGAGCACGTCGAGATCCCGATGTCGGACGGAACCCGGCTGGCCGCGCGGATCTGGCGGCCCGAGGACTCGAGGGAGCGTCCGGTGCCCGCCGTGCTGGAGTTCATCCCCTACCGCAAGCGCGATCTGACCGCGCAGCGCGACTCCATCCACCACCCCTACCTGGCCGGGCACGGCTATGCCTGCGTGCGGGTGGACCTGCGTGGCAGCGGCGACTCCGAGGGCGTGCTGACCGACGAGTACCTGGAGCAGGAGCTGCGGGACGCCGAGGAGGTGCTGGCCTGGCTGGCCGCGCGGCCCTGGTGTGACGGCCGTACCGGGATGATGGGGATCTCCTGGGGCGGGTTCAACGCCCTCCAGGTCGCCGCGCGGCGCCCGCCCGGCCTGTCGGCGATCATCACGGTGTGCTCCACCGACGACCGTTACGCCGACGACGTCCACTACATGGGGGGCTGTCTGCTCGGCGACAACCTCTCGTGGGCCTCGACCATGTTCGCCTACAACTCCTGTCCTCCCGACCCCGAGCTGGTCGGCGACCGATGGAGGCGGATGTGGCGGGAGCGGTTGGAGGGCAGCGGCCTGTGGCTGGACACCTGGCTGCGCCACCAGCACCGGGACGCCTACTGGCGGCACGGGTCGGTGTGCGAGGACCTGTCGGCGATCCAGGTGCCGGTGCTCGCGGTGAGCGGCTGGGCCGACGGGTACTCCAACGCGGTCTTCCGTCTCATGGAGGGGCTGGAGGTGCCCCGGCTGGGACTGATCGGCCCCTGGTCGCACAAGTACCCGCACCTGGGTGAGCCGGGGCCGGCGATCGGCTTCCTCCAGCACGCGGTGCGCTGGTGGGACCGTTGGCTCAAGGACGAGGACAACGGCATCATGGACGGCCCCATGCTGCGCACCTGGATGCAGGAGAGCGTGCCCCCCTCCACCGCCTACGAGGACCGGCCCGGCCGCTGGGTGGGAGAGCCGGCCTGGCCCTCCCCCCACATCGGCGAGGTCCGGTTGCCGCTGGAGCGCGGGGCTTTGGCGCCCCCCGGCACCGAGGTGGGCGAGCGCGACCTCACCGTGCAGTCACCGCTGTCCGTGGGCCAGTTCGCCGGCAAGTGGTGTTCCTACAACGCGCCGCCCGACCTGCCCTACGACCAGCGCGAGGAGGACGGCGGTTCGCTGGTGTTCGACGGCGCCGTGCTCACCGAGCGGCTGGAGATCCACGGTGCCCCGCGACTGGACCTGGAGTTCTCGGTGAACCGGCCGGTCGCCATGGTCGCGGTGCGGTTGTCCGACGTCGCCCCCGACGGCAAGGCGACGCGGGTCACCTACGGCCTGCTCAACCTGACCCACGCGCAGGGCCATGAGCGGCCCCGGCCGTTGGAGCCGGGACGGCGCTACCGCGTCTCGGTCGCGCTCAACGGGGTGGCCCAGGCGTTCCCGCCGGGGCACCGGCTGCGCCTGTCGCTGTCCACGTCGTACTGGCCGCTGGCCTGGCCGCCGCCCGAACCCGCGCTGCTGACCGTGCACCTGGGCGGCCACACGGCGCTGGCGCTGCCGGTCCGGCGCGCCGACGCCGACGACGAGGTCGATCCGGCGCCGTTCGAGGCCCCCGAGGGGACCCCGCCGATCCGCAGCAGTGTGGTGGAGCCGGGAGAGCAGCGCTGGAACGTCAGCCGTGACCTGGTCACCTACCGTTCGGCGCTGGAGGTGGTCAAGGATCTGGGCACGGTCCGTTTCGACGACATCGGTCTGGACGTGACCCGCCGTTCCCGGGAGGAGTACTCCTGGACCGGAGACGACTTCACCTCGGTGCGGGGCGAGACCGAGTGGACGATGGGGTTCGAACGCGGCGACTGGTCGGTCACGACGGTCACCCGCACCGTCGTGACCTCCACGCCCGACGACTTCCACCTGTACGCCCAGCTCGACGCCTATGAGGGCGGTGAACGGGTCTTCTCCCGCGAGTGGGACAGCGTCATCCCACGCGAGCTCGTCTAGGGGCGGGCGCCGCGCGGGCCGGGAGGGGGTTCCTCCCGGCCCGCCGCCTTTTTCGCTGGAGGTGTCCGTCGGCTCCTCAGGCGAAGTCGTCGAGGTGGGCGCACAGCCAGTTCTCGACCTCCAGGACGTGCATGGTGGCCGCGGCCCGGGCGGCGTCGGGGTCCCTGGCGAGAAGGGCCCGGTAGATGCGTTCGTGGTCCTCGCGTAGCCGGGCGACGACTCCCGCCTCGTGGTGGCCGTGCCAGACCCGGGCCTTGAAGGTGCGGGAGGACAGGCCGCCGTTGATCGCGGCGAGGGTGGTGTTTCCCGTCATCTCGACGATGGCCTGGTGGAAGGAGAGGTCCGCCGCGACGGTGTCGCCGATGCCCTCGTCCCGGCCGATGCGTTCCAGCACGGTGCCGAGCCGGCGCAGTTGGTCGTCGTCGGCGCGCGCCGCGGCCAGCGCGGTGGCGGCGGGTTCCAGGATCCGGCGCACCTGGAGGACCTCGACCAGGGTCTCGCCGCGCGCCACCTCGGCCAGGACGGAGAAGGTCTCCAGCAGGTCGGCGGGGCGCAGGGCGGTGACGTACACCCCGGCCCCGTGGCGGGCCTCCAACACGCCCAGGGTGGTCAGGGCCCGGATCGCCTCGCGCATGGAGCTGCGTGACAGCCCCAGTTCCGCCGCCAGTTCGCGTTCGGTGGGCAGTCGTTGCCCCGGGCGCAGGGTCCCGTCGGCGATCATCGCCTTGATCTGCTCGATCGCGCGCTGGGTGACCGGTACGCGGTCGGCCTCGGCGGCCGGGTCGGCGGGCGGGACGTCGGGGCTGCTCACTGTGGCTCCTCGGGTGGTTCACGGGTCTGGCCGCGGCGCGGCGGGGCCGTCCACCATCTTGACACCTTCCGGTCTCCGCGAGTAGAAGTGGTCAGACCAATTTTTCCATCACGCGGCATATGCGACCGAGAAACTCGCTATAAGCCGTCTCTGGCTCAAGACACCGCGAAGTGATCAGACCAATGATCATTCCGGGCCGTGGAACCCCTGACCGGGAGGCGACGTGAAGATCCTCCGCTTCGGAGCATCGAGGGCCGAACGACCTGCCGCGCGGACCGGGAAGAACGTGTGCGCCGGGTCGGACCACGCCGACCACCCGGCCGAGAGCGGAGCCGGCCCCCCGCGGTGTTCCTCAAGGCCGGCCAGACCGTGGGGCATCGCCGACGCCTTCGAGCGGGTCCCGGCCACGCCACGGCGGTGGCCGGTGGGACACCGACGAGCCGCGCGAGACGTGCAGGCCCTGGCCGGCGGCTCCAACGCGCTGGGCGCCCCAGGTTCCGGATTCGCGGTCGCGGGTCACCGGGAAACCGGTCCACGACGGCCCCGCCGAACATGCTCTTCGGCGTGTATCACCTGCTGTGGCCCCTGAGGACCGGCCGGAACGGCCCTCCCCGCGTCCCGGGGACGTGATGGAGCCGGAGGAGGTCGCGGGGCCGGGGCGGCAGCGCCCACGGCCCGTCCCGGACCCGGGCGCGGGGAACGGTCCCCGCCACCGGCGACCACCACCGCGGCGACACACGCCGCGGCAGAGGAGATCAGCGGCACCGCGCCGGCCACGGCGTACGGTCGTGGCATCGGCGCGGTGCCGGCCAACGGAATGAGGGAGCCCATGCGGATCGCCCTGTTCATCACCTGTGTCAACGACACCCTCTTCCCACGGACGGGACGGGCGGTCCTACGGCTGCTCGAACGCCTGGGCCACGAGGTGGAGTTTCCCCAGGCACAGACATGTTGCGGGCAGATGCACTACAACACGGGGTACCGGCGCGACGCCCAGAAGCTGGCGGTGCGGTTCGTGGAGACCTTCGCCGACTACGACGCCGTCCTGGTCCCCTCCGGCTCGTGCGCCGGCATGGTCCGTGACAACTATCCGCGCCTGGGCGAGCCGGGGAGCCGGCTGCGGCGCGAGGTCGAACGGGTGGCCCCGAAGGTCCTGGACCTCAGCGAGCTGCTCGTCGACGTGCTGGGGGTGACCGACGTCGGCGCCTACTTCCCGCACCGGGTCACCTACCACCCCACCTGCCACGGCCTGCGGCTATTGCGCCTGGGGGACCGGCCCGAGCGCCTGTTGCGGGCGGTGCGCGGCCTGGAGCTGGTCGAACTCGACGGGGCGACCGAATGCTGCGGCTTCGGCGGCACGTTCGCGGTGAAGAACGCGGCGGTCTCCGCGGCGATGGGATCGGACAAGGCCCGGCACGCCGCCGACACCGGCGCCGAGGTGCTGTGCGCCGTCGACAACTCCTGTCTGATGCACATCGGCGGCACGCTCAGCCGGCAGCGGACCGGCGTGCGCGTGCTGCACCTGGCCGAGATCCTGGCCTCGACCGAGGAGGAGCCCGCCCTATGAGCACGACCTTCGTCGGCATGCCGGCGTTTCCCGACGCCGCCCGAGCCGCCACCGGCAACGCCCAGTTGCGTCACAACCTCCGCAAGGCCACCCACACCATCCGCGACAAGCGCGCGGCGGTCGTCGACGAGCTCGACGACTGGGCCCGGTTGCGCGCCGCCGGCGCGGCGATCAAGGACCGGGTGCTCCGTCACCTCGACGTCTACCTGGAGCGTTTGGAGGCGTCGGTCACCGCGGCCGGCGGCACCGTGCACTGGGCGGCCGACGCGGCCGAGGCCAACCGGATCGTCACCGACCTGGTGCGCGCCACCGGCCACGACGAGGTGGTCAAGGTCAAATCCATGGCGACCCAGGAGATCGGGCTCAACGAGGCGCTGGGCGAAGCCGGGATCACCGCCTACGAGACCGACCTGGCCGAGCTGATCGTCCAGCTCGGCGACGACACCCCCTCGCACATCCTCGTCCCGGCCATCCACCGCAACCGGTCGGAGATCCGCGAGATCTTCCGGACCAGGATGGCCGAGTGGGGCGTCCCCGCACCCGAGGGCCTGACCGACGACCCGCGGGCGCTGGCCGAGGCCGCGCGGGTCCACCTGCGGGAGAAGTTCCTCAGCACGAAGGTCGCGATCTCGGGGGCGAACTTCGCGGTGGCCGACACCGGCACACTGGTGGTACTGGAGTCGGAGGGCAACGGGCGGATGTGCCTGACCCTGCCCGACACCCTCATCTCCGTGGTGGGGATCGAGAAGGTCGTGCCGACCTGGAGCGACCTGGAGGTGTTCCTCCAGTTGCTGCCGCGCTCCTCCACCGGGGAGCGCATGAACCCCTACACCTCCACCTGGACCGGCGTCACACCGGGTGACGGCCCTCGGGAGTTCCACCTGGTGCTGCTGGACAACGGGCGCAGCGCCACCCTCGCCGACACCGTCGGCCGCCAGGCGCTGCGCTGCATCCGCTGCTCGGCCTGCCTCAACATCTGCCCGGTCTACGAACGCGCGGGCGGCCACGCCTACGGTTCGGTCTATCCCGGTCCGATCGGCGCGATCCTGACCCCCCAGCTCCGTGGCGTCACCTCGGAACTGGACGCGTCGCTGCCCTACGCCTCCTCCCTGTGCGGGGCGTGTTACGAGGTCTGCCCGGTGGCGATCGACATCCCCGAGGTGCTGGTGCACCTGCGCGAACGGGTGGTCGAGGGCAAGGGGCACCGCGCCGAGAAGGCCGCCATGGCCGCGGCCGGGTGGGTGTTCGGCGACGACCGCAGGCTCGCCCTGGCCCAGCGCGCGGCCGGGGCGGCGCGCGGCCTGGTCCCCCGGCACCTGCCCGGTCCCGGGGCGGCCTGGACCGACACGCGCGACATCCCCGACATCCCGCCCGAGTCGTTCCGTGACTGGTGGCGCAAGCGGCACACGAAGGAGGGTGAACAGTGACCGGATCACGCGAACGCGTCCTGGCCCGGGTGCGGGCGGCGCTGGCCGACGTGCCCCGCGAGGAGGCCCCCGAGGACGCCCCGGTCCCCCGCGGCTACGCGCGCGAGCACGGTCTGGGGGATCCGGTGGCGCTATTGGCCGACCGGCTGGTCGACTACCGCGCGGTCGTGCACCGGGTGCGTCCGGCCGGCCTGGCCCGAACCGTCGGAGCCGCGCTCCAGCGCCGTGGACCGGGTCCGTTCGTCGTCCCACCCGGCCTTCCCGAGGCGTGGCTGCAGCGAGCCGGGGTGGAGGTGGTCCACGACGACGGCCTGGGGGTGGCGGAGCTGGACGCCGCCGCGGGCGTGGTCACCGGGTGCGCGGTGGCGATCGCCGAGACCGGAACGATCGTGCTCGACGCCGGGGCCGACCAGGGCCGTCGGGCCATCACCCTGGTGCCCGACTACCACCTGTGCGTCGTCCCGGCGGAACGGATCGTGGCGAGCGTCCCCCAGGCGCTCCCCCATCTGGATCCGCTCCGGCCGCTGACCTGGATCAGCGGCCCTTCGGCCACCAGCGACATCGAACTCGACCGGGTCGAGGGCGTGCACGGCCCGCGCACCCTGGAAGTGGTCATCGTCGAGGACGCCGGCTGAGACACCGCCGACGTCACGCGCGGTGGCGGCGGCACATGGGGGGAAGGAGCGGCGGCACGCGCTCGGCCACCGGGCGTCCGCACCTATTGCCGGAAGCCTGACCACGGCCGCCGCCCTCCCTGTGCCGCCGGACGGGGAGCGACGAAACAGCCCCTGAACGGCACATCAAGATCATAAAAGTTCTACGGAACGTGACCGACCACGCGACAATAACGCCTCACAGTCACTATCCGGTTGCGCAGTGACGTTCCCCCTACGCATTCTCACCACTACTTTGGGTCACGCGGGCGGGCGATATCAACCGTGGGAAACCGCGGCGCGATGCCAGATGATCGGGGCATGACCTTCGACGAGGAACCCCTCTCGGGAGGGAATGTCAGTGCGGGGGTGGTGCGGGTCGGCGACACCGTACGCCGCCCTGCGGGTCCCTGGACACCGGCCGTCCACGCCCTGCTGGACCACCTGCACTCCGTCGGCTTCCACGCCGCCCCACGCGCGCTGGGCCTGGACGAGCGGGGACGCGAGGTGCTGTCCTACTGCCCGGGGGTCCCCACGTGGCCCGAGCGCTTCGACCTCATGGAGCCTCGCTCGGCGCTGACCCGGGTGGGACACATCATCCGGGACTTCCACGACGCGGTGGCGGGGTTCACGCCTCCCCCGGGCGCCCGGTGGCGGGTCCTGTACCCGCAGGCCGGTGACGAGATCATCGCCCACCACGACCTCGCGCCGTGGAACCTCATCGCCGGCACCGACTCCTGGGCGTTCATCGACTGGGACACCGCGGCCCCGGGAACCCGGCTGTGGGATCTCGCCTACGCGGTGGTCTCCTTCGTCCCCTTGTCCGCCGAGCCGGCCCTGCGCCGCGGCGACCCCGTGGAGCGGATGCGCGCGCTGGTCGAGGGCTACGGGCTGGAGGACGAGGACGACCGCAGACGGCTGATCGGTCTGACGGCCGAGCGCGCCCGCGCCATGCACGACCTCCTCGCCGAACAGGCGGCCCGGGGCAATGCCCCGTGGGAACGGTTGTGGCGCGAGGGACACGGCCGCATCTGGCGGGCCAACGCCGACCACATCCTGGACAACCGGCAGCGCTGGGAGGACGGCCTGCTGGGTTGAGCGGCCCCTGGCGCGGACGGCGCCGCGGGGCGGTCCGCCGCCCTAGCGGGACAGCCGCATGTGAAGGCGCACCGTGGTGGCGCCGTCCGCGGAGTGGATCTCGACCAGGTCGCACAGCTGGCGCACCAGCCACAGTCCCCGTCCACGGCCGCTGTGGGGGTCGGGCGGGGCTCCGGCCATCGGCGCCAGCGGCCGCCACGACGTGGCGGCGGGGCCGCGCACGGTGTCATCGACGACCTCGCACAGCACCTCGTCGGCCTCGGTCCACAGGCGCACGGAACCGCGGCCGCTCCCATGCTCGGCCGTGTTGGAGGCCAGCTCGTTGACCGCGAGCACCAGGTCGGCGGCTGCGCGCGCCGGGACGCCGGCCCGGGCCGCGTAGGCCGCCACCCACGCGCGCACGCTCGCGAAGTCGGCGTAGCCGAACCTGCGTTCGGCCCGCCGGGGCGGTGCCGGGCGTAACGTGCGTGGTCCTCCTCCCGGAGCGAACGCGCTGGGATCGACGTAGTCGGGACTGGGAACCGCGTGGCGCCCCTGGACCATCTCCGGGTGGGTGCGTACGGCGTCGGCGAGGATCGGCGCCGGCACCGATCGCGCGTCGTAGGGGCAGATCATCCAGATCCCGGTGGCCGCGAACAGCGCGTTGAGAGCGGACTCCATGCGCGTCCAGGCGTCGATCTCGCTGGGCGAACGCCCCGTCCACACCGGTTCGGCGAGGATGCGCACCCGGGCGGCGGTAGCGGCGTGCCGTCGCCAGTAGCGGTCGAAGACGGTGATCCGCTCGGGGGGCCGGGCACCGAACCGCACCGACTCCACCCCTTCGATCCCTCCCCCTTGATCTCCCAGGGCCTCGCGCAGCAGGCACAGGTTGCGCGGCGTCGTCGCGGCGATCGCCGGCTCTCCCGCCTCGACGGCGCCCCTGAGGAAGGGGAGGGCCATGTCGAGGAACTCCGCGTCGCCGGAGTAGATGCACCCCTGGTGTGTCATGCCGCCGGGGCGGGGCAGACCCGTCAGATCCTCCCCCCGGTTCGGGTTGGGGCTGTCGAGTGCCTTGGAGGAGTCGGGCATCAGCGGATCCTTACCAGAGCGTTGGGTCCGGGAACCTGGTCCCGGCCGGGGAGCCACGGTGTCCTGTCGGTGGGAGGGCGGGTTCCCTGCGGGAAGGGGACGGCGGCCATCGGCCACTCCGGTGGCGGCGTCCACGGGGCCGCCGCCACAGTCCCGCGTGGCGTCGGCGGGCCGGGTGGCGTTGCGGTCGGGGGCGTCCACGCTACCCCCGGGGCGGGCCGTTACGGCGCGCGGGTGGGACGTGGGGCCCCGCCGCCGCGGGTCCGGGCCGGCCGTACCGGCGGATCGTGGTGGCGGCCTCAACGCGCGGGGCGGCGACCGCGCGGGGTGGGGCGAAGCCTGTGGCGGCCGATGGCGGACCGGTCCCGTTGGTGCCGCGCTCCGGCCGGGGCGGTCCCGTCCCCACGGGGGCGGGGCGGGGTGGGCTCGGGATCTCCTCCCCCTGCCCGGGGCTCCGCGGACAGGAGGGCCACGGTGGTCTCGTCACGTCCGTCCTCGGTCGCGGGGGACGGGCGCTCATGGCCGATGGGGGCCGCCTCCTCGACGGGCCGCGGCCTCGGGGGTGCGTTCATCCGGGCCGCCTTCCCGTCGGGCTCGTCGGTCCACTGTCTGGACGGGGCCTGGATCGAGGCCCGTCTCCCTGTCCCTGCCTTGTCTCCGGGCACGGCGGAAGGCCGGACGGAGCCCGCGCCGTCCCGGTAGGCGATGCTAGCGTCCGGGACACGGTACCGGGAGGCGAACAGCGCAGCCCGGCGCAGGACGCCGCCCTCCCCGGCCCGTCGGATCGGGAGGGCGGCGAGGGCGACGGATCGGAGACGGCGAGCGGGGACCGGATGGCCCTGGCCTCCGCGGTCCCGCCCTCAGCGGGGTCGCCGCTCCTGGGAGCGCGCCCTGGACGGCTTGGGACGAGGACGCGCGCCACCGTGACCGGGCCTCGTCGAAGCGGTTCGTCGATCAGCGCCCGCCCGGATCGGCGCTCCGTCACGCCCCTGGGCCATCCCTGTTCGAGCGGGCCGGGGGCCGAAGCACCTCCGTTCGGTTTCGTTCCCGTGTTGGCCGCTCGGCCGGCCCGGCGCGCCCACCGGCGCTCTCCCGGAGAGGCGGCGGAGCTAGGACCGCTTCTCCAGCAACGGCCCCAGGGCCGCGCAGGCGGCGTTGAGCGCCGCCGAGCGCAGCTCCTCCGGCGGCATGCCGATGAAGACGAGCGTGCAGTCGGCCAGTCCTCCGATGGCGACCACCGCGCGGGCACGGTCCTCCAGGGAGGGATCGGGGCCGGCGAGCAGGGCGATCAGCCGGAGACGCCAGTCGGCGACCCGGGCGGCGAAGTCGAGGTAGCCCAAGACGTCGGGCTCGCGGGCCACCAGCGCGGTGATCCGGCGATGGCGCAGGTAGAGGTCGTAGTAGCCGGCCAGCAGGGTCCGCGGGTCCACGTCCTCCTCGGCCTCGACCCGGGCGAGGAAGGACTCGACGTCGTCGACGAGCGGTTGGATGAGGCTGCGCACGAGCTCTTCGCGCGAGGAGAAGTGGTAGTAGAGGGCCGGCTTGGTCAGCCCGAGCCGTTCGGCGATCTGACGCAGGCTGGTGCGCTGGACCCCCTGTTCGGCGAACAGCTCCAGGGCCACGGCCCGGATCCGGTCCTTGGTATCGCTCGTTCGCGGTCGGACCACGTGCGTGTCCTCCTTTCTCGACCGCCCGAGCCTAGTCGATCGCGATTCACCTTCCCGGGGTTGACGCTCACCCCTCATTCATTTACCTTCCGGTAAGTAAATGAATAGGAGAGGCCCTATGGAACCTCGCAGCACCACCGTTCTCATCTCTGGAGCGGGCATCGCCGGCCCTCTCCTGGCCTACTGGCTGCACAGGTACGGCTTCACCCCCGTCGTGGTCGAACACGCCCCCGCCCTGCGCGCCGGCGGCCACCCCGTCGACCTGTTCGAACCCGCCATGGACATCGCCGACCAGATGGGGATCGCCCCCTGGATCCGCGAGGCGGACACCACGACCCGGACGCTGCGCCTGGAACGCACCGGCCGGCGTCCGATCGAACTGGACCTGGACCGCCTGTCCACCGGTGCGACCGAACGACACGTCGAGGTCATGCGCGGCGACCTCTCGGCCCTCCTCCACGAACGGACCCGCCACGACGTCGAATACGTCTTCGGCGACTCCGTGCGGTCCCTGCGCGAAGACCCCGGCGGGGTGGACGTCGAATTCGACCACGGCCCCTCCCGCCGCTTCGACCTGGTCGTCGGCGCCGATGGCACGCGCTCGGTCGTGCGCCGCCTGGCCTTCGGTCCCGACGACCGCTTCCACCACTACGTGGGCGGGCACGTCGCCGTCTTCGCTCCCCCAGGTCTGCGGGTACCGGCGGGACGTATGACCGTCCACCTGGGGGTGGGGCGATTGGCGGCGGTCTATGGGACACCGGATGACGGCGAGGGCCGGGCGGTGTTGCTGTTCCGGCGCGCCGAGGAGATCCCGGCCGAGGAGCGCCGCGACCGGGACCGGAGCCGCGCCCTGCTGCGCGCGGCCTTCGCCGGCGAGGGAGGGCGGGTCCCCGAACTGCTCGCCGGGCTGGACGCGGCCGAGGACCTCTACTTCGACGCGATCGGACAGGTCCGATCGGACCCCTGGCACCGGGGCCGGATCGTCCTGGCCGGGGACGCCGGATACGCCCCCGGAGCGGCCGTGGGAGGCGGCACCACCGTGGCCTTCGTCGGCGCCCACTCCCTCGCCCGCTGGCTGGCGCGTACCGGCGGCGACCACGCCGCCGCCTTCGCCGGCCACCGGGAGGAACTGCGCGACTACATCGGACGCG
Source organism: Marinactinospora thermotolerans DSM 45154 (assembly GCF_900167435.1). Lineage (GTDB taxonomy): Bacteria > Actinomycetota > Actinomycetes > Streptosporangiales > Streptosporangiaceae > Marinactinospora > Marinactinospora thermotolerans. The sequence continues at coordinate 42,997 of NZ_FUWS01000014.1, forward strand.
CCCACGGGATCGCGCCCACGGCCATGCGGACGCTCCTGCCCACATCCGCAGCGCGGGTGGCGCTGAGCGCCGCGGTGCTCCGGGCGGTTCCCCTGCTGCCGGCCCGGCTATGGCGCGCCCTGCTCTCGACGGAGCGACGCGCCACCAGGGTGCTGTCGAAGGCCCCCTGACAGAACCGGGTTCTCGTGGTCGTTGCAGCACCCCACGTGAAGGGGTGGGATGGGCGACTTCGAGGTCCGGGACCGCCGGGAGCCCCACGGCCCGAGGAGGCCGGCCCGCGAGCGGGAGGCATACTTGCGCCTCCTGGACCAGGAAGTCTCCTACGCCGAGGCGTGCCGCATCGGCGGCATCACCACCTGGACCGGCAAGCGGTGGCGCAACGGCCGCAACGCCTCGGGCCGGGACTCGTCCGGACGCCCCCGAAACGATCACCAGATCCGGCGGGTGGTGAGCACCGCCGGTTCCGCGGGCGTGGACCTGGCGACGCCCGCCCGCGCGGCCCCGCCCCGAGTAGACGAAGGTGAGCGGACCGGACATCCGCCCCGTCGTGGACCGCTCGGCTCCCTCAGCCGCTCTCGGGGGACAGGAAGACCACGATCTCCTCCCCGGGCTCGTCCGGTTCGGTCGCCTCCTGCCAGCCGCGACCACGGTAGAAACCGACCGCCTGCGGGGACCGGGCCGAGGTGACCAGCCAGGCCCGCCCCCGCGGAGCGCGCCCGCGCATCGTGTCGAGCAGGCGCGTGCCCAGGCCGGCGCCACGCCCCTCGGGAACGACGGCGAGCTCGTCGACCTCCAGGGCGTCGACGAGCCGGACACGCACCCGCTCCGCGCCGAGACGGCGGGTGACGTCGGGGTAGCGGCGGTCCGTGGGAAACGGCGCCTGGGTCAGCCAGGCCGTGGCGAACCCCAAGGGGTGCGCCTGGTCACCCGCCAGCGCCGCCACGAACCCGGGGCGCAGGACGTCGGTCCGCAGCCGGCGGGCGAACAGCCCGACCCCTTCCTCCGGTTCGTTCCACGGCGGCGCGCCGAAGACCCTGCGGTACATCTCCACGAGCGCCGGTGCGACCTCCAACGCCTCCGCGCCCTCATACACCCGGATCCGCACGCCCACGCCCCCTCCACGACTTCCTGCCGTCCCACGACTTCCCCCTGTGTCGCCCGTCACTCTCGCAGGCGCCACGCGGTGCGGCAAGCACACGCGGCCCTCTCCGCGTTCCCGGGGAAGGGGCCGGGTACCCGGCCGGGGCCCGGGGCGGGACGGTGTCGCCTCGGCGTCCACCGCGCCACGGGACGCCGCCAGGCGGGACCGGCTTCCCCGCGCTCAGCCTCCCCCGCCGCGCTCCCCTCCGGGGTGTTTGTCCCCTCACCGCGCGGGCAGCCGCCCTGCGGGCGGCGAAGCCGCCGCCCTGTCCCGACGCAGGAGGACGGAGGCAAGATGAACGGCGTTTTCTCGCGCGGCGCGCTCTACGGACTGCTGGCCGGCGCCGCCGGCACCCTGGTGATGACGCTCGGCGAACGGCTGGAGCAGCGGTTCACCGGCCGGCCCGACTCTCAGGTGCCGGCGCGGACCCTGGAGCGCCTCACCGGCCGGCCCGAGCCCTCCCGCGGCACCGGCCCGGCCATGCACGTCGGCCAAGGGGTGCTTCTGGGCGCCGTACGCGGGGTCATGTCCTGCGCGGGCCTGCGCGGCCCGTGGGCGTCGGCGATGTTCGGCGTGGTCCGCCTGACCTCCGACCAGATCCTGGAGAACGCGACCGGGGTCGGCGCTCCCCCCTGGACCTGGCCGCGCCGGGAACTCGCCGTCGACCTCGCCCACAAGGCGGTCTACGCCTTCGCCACCGGCCTGGTCAGCGACCTGCTGGCCGCACGCCACGGTCCCGGCCCCGGTCTGCGGCACGCCGAACTGCTCCCCGGGCGGCACGAGGACGTCGGGCCGCTCCCCCGGCCCCGGCGGGCTCCGGGAGGCTGACCCCTCCCCGGTTACCCCGGCCACCGTCGGGTAGCCGGGGAGCGTGGAGACGTCCGAAGGCACAGACGCGGTGACGGTGACCCCGTGCGAGAACGGCCCCCTGCTCCTTAGAGGCGCGTTCCGGCTGACCACCCACGAGGGCGAGGAGATCGACCCCGGCCGGCGCACGGTCGCACTGTGCCGGTGCGGCGCCTCAGCCGTGAAACCGTTCTGCGACGGCTCCCACAAGGCGATCGGCTTCGTCGCGCCCAGCGGTGCCGAGGTCGCGCCACGCGAGGATCCTCCCCCGGACGGCGCGCCGACGTAGCGCCCTGGAGGGGTGCGCGGCCACCCGCAGGCGTCCTCCCGCGTAGGCCACCCCCCTGCCGCTGACCGCGGCGGCCAGCGCCCCCCAGCTGCACACCCCGCGCTCGAGCACCCACACCGGGGCCAGCAGGCTGGCCCGGAGCGGGAACACCCGGGTCCCCTCCCCCCTGCGCCTGCCCCACTCGGCCAGCGCGACCAGCGCGCCGGCCCCCGCGGCCAGCGCCCGGTAATGACGTCCCCGCAGCGCGACGCCCACGGCCGGCAGCACCGCCAGGAACAGCGCCATGCGCAACGGCTGTGCGGTGTCGTCGTAGGCCTGGCGAAGCCGCTGGTCCCAAAAGCGCCTCGTGGTGGGGGGCCGCCGTCGGACGTGCAGATGGGCCGGCCGGACCTCCACCCCGCCGTGCGCCCGTACGGTACGGATCAACTCCAGGTTCTCGAACAGGACATCACCGTCGTATCCCCCCATGCGCAGGAAGGTCGACCGGCGCACCCCGAAGGTGCCCGGATAGTCGTGGCCCACGCCACGGTTGAGAAGGGTGCGCGCGGTGTCCCAGAGGGCGTGCCAGGGGAGCGGGTCGAAGTAGTTCTGCGGTCGCACGAGGTCGGCGTGTTCCAGCAGGGCGGCGACATCCGCCAGTGCGCGCGCGTCGTAGCGGACGTCGTCGTCGGCGACGATCACCCGCTCCGCCCCGGCGTGCCGCATCCCCGTGAGCACGCCCCACACCTTCCCGTTGGCGCACCGCAGGTCCGGGTCGGGGCGGAGATGGGTGACCAGTCCCGCCCAGGCGCGGGCGTGGGCGGCGAAGACCTCCGGCGGGGACCCGTCCACGACGAGCACCTCGGCCCGGGCGGCGATGCGGCGCAGGTAGCCGGTCAGCTCGGCCAGTCCCTCGTCCCCCTCCCACCGGAGGGGGAGCACGTAGGACAGCGCGGGGGCGTTCACGCCGGCACCCCCCGGCCGATCGGATCCTCGGCGCGCAGCGAGGACGCGCCCCGCTCCCAGCAGGCCATCAGGTGCGTGGCGAACAGGCGGTCCAGTTCCAGGCAGACCCCGGCTCCGAACAGCACCTCCCCGGCGAGGTCGGGGTGCTCCCCGGCGAAGCGGCCGCACATGTCGTGCGCGGCGACCTGCTCGTGGACCGCGTCGGCCTGGACGTGCTCGTCGTAGAAGAGGCGCGTCGCCGCGTCGGCCCCCAACCGGCGCAGCCCCGCCGAATAGGCGCGGTTGGGCAGGGAGGAGGTCATCTCGAAGGCCGCGAGGTGTCCCAGCAGCGCGGCCCGCCGGGACCGGTGCAGGCCAAGGAGTGACATGGCGTTGTCCACGGCGAGGGTGATCGCGGGAGCCCGTTCGACGTGGGCTCCGTAGGAGTCGTCCAGGCCCAGGCCGCGCATGGTCGCGCGGAACAGCTCGGCGTGCATGCGTTCGGGCCGGCCGCCCCCGTACTCGTCGGCCTGGATCTCCACCAGGGCGGCCTTGGCCGCCCCCCTCAACCGGGGGATCGCCCAGGTGTGCGGATCGGCCTCCTTCAGGTGGTAGACCGAGCGGTGGACGACGAACTCGCGGAACTGCTCGATGTCCGCGCGACGTTGCAGGAACGCCGACAGCGACGGTCCCGTCTCCCGCGCGGTCATCCGCGCCAACGCGCGTGGGACCTCGGCGGCGTCGACGCGGGGCAGCGGCGGCACCACCGCGCGCAGCGCCTGTTCGAAGCGCCGCTCCAGCCCGCGGCGGACCCGCAACAGCGAGGGCTCCCACTCCCAGTCGGCGGCGACCTCGTCGTAGCCGTTGTAGTGCAGCTCGTAGCAGACGTGGAGGGCGAGCTGGAGATCCTCGTCGTGGAGCGCGGTGTCGGCCGGTCCCCGCGCGGGCGCCGGCAGGGGCGCCAGCTCGCCGACAGGGCCGGTCAGCTCGGCGAACAGCGCTTCGGTGAGCGGTCCGCGGGGCGTGGGCAGCGGCATACGGTTCTCCTCTCCAATAGCACGTGGGGTCAGCAGGGGCGGCGGTAGACCGTGACGTGCTCGCGGCTGGTGTCGGCGAAGGGGGTACCGTGCCAGTCGGACCAGCGATGTTCCAGCTCCAGCCCGGCCAGCCGGGCCATCAGGTCCAGCTCCGCCGGCCAGGCGTAACGGTGGTTGGCGGGCAGCAGCCGCACCCCGCGCGAGGTGACGCGCACCTTGGTGGTGCGCATGTACTGGTCGGCGGGGAAGATCTGCGCCGCCTCCAGCACGACCTCGTCCTCGGCCACCGACAGCAGCCGTACGGCCTTGCCGTCCCGGAAGGCCGCCGAATCCGGCGTCCACGCCTCGACGACGAAACGGCCGCCCTCGCGCAGGTGGGCCGCCGCGTTGGCGAAACAGCGGACCTGCGCCTCCTGGGAGGGCAGGGCGAAGACGGTGTTCAGGGCGAGCAGCACCAGGGCGAACTCGCCCTCCACCCGGGTCTGGGAGAAGTCGCCCATGTGGACGGGGATGTCGCGGCCCCCGGGTTTGGCCCGCAGCTGGGCGGCCATGTCGGGCGAGCCCTCGATACCGGCCACGGGGATGCCTCGCTGTACCAGGGGCAGGGCCAGGCGTCCGGTGCCGACCCCGAACTCCAGGACGGGTCCGCCCTCGCTCAGCTTGGCCAGACAGGCCACGGCCGCCTCGGTCGGCAGCCCCTTGACGGTCGCGTCGTAGATGTCGGCGATACGGCTTCCGTAGTCGGACGGATCGAAGTCCGGCTCCATGGCGGCTCCCCACACTCGGCTCGGCCGCCAGCTACCCCCCGCCCCTTGCGCGAAACGACGGTCCGTTCTCGCGGGAGTCCGCCCGCGCCCCCGCGCCGCACCCTGTTCGGGAGGAGCCCGCCCGCGCCTCCCGTCGTGGGGCTCGGGTCACGTCTCCTCGCGCGTCCCGCCGGAGGGGGCGCCCGGTCCGCGGTCCCCTCCGGCGCGCAGTGCCGCGTGCAGGACCTCGGCGAGGTGCCGGGCGCGCCGGTCGGTGCCCTGGGCGATCTGGGTGCGGCAGGAGAAGCCGTCGGCGAGGACCAGGTCCTCGCGGGCCGCGGCCCGGACCTTGGGATAGAGCTCGCGCTCGGCGCAGGCCTGGGAGACCTCCCAGTGGCCGCGTTCGAACCCGAAGTTGCCGGCGAGGCCGCAGCAGCCCGAACCGATCCTGTCGGACCGGACGCGCAGACGCCCCAGCACCCTCAGGTCGGCGTCGAAGGACCCCTTCGCCTCCTGGTGGCAGTGGATCTGGGTGACGGCGTCGATGTCGAGGTCGCCGAAGGGCCAGGGACCGTCGTGGGCGTCGACGAGCTCGGCCAGCGTGGTGACCAGCCGGGCCAGACGGTGCGCGCGCGGATCGTCCGGCAGCAGCTCGCGCGCCTCCTCCCGCAGCATCACGGCGCAGGAGGGCTCCAGCACCAGCACCGGCCTGTCCGCGGCGAGCGCCTCCTCCAGGGCGCGCAACGCCCCGCGCAGGGCGCGGCGGGCCGGGCCGAGCTGGCCGGTGGAGTGCCAGGTGAGTCCACAGCACACGGGGCCGCGCGGTAGTTCGACGCGGTATCCCAGCGTCTCCAGTACCTCGACCGCGGCTCGGCCGGGTCCGGGATCGTGGAAGTTGGTGAAGGTGTCGGGCCACAGCACGACGGTTCGGGGACTCAGGGATGTCGCTTCTTGTGCCGCTGCCTTTACATTGTAGATTTTCTGGGGTGAGGGGCGCCTCCCCATCCACCGGCGCAGCGTCGGCGCGGCGAAGCCGATCATCTCTCGCCTCGGCTCGATCCCCGCGATCCGCTTGACCAGGGCGGCCACCCCCGGGCGGGCCGTCAGCGCGTTGACCGCCCGCGCGACCGGAGCCGCCACGGTCACCAGACGGGACCACACCGGAAGCCACCCCATCGACAGGTGGGCCAACGGACGGGGTCGCCAGGCGTAGTGGCGGTGCAGGAACTCCGCCTTGTAGGTGGCCATGTCCACGTTGACCGGACACGCGGTGGCGCAGGCCTTGCACGACAGGCACAGGTCCAGCGCGTCACGCACCTCGGTGGAGCGCCACCCACGCGGCAGGGTCTGTCCCCTGAGCATCTCGGCCAGCACCCGGGCCCTGCCTCGCGTGGAGTGGACCTCGTCCCGGGTCGCCTTGAAGGAGGGGCACATCGATCCGGCGTGCAGCGTGCGACACGACCCCACCCCCACGCAACGGCCGACCGCGCGGGCGAAGGACCCGCCGTCGCCGCTCAGCGCGTGCACGGGAACGAGGTCCAGGCGATCGTGCCCCGGCCCGGGGCGGACCTCGGCGTCCAGCGGGGCCGGATCGACCAGCACCCCGGGATTGAGCAGCCGCTCCGGGTCGAACACCTCCTTGAAGGCGGCGAAGGCCGCCAGCGTCTGCGGACCGTACATGCGCGGCAGCAGCTCGGAGCGGGCCCGGCCGTCACCGTGCTCTCCGGACACCGAACCGCCGTGCGCGGCGACGAGATCGGCGGCGTCGGCCATGAACGCCCGGTAGGCGGCGAGCCCGTGTTCGGTGTGCAGATCGTAGTCACAGCGCAGGTGCAGGCACCCCTCGCCGAAATGGCCGTAGGGGATACCGCGCAGCCCGTGGGAGTCCATCAACCGGTAGAGGTCGCGCAGGTAGTCGGCGAGCGCGCCCACCGGTACGGCGGAGTCCTCCCAGCCCGCCCACGCCTCGCCGCCGTCGGCCATCCGCGCGGCGATGCCCGCCCCGGCCTCGCGGATGGCCCAGAGGGCACGCGCCTGGGCCGGGTCGGTCACCACCCGCGCGCTCGCCGCGGGGAAACGCTCGGCGACCAACGCCGTGACGGCTCGCGCGGCCGCCATGGCCTGTTCGGTGTCGGCGCCACCCACCTCGCAGTACAGCCATCCGTCACCGGGGGGAAGTTCGCCACCCGCCTGTTCGCGGCCGGGCCGGGTCCGCAACGCGTCGATGAGGTCGCGGGCCATGCCCTCCACGGTCAAGACGTCACAGCGCGCCACATCGGCGGCCGCGGTCGCCGCCTCGAAGACGTCGGGGAACCCGAAGACCACCAGGAGGCGCACCGGAGGGGAGGGGACGAGCCGGACGGTGGCCTCGGTGACCACCGCGCACGTGCTCTCGCTGCCGACCAGGGCCTTGGCGACGTCGAAACCGTTCTCGGGCAGCAGGTGGTGCAGGCCGTAACCGGAGACCTGGCGGCTGAAGCGCCCCAGTTCGGTGCGTAGGGGGACGAGGTGACGGTCGCGCAGGCGGCGCAGCCGGTCGTCGATGTCGGGGTCTCCGCTGCTCCCCCGCCCGGCGTCGATGGCGCGGCCGTCGGCGAGCAGTCCCCGCAGCCCGATCACGTTGTCGGCGGTGGTCCCCCAGCGCACCGAGTGCGGACCGCAGGCGTTGTTGCCGATCATCCCGCCGATCGTGCAGCGGGAGTGGGTGGAGGGGTCGGGGCCGAAGGTCAGCCCGTGCGCCGCCGCCGCGGCGCGCAGGTCGTCCAGCACGACACCGGGCTGCACGACGGCCGTGCGCGTCCCGGGGTCGATGGAGACGATGCGGTCCATGTGCCGGGAGAAGTCCAGCACGATGCCCTCGCCGATCGCGTTGCCGGCGATGGAGGTGCCACCCCCGCGCGCGGTGACCGGGGTGCGGCTCTCCCGCGCGACCTCCAGCACCCGGGCGACGTCGTCAGCGTCTCGGGGCAGCACGACGGCCGACGGCGGGATCCGAAAGACCGAGCCGTCGGAGACGTAGGCGGCCCGGGTCGTCGCGTCGCCGCGCACGACCTCGGCCGGGAGGACCCGCCGCAGGCGTTCGATCACCTCCCGCGCGTTGTCTCCCGCCGCCGCACGCGCCTGTTCCCGCCTGACCACCACGTGATCAGTCCTATCAGTCCGCGCCGGTCCGGCGCGAGGGTCCCGGCGGCGCCCGCCGGGACCGCCCCCTCGGCGCGGCCGGGGCCTGCGTCGCGGCGCCCCGCCCGGCGCCCGCGCGGGCGGCGAAGGGCCGCGGCGGGCTCCGGCGGCCCGGAGAGCGCGTCCTTCCGCCCGCCCCGTCCCTCCCCGGCGGGTCCTCCTCCGGCCGCCGTTTCCCCCTCGTCCACTCGCGTGGGCGGGCATGGCGGTCATAGGCTCGGGCCATGGGACATCGACACCCGAGCAAGCTGGAGAACGCCGAGATCGCCCACGCTCGCGCGCGCTGGCTGCTCCGTGCCGAACTGGCCTACTGCAAGGAGTGCATGCTGGAGGGCGAGAAGGAGGCCCTCTCCGACCTCACCCCGGGGGGGCTGTTCGACTCGCTGTGGCGGGGGTGGGTCCTGCAACAGGTGGCACGCTGGCGGAACCCCCGCCACAAGGCCACCTTTCCGGCCATGGCCTATGACCTCGCCCCCCCGCAGGAACTCGCCCTGTTGCACGTGTTGACCCGCGACTGCCTGCGCGTGTGCTCGGTGCACGGCGCGCGTGGCACCCGCGTGGACTCCTCTGCGGTCCTGGAGGGACTGGGCCAGATGTCGCGTAACGACAGGTCCCTGGTGCTCGACGACGTCCTGGACGGACTGGCCGAAGGGAACGCGGTTGCCTAAGCACGACAAACCGGTGACAAGCTCCTGCTCCGCGTGCGGGGAGGTGCTCAACGCCGGAGTGAAGACCTGTCCCAACTGCGGCCACCGCAACACCTGAGCCCCGCGCGGTCGCGGGAACCGCCCCCGCGGCCGCGATCACCCCCGGGGGATCGGACCATAGCCGAGCACAGGCCCCAGGTATCCGAGGAGGACCCCCTTCAGCTCGGCCAGCAGCCGTTTCCGCTGCTCCGGCTCTGCCGCCATGACCAGGGGGAACAGGCCCCGGGTCGTGGCGATGCAGACCCGGGCGAGCATGTCGAGGCGTTCCCGGGCCAGATCCGGGGCCCTGACCCGAAACAGCTCGCACAGTCCCTCGGCGATCCCCTCATGGACCTGTGCGGCCACCTCGGCCAGGCGGGCCGAGGTGGCCGAGCCGTGGAAGAGGACCCAAAAGGCCGGGCGTTCGGCCTTGAACGCGGCCATCGCGCCGATCACCCGGTCCAGCAGCTCGTCGAGCGGCAGCCGCGCCACCTCCTCGTTGAGCTGGGCGCCCCAGAAGGCGGCGGAGCGCTCCGTGTAGCGGGGGACCAGCGCCGTCAGGATCTCGTCCTTGTTGCGGAAGAACTGGTAGAGCGAGCCGGGGGAGACGCCGGCGCGGAACGCTTCGCCGGGCGGGAGCGCACCTGGCTGTCGGTGGTCCCGGGGGTGGAGCGGCTTGAGGAGGACCCGTTCGGTCTGGGGGAGGAGGTCCGTGCCGCCCCGGCGCCCGCCGAGGTCATGGCCGGCGGCCACCCCGCCGAGCTGCTGGACTACCGCGACGTGGTGATCGAGCGCGTTCCGCTCATGCTCGGGCTGATGTCCGTCACCACGCTGGTGCTGCTGTTCCTGCTCACCGGCAGCGTCCTGTCGCCGGTGAAGGCGACGGTGCTCAACCTGCCGAGCCTGCCGGTGATGTTCGGCGCGCTGGTGTGGGGGTTCCAGGAGGGCGACCTCTCCGGTCTGCTCCCCTTCACCCCGAGCGGGACGCTGGAGACGGGCATCCCCCTGTCGATGTTCTGCATCGCCTACGGGCTGTCCATGGACTACGGGGTGTTCATGTCGGCCCGGATCAAGGAGGAGTACGAGCGCAGCGGGACACCACCGCCGCGGTCGCCGCGGGCTTACGGCGCAGCGGACCGCTGGTCTCGGCGGCCGGCGCGATCCCGGCGCCATCCTTCGCCGCCTACGCGACCTCGGGCCTGGTGTTCCTCCAGATGCCGGGGGTGGGGTCGGCCCTGGCGATCCTGGTCGACGCGACCCTCATCCGGGCGGTCCCGGTCCCGCGCTGATGCGGTCGGCCGGCGGGGCGAACTGGTGGGCGCCCGGGCCGCTGCGCCGACTGCACGCCCGGATCGGACCGGGCGAGTCGGGTGCGGCCGGGCCGCTCACGTCTCCAGCACCGCGAACGCCCGCCCCGGCACCCGTGCCTCCGCCCCGTTGAGGCCGGGGTGGGCCGAGGCCAGCAGGACGCGGCCGGCCGGCCGGTCCAAGACGACCGTGGCCGGCCGCGTCCCCAGGTTGCACACCACCCGCAGGTCGCCGCGGTGCAGCACGAGTGTGCGGGCAGCAGGGTCGGCCCGCACGGTGAAGCGGTCCAGGCGCGGATCGGCGAGTTCGGGCCGGCTCCGGCGCAGCGCGATGAGGTCGCGGTACAACCGCAGCATCCACCGATGCGGTTCCGCGTCGCGTTCCTCCCAGCGCAGCACGGAGGCCGACCGCGTCGCCGGATCGATGGGATCGGGCACCTGCGCCTCTCCCCAGCCGTGCGCGGCGAACTCCCGGCGCCGTCCCCTGCGCACGGCGTCGGCGAGCTCGGGGTCGGGGAAGGACGCGAAGAAGCGCCAGGGGGTGGAGGCCGCCCACTCCTCCCCCATGAACAGCATCGGCGTGTAGGGCGAGCACAGCAGGATCGCCGCGCCGCAGGCCAGCAGGCCCGGATCGGTGCCCGGGGAGAGACGGTCGCCCGCGGCCCGGTTGCCGACCTGGTCGTGATTTTGCAGGTAGGCGACGAAACGGCTGGCCGGCGTGCGACGGGTGTCCACGGGGGCGCCGTGGCTGCGGCCGCGAAACGACGACCAGGTCCCCGCGTGGAAGAACGCCTGACGCAGCGTGGTGGCCAGGACCCCCGGTGCGGCGAAGTCGGCGTAGTAGCCCTGTTCCTCGCCGGTAAGGGCGGCGTGCAGGGCGTGGTGGAGGTCGTCGCACCATTGCGCGGTCATGCCGATCCCCCCGGCCTCGCGCGGTGTGACCATGGCGGGATCGTTGAGGTCGGACTCGGCGATGAGGCTCAGGGGACGGCGCAGGCCCACCGCCAGCGCGTCGACCTCGGCCGTCAGTTCGGTGAGCAGGTCGGCGGCGCGGCGGTCGACGAGCGCGTGCACCGCGTCCAGGCGCAGCCCGTCCAGGTGGAAGTCGCGCAGCCACCCCAGCGCGTTGTCGATGACGTAGCGGCGTACCTCGTCGGAGCCGGGACCGTCGAGGTTGAGGGAGGGGCCCCAGGCGTTCTCACCGCTGAAGTAGGGGCCGTAACGGGGAAGGTAGGCGCCCGAGGGGCCGAGGTGGTTGTAGACGACGTCGAGGATGACCCCCAGGCCGCGGGCGTGGCAGGCGTCGACGAACCGTTTGAGGCCGTCGGGGCCGCCGTAGGGTTCGTGCACGGCTCCCCACAGCACACCGTCGTAGCCCCAGCCGTAGGGACCGTCGAAGGCGTTGACCGGCATGACCTCGACCAGGTCCACGCCCAGGCCGACGAGGTGGTCCAGGTGGGCCGACGCCGCGTCGAAGGTCCCCTCGGCCGTGAAGGTGCCGACGTGCAGCTCGTAGATGATCGAGCCGGGCAGCGCCCGCCCGGTCCAGCCGGCGTCGCTCCAGGGGAAGGCCGAGTGGTCGTAGCGCCGCGAGAGCCCGTGGACGCCGTGGGGTTGCCGCAGTGACCGGGGATCGGGCAACGGCTCGGTGTCGTCGTCGAGCAGGAACCCGTAGTCGGCCTGCGGAGGCGCCCCGGGCACCCGGACGTGCCACCATCCGCGTTCGTCGCGGGCCATCGGGTGGTCCTCGCCGTCGAGCCGCAACCGCACCCGGTCGCGCTCGGGCGCCCACACCGAGAAGGTGTCGCCATGGCCGGTCCGCTGGTCGGGGGGTCGGGGCAGGGTCGCGCTCACGGGCCTGTCCTTACCCAGGCCCGCGCGGGCCTACTCCGCCGACCCTCCGCCCTGCCGTTTCGCGGCCTTTACCCTCCCATGGCCCGCGGGCACGTTGCGCCCCGGCCGGGCGGGCAGTAGGCGGGCATGGAGGTCACCGAGGTGCTGCTCCCCGGCGTGGGGATCCGCTACGAGTTCGTCACCGCCGAGGGGGAACGGGTCGGCGTCGTGGCCCACCGCGACGGCGGGGCGGAACTGGTCGTCTACGCCCCGTCCGACCCCGACGAACCCCGTTCCCTGGTGCGCCTGGACCGCGAGGAGTGCGAGGCCGTCGCCGAGATCCTCGGAGCGCCCCGGGTGGCCGAGCGCTTCGCCGACCTGGCCCGTGAGATCCCCGGGCTGCGAACCGGTCAGACGGTGGTGTCCGCGGCCTCGCCGTTCGCGGGCCGCCCCCTGGGACAGACCCGGGCCCGCACCCTCACGGGCGCCTCCGTGGTGGCGATCGTGCGCGGAACGCAGGTGATCGCCTCGCCAGGCCCCGAGCAGGTGCTGCGCGCCGGTGACCGGCTCGTCGTCATCGGCACCGACACGGGCATCGCCGGCGTCGAGGCCCTTCTGGGCGGTTGAGCCGTGCCCGAATCGGCCGCCCTGCTCATCGAGTTCGGAGCGGTGCTGGTGGCCGTGAGCGGGTTGGCGGCGCTGGCGCGCCGCTGGGCCTTTCCCGCCGTCCCGTTGTACCTGCTGGCCGGGTTGGCGCTGGGCGAGGGCGGGGTGCTGCCGGTTCCCGCGGTCGGCGAGTTCGCCGGGCTCGTGGCGTCGATCGGGGTGGTCCTGCTGCTGCTCCTGCTGGGGTTGGAGTTCTCGGCGGCGGAGTTCACCGACAGCCTGCGCCGGCACCTGCCCTCGGCGTTCGCCGACGCGCTGCTCAACGCCGTTCCCGGCGCGCTGGCGGGGGCCGTGCTCGGGTTGGGGTGGCAGGGGTGCCTGGCGCTGGCCGGGATCACCTGGGTGTCCTCCTCGGGGATCGTCGCCCGGGTGCTGGGCGACCTGCGGCGCCTGGCCAACCGGGAGACCCCGGCGGTGCTGTCGGTCCTGGTGTTGGAGGACATCTCGATGGCGGTCTACCTGCCGCTGCTGGGTGCCGCCGTGGCCGGCGCGAGCTGGGGCGGGGCCTCGCTTGCGTTGGGGACGGCGTTGTCGGCGGTCGCGTTGGCGCTGTTCGCCTCGCACCGGCTGCGCTGGCTGCTGGGACGGCTGTTGGACACCGGGGGCTCCGAACAGTTCCTGCTGCGCGTGCTGGGGTTGACGCTGCTGGTGGCCGGGGTGTGCGAGCTCGCCCACGCCTCGGCGGCCGTGGGCGCGTTCCTGGTCGGTCTGGCACTCAGCGGCAACGTCGCCGATCGCACGCGCAGGCTGGTCGAGCCGCTGCGGGACCTGTTCGCCTTCGTGTTCTTCCTGGCGATCGGCCTGTCGATCGATCCGCGCGATTTGCTCCCGGTGTTGCCGGCGGCCTTGGCGCTGGCGGCGGCGACGGCCCTGACCAAGGTCGCGACCGGTTGGTATGCGGCGCGGCGGGACGGGGTGGGCGCGCGCGGGCGGTGGCGCGCCGGGACGGCGCTGATCGTCCGCGGGGAGTTCTCGGTCGTGGTGGCGGGGCTGGCCGCGAGCGTGGAACCCCTGCTGGTGCCGTTGTCGGCGGCCTACGTGATCATCCTGGGCGTCGTGGGGCCGGCGGCCAGCTACCTGGCCGGCCGGCCCTCTCTCCACCGGGGCTGACCCCGTCCCTCCCGGCCGGGAGGGACGGGGCGGCGCCGGGGTCACCCGCCGGGGCGCAGGACCGCGCGAACGCACCCGTCGGTCTTGTCCTTGAACATCGCGTAGCCGCGTGGCCCCTCGTCCAACGGCAGCAGGTGGGTGAGCAGGTGGGCGGTGCGGATCTCTCCCCGGTCCATCCGCTCCAGCAGGTCGGGGATGTAGCGCTGCCCGTGCTGCTGGCCGGTGCGCAGGGTGAGCCCCTTGTTCATGACCGCCCCGATCGGGAACTTGTCCGCCAGCCCGCCGAACACGCCCAGGACCGAGACCGTCCCGCCCTTGCGGCAGGCGTGGATCGCCTCACGCAGCGCGGAGATCCGGTCGGAGGCCAGCCGTACCTGCTGCTTGGCCCGGTCGTAGTGGTACTGCACGCCCTCGCCGTGCGCCTCCATGCCCACCGCCTCGATGCACACGTCGGGACCGCGCCCGCCCGTGCGCTCGATCAGCTCGCCCAAGACGTCCTGGGTGGAGTAGTCGATGGTCTCGGCGCCGATGTGGCGCCGGGTCATCTCCAACCGTTCGGGGAGACGGTCGATGGCGATGACGCGTTCGGCGCCGAGCAGCATCGCCGCCCGGGCGGCCATCTGTCCCACTCCCCCACATCCCCACACCGCGACGACGTCGCCGGGGCGCACGCCGGCCAGGTCGGCGCCCATCCACCCTGTTGGAACGGCGTCGGAGGCGAAGACGGCGGCCTCGTCGCTGAGCCCCTCGGGGACGGAGAAGGCCCCCTGGTCGGCGAAGGGCACCCGGACGTACTCCGCGTGGCTGCCGGCGTAGCCGCCCATGGCGTGGGAGTAGCCGAAGATGCCGGCCGGGTTGGACCCATACACCAGATCGGGCACCCCGGGTGTGGTGTTGCTGTTGTCGCACAGCGACCACAGGCCCTGCTCGCAGTACCAGCAGCGTCCGCACCCGATGATCGAGCAGACGACGACACGGTCGCCGACGCGGTGTCGGCGCACGTCGGGGCCGGTCTCCACGACCGTGCCGAGGAACTCGTGGCCGATGATGTCGCCCGCGCTCATCGCCGGGATGTACCCGCCGAGCAGGTGGAGGTCGGATCCGCAGGTGGAGCTGAGCGTGACCTCCACGATGATGTCGTGACGGTTGAGGATGCGCGGGTCGGGGACCCGCTCCACGGTGAGCTCGTTGACTCCCGTCCAGCACAGCGCCCTCATCGCGGCAGCCTCCCCCGGGAGCGGTGCGCGGCCGAGCGCAGCAGGGTCCCGGTCGCGGTGCGGCGGCCCGCGGGCTGCCCCTCGACCGTGGTGACCTCGCCGACCTCCAGGAGCTGCTTGGCCTCGCGCAGGGCCGTGGCGACGGTCTGTTCGGGGTGGCGTCCCATGGTCCGGGCGAGCCGTGCCCGGCCGCGCGTGCCGTCACCGGGCCGGGCCGCCAGTTCGGTTCCGCGGCCTCCCGGTGCGGGGCGCACCCGGGTGCGCACGGCGTCGCCGAGTGCGGCCAGCGGTTCGGGCGGCCGTCCCGCGGGGGCCACCTCCTCCACCGGCCGGTTGACGGTCACCACCTGCCAACGCGGCCGGCGGCCGTCCGTGCCGCGGTCGCGCGACCGGCCGCTCAGGAGTACGGCGACCCCTGCGGCCCCGAACGCCGCCAGGACCAGCTTGGCGCTCTTCTCCATGTGTGCATCACCTCGCGGGCGGATCTCCAGCCGGGTGGAACTCACGCGACTGGGCGTCCCCTGCGGGACGCGGTCCGTCCCCCGCTACCCCGGTGCGGGCGCTTCACCCCGCCTGTGGCGCGGGCCGGTACAGCGAGATCCGGAACGAGGCGGTGGTGGTCACCGGCTCGGGCAGGGCCGCGACACGGCGTCGCAGTTCGCCGGGGGGCAGATGGCGGGCGCTGGGGCCCATCTCGACCAGGGTGGTGGCGGCCTCGTGGGACAGCTCCAGTGTGGTGTCGAGTTCGTCCCGCTCCATTGGGAG
The DNA here is from genome assembly GCF_900167435.1 of Marinactinospora thermotolerans DSM 45154. Classification (GTDB taxonomy): domain Bacteria; phylum Actinomycetota; class Actinomycetes; order Streptosporangiales; family Streptosporangiaceae; genus Marinactinospora; species Marinactinospora thermotolerans. Next base: position 58,744 of record NZ_FUWS01000014.1, read on the forward strand.
GAACGAGCCCGCCAGCGCGCCCTCCAGGCGTTCCTCCTTACGGGCGTCGACCGTGACCAGGCCGAGTGCGCCGACCACTTCGGCCAGGTGACGCGCCGTGGGGGTGACCACGACGAGCCGGCCGTCGGGGCGCAGGACCCTGCGGAACTCGGCGCCGTCGCGGGGGGCGAACACGTTGAGCAGCAGCGACGCCGAGCCGGACCGGACCGGCAGGCCGCGCCAGGCGTCACAGCCGGCGGCGCCGGCGCGCGGGTGGCTCTTGGCTGCGCGGCGCAGGGCGAACTTGGACACGTCCAGCGCGAGCCCGACGGCGCGGGGGCGGCGCTCCAGGACGGCGGCGAGGTAGTACCCGGTGCCGGCGCCGATGTCGACGACGACCCCCTCGTCCCCGCCCGCCCCGGACGCGATCGCGGCGATGCGGTCGGCGAGGGGGGCGTAGTGTCCGGCCTGCTGGAACTCCACCCGGGCCCGCACCATCTCGGCGGTGTCGCCGGTGCCCGCGGACCGGTGGCCGGTGAGCAGGTTGACGTAGCCCTCACGGGCCACGTCGAAGGAGTGGGCCGAGACGCACCGCAGGGCACCGCCCTCGGGGGCCAGGCCCGCGCCACAGTGGGGGCAGGCCAGCGCGTCCAGGACGGGGGCGGGCATGCGCAGCCGGTCGAGCACGGCCGGGCGTCGATGGTCTTCGCTGCTGGTAGGCATGATCGCCGTTCACCCTATCCGGCCCGCGGCGGCGCCCGGTCCGGACGGCAGGCGGCGAGGACGCGGGGCGGGCCCGCTCGGGCGGGCCCGCCCCCTCAGCCCTGTTCGCCGCGTTGCGCGGGCACCCCGGTGCGGGCGTCGCCGGCGCCGTCCGCCGTCCCGGCGTCCCGGGCGTCGGCCCGGGCACGTTGCGGAACCACCGTGTACCTGGGATCGCGGGCCGAGGCGACGCCGGCCTGGAACACCCCGAGGCGGGTGCACAGCGATCCGGCGAGCAGCGCGACCCCCGCGGTGGCGGCCGCGGCGCGGCTGCGCCGTCCCAGCACCGTCCCCGCCGCTGCTCCGGCCAGGGTCAGGGCGGAGGCGGCGCGCATGAGGACGCCGGCGCTCCCGCGCCCGTAGGGTTCGGCCACCATGCCCATGCGGCGCCGCATCACCTGGGCCGCCCCGACCTCGAGGGCCGCCCCGAACAGGGCCGCGCGCCGCGCCGGGCCGGCCTGTTCGACCGGGGCGGCGAGCATGCCGAGCCCGCCCGCTGCAGCGGCGCCCGAGCCCACGAAGACGAACGGCATCTCGCGGTGGCCCTCGTGCCAGGCCGGTACCGCGGTGTCGCAGATCAACGGCGCGGTGTAGGCGGCCACGGCGGGTCCGAAGGCGGCGGCCCCCACCGCGGCGGCCCGCCCCAGGCGGGGGAGGAGACCGGTGACGTCGGTGACCGCCGCCGCGCCGGCCAGCGGCCCGTAGCAGGCCAGCAGCCAGGAGCCCACGCTCATCGGGGAGCTCGGCTTGAACACCCGCAGCATGTTGACGAACCGGGCCGGCCGGCCCAGGTCGTGGACGAGCGCGACGACCGACCCGGAGATGGCGCCCAGCGCGCCGATCTTCATCGCCCGGGCCAGGACCGGACGGCCGCTCAGTTCCGCGCCCGCGGCGAGGACCGAGGAGGCTCCCGCGAGCCCGCCCAGGAAGAGGTACCCCCCGATGTCGTAGGGGGCCCACACGATCTGGTTGAGGACCGGCTTGCCGTAGTAGGAGCGGAACTCCGCCTTCGGCACCATCAGGCGTTCGCCGCGTCCCCCGCGCCGGGGGCGCCGCCGACCGGCCGAGCCGGGGATGGCGTCGTGGTCGGGGCGGGCCCCACGGATGCCCTCCCGGGTCACCTCCGATGTGTTCACGTGCGCCTCCTCAGGAACGTCAGGGAAAGGCCGGCCAGCAGGGTCAGCGCGGCGACGCCGGCGTGCCGCCACATCGACGGCAGGTCGCGGGTGGTCACCACCGGGTCGGGGGGCAGGCCATAGACCTCGGGTTCGTCCAGGAGCAGGAAGAACGCGCCCGCGCCGCCGACCCCGTCGTCGGGGTCCTCGCCGTAGAGCCGGGCCGAGGCGACCCCCGCCTCGTGCATCGCCGCCACCCGGCGTTGGGCGCGCTCGCGCAGCTCGTCCAGTTCGCCGAACTGGATGGAGTCGGTCGGGCAGGCCTTCGCGCAGGCGGGTTCCAGTCCGGCGCCGAGCCGGTCGTAGCACAGCGTGCACTTCCAGACCCGGCCGTCGTCCTCGCGCTTGTCGATCACGCCGTAGGGACAGGCCGGAACGCAGTAGCCGCACCCGTTGCAGATGTCCTCCTGCACCACGACCGTGCCGAACTCGGTGCGAAACAGCGCTCCGGTGGGACAGACGTCCAGACAGGCGGCGTGGGTGCAGTGCTTGCACACGTCGGAGGCCATGAGCCAACGGAAGTCACCGCGCTCCTCGGCCCCGGTGGTGTCCCCCGGGCGGGTGAAGGAGGGCATGCCCAGGTCCGTCACCGTACCGCCGCGGCCCACCCCGCTCTCCTGGTGGCCCAGCGGGGCGCGCTGCTCGATGAAGGCGACGTGGCGCCAGGTGTCCGCGCCGAGCCCCTCGCTGTTGTCGAAGGACATGCCCGTGAAGTTCAGGCCGTCCTCGGGGACGGCGTTCCACTCCTTGCACGCCACCTCGCACGCCTTGCAGCCGATGCACACGCTGGTGTCGGTGAAGAAGCCCATGCGGGGCGGGTGCTCGTCGTAGCCGGAGCTCGCGGCCGGGTCCACGCCCCGCGCCCCGGTCCTACCCTGGCGTTCCATCACCATGGCCTCACACCTCCGTTCCGGTCAGGTCGGTGACGCCCGCGCGCCGCTGGTACCGGCGGACCAGGTCGATCCGCTCGGGACCGCGTGGCCGCCGGCCGGGCCTGATGTCGGCGGTGATCGCCTTCACCTCCTGTATGTGGGCGTTGGGGTCCAACACGATGGGGAACAGCTCGTTCGCGGCGTCGCCGGTGGTGTAGCCGTTGGGCCCCCAGTGGTAGGGCATGCCGATCTGGTGGACGACGCGCCCGTCCGCCCTCAGCGGGACCATCCGGTCGGTGACCAGGACACGCGCCTCGATGGCGTTGCGGGCGGTGATCACCGTCGCCCAACCACCGTGTTCCAGGCCGCGCTCGGCCGCGAGTTCCGGTGAGACCTCGCAGAAGAACTCCGGTTGCAGCTCGGCCAGGTAGGGCGTCCAGCGGCTCATCCCTCCGGCGGTGAAGTGCTCGGTGAGCCGGTAGGTGGTGATCACGTAGGGGTAGACCGCGGCGCCGGGCGTGCCGGCGTCGGGGTGGTAGCGGTTGTGGTCGTGCGGGTAGACCAGCCGGGTCGGACTGCGCTGCTGGCCGTAGAGCGGGTTGGCGAAGGGCGAGTCCTGCGGTTCGTAGTGGGTGGGCAGCGGCCCGTCCACGAGTCCGGCCGGCGCGTACAGCCACCCCTTGCCGTCCGCCTGCATGATGAAGGCGTCGGTGCCGGTGAGGGCCTCGGGGCCGCGGGCCCCCTGGGGCGGCCGGTAGTCCGGGGTCTTCGTCGCGTCGCCGTCGAAGTTGTCGTGGCCGGTCCACCGCCGCCGTTCGGGATCCCACCAGACCAGGGCCTTGCGGGGGCTCCACGGGGTCCCCTCGGCGTCGGCGGAGGCCCTGTTGTACAGGATCCTGCGGTTGGCGGGCCACGACCACGCCCACTCCGGGGCGATCCAGCTCTGCTCGGCGGCGGGCTTGCGGCGGGCGGCCTGGTTCACACCGTCGGCGCGGATGCCGCAGTAGATCCAGCAGCCGCAGCTCGTGGAACCGTCGTCGCGCAACTGGTCGTACCCGCTCAGCGGACGGCCGTCGGGGCCGTGGCCGTTGATCTCGGCGAGGACCGCCTCGGCGTCGGGCTCGCCGTACTGTCCGCCCTCCCCCTCCTCGTAGGGGTAGTCCCAGGTCAGGTCGAGGAGCGGACGGTCCATCGGGTCGGTGGACCCGGCCAGCCGTTCCCGGACGAGCCGCCCCAGGTGGAAGGTGAACCACAGGTCGCTGCGCGCGTCGCCGTTGGGCGGCACGGCGCGCGTGTGCCACTGGACCATCCGGTTGGTGTTGGTGAAACTGCCGGACTTCTCGATGTGGGCGGCGGCCGGGAAGAAGAACACCTCGGTCGCGATGTCCTCGGTGCGCATCTCCCCGGACTCGATCTCCGGCCCGTCGCGCCACCAGGTGGCGCTCTCGATCAGCGAGAAGTCGCGCACGACCAGCCAGTCGAGCTTGGCCATGCCCATGCGCTGGGCTTTGGAGTTGGCGGATCCGACCGCGGGGTTCTCCCCCATGAGGAAGTAGCCCTTGCAGGTGCCCTCGAGTTGGGCCAGCACGGTGTCGTAGGTGCTGTGCGAACCGGTCAGGCGCGGCAGGTAGTCGAAGCAGAAGTCGTTGTCGGCCGTCGCCGCGTCTCCCCACCACGCCTTGAGCAGGCTGACCATGTAGGCCTTCATGTCGGCCCAGTACCCCTTGTCCGGGGCGTCGTTGGCGATGGCGTCGTCCAACCCCTGCTGGTGGTGGGCGTGCGGCATCGGCAGGTAGCCGGGCAGCAGGTTGAACAGGGTCGGGATGTCGCTGGAGCCCTGGATGCTGGCGTGCCCGCGCAGCGCCATGATGCCCCCACCGGGGCGGCCGATGTTGCCGAGCAGCAGCTGCAGGATCGAGGCGGCGCGGATGTACTGGGACCCCACGGTGTGCTGGGTCCAGCCCACCGCGTAGCAGAACGCGCTGGTCCGGTCCCGGCCGGAGTTGCGGGTGAGGTGGTCGCAGACCTGCAAGAAGGTCTCGCGGGGAATCCCGCAGACCTTCTCGACCATCTCGGGCGTGTAGCGGGAGAAGTGCCGTTTGAGGATCTGGAAGACGCAACGAGGGTCGGTCAGCGTCTCGTCGGTGCGGATCTCCCCCCGGATCGCGGCGCCACCCGCTCCGTGCTGCTCGGCGCGGCCCGCCCCCTTGATCGCGTGGTCCTGTTCCGGCTCGCCGGCCTGCCCGGACGGGCGCCGGCCGCGCTCGCCCGAGGCCGCGGCGACGTTCGCCCCCTCGTACTGCCAGGTGTCGACGTCGTAGTCGCGGTTCTCCCACGAGAATCCGGAGAACAGCCCGTCGAGGTCCTCGGTGTCACGGAAATCCTCGGAGACGATCGTGGCGGCGTTGGTGAACGCCAGCAGGTACTCGCGGAAGTACTTCTCGTTCTCGATGACGTGGTTGATGATCGCGCCGAGGAAGGCGATGTCGGTACCGGCGCGGATCGGAACGTACAGGTCGGCCAGCGCGCTGGTCCGGGAGAAACGGGGATCGACGTGGATGACGACGGCACCGCGCGCCTTGGCCTCCATCACCCATTGGAAGCCGACCGGGTGCGCCTCGGCGTAGTTGGACCCCTCGATGATGATGCAGTCGGAGTTCTGCAGATCCTGCATGAACGTGGTGGCGCCGCCACGGCCGAAGGAGGTGCCCAGGCCCACGACCGTGGAGCTGTGGCAGACCCGCGCCTGGTTCTCGACCTGCACCACGCCCAGCGCGGTCAGCAGCTTCTTGATGAGGTAGTTCTCCTCGTTGTCCAGCGTCGCCCCGCCGAGGCTGGCGATCCCCATGGTGCGCGCCACCCGGCGCCCCTCGTGCTCCCACTCCCAGGTCTCGCGCCGGGTGCGCACGACCCGGTCGGCGACCATCTCCATGGCGGTGTCCAGGTCGATCTCCTGCCAGTCGCGCGCGTGGGGAGGCCGGTACAGGACCGTGTCCAGGCGGGAGGGGCCGGTGGTGAGCTGGAGGCTCGCCGATCCCTTCGGGCACAGCCGGCCCCGGCTCACCGGGGAGCCGGGGTCGCCCTCGATCTGGACGACCTTGCCGTCCTTGACGTACACCTTCTGCGCGCACCCGACCGCGCAGAAGGGGCACACCGAGTCCACGACGTCGTCGGCGGTCTCGGTGCGAGCGGTGAGCCCCGCGCTGCGCCGCGACTTCACCGCCGCGCCGTGACCGGTCCGGTCGGATCCGGTGACCTGCCGGTACACCGGCCAGGATTCGATCCACTCGCGAACGCCCATCGTCCCTCCTCGCCCTCGGCACCTGGTCCCCCGGCCGCTACGGACGACCGCGGGCGCCCGCTACCCGAGGGGCCGGGGACGAAACGGAAACCGCCCTGCCCCAAGGGTTTCGGACCGACGCGCAGGTTTGGGGAGGGGTGGGGCGGCTAGCGGAGGGACGTCCACACATCCCCCGAGCAGGGCCCGTCCCGGAGGAAGAGGCGAAGTGACGAGCGTGCAGGCCCGCCCCCACGGCGACACCCACCCGCAAGGCCCCCACCGCGCCGGCAAGGGGGCGGCCGTGGTGGCCTGGGTCACCTCGACGGACCACAAGATCATCGGCTACATGTACATCGCCACCGCGTTCGGCTTCTTCGTCGCCGGTGGCATCATGGCGCTGCTGATCCGCGCCGAACTGCTCTACCCGGGCCTGCAACTGGTGAGCCCCGAGTCCTACAACCAGTTGTTCACGATGCACGGCACGATCATGATGCTGCTGTTCGCGACGCCGCTGTTCGTCGGCTTCGCCAACGTGATCGTGCCCTTGCAGATCGGGGCGCCCGACGTGGCGTTTCCGCGCATGAACATGCTCGGCTACTGGCTGTTCCTGTTCGGCGGGCTCATCACGGTCGGGGGGTTCCTCACCGCGGGCGGGGCGGCGAGCTTCGGCTGGTTCGCCTACACGCCCCTGTCGGACGAGGTGCGCTCGCCCGGCACGGGCGGTGACCTGTGGGTGATGGGGCTGTTGGTGTCGGGGCTGGGCACGATCCTGGGCTCGGTCAACTTCATCACCACGATCGCGTGCATGCGCGCCCCCGGGATGACCGCCTTCCGGATGCCGATCTTCACCTGGAACGTGTTCTTCACCGCCATCCTGGTGCTCTTGGCGTTCCCGGTGCTCACCGCGGCGCTGGCGGGACTGGCCGCCGACCGGGTGCTGGGGGCGCGGGTCTATGACGCCGAGCACGGTGGCGCGATCCTGTGGCAGCACCTGTTCTGGTTCTTCGGCCACCCCGAGGTCTACATCATCGCGCTGCCGTTCTTCGGGATCATCACCGAGGTCATCCCGGTGTTCAGCCGCAAGCCCCTGTTCGGCTACAAGGGCATGGTGGCGGCGACCATCGCCATCACCGGTCTGTCGATGACCGTGTGGGCGCACCACATGTTCGCCACCGGCGCGGTGCTGCTGCCGTTCTTCTCCTTCCTGTCCTTCCTCATCGCCGTCCCCACGGGGATCAAGTTCTTCAACTGGGTGGGCACGATGTGGCGGGGCCAGCTCACCTTCGAGTCGCCGATGCTGTTCTCCATCGGCTTCCTGGTCACCTTCCTCCTCGGCGGCCTGACCGGTGTCATCCTGGCCTCCCCGCCGATCGACTTCCACGTCACCGACTCCTACTTCGTGGTGGCCCACTTCCACTACGTCGTGTTCGGCACCGTGGTCTTCGCGATGTTCGCCGGCTTCTACTTCTGGTGGCCCAAGTTCACCGGCAAGATGCTCAACGAGAAGCTGGCGAAGTGGCACTTCTGGACGCTGTTCCTCGGCTTCCACGGCACCTTCGGCGTCCAGCACTGGCTGGGGGCGCAGGGCATGCCCCGCCGCTACGCCGACTACCTGCCCTCCGACGGCTTCACCGCGCTGAACCAGTTCTCCTCGGTGAGCTCGTTCATCCTGGGCGCCTCCACGCTGTTCTTCCTCGCCAACGTCTGGATCACCGCGCGGTCCGGTGAACGCGCCCGGGGTGATGACCCGTGGGGGTACGGCAACTCGCTGGAGTGGGCCACCTCGTGCCCGCCCCCACGCCACAACTTCACCTCGCTCCCCCGGATCCGCGACGACCGTCCGGCCTTCCGCCTCCACCATCCCGACGCCGGCCGGGACAGCGAAGCGGTCGGCTGAGCCCCGCACGGAGCCGGGGCCGGCCTCCGGGAGGCGCCCCGCACGCCGTCCCCGCCAGACCGGTCCTCATCGGCGGAGCAGCAGCGCCACCGGATAACGGTCCAGCAGGTCGGCCAGGAGGGGGGCCGCGAACCCGTCGGGATCGGCCTGGATCTCGCGCCCGGTGAGCAGGTCGCCCCAACGGCCCGGCCCCACCGGCAACGGCAGGACCGTGTCCCGCCAGCCTCCCGCCCTCTCCAACCCCAACGGCAGCCGCGTGGCGACGGCGACCACGTCGGGCGGGTGGATCCGGTCGCGTCCGCGTGCGAACGCGACCGCGTGGCGGGCGGACGGCCCCTGGGCGGCCAAGGGCAGATATCCCTCGACCGGGTGGTCGCGGCGCAACCGCAACGCCGTACGGACCACGTGCATCTTGGCCGCCCCGCTGTGGTCCACCTCGGGCAGCCAGCCGTCCTCCAGCTTGGCCAGCAGCTCCTCGCGCAGCGCGTAGTCCACCGGGCGCCGGTTGTCAGGGTCGACCAGTGACAGGTCCCACAGCTCGCTGCCCTGGTAGACGTCGGGAACCCCGGGGCCCAGAAGCTGGAGCAGCTTCTGGCCGAGCCCGTTGGAGTATCCGGCCGGGGTGATCCGTTCGGCGAAACCGGTCACCTCCCCCGCCAGAACCGGGTCGGCGAACACCCGCTCGGGCCAGGAGGCCACCTCCCGCTCGAAGCCGGGGTCGGGTTCGGTCCACGAGGTGCGGAGCTTGGCCTCCTTGGCCGCCTTCGTCAGGTAGTCGCGCAACCGTCCCGAGTCGATCGGCCACGCGCCGAGCAGCGTCTGCCAGGCCAGCAGGTTCAGCGACGGCTCGCTCAGGCCACAGCGCCCGCTCCAACGGCGCACCGCCGCGGCGAACTCCTCGGGGATCTCGGAGAGCACCGCCAGACGGGCCCGCACGTCCTCCGCGCGCTTGGTGTCATGGGTGGACAGCGTCGTCATCGTGTCCGGCCGCGACGCCGCGCGGGCGGCCGCGCGGGCGTGGAACTCCGCGCTATCCACGCCGAAGCGTTCGGGGGCGCCCCCCACCTCGTTGAGCGCGACGAACCGGGTGTAGCGGTAGAAGGCGGTGTCCTCGGTGCCCTTGGCCACGACCATGCCGCTGGTCTGCTGGATCCTGCGGGCCAGTTCACCGCGGGGCTCGGCCCGTACCCGACGGTCGATCTCGGCGAGTTCGGCCGCCAGGTCGGGACGGGCCGCGCGGGCCCCTCCCAGCGCGCGCCCCCACTCGGCCGCCCCCTCGGGCAGATAGGAACGGTAGACCGGGAAGGCGACGAGGAGTTCGACGACCGCCGCACGCGCCCGTCCCGGGTCGGCGCCCTCCAGCAGCGCCGCGATCCGGCGGACCTCGGCCCCCAGCACCCGCGTGGCGACGTGGCGCCGGCAGTCGGCCTCGACCCGCGCGAAGTCGGTCTGGCCCCCCCTCTCCTCGGCGAGGCGGGTGAGCGGCCCCTCCGCGGCGGGATCGACGAACAGCCCGCACACCTCGCGCAGCGCGTCGTACCCGGTCGTCCCGTCGACCGGCCAGGACGCCGGAAGGGACTCGTCGGGGGCGAGGATCTTCTCCACCACGATCCAGCCGGGGAAGTCCTCGCGCAGCCGGCGGGCGTAGCCGCCCGGGTCGCTCAGCCCGTCCGGGTGGTCCACGCGCAGTCCGTCGACGTCTCCCGCCGCGGCCCAGCGCAGGATCTCCCCGTGCGTCGCGGCGAACACGTCGGGCTCCTCGACGCGCACCGCGGCGAGGGTCGCCACGTCGAAGAAGCGCCGGTAGGTCAGCTCCGAGCCGGCCCGCCGCCACGACACCAGCCGGTAGTGCTGGCGTTCGTGCGCCAGCCCGGGGTTGTCCCCCGGCGCGTAGCTGCCGGGAGCCAGCGGGAAACGGTGCTCGTAGTAGGTGAGGCAGTCGTCCGCGATGGCGAGTTCACCCAGCGCGGCCTCCCCTCCGTCGCCGTCGTCCGCCAGAACCGGCAGTAACAGCGGGCCGGCCGACCAGTCGATGTCGAAGAAGCGCGCGTAGCGCGACCGGGGTCCGTGGCGCAGCACGTCCCACCACCACGGGTTGGCCGCGGCGTCGGCGACCGACATGTGGTTGGGCACGATGTCGACCACCAGGCCCATGCCCAGCTCGCGCAGCCACCCCACCAGCGCGCGGCGCGCCCGTTCCCCGCCCAGCGCGACCGAGACCTGGGCCGGATCGACCACGTCGTAGCCGTGGGTGGAGCCGGGGGCCGCCGTCAACAGCGGAGAGGTGTACACCGCGCCGACCCCCAGCCGGTGCAGGTAGTCGGCCACCCGCGCCGCGTCCCCCAGCGTGAACTCCGGCCGTAGTTGCAGCCGGTAGGTCGAGCTCGGCACCCCCGGTCCCACTGCGCGTTCCCTTCGGCTCACCGGCCCCTCCCCGTCCCTGCCGTGCGGCTCGCGGCCGCCCTACCGCTTCTCGGTCTCCGCGCTCCGCCGCGCGGTGGTGCCGCGCCCCTCCGCCGTACGGCGCAGGAGCAGCAGCGAACGCGCGGGAAGCGCCATCGTGCCGTTGGCCTTGACCGTGCGCCGGATGCCCTGCGCCTCCGGCGGCGCCACCGCCCCCGACGGGGCGAACACCTCGCCGGTGGAGGTGTCGACCACGACGCTCCACTCGGCCCCGTAGTCCTGGTCGGGGATCGTGACCTCGACATCGCCGTAGTGGGCGTTGAAGCACAGCAGGAACGAGTCGTCGGTGACCCGCTCACCCCGCGGATCGAGGTCGGTCATGCCCTCGCCGTTGAGGAACACCACGATGCACCGGCCGAAGGGCGCCTCCCAGTTCTCCTCGGTCATCTCGGCGCCGTCGGGCGTGAACCAGGCGATGTCGCGCAGTTCGTCGCCCTTGCGGATGGGACTGCCCGCGAAGAACCGGGTGCGCCGGAAGATCGGGTGGTGGTGGCGCAGCTCGGTGATGGCCGCGGTGAAGGCCAGCAGGTCGGCGTTCTCCTCCACCAGCGTCCAGTCCATCCAGGTCAGCTCGCTGTCCTGGCAGTAGGCGTTGTTGTTGCCGGCCTGGGTACGGCCGATCTCGTCTCCGTGCAGCAGCATCGGCACCCCCTGGGACAGCATGAGGGTGGCCAGGATGTTGCGCCGCTGCCGGTCGCGCAGGGCGTTGATCGCGGGATCGTCGGTGGGGCCCTCGATCCCGCAGTTCCACGACCGGTTGTCGTTGTGGCCGTCGGCGTTGTCCTCGCCGTTGGCGAGGTTGTGCTTGTCGTTGTAGGAGACGAGGTCGGTCAGGGTGAAACCGTCGTGGGCCGTGACGAAGTTGATCGAGGCGAACGGCCGGCGCCCGTCGTCCTGGTACAGCTCGGAGGAACCGGTGATGCGTGAGGCGAACTCGCCCAGTGTGGCGGGCTCGCCGCGCCAGAAGTCGCGGACGGTGTCGCGGTACTTGCCGTTCCACTCCGTCCACAGCGGGGGGAAGTTGCCCACCTGGTAGCCGCCCGGCCCCACGTCCCAGGGCTCGGCGATCAGCTTGACCTGCGAGATCACCGGATCCTGCTGCACGATGTCGAAGAAGGCGCTCAGCCGGTCGACGTCGTAGAACTCCCGGGCCAGCGCCGAGGCCAGGTCGAACCGGAACCCGTCGACGTGCATCTCCAGCACCCAGTAGCGCAGCGAGTCCATGATGAGCTGCAACGAGTGCGGGTCTCGGGCGTTGAGCGAGTTCCCCGTGCCGGTGTAGTCCATGTAGTAGCGGGGGTCGTCGTCGACGAGGCGGTAGTAGGCCTGGTTGTCGATGCCGCGCATGGACAGGGTCGGCCCCAGGTGGTTGCCCTCGGCGGTGTGGTTGTAGACGACGTCGAGGATCACCTCGATGCCGGCCTCGTGCAGCGCCTTGACCATCGCCTTGAACTCCTGCACCTGGGCGCCGGGCCCGCGCGTGGCGGCCGTGGCCGCGTACTCCTCGTGCGGCGCGAAGAACCCGATGGTGTTGTACCCCCAGTAGTTGCGCAGTCCCCGCGCGATCAGCGCGTGGTCGTGCAGGAACTGGTGCACGGGCATCAGTTCCACCGCAGTGACCCCGAGCCGCTGGAAGTGGTCGATGACGGCGGGATGGGCGAGCCCGGCGTAGGTGCCGCGCATCTCCTCGGGGACGTCGGGGTGGCGCATGGTCAGCCCGCGCACGTGCGCCTCGTAGATGACGCTCTCGTTGTAGGGCGTCTTCGGCGGCCGGTCGTTGCCCCAGTCGAAGAAGGGGCTGACGACCACCGACTTGGGCACGAACGGCGCGGAGTCGGCGTCGTTGCGCTGCTCCTCGGTGCCGAAGCGGTAGCCGAACAGGGCCTCATCCCAGATCACCCCGCCGGTGATGGCCTTGGCGTAGGGGTCGATGAGCAGCTTCGCCGGATTGCAGCGCAGTCCGGCGGCGGGATCGTAGGGGCCGTGCACGCGGTAGCCGTAACGCTGCCCGGGGCCGACCCCCGACAGGTAGCCGTGGTGTACGAATCCGTGTGCCTCGGGGAGCCTGACGCGGGTCTCCGCGCCGGTGTCGTCGTCGAACAGGCACAGTTCGACGTGGTCGGCGACCTGCGAGTACAGAGCGAAGTTCGTTCCGGCGCCGTCGTAGGTGGCGCCGAGCGGATAGGGGGTGCCCAGCCAGGGTCGCAATGCGTGCTCCTTCGCGTCCCCCGCCCGCGCGACCCGGGGGGAGGTCGTCGTGTTCACCTGCACCTGTCAGCGGCGTGGCCGTCCGCCGCCTTTCAGACTAGAGCGGTGGGGCTCGCCACAAGGTGACTTCCCGAAACGGCGTGTTGTACGCCGATCGGCACGGGATCGGCCACGCCCACCGGTGGACGGATCCGCCGGAGGACTCCTTCCTCGAGGAACGACCGGGAAAGGGACGAGAATCGGTCCGCGCCTGAAGACGTCCCCCGTTCCCGTCGACCGAGACGGGAGGAGAGCCCGAAAGCCGAGCAGTGCGGAGAGGATCCGCTTCGCGGAGGGCCCTCTCCTGCTCATCCACCGGTGAGGTGCCGGCCATGGTCCCGAGGGATGAACCCGCCCCTGCAGGGTGTGGGCGGCGGCTCGCAGGACGGTGAGAGGATTCGCCCGTCTGCGGCACGTGGACGGTGACGGGCATACCGGCGGGGTGTCGAGAGCACGTGGCCACGCAGCGCGCCCAGGGGGGCGAGCGTTTCTTCACCGAGCCCGGGCCGCTCCTTGGCCGTCGGAAAGCCGATGACGACGGCACCGGCGATCCGGGCGCAGTCCAGGAGGTTCCCCGTGAGGTTCCCCGTCTTCGGCGGCGGGGGCGCGACTGGATCATGGAGGAGAAGGCCACGGACCCCCTTGTCCCCGGCGGTACGGGCCCGGTCGGCGCCGATCAGGCCCATTGGTACGCGGATCCGCGCGGGCCGGCCCTCGGCGGCCGGGCCATCGGCCTGGAAGCCGCAACGTGCACGGCGTTCATGGTCCCACCGTGGGCGATGCCAGGACCCGGTCGCCTTCGCACCGCTCGATGCGTGCCCCTCGGGGGACGGCCCCACCTCAGATGGCCGTTCCGGCTCTGCGCCCCCTTCCGGGATGTGCCGGAAGGGGGCGGTCCGCTATCGGCCGCGTCATGATCGGTGCGGCGGACGACCACGGCGCAACGGTGAGAAGCGCCGGAGAGTCCGCGGAACGCCCCAGGCCGGGTTCGGCGGTTTCCGGTGTGCCACGCCGTCTGCGCCTTTCTCCATGACACGTCCGCCGGATATTCACACCTCACATATTAACGATGCGTTGACAGAGTTAACAGGAAGATGCCATCCTCGTCGAAGGGCGAAGGTGTACGCTCCCTGCGAGACGCACCCATCTTGCGCGCAGCGGGCGAAACGGGGAGGGCGAGTGGACCTGAAGACGGTCGACGGGCGGTTCCGGATCACAGGAATCGTAGGCCGCGGGAACATGGGCGAGGTGCACCGGGCCGAAGACCTCCGGGCCGCCCCCGACTCCCCGCATCGGCAGGTCGCGATCAAGACCGTACTGCGCAGCCGGACCGGGGTGACGGTCGACGCCCCGGAGTCCGGCAAGGAGGTCGCCCGCTTCCGTCGCGAGGTGCGGATCATGCGCATGCTCTCCCAGGGGCACCCGAACCTCACCTTGCTGATCGACGGCGGTGTGGATCGGACGCCCGGCGGCGCCGGCCTGCCCTATCTGGCCATGGAGCTGCTGGACGGTCATCCGCTCACGGATCTCATCGACGAGGAACCCCAGCTCCCGGTCTCGTGGGCCGCCGCCATCGGGGCCCAGATCGCCGCCGGTCTCACCGCCGCGCACACCGCCGGGGTCGTCCACCGCGATCTGAAACCGGCCAATGTGATGCTGACCCACGACGGCACCCTCAAAGTCCTCGACTTCGGCATGGGCTCGATCGTCGACGACCCCGACCAGACACGGCTGACCAGCACGGGCGTCAGCGTCGGTACGGCCCGCTACATGGCGCCCGAGCAGTTCCGCGCCGAACACGTCTCCGCCCCGGCCGACCTCTATGCGCTCGGCTGCATCCTGTACGAGCTCCTGATCGGACGGCCGCCGTTCTCCGCCAAGACCCCCTACGAACTCTCCGAACAGCACCAGCACAAACAGCCACCGCAGCTGACCCTCGTACGTCCGGATCTGCCGCCCGGTCTGGTCCGGCTGGTGAACCGCCTGCTTGAGAAGGACGCCGAGCTGCGGCCCGAGAACGCCGCCCTGGTCCGTGAGGCGCTGATCCCGCTCGCACTCGCAGCGGACGAAGGGGCCGCCCTGCTCGCTCCACACTGGCTGGTGATGGATCCGGTGGCACGGTTGCGCGCCCTGCTCCCCGAATCCGCTCCGGCCGTGCCGGCACCGGCACCGCGCAGGAAGCCCCGCCTGCCGGAGGCGATGGACGTCTTCGGGATTCATGCCGACCTGATCAACGAGTACGAGAGCTTCACCAAGAGCGCGACGGTGATCCGGGACCCCCGGATCTCCGGTTTCGTCGAGGATGACCTGGCGGCGAAGTCACAGTGGCCCGACCCCTGGCTGTCGCTGAACCCGTTCTTCGCCGACGGCGGCCAGGTCACCGACCTGGTACGGGACGGAATCCTGCATCCCAGGTGCGCGGAGATCTTCCAGGCGGGCAAGAAGGAGACCTCACTCCGCCCGGACGGCCGGCCGCTGACCTTCCACCTTCACCAGCGGGAGGCGATCGAGGCCGCGCAGGCCGGCGACTCCTACGTGCTCACCACGGGCACCGGTTCCGGCAAGTCGCTGTCGTACATCGTCCCGATCGTGGACCGGGTGCTGAAGGAGCGTCAGACAGCGGGGCCCGCCGCCGGAGGCCGGATCCGCGCGATCGTCGTCTACCCGATGAACGCGCTGGCCAACTCGCAGATGGAGGAGTTGAAGAAGTATCTGCGCCACGGCTTCGGAGCAGGCCGAGAGCCGGTCACCTTCGCCCGCTACACCGGCCAGGAATCCGACGAGCAGCGCCGAGAGCTGCGCAAGAACCCTCCGGACATCCTGCTGACCAACTACGTGATGCTGGAGTTGATGCTGACCCGGCCGGACGACCGTTCCAGCCTGATCCGCATGGCCGAAGGACTGCAGTTCCTCGTCTTCGACGAGCTGCACACCTACCGGGGGCGGCAGGGTGCGGACGTGGCGTTCCTGATCCGCCGGGTCCGTGAGGCCTGCCGGGCCTCGGCGACCCTGCAGTGCATCGGCACCTCGGCGACCATGTCCACCGAGGGTTCCTGGGAGGAACAGCAACGCGAGGTGGCCAGGCTCGCCGGGCGCCTGTTCGGTACGACCGTGCTGCCGAAACGGGTCATCGGCGAGACCCTGGTCCGGGCGACCGAAGAGGCTCCCGCGACCGTGTCCGCCGAACGGCTCCAGGCACCGGCGGCGCCCCGTTCCTACGAGGCGCTGACGAAGGATCCGCTCGCCCGTTGGGTCGAGTCCCGGTTCGGCTTGGAGCGCGAGGAGGAGACCGGACGCCTTCGCCGTTGCGCTCCGGACACCGTCGAAGCGGCGGCGGCCGAACTGGCCGCACAGTCGGGGGTGGCCGAGGAGATCGTGCGCGAGGCGATCCGGACGACTCTGGAGGCGGGGGCACAGGCCAAGCATCCGGTGACGGAGCGGCCGTTGTTCGCGTTCCGGCTGCACCAGTTCCTCTCCAAGGGGGACACCGTCTACACGACGCTCGAGGATCCGCTCACCCGG
This sequence comes from Marinactinospora thermotolerans DSM 45154, assembly GCF_900167435.1. Taxonomy (GTDB): domain Bacteria; phylum Actinomycetota; class Actinomycetes; order Streptosporangiales; family Streptosporangiaceae; genus Marinactinospora; species Marinactinospora thermotolerans. Next base: position 74,941 of record NZ_FUWS01000014.1, read on the forward strand.
CCGCTGACCCGCACCTATCAGCTGGAGCAGCCGGACAGCGACGGCAAACCGTTGTTCCCGCTGGCGTTCTGCCGCGAGTGCGGTCAGGAGTACCTGACCGTCTGGCGCTCCGAGGAGGGCGGCACGTTCCGGTACGAACCGCGCCGGGACACCTCCGCCTCCGGAGGCCGCGAGGGCGAAGGGTACCTGTACCTGGGCCTGCCCGGAGAGGACTACGAGTGGCCGGCCGATCCGCAGAAGGCCGTGGACGACCGGCGGCTGCCGGAGTCCTGGCTCGAACCGGACGCTCAGGGGGTGACGGTCGTCAAGAAGTCCTACCGCTCCCGGTTGCCCAAGCGTGTCGTCGTGGACGCCCATGGGAACGAGTCGGGCGAGGGGGCGGTGGCCGCGTTCATCCCGGCGCCGTTCCTGTTCTGCGTGCACTGCCAGGTCTCCTACGAACAGACCCGCGGCCGGGACTTCGCCAAACTGGCCACCTTGGACCAGGAGGGACGTTCCTCGGCCACCTCGTTGATATCCGCATCGATCGTGAAATCCCTGCGGGCGGTACCGGAGGAGAGCCTGGACAAGAAGGCGCGCAAACTCCTCACCTTCGTGGACAACCGCCAGGACGCTTCGCTGCAGGCCGGTCACTTCAACGACTTCGCCCAGGTGACGCAGTTGCGCGGGGCCCTCTACCAGGCGACGGCGCAGGCCGGTGAGGAGGGACTGCGCCACGACGTCCTCGCCGAGGCCGTCACCGGGGTGATGGGACTGTCACCGAGCGAGTACGCGGCGGGCACGGATCTGACTCCTTCCATGGAGCGCCGGGCCACGAAGGCCTTCCGGGACGTCGTCGGCTACCGCCTCTACCGCGACCTGGAGCGCGGCTGGCGCATCACGATGCCGAACCTGGAACAGACAGGGTTGTTGCGGATCGACTACGAGGATCTGGACTGGCTCGCCGCCCGGGCCGAGCGCTGGCAGTCCGCCCACGCCGTGCTGCGTGACGCCGACCCCGCGCTGCGCGAGGAGGTCGCCCGTACGCTGCTCGACTTCATGCGGCGCTCCCTCGCCATCGACGTGCAGTACTTCCGTGACGACTTCGACACCCTGCAGCGAGCGAGTGAGCTCCTCAGCGGGCCGTGGGTGCTGGGCGAGAGCGACCGGCCGACCGTCGGAACCGCTTACCCCTACGGCTCACGACCGGGTATGGAGCGTTCCGCACTGTTCCTGTCGGCCCGTGGCAAGTTCGGCAGATATCTCCGGCGGAACATGCCCGAACTGCGCGATCTGTCCCTGGAGGACGTCCAGCAGGTCATCGAGGATCTGCTGAGGGTGCTGCGGGACGCGGACCTGGTGCGCGAGGTGGAGGCGGCCCCCGAACACTCCGGTCCGGCCTACCGGCGCCGTGCGGCGGAGAAACGCACTGGTTACCGGGTGCCGGCCACCGCCCTGATCTGGCGGGCCGGGACGGGCGAACGGGGCGCGGTCGACCCGCTGGCGCGCACGTACAGCAGCGGAGAGGGCCCGCGCGTCAATCCGTTCTTCCGTGGTCTGTACCGCACGACGGCGACCGAGCTGGCCGGTCTGTTCGCGCGGGAGCACACCGCACAGGTCACCCCCGAGGACCGGCTGGAACGTGAGAAGCGGTTCCGTGACGCCGATCTGCCCCTGCTGTACTGCTCGCCGACGATGGAGCTGGGGGTGGACATCTCCTCGCTCAACGCCGTGCTGATGCGCAACGTGCCGCCGACCCCGGCGAACTACGCGCAGCGCTCCGGCCGCGCGGGCCGTTCCGGCCAGCCCGCGCTGGTGACCACGTACTGCGCGACGGGCAACAGTCACGACCAGTACTACTTCCGCCGCTCCCAGGACATGGTGTCCGGGCAGGTGGCTCCTCCGCGTCTGGACCTGGCCAACGAGGACCTGGTCCGTTCCCACCTGCAGGGCATCTGGCTGGCGGAGACCGGTATGAAGCTCGGTACCGCGATCCCCGACGTCATCGACGTCGCCTACGACCCCGATGGCGGCGACCGCCCCGATCCGCAGATGCCGTTGCCGCTCCTCCCCCACATCCGCGACCTGTCCCTGGACGAGGACGCCCGTCGACGTGCCACCGCCGCCGCCCACAGCGTCCTGGCCCCGCTGCTCGCGGACTTCGAGGCCACCACCTGGTGGTACGACGAGTGGATCGAGGACCGGATCGAGCGGGCGCCGGAGAGGTTCGACGCCTCCTTCGACCGGTGGCGTCAACTGTTCCGGGCGGCCGTCATCGACCAGTACGAACAGAACAAGCGCGTCGTCGACCACACCCTCTCCCCCGGTGAACAGAGCCGGGCGCGCACCCGCCGACGCGAGGCCGAGGCACAGACGAACCTGCTGCTGAACCGTTCCGCCGACAGCAAGTCGGTGATGAGCGACTTCAACCCCTACCGCTATCTGGCCTCCGAAGGGTTCCTGCCCGGTTACAGCTTCCCACGGCTTCCACTGGCCGCCTACATCCCGCGCAGCGGCAACCGTCGCAACGCCGACGGCGACTACCTGCAGCGTCCCCGGTTCCTCGCGATCCGCGAGTTCGGTCCCGGCGCCCTGATCTACCACGAGGGCGCCCGCTACCAGGTCACCCGGGTCCAGCTGCCGCCGGACGCCTCGGGTGACCTTGCCACGGCGGAGGCCAGGCGCTGCGACGGCTGCGGCTACCACCACGCCGTCAAACCCGGCTCCGACAAGTGCACGATGTGCGGGGAGGATCTGACAGGCAAGCGCACCGGTCTGCTCCATCTGCACACCGTGTACACCACGCCGCGCGAGCGGATCTCCTCCGACGAGGAGGAGCGGCGCCGAGCCGGTTTCCGGCTGGAGACCTCGTACGCGTTCCAGGACCACGGTGCCCGCAAGGGACGCCTCACCTCGCATGTCACCGACACCGACGGCGCCCCCGTCCTCGACCTGGACTACGGCGACTCGGCGACCGTCCGCATCACCAACCTCGGGCGCGTGCGCGACAAGCCGGGCGAGCCGGACGGCTACTGGCTGGACCTGGGCGACGGGCGCTGGCTCAACGACCGGGCCGCCGCGGACGCCATCGAAGGCACCGGCATGCCGGTGGTCGACGAGGACGGCAACGAGAAACGTCGCAAGAAGCGGGTCCTGCCCTATGTGGAGGACCGCCGCAACATCCTCGTGGTCACCTTGGACGAACCGCAACCCGAGCCGGTCGCCCTGTCGTTCCTGTACGCACTGGAGCGGGGCGTCGAGGCGGCGTTCGAGTTGGAGGACTCCGAGCTGACCGCGGAGCTGCTGCCCCCGGACGACGGCCCGCGCCGCCGTATGCTGTTCACGGAGGCCGCCGAGGGGGGCGCCGGTGTGCTGCGCCGGATCCAGCACGAGAAGGACGCCCTCGCCAAGGCCGCCCGGACCGCCTTGGAGATCTGCCACTTCGACCCGGAGACCGGCGAGGACCTGGGCGGGCCGGCCGAGGGCGAGAAGTGCGCCCGCGGTTGTTACGCCTGTCTGCTGACCTACGCCAACCAGATGCACCATCGCCGACTGAGCCGGCACGCCGCCCGCTCGCTGCTGATGCGGCTGGCCGGCGCCCGTACCGAGCGGGAGGACCGTGGCGAGTCCCGCAGCGAACGGTTCCGCAGGCTCGCTCCGGCGGCCGACGGCGCGGGCACCGCGTCCGGCACCGTTTCGGCGCCCGCGCCGTCGTCCCCGCTGGAGGCGGATCTGGCGGCCCTCGTCTCACGGGGCGACCTGCTCGGCTGGCTCAAGGCGAAGGGTTACCGGCTGCCGGACGAGGTCAACACCCTCGTCCCCGAGGCGGGGGCGTGCCCCGACCTCGTCTTCCGCCTGGACGGCGCCAACCTCGCCGTGTTCGTCGACGTCCCCGGTCGCGCGGCCGACTCCACCCGTGACATCGAGGCCGGTTACCGTCTGGAGGACGCCGGCTGGGACGTCCTGCGCTTTCCGACGGACGCGGACTGGGAGGGCATCGCCGACCACAACGCCGCCTACTTCCACACCCGTTGACCGCCCGCCCCCCGACCCCGAGGAACCGAGACATCTCATGAGCCCCACGTACACGGCCGGCTCGCTGGTCGCCGCCCGCGGCCGCGAATGGGTGGTGCTGCCCGAGAGCGCCCCCGACATGCTGGTGCTGCGCCCGCTGGGCGGGAGCGAGGACGACATCGCCGCCGTCTTCCCCGCGTTCGAGGAGGTGCGTCCCGCCGAGTTCACGGCGCCGAGCCCGGACGACCTCGGCGACCAGCGCGCCGCCGGCCTGCTGCGCACGGCGCTGCGCATCGGGTTCCGGTCGGGTGCGGGACCGTTCCGCTCGCTGGCGTCCATCGCCGTGGAGCCCCGCGCCTACCAGCTGGTCCCCCTGCTGATGGCCCTGCGGCAGCGTACCGTGCGGCTGCTGATCTCAGACGATGTCGGCATCGGCAAGACGATCGAAGCCGGGTTGATCGCCAAGGAGCTGCTCGCACAGGGCGAGGCGTCCCGGCTGGCCGTGCTGTGCTCCCCGGCGTTGGCCGAACAGTGGCAGAGCGAGCTGCGGGAGAAGTTCGGCATCGACGCCGAGCTGGTCCTGGCCTCCACGGTGCCGCGTCTGGAGCGCGCCCTGGAGATGGGCCAGTCCCTGTTCGACCGGCATCCGTTCACGATCATCTCGACGGACTTCATCAAGTCGGCCCGCCACCGCGAGGACTTCGTACGTCACTGCCCGGATCTGGTGATCGTCGACGAGGCCCACACCTGTGTCGCCGCCGACGACACACAGGGCTCCGTGTCCTCCTCGAACCAGCTCCGTTACGAGCTGCTGCGGAAGATCTCCGCCGACGCCGACCGCCATCTGCTGCTGCTGACCGCGACCCCGCACTCGGGCAAGGAGTCCGCGTTCCGCAACCTGCTCGGCCTGGTGCGTCCCGAACTGGCGTCCCTGGACCTGGACACCCCGGCGGGACGGGCGAGGCTCGCCGAGCACTTCGTGGCCCGCAAGCGTGCCGACGTCCGCGACTACCTCACCAAGGAGGACGGTCTCGCCGACGACTCCCTGGCCGAACGGACCGCCTTCCCCTCCGATCGCTGGACGAAGGACGAGCCGTACCGGCTCACCCCCGCCTACCGGGCGCTGCTCGACGACGCCATCGCCTACGCCAGGGACCGCGTCGAGGCGGCCGGCGAGCAGGGCGGGCGGGAGGCCCGTATCGCCTGGTGGTCGGTGATCGCGCTGCTGCGCTCGATGGTGTCGTCGCCGGCGGCCGCCGCACAGACCCTGCGGACCCGGTCGGAGTCCGCCGCCGCCCGCACCGCGCACGAGGCGGATCTTCTCGGCGCCCCGGTGGCCGCCGACTCCGCGGACGACGACCGTCTGGAAGGCCGGGATGTCGCGCCGGGCGCCGCCGAGGCGGAGAACGCCGGCACCTGGCTGCACGAGCTCGCCGAGCGGGCCGAACAGCTCGCCGGTCCGGCCGAGGACGCGAAGCTGAAGGCGCTGATCCGCCACCTGAAGGAGCTGACCGCCGACGGCTACCATCCGATCGTCTTCTGCCGGTACATCCCCACCGCCGAATACCTCGCCGAACAGCTTGAGGGCAGGCTCGGCAAGAGGACGAGGATCGCCGCCGTGACCGGCACCCTCTCCCCCCAGCAACGTCTGGAGCGCATCGAGCAGCTCGCCGCCGAGGGGGCCGGTGATCCGGCCGTCCGCCGCGTGCTGGTCGCCACCGACTGCCTCTCCGAGGGCGTCAACCTCCAGCACCACTTCGACGCCGTCGTCCACTACGACCTGGCCTGGAATCCGACCCGCCACGACCAGCGCGAGGGCCGCGTCGACCGCTACGGCCAAAAGCGCGACCGGGTCCGCGTCATCACCATGTACGGGGAGGACAACGGCATCGACGGCAAGGTCCTGGACGTGCTGTTCGAGAAGCACCGCCAGATCAAGAAGGACCTGGGCATCTCCGTCTCCGTCCCCGACGAGACCGCCTCCGGCGTCACCGACGCGATCGTGGAGTGGCTGCTGCTGTACGGCCGGCAGGGCAGCCAGGAGGCCCTGTTCGACCTCGGCGACCACCAGGAGTCCCTCGACCGGATCGAACGCGAGTGGAGCTTGGCCGCCGAGCGGGAGAAGACCTCCCGCTCCAAATACGCCCAGCGCGCCATCCACCCGGAGGAGGTCGCCCGCGAGGTCGCCGCCGTGCGGGCCGCCCTCGGCGGCACCGATGAGGTCCGTGACTTCGCCCTGGAGGCGCTGCGCGACCTGGACGCCCTGGTCCGCGATCCACGCGACGGCACCGGCGATTTCACCGCCCAGGTCGGCGGCGCTCCCGCGGGCCTGCGCGACGCGCTGGCCGAGGCCCTCGGCGGCCGCATCGTCGAGGAGGACCGCGAGATCCCGTTCCGCGCCACTCCGGCGATCGCCCGTGGCGAGGCCGCCCTGGTCCGTACCGATCCCGTGATCGGGGCCATCGCCTCGTACGTCCTGGACTCGGCGCTGGACGTGAACGCCCTCGGTCCCCGCCCGGCCCGCCGCTGCGGTGTGGTGACCACGGACGCGGTCGCCACCCGCACCACGCTCCTCCTGGTCCGCTACCGCTTCCACCTCACCCTGCCGTCCCGCACCGGTGAACGGCAGTTGGTCGCCGAGGACGCCCGCCTGCTCGCCTTCGAGGGGATGCCGGCACGGGCCCGCTGGCTGGACGACGAGGCGGCCACCGCCCTCCTCACGGCCCGCGCCACCGCCAACACCCACGAACAGCTCGCCCGCAACCACATCACCCGCACCCTGAACGGTCTGCCGGACCTGTCCGCGCACCTGACCGAGTACGGCATCCGCCTGGCCGCCGAACTGGACGCCTCGCACCGCCGGGTCCGCAAGGCCAACGAGGAGATCGTCCGCGGCCTGAAGGTCGTCCCGCAGGAGCCCGCCGACGTTCTCGGCGTGTACGTCTACCTGCCGCGGCAGCCCGCCTCCCCCGCCGCATCCGCCTCTACCGTGTCCGGAGCCGAAGCCTGATGTCCGCCACCCCCCGCACCGCCCTGGCCTTCACCGCCGTCACCACGGTCGGCGGCCTGCTCCCCGCCGACATGCTGCTGCGCATCGCCGAGGCGCGGGACCTGCCGGGTGCCACGTCCGCCGACTACGGCCTGCCCGCCTCGGTGCCCGTGCACGACGAGGCCGAACGCGCCTGGGAGTACCTCAAGCCGCTCTGGCGGGACCTGCGTGCCGTCCTGCCCGCCGACCCCACCACCGGCGCGCCGGCCGCCGATCCGACCGGCCGCGCCGGCACCGACTGGCTCGCCCAGCTCTTCCGCAAGCTGGACTTCGGCGCGCTCACCGAGGTCGGCCCGGACGGCATCACCACCGACTCCGACCCGGACACGCGTTTCCCCGTCTCCCACCGCCACGGCCCGGCCCTCATCCACCTCATCCCCTGGAACCAGGACCTCGACAGGCGCCCGGCCCCCGGCCGGCTCCCCGCCCAGTCCATGCTCCAGGACTGCCTCAACCGCGTCGAGGCCCACCTGTGGGCCGTCCTCGCCAACGGCCGCCGGCTGCGCCTGCTGCGCGACTCCTCGTCCTTCGCCACCGCCGCCTACGTCGAGTTCGACCTGGAGGCGATCTTCGACGGCGAGCTGTTCAGCGAGTTCGTGCTGCTCTACCGCGTCCTGCACGCCTCCCGGTTCACGGTGGCGGAGGGCACGGCCCCCTCGGGGTGCTGGCTGGAGAAGTGGCGGACGGTCTCCATCGAGTCCGGCAGCCGGGCTCTCGACCACTTCCGCGACGGCGTCCAGAAGGCCCTCACCGTCCTCGGCACCGGTTTCCTGAGCCACCCGCACAACAGCAGGCTCCGCGAGCGCCTGGACGTCCACGCCTTCCAGACGGCGCTGCTCCGGCTCGTCTACCGCATGATCTTCCTCTTCGTGGCCGAGGACCGCGGCGCCCTGCTGGATCCCGGGGCGGACGAGCGGACCCGCGAGCGTTTCACCCGCTACTTCTCGACCGCCCGCCTGCGCCGCCATGCCCTGCGCCGTCTGGGCACCGCCCACGACGACCGGTACCGCGCCCTGGAACTGCTGATCGAGGCGCTGGGCCGCGAGGAAGGGCGTCCCGAGCTGGGACTGAAGGGGCTCGGCGGCCTCTTCGACCACACCTCCGCCGACGAGCCTCTGCGCGACGCCCGGTTGTCCAACCGCCACCTGTTCGAGGCCGTCAAGCACCTGGCCCGCGTGCGCGACGCGGGTTCGGCCCGCTGGCGTCCGGTCGACTACCTGCACATGGGCGCGGAGGAACTCGGCTCGGTGTACGAGGCGCTGCTGGAACTGGTGCCCAAGCACAGCGCCGCCGACCGCACCTTCGAGCTGGTCGACCGCATCGGCAACGACCGCAAGAAGACCGGCAGCTACTACACGCCGTCCGCGCTCACCGAGACCCTCCTGGACTCGACGCTGGACCCGGTGATGGACGACGCCGTCAAGCGCGGGGAACGGCGCGCGAGCGCCGAGGGCCGCCCCGACCCCGCCGACGCGATCGTCGAGGAGCTCCTCTCCCTCACGGTCTGCGACCCCGCGTGCGGCTCGGGCCACTTCCTCGTGGCGGCGGCCCGCCGCATCGCCAAGCGCGTGGCCGCCGTCCGGGAGCGCAACCCCGAGCCCACGGCCGAGGCCGTACGTCATGCCCTCCGCGAGGTCGTCGCGCGCTGCGTGTACGGCGTGGACCTCAACCCCATGGCCGTCGAACTCGCCAAGGTGTCCCTGTGGCTGGAGGCCATGGAGCCCGGCCGTCCCCTGGGGTTCCTCGACTCCCACATCAAGCACGGCAACGGCCTGATCGGAGCGACCCCCGCCCTGATGCGGCAGGGCATCCCGGACAAGGCGTTCAAGGCGGCCGAGGGCGACGACGCGGCCTGGGCACGGTCGCTGCTCACCCGCAACGCGCTCGAACGCGCAGGCCAGGATGGCCTGTTCGAGATCGGGACGGAGACGAGGGTCGCCAACGTCTCCTTCGCGCGCGGGCTGCGGCGGATCACCGCGTCCCCGGCCGACAGCCTCACCGACGTCCGCCGCAAGAAGGCCGCCTACCGCGACTGGTCGACCTCGGCCGAGTACCTGCACGCCCTGCACCTGGCGGACGCGTGGTGCGCGGCGTTCGTCTGGGTCAAGCGCGAGGACGCGCCCCCGGCCATCACGCACAAGGTGTTCCGGGAGCTCAGGGAACCAGGGAGCGACGCGGCACCGCGGTCGACGCACGACGAGATCGCGCGCCTGCGCGACCAGTACGCCTTCTTCCACTGGCACCTGGAGTTCCCCGAGGTCTTCACGGTCCCGGAGGAGGACGACCCCTCGGCGGGCCGGGGCGAGGTCGACCCGGCGACGGGGTGGACCGGCGGATTCTCGTGCGTGGTGGGCAACCCGCCGTGGGACAAGGTCGACTTCGAGGACAAGAAGTACTTCAGCGTGGTCGCCCCCGAGATCGCGGAGATCGCGGGCACCGCCCGCCGCACCCGCATCGCCGAGTGGGAGCGGGAGAACCCGGAGGGCGGGAAACGCTACCGGGAGGCGCGGCGTACGGTGAAGGGGACGTTCCACTTCGCGGGGGACTCGGGGGTGTTCCCGCTGTGCGCGGAAGGGCTGACGGTCAAGGGCGTCACCATGATCCAGACGGACCAGCTCTTCGCCGAGCGGATGGCGAACCTGGTCGCGCCCGGGGGACGGTTCGGACTGATCCTGCCCACGGCGATCGCGACGGGCGCGGGCGCCCAGCACCTGTTCGCCGACTTCACCCGGCGGGGGGCCCTGGCGTCGCTGTACGACTTCGAGAACCGCCGGCCGAGGTCGGCCCTGCTTCCCAAGGGCGGCAAGTGGTTCGAGAACGTGCACTCCAGTTACAAGTTCTGCCTGCTCTCGCTCACCGGCCGGGGCACGCAGGCGGAGGCCAGCCGGATCGGCTTCTTCCTGTCCGACGTCGCGGACCTGGAGGACCCGGGCCGTGTCTTCACACTGGACCCGGAGGATCTGGCCCGGATCAACCCGAACACGGGCACTCTTCCGGTGTTCCGCACACAGCGCGACGCGGACATCACGGCCGGCGTGTACCGAAGGGTACCTGTGCTATACGAAGAGAGACGATCCAATGGAAATCCCTGGCAGGTGACCTTTAAAGCGACCTTCTTCCATATGACCGACGACTCCGACCTCTTCCGCAGCCGTGAGCGGCTCGAGGCCGAGGGGTGGGAGCTCCGGGGCAACGTCTTCGAGCGCGGTAAGGAGCGGCTGCTGCCGCTGTACGAGGGCAAGATGGCCCATCTCTTCGACCACCGCTGGAACTCCTACACCGGGACGGGCAACGAGGACCGGCGCCGCATCGGTGCCCTGGAGAAGGCTGATCCTGCGGCCTGTGCCGTTCCCCGGTACTGGATCCTGGAGGACGGGCCCATTCCCACGGTCCGCCGTGGCAGGGAGGTCAAGGAGCGTGGCGTCGGTGAGCGTCTCGCCGAACTGCACTGGACACGCGACTGGCTGTTGGGCTGGCGAGACGTATGTCGTACGACAGATGAACGCACCGCCATCCCGGCCTTCCTCCCACGTACGGCTGTCGGTCACACTTACCCCCTGATGCTGCCCCAGGTCGCCCCTCCACTGGTCGCTGCCCTGGTCGCCGCCCAGTCCTCCCTGGTCTTCGACTTCGTGAGCCGCCAGAAGATCAGCGACGCCCATATGAAGCTCTTCATCTGGAAGCAGCTCCCCGTCCCCACCCCCACCTCTCTCGAACCCCACCTTCCTTTCCTCCTCCCCCGTGTCCTGGAACTCGTCTACACCGCCTACGACATGACACCGCTCGCCCGCGACCTCGGCGACGAGGGGGAGCCGTTCCGGTGGGACGAGGACCGCCGCGCCCGGCTCCGCGCCGAGCTCGACGCGTACTTCTTCCACCTCTACGGGATCTCCCATGAGGACACCGAGCACATCCTGGAGTCCTTCCAATCGGAGTCGGGCGGCCTGAAGAACAACGAGATCGCCAGGTTCGGCGAGTACCGCACCAGGCGGCTGGTCCTCGCCGAGTACGACCGCATGGCCGCCGCCGGCCTGTCCCTGAAGACCCCACTCGCCGAGGGCGGGTCCGGCGCCTACCGCTCCCTTCTCATCCCGCCTCCCGGCCAGGGGCCCCGCCACCCGGCCCGGCAGGAGGGGTGAGGCGTGTCCCGTGAGATACCGGCTGCTCGGATCGCCGCGTTCCGTGCTCATGACCTCCCCGTCATCGAGGCGTACCCGGAGCCCAAGAACCGGCGGCGGAACCACGGAGGCGGACCGGGCGCCATCCGATACCACCGGGAGACCGCCTGGGGCCCCTGCCCGCGGTATGGCGGTCCGGACGGCCCGTTCCCCCACGGTCCCGTGCCCGGCGGTGCCCCGCAGGCCCTGGTGTGGCCCTGCGGAGACAGGGCCGGCGCCTACGATGCCCTATGCACGCCGCGCCGTTCGCAGGAGCGTAAGCCGGAGACGGTCCTCCACTCGCTGTCCTCGCGCGACCGGAACGGGGTCCGGACGGTGATCGGAGGCCCGCTACGGCAGAGGGGCCGGGATCCGGACCCCGATGCCGGCTTCTCCGGGACACCTGGCGAAGTAGCGGCCTCGGCCACGGACCGTGACGTAGTGGTGCCCGGGGAGGGCCGGCACACGTTCGACGGCCGCCCGTATCCGGCCGGGGTGGTCTCCGAGAACGCGGTGCCGTCCGGCCTCCGCCACGACGCACCGCCGACGCGCGGCGGCCCGCCCTCGGCGGGCCCTCACGCGGCGCGGACTCTCGGTGGCAGGCGCCCGGGGAGGCTTCTCCGGCCACGGAACCCATGCGGCGAGGAGACGCGCGGCCGGTGGGCGGAGCACCGTGGAAGTCCCGAGAGCGGAGGCCCCACCTCCACCGTCCCCTGGTGAGGACCACGTCGGTTCACTTCTCCACCGGTTCGGCATGACGGACTGGACGTCCGGCGCGGTCTGCCGTGACACCGTCCCGTCCCTCACCCGCACACCAGGTGAGACGTGCCTCCGCCGCCTCCCCGTCCGCGGCGGCGGACGGCCGGCCCGGCCCTGTACCACCGTGCCCCCGGCCACGGCTCCGGGCTTCGGCTCCCCGCCGAGCTCCTCCCCCAGGCCGCAATACGCCCGCCTACACCCATGTCGATTGACAGTGTCAACACGTAAACTCTTCGCCGCCCGCGCAGAACCCGCCCCCGGAAGGTGATCGCCCATGTCGCATCCCGGACGCCTCGCCGGCTCCCCCGACTTCCGCATCGAGCTCCCCAAAGGAGGCGAGGCGCGCGGACACCTGCTCTCCGAGACCAACGGCAACGGCACGCACAGGTTCCTCCTGGAAAAGGGGTCAGAGGTGGCCGCCGAGGCATGGCCGGGGCTCCGCGACCACGGACGCCGGTTCCGCGCGGAGCTGCGCGCGAGCGGAGCACTGGCCGACATGCCCGCGGATCCGGAGCGACCGGAGGCGCCACCGCGTTGGGTGGCGGCTCGCGACATCGTGTGCAGCTCCTCCTCCGCCGCCGCCACGCTGGTGTACGGCTACAACGCCTCCGGCCCGGAGTTCTGGCGCACCGACGAAGGTCATCCGCTCGCCGACTACCTGTCCACGAGCTGGCGTCCCCCGCGCAAGGCCTGGCTGGTGCGCGGCTCCAACGTCTCCGGGCACAACCTGGTGCGCCAGCTGTGGCTGGGGGAGGGGATCGTCTCGCTCTCAGGCGCACACCTCCCTCCTCTGGAGGAGACCAATCCGACGAAGAGCACGCTACGCCGCTTCGTCGAGGAGGGATACGAAGGGACGGCCTCGTACAACCAGAAACGGGGCCTCGTCGACGAACTGCACGCCTTCCTGACGCAGATGCGCATCGGCGACACGGTGGCCACCATCGGCGACGGGCAGCTGCACGTCGGGGAGATCACCGGGGAGGCCGTGCAGACCGCGTCGCCGGGCGGCCTGTCCAACCTGCGCAGGAGCGTCGCCTGGCTCCCGGAGAGCCACGCCTACGAGAAGCTGCCGGAGGAGATCCAGCAGAAGCTGTCCGTGCAGCATGACGTCGTCGACCTGACCACTGTCCTGGACACGCTGGACGAGCTCACCGGAGCCACCGGACACACGGATCCGGCGGCGTCCGGCGACACGGACGCGTTCCCCTCCGCGGAGCGGCCCGCGCAGCGCGAACTGTCGCTGCCCGACGTCACCGAGGCCCTCGCCGCCGATCTCCTCGTCCACGACCGCGCCTGGCTGGACGAGATACGCGAACTCCTCTTGGACGAGAGGCAGCTGGTCTTCTACGGTCCGCCGGGCACCGGGAAGACCTACGTGGCGATGAGGCTGGCCGAGTACTTCGGCGGTGGCCCCGAACAGGTCAAGATCGTGCAGTTCCACCCCTCGTACGCCTACGAGGACTTCTTCGAGGGGTTCCGGCCCGTGGAGGACCCCGAGACGCGGGAGGCGGCGTTCCGGCTGACGGCGGGCCCGCTGCGGGAGCTCGCCGACCTCGCCTCCCGCGAAGGCAACCGGCACATCCCCCACTTCCTGATCATCGACGAGATCAACCGCGCCAACCTGGCGAAGGTCTTCGGTGAGCTGTACTTCCTCCTGGAGTACCGTACGAAGTCCGTCAGGCTCACCTACTCCGGAGACGACTTCGCGCTGCCGCCGAACCTGTTCGTGATCGGCACGATGAACACCGCCGACCGCTCGATCGCACTGGTGGACGCGGCGATGCGACGCCGGTTCGCCTTCGTGGAGCTGTCCCCGCGTACCGAGCCGACCGCCGGGCTGCTCCGGCGCTGGCTGGAACGGGAGGGCAGGGACCCCGAACCCGCCCGTCTTCTCGACGCCCTCAACACGCGCATCGACGACGCCGACTTCGCCATCGGCCCCTCGTATCTGATGAAGCCCGGCGTGTACCGTGACGGCGGGCTCGAACGGACCTGGCGGACGAAGATCCTGCCGCTGCTCGAAGAACACCACTACGGCGAGGGTGTCGACGTCGCCGCCCGCTACGGCCTCGACGCGCTGCGCGAGCAGCTTCGGCCGTCATGAGCACGCGGCCGGGCATCGACACGGAGGCGGGTACGCGCACAGGCGTGGACACCGATCCAGCCGTGACCGTGCCCGAGGTGGTACTGCGCGAGCACGGCCCCGCCGTCTCCGTTCCGATCGGCGCCGCGGCCGGGCGGGCCCTGGCCGCCTCCGACATCCTGCGCAGTGCGGCGCCCGACCCCGCGCGGCGCGGGTGCTGGCTGCTGCGGGCGGGCAGCATGGTCGGTGCCGTGCGCGTTCCCAGCGGCCCGGTCGTGCGGATCATGCCCAAGATCCCCGTCGGCCGGCTGTTCTTCCTCCTCGGTTTCAGCCTCGATCCGGCGCGTGCCTGGCGTGACGGGCGGGAGGGCACCGTCGACATCGGTGTCCACGACGACGTCGTCCCGGCGCTCGCCCACGCCGTGGAGCGGCAGATCGATGCGGCGCTGCGGCAGGGGGTCCTCCAGGGCTACCGGGAGGTGGAGGAGTCCGCGCCGGTCCTGCGCGGCCGGCTGCGCGAAGCCGAACAGATCCGGCGGCACTTCGGCCGAACACCGCCCGTGGAGATCGCCCACGACGCCTATACCCCCGACATCGCCGAGAACCGCATCCTGCGCGCCGCCGTCGAGCGGCTGCTGCGGCTGCCGGGCGTCCCGGGCACCGTCCGGCGGCGCCTGGTCCACCAGCGTCTGCGTCTCGCCGACGCCCTGCCGCTGGTACGAGGACAGGAACCACCGCGTTGGCGCCCCTCGCGCCTGAACTCCCGTTACCAGCCCGCGCTGCGGCTCGCCGAGGCCGTCCTGCGCGGCGCCTCGCCGGAGCACCGGACCTGCGGGTCCGAACGGCTCGCGGTGAACGGCTTCCTGCTCGACATGAACAGGCTGTTCGAGGACTTCGTCACCGTCGCCCTTCGCGAGGCCCTTCGGGAACACGGCCTGACCGCGCGCCTCCAGGACCCCCACCACCTCGACATCGCCGGCCTGGTACGGATGCGCCCCGACCTCGTCGTCCGCACCGGTGACGGCCGCACACCACTCGCGGTCGTCGACGCCAAGTACAAGGTCGAGAAGGCCGACGGACTCCTCAACGCCGACCTGTACCAGGCGCTCGCCTACGCCACCGTGCTCGGCCTGCGCGAAGCGCACCTGGTGTACGCGGCCGGACGGCGGCCCGAACGCTTCCACGAGGTACGAGGAACGGCGGCGGGACCGGACGACCAGGGGGTGCGGCTGTACCAGCACAGCCTCGACCTCTCCCACGAGCCCGAACGGCTCCTGGCGGCTCTCCGGGGGATCGCCGGACGGCTGGCCGAGACCGTGTCGCGTTCGTGACCGTCGAACACCACGAGGAGACCTCCGCTCTCCCCGACCCCCTCACCGGAACCGGACCGCTGCCCGATGCACCGGACCGAGCAGTCAGAAAGGAAGAGAGACCATGCCCCGGCTCGCCTTCGCCCAGAGCTTCTGGGACGGCTACGACGCCCTGGAGAAGCCCGTCCGAGCCGGAGTGCGCAAGGCCATGGCGAAATTCCAGGCCATGACCGTCGCCGAACTCAACGCGGACAAGGGACTGCACCTGGAGTCCGTCGAGAACGCCCGTGACCGGCGGATACGCACCATCCGCATCACCGACTTCTGGCGCGGCGTCGTCCTCGCCCCCGATGATGGCAGCGATGTGTTCCTGCTGGTCAACGTCCTGCCGCACGACGACGCCTACGCCTGGGCGGCGAAACGCCTCTACAGCGCCAACACCGCGACCCGTGCCCTGGAGGTACGCAACGCCGTCGCCTTGGACGAGCTGACGCCCCTGTACGAGACGGCCGCGCGCACGGCCCCCCGGCTGTTGTTCGCGGACGTCTCCGACGGCACGTTGCGCGAGCTCGGCATCGACGACCAGGTCCTGCGCGCCGCGCGTTCCGTGGTGGACAAGGCGCAGCTGGAGGCGTTCTCCACACTCCTGCCGGAGGACCAGCTGGAGGTGCTGCAGTACCTCGCCGAGGGCTTCAGCCCGGAGGAGGTCTACCGGGACGTCGTCGCCGTCCGCCGCCCCGCCGACGCACCCGCCGAACCGGTCGAGGACCTGGCCACGGTGATCGCCAACACCCCGGCCCGTATCCGCCTGGTCACCGGGCAGCAGGAGCTGGAGGAGATCCTGGAGAAGCCGTTCGCCGCCTGGCGGGTCTTCCTCCACCCTTCCCAGCGGCGCGTCGCCTACCGCACCTCTTATGGAGGTCCCGTCCAGGTCACCGGCGGGCCCGGGACGGGTAAGACGGTGGCCGCCCTGCACCGGGTCAAGCACCTGCTCGGCGGTTCCGACGACGGCCGCATCCTGCTCACCACCTACACCAACGCCCTCGCCACCGGGCTGCGCGAGATGCTCGGTCTGCTCCTCGACGAGGACGAGAAGCTGCTGGCACGGGTCGACGTGACGACGGTCGACGCCTATGCGAACGGCGTCGTGCGCGCGGCATCGGCGTCCGCGCCCAAACCGATCGACGACCGGGAACAACGGCGGCTGTGGGAGAAGGTCGTCAAGCAGCTCGGTCTGCCGTTCACCGCCCGGTTCCTGGCCCAGGAGTACCGGCACGTCATCCTCGGCCAGGACCTCCGCGATCTCGACGCCTATCTCGCCGCGAGCCGCCGCGGTCGCGGCACCGGACTCGGCCCCGCGCGCCGCCGGCTGCTGTGGAGCGGCGTAGAGCGGTTCGAGCGGCTCCTGCACGACCGCGGTCAAACCACCCACCTGGGCGTATGCGCCCGCGCCGCCGAACTGCTCGCCGCCGGGCCGGCCCCGTACGCCCATGTCGTCGTCGACGAGGCACAGGACCTGCATCCCGCCCAGTGGCGCGTGCTGCGCGCCGCGGTTCCCCCGGGGCCCGATGACCTGTTCCTCACCGGAGACCCTCACCAGCGGATCTACGACTCCAGGGTGACGCTCGGCTCCCTGGGCATCGCCACGGCCGGGCGCAGCTTCCGCCTGCGCGTCAACTACCGCTCCACCGAGGAGATCCTCACCTGGTCCGCACGGCTCCTCGCCCCCGTCACCGTCGACGCGCTCGAGGGCGAGGGGAGCGACTCGCTGGCCGGGTACCGCTCCCTGCTCCACGGGCGTCAGCCCCGGACACAGGGGTATGCGACCCGCCGGGAAGAGACCGAGGCTCTGGTGGAGCGGGTCCGGACGCTGCTCGACGAAGGCCTCGCACCGCACGAGATCGGCGTGTGCGCACGCTTCAACCTCTCCCTGGACGCGGCCGAGGAGAAACTGAAGTCCGCAGGCATCCCGGTGCTACGGGTCAAGGGGCAGGCGGCGCAGGGGCCCGAGGGTGTACGGCTGGCCACGATGCACGCGATGAAGGGGCTGGAGTTCCGAGCGGTGTCCGTCCTCGGCGTCACCGAGGACAGCGTCCCGTTCGCCCGTGAAGTCACCCCACGCGAGATGGATCCGTTGCAGCACGACGCCGACCTGCTCCGAGAGCGCTGTCTTCTCTTCGTCGCCTGCACTCGCGCTCGTGAAACGCTGAGTGTGACCTGGAGCGGGACTCCCAGTCCGTTCCTGCCGCAGGCCGCCTGACCTGCCATCCGGCACCGCCCGGCGCGGGGCGCCCGTCGAGGGTGCCCCGCACGTTCCTCACTCCTCCGGTGCCAAGGCTCCCGTGGCGAGGCCGTCACGGGCGACCTCGGCGAGCCGGCGGCTCAACTCGTCCACTTCGCGCATTCCCTCCTCGAACGCGGACAGGGCTCGGAAGGCAGAGCCATAACGGCGCTGCTCGTCGATGCCCATACGAGGGATACGTGCTCCCCTGGTGTCGAGACGGAAGGTCCCGCTGGCGCTCGTGGAGCGACGGGCGTTGACGGAGCTGCGCAGGAATCCCCGGAGGAAATCCGTGTCGAGCTGCTCGCTGGCCGAGACCGGTTCCGGACCGTCGTAGGCGACGAGCCCGGCGCGAGCGAGATCCGCGATGCTGGCGGTGACACCGTTCAGCGAACCCGATCCGTCACCCGGTTCGAGATCGGGCAGGAGCGCGGCGAGCCGGCGGATCCTCTCCTCCAGCTCCTTGCGCAAGGAGACGTACTCACCGGGATAGTCCCGATGCCGGACGCGCAGATGACTGCCGGGGGTCAGGTCGACGATGTCGTCGAGGAGTTCGATCAACGACACGTCGGCGACCTGATCGGGGCGTGGTTCCAGACCTCCGTCAGGATTGTTCTCAGTCAGGTCGACCATGCGCACGGTGTGGTCCGTATCCGTCCCCTCCGCGTTCCCAGGACGCCGCAGACACCAGAGATGGACGGGCATGGCGTGGGAGGACGCCGTCCCCGGCGGCAGGGCCACCACTTGGCGCAGGATACCCCGGCGTACCAGTTCCGCCCGGATGCGGCGGCCCGCCTTGCGGTAGGCGACCGAGGCGGGCATGACCATGAGGACCTGACCACCGGGTTTTGTGTGCGCATAGGCATGCTGGAGCCACGCGAGCTCCCCTTCGGCCTTGGACGGGATACCGAGTTCCCAGCGGGAATCGAGCAGCAGCTCCTCTCGTCCCCACTCGGTCACACCGCCCGGTGGATCGCAGACGACCAGATCGGCCCTGAGGTCCTGCCATCCGTCCGTACGCAGGGAATCACCCGCCACGACGCGCACATCCGACCGGCCCGCGAGTTCGGCGCGGAGTCGCGCGAAGCGGGCACTGTCGGCATCGATCTCCTGGCCGCGGCAACGCACGCCCGTTTCGGAGGCGACGGCCAGGAGCAGCCCACCGATCCCACATGCGGGATCGAAGACCGTGGCGTCGGCCGGCAGAGGGGGAGCGAAGTGACGCACGGCACGGACCACGCGCTCGGAGGTCACCTGGTCCGATCCCGCACGCCGAGCGGACTCGATGAACCGCTCCGCCAACCCGTTGACAAGGGCGACGGGGGTCTCGGTCCGAACGAGCTCCTGTACGCGAACGGCGACGTCGTCCGGCGGCCTCGGTCCCCGCTCTCCGGCCAGCATCCCGGCCACCTCCGCCAGGCCCGTGACCATCTGCTCCCCATACGCGGCCCGCATGGTCTGCCAGAGCTCGACCTCGGGTGACACTTCCTGGCCTTTGCGCTGCCTGTCCAGCCACGCCTGGACCTCAGCGAGCACATAGAGCGGGCTGTTCGAGGCACCTCCCGCCGGCTCGGGGAAGTCGTCGTAGCGCCGGCGCCAGTTGGAGACGGCGGCCCGAGTGACCCCTGCCAGCCGGGCGATCTCGGAGCCGGTGACAAGAGGGCCGACCGGTGAAGCGGCGTTGTCCGTCATACTCCCAGCGTACACGGATGAGCACACATCTCCCAGAGGTAAGCATGTTGACGATGTACACGGATTGATGGCAACATCTCGCGTGTACTCGCTTCCCTCCGGTCCAGCGCGGCGCATCCGCCCCTGTCCGATTCTGGAATCTCCACCGCCCGCTCCGCCCCACGCTCATCGGGACCACTCATGCGCACCTTCTCCCGGCCGGCCCGTGACCGCTCACACCGGTGGCGCCGAAGACCGACCACCTCAGCGCCCGTCTCCCCCCGTTCGTGTCGCACTCGCAGCATCGACCAGCGCCCTTCCACCACGGTCGGCACGGCGGCACGCCGATGCGTCTTCGTGAGGACCGGTCCCCTCACCCGGACGTCGACCGCCCTGACCCCGGCCCTGCCGGGAAGAGCCAGGACCTCGACGACCACCTACCACGGCCTCCGTTCGCATGCTTTCCATCTCGAAGAGGTCCCGTTCCGCCACACGCCCTGGCCGGTTCCACGCTGCGCCGCTCACCCGATCGCCCCTCGCAGGAAGGCCGCGCGGCGGTGCCGCCTTGTGACTGTGACGCTCGGTGTTCCCGCTGCACTCGTCGCCGCGGAATACGTCGTTCCACGGCTCCACGGCGTGAACCCATGTCGCACACCATGGGCGTCCAGGCCGTCGAAAGCGTCCACCATGCCGTCACCGTGTCCCTGCTCTCCGGCGACGGCCTCCGCCGACCGCGAAAACGACGTCCCTGTTCCCGCCTGGCGGCCACGATGACCGCTCGGTGAGGAGCCGTGCCGGGGATCCGGGCAGGTCGTCACAGATGGCGGTCACGAGGGCGCGGACCCGGTGATTCACGTCGCCGTGAAGAGCCGGGCCTGTCTCCCTCCACCGGGCTCCTGGCCCGAACAAGGAGTCATGACGTCCTCGAACGCGAGGACGGCCCCTTCGTCGGAATCCCCCTCACCTGCGCGAAGAGCCGGAAGACCTCGCGCGGCCGTCTCCTCGCAGGTGACGCCGTCGACCGCGCCGTCCGCCTACGCGAGTCCGCCGCAAAGTCCCCGAGCACAGAGCAGACCACCCGTCACAGCAGAAGATCACCCGCGGACATCCCGTGGTGGCCACGCCCGGCACGACAGACGCCGATCCGGCGATTCGCCGGTTCGTCCGCACACCTCATACCCGACACGAAGAGGAACACGAAAGGCATCCACTGTGGAGAACGTCGCAGCGACAGTCCCCCGAAGCAATACGACCAAGATGGAATCAGAGGCTTCCTCGAACCAGGGGAAGCCCGGAGCCGGAATGTACCTGCAACAGCTCGACATCAAGAATTTCCGGTCCTGCTACGACGTGAAGGTCGAGTTCCGACCGGACGTCACACTCCTCGTCGGCGAGAACAACTCCGGCAAGACCAACATCATCGAGGCGCTGAGGCTGGTCACCACACCCCTCAGCCGCAGAGCCACGCGCTGGTTCGACGAATCCGATCTGTCACACGGCGAAGAGCTCACGGAAGCCGCGTTCCGGGCGACGTACGGTGGTCTGACCAGGGCGCAACGTGCTCACTACATCACCGCGCTCGACCACGAGACGAACCAGGCCGTCTACACCACGACCTACAAGCGGGATCCCGTGCGGCAGCGGATACGGCCCAGCGTGACGGTCGGCCCCATGGGAGGACCAGATGCCGAACCTGAGAAACGCGGCCAAATCGCTCACGTCTACCTGGCGCCGTTGCGGGACGCGCAGCGGGAACTGGACTCTTCGGACGGCAACCGGCTGCTGCGGATCATCCGCTACCTCACCAGCGACGCGGAGCAGGAGGAGTTCCGCGCAAGGGCGAACGCCTCATTCGACGGCCTCACGGGCCATCCGGTCCTGACCTCGACGATCAAGGAGATCCAGAGCCATCTTGGAGAGCTGACCGACCCGGTGCGCGGACAGACCGTGGAGATCACCTTCGCCGAGTACGAATTGCACCGGTTGACACGGAACCTGCGCGTGAAGATGGCCGAGGCCGGTATCGCGCCGGCCGACCTCACCGAGTCGGGCCTGGGTTACGCCAACCTCCTCTTCATCGCGACCGTCATCCTGGAGCTGCGCAAAGCCCAGGACATGGAACTGACGCTGTTCCTCGTCGAAGAACCCGAGGCCCACCTCCATCCCCAACTCCAGGCGGTCCTTCTGGACTACCTGTGCGAGCAGGCCGCGGCCTCGCTCAGGGACGACACCTGGGGCCCGGCCGGTCGCATCCAGGTCGTCGCGACCACCCACTCGCCGAATCTGGCCAGCAGTATGGGAATCGAGCACGTGGTGGCGCTGCGCCCCCGGACAGAGGAGGAGAGGGGGCGGAACGGCGAGAGCCGGGAGAAGACGGTCCAACGCCGGAAGAC
Organism: Marinactinospora thermotolerans DSM 45154; assembly: GCF_900167435.1. GTDB lineage: Bacteria > Actinomycetota > Actinomycetes > Streptosporangiales > Streptosporangiaceae > Marinactinospora > Marinactinospora thermotolerans. The sequence continues at coordinate 96,637 of NZ_FUWS01000014.1, forward strand.
GCAGGCTCTTCCTCTGGCCCGGCTTCCCCTCACCGACGAGGAGCGACGGAAGATCGACCAGTACCTGGACGCCACCCGGGCCGGCCTGCTCTTCGCTCGCCGTGTCATCCTCGTCGAAGGGATCGCGGAGGCGGTCCTGCTACCGGTCATCGCCCGTCATTGCGTCCTCGATGGCGCTGAACAGGCGGAACAACGACGCGGGTTCCGCGCTGTCACGGTCGTCAACGTCGGCAGCGTCGACTTCGCCCCCTACATCACGCTCCTGCTTTCGACGGTGAACGGCTGCCGGTTGCTCGACAGGTTGACCATCGTGACCGACCGTGATCCGAAGATCCCTGAAGAGAAGAAGACCGCCAACGGTCAGGTCGGCGTCCGGCCGGCGGCCACGGCCGCAGTCCCGACCGCAGCCGCCACCGGCGAGAAAGCCGAAGACGACGGGGGACGACCGGACGATGATGCCGCCACCGTGGTGGACAACCGCAAGGATCGTCTGCTCGCCCACGCCGAATCGATCGGGGCGAAGGAACACCTGGTCGTGGCCGAAGCACCACACACCCTTGAGGCCGATCTCCTCGCCCCCGAAGTCAACGAGCCGCTGCTCCGCACCGCCTTCCTGAAGCAACATCCACGCTCGCAGAAGAAATGGCGGGAGATCGTCGACGACGGGCGGGGCCGCGCCTGGGGTTTCTACCTGAGGCTGCACAAGGACAAGAAGCTCATCAGCAAGGGCGAGTTCGCCCACGACGTGGCGCTGGGCATCGAGAGCGGCGCGGACTTCGAACCACCCCACTACCTGGTCGAGGCCATCCGTGGCGTCCTGTTGGACGAGACAGGCGGTGAGGGTTGAACACCCCGAAACTGACCGACGGACAGCGGGCGCTCGTCGATGCCGAACAGAGTCTGTTCGCCGCCGCCTGCCCCGGCGCAGGCAAGACCCGGGCCATGGTGGCCCGCTTCCTGAAGCGGGCCGGAGAGGAAAACCGGCGGGGCATCGCCCTCGTCTCCTTCACCAACACCGCGGTGGAGGAGGTACGCCGCCGGTGTGGGGATCGGGTGGAGGTTCTATGTGCGCCGCACTTCGTCGGTACGTTCGACGCCTTCATTCACCGCTTCATCGTCACGCCCTTGTATGTCAAGGCGTTCAAGCGGAAACCGGACTACGTTCGGTCCTGGCAGGACATAGAGAGCACACGCTTCCGTCTCCCCGACATGGGGAGGACCAGGAGCCTGGAGTTCGACTGGTTCGACTTCTCCGCGGACGGACGGGCCCATCTGAATTCGGACCGGGTTCCGAGGGATTTCGGTAACGCCGAAGCCCACCGGATGCTAAAACGACGCAGAAAGGAGGCGGAGAACGCCGCTCACAACATCTTCTGGCGTCTCGTCAGGGCAGGGACCCTCAGTTGTGAAGCGGCCCGTCTCATGGCCGAGTTCTGGCTGAACCGCCCTGAGGAGCAGAACGTACTCGCTCCGCTGCTGCACGCCCGTTTCGCCGAGGTCATCGTGGACGAGGCCCAGGACTGCGGCCGCGAGGAGCTGCGCGTCCTGAGGTTCCTCCGCGACTGCGGAATCCGTATCGTCATGGTCGGCGACATGGACCAGTCGATCTACGAGTTTCGACAGTCGACCCCCGCGGCCGTACAGGATTTCGCCTCCGGCCTGCCGGGCCGGCTCACCCTGGAGGACAATTGGCGGAGTTCCCCGGCCATCTGCGCCTTCAACAGGAGCCTGAGATCCGGACGACTGGTGGAGACGGCCCGCGGTGACCGATCCATCGTCCAGACCCCGGTGCACCTGATCGGATTCTCAAAACCGAACCAGATCGTGCCTGCGGCTCTGGAAGTCGCCGAACAGTACAAACTGGCGGTGGAGGACCTGATGATTCTGTCGTACGCCGAGGCGACCGGATCGAAGGCGGCCGGTGGCGTGCCTGTCGACGACTCGGGCTCCAACCGTGTTCTCGCCATCGCCAACGCCGGTTTCAGGCTCAGATCGCGAGAGACGGACGCCGGAACACGCCGGAAGGCGATCGATCAGGTTCGGCGCGCTGTCTTGTCGGCCCTCACCCTGGACATCGAGACGAAGCACCACGGCTTCGCCGCCATCTGTGAGCGGATAGGCGTGGAACCACGCCGGTTGGAGTCCTTCGCGGTACGCCTGGCCGTAGGGCTCGACGCCACCGGAAAGACCCGGCAGGCGTTCGCCGCGGAGGTGCGCGACTTCCTCGCGGCAGTGGACTGGGGGGACGTGCCCTCTCCCGATTCCAGCACCCTCGGAAGGCTTTTCAGGGCGCCACCGGAGGAGGTTTGGGCGAGCGTCACACGTTCCGGCACCGTTCCACGGATCCGCCATTCGACCGTCCACGGCGTCAAGGGCATGGAATTTCCCGGAGTGGTGCTCGTCCTACCGGAGAGACTGAAAGCCGACCCGACCACGGGACGGACCGTCTTGGACGATTGGGAAGGTGGACACGACACCGAAGCCCGGCGCGTTCTCTACGTCGCCGGATCACGAGCGCAGGAGCTACTGATGTGTGCGGTACATCGTCGGCACATCGACAGGGTGGCCGCGCTGCTCGGCAGTAAAGGCGTCCCCCACCTCAGAACATAGGATCTGCCACAGGACGGCCGAGCAGGACCCCACGTCACGTCCGGTGCTGAGGTGGCTCCTCCGCGGCGGGGGAACACCCCCGGCATCCTCCGCCCCGCACGGCTCCAGGAACCGACACGGGACCACTGGATCCGCACCGGCCGGCTGTTCTCGGCCCCGTGTTTCTGACCAGTGGGTCCGTCCGATCACCGACCGGATCCGGATCCGAGCACGGTATGCAGCAGGATGGTCCCCGCCTGCGGAGCGACGTCAGCACAGCCATGACGCGGCTCGGGTGTAGTGGCGGTCCAGGTCGACGCCGCTTCGACGCTGACGGTCATGACGTCTCTCCCCTCAGCGGGCGAGGCGATCGCGTGGTCCTGGCTTCGGCGACGCCCCAGAGCTCGAAGGCGCACAGGGTGGTGTCGACGACACCGTCACATTCTGTGAGGACAACCTGGAAGGCGGTCGGTGACCACCGCAGGACCCCGGGCGGGGGCACCCGGTGCCTGGTCGCCTGCCCGGCGCTGTCGGGGTGGCCCACCGGAGGCGCCCCGCTACGGCCGAGGACGGGGCGGCGCGGGAGAGGACGCCCTCGGGCCGGCCCACGGCGGGACGACCACGGGGGCGAGGCCGTGTCCCCGCGAGGCGTGTGGCCCGATCGCCCCTGGCCCGCCGGCCCCCGGAGGCGGCACGGGACGCGCCTTCCGGCCCCTTCCACCCCTGATAGGACGCGGAGCCGGGCGGCCTCCCGCAGACCTGCACTGTTCTCCCTGTTGTAAATTCTTCGACGGCGTCCGATCACTTTCGCGCCATCTGTCCGTCACCGGGCGTCCTCCGTGCACACACTAGGCGGACCCGGCGTTGTCGAGGGGGAATTCAGAGCAGTGCAGGCGTCGACCTACCGAAGGATGTCCACGATCGCGCTGGCCGGCGCGGTCGCGCTGGCGACGGGGTGCGGCAGCGACAACGCCGTCCGCGGCACCGCTCCGGTTCCGGTCCCCGCCGACCTGGAGTGTCTGTCCGGCAGCATCTCCGGCGCGGGATCCAGCGCGCAGGAGAACGCGATGCAGGTGTGGATCGCCGGCTACCAGACCGCCTGCCAGGACTCGCTGGTGTTCTACGACGCGATCGGCTCGGGCGGCGGGCGCAGCCAGTTCATCGACGGCGCCGTGGACTTCGCCGGCTCCGACGCCGCGCTGGACCCCGAGGAGACCGAGGAGGCCAGGGCGCGCTGCCACGGGTCCGACCCGATCAACATCCCGGCCTACGTGGTGCCGATCGCCGTGGTGTTCCATCTGGAGGGCGTGGACTCCCTCGACCTGACCCCGCAGACCATCGCGCGGATCTTCGGGCAGGAGATCACCCACTGGGACGACCCGGCCATCGCCGAGACCAACCCCGGCGTGGACCTGCCGCACACGCCGATCACCCCGGTCAGCCGCTCCGACGAGTCCGGCACCACCGAGAACTTCACCGCCTATCTGGCCGCCGCGGCCGGTGACGCCTGGCCGCACGAGGCCGACGGGCAGTGGCCGATCCCCGCGGCCGAGGCCGGGCAGGGCAACAGCGGCGTCGCCCAGGCCGTCGAGGGCGGCAACGGGACGATCGGCTACGTCGAGGCCTCCCACGTCGGGCACATGTCCACGGTGCGGGTCGGGGTCGGTGGCGAGTTCGTGGAGCTGTCCCCGGAATCGGCCGCGGCCGTCGTGGCCTCCTCCCCCGAACGCGAGGGCGGCCCCGAACACGACCACGCCCTCGAACTCGACTACGGCACCACCGAGGCGGGCACCTACCCGATCGTCCTGGTGAGCTACGAGATCGCCTGCATGGAGTACGCCGACGAGAACGAGGCGGCGGGCGTCACCGCCTTCCTCGACTACGTGATCAGCGAGGAGGGCCAGCAGGCCGCCTCCGACGAGACCGGGTCGGCGCCGTTGTCGGAGGAGATGCGGACCAAGCTCCAGGAGTCCATCGACGCGATCGGCGTGGCCTGACACCGCCTCCGCCCGCCGCCCATGGCGGCGGGCGGGTTTACCCCCGTGTCCGCGGGATAGCCGTGGGATGGATCGCGACGGACACGAAGAGACGGGGGTGTGCGGCATGACGCAGCCGGACGCGCAGAGCCAGCCCTATCCCGGGCGGACCGGGCCGATGACGCCCGAACCACGCGACGAGATGCGCGACTATGAGGGGCGGGGCCTGCTCTCCGGGAAAAAGGCGCTGATCAGCGGCGGCGACTCCGGGATCGGGCGCGCGGTGGCGATCGCCTTCGCCAAGGAGGGCGCCGACGTCGCGATCGCCTACCTGGAGGAGCACGAGGACGCCCGGCGCACCGCGGAACTGGTGGAGCAGGCCGGCGCGCGCTGCCTGCCCATCCCGGGGGACCTCGGCGACGAGGCACACTGCGCGGACGTGGTGGCGCGCGCGGTCGCCGAGTTCGGCGGGCTCGACATCGTGGTGGCCCACCACGGCACCCAGGCCCCGGTGGAGGATTTCGCGAAGCTGAGCACCCAACAGCTGACCCGCACCTACCAGGTCAACGTGTTCGGGGTGTTCTGGCTGCTGCGGGAGGCGGTCCCGCACCTGCCCGAGGGCGGCTCGGTCATCATCACCGGATCGGTCAACGGCCTGCGCGGCAACAAGAGCCTGATCGACTACGCCACCTCCAAGGCCGCGGTGATGAACCTGACGTACTGCCTGGCCCAGCACTACACGGACAAGGGGATCCGGTTCAACTGCGTCGCCCCCGGCCCGGTGTGGACACCGCTGATCCCGGCGACGTTGCCGGAGGAGAAGGTCGAGGGGTTCGGACAGCAGGCCCCGATGGGCCGGGCCGCGGACCCCGACGAGATCGCCCCCTCCTACGTGTTCTTCGCCAGCGGCCGGCTGTCGTCCTACTACACGGGCGAGGTGCTGGCGCCCATCGGCGGGGAGATCCAGTCGAGCTGACGTCGCGCGCGGCGCCCGGAAAACCCGTTTGAGCGGGCGCCGCGTGGCGTTAGGGTCGGGCCGACGAGAGGACCGATCCACATGACCACTCCCGCCTGGACCCCCGAGCCCCCCGCCGCCGAGCCGGCCGAGGTGCGCCGCCGCCACGCCGCCAACCGGGTCGCCTGGAACGAGGCCGCGCAACGCTACAGCGAGGGGCTGCCCGAGGCCATCGCCGAGCTGCGTGCCGGACGGTCGTCGGTCCACCCCGTCGAACGCGCCGCGCTGGGCGATCTCGCCCCGTGGTGCCGGCGCGCGATCCACCTGCAGTGCGCGTCGGGGCGCGACACCCTGTCGCTGCTGCTGGAGGGGGCGCAGGAGGTCGTCGGGGTGGACATCTCCGAGGTCCAGGTGGCCAACGCGCGGGCCACGGCCGCCGCGATCGGCGCGCCCGCCCGGTTCCATCACTGTGATGTGCTGGACACCCCGCACTCGCTGGACGGCACCGCCGACCTCGTCTACACGGGACGCGGCGCGCTGTGCTGGATCCACGATCTGGCCGCGTGGGCGCACGTCGTCGCCCGGTTGCTGCGCCCCGGCGGGGTGGTGTCGGTGTTCGACGACCATCCCGCGGGATGGCTGTTCGACCAGGACGCGGCCGAGCCCGTCGCCTCCGGCGTCGACTACTTCGGTCACGCTGAGAGCAACGTCGGCTGGCCGACGACCTACATCGGCGAACTCGACGTGCCGCCCTCGACCAAGCATGAACGGCTGTGGCCGATCGGCGATGTCGTGCAGGCGCTGATCGACGCGGGGCTGACCATCACCCGTCTGGAGGAGCGCCCCGACGAGTACTGGACCGTCTTTCCCGCCATGCCCGAGGAGCTCCGCCGCAGGATACCGATGACCTTCCTGCTGCACGCGCGCCGGCCCGCCTGAGAGCGGCCGGGCCCGCGCCCCTCCTAATCGCGGAAGCGGGCGATGACCAGCGCGCTGTCGTCCTCCCTGCGCCCGAAGTGTCCCAGCACGCGGTCGCCGAACGCCTCCAGGTCCTCCCCCATGGACCTGGCCAGGCGGCCGAGGGCGTCGAGGTTGTCGTCGATGGGGACGGAACGGTCCTCGACCAGCCCGTCGGTGACCAGGAGCACCGCGCCGCCCGGCGGCAGCACGTGGGTCTCCTCGCGCGCCCGGTCCACCGGCGTGCCCAGGAGGACCCCGCCGGTGCCCGCGTAGGCGGCGGCCCCGTCGCCGACGAGCAGGGGCGGGATGTGGCCGGCGTTGGCGATCTCGATCCGTCGCGTCGCCGGATCGACCAGCACCAGGCACACCGTCGCGGTCTGGTCGGGGTAGTAGCGCGACAGCACCCGGTTGAGCCGGCTCAAGACGACGCCGGGGCGCTGGTCGTCGAGCACGCAGGCGCGCAGCGCGTGCCGCAGCTCGGCCATGACCGTGGCGGCGTACAGGGAGTGGCCCTGCACGTCGCCGATCGCGATGAGCAGGCGGTCCTCCAGCCACAGGACCTCGTAGAAGTCACCGCCGATCTCGACCTGGTCGTCGGCCGGCTCGTAGCGCACGGCGAGGTCCATTCCGGGGACCTGGGGCAGCCTGCGGGGCAGGAAGCTGTGCTGCAGGGTCAGCGCGATGGCGCGTTCCTCCAGGTAGGAGTGCAGGGTTCCGGCCGCGAGCGCGAGCGCCTCGGCGAGCTGGTGCATGACGTCCAGCTCGTCGGCGCCGCGTCCCGGCGTTCCCACCGCCACGCAGACCCGTACCCGCCCCTCCCCGCCGTGGGCGATCGCGGCCTGCACCGGGCCGGGGAGGCGGGCGCCGGCGCTCACCGCGGCCCACTGTTGCGCGGAGAATCTGACCAGACCGGTGGCGCCGCCCGCGATCCCGTCGAACAACGCCGTGGCGTCACACTCGAAGGAGGCGGTGCTGGAGCCGCCGCCCGGGCGCGCGCCGACGACCCGGCCGTCGGGCGCCTCCAGGACGACGGCCACCTGGCCGAAGATCTCCCCCGCGGCGTTCACCGCGGTCGCGGTGAGCTCCTCGAAGGACCTGGCCGTGTTCATGGCCAGCGTGGTCCGGGTGAGCAGGGTGAGCAGCCCCGCCTTGTTCTCCGCCTTCAGCCGCGCCCGCGAATAGCGCAGGGCGGCGTCGACCGTGGCGAGGAACTCCTCCGGTTCGATCGGGTCGGTCATGTAGACGTCGGCGCCCCTGGACAGTCCGTGGGCCCGGTCGGCGACGCTGATCGCCGAGGCCGAGACCTGGAGGACGGGAAGCGCGGCGGTCGCCGGATCGGCCTTGATCCGCTCGCACACCTCGAACCCGCTCATGTCGGGCAACCGGACGTCCAGGACCACCAGGTCGATCTCGCGCTCGGCGAGCTCCCGCAACGCCTCTCCCCCGCTACTCGCCTCCAAGACGGTATGCCCGCTGCGGCGCAGCCAAGTGGAGTACACGTAGCGTTTGGTCAGGGTGTCGTCCACCACCAGCACGGTGGCCGGTGCCTCGCTCATCCTCTGCTCCTCGTGTCAACTGCCGCCCGTCGTCGCCTTCGACAAGGCGTCGGCGAGCGCCGCCCGGGACAGGTCGGTTGCGTCCACGACCGCTCGCACCGCCCCGCCGCCGGCGAGTTGCGCCGTCGGCAGGGAGGCCGGGGCGATGAGCACGACCGGGACACGGCCGCCCCCGTGTCGGCGCTCCAGCGCGCGCAGCACCAGACGGCTCCCGGTGGCCGGCTCGTGCAGGCGCAGGACGACGGCGTCGGGAGGGGCCAGGCGGATACGGCGCAGGGCCGCGTCGTCGTCCTCGGCCTCCTCCACCTCTTGGGCGGTCCCTTCCACCAGCTCCCGTAGGAGCGTGCGCGAGGCGGGGTCGTCGTCGACGAGGAGAACCCGTCGGACCAGGCCCGTGGGCGCGGCCTCGGGAAGGGGCGCCCGCGTCGCGGGCAGCCGGAGGCGTACCCGGGTGCCCTCCCCCGGGGTGCTGGTGAGGGACAGGTCGCCACCGAGCAGCCCGGCCAGCCGCCTGGCGTAGGCGAGGCCCAGCCCGGTGCCGCGCGCCCGATCGCCCTCGCCGGGCCGGCACGGGGCCTGGAAGAACTCCTCGAAGACCCGTTCCTGGTACTCGGCGGGGATCCCCACCCCGGTGTCGCAGACGGTGAAGACCAGCTCCTCCTCCCCTTCCGGCTCCACGGTGAGGCGGACCTCGCCCCGCTCGGTGAACTTCACCCCGTTGGACAGCAGGTTGCGCAGGATCCGCTCGAGCATCCGCTCGTCGGTGACGAAGAACCGCGGGGCCGCGTCCAGGTCCACCACCAGGCCGATCCCGGCCTCCTCGGCCAGCGGGCGCAGCCCCGCCCGCAGGTGCTGGAGGAAGGACGGGAGCTCCACGGTGGTGAGGACCGGTTCCATCCGCCCGGATTCGGCCTTGGCGTGGTCGAGGAGCTCGTTGACGAGCCCGAGGAGGGTCCGCGCCGAGTCGCGGATGAGCTCGACCTGGTAGCGCTGTTCGGCCGAGAGGGGCTCGGCCGCGGGATCCGCCAGCAGACCGGTCAGACCGATGACCGAGTTGAGGGGGGTGCGCAGCTCGTGGCTCACCCCCGCCCAGAACCGGTCCTTGGCCTCGCCGACCTCGCGGAGCTGGGCGGACTTCTCGTCCAGTTCCGCGTACAGGGCGACCACCCCCCCCGGTTGGTCTCCTCCAGCTCCTGGGAGAGCTCGTTGTAGAGCGTGCGAGCCTCATGGAGGGCCGCCTCCAGCTCGGCGTTGGCCCTGCGCAGCTCGTCCCGCTGTCGGCGGGCCTCCTCCAGCTCGGCCTCCCGGGCCCTGCCGTCCCCTCCCACGCCGAGGCGGGACAGGCCGGCACGCACCATCGCCCCGATCCCGGGGCGCCGTGTGCCGTTGTCTCGTCCGCTCACCGTGCCGTTTCCGTCCCTTCCACACCACCGTCCCGGCTCCCGCAGGCCCCACGCGGCTCCCCGTCGGGGCTCACATGTCCGGCTTCAGCACGAGAACGCACGAGTCGTCGCGGCGGATCCCCGCGTCGCGTAACAGGGTGGCGGCGATCACCAGGGGACTGTGCCTTCCCAGGCCGGCCGGGATGCCGGTGATCCTGCGGGAACTGAGCCCGTCGGAGTGCAGGACGACGGTCGAGTCCTGCGGCAGCTCGTAGGTGAACTCGCGCAGCGATCGGGCCTGGTGTCCGACGATACCCGGGATGGAGACCATGCTCTGCCAGCCCTCCGACGCCGCGACCCACCCCGAGATGTTGCCGAGGCCGGCGTAGGCGACAGACCGGGCGTCAAGGTCGATCCGGACGATTCCGGCGGCCCCGCCTCGCGTGGACCCGATGGCACGGTGGACGTCACCGAGCAGGCCCCTCGGTGTCGTCTCGTCGGACGCCTGGAACACCTCCAGGGCCGTGCGGGTCGCCAAGGCGGCGGCAGGGCCGTGGCCCAGACCATCGAAGACGACCGCCGTGAGGTGACCGTCACGTTCCTCGATGAGGTAGCCGTCACCGCAGACGGTCTCGCCGGAGATCGGGCGGGCCAGCCCGTCGGCCTGCCTCCGGAGGCGTCCGTCCTCCTTCGCGGTGAAGGCCGCGGCCAGGACCGTTCCGTGGCCGGGGCGGGAGTGGACGTCGAGTTCGTCGGCCATCCGGCCGATGGCCCCGAAACCGATGCCCAGCGTCCCGGTGGTGGAGTGGCCGTCGCGGCGGGACAGGTCGACACTGGCCATCCCCGGACCGCTGTCCACGGCGAGCAGGTCGATCACCGTCGGTCCCGCGTCACGGACACGCAGCATGAGGACACCGTTCTCGGCGTGCTTGGCCAGATTCGAGGCGGCCTCGCTCACCGCGATGGCGACCTCGGCGGCGCGGTGTTCGCCGAGACCGGCCCGTTCGGCGAGTGTCCCGGCGGTTCTGCGCGCGGCCCCGACACTGCTCTCGTGGTCGATCGGGATCCACACGGCGCCGTCACCGGCCGGGCCCTGACTCGGGGAGGAGGTCACCTCGCCCACTTGGTCACGACCACTTTGGTCCCTTTGCCCACCTCGGTGAGGAGGTCGAACTCGTCGACCAGGCGCCGGGCGCCCCCCAGCCCCAGGCCGAGACCGTTTCCGCTGGTCCACCCGTCGGTGAGCGCCGTCTCCGGGTCGGGGATCCCGGGCCCTTGATCGCTGAAGGCGACCCGGACGCCGCTGCGCCGCTCCTGGACGAGCGTCTCGACCTGAGCCTTGCCACCGCCCCCGTGGACGAGGGTGTTACGGGCGAGTTCGCTGGCCGCGGTCACCAGTTTCGTCTGGTCGACCAGTGACAGACGGGCGGCGATGGCCGCCGACCTGACCACCTGGCGGACCCGGACCACATCGGCGTTGGAGGCGATGGCGACCTCCTCGCCGACGGCCGGGGCCCTGCCGGCGATCATGCCTCCGCCCGTTTCCCGCTGGCCGGGTCCGTCCCCGCCGCCGACAGCAGTCTCATCCCCTTCTCCAGGTCCAGCGCCGTACGGATGCCGTCGAGGGTCAGTCCGAGCTCGACCAGGGTGATGGCGACGGCCGGCTGCATGCCGACCACGACCGTCTCGGCGTCGAGCATCCGGGAGATCCCCGCGATCGTGGACAGCATGCGCCCGATGAAGGAGTCCACGAACTCCACCGCGGTGATGTCGATGATGACCCCACGCGCGCCGGTGGCGACGATGCGCTCCGACAGGTCCTCCTGGAGGGCCATGACCGCCTGGTCGTCGAGGTCGACCTGGATGGAGACGAGCAGGATGTGGCCGACCTTGAGGATGGGCACCCGGGTGGTCATCACTGGGTCTCCTCCGGCAAGCGGACGATCTCGACGCCGCTGCGGCGCAGGGCGTAGGCGAGCGCGTCGGCGAGGGACGCCTTGGTCACGATGTCGCTGAACTCGATGCCGAGCGTGACGATCGTGTGGGCGATCTGCGGCCTGATGCCGGAGATGACGCACTCGGCGCCCATGAGCCGCGCCGCGGCGACCGTCTTGATCAGGTGCTGGGCGACCTGGGTGTCCACGGCGGAGACCCCGGTGATGTCGATCACGGCGTACTCGGAGCCGGTCTCGACCAGGGTCTGGAGCATCTTCTCCATGACCACCTGGGTGCGGGCGGAGTCGAGGGTGCCCACGAGCGGAACCGCGACGACCCCCTCCCAGAGCTTGACCACGGGCGTGGACAGCTCCAGCAGCTGCTCGGCCTGGTCGATGATGACCTGTTCGCGGGCGTTGACGTAACTGTCGTAGGTGATCAGGGCGAGCTCGTCGACGAACCGGGAGAAGCCGAAGAAACGCTCCAGCGTCTCGTAGGCCGGGGCAGGGCCCAGCAGGGCGCGGACGACGTCCTTGATCGCGAACACGCTCGTCGCGGTCTCCGACGGGCGGAAGTCCTGCCGGGCACGCCGCCGCGACAGCTCCTCCAGCAGGGCGCGGAGCTCACCCGTCGTGGTCTCGTCGGCTCCCTCGTCCATCGCCGCGATCATGGCCTGGAGGAGTTCGGCGAGATCCTCGCGGATCTCCTCGGGTTCCAGGCTCCCGCGCAGGCACAGCGCCACCTCCCTGCTCCAGTCGTCCAGGAGCCGCTGCTTGTTCTCCCTGAGCAGACCGGCGATCTCGGGGTCGGCGAAGGTCGGGGGATGCGTCACGGTACTCGTCTCTCAACTACCGGCGGGTATGGGACGGCCCAGACGGGCGCGTCGGCCTCCTCGACGGGACGCGCGGCTCTCGGGCCACTCCGGGCGTGCCGTTGTTCGACAGCGCCAAGAGCCCAAAAGGGCCGAAACCATGGAACGGTCCATGGCACCCTAGCAGCCACCGCCGGCCCTCTTCCCGTCCCCCGTCAGACCGCCGTGGGACGCAGAAGACGGACGCAGGCGCGAACGGCGCGTAGCGGTGGGCGCAGGAACGGGACCGCCCGGTGCAACCGCCAGTAGGTCAGACTGGCCCGCCCACGCCCCACCCGCGCCTGCCGCTTCCCCGCACGCGGTGGTCCGGGGATGCGACCGGCCACGGATCCGGGCTCACGGCGGGGCCACACCGGGCTTTGCAGCTGCTCGACCGGCAGGCCGGGAAGCTCGACCATGTCCTCGACCTCGCCCTGGACCCGGCAGCGGCCATGGACCTGGGAGATGACCCTGGCCAGGTCCTCCCCTGGCGCGCGGACGCGCAACGCCCGGACCAGGGCCCGGGTGCGCCACAGTCGCAGGACGGGTCCGTCCGGGCGGTCCGCGCAGGCCAGCTCGGTCAGACCGGCGCGGGCGCGATCGGCCCGCTCGATGAGGCGGGAGACGGTGTCGCGCCCCACCCCCCGCGTGACGGGCACGTCCAGCAGATAGGGCGAGGGAAAGCCGGTGCGCGGTCTGCTCGTGCTGAAGGAGACCCGGGGGTCACCGAGGTAGTTGGCCTGGATCAACCGCAATTCCAGACGCGGACCCGCGGTTCCGGCGCGCTGGCCGGCACACCCGTCCCAATCGGCCACGAGGGTGACGGTGAGATCGCTCTCGGCGCAGTTCAGCAACCGGTCCACGCAGGCCCGCACCACCTCGTAGCGGGCTCCGGCGACGTCGACGACCGCGCGGACGAGCGGGACGCGGGCGGCGCCGGCGGTGTTGGGGGAACGGTCACGGTGGGAACGCGGATGGGGCATGTAGGCGGCCAGCACATCGGCGCGGAACCGCAGGGAGGGTACGCGCGCCCGGGTCACGGTGGCCGGTCCCAGGTGGCGTCCCGTGGCCTGGCGCTCGGGCACGAACACGGCACCCGCCTGCCACAGCCGGTAGCCGAACTCGGTGTCCTGTCCGAGGGTGAGCGCGGGGTCGAGTCCGCCCGCGGCCTCGTACAACGAGCGGCGCAGGGCGACGTTGGATCCGATGTGGGTGAGGAAGCCGAGGTGGTCGGGGTCGCGCAGGTCGTCGCTGCTGGCCAGCAGGCGTTCCACCCATTCGTGTCCGTGCTCGCCGGGCACCACCTCGGCGAGACGACCGGTGCGCGCCAGCACCGCGATGTCGGCGGGGTCGGTGGGGTGGGACGCGGCGAAGCGGACGCCGCCGAGCGTGACGCACTCGGGATGCAGATGGTGCCAGCGGGCGTGCGCCTCGATGTGGCGGGGGTCGACGATCATGTCGGGGTCGAGCCAGCAGATGATCTCGCCGGAGGTGATGTGGGCGCCGTAGGCGCGGGCGTGCCCCCCACCCCAGCCCGCGGCGGGGGCGGGTTCGATCCGGCAGGAGCGCGGGCGGATCAACGGCAGTCGCAGCGGGGGGACGGAGTGGTCGTCGACCACGACGACCTCGAACAGGCGGTCGGGATAGGTCTGGGCGGCGAGCGCGGCGAGGACCAGGTCCAGGCGCCGCTGGTCGCCGCAGGCGGCGATGACGACGCTGACGGTGAGACGTGGGGTCCATGCGCCGAGCTCGGGGGGTGTCAGCACGCTCCAGTCGTTGCGGAAGACCCGGGTCGTGGCGCGTTCCATTCGGCCACGGTGAGAGACCCCGTCAATCAGTGACTCTGCGTATGTAAATGACTGCACAGAGTCACTATAAACGACCGTGTGCCGCACTGGACGAGAACGTCCGGGGGGAGACACGCGGCCCGTCACGGCCCGGGGAACGGGGTGGCGAGGGGAATGCACGGCCCCGGCCCGTGTCCCTCGGAGGAGGACACGGGCCGGGGCCTCAAGGGGCACCACCCCGGCCGTCCTCCACGGTGGCGCCCACGGCCGCCCCCGCTGCCCGTGGCACGACGGGGCCGACGCCGGTGACGGCGTTCTCCTTACGAGCCGCCCTCACGACGTGTCCGACGTTAGCGCCTCTCACCGACACTCCGGCCCCCGTGGACGTAACGGAGGGGGTACCGACACGGCCGTCCGCGCGCGATGCCAGACGTCGAGCCACTGCGGGTGTCCCGCCCTCGGCGACCGATCGGGCGGGGGCCCAACGGGACGATCCCCGCGGCTGCGCCGCCCGCGCGCCTGAACGGCGCGGCCTCGCCCCGGGCCGATGCCGCGCCGGCGTGGTGGACGTTACTCCGCGACCACCCGCAGCGTCTCCATCGTGGAATCGACCGCGTCGGGCAGCACCATTCCGGCCGGCGGACCGCTGGCCAGGTAGTCCAGCACCTCCGCGGTGATGCGTTCCCCCGGCGCGATCACGGGGGCGCCCGGCGGATAGGGGCTGATGATCTCCGCGGCGACCCGGCCCACCGCCTTCGCCCGGGGGACCTGTTCGGCCGGACCGAAGAAGGCGTCGCGGGGCAGCATCACCGTCTCCAGTTCCAGCGCGCCGGAGGGCGGGAGGTGAACCGGGGACGGAGGGGCCATGTCGCGGGACTCCTCGGCCAACGCGGTCACGGCGTCGAGCAGGGCCGTGATCGTGGTGTCGTCGTCGGCGTGGGTGATCTGCGCGGCGAACCTGCGGTGGTCGGCCAGCCCCACGTTGACGTGGTGGCGCGCGTGCAGGTGGTCGGCCGCCTGGTAACCGCTGATCCCCAGTCCGGAGACGTCCACGACGACCTTGAGCGGGTCGAGGTCGGCGGCCCCGCCCGGACGGACCACCTCCAGCCCCATCACGTCGAGGCCGGGCAGGTCGGCGATCCGCTCGCGGACCCGTTGGGCCCGGGTCAGCGCGGCGTCGAGCAGCTCCTCGCCGCGTTCCACCATCTGCCGGCGCCAACCGTCCAACGCCGCGTAGACCAGGACGGAGGCGCTCGTGGTGCCCAGCAGGTCCTCGCGCATCTTGAGCACCGCCGGATCGACCCGGTTGCCGCGCAGGTGGAACACCGAGCTCTGCTCGATCGCGCCGCCCATCTTGTGGACGCTCGTCACGACGAGGTCGGCTCCGGCGTAGACGCCCCACGCGGGCAGGCTGGAGTGGAAGGGAAGGTGGGCGCCCCACGCCTCGTCGACGATCAGCGGCACACCGTGGGAGTGGCACACCAACGCGACCCCGGCGATGTCGGCGCAGGTGCCGTAATCGGTGGGGGTGACCAGCAGCATCCCCTTGGCGTCGGGGTGGGCCTCCAGGGCGCGGCGCACGTCCTGCGGTTCGGGCGGATGGACCAGGTGGAGGTCCTCGTCGAAGTGGGGGTGCACCCACACCGGTTCGACGCCGTTGATGATGACCGCGGCGATCACCGACTTGTGGGCGTTGCGCGATACCAGCAGCTTCTCGCCCGGCCCCGCGACGGCCAGCATCGCGCTTTTGACCGACAGGGAACTGCCGCAGGTGGAGAAGAAGGTGTGGGTGGCCCCCACGGCATCGGCCATGAGGTCCTGGGCGGCGGCCAGCACCCCCTTGCTCATGGCGCGGTCGTCCAGCGCGTTCATCGACAGGATGTCGGAGGCGAACACCGAGTCGCCCATGACGGCGCGGACACGCTCGTCGATCCCACGGCCCTGTTTGTGCCCTGGCGGATTGAACGACACGTCGCCACGTCGTTTGAAGTCCTCCAGCGCCTCCAGCACGGGGGCTCGCGAATGGTCCACCGTCGCCTCCTCCTTCTCCCGGATCGCCGGCACCGCGCCGGTTTTCGCCTCCGGCCGCTACCCGGCAGGTATCGGGGAAAACTCCTCCCTCGCCTGGCGGCTCCGTTCGGGGAGACGGTGGGACGCCGCGGGAGGAGGGAGGACGGGCGCGTCCACCG
Organism: Marinactinospora thermotolerans DSM 45154; assembly: GCF_900167435.1. Classification (GTDB taxonomy): domain Bacteria; phylum Actinomycetota; class Actinomycetes; order Streptosporangiales; family Streptosporangiaceae; genus Marinactinospora; species Marinactinospora thermotolerans. The sequence continues at coordinate 112,816 of NZ_FUWS01000014.1, forward strand.
GGCGGCTCACCACCCCTGCGCGTTGGCGGCGGGGGCGCGAACTCGCCGGAGTGTCATCCTCGCCGTAGCCGGCCTCGACCGGGCGAAGGGGGTCTCGGGCTCCGCGGTTCATGGACTCGCCGGATGTCCGGCGTCCGCCCGCCCTGGCGGATGCCGTCCGCGGGGCGCTCGTCGACACGGGCCGGGCGATGACGCGGGGCACGCTCTTCCTCGATCTGCACCGGGGCCGGCCCGGCGCGGAGGGGTCCGGACCGGCCACGATGCGCTCACCACGACAATATCGAACGAGACAATATTCATTGTACAAGCCCGGCATCCAGCACCGCCAGCACGCCCCCCACGGTAAGTCCGACGAGAACGGCCGCGCAGGACGACACCGCCAGGACACGCGGCGCCACCGCGCCCCGCAACGGCAGGAGCGTGGGCAGCCCGGCCAGGGGCAGGGTCACCAGGAGCGCTCCCGCCGCCCCGACGGCGCCCGACGCCGCCATTCCCACCACGATCGGCACCTCCCCTCCCAACGGGACCACGAGCAGCACCCCGGCCACCGCGGCCACCGCGATCCCGGCCACCACCCAGCCCTGCCACGGCACCGCCCCCAGCCAGGTCCGCGCGATTCCGGTCGCGAGCAGGAGGATCAGATAGTCCGGCAGGAGAGTACGCGCCATGCCCGCCAGCGCGCGGCCGAACGCGCGGACGGCCCCGCCCGCGTCCGCCCCGGGGGCGCGCCGGGCCGGCGGGGGGAGCCGAAGCGGACCCCGCCCAACGCGGTCGCGCAGGCACCCGGCGACGAAGATGACGAGGAGGACCCCGGCGGCCACCCGCGCCGCCACCCACGGCCACGGCAGCACCGACGCCAACAGCGCCAGGGCCGCCGGGTTGAGCAGCGGTCCCACCGTCCAGAAGGCGACCGTCCCGGCCAGTGGCGCGCCCCGGCGACGCAGCGCGAGCGCCACCGGAGTGGTCCCCGAGACGCACAGCAGCGAGCCGGCGCCCAGCGCGGCTCCGGCCAGGGCGGCGCGCAGTGGGCGGGAGCCGTCGCCCAGCGCCGCGACCGCGGCCCGGCGCGGCAGGAAGGCCTCCAGGGCCGCTCCCACGACCAATCCCGCCAGCAGCAACGGCCACACCCGCCCGAGGAGATCGACGGCGTGGCCCAGACCGGCCATGAGGTCGGGACCACCGGCCTCGGTCAGCTCCCCCGCTCCCCCGTGCCCTCCTCCGAACCACCACAGGGCCCAGGCCGACGGTGCCACGCCCAACAGCGCGAGCAACGCGATCCGCGGCCGCCCCCGGTCCTCGGAGGCGACGGTGGCGGAGGAGGGACTGGGGGGAGGTGTCCACATGGCAACCGTTCTCCGGTCGTGTCCGAGTGCCGACTGACGGGGAGCGCGGGCTCGGGGAGGAACCGCGCTCCCCGAGACCCGGGAGGCGGCTCAGCCCACCGCGAGCCCCGCGGGACGCAGGGTGTAGTCGGGGAAGTTGCCGGGCAGGCGCTCATCGGGCGGCCCGACGGTCACCGCGTGGACGAGGAGGCGGCCACCGACGAAGGCCCCCCGCCAGGAACCGCCCCAGCCCCCGAACAGCTCGGCGCGGTCGCCCCGCGAACGGGGCCGGTTCACGCCGACCTTGAAGGCACGCACCTGGGCCGCGAGTCGGATGGCGGTCGACTCCTCGTCGCAGGAGACCGTCCCGACCAGGGCACCGTTGCTCGCGTTCATCGCGGCGAGGAGCTCGGCCTCGGTGTCGACGAGGACGATGGTGTCGACCGGCCCGAAGGGTTCGGCGTGGAACAACGGGGAGGCGCGCGGCGGTTCCAGGAGCGTGACCGGCGCGAGGTAGGCGTCGGTGTCGCCTCCCGTGGGGAAACGGCCCTGGTCGAGCGTTCCCCGATAGAGCGGGATCGCCCCCTTGGCGACCGCGTCGTCGACCAGGCCGGCCAGGTCCTTGGCCTTGGCCGCGCTGATGAGCGGCCCGAAGTCGAGATCGGGGTAGTCGTCGCCGGGACGCTCCACCGCGAGGGGGTCGCCGAAACGCACCGAGGTGACGGCCGGCAGGTAGGCGGCGAGGAAGCGGTCGAACAGGCAGCGTTGGACGACGAAGCGCGGGTAGGCGGTACAGCGCTGCTTGGCGTAGTCGAACGTCGCGCGGACCTGGGCGCCGAAGGTCTCCCAGTCGGAGAACTCCCACACCCCCCAGCAGTTGAGTCCCTCCTGTTCGAGGATGTGCCGTTTGCCCAGGTCCGCGAGCGCGGTGGCCACCTGCCCTCCGGCGTCGCGTCCCCCCACGAACGACACGCACCCGATCCGGGGGGAGCGCACGAGCACCGGCGACAGTTCCCGGCCCCCACCGCTGAGCAGGGTCAGCGGCAGCCCCTCCCGGACCGCCAGGGCGACGGCCAGCGTCAGGCAGCACAGCCCTCCGTCGGTGGGCGTCTTGGCGATGACGGCGTTGCCGGCCAGCGCCTGGACGCACATCGCGTGGGCGAGCACGCTCATCGGGTAGTTCCAGCTCGCGATGTTGGAGACGGGACCGGGCAGGGCCTCGCGTCCGGCGAGCATGTCCTCGACCTCGTCGAGGTACCACTCGACCCCCGAGATCGCGCGGTCGACGTCCTGACAGGCCAGGCGCCATGGTTTGCCGATCTCCCACACCAGGAGCAGGGCGAGCAGGTCGCGGTGTTCCCGCCAGGAGGCGAGCGTGGCGCGGACCTTCGACCTGCGTTCGCGCAGCGGTCTGCGCCGCCAGGACTCGTGGGCGTCGGCCGCCGCGGCGACGGCCCGCTCGGCGGTGGCCGCGTCGAGCATCGGGGGGCCGGCGATCTCGCGTCCGTCCACGGGCGAGAACGCGGGCCGTGGCACGCCGTCGGCGTGCCAGCGACCGCCCCAGTGGTTGTGGACGCGATCGGCGCCGAACGCCTCGGGGGCGGCGGAGCGGCAACGGCCGTAGACGGAGTCCCAGGAGGTACCGGGCTTGTGAAGGGGTGACATGGCGGTCTCCTGCCGGTTCAGTAGAGGGCGCGGGCCAGCCGCGCGGCCTCGCTGGGGGTGGTGCCGACCTTGACGCCGGCGGCCTCCAGGGCCTCCTTCTTCGCCGCGGCCGTGCCGGAGGACCCCGACACGATCGCCCCGGCATGCCCCATCGTCTTGCCCTCCGGCGCGGTGAACCCGGCCACGTAGCCCACCACCGGCTTGGTCACATTGGCCTTGATGAACTCCGCCGCACGCTCCTCGGCGTCCCCACCGATCTCACCGATCATCACGATCGCGTCAGTGTCGGGGTCGGCCTCGAACGCCGCCAGCGCATCGATGTGCGTGGTCCCGATGATCGGGTCCCCACCGATCCCCACACACGTGGAGAAACCAATGTCACGCAGCTCATACATCATCTGATAGGTCAACGTGCCCGACTTCGACACCAACCCGATCCGCCCCGGCTTGGTGATATCAGCCGGAATGATGCCCGCGTTGGACTGCCCCGGCGTGATCAACCCCGGACAGTTGGGACCGATGATCCGCGTGACATTGCCCTTGGCCACCGCA
>NZ_FUWS01000022.1 GCF_900167435.1 Marinactinospora thermotolerans DSM 45154
CGTGGTGGACGGGGCCAAAACAAACTTGGCTTAAAGAAAATCGAACACGCGCTGTTGAGTTCTCAAAAAACAACCGCATCCTCGCCTACAAGCCCGAACCCTCGTCCGACGCTCTTCCGCAGAGGCGGTGCTTCCGCTGAATTATCTCGAAGCGTTCACTCTCTGGAAGCTTACCAGAAACTTCCTCCGAGCCAACCCTTCTATCCTACTCCGTCTTGTCAGCCTGTCAAGCTCTGGCGTCTCTTCCGGAGTGATCCCACTCTACCGCGCTTCCCGAGTGCTCGAGTCCGCCCGGCGGAGCGGGGTGAACCTCGCAGAGCGTGGTCACCCACACCGTCCTGCTCGGTTCCTCCAGGATACTCGCTCTCGGCAGTGCCTCGTGCGGTCTCCTGGATGTCGCCACCGTCTCTCCGGCCCGGCCTTTCGGTCGGCTTCCGGTCGTTCCCGGCGACGTCGATGACTCTAGCGGAGGTTTGGGGGCTTTGCGAATCGGGAACAACGTCAGGTTGGGGACGATTCACCCCCAACCTGGCGTCTACAGACTCCATCCGCTGCTTCCGCCCCTGGTAGGCGGTCAGACGGCGGCTGCCGCTACAGCTTCTCGATCGGCGCGTACTTCACCAGGAAGTCCTTCTCCCCGATGTCCGCTCCGAAGTCGATGCGCGCCTTGGTCCGATCTCCGGCACCGTCGACGAGGAGCACCGTCCCCATCCCAAAGGAGTCGTGGGTGACCTTGTCGCCCGGGCTGAGCGTGGGCGCCTCGGCGCGGGCCGGGCGGCGTGCCGGCTGTGGTGTGCGCGGACGCGCGGGGGAACGCCCGATGGAGGACTCCGCGCGGCGCCACGTGACCAGATCACCGGGGATCTCGTCCAGGAAGCGCGACGGCGGGTTGTAGGCGGGCGTCCCCCAGGCGCTGCGCACCGCGGACCGACTCAGGTAGAGCCGCTGTTGGGCACGGGTGATACCGACGTAGGCGAGCCTGCGCTCCTCCTCCAGCGCCGTTCGATCACCGAGGGTGCGCATGTGCGGGAACACCCCGTCCTCCATGCCGGCGAGGAAGACGACGGGGAACTCCAGTCCCTTTGCCGAGTGCAGGGTCATCAGCGTGACGACTCCCCCGTGCTCGTCGGCGTCGGGGATCGAGTCGGCGTCGGCCACCAGGGAGATCTGTTCCAGGAAGTCCACGAGGGTGGGCTCACCGACAGCGGTCTCCTCGGGCTCCTGCCCGTCCTCCCCGGCCTCATCGTCCGCGTAGAGGGGTGCGCTCGCGAAGGTGTTCTCGAACTCCCGGGCGACCTCGACGAACTCCTCCAGGTTCTCGACCCGGCTCTCGTCCTGGATGTCCTTGGAGTTGACCAGTTCGGAGAGGTAACCGGTGCGTTGCAGGACCGCCTCGACGATCTCTGCGGGGGTGCCGCCCGGGACGAGCCCCTCCAGCTCCTCCAGGAGCGCGACGAACTCGCGGATCGCCTTCAGCGACCGTGTGGCGATCCCCGGAGCCTCCTCGGCACGGCGCAGGGCCTTGGCGAAGGAGATCCGCTCGCGCGCCGCGAACAGCTCGATCATGGCTTCGGCCCGGTCGCCGATGCCGCGCTTGGGCACGTTGAGGATGCGCCGCAGGCTGACGGTGTCCTCGGGGTTGGCGAGGACCCGCAGATAGGCCATGATGTCGCGGATCTCCTTGCGCTCGTAGAAGCGCACGCCGCCGACGATCTTGTACGGCAGGCCGGTACGGACGAACACGTCCTCGAACACCCGGGACTGGGCGTTGGTGCGGTAGAACACGGCCACCTCGCCGGGAGTGCACGCGCCCTCGTCGGTGAGCCGGTCGATCTCGCCGACGACGAAGGCGGCCTCGTCGTGCTCGTTGTCGGCGACGTAACCGACGATCGCGGGGCCGTCCCCCTGGTGGGACCACAGGTTCTTGGGGCGACGCTCGCTGTTGCGGGCGATGACCGCGTTGGCCGCGCTGAGGATGTTCTGGGTGGAGCGGTAGTTCTGCTCCAACAGGATCGTGCGCGCCTCGGGGTAGTCGCGTTCGAACTCCAGGATGTTGCGGATCGTCGCGCCACGGAAGGCGTAGATGGACTGGTCGGCGTCACCGACCACGCACAGCTCCGCGGGCGGGACCGGATCGTCGGCCTCCCCGGTTCCGACGAGCTCGCGCACGAGCGCGTACTGGGCGTGGTTGGTGTCCTGGTACTCGTCGACGAGGATGTGGCGGAACCTGCGCCGGTAGTGCTCCGTGACGTCGGGGAACATCTGGAGCAGGTTGACCGTGATCATGATCAGGTCGTCGAAGTCCATCGCGCCGGCCTCGTGCAGCCGCCGCTGGTACAGCGTGTAGGCCTCGGCGAGCTTCTTCTCCTGCTCGGTCTGCGCCTGTCCGCTGAAGGTGTCGTAGTCGACGAGTTCGTTCTTGAGGTTGGAGACCTGGGCGGAGAACGACTTCGGCGGGTAGCGCTTGGGGTCGAGGTCCAGTTCACGGCAGACGAGCTGCATGAGCCGCTGGGAGTCGGCGGAGTCGTAGATCGTGAAGCTGCTGGGGTAGCCGAGGCGCGTGGCCTCCCGGCGCAGGATGCGCACGCATGCCGAGTGGAAGGTCATCACCCACATGGTGTTGGCGGCGCGCGCCCCGAGGATGGCCTCGACGCGCTCCCTCATCTCCGCCGCGGCCTTGTTGGTGAACGTGATCGCGAGGATCTCGCCCGGACGCGCTCCGCGCGCGGAGAGCAGGTAGGCGATGCGGTGGGTGAGCACCCTCGTCTTCCCCGAGCCCGCGCCGGCGACGATCAGCAACGGGCTGCCGGAGTGGGTCACGGCGGCGCGCTGGGGTTCGTTCAGACCTTCGAGAAGCAGCTCTTCGGTGGACACCCCACCAGACTAGGGTGCCCACGCGGGCACGTCGGCCCCGGCGAACCGCACCGGGCTTTAGCCTGGAAATCACCGTACAAAAATCACAAATGGGGGAAACATGCGCGTCTTCGTCGACTGCGATCCGGGGATCGACGACGCCATGGCGCTCGCCTACCTGGCCGCGCAGCCGGACGTGGAGATCGTCGGCGTGGGAACGGTCTACGGCAACAACTCCGTGGACGTCACCACCACCAACACGCTACGGCTGATCGACCTGTACGGCATCACCGACGTCCCCGTCGCGGCGGGCGCCGCACGCCCGCTCGTCCAGCCGCCGAGCCTGGCCGAGAGCGTGCACGGACGCAACGGCCTGGGAGACGTGGAGATGCCCGATCCCAAGACCGAACCCGTCGCGGAGTCGGCCGCGGAACTGCTGGTCCGACTGGCCCGCTCGGCTCCCGGCGAGATCGACGTGCTGGCCGTCGGTCCCCTGACGAACCTGGCCATCGCGCTGGGGCTGGAACCGGAGCTGCCGCGACTGGTGGGACGGGTCGTGGTCATGGGCGGGGCGGTGCGCGCGCCGGGGAACGTGACCCCGTGGGCCGAGGCCAACATCGCCAACGACCCTGAGGCGGCCGAGGTGGTGCTGGCCGCCGGGTTCGACCTGACCCTGGTCGCGCTGGACGTGACGATGCGGACCCTGGCGGACGCCGTCTGGCTGGACGAACTCGCGACCCTCGAAGGGGACCGGGCCCGCACCTCCGCGCGTTTCCTCGACTTCTACGTCGGCTGGTACAGCGACGTGTTCGGAGAGCGCGCCTGCGCGATGCACGATCCGCTGGCGGCCGGCGTGCTCGTGAACCCCGCCCTGGCCACCGAGTCGATCGAGGTTCCGGTCCGGGTCGAGCTGAGGGGCGAGTACACCCGTGGCCTGACCATCGCCGACCTGCGCCCCAGGCCGGCCCAGGACGACACGCGTCCCACGGTGCGCCTGGTGACCGAGGTCGACTCGGTGGAGTTCATGAAGCGGATGCTGGACGCCCTGCGCTAGCCACGCTCGGGGGCGCCGTCTCGGGGCGGCGCCCGTCAACCGGTGCGGGCCGTCGCGTCACGGCCATGAGCGGGGCCGTCCCCGGACGTTCCTCACACGAGTTTGCGCGCGGTCGCCCAGCGGCTCAGCTCGTGCCGGTTGGACAGTTGCAGTTTGCGCAGCACCGACGAGACGTGTGTCTCGACCGTCTTGACCGAGATGAACAGCTCCCTGGCCACCTCCTTGTAGGCGTAGCCGCGCGCGATGAGCCGCAACACCTCGCGTTCGCGTTGGGTGAGGCGGTCGAGTTCGGGATCGACCGGCGGGGCGTCGGTCGCGGCGAAGGCGTCCAGGACGAACCCCGCCAGGCGCGGGGAGAACACCGCGTCGCCATCGGCCACCCGCACGATCGCGTCGGCGAGCTCCTTGCCCGAAATGGTCTTGGTGACGTAGCCACGGGCCCCGCCGCGCACCACGCCGATGACGTCCTCGGCGGCGTCGGACACCGACAGCGCGAGGAAGCGGATCTCGGGGTGCCGCGTCAGCACACGGCGCAACACCTCGACCCCACCGCCACCGGGCAGGTGGACGTCCAGCAGGACGAGATCAGGGACCTGTTCGGTGATGACCCGTACCGCGCTGTCGACGTCGCCGGCCTCACCGACGACCTCGACCGCGTCCCCGAGTTCGCCACGCACGCCGCTGCGGAACAGACGGTGGTCGTCCACGATCACGACGCGCGGGGTCGCGCCGCCGGCAAAGGTGTTCTCGTCTCCCACACGCTGGACTCTACCCACCGGGCGAGGGGATGAGGAACGACGTCCCCGTCCGGTCACGTTCCGTCGGACGCCCCGGGAGCGACCGGGCCGCGTGGCATGCGGAGCTGGACCTCGGTCCCCTCACCGGGGGCGGTCCGGATGCGGGCGGAACCTCCATGGCGCCGCATCCGACCGATGATGGAGCCGCGGACCCCCATCCGGTCCTCCGGGATCGCGTCGAGGTCGAAGCCGGCGCCACGGTCCCGGACGAAGATCAGCACCTCCTCCGGCTCCACCTCTCCGAAGACCGAGATGCTGTCGGCCCCGGCGTACTTGGAGGCGTTGACCATGGCCTCGCGGGCCGCCTGGAGGGCGGCGCGCAGGCCGTCGTCGATCGGGCAGTCGCCGACGCAGACGACTTCGATCGGAACGCCGTGCGCCTCCTCGACCTCGGCGGCGGCGCGTTCCAGCGCGGGCGTCACGGTGGTCTCGGCGTCGGCCGGTCGCTGGTAGAGCCAGCTTCGCAGGGCCCGCTCCTGGACGCGGGCCAGGCGCTGCACCTCGCGTGGGTCGTCGGCGCGCCGCTGGATGAGGGTGAGCGTGTGCAGGACCGAGTCGTGGATGTGCGCGGCCAGCTCGGCACGCTCCTGGCTGCGGATGCGCTCACGGCGCTCACGGTCGCGTTCGCGCATCAGGCCGACGATCCAGGGAGCGACGATCAGGCCGATCCCGATCAACATCGTGATGGCGAAGGTCAGCCCGGTGCGGGCCTCCTGGAGCTGCTGTTGGAAGGCGAGGAAGCCGAAGACGCCGGTGACGACGAGGAGGACGCCCAGACCGGTGCGCATCCAGCTCTTGCGGCTGCGGAACCCGGTGGTGGTCACCCACTGGTCGCGCTGGGCCGGGTTGGCCTGCTGCCATAGGACGGCCGCGCCCAGGGTCCCGAACACGATGAGCCACAACAGCGGGTCGAACACGCCGCCGAAGACGATGAGCAGTGTGCCGAAGCCGCAGGCGAGCAGGATGTAGGCGAGAAGCTGACCGAGATCGCGCCCCTTGCGCCGGGGCCGCTCCCCCTCCTCCGCATCCGTCGCGTCGTCTCCCTGCCCTTCGGGGCGGACCGGGAGAATGAAGGCGAGCATGAGGTAGAGCGCGACCCCGATGCCACCGACCCCGAGGGCGAGCAACGCGAGCCGGACGACGACCGGGTCGATGCCGAGGTGCTCGGCCAGTCCGGAGCCGACCCCGGCGAGCAGCCGGTCGTCGCGTCCCCGATACAGGCGCGGCGTCTCCGTCGCCGTGTCGCTCACGTGTGGTCCGCCTTCCTCACCGTTCCCCTCCAGGATGCCCGCTTCCCGCGACCCCGTACATCGGGGAGGGCTCCCGGGTCCAGCCGGAATCGGTTCAGGGTGAGGTCAGGGTGGTCCCCGATGGGAAGGCGACGCCTGGTGAGAGGACCATGGTGCCATGGAGGAGTACGAGCCGGCCCGCCATGAGGGAGCGTGGCCCCGTGGAGGGGCCACCGCCGCGGACGCCTCCGCCCCCCCGTCCGTGGAACGTGAACTGCGCAAGGACGACGCGTCCGGCGCGATCACCGGGGTGTGCGCGGGGCTGGGGGCCTACACACGTGTCGATCCCGTGGTGTGGCGCGTGGCCTTCGGAATGACCGCGCTGGCCGGTGGGACGGGGGTGTGGCTCTACCTCGCGGCGTGGATGATGATGCGTGACGGCCACGGCGGCCCGGCAATGGCCGAACAGCTGCTGAACCGGCGTCTGGCCGCCCCCGCGGTGCTGTCGGTGCTGGGCATCGGACTGCTCGCGGCGACCCTGTTGAGTCTCGCCGGAGGGGTCAGTTGGGGGACGCTGGTGCTGGCGACTCCGTTGATCATCGGCGTCCTGAGCGCCCACAACCGGGGGGTGGACCTGCGCCGGACGCTACGCGAGCTACCGGACTGGCTGAAGTCCAGGGAACCCGCGCCCCAGGCTCCGATGCCCGAGCCGCGGCCCGCCTACTACAACCCGGCGCAGCCGTGGGCGTCCGCGCCGCACGGACCGATCGACCTCGCCGTCTTGGCCGGTGGCGCCGCGGAGGAGACCGCGGTCGAGCCGGAAGGGGACCGCGAGGAGGCGGGCAGGAAGGATGAGGAGAGCGGCAAGGACGGGGAGAGCGGGAAGGCGCCGGGCAAGGAGGGGCGAGCTCCCCGGCGCCGCGGCCTGTTGCTGCTGTGGCCGGTGTGGTGGACCGGGCTGGCGCTGGCGGGGACGGCGTTCGGCCTGGCCGGCGGATTCTCGGTGGACGCCCTGGTGGGGGCCGCGTCCGCGCCGGTCTTCCTGGGCGGGGTCATCGTGGCCGTCGGCCTGGCACTGCTGGTCGGGGCCTGGTTCGCCGACCCGCGCGGTCTGGTGGCGGTCGGCACGGTCCTGACCCTGCTGCTGGTGCTGGTGACGAGCGCGGACGTCGCCGCGATGCGGTTCGGCGACGTCACCTGGCGGCCGCGGGACGACGTGGAGGCCGCGCAGGGGTACCGGTTGACGGCGGGCGTGGCGAAACTCGACCTGACCCGGGTCCCGTTGGAGCCCGGACGCGACGTGCGGGTACGGGCGCGGGTGGGCGTCGGCAGCCTGGAGGTGGCCGTTCCCGACGACGCCCGGGTCGTCGTGCGCGCCACGCTGGGGTTGGGGTGGGCCGAGGTGGAGGGGGAGTCCCGGCGGGGAAGCCGGCTGGAGATACGGGAGACGTTGGATCCTGGGCCGGAACGGGGCCGGGCCGTGGACGCTCCGGCGGAGCCGCCCACGCTCCTCATCGATCTCACGTCTCACATCGGCGATATGGAGGTGCGTCGTGTCTCGGCGTAGGACCGACTGGGGATCTCTCGTGGCGGGACTGCTGTTCGTCGGCCTGGGGGCCGCGTTCGTGGTCGCGGGCACGACGAACTGGGGTTTCGACGCGATCTGGGTGCTTCCGATCCTGGCGGTCGGCCTGGGGCTGGTGGGCATCGCCCGCGCACTCTCGCGTACGCGGGACCGTCGCACCTGACCCCTTTCCCGAACAGGGGATCCGGGTGAACGCTCGCGCCGCACCCCTTCTTCCCACTTAGTTGGTAGGAAATATGGTTAAGTGGTCGCCGTGCACGTCAGCACCGATCGCCGCCGCTCCACGCCGGCCGGACGACCCCACACGGGCGTCCAACCCGGCACGCCGGAGCCCGGCCCCACCGACGTTCCCGGAAGGAGTCCGGCCCCATGAGCTCCATCGTCCACCCGTCCTCGCGCGCCGGCGGACCGACCCCGATGTCCCTGGACCGCCTCCTGGCCCTGACCCGCGCCACCGCCGAGGAGGTGCGCGCCGGCCTGCACGACCTCCGTTTCGACGCCGAGGAACGCTGGTCGACGCGGTTGCGCGGTGACGACTACACCGACATCTGGCTGATCACCTGGACCCGGGATCAGTCCACCTCGCTCCACGACCACGCCGGCTCGCTCGGAGCACTCACCGTGGTCTCCGGCTCCCTGACCGAGCAGGCGTGGCGGAGCGGGCCGCGCGGCGGAGGGCTGCGCGGGCGGAGGCTGACCGCCGGCCACAGTGCCGGATTCCCCGTGGGCCACGTCCACGACGTCCTCAACGTCGCGGACACGCCCGCGGTGAGCGTGCACGCCTACTCGCCCCCGCTGACCGCCATGTCCTACTACGTGGTGGACGACGCGGGCGCCCTGCGGCGCACCCACAGCGTCCTCACCCACGAACCCGAACCCGGCGCCCCCGTCCTCGACGAGGTGCCGAGGAGGGCGCGGTGAGCGCGGTCGACCGGCTGCTCCTGCGCAGCAGGGCCGGACTCGACCGGCTCACCCCGCACGAGGCCCACGCCGCCGCCTCCGCCGGTGCCCTCCTCGTGGACATCCGCCCGGAGGAGAACCGCCGCGCCGAGGGCGCCCTCCCCGGCGCCCTGGTGATCGACCGCAACGTCTTGGAGTGGCGGTTGGATCCCACGAGCCCGCACCGCGTGGCCGAGGCCGACCGCGCCGACCGACAGATCGTCCTGTTCTGCAACGAGGGGTACGCCTCCAGCCTCGCCGCGGCGACGCTGCGGGAGCTGGGACTGACCCGCGCCACCGACCTCGTCGGGGGCTTCCGCGCCTGGGCGGCGGCCGGGCTCCCCGTGCTCCGGGACTGACCGCTTCGCCCCGGCTCCCACGCGCCCGCCGGGAACGCGATGGCCGGTCCCGGCCCTCGGCGGGCGCGCAAGTGCGGGAGGGGAGCCGGGGCGGCGATCATCGGGACGTTCGTTCCGAACCCACGCACCCGGTGTTCGGTACCCCGGCCCGAGGACCCCATGTCCCCTTCCCCGCCTCCCCAACCCGCCGACGACTCCCCCCGACCGCCCCTTCCTCCCGAACTGTCCCCGCTCGAACCCGGAGCTCCCCCTTCGATCGGCCCCTACCGGCTGGTGGGACGCCTCGGTGAGGGAGGGATGGGCGTGGTCTACGGCGCCCTGGACCACACCGGCCGTTGCATCGCGGTGAAGGTCGTCCACGAACGTCTCGCCGCCGACCCCGACTTCCGGGCCCGCTTCGAACGCGAGGTCGCGCTCCTGCGCAGGGTCGGCGGCCTGTGCGCCGCGAGCGTCCACGCCGCCGATCCCGGCGCCCCGCGCCCCTGGGTGGCCACCGACTTCGTACCCGGCGCGACGCTGAGCCGGCACGTACGGGAGAACGGCCCCCTCGACGGGGACAGGCTCACCGCGTTCGCCGCGGGCGTCGCCGAAGCGCTGTGCGCGATCCACGGCGCCGGGATCGTCCACTGCGACCTCAAACCCGGCAACGTGATCCTCTCCCCCTCCGGACCGAAGGTTCTGGACTTCGGGATCGCCCAGCCGCTCGCCGAGGCGACCGCGGCCTCCGGCGCGGTGTTCGGCTCACCCGGCTGGATGAGCCCCGAACGCTACTCGGGTGGCGCGGCCACCCCCGCGGCCGACGTGTTCGCCTGGGGCGCCGTCGTCGCCTACGCGGCGACCGGTCGGCTCCCCTTCGGGCGCGGCGACAGCGGTGAACTCGCCCGGCGCACCCGCGTGGAACCCCCCGACATCGTGGGCGTTCCCGAGGGGGTGCGCCCGCTCGTCGAACGCGCCCTGGCCAAGGACCCCGGTGAACGCCCCGGCTCCGAAGAACTGTTCGCGGCGCTGCTGGAACTCGCCGACACCGGGGCGGACGCACGGCCCCACCGCGCCCTTCCCCCGGTCGAGCGGCTGCGCGCGCTGCTCGGCGAGCGGTGGACGGGCTTCGGTGGCCGCCTGTACGACCCGGCGCTGTGGGTCGCGGCGGCACCGGTGCTCGGCGGGGCCGCGCTCGCCGGCGGTGCCGCGGTCGGTGGGGCCGCCTCCTCGGCGGCCGTCAGCGGGACGTCCGCCGCGGGAGCGGCGGGAGGCGCCGGCGCCCTGAGCGCGGGCGGCGCCGCCGCGGGCGTCGCCGGAGCCGCCACCGGAACCACCGCCGTCTCCAGCGGCGCGGTCACGATCACCGCGATCGTGGGCGCGGCCGTCGTCGTCACCGGCCTGGGCGCCGGCGGATACGTCGCCCTGGAGGCGGCGCGCAGCGACCCGGGGCCCACCGTCACCACGCCAAGCCCCTCCCCCTCCACCCCCGCGCAGACGGTACGCCGCGCCGGGGAACTCGCGCTGGAAGCGGACAGCTTCGAGGTCGTCGTCACCCGCAGGCCCACGGAGGAGGCCGCCCTCGCCGGCGGCGGCACCATGGACGTCGAGGACCTGATCGCGCTGGGGACCGTCGTGGAACGCCACGCCTACACCAGCGGTCCCGTCCCCGTCTACACGAGTTCCATCAGCCAGGACGGCGGTGGCGTCACCCTCCAGCGGATCGACGGAGAGCTCTATGAGTACACCGTCGTCATGGACGCCTGGAACCGGCGGGCCGAGTCCGACGGGTCCCCCGGGACCACCGAGCACACCCCCGAGGCCCTGATGGCGCCGTTGGCCGCCGCGGCCGAGGCGACCGACCTCGCCGCCGCCGGCACCGAGGAGGTCGGCGGAACGCCCGCGACCCGCTACAGCGGAACGTTCCAGGTGGTCGAGTACCAGGGGACCCACCTGGAGACGACCAGCGACGATGTCCCGTTCGAGCTGTGGATCGGCGCCGACGGACACCCGCTCCGGCTGGAGTACGCCTCCTCGCACAACTCCTACGAGATCGACTACACCGGCTTCGGGAACCCGGTGGAGACCGGCTACTGCGGAACCGTGGACGGGCTCGGCCCCAACGGCGAGGTGATGGTGCTGACCCCCTCCTCCGCCGTCCCCTGCGACCAGGCCCGTTCCATCGTCGAACAGTACGTGGCCACCCCCCTGGAGCAGCGCGGCGGCAGCGGCCTGTTCGCCGAAATCGACGGCTGGGGATGCGCCCTGCGCTCGGCCGGCGACCTCGAACGGCGCCTCGACGAGCACGTGGGAGGCTGCTCGCGGCAGGACGCCGGATCGATCCACCTGCTGCGCACCGACTGACCCGACCCCTGGCATGCGACGGCCCCGGTCCCTGCCGGAACCGGGGCCGTCACGCGGCGGGATCACTCCCACTCGATCGTGCCCGGGGGCTTGCTGGTGACGTCGAGCGTCACACGGTTGATCTCGCGGACCTCGTTGGTGATGCGGTTGGAGATCGTCGCGAGCACGTCATAGGGAACCCGGGCCCAGTCGGCGGTCATCGCGTCCTCACTGGTCACCGGGCGCAGGACGACCGGGTGACCGTAAGTGCGGCCGTCGCCCTGGACGCCGACGGAGCGGACGTCGGCGAGCAGCACCACCGGGCACTGCCAGATGTCGCGGTCCAGGCCGGCGCGGGACAGCTCCTCGCGGGCGATCGCGTCGGCCTCGCGCAGGATGTCCAGACGCTCGCGGGTGACCTCGCCGATGATGCGGATGCCCAGGCCGGGGCCGGGGAAGGGCTGGCGCCACACCATCTCGGCGGGGAGGCCGAGCTCCTCGCCGACACGGCGCACCTCGTCCTTGAACAGCTCACGCAGCGGCTCGACGAGCTGGAACTGGAGGTCGTCGGGGAGCCCGCCGACGTTGTGGTGCGACTTGATGTTGGCCGTGCCGGTGCCACCGCCGGACTCGACGATGTCGGGGTAGAGCGTGCCCTGGACCAGGAACTCCACCGACTCGTCGGACTCACCCGCCTCGGCGACGACCTCGCGGGCCGCCTGTTCGAAGACCCGGATGAACTCGCGGCCGATGATCTTGCGCTTGTCCTCGGGGTCGGTGGCCCCTGCGAGCGCGTCGAGGAACCGCTCCTGGGCGTCCACGACCTTGAGGGAGACCCCGGTGGCGGCGACGAAGTCCTTCTCGACCTGCTCGGCCTCGCCCTTGCGCAACAGCCCGTGGTCGACGAAGACGCAGGTGAGCTGATCGCCCACGGCGCGCTGCACCAGGGCCGCCGCGACGGCGGAGTCGACACCGCCGCTCAGCCCGCAGATGACGCGCTTGGAGCCGACCTGGGCGCGGATCCGCTCGACCTGCTCCTCGACGATGTTGACCATCGTCCAGTTCGGACGGCAGCCCGCCCCCTCGTAGAGGAAGTGCCGCAGGACGGCCTGGCCGTGCTCGGAGTGCAGCACCTCGGGGTGGAACTGGACGCCGTAGAGGCCGCGCTCGGGGTTCTCGATCGCGGCGACCGGCGTGCCGGCGGTGCTGCCGATGACGCGGAAGCCCTCGGGCGCCTCGGCGACGGAGTCACCGTGCGACATCCACACCGACTGCTGCTCGGGCAGCCCCTTGAACAGCACGGTGTCGCCCACCACGTCCAGGCGGGTCCGCCCGAACTCCGAGTGGCCGGTCCTGGCGACCGCCCCCCCGAGGGACTGCACCATGGCCTGGAAGCCGTAGCAGATGCCGAACGTGGGCACGCCCGTCTCGAACAGCGCGCTGTCGGCCTGCGGAGCGCCCTCGGCGTAGACCGAGGAAGGCCCGCCCGACAGGATGATGGCCTTCGGTTTCTTGGCGAGCATCTCCTCGACCGGCATGGTCGAGGGGACGATCTCGCTGTAGACGTGGCATTCCCGGACCCGCCGCGCGATCAGCTGCGCGTACTGCGCGCCGAAGTCAACGACGAGAACGGTGTCGAACGTGCTGTCGGCAGCACCGGCAACGGACACGTATCGGCCCTTCCCGCAGGTAGATGTGGATCGTTCCCAGTCTAGGGCCTGTCACGCGGATGTTTTCGTCCCGCTTCGTCGCCTGGGAGGGGTCCGGCACGTTCGAGGGCGGTTTTGGCGGGCGACCGGCCCGCCGGAACCGCCCAACGGGGAACAACGGGTGACCGGGAACACGGCGGCGCCCGCGGAACCGGCGAGGCGGGTCCGCGGGCGCTCCCCGGGTTCAGCGGATGCGCAGTCGCATCATCAGCCGGGCACCTCGCGTCATGAGCATGGCGAGCGTCTCGCCGTTCATTCCCGGCGGCCCTCCCAGACCGACGTAGTGCTGGCTGGCGATGGCCTGGGCCTCGGTGTAGCGCAGCAGCCCCTCCTCGCCGTGGCGGCGCCCCAGCCCCGACCTCTTCATCCCGCCCATGGGCGCCCCGTAGCTGGCGAAAGCGGCGCCGTAGCCCTCGTTGATGTTGACGGTCCCGGCCTGGAGGCGCTCGGCCAGGCGGCGGCCATGGGCCACGTCGCGGGTCCAGACGCTCGCGTTGAGACCGTAGGGGGTGTCGTTGGCCCGTTCGACGGCCTCGTTCTCGTCTGCGAAGCGGTAGACCGACACGACCGGTCCGAACGTCTCCTCCGCGCACAGCGACATCGAGGGGTCGACATCGGCCAGGACCGTCGGCTCGTAGAACAACGGTCCGATGTCCGGACGGGCCCGGCCGCCCGCCACGACACGCGCCCCCTTCTCCCGCGCCTCCTCGACGTGGGCGACGACCCGGTCGAGTTGGCGCTGGTAGGTCAGCGACCCCATGTCGGCGCTGTAGTCCAGGGCCGTGTTGAGCGTCATGGCCTCCACGGCGCGGGCGAACCGCCCGACGAAGTCGTCGTAGACGGCCTCGTGCACGTAGAGACGTTCCATGGCGATGCACAGCTGGCCGGCGTTGCTGAAGCAGGCGCGCAGCGCCCCCTCGACGGTGCGTTCGAGGTCGGCGTCCTCGCACACGATCATCGGGTTCTTGCCGCCGAGCTCGGCGGAACAGCCGACCAGGCGGGCCGCCGCGCGCTGGGCGATGTGCGCGCCGACGGCCGAGGACCCGGTGAAGGCCACGTAGTCGGCGAGGTCGACGAGGGGGTCGCCGATCTCCTCGGGGTCCCCGACGACCGGTATCCACAGGTCCTCGGGCAGGCCGGCCTCGGTCAGCAGGTCGATGGCCCACAGCGCGCTCAGCGCGGTCTGGGTGTCGAACTTGGCGACGACCGCGTTGCCCGCGAGCAGCGCGGGGATCGCGTCGGCCACCGGCAGCGCCAACGGGTAGTTCCACGGTGTGATGACGCTGACGACGCCCTTGGGCTGACGGTTGATGTAGGTACGGGTGGCGCCGGGGATCGCGCCGATGCTGCGGCGCCGGGCGAGCATGCGCGGGGCCCGGCGGGCGTAGTAGAGGGTCCCGGCCGCGGCGTCGTAGGTCTCCTCGAAGGCGTGCCTGCGGGCTTTGCCGGTCTCCAGCTGGAGGATGTCGAGGATCTGGCGTTGACGTTCCAGCACGAGGTCGTGGAAGCGCTGGAAGGGGGCGACGCGGTCGCGTGGCGGGCGCGCAGCCCAGGAGCGCTGGGCCGCGCGAGCCCTCTCGAACGCGGTGGCGACGTCGCCGGCGGAGCTGAGGGGGATCTCGGCGAGCGGCTTTCCGGTGAAGGGCGCGGTGGTGGCGGCGGCGCGGCCGGACGTGCTCAGGACGTACCGGGTGAGCCGGGTGACCAGCGCGGGGTCGAGGGATGCGGTCTCCGCGGAGCCGGCGGGGCTCCTGGTGGCGTTACCCATGCCGGGAAGCTTAATCCCGGGGTCTCGAATTGACTACCCGCCGGTAACCACCGTGTGGCAGGCGTTGCCCCCCCTGACCGAATCATCCCGGCCGCCGATTTTCCCATTCGGGGATGGACATCCGGACCGCGGGGAGCTTTTATTTCATTAGGCGTTGAATTATTTTCCGCTAGCCGCCTGGAGGCCGCGATGACGCGACACGAGACCACCACCTGCGCCATCGCCGGCGGCGGGCCCGCCGGCATCGTGCTCGGCCTGCTCCTCGCCCGCGCCGGGGTCGAGGTCGTCGTCCTGGAGAAGCACGCCGACTTCCTGCGTGACTTCCGCGGCGACACCGTCCACCCCTCCACCCTGGAACTCATGGACGAACTCGGCCTGGGCGAACGGCTGGAACACATCCCGCACTCCAAGATCCGGCGGATCGGCATCCAGGCCGGCCCCCAGGGCGCCATAGGCATCGACCTGAAAGGGATGCCCGGCGCCTACCAGCACGTCGCGATGATCCCCCAGTGGGATTTCCTCGACATGCTCGCCGACGAGGCACGGCGCCATCCGGAGTTCACCCTGCGCATGCGCTCCGAGGCCATCGGTCTCCTCGACGAGGACGGCGCCGTGCGCGGCGTGCGCTATCGCGACGCCGACGGCGAACACGAACTGCGGGCCACGCTCACCGTCGCCGCCGACGGACGGCGCTCCACCCTGCGCGTCGCGGCCGGGCTGACCGTGCGGGACCTCGGCGCCCCGATGGACGTGCTGTGGGTACGGGTCTCCCGCGCCCCCACCGACCCGACAGGGCTCCTCGGCCGGATCGGCACGGGGAACATGGCCGCGGCCATCGACCGGGGCACCTACTGGCAGATCGCCTACCTCATCCCCAAGGGGTCCTACCACTCGGTACGAGCGGCGGGCCTCCCCTCACTCCAGGAGGCCATCCGCCGGCTCCTGCCCTTCCTCGCCGAGCGGGTCGCCGAGATCGACTCCTGGGAACACGTCGCCTTCCTCGAGGTCGGCCTGGACCGGCTCGCCGACTGGTACCGGCCCGGCCTGCTGTGCATCGGCGACGCCGCGCACACGATGTCGCCGATCGGCGGCGTCGGCATCAACCTCGCGGTACAGGACGCGGTGGCGACGGCCAACCTGCTGGCCGTCCCCCTGCTACGCGCCCAGGAGGACCCCGACCGGTTCGCCCGGACCCTCAATCCCGCCCTGCTCGCCCGCGTCCAACGGCGTCGGCTCCTCCCGACCGCCGCGACCCAGGCGATCCAGCGGGCCCTGCAGAGGCGGATCATCGGCCGGGCCCTGGACCGCCGGCCGCGAATCCCTCCGGCGCTGCGCGCACTGCTCTCCAGCCCCGCGGGGGGAATGGTGGTGGGCCGGGTGATGATGTACGGCATCCGCCCCGAACACGTGCGCTCCCCCGGACGATCCGGCGCGCGGGAAGAACGGACGACGCGGGAGCCGGCGACGGCCGGCCCGCCTCTCCCGGGGCAGGGGGCCGCGTCACCGCCGGGGCGCGGACCGGATCAGCCCGCGTAACCGCGGGGATTGGCCGACTGCCAACGCCAGGCGTCCGCGCACGCCTGCTCGATCGTGCGTGTGCTCTTCCAGCCGAGGTCCCGCGCCGCCGCGGCCGGATCGGCGTAACAGGCGGCGATGTCGCCCGGGCGGCGGTCCACGACCTCGTAGGGGATGTCACGCCCCGACGCCCGCTCGAACGCGGCGATCGCCTCGAGAACCGACACCCCCTCGCCCGAACCGAGGTTGTAGGCCCGTGCCCCCGGCCGGTCGTCGACGTGCTCCAGCGCGGCGACGTGTCCCTGGGCCAGGTCGACGACGTGCAGGTAGTCGCGCACACCAGTGCCGTCAGGGGTGTCGTAGTCGTCCCCGAACACCAGGAGCCGGTCACGCCGGCCGGCGGCCACCTGGGCGATGTAGGGGAAGAGGTTGTTCGGGACGCCGGTCGGGTCCTCGCCGATCAGGCCGCTCTCGTGCGCGCCGACGGGATTGAAGTAGCGCAGGGAGACGACGCGCCATCGGGGGTCGGCCGCCGCGAGATCGGCCAGGATCTGCTCGGCGAACACCTTGGTCGCCCCGTAGGGGTTGACGGCCCGCAGCGGGGCGTCCTCGGGAACCGGGACGGTGTCGGGGTCGCCGTACACCGTCGCCGAGGAGGAGAACACCATCCTGCGGACCCCGTGCTCCTCCATGGCCTCGCACAGGGTCAGCAGCGCGTCGAGGTTGTTGCGGTAGTAACGCAGCGGCCGTTGCGTGGACTCACCCACCGCCTTGAACGCGGCGCAGTGCACCACCGCGTCGATCCGATGCTCGGCGAACACCCGGGCCACCACCGCGGGGTCGGCGCAGTCGCCGGCGTGGAAGGGGATGGGACGACCGGTGATCCGCTCGATCCTGCGCACCGCCTCGGCGGAGGCGGAGTACAGGCCGTCGAGGAGGACGACATCGTGTCCGCGGGCCACGAGCTCCACCGCGATGTGCGTGCCGATGTAGCCGGCGCCTCCGGTGAGCAGGACGTTCACGGGCTCACCTCGTTCTCCAGGATCGGGGACGTCCGTTGCCGTTTCAGCCTAGGCGACGTCGAGATCCGCCCCGGTCAGGACCCCTGGACCGTGATACTCCCGTCGGCGCTGTCGATCTCGATGCTGGCACGCGCGTCCGGGTCGTGGGGCACGCCGATGTCGACCGCGCCGTCGGAACCGGTGGCGGTGACCGCATAGGGGCCCCCGTCGGCGGGGGTGCGGACGGTGACGTTGCCGTCGTTCGTGGAGACGGCCAGCCGGGAGAATTCGGCGTCCAGGGTGACGTCGACGTCGCCGTCGCGGGACGTGACCTCGATCTCGGACGAACGCACCACGTCGATGTCGACGTCACCGTCCGAGGTGACGATCTCGGCCCCTTCCGTCTCGCCGGCCAACCGCAGATCGCCGTCGGAGGCGTCGGCGACGACCTTGCCACGCGGGTCGTCGAGCGTGATGTCGCCGTCCGAGGAGACCACCTCGACGGAGGTGCCGTAGGGAACGGTCACCGTGTAGTCGATCTCGCACCAGTGCGGGTCGAACCGCGCTTCGCGGTGCGGACAGCCCTCGCCTCGGATCTCCAGCCGGCCGCCGCTCCCCTCGGTGATGGACTCGGTCGGGGGGTGGTCGCCGCGGTGGGTGAGGGTCCGGATCACCTGGACCTCGGTGACGTCGGCTCCGACGATGGTGGTGGACCCGTTCTTGTTGGTCAGGTGCAGCTTGGTGACGTCGGCGTAGGAGTCGTCACGTATCTCCTCGTGGATCTCGGCCGGTTCCGCCCCACACCCGGCGAGGGCGGACGCCCCCAACGACATGGTCAGCGCGATCGCGCCTCCGCGTACCACCGTCGCGGCCCGGCCTGTCACGTTGGACATTCCGCCTCCTGCCTTTCTCGTCTCGTCGATTCTCCCTGGTCATAGTGGTGGCCGCGATGTCCCTGGCACCTCGGTGTGAGGTGGTGCGTGCCCTACCTCGGACGTGGGGTCCCGCACCGCCGGAAGCATCAGGACGGCTCGGGGCCTGCGGAGCGGGACTGTAGAGCGAGGGCCGCGAACACGAGCGGGTGGACCCGCCACAGGGGTTCGCCGGCGGCGTGCCGGGCCAGGGCCTCCACCCCCAGCCGATGTCCCATCAGGGCCGGCCCCGCCGCGCGCCCCAGACCGCGCCGGCGCGCTGTGCCCGGTGGAGCGGGAGGGGAGGGATCGGGGCCGCGGTCGAGAAGGAGGTCGTCGGGTCCGCGCACCTCCAGCCCCGGCTGGACGAGCCCCTTACGGCCCTCGGCGAGGGCCCCGGCCAACGGTTTGACCACCATGCCCGCGCCTCCCGTGGTGACCAGGTCCCGCCACCACGCCGTGGCCGACGCAACGGCCCGCGGATCGACGAGGTCGACGGCGAGGTAGCGGGGGGCCCGCACCCGACCGCTGTGTTCGGCCAGCCGTTCGACAACGCCCATGTGCCACAGGTGGTCGCGGTCGGTGAGCGCGTTCCCTTCGACGGCGAGCACCGCGAACGGCGCGTAGCACAGTCCGGCCGTGCCGTCGGTGGGCCAGACGTGCCGCCGGTAGGCGGCACTGTAGGACTCGACGGCGGCGGCACGTTGCCGGACCCGGTCGACCAGCGCCTCGACGTCCACGCCGCGGGCCGCGGCGGCGGCCAGCGCCTCGGCCGCGGCCGGGAGCGTGGCGCGGGCCACGACACCGGCCGAGGCGTGATGACGGATCTCCGCACCGGCGCGGAGCGACCAGGGAAGGAACTCTCCGTCCAACGCGACCCAGTCGGTGTCGAGCTCCTCCCACAGTCCGGCGGCCTCGATGCCGGCACGCAGCTCGGCCAGCACGGCCGCCTCGACCACCGGATCGGGGAAGAAGGGCTCGCCCCTGCGGGTGTAGACCGTGCCGGGCTCACCAGGGACGAAACGGCGGGCGGCGGCCGCGGAATCGCGACAGACGATGGCGACGGCCCGTGTCCCCTTGCGCGACTCCTGGCAGATGACCACGTCGATCCCCTGCTCCCGGTAGTGGTCGAACGCCTCATCGGGACGTTCGGGGAACATCGGATCGGGTGAGGCCGGCACGGTGACGGCGGGCGGCGGGAGATAGATCAGCCATCGGGGATCGACGGTGGACCAGCTGGCCGCCTCCAGGGCCGCCAGGACGTGACCCGCGGGGACCCGTACCGGACCGTGCGCGGTGTCGAGGGTGCCCCCCGGTGTTTCCGGACCGGCGAGCACGTCACCGATGTCGAGCAGCTCGGGGTCGCGGGGCGCCGGGGCGTCGTCGGCCCCCAGCGGCCGGACCGGTGGAGACCAGACGCGCCGGGCGGGGACGTCGACGAGCCGCCGCTCGGGGTAGCGCAGCGCGGTCAGGCGTCCCCCGAACACGCATCCGGTGTCCAGGCAGATGGTGTTGTTGACCCACCGGGCCCGGTCGGTGGGCACATGACCGTAGACGACGGCCGCGGCGCCGCGGTAGTCCTCGGCCCAGGGATGGCGCACCGGCAGACCGTACTCGTCGGTCTCGCCCGTGACCTGGCCGTACAGCGCGAACGCGCGCACCCGTCCCGACGAACGCCCGTGGTAGGCCTCCTTCAGCCCCGCGTGCGCGACGACGAGCCGACCGCCGTCGAGCATGTAGTGGTCGACCAGACCGGCGCAGAAGGACAGCACGCGGTCGCGGAACTCCTCGGGCTCGGCGCTGAGCTGCTCCAGGGTGGCGGCGAGGCCGTGGGCGACCTTGACTTTGCCTCCCTTGAGGGCCCTGAGCAGCTTGTCCTCGTGGTTGCCGCGGGTGCACAGGGCGTCGCCGGACTCGACCATCCCCATGACCAGCCGCAACACGCCGGGGGTGTCGGGCCCCCGGTCGACGAGGTCGCCGACGAACACCGCGGTGCGCCCCTCGGCGTGGCGCGCTCCGACCGCCCGTCCCGAGCCGTCGCGCTCAAGGGTGTAGCCGAGGCGGGTGAGCAGCTCCTCGAGTTCGGCGCGGCACCCGTGGACGTCGCCGATGATGTCGAAGGGGCCGGTGCGAGCGCGCTGGTCGTTGTCCAGGGGCCGCGTGCGGACCACCACGGAGTCGATCTCCTGAGGATCGCGCAGGACGTGGATCTCGTGGAAGCCCTCGCCTTCGAGGCCGTTGCGCATCTGCCGGTACTGCCGGGAGAGCGCGGAGTCGGGCAGGGCGCGGTCGGCGCGCGCGGCGCCACGGTCGCGGACCAGCTGTTCGGGAGGGTCGAGGACGACCGCGACAGCCGGGAGGTCGTTGTCGGCGGCGATGCGCAGCAGCCTCTTGCGAGCCGAGGAGTCGACGTTGGTGGCGTCGACGACCGTGAGCAGGCCACGGCGTAGCCGCGTGTCGACGAGGTGGTGGAGCAGTCCGAAGGCGTCGGCGGTGGCGCTCTGGTCGTTCTCGTCATCGCTGACCATCCCCCGGCAGGAGTCCGAACCGACCACCTGGGTGGGGGCGAAGTTCCGGGCGGCGAAGGTGGACTTGCCCGAACCGGAGACGCCGACGAGCACCACCAGCCCCTTCGCCGGAACGACGAGCTCGCGTTCGGGGGTCATCGGGTGAACACTCCCATCTCCGTCCGTGCCGTGTCCGGTCCTTCGAAGCCCGCGGGGGCGAGACGGAGGCGGTAGCCCCGCCGTGCGGCCACGCCGCCGGCCCAGTCGCGGAACCACCCGGTGGCCCGTCCGGGGGAGCGGACACCCGTGGCGACGGGGTTCCGATGATCGCCGGGACCCCCTTGCGGGAGGACCACGACGACGCGGGGGGCGGCGTGGCCGAACACGACGTGTTCCAGGGCCGCCAACCGGGAGGGGAGGACGTGGCCCACACCGCTGAGGACAGCGGCGTCGTAGCCGAGGAAGCGCGGGTCGCGGTAGAACGGGGAGCCCGTGAACAGCTCCAACCGTCCTCGCCCGTGGCCGGAGGCGGGGTCGACGCCGAGGAGGCGCGCGGCCGTGCCGACGTTGCCCGCGCGGGAGTCGGTCCCGGCGACCCGTTCGAAGGCGGGGTCGGCCAGGAGACGGCCGAGAAGCTCCCCCTGACCGCAGCACAGGTCGATCACGCTGGTCGCCCCCTCGGCTCTGAGCGCCGCGACGACCGCGAGCGCCCGCAGCCCGGCGGCGAGGCCCGTGGCAGCCGGGTCCGCCCCGGACGGCCCGGGCGTCATGGCGGTACGCGACCGCCCACGCCGGTCGAGGTAGCGGCCGATGATGAGGTCGCGGTCGGGGTGGGCGGCAAGCCGGCCGGCCTGCGCCCGCAGCAGCGGTTCGACCAGGTCGTCGGTCATCCCATGGCCTTCGACGGGATCGAGCACCGGAAGCAGGAGGCGTAGGTGCCCCAGCGCGTCGGCGAGCCGTTGCTCTCCTGTCAGGGTCAGCGAGGCGTGGTGGGAGTCGCCCCAGCCGGGCAGGCCCGGGTCGAGGGGCAGCGGAGCCGTCTCGGCCCGCCACCCGAGGGGTTCGAACAGCCTGCGTGGTTCCGTCGGATCCCCGTGGCAGGAGACCGCGGGAAGGCTCACCACCAGGGGGAGCCGTTCCCTGGCAAGGTCCGGCGCGTCCGCGCACCGTCCTTCGAGGGCGGCGTGGAAGACGTCGCCGAGAGCCGTGGCCAGCAGCGAGGACACGGTGTGGGGGTGCCGGCCGGAGCGACGCGCGGGACCCGCGTCCGCGCGCGCGGTGGGCCGGGGGGAGTCGACGTCGAGCAGCAGGGCGGCCGTGCAGCGGTCGGGGGTGGACTCGGGGAAGAAGACGTGGACGTTGCCATAGGGGCGAACCCACCTGAGCACCCGGCCGGGGTCGGCCCCGAGGAGGAGACCGAGATCGGTGGCCGGGCGGCGCGTGGTGGTGATCGTCAGGAACACGACCTCAGTCTGGCGGAACGGCGGACGCGGTTCGAGGGCTTTTTCCGGCCTGTGGACGGTGGCCGGAGGAGGCCAGGACCTTCGGCGGTCTCACGGAGTCGGACGGCGGCGCACGGCCGCGGGCCCGTTCCGGCCGGGAGAAACGCGGGGATCGGCCCGGACCCCCTGGGGCGGTGCGTCACGCCCGTCCCACCGGTGTCGCCTCTTCACGGTGGTGGTCCGCCACCTGGAAGACCGGTTTCCGCGATTGATGAAATTTCCTCTCTTGGCGGTCGGGCCGCGGTTTCTCAGATCACGACGGGAATCTCCGTCGACGCACGCGCCAGAAAACATGAAATAAATTCATTTCCTGGGCCGGCGAGACGCGCGGGCCGGCCATTCGCGGCGTCGATCGGACGTCCCCGAACAGACACGTGGAGGTTCAATGCGCGTCGACGTCAGCCGCATCGTCGACGGGGACGTCCTGGAACTGGAACTCCTCGACCGAACGGCCGAAGACGCCCACCTGCTCCTTCTCCCGACGGGCAAGAACAAGGGGGTCGTCGAGGCGATCCCCCTCCCCCTCGACATCAAGGACGGCACGGCCCACGCCGATCTGGCCCGGGCGGAGATCCCCCCGGGAACATGGGTCGTCCGTTGGGTCGAAGCCGGTAAGAAGAGACCCATCATCACCTCGGACCCCTGCTACGACGTCGCCGAGGTCGCACGGGCGCTCTCCCGCCCCGCGGGCAGGCGCCACCTGCCCCTGAGGACCTCCGACGGGCGGCTGCGCATCCAGGTCCGCCAGACCAGGCCCTACGCCCGGATCGAACGGGTCGACGTCGCCGAATCCGAGATCACCCTCGCCGGGATCCTCGCCTACGGCCCCGCCCTCCGCGGCCCGGCCGAACTCGTCGCCCGCCAACGAGGGCTGAGCGGAGAACTCCGCGTTCCCGCGACCGTCGACGGATCCCGGTTCGGGGTCACCGTCCCCCTGGCGCCGCTGGCCGACGCCCACGTCCTCGAACGCCCCCACAACGAATGGGACCTGACCCTCGTCCTCCCCGACAGCGGCACGGACCTGCACGTGGGAACCCATGACGACGACATCGTCGGCCGCAAGGGACGGTTCAGCTATCCGGAGGTCCTCGTGGAGTCGGCCTCCGGCCGCCTACGCGTCCGGCCCTACTACACCGTAAAAGACCACCTGGCGATCCTCGCCGTCGCCAACAGTCCCGCAGAGGCACCGGCATGAAGATCGCATTCCTGATCGCCAACGTCTACGGCATGGGCGGCACGATCCGGGCCACCACCAACCTCGCCAACGGACTGATCCGACGACACGAGGTCGAGATCGTCAGCATGGCCAGGGGAGCCTCCGAGCCCTTCTTCCGGATCGATCCGCAGGTGCGGCTGCGCGACCTCACCCACGGCCGGGGCTGGAAGGAGCGCCCCGAGCCGGACGCCGAGACCCAACGGCTGGAGACGCTGCCGGCCGAGCATGTCCCACCGGACGAGGCCGCTCGCGACACGGTGTTCAACGCCCTGTCGGAGCGGGCCCTGCGGGACTATCTCGCGAACACCGACGCCGACGTCGTCGTCGCCACCCGCCCCGGCCTGAACTCCCTGCTCGCGCTGTTCGGGACGGGGAAGTACGTGCGGATCGGCCAGGAGCACCTCAATCTCGGACAGCAGCCAAAGGACGTGCTCGCCCACATCCGCGACCTCCACGTCCGGCTGGACGGGCTGACCGTCCTCACCGACTCCGACCGCCGTGACTACGCCCGGTTCCTCGGCCGTCCCGAGTCCGATCCGTGGCTGTTCACCATGCCCAACGCGATGCCCGAGGGGCCCTACGCCCGTTCCCGGCTGACCAACCCGATCATCGCCGCGGCGGGACGCCTCATCCCGGTGAAGCAGTACCCCAAGCTGGTGCGGGCGTTCGCGGCCGTCGCCGAGAAGCACCCCGACTGGCAGCTGCGGATCTACGGAAGCGGACAGGACGCCGCGCGGATCCGCTCGACGATCACCGAGCACGGGCTCAACAACCATGTCGTGTTGATGGGGCGGGCCGCCCAGACCGCGGCCGAGTTCGCCAAGGCGTCGATCGTCGTGTGCAGTTCCAAGCAGGAGGGGCTGTCGATGGTGATCCTGGAGGGGTTCGCCGTCGGGGTGCCCGTTGTCAGCTTCGACTGCCCCCACGGCCCCCGGGAGCTGATCGACCACGAGCGCACCGGTCTGCTCGTGGCCGACCAGGACGTCGACGCGCTGGCCGCGGGGATGCTCCGGCTGGTCGAGGACGAGGAGGAGCGTCGGCGCATGGGCGCGGCGGCCGTGGAGACGGCCCGGCGCTACCACGTCGAGACGATCGTGGAACGTTGGGAGACCTACCTCGCCCCGCTCCTGGCCCGGACCGCCAAGCGTTCGGGACTGCGCCGCTTCCTCCCCTGGTGACCGGGGCCCGGGTCGGCGCGTCATCACCTGGGAGGTGACCGCCGATCCGGCGGCCCCCACAGCGCGAGCACGGGGTGGGGCGTCACCGTCGCCCCGCCCGGACGAGGCCATCGGTCGGGGCCGGCGGCCCGGCAGGCCCTCTCGCGGGCCGCGCGCTGCGCCGCAGGCCGTCGATCAGGACGGGGCCCGCTCCAAGGGGAGGAGGGACGCGGCGGCGCCGCGCCCCGGCCACACCGCCCGCCCGACGCCCGGGAGACGCGACGGTCCACGGGACCTCGGGAAAGGCGGTCGACGGTCGCCTCCTTGGGCGGGATCCCACCGTGGACACCGCCCGCGGTGGCGGTGATCGATCCGCCGGGGAGCGTCGAAGTGGACGCGCTCGCCGCCGTCGACCGGCAGCGTCCGGCCCTCCTCGTGCGCGGCCCCGCGCCGAGCGCCCTGGTGGCGGCCTGCGTCGCGGCCGTCTCCGGACATGCCTCCTTCCCGCTTCCGGGGAACCCCCACCCCGAGAGGGTTCCCCGGCCACAGGTGCGCCCCGGGCCCCACCACGGTCCGCGGTGGGCCGGCCGCCCGTCGAGCACGCCACGCGACACAGCGGGGCACCGCGCGGTCCCGACGAGGACACCGGAATCCGGCCGTCGCCGTCAGCGCGACATCGACCGCGCCTGGGGGACGATGTCGGGCGCGCCGTGCTGAACGGCGTCGGCCTCGTGGTCGCTGTCCTGCTCCTGCGCGGCCCGCTCGGCCTCGATGCGCTTGCGGTAGTACTCGACCTCGCGGGCGACCTGCTCGGCGTCCCATCCGAGCGTGTCGGCCATCAGCTCCGCGGCCTCCTCGGCGACGGCCAGGCCCCGGTCCCACGTCTCGATGGACACGTGGGTGCGCCGCGACAGCACGTCGTCGAGATGGCGCGCGCCCTCGAAGCGCACCGCGTAGACCACCTCGGCGCGCAGGTAGTCGTCGGCCCCCGTCAGCGGCTCCCTCAGGTCGGGCCGCTCCCGCATCAGCTCCATGACCTCGTGGATCAGCGAACCGTAGCGGCGCAGCAGGTGCTGGATCCGGGAGACGTGCACACCCGACACCCGGGCCAGCGTGTGCCGCTGGTTCCACAGCGCCGCGTACCCCTCGGCCCCCACGAGCGGGACCCGGTCGGTGACCGACTTCGGCACGCCGCCCCCCAGACCGTGGGCGACCGCGTCGACCGCGTCCTTGGCCATGACCCGGTAGGTGGTGTACTTCCCCCCGGCGATGAGGACCAGCCCCGGCACGGGGTGGGCGACGGTGTGCTCCCGGGACAGTTTGGAGGTCTCGTCGGACTCCCCCGACAGCAGCGGGCGCAGCCCCGCGTACACCCCTTCCACGTCGTCCCGGCTGAGCGGGACCCGCAGCACCTGGTTGACGTGGTCGAGGATGTAGTCGATGTCGGTGCGGCTGGCCGCGGGGTGGGCCTTGTCCAGGTCCCAGGCGGTGTCGGTGGTGCCGATGATCCAGTGACGGCCCCAGGGGATGACGAACAGGACGCTCTTCTCGGTGCGCAGGATCAGCCCCGAGGACGCCTGGATCCGGTCACGCGGCACGACGAGGTGGATGCCCTTGGAGGCGCGGACGTGGATCTGGCCGCGACCGCCCACCATCTCCTGGATGTCGTCGGTCCACACCCCGGCCGCGTTGACCACCTGCTTGGCCCGGATCTCGAACTCGCCGCCGCCCTCCAGGTCCACGACCCGCGCGCCGGTGACGTGCTCGCCCTCCCGCAGGAACCCGACCGCCTGTACCCGTGAGGCGATCCGCGCCCCGTAGGTGGCGGCGGTGCGCAGCAACATGACGACGTAACGGGCATCGTCGACCTGGGCGTCCCAGTACTGCACGGCGCCGACCAGCGCGTCGCGCCGCAGCGCGGGGAAGACCCGCAGCGCCCCGCCACGGGAGAGGTGGCGGTGGTGGGGCAGCCCACGGGAGGTTCCCATGGACGTGGAGAGGGTGTCGTAGAGGGTGACGCCCGCGCCGACGTAGGCCCGCTCCCACAGATGGTGGCGGAGCGGGTAGAGGAAGGGGACCGGGCGGACCAGGTGGGGGGCGATGCGCTGGAGGAGCAGCCCTCTCTCGGTGAGCGCCTCGCGGACCAGCTCGAAGTCCTTCTGCTCCAGATAGCGAAGACCGCCGTGGATCAGCTTGCTCGACCTGCTGGAGGTGCCGGAGGCGAAGTCGCGCGCCTCCACCAGTCCCACGGACAACCCCCGCGAGACCGCGTCCAGCGCCACTCCCGCGCCCACGATCCCGCCCCCCACGACGAGGACGTCGAGTTCGTCAGTGGCCATGTGCGCGAGCGCTTCGGCTCGTTCCTCGGGGCCCATCCGCGCTGCCGTCATCTCACGCCTTTCCGATACGGGTACCTATCAGGCGATTACCCGATTCTCGCCGGGGCCATCAGGCTATACCGCTGAGTAATCGCCCACTCCCGTGCCGCCTTCAGCGTGTCAGTCCCCTTCGGTGGCGCGGCTCGCCGCGTCGGCGTAGGAGTTCGCGGCGTCCAGGACGTCCCCGCCGTACTCCTCGGACTGGTTGTAGGACAGGATCGCCTCCCACCATCCGCCGCTCTCGGTGAGGACGCGGCGCTCGGCGCACAGGTAGCGGGCCGCGGCCAGGGCGGTGTCGTCGATGTCGTGCGGGTCGGCGACGCCGTCACCGTCGCCGTCGGCCCCCCACCGCGCCCAGGTCGTGGGGATGAACTGCATCGGCCCGACCGCCCGGTCCCAGACGGTGTCCCCGTCGAGCTCGCCTCCGTCGGTGTCGCGGATGACGGCGGTGTTGTTCTCCCCGTTGAGGGGGATGCCGATGATCTCGACGGTGGTGCGGCCGTCGGGACCGATCTCGCCACCGGCGTAGGTTCCGTGGACGGACTCCACCAGTCCGATGCCCGCCAGGGTGGGCCAGGACACCTGGCAGGAGGGCTGCTCCTCCATGAGCGTCAGCTGGGCCGCGGCATAGGCCTGGAGGGCTCTGCGCGGCACCCCGGTGTACTCGGAGACGCGGTCCAGCCAGACGGGGCTGATCTCCTCGGCCACGGAGCGGGGTTCGGGAGAGGGACGGGAGTCGGCCGTCGTCTCGCCCTCGGAGGGGCCCGCGGCGAAGACCCCCTCCTCGGAGCCGGTCACCGTGTCGACGTGGCCGCCCTGGTCGCGGGGGCCGGGGGGCATCACGTCGGGGGCAGCCGAGCCCACCACGTGGACGACGGTTCCGGCGACGGCGCCGGTCACACCGAGGGTGGCCAGCACCGCCGCGGAGGCGGCGAGCGCCGGCTTCCAGGAGGCGGGGACGCGCCCGGGGGCGCGGGCGGCCTCGGAGCGCGGGGTTTCCTGTTGTGTGTCGCCGCCTGTGGTGGGGGTGGGGGGCAGGGTCACGGACACCTCACTCGTTAACACAAGAGGCAGGATCGCGGCCAACGGGAGAACAAATTACTTCACGTACGCGATCCCGCACAGATCAGTCTCGAATTCAGGCCCTGGGGTGGGGCCCGGCCGGGACCAACGCGAAGGGCACCCCCCGCCGGACGGCGAGGAGTGCCCGAAACGGTCCTGCGGGACTCAGTGTGGCGCCACCACGACCTCGACCCGCTGGAACTCCTTCAGGTCGGTGTAGCCGGAGGTGGCCATGGTGCGCCGCAGGGCACCCATGAGGTTCATCGAGCCGTCGCTGGTGGAGGCGGGCCCGTGCAGGATCTCGGCGAGCGTGCCGATCGTGCCGACGGCGAGCCGCTCGCCGCGCGGCAGCTCGCTGTGGTGCGCCTCGCTGCCCCAGTGGTAACCGAAGCCGGGCGCCTCCTGGGCGCGGGCCAACGGCGAGCCGACCATGACGGCGTCGGCCCCGCAGGCCAGGGCCTTGGCGATGTCGCCGCTGTGCGTCATCCCACCGTCGGCGATGACGTGGACATAACGCCCACCGGACTCGTCGAGGTAGTCGCGGCGGGCCGCGGCGACGTCACCGATCGCGCTGGCCATCGGCACGGCGACCCCCAGGACGCTGCGCGTGGTGTGCCCGGAACCGCCCCCGAAACCGACGAGGACGCCGGCCGCGCCGGTGCGCATGAGGTGCAGCGCGGCGGTGTAGGTGGCGCACCCGCCGACGACGACCGGGACGTCCAGGTCGTAGATGAACTGCTTGAGGTTGAGCGGCTCGGCGCGGCCGGAGACGTGCTCGGCCGAGACCGTGGTGCCGCGGATGACGAAGATGTCCACGCCGGCGTCGATGACGGCCTTGTGGTACTGGGCCGTGCGCTGCGGCGACAGCCGCGCGGCGGTGACCACCCCCGCGCGACGCACCTCCTCGATACGCCGGCCGATCAGCTCCTCCTGGATGGGGGCGGCGTAGATCTCCTGGAGCCGCCGGGTGGCCGCGACGTCGTCGAGTTCGCGGATCTCGGCCAGCAGCGGCTCGGGATCCTCGTAACGCGTCCACAGACCTTCGAGGTCGAGCACGCCCAGACCGCCGAGACGGCCGATCTCGACGGCGGTCTTCGGCGAGACGACACTGTCCATCGGGCTGACCATGAGCGGTGTCTCGAACCGATAGGCGTCGATCTGCCACGCGATGGACACCTCTTCGGGGTCGCGCGTGCGGCGGGCCGGCACGATCCCGATCTCGTCGAGCTCATAGGCCCGACGCCCGTTCTTGCCCAGCCCGATCTCCACCTGAGCCAACGCTTCGATCCCCTCTCATCCTTCCCGCGCGGTCACCGTTGGGTGCCGCAGCGGCGAGTCTACCCCCGGACCAGCGCCGACCTGCGGGCCGCAGGCCCCCGACGGCGGTGAGACCGCCGGGGACCCCCTCCCTTGGGCGGGCGCCTACGGTCCGGCTAGCGGCGGCCGTGGTAGTTGGGCGCCTCGACCGTCATCTGGATGTCGTGCGGGTGGCTCTCCTTGAGCCCCGCCGAGGTGATCTGCATGAGCTGGCCACGCTCGCGCAACTCGTCCACGGTGCGGGCACCCGCGTACCACATGGACTGGCGCAGGCCGCCGACGAGCTGGTGGGCCACCGCCGCGAGCGGTCCACGGAAGGGGACCTGCCCCTCGATGCCCTCGGGGATCAGCTTCTCCTCGGTGGTGACATCGGCCTGGGAGTAGCGGTCCTTGGAGAAGGAACGGCCGCGCATCGCGCCGAGGGAGCCCATGCCGCGGTAGGACTTGAACTGCTTGCCGTTGATGAAGATGAGTTCGCCGGGACTCTCCTCGACACCGGCCAGGAGGCTGCCGAGCATGACCGTGCTCGCACCGGCCACGATCGCCTTGGCGATGTCGCCGGAGTACTGGAGACCGCCGTCGGCGATGACCGGCACGCCCGCGGGACCGGCCGCCTTGGCCGCCTCGAACACGGCGGTGACCTGCGGCGCGCCGACACCGGCGATGACACGGGTCGTGCAGATGGAGCCCGGGCCGACCCCCACCTTCACGGCGTCGGCGCCGGCGTCGATGAGAGCCTGCGCGGCGGCGCGGGTGGCGATGTTGCCGGCGATGACGTCGGCGCGGGTGTTGGCCTTCAGCTTGGCGACCATCTCCAGCACGCCCGCGGAGTGGCCGTGCGCGGTGTCGACGACGATGAAGTCGGCGCCGGCCTCGACCAGGGCGCGCGCCCGCGACTCGGCGTCGGGCCCCACCCCGACGGCGGCGCCGACGACCAGGCGGCCCTCGGCGTCCTTGGTCGCGTCGGGGAACTGCTCGCTCTTGGTGAAGTCCTTGACGGTGATGAGGCCGCGAAGCCGTCCCTGGTCGTCGACCAACGGCAGCTTCTCGATCTTGTTGGCCCGCAGCAGGGCGAACGCCTCGTCACGCGAGACCCCCACCGGGGCGGTGACGAGCGGCATCGGGGTCATGACGTCGCGCACCTTGCGGCCGCGGTCGTCCTCGAACCGCATGTCGCGGTTGGTGACGATGCCCACGAGACGCCCGTCGGCGTCGGTGACCGGGGCGCCGGAGATGCGGTAGTGGGCGCTGAGCTTCTCGACGTCGGCGAGCGTGTCGTCGGGGCTACAGGTGACCGGCGCGGTGATCATCCCGGCCTCGGACCGCTTCACCAGGTCGACCTGCGCCGCCTGGTCCTCCGTGGAGAGGTTGCGGTGCAGGACGCCGACACCACCCTGGCGGGCCATGGCGACGGCCATCCGCGCCTCGGTGACGGTGTCCATGGCCGCGGAGATCAACGGCACGCGCAGCGTGATGTTGCGTGAGAGACGGGTCGTGGTGTCGGCCTCGCCCGGCTGGAGGTCGGAGTAGGCCGGAACCAGCAGGACGTCGTCATAGGTCAGGCCGGGCGGCAGGATCTTGCCGGTCGTCTCTGATGGGTTCAAGGTCATGAACACTCCCCCGGCGCGAGAACCCGGAGCCGGGTCGAGCACGCCTTCCCTGTCGGCATCCGTTACTGGTGTGAAGAACTCCGCGGACGCGCGGGGGATTCCCGGCGCCTGAGGCCATGCGATGCGGGGGCACGGCGGCGGAGTGGGCCCCGTGGGTGGTCGGCCGTCCTCCCCCGACCAGGGGCGAACCGCCTTCCGACCACGCGAGGTCGGTGGTCACATCCTAAGGCGCGCCCGTTCCGGGTATCGCCGCGTGGTGGAAAAACCGGCCCCCTCATCGGCCGACGGTGGGGGGTCTCACAATTTGCAGTAACGCCGGTAACGGACCCGCGGGGGGCATCCGTCACCGCGCGGCCCCGGCACACGACGAGCGTGGCGGGCCGGATCACAGGAGGCGGTTCGCGACGGCCACCTCACGCAGCCGGGCCAGGGCCCGGTGCTGGGCGACCCGTACGGCTCCCGCCGACATCCCCAGAACATGTCCCGTCTCATCAGCAGATAGTCCAGCGATCACACGCATGACGAGCAGCCGTCGCTGCTGCTCGGGCAGCTCTCCCAGCAGGGCCCGCGCCCGTTCGGCCTCGGCCGTCCGAACGGCGAACTCCTCGGGGCCGGGGCCGTCGTCGGGCCGGTCGGGCACCGTGTCGGTGGGCACGTCGGCGCGGTGGGAGCCGCGCAGCGCGTCGGCGACCTTGTGCGCGGCGATGCCGAAGACGAACGACGCGAAGGGCCGCCCCATGTCGCGGTAGCGCGGGAGCGCCGCCAGCAGGGCGATGCAGACCTCCTGGGCGACGTCGTCGGAGTAGTGCACGTAGCCGGCGACGCGGGCGAGTCGCGCCTGGCAGTAGCGCACCACCATGGGACGGACTTCGCGGATGAGGGAGTCCACGGCGCCGAGGTCGCCCTGGACCGCCAGGCGGGTCAGGTGGTTCAGCTCCGTGTCGTCCGCTCTCGGCAGGGTCGCCGTCCGTCCCGCGAGCGTGCCCCCCGCGACGCGTAGATCCGTCACGTTACGAATGATGCCCGCAGGCACGGACTTACACGTCACGATTACCGGCAACAGAATGATCACATTTAGGGCGTTACCCACCTAAAAGTACGTGTGTCCCGGGGGTAGACCGGGACACACGTGGTAATGCGGATCTCCTGGGAGTCAGGGCCTAGTGGCCGTGCCCGTGACCGTGGCCGGCCTCCGCCTGCTCCTCTTCGGGCTTGTCCGCGACGAGCACCTCGGTGGTCAGCAGCATCCCGGCGATGGAGGCCGCGTTCTGCACCGCGGAACGGGTCACCTTGACCGGGTCGATGATGCCCTGCGCCATGAGGTCGCCGTACTCGCCCGAGGCCGCGTTGTAGCCGTGGCCCGGCTCCAGCTCGGCGATCTTGGCCGTGACGACGTAGCCCTCGGCACCGGCGTTCACCGCGATCCAGCGCGCCGGCTCGACCAGCGCCCGGCGGACGATCGCCACACCCGTGGCCTCGTCACCGGACAGCTCCAGCGAGTCCAGCTCCTTGGCGGCGTGCACCAGGGAGGCGCCGCCACCGGCGATGATGCCCTCCTCGATCGCGGCGCGGGTGGCCGAGATCGCGTCCTCCAGGCGGTGCTTCTTCTCCTTCAGCTCCACCTCGGTGGCCGCGCCGACGCGCAGCACGCTGACGCCACCGGCCAGCTTCGCGAGGCGCTCCTGGAGCTTCTCGCGGTCCCAGTCGGAGTCGCTCGCCTCGATCTCCTTGCGGATCTGGCGGATGCGGTCGTCCACCTCGGACTGGCTGCCACCACCGTCGACGATGGTGGTGGCGTCCTTGGTGACGGTGATGCGGCGGGCGGTGCCCAGCGCGTCGAGCTCGGCGTTGTCCAGGGTCAGGCCGACCTCCTCGGCGATGACCTGGCCGCCGGTGAGGATGGCGATGTCCTGGAGCATGGCCTTGCGGCGCTCACCGAAACCGGGGGCCTTGACGGCGGCGACGTTGAGCGCGCCGCGGATCTTGTTCAGCGCGAGCGCGCTGAGCGCGTCGCCCTCGATGTCCTCGGCGATGACCAGCAGCGGCTTCTTCGTCTGGACGACCTTCTCCAGCAGCGGCAGCAGCTCCTGGAGGTTGGAGATCTTGCCCTGGTTGATCAGGATGAGGGCGTCCTCGAGGACGGCCTCCTGCCGGTCGGGGTCGGTGACGAAGTAGGGCGAGACGTAGCCCTTGTCGAACTGCAGGCCCTCGGTGAACTCCAGGTCCATCCCGAAGGTCTGCGACTCCTCGACGGTGATGACGCCGTCCTTGCCGACCTTGTCGAAGGCCTCGGCGATGAGGTCGCCGATGACCTTGTCCTGGGCGGAGTTGGTGGCGACGTAGGCGATGTCGGAGCGCTCGCCGACCTCGCGCGCCTGGGCCAGCAGCGCCTCGGACACCTTCTGCGCCGCGGCGTCGATGCCCTTCTTCAGCGACATGGGCGAGGCGCCGGCGGCGACCGTGCGCAGGCCCTCGCGGACCAGCGCCTGGGCCAGGACGGTGGCGGTGGTGGTGCCGTCACCCGCGGCGTCGTTGGTCTTGGTGGCGACCTCCTTGACGAGCTGGGCGCCCAGGTTCTCGTAGGGGTCGTCGAGCTCGACCTCGCGCGCGACGGTCACACCGTCGTTGGTGATGGTGGGGGCACCGAACTTCTTGTCGATGACCACGTTGCGGCCACGCGGGCCGAGCGTGACCTTGACGGCGTTGGCGAGACGGTCGACGCCGCGCTCGAGCGCGCGCCGCGCGTCGTCCTCGAACTCCAGGATCTTCGGCATTGGTTGGGTCCTCAGTCCTTACAAGTACGTCACGGGTACGTCGGAAAACGGGACCGCCCCGCCCGGCATGAGCCGGCCGGGGCGGGAGACATCCGTAAGCTCCGGGCTTACTTCTCGACGACCGCGAGCAGGTCGCGAGCGGAGAGAACGAGGTACTCCTCGTTGTTGTACTTCACCTCGGTGCCGCCGTACTTGCTGTAGAGGACGACGTCGCCGACCTTGACGTCCAGCTCGATACGGTTCTTGCCCTCGTCGTCCCAGCGGCCCGGGCCGACCGCGAGGACCTCGCCCTCCTGGGGCTTCTCCTTGGCGGTGTCCGGGATGACCAGGCCGGAGGCGGTGGTCTGCTCGGCCTCGAGCGGCTTGACGACGACGCGGTCCTCGAGCGGCTTCAGCACAGTCTTGGTGGCGGTCGACACTGTGTGACCTCCCCCTTCAGGTTCGATGATTCGAAACGGCATGCTGGGAAAAGGGGCGACCACGGCGGCCTGTCGTCGCGGGTGCCAGACCGGCCTCGTCGCGGTTAGCACTCTACCCTTGAGAGTGCCAGTATGGAACAGTAGCCGTGCCCATCCAGCTCGTCAAACAACAGGTCACGGGGGAACAGCAGGGTGTCTAACGGGCAAATCACGGGTTTGCGTGCGCTTCTCACTCCACTTGGGCAACGTCTGCTCACCCGCCTGGACCCCACCGAGATCGACGCCGACCCCCTGGGAGCGGCCACCCGGCTGCGCCGCGACCCCGAGCTGACCGGCGCCACCTCCCAGGTTCCGGTCACCGACCTGGTCAACGCCGCGCTCACCCAGGCGCGATTGCGCGGCCGGGCCCGCGAGAAGTTCGGCGCGGCGGCCGAACGGATGTACTTCACCCCCAACGGGCTGGAGCAGGCCACCCGCCGCGTGGTGGCGCGGTACCGCGCGCGCCGGTTCGCCGCCACGGTGCCGGCCTCCCCCGACCTCCCCGTCGGCGACCTGTGCTGCGGCATCGGCGCCGACCTGATCTCGATGGCCGAGGCCGGCCTCCCCGTCGAGGGGGTCGACCTCGATCCGTTCACCATCGAGGTCGCCCGGGCCAACATCGAGGCGTTCGGCCTGACGGACCGGGCGCGGGTCCGCGAGGGCGACGTGACCCAGGTCAAACCGGGCTCCTACGCCGGGGTCTTCTGCGACCCCGCGCGCCGCAGCGGCCGTGGCCGGGTGTTCAACCCGCACGCCTACTCCCCGCCCTGGCCCTCGGTGCTGGAGCTGGTGGGCGGGGCGCCCGCGGCGTGCGTGAAGGTCGCGCCGGGCATCCCCCACGATCTCGTTCCCGAGGGCGTCACCGCGGAGTGGGTGTCGGTGGACGGGGAGGTGAAGGAGGCCGCGCTCTGGTTCGGGGCCTCCGCCGACGCGGGGACCCCCCGGCGCGCGACGCTCCTGCGCGCCCGCGGCGGGCAGGAGGATCCGGAGCCGATCATCCTGGAGCCCGACCCTGGGCTGGGCGCGCCGGAGGTCCGGGCCCCCGGCCGCTACCTCTACGAACCCGATGGCGCGGTGATCCGGGCCCACCTGGTCGCCGAGGCCGCCGCGGCCGTCGACGGCGCGCTGCTCGACCCGAACATCGCCTACATCACATCGGACCGTCTCGTCCCGACCCCCTTGTGCCGGGCCTACGAGATCACCGACGTCCTCCCCTTCTCCGTGAAGCGACTGCGGTCGGCGCTGCGGTCCCGGGACGTCGGAACGGTAACGATTAAGAAACGCGGCTCGGCCGTCGACGTGGAACGGCTCCGCCGCGACCTCAGGCCGTCAGGGTCCCGATCCGCGGTCGTCGTCCTCACCCGGATCGGCGAACGCCCCGTCTGCCTGCTGTGCGACGAGGTCGAGGCCCCTCGGGAGCCGGAAGGCGCCTGACCCGTCCGCCGCTCCCCCCGCCTATGAAGGGCATCACGAACACCACGCCCCTCCTTTCCGATTCCCCGAAAAACCCGTAACTTTGGCACTCACCGGGAGAGCGCGACCCCCCTGTCGTTAGACTGACCCCACTGAATCTTTCCCCCTTCTCGTGGATCTGTCCGGCGATGCCCGGGTGCGGTCGGCCGTGGCACCGGCCCACCGATCCGTTCGCCATGACCTTTTCCCCCTACGGCCAGTAGGCGGATCGGTGCCTTGTGTGACACGCCCCCAGCGGCGCGACGCCTCTCCCACGGCCGTGCCCCAGTCGGACTCCCGCGAGAACACGCCCATCCGAGGTCCAAGAGGATGGGTGGCGCCATATCAAAAGGAGCACCTCGGTGGAACAGACCAACCACAACTTCCTCAACGGGGGAGGTCAGACCGGGATCTCCGACCGGATGCGGGAACTCCTCTCGCGGGCGGCGCAGGACCACCTCTCCGAGCAGAAGTCGCAGGGCGCGGTGACCGAGGAGATGCGCCAGCGCCTCGAAGGCATGGAGTGGTTGCTGCGCGAGTTCCGGGAACGCGAGTTCTCCACCCTGGCCGAGGCCGTCGCCACGGTCCAGGCTCGCGTCGACGAGCTGTCCGCCCGCCCGCCGGAGTGGGCCGAGACGCTCGCCGAGCACATCGAGCAGGTCGGAGAACGGGTCAAGCCTCTCGCGGAGATGCCCGAGCTGCGCTCGGACGTCGAGAAGGTCCAGAGCCGTCTGGACACGGCGCTGGGCCGTCTCCAGGGCATCACCGAAACCGCGCTGCGCACCGCGAACCAGGTCGACTCCCTCCACGAGCGGATGGAGTCGTTCGCCGCCGGTGTCGAGGCCCGCCTCACCCAGATCGACGAGGCGCTCGCCTCCCTCGCCTCTCGCGGCGCGGCGCTGGAGACCTCGTTGGAGGCCGTCGGCGAGCGGATCGACCGTGGGAACGACGCGGCCCGGGAGCTCGCGACCGAACACCACGCCTTGCTCTCCGGCAGCGTCGAAGAGGGACGCGCCACCCTGGAACGCGCCATCACCGAAGGCCGCGAAGCCATCGAAACCACGCTCCAGGAACACCGCGACGCCCTCACCACGACCGTCGAAGAGG
>NZ_FUWS01000015.1 GCF_900167435.1 Marinactinospora thermotolerans DSM 45154
GGTGAGCAGCCGGTCGGGGCCGCGTTTGACGGGTTGTCCGCGCGAAGGCGGGACTGGTCGTCCAGGTGGACGGAGAGTGCACTCAGAAGGGCGTCAGGGTTGGTCGGCGCACACCGACCCTCGACGCCCTTCGCCGTGTCCGCGGGAGATCCAGAAACCCCCCATCAACGATCCAGCCCCGGCGCCGCCTCCGTCCGGTGCCACCGGCGGGGATCCGCCGAGCACCACGCTTCCCGGATGAGGCGGGGAGGAGCAGCGCCCCGCCGCTCCTTCCCGCCTCGACGGCCGGGGTCCCGGCCAGACGGGCGTCCGGCGGCTCCGAGCGGGCACACCGCACGGCCGCTCCCCGGCCCACGGGATCGTCCCCGGGAGACCGGGGGACGTCCGCGCCCCGCCACGGCACCGTCGTGCCACGGCGCCGGCGTCAGGCCAGGGGGAGTGCCCGCTCGGCGTCCACCGTCCCCACCGCGGAGGGACCGCAGCACCCCTCCCCTTCCTGGGCCGGGGAGGCGTCGAACAGTCCGCTACCGCCGCACACCCCGGTCTCGGGCAGGACGAGCTCCACCCGGGCCGCGGCGCTGTGGTCGCCGGCCAGTTCGGCGGCGATGGAGCGCACCTGTTCGTAGCCGGTCAGGGCCAGGAAGGTGGGGGCGCGGCCGTAGGACTTCATTCCGGCGACGTAGAAGTCCCGTTCGGGGTGGGAGAGCTCAGCCGCGCCATGC
Source organism: Marinactinospora thermotolerans DSM 45154 (assembly GCF_900167435.1). Taxonomy (GTDB): domain Bacteria; phylum Actinomycetota; class Actinomycetes; order Streptosporangiales; family Streptosporangiaceae; genus Marinactinospora; species Marinactinospora thermotolerans. The sequence goes on from NZ_FUWS01000015.1 coordinate 723, forward strand.
GGGTAGACCGTGCCGCAGGAGTGCACGTTGGGGTCGATCAGCGGGGCCAGGTCCACCGGCGCCTCCAGTGTGGTGTCGAGCCCCAGGCGGATTTCCGACAGGAAGGACAGGTCGGGGCGGAAGCCGGTCAGCGCGACGACCTCGTCGACCGGTTCAAGGGCGCGCCCGTCGTCGCCGACCAGGACGACCCCGCCGTTCTCGACCCGCGCCCTCTGGATGCGAAAGCCGGTGACGACGGTGATGTGGCCGGAGTCCACGGCCCTTCTCGCCTTCCGGCCCAGGGCGCCGCGGGCGGCGAGCTGGTCGTTCGCGCCGCCGCCGAAGGCGTCGCCGATCCCGTCGCGCCGTACCACCCACACCGCTCGTGTCCCGGGCTCCTGCTCGGCGAGGTCGGCCAGGGCCACCAGCGCGGTCAGGGCCGAGTGTCCCCTGCCCACGACCGCGGTGGTCCTGCCCGCGTGGCGGGAACGCCGGGCCTCCTCGGTCAGGTCGGGGATCCGGTAGGTGATGTGGCCGGCCGCGGCCCCCTCGCCCAGGGCGGGCAGGCCGTCGCCGCCGAGGGGGTTGGGCGAGCCCCACGTGCCCGATGCGTCGATCACGGCGCGCGCCTCCACGATCTCCTCCCCGTCGGCGCCGCGCACCCGGAGCGTGAAGGGCCGGTCGGCGCGGTCGGCGTCGACCACCCGGTCGCGGCCCTTTCGGGTCACGCCGGTCACCTCGGCGCCGAGGCGGACCCGCTCCCCCAGGGCCGCGGCGAGCGGTTCCAGGTAGGCGCTGACCCATTCCGCTCCGGTCGGGTATCCGTCGTCGGCGGGGCGCCGCCATCCGGTGGTGGCGAGCAGCCGTCCCGCGGCGGGGGCCACCAGGTCGCGCCACATCGAGAAGAGGCGCACGTGTCCCCACTCGGTCACCGCGCTGGCCGCGGTGTTCCCCTTCTCCAGTACCAGCACGGGCAGTCCCCTTTCGGCGATCTCGGCCGCCGCGGCCAGCCCGACCGGTCCCGCGCCGATGACCACCACCGGCTGTCGCTCGTCCATTCCACTCCCCTTTGATCGATGCGTGTCGATGGAAACATATCGGCGAATATCGATGAAAGCAACCATCGATCATCGTCGATAATGAGGGCATGACGGCGACAACGAACTCCACCATCGCGGCGCCCACCCCGACGCTGAACGCCACCGACGCGGCGACCTACGCCTCCTGGTTCGCCTGCCTGGCCGAGCCGATGCGGGTACGGCTGTTGCACATCATCGCCACCCGGACCGCCCCGATCAGCGTGGGCGACCTCGCCGCGGCCACGGACATCCGCCAGCCGACCGTCTCCCACCACCTGCGCAAACTCGCCGAAGCCGGCTTCGTCACCCTCACCAGGCGGGGCACCTCGACCCTCGTCGCGATCAACCCCGCCTGCTGTACCGGCCTGCCGCACGCCGCCGACGCCGTCATGGGCCTGTTGACGGCACGCCCCTGCTGCCCCACCGACCTGCCCGCCGACGTGACCGTGCGCGCCATGCGCTCCGCCGACTTCGACGCCGCGCGCCGGATCTACGCCGAGGGCATCGCGACCCGCGCCGCCACCTTCGAGACCGACGTCCCCGATGCCACCGTCCTGGACGCCAAATGGCTGCCCGGCCATCGCTGGGTGGCCGAGGTCGACGGCGAGATCTCCGGCTGGGCCGCCCTCACCGCCGTCTCGGACCGCTCCTGCTACTCCGGCGTCGCCGAGACCTCGGTCTACGTCGCCGCCTCCGCCCGCGGGCGCGGGGTCGGGAAGGCCCTGTTGCACCGCCAGGTCACCGAGGCGGACGCGGCGGGCCTGTGGACACTCCAGGCGGTGATCTTCCCGGAGAACAAGACCAGCCTCGCCCTCCACCACTCGGCCGGTTTCCGCACCGTCGGCGTCCGGGAACGTATCGCCCGCCTCGACGGCGTCTGGCGCGACACCGTGCTGCTGGAGCGCCGCGCCGACGATTGAGCGGTCGCCCCGCTCCCCCGGCCCAGCTGTCGAGGTCTGCCCGGCCGCCTTCCCTGGCCCTGTCCCGTCCGAAGGACACCCGCGCGGCGGCGAGGTCCGCCACGAGCCCGTCGGAGAATCCCACGCCCGCTCCCTGCCCTGCCCCACGCCCTCGGGCGAGCGGGCCGCCGGCCCGGCGAGCCGGCACACAGGCCGCCCGGACGGCCGACGCCTTCCGCGTTCCCCCGGCGGCGGAACCGAGGCCACCTGCGCCGCGGCCGGGCCGTCCCCCTCCCGGGGAAAGGCCGGCGGCCGTGTCGCTCCGCGCACCGACACGGGTAGGGGCTCATCGGGGACCTCCCGGTCCCACGGTGAGGAGCGACGTCGCATGGACACACGGCCGGCCGGGATGCCCCGACGGTGGGAGAGCGCGATCCGCTCCCGTCCCCCGTCGGGGCGGATGGCGCGCTGGCTGCTGCACAACCGCGTCGACGAGGTTCCCGGCCCCATCGCCCGGGAGCGGCCGGGCCGGCGCTACGCCTGGTGGAAGGTCATGTGCCTGACCGGGGTGGACTACTTCTCCACGCTGGGCTACCTTCCGGGCATCGCCGCCCTGGCCGCCGGCGCCCTGTCCCCGCTGGCGACGCTGCTGATCGTGCTCCTCACCCTGGGCGGGATGCTGCCCATGTACCGCAGGGTCGCCGCGGAGAGCCCCAACGGTCAGGGGTCGGTGGCGATGCTGGAACGGCTGCTGCCCGTGTGGCGGGGCAAGCTGTTCGTGCTGTGCCTGATCGGTTTCGTCGCGACCTCGTGGATCATCACGATCACGCTTTCATCGGCCGACGCGACGGCCCATATCGTGGAAAATCCACTGCTGCCCGAGCCGCTGCGCGACCAGCGTGTCCTGATCACCCTGGTGCTGCTGGCCGTCCTGGGCGCGGTGTTCCTCGCCGGCTTCACCGAGGCCGTGATGATCGCCATCCCGGTGGTGGCGTCCTTCCTGCTGCTCAACGCGCTCGTGGTGGTGGCGGCGGTGCGCCACATGGTCGCCGTCCCGGGGTCGCTGGAGCAGTGGACGACGGCCCTGCTGGCCTCGGGCGGTGGCGGCCCCGCCGGCATCGCGCTGACCGCGCTGCTCGCCTTCCCCATGCTGGTGCTGGGCCTGTCCGGATTCGAGACCGGGGTGAGCATGATGCCGCTCGTGCGGGCGCACGGCGTCACCGCGCGCGAGCGCCTGCGCGACCGCGTCGGCGGGACCCGGCGGATGCTGACCGCCGCCGCCCTCATCATGAGCGTCTACCTGCTGGCGACCACCTTCGTCACGGCCGCGCTCATTCCTCCCGCGGAGTTCGAGGAGGGCGGCCGGGCCGAGGGGCGCGCCCTGGCCTACCTGGCCCACGCCTACCTGGGGGAGGCGTTCGGCACCGTCTACGACATCTCCTCGATCCTGATCCTGTGGTTCGCGGGGGCCTCGGCGATGGCCGGTCTGATCAACATCGTGCCGCGTTATCTTCCCCGCTATGGCATGGCGCCCGCCTGGGGGCAGGCGGTGCGGCCTGTCGTCCTCGTCTACACCGTGGTGGCGATGGTCATCACGGTCCTGTTCGACGCCGACGTCAACGCCCAGTCCGGCGCCTACGCCACGGGAATCCTCGCGATGATGCTGTCGGCGGCGGTCGCGGTGGCCCTGGCCGCGCGCCGGGACGGGCGGCGCCGGGCGGTGGCCGGCTTCACGCTGCTGGCGGCCGTCCTGGGCTACGCGCTGTTGGACAACGTCGTCCTCAAACCGGACGGGATCGCGATCTCGCTGATGTTCATCGCCGGGATCATCGTGATCTCGCTGGTCTCACGGGTGATCCGCAGCACCGAGCTGCGCGCCGACAGCCTGGAGTTCGACGACGCCGCGCGGCGGTTCATCGTCGACGCCGGCCGGTACGGCCCGCTGCACATCATCGCCAACAAACGGCAGAGCGGGACGGTCGAGGAGTACCGCGCCAAGGAACGGGAGCAGCGTCTCCTCAATCCGATCCCCGTCGGGGCCCGGGTCCTCTTCCTGGAGATCACCGTCCAAGACCCCTCGGAGTTCAGCAGCGTGCTGCGGGTCCGCGGGGTCGAGGTGGACGGGCACCGGATCCTGCGGGCCGACAGCCCCGTGGTCCCCAACGCCCTCGCCGCGATCCTGCTGTGCCTACGCGACGCGACCGGGCGCAACCCGCACTGCTACTTCCAGTGGACCGAGGTCAGCCCGCTGGTGAACCTGGCGCGCTACGTGCTGTTCGGGGAGGGCGACACCGCCCCGGTGACCCGCGAGGTGCTGCGCGAGGCCGAGCACGATCCCCGTTACCGCCCCCACATCCACGTCGGCTGACCCAGGTCTCCCCTCGACCGGGGTCCCCTCACGGGGAGTCCTCCTCCGGCCGCCAACAGCGCACGAGGGCCTCCAACGGGTCCTGGGGCGGGTGCTCGCCGGTGGGGGCCGGGACGTGGTAGCGCGCCCCGGTGGGGCGTGGGCGTCCCGCCCGTGGCGGGGTCGAAGCGGGTTCCGGCTGCGCGGGGTCGTCGCCCGTCCGGGCGCCCGGAGCCTGGTAGCGGGCGCCGGTGGAGCGGGGCGGCCGAAGGAAACGCAGGGCGCGCCGGCGTCCCGCGGAGGGCGGCGGCGCGACCTTGGGCGCCTCGGGCCGGAAGAGGACGGGGAGTTCGGCGCAGCCGTGCGCCGACGGCGAGGGGTGGGGGCGCAACCGTTGCGGGTCGATCGCCAGGCGTGGCAGCGCCAACCGGTCGAGCAGGGTGTCGACCGCGGTCACCGCGATGTCGCGGGCCAGCCCCCGAGCCGGGCAGCCGTGCGGTCCGGCGCCCCACATCAGGTGGGCGCGGTTGCCGGCGAGGTCGCTGACGCAGCGGCGTCCATCGGCCCGGCCGCCGACCGCCGGATCGGTGTGCGCCGCGGCGAAGCCGATGAGGACCGCCTCCCCCTCCCTGATCCGAGCGTCGCCGATACGCAGGTCGCGCCGGGGGAAGCGGCCGGTGGAGACCCGCAGCGGCGGGGCCACCCACATCACGTGGTCGATGAGGTCCCCGGCGGGGAGCGTGGCCCCGCGGTAGGCCGAGGCGACCTCGGCGTCGCTCAGCAGGACCCGAAGGACGTTGCCGATGAGGTGGACCGTGGACTCGTAGCCGGTGTCGAGCAGGAGCGCGAGGGCGTCGGCCGTCTCCGCCCCGTCGAGCCCGGCCGGATGGGACAGCAACCGCGAGACCAGATCGCCGCCCGGGCCGGCGCGCCGGGAGGCGACGAGCGCGGACAGGTAGGCGCGGATCCGTTCGGCGGCCACGCGACCGGCCCGCCCGTCACCTCCGTACGTCTGGGCGAGGAGGTCGACGAGCGTCTCCCCGGTGACCCCGCTCAGGCCGAACAGCCCTCCCAGCGCCCTGCCCGTCAACGGCACCGCGTAGTCCCCCACCAGGTCGGCCCGTCCCGTGGAGGCGAACCCGTCGATCAGCCCGTGGGCGATTTCGCGCACGCCGCGGGCGGCCCGCTGGCCTGACAGGGCGGCGACCGTATCGCCGAGGGGTGCGCGCAGCCTGCGGTGTCGGGGACCGTCCCCGGGTGGGGCGCCGATGCGCGGGGCCACGGGTGGTGGCGCCTGCCCCTGCCCGTCCCCGCCCTTCCAGTGGCGGGGGTCGGTGGAGAAGAGGGCGGAGTCGCGTAGAGCGGTCAGGCTCTCGTGGTAGTCCAGGAGAAGCCACCCGTCGAGGCCGGGGGCGACCTCCACGGGGGCCACCGCGCCGAAACGGGCTCGTAGCCGCGCCCACGACCGGTGGGTGTCCAGCGGCCCCGGTGCATCGGTGGAGGCGACGCCGCTCGACGGGGGCGTCGCGTGCGGGAGGGAGGGATCCGCGGGCGCGGGGCCGGCGGGTGTCGGGCCGACGGGACTGGCTCGATGTCTCACGAAGCGCTCCTCTGTCGGGGAAGTGACAGAGGCTAGGCGCCGATTGTTTCGGGGAGAAGTCGCAGCCGCGGCCGGTGTGCAACACAACCGGACATCGGGTCCTCACTCCGGCGCAAAGAATTCACCAAGGCTTCACGCGCGTGCGAGATCTTCGAGGGTGGAAATCCCCCGTGAGGACGAGGAAGGACGCCGCGACGACGCACGCAGAGGCATCATCAACGACCCGACCCTCTATTATCGCACGATTGGATTACTGGCGTGAGGGGAATCTTGAGACGGATCGACGTGTTACACCCACCGGAGACCGCAAGAGCGCCTGGAGGCACGTAAACGATGGCCGAGCGAGCACTTCGCGGCACACGACTCGGGGCGACGAGCTACGAGAACGACCGCAACACCGACCTGGCACCGCGCCAGGAGGTCACCTATGACTGCCCCCGGGGTCATCGCTTCTCCGTCACCTTCGCGACCGAAGCCGAGATCCCGCTGAACTGGGAGTGTCGTTTCTGCGGCGACAACGCCCTCATGGTCGACGGCGAGCAGCCGCAGCAGAAGAAGACGAAGCCCACACGTACGCACTGGGACATGCTCCTGGAACGCCGCAGCATGGAAGACCTCGAGGAGGTCCTCGCCGAGCGCCTGCAGCTTCTGCGGGCCCGGCGCAAGGAGGAGCAGGAACACCTGGAGGCTCTCACCCGGCAGCGGCAGAGCGCCTGATCCACAACCGCGCGAGGGCCGGTGGCGACCAGTTGGTCGGCACCGGCCCTCGCGCTTCACATCCCGGGGCGGATGTCGGGCGCGCCTAGCTGCCGAACGGGTCGTCGGTGTGCCCGACCAGGTCGGCGACGGAGTCGCGCACCAGGGTGGGCCGGTAGGGGAACAGTTCGGCGGTGGCCGACGTGGAGATGCCCGAAAGCACGAGGATGGTGTGCATACCGGCCTCGAGCCCGGAACGCACGTCGGTGTCCATGCGGTCACCGATCATCAGCGTGTTCTCGGAGTGGGTGCCCAGCGCCCGCAGCGCCGAACGCATCATCAGCGGGTTGGGCTTGCCGACGTAGTAGGGGGCCCGTCCGGTCGCCTTCTCGATCAGCGCGGCGACCGCCCCGGTGGCCGGCAGCGGCCCCTCCCGGCTCGGCCCCTTCTCGTCGGGGTTGGTGGCGATGAACCGGGCGCCGTTCTCGACCAGCCGGATGGCCCGGGTGATGGCCTCGAAGCTGTAGGTGCGGGTCTCGCCGAGCACGACGTAGTCGGGGTCGCGGTCGGTCAGCACGTAGCCGATGCTGTGCAGCGCCGTGGTCAGCCCGGACTCGCCGACGACGTAGGCGGACCCGTTGGGACGCTGTTGGTCCAGGAACTTGGCGGTGGCCAGGGCCGAGGTCCAGATGGACTCCTCGGGAATGTCCAGCCCCGTGCGCAGCAGCCGGGCGCGCAGGTCGCGCGGGGTGTAGATGGAGTTGTTGGTCAGCACCATGAACGGGGTCCCCGCCGCGCGGAGCTCGGCGATGAACGTGTCCGCCCCGGGGATCAGGTGCTCTTCACGGACGAGTACACCGTCCATGTCCATCAGGTAATTCCAACCGGATTCGCTCTTCACGTTCCCGATTGTCCCCCGTCCGCGCGTGTGGCCGCTCCTTCGCCCTGCCGGCGTCGGCTCAGGAGTCGGTCTCCGGGTCGACGAAGCTTCCCTGGATGATCTTGCCCTGACCGGGGCGGGGCTGCGGTCCCGGTGCGGGACCACCGGCGCGCGAGGCGGCGAGATCGACCTGGACGTTGGCCTCCATGCGCCGGATCCGGCGCCGCGCCCACGCCTCGAAGGCCCAGCGCAACGCGGGGCGGGTGAAGGGCAGTACCAGGACCAGTCCCAGCACGGCCGTGATGAACCCGGGGGTGATGAGCAGGATTCCGCCGACGAACAGCATGAGCATGTCGAGCAGGCTGCCCCGTGGCGGTGTGCCCGTGCTCATCGCGGCCTGGGCGTCGCGCACCGCGCGGGTCCCGGCCCGGCGCACCACGAACACCCCGGAGGCACTCAGCGCGAACAGCAGCGCGATGGTCCAGGCCACGCCGATCTGCCCGGCGGCCAGGATCATGACCCAGACCTCCAGGAACGGCAGCGCCATCAGCGCGATCACGGCGAGTAGCGGCATCGGCTCCATCCTCGCTGACGAGTTGTCTTTACCCTATCCGGGCAACGTCCGGCCCGACGGTTTCGTTCCCCGCGCCCGCGCTCCCTCGGCAGGCCCACGCGCCGGCCGGCCGTCCCGAGCCGGACGTGGGCGCCGTCCACGGAAAAAGGAAGGGAACAGCGCGGCCCCGCCACGGTCGGCTCCGTCATGGCCGACATGGACTACAGCCGGCCGGGCGGCTCGGGGCCGACCGTCTCCGCCGTCGGCCTCGGGGGCGACGACTTCGGCCGGTGGATCGGATCTCGCTTCGGCCCGGCCGGGCTTCCCGGCCCCGTGCTCACCCCTGGTCGAGCTCGGCGCCCCGCCGGGGCGCGCCGCGGCGGCCGGGGAGCAGCGCGACGACGACGGCGCCCGCTCCCAGGAGGGTGAGGGCGATCTCGGGGAGGGGACCGAGCCGGGTGGCCGGTGTCAGCCCGTCCGCCCGCGTGACTTCGGCGACGTGGACGGCCGGTTCGGCTTCGGGGGAACGGTAGGTGACGGCTCCCGAGGAGGTGACGACCGCGCTGATTCCGCTGGTGGAGGCGACGATCGCGGATCGGCCGTGTTCGACCGCGCGCAGCCGGGTGATCGCGAGCTGCTGGTCGGATTGGCCGGTGAAGTTGTAATTGGCGTTGTTGGTGGGGACCGCGATGATCTGGCCGCCGGCCGCCACCGACTCGCGCACGGGCGTGTCGAAGGCGATGTCGAAGCAGATGGCGGTGGCCACCGTGGTGCCTCCCAGGTCCAGCGCCCCGGGCTCGGTGCCGGGCACCGCGTCGCTTCCGACCTGGTCCAGTCGCGCGACCAGCCCCGAGACCAGGTCACGGAAGGGAACGTACTCCCCGAAGGGGACGAGGTAGCGCTTGGTGTAGTGGTCGCCGGGTCCCTCGACGGGATCCCACACCACACTGCGGATCTCGCGTTCGCTCCCGTCCTGGCTGTACTTGGTGACGCCGAACAGCAGCGGCACCCCGATGTCCTCGGCGGCACGCTGGATCAGGGCGGCGGCCTGCGGGTCGGCGTAGGCGTCGATGTCGCTGGCGTTCTCCGGCAGAAGCACCAGGTCCGGCTGGTCCACTTCACCCGCGCGTACCTGCCGGGCCAGTTCGTGGACCCCGTTGACGTGGTTGCGCAGGACCTCCATCCGCTCGCCGAGGATGTTCATCTCCCCCGCCGCGGGCACGTCGCCCTGCACCAGCGCGACGGTGACGGTGCCGGTCGGCTCGGGGGTGAGGAGCGGGGGCAGCGCCCAGCCCAACGTGACGACGGCGAGGAGGCCGGCGACCGCCCCCGCCAGCGGGCGGGCCGGGGACGGGACGGGCGCACCGCGCCGCGCCCGCGCGACCGTCAGGACGGCGGCGGCCAGGCAGGCGCCGGCGAGCGCCACCGCGAAGGAGACCAGCGCCGAGGACCCGAGTGCCGCGTAACCGGTGAACGGGGTCTCCGGCTGGCTGAAGGCGAGCTTGCCCCACGGGAAGCCGCCGAGGGGGAAACGCGCGCGCACGAACTCCTGGGCGACCCACAGCGCGCTGGTCCACACCACCCATCCCGGCAGTCGGCAGACCAGCGCGATCCCCATCGCCATGGGGACGTAGTAGACGGTCTCGGCGGCGGCGATGAGCAGCCACACGTCGACCCCGAAGACCTCCTGCCACCTGATCAGCGGCACCATGAGGGCCGCGCCGGCCAGCAGGCCGAGCCAGGCGGCGCGCCGGGGGCGGACGCCCCTGACCGCGAGCAGCAGCAGGGCGGCTCCCACCGGGGCCAGGGGCCACAGCCCATAGGGCTCCAAGGCGAGGAGCTGGGCCAGGCCGGCGCCGAGGGCGGCGAGCGCGCGCCACAGCGCGTCGGGCACACCGCGGCGGACCCGGCGCGGCGGGGTGTGCTCCCCGGGGATCCGGTTGTCGGCGTACTGGGTTCCCTCGGCCACCACGCGGGGCTCGCTTTCCTGCTGGCGGGATGTTCGTCGTGACGAGCCTAAGGGGGCGTCCCGGCGGCCGGGACCGCTCCCCACCGCCTGGGGGGAGCGGCGCGCCGGGGAGGGGACCACCCCGGCGCGGCGGTTGATCGGGGGGACACGGAGAAAGGCCCGATCACCCTTCGGACCGGATCCGTCTCGTAGGCGGCGAGCGCGGAGACCGTTGTCTACTGGATGTTCGGGCCTTCTCCGGGTCCAACCCCCCGCCCGGTCGCGGCACCCGGGTCTTCCCCACGCCTCGTGCCGCACCTGGTGGGTGGCGCGGCGTCCAGCGGGGCAAGATCCGGACCGCTCAACCGGTCCGTCCAGTGCTGGACTGGTCAGTAGCCTACCCAGGCTCGCGGCGATCCGCGTCGAGGAGGGACCCCGTGTCGGTTCCTCAGGGGAACCGACGTCCACGCGGGCACGCGGCGACGAGCCGGGCGACCGTCGGCAAGGCTAACGCACCACTGTTTCCGATGCCAGTCACGCTGTGTCCGGCGCCACGACCCGGCACCGTCGAAGATGTGGTAGGGCACCGTTGGGTGCGACGGGGATCACCGCCCGCTTCCCCGGGTGATCACCATCGTGATCGTTCGATCAGCGAAACGATCACAACGCGCATTCTCCGCATCTCTCCCATCCCCGCCGTCTCACAATATGGATGATTCTGACCAACACGTGCCGAACCATCGACAAAACGGTCGGGAATGGTGTTCGATACGGGAAGCCGATCGATACGAACCGATCGCAACGAGAACAGCACTCGATCATCCGATCGAACCGACGGGACCACCTCCCGTCACCCACCGGCCATATGCCAGACGGGAGCTAGCGAGCATGGCGAAGATCGTCCTCGACAGCGTGGACAAGGTGTACTCGGGCGGCGTCAAGGCCGTGGACAGCCTGAACCTGGAGATCAACGACGGCGAGTTCATGGTCCTCGTCGGTCCCTCCGGCTGCGGCAAGTCCACGGCCCTGCGCATGATCGCCGGCCTGGAGGAGATCACCGGCGGCACGCTCACCATCGGCGACCGGGTCGTCAACGACCTCCCCCCGAAGAACCGCGACATCGCCATGGTGTTCCAGAACTACGCGCTCTACCCGCACATGACGGTCGAGCAGAACCTCGCCTTCGGCCTGAAGCTGCGCAAGACCCCCAAGCCCGAGATCGAGCGACGGGTCAAGGAGGCCGCCGCCATGCTCGGCCTGGAGCCCTACCTCAAGCGCAAGCCCGCCGCGCTGTCGGGTGGTCAGCGCCAGCGTGTCGCCATGGGCCGCGCGATCGTCCGCGAGCCGCAGGCCTTCCTCATGGACGAGCCGCTGTCCAACCTCGACGCCAAGCTGCGTGTCCAGATGCGCGCCTCGCTGAACCAGCTCCACGAGCGCCTGGGCGTGACCACGGTCTACGTCACCCACGACCAGATCGAGGCCATGACCCTGGGCGACCGCGTGGCGGTGCTGCGCGACGGCAAGCTCCAGCAGGTCGACACCCCCAAGAACCTGTTCGACCACCCGGTCAACCTGTTCGTCGCGGGCTTCATCGGCTCCCCGGCCATGAACTTCGTGGCGGCGCGGCTGGAGCAGAACGGCGACGGCGCGGTCCTGAAGTTCGCCGACCAGACGCTGCCGGTCGCCGACGAGACCCTGGCCGCCAAGCCGGAGCTGCGCGACTACTTCGGCCGTGAGATCGTCCTGGGGATCCGCCCCTCCGACTTCGACGACGCCGAGCTCGCGGCCTACAACGGTGGGACGATGACGGTCAAGGCCGACGTCACCGAGGAGATCGGCACCGAGATCAACGTGATCTTCACCATCGACGCGCCGCCCCTCGACCACGAGGACGCCGCCGCGCTGGCCGCCGACGCCGCGGGTGACGGCGACGAGGACGACGCGGCGCTGCCGCTGACCCGCGACAAGTCCGTGTTCACCGCGCGGGTGAGCCCGCGCAGCTCGGTGCGTCCCGGCCAGATGATCACCCTCGCCGTGGACACCCGCCAGCTCCACTACTTCGACAAGGTGAGCGGCCTGTCCATCGGCCACCCGGCCAGCAAGCCGGCCGCGGCCACGGTCTGACCCGGCGCCTCCCGCGCGGAGGGGGCCACCCCCGAGGGTGGCCCCCTCCGCGTGTCTTCGGGACCGCTCACGCCTCCCGGCTCAGATGGCGGCCGATCACCAGGCGCTGGATCTGGTTGGTGCCCTCGACGATCTGCAACACCTTGGCCTCACGCATCAGCCGCTCGGCCGGGAAGTCCTCGGTGTATCCGTAGCCGCCGAGGACCTGGACCGCGTCGGTGGTGACCCGCATGGCCACATCGGTCGCGAACAGTTTGGCCATGGCGGCCTGCTTGCCGAAGGGACGGCCGGCGTCGCGGCGGCGGGCCGCCGCGAGGTAGAGCTCGCGGGCCGCCTCGGTCTGGGTGGCCATGTCGGCGAGCATGAAGGACAGCCCCTGGAAATCGGCGATGGGACGGCCGAACTGGCGGCGCTGCCGCGCGTAGCCGACCGCCAGCTCCAGCGCCGCCTGGGCGACGCCGACCGCGCACGCGGCTATCCCCAGTCGCCCCGCGTCCAGCGCGGCCAGCGCGATGGGGAACCCCTGTCCCTCCTCCCCGATCCGCGCCTCGGCCGCCACCTCGACCCCGTCGAAACGGACCACCGCGGTGGGCGAGGAGCGCATGCCCATCTTGCGCTCGGGCGCGTCCGCGGCGAGTCCCGCGCTCCCCGCGGGGACGTGGAAGCACGAGATCCCCTTGGCCCCGGAGTCGGGGGCGCCGGTGCGGGCGAACAGTGTGTAGAAGTCGGCGACGCCGCCGTGGGTGATCCAGGACTTGGCGCCGTCGATCCGGTATCCCTGGTCTGTGGCCGCGGCCCGGGTGGCCAGGGCCGCGGCGTCGGATCCCGAGTGAGCCTCGGACAGGCAGTAGGCGCCCAGGCGTTCGCCGCCGATCAGCTCCGGAAGGAGCCGCGCGCGCTGGTTCGGGGAACCGAAGCCGGCCAAGGGGAAACAGGCCAGGGTGTGGACGCTCAGGCCGAGGCCGACCGCCAGCCATCCCCTGGCCAGCTCTTCGACGACCTGGAGGTAGACCTCGTAGGGCTGCCCCCCGCCGCCGTACTCCTCGGGGTAGGGCAGGCCGAGCAGGCCAGAGTGGCCCAGCGTCGTGAACAGATCGCGGGGGAAGAGCCCCTGCCGTTCGTCGACCGCGGCGCGCGGCGCGATCTTCTCCTCGACCAGGGAGACGGTGAGATCGAGCAGGTCGGCGGCTTCCGACGTGGGCAGAGAGCGGTCCACGGCCATGCGTCCTCCCGGACGGTCGCGCCCCAGGGCGCCCGGACGGTTTACTCGGACGCCCGATATTCGGTCGTCCTAGTAAATGGTGACGCGCAGCACTCTATCTCACAATTCGGACGATCTTCCACCCCTGACATCCCCATCCGCCAAAGCCCCCTCCAACGCCTGGAACGTGCGTTCCCACGTCCAATCGCGCACCATCCACGCCCGTCCCCGCCGTCCCATCCGCTCGGCCGCTCCCCTGTCGGCCAACAGGGCGATCAGGCGGTCGGCCACCTCACGCGGGTTCCTCCCGTCCGCGACATAGCCCGTCTCCCCGTGGCGCACCGCCTCGGGTGCCCCACCCGAGGCGCCCGCGATCACCGGCAGCCCGCTCGCCGCGGCCTCCAGGTAGACGATGCCCAGCCCCTCCGGCTCCAGCCCGCCCCGCCGCGTCCGGCACGGCATCGCGAAGACGTCGGCCGCCGCGTAGAACTCCGGCAACCGCGCGTGCGGGTGGCCGCCCGCGAACACCACCTGGTCCGCGACCCCCGCCCAGTGGGCGAGCGCACGCAGCCGGTCACCGTCGGGTCCCTCCCCCACCACCAGCAACCGCACGTCCGGCACCTTCACCCGCACCCAGGTCAACGCCCTGATCAGGGTGTCGACCCCCTTGCGCGGCACCAGCCGAGCCACGCACAGCACGACCGGAGCGTCCCCCAACCCGTAGCGTTCGCGCACGGGCCCGCCGTCGAGGCCGGGACGGAACACGTCGACGTCGACCCCGGGGACGAGCCGGCGCATGCGAGACCGCGCCCCCGGTGGCACGGCGCGCTCCAGCTCGCGCCGGGTGAACTCCCCCAGGTAGGTCAAGACGTCGACCTCGGAGGCGATCCGCCGCACCAGGGCCCCAGTCCCGGGCAGCCGGGCCCACCACACCTCGTGCCCATGGGTGATGGCGACGATCTCGCGGGCCCCCGCGGCGCGCAGCCCCGCCGCCAGGAGGCCCAGCGGGGCCGCCGCCCCGAACACCACGCGCTGGCAACCGTGCTCGCGCAGCAGCCCCGTCGAACGCCGCGCCACGCGCCGGGTCGGCAGCAGCGTCCCCTCCGGATCGCGTACCACCGGGAACGGCAACCGCTGGTCATGACCATGGGCACCGGCGGTGTGCGAGGTGTAGACGACCACGCCGCCGGCCCGGGCCAGGCGCACGGCCAGCTCGTACCCGAACGTCTCGATGCCGCCACGGCGCGGCGGGAAGTCGTTGGTGATCAACAGCGTCCGTTCGGGCATCGCGCCCCGTCCTCCCTCACAGGCGATCGGTGCGCGCCACGCTAGGCCCCCGGACGTGTCGGCGTCGTCCCTCCCGCGGGGGAGGCCTCCCCTCCCCCGCGAGGAGGACGGAGACCGGGCAGGGAACTCATCCCTTGACCGCGCCCGCGGTCAACCCCGCGACCACGAACCTGCGGAAGACCAGCACCAGGATCGCGATGGGCGCGGTCACCGACACCGCGGCGGCGAAGATCGTGCCGTAGGGGACCTCGAAGGTCGTCCCGTACAGGGCGATGCCCACCGGGACCGTGCGGTAGGCGTCCTGGGAGTTGAAGGTCAGCGCCATGAGGAACTCGGTCCAGGTCGCGGTGAAGGTGAAAACCCCCGCGGTGAACAGGCCGGGGCGGACCTGGGGCAGGATCACGGTGAGCACCGTGCGGGTGGGGGAGGCCCCGTCGATGGAGGCCGCGTCCTCCAGCCCCCGCGGCACCGCCAGCATGTAGTTGCGCATGATCCAGATCGCGAAGGGCAGGTTGAACGCGATATAGGGGATGATCAGCCCGGCGTGGGAGTTGAGCAGGCCCAGCTGCCGCTCCACCAGGTAGAGCGGGATCACCACCGCGATCGCCGGATACACCGAGATCATCAGCAGCGCGATCATCAGCGGTCCCCGGCCCCGCATCGGGGTACGCGCCAGGGCGTAGCCCGCGAACGTCGCCAACCCCACCACCACGACGGTCGACACCGAGGCCACGACGACGCTGTTGGCGATGTAGCGCCCGAAACCGACACTGGTGAAGGCGTCCACATAGTTGGCCACCGTCACGTCGGCCGGCCACGGGGACGGCGGGGTGGCGCCGACCTCCGTCGCCGGTTTCAGCGAACCCGCCACCAACCAGTACAGGGGCAGCGCCGTGGCCACGACGAGAACGAGCGCGCCGAGGTTGACCAGGTTGACGACACGGCGCCATCCGTGTCGCGATCGCGTCCTCACGTCACGTCCTCCTTGCCCACCTGCGCCTTGAACGCCCGCAGGAACAGCAGGCACGCCCCGGCCACCAGCAGGCCGGTCGATGCGGCGATGGCCGCTCCAGGGCCGATGTTGAGGTCCTGGAACAGCGTCTTGTACCCCATGACCGCCAGGGACTGGGTCGCGATCCCCGGCCCGCCCCCGGTCAGCACGAAGGGCAGGTCGAACACCCCGAACGCCTGAAGGATGCGGAACAGGATCGCCACCGCGATCGTGGAGCGCAGCTGGGGCAGGGTCACCCGCCAAAACGTCGTCCAGGGGCCCGCCCCGTCCACGTCGGCCGCCTCGTAGACGTCCTGGGGCAGCATGACCAGCCCGGCCAGCACGATGATCGCCACGAACGGGGTGGTCTTCCAGATGTCGGCGACCATCATCCCCGCGATGGCCGAGACGGGACGCCCGAGGATCAACGGGGCCGTGCCGAAGAGGGACTCGAACACCCAGGTGGCCACGCCGTAGGTGGAGTTGTAGATGTAGGCCCACAGCTGGGCCGAGACCACCGTGATCATGGACCAGGGGATGAGGAGCAGCGCCATGATCCACCCCCGCCCCGCCCCCAGACGTTCCAGGACCAGCGCGGCGAGCGTGCCGAGGACGAGCTCGATCGCAACCGTGACCACCGTGTAGAGCACGGTGAACCCGAGCGCGTAGTACCAGTCCCCCGAACCGAGCAACGCCACGTAGTTGCCCAGGGTGAGCGCCTCCACCGCGAACCCGTCGTAGGTGATCCGCACCCGGGCGAAGCTCAACACCAGCGAGAAGACGATCGGGAACAGCGTCACCAGTCCGATGACCAGCAGGGAAGGGCTGGTATAGCCCCAGCCGATCCGCGCCATGCGCCGCTGCATCGCGTCGCGGCGGTCCGGCGCGCCGCCCCGTCCCGCGGGCATCCCCTCGGGGGATCTGCGCTGGGGCGGCACCAGTGCCTCGCCCGCCGTCGTCCTCACAGCGCCACTCCGTCCCGGGCCCGCTCCATACCGGCCGCCATCTCGGCCAGCACCTCCGTGACGTCGCCGCCCCCCTCGACCAGCACGGGGTTGACCGAGGTGTAGACCGCCTTGCTGACTTGCGGATAGTAGGGCGTCCCCGTGGGACGGAGGACGAGTTCGGCGTCGGCCGACAGTCGAAACGTCGGATTGTCCTGGGCCGTCACCTCGGGGTCGGCGAGGACCGCCGCCAGGGTCGGCGTGTAGGGCGACGTGGTGGCCATGATGGTCTGCGCCTCCTCTTGCGCCAGCCAACGCGCGAACGCCAGTGCCGCGCCGAGCTGACGGGTGTGCGGGTTGACGAAGTTGTGCCAGCCGCCGAGCGTGGACAACCGGGAGCGGCCCGACCCGTCGAAGGTGGGGCGCAGGGTCACCCCCACCCTCCCCGCCACCGCCGACCCCTCGGGGTTGCCGGCGGCGCCCCAGGCATAGGACCAGTTGCGCAGAAAGGCGGCCTGGCCGCTGGAGAACGCGGTCATGGCCTGTTCCTCGGCGAAGGTGCCCACCGCGGCCGGTGACACGCCGCGGGCGATGAGCCCGGACATGAACTCCAACGTCTGGCGCCCCGCGTCGGAGTCGACCAGGATCCGCCGCGCGGCGTCGTCCATCAACGCGCCGCCGGCATCGGCCAGCATCTCGGTGAAGTTGCAGGTGAGCGTCTCGGAGGAGGCGCCCTGCCACACGAACCCGTAGCGCACGTCACCGGTCTCGCGCAGCCGCAGGGCCGTGTCGGCCATCTCCTCCCACGTGCGCGGCACGGCCAGGTCGTGCTTGGCGAGCAGATCGGCCCGGTGGTACAGGAAGGCGATGTCGAGGTAGAACGGGAACGCCCACGCCTGCCCCTCGTAGAGGGTCGTCGCGACGACCCGCTCGGGATAGGCCGACCAGAACCCGGGATCGTCCTCCGGTCTGCCCAGGGGCATCGCCAGCGCGTGGTGGGCGAACTGGGGCGGCCAGGCGCAGTCGCCGAGGTAGACGTCGGGCGAGGTGGCGCCGCCGGCGATCTGGGTGGTCAGCGTCGTCCGCCGCACGTCGGTGGTCGGTGGCACCTGGAGGAGGTCCACCGTGATGGTCGGGAAGCGCCGCTGGAAGGCCGCGACGAGGGAGCGTCTCAGGTCGCGGCCCTCGTTGTCGGCGAGTTCCTGGGAGAGCCACTCGATCGTCACCGGGTGGTCGGGGATGGCGGTGCTGCGCCCCTCCATCGGGTTCCGGGTGTCGCCGGCGCACCCGGCCAGACCGGCCGTGGCGAGCAGCGCCCCACCGGCCAGCAGGGATCTCCGCGAGAACTCCATAGAGCTTCCCATCGACGACATCGCGTGACCGCCTCTTCGCAAACGTTGCCACTACGAATGTGGCCCAGTCAACACTCGTGTGGAAGATCCCTGCTCTTCCTATTTTTCGGATGCCCGAATGTCATGCAAGCGTTGCCATGGAGCGCCCTGCGTGATTTCATCCCGGATCATGGCCGCTCTCGCTTGCGCGAGCGGCCTCGCCCCACGCCCGGGGGCACGCCCCGGCCCGATCCCGTCCGTCGTCTCGCGCCCGCGCCCCGGACTACGGGACCCGCGGTGCGCCCCACCGCACAAGGGAACCCATGAGCGACACTTGGTGGCGCAACGCCGTCATCTACCAGATCTACCCCCGTAGCTTCGCCGATACCAACGGCGACGGGGTCGGCGATATCGCCGGGATCACCCGGCGGATCGGCCACCTCGCCTCACTCGGCGTCGACGCGGTGTGGCTGTCCCCGTTCTATCCGTCGCCGTGGGCCGACGGCGGCTACGACGTCGCCGACTTCCGCGACGTCGATCCGCTGCTCGGCACGCTCGCGGACTTCGACGAACTCGTCGCCGCCGCGCACGGGCACGGCATCAAGGTCATCGTCGACATCGTCCCCAACCACACCTCCGAACAGCACCCCTGGTTCCGTGAGGCCCTGGCCGCCCCGCCCGGCTCGCCGGCGCGGGAACGCTACATCTTCCGCGACGGCCGGGGACCCGACGGCTCCCTTCCCCCGAGCAACTGGGAGTCGCGTTTCGGCGGCCCGGCCTGGACCCGGCTGCCCGACGGGCAGTGGTACCTCCACCTGTTCGCCCGTGAGCAGCCCGACCTGAACTGGACCAACCCCGAGGTCCGCGCGGAGTTCGTCGACATCCTGCGCTTTTGGAGCCGGCGCGGCGTGGACGGCTTCCGTATCGACGTCGCGAACTCCCTGTTCAAGGACTTGAACGAGCCCCTGCGCGACGTGGTCGTGATCCCCAAGGGCAGCGGCCTGGAGGACATCGCCGCCAACCCCGACCATCCGCACTGGGACCGTCCCGAGGTCCACGAGGTCTACCGCGAGTGGCGCCAGGTGTTCGAGGAGTTCGATCCGCCGCGGGTGGCGGTCGCCGAGGCGTGGCTGCCCAACGACCGGCTCGTCCGCTACCTGCGGCCCGACGAGCTGCATCAGGCGTTCAACTTCGAGTTCCTGCGCTGCCCCTGGGACGCCACGGCCTACCGCCGGGTCATCGACGCCAGCATCGCCTTCACCGCCTCGGTCGGGACCGTCGCCACCTGGGTGCTGTCCAACCACGACGTGGTGCGCCCGGTCTCGGTGCTGGGCCTGCCCACGGGAACCGATCTGAACGCCTGGCTGTTGAGCGACGGCGCCGAGCCGCCGGCCGACGTGGAGCTGGGACGGCGCCGGGCCCGCGCCGCGGCGTTGCTGGAGCTGGCCCTGCCCGGTTCGACCTACGTCTACCAGGGGGAGGAGCTGGGTCTGCCCGAGGTGGCGGACCTGCCCGCCGAGGTGCTCCAGGACCCGCAGTGGGAGCGCACGGGCCACATCGCCAAGGGGCGTGACGGATGCCGGGTGCCGATCCCGTGGGAGCGGTCGGGGCCGTCGCTGGGGTTCGGTCAGGCGCCCGGCTGGTTGCCGCAGCCGCCCGGGTGGGCGGAGCTGTCGGTCGAGGCCCAGACCGGGGATCCCGGGTCGACCCTGGAGCTGTACCGGACGGCCCTGCGGGTACGCCGGGAGTTCCGCGCCGACGAGTCGTTCGCCTGGGACGAGAAGTACGACGAGGGTGACGTGCTGGCCTTCACCCGCGGTGAGCACGTGCTCGTGCTCGTCAACACCGGTTCCGATCCGGTCACGCTGCCCGACGCCGAGGTGCTGGTGTCCAGCGCTCCGCTCTCCGACGGGACCCTACCGGCCGACACCGCCGTCTGGTTGCGCCGCTGAAGACCATCGCCTTTACATCGTAGATCGCGAAGAGTGACGCGGAAGGGGGCCGGGTCCCGGAACCCGGCCCCCTTCCATCACGGGTCACCCCACCGAGGAGTAGGCCACCACTCCCCTGCGGACGGCGTCCATCGCCGTGCGCGCGGTGGAGCGGACCTTGCTCCCCGCCGGCGCCGCGTCGGCGATCTGGCCGAGCATGTCGACCAGCAGCTTGGCCGCGCGCACGAAGTCGCCGGCCGGCATGTCGGCCTCCTGCAGGATCCGGTCGAGCAGGTCGCCCTTGGCCCACCGGTGGGTGGTCCACACGAACCCCAGGTCGGGCTCGCGCAGGAAGGACACCCGATGGTCGCGTTCGACCTCGTGCAGCTCGCCCCACAGCCGGACCATCTCCGCCAGGGTCTCCTGGGGAGCGCCCGAGGGGATCCGGGGAAAGGCGTCGTCGTTGCGCCGTGACTCGTAGACGAGCGACGACACGCACGCGGCCAGGTCCTCGGGGGACAGGTCCTCCCACAGGCCGCGGCGCAGGCACTCGGCGGCCAGCAGGTCCAGCTCCGAGTAGATCTTGGCGAGCAGGCGCCCCTCGTCGGTGACCGTGTCGCCGTCGAGGTAGCCCAGCCGTTGCAGCACCCCGCACACCCGGTCGAAGGTCCGCGCGATGACGTGGGAGCGTCCCTCGACCCGGCGGCGCAGCCCCTCGGTCTCCTTGCTCAGCCGGAAGTAGCGTTCGGCCCACCGCGCGTGGTCCTCGCGTTCGTCGCACCCGTGACAGGGATGGGCCCGCAACGCCTTACGCAGCCTGGCGATCTCGGGGTCCTCGTGCGCGCCCGTGTCGCGCACGCGCCGCGGGGGCTCGACGCCGATCCCGTCCAGCTTGTTGCGCAGCGACGAGGCGAGGTCACGGCGGGCCTGGGGAGAGCGCACCGAGAAGTTGCGGGGGACCCGCAACCGTCCCGCCGGCTCCACCGGGACCGGGAAGTCCGCGGCGTTGACCCGCTTGGCCTGACGGTTGACGGTGAGCACCAGCGGCGCGGGATCACGGCCGGCCTGCACGCCCGGATC
This sequence comes from Marinactinospora thermotolerans DSM 45154, assembly GCF_900167435.1. Taxonomy (GTDB): domain Bacteria; phylum Actinomycetota; class Actinomycetes; order Streptosporangiales; family Streptosporangiaceae; genus Marinactinospora; species Marinactinospora thermotolerans. The sequence goes on from NZ_FUWS01000015.1 coordinate 21,593, forward strand.
CAGGACCACGGCGAAGCCCGCGTGCCGGCCGGCGGGCACGCGGATGATGTCGCCGACGCGCAGGGACTCCAGGCTGCGCACCGCGTCACGGCGGCGACGCGCGCCCCGGTCGCGTGACGCCTGGGCCTCCCGGTCGCTCAGCTCGCGACGCATCCGCGCGTACTCCATGAAGTCGCCCAGGTGGCAGTTCGCGGCCTCGGCGTAGCCCTCCAGGGCCTCCTCGTGCTTGCGCAGCTGGCGCACCAGGCCGACCACCGCGCGGTCGGCCTGGAACTGGGCGAAGGACGATTCGAGCATCGTCCGGCTGCGTTCCCGGCCCACCTGCCCCACGAGGTTGACGGCCATGTTGTAGGAGGGCTGGAAGCTGGAGTTGAGCGGATAGGTGCGGGTACTGGCCAGGCCCGCGACGGCCTCCGGGTCGGTTCCGGGCTGCCACACCACGACCGCGTGGCCCTCGACGTCGATGCCACGCCGTCCCGCCCGCCCGGTGAGCTGGGTGTACTCACCCGGGGTGAGCATGGCGTGGGTCTCGCCGTTCCACTTGTCCATCTTCTCGATGACGACGGTGCGCGCCGGCATGTTGATCCCCAGCGCGAGGGTCTCGGTGGCGAACACCGCGCGGATCAGCCCGCGCGAGAAGAGCGTCTCGACGATCTCCTTGAACGTCGGCAGCAGCCCCGCGTGGTGGGCCGCGATCCCCCGCTCCAGCGCCGCGATCCACTCGTGGTACCCCAGCACCGCGAGGTCGGCGGGCGGGATGTCGGCGCACTGGCGCTCGGCGTACTCGCGGATCTCGTCGGCCTCGGCGTCGCTGGTCAGCTGCAGCCCCGCATAGACGCACTGGCGCACCGCGTCGTCGCAGCCGGCCCGGCTGAAGATGAAGGTGATGGCCGGCAGCAGGCCGTCCCGGTCGAGCTCGGCGATGATCTGGGGGCGGGTGGGCGGGGCGTGCTTGGAACGCGGGCGGGGAGCGCCGCCGCGCGCCCGCGACTGGGGGTGGCGCCGCCGGTAGGCGAGCTGGGTGATCCGGTCGTCCTCCTGGGCCAGCCGGATCAGCCGTGGATTGACCTGGACCCTCTCTCCGTTGAGGACGATCTCGGCGGTCCGGCCGCCCTGGTCGCGCCGGTCCCGTTTGCGGGTGCGCTTGCGCCCGTCACCCCCTGGACGCTCCTCGTCCGCTCCCGAATCCAGCTCGACGAACAGGTCGTGGATGCGGTTGCCGACCATGACGTGCTGCCACAGCGGGACCGGACGGTTCTCGTCGACGATGACGGTGGTGTCGCCGCGCACCTGCTGCAACCACTGGCCGAACTCCTCGGCGTTGCTCACCGTGGCCGACAGGGCGACCATCCGCACCGACTCGGGCAGGTGGATGATCACCTCCTCCCAGACCGCCCCGCGGAAGCGGTCGGCGAGGTAGTGCACCTCGTCCATGACGACATAGGCCAGCCCGGTGAGCGTCCGCGACCCCGCGTAAAGCATGTTGCGCAGGACCTCGGTGGTCATGACGACGATGGGCGCCTCGCCGTTGACGCTGTTGTCGCCGGTGAGCAGGCCGACGTTGTCGGAGCCGTAACGGCGGACCAGGTCGGTGTACTTCTGGTTGGACAGCGCCTTGATGGGCGTGGTGTAGAAGCACTTGTGGCCGTCGCGCAGCGCCAGGTGGACCGCGAACTCCCCGACCACGGTCTTGCCCGAACCGGTGGGGGCCGCGACGAGCACGCCGTGCCCGCCCTCCAGCGCCTGGCACGCCCTGATCTGGAACTCGTCGAACTCGAACCCGTAGAGGTTCTGGAAGTCCTCGATCGCGGCGCTCGACTCGGCCTGGCGCCGGCGGAACGCGGCATAGCGCGCTGCGTGAGTGCTCATATCGCCCAAGCCTAGGTGGTTTGGGCAGGTGCTGCGGCAAACGGACCTGCTTGGGGCGCCGACGTCCGCCCTGGACCGCAAGAGGCCCGCTCCTCATGGGGCGGGCCGTGCTCGCGGGTCAGTCCGCGTCGTCGGGGGAAACGGTGTTGTTGGGCGAGGGGACCGCCCGTACCGGCACCTCGCCGCGCTGGATCGCCGCCTCCTCGGGAGTCAGGTACTCCTCGGGGATGTCGAACTCGCCGTCCTTGGCTCCCAGGACGAACGCCTCCCACTCGGCGGGGGTGAAGAAGAGAATGCCCTTCTGCGGGTTCTTGCCGTCGCGGACCGCGCGGAAACCGTCGTCGAACTTGGCGACCTCGACGATCGCCTCGGAGTCCTCCCGCGACAGCGACGAACGCATCCACACCGCGTTCGTGGTGTCATGCCACTTCTCGTTCCCCTGCGCCTCCGGTGGGAGCTCGCGGGGCTTCTCCCCACCGGGGATCTGCTCGCTCATCGTGGTCCTCCGTGGAGTGGTCACCGTCGCCGGGGCGGGCCTCCCCGGCTTTCAGGACGACCCTAGCGCCTGGGCGTGATCTCGGGGGCCTCATCGTCGTCGAGCGGAGAGATCTCGTCGTCGGACAGGCCAGCGTAGGGGTCGTTGCTCCCCTTACGCCGGTCGTGCAGGAAGGCGATCAGTTCGGCGAGCTCGAACAGCACCACGACGGGGATTCCCAGCGCCAGCATCGTGAAGGGCTCGCCGCCGGGGGTGGCGATCGCGGCGAACACGAAGGCCAGGAAGATGATCATCCTCCGCCACTTCGCGATGGCGCTGTGCGGCAGGACGCCCAGGAAGTTCAGCAGCACCACGATCAGCGGCAGGACGAAGGCCGCCCCGAACACCAGCAGCATCATGATGATGTAGCTGAGGTAGCTGTCGATGGTGATCATCGGCACCGCGTTGTCCGGGGCGAAGGAGAAGACGACCTCCATGCCCTTTTGGGTGACGAAGTAGGCCAGCGCCGAGCCCGAGAGGAACAACGGGACAGCGGCGGCGACGAAGACGTAGGTGTAACGCTTCTCGTTGCCGCGCAGCGCCGGCGCGACGAACGCCCACAGCTGGTACAGCCAGAAGGGGCAGGAGACGATGATCCCGATGATGATCGCGACCTTGAACTTCAGGAAGAAGGCGTCGAAGATGCCGGTGAAGATCAGGTTGCAGTCCCCGCCCACCCCGCCGCGCACGGCCGCCGGCAGGGCGCAGTAGGGGCGCTGGAGGAAGGACCAGACCGGGTCGAACAGCAGGAAGCCGACACACACGCCGAGCCCGACGAAGATCAGCGCCTTGACGATGCGGTTGCGCAGTTCGCGCAGATGGTCCATCAGCGGCATGCGCCCCTCGGGGTTGGCCTCTCGCCGCTGTCGTCTCACCCGCATGACCGCTTACTCTCTCCGCCAGGTCTGTACCGACACGCGCGGCGCCGCTGTGCGACGCCGCGCCGAACCATTGTGGCCCGTTCGCCCCTTCTGGGCGCCCAGGGGATCATTCCCCGTAGGGCCGCCGGTGGGGCTCACCGCTGTTCTCCACGATGCGCTGGCCCGCGGGAAGCTGCGGGTAACCGTTGTGCTGCGGCTGCTGGGGATGGGGACGCCCCTCCTGGGGGACCCCGTAGGCCTGCTGCGGGCCCGCCTGCTCCTGCGTCGCCCCGGGAGCCTGCTGTTCCTTGGGGGTGTCGTCGTCCTCGCTGAGCCCCTTGGCCTCGGCCTTGAGGATGCGCGCACTGCGCCCCATCGACCGCGCCAGTTCCGGCAGCTTCTTCGCGCCGAACAGCAGAAGGGCGATCACCAGCAGAATGAGGATCTCGCGCGCTCCGATACCACCCATGTCTCAACCTCTCTCCGGGGCGCTACCTGCGCCATCGATGGTACGCCCTGATCGGCGAGTGCTCACCGGGCCTCCGCCCTGACTCGGTCGGTCAGCTCCTGTAGCGCCGCGTAGCGCGGTTCCAGCTCGGCCCTGGTGAGCGCGACCTGCTCCTCCAGCCTCCGTACCTGCGCCAGCAGCCGCAGGAGCAGGACGACCAGGACGGACAGGCCACCGAGGGCGGCGAGGAGAAGACCGATCATGACGAGCACGTTTCGAGCCTACTCGCTCATTCCGGAAACGTCAGTGCGCCCTGGGTCGGAGACGGCCACCGGACGGGAAAGGTAAGGCCGGCTTCCTCGCGTTTTCCCTCCTCGTTCACCTGACGGAACATCTGGGGCCGGCCCGGCGGAGCTCAGGGGAGATAGGCCCCTAGCGCCTTCCCGGCCTCCTCGCGCACCTGCTCGGCGACCTCCACGGGCGCCACGACGCGAGCGTCGGGCCCCAACCGCAACGCCAGGCGGCGCGCCCACGCCGGCACCGGGGTGCGCAGCGTCGCGCGCAGCCACCCGCCGTCCAGTTCGCGCAGCCCCTCGCAGACGTACTCCTCGGCGACCCAGCGGCCCGCCGGGGAGAGGTCCAAGGTGACGAACGTGTCATGGGGAGAGGGCGGCAGCAGCCCTCCCTCCAGGTCACGTCCGTGCACCCCCTCGGGGACCTCGGCCGCGACCGGCAGCACGGTGAGGTCCAGCACCCGGTCCAGCCGGAAGAGGCGGACGTCCTGGCGCAGCCGGCACCATCCTTCCAGGAACGGGTGCCCCTCCTGCACCAGAAGGCGGATCGGATCGACCTCGCGCTCGGTCACCTCGTCCTGGTAGCTCGACAGGTAGCGCAGGTGCACCCGGTGGCCGCCCCGGAGCGCCTCGTCGGCGCGGCGTTGCACGTCACGCACCTCGTCGCTGATCTCCAGGCGCACGTCCACGGCTTCGGTCAGCCGCTCCACGGGGGCGCCGGCCGCCTCCCTCAGCTTGGTCTCGACGCGCTTGAGCGCGTCGCTGTCGGCGATGCCGGGGAGTTCTCCGAGCAGGTCGCGCAGCAGTTCGACGCCGATGACGAGGCTGGCGGCCTCGTCCGCGGTCAGCCGCAGCGGCTTGGCCAGCGTGTCGGCGTTGGCGATGATGATCTCGCCGGTCTGCTGCGCCGCCTCGATGTCGACGTCGATCAGGTCACCGGGGGTGTAGCCGGGCAGCCCGCACATCCACAGCAGACCCAGGTCCTTGATCACCTGCTTCTCGCTGAGCCCGAAGTGCTCGGCGACCTCGGAGACGCGCACGTCGTGGCTGAGGGCGTAGGGCACCAGCATCAGCAACCGGCGCAGCTGCTCGGAGGAGGCGGCTGCGCGCCGGGGAGCGGCCGCGTGGAGCTCACGCGCGGCGGGCGCCTCGGCCTCGACGTCCCCGAGGTCGCGCTCGGCCACCGCCCGCAGGTGGGCGGCGATCGCGGCGCGGGCCTCGTCGGGTTCCACGACCTCCACCCGGGCCCCGTAGCCGGCGACGTCGGCGACCAGGCCGGCCGGGTCGGTGTAGGGGTACTCCAAGACGTCCCAGCCGGGTTCGCCCACCGAGTGGTCGCCGGGCAGGATCCGGTGCGCGCGACGGCGCAGCTCGTGCGCCGCGTCCGCGCGCACCCGCAGCACCGCCACCCGGTCGGGGCCGGACTCTTGCAGACGCACCATCGACCGCACATCGGCGTCGGCGGGGACCTCGACCGGCGGGCCGCTGGTGACCACCCGCACGTCGCCGACGATGCGGCCCAGCCGGAAGACCCGGCGCGCCCCGCGGCCCCGGTCGTGGCCGGCCACGTACCAGCGGCCCCGGAGGTTGACGACGCCCCACGGTTCGACCTCGCGGCGCGTCACCTCCAGGTCGGGCTTGCGGTAGTCGAACACGATCGGGCGCCGGTCCCGAACCGCCTGCCACACCGGCAGGAAGGCGGGTTCGTCGGTGGCCAGGACCGGGGCGACGCTGGGCGCGGCGTCGTCGTGGACGGGCACGCCCGCGGCGCGCAACTTCATCAGCGCGTTGGCCGCCTCGCTCCCCAGCGCGGCGTGCCGCCAGGCCCGCGCCGCCAGGCCGAGGACGGCGGCCTCGTCGGGGCGCAGCTCGATCTCGGCCAGTTCGTAGTCGGCCCGGGAGATGCGGTACCCCTCCTCGTCGCTCCAGACGTCTCCTCCGCCCATCTCGATCGGGATGCCGCTGTCGCGCAGCTCCTTCTTGTCCCGCTCGAACATGCGCTTGAACGCCGCGTCGCTCTCGGCCTTGGAATAGCCCGGCACCGTCGCCCGGATCTCCTGCGCGGTGAGGAAGCGCCGCGTGGCGAGCAGGCAGATCACCAGGTTGAGCTGCCGTTCGGTCTTCTCCTGCGACATCGTGCCGTGCCCTTCCAGCATTGTCGTCAATCGCGCGGGTCCGCCGCGCCCGCACTCGGCAAGACGGTACCGTGCCTGCGTGATCAGATGGCGTGAAGGCGAAGTCAGATCGGTCCGGCGCGAGTGGCCCGGTGCGGCGGAGCTGGAGGTGACGCTGGAAGGGACCCGTGAGGGGTGCCGCGCGCTGGCCTACACCTCGCTCGTCGGACTCCCCCGGCCCGGCGACCGCGTCCTGCTCAACACTAACGCGCTGGCCCTGGGCCTGGGAACCGGCGGTTACGCCCTGGTCGTGGCGATCCCCGACCGGCTGCCCCCCGACCCGCCCCGCGGCCCCGGCCATCTCGTCAAGGCCCGCTACACCCCGTTGCAGGCCACCGTGCTCGGCGCCGACGAGCAGGACTCCCCCCATCACGCCGTACTCCGCGACGCCGACGGGATCGAGGCCATGCCGGTCGTCACCGCCGACCTGCACTCGGCGCTGCCGGCGATCCTCGCCGGGATCGAGCGGGAGCGCCCCGGCAGCCGCGTCGTCTACGTCATGCTCGACGGGGGCGCGCTGCCCGCCTGGTTCTCCCGCAGCGCGGCCGAGCTTCGAAGCTCCGGGAGGCTCACGGCCACCGTCACCGTCGGACAGGCCTTCGGTGGCGACCTCGAAGCCGTGACCACCCACACCGGACTGCTGGCGGCCCGGCACATTCTGGGCGCCGAGATCACCGTGGTGGCGCAGGGGCCGGGCAATCTGGGCACCGGCACGCCGTGGGGCTTCTCCGGGGTGTCCACGGGCGAGGCCGTCAACGCCGCGGCGGTGCTGGGCGGGCGGCCCGTGGCGTCGCTGCGTGTCAGCGAGGGCGACGCGCGCGAGCGCCACCACGGCCTGTCCCACCACAGCCTCACCGCCTACGGCCGGGTCGCGCTGGCCCGCGCCGAGGTGGTCGTCCCCCGGTTGCCGGGGGAATTCGGCGAACGGGTGCGCGCGCAGGCGGCGGTGCTCGGCGAGCGGCACACGCTGGTCGAGGTCGACGTGGAGGGCCTGGAGGAGGCCCTGCTGGAACTGCCGGTGCGGCTGTCGACCATGGGGCGCGGTCTGGCCGAGGACCGCGCCTACTTCCTCACCGCCGCCGCGGCGGGCCGCCACGCCGCCCGGCTCCTCGCCGCCACGACCTGACCCGCCTCGGCGCCGCGGACGGGGCCCGCGGCGCCGGATCCGCTACTCGCCGTCGGGCGACGCCGACGCCTCGGGTTCGGCGGAGGCCTCGGGCTGGTCGGAGGGTTCGGGGGCCGGCTGGGTGTCCACGGCGCCGAGGATGTCCACGACGAAGACGAGCGTGCCCGCCGGAGAGCCGCTGGCCTCGGCGTTCTCGCCATAGGCGAGGTCCTCGGGGATCACCAGCATGACCCGGCTGCCCACCTTCTGGCCGACCAGCCCCTCGTCCCAGCCCTGGATGACCTGGCCGACACCGATCGCAAACGTCGCGGGGGTGCCGTCGCGGGTCCAGGTGGAGTCGAAGACCTCGCCGTCGTTCCAGGTCACGCCGGTGTACTGGACGACGAGCTGCTGGCCGGACTCGACCTCGGGCCCCTCCCCCTCGACCAGCTCGACGGTTTCGAGCTCCTTGGGCGGGTCGGCGTCGGGGATCGTGATGTCGGGCATGGCCCGTCCGGCGTCGGCCGCGGTCGGCAGGTCGCCTCCGCCGTCGGTGGTCTGCTCACCGGGGACGACGTCGCCCTTGCCGTAGCGGCCGCGGATGTCGAGGACCGACACCGACGTGGTGCCCTCCTCCGAGGGCTGGCCGGTCGTGGGGTCGCTGGGCGGGAAGACGTAGACGACCCGGCTGCCGACCGGCTGGTCGATGAGGTCGGCCGTCAGCTCCTCGGTCATCTGGCCGAGCTGGAGGAGCATCGGGGCACCGGTCTCGTAGGTCGACTGGACCTTCTCCGTCTTCCCCTTGCCGGTCCAGTCGTAGTCGACGATGTCGACGAGCAACATGTCGTCGGAGCGCACCAGCTCGCTCTCGCCCTCGCCCTTGTGGACCACCCCGGAGATCTGCTCCTTGGGCGGGTCGATGTCGGGGAAGGACACCTCGGGCTCCTCGCCGACCGGACCGGTCGCGGTGGGCAGGCGCTCGTCGAGCTGCTCCTCGTCCGACTTCAGAAATGCGGGCGTCCGCCAGTCCTCTGGAATGACGCCGCAACTGGAGGCCCCCAGCATCAGGGCGGAGAGCGGCACCACGAGGGCCGCGGCGGCACGTCGACGCATATTGTCACTACCTCAAGAGTCCGGTATGGGAATCCCCGACACACTATCGAAGAAGCCAGGATGACCCCAGCCGGTAAGAGGCCGGTAAGAGGGGGCGCCCGGCGGGCGTCCCCTCGACGACCGGCTACATGCCCGCGATGAGCTTCTCCACCCGCTCGTCGACGGACTTGAACGGGTCCTTGCACAGCACCGTGCGCTGCGCCTGGTCGTTGAGCTTGAGGTGGACCCAGTCGACCGTGAAGTCGCGCCGCTTCTCCTGGGCCCGCCGGATGAACTCGCCGCGCAACCGGGCGCGCGTGGTCTGCGGCGGGACCGACTTGGCCTCGAAGATCTTCAGGTCGCCGACGACCCTCTCCATCTGGCCGCGGCGCTGCATCAGGTAGAACAGCCCGCGGTCGCGGTGGATGTCGTGGTAGGTGAGGTCCAGCTGGGCGATACGCGGCGAGGACAGCGAAAGACCGTGCTTGGCCCGGTAGCGCTCCAGGAGCTGGTACTTGGCGACCCAGTCGATCTCGCGGGCCACCAGGTCGAGGTTGCCGGTGTCGACCGCGTCGAGGGTGCGCTGCCACAGTTCCAGCACGCGCTTGCCGGTGGCGTCGGTTCCGTGGCGGTCGACGTAGGTCTGGACCTTCTCCAGGTATTCGCGCTGGATCTCCAGAGCGCTGGCCTCGCGCCCGTTGGCCAGGCGCACCTTGCGCCGGCCGGTCATGTCGTGGCTGACCTCGCGGATCGCCCGGATCGGGTTCTCCAGCGTGTAGTCGCGCATGATCACGCCGGCCTCGATCATCCGCAGCACGAGGTCGGTCGAGGCCAACTTGAGCAGCGTGGTGGTCTCGCTCATGTTGGAGTCGCCGACGATGACGTGCAGGCGGCGGAAGCGCTCGGCGTCGGCGTGGGGCTCGTCGCGCGTGTTGATGATGGGACGCGACCGGGTCGTCGCCGAGGAGACCCCCTCCCAGATGTGCTCGGCGCGCTGGCTGACGCAGTACAGGGCGCCCCGCGGGGTCTGGAGCACCTTGCCGGCCCCGCAGATGATCTGACGGGTGACCAGGAAGGGGATGAGGATGTCGGCCAGCCGGCCGAACTCCCCGTGCCGTCCGACGAGGTAGTTCTCGTGGCACCCGTAGGAGTTGCCGGCCGAGTCGGTGTTGTTCTTGAACAGGTAGATCTCGCCGGCGATGCCCTCTTCGTGCAGACGCTGCTCCGCGTCGACCTGCAACCCCTCGAGGATGCGCTCGCCCGCCTTGTCGTGGGCGACCAGGTCGAGCAGGCTGTCGCACTCGGGGGTGGCGTACTCGGGGTGACTGCCGACGTCGAGGTAGAGCCGGGCCCCGTTACGCAGGAAGACGTTGCTGCTGCGCCCCCACGACACGACGCGGCGGAACAGGTAGCGCGCCACCTCGTCCGGAGACAGTCTGCGCTGCCCCCGGAACGTGCAGGTGACGCCGTACTCGTTCTCCAGACCAAAGATGCGACGTTCCACGTGGCCTCAACTCCCGTCCCACGTCACCGCAGGTGGCGCCCTGCGGCGCTCCACCAACCCACACTATTGCCCGGGCTCCCCCACCGCCATGGGCCGCGCATGACCGGTTCCTCCCGGTCGCGCGGGCGGTGCGGGGAGCGGGGAAAACGGGCGGGCGCCGGCCGGGCCCTCTGCCCGACCGGCGCCCGCCCGTCCCGGTCACGTCCGCCTCCCTCACGTCTCGGTGTCGCCGGATTCCTCCGGCCGCGTCCCCGAGGCGCGCGACTCGGCGATGAGGCGGTTCAGGCGCTCGCCCTGGACGCGGCGGAACTTGCGGTGTTCGCGCGCCCGGTCGAGCACCGCCACCTCCAGGCTGGCGGCCTCCAGCTCACGCCGTTCGCCGTTCTCGTGGGACAGCGCGTGCATCGCCGTGGCCAGTGCCGTGGCGAGCGGGGCCTCGCCGTCGTAGCGCTCCTTGAGCGCGCTGGTGACCCGTTCGGCCGATCCGCCCATGGCGACGAAGTCGCGTTCGTCGACCACGGAGCCGTCGAAGGTGATCCGGTAGATCTGGTCGGCCTCGGGGGTGTCGCCCACCTCGGCGACGACGATCTCGACCTCCCAGGGCTTGTTGCTCTCGGTGAACACCGCGCCCAGCGTCTGGGCGTAGGCGTTGGCGAGCATCTGACCGGTCACGTCACGCCGGTCGTAGGCGTAACCGTGGGAGTCCGCGTAGCGGACCCCCGCCAGCCGCAGGTTCTCGAACTCGTTGTAGCGGCCGACGGCGGCGAAGGCGATGCGGTCGTAGAGCTCGCTGATCTTGTGGAGGGTCCGGGACATGTTGTCCGCGACGAACAGGATCCCGCCGTCGTAACGCAGGACGACGGCGCTGCGGCCCCGCGCGATTCCCTTACGCGCGTAGTCCGCCTTGTCCTTCATGATCTGTTCGGGCGAGACGTAGAACGGCATCGACACCGCGGAGTTTTCCTTTACTGGTCGGTCCGGCGGCCCGGGTCGCGGGCCGCGACGGGAAGGGGGACGGGGCTCAGCTCAACGGCGCGGTGGGACCGTCGGGGCGCTGGGAACGACCGGTGACGACGGTGTCGGCCAACTCGGCGACCTCGTCGGCCGGCAGCCGCCGATGCCCGTCGTCGGTGATGACGTCGACCAGCGGGTAGATCCTGCGGTGCACGTCGGGCCCGCCCGTGGCGGAGTCGTCGTCGGCGGCGTCGTAGAGCGCCTGCAACGCCACCAGGGCCGCGTCCTCCTCGGAGAGGTCGTCGCGGTAGAGCTTCTTCAGCGATCCCCTGGCGTAGACCGAGCCGGAGCCGATGGAGTGGTAGCGGTGTTCCTCGTACCGGCCGCCCACGGGGTCGTAGCTGAAGATCCGTCCCTCGCCGCGCGGCTCGTCGTAGCCGACGAGCAGGGGGACCACGACGAAGCCCTGGAGGGCCATGCCGAGGTTGCCGCGGATCATCGAGGCCAGCCGGTTGGCCTTGCCCTCCAGCGACAGCGGCCGGCCCTCGCGCTTCTCGTAGTGCTCCAGCTCGACCTGGAAGAGCCGGGCCAGTTCGATGCCGATGCCGGCCGACCCCGCGATGGCCACCGCGGAGAACTCGTCCGCGCGGAACAGCTTGTCCATGTCGCGGTTGGCGATGACGTTGCCGGAGGTCGCCCGGCGATCGCCCGCCAGCAGCACGCCCCCGGGGAAGGTCAGCGCCACGATGGTGGTGGCGTCGGGGGTGAGGTGGGAGGAGTCGCCCTGTGGCAGGTTGCGCCGCCCCGGGAGCAGGTCGGGGTTCACCTGGGCCAGAAAATCGATGAACGACGACGTTCCCGGGTTCATGAACGCTGCGGGCAGCCGTCCGCCGATTCCGAACGCTTCAGACACGCGACTCCCTTCGGTGGCGCCCCAGCCCTGGTTGAGGGGCGAGCGGGGCGCGGTGGGTGGTTGTAGTCATCTGGTGTTCTGACCCTACTGAGCCCGCCGTACGGGCGTGTAGCGGCCGATGGCCTTCTCGCTGTGGGCGAACTGCCCCGGCGCGGGCGGGCCCGGGGTCGCGGCCCGCCCGCGCCGGTCCGCGGGCCGGGCGCGGCGGGCCGGGCGTGGGCTACTGGCCACCCTTCTGGACGAACTGGCGGACGAAGTCCTCGGAGTTGCTCTCGAGCACCTCGTCGATCTCGTCGAGGATGTCGTCGACGTCCTCCGACAGCTTCTCGTTGCGCTCCTGGACGTCGCTGCCCGCCTCGACTTCCTCGACCTCCTGGTCGGTGCGGTTCGCGTGCTTCTGGCCGCCGGTGTCCTTCGTCGCCATCTCCACAACCTCCCTATTCGGGGTCTCGCCCCTTATATTGGCCCAACCCAGGTCCGCTCAACCTTGATCGTGGCCGCTGTTTTGTCACGGGACGTGAAAGAGCCGTGTGACCTCGCCCCTTCCCACCTCCGCCGTGGCCGTGGACCGGCGTGTCCTCCGTGAGGTTGTGGACAAGACGTCCACAATTGGACGGGGATCCGGGCGCCCGTCCGGCCATAGCGGTGTACAGGGCGCCCACCGCGCCGGCCGGGTGGCCGGCGCGGGTGTGCAAGGGGGGATTCGATCATGATCAAGCGCGGCAAACCGGGCAAGGACGGGAACGTCAAGGTGACCTTCTCGCTGCCCCTGGAGGAGCAACCCGGCCCGGTCTCGGTGGTCGGCTGCTTCAACGAGTGGGACCCGCACGCCCACCCGCTCACCCCGCGCTCCAACGGCAAGCGCAGCGTGGTGGTCACCGTGCCGTCGAGCTCGACACTGCACTTCCGCTATCTGGCGGACAACGGCGTGTGGTTCGACGACCACGACGCCGACGCGGTGCACGAGGACGGGGGCCGACTGCACGTGTGAGACCGCCGCGGACACGCCAAGGGCCGCACGGACCGTTCTGCCCGGTCCGTGCGGCCCTTGGCGTGGTCGTTCGGGCGGCTCAGCGGCGCTCGCCGGTGAGGGCCGCGACGAGGTCACTGGCCGTCGGCGAGCGGTCGAGCAGCGCGCCGACGTGTTCCCTGGTGCCCCGCAGCGGCTCCAGGGTGGGCACCCGCTGGAGCGAGTCGTGGCCGGGCAGATCGAAGATGACGGAGTCCCACGAGGCCGCCGCGACGGAGTCGGCGTACTTGTCCAGGCACCGCCCCCGGAAGTAGGCGCGGGTGTCCTCGGGCGGCTCGGTTATGGCGCGCTCGACCTCCTCCTCGTCGAGGAGGCGTTCGATACGGCCACGGGCGACCAGCCGGTTGTACAACCCCTTGTCCGGACGCACGTCGGAGTACTGGAGGTCGACGAGCTGGAGACGGTGGTGGTCCCAGTCGAGACCGTCGCGTTCGCGGTAGCCCTCGAGCAGTTTGAGCTTGGCCACCCAGTCGAGCTCACCGGCCAGGCGCATCGGATCGTCGGCGAGGCGGTCCAGGGTGCTGCCCCAGCGCTCCAGCACGTCGGCGGTGTCGGGGTCGACGTCGGTGCCGAACCTGTCCTCGACGTACTTGCGGGCCTGGTCGAAGTACTCGCGTTGGAGTTGGAGCGCGGTCATGCGGCGGCCGTCGCGCAACCGCACCGCGTGGGTGAGCGTGGGGTCGTGGGAGATGGCCCGCAGGTCGGCCACCGGGGTCTCCAGCGACAGGTCGACCCCGATGAACCCGTCCTCGATCATCGCCAGCACGATCGCCGTGGTGCCGAGCTTGAGATAGGTGGAGATCTCGCTCATGTTGGCGTCGCCGATGATGACGTGCAGCCGCCGGTACTTGTCGGGGTCGGCGTGCGGCTCGTCTCGGGTGTTGATGATGGGGCGTTTGAGCGTGGTCTCCAGCCCCACCTCGACCTCGAAGAAGTCGGCGCGCTGGCTGATCTGGAAGCCGGAGTCGCGGCCGTCGGCCCCGATGCCCACCCGGCCGGCACCGCAGATGACCTGCCGGGAGACGAAGAACGGCACGAGGTGCCGCACGATCTCGCCGAAGGGGGTGGACCGGCGCATCAGGTAGTTCTCGTGGCAGCCGTAGGAGGCGCCCTTGTTGTCGGTGTTGTTCTTGTAGAGCTGGATCGGGTCGATCCCGGGGACGGCCCCGGCCCGGCGCGCGGCATCGGCCATGACCCGTTCACCGGCCTTGTCCCACAGCACGGCGTCGCGAGGGTTGGTGACCTCGGGGGCGGAGTACTCGGGATGGGCGTGGTCGACGTAGAGCCGTGCGCCGTTGGTCAGGATGACGTTGGCCAGTCCGAGATCCTCGTCGGTGAGCTGGGAGGGGTCGGCGACCTCCCTGGCGAGGTCGAACCCGCGGGCGTCCCGCAACGGGTTCTCCTCCTCGAAGTCCCAGCGGGCCCTGCGCGCCCGGGCGGCCGAGGCCGCGAGGTAGGCGTTGACCACCTGGGTGGATGTCACCATCGCGTTGGCACCAGGGTTGCCGGGCACGGAGATCCCGTACTCGGTCTCAATGCCCATAATCCGCCGCACACTCATGCCTTGAAGAGTATCCTTCGGGATCCCTCCTTGAACGTGAAGAAGCGGAATTGTGGCCGCGCCACTTCCCCCTTGCCGCCGCCTGGCCACCCTTCGGCACGCATTCGTCCGTGTGGGACGGGCGTGTCCCGTCCTTTCGACCTCGCAGGAGGGCCGGCCGCCGGCTGGAGAGCCGGGGAGCGCGCCGAACGGGGACGGGAGGCGTCCTCGGCCGCCATCCGGCACCCGCCTTCACGAGGGACAAACGGATAAACGGGAGAAATAGCGACAAAATATTATTTCCCATGAAAACCCCTGGGTCGGGAAACGCCCTCCAGGACGCCCCCTCCCCGCGAAGCCACCCCGGGAGAGGACCGTCCAACCGGGTGGTGGCAGCGCCGAAGCGGCCTGGCGGGCACGCCGCGCACCGGATCGTCGGCCGTCGCCGGCCAGGCGGCCGTGGGCGTCCGCCCGGCCCGTCCGGCCCCGCCCTCGCGCCGTCTCGTCCGGAGGGCCCTGTCGCCGGCCCTCGAACGCAGGCGGGAACCACCGCGGGGTGAGAGCGACGGGCGGCCAAGCGCGGACGTCAACGGTGGCCACGTCGATTACGGGTCTGGGGGTTTCACCCGGGACGCCTCAGCTATCCGAAGATCTTGTCCTCTTCCGGCAGGCTTCGCAGCGCACCGGCCTACAGAGGACGACGCAAAGCCGACCATGCCATGCCCACCATGCTGTCCCTACCGACACAGTTACAGCAAAACCCCTGCCGGGTACACCGGGCAGGGGTTCTTGAATGCCTGCTTAGCTCAGGCTGGAGAGCCCTCGCTAGCAGCGAAGGGCCCGAGCGTCGCGTGATGTCGGAGACGCCTGGTCCTGTCAACGACTGGAGCCGTGGCAGCGGTCTCGGGCACTGAGGGATCACACCTGGGCGGCCAGGGCCTTCCAGTAGGCGACGTCGGCCGCCCGGTTGAAGTAGGCGTTGGTGCACACGTCGTACAGACCAGCGCCCGAGGTGCTGTTGGTCTCCAGGAAGCTGCCGTTGTCGTAGAGGTTCCACAGCAACAGGACGTCCCCCAGGCGCACCGACTGGTCCAGGGTGCCGGAGGTCTGAGCCAGGATCCGCCAGCGGCCGGTGCCCTGAGCCCGGTCCCTGCCCGGTGAGGTGGAGACGTCATACTTGCCGCCGGACTGCTTCTGAGCGTCGGACGCATGCCCGTTGGTGTCGAGGTACCCGCCGTCGTCCTGGTAGAGGTTGCGCAGGTAGATCACATCCCCGCTGTTCACCAACGACCCGGCAGCCTTGCCTGTGGCCGACAGAACCTCCCACGTGCCGGTGCCAGCACCTCGGGTGGGCGTGTCCGCGGTGGAGACTCCGTACTTGGCGGGGGCGGGGCGGTGCCCGTTGGTATCGAGGTACCCGCCCGCCCAGTTGTTGTACCCGTTCTGCAGATGGATGAGGCCGCCGTACCTGATTTCGTTCGCCATAGAATTCCTCTCCCAAGCAGAAAACAAACAGCATTGTGACAATGCGCCCACGACTCAAACTTGCACGCCAACAAGACCACTGTGCCAGCAACCAATCCCCACGCACACCTTTTTCCATGAAAACATATAATCTTCCCAATTCCAGACACGCCCAACCCTTCCCCAAGGAGGACCGAAAATGAAAATGCACCAAAAGCCACTATTGCCCCCGAAGGCATAACTTAGACGAATAAGGACCGCGGAAGTAGATACACCCAAGAAGCAGACATCTAAGCAACTCGAAGAATCGCCAGCAGTACAGATGCACCAGCATCGGATAAATCTTCCCAAACCCTCATACGCCGCGCCCTGGAAAACCTTGCAGAAGCGCACTAAACACCCTCCCGACCTGCCCACGACTCCGTCTCTAAGCTCCGGAAGGTGACCTATGGCCGGTCGAGGCCCCGCACCGAAGGTCCCCAACCGCCGAGCACGGCGCGACTCCGAGTCCGCCCCGCAGCCCCTTCTCCGTTTCGAGCACGTCGAGCCTCCAGAGCTGTCCGACTTCCGGCTGCACGACGAGGAGGAGTTGGTCGAGTACCAATGACCCGAGCGGACCCGGGAGTGGTGGGACCGGTGGCGCAATAGCGCCCAGACCGAGCACTTCTCCTCGACGGATTGGCAGTTTCTCCTCGACACCACTCTTCTCCACGACCGACTGTGCTCCGGGGAGACCACGGTGGCCGCCGAGCTGCGGCTGCGGGTCACCAAGTTCGGCGCGACGGTCGAGAACAGGGCGAGGTTGAGAATGCAGTTCGCCGCCGCGGACGAGGCCGGCGCCAAACACCCCACCCCCGCTGGCAAGTCCGCGCGGGAACGGCGCGGTGCGCACATGGGGGTCGTCCGCGGCCTTCCCGCGAAGCCAAAGGACGCAGAGCGAGCTTGACCAAGGGGTGATAGCCCATCCCCTGGAAGCCGAACGTCCCCGGCGAGGTCCCCACCCTCGGATACAGGTGATCGACTGGATCGCCGAGATGCTCGCCGCCCCCGATCGGGCCCACTACCAGCCCTTCGTTCTGTACTCCGAGCAAGAGGACTTCATCTTGAAGTTCTACGAGCTCGATCCGCGCACCGGCCGTCGCCGGTACCGGCGCGCGGTGCTGTGCCGGCCCCGAGGGTGGGGCAAGAGCCCCTTGTTGGCGGCGATCCCGATCGTGGAGGCGCTCGCCCCGATCTACCCGGACGGGGGGACGCCGAAGGGCAGCCGGTCGGCAAACCGTGACCCGAGGTGCGCACGCCGTTGGTGCAGATCGCGGCGGTCTCCGAGACGCAGACGAAGAACACCTGGTCACCACTGCTGGAGATGCTCCAGGGACCGGTACTGGACGCCTACCCCGGGCTGGAACCGCTGGAGGGTTCGTCAACCTGCCCAAAGCGGGCAGGATCGAGCCGATCACCAGCAGCGCGCGGACGATCAAGGGCAATCGGCCGATCTTCGCGGTCCTGGACCAGTCCGAGGAGTGGGTCCGCTCCAACCGCGGCACCAAGTTGGCCGAGACCATCCGGATCAACGCCGCGAAGACCGACGGGACCTTGCTGGAGTCCCCCAACACCTACGCCCTTGGTGAGGGCAGCGTCGCGGAGATGTCCGCGCGGGACTGGCACCGCATCCTCGAAGGTCGCGCCCTTGACAACGGAATGTTCTATGACATCCGCGAGGCCCCGCCGGACACCGGCCTCTACGACCATGACGAGCTCCGCCAGGCCCTGGCCTACGTCTACGGCGACAGCGCGGACGTCAACGGTGGCCACGTCGATCTGGATGCCCTGATCGGCACGATCATGGACTCCTCCACCGACCCGCAGACCGCGCGGGCGGACTTCCTCAACCAGGCCGCTCACGCCCGAACTCGTATCCATCCCAGCCTGAGTGGGGTGCGCGCCGACGCGAGAACCGCGCCCGGGCCGACGGTGACACGGTGAACGCCGGGGCTCGACGGCGCGATCCGCGACGACAGCACGGTGCCCGTCCGCGGATCACCCCTTGCCACTGGCGGAGCAACCGGCACCGGATCATGATGGCCGCGGTGAGTTGGAGCAGTCCGCATTGATTGCCCACGCTCTCGGCATCCCCGCACGGCTGCACACCGGATGGGGCAGGAACACGCCGGAAACCTCTGTGGCCGTGTCCGCGGGGGCAGAGCTGTTCCGCCACCGCCCCGGACGGCTCTCGGTCATCCGCGCCCGCTACCGGGCCGACGCCGAAGCTACGAGCCTTTCGACTGGGCGTGCGTCCCCTTCGGGATGGAACACCCCACCTACCTTCAGCAGGTCTCCGAGCAGGCGTCGCGCCTCCCCCGGGTGCGGCGGGTCGTCGTGCCACAGCGGGGGCGGGGATGACGCTCGCCGCGATCCTGCGCGGCCTGAACGCCGCCGGCAGCCCCTCCCCAGTGCTCGACGTGCGGGTCGGCGGCGACCCCACCCGGATCCTGAACCGGTACGCGCCCGGATGGGAGAACCGCGCCAGGCTCGTGGACGCCCAGGACGGCTTCGACACCGCAGCCGGCAACGCGCTCGGTGACCTGCGCCTGGATCCGCACTACGAGGCCAAGTCCCTGCCCTTCCTCCGGGAGGGCGACCTGCTGTGGGCGGTCGGCATCCGCGCCTCCGCCCTCACCTGAAAGACGTTCCCGGCAGGCACCAGGAACACCCAACACCAGGCGGGGCGCAGCATCCTCGCCATCACCACACCGCCTGCGATCCCCGCCGGGCGACCAACGTGTCC
Source organism: Marinactinospora thermotolerans DSM 45154 (assembly GCF_900167435.1). Taxonomy (GTDB): domain Bacteria; phylum Actinomycetota; class Actinomycetes; order Streptosporangiales; family Streptosporangiaceae; genus Marinactinospora; species Marinactinospora thermotolerans. The sequence continues at coordinate 40,159 of NZ_FUWS01000015.1, forward strand.
TCCAGCGTGTGGCTCCACCACCCCCACTCCTCTCCCCGGGTGGATGTCGAGCCCGCTGGAGGACACCCCTCCCCTCGCCTGCGCCTAGGAGGACAGCCCCATGAGCACGCCGCTGATCACCGTCGCCAACGCCGACGACGACACCCGCCGCCGCGCCGTCGAGGCCCTCATCACCAGGGCGTGCAGATCCAGGCCGCCATCCTTCATGACGAGGCCCCGGGCATCCCGAGTGCGCCCGGGCGTGACTTCGCCGGTGTGGTGCTCGGAACGGGACTCGCCGTGATCTTCGGCGCGCTGACCGTCTACCTGACCTACCTCGGCGGCCGGTGGATCGCCGCGACTGTCCTCAGCGCCCTGTTCAGCCTCGTCGGCCTGGTCGAAATCGTTGTCTCCCTCACCGAGTAGGAGCCACGGCCGATGTTAACGAGCGTGAACATGTCAGTGATCCCGCCGCGATACGCGCTCCGACCACCGCTCTCGCCTCGACAACGGGCGCACATCCGGAGGAGACGGTGGGAAACCCCGGCAACGTGTAGTTGCGCAGGGGCCGTCGCGGACTCCGGTAGCCAGATGCTTAGCGCCTCCATGGCGTTGGTGAGGCTGCTGCGCTGCTGGGTTCGGCTGGCTCGGCTTGGTGTTGACGGCCGCGAAAATGTCCGTGCGCAGACGCAGGAGACAGACGCGCAAAAGGCCCCGTGGTGAGGAAAGCGGAGCCCGGTACTGCGGTTCAGCGGGTCGGGGTCTTGGCGGCCTCCTCGGGGGCGGTGGGCTTGAGGAGCTTGAGGCCCACCACACTGCCCACGATGCCGGCCAGCAGTGCCAGGCGCAGCGCCGTGGCCGGCTCCCCACCCGTGAGCATCGACCACGCCACCGTGAAGGCCGCCCCGAGCCCGGCCCAGACCGCGTAGGCGGTGCTCATGGGGATGCGCTTGGCCACGTAGGCGAGCGTGGCCATGCCCGGGATGAGCGCGGCGACGAAGACCAGCGACGGAACGAGCTTGGTAAAGCCCTCGCTCTGCCCCAGGGCGGTGGCCCACACCGCTTCCAGGAGGGCGCTGATGATGAGAACGAACCAGGCCATTAGCCGACCACCTTCAAACCGATGATGCAGCCGATCAGGACGAGTAGGAGTCCGCCACGTCCCAGGGTCAGCTGCTCCTTGCCGCGCGCCACGGGGTAGAGCACGGTCAGAACCGCTCCGATGCCCACCCAGACCGCGTAGGCGGTTCCGGTCGGGATCGCCGTCATCGCGTAGGCGAGCCCGACCATGCTCAGGACCAGGGCGACGACGAACAGCACCGTGGGCCCCTTCTTCCTGAACCCCTGGCTGGCACCTATCGCGCTCGCCCACACCGCCTCCATCAGGCCCGATGCGACCAGCAGCACCCACGCCATGAATCCCCCTCCACGTTCCCGCACAGTTGTGCGACTATGTTCCACCCCATAGTCGCACAGTTGTGCCACAATAGGCAAATGCCTCGATCTATGGACCTCCAAGCACGAGAACGCCAGGTCATCGAAGCCTCCTGGCGCGTCATCGCCCGCCAGGGGATGCGCGCCCTGACCGTCCGCAACATCGCCCAGGAGGCAGGACTGGCCCCCAGCTCCCTGCGCTACGCCTTCCCCACCCAGGACAGCGTGCGCGAGAAGTCCATCCGCGCCGTGCTGGAGCGACTACGCGAGCGCGTGGCCGCCATCGCGCCCGACTCGCCTTCCTGGGCCTGGCAGACCCTCCAGGAACTGCTGCCGCTGGACGACGAACGCCGTCTGGAGATGGAGGTCTCGCTCGCCCTGGGCACGGCGGCCGTCACCGACCCGCTGCTGGCTCCGCTGCGCGCCGAACTCGACGCCGAGGTGTACAGCTTGTGTGAACGGGCCTGCGCCGCCCTGGGGTTGGAGCGGCCGGGGCTGGCGCGAGAGCTCCAGGCGCTCATCGACGGCCTGGCCCTGCACGTGGTTCTCGTTCCCGGCGACGACGGCCGGTGGACTCTGGAGGTGCTGCGGCTACGCCTCCAGGAACTGGGCGTGGCCTGCGACTGAAGACGGCTCGCCCGTCTCGCCGGGCCGGGGCGCCGTTGCACACTCACAGGCTGCAGCCAGGTGCTCGGCTGGCCTTATCTTCGTATTTGGACCGCGCTCGACCGCCACCAGGGCCACCCAGGAACAACCGGGCCGCTGACGCTGTGCCGCACACGTAGGTCATGGGATGCGGATCGGCGTGGTGACCGGACAGCAGCGGGCCGCAGCGGAGAGCACTGTTGAGCTGGTTCAGCCGTTCGGAGCAGAGGAGACCACATTCCTGGCAGCAGGCTGTTGGGGTTCGCCCAGCGCCGTGCGGCGTTGTCTGGGAGGCGTGCGCCGAGGGCCAGGCCGGGGCCAGGTTGGTCGCCCACGCCCTGAGAAGACGGAGCAACCGACGTGCAGGCCACTACGGACAGCGGTCGGGTACCGAAATCTCCCAGAGCGGACAACTATCCAACGTAACAAGCGGAGATGGTGGGCATCGCTACCGACTGGGAAGGCTCACGACACCGCGAGGAGCTCCCTCCGAACTGGCAAAGCTTGCGCGTCCACGTCATCGAACGCGACCACGGCCTGCGCCAGTGGCGCATGTCCGACGGCAGCATCTGCGCGGAGGCCGGCACAGACGTGGACCACATTCGCAACCGCGATGACCACCGCCTCCGTAACCTTCAACTGCTGTGCTCCTGGCACCACGCGACCGCAAGACCGCGAGGGAAACCAACGCGGCGAAGCCATGCTTCTCACCACGCCGTCCATGTGAGGTCCACCCCGGCCTGCTCTGACCCACGTAGGCACATGAGCGACTCACCCGAAATACCCGCAGTGTGGCACACCCCAGAGTGCCCGCCCGAGGAAGTGGCGCTCCCCTAGGACCACAGAGCACGGGCGAAGTGCTACCGAACCCAGCACTCAGGGGTCTTAGCCAGAACTAGGCCGCTGCGGTTTCACGAAAATCAAATTCCCCGTCCTTGAAGTCAGCACAGCGGTCGGAAGCACGCCCCAGCTCCCTGCCTCCAGCGTTGTAAACACGCACCTTCAGTTCCTTCTTCGAAATCGTGTCCTTATAGGTCCCCTCGATCCGAGGGACAGACCAGGATCCCGTGCTAGAGGTCCTCACAGTCGTTTCATGAGAGGATCGAAGCTTCCCATTATCGAAAATCTCTCGAACGACTTCGACGTTGATGTTCCCGGGGTAGTCCACACCACTAGCGTTCACATATAGAGTCTTCTTGCTATCGTCGCAGGTGATTGACGCCGAAGTCTCGGCAGCCCGCGCAACGCCCTGGAGGCCGAAGATAAGGGCAACAGCCATGGCGCTGATGACACAAGAGCGGAATGCCCCAGTCCGGAGGTTCAAGGCAGACTCCTAATTCACTTTCCAAACAGTTTCTCGAAAGCGGTATCGAAGACACGAGAAGCCTCAGGTGACACAGAAATAAGCCCCTGATCATCAGCCAGCAGCGGGACATGACCATGGGCTTCTGAGTACTTGTTCACCCGGACAACATGACTTCTCACATCCTCCTCGTGAGCACCTGTCGCCCGGGCAACATCAAGGACCGAGAGTTGTTCCCCAGGATGCTGACAGAGGTAACGCAACGTCCTCGCGGCAGGAGCCTTGAGGGTCTTCAAGAAAAGCTCCGCGTCTACGTCGTCAACCAGATCATGAGACCATGGGCGTGTCGGATCAGCGGCAGGGTTCTCTTCCACGGAAACTCATCTCCAAGAATCATTTGCGATCCCTTCCCCCAGTGTAGCGAAGCGCAAGCGATTCATGCCCGACGAGTCTTCAGGATGTTCCCACCAAAAGGGTCAAACCAAGCATTCCATGAGCGCCCACCTCTGAGAGGGCGCCCCCTTCTCCCCCGAGAGGCCCCGGGAAAATGCCGCCGTCCGAATTTTGTACGGATCTGGGGATTTTGAGGCTCCCGCACTGCTGAGCCCCGTTCAGAGACGCTTCACATCCTCCAGGGTCATGCTCACCGAGCTCCAGGACCTACGAGGCAAACGATCATCCCTGGTTCTGAACGGGACCAATACAGGAACACGAAAGCCGCGACAACGCCTATGAAAAGCGCGAGACCTTCGGTCAGGGCGCGCGACCTTTCCTTGCCTGGCTCACGCGCGAGCAGAACCCCGCACACAGCAACCAATGAGGCGGCCGAGGCGAAAGTGAGAAGTGTATGCAATCGGCCCCGCGTTCCGCCAGACCCGCCTCCTACGTCGGTGCCGCTGTCGCGAAGAAGGCACGAGAAAGCACGTGCGCAACGATGCGGCGGTGGAACGCGCGGGGAGACCCGAGCACGCGCGGGCCCCGGGACGCACCCGCTTCACTGCGCCTCTCGTTTACGCCGAAGGCCCAGGGTCATGCTGGAAGCGCCCCAGAGCAGGAGCGTGATCACCATGCCGAGACGGGACAGCGGGGGTTCTTCGGTGATGGTGTAGGTCTCGTCACCGACGACGACCTCCCAGGAGCACACCCGTCCGGGGGCAGCCAGGACCAGCTTCCCGTGCCATACAGGGAGCTGTCCGGTGTCAGGGGGCAGGCCAGGGAATCACTGGTGTACCACTCCAGCCCGAGGAGGGCGAGCCAGACCAGAGTCACGACCGACCACAGAACCGCCCAGCCGTTGAACAGGGAGGCAACCGACTTCTTTTCTTCAACGTTTTTCACCGGAAGGTGCTACCACCACGGACGACGAAACAAACCATCCCTACAGGAAAGTTCCTCCCCCCATCCACCACCCTCGAGTCACATATCTTGTATATGTTGACACGCGGAATGGATGAAGAAATTCCGGACCGGGTTTTCTGCGGGAGCCAGCGATGGATTCCCGGACCCGGGAGAGAATACGGGAGGAGATCGGCGTGCTGGACGAGCCCCTCTCTCTCCGGATTGGTAGTCGGTACGCCTGGGGGGCAGAGTTCAAGCGCGGCAGGGCCGGCTCAACGAGCGGCGGAACTACTTCACCGGGGAACCTCCGCTTCCGGTACCGCCGAAAGGGGTGCGGGACCAGGAAAAGCGGTTCCAGGAGATCGCCCGGACGAACATCTGCGGCCTGATCGCCAACTCCAGTGTGAACCGGTTGGCGGTGACCGGCATCGCGGGCCCGGACGGGGAACCCGATGAGGCCGCGTGGACGTGGTGGAAGACCAACCGGCTCCCCGCCCGCCAGAAGCAGCTCTACCGGTCCGCGCTGTCGCAGTCGGTGGCCTACGTCGTGGTCGGCCCGCACCCCCAGGACCCGCGCCGTCCCCTCATCACACTCGATCACGCGCGCAACGCCATCATCGAACGCGCCCCCGCGACCGGAGATGCGGTGGCGTGCCCCGCCAGCTCAACCCCGTCGTGGTGGTGGACGCCGCCGTGAAAAAGAGCCTCGGCTACCCGTTGTCGGTGATCGCCGAGGACATGGGCGAGCCGCTGCCGCGGATCAAGCGGATCACCACCACGGCCGCCGCGGACCAGATGATCGCCGCCGCCCTCCGGAACCAGACCGGCGCCCCGGCAGCGCCGCAGCCGCCCACCAGGGTGACCGGTGAGTGAGGCAACGAACGGGCTCGTCACCGAATACGCCAACACCAGCCAGCGGCTCCGCACCATCCTTCTCCAGGTGCTCGCGGAGATCTTCGACGGACTCGGGGCGTGGCACACCCACGACATGGACGCCTTTCTCGAACAGGCCCTGCCGGTGGAGCGCCGCGCACGGGGCGATGGCGTCGCTCACCGACGCCGACCTAGCCCAGGCCCTCGCGGACCGGCTTGGCCTCGTTCCCACACCGCTCGGTATCGAGGCCGTGCCGGCTCCGCGCGGTGTCCCTGTGGAGAAGACGTACCGGCGACCGTTCGTGCAGGTGTGAGCCGACCTCGCCCAGGGCCGCCCCTCGCCGAGGCGATACAGGCCGGACAGGTCCGGCTCGCGTCCATCACGGCGACGGATCTCCAGCTCGTGCGCACCCACACCACCCGGGATGTCCTGGCAGAGGACGGGCGGATGGTCGGGTACGCGCGTGTCCCCAAGAGCGGGGAGACCTGCGCCCTGTGCTTGATCGCCTCGACGCAGACATATCGCAAGAAGGACCGGATGCCGATTCGAGTGGGCCTCCACCGACAGATGCGGCGGAGCTTGATGACACGGCGCTCACCGCGGGCGGGAACAGCGTGGTGAGTGATCCCGACGGCTGGAGACATCGGCCATGTCCGCCTGGCCATGTGCACGGTAGCGGCTCGCCCGTTGTCCGGCGGTGCTGCGGCCTGCCCGTCTTCTACGTCGATACCGAAGGGTTGTCCGAGAACGGGGTGTTTCGCGAGTACCTGATCGAGGGGGCGCGCAGGTGACACCATCGTCCGTCAGGAAGCCATCCGATCCCCCACCGGCTACGGTGAGGGAGCCGTTATCACCGCTGCGGGAAGAGGTCCTGTGGACGAGACCGTGTGGAACGGGTGCGTCGTCATGATCACCAACCGGGCAGGGGAGATTCTGCTCCAGCACCGCGACGACATCCCCGGCATCTGCTGGCCCGGCCACTGGACGATGCCCGGAGGACAGCAAGAGCCGGGCGAGACCTGGGAGCAGACCGCTCTTCGGGAGGTACGCGAGGAGACCGGTATCGTCCCCGAGGACCTGCGCGAGCTGGACGTCACCCCCGACGATCCGGCCGCGCCGCGGCCGAAGGTCTACACCGCCACCTGGGACGGCCCGGAAAGCGCGCTGGTGCTCGGAGAAGGCCAGGCGTTGGGCTTCTTCCCGCTGGACGCCCTGCCCGCCCCCATGCCCCCGCACATCCTCGGCTACATCGCCCACGTGCAGAAGCTCAACGCCGGCCGCTAGCAGGACAGCCGAAAGTTCCCCCGGCTGAATGGGGAGAAGGTCATGCCCTGGCGAGGGCGACGATGGTACAGCCCAGACTCATGCCCAAGCCGCATCGCCGGTGTATGGGGCCAGGTACTCGGTTTCCCGGTGCCCGAGTGGGCGCGATGCGGAAATCCCGGATCGGACAACAGGGTGCGTCATCGCCGCACCGGTAGGGAGCTGAGACACCGTCATCGGAGCGGCTCCGCGAAGACACCGCGCCCGGTGGCCGGGCGCTCCCATGCGAAGGCGAGCGCGTCGGCCAGGAGCAGGCCACGTCCGTGCTCGTCCAAAAGTTCGGCCGGCGGAGTGCGGAGGAATGCGTGTTCTCGAAGGGGCCACCACCCCGGACCTCGACGCGGATTCGGCCGGTGTAGACGAGGATCCCGACCGCGGACCGTCTGCCAGCGGTTCCGCCGCGGGGGTGTTCGACGGCGTTGGCCCTCTGGGAGGGCGTGCGCTCGGGGGGCCGGGAACCGTACAGACGACGCGGACCGTCCTGAGCACCGTGCGTGGACGCGGGATCAGCCCGGTACACGACCTCGGCACCAAGGCCACCGAGGTCCTGCGAGTCCCCTGCCCCGTCCCTTCCCTCCAGCTCCGGAGGACCACTCATGGAGATCACGCTCACCCCTATCGCCACCGTCGTCAGCGGACGCGACGAGGTCACCGACGACCACTGGGGAGGGGGCCGATCGGTCATCCGGCTCAACGAGGACCTGCCCGTGGACACCCCCAGGGCCTGGACGAGTTCTCCCACATCCAGGTCGTGTGGCACTTCAGCCGGGGGTCGGAGGCCGACGTCCACCTCGGCGCCCGACACCCCCGAGGGAACACGGCCTGGCCGCAGACCGGCACGTTCGTCCACCGCAACCACCGGCGTCCCGCGAGGATCGCCGTCTCCCACCCCCGTCTGCTCAGGGTCGAGGGACGCGACCCGCACGTGGAGGACCTGGACGCCGTGCGGGGAACCCCCGTCCTCGACATCGCGCCGTGGTTCACCGAGTTCGGCCCTCGGGGCGAGGTGAGCCGGCCCCGTTGGCCCACAGAGATGCTCGCCGGCTACCGGGAAACACCGACCCCCCGCCCGTAGGGGCGGCCCTATCGCCGACCTCCGCGGCGTCCCGCCCCGGCCGATCACCCTCACTCTCCGTCATCGGCCTCAAAACCGAAGCCGGCTCCCGAAGCACCGTGGATTTGCCATCACCCTGCCATCACGGGGACCGGAGACGACCGGCATGAGAAGGGGCCGACCGGAACTCCGGTCGGCCCCGTGAGGCGTCCTGCAAGCGCGTTTCTACAGGTACTGGCCGGTGTTGGCGACGGTGTCGATGCTCCGGCCGGAGTCGGCGCCCTTCTTGCCCGAGACCAGGGTCCGGATGTAGACGATCCGCTCGCCCTTCTTTCCGGAGATGCGCGCCCAGTCGTCGGGGTTGGTGGTGTTGGGCAGGTCCTCGTTCTCGCTGAACTCGTCCACGCACGCCTGGAGCAGGTGCGCGACGCGGATGCCCTTGACCCCGGTGTCGATGAAGTCCTTGATCGCCATCTTCTTGGCGCGGTCGACGATGTTCTGGATCATCGCCCCGGAGTTGAAGTCCTTGAAGTACAGGACCTCCTTGTCGCCGTTGGCGTAGGTGACCTCCAGGAAGCGGTTCTCCTCGGTCTCGCCGTACATCCGCTCGACGACCCGCTGGATCATCGCGTCGACGGTGGCCTTCGGGGAGCCACCGTGCTCGGCCAGGTCGTCGGCGTGCAGGGGCAGGTCGGCGGTGATGTACTTGGAGAAGATGTCCCGGGCGGCCTCGGCGTCGGGACGCTCGATCTTGATCTTGACGTCCAGGCGCCCCGGACGCAGAATCGCCGGGTCGATCATGTCCTCGCGGTTGGAGGCGCCGATGACGATGACGTTCTCGAGGCCCTCGACACCGTCGATCTCGCTGAGGAGCTGGGGAACGATCGTGTTCTCGACGTCGCTGGAGACCCCCGACCCGCGGGTGCGGAAGATCGAGTCCATCTCGTCGAAGAACACGATGACCGGGGTGCCCTCGCTGGCCTTTTCGCGGGCCCGCTGGAACACCAGGCGGATGTGGCGCTCGGTCTCGCCCACGTACTTGTTGAGGAGCTCGGGCCCCTTGATGTTGAGGAAGAAGCTCTTGCCGACGTCGCGGCCGGTCTTCTCGGCGACCTGCTTGGCCAGCGAGTTGGCCACGGCCTTGGCGATGAGCGTCTTACCGCACCCCGGCGGACCGTAGAGCAGCACGCCCTTGGGCGGGCGCAGCCGGTGCTCCTGGAACAGCTCCTTGTGCAGGTAGGGCAGCTCGACCGCGTCGCGGATGAGCTCGATCTGGCCGCCGAGGCCACCGATGTCGGTGTAGGCGATGTCGGGGACCTCCTCCAGGATGAGCTCCTCGACCTCGGACTTGGGGATGCGCTCGTAGACGTAACCGGAGCGGGCCTCCATGAGCAGGGAGTCGCCGGGGCGGATCGGCTGGTCGCGCAGCGGTTCGGCGATCCGGACGATCTTCTCCTCGTCGTGGTTGGAGATCACCAGCGCGCGGTCGCCGCCCTCGAGGATCTCCTTGAGCATGACGACCTCGCCGACACGCTCGAAGGACTGCGCCTCGACGACGTTGAACGCCTCGTTGAGCATGACCTCCTGGCCCGGCCTGAGGTCGGAGATCTCCACCGACGGGCTGACGTTGACCCGCATCTTGCGCCCGTTGGTGAAGATCTCGACGGTCTCGTCGTCGCGCGCCTCGAGGAACACCCCGAACCCCGAGGGCGGCTGGGCCAGCCGATCGACCTCCTCCTTCAGCGCGACGATCTGGTCACGGGCCTCCTTCAGGGTCGCCACGAGCCGCTCGTTCTGTCCGTTCGTCGCGGCCAGGGCGGCCTGCGCCTCACGGAGACGATCCTCGAGCAGCCTCACGTGACGGGGGGAATCGGCGAGCTTGCGCCGGACTACGCTGAGTTCCTTCTCCAAATAGGAGACCTGAGCCGTGAGTTCCGCCTCACGGTCGCGCTCCGCCTGACGCTCGTCGTCGAGATCGGCCACGTCCGCCACCTCCCTAGAAGAGGACGACTACTCGGAACCCTACCTACCCATAGCCTTTTCCTAACCTCTCCGCGACGTCCAGTGTCGAACGACTCACTTTTCGATCTTGTAAACGCCTAGCTCAGCCTGGTAACGGCCGCTGGGGCGTAATGAGAACGTAACGTGTCGATCATGCCTCGGCCGGGCCCCGGGTGTCCTCCGCGGCCACCTGCTCGGCGGGGGTCACGTCCTCCGTCTTCTGGACCGCCTTCCAGTCCTCGCCGTAGGCGCCCTTGGCGGGGCGACGGCGGCGCTCGGGGGCGACGGCCCCGTCCGCCAGCCGGCGCGCGGTCACCAGGAACCCGGTGTGCCCGATCATCCGGTGGTCCGGGCGCACCGCCAGGCCTTCGACGTGCCAGGTGCGCACCATGGTCTCGAACGCGCTGGGCTCGTAGAAGGAGCCGTGCTCGCGCAGCGCCTCGGTGATGCGCGAGACCTGGGTGGTGGTGGCGACGTAGACGCAGATGAGCCCACCGGGGATGAGGGCGTCGGCGACGACGTCCAGGCACTCCCACGGGGCGAGCATGTCGAGGACGACGCGGTCGACCTCGGTCTCGGCGATCGACTCGGCGAGGTCCCCGACCGTGAGCCGCCAGGCCGGGTGCTCGCGTCCGAAGAAGCGCTCGACGTTGGCGCGGGCGATGTCGGCGAAGTCGGCACGGCGCTCATAGGAGGAGACCATGCCCTCCTCCCCCACGGCGCGCAGCAGCCAGCACGACAGCGATCCCGATCCCGCGCCCGCCTCGATGACGCGCGCGCCCGGGAAGATGTCGGCCTGGGCCACGATCTGCGCGGCGTCCTTGGGATAGACGATCGTCGCGCCGCGCTTCATCGACAGCGTGAAGTCCGCGAGGAGCGGACGCAGCGCCACGTAGACGGTTCCCGAGGTCGCCCGGACGACGCTGCCCTCGGGGCTGCCGATGAGATCGTCGTGGTCCAGACGCCCACGATGGGTGTGGAAGGCCGTGCCGGCACGCAGGGTGATGGTGTGCATCCGTCCCTTGGGGTCGGTCAGCTGCACGATGTCGCCGTCTTCGAAGGGTCCGCGGCGGCCATGGATGCCGGTCACTGGGTTCTCGTCTCTCACTTCGGGGGTGGTGCAACGGGGAGGATACGGTCGCCCAGGGTATCCGCGATGACCTGCAACGGTGTAATCGGCCAAGCGGGGCACCCCAGCGGGGCCCGCGAGCGCCTCCCGCAGGCGGTTGAATACGGGTAGGGACGTGGCCACGGTCCCTCCGACAGGCCGGACGAGCGGCCGGTCGGGGCCGAGACGGAAAGGCATGGACGCGCATGGCGAACGAGGCGCCCAAGGTGGGCCTGGGCATCGACATCGGCGGAAGCGGGATCAAAGGCGCACCGGTGGACCTGTCCACCGGAACCTTCATCGTGGACCGGATGAAGCTGGCCACCCCCCAACCCTCCACGCCACGGGCGGTCGCCGCGGCCGTGGCCGAGATCGCGGCGGCCTTCCCCGAGCACGTGGACCCCGGCTGTCCGCTGGGGGCGACCTTTCCCGCCGTGATCCAGCACGGGGTGGCGCGCAGCGCCGCCAACGTCGACAAGTCCTGGATCGGGGTGAACGTCGAGGAGCTGCTCGCCGAGGCGACCGGGCGCGCCGTGCACGTGCTCAACGACGCCGACGCCGCGGCGGTCGCCGAACACCGCTACGGCGCGGCGGCCGGGGTGCGGGGAGTGGTGTTGTTGACCACCTTGGGCACCGGCATCGGCACGGCCCTGCTCGTGGACGGCCGGCTGGTCCCCAACACCGAGTTCGGGCACCTGGAGATCGACGGGCACGACGCGGAGAGCCGTGCCGCCTCCAGCGCCAAGGAACGGGAGGACCTGTCCTACGAGCGCTGGGCGCGGGAACGGCTGCAACGCTACTACTCGGTGGTCGAGGACCTGCTGTGGCCGGACCTGATCGTGGTCGGCGGCGGGGTGAGCCGCAAGGCCGACAAGTTCCTGCCCCACCTGCGGCTGCGCACCCCGATCGTGCCCGCGCAGCTCCGCAACACGGCCGGCATCGTGGGCGCCGCGGCGCTGGCCGCCGACCTGTTCGACGGGGCCTGACCGCCTCCCGCGGGCGGGCTCCCCACGGCCCCGCCGGCGGGTCAGTACTGCCCCGGCAGGAGCATGCGGACGATGCGGCGGGCCGCCTCGCTGGTCCGGGACGCCGGGGTGAGCGGGGTCAGCGCCCACCACGCCCCCTGGTCGTCGGGGCAGTCCAGCCACCACCACAGCCGTCCTCGATGCGGACGGAGAATGGCCCGGCGCCGCGGGCCCTTCGGGTCGATGCCGTCGGCGCGGCGTGGAGCCGCCTCGACGGCGCCCGTGCCACCATCGGGACGGACCTCAAGGCCCGCCGCGCGGAGTTCGAGCGTCAGCGCACGCAAGGCATAGGCCCACTGCACATCACCCCTGCCTCGGTCAAGGCAGTGACCGTCTCCGGTCAGCATCGAGCCATCCTCGATGGGCGTTTCAGGGGGCATCTGGGGATCCACTTCAACAAGATTTCCCACGCGAACGGGACTTTGGTCCCTTGACTCTGCCCCTTCCGGGGAGGCGGCATACCCCTTTTATGCCCATCACGCATTGCATCAATTGTCTTACACATAGCCACCGGACCTCGATGACCTCCCTAATCTAGGCTCATGCCCCAGCGTGACGGTGCTCTGCCTCCGGAGTTTTGGACCCGCCCCGCCGTAGCGTCCGCGCTCTCCTCGTGCGACGTCGCGGCGATCATCGAGGCCATCCGGCTCGCTCACGGATGGTCCCAGTCCCACCTGGCCCGGACACTGGGGTACTCCCAGAGCTGGGTGTCCCGGGTGGTCAACGGCCAGCAGTCGTTGACCATCGACCAGGTCAGGGAGGTCTCCCATCGGCTGGGAGTCCCGGTCCACCTGCTCCGGTTCGCAAGCGCCGGGCCCATCCCCGGCGCGTCGGCACCCTCACGTCCCTCCACCACGCGTGTGGCGGGCGACGGAAAGGGGGCGGATCCCACGAGACGCCGGGATTTCGGAAAGGTCCTCGCTCTGGCGACGCTGCCGCGACCGGCCGGGGCCGGGCGCGGCGACATCGACGAGACAACCGCTCCCACGCTGCGCGCCATCACCGGCGGGCAGCGGCGCCTGGACGCTTCGGCGCCGGCGCGCGAGCTCGCCAACGCCGCAGTGGCCCACCTGGAGCTGACCGGGCGCACGCTGGCGCGCGCCCACCGCACCCCCTTCGCGCGCGACATCGCCGCGGCGGCCAGCGAGGCCGCCGGCTTCGCGGCCTGGTTGCACGTCGACATGGGCGACGACGGTTCCGCGCGCCGTCACTACCGCGCCGCGGTCGAGCGCGCCGGTCAGGCCGGGCACGCGCTGCTGGCCGCCTACATGCTCGGCAGCCTCGCGGCGTTCGAGATCGACGACGACGATCCCTCCCTCGGATTGACCCTGACCGCCGAGGCGGGACGGCGGCTCGGCCACAACGCCCACCCCACCGCGCGGGCCTGGCTGGCGTGCGTTCGCGCCCTGGGGCACGCGGGACGGGGCGATGCCGCCGCGGCGCACCGCGAGATCGCCTCGGCCGAGGCCGCGGTGAACCGCTCCGACAACTCCGAACCCCCCTGGCCGTGGGTGTTCGCCTTCGACGAGGCCAAGGTGGCCGGCTACCGGGCGTTGACGGCGGTGCGGCTACGCCAGCCCAACGAGGCCCGGCGGGCCTTCTCCGACGCCTTCGGCGGCGTCCGGCCCGGAGCCAAGCAGGGCGCGGTGCTCATGGTCGAGCTCGCCAGCGCGCACGCCGACGCCGGCGACGTCGACGAGGCGTTCCGTCTGGCGGGCGAGGCGCTGCGCACGGGCGTCCTCTTCCGGTCCGAACGGATCATCGGCCGGGTACGCCGGTTCCGCCGCCACTACCGTGGGCCCCGGGCGCGTTGTGTGAGCCTGCTCGACGAGCAGCTCACCGAGGCCCTGCTCTCCGGAGCGCTGCCCGCCTGACCCCCTATCCCCCGAAGAAGCCGAGGAGGACACTGCGATGCGTCGCGTCGCGATCACCGGCCACCGGGAACTACCGGTGGACCTGCAACGTGTCGTCGACCGTGAACTGCGCCGGCACCTCGGCGGAGACGGCTCCCCTCTGGTGGGCCTGACCTGCCTGGCCGACGGCGCGGACACGATCTTCGCCCGCGCGGTCTTAGACGCCGGAGGCACGCTGGAGGCCGTCGTGCCGGCCGAGGGGTACCGTCGCTCCCTGCCGGCCTGGCATCGGGCGGTCTATGACGCGCTGCTGCCGCGCGCCCGGCAGGTGCACCGGCTCCCGTTCGCGGAGTCCACCCCCGAGGCCCACCTGGCGGCCGGCCGGCTGCTGGTCGACGAGTGCGACGAGCTGGTCGCGGTGTGGGACGGCGAACCCGCCCGCGGTCCGGGCGGTACCGCGGACGTGGTCGCCTACGCCCGGGAACGCGAACGCCCGGTGCTGGTGATCTGGCCCGAGGGCGAACGGAGGTGAGGAGCGCCCGCGCAGCGGGCGCGCTCAGGAACCGGTGACGGCCGCCTGGACGTCGCTGCTGCGCAGAACGCCTTCGACACGCCCCCCGGACCCCGTGAGGAGGTACTCCTGCGCGGGGTGCGCGTGCAGGGCCTCCAGCAGCTCGACGCCCTCCAGGCCGGCGTCGAGCACACCCCCCGGCAGGATCGCGCGGGCGGCGCTGGACAGGGGCACCCAGGGCCGGCGCGCCTCGGGGATGGCGGCGATCGCGGCGTCGCTGACGATCGAGGTGGGCGTGTCGTCGGTGTCGATGACGACGATCGCCTCGGCACCGGCCTCGTCCATGCGCCGCAGCCCCTCGGCCACGGAGGTGTCGGCGGTCAGGAGTATCGCCTCGCGGGCCAGGCTCCGGGCCCGCAGGCCCGGCAGGCGCTCGCGCAGGCGCGCGGCGCGCAGCGACGACGTGGCACCGGACCAGATGAACCCGCCGAGCAGCACGGCCCACAGGATCGCGAAGAGGTTCGGCGAGCCGGCCGTCCACCATGCGGACAGGAAGGGCAGCGCGATGACGGCGGCGGCCAGCGCCCGCCCCACCCAGGCGGCGGCCAGGGTCCCCGCGTAGGGGCGGCGGGTCACCCCCCACACCAGCGCGCGCAGCAGCCGACCGCCGTCCAACGGCAGGCCGGGCAGGAGGTTGAACACCCCGACGAGCAGGTTGGCGACCCACAACTGCCACAGGAGCACGCCGACGATGGTGTCGGGGTCGGCGAACCCGTAGGCGACAAGCCCTCCGGCGGCCAGCACCAACGACAGCAGCGGCCCGGAGAAGGCCACCCAGAACTCCCGTCCCGGGGTCGGCGCCTCGCGTTCGATCTCCGAGACCCCGCCGAGCATGTACAGCGTGATCCGGCGGACCGGCAGCCCGTACCTGCGGGCCACGACGGAGTGCGCGAGCTCGTGGACGAGCACCGAGGCGTACAGCAGCACCGCGAAGACGAAGGCCACGAGGTAGGACAGCGGGCCGAGGGCGAGCCTCCCCTCGACCAGTGGCGCGTAGAGCACCGTGATGATCGCCGCGATGATCAGCCAGGAGGGCGCCACGTGGACCGGGATGCCGAACGGGCTTCCCATGCGAAGGGTCCGGCGACCGCCCTTCGCGCTGTCGGCCCGGGAACGTCGTGGGGGGTCGGGGCGATCTCGGTGCGTCACACTGCCAGGCTACGCGGTCGGCCGCGGTCGCCGTGCCGCGGTGGAGCCCGCGTAGGCTGGGGCCATGTCCTCCCCGCACGCCCCCTCCCCGGCTCGGGCGCTGTCCCCCTCCCGGGCCACCGACTTCCTCCAGTGCCCCCTGTTGTTCCGGCTGCGTGTCATCGACCGGGTCCCCGAGCGTCCCAGCCCCGCCGCGCTGCGCGGCACGTTGGTCCACGCGGTCCTGGAGCGGCTCTTCGAGCTCGCGCCCGACACCCGCACCCCCGACTCCGCGCTGGCGCTGCTGGAGCCCCAGTGGAACCGGTTGCGCGAGAAGCAGCCCGAGGCCGCGGAGCTGTTCGCCGACGAGGACGAGCTCGCGGCGTGGCTCGACGGGGCGCGCGAGGCCATCAGGCGCTACTTCTCGATGGAGGACCCGGGGCGGCTGGAGCCACGCGAACGTGAACTGCGCCTGGAGGTGACGCTGGAGTCGGGGCTGCGGCTGCGCGGTTACGTCGACCGTCTCGATGTCGCGCCGGACGGGCGCATCCGCGTGGTGGACTACAAGACCGGCAAGGCCCCGGCCAAGCCCTACCGCGACAAGGCCTGGCTCCAGGTCCACTTCTACGCCCTGATGGTCTGGCGCGAGTTCGGCGAGATCCCCACCCGCCTCCAGCTGATGTTCCTGGGAGACGGGGAGTGGCTGTGGTACGAGCCGACAGAGGCCGACCTGCGTGAGGTCGAGAAGAGGATCACCGACATCTGGTGGCAGATCGAGGAGACCGCCCGCTCCGGGCAGTGGCGGCCCCGCAAAAGCCCGCTGTGCGGGTGGTGCGACCACCGCGCGCTGTGCCCGGAATTCGGCGGGACCCCGCCCGAGCTCCCCGCCGGCGGGCAGGCGACCGTCTTCGCGCCGCTGCCACCCGAGACGGCCGTGAGGCCCGACCCGCGCGCGTGAACGGTTCCGGGGCCGCGCGGCGGCCCCGGATGGGGGACAATCCCCTCATGCCCATCAGCGTCCTGCTCGTCGACGACCAGCCCCTGCTGCGCACCGGTTTCCGGATGATCCTGGAGGGGCAGCCGGAGATCTCGGTGGTCGGGGAGGCCTCCGACGGTTACGGCGCGCTGGCCTCGGCCAGGCGTCTGCTGCCCGATGTGGTGCTGATGGACATCCGCATGCCCGGCAGGGACGGGATCGCGGCGACCCGGGACATCCTGGACTGGGCGAAAGAAGCCGGGCAGCGGGTCCGGGTCCTCGTGCTGACGACCTTCGACCTGGACGAGTACGTGGTCGAGGCGCTGCGCGCGGGCGCCAGCGGGTTCCTGCTCAAGGACGTGCCTCCCGACGAGCTGGTCACCGCGATCCGGGTGGTGGCCGAGGGGGCCGCGATCGTCGCCCCGACCGTGACCCGGCGGCTGCTGGACCGCTTCGCCGCGCGCCTTCCCTCCGCGCGGCCGGCGCCCGCCCCGGCCGTCGACCGGCTGACCGAACGCGAGCGCGAGGTCCTGCGCCTGCTGGCGCGCGGCCTGTCCAACGCCGAGATCGCCGAGCGCCTGTTCGTCAGCGAGACCACGGTCAAGACGCACGTGGGCAACGTGTTGACGAAGTTGGGGCTGCGCGACCGGGTCCAGGCCGTCGTCCACGCCTATGAGACCGGTGTGGTGCGTCCCGGCGAGGACGACTAGCCCCGCGCGGTCGCGCCCCTCGGGTTCGGCGCCCCGGTGACACACCTCACCCGGACCGGCGTCCTCGCGCGCCAACCCCTGCGGCGAGGCGGACGTCCCACGGATGGCCGCCCGCGACGCGACCGCCCGGCACCGCTTTCCTATGGTGCCGTGGCGACACCGCCGGATCGGGTAGAGCCGTCCCATGACCCGACACCAGGACCCTGGTTCCTGACGGGTCCCCTCATGCCCGAGGAGGTATCGAAACCCACCGATGGCGCAGCGACCAGAACGGCACGACCCGCCGAACGAAGAGAACCCACTGAGCCGGCTCCGGGACTGGCGAGCCGCCCGGGAGTCCGAGATCCACGCCGAGGGCCTCGACGACGACGTCGTGGAGCTTCCCGACCCACGCGCGATCGATCTCGTGTTGCGCGTCGGCGAACTCCTCCTCGCCAGCGGGGAGGGCACCGAGGCCGTGAGCGAGTCGATGCTCAGCCTGTCGGTGGCCTTCGAGCTGCCCCGCAGCGAGGTGTCGGTGACGTTCACCGCCATCACCCTGTCCTGCCACCCCGGGGGCGACCACCCCCCGATCACCGGCGAGCGCGTGGTGCGCCGGCGCACGCTCGACTACTTCCGGGTGGGCGAGCTGCACGCGCTGGTCCAAGACGCCGCGCTGGGACAGGTGGAGCTGGAGGAGGCGATCGCGCGGTTGCGCGCGATCAAACGGGCCCGGCCTCCCTACCCCAACTGGCTGCTGGTGTGCGGTTTCGGGCTGATCGCCTCCAGCGCGAGTCTGATGGTCGGCGGGCAGTTCATCGTCGCCACCGCGGCGTTCCTCGCGACGGTGCTGGGCGACCGCGCCTCGGTGATCCTGGCCAAACGCGGTGTGGCCGAGTTCTACCAGATGGCCGCGGCCGCGGTGATCGCCTCCAGCATGGGGGCGGCGCTGCTGTGGGTGAGCTCGGAGCTGGACCTCGGCCTCCAGGCCGGCGCGGTCATCACCGGCAACATCATGGCGCTGCTGCCGGGACGCCCGCTGGTGACGAGCCTGCAGGACGGGATCAGCGGCAGTTACGTCTCCTCCGTGGCGCGGCTGCTCGAGGTCTTCTTCACCCTGGGCGCGATCGTGTCGGGGGTGGGCGCGGTCGCCTACACCGCGGTCCGCCTGGGGGTGGACGTCAACCTGGAGAACCTGCCCTCCGCGGGCACCTCCCTGGACGCGGCGGTGCTCGTGGGGGCCGCCGGGATCGCGATCGCCTTCGCGGTCTCGCTGGCCGTGCCCTGGCGCATGCTGCCGGCGATCGGGGCGCTGGGGGTGCTGATCTGGGTGATCTACGTGGGCCTGCGCACGCTGCTGGAGGTCCCCCCGATCGTGGGGACCGGCGCCGGGGCCGTGGTGGTGGGCGTCATCGCGCACTGGCTGGCGCGGCGCACCCAACGGCCGGTGCTGCCCTACATCATCCCCTCCATCGCGCCGTTGCTGCCCGGCAGCATCCTGTACCGGGGGCTGCTGGAGATCAGCCTCAACGACGCGGTGGCGGGGCTGCTCAGCCTCTCGGAGGCGGTCGCGATCGGGCTGGCCCTGGGGGCCGGGGTGAACCTGGGCGGCGAGCTGGTGCGCGCCTTCCAGCGGGGTGGCCTGGCCGGGGCCGGCCGGCTGGGGCGTCCGGCCGCCCGGCGGACCCGCGGCGGCTACTGACCGGCCCGGGCACACGTCGGCCCCTCGCCCGTGCGGGCGAGGGGCCGACGTGTCGGGAAGCCCTCGGTGTCAGGCCGCCGTGCCCTCGGAGGCCGCAGCCTTCTTGGCCTCGGCGCGCAGCCGGGCGCGCTCGGCGCGGTGGGCCTTGGCCTCGTCGGGGTCGAGGACGGGGGCCGCCGCGAGCAGCTGACGGGTGTACTCGTGCTGCGGGTCCTCGTAGACGGAGTCGCCGTCGCTCATCTCCACGACCCGGCCCTTGCGCATGACCGCGACCCGGTCGCTGACCTGGCGGACCACCGCGAGGTCGTGGGCGACGAAGATGAGCGTCAGGTTGAAGTCGTCCTGGAGCTCCGAGAGCAGGCGCAGCACCTGGTCCTGGGTGGAGACGTCCAGCGCCGAGACGGGCTCGTCACAGATCACCAGCTTGGGCTGGAGGATCAGCGCGCGGGCGATCGCGATGCGCTGGCGCTGGCCGCCGGAGAAGGCGTGCGGGAACCGGTTGTAGTGCGAGGGCTCCAGGCCGACGCGCTCCAGCAGCTCCTGGACCTTCTTCTTGATGAGCTTGCCGTCCTTCTCGCCCTGCACCTTCAGCGCGGTGCCGATGCTGTCGCCGATCGTCAGACGCGGGTTCAGCGACGAGTAGGGGTTCTGGAAGATCATCTGGATGTCGCGGCGCAGCGGGCGCAGCTGCCGCTCCGGCAGCTTGGTGATGTCGCGTCCCTCGAACAGGATCCTGCCCTCGGTCGGCTGGAGCAGCCGCATGATCATCCGCGACAGGGTGCTCTTACCCGAACCGGACTCGCCGACGATGCCCAGCGTCTCACCGCGGTACAGCTCGAAGGAGACGTCGTCGACCGCGTAGAAGTCGCTGGCCTTGCCGAACATGCCGCCACGCACCTTGAAACGCTGGCGGACGTTCTCGACCTTGAGCAGCGGCTCGCCGGGGGTGGTGGACTCCTGCTTCTCCGGCCGGACGCTGGCGCCGGTGGGCTGCGGGGCCGCCGCGGAGCCGCCCTCGCGAGCGGCGCGGTCGGCCCGGATCTCGGCCCGGCGCTGGGCGCGGGAGACCTCGACCCGCGGGACGGCCGCGAGCAGCGCCTGGGTGTAGGGGTGCTCCGGCTCGCTGAGCACGGTGCGCACGTCGCCGCGCTCGACCGCCTTGCCCTTCTTCATGACCAGGACCTCGTCGACGGACCCGGCGACGACCGCGAGGTCGTGACTGACCAGGATCAGCGCCATACCGAGGTCTTGACGCAGGTCCTCCAGCAGGTCGAGGATCTGGGCCTGCACCGTCACGTCCAGCGCCGTGGTGGGCTCGTCGGCCAGCAGCACCTTGGGCTCGCAGACCAGTCCCATCGCGATGAGGACGCGCTGGCGCATACCGCCGGAGAACTCGTGCGGGTAGGAGTTGATGCGCTTGGCCGGGTCGGGGATGCCGACGCGCTCCAGCGCCTCGACGGCCCGGGCGCGCGCCTCCGCGGTCGAGGCGGAGGGGCGGTGGGTGCGGTAGGCCTCGATGAGCTGGTTGCCGATCGTGTACTGGGGGTGCAGCGACGACATCGGGTCCTGGAAGACCATCGCGATGTCGTTGCCGCGCAGTTCACGGATGCGGGCGTCGGAGGCGCTGACGATGTCGGTGCCGGCCACGGAGATCTCTCCGGTGATGCGGGCCTTGGTGCCACGGTGCAGGCCCATCAGGGCCAGCGACGTCGCGCTCTTGCCGGAGCCGGACTCGCCGACGATTCCCAGCGCCCCGCCGGGCGCCACCTCGAAGGACAGCCCGTCGACGGCGTGGACGTCACCGTCCATCGTCGGGAAGGTGATCTTGAGGTCACGGACGCGGACCACCGGCTCGGTGGTCGGTTCGGCGCTGTGTCCGGTTGGGGTCATTGCCGGTCTTCCTTCGGCTCGAAGGCCCCGGACGCAAAGGCGGGGCACACAGAGAGATGGTCGTCGTCGGGTACTGGCCGGCCCCACCGTCCTACGGGGGGGCCGGGCGCCGTCAGCCGGAGACTCTGACCCTGGGGTCCACCCAGGCGTAGAGCAGGTCGACGATGAGGTTGCAGATGACCACGAAGAACGCACCGAACAGGGTGACGCCCAGGATCACGGGAAGGTCGCTCTGCACGATGGCCTGGACCGCGTAGCGGCCGATGCCGTTGAGCGAGTAGACCTGCTCGGTCAGCACGGCGCCGCCGAGGACCAGACCGATGTCCAGACCGAAGATCGTGACGATCGGGGTGAGGGTGGGGCGCAGGCCGTGCTTGAACACCACGGTGCGCTCCTTGAGCCCCTTGGCGCGGGCCGTGCGGATGTAGTCCTCCCCCATGGTCTCCAGCATGCCCGCGCGGGTCTGCCGGGCGTACTGGGCGGCCTGGAGGAAGGCGAGGGTCAGCCACGGCAGGATCATGCCGGTGGCCCAGGCCAGCGGGTTCTCGGTGATCGGGGTGTAGCCCGGGCTGGGGAAGATCCCCCAGGCGTGGACCAGGAAGGCCAGGGCGAGCAGACCGGTGAAGAAGACCGGCATGGACACGCCGGCCAGGGCGACGCCCATGGACAGGCGGTCGAAGATGCTGCCCTTCTTGATGGCGGAGATGATACCGACGGTCACACCACCGACCAGCCAGATGACGCCGGCGCCCAGGCCCAGGGTGAGGGTCACCGGAAGCCGGTTGATGATCTCCGGGAAGACCTCTTGGTAGGTCTGGAAGGAGTAGCCGAAGCACGGCGCGGAGCACTGCACGATGTCGCGGCCGAACTGGTATTCGGCGCCGACGAAGATGCCCTTGATGAACTCCCAGAACTGCAGCGCGATCGGCTGGTCCAGGTTGAGCCGGTCGATGGTGGCCTGGATGGCCTCGGGAGTGGGGGCCTTGCCGACGTACATCGTGGCGAGCTGCTCGGTGGTCTGCCCGGCCAGCCGCGGCACGACGTAGAAGATCACGAACGTCACCATGGTGACGATCGCAAGCAGCAGGACGCCGGCGCCCAAACGACGGAGAATGTAAGTGAGCAACGTGGCCGGCCGCGAAGGCCGGCCGAGCCCTTGTGGGACCCGGCCGCCCCCGCGGCCTTCACCTGCCTTCTAACTGGTCGAAGGTGCGGGTGTCGGACTTACTGTTCGGTGTTCGCGACGCCGAGGGCCATGTAGTCGTACATGGCGTAACCGGCGTGGAAGTAGACGTTGGTGAGGTTCTCAGGCCGGTACAACACCGACTTCTCGAACACCGCGGGCAGGATCGAAGCGCTCTCCATGACCAGACGGTCGATCTCGCTGTAGATCTGCGCCTGCTCCTCGGGGTCGGTCGTCTTGGTGACGTCGTCCAGGAGCTTGTTGATCTCCGGGTCGTCCAGCTCGGAGATGTTGGAGTTGCCGGCGTCCTTGATGTTGTCGCCGTCGACGATGTAGCTCAGGAAGCCGTAGCCGGTCGGCCAGTCGGGGATCCAGCCGTAGATGTTGAGGCCGAGCTCGTTCTCGTGGACGAAGTCCGGCGAGCCCGCCTGGGTGTTGGTGAAGGTGTCCGAGGGGTACTGCTTGATGTTCACCTTGATGCCGACGTTCTGCAGGCTCGCCTGGAGCGCCTCGGCAGCGGCGACCTCGGTGGGACGGTCGGCCCGGACGCCGAGGTTGGTGCTGAAGCCGTCGGGCTCGCCGCACTCCTCCAGCTTCTCCTTGGCCTTGGCCGCGTCACCCTTGTTGCCCTCGGAGGGGTACAGGTCGATCTCGGGGTCGTGCCCGGCGATCGCCGGCGGGATGACCTGGGTCGGGATCGAGCCGCCGACCTCGCCGCCCCAGGCGCGCTGGAGCGCGTCGTGGTCGGCCGCGTACATGATCGCCTGGCGGCAGGCCACGTCGTCCAGGGGCTCGACGACGTTGTTGATGGCGATGTAGCGCACGGCGCCGGTCTCGGGGTTGTCGATGAAGGGCTTCTGGGCCTCGTCGGTGAGCACCTGGCCCTTCATCGCCGGGCCCAGGCCGGTGCCGCCCAGGTCGACGTCGAGCTGGCCGTTGACCAGACGCTGGTCGATCTCGTTCTGGTCGACGCTCTCCTCGACCGTGATCCGGTCCGGCAGCGCCTTGCGGATCGGGTCGGTCTCGGGGTCCCACTGGTCGTTGCGGACCAGGGTCAGGCCCTTGCCCGGGCTGTAGTCGCTCTCGAACTTGTAGGGACCGGAGGAGACCACCCGGGTCTGGTACTGCTCACCGCGGTCGGCCTCGGCCGGGACCGGGGCGCTCTGCGGCTGGACCAGGACGTAGGGGAAGTCGGCGAACGGCTCCTTGAGGTGGAAGATCAGAGTCGTGTCGTCGGGGGTCTCGATGCCGTTGAAGCCGGCCAGCGGGTCGCCGTCGTTGGCGTAGGGGCCCGCGTAGTCGTCGCTGTCGGCGAGGAGGGAGGCGAAGTACTTGGGACCGTTGGGCAGGGCCTGGTCGCCGAAGTTGCTGCGCGCGATCGCGTACTTGATGTCCTCGGCGACGATCGGCGAGCCGTCCTCGTACTTCAGGCCCTCGCGCAGCTTGACCGTCCACGTCAGACCGTCGTCGCTGACCTCGGGGTACTCCGCGGCGAGGTCGGGGACCGCCTCGGTGGACGCGGCGCCCGGCTCCGGGTTGTAGGTCATGAGGGTGCGCGCGTAGTAGCGGCTGAAGTTCCACATGTACCCGTAGTAGGTGTTGCCCGGGTCCATGCTCTCGACGTTGGAGCTCATCGCATAGCGCAGCGTGCCGCCCTTGGCATCGGAGGCGTTGACGATCTCCGTGCTGCCCTGGTCGTAGCTGCCGCTGGCCTCGCCGCCGCCGCTCTCGTTACCGCCGCAGGCGGTCAGCAGCAGGGACGCCGCCGCGCCGAGCGCGACGAATCCCAGTGCTCGGTTCCTCAATGTTCTGCCTTTCTCGCGGGCTGCGGGATGGGAAGGGGTGCTCTCCGGGCCTACCGGTGTCCCAGGTGACGGGAATCCGGTGGCGCTAGTCGGAGGAACGGGGGTCGAAGGCGTCGCGGAGGCCATCACCGAGCAGGTTGAACGCGAGGACCGTGATGAAGATGGCCAGGCCGGGGATGATCACGAAGTGCGGGGACGTCGTGTAGTACTGCAACGAGTTCGACAGCATGCCGCCCCAGCTGGGGGTGGGCGGGTTGATGCCGACGCCCAGGAAGGAGAGGGACGCCTCGAAGATGATGTTGGTCGGGATCAGCAGCGTCGAGTAGACGAGGATCGGCGTGACCAGGTTCGGCAGCAGCTCCCGGAACAGGATGTGGGTGTTGCTGGCTCCCAGGCTGCGCGCCGCCTCGACGAACTCGCGCTCCTTGAGACTGAGCGTCTGGCCCCGGACGATTCGCCCGATGTAGGGCCAGTTGAAGAAGCCGATGATGAAGATCAGCACTCCCACGCGCAGCCCGTTGCCGGTGAGGCCGAAGGCCCCGTCGGGGATGACGCCGGCGAGCGCGATCGCGAACAGCAGCAGGGGGAAGGCGAGGAAGATGTCCATCGCCCGGCTGATGACGGTGTCGACCCAGCCGCCGAAGTAACCGGCGACGATGCCGAGCACGGTGCCGATGAAGACGCACAGCAGGGTGGCGCAGAACGCGACGAGCAGCGAGATCTGGGCGCCGTAGACGATGCGGCTGAACAGATCGCGCCCGTTGACCGGCTCCAGGCCGAGGAGGTGGTCCCCGCTGATGCCGCCGGTCTTGTCGAGACCGCTCATCGGGTCGTTGGGGTCGTTGAGGACGCCACCGGTGAGCGGGTCGATCAGGTTCTGGTGGAACTCGTTCGGCGGGTAGCCGAACAGCTTGGTCAGCACGGGGGCCAGGATCGCGGTGAGGATCAGCAGGATGACGACGACGCCGCCGGCCATGGCGACCTTGTCCCGCTTGAAACGCTGCCAGGCGATCTGCCGAAGGGACCTGTTCGCGGTGTTGCGAACGCCTTCGGTGATCGCCTCTGGTTCGGCCTTCTGCGCCGACTCCGGTGCGTCCAAAGGCGCGGTCATGGCACCACTACTCCCCCACTACTCCCGCTTGTGGCTGCGGCGTTGACTCCGGTGGATTCTCCGGACGGTCGGCTTCCTCGGCGGCGCAGGCGTCCGCCCGCGCCCCGGCGGTCTGCCGTTACTGACGGTGAGTGGGTGGCTCTCCGTCAAGGGCGCGCGCACGGGCTCACTTAACGGCCGAAGTAAACACAGCTAACGCACGCTGTGCGCCGGGTAGCGCACGGCGAACAATTTACGCCGCGATACATTCCCGATCGTCCAATTTGCCGCGTTGTGGCTGAATCGTGACACGAGCCTCATAGATCCGTCACTTCAGGTCACATCACGCTGGGAAAGGCGACCGGAACAGAGTGTGCACGACGGGCTCGCCCAGCTCACCGAGACGCGCCTCGGCATGGACGATTCGTTATGCTCACCCCTCCATGCTATGGACATGAAACACACTTTTCGCCACATCTAGGACACACAACGGTCGCCGCTCCCGGAACGGGAACGGCGACCGAAAAACAGTGGACACCGGAAAGGCCGATCGCTAAAGGGGTTCGCTTCGCTTTCGGCCCTCGTTTAGGGGAGCTTGCCGCGGCGAGGGCGACCCCCTGGGCCACGGTGTGATCCCCGCCACTCCGCACCCTCAGCCGATGCCGCGGCGGCGCAGCAGCTCCTCGATGTCGCTGAAGTCGTCGTCCTCGGACGCCTTGGCCGGACGAGCTCCGCCCGTCCCCGGCGAGGCCTCCACCTGGGGCGTCCGCGGGCCTTGCGCGGCCTTCGGCGCGCCGGCGTCCGCGGCCTTGGGACGCCGCCCACCGGCCCCACGCGCCCGCATGATCCCCGACACCACCCACAACACCACTGCCAGCCCGGCCACGGCGACCCCCGCCCACACCAGCGGGTCGAACGCCAACCGGGCGAAGAAGCGGACGAGATCGGCGACGATGCCCCACAGCACCGTCAACATCCCCATCAGCCCCGCGGCCAGCGGCAACAGCGACCAGGCCACACCGCGCAGGCCCGCCGCGGCCCCCTTACGCCGCCACACCCCCCAAGAGATCAGCAGCCCCACCACCGTGAGGGCCGCTCCCAGCACCTGGCCTTCGAACGGAATCTGCGTCGGCATGTCCTCAGTCTCGCACCGTGACCTGCGCCGTCGCATCCGGTAGCTCCCCTAGGGAAGGGAAAACCGGCCCTGACGCGCGCAGCCCTTCGCGCCCGGGGCGCGAAGGGCTGTCGGCGGGAACGGCTACTCGGTCGCGGTCGTGCCGAGCGCCATGTAGTCGTACATCTTCCAGCTCGGGTTGAAGAAGGCGTTGGTCAGGTTGTCCGGCCGGTAGAGAACCGACTTGTGGAAGACCATCGGCACCAGCACGGCCTGCTCCATGACCAGCCGGTCGATCTCGGCGTAGATCTCGACCCGCTCGGCCTCGTCCTCGATCGTGACGACCTCGTCGAAGAGCTTGTTGATCTCGGGGTCGTCCAGCTCGGAGATGTTGGAGTTGCCGGCCTCCTTGATGGCGTCACCGTCGAGGATCTGGCTCATGTAACCGTAGCCACTGGGCCAGTCCGGCATCCAGCCGTAGAGGTTGATGCCCAGCTCGTTCTCGTGGACGAAGTCCGGCGAGCCCGCCTGGGTGTTGGTGAAGGTGTCCGAGGGGTACTGCTTGATGTTCACCTCGATGCCGGCGCGGGCCAGCGACTCCTGGACGGCCTCGGCCGCGGCGACCTCGGCCGGACGGTCGGAGCGGATGCCCATGTTGGTGGAGAACCCACCCTCTTCGCCGCACTCCTCCAGCTTGGCCTCGGCCTGGGCGATGTCCCCCTGGTTGTTCTCCGAGGGGTACAGGTCGAGCTCGGGGTCGGCGCCCGCGATCGACGGCGGCAGGACCTGCGTGGCGATCGTGCCGCCGATGTCACCGCCCCAGGCGCGCTGCACCGCGTCCCGGTTGATCGCGTACTGCACGGCCTGCCGGCACGCCTGGTTGTCGAACGGCTTGACGTGCACGTTGAGGTTGAGGAAGTAGTGCGCCCCGTTCTCGGGGTTGTCCAGGTTGACCTTCTCGGCCTCGTCGGTGACGACCTGGCCCTTCATCGCCGGGCCCAGGCCGGTGCCGCCCAGGTCGACGTCGAGCCCGCCGTTGACCAGACGCTGGTCGATCTCGTTCTGCTCGACCCCCTCCTCGACCGTGATCCGGTCCGGCAGCGCCTTGCGGATCGGGTCGGTCTCGGGGTCCCACTGGTCGTTGCGGACCAGGGACAGGCCGCTGCCGGGGTTCCAGTCCTCCTCGAACTTGTAGGGACCGGAGGAGACCACCCGGGTCTGGTACTGCTCGCCCTTGTCGGCCTCGGCGGGCACCGGCGCGCTCTGCGGGTGCACCATCACGTAGGTGAAGTCGGCGAACGGCTCCTTGAGGTGGAAGATCAGAGTCGTGTCGTCGGGGGTCTCGATCGCGTCGAAGCCGGCCAGCGGGTCGTCGGGGTCGGCGTAGGGCCCCTCGTAGTCACCGGACTGGTCGAGCAGCTGCTGGTAGTACTTGGGACCGTTGGGCAGGGCCTGGTCGCCGAAGTTGCTGCGCGCGATCGCGTACTTGATGTCCTCGGCGACGATCGGCGAGCCGTCCTCGTACTTCAGGCCCTCGCGCAGCTTGACCGTCCAGGTCCGGCCGTCGTCGCTGACCTCGGGCAACTCGGCGGCCAGGTCGGGGACGACCTCGCGGCCGGCCTCACCCGGCTCCGTGGCGTAGGTGTAGAGGGTGCGGGCGTAGAAACGGCTGAAGTTCCAGATGTAGCCGTAGTAGGTGTTGCCCGGGTCGGTGCTCTCCATGTTGGCGGAGATCGCGAAGCGCAGCGTGCCGCCCTGGGCGTCGGAGGCGTTGACCTTCTCGGTGAGCCCCTGGTTGAACTCGACGTCGGCGGCGGCTCCGCCCCCGTCATCTCCCCCGCCCGAACAGGCGCCGAGCAGCAGGGTCGCGGCGGCTCCCGCCGCAACGAACGCCAATGCGCGTCGTCTTCTCAATGTCGTGGCCTCTCTCACGGGGTCGAAGGACGGGTGTCCGGGGCCGGTGGTGACCGAGTGACCGGACGATAGGAAGGGCAGACGAACCGACCGGTACGGATGGCGTCCATCGATTCATGCGGCACTCTATTTGAATTCCTCCCGTTTTCCCGGGCGTGTCCCAATCGTGATTGAAAGCCGATGTGACCGCGATCCTCCGAAAACGCTCTGAAATCAGGTGAATACAGAAAGGAGGCGACGGTTCATCCGTCGCCTCCTTGGTCCGCGGGGCCGCCCGGACCGTCCCACGTCGGGCTCAGCCGCGGGGCTGTTCCACCAGGCCGCGCAGCCACGCCGCGTCGACCCCCTCGAGCGAGGGGATGACCGTGCGGCCCGGCGCCGGTTCGAGCGGCACCTTGTGGGGGACGGCCACCGTGACACAGCCGGCCGCCTGCGCCGAGGCCACCCCGGTCGGGGAGTCCTCCACCGCGACACAGCGGGTGGGGTCGACGCCGAGGAGCCGCGCCGCCTTCAGATAGGGCTCGGGGTGGGGCTTGTTGTGCGCCACCTCGTCACCGGCCACGACCACGTCGAAGTACGCGGCGCCGATCTGCTCCAGCACCGTCTCGGCCAGTCCGCGGTGGGTGGAGGTGACCAGGCCCGCCGGGATACCCGCCGCCGCCACGTCGGCGACGAGTTCGGCGGCGCCCGGGCGCAGCTGCGCCCCCTGTTCCACCCTGCGCCGCATGGCCTCGTACATCATCGCGACGACCCGATCAGGACCGACCGTGGTACCGGTCAGGTCGATGATGTAGCCGGCGACCGCGCCGGCCGCTCGGCCGACGTTGCTCCGGTGGTCGTGGTCGGTCCACGTGCCACCGAGCGCCTCGGTGACCTCGGCCTCGGTGTCGCCCCACATCCCCTCGGTGTCGACCAGGGTGCCGTCCATGTCGAACAGGACGGCCTGGAGATCGGTGGCGGGTCGGGGGGAGACGGGGGCGGGGCTCTGGATGGAGGTCATACGTTGAAGTATTTCGCTTCCGGGTGATGGACGACGATCGCGTCGGTGGCCTGTTCGGGAACGAGCTGGAACTCTTCGGACAACGTCACACCGACCCGTTCCGGTTCCAGCAGGCGCATGATCTTGGCGCGGTCCTCCAGATCGGGGCAGGCGCCGTAGCCCAGCGAGAACCGGGCACCGCGGTACCCCAGCTTGAAGAACGCGTCCAGGTCGGCCGGGTCCTCGCCCGCGTACCCCAGCTCCGCGCGCACCCGCGTGTGCCAGTACTCGGCCAGCGCCTCGGTCAGCTGCACCGACAGGCCGTGCAGCTCCAGGTAGTCGCGGTAGGCGTTCTTCTGGAACAGCTCCTGGGTGGCCTTGCTGATGGCCGAGCCGACCGTGACGACCTGGAAGGCCACCACGTCGAGCTCGCCGGAGGACTTGGGACGGAAGAAGTCGGCCAGGCACAGGTGCCGGTCACGGCGCTGGCGCGGGAAGGTGAAGCGGGTGCGCTCGCCCCCGTCCTCGTCGAGGACGACGAGATCGTCGCCCTCGCTGTAGCAGGGGTAGTAGCCGTAGACGACGGCCGCCTCCAACAGCCCCTCGGTCTGGATCCGGTCCAGCCACATGCGCAGCCGCGGACGCCCCTCGGTCTCGACCAGCTCCTCGTAGGAGGGGCCGTCACCGCGCGAGCCCTTCAGTCCCCACTGCCCCATGAAGGTCGCGCGCTCGTCGAGGAAGGCCGCGTACTCGGCCAGCGGCAGCCCCTTGCTGATCCGGTCGCCCCAGAACGGCGGCTCGGGGACCGGGTTGTCGACGGCGACGTCGCTGCGCTCGGGCATCTGCTCGGGTTCGGTCACCTTCAACCGGGCGCCGGTCTTGACCCGCCGCTGGCGCAGTTCGGGCAGCTTCGCGCCCGGGACGCCGCGCTTGACCGCCATGAAGGCGTCCATCAGGCGCAGTCCCTCGAAGGCGTCGCGGGCGTAGCGCACCTCGCCGTCGAACAGCTCGGCGAGGTCCTGCTCGACGAAGGAGCGGGTGAGCGCGGCCCCTCCCAACAGGACCGGGTAGCGCTCGGCCAGCCCCCTGGAGTTCATCTCCTCCAGGTTCTCCTTCATCACCACCGTCGACTTCACCAGCAGGCCGGACATGCCGATGACGTCGGCGCGTTCCTGCTCGGCGGCCTCCAGGATCGCCGACACCGGCTGCTTGATGCCCAGGTTGACGACGTCGTAGCCGTTGTTGGACAGGATGATGTCGACGAGGTTCTTGCCGATGTCGTGCACGTCGCCCTTGACCGTGGCGAGCACGATGCGGCCCTTGCCCTCGTCGTCGCTCTTCTCCATGTGCGGTTCGAGGTAGGCGACGGCGGCCTTCATCACCTCGGCCGACTTCAAGACGAAGGGCAGCTGCATCTCGCCCGAGCCGAACAGGTCGCCCACGACCTTCATCCCGGCCAGCAGCGTGTCGTTGACGATGGCCAGCGCCGGGCGTTCGGCCAGCGCCTCGTCGAGGTCGGCCTCCATCCCGACGAGCTCACCGTCGATGATCCGCCGCTCCAACCGCTCCCACAGCGGCAGGGCCGCCAGCTCCTCGGCGCGCGAGGCCTTGAGCTGCTGGGCGTCGACCCCCTCGAACAGCTCCAGGAACCTCTGGAGGGGGTCATAGCCCTCGGACCGCCGGTCGTAGATCATGTCGAGCGCGACCGTGCGCTGTTCCTCGGGGATCCGGTTCATCGGCAGGATCTTGGAGGCGTGCACGATGGCGGAGTCCAGCCCCGCCTCGACGCACTCGTGCAGGAAGACCGAGTTGAGCACGATCCGCGCGGCCGGGTTGAGACCGAAGGAGACGTTGGACAGGCCCAGCGTGGTCTGGACGTCGGGGTGGCGCCGCTTGAGCTCGCGGATGGCCTCGATCGTCTCCAGCGCGTCGCGGCGCGACTCCTCCTGCCCGGTGGCGATGGTGAAGGTCAGGCAGTCGATGATGATGTCGGCCTCGCGGATGCCGTAGTCGCCGGTCAGCTCGGTGATGAGCCGCTCGGCGATCTCGACCTTCTTCTCCGCGGTCCGCGCCTGGCCCTCCTCGTCGATGGTCAGCGCCATGAGGGCGGCGCCGTATTGGACCGCCAGGGAGGCGACCTTGGCGAAACGGGACTGGGGCCCGTCGCCGTCCTCGTAGTTGACGGAGTTGAGGACCGCGCGCCCGCCGATCATCTCCAGCCCCGCCTCCAAGACCTCGGGCTCGGTGGAGTCCAGGACCAACGGCAGGGTGGAGGCGGTGGCCAGGCGCGAGGCGAGTTCCCGCATGTCGCGCACGCCGTCGCGACCCACGTAGTCGACGCACAGGTCGAGCATGTGGGCGCCGTCACGGATCTGGTCGCGGGCGATCTCGACACAGTCGTCGTAGCGCTCGGCGATCATCGCCTCGCGGAAGGCCTTGGAGCCGTTGGCGTTGGTGCGTTCGCCGATGGCCAGGTAGCTGGTGTCCTGGCGGAACGGCACGCTCTGGTAGAGCGAGGCCGCCGACGCCTCGCTGAGGGGCCGGCGGTTCTTGACGCCCCGCCCCGCGACCCGCTCGACGACCTGGCGCAGGTGCTCGGGTGTCGTGCCGCAGCACCCGCCGGCCAGCGACAGCCCGAACTCCGAGACGAACGCCTCGTGGGCGTCGGCCAGCTCTCCGGGCTGCAGCGGGTAGACCGCGCCGTCGGCGCCCAGCTCGGGCAGGCCCGCGTTGGGCATGCAGGAGATCGGCAGGCGCGAGTGCTGCGACAGGTAGCGCAGGTGCTCGCTCATCTCGGCGGGACCGGTCGCGCAGTTCAGCCCGATGGCGTCGATTCCCAGCGGCTCCAACGCCACCAGTGCCGCGCCGATCTCCGAGCCCAGCAGCATGGTCCCGGTGGTCTCGATGGTGACCTGCGCGATCACCGGGACGTCGACCCCCGAGGCGACGCGGGCCCGATGCGCGCCGATCACCGCGGCCTTGGTCTGGAGGAGGTCCTGACAGGTCTCGATGAGGATCGCGTCGGCGCCTCCGTCGATGAGCCCCTGGGCGCACTGCTGGTAGTAGTCGCGCAGCGTCGCGAACGCCGCGTGGCCCAGCGTGGGCAGTTTGGTGCCCGGCCCCACCGACCCCAGCACGTAGCGCGGGTGGTCGGCGCTGGAGTAGGAGTCGGCGACCTCCCGCGCGACGCGGGCGCCGGATTCGGCGAGCTCGTAGGTGCGCTCGACGATGCCGTACTCGCCGAGGTTGCCGAAGTTCGCCCCGAAGGTGTTGGTCTCGACGCAGTCGACACCGACGTCGAGGAAGGCCGCGTGCGTGGCGCGCACCACGTCGGGACGGGTGACGTTGAGGATCTCGTTACATCCCTCGTGCCCCTGGAAGTCGTCGAGGTCGAGGTCGTGTGCCTGAAGCATCGTGCCCATGGCGCCATCGGCCACGATGACGCGCTTGGACAGGACTTCCCGGAAGGAGGGGCGAGAACTCATGGCTCACAACTTTAGTGTCGGAGGACCGCCCGAACCCTGGCAGGTCCGCGGCGGGGCGGACCACGCGGCCGGGGACCCCTGTGTCCTCACGCCGCGGGGCGGCAGAACGCGGCGTTTCCGGCCACCTCGCACGACGATACCTCACCCCCCTCCGCCCCTCCCGCCCCGAAGAGGTCCGGAACATCCGGGGGCGCAGCGCTGTTGACACAGGGGTGATGAGTCGTCCCTCCAGGTCAACGAGGCACCACCGCGTCACCGCGCAGTGGGCTGGCCGACACTTGCCCCTCGCCCCCTGCGACGTGGCAGGGCCAACGCATAGGGTGGGTCCGTCCGACCACAAGTGGCCCGGCTCCGCCCGCGGGAAAACCCCTCCACACGGAAGGCCTGGTCCGTTACGGTGCGGGCACGATTGGATGTCGATGTTGTCGACCGGACTGTCCCAGAACGGACATCCGGAATGTAAGGAGGCGGCCTGTGCCTGAGCTCGACAGCGTTCCCGAGCTCGTCGAGCCCGTCATGGTGGCCGCGTTCGATGGCTGGAACGACGCCGGTGAGGCGGCCAGCGCGGTGATCGAGCACCTGGCCACGGTCTGGGAGGCGCGGGAGCTGCTGCGCCTGGACTCCGACGACTACTACGACTTCCAGGTCACACGGCCACGTGTGACGATGGCCGACGGCCACAACCGCGGCATCACCTGGCCGGCGACCCGGGTGTCCCTGGCCCGCCCCTCCGGCGGCGGACACGTGGTGCTGGTGCGCGGGATCGAGCCGAACATGCGCTGGCGCGGCTTCTCCAGCGATCTCCTGGCGGTGGCCCGCGAACTGGGCGTGCGCCGGGTCATCCTGCTGGGCGCGCTGCTCGCCGACTCCCCGCACACCAGACCGGTTCCGGTCACCGGCGTGGTCTCGCCGCCCTCCCTGGCCGCGTCGCTGCCGGTGCGGCTGGAACCGGCCTCCTACGAGGGGCCCACCGGCATCGTCGGCGTGCTCCAGGACGTCTTCGGGGCGGCCGGGCTGGAGACGATCTCGCTGTGGGCGGCCATCCCCCACTATGTCGCCCAGCCGCCCTGCCCCAAGGGGACGCTGTCGCTGCTGCGCCGCGTCGAGGACATCCTCGACCTCACCGTCCCCCTCGGGGAGCTGCCCGAGGAGGCCCGCGCCTGGGAGCACGGCGTGGACGAGCTCGCCTCCGAGGACTCCGACATCGCCGGCTACGTGCGCAGCCTGGAGGAGGCCAAGGACGCCGCCGAGCTGCCCGAGGCCAGCGGCGAGGCGATCGCCCGGGACTTCGAGCGCTACCTCAAACGGCGCGGCCAGGGCTGAGGTCCCCGGAGACCGGGCGCGCCGTCCTGCTCAGGGCAGGATGGCGCGCCACTCGCCGGTGGCGACGACCGCCGCCCAGGCTCCCGCGATGCGGGCCAGGCCACGGCGGACCTCGTCGACCACGGCCGGGGCCAGCGGTGACAGCGCGGCCTCGCCCGGCGCCAGCCGGACGGTCACCCGCAGGCCGTCGAGGACTCGTTGGGCGCGCGCGACCGTCTCGGGGTCGGGCTGCCCGCCCGCGGCGTGGCGCAGGTGCGCGTACAGACCGTCGCGCAACGTGACGGCCTCGCTGTGGTCGGCCAGCGTGATGGGGATCGCCCCCTCGGTGACCAGCCGGTGCTTACGCAGGAACGCGGCCAGCCCCGCCCGGTCGGACAGGGAGTCTCCGGAAAGGACGAAGGCGCGGATGAGCGCCGCGGCGGCGCTCGTGTCGGTGGGGGTTGTCATGATCTCATCTCACCACGCGACGCGACCACGCCATGACGTTTCGTCGGTCCGGTGCCGGTCGTCCGTCGTCGCGCGCGACGACGGACGACCGGCGGCGCTCACTCGCCGCTCTCGCGGATGGCGGTCAGGAGGCGTTCGGCCGTGCTCGCCGCCTCTTCGTCCCCGGCCGCCCGGAACAGGCCGATGGCCGCCTCGGCCTCCCTCTCGGCGTCGCCCGGCTGCTCGTTCCACAGGAGCCTGGCCCGGTCGAAGCGGATCGAGGCACGGGTCCAGTGGGCCTGTTCCTCGGGGATGTCCAGACCGGAATCGGCCACCGCGCGGTCCAGCCACTCCTCCGCCCGCTGTGAGGCCGATCGCGCCTCCTGGTGTTCCCCCGCCCAGTGGTGCGACATGGCGGCACGCTGGTGGCGGTCGGCGGCCTGGAAGGGTTCGCCCAGCTCTTCCCACATCCGCGCGGCCGCGTCGAAGCGGGCGGCGGCCTCGGCGTCCCGGTCCAGGCCGCTCAGCAGCAGCGCCGTCTCGTCGGTGAGCATCGCCAGGGCGGGCGTGGTCTGCTCGGCGCCCTCCAGTCCGATCAGTTCCTCCCACCGTGTCAGGGCGTCCTCGACCTCGCCGATGGCCGTGAGCGAGCGGGCCAGGATCTCCCGCAGCGCCATGCGCTCGCCCTTGTCGAAGCCCGCCTCCTCCTCGACCGCCAGGGCCTCCTCGGCCACCTCCGCGGCCTCCAGGTGGCGTTCACCGGCGAGGTAGGCGGCGGCCAGCGGGAAACGCGCGTGGGCGGCGGGCTCGGCCTGCCCCGACGCGGTGAACAGGGCGACCGCCTCCGCCAGCGGCGCGATCGCCTCGGCGGACCGTTCCGTCCCGTGCAGCCACCGGCCCTGGAGGAAGAGCGCCGTGGCCCGCAACCCGTCGGGGACCTCATCGGGATCCTGCGCGACCGCCTCGGCGAAGGCCGCGTCCACGGGCTTGTCGTCGCCTCCCTGCGACGCCAGCGCCTGGAGGGCCTGGGCGTGCCACAGGGACGCCTCGGCGAGGGCCAGCGGGGCTCCCACCGCCCGGGCGGTCTCGCGCACGACGGCGAGCTCCGCGGCGAACTCCTCCACAGCGGCGTCGGCGCGCACCATCGCGTGGGCGTGGGCCCGGCGGACGGCGAGGACCGTCGTGGGCTCCTCCGGTCCCAGGTCCGCGGCCTCCTCGATGAGCTCCAGCGCCCGCTGTGGATCCTCCCCCAGCAGGACCTGGGCGTAGCGGACCCGCGTCATGACACGCTCATCGACGTCGGCGTGAAGATCCTGGTGTTCCAGCGCGGCCTCCAGGTATTCCCGTCCGGCCTCCTCTCCCTGCTCCAGGAGCAGGGCGCCCAGACGGCCGAGGGTCCGGTGGCGCTCGATGTCCAGGCCGACGGCGGCGAACGCCTCGGCGGCCGCGCGGAAGGCCTCGGCCGCGCCCGGCAGGTCGCCCGCCCATCCGCGCAGGCCACCCTCCAGTTCGGTGCGGCGGGCAAGGGCCTCGGCGGACGGCTGCGCCTCGCGGGCGAGAGCGTCGAAGCGCTCCAGGACCGTCCGGGCCGCCTGGCAGCGGCCGACCCGCCACAGCCCCACGGCCCGTTCCAGCAGCTCCGCGCCGTCCCCGGAGGTGTCCACCCGGGGACGGGGCGTGTCCGCCGGCGACATCGACGTGCGGGAACGGGCCGGCCGGGGCGCGTGTTCGCTGAGGGGCAGGTGGTCAAAGAGCGGCTCGGCCTCCAGTCGGGCCCGCACCCGATCGCCCTGGGCCGTGGTGCGGTTGCGCTCATCGAAGCGCGCGGCGATCTCCAGGGCGTCGGCGCGCAGGAGATCGCGCAGCTCGTGGGCGGTGACGTCGCCGGCCGGGCGGTCGCCGTGGGCGGGGCGCCCGACGGTCAGGTGGCCGTGACCGGTGGCGGCGAGCCGGTCGAGCAGCAGCGCGGCGGAGGCCGCGAACATCATCGCGTCATGCGGGGTGGGGGGCGTGTCATAGGTCCCCAGGTGGCGTTCCAGGATCTCCAGGCCGCGCGCCTCATTGCCGGTGAGCGCGCAGAAGTAGAGGTGGTCGCCGATGGCCGCGAGGTAGTGCGCGGGGTTGCGGCGGTGGACCCGGTAACCGCGACGGTGGGCGTCGACGGCCTCCTGGGGACGGCCGGTACGCAGGTAGGGCAGCATCAGGGTGCGGAGGATGTCCTGGGGCTGCTCGGTGCAGGTGAGGTGGCCGTCGAGGACGGGGCGGGCCAGCTCGATCGCCGCCTCGTCCGCGCCCGCCAGGATGAGATGGGAGGCCATGGAGGAGGGGTCGCAGCCCTCGCAGTCGGAGTTGCCGTCACGCGGCGTGGTGCGCCACAGCTCGAACTGCTCGGCCGCGGTGACCGCGTCCCCGATGTGGCGGGCGACGACGTTGCGGTAGTGGTGGACCGCCTGGAGACTGTGGCCGCCCTCGCGGTAGCGCCGTTCCATGTCGTCGAGGACGGCGTAGGTGCGCTCCAGCGGGATCTCGGGGAACTCGGTGAGGGAGTTGACGATCCACTTGAAGTGCCAGAGCAGCTGCTCCTGCGCGCCCGTCCCGTAGCGGGCGGGGTCGGCGTCAAAGGCGCTCAGGCACCGGGAGAAGGTGGTGAACGCCTTGGCGGGCTCGCCCCCGTGCTGGTAGGCGCTGGTCAGGCGCATGCGCAGGTGGAACAGGTCGAACTCGTCGGCGCCCGCGACGGTGGCGGCGCGCAACGCCTCTTCCATGACCAGGGTCTTGGCCGTGCCATAGGGCAGGCCGGCCGCCTGCTCGAACAGGTCGCGCCAGTCGCGCTCGCTCACGTGTTCTCCTCGGGGTCGGATCGGACCGCCCAGTCGAGCAGTCCGAGGAAGGACTGGTTGAGCGCCGCGGTGTCGGCCGGACGCAGGGGGTGTCGCCCGTGCAGCAGCGCCTGGCCGTACAGCGAGCGCACGGCCAGGGCGATGAGGTCGGGGTCGGTCAGCGTCGTCACGCGCCGGGTGAGGGGGTTGGCGTGGTTGAGCACCAGCCGGGGACGGTCCGCGGCGAGCGCCGGCTCCAAAGCGCCCAGCACGTCGGCCCACAAAGGGTCGGCCGCGGCCCGGGACTCGTTGAGTTCCGCCTGGTGCTCGGCGGCCCGGCTGGTCAGGTAGAGCGCGGGCACCGCGGCCGGGGCGTACTCGCGGACCACGACGGCGCACCCCAGGGGGTCCATCGCGCCCTCGGCCGCGGCGAGGAAGTCGCGCAGGCGCAGTCCGGTGGCGGAGTCGACCATGCCGAACCTGGTGCTGAGCTCGCCGGGGTCCAGAGGGCGCAGCCGCAGCTTCGGATCCAGCTCGCCCAGGCGCTCGATGATCTCGGCGTCGTAGACGTAGCCGCCGTTGACCAGGCCGATGCCCTGCGCGGCCGAGACCGCCGAGAGGCCGCGGAACTCGTCGACGTCGCGGGTGAAGCGGGCGTCGGGGTGGCGGCGGGCGAACTCCGCGAGCGTCATCGCGCCGTCGCTGGTCTCGAACTCCAGCCAGCGGTAGACCAGCTCCAGCATGCCGTCGTCGTGGACGGCGAGGGCCTTGACCCCGATGTGGTGCAACCGCAGGAACTCGCGCAACCGGGTGGGGTCGCTCTGGGACAGGGCGACCAGCCAGTCGCGCAGCCGCTCGCCCAGCGCCTCTCGGACGTGGCCGAGCAGGTCGTCCTCGTACAGCGCCTCGCGCGAGGCCGTGGGACGCAGCTCCTCCGCGTCGACCACACAGCGGACGAAGAACGCCCAATCGGGCAGCAGGTCGGGGACGTTGCCGGCGAGCAGCATGCGTTTGAGGTAGACCCGGTGGGTGGCCCGGGCCGTGGGATTGGCCGATGTGGGCAGGACGAAGGCGACGCCGCTCAGGCCGGCCTCGGGGACCTCCAGGTCGATGATGTCGAGCGGGGTGAACCCGAACAGTTCGCGGCAGTAGGACTCCAGCGCGGCTCTTCGCCGGGCGGGCGTGGCGTGGGCGGCCCGCCAGGGCACCGCGTCGCCGGTGACGGGGGTGGGGCCGACGGTCAGCGTGACGGGGAGCAGGGAGCCGTACTCACGGGCGAGTTCGGTGATCGTGCGGGTGGTGAACCACTCCTCGCAGCCGGGGCGGGGGCGCAGCACGACCGTCGTGCCGACCTCGGGCCGCTCCTCGGCGGCCTTCTCCACGCGGTAGCGGCCGTCGGCCCGCCCGATCCAGCGGATCGTCGGCCCTCCCCCGGCCGAGCGGGTGACGACCTCCACCTCGTCGGCCACCAGGAACCCCGACAGGAGGCCGATGCCGAACTGCCCCAGGAACTCGTGCCGGGCGTAGCCCAGTTCGTCGCGCTTGGCCGAGCGTCCGATGGTGGCCAGGAGCTCGTGCACCTGTTCCTCGGTGAGGCCGATCCCGGAGTCGTGGACCCGCAGGGTGTCGTCTCCTCCGGTGCCCGGCGGCTCGATGTGCACCTCGGCCGGAGCCTGGGGGTCGGCGGCCCGGCGCGCGGTGATGGCGTCCACGCCGTTTTGCAGCAGTTCGCGCAGGTAGACCCGGGGGCTGGAGTACAGGTGTCGGCTCAGCAGGTCGACGACTCCGCGCAGATCGACCTGGAAGGCCCGTTCGGCCACGTCTCGTCCTCTCCCGCCGCATGACGCCCCACGCGCCCGCGCGGGATGCGGCGGTTGAACCGTAACGCAGACCGATGACGGTTTTGCCGCTTTTTTGCCTGGGTGCTCGTCCCGCGGCCACGCCCCCTTGACGGTGCCGCCCGGGAAGGCGGCACCGGAGCGGGAGAGCGGCGGCTACAGCTCGACGCCGAGGAGAGCGTCCACCGTGGCGCGTACCAGCGCCGGCGCCTCGGGGTCCGCCCCCTCACCGGCCAGGACCGCCGCGGCCCAGGCGTCGACGGCCGCGACGGCGGTGGCCGTGTCAAGGTCGTCGGCCAGGGCGGCGCGGACGCGGTCGAGCACCGGAGCGGCGTCGGGGCCGGAGGAGGCCGCCACCGCGGCCCGCCAGCGCTCCAGGCGCTCGGTGGCGCCGGCCAGCTCGGCGTCGGTCCACTCCCAGGCCGTGGCGTAGTGGTGCGGCAGCATGGCCAGGCGGATGGCCATCGGGTCGACCCCGGCGGCGCGCAGGCGGGAGACGAAGACGAGGTTGCCACGCGACTTCGACATCTTCTCGCCGTCCAGGCCGACCATGCCGACGTGGACGTAGTTGCGCGCCTGGGGGTGGGTGCCGGTGGCACAGCGGGCCTCGGCCGCGCCCATCTCGTGGTGGGGGAAGACGAGGTCGTCTCCACCCCCGTTGACGTCGAAGCCCATGCCGAGCTCGCGCAGCGAGATGGCGCTGCACTCGACGTGCCAGCCGGGGCGGCCACGTCCCAGCGAGGTGTCCCAGGCCGGCTCGCCCGGCCGCTCGGCCCGCCAGAGCAGCCAGTCCAGCGGATCCTTCTTCCCGGAACGCTGCGGGTCGCCCCCGCGCTCGGCGAACAGCCGCAGCATCTCCTCGC
Organism: Marinactinospora thermotolerans DSM 45154; assembly: GCF_900167435.1. GTDB lineage: Bacteria > Actinomycetota > Actinomycetes > Streptosporangiales > Streptosporangiaceae > Marinactinospora > Marinactinospora thermotolerans. The sequence goes on from NZ_FUWS01000015.1 coordinate 79,891, forward strand.
GGTCCAGGCCGCTGACCTCGCCGAACCCGCGGGCCGCGGCCACCGAGAAGTAGATGTCGCCGTCGAGCTCATAGGTGGCGCCGCGGGCCCGCAGCTTCTCGATGAACTCGACGATGAGGTCGATGGACTCGACGACGCCCACGTAGGCGCGCGGCGGCAGGATGCGCAGCGCCGCCATGTCCTCGCGGAACACCTGGATCTCGCGCTCGGCCAGTGCCCGCCAGTCCTCGCCGGTGGCCTCGGCGCGCTCCAGCAGCGGGTCGTCGATGTCGGTGGTGTTCTGGACGTAGTCGACCTGGTGGCCCGCGTCCCGCCAGACCCTGTTGACCAGGTCGAAGGTCAGGTAGGTGAAGGCGTGCCCCAGGTGGGCGGCGTCGTAGGGGGTGATGCCGCAGACATACATCCGCGCGGTCGGCCCCGGGTCGGTGGTACGCAGGCCACCGGTGACGGTGTCGTGGACGCGGAGTGGCCCGCCGTTACCGGGCAGGCTGGCGATGTCGGGCGCAGACCAGGAACGCATAACGTAGAGACTATCCGCCCATCTGGGCGGAAAAGGTGGTGACGCAGGGTTTCCCGGAGTGAGATGGGTCGGCGGGGGCTCTGCGCCCCCGCGCGGTCACGCCCCGTTCCGGTGGAGCCGGACGATCAACCCGACGCTGGCCGCCACCGCGCACCCGCACACAACGGCCATGGCGTGGTTGCCCAGACGCCAGTGGACGAGGGCGGCCACGAGCGCGACGACGTAGAGTAACCAGTATGACGCCGGTTCCCAGGAGAGGTGGGCGGATCCGCCCATGTCCCCCGGTCCGGGTGACGGCCCAGGCACCGGGACACGCACCTCCTCACGCATCGGACGCCCGGCGTCGTGCCTCATCGGCCCCGCCGACAGCCCGTTGCTCGTTGTTTACGCTGGAGAGGACGTGTTTCCCGGGACATGGGTTTACCCGTGGGCGGGTGCGGATGCGCGCCGCCCGGTCCCTCAGCCGACCATGTACCAGGCCCCGGGGTCGCCCGGGCTCCCGTTGAACGCGTAGCGCACCACCCCCGGCGCGACGGCCAGCAGGGTCACCGACGTGCTGGCCCAGGCGCGCCCGCCGGGCAGATCCATCCGGGCGAACAGGGCGGAGGAGTCCCCGCCCTCCTCCCCTGCGCCGCGCGCGGGCCCGGCCGCGGCCTCGTTCACGAGGGACAGCCAGCCGCCCCAGATCTCCTCCGGCCGGCTCGCGGCGCGCAGCTCCCCGGCCCCCGTCCGTGGAAGTGCCGCGGTGAACAGCGGCGCGTGGCGGCGGGCCCGGGGAGCCTCGGGATCCCAGCCGCTGTTGACGAGGACGTGCACCCCGGGCGGCAGCCTCCTGCCTAGGAGCCGGGCGCCGTCCCAGGAGTACAGGACCGCCTCCGCCGGATCGGCCCGCAGCAGGTGGAAGGGGTCGAAGCGCGCCGCCTCGGCCGCGTCCGGCACCGCTCCGTGGGCCGCCGCCGACAAGGGGAGCTCTCCACGGCTGCTCCGGCCGGCCGGCCCGCCCTCCTCGGCCGGCGCGCGCTCCATCCTCGGGGTGACCTCGGGAAACCCGTTCAGTACGGCGCCCACGCGCGGGACGGCCCCCGGGGCGACCGCCAGCCACGTTCCGCCCGCTCGCAGGTCCCGTCCCCCCACGACCTCGGGCAGCCTTGGCCAGTGCCGGGCGGGCGGCAGCCAAGGACGATCGGTCATCTCATCGCGCACGGCCGCGATCAGCAGCGGAACCGGCGCCGCCGGATCGTGGAAGACGACGACCGTGCACATGGGGCCTCCCTTCGGCGCCGGACCGGCCGGCACGGGAACCGGACCGAACCCGGGAAGCGGGTGCGAACACCCGATCCACTCGTGATGGTGGCACTACCGCAGCGGGATCGTCCCTCCCATAAGCTCAGCGCAGCGCCCGCAGGCCCCTATTGTGGCAGCGGCCCCTCCACGCGCTTCGCGCGGGACGGGCCTGCCGGCCGCGGGCCTTCCCGCCCCGAGATGGAGAACGGATGTCCGACTACAACGGCCGGCAACCTCCCGCCGCGCCCGTCCTCGACAAGGCGCGCGGCCTGAGCTCGGCCGAAGTGGCCGAACGGATCGCGGCCGGACAGGCCAACGACGTCCCGGTCCGGTCCGGGCGGACGGTCGGCCAGATCGTCCGCGCCAACCTGTTCACCAGGATCAACGCGATGGTCGCGGTGCTGTTCGCGATCATCGCGGTCATCGGCCCCCTTCAAGACGGCCTGTTCGCCCTGGTCATCGTCTTCAACACGCTGATCGGGATCGTGCAGGAGCTGCGCGCCAAGCGCACGCTGGACCGGCTCGCCATCGTCAACGCGGCGCGTCCGCGGGTGCTGCGTGACGGCGCCACCGTCGACGTGGCCACCCAGGAGGTGGTCATGGACGACGTCATCGAGATCGGTCAGGGCGAACAGGCCGTGGTCGACGGCGTGGTGGTGTCGGCCTCCGCCCTTGAGGTGGACGAGTCGCTGCTCACCGGCGAGTCCGACCCGGTGCTCAAACGCCCCGGCGACCCGATCCTGTCGGGCAGCTTCGTGGTGGCCGGTAGCGGCCTGTTCCGGGCCACCCGGGTGGGGCGCGCCGCCTACGCCGCGCGGCTGGCCGAGGAGGCGAGCCGGTTCGGACTGGTCCGTTCGGAGCTGCGCTCGGGCGTGGACCGGATCCTGCGCATCATCACCTGGCTGCTGCTGCCCACCGGCGCGCTGCTCATCTACAGCCAGCTGTTCCTCGGCGGCCACGTCACCGACGCGACGTCGAGCGGCGGGACGATCTCGGGTCCGCTGGCCGACGCGCTGCGCGGCACGGTGGCGGCGCTGGTGTCCATGATCCCCGAGGGGCTGGTGCTGCTCATCAGCATCGCGTTCGCGGTCGGGGTGGTCCGCCTGGGACGGCGCCACTGCCTGGTGCAGGAACTGCCCGCGATCGAGGGGCTGGCCCGCGTCGACGTGGTGTGCACGGACAAGACCGGCACGCTCACGGAGAACGGGATGCGGGTGGCCGAGGTGCGGGTGCTCGACCCCACGGGGGCGCACTCCGTCGACGACATCCTGGCGGCGCTGGCCGCCGCCGACCCCAGCCCCAACCGCAGCATGGCCGCGATCGCCGAGGCCCACCCCAGCGCCCCCACGTGGCCGGTCGTCGCCGTCGCCGCGTTCTCCTCGGCCCGCAAGTGGAGCGGGGCGACCCTGAAGACCCCCGACGGCGAACGGCACTGGGTGATCGGCGCCCCCGACGTCCTGGCCCCGCCGACGAGCCCGGTCGCGGCCGACGCCGAACGGATCGGGGCGGCTGGACTGCGGGTGCTGCTGCTGGCCCGGGCCGGCGAACGGGTGGACCGGGAGAACGCCCCCGGCGAGGTCGCCCCGGTCGCGCTGGTCGTGCTGGAGCAGCGGGTGCGCGACGACGCCGCCGCGACACTGCGCTACTTCGCCGACCAGGACGTCGAGGTCAAGGTCGTCTCCGGCGACAACGCGACCTCGGTGGGCGCCGTGGCCCGCGAGCTGGGACTGCCCGGCGCGGACGCCCCGGTGGACGCGCGCGGCCTGCCCGAGGACGATGGCGACTTCGCCGCGCAGGTCGAACAGGGCCGGGTGTTCGGCCGGGTCTCCCCCGAGCACAAGCGGTCGATGGTCACCGGCCTCCAGGAACGCGGCCACACCGTCGCCATGACCGGCGACGGGGTCAACGACGTGCTCGCGTTGAAACAGGCCGACATCGGCGTCGCGATGGGGTCGGGCAGCCCGGCCGCGCGCTCGGTCGCCCAGATCGTGCTGCTGGACGACCGGTTCGCCACGCTGCCCCACGTCGTCGCCGAGGGGCGGCGCGTGATCGGCAACATCGAACGGGTGGCCAACCTCTTCCTGACCAAGACGGTGTACTCGATGACGATGGTCACGATCGTCGGCCTGATCGGAGTGGCCTACCCCTTCTTCCCCCGGCACGCGACCCTGATCAACGCGCTCACCTTCGGCATCCCGTCGTTCTTCCTGGCCCTGGCCCCCAACGGGGAGCGCGCCCGTCCCGGTTTCGTCGGGCGGACGCTGCGCCTGGCCGTCCCGGCCGGGCTGGTCAGCGGTATCGCCGCGGTGACCACCTACCTGCTCGTGCTCGACGGCGCGGCCACGCCCACGCTCGCCGACCGCACGGCCGTGGTGGTCACCCTGTGCGCGACGACGCTGTGGGTGCTGCTGCTGGTCGCCAAGCCCTATGTGTGGTGGAAGGTCGCGCTGGTCGGGGCGATGGCGGGGCTGTTGCTCGTGGCCCTGTTCAGCCCCGCCGGCCAGGCCTTCTTCGCGTTGGACACCGGCGACCCCGCCAAGCTGGTCACGGGCCTGGTGGTGGCCGGCGCGGCGGCCACGCTCATCACCGTCATCCGCCTCGTGGACGACCGTCTGCTGCGCCGTTCCTGAGGCGTCCCGGCCCGGCGCGCGGGCCGTGGAGCGCGCCGCCGGCCGCCCCGTGGAGGGGGCGGCCGGCGGCGCTGTGCCGGGGCGGGGTCACGCTCCAAAGGAGCGGGGGTCAGACGGGCGGCCAGGGGACCGCGGGCCAGTCCGGGGAGGGATAGGGGTGGATCCGGTGCTCGCACAGGATCTCCACCCGGCGGACCATCGCGTAGCGCTCGGGGCCGGTGAGGTGGCGGGCGAGTTCGGCGTTCAACGGGTCGTCGGGCTCGGCCAGCCGCCCGCGCAACCGGACCAGGGCCTCCAGGGCCTCCTGGGTCAGGGGTTCGCCCCGCCACTGCCACAGCACCGTGCGCAGCTTGTACTCCTCGGCGAAGGAGACGCCGTGGTCGCATCCGTAGAGGTGGCCCTCCCGTGTCGGCAGGAGGTGGCCGATCTTGCGGTCGGAGTTGTTGATGACGGCGTCGAAGACCGCCATGCGGCGCAGCCCCTGGTGATCCTCACGCCGCGACAGCTCGATCAGGTCGGCCTCGGGGTCGCCGTCGATCCACAGCTGCACCATGCCCTCGCCGTAGGGGCCGTCGCGGTGGACCGTGGGCGGGACGATCGACCAGCCCAGGGCCTCGGAGACGGCGTAGGCCGCGACCTCGCGGCCGGCGAGGGTGCCGTCGGGGAAGTCCCACAGCGGGCGCTCCCCCGCGACGGGTTTGTACACGCACGCCGCGCTGGCCCCCGCGGCGCTGACCGTGCAGTACAGGGTGACGTTCGAGGCGTCGGCCAGCCGGCCGGCCACCGAGAGCTCCCCCACCCGCAGGAGCTCCTCGGCGTCGGTGGTGGTGAGTCCGTCGAAGGACGCGGTCATCTCCCCTCCTGGCCGGGCCGGCCGGAGCATCACCGGCCCGTGGGCTTGTAACCGTTCTGGCGGGGGCAGATATGCCCCGCCGGGTCGAGCGGCCGGCCGCACAGCGGACAGTTCGGCCGGCCCGCCGCGACGACCCTCATGGCCCGGCCCGCGAAGGCGCGGGCCGCGGCCGGGGTGAGATGGACGCGCAGCACGTCGCGGTTGTGGGCCTCCTCGGCGAAGACCTCGAGCTCCGTCTCCGTTCCGTCGGGGTCCAAGGCGGCCTCGGCCGCCGCCTCGTCCAGTTCCTGCGCCTCGATCACGACCCGGCCGGTGTCGGGGTCCCAGGCCAGCGCCATCGTGCCGACCCGGAAGTCCTCCTCGATCGGCTGCTGCAACGGGGCGTCGTCGATCGGGTCGGTGGCCGCGAGATCGCCCGCCTGCACGCCGAACCGCTGCCGAACCTCGTCGAGAAGCTCCTCGATGCGCTCGGCGAGCGCCGCGACCTGGGCTTTCTCCAAGACGACGCTGGTGATCCGACCGCCGCCGACGGCCTGGAGGAAAAAGGTCCGCTCACCGGGCTGGCCGACGGTACCGGCCACGAAGCGCTCGGGAGGGTCGTATTGGAACACGGGCATGGCTGAAACCCTAGAGGATCGTGTCCGCCGTGGCGATCCGGCGGCCCGCCGCCCCGAGGACTAGCCGTTCACATCTCCATCCTGCCGTTGCCGTCGACGATCGTCAGCGCGTGCATCGCCGCGGCGGCGAGCTGGATGAGACCAGCTCGGTTGCTCCAGTCGCAGGCGATCTCGATCGGACCCGCGTGCAGGATCGCGGTCTGGGAACCGGTGTCGGTCACCCTGGTCTGTCCGGTGAGCTGCCCGGCCCGGATGGTGCAGGGGGCGGTCCGCCCGCTCTCCATGGCGCCTTCCATGTCAGCAGACCCTACCCTTCCTCCCCCTCCGCGGGACCGCAATACCCGGGAAACGGGTCGGGCGCAGGGCGGGGTCACCGGTTCTCGTCGCGCGCGCCTCCCGCGCCCCCGCCCACCACCGCGTCGGGTGAGGACTCACCGGGCCGGGGCAGCAGGTCGGCGACGCCACCGCCCACGTCGTTGGCGCGGAGCAGGAACGGGCGGGTCCGGGTGTAGCGGATGGCGGTGAGCGAGCAGGGGTCGGCCTGGATCCGCTGGAACTGGTCGAGGTGCAGGCCCAGGGCGTCGGCGACGATCGCCTTGATGACGTCACCGTGGCTGCACACCAGGTAGGCGCTGTCGCCGTCCGGCGCCTGCAACCGCCGGTTCCAGTCGCGTACCGCGGCCACGGCCCGGTGCGCGGTCTCGGCCAGGCTCTCTCCCCCGGGGAAACGCGCGGCGCTGGGGTGGGCCTGGACGACCTCCCACAGGGGTTCGCGGGCCAGCTCCGTGAGCGGGCGGCCGGTCCAGTCGCCGTAGCGGCACTCGCCGAAGCGCTCGTCGGTGACGACCTCGCCGACGGAGGAGTTGGCCGCGGCGACGGCCTCGGCGGTCTCGCGGCAGCGTTCGAGCGGGCTGGAGACGACGGCGGCCAGCCGCAGGGAGCGCAGGCGCGTCGCGAGCGCGGCGGCCTGGGCCCGCCCCCGTTCGTCGAGGTGCACTCCCGGGGTCCACCCGGCCAGGGTGGCCCCGGTGAGCTCGGTGAGCCCGTGACGGACCAGCAGCAACGTGACCGAGCCGGTGGGGGAGGTGTCGGCGGAACGGCCGTCCGGGGTCGGGGACCCGCCGGGACGCGGGTGCTCAGGGGTGCCCATGGTGGCCCACCCTAACAAGGGCCCGGCCGCCGCGGAGCGGGTCCGCGGCGGCCGGTGAGAGGGAGGGGCTCAGGCCCCGGGAACCTGCCCGGCGGGCGCCTGGTCGCCGTGGATCACGAGCGGATCGTAGGGCTGGCCGGTGTAGGGGTCGATCGGCAGACCGGTACCCGGGTCGATCTGGACCAGTTCGCCGGTGACGGGGTCCTTGTGCTGGCCGGTCTCGGGGTCGCGGGCCAGGCCGGTCTCGGGGTCGATGGGCCAGCCGGTGACGGGATCGGTGCTCACCGAGGCGGACGGGCTGGGCTCGACCGAGGGGCTGGGCTCGGGCGAGGGGGTGGAGTCGGCCGGCGCCTCCTGGGAGATGGTGACCTCCTCGCCACCGACGCCCTCGGCCTCGGCGCCGCCGGAGGGGTCGAGCTTGCCGAAGCTGACCAGGGTCAGGATGAGGATGCCCAGCGCGATGCGGTAGTAGACGAACGGCATGAAGCTGTTGGTGGAGATGAAGCGCATGAACCAGGCGATGACGGCGTAGCCGACGCCGAAGGCGATGACGGTGCCCACGAGCGTGGCGCCCCATCCCGCGTACTCGTTGCCGCCGATGTCCTTGAGCTTGTAGACGCCGGAGGCGAACACGGCGGGCATCGCGAGCAGGAAGGCGTAGCGGGCCGCGGCCTCACGCTTGAAGCCCATCAGCATGCCGCCGGTGACGGTGGCGCCGGAGCGGGAGACGCCCGGGACGAGCGCGAGCATCTGGAACAGACCGTAGGTCAGGCCGCGTCCGACGGTGAGGTCGGTCAGCTCCCGGTGCTTGCGGCTGTAGTGGTCGACCACGCCGAGGATCACACCGAAGATGATCAGGGTGAGCGCGGTCAGCCGCAGGTCGCGGAAGAAGCTGTCGATGGGCTCCTCGAACAGCAGCCCGGCGATACCGATGGGCAGCGAACCGAGGATGACGTACCAGCCCATGCGGGCGTCGATGTGCCGCCGCAGGTCCTTGCGCACCAGGGAACGGGTCCAGGTGGACAGGATGTTCCAGACATCCTTGCGGAAGTAGATCAGCACGGCGAGCTCGGTACCGATCTGGGTGACCGCGGTGAAGGCGGCACCGGGGTCGGGCCACCCGGAGAAGGCGGCGACGACCCGTAGGTGACCGCTGGAGGAGATCGGCAGGAACTCGGTCAGTCCTTGGACTAGTCCAAGGATGATGGCCTCGAAGATGGACACGGCGGGATTGACTCCTGGCAGTCGGTTTCCATGGCGGGGATCGCGCCCGGGAGGCGTCGCCTCCCGGCCGGCCGATTCCCGCGCATCGACGCGGCGGCCGGGCAGGGACCGGGGCAGGGCGAGCCCCGCGCCCCGGGAGGATCACGCGGGCCGGCTCGTCGTGCAGGGGGCAGACCAGGGCAGCTTACTCTGACCGTGGAGGGCTCGACTGCGGCGTGGACGGAGATGCGGGTGGGGAGATCAACCCAGAAAAACCGCAGATCGAACTTCATACGCATTTGGGACATCCCATAGCCACTCGTGATTCACCCACCGCTCCCATCCCGCGGAGCGCGCGAGAGGGTACTCTCCGCGCCATGGAACAGCGACAGGTGGGCGGTTCAGGACTGTGGGTGTCGCGTATCGCCCTGGGCACCATGACCTGGGGCAAGGACACCGAAGAGGAAGAGGCCGCCGATCAACTCGCCGCCTTTGTGGATGCGGGCGGAAGCCTTATCGACACCGCCGATATTTACAGCGGCGGGCACAGCGAACGCATCATCGGACGGCTCCTGGGCACGGTCGTACGCCGCGACGATGTGATCATCGCCACGAAGACGGGGCACGCCCCCGACCACCACCGCCGTTACGACACCTCGCGCCGGCATCTGCTCGCCTCCCTGGACGCCTCCCTGCGCCGGATGCAGACCGACCACATCGACCTGTGGCAGCTCCACGTCCACGACCCCTGCACCCCGATCGAGGAGACACTGGCCGCGGTCGACACCGCCGTCGCCTCGGGACGGGTCCGCTACGCCGGCGTCGGCGACCTCGCCTCGTGGCAGTTCGCCAGGTACGCCACCTGGCAGTCCGCCGGACGCGGTGCCGGGCGCACCCCGATCGTCTCGGCCGGCGCCGAGTACTCCCTGCTCAACCGCCGGGTGGAGAACGACCTCGTGCCGGCCCTGACCGACTGTGGCGCGCACCTGATCGCCTGGTCGCCGTTGGGCCGGGGCGTCTTGACCGCCAAGTACCGCAACGGGGTGCCCGGCGGGTCCCGGGGCGCGCTGCCGCACATGGCCGCCTACGTCGAGCCCTACCTCGACGGACGCAGCAGCCGCGTCGTGGAGTCGGTGTGCACCGCCGCCGAGGGACTGGGGGTCTCCCCGCTCGCGGTGGCGCTGAGCTGGGTGCGCGACCAGCCGCGGGTGGCCGCGGTCTCGGTCGGCCCGCGCACGGCCGCGCAACTCGGCGACATCCTCGCCACCGAGAACGTCCGGCTCCCCCGCGAGATCCGCGAAGCCCTCAACGACGCCTCCGCCCCGCACTGACCGAAACCCCGGACGCGCCCCGGAACACGGACGGCAGGGCCCCCACCCGACGCGCGGGCGCCCCGGCGGCGGGCGGCGTCCCGCCCCTCCCCAGGCTCGCTAAGCTCACCGGACGGGCGTCCGTCCGGCGCCCACCCAGTCCGTTTCCCGAGGAGAGGTGCGCTTTCCGTGGCCGACCCGTCATCGTCTCCGTCCCCCTCCGGCGCGGCCGGGCCGGGCGGCGCCGGCCCCCTCGACCGGGCCCGGACCGCGCTGGCCGCCGTGGGCGCGCCCGAGCGGCTCGCCGGACCACTGGTGGCCGCGCTCGGTCCCGGCGCCGACCAGGCCCTGTCCGCCGATCCCTGGCGGCTGCTCGACGTCGCCTCGGTGACCCCTGAGCAGGCCGACTACTGCGCGCGCCGCGCGCTGGGCGAGGCGGCCTCCCCCGACGACCCGCGCCGGGGCCGGGCCCTGGTCCGTCACCTCCTGCGCCGGGCCGCGCGCGAGGGGCACACCGCGCTCCACCGGCCGCGCCTGGAGGGCGCGCTGCGCGCTCTGGGGGTGCGCTCGACCGGGCCCGCGGTGCAGGCGGCGCTGGAGAGCGGCGACGTCGCGGACTTCGAGGTGCTCCCCGAGGGCGACGACGACTTCGAGGACGACGAGGTGCCGGAGCTGCCCGACCCCGAGCACCACCTCGCCCTGGCCGGCCTCGGCGCGGCCGAGCAGCGCCTGGGCGCGGGACTGACCCGGCTGATGGGCACCAGCGAACCGATCATGGACTCCGCGACCGCCGCCGAGACGGTCGAGGCGACCGCCCTGCGGCTCGGCCTCGACGTCCCCGCCGAGGTGACGGCGGCGCTGGTCACCGTCGCGTTGCGCGGCGTGTGCGTGCTGCCCCACGGCGCGGGGGCGCGGTCCGCGATCGCCACCGTGGTGGCCTGCGCCGCCGCGATCGGCACCGACAGCGAGGTCGGCTTCGCCGTGGCCGCCCCCACCGCCTCGGCCGCCGCGGCGCTGCGCGCCCGGCTGGGCGACGCCGGCGTCGAGGTCGCCTCGGTGCCGGAGCTGCTGGAGACCCGTGGCCCCGACGAGCGGGGACGCGACGCGCAACGGCCGATCGAGGCCGGGCTGGTCGTCGTCACCGGCGCGATGGCGCTGGACGTCGAGGCGGCCGCCGCGCTCGTCGCCGCCTGCGCCGACGGCACCCACCTGGTCCTGGTGGCCGACCTCTCCGAAGCGCCCTCGGCCGGCGCCGGACAGGTCGTGGCCGACCTGGTCGCCTCGCGGACGGCCGCGGTGGCGCCCCTGCCCGCCGACCCCGGCGGGGACCCCGTCGCCGAACTGGCCGGCCTGGTCGCCGAAGGGGAGCTGGCAGAGGTCGCGGCGCCCGGCCACGAGGTCGTCGTCGTCCCCGCGGCCTCGGCCGGTGAGGCCGTCCACCGGACGGTGCAGCTGCTCACCGACTCGATCCCCCGGGCGTTGGGCATCGCGGCGCACGACGTCCAGATCCTCACCCCGACGCGCGGCGGCGAGGCCGGCGCTGACGCGCTCAACACGGTGTGCAAGGCGCGGCTGAACCCCGGCCCCGGCGCGCATCGGGGGCTGGACCCCGGCGACCGCGTGCTGCTCGCCGGCCACGGCCCCGGCTACGGTCCCGGCGAGGTGGGCGTGCTGCGCGAGGTGAGCGGCGAGGGCGCCGGCGTGGAGCTTCCCGGCGGGCGCGCGGTGACGGTGACCGAGGCGTCCCACCTGCGCCCGGGCTGGGCGATCCCGGTCGCGGCGGCGCACGGGAACGAGTGGCCGGCGGTGATCGCGGTCTACCCGCCCGACACGCGGGCCTCACGCCCCCAGGTCTACACCGCGCTGACCCGGGCGAGCCGGCACGTGTCGATCGTGCAGGCGGCCGGACCGGCGCTCGGCGAGGCGGTGCGCGAGGTGGCGCGGGTCCAACGGCACACCCGGCTGACGGCCGTCCTGCGCGAGGGGTGACCGGCGCCCCGCCGGCCGCCGTCCCCCGGGACGGCGGCCGGCGGGGCCGAGCCGTCAGATCCGGTCGACGAAGCCGCCGTCCACGACCAGGTTGGCGCCGGTGATGAAGGAGGCCGCCGGGCTGGCCAGGAACGCCACCGCGCGGGCGACCTCCTCGGGCCGGCCCAGACGCCCCATGGGGATGGCCGAGCGGATCGACTCGTAGAAGTCCGGGGCGTCGGTCCTCCGCCGCGCCCAGCCGCCGCCCTCGAACTCGATCGGCCCCGGCGAGACGGTGTTGACGCGGATGCCCTTGGCCGGCAGGGTACGGGCCAGCGAGGCGGCGTAGTGGTTCAGCGCGGCCTTGACCGGCCCGTAGGCCTTGGGGCCGGAGGGCGGGCCGGTGTGCAGCGCCGAGGTCGTGGAGATGAGCACGATCGAGCCGCCCCGCGACGACGCGGCCAGGTAGGGCTCGGCGTACTCGCACATCCGCACGAACGGCATGAGGTCGGTGGCGACGTTGCGCTCCCACTGGTCGGGGGTCGCGCTGCTGCCGGCCGACACGTTGGAGACCAGCACGTCGATCCCGCCCAGGCCGGTGGCGGCGCGGTCGACGAACCCCCTCAGCGCGGCGGGATCGGCGACGTCGAGCGCCTCGGCGATGACGGTCCGGCCGGTTCCGCGCAGCTCCTCGGCCGCCTGTTCCAGCGGTTCCGCGGAGCGGGCGCAGATCGCCAGGTCCGCTCCCTCCCCGGCGAACACCCCGGCGATCGCCCTGCCGATGCCGCGGCTCGCCCCGGTGACGACCACCCTCGCACCGTCGAGTTCCAGGTCCATTCCCCTGCGCTCCCCCTACGTCGCCGATCCTGTCCGCGCCGCGGGCGCCCATCCCGGGGATGGGCGCCCGCGGCGCGCGTGATGCGGGACAGCCTACGCCCCCATGGCGTGGAAGCCGCCGTCGACGTGCACGAGTTCGCCGGTGGTCGCCGGGAACCAGTCCGACAGCAGCGCCACGACGGCGCGGGCCGCGGGCTCGGGGTTGGAGACGTCCCAGCCCAGCGGGGCGCGCTGCGGCCAGGACTCGGCGAGGTCGCTGAACCCGGGGATGCTGCGGGCCGCCATGGTGCTGAGCGGACCGGCCGAGACCAGGTTCACCCGGACCTGCTGTTCGCCCAGGTAGCGGGCGAGGTAGCGGGCGGTGGACTCCAGGCCGGCCTTGGCGACGCCCATCCAGTCGTAGACGGGGTAGGCGACGGTGGCGTCGAAGTCCATGGCGACGACCGACCCGCCGTCCTTCATCAACGGCAGCACCGCCATGGTGAGGGACTTCAGCGAGTAGGCCGAGGTGTGCAGCGCGGTGGCGACGTCCTCCCACTTGGTGTTGAGGAAGTTGCCGCCCAGCGCCTCCTGCGGGGTGAACCCGATCGAGTGGACGACGCCGTCGATGCCGTCGACGTGCTCGCGGATGCGGTCGGCGAGGCTGTCCAGGTGGCCCTCGTCGGTGACGTCGAGCTCCAGCACCGGCGGCTCGCCCGGCAGGCGCTTGGCGATGCGCTCGACCAGGCTGAGCCGGCCGTAACCGGTGAGCACCACGGTGGCGCCCTGCTCCTGGCAGAGCCGGGCCACGTGGAAGGCGATGGAGCTGTCGGTGATCACACCGGTGACGAGGATGCGCTTACCCTCAAGGATTCCCATGAAGTCGTCGTGTCCTGTTCTCGAAATCGTTGGAGTCCGGCGCCCCGTCCGTGGTGCGCCGGAGCGAGCGGAGGCTAGTGGCCCATCCCCAGGCCGCCGTCGACGGGGATGACGGCGCCGGTGATGTAGGCGGCGTCGGGTCCGGAGAGGAAGCGCACCGTCTTGGCGATCTCCTCGGCCGACCCGTAGCGGCCCAGGGGGACGTTCTTCTTGATCTCGGCCTGACGCTCCTCGGACAGCGCCGCGGTCATGTCGGTCTCGACGAAACCGGGGGCCACGACGTTGACCGTGATGTTACGGGAGCCCAGCTCGCGCGCGAGGGAGCGGGCGAACCCCACCAGGCCCGCCTTGGAGGCGGCGTAGTTGGCCTGGCCGCCGGAACCGAGCAGGCCCACGACCGAGGAGATGAGGACGATCCGTCCGGTGCGCTTGCGCATCATGCCGCGCACCGCGCGCTTGGCGACGCGGAACGACCCGGTGAGGTTGGTGTCGAGGACGGAGGTGAAGTCCTCCTCGCTCATCAACGCGAGCAGCTGGTCCTTGGTGATGCCGGCGTTGGCGACGAGCACCTCGACCGGTCCCTGCTCCTCCTCGACCGTCTTGAAGGCCGCGTCGACCTGGGCGTAGTCGGTGATGTCGCACTGGACGCCGAGGAAGCCCTCAGGTGGTTCACCCGACCGGTAGGTCACGGCGACGGCGTCACCGGCCTGCTGGAGTTCTCGGGCGATGGCCAAGCCGATCCCCCGGCTGCCGCCAGTGACCAGAACCGAGCGGGACATGTGAAGGGCACCTCCGGAAGAAACGCTGCCGTGCTGTCGACGACTTAGTGAAGAACGGACAGCAGGGTATCCAGCTACCGGCCGGTACTCCCAACCGAGGGGATGGGCAGACGGGAAGAAAAAGGGCATTTTCCGCCCCGTCCGCCCGCTCCTCAGGCCCTGGCCATCCGCTCCAGTCCCCCCTCGACGAGGACGGGAACGGCCGCGCCGATCCGGTCGAAGTGCTCGCCCACGGTCTGCCCCTGGCTGAAGCGGTAGTGGATCCCCTCCAGGATCACCGCGAGCTTGAAGAACGCGAAGCCGACGTACCAGCCCAGCGCCGAGACGTCCCGGCCGGAACGCTCGGCGTAGCGGGCGACGAGCTCGTCGGTGGTGGGGTGGCCCGGCGCGTCGCGGACCGTGCTGACCCCGGTGTCGGGGGGCAGCTCGCGCCCGCTGTAGGCGACGATGAGCGCGAGATCGGTGAGCGGGTCGCCGAGCGTGGACATCTCCCAGTCGAGCACCGCGCTGATGCGGTCGCCGCCGTCGACCAGCACGTTGTCCAGCCGGTAGTCGCCGTGCACGATCGTCGGTCGCGGCGAGGTCGGCAGCGCGGCGGCGAGCCGGTCGTGGAGCTCGTCGATGCCCGGCAGCTCCCGGCTGCGCGAGGCCGCGAGCTGCTTGCTCCACCGCCGCAGTTGACGTTCCAGGAACCCCTCGGGGCGGCCGAAGTCGGCGAGGCCGACCTCGGCGGGGTCCACCGCGTGCAGGTCCACCAGGGTGTCGATCAGCGACAGCACCACGGCGCGGGTGCGTTCGGGGCCGAGCGCGCGCAGCTCCTCGCTGCTGCGGTAGGGCGTGCCCTCGACGAACTCCATGACGTAGAAGCGCGCGCCGATCACCTCGGGGTCCTCGCACAGCAGCACGGTCCCCGGGACGGGGACGGAGGTGCCGGCCAGGGCCGAGATCACCCGGTACTCGCGGGCCATGTCATGGGCTGTGGGGAGCACGTGCCCCAGGGGCGGGCGGCGCACCACCCAACGGCGCCGGCCGTCGGTGATCGCGTAGGTGAGGTTGGAGCGTCCACCGGCGATGACGTTTCCGGACAGCTCGCCGTCGACCAGTCCCGGCCGTTGGGCGTCGAGGTGCTCCCGAAGGCGCGCGAGGTCGAGTCCCGGCGGGTTCGTCACAGCCATCACTTCTCCTGCCTGACCGCCCGACGCGCGGTTGCGCCCGCGGCCCGGCGGAGTCCGTACGGTCACCGCGACCGACCGTCCGGTATCGACGTTCGGCCGTAGCGCAATATACCCCAGAGAAATTCAGCGAAAAAGCAAAGATGACCATTGACATACCATCCGGTCGGTTTCAATCTTTCTCCATAGCTCGAAGTGACGCGGGACACACCCGTCCGTTTCCTGATCTCCCCTCCATCGGGAAGGCCCCATGAGCGCATCCCCCTCCCCCCAGTCCCCGACCGATCCGCCCGCGATCCCCGTCGACGTGCGGACCCGCCGCATCGTCGCCGGCGCCGCCGCCGCGACCGCCACGGTCGAGTGGTACGAGTACTTCGTCTTCGGCGTCGCCGCCGCCCTGGTCTTCGGCTCCCTGTTCTTCCCCGCCTTCAGCCCCGTGGCCGGCGTCCTCGCCTCCTTCGCCACCTTCGCCGTGGGCTTCCTGGCCCGCCCGATCGGCGGCATCCTCGGCGGGCACCTCGGCGACAAGTACGGCCGCAAACCCACCCTGGTGTGGGCCCTGATCGGCATGGGCCTGGCCACGACCCTGATCGGGCTGCTGCCCTCCTTCGCCACCGTCGGGGTGCTCGCCCCGATCATCCTCGTCGTGCTGCGCCTGGTGCAGGGCGTCGCCGTGGGCATGCAGTGGGGCGGGGCGACCCTGCTGGCCACCGAGTACGCCCCGCCCGGCAAGCGCGGCCTGTACGGCAGCCTGGTGCAGATGGGCGTGCCGATCGGCCTGGTCGCCGCCTACGCCGTGTACTTCGCGGTCAGCTTCCTGGTCAGCCCCGAGGCGTTCGTCGTCTGGGGCTGGCGGATCCCGTTCCTGCTCGGCGTGTTCGTCCTGGTGCTGGCCTGGCTCATCCACCGCCACGTCGAGGAGACCCCCGAGTTCCGGGCCGCCGCCGCGACGGGCGGACGGCGTTCCCCGCTCCGCGACGTGCTGCGCTCCCACAAGGTCACCGTGCTGCTGGCCGGGGGTTCTTTCGCTGTGAACCACGCCGCTTTCTACATTTTGGTGACCGGGATTCTCGACTATGCCACCCGGGAACTCGGGATGGCCCGCAACGCGGTGCTCCTGGTCGCCCTCGGGCTCAGCCTGGTGCAGCTGCCGCTGATGCCGTGGGCGGCGTCGATATCGGACCGGATCGGCCGGGTCAGGGTCTACGCCTTCGGGATCGCCGGACTGCTGGTGTGGGCGATCCCGCTGTTCCTGCTGGTGGACACCGCCAACATCTGGATCATGGCCGCGGGCATGCTCGGCTGCGGGATCTTCCTGAGCATCATGTACGCGCCGCAGGCGGCCCTGTTCGCCGAGCTGTTCGAACCGGAGGTGCGCTTCACCGGGGCCTCGCTCGGCTACCAGATCAGCTCCGTGGTGGGCGGCGGGTTCGCGCCCTTCGCCATGGTGCTGCTGCTCGACGCCTTCGGCACCTCGCTGGCCGTCTCGGGGTACCTGATGGTGCTGGCCGCCATCGCCCTGCTGTCGGTGTGGCTGCTGGTGCGCCGCCGCGCCCACCGCGAGACCGCCCGTCCGGCCTGATCCTCGCCGGGACCCGTGGCCGCTCCGTGGCGCTCCGGCCCGCCGGGGCGCCACCCGAACGCCCCGGCGGCCCCGCGACCGGACGTCCCCTTCGCGCCCGGGCCGGGGCGCGGAGGGGGCGTCACACGCTTTCGCCCCGCCCCCTGACGGAACACGGGAAGACCGGCCGTCGGGGGCGCGGGGCGTGCCCCGGGCGTCTCCCAGGGGCGACCGGGAGCCACGGCTCCCTACCCGCCCGGCGGCGCCGCGTCACAGCGGCGCGGGCGGCGTCCCCGGACCACGCGGCGGGGGAAGGTCTCCACGCCCCGTCTCCCTTTCCCGCGGATCGGGGAACAGCCCTCTGGAGGGAGGCGCACCACGGTCGCGCCCACGGCGCGGCCGGCCTGGTGCCGGCGTGCCCTCGGCCGCCGGGGCGGTCATGCCCCCTCCGTCGCCGCCCTGCCCGCGGTGTCGGCCCTGCGTACCGCGACGACCACCAGGAGGAGGAAGAGGATCCAGCCGGCGCCCGGCACGGCGAGGACGGCCGCGCCGCCGGCGCCCGTCACCGCCTGGACGACGGCGATGACCCCGCTGACGATCCCCGCGACCAGGGCCGTCTGGGCGGCCCTGGTCAGCCAGGGGGCCGCGGCCCGGTGCCCGGCCCGCCAGGCGGCGTCGGAGGAGAGCGTGGTCCGCGTCCTGATCCCGACCATGGGGTTGCGCTCCAGCTCCCCCTTGGCGGCCGACCTCGCGACGGCCAACAGAACCCCGGCCGCCGTCAGGAGGCCGACGGCCAGGCTGACGATTCCGATCAGGTGTTCCATGTGCCGCCCTCCGCGCGTTCCCTCCGCCCCGGTTCCCGCCGGCGACGCCCCTCCCGTGCTTCCGGGGTGGAACGGCCTGTGTACCACGGACGGCCCATAACGGGACGTTGCCCCCAACCCCCGCCCCTGGGCGTGGCATCGGACGGGCCATGGCCGGGACAGAGGGCTGGGCGGGACTCCCGGAGCGCGCCCTCGCCCTGCGGGCCTGTGGGCCGCCTTCGACCACCACCGTCCCGAGCGGCCGGGGAGCGCCGGCGGAACGGACGGCGCGAGCCCCGCGCACCGCCCCTGGCTCCACGCGCAGCCCCCATCCCCGGCCCACGGACCGTCCCCATGAGGGCGGAGCCGGGGACCACTGGGGAAGGGACGGCGCGGGCCGGCGCGCCGGCCGCACCAACGTGCCCGCGCGGATTCCGGCTGACGCGGCAGGAAAGACGGGGAAATAGCCTGGCACCGCCGCCGGGGTGATGGCGCCGCGGCCGAGAGTGTAAGGAGACGAGCGTGGCGGCGGAACAGTACGACGAACTCGGCGCGGAGTACGCCGAGCACACGGCGTCGAGCCCGGCCAACGCCTACTACGACCGGCCGGCGATCCTCGCGCTGGCGGGTGACGTGGCGGGCCGGCGGGTGCTGGACGTCGGCTGCGCGGCCGGCCACCTGTCGGCGCGGCTCGTCGAGCGCGGGGCCGAGGTGACCGGGATCGACGTCAGCCCGGTGATGGTGCGGCTGGCCCGCGAACGCTGCGCCCGCGTCGCCGGCGGCCGGGCGGAGTTCCACCGCGCCGACCTGGCCGAACCGCTCGACTTCCTCCCCGACGGCTCCTTCGACCTCGTCACCGCCTCGCTGGTGCTGCACTACCTGGAGGACTGGGTACCGCCCCTGCGGGAGCTGCGGCGGGTGCTGCGACCGGGCGGCGCGCTCGTCATGTCCGTCCACCACCCCGGCGAGGACTGGCGCTGGTTCGACCGGCCCGACTACTTCCGCACCGAGATGGTCACCGACGAATGGCCGCTGCCCAGCGGCCCGCGCGAGGTCCGTTTCTACCGACGCCCTCTCAGCAGCGCGTTCAGCGCGCTACGCCGGGCCGGCTTCGACGTCGACCAGTTGGTCGAGCCCATGCCGTTGCCGGAGTGCGAACAGGCCGACCCCTACTGGTACACCCTGCTGATGACCCGCCCCAGATTCCTCTACTTCCGAGCCGTCAACCCTGAGCGCTGACCCCGACAGGCACAATCGCTGTGTAATTCAGACTGAGACAGCATCAACCAGGCGATAGGGAAAGGATGGACCCGTGCCCGCCTACAAAGGAACACCAACGGCAAAGCCACGCTAGCTCTCAGCGCACCGCCCTGCACTCGGCCATGGGAGCCTCCTCTTCCTGTACCAGCAAAATCAAACATCATGCCTCTCACAGGTCGGTAGAGGACAACAAGCAAGACATGAGACCCATTCCAGCGGCCGGTTAGGTGGTTGCACTGCGATCGGAGGCCGAAACAGCGATGACCCAATAGGCGGCGGACAGGATATCGCGTCAGCCAACCCACTACATCAGCTTTTTCCAGAGTCTGTGGTCGTTGAGGACGGACCCAACGATGTTCTCATCATTTTTGAGCTTTTCATTAGTTGCGCGGGAATGAATGGCTCGACCGTGTGAGCATGACGGCCCCCTTTAAGCCGGACCCGCCATCTGACGGAAGCCGTTTCACCGCTGACCTGCCTGAACTGGCCGAGGCCAGGTGTCTGCACGGCCGAGCTTTCCATCCAGCACCCCCTCATACCGGGATCGTGTAGACGCTCGACGTGTCCACAGAGAGTGCGCAGCACTGGAAACACCTGTGGAAATAGGGTGGAGTGGGGACGATGCACCGCCACCGGTCAGCCCCGAAAATCACCAATGAGCAGGCCGAGCAGACGTGCGGCTCCCGCGGAAAGCACGTTGTCGCACGGGCACAAGACGGTTCTATGAACCTTGGAGCGCGCAGGCCCGGACAGACGGGATGCGCCTGTGGCGGTCCTCCGGCGTGGCGGTTTCCTCACCGTCCAGCTGGACTGGGACCTGCAGCGGTCCGAGCGCAAGGCCGGCAAATATGATGAGTCCGAAATCGCCCGACAAGTGGCGCACGAGTAATCACATATCAAAAATCATATTTTCCAGCGAATCGCTCTCTGCGCTACCCCAGGGACTCCACCCCCACGCCCCTGCGCCCCCAGCCCTGACCCACCGCCTGAACTGGAAGAAGGCCCCATTGGCCGCCGTGCTGGGCTACGCTGCCGAGCCCAAACGCGGAGCTCAGAACGTGTCTCGCCCTGCGTCTATGACGCTGGTGCACCGACCCCAGCGCCGAAACGGTTCAGGCCTTCTACACGGGTGAGCGGATGTTGGTCCGAGACGGGCTTGCGCGCACACGAACCGAGCCATGCACGCCTGAACGGCTGGCCAGAACCGGCTTCACATCTGGAGCGATTGTCCGCCTACATCCCCGAAATCAACCTCGTGGAGATGTCGTATTCAACCATCAAGACACCAGATCTGGCCAGCGCGGCCGATGACCACTTGGCCGACGCCACCGAGCACAGCATCGACCCCACGTGCGCAGTCGATCGACTCCCATACTTCTTCCTCGTTCATACCGGGCTGAAGTCCACCCTCCTAGCGGGGAGACGGAGTTCTCGACGCCTCTTTGGGTAAGCGCCTTAGCACGTGTACTGCAAACTGACAGCGCCATCAAGCACTATCCCCTTTCTCTGTCCCTCAGAGAGGTCCCAACCAAGGTGATACACAGCTACACCCAGCCTCCTCAGCAAGAAACACCTCAGAGATGGACAAAAACTCGAATACGTTACAGACGATCTTTTAGAGCACAAAATCTACCATTAATACACAAAACACTTTCATTTCGCAGAACTCAACCCGAGATAGATTGCTTTCGTATACTCTCTCCACAACAACCGAAGCAGCACAGGTCAGCCACAGACACGGTGAAATGACATGCAAGCCAACATCGTAAGCGTGACCCCCGAGATAGCCAAAAAGTGGCTTGAACGGAACCAGAACAACCGCCCTCTAAGTCGAACCACGGTCGAACAACTAGTCAAACAAATCAAACGAGGAGAGTGGCAGCTAACTCATCAAGGGATCGCCTTTGACGAGTCCGGAAGGCTCCTGGACGGCCAGCATCGACTGCATGCCATAATCAAAGCTGGAGCAACGGTCGAAATGATGGTATTCCAAGGAGCGCCAAGCTCTTCCTTTACCGTCTTGGACACAGGAAGAAAGAGGACCGGAAAAGATGTCCTCTCCCTGTCCGGCGAAGCTAACACTGCTCATCTCGCCTCAGCACTACGAGGTCTGTATCTCTACCAGACCAATCCCGACTCTGCCTGGTCAGGAAGCCATTCAATAGTCAGCAACGAACAGCTCGTAGAAATTCTGGAAGCGAACCCCGGCATGCGGGAAGCCCTCCTAAAGGCAGCGGCAATCAATCGAGCGATACGCATGACCATAACGGCGGCCACCATTGGTTGGTATGTGACCAGCAAAGCCAGGCCTGATATCGACCAGAGCGCTTGGCTAGAAGGGTTGACAACGGGCGCCGACCTGAAAGTGGGAGACCCTCGCCTCACTTTGCGCAACACAACACTCTCTCTCGCAGCGGGAAAAATCGTACGAAGGCGCGAAAATTCGCGCGAACACCTCTTTTACTACATCAAGTCTTGGAATGCATGGGTCGAAGGAAGGGAACTGAAGATCCTTCGCCGATCCTCCAACGAGAAAATGCCCAAACCCACCACCAAGAAGAGCACGCAGACCGTTGACCGGCTCAGCGACCTCTCCCTCATGGACCCTTAACGAAAATCTCTCAGCGAGATTAAATTGTCAACTATTCTCCGCCACATCTTTTCACGCTAGTAAACCCAAGGCAGGTCTCGATAACCTCTGCCAGATCTCCGTACCGACTGAGAAGGATCATTAGTCCTGCTGGTGCAGGTTCAGCGTTTCCTGAACCGCTCCCTCGACACAAGACTCCTATACCTTCCGTGTCACTCCTTGGAGATACTCAAGGTTCGTACTCCAAATACAGATCCCTGCCTCAGGCATGAGCGCTCTGTTGGCACCACAGATGACGCTGAACACGGCATCTGGCGGATCCCATCCGTGTACCCGGCCTTCTGGCCCTCTTCGCCTCGGTCAGCTTCTCCCCGCTCCCAGATCCGGCGGAGGAGCTGGGAGCGGGACGGGCCGCGTCTCACCTCGCCGGCTCAGCGGGGGCACCGGGGACGCGGTCCGCCCGAAGAGGCCGTCCCGTCCGTCCACGGACCCTCAGGAGGCGGACGTCGTGGGCCGCAGGGCGTCCAGGAGGAGACGCGCGTAGTGGTCGCCCACCTGGGTCGGGGACAGCTCCCCCTCCGGCCGGTACCAGGTGCTCAGGTGGTGGACGGACCCGAAGTAGAAGTCCACGACGATGTCGGCCGGCACCCGGTCGGTGAAGACACCCTGGTCCTGCCCCTGCTGGACGAGCGAGCGGAACAGCTCGTGGTAGCGGCGGCGTTCGGCGCGCACCTCGCGCTGCTTGTCGTGGCTGAGCTGGTGCAGCGAGCGGAAGAAGATGGTGGCGTCGTCGAGGTTGGCGATGGTGGTGACCACGACGTCGGCGGCGGCGGCCCGGACCCGCTCGGCGATGTCGCCCGGTCCCGAGCTGATGCGCTCCAGCCGGGTCATCTGCATCCGCAGCACGCGGGCGTAGATCTCGGCGAGGAGGTCGTCCTTGGAGTCGAAGTAGTGGTACATCGCCCCCTTGGTCACCTCGGCGGCGTTCACGATCTCCTGAACGGAGGTGCGGTCGAATCCCTTCTCGGCGAACAGGCGGGTGGCGACGGCCAGCAGCCTGCCGGGCACCGTCGCCTCGGGGTCGTCGGCTCCGGTGACGTGCGGCACGCCCTCCACGGAATCGGTGACGTGGTCGGCCTGCGGCGTCCGCCCGGCGGCACCACGTGTTCGAACGGCCACGGCTCAGCCTTTCTGCAGCGTCGGGACCCGTGACGGCCCCGTGGGACCCCGGCTCTTGGGGCCGCTTCCACGATAGCCCCGCCCCTTGCGGAGCGTCCGTACTCCGTCCGGCCTTAACGCGGACTTCACGCGCCCGTCGCGCGAGTCCCGTGCGCGCGGGGCTCGTGTCCGGAAGGGGTCAGACCCAGCCCGCGTCGTGGGCGAGGATGGCCGCCTGCACCCGGTTGGTCATGTCGAGTTTCGCCAGGATGCGGCTGACGTGCGCCTTCACCGTGGCCTCGCGCATGCCCAGGTCCCGTCCGGCCTCGGCGTTGGACCTGCCCTGGGCGACCGCGACGAGCACCGCGCGTTCGCGTTCGGTGAGGACCTCCAGGCGCCGGGCCGCCTCGACCGCGCCGGACCTCGGCGGCGTTGCGAAGCGTTCCAGCATCCGCTTGGTGACGCTGGGGGCGAGCATCGCGTTGCCCTCGTGGACGGTGCGCACCGCGCCGATGAGGTCACGCGGCGGAGTGTCCTTGAGCAGGAACCCCACCGCGCCGGCGCGCAGGGCGCGGTGGACGTACTCGTCGAGGTCGAAGGTGGTGAGCAGGACCACCCGGGGCGCCGTGGGGAGGGCGGCGAGGTCGGCGGCGGCGGTGAGCCCGTCGACCCCGGGCATCCGGATGTCGAGCAGGACCACGTCGGGGCGCAGGTCGCGGGCCAGGCGGACCGCGTCGGCGCCGTCGGCGCCCTCGCCGACGACCTCCAGGTCGTCGGCGGAGTCCAGGATCATCCGCAGCCCCGACCGGACCAGTTGCTCGTCGTCGACCACGACGATCCGGATCACGTGTCCCCTCCCCCACTCGTCCGGGGTCACCGCGGCACGCCGCTCCCCGTCACCGGCACGATAGCGCGGACCTGCCACGTCCCGTCGAAACGGGGTCCGGCGGTCAGCGTGCCACCCGCGAGTTCGACGCGTTCGCGCAACCCGGTCAGGCCGTAGCCCCCGGAGGGCGGCCGTTCGACGCCGGCCTCCGGGGGCGGCTCGTTGGCGACGACGACCTCCAGGTCGGCCTCCCCGTAGTGGACGCGCACCGTCACCGCCCCGCCCCGGGCGTGTTTGCCCGCGTTGGTCAGCGCCTCCTGGACGACGCGGTAGGCGGTGCGTTCGGCCTGCGCCGACAGGGGCCGCGGCCGGCCGCTGGTGTGGTGTTCCACGGTCATCCCGGCGGCCCGCGAGTCCGCGATGAGGCGGGGCAGGTCGGCGAGGACCGGTTGCGGGGCCATGGGGGCGCCGTCGGGCTCGGCGCGCAGCACGCCGAGGATCTCGCGTAGCTCGGCCAGCGCCTCGCGGCCGGTGGTGCGGATCAGCCCGGCGGTCTCGGCGGTGCGTTCGTCGGGCGCCGAGACCTCCAGCCCGCCGGCGTGCAGGACCATCAGGCTCACCCGGTGCGCGACGACGTCGTGCATCTCCCGCGCGATGCGGCTGCGCTCGGCGATGATGGCGCTCTCCGCCATGAGGTGCTGTTCGCGTTCGAGGCGTTCGGCGCGCTCGCGCAGGTTGGCGACGAGCTGGCGGCGGGTGCCGAACCACAGCCCCACCAGGAGGGGCAGGACCAAGGCCATGATCAGGATCGACACGGTCAGGACACTGGCGTTCCCGTGGTAGGCCCAGACGATCCCCACGGCGAGCACGCCGCTCCAGGCGGAGAGGGAGCGCCGGTCGGTGGACCAGACCGCGTAGGAGTAGATGGCGATGACGGTCGGCACGACGTTGGAGAACAGGAACAGCGCGGCCGCCGCGATGCCGAGCAACCACACCGGGCGGCTGCGGCGGAACAGGATCGCCGCCGACACCAGCAGCGGGAAGACGAGACCGGTCTGGAGGAGGAGGAACACGACCACCGGGGCCGGCAGGTTCGCGTCCAGGATGTCCAGGAGCAGGGCACCCCCCGCGGGGGAGACCAGGTTCATCACCGCGACGAACGGCAGGAACCAGACCGCGTAGCACCAGTCGGCGATCCGGTAGCGCCGCTCCCATCCCCATTCCCACAGCTGTACCGCGCTTCCGGCGCATCCCCTGGTCATGGGCCGGATTCTAGGCGGCCGGGAGCAGGGCCCCGCGCCGCCGTGGAGGGGGGCGCCGAAAGTCGGGGCGCGCGTCGGCGCCGGCCGCGGGGGCGGTGCGGGCGGCGTGGGGCGGGGATGGGCCCCATCGGGGGACCGACGAAAGTCGGTGCCCGAATCTCCGAAAGAAGCCTTCCGGGCGGGCCGGCACGCACCTTCGGCCGTGCCCGGATCGGCTTCGCGGCCGAGGGGAGGCGCCCCGGCGCGGACCTAGCGTTGAGGACGTCGGGAGCGGCCCGGATCCCATCGGGGCGGGCCGCTCCACATCGTCCGTGATCGTGCTAGGAGCAGCAGCAGTGAGTGAAAGTACGGCCCAGGTCCGTGCCCGCACCGAGGCACCGCCGGTGGTGGTGGCGCGTGGGGTGACCAAGACGTTTCGCACCGGTGGCACGCTGGTACGGGCCCTGGACGGGGTGGACCTGGAGTTCGCCCGCGGCGCGTTCACCGCGATCATGGGCCCCTCCGGCTCGGGCAAATCCACCCTGATGCACTGCCTGGCCGGACTGGACACCGTCACCTCCGGCCAGATCACCATGGGCCGCACCGACATCACCGCCCTGACCGACCGGCAACTCACCCAACTGCGCCGCGACCGCATCGGCTTCGTCTTCCAGGCCTTCAACCTGCTGCCCATGCTCACCGCCCGCGACAACATCACCCTGCCCGCCCGCATCGCCAAACGCCGCATAGACCACCAACGCCTGGCCCGCATCGTGGAAGTGGTGGGCCTGGCCGACCGACTGGACCACCTGCCCGCCAAACTCTCCGGCGGCCAGCAACAACGCGTGGCCGTGGCCCGCGCCCTGCTGGGCGCGCCCGAGGTGGTCTACGCCGACGAGCCCACCGGCAACCTCGACTCGCGGTCGGGCGCCCAGGTACTGGCGTTCTTGCGCGACTCGGTGCGTGAGATGGGCCAGACCGTGGTGATGGTGACCCACGACCCGGTGGCGGCCTCCTACGCCGACCGGGTGGTGTTCCTGCGCGATGGCCGCCCGGCCGGACAGGTCGACGATCCCACCGCCGAGTCGGTGCTGGACCACCTGCTGGCGTTGGAGGGCTGAACCGTGCTACGCACCACCCTGGCCGGCCTGCGCCTGCACAAGGGCCGCCTGTTCACCACCGCCCTGGCCATCGTGCTGGGCGTCATGTTCGTCACCGGCACCCTCGTCTTCACCGACACCCTCCGCCAC
>NZ_FUWS01000018.1 GCF_900167435.1 Marinactinospora thermotolerans DSM 45154
GTACTAATCGGCCGAGGGCTTGTCCACCGCAGATGCTGGGTGCTCGCGCATACACACGAATCAGAATATTGTTGGATATTGTTTTTGCCGCGTTGTTGTTGTGGCTCTTGGTTTTCCCGCCCCTGTGTGGGGGTTGGGGTGAGGGTTACGGCGGTGATGGCGGGAGGGAAACACCCGGTCCCATTCCGAACCCGGTCGTTAAGCCTCCCAGCGCCGATGGTACTGCCCCCTGGTTGGGGTGGGAGAGTAGGTCGCCGCCGGGCATCTTTTCGGTTGAGGCCGGATCCTCCGTGTGGGGGGTTCGGTCTCCCGTGTGTGTGGGGGGGTTCCCGTTCCGGGAACCCCCCTTTTTTTTTGTGCTTGAGGAGCGGGCACACCAATCCGGCCGGAGCGAGTGAAGGTCTACTCTGGCTTCGGCCATGAAACAGGACGTACGAGGAGCCTCTCGTGCCGGAATTCGTGTGGGTCGGCCTCCTGGACGCGTTGCCGACCGCGCTGTGGGTCGGTTTCGCGCTCCTCGTCTTCCTGACCCTTCGCAGGCCGCTGTTGCAGGAGATCCTGCCCCGCGTCTCCGAGATCAGGGGGCTCGGCGTGGAGCTGACGCTGGGAGAGGCCGAGGAGCTCCTGGAGAAAGCCGCGGAGCACGCGCCAGGCCGCGGTCCCGTCCACGCAGGCCAGGCGGCGCCGCTCGCCGGGGCAGAGGGCAGTTCCGTGGTGGCCCGTCTGGAACACGCCGCTTCCCTCCTGAAGGGCGGCCGGATCCTGTGGGTGGACGATGTTCCAGGGAACAACCGTTACCTCGTCCGTCTCTTCGAGGAGCTTGGAATGCGGGTCGACCAGGTGACGTCCACCTCGCAGGCCCTGGAGAAGGTCGACCGGAACTCCTATGACATGGTGATCAGCGACATCGCCAGGGACGGAGACGAGCGGGCCGGTATCGACATGGTCGAACTCTTCAGGAAGAACCAGGTCAGGCTTCCGGTCATCTTCCACAGCGAGGGATTCGACCCGCGGCTCGGTCTCGATCCGATGGTCTTCGCCGGAACCAGCGGAATCGGTCTCGTTCACTACGTCATCGACGTCATGGAACGCATCCGCTTCGCCCATCCCTGAACCCGCCGGGCTGGACCGCGCTCCACGGGTCCTCCCGCGCGTTGTACCAGAACCCTTTCCCGGCGTCCTGGCCGGCAGCCGGCGGCCCGGCACCGCGCATCGCGCACACACGCACCGCCCATCACCGGTGGCCGCCTCAGGGCACACTCGCCGCCGCTGGGGCGGACTTGTCCTCCGAGGCGTCCCCGCCCGACCGTCGGGATGCGAGCCGGTCCCGGTGGGGCGGTCTTTCCCCCGCGTACAGGCGGGGGGATGATCGATGAGGCGATGGTGCCCCGAGGCCGAGGGACCGGCCGGGCACCACGCCCCGGGACCAAGGACGAGGAGAGGGACATGGCGGAAGAGAAGAAGGAGTTCAAACGGTCGCTGAGCCACTTCACCGACCGGATCACCGCCGACGGTTCGAGCGGATGGCCGGTGGAGGCGGGACGGTACCGGCTGGTGGTCAGCCGCGCCTGCCCGTGGGCGAACCGGGCCTTGATCGCGCGCCGGCTGCTCGGGTTGGAGTCCGCGATCTCGCTGGCCGTCGCCGACCCCATCCAGGACGAGCGGAGCTGGCGGTTCACGCTCGACCCGGACGGACGCGACCCGGTGCTGGGAATCCGGTTCCTGGCCGAGGCCTACCTGGCGCGCGAACCCGGCTACACGGGCGGGGTGAGCGTGCCGGCGATCGTGGACGTCCCCAGCGGGAGGCTCGTCACCAACGACTACCCGAACATCCCCGCCGAGCTGGCCACCGAATGGGCGGCGCTGCACCGTGCCGGCGCCCCCGACCTGTACCCGCGAGAACTACGCGACGAGATCGACGCGATCGCCGAGGACATCTTCCGCGACGTCAACAACGGCGTGTACGTGTGCGGCTTCACCAGGGACCAGGCCAAGTACGAGCGGGCCTTCACCGCCCTGTTCGACCGCTTGGACGCGCTGAGCGAACGCCTGGAGAACCGCCGCTACCTCGTCGGCGACTCCATCACCGTCGCCGACATCAACCTGTTCGTCACCCTGGTCCGCTTCGACGCGGTCTACCACGGTCACTTCAAGTGCAACCGGAACAAGCTGACCGAGATGCCGGTGCTGTGGGCCTACGCCCGTGACCTGTTCCAGACCCCCGGGTTCGGTGACACCATCGACTTCGACCACATCAAACGGCACTACTACGTGGTCCACCATGAGATCAACCCGTCGGGGATCGTCCCGGCCGGCCCGGTCCTGACGGAGTGGACCACCGCGCACGGTCGCGAGTCCCTGCCGGGCAGCCCGTTCGGTCAGGGAACCCCGCCGCCTGCGCCGCCGGAGGCCGAGCGGGTCCCGCCGTTGGGCTGACCACGGGACGACGGGGCGGTCGAGGGAGCGACGTGTCCGTTTCCCCGGCACCGGGGATGCAGGGCCCTCGGGATTCACGCGCGCGGACGGAGCGGGAGCGGCCCCGGTTCGCTTCCGGACCGTCCGGATGGTACTTCTCGACGGTGAGCATCTCGACGTTGCAGGAGCTTCTGGCCGACTTCGCCGACCGGCGCGACTGGGAGCCCTACCACACCCCAAAGAACCTGGCGATGGCCCTGACGGGCGAGGCGGGCGAGCTCGCCGCGGAGTTCCAGTGGCTGACCGAGGAGGAGTCGCGGCGGGTCATGGACGACCCGGCCAAGGCCGAGGCGGTGCGCCTGGAGATGGCCGACGTCCTCAGCTACCTGCTGCGTCTCGCCGACGTGCTGGGGGTGGACCTGGAGCAGGCCCTGCGGGACAAGGTCGCCATCAACGAGAGGCGTTTCCCCGCGCCGGAACGCGGGACCGAGGCCTCTTAGCCGGCGCTGCCCCGTCGTCCGCTGCGGAGGGAAAGTCCCGGTTTCCCGGGCCCGCCATCAGTCCTGCGGGCTTCGATGAATCCGATGTACCGCTTCTACGACGTCTGTCCTATCGTTTCCTGACCAGTCGAGCCGTCCTGAGAGCTGATAAGAGAACTGAGGTTCAGAGAAACCGATCGACAGCCAGGGGAGGGCTTCTGCCGCTCCGACCAGACCTGTTCGGACGAGGTGGTCCAGCAAGTCTGATGGGGCATAGCAGGGAGCGTTCTCCAGTTCGTACTCCCCTTTACTTTTTCTCGCGTTCCCAGGAAATGATCAGATCCCGCCAGGCGGGGACGTCCTTCAGGTCTTCGACGAGTCTCTGGAGGCGTGGTGGGTATTCAGCGTTCCGGCTCCTTCCCGGCGCTCGTCGAAAAGCGTGGCGCGAGAGACCTTAATCTTCCGGTGGACGGTTCTTCAGCTCGGGGTACACGGACCAGCCTCCGTCGGGAGGAGCCTCGGAAAGAAAGTTCATCACCCCCCACTTGTCGCGGAAGAACTCGGCCGTTCTCGATACGTCGACGTCGAGGCTCTGCGCGATGACGTGTTCTTCTCTCTTCCGTGACCTGAGGATGTACTTGACCGCCTCTCTTTCGGGCATCTCTTCCGAGTAGACGGATATGCCCTTCATGAAGTTGAGCAGGGACATCTCTTCGACCTCCCGGAAGAGGAGGTCCACTCTGGGACGAAGGTTGTTCTCCCTGGGGGAGGCGCTGATGATCAGAGACCTTCTCCTGGGGGTGTAGAACTTTACCTGGAACGCGAGTTCGGGTAAGTCGGCTTCCGGTCGGATCTCTCTATGCTTCATGTTTTCGGGATACCTCGAATTCGTCGATAAGGATCAGTCTGTCGTGGTAATCCCGCACCGGCGTCGACCTGTCGACCTCCGATATCCGGCACCAATGCGCGGCCACATACCCGATGCTTCCCGATGACGCTATCCGAAAGAAGCTGACGCTTGGACCATCGGGAGGAGAGGCGTCAGGGAACAGTCTCCTGATCTCCCTGAAGGTGGCCTGGGATACGAATATTCCTTCGAACTCGGTGGGAAGATGCAGCTGGTCGGTCCGGTGGAAAAGTAAATCAATCCTTTTCTCTGGGTTTCCCGGGTGGGGGCCGGTGATCAGTAAAGGGGACTGGGGGAAGCTCCATCCTTGAATCCAGTAGCGGCCGGAAGCGGAGAAGGGCAAGGTTATGGACATGGGCACCTGCCGGGGATCGTGGACGTCATGTCCTGTGGGACTGCGGTGTCCGGCTCCCTTCGGCGGGAAACCGGCGCCGGTGGCCGTGTGAACCCGGAATCGGTGCGCGCCTCGCTCGCCCGGCCGGGGTCCTGCCGCGGTTGAACGCGCGCCGGGAGCGCGAGTCTCCGGCTTCGGGGCCATCTCCGTTATCGCCTGCGTCCTCATCGGGTGCGGGCCACTGGAGACCGGACCGCCAAGAAGCCGTCGTCCCGATCGCCGCTACCTCAAGTCTGCCCGCAGACCAGGAGAGTGCGCTACTTCTTCGAGACCATCGAAATCCCGCCCACCGCAAGGGAGAACATTCGGGCCAGAGCCTTCCGGACGATCGGGTCTCGATCAAGCCGATCCAACGATTCGTATCTCGCCGGATCGAGATCGATCGTGGCGACTCCTCCGGCATCTCCGTCGTCCATCGTCGAGAACAGGAGAAGGCATCGGTAGGCCCGCACGACTCCCTCTCTCTCTTCACGCATCAGCGACTGAAGGACGACGCTTCCCTCCTTGACCTGGCTACGGAGCGCGTCCACCGAAGTCCACCGAGTCGCCCAACCTCGTTGCTCCGCCTCCAGTTGGATTTCGAGCAGCGTGTCGAAACCGATCTGACACACACGGAAGTCAGAGTCGGTCACACGGACCATGGACATCGGATTATCAGTCCTCACCCAAAACGTCGATACGGATCGGCCTGTCTGGGGCGATGCGCCCGTCCTGGATTCTCCTTCGGGGTTCATCCCGGCGATGATGCCCTCCAAGGAGGTTCCTCACGGGAGACGGCCCTCCCGTCCCCTCTACGACCTTATCGATCGAGCCCAGAAGCTCCCGGTCGCTTGATTCCCCGTGAGACCGCTGTGACGCAGGGGCCCCAGCCGACCGGCCCGGGGCGTATTACTGAGCGGCATCACCAGCCGTCTCTGTAGGTGTCGCCCATCCACACCCCCGGAATCGTGAACCGGGACCGGCGTGGCCCTCGCCACGGGAAGCCCGGTGGCGGCCGCCCGGCGCGAGGGGGCGCGTCCCACGCGGTTTCCACGTTCGTCCCATCGGTGGGGTGAAGGAGGTGGTCATGAGGGTCGCCGGCCGGCTCGGTCGCACTCTCCCGGTCCTGTAGGCTCGCGTCCGGATATCGGTTCACACGGTCGCAGGAGCCGCCGCAGGAAATCTCCCATTTCCGCGGCCGAGGGGGAATCGGCGTCGCCCCTTTCTCCGAAAACTCCGGAAGAGGGAAAGTAGACGCCCGAATCCCATGGTCTGGAGGTCGAGGCGGCGTTCCGCGGCCACGATGCCTGAGGGGTGTGTTCCAATATTCGTTGAGATATGAAGACGTCGTGGATCGCGAAATAGGTGCGCCGGGCATCGAAATCGATGGGAGCGGGAAGTCCGGTTTCGATCCCGATCGATGCGTAGAGGGGGTCGGTCTCCTCACAGAGTCTGCGCATCAAGGACAACGCGGACTTCGTCCTCTTCCTCGTCGCGGACACCCTCTGGAAGGCCGAGCGCGGACGGATCCGTGAGCAGGCATATCGGATGCGGGCCACGGGAGGCCGGGTCGAATGTGGCGACCACGAGGCCGAACGGCTCCAGTGTGAAACCGACCTTCACGGGGCGGGAATCGGGGGAGCCTCCATGTAGGAGGTCAGGGGATGCCTGTTCTGAGGAGATCCGGGCCTGCCATCTCTCCTCGATGTCAGAGGTCATCACGAACTCGACGTTTCTCGGTGCCGATACCACATCCCCCGTCGGGATGGCCCCGGAGGACTCGAGAAAACGGTGAACCATCTTCAGGTGGTGCTGATCCCCTTCTCGGTCTCCGTAGAACGCGCAGATGCAGAGATGGGGAGAAGGAGGGGAAAGAGGGTTCTCGGTCATCGATGTTCCTGCCGGTTCTAGAGTTCACGCAGGATGGCGGGAACGACGCCTCAGGAGGTGAGGAAGACGTTCCTTCGGTGCCATGAGGTGAACTCCCGGTTGGGATGGTCGGAGCGGCGCTCGGGGAGGAGGACCTGTTGGCCGGCCTTCTCGTAGAAACAGGCGGTACCGTCGAAATCCTTTCGTAGACGATGGCTGACCAGAAGACGGTGTTCCTCGTCCAGGCCGAGGTACCCGCGGTCGAACAACGTGTGGATGTCGGAGCGCAGCAGGATGCCGTTGTCCGCGCGATGTTCACCCCCGGCGGGAAGAGGGCGGATGTGCGCCGCCTGGAGGGTGGGCCGTATCCGGCTCCCCGAAACGGCGCAGCGTCCGTCGTAGGTGTTCAGGATGACCGCTTTGAACGCCTGCTGCCCCAGCCGAGGTGTGACCGGCCGGGGCGCGCCGTAGACGGGGCCGGGGCGTTTCCAGGGGGCGGAATCGCCGTCCTTCGGGACGAGCCCCTCCGCCTCTTTGCACAGCCTGTCGAAGTAGTCCGCGTGACCCGGGTTCAGGGAGAGGTCGTATCCCTTTCCCTGAACGAGGTTCGGGGCGAAGCCGGGCGGAGGGTCCGCCGCCAGTCCGGCGGGAAAGAAGAAAGGGTCGCGCAGGAGTATGCAGCCGATCACCGGATCCTCGCCGTCCCCGATCGGCTCCTTGCGATAGGAGCTGATCCGTTCCCGCATCAGGTCGATGCTGGGAGCCCCGTTTCCCTCCCCCAGCAGGTTCCAGGCCTCGGAGACCCTGAGCCGGGCGAACCCGCTGTAGACACCTCCTCCGACCACCTTGTTGTGGGGAAAGTGCGTCTTGAAGAAGAAGAGATCTCCGGGTGAGAGGACGCGGAAGGCGCCCTTGCCCGACGGGCGCCAGAAGTTGATCTCTCGGATCCCGAACCGGGTGACGCGCTCCGCGAGAAAGTCGTACCACTTACCGTCGGTAACTCCGACGTATGCCTTCATGGCGGTAATTATGCATATTTGAGGTTGGCCTGTTCGACCGGGGGCTTACGGGGCCCGTCCGGGCCACGGCACGGGCCGGCTCCTCGTTTTCCGGGGTCTGGGATGTCGTCACGACCACGCTCTCGGGTCCGTCAGTCGACGCGCCGGTTCCCGGTGACCGCCCTGATCGTCTCCCGGAGCGGGGCCGCGGAGACCTCGGTACCGATGACAGCGCAACGGTGGTACAGGCGGTCGGCGGCCGCCTCCAGTGCCCGGTGGTCGATCTGCGGGGCGCCGAGCCGGTCGAGGAGGACGGTCAGGTCCTCGAGGGCGATCGCGGCGTCCCGGTCGCCGGCGCGGGCAAGACCGTCGAGATCGCGGCGCAGCCGTCCGGCCCGCTCCCGGACCGCCGCAATGGGATCGGCTTGGCCGGCGGGGGCGTGGTTGACCTGGACGTTGCCCGTCCCGAAGGGGTTGTTCTGGACCGGACCGTTGATCGTCCCCGCCGTCACCCCGTAGTTGACGGAGAGCCGGTCGCCGTGCTCGCTCATGTTCCCTCTCCCTGTTGTTGCTGGGTGTTGTGGTCGCCGAAGGGGGTGATCTGGACCTGGCCGTTGAACTGCTGGTCCGATCCCATGACGCCGAAGTTGACGATCGCGTTCGTGGTGGCCTCGCGGTATTCGCCGGTGTCGATGTCGTGTTCGTCGAGGAACCGCTCGACCGAGTCGAAGACGCGGCGTTGGAGGAGGCTCGCGTACTGCCGGGTGTCGTGCTTCATGTGCATGTCGTCGACGCGACGTTTGCTGTAGGCCTCGCGCAGGCCGACCGGTCCCCTCCCCGTGTCGATCTCGGGGCGTGGGCGCCGGCGGGGGCGCAGCAAGGGCGCGAACAGCGCGCCCACGTCACCCGCCGCCTGGAGGGCGGTGAGGAGCAGCCGCAGGGGATGGCGGAGCGGTACCGGGCGCAGCCGTGAGACCACGTCCACCAGGGGTGCCACCACCTGCGGGATGACGATGACGTGCAGGTGCTCCTCCCGGCGGGTGAAACGCACGAGGACGGAGACCACGAGCGACCCCGACCAGCCCTTGATCCTGGCCCACAGGTAGGGGCGCAGCAGCCGGGGATCGGGGGCGGTGTCGCCTGGTGCGACCCCGTCGGTCACCGAGGGAAGACTCCGCCAGGTGGGGTCGTCGATGCGTTCCCACGAGACGGCGGAGGTCCCCCAGATGCCGGCCACGTCCACGGGAAGGTGGTCGTCGGGCATGTCCTCGAAACGGATCTCGCGCTCCAGGTCGCGGGCCACCCGCTCGTACAGCTCGGTCAGCGTGAAGCCTTTCGGGTCGCGCCGGCCACCGCCGTACATCATCCCCAGGAGGGCCAGGATGGCATCGTCGCGGTGAGGGGTCTCCCCGGGCGTGACGCCGGGGCCGCCCTTGGTGACGTCGACGCTGATGGAGGCCGGATTCCACACCTCCAGGCCCGCGCCGAGGAACCGGTCCTCCTCCAGGAACCGGCGCCGTCCCCTGTCCGATATGTAGGGCAGCGCCGCGACTCCGGACTCGTCCGGTGGCGTTCTGCCCGGCCCGCCGAGGGACGACGGGGCGCGTTCCAAGACACGGTTCATCGACCGCTGGGCGGTGATCCGGTCGAAGAGGAAGATCCCCCACAGCAGGGCGGGGAAGACGACGAGGAGGCCGGCGGTGGGAAGGACGTCCAGCTCCGCCGCGCCCCAGGCGAGGAGCGCCGCGGAGCACAGCAGCGCCCGCCGGACGGCCCCCAGCCGTGCTCCGGTCTCGCAGGAGGCGATCACCGCGTCCTGGTCGAACCCGATGACGGGCAGCGGCCGGTCGCTGCGCGCGATCCGGCGCAGGACCCAACGGGCGTAGGCGTCGCCGACCAGTACGTCGGGATCGGGTTCCTCCTCGTCCCGGAGGGAGAAGAGCTCCCGTTCCCGTTCGGGCAGCAGCAGCAGCCGGAACAGCCGGTTGTTCCGCCGCAGCCGCTCGGTGAGCCGTTCGAGGCAGGCCCTGCCCTGGGCGAGGAGCCAGTCCGTGACGGGTCTGATCCGGTCGGGCCGGGCGAACGCCGTCGCGCACAGGAGCGGGGTCACCTCATCTGGGAGCGGTGGCCGCAGTGGCGGCCGCCGGCGTGGACGTGGGGAGGCGGTGACGGACATGGGAATTCCTTCGTTCCTGCCATTTCGGATACAGGCTCACGACGGGATACGCGGAGATGGTAGAGGCGGAAAAGGGTGGGCGGACTTCTTCGCTGATGGGGACGAGGTCGGTGAACCGGGTTTTCGGAACCTGGTGCCTGAATAGAGGTCCCTTTTTCAGACGTCCGGATTTCCGTCGTCGTCCTGTCTGTGCAGGTAGGAGGGGGTGCCGGAGGAGTGAAGGAAAGGGGAGGGGAGAGGAGGCGCGGGTGCGTGCGCGGTGGGGCCGTCGCGAGATCGGGGAAGGCCGTGAGCTGCTCTCATGGGTGGAGGTGTGAAACTTTCCGCGTTCGCTTTCCTGTTTCCTGTTGTCCCGTCAGAAGGGGGGAGGGGAATGGCGGCGGACGGATTTTCCGGTGGGGCGAATGCGGAAGAATCGCGTTCGGTCGGTTCCCGTCGGAAACAGGATCGTGAAACGTTTTCAAATTCGCGTGTTCCGGGACTCCGTGGATCCGCCCCACCGCCAGAAGACCCGAGAACGAGGGAGAAAAGCGTGCCCCAGATCTTCGTCAACTACCGCACAGGGGACGAGGAGGCCACCGCGACACTGATCGAACGCGAGCTCTCGCGCCACTTCGGCAGCAGGTCGGTCTTTCGCGCCAGCAAGTCGATTGCCCCGGGGCGGGACTTCCACCGGGAACTCCTCAACGGGGTTCACCGCAGCGACCTGCTCCTCGCCGTCATCGGAAGCGGATGGCTGGAGGCGGGGGACGGGCGTGGCGGCCGGGCACTGGAGGACCCCGATGACTGGACACGCCGGGAGATCGCCGAGGCGTTCGCCCACGGCATTCCCGTCGTCCCCGTCCTGGTCGGAGCCGCTCGGCGGATCCCCGCAGGGGTCCTGCCCGGGGAGATCGCCCAGATCGAACGGTGTCAGTACCTCAGGTTCAACCACCGCAACGCCGAGGCCGACATCGGCCGGCTGGTCAAGGCGGTCGCCGACGCGGTTCCCGGCCTGCGCCACGACCTGGACGCGGCCTCTCCGTCGGAGCGGGTTCCCCCGCAACGCGGTCCGGGAGACCGCGCCACCGGTGGGACCGCGGTCCACAACCACGTCGGCGGCAACCACGGCCTCAGCCAACAGGGGCGCGACTTCCACCGCCACAGCGGGACCGGAGACGTCGGGGTCAACCACGGAACCGTCATCGGCACCGCCAACGGCCCCCTGCACACCGGGAGCGGAACCCAGATCAACGGCCCGCAGGTGCACGGTCCCTGGTACAACGGCCCCTCGTTCCACGGCAATGAAGGGGTGAACTACGTCGCCGGCGACCAGCACGGAGACGTCCACCAGCGCTTCGACCGACGCCGGAACGAGGACGAGGAGGGACGGTGACGGCGGAGTACGGAGGGGAAAGGCCCGGACCGGCCCCTGCCGTGGACCCCTCCGTCTCCGTCGCGGCCGACATCGGTGAAGTGCGGGGAGCGGCGCACACCGGCAGCGGGGACCAGTACAACACCCACCTCCACCTGGGTTCCGTCTACGAGATCGACGAGCGGGGAAGGCTGCGGCGGAGGGTCCGGACACGTCTGATCACCGACGAGCAGGTACGCCGCCTCGACAGGTGCTTCGTCGAAGGCCCCGGTTACGCGAAGGCCCGCGACGTCCTCGGCGGTGACGAGCACAGCGTGATCGTCACCGCCGAGCCCGGCAGTGGCCGCCGGGCCGCCGCCATGATGCTGCTGCACCGGCTGGCCGACCGCGACGTGGACTCCCGTTTCCGGGAACTCCCCGATGACGCCGTCCACAACAGCGTCGACCCCGGGCTCCTCCTGGACGAGCGCAACCTCCAGCGTGGCGACCGGTTGCTCCTCGACCTGACCGGTCCCGCCGGACGGGGGCTTCTGGAGCAGGTCCAACCGGTCCTGGAGGGCTACCGGCACGCGGTACAGCGGCACCGCGCCCGGCTCGTCGTCGTGCTTCCCCGGGACCAGGAGGAGGCGCTGTACCAGGACTTCCGGGCCCTCGTCGTCCACCTCGAACGTCCCGACGGACGAGAGGTCCTGCGCGAACATCTGGATCTCCACGCCATCCCGTTCACCGAGACCGATCTCCATCGATCCGGCGTCCAGGAATGGGCCGCCGGCGCGGCACCGGGGGAGATCGCCGAACTGGTGCGCATGGTGGAGACGGCCCGGCAGGCCCCCGGCGCGGGCTCCCTCGCCGGATGCCTCGCCCAGGCGCGGATAGCGCTCAGCGATCGCGGCGTTCACGCGGCCGAGCAGATCGACAAGACCACCGACGTGCGAGAACGGGCTCTTCTCCTGGCGGCGGCGATGTTCGACGGCTTCCGCGGTGACGTCGTCTTCGCCGCCGCGGAACTCTTGGGGAGGGAGCTGAGGCTCCCCGATCCCGAAACCCCTTACCTGGAGCGCAGCAGGCTCGGCCGGAGGTTCGACGAACTGGGGATCCGGGTGGGCCCCGACCGAACCGTCACCTTCGAGCGCCTCGGCCATGCCGAGGCGCTCCGCAACCGATTCTGGGACGACTATCCCGAGCTGGGCCAACCGTTCCGTATGTGGATCGGCGCCTGTATGCGGGGACTGGAGATCACCGGCGCCCAACGTGACGAGCTGGCGGGGCGCTTCGCGGCCCAGTGTCTGCGCACGGGCCGGATCCGGGAACTGTTCGCCCAGGTCGAGGCGTGGTGCAGGGGTGAGCGGGGCGGGCGGGTGTCGCTGTCCCCGCAGGCGGTGTTCCTGCTCAACCAGGCACTGGCGGACGGCTCGGCCGCCCGGGAGGTCCGCCAGCAGGTCCGCGTGTGGGCCTCCCGCCCCTCCCTGCCTCCCGCGCTCGCCCATGTCCTCATCATGGTGTCCGCCGACGCCATCGCCTCCGGCTGGCCCGACGAGGCGGTGGTGCGCCTGCACCACCTGGCGCGCCACGAGGATCCCGGGGTCCGTGAGGACGCCACCGAGGAGCTCCTGCGGGTCGCCTCCCGCCCCTGGTCGCGGCGGCTGCTGTTGAACCGGGTGGTCGACGGGCTCGGCAGGAGGACCTGGAAGGCCGATCTCGCCCTCCTCACCCCCGTCGCCGATCCGGCCCGCTTACAGGGGACCTACCGCGGCCGGCCGTTCGTCGCGGACCCACAGGTGCGCGCCGATCTCACCGCCGGCCTCGCCGCCCTCTTCGGGAAGAAGGGGGAGGAGACGATCCGCCATCACGCGCGGCGCTGGCTGGACGCCTGCGCGGCGGGGGAGGCACCGAGAGACCTGCTGGAGCTCCTGGCCGAGGCCGCCCACCGGACGGGCCGGTCCAATCGGCTCTATGCGGCCGTCCGTGAGTGGACCCTCCGCACAGCAGAGGGAACGCCCGAGCGCAAGATCGCGCTCGGGCTCTTCAGAAGGATCGACGAGTACCAGGGCCTGCGTCCGCGCGGTACCGGCCCGGGAGAGAAAGAGTGGAGGACGCCGTGACGAAGCGCGCGGCCTGGAGCATTCCGGCGGTCCTGGTGGTCGCCGTCGTCGTCATCGCGGCCATGATCCACCATCTGGGCTGGTGGACGCTGCTGTGGGGCCCGCTGTTGCTCCTGCTGCTGGGAGGCGCCGCGGTGGTCTCGGGGACGCTGAGCCCCGCCCCGTTCCCGCTGGGACCGGTGGACGACGACAGGGAGGTGGCCGAAGCCGTGGAGACACCCGATCAGATACCGCGGCACACGATCGAGAACGTGCCGTTGCCCAGCGCGAAGGTCGACTACCTGTTCCTCTTCTCCGCGACGGTGGGCCGGCGCGGCGGAGGACGAGGGGAGCACGCGAACGAGGAGGCCCTGGCCGCCGATCTGCTGTTGCGTCGCGCCAGGGAGCTCACCAGGGCCTACGACCCCGCCGACCACGGCCTGGTGGGACACCGCCTGGCCGCCGCGCTCGGCCGGCCGGAGCACGACCCCGGCAGCGGTCTGGAGGTGTGGGCCGAGAACGTCACGATCAACCTTCCCGAGGAGGACGAGCAGCGCGTGCGGCGGCTCTCCGCCATCCGCAAGGATCAGGAGATACGGGAGCAGGAGCGCGGCGCCGAACTCGACCAGCGACGCTACTTCGGCGACGACGTCTTCACCACCCCCGGCCGGGCCCTCGTGTGGTGGCTGGCCCGCAACGCCGAGAGGATCGGCGACGCCGACACGATCCACCAGGCGGTGGAACTGGTCGAGCCGCTGACCCGGCTGACCAGGGTGGCCGGCCGCGAAGACGATCCCGACGAGGGGGCGATGCCGGCACCCGTCTCCGGCCTGAGCTGGTCGGCCGAGGACCTACCCCCCTCTGACCTCCTCGCTCCCGGACGGAGTGCGGAGGACGAGGTGGACGCCCTCATCGCGGCCGTCCCGCCGGAGGAGCGTGAGTCCTTCGTCGACAGGTTCGCGACCCTGCTGCGCGAGTACGGCCATAAGGAGACCGCCGACCGGATCCGGCGCGAACACGGGGTTCCCGACCTCACCGGTGACGTCCTGCCCGGGTTCGACGCGGATCAGGGGAGGAACGAGGGCGCGGCGCCGCGGCACACCGACGACGGAAACGACGAGGACGGCGATCCGAGGGTCGGACGCCCTGCACCCTTCTGGTGAGCGGACGGGTGGGCCGGGCCGCCGGCCCGGCCCACCCGTCCTCACAACGGTTGCCGGCGCAGGGCCAGGGCCAGCCGCGGGGACAGGTCGCGGACCGCGGGATCACCGTGCCAGCGGGTCAGGGTGCGGGCCAGCTGGCGCAGGTCATGGGCGATGGTGGCCGAGTCCACCATGCCCACCTCGTCCAGCAGGTCCGTGGCCAGGGCACAGGCCTGGTCGACGTTCCCGGCGCTCGCGTGGGCCAGTGCCCGGCGAGCGCCGAAGCGGGCCCGGGCGCGTACCGCCCCTTCGGGGACGCCGGCGAGCGCGGAGTCCAGGGTCGCGGCGGCCTCGGCCGCGAGACCGAGGTCGTACAGGCACCAGCCGGTGACCAGGGGGAGACGGTCCTCCACGCTCGACGTGCCGAGCGGCGGGCGGCCGGGGGCCGTCGTCCCGCCGCCGTCGGCGAGGGACGCGGCGAGGTCCAGCGCCCTCATGCAGTCGTCATGGTCGCCGAGGAGGGCGTGACCCTGGGCCTCACGTTCGGCGGCGAGGGCGCGGACCCGTGCCGACACGGCCTCGGACCGGGCGCGTTGCGCCAGTTCGACCGTTTGGAGACCGTCGTGGGCGTACATCGTGACGCAGGCGCGGCGGATCAGCGCGTAGGAGTGCAACTCGTGGTCGCCGGCGGCGGTCGCCATCTGCACGGCCTGGTCGGTCCACCACAGCGCGGCACGGTCGTCACCGGACTCCTGCGCCATCCAGCCGCCGTACTCGGCGTAGCGGGACGCGAGGAAGAGCGCCTCGACGCGCAGCTCCGGTTCGGCGTTGCGCGCCAGTTGCGTGAGGGCGTGCGTCTGGGCGAGGACGGAGGGCAGGACGAGCGCCGGACCGGTGCGCTGCCCCAGCAGCCTGAGCTGGCCGAACAGGGCGGAGAAGGTGTCGAGGACCCGGGGGGAGCGCAACGGCGGTTCGCGGTGGGCGCCCGCGGGGCTCAACCCGAGGAGCGCGGCCGAACCGATGTCGAAGGCGCCCTGACCTGAGGCCGGGGGGAAACCCGTCGGTAGTGACGGCGAACCCGAGGCGGGCAGGGGACGGGAGCCCGCCGCGACGCCGGCGCGCGCGGGG
The DNA here is from genome assembly GCF_900167435.1 of Marinactinospora thermotolerans DSM 45154. GTDB lineage: Bacteria > Actinomycetota > Actinomycetes > Streptosporangiales > Streptosporangiaceae > Marinactinospora > Marinactinospora thermotolerans. The sequence continues at coordinate 14,923 of NZ_FUWS01000018.1, forward strand.
GCGGGGACCAGGGCGGCCAGGCCGCCCTTCGCCCCCAGCGCGTTGTCGCAGGCGCGCGCGAACGTCACGGACGGGGCCTTGTGCCCGTTCTCGACCTTGCTCAGATGGCTCTTGCTGTAGTGGACGGCCACGGCGAGGTCTCCAAGGGTCCAGCCGGCGACGTTGCGCAGGCGGCGGAGTTCGGAGCCGAAGGTACTGATGTCCCCTGCCATGTCACTCCCAAGTGTTCCGGCTCCCCGGCCGGGCGGGGAGCCATTGGTTTCGTCTCGACGAGGCCGGTCCCAGGGACGTTTCGGAACCCGGCCGGCGCTTCCCGTTTCCGGGTCCGTGGATCGTCCCGGATGTGGGACGGCCGGTTCGCTGGGGGAGGAAAAAGAAATAGGCGGTCGTTGCGAAGATCCCCGAAATGGCGGTCGCGGCCTTGGAGAGTTGAGGAGACCGCGGTGTGCCGTCCTCGTCGACAGGCGGTACCGGACTCCCCCACCGACCTTGCCGGAGCGGTGACAGCGCCGTGCGCCATGTGTGGTCCTGTGAGTGAGGCCCGGCAGCAGGCCGGAACCGGTGTTCCGGCAGGCCTGCCCGGCCTGGTGGGGAAGGCGCCGCAGGGACGGGGGTGGACCAGGAAGTGGTATGTGGACACGACCGTCGGCGCCATGGTCACCTCGGGCCGATAGCGGGATTCGGCCGGCCCGGAAGGGTGCCCGCGAATGGAACGAACCCCCGGTGCTTCAAGGCGCCGATCTCTCCTGTGAGGCCATACTGAAATCCTGCTGGGAGGAGCACTTCGCCATCAATCGTTTCGCGTTTCCTGTTGATTTCCTTTCCGAGGACACGGGAAATTCGGCCGTGAGCGGCGGGAAGGGGCGTCCGGCTCTCGGGCGCGCCGCACAGGGACGGGGACGGTCGACCTCGGAGAGGGGAATGTCCGGACGGCGTGGTGCGGGTCTCAGGTGCGGCGGAGGGTCGATGCGGTAGAACGGCCACATGAGCGAAGCAACGGACACCACGCCCGGTTGGCTCTCCCGCGAGGAACTGGACGCGGCGCGCGATCGGATGCCGATCCTCTATGTCGACGCCGTGCCGGTGCGGGTCGACGACACCGGCACGGTGACCCACGTCGGTCTGCTGTTGCGTGTCGGAGAGGACGGCACGATCAGCCGGGCCCTGGTCTCGGGCCGCGTCCTCTACCACGAGCGGATCCGCGACGCGCTGCTACGTCACCTGGAGAAGGATCTCGGGCCGATGGCGCTGCCGCGGATCCCCACCTCGCCGCAGCCGTTCACGATCGCCGAGTACTTCCCCACCCCCGGCATCACCCCCTACCACGATCCCCGCCAGCACGCCGTCTCGCTGGCCTACGTCGTCCCGGTCGCCGGCGACTGCCGGCCCCGCCAGGACGCGCTCGACCTGGTCTGGTTCACTCCCGAGGAGGCGGCCGGCCCCGACGTCCAACAGGAGATGACCGGGGGGCACGGCGTGCTGCTGCGCCAGGCCCTGGCCCACGTGGGGAGGCTGCCCTGAGCGACGTGGCGGGCGACCCGCCACGGGTTCCTCAGCGCCGTGGCGGAGGGAGCTCCCTCAGGTAGATGTCCCAGTAGGGCGGGACGGTTCCCGGTATCGGCCCTTTCCGGCCGACGAGCCGCCACCCCGTGCGCAGGTACAGCGCGTGGGCGGCGGTGGCGTCGGGCTGCACCGAGAGCACGGCGCGTTCCTCATCCCGGCTCGCGAGGAGGGCGCCGAGGAGGCGGGTCGCCCACCCGCGCCGGCGCAGGCCCGGACGGACCGCGAGATCGACCACCGCGAACGTACGCCCCTCCCATTCGCGGGTGAGCTCCTCGTCCAGTGGGGTGGGGAACCGTCCCCACCAGCGGTGGTCCACGGGAAGGCGGTGCCCGTAGGCGAATCCGGCGATCCGCGCCCCGGCCGATCCCACGGCGACCGTGAACGTGGCGTCGGCCCGTAGCCGGAGGAGTTCCGCCTCGTGCGCCTCGGCGGCGCCGTCCTGAAAGAGGAACGGAGGCCGGAGGAACACCTCGTCGTAGAGGTGACGGATTTCGGCGTGGTAGCGCGCGGCCAGGTCGCCCGCGCCGACCACGACGTCGGGGGAGGGGCTCACCCGGACCCTCCAGGGGAGAGCGGTGACCGCGCCGGACCGTCAGCGTCATGGCCGGGAAGGCGCCTTCTGAGGTCGGCGGTCTGCTCGTCGCCGAGCTCTTCGATGAGCTCCGCGGCGACACGGTAGTGGTCGCGGGACTCCTCGATCCGTCCCAGCGCGGCGTGAGCCTCGGCCAGGCCGATGAGCGCCCGCAACTCGTTACGCCGGTTGCCGAAGGCGCGGAAGGTGGCGAGGGCGTGAGCGTAGTGGTCGAGTGACTCCGTCCAGCGTCCCGTTTCGGCGACGGTCTCGCCGAGCGCGCACAGTCCCCAGGCGGTACTCCACTCGTCCCCGATTCCGCGGAACACCTCCACCGCGTCCTGGTGGCAGCGGATCGCCTGCGCGGACTGTCCCAGCTTGCGGTGGGAGTCGCCCAGGGTGAGGAGCGCCATGCCGGTGCCGCGCTGTTCCCCGGCGGCCCGGAACGCGGAGAGGGCCTGTTCGGTGAGGGCGAGCGCCTCGTCCGGGCGTTGTCGCTCGATCAGGAGCACACCGAGTTGACGCAGGGCGAACCCCTCGATCCAGCCGTCTGCGCAGCGCCGCGCGACCTCGACGGCGCTTCGGTAGCACTCCCACGCCTCGTCGGAGCGTTTGAGCAGCCAGTTGGCGTCTCCCAGGCCGAGCAGGTTGCACGCCTGGCCCAGGTCGTCTCCGAGCGCCCGGGCGGCCTTGAGCCCGAGCAGGTGGATGTCGCGCCATTGCGTCCAATGTCCGCGCAGTTCGAAGAACCCGTACATGACGGCGGGGAGCCGCCACGCCAGGTCGTGCTGGCCGCGCTCCACCGCGGCCTGGAGAACGTCGACCAGGTTGCCCCGCTCGTCCTCGAACCAGCGCATCGCCTCGTCCACGCCGGTGAAGGACAAGGGGACTCCGGCGCCCGTCATCTCGGGCAGCGGAACCGTGTGAAAGGAGGGGAGGACGACACGGTGACCGTTGTCCGCCGTGTGGAGGTACCAGTTCGTCAGGCGGCGCAGCGCCAGTTCGCGTTCCTGTTCTGCTTCGTCCTGTTCCGCGCGCTCCAGCGCGTAGAGCCGGAGCAGGTCGTGAAAGCGGTACCGGCCGGTCTCCGTGACGGTGAGGAGGTGGGTTCGGGAGAGCCGTTCCAGCAGCCTTCGCGTGGTCGGGACCGTGAGGTCGGCCAGGGCGGCGCAGGCGTGCAGCCCGATCTCGCGTCCCGGATGCAATCCGGCCAGCCGGAACAGACGGGCGGCGGCGGGGTCCAGGTTGTGGTAGGAGGCTGCGAAGACCGCCCGTATGTCGCTCAACTCGTCGTCCTCGACCTCCAGGGCGTCCAGGCGCTCTCTCTCGTTCTCGAGTTCGGCCACGAACTCGGCCAGCCCGGCGTGGGGGCGGCCGGTGACACGTTCGGCCGCGATGCGCAGGGCAAGGGGCAGGTGTGCGCAGAGCGCCACAAGCCGTTCCGCGGCCTCGGGGTCGGAGTCGATCCGCTCGTCGCCGATGATGCGGCGGAGCAGGGCGAGAGATTCGGATAGGGAGAGCACCTCGAGCACCATTCGTGTGGCCCCTTCGCGGGCGACAAGACCGGGAAGGGCGTTCCTACTGGTCACGATCGTCAGGCAGGCCGACGAACCGGGGAGGAGGGGACGGACCTGGTCGGCGCTGGCGGCATTGTCGACCAGGATCAGCATCCTCTTACCGGTGAGGACCGAGCGGTACAGCGCCGCCCGGCCGTCGATGTCGGGGGGGATCCGGTCGGGGGGCACCTGGAGGGAGAGGAGCAGCGCGCCGAGGGCCTGCCCCGGTTCGACCCGGGGGCCGGGGCCGTACCCCCGCAGGTCGATGTAGAGGTCCCCGTCCACATAGTGCGACCGGGCCCGGTGGGCCCAGTGCACCGCGAGCGCCGTCTTGCCGACCCCGGGGGCTCCCGTGATGGCGGACACGGTGACTTTTGGGGCCTTCTCGTCGTGGGGGCTGGTGAAGGAGTCCAGCGTCGCCAGGTGGGAACGGCGGTCGACGAACACGGACACGGCCAGGGGGAGCTGCCGCTGGGCCACGGCGATGGAGCCTTTGGGGAGCTCCACGTGGACGCCGCCGTGGACCACCCCGGCCTGGATCGACGCTCCTGTGGCTCCCACGGCCTCGTTGATCGTCAGTCGGTTCGCCTCTTCGTGGGAGGGGGGCATCCATGGCTCCGGAGACGAGGTCAGCGGGGAAGGAACATGGGGTCGAAGCCCTGCTCGTACTGGGTGAAAGGGATCGACAGGTGTATGGCGCGGTCACGCCAGAGATTCGCCTGGACGACGGCGGCCGGGTCGTCGACGAGCTCCGCGGAGCGGAAGGCTCCGTCCGCGGCGTAGTCCATCCACACCAGGACCGAGGAGTCGAAGAGCCAATAGTCGCTGCGGGGAAGGCCGTCGGGCCATCCGGTCGCGTCGACCGGGAGGATGCGCACGTCCTCTCCCGCGCGCACCGTGTGCCGATAGGACCAGGCGCATTCGAAGCGAACGTAATCCGACAACGGCTCGGATACGACGTGTACGCGATGAAAGACCTTTCCCTGTCCGCCTCCCTTACGTACGCGGTCGATCCAGCGTGAGATCCCCGGAAACGCTCCGCGTGACTGGCCGGAGCGGAAACGCCGGAACTCCTCCAGTTCATAGGGGACGCCGTAGGTCTGTAGCGTCTCGAGCCGGTACGCGGTGTAGGAGAATTCCTCGAACAGGTGCTGGAATTTGTTCTCCTCCAGTGAGGTGAATGTCAGTCCCATGGTGATTTCCAGTCATCCGCGAGCCTGGTACCGCCTGATGGCCTCGATGACGATTTCGGGGGCGATACGCACGGCGGTTTCGCCCGGAAGTGGATTCTCCAGCGAGGAGAGGTCGTCGTGGGACAGTTGCGCACCCTGCACCACCAGTTCCCCGGTGTCGGCAAGGTAGACGCTGGGGCAGCCCTCGCCGCCGGATCCCTGGTCCTTGCAGAGCATGGTCAGCTTCATCTTCCCTCTTCTCCGTCTGGATGTGCGGTGTTCGTTTCATTTCCCGGTTACGGAGAGGAGTAATCGCGCGACGGGGAGGTGAAAACTCCGCCTGAGAATACACAATTCTCGTTCGTGTACGCGGGGGGAATGTGCGGTGCTTCTGTCCTTATTTCGTATTGGTGCTGTCGCAGGGAAAGGGGTGACGATCGGCGGGGAGGGGTGAGACTGGTCCCCCGACCCTATAACGGTCGGTTTGGAAACCGCTATACATGACCGCCTCGATGTCCTGCGGGCTGGGACGGACACCGTCCCCGACCACCGCCACGGCCGGGTACGCTCCGCAGCAGGTCGGGGAGCGCCCGGACCGGGAGCAGGCCGCCGCGAGGGGCGGTCGCGGGCCGTGGAGGAGAACGTGGGCAGGTCGGGCGGGAACCGGGGCGGTGCCGGGGGCGAGGCCCCGCGGGCGGAACGCGACGGGGACGCCGCCTCCCCCGACGAGCTGATCTCCGCCGCGTTGGCCGCCCTGGCGCGCGGTGACTCCGACGACGCGCGCCGCCGGTCCGACCGGCTGGTCGCCCGGCCCGACGAGGCGGCGTGCCGGGCCGTCGACCGCGCGTTGTTCACCCGGCTGGTCCGCACCGTCTCCTACGCCTGGCCCAACGGCTGGCAGCCGGCCGAGCTGGTGCGCCACGTCCGCCGGGAGAACACGGAGGGCGGGGGCGAGGGCGCCCTCCACGCCCGTCTCGCCACCGACGTGATCGCGGCCGAGGCGCGCCGCTATGACCCCGCGACCGTGGACGAGCGGTGGAGCGCGCAGCTGGAGGCCCTGGGCGCGACCGTGTGGTGGGAGGACGACGACGGCTACGTCGCCGGGTGGGCCGCGCGGGAGAACGCCTACCGGGCCGAGTGGGTGGAAGCGGCCCTGGAGGTCCTGCACACCCTGTCGAGACTTCCCGCGATGGCCACGCTGCTCCCACCGCCGGGCAGGGGACGCCGCGGCCCGGCCCCGGTGGCCGCGGCGCGCGGGGCCGCGGCGGTGCCCTCCCGGATGCTGGAACGGGTGCGCGCCCTGTTGCGCAAGGCCGAGTCCACGGAGTTCCCGCAGGAGGCCGAGGCGCTGACCGCGCGGGCCCAGGAGCTGATGGCCCGCCACAGCATCGACCACGCGCTGCTGGCCGTGGAGGAGGGCGCGCAGGGGGAGGGCCCGGTGAGCCGTCGCCTGCCGGTCGACGACCCCTACGACACCGCCAAGGCGGTCCTGCTCGACGTGGTGGCCGGCGCCAACCGGTGCCGCGCGGTGTGGGACCAGGGGGTGGGGCTGTCCACGGTGGTGGGGTTCGCCGAGGACGTCGAGGCGGTCGAGCTGCTGTTCACCTCGCTGCTGGTGCAGGCCGACACCGCGATGGTCGCCGCGGAGGCCCGCCAGCGCGCCGGCGGGCGCAAGCGCACGAAGACCTTCCGCCAGTCGTTCCTCGCGGCCTTCGCGCAGCGGATCGGCGAGCGGCTCGACGCCGCCGCGGACGCCGCGTGCCAGGAGGCGCGGGAGCGGGCGCCGGAGGCGGACCTGCTGCCGGTGCTGGCCGCCCGTGACGTCGCGGTCGCCGAGGCCGCCGACGCGATGTTCCCGGAGACGGTGACGAGCCGGGTCCGCGGCGTCCACGACCACGCGGGCTGGCGCTCGGGCCGCGACGCCGCCGACGCCGCCCCGCTGCGTCCCGCGACATGACGTTCGTCCCTCGCCGGCCCTCGGCCGCGGTGCCGTCCCGCGCGGCTAGCCCGGGGCGACCTCGCTGGTGACCTCCCAGGCGATGCGTTCGGCGAGGTCGTCGGTGAGCTCGGCGCCGTCGAGGCGTTCGGCGAGCCGGGCGGCGTGGTAGAGCACGCGGAACCCGAGGCGCTGGGCCTCGCCGGCGCTCATGATCGCGTAGTCCTCCCACAGCTCCGGATCGACGGCCAAGACGGTGATGTCGTCGTTGTGCGGGATCGCGCCCGGCTCGTGCGCCTCGTGGATCTCGCGGATGTCGTCGGCCTCGACGTGCGGGAAGGTCCGCTCGGCGACGTAGCTGTCCTCCAACGCCGCGGCCTGGGGCGGGGTGAGGTCGTCGGCGTCGTAGCCGAAGTCCGCGGCGAGCTCGCCGAGGCGCCGCGCGATGGCGGCGACCTGACGTTCGACCGCCTGCGCGCTCGCCGGCCCGTAGCTCGTCTCCCTGATCCGGCCGGCCAGCCCCTGGACGTCCACCCGTCCCCTCCCGTCTCCTCGTCGCCTTCCGGCGGGTGAGGGCGGCGCCGTCACCGGCGTCCATGTTCCCACCTGCGGAGAGGGCCGGGAACCGGCGGTCCGCCCGGCGGGGCGCGGCGGGCCCCGCGCGGCGGGCGCGGAGATGTCGTGTGCCACTGATATGTCTTCTCGGGCCGGACATTTCGCGATCCAGGAGCGGCGCATGGACATCTACGACAAGATCACCGAGTTCGGGGGCCTGCCGGTGGTCGACCTCCCACCGGACGGACCGCTGCCCGAGGCCGTCGCGGATCCGGGCGCGGTCGCCTGGCGCCTGGACGTCGACCCGTGGGACGACCGGTATCCCAAATTCCCCTTGCACTTCGCCCGTTTCCTGGAGGTCGTGGACACCACCAGGGTCACCGCGCTGGTGATCGGCACGTGGGGGGAGGGGTACGAGGACTCCGGGAGCGTCCCCCGCGACCTGCTGGTCGAGCACGCCGCGCGCTTCCCGGCGCTGCGGGCGCTGTTCTTCGGCGAGTTCACCATGGAGCTGACCGAGATCTCCTGGATCGAGCAGACCGACGTCACGCCGCTCCTCGCGGCCTTTCCCGGACTGCGCGAACTGGTCGTGCGCGGCAGCACCAGCCTGGAGTTCCCGGCCACGCGCCACGGCGAGCTGCGCAGCCTGGTGTTCCAGACCGGCGGCCTGCCCGCCGAGGTGGTCCGGGGCGTGCTGGGGTCGGACCTGCCGGCCCTGGAACACCTGGAGATGTGGTTCGGGTCGGAGTACTACGGCGGCAGCAGCACCGTCGCCGACCTCGCCCCGCTGCTCGACGCCGAGCCGTTCCCCCGCCTGTCGCGGCTGGGCCTGCGCAACGCGGAGTGGACCGACGAGCTGGTGGCGCGGCTGGCCGACGCGGCCGTCACCGGCCGGGTGCCCGACCTCGACCTGTCCCTGGGCACGCTCACCGACACCGGGGGTCGCGTCCTGCTGGAGGCGCCGGTCTTCCGCGGACTGCGCCGGCTCGACCTGCACCACCACTTCCTGTCCGAGGAGATGGAGGACAGGCTGCGGGAGGCGTTCACCGCGGCGGGGGTCGAGATCGACCTGAGCGAGCGCGAGCAGCCCGACGTCTACGACGGCCAGGTCCACTACTACCCGGAGGTCACCGAATGACCTCTGCGCGGCCCCGCCCGGTCGCGGTGGTCGCGGTCCCCGGCGGGCGCCGGCTCGCCCTGTTCACCGCCGCGCTGCGCGCCGCGGGCCGCCCCGACCCCGTGGTGCTGCCGTGGCGGGGGCTGGCGGCCGGAGAGGTGAAGGTCCCGCCGGGAGCGCTGGTGCGGGTCGACTCGCCGGGCGAGGACCCCGAGACGGCGCGGCTGCTGCGCGGCCTGCCGCACCCGCCCGACCTGTACCGCGTCGAGGGGTCGGCGGCCTTCCACGCGGGTTTTCGCGCCGCGCTGGACCGGCTGGCCGCGGAGGTGGCGGCCACCCCCGGCGCCCGGCTGGTCCAGGACCCGGCCGACCTCGTCACCATGTCCGACAAGCGGCGCTGCCACGCGCTGCTCACCGCCGCGGGCGTCCCCGTGCCGCCGGCGCTCGACGGTCCCGTCGAGGACTACGCCGCCCTGCGCGCCGGCATGGCCCGGCGCGGGTGGGGCCGGGTGTTCGTCAAACCCGCCCACGGCTCCTCCGCGTCGGGGGTGGTGGCCCTGACGGCGGGACGCGACCGGGTGCGCGCCGACACCTCCGCCGACCTCGTCCGCACCGCGGCGGGGGTGGAGCTGTACAACAGCCTGGTGATCCGCACCTACGAGTCCGAGGCCGACGTCGCGACACTCGTCGACGCGCTGTGCGCCGAGCGCGTGCACGTCGAACGCCGGCTGCCCAAGGTCGTCCACCAGGGCCGCGCGGTGGACCTGCGGGTGCTGGTGGTGGCGGGCCGGGCCACCCACGTGGTGGCCCGCGCGTCGCGCTCCCCGATGACCAACCTGCACCTGGGCAACGCGCGGGGCGACCTGACCGCGTTGCGCGCCCGGATGGGCGAGGACGCCTGGGCGCGGGCGATGGCGGTGGCCGAGCGGGCCGCCGCGTGTTTTCCGGGCACCCTGCACGCCGGCGTGGACCTGCTGGTGGCGCCGTCGCTGCGGTCCTTCGCGGTGTGCGAGGTCAACGCCTTCGGCGACCTGCTGCCCGGGGTGCTGCACGAGGGCCGCGACACCTACGCCGAGCAGGTGCGCGCGCTGCAACGGATGGAGGCGACATGCCCGGTGTGACGCCGAGCGTCGACATGAACGCGATCGTCGGCACCCACGACATCCTGCTCGTCACGTTGGACACGCTCCGCTACGACGTGGCCCAACGGCTGGCCGAGGAGGGGCGCACCCCCAACCTGTCGAGGGTGCTGCCCGGCGGGGGGTGGGAGCGGCGGCACGCCCCGGCGAGCTTCACCTACGCCTCCCACCAGGCGATGCTGGCCGGGTTCCTGCCCACGCCGGCCGCTCCCGGCCCGCACCCGCGCCTGTTCGCCGCGGCCTTCCCCGGCAGCGCCACCACGGGGGAGCGCACCTGGGTGTTCGACGCCCCCGACCTGGTCTCGGGCCTGGCCGCGGCCGGCTACCACACCGCCTGCGTGGGCGGGACGGGCTTCTTCAACCGCCGTTCCCCACTGGGCTCGGTGCTGCCGGACATGTTCGCCGAGAGCCACTGGGAGCCCTCCTTCGGCGTGGCCGACCCGCGCTCCTTCGAGCACCAGGTGGCGCGCGCCGCGGAGGTCGTCACCGCGCTCCCCGCTCAGCGCAGGCTGTTCCTGCTGGTCAACGTCGCGGCCCTGCACCAGCCCAACTGGTTCCACCTGCCCGGCGCGACCGCGGCGGACGGGGACACCCCGGCCAGTCACGCCGCGGCGCTGGAGTACGTCGACCGGCACATCCCCCGGCTGTTCGCCGCGGCGGCCTCGCGCCGAGACTGCTTCGCCATCGTGTGCTCCGACCACGGCACCGCCTACGGCGAGGACGGCCACACCGGTCACCGGATCGGCCACGAGACGGTCTGGACGGTCCCCTACGCCGAGTTCACGCTGCCCCACCGCCCCCTGGAGGACCCCGCCCCGTGACCTCGCTCGACATCACCCCCCTCGCCCCCTCCGAGCCCGGGGAGGACTCCCCCTACCGCTCCTACGTCTACGCCTATCCGCACAAGACCGCCTACCGGCCACTGCCCGACCGGCCGCGGCTGAGGGAGGTGTGGGCGGGTGAGCCCCGCGACGCGCTCTCGCTGTACCTGCACGTCCCCTTCTGCGAGATGCGCTGCGGGTTCTGCAACCTGTTCACCCGCTCCACCCCGCCCGCCGAACAGGTCGCCGCCTACCTCGACGCCCTGGAACGCCAGGCCGAGGCGGTGGCCGAGGCGATCCCGGGCGCCCGCTACGCGCGCGGCGCGCTGGGCGGCGGCACGCCGACCTACCTGACGGCCGACGAGCTGGCCCGCCTGTACGACATCGCCGGGCGGGTGCTCGGCGCGGACCTCGCGGCGATCCCCACCTCGGTGGAGACCTCGCCCGCGACGGCCACCCCCGACCGGCTCGACGTGCTCGCCGAGCACGGCGTGTCCCGCGTCAGCATCGGCGTGCAGAGCTTCATCGACGCCGAGGCCCACGCGGCGGGGCGGCCCCAACGCCGCGCCGAGGTCGACCGGGCCCTGGACGCGATCCGCGCGCGCACCGACGCCGCGCTCAACATCGACCTCATCTACGGCATCGACGGCCAGACCCCGCGGACCTGGCGCTACTCCCTGGACACGGCCCTGGAGCGCGAGCCCGAGGAGCTCTACCTCTACCCCCTCTACGTCCGGCCGCTGACGGGCCTGGGCCGTCGCGCCCGCGACTGGGACGACCACCGGTTGAGCCTGTACCGGCAGGGGCGCGACCACCTGCTCGACAACGGCTACCGCCAGGTGTCGATGCGGATGTTCGAACGTGGGGACGCGCCGCGCGCGCAGGGGCCCGACTACTGCTGCCAGAGCGACGGGATGGTGGGGCTGGGCTGTGGCGCCCGCTCCTACACCGCGGACCTGCACTACTCGTTCGACTACGCGGTGGGGGTCGGCGCGGTGCGGGCGATCCTGGCCGACTACACCGCCCGGGACCGCGCCGGGTTCGAACGGGCCGAGGTCGGGTTCCGGCTGGACGAGGGGGAACGCCGGCGCAGGCACCTGCTCCAGTCGCTGCTGCGCGCCGAAGGCGTCGACCCGGACCTGTACCGCGACAGGTTCGCCTCCCACCCCGCCGCGGACTTCCCCGCGGAGTTCGCGGAGCTGGCGGCGCGCGGCTGGCTGGTCCCGGGCTCCGACGCGGAGGGGGAGCGCCCGCTCCTCACGGCCGAGGGACTGGCCCACTCCGACGCGATCGGCCCCCTGTTCTTCTCCCCGCGGGTCACCGCGTCGATGGCGGGGTACGACGCGCGATGAGCCTGCCCGAGCACCTGACGATCCTGTACCGCGGCCCGTTGGCCAGCTGCGACTACGACTGCCCCTACTGTCCCTTCGCCAAGCGGCGCGACTCCCCGGAGCGGTTGCGCGCCGACCGGGCCGCGCTGGAACGCTTCACCGCCTGGGTCGCCGACCAGGGCCGCGCGGCGCCGGGCACGCGCATCTCGGTCCTGTTCACCCCCTGGGGCGAGGGGCTGGTGCGGTCGTGGTACCGGCGCGCCATCGTCGACCTCAGCCACCTGCCGCACGTGGAACGGGTGGCCATCCAGACCAACCTGAGCGGGCGCACCGGCTGGCTGGCCGACTGCGACCGGTCCACGGCCGCGCTGTGGACCACCTACCACCCCGGCCAGGTCGCCCACGACCGGTTCCTCGGCAAGTGCCGGGAGCTGCTGGACCTGGGGGTCCGCTTCAGCGTCGGCGTCGTGGGCCTGCCGGAGCACCTGGAGGCCGCGCGCCGGCTGCGCGCCGAGCTGCCGGGCGAGGTCTATGTGTGGGTGAACGCGGCCGAGGGCCACGCCTACAGCGACGCCGAGGCCGCCGACTGGCAGGGGATCGACCCGCTGTTCCACCACAGCAGGCACGCCCACGCATCGCGCGGCCTGCCCTGCCGGACGGGGGAGAGCGTCGTGTCGGTGGACGGCGAGGGGCGGGTGCGCCGCTGCCACTTCGTCCCCACGGAGCTGGGCAACCTCTACGACGGCTCGTTCCGCGCCGCGCTGCGCCCACGATCGTGCCCGGCGGCCCTGTGCGACTGCCACATCGGCTACGTCCACCTGGAGCCGCTCGGGCTCTACGACGTGTTCCGCGGCGGCGTGCTGGAGCGCATCCCCGCGGGGTGGGGGGACGCGACGCCGGCCGGCGCGGTGAGCGCTGACGTCGAGCGGTGAACGACGACGCCGAACGGCCGTCCGGACGAGGGCCTCGCCCGGCCGGACGGTGCGATGACGCCTTTGAGCGCGCGGACGCGCCGGAGCAGGGGCCGCCGCCTCCGATGCCGCTCCGCAACGCCTCTCCCGGCCGGGTGACGGAGGGCCTCCCGCCGGGAGGGACGGGGGTGTCCGCGGCCGGCGCGCTCTCGTCGAGAGCGAGGGCCGACATCGCGAGAGGAAGACTGAACCGTAACGCTTCCACCTGCACTGATGCACTACCGGCGGATCGCTGCGAAAATGGGTCTCCAAGTGACCATCGAGGCGGCTCTGACCTGGGACTTTACTCTCGGGCCGCTGATCATCCCTGGAGGGATAGCAACTGGGCTGGCTCCCCGACATTCAGGGACGGCACGAGTCGCTGATCATCCCTGGAGGGATAGCAACACCGGGTGGATCACCCACTGGGCCGCAGGCAGGTGCCGCTGATCATCCCTGGAGGGATAGCAACACGGTGATGGGGGTCAGGGTGTAGCGGCCGGGACTGGCTGCTGATCATCCTTGGAGGGATAGCAACGTCACCTCCCCCTGGCTGGACGGCCTGGCCGCCGGTCGCTGATCATCCCTGGAGGGATAGCAACAGGTTCGCGCGATCGTTGCGGTGGGGCTCGAACCGCTGATCATCCCTGGAGGGATCCCGGCACGCCTCAGTCCCGGTCGGGTGCCGTGTTCAGGGTCTCGCAGATCTGGAGGAGCCGGGCGCGTAGCGCGGCGCCGCGTTCGGCGAATGAGCGTTGCGCCGTGACGTATTCGGCCTTGCCCTCGGGTGTCTCGATGGCGACGGGGGTGTAGCCGTGCGCGGACAGGTCGTAGGGCGAGGCGCGCATGTCGAGTTCGCGCACGTCGCGGGCCAGTTCGAAGCAGTCCAGGACGAGGTCGCCCGGCACCGCAGGGGCGAGCTTGTAGGCCCACTTGTAGTAGTCCATGGTGGCGTGCAGGCACCCCGGCTGGTCCAGTTCGACCTGGCTGTCGCGGGTGGGGTGCAGCTGGTTGAGGGGCCGCGCCTCGGGGGTGAAGAAGCGGAAGGCGTCGAAGTGGGAGCAGCGGATGCGGTGCTCCTCGACGACGCGGTCGGTGCCCTCGGGCCCCAGGCGCAGCGGCACGGCGGAGTGCCGTACCTGTTCGGGCGGGAGCCGGTAGACCATGGCCCACTCGTGCAGGCCGAAGCAGCCGAAGTTGGCGGGGCGGCGGTCGATCGCGCGCAGGAGTGAGGTGACGAACCGCAGCGGGGTGGCCCGCGCGGCGCGGAACGCGGCGACGTCGAGTTCGACTCCCCCGCCGGGGGCCTCGCGGTACCAGCGCCCGTCGAGGCGGTCGCGGGCGCCGTCGCCCAGCAGTACGACGCCGGGTCCCGGGTGCCAGCGGCGCAGGTGCGCGGGCTTGTGGCTGTAGTAGGTGAAGAGGAAGTCCTCGACCGGGTGGGCGACGCCGCGTCGGCGCCGGTCGAGGTGGCCCGCCAGCAGCGCGTCCGCGCGCTCGTGGTGGCGTTCCTCCAGGGGCCGCCACTGGTGTTCGGCGAGAACGCTGCGCTGCCCGCCGCGGGCGGGGGTCGAGGTGGTGGTGGTCATGGCGTCCTCCAGGGTATGCGCCCGCCGAGTGGAGGGGTTCGGAGGGGACCCGGAGCGAACTCGTGCCCGCGAGGGGATTGACCGCGCGGAAACCCGTTCTTAACATGCGTCGCAATGGTGAATCGATTCGACGCCGTAACTCGGCATCGAGTCGAATCGATTCGACAAGGGGGAGGCGGAGCCATGGCCACCATCAAGGACGTCGCCCGGGCCGCCGGGGTGGCGCCGAGCACGGTTTCCTACGTGCTCAGCGGCTCCCGGAAGATCTCGGAGGAGACCCGCGAGGCCGTCCGCGCCGCCATCGAACGTCTCGGCTACCACCCCAACGCCGGAGCGCGTTCGCTGCGCAGCACCCGGACCAACGTCATCGCCCTGGCGCTGCCCCTGTCCTCCTCCCGGGGGTATCTCCCGGTGGGCGGGCGGTTCATGTACGGCCTCAGCGAGGCCGCGGGGGAGCACGGTTACGACGTCCTGCTCATCACCGGCCGCGACGCCGGTCCGGGCGGGGCCGGCCTGGAGCGGGTCGCCCGCAGCAGGCTCGCCGACGCCGCCGTGCTCATGGGGGTCGAGATGGAGGACCCCCGCATCGACGCCATGCGGGAGCTCGATTTCCCGGTGGCGGTCCTGGGCCGTCCCGCCGAGGAGTCCGCCGTCGCGTGGGCCGACCTCGACTGGGAGGAGGCGGCCGCGGTCTCGGTGCGCGCGCTGTATGAGGCGGGGCACCGTGACATCCACTACCTCGCGACGGTCGAGGAGGACATCCGTGACCGTCGCAGCTATTCGGTGCGCGGCATCGACGGTGTGCGCCGGGCCTCCGCCGAGCTCGGCGTGCCGGTCCCGGTGTGCCCCTCCAGCAGCGATCCCGCCGAGCTGCTGCGCCGGCTGGACGCGCTGTTCGACGCCGAGGATCCGCCCACGGCGCTGGCCGTCCAGCATCCGGCGGCGATCCCCGGCATCCTGCGTCACCTGGCGGCGTGGGGGATCCAGGTTCCCCGCGACGTCTCGCTCGTGGCCGTCGGCAACTTCCCCGAGGACCTCGGTGGGATCGACGCCACCCGTGTCGAGCTGCCCGTCCGGGAGATGTCGGTGGCCGTGACCCGTCTGGCCGTCGAGCTGGCCGCCGACCCGGCGGCCTCCCGGCCCACCGCCGGACGCGAACTGATCCCGCCCCGCCTCATCCGGGGTGGCACGGTCGCGCCGGCTCCCTGACCCCTTTTCCCGTTTCTCGATCCAGCTCTCCCACGATCCGCCGCCCCCTGTCCCGGTGGGCGGGTGGCCTTCCGGCCGCCCGCCCGGTTCGATGACGGAGACCCACCATGAGACTCCTACCCCACCGGCCACCCCCCGCCTTACCTCTCACGGCGGCGACGGTGGCGCTCACCCTCCTCGCGACGGGATGCGCGGCCGAGCGCGATCCCGGCGTCTACACGATCATGAATTCCGGCACCGACGAGCCCTACCACTCCTGGGACCAGGAGGTCATGGACCGGTGCGGCGCCGAGAACGGCGTCCAGGTGCAGCAGCTCAGCGTCCCCGCCGACCAGTTGGTCCCCAAGGCGTTGCGCATGGCCTCCTCGGGGTCGCTGCCCGACGTGCTCATCATCGACGGTTCCGACCTGCCGCAGTTCGCCGAGACGGGAGGGCTGGTACCCCTGGAGGAGCTGGGGCTGTCCACCGCGACGCTGTCGGAGGGCGCGATCTCCTTCGGCAGCCACGAGGGCGTCTACTACGGTGCCGCCCGCTCGGTGAACTCCCTGGGCCTGTTCTACAACGTCGACATCCTGGCGGAGGCCGGGGTGGAACCGCCGCGGACCTGGGCCGAGTTGCGTGAGACGGCGGCGGCGCTGACCGAGGGCGACCGTTACGGACTGGCGATCAGCGCCCTGGCCACCGAGGACGGGGTCTATCAGTTCCTGCCCTGGCTGTGGTCCAACGGGGGCGACGAGCGCGACCTCGACGCCCCCGAGGCGGTGGAGGCGCTGGAGTTCGTCACGTCGCTGCTGGACGACGGTCTGGCGTCGCGCTCGGCGGTGAACTGGACCCAGGCCGACGTCAACGACCAGTTCATCGCGGGCAACGCGGCGATGATGGTCAACGGCCCCTGGCAGATGCCGGTCCTGCGGGAGCACCCCGACCTGGAGTGGGCCGTGGTGGAGATCCCGGTCCCCGAGGCCGGTGCCACGCCGGTGGCGCCCATCGGGGGAGAGACCTACACCATCCCCCGCAACAGCGAGAACCCCGAACGCGAGGAGCTGGCCGCCCGCCTCGTGGCCTGTCTGACCACCCCCGAGGCGCAGCTGGACTGGTCCACCAAGGGCAGCAATGTCCCGGTCGACGCCGAGGCCGCCGAGCGCTACCGCGAGGAGGTGCCCCAGCTGGCGGCCTTCGTCGACCAGGTGCAGACCGCGCGCAGCCGCACCCAGAACGTGGGGACCGACTGGAACGTCTACTCCCAGGCGATCGGCACCGCCCTTCAGGCGGCCCTGACCGGTGAGGCCTCCCCGGCCGACGCGCTCGCCCGGGCCCAGGCCCAGGTCGAGTCGGAGCTGAGGAGCCGGTCATGACGATGATGGTCAACAGGACATCGGCACCTGCTGTGCGGGAGCGCTCCCAGGGGGTGGGGGCCGGACCCGGACGGCGCGGACGGCTCGCCCAGTGGCTCTTCGTCGCCCCGGCCGTGCTCTACATGCTGGTCTTCTTCGGCTACCCGCTCGTCCGCAACGTCGTGATGAGCTTCCAGGACTACACGCCCGCCACCTACTTCACCGGAGAGGCCCCCTTCACCGGCCTGGAGAACTGGTGGGCGGTCCTCACCGACGAGCTGTTCGCCTCCTCCCTGTGGCACACCCTGCTGTTCACGGTGGGGTCGCTGGTCGGACAGTTCACCATCGGCATGGCGCTGGCCCTGTTCTTCTCCCGGCGCTTCCCGCTCTCGGGCGTCATGCGCTCGCTGCTCCTGCTGCCCTGGCTGATTCCCATGGTGGTGGCCGGAACGGTGTGGCGGCGCGTCCTCGACCAGGAGACCGGCGTGGTCAACGAGGCCCTTCAGGGGCTGGGCGTGGTCTCCTCGGCCATCCCCTGGCTGAGCAGCCCCGACCACGCGCTGATCTCGGTGATCCTGGTCAACATCTGGATCGGGATCCCGTTCAACATGGTGATCCTCTACGGCGGGCTCCAGGAGATCCCGCGCGAGGTGCGCGAGGCGGCGCTGCTGGACGGCGCCGGCCCCTTCCGCGCCTTCTTCGGCGTCATCCTGCCGATGATGAAGCCGGTGGTGACCGTGGTGCTGGTCCTGGGCTTCATGTCCACCGTCAAGATCCTCGACCTGATCCTGGCCCTCACCAACGGGGGACCGGCCCACGCCACCGAGACGCTGGGCACCTACACCTACCAGCTGTCCTTCCTGCAACTGGACTTCGGCCAGGGCGCCGTCGTCGGCAACGTCCTGATCCTCATCAGCATGGTCTTCGCGGTGATCTACCTGCGGGCCAACCGCGACGGACTGGAGGAGCGGAGATGAGCGCGCTCACGGCGGCACGGCCCGGGCGGCGGCGCCGCGGGGGAACGCGCGGGATCGACCGCGCCGGGGCGGGCAGCCTCGTCCTGGGCACCGTGATCCTGGTGATCCTGCTGTTCCCGCTGTACTGGATGGTCAACACGGCCCTGCAACCGGGGACCTCGGCGGCGGAGCTGAGCTGGTTTCCGCGGACCCTGGACCTGGGGAACTTCCGCCGCGCCTGGGAGTCGCAGGCCGG
Source organism: Marinactinospora thermotolerans DSM 45154 (assembly GCF_900167435.1). Taxonomy (GTDB): domain Bacteria; phylum Actinomycetota; class Actinomycetes; order Streptosporangiales; family Streptosporangiaceae; genus Marinactinospora; species Marinactinospora thermotolerans. Next base: position 32,978 of record NZ_FUWS01000018.1, read on the forward strand.
CAACCTGCTCACCAGCCTGCTGGTGGCGCTGGGCGCGGTCGCGGTGTGCCTGGTCGTCGCCACACCGGCGGCCTACGCGCTGGCCCGCTTCCGGCTCCCAGGCACCCGCACCGTCGTCTTCGGCACCCTCATCACCCAGATGGTGCCCGGCATCGTCGTGGCCAACGCCCTGTACAACGCCTACGTCGAACTGAACCTGGTCAACTCCTACCTCGGTCTCATCCTCGCCGACGCCTCCCTGGGCATCCCCTTCACCATCGTCCTGCTGCGCGCGTTCATGGTCTCCATCCCCGGCGAGGTCGTGGAGGCCGCGATGGTCGACGGGGCAGGGCGGATGCGCACCCTGCTGCGCGTCGTCGTGCCGATGAGCCGCAACGCCCTGATCACCGGCGGGCTGTTCACGTTCCTGTTCGCCTGGAGCGACTTCCTGTTCGCCCTGACGCTCAACACCACCGACGCGGTCAAGCCGGTGACGCTCGGCATCTACGAGTACATCGGCGCCCACGTCGGCGACTGGGGAGCGGTGATGGCGGTGGCGACCCTCTCCTCGATCCCCGCGGCGGTGCTGCTCGTCGTCGCGCAGAAGTACGTGGCCGCCGGGATCTCCGGGGGCTCGATCAAGTAGCCCCGGCACCGGAACCCGGGCCGCCTCCCCCGCACCGCGGGCCCCGACCCAGTACCAGTCAGCACAGACAGCGAGGACAACACATGACAGCAGACCTGCCCGACCTGCCGGCCGACTTCCTCTTCGGAACGGCCACCGCCTCCTACCAGATCGAGGGGGCCGTCAAGGAGGACGGCCGCGGCCCCTCGATCTGGGACACCTACTGCCGCATCCCCGGCAGGGTGGCCCGGGGGGAGACCGGTGACGTCGCCTGCGACCACTACCACCGTTACCGTGAGGACGTCGCGCTGCTGCGGGAGCTGGGCGTGGACGCCTACCGGTTCTCCGTCGCCTGGCCGCGGGTCGTGCCCGGCGGCGACGGTCCCGTCAACCCCGAGGGGCTCGCCTTCTACGACCGGCTCGTCGACGCCCTGCTGGAGGCGGGCATCGAGCCCGTCGTCACGCTCTACCACTGGGACCTGCCACAGGCGCTGGAGGACCGGGGCGGCTGGCGGGTCCGGCCGACCGCCGAGCACTTCGCCGCCTACACCCGGGCCACCGCCGACCGGCTCGGCGACCGGGTGCGGCGCTGGATCACCCTGAACGAGCCGTTCTGCTCCTCCTTCGTCGGCCACGCCGTGGGGCGCCACGCCCCCGGAACCCGGGAGGGGACACCGGCGCTGGCCACGGCCCACCACCTCCTGCTCGCCCACGGCCTGGCCGTCCGGGAGCTGCGCGCCTCCGCCCAGGCCCACGGCCGGCCGGTCGAGGTCGGCATCACCCTCAACCTGGACCGGCTCGTCCCGGCCAGCGACTCCCCCGCCGACCACGCGGCCGTGGACCGGGCCGAGACCCTGCACAACCGGGTCTGGCTGGACCCCCTGTTCAACGCCCGTTACCCCGTCAACGAGGCCGAGACGTGGGGGCGGCTCGCCGACGGCTCCTACCGGGTGGAGGGGGACCTGGAGACCATCTCCCAGCCGCTCGACTTCCTCGGCGTCAACTTCTACCGGCCGGTCATGCTGCGCGACGCCCCGCACCAGGAGGCCGACCCCGCCCTGCGCACGGCGACCGACATCGGAGTCGAGGAGGTGCGTTTCGCCGAGGCCCGCCACACCACCATGGACTGGCCCGTGGTCCCCTCGTCGTTCACCGACCTGCTCGTCGACCTGCACCGTCGTTACCCGGGCCTGCCCCCCATCTACATCACCGAGAACGGTTCGGCCGAGGACGACCGGGTGGAGGCCGACGGCCGGGTCCACGACAGCGACCGCATCGACTACATCCGCGACCACCTCGACGCCGTCGCCGCGGCGATCCGGGCCGGGGTGGACGTGCGGGGCCACTTCGTGTGGTCCCTCATGGACAACTTCGAGTGGGCCTACGGCTACGAACGGCGTTTCGGCCTGATCCGGGTCGACTACGACACCCTGGAGCGCGTCCCCAAGGACAGCTACCACTGGTTCAGGGATCTCATCGCCCGCCACAAGGCCCGGCACGGGGTCACCACGGTCCCCTAGGCGTCCACCACCCATCGCAACGACCGGTCCCGCCGCACGGGCGTCCCGCCCGTGCGGCGCCATTCGCGACCCCCACGGAGGCGGCCGATGAAGTTCACCGACGGGTTCTGGCAGATGCGCGCGGGAACGCGCGCGCACTACGCGCGCGAGGTCCGCGACGTGCGCGTCCTCGACGACAGGATCACCCTCCACGCTCCCGTCCGCGCGGTCACCCACCGCGGCGACACCCTCAACGCGCCACTGCTCACCGTCGACTGCTGGTCGCCGGCCCCCGGGGTGATCGGGGTGCAGGTGGTCCACCTGGCCGGAGGGGTACGCCCCCATCCGGCCTTCGACGTGACCGCCGATCCGGCCGTGGCCCCGAGCGTCCGCCGGGAGGACGGCGTGGTCGAGCTGGACAGCGGGGAGCTGTCCCTCAGGGTGGCCACCGAGGGGCCCTGGCGGCTGGAATTCCGGGCGGGCGGGCGCACGCTCACCAGTGTCGAGGAGCGCGGAACCGGGTTCGTGGAGACCGCCGACGGCGCCCACCACATGCTGGCCCAGCTCTCCCTGGGGGTGCGCGAGCTCGTCTACGGCATGGGCGAGCGGTTCACCCCGCTCGTCCGCAACGGTCAGACCGTCGACATCTGGCAGGCCGACGGCGGCACCAGCAGCGAACAGGCCTACAAGAACGTCCCCTTCTACCTGTCCAACCGCGGGTACGGCGTCTTCGTCGACCATCCCGGCCTGGTCTCCTTCGAGGTGGGCTCGGAGGCGGTGGGCCGGGTGCAGTTCAGCGTCGAGGACCAGGCGCTGCGCTACTACGTCATCCACGGCGCGACCCCCAAGGAGGTGCTGGCCCGCTACACCGCGCTCACCGGCCGGCCGGCCCTGCCGCCACCGTGGTCCTTCGGGCTGTGGCTGTCCACCTCGTTCACCACCTCCTACGACGAGGCGACCGTCAACGCCTTCGTCGACGGGATGGCCGAGCGCGACATCCCGCTCAGCGTCTTCCACTTCGACTGCTTCTGGATGCGCGAGTTCCACTGGTGCGACTTCGTGTGGGATCCCGAGGTCTTCCCGGACCCCGAGGGGATGCTGGCCCGCCTGAAGGAGCGCGGGTTGCGCGTGTGCGTGTGGATCAACCCCTACATCGCCCAGCGGTCGGCGCTGTTCGAGGAGGGGGCGCGGCTGGGGCACCTCGTGCGCCGACCCGACGGCACCGTCTGGCAGTGGGACATGTGGCAGGCGGGGATGGCGCTGGTGGACTTCACCAGCGCGCAGGCGCGCCGCTGGTACGCCGACAAGCTGCGCGTCCTGCTGGACATGGGCGTCGACGCCTTCAAGACCGACTTCGGCGAGCGGATCCCCACCGACGTGCGCTGGGCCGACGGCTCCGACCCCGAGGGCATGCACAACCGCTACACCCACCTGTACAACGAGACGGTGTTCGAGCTGCTGCGCGAGGTGCGCGGCGAGGGGGAGGCGGTGCTGTTCGCCCGTTCGGCGACGGCGGGGGGACAGCGGTTCCCGGTCCACTGGGGTGGCGACTGCGCCTCCACCTACGGGGCGATGGCCGAGAGCCTGCGCGGCGGGCTGTCGCTGGGGCTGTCGGGGTTCGGGTTCTGGAGTCACGACATCGGGGGGTTCGAGGGGACCCCGGATCCGGACCTGTTCAAGCGGTGGCTCGCTTTCGGGCTGCTGTCCTCGCACAGCAGGCTGCACGGGAGCCGCTCCTACCGGGTGCCGTGGGCCTTCGACGAGGAGTCGGTCGAGGTGGCCCGGACGTTCACCCGGTTGAAGTGCCGGTTGATGCCCTACCTGTACGGGGCGGCGGTCCAGGCGCACGAGCAGGGCACGCCGATGATGCGGGCGATGCTGCTGGAGTTCCCCGACGATCCCACCTGCCACCACCTCGACACCCAGTACATGCTCGGTGACGACCTCCTGGTCGCGCCCGTGTTCGACGCGGAGGGGGCGGTGGAGTACTACGTCCCCGAGGGCGAGTGGACCCACCTGATGAGCGGGGCGACCGTGCGGGGACCGGCGTGGCGGCGCGAGACCCACGACCACGGGTCGCTGCCCCTGCTGGTCCGCCCGGGGGCGGTGCTGCCGGTCGGGGCCGTGCAGGACCGGCCCGACTACGACTACCTCGACGGGGTGACCCTGCGCGTCTACGGCGCGGCCGGGGCCGGGACGCGGCGGCGCACGGTGATCCCCGACGCCCGGGGCGGGGTGGCCGCGGTCTTCCACACCGACGCCGGGAACGGCGTCGTGACCCTTCGCGGTGACGCCGAGCGTCTGCCCGCCTGGAAGGCGGTGCTGGTGGGGGTGGCGGCGGCGCGGGTGACCGAGGGCGAGGCCCGGGCGGTCCCCACCGCCGAGGGGGTCCTCATCGAGGTCGCCGAGGGCTGTGCGCGGGTGCGCGTCGAGGTGTGAGGAAGGGCGGCCGGCCGGCGTCACCACGGGGTGGCGCCGGCCGGCCGCGTGGAGGGGGAACCGGACGAACCGGGACTTGCTACTCTAGACGTGTACTTAATCGCTTAACTGAGCGGAGTCCGTCAATGGTGAGGGCGCGGCGCCCAACGATCGTCGACATCGCCAAGGCGGCCGGCGTCTCCACGGGGGCGGTCTCCTACGCCCTCAACGGGCGGCCGGGGGTCTCCGCGCCCACGCGCGCCCGCATCCTGGCCATCGCGGCCGAGATGGGGTGGGCGCCCAGCACGGCGGCGCGCGCCCTCTCGGAGGGGCGGGTCGGCGCGATCGGCCTGATCGTCGACCGCCCGGCCCAGGTCCTCGGCGTCGAACCGTTCTTCATGCAGCTGATCTCCGGCGTGCAGAGCGAGCTCGCCCTGAGCGGCACGGCCCTGTTGTTCCAGGTCTGCGAGGACATCGAGACCGAGATCGCCACCTACCGCCGCTGGTCGGCCGAGCGCAGGGTGGACGGGGTGCTCCTCCTCGACCTGCGCGTCGACGACGTGCGGGTGTCGGCCGTCACCGAGCTGGGGCTGCCGGCGATCGTGGTCGGCGGCCCCGAGGGCGCCGGGGGGCTTGCCTGTCTGTACTCCGACGACGGTGCCGCGATGCGCGAGGTGGTGCAGTACCTGAGGGCCCTCGGGCACCGCAGGATCGTCCGGGTGGCCGGTCCCGCGGAGTTCGCGCACACCGCGTCGCGCTCCGCCGCCTTCGTCGCGGCGGCGGAGGAGTTCGGGGTGGAGACGGCCGAGATCGTGCACACCGACTACACCGGCGAGGGGGGGACCACGGCCACCCGCAGGCTGCTGGCCGCCCGGGAGCGGCCCACCGCGCTGGTCTACGACAACGACCTGATGGCGGTGGCCGGGCTCGGGGTGGCCCAGGAGATGGGGGTGGCGGTCCCGGCCGACCTGTCCGTTGTCGCCTGGGACGATTCGGTGCTGTGCCGGCTGGTGCGTCCCGCGTTGACGGCGGTCGGCCGCGACGTCGCGGAACACGGCAGGCGGGCGGCCCGGATGATCATCGAGGCCGTGGCCGGGCGGCGGGTGGCCGACCAGGCCACTCCGGCGGCGGAGTTCGTCCCCCGTGGCAGCACCGGGCCTCTCGCGCGGACCAGGGGAGTCACAGAGGGGTAACGAGGGGTCGCGGGTGCATTGACGCGATTGCGGCCCCATGTTTCACTCACTTCAACTTATCCGCTTAAGTCAAAGTTCCACCGACCATATGGGAGCGCTCTCAAGACGTTGGTGGCGGAGTGACCACACGAACTCGGACCGCGGTTGGGGAGCAGGCACGCCGGCGTCGAACCGGGGGACGGGCCGGTCTCCTGCCCCCTGATGAACCTCCCGCCCACCCCGGCGCGGAGGAGGGAGAGCCGAAATGCTGAATCGGACGAGACTGGCGGCCGCGCTCCTGGCCGTCGGCATGGCGGCCACGGCCTGCACCGGCGGCGGCGGTGGCGGGGGAGGCGCCGGCGCCTACCCCAGGAACGAGACCCTCTACACCACCGGGACCCAGTGGGGGCCGCCCTCCAACTGGAACCCCATCATGAACTGGACGTATGCCACCGGCACCGTGGGCTACGCCTACGAGACCCTCTTCCTCTACGACCCGCTCGCCGACGAGTACATCCCCTGGCTGGCCGAGAGCGGGGAGTGGACCGGCGAGGACACCTACGAACTGCGGTTGCGCGAAGGCGTCCAATGGTCCGACGGCGAGGCGTTCACCGCCGACGACGTCGTCTTCACCATCGAGCTCGGGCAGATGGACTCGGTCCCCTACAGCAACCTGTGGAACTGGCTGGAGGAGGTCGAGGCCGTCGACGACCACACCGTCCGCCTCACCTTCTCCGAGCCGCGCCACCAGGAGTGGGCCAACTGGATCTACATGAACGCGATCGTGCCCGAACACCTGTGGGCCGACAGGTCCGAGGAGGAGGTGAGCTCCGGGGCCAACGAGAACCCCGTCGGCACCGGCCCCTACCTCTACGAGACCCACGACGAGGACCGCATGGTCTGGGCCGAGAACGAGAACTGGTGGGCCCGGGACCTGCTCGACCTCGACGTCAAGCCCACCTACATCGTCGACATCGTCAACTCCAGCAACGACACCGCGCTGGGGCTCCTCACCCAGAACGACATCGACATCAGCAACAACTTCCTGCCCGGCATCGACCGGACCATCACCGGCAACCCGCAGATCACCAGCTACTACCCCGAGCCCCCTTACATGCTCGCGGCCAACACCGCCTGGCTGGTGATGAACCTGGAGCGCGCGCCGATGGACGACGCGCGGTTCCGGCGGGCGCTGGCGCACTCCATCGACATGCAGCGCATCGTCGAGGGGCCCTACAGCAACCTGGTCGAGGCGGCCGACCCCACCGGCCTGCTCCCCAACTGGGACGACTACATCGACACCGCCCTCGTCGAGGAGCACGGCTTCTCCCACGACCCCGACGAGGCCAGGAGCATCCTGGAGGAGGCCGGCTACTCCGACACCGACGGCGACGGCATGGTGGAGACCCCCGACGGCGACCCGATCGACCTGACGATCATCGTCCCCTCCGGCTGGACCGACTGGATGGAGGCGATCCGCATCATCAGCGAGGGCGCCAAGGAGGTCGGCATCAACCTCAACGCCGACTTCCCCGACGACGCGGCGTTGCAGGACGCCCGGGAGAGCGGCGACTTCGACATGCTCATCAACAACGAGCGCCAGATCAGCAACACCCCGTGGGTCTACTACGACTACCTCTTCCGCCTGCCGATCCAGGAACGGCAGACCACGGTCAACTTCGGCCGCTACGAGAACGAGGAGGCGTGGGAGCTGGTGGAGGAACTGGCCCGCACACCGGTGGAGGACCGCGAGGGGATGCGGGAGATCATCTCCCGGCTCCAGGAGATCCAGCTCACCGAGATGCCGGCGATCCCCCTCTGGTACAACGGCCTGTGGTCGCAGGTCAACAACGGGACCTGGACCAACTGGCCCTCCTCCGCCGAGGACACGCCCGACCACATGCCGACCACGTGGCGCGGTTACAACCAGCTCGGCGCGATCCTGACCCTCACCGAGATCGAGCCGGCGGCCTGACCCGCCGCGGTCGCCGCGGCCGGGGCGCCCGCCCCGTTCCGCTCCCGTCCCCCGCCCCCTCGGGGGACGGGAGCGGGGCCGCGGACCGCGTTTCCAGGAGGACCCCGTGTGGCGTTACTTCGGCAGGAAGCTCTTCGTCTACGCCCTGACCTTCTTCGTGGCGGTGACGATCAACTGGATGATCCCGCGGTTCATGCCGGGGGACCCCGTGCGCAGCATGCTGGCCCGGGCGTCGGTGGGAAACGCCGAGGCCCTGGAGGCGATGCGCGCCTACTACTCCTCGCTGTTCGGCCTGGACCTTCCCGTGTGGCAGCAGTACCTCAACTTCTGGGGCTCCCTGCTCCGCGGTGACCTGGGCACCAGCGTGTGGCTGTTTCCCACCCCGGTCTCGGAGGTGATCCTGGGGGCCGTCCCCTACACCCTCGGGCTGCTCGTCCCGGCGATCCTGCTGAGCTGGATCGCCGGCAACAAGTTCGGCGCGTTCGCCGCGCGCGGCAGGTGGCTGGACAACACGGTGCTGCCGGTGGGCTACCTCCTCACCGCCACGCCCTACATGTGGCTGGGGATCCTGCTCGCCTGGAGCCTGGGGATCGTCGCGGGGATCTTCCCGACCGCGGGGGCCTACGGGTTCGCGTTGCAGCCGTCGCTGTCGTGGGCCTTCGTCTCCAGCCTGGTGCTGCACTGGTTCCTGCCGTTCCTCTCGCTGTTCCTCGTCGCGTTCGGCGGGTGGGCGATCGGAATGCGCAACATGATCATCTACGAGTTGGAGGCGGACTACTCCAGCTATCTGGAGGCCCTGGGCGCGCCGCGTCGCCTGGTCCGCCGCTACGCCTTCCGTAACGCGCTGCTGCCCCAGCTCACCGGCCTGGCGTTGCAGCTCGGCACGATCGTGGCCGGCGCCCTGCTCACCGAGATCGTCTTCTCCTATCCGGGACTGGGCAACCTCATCCTCGAGGCGTTGAACAACCGTGACTTCTTCCTGCTCCAGGGCGCCTTCCTGTTCATCGTCCTCGGGGTGCTGATCGCCAACTTCGTGATCGACGTCGTCTACGTCCTGGTGGACCCGCGGGTGCGGGTCCAGATGCAGGGAGGTGCCGCATGAGCGCGCAGCAGGTCCCGGGCGGGCCGGTGCCCGGAGAGGGCGTGGGCGCCGGCCCGGGCGAGGCCGCCGCGGTCGGGGCGCCGCGCCGCGGGAACGAGACCGTCTACTTCGCCCTGCGCAACCCCAAGCTCCTGGCCGGGGCGGTGGTCGTCGCGGTGCTCCTGGTCGCCGCCCTCGCGGTCCCGCCCTTCCTGGGGGGCAGCCCCAACGCCTATGTCGGCCCCCAGGCCCAGCCGCCCTCCGCGGAGTTCTGGTTCGGTACCACCAACTTCGGCCAGGACGTCTTCGCCCAGTTCGTCCACGGGCTGCGCTCGACCTTCCTGGTCGGCCTGCTCGGCGGCGGGATCGCGGCGCTTGTGGGCATGGTGGTCGGCTTCGTGGCCGGTTACCGGGGCGGGCTGGTCGACGAGGTCCTCAACATGATCACCAACATCGTGCTGGTGCTGCCGGCCATGGTGGTCCTGATCATCGCCGCCGCCTACCTGGAGGCCCGCGGGATCCTGGTGCAGTCGCTGTTCATCGGCTTGACGTCGTGGCCGTGGGCGGCCCGCGCCATCCGGGCCCAGACCCTCTCGCTGGCCACCCGAGACTTCGTCGACCTGGCCAGGCTGAGCGGGCGGCGCGCGCACGCGATCATCTTCCGGGAGATCGCGCCCAACATGAGCTCCTACCTGTTCATGACCTTCATCCTGCTGTTCGGCGGGGCGATCCTCATCGCCGCGGGGCTGGACTTCATCGGCCTGGGGCCGCCCCAGGGGGTCTCGCTCGGCCTGATGATGCACAGCGCGGTGAGCTGGAGCGCCCTGCAATTGGGCATGTGGTGGTGGTTCGTGCCGCCGGGCCTCGGCATCACGGCCATCGTCGGGTCGCTGTACATCATGAACGTCGGCCTGGACGAGGTCTTCAACCCGCGACTGAGGGAGACGTGAGCGGCGTGAGCCTCGAAGTATCCGACCTCACCGTCCACTACCGGACGTTGCGCGGTGACGTCCACGCCCTGGAGGGCGTGGGGTTCACCATGGCCGACGGCGAGATCATGGGCCTGGTCGGCGAGTCCGGCAGCGGCAAGTCCACCCTGGGCAAGAGCCTCATCCGCATGGACTCGCGGATGCGTCACGTCCGTGGCACCGTCCGGTTGGACGGCGAGGAGCTGCCGATCGGCGACCAGGCGGCGATGACGCCTTTCCGCTACCACCGGGTGTCGCTGATCCCGCAGTACTCGATGAGCGCGCTCAACCCGACCCGCAGGATCGGCCGGATGATCGACGAGCTCCTGGAGTCGCGCGGGGTGCGTCCCGCGTCGGTGCGGGCCGAACTGCTCCGCCGCCTGGATCTGGTCGGCCTGTCCGGGCAGGTGCTGCGGCGCTACCCGATCGAGCTGTCGGGCGGCATGAAGCAGCGCGTGGTCATGGTGCTGTCCACCCTGCTCGACCCGTCGCTGCTGATCGCCGACGAGGTCACCTCGGCGCTGGACGTGTCCACCCAGCGCGCGGTCGCCCAGACCCTGGTGGAATTCCGGGACCGCGGCTACCTGGCCGGCATGATCTTCGTGTCCCACGACATCTCGCTGGTCAACCAGATCGCCGACACGATCATGGTGATGTACGCCGGGAAACCGGTCGAGAAGGGGACCGCCGAAGCGGTCGTGAACGGTCCCCGCCATCCCTACACCCGCATGCTCATCTCCTCGCTGCCCGAGGTCGGCGTCACCCACGCCGAGCGGCGGCTGGAGGGGATCCCGGGCAGCCCGCCGGGGCTGCTCGACCCTCCGAGGGGGTGCCGGTTCCGGGAGCGCTGCCCTCTGGCCTTCGACAAGTGCGACCAGGAACCACCGTTCGTCGAGGTCGACCGCGGCCACTGGGCCGCCTGCTGGAAGGCGGGGTGAGGCGGATGCTCAGGCTCGATCGGGTCTCCAAGGTCTACCGGGTCGGCTCCTTCGGCCGGGAGCGGCTGCACGCCGTCCGCGACGTCGGTTTCGAGGTGCGGTCGGGCCAGGTGGTCGCGCTCATCGGCGAGAGCGGGAGCGGCAAGAGCACGATCGGCAAGATGGTGCTCGGCCTGACCTCCATCACCGGCGGTGCGATCACCTTCGAGGGCACCGATGTGGCGGGGCTGCGCGGGCATCGCGCGCACAAGGAGTACTACCGCCGGGTGCAGGGCGTCTTCCAGGACCCGTTCAGCTCCTTCAACCCGGTCTTCCCGGCCGACCGGGTCTTCGCCCTGATCAGGGCCGAGTACTTCCCGGAGGTGGGCGAGGCCGAGTGGCGGCGCCGGATCGAGGAGTCCCTGCGGGTCGTCCGCCTGGACCCGGCCCAGGTCCTCGGCAAGTACCCGCACCAGCTCAGCGGGGGGCAGCTCCAGCGGATCCTCATCGCCCGGGCGCTGCTCCTGGACATCCGGCTGCTGGTCGCCGACGAGGTCATCAGCATGCTCGACGCCTCCACCCGGATCGACGTGCTCAACCTGCTGGCCGACCTCAAGGCCCGCGGCATGGGGATCCTGTTCGTCACCCACGACCTGTCGCTGGGCAACTACGTCAGCGACACGGCGGTGATCCTGCGGCGGGGGGCGATCGCCGAGTCGGGGCCGGCCGACCGGGTCTTCACCAACCCGCTGCACCCCTACACGCGGCGCCTGCTCTCCTCTGTCCCGCGGCTGCACCGGACGTGGGCGCAGGCCGACGCGGAACTGCCCGCCGACGACGGCGGCTGCCCGGTCCACGGCCGTGCCGGCGCCGGTGACGGCTCCGCGACGCTGGTGGAGGTCGAGGCGGGCCACTTCGTGGGGTGCGCGGGGGACGGCGAGGGCGGCCCGTGCCGTCCCGACCCCCGCGCCTGAGGAGCAGACCGTGACGTCGCGCCCCGCGCCCCCGGGGCGCGGCGTCCCTTCCCGCCCGTCTTCGACGTCTGGAGTGCCATGGCAGACCACGTCCCCCTCGACCGGAACTGGACCGTGCGGGCCGTCGCGCCCGCGCATCCCCCCGAGGAGCTGGCCGCGGCGGTGACCGCGCCGGGCGGTGTCCCCGCGACGGTGCCCGGGTGCGTGCACACCGACCTGCTCGCCGCGGGCCTCATCGACGACCCCTACCTCGACGACAACGAGACCCGGCTCGGCTGGATCGGCCGCTCGGACTGGTGTTACACGACCGTTCTGCCCGGGGTCGAGGACGTCGCCGCCCTGGCGCGGGCCGAACGGATCGACCTCGTCTGCGCGGGGCTCGACACGGTCGCCGAACTGCGCCTGGACGGGCGGCTGGTGGGCCGCACCGCCAACATGCACCGCTCCTACCGGTTCGACGTCACGGCCGGGGTGCGCGCCGGCGCCCGCGAGCTGGCCGTCACCTTCGGCTCCGCCTACCGCTACGCCGAGGGGCTGCGCGAGCGGCTCGGGCACCGGCCGGCCGCCTACGCCGAACCCTTCCAGTTCATCCGCAAGATGGCCTGCAACTTCGGCTGGGACTGGGGGCCCACCCTCGTGACCGCGGGGATCTGGCAGCCCATCGGCCTGCACGCCTGGAGCACCGCGCGCCTGGCCGGGGTCCGCCCCGAGATCACGGTCGCCTCCCGCCCCGGCGGGCGCGCCGTGGGGTTGGTGCGCCTGCACGTCGAGGTGGAGCGCAGCGACGCGGGGGGCGGGGTGCCGCTGACCCTGACCGCGCGCATCGCGGGGCAGGAGCGCGAGGTCGCCGTCGCGCCGGGGAGGAACCGGGCCGAGGTCGAGGTGGAGGTGCCGGCCCCGCGGCTGTGGTGGCCGCGCGGCCACGGCGACCAGCCGCTGTATGACCTGGAACTGTCCCTGGGCGGGGACGGCGGCGAGCTCGACACGTGGCGGCGGCGCGTCGGGTTTCGCACGGTGGAGCTCGACACCCGCCCCGACGCCCACGGGACCCCGTTCGCGTTCCGGATCAACGGTGAGACGGTCCTGGTCAAGGGCGCCAACTGGATCCCCGACGACTGCTTCCCCGCCCGGGTCACCCGCGAACGCTACGCCGAGCGGATCGACCAGGCGGTCGGGGCGAACATGAACCTGCTGCGGATCTGGGGCGGGGGCCGCTACGAGAGCTCGGACTTCTACGAGCTGTGCGACGAGCGGGGGGTGCTGGTCTGGCAGGACTTCCTGTTCGCCTGCGCGGCCTATCCCGAGGAGGAGCCGATCGCCGGGGAGGTCGAGGCCGAGGCGCGCGAGGTGGTGGTCCGCCTGGCCGCCCACCCCTCCCTGGTCCTGTGGAACGGCAACAACGAGAACATCTGGGGTCACGAGGACTGGGGGTGGAAGGAGGAACTGGCGGGCCGCAGCTGGGGGGAGGGGTACTACCTGGACCTGTTGCCGAGGATCGTGGCCGAGCTGGACCCGACCCGGCCGTACTGGCCGGGCAGCCCCTACTCGGGGCGCTCCGACGTGCACCCCAACGACCCGGACCACGGCCCCATGCACATCTGGGACGTGTGGAACCGGCGCGACTACACCGGCTACCTCGACTACCGGCCGCGTTTCGTGGCCGAGTTCGGCTTCCAGGCGCCCCCGGCCCACGCCACGTTGCGGGCCGCGGTCGGCGACGACCCACTGGCCCCCGATTCGCCCGGCGTCCGCCACCACCAGAAGGCCGAGGACGGCGACGGCAAGCTCGCCCGCGGGCTGGCCCCCCACTTCGGGGCCGTCAAGGGGTTCGACGACTGGCACTACCTCACCCAGGTCAACCAGGCCAGGGCCATCAGCCTGGGGGTGGAGCACTTCCGGGCCCAGTGGCCGCTGTGCACGGGCGCGGTGGTCTGGCAGCTCAACGACTGCTGGCCGGTGACCTCCTGGTCGGCGGTTGACGGCGCGGGCCGGCCCAAGCCGCTGTGGTACGCGCTGCGCCGGGCCTACCGGGACCGGCTGGTCACCGTGCAGGCGGATCCGGGCCGCGCGGGGCTGAGCGTGGTGGTGTGCAACGACACCGCCCTGCGCTGGGAGGGCGGGGTGCGCATGGCCCGCCGCGGCCTGGACGGCGCGGTCGTGGCCGAGGCCGAGGCCGGGTTCCGGATCGGTCCGCGCGGGGTGCTGCGCCTGGCCGTGCCCGACGCGGTGGCGCGGGCCGGGGATCCGGCGCGGGAGCTGGTCACCGTCGATGTCGTGGCGGGGGAGGAGACCGACCGGGCCTGGTGGTTCTTTGCCGAGGACGTGGAGCTGGCCCTGCCCGAGCCGGACTACGAGGTCGGGACGGAGGTGGGCGACGGCGTGACGCGGGTGTCGGTCACGGCGCGTTCCCTGCTCCGCGACGTCACGCTCTTCGCGGATCGGCTGGACGGCGCGGCGCGGGTGAGCGACGCGCTGGTCACCCTGCTGCCGGGCGAGAGCCACACGTTCGTGGTGGAGGGGGTGAGCGGGCTGGACGCGCGGCGGGTGGCCGCCCCGCCGGTCCTGCGCTGTGTCAACGAGGCGCTGGGAGGCCGAGGGGCGGGGGCGACGCTGTGAGCGATCCTCGCTTTGCGTCGGACCGAAAAGGTACGCCGGGAGCGGAAAAGCGCGTTGGGGGCGGAGGAATTCCGACAATTCGCAAAACGGTAAAACACTGACTCCGATTACGGCGCAACCTTTTCACGAAAGTGGCCGGAAGAGGTCGTCGTTCTTTCTATTCTTCCTCGCGTGGCAGGACGCGAGAAGAAGAAGAAGAAGAGACGACAGCGAGCCCACCGGCCCCGATCCGCCTCCCACGCGGTGGCGGGGGTCCCGTTGTGGAGCGAGCCCGCCCTGTGGCCCTTCGCCCCGACACTGCCCCTGATCGGGATGCTCGTCACGACCTACCTGGTGCTGGCCATCGGGCCCGCCACCTTGACCGAGCCGGTCGCCGCCGAGCCCCCGGCCCGTACCGTCACGGTGCCGGCCGAGCAAGCCGAGCGGGTTCCCAGCGCGGTGGCGGCGGTCGCGGGTCCCGCGATCGCCGCCGACACCACCGTGTGGTTCGCCAGCGGCCACACCACGCTCGCCGCGGACCAAAGACGCGAGCTGCGGGAGTTCGCCGCCCGGGCCTCGGCCGAGGGGGCCTCCCTGGTGCGCGTCGCCGGGCACGCCGACAACACCGGTCCCGACGAGGTGAACCGGACCGTCTCCATGGAGCGGGCGCGCACGGTCGAATCGCTCCTGCGCGACGCGCTCACCAGGACCGACGTCACGTTCGAGGTGAGCGCGCACGGCTCCGACCAGCCCGCGGGCGGCCCCGGAGCCCCCCGCGACCGCGCGGCCGACCGCAGGGTGGAAGTGGTCGCCGAGACCTGGTGACCTTCCGTGGTCCCGCCCACGGGAGGGGAACGGCTCCGGCGCCGCGGGTCAGCAGGCGCCGGCCCAGGAGCACTCCAGGTCCTCTGTTGCGTGGCGCCCACCGTCCCACGGCCCCTGGGGCGGCACCGGGAACAGCGACGAGGGGACGGGGCCGGAGCGCGAGAACTCGGCCAGGCGGACGGCGATCGCGTCCTGCACGCCACGCGGGGCGGCCCCCGGGTAGCCGTTGTTGACGACCGCGAAGGCCAGCTCCTCGCCGTTGGCGGCGGTGACGTAGCCCGACAGCGCGCTGACCCCGGTGAGCGTGCCCGTCTTGGCCCGGACGTTGCCCTCGGCGGCGGTGCCGCGCATGCGGCCGGCCAGCGTCCCGCCGGTCATGCGGTCGGGGTGTCCGGCGACGGGCAGGGAGGCGCGCCAGACGTCGAACCACGGCTCGTCACGGGCCTGCGCGAGCAGCTCCACCACGAAGGCGGCGGTCATGCGGTTCGAACGCGACAGCCCGGATCCGTCGTTGAGGTGCAGCCCGCGCGGTTTGACCCCGATCCCGGCGGCCGCGGCCTCGACCTCGGCGAGTCCGGCCGCCCAGCTCCCCTCTCCCGCCGCCTCGTGGCCGATGGCCTTGACCAGGATCTCGGCGTGCCCGTTGTTGGACAGCTTCATGAAGGGGACGAGCAGGTCCGCCAGCTCCATCGACTCGCGTCGGGCGAGTTCGGCCGTTGCCGCGGGGGCCGTGCCTCGCGTGATCGTGCCGTGGACCTCGACCCCGTGGTCGGCGAGGGCCTGGGCGAACACGTGCGCGGCGTAGTCGGTGGGCTCGTGCACGGTGCGCAGGCCCGAGAACGCCGCGCCGTCGGCCGGCAGCGAGCCGGTGACGGTCAGGGTGTTCGTTCCGGGGGCGCGGGTCACCTCCAGAGTGTCGGGGCTTCCGGCGGCGCCGGTGCGGGCGTCGGAGTCGACGTCGAGGTAGCCGGTGGCCGGTCCGACGTCGACGGCCACCGGGGCGCCCTCGGCCGGGCCGGGGCGTACGGTCACCTCGGTGACGCCGGTGTCGTAGTCCTCGTTGGCGGCCACGGTCAGCGCCGAGATCTGGGCGGCGTAGTAGTAGGGCTCGTCGTCGGCCTCCCAGTCGTCGACCAGCCGTTGGTCGTCGAAGCGGGTGTCATCGGCGACGAGGTCGCCGGTGACCTCGTGGACGCCGGCCGCGGCGATGTCGGCGGCGAGTTCGTCGTAGGCGGCCGGGGTCAGGGTGGGGTCTCCGGTGCCGACCAGGTACAGGTCGCCCTTGACGACCCCGCGTGAGGGGGCGGTGCCGGCCTCCACGGTGGTGGTGAACCGGTGGTCGGGGCCGAGCACCTCCAGCGCCGCGGCGGCGGTCAGCAGCTTGGTGGTGGACGCGGGCACGAGGGGGGATCGGGCCGCGTGGGCGTAGAGGAGGTCGTCGCGGCCCAGGCCGCGCACGACGACCCCGGAGTCGGCCCCCTCCAGGGACGAGTGGCGCAGCAGTGTGTCGATGTCGGCGCGCAGGTCGGCGACCCCGCCGGGGGGAGGGGGGAAGGCTGCGGGCGTGGCGGGGGCCGCTGCCGGGGCGGTGGGGGAGGCGTGGGCGGGGGCGGCGAGCGGGCCGGCCACCCCGATCGCGGTGAGGAGGGCGAGGAAGACGGGGAGCGCCCCGCGGGGGGCGGAAGGGCGGGAGGCGATCGGCATGGACGTACCTCTCCTATCGACTTAAGAAGCGACAAAGAGATCTCGCGCATCGGTAACCTATCCGGTTCCGCCCCGCTTGTCTGCGAAGAGTGACGGGATGATTGCTCCGCGTCTTCTCCTCATGGACGCCGGAGTGAGGCTAGTCTCACTCTCACCGCGTCGTCCCCTTCCCGTTGCCTCAGGACGTGTCTCGTGAGCCTTGATCCCTCCGCTCCCTCCGGTTGCCCCCTGGAATCCTCCCCCGTGCCCATCTACGAGGTGTCCAGCGCCGAGCGTGCGAGGCTGTGGGCGGACCTGCGTTCCCGGTACGGGCAGATCGCGCCGATCCGCCTGGAGCCGGACCTGACCGCCTGGCTCCTCCTCGGTTACGAGGAGAACCTGGAAGTCCTGCGGGACTGGGCCACCTACTCGCGTGACACCCGCCGCTGGAACGAGATCCGTGACGGCCGGCGCAAGCTCGGCTCGGGTCTGCGCCCGACCATGGCCTACCGCTCCAGCGCGCTGTACGCCGACGGGGCCGAGCACGCCCGGCTGATCGCCCCCATCGCCGACGCCCTGGCCCAGGTGCCCGAGGCGCGCGTGCGCCGCGACATCACCGAGATCGCCGACCACCTCATCGACGCCTTCTGCGAGCGGGGCGAGGCCGATCTCGTCAGGGACTACACCACC
This sequence comes from Marinactinospora thermotolerans DSM 45154, assembly GCF_900167435.1. Taxonomy (GTDB): domain Bacteria; phylum Actinomycetota; class Actinomycetes; order Streptosporangiales; family Streptosporangiaceae; genus Marinactinospora; species Marinactinospora thermotolerans. The sequence goes on from NZ_FUWS01000018.1 coordinate 50,379, forward strand.
CCGCTGCCGGCGCTGCTGGTCAACCGCCTGTTCGGCCTCGGCGACGTCTACGGTCACGCCCTCGGCCACCTGTCCGCCAGCCTGTGGGCCAGCGACGGCACGGTCGGGGCCGAGGCGGTGGCCCGGATGCGCGACTACTTCGTCGGGCTCGTGCAGCGCAAGCGCGTCCGCCCCGGCGACGACCTGCCGAGCCGGATGATGGCCCACGAGGCGGCCCTGAGCGACGCGGAGATGGCCGACCAGCTCATCGTCCTCGCCGGCGCCGGCCACGAGCCGACGGCCAACCTGCTCGGCAACGTCCTGCGCGCGCTGCTGGCCGATTCCCGCATCGGGCGCGACCACGCCTCGGGTGGTCTGCTGCTGGACGAGGTCATCGACCATGTGGCCTGGAGCGAGCCCCCCTTGCAGATGCTCGCCGCGCGTTTTCCCACGCGCGACGTCGAGATCGACGGCACCCTCGTCGCCGAGGGCGAGCCGCTCATCATCGGTTTCGCCGCGGCCCACGCCGACCCCCGCCTGGGGGCCGGCGCGGTGCCGGCCGAGTCCGCTCTGCCCCCCGGGCACAACAGCGCGCACCTGATGTGGGGGGTGGGGACGCACCGCTGTCCCGCCCAGTCGCTGGCGCTGCGGATCGTCCGCGTCGGCGTGGAGCGCCTGTTGGAGCGGCTGCCCGGGGTCCGGCTCGCGGTCCCGGCCGAGGAGCTGCGCTGGCGCGAGGAGTTGTTCGTGCGCGGCCTGGTGTCGCTCCCGGTGCGCTTTCCCGCGGTCGAGGCGCCGCCGCGGTCGCCGGCGGCCGATGAGGACGACGCTGAGGGGGGCTACGCCGAGGTGGACGGCGGGGAGGAGCCCGTGGACCTTCTCGGCCGGGTCCTGCGGTGGTGGCGTGGCGTCCGCGCCGCCTCGACGGCGGAGTGAGGGCGGGGCGGCCGTCCCCGCGGCGGCCGCCCTTTGGCCGGGATGGAGTAGCCGTCCCGCCCGGATGGGACGAACCGGACAAAGGACTCCGTGGGTGCGGGCAGTAGCGTCACAGACATGTCTACGCGTCCGTTTTGGCTGGCCGGCACCGCCGCGACCGGCGACAGTGAGATCACGGTGACCCACCCCTACGACGGTCGGGTCGTGGCGACGGTCTCGGTCCCCACCGAGGCCCAGATCGAGGAGGCCGTCGCGGCCGCCCACGCGGTCCTCGACGAGGCCGCCGCGCTGCCCGCCTACGTGCGCGCCGAGGCGCTGCTGCACGTGTCCCGGCGGCTGGCCGAACGCACCGAGGAGATCGCGCAGATCATCACGGCCGAGAACGGCAAGCCCATCAAGTGGGCCCGGGGCGAGGTCGGACGCGCCGTGTCGGTGTTCCGCTGGGCGGCCGAGGAGGCCCGCCGCGACAGCGGGGAGCTACAGCGGCTCGACACCGACGCCGCCGGCACCGGCCGGATCGCGATGGTCCGCCGGGTCCCCAAGGGCGCCGTGCTCGGCATCTCCCCCTTCAACTTCCCGCTCAACCTGGTCGCGCACAAGATCGCCCCGGCGATCGCGGTGGGCGCGCCCATCATCCTCAAGCCCGCTCCGGCCACGCCGGTGTCGGCGCTGGTGCTCGGCGAGATCCTGGCCGAGACGGACCTGCCGCGCGGCATGGTCTCGGTCCTGCCGATGCCCAACGAGCGCGCCTCCTCCCTGATCACCGACGAGCGGCTGCCGGTCATCTCCTTCACCGGCGGCCAGTTCGGCTGGGAGCTGCAAAAGCGCGCCCCGCACAAGCACGTGACGCTGGAGCTGGGCGGCAACGCGGCGGCCGTCGTCCTGGGCGACGCCGACCTGGACTGGGCGGCCGAGCGTGTCGCCCTGTTCGGCAACAACTCCGCCGGCCAGGTCTGCATCGGCGTGCAGCGGGTCATCGTGGACGAGTCCGTCTACGACGAGTTCACCGCCAAGCTGGTCGAGCGGGTCGAGGCGCTGCCCACCGGCGACCCCGCCGACGAGGCGACCGAGGTGGGCCCGCTCATCGACGAGGCCGCCGCGATCCGCGTCGCGGACTGGGTCGAGGAGGCCGTGCGGGCCGGGGGCAGGCTGCTCACCGGCGGCACGCGCGAGGGGGTGACCGTCGCGCCGACGGTCCTGGCCGAGGTCCCCGGCGACGCCAAGGTGGTGCGCGAGGAGATCTTCGGGCCGGTCCTGGTCCTCCAGCGCGTCTCCGGCGTGGACGAGGCGTTCTCGCTGGTCAACGACAGCGACTTCGGGCTTCAGGCGGGCGTGTTCACCCGCGACCTCCAGGTGGCCTTCCGGGCCCACCGCGAGCTCAAGGTCGGCGGCGTCATCATCGGCGACGTCCCGTCCTTCCGCGCCGACCAGATGCCCTACGGCGGGGTGAAGAAGTCCGGCGTCGGCAAGGAGGGCGTCCGCGCCGCGATGGACGACCTCACCTACGAGCGCGTCATGGTCATGACGGGCGTCACCCTCTGATAGGGGCGCCGTCGATCTCCCCGCGGGGGACGGTGCGGGACCCGGGAGGCGCCCCTCCCGGGTCCTCGCGTGTCCGGGGTCCGCGGACTACAGGGACTGGGCCTTGTGGTAGAGCCGTTCGGCCGCGTCGTCCAGGCGGGGACCGTACTGGGTGCCGGCGTCGTCGGAGTACTTGAAGCTGATCACCGAGGTGATCGTGCCGGTGCCGGTCGAGCTGTCGAAGTCCGACAGCCAGGGGCCGCCGCTGGAGCCCTCGGTCATCCGGCAGGCCATCCCCGCGGCGGTCGTGCCCTGCCGGTCGGGCCGGGTGGGGCCGGCGCAGTAGTGCAGGCGCGAGCCGTCGTAGGGGCGTTCCGAGGGGTAGCCGAAGGCGTGGACCTCGGCGCTGTTGCCGGTGCCGAACGCGATGCGCTGGGTGCCGGTCTCATCGGCGACGTGGGCGCCCTCGCTGTTGGGGCCGAGCACGGCCATGCCGAAGTCGTAGCTGTCGTCGGCCTGCCGCGCCCACTCGGGCGGCACGAGGAGTTCGCGCGCGGGGAAGCGGCCGTGGGGTTCGGCGCCGTCGTCATAGGCGGGCACGAAGACCCAGTTGCGGGCCCACGAGCCGGTGCCGTCCTTGAGGCAGTGCCCGGCGGTCACGACGGTGTCGCGGTTGTCGGCCCGCACCACGGAGGCCGAGCAGGTGAAGTCGCTGCCGTCCAGCGTCAAGAACACCTTGCCGGTGGTGGAGGTGACCAGGCCGCCCCCCTCCCAGGGTGTCCCGGTGGACTGGGCCGCGGCGGCGGCGGGGTGACGTCCGGGCGTCGCGCCGCCGAGGGCTCCGCTCAGCACCTCTCCCAGGGGAACGGCGTCGGCCATGCGCTCGGGTGTCCAGTAGGCGAGTGTCGTCCGCCGACCGGAGGGCTCGGCCGCGGCCGTCTGGTGGACGACGCCCTCGGCGGGCGGGACGGCGTCGGCCGCGGAGGCGGGCGCCCCGGTGGTGACGCCGGTGGTGATGAGGACGGCCCCCGCGAGTGGGCCCAGGACCTTGGAAGCGAGGGTGGAAGTCATGGCTCGCGATTCTGCCATACTTTGCGTGATCGATTGATCACCCTGTGTTTGTGTTGTCGTGTTCGTGGATGTCGCGCCGGCCCCTTCCCGTCCCTGGGAGCGCTCTCGGGACGGCCCGGGAATCCCGGATGGCCGCCCGGCTCAGCCAGGCGTGTCGCACTCCCGTGGCGAGAGGAACAAGAGGAGCTCCCCCAACGGGCCCAGGGCGCGCGGGCGGGGTTCGGCCGTCCCCGAGCGCACCCGCTCGGAGCTGGCGTCCATGACCTCGGGCGGCAGCTCCACGACGATGGGGCTTTCCAGGCAGGGGAGATCGCTGCTCGCCGGCGCCGGGGCGTGGGCCGCAGCGGGCGAGGCCGTCCCCGCGACGAGGAACGCGCAGACGAGCGTCACCAACGTCGTCCGGCCGATGGGGGACTTCGCGGACCGTCGCAGGGCAGGAGGCACCTTTCCAGCCTGGCCGGTCGCAGCCGCGTTGAACAGTGACTTCGAGGGCTGATTCCCCTATACTCCGGCGCTTCTCACCGGAGAGGAGGGGGAAGGACCCCGGGGTGGGCGACAATGGGAGACGTGCATACCGCCGAACGTCTCGACGACGACATGACCATCCCTCGCCCGCGCGACATCGTCATCCTGGGCTCCACCGGCTCCATCGGCACCCAGGCCGTCGACATCGTCACCCGCAACCCCGGCCGTTTCCGGGTCGTCGGCCTGGCCGCCGGCGGCGGACGCCCCGACCTGCTCGCCCAGCAGGCCGCCGCGCTGGGCGTCGAGGCCGTCGCCGTCGCCGACCCACGGGCGGTCGGCGCCGTCGCCCGCGCCCTCGCTGATCACGGCAGCGGCGCCAAGGTCCTCGCCGGCCCCGAGGGCGTGGCCGAGCTGGCCGCATGGGAGTGTGACGTCGTCCTCAACGGCATCACCGGCGCCCTCGGCCTGGAGTCGACGCTGGCCGCGCTGCGGGCCGGACGCCGGCTCGCGCTGGCCAACAAGGAGTCGCTCATCATCGGCGGCCCGCTGGTCCGCGCGGCGGCCCGGCCCGGGCAGATCGTCCCGGTCGACTCCGAGCACTACGCGCTGGCCCAGTGCTTCCCGCGCGTGCCCGACGCCGAGCTGACCAGCCTGGCCCAGGGGCGGGTCGAGGCGGACCTGGGGGACGTGCGCCGGCTGGTCATCACGGCCAGCGGCGGGCCGTTCCGTGGACGCTCGCGCGCCGAGCTCGCCTCCGTCACGCCGGCCGACGCGCTGAACCATCCCACCTGGAGCATGGGCCCGGTCATCACCGTCAACTCCGCGACGCTGGTCAACAAGGGGCTGGAGGTCATCGAGGCGCACCTGCTGTTCGACGTGCCGTTCGAGCGTATCGAGGTCGTCGTCCACCCGCAGTCGATGATCCATTCGATGGTGGAGTACAGCGACGGTTCCACCCTGGCCCAGGCGGGGCCGCCCGACATGCGCATCCCGATCGCCCACGGGCTGGACGACGGCCGGCGGGTGCCCGGCGCGGGCCCGGCCATCGACTGGACCACGGCCCAGACCTGGACGTTCGAACCCCTGGACGGCACGGCCTTCCCCGCGGTGGAGCTCGCCTGCCAGGTCGGGGCCGTCGGAGGGACCGCGCCGGCGGTCTACAACGCCGCCAACGAGGAGGCGGTCGCCGCGTTCCTCGGCGGACGGCTCGCTTTCCCCTCGATCGTGGACACGGTGGCCCGGGTAGTCTCGGAGCATCGGGAGGCGGGGGCCACGCCGGTCCCGACCCTGGAGGACGTCTACGCGGCCGATGAGTGGGCGCGGGTCCGGGCCAGGGAGCTGATCGCTCAGTCCGCTTGAGGAGTCGCGCATGGTCGCCTTACTGACCACACTCGGGATCGTGGTGTTCGCCCTCGGGCTGCTGCTGTCCATCGCCTGGCACGAACTAGGCCACCTGGCCACGGCCAAGATGTTCGGCATCCGCTGCACCCAGTACATGGTCGGGTTCGGCAAGACGCTGTGGTCGCGGAAGTGGGGGGACACCGAGTACGGGATCAAACTCGTTCCCCTGGGCGGATATGTCCGCATGGTGGGGATGATCCCGCCGCGTAAGCGGGTCGAGGCCACCGCTGACGCGATGGAGGGCGACGCCGTCCCCGCCAAGCCGATGTCGCGCTGGCGGGCCATGATCGAGGACGCCCGCGAGGCGTCCTACGTCGAGATGGAACCGGGCGACGAGAACCGCCAGTTCTACCAGCGCGCCCCCTGGAAGCGGCTCATCGTCATGGCGGCCGGCCCGGGGATGAACCTGATCCTGGCTGTCGTGCTGTTCTGCATCGCCATGATGGGCATCGGCGTGCAGCAGCCGACCAACGTCGTCGGCGCGGTCCAGGAGTGCGTGGTGGCCGCCGACAGCGCCGAACGCGACTGCGCCGAGGGTGCCGAGCCCACCCCCGCCGCGCAGGCCGGCCTGCTGCCCGGCGACCGCATCGTCGCGATCGACGGCCAGGAGACCCCCACCTGGCAGGCCGTCAGCTCCGAGATCCGCGACACCATCGGCCCGGCCACCATCACCGTCGAGCGCGACGGCGAGCGGATCGACCTGTCGGCCAACCTCATCGAGAACCGGGTGGTGGCCCGCGACGCCAACGGTGACACGATCCTCAAGCTCGACGAGAACGGCGACCCCGTCCTCGACGCGCAGGGGCGCGCCGTACCCGAGACCGTCCCGGCCGGGTTCCTCGGGTTCGAGCCCACCAGCGAGCGCCAGTCGCTCAGCCTGGCCCAGACCGCCACGCGCATGGGGGACATGGCGATCGGCGTCGGAGAGGCGATCATCACGCTTCCCTCGAAGGTGCCCGACGTCTTCCAGGCGGCCTTCCTCGGCGCTGAACGCGAGGTCGACTCCCCGGTGGGCATCGTGGGGGCCTCCCGCATCGGGGGCGAGATCCTGGCCCAGCCCATCCCGGTCATGGACCGGATCGCGTTCATGGTGAACATGCTGGCCAGCGTCAACCTCTTCCTCTTCGCCTTCAACATGCTGCCGCTGCTGCCGCTCGACGGCGGGCACATCTTCGGCGCGCTGTGGGAGTGGGTCCGCCGCGGCTGGGCCAAGTTGTTCAAACGGCCCGATCCCGGTCCCTTCGACGTCGCCCAGTTGATGCCCTTCGCTTACGTCGTCGTGGTGTGCTTCCTGTGCTTCAGCCTGATGTTGCTGGTCGCCGACATCTTCAACCCGGTGCGGCTGATCCAGTGACCGCGGCGTGCCGCCGGGAGCCTCCAGGCCGTAAAGCCCTGAACCTGGTCATCCCGGCACGGATTCCCGGCGGCAGCGGGTAGCCTTGCAGTCGAACGGATGACGCAGAGGCGAGCTCCCGCGTCGCCGTTACGGCGCCGCGCCCCGGCGTGGCCGCCTGGTCCTTCTGACCCCGAAACGACGCCGCCGGCCGACCCCGGCGGCCGGCGAGGTGAAACCGCGTGTCCGTCGATCTTGGAATGCCCGCTGCCCCACCGCGTCCGCTGGCGCGGCGGCGCAAATCGCGGCAGATCATGGTCGGCAACGTCCCCGTCGGAGGGGACGCCCCGGTGTCCGTCCAGTCGATGACCACGACGCTGACCGCCGACGTCAACGCCACGCTCCAGCAGATCGCTGAGCTGACCGCGTCGGGTTGCCAGATCGTGCGCGTCGCGGTGCCCAGCGCCGACGACGCCGAGGCGCTGCCGATCATCGCGAAGAAGTCGCAGATCCCGGTCATCGCCGACATCCACTTCCAGCCCAAGTACGTGTTCGCGGCGATCGACGCGGGCTGCGCCGCGGTGCGCGTGAACCCGGGCAACATCAAGAAGTTCGACGACAAGGTCGGCGAGATCGCCAAGGCCGCGAGCGACGCCGGCGTGCCGATCCGCATCGGCGTCAACGCCGGTTCGCTGGACAAGCGGCTCATGGAGAAGTACGGCAAGGCCACCCCCGAGGCGCTGGTGGAGTCCGCGCTGTGGGAGTGCTCGCTGTTCGAGGAGCACGGCTTCCGCGACATCAAGATCTCGGTCAAGCACAACGACCCCGTGGTGATGATCCAGGCCTACCGGCTGCTGGCCGAGCAGTGCGACTACCCGCTGCACCTGGGCGTGACCGAGGCCGGCCCGGCCTTCCAGGGCACCATCAAGTCCGCGGTGGCGTTCGGCGCGCTGCTCGCCGAGGGGATCGGCGACACGATCCGGGTATCGCTGTCGGCGCCCCCGGTCGAGGAGATCAAGGTCGGCACCCAGATCCTCGAGTCGCTGGGGCTGCGCCAGCGCGGTCTGGAGATCGTCTCCTGCCCCAGCTGCGGCCGGGCCCAGGTGGACGTCTACACGCTGGCCGAGGAGGTCACCGCGGGCCTTGAGGGCATGGACGTGCCCCTGCGGGTCGCGGTCATGGGCTGTGTCGTCAACGGCCCCGGCGAGGCCCGCGAGGCCGACCTGGGCGTCGCCTCCGGCAACGGCAAGGGGCAGATCTTCGTCAAGGGCGAGGTCATCAAGACCGTGCCCGAGTCCAAGATCGTCGAGACCCTGATCGAGGAGGCCATGCGCATCGCCGAGGAGATGCGCGACTCCGGTGTCGCCTCCGGCGAGCCCACCGTCGCGGTCGCCGGCCGGTAACGCCGATTCCGCCTCGTCCCGGCCCCGCGTCGAACCCGGCGCGGGGCCGTCGGCATTCCAGGTGTCCTTATCCGGCCGGACCGGCGATCCGGTGTGGCGCGGGCCGTCTGCGCCCGTGGACGTCCCCCTCTGACCGACGGCGGACAGGAGGGGCGGCACCGGGGCGGCGGCGACTGAGGGGCCGGGACACCGGCGGGGCGGGCGCGTCACGGGGGCGAGCCGTTCCCGGCCCGACGGATGAGCCCCGGTGGCCTCGCCCCGCGCTCAGAACCCGGCGACGACCCGGAAGAGCGCGGGGGTGGCGGTGGCGAAGCCGGGAGGGAGGGGCGGGCGCTGCCGGAGGCGGGGGTCCTCGTGTGCCGCGCGCCACGCTTCGGGGCTGTCCCAGTGGGCGATGCCGACCAGCTGGAAGCGGGTGTCCGGGCTCACCGCGCGGTGCAGCCGGTCGTCCCGGAAGCCGGGCGCCCGGCTCAGCTGCTCGGCGTGGTCCAGCCAGTGCGGCAGGAACTCGTCGACCCGCTCGGCGGGTAGCTCGAAGGCGTTGATGAAGGTGATCCCGGGGTCTTCGCCCGATTCCTCCGCCGCGCGGAGTTCGGCCGCCACCTGGTACCAGCCGCCGTGCACGGTGGCATAGCCGGCCGCGGTGGCCGCCGACGCGGTGAAGCGGGGATCGGCCAGCGCCTCGTCCCGGGCTTCGGCGCTGTCCCAGTGCGCGACGTTGACCAGGCCGAGCCGGGAGTCCGGGCGCAGTCTGCGGTGCAGGCGCGCGTCCCGGAACCCGGGGGCGGTGTGGATGAGCCCGACGCGCTCGCGCCAGCGCGCGACGGACTCGTCGATCCGCTCCTCGGGCAGTTCCCACGTGTCGATCAGGGTGATTCCGGTGTCAGTCACCGCACCATCGTGGAACCTCAACCGCACTTCAGGTCAAACCGGTCGGGACACGCCGACCTGCGCGCACGGCTCCGCCCCGGCCCCGTCCGCGCGTGGCGTGGGCACGTGCCGCACCGAGACCGCGAGGGAGCCGCCACCTGTCCCCGACGCCGGATCAGGAGCGCCACCACCCGGAAGGGGCCACCGGCTGTGGGGCGGACGAGCCCGGCGACACGATCCGGCCAGCGGGTAGCTCGGGAACCCCGGCGACCACGTCCGGTGTCGGAGACGCTGGCCCCAGGTGAGGTCCTCCCAGAGGACCAGGATCGAAGGCCCCAGCAGTGAATCGCTCTGGGAGCCTTCCCGCGTCCCGGGTCAGATCTTGTCGGCGTGTATCGCGCCGAGAAGCGCGGTCCACTCGGCCGCGGTGAACGACAGGACCGGGGATTCGTCGGCGTGCTTGGAGTCACGGACCGCCGTACCACCAGGAAGGTCAGCGACCTCGACGCAGTTACTCCGGTCGCTGTAGGACGACGTGCGGAATTTCAGCGCGTGAAGGAGCGTCTGGCCGGAGTGGGGGTGCGGGGCCATCTCGGCTTCCTTTCGAAGCGGTCCACTGCGCTTCCCGGAGATTGTGGGGCGAGGTCGGCGACGCATGGCGGGGCGGTCCTGTCCAGGGCGGACCCGGGCTCACCGTTACCTCAGAGAGGACTACCGGCTATGAGGGAAGGAGCCCGGAAATTCGGTGGCCGAGTGGTCGGGACAAGGAAAAAACGTCTTCTCCATGTCCTCACGGCCATAACCGGCTTCTATCCTCACGAGAGTTGAAGGGGTACGATGAATCCGGTACTCAGGGAAGACCCCCGGCCGGGACCTGGCCGGGGGTCTTCATATTGACGTCTAAAGTTCGCCGGAGCGAACGGCCGTGACGAACGCGGCCATCTCGGAAGACGGGAACGTCAGGTGGCCGAGGTCCGGGTTCTGGGAGTCGCGCACGGCGGTCGCCGCGGGGAGATCCGCGACCTCCACGCAGTTGTTGCTGCTCGGCGCGCTGTAGCTGGACTTACGCCAATTCATGTGCAGGTCCATCAGGGGTCCTTCGAGGTACTCAGGGAAGCGGGTCACATCTCGGAGAGCACGTCCTCCAAGAAGGCGATCGTGCTCTCTGTAGATCCGGCTGCCGCTTGGATCTTGTCGTAGACAAGCCTATAGCGTTCGACCTCATCAGTGTCTTCCAGGTAGAAGCCGTCACGGTCGGTTTCGATGTAAACAACCTGGTCCATCCCAGAGAAGTCCAGAATGACGAACGAACCGGCTACGCCAGCGTGCGCACCCACGCTGAAGCGCAGAATCTGAATATCCACGTTCGGCAGCCGGCTCATGTCGATGAGGTGCTGAATCTGCGCCTTCATTACCTCCGGGCCGCCGACCTCGCGACGGATCACGCTCTCGTCGAGGATCGCCCACAGGCGCGGCGGGCTATCCGGACGGGTCAGGATCTTCTGACGTTCGAGCCTCACTGTGACGCGACGCTCGATTTCGTCCTCGCTGGAGCCCGCACTGTGCCTGAGGATCTGGCGGATGTAGTCCTCGGTCTGGAGCAGGCCCGGCACCAGCGTCACCTCATACTCGCGGATCGTGGTCGCTTCCGCCTCCAGTCCGATGTAAGGGCCGGGAAGGATGTCGGAGTAGCGGTGCCACCAGCTCCGTTTCCCTGACTGGCGTGCCAGGTCGGCGAGCGCGTCCGTCTCGGCATCGGACACCCCGTACAAGCGGCACAGCGCGATGACGTCGCTGGCCTTGATCTTCTGGTTGCGTCCGAATTCGAGCCGGTGGAGTTTGGAACGGTTCCACCCCATTCTCTCGGCCGCTTCTTCTTGGGAGAGACCTGCGACCTGGCGGAGCCGCCTCATCTGGAGCATCAGATGCCTTCTGCGTACCGGTGGGCTGCTTTCCCCAGTTCCAGGCATGTCTTCTCCTCTCTGAGGGGCCGAGTGCGCTGATCATACCGACCCTCCCTCTTCACGATCTTCGCATTACTACGCAATCGCCCCGATCCAAAATAGCACCGTTGCATTTTCGAGCCGCCTCCATGATTATGGACCAACCTGAGTACCACCTTCGCCGGTTCGACCGGCCTTTCCGTGGAGGCGCCGCCTCATGACGCACGACTCTTCAGGAATCACCCGCTCTACCGCCTCTTCTCAACCCCGTCCGGGGGTGCCTGGTTCGTCGCCCTCGGCGAACTACGCGGCGTTTTGCCGCGAGTCCGAACGGGCGCGCGAACTGGGCTGGCACCTCACCCGCACTGAGAGGTGGTACGGGTGGGAGTACACCCTCACCTCCTGGGACGGCGGCCACAGCGAGACGTTCAGCTGGCTGGCCGAAGTCCAGGTCCGCCTCCACCAGATCGCCGAGGCCCACCGGTGAGCCCCGTGGACCAGCGTCTTCTCACCTCCGGTGAGGTGGCCGCCATGTTCCGGGTGAATCCCAAGACCGTCACCCGCTGGGTGAAGACCGGCCGGCTGACCTCGATCCGCACCCCGGGCGGAAAACACCGCTTCCGCGAGCGCGACGTCATCGCGCTCCTCGACCAGACCGCCGGCGACGCACGGCCCCGCCCGGTCCACCACGACCCCCGTGATGGACAC
>NZ_FUWS01000020.1 GCF_900167435.1 Marinactinospora thermotolerans DSM 45154
GTGCTCCCCGCGCACGCGGGGATGGTCCCCACTGACGCCCGACCGATGCAGGTTCGCATCGGTGCTCCCCGCGCACGCGGGGATGGTCCCGGACCGGCTGCACATCCCGCCCTGACGCAGAAGGTGCTCCCCGCGCACGCGGGGATGGCCCCAGGTCGGTCTCCATCCACGCGGACAGGGTGTCCTGCCATTTCGGTCGGGGAGGGCGGGCCGCGCCAATCCTGTAATTCCCTTGGAAGGCGTTTCGTGTCTTACTGGCCGTTTCGCCCTTTTCTTGAGAAGTGGTCGAAACCAGGGGGTGTCGCTGGTAACGTCCCAGGTCAATAAGAGTGCTCCCCGCGCACGCGGGGATGATCCCCCCGGTCTCTCCCTCCGGCCGCCGCGCACCCGTGCTCCCCGCGCACGCGGGGATGATCCCAGGGGCTGAAGGAGCTCGAATCGGTGCTGGAGGTGCTCCCCGCGCACGCGGGGATGATCCCAGCCCCCACAGCAGGTAGTTGCGCCAGCCGGAGTGCTCCCCGCGCACGCGGGGATGATCCCCCCTCGGCGCGGAGGATGGCCATAGCCCGACTGGTGCTCCCCGCGCACGCGGCCGCGAACCTGAACCGTGAGCTGTGCTCCCCGCGCACGTGGGGATGGACCGTACCCGTCGGCCGGCCCCTTGCCCCTCTGTTTGTGAGCCCCGCGCACGCGGGGATGGCCCCTACACCGACGCTCACGGCTACTGCTGGCCAGGCTGCTCCCCGCTCATGCGGGGATGGGGCGCGGTCTACGCGGTTGTGGTCCTCTCTGCGGGCCTTGTGTGGTGAGAGCGCCCGCGATTGTCCTGGTCGCCACTGTTCCAGAGCCTGCCCGTCCACCCGGCGCGCTCGCTGCCTGGGGCCAGGACTCCGAGATGGCCGCGCGTGGCTCCCGCACCGTCGCCACCGACGTTCCCGGTCTGGTTCCTGTGGCCCGCCCGGCCGGCCCTTGGCGGCGCGGCGCGAGCGAGAACGCCGTCGACGCGCGCTCTTGGACGTGCCGGGCTCCTTCGGCGGAAGGCGCTCCGGCAAGGGGCGCCGGATGACTCGGGGAACACGTGTCCGCGGGACTCTCTGTTGGCGTGTCCCCGGCGGTGCCCCGCGGAGCGGGAGTCCTGGCCGGGAGTGGCCCGGTAGAAGCCTGCCGGGCCGTCGGCCGCGACAGGTCTGTCCCTGGCCTGGGTGCCCGTCTCTGTCCCGTGGGCCGCGGCGACCGGCAGGAGGCCCCTTGCGTCGCCGACAGCGGGGATCGACCCGCACGGGCGCGTCCACGTCGCGGTGGCCGTCGGCGGCGAGGGCGGCGGATCGGCGGGCCGTCGGCCGTCAGGAGCGTCGCGGTCCTGGTGACCGTGCCGCTGACATGGGACCGCTCGATCACTGAAGGTCGGCCCGTGAAGGCCGGGACGGGCCCGGCATCGTCCGCCAACGGCCTGGCGGAGGCGGCGTTTTCCAACGGCGCCGGCCTGCCGGTCCACAACCGCCAGGCCGAACGGCCGACCACGCGCAACGCTCGGCTGGGAGACCTCGGCCGAACGTCCCGCCAAGCCCCCTGACTCCAGCCGGTCGATCACCTGTGTCGCGACGGCCCCGGGAGACCACCGCTCCTGATGAGGGGCCTCTGCTGTGCTCCCAGCCCCCGGATGGGAGCCTGTCCGGAGCGCAGCGGTCGACGTTCCACGTGCGAAGGAGAGTTCTTCATGGTCGGTGGCCCACTCCGTTCCGATATCTGGGCGGCCCGCGAACGCATGACCCACCGGGTCGGATCCAACCGTGAGATCCGCAAGCTGGCCGAGAACCTGGAGGAGGGCGAGACGGTCACCCATCTGGCCAGTGGCGTGTACGAAGGGGGGACCGGGCTGGCGGCCCTCACCGACCGCCGCCTGCTGTTCGTCCGGGACGCGCTGACCGGCCGGGTCATGGAGATCTTCCCCTTCGAGGCGATCACCGCCGCGCAGTGGATGAGCGGGATCCTGCTCGGCAGGATCGTCGTGTTCGCGGCCGGGATCAAGAGCGAGATCATCCAGGTGCAGAAACCCGATGGCAAGGCGCTGGTGGACGCGCTGCACGCGGCCATGGCCCGAGAGCGGAGCACCGTCGAGCCCGTCCCGACGCCGCCTGCCCAGGGCACGCTGGCCGGGGTGTCGAGCTTCGACCTGTTGAAGGAGCTACGGGACCGCGGGGTGATCTCCCCCGAAGAGCTCGGCCTGATCGCGAACCGGTTGTGAGCGGACCGGCCGAGGCGGGACGCAGCGCGCGGTCGCGGTCCCGTCGGCGGGGACGCCGCCCGGTGGGTCGGGGCGCGCGGGTGAGGCGCGCGGGTGTGTCCCGGCCGCGTGACCGCCGCCGACGCGCGGCGGCCCCGGCCGCGCGCGGGATCAGGACCTGAGGAACGCCAGCACGGCCAGGACGCGGCGGTGCCCGTCGGTGTCCACCGGCAGGTCGAGCTTGCTGAAGATGTTGCCGATGTGCTTGTTGACGGCGGCCTCGCTGACGAACAGGTGCGCCGCGATGCTCGCGTTGGTCCGCCCCTCCGCCATCAGGCCCAGGACCTCCCTCTCGCGGGCGCTGAGCCGCTCCAGCGGGTCCCGGCGGAGCCGGACGAGCTGGTGGATCACCTCGGGGTCCACCACGGTCCCCCCGGCGGCGACGCGGTCCAGCGCCGCCATGAAGTCGCCGACCGCGCTGACGCGCTCCTTCAACAGGTAGCCGACCGCGGCGCCGCCGTGCGAGTCGAGCAGCCGCAGGGCGTAGGAGCGCTCCACGTACTGGCTGAGGACGAGCACGGGAAGCCGGGGATGCTCCTCGCGCAGGGCGACGGCCGCGCGCAGGCCGTCGTCCCCGTTCGAGGGGGGCATCCGCACGTCGGTGATCACCACGTCCGGCCGGTCACGGCGGACCGCCTCGGTGAGCGCGTCGGCGTCGCCGAGGGCGGCGAGGGGCACGTGCCCGAAGCGCTGGAGCAGGCTGACCAGCCCCTCGCGCAGCAGGGTCGAGTCCTCGGCGAGGATCACGCGAAGTGGCATGGGATCTCCACGTGCAGGAGGGTCGGACCGCCCAGGGGGCTCGACACGCGCATCCGGCCGTCCAGGGCGGTGAGACGGTCGGCGAGCCCGGTCAGGCCGGAGCCGGCGGCCGGATCGGCGCCGCCGCGGCCGTCGTCCCTGATCTCCAGGACCAGCAGGTCGGACCGGTAGCGTCCGCGGATCTCGGCGGTCCGGGCGTGGCTGTGCCGCACGATGTTGGTCATCGCCTCGTTGACCAGGTAGTAGATGTTGGTCTCCAGGTGCCGGGGAAGCCGTCCGGGAAGCTCCAGGTCGACGGTGATGGGGATGGGGCAGCGGCTCGCCCCGTCCTCGATCGCGGCGACCAGCCCGTGGTCGGCGAGGACGGGGGGATTGAGCCCGCGGATCAGGTCGCGCAGCTCCCGGTGGGCGCCGGAGAGCTGCTCCTGGGCCTGGGCGAGCCGTCGATCGAGGGGAGAGCCCTCCGCGACGTCCAGCCGCATCAGGCCGAGCGTCATGCCGAGGGAGACCAGGCGCTGTTGCGCGCCGTCGTGGAGGTCGCGCTCGATGCGCACGCGCTCGGCGTCGAAGTGGTCGATGAGCCGCGCCCGCGACGCCTGGACCTCCCGGAGGGACTCCCCGAGCTCGTGGTCGCGCGGGGCGAGAAGGGTCCGGACGAGGGCGGCGCGGGCGCCGGCCCACGACGTCACGGTGTAGGGCGAGGCGCCCAGCACGACCGCGCCGAAGACGGCCCACGGCCAGGTGGCGCCGTCGATGGACACGAAGGTGAGGACGGGCAGCCCGAAGGAGAAGGCGAGCACCAGCAGGTCCACCCACCACAACGCCGCCGCGGAGACCAGGGTGAACAGCAGCTCGCGCCAGGTGGCGGGTTCGGTGAGACGGGTCGACAGCCAGGCCCGCGGGCCCGGCTCCGCCGGCGGCCGGTGCGGGTCGGGTATCCCGTCCAGGTCGACCAGGCGCAGCCGGAACCGCTCGACCGCCGCCACGGCGATCGAGAGGAGGACGACGCCGACCAGCAGGGCCGCGCCGACCAGGACCACCAGCAGGACCAGGCCCGCGACGAGCCCGGCGACGAACACCCCCACGGCGACCGCGCCGACCACGACACCGGTGACCAGGTACGCCAGCGAGCGCCACGGCCAGCCGGAGGAGAGGAACCTGAGGGGCCGTTGCGCCATCGCCTGCCAGGCCGTTCGGGGACGCACGCGAAGAAGGTACCCCACCGGCCCGCCCTTTCTGAGTAGAGCTGGCTGTACTTGTGAAGTGGGACGCGTGGTAGTGCGGCGCCGGCGGCCGGCGCGGTGGGATCGACGGCATGATCACCGTCGGACATACACACACATCAGACGCGGTCCAGTTGCACGACCTCCGAAAGGTGCACGGCCGCGGCGACCGTTCCGTCGCCGCGCTGGACGGCGTCACCATGGGCTTCCCGCGCGGCTCCTTCACCGCGATCATGGGCCCCTCGGGGTCGGGGAAGTCCACGCTGTTGCAGTGCGCGGCCGGACTGGACCGGCCCACCGCCGGCCGGGTCGTGGTGGACGGGGTCGACATCGGCGGGCTCTCCGAGCGGGAACGCACCGAGATGCGGCGTGACCACATCGGTTTCGTGTTCCAGTCCTTCAACCTCGTCGAGTCGCTGACCGCGGCGCAGAACGTGGAACTCCCCGCACGCTTCGCCGGGCGCAGGGTCCCCCGCGAGGAGGTCGACGCCGCGCTCGCCGCCGTCGGACTGGCCGAACGCGCCCGACACCGGCCCGGCCAGCTGTCGGGAGGACAACAGCAGCGCGTCGCGCTGGCCCGGGCGCTCGTGACCCGGCCGGCCGTGCTGTTCGCCGACGAACCGACCGGGGCACTGGACACCGCCACCTCCCGCGAGGTGCTGGAGACGATGCGCAGGCTGGTCGACGAGGAGGGACAGACCACCCTCATGGTCACCCACGACCCGACGGCCGCGGCGGTCGCCGACGTCGTCGTCTTCCTGAAGGACGGCCGCATCGCCGACCGGATCGTCGTGGATTCCGACTCCGATGTCCGCAACGGCGCCTCCATCGCCACGCACATGGCCCGGCTGGAGGCGTGATGCTGGCCCTGTCGAACCTCCGCGAACGGTGGAGCGGGTTCCTGGCGACCTTCGTCACGGTGCTGACCGGCGTGGCGCTGACCACCGCGACCCTGGTCGTCTACGACTCCACCAGGCCCAGGGTCGAGCCCCGCCTGGCGGCCGCCTCCGTGCTCGTGCTCCCCCCGCAGGCGCTGGACCCGGACGGAGTCCCCAAGGACAGGGTGCCGTGGAGCCCCGACGAGGCGCGACCGCTGATGGGTGAACTGGGCGCCCTGCCCGGCGTGGCCTCGGTGGTGGCGGACCGCTCGTTCTACGCGCAGGCGTTCCTCGACGGCCAACCGGTCGAGGACGAGGGGGCTCTGGAGGCGGGACACGGCTGGTCGAGCGCGCGCCTCGCACCCTACGAGCTCCGCACCGGGCGGGCGCCGGCCGCGGCCGACGAGGTCGTGGTGGACCGGGCGCTGGGAGTGGGGGTGGGCGCCACCCTCACCGTGAACATCACCGCCGGGCGCACCCCCTTCCACGTGGTCGGCACCGTGGACGGTCCCGGCTACTACTTCACGGACGACTTCGCCGCCCGGCAGGAACCGGGGGTCCGCTCCATCGCCCTGGTCGCCGGCGAGGGCGTGTCCGCCGACGCGCTCGCCGCCGAGGCCCGCGACGTCGTCGGCGACAAGGCGAGCGTGGTCTGGGGCGATGACCGTTCCGAGCTCCAGCCCGAGCACATGGCGCACAAGCGGTTCCTCGGCACGCAGCTCATCGGCGCCATGGCGGCGCTCGGCCTCTTCACCACCGTGTTCGTCGTCGCCTCCCTGCTGGCCCTGGCCACGGGGCTGCGGCGCCGGGAGATCGCCCTGCTGCGGATGATCGGCGCGACCCCGTCCCAGGTGCGCCGGATGATCCTGGGCGAGGCGGGCGCCATCGGCCTTCTGGGCTCGCTCGCCGGATGCGCGGTGGGCCTCGGCGCCGCGCCGCTGCTGCGCGGGATCCTGGTGGGGCTCGACGTGACACCGCCGGAACTCCACCTGAGGGTGGCGGCGTGGCCGCTGCTCACCGCCGCCACGATCGGCGTCGGCGTCAGCCTCCTGGGCGCCTGGTGGGCCGGCCGGCGGATCGCTGCGGTGGCGCCGGTCGAGGCACTGTCGGACAGCGAGGTCGAGGACCCCGCGACGGGGCGGACGCGCCGGACGGTCGGCCTGGTCGTGCTCGGCCTGGGCGTGGTGCTCGCCGTCGTCACCGCGGCGGCCGGCGCGGACAACCGCGTCAACACGGCCGTCCTGACGACGATGGCGCTCATCGTGGCCGCGGCGCTCCTCGCCCCGGTGGTGGTCGCTCCCGTCGGACGGGTGCTCACCCTGCCCTTCGCGCGCCGCGCCTCGGCCACCGCACTCCTCGTGCGCGCGGAGCTGCGCGCCGGAGCGCCCCGGGCGGCGTCCCTGGCGGCTCCGGTCATCGTGGTCGTCGGCTTCGCCGTCCTGCTCAGCGGCATGGTGGAGACGATGCGCGCTGCCTATCCGGCGGGGGCCGCGTTGGCCCTCGAAGGGCAGGTGATCGTCACCCCGCAGGGGACGCCCGGCAACACCGACGAGGTGGTCGACGCCAATCCCGTGGGCAAGGCGGCCCTGCCGACCCGGGCCTTCGTCCGCGACGCGGACGGCGAGCTCACGGTCATCGACGTACTCGGCTCGCGGGATCCGCGCTGGAACAGGCCGGGGCAGGCGGTGCTCGGCGCGACGACGGCGCGGCTGCTGGGGGTGGAGGCCGGTGACGACCACGAGGTGCGTTTCGCCGACGGTGCCACGGTCAGGCTGCGCGTCGCGCAGGTCCTTCCCGACGATCCGGGCCGGGGCGACTTCGTGGTCTCCCGTGAGCTCGTGCGCGCGCACGATCCGGCGGCGCTCACCGACGACATCTTCGTCCCGGCGCGGGCGGAGCCCACATCGGTCGTCCCCGGTACGGCCGTGCACGACGCGGTGCGATACGCGCTCGACGACTACGACACCGACGCGAGACTGACCGACAGCCTCGCGACCATGCTGATCGTCGTCGCCGTCGGCTACGGCGGGATCGCCATGGCCAACAGCGTGACCATGGCCGCGCGCGGGCGGCGGCGCGACTTCGCCGTGATGAGGGCCGCGGGGGCCACGACACGGCAACTGCTGTCGTACTCCGCCGCCGAGACCTGTGTCGTCGTCGCCGTCGGCGCGCTGCTGGGGATCCTGGCGGCTCTTCCCCCGCTGGCCGGCATGGCCTCGGGCCTGTCCCAGGCGACCGCCACGGAGGTCGGCCTCCAGGTCAGCCCCTCCTATCTCGCCGCGGTGGTTCTCGGCTCCCTCGCGCTCGCGGTCGGGGCGAGCGCGGCCGTGACCTGGTGGGCGGCGGCGAGGGGAGAGGAGTAGGGCGAGGGCGGCCAGGCCGGTCCGCGCCGGGGGTCCTTTCCGGGAGACGGGACGCGCGGCCCTGCTCCGCCCCGGCCGAGGGCGGGGCCGGCCGGGTCCCTCGCTCCAGGGGGCCGCACCCCGTGTCGGGAGGGCGGGGCGTCCCGGCCGAACGGGTCGGGCGGTGCGCGCTTTTCACGCGGCCGGGAACGCGCTGATCCGGCGTCCGGCGAACCTCCGTGGACGTCGCCGGACTTTTCGGGGATCGAGGGCCGTGCCGCCGATGAGACAAGGACGCTTCGTGGCATTTCCGGCGAAGGTCCTTTTCTCGTCGTCCGGCCTGGAACACCCCCTTCTGTGCTGGAGGGGGTGTTCGCTCCTTCTGGGCTACAGGCGTTCGGACTTCACATCCGCCAGGAAGGAGGCCCACTCGGATCCGGGAAAGGCGATGTGTCCGAGCGGGCGGTTCTGGGTGTCGCGTACGAGGATCTCCTCTCCCAGGAGCACCTCGACGCAGGCGTTTCCACCGTTATTGCTGTAGCTGCTCTTGTGCCAGTCGAGGTTGACGGGCCTGTTCATACTGGTCGATTCTCTTTCGTATTTCGGCTGCGCTTTCACTGCTGGAGAAAGACTCTCCCTGCAGCATGCTGAAGAGCATATTGTAAGATCTGACGTCGCTTTCCCTGCGTAATATGTGCTCTCCAGTCACATATTCGGCGAAAGCGACGGGTGGCTTTGAATGGAAGGACATCGTCCGAAAACATCCGCTCGTTCCCAGGTGGGTGGGAGAATCCGGCATCGTCACCTGGAAGCGGATGTTCCCGGCTTCGATGAGTTCCAGCAGGTGCCGGAACTGCTCCAGCATCACCTCGCGCGACCCCACCTCGCGACGCAGGGCCTCGTGCCCCACGACGAACCACAGGATGGGGCCACCTGGGCCTATGATCTCCTTCCGTTTCATCCGGGCGGCCACGCGGCTCTCCGGGTCCTCGCTCTTGAAGTGCCAGGTGCCGGTCGCCAGGATCGCCCGCGCGTAGGCCGGCGTCTGTAACAGCCCGGGCAGGATCAGGGTCTGGTAATCACGGATCTCGGTGGCCTCGCGTTCCAGCAGGAGGCCGTCTTGAAACCATGAGGGACTCTGTATCTCGCGGAACAGGTTGTCCCATAACTCGGTGAGTTCCCCTCCGGTCATCAGTTCCCGGTCGAGCGCCACGGCGTGTTCCCGGCGAGGTTTCTTCACGCCGGTCTCTATCTGGCTGATCATGGAGGGGACCACGCGGCAGGCCTGTGCGCATCGCCCCTGGGTTACTTCCGCCTCGCTGCGTATCCGTAAAAGTGTTTCACCGAAACGTCGCCAGACAGGGTGAGGGGCGCGTGTCATGTTCACCTGCCATCGCTATGGGTTCACCAATCTTCACCCGGCGTGACCATACTTTACCGTCGAGTGAGATCGGTTGAGGTCAGAAGTCATAACAGGCCAGTGTCGTTCTTGAGGGAAAACGGTTCCGTCCGGTGGGGGTACCGGTGACGGACCTCGGCCTCGGCGTGGAGGGGTAGGCGAGGAGAATGAGGCGGAATATCGCCAGAATGACGATGGTTCCCTTGTTGGGGGAATTGCCGTTTAAAGCGTATCGGCAAGTTGTTCACATTTGTCCGCGCGTGTTCTGGTGTCAGAAGTAGGCGGGTGCGATATGACGGTTTTTTCCACCCGGTTCCCGGGCGTCCCCGAAAGCGTCGCCGCCGCGCGCCGCTTCCTGGTCGCGACGCTGTGGACGGCATCGGAGGCCGTGGTGCCCAGCGGGATCATCGAGGACGCCGAGCTGATCGTCTCGGAGCTGGCCACCAACGCCATCCAGCACACCCGCAGCGGTGACCCCGGGGGCACGTTCGAACTCCACGTCGACGTCGGAGAGCGGGGGGTCTCGGTGAACATCCGGACCGGTCCGCCCCGCGTCCGGGGGCCCGTCCGGGTCAGGAAGGCGCCGGCCGACTCGACGCGGGGACGAGGGCTCCTCCTGGTGACCGCACTGGCCGCGGAGTACCGGACCCTGGAACCCCTCGAACACGGCACCTTCGTCCTGCTCACCTGGTCGGCGCGGCCGGACCGCCGCTCCCGGGAGGGGACCGGGCAGGAGGGCGCCGCCCACCACGGGGAGGACGCCCCTCCCTGCGGCGAGCGTCCCTCGCTTCCCCGGCGCGACACGACACGTCGGTACTGGCCCCAGCAGCTCCGCTGCCTGCGGCCCACCGCGCGACAGCACCAGGGCGACAACACCCGGCTCGATCTATGACCCCGTCCGCGCGCCGGTCCCGGGCGCGGGCGGGCGCTCGTCCCGGGCCGCCTCGCGGCGGGGCGTCGACGGGAACGCCCCGCCACCGAAGACCTTCGCCGCCCGCTCCGTCGGGCCGGCGAAGGACACGTCGCCTTCCCGGCCGGCGGCCCACCGCTCATCGCGGACCGGGAGAGGTCCCCGTGCCGCAGGGGCGTGGAGCGCGGGAGAGGGGTCACCCCTCCGCGCGCGAGGCGTGCTCGTTGTAGCCGCCGGCCTCCTCCTGCCCCGACAGGGCCTGGATGGCGGCCATGATCTCGTCGGTCACCACGCGCCGGGCCCGCCCGGGTTTGAGGTGGTCGTAACCGAACGAGAAGTCCAGCGGAGCGCCGAAACGGATGCGGATGGGCCGCACCCGCGGCAACCGCGCGCCGATGGGCTGGATCTCCTGGGTGCCCGACAGCGCCACCGGGACCACCGGGGCGTGGGAGGTCAACGCCAGGTGCGCCACACCGGTCCGACCGCGGTAGAGCCGCCCGTCGGGGGAGCGGCTGCCCTCGGGATAGATGGCGAACGCCTCGCCGTCCTTGAGGATGCGCAGGCCGATCTCCAGCGCGTCGACGGCGTCACGGCCCCGGCCGCGTCGCACCGGCACCGCTCCCAGGGCCGAGAAGGTCGCCTTCGACAGCCGTCCGCGGACCCCGGCCCCCTCGAAGTACTCCGCCTTGGCCAGGAAACGCACCCGGCGCGGTACCGCCAGGGGGATGACCACGCTGTCGCAGAACGACAGGTGGTTGCTGGCCAGCAGGACCGGACCGGTGGCGGGGATGTGCTCCACTCCCTCGATCGTCGGCCGGTACACCGCTCTGCCCAGAAGCGAGCCGATCCGCCGGGTCATGTCGTAGAGCACCGGTTCCTCCAACCGCATCCGAAAAGCCGCAGGCGTGGACCGAGGGCGGGTCCCAGGCAAACCTATCGCCGGCCCGGACCGCGCCGCCCCGGGATCACCGGAGCGGGGAGGGGTGATCGACCGGTGGAAGCGGGTAGGGGCGGCCCACGCGACAGTGCAGGGCAGCACACGAAGGAGAACCGACGATGCGCACCTTGTCCGACGACGAGATCTCGGTCGCACTGGCCACGCTCGCCGAGTGGGAACACCAGGTGGACTCGCTGGCCCGGCTCGCGCCCACGGACGACCCCGCCGGCTTCAAGGCGACCGTCGAGCGTGTCGCGGGCCAGGACGCCGACCACGTCGCCATGGTGGACACCCCCAACGGGGTGGTGCTGCGGGTGGCCACGCCCCAGGCGGGCGGGGTCACCGCCACGGACGTGGAGGTCGCCGCCCGCATCGACAGGGCCATCGAGATGGGAGGCGCCGACGCCGCGCCGCCGGCGCCCTGACCCCACCTCCGCGCCTTCGCGAAGGACGCCCTCCGTCCCGTCCGGCGGCCCTCGCGGCCCGGCCCCCAAGACCGATGGCTCGGCGGTCGGGGAGGACCCGCCAGGCCACGCCGGGGGGCTCGGGGAGGTCGGCGAGCGGGACGGCAACGGCTTCTCCGCCGCGCCGGGGACGCCCCGGCCGCGGGCAGGGGCCGTCCGGCCGAGCGGTACGCGGACGCGGGGCGGGGCCCACGCCCCGCGGAATGGGCGGGCGTCTCATCGCGGCCCGGACGCGCCGGCGGAGGGTCAGGCGTCGTTTCGGGCCGGCCCCGGCAGAGCCGACAGCACCGGCCCCCGCGGCCGGCGCCCACCCTCCCGGCCCGACGACGCGGCGCCGGCCGGCTCCACGAGCGTCGGGTTCCTAGCGTGGAAGGCGCGTCCCGCCCCGCAACCCTCCCGCCGGTCCGGACGGGCGCGCCCACCTCCCCGCTCCCGTCCCGTGGCCGATCCGCGCCCTCAGGCCGGTGTCCAGTCGGCGTTGGCGCCGCACACCACCAGGCACGGGTGCTCGCCGGGGACCCGGCCGGCCAGCCACGCCGCGAACGGCACCGCGGCGGCGGGCTCGGCGGCGATGCGGAACTCCTCCCACAACCGGTCGCGCGCGGCGAGGATCTCGGCGTCGTCCACCAGGACCGGGGTCACCGGATGGTCGCGCAGCACCTGGAAGGGGACCTCGCCGAGGCGGGAGGCGCCCAGCGCGGACGAGGCGACCGAGTCGACCGAGGTGTCGACGGGCCGACCCGCCTCCAGGGCCGCGTGCAGACTGTGGCACCCTTTCGGCTCCACGGCCACGGTGCGGCACCCGCCCTCCACCGCCAGCGCGACACCGGCGACCAGCCCGCCGCCGCCCACGGCGACGGCGATGGTGTCGCACTCGGGGGCGTCGGCGCGGATCTCCAACCCGATCGTGCCCTGTCCGGCCACCACGTCGGGGTGGTCGTAGGCGTGCAGGTAGGCGATCCCCTCGGCCTCGGCCCGCCGCGCCGCAGCCGTCGCCGCCGCGGCGTAGTCGGCGCCCACCCGCACCACCTCGGCGCCCGACGCCTCCAGGCGGCGCGCCTTGGCCTCGGGCACCGTCACGGGGACATAGACCACCGCCTCGGTCCCCAGCAGCCGCGCCGCTGTGGCCACCCCCAGCCCGTGGTTGCCGCCCGAAGCGGTGACGACCCGCGCGGGCGAGCCCGCGGCGAGCATCGCGTTGAGCGCGCCGCGCAGCTTGAACGCCCCGGTGAGCTGGAGGTGCTCCAGCTTCAGGGTCAGTGGACGGCCGTCGACGGTGGCGTGCAGCAGGGGGGTGCGGCGAGCGCGGCCGGCGATGCGTTCGGCCGCCGCGCCCACGTCCGTGGCGGTCGGGAGGGAGGTCGGGACTGCCGTGGTCGAAGTCATGTTCCCACTCTGCCTGTGCCGATCTTTAAGATGAAGCCAGCCTTGCTAACGACGATTAAGCAGGGCTTTGCGTCAGGACGGGTGGCGCGCGGAGCCCGCGACCGTTCCGGCGTCCGGCCGGCATGACGCTCGTCGCGCACGTTTCGCCAGCGTAGCGGCATGGTCGCCCGCGCCGCAGGCACACGCGCGACTCGGCCGCCCCGAGGAGACGACATGACCTTGGACGCCAACCGGCTTCGGGTGTTCGTCGAGGTGGCCCACGCCGGGTCGATCTCGGCGGCGGCCACCCGCCTGGGGTTCACCCCGCCCGCGCTGTCCCAGCAGCTCACCAAACTCGAACGCGAGCTGGGATGCACCCTGGTGGAGCGGGGACGCTCGGGCGCGCGCCTCACCGAGGCGGGGCGGATCCTGCTCCAGCACGGCGAGCGCGCCCTCGGGGAGCTGCGCGACGCCGAGGCCGCGGTCCGCGCCGCGGCGGGACGGCAGCCCCGGAGACTGTCGCTCGGCGCCTTCGCCAGCGCGGGCAAGACCCTGGTCCCCGCGGCTCTCGTGGCCTTCGGCCGCGCCCACCCCCACGTCCGGCTCGCCCTGTCCGACGTGGAACCCCCCGAGGGGTACGGGCTCGTCGTCGCCGGCGACCTCGACCTGCTCATCACCCACCACTACCCGGGGGCCGTCCTGCCCGCGGCCACCGGGCTGCACCGGGAACGCCTGCTCGTCGACCCCCTCCTGCTGGTGGTGCCCGAGCGCCATCCCGCGGCCGGCCGCGCCGACCTGCGCCTGGCCGACCTGGAGGGGGAGGAGTGGATCTGCGGGGCGCCCGGCATCTCCAACCGCGCCACGCTGGAGGAGGCCGCGGCGGCCGAGGGGGTGACGGCCGAGGTCGTCTACGAGACGCGCGACTACGAGGTGGTGCTCGCGCTCATCCGGGCCGGACTGGGGGTCGGCCTGGTACCCCGCACGATCCTGCGCGCCTCGGTGTCGGGAGGCTGGCGGACGGCCCGGCTGCGCGGGCACGACCTCGCCCGCACGATCTACGTCGTCCACCGGATCCGGCCCCGTGACCCCGTACCGGCGATGGTCGCGACCCTGCGCGCCACGGCCCGTGGTGCCCTCGGCTGACGGAGAGGGGAGCGGAAAGAGCAGGACGGGGCCGGCCGGCGGGCTGTGCTCCCCGCCGAACGCCGATGCCGACGCCGAGGAGAGAAGGGTCTCAGCGCCCGTCCCGGCCGGGCGCCTCCCCGCGTCGTGTCCCGGGAGGCCCCGGCGCGTTCCAGCGGTAGCGCACCGCCACCACGCGGATGACGAAGCACAGCAGCGCGGAGACGCCCGCGGTCCAGGCGCCGGGCAGACCCATCACGGCCGCGGCCGTGAAGGCGCCCGCGCCGAGCAAGGCGGGGATGGCGTAGATGTCGCTGTCCCGGGAGATCACCACCGGAATGCGGTTGATCAGCACGTCACGCAGCGTGCCGCCGCCCACGCCGGTGATCGCGCCCAGGATCACCGCCTGCGCCGGGCCGAAACCGTGCTCCAGCGCCTTGGCGGCCCCCGCCACGCAGAACAGGCTCAGCCCCGCCGCGTCGGCCAACGCGATCGGGGTGGCCAGGCGGTCCATCCGGTGGCCCAGGAAGAACGCGAGCAGCGCCCCGGCCATCGCCACGGCCAGGTAGCGCCAGTCCCCGAAGGTCGCCGGGGTCACCCCGAGCAGCAGGTCGCGGATGATCCCGCCGCCGATGGCCGTGGTCACCCCCAGGACGGCCACGCCGACGATGTCCACGCGCGCCGAGCGGATCCCGGTGAGCGCGCCGTCCAACGCGAAGGCGAACACGCCGAGCAGGTCGAGCGCGAGCAGCAGGTTGAAGGGGGCCGGCGTCGGCGCGGTGGTGACGTCCATGACCTCCTCCTTTTTCTTCGGCCCGGTTTCCGGGCGCCGGCGCGCCCCAGCCATGGTGACAGAGCCATGGCGCCCGACCGGGACCTGGCGCGTTGCCACGGCGTGCCGTGGGGAGCCGGCACCGTGTCCGGGGGAGGGCGTGGCCCGTCGGGCGCGTCCCGGGCCGTGCCACGGGGGCGCGCGCCTCCCACGCCGGGGGAGGCGCGGTGGGCCGCTCACCCGGTCAGCGGTCCGGAGGGGCGGGGCGCGCCGCGGGCGTGCCACCGGGGGAGGCGTGGTGGTCGTGTCGCCCCGCTCTCCCCGGTGTCTCTCCTCATCGCCCATACCGTCCTTAGGAACGGGAGGACGGCCGCGTCCCGGCCCCGCGGCGAGGTGACCGCCGTCGGCGGACGCCCCCGACCGGCGCGCGGCCCCGCTCCACCGCCGGCGCCCGGGCCGAACGGCCCGTGGGAGCGGCGGGGATCAGGAGGGGAGCGGGGCTCCGGAGTCGGGCTCCAGGCGGACCACCACGGACTTGGAGGTGGGGGTGTTGGACACCTCCGCGGTGGAGTCCAGCGGTACCAGCACGTTGGTCTCGGGGTAGTACGCCGCGGCGCACCCCTTGGCGGTGGGGTACTCGACCACCATGAAGTGGGGCGCGCGCCGGTCCACGCCGTCGCGCCACTCGCTCACCAGGTCCACGTAGTCCCCGCCCTTGACCCCGAGCTCGGCGCAGTCGTCCGGGTTGACCAGGACCACCCGGCGGCCGTCCTTGATGCCCCGGTAGCGGTCGTCCAGCGCGTAGATCGTCGTGTTGTACTGGTCGTGGGAGCGCAGCGTCTGCAACAGCAGCCGGCCCGGCGGGGTTTCGAGCACGGTCAGCTCGTTGACGGTGAAGTTCGCCCGGCCGGTGGCGGTGGGGAAGGAACGCTCGTCCCGCGGCGCGTGCGGCAGCGTGAACCCTCCGGGGCGGCGCGCCCGGGCGTTGAAGTCGTCGAACCCGGGCACCACCCGCTCGATCCGGTCGCGGATGCGGTCGTAGTCGGCGAACTCCTCCCAGGGCACGGGGTCCTCGGGCCCGAAGGTGCGCCGGGCCAGCTCGGCGACGATGTCGACCTCGGCGCGCATCTGGTCCGACAACGGGGGCACGCTGCCTCGCGAGGCGTGCACCATGCCCATGGAGTCCTCGACGGTGACGAACCTCTCCCGGCCGTCGCGCACGTCACGGTCGGTGCGCCCCAGCGCCGGCAGGATCAGCGCGCGGGCCCCGGTGACGGCGTGGGAGCGGTTCAGCTTGGTCGACACGTGCACGGTGAGCCGGCAGCGGCGCATCGCCGCCTCGGTGGCGAGGGTGTCGGGGCTGGCCGAGACGAAGTTGCCGCCCATGGCGAAGAAGACCCGCACCGCGCCCTCGCCCATGGCGCGGATGGCGCGCACGACGTCGTGACCGTGGTGGTGGGGCGGCTCGAAGCCGAACTCCGCGCCCAGGGCGCGCAGGAATTCCGGCGCGGGACGTTCGAAGATCCCCATGGTGCGGTCGCCCTGGACGTTGCTGTGCCCGCGCACCGGGCACACCCCCGCGCCGGGCCGTCCCACGTTGCCGCGCAGCAGCAGGAAGTTGACGACCTCGCGGATGGTGGGCACGGAGTGGCGGTGCTGGGTGAGGCCCATCGCCCAGCACACCACGATCCGCTTCGAGGCCAGCACCAGCGCCAGCGCCTCCTCGATACGGGCGCGCGGCAGGCCGGTGGCCCGGGTCACCTCGGCCCAGAACTCCTCGTCCGGGGTCTTGAGCAGGTGGGCGCGGTAGTCGGCGAAGCCGTGGGTGTGCGTCTCGACGAAGTCGTGGTCCAGCACCGTGCCCGGGGCCTGCTCGTCGGCCTGTACCAGCATCCGGTTGAGCGCGCTGAACAGCGCGAGGTCGCCGCCCAGGCGGATCTGGAGGAACAGGTCGGTCAGCGGGGTGCCGCGGCCGAGGAGGCCGAGGGGGGACTGCGGGTTGTTGAACTGTTCCAGCCCCGCCTCGGGCAACGGGTTGACGGTGATGATCCGCGCCCCGGCGCGCTTCGCCTTCTCCAGCGCGGTGAGCATCCGCGGGTGGTTGGTGCCGGGGTTCTGCCCGGCGACGATGATGAGGTCGGCCTGGTAGAGGTCCTTCAGCAGCACGCTGCCCTTGCCGACCCCCAGGGTCTCGGTGAGCGCCGAGCCGGAGGACTCGTGGCACATGTTGGAGCAGTCGGGCAGGTTGTTGGTGCCCAGCCGCCGGGCGAGGAGCTGGTAGAGGAACGCCGCCTCGTTGCTGGTGCGTCCGGAGGTGTAGAACACGGCCTCGTCGGGCGAGTCCAGGCCGCGCAGTTCCGCCGCGATGAGGTCGAGGGCGGCGTCCCAGCCGATCGGCTCGTAGTGGGTGCCCCCCTCGGGCAGGTACATCGGGTGGGTGAGCCGGCCCTGCTGCCCCAGCCAGTAACCCGACCGTCGGGCCAGGTCGGCCACGGAGTGGCGGGCGAAGAAGTCGGGGCCGACCGCGCGCCGGGTCGCCTCCTCGGCGACGGCCTTGGCCCCGTTCTCGCAGAACTCCGCCAGGTGTCTGCGCTCGTCCTCGGGCCAGGCGCATCCGGGGCAGTCGAAGCCCTTCTTCTGGTTGACGTCGAGCAGCAGCCGCAGGCCGCGTCGGGCGCCGGCCTGGCGTCCGGTCGTCCGCAGGGCGTTGGTGACGGCGGGCAGTCCGGCGGCGGCGTGCCCCGGGGGACCGATGCGGGGCCGGTCCTGACGGGGGTCTTCGATGGGCGCGCTGGACATGGTGCCCTCCCTTGCCGACGTTGGTGACCATCCGGGTGCCCGCTTCCGCGAGCTCGGGATTCATTGTCCCAGCCGGCCTGCGCGACGCGGGGAACGGGCCGCGTGTGATGGGGATGCGACAGGAGGCGCATGATGTGGTACCGTGGTCCACGGGTTGCAGTCTTGATTTCGCCTGATCGCATGTGATCGCCCGCGGAGTTTTTGACCGGCGGGCGTTTTTCGTTTTCGGGAAAGGTTCGCAGCACCCTCCGACCCGCAGGGCGCGGGGCCGGAACCGATCTCAGAAATCGGAGTATCGCATGACTCAGGGAACCGTGAAGTGGTTCAACGGCGAAAAGGGCTTCGGCTTCATCAGCCAGGACGCCGGCGGCCCGGACGTCTTCGTCCACTACAGCAACATCGCCGGCAGCGGCTTCCGTAACCTTGACGAGAACCAGCGCGTCGAGTTCGACGTGACGCAGGGCCCGAAGGGCCCGCAGGCCGAGAACGTCCGCGCCATCTAGGTCTCGCGTTTCGAAGCGTGCCAGCGGGGCCGCCCGGGGATCCGGGCGGCCCCGCCGTCGTTTCCGGCCCTGTCTCCCCTCCGAGTGATCTCGTGTCCTGTCGTCGGCGCGGAACCGTCCGCCGCCGCGTGTTCCGGTCGTGGCCGTCGCCGTGCGGGACGGTGTCCCCGGCGGGTTCGGCGCGTGGGGTGGATACCCCCGATCGTTGATAGCGTCACATTGAAATAAAGCGCTTGTGCAACTAAATTCGGGATGGACCAGACCGTCAGCCGACACGAAGGACCGTCCCGACGTGACCGTACTGTTCGAACCTCTCACCCTCCGCTCGCTCACCGTGCCCAATCGGGTCTGGATGTCGCCGATGTGCACCTACTCCGCGGCGACCGAGGGTCCCGAGGCGGGGGTGCCCACCGACTGGCACTTCGCCCATCTGGCCGCGCGTGCCGCCGGTGGCGCCGGTCTGGTCATGGTCGAGGCCACCGGGGTCCACCCCGACGGGCGGATCTCCCCGGCCGACCTGGGACTGTGGAACGACCGCCAGCAGGAGGCGTTCACCCGGATCACCCGCTTCATCCGCGACCAGGGAGCGGTCCCGGCCATCCAGCTCGCCCACGCCGGCCGTAAGGCCTCCACCCGCCAGCCCTGGCTCGGCGGCGGCCCCATCGACCCCGCCGACGGGGGATGGAAGACCGCCGGCCCCTCGCCGATCCCCTTCGGCGACTTCCCGGCTCCCGAGGAGCTGAGCACCCGGCAGATCGCCGACGTCATCGCCTCCTTCGCCGACGCCGCGCGCCGCGCCCACGCGGCCGGATTCCAGGTCGCCGAGATCCACGGAGCCCACGGCTACCTGATCAACACCTTCCTGTCCCCGCAGGGCAACCGGCGCACCGACGCCTACGGCGGCTCCTTCGAGAACCGCATCCGCCTGGCCCTGGAGATCATCGAGGCGGTGCGCGAGGTCTGGCCGGAGGAACTCCCGCTGTTCTTCCGGGTCTCCGCCACCGACTGGCTCAGCGGCGACACCGACGACCCGCGTGAGGGCTGGAGCGGCGAGGACACCGTGCGCCTGGCCAAGGAGCTCCAGGCCCGCGGCGTCGACCTGCTCGACACCTCCACCGGCGGTATGGTCCCCGTCGCGCCGATCCCCGTCGCCCCGAACTACCAGGTGCCCTTCGCGGCGCGGGTGCGCTCCGAGACGGGGCTGCCCACCGCCGCGGTCGGGCTGATCACCGAGGCCGCCCAGGCCGAGGAGATCGTCTCCTCCGGCCAGGCCGACGCGGTCATGATCGGCCGTCAGCTGCTGCGCGACCCCTACTGGCCGCTGCGTGCCGCTGCCGAGCTCGGCTCCCGGGTGCAGTGGCCGATCCAGTACGGCTACGCCGTCTGATCGGGATCGGGCCGGTGTCCGGGACCGCGGGGGCGGCCCCGGACACCGGGCTCAGGCGAAGGGCCGCACCGGGGTGACCGACCTGGCCAGCAGGGCACGCAGGTAGGAGAAGAAGCCGGCGGCGTCGACCTCCTCGATCACGGTCGCGTTGGCCGCCAGACCGTGCACGCCCCACGACATCGCGGCATAGCCGCGGGTCAGCTCCCCCGCCGTCTCGACGTCGACGTGGTAGGGCG
Organism: Marinactinospora thermotolerans DSM 45154; assembly: GCF_900167435.1. GTDB lineage: Bacteria > Actinomycetota > Actinomycetes > Streptosporangiales > Streptosporangiaceae > Marinactinospora > Marinactinospora thermotolerans. The sequence goes on from NZ_FUWS01000020.1 coordinate 19,381, forward strand.
CCGAGCGCACCACCAGTTCCGGGTGGAGCAGCAGCGCCGCGGTCAGCGAGTCGGGGTGGGTGGTGCCGTCGATGCCCACCGACCGGTCGAACTCCAGTGTCGCGGCGCACACCCGGGTGAAGAACCGCGCCAGCGGTGTGTCCAGGGCGGCGATCTCGGCCAGCGCGGACGGGCCGAACACGGCCTGGCGCAACGTCAGCGGGTCCCAGGGGATCACCACGATCTCAAACCCCGCGGCGAACACCGCCTTGGCCGCCTCGGGGTCGACGTAGAAGTTGAACTCGGCCGCGGCGGTGATGTTGCCGCGCCCGTTGTTGGAGCCGCCCATGACGTAGAGCGTCTTGACGTTGCCGGCGAAGTCGGGATCCTTCAGGCTCGCCGCCGCGATGTTGGTCAGCGGCCCGATCGCCACGATCGACAGCTCGCCGGGTCGTTCGGCGGCGAGCCGCACCAGCGCGTCCACGCCGTGCTCGGCCTCGGGGGCGCATCCGGTGAAGTCCATGTCCAGTCCGCCCACCCCGTCGCCGTGCACGTTCTCCGCGCTCACCCAGGGGCGGGTCAGGGGCCGGCGGCAGCCGAGGTGGACCGGAACCTCCCCCAGCCGTCCGGCGGCGTTGAGGGTCAAAAAGGCGTTGCGTACCTGGCGGTCGAACCCGACGTTGCCGGCGACCATCGTGATCGCGCGCAGGTCGGCCAGCGGATCCAGCAGGCCGATCAGCAGGGCGACGCAGTCGTCCTGGGCGGTATCGGTGTCGATGACGAGGGGAAGGCTCACGCGACCTCCTGCGGTGCTGCGCGTCCACGGGGACGTTGGGGGTTTCGCCGCAGGTTATCGCCACTGCCGGCCTCAAGACAGACCGGCCCGCACCTCGCGGGCCGCGCGCGCCGCGGCCCGGTGCACGCTGATCATGCTCGCGGAGGGGCCGTAGCCCAGGAGGTGGACCCGGGGGTCGTGGTCGGCGCGGGTGCCGACCAGGCGGATCCCGCCGAGCGGTCCGCGCAGCCGCAGCGGGGCGAGGTGGGTCAGGGCGGGGCGAAAGCCCGTCGCCCACAGGATCACGTCGGCGCGCAGCCGGGTGCCGTCGGCCCAGGTCACCCCGTCGGGGGTGACCCGTTGGAACATCGGGCGGGCGGTCAGCGCCCCCCGCTCCTCGGCCGCCCGCACCGCCGGGGTCCGGGCGATCCCCGTGTAGCTCACCACGCTGCGCAGCGGCAGCCCGCGCGCGACCCGTTGGGCCACCTGGTCGGTGACGGCGACCAGCTCGGCCTCACTGAAGGAGGCGTCGCGCAGCTGCGGCGGGCGTCGGGTCACCCACGTCGTGTCCGTCACCGCCGACACCTCCGCGCAGATCTGCGCCCCGGAGTTGCCCCCGCCCACCACGACGACGTGGGCTCCGGTGAACTCCTCGGGAGCGTCGTAGTCGGCGGCGTGCAGCATCCGGCCCCCGAACTCCGCCATGCCGGGCACGACGGGGACGAACGGGCGGTCCCAGGTACCGGTCGCGTTGATGACGGCACGCGCCCGCCAGGTCCGTTCGTCCGTGTCCACCAGCAGCGCGCCATGGGGCTTTGCCCCCGGGGCGGCCTCGGCGTCGTGGACGCGGCGGACCCGGACGGGGCGCAGGACCGGCACGGCGAAGCGCTTCTCGTACTCGGCGAGATAGGCGGCGACCTCCGGTCCGCTGGGCGGTCCCTGGAAGGGGCGGGACCAGGGGAGGCCGGGCAGCCTGGTGTAGGCGGGCGGCGAGACGAGCCGGACCGACCGCCACACGTGCTGCCAGGCTCCGCCGGGCGCGGGGGAGGCGTCCAGCACCACGTGGTCGCGCCAGGGGACCGAGCCGCGTCGGGCCAGGAAGTAGGCGGCGCTCAGGCCGGCCTGACCACCGCCGATGATCACGGTGTCCACGTCGGTCACGTCGCCGGTCATGCCGCCCTCCTCCGCCCATTTCCATGCGTTTGCATGTAGACAAGGCGGGGGAAGGGTGCGGTTATTCCCGCTTGTGGGACGCGATGCGATCATGCGGAGGACGTTCGCGGGATGGACGAAGGGGTGCGATGGCCAGGAACAGGACGGCGGAGGAGGCGTGGGAGGCCCTGGCCCGCGCCCAGACGGCGCTGATGCGGGGGTTCCAGGAGGACTTTCGCGGGGAGGAGGTCTCCATGCGGGTCTATGACGTGCTCTACACGTTGTCGCGGTGCCCGTCGGGGGCCCGGCTGCGCGACCTCAACGCCCACATCCTGCTGACGCAGCCGAGCCTGAGCCGGTTGGTGGAGCGGATGGAGGCGGACGGGCTGGTGCACCGTTGCGGGGATCCGACGGACCGGCGCGCCACGGTGGTCCGGTTGACCGAGCGGGGGCGCGAGATCCAGCGCAGGGTGGGCCGCCGTCACGCGGCGGCCATCGCCGACCGCGTCGGGGGAGCGCTCTCGGAGGAGGAACTGGCGACGCTCAGGGCGCTGGCCGACAAGCTCAGGGCGGCCCAGGAGGGGCGGGGATCGGTGTCGATGACCGTGGATCCGTGAGATGAGGGCCACCAGTTCTATTGTGCGCAATTGAATTGTGCTAAATTCATATTGATCGAGGAGTCGAGGAGGTGTGCGGATGGGGGAAGCAGTCCCCGGGCGGGATCCCCTCTCCCTCGACGGTCAGCTCTGTTTCGCCGTCTACGCGGCTTCACGCGCCATGACCGGCCTCTACCGCGACCTGCTCGCGGATCTGGACCTCACCTACCCCCAGTACCTCGTGATGCTCGCCCTGTGGGAACGCGGGACGGCGTCGGTCGGGGACCTGGGGGAGGCCCTGCGCCTCGACTCGGGAACCCTGTCGCCGCTGCTGCGACGGCTGGAGGCCCGAGGTCTGGTCCGACGTCGGCGTGACACCGGGGACGAGAGGGTCGTCCGGGTCACGCTCACCCAGACCGGGACCGCGCTGCGCGAACGCGCGCGCCCCATCCCCGGTCGGGTGCTGTGCGCCACCGGCCTGACCGAAGACGAGGTCGCAGGGTTGCGAGGGCTCCTCGACCAGCTCACCGAATCGGTCGCGACCCACGACCCCACGTCCGTGGGCCGGCCGTCGACCCCAGAGAGATAGGGAAGGTGTGACCATGAACGTCCTGTACACCGCCGAGGCCACCGTCGAGGGCGAGGGGCGCAAGGGCAAGGGCGCCAGCGACGACGGCCGCCTCAGCGTCGACCTGTCCGTGCCCAAGGGGCTCGGCGGCGACGACGGCCCGGGCACCAACCCCGAGCAGCTCTTCGCGGTGGGCTACGCCGCCTGCTTCCACGGCGCGCTGAAGAAGGTCGCGCGTGAGGCCAAGGCCGACATCTCCGGTTCCACCGTCAACGCCAAGGTGAGCATCGGCAAGAGCGAGGACGGTCTCGACCTGGCGGTCGAGCTCACCGTCTCGGCCCCCGGCAAGCCCGAGGCCGAGCTGCGCGAGCTGGTGGAGAAGGCCCACCAGACCTGCCCCTACTCCCGGGCCACCCGCGGCAACATCGAGGTCAAGCTCGACGTCGCCGCGGCCTGAGTCCGCGTGAATCCCGTGTGGGGTGGGAGGGCGTTCGCGTCCGCCCGCCCCACACGCTTGTGTCCGCCCGGCTTTGCCGGTCGCTCCCCCTTGGGGAGCCGTCCCCGCTGGCCCCGGTCGATGGTGGTCGTGGCGTGCTCGGGCCGCGCGCCTCTCCCCAGGAGTTCCCTGGCGGGTCCCGGCGCGCCCACGTTCGGATCTACGTCGTAAAGGTGGTGTGGAATCACGACCCATGGCCCGCGGTGGAGATAGGGGGTCGCTTCCCGGTCAGGGGGAGGACGAAAGCGGAAAACCGGTTGCCGTCCTCCGCGCGAGCCGGGACGATGATCGGTCGGAATATGAGGATCGGAAGGTTGGATTCATGGATGTCGTTGTTTCCCGGCCGGCCGGAGCCCTGCGTGGACGCTGGCGCCCCGAAGGGGTCGCGGCCTTCCTGGGCATCCCCTACGCCGCGCCGCCGTTCGGGCCGCGCCGGATGCGTCCCCCGGCGCCGCCCGCCGGCTGGGACGGCGTCCGCGACGCCCTGACCCCCGGTCCCAGCGCCCCGCAGCCCGGCTACTCGCCGGCGATGGCCGGTCTCCTCGTCGAGGCGCGCGAGGCCGGCGAGGACTGTCTCCACCTCAACGTGTGGACCCCCCAACCCGGCCCCGGAAACGGTGGGCTGCCGGTCATGGTCTGGATCCACGGTGGCGCCTTCCGCAACGGCGCGGGGACCCTGCCCGTCTACGACGGCGCCAGACTGGCCGCCGAGGGCGTCGTATGCGTCACCCTCAACTACCGTCTGGGCCCCGAAGGCTTCCTGCTGCTTCCCGACGGGACCGCCAACCTCGGTCTGCTGGACCAGATCGCGGCACTGGAGTGGGTCCGCGACAACATCGCGCTGTTCGGCGGGGACCCCGACAACGTGACCGTCTTCGGCGAGTCCGCCGGCGCCATCTCCATCGCGGCCCTCATGACCATGCCGCGCGCCCGGGGCCTGTTCCGCCGCGCCATCACCCAAAGCGGCGCCGGTCACCACAGTCACCCGGAGGAGATCGCCCGGCGCATCACCGAGCGACTGGCCTCCCTGGCCGGAGTGCCCGCCACCACCGAGGCGTTGGCCGCGGCCGAGCCCGAACGCCTCATCGCGGCCGATACCGCGTTGCGCGCCGAGATGGCGCGGGCCGCCGACGCCGCCGAATGGGGCGAGTCCACCGGCGGCGGCACCAGCGTGCTCCCGGTGGTGGACGGTTCGACGCTCCCGGCGCGGCCGGTCGACGCCATCGCCGCGGGAGCGGGCCGGGAGATCGACCTGATCACCGGTACCAACAGCGACGAGTTCCGACTCTTCCTCGTCCCCTCGGGGATGGCCGAACGCCTCACCCCTCCGATGGTCGAGGCCGTCGCCGGAGCCTATGGGCTGGACCCCGCGGCGGTGGCGGTCTACGCCGAAGAACGCCCCGGCGCCACGCCCGGCGACCTGTTCGCCGCGCTGCTCACCGACCAGGGCTACCGCCTTCCGGCGATCCGGCTGGCCGAGGCGCGCGCCTCCCGGGACGCCGGCACCTACGTCTATGAGTTCACCCGGGCCACCCCGGTGCTGGGCGGGGCCCTGGGCGCCTGCCACACGGCCGAGATCGGCTTCGTCTTCGGCAACCTGGCGGATCCGATCCTGGGGGAGAACCCGCCCGAGGAGCTGTCGGCGAGGATGCGCGCCCTGTGGACCTCCTTCGCGCGCACCGGCCGTCCCCAGGCCGGCGGCGTGCCGGAGTGGCCCGTCTACGGCGCGGGGCGCAACGTCATGGAGCTGGGGGAGGAGACGGCGGTGGCGGTCGACCCCGGCCGGCGGGAACGGTTGCTGTGGGAGGGGATCCGCTGAAGCCGCACCTTCGCCGGCCCCCCGTCCGGGACGGGGGGCCGGCGAACGCGCACCGGCCGGCCCCGAGGTCACCCCTTTGGGCGGGAGGCGCCGGTGACCGGGGCCTCGATCACCCCGGTGGACCGCTCACCGGAGCGGCCGAGCGCCATCGCGGTGACCGCGGTGAGCACCAGCGCGGCTCCGGCCCACTGACCCCAGGTGAGCCGCGCGTCCAGGAGGAACACGCCCACCAGGGCCGACACCAGGGGGAAGGAGAGCTCGGCGAGGGTGGCGCGGCTGGCCGCGGTGCGGCTCAGTCCCCAGTAGTAGACGGCCAGGGAGAACAGACCGGGGACGAGGGCCAGCGCGAACAGCGTCGGCAGGTGGCCCGCCTCGATCGCGAACGACGAGCCGGTGACCAGCGTGATCCCGGCGGTGACGGGCAGCGCGATGCCGAACCGCAGGGCGGTGACGTGGAGGAAGGACAGGTGGCGGCCGGCGAAGCGGCCCAGCACGGTCCCCGCCGCCCACAGCAGGGCCGCGCCGACGGCCAGCGCCGCCGCCTGGGCGCCGCGCACGCTCACCGACAGGGGGTCGGGAAAGGCGAGGATCCAGGCGCCGGCCAGCGCGGGGATCGCATACCACGCGAACCGCGGGGTGAGCCGCTCGCCGAGCAGCGCCACCGCCAGCACGATCGCGAAGACCGGCTGGAGTTTCTGTAGGACCTGCGGGGTGATGGGGTCGCCGAGGGTGAAGGCGGCCGTGAACAGCGTCGTGGCCAGCGCCGAGGAGCCGCCTCCCACGACGAGCATCGCGACGACGACCCGGGGCCCGGCGCCCGCGAGCGCGCGCAGCGCGGGCCACAGCCAGGGCAGCAGGCAGGCCACGATCACCACGTGCTCGAAGAAGACGATGGTGGGCGCCGGAAGGTCGGCGGACAGGGGTTCGCGCATGAGGGAGGAGGTGCCCCACAGGCCGGCGGCCAGGGCCACCGCCCACATCCGGTCCCCGCGACGGGTCTCACCCATGGTCACCGTTTCCCACGGGGGTCCGCATCGGCATGGTCGGCCTTTCCAGCTCGGGGGCGTCGCCGGCCGGGACGACGCGGACGCCGCCCCGGCCCATCCTTACCGGAGGTAAGTGTAGTTTCGGGGACGAATGTCGGTTGTGAACGGGTGTTTCCTCCCGGCCCCGCGGGGGAGGTTCACGCGCGCGCACCCGCCGGCCGGCCGGGACGCGCCGGGCTGTGCGGCCACAGGTCGATCTCACGGGTTCGCACCAGCTCACCGATACGGCCCACCACCTCCTCGGCCGGCCGCGCGTCCAGCCGGCGGCCGTCGCGCAGCCGCAGGGAGACCAGGCCCTCGGCGGCCTCCCTGGCTCCGATGACCACCTGGTAGGGGACGAGCCGCGCGCTTCGGATGCGAGCGCCCAGGCTGCCGTCGCGCGGGTCGCGCACCTCCGCCCGCAACCCCAGGTCGGTGCAGTGCCGTGCGAGTTCCCGCGCGCGGGGCGACTCGGCGGAGGAGACGGGCAGGAACGCCACCTGGAGCGGGGCGAGCCAGGCGGGGAAGGCGCCGCCGTGCACCTCCAGGAGGTGGGCGACCACCCGCTCCACGCTGCCGATGACGCTGCGGTGCAGCATGGCCGGTCGGTGCCGGCGCCCATCGGCGCCGGTGTAGCGCAGTCCGAAGCGTTCGGGCTGGTGGAAGTCGATCTGGAGGGTGGACAGGGTGGACTCCCGGCCGGCGGGATCGGCGATCTGCGCGTCGAGCTTGGGGCCGTAGAAGGCCGCCTCGCCCTCGGCGGTCTCATAGTCCAGCCCCGCCCCGTCCAGGATCTCGGTCAGCATCGCGACGGCCCGCCGCCACATCCGCGGATCCGCGACGTACTTCCCGTCCGCTGCGGGCAGGGACAACCGGTGGCGGACCGGGCGGATGCCCAGCGCCCGGTAGGCGCGGCGGATCAGTTCCAGGACGGCCTCGGCCTCCTCCGCGATCCGTTCGGGGGGACAGAAGATGTGGGCGTCGTTGAGCTGGATCGCCCTGACCCTGGTCAGCCCGCCGAGCGAGCCCGACGGCTCCGAACGGTACATGGCGCCCAGTTCGGCGATCCGCAGCGGCAGGTCGTGGTGGCCGTGTTCCCGGGAACGGTAGATCAGCGCGTGGTGGGGGCACAGGCTCGGCCGCAGGACGACCTGTTCCGCGCCCAGCTCCATCGGGGGGAACATGTCGTCGCCGTAGAGCGGCCAGTGCCCGGAGATCTCGTACAGCTCCCGTTTGCCGAGGATGGGGGAGTGGACGTGCAGGTAGCCCGAGCGGCGTTCCAGGTCGCGGACGTAGTCCTCCAGGGCCTGGCGTACGGTGGCGCCGGCGGGCAGCCAGTAGGGAAGGCCCGAGCCGATCAGGGGATCGGTGTCGAACAGGCCCAGTTCCCGTCCGAGCCTGCGGTGGTCGTGCATGGCGGTCTCCTCGCTGTGACGGGCGAGTGACCCAACGGCGAAGCCCCGGGGCGCTCGCCCCGGGGCTTCGGATCAGACATCAGTCAGCGCGCCGGGACACCTCCGGCGTCGTCGTCATCTGGGCGCGCTGCATACCCGGGATCATAGGGCCGGGGTGCCGCGCGCGCCAGGGAGAATAGATGATCTACACCGTAAAGGCAGTGGGTTATCAGAGAATCACGCCACTCCCGATCACGGCCGAAGGGGCAGGGTCGAACAGTTGGAACGGGACTCCTCACCGGCCAGGCGGTCGGTCAGCCAGTTCACGGCGTCGCGCTGGTCGGTGATGAGCGGGGTGAGGTGATTGGTGAGGATCTTGTCGCCGAGGTTGGGCAGCACGATGGCCTTGTAGGTGACCTCGCCTCCCGCGCGGCACCAGTCCACGGCCAGCTGTCGCGCCTGCCGGTGGGGAACGATGTCGTCCTGGACGCCCGTGGCCACGCGGACCGGCCCGGCGGGCTTGAGCGCGCCGATGCGCTGCTCGTCGAGCACGGCCTGGGCGGTGGGGTCGGCCGCGATGACATCGGCGATGGATTCGCCGCCCGTGGTCCACCTCGTGCTCTTGGCGAACCCGTAGCGCAGGATCGCGTCGCCGACGCACATGGTCGACATGTCCTGGAGGGCCGCGCGTCCGGTGTCGTTGATGTGGGCGTCGAGGACCTCGCGTAGTTCGGGGTCGGACTGGGTGAAGCCGTTGATCGCCCATCCCAGCGCGCCGGCCAGGGCGCTGCCGTCGATGCCCTTCATGACCTCGGTCAGGTTCGCGGGGGGAGCCCCCACGTAGGTGCCGGCCAGTGGCACGTCGGGGGCGTAGGAGGGCTGGAGCTCGGCGGCCGAGGCGGTGGCGCCTCCTCCCTGGCTGTAACCGTAGAGCCCGATGCGCGAGTCGTCGGTGACGGACGCCCCGGGCACGGAGCGCGCCGCCCGCGCCGCGTCCAGCAGGGCGTGGCCCTGGTCGATCCGGTTGACGTAGGTGTGCAGGCGGTCGGTGGCGCCGAGCCCGACGTAGTCGGTGACCACCACGGCCGCGCCGGTCGCGAGCAGCCGGTAGACGGAGAGGTTGTCGTAGCCGACCGACAGGGTCTCGCCGGTGATGATCAACGGGTACTGCAAGGCCATGGAGGGCGCGCACTGGTCGCCCTGGCCCATGGTGCCCGTGCCCACGGCCACCAGCGGGCGGGGACCGTCGCCCTTCCAGTCCGCGTAGGGCTCGATGTAGGCGCCGGTCACCGCGACGGGCTGTCCGTTGGAGTCGGTGGACTTGTACATCAGCCGGGTCGCCGTGCCCGGCATGCGGCGGCCGTCCAGGCCGGGAAGGCTCAGGCCCAGGGGGAGGGGCTCGGTCCGGATCAGCGTGCCGTTGGCGGCGGGAAGCTCGGTGGGAGGGGTGTAGAAGGCGGGGATGGGCACTCCCCTTGACTCCACCGGCTTTGGCACGGTGTCGGCGGAGGCGGGGAGGGCGCAGGTGGCGACAGCGGTCATCGCGGTCACCACGCCGGCCAGGAGGCGGGCGCCCAGGCGTCTTCCTCGGCGGGGGGCGGGGGTGGTCGTCTGTCGGATACCAGGGGTGGGGGAGAGGGGGGAACGCGAACGGGTTCTCCTGCGGCTCATGGGCTCGCTCCTCGCTCTGCGCTGACGGGGGTGAGCGAAAGCTAACACCGTGTGGTCAGAGGGGGTAACTCACCAGTAAGTTACGCTGCGGTAACCTGCGCTGGTCGCCCGCGCGGCGGCCTACACCCCCAGCCCCGGCCGATGCGGCACACCGGCGACGCCTTCCCCGACCGGCCAAGAACCCCTGAAGGACGGGAGCGGCGCCGACCCGGCGTCGCGGCCACGGGACGCTTCGACACACGCCGGCCTCTCGCACCGTGCCGGTACTCACAACGCGGATATCGTGGGCAGGGGCCGGCCCCTGCCCGGAGGAACCCGATCGGGGCGGGCGCGTGGCCGCCCCGACCGCGGGCACCCGCGCGGCCCGATCCGCGCCGCCGCCCACGCCGGAGCGACCGGAAGGGACACCTCGGACCATGACCGGCCATCCCGTCGTCACCACGCGCACCGGCCGCGTGCGCGGGCGCACGGTCAACGGCGTCCACGTGTTCAAAGGCGTCCCCTACGCCGAGCCGCCCGTCAACGCCCTGGCCTTCCAGCCACCGGAGCCGGCCGCCCCCTGGGCGGGGGAGCGCGACGCCGGCGCCTTCGGGCCCACCGCCCCCCAGCCGGTCTTCCCCCAGCCCGCCGACCTCGACGGGTTCTTTCCGACCGTGGCCGGGGACGACTACCTCAACCTCAACGTCTGGACCGCGGAGCTGGGCCGAGCCGGGCAACCGGTGATGGTCTGGATCCACGGCGGCGGCTTCGACGGCGGAAGCAGCATCCCCTACGACGGCGGACGCTTCGCCCGTGACGGCGTCGTCCTGGTCAGCGTCAACCACCGGCTCGGCGCCGAGGGGTTCCTCGCCCCCGGGGACGGGATCGCCAACCTCGCCCTCCTCGACCAGATCGCCGCACTGCGCTGGGTTCACCACAACATCACCGCCTTCGGCGGCGACCCCGACAACGTCACCGTGTTCGGGGAGTCCTCCGGCGCCATGTGCGTGGGAGCCCTGCTCGCCATGCCCGCGGCCCGAGGGCTGATCCGGCGCGCCATCCTGCAAAGCGGCGCCGGCAACCTGGCCCAGACACCCGAGACGGCGCGCCACGTCGGCGGGTTGCTCGCCGCCCGCCTGGGCGTCGCGTTCACCCGCGAGGCGATCGCCACGGTCCCCCGGCAACGGCTGCTCGACGCCCAGGTGGCGGTGATGGCCGACCTGGCGCCCCACCCCGATCCGTGGCGCTGGGGCGGCGAACCCGGCTGCCGGGTGACCGCCTGGCAGCCGGTCATCGACGAGGCCACCCTGCCCAGGCGACCGCTGGACCTCCTCCGCTCCGGCGCGGGCGCCGACGTCGACATCCTGGTCGGCACCAACAGCGAGGAGGGCAGGCTGTCGCTGGTCCCCTTCGGCGCGCTGGACACCGTGACCGAGGCTGACCTGGCCACCGCCGCGCGGCTGTACGGGCTCCCACCCGGCCGGGTCCACGCGGCCTATGGCGCGGCCGACCTCGGTCTTGGGCCCGGGGACCTGCTGGCGCTGCTCCAGCGCGACTGGTGGTACCGCGTTCCCGCCTACCGGCTGGCCGAGGCCAGGGCCGCGGCCGGCCACGCGGTCCACGTCTACGAGTTCGCCTGGCGCTCACCGCGGTTCGGGGGGCTTCTCGGCGCCTGCCACTTCCTGGAGGTCCCCTTCGTCTTCGACCTCCTCGACGACCCGCGCTTTCGGCCGCTGCTCGGCGCCGAGCCGCCGCAGCGCCTCGCCGACACCGTGCACGCCGCCTGGATCGCCTTCGCCGCCGGCGGGGACCCGGGATGGCCCCGGTACGAGGTGCCCCGGCGGCCGGTGCTGCGCTTCGACGACGTGGTGGCGCTCGTCGACGACCCGCGCCCGGCGGAACGCGCCCTGTGGGAGGGCGTCTACTGACGCGGTCGCCCCGCACCGCCCCGGGCCGGGTGAACCGGCCCGGGCGCCGCCCCGGCGGCGGGAGCGGTCGCCGCGTCGGGCTCAGGCGCCGACGTAGGCGGCCAGGTGCTCCCCGGTGAGGGTGGACCGGGCGGCGACGAGGTCGGCGGGCGTGCCCTCGAAGACGATCCGGCCGCCGTCGTGGCCGGCCCCGGGACCCAGGTCGATGATCCAGTCGGCGCGCGCCATGACCGCCTGGTGGTGTTCGATGACGATGACCGACCGCCCGGAGTCGACGAGGCGGTCGAGCAGGCCGAGCAGGTGCTCGACGTCGGCGAGGTGGAGGCCGGTGGTCGGCTCGTCGAGGACGTAGACGCCGCCCTTCTCACCCATGTGGGTGGCCAGCTTGAGCCGCTGCCGCTCACCGCCGGACAGCGTGGTGAGCGGCTGACCGAGGCTGAGGTAGCCGAGCCCGACGTCGGAGAGGCGGGACAAGATGGCGTGCGCGGCCGGTGTGCGCGCCGCGCCGGAGCCGAAGAACTCCGTGGCCTCGGCCACCGACATCGCGAGTACCTCGCTGATGTCGCGACCGCCGAGGCGGTGGTCCAGCACCGATGCCTGGAATCGCCTGCCCTCGCACTCCTCGCAGGTGGTGGCGACGCCGGCCATCATCGCCAGGTCGGTGTAGACGACGCCGGCGCCCTTGCAGTCGGGGCAGGCGCCCTCGGAGTTGGCGCTGAACAGGGCCGGCTTCACCCCGTTGGCCTTCGCGAACGCCTTGCGGATCGGGTCGAGCAGGCCGGTGTAGGTCGCCGGGTTGCTCCGCCGCGAGCCGCGGATCGCGCCCTGGTCGATCGACACCACGCCCGCCCCGGCCGGGATCGACCCGTGCACGAGCGAGCTCTTGCCGGAGCCGGCGACGCCGGTGACGACGACGAGCACCCCCAGGGGGATGTCGACGTCGACGTCGCGCAGGTTGTGGGTGTTCGCGCCGCGGATCTGGAGCGCGCCGGTGGGGGTTCGCACCGTCTGCTTGAGGGTGGCCCGGTCGTCGAGGTGGCGTCCGGTGAGGGTGTCGCTGTCGCGCAGCTCCTTGACGCTGCCCTCGAAGCAGATGGTGCCGCCCGCAGTGCCGGCGCCGGGCCCCAGGTCGACGACGTGGTCGGCGATGGCGATGGTCTCGGGCTTGTGCTCCACGATGAGGACCGTGTTGCCCTTGTCGCGCAGCCGCAGCAGCAGGTCGTTCATCCGCTGGATGTCGTGGGGGTGCAGGCCGATGGTGGGCTCGTCGAAGACGTAGGTGACGTCGGTGAGGGAGGAGCCGAGATGGCGGATCAGCTTGGTGCGCTGCGCCTCGCCGCCCGAGAGCGTGCCGGAGGGACGGTCGAGCGAGAGGTAGCCCAACCCGATCTCCACGAACGAGTCGAGGGTGTCGCGCAGCGTGGCGAGCAGCGGTGCCACCGACGGCTCGTCGAGGCCGCGGATCCACTCGGCCAGGTCGCTGATCTGCATCGCGCAGGCGTCGGCGATGCTGATCCCCTCGATCTTGGCGGACCGGGCCGCCTCGCTGAGCCGGGTCCCGTCGCACTCGGGGCAGGTGGTGAAGGTGACCGCGCGGTCGACGAAGGCCCGGATGTGCGGCTGCATCGCCTCGCGGCTCTTGGAGAGGAACGACTTCTGGACGCGGGGGACCAGCCCCTCGTAGGTCACGTTCGTCCGGTCGACCTTCACCTTGGTCGGTTCCCGGTACAGGAAGTCGTGACGCTCCTGCTCGGTGTAGTCGCGGATCGGCTTGTCGGGGTCGAGGAAGCCGGAGGCGCGGAAGATCCCCACCAGCCAGCCGTCGGCGTTGTAGCCGGGGACGGTGATCGCGCCCTCGGCGAGGGACTTGCTGTCGTCGTAGAGCTGGGTGAGGTCGATGTCGGTCACGTTGCCCATGCCCTCACAGCGCGGGCACATCCCGCCGGTGCGGCTGTAGGTCTGCTTCACCGCCTTGGCCGCACCGCGCTCGACGGTGATGGCGCCGCTGGCCCGGACCGAGGCGGTGTTGAAGGAGAACGCGCTGGGCGGGCCGATGTGGGGTCGCCCGAGCCGGCTGAAGAGGATGCGCAGCAACGCGTTGGCGTCGGTGACGGTGCCGACCGTGGAGCGGGGGTTCGCCCCCAGACGTTCCTGGTCGACGATGATCGCGGTCGTCAACCCCTCGAGCACGTCGACCTCGGGCCGGGCCAGCGTCGGCATGAACCCCTGGATGAAGGCGCTGTAGGTCTCGTTGATCAACCGCTGCGACTCGGCGGCGATGGTGCCGAACACCAGTGAGCTCTTGCCCGAGCCGGAGACACCGGTGAACACGGTCAGCCGGCGTTTGGGGATCTCGACGCTGACGTCCTTGAGGTTGTTCCCGCGCGCGCCGTGCACGCGGATCAGGTCGTGGCTGTCGGCGACGTGCAGCGCGGGCGAGTGGGGTCTGGGGGCCGTGGTCATGGTGTCTCCATTGGTCGGGCGGGGCCGGGGGCGTGAATCTCCGGCGGCCACGCCTGGCTCATTTTCGGCGGGATCGAACATACATCCGATTCGTCCGTGTCGGTGCGGTCACGGGGCGGGGCCGGCCGTGACCGCGGGGACGGTCTCGGACAGGGAAACGGGGTGGGGGTGGGGCCGCGCGCGGGACGGTGCCGCAGCGGCTACGGGGCGGAGAGCGCCTGGCCGGGGTGGGCGCGGTTCCCTGGGCACCGGCCGGGCGGCCCATGGGAGCCTAAGGGGCGGTCGCGCACCTCAGTGGGGCTGTCCGGGCGGTCCTTGGAGCCGCCGGTCAGCGGTCAAGGGCGGCGTCGGGGGCCTGGACGGCCGTCGCCTCGGCGGTGGTGCGGCGTTCGTCCTCATGGACGCCCCGGCCAGGGGAGTGCCCGTGACCCGGCACGTCCTCCAGCCCGGGCGTCGCCGCGCAGCGCGATCGGGGATGTCCCCGAGGAGCAGCGGAAAGGCGGGCGTGGGGAGGGGGCTTGGGCGGGCGGTGGCGTCCATGGTGATCACGCTAGTCGCGCCCCACCGGCCGGCGCTTCTCGATTTCTGACCGGTCCGCCGTCTGCTTCACCGTGTCGTCCCGGGGCCGAGGGACGACGGAACCGAAGTCTCGGCCTCGGTCACGGGGCCGGCAGGTTCGCGGCGTCTGGTGGGCGGGTCTCCGGTCCCCGCACCGGGTTCCCGAGCCGCTGTGGCGGTCTGGGGGAGGGGCGATCAGGGAACCGGGGTGCGGACCGTGGCGATCCGGCACCCGGAGAGGGCGCGGAACGGATCCTGTTCCGCGCCCGTCGGCGTGAGCCGGGTCATTCGACGGGCAGGCATCCGGTGCCGGCCAGCCGGACGAGCGGGAGGTCCTTTTGGAGGTCCTCGCACTGGTAGGTGCGGCCCTCCGGCAGGTCCACCACGGAGCCGGCCCCATCGCCCACGCCTTCGCAGGAGGTGTTCCCGGTGAGGTTGCGGGTCCGTGGATCGTAGTCGACGCCCTCGCACCCGTATCGGGCGTCGGCGTGGACGGGCGCGGTGCCCAGGACCAGGGCCGCCAGTGTCAGGGCCGTGGCGGCGAACGTGCGCGTCATGGTGGCCTTCCGTGAGAGTCGGTCGCGGTGTGCGGCCGCCCTGTCCCAGGGGAGCCCCGGCCTGCGGGCCGCGATGTCGGGGCCGCGCGGTGGGCTTTCACGGGGAGGGACGGCCGTCGCGGGGCCCGCCGGAAAGGCGGTGCCCCCGCCGAGAACGGTAGGGGAGCGCGGGCCGGCGAGCGCGGTTTCGCCGGGGCGTGTCGACGGTTCCCGCCCTGGTGGGGGGCGGCACCGCCGTGCCAGCCCCCGACGTGGGGGCGCGTCGCGGCGAATCGTCCCGGTCTCCGCCGGGACAGGGCATGCTCCTCCCCCTCACCTTAAAAATCTACGACGTAAAGGTGAGCGTGTCTTCTCTCTCCAGATCAGAGAAAACCAATACGGTAGGCGGCTACGCCGCCTACCTCCTACAAGCCCCGGGCCTGGTCAGGAGGGGCGCCGGCTCGGGGTGGGGAAACGGCCGTGGCCGGCGCCCCTGACGGAGCGCCGGCCACGGCGGGGAAACGGACGCGAAGGATCAGACCGGTGCGGAGCTCTCGTTGAGCAGCAGCCGGTCGAGCATGTCCTGGAGCGTCACCAGCCCCAACAGCGACTCGCCGTCCTCGACGAGGGCCAGGTGGCTGCGGCTCTCCCGCATGATGCTCAACGCCGCGTAGATCGGCGTCGAGGCGTCGAGAGTGAGGACCGGACGCATCAGGTCCGCGGCCGTCGTCTCGGGGCCGCTGGTGAGGGCCTCGCGTACGTGCAGCACGCCCAGGGGCGCCTCGCCGTCGCGCACGACCAGGCGCAGGTGCCCGCTGTCGCGCGACACCCGCTTGACCTCCTCCAACGAGGCGTCCGGGCCGACACCGGCCAGCTCCTCCTTGGGGGTGGTGATCTCGCGGAGCGGCCGGGAGTTGAGCTCCAGGGCCGTGGCGAGCTGGTCGCGGCGCTCCTCGTCCAGCGCGCCGGCCTTGGCGGAGTGGTCGACCAGTTCGCGCAGGTCGTCGGGGCCGTGCCCGGAGGCCACCTCGTCGACGGCCTCGACGCCGAAGCGGTGCAGCACCCAGTTGGCCATCCCGTTCATGCTCACCAGGACGGGGCGGGTGAGCCACATCCAGGCGCGCATCGGTATGGCCAGCAGCGTCGCGGACTTCTCCGGGTGGGAGATGGCCCACGACTTCGGCGCCATCTCGCCGACGACCAGGTGGAGGAAGGTCACCACCACGAGGGAGATGACGAACGACACCACGTAGGAGACCGCGTCGGGCATCCACCCGTGGAACAGGGGTTCCATCAGGTGGTGGACGGCCGGCTTGGTGATGGCGCCCAGTGCCAGGGTGCACAGGGTGATGCCGAGCTGGGAGCCGGCGAGCAGCAGCGACAGGTCGCGGGCGCTCTTGAGCGCCGCGCGGGCCGAGGCGCTGGACTCGGCGGCCTCCTCCAGCCGGTAGCGGCGTGCCGCGACCAGGGCGAACTCGATGGCGACGAAGAAGGCGCTGAGTCCGATGATGACCACGGAGATGATCATCGCGACCCAGGGGTTGAGGTCGCTCATGCGTTCACCTCCTGGTCTACGGGGACGTCGGACTCGACAAGTTGGAGACGGACCGTCTCGGGGACGTGCCGGTCGACGTTTTCGACGGTGAGGACGATCCAGCGGTGGGGGTCGTCCTCCTCGGCGCCTGGGTGGCGGGGCAGGTCGACCCGGACCACGTCGCCGGGTTCGGGCAGGCGGCGCAGTTCGTTGATGACGAGCCCGCCGATGGTCTCGTAGTCGCCGTTGGGCAGGTCGTGCCCGAGGAGGCGTTCGACCTCGTCGACGTGGAGCGCGCCGGGCAGCAGCCAGCTGCCGTCCTCGTTGACGCGCGCTTCGCCCTCGTCTTCGGGGTCGTGCTCGTCGGCGATCTCGCCCACGAGTTCTTCGGCGATGTCCTCCAGGGTGATGACGCCGGCCAGGCCGCCGTACTCGTCGACGACGCAGGCGAACTCGTCGGAGGCCTCGCGCAGCTGGGCCAGGACCCCGGCCAGCGGCAGTGAGGTGGGCACCATGACCGCGGGGCGGGCCACCTCCTTGACCAGGACACTCTCGAGGTTTCGGTCGCCCAGCGCGAGGACGTCGCGCAGGCAGATGACGCCGACGATGTCGTCGACGCCCTGGCCGAGGACCGGGAAGCGGGAGTGGCCGGAGGCCATGAGTTCCACGACCCTGCTGACCGGTTCGTCGACCTCGACGGAGGTGACTTGGGGCCGGGGGATCATGGCGTGGTCGGCGGTGCGGTCGTGGAAGTCGAGGGTGCGGTCCAGCAGGGTGGACAGTTCGGCGGGGAGGTCGCCGCTTTCGCGGGACTCCTCGACGATGCGTTCCAGGTCGCGCGGGGTGGCCGCGTGCTGGACGTCCTCCACGGGTTCGATGCGGACGGCCTTGAGCAGCAGGATCGAGGCCTGGTCGAACAGCCGGATGACCGGGCCGAAGATCTTGAGGTACACGCCGGTGGACAGTGCCAGCCAGCGGGCGACGGGCTCGGGGCGGGCGATGGCGAGGTTCTTGGGGAACAGCTCGCCGAACACCATCTGCACGAGTGTGGAGAAGAGCAGGGCGATGACGGTTCCGGCGGTGATGCCGATGCCCACGGGTACGCCCACGCCGCCCAGGAGTTCGCCGATTCCCGATCCGATCATGGGTTCGGCGACGTAGCCGACGAGCAGACCGGTGACGGTGATGCCGAGCTGGGCGCCGGACAGCATGAAGGAGGTCCGGTTGGTGATGCCGAGGGCGCGTTCGGCGCCGGTGTCGCCGGCTGCCGCGCGGGCTTTGAGGCGGGAGCGGTCCACCGCCATGTAGCCGAATTCCTGGGCGACGAAGTAGCCCGTCGCCGCGGTGATCAGGATGACCACCAGGGCTCCGAGGAGGATGTTGAGGACGATGCTCATGTCGCGCGCACCGCCTCGGAGCCGTAAGACTCGGTGCACACGCTAGTTGGTGAGGGGGGTTCGTCGGTTTCGGAGCCGCAGCGTCCGTTCAGGACGCTGTTGCTACTTCGGGACGGATCCAATGTTCCTCTCTCAATGGATTCGATCGGTACCGGGAATAACACCCATTGGGGGGAAGAAGTTCCCGGAGGGTCCCCGGACGAATCTTCGGCCGGGACTTTTTTTGCCGAGCGCTGTGCTGGTGGGCCGGATCGTGGGTGCGCCGAAAGCCCGCCGCGGGTGGGGCGGCGGGTGGGGGTGGGCGGATCAGTTCACGGTGCCGGTCTCCGCGGGGGCGGTGTGGGCCTGCCATTCGCGGCGGCGGGTCTCGGCGATGGCGATGGCGGTGGCCACGGCGACGTTGAGGGAGCCGACCCGGCCGATTTGGGGGATGTAGGCGACGGCGTCGGCCGCGGCGAGGAGCGCGGGGGAGCAGCCGTGGTCTTCGGCGCCGACGGCGAGGCAGATGTCGCCGTCGAGGGGGGCCTCGTGGAGGGGGAGGGCGTCGCGGGCGAGTTCGATGGCGACGACGCGGTAGCCGTCGGCGTGGGCGGCGGCGATGGCCTCGTTGCTGGTGCGGAGGCGTTCCCAGTGGATCTTGTTTTCGGATCCGAGGGCGGTTTTGCCCACTTGGGGGTGGGTGGGGTCGATGGCGTTGCCGGTGAGCCAGAGGGTGTCGAGGCCGAAGGTGGCGCCGGTGCGCAGGATGGAGCCGAGGTTGAACGGCTGGGTGACGGATTCGGCGATGAGGGCGAGGCGGCCCTCGGTGCGCCTGCGCCATTGGCGGTTGAGCCGTTTGACGTCGGTGGGGCGCAGTTGCGTGCTCACCTGGGGTGCTTTCCTCGAATCCGGTCTGGGGGTCAGGTTGTTCTCAGCCTACCGGCATGTCGCTCCTGGTGGGAGGGGTCATGCCGGGCGGGTGGTGCGAAGGATTCTATAGCCGGCGCGTGAGGCGATGCGTTCGGTGGGGTGGCCTTGGGTGTCGAGCCAGCGGTGGAGGGAGTCGGCGCCGAGGTGTTTTTGGACGACGAGGTGGGCGGTGCCGCCGGGGGTGAGGCGGTTGAGCCAGGTGTGGAGGAGGGGGTGGAGGACGTTTTTGCCGATGCGGATGGGGGGGTTGGACCAGATGGCGTCGAAGGGGCCGGTGAGGGGGGTGGTGGTGTGGGGGGTGGGGGTGCCGTCGGGGTTGGTGAGGGCGAAGGTGGCGTTGTGGAGGTGGTTGTTGTGGGCGTTGGTGGTGGCGAGGGCGAGGGCGCGGGGGTTGACGTCGACGCCGAGGATGGTGGCGTGGGGGGCGCGGGCGGCCATGGTGAGGGCGATGGGGCCGTAGCCGCAGCCGAGGTCGAGGAGGTGGCCGTTGGGAGGTGGGGTGGGGACGGTTTCGAGGAGGATGCGGGTGCCGAGGTCGATTTTGTCGGGGGAGAAGGTGCCGCGGTCGGTGGTGAGGCGGAGGTGGAGGTCGGGGAGGACGAGGTCGATGGTGGTGGGGCGGCTGGTGGAGTCGGGGTCGGGGGAGAAGTAATGCTGTGTCACGCGGTGACGCTACCAGCAGTGATGGGGGTGGTGGGGCCTGGGCGCATTGACAAACCGGCCGGTCGGTACTGTGATGCTCCGAAGGTCCGGTCGAGTGTGGAGGTGTTGAGGAGTGTCCGTGAGGCGTTTTGAGGGCAAGGTCGCGATCGTCACCGGTGCCAGCCGGGGGATCGGGTTGGCCACGGCGCGGCGGATCGTCGATGAGGGCGGCAGGGTGGTGGTCACCGCGCGTAAGTCGGGGCCGTTGGAGGAGGCGGTCGCGGGGCTGGGGGGTTCCGACGTGGCGGTGGGGGTGGCGGGGAAGGCGCACGACGCCGAGCATCGCGCGGAGGTGATCGAGCGGACCCTGGAGACGTTCGGGCGTATCGACGTGCTGGTGAACAACACGGGGACCAATCCGGTGTTCGACGCGGTCGTCAACGTCGATCCGGCCGCGATGGCCAAGATCTTCGAGATCAACGTGATCGCTGCGGCGGCGTGGGTGAGCGGGGTCTACCACGCCTGGATGGGGGAGCACGGGGGCGCGGTGGTGAACGTGGCGTCGTTGGCGGGGCAGCATCCGTCTCCGGGGTTGGGGGTGTATGGGGCGAGTAAGGCGGCGCTGATCAATTTGACGGCGCAGTTGGCCTATGAGTTGGCGCCGAAGATCCGGGTGAACGCGGTGGCGCCGGCGGTGGTGCGCACGAGGTTCGCGGAGGCGTTGTACGCGCAGGACGAGGAGGGGGTGGTGGCGGGTTACCCGTTGGGCCGGTTGGGGGAGCCGGAGGATGTCGCCGCGGCGATCGCCTTCTTGGCCTCGCAGGACGCGGCGTGGGTGACGGGGCAGACGCACACGTTGGACGGTGGGCGGACGTTGGGGGCGGGGGTGGAGTAGGCCGCCGCGGCGGGGTCGGGTCTTTGGTGGGAGGCCATTGCGTCGAGGGGTGGGGCGAGCGCAGGATGGGAGGTAGGGGGGATGGTCGATGAGAGCGCAGGTCGGCGACAGGTTGGTGGTCGAGGCTCCGCGTGATGACGTGCACCGTCGCACGGGTGTGGTGTTGGCGGTGTTGGGCGTCGAGGGGACCCCGCCGTATCAGGTGCGGTGGCTGGATGAGGACCGTGAGGGGTTGGTCTATCCGGGGCCGGACGCCCATATCGAGTCGGGTGAGGAACCGGGTCGGGAGTGAGCTGGAGTCCGGGGGGCGGTCATGCACACGATGAAGCGGTGGAGTGTCGACATCTTGGTGTCGGAGGAGAGCGAGGGGGATGCGGCTCGGACGTGGGCCGAGGCCGGGTTGAGATCGGAGGAGGGGGCGAATCTGCGCGGGCATGGGATGGCGCGCAAGCACCCCGCCGATGTGGATATCCCCGATATCGGGGATGAGCTGGCGGTGTCGCGGGCGTTGGCGGATCTGGCGCGTCAGTTGCGGCAGGCGGCGGCCGAGGACATCTCGGATTCGTCGGGTGGCGCCTGGCGGTCGTGAGTGTCGCCGGTGGACGGCCGGGTCGGGGTTGTCGGCCCGGCCGTCGGCGTGTGTGGGGGTGGGGTGACGGGGGGTGGGGCGGTGTTCACTCCAGCGTGACCCTGATGGGGCACACTCGGGCCTGTGACCTCGACTTCTGATTTTCAGGCTCGGCCCGCTCGGGTGCTGGGCACGGGTGATGCCGTGGTGATCGGCCTGGGGGCCATGATCGGCGCGGGGGTGTTCGTCGTGCCGGCGTTGGCGGCGCGGGCGGCGGGTTCGTGGCTGCTGGTGTCGTTGGTGGTGGCGGCGGTGGTGGCGTATTGCAACGCGGTGTCCTCGGCGCGGTTGGCGGCGCGGCATCCGCGGTGGGGTGGGGCCTATGTCTATGGCCGGGAGCGTCTGGGGGAGGTGTGGGGGTTCCTGGCCGGGTGGGCGTTCGTGGTGGGTAAGACGGCGTCGTGTGCGGCGATGGCGTTGGTGTTCGCGTCGTATGTGTGGCCGGGCGCGGAGCGGTGGGTCGCGGTGGCCGCGGTGGTGGTGTTGACGGCGGTGAACTACCGGGGGATGCGCGCGTCGTTGTGGTTGACGCGGGTGTTGTTGGTCTCGGTGGTGGCGGTGCTGGCCTTGGTGGTCGTGGTGTCGCTGTGGGGTGGCGGTGCCGGGGTGGCGCGCGTGGAGGCGGGGCCGCCGGTCGCGGAGCCTGGTCTGGGCGGGGTGTTGGCGGGGGCGGGGTTGTTGTTCTTTGCCTTCGCCGGGTATGCGCGGATCGCGACGCTGGGGGGTGAGGTGCGGGATCCGCAGCGGTCGATTCCGCGGGCGATCGGGGTGGCGTTGGCCGTGGCGCTGGGGGTGTACCTGGCGGTGGTGGTGGCGCTGTTGGCGGTGTTGGGGGTGCGCGGGTTGGCGGGGTCCTCGGCGCCGTTGGCCGATGCGGTGGCGGCCGGTGGGGCCGGTTGGGCGGTGCCGGTGGTGGCTGTGGGCGCGGCGTTGGGCAGTTTGGGGGCGTTGTTGTCGTTGGTGTTGGGGGTGTCGCGGACGACGGCGGCGATGGCGGGGGATGGGAGTGTGCCGCGCTGGTTGGCGGGGGTGCATCCGCGGTGGGGGGTGCCGCATCGGGCCGCGGTGGTGGTCGGCGCGGTGGTGGTGGCGCTGGTGCTGGTGGGTGATGTGCGCGGGGTGGTGGGGTTCTCGTCGTTTGGGGTGTTGGTCTATTACGCGGTGGCCAACGCTTCGGCGTTGAGGTTGGGGCCCGATGAGGATCGGCCGCCGTTGGTGGTGCCGGTGGTGGGGCTGGTGGGGTGTTTGGTGCTGGCGTTGTGCCTGCCGTGGGATTCGGTGGTGGCGGGGGCGCTGGTGGTGGCGGTGGGCGCGCTGGTGTGGGTGGTGCGTTCGCGGGTGGTGGCGCGCCGAGTGTGAGGTGGTGCGCGGAGGCGGTCTCGTCCATGGGGGCGGGGCCGCCTCGCTGTTTTCTCAGGGGCGGGCGAGGGCGGTGAGGCCGCGGCGGGCGGTGGAGGAGAGGGGGTGGGGCAGGGCGTGGCGGGGGAACCAGGCGGCCTGGCAGGTGGAGCCGTTGGTCTCGGTGACGCGGGGGGTGGTGGGGGGGGGGATGTGGACGTGGAAGAAGGCCCAGACGGAGTGGATCTCGGGGCTGGTGGGGGTGGCGGGGCGGTGGTGGTTGGTGAAGGTGATGAGGTCGCCGATCACGCCGGTTTGGGCGGTTTCCTCGATGAGTTCGCGGGCGAGGGCGTCGCGGGCGTTTTCGCCGTGGTCGACGCCGCCGCCGGGCAGGTGCCAGGTGCCGGCGCCGGGGAATCCGGGGGAGATGCGGGTGAGGAGGATGTGGTCGGGGGTGGTGGCGATGGCGTAGGCGGCGATGCGGCTGAGGCGCGGGTGGGGGGGGGG
>NZ_FUWS01000001.1:0-62549 GCF_900167435.1 Marinactinospora thermotolerans DSM 45154
GACCCGACGCACCGCCGGGTGGGCACGCTCGTCCAGGATCCGCCGGCCCAGCTCGGCGTTGTTCCCGTCCAGACGCACCACCAGCGGCTTGGAGACGTCGTCGCCACGCTCCTCCAGCAGCTCCAACGCCTGCACGATGCCGTTGGCCACCGCGTCACAGGCGGTGATCCCACCGAAGACGTTGACGAACACGCTCTTGACCGCGGGGTCGCCCAGGATGATCTCCAGACCGTTGGCCATCACCTCGGCCGAGGCACCGCCACCGATGTCCAGGAAGTTGGCGGGCTTGACCCCACCGTGCGCCTCACCCGCGTAGGCCACCACGTCCAACGTCGACATGACCAGACCGGCACCGTTACCGATGATGCCGACCTCACCGTCGAGCTTGACGTAGTTCAGACCCTTCGCCCTGGCGCGGGACTCCCGTTCGTCGGCGCCCGCGTCGTCGTGGAAGGCCGCGCGCTCGGGGTGGCGGAAGGCCGCGTTGCCGTCCAGCGTCACCTTGCCGTCCAGGGCGACCACGCGGCCGTCCTCGGTGCGCACGAGCGGGTTGACCTCGACCAGCGTGGCGTCCTCCTCGCAGGCCACCCGCCACAGCCGGGTCATGACCGCGGCCAGCCTGGGGTGGGTGTCGAAGGGCAGTTCGGCCCGGTGGCAGATCTCCCGCGCGGTGGCGCGGTCCAGGCCGCGCAGGGGGTCGATCGGGGTGCGGACGATCGCCTGCGGACGTGTGGCGGCGACCTCCTCGATCTCCATGCCGCCCTCCTTGGAGCAGATGGACAGGAAGGTGCGGTTGGCCCGATCGAGCAGGATCGAGAAGTAGTACTCCTCGGCGATGTCGGCGGCCTCCTCGACCAGGACGTGGTGGACCGTGTGGCCCTTGATGTCCATGCCCAGGATCTGCTCGGCCGCGGCGCGGGCCTCCTCGGGGCCGTCGGCCACCTTGACGCCGCCGGCCTTGCCGCGACCACCCGTCTTGACCTGCGCCTTCACCACGACCCTGCCACCGATGCGGGCCGCGCTGCGTTCGGCCTGGTCGGGTGTCGAGGCGAGCTGACGCTGGGCGGTCGGCACGTCGTGTTCCCCGAAGAGCTGCTTTGCCTGGTGTTCGTAGAGGTCCACCGCGCCTCCTCCGCGCCTCGCGCTTGCCGTCCCCTCAGTCATACGCCGATCGTATGCAGTATGCAATCCCCCGCGACTCCGCTTCGCGTTCGCGCCGGAACGGTCTGGACACGGATTGCGGGTTGATGTAGCAATGGAAGCCATACGGTATGCAGTATTCAAAAATCTCGGCCTCTGGGCCGACCCCTATCCCCATCCAGCCGGCACGACCAGCGCCCCACGGGGCCGCGCGGTGAGGAGATGAGCAGCCAGATGGCGGACCAGCGCAACGAGGAGCACACCAGCGAGGCGACGACGATCTCCGGCGGGCACCTGGTGGCCCGAGCCCTCAAGGCCGAGGGCATCGACGTCATCTTCACGCTGTGCGGCGGGCACATCATCGACATCTACGACGGGTGCGTCGACGAGGGCATCGACGTCATCGACGTACGACACGAACAGGTGGCGGCACACGCCGCCGACGGCTACGCCCGCATCACCGGCCGACCCGGCTGCGCGGTCGTCACCGCCGGACCGGGCACCACCGACGCCGTCACCGGCATCGCCAACGCCTACCGGGCCGAGAGCCCGATGCTGGTCATCGGCGGCCAGGGAGCGCTCAGCCAGCACAAGATGGGCTCCCTCCAGGACCTGCCGCACGTCGACATGATCGCGCCGATCTCCAAGTTCGCGGCCACGGTTCCGCACACTGAGCGCGTCGCCGACATGGTCTCCATGGCCTTCCGCGAGGCGCTCAACGGGGCTCCCGGGCCGTCGTTCCTGGAGATCCCGCGCGACATCCTCGACGCGCGCGTCCCGGTGGAGCGCGCCCGGATCCCCGTCGCCGGGCGCTACCGCGCCTCGACCCGCCAGGCCGGCGACCCCGCCGCGATCGAGCGGCTCGCCGAGCTGCTGGTGCGCTCGGAGAAGCCGAGCATCCTGCTGGGCAACCAGGTGTGGACCACGCGGGCCACGCAGTCGGCGATCGACCTGGTGCGCGCGCTCAACGTGCCCGCCTACATGAACGGTGCCGGCCGCGGCACCCTCCCGCCCGGCGACCCGCACCACTTCCAGTTGTCGCGCCGCTACGCCTTCACCAACTCCGACCTCATCGTCATCGTGGGCACCCCGTTCGACTTCCGGATGGGCTACGGCAGGCGGCTGTCCCCCGACGCCACGGTCGTGCAGATCGACCTGTCCTACGCCACCGTCGGCAAGAACCGTGACATCGACTTGGGCATCGTCGGCGACGCCGACGTGATCCTGTCCTCGGTCCTCCAGGCCACCAGCGCGTTCTCCGACAACGGAGCACAGGGACGCAAGGCCTGGCTGGAGGAACTGCGCGCCCAGGAACGCGCCGCCCTGGACAAGCGGGCCGCGCTCCTGCACTCCGACGCGACGCCCATCCACCCCTACCGGCTGGTGCACGAGATCAACGAGTTCCTCACCGAGGACTCGATCTACATCGGCGACGGCGGCGACATCGTCACCTTCTCCGGACAGGTCGTCCAGCCCAAGTCGCCCGGCCACTGGATGGACCCGGGCCCGCTGGGCACCCTCGGGGTCGGCGTCCCGTTCGTGATGGCGGCCAAGTACGCCCGTCCGGACAAGGAGGTGGTCGCCCTGTTCGGTGACGGCGCGTTCAGCCTCACGGGCTGGGACTTCGAGACCCTGGTCCGCTTCAACCTGCCGTTCGTCGGCGTCATCGGCAACAACTCGTCGATGAACCAGATCCGTTACGGACAGATCGCCAAGTACGGCGAGGCGCGCGGCAACGTCGGCAACACCCTCGGCGACGTGCGCTACTCGGAGTTCGCGAGGATGCTGGGCGGCTACGGCGAGGAGGTGCGCGACCCCGCCGAGATCGGCCCGGCGCTGCGCCGGGCCCGGGAGTCGGGCAAGCCATCGCTGATCAACGTGTGGATCGACCCCGATGTCTACGCCCCGGGGACCCGCAACCAGACCATGTACAAGTGACCGGCTGGAGACGACCGGGAGAACCCCCATGACCAAGGCCCTTGAGGGCGTGCGCGTCCTCGACATGACGCACGTGCAGTCCGGCCCCTCAGCGACCCAGCTCCTGGCCTGGCTCGGAGCCGACGTGGTGAAGCTGGAGGCTCCCAGCGGCGACATCACCCGACGCCAGCTGCGCGACCTGCCCGACGTGGACAGCCTCTACTTCACGATGCTCAACTCCAACAAGCGCAGCATCACCCTCAACACCAAGACCGAACGCGGCAAGGAGATCTTCCTGGAGCTGGTACGCCGCTCCGACGTACTGGTGGAGAACTTCGCGCCCGGCGCGCTGGACCGGATGGGGTTCACCTGGGAGGTGCTGCACGCCACCAACCCGCGGCTGATCTACGCCTCCATCAAAGGGTTCGGGCCCGGCGCCTACGCCGACTTCAAGGCCTACGAGGTGATCGCCCAGGCCATGGGCGGCTCGATGAGCACGACCGGCTTCGAGGACGGACCGCCGTTGGCGACGGGCGCCCAGATCGGCGATTCGGGCACCGGGGTGCACACGGTGGCCGGGATCCTGGCGGCCCTGCTCCAACGCACCCGCACCGGACGGGGCCAGCGCGTCGAGGTCGCGATGCAAGACGCCGTGCTGAACCTGTGCCGGGTGAAGCTGCGCGACCAGCAGCGTCTGGCCCACGGCCCCCTGAAGGAGTACCCCAACGAGGACTTCGGCGACACGGTCCCCCGTTCGGGCAACGCCTCGGGGGGCGGCCAGCCCGGCTGGGCCGTGCGCACCGCGCCCGGAGGCCCCAACGACTACGTCTACGTCATCATCCAGCCCCCGGGCTGGGCGCCGATCACCCAGCTCATCGGCCGCCCCGAGCTCGCCACCGACCCCGAGTGGGCCACCCCCGAGGCGCGCCTGGACAAACTCGACAAGGCGTTCGCGATGATCGAGGAGTGGTCGATCCGGCTGCCCAAGTGGGAGGTCCTGGCCGCGCTCAACGCGCACAACATCCCCTGCGGTCCGATCCTGAGCACCCGCGAGATCATCGACGACCCCACCCTCAGCGCCAACGGGATCGTCGTCACCGTGGACCACCCCCAACGGGGCCCCTACAAGACCGTGGGCCTGCCGATCCGGCTGTCGGACTCCCCCGCCGACATCGAGCGCTCCCCACTGCTCGGCGAGCACAACGACGACATCTACTCCGGCGAGCTCGGACTCGACGCCGAGGAGCTCGCCACGCTCAAGTCGAACGGAGTGATCTGATGCCCGCTGCCCCACCGGAGTCCGCCCACGGCGGCGACACCAGCGGATACGACCGCGCCGCGGTACGCGCCGTGCTCGACCGCGCCCGCGCCGAGGGCCGCACCTCGCTGACCGCGCCCGAGGCCAAGGCGGTCGCCGACGCCTACGGCATCCCCGCGCCGCGCGAGGCCCTGGCCACCTCGGCGGAGGAGGCCGTCGAACACGCTGTGGAGCTGGGCCTCCCCGTGGTCGCCAAGATCGTCTCGCCCGACATCCTGCACAAGACCGAGGCCGGGGGCGTGGCCGTCGGGCTGGAGACCCCCCAAGACGTCGCCACCGCCTACCACCGGATCCTCGCCAACGCCCAGGCCCACTCCCCCGGCGCGCGCGTCGAGGGGGTCCAGGTCCAGCAGCAGCTCGGCGGCGGCCAGGAGGTCATCATCGGCGCCACCACCGATCCCACCTTCGGCAAGATCGTGGTGTTCGGGCTCGGCGGCGTGCTGGTCGAGGTCCTCAAGGACGTCGCGTTCCGGCTCGCGCCGGTCACCCCCGCCGAGGCGCTGGAACAGGTCGGCGACATCAAGGCCGCCGAGGTGCTGCGCGGGGTACGCGGCGGCGAGGGCGTCGACACCCACCGTCTCGCCGATCTCCTGGTCCGTCTGTCCCACCTGGTCACCGACTTTCCCGAGATCGCCGAGGCCGACCTCAACCCGGTGTTCGCGACGGCCTCCGCCGCGGTCGCCGCCGACCTGCGTTTCGTGCTCGACTTCGACCCGCCGCGGCCGCCCAAGCGCTTCAGCCGCGAGGAGATCCTGGCCGCGACCAACCGCATCTTCCGGCCGCGCTCGATCGCCGTGATCGGCGCCTCCAACGAGACCGGCAAGATCGGCAACTCCGTCATCAAGAACATCGTCGACGGCGGCTTCGAGGGGGAGATCCACCCGATCAATCCCAGGTCCGGCGAGGTGTATGGGCTGAAAGCCTACAAGAGCATCACCGACGTCCCCGGCGAGGTCGACGTCGCGGTCTTCGCCATCCCGGCGAAGTTCGTCGCCGGGGCCCTGGAGGAGGTCGGGCGCAAGGGGGTGGCCGGGGCGATCCTCATCCCCTCCGGGTTCGCCGAGACCGGCGAGCAGGAGCTCCAGGACGAGGTGCTCGCGGTCGCCCGCCGCCACGGCGTCCGGCTGCTCGGCCCCAACATCTACGGCTACTACTACACCCCCCAGAAGCTGTCGGCGACCTTCTGCACCCCCTACGACGTGGTCGGCGGCACCGCCCTGACCTCGCAGTCGGGCGGTATCGGCATGGCGATCCTCGGCTACAGCCGCAGCACCCGCACCGGTGTCTCGGCGATCGTGGGCGTGGGCAACAAGGCCGACATCGACGAGGACGACCTGCTCACCTTCTTCGGCCAGGACGACAACACCAACGCGATCGCGATGCACCTGGAGGACCTCAAGGACGGCCGCGCCTTCGTCGAGGCGGCCCGCGAGGTGGTGCCCCGCAAACCGGTCGTGGTCCTCAAGGCCGGACGCACCTCGGCGGGGGCGCGGGCGGCCGGATCGCACACCGGAGCGCTGGCCGGCGATGACAAGGTCTACGACGACATCCTGCGGCAGGCCGGCGTGGTGCGCGCGCCCGGCCTCAACGAACTGCTGGAGTACGGTCGCGCCCTGCCGGTTCTGCCGACACCCCGGGGCGAGAACGTCGTCGTCATCACCGGCGCGGGCGGCTCGGGGGTGCTGCTGTCCGACGCCGTGGTCGACAACGGCATGTCGCTGTATGAGATCCCGCCGGACCTGGACGCCGCGTTCCGGGCGTTCATCCCGCCCTTCGGGGCGGCCGGCAACCCCGTCGACATCACCGGCGGCGAACCGCCCTCGACCTATGAGAAGACGATCCGGCTCGGCCTGGAGGACGAACGGGTGCACGCGCTCATCCTCGGCTACTGGCACACGATCGTGACCCCGCCGATGGTCTTCGCCGACGTCGTCGTCAAGGTCGTGTCCGAGGCGCGGGCCAAGGGCGTCGACAAGCCCATCGTGGCCTCGCTGTCGGGCGACACCGAGGTCGAGGCCGCCAGCGCCCGGCTCTTCGAGAACGGCATCGTCGCCTACCCCTACACGACCGAAAAACCGGTACAGGTTCTCGGCGCGAAGTATCGCTGGGCGCGCGCCGCCGGACTACTCTGACCCGACGGGACCGATCCCACCGGTCCGTCTCGACCACAGCCACCCCGGTGGTCCGGTACCGCCATCGCCGGACCACCGGTCACACCGCGCACGGGCGCTCCGCCAGCGGCCGCGCGTGGTGCCAGCCACGGCCGGTCCCCGACCGACCCCGAGAGCACAGGGAGGTCCGCGGGAAAACGCCCAGGGGGCGCATGGGGGCAGAGCAGCTCGCATCCGCAGATCCGCTAGGGAGTTCCGCCCATGGATTCCTCAGACCTCAACGCGGCCGGATCCACCGGGGCGCCCGTACCGGGAGCCTCCACGGAGAAGGGGACCCGCCCCTTGATCCCCGGCCAGCGCCGACCCCACCCGTCCGAATCGACCTCCGCCACCACGCCCTCCGCTCCCCGGGAGCGGTTCTGGCGCGCCGGACGCCTCGAACCCATGCCGATCCGCCGGCTCCCCGAGGCGCCGCCCTCCATCCACATCCTCGGCCCGACCGTCTTCCTCGTCGCCCTGGGCGTGGGGATGGGCGAGTCCTACATGTGGCCGCGCCTGGTCCTGGTGTTCGGCCCGGAGATCCGCTGGCTGTTCCTCATCGGCGTGTCGCTCCAGGCGGTCGTCATGTTGGAGATGTCGCGTTACGCGATGGCCACCGGCGAGAGCATCTTCTTCGGCGCGGCGCGCGTGTTCAAACCGCTGATGTGGTTCTTCTTCGTCACCGCGATCCTCGTCTACATCTGGCCGGGACACCTGTCGGCCGGGGCCTCGGCCTTCGAACGGGTGACCGGCATCCCCTGGCAGGCCACGGCGGTGGCCGGGATGCTGCTGGTGGGCGTGGTCTTCACACTGGCCAAGGTCGTCTACAGCCTGCTGGAGAGCGTGCTGTCGATCTGTATCGGCCTGCTCGTGGTGGGCACGTCGGTGGTGGCCGCGCTCGTCGGCAACTTCGCCGATCTGGCCTCCACCGTCAGCGGGATGTTCGCCTTCGGCCACCTGCCGGACGAGGCCACCTCGGCCACGTGGTTTCCGATCCTGGTCGGCTCGATCGCCTTCGCCGGCCCCTCGGGCATGCAGCAGATGTGGTACACCCTGCACCTGCGCGACAAGGGCGCCGGCATGGGCGCGCACATCCCGCGGATCCGCGGACTGCGCCACGCCGGGGAACAGGAGAGCATGCCCTCGCGCGGGTTCATGTTCGACACCTCCGACCCCGCCGAGATGGCGAAGTGGAAGGGGTGGCGCCGCTGGGTGACCTTCGACGCCTTCGTCCTGTTCTGGGGCGTCACGATGCTGGTGACGATCGCGTTCACGGTACTGGCGCAGGCCTCGGCCCGGCTGGACCCGGGCGTGGTCGAGGTGATCCGCAACGGTGAACGCGACGCCGCGCTGGACGCGATGGCCTCCTCCTTCGCGGCGGCCGGCACCCCGGTCCTCGGCACCGTGTTCTTCTGCTTCATCGCGCTCATCGGCCTCAACGCCACGCTGGGCCTGTTCGACTCCTTCTCCCGCGGCCAGGCCGACATGACCTACTTCTTCGTCCCCGGCGCCAAGCGGTTCAGCATCTCCAAGCTGTACGGCTTCTTCCTGTGGGGACTGATCGCCTTCGGCATCGCCGTCCTGCTGTTCGGCCCCGCGGACGGCCCCGCCGCGATCCTGGACACGTTGGCGTTCCTGTCGACGTTCGCGATGGGCGCCTACTGCGTGGTGCTCCTGCTGGTCAACAACATCACCCTGCCCAAGCCCATCCGGCCGGGGATCGTCTCCAACGTGATCATCGCCTTCGCCGCGCTGTTCTACCTCGGCGCGCTGTTCTACTCCCTGTTCGCCTACGGGGTGGTGGTGAGCTGATGGGAACCCGACAAAGGGCCACCCCCACCGTGACGGGCGCGCTCGCCTACGCGGAGGTGGCGTTACCCGGTGCGCTGATCGGCGTGGCGGCCGGGGCGTTCGGGGCCGGGACGGCGGCGTTGGCCGGGTTGCCCCTGCCCCTGATCCTGACGATCACCGCGGGACTCGGCGTCCCGTTGGCGTTGGCCGGCGGCTGCTACTGCGTGCTGCTGGCGCTCGGCCGCCTGCGGATCGGCGCGGTGGCGCCGGCGGCGCTGTACTGGGCGGTGGCCTTCCCCGCCGCCCGGCTCGTCGAGGAGGCGGCGATGGCCTGGTACCTGGGGCAGGCGACACTGTTGCGCGAACCGCTGTGGTCGTTCCTGCTGTTCCAGGCGATGCTCAGCGTGGGCTACGCGATCGGGTTCCTGTGGCTGCACGAGCGCCTGGCTCCGCGTTGGCTGCTGGCCACAAGCGGCCACAACCCCGTGGCCGGCGACCTCGCCGGGCGCTACCTGAGGCATCTGGAGGTGATATCCCGACGTCGCACCCCCGCGGCGACGGGGCGACGTGGCAACGGGTGACCGTGCCTCCCCCGGTTCCGGGCGCCGCTCACCCGGAACCGGGAATTCCCCGCCGGGGCGAGGGGTTCGGCCGAGTATGCGAGTGATCGGAGTGAGTGAATTCGGCGGGCCCGAGGCGCTACGGGAGTTCGACGTCCCCGAGCGTCACGCCGGCCCCAAGGAGGTGCGGATCCGCGTGCGCGCGGCCGCGGTGAACCCGACCGACACCCTGACCCGCAGCGGGGCGCGGGCCGAGGACCTGCGCAAGAACCCGCCGCCCTACGTTCCGGGCATGGACGCGGCCGGCGTGGTCGAGGAGATCGGGCCGGAGGTGTCGGCCGACTACGGCGTCGGCGACCACGTGATGGCGATCGTCGTACCGGACGGCTCCCATGGGGCCTACAGCGAGAGCATCGTGGTCCCCGCCGACTCGGTCGCGCGGGTCCCCCACGGCGCGAGCGACGCCGAGGCGGCGACCCTGCCCATGAACGGGCTGACCGCGCGACGCGCCCTGGACCTGCTCGATCTGCCGCCCGGCGCCACCCTCGCCGTCACCGGGGCGGCCGGCGCCTTCGGCGGTTACGTGGTGCAGCTCGCCAAGGCCGACGGGCTGCGGGTCGTCGCCGACGCCAAGCCCGAGGACGAGGAGCTGGTCCGCGCGCTGGGCGCCGACATCGTGGTGGCGCGCGGGGACGACGTCGCCGAGCGCATCCGCGCGGCCGTTCCCGAAGGGGTCGACGGCCTCGCCGATGGGGCGGTGCAGGACGGCCTCGTCACCGCGGCGGTCCGCGACGGCGGAGGGGTGGCCACCGTACGCGGCTACCGGGGCGACGACGCGGCCCTGGCGCGCGGCATCTCCTTCCACCCGGTGTGGGTCGTCGACTACCAGCACGCGCGCGAACGACTCGACCGGTTGCGCGAGCAGGCCGAGAAGGGGGTCCTCACCCTGCGCGTGGCGCAGGTCCTGCCCGCCGCCCAGGCGCCGCAGGCACACCGGAGGCTGGAGGCCGGCGGTGTGCGCGGACGTCTCGTCCTGGAGTTCTGACCGTCGCGGCCCCGCGTCCCGGTTCCCGGGCGCGGGGCCGCGGGCCTGGGGCGCTTCCCGACGTCGGAGGCGCCCCTGTCCGTCATCGGGGCGTCACCTTGCCCCCGGCCCCGGGCGCGCGGGCCGGCGGGGTTCCTGTCCGGGACCGGATGATCGGGACGCCGCGGGGCGCTGTGTTCCCGCGTCCGGCGGGAGGACCGGTGGCGAGGCCGATGAGGCCGGCCCCGCCGGCGACCAGCGGGGTCGGCCTCACTCACGGGAACCGATGGACTACGCACCGCCAGAGCGCTAGTGTCGTGGCCATGATCCTGCTCGTTTCGCGGCGGCACGTCGACTATGCCCGCGTAAGCAGCATGCTCTGTCACCCCGCGGCCTGACCCGTCTCCCGTTTTCCCGGTCCCCCGCGGCCGCGTCCTCGTCCCCACCCGGCGGGGCGCCCTCTCGTTGCCGTCGGGCGCGGCCCTCGCCGCGCCCTCATCCCGATCCGCGCCGCGTCCGGCCCCACCGCGCCGTACGCCCGTGCCCAGGAGAGCATCGTGACCGTCGACTCCCGTGACACCTCCCCCACTCCCGAGCCGTCCGCCGCGGCCGCCGTGGAGTGGTCGTTTGAGACCAAGCAGATCCACGCGGGCGCGCAGCCCGATCCGGCGACGCACGCGCGCGCCACCCCGATCTACCAGACGACCTCCTTCGTCTTCCGCGACACCCAGCACGGGGCCGACCTGTTCAATCTCGTCGAGCCGGGCAACATCTACAGCCGGATCACCAATCCCACCCAGGACGTGCTGGAACAGCGCCTGGCCGCCCTGGAGGGCGGGGTGGCCGCGGTGGCGTTCGCCTCGGGGTCAGCCGCGACGACCGCGGCGATCCTCAACCTGGCGGGCGCCGGCGACCACGTGGTCGCCAGCCCGTCGCTGTACGGGGGCACCTACAACCTGTTCAACTCCACGCTGCCCAAGCTGGGGGTGCGGGTGACGTTCGTGGCGGACCAGGACGACCTGGGGGCCTGGCGGGACGCGGTCCGTCCCGAGACGAAGCTGTTCTTCGCCGAGACGCTGGCCAACCCCGGCGGCAACGTCTTGGACGTGCGCGGCGTCGCCGATGTCGCGCACGAGGCGGGCGTCCCCCTGGTCGTCGACAACACCGTGCCCACCCCCTACCTGCTGCGGCCGATCGAGCACGGCGCCGATGTCGTCGTCCACTCGGCGACCAAGTACCTCGGCGGGCACGGCACCACGATCGCCGGCGTCGTCGTGGACGGCGGCACCTTCGACTTCGGCATGTTCCCCGAGCGGTTCCCCGGGTTCGTCGAGCCCGACCCCAGCTACCACGGCCTGCGCTACTGGGAGACGATGGGGCCCGGCGCCTACGCGACGAAGCTGCGGTTGCAGCTGCTGCGCGACACCGGCGCGGCGATCGCCCCGTTGAACGCCTTCCTGATCCTGCAAGGGGTCGAGACGCTGTCCCTGCGGATGGAGCGGCACGTCGCCAACGCCCAGGCCCTGGCCGAATGGCTGGAAGGACGCGAGGAGGTCGAACGGGTCCACTACGCCGGTCTGCCCTCCAGCCCGTTCAACGCCAGGGCCCGCGGCTACCTGCCGCGCGGCGCGGGCGCGGTGGTCTCCTTCGAACTGCACGGCGGGGTCGAGGCCGGGCGCGCCTTCGTCGACGGCACGGAGCTGTTCAGCCACCTGGTCAACATCGGCGACGTGCGCAGCCTCATCGCCCACCCGGCCAGCACCACCCACAGCCAGCTTGGCCCCGAGGAGCAGCTCGCCTCGGGCGTCACCCCCGGACTGGTGCGTCTGGCGGTGGGCCTGGAGCACATCGACGACCTACGGGCGGACCTGGAGGCGGGCTTCCGGGCCGCGAAGGCACGGCGGTGAGCGGGCTGCCCGTCGGGCTGTGCCCTCCCGCCACCGGTGGGTGGCGGGAGGGCGATCCGGCCGGTGGGCGACGCTGGTCGACGCCTGGGGCACCGTTCCGGCTGGAGTCGGGGCAGGAGCTTCCCGGTGTCCGGCTGGCCTACCAGACGTGGGGGACCCTCGACGCCGCCCGCTC
The DNA here is from genome assembly GCF_900167435.1 of Marinactinospora thermotolerans DSM 45154. Lineage (GTDB taxonomy): Bacteria > Actinomycetota > Actinomycetes > Streptosporangiales > Streptosporangiaceae > Marinactinospora > Marinactinospora thermotolerans. The sequence continues at coordinate 11,983 of NZ_FUWS01000001.1, forward strand.
CAACGCGGTCCTGGTCCTGCACGGGCTGACCGGGGACAGTCACCTCAGTGGCCCGGCCGGGCCCGGGCATCCCAGCCCCGGCTGGTGGGACGGCCTGGTGGGGCGCGGCCGGGCGCTGGACACCGACCGCTTCTTCGTGGTCGTCCCCAACGCGCTCGGCGGCTGCCAGGGCAGTACCGGGCCCTCGACGTCCCGTCCCGATGGGCGCCCCTGGGGCTCGGCTTTTCCCCGGCTGAGCATCCGCGACCTGGTGGCGGCCGAGGCGAGGCTCGCCGATGAGCTGGGGATCGCCAGGTGGGCGGCTGTCATCGGGGGGTCCATGGGCGGCATGCGCGCCCTGGAATGGGCGGTGGGCCACCCGCACCGGGTGGCCCGGGCGCTGCTGCTGGCCTGCCCGGCCGCGACCTCGGCCCGCCAGATCGCGTGGACCTCCCCCCAGCTCCACGCCATCGCGGCCGATCCCCACTGGCACGGCGGCGACTACCTCGCCCTCGGTTGTGGTGGCCCACGCGACGGTCTGGGGATCGCGCGCAGGATCGCGCACGCCACCTACCGCGGTGACGGCGAGCTCACCGCGCGTTTCGGCCGCCGGGCCCAGGAGGGCGAGGATCCCGGCGCCGGAGGCCGGTTCGCGATCGAGTCCTACCTCGACCACCACGCCGACAAGCTCGTCCGACGCTTCGACGCCAACAGCTATGTCGTGCTCACCCGGGCGATGAACTCCCACGACGTGGGGCGGGGGCGGGGCGGCACCGCCGCCGCGCTGGCCCGGGTCACGGCGCGGACCATGGTGGCGGGGGTGAGCAGCGACGACCTCTACCCCCTCGCCCAGCAGGCGGAGCTGGCCGCGGGGATCAGGGAGGCGGGACCGGTCCGGGTCATCTCCTCCCCGCACGGCCATGACGGCTTCCTCGTGGAGGTCGAGCAGGTGGCGGCGCTGGTCAAGGAACTGCTGGCCGACTGAGCCGCCCCGGCCGCGCCGTGCGCCCGGGCCGGGGCGGGTTAGGATGCACCCGTGCTGGAGCCTCGTGACCCCTCGCGTGTCCCCGCCGGCCACCCCCATCGCGGCGCCGTCCGCGAAGTGGCGACCGGGCGCAACGCGACCGTGCTGACCTACGCCCCCGACCTGGACGGGCGGGCCGACGCCGGCGAGATCGTGTGGACCTGGGTCCCCTACGAGGAGGATCCCACGCAGGGCAAGGACCGGCCGCTGCTCGTGGTGGGCCGGCGCGGCCCCCTCGTGCACGCGCTGATGCTGTCCAGCCGGACCCCCGACGGCTGGGAGGAACACGACTGGCTGGAGCTGGGCTCCGGTACCTGGGACCGCGACGGACGGCGCTCCTACGTGCGGCTGGACCGACTCTTCGAGCTGGACGAGGACGCCATCCGGCGGGAGGGCGCGGTCCTGGAGGCCGACCGGTTCTGGCACGTCGGCGCGGTGCTCAGGGCGCGCTACGGCTGGCGCTGAGGCACGACGACGGGCCGCTCGCCTCGGCTAGGCGGAGGCCGCGGTGTCGTGCAGGACCCGGTCCAAAAAGCCCCCGAGGTTGGTGGTGGCGCGCGCGATCCGCTCCTCCAGGGTGAGGGACTCGCGCTGGTGCTTGGACGCCTCGGTCTTCTTGCGTCCCCTCAGGTACAGGGAGCAGGCCAGGTCGTCGCATATGTAGGCGCCGACGCTGTCGCCGCGGCGGCCGGCCTCGCCGACCCTGCGCGCGGTGAGCAGGGAGACCCCCGACCCCGCGTGGGCGGTCAGACAGACCGAGCAGACCAGGGTCTTCGTCGTCGCCCTGGCCACGCGCGGCGGGACCCGCAGGACGACCCCCAGGAGCCGTCCGGCGTGCTCGGCCACGATGTAGCCCCGTTCCGGCGCGCCGGGATCGCGCCAGCCGAGGAAGTCGAGGTCGGACCAGGGAAGGTCGGCGAATCCCCGCGGCAGGGAGATGCGGCGCGCCTCCCCCTTCGAACAGTTGACAAAGGAACGACGTATCTCGTCTTCGGTGAGTGGTGACACGAGGAGCGAAGTTAACATCCCATGACCGGTCGTGTCGTCTCCTTTTCCGCGCCGATCCCCCGCCCTTGCCGGCAGGAACGGAAAACCGTCGCCACGGGTGCGCGATATCACATCGGAGGCGGTCGGATCGACCAGCGGACACGCCCGCCGCTGGGCGCAAGGCCGGGGCCGGCCCGAGGGCCGGCCCGTCGCGTTCAGTCGGAAACCTCCCCTTCGTCGAGCAGCCGGGAGCGGATGATGAAGCGCTGCCCGGTCGGCGCCTCCAGGGAGAACCCGGCGCCCCGGCCCGCCACCACGTCGATGGTCAGATGCGTGTGCCTCCACAGCGCGTACTGCGACCGCGACATCCACACCGGCACCGGTTCGGGGGTGCCCGGCTCCAACTCCCCCAGCAGCACGTCGGCAGAACCGATCCGAAACTCCCCCGCCCGATAGCACATGGGGGAACTGCCGTCACAGCAGCCGCCCGACTGGTGGAACATCAACGGCCCGTGCTCCTCGCGCAGCGCCCTCAGCAACCGTGCGGCCCGCGCCGTCAACGCCACCCGCGCGCGGCCCCCTTCCCGCTCCGGCGTCAAAACAGCCCCAGCGCCTCATCGGAGTAGCTCACCAGCAGGTTCTTCGTCTGCTGGTAGTGGGCGAGCATCATCCGGTGGTTCTCGCGGCCGATCCCCGACTGCTTGTATCCGCCGAACGCGGCGTGCGCCGGATAGGCGTGGTAGTTGTTCACCCAGACGCGGCCCGCCTGGATGTCGCGGCCGGCGCGGTGGGCGATGGAACCGTCGCGCGCCCACACCCCGGCCCCCAGGCCGTAGAGGGTGTCGTTGGCGATCCGCACGGCGTCGGCGTAGTCGGAGAAACGGGTGACGGCGAGGACCGGGCCGAAGATCTCCTCCTGGAAGATCCGCATCGAGTTGTCGCCCTCGAACACGGTCGGGGTGACGTAGTAGCCGCCGGCCAGCTCCCCCTCCAGCTCCGCGCGCTCACCGCCGGTCAGGACCCGGGCCCCCTCCTTACGGCCCAGGTCGATGTAGGACAGGATCTTCTCCAGCTGGTCGTTGCTCGCCTGCGCGCCGATCATCGTCTCGGTGTCGAGGGGGTCGCCCTGGCGGATGCGGCGCGTGCGCTCAAGGCCGTCGGCGAGGAAGGCGTCGTAGATCTCGTCCTGGAGCAGCGCCCGCGAGGGGCAGGTGCACACCTCGCCCTGGTTCAGGGCGAACATCGCGAACCCCTCCAGCGCCTTGTCGTAGAAGGCGTCGCGGGCCGCGGCGACGTCGGCGAAGAACACGTTGGGGCTCTTGCCGCCGAGCTCCAAGGTGACCGGGACCAGGTTCTCGCTGGCGTATTGCATGATGAGCCGGCCCGTGGTGGTCTCGCCGGTGAAGGCGACCTTGCGCACCCGGGGGCTCGTCGCGAGGGGCCGGCCCGCCTCGGCGCCGAAACCGTTGACGACGTTGACCACTCCGGGCGGGAGGAGGTCGGCGATCAACTCCATCAGCAGCATGATCGACGCCGGCGTCTGCTCGGCCGGTTTGAGCACCACCGTGTTGCCCGCCGCCAGCGCCGGGGCGAGCTTCCACGTCGCCATGAGCAGCGGGAAGTTCCACGGGATGATCTGGGCCACCACCCCCAGCGGTTCGTGGAAGTGGTAGGCGACGGTGGCCTCGTCGATCTGGGAGATCCCGCCCTCCTGGGCGCGGATCGCGCCGGCGAAGTAGCGGAAGTGGTCCACCGCGAGAGGCAGGTCGGCGGCCAGGCACTCGCGTACCGGTTTGCCGTTGTCCCAGCTCTCGGCGACGGCCAGCCGTTCCAGGTGCTGCTCGATGCGGTCGGCGACGCGGTTGAGGACGACCGCGCGCTCGGCCGGAGGGGTGCGCCCCCAGGCGGGGGCGGCGGCCTCGGCCGCGTCCAGGGCGAGCTCGATATCCTCGGCGTCGCTCCGGGCCACCTCCGTGAAGGCCTTTCCGGTCACCGGCGTGGGGTTCTCGAAGTAGCGTCCGCGCACCGGCGCGACCCATTCCCCGCCGATCCAGTTGTCGTAGCGGGGCGCGTACTCCACCGGGCTCCCGGGCTGTCCGGGCGGAGCGTAGATCACCATGACGGTTGCCTCCTCGTCGGCCTGGGCGGCACGCCGACCTGCGGGCGCCGCCGGGACTGCCACGTTGATGTGACGCTAGTCACCTGCCCGTTGCGCGCACGTTGCACGCACGCGCGGCATCGTCTCTCAGCAGGCGCCGCGTCTCAGCCACGCACGCAGCAGCGGAACGTGGGGGGACCCTTCGGGCAGCGCCCGCAGCGCTGCGTCGAGGACCCTGGGATCGTCACGGCCGTCCGGGCGGCGGGCCCACTCCAGCAGGCTCTCGGCGTCGGCGTCGCGGCCAAGCGCGGTACGGATCTCCCAGGCGAGCTCCTCTCGGATGTCGACCACGCCCGGCGCCGTGGAGGCGGGCAGGACCGGACCCTGGTAGACGCCTAGCGCCTGGCGGTGGCGTCCCAACGCCAGGAGACGGCGGACCTCCTCGATGTCGGTGCGCACCGGCACCGACAACCGGTAGGGCCGCGAGGCGAGGACGCCGGGGCCGAGCAGGCGACGTAGCCGCGCCACCTCCGCGCGGACGGTGACCGCCGCCACGTCGCGCTCGTGCAACCGCGCGCCCAGCCCCTCGGCCGTCAGACCGCCGGGGTGATGGGCGAGCAGCAGCAGGATCTCGGCGTGGCGGACGCCCAGCTCCACGGCGTGTCCGTCCCCGCCGAACAGCGCGCCGTCCCGCCCCAGCACCCGCAGGGGGGCGGGATCGGTCCCTGCGGCCGGCGACGCCGGGGCGAGCGCGCCGGCCAGCCGCAGCAGGCGCAGCTCCCCTTCGACCGCGGCGGCCGCGGCACGCACCAGGGCCAGCGCGTACGGGGAGGCGGCGGTGTCCGCGCCGGTCAGGTCCAAGACCCCGATCACGGCGCCGGTGTCGGGGTCGCGGACGGGGGCCGCCGAGCAGCTCCACGACTGCACGTTGCGGCTGAAGTGCTCGCTGGCGAAGACCTGCGCCTCGTGTCCCAGGGCGAGCGCCAGCGCGGGCGCGTTGGTGCCGGCCCCGGCCTCGGCCCAGTTGGCGCCTTCGACGAAGAGCATGCGTTCGGCCCGCGCGCGCAGCCCCCGCTCGCCCTCCACCCACAGGAGGCGGCCCGCGGCGTCACCGACCGCGACGATGTGGGAACCGTGGTCGGCGGCGTCCACGAGGAGCCGCCGGATCAGCGGCAGCACCGAGGAGAACGGATGGGCCCCTCGACACTCCTCCAGCCGGTCGCCGCTGAGCTCCAACGGCGGCCGGGCGGTCTCGGGATCCACCCCGAGGACCCTGCATCGCTGCCAGGAGTCGCGCACGACGTCGCGTAGCCGGGCGGGCGGGCGGCCCGAGGCGAGGAAGCGCTCGTGGGCCGCCGCCACCGCGCGGCGCAGCTCCCCCGGATCGCTCCCCCGCGGCCAGGCGTTCCCGATGGCGGGCATCGCGTTCCCCCTCCCGCTAGGACCACGCCGCGCCCACATCCACCGGGCCGCGCGGCATCCACACCTCCCAGTTAAACCGGGCCGGACCGCGGTTGGCCAGGAGCGACGGCGCGGATGTGGGTAGAGGAGGGCCGACGCGGCGCTCCCCCCTGTCCGCCCGTCATCAGCGACGCGCCCGCCGCCCGTGGCGGGCCGGAACCGACGTCAAGGGGGCAGGAACGTGGCCAAGCAGACCGTCGCCGACCAGTTCATCGACATCCTCGGCCGGGCCGGGGTCCAGCGGGTCTACGGGGTCGTGGGCGACAGCCTCAATCCGATCACCGACGCCATCCGGCGCACCGCCGGCATCGACTGGGTCCAGGTCCGTCACGAGGAGGCGGCCGCGTTCGCGGCCGGCGCCGAGGCGCAGGTCACCGGACGGTTGACGGCGTGCGCCGGTAGTTGCGGACCGGGCAACCTGCACCTGATCAACGGCCTGTACGACGCGCACCGCAGCATGGTCCCGGTGCTGGCGATCGCCGCGCAGATCCCCAGCAGCGAGATCGGGACCGCCTACTTCCAGGAGACCCACCCCGACCGGTTGTTCGCCGAATGCAGCCACTACTCGGAACTGGTCTCCTCGCCCGAGCAGATGCCGCGGGTGCTGCTGACCGCCATCCGGCACGCGATCGGGCTGTCGGGCGTCTCGGTGGTCGCCCTGCCGGGGGACGTCGCCGGCCGTGACGCGCCCCGCCGTTCCGCACGCTCCACCCCCGACACCCGGCGGCCCTGCGTCCGGCCGGCCGACGAGGAGATCGCCGCCCTGGTCCGGCTGGTCGACGAGTCCCACCGGGTGACGCTGTTCTGCGGCAGCGGAACGGCCGGCGCCCACGCCGACGTCATGGCCTTCGCCGAACGGGTCAAGGCCCCGGTGGGGCACGCGCTGCGCGGAAAGGAGTGGATCCAATACGACAACCCCTTCGACGTTGGAATGTCCGGCCTTCTGGGCTACGGCGCGGCCTACGAGGCCATGCACGAGGCCGACCTGCTCATCCTGGCCGGAACGGACTTCCCCTATGAGGCGTTCCTGCCCCGCGACGTGCGCATCGCCCAGATCGACGTGCGCTCCGAGCACCTGGGCCGGCGGTGCGACCTGGACCTCGCGGTGTGGGGTGACGTCGGGGAGACGCTGCGCGCCCTGACCCCCAGGGTCCGGGAGAAGACGGACCGCCGCTTCCTCGACCGGATGCTGCGCAAGCACGCGGAGGCGCTGGAGGGGGTGGTGGCCGCCTACACCCAAGGGGTGGAGCGGCACACCCCCATCCACCCGGAGTACGTCGCCTCGGTGTTGGACGAGGAGGCCGGCGAGGACACCGTGTTCACCGTGGACACCGGCATGTGCAACGTGTGGGCGGCCCGCTACCTCACCCCCAACGGCCGCCGCCGGGTGATCGGCTCCTTCAGCCACGGGTCCATGGCCAACGCGCTGCCGCAGGCGGTCGGCGCGCAGTTCGCCGACCGTGGCCGTCAGGTCGTCTCCATGTCGGGTGACGGTGGTTTCTCCATGTTGATGGGGGACTTCCTGTCCCTGGTCCAGCACGACCTGCCGGTGAAGGTCGTACTGTTCAACAACTCCTCGCTGGGCATGGTGGACCTGGAGATGATCGTCGCGGGTCTGCCCCCGCACGGCACCGCCTATCCGCCGACCGACTACGCGGCGATCGCCCGCGCGATGGGCGCGCACGGCATCCGGGTGGAGGACCCGGCCGAGGTGCGCGGCGCGCTGCGCGAGGCGCTGCGGCACAACGGGCCGGCGCTGGTGGACGTGGTCACCGATCCCAACGCGCTTTCCATGCCGCCCCGCATCACCGGGGAACAGCTCAGCGGCTTCGCGCTGGCGACGAGCAAGATCGTCCTCAACGGCGGGGTCGGCCGGATGATCCGGATGGCCCGCGCCAACCTGCGCAACATCCCCCGGCCGTGAGTGCCGCGCCGTCTCGGCACCCGGACCGGTCCGTCCGGTGGGGCGGGGCCCACCGGACGGACCGGCGCGCCATCCGGGGTCAGGCGTCGAAGTCGACGGTGATCTCGTCGGATGCGGGAAGCGCCTGGCAGGACAGGGCGAACCCGGCGCTCACCTCGGCGTCGTCCAGCGCGAAGTTGCGGCGCATGCGGACCTCGCCCCGGGTCACCCGGACCCGGCAGGTGCCGCAGACTCCCCCCTTGCAGGCGAACGGCAGGTCCGAGCGGATCCGCTGCGCCGAGTCGAGGATGGGCACCGCGCGCGGGAGGTCGAGCGTCGTCGAACGCCCGTCGAGCACGACGGTGACCCGGCTCGCGGGTCCCGACAGGGCCGGATCGTCGCGGCGCACGGGCTCGGGCGGAAGGTCGCCGACGTGGAACAGCTCGGCGTGGACCCGGCCCGCGGGCACCCCGCGTCCGGCCAGGACCCGGCGGGCGTCGGTGACCATGCCGTAGGGCCCGCACAGCCACCAGTGGTCGACCCGCCCGGGCAGGATGGGCGAATCCAGCAGCGCCTCCAGACGGGCCGCGTCGAGCCGGCCGGTGAGCAGGTCGCAGGAGCGCGCCTCACGCGAGAGGACGTGCACGATCTCCAGGCGGGGACCGTGCGCGTCCTTGAGGTCGGCGAGCTCGTCGGCGAACATCACCGTGTCGGCCCTCCGGTTGCCGTAGAGCAGCGTGACCGACGAGTCCGTGGCGGCCAGCAGCGAGGCGGCGATGGACAACAGGGGGGTGATGCCCGATCCCGCCCCGATGAGGACGTGGCGGGCGGTGACGCCGAGGTCGGGGACGAAACGCCCGCTCGGTGGCGCGACCTCGATCTCGTCCCCGGGCCGGACCTCCTCCACCAGCCAGGTGGAGAACAGTCCTTCGGGGACCAGGCGCACCCCGATGCGGGGGGCCGCCCCGACCGGGGCGCAGATGGAGTAGGTGCGCCGTTCCTCGCGCCCTCGAACGACGCGGCGCAGGGTGAGCGACTGCCCCGGCGCGAAGGCGTAGGTGGAGGCGAGACGGTCGGGCACGTCGAAGGTGACCGCGACGGCGTCGTCGCACAACCGCTCGATCCCGGCGACGCGGAGCGGGTGGAACACCGCGCGCCGTGGCGGCCTGCCCGTCACAGGGCGGTCCGGGGCCGTGAAGGTGCTGGTGGACACCGGTTCAGATCTCCTTGACGTGTTCGAAGGGCTCGCCGCAGGCGCGGCAGCGCATCAGCGCCTTGCACGAGGTCGAGCCGAAGCGGGACAGCTCCTCGGTCCGGTCGGCACCGCACAACGGGCAGCGCGGCAGTCTCCTGGTGGCCGAGAGGGTCAGCGGGACGGGACCGCCGTGGCGGCGGGGCGCCGGACCGGGCGGGGAGATCCCGTGCTCGCCCAGCTTGCGACGGCCGGCCTCGGTGATGTCGTCGCTGCTCCACGGCGGCGACAGCCGGGTGCGCACCTCGACGCGGCCGTAGCCGGCCCGGGCCAGGGCGCGGTGCAGGTCGACCCGCATGACCTCCAGCGCCGGGCAGCCCGAGTAGGTGGGGGTGATGGTCACGACGACGGTCCCGTCGCCGTCGATCTCCACCTCGCGCAGGATGCCGAGGTCGGCCAGCGTCAGCATCGGCAGTTCGGGATCGGCCACCGTGGCGGCGACCCGCCAGGCCTGCCGCACGGCGGGGTTCGCTGTTTCGCCGCTCACCACGACGCTCCCGGATGGGCTCGGGCGACGGCCTGCATCTCGGCCAGCAGCGAGGCGAGTTCCCCGCTGTGCTGGCCGTCGCGGCCGGCCACGACGGCCGGCGGGACCGGTCCTGGCGACCGCAGTGTCGCCTCCCGCACCACCTGTTCGACGACGCCGAGGACCTCCACGCGCAGGCCGGCCGGGTCGGCCGCGACCGCGCCGTCGACCAGGCGCGCCTCGACCGGGTGGACGGCGAACAGTTCGCCGAGGTCGGGCCAGACCTCGGCGAGGCCGGCGGCCATGCGCTCCCGGGACAGCGGGGTGCCGTCCCCCAGGCGTATCACCCACCCCGCGGCGTACTCGCGATGGTAGGCGAGCTCGTTGACGCCCTTGGCGGCGACCGCCGCGAGCACCGGGTCGGCCGAGGAGCGCAACCGGTCGAACAGGGCGAGGCGCCAGGTGGAGAACACGAACAGGCGGGCGGTGGAACGGGCGAAGTCGCCGTTGGGCGCCTCGACGAGACGGACGTTGCGAAACTCCGGGGCGTCGCGGAAGAAGGCGAGGGCGTCCTCGTCGCGTCCGCTGCCGTCCACCCGTCCGGCGCGCGCCAGGAGCGGCCGGGCCTGACCGAGCAGGTCGAGCGCGATGTTGGCGAGCGCCACCTCCTCCTCCAGTTCCGGTGCCGAGGTGCACCACTGGATCAGTCGCTGGGACATCACCAGGGCGTCGTCGGCGAGCATGCAGCAGTACCGGGAGAGGTCGTCGGCGTCGACGCCGGGGGGCACCGGCGCGTCGGCGTCGAGGGGGGCCGCCACGAACCCGGTGCCAAACGCCCACCCCGGCTCGGTGCCGCCGTGGTCCTCGCTCAGTGCCGCATAGGGGTTGTCGCCACTCATCGGGTCTTCCTCGCTGTTCTGCGGCTTCGCCGTGTCCCTCACATGTGGGGGACGTCCTCGGGGATCGGATAGAAGGTGGGGTGGCGGTAGACCTTGTCGGCGCTGGGGGCGAAGAAGGGGTCCTTCTCGTCGGGACTGGAGGCGCTGATGGCCTCGGCGGGCACCACCCAGATACTCACCCCCTCGTTGCGGCGGGTGTAGAGGTCGCGCGCGTTACGCAACGCCATCTCGGCGTCGGCGGCGTGCAGCGATCCCACGTGGACGTGGTTGAGCCCGCGCTTGCCCCGCACGAACACCTCGAACAGCGGCCAGTCGCCCCGCGGCTCCCCTTCCGCGCTCATGCCGGGACCTCCTCGGTGGTCCGCGCGCGCCGCTTGGCGGCGTGGGCGACCGCGGCCTCGCGCACCCATGCGCCGTTGTCGTGGGCGGCCCGGCGCCGGGCGATCCGCTCGGCGTTGCAGGGGCCGTCGCCGGCGATGACGCGCTTGAACTCCTCCCAGTCGGGCTGCCCGAAGTCGTGGTGGCCGCGCTCGGCGTTCCACCTCAGTTCGGGGTCGGGCAGGGTGACGCCGAGCCGGCGGGCCTGGGGGACGGTCATGTCCACGAACCGTTGGCGCAGTTCGTCGTTGGTGTCGCGCTTGATGCGCCAGGCCATCGACTGCCGGGTGTTGGGGGACTCGGCGTCGGGCGGGCCGAACATCATCAACGCCGGCCACCACCAGCGGTCCACCGCGTCTTGGACCATCTCCCGTTGCGCGGGGGTGCCCTCCATCATCCGCATGAGCAGTTCATAGCCCTGGCGCTGGTGGAACGACTCCTCCTTGCAGATGCGCACCATCGCACGCGCGTAGGGGCCGTAGGAGCTCCGGCACAGCGGCACCTGGTTGCAGATGGCCGCGCCGTCCACCAGCCAGCCGATCACCCCCACGTCGGCGAAGCTCAGGGTGGGGTAGTTGAAGATCGAGGAGTACTTCTGCCGTCCGTTGATCAGCCGTTGGGTGAGGTCGGCGCGCTCCACGCCCAGCGTCTCGGCCGCCGCGTACAGGTAGAGCCCGTGTCCGGCCTCGTCTTGCACCTTGGCCAGCAGGATCGCCTTGCGGCGCAGGCTCGGCGCGCGGGTCAGCCAGTCGCCCTCGGGTTGCATCCCGATGATCTCGGAGTGCGCGTGCTGGGCTATCTGGCGGATCAGCGTCTTGCGGTATCCCTCGGGCATCCAGTCGCGCGGTTCGATGCGCTGTTCGCCGCTGATACGCGCCTCGAAGTGGGCTTGGAGCCCGGCCTCGTCCGGCGGCGCGGTGGCGCGTCCGGTCGCCGTGGCCATCGTCCCCCCTTTCCTTACCGAACATTCGGTCAGTAATAAGTGTGCTCTAGACGCCCCACCCGGCACAACCCCTGTTCCGCTCCCTCCCACCGACCTCGCGGAGGCCCGCTTCCCCCGCCCCCTAGGCTGACCGGAGAGAACGGGACAGGCGAGGGGAGCCGAGCGCATGACCGGGTCGCCCGAAACGGACGATGTCCTCAAGACAGAGTGGGAGATCCACCGCCCCGCGGTCTTCGGCGTGGCCTACCGGCTGCTCGGAAGCGTCGCCGAGGCCGAGGACGTGACACAGGACGTGTGGCTGCGGGCGGCAGGGACCGACCTGCGCGACATCGCGAACCTGCGCGCCTGGCTGATCACGGTCGCGGCGCGGCGCTCCTACGACATCCTCGGATCCGCGCGGGTACGGCGCGAGAACTACGTCGGGCCGTGGCTGCCGGAACCGCTGTTGACGGGCCCCGACGCCGCGGAGCCGGTGCTCGTGGACGAATCCGTCGCAACGGCGATGCTGGTGGTCATGGAGGAGCTCACCCCGGCCGAACGGGTGGCCCTCGTCCTCCACGACGTCTTCCAGATCGAGTTCGCCCGGATCGCCGAGGTACTGGGAAGCTCCACGGCGGCGGCCCGCCAGCACGCCTCGCGGGCACGGCGGCGGGTGGCGAGGGCCCGGGGGCAGGCGCCGCAGGCTCCACGGGCGGAACGGGACCGGCTGGTGGCGGCTTTCCGGGACGCCTACGAGGCCGGCGACCTGGCCGCTCTGGTCCGCCTGCTCCACCCCGACGCCGTGTACGTCACCGACGGTGGCGGCGAGGTCCCTGCGGCCCGCAAGCTCATCCACGGCGGCGCCCGCATCGCCGAGGTGCTGCTCCGGGTGTTGCGCAGGTACCACCCCGAACACGTGGGTCTCGTCGAGGTCGGTGGCGAACCGGCGCTCGTGGTCATGTGGGACGGGCGTGTTCGCGCGGTCGACACGCTGGAGATCAGGGACGGCAGGATCATCGCCTACCGCAGGGTGGTCAACCCCCACAAGATCGCGCACCTCCCTCCTGTCACATCCGAACGGTCCGTTCCGTCCTCCTGACGACCGTGCCATGACGATCCAGGAGAGAACAGACGATGACCCGCATGAACGTCGCCGAGACGGCGCCAGCCCCCTACCGCGCCCTTCTCCAGGCCGACGCCGCCCTGCGCACCGGTCCCTTGGACGCGACGGTGCGTGAACTCGTCAAGCTGCGCGCCTCACAACTCAACGGATGCGTCTTCTGCGTCGACCTGCACGCGGGCGAGGCGCGTGGCAACGGGGAGTCCGAGAGGCGGCTGTACCAGCTCGCCGTGTGGCAGGAGTCGGAGCTGTTCGACGCCCGCGAGCGGGCCGCCCTCGCCTACACCGACGCGGTGACCCGTCTGGAACCCGTGGGCGACGACCTGTGGGAGACGCTGCGCCGCCACTTCCCCGACGAGGCCGAACTGGGCCACCTGGTCACGCAGGTCGCCCTGATCAACGCGCTGAACAGGGTGGGCGTGCCCATGCGGATGAGGCCGGCCTGACCCACACCGCCATCCGGAGCGGTCCGGGCGGCGTCTCGCCTCGCGCGGACCGCCCGGCCCGGACCGGCCGCGAGCGCGACCGTGGGGCGATGACCGCGCCCCGCGCCTGGGCGCCAGAGGGGTCCACGCGGCCAAAGGCGGCTGCCGCGCAGGTCGCAGCCCCAAGACCACCGGCAGGTCTCCGCGCGGTGCCGCGCCCTCGCGGGTCGGCGCCGGCGCGGCCGGCCTCGGGCACGCGGACGTCCTCGAAGCGGGGGCCGCGCAGGTCGGCCCGGAGGCTCGGAGGGAAGGATCGCCCTGGCCCGCCGCCCTCGACCGGCCCCCGGGGCGGATACACCGCCGATCCCGCACCCGGTGAACAAGCACCGGGTGCGGGGGCGGTTCGGGAGGGCCGCCGCGGTGGGGAGGAGACGTCGAGATGGACGCGGTGGAACGCGGCGGCGGAGAAGACGGCGCCCTCGCCGCCCGTCCCGGTCCTGTCCACATCGACGAGGGCGGTCTCACCGCCCCTGGTCCGGACGGGTCCGCACCGTTCCCGCCCATGGAGCGGACCGCGCATGGGCGGCCGGTAGCGGTCCGGTCGTGGACGCGGTCGGCCACGCCCACGGCCTCGCATCGCCGCATCCCGCCGGTGGCGCCGGAGCGCGAAAGGGCCGGGAGGGGACACGCGGATGTTAACGGGGGATGTCGACACACGCCAGGAAGGCACCCGTGCCGGCCTGGTCCCGTCCTCCCGCACCGCTGTGGACCACCAGGGAGGCCACATCCTGCGGGTCGATCCGCCAGCCCAGCGTGTTGGTCGCGTGCGCATCGCCCTCGGCGTCCGCGGAGAGCGAGAACCAGACCTTCTCGCCGTTGTGCCGGTAGGCCGGGTTGGGGGAACCCGATCCCGGGGAGTCGGGGTCGTCGTCCTCCGCCGGCACCGGGGTCGGCGCCTCCGGGGTGCAGGGCCGCACGTGCAGGTCGGCCGCGTAGTCGTGCCCCGGGTCCAGCCCGGAGGCATAGACGCCGACCTCGCTGCGCTGCGCGGCGATCTCCTTGAACGAGACCGTGATCTCGGCCCCCGCGGGGACCGACTCGTCGTAGCCGTAGGCCCCCGTCCCCTCGTCGCCGGCCGGGGCGACGGTCGCGCGGACCACGCGGTCGGCGTCGGTGGGGACGAGCGCCTCGGGCGGACCGTCGACCGGTAGTGGCGTCTCACCTCCCCCACAGCCGTTCGCGCACACCGTTACGGTCGCCATCAGCACGAGCGCGCCTCGCCGCATCGTCCTCCCCCGCTTCCGTTCCGCTCGTCGCCGGTGTCCGGCCGGACTCCGGGACCTGCTACCCGAAGGGGCCCGACCGACCCCCCCACTCCGGCGTGGTGAAGCACCCGGACGGGGTGGGACCGATTCCACCCCCAACCTTGGTGCGCGCACCCTGGAGGTGAGCGGCTCCGTTGCCTAGGCTGGTCTTCATGCCCGCCGAACTTCCCCGGCGCCTGGCCTCTCGGGGCCGTGACGAGGAGATGAGATGACCGCGGATATCGATGGTGGGAGCGCGTCGCCGCGCTCCCGCGGTGGTAGCGACTTCGCCCGCCTGTCCCGCAGGATCACGGCGGCCGGACTGATGGATCGGCGCCCCGGCTACTACGTGGTACGGCTCGGCCTGGTCGGGACGCTCTTCGTCGCCGGCTGGGTGGCTTTCGCCCTGATCGGCGACTCCTGGTGGCAGGTCCTCATAGCGATCTACCTTGCCGTGGTGTTCGGCCAGGTGGCGCTGGTCGCCCACGACCTCGCCCACCGCCAGGTGTTCCGTGGCCGCCGCCCCAGCGAACTCGCCGGCCGCATCGCCGGCAACCTGTGCATCGGCATGGGCTACGGCTGGTGGATGGACAAGCACACCCGCCATCACGCCAACCCCAACCACGAGGAGCTGGACCCCGACGTCGCTCCGGAGATCCTGGTGTGGTCCCCCGAGCAGGCCCGCTCCAGCCGGGGGCTGGCCCGGCTGCTGGGCCCTTGGCAGGCGTTCCTGTTCTTCCCCCTGCTCACCCTGGAGGGGATGAACCTGCACGTGGCCAGCGTGCGCGGACTGTTCCGTAGCACGCTGAAGCGGCGGTGGCTGGAGGGCACGCTGTTGTTCGGCCACTTCGCGGCCTACCTCGCCGCGCTCTTCCTGGTGCTGTCGCCCGGCAAGGCCCTGGTCTTCCTCGCCGTGCACCAAGGACTGTTCGGGATCTACCTGGGATCGGCCTTCGCCCCCAACCACAAGGGCATGCCGACCCTGACCGGCGAGCCGAAACTCGACTTCCTCCGCAAGCAGGTGCTGACCTCGCGCAACGTGCGCGGTGGCCACGTCGTGGACATCGTCCTGGGCGGGCTCAACTACCAGATCGAGCATCACCTGTTCCCGAGCATGCCCTCGCCCAACCTGCGCCGGGCCCAGCCGATCGTGGAGGCCTACTGCGCGGAGATCGGCGTGCCCTACGAGCAGACGGGGCTGATCGCCTCCTACCGCGTCGCGCTGGGCCACCTGCACCGCGTCGGAGCCCCGCTGCGCCGCGGAGAGCGAGCATGAGCGCCGCTCCCGCCCCCACCCGAACGTGACGGAGGGGGCGGGAGCTCAGCCCGTCCCGTCCAGTTCGATGACGACTTTGACGTCGCCGGGCCGGTAGGCGAAGGCCTCGGCGAAGTCCTCCAGGGGGACGCGCCGGCTGACCAGCCGGGACAGCCAGGCCACGTCGGCGCGGGCGAGCGCGTCGGCCGCCAGGCGGTAGTGGCGCAGGTTGGCGTTGACCGAGCCGATCACCACGTCGTTCTCCAGCACGATCTTGCGGTTGACCGCGCCCATGTCGGCCGGGATCGTGGCCCCCGGCGTGGAGACCCCGAGCAGGCAGACGATGCCGTAGGGGCTGGTGATGGTCATGACCCCCACAATGATCTCCTCCGCCGCGGTCGCCTCGATCACGATGTCGGGCCGGACCCTGCGGGCGAGCTCCTCCAAGCCGTCGCAGTGGTAGGTGGCGCCGAGGTGGGCCAACAGGGCCGGCTCGGGGCCGCCGCCGGCACGGCCGAGGACGTGCACGTCCAAGCCGCGTTGCACCCCGAGCAGCGCGGCGAGCAGGCCGATCGATCCGGCTCCGGTGACCAGGACCGACCTGGGCTCGAAGGCCGAGCGGGCGCCGACCTTCTCGATCTGGTCCCAGGCCTTGGCCACGATCGTGGTCGGTTCCATGAGCATCCCCACCTCGGCCAGTTCCGGGGCGAGGCGGACCGCGTAGTCGGGGTCGACGACCCAGCGCTGGGACGCATACCCGTCGATCCCCTTGATCCCGCGTTCGGTGTAGCCGTCGTTGCGGCACATGTCGAACTCGCCGTGGGCGCAGGCGAGGCACGGTTCGGGGTCGGGCCGGCGCACCACCCCCACGACCAGGTCACCGCTCCGGAACCCGGACCCGTCGGGGGCCGCGCGGACGCGGCCCAGCGACTCGTGCCCGATGACCAGACGCCGATGGCCCGGGGGCGCGCTCCCGTACAGCCCCTCGGCGATCTCGCGGTCGGTACCGCACACCCCCACGGCCATCCCATCGACGAGCAGGTCGCCCGGTCCCGGTTCGGGCTCGGGGACGTCGGTGACCTGGAGCGAGCCCTTCTGTGACGGAATGACTGTCAAGGCGCGCATGTCGCCTCCTCCTCACCGTCCTCGCGGTCTTTGCGGGGGACGCCGCTGCCCTCGCGCGAGAGCCGCAAACCCGGGGACCGCCCGGCCCCGTGGGCGACGGCGACGACGTCGCCCACGGGGAGCCGATGCGCGACCGGCCGCTCCGCTACGCCGTCCCTCGGAAGGCGGTCTGAGGGGACCACGGGGAGGCGGGAGCCCGGGCACTGCCCCACGGCCGTGGCCGCCGGCGCGGCCTCGACGACTCGCCGCAGGCGGGGACGGTGAGCACCCAGTGGCGCCCCGTGCCCGCCGCCGGGTCCTGACAGGGCCTCCCAGGCGGCCGGCCGGGGGTGTTTGACTGCCGGCCCTGTGACGGCAGCAGGCGCTGTGCCCCGAGGGGGTGTCCCAGAGCCTCCCACGCCCCCGACCGCCGTCCATAACCTGAGGACATGGACAAGAAGACCGTTCGCGAGTTCCTGGTCAGCAGGCGGGCTCGCGTGACGCCGGAGCAGGTGGGCCTGCCCGTCTACGGGGACGATCGCCGTGTGCCCGGGCTGCGCCGCGAGGAGGTGGCGATGCTCGCGGGGGTGAGCGTCGACTACTACACCCGGTTGGAACGCGGCAACATCGGCGGCGCCTCCGAGAGTGTCCTGGAGGCGATCGCCACCGCCCTGATGTTGGACGAGGTCGAACGCGCCCACCTGTTCGGCCTCGCCCGCGCCGCGGCCGGCACCCGCCGGCGTCGTTCGGCGCGCCCGGCCGGCGGGGTGCGTTCCTCGGTGCAGCGGATGCTCGACGCGATGGCCGTCCCCGCGGTCGTCCACAACGCCCGCCAAGACCTGGTGGCCGCCAACCGGCTGGGCAGGGCGCTGTACGCGCCGCATTTCGACACCGACCAGCCGCCCAACATAGCGAGGTTCGTCTTCTTGGACCCCCGGGCCCGCGACTACTACGTCGACTGGCCCCTGACCCGGCGCACCGTCGCGGCGATGATGCGCCTGGAGGCCGGGCGCGCGCCTCTTGACGAGGGGCTCACCTCGCTGATCGGGGAACTGTCGGCGCGCAGCGCCGTCTTCGCCCAGGACTGGGCGCGCCACAACGTCCACAGTCACCGCACCGGCACCAAGTCGTTCCGGCACCCCGACGTCGGCCTCATCGAGGTCGCCTTCGACGTGTTCGAGCCGACCGGGGACGACCGGCTGTGGATCGTCACCTACACCGCCGAACCCGGCACCCCCTCGGCGGACGCCTTCGCCCTCCTCGGCTCCCTCACCGCCACCCACGACGCCGCCCGAGAGCCGCGCGGCGCCGCCGACGTGGATTCCACGCGGTCAGCGGACCGCTAGGGCGGCGCCCGACCTCGCCGCCCGGCCCGGGCGGGGCCGCCATCGACGGCGGCACCGCCATGCGGCGTGGTGGAGACCCCACGCCGCACTAGGACTACCCGGGTTCGGGCGCGTCTTCCGGCGGTCTGCCCGGTACCAGCTTCAGCCCCACGACCGCCACGATGATCCCGGCGACGAAGACGATCTTGCCCACCGAGACGCTCTCGGCCGCGGTGGCCATCGCGTAGATCACCGTCAGCGCGGCGCCGACACCGGCCCACACCGCGTCCCCGGTTCCGACGGGGATGTGCTTGACCGCCCCCATCCCAGGCCGAACATGCTCACGGCCAGGGCGACGAGGAACACGACGGTGGGGCGCCAGCGCCTGAACCCCCGGGAGGCCGACAGGGCTATCGCCCACACCGCCTCCAAGACACCCGAGACGACCAATACGAACCACGCCATAGGCGACCTCTTCCCAGGCCGTCTTGTCGTGGTGCGGGTACGGCTCCCTCGTCCACGGGTTCGCTCGCCAGCCCCTTGTACAACTGTACGAAATCGCCTCGCCAAGGGACATGCCCCCTCGGGGCCGCGAGCCCCTGCGATCGACCCGCCTGGACGACCCTCCCCCCGCCCCTCGACGATCATCCCCGAGTCCGCGGGGTTCGCGCCCGAAAAGCGCCCGCTCCGGCGTGGCGCCACGGCCCCACGGGACCTCCCCGGGGAGCCGGCGCCCCCAGAATCGGAAGGCGGCACGGGACAACGGCACGGTGTACCCCCGGCAGCCGGTACCCCGACGCGGGTCGTTCGCAGCGAGGACGGGGACACCGATCGCGCCACCGGACCCCGCGACCTCCCCCGGTCGGCGGACCACCGCCCTCCGGGCACCCGAGGGTCAGGAGGGAGAGGTCGGACCGGGTGGCAGGTGGACCGTCATGATCAGGTCACAGGTCCCGCTACCCGAACCCCGGTAGGCGTGGGGGACGTCACCGTCGAAGGTGGCGGTCTGCCCGGCCTCGAGGGGATGCTCCTCGCCGTCGACGACCAGGACCATCCGGCCGGAGGTGACGCTGACGGTCTCCACGACTCCGGCCTGGTGGGGATGGCTGGAGTACTCCTCATCCGGCTCCAGCCGCCAGCGCCAGACCTCAACAGGGGCCGGCCCCGAGGTCGTCAGCACAAGCCGCGCCTGGCTCCCCCGCTCACCGGTCCACAGTGGCGCCACGGCGTCGGCGGCCACGACGCGGACACGGCCTTCGGGCGGCCCCTGCATCAGGGCGGACACCGAGATTCCGAGGGTGTCGGCCAGCCGGACCAGGGTGGCCAGGTTGGGGTTGCCCTGGGCCTTCTCCAAACCGACCAGGGCCCCCTTGCTGACCTGGGCGCGCCTGCTGAGCTCCTCCAGGGTCAGGCCCGCTCGGACGCGGGCCGCCCGGACGTTGCGCGCGACCACCCGCAGGGCCGCGGCCGTCTCGGCCATCTGACTCTCCATCCCCACACGTGGACCATTGGAATGCACCACACGGTCATTCTGTTGACATGACTCGGTCGTTCTGATGTACAGTCTAGTCGTTTTATTGAACGTCAAGGGATGTGCCGTGCTCGCTCTACTGCTGGCGCTCGGCAGCTCACTCGCCTACGGATGCGCCGATTTCCTCGGCGGCCTCGGCGCCCGCAAGGCCCACGTGCTGCGCACCGTGATGATCGCGGCCCCGGCGAGTCTGCTGGTCGAGCTGCTGTTGTGGCCGCTGCTCGGCGCCTCGTTCGACGCCGCCCCCCTCGGCTGGGGCGCCGCGTCGGGGGTCGCCTCGGCCGCCGCGTTCGCCCTGCTCTACCGCACCCTGGCGATCGGTCCGATGAACGTGTTGTCGCCCGTGACCGCGCTGGTGTCCGCCGTGCTGCCCGTGACCGTGGGACTGTTCCAGGGCGAGCGCCTGGCCACCGCCGACCTGGTGGGCCTGCCGCTCGCGCTGGTGGCGGTGGCACTGGTCAGCGCCGGACCCGGCGTGCGCTCGGCGCGCCCCTCCCCCACCGCGCTGCTCCTGGCCTTCGGTGCGGGCACCGCCATCGCCCTCCAACTGGTCTTCCTGCACCAGGCGCCGTCCGACAGCGGGGTGGCCCCGCTGATCATCGGCCGAGCGGTCTCCTCGGCCGTCACCCTGACCGCGGCCGGGTTGCTGCACCGCAGGCTGGGCCCCGAACGGCCCGCCTACGCGATGTCGGCGACCGCGGGAGCGCTGGACTCGGTGGCGAACCTGCTGTTCCTGCTCGCCGCCCGCAGCGGGAACCTCGCCGTCGTCGCCGTGATCACCGCCCTCTATCCGGCCGGCACGGTGCTGCTCGCCCGCGGCGTGCTCGCCGAACGTGTCCAGCGCGGCCAGTTCGTCGGCCTGGGCGCCGCCGCCGTCGCCGTCAGCCTCCTCGCCCTGTCCTGATCCGACCCACGTCCACACAGAGAACGGAAACCGACCCATGACCGTCTTCCACCTGGCCGCCGACGTCGCAGACGCCTTCCCCGACACCCTCATCGCCCTGGTCGCCGCCACGGGCCTGCGCGGCCGCGAACCCTGGCCCCGGACCGTCGCCGCCCTGGAGGAACTGGAGCAACGGCTCGCCGACGGCTCCTGGCGTCCCGCCGACGAGACCGACCCCCGCATCGCGGCCTGGCACCAGGCCTACCGTTCCTTCGGCACCAACCCCCGCCGCGTCCGTCCCAGCGTCGACGCGCTCGGCCGGCGCCTCGCCAAGAAGGGGTCCTTGCCGCGCATCAATCCGGCCGTCGACTCCTATAACTCCGTCTCCGTCCGTCACGGCCTGCCCGCCGGCGCCTTCGACCTGGACCACGTCACCGGCGACGTCGTCATCGGCCACGCGAACGGCGATGAGTCCTTCACCCCGCTCGGCGAACCCGACACGGTCGAAACCCCCAAGCCCGGCGAGATCGTCTACGCGGACGGCGGCGGAATCCTGACCCGTCACTGGAACCACCGCGACGCCCACCGCACCCGCGTCACCGAAGACTCCGCACGCGTCGTCTTCGTCCTGGAAACCCTCCAGGCCGCGCGCGACGGCCATCTCCTCACGGCCGCCGCGGAGGAGCTCCGGGACCTGCTCGAGCCGCACACCGAGCAGGTCACCGTGGGCTACCTCGGTCCGCACCAGCCCACGGCCCGCGTCTGAGACCTCGCCCGGTCACTCGCCGGCCGCGCGTGGTCTTCGCCGCCGGCCACGTTCGATCCGGGCGCCGCGCGCTCCCGGGTCCGGAAACGCGCGGTGCCCCTCACCCCTGGTGCTGTCGGCGCATCGCCACGATCGTGTCGACGACCTCGGCGCGCCGCCCCCCGGGACCCGTCGCGTCGCGCTTCGGCGATTCGAGGATCTCGGGAAGCCATTGCGGCCCGAGCTCAAGCGATTCGGCCAGTTCTTCGGGCGTCGGGGGGCGATGTGCCGAGGGGTCCCACGCCCAGGGCGCCACGGAGCCGTGGTCCACGATGAGGAGCACCCCTCCCGGTGCGACGGCGTCGGCCGCGCGCCGCCAGACGGTCTCCCGCGCGGGGACGTAGAAGAAGCTCCCCAGCACGAGGTCGAACGGGCCCGGGGGCACGGGGTCCACCGTCAGATCGCGCCGGGCCGCCCGCACCCGGTCCGCGAGCCCGAGCGCTGCGGCGCGGTGTGCGACGCGGTCCACCGCGGTCTGGGCGACATCGAGCGCTGTCACGGACCACCCCCGCCCGGCGAGCCAGAGCGCGTCACCCCCATGGCCCGCGCCGAGCTCCAGGGCCCGCCCCGCTGGAAGCCGCAGTCGGGGCACCGTCGCCGAGACGGCGGGGTTGGGGGCGGTCCCCCACGTCGGGTCGAGCGTCCCGTAGTGGCGCTCCCAGAAGTCCGCGTCGTACACGGTCATCGTCGTTGGCTCCTCTCGTGGGCCGTTGACGGGTCCGATCTCCGGGGACAGACTGCGGGCTTCCGCCGGCACTTCGCGAACGGATTTGCCATGACGGCAAAAACGGACGTCCGCTCGCGAGCACGGGGCAAGACGGGTTCGCCGGCCGGGTACGCCCCGGCCGGCGCGGGCGGCACCGGGCGGGCCGATGAGGACGCGCCGGCCCGTCAGCGGGGCCGCGCCCCCTCCTCCCGGTCCCATACCGCCTCCATCGCCTCGGCGACCTCGCTCTCGCGCGCCCCCTCGGCGCGCAGGCCCTCGATGACTCCGGCGACGTCGCGGGAGGGACGGTTCTGGCTGAGCTTCCACTTCGCCTCGATCCGGGACACGACGACCTCGACGCCCACGATCGCGCGCACCTGTCCGGCGAGGAACGTGTCGGGCGCGTCGTCGACCCGCCACGGCTCGGGCCGGTCCGCCTCGTGCTTGTCGGTGAGGCGGCGGACCGCGTCTTGGATCCAGGCCGGATCGTGGTGGGCGTGGAGCCGGCCGTGCACGTGGACCGTGACGTAGTTCCAGGTCGGGACCACGCGACCGTGCTCGCGCTTGGTCGCGTACCACGACGGGCTCACATAGGCTTCGGGACCGCGCACGATGGCCAGCGCCTCGGCCCCCTCGGCACGCCACTGGTCGTTGTTGCGGGCCACGTGGGCCACCAGCGCGCCGTGGTCGCCACGCCGCGGGTCGAAGACGAAGGGAAGAGTGGTGGCCGCGAGGCCGTCCGGTCCCGCGGTGACGAGGTCCAGCGTGCCCGCGCGCGTCAGCAGGTCGTGAACCGCGGCCTGGTCGGGCGCCGCGAAGTGCCGGGGGATGTACATGTCCGCTCCTCTCGACGCGCCCGCACGACGGACGCTCGAAAGATTATCTAATACATATAAACTATTGCACTAGTTCATATACTCCGCTACCTCGTCGTCGAGAGGGGCGCGTCGGGGAGAATCAGGGCGTGGACGCCATCGAGACCCCCCGGCTCCTGCTACGCCGCTGGCGGGAGGAGGACGTCGCCCCCTTCGCCGCGATCAACAGCGACCCCCAGGTCATGCGCTGGATCGGCGACGGAACGGTCCGTGACCTGGACCAGACCCGCGCCCAGGTCGCGGCGATCGAACGCGGCTGGGAGGAACGGGGATTCGGGCTGTTCGCCCTGGAGCTCCGTGAGAGCGGGGAGCTGGTCGGCTTCACGGGTCTTGCGGTACCGCGCTTCCTCCCCGAGGTCCTGCCCGCCGTGGAGATCGGCTGGCGGCTGGGACGGCCCTTCTGGGGCCGCGGGCTGGCCGGCGAGGCCGCCCGGGCCACCCTGCGCTCCGCCTTCCTCGAACACCGGCTGGAACGGGTGGTCGGCATCGCCCGGACCGAGAACACCGCGTCGATACGGGTCATGCGGCGCCTGGGCATGCGCCGGGAACGCACGACCGTGCTGCCCGGGACGCACCACTCCGTCGTGGTCTACGAGATCACGCGCGACGCCTACGGCGCCCAGGGCTGAGCCCCCGTTGCCGGCGCCTGCCGCCGGCCCCGTGCCGGTTCCCCGCCGAGACGGTGGTGGGCGCGTATCCGGCACGGGCGCCCGACGCCGCGCGGGTCTCCCGCCGGCCGTCCCAGGCCCCTCCCCGCCCTCCCGTTCGCCGGACCGCGCGCCTGCCCCGGCAGACGCCCGCGTCCACGTTGGGGCGGACCGCTACCCCGACCGCTCCCGCGTCCTACCCCTCCGCTCGCGCCGGCCCGCGCGGCGGCCTCCCGCCGCTCGCCTCGCTCTCCCCGGGAAGACCGGACGCGAACGGCCTGCCTCGTCGCCCGCGCGGGGCCGCGCAGACCTTTTGCGCCCGGCCGCAACCCGGCGTGTCCGGACCCGCCCTCTTCCCCTTCCCCGCGTGCCGGAGCGATCATCGCTGATGGGAACGGCCCGGGCTCCCCGGCACGGGCCGGCCTCTCCGTCCCTCGACGCGTGGAGGACGACCATGACCGAACAGGTAGCGGGCTCCCTTCCCGGACCGCTCGCCCCCGACTCGCAGATCCGGCTGCCCCTGGCGACCGCCGACCGGCTCAGACAGTCGCTGGACGGGGTGCTGGCCGCCCTCGCCTACGCCGTCTCCGCCTGCGGAGGGCGCGACATCCTGGACCGGCGCAGGCTGATCGAACTGGCCCGCGACGTCGAGGAGCTGACCATCGCGATCGAGGACGCGGGCGGCTGCGCCGCCGACCGCTCGCGCAGCCGCGCCCTCTACCACCTCATCGCCAGCGCCGTGGACGGCGGGCGGATCGCCCACCACGACGCCTACGCCCGGCACCTGCCCTGAACCACGCCGCACGGCCGCCCCCGGGGGCGGCCCGGCTCAGACGAGCCGCTCCACCGGGACGAAGTCATGGTCGTAGCCGAAGTAGCGCGGTCCCACCAGGTCGAGCCCCTCGTCCGTGCGCCAGCGCGGATGGCAGGGGATGCCCAGCACCGCCACGCGGAAGCCGTAGCGCATCGCCTCGGTGGTGACCGGCTCGCCGGTCTCGGCGTCCAGGACACAGATCAGGTCGGGCGTGCTCGCGACGACGGCGCCGTCACGTTCGGCGACGAGGTGCTCGTTTTGGAAGCCGAGCGCGAGTGTGTGCCCGGCCCACTCACCCGTCCCCTCCAGTCCGGCCCGGCCCCGCACGAACCCGCCGGTGGTCCGGCGCGAGACGTCGACCACCTTGCCGCGCAGCAGCTCGAACCCGCCCAGGGCCGCGACGGCTTCGGCCACCGGGTCCGCGTGCTCGCGCCGGGCCCGCGCCAGCCGCGCGCCCAGGTCCCTGGCCACCCCCAGGGTCCCGGGCACCAGGCCGCGCTTGGCCTGGGCGCCGTCCATGGGGTAGATGGCCGTGGCCGCGCTCGCCCCCATCTCCACCGTGGCGGGTCGGGCGAGCCGTTCGCCCCACCGGTTGTCGACGGTGCGCAGGACCAGGGAGTTGCCCTTCTCATCGGTGAGCGCCATCGGCGTGGCGGCGACCCCCTCCAGCGTGGGCAGCATCATCTGGAGTTCGGGGAAGGCGCGTCCCATCCCGTCACCGTCGATGAGCGGCAGCCCTAGCTCGGCCGCCGCGGTGATCGGGATCATCGAGTTGACGCCGCCGGCCTCGACACAGGCCACGTGGGTGGGGGTGCGGCCGAGGACCTCGGCGAGCGCGGCGACGGCGCGGGCCGGTTCGTGGCCGGCCGGCAGCTTCTCCACCATCACCGCCGGCGCGCCCATCATGCCCACCGGAACGACGAGGGCGTCATCGGGCACGTCGGCGAGCTGGACCACGCGCACCGGACCGTGCCTGCGGATGGCCTGTTCGGCCATGACCCGGCCGATGTAGGGGTCGCCGCCCCCTCCGGTGCCCAGCACCGCGGCCCCACGGGCGAGGTCGGCGACGTCGTCGTGGCCGATCAGGTCGAAATCACTCATGACGCACCGACTTCCTGTCCCACGGTGTTCAGTTCCAGGTCCCCGACCGCCTTGACGCGCACGCGCACCGAGTCGCCCGGCAGGTAGGCGATGGGAACCTCGTCGACCTCGACGACACGGACGCTGGCGGGCCGGGCCCCGGCGACCACGGCCCGCTGAGCCGCCTCCTGCCTGGCCTCGTCCAGGACCGCGCCGCGGTCACGTCCGCCCAGGGAGTAGATGCGGTCCACCTCCCCGCCCACCTGGGCGATGGCCGCGCCGATCGCGTTGGCGACGGAGGCGTGTTCAGGGCGCAGGACCGTCTCGAATCCGGGCAGCGCACCGGGGACCAGGACGCTTCCGCCGCCGACCAGCACCATCGGCAGCGGTTCCGCCGAGGTGCGCATGGTGTCGGCGGTCTCGGCGATACGCCGGGCGATGTGCTCCAATCCGTCACGTACGAGCGCGGGATCCAGGTCCGCCACCAGCGCCGGGTCGCCGATCCGGGCGATGCCCGCGGCCACGGCGAGGTCGGTCGCGGTGAGGGTGCCGCCGCCGAACACCCTGGCCTCGCTGGTCAGGCGGTGCCCCACGCTGCCCGGGCCGACGCGCAGCGGGCCGTTGCCGGTGTGGACGAGACTGCCGCCGCCGATGCCGATCGCCACCACGTCGGGCATCCGGAAGTTGGTGCGCACCCCGCCGATCTCGACCTCGGCGCCGGCCGGGCGCGGGAAGCCGCCGACCAGGACGCCGATGTCGGCGGTGGTGCCGCCGACGTCGACCACCAGGCAGTCGCTCAGCCCCGACAGCAGCGCGGCACCGCGCATGGAGTTGGTGGGCCCGGAGGCGAAGGTGGCCACCGGGTAGTCGCGGGCGTAGTCGATGTCCATCAACGTGCCGTCGTTTTGGGACAGGTACAGCGGAGCGTCGATGCCGCTGCCCGCCAGCGCGCGGCGGAACGCCTCGGTGGCGTGCTCGGCCACGTCGAGCAACGCCGCGTTGACGATGGTGGCGTTCTCCCGTTCCAGCAGCCCGATGCGCCCGAGCTCGTGGGAGAGCGAGACCTTCACGTGGGGCAGCTCGGCCGCGATGATCTCGGCCGCCGCGATCTCGGCCTCGGCCGTCACCGGGGAGAAGACCGAGGTGATGGCCACGGTGCGCACACCGGCCTCGCCCAGTTCCGCCGCGATACGACGTAGTTCGGCGGGGCGCAGGTCGCTGATCGCCCGACCGTCGAACTCGTGTCCGCCGTGGGCCTGGTGGACGTGGCGCCCGATCGCGTCGGCGAGGTGGTCCGGCCAGTCCGACATCGGCGGGATGCCGGCACCGGCGGGCAGGCCCAGGCGCAGGACACCGGTGCGCGCCAGTCCGTCGCCCGAGACCACGGCGTTGGTGAAGTGGGTGGTCCCGATCATGACCGCCTGGACGGCCTTCGGATCGAAGCGCTGCTCGGCGGCGAGGCCGGCGAGCGCGTCGACGATGCCGGAGGTGACGTCGGCGGTCGTGGAGCGCTTGACCGACGCCACCACCGAGGTCCCCTCCATGAGGACGGCGTCGGTGTTGGTCCCCCCGACGTCGATGCCGATGTGCATGTGGGCGTGTTCTCCTTCGGTCGGGGTGGGCTGTCTCCCGCGAACGGGACGGGCGGATCGGCCGTCACGCCGCGGCCCGGGACGTCCTGTGCCCACCGGGCGACAGGACCGGGGGCCCGCCCCCGCGCCGGAGGGCGGTGCCCGGCGACAGTGCCACGCTAGGGCCCGCTTCGAAGCGGCTCAATGTGCGTTTCGCACATTTTCCCGACGTCCGCGCAGCACTGTGCTGCCTCCTCCTCGTGCCGTGACGGCCTGGGGGTTCTTCCCCGCGCTACAGTTCCCTGCCATGGGGGAGACGCAGCGGCGGATCGACGTCGCCGACCTGGCCGACCTGGCGCTGGGCGCCCGGCTGCTGGGATCCGGCGGGGGCGGGCGCACCTCGACCGGCGCCGCGTTCGCCCATGCCGCGCTGCGCGACCGCGGGCCCGTACGGCTGCTGGGGACGCGGGATCTTCCCGACGACCACACCGTCGTCGCCGTGGGGGTGGCGGGCTCCTCCGCCTTCATCGAGGAACGCCTGCCCTCGACCGAGTTGGCCACGGCCGTGCGCACCCTCCTGGATCTGCTCGACCGTCCCCCGTTCGCGCTGCTGCCGCTGGAGATCGGTGGCGTCAACGCGCTCCTGGCCGTCGCGGCGGCGTCGATGCTGGACGCGCCCCTGCTGGACGCCGACGCCATGGGCCGCGCCTTCCCCCGCGTCGAGCAGACCTCGCTGACCGCCTCGGGCGTCGCCGTCGCGCCGGCCGTGCTCGCCGTACCGGATGGGACGACCCTCACCGTGCGGGGCGAGGACAACCTCCGCGTCGCCGGGCTCATCGGCGCCAACCTGCCCGCCCTGGGCGGCTGGGCCGCGACGGCGCTGTACCCCTGCCGAGCCGACGTGGCGCGCACGGCCGCGATCCCCGGCAGCGTCTCCCGGGCGCTGGCACTGGGCCGCAGCCTGCGCGAGGCGGGCGCCGACCCCCACGACCGTCCGAGGTTCGCGGCGTCCATCGGCGCCGAATGGCTGTTCGACGGCGTCGTCGCCGAGGTGCTCCGCCCGGACCGGGCCGCCCCCCATCTGGTGGTCACGCTGGAGTCCGCGCTCCCCCGCCAGGAGACCCTGCGGCTGGACGCCGGCGACGAATTCCTGCTGGCCGCGCTCGACGGACGCCAGGTGGCGCGGGTCCCCGATGTGATCGCGGTGCTCAGCGCCCGGGAGTGGAGCGTGCTCGGCGTCGACGCCCTGCGGCCACGTCAGCCGGTGTCGGTGCTGCGGATCCCGCGCCCGCCCATTTGGGATCGGTTGGCCGCCGGCGACCTGGTGGGCCCCGGTGCCCACGAGCTGGGCTCCCTCGACACCGTGGCGGGGCCGTCGTGAACGGCGCGCCGGGTGGGACGGGCACCCCGGTGACGGCGCGCGACCTGCTCGCGCTCCCCCTGCCGGGGCGGGTCCAAACGCTGGGCGGCGCCGGTGGGCTCGATCGCGTCCTCGACCGCGTCGTCCCCCTGGGCGCCGACCCCGGCAGCCGCGCCGACAGCGATCCGGCCTGGTCGCGGGCGGCGGTCATGGCCGACCTGTCGGCGCGGCCGGACCTGCGCCACGGCCATGTCGTCGACCTGCTCCTGCGGATGTGTCACCACCGAGGCGCCCACGCGCTGATCGTCGTCGGCGAGACCGCGCCGGCGCTGGTCACCCGCAGGTTGGCCGACCGCTACCGGATAGCGCTGCTCGCGGTGACCGGCGCCGCCGCGGCGACGGTGATCGGGGAGGTCACGGTGGCCGTCCACCACCCCCAGGTGGCCACCGCCCGCCTGCTCGTCGACCTGGCCCGGGAACTCACCCGCTGCTCCGGTGATCTCGAACGGATCAGCGCCGTCGTCGCCCGCGCGCTGGACGCCTCCTTCGCCGTACACGCCCTCGACGGCACGATCACCGGGACCAGCCCCCTGCCCCGGGTCCCAGCGGGGGTGGTCGCCCGGTTCCGCTCCCCGGCCGCCGAACTGGTGGAGGGACGCAACGTGGTGGTCCAGCCCGTCTCCGTCCCGGTCGGCACCCCCCAGACCTGGCTGGTGGCCGAACGGGACGACGCCGGACCCCAGTGGCGCGACATGGCGTCGCGCGCCCTGGCACTGGCGCAGGGGGAGGTCTCGGCCTGGGCCACCGCACGGCGGTTGCGCCTGGCCGAGGAGGACCGGACCCACGGCTGGCTGCTCACCGAACTGGTGGAGGGCGGCGGGCGGATCGGCGAACGCTGGCGCGAGCGCGCCGCCGCGCTCGGTTGGCTGGTCGACGGCCGGCACGTGGGCGTCCAGATCCAACCCGTCGACGAGGGGCCCTTGGAGGCACCGGCCCTGGCCGCGCTGGAGGACCGGTTGCGCGCCGCGGGGCTGGACCTGACCGGTCCCATCGGGTGGCGGGGAGGGGCCGCGGCCTGGTTCAGCGGTGCCGGGCCGAGCGGGCCGGCACCGCGCGCCGACCTGAGAGACCGGCTGGCCGGCGCGCTCGCCGCCTTCTCCGCCTCACCTGCCGGCCGGCCGGTCGTGGCCGGTGTGGGCCGGCCCTCCTCGGGCCCCGAGGGGATCGCCGCGACGCTGGAGTCGGCGCGCGCCGCGGCGCTGCGGGCGCTCACCCGGGGCGGGACGGGGACGGTGGCCGCCGACAGCGGTGGCGGCCCCGGCCGCCTGCTCGTGGACTGGTACTCCTCCGCCGACTTCCGCGGCGAGGCCGCGCGGCTGCTGCGCCCGCTCGCCGAGACCGACGACGCGCTCGTGCCCACCCTGGCGGCCTACTTCGACGCCGCCGCCTCGGTGACCGCTGCCGCCCGGGCGCTGGGGGTGCACCGCAACACCGTCATGCACCGGCTGCGCCGCATCGAGGACCTCCTCCACGTCGACCTGTCCGACCCCGACACCCGGCTGGCCCTGCACCTGGCAGTCCGGGTGTTCCCCCGCCCGTTCGCCGGCCAGGAGTTTGTAGCCCTCTGAGCGGAACCAGGCCGCGAGCGCGCCCGTTACCGGTCATGATCATGGCAGGAACAGGCCGCAGGGAAGGGAAGTCCAGGTGGAACACGCGCGGGTCGTGGTCGTGGGAGGCGGGGTGTCGGGGCTGGTGGCCGCACGGGCCCTGCACGCCCACGGTGTCCACGGAGTCGTGGTCCTGGAAGGCGCCGACCGTCCCGGTGGGCGCGCGACCGAAGGGCTCCTCCCGGGCAGCGCGTTCGTCCGAGAGCACGAGCGGGGGCTGCTGGAGCTGGCCGACGAACTCGGCGTGCCGGTCGACCCCCTCGCCCACGACCCCACGCTCAACGACCTGCGCGTCGACGAGGAGGGCGGGATCGAACTCAGCGACGACAACCTCCCCCTGGACCTGTCGTGGTGGTCCCGGATACGCGGTGGCCGGTTGCTGGACCGGCTGACCCGGCTCGCCGCCGGCATCGACCCGACGGCCCCCTGGCTGTCCCCGCGGGCGGAGGAGCTGGACTCCCAGACGGCGCGCTCGTGGTTGCGCGCCCACTCCTCGGACTGCGCGCTGCTGGACCTGATCGAGGAGCATCTGACCACCGAGGCGGGGCTGCCGGCCGACCGCATCAGCATGCTGTGGCTGCTGGCCCACCTCGGCCCGCGCCCCGGCGACGGCAAGGACCTGCTGCGCCTGGATCCCGTGCTGCTCACCGACCGGCTGAGCGCCGGAGCGGGCGCGGCCGTGCGGACCGGCCACCACGTCGGCCGCGTCGACCAGGACCACACCGGGGTGCGCGTCCACGGCCCGTGGGGCTCCATCGCCGCCGACCACCTCATCATGGCGATCTCACCGGCCGACGCCCGGCACATCGAGTTCACCCCGAGCCTGCCGTCGAGCCGGTGGCGCATGCAGCAACAGTGGCCGCAGGCCGAGATCATCCAGACCGAGGTCGTCTACTGGCGGCCCTTCTGGCGCAACTTCGGACTGTCGGGCCAGGTCCACTTCGACGACGGCATCCCCGCCTGGACCATGGACAACAGCCCCGGCGACTCCTCCCAGGGCCGTCTGCTGGCCCACACCTACACCTTCGGCGAGGCCGATCCCCTGGGAGCCGACCAGGAGGTCATCGACGAGCCCGCGCGCCACCGCGGCCTCCTGCTGGACAACCTCGTCCTGGCCTTGGGCCCGCTCGCGGCCCAGCCGCTGTCCTACTCCTGCTCCAAGGCCGGCGGCGGCCGCTACAGCCGGGCCTACCGCTGTCCGGCGCCTCCCGGCTTCCTCACCGAGTACGGTCCGCTGCTGCGCAGGCCCGTGGGCCGGATCCACTGGGCCTCGACCGAGACCGCCCCCTTCCCCGAGAACGGCAACCTCAGCGGCGCGCTCTCCAGCGGCCTGCGCGCCGCCACGGAGGTTGCGGCCGCCGGGGCGGTGAGGTGCCCAGGCGCGGCCTGAGGACGGCCCCTAGCCCACGGCGGCCAGCGCCGCCAGGCCCACCCCGCACACGACGAACATCGCGATCCCCTCGAAACCGATACCGTCGCGCTGGCGGCGGATCAGGCCCGCGGCGACGAGCAGGTTGAGGACGATGCCCAACCCGACGAGCAGGACCACCTCGCGGTTGACCGCGGCGTAGAGCGAGCCCTCCCGGTAGACGATGTCGGAGGCCGACAGGAACAGCACGTCGAACCCGTTACCGCCGATGATGTCGCCGATGGCCAGGTGCAGCGCGCGGATGCGCACCGCGTACAGCACGGTGACGAGTTCGGGGACGGAGGTGACGAAGCCGGTGATGACCGCCCCCACGAAACCGCTGGACATGCCGGTCCGCTCGGTCAGCGACAACCCCGCCTCGCCGATGAGATAGCCGGCCAGGGACACGACCGCGGCCAGCCCGGCGAAACGCAGCCACATCGACGACAGCCGCTCGCCGTTCGCCATCTGTTCGGGGTCGGGCTCGTCGGTATGGGTGAGGCGGGTCGGCTCCACCCGCCACATGGGCGACTCCCCCACCTCGCGGGACAGCCGCAGCCAGTACCAGTAGACGAGGACGAGCAGGAGGGAGACCGGGTGGACGCCGAACACGGTGACCTGGGGCCCCGCCCCCGCGGCCAGCACGGCGGCCAGCATGGTGGACAGGCCGACCGGGGCCAGCAGGTTGGGCAGCGAGGCGGCGGCGTGTTCGAGGTTGGCCCTGCGGTAGAACACGTCGGCCAGCGCGATGAAGGTCGTCTGCAGCACGATCCCGCC
Organism: Marinactinospora thermotolerans DSM 45154; assembly: GCF_900167435.1. Taxonomy (GTDB): domain Bacteria; phylum Actinomycetota; class Actinomycetes; order Streptosporangiales; family Streptosporangiaceae; genus Marinactinospora; species Marinactinospora thermotolerans. The sequence continues at coordinate 44,009 of NZ_FUWS01000001.1, forward strand.
CAGCGCGTTGTTCATGGCGAAGACCGCGTCACCCCGGGCCGCGCCGAGGATACTGGTGATGAGTCCGGGCAGGGCCGTCACCGCGCCGATGAGCAGGACCCCCGCCATCGTCTCGCCGATGCCGGTGCGGTCGGCGAGACGGTCGACCAGACGGGTGAACGGGCCGCCGGCGACCACCAGCAGCACCATGGCGACCGCCAGGGCCGCCGCGCTCACCCATATCGGCCAGTCGTCCATGGGTCACCTCATCACGGGTCGGGGGCTCGGACGAGAACGTCCGCCTCTCGCTACCCGCTGGCTTCCCACCCACTCCACCGGCGACGGCTCTCCAGGTCACAGAGGCGGGGCGGGGTACGGTGTCCGGGTCCCGCGGCCGGGGAAGCATCGCCGCGGGGCCCGGACATCCCTCACGGGAGACCGTCACGGCCCGTCGCCTCGGACGTCCGCCGCGCGAACGGGCCGTCGCCCGCTCAACGGTCCGTGGGCCGCCGGGGGTTCCCGCCTCCCGCCTCTCAGTGCCGGTCGGCGCTGTCGGCGGTCTCCGCGACGAGGAGGTCGACGACGTCGGCGAAGTCGCCGCGTCGCGCGAAGGCGCGGCGCTGCCGGGCGGCCGAGCTCCCCCTGCGCAGGAAGTCCCGGGCGGCCTCCTCGACCAGGGAGCGGTCCCCCAACCGGTCGAGCACGGGTCCCAGTTCGTCGACCAGGCGCGCCACCAGCTCGCGGCCGGGCGCGGGCGTGGGCGTCACCGCGGTGACGAGGTCGCCTTCGACGCCGAACCGGGCGGCCCGCCAGAGCGCTCCGCGAGCCCGGACCGGGTCGATCTCGGGCGCGGCCCGACCGGCCAGCTCGGCCTCCCATTCGTGTACCACCAGGGCGCGGAACAGGCCGGCGATCAGCAGGATGTCGCGCACGTCGGGGCAGGAGTCGCACACCCGCAGTTCCAGTGTCGGCACATGGGAGGAGGGGCGGACGTTGAAATAGATCATCCCGGCGTCCTTGACGACGCCGGAGGCGCGCAGATCGGCGACCACGCGGTCGTACTCGGCGGCGCCGGAGAGCCGGCCGATCGGCCCGGAGGTGGGCCAGCGCGCCCAGCTCATCGCGCGTCCGCTGGCGTACCCACGGTCCTGCCCCATCCAGTAGGGAGAACTGACGCTGATGGCGAGCAGGATCGGCATCCAGCGTTCCACGCGGTGGGCCAGGATCACGGCGAGATCCCGGTCCTCGACGTTGACGTGGACCTGGGTGCTGCACAGAAGCTGCTCACGGGCGAGGAACTGGAACTGGTCGTAGAGAAAGCCGTACCTGGGATCGGTCCCGTCCTGGGCTCCGTGGAAATCGACGAGAGGGACCGTTCCAGCTGCGGCGACACCGAGATCTAATTTTCGTGCCGCGGTGATCAGAGTTCGACGCAGGCCGGAGATGTCCTCGCGCAGATCAGCCAATTCCCGTGACGGTCGCGTCTTACTCTCCACTGCCGATTTTTGCAGTTCAGGACTGTATCCCTCACCAGGAAGAAGAGCGAGCACCTCTCCGGCCCGGGGCGTCAGGCGGCGACTGGAGAGGTCTACGATATGAAATTCTTCTTCCACTCCGACCGTCATCTTGTCGATCATGCGGTGAACGTATAACAGCGTCGAAGTAGCGGCAAGACGACGGTTGAAGGTGTGCTTCGAAGCACCCTGAATTAACCGGGGCTTCACACTATATATAAACCCGGGGAAAACACCACAGTCCTGTTCCGGAAAACCATTGGAGAGCTTCTGGGAGATGGGGGAGACGTCTCCCGCACCATCCGTCCCAGGCAGTGGGCCACCACAGCGGGCACCCGGATGGGAAGGGCCGGCCGACCGGAACCGATGTCCGGTATCGGCCGGCCCCGGAACGGCCCGACACCGATGCGCCGGCCCCCGACACCCGTGGGGGCGGGCGGCCACGGCCGCCCGCCCCCACGGGTTCGCTTCTCCCCCAGGGGGAGTGGGGTCAGTTCCCGGATCGGGAGGAAGCCTCCTCCTGCCCCATGACCTTGACCGGGATGTCGGTCGGATCGCCGGGACCCAGGTCCCCCGACTCCACGGCGTCCAGCGCCGCGCCGACCGCCGCCTCCCCCAGCATCCTCGGCTGCTGGGCGACCGTGGCGTTCAGCGTCCCGGCCTCGACCGCGGCCAGCCCCTCGGGGGTGCCGTCGAAACCGACGATCACCACCTCCTCACCGGCACGGCCCCCCAGCGCCTTGGCCGCGCCGAGCGCCATCTCGTCGTTGGCGGCGAACACGCCCTCGATATCGGGGTTGGCCTGGAGCATGTTCTGCATGACGTCCAACGCCTTGGTGCGGTCGAAATCCGCGGGCTGGGAGGCCACCACGTCGATCCCCGAGTGCTCGGCGATCTCCTCGGTGAACCCCTGCCCCCGGTCGCGGGCGGCCGAGGTGCCGGGCTGCCCCTCCAACACCGCGATCGGGCCGGAACCGACCAGGTCGGCGAGTTCACGCGCCGCCATCCGGCCGCCCTCGACGTTGTCGGAGGCGATCGTGGTGACGACGTCGCCGCCGTTGGGCGCCCGGTCCACCGCGATCACCGGGATCCCGGCCCGGTTCGCGGCCTCCACCGAGGGCACGATCGCGTCGGAGTCCACCGGGTTGACGACGATCGCGTCGACCCCCCGGGCGATCGCGTCCTGGACCGCGTTGGCCTGCCGTGAGGAGTCATCGCCGGCGTCGCTGACGATGAGGTCCACGCCCGACCGTTCGGCCTCCTCCAACGCTCCGGCGCGGACGTCGACGAAGAAGGGGTTGTTGAGGGTCGAAAGCGACAGGGCGACCGTGGGACGCTCCGCCCCGTCACCGCTCTGCCGCTGGTAGACGGCCCAGCCGGCCCCGATCAGGATGACGACGAGGACCGCCGCCACTCCGCGGCGCATCGCGGGCGAGCGCGTGGGACGGGGACCGCCGCCACGGCGGCGCCGGCGCAGCGTGTCCGAGAGCACCGCGATCGCGATGACGACGCCGATGATGACCTGCTGCCAGAAAGCGGACACGTTCAACAGGTTCAGACCGTTGCGCAGCACGCCGAGGATGAGCGCGCCGACGAACGTGCCCATCGCGCTGCCGACCCCGCCCGACAGACTCGCGCCTCCGATGACAACAGCGGCGATCGCGTCCAGTTCGTAGCCGGTGCCCGCCTCGGGCTGGGCCGAGGAGAGCCGGGAGGCCAGCAGGATGCCGGCGACCGCCGCGAACAGACCCGAGAGCGCGTAGATGACGAGCTGCTGACGGCCGACCTTGATGCCGGACAGGCGGGCGGCCTCGGCGTTGCCGCCGATGGCGTACATAGCGCGCCCGGAGTAGGTGCGGCGCAGCACGAACGCGGTGACCAGGCCGATGAGCAGCATGACCAGGACCGGGTAGGGCAGGAAACCGAACAGCGTGCCGGCCCCGAACTCCCCGAGCCAGCCGTCGAGCGTGATCGGCTTGCCGCCGGAGATCACCAGGGCCAGTCCACGGGCCACGCTGAGCATCGCCAGCGTCGCGATGAACGGTGGCACCCGTCCGATCGTGATCAGCAGGCCACTGGCCAGACCCGCCAGCGCTCCGGCGGCCAGACCGATCAGCACCGCCAGCCACATGGGCAGCCCGCCGCTGGCGACGGTCCACCCGGTGACGATGCCGGCCAGTCCGGCGACACTGCCCACCGACAGGTCGATACCGCCGCTGACGATCACGAACGTCATACCGAACGCCAGGATCGCCACGACGGACGCCTGGACGCCGACGTTGAGCAGGTTGTTCGCGGTGAGGAAGTCGGGCGACAGGATCGCCAGCAGCACGACCAGGACGATCAGACCGCCCAGGGCACCGCTGTTGTCCGCCAGGGCGCGCAGCCGCGTCGACCGCCGTGCCCGGTCTCGACCCGGCTCCCGTTGCGTCTTTCTATCCGACACCGTCGTTCCCCTCTGTGACAGCGAGCGCCATGACCTTCTCCTGGGTCGCCTCGGCGCGACCGAGCTCGCCCCGCAGCCTCCCGTCCGCCATGACCAGCACCCGGTCGCTCATGCCGAGCAGTTCGGTCAGGTCACTGGAGACGATGAGCACGGCGGTGCCCTGCTCGGTGAGCGTGTTGATGAGTTCGTAGATCTCGACCTTGGCCCCGACGTCGATCCCACGGGTGGGCTCGTCGAGGATCAGCACCCGTGGCCGGGCGAGCAGCCACTTGCCGATGACGATCTTCTGCTGGTTGCCTCCGGACAGGGTGCCGGCGGCCTGGTCCAGCCCCGCGGCGCGGACCTTGAGCAGCTCGGCCTGCCGCGCCGCCGCGGCACGCTGGGAGCGCAGGTCCACCAGGCCGGCGCGGGTGCGTTCGCCCAACGTGGCCAGGCCCATGTTCTCCTCGATGGAGGCGCCCAGGACCAGGCCCTGACCGGCCCGGTCCTCCGGTACGAGGGCCAGCCCGGCCCGGCGGGCCGCGGTGATGTCCCCCGGGGGCACGCTCTGTCCGGCCACCACCACCTCGCCGGTGTCGTGGCGGTCGGCGCCGAAGATCGCCCGGACCAGTTCGGTGCGGCCGGCGCCGACCAGCCCGCCGATGCCGACGACCTCACCGGCGCGGGCGGTGAAGGAGACGTCCGAGAAGACCCCGGCGCGGCCCAGGCCGCGTACCTCCAACAGGGTCTCGCCGACCTCACCTCGCCGGTGGGGGTACTGCTGCTCGATCGAGCGTCCCACCATGAGGCGCACGAGTTCGTCGGCGTCGGTGGAGGCGGGCACCTCGGCGACCTTGGCGCCGTCGCGCAGTACCGTGACGCGGTCGCCGATCTCGGCGATCTCGTCGAGCAGGTGGGAGATGAACACGACCCCGACCCCCGAACGGGTGAGGTCGCGGACGATGTCGAACAGCCGGGCGGCCTCGGTACGGCTCAGCACGGCGGTCGGTTCGTCCATGATGAGGAACCGCGTCTCCAGGCTCAGCGCCTTGGCGATCTCCACCATCTGGCGCTGGGCGACGCCGAGGTCGGCGACCGTCGCGTCGACGTCGAGGTCCAGCCCCATCCGTTCGACGAGCTCGGCGGCCTGCCGGCGCATCCGCCGCCGGTCGACGAGCCCGAACCTGCGCGGCGGCCGGCCCAGGTGGATGTTCTCGGCGACGCTGAGCCCGGGGACCAGCGCCATCTCCTGGTGGATGGTGGAGATCCCCAGTTGCTCGGCGTGGCCGGGGCCGGTGAGGCGGACCTCCTGCCCGTCCACCTTGACCACGCCGCTGTCGGGGCGGTGTACCCCGGCCATCACCTTGATCAGGGTGCTCTTGCCCGCCCCGTTCTCTCCGAGCAGGACGTGGACCTCTCCCCCACGCAGGTCGAAGTCGACCCCTTCCAGGGCGCGCACGCCGGGGAAGGCCTTGGTCACCCCGATCAGTTCCAATCGGCGGGTGTTCATTGCGCTCCTTGTCTCTCTCCGCAGGATCCGCGGATGACGAGCTGGCAGGGCAGTGTCCGCGAGCGGGCCGGACGGCCGTTCAGCAGGGCGATGAGCTCGCGCACCGCCGCGCGCCCCATCTCCTCGGTCTGCTGCCGGACCGCGGTGATGGGTGGATCGACGAACTCGAACCAGGGCAGGTCGTCGAAGCTGGCCAGACCGATGTCGCTGCCCGGCCGCAGGCCCCGGTCGCGGACCCAGCGCAGCGCGCCCAGCGCCATCAGGTTGTCGGCGGCGAACACCGCGGTGGGGGGATCGGGCCGCTCCATCAACTCCCCCATGGCGGCGACGCCGCTGGCCGTCTGGAAGTCACCGATGCGCACGTCGCGATCGGCGACCTCCAGCCCGTGGGCGGCGAGCGCCGCCCGGAAGGCCGCGAGCCGCTCCCGGCCGGTGACCAGGGAGGTCGGGCCGGAGATGATCGCGATGCGGCGGTGGCCGAGGGCCACGAGGTGGTCGACCAGCTCGCGGGTCGCCGTGGCGTTGTCGCTGCGCACGACCGGGAGGTCCAGCCCGTCGATCGAGCGGTCGATCAGCACGATCGGCCGGCCGCGCCGGACGACCTCCTCGACCAGAGGCGAGACGCGGTCGGTCGGGCACAGCAGCAGCCCGGCGACGCGCTGCTCCAGCAGGATGTCCAGGTACTCGTCCTGGCGGCGCGGATCCTCGTCGGCGTTGCCGGTGATCACGTAGTAGCCGTGGGCGCGCGCCTCGTCCTCGACGGCTCGGGCCAGCTCGGTGAAGAAGGGGTTGAGGACGTCCCCGATGACCAGGCCCAATGTCGTGACGTCGGCCGAGCGCAGCGTGCGCGCGGCGGCGTTGGGGTGGTAGGCGAGTCGTTCCACCGCGGCGAGGACCCGCTCCCTGGACTCCGCGGTGACGGAGGGGTGGTCGTTGAGCACCCGGGACACCGTCGCGGTGGAGACCCCGGCAGCCCGGGCCACGTCTTTGATGGTGGCCATGAGAGGAAAGTAATCGATTACACGAGCCGTGTAAACGTTTACTTTCCGCGCGCGACCCCTCTACCTCCCCCTCCCCTCTTCACGTTTTCACTGCTCAGAAGCTGTTTCGACGACTCGAAGGCCCCTCATGTTCCCTCGTGTGACATCTCCGACACCCCTCACACGAGATCACGCGACAGGGGTGCCCGCCCCGCCCCTCTGCGGCCTACGGGATGGACCTCCGGCCGGCCCCGACTCCGAGGGCCTCCTCTCCCCACGCCGAGCGCGAGGTCCGAGGACGGACGGCGCCCTTCCCGCGCCGCCGGCGCATCCCCGCGGCCGCCCGCCGGACCCCGCCCGGACACGGCGCAACACGCTCGTCCGCGCCGCCACGGCCCGCGCCGGTTCGGCGCCCCGGGACCGGACCGCGCCCCTCCCGGCCGGTGGGACAGCGCCGTGGCCGCCGACGGCGCGCCCCGGCGCCTCCACGCGGTGGAGGCCGTGCCGGCGCCATGGCGCGCAGCGCCGACACGTCGGATGGCTCTGTCGCGCCCGTGGGGCACGCGCGGCCCCGGGTGCCCACCATCGGGGACGGAGCAGCGACCGGCGCCCGAGACACCCGGCCCCCGTTTCCGGTGTCCCCGCGTGAGACGCCGCGCGCACCACGCCGGCCCGGCCTCGTCTCACGTGGCGCCCGACAGACCCCGCCACGATCACCCCGCCGCGCGGGGTGCCACCTTCACGTGCCCGGGTGGTGTCCTGCTCCTCACCTGCCGTTGCCCGTGGGTCGACAGCCACCAGGCGGTGCGGGGACACGGCTTTGCCCGTCGACGTGCGCGGTCGAACCGGGGACGTGGGGATCCGAGGTCGCGCTCGGCCGGATCACCGCGCGCGGCGCGCGCCCATGCCGGACGGCGTTCTCCCACGGGAGCGCGGCGACGACGGCCCCGGCCGTCGGACACGTGGCGCTCCAACCGCGCTCCGCGCCGTCTCGCGGCGGGCGGGCGCGCCTGTCACCGAGGGCGCGCTGGATCGCGACGTCCGGTCGCCGCCCGGCCATCTGCCCGCCCTCGTCACGCGCCTCACGGCGGGGCCGGACCGGCGCCCGGGAGGGTGGCGTGGACGGCGCCGCCCCGACTCCGGGGACACCACCGCCCTTCCCGGGACGTCCAGTGGTCATCGCGCCCCACCGAAGGGGCGCGAGGCGAGGATCCGGCTCAGGACACCCCGGCGAGGCGGGCGGCCTCCTCCTCTTCGACACGGCGGTTCCACTCGCCCTTGGAGGACTGCCAGCCGTCCTCGTCGCTGCCCAGGCGCCAGTAGCCGGAGATCGACAGGCGCTCACGGGGCACCTGGTGCTCCAGTCGCAGGAAGTGGCGCAGCTCCTTGACGAAGTTCGCCTCGCCGTGGACGAACGCCTGGACCTCGCCCTCGGGGAACTCCAGTCCGCGCACCGCCTCGGCCAGGGCGGCCCCGACCCGGCGCTCCCCACGGTGCACCCAGGTGACCTGGACGTCGCCGTCGGGCACGGCGAGCCGCTGCTCCTCCGCCTCGTCGGCGACCTCGACCAGGACGCGGGCGACCGCACCGGCGGGCAGGCGCTCGACCGAGGCCGCGATGGCGGGAAGGGCGCTCTCGTCACCGACGAGCAGGTGCCAGCCGGACTCGGGCGCGGGCGCGTAGGCGCCCCCGGGGCCGAGAAAGCGGATGACGTCGCCCGGCCGCGCGGCGGCGGCCCAGGGGCCGGCCAGCCCCTCGTCACCGTGGTGGACGAAGTCGATGACGAGCTCCCGGGTGGCGGCGTCCCAGGAGCGCACGGTGTAGGTGCGGGTGAGGGGCCACTGCTCACGCGGGAAGTCACGGCGGATCGCCTCGATGTCGAACGGCTCGGGATAGGCGACGCCGGGCCGCGGGAAGAGCAGCTTGACGTAGTGGTCGGTGTAGTCACCGGCGGAGAACCCCGCGAGCCCGTCACCGCCGAGAACCACCCGGATCATGTGCGGGGTCAGGCGCTCGACGTGCCGGACCCGGCCGTGGTGAACCCGGGGCTTCTCGCGCGTTCGACGGTCCGTCATCGGCCGTCCACCACCTTCCACATTTGGTTAGGCATACCTAAAACACTCAGGCAAGCCTAGGGTATCCCGAGTGGGCGCCGCCGTGTCACCCCCGTCACGTCGTCTCCGTTTCGTCCTCCCCCCGTTCCGCTGGTACACATGGGGGAGCCCGCACCGCCGCAGGTCCACGCCCCTCCGTCGTGACGGGGCCGCCTGCGCCGACCCCGACGCTTCGGCGACGCAGCAGCACGAAAGAGATCCCCACGACGATGGCCATCCCCAAGGCGGAACTGCACCTGCACATCGAGGGCACCCTGGAACCCGAACTCGCCTTCGAACTCGCCGAGCGCAACGGGATCGAGCTGCCGTTCGACTCCGTCGAGGAGCTGCGCCGCGCCTACTCCTTCACCGACCTCCAGTCGTTCCTCGACCTGTACTACGCGCTGATGTCGGTCCTGCGCACCGAGCAGGACTTCGCCGACCTCGCCGCCGCCTACCTGGAGCGGGCCGCCGCGCAGGGCGTGCGGCACGCCGAGATCTTCTTCGACCCCCAGGCCCACACCTCCCGTGGCGTGGCGATCGGGACCGTGGTCACCGGGCTGGCCCGCGCCTTGGAGGACGCCGAGCGGAGCCTGGGGATCTCCTCCCGGCTCATCCTGTGCTTCCTGCGCGACCGCCCCGCCGAGGAGGCCATGGAGACCCTGGAGAGCGCCCGCCCCCATCTGCACGCGATCACCGGTGTCGGACTCGACTCCGCCGAGATCGGCAACCCCCCGGAGAAGTTCCGTGAGGTCTTCGCCGCGGCCCGCGCCGCAGGGCTGCGCCGGGTGGCCCACGCCGGCGAGGAGGGGCCCGCCGACTACGTGCGCCAGGCCCTGGACGTCCTGGGCGCCGAGCGGATCGACCACGGGGTGCGCTGCCTGGAGGACCCCGAGCTGGTGGAGCGGCTGCGCCGAGAGGCCGTACCGCTGACCGTGTGCCCCTTCTCCAACGTCCGGCTGCGCGTGGTGGAGCGGCTGGAGGAGCACCCGCTCCCCAAGCTGATCGGCGCGGGGCTCGTGGTGACCGTGAACTCCGACGACCCCGCCTACTTCGGCGGCTACGTCGAGGACAACCTCGACGGCGTGCGCAGGGCGCTCGACCTCGACCCGGAGACCGTTCGCGAGCTGGCCCGCAACTCCTTCCGGGCCGCCTTCTTGGACGAGGAGCGGCGCGCGGAGCTGATCGCCGAGGTCGACGCCTACCGGTTCCCGGCGGAGTGATCCGTCCCGGCCGCGCGGCCGGGACGGATCAGCCCCGGCCGGAGTCCTGCGGCGGTTCGATCTCCTCGCGTGTCGCCTCGGCCAGACGTTGCCGCAGCCGCGTCCGGATCTCCTCGGGGGTGTAGGCGCGACGGCGGCGTTCCGCACGCGCGATGACCACCCCGGTCGCCGCGACGCCCGCGAAGCCCGCCAGGCCCAGTATCTTCCACCAGCGCATGCGCCTAAGCTACCGGTGTCCCGTCGAGAACGCCCCGGCCCGCGGCCAGAGAGGACGGCTTCGCCGTGACCGAGACCCACATCAGCCTGGACGAGGCCGTCGACCTCACCCGCACCGGTGACGTCTGGGTCTTCCGCGGACGCACCGTCCCCGACCGGGCCATCCAGGTCACCACCAACAGCCCCGTCAACCACGTGGGCATGTCCGTGGTGATCGAGGACCTTCCGCCACTGATGTGGCACGCCGAGCTGGGCCGCTCCCTGCCCGACATGTGGTCGGGCACCCACCAGCGCGGCGTCCAGCTCCACGACCTGCGCGACGCCGTGGTCACCTGGGGGGCGAGGTACGGCCAACGGGCGTGGCTGCGCCAGCTCGACCCGTCCGCCACCCGTGAGGCCGAGGACGCGGTCCTGCGCACGATCGCCCGGTTGGACGGCACCCCCTTCCCCTCGACGGCCCGCCTCGCCGGGCGGTGGCTGCGCGGCCGGGTGCCCCTGCCTCCGCGACGGGGCCGGGGCGGCGCGGGCGAGCGGAGGCTGGAGACCGCCTACTGCGCCGAGGTCGTCGCGCTCACCTACGAGGCCATGGGGTTGCTGCCCGGCGGGCGCAGGCCCAACTGGTATGACCCGGGACGTTTCTGGAGCGGCGACGACCTGGACCTGGTCGGGGGGCACCGGCTCGGCGGGGAGATCGCGGTGGACATCCCCGAAGAGGCCCTGGCCGGGCGGACCCGGCCCGCCGCCGAGCGCTCCCGCCCACGACTGCGGCTGCCCCGTCTTCCCCGCGCTGTGCGCCTTCCCCCTCTCCCCTGGCGGCGCGGCGACTGAACCGGGGCCGTCGGCCTGTCCCGCAGGACCGGCGTGCCCCGTTCCCGGCCCCGGGCGGCCGGGTCCCGGCCCGCCGCGCGGTGGACGTCGGGAGGAGGGGCGCCCGGACCCGTCGAGGCGTCGCCCCACGATGCGTCAACGCTCCCTCTCCCGGCGAGGTGGCGGCCGCTCCCCCGCGTCGGCCTGGATCGCCGGCCGTGTCCGGAATCGGACGTCTCCCGTCCGTCCCCTCCCGGTGCTGGGGGAACGCGCCGGCCGGCGGGCGAAGATCACGAAAACGCCGGTGTCCGCCGGACGGCCGCTAGAGGATGGGCGATATGAACCCAACCACCGGCGGGGCCGTTGCGGCCAGTGCACCCGAACATCGCCTACCGGTCAGACGGCTGGTGGCGGCGAGCGTCGGCAACGCGATCGAATGGTACGACTGGACGATCTACGCGACGTTCAGCATCTACTTCGCCACCCAGTTCTTCCCCGGCGACAACGAGGACCTCGCCCGCATCAACACCTTCGCGGCCTTCGCGCTCGCGTTCTTCTTCCGCCCGCTCGGCGGTCTGCTCATCGGCCGCCTGGCCGACGTCAAGGGCCGCAGGCCGGCGATGCTGCTCACCATCGTGCTGATGGCCGGCGGCTCGGTGGTGCTGGCGGTGCTGCCGACCTACGAGCAGGTGGGCTGGGTGGCGCCGGTGCTGCTCCTGCTCGCCCGGATCGCCCAGGGGGTGTCGATCGGCGGGGAGGTGTCCAACGCCTCGGCCTATCTGGGCGAGATCGCGCCGGCCGACCGCAGGGGCCGTTACTCCTCGTTCTTCTACCTGTCCACCGGTTCGGCGGTGCTCGCGGCCTCCCTGATCGGCTTCGCGCTGGCCCGCCTCCTGGACACGGAGGCGCTGGAGGCCTACGGGTGGCGCATCCCGTTCGCGCTCGGCGGTCTGCTGGGGCTGGTGGGTCTGTGGCTGCGTCGCAGCCTGGGCGAGACCGAGCTGTTCGAACGCAGCGTCGGCGAGGGGCGCCGCGCCTCCCGCCCGCTGCTGACCACCCTGCGGCGCCACCCCCGGGCGGTCGGCCAGGTCGTGGGCTTCACGATGCTGTCGACGCTGTGCTACTACACCTTCTTCAGCGCGCTCGGCCCCTTCGCCGTCGACGTGCGCGGCGCCGACGACGCGGACGTGTTCCTCGCCCTGTCCGTGGCGACCGCGCTGTTCGTCGCGCTGCAGTATCCGATGGGCGCCCTGTCGGACCGTCTCGGCCGCAGACCCCAGCTCCTGGTCTGGTCGGCGGCGACGGCGCTGCTGATCGTGCCCCTGTCGAGCCTGGTGGGCACCAGTCTGGCCGGACTGCTCGTGGTGTTCTGCGTGGGGCTGGGGCTCTACAGCGCCATGACGTCGATCGCGCCGGCCGTCATGAGCGAACTGTTCCCGACGGAACTGCGCGGGCTGGGGATCGGCGCCTGGTACAACCTGACCGTGGCGCTGTTCGGGGGCACCGCGCCGTTGGTGATCAGCACGCTGGCCGCGGCGGGGTACGCGCCCGTCTTCTTCTCCTACGTGGCCGCCGCGGCCGTGGTGACCTTCGTCGTCGTCCTCACCCTGCCCGAGACGCGGGGAGCCGAGTTGCGCTGAGGGGTGTGCGCGCGACCCGCGCCGCGCGCACACCCGATCGGATTATTTGACCGCGCCCATGGACAGGCCGCGGACGAGCTGGCGCTGGGCGATCCAGCCGACGATGACGATCGGCAGGGACACCATGGTGGCCGCCGCCGACAGTTGGGCCCAGTACAGGCCTTCGCTGGTGATGAACCCGGTCATGAACACCGGCACCGTGGCGGCCTGCGACGCGGTCAGGTTGACGGCGAAGAAGAACTCGTTCCAGGAGAAGATCATGCAGATCAGCGCGGTCGCGGCGATACCGGGGGCCATGACCGGCAGCATGACCGACCACAGCACGCGCGGCAGCGACGCGCCCTCCATCCGGGCGGCCTCGACGATGCCGCGCGGCACCTCCAGGAAGAACGAGCGCAGCATCCACACCGCGATGGGCAGGTTCATCGCGGTGTAGAGGATCACCAGGGTCCAGATGTTGTCCAGCATCTTGATGCGACCGGCGATGACGTAGAGCGGGACGATGACCGCGACGACCGGCAGCATCTTGGTGGAGATGAAGAAGAACAGCACGTCCTTGGTCTTGCGCACCGGCGCGACCGACAGCGCGTAGGCCGCGGGCACCCCCAGCACCAGGACGAGCGTGGTGGAGAACAACGTCGCCATGAGGGAGTTGCCGAGGTAGGGGGCGAAGTCGGCGGCGAAGACCTCACGGAACCGGTCCAGGGTCGGTTCGAAGAAGATCCGGGGCGGATCGGTGTAGGCGTCGGCCTCCTGCTTGAAGGAGGTGAGCACCATCCACAGGGCCGGTGCGACGAACACCAGCGTCACGGCCCAGGTGAGCAGGGTCAGGGCGAGGCCCCCGGCCCCGCCACGGCGCCGGCGGGGCCGGGGCGCGGGGGCGGGCGGAGCCCCGGATCCCGCGCGCGCCGCCTTGGGGGACGGCAGGTGGGTGGCCGTCATGAGAGCTTCTCCTCGGTCGCCATGAAGGTGCGGAAGATCAGCCGCAGGGCGAGCGTCGCGACGATCATGGTGCCGATCACCACGATCACCCCCATCGCCGCGGACTGACCGATGTCAAATCCCAGGAACGCCCGCTGGTAGATGGTGAACGGCAGGTTGGCGCTGGCCGTGCCGGGACCGCCCTGGGTCATCATGTAGATGGTGTCGAAGGTGCCGACGACGTAGATGGAGCCGAGCAGCACCCCCAGCTCGATGTAGCGCCGCAGGTGCGGCAGGGTGACGAAGAGGAACATCTGCCGGGGTCCGGCCCCGTCGACCTGCCCCGCCTCCACGACGTCGCGTCCCTGGCTTTGGAGACCGGCCAGGACCAGCAGCATCATGAACGGCGTCCACTGCCACACCAGCGCGGTGACCACCGAGGCCACCGGGTAGCTCGACACCCAGTCGACGTCGCCCAGCCCGAACGGCGACAGCGCGAACCCGACCAGGCCGAAGACCGGGTCGAACATCGTGGTCTTCCACAGCAGGGCGGTGGCGACCGGGACGATGAGGAACGGGGTGATCAGCAGGGTGCGGGCCAGCCCGCGCCCGAAGAACTTCCGGTCCAGCAGCAGGGCCAGGCCGATCCCCAGCAGCATCGACACCAGCACGCAGGAGGCGGTGATCAGGATCGTGTTGCCCGCCGCTCCCAGGAACTGGGTGTCGGTGAGCACCGCGACGTAGTTGTCCAGGCCGCTGAACTGTCCCGATCCGGGGCGCAGCAGGTTCCAGGAGCGCAGCGAGTACCAGATGGTGACGAGGAACGGGAGCTGGGTCACCACGATCGTGAAGATCAGCGCGGGCAGCAGCGGGGCGCGGCGTGCCCAGTCCCCGGTGCGGCGCGTGCCCTCCCGGGGCACGGCTGTGGTGCTCATTGTTCCTCCCGCTGGTAGGTCTCGCCGACGGAGCGGGCGTAGTCGTCGCTCTGTTCCAGGGCTTCGTCGACGTCGATGCGTCCGGCGATGGCCGCGCTGATCTGCTGGCTGACCCGGGTGCCGAGGTCCTGGAACTCGGGGATGGCCACGAATCCGATCCCCTCGTAGGGGACGGGGTGGAGGGTGGCGTTGTCGCTGTCGGCGGTCTCGATGGCCTCACGCATGGGCTGGGCGTAGGCCTGCGCCACCTCCTGGTACCGGGGGTTCTCGAAGGTGCTGATCCGGCTGCCCGGGGGCACCCGTTCCCAGCCGAACTCCTCGCCGACGGTCTCGATGTAGTCCCGGTCGGTCACCCACTCGACGAACTCCCAGGCGCGCTCGGGGTCCTCGGTGGTGGCGGGGATCGCGAGGGACCACACGTACAGCCAGCCGCTGCGGTCGGTCTGCACGACCGGCGCCGGGGCGTAGCCGCTGAGTCCGGCCACCGTGCTGGAGGCGGGGTCCTCGATGGTGCTGACCATGGCGGTGGCGTCGTACCACATGGCCGCGCGGCCCTGGCTGTAGTGGGTCAGGCAGTCACCGTACCCGCTGTTGGCGGCACCGGGCTGGCCGTGCTCGCGGACGAGGTCGACGTAGAAGTTCACGGCCTCGCGGTACTCGGGGCTGGTGAGCCCGGAGTTCCACTCCGCGTCGAACCAGCTCCCGCCGAAGGTGTTCACCACGGTGGTGAGCGGGCTCATCACCTCGCCCCAGCCGGGCAGGCCGCGCAGGCAGATCCCGGCGACTCCGGCCTCGTCGTCGTCGAGTTCGGCGGCGAACTCGGCGATCTGGTGCCAGGTGGGGTTCTCGGGCATCTCCAGACCGGCCTCGCGGAACAGGTCCTCCCGGTAGGCGAGGAAGGAGGACTCGCCGTAGAAGGGGACGGAGTACATGTCGCCCTCGTAGGACAGCGACTCGCGGACGGTGGGGATGAAGTCGTCGGCGTCGTAGCCCTCGGTGGCGTCGATGTGCGGCTGGAGGTTGGTCAGCCAGCCGTTCTCCGCCCACTGCGCGGTCTCGTAGTTGCTGATCATCACCACGTCGAACTCGCCGCCCTCGGTGGCGACGGAGGTGGTGATCTTGGCGCGCGCCTCGTTCTCGGGCAGGGTCACGAAGTTCACCTCGATGCCGGGGTGTTCGGCCTCGAAGTGGGACTGCAGGGCGATGGCGTCCTGCATCTGCGGGTTGGCGACGATGGCGACGACGAGCGGGTCCTCGCCGCCGGCGTTGATCGCGCCGGCTCCGGCGCAACCGGAGAGGGTCAGCGCGCCCGCGGTGGCGACGGCCAGCGCGGCGGGAAGGGGACGGCGGACGGGGTCGCCGGTCGCCGGGGGGACGGCGCGCATCCTCACTCCTCCGTTCCGCCGGGCAGGACCTGGATCTTCACGCCGGCGCCGGCGCGCATCAGGCCGAGCGCCTCGGGGAAACGTTCGAGGGGCAGCGCGTGGGTGAGCAGCGGCGCGGTCTCGATCGCGCCGGAGGCGATCAGGTCCAGGGCCGCCCCGTAGCTGTGCAGCACCGCCATGGAGCCGACGATCGTGATCTCGTCGTTGTAGACGCGGAACGGCGACAGGCTGACGCGCGCGTTGTCGGGGGCGACGCCGAACACCAGGAAGCGGCCTCCCCGCCGCAACGCGCCCAGTCCCGCCTCGATCGCGGCGGGCACGCCGGTGACGTCGACGGCGGCGTCGAAGCGGACGCCGTCGAGTTCGGCGACGTCGGTGGCGATGGCCTGGGCGCCCAGCCCGTCGGCGATCTTGACGCGCTCGGGGTTGCGGTCGACGACGGTGACGCGGGCCCCGGCGCGCTGGAGGAGCTGCTGGAGCATCAGGCCCATGGTCCCGGCGCCGACCACGAGGATGTTCTCGCCCGGTTCGGCGCCGAGGCGGCGCAGGCCGTGCACGGCGCAGGACAGCGGCTCGACCAGGGCTCCCTCGCGGTAGCTCATCGTGTCGGGCATCCGGTAGCAGTTGGCGGCCGGGACGGCGACGTACTCGGCGAACGCGCCGTCGACGGTGTCGCCGGTGGCCGCCCAGTTGGCGCACAGGTTGCCGCGGCCCGCGCGACAGAACTCGCAGTGGCCGCAGAACAGCGAGGGGTCCACGGCGACCCGGTCGCCGGGGCGCAGCCCGCCGGGGGCGGCGGAGCCGACCTCGACGACCTCACCGCTGAACTCGTGGCCGGGGACGAGGGGGTAGGGGCTGGGCGGGAATTCCCCGTCGGCGATGTGCAGGTCGGTGCCGCAAATGCCGCACGCCCCCACTTTGACGACGACTTGGTGCGGGGCGGGGGTCGGATCGGGTCTCGTCCCCACCTCCACCTCGCCCGGACGGGGGATGATCGCTGCGCGCACGGTGGCTCCTCGGTTCGCTTCACTCGTAAGTCCGCTCAAAAGAGCGATGTATCGCTCTTTTGGTGCGGCCATTGAAACGTCCCGGAAACCCCGTGTCAACGTATGATTTCACCGATGAGCACACTGGCACTCACATGAGCACGAGGAACATGGACAGAGACGAGGACGTCGTCACAGAGGCGCCGGCCCCCGCGGAAGCGCAGGCCAAGGGGATCTCCGACCTGCTGCTGGCGGCCGGTGTCGCGCGCCGTTTCTACCTCGACGGGCGCTCCAAAGTGGAGATCGCCGAGGAGTTCGGGATGAGCCGGTTCAAGGTGGCGCGCGTGCTCGACTTCGCTCGGGAGAGCGGGATCGTCCGGATCGACATCCGGCTTCCCGACGGCATCGACGCCGGCCTGTCGGAGACCCTTCGCGCGGCCTATGGACTGCGCCGGGTGATCGTCGTCGACGCCGGGGACGGCGACCAGGCGCGGGTGCGCGAACGGATCGGCGTGGTCGCGGCCGACCTGCTGGCCGACACCCTCTCCGAGGGCGACGTCTTGGGCCTGACCTGGGGGCGGACGGTCAACGTCATCCTCACGTCGCTGACCCGGCTGCCACGTTGCACGACCGTGCAGCTCAACGGGGTGTACTCCCGTCGCGACCCCGGCCCCGGGACGGTCGAGACCGTGCAGCGGGCGGCGGCGCTGTCGGGCGGCCCCGCCTACCCCATCTACGCCCCGCTCATCCTGCCCGACGCGGCCACGGCCCGTGCCCTGCGCGCGGATCCGGGGGTGGCCGCGGCCTTCGACCGCTTCGGGCAGGTCACCACGGCGGTGGTGTCGATCGGCGCCTGGAGCGAGGGCCTGTCCACCGTCTATGACGCCCTGGACCCCGCGGTCCGCGACGCGATCGCCGAGCAGGGCGTGCGGGCCGAGATGTCCACCCACCTGTTCGACGCCGAGGGGCGTGAGGTGTGCACCGAGCTCGCCGACCGCGTGCTCACCGTGAGCACGCGGGAACTGCGCCATATCCCCGAGGTGATCGCGCTGGCCGGTGGAGACGGCAAGGCCGGGGCGATCGACGCGGCGCTGCGTTCGGGACTGGTCTCCACATTGGTCACCGACTCCTCCGTGGCGCGGGCCCTGGCCGGCGCGCTCTGACGTCCCCCGCCGACCGGCCGCGTGGGGGCATCCTTGGGCGGCCGGCCGAAAACGTCCTTTTCCCCTGCTTGCGGTCCGCCCGGAAAGCGCTCCCCGCGGACCACCGGGTACTCTCCATCCGGGTTCGTGGGAGCATGTCTGCGGACGCCCGTTCGAACCGAGTGCAGGCGACCCTGGGGCCGGACCGTGACACTGGTCCGGCCGTCGAGGCATCCACCGGGATGAGGACGCGAGATGGGCGAAGTGGCGGACACCGGCGTTCAGGGACCCCTTCGTGAGGGCGGCCCCGACCCTGTCGACGTGGTCGGGGAGGCCGAGCTCCGCCGGCTGCTGGCGGGACTCACCGCGGTGCGCGACGGCGATTTCGGCACGCGGCTGCCCGACGACGGCGAGGGTCTGCTCGGCGAGATCGCGGTCGTCTTCAACGGCATGGTCGACCAGCTCTCGCTGTTCACCTCGGAGGTCACCCGGGTGGCGCGCGAGGTCGGCACCGAGGGGCAACTGGGCGGTCAGGCGCGGGTCCCCGGGGTGTCGGGCACCTGGGAGGACCTCACCGACTCGGTGAACGCGATGGCCGGAAACCTCACCGGCCAGGTCCGCTCCATCGCCCAGGTCGCCACCGCCGTCGCCAACGGCGACCTGTCCCAGAAGATCGACGTCGAGGCGCGCGGCGAGATCCTCGAACTCAAGACCACCATCAACACGATGGTCGACCAGCTCTCCTCCTTCGCCGGCGAGGTCACCCGCGTCGCCCGCGAAGTCGG
>NZ_FUWS01000001.1:63294-538972 GCF_900167435.1 Marinactinospora thermotolerans DSM 45154
AACACGATGGTCGACCAGCTCTCCTCCTTCGCCGGCGAGGTCACCCGCGTCGCCCGCGAAGTCGGCACCGAGGGCCGCCTCGGCGGCCAGGCCGAGGTCGAGGGGGTGTCGGGCACCTGGAAGCGGCTGACCGAGAACGTCAACGAGCTCGCCGGCAACCTCACCCGCCAGGTCCGCGCGATCGCCGAGGTCACCAGCGCGGTGGCCGAGGGGGACCTGACACGTTCCATCACGGTCGAGGCCTCGGGCGAGGTCGCCGACCTCAAGGACAACATCAACTGGATGGTCCGGTCGCTGCGCGAGACCACCCGCGCCAACCAGGAGCAGGACTGGCTCAAGTCCAACCTGGCGCGCGTCACCGGGCTGATGCAGGGCCACCGCGACCTCGCCGTCGTCGCCGACCTCGTCATGGACGAGCTGACCCCGTTGGTCTCCGCCCAGTACGGAGCGTTCTACCTGGCCGAGGAGACCCCGCGCGGCGTCGAACTGCGGCTGGTCGGCTCCTACGGCCGTCCCCGCGGCGAGGCCCCGGTGCGCTTCCGCCTCGGCGAGTCCCTGGTCGGCCAGGCCGCGCGCAGCCGCCGCACCATCGTGGTCGAGGACCTGCCGCCCGGCTACGTCGCGGTCTCCTCCGGCCTGGGCGAGGCCCCACCCAACACGCTGATCGTGCTGCCGATCGTGGTCGAGGAACAGGTGCTGGGAGCCCTGGAGCTGGCCTCGGTGCGTCCCTTCACCCAGATCCACCGTGATTTCCTCGAACAGCTCATGGAGATGGTGGGGGTCAACGTCAACAGCATCCTCGCCAACGCCCGCACCGACGAGCTGCTGGACGAGTCGCAGCGGCTGGCCGCCGAACTCCAGGCCCGTTCCGAGGAGCTTCAGATCCGCCAGGAGGAGTTGCAGCGCTCCAACGCGGAGCTGGAGGAGAAGGCCGCGCTGCTGGCCAGCCAGAACCGCGACATCGAGACCAAGAACCTGGAGATCGAGCAGGCCCGCCAGGAGCTGGAGATCCGGGCGCAGGAGCTCGCGCTGGCCTCGAAGTACAAGTCGGAGTTCCTGGCCAACATGAGCCACGAGCTGCGCACGCCCCTCAACAGCCTGCTGATCCTGGCGCAGCTGCTGGCCCAGAACCCCACCCGCAACCTCACCCCCAAGCAGGTGGAGTACGCGGGGGTCATCCACTCCGCCGGATCGGACCTGCTCCAGCTGATCAACGACATCCTCGACCTGTCCAAGGTCGAGGCCGGCAAGATGGACCTCAACCCCGAGCGGGTCTCGCTGCGCCGACTGCTCGACTACGTCGACGCGACCTTCCGCCCCCTCACCGGGCAGAAGGGACTGGAGTTTCGGATCAGCACCGACCCCGGGGTGCCCGCCGAGCTGTTCACCGACGACTCCCGGTTGCGCCAGGTCCTGCGCAACCTGCTGTCCAACGCGGTCAAGTTCACCGAGACCGGCCTGGTCGAACTGCGGATCTCGCCGGCCGAGGAGGCCGAGCTCCCCGCGGCGGTCCGCGCCCACGGACCGGCGCTGGCCTTCCGCGTCACCGACACCGGTATCGGCATCGCCGAGGACCAGCTGGAGGTGATCTTCGGCGCGTTCCAGCAGGCCGACGGCACGACCAGCCGCAAGTACGGCGGCACCGGGCTGGGTCTGTCCATCAGCCGCGAGATCGCCTACCTGCTCGGCGGTGCCGTCCACGCGACGAGCCGGGTCGGCGAGGGCAGCACCTTCACCCTGTACCTGCCCATCGCCCGCCCCGACTCCGAGGAGCAGGTCGAGGTCCTGGCCGGGACCCTCGACGTCGAGGAGGCCCGGACGGCTCCCGCCCTCACGGCTGCGGCCGACCCCCCGCAGCAGCGACGTCTGCTGGTCATCGAGGACCGCCCCCGTGGACTGCTGTCCCTGGTCGCCGAGAGCGCGGTCGCCGACCTCGCCGACGACCGCGGCCCGGCCGATCCGCGCGGCCCCGTGCAGGTCACCACCGCCGTGGGCGCCGAGGAGGCGGCGACCGCGTTGGCCACGGGCGCCTTCCACTGCGTCGTGCTGGAACTCGACATGGCCGACGGCGCCGCGCCGCGCTTCCTCAAGGCGCTGGACGGCGACCCCGCGCTGCGCGGGGTGCCGGTGCTGGCCCACCACAACCGGCGCCTGGACTCCGGCCTGGAGGAGCTGTTGCAGGAGCACGCGCAGGTCCGTCCGCTGGAGCTGCTTCCCAGCCTCGACGAGCTGCGGGAACGCATCGCCCTGCACCTGACCGCCGAGCGCCCCGACGCCGTGCTCCCCCTGGTGCGCCACGGTGGTGAGGCCGACGCCCCCGCCCCGGCCGAGGAGGCGGACGCGCCGCTGGCCGGGCGCACGGTGCTCGTGGTCGACGACGACGCCCGCAACGTCTTCGCGCTCACCGGGATCCTCGAACTGCACGGCATGCGGGTGCTGCACGCCGAGAACGGGCGGAAGGGCATCGAGACCCTGACCGCCACGCCGGGCATCGACCTGATCCTGATGGACGTGATGATGCCCGAGATGGACGGTTATGCCGCGACCGCGGCGATCCGGGCCATGCCCGAACACGCGCACCTGCCGATCATCGCGGTGACCGCCAAGGCCATGCAGGGGGATCGGGAGAAGAGCCTGGCCTCCGGAGCCGACGACTACATCACCAAGCCCGTCGACGCCCAGGAGCTGATCTCGAGCATCCGACGACGACTCGGTCTGTGAACCGCTGACCCCGTGAATCCGGGCGTGTCCCGCCCGCCCGGCCCCGCAGAGTATCGAGGAGTGGCGGACCGTGGAGTCCCCCCATCTGCCCACGAGCAACGACGCCGGTGAACTGGCCAGGACCACCTCCCCCGGCGTGGACGACACGCCGGACGTCCTACGGGACGATGAGACCCTGGCCGGCCGGCTGGCCGCCACCGTCGAACGGCTGCGCCGCCAGCTCCGCGACGCCGAGACCGCGGCCGACGCCAGGTCCCTGATCGAGCTCGCCAAGGGCATCGTGATGGAACGCCTCCAGTGCGGTCCGGCCCAGGCGGCCCGGCAGCTCAGGGAGCTGGCCACGACGGCGCAGCTGCCGCTGTTGGAGCTGGCCGCCGACATCGTCAACCAGACGGCGGGCGACCCCCTCGCCTTCGCCATCTCCGGTGATGCTCCTCCGCCTCCCCGGGGATCCTCCTCCCCGTCGCCGGCCGTCCGGCTGCGCACCGCGGAATCGGGCATCCTCGCCGCCGGTGAGACCCAGGCCGCGGCCGCGTCCCTGCTCGACCACGCGCTGGCGCCGCTCGGCGCGAGCGCGCTGGCCGTCTGGGCGTGCGCCCCCGACGGGTCGCTGACCCTGGCCGGGCACGCCGGGTTCACCTCGGCCGAGGCCGTCCGCTGGCGCTACGTCCCGCCGGGGGTGGGCACCCTCGCCCAACGGGTGCTGCGGCTGCGCCGCCCCTTGTGGGACCCCTCCTCGGTGGAGTCCTCGGCACCCTCCATCGGGGGGCGCGACCTGACCGGCGATCGCGTCGTGCTGCCCGCCGAGACCAACGGGCGGCTGCTGGGGGTGCTGGAGATCTGCTGGCCCGGCCCCTTGGAGCCGTTGCCCCCCGCGGTGCAACGCCAGCTGGAGGCGCTGGCCGAGCTGTGCGCGCGCACCCTGGACGACAACGCCGGCGAGGCCGTCGGGACCGGCGAGATCGAACCCGTCTCCCCGCTCACCGACCTGGCCGACAGCCTGCTGGACCCCGCGCTCGTCCTGCACCCGTGGCGGGACGGGGAGGGGCGGGTGACCGACTTCCTCATCGCCTACACCAACGAGCACTTCGCGGACCTGGCCGGCCGTCCCCGAGCCGACGTCACCGGCCGCCTGCTCCTGGAGGTCTACCCCCTGGCCGCGCTGGAGGGGGGCCTGTTCGACAAGGTCGAGCACGTCCACGCCACCGGAGAGCCCTTCCACAGCGAGCGCATGATCTTGTCCTCGCTCGTCGACCAGGTCCCCATCTCCTCGGTGGCCGCGGTCGGCATCGGCCGCTACGGCGACGCCGTCCTCCTGACGTGGCGGGTCCAGGACGAGGCCGCCCGGCTGGCGGCGCTGTTGCAACACGCGCAGCGGCTGGGCCGCATCGGCGGTTTCGAGGAGAACACCGCGACCGGCGAGATCACCTGGAACAGCCAGCTGTTCGCCCTGTACGGGCTGCCGCCCACCGCGGCGCCGATCCCGTTGGAGCAGTTGCGGTCCCACTCCCACCCCGACGACGCGGTGGCCATCGGACGCTTCCTGCGCACCGTCCTGCACCATCGGCGCCCGGCCTCCACCGCGTTCCGGCTCCAACGTCCCGACGGGGTGGTGCGCCACATCCGCGTCGTCGCCGAGCCGGTCACCGACGCGGGAGGCCACCTGGTCGCCGTGCGCGGCGCCTACCAGGACGTCTCGGCCCAGCACTGGACCGAGGTGGCGTTGGCCGCCACCCGCGACCGGCTGGCCGACACCGAACAGCGCGCGGCCGAGCGCAACCGGCTGGCGTTGCAGCTCCAGCAGGCCATCATGCCGCCCGCGCCGCCGCCGATGGACGTGTCGGGCCTGCGGGTCGCGGTCCGCTACCGCCCCGCCGAGAAGGAGCACCTGGTCGGCGGCGACTGGTACGACGCCGTCGCCCTGCCCACCGGGCAGGTGCTGCTGGCCGTGGGGGACGTGGCCGGACACGGCATCGAGGCGGCCACCGGCATGGTCGTGCTGCGCAACGCCCTGCGCGGTCTCGCCGCGACCGGGGCCGGGCCGGCCCAGCTGCTGGGCTGGCTCAACACCGTCGCCTTCCACCTGACCGAGCAGGTGACCGCGACCGCGGTGTGCGGGGTCTACGATCCCCCGACCGGTGTACTGCGCTGGTCACGTGCCGGGCACCTGCCGCCGGTGCTGCTCCGGGAGGAGTCGGCCGAACCCCTGCCGCTGCCCGGCGGCATCCTGCTGGGCGCGGTCCCGGACGCCTCCTACGACGAGGAGGAGCTGGAACTGCGCCCCGGCGACACCCTGTTGATGTACACCGACGGCCTGATCGAGCGGCGGGACCGCTCCCTGCAGCACTCCCTGGACCGGTTGCTCACGCTGGCCCGCAGACCGGTGGAGGGAGGGCTGGAGGAGCAGCTCGACCACCTGCTCACCCACGGCAACGCCGACACCGACGACGACACGTGCCTGATCGGTGTGCGGCTGAACTGAAATCCGCCGGAAAAGCCCGAAAACCGACTGTCCTCCCGGGATCCCGGCCGCGTCCCAGAACGTCGAAGATCACGTCCACGGGACAACAGAACAGATAAGTAGGTCTCAAGGGATGTTCGGGATTTTGCGCCCATGTCGGCATGCCCTGCCGGACGGACTGGCCGACGAATGGACGGGACACCTGTGCGGCATGTGCCTCGCCCTACGCGACGACCACGGCCAGGCCGCGCGGGTGGCCACCAACTACGACGGCCTGGTGATCTCGGTGCTGGTGGCGGCTCAAACGCCGGGCGGCACCCCGACACGCACCGCGGGACCCTGCCCGCTGCGCGGGATGCGACGGGCCGAGGTCGCCCGCGGCGAGGGGGCCAGGCTCGCGGCGGCGGTGTCGCTCGTCCTGGCCTCGGCCAAGGTCGACGACCACGTGCTCGACGCCGACGGGCTCTACGGGCGGCGCGCGGTGCGCGGCGCAGCGCGGCGGCTGGCCGGCCACTGGGCGCGCGCCGCCCGGCGCAGCGGCGGCGAACTCGGGTTCGACGGGGGCGCCCTCCTGACCGTCGTGGAGCGCCAGCGCGAGGCCGAGGAGGCGGCCGGCCCCGGTGGTGACGTGCTGTCGGTGACCGCCCCCACCGAGGAGGCCACCGGCCAGGCCTTCGCCCACACGGCCGTGCTGGCCGGCCGGCCGCACAACGCCGACCCCCTGCGCGAGGCCGGCCGGCTGTTCGGACGCATCGCCCACCTGCTCGACGCGGTCGAGGACCGCGAACGCGACGACGCGACCGGAGCCTGGAACCCCATCTCCGCGACGCAGACGCCGATCGACGAGATCCGCCGGCTGTGCGACGACGCGGTGCTGGGGGTGCGCCTGGCGCTGGCCGAGACGGCGTTCGACGACGACCGCCTCGTCCGGGCGCTGCTGGAGGACGAGCTGGCCAAGGCGGTGCGGCGCACCTTCGGGCACGCCGGCCACTCCTACGGGGGCCCGCACCACCCCCACGGGCATCCCGGACACCCCACGCCCCCTCCCGGCCGCCCGCACGGCGACGGATACCACGGACACGGCGGGTCGCACGGCCCCACGGACGCCGGCCGCGGCGGATGGCGGCCCGCGCAGGGGCGCGGGTCGTGGTGCGACCGCTGCTGCGAGGGGTGCACCTGCGAAACCCCGAAGCTGCACTCGCCGCCCAAGCAGCGGGGACCGATCACCGGGTGCGCGATCTTCACGTGGATGTGCTGCACCTGCCAGTTCTGCTGCCGCGACCCCCATCCGGGACCGTGGTCGGGCAAAGCGCGGGACAGCTGGTGCAACGCCTGCGAGTGCTGCCAGTGCTGCGAGGTCTGCCGCTGCTGCGAGTGCTGCGACTGCGGGTTGTGAACGCGGTGGGGCGGGGAGGCGACCCCGCCCCACCGGTGCTCGACGAGGGAGGTCCGTCGTCGGACCGGCGACGCGCGTGGGCGGAGCGGCACGCCCTCGACCTGCGGACGCCGCCCGGGGGTGGTGCGGGGTGGGCGAACGGCGGAGGCCATCAGGGTCGACGGTGGGCGATGGCGCGACGGAGGGACGGGAGGCGTCCCGGAGACGGCCCGGGGCGCCCACGTGGTTCCGCTCGGAGGGTCCGTGGCGGGGCCGGTCCCGCCACCGTGCCCGCTCGGTCCTCGCCCCCAGGCGCCGTCCCACCGGTTCACCGCGTCCCCGGCCGTCTCCGCGGTCCCGGCCTGCGGCGGCGCTCGCCGCCGGCCCGTCCGGCCGGTGCCGGCGTGCTCCATGGACCGCCTCGGCACGGGAACGGCGCGCCCGCGCGTGGCCGACCGCGCTTCTCGCCGGCGGCGCGGACTCCCCGCTGAGGCCGGTCGAGGATCGGAGTCGCCGGAAAGGGCGGCGCCCGCCCCACGTGGACCGGGCGGGACGAGGCCGGGCGGGGCGGAGGCCACCGCGTGCCCACGCCCCCGCTCGGACCCCCGCGTCCGGCGAGGCCGGGCACGGGGAGCGACATGGGAAGGCTTCGGCACCACGACGTCTCCGGGGTCAGCGGCCGAGGTCGGTCTCCAGACGGGTGCACAACCACGCCCGTGACATCCAGTCCACGCGAAGCGCGAGTGCGCGATGCCGGCCGCCGCACACCACGACCGCGCTCACCTCGGTGATCCCGGGCGCCGGACAGCGGAGGTGGGCCCGTCCCAGCCGGGGCCGGACCGGGGTCGCATACCCTCCCGCCCTGCGCCGCAGCGCCTGGTAGGCCCGGCCGGTCATGCGGTCGCGCAGATGGACCGGATCACGGTGGCCGGCGAGGACCTCGGCGACGCACAACGCGAACTGGGACAGTTCCCTGGCCCGGCGCTCCCGTCCGGGTTCGGCGCCGCCACCCGGGCACGCGGCGGCGCGGACGGCGGGACGGGACTGGGGCTGACGGTGCGCGTGGGGGACGGGGGTGAACATCCGTCGTCTCCTCTTCATGGAGGGGCGGCGGCGTTCCGGCCCTGGGACACCGGAACGCTCCGCCGGGGACGGCGGTCCGGACGGGCCGCCATGGTTTCAGAGGGACGACGGTGCTTCCCGTGCCAGGTGGAATACCGGCTTTACCGCGGAACCGGGGGATCGGCGATCCCCGGAAAGGACGTGCGCGTTTTCCCGCGGACGGCCCGCCGTCGCTTTTCGATCCGATGACGGGAGCGTTTCCAGGGCCGTTGACATTGATTTCCGCGCTGTCTACATTTCTCGGCAAGCGCTTTCCGCAATGGACCAAGCAAAGGAGCTGGTGGCGTGGCAACCGTCACCGAAGGGCGTCGCGCGCAAGCCGCTCCGCGCCGCGGCCTCCGTCACAGATGGACTCCGTACCTGCTCATCGCACCCTCGGTGCTGCTGATGATCGTCTTCCTGCTGTACCCGATCCTCAGCGTGTTCTACTACAGCCTCCAGCACTACAACGTGACCGAGCCGTGGAACAACGGTTTCGCCGGGCTGGAGAACTACCGGACCATGCTGTTCGAGGACCCCCTGTTCTGGCGCAGTCTGGGGTTCACCGCGCAATGGGTCGGTTGGGAGGTCATCCTCCAGCTGCTGTTCGGGCTGCTCCTGGCGCTGATCGTCAACGAGACCTTCCGGTGGCGCGGCCTGGCCCGGGCCACCGTCTTCGCCCCCTGGGTGGTCTCCGGCGTCCTCACCACCGTGCTGTGGACGCTGCTCTACAGCCCCACCACCGGTTTCCTGCGGTTCCTCTCCGACCTCGGCATCGGCTCGCCGGGGACCGCGGTCCTGGCCGATCCCGACACCGTCTTCGGCGCCGCGGTGCTCGCCGAACTGTGGCGGGGCGTCCCCTTCTTCGCCATCCTGTTGCTGGCCGACCTCCAGACCATCTCCAAGGACCTCTACGAGGCGGCGTCGGTGGACGGCGCCGGCCGGCGGCGCCGCTTCCTGCACATCACGCTGCCGCACCTGAAGAACGCGATCATCCTGTCCACCCTGCTCCGCGCGATCTGGGAGTTCAACAACGTCGACCTGCTGTACACCCTGACCGGCGGCGGCCCCGCGAACGCGACGACCACCCTGCCGCTCTACGTCGCCCAGCAGGCCGTGGACTCCTACGAATTCGGCTACGGGGCGGCGCTGACCACCGCGTCCTTCGGGCTGCTCCTCATCTGTTCCCTCGTCTACCTGCGTCTGAGCAGGTTCGGAGGTGACCGCGCGTGACCGTCGACCGCGCCGTCCACGCCCCCGTCCAGCCCCCCGGCCAGGGGAGCGCTCCCAGCGGGACCCGTCCCCCCGCCCCCGCCCCGCCGCGGCGACGCCCCCGGCTGCCGCGCTGGGAGATCGCCGTCCCGCTCACGCTCTACCTGCTGTTCACCCTGATCCCGTTCTACTGGATGGTGCTCTACGCCATCCGCCCCGCCGGCACCACGGGCATCGTGCCCTGGCCGCTCACCCTGGAGCACTTCGACACGGTGTGGAACGGCATCGGCTTCGGGGCCTACTTCGCCAACAGCATGAAGGTCGGCGTCGCCGCGCTGGTCGCGACGTGCGTGGTGGCCCTGTCGGGCGGGTACGCGCTGGCGCGGTTCTCCTTCCGGGGAAAGCGGTTGTTCATGGTCGCGATGCTGGGCACCCAGTTCATCCCCGGCGCGATGATGCTGATCCCGCTGTTCGAGCTGTTCAGCATGCTCAACCTGACCGACAGCCTGTGGTCCCTGGTGATCGCCAACACCGTCTTCCAGCTCCCCTTGTCGCTGATCCTGCTCAGCGGCTTCGTCCGCAACATCCCGGTGGAACTGGAGGAGGCGGCCTGGGTCGACGGCTGCTCGCGGATCCGCGCCTTCTTCGCCGTCGTGCTGCCGATGCTGCGTCCCGGCCTGATCGCCGTCGGCTCCTTCGCCTTCATCGACTCGTGGAACAACTTCCTGTTCGCCTTGATGTTCATCAGCTCCCAGGACAAGTACACGATCCCGGTCGGGCTGAGCTACACCATCGGCGAGTTCAGCGTCGACTTCGGGGCGCTGGCCGCCGGGGGCGTGGTCGCCGCGGTACCGGTGGTGATCGTGTTCGCCTTCATCCAGCGCTTCCTGGTGCAGGGCATGAGCGCCGGGGCGGTGAAGGGATGAGCGGGCCGGTCCCGGTCGTGCTGGCCGGCGCGCACGGGCACGGCCGCTGGCACCTGGACAACCTCCGCAGGCTCGCCGCCGCCGGACGGATCCGGCTCGTGGGGGTGTGCGACCCGGTGCCGGTGACCCGGGCGGACCTGGCCGGGCTGGGCGAGCCGGAGCAGTCGACGGACCTGGGCGAACTGGTACGGCGTACCGGCGCGGCCGTCACCGTCCTGGTCACCCCGATCCACACCCACCTGGACCTGGCCCGCACCGCCCTCGCCGCGGGCTCCCACGTCCTGTTGGAGAAGCCCCCCACCGCGACCCTGGCGGAGTACCGGCTGTTGCGCGCGGAGGTCGCCCGAAGCGGGCTGGCCTGTCAGGTGGGCTTCCAGAGCCTGGGCTCCGACGCGCCGGAGGCGGCCCGCGCGCTCGCCGCCTCCGGCGCGGTCGGCGACATACTCGGGGTGGGTGCCGCCGGCGCGTGGGTGCGCACCTCGGCCTACTACGCGCGGGCCCCCTGGGCCGGCCGACGGCGCATGGACGGGGTGGACGTCGTGGACGGCGCGCTGACCAACCCGTTCGCGCACGCCGTGGCGACCGCGCTGGCCCTGGCCGGCGCCGAGCGGTCGGTGGCCGGCGGGGTGGAACTGGAACTGTTCCACGCCCACGAGATCGACGCCGACGACACCTCCTGTCTGCGCCTGCGCGCTCCCGGTGGATATCCGGTGACGGTCGCGGTGACCCTGTGCGCGCGGTCCCGCCACGACCCCTACGTCAGCATCAACGGCACCCGAGGACGCGTCCGGCTCTACTACACGCTCGACGAGGTCCACCTGGAGATCCCCGGCGCCGGACCACGGGTGAGCACCCACCCCCGCACCGACCTGCTGGAGAACCTCCTCGACCACCTCGCGGACGGAACACCGCTCCTGGTGCCGCTCGAACGCACCGAGGGGTTCATGACGGTGCTGGAGGCCGTGCGCACCGCCCCCGACCCGCGCCCCATCCCGGCCACGGCCCAGGAGGTCGCCACCGGACCCGACGGGGTGGGGCGCGTGGTGACCGGGGTGGAGGGGCTGGTCGCGCGCAGCGCCTACACCGGCCGACTGTTCTCCGAGCTGGGAGTCCCCTGGGCCGCCTCGACGACGGGAGCGCGACGATGACCCGACCGATTCCGACCTCCCCCACCTCCACGGGCCGGCAGACCCCGACGCTGCTGCGCGTGGCCGGCCGGGTGGTGGCCGAACACCACGACGGAACGGGACTGGAGCCGCGGCTGGCGCCGCGACCGCACCTGCACCCGGTGTCCACCCTCGCGGGAACGGTCGTCACCGAGACGCGGCCCGCCGACCACCCCCACCACCTGGGCGTGGGCGTCGCCGTTCCCGACGTGGGCGGGACCAACTTCTGGGGCGGGCGGACCTTCGTCCGCGACCAGGGACCCACCTGGCTGGACGACCACGGCGCGCAACTCCACCGCGCCTGGTCACGGCGCCACGCGGAGGAGCACACCGAGCTGATCTCCTGGCAAAGCCGCGACGGCGAGGAGGTGATCGCCGAGGAGCGCCGGACGCGGGCGCTGGCGCTGGACGAGCGCGCCTGGGCGCTGGTCCTGGACGTCGGCCTGCGCAACGTCTGCGGAGGGGAGCTGCGCCTTGCCAGCCCGGCCGTGAAGGGACGCCCCGGAGCCGGCTACGGCGGTTTCTTCTGGCGCGCGCCGCGCGCCGCCCTGCCCCCGCGCTGCCTGGGCCCCGGGGTCCAGGGCGAGTCGGCGCTGCACGGCTCGACCGCCGCGTGGCTGGCGCTGCTGGGGACCCGGGATGACGGCGCCCGGTGGACCCTGGTGTTCACCACGCCGGGAGAGGAGCGCGACCCCTGGTTCCTGCGGGCCGGCGAGTACCCCGGCGTGGGGGCCGCGCTGGCCTGGGATCGGCCACGCTCGATAGGGGCGGAGGAGGTCCTGCGCAGGCGCGTCGTCACGGTCGTGGCCGACGGCCATCCCTCCCCGGCCGAGCTGGAACGGCTCGCGGCGACCGCGCGCGAGCGCGCGGCCGACCCCGGGGAGGCGGGGTGAGGGCGGCGCCCGCGACCGCCGCGAGCTACCGCAACCCGGTGCTGGCCGCGGACTTCTCCGACCCCGACGTGATCCGGGTGGGGGCCGACTACTACCTCGTCGCCTCCAGCTTCCACCGCGTTCCCGGGCTGCCCGTCCTGCACTCGCGCGACCTCGTCGACTGGTCCTTCCTCGGCCACGCGCTGGCGCGCCTGGAACCGGAGGAGCACTACGCGCTGCCCCGTTGGGGTGGTGGGGTGTGGGCCCCGGCGATCCGCTACCACGCGGGGCTGTTCCGGATCTTCTATCCCGACCCCGACCACGGCCTGTTCGTCGTCACCGCCCCCGATCCACGGGGACCGTGGAGCCGCCCGATCCCGCTCAAGGAGGGCGCCGGCTACATCGACCCGTGCCCGTTGTGGGACGGCGAGGACGCCTACCTGGTCCACGCCTGGGCGCGCAGCCGCAGCGGGGTGGCCAACCGCCTGACCCTGCACCGGATGAGCCCGGACGGCACCCGGCTGTTGGACCGGGGGCGCGTGGTCGTCGACGGTGACCTCATCCCCGGCTGTCACACCCTGGAAGGCCCCAAGCTTTACCGGCGCGACGGCTGGTACTGGATCCTCGCGCCGGCGGGCGGTGTGACGGACGGCTGGCAGTCGGCCTTCCGCTCCCGCTCCATCGACGGCCCCTACGAGCACCGTGTGGTCATGGCGCGCAACGGCGGGCCGATCAACGGCCCCCACCAGGGCGCGTGGGTGAGCGCCCCGGCCGGTGACGACTGGTTCGTGCACTTCCAGGACCGGGGCCCGTTCGGCAGGGTCGTCCACCTACAGCCGATGACATGGCGCGCCGACGGGTGGCCGGTCATCGGCTTCGACGACGGGTCGGGGTGCGGGACGCCGGTGGAGGTCCACCCGCGTCCCCTCTCCCCCGCCCCGGCCGCGCCGCTCCTCACCGCCCACGACGACTTCCGCGGCGGCCCGGGGCCGCGGTGGACCTGGCAGGCCAACCCCCGGGCGGGATGGCTGGTGGAGTGCGACGGGCTGGGGCTGGTCTGTGTTCCCGACGTCGGCGGCGGGGATCTCACCGCGGTCCCGCACGTGCTGGGTCAGCGGCTGCCCGCCTTCCCGTGCACCGTCACCACCCGGGTCCGCCTGGAGTCGGACGCCTTGGGGGCCGTGGCCGGGCTGACCGTGCTCGGCGACACCTTCGGGTGGGTGGGCCTGCGCCGTGGGCCGTCGGGCCCGGAGGTGGTGCGGGGCGAAGGACCGGGCGTCGCTGGAGGGCCGGCGGAGGTCACGCGTCCGCTGCCCGGGGAAAGCGAGGTCGGGCTGCGCGTCGACATCGACGCCGACGCCCGGTGCCGCTTCCTCGTCGACGACGGGACGGGCTGGTCCGGGCTGGGCCCGGCCTTCACCGCCTCCCCCGGGCGTTGGGTGGGGGCGACGTTGGGGTTGTTCGCCCTCGGTCCGGCGGGCGCGGAGCGGGCCACCGGACACGCCGTCTTCCGCTTCTTCCGGGTGGAGGCGGCATCGGCCGCCCCCTACCCGTGACATCCCAAGGCCGCCGACCGAACCGTTGACTCCCCCCTCTCCCCGTGCCACTCTTCCATGTAAGCGCTTTCCAACCCAGCGCGTGGGCCCGCCCCACGCGACCGGCCACGGGGGTCACGCAGCACCAGGCTCACGAAGGGAAACCACCATGCCCCGTTCGCACCGCCTCCGCCGCTCCCGGCGCCCCCTCCAGGCCGCCGCGCTCGCCACCGCGGCAGCACTCCTGTTGTCCGCCTGTGGTTCGGGATCCGATGACGGCACGGTCCGGCTCACCTTCTGGGACAACAACGCCGGTCCCGACCGCACCCCGCTGTGGGAGCACATCATCGCCGAGTTCGAGCAGGCCAACCCCGGTATCGAGGTCGAGTACGTGGGCATCCCCTCGGCCCAGGTCCAGCAGAAGTACGACACCGCGATCGCCGGCGAGGCACTGCCGGACGTGGGCGGCGTCTCCACCGCCTACCTGTCCAACCTCAGCGGCCGCGAGGCCCTGGTCGCACTGGACGACCGGCTCGCCGAAAGCGACCTCGCCGACCGGCTCAACAGCGGGTTCGTCGAGAACGTGCGCGCGGCGGCGGCCGACGGCAACCTCTACGCCCTGCCCACCAGCGCCAACATCGGCATCATCTGGTACCGGCCGGACTGGTTCGCCGAGGCCGGCGTCGAGGAGCCCGAGACGTGGGAGGAGTTCTTCACCGCGGCCGAGGAGCTCACCGACCCCGCGGAGAACCGCTACGGCTTCACCATCCGCGGGGGCGCCGGCTCCATCCCCCAGGTCCTGGAGGAGATCTACGCCATCTCCGGGATCACGTCCTTCTTCCGCGAGGACGGCACGACCACCGTGAACGACCCGGCCAACGTCGAGGCGCTGGAGCGGATCGCCGCGATGTACGACGAGCAGACGCCCAGCGCCGACATCAACAACGACTACCCCAAGATGGTCGCCCAGTTCACCGGCGGTGACGTGGCCATGCTCCACCACAACCTGGGCTCCTACGCCAACCACGTCGAGGCGCTGGGCGAGGAGGGGGTCGTCGGCACCCCCCTGTGGCCCAGCGAGGAGACCGGGCGGCACACGATCGTGTCGAACCCGACCGACGGGGTGGGCGTCTTTCGCAGCAGCGAGCACCAGGAGGAGGCGTGGAGGTTCGTCGAGTTCGTCGCCTCCAGCGAGATGAACTCCTACTGGAACGAACAGGTCGGCCAGATCCCCGCCAACCTCGACGTCCAGAACGAGGAGTGGGTCAACGCCAACCAGGCGCTCGCCCGGGCCTCGGAGATCATGAACGACGACGCCACGGTCCTCGTCCAGCTCCCCTACTACCTGCCGCAGTTCAACTCCATCGTCAAGACCGACCTGGAGCCGCTGTACCAGCAGGTCCTCCTCGGCGAGATGAGCGCGCAGGAGTTCCTGGACACCGCCGCGCGGCAGCTCGACGAGGCCGAGGCCGAGTACCGCGAGCGCCACGGCGCCTGACCCCGCCCGCCCCACCGGCGCGGTCTCGACGAGAAGGGAAACCCGACCATGCGTGTCCTTGTCACCGGCGGCGCGGGACGGCTCGGCCGCAGTGTCGTGGCCGTCCTGGCCGAGCGCGGCCACGACGTCACCTCGGTGGACCTCTCCCCCGAGGGCCCGCCGGTCCCCGGCGTACGGCATCTGCGCGCCGACCTGCTCGACGAGGACGCCCGCGCGGAGGCGTTCGCCCGGACCCGTCCCGAGGGCGTGGTCCACCTCGCGGGGATCGCGGTGCCCTTCAGCAGGCCCGACACCGTCATCCTCGACGTCAACACCCGGCTGGCCTGGGCCGTGCTGAAGGCCGCGGTGGACCACGGCGCCCGCTCGGCCGTGGCGGCCTCCAGCCCGACCGTCCTGGGATACGGGGCCGACGGCTGGCGGCCGGCCCACCTGCCGCTGACCGAGGAGCACCCCGTACTGCCGTGGCACGCCTACGGCCTGTCCAAGGTGATCGTGGAGGAGGCGGTGCGCACGCTGGCGCGCGCCCACCCGGGCGCCTGCGCGTTCGCCTCGATCCGGCCCGGATACGTCATCGCGCCCGAGGAGTGGGCGGGGGCCCCGACCCAGCAGGGGCACACCGTCGCCGAACGGCTGGAGCGCCCCGAGCTGGCCGCCGCGTCGTTGTTCAACTACGTCGACGCGCGCGACGCGGCCGAGCTGTTCGCCCTGGTCCTGGAGCGGCCCGGGGCCGTCGCGCCCGGGCAGGTCCTGCACGCCGTGGCCGACGACGCGCTGGCCACCGAGCCGCTGGCCGAGCTGTTGCCGCGGTTCCATCCGGGGACGGCCGGCCTGGCCGCCCGACTGACCGGAACGGCCCCGGCCTTCTCCAGCGCGCGGGCGCGGGCGCTGGGGTGGCGGCCCCGGCGGCTTTGGCGCGCGGAGCTGGGCGCCGCGGACCGGGGACGGTGAGCCGGGCCGCGACGCGCGAGGGCGCGGCCCGGTGCCATCGCCCCGCCGTGCCCGTGCGCGGGACGGCGGAGCAGGCGGGCGGCCACGGGCGACCTCGGGCGGTTCGGGCCCAGGACGGTCGCCCGTGGCCGCCGACGGCCGGACCGGTGCCATGGCCGACGCCGCTGTCGGGGGCCGTCGTGAAGATAAGCGTCGTCCCGGCTCGCCCGGTGGCGCGCGGCCTCCTATGATCAGGTAGGAAAGAGCTTTCCCGAAGGCGCGCCCGCCCGTGCGTCCCCCGCCCGTGAGAGGTGTCCGTGAGCAACGGTTATGTGACGTTGGAGCAGGTGGCCCGGCACGCCGGAGTCTCCCTGGCGACGGCCTCCCGGGTCCTCAACGGCAGTACCCGACAGGTCGGGGAGAAACTACGGGAGCGCGTCACCGCGAGCGCCCACGAACTGGGCTACCTCGCCAACGCCTCCGCCCAGACGCTGGCCCGCAACACCAGCACGCTCGTCGGCCTGGTGGTCCACGACATCGCCGACCCCTACTTCTCCAGTATCGCGGCGGGCATGACGGAGGTCGCCGAGGAGCAGGGACTCGTCGTCGTCTTGGGCACCACCGGACGGGCGGCACGCCGCGAGGCCCAGCTCCTGGCCACCCTGCGCTCGCACCGGGCGCGCGCCGTCGTGCTGGTCGGCAGCCGCACGATCGACGAGGCCAGCACCCGTCAGCTGGCCGAGGAGGTGGACAGGTTCACCGCGCAGGGCGGCCGGGTGGCCTGCGTGTCCCAGGAGGGGCTGCCCGCCGACACGATCGTCCCGGACAACCGGGCCGGCGCGGCGGAGCTGGCCCGCCGGCTCACCCAACAGGGACACCGGAGGTTCGCGATCCTGGCCGGCCCCACCGACCTGCGTACCGCGCGCGACCGCCTGGACGGCTTCCACGCGGCGCTGTCGCAGGCCGGTGCCGAACTGGCCCCCCACAACGTGGTCCACGGGGCGTTCACGCGCGATGGGGGATATGAGTCGACGCGCCGGCTGCTGGCCGGGGGGACCGACGCGACCTGCCTGTTCGTCGTCAACGACGTCATGGCCACCGGCGCCATGGCCGCGCTGCGCGAGGCGGGGATACGGGTGCCCGAGGACCTGTCCGTCGCCGGGTTCGACGACATCCCCACCCTGCGCGACCTGACGCCGGCCCTGACGACGGTGCGCCTGCCGCTGGAGTGGATGGGTCGGGAGGCCGCGCGCCTGGCGCTGGAGGGCGACGCCCCCGCGCACCCGCGCACCGTCGCGGTCAGCGGCGAGGTGGTCCTGCGCGAGAGCACCGCCCCGCCGGCGACCGCCTGACCCCGGCGTCCGCCGCGGCACGGCCCGGTGCCGCGGCGGACGTCACTCACAGGATGCGCCCGGTCCCGGCGTGCGCGCCGACCTTGGCGGCGACGCTGGCGGCCGGGTCGACGCGCCCGCTCCGCTCGGGCCGCCAGCCGACGTCGGAGCCCAGGTCGGGGTCGTGGGCGGCGTTGTGGGCCGCGAGCAGGTCGACCCGGTGCCATCGCGAGACGCCGTTGACCAGGGTGTTGGCCTCGTCGATCGCGGTGCCGCCCCAGGCCCGGACGACCTGTGCGGGCTCGATGCCTTCTCCCAGGTCGAAGCGGTTGTTGCGAGCGTAGATCATCGACTCGACTCCGACCCCCCAGGAGTAGACGTACTCCTTCTCCCCCTCGGGGGCTGCCGGGACGACGTAGTGGTTGTTGTAGACGTGGACCTGGCCGTAACGGACCCGCGGGGCCCGTTGCAGGATGTTGTCGAACCGGTTGTGGTGCAGTGTCACCCGGAGCCGGCCGCGGTCGCGATCGGGCCGGTCGGTGTTGCCGATGAGCATGGTCTTGTCGTGGTCGGCGAAGACGTTGTAGGAGAGGGTGACCAGGTCGGAGCCGTCCACGACGTCGAGGAGGCCGTCGTGGACCTGGTACTCATACCCCCAGTGCTCCTCGTTGGCGCTGTCGGGGTGGGCGCCGTCGGAGAACTCGTTGTGGTCCACCCACACGTGGGTGGAGTTGCGTACGGTCAGCCCGTCGTATTCGGCGTTCCACTCCCCCGGTTCCCAGTGAGGGAAGCAGTCGCGGGGGCTCTCGAAGGCGAGGTTGCGCACGATGACGTTGTCGGCGTCGCGGATGGTGATGGAGGCGCCGACGATACGCGCGTCGTCGCCCAGCCCGATGAGGGTGGTGTTGGAGCCGATGTCGACCGAGATGCTCTCGGCCTGGTTGCGCGCCGAGCGCTGGCGCGCCTCCTCCAGGGGGCCGGTGATCTCGGCCTCCGTGTAGTGGGCGGGATCGTAGGTGGCCAGGTAGGCCTCCTTGTCGTAGGCGGGGTCGGCGTAGTCGGCGCAGGTGGGGGCCTGTCCGTCGGGGCCCTCCGCGGCGTGGATCGTGCCGTCGACCGCGACGATCCTGGGGGTGGAATCGGGGTCGGACAGGGCGGCGCGCAGCTGCGCCCAGTCGCGCACCACGTGGACGTCGGCGGGTTTCGCGGCGGACCCTCCGGTGGTCCCGCCCTCGTGGGCGGCCCAGCCGTCGTCCGGGGCGAGCGTCTGGCGGGCCACGCGCTCGACGCGCGGGGAGAGGGGGCCGGCGGCGTGCGCGGCCGGAGCGGTCAACGGCAACAGGGCCGCGGCGGTGACGAGCGCCACGGGGGTGGCTATGCGCATCCGTTCCTCCTTCGCCCGGTCCGTCGCTGCGCGGACCGGTGGGGTGTGGGTCGCGGTGCCGCGCGCCCCGGGCGGCACCGGTGGTGTCAGGGGACCTGGGGCGCGGGCGTGTCGACGGCGAACTCCAGGCCGTGCCCCGCGCCGCCCTCGACGTAGGCCCGGCCTTCGCGTACCTCCACCCCGCTGGGCCGGGTGAGCGCCCCGAGCGCGGCGAAGGAGGCCTGGTCGATGTCCTCCACCATGGAGACCATCGGCACGCACAGCGCGAGCTGGGCGGACAGTTCCGGCAGCAGGTGGGGAGCGACCGGCACGCTGTGGTCGGCGGCGAGCTCGGCGACACGCAGGAAGGGGGTGATGCCGCCGACGCGCACGACGTTGGGCTGGGCCACGTCGCAGATCCCGGCCTCCAGCGCGGCGCGGAACTCCCGCACGGTACGCAGGTTCTCGCCGAGCGCGAACGGCACGTCGGTGGCCGAGCGCAGCCGGACGTGCGCGGCGAGGTCGTCGGCGGGCAGCGGCTCCTCGATCCAGTAGGGGTCGTGCCGTTGCAGACGGCGCATCGCGCGGACCGCGCCGGGCAGGTCCCAGCGTTGGTTGGCGTCGAGCATGAGCCGCCGGTCGGGGCCGATGATGTGGCGGACCTCGGCGACGCGCTCGTCGTCGCGGCCGGGATCGGGTGAGCCGACCTTGATCTTGATCGCCGTGTGGCCGCGGTCCAGCCAGCCACGCACCTGTTCGGCCAGCTCCGGGAGGGGGAGGTCGAGGTTGACGCCGCTGCCGTAGGCCGCCACGTGGTCACGGCGGCGGCCGATCAGGTCGGTCAGCGCGACCCCCGCGGCGCGGGCCTGGAGGTCCCACAGGGCGATGTCGATCGCCGCGACGGCCATGGCGGTCAGCCCGCCGGTGCCCGCGTCGCGCAGGTGGCGGATCAGGTCGGCCCACCGAGGCCCCGGGTCGGCGGGCCGGCCCGAAAGCGCGGCCGGGCAGTCCTCGCGCACCAGGGCCAGTACGGCCCCGGCCCCGACGCCGGGGGTCCAGGCGAAGCCGGTGCCCCGCGCCCCGCCCTGGGCGTCGACGCGCACGACGACGATGTGGTTGGCGTCCACCCCGCCGTCCCAGGCACGGGCGAGGGGCAGCCGACGGGCCGTGGCCGAGATCCCCTCGATCAGCACTCCGAGGCCCCCGGGGCGGCGGACTCCTTGACCGCGGCGAGCCCGGCGTCGATGATCGCGCCGAGCTCGACGAGCTCGGCGGGTGTGGGGTCGGTGAAGGGCGGACGCACCCCTCCGGCCGCCCCGCCGCGCAGTTCCAGGCCGGCCTTGACCAGTGCGACGGCGTAGCCGGGGGTGCGGTCGCGCAACCGGCCGAGCGGACGGTAGAACACCTCGAGCAGGGTGTCGGCGAGCGGGTCGCCGGCACGCACCGCCCACTGGAACGCCGTGGCGACCTCCGGCACGAAGGCGAAGGCCGCCGACGAGTACAGGGGGACGCCGATACCGGTGTAGGCGCGCACGGTCAGTTCTGCGGTCGGCAGGCCGTTGAAGAAGGTGAAGTCGCTGCCGCGCCGTTCCCGCACCGCCATGACGATGCGGGCCATCCGGTCCAGGTCGCCCAGTCCGTCCTTGATGCCGATGACGCCGGGGATCCCGGCGATCTCGGCGGCGCACTCGGGGGTGAGCGCCATCGTGCCGCGCTGGTAGACGATGACGGGCGTCTTCGCCTCGGCGGCGACCGCGTGGACGTAGTCGACCAGGCCGCGCTGGGGCGCGCCGACCAGGTAGGGCGGAAAGAGCAGGACCGCGTCGGCGCCGAGGTCGCGCGCTGCCACGGCCTGGTCGATCGCGGTGCGCAGGCCGCCCGCGGCGCCGGCGACCACCGGGACCCCGCCTCCCGCGGCGGTGACGGCCGCGCGCACCACGCGCGCGTGCTCGGCCGTGGACAGGGCGTGGATCTCACCGGTGCCACAGGCGGCGAACACGCCGCCGGGCCGGTGTTCCAGGCCGGACCGCAGGTGGCGTTCCAGGGCCGCCTCGTCGAGCCGGCCTCGCGCGTCGAAGGGGGTGACGGGGAAGAAGAGGATGCCGTCGAACTCCATGGATGCCTCCTTGAGATGGGAACGCGGCGGCTAGACGACGTGCTGGACGTGGCGGCGCAGGAGGGTCGCGACGGTCGCGTCGCCGTCGGCCGCCCAGACGTCGGCGTTGAAGACCTCCACCTCGATGTCGCCGGCGTAGCCGGCGGCGTCGGCCTGTTCCCGCAGCGCGCGCACGTCGATGTGGCCGTCGCCGACCATGCCGCGGCCCAGCAGGGCGTCGGCGGGCAGGGGCAGGACCCAGTCGCAGGCCTGGAACAGCGCGATGCGTGGCCCCGCCCGGCGGATCTGCGCGTCGACCTGCGGGTCCCACCAGATGTGGTAGGCGTCGAGGACCACCCCGACGGTCTCGACCGGGAACCGTTCGGCGAGGTCGAGAGCCTGACCGAGCGTGGACAGCACGGCGCGATCGGCGCAGAACATGGGGTGGAGGGGTTCCAGGGCGAGGCGGACACCGCGCTCCTGCGCGTGGGGCACCAGCAGCGCCAGTGCCTCGGCGGCGCGTGCGCGCGCGCCGGCCAGGTCCCGGCTGCCCTCGGGGAGCCCGCCCAGGACCATCACCAGGCAGGCGGCACCGATCTCGGCTGCCTCGTCGATGGCCCGGCGGTTGTCGTCGAGGGCGGCGGTCGAGTCGTGGCCCGTCAGGAAACCCGCGCGGCAGTAGGAGGAGACGCGCAGGCCGGCGTCACGCACCAGCCGGGCGGTGCGCGCCGTCCCGAACGCGGCGACGGGCTCGCGCCACAGTCCCACCGCGGGGATGCCGGCCCGCAGGCATCCGTGGACGACCTCGCGCACCCCCCAGCGGTCGACGGTCTTCTGGTTGAGCGAGAGCCGGGACAGCCGCGGGTCGCCGGGGGCGGGCGTGGAGATGGCGGCGGGCAGGCCGGAAGGGACGTCGACAGCGGTGGGGGCCATGGTCATCGGGCCACCCCCGCCACGTCGAGGAACCATCGCATGCGCCGGGCGGCCAGGTCCGGGTCGGTGAGCGCCCCCGCGGCGTCGGCGAGTCGCAACGCCTCGGCCAGGTGCAGCGGGGAGCGCGCGGCCTGCAATCCGGCCACCATGGTGAACCCCGGCTGGTGGCCGTTGAGCCAGGCCAGGAAGGCCACGCCGGTCTTGTAGTAGTAGGTGGGCGGGGCGAACAGGTGGCGGGCCAGGGGCAGGGTGGGGGCGAACAGGGCGTCATAGCGCGCGTCGTCGCCGTCGTCGAGGGCGCGCAGGGCGGCGGCTGCGACGGGCGCGATCGCGGCGAACGCGCCGAGCAGCGCGTGGGAGTGGCGGCTGCCGTCCCCCCGGATCAGCGACGGGTAGTTGAAGTCGTCCCCGGTGTACAGGCGTACGCCCTCGGGCAGCAACGCCCGCAGCCGTGTCTCCAGTTCGGCGTCGAGCAGGGATACCTTGATCCCCTCGACGGCCGGGGCGTGGGTCGCGATCAGCTCGGCGACCACGGGTACCGCGTCGGCCGGGTCGTCCTTCCCCCAGTA
The DNA here is from genome assembly GCF_900167435.1 of Marinactinospora thermotolerans DSM 45154. GTDB lineage: Bacteria > Actinomycetota > Actinomycetes > Streptosporangiales > Streptosporangiaceae > Marinactinospora > Marinactinospora thermotolerans. The sequence continues at coordinate 85,380 of NZ_FUWS01000001.1, forward strand.
TCCGGCGAGCGCCGGATCGAAGGCCGTGCCGAGCCAGTGCAGGATCACCGGGCGGCGGACCTGCCGCAGCAGCTCCCCGTAGACCTCGGCGTAGTCCTCGGGGCTGCGGGCCAGGGCGGCCAGGTGCCGGCTGGCCATGAGCACGGGCGTGACCCCGGCCTCCTCGGCGACGGCGAGCTGCTCGGTGTAGGCCGCGACGATCTCCGCCGAACGCGCGGGGACGCTGTGGAGCTGGTCGGTGCCGACGCCGCAGGCCGACATCGCGCCGCGGGAGGCCGCCTCGGCCCCCGAACGGCGGATCAGCTCGGCGGTGGCCGGCCAGTCCAGGCCCATGCCGCGCTGGGCGGTGTCCATCGCGTCGGCGACGCCCAGCCCCAGATCCCACAGGTGGTGGCGGAAGGCCAGGGTGGCGTCCCAGTCGAGCCGCGCGGGCGCTCCGGGGGTGTTGTCGGCGAGGGGGTCTGCGACCACGTGGGCCGCGGCGTAGGCGGTCCGGGACCGGATCGGCCCGGTGGCCGGGGGGAGGGCGATCGGGTCGCGCAGGGTGTGGACGGCCAGGGTGCCGTCGGGGCGGGGCAGCGTCACGGTGGGAGAGCTCACGCCAGTTCGACCTCCTCCAGCTCCACCCGCCGCCCCGAGCGTGAGGACTGCAACGCGGCCTCGGCCAGTTGCAGGCCCCGCGCTCCGGAGAGGAGGTCGTGCGGGAAGGGCTCCCCGGTGTGGACATGGCGCAGGAACCGTTCCCACTGGGCCCGGAAACCGTTGATGAACTCGCCGTTGTCGGGGACCTGCTGCCAGCGCCCCCGGTGGTCGTCGGACGTGGCGGTGTCGGGGTCCCACACCGCCCTGGGGGTGAGCGCCCGGTGCTGGATGCGGCAGCCGGTCAGGCCGGCGACGGCGCTGCCCTCGGTACCGTCCACCTGAAACTCCACGAGTTCCTCCCGGTCGACGCGGACCGACCAGGAGGAGTTGATCTGGGCGATGACCCCGCCGTCGAGTTCGAAGATCGCGTAGGCCGCGTCGTCGGCGGTGGCGGCGTAGGGGCGGCCCCGCTCGTCCCAGCGGCGCGGCACGTGGGTGACGGCGCGCGCGGTGACGGCCCGCACCGGGCCGAAGAGGTGTTCCAGGACGTAGTGCCAGTGCGGGAACATGTCGAGGACGATGCCGCCCCCGTCCTCGGCCCGGTAGTTCCAGCTGGGGCGCTGCGCCTGCTGCCAGTCCCCTTCGAAGACCCAGTAACCGAACTCGCCGCGGATGGACAGGATCCGCCCGAAGAAGCCGCTGTCGACGAGCCGGCGTAGCTTGAGCAGACCCGGCAGGAAAACCTTGTCCTGCACGACCCCGTTGCGCACGCCCGCGTCGCGGGCGAGCTTGGCCAGTTCCAGGGCCGCGTCCAGGGTCGCGGCGACGGGCTTTTCGGTGTAGACGTGCTTGCCCGCGCTGATGGCCGCGCGCACCGCGTCCTCGCGGGCGCTGGTGATCTGGGCGTCGAAGTAGATCTGGACGGTGTCGTCGGAGAGAACGGTATCGAGATCGGTGCTCCAGCGTTCGATGCCGTGCTGCCGCGCGATGTCGCGCAGCTTCGTTTCGGAGCGGCCCACCAGGATCGGTTCGGGGATGATCCGGTCGCCGTCCGGCAGTGGCACGCCACCGGCCTCCCGGATGGCGAGAACCGACCGTGTCAGGTGCTGGCGGTATCCCATGCGGCCGGTGACGCCGTTCATGGCGACGCCGAGCAGCTGAATGCCCATGTGCCCTACCTCTCGACCTTCGTGAGAAAGCGCTTTCCAAGCTACTTCAAACCCATCGGGAACGCCAGTGTCCGTTTCCGACCGCCGACCAGGACCGCCTTCCCGCCACACTTTTGAAAGCGCTTGCCCTCCCCTGCGGGACGCAGGAGCGGCCATACTGCTCGGGTGACCCTCACCTACCTCGACACGCCCACGCCGATCGGGCTGGCCCACCGTGGCGGGTGGCTGACCGACGCCTCCGGGCGGGTGCGCACCGAACTGGAGAACACCGTCCCCGCGTTCCAGAACGCGATCGACCTGGGGTATCGCTACCTGGAGACCGACGTGCACGCCACCCGCGACGGCGTGCTCGTGGCCTTCCACGACGCGACCCTGGACCGCGCCACCGACGGTTCGGGGGCCATCGCGGACCTCCCCCACGCGCGGGTGGCGCGCGCCCGGGTCGGCGGCGTCGAATCGGTCCCCCTGCTGGAAGACCTGCTGGGGACCTGGCCCGAGGCCCGGTTCAACATCGACGTCAAGGCCGACTCCGCCGTGGAGCCGCTGGCCCGGGTGTTGCGCCGGACCCGCGCCTGGGACCGGGTGTGCGTGGGCTCCTTCGACCAACGGCGGCTGGAGCGGGTCCGCCGAACGCTGGACCGTCCGGTCGCGATGTCCGCGGCGCCCTGGGATGTCGCGCGGCTGCGCCTGTCCTGCCTCTCCCCCCTGCTGCGCGGCCTGGCCCGACGCGGCGTCTCCTGCGCCCAGGTGCCGCTGCGCGCCGGAAATTTCCCCGTGGTCAGCCGCGACTTCATCGCCGCGGCACACCGGCTCGGTATGCAGGTGCACGTGTGGACGATCAACGATCCCGTCGTGATGGGCCGCCTCCTCGACGCCGGCGTCGACGGCATCGTCAGCGACGACGTGGTGGGCCTGCGCCGTGTGCTGGCCGAACGCGGCGCCTGGCCGACCACCACCGAGGCGCGCGCGTCCGCCTGACCCCCTGTCCCGACCGACCGGTCCGTCCGTTGGAGAGCCCCGTGTCCCTTCCCCCCGGTGCGTCGGCACCCCCCTCCCCCTCCGGTGACCCAGCCCGCTCCCCCTCCCGACGCCGGGAGTGGCGGGCCTGGTACATGTACGACTGGGCCGGTTCGGTCTTCTCCACCACCGTCATCACCGTCTTCCTCGGCCCCTACCTCACCACCATGGCCGAGGCCGCCGCGGGGCCCGAGGGACGGATCGAGCTGTTCGCCGGTTGGTCGGTGGACCCGACGTCGGTGTATCCCTACGCGACGTCGCTGTCGGTCCTGCTCCAGCTCGTGCTGCTGCCCGTCGTGGGCGCGCTGGCCGACTACACCGGGCGCAAGCGCGAGCTGATGGGCGTCTTCGCCTACCTGGGCGCGTTCGCGACGATGGGCCTGTACTTCGCCGACGGCCCCCTGGTGTGCGCCGCGCTGTTCGTGCTGGCCAACACCGCCTTCGGCGGCTCCTTCGTCGTCTACAACTCCTTCCTGCCCGACATCGCCGGGCCGGCCGAGCGCGATGCGGTGTCCTCGCGCGGCTGGGCCATGGGCTATCTGGGCGGTGCGCTGCTGCTGACGCTGAACCTGGTGCTGTACCTGTTCCACGGCGCGTTCGGGGTGACGGCCGAGCACGCGGTGCGGATCTGCATGGTGTCGGCCGGTGTCTGGTGGGCGCTGTTCGCCCTGATCCCGCTGGCCCGGCTGCGCAACCCGGCCCGGCCCCCCGCGACCGAGGAAAGCGGCGCCGCGCGCCCGCGGGGCGCCGGGGTGCTGGCAGGCGGTTTCGCCCAGTTGTGGCAGACCCTGAAGGGCCTGCGCGCCTACCCCCGGACGCTCCTTTTCCTGCTGGCCTACATCGCCTTCAACGACGGGATCCAGACCGTCATCGGTTTCGCAGCGGTCTTCGCCGATCAGGCCCTGGGGCTGGGCCAGGAGGTCCAGATCGGGACCATCCTGATGGTGCAGTTCGTCGCGTTCGGGGGAGCCCTGCTGCTCGGCGCGATCGCGCGCCGGCTGGGGACCAAGCGCACCATCCTGGCCAGCCTGGTGGTCTGGCTGGTGGTGGTGTCGGCGGCGCCGCTCCTTCAGGCGGGTTCGGTGCCGCAGTTCGTGGTGTTGGCCTTCTTCATCGCGATCGTGCTGGGCGGCACCCAGGCGCTGTCGCGTTCCCTGTTCTCCCACCTCATCCCGCGCGGCAAGGAGGCCGAGTACTTCGGCCTGTACGAGATCAGCGACAAGGGCTCGGCCTTCCTCGGCTCGCTCACCCTGGGGATCGCCCTGGACGTGACAGGCGGGGACTACCGCACGGCCATCCTCTCGCTGGCGTTGTTCTTCGTCATCGGTTTCGCCGCGCTGCTGGCCGTGAACATCCCCGCGGCCATCCGCGCCGCGGGCAACGAGGTGCCCGAGCGCGTGTGAGCCCGCTGCCTGGGGGCGGCCGGGCCGCGCCGGGCGCTTTCCGCGTGCGCTACGGTCGCCCCATGTCCGAACCCGTGGAGACAGCGTGCTCCCCCGTCACCGCCGACGATGTCGACCTCGCCGTGCGCCTCGCCGTGGACACCCTCCGCCAGGCCCCCGAGGCGGCCTGGGACGGCCCGGCCGGTCGCCTGGACTGGAGCTGCTGGGAGACCGCCGAGCACCTCGCCGACGACCTGTTCGCCTACGCGGCGCAGCTGGGTCCGCGCACCCCGCCGCTGGAGCGCGAGGTGCCCTTCGTGTGGGAGAGCCGTCGCCCCGGTGGTCCGGCCAACAGCGTCCACGCCGATCGGGGCGCGGGTCCGGCGGGCCTGTTGCAGGTGGTGGAGGCGAGCGGCGCGTTGCTGACGGCGATGGTGCGCGTCCGCCCGGCCGAAACGCGCGCCTACCACTGCCACGGGGTGTCGGATCCGGCGGGGTTCGCCGCGATGGGGATCGTCGAGACCCTGGTGCACACGCACGACATGGCGTTGGGGCTCGGCCTGGCCTGGCGACCGCCCGCGGGCCTGTGCGCGCGGGTGCTGGCCCGTCTCTTTCCCGACGTGCCGGCGGAGGCGGAGCCCTGGCCCACCCTGCTCTGGGCCACGGGACGCGGTGAGCTGCCCGGACGTCCTCGCCGGAGCTCCTGGCGCTGGTACGCCGAACCACGGGAATGAGCTTTTCCCGCCGGGGCGCGCCCCTGGGGAGACGGGGCTGGAGCACCGTGGCCCCGGCGGGCGGGACGCCCACCGGGGCCACGGCACCTGATCGACCGGTCAGATCGGACGGCGCTCGGTGTCGCCGACGTCGTCCAGCCCGGGGATGCGGTCACCGCCGCGCAGGGTAGCGACCTCGTCGGCCACGCCCGCCCAACGGCGCAGCGCCGAGGTGGCGGCGGCGCGGTCGGCCTCGGTCAGTGCCGCGATGTTGGCGCCGTGGTTGGCGCCGGGCGCGGTGAAGGAGAAGGCCTCCCGCCGGTGTCCGCGCCGGACCTCGAACGGTTCGGCGCTCCACGGGTCGTACTCGCCGTTGACGAACAGCAGTTGGCTGCCGTGGTTGCGGACCCAGCGGTCGATGTCGGGCATCGCGCGGTGGTCATAGCGGGGCAGGTCCATCTCGTCGGGCAGGTAGGTCGACGCGGTGAACTGTCCCGGGTATTCCAGCAGGTCGTCGATGTGGTCGGTGGGCACGCTCGGGGTGCCGAGCTGGGTGGCGGCCTGGTAGTAGTAGGGGATGTAGGGCTCGGTGCCCTGGTCGCTGTAGAACTCGAACCCGGCGATCTCGTCGAGGAAGGCCGCGATCTCATCGGTGGTGGCGTCGGTGCCGGGCACGTCGGCGCACCGTGACGTCGTCTGGTACTGCCAGAACGCCCAGGGCGTGTCCAGCACCAGCATCTCGAAGGCCGCGTCGGCGCTGCCGATCGCGCGGTGGAAGGTCCAGCCGTTGGCCGCGGCCAGCTCCTCGTAGTGGGCGACCAGCTCGTCGCGGCGCTCCAGCGCCTCGCGCTGCACCCCCTCCAGCGAGCGCTGGCAGGAGGGGTCGTCGCCGACCGTCTCGAAGAACTCCAGGTAGGCGCTGTCCTCGCGGTCGCGGACGTCGTTGGGGGCGACATAGGCGACGGTGCCGTCCACGTCGCCGGGGTAGAACCGACGATGGTAGACCGAGGTCATACCGCCCTTGGAGGCTCCCGTCGAGATCCACTCCTCGGCGTAGATGTCGTCGAGCGCGGTGACGATGCGGTGGTGGTCGGCCGCGGCCTGGCGGATGTTGAGGTCGTCCCAGTCGGCCGGTTCCGGGCGCGAGGGCGAGAAGAACCGCTGCTCGGTGGAGATCTGGTTGCCGTCGATCAGCCGGGTGGGCTCCGAACGCGAGGGCCGCGTGGAGACGTTGTAGCCGCTGGTGTGCAGCACCGTGGGCCGGTCGAAACCGCGGTGCAGGAGGGTGAGCCTCTGCTGGAAGGTGCCCTTGGCCGGATTGGTGTGGTCCACCGGCTGCTCGTAGCCGAGGACGAAGTAGCGGAACCCCTCCTCGGTGGGCTGTTCCTCGACCACGGTGAGGCCGGGGATGTCCTCCAGCCGGTCGAGGATGTCACCGTCGGGCTCCTGCGCGGCGACGGGGAGGGCCGGGAGCAGCAACGCCGCGGCGGCGAGCAGGGAGACCGTGGTGGTGCGGGATGACGTCGCAAGACGTCGTCGTGGGTTCAACGCGTGACCTCCAGTGAGGCTCCGGAGCTTCGTGGGCACCGCGAGTCGGGGACGGAGCGCGCTCCGTCGTTTGAAGGCTGATCATTGGGCGCGCGGACGTATCACGTCAAGAGCCGCATACGGTCAGTCATGACGGGGCGATCCCGCCAACACCGGAAACGCCCCTCGCCACGGGGAAAGAGCGCACGGCGGCCGGCGCGCGGCCGGCCGGCGTGCGCCGTGGTCACGCGGTGGCCCGGCCGCCGATGTGCCCGACGGCGGCGCGCAGCGCCAGTTCGTAGCCGAGGACCCCGCAGCCGATGATGCAGCCGGCCGCGACCGGCGCGATGACGGAGGTGTGGCGGAACTCCTCACGGGCGTGGACGTTGGAGATGTGCACCTCGAAGCAGGGCGTGGGGATCGCGTCGATCGCGTCGCGCAGCGCGATGCTGTAGTGGGCGTAGGCGCCCGGGTTGAAGACGATGGCCTGGTGGGCGCGGGCCGCGTGCACGTGGTCGACCAGGGCGCCCTCGGAGTTGCTCTGGGCGCAGGTCACCGTCACCCCCAGCTCCTCACCGAGCGCGGTGACCCTGCGCTCGACGTCGGCGAGGGTGGTGGTCCCGTACTGGGCGGGGTCGCGCTCCCCCAGCAGGTTGAGGTTGGGGCCGTTGAGCAGCAGCACGCTGGGGCGGGCGGGAGCGGCTGGGGAACCGGACACGGTCGGGTCCTCTCCTGTCGGGACAGGCCGCCGCGGGACCCCCGGGCCGAGGCGGCCCGGTCGCGCGGCGGCGCCGATAGTGATCCCGCCGAGGTTATCGCCGGTGGGACACCGTGTTCGGGGAGGAGGAGGCGCGGGGTGGGACGGACCGCGTCGGGTAGGGGGCCACGCGGCGATGGGCGGACACCCGCCCCTTCCGTATCCGAGGGGACGGACATGCGCGTGACGGCACCCGGCGACGACCTCACGGTCAGCTCCTTGACCCTGCGCGGGGCGAGGGACCTGCGGGAACGGCTGGAGGCTGCGGCCGAGGCCGGTTTCACCGGGGTGGGCCTGAGCCTCGACGACCTGCGCCGGGCCCGCCGCAGCGGGCACGACGACCGCGACGTTCTGGCGTTACTGGACGAACTGGGGTTGCGGGTCACCGAGGTCGAGCTGCTGTCGGACTGGGCGGGCGGGGAGCCCGGCGAACGCGAAGCCGCTCTGTTCGCCATGGCCCTGACGTTCGGCGCCGAACGAGTGCACACGGGCCTGCCCGATCCGCTCTCCCCCGGGGTCGACCTCGTGGCCGCCTACGCCCGGCTGTGCGAGCGCGCCGCGGCCCGTGGGGTGCGGCTGGCCCTGGAGTTCATGCCCTACGGGGCGGTCCCGTCGCTGCCGCGCGCCTGGGAGCTCGCCCGCGGCGGCGACCCGCGACATTCGGGTCTGCTGGTCGACGCCTGGCACTGGCACCGCGCCGCCGGCACCGCCGCGGACCTGGCTCCCATCCCTCCCGAGCGGATCGTGGCGGTACAGGTCTGCGACTGCCGCGCCCGTCCCTGCGGGGATCTGGCCGAGGAGGCGCGGCACCACCGGCTCCTCCCCGGTGACGGCGTGGCCGATGTGCGCGGCTTCCTGCGGCTGTTGCGCGGGCACGGGGTGACGGCGCCGGTGGGGGTCGAGGTGGCCTCCGACGACCTGGACGGACTTGGCGCCCGGATCGCGGCCCGGCGGGCCTACTCGGCCACGGCGGCCCTCCTGGCCTCGGCCGGGCCCCGGCCCTGAGACCGGTCAGGGAGTCCGTGCCGGGCACCGTCCCTGTATCTCTCAGGCGGGCGCGCTGCCCTCGCGCATGCGCTGGTGCAGCGCCTCCATCCGCAGGTCGAGCCGGGCCGACTCCTCCGCGACGGCGGTCAGCTCCTCCAGGAGCCCTTCGGGCGCGCTGTGGTCGTACTTGTAGAAGATCTGGTGTTCGAGCGCGGCCCAGAAGTCCATCCCGATCGTGCGCAGCTGGACCTCGGCCCTGACCTGTTCCACCCCGTCGGAGAGGAAGACCGGGATCTCGACGATCAGGTGCAGGCTGCGGTAACCGTTGGGTTTGGGCTGGGCGATGTAGTCCTTCGTCTGGATCACCGTCACGTCGTTCTGCCGGCCGAGCAGCCGGGCCACCGTGTAGACGTCGGAGACGAAGGGGCAGACCACACGCACCCCGGCCACGTCGTCGAGGTGCTCGCGGACCGAGACGACGTCGGGGGACAGCCCTCGGCGGCGGAGTTTGCGCAGGATCGACTCCGGCTGCTTGATGCGGTGGCTGATGTGTTCGATGGGGTCGTGTTCCCGGACGAAGTCGAACTCCTCGCTCAGGATGCGCAGCTTCGTCATCAGCTCGTCCACGGCGAACTTGCAGACGAGCAGGTGCCGCTCGATCTCCCGCAGGAAGAGGGCGCTGTCGGCCTCCTCCGGCGACGTGCCGGACTCCGTCTCCCGTCCCGGTCGCGTGTCTTTCTCGCCCATGCGGCCTTTCCGCTCTTGTCAGCCTGTCGGCCCTGGAAGGGGGATTGTATGCCGGGTCACCCCACGTCGTGGCCGAAAGGGACGTTCGACCCTCGCTCAGAGGGTAGGTGTGGTGCGGAGGCGGCGTGGCGGGCGGATCCGCCTGGCCGGTGGTTCCGGCCGATCCCACCGAAGGCCGGAGAGTTGGAGGCAGGATGACCCCGGACAGGGCAGGGCAACGGGACGGCGCCGACGAACGGTTGCGGGCGGCCGCCGGAGTCGCCTGGCGGCTGCTCGTCGTCGGTGCGGCGATCGCGATCCTGGTGTGGATCGCGATCCGCCTGCGCACGGTCGTCATCCCGATCATCCTCGCGGTCGCGCTGACCGCCCTGCTCGGCCCGCCGACGGCGTGGCTGCGCCGTAAGGGGCTGGGGCGCGGTCCCGCGACCACCATCGTCGTCCTCGGATCGCTGGTCGTGCTGGGGGGCGCGATCACGTTGATGATCCAACCCGCCCTCGCCGGCTCGGGCGACCTGATCGCCAGCGTCCAACAGGGGCTGGCCCGCGTGCCCTCGGCGCTCGCCCGGGTGGGGGTCGACCAGGCGATGTTCGAACAACTGTGGTCGCGTGCCCAACAGGAGCTCCAGCAGAGTTCCGGCCGGCTGGTCAGCGGCGCCTGGTCCAGCGCCGTCGCGGCCGGTCAGGTGGTCATCGGTATCGTCCTGGTCGCCGTCCTCACGGTCTACTTCCTGCACTCCGGCGACCGGCTGGTCCAGTGGCTGCTCAGCCTGTTCCCCGCCGCGAGCCGTTCCTCCCTCTACTCCGGCGGCACGACCGCCTATGAGGTGCTGGGACGCTATGTGCGAGGGGTCGCGATCGTCGGCCTCATCGACGCGGTCGGGATCGGGATCTTCCTGATCTTCCTGATCGACATCCAGCTCGCGATCCCGCTGATCGTCCTCACCTTCATCGGGGCGTTCCTGCCGGTGATCGGGGCGTTTTTGGCCGGTCTCCTGTCGGCCCTGGCCGCGCTGGTCACCGAGGGGTGGGTGATCGCCCTGGTCGTGGTGGGCGTGACCATCCTGGTCCAGCAGTTGGAGAGCAACCTCTTCGCGCCCCGGGTCTATGGGCGGTCGTTGGACCTGCCCTCCCCCGTGGTCCTGCTCGTCATCACGATCGGTTCGCTGCTGGGCGGGATCGCCGGAGCGTTCCTGTCGACCCCGATCGCGGCCGTGGTCGCGGCGCTGTTGCGGCGCTCGCCGGCCGAGGAGGAGTCCGCCGCGCCGAAGGTCGGCGCCGGAGGGGGCGGGAAGGTCCGGGCCCCTTCCGAGCGCGGCGGTCCCGTGGAGGAGGCCGGTGGGGCGTCCCGGCCGGCCGCCCCACCGGACCGGGGCTGACCCCGCTCCGCCGTTCACTCCGGGTGGTGGTTCCCCGCGCGCAGCCGGCCCAGTTCGCGCAGGATCGCGTCACGGACCGAGGCGGGCAGTTCGTCGCGCCGACCGGTGATCGCGGCGATGACGCCCGCGGCGAGGTGGCGCACCTTGACGTTGGTGTGCTGGGAGATCCGCTTGAGCGCGGCGGTGGCCTGGGCCGCGTCGCAGTCGCAGGCGAGCATGAGCATGCCCTTGGCCTGTTCGATGTCGGCCAGGGAGGCGTGCGCCGCCCAGGCGTTGGCCAGCTCGGTGCGCAGCTGGGCGTTCTCCGCCTCCAGTTCGCGCACGCGCGGTCCCGCGCTCGGGTGCGTGGAGGGCGGTGGGGCGAGACTGGCGTGGCCGCCCACCCACACGGTGGTCGCCGTCTCGTCCTGTTCGGCCGCGCCCATCGTCAAGACACTGCGCTCGCGCCCCTGCGCGTCGATGATGCGGTATTGGATGGAGAAGAGACCGCCGTCGCGCTTGATCCGGGCGAGCAGGCCGTGGACGTCACCGAGGTCGTCGGCGTGGACGTGTTCCAGGATCGCGTCGATGCTGGGGCGCATCCGGCCGGGCGGGTAGCCGAAGATCCGCACGAGTCCGGGCGACCACCACAGCATGTCGGCACGCACGTCCCAGGCGAAGCTGCCCGCGAGGTGCTTGTCGACCGCGGGTTCGGGCCTCGCGGTCCTGCCGTCCTCCATGGTCATGGCGCGACCGTACCCCGTCGTCCGCCCCGTCCGGTGGAGGCTGCGGGGGCACGGTGGCGGGCTTCCCGGCTTCCCGTACGGTTGCGCCCTCCGGTGTGGTGCCCCTGGGGCCGGCGTGTCGGGGAGACGCCGGCGCGGTGGGCCGTCCGTGCCGGGGCGACCCGGCCGGGTGACGGCCGGATATCACCTCCGGTCCCCGCCCGCGCCGGCGTGTGATGCGGGCAGGATCCCCTCCGGCCGTGCGCCGGACGGTCCCCTGCGGGGCGGCCTTTCCTTCAAAGCCGACCACGGAGCTCCGGCGCGCACCCGCGCGAGCGTCCCCCGCGGGGCGACCGCTAGCCGCCATCGGGTGGCCATAAACATCTGACCTGGGCATATAGCTGTCCGTATTCCGTTCCGAGGTGCCTTGGAGCGGCCCGTGGAAGGCCATGCGCGCCGCTCGCCGCCCGTTGACGGAACATGTCGCTCACCAGGGCAAACCCACCCCCAAAAAGGGCAAACAGCTACAAAAAACATCTTTGATCTCGTTTCAATGACAATCAGCCCGGAAAGTCCTTTAAAGGGTCTGAAAACGTGATTCAGCGGTCCGGCCGCCCCGCCGGCGGATAGCAGATAGTCGACGATGTCGACCCGACCCCCCGCTCCGGAGAGGCTTCCGGTCCCGATCGCGCCAGGACGAGAACGGACCCGCCCATCTCCCACCACCCATCACCGCCCAGGGGGTCACATGGTCATGACCGGCGCACTCGCCCCACCCTCCCGATCAGCTTCGAAACCGCTCGGGGGTGGCGACGGCGCGTCCTGCCCGCCCCTCCCCCGCGACGCCGACGCCGAACACCTCCTCCGGCTCCTGCCCGGGCTTCCTCCCTCGTCCCCCGTCCGCGACGAGGTGCGCCGCAGGATCGCGCGGATGTACGCGGGACGGGTCCAGCGGCTCGCCGACCGCTACCGCAACCGGGGCGAACCCACCGAGGACCTGCGCCAGGTCGCGATGGTCGGCCTGATGAAGGCCATCGACGGCTTCGACCCCGACTACGGCAGACCGTTCCCGTCCTACCTGGTCCCGGTCGTCAGCGGCGAGCTGAAACGGCACTTCCGGGACAACACCTGGGCCGTGCGCGTCCCCCGCCGTCACCAGGAGCGGCGCAACGAGCTCAACCGGGTGGTCCTGGAACGCACCCAGGCCCTGGGGCGCAGTCCCACGATCTCCGAGATCGCCGCCGCGATGGACCTCGACCTGGACGGCGCCGTCGAACTCATCAACGCCTCCTCCGCCTACAGCGCCCTCTCCCTGGACGCCCCGTGCAAGAGCGCCGAGGAGGACGAGGACACCTCCCTGGGGGAGACGCTCGGCGGCCTCGACCGGGCGCTGGAGAACGTGGTGGACCGCGAGGCGCTCAAGGTCGCCCTTCGACGGGTTCCTCCCCGGGAGCGGCGGGTGCTCTACCTCCGTTTCTTCGCCGACCACACCCAGACCGAGATCGCCGCGATGATCGGCGTCTCCCAGATGCAGGTGTCACGTCTGCTGGCGCGGACGTTGCGGACGCTGCGCGAGGAGCTCATGAGCGACTCGGTCACCGGCTCCGGCACCGATGCGTCCCAGGTCTCCTCCTCCGACCGGCCGGACGCCACCTCCCACAGTCGTTGAACACACGTTTCCTTCACACCTTGGACAGGCGGATCATGCACCAGATGACACAGATGACGGCCGACGTCTCCTACGCGGGCCGCGGGGCCATCGCGGCCTTCCCGCACAGCATCGAGGCCCGGCACCGCCACGGACTACGCGAGCAGTTGCTCTGGCTGGCCAACCAGCGGATCGGGGAACTCGTCATCGACGTCGGCGCGGCGCTCATGTGCGACGAGGCGCTCGCGGGGATCGTGGAGCGGGTACGCACCCGGGCCACGGCCCGCGGTATCCGGGTCTCGCTCATCACCACGCCGGACTCTCCGGCCGAACGCGTGCTCGCCCGGGCCGGACTCACCCGGTCGCTGACGGTGTACCGGACCCGCGAGGAGGCGCTCCGGGCGCTTACCGAGACCCCCGTCCCCGCGCAGCGGCGTTCGGCACCCTCCACCGCGGAACAGCGGGCGGCACGGACACTCCCGAAGCGCTGAGGCGCCGTCCCGGAGGCCGAAAAGGCGGGCGGCTAGCGCCACGCCCGTTCGCCCAGCATCTCCGGCTCGACGTTGCGGACGCCGTCGAGGGCGGCGAGACGTTCGACCAGCCGCAGCGACTCGGCGATCTCCCCGCGCGCCCCGCGCACCCAGGCGGTGTGCGGGGCGTATGCGGGTACCCGGTCGATGACCACTCCGATGCCGGCCAACTCGGCGCGCTGCTCCTCGGCCCGTTCCCCCTCGGCGAAGCGGACGTGCAGGCGCCCGGTCGGCACGACGACCTCTCCCCCGGGCGTCCGGCGGTACACCGGTCCCACACGGCTGCCCGGGGGCAGCCGGAGGGGAGGGCCCTGGACGACGGACACCGTCTCCCCCGCGGAGTGCACGGCGACGGATTCACGGTCCAGCCGGTAGCGGGGGCCGGCCACGGCGGTGGAGGAGGGGACCTCCTCGGGAGCCCCAACGGGCGGTTCCGGTGCTTCCACATCCCCAGTTTCGCACGTCACCACCCCTTGATCACCATGCGTGAGTGATCACATACTCAAAGCGAACAGCATGGTACGACGAGGGGGGAACACCATGGTCACCTGCAGGTTCGGGGGGACCGACGGCTTCCGACTGGAGCTGCTCGACCACGACGACCTGGTCGTCGTGCGCACCCGACGGCGCGGCACCCGCCACGAGACCGCGCCTTTGGGACGCCGCAGTCGCGAGGCGGGTGGGCGGCTGTCCGCGCTGTTCGGCCTGCCCGACGTCGGCGTGGACGTGTACGCGGCCCCGACCGGTGCGGCGCGCGAACTGGCCGACATCATCCACACCGATCCCGAGGTGCGCTTCGCCGGTCGTGGACTGCGCGACCCCTCGGGCGCGCCCGTCGTCTACACCGAGAACGTCTTCGTCAAATTCGCCGACGACGCGTCGGCCGATCACTGCGAACGCGTCCTGGCGGGGGCCGGGCTCACCGTCAAACGGACGCTCGGCTACGCCCGCGGGGCCTACTTCGTCGCCGCTCCGGAGGGCACCGGCCCCGCCGTGTTCGATCTGGCCGAGGAGCTGCTGGACCGCGACGACGTCGACCTGTGCCACCCCGAGCTGATCCGCGAGCCGAGCCACCGGGCCGCCTTCCCCCACCAATGGCACCTGGGACCGGTCACCGTCGACGGCCGGAGCGTCGACGCCCACGCCAACGTGGTGGCCGCCTGGCAGACCACCCGCGGTGAGGGAACGACCATCTGCGTCATCGACGACGGCTTCGACATCGACCACCGGGAGTTCTCCTCGGACGGCAAGATCGTCGCCCCCCGTTCCGCCAGCCCTCCCCGTTCCGGTGACCCCCGTCCCGGGCACGGCAACCACCACGGGACGGCCTGCGCCGGCGTCGCCTGCGCCGACGGCGTCGGCGAGGCGTCCGGGGTGGCGCCCGCCGCGCGGCTGATGCCCATCCGGCTCGTCTCCGGCCTGGGCTCCCAGGACGAGGCCGACGCCTTCGTGTGGGCCGCCGACCACGGTGCCGACATCATCTCGTGCAGTTGGGGGCCCCGGGACGGCCGCTGGTGGGATCCCTCCGACCCGCTGCACGACCAGGTGGTGCCCCTGCCCGACAGCACCCGGCTGGCCATCGACCACGCGGTGCGCAACGGCCGTGGCGGGCGCGGCTGCGTCGTCGTCTGGGCCGCGGGCAACGGCGCCGAGAGCGTCGACAACGACGGCTACGCCAGCAACGAACAGGTCATCGCGGTGGCGGCCTGCAACGATCGCGGGGAGCAGAGCGCCTACAGCGACCACGGCGAGGCGATCTGGTGCTGCTTCCCCAGCAGCGACGGCCACGAATCCCTCACCCCCGGCATCTGGACCACCGATCGCCGGGGGCGGGACGGCTACAACCCGGGGGACAGCTCGCTGGGGGACGAACGAGGGGACTACACCAACTCCTTCGGTGGCACGTCGAGCGCCTGCCCGGGCGCCGCCGGCGTCGCCGCGCTGATTCTGGCGACCGCGCCCGAACTCACCTGGAGCGAGGTCAAGGACGTCATCCGCGTCTCGGCCCGGCGCATCGACGACACTCCCGGCGAGTACGACGAGCGGGGCCACAGCAAACGCTACGGGTACGGCCGCGTCGACGCCAAGGCCGCCGTGGCCGAGGCCGCCTCCCGCGCCGCGGCGGGGCGCACCCGAAGCGACGACCCCGAGGCCGGCGAGCCCGAGCCTCCGCTCGTTCCCGCCTGAGGCGTCCTCGGGGCCCGCTCCACGGAGCGGCGACGACCGTTCGACCTCGGACGGCGGGGGTGGGGCGAGGCGCCGGCGGGAGGGCGACGTCGAACCGGGGCGGCCCATTGTCATCCGGGGAGAAGGCGTCCTCCGCCCGTCCGGATCCCGTGTCACCCGGCCGGGCGAAGGGCGGGGAGCTGTTGTACGGTGTGCGCCCGCCCTTCCTCGGACGGGCGCACACCGTGTCCTCGGCCTCTGCGCGGATGAGCCGGTGCCCGGACACCCGGACGTCTCCTTTCCGCGCTCTCGGGGTCGTCCGCCGGTCAGTCGCCGCCGGACGGGCCGAGGCGCCCGGCACGGTCGTGCCGGGCCGGCTGGGGACGGGGCTGGGCGCGTAACTCGGCGAGCAGGTCGTCCAAGCTCGGCGCGTGCAGCATCTGGGCCTGCATTCCACTGCGGTAGCCCTCGCGGAGGATGGCGGTGTAGTCGGGAGCGCCTCGACCGTCGTGGAATTCGCAGATCAGATAGGCCGGAAACTCCTCTCTGGCGGCGGCCAGCGCGTCATCGGGATGGAGTTGGTACACGCCTTCACCCCTTTTCGACTCGGACGAAACGGTTCGCGTCGGAGTGCCCAGCTACCCATCGCGCTCCAAAGCACACACCCGGTACCCGCCTTCCTGCGGGACCGGATCGGCTCGACGCGCACGGCGCCCGTCCCGCCTCCCTCTTTCGGCCTCGGGCGATTCCTCCCGGGCTCCCCGCGTTTCCCGCTTGCCTCACCCACTGCCGGGCCACAGAATGCTCCGGGACCGATCGATCGAACGTTTCCGGAGGTCACGTGGGCCGCATCGTTCTCCTGGCCACCGGTGGGACCATCGCGTCCCGCACATCGGCGCAGGGCCGGCGGGTCAGCGTCGGGGCGGCGGAACTGCTGCGGAGCGCCCTGGAGGTGGACGGGCTCGGCGCCACCGTGGTGGAGACCCGTGACGTCTCCGCCACCGCGGGCTTCGCCGTGGACGTGCCCGGGGCGCTGGCCCTGGTGCGCACCGTGCGCGCGGCCGTCAACGAGGCGGACGGCGTGGTGGTCACCCACGGCACGGACACGTTGGAGGAGGTGGCGTTCCTGCTCGCGTTGGCGCACGCGGGACGTGCCCCCGTCGTCGTGACCGGCGCCCAGCGCCCTTTCGACGACCCCGCGCCGGACGGTCCCCGCAACCTCTCCGCCGCGCTGCGCTGGGCGGCCTCCCCCGCGTCCGCCGGTTCGGGGGTGATGATCGCCTTCGCCGACGCGATCCTGCCCGCGATCGGCGTACGCAAGACCCACGCGCTGGCGCTCGACGCCTTCTCGGCACCGGATCGAGGACCCTCGGGGCACGTCGACGAGGCGGGGGTGCGCCACCACCATTTCGCCTCCCCGCCCGGCCCTCTGCTCACCTCCGACCTCGTCGACCTTCCCCGGGTCGAGGTGGTCGCGCAGTATCTGGGCTGTGACGGCTCGCAGGTCGGACGGGCGGTGCAGGCCGGCGCCCGCGGTCTCGTCGTCGCGGCGTTCGGGGCGGGCAACGCCACCCCGGGAACGGTGCGCGCCTGCCTGCAGGCGCTGGAGACGGGCACGCCCGTGATCGTGGCCGGCCGGACCGGGGCCGGAGCGGTCACCGGCCTGTACGCCGGCGGGGGCGCCGACCTCGCCGAGGCCGGCGCGATCTTCGCGGGTGATCTCTCCCCCTGGCAGGCCCGACTGTTGCTGGCCGTGGCCCTGGCCCCCGAGCCCGAGACCCCCGACGTCGAGGCGGTCGCCTGGCGGTGCCGCACCTGGCTGCGCGCGGCGGGCGCGATCGCGGCGGAGGACTGACCGCCCACGGGCTGCGACGTCCCGCGGGAGATCTTGCGAGTGGCACGACGAAGGGAGCCGACTGTCATGGCGAAGGAGATCCTGGTGGCCTACGGCGTCGACGTGGACGCGGTGGGAGGCTGGCTCGGCTCCTACGGGGGCGCGGGCTCGCCCTGCGACATCTCCCGTGGCATGTTCGCGGGCGAGGTGGGGGTGCCCCGCCTGCTGGAGCTGTTCCGGCGCGCCGCCATCCCCACGACGTGGTTCTGGCCCGGCCACTCCATCGAGACGTTCCCCGAACAGTTCACGGCCTGCTCCCAGGCCGGTCATGAGATCGGCGTGCACGGCTACAGCCACGAGAACCCGATCGCGATGTCGCGCGACCAGGAGATCGCGGTCCTGGACCGGTGCATCGAACTCATCGAGGAGCGTGCCGGGCGGCGTCCCGTCGGCTACGTCGCCCCGTGGTGGGAGTTCTCCCCCATCACCAACGAGCTCCTGCTGGAACGGGGGTTCCGCTACGACCACTCCCTGATGCACCACGACTTCCAGCCCTATTACGTGCGGGTGGGCGACTCGTGGACCCCGATCGACTACGACAGGCCCGCCCAGGAGTGGATGCGCCCGTTGGAGCGCGGCGAGGAGACCGACCTGATCGAGATCCCCGCGTCGTGGCACCTCGACGACCTGCCACCGATGATGTTCATCAAGTCCAGTCCGAACAGCCACGGCTTCGTCAACCCGCGCGACATCGAGCAGATGTGGCGGGATCAGTTCGACTGGGTGTACCGCGAATACGACTACGCGGTCTTCGCGATGACGATTCACCCCGACGTGTCGGGCCGTCCCCACGTGCTGTCGATGCACGAACGGCTGATCGAGCACGTCAACGGGCACGAAGGGGTGCGTTGGGCCACCTTCGAGGAGATCGCCGCGGACTTCGCCCGGCGCCGCCCGCGCGACTGAGGGCGGGGCGCGGACGGTTCGGCCGTCCGCGGCCATCCCCTTGACCGCCTCGCGGATGATCCGGTGCGCTGGACCTCGCGGGCCGCTCCCCTCCACGGCGGTCCGGCAGGGAAGGGGTCCGATGGACGATCATCCCCCCGAGGCGGCACGGACTGGCCCTGTGCCTGCGGGGCCAGGGGCGGCGCGAGGAGGCGCGAAGCGAGTTCGAGCTCGCGCTGGCCGGCCGCGAGCGGGTGCTGGGCCCCGACCATCCCCACACCGAGGAGTCCCGCGCGGCCCTGGCCGACTCGTGAACGCCCCGCGGGCAGGGCGCCCCGTTTCCGCGCAGGCATGGTGGCGCCCTTCCCGTCGCCGGCCGGCCCCGGACGCGACCGTGCCCTCGCCCGGTTCCGACGGACGAGGGCACGCGCGGGGAGGCTGCCCTGCTTCAGACCACCGTTTCCGGCCGGGCCACCGGGTCGTGCAGGACCGGGCGGCAGGCCAGCGCACCGCAGCGCAGACAGTGCAGCCGCGCGGCCTCCTCGGGGCACGGCGTCATCTGGCCGCACTGGTCGCACTCGTGGAATCCGTCCAGTTCGAGGACGTCCAGGGGCGTCAGTTCATGAGGGCGGTCGCAGGCCAGGCACGTCACGACGACCGGGTGCCCCCAGTCGATGCGACCGTGCGCCGCGGCCACGTAGTCGAGCCTGCGCGGTTCGGTCACCAGTCCGCATTCGGGGCACCGACTGAACGGGTTCGGGTACTCCCTGCCACTGTCCATCCGCATCCTCCGGTTACCGGGCGTGAACCCCGCCCCGGGGCCGGGGCGGGGACGAGGACAAGACGACGTGGGGGTTTCGGGGTCGGGGATCCCGGATCGGGCGCGACTCGCGCCCTGCCGTCAGCCGGGACTTCGGGCCACGCCGGACGGAACGTCCGCGAGGGGTGGCCGGGAATCCCAGGGAGACCAGCGGCATGGCCGGTCACCTGCTGACAGTTCGGTCATAGGGAGAAATTAGCACTACGCCCCAGGGATATATCGAATGTCCTTTTCAAAGCGTCTGGTGATGCTTTGACCCTTCAGGGGTGGACCGCGCCCGCCGAACCGTCCGACGGAGCACCGCTGGGGCGGGGAGAGCGAGGCGAAGGGCGAGCGGGCCGCCGTCCCCGGCCCGCTCACCCCTCCTCCCCCGGCCTGCGCCGCGCCGGGAAGGGCAGGCCCGCCTACCCCGTTTCTTTCCTTCAGGTTTTCCCGCTCAGGCGCAGATTTTCACCTCACCTGGTCCTCGACCGCGGGTCGTCACGACCCGGACCGACCGTCCACACGCCGCGGAACCCCGGTGAAACCGTCCCGCAGCTCCTCCGGCAGCACCTCCTGCGGCGCGTTCTGCCAGGTGACCGGGCGCAGGAAACGGCGGATCGAGGTGAGGCCGACCGAGGTGTGCAGCGGATCGGTGGTCGCCGGCCACGGCCCGCCGTGCGTCATCGCCGCGCTCACCGCGACCCCGGTCGGGAAACCGTTGAACACGACCCGGCCGCAGAAGTCGCGCAACCGCGCGGCCGCGCGCTGCGCCGTCGCGTCCTCCGTCTCCCGCGCCGAGAGAACGGTGCCGGTGAGCGAACCCGGCAGGGCGGACAGCGCCCGCATCAGCTCCTCCTCGTCCTGGTAGGTGACCACCAGGGTCAAAGGACCGAAGCACTCCTCGGCGACCTCGGCGTCCAGGCGTCGCGCTTCGGTCGCCAAGAGCAGCACCGGCGCCTGCCAGCCGTCCTCGCCGGGGGCCGCGCCCTCCGCCAGCACGCGGGTCGCCTCGGACAGCGCCGCCGAACGCGACAGGTAGCCCTCGCGGATGCCCTGACTCAGCAGCGTCCCGGCCGCACGGCCGGAGACCGCCTCGGCCATCGCCGTGGCGACCGCCTCCCCCGACTCGCCCTCGGGCAGGAACACCAGGCCGGGCTTGGTGCAGAACTGCCCCTGGCCCATGGTGAAGGAGCCGACGATCCCCTCGGCGATCTCGCCCGCGCGCTGGTCGGCGGCCCGCGGGGTCACGACCAGGGGGTTGACACTGCCCAGCTCGCCGTAGAAGGGGATCGGATCCGGTCGCCCGGCCGCCAGGTCGAACAGGGCCCGGCCGCCGCGCAGCGACCCCGTGAACCCCACCGCCTTGATCCGGGGGTCGGTGACCAGCAGTGCCCCCGCCTCCTGTCCGTGGACGAGCCCCAGCACGCCGCGCGGCGCCCCGGCCTCCAGCGCGGCGGCGGCCATCACCTCGAAGCAGCGCTGCGACGTGGCCGGGTGGCCCGGATGGGCCTTGACCACCACCGGGCAGCCCGCAGCCAACGCCGCCACCGTGTCGCCCCCGGGCACCGAGAAGGCCAGCGGGAAGTTGCCCGCCCCGAAGACCGCCACCGGCCCCAACGGCATCAGCATCCGCCGCAGGTCCGGCCGGGGACCCATCGGCGTGTCCATCGGGTGGTCGATCACGGCTTCGAGGTAGGAGCCCTCCTCCACCGCGTCGGCGAACAGCTCGAACTGGTAACGGGTGCG
Source organism: Marinactinospora thermotolerans DSM 45154 (assembly GCF_900167435.1). Classification (GTDB taxonomy): domain Bacteria; phylum Actinomycetota; class Actinomycetes; order Streptosporangiales; family Streptosporangiaceae; genus Marinactinospora; species Marinactinospora thermotolerans. Next base: position 106,012 of record NZ_FUWS01000001.1, read on the forward strand.
CGTCAGCTCGCCGTTGAGCCGCTGGGCGCCCAACGCGGTCTCCCGGTCGGCCAATCCCACGATCGTCTCGCGGTCGGCCTCCAGGGCGGCCGCCATCGCCCGCAGCATGCGGACCCGCGCGGCGCGCCCGAGTCGTTCCAGCTCGGGTGCCGCCTGGGCGGCGGCGGCGCACAGCGCGGCCACCTCCTCCGGCGAGCTCTCGGTGGCGACCACCTCCGCCACCTTCCCCGTGCGCGGATCGATGCTGAGGACCTCGGCCTGATCGACCATGGTGAACCTTCCTCTCCTTGTCGTGGGTGGGGCGGAGCGCGGGGCGGCCCGCCCCATGGGTCAGGTGGTGAACGCGAGGCCGGCGCTGATGGCGGCGGCGATGAGGAACGCGATGCCCCCCATGAGCGTCTCCATCATCGTCCAGCTCTTCAACGTGGTCTTGATGTCGATGTCGAGGTAGCGGTTCATCAGCCAGAACCCGGAGTCGTTGACGTGGGACAGCACGGTCCCGCCCGCCGCGATCGCGATGACGACGAGCGCGATCTCCGGTTGGCCCATCCCGGCCTGGGCGATGAGCGGTGCCACGATCGGGGCGGTCGTGACGATGGCGACCGTCTTGGAGCCCAGGGCCACGCGCAGCGCTGTGGCGATGATGAAGGCCAGCACGATCACGGGCAGGGAGGTCTCACCCAGCACGTCGGCCAGCGCCTCCCCGGCTCCCGTGCGTTCCAGCACCTCGCCGAAGACCCCTCCGGCCCCGGTGACGAGCAGGACCAGCGCGACCGGGCCGAGCGCGGCGGTCGCCGCCTTCTCGACGCGCTCCAGGCTGAACCCGCCGCGCAGCCCCAGCAGCCAGAACGACAGCAGCGTCGCGATGATCAGCGCCGTGATCGGGTCGCCGATGAACATCAGCGCGTCGCGCAGGCCGCTCTCGGGCAGGAACACCGAGGAGAAGGTGTTGAGCAGGATGAGCAGGACCGGCAGCGTGATGATGGCCAGGGTGAGGCCCAACCCCGGGGCGCGCGCCTCCTCGTCGCCGTCCTCCCCCTTGGCCTGGCGTTCGGCCTCGGCGGAGAGGCCGGCGGGAACCGGGACGAAGACGCGGTCGCCCAGGCGCGAGCCGAACAGGTAGGCGCCGAGATACCAGGCGGGCAGGCCGCAGATGAGGCCCATGATCGTGACCCACCCCAGGCTCGCGCCGAGCAGTCCCGCCGCGGCCACCGGGCCGGGATGCGGCGGCAGCACCGCGTGCATGATCGCCAGTCCGCCCGCGGCCGGCAGGGCGATGCTGATCAGCGAACGTCCCGACCGTTTGGCGACGGCGTAGATGAGCGGCAGCATGATGATGAAGCCGACATCGAAGAAGACCGGGATGCCGAAGATCAGCGCGGTCACACCGACGGCCAGCGGGGAACGCCGTTCCCCGAAGCGTTTGAGCAGGTACTCGGAGAGGACGCGGGCCGCGCCCGACTCCTCCATCATCCGGCCGAGCATCGCGCCGAGGGCCACGATGATGGCGATGTCGCCGAGTGTCGCCCCCATGCCCTCCTGGAGCACACCGGGGATGTCGACGAAACGCAGGCCCGAGACGGCCCCCACGGCGATGCTGACGATGAGCAGCGCGATGAAGGCGTGCATCTTCGCCGCCATGACGAGCACGAGCAGCAGCGCCACGCCGCCGACGACGGTCGCGATGAGCGCCCATTCCGGCAGCGACCAGGCCAGCTCGACCGTCTCGGCGGCCAGTGGTCGCGGCTGGATAGGGTGGTTGAGAGGGGTCATGTGGATGCCTTCCGCAGGATCCGGGGCGCATCCGGCTCGATCCGGCTGCGCCCGTTGCGGCGCCGTCCCGCGAGGGCGGGGCGACGCCGAGGAGGGGCTTCCGGGTGGCGGCCACCACCCGGAAGCCGTGACCGCGCCCGCGCGGCACGGTCCGTGGGGCCGGCAGGGAGATCCGCTACCAGCGGGGCAGCCGCGGAGCGTTCCACTCCGGTTCGACGACCCGCATCGCGGCGACGTCGTCGCGGTCGCGTACCTCGCTGTCGGCCCAGCGACGGTGCAGGTCGGCCAGCGCCTCCCGGTCCAGCTCGACGCCCAGGCCGGGTTCGTCGCCGACCTCGACCGCGCCCCCGGTGAAGGTGTGCGGGCGGGTGATGACGTCCTCCTCCTGCCAGGGGCGATGGGTGTCGCAGGCGTGGTGGAGGTTGGGGACGGCCGCGGCGACCTGGGTCATCGCGGCGAGGCTGATACCCAGATGGGTGTTGGAGTGCATGGAGACCCCCACCCCGTAGCAGCGGCACATCGCCGCGAGGTCGAGGGTGGCGCGCAGCCCGCCCCAGTAGTGGTGGTCGCTGAGCACCACCTGGACGGCGCGGCGGGCGAACGCCTCGGGCACCTCGTCGAAGCCGGTGACGCACATGTTGGTGGCCAGGGGCATGCCGGTCTCGGCGTGGACCCGCGCCATACCCTCGACGCCCGCGGTGGGGTCCTCCAGGTACTCCAGGACCCCGGTGAGCTCGCGGGCCACGTACAGGCTCGTCTCCACCGACCAGGCGCTGTTGGGGTCCAGGCGCAGCGGCATGTCCGGGAACGCCTCGCGCAGCGCGCGCACCGCGGCGATCTCGGCGTCGGGCTCGAAGACCCCGCCCTTGAGCTTGATCGAGGTGAAGCCGTAGCGTTCGACGAAGATCCGGGCCTGCTCGACCACGCCGGCGGGATCCAGCGCGGCGCCCCAGGCGTCGGGGTCCTGCCCGGGATGGGCGGCCCACTTGTAGAACAGGTAGGCGCTGTAGTCCACGCGGTCGCGCACCTTGCCGCCGAGCAGCGCGTGGACGGGGACACCGAGGACCTTCCCCCATGCGTCGAGGAACGCGACCTCGAAGGCCGCGAACACGCTGGCCTTGAGCTTGGCCAGGTCGCGCTTGCCACGCAGGCCCGAGGCGGGGACGTCCGCGGTGGCGGCCTCCCGGGTCTCCTCCCCGAGGATCTGGTCGATGAGGGCCTTCAGCGCGGTCGGGCGCGCGACCTCCACCCCGTCGAGATGGGGGGCGACCTTGCGGATCGCGTCGAGGTATTCGGTGTCGCCGTAGGTCTCCCCCAGGCCGACGTGGCCGGAGGCGGTGTGCACCTCGATGATGGTGCGGGGGGTGAGGGGCTGGTGGACCCCCTGGAGGTTGAGCAGCGGCGGGTCGGTGATGAGGATCGGGGTGACGCGCACCTCGGAAACGCGCGCGCCGGTCGTCGGTGTGGTCATGGGGTCTCCTGGGGGTCAGCGGGCGACGAGGCTCAGACCGGTGCGGATGAGCTCGCGCGCCTCCTCAAGGTGCTCGGGGGCGGGTTCGGCCAGCGGGGAACGGACCGGGCCGACGTCGGCCCCGATCTCCTTCGCGCGGATCCGCGCCGCGGCCTTGACCAACGACACCGGGTATCCCGTCCCCTTGTCGCGCAGCCGCACCCAGGGGATGTAGAAGCCGTCGAGGAGGCCGTCGACCGTCGCGTCGTCCCCCTCACCGAGCGCGCGGAAGAAGGCGCCGGCGATCTCGGGGGCGAAGGCGTGCACGGCCGAGGAGTAGGCGGGCACACCGGTGGCGGCGTAGGCGCGGGCCTGGAGTTCGGCGGTCGGCGCGCCGTTGAAGAACAGGAACCCCTCGGGCGCGGCGCGGACGAGGCGCTGGACCCGGTCGAGGTCGCTGTGCCCGTCCTTGAGACCGATGACGGTGGGCACGCGCGCCAGCTCGGCCAGCGTCTCGGGGGCGAAGGTGACGTTGTCGCGCTGGTAGACGATGAGCGGCAGCCCGGTGGCCGCGGCGACCGCCTCGACGTGGGCGCGCAGTCCCTCTTGGGGGGAGCGGATCAGGTAGGGGGGCAGGAGCAGCAGCGCGTCGGCGCCGGCGCGCTGGGCGGCGCGGGCGAACTCCACCGCCAGTGGCGTGCCGTAGCCGGTGCCCGCGACAACGGGCAGGCGGCCCGCTGCGCGGCGGACCGCGGCGGTGACGATCCGCTCGTACTCCTCGACGCCCAGGTTGAAGAACTCCCCCGTCCCGCAGGCGACGAAGAGCGCCCCGGGGTCGGCGGCGAGCTGGTGGTCGAGGTAGGCGTCGAACTCGGCGGGGGCGAACTCCCCGTCGGGGCCGAATGCGGTCAGCGGGAAGGCGAGGACGGAACGGCGCATGCCCTCGGCGAGCCGCTCGGCGGTCTCGCGGACGCCCGCGGGACGATCGACCGGATCCCGGGGCGTGGTCACATCACTCAATTTGTCTCCATATGTAGACAGCTTTTTCGTATGGAAACGAACATTAATCTGCGAGACACATCACGTCAACATGTGAGCAACGCTGCCAGGAGGGTGGAAACCGGGCATCGGACGCCCGCTCCGCACCTCAGGCGAGGCGCGCCGCTCCCGCGTCCCCAGCGGATCCCGCGGCCACGCCGCGCCCACGACACGCTGCCTTCGGCCCGGCCGGCGCCACCCCGGCGGCCCCGATGACGCGGGAGAGCATGGCCACCGGCACGTCCGGGCAGGTCACCCCGCCCCCAGAGGCGCCCCGTCCCGCGTTTCCGCCGACGCCGACCGGCGCTGTCCACCCCCTTGGATACAATCTCCGGATCTAGACAGACATCGACGCGACTCCGGTCGCCGGACTTCGCGTCCGCGACCGCGTCCATGCGCCGGCCATTCCGGAAGGAGTCCCGTGACCGAGTCATCGGGCGTGCGCGAGGTCAAGTCCGCGGCCCGCACCGTCGAACTCCTCGAACTTCTCGGCGGCCTGCGGGAGCCCGCGACCCTGCGAGAGTTGTCCGAACGCATGTCGGTGCCGCGCAGCAGCCTGTACGCGCTGCTCCAGACCCTGGTGCACCGCGGATGGGTGCGCACCGACCCCACCGGGTCGCTCTACTCCATCGGCATCCGGGCGCTCCTCGCCGGCACGGCCTACATCGACGCCGATCCCCGGCTCGCGCTCGTGCGTCCCCACCTGGACGCGCTGTCCGAGCGGTTGGGCGAGACCCTGCACTTCGCCCGGCTCGACGGCCCCGACGTCGTCTACCTGGCCACCCGCGAGTCCCGTCACTACCTGCGCCCCTTCAGCCGCGTGGGACGCCGTCTCCCCGCGCACAGCACCTCCCTGGGCAAGGCCCTGCTGGCCGAGCGCTCCGACGAGGAGGTCGACGCGCTCCTGCCCGCCGAACTGGCGGCCCTGACCGAGACCACCGTGACCGACAGGGCGGGCCTGTTCGCCGAGCTGGCCGCGATACGCGGGCGTGGGTACGCGGTCGACAACGGTGAGAACGTCGTCGGGCTGACCTGCCTGGGCGTGGCGCTGCGCTACGACACCCCCGCCATGGACGCGCTGAGCTGCTCCATCCCGACCGCGCGCTGCACCCCCGATCTGCGCGAGCGCGTGCTGGAGGCGCTGATGGAGACGCGGGGCATCCTGGAGGCCACCGGCGCGGCCGCCCTGTCCCCCTTCGCCCGCCCCTGAGCCGGAGGGGCCGGGCGGCCCGGCCCTCAGCTCCGCCGTTTGGCCTCGGCGGCGGACGACCCTTCCATGAGCTTGCCCAGCAGCGCGACCAGGGTGGCGCGCTCCTCGCCCGTGAGCGCCGTGGCCCAGGCGCTCTCGCGCCTGTTGTGCGCGACGAACCCCCGTTCGATGGCGTCGCGCCCGGCCCCGGTCAGGCCGATGCGCACCGCGCGACGGTCGTAGTCGGCGCGCTCACGGGTCACCAGCCCGTCCCGGTGCAACGTGTTGACCAGGGAGGAGACCGCCGCCCGGCTCATACCCGACAGTTCGGCCGCGGTCTTGGCCTCCATCGGGCCGGCCAGCCAGAGGACGAACAGGACCCGAAACCCCGGCCACGTCCATCCGCTGGGGCGGTGCACCGATGACTCCAGGTCGTAGACGACCATGCTGGTCACCCGGTGCAGGGTGAGGACCAGTCGCATGGCGTCGAGGTCCACCGAGGGCATCGCGCGCCCGACCCGCTCCACGGCGTAGTCCACGAAGGACCAGAAGGTCAGCCCGTCGGGGATGTCGGTTCCGTGGCTCACGCCGCCCCACCCTAGTCCACCGCGCCTCTTTGGCGGCGGCCCTGCCACGCGGCCGTTGCGCCCGCCCTTTCAGGCCGGACAAATCATGTGACTCACTTCACATAAGCAAGTGGCGCGATACCCTTGGTCGCGTGACCTGGAGCACGTAGCGTCCGATTAATCAAAGGTTTGATCATTGCTCCGGAGGCCCGACCATGGCCAAGAAGCCCTTCGCCTCGTCCGCCGACCTCGACGAGAAGAAACAGACCCTGGAGGTCCTCGCCGACGGCGTCTACGCGCTGACCGCCGAGGGGGACCCCAACATCGGCGCCATCGAGGCGGAGGACTTCCTCATCTGCTTCGAGGCGCTGGCCACCCCCACCGCCGCCCGCGCCTGGCTCGCCCGGCTGCGCGAGCACACCGACAAGCCCATCCGCTACCTGGTGCTCTCCCACTACCACGCCGTGCGCGTCCTGGGCGCCAGCGCCTTCGACGCCGACATCGTCATCGCCCACGAGAAGACCCGCGCCCTCATCGCCGAACGCGGCGAACAGGACTGGAAGAGCGAGTTCGAGCGCATGCCGCGCCTGGCCAAGGACGCCTCCTCCGTCCCGGGACTGACCTGGCCCACCCAGACCTTCGCCGACCGGGTCACCATCGACCTCGGCGGCGACCGTGGCGAACTCGTCCTGGAACACCTCGGCCGCGGCCACACCGAAGGCGACATCGTGGCCTGGCTGCCCCGGCAGCGGATCCTCTTCGCCGGCGACCTCGTCGAAGCCGAGGCCGCGCTCTACACCGGCGACGCCTTCCACCGCGACTGGGCCGGTCCCACCCTGGACCGGGTCGCCGCGCTGGGCGCCGACATGCTCGTGGGCGGGCGCGGCCCGGTGACCCGCGGACGCGCCGCGGTGGACGCCGCCATCGAGCAGACCCGCCACTTCCTGCGGGTCATGCTCCAGGAGGTCGGCGCGGTGCACGCGCGCGGGGGAACGCTGAAGGAGGCGTTCGAGGCCGCCCACGCCGCGCTCGCCGACCGCTACGGCCACTGGCCGATCTTCGAACACTGCCTGCCCTTCGACGTCTCACGCCTGTGGGACGAACTCTCGGGGATCGAACGGCCCGTCATCTGGACGGCCGAACGCGACCGCGAGATCTGGGACCTGCTCCAGGACTGAGAGGGATGCCGGCCATGGCCGACCGTAGAAGCCACGTCCCCGACGATCGCGAACCGGTCCTGGTGCTGGGCGCCGGCCCCGTGGGGCAGACCGCCGCGCTGCTCCTGGCCCGCTGGGGCCTGCCCGTGGTGATCGTGGACGGCCGTCCCGCCCGCGATCCCGTCGGCTCCAAGGCCATCTGCCAGCAACGTGACGTCCTGGACGTCTGGGACACCCTGGGCGCGGGCGCCATCGTCGAGGAGGGGCTGACCTGGGACACGGCACGCACCTTCTACCGCGACGTCGAGCTGTTCGGCATCCGGCTGCGCGACCGGGGCGCCAGCCCCTTGCCCCCATTCGTCAACATCTCCCAGGCCCGCACCGAGGAGATCCTCGACGAGCGGCTGTCGGCCGCCGGGATCGCCGTGCGCTGGGGTCACGAGGTCACCGGCATCGACCAGAACGAGCACGGCGTCGTGGTGGAGTGCGACACCGACGCGGGGCCGGTACGGCTGCGCGGCTCCCACGCGATCGCCTGCCTGGGCGCCCGGGGGCGGGTCGCGCGCGAGGCGCTGGGGGTGGACTTCGCCGGGCACAGCTTCGCCGACCGCTTCCTCATCTGCGACATCCGCGCCGACCTGCCCGGCTGGGAGCGGGAACGGCGCTTCCACTTCGACCCCGACTGGAACCCCGGCCGGCAGGTGCTCATCCATCCCTGCCCCGACTCGGTCTACCGGATCGACTGGCAGGTCCCTCCCGACTTCGACCTGGACGCGGAGGAGAGGTCGGGAGGATTGGACCGCCGCATCCGCCAGATCATCGGCGAGCGGCCCTACGAGGTCGTGTGGCGCTCGTTGTACCGCTTCCACACGCGCCTGGCCGACCGGATGCGGGTGGGCCGGGTGCTGCTGGCCGGCGACTGCGCCCACCTGGTCGCCCCGTTCGGGGCGCGCGGCCTCAACTCCGGCGTCCACGACGCCGAGAACGCCGCCTGGAAACTGGCCTTCGCCGTCAACGGCTGGGGCGGTGCGGAGCTGCTGGAAAGCTACCACCTGGAACGTCACGCCGCCGCGCGCGAGAACGTCGAGATCACCAGCGCGACGATGCGCTTCCTGGTGCCCCATGGCGAACGGGAGCGCAGATGGCGCGAGAGCGTCCTGGAACGCGCGCTGACCGAGCCCTCGGCCCGGGAGCAGGTCGACTCGGGACGGTTGTCCGAGCCCTTCTGGTACACCGCCTCCCCCTTGACCACCGCGCATCCGGAACGCCCCTTCCCCGGCCGCCCCCCGCGCGGGCAGGCCCCCCTCCCCTGCCCCGGGGTCCTGGTACCCGACGCTCCCGTGCGCCTGGCCGGCCAGGACCGTCCCGCCCGGCTGCGCCCGCTGGCCCGCTTCGGACTGACCCTGCTGACCACCGACGCCGCCGGCGCCACCGCGGCCCTGACCGCGGCGCGGGCGGTCACCAGGGCTCCCGTGTCGGCGCTGGTGCTGCCCGAGATCGACCACACCGGCGCGCTGACCAGGGCGCTGGAGGCCCGGCCGGGCGAGGCCTGGCTGTTGCGTCCCGACGCCCACGTCGCCGCCGTGGTCGAGGCCACCGATCCGGCCGCGGTCGCCACCGCCGTGCGCACCGCGCTGGGACGCGGCGGGCCCGGAGTCGTCCCGCCGCGTTCCCCCGAGCCCTTCGGACACCGGATCGCCGGCGGGGAGGAGGCCGCCCCCACCGCCGGATGAGAACCGGCTCCGGCCGGGCCCGCACAGCGACGAACACGCCGACCCGAGGAGAACGTCATGGCCTACTACCGCAGCGTGGGCGAGGTGCCGCGGACCCGGCACACCCAGCACCGCACCCCCGAGGGGGGCCTGTACTACGAGGAGCTGATGGGCGAGGAGGGGTTCTCCTCCGACTCCTCCCTGCTCTACCACCGCCACATCCCCTCCGCGATCGTCGACGCCCGGGTCTGGGAGCCCCCGGACCAGTCCCGCACCCCCAACTCGCCGCTGATCCCGCGCCACCTGCGCCTGCACACCCTGTTCGGTGACGACTGGAAGGACACCGACCCCGTCACCGGCCGCCGACTGGTGCTGGGCAACGACGACGTGCGCATCTCCTATGTCGCCGCGGGGACGGCCTCGGAGCTGTACCGCAACGCGATCGGCGACGAGTGCGTCTACATCGAGTCGGGGGCGGCGACCCTGGAGACCGTGTTCGGCGCGCTGGAGGTGGGCCGGGGCGACTACGCCGTCATCCCCCGCGCCACCACCCACCGCTGGATCCCCTCCGGCGACGAGCCGCTGCGCGCCTACGCGATCGAGGCGTCCGGGCACATCGCCCCGCCCCGGCGCTACCTATCGCGCTACGGCCAGTTCCTGGAACACGCCCCCTACTGCGAGCGCGACCTCCGGGGTCCCGCCGGTCCCTTGGTGGCCGAGGGCGAGGACGTCGACGTGCTCGTCAAGCACCGCGGCCCCGGTCCCGGCGGGATCGCCGGCACCCGCTACACCTACCCCCGTCACCCCTTCGACGTGGTCGGCTGGGACGGGTGCCTGTACCCCTACGCCTTCAACATCGCCGACTACCAGCCCATCACCGGACGGGTGCACCAGCCGCCGCCGGTCCACCAGGTGTTCGAAGGCCCCAACTTCGTCATCTGCAACTTCGTGCCGCGCAAGGTGGATTACCACCCGCTGTCGATTCCGGTGCCCTACTACCACTCCAACGTCGACTCCGACGAGGTCATGTTCTACTGCGGCGGCGACTACGAGGCGCGCAAGGGCTCGGGGATCGGCCAGGGCTCGGTCTCGCTGCATCCGGGCGGGCACTCCCACGGGCCCCAGCCCGGCGCCTATGAGCGCAGCGTCGGCGTGGAGGCCTTCGACGAACTGGCCGTCATGGTGGACACCTTCCGCCCACTGGACCTGGGCGAGGGCGGGCTGACCGCCGAGGACCCGGGCTACGCCTGGACCTGGTCGGGGCGGGGACCGCGGCCGTGAGCGCCGTCGCGGAGCTGGTGGGCGCGCTGTTCGACGACGCCGCGCTGTTCCCGCCCGGCCTGGCGCCCATGGAGGTGGCGGTACCCGCCCACCGCGGGTACCGCCACGGACCGCTGGCCCCGTTCGTGGGACCGTTCCTGGTGGCCGACACCGCGCTGCCCCGGCTGGCGCCCGTCCTGGCCGGCGAGGACGACGCCGAGCCGTTGCGCATCGGGGTGACCGTGCCCGGCGGTGCCGACGCGGTCGGGCCCGCGGTCTCCTCCGCCGTCGCGCTGGCCGGCGTCAGGCTGGTGGCCGTGGAGGCGGCCGTGGCGCCCGGCGACCCCCCGGTGGCCGGGACACGGCGCACGGTCGAGGCGCTGGCGCGTCACCTGCCCGACGGTGTCACCGGTTACGTCGAGGTTCCACGCGCGGGTGATGCCCGTGCGTCACTGGCCGTCGTCGCCGAGGCCGGGCTGCGGGCCAAGTACCGCACCGGCGGCGTACGCGCCGACGCCTTTCCCGCCGAAGAGGAGCTGGCGGTGTTCGTGCGCGCCGCCGTGGACCTCGCCGTCCCGTTCAAGTGCACGGCCGGCCTGCACCACGCGGTGCGCCACACCGCGGCCGACACGGGGTTCCAGCACCACGGATTCCTCAACGTGCTGCTGGCCGTCCACGCCGCCCTCAACGGCGCCCCGCCCGAGCGGATCGCCGGCGTGCTGGCCGTGCGCGACGGGCGGCGCCTGGCCGCCGAGGCCGGCGCGCTGGGGACGTCCGCGGCGCGCGCGATACGCGCCGGATTCGTCTCCTACGGCACGTGCAGCGTCACCGAGCCCCTGTCGGACCTGGCCGACCTGGGCCTTCTCCCCCGTTTCTCCCGCGTCTGAGCCCGGGGCCGTCCCGGGCCGTGTTCCACGGATTGGAAGAGAGGATTCCTTGCCCGCCAGTTGGCTCGACATCGCCCCCGATTCCCCGTTCGGCATCGCCACCCTGCCCTACGGGGTCTTCGGCACCGAGAGCACGCCCGCGCCACGTGTCGGCGTGGCGATCGGCGACCACGTGCTCGACGTCGCCGCGACCGCCCGGGCCCTCGGGTCCTCCCTGGAGGGTCTGCTGACGGGTCCCACGCTCAACCCGCTCCTCGCGGCCGGGCCCGCGGCCTGGCGCGACGTGCGCGACGCCGTCACCACGTGGTTGACCGACGCCACGCTGGCCGACCGGGTCCGGCCGCACCTGCACGACCGGGCGTCGGCGCGGCTGTACCTGCCCTTCGAGGTCGCCGACTACGTCGACTTCTACTCGTGCGAACACCACGCCGCCAACGTCGGCCGGATCTTCCGGCCGGGCCAGCCGCCGCTGACACCGAACTGGAGGCACCTGCCGATCGGCTACCACGGCCGGGCCGGCACCGTGGTCGTCTCCGGGACCGACGTGGTGCGCCCCTCGGGGCAGCGTAAGGGGCCACACGACCAGTCGCCGCTGTTCGGGCCGTCGACGCGTCTGGACATCGAGGCCGAGGTGGGTTTCGTCGTGGGGGTCCCCACCGAGCCGGGAACGCGGGTGCGGGTGGCGGACTTCGCCGACCACGTCTTCGGGGCGTTCCTGCTCAACGACTGGTCGGCGCGTGATCTACAGGCGTGGGAGTACGTGCCGCTCGGCCCGTTCCTGGGCAAGTCGTTCGCCACCTCGGTCTCGCCGTGGGTGGTCCCGCTGGCGGCCCTGGCGGAGGCCCGCGTGGCCCCGCCGGCCCGCGACCCCGAGCCCCTGCCCTACCTGCGTGACGTCGAGGACGACCCCTGGGGGCTGGACCTGCGCCTGGAGGTGCGCCTCAACGGGCACCTCGTGGCGCGCCCCCCGTTCGCGCAGATGTATTGGACCCCCGCCCAGCAGCTCGCCCACCTGACCGTCAACGGAGCGCGGCTGCGCACCGGCGATATCTACGCCTCGGGGACGGTGAGCGGACCCGAGCGCGACCAGCGCGGCTCCCTGCTGGAGCTGGCCTGGAACGGCGAGGAGCCGTTGCGGCTCCCCGATGGGGGCGAGCGCTCGTTCCTGGCCGACGGCGACAGGGTGAGCATCACCGCGACGGCGCCCGGCCCCCAGGGGAGCGTGATCGGGTTCGGCGAGGTCACCGGCCGTATCCTGCCCGCGCGCGGCTGAGACGGCCGCACGCTCGACGCCGCGGCCCCTTCCCCCTCGATGGGAAGGGGCCGCGGCGTCACTTCTCCTCTTCACCGTGGTCCTGCGCTGTCCCGTCGTCCTTCCTCGTGCGCGGGCGGCCCCGGCGCGGGATCGCCCCCGCGTCCCGGGGCAGCCGGCCCGCGTCGGACAGGGCGCGGCGGAGCAGGAACTCGATCTGGGCGTTGGTGCTGCGCAGCTCGTCGCCGGCCCAGCGCGCCAGCGCGTCGTGGACCGCGGGATCGAGCCGTAACAGGATCTTCTTCCGCTCGGCCAAGGTGATCGAACCGCCTGTTTACTGGTACAGCGACCCTGTGTTGACGACCGGGTTGGTGGGCCGGTCCGAGCACAGGACGACGAGCAGGTTGCTGACCATGGCGGCCTTGCGCTCCTCGTCCAATTCCACCACGGACTCCTCCGCCAGCCGCTGCAAGGCCAGGTCCACCATGCCCACCGCGCCCTCGACGATGCGCTGGCGGGCGGCGACGACCGCGTTGGCCTGCTGACGCTGGAGCATGGCCTGGGCGATCTCCGACGCGTAGGCCAGGTGGGTGAAACGCGACTCGATGATGCGGACGCCGGCCGACTCCACCCGCTCGGAGATCTCGCGGGACAGCCGTTCGGTGATCTCGTCGGCGTTGTCGCGCAGCGAGAGCTTGCCGGGCTCGTGGGCGTCGTAGGGATAGTTGTTGGCGATGTGCCGCACGGCCGTCTCGGCCTGGATGCTGACGAACTCGACGAAGTCGTCCACCTCGAACACGGCGCGGGCGGTGTCGTCGACCTGCCAGACCACGACCGCGGCGATCTCGATCGGGCTGCCGTCGAGGTCGTTGACCTTCATGACGCTGGTCTCGTGGTTGCGGATGCGGGTGGAGACCCGCTGGCGCGTGGTCACGGGGTTGACCCAGCGCAGTCCGTCGGTGCGCACGGTCCCGGTGTAGCGGCCGAGGAACTGGATCACGCGGGCCTCGTTGGGGCTGACGATCGTCAACCCGCAGGCGAGGAGCAGGCCGGCCAGGATCAGGACCACGCCGGCGACGACGGCCACCGCCGGGCCCGTCAGCCCCCACACCCCCACTGCCGCGCCTCCCACCACCAGCACCAGGGCGACCAGCACCATCGGGATGCCGGGCAGGTTGAGCGCGGCCCGTTCGCGTACTTGGGGGGTGGGCATCTGCACCGCCATCGCGGTGGGGTCGGTGTTCATCGTCGTCTCCCTCATCGTCCGTATCGGATGTCTTCAGACTAGCATTGTGATATCACTTTTTAAAACGGACGGAGGTGACCCGCCCCTTCGTCGCCCCGCGGCAACGGCCGCGACGACCGCCCGGAGGCACCATGACACCCCTGACTTCCCCGCTTCCCCCGCCCACCGCGCCCCTGCGTCTGCGCCCGCCCCGCCACCGGGTCGAGCGCCGCGCGATCGGCTGGTGGGCGCTGCGCTCCCTGCTGGGGGGCGGATCCGTCACCGCCCTCGCGGTCGCCACGGCGCTGCTGGCCGGCCCCCTCACCGGACCGGTACGGCCCTGGCTGTGGCCGGCCACGGGATTGATCGCCGCGCTCGCCCTGGCCCACCTGCTCGTCGTCCCCCTGTGGCGGTACCGGGTGCACCGCTGGGAGACCACCGACGACGCCGTCTACACCCGCGCGGGCTGGCTGTGGCAGGAATCGCGGGTCGCGCCGATGTCACGCGTCCAGACCGTGGACACCACGCGGGGCCCGTTGCAGCGCCTCTTCGGCCTGGCCGGTGTGACCGTGACGACGGCCTCGGCGGCGGGCCCTCTCGTCATCACCGGGCTGGACCACGAGCGGGCGCGCGCGCTGGTCACCCGGCTCACCGAGTCCGCCCTCGCCACTCCCGGAGACGCCACGTGAACACCCCAATCCCCGAAATCCCCCGGTCCGCCGTCCCCACCGCCGTCGCCGCCTCCGGCTGGCGACGGCTCAGTCCACGCAGCGCCGCCGTCACCACCGTCGCCCTGGCGGTCTTCGCCGGACTGCCCTGCCTGGTGACCGGTGCCGTCCTCGCCGTGACCGGGACGCTCGTGGCCGCCGCGATCGTGGCGGGCTGCGGAGTCCTGACCGTCGCCGGCGTCGCCGCCGTCGAATGGCTGCGGGTGGCCGCCACCCGCTACCGGGTCACCGACGAACGGGTGGAACGGCGGGTGCGCCTGTTCGGCGAGACACACCGCTCGATCCCCCGCGACCGGATCCGCAGCGTCGACGTCAGCGCCGACGTGGTGGCGCGGCTGCTCGGCCTGGCCCGGGTGACCGTGGGCACCGGGCAGGGGGACGGCGAGACGCTGTGTCTGGCGTCGGTCACCACGGCCGAGGCCGCGGTGCTGCGCAGGGAGCTGCTGGCACGCGGTGTGGACCCCGCGGAGGGACGCGAGGAGCCGAACGACGCGATCACCCGGTTGGACCCGCGCTGGTTCGGCTACGTCCCGTTCGCCGCGTGGACGCCCGCGTTGGGCCTGGGCGTGTTCGGCGGCCTGTACTCGGTGCTGGGCTGGTTCGGCGACGACGTGGCGAACGGGGTCGCCCTGTGGGTGTGGGCGGAGCTGCGCGGCGCCCCCGCGCTCGGGGCCGTCGTGGCCCTGGGCTCGGTGCTGGCCACCGGCGTTCTCACCGGCCTGGCCGTCTCGGTGGAGCGCTGGTGGGGTTACCGGCTGGACCGGGAGGGGGGCCGGACCCTGCGGATGCGGCGCGGGCTGCTCACCACCACGTCGATCTCGTTGGAGGAGGAGCGGCTGCGCGGCGTCGAGCTGGTCGCGACCGTGCCCGCGCGCTGGACCGGCGCGGCGCGGGTCCGTGCGGTGGCGACCGGTCTGGCCCGCAGCGGTTCCCAGGACAAGGGCGATCCGAGCCAGCTCACCCCCGACCTGCCCCTGGCCGAGGCCCAGCGCGTGGCCGCCGCGGTGTTGCGGGAGGAGCGCTCACCGCTCGCCGCGGCCCGGTGGACCGCCCACCCCCGGGCGGCGCTGCGCCGCCGCCTGTCCAGGGCGCTGCTGGCGTGCGCCGTGGTGGCCGTCGTGGCCGCCGCCGTCAGTGCCCTTGTGGCCGCGCTCCCCGACCTCGCCTGGACCGTGGTGCTGCTCGCCCTCCCACCGGCCCTGTTGTACGCGGCCGGCCTGTACCGCCGGCTCGGACACGCGCTGCACGGCCCCTACCTGCTGGTGCGATCGGGCTGGTTGCGTCACCGCGCGGTGGCGCTGCGCCGTGACGGGGTGATCGGCTGGCGGATCACCCGCTCACCGTTGCAGCGGACCGCGGGATTGGCCACCATCGGCGCGACCACGGCCGCGGGCAAGGGGGTGTACCGGGCGCCGGATGTCGACCTGACCGAGGGGCTCGGATTCGCCGATGCCGCCGTTCCGGGGCTGCTCACCCCGTTCCTGGAACGCGGGTGAGCAGCCCCCATGATCTGGAGCGCGGCCGGGTCCGGCCGGTCAGCGGCGCGGGTCCAACCGGCCGGACCCACCTCCCAGACGGTCGTGGCCGTGGGTGAGCGCCGCCTCGACGATGGGATAGATGTCGAACACCTGCTCCATGGCCAGCGCGTCCAGCGTGCGCCGGGCCGGTCCCGAGGGTTCCGCCAGCACCATGTGACGGCCGGCCCGGGTCAGGATGCGATAGACCGCCATCAGCGTGCGCACGCCGCTGGCGTCGAAGAAACGCACCCGGGACAGGTCGACGACCAGGCAGGCGCATCCCTCGCGGGAGGCCGCGGCGAGAAGGCGCTCGCCCAGGTCACCTGCGGTGGCGAGGTCGATCTCGCCGTGGACCTCGACCACCACCGCGTCACCACACGGAAAGCGCTCCTGGTCTCTTCCGAACACACCGCAACTCCTCCTCACCCCCCGTCCGGCCCCTCCCCCTCCATCACCGATCGTAGGCGAGAGGCCCTTTCCCGCGGGGTGAAATCACCTGATTCGCGACTGGGGTGACCCAGGAGGCGCGTGGAAGACCACTGACGGCCACCACGCGCGCCCCTCACGCCGCCGCCATCCAGGGGATAGCCGCCGCCTATCGATCCTCGGCGTCACCGAGCAGGACCCCGCGAAACGCCGCGGCCCCGGGCGAGAGCCGGCCCCGTCGGGTCACCAGCCAGATGCCCAGGTGAGCCGGTGGATCCAGGCCGACCACGGCGAGCCCCGCCATGCGGGCCGGCCGTGCCCACGCCTCGGCCAGCAGCGCCACGCCCGCGCCCTCCACGACCAACGGGATGATCGCCTCGCGGTGGTGGGCCTCGACGGAGATCCGCACCTCCACTCCCGCGTCGCGGTAACCGTCGACGAGCGCGCGCATGCGGCTGCCCGGAGGTCCGGCGACCACGGACAGGCCCGCCAGATCGGCCGGGCGGACCCGGCCGCGGCCGGCGAGCGGGTGCGTGGCCGGGACGACGAGGACGAACTCCTGAGCCCCCAGCTCGTGTACGGCCAACCCCGGGTCCCCGGGCGGACCGTCATCACCGAGCAGGCCCAGCTCGGCGGCGCCGGTGCGGACCGCCTCCACCACCTCCCCGGGCAGGTCCGCGGCCCGGAGCACGACCTCGACCCCCGGGTGGCGGCGCGCGAACGCGGCGACCGCCGAACTGAGCGGCGCGACCGCCGGCGAGGGCATCGAGACCACCTCCACCCGCCCCGATCGCAGGCGGCGCACCGACTCGACCACCGCCCGGGTCGCCGCGAGGCCGCGCAGCACCTCGCGCGCCGGTTCGACCATGGCGTGACCGGCCTCGGTCAACACCACCCGGCGGCCCACCCGGTGGAACAGTGGGGTGCCCAGGTCGCGCTCCAGCGCCCGAACGGCCTGCGACAGCGAGGGTTGGGCCAGGTGCAGCGCCCTTGCCGCGCGGTTGAACCCGCCCTCGTCGACGATCGCGAGGAAGTAGGCGAGCTGACGGGCGTCCATGGCCACGCCTCACGGGCGACGGAACCGATAGGGCGAACCTATCAACGCGGTAGAAAAGTGGTCTTGGACCGCGGCGCGGACGGCAGTGCAGGGTGAGCCCGAGGATGCCGACGAGCCGGAGGAGGCGCGCCATGGGAGACGACGCCGTGGGGCAAAGCGCGCCCCGGGGACGCACCGACGTCGAGGCGGCCCTCCTCGGCCACGCCACCTACCGCAGCCTGGGAGAGCAGCGCCTCACCCCGGCCGAGGAGCGGTTCGAGAAGGCCCGGCGCACCCTCGGCCTCGTTCTCGCCCCGCTCCTGGCCATCGGGTTCTGGCTGCTGCCCCTGGACCTGCCCGACGCCCAACAGACCCTCGGAGCGGTCCTGCTCGGCGTCATCGTGCTGTGGGTGACCGAACCGGTGCCGATCCCCATCGGCGGGCTCATCGGCGTGGCCTGTGTGGTGATCGCCGGGGTCCTCCCCGCCGACGACGTCCTCGCCCCCTTCGGCTCCTCCACCGTGTTCACCTTCATCGGCGCCTTCATCCTCGCGCAGGCGATGATGAAACACGGGTTGACCAGGCGGTTCGCCTTCCGCATCCTGTCGCTTCCCGGCGTCGGGGCGACGACCACGCGGGTGGTGTGCGCCTTCGGCGTCATCACCGCGCTGCTGTCGGCGTTCGTCTCCAACACCGCCACTGTTGCGATGCTGCTGCCCACCGCCCTGGGCATCCTCACCGTCATCGCCAAACTCCTCCAGGCGCGCGGCCTGGTGCCCGAGGACTTCGATCCGCTGCGGCTGCGCGTGGGGACCGCGCTGATGTTGATGCTGGCCTACGGCGCGAGCGTCGGCGGGCTGCTGACGCCCGTGGGCACCCCGCCCAACCTCATCGGGCGGGGCCTGATCGAGGAGGCCACCGGCGAGCGCATCTCCTTCGCCCAGTGGGTGGCGACCGCGGCGCCGATCTGCCTGACGATGTTCCTGGCCCTCGCGGTGATCCTGCTGCTGATCAACCGGCCCGAGATCAGACGGCTGGAGGGTGTGCAGGAGTACGTGCAGGCCGAGCGGGCGGCGATGGGGCCGATGTCACGGGCCGAGAAGAACACCCTCGTGGCGTTCGCGGTCACCGTCACCCTGTGGATCCTGCCGGGCGTGGTCGCCCTGGTCTTCGGCACCGATTCCACGCTGTACGCCACGGTCAGCGACCGGCTGGACGAGGGGATCGTGGCCGTCCTGGGCGCCTCCCTGCTGTTCCTGCTCCCGGTACGGTGGAGGGACCGGGAGTTCACGCTGACCTGGAGCGAGGCCGCGCGCATCGACTGGGGCACGGTCCTGCTGTTCGGCACCGGCATCATCTTCGGCTCGCTGCTGGACGCGACCGGGCTGGCCGGCACCATCGGCGCGTCCTCCGCCGCGGCCCTGGGACTGGGCAGCGCCATGGCGATCACCGCGTTCGCGATCGTGCTGGCCATCGTGATCTCCGAGACGACGAGCAACACCGCCGCGGCGGCGGTCGTCGTGCCGATCATCATCCCGATCGCGACGGCGGCGGGCGTCGATCCGCTCCTGCCCGCGTTGGCCGCGACGTTCGCGGCCTCCTTCGGGTTCATGCTGCCGGTCTCCACCCCGCAGAACGCGGTCGTCTACGGTTCGGGCCTGGTTCCCATCACCCGGATGATCCGTTCGGGGGTGTCCTTCGACGTGATCGGCGGGATCCTCATCCTGCTCCTCCTGCCGATCATGGTGGGCATCACCGGTATCGGGACCTGAGCGGCGGGGAGCGGGCCGGTAGCCCGGCGGCCCTGCCCGTGACGGGGCCGTGGCTCGCGGCCGACGGTTGCGCGCTTCAGCGCGGTGCGCCGCGACCGCTCAACCGCAGCAGGAGGGCCGCAACGCGGCCATGACCCTGTCGAGGCACGTGGCGATGTCCTCGCCCTCCAGCGAGTCCGCGGTCCGGGCGAGGGCGGCCTGCAGGCAGGCGAAGGCGGCCCCGACCACGGCGCGCAGCACGGGTTCGTCGGCCGTCCTCCCGTTCGCCGAGGAGCGGGCGACCAGCGCTTCGAGGAGACGCTGCTGGAGACAGTCCATCTTCTGCAGATAGGCGGCCAGGAGGGTCGGGCTGGCCTCGATGAACCGGTGGACCGCCGCGACCCGTTCACGGTGGCCGGCGTCCGCGCACTGTTCGACCACGACGTCGAACACGCGCCGCAGCGAATCCCACGGCGCCTCTTCCGAGGGGCGGCCGGCGAGGCGGGCGAGGAAGTCGTCGCTCTGCCGCTCGAAGCTGTCGAGCGCGGCGTCCTCCTTCGAGGCGAAGTAGCGGAAGAAGGTGCGCTGCGACATGCCGACGGACTCGGCGATGTCGTCCACGGTCGTGGCGTCGAACCCCTTGACCGCGAAGAGCTCCTCGGCGGCCTGGGCGATCTTCGATCGCACGGCACGCCGTGACACCTCTCGTAGCCCGTTCGTATTGGCCATATCGGTCATGTTAGCAACCGACTGTTTTGACAGTGACTGACAGATATGTCGTACCCTGCTGGAGGTGTCCCGGCATGTCCTGTAGTACGCGCCACCAGGTGCGACGCCCCCGGGACAGTGCGCACCAGCGCGCGTACGCCCCCTCCCACGTTCTCCTCGGAAAGGCGTCGAATGACCGTCGACCAACGTCCCGCGGACCAGGCCGCGACCGGACGAGGGCCCGCATCCGACGATGCGCTGCCACGTCAGGTGAAGGTCGTCCTCGGCCTGCTCCTCGTGGCCTCCTTCGTCGTGATCCTCAACGAGACCATCATGAGCGTGGCCCTGCCGCGCCTGATGGTCGAGTTGGAGATCACGGCCGCGACCGCCCAGTGGCTGACCACCGGGTTCCTGCTCACCATGGCGGTCGTCATCCCGACAACCGGGTTGATCCTCCAGCGCTTCACCACGCGCTCGGTGTTCATCACCGCGATGTCCCTGTTCACCGTGGGCACCCTGCTCGCCGCGCTCGCACCGGGTTTCGGCGTCCTCCTGGCGGGGCGGGTCATCCAGGCGAGCGGCACCGCCGTGATGCTGCCGTTGATGACGACCATGGTCCTCAACTTCGTCCCGGCCTCGCGTCGCGGTCGGACCATGGGCCTGATCACGGTCGTCATCGCCGTGGCCCCGGCCGTGGGGCCCACCTTCTCCGGTCTCATCCTGTCCGCCCTCAGCTGGCGGTGGCTCTTCCTGGTCGTCCTGCCCATCGCGCTGTTGAGCCTGGCCCTCGGCGCGGCGCTGGTGAAGAACATCACCGTCCCCAAGCGGGTCCGCTTCGACGTGCTCTCCATCGTGCTGTCCGCGCTGGCCTTCGGCGGGCTGATCTACGGTCTGAGCAGCATCGGGGAGTCCACGCAGGGGCACGCCCCGATCCCCCCACTCATCCCCATCGGCGTCGGCGTCGCCGCGCTGGCGCTCTTCGTGCTGCGGCAGCTGCGGCTCCAGCGTGACGATGCGGCCCTGCTCGATCTGCGCCCGTTCCGCTCGCGGGCGTTCGTCCTCGGTGTCGTCGTGCTGCTGGTGTCGATGGGCGCCCTCTTCGGCACCCTGGTCCTGCTGCCGATCTACCTGCAAAACGTCCTGGGTCTGACCACGTTGCAGACCGGGCTCATGCTCCTGCCCGGCGGTCTGACCATGGGGTTGATCGCCCCGGTGATCGGGCGCCTGTTCGACCGGGTGGGTCCCCGCCCGCTCGTCATCCCCGGGACGTTCGTCGTCGCCGGAGCGCTGGGGTTGATGACCCTCCTGGACGAGTCCTCGCCGATCGCCCTGGTGCTGACGATCCACGTGTCGCTGAACATCGGTCTGGGGTTCGTCATGACCCCGTTGATGACGTCGGCGCTCGGCTCGCTCGAAAGGTCGCTGTACTCCCACGGCAGCGCGATCGTCAACACGCTCCAGCAGCTCGCCGGAGCCGCCGGCACGGCGCTGTTCATCACCATCATGACCACCGGTACCGCCGCCGGCCTCACCGCCGGCCTCGATCAGGTGGCGGCGCAGGCCTCGGGCATCCACACCGCGTTCCTGTGGGGCGCCGGACTCGCCCTCGTGGCCGCGGCGGCGTCGTTCCTGGTCAGGCGGCCGTCCGGCAGCACCGAGGGGATGCCGGCCGGGCACTGACGGGGGCCATGACCTCGGGACGCACGAGTGCTCCCCGGCGCGGGGTGGACCCCGCGCCGGGGATTTCCGCTTCCCCGACGGCGGGCCTCGGAAGGACCGGCCCGAAGGCCCCTCCTCAGGGACGGATTCAGCGCTGCCGTTCGGACAGATCCCGGCCGAGGGTCCCCCACGAAGACCACGACGGGCATCGGCGGGCCGCCGTAGAGACCGGTCCGCGCCGGCGGGTCGTCGGAGACCCGCCATGCCCAGGTCAGCGGTTCCCGGCTCCCGATCCGCGCGGTGGTCTCCAGAACCCCGCCCGGGGCGGCGGCCGTATCGATCGATCCCGGACGCCCAGGGCGTGGGGCCTGGCGGTATCCTCCCTCCCCTGGGCCGCGCCGGCGTGTGAAGGGGGAACACCCCCCATCGTCGGCGTTCCTGGTGTCCGGAGGCAGAACTACGGAGGCGGATGATGGGCGACGGTCCCGCGCAGGGGCGGATCCAGTGGGACATCCTCGGCGACACCGCCTGGATCACCATCGACAACCCGCGCAAGCGCAACGCCATGGACGCCCACATGTGGCGACAGGTCCCCGAGGCGCTGACCGCGATCGAGGCCGACGAACGAGTCCGCGTCGTCGTCCTCGCCGGAGCCGGCGGAACCTTCTGCGCGGGAGCCGACATCTCCGACCTCCAAGCCATCGGGCCCACCGTCACCGACGATCCAGGTCAGAATCTGCCGGTACGCGCCGAAACCGCGCTGCTGGACTGCCCCCTCCCCACGATCGCGCTGATCGAGGGCCACTGCGTCGGCGGCGGCTGCCAGCTCGCCGCGGCCTGCGACATCAGGATCGCCACGCCCTCGGCCCGGTTCGGCATCACCCCGGCGAAGCTCGGCCTGGTCTACCCGCCTTCCAGCATCCAGCGGCTCGTCGAGATCGTCGGCCCGTCCGCGGCCAAACTGCTGCTCTTCTCCGGCGAGATCCTCGACGCCGAGCGCGCCCACCACATGCGCCTGGTCGACGAGATCACCGAGGACGCCCACGCGCGGGTCGCCTCCCTCGCCGCGACCATGGCGAGCCGCTCCGCCCTGAGCGTCGCCGCCTCGAAGGAACTCGTCGACATGGCGCGGCGCGGGGAGGGGCTTGACGGACGCGCACGCCACTGGCAGCGGCTGGCCGCCACCAGCGGTGAGGCCGCGGAGGGGGTCCGGGCGTTTCTGGAGCGGCGGGCACCGACGTTCCCCTACCGCCACGACGGCCGGCCTCCCACGCCGGAGCGGACGGCCGCCGGGTGAGGGCCACCGGGCGGACACCGGCCCGGATGCCTCCCTCCCGGCACGCCCGCGCGTCCCGCCCCCGGCGGGACGGAGAACGACGCCATGGCGACGCTTCTGCGCACACCGCGGAGGACACTGCGCGCCTTCACCGAGAACGACGTGGACTCCCTCGTCGCCCTCGACGGCGACCCCGAGGTCATGCGTTTCGTCAATGGGGGACGCCCCACCTCCCGATCGGCGGTGTGCGAGGAGGTTCTGCCACGGCTGTTGCGCCGCCACCCCCGTACCGGGCTTCCGGGCTACGGGGCCGCCGAGGACCGGCGCACCGGCGCGTTCCTCGGCTGGTTCGAGTTCCATCCGCTCGACGACGCCGATCCGACCGTGGTGGAACTGGGCTACCGGCTACGTAGGTCGGCGTGGGGACGCGGCCTGGCCACCGAAGGGGCCAGGTCACCGGTGCGCGCGGGTTTCACCGACTTGCGGGTGCGCGGGGTGACGGCGTCGACGATGGTCGTCAACACCCGGCCCCGCCGGGTGCTGGAGAAGACGGGGTTGCGGCAGGTCCGCGTCGTCTTCGAGGACTGGCCCGACCCCATCGACGGTGCCGAACACGGCGACGTCGAATACGCCCTGACGCGATCGGAGTGGGAGGAGTCCTCGGGGCCGGCCGGGAGGGGGTGACCGGCCGGAAGGGCGTCTGGTTCTCGCCACTCGAAACGCGCCCGTTCGATCGGTGAAGACCGCGACGTCGCGTTCGGCGGAAGCCGCCGTCTCGATCAGGGCTTCGATGAGGGGGCGCGCCGGAGCCGCCCCGTGGGACCGGCGGCCGGCAGAACGGCCGAGGGCGTGCCCGGCCGGCCGTGACGGCCCCAGGCACGGCCCCTGTCCCGCTCCCCTCGAGTGGTGCGCCGCCCGTGGCCGCGCCCGGACGTGAGGGAGATCCGGGCTGCCGCCGGCACGTTCGAGGAGATCCGACGAGGGTCCCCCTGTCGAGGGGTTCCTCCAGCCGCTCGGGGCGCCAAAGGCCGGCCGCGCTTGTTCCCGAGGCACATCAGGCCGGGCGGGACCACGCCGCGCCGGCGAGGAGGCGCGCCCGGGTCCCGGCGCGGCCCGTCAGGTCGACGGTCTCACCGGCACGCCCGCGCGGCTCCGCCGCACACGGCGGGGACACGCGGCGCCGGTCGCGGGCCGAGCACCCCGCTCGGCCGACGATCGGGACCGAGCCGTATGTATGGACGCGGTCACCATCCCGCGCGGCGACGTCGGATGGACAGGCGAGCAACCGGTGCACCGCCGAACGAACCGGTCCGGGTTCGCGGACGGCCGCGCTGAACGGAGCCGCCCTGGCCGCCGAGCGCGCCGGGCGGCGGCGCATCGTTTACGGAGGGCCCGGGGTCCGGCGCTCCGGACCCCGGGACGGGCGACACCCGCCGGTCAGGGCCGCCAGGAGCGGTCGTAGTCCGGGTGGTCCTCGTAGGTCAGGGAGAGCAGCCGCACCACGGTCTCCAGCGTCTCCTCCTCCTCGGGGGCCTCGTGCAGACCCGTCTCCTCGGCGACGGCCTCGGCGTACATCTCCACGATGCGCCGTTTGGCCTCGACGTCGCGCAGCGCGCGGACGTCGGCTCCCCGTCCCGGGGCGCGGGGCCAGTCCTGGGGCGGCACGGCGAGGTCGTGGTCACCGGGGATGGGAACCATCTGCTGCTGGGCGGCCCGTTCGTCCTCGGCCAGGCGGCGTAGCAGGAAGTCCACCAGGTCGGCCAGGTCGGTCGGCACTACGGTCGCCCTCCTTCGCGGGTTGTGGCAGGCCCGCCGCGCGCGCCGTTGGACCGGCCGCTTCGGCGGACGCCGTTCGCTTTCGGCTACCCGGGCCCTCCACGCGCCAAACCCGGGCCCGCGGGTCACAGCCCGTAGGTCTCCAGCAGGCGCAGCCACACCTCGCTGACGGTCGGGAAGGACGGCACCGCGTGCCACAGCCGTTCCAAGGGAACCTCGCCGACGACGGCGACGGTCGCCGCGTGGATGAGCTCCCCCACGCCCGGGCCCACCAGCGTGCAGCCGACGACGACGCGCCTGCGCTCGTCCACGACCATGCGGGCGTGCCCGCGGTAACCGTCGGCGTACAGCGTCGCCCCGGCGACCGAGCCGAGGTCGTAGTCGACGGCGCGGACGTCCATGCCGGCGGCGCGGGCGGCCTCCTCGGTGAGGCCCACCGCGGCCACCTCGGGCTCGGTGAACACGACCTGGGGCACCGCCCGATGGTCGGCGGTGGCCGACCAGCGGCTCCACGGCGCGGGGTCCGCGGCCTCGCCCCGGGCGCGCGCGGCGATCGCGTCACCGCAGGCCCGCGCCTGGTACTTGCCCATGTGGGTGAGCAGGGCGCGGCCGTTGACGTCGCCGACGGCGTAGAGCCAGCCGCCCTCCACTCCGTCCACCCGGCAGTCGTCGCCGACCTCGATGGGCGCGGAGGGATCCAGGCCGACCGTCTCCAAGCCGACCCCGCCGGTGGCGGGACGCCGCCCCGTGGCGACGAGCAGCTGCGCCGCGGTGACGCTGGCCTCGCCCTCGGGGGTGGTGTAGCCGACGGTGACCTGTCCGGCGTCGTCCCGGACGGCCTCTCGCACCTCGGCGCGGGTGACGACGTCGAGCCCGGCCTCCTCCATGGCGCGCCGCACGTGCTCGCCGGCGAACGGTTCGTTGCGGGCCAGCAGACGCTCGCCGCGGACCAGCAGACGCACCCGCGCGCCCAGGGAGCGCCAGGCCCAGGCGAGCTCGCAGGCGACGACGCCTCCACCGATGACGACCAGGCTCTCGGGGACCTTCTCCGCCTCGGTGGCCTCGCGGCTGGTCCAGGGCCGCGTCTCGGCGAGGCCGGCGATGTCGGGCAGCACCGGCACCGATCCGGTGCACAGCGCGACGGCGTGCCGGGCGGTCAGGACGGTACGGGCTCCGGTGGGGTCCTCGACCTCGACCCTGCGCGGCCCGGTCAGGCGTCCCCGTCCGCGCACCAGGTCGATTCCCGCGCCCCGCAGCCAGTCCACCTGCCCGGTGTCGACGCGCCCCGAGACGAACCCGTCGCGGCGGCGCAGCACCTCCCCGGCGTCGAGGACCCCGGTGACGGCCTGACGCGCGCCGGCGACGCCACGGGCGGCGTCGAGGGCCGCGGCCGGGCGCAGCAGCGCCTTGCTGGGGATGCAGGCCCAGTAGGAGCATTCGCCGCCGACGAGTTCCTTCTCGACCACGGCCACGCTCAGCCCACCGCGTTTCACGCGGTCGGCGACGTTCTCTCCGGTCGGCCCGGCTCCGACGACCACCACGTCGTAGGCGCGTTCGTCCATGGGTTCCTCCCCTTCCCACGGCCCGCCGCGTCCGGGCGGCGGACCCGCGCCCGTGCTGGGCGCGGCCCCGACGATACGCAGTGCGGACCGTCACGGGAATCCCGGCACACCGGGCACCGCGCGCCTCGCCGGCGGATCACCGCGCCGGGTGGCAGCCCGTTCGAGAGTCCAGGGCCTGAATCCACTGCACCGCGACGGCGGCGACCTGGACGAGCTCGGCGCGCAGCGCGCGCGGATCGCGTTCGGCGAGCGCCTCCGCCGTCTCCTCGGCGAGCAGACCCGCCCAGGTGGTGGGGTCCCGGTCAAAAACCGCGCGCACGGCGGCCAGCACCGGAGCGGCGGCACCGGTACCGTCCTGTAGCCCGTGCTGAACGCCCCACAGACGCTGCTGAGCGCGGCGCTCGGCCGCCACATCGGCCAGAACGGCTGCCAAAGCACCCGGGACGCCCGCGTCGCCGAGGACGCCCGCGTCCGCGGACGTGCCCGGCGGGGGCGTGTCCCTGCCCGGCCAGGCGTGCAGACCGAAGGGGCGTCCGTCGAGGTAGGCCCGGATCGCCTGGGCGCAATAGGGGACGACGTCGCCGGGGAGGCGGTGGGCCGGCAGCCACACCGGTTCGCCGTGCTTGGCGGGCTCGGCGTTGCGGGGTTCGCCCTGCCAGGTCCGGCAGGCGAAGAAGACCTGGAGACGGCCGCCGTCCTCTCCGCTGTGGCACAGGTGGGCGAACTCCAGGTGACGCGGATCGACCACGATGCCGAGTTCCTCGGCGGCCTCGCGGACGGCGCACTCCGGCAGGGTCTCCCCGGCTTCGAGATGGCCGGCCGCCGAGGCGTGCAGCATCCCGTCGCAGTAGCCGGTGGCCCGGCGGCGGACCAGCAGGACGCGCCCGTGGCGGTCGAATAGCAGCAGGTGGGCGCCGACGACGCTCGCGTGGCGCCCGCGTCGGGCGCTGCTCTGCCCTCCGGGTGGTGCCATGTTCCCTCCGTCGGCTGGCCGGCCGGTCGATGATGCCACGCCGGCCCGCCCCTCCGCGGGCTTTTCCCGATCTCGTCTCACGGCCCGGAACGGACGGGGCGCCCGGTTTGCGTCCGGACGGCCCGGATAGCCGACGCCGAAAAGGAGGGATCTCGCAACGAGGAGAGGAGCGGCCATGAGCGTCGCGGAACAGATGCTACGCAGCCACCCCGACGAGCGGGACGAGGCGAACCGGGACAGGGTGCTGGAGTGCGTCGAGGCGTGCCTGGCGTGCGCGCAGGCGTGTACCGCGTGCGCCGACGCCTGCCTGGGCGAGGAGGAACTGGACCGGCTTCGGGAGTGCGTCCGCACCGACCTGGACTGCGCCGACCAGTGCGCGGCCACCGGCCGCATCCTGACCCGCCGGACCGGCGGTGACACCAGGCTGGTCCGCGCCGTGCTGGAGGCGTGCGCGCAGGCGTGCGCCTCCTGCGCCGAGGAGTGCGAGCGGCACGCCTCCCACCACGAGCACTGTCGCGTGTGCGCGCAGGCGTGCCGACGTTGCGAGCGCGCCTGCCGGGAGCTGCTCGCCACGCTGTGAGAGGGGCCCGTACCGGGCCTCGTCCCTGGCGTAGACCGGACGGGGGCCGGAGCGGCCTCGGCCGCTCCGGCCCCCGTCGGTGCGCCCGGTGCGTCTCAGCCCCGCCGGTCCCCCTTGGGACGTGCCGGCTGCGCGGGCACGCCGTGCGGCGGCGCGGCCGCCGGTGGACGGTCACTCGCCTCGCCGACGGCCGAACCCCCACTGGGCGCGGGCGGGGCCTCGGGCAGGTTCTGCTGGTCCCCCTGTGATGGAACGGCCCCCTCCTCCAGGGAGGACAGGCGCTGCCTGAGCATCTCCAGCACCGGGGTGCGCGCGCCATGCGCCTCCTCGTAGGCGATGAGGTCGCGCATCTGCTCCTGGGTCAGCGAGCGGACGCGGTGCTGCAACGTGCCGAGCGGCAGGTGCTCGTAGTCCGGGATCACCAGGTCGGTCCTGTTCACCTCGGCCATCGGATCTCTCCTTCCTCGTCGTCCCACGGTCGTCTCGGCGCTGGTCCGGGCGCCTACCCGGCGCTGCGGGGCAGCAAACCGGAGCGGCCGCGGACCAGGTTGCCGCGACACCGGTCGTTGTCTTGCGCCCGGATCGGGCAGGGGAGGGGTGACAACGGACGGACACGAGAACGTGGAGGAGAACCGATGACCACCGCACAGAGCGAACACGACCTGGTGAGCGTGATCATCTCCGACCACCGCGAGGTGGAGCGGGTGTTCACCGAACTGGAGAGCGGGACGGGCTCGCCCGAGCACCGAAAGCGGCTGGTGGAGCACGTCATCACCGAGCTGGTGCGGCACTCCGTGGCCGAGGAGCAGTACATGTACCCCGCGGCGCGCAAGGCGCTGCCCGACGGGGACGAGATCGCCGATCACGAACTCCAGGAGCACGCCGAGGCCGAACGGGTGATGAAGGAGCTGGACGGGCTGGCCCCCGGTGACGCCCGCTTCGACGAGCTGCTGGGCGAGCTGATGGCCGACATCCGGCACCACATCGCCGACGAGGAGAGGGACCTGCTGCCGCGGTTGCAGAGCGCCTGCTCCGCCGAGGAGCTGCGCGACCTCGGCGAGAAGGTGCTGCGAGCCAAGGAGAGCGCGCCCACCCGGCCACACCCCTCGGCCCCCGACCAGCCCCCGGCGAACCGGATCCTCGATCCGGGCGCGGGCATGATCGACCGACTGCGCGACAAGCTGACCGGCCGGGCGCACTGATCCGCGTCACCGCGCCCCTCCCCACGGGGCGCGGTGCGCGATGGCGCTCGACCGGGAAGGGGCCGTGGGGGGCGGGGTGGCCCGCGGCCGGCGATCGCCCCGGTCGCCGCGGCGAGTCGTAAGAACGGGCAACGAGGGATGCCGCCCGCTCGGCCCCGTTCTGACGGCATCGTCGGCTACGGGGCCGCGCCCGGGCGGAGGGCGCGTGGGCGGGGCGCCCGACCTGCCGATGACGGGAAGAGCGCCATCCGGCCCAGAAGGTCACGGACACGTGCCCCGTCTCGGCGGCCGCCCCGCACGTCGTCTACCGGAAGGGCACCCCGGCGCGGCGGCGCAGGTCCCCGGCCGCACCAGCCACCGGCCCCGCTAATGAGCGCTTCGTCCGCTTCGACGGTCGAACCGGCTTCGTGGCCACGGGCGGCAGCGGTGCCGGCCACTGGGAGGGCGACCTGATCGCGGGCACCGGCTCCCGCCCGGCCATCGGCCCCTGGCCGAGCGCGCCGCCGGTACGTGATACCGGTCCACCTTCCGGTCACAGCGCCGCGGCCGTGCGCGATGCCCTGGTGGACACCGCGAAGACGCTGCCGACCCGACTGAAGCGCTCGCCGCCCTGGGATCAGGACCCGGAGATGGCCGCCCACACGGCGTTCACCCTGGCCAGCGCCATCCCGGTGTTCTTCCGCGATCCGGCGGGCCCCTGGCAGCGCGGCTCGAACGAGAACACGAACGGGTTGCTGCGCCGGTCCTTCCTCAAGGGCACCGACCTGTCGGTGCACTCACGCGAGAACCTGGAGACCGTAGCCGCCGAACCCAACTCACGGCCACGCGAGGCGCTCGGCCGGGAAACCTCGGCCGAGCGCCTCGCCAAGCTCCTGGACACACAGCAACCGGCAGCGGTGTTGCAACGCCCCCGGAATTCGCCCACCACCGGGCCGTCCGCGTTGTTCGACGGAACCGGCCGAGCAGCCGGAGCGGCGGGCCCCCGGTTCGGCCACGCCACCGCGGCCTGCGCCGACGGCTTGGTACGGTGCGTGGAGCGCGCCGCCCGGGGAGCCACGGCGGTGCCCGAGTGGAGGGGCCGGCCGACGATGCAGGCGTCAGAGGTTTCGCGTGCGGTGGCCGCGGCCATGTCGATCGCCTCGTCACTCGGCCTGGCGGTCGACGACGCGATCGTCCTTCATGACTCGAACAGGCTCACCCTGCGTCTGCTGCCCTGTGACGTCCTGGCCCGGGTGGCGCTCGTAGCTCATCAGGTCGCGCGGTTCGAAGTCGAGCTCGCCCAGCGGCTCGCCGAGTCCGGGTGCCCCGTGGCCGCTCTGGATCCCCGAGTGGAGCCACGGGTCTACGAGCGCGCCGGCTTCGTGGTCACGTTGTGGGTCTACTACCCGCCCGTACCGTCCCAAGGGGTCTCACCAGCCGACTACGCCGACGCGTTGGAGCGGCTGCACGCCGGCATGCGCGAGCTCGATGTCCCGACGCCGCGGTTCACGGACCGGGTCGAGCAGGCCCAACGGCTCGTGGCGGACCACGAGCGCACTCCGGCGCTCTCCGAGCCGGACCGGGAGCTGCTCGGCGGCACGTTGGAAAGCCTGAAACGGGCGATCGGCGAGCGCGGCGGCGCCGAGCAGCCGCTGCACGGCGAACCGCACCCGGGTAACGTGCTCACCACGGGGAACGGGCTGCTGTTCATAGACCTTGAGACGTGTTGCCGTGGCCCCGTCGAATTCGACCTCGCCCACGCGCCCGAAGAAGTCGGCCGGCGCTATCCGGGTGTCGACCACGACCTGCTGCGCGCCTGCCGGATCCTCGTGCCGGCGATGATCACGACGTGGCGCTGGGACCGAGACGACCGGCTCCCGGACGGGCGCCGGCCGAGGACGGAGTGGCTCGGCCGGATCCGGGCAGCGCTCGGCCCCAACAGCCTGGACCTCCACGGCTGACCGCAGGCTTCGGGGGTTGTGGCCGGTCGGTCGTCGCTGCCGGGTCCCACCGTGCTCCTCGCCCTGGCCGGCCGGGCGGGACCGGTCGCGTCTGTCGGCGGCTCGGCCCCAGGTCCGGTCTCCGCCGAGGCAGGGGCGTCGCCGCCGGTCGCGGCCGCGGCTGACATCCGTGCCGCGCCGAACGGGTTCGCTCCCCGCGCGGCGCGCCCAGCGAACACCCGCGGGGTGATACCAGGGCCCGGGGCGGGTACTCGACGACGGCGAGGGCGGGCGCCCGCGGCGGATCGTCCGCGGCGGGCGCCGAGCGCCCAGAGGGACGCCGCCCCCGCGCGGCGCGCCCGTGGCGAAGACCGTCGAGATGACGTCCGGTCGTCCGACGTGACCCTAGTGCGCGGGGCCGCCCGTCCGCACGTCGCGCGGCGCCGTCCCGGCCGAACCCCCCTCCGGAACGCCACCGCCACCGCGGGTCCGCCGCTCCAGCAGCCCTGAGGCCAACGCCAGCACCAGGCCGATCATCGCCAGTCCGGCGCCGAGCAGGTTGGGGGCGGTATAGCCGTAGCCCGCGGCGATGACCAGGCCACCCAGCCAGGCCCCCATGGCGTTGGCGAAGTTGAGGGCGGAGTGGTTGAGGGCCGCGGCCAGCGAGGGTGCGTCGGCGGCCGCGTCCATCAGCCGCATCTGTAGGGACGGCACCAGCACGCTGCCGGCGAAGCCGAGCAGGAACACCATCACCACGGCGATGGCCCCGTAAGGGGCGAGCAGGTGGAGCAGGACCAGCACCACCGCGATCCCCGCCAGCCCCGCGTACATGGTGGGCATCAGCGCGCGGTCGGCGGCCCACCCGCCGACGAGGTTGCCCACGGTCATGCCGACGCCGTAGACGGCGAGGACGAGCGTGACCGCGGTCGGGGCGAACCCGGCGATCTCGGTCATCATCGGCGAGATGTAGCTGTAGGAGGCGAACATGCCACCGAAACCGACGGCGCCCACCAGGAGGGCCAGCCAGACCTGGCCCCGCCCCAGCGCCGCGAGCTCCGAGCGCACCGAGGCGTCGGCCGACGGCCGCTGCCGGGGGACGAGCCCGGCCAGGGCGACGAGGGTGATCACGCCGATGACGGTGACGATCCAGTAGGTACTGCGCCAGCCGAGGTGCTGGGCGGCCAGTGTCGCCAGGGGAACGCCGACGATGTTGGCGACGGTCAGCCCGGCGATCATCAGCGAGACCGCCTGGGCCCGCCTCGTCGCCGGGACCAGGGAGGCGGCGACGACCGCGCCGACCCCGAAGAAGGTGCCGTGGGGCAGCGCGGACAGGAAGCGCGAGACGAGCAGGAAGCCGAACCCCGGGGCGAGCGCCGAGGCGAGGTTGCCCAGGGTGAACAGCCCCATCAGCGCGATGAGCAGGTGCTTGCGGTCGACGCGGGCGCCGACCGCGGCCAGGAGCGGGGCGCCCAGCACCACTCCGAGCGCGTAGCCGGAGATGATGTAGCCGGCGGTGGGGATCGACACGCCGTAGTAGGCGGCGACATCGGGCAGGATGCCCATGGCGACGAACTCCGTCGTCCCGATCCCGAAGGCTCCGACGGCCAGGGCGAGCAGGGCTATGGGCACGAGGACTCCCGAAGGGTCGGCGGGGGGGGAGCCGCGCCCCGCCTCCGGGGCCTGCCGGTCCGCCGGGCCCGGGCCGCGCTCCGGGACATCCGACGCCAACGCTGGAGCCCCGGGGTTTTCATTCCCTTTCCGGCGATTCGGTGCTGTGAGACGCCTCTCGCTCGATCGGTTCCCTCGCGTGAGGACGACGGGTGCCGCGCCGGGAGCCTCGGCCCCGGCACGGCACCCGTGTGTCGCGTTACTCGGAGTCGCCCTCCGGCTTGCGCAGCCCCGAGGAGATCAGGTCCATCACCGAGGAGTCCGCCAGCGTGGTGACGTCGCCGACCTCGCGGTTCTCCGCGACGTCGCGCAGCAGGCGGCGCATGATCTTGCCCGACCGGGTCTTGGGCAGCTCGGGCACGATCATGATCTGGCGCGGCTTGGCGATCGGGCCGATCTCCTTGGCCACGTGGTTGCGCAGCTCGGCGATCGCCTCCTCGCCGGACGCCTCGTCGGTGGCGCTGCCGCGCAGGATCACGAACGCCACGATGCCCTGGCCGGTCGTGGGGTCGGAGGCGCCCACGACCGCGGCCTCGGCCACCGTCGGGTGCGACACCAGCGCCGACTCCACCTCGGTGGTGGAGATGCGGTGGCCGGAGACGTTCATGACGTCGTCCACCCGGCCCAGCAGCCAGATGTCGCCGTCGTCGTCGTACTTGGCGCCGTCACCGGCGAAGTAGAAGCCCTGGTCGGCAAAGCGCGACCAGTAGGTGTCGCGGAAGCGGTCGTCGTCGCCCCACACGCCGCGCAGCATCGACGGCCACGGCTTGTCCAACACCAGGTAGCCGCCCGAACCGTGGGGGACCTCGGCACCGGAGTCGTTGACGACCTTGGCGCTGATGCCGGGCAGGGCCCGCTGCGCCGAGCCCGGCTTGGCCGCGGTGACGCCGGGCAGCGGCGAGATCATGATCGCGCCGGTCTCGGTCTGCCACCAGGTGTCCACGATCGGCGTGGAGCCCGCGCCGATGTTCTCGCGGTACCACAGCCACGCCTCGGGGTTGATCGGCTCGCCCACGCTGCCCAGCACGCGCAGCGAGGACAGGTCGTAGCGCGCCGGGATGTCGGCGCCCCACTTCATGAAGGTGCGGATGAGGGTGGGCGCGGTGTAGTAGATCGAGACCTTGTACTTCTGGATGATCTCCCAGTGCCGGCCCTCGTGCGGGGTGTTGGGCGTGCCCTCGTAGACGACCTGGGTGACGCGGTTGGCCAGCGGGCCGTAGACGATGTAGCTGTGCCCGGTGACCCAGCCGATGTCGGCGGTGCACCAGTAGACGTCCTCGCCGGGCCGGTGGTCGAAGACCACGCGGTGGGTGTAGGCGGCCTGGGTGAGGTAGCCGCCCGAGGTGTGCAGGATGCCCTTGGGCCGGCCGGTGGTGCCGGAGGTGTAGAGGATGTAGAGCGGGTGCTCGGAGTCGAAGGCCTCGGGCTCGTGCTCGTCGGACTGGGAGTCGACCAGCTCGTGCCACCACAGGTCGCGTCCCTCGGTCCAGTCGACCTCGGCACCGGTGCGGCGCACCACGACGACCTTCTCGACGCTGGCCGCGTCCTTCAGGGCCTCGTCGACGTTGGCCTTCATCGGCGCGGCCTTACCGCGGCGGTACTGGCCGTCGGAGGTGATGACGACCTTGGCCTGGGCGTCGTCGACCCGGGAGCGCAGCGCGGCGGGTGAGAAGCCGCCGAACACGACGCTGTGGGTCAGGCCCAGCCGCGCGCAGGCGAGCATGGCCACGATCGCCTCGGGGATCATGGGGAGCTGGATGGCCACCCGGTCGCCGGCCACCAGGCCGAGGGAGGACAGCGCGTTGGCGGCCTTGCTGACCTCGGCCTTCAACTCGGCGTAGGTGATGTCGCGGCTGTCGCCCGGCTCGCCGACCCAGTGGATGGCGACCTGGTCGCCGTGGCCGTCGTCGACGTGGCGGTCGACGCAGTTGTAGGCGACGTTGAGCCGGCCTCCCACGAACCACTTGGCGAACGGCGCGTTCGACCAGTCGAGGACCTGGCTCCACTTGGTCTCCCAGTGCAGCCGCTCGGCCTGTTCGGCCCAGAACGCCTCGCGGTCGGCGTCGGCCTGGTCGTACAGGTCCGCGCCGGCCACCGCACGCGCCGCGAACTCCTTGTCCGGCGGAAAGACCTCGCCCCCGCCCATCAGGTTCGACAGCACCTCGTTGCCCATGTCAACTCCCTGCCTGTGTGACGCGCGATACCTTGGCTGCCCACCGTAGGCCCAAACAGACGTGTCGGGCACGTCCGCATCGCCCACCGGCACCTTCGAAGCGCCGGAAGGCAGGACAAACGGGATGAACGGCCAATGAGCGTCTCCCCGAACGGTCTCCGGCACTCTAGTATTTACCTCCGCCCCTCATCCACGTTGGACCGCCCATGCAGTCGCCCGCCGGCCGTCTCTTCCGCCGGTCTCCCGATCGGGACCGCCGACACGGTTCGGGCGGGGATCCGATGGACACGCTCGGTGACGCCCGCGCCATCGTGCGCGACCTCAAGGAGGGGATCTCCGGTCCGGGAGCCCGCTCGGCGGCGCGCCGGCTGCGCCGGTTGCTCGGCGCGTCCGGCCTGGGGCTGGCCGACCTGACCGGAGCGTTGCTGTGGTCGGGCCGCTCACGGCCGGAGGGCGTCGGGGAGCTGGTGGAGCGCGTTCTACAGACCGAGGCCCCCGCGCAGGCGTCGGCGTCCAGCGCCGTTCCCCTGCACGCCGGCGACGAACTGGCCGGTGTCCTGGTGGTCGTGGACGCCCCCGGCCGGGGCGCGCTGGACGAGGCGGCGGCCTGGGTCGCCGACGCGCTGGAACGCGGACGTCTGGAGGCGTCGGCCGAGCGCGCCGCGCAGGCGGAGCTGCGCGCGTTACGGGCGGAGATCTCCCCGCACTTCGTCTACAACGCGCTGACCGTGATCGCGTCGCTGGTGCGCTCCGAGCCCGACCGGGCCCGCGAGCTGATGCTCGACTTCGCCGATTACACCCGTTACAGCCTGGCCCGGCGCGGCGACTACACGACCGTCTCCGACGAGTTCCACGCGATCGAGACCTACCTGGCCCTGCAACGCGCGGTGCTGGGCGAACGGCTGCGCGTGCAGGTGCGGGTCGCCCCCGAGGTGCTCGGCGTGGCAGTCCCCTACCTGGTCGTGCAGCCGCTGGTGGAGAACGCCATCCGGCACGGGATCGAGCCGCGTTCGGGCGCCGGACTGGTCCAGGTCTCCGGCGAGGCCCAGGGCAACGACTGCGTGATCACCGTCGAGGACGACGGGGTGGGGATGGATCCGGGACTGGCGCGCGACCTGTTGTCCGGCCGGGGCCGCACCGACAGCGTCGGCCTGTCCAACGTCGATCGCCGGCTACGCCACGTCTACGGCCCCTGGTACGGCCTGGTGGTGGAGACGGCCGTGAACGCCGGGACCCGGGTGGTCGTCCGGGTCCCCCTATTCCAGCCGGGAGTGATGCCGTCGTGACCGCGATGCCCGCAGGACTGCGCGTCCTGGCCGTGGACGACGTACCGCTGGCCCTGGAGGAACTGTGCCGCCTGCTGGAGGAGGCGCCCGAGGTCGCTGAGGTCGTGGCGGCCGGGGATCCCATCTCCGCGTTGCGCTCCATCCAGGCCGACCGGTTCGACGCGGTCTTCCTCGACATCTCCATGCCCGGTCTCGACGGGATCGAGCTGGCCTCCCTGCTCGCCAAGCTGAGCGAGCCGCCGGTCATCGTGTTCGTGACCGCGCACGAGGGCCACGCGGTCACCGCCTACGGCATCGGCGCCATCGACTACCTGCTCAAACCGGTGCGCGCCGACCGGCTGTCCACGGCGTTGGCGAAGGTGGTGCGCATGGCCGCGGCGGGCGGGCCGCCCACCGCCCCCTCCCCACTGCCCGACGCGCTGGCCGCGCTTCCGGTGGAGACCGCGGGGCGCACCCGCTACG
Organism: Marinactinospora thermotolerans DSM 45154; assembly: GCF_900167435.1. Lineage (GTDB taxonomy): Bacteria > Actinomycetota > Actinomycetes > Streptosporangiales > Streptosporangiaceae > Marinactinospora > Marinactinospora thermotolerans. Next base: position 142,223 of record NZ_FUWS01000001.1, read on the forward strand.
TGCGCCGCGACGACGTCCAGTTCGTCGAGGCCAACGGCGACTACGTCCGACTGCACACCCCCGCCGGGACGCACATGGTGCGCATGCCGATCTCCCGGCTGGAGGAGTACTGGGCCGGCCACGGATTCACCCGGGTCCACCGCGGCTACCTGGTGGCGCTGTCGGCCATCCGCGAACTGCGCAGCGACACGGTGGGCGGTCTGCTGGCCCACACCGACCTCGGTGACGTCCCGGTGAGCCGACGCCACTCTCGCGAGCTGCGCGAACGACTCCTCCAGGCGGCACGGCGCGGCGAGCTCGGCCCCACCGGGGCCGGCTGATGCAACGCGCCCGCAGAATCGCGGTGACCAGCCCACAGACCCGACTCGCCCACGCGCGGGGCCGGGTGCGGGGGCGCTGGCGGATGCCGCGACTGGAGCCGAAGGACGCCGAACGCGCCGCCGCGCTGCACCGCGCCCAGCGCGTCCAAGGGCTGGTGGCGCTGGCGCTGACCTCGGCGCTGCTGTTCGGGTTGCCGCTGGCCTTCGCCCTGTGGCCGGAGCTCGACCGGGTGCGCCTGCTGGGGATCCCGCTGTCGTGGCTGCTGCTGGCGGCGGCGCCCTACCCGGCGATGGCGCTGCTGGCCGCCTGGCAGCTGCGCCGGGCCGAGCGCCTGGAGCGGCGCTGATGGTGGCGCTGCTGGCGCTGGGCGCGCTGGCCGCGGCCACGGTGCTGGTCGGCCTGCTCGGGGTCACGGCGATGCGCACCACCTCCGACTTCCTGGTGGCCTCCCGGCGGGTGTCGCCGCTGCTGAACTCCGCCGCGGTGTCGGGCGAGTACCTGTCGGCGGCGTCGTTCCTGGGCGTGGCCGGGCTGGTGGTCAAGGACGGGGTGGGGGCGCTGTGGTACCCGGTGGGGTTCACCGCCGGCTACATCGCGATGCTCATCCTCGTCGCGGCGCCGATGCGCCGCTCGGGCGCGCTGACCGTGCCCGACTTCGCCGAGGCGCGGCTGGCCTCCCCCGCGTTGCGGCGGCTCACCGCGATGGTGGTGCTGGTGATCGGCGTGCTCTACCTGGTCCCGCAGTTCCGCACCGCCGGACTGGTGCTCGGCGCGGTCAGCTCCACGCCCTACTGGGTGGGGGTGGTGATCGCCGGCGGGGTGGTCAGCGCGACGCTGGCGCTGGGCGGGATGCGCGCCGCGACCTACGTGCAGGCGTTCCAGTTCTGCCTGAAGCTGGTCCTGTTCATCGTGCCGGCGGTGTGGCTGGTGGTCCAGGTCGGCCCCGACGTGCGCCACGAGGCCGTGCACCCGGTGGAGTTCACCCACTTCGCCCGCGACACCCCGGTGTCGTTCCAGGTGGACGTGGTGCTGGAGGTGGCCGAGCCGACCCCGGTGTCCTCCCCCGCGGGGGGAACGCGGGTGCTGGGGCCCGGCGAGCACGCCGTCGCGGCCGGCACCACCCTGCTCTTCGCCGAAGGGGTGCCGGTGCCGGGGGTCGGCGGGAACTCCCCTCCGGGCGACGGCGACTGGCGGCGTCCCCTGCTGGACCTGGGCGACTCCGGCCACCCGTTGCTCGCCACGTGGTCGGTGGTGTTCGCCATCGCGTTGGGCACGATGGGGCTGCCGCACGTGCTCATGCGGTTCCACACCAGCCCCGACGGCCGCGCCGCCCGCCGGACCGCGGCGATCACCGTGGCACTGCTGGGGGTGTTCTACCTGTTCCCGGGCGTCTACGGACTGCTGGGCCGGGTGCTGGTGCCCGAGCTGTACCTGTCCGGCGCGACCGACACGGTGGTGGTGGCCCTCCCGGCCCAGGTCGACACGGGCTGGTCCGGAACCCTGGTCACCGCGTTGCTGAGCACGGGCGCCTTCGCCGCGTTCCTCGCCACGTCGCTGGGGCTGTTGCTGGCGATCGCCGGCGCGATCGCGCACGACCTGCTGCCCGGCGGCGGGCTGCGTCGGCTGCGGGTCGGCGTGGGGGCGTCGGCCGCCCTGATGGTGCTGCTGGCCCTGCCCGCCGCGCATCTGGACGCGGGTCTCCTGGTCACCTGGGGGTTCACCGTGGCCGCGTCCACCTTCTGCCCGCTGCTGGTATTGGGCATCTGGTGGCCGCGGCTGACCGCGGCGGGCGCGATGGCCGGGGTGCTCACCGGGCTGGTGGCCTCCTCGGGAGCGATCGCCGCCGCGCTGTTCGGCCCCCCGCTGGAGGGGTGGCCGGGGGTGCTCGTCACCCAGCCGGCCCCGTGGTCGGTGCCGTTGGCGTTCGCCGTGATGGTCGTGGTCTCGCTGCGCGGCCGGCCCGCACCGTGGGCTGTCACCGCGATGCTGCGGCTGCACCTGGACGAGGAACAGGACCGGCCGGACCGTTCGGCGTGACCCCGCCCCCGCTCGTCCACCGTTCGTCGCTGCAGCCGTCGTTCGAGCCAACGAAGGTGACGTAGACCACCCTCTGCTCTTTAATGTGTCGCGCAACACATTCCGACAGAGCTACGCCGTGGAGGCTTGTGGTGACCGATACCGAGCACGACCACGCCGACGGGCTGCCACCCGACGGCACATGGGAGAGGGTTCAGGCCAGTCCTGAGTTCGTGGAGCTGCGCAGACGCCTGCGCGTCTTCGTGTTCCCCATGACCGCGTTCTTCCTCGGCTGGTACCTGCTCTACGTCTTGCTGGCCGACTACGCGCACGGGTTCATGGCGATCAAGCTGGTCGGCAACATCAACGTCGGCCTGGTCTTCGGGTTGTTGCAGTTCGTGTCGACCTTCGTGATCACCGGGCTGTACGTGCGCTACGCCAACCGCCGCCTGGACCCGATCGCCGACAAGATCCGCGGCGAGATCGAGGAGGCCGGGCGATGAGCGCGACGACCCTTCTGGCCGCCCAGTCCCAGGAACTGGGCATCAACCCGGTCCTGAACTTCACGATCTTCGGCGCGTTCGTCCTGGTCACGTTGATCATCGTGTTCCGCGCCAGCCGCAACACCAAGACGGCCTCCGACTACTACGCGGCGGGCCGGGCGTTCAGCGGACCGCAGAACGGGGTCGCGATCGCCGGCGACTACCTGTCGGCCGCGTCCTTCCTCGGCATCTGCGGCGCGATCGCGCTCAACGGCTACGACGGCTTCCTCTACTCCATCGGGTTCCTGGTGGCCTGGCTGGTGGCCCTGCTGCTCGTCGCCGAGCTGCTGCGCAACACCGGCAAGTACACGATGGGCGACGTGCTGGCCTTCCGGATGCGCCAGCGTCCGGTGCGCGCGGCGGCGGCCATCTCCACGCTGGCGGTGTCGTTCTTCTACCTGCTGGCGCAGATGGCCGGCGCGGGCGGCCTGGTCAACCTGCTGCTGGGCATCCAGAGTTCGGCCGGACAGGCCGCCGTGATCGCGGCCGTGGGCGCCGTCATGATCATCTACGTGCTCATCGGCGGCATGAAGGGCACCACCTGGGTGCAGATCATCAAGGCCGTGCTGCTGATCGCGGGCGCGTTCGCGATGACGGTGTGGGTGCTGGGCCTGTACGGGTTCAACCTGTCGGCGCTGCTGGGCGACGCCGTCGCCATGCAGGGCGGCAAGGGCGAGGCCCTGCTCTCCCCGGGCGCCCAGTACGGCGTCAACGAGATCTCCAAGCTGAACTTCCTGTCGCTGGGCATCGCGCTGGTGCTGGGCACCGCGGGCCTGCCGCACGTGCTCATGCGTTTCTACACCGTGCCCACCGCCAAGGAGGCGCGCCGCTCGGTGGTCTGGGCGATCGCGCTGATCGGCGTGTTCTACCTGTTCACCCTGGTGCTGGGCTACGGCGCGGGCGCCCTGGTGGGGCCGGAGGCGATCAACGCCGCCCCCGGCGGCGCGAACTCGGCCGCCCCGCTGCTGGCCCAGGCGCTCGGCGGGCCGGTGCTGCTCGGGTTCATCGCCGCGGTCGCCTTCGCGACGATCCTGGCGGTGGTGGCCGGTCTGACGATCACGGCCTCGGCGTCCTTCGCCCACGACGTCTACGTCAACGTCATCAAGAAGGGCAAGATCGAGGACAAGAACAGCGAGGTTCGGGTGGCCCGGATCACCGCCCTGGTGATCGGCGCCGTCTCGATCGTCGGCGGCATCCTCGCCAAGGACCAGAACGTCGCGTTCCTCGTGGCGCTGGCCTTCGCGGTGGCGGCCTCGGCGAACCTGCCGACCATCCTGTACTCGCTGTTTTGGAAGCGGTTCAACACCCAGGGCGCGCTGTGGAGCATCTACGGCGGTCTGATCGTGACGATCACCCTCATCGTCTTCTCCCCCGCCGTCTCCGGCAGTGAGAAGGCGATGATCAAGGGGGTGGACTTCCACTGGTTCCCGCTGGAGAACCCGGGCCTGGTCTCGATCCCGCTGTCGTTCTTCCTCGGTTGGCTGGGCACGGTGCTGTCCAAGGAGCGTGACGACGCCAAGCAGGCGGAGATGGAGGTCCGTTCGCTGACCGGCGCGGGCGCTGAGAAGGCCACCTCGCACTGATCCGTCCCGTTTCCGGTTCCTTCCCCACGCCCGTCCCCGGCGCGCCCGTCGCGCCGGGGACGCGGCGTCTTCGGGGCGCGGCGAAAGGCCCGGTCAGGCCCAGGCGTCCCAGCCGAGTTTGACCGCCAGGCCCAGGCCGGCGATACCGATCGCGATCCGCAGCGGTCCTGCGGGCAGCCTGCGGACCACCGCGGGACCGATCCGCCCGCCGATGAGGAAGCCGACCGCGAGCGGGGCCGCGGCGGCCCATTGGACCGGACCGAACAGGGCGAAGGCGACCGCGGCGACCGCGTTGGGGGCGAGCAGGACGACGTTCTTCAGCGCGTTGAGGCGGGCCAGCGCGTCGTTGAACAGCGCCAGGAACAGGGCGAGCAGCAGCACCCCGGCCGCGGCCCCGAAGTAGCCGCCGTAGATGCCGATGGCGAACACCGCCAGCGCCACGACCACCCCCCGCTCGTTCAGCCGGCCGCGCTCGGGCACCCGGGGGCGCAGCAGCACGGCCAGCGCGGCGCCGCCGACGAGGAAGGGGACCACGCGGGCGAAGGCGTCGGGGGAGCTGACCAGCACCAGCGCGCCGCCGAGGGCGCCGCCCAGCCCGGCCAGCAGCGCGTAGCGGCGCACGCGATGGCTCTGACCGGTGAGCTCGGGGAGCGATCCGGCGGCCGAGCCGACTCCGCTGAAGACGAGGGCGACGGTGTTGGTGACGTTGGCGGCGACCGGCGGAAGTCCCACGGCGAGCAGGGCGGGGTAGGAGACCAGCGACGCCAGGCCCGCGGTCGATCCGACAAGACCGGCGAGGAGGCCGGCGCCCAGCAGCGCTATCACGGTTAACACGAGTGGCCACCTTACGCCCCTCACGTCCGCTTTCTCGGCTCCGGCCGCCCGTTGTGCCGGGAATCACCGGCTTGCGCCGTCCGTGTTTGCTATCCGCTGTGCGCCTTGTCCCTGTCCGCGCCGCCGTCCCGGGGCACCGCCTCGAGGTGCGGTCCGCAGACCCGAGTGGAGCCGGTCGGGTTGGTCGGGACCGCCCGCCGTTTCCCCCGCGTAGGGTCGTCCGACCGCGAAGCCCGGTGGAGGCGGTGCGCGTCCGCACCGAGCCGCGCGAGAACGGCGGGACCCGGTTCCGCCTCCCCTTGCCACAGGGGCGTCTCCCCACTCAGGGCAGAAGAGGGCGTCCCTCCCGGGCGGCCTGGATGTGCTCGGGCCTGAGCGCGTCCTCGCCGTGCTCGGCGACGAACGCCTGGACCCGGCCGAGGGGCGAGTCGGGGGGAGGCGGCTCCTCGCTCAGCGTGCCGCCGAGGATCATCGCGGCGAAGCGCGCGCCGACCTCTTGCGGGTCGTCCAGGTTCATGGGGACACGATAGGGGGTGGATCCGGCGGAGCGACGGACGGCCCCGGGCGACCGGTCGAGCCGGGGACATCCCGGCGGGAGCGGCAGGGCACGCCCGCGCGGGTACGGCGGCTCCGCGGAGCGTCCCGGCCGGCGTCTCCCCCGCGGTTCGCGGTCGATGGTCTCGGCCGGGAAGCCGGCCAGACCGGTTTCGAGGGGGTGCGCGGTCCCGTTGGGCCGTTGGGAGCCGGCTCCCACGGTGACGTCCGTGGCCCCGACCGCCCTGGCGGGCGGGGTGCGCCGGCGGCTTCCCGCCTCGAAGCGGCCGCCTCGGCGCGCAAAGTCCCGCGCCGAGCGTTCGAGCTCTTTTTCTGGACGAGAGCGCGGTCCGGTGTCCCGACCCGGCCACTGCTGTTGGCCTTCGGCCGAGACAGGGCCGGGTAAAGAGCAAGCCACCGTCACACCGCAGAGGGCCGCTATGCCGTTGGTGCTGCTGATCGTGGCCGGATGCGCCCTCGCGTGCACCTGGCTGCTGTGGATCCTGGTCGACTTCTACCACAAGATGATTAGTTCCTCCGAGGAGAAGCGCCTCAAGAAACGCAACGACGTACTCACGCACGTGGCGGCGCCGGCCGCCAGCGGCGGCGCGTGCATGACCCTGCTCGTGCTCGCGCTCGCGCCGCCGGAGAGCACCGGCGCGAAGGTCCTCCTGGCGCTACTGGCCGTGGAGACGCTCGTCTGCGCCGCGTGTGTCTGGGCGGCCGGTTACCTGGACCAGGCCCGCCACTGGAGTCGCATCCGCGAGGTCCTGACGGCCGCGTTGGGGGCTGCCATCGGGTCCGTGTTCCTGGCCCTGGTCGGGGCCATCACTCATCCAGACGCTCAGGGGGTGGTCGGCGACGTGGTCGGCGACATAGTTGACACGTTCAGCGCGATTTTCGAGGGTCTGCCGACCCTGGTGGTCATAGTCGTGACGATCGTCGTGTCGCTCGGGTTCATGATCCTCATGAGCTGGGAGGACCCGAACACTCCTCGGCGCCCTCAGGGAATGAGCAAGCAGGTATGGAACCGGCAGCAGCGGGAGTGGCGTGAGTACCGGCGCAAGCACGGCATCGACCGCAGCGGCGGCGCGGGATACAGCGGTGACGGGGGCGATGGGGGCGACGGAGGTGGCGGTGGGGACTGACCATCCGCCGGGCCTGGCTGCCGGCGGAGGACACCCTGATCATGTCCGGCACAACGTCGGTCGATCACCTCGAGCAGAACGTCACCACCGCAGCGGTCCAGTTGGACGATCAGGCCATGGCGGACCTCGACAAGGTCGACCCCGCCGCCGGAATCCGCGGATTCCGCAACCGGTTTCGACGCCCCTGAGCGCACCATCGGCACGGCGCTTTGCGCGCGGGAGGCCGCGACATTCGATCGCCCTGACCTGACCGGGGTGGCCCGACCGGACAGACCCGATCTCGTCGCCACCGATCAGTGCGTCGAGCCCGATCAGGTGGTACCGGGTCACCGAGCCCGATGCTGGATTCGACCGGTGGTGCCGGCGTCGCGGTTGCCGCCAGATACGGTCACGGTCCCGTCTCCGCTCACCGTGGTCCGTCTGGCCGACACGGCGTGCCCGACCGCCGCCGTCACCGCGCGCAATCGGCGTTCGACCACCGAGGCCGCAAGAACGTCCCTTCCTCCACGGCGAGCGGCCGGGACGACTCCGCCGTCCTGTTCGACACCGACGTCCACGTCGAGATCGAAGCACTGGGCTTCTGTCAGCGGATGATCGCTGCCCGCCATGAGACCGACCGGGGCCGCCGCGAACAGATGGGCGGGCTCGTCGAAGCGGTCGGCCGGAGCGCGCCGAAAGCACTCGCCCGGACCATCACGCCCGGCCGCACCCCGCGATGAAGCGCGCGGCCGACGTGCCGGCCCGACTTCGACCGCCCCGCCGGCCCCAATGAGCCGACCGAGGCGATCAACGGACAGCTCGGGCACCTCCGCGCTCGGCTTCCGCGACTTGACCGCGCACATCGCCAAAAGCCCGCTCAAGGCGGTGGCTTCGGTCCTCGACCAACCCCCTCGATCGCGAAGAACCCGCGTGACCACCGGAAAGGAGCTGCCGGAAGGCGCACAGCCCTGCGGTTTCCCACCCGGCCACGAAGGCGCGCGCCGGGACCGAACCGTACTCGCCATCGAGGTCCCGCTCCTCGGAGGGCACCATGCGCGTCAGCGGCCCCGAGCCTCTCCCCGCGCACCGGCTGGACGGCTCCCGTCCCACCCGCCCTGGGAAACGGGCGGGACGGGAGCGGGACCCGACCGGCTCAGACGGTGACCTCGCGGATCAGTCGGGATCCCCAGGGGCACCAGTGGCCGCCGGGCAGGAACGCTCCTCCGGCCTCGTCGAGGTGATCATCGACATAGCGGATGCCCGCGTCACAGACCTCGATGGCGACCTCGAAGAACTGGATGGTGTCGGGGTCGAGATGGAAATCCCAGTTCGGGTTGTAGGGCTTGCGGCTCTTCTTGATCCTGCCGTGGACGTGGATCCGTTCCTTCTCTTCGCCGGAAAGGACGCTTCGGGCGTGCGTGATCTTCTCGGGATCGGTGAGCTCGAAGACGAACTTGTCCGGAGCCGGCGGATAGTCGAACTCGAAGTAGGCGGTCTCGCTCATATGACTCCTCGACATCGTGACGATAGCCGCGCACCTCTCGGGGAGCGGCACGGCAGCAGTCTCCAACGCCGGGTGGCCACGGCGAAGCGGAAAGCAACAATCTCCTGTTATAAGCGAGAGGTGCACATTTCCACTTTTCCTCGCCGATCTCGGCCGCCCACACATCCATGACGGAAAAATTCCTTTCCTCCCATAAAATACCTCCTCTCCCACTTCAGACATACAACCGGCAGTGAACGGAACACTCGCCCAAACCGCGGAAACCCCCGGCCTCCGAAAACCCGCGAGGAAAAGGCCTGCGGCGTTTCTACCGCTCCCCTCCCGTCCGTCCGCTGTTACAGAATCACCACTCGCGGGTTTTCGGAACGGTTCCGATAATCCGAGAAGAGGAAGATGACCTCCTATGGATACCGCCGAGAAGAAGCGGGATCTCGAGCGGATCGAGGCCGACGGCTACATCACCGTCAACGAGTTGACGACGGCCCGGAAGAAGGACGACCGGGTCAGCGAGGACCAGCCTGAACAGCATCGTCCAGATCGCCGACACGGACGGCGACCACCGCCTCGACTTCGAGGAGTCCACCACGTTCGTCCGCTGACGCCTTCCGGCGCGGTGGCGGGCCGCGCGTGGGATCGGGGCTAGGCCTCCCCCCGACGAACGTGGGGCTCCATCACGCGACGGCTGGATACGCGGAGCCACCAGAGCGCGTTCCGATCGCATCGGGGTCAGGCGGGGCGCACCCGATATCCACGCGCCACTGGAGTCCGCACCGGATCCCCGAGGCGGAGGCCGGAAAGAGCCGAGAGGCCACCAGACGGTGGATCCCCCGGCGAGGTCTCCCCACGTGTGACGGGCCACGGCCTGGACGGATGTGTTTCCCCGGGCCGGCGGCGACGGGTCGTGTCCGTCCCTTGAGGCGCCGTGAACCGGGGAGCACCAAAGGCGCAGAACCCGCCGTGCTCGTAGGACTTCGGAACACCGTCCTCGGCGGCGGGGATCGTCCAGGGATGGCCCACGCCCTCCCACCCGGTCCACAGGGTCACCTGCGGACCGGGGGACGGATCGGAGCACCTGGGGGCGGATGCCGCCGGACAGTCCGCGCCTGTCGCCGCCGAAGTCCGGGTTGTCGGCCCCGTCCGGATCGCCGTTGCGCGGACGGCGTTGATCGCCAACTCCGACAACGGCCTCGCCGGCATCCGCGGGAACCTCATCGGGGGCGACCCCTCGCACGCCCACGACGCCGCGTCGGTCCGGGCAGAGGCGTGCGAAGCGCCGGGCGAAGACACCCGCCAGGTCCGGCCCCGGCCGGGGCGGGGACCTCGCGGCTCAGTCCCCGGGAAGGAAACGCGCCCGCAGATCGGGACGGAGGAACGCCGCCGGCGAGGCGATGGACAGCCCGCCGTCCACCGGCAGCACCACGCCGGTGACGAACGACGCCCGCGCTCCCGATAGGAACGCCACCGCCGCGGCGACCTCCTCGGGGGTGCCGGTGCGCCGGAGCGGGTAGCCCTCGCTGGCGGCGGGAAGGTCACCGCCGCCGATGAGACCGGGCGCGACCGCGTTCACCCGGATCCCGCGCGGCCCGTACTCCAGGGCGAGCTGGCGTACCAGCCCGTCCACGCCCGCCTTGGCCGCGGCGTAGCCGGGCAGGCCCGGTGCGGCGAGGAACCCGTTGACCGAGCTGACCGCGGTGATCGCGGCCCCCTCCCCGAGCAGGGGCAGGGCGGCGCGGCAGGTGTAGAACATCGATCCGAGCGTGGTGTCGATGGCGGCGCGCCACTGGCCGTCGCTGGTCTCGGCGGCGGGCGCGACCGGCATCACCGCCGCCGCGGGAACGACCACGTCCAGTCCGCCCAGCACCCCGTGGGCACGGCCGACCGCCTCCGTCGCGCCCTCGGGGTCGGCGCAGTCGGCGGCGAGGGTCTCGACGAACGCGGAATCCTCGAAGGGCTCCAGCGCGACGCCGACGACACGGTCCCCCTGCTCGGCGAAGGCCCGTGCGATGGCCCGCCCGATCGGCGAGGACCCGCCGACGACGAGGACCCTGCGGCCGGTCACCGTCCGTCCCCGACGGTGGCGGCGGCACCGGCCAGAACCTCGTCGTAGCCGGGCAGGGCGAGGTCGGCGAGGAGGTCGGCGAGCACCCTGGCGGAGTCCGCGCCCAGCGGGACGGCGGGAGAGCGGACCGTCGCCGACTCGATGACGCCGCGCGCCACCAGGACCTCCTTGTGCACGGCCCAGGCCAGCCCCGGCTGCATGCCGAAACGGATGAGCGGCAGCAGCGGATCGTAGGCGCGGCGGGCCTGCGCGTGCCGGCCCTCCTCCCACAGGCGCAGGACCCCGGCGAGCACGTCGCTGAACTCGCAGGCCGGCATGGTGCCGACCGCGCCGGCCGCGTACTCCTCCAGCAGGAAGAAGGCGTTCTGGCCGCCCAGGAGCACCGCCTGGGCGCCGTGGGCCTCCAGGGCGGCGCGCACGGCCGCGGTCTTCACCGCGGTGGGCGGGGCCTCGACCTTGACCGAGGTGACGCCGGGCAGGGTGGCCAGCTCGGCGATGACGTCGGGGGCGATGGCGACCCCGGTGGCGCCCGGCGCGTCCTGGACCATCACGTCCAGGCCGGTGGCGGCGGCGACGCGGGCGTAGAAGTCGACCACCTGGCGCGGCCCGGGCTTGACCAGGTAGGGCGGCAGGACCATGAGGGTGTCGGCGCCGCCCGCCTCGGCGGCCCGCGCCTGCTCGATGGCGATCTCGGCCGAGGTGCCGTTGACCCCGGCGATGACGGGAACGGCGCCGGCGGTCTCCTCGGTGACGACGGCGAGGATCTCGGCGCGTTCCGCCGTGGTCAGCGCGAACCCTTCGCTGGCCATGCCGAAGACCGCGAGCCCGTCGACCCCACAGGCGAGCTGGAAGCGGACCAGCCGGCGCAGCCCCTCGGTGTCGAGGGAGCCGTCGGGTCGGAAGGGGGTGGCGAGGATGGGCAGGAGCCCGCTGAGCTGGGTCATGTCGGCCTTTCGTCGTGGTCGTGTGCTGGCGGGGGTCACCGGGCGCAGGCGTGGTGGCGCGTGGCGGTGGCGCGGATCCGGTCCTCGTCGACGTCGAGGCCCAGGCCGGGACGCTCGTCCAGGCCGAAGCCGTCAGGGCCGACGTCGAACGCGAAGCCGAGGGCGGCGGCGGTCTCCACCGTCGTGGGCTGGTACTCGAAGAAGGGGCTGTCCTCGGTCGCGGCGCTGACGTGCAGCCCGGCGGCCAGCGCCGGCCCCAAGGCCACGGAGTGGTGGGGGGCGAGGGGGACGTGGTGGGCCGCGCACAGTTCGGCGATGGCCGTGGCCTCGGTGATACCGGTGCGTCCGACGTCGGGCTGGGCCAGCCCGATCGCGCCGGCGGCCAGCCACTGGGCGAACTCGTAGCGGGTGCGCAGGGTCTCGCCGATGGCGATCGGCAGTTCGATCCGGTCGGCGAGGCGGCGGTGGGCGTCGACGTCCTCGGGGGCGAGCGGCGCCTCCAGGAAGACGACGCCGCGGTCGGCGAGCTCCCGGCCGAGCCGGGCCGCCTGGGCGGGGCCGTAGCGCCAGTGGGCGTCGACGGCGACGTCGAGGTCGGGGGCCGCGGCGCGCACGGCGTCGACGGTGGCGAGGTCGGTGTCCACGCCGTAGCCCAGGTGGAGCTTGACGGTGCGGGCGCCCTTCTCCTGCCAGGCGCGGGCGAGTTCGGCGCGTCCGGCGTCGTCGGGCCGGGGCAGGCCGGAGACGTAGGCGGGGACCCGGTCGCGGTGGGCGCCGCCGAGTAGCCGGGCGACGCTGAGCCCGCTGATCCTCCCGGCGAGGTCCCACAGGGCGATGTCCAGGGCGGCCAGTGCGTCGGCCTGGTGGCCGACAAGGTGGCCGCGTTCGCGCATCAGGGCGCGCAGGCGGGCCCAGGCGGGCCGGGGCGCGGCGGCGTCGGAGCCGATGAGCTGGGGGCCGAGGAGCCGGTCGACGATCTCGGCGGGAATCTCGGGGCCGACCGGCGCCAGCGCCTCACCCCAGCCGGCGGTGCCGTCCTCGGCCTCGACCCGGACCAGCAGGGTCTCGAACGAGGCCGAGTACAGGCTGCGCCAGGGTTCGCGGACCCGGTAGCCGGCGTCGGCGGTGAGCTCGGTGCCGTCGGGAAGCGCTCCGAGGTAGGCGGCGGGGCCGCGGACCTTGAGCACAAACGTCTCCACATCACGAATGAGCATCGAACTCCCAAAGTGACCCTTGACATGTCCTGTTTGTTAAATCACTGTTGCACACACTGCATGTCCCATGCAATGTGATCGCCGATACGGCGCTCACTGCACAGCCGTACCGAAACGGCTGGTGAACACCGTCCCTGCCCTCGAACCACACGACGACGCGAGGTAGTCATGACCGAAGGAACCTCAGGCGTGCGCGACGCCGGGATCACCCCGCCCACGGCGCGCGAATCCAGGCGGGTGCTCATCGCCACCGGCATCGGCCACTTCGTGGAGTGGTTCGAGATGGGCATCTACGGCACCCTGGCCACCAGCATCGCGGCGAACTTCTTCGCCCCCGGCGACCCCACCGCGGCGCTGTTGTCCACCTTCGCCCTGTTCGCGGTCTCCTTCGTGGTGCGCCCGCTGGGCGGGCTGTTCTGGGGACCGCTCGGCGACCGGATCGGCCGCAAGAGGGTCCTCGCCCTGATCGTGCTCATCACCTCCGGCGCGACCTTCCTCATCGGCGTGCTGCCGACCTACGCCACGGTGGGCGCGCTCGCCCCGCTGCTGCTGGTGCTGGCCCGCCTGGTCCAGGGGTTCGCGGCCGGTGGCGAGTCGGCCAGCGCCACCACGCTGCTGTTCGAGTACGCGCCAAAGCACCGGCGCGGCTTCCTCACCAGTTGGGTGGACACCTTCGGCTTCCTGGCCTTCGTCGCCGGCTCCGGCCTGGCCCTGCTGCTGACCGCCGTGCTGGGCGAGGCCGCGATCACCGAGTGGGCCTGGCGTCTGCCGTTCCTGCTCGCCCTGCCGCTGGGCCTGGTCGGGCTGTACCTGAGGATGAAGCTGGAGGACACCCCCGAGTTCCGCCGCCTGGAGAGCCTGGGCGAGGTCGCCTCCTCCCCCATCAAGGAGACGTTCCGGGCCGGGCGCACCGCCATGCTGGTGCTGGCCGGGATGGTGGTCATCAAGGCGGTCGCGCACTGGACGTTGCAGACCTTCATGCCGAGCTATCTGCGGGAGACCCTCGGGTTCGACGCGCTGGAGTCGTTCGAGGTCACCACGGTCTGCCTGGCCATCGTCGCGGTCCTGGTGCCGTTCATGGGGCACCTGTCGGACCGGGTGGGCCGCAAGCCGGTGCTGATCGCCGGGGCGGGCGGTTTCCTGGTACTGGCCTATCCGGCGTTTTGGATGATGTCGCTGGGCAGCACGCTGCTGGCGGTGGCCGCCATGGCGCTGCTGGGCGTGCTCATCGCGGCCTTCGACGGCGCGGTCAACGCCGCCATGGCCGAACTGTTCCCGCCGCGGGTGCGCAACGGCGCCATCGCCATCCCCTACAACATCGCCGTCGCCCTGTTCGGCGGGACCGCGCCCTACATCGCGACCCTGCTCGTCTCGACGACCGGGTTCGCGCTCAGCCCCGCCTTCTACATCATGTTCGTCGCCGCGATCTCCCTGGGGACCGTGCTGCGCATCCGCGAGACCGCCGGTCCCGCCGCCCGTACCACCGCCTGACCCCTTGGAAAGGATCCGACGACCCGTGCCATCGAAGCCGCGCACGCTCATCGCCTCCGCGACCGCCGTGGCCGTCGCGCTCCCGTTGTCCCTGCTGCCGGCCGCCCCGGCGCTCGCCGCCGACACCGAGGAGGTCCTGCCCTACGCGGTGGACGACTCCAACCAGGCCGCCTGGTGGACCCCCCTGGACTCCTTCGGGGGCTCGGACTACTTCGCCTTCAACGCCCCCGCCTCCGCGGCCGGCCGGCACGAGGTGCACATCGCCGAACGCGCCGCGTCGGGCGCGTGGAGTTCGGACTGCCTGCGCGCCGAGGCCGGCGGGCCGTGCGTCACCTACCCCGACGACCTGGGGCACAACCAGCCCTCGATCGTCGTGGACGGGACGGGACGCATCCACGCCTTCGTGTCCATGCACAACGACGCCTGGCGCTACTACCGCTCACGGACCCCCGGTGACATCGGCTCGATGACCGAGGCGGCCGCCGACCTGCCCGACGCCGACGGCGCCTACACCTATCCCGTCACCGCCCGCGACGACACGACCGGCGACGTCTACGTGCTGGTGCGCGCCGCCGACGACGCCGGCGGCCGGCGGATGGGACGCCTCTACCACTGGGACGACGACACCGCCGTCTGGGCCCGGGAGGCGACGGTCGGTTCGGCGACGGGCCACTCCTTCTACCCAGACGACCTGGCGGTCGACGGCGAGGGGCGGCTCCACGTGCTGTGGGAGTGGGGTCCCTTCCCCGCCGACCCCTTCCGGCACGTGGGCTCCTACCTCGTCTACGACCCCGCGACGGGCCGGGCCGAGGACGCCGCGGGCGCCCCGGTCTCCCTGCCCGCCTCGCCGTCCTCCGGCGGCGCGGTGGTCTACCAGCCCTACACCGAGGGCGAGGACATCTCCACCGCGGCGCCGTCGTTGCAGAGCGCCAAACTCGCGTTGGACGAGGAGGGCCGGCTGGCGGGGATCGCCTACCGGTTCCGCGTGGCGGAGCCGGCGACCGGAGCCCCCGGCTTCGACGTCCGGCACGCCCGGTGGACCGGTTCGGGCTGGGAGCGCGAGATCGTGGCCGCCGCCGGTGTTTCGGGGGTGCAGACGTCGGCGGCGGTCGACGTCACCACCGCCCGCGGCCTCACCCGGGTCTACTTCGTCGCCGAGTGGGCCTCGTGCACCGGCGCGGGCAGCCGGGTGGTGCGGGCCGAGCGCACCGGGGAGGGCCCGTGGCGCTTCGACGCGGTGGGGACCGAGCGGCCGCGCTCGCAGCGGCTGGCCGCGCGCACCACGTCGACCGGGGCCGACCTCCTCTACGTCAGCGCCCCCTACGCGCGCCCCTCCTCCGGGACGGTGTCGCGGCTGGCGCTGCCGCGCCCCGCCGCCTCCCCGGGCGCCTCCTGGGCGGACCTGGCCGCCGAGCTGACCGGCGAACCCGCCACCGGCGGCAACATCGCCCTGGGCGGACGGGTGTCGGTCTCCTCCTCCCGCGACGCCGCCACCGGCGGGGAACTGGCCGTGGACGGCGACTGCTCCGACGCCTCCCGCTGGATCTCGGCCGAGGGCGACACCCGGCCCACCATCACGGTCGATCCCGGCCGGGTGGCCGAGGTGTCCCGGGTACGGGTGGCCAGCGGCTACACCCCCGATCCCGCCTCGACCGTGTTGAAGGACTTCTCGGTGCGCGGGCGGCTTCCCGGGGGCTCGTGGGTCACCCTGGCCACGATCGCCGACAACACCGAGCAGGCCCGCGTGGTCGAGGTGCCGGCGACCGAGGTCGACCGGATCCAGCTGGTCATCACCGACCCCTCGCGGTCCGAGGTGGACGTCGCGCGGGTGCGCGAGCTGGAGATCTACGAGTGAGGACGTCCCCGGCGGGCCTGCCCGCCGGGGACGCGAGGAAGGGGGCGGCCGTGTCGGACGGCGTCGAACAGGTCACCGATCCGATCGCCGAGCACGGCGAGGGGCCGGTGTGGTTCCCCGCCTGGGGCGGGCTGGTCTGGGTGGACATGTTCGCCGGCGACGTGCTCGCGGTGGAGCCCGGCTCCGGTCGGGTGCGCCGCAGGCACGTGGCGGGGCTGGTGGCGGCCGTCCGCCCCCGTGTCGGCGGGGGCGCGGTCGTGGCGACCGAACGGGGCTTCCTGCTCGTCGACGCGGACGGGGGCCGGCGCGACCTCGGCGAGCTGTGGAGCGATCCGGGGATGCGGATGAACGACGGCGGCTGCGACCCCGACGGGCGTTTCTACTGCGGGACGCTGGCCGGTGGACCGCTCCGCGGCGCCGGCCGGCTCTACCGGCTCGACGCCGAGGGGCGGATCGAGCCGGTGCTGGAGGGGGTGACGGTCTCCAACGGCCTGGCCTGGAGCCCTGACGGCTCGACGGCCTACTACGTCGACAGCGCGACCCGGCGGGTCGACGCCTTCGACTACACGCGGCGGGACGGGTTGCGGCGGCGCCGCCCGTTCGCGGAGTTCCCCGAGGAGGGGGGTGTCCCCGACGGGATCGCCGTGGACGCCGAGGGCGGGGTGTGGGTGGCGCTGTGGGGCGGGGGGCGGGTATGCCGCCTGTCCCCCTCCGGACGGGTCGAGGCCGTGGTGGAGCTCCCCGTGTCGCGGGTGAGCGCGTGCGCGTTCGGCGGTCCGGGGCTGCGCGACCTGTACGTGACGACTTCGCGGCTGGGTCTCGCCCCCGGCACCGAGCCGGCCGCCGGCGCGTTGTTCCGGCTGCGGTCGGGTGTCGCGGGGTTGCCGGTTTCGGCCTATGCGGGCTGACGGTTTTGTGCCCGTGGCACCACGCCCCGTAGAATTCGATCATTCATGCGCACAGCGCATCACTCATGCGATGGGAACGGTGTGGGAGTCGAACAGAGCGGCAACCAGTCGGTGGAGCGGGCGATCAGCGTACTCAACGCCTTCCTGGAAGGAAGGACGGAACTACGCGTGTCCGACATCGCGCGCCTGACCGGGATCGGCCAGTCCACCGTCTCGCGTCTGCTCGCCACCCTGGAGTCGGCTCGGCTGATCGCCAAGGACGAGGACAGCGGGTTCTTCCGGCTCGGCCTGGGCCACGTCCCACTGGCCGCGGCGGTCCTCAACGGCCACCCGGTCCACCGCGAGGCGCGGCCGGTGGCCCAGCGGCTCGCCGGGACGCTGGGGCTGGGGGCCAACGTCGCCGTGCGCGACGATTCCACACTGTTCTACCTGTGCAACTTCGAAGGCGAGCTGGCGCCCAAGTCGCACGTCCTGATGGGCGGACGCAACCCGTTGCACGCGACCGGACTGGGCAAGTGCCTGTTGCTGGCGCTATCGCCACGGCAACGCCGCGATCTGCTCGGCGCGGACCTGCCCGCCTACACCGTCTCGACCGTCACCGACCACGAGGCGCTCGACGCCGACCTGGAACGGGTCGCCACGCGCGGCTACGCCACCGAGAACGAGGAGCTCGCCCTGGGGCGGGCCTGCATCGCCGCGCCGATCCGCGACGGATCGGGCGAGATCGTGGCGGCCCTGTCGGTGTCGGGTCCGCTCAGCGCGATCGACCTGGCCGGCCGCGAGCCGGAACTGGCCCGGACGGTCATCGAGGCCGCCGACCGGGTCGCCCTCGCGCTGGGGTACCAGGCCCACCGCATGGCCGTCCCGCCGCGCTGACCCCCTCGCGGAGGGGACGCCACGGCGCGCGGTCCCGCCCCGTGGCCGGCTTCGTGCCGCTCACCCCTCCTTCGGGGTGAGCAGCACGAAGCTCGCCCCGGCGGAGTCGTGACACACGGCGAGCCGCCCCACTCCCGGCGCGTCCTCCGGCCCCATGTACACCCCTCCGCCGTTGCCCGCGACCCGGGCCACGCTGGCGTCGCAGTCGCTGACGTGGAAGACCGGTTGCCAGTAGGGACCGGTCTCCTCCAGGTGGCGGGGGTCGAGCTGCATGACACCGCCCTGGGCGCGCTCGGGGTCGTCGCCGGCCGGGGTGACGATCGCGTAGGCACCGCCGCCACCCGGCAACGAGACATCGGAGAAGGTCCAGCCGAAGAGCGCGGCGTAGAAGTCCTTGGCGCCCGCGGCGTCGGAGGTGTAGAGCTCGGTCCACATCAGCGTGCCCGGGAGCCCGACGGCCCCGAGCACCGGCGCGCCCTCGGGCTCGCGGAGACCGAACCCCGCCCCCTGCGGGTCGCCGACCCAGGCCGTGTGGAAGCTCCCACCGGTCTGCCGGGCCTCGCCCAGCACCGAGCCGCCCGAGTCCTCGACGGCGCGCAGCGCGGCGTCGAGGTCGGCGACCGCGAAGTGGATCCGCCAGGCGGGACGGTCCGCCGCGCCACGGGGGCGTTCCATCTCGGCCACGATCACGTCGCCGAGCCGGAAGAGCCCCGGCTCGGTCTGCCCCGGCTCGGCCGGGCTGGGATTCCAGCCGAGCACGGCCTCGTAGAAGCGTGCGGCGGTGGCGTGGTCCTCGGCGACCAGGCTGATCCAGCATGGCGCCCCGGGAACGAGGTCGGTGGTGAGCATGAGGTGCCCTTTCACTCGGCTGGGACGCCCTCCAGTCTGTCACCGGACCGTGACGTTTCCCGGGAGGTCGCGCGGCGGGCCGCCGTCCGTCCCGCTCACGCCCCCACCAGCACGGACAGGCAGGTGACACACCCCTCCAGCTTCTCGAACTCCCCGATGTCGACCACGCGCGTCCGGTAGCCCAGGCCACGCAGGTCCGCGGCCGTCCGCGGCGCCGACGCGCCGATCAGCACCTCGTCGCCGCCTAGAGGGAGCACGTGGGCGCCGGTTTCCTCGGCGACGGCGCGCACCGGGGGCAGGACCGCGGTGTCCACGGCGTCGGGGCGACCGATCAGCGTCCCATCGGGCAGGGCGGTGACCGCCGACTTCAGGTGGAGGACGCCGTGGGTGCGGACCGGGACCACGGTGCGGCCGAGCGGTTCGAGCAGGGCGCGCAGCGCCGCGGCGCCACGGCCGTCGGTGCGCCCGCCCAGGCCGACGTAGACCGTGGCGCCGACCTGGAGCACATCGCCGCCGTCCAGGGTGGCGGGCGCCTCGATGCGGGCGGTCTCCAGCCCCAGGGCGGCGACCGCGCGCTCCACCCCGGCGACCTCGGCGCGGCGGCGCGGGGCTCCCGAGCGGGTCAGGATCGCGAGCCGGTCGCACACGACGAGCGCGTCCTCGACGAAGACCGCGTCGGGTAGGGCGTCGTCGGGGGCGACCTCGTGGATCCGCCGGCCGGATCGGGCGAGCGCGTCCCGGTAGGCGGCGTGCTGCCGCGCGGCGAGCGCGGCGTCGACGGGGCGGCGTCGGACGTGGGTGACCAGGCCGTCCTCCAGCCGGGGGCCGGGGCGGCGGACCAGGGCGACACGGTCGCCGGGGGGCATGGCGTCCTCCCGAAGGGGCCGGGTCCGCGCCGGCGCGCGGCCTCGCCCTCCTCCCTACCCGCTCCTCAAAGGAGCCAAATAACCCACTAATTCGGTTGACAAAGTATGTTTAGTGTCCCACCCTGGAACCGTCCCCATCCCGGGCGGCCCGGCGTCGCGACCCGCTCCCCGGGACCACCGCCCGCCGTTCGCCGGCCCGACCGGAAGATGATTCCATGAGCCTGACCGTCCTCGTCGGCAATCCCCGTCCGGGCTCCCGAACCTCCGCGGTGGCGCTCTCCGCGGCGCGGGCCGTCATCCGGGCCGCCCTGCCCCCCGGCGAGCCCGACGTCGTCGACCTGGCCGGCCTGGCCCCGCTGCTGCTCGCGCCACGACCACCCGCCGTGGTCGCCGACGCCGTGGACCGCGTCCTCGCCGCCGACGTCCTCCTCGTCGCCAGCCCCACCTACAAGGCCACCTACACCGGCCTGCTCAAGGTCTTCCTCGACCGGATCGACACCGGCGCGCTGCGCGGCACGGTCGCGCTCCCCCTGCTGCTCACCGGCTCTCCCGCGCACACCCTCGCCGTCGAGGTCCACCTACGCCCCCTGCTGGTCGAACTCGGCGCCACCGTCCCCACCCCCGGCCTGGCCGTCTCACAGGGCGACCTGCCACGGCTGGAGGAGATCGTCACCGCGTGGGCCGCGCGGGTCGCCCCGGCCGTGCGCGCGGGCGTCCGCGCCCCGCGCCTTCTCCCGTCCCCGGACAATCCAGAGGGCCCGACACCACCCCTGGGACCGCTCCCTCCGCGTAACGAGGAGGTCCGCACGTGACCACCCTGGACACCCCTCCCCCGCCCGCCCTTCCCCACGACGGCCACATCGACGTCGAACGGTTCCGCCACGCCCTCGCCCTGCACGCCGCCGGCGTCACGGCGATCACCGCGCGGGTGGGCGGCGTTCCCATCGGGCTGACCGCCACCTCGTTCACCGGCGTCAGCGCCGAACCGCCGCTGGTGTCGTTCTGCGTCGCCACGACCTCCACCACCTGGCCCCGGCTGCGTCGGGCCACCGGCTTCGCCGTCGCCCTGCTCGCCGACGACCAGCACGACCTCGCCACGCGGTTCGCCACGCGGGGTGCCGACCGCTTCGCCGAACCGACCCGCTGGTCTTCCGGCCCCGAAGGCGTTCCCGTGCTCGACGGCGCGGTCGCCCACCTGTTCTGTGTTCCCCACGAACGGCTGCTGGTGGGCGACCACTGGCTGGTCGTGGGACGGGTCGTCGAGACCCTGCTCGACCCGTCGAAGCGCCCCTTGCTCTACTTTCGCCGCGCCTTCGGCGCCTTCTCCCCCCGCACCGCCTGACCCCGCCCCGCGCTCAGCTCCGCGAAGGACGCAGGGCGAACCACAGGCGTTCGACCGCGGTCGCCGCCATCGGCGCGACCGGGGTCGTCGCCCCCAGACGCAGCTCCCGCCCCAGGGACGACCCTCCGTCGAGGAACCCCAGCACATCGGCCAGCCGGTTACGGCGGAACAGCCGGGCGAAGAAGTCCGCCCCGTCGACGCGCCCGGTGTCGAGCGCGCGCAGCATGACCGCGTCCATCTCCAGGTGGCGGCGCCGGTGCGGACAGGGAGGCACCGGTGTGCGGCCCCTCGCCAGCGCGCGGGCGACCGCGGCGGTCTGGCGTTGGACGCCGCTGAAGGTGTAGCCCGTCGAGGGGCGGGTCGCGCCGCCGGCGGTGCCGATACGGAAGACGCGGCGGCCCGACCGGCGCGGAAACCGCGCGTCGGTCATGGGGATCGCGCCCTGCTCGACCGCCGTCACCTCGACCTCCCCCAGGCCCAGGACCTCTCCGATGTAGTGCTCCAGCGCGCGCCGGTACCCGGCGTCGTCGAGGACCTCGCGGGTGAACTCGGTGTACTCCACCAGCGCCTCGCGCTTTGACACCGGCAGCACGTAACCGAAGGAGACCCCGTTGCGCGGCTGCGGCGTGCGCAGGTCCATCAGGCTCGCCGCCTCGGGAACGAAGGCGTCGGAGCGGGTGCGCACGAACCAGCCACGAAAGTGCTGGAGCAGGGTGGTGGTGCCCCGGGGCAGCGGGCGCGGTGGACGGGAGTCGAAGACCCATGTGGCGCGTACCTGCAGGTCCCGTCCCGCGCCGTCCACCCCCCGCACCACGGCCCGTCGGGGACCGTCGAGGATCTCGGTGACGGTCGCGGTGACCTCGCGGACCGTCTCCGCCAGGCCCGTGCGCACGAACCGCTCGTAGTCGGGCGAGCGGATCATCTTGTACACGAGCGGCGCCGCCGGGGCCTCATACACCTCGCCCTCGGGTCCGATCACCGACAGCCGTTCCCAGCGGGCCGAGACGACGGCGTCCCACTCCCCGGCCTCGCGTTCCCAGAAACACCAGGTACGCACCGGGGACCTGGCCGGCCCCTCGGGG
Organism: Marinactinospora thermotolerans DSM 45154; assembly: GCF_900167435.1. Classification (GTDB taxonomy): domain Bacteria; phylum Actinomycetota; class Actinomycetes; order Streptosporangiales; family Streptosporangiaceae; genus Marinactinospora; species Marinactinospora thermotolerans. The sequence continues at coordinate 164,170 of NZ_FUWS01000001.1, forward strand.
GGCTCCAACAGCACGGTCTCCAACGGGCGTCCCCCCGGTCCTCCTCCCCGGGACAGCCGATGGGCCAGCGACAGCCCCGCGGCGCCGGCCCCCACGATCGCGACGTCGACATCGACCATGCCGCCCAGCATGACACGGCCGTCCCACGAGGGGACGCGACGGGCGGCGAGGAGTGCCGGTGGCGCACCGGCCGGACGTCCCTCGAGCCGCCCGGGCCTGTCCCGCCGCGCTCGTGCTCCGACGCCCCGTGCGCCACCCGGCGCACATGGCGTCCGGCCGGCCTCCGGTGTGCGGCCGGTTCCCGTCCCGGGGGGAACGCCCAGGCTCCGGTCCGGGACTCCTGGCCGGCCTCCCCTCACCGGTCGGCCGCTTCCCCCGCGCTCCGCCGTCCCGATCACGGCGATGGGGCCGAGGGGCCGCCCGGGTGCCTCGTCGGGGCTCCCGTCATCCGACCGGCGCGGTCGGCCGGCCCAGCGGCTCTCGAACACGTCGCACGGCGGCTCCCGCCCCGGCCCACAGGTGCGGCCCCGGATCCACCGATGAGGCAAAGGCCCCGAACCCACCATCGGCGCGCCGCCACACGCCAGCGGACGACCGGACAAGCCCCACCCGGAAACCCCGACCCGGTGACCTGGCCGGTCTCCCGCTCCCCGAGCGGCAACCGCGGACCGCCGCGCTCGCTCGCGCGTGTCCTACAATCGTCTCCGACGGCGCCGCCGCGTCGCGGCCTTCCCGCCCGGCGGACCGCGCGGTCCCGCCTCCCGATCGCCGTCGCCCTCCTCCGTCTCCGGAGTCCTCGCGCGTCCTCGTCCACGCGCACGCCTTCCCCTCTTCCGATCCGTTCGGTACCGCGCGCCCGTCGCGCCTTCGGAAGGGGACCCCTTTGCCCACCGACTCCACCGCCCGTACCCCCGCGAATGGCCGCGCCCCGCGTGACGGCCGACGCGCCTCACTCGCGTTCGCCCTGGGCGCCTTCTGCGTCCAGTTCGACTCCTTCGCGCTCAATCCGGCCCTGCCCACGATCGGCGCGGACCTGAACCTGTCCGCCCCGCTCCTCTCCTGGACCGTCGCGGTCTACCTGCTGGCCTGCGGCTCGCTCATGGTCGCGGGCGGACGCCTCGGCGACACCGTGGGACACCGGCGGGCGCTCGCGGCCGGGCTGGCCCTGTTCGGCGGCGCGTCGCTGCTGTGCGGGGCGAGCACGGCCGGCTGGGCGCTCGTCGCCGCGCGGGCGCTCCAGGGGGTGGGCGCGGCGCTGGTGATGCCGTGCGGGCTGGCCCTCGTCGCGCTCGCCCACCCCGAGGGGGAGCGTTCCCGGGCCACGGGGCGGGCCCTGGGCGTGGCCGGGCTCGCCACCGCGCTGGGCCCGCCGCTCGGCGGGCTGCTCGCCGACGCGGCCGGGTGGCGCTGGGTGTTCCTGGTCAACGCCCCGCCGCTCGCGCTGGCGCTGCTGTGCGCGCTGCGCGCGCGGGTGGGCGGACGCGGCGACGGTGGGGCGCGGCCGGGAGCGGTCGGGGTGGCGGCGCTGGCGGGGGCGGCCGGCGCCGTGATGCTGCTCGCCGAGCGCGGCGCGGCGTGGGGGTGGACGTCGCCGAGGACGGCCCTGGTCGCGGCGGTGGCCCTGCTCTCGGCGGCGGTGCTGTGGCGGGCCGAGCGACGGTCGGCGGTCGCGCTGGTGCCGGCGGCGCTGCTGCGGGACCGCGGCTACCTGCTCGGGTTGCTGGCCGGCGCGGCGGCCAACGCCACGACGGTGGGCTGGCTGTTCGCGGTCCCGCCCCTGCTCCAGGGCGTCTGGGGGCTGGGGCCCGGTTGGGCGGGGACGCTGTTCGCCGTGCCGGCCGTGGCGATGGCGCTGGCCGGCCCCGTCGCGGGCCGGCTGGCGGGCGACCGGCCCGTCCTGTCCCCTCTGTTGTTCGCCACGGGGGCGGGCGGGCTGGCCGTGGCGACGCTGCCGGCCGCGCCCGGTCCGGTGGTCCTCGCCGGGATGCTGGTGTGCTGTGGCGCGGCGCTGGGCCTGGCCGGGGCGCTCACCCTGGTCGCCGCCCAACAGGCCGCCCCCGCCGGTGCGGCGGGCAGCGCTCCGGGCCTCACCAAGACGGCGGTCACGCTGGCCGGCGCGTTCGGCGCGGCGGCCTCGGCCGGTCCCCCGCAGGAGGCCCTCCTCCTGTCGGGAACGTGGTCGCTGGTGGCGGCGCTGGCGGTGACCGTCGCGCTCGCCGTCCGGGCAGGTCGCCGCCGCGGCGAGCGCGCCCGGTAGGCACGCGGCCGGCGCGGGCCTTCGCCCCGGGAGCCGCGCGTCGCCTCCCCGAGGTCCGGATCCGCCTCACACGGCCCCGACCGGCGAAGCGCGGGGTTCGCCCTGGGACGGGACGCCGCGGCCACGGTGCGGCCCGGATGTCCCCGGCTTCCCCGCGGGGCCGGGACGCCGGTCCCTCAGCCCAGGACGATGTCGCCCTCGGCGGTCCGGCGGGCCGCGACACGCCGTCCGACCCGGGTTCCCGCCGCCCGGGCGGCCCTGCGGATGCGTTCGAGGTCGTCCTGGTCGGAGGCGGGGATCCGGATCTCCTCACGGCGGCGTAGCGCCCGGGTGATCCTGGCGACCAGCTCGGCGTGCTCGGCGTCGGCGTGGCGCTGCTGGGCTCTGAGGGATTCCGCGGACTCGGTGCGGTGGGCATCGTCGACCATGCTCGGACTCTAGTGGCCGGGCCGGCCCGAGGTCGCCCCGGGCCTTGCCTCACGCCGGTCACAGGCATGAGTCTCACCACTGTGGGCATCACGGGCTGCTGAGGGACCGCTCGGTCCCGACGACCACGTTCTCTCCGTCTCCAGGCAGGAGCCCACGTGCCCGAGTCCGTGCAGGACATGAAACCCCGGCGGGTGACCGAGGAGTTCGACCGCGCCGCCCTCTCCTACGACCGCCTCGTCACCGTCAACCCCGGTTACCACGCCCACCTGCGCAGGTCGGCCCGGCGGCTACGGCTTCCCGACCACGGGGCGGGGCTGCGCCTGCTCGACCTGGGCTGCGGGACCGGGGCCTCGACCGCGGCGCTGCTGGCGGTCTACCCCGAGGCCGCGATCACCGCGGTGGACGCCTCGGAGGGGATGCTCGCGGTGGCCCGGGCCAAGCCCTGGCCACCGGGGGTGCGGTTCGTGCACGCCCGCGCCGAGGAGTTGACCGTCGAGGAGCTCGGCGGCCCGTTCGACGCGGCGCTGGCCGCCTACCTGCTGCGCAACTGCCCCGACCCCGACACGGTGCTGGCGACGATCGCGGGCCTGCTGCGCCCGGCCGGCCGGCTGGCGCTGCACGAGTACTCCGTCGCCGACTCCGCGCTGGCCCGCGCGGTGTGGACGCTGGTGTGCGCGACCGTGATCATCCCGGCCGGCCGGCTGCTCACCGGCCGCGCCGACCTGTACCGCTACCTGTGGCGCAGCGTCATGGAGTTCGACGGCGCGGCCCGGTTGCGGCGGCGGATGTCCGTGGCCGGCTACCGGGACGTGCGCACCGCCCCGATGACGGGGTGGCAGCGCGGCATCGTCCACACCTTCCTGGGCCGCCGCCCCACCACGGCGGAGGAGGGGCGATGAGGCGGCCGGGCCGTGACCGGCGGGCTCGTGCCCTGCCCCCGGCCCCGCCCGGTCCACGCCCCCCGGGCGAGCCACCGCGGGCGGTGGTCGTGGGCGGCGGGATCGCCGGGCTCGCGGCGGGGGTGGCGCTGGCCGAACGCGGCGTGGAGACGGTGCTGCTGGAGCGGGAGTGCTATCTCGGTGGACGGGTGGGCGGCTGGCCGACCACGCTGCGTGATGGCACGCCGGTGACGATGAGCCGCGGGTTCCACGCGTTCTTCCGCCAGTACTACAACCTGCGGGCGCTGTTGCGCCGGGCCGACCCGGGGCTGGGGATGCTGGTGCCGCTGCCGGACTACCCCCTGCTCCACCGCGACGGTCGGGCCGACGGCTTCCGGGGCCTGCCCCTCACCCCGCCGTGGAACGCCGCGGTGCTCGCGGCGCGCAGTCCCAGCTTCCCGGTGGCCGAACTGCGCCGGGTCAACGTGGTGGCGGCGCTGCACCTGTTGGACGTGGACGTGCCCGGCGTCTACGAGCGGCTGGACCACGTCGACGCGGTGGAGCTGCTGGAGCGGATCCGCTTCCCCGCCACGGCGCGGCACCTGGCGTTCGAGGTGTTCTCGCGCAGCTTCTTCGCCGATCCGCGGCTGCTGTCGGCGGCGGAGCTCGCCTCGATGTTCCACCTGTACTTCCTCGGTTCGTCGGAGGGGCTGCTCTTCGACGTTCCGAGAGTCCCGTTCCCGCAGGCGCTGTGGAACCCGGTCGGCGCGTACCTGCGCGGGCTGGGAGCGCAGGTGCGGACCGGCGCCACGGTGTCGGGGATCGGCCCCGGGCGACGGCGCCGTTTCGCGGTGAGGACGTCCGATGGCGTCGAGGAGGCCGACGCCGTGGTCCTGGCGACCGATGTGGGCGGGTTGCGGGAGATCGTGGCGGCCTCCCCGCAGCTGGGGGACGTGGAGTGGCGCAAGCGGATCGCCGACCGGCCGTCCGCGCCGCCGTTCCTGGTGTCGCGGCTGTGGCTGGACCGGCCGGTGCGCGCGGAGCGGCCGGCTTTCCTGGGGACCGGCGGTTATCCGACGTTGGACAATGTCAGCGTCCTGGAACGCTACGAGGACGAGGCGCGTTCGTGGGCGGCGCGCACCGGCGGCTCAGTGGTGGAGCTGCACGCCTACGCGCTGGCGGAGGGCTGTGACGAACGCGAGGAGCGCGCGCGGCTGCTCGCCCAGCTCCACGAGGTCTACCCGGAGACGGCCGACGCGGAGGTCGTGGACGAGCGGCACGAGTTGCGGGCCGACTGTCCCCTCTTCCCGCCGGGGGACTTTCCCGACCGGCCGCGGATCACCACCCCCGACCCGCACCTGGTGCTGGCCGGTGACCACGTGCGGGTGGACCTGCCGATGGCGTTGATGGAGCGGGCGGCGACCAGCGGCGTACTGGCCGCCAACACGCTGCTGCGCGGCTGGGGTCGGCCGGGACACGTGGTGTGGAGCGTGCCCAACCAGGGGCGCAACCGTCTCCTGCGCGCTGTGGCCCGGATGCTGCGCTAGCGGGATGGCGCCTTCGGCCGGGCCCGCGGAGTTCGCGGGCCCGGCCCCGGGTGGCGGACCGGGGGTGGCCGCGGGCCGGGACCGCCCCCGCTGACACTTGACCACATTTGGTCACACGTGTCCGAATATGACTTTTGTAATTGTTGTCAGCCCGCGTCCGGTTCATACAGTTGCTTCTCCGACGCAAGCGACCCCGTTCCCCCGAACGGGCCAGAACGCGGAGGCAACCCCCCGTGCGCAGACCACGCGCCAGCACCATGACCGCGGGCGTCCTCGTGACGGCCCTGGCCGCATCCCTCGCGACGGCCCTTCCGGCCGCCGCCGACCCCCGTCCCACCACCGACGACCCCGCCCTCGCGGACTTCCACGACCAGGAGATCACCTGGTCGCCCTGTACCGAGAAGACGCTCCAGGGCCTGGAGTGCGCCGACGTTCAGGTCCCGTTGGACTACTCCGAGCCCGACGGCGAACGCGCCACCGTGGCCATCAGCCGCTCCGGCGCCGACGACCCCGCCCAGCGGCGCGGCATCCTGCTCACCAACCCCGGAGGACCCGGGGGCCATGGGCGTTCCCTCGCCGGGATGTACGAGGGGACCCGGGTGAGCCAGGTGTACGACGTCATCGGCATGGACCCCCGCGGCAGCGGCGCTTCCTCCCCCCGCATGGACTGCGGGTCCGAGCCGTCGCCCCTGTATCCGCGCCCGACCGACGCCGAGATCTCCGATGCCACCCGGGCCGCGATCCGCTACCAGCGCGACTGCGAGGACGCCCAGGGCGACCTCCGTCCGCACATGACCACCGCCAACACCGCCCGCGACATGGACGTCATCCGGGCCGCGCTGGGCGAGGAGAAGATCGACTACCTCGGTTACTCCTACGGCACCTACCTGGGCGCGGTCTACGGCAGCCTGTTCCCCGAACGGCTGGGCCGCAGCGTCTTGGACTCGCCGGTGCACCCCGACGGCATCTGGCGCAACGTGTTCCTGCGACAGGCCCCCGCCTACAGCGCGAACATGGACCGTTACACCGCCTGGGCGGCCGAACACGACGACGTCCTCGGCTTCGGTTCGACCCGGGAAGAGGTCTACGCGACCTTCGACGCCACCTCGGCCCGGCTGCGAGAGGAGCCGCGCACCGACTTCCCCGGCATCCTCTACGACAACCACCTCTTCGACTTCGAGGTCGGCCAGCTCTCCCGTGACCAGCAGCACTGGGACATCGCCTCGGAGTACCTCGGCTACTTCGTCCGCGACGAGCCCCTGCCGCCGGAGTTCGTGTCCGAGTTGCAGGCCCTGACCGAGGAGGAGGACTACGGCGTCACGACCCAGGACCTGCAGACGGCGGTCCTGTGCGAGGCCGAGTGGCCCGGGCGGATCAGCCGGTACCACGCGGACGCGCGCGCCTACCGCGAGGAGCACCCCTACGGGGTCGGCGCCTACTGGTCCCTCCCCCACCCGTGCACCTTCAACACCCTTGAGCGGCCCGAGCCCCTGGTGGAGCTGGAGCGCGACGGCTACTCCGAGCCGCTGCTCATCGCCGGCGAGTTCGACGCCAACACCGCCTACGAGGGGGGCGTGGCCATGGCCAAGCTGCTGGACGGCCCCCTGATCACGGTCGCCGGCGACGGCGGGCACGGCTTCTACCTGCCCGGGGGCCTGGACTGCGTGCGGGAGGCGGTGGAGGCCTACCTGGTCGACGGCGTGGTCCCCGGCGATCTCACCTGCCAGGGACCGCCCCCGGCGGAGCTGGACACGGCTCCGGAACTGGAGGCCGAGGAGATCGCCCCGTTGACGGAGCCGGCCGTTCCGCTCGGCCCGGGGATCTGATCCCATAAAGGGCCCGCCCCCTGCTGCGCCGCTCCCCGGAAGTCGGGCTGAGAAATCGGTTCCGCTTCCGGGGAGTATGCGCACGAATCCGCGTAGTCCGCGCACCAGCGAGCAGCGTGCTGCCGCCGCGAACCTGTTCGAGGCCGGTCACGGCTTCACGACCACGGCCTCGTTGCTCGGTACGGGCCCGTGCCGGGACCGGGGAAGAAGCCGGGCCCGGGTCCCGCCGAGGCACGGAGACCGGCTCCGGTCGGAGGCGTCGCCGGACGGCCCGCTCCGCCTTCCGGTAACGGGACCTAGCCCGGCCAGCGGCCCGAGGTGCGCAGGGTGTAGCGGCGCTCGGCGTAGTCGAGGTCGTCACGCCACAGCCGGCGCGCGGCCAGGCGCATGAACGGGCGCACGGCCGGCGCGACACGGCGGGCCGCGCGAAAACCCGGCCGGCCCGATGAGGCGATCGTCGCCTCGATGACCGCCGTCCGGGGCACTCCGTTCCCGTCGGTGCCCAGCGGCGTCGCGTGCGTCTCGACGACGCTGCCCTTCCCCTCCCCCTCGACGATGTGCATGACGACGGTGCGCGGTTCGGGGCAGGTGAACGCGGCGCGCACCGGAACGCCCCAGCGGCCGGCGACCTTGAAGGCCACCTCCACGACGAAGCGGTCCTCAACGGGGTCGGGCTCGCTGGGCGCCTCGATGACGCGCAGGCCCACGAAGGAGTAGGGGTGGAACCAGGAGCCGTGCCAGGGGTCGAGCCGGTTGGCGACGACGTCCTCGGGTTCGCAGCGTCCCGCCATGGTCGCCACGGCCGCGATGGTGGTGGCCGGGTCGGGTCGGGTCGCCAGGACGGGTTCGGACAGGGGTTCCTCTCCGCCGACCTCGTCCAGACGGACCCAGGCCAGCACACCGTCGTCGTGGACGGGGTAGGGCTCCCAGCCGGGGAATCCCTCCGGCCCCAGGGAGAGCCCGTGCCAACGGCACACCAGCCGCCCCTCGCCGACGGCGCCGCGGCACAGCGGGGCGCCCAGGTGCGGGCAGGCCCCGGGGGCCGCGTGCAGCGCGCCGTCGGGGGTCCGCCAGGCCACCACCTCGGTGCCGGCGACGACCCGTCCGAAGGGGCGGTCGGCGCGCACCTCGTGGCTTGCGGCGAGGACGTACCAGTTGCCCGACGGGCGGGCCTGGGCGCGTTTGAGCGCGGCCGAGATCAGGCCGGGCGAGGCGCCGCGCCAGGTGGGCGCCTGGTCGCCCCACGTCGTGGCGGGCATCCGGCGCAGCGGGATACGGCGGGGGGTGGTGTCCATATGCGGTCCTCCGTGGTCAGGCGGTGGGTACCGGGGCGCGGGACGCGGTGAGCCGGGCCATGACCGCGCGGCCGAGCGCGGGCAGCGCCACACGCGCGCGGCGCCGGCCGGGGACGGCGTGGCGGCGGCTCCACACGTCGTAGTCCGACGCCTGGATCTCGTCCAGGATGCCCTGGTAGAGCGTGAAGGCCGTGGCGACGCACGGGCGCGACACCGGATCGAGCATGGCCAGGCCGGGACGGGCCCGCGCGTAGTCGGCGCGGTTGAGCGCCACGAGTTCGGCCAGCGCGGCCCGCACGCGGGGGTCGCCGCGTCCCTCGCGCCGGCAGCGGGTGAGCAGTCCACGATCGACCCCGTAGGCCGACAGCACGTCGGCGGGCAGGTAGATCCGGCCGCGGTCGAGGTCCTCTGCGACGTCGCGGAGGAAGTTGGTGAGCTGGAACGCCTCTCCGAGCGCGGCGGCGTGGGGGGCGGCGCGCTCGCGCGGCACCACGGTGCCCAGGACGGGCAGGACCTGTAGTCCGATGACCGCGGCCGAGCCGTACATGTAGCGGCGCAGGTCGTCGTAGGTGGCGTAGTCGGTGACGGTGAGGTCCATGCGCATGGACTCCATGAAGGCGGCGAACAGCTCCGCGGGGATGCCGTAGCGGCGGGTGGTGTCCGCCAGGGCGCGAACGACGGGTTCGGTGGAGCCGTCACCGGACAGTCCGGCGCGCAGCTCGCCGTCCAGGGCGTCGAGCGCGGCCGCCGTCTCCACGCCCCGGGTCCGGGTGCCGAGGTCGTCGACGACGTCGTCGACCCAGCGCGCGAAGCCGTACAGGGCGTGGATGGCGGGCCTGCGCGCCGGCGGCAGTACCCGGGTGGCGAGGAAGTAGGTGCGGCCGTGGTCGGCGTGCAGGGCACGGCACAGGGCGTAGTCCGCGCGCAGCCGCGCGTCGACGATCCCCGCGGCGTCGAGCTCGCTCCTCACCTCAGCCCCTCCTCACGGAGGCGACCGGCGTGCCGGTGACGCGCGCCGCTGCGAGTTTTCCCGACACGAGCACGGTCGGCAGGCCGACCCCGGGGGTCGTGCCGCAACCGGCCAGCACGGCGTTGGCGGTTCCGGTGACGAGGTTGCGCGGACGGAAGGGGCCCGTCTGGGCGAAGGTGTGGGCGGTGGCGAAGGGGGTGCCGAAGGCGTGACCGGTGCGGGCCCAGTCGGCCGGGGTGACCAGGCGCTCGGTGACGGTGGCGGAGCCGAATCCGGTCAGGCCGCGCCGCTCCAGCGTGGCGACGAGCTCGTCGCGGTACCTCGGCCCGAACCGGTCCCAGTCGATGCGGCCGGCGCGCAGGTTCGGGCAGGGCGCCAGCACGTAGAACAGGTGGCGCCCCGGCGGTGCGAGCCCCGGATCGGTGTGGGTGGGTTGGGTGATCAGGAACGAGGGGTCGCTCATGACCCGTCCCCGGTCGATGATCTCGGTGAAGGTGCGCTGCCAGGCGGCCCCGAAGGAGATCGTGTGGTGGCCCAGCTCGTCCCAGGTACGGTCGGTGCCCGCGTGCAGGACGACCGCCGAGGGCGAGAACCGCAGGGGGAACAGCCGTCGCGGCGTGCGCCCCAGCAGCCGGTAGGCGACCGGGAGGTCGGGGGTGAGGACGACGGCGTCACAGGCGATGCGCTCGCCGCCCTCGGTGATCACGGCGGTCACCCGGTCGCCGCGGCGTTCCAGCCGGGTGACGGCGTCGCCGTAGCGCAGTTGGGCCCCGGCCTTCTCCGCGGCGCCGGCCAGCGCCTCGCCGAGCGCGCGCATGCCGCCCCGCGGGAAGTGGACGCCGGCGACGGTGTCCATGTAGGCGATGACGGCGTAGGCGGCCAGGGCCTGCCGTGGCGCGACCCCCGCGTACAACGACTGGAAGGAGAAGATCCTGCGCAGCCGTTCGTCGGTGACGAAGCGGCCGATCGCCGGGGCGAGCCGGCCGAACCCGCCGAGCGCGGCGAGACGGGCGAGCTCCGGGGAGAGCAGGGAGAAGGGGGAGTCGAAGTTGGCGTCGATGAAGCGGCGCATCTCCAACCGGTACAGCTCCTCCAACCAGGAGCGGAGCCGCAGGTAACCGGCCGCCTCGCGCGGGCCCGCCACACGACGCACCTCGGCCTCCATGGCGTCGGCGTCGGTGTGCACGTCGATGGCCGAGCCGTCGGCGAACCGGGCGTGGTAGGCGGGGGTGAGCGGGACCAGGTCGAGGCGGTCGGTGACGGTCTCGCCGACCGCGCCGAGGACTTCGTCGAGCAGGTCGGGCATGGTCAGGACGGTCGGTCCCGTGTCGATCCGGAAACCGTCGAGGTCCAATCGCCCGGCACGACCGCCCGGATGGTCGTCGCGTTCGACGACGGTGACCCTGCGGCCGGCCCCGAGCAGGTGCAGGGTCGCGGCGAGGCCGGACAGGCCGGCCCCGATCACGACCACGTGGTCGGTTGGTCCGGTGACGGTGCGCAATCGCCCTCCCTGGAGTGAACGGTGGTGTCGATCAGGCGGTGCCGCCGGTCAGTTGCCGCGCCGCGCGATGCGGCCGGCGATCTCGCCCAGCGCGGCGCGGGCACTGTCTTCGACCACGGCCTCGGCCAACCGCGAGATCCCACGCGCGGTGAGGTGGTCGATGCGCTCCTCGACGGCCTCGCGCGCACCGAGGCGGTCCAGGGCGGCCCGCGCCCTCTCGATCCGCTCGGGTTCCCGGGTGCCGGTCACCGAGGTGAGCGCCTCCAGCGCGTCGGTGTCACCGCGCTCTTGGGCGCGGCGCAGGCCGATCGCGAGCAGGAGGGTGCGTTTGCCCTCGCTCAGGTCCTCACCGGCCGGTTTGCCGGTGGTGGCGGGGTCTCCGAAGACGCCGAGCAGGTCGTCGCGGAGCTGGAAGGCGGTCCCGACGTCGCCGCCGTAGCCGCGTAGGGCCGCGACGACCTCGGGGGCGGCCCCGGCGATCGCGGCGCCGAAGTGCAGGGGGCGTTCGACGCTGTAGGCGGCGGTCTTGAGCCGGGCGATGCGCAGCGCGGCGAATTCGCTGGGGTCACGGCGCGCCTGTCCGTGCACGTCGAGGAACTGGCCGGCCATCATCTCGGTGCGCATGGCCTGCCAGGCGGGGCGGGCGGCGGCGCGCTGGGCGGGGCTCAGCCCGGCGTCGTCGAGCATGTCGTCGGCCCAGACCAGGGCGAGGTCACCGGTGAGGATCGCCAGCGCGTCACCGTAGCGCTCGGAGTCACCCTCCCAGGCGTTGTCCCGGTGCGATCGGGCGTGGGCCGCGTGCAGGGCGGGGGCGCCGCGGCGCAGCGGCGAACGGTCCATCACGTCGTCGTGGACGAGCGCGCAGGCCTGGACGAGTTCCAGCGCGCCGGCCGCGCGCAGCATGGTCTCGGCCTGGGGACCTCCCCTGGCTCCGCCCGCGGCCCGCCATCCCCACCAGGCGAAGAGGGGGCGGATCCGTTTCCCGCCGTCGAGGATGAAGGAACGCAACCTGTCGACCACGGTCCGGGCGAACCCCTCGTCGGCGTCGAAGGCGAGATCTCGGCGGCCGTCGAGGAAGGCGGTGAGAACGGCGTGGATTTCGTCGGGGACGGACTCGTCCAGGGACCGCTCCGGCTCCGATTGGTCAGGGGCGAGGCGTGGTCGCGGCGTGACCGCTGCTGGCCGAACCTCTGGCATGGACCCTCCCGGGGTGTTCCGGTCCCGTGTGGACCGGCGGGGCGAGGCGGGCCCGGCGTCCGCCGGCCCGCCCCATTAATTCATATTTCATATTTCTTATTTTTTAAACATCTTACTGATACTTCTTCTTGTGTCACGCTTTGCCGCGGACGCCACGCCGGGCGTTTGGACACACCATCGCTCCTCGGCGCCGATCATGGGAAGACGACCGTCGACGAAACACGCCGCCTGAAAGGCTGGGCTACCCAACGAGCCGACACCGGAACGTCGACGGAGAACGGAGACCACGTGCACAGCGTCCACCCCGCGCAACCAGCGTCCGGAGCGGAGGAGACCGGTCAGGAACTCGTCGTGCTGCTCGACACGGACCACAGGCCCATCGGCAGCGCGGCCAAGGCCACCGTGCACCACGAGCACACCCCCCTGCACCTGGCGTTCTCCTGCTACGTGTTCTCCCCCGCCGGCCGGCTGCTCATCACCCGACGCGCTCTGGGCAAACGCGCCTGGCCGGGGGTGTGGACGAACTCCTGCTGTGGGCATCCGGCGCCCGGTGAGCCGATGGAGACGGCCATCCGGCGCCGGGTCCGCCAGGAGCTGGGCATCGACGTGCGGGACCTCCGCCCGGCCCTGCCCGACTACGCCTACCGCGCCACCGACGCGAGCGGCGTGGTCGAGAACGAGTTCTGTCCCGTCTACCTCGCGACCAGCGACGACACCCCCGACCCCGACCCCGCCGAGGTCATGGAGTGGCGCTGGGCCGACTGGGAGTCCTTCGTGACCCTGGCCCGCGAGGCGCCGTGGAGCATCAGCCCGTGGGCGGCCGAGCAGTCGGTACGGCTCGCCGAACAGGGCTGACCCGCTTTCCTCCGCGCCTCCCGCGAGGGATGCCCCGTTCTCCTCCGGCCTCGAAGGAGGCGGCCCCGCCCGTCACGCCCCTGGCCGGCCCCTGCCGTTCCGGCCGCCACCATGAAAGGCCCGGTGCCCATTCGCCTCTTCCGCCCGGTCGGCCGCGGCCGACCGGGCGGCACCTCAGAGCCAGCCGCGGCGTTTGAAGACGAGGTAGAGGATCGCGCTCACCATGAACATCAGCGCGATCGCCATGGGATAGCCGTACGCCCAGTGCAACTCCGGCATGACGTCGAAGTTCATGCCGTAGATGCCGCCCACGACGGTCGGCGCGAACAGGATGGCCGCCCAGGAGGAGATCTTCTTGACCTCCTCGCTCTGGGCGTAGCTGGCCTCGGTGAGGTGCTTCATCTCCTCGTTCTGGGCCTGGCTGACGAGGGTGGCGTTGACGGTGAGGATGTTGCCGAGCATCTGCCGGAAACCGTCGACGCGCTCGGCGACGGTGGTGGCGTGGTCGGCGACGTCGCGCAGGTAGCGCTGGAGTTCCTCGTCGGTGCCGTACTTCTCGAACCCGGCCTCCAGGCCCTCGAGGATCGACAGCAGCGGACGGGTGGCCCGCTGGAACTCGATCACCTCGCGCGAGAGTTCGTAGATGCGCCGCGACACGCCCGGGTCGCGGCCGAACACCTGGGTCTCGATCTCGTCGATATCGTTCTGCAGTCCGGCGACGACCGGCGCGTAGCCGTCGACGACCGCGTCGAGTACCGCGTACAGCACGGCCTCGGGCCCCTGGGCGAGCAGTTCGGGGGCGTTCTCGAGGCGGCGGCGTACCACGCTCAGGTCGGGGGCCTGGCTGTGGCGGACGGTCAGGACGAAGTCGGCGCCGACGAACAGGTGGATCTCACCGAAACGGACCTCCTCCACCTCGTCGACGTAACGTGCCGCGCGCAGGACCACGAAGAGCGTGTCGCCGTAACGCTCCAGCTTGGGCCGCTGGTGGGCGACGATGGCGTCCTCGACGGCCAACTCGTGCAGGCCGAACTCCTCGGCCGCGGCGAGCAGCTGGGACTCGGAGGGCTGGAACAGGCCGATCCAGGCCATGGCGCCGGGCCGGCGCGGCACCCTTTGGTGCAACTGGGTGATGCCGGTGGGCACGCCCTCCTGGCGACGTCCGTCGATGTAGATCGCGGCGTCGACGACGCTGTCCTCGACCGGAGCGCTGCGAGGCGTCTCCTCGGCGCGAGGGTCCATCGAGTACTCCGGCGCGGGTCCCGAGGCGGGGTGGGACCGGCGGGAGGAGGCCGGGGTGCGGAGCGTGGGCAGCCATGCGCGCATGCGGCGCTGGGGCATGGAGACTCCCGAGCGGATCGTCGGAACGGAACCTGGGGCGCGCGGACACGGGGTGATGCGGGGCGCGCCGGACCTGGTGCGGGATCTACCTGGTACTCGGAGGTTGGCTCATGTTCGGCCTCACCTCCCGGGTCCGTGGATTCGCTCGACGGTCTCCCAGGTTACCCTGCCGGTCCGATGCGGCCGTAACGTCCGGCCGCGCGACGTGTGCGATGTCCCCGGAACACGCCTCACCGCCCTCCTCGCGACCAGGCCGTTCACCTGTATGGTCAACGGAGAGTAATACAGCAGTCACTCCGGGAAGCACCCTGTTGGTTGTCGGGTTCTTCCGGAGTCCGGCGAAGGCACAGCGGAGGGAAGACGACACGATGACCTCTCACGACCGTCCCCGTCCCCACTGGAGCCTGCGCGTCGTGGGAGCGGCGCTGCGTGTGTTCCCCGGAGTCGTCGCGGTGTTGAGCGGAGCCGCCCTCATCACGGCGCTGGCCGGCCTGGCCGCGGTTCGGCTGGTGCCCGCGGCGTCGGCGCCCGTCGCGGCGTTGACCATGCTGCTCGCCGCGCTGTTCGTGGCCGGCCGCCGGCGCAACGCGCGCAGGCGTCGCGCGGCGACCGGCTGATCTCCCCCGGTCATCCGCGCCGCGCGGCCGCGCCGTCGGCGGGGAACTGGTTGAAACGGCGGCCCGCCTCCTCGTTGAGGGCCGTCAGGCCGCGCACCACGCTGCCCGCGTGCTCGCCGGCCTCCAGCCCGCTACGCGCCTCCTCGTCGGTGGAGGTGGGCAGGACCCTGTTCATCGTGCGCAACGACCACTGGGTGAACCCCGGCCATGCGCCGTGCAGGAGCACCGCGGCCCGGGCCATCGGGGTCAGCACGAGGTGGTGACGGCCGATGCGCATCGCCTGGACCATGCGGCGGGCGGCACGCTCGGCGTCCATCGACACGACCGGAAGCCCGGCCAGCAGGGAGAACCAGGTGTACTCCCGTTCCGGAGCCCCGGCGAACAGGGCGCGGCGGTGCGAACCGGTGCGCATGAGGCCCGGGACCACGGTGGTGACGTGCACCCCCTCGACGGCGAGTTCGGCGTCGAGCCCTTCGGAGAGCGCCACCTGGGCGAACTTCGCGCAGGAGTAGGGCATCAGGTGGGGAATGCTCAGCTTGCCGCCGATGGAGGTGATGTTGAGGACGTGGCCGCGACGGCGGCGCAGCATGGGCAGCACCGCCCGCGTCAGCCGCAACGGTGCCCAGAACATCAACTCCATCGCCTCGACGAAGTCGTCCCGGGTCATCGCCTCGAAGGGCGCCACCTGGATGATCCCGGCGTTGTTGACCAGGATGTCCAGACCGCCGAAGCGGGTCTCGATCTCCTGTGTCAGCCGCGCGACGGCCTCCTTCTCGCGCAGGTCACAGGTGAGGGCGTGCGCCTCGACGCCCCGACCCCGCAGGTCGGCGACGGCGCGGTCCAGTTCGTCGGTGGCGCGCGCGCAGATCAGGACGCGGCACCCCTGCGCGCCGAGTTCACGCGCGAGGAGCAGGCCGAGCCCACGGGACCCGCCGGTGACCAGCGCGGTGCGCCCCCTCAGGTCCTGTGGGCGGCGGGCCAGGCGCAGGGCCGCCGCGCCGATCCCCACGGTGGCCCCCATCACGAACGCTGTCTGTTTCCATCCCATGGTCGTCGTTCCTCCTCGGCTCTTTCGCTGCGGTGGCTCAGGCACCGGGACGCAAGACCACCTTGACCGCGCCGTCCCGTTTCTTCTGGAACATGTCGTAGGCGTGGGGGGCCTCCTCCAGGGGCAGGACGTGGGTGGTCAGGTCCTCGACACCCAACGGGTCCCCAGTGTCGGTGAGCAGGGGGAGGATCTCGTCGGTCCAGCGCCGGACGTGGGCCTGCCCCATGCGGATCTGCACGCCCTTGTCGAACAGGTCGAGCATCGGCATCGGGTCGGCCTGTCCCCCGTAGACGCCGCTGATGGAGACCGTTCCGCACCGGCGCACCAGGTCGAAGGCCAGGTTGAGGGCGGCCATCCGGTCGACCCCGGCGCGCCCGATGAGCCTCTCACTGACCGCGTCAGGCAGCTTCCCGGCCAGCGTCTGGGCGGCCTTGGCCATCGGTGAGCCGTGCGCCTCCATGCCGACGGCCTCGATCACCGAGTCGGGGCCACGGCCCCCCGTCATCTCGCGGACCCGCTCGGCGGCGTCTCCGGTGGACACGTCGAGGGCGGTCACGCCGTGCCGGCGGGCCATCTCCAGCCGCTCGGGCACCAGGTCGAGGCCGAAGACCTGCTCGGCCCCGCGATGGCGGGCGATGCGGGCGGCCATCTGTCCGATCGGTCCCAGCCCGATGACGGCCACCGATCCGCCCGGCGGAACGTCGGCGTAGTCCACCGCCTGCCAGGCCGTGGGCAGCACGTCGGACAGGTAGAGGAACCGTTCGTCCGGCGGCCCTTCGGGAACCTTGATCGGCCCGAAGTGCGCCTGGGGCACGCGCAGGTACTCGGCCTGGCCGCCGGGGACGTGTCCGTAGAGCTTGGTGTAGCCGAACAGCGATCCGCCGGTGCCGTGCTCGCGGTTCTGGGTGGTCTCGCACTGCGCGTAGTAGGCCATCCGGCACATGTGGCAGTGCCCGCAGGAGATGTTGAAGGGCACGACCACGCGGTCGCCGGGGCGCAGGCCGTCCACCTCGGAGCCGACCTCCTCGACGATCCCCATCGGTTCGTGCCCGAGGATGTCACCGGGTTCCATGAACATCGTGAGCACCGAGTACAGGTGCAGGTCCGATCCGCAGATCGCGGTCGAGGTGATGCGCACGATCGCGTCGGTGGGTTCCTCGATCACGGGGTCGGCCACGTCGGTGACGCGGACGTCCTCCTTGCCCTGCCAGGTCACGGCTTTCACTCCGCCTCCTCTCCACCGGGTCACGCCGCGCTCGCGCGACGCCGTCGTGACTCCCCTGGCCTCGATCCCGACCGGTAAACCCGCCGCAAATCCGTTTAGCCCCATCGATCCCTTGCGTGATGGAACGCAGCCTTTTGCTCCCCGTGGGTGCATGTGCGCTGACACGCCGGGTAGCCGCCCCCAGGACCAAGGAGGTTTCCCGTCACCGTGCCGGGCGAGCCCTCCCGATCCACGAGCGGAAGGCAGAGGATGTTCCGTCACACCAAGCACCTACAGTTCGAGGCCAAGCCCGAGAAGCCGGACGCCTTGTACGCCGCGAAACTCCAGGAGCTCATTGGCGGCGCCTACGGCGAGATGACGGTCACCATGCAGTACCTGTTCCAGGGCTGGAACTGTCGCGTCGAGGGCAAGTACAAGGACATGATCCTCGACGTCGCGACCGAGGAGATCGGCCACGTCGAGATGCTCGCGACGATGGTGGCCCGCCTGTTGGAGGGCGCTCCCGACGACGTCATGGCCAAGGCCGTGAAGGATCCCGCCGTGGGCGCGGTCGTGGGCGGGATGAACCCGCAGCAGGCGATCGTCTCCGGCGGCGGTGCGGTCCTCGCCGACAGCGGCGCCACCCCCTGGAACGGCAAGTACATCGTGGCCAGTGGCAACCTGATGGCCGACTTCTACGCCAACGTCGCGGCGGAGGCCCAGGGCCGGCTGCAGACGGCCCGGCTCTACAACATGACCGACGATCCCGGCGTCAAGGCGATGCTCAAGTTCAACCTGGCGCGCGACACCGTCCACCAGAACCAGTGGCTGGCCGCCATCGAGCAGCTCAAGGAGGACGGACTGGAGGGACCGATCGTGCCCAACGCCCTGTTCGACGAGGAGAACCAGGAGCACTCCCGCACCCACTGGCACCTGTCCGACGGCACGCAGGCCCAGGACGGTCCGTGGGCACAGGGAATCGCGCCCGACGGTGTGCACCAGCTGGAGTTCCTGGCCGATCCGGCCCCGCTGGGCGGCCCGGCCTCGGCGCCCCCGCCGCCGGACCACCTCTACGGCACCAAGGCCGCCGGACACGGCGGTGAGGGCTCGGCCAAGGGTCCCTCGGGTGCCCCGAACAAGTCCATGGGCGACAAGATCAAGGACACCTTCTCCTGAGAGGTCCGCGGTCCCGGGGCCGTCCCCGGGACCGCGCCCGTGTCGGCCCCGGGCCCCACCCGATACCGGGGCCGCGTCGTGTGGGCCGCCTGGGTCAGCCGACGTAGCGCCGGGCCCGCGAGGTCCGCTGGGGCTCCTCCAGCAGCCGTAGCCCCTGTTCGACCCGGGGCGGGACGGGAGCCCGCTCCCGCAACACCCACGGAAGCCCCGCCGCGGCCTCGGCCAGCGCGGCCAGGCTCGCCGCGTCCGGCGGGATGGAGCGCAGCACCGCCACGGTCCGCCGCAGCGCCCCCGAGGCCGGCCGGCGCAGCCACGCCGTCCACAGCGTGTTGCGGATCCCCAGCTGACGGCGTCGGCGCGGGTCACGGCTGTGTGAGGGCGCGTGGTGGACGACCAGGTCCTCGATCCAGCACATCCACCAGCCGGCGCGGGCGAGGTCGAGGGCCAGGAGCTCCTCTTCCCCGCCCAGCCACAGGCGCGGAGAGAAGCCGCCGACCTGGTCGAAGGCCGAGACCCGCAGCACCGACGCGCCGGCCAGGATGCTGAGCAGCGCGGGCCCGGGCAGGCTGTCGGGGGCGGGCACGGGCGAGTCGCGCAGCTCTGGGGTGATCGGGTCCTCGCGTGAACCGGGTTCGACCAGGATGCGGCCGGTGAGCGAGGCGACGTCGGGGTGGGCGTCCAACAGGTCGGCGGCCTGGGACAGGGCGCCCGCCTCCCACCAGGTGTCGTCGTCGCAGAAGGCGACATAGGGCGCCGTCACCGCGGCGACCCCGATGTTGCGCGCCACGGCCCCGAGGTTGGCGCGGGCCCTGATCACCTCGACCTCGGGATGGCGTTCGGCCACCGCCGTGGCGGTGCCGTCCCGCGAGGCGTTGTCCACGACGACGATCTGCGGGCGTTCGGGCACCCGGGTCATCCGCTCCAGCACGCCGAGCACCTCGTCGCGCCGGTTGTGGGTGATGACGACGACGGCGACGCGCGGGTCCGGCCCGCGCCGCGCGCTCACGTCGTCTCCAGCGTGCGCAGGGCGTGCTCCACCCGACCGGGCAGCCGGCGTCGCTGTCGCAGCGCTCCGGGAAGCCGGCGCAGCGCGTCGGCGAGGGCGCCCCGGGCGTCGGGGTCGGTGGTCGCGGCGTGGGCCAGGCGGGCCGTCTCCCGGGTCGCGCGTTCCACCGGCCGGCGCAGCCAGGCCGAGAGCAGCCGGTTGCGCAGGTCCAGGCGGACACGCCAGGAGGCCGGCGGCCGGGCGGCCGAGGGATGGTGGTGTGCCCGGACGTCGGCGACGTGGCACGACGTCCAGCCCGCCGCGGCGAGGTCCTGGGCGAGGAGCGCCTCCTCACCGGAGAAGAAGAGCAGCCGGCTGAACCCGCCGACCTCCAGGAAGGCCGACCGGCGCACGACCGCGGCGCACGCCAGGAAACCGAGTACCTCCGGCCCGGGTGTCCCCGCGCGCCGGGGCAGCGGGCTCTCGGCCATCAGCGCGTTGATCGGGTCGGGCCGTTCCTCCTCGCCCACGACGACCGAGGCCGCGAGCAGTCCCAGGCTCGGGTGGGCGTCGAACACGTCGGCCGCCCGCTCCAGGGCCCCCGGAGCCCACCAGGAGTCGTCGTCGCTGAAGGCGACGTAGGGAGTCTCCGCGAGCTCGACGCCGATGTTGCGCGCCGCGCAGCCGAGGTTGTCGCGCACCCGGATCGAACGCGCCCAGGGGTACTCCCCTCGGACGAGGGCCGACGTGCCGTCCGAGGAGGCGTTGTCCACGACGATCACCGCGGAGCGGGGATCGAGGCGGGCCAGCTCGTCGAGTGTGCGGGCCAGTTCGGCGTGGCGGTCGCGGGTCGCCACGACGACCGTCACCCGAGGCGGATCGGTGCCGGGCGCCTCGTCGTTGCTCACGTCGTCGCCTCCTTGGGGTCGGGGGTGGCCGGGTCATGGCCGCGGATTCCGCTACCCGTCATCCCCTGGTGCATGCGAATGGCGTGTAAAAACGTCCCCATGGAGCGCGCCGACTGTTCCACCGTGACGACGCGACTACCTAGACTCGACGTGTCGTGTTCAAAGGTCCGACAGAGCGGCCTGTCCTGTCAGCCACATCCGAAATAGATCTCAGAATCGCGCCGTACCGAATGAGGTCCCGCGCCCGCGCACACGACACGCGAGGTTTCCGGACATACCACGAATACCCTGCGAGCGATTCCACGATCTCCTCAGGACACAGGCGAGATGTGATCGGCACATCGCCTGCCGTGCGTTGGGAGAGGTATTTCGATGCGCGCATCGAGCACTCTGCATGAACAGACGGACACGAGCATCCCACAACCCCGTTCCCCCCGTAACCGCACGTCCGACGAGGAATACCGGCGGCAGACGCGGGAACTTCTGGAACGGCTCCGCACGGTCGGGCGTGACGACCCACAACGGGAGCGTATCTGCCACCGACTCATCGAACTGCACATTCCCGTGGTACGGAGGATCGCCCGCCAGTACCGAAATCGCGGGGAATCCGAAGAGGACCTGCGCCAGGTGGCGATGGTCGGTCTGATGCAGGCCATCCGGGACTTCAATCCCGACTACGGCAAAGAATTCATCTCCTACGCCCTACCCATGATGACCGGTGAGGTCAAACGGCATTTCCGCGACCGCACATGGGCCATTCGGGTTCCCCGCAAACACCAGGAGAAGAGGTCTGAGCTCAACCGCGCGACGGCCACCTTCACCCAGGAGAACGGCCGTACGCCGACGGTCGCGGAAATAGCGAAGATGCTGGAGATGTCGGTCGAGGACACGATCGAGCTCATCGCCGCGTCGACGGCCTACAGCGCGTTGTCACTCGACGTGCCCTACGGCGCCGACGAGGAGGAGAAGACCTTGGGGGACACCATCGGACAGAACGACGAGGACCTGGAGAGCGTGGTGGACCGAGCGGCGCTGCGCCCCGCGCTCGCCGCCCTGGCGCCCCGGGAACGGCGGATCCTGCTGCTGCGCTTCGCCGGCAACAAGACCCAGGCCCAGATCGCCGAGCTCGTCGGCCTGTCCCAGATGCACGTGTCGCGCACGCTCAGCGCGACGCTGCGCAAACTGCGCGCCGAGCTGCTCGGCGACGTGTGACACCACCTCCCCGCCCACGCGGGTGGGGGATCCCAACGACGCGGCGCCGGTGGAACCCGTCCACCGGCGCCGTGTCGTCCGCGCTCACCCGGTCATCCCGCGGACACCGCCGAGGCCGCGCCACGGTCCCCGTGCTCGGCGCGACGTCGCTGGAACCAGGCGATCGTGCGACGCAGTCCCTCATCCATGGGGACCAGGGGTCGCCATCCCAACAGCTCGGCCGCCAGGGTGGTGTCGGGGCGACGGAATCGCGGATCGTCCTCCGGTCTGCCGACGAAGACGATCTCCGACGCCGATCCGGTCAGCGAGCGGACCAGTTCGGCGAGGCGGATCATGGACAGCTCCTCCCCGCTGCCGATGTTGATCGGCCCGGTCTCCCCGCTCTCCGCCAGGGCGACCAGGCCGCGGACCGTGTCGTCGACGTAGCAGATGGAGCGTGTCTGCAGGCCGTCGCCGGCGACCGTGATCGGCTCGCCGGCCAGCGCCTGGCTGATGAACGTGGGCACCGCGCGCCCGTCGTGGGGGCGCATCCGGGGACCGTAGCAGTTGAAGATCCGGGCGATCGCGATGTCGGCGCCGCGGGCCCGGTGGTGGGCCATGGTCAGCGCCTCGGCGTAGCGCTTGGCCTCGTCATAGACACTGCGCGGTCCGACCGGGTTGACGTTGCCCCAGTAGCTCTCGCGCTGGGGGTATTCCAGCGGATCACCGTAGACCTCGCTCGTGGAGGCCAGCACCAGCCGGGCGTCATGGGCGTGGGCCAGGCGCAGCGCGTTGCGCGTGCCGAGGCTTCCGGCCTCCAGCGTCTCCACCGGCAACCGCAGGTAGTCCACTGGTGAGGCGGCGGAGGCCAGGTGGAACACCAGGTCGACCCGGCCCGTCACCCAGAGAGGGTGGGTGACGTCGGCCTTGACCAGTTCGAACCCCGGTCGTCCGGCCAGGTGCCGCACGTTGTCGGGCGTGCCGGTGGCGAAGTTGTCCACGCACACCACGTCGACGCCGCGTTCCAGCAGCCGCTCGCACAGGTGGGACCCGACAAAACCGGCGCCACCGGTGACGACCGCACGCCGTCGTTGTCCTGCTGTCATTTCCTCGCCTCCTCGGCCACGCTGTCGTCAGATCAGGGCCAGGACGTCTCGCGCGACGGGCAGATCACCAGTTCGCGCACCTCACAGCCCGGAGGTTGCCGCAGCGCGAACAGCACGGCCCGCGCGACGTTTTCAGGGGGGTTGAGCTTGGCGTCGGGACCAGGCCGGTACTGCTCCGCCCGCCCGTCGAAGAAGGCGGTGTCCATCCCGCCGGGGACGATCAACGTCACGCCGACCTGACCGGCCGTCTCCGCCGCCAGCGCGCGGGTGAAGCCGACCACGCCGAACTTCGATGCGCAGTAGGCGGTGGCGTCGCTGAGGGCGCGCAGGCCCAGGGTGGAGGCGACGTCGACGACCACGCCCTCGCTCGCGCGCAGATAGGGCAGTGCCGCGCGCACGACGGAGGCGGTGCCGATGAGGTTGACCTGGATGACGCGCTCCCAGTCGTCGGCGGGGACGTCCTCCAGCCGCCCGCAGGCGTCGGTCCCCCCGGCGTTGACGATCGCGTCCAGGCCGCCGGCGGTCTCGGCGAGACGGCGCACCGCGGCCTCCGTGGCGGCCCGGTCGGTGAGATCGGCCCGTTCGAAGTCGAAGCCGCCCTCCGGTTCCCGCAGGTCCAGGACGAGGGGTCGGCCTCCCTCCTCCTGCACGGCGCGGGCCAGGGCGGCGCCCAGCCCCGAGGCCCCGCCGGTGATGAGGGTGTTGCCCAGTTCTCGCACGTGTTTCCTTCCTGTGGAACGTCGGATCTCTTTCAGCGGCCGGTGGCGCGCATCGCGGTGACCAGGCCGGTCGTGGAACGTCCGGGAAGCAGGGGGAGCAGGACCACCTCGCCCCCGTAACCGGAGACCACCGGCGCCTCGGGCAGGCTGGTGATGGCGTAGTCGCCGCCCTTGACCCACACGTCGGGGCGGAGCCGCTCCAGCAGGGCGCTGGGGGTGGGGTCGTCGAACACCGCGACCGCGTCGACGCACTCGAGCGCGGTCAACACCCTGATCCGGTCGTGCAGCGGCGTCAGCGGCCGGTCCGGTCCCTTGAGCCTGCGGATCGCGGCGTCTCCGTTGATGCAGACGATCAGGCAGTCGCCGAGCGCCCTGGCCCGGCGCAGCAGGCTGACGTGCCCGGCGTGCAGGACGTCGAAGCAGCCTCCCGCGGCGATGACCCGCCCGCCTGCGCGGCGGATCCGTTCGGCCACCTCGACGGCCCCTTCGCTCAGGCCCATCGGCAGCGCCCCGGTCATGGGCCCCACGGTGGTGGCCGCGCCGGCGCCGCCGGCCGCGACGAAGCGGGACGCGGCCTCGACCGCCTCGCCGACGACCGCTGCGGTGTCGGCGCCGTCGCCCAGGGCGGCGGCCGCGCAGGAGGCGAACCGGTCACCGGCGCCGCAGACGTCGTCGGCCGGGCCGACCGGTGGGGCGGGCAGGTATCCGCCCTTTCCGCCGGAACCGGCCCACACCGCGCCGTCACCGCCCAGGGTGATGGCCACGGCGTCGGCCTGCCAGCCGCGGGCCAGCTCAGCGGCCCGTTCCAGGCCGGCGGCCGAATCCCCCTCCGTCACGCCCGCCTCCGCGGCGTTGGGGGTGACCAGGCGGGTTCCCGGCACCGGTGGGGGACCCGCCGGATGGGGGTCCCACACGATCGGGATGTTCGCGGCGCAGGCCGCCAGTCTCTCGCGCACGGCCGGCAGCTCGGCGACACCACGCCCGTAGTCGGAGACGAGCACGGCCCTGGCCTCCTCCAGCGCGGCGAGGACCCGGTCGGCCGGGCCGTCCGCAGCGGCGCGACCGTCCCCGTCGTCGACCCTCAACAGCGGCCTCTCCCCGTCGAACACCCGCGTCTTGACGGGCGTCCGCCCGCACAGGGGCAGCCGGGTCAGCGCGACGGTGTCGTGGAGCAGTCCGGCCAGCCGCTCGCCCGCGGCGTCCTCGCCGACCGCGGCGATCAGCACGACCGGGACCCCTTGGCGCGCGGCCAGCCAGGCGGCCAGCGCGGCGCCCCCCGGCCGGTGCCGCACGTCGGCGTCCTCGACCACGGGTACCGCCGCGTCGGGCGTGCGCCTGCGGCTGTTCCCCCGCAGGTCGACGTCGAGCAGCGCGTCCCCGATGACGACGAGCGGGCCGGGGCTCACGCCCCCACCTCCTGGCGCCCCTGGCCCGTCGCGGCGTCGGCGCGGTGGATCTCGGAGTCGACCACCGAGCACAGCAGGTGGATCAGCGCGAGGTGGACCTCCTGCACCGTCGACGGAGAGGTCGAGGCGACCCGCACGGTCGCGTCGCACACGGCGGGCAGGGTGCTGGGGGTCGCCCCCGTCAGCGCCCAGCTGGTGAGACCGATCTCGCGGGCGGTCATCGCGGCGATGATGACGTTTTCACTGGCACCGCTGGTGGACAGGCACATCAGGACGTCGCCGGGACGGCCGTGGGCCCGGACCTGGCGGGCGAACACGTCGCGGTAACCGTAGTCGTTGGCGATCGCGGTGACACTGGAGGTGTCGGCGTGCAGGGCGATGGCGGCGAGTGGGCGACGGTCGGACTCGAAACGCCCGACCAGTTCGGCGGTCAGGTGCTGGGCCTCGGCGGCGCTGCCCCCGTTGCCGCAGACCAGCAGCCTTCCCCCGGCCGCCAGGACACCGGCCAGGTGCCGCCCCCATTCCTCCACCCGTTCGGTCTCGGTTTCGCGTAGTGCGGCCTGCAGTTCGGTCAGATGCGGGTGCATTCAGATACCTCCCGATGGGATGGCCGGCGTCGCGCACGCGGCACGGCCGGCGTCCTCGGTTCGGGGCCGGACGACGACGGCCGTCCGCTCCCCGCTCCGGCGGCGCAGGACCTCCTCGTAACGTTCCAGGGTCTGGGACCCGATGAGCGGCCAGGAATAGCGGGCGGCGGCACGGTCGGCTCCGGCGATGCCGTAGCTCTCCATGCGGACCGGGTCGGCGAGCAGCCGGCGCAGCCTACGGGCCAGCACGGCCGGATCGCGCGGGGGTACCAGCAGTCCGGTGACGTCGTGGATCATCGTGTCGAGGTGTCCGCCGACCCGGGAGGCGACGACCGGCACCCCACAGGCCATCGCCTCGACCGGGGCGATGCCGAACGGCTCGTACCACGGCACGTTGACGGAGACGTCGGCGGAACGCAGCAGGGCCGGCACGTCCTCACGGGAGACCCGGCCGATGAAGCGGACCCGTTCGGCGACGCCGATCTTCTCCGCGATGGCGCGCAGCCGCATGGCCTCGGCGTCGGTGTGCAGCTCGTCCTCTGCCGGCCCGCCGGCGATGACCAGCTCGGCGTCGGGCACGCCGGGCAGCGCCCGCACGATCGTCTCGACGCCCTTGCGCTCCACCAGCCGCCCCAGGCTGAGGAGCCTGGGGCGTTCGCCCCGTGGGGCCGCCGGGCCTTCCGGAGTGAAGCGGTCCAGGTCGACCCCGCAGGGGACGACGGACAGCGCCACGGGGGCCACCCCCCAGGAGCGCAGTTCGCGTACCTCGGCCGAGGAGGTCGCGATGACCATGTCGACGCGCCGCGCCACCGACTTCTCGGCTTCGACGCGGCCGGAGGGGCTGGTGTCGCGCGCCCCCTGGAAACGGCGCTTGACCGTCCCCAGCGCGTGGAAGGTCTGCACCACGGGAACGTCGACGCGCTCCGCCGCCTCCAGCGCGGCGGTCCCGCTCATCCAGAAGTGGGCGTGGACGATGTCGGGGCGCTCCCCCGCCCACTCGGCGGCCAGCCAGGCGGCGAACTCGGGCATGTGGTGGACGAGGTCGTCCTTGGCGATCTCGCGCGCCGGGCCCGCGGGGACATGCCGTACCCGGGCGCCCGGCGCGAACTCCACCGTCTCCGGCTGGTGCGGGTCCGTCCTTCGGGTGTAGACCGTCACGTCGTGGCCGTCCGCGCCGAGCACGCGGGCCAGCTCGGCGACGTGGACGTTCTGCCCGCCGCCATCGGCTCCCCCGAGCGCGGCCAGCGGACTGGCGTGCTCGGACACCATGGCGATCTTCATCGGGTCACCTCCTCCAGCAGTCGGTCCCACGCGGTGAGGAACCGAGAGAGCGGATATCTGCGCAGGGCCGCGGCGCGGGCCGCGGTTCCGGTCTCCTCCGCGCGGGCGGGATCCGCGGCGAGGTCGCGCAGGGCACGGCTCAAGACGTCGCGGCGGGTGGTGAGGACGCCGGCCTGCTCGGGGACGGCCTCGACCGCCTCGGTCGAGGCGAGCGCGACCACGGGCATGCCGAGCATCATGGCCTCGATCAGCGAGAGCCCCAGCGACGTCCAGCGGATGGGATGCAGGTAGACGCGGCGACGCGCGAGTTCGGTGTGCATGTCACGCTGAGGCAGGTCCTCGAAGCCGCGCAGGCGCTCGGGGGGCAGGCCGAGCCGTCCGGCCGTCCCCTCGACCCCCATTCCGAAGAGGTCCAGCGGAACCGCCTGCGACAGTTCGGGCAGCAGGTCGGTCCCGGTGACCCGCCAGCGCCGCAACGGCTCGTTGATGACGACGCCCGCGCGGGGCAGCTCACCGGTGTAGCGGTATCCGGGGTCGACGACGCCGTGTTCGATGACGAGGGTCGGCGCGCGCCCGCAGTCCCAGAACAGCTCGTTGAAGTGGGTGACGTGCACGACGGGCACGTCGGCCCGGTCGGCCACCGGGTGGCGGGTGAGGGGGACGTCCCCCTTGGGGGTGTTGTGCTCGACGTAGAGCGCGGGAAGGTCGCGTCCGGGGCGCCGCCCCAGCCAGCGCCGCGCGAGTTCCAGTTCGTGCGGACGCTGCGCGATCACGACGTCGACGTCCTCGTCGCGCAGCGCCTCCGGCTCGACCTCGACCGCGTTGTCGGGCCACGACCAGGTCCGGGCCCTCCCCCTGCCGTCGGGGCCACGGTCGGGGGTCACCGGTAGCAGGAAGGTGTGCCGCCCGTGCACGAACGACGTCGTCCAGGATCCGTGCACGTGCCACAGCAGGACGCGCAGCGTCCGCCGCGGGTTCCCGCGTCGTCTCGGCTCTCGGCCGACGCTCGGCGCGGCTCCGGACGGGGCCGGGTCGGTCGTTGTCATGCCTTCTCCTTGCTGAGTTCACGAACGGCCGCCACGACGTCGGCGGCGGTGACGGAGGACAGGCAGGGATGGCCGGGAACCGGACACTCCCGGGCCCGGGTGCCCCGGCAGGGGGCGTGGGGGTCCCCCAACAGCACCACGGGCACGCCGTAGGGCGCCCAGTTGCGCGCGGGGACGACGGGGGCGAACAGGGAGACCACGGGGGTGGCGACCGCCGCGGCCAGGTGGGCGGGGCCGGTGTTGCCCGAGACGAGGACCGCGGCCCCGTCGAGTACCGCCGCGAGTTCGGCGAGGTCGGTGCGCCCGGCCAGGTTCACCCCGGTGGCGCCGGCGATCGCCGCGCAGTCGTCGTGTTCGGCGGAGGAGCCGGTGACCACGACCCGGTACCCCTCGGCGGCGAGCTTGCCCGCGGTCTCGACGGCGAGCGCGTGGGGGACCGCCCGCGCGGGAACGGAGGCACCGCCGTGGATGACGACGTATCCCGGCGGCCCGGTCAGGGCGCTCACATCGGGCAGTGGCCGGCGCACGGCCAGTCCTCCGCTGTCACCCGGCGGAAGGCGGTAGCCCGCGGCCTCGGCCAACGACAGCATCCGTTCGGCCTCGGGTCCCTCCTCGGGGAGGCGGTGCCGGAGGTCCAGCAGGCTGCCGGGATAGTCCACGCCGATCGCGCCGATCCAGGGCACTCCCGCCAGCCGCAGCAACAGCGCCAGCGGCAGCGGCGACTGGTGGAAGGAGGTGAGGATCAGCGCGGCCCGCGGCGCCTCGGCCTGTACGGCCGCGCACAACTCCTCCACCGCGGAGGAGGTGAGCGGGGGTGGCTGCGGGTCGATCCAGGGAGCGCACCACTCGATCACCCGGTCCACTCCGGGCAGCAGCTCCGCGGCGGCCCGGCCGCGTGGGCCGGCGAGGAGCACCACCCGCCCGGCCTCCTCGGCGACCGCCCGGATCGCGGGGCCGGCGAGCAGGACGTCGCCGACGTTGTCCTGTCGGGCGACGAGCACCGTTTCACCCCGGGCGGGTGGGATGCCGGCCGCCGCGTGGTCGTGTCCGGCCGTCATCCCGCGGGCCCCCGCAGGGCCCGGTCGACGGCCTCACCGAGGGTCCCGGCGGTCTCGGGCGCCGCGGCGACCTCCGCCGGGCGGGTCCGCCCGTTGGGGACCAGGATTCCGCGGGCCCCCGCCGCGCGGGCCGCCTCGACGTCGGCGCCGATGTCCCCGATGACGACGCACTCGCCGGGCTCGACGCCGAGCTCGGCGGCGGCCGACTCGATCATGCCGGGGCGAGGCTTGCGGCAGTCGCAGCCGTCGCCGTCCCCGTGCACGCACACCCGCCACACGTCGAAGGGGCCGAGCAGTGCCTCGACCCGGGCGTTGACCCGTCGCAGCTGTTCCGGGGAGATCAGACCGCGGGCCACCCCCGACTGGTTGCTGACCACCCCCACCCGCACGCCCGCCGCGCGGGCCCTCCGCACCGCGGCCCGCGCCCCCCGTACCGGGCGGACCAGGGCGGGGTCGGCGTTGTAGGGCACGTCGTGGACGAGCGTGCCGTCCCGGTCGAACAGGATGGCGGCGGGCGCCCCCGGGGAACGGGGCAGCGCGCGGCGGTGGCGGACCTCCCCCACGGCGCGCTGGTAACAGGCCAGCGGCGGGATGAGGGCGCTGGTCACCACCATGGCGGTGACCTCGGCGGGGTTGAGCGGGCCCGCCGCGATCCGCCTCGCCGCGAACTCGGCGGTGAGCGCGCCCCAGGCCAGGCCGAGCGCGGCGGCGCTTCGGCGGTGCCCCGTCGCCGCGGCGAACGCCGTCCCCGCCAGCAGCGCGCTGGTCAGGGCGTGGCGGCGCAGTCGGCCGGGCCGCTCCCCCACCCGCTCCCGCCAGCGGGGTCCGTGCACCCGGCGCATCAGCGCGTTGTCGGCGTTGCCCCGCTGAGCCCGCAGCGACCCCCAGTGCCCGTCCTCCCGAAGCGGGTGCGGGCACCGGCGTTCGCCCCGGACGAGCCCGTAGCCGGCGTCGATGACCCGCAGCGCGAGGTCGGTGTCCTCGCGGTAGGCGCGGGGGAAACGCTCGTCGAATCCCCCCACCTCGGCGAGGACCGATCTGCGGTAGGCCATGTCGGCGGTGATCCAGCGGGCCTCGGACAGCGCCAGGGTGCCTCGTTCGGCGTCGGTGGGCCGGCGGCCGACCGGTTCGGGGACGACGATCCGTCCCTGGCTGCCGGCCACGTGCGCGGGCAGTCCGGCGAGGTCGGCGGCGAGACGCGACGGCCAGTCGGCCGGGGGCGCCACGTCGTCGTCGAGGAAGGCGATCCACTCTCCCGTGGCGGCCCGCCATCCGACGTTGCGCGCCGCGGCCGGGCCGCGCCCTCCCGAGCGCAGGACCCGCACGCCCGCCAGCCCCGCGACGGGCAGTTCGTCCGCGGGCTCAAGCCGGTCGTCGACGACGACAATCTCCAACGGCCCGTCGTCGCCCGCGTCGAGCAGGGGACGCAGCACCCGCTCCAGTCCGGGCCGTCCGACGGTGGGGACGACCACCGCGTAGTCGGTTCGCGCCACTCCTACCGCCGCCCTCGGGCAGCACGGCGACGTACGACGAACGGCCCGATCGCGAGCAGGTCGACCGGGGCCGAGCCGAAGCACTCCAGCGCGTCGCGGGGGGAGTCGACCATGGGGCGTCCGGCGGTGTTGAGGCTGGTGTTGACGCACACCGGCAGGCCCGTGTGCGCCTCGAACCGCTCCAGCATCCGGGCCACCAGCGGTTCGGCCGCCGGATCGACGGTCTGCACGCGCGCGGTTCCGTCGGTGTGCACGACCGCGGGAATACGGTCGCGCCAGTGCGGTGCGACGTCGTGCACGAACAGCATGTAGGGGCTGGGGAGGGGACCGCGCGAGAAGATCTCGGACGCCCGTCCGGCGAGCACCATCGGGGCGACCGGCCGGAACTGTTCACGCCCCTTCACGTCGTTGAGGCGCTCCAGGTTGTCCGGGTGGGCCGGATTGGCCAGCAGCGACCGGTGCCCCAGGGCGCGGGGGCCGTACTCGCTACGTCCCTGGAACCAGGCGACGATCTCGTCGCGGGCGAGGGCGAGGGCGACCTCCCCGGCGAGGTCGTTCGGACGCTCATAGGCGATCGCGGCACGGTCCAGTTCGGCGGCGATCTCCTCATCGCTCCAACCACGCCCCAGGTCGGCGCCGCCCATCGGGACCAGGCGCTCTCCGGCCTCCTCCGCCAAGTGCAGCGCGCATCCCAGCGCGGTCCCGGCGTCTCCCGCCGCAGGTTGGACCCACACCTGCTCGAACGGCCCCTCGGCGGCGATGCGGGTGTTGGCGACGCAGTTGAGGGCGACACCACCGGCCATGGTCAGCAGCGACGCGCCCGTGCGCTCGTGCAGCCATCCCACCAGTTCGAGCAGGACCTCCTCGAACCTGCGCTGGACGCTGGCGGCGAGGTCGGCGTGGTCCTCGGTGATCTCGTCGGTGGACTCCCGCCGCTTGACCAGCGCGGCCCAGTCGATGGGACGGACCTCGATCAGCCCCTCCCCCCGGTAGCGGATGTGGTCACGCATCTCCTCCGCGAAGCGCGGGGTCCCGTAGGAGGCCAACGCCATGACCTTGTACTCGTCGCTGGAGCGGCGGAACCCGAGGTGCTGGGTCAGGTCCTCGTAGGTCAGGCCGAGGGAATCGGGCAGGCTCTGGCGGGCCAGGACCTCCAGTCGACCGCCGCGGTAGACGCCCGCCAGGTGGGAGGCCGTCTCGCCGCGCCCGTCGGCGACGAACACGGCCGCGTCACGCCCCCCGGGAGCGGCCAGCCCCGCGGAGGCCGCGTGGGCGACGTGGTGGGGGACGAAACGGACCCGGGCGGGGTCCAGCCCGGGCAGCGCGGTGGCGAGGAATCGCGGCGCCCGTTCGGCGTAGAGGGTCCGCAGGCGTTCCCAGGCGGGATCGTGCCCCTGCATCCACCCGGTGACCAGGGAGGGATCGTAGGAGTACCCCACCGCGTCGAGTTCCTCGGGCTGTATCCCGGCCTGCTCCAGGCACCAGCGCATCGCCTGCTCGGGGAGTTCCCACGCCGAGAAGGGGACCGCCTCCTTGCCGTGCTTGCGCCTGCTGAACCGTTCCTCCTCGGCGGCTGCGACGATCTCGCCGTCGACGACCAGTGCCGCGGCGGGATCGTGGAACACGGCGTTGACACCGAGAAATCGCATGGGGCGGCGCCCTTCCGGAATCGCGTGGCCTGTCGCGTGCCCGGTGGTCTGAGCACGTCGGTCAACTACCAGACGAAGCGACGCTCAAACAGCGAAGGCTCGAAAACCCCTACCAATAGGCTCTCGAACACGGATTCGACCACGTAGAGTGACGAAATTCCGCAGGTCATGATCTCGCAAACGCATCGCCCCGACTGGGAACGACCCGCGTGGGTAGTCGCCCGGACGCGGCCGGGCCGGCCGCTCGTCATGTCCCACTGGATCCTCGGGAGAGAACCGACGTGGACGTCTCCGCCACCCACATCGCCTACGACCACGGTGATCACATCAACATCGTCAACATCGACCCGCAGACCGCGCGGTCCAGTGACGAACCCGTCTCCGCCGAAGACCTGGCCGTGGGCGGGGACCGCGACGCCACGCTGGCCGCCGCGGGATTCCGGCGTGTCGGTGAGTGGCGCCGCGAGAACGGTCTGGAGTCGGCGCCGCTGGAACGCACCCGCTGACGGGGCGTGGCCGCGGTGGACGTAGAGACGGGCCCCGCCCTCTGCTCAGAGGACGGGGCCCGCGTAGGCCGGCGGGGCGGAGAGCGCCCCGTTTCCGGGCGGGATCACGGTTCCTGGGGCGCGGAGTCGAGAAGGCGTCGGGCCTGCTCGGCGTACTCCGGCTTGACGACGATGTCGTAGCGGTCCGCCCGCAGACCGCGGAGTGAGGAGAAGTCCCGCCTTCCCCCCTGGAGCGCATGCCCCACCAGACCGAAGATCGCCCCGGCGATGGCGCCCCACACCAGACCGCCGAGGACGAGTACCGCCCACGAGCCCACCCCCGCCGTGAACAGGGCCAGGAAGAGCCCGATCAACAACCCGAACCACGCCCCCGCGGCGGCACCGCCTCCCGTGGCCCGCAGGTTGGTCACCCGGCCGGTCACCTGTTCCACCAGGCGGATGCCCACGCCCACGATGGCGGTGTGCTCCACCGGGAACTCCCGATCCGACAGGTGGTCCACCGCGGCCTGGGCGTGCAGGTAGTCGTGGTAGCTCGCGACGGTCTCGCCCGATCCCAGGGGACCGGACTCCTGTGGCGCCGGTACCGTCATCGGCCTCCTCCTCACCTCGTTCCCCGTGCCGGGTCGCACCCGGACACCCGTGTCAGGAGACGCCCCTACCCTTGAGGACCCCGCTGTCACATGGGGGGCCGGCCCCGGAAGGGGACACGTGGTCACGAGGTCTCCTGAGCACCCCCGCGGTGTGGAGTGGCCGGGCCCGCCGCGCGGATGGCGGCGAAGACCCGTCCCAGCCATTGGGGGGAAGGGTCCCGGTCGATCTCGTCGAGGACGCGGTCGAGCAGTTCGTCGTCGGAGAGCTTCTCCCATTCGGTCGCCTCGCTCACCGGCGGCTCCTCCGGTTCGTTCGGTCGTCGTCCGCAGCGTCCTGCGGCGTTTTCCGACATCCCAGGGTAAAGGTCTCCTCTGACAGGGGGAACGGGGTCTGCCGCGCGCGCACAGGCCGACCGCGCCGCGTCCAAGAGAAGCGAGGGACAGGGGAACCGGTCCCTTCCCCGTCCTTCGCGGACTCGTCGAAGGGGCACGGCGCGGCCCCCGGCGGAAAGGGCGCGGGAACCGCGGCGGGACGTTCTCTAGCTCCTCGACCGGCTCACGAGGGACGATCCGCCTCACGGGATCGATAAGGGCCTGCGGGGAACGAGGGATCCGTCCCCTGGGAAAGCACGTGGACAGGGGCGTCGACGGCGGCCCGCCGGAGCGGACGCCACGCCTCGGCACGGCTCACGGGGAGACCGGATGTGGACACGATGCGCCGGGGCGTCGGTACGGGACCCGGCCGGAACCGCGCCTTCGGGGTCGGCGCCTCTTCGCGCGGGCGCCGCCGGCCGGAGCGCGGCCCCGAAGGGTTGCCCCAGGTTCGCCGGCCCGCCCCGGGAGTCCCCGGGCCGAGCCCGTCGGAGCCGCGGCCCCTCCAACGGCCGCCCGTGGAGGGCGGTCCCGCGTCCCCGGCGGCCCTCCGCCTAGTCCGGCGGTTCGGGGGTGGCGGAATCCTCGATCTCGTCCTCGTCAGGCTTGCGGTCCTCCCCCTCGACCTTTCCCTGCGGCCGGTCGACCGGACGCGCCGAGTCCTCCAGCGACGCGGGGAGTCCGGGGTCGCCCGGCGGCAGCGGCGGATCGGGGGTGAGGGGGTGGTCGTCTGCTTCACTCATGACCGCCCCCTACCCCCCGCGCCGGGGATCATCCGATCCGGACGATCCGCCCCTCGCCCCCTTCGGGATAGTCCGCGGCGGTGACACGGCCGCCGAGTTCCTCCGTCAGGTAACCGAGCAGCGCCTGCTGGTAGGTCATGCCCACCGAGGTGAAGGGCAGGCCCCGGAACGGGTACTGGTCGCCACCGCGGGCGGAGAAGTCGTTGGTGACGATCGAGATTCCGGCACCGTCCACGACCTGACCGTCGGCGACGATCACGGTCCCGTCGTCCAACGTGGCCTCGCGCACCCGCTCCCCCGCCCGCACGACGGTGCCCGCGTCGTCCACCTGCTGTGCGGTGCGCGCCGGGTCGTAGGTGAAGCGCACCCCCGCCACCTGGGCGAATCTGCCGTCCGCGGCGGGCGCGGAGGAGACCGCGTTCTCCAGCAGCTCCTTGACCTGGGCCCGCGGCACGTCCGGGACGACCGCGACGAAGTTGGCGAAGGGCGCGACGGCGTAGGTGTCCAGCTCGGTGACGCTCCCCGCAGGGATCAGCGCGTTGTTGCGGATCCCCCCGCTGTTTTGCAGGGCCACCTGCGGCGCCGCGACCCCGTACCGGTCCGCCTGGTCCCGCCCCGCGTCCAGCAGCGCGTCGGCGAGGAGATTGCCGAGGTTGGTCTCCCGCGTGCGCACGCCCGGATCCCGTCTCCCCTCCAGCGCCACATCACTGGAGGCCACGACCCGGGCCTGCAACCCGGCGACGTAGTCCTCGACCGGCCGGGTCACCTGGCGCCGCACCACCGGGTCCGGGCGGACGGCGTCCGCGCCGACGCCGGAGACGCGCACCGGCCCCGAACGCTCGGCCACGGAGGTGACGACCCCTCGGGCGTCGAAGTCCACGACGATACGTCCCACGTACTTGTAGTCGCCGGCGGTGGTCACCACGGGAACGTCGACGCCCTCGGCGTCAACGGCGTACAGCGGGTAGCGCAGCGGTTCCCCCGTCTGAGGGTCGCGTGTGATGGTGTCCCCCGGGACGAGGGGATCGTCGTCCGCGGCCAGCAGCTCGTCGCCGCCTCCGGCGATGGCCACGTCCACGTCCCGCAGCCGCGCGAGGAGCGCGCGGTCCTCATGGATGCCCTGGAGATGGGAGATGAGGATGATCTTGTCGATCCCCCGCGCGGTGAGCGCGTCGACCTCGGCCTGTATCGCGCCGCGCACATCGGGGTCGACCACGACGTCGCGCGGGCTGGAGATCGACGCCAGCGCCGGCGTGGTGGCGCCGACCACGCCGATCTGCTCGCCGCGCTGGCGCACGACCGTGCTGGAGGCGATTCCGCCCTGCTCGGCGAGTCCGGCCAGGGCCGGCTCGGCCGACACGTCGAGGTTGGCCGACAGGAAGGGGGGTCGTCCCGGCACACCCGATACGTAGTCGGCGAGGATGTCGGGACCGAGATCGAACTCGTGGTTGCCGATCGCGACCGCGTCGTAGTCGATCCGGCCGGCGGCCAGCGAGTCGTAGAAGGGGACCCCCTTGTCCAGGCTCGCCGCGAACTGCGGACCGGCCAGGAAGTTGTCCCCGGATGAGAGGGTGAGCACGCCGCGCCGACGTGATTCGCCCGCGCCCGCGTTGGCCGGATCGCGCTCGGTCTCGCGCAGTTGGCGCACCAGGGTGGCGAACCTGGCCACGCCCCCGTAGTCGGGATCGGCGGGCGCGCCGAGCAGCTGCGACTCGCCGTCGTTGTTGTGCAGGATCGTCAGCGTGAAGTCAGCCCGGTCGGCGTGCTGCCCGGCCGAAGCCGCCGCAGCCGGCGGGGCGGCCCCCACGGTGAGCACCAACGCCACGGCCACGGCCACGACGCGGCGGGTCTGGGAGGCGGTTCTCGTCATGGACGGCTCCTGTCCGGAGGTACGCGGTCACTCCCCGTGAATCGCCGGGGAACCGTCCATGCTAGGCCCGCGAGAGAACGGAGCGGGCGGGAAAAGGTCGCGGTCGGGTCACCGACCGCCCCGCCGTGGGCCGTTACTCCTCGTCGCCCTCGTCCTCCTCGCCCTCGAAGAAGTCACCGATCTCGTCGACGACCTCGGCCGCGACCATTCCGGCCACCACACCGCCGGCCACGCCCAGTCCGACGGCCGCCGCGGTCCCCAGTCCGCTGCCGCCGTGGTCGTCGTGGCCGTGGTAGCCGGGGTGCCCGCCCTCGTAGCCGTAATGGCCGCCCTCGTACCCGTAGTGGCCGTGGCCCCCGAAGAGGGCGCGGTGGCGCTCCAGCGCCCCGGCCACCCAGGAGTCGACCTTGGCGGTCCAGTCGTCGTACCCGGCCTCGGCGTGCTCGACCCGGAACCGCCCGTAGAGGTCCTGCCCCTCGGTGAACATCCCCCCGCGGCGGTCGAACTCGATGATGACGTCCATGCCGTGCGGATCTGCGACGAAGCTGACCTCGACCTCGTTGACCTCGTGGGCGTAACGCGGCGAGGGGTGGAACTCGATCTCCTGGAAGAACGGGAACTCCTGGGCCGTCCCGGCCAGGTGCCCGGCCTCGACGTCGGCCCCCTTCAGGACGAATCCGAGCCGGTGCAGGGCCTCAAGGACGCGGTCCTGGACCGGTAGAGGGTGGACGAGCACCCGGTCCAGGTCGCCCTTGTCGGCGGCGCGGTCGACGACGACGTCGGTACGCAGGCCCAGGACCATCCCTGGCAGGGAGCCGCCGCCGGCCTCGGTGAGCGGGGTCTGCCAGGGGATCGGGAAGCGGAACGGGATGGAGTGGCGCTCCCCCGCCGCGAGCCGGAAGGAGCCGGCGACCGGGATGCGCGCGAACTCCGCGCCCACCTCGGCGTCATGTCCGTCGAGTTCGACACGGCTCACCAGGGCGAGGACGATCTCCTCGATATCGACGTCCACCTCGCCCCCGGCCAGCTCGACGTGTCCTTCGAGGAACGTCCCCGGACGCACCTCGGGGTTGGCCAACACCGTGTCGACCGTGGGACCACCAACACCAAACATGGAGAGAACGCGCTTGAAGACCATTTCGCCCTTCCGAGACGGAACCGGCCCCTTCGGCCGACCCGTCCCTCCACCGCCACCCGCAGACGTGATGGCGCACCGGAACTTTCATCGGCTCCAACGCCCCGTCCCCACAGGCGGTTCCGGCTCCCGCGGGTTTCTCGTGGCCGATCCGCGCCGCGCGCCGTCCCGACCGTGGGCTCAGGCCCCCGAACTGGACAGGGCGAAGGCGAGCAGGAAGCCGACGACGGTGATCAGACCGATCAGCAGGTGCGCGTCCTCGAAGGCCTCGGGGATCATCGTGTCGGCGACCATCGCCAGGATCGCCCCCGCGGCCAAGGCGGTGATACCGGCGACGACCTCGTCGGGAGCCGAACCGAGCAGACCGTACCCCAGCATGGCCGCGATCCCGCTCGCCACGGCGATCGCCATCCACAGCCCGAAGACGTACCCGCGCCCACGGCCGGCCCGGCGCATACCCGCGGCGCTGGACAGCCCTTCGGGAACGTTGCTGATGAAGACGGCCGCCACGGTCACCACGCTCACCGCACCGCCGGCCAGCATGCTGGTACCGATCACGACAGACTCCGGAACCCCGTCGAGCAGCGCTCCCAGCGCGATCGCGTTGCCCGACCCCGGCTGTTGCTCCTCCGAAGGCTGCCGTCCCCCGGAGCGCTTACGGTGCCGCGCGCCCCTGCGAGCCAGCACCACGTTGCCGGCGGTGTAGAGGACCGCGCCGGCCAACGAGCCGACCACGACCGGAACGATCCCCGCCCGCTCGTGCGCCTCGGCGACCAGCTCGAACGACACCGCCGACAGCAGCACCCCGGCCCCGAAGGCCATCACCGACGCCAGGACCTTGGGGCGCACCCGCACGAAGAACCCGACGGCCGCTCCGATCAGCAGGGCGAACCCGGCGAGGAAACCCCATCCGCCCGCTTCCATGACTCCGGCCATGCCCGTCCCGCTGCCCGGCGAACCCCTGGTCATGCGCACGCGAGGGCACGAGCAGGGCGACGCGCCACGGGAAGGACGCGGATGTCACCCCCATGGGGGATGCTGGAAGCATGCCCGCTTTCGAACCGCTGCCCTTCCCCGGGCAGGGACCTGCGCAGACACCGTCCGACGCAGAACCGCTCATCGAGGTACTGGCCGCGTTGGCCCGTCGGCAGAGCGAGGCGTTTCGCGGGCACAACGCCGTCGTCGGCGGCTCGCGGGTCGTACATGCGGTGGAGGAGGTCTCCTGGATCGGCGGCGCCACGATGCCGGCCCCGGCCTGCCATGTCGGGGTGCACGGTGGGGATCCCACCCGCCTGCGTCCCACGCGCGCCGAGGTCACCTGCCGACGCTGCCGGGCGCGCCGGCAGGCCCGGCGCGCGGGCGGCGGCTCCGCGCCCCGGGTGGTGGATCCGGCCCAGCTCAGCCTCGACCTGGACTGAGCCGGGCGGCTTTGGGCCGCAGATCAGCGCGCAGGGGTCACCCGGAAGTCCAACGCGAAGTGGTCGAGGGTGTGCGGGAGCGGCCGGCCGGGGTCGAGATCGGACGGCTCGGCCAGTTGGTAGTCCCGTTGACGCACCAGTTCCGCCAGCAGCGCCGTCGTCACGAGCAACACCAGGTTCTGGCCGGGACAGTGGCCTGGGCCACGGCTGAACGGGGCGAGGGCCCAATTCGCGTCCGCCCGTCCGTCCAACCACACCTCAGGGGTGAAGGCGTCGGCGTAGGGCAGCGCGGGATCCCTCTGGAAGAAGGAGGTGAGGATGAGGAAGGGCGTCCCCTGCGGCACGTGGGAGCCTCCCCACTCGGTCGGAGCCGTGCTGTCGCGCAGCAGGGCGAGCGTCGTCGGCCACAGCCGGACCGACTCGAGGACGCAGGCGCGCAGGTAGACCGCCGACACCAGGTCCGGGACGGAAGCCGGATCGCGACCGTCGAGTTCCGCGCGCACCAGCCCCCTTTGCCGCGGGTGGGTGGCCAGGAGGGCCAGCGCCCGGAAGGCGGCGATGGCCGCGGCGTCGAAGGCGAACAACCAGTGGGGGACCTGTCCCTGGGGCCGGGTCCCGTCCGTGCTCGGCGTCGCCGCGAGCCGGGCGGCCAGGCTCCCCTCCTCGGCACGTTCCAGATGGGCGGACAGCCCGCGCGCGAAACGCTCGCGTAGGCGGCCGCGCCCCGGGTGGAAATAGGCCCAGTTCGCGTCGGAGCGCAGCTTGTCGAGCAGGTCGGTCACCTGGTGGTCGTCGCGGGCGGCGTCGCCCAGCACCACCCGTCGGACGACCCGCCAGAAGGCCGGGTGGAACCGCTGCCAGGTGAGCCGGCCGGTGGCGTCGACCTCCCCCAGCAGCGCCGCGACCTCCTCCCGGGTCTTGGCCAGGAAGGCGGCAGCCTCATGGTGGGCCGGACGGTCGGCTTCGAGGACCGTCTCGTTGAAGCGACGGCGTTCGTCGCGTTCGGTGTCGCGGGAGATCAGGACCCCGTGCGGCTGGAAGTGCGCCAGCGCCGCGTGCTTCTCACGGTTGGCGGGAGTGAACGGCTGCGGGGTCTCGGCGAGGACCCGGCCCACGTGCTCGGCGTCCAGGAGCAGCAGCGCGCGTCGCCCGAGGACGTCGATCCACAGGGGGCCCGTCCCGTATCGGGTCCGCAGCCGGCGCAGCAACCGGGAGGCGTGCCGATCCGCGTCGACCTTGGCGGCGAGGGCGACCATGGGACGGCGCCGGAGGATGACACCGCGCGCCACGTTGGGCGCCAACACGGTCAGGGCCACCCTCATGCTGTCCGCGGCCGTGGCCTGGGGGAGCGAGGTACGACTGGACACGGGCATGCGACTCCTCATCGGTGCTGCGTGGCCGGGCGTCACAGGCCCCGGCCGTCGGGATCGGGGCGTCGGTGGTCGGAGGCGGCTTTGCCTCCGGCCACCGACGCCCCGGGCACGTCTGCCCCGGAAGGAGTAGGACAAACAGCGTCAACAGGACAGGCGATGAGATGTCCGGCAGCAGGCACATCGGTCCCGGGCCTCCCCCCGGTCACAGCGCCCCGCCCCCGTCACATCCGGGGCGCTGGTGAGCGAGGTCTCAGCGAACGGCGAACGTTTCCGGTGCGGAAACCGCGCCTTGCCAAGGCTTTACATCCACCCGTCCATCTCGTGACGAAGCACACGTTTGAAATCGCGGAACATCCGGATGAGACCGGGGTGCGCATCGGTTAGAAACGGACGTGGTGCCGGGCGGACCGTGCCATTACCTTCCGCCCCTTTTCTCCATCACCTTCTCTGCTCTTCGCAGTCGCTTTCTCCTGTTTCTGCCTTCTCCATGTCATGAGGAGTTCTCCCGTGGCCCTGACCAGCGTGCGCCCGGAGTCCGCCGCCCCGCCCGAGACCACAACCGACCCTCCACGGTCACGTCGTTTCGTGGCCCTGCTCGTCGCGGTGCTGGGCATGCTGTCGGCGACCAGCTCCCTGGCGACCGACCTCTACCTGCCCGCCTTCCCGCAGATCTCGGCCGACCTCGGCGCCTCCGAGGCACAGATCCACCTGACTCTCACCGCGATGATGATCGGCCTGGCCCTCGGCCAGCTGATGATCGGCCCGTTGAGCGACATGTGGGGGCGCCGTCTCCCGCTGCTGGTCGGTGTCGGGGTCTTCACCCTCACCTCGTTCCTGTGCGTGGTGGCCCCGTCCGCGGAGGCCCTCACCGTCATCCGTTTCGTCCAAGGGCTGGCCGCGTCGGCCGGCGCGGTGATCTCGCGGGCCGTCGTGCGCGACGCCTTCGACGGCGACGCCGCGGCCCGGTTCTTCTCCCGCCTCGTGCTGATCTCCGGAATCGCGCCGCTCATCGGACCGGTCATCGGTGGACAGCTCCTGCTCCTGGGCTCCTGGCACGTCATCTTCGCCGCGCTGGGCACCGCCGGGCTGGTCAGCCTGGTCCTGGTGTTCTTCGGGATGCCGGAGAGCCTGCCCAAGAGCGAGCGCCGGCCACAGCGTCTCTCGGTCACCGTCAGCTCCTTCGGCAGGCTGCTGCGCGATCCGGCGTTCATGCTCCCGGCCCTGACCATGGCGCTCAGCTTCGCCATGTCCTTCACCTACATCTCGACCTTCTCCTTCGTGTCGCAGTCGCAGTTCGGCGCCTCCGCCCAGCAGTTCAGCCTGGTCTTCGCGCTCAACACGCTCGGCATGGTCCTGGGCAGCCAGGTGAACGCGGCGCTGATCGGCCGCATGCACGCCTCCCGTCGTCTGACGACGGGCCTGGTGGGGGCCCTCACCTCCGTGGTGCTCCTGGCCCTCTTGGACGTCAGCGGCAACGCGACGCTGGTGACGAGCAGTGTCGTGCTGTTCGCGATGATGTTCTTCACCGGCCTGGTCTCCCCCAACGCGACCTCGATGGCGATCTCCAGCCAGCCCTCCTCGCTCGCCGGTACGAGCTCCGCGCTGGTCGGCGCGCTGCAGTTCGGAATCGGCAGCGGGCTCGCCTCCCTCGCCGGGGTCATCAGCGGTGGCCACGCGACCCTGGGCGGCATGATCGTGATCATGCTCGCGACCGCGGTGGCGGCGGCGCTGAGCTTCCTGTGCGCGCTGCTGCGCGGTCGCGCCCACGCGCACGCGACGGCCTGACCTCCACGCCGGCCCCGCCCGAGGTGGCACGCGCCGGGGCGCGGTGACGGCCGGCAGGACCATCCCGCCGAGCCGGACCAGGCCGATAGGGTGACCCGTATCCGGTTTCCCGCCGCAGGAGGAGACCCGATGGTGGACGGACGGCTCGACGACGCGGCTCGCGCCCTCCGCGGACTGGCGCTTGGCGACGCCTTCGGCGAAGGCTACTTCCTCCCCGAGGAACAGGCTCGACGGGCCATCGCCGACCGTGTTCTCACCCGTGCCCCGTGGCGCTGGACCGACGACACCGAGATGGCCCTGTCCGTTGTGGAGGTCCTCGCCGAGCACGGCCGGATCGACCAGGACGCGCTGGTGACCGCCTTCGTCCACCGGCACGACCCCTCCCGCGGTTACGGACCCTCGGTGGAACGGATGCTGCGCGCGGTCGCCGCCGGCGCGGACTGGCGCGAGCTCGCCGGCGCACAGTTCGGCGGGGAGGGATCCCACGGCAACGGAGCGGCCATGCGCGTGGCACCCCTGGGGGCCTTCTTCTCCGCCGACCTCGACCGCGCGGCCGAGGAGGCCGCCCGTTCGGCGGTGGTCACCCACACCCACCCCGAGGCGATCAACGGGGCGGTGGCCGTGGCCCTCGCCGCCGCGCTGGCGGTACGCGGCCGCGACGCGGCCGCCCCCCAGCCCCGGGAGTTCCTCACCCGGATCGCCGCACGCCTGGATCGCTCGACCGTCCGCGGCCGGCTGGAGGAGGCCGCCCGGCTGGCACCAGACACCGTCCCCGCCCACGCCGCGGCGGTCCTGGGCAACGGGAGCGCCCTGTCGGCCCAGGACACCGTCCCCTTCGCGCTGTGGAGCGCGGCGGGACACCTCGACGACCTGACCGAGGCCCTGTGGGCGACCGTCGCCGGCCTGGGGGACCGGGACACCACCTGCGCGATCGCCGCGGGGGTCGTGGCGGCGCGCAGCGGGATGCGGGGTGTGCCACGGGAGTGGCCGGCGGCCTGCGAGGAGCTTCCTTCCTGGAGCACGGCCGGGGAGGATGGTGTCGGGACGGCCTGACCCCGCCCGACGGGGCGGGAGGCCGCGGGTTCCTGCTCAGTCCTGACCGGCGCCGGGCCCGTCACCGGTCGCGGAGGAGGCGGCCCCACGCAGGCGGGCGTTCTCGTCCTGGAGCTCCAGGATCTGCCTGATGCCGCTGGAGTTGACGCCTTGGGCGGAGAGTTCGGCGATGCGCCGTGAGCGCGCGATGTCGTTCTCGCTGTAGCGGCGGGTTCCACCGTCGGTGCGCCGTGGTGTCAACAGTCCTTTGGCCTCCCAGGCGCGCAGGGTCGCCGGGGGGATGCCGGCGAGTTCGGCGGCGACGGAGATGGCGTAGAGGGCGCGGTCGGGGTGCGGCCGAACGCCCTCCCCTCCGCCGTTCCCCTCCCGGCCACCGGGTTCCGGGGCTTCGTCTCGGGTCAACGCCCCTCCCTCCGATTCGTCTCCCGACTTTCTTCTGTATGGATGTTTATCGTCTACGGGGAGCGGTATAAAACCTGCGTGAGGTCGCATCAGGTTATCTTCGGAAACGATGGAGGTGACAGTAATGCTGATGCGCACCGACCCGTTCCGCGAGTTCGACCGGCTCACCCAGCGGCTCCTGGGCGACTCCGGCCATCTCTCGGCCCTGCCGATGCCGAT
The DNA here is from genome assembly GCF_900167435.1 of Marinactinospora thermotolerans DSM 45154. Taxonomy (GTDB): domain Bacteria; phylum Actinomycetota; class Actinomycetes; order Streptosporangiales; family Streptosporangiaceae; genus Marinactinospora; species Marinactinospora thermotolerans. The sequence continues at coordinate 207,206 of NZ_FUWS01000001.1, forward strand.
GGACGCCTACCGTGACGGCGACACCTTCGTCATCCACTTCGACCTGCCGGGGGTCAGCCCCGACTCCATCGACCTCGAGGTCGAACGCAACGTACTGACCGTCCGGGCCGAGCGTCCCGAGCTCCTCCGCGGGGACCGCGAGGCCGTGGTGACCGAACGCCCCACGGGCTCTTTCTCCCGGCAGCTCTTCCTCGGCGAGACCCTGGACGCCGACGGGATCGACGCCTCCTACACCGATGGCGTGCTGACTCTGCGCATCCCGGTCGCCGAACAGGCCAAGCCCCGCAAGATCAGCATCGCATCGGGCGGAGAGCAGCCCCGGCGCATCACCGCCTGAGGCCCCGCCGGCCGGAAGGTCCGAACCCCGGACGCTCCCCTGGCCCGGTTCCGGGGTTCGGACACTCCCCCACCGCCGTTTCCGGCCATGTCGGACATACCCGTCTCAGCGACGCGCGGGGTAGCCTGCCGCCGTGGAAAAGGAAGGCGATCACCGAAGGATCTGCCAGTCACCACCGGAGGGCACGGGCCGACAGGACCGCACCATGTCCATCCGGCGGTCTCCGCCACACTTCGGCAAGTCCCTGCGCCGCCTGCGCTCCCGGGCGGCCTGCCATCCCGCGGGACTGTGCGGCGCGCTGCTGTTCTTCTGGCTCTCCCTCCTCCCTTCCCTGCTCCCGCGTCCCTGGTTCTACCAAGCGCTGCTCAGCGGCATCCTGGCCACCATCGGCTACGCCCTCTTCCGAGCACTGTGGGCACTGGCGGTCGCCGGGCCGCTCCGCCGGGTCGAGTGGCGACCACCGGTGCGGGGAAGGCGCGCCCTGTGGTGGCTGCTGGTGCTGGCCGCGGGCAGCGGGACCCCGTGGATGTTCTGGCGCGCCGCGGCCTGGCAGACCGAACTCCGCCTGCTCATGGGCATGCAGAGCCCCGGCCCGCCGCACTACCTGCTGATCCTGTCGGTGGGCGGCGCCCTGTTCGCCGGCTTGATCGTGGCCGGCCGGCTCCTGCGCCTGGCGGCCCGGATCCTCGCCCGGCGGCTGAGCCGCTGGTTCCCGCCGTTCGCCGCGGCCGTGCTGGGGGCCGCCGCCGTGGCGACGGCGACGGCGTGGACGATCCAGTACCCGGTCTTCCACCTGTTCATCGGGGCCTCCGACGCCCTCTTCTCCCAGGTGGACCAGCAGGAACCCGAACACGGCGGCCCTCCCGTGGAGGCGACGCGCAGCGCCGGCCCCGGCTCCGCGGTGACCTGGGAGGGGCTGGGGCTGTACGGACGGGAGTTCGTCAGCAGGGGACCGCGAGCCGAGCACCTGAGCTCGTTCAGCGGTCGGCCCGCGGCCGATCCGATCCGGGTCTACGCCGGCCTGCGCTCGGCACCGGATCCCGCCACACGGGCCGAACTCGTGGTGCGTGAGCTGGAACGCACCGGCGGGTTCAGCCGCTCGGTGCTGGTCGTGGCGGCGACCACCGGGACGGGGTGGGTCGATCCCAACGCGGCCGCGTCGATCGAATACCTCTACAACGGCGACACCGCCATCGCCGCCGTCCAGTACTCCTACCTGCCGAGCTGGATCTCCTTCCTCGCCGACGCCGACCGTGCCCGCGCGTCCTCCACAGCGCTGTTCGAGGCGGTGCACGCGCGCTGGACGCGGCTGCCCGAGGGGGAACGCCCCCTCCTGCTGCTCTACGGCGAGAGCCTGGGCGTCCTCGGGGGCGAGGCCGCCTTCGACGACATCGACGAGGTGATGGCGCGCACCGACGGCGTGCTGTGGGTGGGCCCGCCCCAGTCCAGCCGGCTGCACTCGGAGGTCGTGGCCCGGCGGAATCCGACCAGCCCGGTCTGGCTGCCGGTGTACGGGGACGGCGAGGAGGTGGCGTTCACCGGCGACGGCACCGTGGACACGGCCGGACGGCCCGCCGTCGTCTACCTCCAGCACCCGTCGGACCCCATCGTGCTGTGGTCGACAGACCTGCTGTTCTCCCGCCCCGAGTGGATGGACCCGCCCCACGGCCCCGACGTGTCCGAAGATCTCAGGTGGCGTCCCATCATCACCTGGTGGCAGATCACCGCCGACATGGCGGTGTCCACCCGCGTCCCCGAGGGGCACGGCCACGCCTATGGGACCGAGCAGCTCGACTCCTGGCTCGCGCTCACCGACCCCCCGCACTGGACCGACCACGACACCGAACGCCTGCGCGACCTCCTGTTGCATCCACGCCGATCCACCCCCGATAAGGAACCCGGTGATACGCATGCAGAGCGGTGACGCGGTTAGCGAGTTCCCTTGACGTCCGACGCCGAGGCTGGGGAGTTCCGATGCCAGACCACGACGACTGGGCCGGCATGACCGACGAGGAACTGCTCGACGTCACATCCGAACTGATCGAGCAGAGGCCCGAACCACCCGAGATCACCGCCCTGGTCCGCGCGATCGCCCATGCGGGCACCTCGCCCCCCGACCCGTTCGCGCGGTGAGGCCCGAGGGCAAAAGCGCGCTCCCGTCCCGCGCCCGGCGCCGCCAGGACGCGGCGGGGCGGGGGACAGGCCGGCTCGCACGCGAAAGCCCAGCAGGACCGGTCCTCGTCCCACTGGGCCCGTGACGGCGGCGGGGCCGGGTCAGCGCTCCCCGGCCGGCCCCGGCGTCGGAATCGCGCGCAACACCTCGTCCGCGCCGTAGTAGTCGGCCGGCGGGATCGCGCGCAGGGCGCTCATCGCCTCACGGTCGACCCCCTCGCGCTCCGCACAGGCGACGATCTCCTCCTTGCCCGCGGGAAAGCTGAGGTCCCTCAGCGCCCGACGGACGCTCTCGACGTGTCGCACCGTGACCACGGCGTTCCCCTTTCGGCTTCCTCGGCGCCGTGGTGGCGGGTGGGTCCACCCGCCACCACGGCGCGTCCAACCCGGCTCGGCTGGGCGGCTGCCCCACCGCGGAGGGTTCAAACGACGCCGCTCAGATGTCGCGGAAGGTCTCGATGCGGGCGCCGACCGAGTTCAGGCGCTCGGCCAGGTCCTCGTAACCACGGTTGATCACGTAGACGTTGCGCAGGACCGACGTCCCCTCCGCCGCCATCATCGCCAGCAGCACCACGACGGCCGGGCGCAGCGCGGGCGGGCACATCATCTCGGCCGGACGCCAACGGGTCGGCCCCTCGACCAGGACCCGGTGCGGGTCGAGCAGTTTGACCTCGGCGCCCAGGCGGGTGAGTTCGGTCAGGTAGATGGCCCGGTTGTCATAGACCCAGTCGTGGATCAGTGTGCCCCCCTGCGCGGAGGCCGCGATCGCGGCGAAGAAGGGCACGTTGTCGATGTTGAGGCCGGGGAACGGCATCGGGTGGATCTTGTCGATGGGCGAGCGGAGCTTGGAGGGACGCACGGTCAGGTCCACCAGGCGGGTCCGCCCGTTGTCCGCGACGTACTCGTCGCCGCGCTCGTGGTCGAGGCCCATGTTCTCCAACACGGCCAGCTCGATCTCCAGGAACTCGATCGGTACCCGGCGGATCGTCAACTCCGAGGAGGTGACCACCGCCGCGGCGATCAGGCTCATGGCCTCGACCGGGTCCTCAGAGGGCGAGTAGTCGACGTCGCGGTCGATGACCGGGACACCGTGGACGGTCAGCGTGGTCGTGCCGATGCCGTCGATGCGCACGCCCAGTTGCTCCAGGAAGAAGCACAGGTCCTGGACCATGTAGTTGGAGCTGGCGTTGCGGATGACCGTGACGCCGTCGTGCCGGGCCGCGGCCAGCAGGGCGTTCTCCGTCACGGTGTCGCCGCGTTCGGTCAGCACGATCGGACGGGTCGGCACCACGGAGCGGTCCACCTCGGCGTGGTAGTAGCCGCCGGTGGCGGTGATCTCCAGGCCGTACCGCCGCAGCGCGCTCATGTGCGGCTCGACGGTGCGGGTGCCGAGGTCGCAGCCTCCCGCGTAGGGGATCTTGAAACGGTCCTCCCGGTGCATCAGGGGACCGAGGAACATGATGACGCTGCGGGTGCGCCGGGCCGCCTCGGTGTCCATGGAGCCGAGGTCCAGCCGGGCGGGCGGCGTGATCTCAAGGTCGTCGCCGTCGTTGACCCAACGGGTGCGCACGCCGATGCTGTTGAGGACCTCGAGGATGCGGTAGACCTCCTCGATCCGCGCCACCCTGCGCAGGGTCGTGCGTCCCGCGTTCAGCAACGAGGCGCACAGCAGCGCGACGCAGGCGTTCTTGCTGGTCTTGACACTGATGCTGCCGGAGAGACGGCGGCCACCGACCACCCGCAGGTGCATGGGACCCGCATACCCCAAGGAGACGATCTCGCTGTCCAGCGCCTCGCCGATGCGCGCGATCATCTCAAGGCTGATGTTCTGGCCGCCCCGCTCGATGCGGTTGATGGCGCTCTGGCTGGTTCCCAGCGCTTCGGCGAGCTGCGTCTGGGTCCATCCCCGGTGTTGCCGGGCATTACGGATGAGAGTGCCGATCCGCATGAGGTAGTCATCTGTCATGGTTCGCACCATATCTCAAATATGAGATAAGGGCGGCACGACACCGGCGCCTCCGGAAACGTGTTCGGCGAGTCTTTACACAGTGATAATGACGATGACGAGAGGATTCCCCTCATGAGCGACCACGGCACCGACCCCCTGCCCCCTCCCTCCAACCCCTCCGAGCCGGACCGCCCCTCCCCTCCCCGGCGCGAACCCGAACGGAAGAAGGGGTCCTTCTGGCGAGAGCTGCCGTTGCTGGTCGCGATCGCCCTCGTCCTGGCCTTCATCATCAAGACCTGGGTGGTGGAGCCGTTCTACGTCCCCTCGGGCTCGATGGAGAACACCCTGCTGGTGGGCGACCGGGTCTTCGTCAACAAGCTCGTCTACCACGTGCGCGACATCCGGCGCGGCGAGGTGATCGTGTTCGACGGCAGCACCTCCTGGGACGCCGTCACCTCCCCCGAACCCGCCACGGGCCCTCTCGCCCGGGTGGGCGAGTTCTTCGGGATCTCCCCCGGCGGCAAGGACTACATCAAGCGCGTCATCGCCCTGCCCGGGGACACGGTCGAATGCTGTGACGCGCAGGGGCGCCTGCTCGTCAATGGTCAGCCCCTGGACGAACCGTACCTGTACCCCGGGAGCCCGGAGTCCCACACCCCCTTCGGGCCGGTGACCGTGGGCGAGGGACGGCTGTGGGTCATGGGCGACCACCGCGCGATCTCCTACGACTCCCGCGGCCACGCCACCGACCCGGGGGGCGACGGGACCATCCCGATCGACGCCGTGGCGGGAAGGGCGTTCATGATCCACTGGCCCCTGAACCGGATCGGTTCGCTGCCCATCGTCGACGCCACGTCGGCGGACTGACCCCACGCCTCCCCGTCTCGGGGTGGCCCCCGTCATATGACCAACTAAACAGGTAGACTTAATGGAGAAAATGGGCATCATGGAGACGTGGCCGCTCCGTCCGCCGACACGCCTCCAGGTCCGTGGACGGAGCGGCGCCCAGCGGACCCCGCCCGAAACGCCCGTCCCACGGAGCTCCCATGACACCCACCACCCCCACCACACGCGACACCGTCCCGAGCCACGGCTCGCGGGAACAGCTCCCCCTCCCGGCCCCCGCCGAACACCACACGGCAGTGATCGCGGAACGCCTCCTCGGCACGCTCCCCGCCACGGGCCTGCTGGTCGACCGGGTGTCCCGCCGCGCCGTCCTCGACGGAGCGCAGGTGGAACTGAGCTATCGGGAATTCGAGCTGCTCGCCCACCTCGTGGAGGAGCCGTGGCGCGTCTTCACCCGCTCCGAACTGCTGGAACAGGTCTGGCCGACCCGCTCGTCCCGCCCCACCCGCACCGTCGACGTCCACGTTCACCGGCTACGCCGCAAGCTCGGCCGTTTCGGGGAGCGGATCGTCACGGTACGCCGCGTCGGCTACGCCTACCGCCCCTGACCCCTCCTCTCCGCGTGGGCCAGGCCACATCCGGGGCTCATCGGCCCCGTTTTCCGCCTCTGTACCGCCCCGGTAGCGCGACAAGCGCGCCGGACAGCGGCAGAATGCACCCTGCAACCCCACGTGAGAAGGCGGAACAGGATCGTGACGACCTCTATTCACCAGCGGATCGCCGAGGAACTCGGTGTGCGCGAACGGCAGGTGGAAGCCGCTGTCGGCCTCCTCGACGGCGGTGCCACCGTCCCGTTCATCGCCCGCTACCGCAAGGAAGCGACCGGAGCCCTCGACGACGCGCAGTTGCGCACGTTGGAAGAGCGGTTGCGCTACCTGCGTGAACTGGAGGAACGGCGCAGTTCCGTCCTCGAGTCGATCAGGTCCCAGGGCAAGCTCGACGAGGCCCTGGAAGCCCGCATCATGGCCGCCGACTCCAAGGCGCGCCTGGAGGACATCTACCTCCCCTACAAGCCGAAACGGCGCACCAAGGCGCAGATCGCCCGCGAAGCCGGCCTCGAACCGCTCGCCGATCGGCTGCTCGCCGACCCCGTCCTGGAGCCCACCGCCACGGCCGAGGCGTTCGTCGACCCCGAGAAGGGCGTCGCCGACACCGCGGCGGCGCTCGCCGGCGCTCGCGCGATCCTCGTCGAACGATTCGCCGAGGACGCCGACCTCATCGGCACGCTGCGCGAACGCATGTGGTCGCGTGGCCGCCTCGTGGCCCGGGTCCGCGAGGGCAAGGAGGAGGCCGGCGCGAAGTTCGCCGACTACTTCGACTTCGCCGAGCCCTTCACGAAGCTTCCCTCGCATCGGATCCTGGCGATGTTCCGTGGCGAGAAGGAGGAGATCCTCGACCTCACCCTGGAACCCCAGGAACCCTCCGGTGAGGAGGAGACGACCGGACCCGGCGACTACGAGCGGGCCATCGCCCACGCCTTCGGCATCGCCGATCACGGGCGCCCCGCGGACCGCTGGCTCGTGGAGACCGTGCGCTGGGCCTGGCGGACCCGCATCCTGGTCCGTCTCGACATCGACCTGCGCATGCGCCTGTGGCAGGCCGCCGAGGAGGAGGCGGTGAACGTGTTCGCCGCGAACCTGCGCGACCTCCTGCTCGCCGCGCCCGCCGGCACCCGTCCCACCATGGGGCTGGACCCCGGATACCGCACCGGGGTGAAGGTGGCGGTGGTCGACGCCACGGGCAAGGTCGTCGCCACCTCGACGATCTACCCGCACCAGCCGCAACGTCGCTGGGACGAGGCGATCGCCACGCTGTCCCGCCTGTGCCGCGAACACGGCGTCGACCTCGTCGCCATCGGCAACGGCACCGCGTCGCGCGAGACCGACAAGCTCGCCGGCGAGCTGATCTCGCGCCACCCGGAGCTGAAGCTGACCAAGGTCATGGTCTCGGAGGCCGGCGCCTCGGTGTACTCGGCCTCGGCGTTCGCCTCCCAGGAACTGCCCGACCTGGACGTGTCGCTGCGCGGGGCGGTCTCGATCGCGCGCCGCCTCCAGGACCCGCTGGCCGAACTCGTGAAGATCGACCCCAAGTCGATCGGGGTCGGTCAGTACCAGCACGACCTGTCCGAGGTGAAGCTGTCACGATCCCTCGACGCGGTGGTCGAAGACTGCGTGAACGCGGTCGGCGTCGACGTCAACACGGCGTCGGCCCCGCTGCTCACCCGGGTGTCGGGGATCAGCGCGAGCCTGGCCGAGAACATCGTGGTGCACCGCGACGCCAACGGCCCCTTCCGATCCCGCACCGCCCTCAAGGAGGTGCCCCGGCTCGGCCCGAAGGCGTTCGAACAGTGCGCGGGCTTCCTGCGCATCCCCGACGGGGACGACCCCCTGGACGCCTCGAGCGTGCACCCCGAGGCCTACCCGGTGGTGCGCCGCATCATCACGGCGACCGGCGGTGACATCCGGTCCCTGATCGGCAGCACATCGCGGTTGCGCGCCCTGCGTCCCGAGGACTTCGTCGACGACACCTTCGGCCTGCCGACCGTCACCGACATCCTCAAGGAGCTGGAGAAGCCCGGCCGCGATCCGCGTCCGGCGTTCACGACGGCGACCTTCAAGGAAGGGGTCGACGAGATCGGCGACCTCGAACCGGGCATGCTGCTGGAGGGAGTCGTCACCAACGTCGCCGCCTTCGGCGCGTTCGTCGACGTCGGGGTCCACCAGGATGGCCTGGTGCACGTCTCCGCGATGTCGAAGAAGTTCGTCGAGGATCCGCGCGACGTGGTGAAACCGGGCGACATCGTCCGGGTCAAGGTCCTCGACGTCGATGTGGCGCGTAAGCGCATCTCCCTCACCCTGCGCCTGGACGACGAGGTCGAGCCCCGGGACGGGCAACGAGGCGCCTCGGGGGCGTCTCGCCGCGATCGGGGCGGCTCCGGCCGCGGCGGGGGCCGTCGGCGCCAGGAGCGCGCGGACTCCCGGGCTCCCCAGGGCGCCCTGGCCGACGCGCTGCGCCGCGCCGGACTCGACAAGGGACTGGGCGGGGCCGGCCGGTGAGCCCCGGGCCGCCGGACTTCGCCGTCCGGCGGCCCGGTCCCCGCCCGCGCTCACCCCTCGTCGATCCCCGGAAGCATGTCGGCCAGGTGGGCGCGGACCCCCGTCAGGTCGGTGCCAGCGGCGCGGTAGGCGACATGCCCGTCCGGGCGGACCAGGTAGTGCCCCGCGCGGGCGACGCCGAGTTCGGCGAGCACCGTGCCGCGCGCGTCACACAGCGTCCCCGGGGAGGGTTCGGCCGCGAGGCGGTGCACCATGAGCAGACCGGACCGGACCAGGGGCAGCAGGGGCGCCGTCCGGGCGGCGCCCCACTCCTCGACACGGCCGCACAGCAGTAGATGGTGGCGGGGGGCGGCGAGGGCCTCGTGCAGACGGACCGGGGTCCCGTCGCGGATGACCTCCGCGTCGACCATCCGTTCGCCGGCCCGGGGACCGCCCCGGAGCCGCGGCTCCCCCTCCACCGCGTCCGGGCTACCGTGGTAGGCGACCGCGGTCCCCCGGAACAACGATCGCCGGCCCTGCTGGAGCGCCGGCAGCAGCGGTGCCAGGTGCGGTGCAAGCCCGCTCCTGGCCAGCAACGACGCCAGCCTCGGTGAGGTGGCCGCCCGCAGCGCGCGGTCGATGTGGCGCGGTACGGCATCGGCCACCGGACGGCGTTCGGTCTCGTAGGTCTCCAACAGCTTCTCGCCGGCCGCCCCGCGCACCACGAGCGCGAGCTTCCAGCCGAGGTTCCAGGCGTCGCCGACACCGACGTTGACGCCCTGCGCCTCCAGCACGTCGTGGGTGTGCGCCGCGTCGCCGGCGAGCAGGATCCGTCCATGGCGGTAGCGGAGCGCGACCCTGTGCCGGGGGCGCGGCCGTGTCACCCGTTCGACCTCGGTGACCTGGACCGTTCCCGCGCCGAGCCGGTCGGCGCCGCGCCCCAGCTCCGCCGCCCCGTCGGGGCGCTCCTCGGTGCCGTCCCTGCCGACGACGAGCAGACGCCATCCCGGTTCCCTTGTCAACGGGTGGAGGAGCAGGAGGCCCGCCTCCCCGGTGAAGACGTGGATCTCGTCGCCTCGCGGCCCGTCGGCCACGCGCACGTCGCCGGCCAGGAAACGCCACGGTCCCCTCTCCTCACGCGACTCGACGTGGGCGGCGTCGCCGGCGATATCGTGCCGGCCGTCACAGCCCACGAGGTAGCGGACCCGGAGGCGACGGGTTCGACGGTCGGGCCTGCGCAGCATGCAGGTGACGTACTCCCTCGACTCCTCGGCGTCGAACAGTTCGGTGTCGTGTTCGACCTCGACCCCCCTGGCCGCCAGGTAGTCGGTGAGCGTCCTTTCGAGGTGCTCCCGGGAGCACAACAGCAGGAAGGGATAGGCGGTACCGGGCGACCCCGTGCCGAACGGGGTGAGGGAGACGGCGCGGCCACCGGCGTGCAGGCACAGTCGCCGGATCAGGGTCCCCCGGTCCAGCAGGGGACCGGTGACCCCGATGCCCGAGAGGAGTTCGAGGGTCCGCGGGTGGAGGGCCAGGGTCTGCGGGTTCGTCAAGGCCGCACCGCGGCACTGGACGATCCGCGGCCTGACCTCACAGGCCGTCAAAAGGGCGGCGAGCGCCAGACCGGTGGGGCCGGCCCCGTCGATGAGCACATCCACCGGTTCGCCGGACTGCGGCGTCGCGGACATGTATCCGACAGTACCCCGGGCCCGGATCCGTCCGACAACCATCTTTCCGCCATTTCCGGAGAATTCCGATTTTATCCTCACTTTCACTTTTCCACGTTTCCCCGTGGCCGCGAATGGCCGCCCCCGGACATCTCATCACGCGCGTGGAACGCGGCGAAGGGGAATCCCGGAAGGGAGAGGAGAAACGGACCAAAGACTCTTGAACAAACCACGACCACCCGCTGACGAGGGATTTACGATGGTGGACCACCGGGACACCTCGGTCTGGAAAAGAGGCCCATGAACGACTTCCTATCCGCTCCACCCCCTGCGCAGCCGCCCCCCAGGATCGACCTGTCGGTGCCCTCGGTCGCGCGCATTTATGACGCGATGCTCGGCGGCAAGGACCATTTCGAGTCTGATCGCAGGGGGATGGCGGCACTTGAGGAGGTCAATCCCGGAACCTCCCTCCTGGCCCAGGCCAACCGCGCCTATCTGTCCCGCGCCGTCGACCATGTCGCGCGCACCACGGGTGTCCGCCAGTTCCTCGACCTCGGCGCGGGACTGCCCACAGCGGACAACACCCACCAGATCGCCCAGCGCCTCTCCCCGACGTCCCGCGTGGTCTACGTCGACCACGATCCGATCGTCCTGGCGCACTGCCGCGCCCTGCTGGCGGACAACCCCCACACCTCCGTGACGGGTGCCGACCTGTGCGACGTCGACGCGGTCCTCGACTCCCCCGAGACCCGGCGTCTCATCGACCTCGACCAGCCGGTCTGCCTGATGCTGGTGAACCTGCTGCACTGCGTCCCCGACGACTCCGACCCGTTCGGGGTCGCGCGCGCCTACTTCGACCGGCTCCCCTCGGGGTCCCACCTCGTCTACTCCCACCTCGTCTCCGACGACGAGAAGGCCGCGCGGGAGTTCACCGACCGCTTCCTGTCCCTCGGCGTCCCCTGGGGACGGGTCCGCTCCCCCGAGGAGGCCGCCCGCGCGTTCGACGGGTGGGAGATTCTCTCACCGGGCATCAACGGAGCCGCGCCACCGCGGCTCGTCGACTGCTCCACCTGGCGCGCTCCCGGGGTCGCTCCGGCTTCCCGCCCCTCGGACCCCGACGTCAGGCTCTGGCAGCACGCGGGGGTCGGCCGCAAACGCTGACGGCCCCTCCGGGCCATCGACGGGTGGGACGGGTCGCCGCCTCAGGGGCTCTGACCGCGTCTCCCACGCGACCTCACCGGCGCGGGACACCCGATGGCCGATCCCCTCGCTCCTCCCGAAACGGCCCGGCGAGAGGCGTCTCCGGCATCACGCCGCGTCGCGCGCCGAAGCGGCCAACCGGTACGCCAGGGCGGTGTGGCGGCGCCCGGCCGTCGCGTTGCGGATCGCCTGGGCGATCGCCCGACGCGCCCCGACGAGGACCACGAGCTTCTTGGCCCGGGTGATGGCGGTGTAGAGGAGGTTGCGCTGGAGCATCATCCAGGCGCTGGTGGTCACCGGGATCACCACGGCCGGGTACTCACTGCCCTGAGAGCGGTGCACGGTCACGGCATAGGCGTGGGCGAGCTCGTCGAGCTCGGCGAACTCGTAACCGATCTTCTCGTCCTCGTCGGTCACCACGGTGAGCTCCTGTTGTTCGAGGTCGATCGCGGTGATGACGCCAAGGGTCCCGTTGAACACGCCGTTGGCGCCCTTGTCGTAGTTGTTGCGGATCTGGGTGACCTTGTCGCCGACACGGAAGACCCGCCCGCCGAACCTGCGCTCGGCCACTCCCTCCCGAGGCGGGGTGAGCGCCCCCTGGAGGAGGCTGTTGAGGTTCCCCGCGCCGGCCGGGCCCCGGTGCATCGGGGTCAGCACCTGTACGTCGCGACGCGGATCGAGGCCGAAGCGGCGTGGAATGCGGTTGGCGACCACGTCGACGGTCAGCTCCGCGGTGGCGTCGGTGTCGTCACAGGCGAAGAGGAAGAAGTCCGTCATGCCCTCCAGGCGGATGGGCTGACCGGTGTTGACGCGGTGGGCGTTGGTGACCACCCCCGACTGCTGGGCCTGCCGGAAGACGTGGGTGAGCCGCACCGCGGGCACCGGGGAGCCCTCGCCGAGAAGGTCGCGCAGCACCTGGCCGGCCCCTACCGAAGGGAGCTGGTCGACGTCGCCCACCAACAGCAGGTGCGCGCCCGGTGGGACCGCCTTGGCCAGCTTGTTGGCCAACAGCAGATCGAGCATCGACGCCTCGTCCACCACGAGCAGGTCGCAGTCGAGCGGCCGATCCCGGTCGTAGGAGGCGTCGCCACCGGGCTTGAGCTCCAGCAACCGGTGCACGGTGGAGGCTTCGTGGCCGGTGAGCTCGGTGAGCCGCTTGGCCGCGCGTCCGGTGGGCGCGGCCAGGATGATCTTCGCCTTCTTCGCCGCCGCGAGGGCGATGACCGAGGCGACGGTGAAGGACTTTCCACACCCCGGTCCTCCGGTGAGGACCGCGACCTTGCGGGTGAGGGCGAGGCGGACGGCCTGTTCCTGCTCCTCGGCCAGCTCGGTCCCGGTACGCCGCCTGAGCCAGCCCAGGGCCGCGTCCCAGTCGACGTCGGCGAAGGCCGACAGCCGGTCGGCCGGATGGTCGAGGAGCGTGCGGAGCTGGTTGGCCAGCGAGGTCTCGGCCCGCTGGAAGGGCACCAGGAAGACCCCCGTGACCTGGTTCCCCTCCGCGTCGGGGACCTTCTCCCGGACCACGCCCTCCTCTGCGACGAGTTCGGTGAGGCAGTCGATCACCAGGGAGGAGTCGACCTGGAGGATCTTGACCGCCTCGGCGATGAGTCGCTCCTCCGGCAGGTAACAGTGACCGTCTCCGGTGGACTCGGAGAGGGTGAACTGGATGCCGGCCTTGACGCGCTCGGGGCTGTCGTGGGGGATGCCGACCGCGCGGGCGATGGTGTCGGCGGTCTTGAACCCGATCCCCCACACGTCGGCGGCGAGCCGGTAGGGGTGGTTGCGGACCACGTCGATCGAGGCGTCGCCGTACTTCTTGTAGATGCGCACGGCCAGCGACGTGGAGACGCCGATCCCCTGGAGGAAGACCATGACCTCCTTGATCGCCTTCTGCTCGTCCCAGGCGCGCGCGATCAGTTCGGTCCGTTTGGGACCGAGTTTGGGGACCTCGATGAGACGCTGTGGCTCGTTCTCGATGACGTCGAGCGCCGCCACGCCGAAGTGTTCGACGATCCGCTCGGCCAGCCGTGGACCGATCCCCTTGATCAGCCCCGAACCGAGGTAACGCCGGACGCCCTGGACCGTGGCGGGCAGGACCGTGGTGTAGTTCTCGACCTGGAACTGTCTCCCGTACTGGGGGTGCGATCCCCACCGGCCCTCCAGGCGCAGGGACTCGCCGGGGTGGGCGCCCAGCAGCGATCCGACCACGGTGACCAGGTCGCCGCCGCGCCCGGGATCGACACGGGCGACGGTGTAGCCGGTCTCCTCGTTGGCGAAGGTGATGCGTTCCAGCACCGCCTCCAGCACCGACAACCGAAACGGTTCGCGTCCCGTCACGTCTACCTCCCGGTAGCGGTCTACCACACCGTGGCGACGCCGCGAGGCGGGACGGCGGGCAGCCCCCTCCCCTTGGAGCCGCCCGATCCCTTCCGGAGCATTGGCCCGATTTTCACCATGACGCACATGGGAAGGCAGTTTTACCTGTTCAGGACCGGGAACGCCTGACGTGTAACCCCCGCCTGTCGGGACGACGAAGGACGTGGTCCCCGGGACGGAGGAGGCCGAGGATGGATACGGGCCTGTTGGTCGCCCTGATCGTGGCCGTGGTGATCGTCGCGCTCATCGTGATCCTCGTCGTGGCCGTGCTCCTCCCACGGCGGCGTCGCAGCCACCTGAGGGAGAGGTTCGGCCCCGAGTACGACCGAGCGGTCGAGGAGCACGGTGGCCGGCGCGACGCCGAACGCGAGCTCGCCCGACGTGAGAAACGCCATTCACGCCTGGACCTGCGCCCGCTCACTCCCCGGGCCCGGGAAGAGTACTCCAGGGGCTGGGCGGCGATACAGGAACGGTTCGTCGACTCGCCCATCGAGGCGGTCCGCGAGGCCGACGACCTGGTGTCCCGTCTGATGGTCGAACGCGGCTATCCCACCGAGGGCGAGGAGCAGAGGCTCGCGGACCTGTCGGTGGAACACTCCGCGGCCATGCAGGACTACCGCGCCGCCAGGGAGGTGCGTGCGCGCGTCGATCGGGGTGACGCGCCGACCGAGGAGCTGCGCGAGGCGATGGTCCGCTACCGCTCCCTGTTCGCCGACCTGCTCGACGAGGGGAGCGGCGAGAACCGAGGGGCCGGCTGACGCGTCCAAGACGCCCCTCACATCGAAGGAGAAGGTGGTCCCGATGAAGATGAAGCGGGACGGCGATCTGACACATGGACCGGGTCCCATGGGCGCGGCCGAACGCCCCGAGGACGTCCAGGGCGCGCCGACCAACGAGGAGCCGGTGGCCACGGGAGTACCCCAGCCCCGGGAGGACTTCTCCGAGGCGGGCGTGCAGGAGCCCAGTGGCAGCTCCCAGGATCCGGAGCAGGAGCAGGAGATGGCGGGCGCGCGCCCCGAAGGGGGCGAGGATGCCGGCGCTCGCCTGTTCACCCCGGAGGAGGTCGACCGCTTCCGCTCGCAGTGGCGGGACGTGCAGGGCGACTTCGTCGACTCCCCGCGCGACGCGGTACACGACGCCGACCGGCTGGTCGGGGAGATCATGGACAGCCTGACCGCCAAGTTCTCCGAGCACAAGCGTCGCTTGGAGGAGCAGTGGTCCAGCGGCGGGGAGCCCGAGACCGAGGAGCTGCGGGTGGCCCTGCGGCGCTACCGGACCTTCCTCGACCAGCTGTTGACGGGGAGGTGAGCGCCCCGGCCCGGTCCGGGTGGTCCCGGCGCTCCCGGGACCACCCGGACGCGCGAGGGGACTGAGCCGGCCCTGGCGATCCCGGTGGAAGGAGCCGGACCCGGCGGGCCCGTGTTCCGCCCACACCGGGCAGGGCGTGCCGGCCGGCCGCGCCTTTGGGGACGCGGTGGTGGTGAGCCGTCACATCCCGCGTGGCCGGCCGTTCCCCTCCTCCGGCACGGCCCCTCGAGACCGACATGCCTGCTGGAAGGCTCCGCGGCGACCAGGTGGGCCGTTCGCCCTTGCGCGTGGGCGCCGGGTCCTTCCCGTGCCGGAACGGGCCGGGACACCGGCCTCCGCGCACCGCGGGGAGACCGGATCGGTGGTCGAGACGGCGGACCGATCCGGGGTGGCGGGCCGGACGGACGCGTTCCCCCACCGCGCCCCGACCGGGCATGCGCCTCCCCCGGGGCCGCCTCCGGCCCATGGGCCGGGACCGCTCGCGCCCCGGGCCCCGTTCGCGCGAGACTGGTCTCCCCGACCCCCAGGAGGAGACGCCCACCGTGCCAGCCCGCCCCCGAACCGCGCCGCTCGTCCCCGCCCCCGTTCTCCCCTACCGGTCGCCTCTCTCGCGCGCCGGCGGACCTGCCGTCGAGAGGGGCGTCGCATGATGGGGGCCAGCCATGCCGCGACCGGCGCGTTCGCCGGGTTGGCGGCCAGCGCCGCGGTCACCGCGCTGGGCGGCGCCTCACCCGACGGGTGGACACTCGTCGGCGGTGCCCTGGTCGGCGCGGGGGCGGCGCTCGTGCCCGATCTGGACCATCCCGATTCGACCGCGACGCGCTCCCAGGGGCCGTTCACCCGGTGGCTGTCCACCGGGGTCCGGGCGCTGTCGGCACAGGTCTATCTGGCGACGCGCACCCGATGGGACCGCTCCTCCGACGGCACCCACCGCTACCTGTTCCACACCCCCGCGTGCGCGCTCGCACTGGGCCTGATCGTGGGCGTGACCGCCGCGCTGTGGTGGCAGGTCGCCGCCGTCGTCGTGTGGTTCACGCTGTCACTGGCGCTGCGCGGCCTGGGGCGTTGTCTGCCCGCGGGGCCGGCGCGCACCGCGGTGACCTCGTGGTTGGGACTCTTCGGGCCGAGACGCCGGGGTGGGGGGATGTTGCGGCCGGCGACCCGTTACCGGCTGGTGGAGTGGGCGTCGGTGTCGATCGGTGCCGCGCTGCTGACGGCCCTGCTCTTCAACGCGGGAAGCCACCTCGCCGGCGCGCCGGTGGGGGCCGCGCTGGCCCTGGGGATGATCGTGCACGTGCTCGGCGACGCGCTCACCCGCAGCGCCGTCCCACTGGCCTGGCCCGTGGCGGTCAAAGGGCAGCGCTGGCGGATGGTCGGCGCGCCGCGTTCCCTGCGGTTCTCGACGGGCTCCTGGCAGGAGGTCGTCATCCGGGTCGTCTGCCTGGCGGGCACGCCGTTGCTGGGCCTGGCCGTCCTCTGATCCGATCCCCGAGGCGCTGGTGGGGCACCTGATCAGGTGCCCCACCAGCGCCTTCGCCGTTCGTGTCACTTAATGTGAAGCCGTGGGAGGTCTTTTCCCTCCGTGTCGCCCACGGCACTCCCGGCACGCCCTGTTCCCCGGCCGGACGCCTTCGGGGACGCCTCCGGCGCCCTGACCTGAACTTTTTTCATCTTCACGCTCCTCCTGTCCCGCAGGCGTTCCCGCTCTCCCTCCCGCCTCCCCCCACCCCCCTGGCATTGACATGGATCACACCGTGGTTCAATCTGTTAACCGTTAACAGTTAACCGAAAGGGTGCAATGTCGGAGATCCTGCCCATCAAGCAGCGGGCCCTGGGCGAGCAGGTCGCGCACGAGCTCCGGCGCATGATCATCACCGGGCGCTACGCCCCCGGCACCACACTGGTCGAGGGCCACCTCGCCGAGCAGTTCAACCTCAGCCGTGGCCCCATCCGCGACGCGATCAAGATGCTCACCGCCGAGGGACTGCTGGACACCAACCGGCGCAGCGCCACCGTGGTCGGCCTGAGCGTGCAGGACATCGACGAGCTGTTCTCGCTGCGCGAGTCGATGGAGCGCCTCGCCCTGGAGATCGCGATGCGCAGGAACCGCCCGGCACTCGCCGCCGAGCTCGACACGACGCTGCGCTCCATGCGGCGCGCCGCCGAGGACCACGACACCGACGCCTACACCGCCGCCGACCTGCAGTTCCACTCGGTCTTCTACAGCGTCGCCGAACACCGCCGGCTGGGCGACGTCTGGGCGCAGTACCGCCCCACGATCGAGATGCTGCTGCTGGCCTCCAACGAGCGCTACGAGGACCTCGGCCCCTCCGTGGCGGCCCACGAAGTCCTCGCCGGCCTGATCGGCGCCGCCGACCCCGACGAGGTGTTCGCCGAACTGCACTCCCACCTGGACAACGCGCGGCTCCGGCTGCGCGCGCCCTACTCCCAGGAACAGGAGTAGTCCAGGGGCGGTGACACACCGCCCCTCCCACCTCCCATCCCCAAGGCGGGGCGCACCCGTCCTGCGCCCCGCCATGCTCCACCCACCCCGAAAGGAAGCACATGCGCACCACCAGCACCCGGATCGCGGGAGGCGCGCTGGCGCTCGTCGCCCTGGCCGCAGCCGCCGGCTGTGCCAACCGTGGCGGAGCGGCCGAGGACCCCGCCGACTACCCCAACGGGGACATCACCCTCGTCGTCCCCTACCAGGCCGGTGGCGCCTCCGACCTCGCCGCCCGCACCCTCGCCTCCGAGATGGAGGAGACGCTGGGACAGACGATCGTCGTCGAGAACCGCACCGGCGGTGCCGGGTCCGTCGGCCTGCAGCACCTGGCCGGTCAGCCCGCCGACGGTTACACCATCGGCTACCTGCCGGTGGAGACCGTCATGCTCGGCTTCCAGGGCTACGACGTCGATCCGGCGGACTACGACCTGATCGGTCAGATGGTGTCGGTGCCGGCGACGATCGCCGTCCCCTCCGACAGTCCCTACAAGACCCTTGAGGACCTGCTCGAGGCCGCGGAGAAGAAGCCCGGAGAGGTCACCGTGGCCAACTCCGGTGCCGGTTCCATCTGGGAGGCGGCCACCCGCGAGCTGGGCCAGACCGGAGGAGCCGAGTTCCAGCCGGTTCCCTTCGACGGAGGCGCCCCCGCCGTCACGGCGGCCGTCGGCGGCCAGGTCGACGCGGTCGTCGCCGGCATCTCCGAGACGGCGCCCGCCCACCAGGACGGGCGGCTGCGCGTGCTCGCGGTCCTCGCCGAGGAGCGCTCGGAGTCGCTGGCCGACGTGCCGACGGCCGGCGAAGAGGGCGTCGACGTCGTCATCGGCGGCTGGGGCGGCATCGGGGCGCCCACCGGACTGCCCGAGGAGGTCGCGACCACGCTGCGCGACGCCTTCGCCACCGCCGCGGCGTCGGAGGAGTTCACCACGGTCATCACCGACTCCGGCAACCTCCCCGTCAACGTGCCCGCGGACGAGTACGCCGCGTTCGTGGAGTCGGAGACGGCCCGCTTCGACAAGCTGCTCACGGACGGGTCCTGAGCCCCATGTCCACCTCCCCTGCCCCCACTTCCGAGGTGACGTCCGCGCAGGAGGCGGCGCGGACGTCGTCCCGGTGGCGCGAACTGGTCCCGGCCCTGGCGGGCGTCGCCCTCGGCGTCACCACCCTGGCCCTGAGCACCCAGATCCCCGACGGGGCCGCCTCGGTCCGTTTCAGCCCGCGCTGGTGGCCTGACGCGCTGGCGTTCCTGCTGATCGGGTTGGGCGTGGTCCACGCCGTCCTGTCCTGGGTCACGGGCGGTACCGACGAGGCGCCCGAGCCCGCCACCCGCGCCGGGGCGATACGCCTGGTCGCGATCCTGTCGGCGATCGTCGGCTACGGCGTGCTCTGGTACTTCGTCGACTTCCGGGTCTCCACGACGGTGCTGT
Source organism: Marinactinospora thermotolerans DSM 45154 (assembly GCF_900167435.1). Classification (GTDB taxonomy): domain Bacteria; phylum Actinomycetota; class Actinomycetes; order Streptosporangiales; family Streptosporangiaceae; genus Marinactinospora; species Marinactinospora thermotolerans. Next base: position 226,085 of record NZ_FUWS01000001.1, read on the forward strand.
TCGTCGCGCTCACCTACATCGCGGGAGGCCGCGGCTGGAAGGCCCTCCTCCTGTTCCCCGTGGTCACCACGATGGTGTTGTACCTGCTGTTCGGCGTCCTTCTGAGAGTCCCGCTATGAGTCCGTTGGTCGAGGGGTTCGGCGCGCTGCTGGACCCAACCGTCGCGCTGTGCATCGCCGGGGGCGCCCTGCTGGGCATGCTCGTCGGCGCCTTTCCCGGTGTCACCGCCACCATGGCCGTCGCCCTGGCCAGTGGCTTCACCCTCGCGCTCGACCCGATCCCGGGCCTGGCCGTCCTGCTGACCATCTACGTCTCCGCCAACTTCGGTGACCGCATCCCCGCGATCCTGATCAACACCCCGGGGACGCCCGCCTCGATCGCCACGACCTTCGACGGCTACGCGATGGCCAGGCAGGGGAAGGCGGGGCTGGCGATGACCGCGTCGGCGTTCGCCTCGGCGTGGGGAACCCTGGTCGGCATCGTCTTGCTGATGGTGGCGGCGATCCCGTTGTCGCAGCTGGCCCTGCGGTTCGGACCGGCGGAGATGTTCGCCCTGGTCGTGTTCGGTCTGACCATGATGATCGGGGTGTCGGGAGGTCGCATCGTCAAGGGCCTGATGGCCGGCGTCCTCGGCCTGCTGCTGGGCGCCATCGGACGCGACCCGATCACCGGTGCCGCCCGGTTCACCTTCGGCGTCCCGGAACTGTCGGAGGGCATCCCGTTCATCGCCGCCATCATCGGCCTGTTCGGCATCGCCGAGGTCCTCGACCAGATCCTCACCCACCGGGCTTCGGCCGTGAAGCCGGTCACCCAGTTCGGTCGCTGGTTCCCCACCCGCGGCGACTGGCGGAGGATGCTGCGTCCCCTGGCCGTGGGAAGCGGCGTCGGCGGGGCCGTGGGGATCGTCCCGGCCACCGGCGGCGACATCGCCGGCATCCTGGGCTGGGACCAGGCGCGGCGGGTGTCGAAGCGTCCCGAGGAGTTCGGCTCGGGCTCCCTGGAGGGGATCACCGCCGCCGACACCTCCTCCAACGCCACCCTCGGCGGCTCGGTGACCACCACGCTGGCGCTCGGCATCCCGGGTGACTCGGTGATGGCCGTCATGATCGGCTCCATGGTGGTCTGGGGGATCCAGCCCGGTCCCTCCCTGTTCGCCGAACAGCCGGCCCTGGTCTACAGCATCGCCGGCATCATGCTCGTGGCGACGGTGCTCACGTTGGGGATCAGCCTGCTGCGGATGCGCGGCGTGGCCAAGCTCCTGGAGCTGCCACCGCACTTCCTGTGGGCGGTCATCCTGGTGTTCTGCATGGTGGGCACCTACGCCGTCGGCAACAACGTGTTCGACGTCGTGGTGATGCTCGTGTTCGGCCTGGTCGGCCTGTTCCTGCGCCGGTTCGGCGTTCCCGCCGGTCCTGTCGTCCTCGGCCTGCTGCTGGGCGAGCTGGCCGAGGGGAACCTGCGGCGCGCCCTGGAGATCGGCGGTGTCGGCAACATCGTCTCCAGCCCCATCGCGATGACCATCCTCGCGGTCAGCATCCTGGCTCTCGTCGTCCCGCCGGTACGCGCCGGCCTGAAGCGGCGTCGGGCCTCCCGCGCCACCGCCTCCGCGGGCGAGGGCCGGTGACCCGGCCGTCGCCCGCTCGCCCCACTCCCCTACCGAGAAAGAAGGTCATGTCCCTCCACGCGCAGGTCATCACCGCCGTCCCGACGCCTTTCACTCCCGACGAGCGACTGGACCGTGACGGCCTGGAAACACTCCTCCGGGCGATCCGTGACCGAGGGGCCGACGCGGTCTTCGCCGCCGGTACCACCGGCGAGTTCACCGCGCTCGACGACGACGAGCGTCTCGACGTCATCGCCGCGGCCCTGGAGGTCTTCGGCCCCGAGGGCACCTACGCCCACGTGGGCGCGGCAGCCTCCCTCCAGGCCGAACGGCTGGCCCGACGCGCCGTCGAGGCGGGGGCCGCGCGCCTGGCCGCGATCACCCCGTTCTTCCTGCCCGCACCGGAGGAGGCGGTGCTGCGCTACTACGAGCGTCTGGTCGCGGCCGCCGGTGACGCCGAGGTCTTCGCCTACCTGTTCCAGGCGCGCACCACCACCCCGATGCCCCCGGAGACACTGGGCCGTCTCGCGGAGGTCGGTGTGCGCGGCGCCAAGATCAGCGGCGAGGACGACGCGGCGGTGGCGGCGTACCTGGCCGCGGCACCGCGCGACTTCGTCGTCATCTCCGGAAACGACGTCTCCTTCGGCGAGCTGGTGCGTTCGGGGGGAGCGGGCATCGTCTCCGGGGTCTCCTCGGTCTTCCCCGAGCCGTTCACCGCGCTGCGCGACGCGTTGCGCAGTGGTGACGCCGAGGCCGCGCGGGCGGCGCAGGCCGGTGTGGAGCGGGCGGTGTCGGCGGTGAAGGCCGGAAGCATCGCCCACCTCAAGGCCGGCCTGGAGGTCCGGGGACTGCCGGCCGGCCCGGCCCGGGTCTCCTGCGCGCCGGTCACCGCCGAGGACCTGCGTGTCCTTCGCGAGACCGCCGAAGCCCTGGGCTGACCGACGGCCGCCGGGGGCACGCCCCCCGGCGGCGCTCCCCCGACAGCGACCAGAAAGCGAGCGACCGACGTGGCGCTGAAGAAGATCATCAACCGGCCGGCCGACTTCGTGGACGAGCTGACCGAGTCCCTGTTGCTGGCCCACCCCGACCGGTTGCGTGCCGCCTCCGAGGACCGGCGCGCCCTGGTGCGCGCCGACGCCCCCGTACCGGGCGAGGTGGGCATCGTCACCGGCGGCGGATCGGGCCACCTCCCCCTGTTCCTCGGCTACGTGGGCGAGGGCCTCGCCCACGGGGTCGCCGTGGGCAACGTGTTCTCCTCGCCCTCGGCCGAGCAGATCGCGGCGGCCACCCGGGCCTGCGACGGCGGCGCCGGCGTGCTGTACCTGTACGGCAACTACGGCGGCGACATCTACAACTTCGACCTGGCCGCCGACATCGTGGCCGCCGACGGCATCCGGACGGCGACCGTGCTGGGCACCGACGACGTCTTGTCGGCTCCGCCGGGCAAGGAGGACACCCGGCGCGGCGTGGCCGGACTGTTCTTCGCCTACAAGACGGCCGGGGCCGCGGCACGCCGTGGTGACCCCCTGGAGGGGGTGCGGGAGATCGCGCAGCGCACCGTCGACCGGACCAGGACCATGGGCGTCGGCCTGTCCCCCACGATCCTGCCGGCCGCGGGAGAGCCCACCTTCACCCTGGACGAGGGTGAGATGGAGGTGGGCATCGGCATCCACGGGGAACCCGGCAGTCACCGGGGCCCGCTGGAGACCGCCGACGAGATCACCGACCGTTTCCTCACCGAGATCCTGGGCGAGCTCCGCCCCTCGACGGGCGACCGGGTCGCGGTCCTGGTCAACGGCCTGGGGGCGACCCCCCTGGAGGAGCTCTACCTGATCTACCGTCGGGCGCACCAGGTGCTCACCGAGCGAGGTGTGCGCATCCACCGCACCTACATCGGGGAGTTCGCCACCAGCCTGGAGATGGCGGGGGCCTCCCTGTCGGTCCTCCTGCTCGACGACGAGCTCGCCGGGCTGGTGGACGCCCCCGCCGCCTCGCCGTTCTTCTCCCAGGGGGCCGCCGCGCCCTCTCGGCCGGACCGTGACGCGCCGCGGCAGGGCACGGCCCCCGTTACGCGTTCCTCCTCCGGACAGAAGGACGGGCCGCGCCGCACCGGGCGGCCCAGCCGCCTGCGCGCGGTGCTTCCCGCCGTGCTGGCCGACCTTCCCGGCCACGCCGAGGAGCTGCGCGCCCTCGACGCCCGGCTCGGCGACGGCGACCTGGGCATCACCGTGTCCTCGGGTGCCGCCGCCGCGCGCGAGGCGCTGCTGGCCCTGCCCGAGGACGTCCACCCCGGTGACGCCCTGCGCGCCGCCGGCACCGCCTTCGCCTCGGCCAACCCCTCGACCTTCGCCGCGTTGGTCGGGTCGGGCCTGCTCGCCGCCGCGGCCGAGGCCGACGAGACGGCCGACGCCTCGCCGGCCGGGGTGGCGCGGATCGTGGCGACGCTCGCCCGCCGGGTCCAGGAGCGTGGGGGCGCCCGGTTGGGCGACAAGACCTTCCTGGACGTGCTGGAGCCGGTCCGTCAGACGCTGACGGAGGCGGCGGAGGGCGCGTCTCCCCTGGAGGTGGCCGATGCCGTCGTCTCCGCCGCGGCCCGCGCGGTCGAGGAGACCGCGGGGTTGACCTCGGCACGCGGCCGCGCGGCCTGGGTCGGCGATCGAAGCGCCGGTGAACGCGACCCCGGCTCGGTCGCGGTGCTGCGGTTCGTGGAGACCCTGCGCGCGCACCTGGGCTGACGACTCCGTTCGCCTCGACGAGGGTCTCCCCTTCCCCGTCCGCGGGGAGGCCCTCAGGGGCGAGGAAAAAACAGGATGACCGCCGCCACCCCGTCCTCTAGGGTCGGGGCGTGCCCAGACATATCGCTCTCCTCCGCCCCACCGGACTCACCGACCAGGTCGACTACGCCTACGCCGCCGTGACCGACGCCCCCGCGAGGAGCATCTTCACCGCGGGCGCCTGCCCCTTGGACGAGGAGGGGCGCACGGTCGCCGTCGGCGATGTCGCGGGCCAGGCCGAACAGGTGATGCACAATCTGGCCGTGGTGCTGCACGAGGCCGGGGCCTCGCTCGGCGACGTGGTCAAGTCGACGGTCTATGTCGCCTCCTCACGGCAGGAGGACCTCGTCGCGGCCTGGAACGTGGTCAAGAGGCATTTCGGCGAACACGACGCGCCGAGCACGCTGCTGGGCGTCGCCGCCCTCGGTTACGACGACCAGCTGGTCGAGGTCGAGGCCATCGCGGTCCTCGGTTGACCGTCCCGTTGTGGCGGGAGGGGCAGGCGCCGCTCGACACCGCCACCCGAGGTCTTCCACGTGGCCGCCGGGGGCGCGGTCCCGGTCGCCGCGGCCCGGCGGAGGCCCGGGCGGCCCGTCGGTCAGCCGGCGTCCCGCCCAGGGTCTTGGCACGGCGCGCGACGCAACGGGGCCGCGTCCAGGCCACAGGCGTAGGGAGAGGGGCCCTCCTCCGCCTCGCCCCGCGGACGCCGGATCAGCAGGAGGGCGACCAGCCCCGCCGACGCGGCCAGCGCCGCGGCCACCAGCATCGCGCTGGAGAACCCCGCGTCGAACCGGGCCGGATCGAGATAGGCGTCGCCCGCCACCCCCACCAGCGCCGGCACCGCGGCCACCGAGGCGAGCTGCGCCGCCCGCGACACCGCGTTGTTGACCCCCGAGGCGACGCCCGCGTCGGCGGGACCGGCCGCGCCGAGCGCGGTCGCCGTCAAGGGTGCCACCGTGGCGGCCAGGCCCAGCCCCAACAACACGACCGCGGGCAGCACCTCCGTCACGTAGCCGGATCCCGGCCCGATACGTCCCATCAGGAGCAGGCCGAGCGCCATGACCAGTGGCCCGGCCGTCATCTGCGCGCGTGGGCCGATCCGGCGGGCCAGGTCGCCCGAACGCGCCGACAGCAGCAGCATGAGCAGCGTGATCGGCAGGGTGGCGACACCGGCCTGCACGGCGCTGTAGCCCAGGACCTGTTGGAGCTGGATCACCAGCAGGAAGAACGTCACGCCCAGCGCCGCGTACACCCCCAGCGTCACCAGGTTGGCCGCGACGAAGACGCGGTCGGCGAACAAGCGGGGCGGGATCAGGGGATGACGGCTGCGCCGCAGCGATCGGGCGAACAGCAGGACGACGAGGACGCCGGTTCCCGCGGGGACGAGGAAGCGCCACGAGGAGACGCCCACCTCCCCCGCCACGGTGAGGGCGTAGGTCAGCGCCCCCAGGGACACGACGGTGAGCGTGGCCCCGGTCCAGTCGAGCCTCCGTCCCCCGCCCTCCTCGGGGCGCGATTCGGGGAGATGGCGCAACCCGACCGCCACCACCAGGGCCGCCAGCGGGACGTTGATGAGGAAGATCAGACGCCAGTCGCCGATGTCCACCAGCCAGCCGCCGAGGAACGGGCCCGCGGCGTTGGCGACCCCGGTCAGGCCCGACCAGGCGCCGATGGCCCGGCCCGAGTCGTCCTCGGTGAACTCCGCCTCCAACAGGGCCAGGCTGTTCGGGGTCAGCAGGGCGGCGCCGACACCCTGCGCGACCCGCGCGGCGATCAGCGTCTCGATGGTGGGTGCGAGCGCGCACAGGACCGAGGCCAGCGCGAACCCCACCGTGCCGATGAGGAAGACCCTGCGCCGCCCGACACGGTCGCCCAGCGAGCCGCTGATCAGGATCAGCGCGGCGAGGGTGAGGGTGTATCCGTTGAGCACCCATTGCAGGCCCGCCATGGAGGCGTCCAGGTCGCGCCCGATGGCCGGCAGCGCCACCCCCACGACGCTTCCGTCCAGGAATCCCATGCCCGATCCCACGACGGTCGCCAGCAGTACCCAGCGCGCCCGCGCGCTTCCCCAGGTGATCGTGCCCACGCCTGCTCCAGCGGATCGTCCACACCCGCGAGGGGCGGGTTCTCGGGTCGGGGCGTCGCAGTGGCGGACCACCCCGAGTGATCACGCTAGGTCACCGGTCCGTCCCGGGCGCGGCGCCACCCCGATGCTCTCGGGATGGCGCCGGCTCAACCGGTGTAGCCGAGCCGGCGAGCGGCCAGGCCGGTCATGATCTCGTCCGTTCCACCGCCGATACCGAGGATCCGCACGTCCCTGTAGTGCCGTTCGATCTCCGCCTCGCGCATGTAGCCGAGACCGCCGTGGAGCTGTACCGCCCGGTCCACCACCCACGCCCCGGCCTCGACGGCGGTGTTCTTGGCGAAGCAGGTGGCCGTGACGACGTCCTCGCCCGCGAGGTGGCGTCGCACGACGTCGCGGACGTAGCAGCGCGCGACGTCGATGCGGCGGGCCATCTCGGTCAGCGTGTGCTGGACCTGTTGCCGGGAGATGAGTGGACGGCCGAACGTGGTGCGCGTCCGGCACCAGGCGACGGTGAGGTCGAGGGCCCGTTGCGCCGTGGCGTAGGCCTGGACGGCCAGTGTCAGCCGCTCGGCGAGGAAGTGCCGGGCGATCTGGGCGAACCCGGAGTTCTCGGCGCCGACCAGGTTGGCCACCGGAACCCGGCAGTCGGTGAACGCCAGCTCCGCGGTGTCGGAACAGTGCCAGCCCATCTTCTCCAGCCGGCGGGAGACCGTGAACCCCGGTGTGCCTCGTTCGACGACGAGGAGTGAGACACCGTGCGCCCCCGCGCCTCCGGTGCGCACCGCGGTGGTGACGAAGTCGGCCCGGCAGCCGGAGGTGATGAAGGTCTTGGCCCCGTTGACGACGTAGACGTCGCCGTCACGGACCGCGCTCGTGCGCAGGCCGGCGACGTCGGAGCCGCCGTCGGGCTCGGTGATGGCCAGCGCCCCGATCAGTTCTCCGGCGAGGGTGGGCCGGACCCACCTGTCGATCTGTCCCGGATCGCCCGCGGCGGCGAGATGGGGGACGGCGATCCCGCACGTGAGCAGGGAGGCGACCAGTCCACCGGATCCCCCCGCGTAGTGCATCTCCTCGACGACGGTGAGGGAGTCCATGAGGTTCCCGCCGCCTCCGCCGACCTCGACCGGGAAGGCGGCCCCCAGCAAACCCGCCGATCCGGCGGCCCGGTGCAGCCGGCGAGGCAGTTCGCCGTCCCGCTCCCAGGCGTCGAGGTGGGGCAGTACCTCGGTCTCCATGAAGCGGCGGACCGACTGGCGCAGGAGGTCGCGTTCGGGGGTGGCGAGGGGGTCAGCCGTCATCACGGCCCCCCGGACCGGGCGAGGCCGTGGGTGGCGTTCCTGTCGGGGCGCGCCCGGGTCCGGGGGGTCCGGCGAACGCCTGGGCGATGTCCAGCCAGCGGTCGGCCTCCCGACCGTGGGCGCGCAGGGCGAGGTCGTCGCGGTGGCGGCGTCGGGTGACGAGGAGGCAGAAGTCCAGCGCCGGCCCCCTGACCCATTGGTCGGCGTCCTCGGGCCCCCAGCTCCAGGTGCGCGCCGTCCCTTCCGGGGACGGCGGAGCGTCCAGTTCGACGCGGAAGGGGGCGGGGGGCGCCGGCAGCCCGTTGGTGGCGAAGGCGTGGTCGCGGGCGCGCACTCCGATGTGGGCGACGTGGCGCAGCCGTTCCGTCGGTTCCGTGGCGATCCCCAACGCGTCGGCGACGTCCAGCCCGTGGGCCCAGGTCTCCATCAGGCGCCCGGTCATCATCGACGGTGCGCTCATGGGCGGCCCGAACCAGGGCAGCTTGGTCCCCTGGGGTATCCCGGTCAAGACGTCGAGCAGCGCGTGGCGTCCCCTCCGCCAGCGGTCGAGCAGCGCTGCCGGCTCCTCCTCGGCCCCGGCCTCGGCCCCGTCGTCGACGTAGCGGTCGAATTCGAGGGCCTTGGCGAACTCGGCCGCGAAGTCCGCCGGCCGGGTGGCCGCGAGCAGGGCGAGGCGGTCGGTCCAGGCGAGATGGGCGATCTGGTGGGCGATCGTCCAGCCGGGGGCGGGGGTGGGCGTCGCCCATCGGCGTGGTTCCAGTGGCGCGACGAGCCGGTCCAGGGCCGCGCCCTCGGCGTGCAGGTCCTGGGCCAGGCCGGCGGGGTCGATCATCGGTACACCTCCCGGGGCGGCGGTGGGCCGCGTCGGGCCCAGCCTCGCACCGCTCCCGGACAAAAACAAGCACGCGCGATTGTTTTTGTCGGCCGGTCCGCGCCTCCCGCTTCCCTCCCTCTCCTCCGGGTAGGGAGGCGGCCATGCGCGTACTGGTGACGGGATGGTTCAGTTTTTTGGACGGAGAGGCGACGGCCGGGGACGTGGGCAGCGCCCGGACCGTCGCGGCGGCCCTGACCGGGGCCGGGATCGCCCACGACATCGCCTGGAGCCCGGCCTTCCGCCCCGGCGCGACCACCCTGGAGGACGCCGACCCCCACCACTACAGCCACCTGTTGTTCGTGTGCGGGCCCGCGCACGGGGACCAGGTTCGCCGGCTGCACGAGCGCTACGCCCGCTGCCGCCGCGTCGCCGTGGGAGTGTCCGTGATCGATCCGCACGACCCGGCCGTTCGAGGCTTCCACCACCTGATCGCGCGCGACGCCCCCGGCCGCGCCCCCCGCGCCGACCTCGCCCACTCCGCGCCCGTCGAGGACGGCGGCCCCGTGGTCGGTGTCGTCGTCGCCCCTCGTCAGCCCGAGTACGGGAGGCGGGGGGCGCACGAGGCGATCCATGGGCGGCTGACCGGGTGGTTGGCGCGCCGGGACTGCGCGCGGTTGCCGCTGGACACCCGGCTGGCCTGGGAGGAGTGGCGGCACTGCGCCACCCCCGCCCAGTTCGACGCGCTGGTGCGGCGCGTGGACGTGGTGGTGACCACCCGGTTGCACGGGCTGGTGCTGGCGTTGCGCAACGGCGTCCCCGCCCTGGCCGTCGACCCGGTGCTCGGCGGAGCGAAGGTGGCCGCCCAGGCCCGCGCGTGGGGATGGCCGGTGGTCGTGACGGACACGGGGACGCTCCCGGTGGACCTGCTCGAACGGACGTGGGAGTGGTGCCTGTCCCCCGACGCCCGGACCGCCGCCCAGGCCCTCGCACCGGCCCCGCCCGAGCAGGCGCCGTTGGCCGCGGGACTGCTCGACCTGTTGGACGGGAACGCGGATCCGGCACCCGCCGCAACGCGCTCCGGCCCCGAAACGCGGTGAACCGTTTCGGGGCCGGCCGGGATCGTCCGTGTCGAGGAACTACTTGTGCCCGCTCGTCGCCTCGGAGGCGGCCACGTAGGGATGGTGCAGGTCGAACGCTGGACGCTCGGTCCTGATGCGCGGGAGCGAGGTGAAGTTGTGGCGTGGGGGCGGGCACGAGGTGGCCCACTCCAGCGAGTTGCCATACCCCCACGGATCGTCGGCCTCGACCGGGACGGCCCTGCGCGCGGTGATCCAGACGTTGGCGAAGAAGAACAGCGTGGAGGCGCCCAGGACGAAGGCGCTGACGCTGGAGATCAGATTGAGGGTGGTGAAGCCGTCAGAGGGCAGGTAGTCGGCGTAGCGGCGGGGCATCCCCTCCGCGCCCAGCCAGTGCTGGACGCCGAAGGTGCCGTGGAAGCCGAGGAACAGCACCCAAAAGTGCCACTTCGCCAGCTTCTCGTTGAGCATCTTGCCGGTGAACTTGGGCCACCAGAAGTAGAAGCCGGCGAACATCGCGAAGACCACGGTGCCGAACACGACGTAGTGGAAGTGGGCCACCACGAAGTAGGAGTCGGTGACGTGGAAGTCGATCGGCGGGGAGGCCAGCAGCACACCGGTCAGCCCCCCGAGGAGGAAGGTGACCAGGAAACCGATGGAGAACAGCATCGGCGACTCGAAGGTGAGCTGGCCCCGCCACATCGTGCCCACCCAGTTGAAGAACTTCACACCGGTCGGAACCGCGATGAGGAAGGACAGGAAGGAGAAGAACGGCAGCAGCACCGCGCCGGTGGCGAACATGTGGTGCGCCCACACCGTGACGGACAGACCGGTGATGGCCATCGTCGCGCCGACCATGCCCTTGTAGCCGAACAGGGGCTTGCGGCTGAACACCGGGATGACCTCGGTGATGATCCCGAAGAACGGCAGCGCCAGAATGTAGACCTCGGGGTGGCCGAAGAACCAGAACAGGTGCTGCCACAGGATGGCGCCGCCGTGCTCGGCGCCGTAGACATGGGCGCCGACGATGCGGTCGGCGGCCAGTCCCGCCAGCGCCGCGGTGAGCACCGGGAACGCCACGAGGACCAGGATGCCGGTGAACAGGGTGTTCCACGTGAAGATGGGCAGGCGGAACATCGTCATCCCCGGGGCGCGCATGCACGCGATGGTCGCCATGAAGTTGACCGAGCCCAGGATCGTGCCCAGCCCCGACACCAACAGCCCCATGATCCACAGGTCACCGCCGACGCCCGGTGAGCGCACCTCGTCCGACAGGGGCGTGTAGGCGAACCAGCCGAAGGCCGCCGCGCCGCCGGGCGTGAGGAAACCGAACACGGTGATGAGCCCGCCGAACAGGAACAGCCAGTAGCTGAACATGTTGAGCCGGGGGAAGGCCACGTCGGGCGCCCCGATCTGCAACGGCATGATCACGTTGGCGAACCCGGTGAACAGCGGCGTCGCGAACAGGAACATCATGATCGTGCCGTGCATCGTGAACAGCTCGTTGTAGACCTGGTTGGTGACCACCTGCAGGCCCGGGTAGAGCAGTTCGGCGCGGATCAGCAGCGCCATGATGCCACCGGCGACGAAGAAGCCGAACGCCGTGGCGATGTACATGTAGCCGATGATCTTGTGATCGGTCGAGGTGATCCACGAGACGATCAGGGCGCCTTTCCCGCGGGTGACCGGAGCCGCGGGAGAGGTCTCCGGTATGGGGTTGTCGGTACGGGTCACGAACTCTCCTCGGTGAGGTCGGCAGGGTGGTGCGCCGCCGCGCCCGTCTCGTCGGGGACGCGCTCCGCCGGGGCGGTCGGGTGGGCCTGCTCGAAGCGGGAGGCCGGCTCGCCCGGAGCCTGCGGGCCCGGTCCCGGCGGCGCCGGCTCCCGCCCGGCATAGGCGGTGAAGAGGATGAGGACCAGCGCGGCGAAGGCGACCATCGCGCAGATCAACGCGACGGCCCCCTTGGGAACGGGCTCGTAGGCGGGCGTGCCGACGGCCTCGCCGACGAAGCGGCGGACGAACTCGGGGTCCTCCGCCGAGATCCGTCTCTCGATCTCGCGGAGGCGCTGGTGGTCGGATCGCGACAGGGCCATGGCCCGGCCTTTCGCTGTTCATCGATGTGGTGACAAGGGCACGCCGCTACCCATGGTCTCCTTTCGGTAACCCGAAGTGACGGCTTTTCCCGCGGCGTGTCCCCGGCGAAGGCGTTTCGACGCGGGGGCCGGTGGTAGTCGTCCGGCATGGCCCGGGTCATCCGGCCCGCGGCAACGGCGACCCAGGGGAGAGATCATGGCCGGCAAGGTCCGTGAAGTGATGGCACGCAACGTTCACACCGTTCCGCCTCAGATGTCGATCCATGACGCCGCCGCGCTCATGCGCGACGAGAACATCGGTGACGTCGTCGTGGCCGAGGACGATCGCCTGCTCGGCGTGGTCACCGACCGCGACATCGTCGTGCGCGCGGTCGCCGAGGGCAGGGACGTCGACAACGAGCACGTGGACAGCGTGTGCAGTTCCGAACTGACCGTGATCAGCCCGGACGACGACCTGCAGGAGGCGGCCCGCCTCATGCGCGAGCGCGGGGTGCGCCGCATCCCCGTTGTCGAGAACGACCGCGTCACCGGGATGGTGTCGATCGGCGACCTCGCGATCGAGGTGGACCCCGGCTCCGCGCTGGCCGACATCAGCGCCAAGCGCCCCAACACCTGACCGGTTGGACGAGCGTCCGCGCGCCAGAAGCGGACGAGGGGGATCGGATCATGGCACAGGCAGAGTTCATCACCGTCCAAAAGGCGCTGTCCGGCATCGACTATCCGGCGGCCAAGAAGGACCTCCAGGAGCACGCGAAGCGGCACAAGGCCGACCAGCACGTCCTGGACGTCCTCGGCAGGATCCCCGATCAGCGCTACGGGGGTCCCGACGAGGTCAGCAAGGCGGTCGCCGAGGCGGCGCGCGGCAAGGGCTGAGGCGCGATACGGGCGAAGGCGGCGGGCGTGGAACCCTCCGTTCCACGCCCGCCGCCGTGCCCGGGCGCGCCCGGTTTGAAACCGGGGGCCGGGGATAGCTGGCCCCCATGCGAGGACCCCGCTTTCCCGATGGCACGCCCCGCGCGCCCCGCCCGGCTCCCGCCGCGGAGCCGACCTCCCGTTCCGAGGAACCGACGATCCTGGTCCTGCGCGCGCTCGGCCTGGGGGATTTCCTCACCTCCGTACCCGCCATGCGCGCGCTGGCCAAGGCGCATCCGGGGCACCGGCTGCACCTGGCCGCCCCGGCGGGGCACACCCGCCTGCTGGAACTGGCGGGGATACGGGCCGGAATCGTCCCGACCCCGCGCCTGATGACCCCGCCGTGGCCACGCGCGTTCCCCCCGACCCTCGCGGTGAACCTGCACGGCCGCGGCCCGCAGAGCACCGCCGCGCTGCGCGCGCTGCGGCCACACGGACTGTGGACCCACGCCCACCCCGACCTGCCGGGGCAGGACGGGGTGCAGTGGCGGCCCGGCCTCCACGATGTCGACGTGTGGTGCCGACTGCTGCGCTCCTATGGGGTCGACGCCGACCCCGATGACCTGCGGCTACCGCCCCCTCCGGTGGGAAGCCGCCGTCCGGGGGTGATCGTCGTCCACCCCGGAGCGGCCTTTCCGGCCCGCAGGTGGCCGGAGTTGCGCTTCGCCGAGGTGGTGCGCAGGCTCACCGCGGCCGGACACGACGTCGTCATCACCGGTTCGGCCGAGGAGCGGCCGATCGCGCTGCGGATCGCCCGCGTGGCCGGCCTGGACCCGTCCTCCGTGTACGCCGGTCGCACCGAGTTGTTCGACCTCGCCGCCCTGATCGCCGAGGCGTCCCTGCTGATCTGCGGCGACACCGGCGTCGCCCACCTGGCGACGGGGTATGCCACCCCCTCGGTCCTGCTGTTCGGACCGGTATCGCCGGCCCTGTGGGGTCCGCGCGTCGACGGGTTGATCCACGTCTGCCTATGGGCTGGACGCAGCGGCGACCCGTGGGGGGCCCGACCGGACCCGGGTCTGCTGCGCATCACCACGGGCGATGTGCTCACCGCGGCGGAGGAACTGCTGGACCGGCTCGCCTCTCCCGCCGTCCCGCGGGTCCCGCGCCGACGTGACGCCGTACACGACGAAAACGCGCGGGTCCTCCGGGGAGGTCGCTGAGAGAGCGGGGCGGACCCCACGCGAGGAGGTCCGCCCCCGGCGGCGCGTGACCGCTCAGCCCTTGTCCCGGGCCTGGCGGGTGGCCCTGTCGTTGGCCTTGCGAAGGGCGCCCACCAGCTCCTGCTTGCTCATCTTGGAGCGGCCCTCGACGTCGAGCTGCCGAGCCCGCTCATACAGGTGCTTCTTGCTCGCGTTGGCGTCGACGCCTCCCGCGGTCTCGCGGTCGCTCCCCCGCCCCTTGGGTGCGCGGGGATTGGCCGCCTGGGCGTCCGAGGGCCCCTTGCGCCCCTTGGGCTCCCAGTGGTCGCCGACCTTCTCGAACTCGTGCTTGAGCGCCGCGTAGGCGACGCGATGGGCACGTTCGCCCTCGCCGTAGCTGTCCACGGCGGAGTCGTGGGCCTTGGACCAGGTCTCCTGTGCCTTCTGCGGCGAGCGCCGCAGCGTCGCGGGAAGCTCCTCACGGGCCGGCATCCAGGTCACCTTCCTCTCCGCTCGGTCGGGCCGGACCCGAAGGCCCGGCAGGGGTTCACGGCAACGTCGCGAGCAGCCTGCGGCACGCCTCCGCACCGGCCTGACACGCCTCGGCGCACAGGCGGCAGTGCTCCTGGGAGTCGGCGTGGCGCGCGCACTCGAGCGCGCAGACCTTGCACGACAACAGGCACGCCTCCAGCACCGATCGATCCACCTCCGGATCGGCCTCGGTGCGGCGGGTCAGCACACGTTCGGCCATGGCGCAGACATCGGCGCAATCCAGCGCGCGCCGGATGGCGGTGACCACGTCACGGACGTCGATCTCGCCCAGGCAGGCGTCCGCGCAGGCGGTACAGGCGCGCGCGCACTCCGCCAACCGTTCCACGCACTCGGCCAGCGCGTCGATGTCGCCGGCGGCGTCACGGGGGTGGGCGCGCAGGAACCGTTGGGTCCGAGAGGCCATGGCTCCCCCTTCGACTCGCGGCGCGGAACCTCGTACCACTCGGGCTACCGCGAAACCATCGCGGTAAACGCCGCCCGTCGCGGCCCCGGTCCGGGCGTGGGAACGCCCGGACCGGGTAGTCGACCATGCGGCCCGGCCAAACGGCGGGGCCGTGGTGACCGACGAGCGAGGAGGACATTGCGCATGCCACGGGTGGTTGTGGTGACCGGAGCCGGAGGCGGTATCGGACGGGCGGTCGCCCGCGCCTTCGCCTCGCGTGGTGACCACGTCGCGTTGCTGTCCAGGGGCGAGAAGGGGTTGGAGGGGGCCGCGGCCGACGTGCGCGCGGCCGGCGGGGCGGCGTTGCCGCTCCAGGTCGACGTGTCCGACCACGAGGCCGTGGACCGGGCCGCCGCCCGGGTGGAGGAGGATCTCGGCCCCATCGACGTGTGGGTCAACAACGCCTTCACGTCGGTGTTCGCGCCGATCGCGCAGATCCGGCCGGAGGAGTTCCGGCGGGTCACCGAGGTGACCTACCTCGGCTACGTCTACGGGACCAAGGCCGCGCTGGACCGGATGCTGCCACGCGACCGAGGCACGATCGTGCAGGTGGGGTCCTCCCTCGCCAAGCGCGGCATCCCCCTCCAAGGGGCCTACTGCGCCGCCAAGCACGCCATCCAGGGCTTCCACGAGTCGCTGCGGTGCGAACTGCTGCACGACCGTTCCGGCGTGCAGACGACCATGGTGCACATGCCCGCGGTGAACACGCCCCAGTTCGACTGGGTGCTGTCCCGGCTGCCCGAGCGCGCCCAGCCGGTGCCGCCGATCTACCAACCGGAGGTCGCCGCGCGCGCCGTCGTCCACGCCGCCGACCACCCGGGCCGCCGCGAGTACTGGGTGGGCTACTCGACCGTCGGCACGATCCTGGGCAACAGGCTGGCTCCGGGGCTGCTGGACCGTTACCTGGCCCGAACCGGCTACTCCTCGCAGCAGACCGGCGAGCCCCGCGATCCGGACCAGCCGGCGAACCTGTGGGAACCGGTGGACGGGCCGGGGGGCGGAGATCACGGCGCACACGGCTCGTTCGACGATCGCGCGCGATCCCGCAGCCCCCAGGCCTGGGCGTCGCGGCATCGCGGCGCGCTGGGCGCGGCGGCAGCGGGCGTGGCAGCGGTCGCCGGGGCCGGCCTGGCCCGGCTGCTACGCCGCTAGGAGCCCCGCTCCGTCCGGGCCTCGCCCGGCGCGGAGCGCTTCCCCTCGTCGCTTCGCATCCGGCGCAGCGCGGTGGCCAGGGTCGCCCCGAAGACGACGTGGGCGGCCGCCATCGTCCCCACCCGGTGGGGGGCGTCGCGATGCGCGGGTGGCTGGATGCCCATGGCCGGCACCCAGCCCTCGTAACTGGCCCCCCACACCGCCATGGCGTAGCCGACGCCGGTGAGGACCGTGGGCCGGCGACGGCCGGTCAGCAGCCCGAAGAGGCCGCCGGTCGCCGCCCCGAATCCCAGGTGCGCGGCCACGGCCAGGCCGCCCTCCCCGGGGCGGGGGCGGTGCGTGCCACCCCCGGGCAGGAACCTGCGCACGATGAGCGTGGGAGGTTGCCGCCCCATGAGGCCGAAACGGCGGGCACCGTACATGACCGAGCTCATCGCGCCCGTGGCGACGGCCCCGGCCACCGCGCCCTCAAGAACCGACCTGACGGGTCGCATGCGTCCTCCTTCTCTCCCGGGCGCGGGCCTCCCGCGCCCCGGACGACCGCTACCACCGGCATCACGGACCAAACCCGGGCGCCCCGGACTCGCGTGGCCGACGGTTTGGAGGTGCTGGATTCCAGGTAGGGGTCCGCGGACTCGAACGTCGAACGAGGAGGTCGGTGTGAACCAGGAGCATCTGGATCCGGCGTCGGAGCGGCTGTGGCAGGAGTTCCACCGAATCGTCAACATGACCGGAGAGGAACTGCGCGCCTGGTTGCTGACCGACGCCTCCGGTGAGCAGGCCTTCGTCCCCGACCCCGACCTGGACATGTTCCAACTGGGCCGCGGGGTGGTCCACGTGCTGTCCAAGCGCAAGGTGGACCTGACCGCCGAGGATCTGGCGACGATGCGCGAGGTCGTCAACGAAGCCCGCGACCTGCTGGAGCGGCCCCGACCACAGGACGAGGGGTGGCGCCACGCCCTGATGCGCCTCGGCCACGACCCCCTACGGCCAGGGGCGTCGGAGACCGAGGAGGAGATAGGCGGGGAGGGGCGGGAGGACATCTGAGCCACCCCACCGGACACACGCCGTGGCCCGGCCCTGGAGCCGGGCCACGGCGGCCTCAGTCCTCCCCCGGAACCTCCAGGCTGTAGAGACCATAGGTACGCCGCAGTACCGGCAACGCCACGTTGCGGACGCGAACCCCGCCCGGGGTCATGCCGCACTCGACACCGGCATGGGCGTGGCCGTGGATCCCCAGAGCGGCACCCGCGTCGTCCAGCGCCTCCGCCAACAGGTAGCTGCCGAGCATGAGGTAGATCTCGGGCGGTTCCCCCGCCAGGGTGTCCTTGACCGGCGAGTAGTGGGTGAGACCGACCCTGACGTCGGCGTCCAGCCCGGTCAGCGCCGTGGCGTACCTGGCCGCCAGGTCACGGCCGTGACGCACGAACTCCTTGAGTTCCGGCTCCCCGAACTCGGGGGCCGCCTTACCGGCGAACCCCCCGCCGAACCCCTTGGTCCCGGCGACCCCCAGACGCCCGCCGGGGCAGTCCAGGGTCACCCCCTCACCCTCAAGGACGGTGATGCCCTCCGCGCGCATCAGCTCGGTGATCTTGTCCGCCTCGTCGGAGTGGTAGTCGTGGTTGCCGAGGACGGCGATCACCGGAACGCCGACGTCGCGGAACTCCTCCGCCACGACGCGTCCCTCCGAGGCCGTGCCGTGTTTGGTCAGGTCCCCGGCGAGCAGCAGCACGTCGGCGTCGTCGGCCAGCGTGCCCAGCTGTGCCCGGTACTGACCGCTCATCTCCTCGTCGAGATGGACATCCCCCACCGCGGCGATTCTGATCATGACAGTCGTTCCTCCTCCGGCCTGCCCCCGACGTGGGCGATCGACAGCTCGTCATGGACGCGGCGGTCGGGTACCAGTTCCCTGGCGACCTGGAGGATCCTCTCCCGACGCTCGGCGCACGCCACCTCCCCGCTGAGGTAGACGTCATCGCCGTGGACACGTACCCGGACCCCCATCTCCGCGGTCCGCGGATCCGCGGCCAACGCCTCACGCAGATGGGTGGCCAGGTACTGGGGCTCTTGAGCAGACACGCTCGTCTCCTTCCTCGTGTTCGATCACGCCGAGACGCAGCAGCAGCGTCAAGAACGCATAGGCGTAGGGCGAGTGGGCGCTCTCACGGAACACCCGCCCCCAGTCGGCCTGCTCGCGCAGGGAACGCGCCATGGCCAGCGGCCCGGCGAAGTCGCACTCGTGCTCGGTGAAGGACCGCAGCAGCATGACCAGCAGGTCGGTGGCGTCCAACACCGGGACGAGCACCGAACCGACCTTCAGCGGGGTCGCGCGGTCCAGCATCTCCGTGGTGATCGGCTCGTCGGCGGGCCGATGGATCAGGTCGACGAGGTTGTCCCCGTCGTACGCCTTGGCCAGCCAGTCCTCCACCGCCTCGGCGGGGCGCAGACCGGCCTTCGTCAACACGTCCAGGGCCCGTTCCACGTCCTGCGGCAACACCACGAAGTCGACGTCGTGGGTGGACCCCGCGGCGCCACGCGCATAGGCGGCGAAGCTGCCGCTGAGGGCGAAGGGAACCTCCTCCGCCTTCAACGCGGTCGCCACCCGCTTCAGCGTGGTCAGCAGACTCGTCATATCGGAGCCGTCTCTCATCCCATCCCCTCGTGCCTCGCCGGCCCCTGACCGGGGAGGGGCCGCACGGTCTCTCTCCGCAGGTGTCCATCCGCTACCTCCCCGCCCTCCGTCCAAACCCGCGGACGCACCGCCCCGCCTCCGCGGTGATCCCCCAGCGCCGGCGGTGGGCGTGGACCCGACGTTTAGCACCCGGGCCCGGCGGTAGGTGGGCCCGGCACGGGGAGCGGGATCGGACGCGAGCGACCGGGGGGACGGATGCGGCGCACATCGTCGGCCGTCGTGGCCCTTTCGCTGCTCCTCGTAGCGGGATGCGCCGGCCCCGTCCGCACCGACGCCGGCTACCGGGAGAAGGCGAACCAGAGCGCGCTCCACCTGCTCTCGGCGGCGCGCACCGGGGTGGCCCTCGCCGACATCGCGCGGAAGGGGGACGCCTTCACCCCCTACCTGGAGACCTCGGTGGGGGACGTCGAGGACGACGCCCTGGCCGTCCGCTCCTCCTTCGCCACCCTGCAACCGCCGACCCCCGTGTCAGACCCCCTGCGCGCACGGGTGGACGCCCTGGCTGAACACACCACCCACGGGCTCGCCCACCTGCGGATCGGGGTGCGCCGGGGCGACATGGACGCGGTCGCGCGGGCCCGCGCGGCGCTGCTCCTGACCGGGGACCGGCTCGACCGCGTGGTGGAGGGCACCCGGTGAACAGGCTGACCTCGTTCACCCTGGGGTTCCTCACCGCCATCGGCGGATTCCTCGACATCGGTGACATCGTCGCCAACTCCCTGGTCGGAGCCCGCTTCGGGATGTCACTGGCCTGGGTGATCCCGGTCGGCGTGATCGGGGTGTGCCTGTTCAGCGAGATGGCCGGGCGCGTCACCGCGGTCAGCGGCCGCCCCGTGTTCGACCTGGTACGCGAACGCCTGGGCGCGCGGGCCGGACTCGCCAACCTCCTCGCCTCCTCCGCCATCACCCTGCTGGTGTTCGCGGCCGAGATCGGCGGTGTCGCGCTGGCCCTGGAACTGGCGAGCAGCGTGCACTACCTGCTGTGGGTCCCGGTCGTCGGGTTCCTGGTGTGGGCGGTGATCTGGCGGCTGCCCTTCGAACGGATGGAACGGACCTACGGTCTCCTGGGCCTGGCGATGGTCGTGTTCGCCGTCGCGCTGTGGCGGCTCGGCCCCGACTGGGGCGCCCTCTGGCACGACGCGCTGAGCCCGGCTCCTCCCTCCGGCGAGGACTGGCCCACCTGGTGGTACTACGCGATCGCCGTGTTCGGCGCCGCGATGAGCCCCTACGCGGTGGTGTTCTTCTCCTCCGGCGGGGTGGAGGAACGCTGGAGCGCGCGCGACCTGACCCTCCAGCGCCTCAACGTCTTCTTCGGCTTTCCGCTGGGCGGGTTGCTGGCGCTGTCGCTGATGGCGGGGGCCGCCGTGCTGCTGCATCCGGCCGGCATCCAGGTGGACCACCTGAGCCAGGCCACGCTGCCCGTGGTCGTGTCACTCGGAAAGGTCGGGCTGGTCATCGCGATCGTGGGCTTCTTCGCCTGCACGTTCGGCGCGGCGCTGGAGGCCGGCCTGGCCACCGGGTACGGCGTGGCCCAGTACTTCGGCTGGTCATGGGGGAAGTCGGTCCGGCCGGTCCAGGCGGCGCGCTTCCACACGCTGCTCCTGGCGACCGTCCTGGCGGGCACCGCGATCGTCCTCACCACCCTGGATCCCGTCAAGGTCACCGAGTACGCCATCGTGCTGTCGGCGGCGGCCCTGCCGTTGACCTATCTGCCGATCTTCATCGTGGCCAACGACCGCGGCTACCTCGGCGACCGGGTGAACTCGCGGTTCACCAACATCGTGGCGACGGTCTACCTGTTCCTGGTGCTGCTGGTGGCGGCCGCGACCCTGCCGTTGATGCTCTGGACGAAGGCGGGGCAATGAACACGGGGCGCGGCGGAGACGACACGGGCCACGGTGCCGGCCCCGGTCTTCCCCGGGTCATGCGCCTGGGCTTCGCCGTCCTGGACCGCCAGATCCTGGACGTCGACGGCGTTGCCGTGGGCAAGGTCGACGACGTCGAACTGTCCTGGGAGGAGGGACGACGTCCGGTGCTGAGCGCGCTGCTCACCGACACCGGAGCACTCGGCCCACGCCTGTCGGGCCGGTTGGGGCGGACCTGGCGGACGCTGCTGGGGCGGCTACGCCCCAGCGGGGACCTGCCCGTCCGGATCCCGCCCGACCAGGTCCACACGTTCACCCCGGCCACCCGGCTCACCCGCCCCGCGCCGCCGCAGACGCGCGTGGTGGAGGACTGGCTGCGCACACACCTCATCGAACGCATCCCCGGAGGCGGTCATGCCGACAGTGACGGCCAGTAGCCTGCTGGGCCGCGAGGTCGTGGACCGCTCGGGAGAACGGGTAGGGGCCGTCCACGACATCGTTGTCAGGCGGCGCGACGACGGCGGCTACGAGATGGCCGGATTCGTCGTCGGGCGCAGCGCGCTGGCGGGACGGTTCGGCTACGGCGCGACGCTGGCCCCGCCCACCCCGCTCCACGGCCTGCTCGCCTGGCTCCGGCGGCACGAACGCTATCTGCCCTGGGAGGACGTCGCCGACATCGGGGAGGAGGTGATCCGCGCCTCGGTCGCATCAGCCGACCTCACCCCCGCCTGGCGGGCCGAGCCCCGCTGACGGCCAGGGCGGCACGCCGCCCTTTGGACACGCCCACCGAAAGAGGGAGCCGAAGACCCATGAATCAGATCAGCAAGACCGCCAAAGCCGAGGAACGCGCCTACTCCGGCGACGCCGACCGGCCCACCGGTTCCTACCTCGTCACCCTGCTCGCCTACGGCGCGAGTGTGGGCGCGATCGCCGCCGTGACACGGCTGGCCGGGAAACGACCGCCCGAGGGCCTGTCGCCCTGGGACCTGTTCCTCGTCTCGATCTCCACTCACAAGCTGTCCCGGCTGATCGCCAAGGACCCCGTCACCAGCCCGCTGCGCGCACCCTTCACCCGCTTCCAGGGCGCCTCCGGTCCCGCGGAACTCCACGAGGAGGTCCGCGGCAGCGGCCCCCGTCACGCGATCGGCGAACTCGTCACCTGCCCGTTCTGCATGGCGCAGTGGGTCGCCACGGCCCACGTCGCCGGACTGGTCCTCAACCCCCGGTTCACCCGGCTCGCCGCGGCGACGATGACCGCGGTCGGGGTCGCCGACTGGCTCCAGCTCGGCTACGCCTGGTTGCAGCAGCGCGCGCAGGGCGATGGGGACGAGGAGGGGTGAGCCGGCTCCCCGACCGCATCAGGTCGGGTTCGGAATCCGGCCCGGAGGAACCGGACGGTAGAGCCGTTTCCCAGGGGGAAGGACGGGAGTAGCGCTCAGGCGCCCCGTCCTCGACCCGTGAAGGAGCGGCCCCATGCCCGTCGTCCGGTCCGCGCGCACCCTTTGGGAGGGAAGCCTCGCCGAAGGCCACGGCAGCGTGTCCTTCCTGTCCTCAGGACTGCCGGACGGGCACGTGAGCTGGCAGGCCCGTGCGACGCGGTCCAACGGGGCGACCAGTCCGGAGGAGCTCCTCGCCGCCGCCCATTCGGCGTGTTTCTCCATGGCACTGAGCAACGCTCTGACGCGGGCCGGCACACCCCCGCGCGCCATCGACGCCGGCGCCGAGGTCGCCTTCCAGCCGGGTGTCGGCATCACCGGCATCCGGCTGGTCGTGCGCGCGTCGGTCCCGGGAATCTCGGCGGAGGAGTTCGCCGCGGCGGCCGAGCTCGCGCGGACACACTGTCCGGTGAGCCAGGCCCTGGCCCAGACGACGATCACGCTGGAGGCCGTCCTGGAATGAGCGTCGGCCGCCCCGAACCGTCCCCGCCGTCCTTCCGTGGAGGAGCATGGGGGACATGACCGATTCCCTGTTCCCACCGGGCCCGGTCACCGTCGCGCCCGGGGCGATCCACCTGCCCGGCCGGCTGGACCTGGACCGACAACGCGACCTCGTCGAGCGCTGCCGGACCTGGGCGCGCCTCCCCGGGGGGATGCGTCGGCACCGGATGCCGCGCGGCGGGAGGATGAGCGTCCGCATGCTCTCGCTCGGCTGGTACTGGGAGCCCTACCGCTACACGCGCACCCTGCCCGAGGGGACGCCCGTACCTCCGTTCCCGGCCGTTCTGGGCGACCTGGCCCGCGAAGCCGTCACCGCGGCCTTCGGGGCTCCCCCGCCCGCCGGGGCGCCGCCCTACGACGTGGCACTGGTCAACTTCTACGACCCCACCGCCCGCATGGGGATGCATCGCGACGCCGAAGAGCGCGCGGACCTCCCCGTGGTGTCGATCAGCCTGGGCGACACGTGCGTCTTCCGCTTCGGCAACACCGAGACGCGCACCCGCCCCTACCGCGACGTCGAGTTGCGCAGCGGGGACGTCTTCGTGTTCGGCGGGCCGGCCCGGCGCGCCTACCACGGGGTTCCCCGGATCCTGCCGGGCAGCGCCGACCCCGCCTGCGGACTCGCCTCGGGCCGCCTCAACATCACGATCCGCGCCTCCGGCCTGGCGTGACCCGGGCCCCGGCCCCGGCGGCGTCCCCGCGTCTCACTACGCTGTGGTCGGACACATCGCCGAATGAGGAAACGGGGCGCACCGCATGCGGCTGTCGGATCTGGGACCGCTGATCAGGCTACGTCGGCCCGAACCCGATGCCCGGCGGCGCAACGCGCGCTCCTGCCACAACGTGACGGACTTCCGCGCCCTCGCGCGACGCCGGCTGCCCCGGGCCGTGTTCGACTACATCGACGGCGGCGCCGACCGTGAAAGCGGCATGGCCGCCAACAGCGCGGCGTTCGAACGGCACGAACTGCTCCCGCGCGTGCTGCGCGACGTGTCCCGCGTCTCCACCTCGACGACCCTGCTGGGCGCCCCCGCGCGGATGCCGCTGGGGCTGGCGCCCACCGGATTCACCCGGATGTTCCACCACGAGGGCGAGCACGCCGTGGCGCGCGCGGCCGCCGCCGCGGACGTGCCCTACGCCCTTTCCACGATGGGCACCGTCTGCGTGGAGGACCTCGCCGCCCACGAGGACGCCGACCTGTGGTTCCAGCTCTACATCTGGCGGGACCGCGGGCTGACCACCGACCTGGTGGACCGCGCCGCCGAAGCCGGCTACCGGGTCCTCGTGATCACCGTGGACACCCCCGTGACCGGCATGCGG
Source organism: Marinactinospora thermotolerans DSM 45154 (assembly GCF_900167435.1). Classification (GTDB taxonomy): domain Bacteria; phylum Actinomycetota; class Actinomycetes; order Streptosporangiales; family Streptosporangiaceae; genus Marinactinospora; species Marinactinospora thermotolerans. The sequence continues at coordinate 249,843 of NZ_FUWS01000001.1, forward strand.
GAACGGGACCTGCGCAGCGGTTTCACGATTCCGCCGACCATGGGACCGGCCACCCTGGTGGACCTTGCCCGCCGGCCCGGCTGGTGGCTGCCCTTCCTCGCCTCCGAGCCCATCACCTTCGCCAACGTTCCCCCGCACCTCCTGCGCGGCACGGAATCGGCGATGGCCTTCGCCGCCCGCCAATTCGACCCCTCGGTCACCTGGGAGGACATCGCGCCGATCGCCGCCCGCTGGCCCGGACCGGTGCTCCTCAAGGGGGTGTTGCGCAGCGACGACGCGCTGCGCGCCCGTGACATGGGGCTGGCCGGGGTGGTGCTGTCCAACCACGGCGGGCGCCAACTCGACCGGACGGTCACCCCGTTGGACGCGCTGCCCGGGGTCCGCGCCGCGGTGGGGCCGGCGTTCACCGTCCTGGTGGACTCGGGGGTGCGCCACGGCTCCGACGTCGCCCTGGCCATCGCCCTGGGCGCCGACGCCGCGCTCATCGGCCGCCCCTACCTGTACGCCCTGGCCGCGGCCGGAGACCTCGGCGTGGCACGGCTGATCGCGCTGCTGGAGGGACAGCTGCGCCGCACCATGCAGCTTCTCGGGGTCACGTCGGTCGAGGAGCTGCGGCGGCACGGCGGTGAACTGGTGTCCTCACGGCCGACGGACTGAACGCGCGGTCACTTCTCCACCGCCTCCAGCCCGTGGCGGGTCTGACGCACGAGGAGATCGACCACGTCGGACAGCCGGCCGCGTCGCGCGTGGGCGGCGCGCTGACGGTGCGCCCCGGAGCCGACCTCCAGGACCCGCCCCAGCAGGTGGTCCACCAGGTCGGTCTCCCCCGCCGCCCGTAGTCCCGGCATGGCCGCCTCGACCAGGCGGTCGACTTGGCGGCGGGCCGGCACCGGTTCGACCGTGAAGGGGTCGAGCGCCGCTCCCTCCAGGCCGTCGCGCGCCGATCTCCACATGGCCAGCCGCAGCACCCTGTCGGGGATCCGGGGCGCGGGACGCCCCTCGGCCACGTGCCGCAGCGCCACCGAGGTCAGGCCGCGCACCAAAACGGCGAAGAGCACGGCCTCCTCCACCGTCGCGGCGACGTCGGCCACCCGGATCTCCAACGTCGGCAGGTGCTCGGAGGGGCGGACGTCCCAGTAGACCATCCGCCGGTCCAGGATCGCCCCGGACCGCAGCATCTCGGTGACCATCCGCTCGTGGTCGGCGACCGAATCGAACCACGGCGGCGGGCCGGCCGACGGCAGGCGCCCCCACAGGATCGAGCGCCAGCTGGCGTATCCGGTGTCGCGACCGCGCTGGAAGGGGGAGTTGGCGGTGAGCGCGAGCAGGATCGGCAGCCAGGGCCGCAGGTGGTTGACCACGCTGACCGCGGTCAACCGGTCGGCGACCGCCACGTGAACGTGACAGCCGCACACCACGTGGGCCTCGCGCAGCGCCCCGAAGCGCGAGGCGATCGCCCGGTAGCGCGCCCCATCGGTGAGGGGCGCGGACGCCACCTCTCCGAGGACCACCGTCCCCGTCGCCGTGACCGCCAGCCCGCGCGCCGCCGCGGAGTCGGTCAACGACCGTCGGGATTCGACGAGCGCCGTGTGGAGCTGGCCCGCGGTGTGGCACACCGGGCCGGCCGATTCGACCTGGAACCTGGTGATCTCGGCGCACAGGTCGGCGGAGACCTCACGTGCTCCGGACAGCACCGTGGCCGCCCGCGGGCTGACCTGGCGGCTCTGCGCGTCGACGACGAAGAACTCCTCCTCCACCCCGAAGGTGGGCGGCCCCGGCCACGCCTCCTCACGCGGCGCCGGCGCGGCCAGCGGGGCCGCGGTGGCCTCGGGAGGGATGACGGGCAAGGGGGAGGCGTCCGGTGTCGGGGATCGGTAGTCGTGACTTGTGCGGCCGAGCTCATCCATGCGAAGGCTCCCACAGGTCGGCGGGTATCGAGAGAGTAGATACCCCATAACGGTGCGTACCTGTTGCCTCTCGACAGTCCCGGCCAGGAACGGCCGTCCCATCACAAAACGGATCGGTGTCCTACCTGCGGATCAGATCACGGATATTGACCACGAGCAGGACCACGACCACCGCCGCGAGCGGGACCACGATCGTGATCCGCCAGTTCAGGGTGAAGGCCACGACGATCCCCGCGATCACCCCGACCACGACGAGGAAGACGGCCAGACCCGTGAGGAACGTCGTCAGCTTGCGCCGCGCGAACGCGTCGAACGCCGCGAACACCAGTACCACGCCCACCGCGATCGGCCACGCGAAGGGACCACGCAGCAACAGCAGCATGAGCCCCAGGGCGATGATGAGCAGCGGCGTGCTCAAAGCGGCCCACACGTGCAGGAACCGCGTCGGACGCTGCTCTCCCGAACTGTAGGGCAGGTGCGGCGAGCGCAGGTGCGCCTGGGGGCCGCGCACCAGGGACTCGCCCCGTTCCAGGGCGGCGCGGTGGACGTCGCGCTCGTCGATGGCCAGCGCCTGTTCCCGGCGCAGCTCGGCCAGTTCCCGTTCGGCCTGGGCGATCCGCTCGCCGTACTCGCGCGCCCTGGCCTGGGCGTGCGCGCGCCGCTTGAGCACGATCTCGGCCGAGGCGAGCCGCCGCAGCTCGTCACGGCGGCGCACGATCTCGGCGTCGGCCTGCTCGATGCGGGAATCCAGATCACTGAGATGCGCCAGCAGCGCCCCACGGGCGGCCGACTCGTCCGGGGCGACCTTGTGCAGACCCACCCAGTTGAGCGGGTCGGCCCAGGACTTGCGCACGGTCCCGTCACGCTCGTAGCGAGGCCCGCTCGGCGCCCGCTCACCGTCGAACCAGTCGCGGGTGTCACGCCCCCACAGGCCACGGAAACCCCGTAGCCACGGTGTGCTGTCGTCGACGAGGACCGGGTTCCAGGCCCGTTCCCCGCCGGGCCCCACCCGCACCCCGTCACCGCGCGCGTAGTCGACGAAGGGGACACCGATGCCGTGGCGCGCGAGCGCTCTGCTGCTGGGGAACAACCGCTGCGTCAGACGCCGCCACGCCCGCACCACTCCGCGCAGCACCGCGGGGTCCACCTGGATGAGGTAGTCGCCGGGCAGCATCTGGTGGGAGTGCGACCCCGCCCCCACGTAGATGATCGGGTGGTCACCGTCGCGGTGCAGCTCGGGATCGTCCCACCTGCGCCGCAGGTCGTCGCCGGTGTACTCGTGGGAGGAGGCCCCCACCCAGACCGGCCGGGTCCCGCCGTCGGGGGTCTCGACCAGGTAGACCGTGACCTTCTCCCAGTCGGCCTCGTGGTCGTTGACGCCGCCGTAGGTGGAGCGCCAGTCGTTCATCGCGTAGAAGAACCAGTACTGGAGGGCGATGTAGCCGCCCTCGCGCACCACTCTGCCGTAGTAGGTGGACCCGCCGTCGTCGAGCCGGTCGCGGTAGCGCGTCGCCGCGGCGGCCGCGACGCCCCCCGGCACCGCCCCGCGGATGAGCAGCGAGAGCTTCATCAACACGTCGACGACGCGACCGAGCACCCCCACCGCGGCGAGGCGACCGCTACGGGGGATCACCGGCCGGGCGGTCCGCCGGAACCGCCGTGCCTCGGCCCGCAACGACGACTCCTGCACGAAACGCAGGTGCTGGTCGTGGCCGGGCCACTCCTGCTCCGCCTGAGCCAGCCGTTCGGCGGTCAGCTCCCCGGCGGGAACCACTTCCTGTTCCCCACCATCGGGCAGGTCCAGCCACAGGCTGCAACAGCGGAGGTACTTCTCGATGTCGGTTGGAAAGAACAGCTCCCCTTTGGTGTACATCAACACCGGCTCATAGGCCCGGAGCAGTTCCAGATCACTTTTGGCGCCCATAATTGCGCCTGACACTAATGGATCGCGGGGACAGCGCCGGACGGACCACGGACGTTCACGGGCGTGACACCGCCAGGACCGCGAAGGCGTAGATTGCCGGACATGGAGGATGATCAGATCAGCGCGCTGGCCCGGTCCGCGCGAGGCGACGTGCCGTTGGCGGCCCTGCGCGCCACGACGGAGCTGCGCCGGGAGGTCGAACGGCTGGAGGCCGTGCACGTCCGCCGGGCCCGTCTCCAGGGCGCCACCTGGGCGGAGATCGCCGAGGCGCTGGGAGTCACCAAGCAGGCGGTGCACAAGAAGTACGGCGGGCGCCGCAAGGAGGCCTGACCCCCGGCCGTTCCGCCCCGGCGTCCGCCGAGCGCGCTTCCACCGCTCAATGTCACCATGATCACATCGGCGCCCTTCGGCCCTCCCTCTCGGCGGAAGGAGCCCTCCCACCGCCGATACGCTGCTGTTCCATGTCCTCCGCCGCGACCTCGCCCCTCCTGCCCGTCGGCCCCCGGCTCGGCGCCGTCATCGCGGCGCTGGCGCTGGCCGCGATCGCCGTCTCCGCGCTCGGCCGGCTCGGGCACGCCCGGGCGGTGCTGACCGCGAGTGTGCGAGCGCTCGTGCAACTCGGTGTGGTCGCCCTGGTGATCGTGGCCGTGGTCGATTCGTCCCCGCTGACGCTCGCGTTCGTCGCCATGATGGTCGTGGTGGCCACGGCCACAGCGGGCCGGCGCATCACCACGGGTTGGTCGGCCCTCTGGGCGGTGCTGCCGATCGGGGCGGCCTTCCCGGTGATCGGCCTCCTCCTCGCCACCGGGCTGGTCCCCTTGGACGGCATGGTGCTGATCCCGGTGTCGGGCATCCTCATCGGCGGCGCGTTGACGGCCACGGCCCTGGCCGGCCGGCGCGCAGTGGAGGAGCTGCAGCAACGCCGCGGCGAGGTCGAGGCCGCCCTGTCCCTGGGACTCTCGCCTCGGGACGCGACGTTGGAGATCTGCCGCCCCGCGGCGGCCGGCGCGCTACTGCCCGCGCTGGACCAGACCCGCACGGTGGGGCTGGTCACCTTGCCCGGCGCGTTCGTGGGGATGCTGCTGGGCGGGGCCAGTCCCCTGGCCGCCGGAGCGGTTCAGCTCTTCGTGCTCATCGGCCTGCTGGCGGTGGAGTCACTGGCGATCGTCGTGTGCGTCGAGCTGGTGGCGCGCGGGGTGCTGTCAGCTCGCCGGTGACCGGGGACGGGTTCCCGTGCCGCGGCCCCCGTCCCCACGGCGGAAGGCAAGGCCGTCAGTGGCTGTGCGTCGCGGCGACGCGGGCCGGCCCGTCCGCCTCCTCGCCGGCCCGGTCCGGGCCGGCCGTCCTGAGTACGGGCGCCTTTCCCTCCTGGCGCGCCGCGCCGACGCCGGCCACGACGACCAGCACCATCCCGACCATCTGCACCGCGACCGGCATCTGGGCGATGACGACGAGGCCCATGACCAGGCTGACCGCGGGCTCCAGGCTGATGAAGGTGCTGTAGGCGGTCCGACTCATCCGTTGGAGGGCGATCATCTCCAGCAGGAACGGCACGAGCGGGAACAGCAGGGCGATGCCGAGGGTGGTCACCAGCAGGTGCGGGCTGGGATTGGCCGCGACGGCGGGAAGGCCGAGCGGGGCGGTCAGCACGGCCGAGACCGTCAGGGCCAGCGCCAGGCCGTGCACCGCGCCGAAGCTGCCCCCGACACGCTGGGTCAGCACGATGTAGAGCGCGACGCAGGCCGCGCCGGCCAGTCCGAAGGCGACCCCGGTCAGGTCGACCTGGGTGTCCCAGGGGCGGGTCATGCAGACCACGCCGGCCACGGCGGCGAGGATCCAGACCAGTTCGCGGCGCCGTCGCATGGCCAGGACCGCGACGACCAACGGTCCGAGGAACTCCAGTGACGTCGCCGTCCCCAGGTCGATGCGGGCGGTCGCCTCGGAGTAGAAGGTCATCATCCCGGCACTGACTGTGCCCAACATCACCACGGCCAGCAGCTCTCGCCGTGACGCTGCGCGCACGGCGGTGACCAGAGAGCGACCGCTCAGGGCGAGCAGGATGAGCGCGGCCCAGGTCAGGCGGAGCCAGGTGATGCCGGTGGAACCGGCCAGATCGAACAGCCTGACCGCGAAGGCACTGCCGGTGTGCAGCAAGAACATGCCGCCCAGCACCAGAAGCGGCGCGGGTACCCGGTTCAGGGCATGCCGAAACAGGGGAGAGAAAGAAGTGGTCACCCGACCATTGGACCGATCACGTTTGTTGCTGTCCACGGACCAATGGCGTATGAACCGTGTAGTTTTGGTGGATGGACCTGACGCGCCTACGACTACTCGTCGAACTGGACCGTCTGGGCACGATGGCGGCGGTCTCCGAGGTCACCGGCATGGGCACCTCCGCGGTCTCCAAACACTTCGCGGTGCTGGAGAAGGAGGTGGGCGTCAGGCTGCTGGTGCCCGACGGCCGCCGGGTACGACTGACCCCGGCCGGGCACCGCCTGGTCGAACACGCGGTGGGCATCCTCGCCAGGGTGGAGGCGGCGCGCGCGGAGATGGCCGGCGAGGGAGAGCCCACGGGACCCGTCAACCTCGTCACGTTCATCAGCGTCGCCACGCCCATCGTGCTGCCCGCGCTCCAGCGGCTACGCGAGGATCACCCGGGCATCGACGTACGCCTCATCGAGCACGAGCCCGACGAGGCGCTGGCACTGCTCCAAAGCGGCGACGCCGACCTCGCCCTGGTCTACGAGTACAGCCTGGTCCCACGACGCTTCCCCGACACCCTCCGGCTGCACCGGATCGGTTCGGAGCCGCTCTTACTGGCCCAGCCGTCGGGGATCCCCGGCGGAAACCGGCCCATGACCCGCGAACGGCTCCGCGACCTGGCCGAGGCGTCGTGGATCTCCAACTCCCGTGGCAGCGACGAGGACGAACTCGTCCAGCGCATGTGCGCCGCGGCCGGGTTCTCGCCACGCATCCGACACCGCATCGACAACCTCGACGTGGTCACCTCCCTCGTCGCGGCCGGGCGGGGGGTGGGGGTGCTGCCCAAACTCGCCGCCGCGCCACGTCGGCGAGGCGTCGTGCACACCCCGCTGGGCGAGATCGGCGGGGTACGGCGCGCCTATCTGGTCGGCCGGACCGGAGGCTGGGCCTGGCGACCGATCCGGACCGTCGGGCACTACCTGCGCAGCGTGGCGCGCGAGGTCCTCGACGACGACAGCGGCGAGAGCCCCGACGTCTTGGACGCCTAGCCACTCCCCTTAGAACGCGGAGGAGGAGGCCACCATCAGCGGAGACGCCGAGGGCACCGGCACCTTGCTCGCCGCCTGCCGCATCGCGGTGAGCAGCGGCTCGGGATTGCCCCCGGCCCTGCTGACGCAGAAGATGTGACGGCGCGGCCCGTTGCGCACCGAGCGGACCACCACATGGGGCATGGACAGTCCGGTCCAGGCCAGACGGGGCATCAGGGCGACCCCCAGCCCCGCGCTGACGAGCGCGAACACCGCGCTGAACTCGTCGACCGTGTGGACCACGCGCGGCTGGAAGCCCACCTGGTTGCACGCCGCGGCGACACAGTCGTACCAGGCGGTCCCCGGCGCCGACATGATCCAGTCGGCGTCGACGAGGTCACGGGCCAGGTCCAGTTCGGGGGAGACCGCCAACGGGTGGTCATAGGGCAGCACCGCGTCGAACGGTTCCACCATGATCGGGTCCATCCGGAAATCAGGGGTCCCACTGGCCGGCAGGTGCACCGAGGACATCGTGACCGCGAGATCGAGGGCTCCGGTGAGCAGCATCTCGGTGCTCTCCTCGGGCTCGGCCTGCACGATCTCGAACCGCCAGCCGGGGTGGGTGCGCCGCAGCCCGGCCACGGCCGGCGCGATCAGATCGGAGATCCCGGTGGCGAAGGAGCCCACACGGACGACGCCGAGCGTGCCGTCGGCGTACTGGGCGAGGTCGGCCTCCGCGCGTTCCATCTCGGCGAAGATGACCCGAGCGTGGTCGAGGAGGACCCGGGCCGCCCCCGTGAGCAGGAACCGCCGCCCTTTACGCTCGACGAGCGCCACCCCCGTGTCCTTGGCCAGTGCCGCCAGTTGCTGGGAGACCGCGGACGGGGTCACGTTGAGCGCTTCGGCCGTGGCCGCCACGGTGTGGTGCTTGTCAAGCGCCTGCAACAACTGCAGCCGCCGCACATCGATCATGGAACACAATCTAGGCGAGTCGGCACACTCGTTAGCACGGCTAAAGGCAACGAAACGGTGATGCTGATGGTGATCCGTTGCACGTTGCGGAAGCCGCAAGCACCGAACAGTGGCGAACCGGGAACCTCGTCACACCCACGACACACCCCGCGGCGCGCGGCCAAAGGACGAGGGACGGTTCTCCTTAAGGTGGTCTCATGCCGAGCACACTGCTGTTCCACAGGGGCGCCAAGACAGTGGAGGCTCCCTCGGTCGCCGACCTGACCGCGCCTGTGGCGGACGGCTCGGTGCTGTGGATCGGGTTGGGGCCCGGCGAGACGGAAGGGCTCGTTCCCCTCGCCCGGCGCCTGGGCCTGCCCGACGAGGCGGTCCACGACCTCCTCTCCCCGGGGCGTCGCATGCGCCTTTGGCGGCACGGCCCCGACACCGCGCTCACCGGTCACCTGCTCGTCCCCCGCGAGGACGGGACCTCCTTCGCCCGGCTGTCCCTGCTCCTGTTCGGCGATGTCCTGCTCACCCTGTGGGACGACGACCACGCGGACCCGCGTCCGTTCCTCACCGACGCGGCGGATTCCCCCCTGCTGTCGCGCTACGGCGCGGCCGCGCTGCTGCACACGCTGCTGGAGAACACCGCCGCCGGCTACCACGAGATGGCGCTGGACATCGACGAGCGGATCGACGACGTCGAGGAACTGCTGTTCGAGCGGGACCGGCCGCGCAGCACCCTGGTCCAGCAGCGCAGCTACGAACTGCGCAAACGGCTGACCCTGCTGCGCAGGGCGATGCTGCCGATCCAGCGGGCGCTGGTGGGGCTGTCCTCCTCGTCCGCGCCCGCCGCCGTGCGCGACATGGAACGGCACTACCGCGAGGTGACGCTCCAGCTCGACGCCACCAGCGATCTCATGGAGGCGTTGCGGGAGATGCTGGCCTCGCTGCTCAGCGCCGATCTGAACCTGCAGCAAAAGCAGCTCAACGTGACCATGAAGAAGCTGACGGGGTGGGCCGCCGTCATCGCGGTGCCCACCGCCGTCACGAGCTGGTACGGGATGAACGTGGCGCTGCCGGGCCAGTTCGCCCTGTGGGGGGCCTACCTCGCCAACGCCGTGCTCGTCGTCTCCGCGCTCCTCGTCTACGTCTCCTTCCGGCGCCGCGACTGGCTGTGACCGGTCAGGCGGGGCCGACCCGTTCCAGCTCCGCCACGATGCGGGCGGTCACCGGCGTCTCCACGCCGACCTGTCGAGCGGCACGCAGCAACGCCCCGCCCAGCGCGTCGAGCTCCATCGGCCGTCCGGCCTCCCGGTCACGCAACATCGACGGCTTGGTCGCGGCCGGAACCGCGTCCATCATCCCCAGGACACCGTCGGTGTCCAACCGGATCCCGTGGCGCTCGGCGACGGCGGCGACCTCGCGGGCCACAGCGGCCAGGTCGCTACGGCGCGCCCCCCGCACCTCGCCGATCGGCTGTCCGGCATGGGTGCAGACCAGCGCGGTGGGCAGCAGGAAGTGGAACTTCGACCACAGTGTCACGCCCTCGTCGTCGCCGATCCCGACGTCGAGGCCCAGGTCCGCCAGCAGGGCGGCCAGCCCCTCCACCCGCGCGGCGGGCACACCGGAACGGGCCAGTTCCATCGCCGCGAACGGGCTGGTCTGGCTGATCTCCCCAGGAGCGACCCGGGTCGACTCCACCCGGATGCTCGCGGCGACGACATGGGCCGCGCTCCAACGGGCGCGCAGCGACGTGACGTGTTCGATCCCATTGAGCAGGGGGACGACCAGGGCGTCGTGCACCAAGGTGGCCGGGACCCGATCCAATGCCGCGTCCAACGCCGTGGCCTTGGGGGCCACGACCAGGACGTCAGGGCGTTCCTCCAGGACGGGGACCGCTCGGATCGGGGTGGTGAAGTCGCCGAAGAGCCGGGAGCGCACCCGCAGGCCGGCCGAGGCGAGCCGGGAGGCGGTCTGTTCCTGGGCGACGACCGTGACCCGATGGCCGGCGTGAGCGAGAAGACCGGCGAGCAGACCGCCGACACCTCCCGGGCCCAGAACAGCAAAATGTTGAGAATTTTCGATAACCGTCACGAGATCGCTTCCTTTCCTCTGCATCCAGCCACGCCACCCCTACTCCCCGCATAGGCTCGCACTACAGCTCAGCCCACCTCAACGAAGATCAGAGGCGGGCAGAGTCGTGCTGACGCGGGTGAAACGGGTGAGAAAAAGATGGAAACTTCGCTGGCGACCAAGCCTCGTGGGGGCGTCTCGGGAACGCTGCGCTTCCGCTATCTGGGACCCGACGAGATCGAGGTACTGTCCGGCCTGTGGCGGGCGCTGCACGCCCACCACACGGAGATCGCCCCGCACCTGGAAGACCTCATCACCTCCGTCGACGCGGACGAGTCCTGGCGGCGACGCCGGAGCCGCTACCTCGACTGGCTCGCCGATCCCGACACCCTAGCGGTGCTGGCCGAGCGCGACGGCGAGGAGGTCGGCTACGCGATGGTGACGCTGCGCGAGGACCGGAAGGGCTCCTGGGAACGCGGTGAGCGGGTCGCGGTCGTGCAGACGCTGTCCGTGCTCCCCGAGGCGCGGGGGACCGGCGTGGGGTCGGGGTTGCTGGAGGAGATCCGGCGGCAGCTCGGCGCGATGGGCGTGCACGACATGGAGCTGGCCGCGATCACGACGAACTCCGACGCGATCCGCTTCTACGAGCGTGAGGGCTTCCGGCCGTTCGTGACCACACTGGTCTCCAGGATCGGCGCCGGTCCACACGACTGAGGCGCGAGACCGCCGCACGGCGTAGGCCCGGCCGGGAGGATGCTCCCGGCCGGGCCCTTTTCATGCGCCGGCGGCCTCTACCCGGCACGGACGCGGCGTTTCACCCCGGAAAACCCGCCGCGGGGAGAAGCCCCGTCCCCACTTCCATATGCCCCGCCCTCTCTATAACATGACAGTACATAGCTTTCTTTGCACTATTACGAATGAGGATCATGTTCGCCAGCTCGTCCACGCCAGACGCCCCGCGCACCATCCCCACCCGGCGGCCCGACCGTGCCCGTCACGACCGCGCGACCGTGCACGCCATCCTGGACTCCGACTTCGTCTGCCACCTGGGCTTCGTCGCCGACGGCCGGCCGGTCGTCCTTCCCACGCTCTACGCCCGCGTGGGGGAACGCCTCTACCTGCACGGGTCCACGGGAAGCCGCCCCCTGCGGGCCGCGGGACGCGGACTGGAGGTGTGCGTCACCGTCACCACCGTCCAAGGGATCGTGCTGGCGCGCTCGGCGATGCACCACTCCCTGAACTACCGCTCCGTGGTCGCCCACGGGACCGCCCACCGGGTCACCGACCCGGAGGAGCTCCAGATCGCCTTCGACGCGCTGCTCGACCAGACCGTCCCCGGCCGCTCCGCCGGCTGCCGGCCGCCCAACGCCAAGGAGCGTGCCGCGACCGCCGTACTACGGCTCGACCTCGACACGGTGTCCGCCAAGATCCGCGAGGGCGGCGTGAACGACGACCCCGCCGACGCCGACCTGCCGCACTGGGCCGGCGTCGTCCCCGTGTGGCGCGCCATCGGCTCCGCGGTCCCCGACCCCGCCCTCCCCCACGGCACTCCCCTGCCCGACCACCTACGGCGTTTCGTCGAGGACGGCGGGCAACGCCCCCGGTGACGGAGACCGCCCCGGTCCCCCGTGGGGAGCGCTACCCTCATCGGCGTGGCTGGCTCCGATGCGAACACCTGCAACTTTCCCGGCTGTGACCGTCCGGTCCCACGCGGATCGGCTCCCGGCCGTCCGCCGGAGTACTGCGACCTGCCCGAGCACACACGTTGGCGTGCCTGGCGGGAGCGCCAGCGGCTCCAGCAGGAGGCCCAGGCCGCCCAAGAGGAGCAGGCGAGCCGACACGACGACGAAGAGAGGGCTGACCACGCCCCCTCCACGAGCCGTGACACCCCCCAGGGCCCGGTGACCACCGCCCGTCCCTCCGGTGACTCCACCCCGGTGACCACCGCGCGGCTGCGCGCCGACGAACTGCTGGTCCGCTTCGCCGTGCAGTCCGAACAGCTCGCCGCCACCCTGACCGCCGCGGCCCGGACCTTCGCGGAGATGAGCGATCCGGCCAACGCCGAAGCCCAGGTGGAGGCGGCCCGGGTGGACGCGGCCCGCCGCATCGCCGAGGCGGACGCGGCCCGCCTGGAGGCCGAGAACCTGCGCCGCGCGGCCGAGCAGGCCCGCCGCGCCGCCGAGGAGTCGGCCTCCTCCGCGATCTCCGCCGCGGGGTCGGCCGAGCGCATGGCGGATGAGGCCCTCTCGACCCGCGACACCGCGGTGGCGGAACGCGACACGGCGCTGGCCGCCGCGGAGCGGGCACGTCGGGAACGCGACGACGCGCTCGCCGAACGCGATACCACCGCGCGTGAGGCCGCCCGGCGGATCCAGGCCGCCGAGGAGGAGGCGACCCGACGGCTGGCCGAGGAGCGGAAACGCGCCACCGACGAGCTCGCGCAGATCAAAGCCGAGGCCGCGGCCGAACAGGGGCGTCTGGAGGAACGCCTGGCAGAGGAGACGCGCGCCCGCGACGAGGCGTCCCGCCGGGCCGACCGGGCCGAGTTCGCGGCCGAGCGCGCCGAAGCCGCGGCGGCCGGACTACGAGCCGAGCGCGATCGGCTCTCCGCCGACCTGGAACGGGTCCGCCGCGCCGCGCAGGAGGAGGGCGACCGTCTCCGCGGCGAGGCCGAGGAACGCTCCAGGTCGGCCGCCGCGACCCTCGCCGAGGTCAAGGAGGCCGCCGCCCAGCGGCTGGCCGCGGTCGAGGACGCCCGCGCCCAGGCCATCCGCCGCGCCGAACGGGCCGAGGCCCAGTTGGACGACGCGCTGGCCGAGCTCAAGCGGCTGCGCGCGGCGGCCGCCGCGGCGCCGCCTCCGGCGGCTCCCGAGTAGGCCGGTCCCCTCCCTCGCCTCCGGACGCCTCCCGCCGTCCTCCCGATGATCGTCTCCTCCTAACATTGGGGCTGTGCGCGATCAGGGGGCGAGCAGCAGCGGTGACGGACCCGATCCGGCCGAGGCCGAATGGCGGCCACCGGCGCGGATCCGGCCGAAGGTGGGCGAACGCCCACGGCAACGGGTCGACGTCAAGGCGCTGTTCGGACTCGCCTCGGGGGGCTGGGCCTGGACCACCGCGGCCAAGGCCACCATCGCGATGGGGTCGTCGTTCGCGCTGTCCGCCTATCTGTTCGGCCCGCAGGTCGGCGCCCTGGCGGCGCTGGGGTCCATGACGGTGCTGTACGAGAAGAAGACCCCCTACGTGCATCGCGCGATCGCCCTGGCGCTTGTCGGTCTGGGCTTCGTGACCAGCGTGGCGCTGGGCTCGCTCGCCTCGGTGAGCCCGTGGAGCGCCGCGGTGGTGATCGGGCTCGTGGCGGGCACCGCCACGTGGATCTGCCAGGCGTTGCGCGTCGACAAGCCCGGCGCCCTCTTCTTCGCCCTGGTCTGCGCCATCTCCACCATCGCGCCGGGCGGGTTCGCCACGGTGCCGCTGCACACGGGCGTGGCCGCGATCGGCGCCGCCATCGGCTGGGTCGTGTCGATGGCGGGAGCCCCCTTCCGCGGCCGGCATCCGGAGCACCGGGCCGTCGCCGACGCCTTCCGGCAGCTCGCCGCCCTGCTGCGGGCCATCGGCACACCGCGCCTGGACCACGTCCAACACGACGCCTCCCTGGCCGTGTCCACCGCCTGGCGGCTGGTGCTGCTCGCCCAGACGCGCGGCTACCGCGACACCCCGACGGCCGCCCGGCTGCGGGCTCTGCTGCGCTGGGTCTCCGACATCCACCTGGCCGCCACCGACGTGTCGATGGCGCGCACCGAGCCGCTGCCCGACAAGGTCGCCGAGTTCGCGGACCGTCTGGCCCAGGCCGTGGGCAGACCGGAACTGTGCCCCGCTCCGGAGGAGCTGGACGAGGTGCGGCGGGGACTGCGGCCCCGCTCGCTGGAGTCACGGCTGTACGGGAGCCTGGCCCGGGCCGCCCAGACCGCGCGCAAGAGCGAGCACGAGATCGAGGGACGCGGGACAGAACTGTACGACACCCGCTATCCACCGATGCTGGACTCGCTGCGTTTCGGGCTGAGCCGGGAGTCTCTGATCCGGCCCACCGCGCTGCGCATGGGCATCACGGTGACCGCCGCGGGCCTGGTCGGCATCCTGCTGGGCTTCGACCGCTTCTACTGGATCTCCATCACCACCACGGCCGTGTTGCAGGGCGGCAACGTGGTCCTGACCGTCAACCGCTCCACGCAACGGGCGCTGGGCACGGTGATCGGCGTGTTCATCGGTGTGGGGCTGCTCTACCTCCACCCGCCCCTTCCCGCCGTGATCGTGCTGGCGGCGGTGTTCCAGGGGCTGACCCAGCTCGTGGTGGGCCGCAACTTCTTCTACGCCAGCATCCTCATGACCCCCATGGCGCTGCTGCTCGCCCACACCGCCGCCCCCTACCCGCTGGACGAACTCGCCCAGTCGCGGGTCATGGACACGATCGTGGGCTCGGTGGCGGGCATGCTCGGCGCGCTGTTGCTGTGGCGCAAGGCGGCGGCCTCGCGGCTGCCCCAGACGATCGTGGACGTGCTCGACGACGCGCGCACGGTCGTCACCGAGGTGCTCGACCCCGATGTCGAGATCAGCCCGGAACGCCGCTACCGGCTCCGCCGCGACCTGCGCGCCGACCTGTTGAGCCTGCGCGGCGTCTACGACAGCGCCGTCGGCGACGTGCCGCGGGCCAAGACGACCCAGCCGCTGTGGCCGGTCGTGGTGGCCACGCAGCGCACCGGCTACCTGGCGCTGGCCGCGCTGGCGCTGGACAACCCGCCACCCGCGTCGCAGATCACCATCCAACGCCTCGACCTGGCCTTCCGGGAGCTGAGCGCGGCGATGCGGGAGCGCCGGGCGCCCCGGCTGGGGGCGCTGCCCCGGCTGGTGGACTATCCGCGGATCAACATGGAGCTGCGCGCCCTGTCGTCGTCGATGCGCACGGCGGTGGCCGAAGAGGACCGCGCGGAGTCGCTGCTGCGGGAGCGCCGGGCGCGGCGCGAGTCGCACCGCGCCCGGGAGGAGGCCGACGCCGACCTGTGAGGCGGCGCGGCCGGGGTTCAGTCCCCGACGATCGCGAAGGCGCGGACGGGGAAGGTCCCCATCCCACGGACCTTCACCGGGACGGCGAAGAACCGGAAGCCCGCGGAGGGCAGCCGGTCGAGCACGCACAGGTGCTCCACGACGGGGATCCCCGCGGCGAGCAGCGTCGAGTGGGCCGGTCGCGCCCCCTTGCTCTCGGATGAGGTGTCGTCGATGTTGACCGAGTCGATGCCCACCAGCGCGGCTCCGGCCTCGACCAATGCCTTGGCCCCCTGTTCGGTGAGGTGGGGGTGCTCGGGCGCGCCATAGCGCTCGGTGCGCCAGTGGCGGTCCCAGCCCGTGCGGATCAGCACGGCCCGCCCCTCCACGGCCACACCCTCGAACGTCTCGGGGCCGATGGCGCGGTCGGCGGCGTCGACCACGACCCCGTCGAGATCGGCGACCTTCTCCAGGTCGAGGTCGGCCAGGTCCGAACCGTCACGGTAGCGGTGGGCCGGGGTGTCGAGATAGGTCCCGGTGTTGGCGACCATGGAGATACGCCCGATCCGGAACTCCGTCCCCGGGGCGTAGTCGTGCCGGGAGTCGTCAAAGGACAGGTGGTCCTCGATGACCGGTCCGGGCAGGCCCGGATAGGTGATCATGTCGGCAACGATCTGGTGGCTCACGTCGATCAGCTGCGTCACTGTTTTCCGCCTCGTCTCCAGCTCTCGCGTTCCGACGGCCCCGTGGCGGGACCCGCCGCGTGCGGGCGACCTCGGTGGAGCCGTCCTCTCCCCGGAAAGGTCTAGACCAACTCTAGCGCGCCGCTCCCTTCCGGGCGCGCTGTTGCGGCATCGGTATCGTCGGGCGCGTCCTGGTGTTATGCGGCGCCGCTAGAGTCGGCGGTGTCGGCCGGCAGGTGCCGGCGGGTTCTATCGAGGAGAGGTTCCACGGTGTCGTTGTACGGGGTCGCCAAGTCGGTCATCGCACCCGTGACGCGGGCGCTGTGGCGGCCGCGGGTGGAGGGCCTGCACCACGTTCCCGCGCACGGTCCCGTCATCATCGCCGCCAACCACCTGTCCAACATCGATCCGTTGTTCCTCGGCGTGGTCGTACCGCGCCCGCTCATCTTCATCGCCAAGCAGGAGCTGTTCGCCGAGGGCAACATCGCGCAGCGGACCTTCACCCGGGCCTTGCGGGCGATCGGACAGGTGTCGGTCGACCGCCGTCCGGGTCAGAGTTCCCAGGAGGCGATGGAGACCAGCCTGGCGGTACTCGCCGAAAGCCGGGCGTTCGGCATCTTCCCCGAGGGGACCCGCTCACCGGACGGACGGCTCTACCGCGGCCAGACCGGATTGGCCTGGCTCGCGCTGAAGTCGGGGGCCCCGGTGGTGCCGGCGGCCCTGGACGGCACCTCGCGCATCCTCCCGGCCGGGCGCAAGGTCCCCTCTTTCCACCACATCGGCGTGCGGTTCGGCCCGGCGGTCGACCTGTCCCCCTGGGCCGGAGGCGCCGAACGGGCACGCGCCCGGCGCGAGGCCACCGACGCGATCATGGCGGCCATCCAGCGCCTGTCCGGCCAGGAGCAGGTTCCCCGGTTCGCCTCCTCGGTAAAGGCCGAACTGGGCCGGGGACACGATCGCGCGGCCTGAGGCGCGCTCGTTCCGCCGGAAGCACGTGGCGTCCTTGTGCCCACTGTTTCGGTGTTCCTGCCCACGCAGGGTGACGACCCGGTCTAAAATCTTCCCAAGACCGGTCCCCTCACAATCCGGTCCTCCCTGACGGGGCCGCCTCCAGCGGTCCGACGTCAGTAGTGGACTGCTCGCGTGTGGAGGTCAGGAGCGGTGAAACGGCTGAGCCGGGTGTGTTTTCCGGTCTTTCCCGAGGACGGCGTCCTCCGTCTGCATGGACCGGGTCCGCGCCCACGCGCCGGCGTCGCTCCCCGCCTGCCGGGAGCCCTGCTCGTCCACGACTCCGACCACCTGGAACTCAGCACGCTCCAGGGCAGGGTCGAGGTCACCGTCACGCTGGAGGAGTGGGACGGCGCTCCCGTACCCGGGGATCCGGGGGCGGACGAGGGGCACTGGGAGGAGGCCGCCGCCACGACGGTGTTCCTGCGCGGATACGTCGGGGTGGGCTGCGACGTCTCGGGGCGGGCGCTGGGCGCCTGGCTCTCGGGGGGCAGCAGGCGCTATCACGCCGACATCCGGGCCCGGCGCCGGCACGCCGTGGCCGAACGCTATGATCGGCTGCTCCGTCTCTACCGGGACCCGCAGTGCGCCGAGTTCCGGCTCGCGGAGGACGGGCTGCGCGGCCAGGAGGAGTTCCTGGTCCGGCTGTGGCCCGCCGTTGAGGCGCCTTCCTCCGTCGAACACGGGGTGAGGTACCCCACAGCGGTTTCGGGCTGAGAATCCACTCTTTCGCGTGTTGCCATCGAATGACGGCCGTTCCCCCGGCGCTGACGTGCGCGAATCCTCGGCACCGGGGAAGCCGCGCCCCGGACGCCCGTTGAAAGACGGGGTTGTCTATTTTTGGGGTTGGTTTAGTAGGCATAACCCTCGTCCTGTAGATTAGGTTAGCCTAGCCTGACCCATGTGCGTCCGGGTCACCTGGTGCGCGGCACGTCGCGCTCCGACCGTGCCGCCCGAGTAGACGCGAAGGATGGAGATTCAATGACGCGTCCACTGCGAGTGGGAATCGTGGGGTCGGGCCCCGCGGGTATCTACGCTGCGGATCTGCTGACCAAGGACGACACCCTGACCGGCAGCGGAACGCCCCTCAGCATCGACATCCTGGACAAGCTGCCCTCCCCCTACGGGCTGGTGCGCTACGGCGTCGCCCCCGACCACCCCCGGATCAAGCAGATCCAGGCCGCCCTGCACAAGGTCCTCGACAAGCCCGAGATCCGTTTCCTCGGCAACGTGAACTACGGCGTCGACCTCAAGCTGGAGGACCTGCGTCGTCACTACGACGCGGTCATCTTCGCCACCGGCTCCGACCGCGACCGCCCCTTGGACATCCCCGGCATCGACCTTCCGGGCAGCCACGGCGCCGCCGACTTCGTCTTCTGGTACGACAGCCACCCCGACGTGGCCGACACCTGGAAGGTCGAGGGCAGCAGCGTCGCCGTCATCGGCGCCGGAAACGTCGCCGTCGACGTCGCGCGGATCCTCGCCAAGCACGCCGACGACCTGCTCGAGACCGACATCACCGACAACGTGCACCAGGGGCTGCTGGCCAAGCAGGTCACCGACGTGCACGTGTTCGCCCGCCGCGGCATCGCCCAGGCGAAGTTCACCCCGATGGAGCTGCGCGAGCTCGACCGCCAGCCCGGCGTCGAGGTGATCGTCTACCCCGAGGACTTCGAGCTGGACGAGGGCAGCCTCGCCGCCATCGAGGAGTCCAACCAGATCAAGACCAACGTCAAGGTCCTCCAGAACTGGGCGATACGCGACCCCAAGGGCGAACCGCGCCGACTGCACCTGCACTTCCTGCACCGCCCCGTCGAAGTCCTCGGCAGTGACCGTGTCACCGGGCTGCGCACCGAGCGCATGGAGCTGACCGGTGACGGCAACGTCCGCGGCACGGGCGAGTTCGTCGACCACGAGGTCCAGGCCGTCTACCGGGCCATCGGCTACCTCGGCTCCCCCGTCGCCGACCTCCCCTTCGACGAGGAACGGGGGATCATCCCCAACGACGGTGGGCGCGTACTCGACCTGGACAACGCCCCCATCCCCGGGGTCTACGCGACCGGGTGGATCAAGCGCGGCCCCGTCGGCCTGATCGGCCACACCAAGGGTGACGCGTTGGAGACCGTCACCAACCTGGTGGCCGACCGCGCCTCCTTCCCCGCCGCCTCCGAGCCCGAGCCCGAGGCGTTCCTGCGCCTGCTGGAAGAGCGCGGAGTCCCCTACACCACCTGGGAGGGCTGGCAGCGCCTGGAGGCCCACGAGGAGTCCCTGGGCGAGCCGCAGGGCCGCAAGCGCGTCAAGGTCCTCTCCCGGGAGGAGATGACCCGCATCTGCCGCGGCGAGGAGGGCTGACCCGCCCCGGCCGGCGAGGGCTTCCGCCGATTTGCGGGACCCTCGCCGCGTCGCCCCTGCTCATCCGGCTGTGAGCCACCTAACCGCCGATTTTGTCGGTCTGGACGGAACATCGCACCGCACCCATGGGTTAGAGTCACTGGTGGTCGGTGTGGTAGAAAGTGTCCCCCGGGCCTCACCTATAGCCTTCGCGGAATACCGCGTCCGGCGCCCGCCCCGGCGGGCGGCCGGATGGTCCACAGGAGCCGCGTTGTGCCCCGCGCCGAGAGGCGACCGCCGCACCGGCCACATGACTTCCACGCCCCGCGCCTCATCATGGGAGACGCGGGGCGTTGTCTTTGTCGGACGAGGGAAGGACGCTCAGGCGTGGACGAACGATGGACTCCGCAGCCGGGAGAGGGCCCACCCGCACCACCACCCCCTCCAGAGGCTGCTCCCCCGGCTCCCCAGCCCCCGCACACCCCCACCGAGAAGCCCCGCCGTTCCCGTAAGGGTCTGGTGATCGGACTGGTCTGCGGACTGGTCGTGCTGGCTCTCGTGGGCGGCGGTGTCTCCTGGTACGTGCTCACTCTCCCCAAACCCGAGGAGACCGCGACCCCCTACGTCGAGGCGTGGAACTCCGGCGACTACGCCGCCATGGCGGCCCTGGCCACCGGCGCGGACGTCGAGGAGTCCTACACCAGGGTCAGCGAGAACCTCGGTATAGAGCAGATCTCCGTGGAGGCGGGAACGCTGACCGAGGGGGACGACACCGCCACGCTCCCCTTCACCGCCCACCTCACCCTGCGCAACGCGGGCGAGTGGAGCTACGAGGGCGAGATCCCCCTGGTGTACGTCGACGGCGACTGGAAGGTCGACTTCTCCCCCGCGGTCATCCACCCCGACCTCGGTGACGACCAGACCCTGGTCCGCACCAACGAGTGGGGGGAGCGCGGCCACATCCTCGCCGCCGACGGCACCCGCCTGGACACCGACCAGGCGTCGGGATCGATCAAGATGCTCACCGGTGAGGTGGGCACCGCCACGGCCGAGGACCTGGAGGAGCTCGGCCCCGCCTACGCCGAGGGCGACCCCACGGGCAAGGGCGGCATCCAGCAGTCCTACGAGGAGCGCCTGGCGGGCAAGGCGACCACGACCATCAAGGTCGCCGAGATCGGACAGGACGACAGCGACGGGGGCGAAGAGACCGTCCTGGCCTCCCTCGGCGGCGAGGACGGGCAGGACGTGACCACCAGCATCGATCCCGCCGTCCAGAGCGCCGCCGCCCAGGCCATCATCGACCAGGACAAACCCACCGCGCTGGTCGCCGTACGTCCCTCCACCGGGGAGATCCTGGCCGCGGCCAACGTTCCCGGCGGCTACAACCGTGCCATCGAGGGACAGTACCCCCCGGGTTCGGCCTTCAAGATCATCTCCTATGAGGCGCTGCTCGACTCCGGGCTGAGCAGCACGGACACGATGGAGTGCCCCAAGACGGCCGAGGTGGGCGGCTGGCCGTTCAAGAACGCCGGGGACGCCGAGTACGGGACGCAGAGCGTGACCGAGGCGTTCGCCACCTCCTGCAACACCGCGCTGGTCCAGGAGGTCGCCGAGCGCCTGGACGCCCAGTCCCTCACCGCCGCGGCCGAGGAGTTCGGGATGAACTCTGAGATGTCCATCGGCATCCCCAGCTTGACGCCCTCCTTCCCGACGCCCGACAGCACCACCCTGCTGGCGGCCTCCAGCATCGGTCAGGGGCAGATCCTGACCTCTCCCCTGCACATGGCCACGGTCCCGGCCGCGGTCGCCGACGGTTCCTGGCGTTCGCCGGTCCTCGTCACCGACCCCGCGATCCCCGACCGGCCCGAGCCGCACCCGATCGGCAACGCCGAGGCGCTGCGCACGATGATGCGCGCGGTCATCACCGAGGGCACCGCCGAGGACGCCGGGTTCACCGGCGAGGTGTACGGCAAGACCGGGTCCGCGGAGTTCGGCACCGCCGAAGAGGGTGAGGAGCTGGAGACCCACGCCTGGTTCGTCGGTTACGAGGGCGACCTCGCCTTCGCCGTCGTCGTCGAGGGCGGCGGCGGTGGCGGTTCGGTGGCCGCGCCGATCGGCGCGGACTTCCTCGGCGCGCTGTGATCCCATCCGTCTCCGCGCCGTCACCACGACGGCGCGGAGACGGGTTCGGGGCTCCGTTATCATCGCGGCACGATGGCCGACGAGCGGACCATCGCGTTCCGAGAGGTCATCAGCCCCATGAGTAACACCGAGCCGGCCCCCTCCCTGCTGCGCTGCCACGGCGCGGCGCACCCGGCGGACGGCGCCCCGTCCCCCGCCCCGGTCGAGGTCTTGACCGCGCGCGATGTTCCTCTCGGCGGCCTGCGGGCGATGACCGTACGGCGTACCCTTCCGCAGCGCGCCCGCCCCTCGATCGGCGCCTGGTGCTTCGCCGACCACTACGGCCCCGACGACGTCGCCCGCACCGGGGGCATGGACGTCGCCCCCCACCCCCACACCGGCCTACAGACGGCGAGCTGGCTGTTCAGCGGTGAGATCGAGCACCGTGACAGTCTGGGGATCCACGCGCTGGTCCGTCCAGGGGAACTGAACCTGATGACCGGCGGGCACGGTATCTGCCACTCGGAGGTGTCGACCTCGCGCACCACCGTCCTGCACGGCGTGCAGTTGTGGATCGTGCTTCCCGAGGAGCGACGCGACGCCCCGCGCGCCTTCCGGCACTACGCGCCGGCCCCCTTCGACCTCGACGACGCCTCCATCCGGGTCTTCCTGGGCTCCCTGGCGGGGGGCTCCTCGCCCGTGGAGACCTTCACCCCGTTGCTGGGCGCCGAGATCGTCGTGGCCCCGCGGGGGCGGGTCCGCCTGGAACTCGACCGCGACTTCGAACACGGCCTTCTCGTCGACAGCGGGATGGTGACCATGGCGGGCACGGCGGTGCCCCCGAGCGCCCTGGGCTACCTGGAGCCGGGCGTGCCGACGGTGGAACTGGTCAACGACTCGGACCGCGCCGCGCGTATGCTCCTGCTCGGCGGGCCGCCGTTCGAGGAGGAGTTCGTCATGTGGTGGAACTTCATCGGCCGCAGTCACGAGGAGGTCGCCCAGGCCCGCGAGGAGTGGATGCGCGAGAGTCCGCGTTTCGGCTCGGTCGAGGGTTACCCCGGGTCCCGGCTGGACGCGCCCGTACTGCCCTCGGCACGGCTGAGGCCCCGAGGGCGGGCCATCGGGAGGAGCTGAGGAACGGGGAAGGGCCGCTCCCGCGCGGGCGAAAGCCCGCCGTCTCTCAGGGGAGGGCGGGGTGGCGGGGGGCGATCGACGGGACGGGGGTCAGGAGACCCCTGTCCGCGGCGCCACGACCTCGGTGGTCCCCGGAGAGGAGGGGACGCTGTCCGCGGGCGCCCCGGGCGTGAGCGTGAACAGCACCACGAGCAGTCCCACCACCGTGACCGCGATGATCCCGCAGACCAGCCAGGGCCTCCAGCCCCCACCCGCCAAGGCGGTGGAGAAGGAGGGATCGCCCTCGCCGAATGAGGAGAGCCGGCCCGCCAGTTCGGGGTCGTCCTCGCTGAGACGGTGCTCGATCTCGGCGAGGATCCGCCGTTCGTTCTCTCGCAGAGCCATTGCACCCTCCTCGACCTGTGGCAGCTCCCCCGCACCGGTACGTGCTTCAGGTCTGCCCTCCTACACAGATTTCTATCCGTGTCCCGGCGAGGAATTCCCCCGGTCGGGCATTCTGCCGCCTAACCGGGAGGTGTGGATTGCGTTACCCTCCGTTCACCGGCGCGCCGAGTCCCGGAAGGCTCTCGCTCCGGTAGACGTCCAGGGCGGTGACGTAGTAGCGGGCCTGCCCCTCGAGTGGCGCGGTGTCGGTGTACTCCTGGGCCTGTGCGCCCTCCTGCACACCGATGACGTCGACCAGGTGGGTGGCGTCGGCCAGCGCGCATAGATCGGTGCCCTCCCCCGGCACCCGGTAGACCGCGAAGGCGCGGGCGTCCTCGGGCGCGGTCCAGGAGAGCCGCACCTCCCCGCCCGATCGGCGCGCGGCCAGGTCGGTGACCGGCGCCGGGGCCGTGTGGGAGTCCCCTCCCGCCACCGGGGGCAGGGCCGGGTGGGCGTAGTGCGTGGCGGCCACATGTTCGATCGCGCCGCGTGCCCGGCCGCTGAGATCCTTCATGGAGAAGTAGACGTCCCCGCCGACCTCGGGGTGACCGGTGTTGAAGTCGAGCTGGCGGGAGAGCGCCTCCTCCCCCTTCCACCCCTGGTCGCCGACCTTGTAGGCGGCCTGGCCGATGTAGAGGTCGACCTCGGTCCCGGCGACCTCGCCGGCCCACCAGGGAACGAGCCGCTCGTAGTCGGCGATCTCGAACCCGCGGTACCAGTAGAGCTGGGGGATCACGTAGTCGACCGTGCCCGCCTGGATCCAGGCGCGGGTGTCGGCGTGCTGGGCGTCGTAGGACTGGAGGCCGTCGGTGTCGGAACCCGTGGGGTCGGTGGCCCGGTTGCGCCAGATGCCGAAGGGGCTCACCCCGAACCGGACCCAGGGTTTGGTCTGCTGGATCCGGCCGTGGATGTCGGCGATCAGCGTGTTGACGTTGTCGCGCCGCCAGTCGCCGCGGTCGTCGAACCCCCCGCCGTACTTGCGCCAGCTCTCGTCGTCGTCGAACCGCTGACCGTCCACCGGATAGGGGTAGAAGTAGTCGTCGAAGTGGACGCCGTCGACGTCGTAGCGCTCCACGACGTCGAGGACGACGTCGCTCACCCACTGCTGGACCTCGGGGTTGCCCGGGTCGAACCAGCCCTGGTCGGCGTACTCGATGAGCCAGTCGGGGTTCTCGCGTGCCGGGTGGTCGGCGACCAGCCCCTTGAGGTCGGGGGCCTTCCAGCCCACCCGGTAGGGGTTGAACCAGGCGTGGAGTTCCAGGCCCCGCGCGTGCGCCTCGGCCGTGGCGAACTCCAACGGGTCGTAACCGGGGTCACCGCCCTGGCGTCCGGTCAGGTAACGCGCCCAGGGCTCCTTCTCGGAGGCGTAGAGCGCGTCCGCGGTCGGGCGGACATGGAAGAAGACCGCGTTGAGACCGAGGTCGCGGGCGCGGTCGAGCTGGGCGCGCAGCTCGTCCTGCTGCTCCTTCGCGCTCAGTCCGGTCGTGGAGGGCCAGTCGATGTTGCGCACGGTGGCGATCCAGGCTCCGCGCAGCTGCCGCTTGGGAGCGGCCGGATCGACCTCGCACCCGTCGGGGATCCGCCCGGAGAGCGTCCCGCCGCTCGGTGACATCTCCACGCCGCCCGGCCGGGGGACCTGTGCGGGCGAGGCTCCCGGCGGGACGCTCGCGCACGAGGCGAGGAGCGGAACCGTCGCGAAGACGAGCGCGGATCGTCCCAACCATCCCATCGAACGTCGACCCCCGTAATGTTGCCGTGACTGCGACCGGTGGCCAGCCTAAGGGGCGTGGGAGGCTCACGGTGTGATGACGTGGGATCCGCGCGGCACGTGTCCTTCGTCTCCTGGGCGCTCCGGTCCTCCCCCGGCGCCCCGCGAACTGTCCGAGGTGTGCGCTCTAGACTGGATTGTCGTGAGTGTCGCACCTGAAACGCCGCAGAAGCTGATCGTCCGAACCGTTCCGCTACGCGACGGTCGTGACCTTCTGACCCACCTCCCACCCCACGGCCCGTTCGCCTGGATCCACGGTGGCGACGGAATCGTCGCATGGGGCAGCGCGGCCCGGCTCAGACTCCCGGCCGAGGAGGGCGGCCAGGGAACCGAGCGCTTCACCGCGGCCTCGCGCTGGCTCGACGACCTCATGGCGACGGTCGTCGTCGACGACTCGGTCGAACTGCCCGGTACCGGGCCGGTCGTGTTCGGGTCCTTCACCTTCGACCCGGGCTCGGCCGGTTCCACCCTGGTGCTGCCCCGCGTCATCGTGGGCCGACGCGACGGGCGCTCCTGGCTCACCACCGTCTGCGACCGACCCGACACCCACCCCGAGGAACTCCTCACCCGTGTGACGCCGCCACGTCGGGTCGGACCGCTGCGCTGGTCGTCGGGGGCGCTGAGCGCGGACGAGTGGGGGCGTGCGGTCACCGCCGCCGTGCGGCGCATCCGCGCCGGCGATCTGGACAAGGTCGTGCTCGCCCGCGACCTCTACGTCGACGCCGAGGCCGGCATCGACGTGCGCTCGCTGCTCGGCCGGCTGAGCAGGGACCACCCCGACTGCTACACCTTCTCCGTCGCCGGCATGGTGGGCGCGACCCCCGAGCTGCTGATCCGGCGCCAGGGCGACGCCGTCTCCTCGCTCGTGCTGGCCGGCACCCGTCCGCGCGGCGGGGACGCCCAGGAGGACACGGCGCTCGCCGACGAGCTGCTCTCCTCCCCCAAGGACCTGGAGGAGCACCGTTACGCGATCGACTCGCTGCGGACGACGCTTGCGCCGTTGTGCTCGTCGATCGACGTCCCCGAGCGGCCCGAACTGCTGCGGCTGGCCAACGTGCAGCACCTCGCCTCACCGGCGCGCGCCACGCTGTCACCCGGAACCTCGACGCTCGACGTGGTCGCCGCGCTGCACCCCACCGCGGCGGTGGGCGGAACCCCCACCGCGACCGCGATGCCGCTCATCCGGGAACTCGAGGGAATGGACCGCGGCCGCTACGCGGCCCCCGTGGGCTGGATCGACGCCCAGGGCAACGGCGAATGGGGCATCGCGTTGCGCTGCGCCGAGATCGAGGGATCACGGGCGCGGCTGTTCGCCGGCGGTGGCATCGTCGCCGGTTCCGATCCCACGGCCGAGGTCGCCGAGACCGAGGCGAAGTTCCGCGTCATGCGCGAGGCCCTCACCGACGACTGAGCCCCGGCCCGTCCGCGCAGCGCCCCGCCGTTCGAGCGAACGGCGGGGCGCTGCGTTGTTTCCGCCTGGTCCGCCCCTTGTGATCGTCGGACCCGATTATGTACACAACTACGTTCTTACGTATTATCGTCCTATGGACGATCCGCTCGAACCGCTCCGAAGCCGCCTGGCGGACCTCGAAGAGCGCGTGACCCGCCTCGAAGGCGCCGCCCCCACCGGCGACACGTCCTCCCCCACCGCCGCGGACCCCCGCTTCGCCCCGCTGGAGGAGCTCAAACGCAACGCCGACCCGCAACGGGGCGCGGTGCTGTTCACCGGCGTGGTTCCGCTCCCGACCGGCGAGGTCTACGAGTGGCAGCAGGGCGCCGAAGCGGCGGAGCTCACCGAGGCCGACTGGAGCGAGGTGGCGCCCGCCCTCGACGCCCTCGGCCACCCGGTCCGACTGCGACTGCTCCAGCTCGTCCTCACCGGCACGTACGCCTCCGCCGACCTCAAGGAGGACCCGACCCTCGGCACGACCGGTCAGCTCTACCACCACCTGCGCCAGCTCGTCGCGGCCGGCTGGCTGCACTCCACCGGGCGGGGCAGGTACCGGGTCCCGCCCCAACGGGTCATCCCGCTCCTGGTCGTCCTCGCCGCAGGCCGCTCCTAGCCCTCCGGAGAACACATGCCCACCACCCCCTCGTCCCCGCACCGGCGGCCGCCCCTCCTCCACCGCTTCTCCTCCCGAGCGATCACCGTCGCCCTCGTCGTCGCCGTGGCCGCCTCCGCTCTCCTGTGGACCGTTCCGCCCCTCACCTCCCCCGCCGACCCGACGGCGCACTCCGGAGACGACGCGCTGGCCGCCGAGGTCCGCGGCCTGCTCCCCGACGGACCGGTGGCGGGCCTGTCGGTGGCGGTCGTCGAGGACGGGCTGATCCGCTCCGCCGCGTTCGGCTCGACCGGCACCGGCTCCCCCGTGCGCCCCGACACCCCGTTCGAGAACGGCTCCACCCAAAAGCCGCTGACCGCGGCCCTGTTCGCGGTGATGCTGGAGAGCGGTGAGGTCGGGACCGATACGACGATCGGCGAGATCTGGCCCGATGTGGGCTTCGCCCACCCCTCTGTCGCCGCGATCACCCTGGAGGAGCTGGCGACCCACCACTCGGGGCTGCCCCGGCTCGCCCCGCAGGGACTGCCGGCCACGGTGCGCTCCGGAGCCGAGGTATTCCTGCTCGGGGATCCCTATGTCGACGCGCCCGACCCGCTGCAGGCCGTCGCCTCGCTGTCCGACCTGCCCGGGGAGCCCGGGGAGTACGCCTACTCCAACCTCGGCTACGCGCTGCTGGGCGCGGCCCTCGCCGAGCGACTGGGCACCGACTACCCCACCGCGCTGCGGGAGCGCGTACTACGTCCGCTGGGCATGACCTCGACGACGCTGAACGTTCCCGGGGATCCCGATCCCCCCTCGGGTGCGGCGCTGCCGCACACCCGCTCCGGGATGCGCACCTCCACCTGGAACAACGCCGACTACCTGCCGGCCGGCATCGGAACATGGAGCACCGCCGGCGACCTCGCGCTGTTCCTGCGGGCGATGATGGGGCACGAGACCCCCCTGGGCCCGGCCCTGCGACGCGCGGCCGAACCGCTGCGGAACTCCTCCGGGCCGGCCGAGCGCTCCGCGCGGACCGGACTGGCCTGGCAGCTGTGGGACGTCTCCGGCCGCGACGTGGTGTGGCACAACGGACAGACCGGCGGGCAGCGCTCCTTCGTCGCCCACGATGGCGAGCGGGGCGTGGTCGTCATGGCCAACAGCGTCGGTGTCCCCGTGGAACACCTGGGGATGCGGATGCTCGGTCTGGACCTCGCCGAGTTCGCCGAGACTCCCCCCGGCGGACACCTCGGGACCGCGGCGCTCACCCTGTCACTCGTCCTGGGCGCCCCGCTGCTCACGCTCGTCTCCGTGGTGCGCGAACGCCGCCCGGCCCCTCGGGGGCTGGACCGGGCGGGGGTGGTCGACGCGCTGCTGACCGGCGGAGTGGTCTGGTTGGCCGGACTGGCCCTGGGGGACTGGCTGGCGCTCCCCGTCCTCGTCTGGGCGCTGGGCGGGGGCGTGCTCGCCGGCGCCGTGGTGCTGGCCTCCCGCAGGTGGGCGTCGCTGCCGGCGCTGCGCGGCCGGCGACGCTGGCCGCGCGCCCTGTCCGTCGCGATCTCCGTGCTGGTGCTGAGCCTGCCGTACTACGTGGCGTTGTCGGCCCTGGCCCGGCTGCTGTGATCCATGGGGGGCACGGTGGGACCGGCCTCGAAGTCGGCGAAGTCGAACCCGGGGGAGACCACGCAGGTCACCAGCGCCTCGCGAGGCTCCACGGGGCGGGCGCACTGCCAGGTGCCGGCCGGCACGGCCGCCTGGAGGCCGTGTCCCTCCTCGGCACCGGATCCGAGCAGGATCTCGGCGGAGGCCTCGGGGCTTTCGCCGCTGCCGCCCAGGACGAGTGACAGAGGGCCGCCGCGGTTGAACACCCACAGCTCATCGGAGCGGAGCCGGTGCCAGCGCGAGGTCTCGCCCGGACCGAGCAGGAACAGGATCGCGGTGGCGGTGTCGCGTCCCGCCCGCCCGTCGGTGGGGTGCGCCGGGACCCCGGTCTGCCACGTCCGCCGGTACCAGCCCCCTTCGGGGGAGGGCACCAGGTCGAACCTCTCCGCGGTCCCGGTCCGCGCTTCGAAGGCGAGGTAACCGCCCCAAGGGTCGCGGCGGACGTACCGGACCCCCACGACGGCCCGTTCGGGGATCGGTCCGTGGATGCGGGGAAGGGTGGCGCCCGGCGCCGATCCGGGCGGCGCCGGGTCGGGGACCTCCCAGCGGACCCGCGCGCCGACCAGGGCGGTGTCCACCGCCAGGACCACCTGGGGTTCGGACACGTCACGGTGGAAGGCGTTGGCGACGGCGAGCATCGCGGTGTCGTCCGGCGCGGCGTGGGCGAACCCCTCGGTGCGCAACGTCCCCGGCACCAGCGCCCCGTCCCGGTCGCGCCACTCCCGCAGCGTCGTCATGTGCAGTACTCGCCCCATGCCGCCAGTATCCCCCGGCCGTCACGGAGCGGGCTCGGAGAAGCCCATGACCAGCCGGACCGCCCAGCCCAGGAGCACCGTCACCCGCAGTACCGCGCGTGCCCCCGGTCGCCCGCGACGCCGATCCCGCCGCGCGTGCCTGCCGCGCGCGGCGCCGACGCGTCCCCTTCGGCTCCACCCGTTCCGCCCGGTCTCACCGATCACGTCACCCTCCTCATGCACGACCGTATGCACGTGCATTTGCACGTGAAGAAAGAGTAGGACGGCGGAGGCCGCCTCGTCAGCGAAACCGGTGGAACCCACCCGGGGACCGCCCCACGGGAGCATGGCGGCGGTGCCCCTCCCCGCGCCGGACGTCACTCGACGACGGCGGTGACCTCCTCCTGGAGACGGCGCCGCAACGCGGCGGAGTCCGCGCGGTCGGTGCACACCTCGATGATGCGCACCCCCTCGCCCAGCAGGGCCTTGGGCAGGTCGGTCGCCCACTCCAGACGGGTGTAGGCGAGGTCGGCCACCATGGCGACATGTTCCATGGACACCCCGTGCGGGGTGCCGAAGACGCGCTCGAAGTCGGGGTGGCCCGCCTGCTCCAACCCGGAGAAGATGCCGCCGCCGTCGTTGTTGACCACCACGATCGCCAGGTCCGGACGCGGCTCCTGCGGACCGATGACCAGCCCGTTCTGGTCGTGGAGCAGCGCCAGGTCCCCCAGCAGCGCGTAACCGCCCCCGCCCCCGTCACGCTGGTGGGCCAGCGCCGCCCCGAGCGCGGTCGAGACGGTCCCGTCGATCCCGCTCACCCCGCGGTTTCCCACGATGCGCGCCGCGCAGCGAGGGCTCATCGTCGCGTCCAGGTCGCGGATCGGCATGCTCGAACCGGCGAACAACAGCGAGCCGTTGGGCAGGTGCGCGGCCAGGTCCCGGGCCAGCCGCGGTTCGCTCAGCGTCTCCTCGGCGTCCAGCAGCGCGTCCACCGCCGAGCGCGCCGCCTCCTCCGCGCGCCGCCAGGAACGCGCCCAGGAGGTGTCGGGGTCCGCGCCGGGAGGAGGCGCGACCGCCTCGACGACGTCGGTGGCGGTGCGCACCGGATCGGCGAACCCGTTGGGGCCGGCCACCACCACGTGTCGCGGCGCTCGCCTGAGATACCCCAGGACCTGTCGCGACAGTCCCGGCCGTCCCACGCTGACCACGAGCTCCGGCTCGTGCCCGGCGACGAACCCCGGCGCCGCGAGCAGTTGCCGGTAGGTCGAGACCGCCCCGGTCCGCCGGGCGTTGGAGGTCGGCTCGGCGAACAGCGGCCACCCCGTGGCCGCCGCCAGGGCGAGGAAGGGGATCGGGTCGTAGTCGCCGTCACCGCACACGATGACGCCCCGCTCCACCTGGGGCAGTTCCACCGGGACGGCCTCACACGGGACCGACGACGCCGACGCGATCCAGGGGCGTCCGTCGGGCCTGCCCTCCAACGGCTCCGGCCACCGCGTCCCGCCCTCCTCGGCGTCGGGCACCAACGGGTCACGGAAGGCGAGGTTCAGGTGCACCGGTCCCGGCCGGCGCCCGGCCGCCGACTCCCAGGCCCGGCAGGCCAGTGACCGCCAGTAGGCCCTCATCCCCGGCACCGGGTCGGCGACCCCCACCTCGGTGAAGGAGCGGACCGCCGTGCCGTACAACGCCACCTGATCGACGGTCTGGTTGGCCCCGGTCCCCCGCAGTTCCGGCGGCCGGTCCGCGGTCAGCACCAGCAGCGGGACACCGCTCTGGTCGGCCTCCAGCACGGCCGGGTGGAAGTTGGCCGCGGCAGTGCCCGAGGTGCACACGAGCGCCACCGCGCGCCTTGACACGCGGGCCAGCCCCAGGGCGAGGAAGGCCGCGGAACGCTCGTCGATGCGCACGTGGACCCGGATGTCCGGATGGGCGACGAGGGCCAGCGCCAGTGGGGTGGAGCGCGATCCCGGCGCGACGACGGCCTCCGCCAGCCCGCACCGGGCCAGTTCGTCGACGAGGACACGCGCCAGGGCGGTGGAGGGATTCACGGCAACTTCTTTCACTAGTCCGCTCGCGATCGCGATCGCGGGTCCGGCAAACACGGGCGGGGACGGTCCCCACGACGGTCCCGCCCGCCGACTTCGGCCACTCGGGGTAGGGCTCCGCCTTCCCAGTCTCCCGGTTCGTAACCGCGCTCGGAGCGTGCGAGGGGAACGGGAGGAGGTGAACTCCCTTGACCGGACAACGCTTCCAGGTCCCCGCCTCGTCCCCGCGGGGGCTGCGCGATCGCTCACGTCGTGACGCCGGGCCGGCCGACGCGGGAGTTCAGAGCGCCCGGGCCCGCCACTCGCGTCGGGCCGCCGCCATCCGTTCCAGCCAGGCCCGCGCCGGGACCTCGACCGCGGCGAGCCGGGCCTCGTCCACCTCGGGACGGCGCACCGGCAGGTGGCCGTCCACGGGCAGCAGCGGATCGGCGCACACGTCCGTGGCGAGCAGGTGCATCGTGGCCAGCCCACAGGCGTAGGGCAGCTCCGGCAACGCCGCGGCCAAGGCCACCCCCGCCGCCAGGCCCACCGACGTCTCCACCGCGCTGGAGACCACCACGGGCAGACCGCACTCCTCGGCGACGCGCAACGCCGGGCGCACCCCGCCCAGCGGCTGCACCTTGAGCACCACGATGTCGGCGGCCCCGGCCGCCCGCACCTTCAACGGGTCCTCGGCCCGGCGGATCGACTCGTCGGCCGCGATCGGCACGTCCACCCGCCGACGCACCAGCGCCAGCTCCTCCAGCGTCGCGCACGGCTGTTCGACGTATTCCAGGTCGAAACGGTCCAGCTCGCGGATCATCCGGACGGCGTGGTCGACCCGCCAGGCCCCGTTGACGTCGACGCGGACCTTGCCCCGTGGCCCGAGCGCGTCGCGGACCGCCTCGACGCGGGCGATGTCGTCGGCGTCCCCCTGGCCCTTCTCGGCGATCTTCACCTTGGCGGTGGAGCAGCCCGCCTCGGCGACGATGCGGGCGGCCTGCTCGGGACCGACCGCCGGCACCGTGACGTTGACCGGGACCCGGTCACGCACCGGTTCGGGCCAGCCGACCTCGGCCGCCTCATGGCAGGCCGCCCACCAACGGGCGCATTCGCGCGGCCCGTACTCGGCGAACGGGGAGAACTCCCCCCATCCGGCCGCTCCGCGCACCAGAACACCCTCGCGGGCGGTCACCCCGCGAAACCGCGTCCGCATCGCGATCGAGAAGACCCGGCCGGTCACCACGCCGTCCGCCGTCTCCCGTTCCACGCCGCTCCTTCCGCCACGTCGCTTCCGCCGTTCCGCGCTCCTAGGGGCGGCGCGGGAACTTCTCGAACTCGGGACGCCGCTTCTCCTTGAACGCGTCGCGGCCCTCCTGGGCCTCCTCGCTCATGTAGTAGAGCATCGTCGCGTCGCCGGCGAACTGCTGCATGCCCGCGGCGCCGTCGCTGACCGCGTTGATCGCGCCCTTGAGCATGCGCAGCGCCAGCGGGGACTTCTCCAGCAGCTCACGGGCCCAGGCGACGGTCTCCTCCTCCAACCGCTCCAGCGGGACCACCGCGTTGACCATGCCCATCTCCAGGGCCTCCTGCGCGCTGTACTGGCGGCACAGGTACCAGATCTCACGGGCCTTCTTCAGACCGACCGTCTGGGCCAGCAGCCACGAACCGTACCCGCCGTCGAAGGACCCCACCTTCGGCCCGGTCTGGCCGAACTTGGCGTTGTCGGCGGCGATCGTCAGGTCGCAGCAGACCTGGAGCACGTTGCCCCCGCCGATCGACCAGCCGGCGACCATGCAGATCACCGGCTTGGGCAGGCGCCGGATCTGGACCTGCAGGTCGAGCACGTTGAGACGGCCGATGCCCTGCCGGGCCACCGCGTCATCGCCCATGTACCCGTCGTCACCGCGGATCTTCTGGTCACCGCCGGAGCAGAACGCCTGGTCCCCGGCCCCGGTGAAGATGATGACACCGACCCGGGAGTCGTCGCGCGCGATGTTGAACGCGTCCTGGAGCTCGAACAGGGTCTGCGGGCGGAAGGCGTTGTGGCGCTCGGGGCGGTTGATCGTGATCTTGGCGATTCCCTCGGCGGTCTCGTAGATGATGTCGGTGTAGTCCCCCGACCGCTTCCAGTCGATCACGCTGCTCACGACTCCGCACTCTCCTCACGCGACGATGCGTCACGAGGCGGCACGGGGGCCCGGCGGCGCTACGCACCCCGTCGGCCTGCCCGAACGCCTCACTTTCCAGAGGACAACCTTAGTCTCCTCACGTCCCGGCCCCGCACCCGCCCTGAGGGGCGATGGGGCGTCGTCGCGGCGGAGGTGACGCGGCGATAACGTCGTGGACGTGCCGAAACGACCCTTGCAGGCGGTGGTCGGCCTGGACGGCCGCCACCTCACCGAACTCCTCGCCCGCGCCCTGGCCGGCGACGGTCCCGCCGTGCTGCCCATCGCCGCCGACACGCCCGCGCCCCGGGTACGCGCCCTGGTCGAGGCCATGCGCCCCTCGTCGGTACGCACCCCCGAGGGGGTCACCCCCGTGGACGGGGGCGTGGGCATCGGCGACGACGTCGCCCTGGTCATCGCGACCTCCGGCTCCACCGGGACTCCCAAGGGCGTGGAGCTGAGCGCTCCCGCGCTGACCCACTCCTCGCGGTCCTCCCTCGCCCGTATCGGCGCGGGCCCCGGTGACGTCTGGCTGTGCACGCTG
The DNA here is from genome assembly GCF_900167435.1 of Marinactinospora thermotolerans DSM 45154. Taxonomy (GTDB): domain Bacteria; phylum Actinomycetota; class Actinomycetes; order Streptosporangiales; family Streptosporangiaceae; genus Marinactinospora; species Marinactinospora thermotolerans. Next base: position 283,613 of record NZ_FUWS01000001.1, read on the forward strand.
CCCACCGCGCACATCTCCGGCCTCCAGGTGATCCTGCGGGCGCTGGCCTGCGGGAGCGAGCCGATCCACCTCCGTTTCGACGTCGACGCCGTACTGGCCGCCGCAGCCGAACACCGTCCGCACGTCTCCCTGGTCCCCACCCAGCTGCGTCGGCTGCTGGCCGCGGGGGCCGACCTGTCGGCGTTCGGCACGATCCTGCTCGGCGGCGCCGCGGCCGACACCGCCCTGCTGGAGGCCGCCCGCGCCGCCGGAGGGCGGGTGGTCACGACCTACGGCATGAGCGAGACCTGCGGCGGATGCGTCTACGACGGCGTTCCCCTGGAGGGGGTGGACGTCCGCGTCGCCGAGGACGGACGGATCCTGCTGGGCGGGCCGATGCTGTTCAGCGGCTACCGGCTGCGTCCGGACCTGTCGGCCGCCCACCTGCGCCCCGGCCCCGACGGGCGGCCGCGCTTCACGACGGGGGACCTGGGCGTCCTCGACGACGAGGGGCGGCTCCGGGTGCGCGGCCGCGCGGACGACGTCATCAACACCGGCGGCCACAAGGTCGTCCCCTCCGAGGTCGCCGAGATCGTGTGCGGTCTCGACTCGGTCTCCGAGGCCGTCGTCGTGGGCCGCGACGATCCCGAATGGGGGCAACGGGTGACCGTCGTCGTGGTTCCCGCCGATCCCAGTGCCCCGCCGACCCTCGACGAGGTGCGTTCCCGGGTCCGCTCGTTCCTGCCGGCCTACGCCGCGCCCCGCGAACTCGACGTGCGCGCGGAGTTGCCCCTGCTGGCGTCGGGGAAACCCGATCTGCGGACGCTGCGCGCCCCGGCTCGGGGTGCATGACCCGGACCTGACGGGGCAGGGGAGGGAGGACGTGGCCGTTCACGGCCGCGGGGAACTCCACTCCCTCCCCGTGCGTCCTGTTGTTCAGTCGCGTTCCCCGAAAGCGCGGCCGCCCGGCCGCCTCGGGTCTCCTCTCGTCCGTGTACCGCCCGTTGTCCGTCCCGCGACCCCGCCGCCCTTACCCGCTCCTCACCCCTGATCCAAACCGCTCACGACGTGATGTACACCACTACATCCGATATCCAATCGAGATCGGGAACATTTGACTCTCTGACACGTTGGACATATTGGCGCGCCAAGACGGCGGACTTCCCAAGCCGCCGCGTGCCTGACGTCTTGGAAGGGAGGGAGGTGCCCTCATGTCGCGCACTGCCCTGGCCACTTCTCCCACGGTGGCGGACACCGCAGCCGACAACGCCGCGTCGGCCGCTCTCAACGAGCTGATCACGCGGGGGCGCTCCCAGGGGCATCTGTCCCTTGCGGAGCTCCGTGACGCGTTCTCCTCGGCCGGCATCAGCCCGGCCGACGGCCGCTCCATCCTGCGCGAACTCACCGACTCCGGCGTGCGCCTCGCCAACGGGGACGACCGTTCCACCGACGCGGTGGACCCCGACGCCGACGACGAGGCGCTCGAGGAGGCCCTCGACACCAACGGGCCCGCACCGGCCGTCTCCAGGACCCGTAGGTCCAAGACCGCCTCCGCCGATTCGGAGGCCCCCGAGGCCGACCTGGACGACCAGTCCCCCGCCATGGGCGACTCCGTCCACACCTACCTCAAGGCCATCGGCCGGCGCCAGCTGCTCACCGCCGAGCAGGAGGTCGACCTCGCCAAGCGGATCGAGGCGGGCCTGTACGCCGAGTACCGGCTCGGCCTGCTCGACGGCGCCCCCGAGCCCACCGACCTCGACGACACCGAGCGCGAGGATCTGGAGTGGATCGCCGAGGATGGCCGTAGGGCCAAGGCGCACATGTTGGAGGCCAATCTCCGCCTGGTCGTCTCGGTCGCCAAGAAGTACAGCGACCGTGGCATGTCGCTGCTCGACGTCGTGCAGGAGGGCAACCTCGGCCTGATCCGCGCGGTCGAGAAGTTCGACTACGCCAAGGGCTACAAGTTCTCCACCTACGCCATGTGGTGGATCCGCCAGGCCATCCAGCGTGGCTTCGCCGACTCCGCGCGCACCATCCGGCTGCCCGTCCACGTGCTGGAGCTGCTCAGCAAGGTCAGCCGGCTCGAGCGCGACATGCACCAGACCCTCGGGCGTGAGCCCACCCCCGAGGAGCTGGCACACGAGCTGGACAAGACACCCGCCCAGATCGAGGAGTTGCTGCGGGTCACCCGTCAGCCCATCAGCCTCGACTCCACGATCGGCGAGGACGGCGAGACCCGCATCGGCGACCTCATCGAGGACATCGACGCCTCCGAGGCCTCCGAGGTCGTCGACCGCCAGTTGATGGCCGACCAGCTCCGGCGGGCGCTGGACGACCTGGAGCCGCGCGAGGCGACGATCATGTCCCTGCGCTTCGGCCTGATGGACGGACGTCCGCGCACCCTGGACGAGATCGGCAAGCACCTCGGTCTCACCCGTGAGCGCATCCGCCAGTTGGAGAAGCAGTCGCTGTCCAAGCTGCGCCACCCCAGCCGCGCCCAGCAGCTGCTGGACTTCGCCAGCTGATCCGCGCGGGGCACCCCCGCACCGGCGCGCCGCACCAGGCCCCGTACCCGCCACCCACCGGTGGCCGGTGCGGGGCCGTTCGTCTTTCGCGGGCCCCGAGGCGCAGGCGGCGGGGCCGGCGCGCTGTGGCGCGGCGACGCCTCTCCGAACGGCCCCACAGCGGCGGGACGTCCCTCAGTCGCGTCCGCGCAGGGCGGCCGAGACGATGCGCAGCGCCTCGTCGGCGTCCAGCCCCAGCCGGGAGATGACGTCGGCGTAGGCGCGGGCGGCGGCCAGCGCCTCGGTGCGCTGCCGGTCTCCGCCGGCCGCGACGAAGGTCCCCGACCTGCCGCGTGTCTCGACGATGCCGGCCTGTTCCAGCTCGCGGTAGGCGCGTGCCGCGGTGTTGACCGCGACCGACAGTTCCTCGGCGAGCGCGCGTACGGTCGGCAGCTTGAACCCGACGGGCAGTTCGCCGTTGGCCGCGGCCTGCGCGATGGCGCTTCTGATCTGTTCGTAGGGAGGGACCTTCGACGCGGCGTCGATGTGGACGAACTCCGACGTCATCGCTCCCCGTACTCCTCACCTGACATCACGCCATCCACCCTGGGCGTGGTGGGCCTACTGTCGGAATACTGCCATCAACAGGCGGGTGCGCGCATCCGTGCCGCCTCCCGGGCGGGGTCGCTCAGGAGACGGGGCTGCGGGGCAGGCGCTCGATCCCGTGCAGGCGGTGGCGTTCGCGCAAGGTCAGCAGACGCTCGGCGAGCGCGGTGGCCTCCTTGACGGCCGGCCTGGCCATGGCGCGGCGTCGGTAGATCCGGTCGTCAAGGGCGCGCGGCCCCATAAGGGTGCGGCGCCGCGCGTAGGCGGCGCGCATGGCCTCGGTCAACGCCCCGTCCAGGGCCCTGCCGAGCCGGTGCAGCTCGCCGACGTCGGCACCGCGCCGCTGCGCGTCGTGTAGCGCGCGTTCGGCTTCGGCGGCGGCGTCCAGCAGTTCGGGCAGTCGCCCGGCGAGGGCGCGGTCCTCGTCGTGACGCTCACGCGCCTGCGGGCCGACCTTGCGCCCACCCAGTCTCATGTCCCCTCCCGGGAGGTCCGTGTGGTTACGGCGGTCGCGGCTGCGCCGCCGGCACTACTCTATGGGTGAGCCGGATCACTGTGGAGGGGCGGGTCGTCCCCGCGCCATCGCCTTTACAAAGTAAGTTTAAGATGGGCTGGTGAGCCGCAACAACGCCGGACTCAGCGCCGGGCGCATCATCACCGAAGCACTCAAGATCATCGACGGCCGGGGACTGAGCGGCCTGACCATGCGACGCCTCGGCGACGCGCTCCAGGTCGAGGCCATGGCCATCTACCACCACTTCCCCCTCGGCAAGGACCAGCTCTACGCCGCGATCGTCGAGCACATCACCGACACCACCCGGCCCGTCGACGGGGACGCCCCCGCCGCGGGCGCGGCCGAGGAGGAGGCCGCGCCACGGGACGAGGAGCCCGGCGACGACCGCCCCTGGCAGGAGCGGTTGCGCTCCTGGGCCGAGGAGTACCGCGCCCGGCTGCTGCGCCACTCGGGGGCGCTACCGCTCATCGTCCACCGCAAGCCCGACAGCGCCTCGGCACTGCGCTCCCTGGAGGCCCACTACGCGGCCTTCGAGGAGGCGGGGCTGGACCGGGACGCGATCGCCCGCGCCGCGGCGGCGCTGGACGCCTACGTGACCGGAGCCGTCATCCACCAGGTGCGCGCCGAGGGCCGTCCCGGCCCCGCTCCCGCCTCGCTGGACGCCCGCCACCCGCACCTGGCCGAACTGGGCGACCCCGCCCCCGACTACGACGCCTGGTTCCTCGACGGCCTGGAGGCGCTCCTGGCCGGGTTGCGCCTCAGGTTCGGCTGACCCCGCTCACACCACGCCCAGCTCCTGGGCGAGGATCGCCGCCTGGACCCGGCTGCGCAGGTCCAGCTTGGCCAGGAGACGGCTGACATGGGTCTTGGTGGTGGTCTCGGTGATGCCCAGGCGCCGGGCGATCTGCTGGTTGGACAGCCCCTCCCCCACACAGGCCAGCACCTCGAGCTCCCGCGGGGTCAACGCGGCCAGCTCCGCCGGGGGCTGGGCCGCCTGTGGGGCCGGAGGGGCGACCGGGCTCCCGGCGAACTCCCGGATGAGGCGGCGGGTCACCGCGGGAGCGATCATCCCCTCGCCGCGCGCGACCAGGCGCACGGCCTCGACGAGTTCGTCGGCCTCGATGTTCTTCAACAGGAAGCCCGCCGCGCCGGCGCGCAGCGCCCCGAAGACGTACTCGTCGAGGTCGAACGTCGTCAGGATCAGCACGTCGACACCACTGCCGGCGAGGTCACGGGTGGCGGAGATGCCGTCCTTGCGCGGCATCCGCACGTCCATGAGCACCAGGTCGGGGCGCAGGCGCAACGCCGCGGCCACGGCCTCCTCGCCGTCGGCCGCCTCGGCGACCACCTCGATGCCGGGGGCCGAGTCCAAGATCATGACCAGGCCCGATCTGACCGCCCACTGGTCTTCGGCCACGATCACCCGGACCGTCGGCCCCATCTGCGTCCCCTCCGTCATGGCAGCAGCCTACGAGGCCGTGACAGCGAGCCGGGGAGGGTAGGGGGATAGGACGCAGCGGAACGACGGCCTGAGGGGAGCGGGGATGCCGACACGAGGTGAGCCGTCGGTCGCCGCATCCGGCGAGTGGCGGGACGAGGAGGGGGTGCGCCTCCCCGCGGGCGAGGCGCACGCCTGGTGGCCGGGTACCAACCAGACACTGTGCGGGCTGGCGCTGAGCAGGTCGCGGCTGCGCCGTTTCCACCACGTGCCCTGGCCCGACGTCTTCCCCGAGTCGGGCGGGGCCGCCGACGAGGTCCGCCGGGTGTGTCCCAGGTGCCGCGCCGCGGCCGGGGGGCGGCGCCCGGGCCGCCGCTGGAGCCGCGTCTCCCCACGCCCCTGACCCCGCGCTCCGCCGCCGTCCTGGCCGCCTCCCAACGTCCTGATGTCCACGACGTGGCCGGGCCGCAGGCGGGCGGCCCGCCGGTCCTGCCGGCGAAACGCCGACAGCGTCCCCCGGCCCGTCCGGCCCCGGCGGCGAGGGGCGGCAAGCCGCCCGGGCCGGGCTAGCCCTGCCACGGCTCCACCGGCAGGACCGCGCGCACCCGCCAACGCCGCCCGTCGACCGGTCCGGCGCTGAAGGTCCCGCCGAGCAGGGTCGCCCTCTCACGCATCCCCGTCAGGCCGGTCCCGGCCCCCAGGTCGCCGCGTTCGACGACCGTCCCTTCGGCCGGCAGGCCGTTCTCCACGGTGAGCACGAGCCGGCCCCCTTCTTCCGCCACCGCCGCCACGCTCGGCCGCTCCACCGTGACCTCGACCTGTTTGGGGTCGGCGTAGCGCAGCGCGTTGGTCAGCGACTCCTGCACGATCCGGTAGGCCGCCGCGTCCACCTGGACCGGCAACGGGACGGACGGGCCGGACTCGGTCAGGGTGACCTCCAGGCCGGCGCGGCGGACGGTGTCGACCAGACGTTCCACCTCGGCCAGCCGGGGGGTGACCCGCTCCAGGTCGGGATTGTCGTCGGAGCGCAGGACGCCGATCATCCGGCGCATCTCCGCGAGCCCCTGCACGCTGCTGTCGCGCACCACCCCGAGGACCCGACGCACCACCTCGGGGTCGAACTCGCGCATCGACAGCGCGGCGGTCGACTGCACCGCGACCGCGCTGAGGTGGTTGGCGATGACGTCGTGCAGTTCCCTGGCCATGCGCCCGCGTTCCTCCGCGATCGCGTTGATCCGGTCGAGCTCGGCCATGCGCTCGATCTGGCGGGCCCGCTGGCGTTCCAGGTCGGCGCGCAGCCGGTGCTCCCGGATGCTCAGCCCGCTGATGGCGGGGGTGGTGAACATGAGGACGTACAGCCCGAGCAGCTGCAACAGGGTGAGCAGCCCTCCCACCAGGAACCCGCGCAGCAGCAGGTACCCGGCCACCACGACCACCAGGGCGTTGCCCACGAGGACGATGGCGAAGGCGACCAGCGCGAGACGCCGGCGCCCCCACGCCCCGACCGCGTAGAGCAGGTCGCCGTAGATGATGGGCGTCGAGGAGGAGGGGCCGAGGAACACGATCTCGACCACCAGGACGACCGTGCCCAGCAGCAGCCCCCGTCCCGGAGCCGCCCGGCGTACCAGCAGCGCGACGCAGACGAGGAGCAGCGTCACGAGCAGCCAGCGCGGATCGACCCCACCGCGGTGGACGTAGGCGCCCACCCCCCACAGCAGCAGGCCGAGCCCTAGATGGGCGCCGGCCCACAACGTACTGCCAAGGTAGAGGCGGCCGCCCAGGATCCGCCGGTCCAGGGTCTCACGCCACGGAAGTCGCCACACGGTTCCCATCTCAGCATGGCGGCGACGCACCCGCCTACTTCGAAGGTCGTAGCCGCTCTCCTCAGCGCGGGCGATGCTCCACGAGGGGCCCGCGGGCCATGCTGAAGGCCGACACACCGAACGTGGACAAGGGAACCGTGATGATCGTCGCGTTCATCCTGGCCTGTGAGGCCGCCTTCTGGGTGCTGCTCCTGGGAGGGCTGGCCGCCCGCTACCTGCTGCGCGCGCGGCGGCTCAGTTCGGCGCTGCTGCTGAGCCTGCCCCTGCTGGACGTGGTGCTGCTCGCCGCGATCGCGTTGCACCTCCACCATGGCGGTACGGCCGAGTTCGGGCACGGCCTCGGCGCGCTCTATCTGGGCTTCACCGTGGCCTACGGACACTCGATGGTCCGCTGGGCCGACGCCAGGTTCGCCCACCGCTTCGCCGGCGCCCCGCTCCCGCCCCGGCCGCCGCAGCGCGGGTGGGCGCGGATCCGCTACGAGCTGGTCGGCTGGTGGCGCGGGATCCTGGCCTGCGCGATCGGCGCCGGCGTGCTGTACGGGTTGACGGTCTTCGCCGGCGACCCCGCGCAGACGGAGGCGCTGAACCGCTTCTACCACCCCCTGGCCGTCTTCACCGTGATCAACACCGTGGTGACGGTGTGGGGCTGCCTGGAGGCCGGTACCGGCCGCGGCGAACCCTCCCGGGAGCAGACCCCCGACGTCGCCGGCCGTTCCTGAGGCGAGCGCGCCCCGGCTCAGTCCACCACGACGACGTCGATGCGGGCGGGCCCGTGCGGCCCCGCGACCGCGGCCTGGTCGATGGCGGTGGTGCGGGTGGTCCCGGTGAGCCACACCGTGGAGCGCAGCGGATCGAGCCGCTCCAGTGCCTCGGCCACGGTGGGCACGATCCTGCGGGACTCCACCACGCACAGGTGGTGGGCCGGCAGCAGGGCGAGAGCCTTGCGCCCCTGCCGCGGACCTCCGTCCAGCACCAGGGTCCCGGTCTCGGCGACCGCGACCGCGCAGCCGGTCACCGCCGCCCCCGCGGCCTCGATCGCGCGCACCGACAGGCTTCCGGGGGGATCGTCCCGGGTGATCCACACCCCGTCGAGTTCGCTGAGCCACAGCGCCGACAGGTCGCGCGGCACCGCGATGCGCCGGACGCCGTTGGCCCACAACGACGAGGCGACGACCCGTGGCAGGTCGTCGGGGTCCGCCACGTGCTGTACCCCGACGCCGCGGGCGGCCAGGCGCTCGATGAACCCCGCGACCGCGTCACCGGACGCGGTGCCGGCACCGCCCCCGCCGGCGGCCCGCTCACGGCCGAACGTCTCGACGTGTCCGGCCCCCGCGACCACGCCGGCCTGACGGACGCGCGCCAGGATCTCGGCCCGTGCCTGTCCGTCGCCCATCGTCTCACCTCCCGTCTGCGGCCCGCCGTCTACGCCACCAGGCCCGGAAGGGCTCGGTGGGCGGCGCCGGCAGGTCCCTGGCCTCGGTCCAGCGGCCGAGCAGCCCCGGTAGCCGGCGGATGCGCCCGGCGCGGGCGAGCAGCCGCGCCCAGCGGATCGCGGTCGCCTGGGCCGCGGCGTAGCGGCGCTCGTCGCCGAGCACCCACTCGGCGCTGCGCATCGCCACCGACTCGGGTGTCGGCACCGGGTTGGCCCGCCGTTCGTCGACGACACGTGCCCGCAGCTCCAGCAGCACCTCGGGAACGTCGACCCCGACCGGGCAGACATCCGCGCACGCGCCGCACAGCGTGGAGGCGAAGGGCAGCGACGCGGTGCGCGCCGTTGCCGTCCCCTCCAGGAGGGGCGTGAGCGCGGCGCCGATCGGACCGGGACGCACCGAGCCGTAGGGGCGCGCGCCGACGCGCTCGAACACCGGGCATACGTCCAGGCAGGCGGTGCAGTGGACACAGCGCAGCGCGTCGCGTCCGGCGGGAGCGGCCAGGGCGCGCGAACGTCCGGCGTCGACGAGCACGACGTGCACGTCGCGTGGTCCGTCCCCGTCGCGGTCCGGCCCGCCCCATTCGGTGACAACGGGGACGAGCGGATCGCCGGTGGCCGAACGCGACCAGGTGCGCAGCAGCACGCCCAGGTCGGAGCGGGAGGCGACGATCTTGTCGATGCCGGCGACCACGATGAGCGTGTCCGCCGACGTGGCCGCCATGCGGGCGTTGCCCTCGGTCTCCATCAGCACCACGCTCCCGGTCTCGGCGACCAGGAAGTTGGCCCCCGTGATCGCGACCGCGGTCTCCAGCAGCCGGTCGCGCAGATGGTCGCGCGCGGCCTCGACGAGGACGACCGGGTCGTCGGGGAGGTCGGAGGGCGCGCCGGGCAGGTGGCGCAGCAACGTCTCCCTGGCACGGGCGCGGTCGTGCCGGCCCGACGCCCGCGACTCGGCCGTGGGCGGGTCGTCGGCGAGCGCGGCGATCAGGTCGGCCAACGCGGACTCGTGCGGCCTGACACCCGCGCCGGCCAGGGCGCGGGCGACACCGGTCTCGCGCAGGGTGGCCGAGGAGGTGAGCACGGCGTCGCGGGCTCCGGTGCCCACGACCAGGTCCGTGACGATGCCGCGGACCTCCGCGGGGTCCCGTGCCCAGTGGACGCGGGTACCACGGGTCTCGGCCGCCTTCTCGAAGGACAGGAGGTGGTGTTCGAGGTCGGCCAGTGCCCGTTCGCGGGCTTCGCCCGCCTCGGCCCGCATGGCCTCCCAGGCGGGCTCCTCGGCGCGTCCCCGCGCCCTGCGGGCGCGCAGCCGCGCGCCCGCCTCGGCCCGCAACCGACGCGACCGGGTGTCCTCAAGCGTCTCGCGGGCGACGTCGGCGAAACGGGGCGGGCCCGGTGGACGCCGTTCGGCGCCGCGGCGCAGCAATTGGGCCCAGGGCAGGCGCTGATGGGTGGGACGCGGCATCGCTCAGCGCCCACCCGCCGGCGCGGGCCCCGCCTCGGTCGCGGCGAGGACCTCGGCGATGTGCAGGGCCCGTACGGCGCCGCGCAACCGTGACAGGGCACCGCTGATCTGGGTGAGGCAGGCGTCGTCGGAGGCGCACACGACCTCGGCCCCGCTCTGGCCGATGTCGCGGAGGCGGTCGGCGACGATGGCCACCGAGGTGTCGGCGTTCTTCCAGGCGAAGGCCCCGCCGAAACCACAGCACTCCCCCGCTCGGGGAAGTTCGACCAGTTCGAGGCCGCGCACCGCGCGCAGCAGGCGCAGGGGACGCTCGTCCCCCCGTGGGGAGCGCGGGGCCTGGCAGGTGGGCTGGTAGGTGACGCGATAGGGGAAGTAGGCGCCGACGTCGACGGTGTCGGCGACGTCGACGAGGAACTCGGTGAGCTCCAGCACCCGCGGGGCCCTCGCCACGGCCGGATCGCGCGTCGCAAAGCGCGGATAGGCGCGCCGGACCATCGCGGCGCACGACGCCGAGGGGGTGACGACGAGGTCGCACCCGGAGAAGACGTCGGCGAAGCGGGCCGCCAGCGTCATGGCCTCACGACGGTAACCGGAGGTGTGGTGGACCTGGCCGCAGCAGGTCTGTCCCTGCGGGAAGAGCACCTGGTGGCCGAGCCGCTCCAGGAGGTGAAGGGTGGCGCGCGCGGTGGCGGGGAAGAGCGAGTCGGTGACGCAGGCGACGAACAGCCCGATGCGCAACGGTTTCCCCGTCCTTCCTCGTGCCGGGCCCCGGCGGCGCGACCCGCCCGGTCCTCGGTCAGACCGCTTGCGCCATAGTAGACATGCCACTTCCGGCACCGCAGCCTTTCCCCGGCACTTTCGAACCGGCCGTCGGGGCGAGGGCGTGGTGCCGTCACCACGAGGAGGACAGGCGGCGTGTCCGGAGATCTCATCGTCCCCGGTGTCGGGGATCCCTGGCCGGCCGACCCCGAGGCGGCGCGCGCCGTCCAGGAGCGTCTGGCCGGGCGGGTCCGGCCGGAGGCGCTGGAGGCCGACGCGGTGTCGGTGGTCGCGGGCCTGGACGTGACCTACGCGGTGGACGAGGAACGCCTGGTGGCCGCCGCCGTGGTCATGACGGCGGACACCTTGGAGGTGGTCGAGACCTCGGTCGTCACCGCCCGGCCGCGCTTTCCCTACGTGCCCGGCCTGTTCGCGTTCCGGGAGCTCCCGCCCCTGTTGGAGGCCGTGGACCGGCTGCGGGTGCGGCCCGATGTCTACGTCTGCGACGGGTACGGGCTGGCCCATCCACGCCGCTTCGGTCTGGCCTGCCACTTGGGGGTGCTGCTGGACCGGCCCGCCCTGGGGGTGGCCAAGTCGGCGTTCGTCGGTCGGACCGAGGCCCCGGCGGCACAGCGGGGGGCGTGGAGCGAACTGCGCGAGGGAGAGGAGGTCCTTGGTCGCGCCCTGCGCACCCGTGAGGGCGTCAAACCGGTCTACGTCTCCGTGGGACACCGCGTGGACCTGGAGGGCGCGACCCGCCTGGTGCTGCGGCTGACCCCGCGCTACCGGCTGCCCGAACCGATCCGCCGGGCCGACCAGCTCTCCCGTGGCGTCCTGGCCGGGCGGACCGCGTCGTCGGGCTGAGAGCGGGCCCGGCACGGGCCTTCGCCCTTCGATGCCGTCGCGCGGTCGGCGGTTCCCGGTCGGGCCGGTTCCGGCCGGTTCCGAAATCGCCCGATCCAGCCGTCCCCGCGAGAACGGTCGATCCCTCAGAATGGGCAGTGCGATGTGACGTCCACCACTAGAGTTCGCGTAGGCGTCACACGCCGAAGTGGCAACGAACGACCGAACCGGAGGCACGACGATGTGCCGTCATCACCCCGAATGCCCGTCCTCCCAGGACCGTGACCGCGAGGCCGCGCGCGTCATCGCCAGCCACCCCGAGCAGGGCTGGAGTCTGCTGTGCAACGGCGTGGTCGTCTTCGAGGACACCGGAGAGCTGCTGCCCGACGGCCGCGTCATCGCCCCGCGCCGTCCCACCGACGTCCGCGCGGCGGCTTAACAACAGGGCCCCCGAGGGGGCGGCGCCGACCCGCCCCCTCGTCTCACCCGCCCAGGGCCGAGGTCAGCCAGGCCACCACCGCGTCGGCGACCGCGGCCGGGTCCTTGGCGAGGTCATGGCGTTCCCCGGGACGCACCACGAGCCGTGTCGCGTCGGCGGGGTCGGGCACCCCGAACGGATCACGGTCCCCGTTGACCACCAGGGTCGCCACCCCGGTGGCACGCAGTTCGTCCGCCCTGGACTTCTCGGGGCGGCCCGGTGGGTGCAGCGGGAAGGCCAGGGCGACCACCGCGTCGGCCCCCAGCGGCCTCGCGGTGCGGCACGCCACGCGGGCGCCGTTGCTGCGTCCCGCGAGCACCAGCGGGACGCCGGGGAACCTGGCGCGCACCGCGGTGACCACCGCGCTCCACGCCTCGTCCTGGGGACGGGTGGCCGACCCCGGCATGGCGCGCCCGGCCACCCGGTAGGGCTGGGTGACCCGTGCCACCGCGCCGCCCGAGGCGACGACGGCGTCGCGGACCGCGAGGATGTCGGGCGCGTCCACCCCGCCGCCCGCGCCGTGGGTGATGACCAACAGGAGGGTGGGCGGGCCCTCGGGCTCGTCGAGGTCCACCCGGGCCGGGCCTCGGGGCGTGTCGATCTGCATACGGCCAGGCTAGTGCCGCGACGCCTCGCGCGGACCGGGGTCGTTCACCCCGTCCGGTCCCCTTGTGACGCGCGCTCGCGCAGGTCGTCGCGGAGCGCCGGACCCCACACGTAGTCGTCGGGTACGGCGACGGCCTCCTCCATCGCCCGACGCAGCTCCGCCGGACGCGCGGCCCCGGTGGCGAGCGGCGGGGCGAGCAGGTCACGCATCCGGGTGATCGCCACGAACAGCTCTCCCGTCAGCATCGGGGTGCTGTTCTGGACGGCCGCGGTCTCGACGTAGGGGTCCCACCAGGCGCCGGCCTGCGCGCCGGGGTCCGCTTCCGTCTCCGCCGTGAAGCCGTCCCCCGGCTCGGAGACGGGGTGGAGGAACCCCCTCCGCAGCCGTGCGCGCACCTCTTGGGCGACCGCGGGGTCGGGGTGGTCCAACCCCTGCTCCCAGGTCTCGGCGGAGCCGGTGGTGTCTCCGCGCACCGCGAGCAGGCGGGCCAGTAGTTCGAACGCCACGCCGGCCGTTCCCGGATCGGGACGCGGGGTCACCGCGGAACCATCGGCGGCCGCCGCGGCGACCGCGCCGAACTGGGCGATCGCGCGTTCCACGTGCACCGCGCCGAGCAGGACGCGCAAACCGGTGTGCTCGCCTTCCTCCAGGCCGCGCAGCACCACCTGCTCGGCCTGTTCGACCTCGCCGCGGGACAGCAGCCGTCCGGCGTAGTCCAAGGCCGCCTCGACCACCGCCGGGGCCGCGCCGCCGCGCAGGGCGAGCCCCCAGTGCTCGCGCGCGGTCGCCTCGTCACCGCGCGCCTCGGCCAGCCGGGCCAGCCCGTGGTGGGCGACCGGGGCGTAGCGTCCCGCGTCGTACTCCAACGCCTGCCGCCACGCCTCGCCCGCCTCCCGGTGGGCGCCCTCCTCCTCGTAGGACAGCGCGAGATGGCAGGCGGCCCGCGGGGCGAACTCGGGATCGCCGGTGGCCATGGCGGTCCGGCAGAGGTCGCGGGCGCGTTCCACCTCGCCCAGGTCGCGGTGGATCACGGCCAAGCCGAACGCGGCCCGCGCGCGGTGGGGCCCGTCCCCTTGGGCCACGACCTGTTCGTAGAGGCGGGCGGCCGGTGAAAGCCGTCCCTGGCGGGCGAGGTCGCGGGCCTGTTCGCACAGGAGCGCGGGGTCGTGATCGTCGGTCATGGCGCTGGAGGCGGGCACACCGGGGGTCGCGGTCATCTGCGGCCACTTTCACGCGGGGGTGGTTGCACTCGGAGACTAGCGGGTGCCACGGCCCGGTCCCCCTGGGGCAGCGCGGCGCGTCCCGGATCCGGGACGGGACCGGCGGCGCGTCCCGGGGACCGTTGCGCGGCCCCCGCGTTTCCCGCCCTGCCCACCGTCGCCTCGGCCCCGGGACGGCGCCCTCGTCGAGCCCACCCGGCCGTCTTCCGGAGATCCGCCCGGAAGGCGGCCGAGTGGGGAGCGGATCAGTCCTCGAACGCCTCGGGGGCCGGGCAGGAGCAGACCAGGTTGCGGTCGCCGTAGGCCTGGTCGATGCGGCCGACCGGGGACCAGTACTTGTTCAGCCGCAGGGCCGGCACGGGGTAGGCGGCCTCGCTACGCGGGTAGGCGTGCGTCCACTCGTCGGCGCTGACCGCCTCGGCCGTGTGCGGCGCGTTCTTGAGCGGGTTGTCGGTGGCGTCGTAGCCGCCCTCGGCGACCCGTTCGATCTCGCCGCGGATGGCGATCATCGCGTCGATGAAACGGTCCAGCTCCTCCAGGTTCTCGCTCTCGGTCGGCTCGACCATGAGCGTCCCGGCCACCGGGAAGGACATCGTCGGCGCGTGGAACCCGTAGTCGATGAGCCGTTTGGCGATGTCCTCGTTGCTGATACCGGTCCGCTTGCTCAGGGCCCGCACGTCGATGATGCACTCGTGGGCGACCAGCCCGCCGGCGCCGGTGTAGAGCACCGGGTAGTGGGCCGCCAACCGCTTGGCGATGTAGTTCGCGCCGAGCACCGCGGCCTCCGTGGCCGCGCGCAGGCCCCGCTCCCCCATCATCCGGATGTAGGCCCACGAGATCGGGAGGATCCCCGCCGAACCGAACGGCGCGGCCGAGACCGGGCCGACCCCCGTGTAGGGGCCGGCCTCCGGCTGCGCCGGGTGGTTGGGCAGGAACGCGGCCAGGTGGGCCCGTACGGCGACCGGGCCGACCCCGGGGCCGCCGCCCCCGTGCGGGATGCAGAAGGTCTTGTGCAGGTTGAGGTGGCTGACGTCGGCGCCGAACTCGCCGGGCTTGGCCCAGCCGAGCAGGGCGTTGAAGTTGGCCCCGTCCACGTACACCTGCCCACCGGCCTCGTGCACCAGGCGGCAGACCTCGGTGATGGTGTCCTCGTAGACACCGTGGGTGGACGGGTAGGTCACCATGATCGCGGCCAGCCGGTCGCGGTCGGCGTCGATCTTGGCCCGCAGGTCCTCCAGGTCGACGTTGCCGTCCTCGTCGCAGGCCACCACCCGTACCCGCATACCGGCCATGACCGCGCTGGCGGCGTTGGTGCCGTGCGCCGAGGCGGGGATGAGGCACAGGTCGCGCCCCTCCTCCCCGCGGTCGCGATGGTAGGCGCGGATGGCCAGCAATCCGGCGAGCTCTCCTTGGGAGCCCGCGTTGGGCTGCAGGGACACGGCGTCGTAGCCGGTGACCTCGGCGAGCCATCTCTCGAGGTCGCGGATGAGCTCAAGGGTCCCGGCGGCCTGGTCCAGCGGCGCGAACGGGTGGAGTCCGGCGAACTCCGGCCAGGTGATGGGCTCCATCTCCGCGGTCGCGTTGAGCTTCATGGTGCACGAGCCCAGCGGGATCATCGTGCGGTCCAGCGCGAGGTCCTTGTCGGAGAGACGGCGCATGTAGCGCAGCAGCGAGGTCTCGCTGCGGTGGGTGGTGAACACGGGGTGGGTGAGGTAGTCGACGTCGCGCCGCAGGGCCGCCGGCAGCGCGTCCGCGGCGGCCGGGGGTTGCGCCACCTCGGCGACCGGCTCGGCGGCCGTGCTCGCGAAGGCCTCCAGCACCAGGTCGACGTGCTCGGAGGTGGTCACCTCGTCGCAGGAGAGCCCGACCGTGTCGTCGTCGGCGCGCAGCAGGTTGATTCCCCGCTCGCGGGCGGCGTCGACGACCGTCCCGGCCCGACCGGGGACCCGGACCCGCAGCGTGTCGAAGAACTCCGCGTGAAGCACCTCGGCGCCCTGCGCGCGCAGCCCAGCGGCGAGCCGGGTCGCGTGGCCGTGCACCCGTTCGGCGATCGCGCGCAGTCCCTGGGGGCCGTGGTGGACGGCGTACATGCCCGCCATCACGGCGAGCAGCACCTGGGCGGTGCAGATGTTGCTGGTCGCCTTCTCCCGGCGGATGTGCTGTTCGCGGGTCTGTAGGGCCAGGCGGTAGGCGGGCCGGCCCGATGCGTCGACCGAGACCCCCACCAGGCGTCCGGGAAGCTGGCGCTGGAGGCCCTCCCGCACCGACATGTAACCGGCGTGCGGCCCGCCGAAGCCCATGGGGACGCCGAAACGCTGGGTGGAGCCGACCACGATGTCGGCGCCGAACTCTCCCGGGGAGCGCAGCACGGTGAGCGCGAGGATGTCGGCGGCGACCACGGCGAGGGCGCCGCGCTCGTGGGCGGCCTCGATGAGGGCGCGCGGATCGCGTACGGCCCCGCTCGCCGCGGGGTACTGCACGAGCACGCCGAAGGCGTCGCCCGCGGGAAGCCCCTTGTCAAGGTCGGCCACGACGACGTCGATCCCCAGCGGCTCGGCCCGCGTGCGCAGCACGGCGAGGGTCTGCGGGAAGATGTCGGAGTCGACGACGAAGGTGGAGCTCTTGGCCTTGGTGGCCCGGCGGGCCAGGGTCATGGCCTCGGCCGCGGCGGTGGCCTCGTCGAGCAGGGAGGCGCCCGAGACCGGCAGTCCGGTCAGGTCGGCGACCATGGTCTGGAAGTTGAGCAGGGCCTCCAGACGTCCCTGGGAGATCTCCGGCTGGTAGGGGGTGTAGGCGGTGTACCAGGCCGGATTCTCCATGATGTTGCGCAGGATCACCGGCGGGGTCACGGTGTCGTAGTACCCCTGGCCGATCATCGAGGTGAGCACCTGGTTGCGTCGGGCCAGCGCGCGCAGTTCGGCGAGCGCGGTCCCCTCGCTCGCCGCCTCGGGCAGCGACAGAGGGGCGGGTCGGCCGGGGGCGCTGAGGATGTCCTGGGGAAGGGCCGCGGCCATCAGCTCGGCCGTGGAGGAGAACCCCACGGTCTTCAGCATGGTGTCGCGTTCCGACGGGCCGGGGCCGATGTGCCGGTCGGCGAAGTCCAGTGCCGGCTCGCCGGCCGGGAGATGGGCGGGCGTGGGCTGGACGGACATGGAGACCTCCTGGTCGCTGGGCCGGCGGGCGGCGTGCTCCTGGTCTCCCCCTCTGTCACCCACGTTGGCCGCGCCGCGGGCTGTGTCGCCCGCTGTGCTCCAGAGTGCCTCTCCACACGGTCCTTTTGCCTGAGAGGTTACTGGGGAGTGTTGCCCCGTCGGCGCCCCGTGGAGGGGTCTCTCCCGTGTGGTATCAACGGCGGTCGTTCAAGCGGATTATCCCTTATCGGGCTCTTCGCCATAAAACAGGGCTGGAAACGGCCCTGTTCCACCTTGTCGGAGCGAAATCCACCCGATACGAACAACGGCGCGGGATCCCTTAAGCGGGATCCCGCGCCGGGGAGCCTAGCAGGGCGCCCAGTGGCCGATCCGGACCACCTCGGCCGTAGCAGAGACATCGGGAGAACGGGAAGCCAGACGGCGAACCGGGCGACGCCCGGAGGGCTCAACCGGTGCGGCGCCGTCTCCGGCGCGCCAGCTCGTCGGCGGGATGGGGGTCGGCCTGCAGGGGTTCGGCGAGCCGCTCGCCCGGCACCTCGCTCAACGACCCCTCCAGCTCGCGCCAGACACGCCCCAACGCGATGCCGAACACGCCCTGCCCGCCCTGGAGGAGGTCGACGACCTCATCGGGCGAGGTGCACTCATAAACGCTGACCCCGTCGCTCATCAGGGTGATCTGAGCGAGATCGGCCGTGGGGCGACGGCGCAGGTGATGGACCGCGGTCCGGATCTGTTGCAGGGAGATCCCCGTGTCCAGCAGACGCTTGACCACCTTCAGGATCAAGACGTCGCGGAAACTGTACAGGCGCTGGCCGCCCGCTCCGGGCGCGGGCTCGATGCTGGGCTCGACGAGCCGGGTCCTCGCCCAGTAGTCGAGCTGACGGAACGTGATCCCCGCGGCGGTACACGCCGCGGGGCCACGGTATCCGACGTCCATCGGCAGCGCCACCACGTCCTCTTCACACAGCAGGCCCTGCTCTCCAGCTCGCCGTAACGCTGATCGCCTGTGGTCGGAGGCTTGCTGCTTACCGCTCGTAACCGCCACGCCGAACCTCCGGCTCCTCGACCTGCGGCGGTTCGACAGGGGGAGATAAGGGTTACGCCGCAGGTTGTTTCGACAAGACGGTAAGCCGGGGGGATGCAGAGCGTCAACGAAGCCGGTCGGCGCGTCGCGGCTCCCTTTGTTCCACCCGACGGCCCGGCCCGAGGGCGGCCGTCGACGGCGGGACCGGGACCGTCTCAGGTCGTTCGGCCGAAGTCCTCGGGTGTGATGTTGTCGAGGAACTCCCTGAACTTCTCGACCTCGTCCTCCTGTTCGTCGGGGATGGGCACCCCCGCCTCGTCGATCACGTCATCTCGCGCGTAGATGGGCGCACCCGTGCGCAGAGCCAGCGCGATGGAGTCCGAGGGGCGCGCGCTCACCTCGACCCCGTTGGAGAACACCAGCTCGGCGTAGAAGATGCCATCGCGCAGCGCGGTGATGTTCACCGTGGTGAGCGTGGCGTCCAGGGCGTCGAGTACGTCACGGAAGAGATCATGCGTGAGCGGCCGGGCCGGCATGACCCCCTGCTGCGCCAAGGCGATCGCGGTCGCCTCGACCGCGCCGATCCAGATGGGGAGGTAACGCTCCCCGTCCGACTCCTTCAGCAGGACAATCGGTTGGTTCGAGGGCATCTCGACCCGGACGCCGACAACCTCCATGTGCTTCACTGCGGCTCCGTCCCACGACTTGTCGTGCCGGAGGGGCACTCGCCAAGCTGTGCTCTGCTCCGTCTTTCACGGTACACCGCCAAGGCCCGAGCGCGTCGAGGCGGGAAACGTGCGGTGATCTGCGGGAACCGCATCGCTCCCGTACCTCAAAACCGGATATTCCGGATATGTTCCACGTCGCGCCATCGGTGGTGGTCTTCGTTAGAAAGCTCTCCGGCTCGGCGGTGGCGCAAACATCCGTACGGCCGGCCGTGTCCACGGCCGGCCCTCGGTCAGCCGCGCCGCTGGCCGGTCAGCAGAACCAGGCGGAACTTCCCGATCTGGACCTCGTCACCGGCGTTGAGCTCGGCCTCGTCGATCCGTTCACGGTTGACGTAGGTACCGTTGAGGCTCCCGACGTCGCGCACCCCGAAAGAGGAGCCGCGCCGGAAGAACTCCACGTGGCGACGCGAGACGGTCACGTCATCCAGGAAGATGTCACTGTTGGGGTGACGTCCCGCCGTGGTGAGGTCGCTGTCCAGCAGGAAGCGGCTGCCGGCGTTGGGGCCACGCTTGACCACCAGCAGCGCGGTGCCGGGGGGCAACGCCTCGACGGCGGCGGAATCGGCGACGGGCTCGTCACGCGCGTCGGCCTCGGCGTCCATGGCCTGGATCTTGGAGATCGAGATCGTGGACGTGGTCTCGCCGACGGAGTCGCGGTATTCCCGGGGCTGCGGCGCGTCCTGTCCTGGCCTGCGGAGGGGGACACCACAGTTGGAGCAGAAACGGGCATCATCCGCAACGGCGTGACCGCACTGCGTGCAGTAAACGCTCGACATAGGTCGGCTCGGCCTCCTACCGCACGGGGCGGTGCTTGATTCGGCTGGTCATCTTCTTGCTGCCAGGGTGCCCGGTGTGAACCGGCCCTGCTGCCGGAAGCGGGGACGGCACGGCGTCGCCCCGCCGCTCGCTTCCTCCTACGGTCTCATTCCCCCATGGTCGGCTCGCTTCCCGTCCTCCGCCCCGACCGTTCGCACATCCCGGTGGATACGGGCGGCGCGGTTCCGCCGGGAACACTCGACTCTAAACCATATCTGCGTCACGCCCACGCCTCGGCCAGAGCCGCTCTGCGCTCCTCGCGCTCGCGGCGCCTTGAAGCCCTCGGGGACGTGGCGGTGCCACCGTGCGCTCTGTGCCCCGGCCACAGCCCCACGGGCCGGCGATCCGGCCGTGTGGGAGGCGCCAAGGCCCCCCACACGCCCGTGCCGTCGGCGACGACTCAGCCTTCGGCCCGCTCGACCACGGCCGCCCACTCCTCCAGCAGCCGCTGGGCGGCGTCGTTGTCGGGCCCCTCGGCCCACAGGTGGGTGACGGCTTCGGCGGTGTCGGGCAGGACCAGGGCCCAGCTCCCGTCCGCCTCGATCACCCGGACGCCGTCGGTGGTGTCGATCTCGCGCTCTCCGGCGGCCTCGACGACCTCGCGCATGACGCTGCCCTTGACCGCCCACGGGGTGGGGACCGAGCGCCGCATCAGGTGGGCCCGCGGAATCCGCTCGTCGATCTGGCTGAGGGACAGCTTGGTCCGCGCCACCAGACCCAGCAGGCGGACGAAGGCCGCGATCCCGTCGCTGGTACGGGAGAACTCCGGAAGGACGAACCCGCCACGGCCGTCAGCGGCGAAGATGATGTCGTCGGCCATCGCCGCCTTGGTGAGCTCATCGGTCGCGGTCGGCGTCCACTGGACCTCGACACCATGGAACCGGGCGACCTGCTCGGCGACCCGGGTGGTGGTCACCGGCAGCGCGACCCGGCCGCCACGGCGCTCCGCGGCCACCAGGTCCAAGACCACCAGCAGCGCCCGCTCGTTGTCGACCAGTTCCCCGTTGCCGTCCACGATCGACAGCCGCTCGGCGACGGGATCGAAGCGCACCCCGAAATCCGCCCCAGAGGAGCCGACGAGCTCCCCCAGCCGTTGCAGGTCGCGCATCTGCTTGGCCAGCGTGTCGGTCGGCGACGCCTCGTCGAGCCGGTTGTTGACGGTGAGCACCTCCACGCCGATCCGGCCCAGCAGCGAGGGCAGGACGAGCGATCCGGTGCCTCCGGCGCAGTCGACGACGACCTTCAGCCCCGCCTCGGCGACACCGGAGGTGTCGATGCGACGCAGCAGTTCGTGCGCGTAGTTCTCGATGTCGCGCGACGGGAAGGACAGCTCGGCGATCTCCCCGGGGAAGGCCCGGCGGTACTCCTGCCGGGTGAACACCCGCTCCAGTTTGCGCTGGGCGGCCGGCGACAGGTCGGCTCCCCGTTCATCGAGGAAGATGATGTCGACCGACTGGGGGTCGCCGGGCGTGGTGCGCAGCGAAATACCGCCCCCCAGACCGGTCTGACTGGTGTGGAAGCGCGCCACCGGGAGCGGTACCGCCTCCAGGTCCTGCACGTTGATGGCGCCCGCGGTCAGCGCGCTGATGACCGCGCGCTTGAGCGTACGCGCCGCGCGGGAGACGTCGCGCGAGGTGGTGACCACCGTCCCCTTCTTCAGGGTGGTGGCATAGGCGCTGGCCAACCGGACCGCGAGCTCCGGTGTGATCTCGACGTTGATCAGACCGGACACGCCCCGGGGACCGAACAGCGACCGCTGGCCGCGCGACTCCCAGATGACGTTGGTGTTGACGACCGCTCCGGCCTCGATCGTCTTGAACGGGTAGACCTTGATGTCGTTGGCGAGGTAGGCCTCGGACTCGATGACGCATTCCTCACCGACGACCGTGCCCTCCTCGATCCGGGCACTGGCCATGACGTCGGTGTTCTTGCCGATGACACAGCCGCGCAGGTTGGTGCTGGCCCCGACGTAGACGTTGTCGTGGATGACCGCCCGGTGCAGGAATGCCTCGGAGCGGACGACGACGTTACTGCCGAGGACGGTGAACTCGCGCAGTTCCGCGCCCGCTTCGACCTTGGCGTAGTCGCCGATGTAGAGCGGCCCCTTCAGGACCGCGTCGGGATCGACCTCGGCTCCCTCGGCCACCCAGATCCCCGGGGACATCTCGAAGCCGTCGATCTCGACGTCGACCTTGCCGGAGAGCACGTCGGCCTGCGCGCGAACGTAGCTCTCGTGGGTTCCCACGTCCTCCCAGTAGCCGTCGGCGATGTAACCGTAGAGCGGCGCGCCGTCCTTGAGGAGCTTGGGGAAGACGTCACCGGACCAGTCGACGACCTCGCCGGCCGCCACGTGGTCGAGGACCTCGGGCTCCATGATGTAGATACCGGTGTTGACGGTGTCGGAGAACACCTGCCCCCACGTGGGCTTCTCCAGGAAGCGCTGGACCCTCCCCTGTTCGTCGACGATGATGATGCCGAACTCCAGCGGGTTGGCCACCCTCTTGAGCCCGATCGTCACCATGGCGCCGTTCTCGCGGTGGAAGCGGACCATGTCGCTGAGGTCGATGTCGGTGAGCGCGTCACCGGAGATCACGATGAACGGCTCTCCGCGCAGGTGCTCTTCGGCGTTCTTGACGCTTCCCGCGGTACCGAGTGGAACCTCTTCGGCGACGTAGTGGAGGTTCATGCCGAGTTCTTCGCCGTCGCCGAAGTAGTTGCGGATCAGCGTGGCGAGGAACTGGACGGTCACGACCGTGTCGTCGAATCCGTGCCGCTTGAGCAGCCGCAGCACGTGTTCCATGATCGGCCGGTTCACGACCGGCAGTAGGGGCTTGGGCTGGTTGGCGGTCATCGGGCGAAGGCGCGTGCCCTCGCCCCCGGCCATCACGACGGCCTTCATCGCCGCCACCCCCGAAGCCCGCTCATGTTTCGGCGAAACGCCCTTGGGCGCGTTCTCATGGTGGGGACGTCGCTCCCTTCCTGTCGCTGGACGGTGGTCCGGACTCACCGGCGCGCCGGTGGGAGAGCCGTCCTGAGGGACGGCCGTCCTCGGTGGTATCGGGATCCTGCCGTGTGGCCGCCTGGCACGTCGCGGGCCCTTCACCCGCCTGGACCGCGCGGTCGGCCCGTCGGCTCTGCCCGATCAGGCGCAGACCTTGGACCGCGTAGAGCAGTCCGGCCCACCAATAGATAGCCGTTCCCCAGATCGCGAACGCCCAACCCACAATTTGTGCGACTTCGCCGACAATTCCGTCATATCCAGCCACGAACAGCAACGGAAACGAATACAGCAGGCACAGGGTCGCCGCCTTGCCCGCGAAGTTGACCGGGAGCGTTCCGTACCCGTAGTAGCGCAGGACGGGAAGCGCGACCACGATGAGGACGTCGCGCACGACGAGGATCGCCATGAGCCACCACGGAACGATGTCGCGCATGACCAGACCGAGCAGCGCCGCGAAGATGTAGAGACGGTCGGCCATGGGATCCAGGACCGCGCCGAGACGGCTGGTCTGGTTCCAGGCGCGCGCGATCTTCCCGTCGAGCCAATCGGAGATCCCCGCGAACGCGAGCACACCGAGCGCCCACCAGTCGGCCTGGGGCACGAGCACCAGCCACAGGAAGAGGGGAACCCCCAGCAGCCGAACGATGCTGAGCAAGTTCGGGATCGTCCAGACGCGGTCTCCCACGGGGCCCGTCGCGTTCGTTTGGATCGCCACCCCACCTCCCTGTACCCGTTGTCGAGCCTACCCATTGCAGCCCAAGAGCGCGCCGTGGCAGACGCGCACCTTCTCAGCGGCAAATCAGTACATAACAGACAAAAGCCCAAGATACGCGAACAGCCACCCGTCCCCCTGCCCGCAACATCCCAGGAGATGCACCTCTCACCGGCCGCGTCCCCAGGCACCTGGCCACTCCAGGCCGCATCGGGGTACCCACCCGATCCAACGATCCGGCGGTGGAGAAGTTTCCGCGTGCGCGCCCCGTATCCGGGCCTAGCGGGTCAGGCCGGTCCGGCCGCCTCCGCGGTCAACGCCTGGAAGAGACGAGGGTCCTTCCCCTCGTGCGGATGCCACAGCACGCCGATTCCGAAGGGGTGGCCCACGACCTCCACCGCCTCGACCGTGCCATCCGCGGCCCAGGCGACCGGCGACAGCCCCGGAGCGATCCGGTTGAAACCCTGGGTGTGCGACTCCAGCACGGTCGCGCGATCGCCCAGGACCCGTCCCAGTCTGCTGGTGACACTGACCGATATGTCGGTGGAGGCCGGACGGCCGGTCGTGGGAGCGTGCTCATGGTGCCCCAGCGTCTCCGGCAGGTACTGCAGCAGGCTTCCCCCCGCGGCCACATTGAGGACCTGGGCTCCCCGGGCCACCGCCAGGAAGGGACGCCGCGCCCGGATCAGGGCGCGGGCCAAAGCGAGCTCGAACCGATCCCGCCGGGAGTCGGGATCCTGGGTGCGGGGGTGCGGGGGTTCGCCGTACTCGGCCGGATCGACGTGCGCGCCCTCCGTGAGAATGAAACCGTCGAATCGCTCCACCAGGTCGCCCACCCCGCTCGGCGGGGTGGGCGGGATCGCCACCGGCAGCCCTCCCGCCCTGCCCACCGCCCGCAGCCAGGGGGCGGCGACGACCGCTGCCTCACGGACCCAGTCCCCCCAGCGCGCGGCTTCCAGGTGACTGGTGATTCCGATGAGCGGGCGGGGCATGGTGCGTCCTCCTCAGGAGACGGTGCCGGCCACCGCGGGGTCGGCTGCGCTCATAATGGCGCACCAAGCCTTACGAGCGGGTTGTCGTAATTGAACCGATAAATACGTTAACAACGGAAGGTCGAAACACCCGTTCCGCCATCGTTCCCGCCTCCGGGCACACGGCCCTCCGCGCCCCCTCTCCCCGGACATCCACAACCGCGACAACCGTCCTTCAGGTAAACGAAGCAGCAATTATTCGGAATCGGTTGTCGTCCCTCGGGACAAGGGAATGTTCGCCCCAGGACAACCCGACCGGGCGCCGGTGGCGAACCCGCATCGGAGCCGCCACCACCGCGCGGACGCGGTGCCGGCGCCACCTGCGCGATCCGGAGGGGACGCATCGGCTCCACGCGGACGAGCCCGCGCCTGGCGGCGGAGACGTTCGAACTCCTCACGAAGGAGCGATGTCGCCGCCCGCGACGGATCTCCAGCGCGAGCGACTGTTCGTCGCGCCGATCCGGATCGTGCGCGACCTTGAGGACCCGCGTGCGCTCAGCGCTCCCTCTGCCGGCTCGGCCACGGCCACCGCCGGTTCGCGGGCACAGACGCGCTGATCGCGACGCCGGGCCGTTTCGCCGCCCCTGCCCGGGGCACCGAGTCGCGACAGGTCTGGGCATCACCTGGTGGCGCACCGAGGTGGTCGTCCTGGAGCGTCCCCGCCAGGGGCCCGCCCGGATCGCCCGCACCCGTATCCGCCGGGCCACCGCCTGCCCTCCAGGTGACACGCCGGCCCCGGGACCGATGCCCCTATCCGATCGCCGGCGCTCCGCGCAGCGGCGACCTGCCACGGCCGCTGGCGCGCACGGCCCCGGAGGCCGAATGAGCGGCGCCCCGGCCTCCCCCACCCGTCCGGGGGATCGGCTCCCTCGGCCCGCCCACGGGCTCGATGACGCTGGACGCCGAGTCGGGCCACGCCCTGATCCGTGTCCCCGACGGCGCAGTCCCGGCCCCGATCGGGGCGGCTGTGACCGATGGCGAGGTTCTCGGGACCGGCCCCGTCCCCTGCACGGGGCCGAAGAGCGCACCGAACCGAGCCAGCCCGCCGGCCTGTCCGCGATGACCGTGGCACACCCGTGCGCGTCGTGGCGGTCGCGGAGAGGGATGAGACTCCGCCGCCTCGTCAAACCCGTCGGCGTCCGAGCAGGTCCCCACCGGCGGGGCCCTGCACGGCCCTCTGCCCGACGTCATCGGCCGTTTCGGCCACCCTGAAAGAAAAGACACGACTCATGCCGGTCGAGCCGACGCGGTCCCGACCCGCCGCGGTGGGGACGACCGGAGGCCATACGGCTTGCCGCCGCGGGTGATCGGGCGGCCAGGGCGTCGACGAGGTTCCCGTGGTCCACAGAAGTCCTGAGGGGAGATCTCAGGCGGTAACGCCACGTCGGGCGTCTCCTGGAGGCCGTCCGGTGGGCGGCCGAGGTGACGCCATCCGGCCACCCCTATTCGCTAATACCCCTAAAAGGAACAATAAGGGAAAAAACCACTTCTGCCACTTTCAAACTGATCGATCATCAAATCGGTATGTAAGTGGTCTCTGTTTCTGATGGTGAGCCGTGATTAAATCAGCCGCTTGACGGCCGCCACCTCAACGGATACCGGACGGCCACAATCGGCAAGAAGCGGCTGCGGCGCAGCATGCCCGCGGACGCCAGGACGGAAGGGAGCGCCCGTGTCCGAGAGCACGGTCGGCATCAGACCACCCACCACCCCCAAATGGACGCCGCTCCGCATCCTCGTGTGGGTCGCGGTGGCGGTCGTGGGGGCAGGCGCGTGGAGCGTCATCGCGCTGGCGCGTGGCGAGGAGATCTCCGCGGCCTGGCTCATCTTCGCCGCCCTGGCCTCCTACGCCATCGGCTACCGCTTCTACTCCCGCTTCGTCTCCTACAAGGTGCTGCGGGTGGACGACACCCGGGCCACCCCCGCGGAGCGGATCAACAACGGCGCCGACTTCCACCCCACCGACCGCCGGGTGCTCTACGGTCACCACTTCGCGGCCATCGCCGGCGCCGGTCCCCTCGTCGGCCCGGTGCTCGCCGCGCAGATGGGATACCTGCCGGGCACGATCTGGATCATCATCGGCGCCATCTTCGCCGGGGCCGTCCAGGACATGGTCGTGCTGTTCTTCTCCATGCGCCGCAACGGCAAGAGCCTGGGACAGATGGCCCGCGAGGAGATCGGTCCGGTGGGCGGCGTCGCGGCGCTCATCGCCGTGCTCGCGATCATGGTCATCTTGCTGGCGGTGCTGGCGATGGTCGTGGTCAACGCGCTCGCCGACTCGCCGTGGGGCGCGTTCTCCCTGATCATGACGATCCCCATCGCGCTGTTCATGGGTTTCTACCTGCGCTATCTACGCCCAGGACGGGTCATGGAGACCTCCGCGATCGGCGTCGTCCTGCTGCTCGCGGCGATCGCCGGCGGCGGCTGGGTCGCCGAGCACGCCGTGCTGTCCGAGGTCTTCCACTTCACCCAAAACGAGCTGACCTTCGGGCTGATCATCTACGGCTTCGTGGCCTCGGTACTGCCCGTCTGGATGCTGCTCGCCCCGCGTGACTACCTGTCGACGTTCATGAAGGTCGGCGTCGTCGTCCTCCTCGCCGTCTCCATCCTCGTCGCGATGCCGTCCCTGCGCCTGCCGGCGTTCACCGACTTCGCGTTCAACGGCCAGGGGCCCGTCTTCTCCGGTTCGCTGTTCCCGTTCGTGTTCATCACGATCGCCTGTGGCGCGCTCTCGGGCTTCCACGCCCTGGTCGCCTCCGGAACCACTCCCAAGCTCATCGAGAAGGAGTCCCAGGTCCGGATGGTCGGCTACGGCAGCATGCTGACCGAGTCGTTCGTCGCGATCATGGCGCTCATCGCGGCGTGCATCATCGACCCCGGCGTCTACTTCGCCATGAACATGCCGGCCGGCGCGCTCGGTGACACCGTGCAGAGCGCCTCGGCCGCGGTCACCCAACTGGGGTTCACGGTGACCCCCGAGACCCTTCAGACGGTCGCCCAGCAGATCGAGGAGGAGAGCGTGATCGCCCGCACCGGCGGCGCGCCCACCTTCGCCCTGGGCGCCGCGCAGATCTTCTCCACCGTGTTCGGCGGCCAGGCGATGATGGCCTTCTGGTACCACTTCGCCGTCATGTTCGAAGCCCTGTTCATCCTCACCACCGTCGACGCCGGTACCCGCGTGGGGCGCTTCATGCTCCAAGACACCATCGGCAACGTCTACAAGCCGATGCGTGACGTGAGCTGGAAGCCGGGACTGTGGCTGACCAGCGCGCTGATCGTGGGCGGCTGGGGATACTTCCTGTGGGCCGGTGTCAACGACCCCCTGGGCGGCATCAACCAGTTGTTCCCGCTCTTCGGCATCGCCAACCAGCTGTTGGGGGCGGTCGCGCTCGCGGTCTGCACGACCCTGTTGATCAAGTCGGGACGGACCAAATACGTCTGGATCACCCTGATCCCGCTGGCCTGGGACGTGGCCGTCACCCTGACCGCGAGCTGGCAGAAGGTCTTCTCCGACGATCCCGCGATCGGCTTCTTCGCCCAACGCGCCCAGTACGTCGCCGCGCTGGAGGACGGCCAGACGAGCCTGGGAGCGGCCGGAAGCGTGGAGGAGATGCGCCAGGTCATCACCAACACCACCGTCGACGGTGTGCTGGCCGCGCTGTTCGCGCTGCTGGTGGTGGTGATCCTGGTGGACGCCTGCCGAGTGTGGGTCAAGGCGCTGCGGGCCAACGGGCAGCTGCCCACCACCGAGGAACCCTACGTCCGCTCCCGGTTGTGGGCGCCCTCGGGCCTCATCCCGACCAAGGAGGAGCGCGAGCACGCCCGGCAGCTCCAGGCCACGGGCGTGGGCGCCGACGGATCCGGAACCGTCGGGAAGGACTAGGCGTGCCCACCGGTTCCGGCCGGGCCGTTCCCGAGGGGAGCGGCCCGGCCCGCCTGCGCGCGGCAGTGCTGCGGGGCCTGCGTGAAGCCTGGCAGATCGCCCGGGGGATCGCCGGGGAGCGGGCCTACGAGATCTACCTGGAGCACCACCGGCGCGTCCATCCGGGCGTCCCTCCCATGGGCGAACGCGAGTTCTGGCGCCGTCACATCGACAAAGGCGACACCGACCCGGGGACACGCTGCTGTTGACCCCGGCCCCAAGCGGCCGCCCGGCACGCCTCCCGGGGCGGGGACGCCGCGACGGGCAGGACACGTTTTCACGGCTCTCCGGGATTGGACCGGGCCTCTCCGGGGCAGTGTGTCGTCTTCGGCACAGATCCCGATCTGTTAAGGAGGCCGGTGATGCAGCAGCACGAGTTCCTGGCCCGGGTACGCGAGCTGGGGGAGTACTCCGACGCCGGGGAGGCCGAACGGGTCACCAGGGCGGTGCTGGGCGTGCTGGCGACCCGGCTGCGTCCCGACGAGGTCGAGGACGTGGCCGCGCAGGTGCCCGAGACCCTGGACGAGGCGCTACGGGAGGCCGACGGGCGGGGTGAGTCCTTCGGCGTGGAGGAGTTCTGCCACCGGGTCGCCCAGGCGACCGGGGCCCGGCCCCGTACCGCCGAATGGGACGCCAGCGCCGTGCTGACCACGCTCGCCGAGGCCGTCACCGGCGGCCAGCTCAACCAGATCCTCAGTCAGCTGCCGTCGGGGTACGCGCCGTTGTTCGGCAAACCCGAACTCGCCGACTGAGGGGCGCGCCCCATCCGGCGTCCATGGGAGCGCGGTGACGGGCTCCCATGGACGCCCCGTTTCCCATAGCGGAAACGGCTGTTCAAGACTTCGCGGACCCGGCACGGGCCGGGCGCCGCTGGCGAATCAGACCTTGCGCCACTTGGGGATCCAGGCGCCGTCGGTGACCTCGTAGTCTCCGAACAGCGCGGGGGCCTCCTTCTTCAGCACCTCGCCGATCTTGCCGAACAGCAGCCGGATCTCCTCCTCGGCGCCGGGAGCGGTGCGGGCCTCCAGCGTGTGACGCAGGGTCCGGACGTTGGCCGTCCAGACCAGGCCGGTGGCCACCCCCTCCGGGGCGAAGCGGCGCATGAAGGAGGTGCGGTGCTTCTTCACCGCGAAGGGGACGCCCTCCTCGTCCAGCCCGAAGTGGTCGGCCATCCACAGCTGGAACTCCTCCATCTTCTCCAGCATCTCGGTGGCCCGCTTCATCAGCTCGGGATCCTCCTGGGCCCACTCGGGGAACCAGAAGGGCAGATCGGTGAGGCGGACGAAGCGCAGCGACTCCTGGGAGACGGCGACGCCGGGACGGTGCCGGATGAGCTCGTGGGTGAGCACCCGGCTGACGTTGTGCAGGACGAAGCTGAAGCTGACGTGCTCCAGGACGGAACCGTGCAGGCTGGACAGGATATTGGTGAGGTAGGCGTCCTGGTCGGTGCGCACCCGGGTCACGTTGGGGTTGAGCCCCGGCTCCCAGGAGCGGTAGCACAGCCGGCCGGCGAACTCGGCGAGGTTCTGGGGATCATTGAGCTCGTTGTCGAGCTCTCCCCTGTCCAACCGCTCCAGCCAGCTCTGCCCGCCGACGTCGGCGAGGTAGCGGGCGACCTCGCCGTAGTCCAGCTGCGGGCGCGCGATCAGATGTACCTCGGGCTCGACGCTCTTCACCGTGTGTTCTTCTCCCCCACGCCCCGGGCCCGGCCGGGCGCCGAGGGCTCATCGGTCCGTCATCGCGGCTGGTGGGCGCGTCCTCGACGAGGAACGGGCCCTCCGCCGCGTTCGAACCTAGCATCGCCCGGAACGTGAGGGAGATCGCAGTGGGCTGGCGGCTGAGGGTGGACGCACTCGGGCTACAAGCCGAGGAACGTACCACTGGGGCTGACGATGAGGCCGATGACGATCAAGACGACGCCCCACAGGATCTGGCGGCGCAACAGGGCGAAGACGCCGGCGATGATGAGGATGATTCCCAGGATCAGCAGCAGAATACTCATGACCTTCGCCTGCCCCCGGAGGTCGGGGGAAAACGCTGCGGTGCGCCATGAGCAACAACAATGCAGGTCAAAACGGGAGAAAAAAATCCAACGAATGAGGATGCGACCCCGTTCCCGGAAAGCCGTATTCCCTGTACAGACCTGCCCTCCTACCCGCTCCTCCACGTCTCACCCACATGGACGCCGGCCGTGGTCCTCACTCCGCCAGGTAGGGCAGCGTGAACTCCGCCGTGGCCGCCTCGCCGCTCTGGGGTCCCCCCTGCCAGAACGGATCGTCGTCAGGGAAGCGTGAGGCGAAGCGGGCCGCGTCGTCGACCGGCCGGTAGCCCAGCTCCCTCTCCCCCGCCGTGAGATCCCAGAACCTGCGCGCGTTGGCCGAGACCGCGTAGACCGCGCTGTAACCGACACCCGAGGCCGTGAGCGCGGCGCGGACGAACCCGACGCAATCACGCGGGCTCAGCCACGTCGCCAGGTGACGTGTCTCGGTCGGCTCGGCCTCGAACGAGCCGAGCCGCAAAACCACGACCTCCAGGCCGAACTTGTCCGCATACATCTGCCCCAGCGCCTCGACGGCCGCCTTGCTGACGGCGTAGAGGCCGTCGGGCCGGAGCGGCTCGTCGGGGAAGACGTGGTGGTGGATGGGGTAGGCGCCGGTCACCCGGTTGCTGCCGGCCAGGACGACCCGGCGCACCCCGCTGCGGCGCGCCGCCTCCAAGACGGTGAAGGTACCGGTGATGTTGGCGTCGACCAGTTCCCGGAAGGGGGCCTCGTCGGAGCAGCCCGCCAGGTGGACCACCGCGTCAGCCCCTTCGAAGGCCTTCCGCGCCACGTCGGGATCGGTGACGTCCCCCTCGATGACGGTCTCGCCCTCGCCCGCGGTCAGCCGGCGGCGGTCCACCAGCACCAGATCACCGACCTCGCCACGCAGTCCCTCCCGGACGGTGGGGCCCACCCTGCCGGCCACTCCGGTGATGACGACTCTGCCTAGATTCGCGTCCATGCCCGGAGCCTATGAGCCACCGGTCCGTTGTTCACGGATTCCGGCGGGTGCCCCGGCGCGTCGTGCCCGCGGGCCGTGGTCCGCGGGCACGACGGGCACGTGTCAGGGACGGCGGGCCATCCGCAGCACGTTCTCCACGATCCGCTCCCCGACCTTCGCGGTGAGGATCGACTCGGGGTGGAACTGCACGGCCCAGCGACGGGACTCAGGAGCCTCGATCGCCATGACCACGGGCTCGGCACCGTCATCGACCACCGCGGTCACCTCGAACGTCTTGACCCGGTCGGGGGTGGTGTAGGTGGAGTGGTAGCGGCCCGCGGTGAAGGTCATGTCGGGGTCGGCCACCCCCTCCAGCAACCGTCCGCCGGTCACCCGGATCCGACTGGGCTTGCCGTGGACGGGCTCGGCGAGGGTGAGCAGCTCCCCGCCGGCGTGCTCGACCATCCCCTGGAGCCCGAGACACACGCCGAAGGTGGGCAGGTCGCGCGCGTACAGCTCGTCGAGCAGGGCGCTCATCGCGAAGTCGGCCGGCAGGCCCGGCCCGGGCGAAAGGACGACCAGGTCGGGGGCCAACCGGTCCAGCAGGAGCGGGTCGAAGCCGTGGCGCAGGGTGGTCACCTGCGCCCCGTGGCGTCGAACGTAGTCGGCGAGGGTGTTGACGAAGGAGTCCTCGTGGTCGACGAGCAGCACCCTCATCCCCTCTCCCGCCTTCGGCGGCGCGGACGCCTCGGTCGCGGGAGAGGCGTCCTCGCCCTCCTCCGCCAGCGTCTCCAGCAGCGCGCGGGCCTTGAGGAAGGTCTCGCGCTCCTCGGCTTCGGGGTCGGAGTCGTACAGCAGGGTCGCGCCGACCCGGACGGCCGCGACACCGTCGCGGATGTGGGCGGTGCGCAGCGTGAGCCCGGTGTTCATGGAGCCGTCGAAGTTGACGACCCCGACCGCGCCGCCGTACCAGCGACGCGGCGTGGACTCGTGGGCCTCGATGAAGCGCATGGCCCAGGTCTTGGGAGCACCGGTGACGGTGACCGCCCACATGTGGGTGACGAAGGCGTCGAGCGCGTCGAACTCCGGACGGAGCGTGCCCTCGATGTGGTCGACCGTGTGGATGAGCCGGCTGTACAGCTCGATCTGGCGGCGGCCGATGACCCGGACGCTGCCGGGTTCGCACACCCGGGACTTGTCGTTGCGGTCGACGTCGGTGCACATCGTCAGCTCCGACTCCTCCTTGGCGGAGCCGAGCAGTTCGAGGATGTTGGCGGCGTCGCCCAGCGCGTCGTCGCCGCGGCGGATGGTGCCGGAGATCGGGCAGGTCTCGACGCGCTGTCCCCGGCCGGGCCGGCCGCTGACCCGGACGAACATCTCCGGGGAGGCCCCGACCAGGTACTCCCCCTCGCCGAGGTTGAAGAAGAACTCGTAGGGGGCGGGGTTGCGCTCGCGCAGGCGCTCGTAGAACCGTGCCGGCGAGGAGCAGGAGCCGTAGGTGCGGTGGCTCGGTACGACCTCGAACAGGTCCCCCCGGACGAAGCGCTTCTTGGCCTCGGCGACGACACGCGCGTAGGAGCCGGGCTCGGGCTGTGGTGGGGTCTGGGCCGTGACGACTTCGGGGGTGGGCTCGGTGGCGCGCGGCAGCGTGTCGGTCGACGCCTCGTCCCGCCCCGGTCCGGCGGGAACGGTGAAGTCGTAGGAGAAGCGCAGGCAGGTCTCGCGCTTGCGGTCACGGACGATGATCTCGTCGGGGAGTTGCAGGACGAGGTCGCGGTCGGCGGCATCGCGGTGCAGGAGCTGTTCGATGGGTTCGAACTGGAAGGCCAGGTCGTATCCGAAGGCGCCGTACAGTCCGAGGTGGGGATCGTCCTCCGCGGCGAAGAGCGCGACGATCTCACGCAGCGCGGAGAAGACGCCGGGGCGGCGGCTGCGCTGCTCCTCGGGCAGGAACACCTCCACGTCCGGCTCGGGGATGACGATCCCGAACGTGTCGGGGGACTGCTCGACGGTCTCGCCGTGGGCGCGCAACGCCTCGGCCACGACGGGCAGGAGGACCCGGCCGCGCTCGTTGAGCGCGGTGACGGTGACGGCGCGTCCCCGCGCCGCCAGTTCGAGGCAGGGGTCGACGTAGCCGAGGTGCCAGCGGCTGTAGCGGCCGGGATACTCCATTCCCGAGGACAGCACGCCGCCACGGCGATGCTCGACCGAGCGGACGAGTTCGCTGAGTGCCTCGGGTGCACAGGGACGGACGGTACGGCGCACGGCGATGCCGCCGGCGGTGTGGTAGGAGGTGCTGCTGTCGTCCACGGGACCGGTCCTTTTCGCGCTGGGTGTCATGCGCCACACCCGCGCCGGGAGCCGAGGGAAGACAGAACGGCCGCCTGCGCGAGCGGCCGCTGATCGAACGGAACACGAACAGATACGCCGCCTAGGAGCGGCGCCACCACCGTTGGAGAGCCTGATCGGTTCGCACGAAGGGAATTCTAGCGCGAGGAGAACACCCCGACAGCGTTTTCCCTCATTTGAGGACCAGGAGGCGGGCAAGACCGCGCTACCCGGTGGGACCCTGCTAGAGTATGTCCTTCTAGCGGAAAATATACACAGCTCTAATAGACAAGGATACTAGATAAATGGATCCCTGTCAATCCACCTCCTCGCGGGAAGAGGCCCGCAGGGCTGCGCTCCGCCAGGAGCAGGCCCACCTCACCCGGCTCTACACCCGGTTGGACGCTGTCAGGGAACGTGCCGAGACCGCACTGCGGGAAGCCCATGGGCGCGGCGGCGGAGGCACCCGACAGGCCCTCATCGAACGGGAGGTCACCGCGGAGGAGCAGGCCCGCCTGGTGGCCCGTTTCTCCTCGGTCGAACGAGGACTGTGCTTCGGCCGCATCGACCACCGTGACGGCGAGAGCTTCCACATCGGCCGGATCGGGCTGCGCGACGAGGAGCACGAACCGTTGCTGATCGACTGGCGCGCTCCGGCCGCCCGCCTCTTCTACACCGCCACCCCCCAGACCCCCGGAAGTCTGGTGCGCCGGCGCCATCTGCACACCCGGGATCGCACGGTCGTCGGCGTGGAGGACGAGGTGTTCGACCTCGACGGATTGACCGAGGAGGACCGGCGGACCCTCGTCGGCGAGGCCGCCCTCCTGGCCGCGCTCCGGCGTGGACGCACCGGCCGGATGAGCGACATCGTCGCCACCATCCAGGCCGAACAGGACCAGGTGATCCGCTCCGGTCTGGCCGGCGTCCTGGTCGTCCAGGGCGGGCCCGGAACCGGTAAGACCGTCGCCGCGCTGCACCGCGCCGCCTACCTGCTCTACACCCACCGCGACACGCTGGCCCGCCGGGGCGTCCTCATCATCGGCCCCAACCCGACGTTCCTGCGCTACATCGGCCAGGTCCTGCCCTCACTGGGCGAGACCGACGCGGTGCCGGCCACGGTCGGCGAGCTCTTCCCCGGCGTACGGGCCACCGAGACCGAGGAACCTTCCGCCGCGCTGCTCAAGGGCGACCCGCGCATGGCGCGCCTGGTGGCCGAGGCGGTGCGGGACCGGCAGCGGACCCCCCGTGACGGCGACGGGCTGCGCGTGGAGGTCGACGACATGGAACTGCGCGTCGGCCAGGATGTCTGCCGGCGGGCCCGCGACCGCGCCCGTGGCCTGCGCAAGCCGCACAACATCGCGCGCAAGCTCTACGTCAACGACGTGCTCAAGGACCTCGCGCTCGACCAGGCCCGCCGTCTGGGTCGCCCCCCGCTCGACGACGAGGACGTGCGCTACGCCCGGGCCTCCCTGTGGGCCGAGCCCACGGTCCGCGCGGCGATCGACCGGCTGTGGCCCTACCTCACACCGCAACGGCTGCTGACGGAGTTGTTCGCCGACCCCGCGGCGCTACAGCGGGTGGCGCGCCGAGCCGGACTGGGGCCCGATGAGGCGCGGACGCTGCTGCGGCCGGCCACAACCCGGTGGACCGTCTCCGACGTTCCCCTCCTCGACGAAGCCGCCGAGCTGCTCGGTGAGGACGACAGCGCGGCGCGGGCGCTGGAACGGGTCGCGGCCGAGGAGCGCCGCGCCGAGGAGCGCTACGCCCAGGGCGTCTTGGAACTGACCGGCCTGTCCGAACAGGGCTTCCTCGACGCGCGCGCCCTCGCCGAACGCCATCGCGACCCCGGAGCGCGGCTCACCACCGCCGAGCGGGCCTGGGCCGACCGGCGCTGGGCCTATGGCCACGTCATCGTGGACGAGGCCCAGGAGCTGTCGGCGATGGCCTGGCGGATGGTGATGCGTCGCGTGCCCACCCGCTCCCTGACGATCGTGGGCGACGTCGCCCAGACCAGTGACCCGGCCGGGGCGCGCTCCTGGGCCGAGATGCTCGACCCCTACGTCGGCGGGCGCTGGCGCGAGACCCGGCTGCTGGTCAACTACCGTACGCCCGCCGAGATCATGGAGGTGGCCGCCGACGTCCTGGCGGAGGTGGCGCCCGGACAGCAGCCGCCGGAGTCCGTGCGCGACGGCGGGACGCCACCGCGCGCGGTGCGGATGGCGACGGCGGAGTTGCCCGAGGGGCTGCCGCGTCTGGTGGAGGCCGAGCGGGCCGCGATCGGCGAGGGGCGCGTGGCCGTCATCACCGCGCGTTCCCGGGTGGCCGAGGTGCGCGCGGCCCTGCCCGACCTGCCGTCGGGGGCGACCCCCGAGGCGCTGGACTCCCCCGCGACCACGCTGACGACCACCGAGGCCAAGGGGCTGGAGTTCGACGCGGTGATCGTGGTGGACCCCGACGGGATCGTCGCCGACTCCCCCAAGGGGGGACACGATCTGTACGTGGCGGTGACCCGGGCCACCCGCCGGCTCACCGTCGTCCACCACGGCGAGCTCCCGTCCATGCTGGGCCGGCTGCGCCGCGTCAGGGGATGAGCCGGCGGGCTCGGGCCGCTCGTGAGGGCGGCCCGGGCACGCCGGCACCCGGATCAGCCCCTCTCCTGCCACCGCGCCGCGAACATCCGGTGGAAGGAGGCGCGGTCGTTGGTCTGGGGGAAGGGTTCGTCGGGAACCTCCACCCCGAGGAACCCGCACAGTCTCTCCCACCCCTGCCCCACCTCGAACACCAACAGCCGCTCCGGCGGGACGGCCGCGCGGACGGCGGCGTTGTGCTCCTCATAGACCCGGATCGCCGCCTCCGGGTCGTCCACGCGGTTCCCGAACGTGCGTTGGTGGACGATCTCCTCCGCGAGTTCGAGCAGGGGACGGTAACGGGGGACGACC
The DNA here is from genome assembly GCF_900167435.1 of Marinactinospora thermotolerans DSM 45154. Taxonomy (GTDB): domain Bacteria; phylum Actinomycetota; class Actinomycetes; order Streptosporangiales; family Streptosporangiaceae; genus Marinactinospora; species Marinactinospora thermotolerans. Next base: position 319,915 of record NZ_FUWS01000001.1, read on the forward strand.
TCCTTCGCGGGCGGCGTGTCGAAGATGGTCTGCGCGGCGCTCTCGTACCAACGGCGCGGGTCGCGCACGCTCAGCACGACCTTGGCGTTGGGGTGGCGATCGAGAAGTTCACGCCAGAAGTAGCAGCCGGGCCAATCCACGATGGAGCGGTAGCCGGCGAGCAGGCGGCCCCAGTCGGCCCGCCCCCGGGCCGCGGCCAGCCAGGCCTCGGCCCGTTCGGGCCGTTCGACGATCTCGGCCATGTGGTAGCAGGGGCCGAACCCGAGCCGCTCCAACGCGTACTTCAGGGACAGGGTCCCGGTTCGTCCGAAACCGGCACCGATCACGTCCATGCGGCCCCACCCCTCCCAGTCGCCACGCGACGTCACCAGATCATCGCACAACGCGACGACAGTCGACCGGTGCGGGCGCCGGACCGCGCCCGCACCGCCGGCCGTCCCACCTCTTCCGGGGACGGCGGTTCAGCCGGCCGCGTCCAGGCGGGCCCGGTCCTCCTCGTCGAGCACCAGCCGGGTCGCCTGAAGGGTCTCCTCCAGCTGCTCCACGGAACTCGCGCCCACCAGGGGGATCATCGCGGGGGCGCGTCCCAGCAGCCAGGCGAGCACCACCTGGTTGGGGGTCGCCCCGACCTTGGCCGCGACCTCGCGCAGCGCCTCCAGACGGCGCGGGGTCCCCGGATGGTCATAGGGCGCGGACAGCGGTCGGTCGGAACGGGTGTAGCCGCCCGACAGCAGGGTGCTGTAGACGACCAGCCCGGTGGCGCGTCCCGCCGTGTTCTCCTCCTGGACGAAGTCGAGGAGCTCGGGGCTCGCGTGCACGTGGCCGCTCTCGGGCAGCGCGATGTCGAAGCGGGGCTGGAGGTAGCTGTAGCGGTACTGCAGCACCTCGTACCGGGGCCGGTCGCCCACCGCCGCCAGGGAACGGGCCCGCTCCAGCCGCCAGGTCGCGTGGTTGCTGGCGCCGACGAGGCCGATGGCGCCGGCCCGGCGAAGTGCGCCGAGCGCGTCGAGGGTCTCCTCCATCGGGACGGAACGATCCTCGATGTGGGTGTAGAGCAGGTCGAGGCGGTCCATCCCCAGACGTTCCCGACTGTCCTCCACCGCCGCGTGGATCGCGGAGGCGGACAGCCCTTCGGCGTCCTCCAGCCCTCGGCCGGGCGTGCGCGGCTGCGCTCCCAGCTTGGTGGCGATGACGACCTCGTCGCCGACCCCGCGGGAGGCCCGCCAGCGGCCGAGGACCCGCTCGCTCTCGCCCCCCGCGAAGCCCGGCACCCAGAAGGCGTAGTTGTTCGAGGTGTCGATGAACCTGCCGCCCGCTTCGACGAAGCGGTCCAGAATGGCGAAGGAGGTCTCCTCCCCCACCAGGGTGCCGAACGGGAGCGCTCCCAGACAGATCTCGCCGACCCCGCGCGCGGCCGGCCCCGTTCCCAGCGTGTGACGGCGCATCAGAGAACCCGTCCTTCCGTGGCAGCGGACGCGGCGAGAACGGAACGGTAGTAGTCGATCTTGTGCCGGATCGCGGCCTGGCGGCGCTGGAGCTCGGCGATACGCTCGGCCAGCCGCCCCTCGTGGGTCTCCAGGACGTCCAGGCGGCGGGGAATGGTCGCGTCGCCCTCGCGGACCAGTTCGGCGAACTCCCTCAGGCGGGCGATCGGCATGTCGGTGTCGCGCAGGCAGCGCACGAGCTCCAAAAGCTCCACGTCATGAGCCCGGTAACGCCGCTGCCCACCAGGGGCGCGCTCCACCAGGCCGAGCAATCCCTCGCGTTCGTAGTAGCGCAAGGTGTCGAGGCTCAACCCGAACCGGGCCGAGACCTCCTTGGGCGTGTAGTACTCGCTCATGGGAGGAGCCTGCTACCTGGAGTGCGCTCCAGGTCAAGTCCTCTCAGCCGGAGATCGCTCCGACGACCGCCGTGGTCAGGTCATCGACCACGGTCCCGGCGGGCATGTCGGGGTGCTCCAGCCACCACTCCCCCGCCGCCTGCACCATCCCGACCACGGCGTGGGCCACGATCTGGGCACGCACCGGATCGGGGATGTACCCCTCGGCCACGAGCATCCCGGCGATCTCCTCGCCGAGCCTGCGCACCATCATGCCGAGGTCACCGCGGGTGGGCGGGTCCTCGGCGGTGGCGCGGTGCATCAGGAAGCGGTACAGGTTGAGGTTCGCCCCGATCATGCCGAGGTAGGCGGCCACCGTCGAACGGGTACGCGCCCGCAGGCAGGTCGGCTCGCGCAGCTCGGAACGGACCCGCTCCATCAGCGGATCGACGTGGCGCCGGGCCAGGGCCCGGTACAACCCGCTCTTGTCGCCGAAATGGCGATAGAGGACGGGTTTGCCGATGCCCGCCTCGGCCGCGATCGCCGCCATCGAAGCGCCGGGGCCATCACGCTGGATGACCCGGTCGGCGGCGTCCAGGATCGCTCGGCGGCGTTCGGGGCTGCGCCCACGCGAGACGCGGCCCGCGGCGGGCGGGGTGCTGGTGCTCGGTGCGGGGTCGAAGGCCACACCGTCACACGGTAGCGCGCAGCACCGGGATCCGCTTGAACAGGGCGGTGACGGCCAGGCTGACGGTAAGGACGGCGAGGATGTGGAAGGAGGCCATGGCCAGCATGGCGATGGGGTGGTCGGGAACACCGGTGAGGCCGCGCAGCTCGTAGAGGACCACGACGTGCACCAGGAAGACCCCGAAGCTGAGATCCGACAACGTCTTGAGACGGCGCCGGGCCGGCTCGGTGTCGCGGTGGGACGCCGTGAACGAGGAGCAGTTCCGCCCGAAGGCCCGCAGGAGCAGGAACGCCGTGACCGACATGACCATGACGCTGGGCGAGAGGTAGGTGTAGAGGTAGTCGGCCTCGGCGGTCCAGCCGCCCGTGGCGTGGCCGATGAGCCCCGCGCCCAGCCCGGTGACGAGGATCGAGCCCGCGAACGCGCCCAGCACCCCCCACGTCTGGCGACGGGTGAGATCGGTTTCGCGCAGCAGGTAGCCCATGACGTAGTAGCCCACATAGGGCAGAAAGCGCGTGACCGCGTTGGGTCCGCCGGCGCCGTCGAAGACCGTGACGGCCTGGTCGACCATGCCCAGCGCCGACATCATGATCGCGAACCACCACAGCATCCGCGTGGTGGCGTAGCGGGTGATGATGCGCAGGAACGGCGTGAGGACGTAGAGACCGGCCAGCACGAACAGGAAGTACAGGTGGAGGGCCGGGTCGCCCGACAGGACCGTGCCGATGGCCTCGGACAGCGTGATGCCGCCCCAGCGGGTGTGCTCCAGGACCAGATAGATCCCCGTCCACACCACCAGCGGAATGCCGATGCGCGAGAACCTGCGGCGGTAGAACGAACGGAGCCCCTCCTCGCGCGGTTTCAGCAGCAGGGCCCCGCTGATCATGATGAAGACGGGGACGCACCAGCGGACCAGGGAGTCGGCCGCGTTGGCGGCCCACCAGGTGGCGGTGCCGTAGTCGGTGTAGCGGGTGGTGACGATCGGCGCGAAAGCGTGGACGACGATGACGGCCAGCATCGCCAGGACACGAGTGATGTCGAGCCAGGCGGTGGCTGCCGGAGTCGCCACCCGGGCCGGAGCCTCGGGGCCGCGCCCCGTCCTGTGCGCCGCCTGGGCGGCAGTAGAAGGCACGGGGGAGGTGGCGGTCATGGCGCTGTCCTCATCCAGTCGGCGACGGCTGAACTACTCCAAGTGATATCACGCTGTTATCAGATTCTCAAAGTATTCACAGGAAGCCCTGAATGTCCTGACATGCGGCTTTTGATGCACAAGGTCGGGAACGGCGGCTGCCGCCCCTCACTACCCCGCGCCTCCCGGGTCACACCACGGTCTCCTCCCGCAGCCGGATCCAGATCGCGTTGGCGCGCGCCACCTCCCGCCCCTCCTCGTCGTGGATCGCGCTGGCGGTGAGCACTTTGCGCCCCTCCTCGCCCAGCAGCCGGCCCGTGACCACATATGGCCGCCCGATGATGGGACGTCGCCGCACCCACGCGGTCATGCGCCCCAGGACCATGGGACGGCCGGTGATGTCGCTGGACCACCCTCCCGGGCAGTCCAACGCGGCCCAGACCATCTCCATCGGAACCGGCCCCGCGCCCCCGGGCGCGAGTGAGGCGTCCGGTGTCCAGTCGCAGGCGACGACCCGCTCGTCCGGGGCGTCGCTCACCGGACCTGCGTGCACCCGCAACCCATCCCCTGGCGCGCGCTCCGTTCCACAGGCGAAGCAGGTCGGAAAGGGGTGGGCGAGGGCGCCCCGGAACCTTCCCCGCGCCTCGCGGGCCACGACCGGCACAACGCCACCGGCCGGTTCGAGCGGTGTGGTGACCCGCACCGCCTCGGCCACCGTCTCGGCGCCGCGCACCAGCGACCGGACGCCCCCTTCCCCGACCACCACCCGCATGGGGGTGTCCAACGGCGGCGGGAGGCGCAACGTCACCTCGACGGTCTCCTCCATCTCCGGCTCGGCCAGCAGCCCGGCCACGTAACCGCCGTTGGCCGAAGCCGGCGGACCGTTGAAGCGGCCGGCCACGGTGAGTTCCCGCTCTCTGGCGGGAATGCCCGAATCACTCATGCGGACAGGCTAGGACGCGCCCCCCCGGCCGCCAGAAGCCGGGAGGAAGGGCACGGCCGCTTCGGAATCCCGCCCCACAACACCACCACCCTATGCAATGATGCCACTACCCTGAGCGCCTGGCGTCGCGCCGGTTGGCGGAACGGGGCCGGGCATGGGCGGGCCGGGGGCACGACGGCCGCCCGGATCCCACCGCGACGAGACCCGGCGGTTCCCGCCGGAGCAAGGAGGAATCGGCGTGGAGAAGACGGGTAGACCCGACCCCCTGCCCCCGGTGACGGACTGGTCGGGCGAACAGGTGGCCGGCGGATACGAAAGACTCACCCCCTCGGTGGAGTGGGTACTGGGATACCCCTTCGTCTTCCGGGCCCTGGGACTGGAACGGCTCCGGGGAGGACGCCTGCTGGACCTCGGCTGCGGCCCCGGCGTCGTCGCCGACCACGTGGCGCGCCGTTTCGGTGTCCACGTGGTGGCGGCCGACGTCTCACCCGCCATGCTGTCTCTCGCCCGGAGGAGGACCGGCCCCCTGGTGGAGCACCACCTCGTGACCGACGACCAGATCCCCGGCCTGGCCGACGCGTCGGTGGACCGCGCCATGTGCAACTTCGTCCTGGTGTGCGTTCCCGAGAAGGCCCGGATCCTGCGGCTCTTCCGAGAGGTCCACCGCCTGCTCCGTCCCGAGGGCCGCTTCGCCGTCCTCAACCCCAATCCCGCGTGCATCGGGACCCCGTTCTCGACCTTCATGATCGGCAGGAAGGGCGAGCGCTACTCCCCCGGGGACCCCCTGCCCGTCCGGCTCCGCCAGACCGACGGTTCCTGGCTGGACATCGTCGACACCTTCTGGCCCCTGGAGGTCTATGAGGAGCTGCTGGCCGAGGCCGGCTTCGGCGAGATCCAACGCGAGCTGCCCACCCCGGACGACGCCCACGGCGTGGCCGACCCGGACCTGATCGCCGGTCACACCTGGACGGCCGAACACCGGATACCGCCCTGCGCGCTCCTCACGGCCTCGCTCTGACTCCGGCGGGACCGGCCCGGCCGCACCGACACCGGGGCGGCTCCCCGGCCTTCGCTGGAGGAGACGCCATCGCTTCGCCGCGCGCGGCGGGACGGGCCGGAATTGAGGGACGATCCCATCGCCTCCGGCACCCCACCGGACCTTCCCGCCTCGCCGCCGACGGGTACGGGGCCGGTTCTGGATCGTCGCTCCACGCCGACACCGCCCGGGACGACCGGCGCCGCCCCGGACACGGGCGGGTCCCGCGCCTGAGGGCGCGGGACCCGCTCCTCGCTCTTCCGCCCCGCTCACCACCGTTCGCCGAGTCTTCGGTGGGACCTCCCCGCCGGTCGGGGCCGTGCTCTCCCCCGAGGCGAAACAGCTCTGGAATCGCGTTCCCGTCGTGGTCCGCTCAGTCGATCACCCGGGTGCCGTCGAGCAGGACCCCGATCGGTCGGATCCGCTCGGGCGCTCCGGGTCGGGTACGGCCGGTGAGCGTGCACGTCACCTCGGCCCCCGGATCCAGGCGGGCGGGTGTCGCACTGCTGGGTGCGAGCCTGACGCGCACCCCCTTGTCGTCGGCCTCCGTGTCCAGGAGCACGCCGTCGGCTTCGGCGAGCTCCACCCGGTCGACCTCGGATGGCAGGTGGAACGACAGCTCCCAGGCGTCTGCGGTGGCGGATCCGCGCGGGGCGGTCAGGGTCAGGCGCGCGGTGAACCCCTCGCCGTCGTGTCCGGTGCTCTCCCACTCCAGCGACGTCTCCGCACCGGTGCCCCTCGACGCGGAGGCGGCGCGCCGCGGGACCTCCCACAGCCACCACGCCTCGCCGTCGTCATCGGACGCGGACACCTCCAGGCGCCGCCCGGTGACGGACAGGACACCGCCGTCGCAGGCGCGCAGCCGCCATGTGGCCGGGCCGTGCTGCTCCAGCTCCCACAGCGTCTCGGCGGAGGAGCTGTCACCGGACTGGAAGACCCGGCCCTCGGCGTCGCGGCTCAGGCACGCGCCGGTGCAGGCGTTGACGATCCGGAACCGCTCCCCTTCGGCGAACACGCCGGGACCGATGTCACCCACACTGACCAGACGCCACTGCTGGCTGGAGGTGAGGTCGGGATCGGCCAATATCGCCGGAACGCCGTCGCGGGCGCTGTAGGAGGCCAGGTCCAGCCTGCGGCGGTCGTGGTCGCCGACGATCGTGTACGTCGAGTTCCTCTTGATGTCCTTGAGCTTGTGGGCGATCATCCCGACGTACAGGCACGCCGCGGCCTTCCCCGCGGGGTTGGCGCCGGTGACGGTCAGCGAGGTCACCCGGTAGCCCGGGATCACCTCATGAACCGCCTCCCGGGTGTAACGGTTGTCCGTGCCGTGCATCACGAAGTCGTGGTCGCTCTGTTTCTTGGACAGGCCGAGCTGGAAAACGCCGTACTCCTTCCAGTTCGGAGGCAGCCCCCTCGGCCGGAAGGGGTCCCAACGGACCTTCCAGGCGTGGATGTCCTCGCCGCTGTTGAGAACGATGGTGCGACGGGTGCCACCGCCGGTTCCGTTCTTCGGGCCCCAGGTCTCCCCGTTCTTGCACTGGAGGGCGTCGACCCGGTCGTGGCTCCAGATCGCCACCTCGCTGAGGAAGTGCGGGCTCCTCTTCTTGGGAGGCAGCTTGTTGATATCGGCGGGGGTTCCGTAGGGCCCGATGAAGACCTGGCGCCAAAAAGCGGCGTTCGCCCCGTTGGGGTACTTCTTGAGGTTCATGTACGGCCACAGTTCCAGGGCGACCTGGACACAGTTGGTCTCGGTCTCGCGGTCGTACTCGACGACCTGCCACTGCTTGTCGTGGTCGGCATGGCCCTTGCCGTCGACCGCCTCCTTGGCCCGTTTGGCGTACTCCGAGTAGTAGATCTGGTGGACGTAGGAGGGGAACCTGTCCTTGTTGTAGGCATTGCTGTAGGTCAGTATCTCCGCGAGTCTCTCCTTACGCTCGTTGACCACGGTCTCGTCCCAGCCCAGGAACCTCCCGTGGATGGCCATGTCACGCAGCAGGGAGATGTACAGGTCGGCCACCTGGACGAACATCGGGAGCAGCAGCGCCTCCGCCTCGTCCTCCTGGAACCGGGGGTAGGCGGAGATGACGGCGCTGTGCGCGTGCCCCCAGCGGGTCCGGACCTCGGCCTTCTCCTTGTCGGAGGAGAAGAACGTGATCTTCTTGGCCGCGTTCTCGTAGTCGTTGAACGTGTTGAAGACCCCGCGGAGATCGGCTTTGCACCTGTTCCAGATCCCCTGGTTGAGTTTCTCCTTGAGGAGGGCCTCGACACGTCCCTTGATGTCCTCCCAGACGTTGGTCTTCGGCTGTCTCTGGGGGAAGAGCTCGTCGAGAAGGAGACCCGCGATCAGCCCTATCTCGTTGCCGGCGAAGGGGACCTTCTTGACCCCGTACAGGATGATCGCCTTGGTGACGCTCTCCGGATCGAGGATGCCTCCCCCCGGAGCGCCCGGCGTGTACTGCTGCGGCACCACGGCCCGCACGGCCCGCTCCCTCGTGACGGCGGCGCCGGCCCGGTCCTGCCCGTACTGGTTCATACTCTCCCCCAGAGGATCGGCGTGCGTGACGGCCGCCGGATCCGGCCGCCACGGCCCACGACGAAGCGGCGCCGGTAGGAGACGCACTCCCACGTGGGCCACCGAGCCCGCTACCCGACGGCTCCGCCGGCCCATGCGCGGACAACGCATCCTTGGAGGGAACGGGAGGCCCACGGCGGATCGCTTCGGCCAGGGCAAACGCCCTTGAAGCAGGCATGGGGCGGGCGTGGCGCGGGGCAAGGGGAACGGTGCCACCACGAGTCCACGCCCACGGCGGCCGACCGGTGAAGGAGAGACGGGCCTAGCGCGCGTCACCCCTCACGGCACAGGCCCGAGAGGGTCCAAGCGTCGCGCGGTTCGTCGGGCTTCGGTGGCGCTCCCCTCACGCGAATCCGCCGTCGCTCCCCGCCCGGCTCTCGTCACCTCCGGCACCAGGTGTCCTACCGCCGTGGCACCGCCGCCCCGCGCACCACGTTCCCGGCCCCTCGGATGATCCGTGGTTCCGTCGCTGCCGCCGCAGCGGCGACACCCGTACAGGACCACGGGGGCAAGCCTGTGGGAACCGGCCGTCCCCACCTGCTCGCCCCCGTTCGGGTCCCGGAACACGTCTACCGGGACAACGCCGCCGGCACGGGCGTCAACGCACCGGCAGGCCGGTCACCGCGCGGCCGATGATGAGCCGCTGGATCTCCGAGGCCCCCTCGAAGATGGTGAAGATGGTCGCGTCGCGGTGCCAGCGCTCCACCGGGTACTCACGGGTGTAGCCGTTGCCGCCGAGGAGCCGGACGGCCTGCTGGGTGACCCAGGTGGCGGTCTCACTGGCGAAGAGCTTGCTCATCGACCCTTCGGCCTGGGCGAACTCCTTGTCGTTGCGGGCCATCCAGGCGGCACGCCACACCAGCAGGCGGGCGGCGTCGATGCGGGTGGCCATGTCGGCGAGGGTGAACGCGACCGCCTGGTTCTCACCGATCGGCCGGCCGAACTGGTGCCGTTGCCCGGCGTAGTCGCGGGCGTACTCGAAGGCGGCCCGGGCGCACCCCACCGCCATCGCGCCGACGCTGGGCCGTGACTTCTCGAAGGTCCGCATGGCCGCCTGGCCCCCCGAGCGCCGCCCCTCACGGGCCCGGGCGAGACGCTCGTCAAGGCGCTCCTTGCCGCCGAGGAGGCAGCGGCCGGGGACGCGGACGCCGTCGAGGACGACCTCGGCGGTGTGAGAGGCGCGGATGCCGTGCTTGCTGAACTTCTGCCCCTGGGACAGCCCCGGCGTGCCGGGCGGGATCACGAAGCTGGCCTGACCGCGCGAGCCGAGCTCGGGGTCGACGCTGGCCACCACGACGTGGACGTCGGCGATGCCGCCGTTGGTGGCCCAGGTCTTGGTGCCGTTGAGGACCCACTCGTCGGTCGCCTCGTCGTAGACGGCGCGGGTGCGGATCGCCGCGACGTCGCTGCCGGCGTCGGGCTCGGAGGAGCAGAAGGCGCCGAGCTTGACGTCGTCGGGGGTGCCGAACATCTGCGGCACCCACTCGAACAGCTGCTCCTGGGTGCCGTTGCTGGCGACCGAGACCGCGGCGAGCAGTGTGCCGGTGAGGGCCAGCCCGATGCCGGGGTCGCCCCAGTAGAGCTCCTCGATGATCACCGGAACCCCCACGCCGCTGGGCTCCAGCCACTGTTGGGCCCACATGTCCAGGGAGTACAGGCCGATCTTGGCGGCCTCCTGGAGGATCGGCCAGGGGGTCTCCTCGCGTTCGTCCCACTCGGCGGCCGCCGGGCGGATGACGTCGCGGGCGAAGGCGTGGGTCCAGTCCCGGATCTCACGCAGGTCCTCGCCCAGGTCGAGGCTGAATCCGGGGCCGGTCTCGGCACTGTCCGTCATGGGGGCACGTCCTTCGATGATTGACGCCCTTGGGAGGGCGTGGGGTGGCGGTCATCGAAACAGGGCGGCCGGAGCGGCCACCTATGTGTTACCAACGGTAACACAGCACCCCCGCCCCACCGGGGCGACGGACCGCCCGCCGCCCCGGACAGAGGCCGCGTTCACTCGACGGCGTGCCGCTCCAGGAAGGTGTACACGTCGGTCTCGTCGACCCCGGGGAAGGTGCCGGGAGGAAGCGCGGCGAGCACGTGGGAGTGGGCGCGCGCCGACGGCCAGACGTTGCCCTCCCATCGGGCGGCCAGATCCGCCGGCGGACGCACGCAGCACTCGCCGGTGGGGCACTCCGACTTCGTGCGGTGCGTGGTCTCGCGCCCCCGGAACCAGCGCGACTCCTTGTAGGGCACCCCCAGGGTGATGGCGAAGTTGCGCTCGCGGCTGGGATCGACGTGGGCGACGCACCAGTGGGTCCCGTTGGGCTTGTCGGTGTACTGGTGGTAGATCGAGTAGCGGTCCGGGGAGGCGAAGACCTGACGCCCCGACCAGTAGCGGCACATCCGCTGCCCCTCGATCGCCCCGGTGTCGTCGGTGGGGAAGATCAGCCCGTCGTTCTCGTAGGCCTTGTAGATGATGCCGGTCTCGTCGTTGCGGATGAAGTGGCAGACCAGGTCGAGGTGGCGGGTCGCCAGGTTGGTGAAGCGGTGGGCGGCCATCTCGTAGGAGACCGAGTAGACGTCGCGCAGATCCTCGACCGACAGGTCCCGCGCGGCCTTGGCCTCCTGGAGGTAGGGCACGGCCGTGGACTCCGGGATGAGGACCGCGGCGGCGAAGTAGTTGGCCTCGACCCGCTGGCGCAGGAAGTCCGCGAAGTCGCGGGGCTGGGCGTGGCCCAGGACGAAGTGGCCGAGGGTCTGCAGCAGGATCGTGCGCGGGCTGTGCATGCCCAGGGACTCGCGCTTGAGGTAGAGCCGGCGGTTACGGGTGTCGGTGACCGAACGGACCGAGCGCGGCAGGTCCTGGACGTAGCGCAGGGTGAACCCGTGGTGGGTGACGATCGCCAGGATCTGTCCCTGCGACAGGGCGCCGCCGCGGTATCCGATCGCGTCCAGGGTCTCCTGCGCGGCCTTCTCGATCGCCTCGAAGTAGTTCCCCCGCTCGCGCATCTGCCGGCGCAGGTCGGCGTTGGCGCGGCGTGCCTCCTCAGGGGTGGCGGTGGGTTTGGCGCTACGCCGCTTGAGCTCCTCGTAGAGCCCGACGATGTGTTCGAGGACGTCGTTGGGGACCCGCTTGCCGATCTTGAGGTGCGGCAGGGCCAGGGACCGGTAGACGGGGTCGCGCTGCGCCTCCTCCACGGCGATCTCCAGCTGGGCGCGCCGGCTGGGCGGCTGCCGGGAGAGCAGGTCCTCCACCGAGACGCCGAGGGACTTGGCCAACGCGGTGAGCAGGGAGAGCTTGGGTTCGCGCTTGCCGTTCTCCAACAGGGAGAGCTGGGAGGGGGCCCGCCCGACGCGTTCGCCCAGGTCGGCCAGGGTCATTCCGCGGGTACGGCGCAGGTGACGCAGCCGCTGCCCGAAGGTCACGAGGTCGAGATCCCCGGGCAAAGTCGTTATTTCTTCGGTCCCAAAGTACGCCATGGCTTCATCTTAGAGAAAGAAACGCACATCTTCGCCGGAATTCTTCTCGAAAAACTCTGGATCTTTGCGAACAATCATAGTTACCGGCGGGGAACAAACCATCGAGCCCACCCGACCTCGGGCCGGTGGGGGCTCTCCAGCCGGAGCATCTTCCAGGGGACGAACGAAGGCGGGATCACACATGAGCATCACCGGCCGTCAGCAGGAGGCCAGCGCGGCACTTCAGCGCGCGTGGGAGACCGACCCCCGTTGGGCGGGCATCGAGCGCACCTATTCCGCCGAGGACGTGATCCGGCTGCGCGGCTCGGTCACCGAGGAGCACACGCTGGCCCGCCTCGGAGCGGAACGGCTGTGGCAGCTGCTGCACAGCGAGGACTACGTCAACTCCCTCGGCGCCCTCACCGGGAACCAGGCCGTCCAGCAGGTCCGCGCCGGCCTCAAGGCGATCTACCTGTCCGGCTGGCAGGTCGCCGCCGACGCCAACCAGGCCGGCCAGACCTACCCCGACCAGAGCCTGTACCCGGCCAACTCCGTTCCCCAGGTCGTGCGCCGCATCAACAACGCGCTGCTGCGAGCCGACCAGATCACCTGGTCGGAGGGGGACGAGGACGCGCCGCACTGGCTGGCGCCGATCGTCGCCGACGCCGAGGCCGGCTTCGGCGGCGTCCTCAACGCCTACGAGTTGATGAAGGCCATGATCGCGGCCGGCGCCGCGGGCGTGCACTGGGAGGACCAGCTCGCCTCCGAGAAGAAGTGCGGCCACCTGGGGGGCAAGGTCCTCATCCCCACCGGCCAGCACATCAAGACCCTCAACGCCGCCCGGCTGGCCGCCGACGTCGCCGGAGTCCCCACGCTCGTCATCGCGCGCACCGACGCCCAGGCCGCGACCCTGATCACCAGTGACATCGACGAGCGCGACCAGCCCTTCGTCACCGGCGAGCGCACCGGTGAGGGCTTCTACCGGGTCCGCAACGGCCTGGACGCCTGCGTGGCCCGCGGCCTGGCCTATGCGCCCTACTCCGACCTGCTGTGGATGGAGACCTCGACTCCGGACCTGGAGGTCGCCCGCCAGTTCGCCGAGCGGATCAAGGCCGAGTACCCCGACCAGATGCTCGCCTACAACTGCTCGCCCTCGTTCAACTGGAAGCGCCACCTCGACGACGCCACCATCGCGAAGTTCCAGCGCGAACTGGGCCACATGGGATACAAGTTCCAGTTCATCACGCTGGCCGGATTCCACTCCCTGAACTACTCGATGTTCGAGCTCGCCAAGGGTTACGCGCAGACGGGCATGAGCGCCTACGTCCGGCTCCAGGAGGCGGAGTTCGCCGCCGAGACCGACGGCTACACCGCGACCCGTCACCAGCGCGAGGTCGGCACCGGTTACTTCGACCAGATCAGCACCGCGATCACGCCGGACGCCTCCACCACCGCGCTCACCGGATCCACCGAAGAGGACCAGTTCTCAGCGGCTCACTGACCCTGGTTCCTCATCCCCGGGCGACGGCCCGCCCCGCTTTCGTGGCTGGGGCGCGGCGGGACGTCGCCCCTGCGCCGCCGGCTCCGCGGTCACCGTGTCACCCGTGGGGCCGGCGGCCTCTTTGGTGTGTCGGGGACTTTCGGGGTAGGGAGGGGGTGCCCGGCCGCCCACGGGTGCCGGAGCACCACCTTGACACCGACCACGGGAGTAGCACCGTGTCGCTCCATGACGGTTCCCCCCTTCTCCGCCGCCTCGCCGGGGCCGGCCTGATCGCACTGCTCACCTTCGGACCGCTGACCGCCTGCAACGACACCGACGACGACAACGACGAGATCGTCCAGGAGGACGGTCAAGACGACGGCCAGGGCCAGGACGGCGACCAGGGCCAGGACGACGGTCAGGACAACGACCAGGACGACGGCCAAGGCGACGATTGACCCGGGGCCGGCGCGCGCCGTCACCCCGGCGCGCGCCGGCCTCGGCCGTTCGGCGGCCCGGGGATGGAACAATCGCCTGCATGGCCGAACAGAAATCCGGGCCGGTGGACGCGGCCGGCATCCCTGCTCCCGACGAGGCCAGGGGCTCTGCGGCCCCGTCCGTCCCGTTGCCCGGCACCGCTCCGCTCAGCCCGCGCCTGCTGGCCGGGGAGATCGCGTGCGTGCTCGCGTTGTCGCTCGGCGCGGCGGCGGTCTCCGCCACGATCTCCTTCGTCGGCTCGCTCACCGCGCCCGCGGCGCTGTCCCAGCAGACGGCCAGCCTGGTGGGATCCCAGGCCGCGGCCGACCGGCCGTGGCTCGATCTGTCCCGGCAGCTCTACTCGCTGGCGTTCTCGATGGCCCCGGTGGCGCTGGTCGTCTACCTGTTGCACCGCACCCGCGAATCGGCCCGGCCGATCGGCTTCGACCTGCGCCGGCCCGGTTTCGACCTGGCGGCCGGCGCCGGCCTGGCCGCGCTGATCGGGCTGGGCGGGCTCGCCGTCTACCTGGTGTCATGGCGGCTCGGCCTGACGGTCACGGTCGAGCCGAGCGCGCTCAACGGGCACTGGTGGCAGACGCCCGTCCTCGTTCTCCAGGCCGTGAAGAACGGCGTGCTGGAGGAGGTGATCGTGGTCGGCTACCTGATGTTGCGGCTGGGCCAGCTGGGCTGGTCGCCCCTGCGCGCCGCGCTGGCCGGATCGGTGCTCCGCGCCTTCTACCACCTCTACCAGGGACTGGGGATGTTCCTGGGCAACCTGGTGATGGGACTGGTGTTCTGTTGGGTGTTCCGCCGCTGGGGCCGGGTGATGCCGTTGGTGGTGGCCCACTCGCTCATCGACATCGTCGCGTTCATCGGTTCGGTGTATCTCATCGGCAACGTGTCGTGGCTGCCGGGCGGCTGACCCGGCCCCGAACGGCTCAGGGGGCCTTCGGGGCGGGCAGCACGTCCTCCAGATGACCGGGCCGGCCCAGGAACAGGCCCACGCCCAGGTTGACCGCCGCGACGACGATCAGCATGGCCATCGGCGCGTGCCAGGCCCCCGTCAGTTCGTGCAACAGCCCGAAGAGGAAGGGGCCGACCCCGGCCATGAGGTAGCCGATGCTCTGGCTGGAGGCCGACATCGCGGCCGTGCCGGGAGCGGTCCGGGTGCGCACGGCGAAGAAGGTGAGGGCCAGCGGGAAGGTGCTCATGCCGATGCCGATGAGCGTCGTCCAGGCCCACACCCCCGAGACCGGGGCCACCAGCAGCCCGGTGAAGCCGGCCAGGTAGCTCAGGAAGAACAGGACCACGAACCAGCGGTGGTCGCGGGTCCGCGCCATCAGGCCGGGCAGCACCAGCGAGACCGGAACGGACAGCGCCGTCAGATAGGACAGGGCCAGCCCCGCCCCCGCAGCGCTCATCCCGTGGTCGCGCAGCATCAAGGCGAACCAGCCGAACATGATGTAGGCGACCATGGACTGGGTTCCGAAGAAGACGACGCTCTGCCAGCCCATCGCGGTACGCAGCACCCGTGTCAGCCCGAGCGTCTCACCCCGCTCGGCGGAGGTGGGGCCGTGCCGCAGCAGCAGCGCCCAGGGGAGCGCGGCGACCAGTCCGAACAACGCGTAGGAACCGACCGCCACATGCCAGTTGCCCCCGGTGGCCTCGGTCATGGGAACGGTACCGGCCGCGGCCATCGTGCTGCCCAGGGCCAGCGCGGTGGTGTAGAGGGTGGTCATCGCGCCGACCCGGTGGGGGAAGTGCTGTTTGACCAGCGTCGGGATCAGCACGTTGCCGGCCGCCCCACCCGACAGCGCCAGCACGCTGAAGGCCAGGAAGAGCCACTGGTCGTCGGCGAGCGCCCGCACGCCCAACCCGACGGCCAGGGCCAGCAGCGCCCCGAGAAGCACCTGGTGCTCCCCCAGCCGGCGGATCAGCGCGGGGGTCAGCGCGCCGAACAGGGCGAAGCACAGCACCGGCAGGGTCGTGAGCACGCCGGCCACCGTCGGTGTCATGGCGAGATCCGCGCTGATCTCGTCGAGCACCGGTCCGACGCTGGTGATCGCGGTGCGCAGGTTGATCGCCGCCAGGCCCACGCCCGCGACCAGCAGCCACGTGACATGTCGCGGCCTACGGCCGGCCGTCGCCCCGGTTCTTTCCGATCCGCCCGCGATCGGCGCTGACACGCTCGTCACTTCCGCCCACAATCATAGGATGACAGGATGTAGTGTATTAGGGTAACGCATTGGGCATGCGGGGTCATGTCGTCGGCTGGTTGGTCTAAGCTCCGGCTTTAACCAACTCCGCATCGCACGGCCCACGGGAGTGGCCCCCACCCGTAGGAGGTAGGCGTATGCCTCTCGCCTCAACCCGTCGAACCGGCCTCGTCGACCAGGTCATCAGCCAACTGCGTACCCAGATCGACTCCGGCGAGTGGACCGTCGGCGATCGCATCCCCACCGAGACCGAGCTGTCCGAACAGCTTGAGGTGGGGCGCAACACCGTCCGCGAAGCCGTGCGCGCCCTCGCGCACGCCGGCCTCCTGGAGATCCGCCAGGGCGCCGGCACCTTCGTCCGCGCCTCAAGCGAGTTGGGCGGAGCGCTGCGACGCCGACTGGAACGCTCCCGGCTCCTGGAGAACCTCGAGGTGCGTCGCGCCCTGGAGCTGGAGGCCGCGCGGCTGGCCGCCCTGCGCCACACCGAGGACGACATCGCCGAGATCGAGGCCGCCCTGGCCCAACGCGACACCGCCTGGGCCCAACGCGACATGGCGGCCTTCGTCGAGGCGGACTTCAGCTTCCACCGCGCAGTTGTCAAGGCCACCCACAATTCCCTGCTCATCGAGCTCTACGACGACATCGCCCAGGTCGTCTACGACAGCATCGCCCACACCGCCTACGGCGAACCCGACCAGGAGGAAGGGATGAACCACGCGAACCTGAGCAGGGCCATCCGGGACGGGGACCCCGACCGGGCGCTACGCGAGGCGGCCTGTTACATCGACGACCTGCTCACCCAGGCCAAGGAGTGACCCCGACTCCTCCCGCCTCACCCCTTCACCGGCAGCAGCAGGCTCGTCCCGGTACGCCACATGACGTCCAGCAGCTCCTCGCGTGAAGGCTCTCCCTCTCCGCTGAGCGCCTCCGCCATGAGCTCGCGGAAGGCTCCCAGGATCGCCGCCGCCGCGTACCTGGGATCGACCGAGGCGTCGAGCTCGCCGCTGCGCTGTCCCCGTTCGATGCCGCGCGCCGCGATACCGACCTGGCGGGCCAACCGCTCGGCGTCGGTCTGCGCCGCCGCGGGCTCGCGCAACCTGCGCCCCACGATGACACGGCCCAGCGGGTCGTCGCAGAGGAAGTCGATCTCCCTGCGGATCCGCTCGTACTCCGATGCCAGCCAGCCGCCCGCCCCTATCCGCGTCGTGAACACCGCCGCGTCGTAGGCGTCGTAGAACTCGTCGACGACCGCGCTGATGAGGCCGTCCTTACTGCCGAAGTAGCGGTAGAGCAGTCCGGCCGAGACCTGGGAACGTCCGGCGACATCGGCCACCTCCAGCGTTCCGTCCCCCGAGAGGATCTCCTGCCGGGCCGCGGTGAGCAGCCGGCGCCGGGTCGCCATCCCCCGTGAGGACAGCCTCGGGCGCCGGCCCGCGGCCTGGCCCCGCTCACGTGGTGAGGGGGCCGGGTGCTTCGCGGTCTGACTCATGCGTCCTCCACCGAAACAGGTCGCACGGCGCGGACCGCGCCCCTGCGGCGGGTCCCCCTTATCGCTGCCGGGCGCCCTTCCGCGCAAAGTCTGCCGCCATGAAGCCACCCGCGTCTGGCGGTAACCGGAAATTCCCGCCTTCCCCCTTCCATTCCCCCTTCGGGCGCGCGGCACGTTTTCGGCGTTCCAGCCACGGCAGACCGGTGACCGTGGTAGCTTCTCCTCTCCGGCGTCCCGGACCTGCACCGCGCAGGGCCGTGCCTCTTTCACTGTCACATCCGGTAAAGGAGCCACGGCACGGTGCGACTCCATCTCGCGGTGTTCGCCTGCGGGCTGCGCCGCTATTCGACCTATCGCGCGGCGACGTTCGCCGGCCTGGTCACCAACAGCGTGTTCGGTCTGATCAACGCCACGATCCTGCTGGCGGTGTTCGCCGCGCGTCCAGAGGTCAACGGCTATGACGCCACCGACGCGGTGACCCAGGTCTTCCTCGCCCAGGCGCTCCTGGCGCCCGTCGCGGCGTTCGGCCCTCCCCTGGGGCTCGGCGAGCGCGTCCGCAGCGGCGAGGTCGCCGTCGACCTGTTGCGTCCCGCCCACCTCGCTCCGTGGTGGCTGGCACACGACCTCGGACGCTCGGCGTTCTCCCTGCTCTTTCGCAGTCTGCCCACCTTCGCCGTCGGCGCCCTGGTTTTCACGCTGCGCCTGCCACAGGGGCCGGCCCACTGGGGGATGGCGGCCGTCTCGGTGGCGCTGGCCATGCTGGTCGGCTTCGCCCTGCGCTACCTGTACGCCCTGGCCGGATTCTGGCTGCTGGACACCCGCGGCGTGAACACCGCCGCCGCGCTGCTCGGCAGCTTCTGCTCCGGTCTCCTCCTCCCGCTGGCGTTCTTTCCCGACCTCCTGGGATCGTCGCTGCGCCTGCTGCCGTGGGCGTCGATGGTCCAGGTCCCCGCCGACGTCTTCCTCGGCAAGGAGGGGGTGCTCGGCGGCCCGCTGGGCGGGCTGGCCCTCCAGGCGGCCTGGGCGGCGGCGCTGTTGTGGCTGTGCGCGGCGTTGACCGCCCGCGCCACCCGCAGGGTGGTGGTCCAGGGTGGCTGAGATCCACACGGCGCCGTCCCGTTCCCTGCGGGGCTTTTCCGCCCTGCTCGTCTACCCGCGCCTGGTCTGGGTCTGGACCCGCGCCATGGCGCAGTACCCGGCATCGCTGCTGACCCTGTCCCTGGCGCAGGCGCTCATCTCGCTCAGTGAACTCGCGGCGCTGTTCTTCGTGTTCTCCCATGCCGGCCGGTTGGCCGGTTTCGGCCTCCACGAGACGCTGCTGATCTACGGCCTGTCGGGCGTCGCCTTCAGCCTGGCGGACCTGTTCATGGGAGCGGTGGAGCGCCTCGGGGAGCACATCCGCCTCGGTTCGTTCGACACGATGCTGGTGCGGCCGGTCTCACCGTTGGCGCAGTTGGCGGCGGACGGTTTCTCGCCCCGCCGGCTCGGCAAGCTGGTACCGAACCTGGCCGCGCTGGTGTGGGCCCTGGGGGAAGCCGACATCGACTGGACCGCCGAGCGCGTGCTGTTGGTCCCGGTGCTCCTGTGCTCCGGTTTCGTCATCTGCGCCTCGGTGTGGACGATCGGGGCGTGCATCCAGTTCGTCGTCGCCGACGCCCGCGAACTCGCCAACTCGGTGACCTACGGCGGGCAGGCCATGACGCAGTACCCGCTCGCCATCTACGGCGCCGACATCGTGCGCACGGCCACCTACATCGTGCCCCTCGCGTTCGTCAGTTGGCAGCCCGCCCTCTACCTGCTGGACCGGCCCGATCCGCTCGGGCTGCCCGAAGGGCTGCGCCACGCCTCCCCCTGCGTCGCCGTGGCGCTGGCCCTGGTCGCCGCGCTCCTGTGGCGAAGCGGACTGCGCCACTACCGCTCCACCGGAAGCTGACCACCGCGAAGGAGAACACCGCCATGTCCCCGATCATCGAGGCGCAGGACCTCGGCCGGGAGTTCACCGTCTCCTCCGGCCGGCCGCTGCGCCGCGTCCGGCGCACCGTCACAGCGGTGCGCGACGTGACCTTCTCGGTCGCCTCCGGAGAGATCGTCGGCTACCTCGGTCCCAACGGTGCCGGAAAGTCCACGACGATGAAGATGCTGACCGGCATCCTGCGTCCGAGCCGGGGCCGCCTTCGGGTGACCGGGTTGGAGCCGTCGCGACAACGCACCCGGCTCGCCGGCCGGATCGGCGTGGTCTTCGGTCAGCGCACGACCCTGTGGTGGGACCTGCCCCTGCGCGACAGTCTCGCGCTGACCCGGCACCTGTACCGGGTGCCGGCCGCCGACCACGCGCGACGGCTGGCCGAGCTGACCGAGCTGCTGGAGCTGGGCCCCTTCCTCGCCACCCCGGTACGCCAGCTCAGTCTCGGGCAGCGTATGCGCGGGGACCTGACCGCGGCACTGCTGCACGCCCCGCGGCTCCTGGTGCTGGACGAGCCGACGATCGGGCTGGACGTCGTCAGCAAGTCCACGATCCGGGAGTTCCTGCTACGCCTCAACTCCGAGCAGGGGACCACGATCCTGCTCACCACGCACGACCTCGGGGACGTGGAGCGGCTGTGCCGCCGCGTGATGGTGATCGACCACGGCCGGCTGGCCTTCGACGGGGACCTGTCCGCCCTGCGCGCCACCGCCCCCTCCCCGCGCACCCTCATCGTGGACCTGACCGCGCCGGCACCCCCGATCGAGGTGGCCGGGGCCACCGCCACCCGGGTCGAGGGACCACGCCAGTGGCTGGAGCTGAGCGCGAACCCGGCCGAGGTGATCGCGGCGGTGAGCGCCACGCACCGGATCGCCGACCTGATGTTGCGTGAACCGGAGATCGAGGACGTGGTCGCGCGTCTGTACCGGCGCGAGAGGACCGCGTCCCTGGGCAAGGACGGCTGAGGACGGCCTCGTCCCCGCCGCCGGGACCGGCCCCCGCGCGCGATACCCCGGCGTAGCGGCCGGGAAGACCGCACGGCGCCCCGCCCTCTTCGGTGGAGCGCGGGACCGGCAACGGCCGCGCGCGGCCCATGGCGCCCGCGCGGGAACGGCGGCGCGCCGCTGTCCGCGCGTCTACCCCCGGTCGGGAACGTGGGCCGCGCGGACGCACAGCACGTCGGGAAGGTGGGCCGTGACCGGCCGCCAGGGCGTGTCGTCGCCGACGCGGGCGTAGACGTCACCGCTACGGGTGCCGAAGTAGAACCCCGGTGTCTCCGCGCCGTCGGTACAGGCGGCGTCGCGCAGCACGATGCCGTAGTAGGGCTCGGTGGGCAGTCCGTCGGCGGCCGGCCGCCACAGGTCGCCACCGTCGTCGGTGCGGTAGGGACGCAGGCGGTGGTCCGGCGGCAGGTGGCACGCCTCGCTGATCACCGGGAAGTTCAGCACCGTCCCGGGACGGTGCGGGTGGGCGACCATGGCGAAGCCGAAGTCGGAGGGCAGCCCCGCGGTGATGGAGGTCCAGCCCGAGGCGGGGTCGGCGCTGCGGTAGACCCCGTGGTGGTTTTGGGCGTAGAACACGCCGTCGGCGGCGACCGTCACCTTGTGCACGCACTGCCCGTGCTCGGGGTACTCCTGGGGGAGGAAGCCCGCGCGGATGCCACGGCTCGCGGGCGTCCAGGTGACACCGTCGTCACGGGACTGGTAGACCCCGCCGGTGGACATGGCGACGGTGATGAGCCCCCGCTCCGTGCGCCCGGCGTCCACCCGTCCGGGCAGCACGGTGTGGACCGCGGCCCCACCGGCGCCGGGCAGCCATCCGGGCCGGTGGGGATGGTCCCACAACGCCCGTACCAGTTCGAAGGACTCGCCCCCGTCGTGGGAGCGGAACAGGGCGGTGGGCTCCACCCCCGCGTAGACGGTGCCCGGCTCGTCGCCGAAGGCGAACTGCCACACCCGGGTGAGGGAGCCGCCGGAGTCGGGGGGAAAGGAGATGGGCGCGCGTCCCGGCTCCCGCCAGGTGACCCCGAGGTCGTCGCTGAACCACACGCTCGGCCCGAAGTGCGGGCTGTCGGCCCCGACCAGGATCCGGTGGTCGTGCGGGTCGACACCGATCGCGTAGACGGCCTCGCTGCCGCCTTGGGCTGCGGCGCCGACCGATCGCGGGCCGCTCACCTCCCAGACACGGCGGTCGTGGCTCGTCGCGGTGAACAACCCCTTGCGGGTCCCGATGAGCAGAAGGAACGGCATGACGGCTCCCAGAATCGGCTTCCACGACACTGTGGCACGTCCCTGTGACATTTTCGGGGACCCGGGAACGGGCGTGGGCCGTCCCCGGGTCCCCGCCCGTCCCGGCCGGGGACTACCTTCCCCCGTCGGCCCGGGCCGCGCCTTCCAGCGCGGGCGGGCGATCGGCCATCGTCGGCCCCAGCCGCGCCACGGTGTCCAGCGCCGCGCGCGCCGCCGCCGCGTCGTGCACCCGGAAGACCCGCGCGCCCTGCCAGGCCGAGACCGCGAGCACCGCGAGCGTGCCGGACAGGCGGTCGGAGACCGGCGCGTCGAGGGTCTCGCCGATGAAGTCCTTGTTGGAGACCGCCACCAGCACCGGCCAGCCGGTCGCGACCAGTTCGCCCAGTCTTCGGGTCAGTTCGAGGGAGTGGTAGGTGTTCTTGCCGAAGTCGTGGGTGGGGTCGATGAGGATCCGGTCCGGGTGGACGCCGAGCGTCACCGCGCGTTCGGCCAGGCCGGTGACCGTGGCGACGACGTCGGCGACCACGTCGGCGTAGGCGACGCGGTGCGGGTCGGTACGCGGCGCGAGGCCCCCGCTGTGACTGCACACCAGGCCGGTGCCGAATTCGGCGGCCACCCGGGCGAGATCGGGGTCGGCGCCGGCCCAGGTGTCGTTGATCAGGTCGGCGCCGGCCCGCGCGCACTGCTCGCCGACCTCGGCCCGCCATGTGTCCACCGAGATGACGACGTCGGGGTGGCGGCGACGCAGCTCGGTCACGAAGGGGACGGTGCGCCGGATCTCCTCCTCCGGTGGCACCGGATCGCCGTACCCCGCCTTGACCCCGCCCACGTCGATGATGTCGGCGCCCTGTTCCACCGCCGCGTCCACGGCCTTCAGCGCCGCGTCGAAGGCGAACGTCGCCCCTCGGTCGTAGAAGGAGTCCGGCGTCCGGTTGACCACCGCCATCACCGCGTGGGCCCCCGGCGGAAAGGTCCTGCGTCCCAGTCGCAGCGTCCCCGTGGGCTTCGGTGCCGCCGTCGCGGCGGATCCGTCCTCACCCATCGGTCCTCCCCTCCCCGTCTCCCCGGTGGCGTTCCTTGACCACCGCCAGATGCTCCCACGTCTCGGTCTGGGTCACCTCGGGGATGGAGCGGATCGCCTCCAGGGTCTCGACCAACGCGGGACGGTCCCCCGCGGTGGCGGTGCCGACGAGGTCGTAACGTCCAAATCCGGTGGCCGCGAAGGAGACCCCTGGCAGGGTGGCCAGCCGTGCGGCGAGCGCGTCGACGTCCCCACGGCAGCACAGGCCGAATCCGAAGTGCTCGTCGGCGCCCAGGGCCGAGGGTTCGATCAGCGCGGTCACGTGCACCACGCCGGCCTCGATGAGGCGGACCACCCGCGAGCGCGCCGCCGCCTGCGACAGTCCGACCAGACGGGCGAGCTCCGCGTAGGAGGCCCGGCCGTCGTGTTGCAGGTGGCGGATGAGCCGCCAGTCCAGGGGGTCGATCGTCACATCGCGCAGCTCGCGCACGCTGGAGTAGGCGTCCTTGACGATCAGGCCGCCGCGGAAGACCTCGGCCGTGGTGACCCCCGGCAGCGCGCGCACCGCGGCGAGCTCGGCGGCCAGCTCGGCGTCATCGCCGACCCGCACGTGGGCGACGGCGGGGAAGCGCCCCGCGGTCAGGGCCGCGAACGTCACGGCCTCCCTGCGGGCCAGCCCCTCCATCACCGGCCGAACCGGACCGGAAACACGCAATGAAATGTGTCCAAAAATTTCCCTCCCCATGACCCCGGCGTGGAGGACCCCCACGATCCGGATCGCTCCGGCACCGATCAGATGGCGGATCCGAGCGCGCACCGCTGTGCGCGAAAGCCCCACCCCATCCGCCAGTGCCTGGTAGGTCGCTCTTCCGTCCCCCTGCAGCGCCCTGACGAGCGCGGCATCGACCGCATCGAGCACGATGAATGCCTTTCATTCCCATGACGGCGCCCGTCTCCCCCTGGACGCCGCCCCCTCCTGCGGCCAGATCATGGCAGTTGCGGCGGCGGTTAACTACTGATCACGAAAGAAACAAGCCTGACTTTGGTTCGCGAAGGCCCGAGAACAAGACATCATCTCACTCAAAGGGACATATCAGACAGAGGGCGAGTCGGTCGTACGATGCCCCAGGTGTTCGAACAACCCCGGCAAAGCGCCACACTGGTATACGGATCAACGGCGCGCCCACGCCAGGGAACGGCGACGGGCCGCTAAGCGTTGATATCGCACCGGCTGTGCCGGGCTCCGCCTCGGGATGGGCAGCAGAAGGGAACCCCATGGCCGAACAACGGGACGAGGAGATCCAGGATCGTCCCCGAGGGATGGGACGGGCCTTGTTGTGGACCGCGGGTTCCACCCTGGTTCCGGGCATCGCCCACCTCCGTAACGGACATCGCGTAGCGGGTGCGGTGATCCTCAGCGGCTACCTTCTGCTCGTCGGCGCGGCCGTCGTGGGCGTCCTGCTCCTCAGCGGCGATCTCGCCCGCAGCGCCCGCATCGCGGTCCAGGGTCGGTGGCTGTTCACCGCCGCGGCGATCGCGTTCGCCATCGCGGTGCTGTGGATGACCGTCATCGTCCACTCCTACGTCATCACCCGTCCCTCCCGGCGTGGAGTCGGCGGGCGGATGCTCGCGGGAATCGTGGTGGTCGCCCTGTGCGCCGTGGTCGCCCTCCCCGCCGCCGCGATCATGCGGACCTCCTACACCGCCTACGACACGCTGAGCTCGGTGTTCGGCGCCGAGCACCCGGACGAACCGCACGACGAGAACGACCCGTGGGCCGGTCGCGACCGGATCAACGTCCTGCTCCTGGGAGGCGACTCGGGCGACAACCGCTACGGCATGCGCACCGACTCGATGATGGTCGCCAGCATCGACGTCGAACACGGCGACATGGTGCTGATCGGCCTGCCCCGCAACCTGGAGAACGTCCCCTTCCCCGAGGGCAGCGCGCTCGCCGAGCTCTACCCCGCTCCCGACGGCTTCGACAACCTGCTCAACGAGGTCTACCAGACCGTCGCCGACGATCCCGCCGCGCTCGCCGTCAACCCCTCCGCCCCGGACCCCGCGGCCGACACCCTCAAGCGCACCATCGGTTACGCCATCGGCCTGGACATGGACTACTACGCGCTGGTGGACATGCGCGGCTTCCAGGACCTCATCGACGCCATCGGCGGCGTCGACGTCTACATCGACGAGCCCATCCCCTACGGACTGGAGGGCGACGTACTGGAACCCGGCCACCAGCACCTCGACGGCTACGAGGCGCTGTGGTACGGCCGCAGCCGGGTCAACAGCGACGACTACACCCGCATGGGCCGCCAGGGGTGCCTGGTCAAATACGTCGCCGAGCAGGCCGACCCCACGACGATCCTGGCGAGTTTCCAGGAACTGGCCGGGGCGACCAAGCGGACGTTGCGTACCGACATCCCGCAGTCGAAGGTGCCCCACTTCCTCGACCTCGCCGAGACCGTCACCGAGGGGGCCATGGAGACGCTGCAGCTCTCCCCGCCGCAGGTCGACACGGCCTACCCCGACTGGGAGGAGATCCGCGGCCTGGTCGACGGCGCGGTACGCGAGCAGGAGGAGGCCCAGACCTCCGGCGACGCCGAGGAGGACCGCGCCAACGCGGTCGAGCCGTCCCCCTCCCCGGGGGTTCAGCCCTCCCCGTCCGCGCAGGGCACCGAATGGCAGCGTTACACCGGTCAGGCCGACCCCTCCCCCACCACTCCGGGTCGTCAGGTCGGCGACGAGGCCACCTCCTTGGACAGCATCTGCCCCTGATCCCTCTCTTCCGTCTTGCGGAAGGCGATGTCCACCGCCCGCTGACCGCCTCCTATGATCGGCTCCGGGACGATCCCGTCAGGGTCGGCAACGGCGCCGGGCACCTCAGGGACGATCATCCGGCGTCTTCCGCCGACGCGCCGTGAACGCGCGTCGCGCGAGGAACGCCCAGCGACGCGGAGGCATACCTATGTCAACATTCCAGGGAGACGAGCGCATCGAGGCGTTGCACGCCCAGATCCTGGAACGCAACCCCGGTGAACGGGAGTTCCACCAGGCCGTGGGCGAGGTGCTGGAGACCCTCGCCCCCGTCCTCAGGCAGCGCCCCGAGTTCGTCGAGGCCCGGCTCATCGAACGGATCTGCGAACCGGAGCGCCAGATCATCTTCCGTGTCCCCTGGACCGACGACGCCGGCGACATCCACGTCAACCGCGGCTTCCGGGTGGAGTTCAACAGTGCCCTCGGCCCCTACAAGGGCGGCCTGCGCTTCCACCCGACGGTGAACCTCGGCATCGTGAAGTTCCTCGGTTTCGAGCAGATCTTCAAGAACGCGCTCACCGGTCTGTCCATCGGGGGCGGCAAGGGCGGCAGCGACTTCGACCCCAAGGGGCGTTCCGACGCCGAGGTCATGCGCTTCTGCCAGTCGTTCATGACCGAGCTGTACCGTCACCTGGGCGAGCACACCGACGTCCCCGCGGGGGACATCGGCGTGGGCGGCCGCGAGATCGGTTACCTGTTCGGCCAGTACCGGCGCATCACCAACCGCTACGAGGCGGGCGTCCTCACCGGCAAGGGGACGGCCTGGGGCGGCTCGCAGGTACGCACCGAGGCGACCGGTTACGGGGTCGTGCTGTTCACCGCCGAGATGCTGCGGGCGCGCGGACGCTCCCTGGAGGGGCTGCGTGTCGCGGTCTCCGGTTCGGGAAACGTCGCGCTGTACGCGATCGAAAAGGCCCAGCAGCTGGGCGCGACCGTGGTCACCTGCTCCGACTCCGGTGGTTACGTCGTCGACGAGAAGGGCATCGATCTCGATCTGCTCAAGCAGATCAAGGAGATCGAGCGGGGGCGCGTCGCAGACTACGCCGAACGGCGTGGCGGCGACGCCCGGTACGTCACGACCGGAGGCGTCTGGGACGTCCCCTGTGACGTGGCCCTGCCCTGCGCCACCCAGAACGAGCTGACCGGGGAGGACGCCGCGACCCTGGTGCGCAACGGCGTGATCGCGGTCGCCGAGGGCGCGAACATGCCCACCACCCCGGAAGGGGTGCGCGTCCTCCAGGAGGCCGGGGTCGCCTTCGGCCCGGGCAAGGCCGCCAACGCCGGCGGCGTGGCGACCAGCGCCCTGGAGATGCAGCAGAACGCGGCGCGCGAGTCCTGGTCCTTCTCCCGGACCGAGACCCGTCTGGCCGAGGTCATGCGCGACATCCACGACGCATGCGTGCAGACCGCCGAACGCTACGGGCGGCCCGGTGACTACGTCGTCGGCGCCAACATCGCCGGCTTCGAACGGGTGGCCGAGGCCATGCTGGCCCAGGGCGTCATCTGAGGTCGTGACCTGGCGGGTCGGAGCCGATCCGGCCCGCCTCAGGCGTCGAAGCGCCCGTAGCGACTGCGGTGGTAGAGCAGCGGGCGTCCCTCCTCGCGTACCGCCGCGTCGATCACCCTCCCCACCACGAGCCAGTGGTCGCCCACGGCGAGCAGGTCGTGCCGGCGGCACAGGACGTGCCCGACGGTCCCGTCGAGCAGTGGGGCGCCCCCGGGAGCCGGATACCACGTGGTCGGCGCGGCGAACCTGTCGATCCCTCTGGTGGCGAAACGCGCGGCGAGGTCGCGCTGTCCCTCGTCCAGGATGTTGATCGCAAACGTCGCGGAGTCGCGGATGCCCGGCCACGACCCCGAACGCGCGTCGATGTAGAAGGAGACCAGGGGCGGGTCCAGGCTGACACTGGTGAACGAGGTCGCGGTGACGCCGACCGGCACGTCGCCGGGATGGGCGGTCACGACCACCACCCCCGCCGCGTGCGACCCCAGGGTCTGCCGGAACGTCTGGGGGCTCACCGCCGGGAGGTCGCGCGGTCGCGTGCCGTCGGGACGCGACACGGTGTCCCTGCCGCCGTTGTTCCCCGCCCTCGTCGAAGCCTTCACGTGTTCCGCCTCTCGCCTCGTGTCGTCCAATGGGCCACCACGCACAGCCAGGCCGGAAAAGGACCTATTCCCCACGCCGATTGTGACGAATGCCCTTGGGAGTCGATGCTGACGGGCTCTGACCGATTCGCGCCACCCCCGTTGAACGCCGGACGAAGGCGTGTGACGATCCGGATGGCCCGTCCTCGCCCGCCGATCGGAGAGGCCATGACCACCGGCCAGGTGCTGCTCCTCGTGGGTATGGGGATCTTCCATGGGATCAATCCGGGCATGGGCTGGCTGGTCGCGGTCTCTCGGGGGTTACAGGAATGTAGCCGGGCCGCGCTGCTGTGGTCGTTGCCGGCCATCGTCGGCGGACACGCCGCGTCGGTCGCGGTGGTCGCCGTGGCGGTGACGGTGACCGGCTCCCTCGTCGCGTCGCACTGGTTCGCCGTGGCCGGAGGGGCGGTCGTCACCGTCGCGGGGCTGGGCGTGCTCCTCTCCCGGTCCCACTTTCACTGGCGTGACGTGCGTCCGTCGTCGTGGCAGCTCGCCGGGTGGTCCTTCCTGATGTCGTCGTTGCACGGCGCCGGGCTGATGCTCCTGCCGGTGCTGGCCGGCGACATCGCCGAGGGGGCCACGGGGGGCGGGGGGCACGGACACGGGCACGGGCATGGCCGTCCCCACCCTGTCCCGGTCGCCTCCGAAGAGGCGGTGGCGGTGCCCGAGGGCGGATGGGAGCTGGCCGACGCGACCCTGCTCGGACTTGCGGCGACCGGCGTGCACACGGTGGCGATGCTCGTGGCGACCGGTGTCGTCGCCCTTGTCGTCTACGACTTCTTCGGGGTGAACGCGCTGCGCCTGTCGTGGGTGACCATGGACCGGATCTGGGCGTTCTCCCTCATAGGGGGTGGCCTGTTCGTGCTGTGGGGCGCGCTGTGATCACGGCCGTGGGGCGCGACCGCTCCCGCGCCCACCCTAAAGTCACGGTATGCGGTGGATACGGGGATTGGTGGCCACGCTGTGCGTGGTCGGGGTCGTGGCGCTGGTGGCGGTGTTGGGCGGACGGTGGGTGAGCGACCGCCTGGCCCCCACCGCCCTTCCGTGGGGGCCGGCGTGCTCGGTGGAGACCTCCACGGGAACCGTTGGGCTGACGGTCGAGGAGGCGCGTCGGGCGACGACGGCGGTCGCCTTGGAGGCGCGCGGCGCCGAGGCCCCGGCCACCGACGGAATCGATCCGCTGGTGCTGGAACGGCTGCGTTCGGGCCCGCCCGATGACGCCGGTCCCAGCCTGACCTGCCGCGCCCAGGCCGATGCGGACCTGCCCGTGGAGGAGATGACGGACACGGGCCTGACCCCCCGCGCCGAACGGGTCCGCACGGCCATGGCCGAGGTGTTCGGCGAGCAGAGCCTCGGCGGGTTCCAGCCGGGCGGGGTCGACAGTGGCCACGGCGCGGACTCCGCCCACTACGACGGACGGGCCATCGACATCTTCTACCGCCCGGTCGACGAGGAGAACCGGCGGGCCGGCTGGTTGCTCGCGCACTGGCTGGTGGCCCACGCCGAGGAGCTCGACCTCGCCGTGATCATCTTCGACGACCGGATCTGGAGCACCCGGTTCTCCGTGGCGGGCTGGCGCGACTACGACTCCCCCGACCCCACCAACGAGATCCTGCGGCACCTCGACCACGTGCACGTCGACGTCCAGCGGGGCGCTCCGGCCTCGGGGTGAGCCGGACGCCCGGGCTCACGGGCCGGCCGTCTCGGGCGCGGCCAGCGCCGCCGGGAGACCGGCCCGGCGCGGTCGCGCGGCCAGGAGCGCCAGGGCGAGCGCGCCCAGGGCCACGGCCCCGCCGACCGGTCCCAGACCGGAGGTCCCGAGCTCTTCCACCGTCTCCCCGCCGAGCGTCCCGCCCAGTCCCATCCCCAGCCAGATCGCCGAGACGTTGAGCGCCGACGCGGCGCCGACGGCCACGGGTGTCACCTGGAGGAGCCGCGCCTGCGCCGCGGGCGCGACCCCCCAGGCCCCCAGCCCCCACAGCACGACGCAGAGCAGGACCGGGAGGGGCGCGCCGTCGGTGAGGGGGAGGGCGAGGAGCCCCAGGGCCAGCGCCGTCAGGGAGGCCCCCATCGCCACCGCCGGGCCGAACCGGTCGCTGGCCCAGCCGGCGATCGAGGTACCGGCCGCGCCGGCCAGGCCGTAGCAGACCAGGAACAGGCCCACCGCCTGCCCGGTCGCCCCTCCGAAACCGCTCAGCAACGGTACGACGAAGGTGTAGGCGGTGGAGTCGGCGAGGGCGGCGAGAGCGGACACCCCCAGCACCTTGGTCAGCGCGCCCTCTCCCAGCGGCGCCAGTCCGGAGCGCAGCGAGGTTCGCGGCGGCCGCGGTGTCTGAGGCAGCGCGCCGATCCCCGCCGCCGCGGCCAGGACCAGCACGGCGACGACCGCGAACACGGCCTGGGCGCCGAGGTGCTGGGAGAGGAGGACTCCGGCCGGGACCCCGAGGACGGGGGCGAGGGCCGAGCCCGTGACGACCAGGGCGACGAGAGCGCCTCGCCGCTCGGGTCGGGCCAGGTCGGCCGCCAGGACGAGGGCCGTGGGGGTGAACACGCTCGCGCCGATCGCCACCACGACGCGGGCCCCGGCCAGCCAGAGCAGCCCCGGCGCCAGCGCGGTCAGGAGGTTTCCGACGGCGCACACGCCCAGCGCGGCCCACAGCACTCGGCGCCGGTCCAGGGGACCCAGCAGGCCGGCCCACAGGGGCGCCCCGATGGCGTAGGCCAGGGCGTAGACGGTGACGAGCAGGCCGGCCGAGGGAACCGTGGTGCCGGTCGCCTCGGCGATATCGGGAAGCAGGCCCGAGACGAGGTAGGCGCCGGTGTTGACGGCGAAGTTGCCCAATGCGAGGGGAACGATCCTCACGGACACGGTGGCTCCTGCTGACGCTGCGAAAGGCGGTGGAACGGGAAGTGGTGGTCTCGGGACGCGGACGGCGTGCGGGCGACACGAGACCTCAATACGTCCCATCATCGGATCACCCGATCAAGGGACTTCCCCGTGCGGGCGCGTCCCGCCACGGTTCGACCCACCGAGGAGGCGGTCGCACGAATGGCGGAGGACAGGCACCGAACGGCGCTTTGACGCAATGACCTGTTCCATCCCCGAGGGGATGAAATGGGGGTGTTTCCTCACCCGGCCGCCGCGCCGATGGCGAGGCGTGAGAACCGCGTGATGGGACAACGTTAACAGCCGGCAGACGCCCGGACAGGGCGTTATCTCATGGCCGATACCACACCCACGGCGGTAAACGCAGAAAGCCTCCCAGGCGACATATCTGATCCCCTATTTCCCGTCCCACCTGCGCTCTTCCCCTCCCCGTCCCGGCGGCAGCGGGGCCGAAACGGCGAAGTCGGGGGACGTCGACCTGGTCCGGCGGCCGTCCAGGCACTACGTTGCGACACGTGCGTGATATCGACCCTGACTTCCTCGACCTGCCGTTGCGCGGGCTCGCCGACGCGGCCCTGCAACGCGCCCGTGACCTCGGCGTAGACCACGCCGACTTCCGACTCGAACGCATCCGCGGTCAAAACCTCGCCCTGACCGACGGAGAGGTGGAGACGGCCGCGGACTCCGAGACCCTGGGAT
This sequence comes from Marinactinospora thermotolerans DSM 45154, assembly GCF_900167435.1. GTDB lineage: Bacteria > Actinomycetota > Actinomycetes > Streptosporangiales > Streptosporangiaceae > Marinactinospora > Marinactinospora thermotolerans. The sequence continues at coordinate 350,992 of NZ_FUWS01000001.1, forward strand.
TCGCGGTGCGGGTCATCCACAAGGGCACCTGGGGCTTCGCCGCGGGAACCACCCTGACCCCGGACGCCGCCGCGGCGGTGGCCTCCCGCGCGGTGGAGGTGGCGCAGGTGGCCTCCTCGATCAACACCGAGCCGATCGAGCTGGCCGCCGAGCCGGCCCATCGCGACGTCACCTGGGTGTCGTCCTACCAGAGCGACCCCTTCGAGGTCCCCGTCCACGACAAGATCGCCCTGCTGGCCGAGTGGAGCCACCGCCTGCTGGCCGATTCAAGAGTCGACCACGTGGACGCCTCGCTCAGGCAGGTCAAGGAACAGAAGTTCTACGCCGACACCGCCGGCACCGTGACCACCCAGCAGCGCGTCCGGCTCGCCCCCCAGATCGAGGCCCTGGCCACCTCCGAGGGGCGCTTCGACGGTATGCGCACGCTGCTGCCGCCGGCGGGGCGGGGGTATGAGTACGTCCCGCTCCTGGAGGCGGAACTCGCCGACCTGCCGGACCTGCTCGCCGCCAAGCTCGCCGCCCCCAGCGTCACCCCCGGCCACTACGACCTGGTCATCGACCCCTCCAACCTGTGGCTGACCATCCACGAGTCGATCGGGCACGCCACCGAGCTCGACCGCGCCCTGGGCTATGAGGCCGCCTACGCGGGGACCTCCTTCGCCACGGTGGACGGCCTGGGAACGCTGCGCTACGGTTCGCCGATCATGAACGTGACCGGCGACCGCACGGTGGAACACGGGCTGGCCAGCATCGGCTACGACGACGAGGGCGTGCAGACCTCCTCCTTCGACCTGATCCGCGACGGCGTCCTCGTCGGCTACCAGCGCGACCGCCGCATCTCCCGGCTCCAGGGCCTTGAGCGCTCCAACGGCTGCGCCTTCGCCGACTCGCCCGCGACCATGCCGATCCAGCGCATGGCCAACGTGTCGCTGGCCCCCGCGCCGGACGGCCCCTCCACCGAGGAGCTGATCTCGGGGGTGGAGCGCGGCATCTACATCGTCGGCGACCGGAGCTGGTCCATCGACATGCAGCGCTACAACTTCCAGTTCACCGGTCAGCGTTTCTACCTCATCGAGGGCGGGAGGATCGCCGGGCAGGTGCGCGACGTCGCCTACCAGGCCACCACGACGGAGTTCTGGAACTCGATGCGGGCCCTGGGCGGTCCGCAGACCTACGTGCTGGGCGGCGCGTTCAACTGCGGCAAGGGCCAGCCGGGACAGGTGGCACCGGTCAGCCACGGCTGTCCGAGCGCGCTGTTCGAGGGTGTACGGGTGCTCAACACCGTGCAGGAGGCCGGGGCGTGAGCGACGTGAGTGAAAGGTATGGCGTGAACCAGTCCGCTTCCCCGCAGGAGATCGTCGAACGGGCGCTCGGGCTGTCCCGATCAGACGACTGCATGGTGATCGTGAGCGAGGACAGCACGGCCAACCTACGTTGGGCGGGCAACTCCCTCACCACCAACGGCCTCACCCGGGGACGCACCGTCACGGTGGTCTCGTTGACCGGTGGACGGGCCGGCGTGTCGGCGGGTGTGGTGCGGCGCAGCGGGCTGCGCGATGACCTGCTGGAGGACCTGGTGCGCGCGGCCGAGGCGGCGAGCCGTGACGCGCCGCCCGCCGAGGAGGCGCGTCCCCTGATCACACCGGAACAGGCTCCGGCCACCGATTGGGACTCCCCTCCGGCCGAGACCGGGATCGCGGTCTTCGAACGCTTCGCCCCCCGGCTCGGGGCGGCCTTCGAGAGGGCCAGGGGCCGGGGGAACCTCCTGTACGGCTATGCCGAGCACACCATGAGCTCGACCTACCTGGGCACCTCCAGCGGTGTGCGGTTGCGGCACGACCAGCCGAGCGGCACCGTCGATATCAACGCGAAGTCCGGCGAGTCGGCCTCGGGCGCGGCGCACTCCGCCTGGGTGGGCCGGGCCACCCGGGACTTCGCCGACATCGACGTCGAGGCGCTGGCGGCCGAGCTGGACCGGCGGCTGGCCTGGGGACGGCGTCGGGTGGACCTGCCCGCCGGGCGTTATGAGACGGTGCTGCCTCCCGAGGCCGTCGCCGACCTGATGATCAACCTGTACTTCGACATCGGGGCGCGTGACGCCTTCGAGGGGCGTACCGCCTTCTCCGCGCCCGGGGGCGGCACCCGGGTGGGCGAACGCCTGGCCGGGCTTCCGCTGACGTTGCGCAGCGACCCGGCCCAGCCGGGGCTGGAGTGCGCGCCGTTCGTGCTCTCCGGCGCCCCGGGACGGTGGCTCAGCGCGTTCGACAACGGCCTGCCCCGGGGGCCGGTGGAGTGGGTGCGCAAGGGGGAGCTGGCCGCGCTGGGGCAGACCCGCCACTCCGCCGAGCTGACGGGGTTGCCGCTCACCCCGCCGGTGGACAACCTCGTCCTGGAGCTGCCCGGTGCCACCGCGACGCTGGACGACCTGGTCGCGGGCACCACCCGCGGCCTGCTCTTGACCTGTCTGTGGTACATCCGCACGGTGGACCCCCAGACGATGCTGCTGACGGGGCTGACCCGTGACGGTGTCTACCTGGTCGAGGACGGCGAGGTCGTGGGCGCGGTGAACAACTTCCGCTTCAACGAGTCGCCGGTCGGCCTGCTCGGCCGGATCTCGGAGGCGGGAGCGAGCGTCGCGGCCCTGTCCCGGGAGGTCGGTGATTTCTTCCCCCGCAGCATGATGCCTCCGGTGCGCGTGCCGGACTTCAACATGTCGACGGTGAGCCAGGCCTCGTGACGGCGTGACCCCGCCCCGTGTCGGCGTACGCGGGGCGGGGTCGATCCCGGACCAATTTCCCTCTTTTCCTACTGGCTAACTTGGTTTAAGCTGTCTCCATGCCCCGGGAAGCCCCCGGAGCCGGGGCCGGCGCCGTCTGTGCGGGTGCGTCGCCGGTGAGGGTCGCGCCGCGCGACAGCGCGGGTCCCGCGGCGCGACCGACCCCTTTCACCCCTCCAGGCGGAAGCCGATCTTCAATCCCACCTGGAAGTGCGCGATCTCGCCGTTCTCGATGTGGCCGCGCAGCTCGGTGACCTCGAACCAGTCCAGGCCGCGCAGCGTCGAGGAGGCCCGGGCGATTCCGTTGCGGATCGCCTTCTCGACGCCCTCTGGCGAGGTTCCCACGATTTCGGTGACGCGATAGGTGTGCTCGGACATGGTTCATCCCCCAGAATCGATGTGGCGAAGCCGCTTCCCCACCCTTCGCCGGCCAATCCCGATCCGCCGGCCGGGACAACGGGGGGACTTGACGATTCCGTGAACTCAAAGCAACCCGCCCGTGACCGATCTCCCGGGTGTGACCAGTGGTACTCCGGTGCCCTTGGTGGTGTTTTAGGGCCAAAGGGCAAGGAAAGTACGGGACTCTCCCGAGATCACGTCGTAACAGACTCTTGACGTACAGGGGGGATGGGCGGTGTACATTGGGAATCAGCGCTTCGGTCCCCCGTCGAAGCGCACGGTCGGTGTTTCGAGCCCCCGTCGAAACACCGCATGCGACGTCGGGTGGTTTGCCCCCGTAGCCACCCGGCGTCGCTTTTTGTCGCCCGGGATTCCCCCTTGACCTTTTCCCGGTCGAGATCACGCTTTTCGAGCCCGGGGGTAAAGAATGCGCAACGAGGACGACGAACAGGCGCGGCCCACAGGCCCGCACGAGGCGCGCTGCTCCCGCCGGGGATGCGCCCTCCCCGCCCGGTGGGCGCTGCGGTGGAACAACCCCCGCCTGCACACCCCCGAGCGCCGCAAGACCTGGCTCGCCTGCGACGAGCACCGGGCCTACCTCACCTCGTTCCTGGACGTCCGCGGCTTCCTCCGCGAGACGGTCCCCTTCGAGGACCTGGAGGACTGAGAGGGCGGCTCAGCCGGTGGCCTCATCCGGCCGAGGCGGCCTCACCGTGGCGCGGGCCCGGGCGAGCGCCTCGGGGGTGTCGCAGTCGAAAACCGCGATCCCGCTGTCCGCCAGGTCGGCCGGGGAGACCCGCACCGGTTCCAACGGGGCGAGGAGACCGCGCAGCGACCGCCCCGCGTAGTCGGCCAGGGCCCGACGAAGCGCATGGGTCGACCAGATCCCCGCCAGCCACTGCGGATGCCCCTCGGCGTCCACCGCGACCGCCCCGTTCGCCCCCTCGGCCGCCGCGAGCAGGCGCTCGAGATCGGCGGCGGTGAAGAAAGGCATGTCGGCGGCGAGCACGGCGCACCACGGGGCATCCACCTGGGCGATCCCGGCCCGCAGCGCCGGGACCGGGCCGCCCCCGGGCGGGTCCTCCCGGACGTAGCGGGCGGCCGGACGGGAGCGTTCGGGCCCCACGATCACCAGCCGCCGCGCACCGCGCGCCGCCGCCGCGACGCGCTCCACCAGTGTGGTCCCGCCGACGTCGAGCCCCGGCTTGTCCACACCCCCCAGCCGGCGCGCGGCGCCGCCGGCCAGGATGACCGCGTCGAAGGATCGCGTCCGTGCCATCAGGCCCCCTGGATCCGCACCGGGCGCGTCCCGTCGACGTCACCCCTTCCCAGGATGCCCCACGGGTTCAACGGTCCGGCCCTGACGGACGGCGACGCCGGCCGGCGCCATGTCGCGGGCCAGCAGGTCGGCCTCCGTCTCCGCGCGGACGATCAGGCGCGCGGTCCCCGCGCGGACCGCCACGACCGGCGGGCGCGCGACGAGGTTGTAGTTGGACGCCATCGCGTGGTTGTAGGCGCCGGTCCCCGCGAAGGCCAGCAGGTCACCCGGGCGCACGTCGGCGGGCAGCGCGACGTCGGCCGCCAGCAGATCGCCCGCCTCGCAGTGGCGTCCCGCGATCGTCATGGTGCGCAGCGGGGCCTCGCTGCGCCGCCCCACCAGCGCCACCTCGTGGTGGGCGCCGTACAGCGCGGGACGGGGGTTGTCGCTCATCCCGCCGTCCACCGCGACATAGGCCCCTCCGCCCGGGCGCGCTTTGATCGCCACCACCCGGTACAGGGTGACCCCCGCGGCGGCGGCGATCGCCCGGCCCGGCTCCACGAACAGGCGGGGAACCGGCAGATCGCAGGCCGCGCAGGCGGCGCGCAGCGTGGCGGTGAGGCGCGGCCCCAGCCGGGTGACGTCCAACGCCGCGCCACCGGGACGGGTGGCGACGCCATGCCCTCCGCCGAGGTTCAGCTCGTCGAGGACCCGCCCGTGCCGGTCCCGGATCTCGGCGAGGAGGGCGACGAGGCGGCGCAGCGCGATGAGATAGGGCCGGACCTCGCCGAGCTGTGACCCGATGTGGCAGTGCAGCCCGGTCAGCACGAGTTCGGGATGGTCCAGGACCCGCCGGACCGCCTCCAGCGCGGCGCCCGAGGAGATCGACAGGCCGAACTTCTGGTCCTCGCCCCCGGTGGCCACGGCGGGATGGGTCCGGGTCGTCACACCGGGGGTCACCCGCAGCATGACCCGCTGTGGGCGAGCGCGTGAGGCGCCGGCCGCGATCCGGTTGATCTCGCCGATGGAGTCCACCACGATGCGGCCCACGCCGAGGTCCAGCGCCGCGGCGAGGTCACGCGGGGTCTTGGCGTTCCCGTGCACCAGGACCCGCTCGGGCGGGAACCCGGCGGTGCGGGCGACCGCGAGCTCCCCCGAGGAGGCGAGGTCCAGCCAGAGCCCCTCCTCCTCGATCCACCTGACCATCTCCCGGCACAGGAACGCCTTGCCCGCGTAGGCGATCTCGGCGCCGGGCAGGGCCGACCGGTAGGCCCGGCAGCGATCCCGGACGTCGCGTTCGGCCATGACGTAGACGGGGGTGCCGTAGCGCCGGGCGAGGGCCGCCATCGCGACACCGTCGATCACGAGTTCTCCGGCCGTGGCCCACACCGCGCGGTGCGGCCACGGAGCGCCACAGGGAACGGGGGTCTGTGTGCTGTCCATGTCCCGCCTCAGCCCTGGGCTCGCACGCCGTGGCGCGCGCCGGCCCTGTCACGTTCCCGACCGGCGGGGGCCGGTCCCGATGCCACGACCAGCGGGTCGATCCACAGGCGTGAGATCCCCAGCGGGGCGGTCAGCGCGCGCACCGCCGGCTCCGCCAGGCGGATCCAGCGCTGGCCGGCCCCCATGGCCGCGCGTAGGCGCGGGGCCGTGGTGAAGGCCGGCACGACCCGTTCCCCCGATCCCAGGCGGGCCGACCGCAGCGCGACGGCCCCCTTCCCCTCGTGGACGGGGACGAACAGGACGGCGGCCCGTCCCGGTCTCGGTATGTCGGTGTCCATCATTGCGTCGCCTCTCTCGCGCGCGGGTGCCGTGCGGCCCGGTGCGGGCCGTGGATCACGCTAGGTGGAGGCGTTCGCCCGCCGGGAGGGGTTTTGACGCGGGCTTGACGCGCCGGGCCGCGATGTTGACGCGGTCGTGACGGGACACCGGACGGCACGGCGGCTTTCCGGGGATGCCGCACCTCGAAAAGCCGGCCGCCGGCCGGGAACGGCCCGGCCCGGCGTCGGGCGTCTCGCCTGGGATCCCCGCGCGCCGGGGTGTTGCCACCATGAGAAGCCGGACATGGAGCGGGGCCCGGACCGTCCGGTCCGGGCCCCGCCCCTCCCCGTCAGAGGCCGGAGGTCGGGCCGTTGGCGGCCACCAGCCGCTCCAGCAGCCCCCTGTAGCCGCGCAGGGCCTGGCGCAGCTCCTCGGTGTCGGCGGTGGCGCCGTCGCCGCTCCACCGGCGTTCGAGGGCGCGCCGGTGTTCGTTGAGTGCGGCCGTCAGCTCCTCCACGGCGTGGCCGACGAGCCGGTCCGCCTCGCGCACGGCGCGCTGCGGGTCGTCGACGAAGTCGCCCTGGAGCTCACGCCAGCGTGTGCGGTAGTCCTCCCCACCGGTCGCCGCCGGGCTCGATCCGGCGCCGCCGCGCGCGGCGGCGGTCCGCGGCGCCGGAACCCGGCCGCTGTCGGTGGAGGCCGCCACGGCCGGGTCGCGGGACAACCGCGTGGTGGTGTCGGCGTGTTCCCCGGTGGATGCGGTGTCGTGGTCGTCGGGGTGGGTGTCGACGAAGCCGACCATGGTGTCGTCGGCCCTTTGGTCGCCGGCGGACGCCTCGTGGGCGCTGCGCCGCTTCTCCGAGCGGCGGAAGTTCCAGCGCGCCTCACGGCGGCTGGCCTCGACGTCGTCGGGGGCGGTTCGGGTGTCGCGTTCGGAATGCACGGATGCTCCTCCTTCGGGTCCGTGGTCCTCGTGGTCAGCGTGCGGCGTCACTGCGCGGGGAGTCCGTCGACGGTCGGTGAGCCGCGCCGTGCTCGGTCGGTCCGTGCTCGCTCTGTCCGTCGGCGCCGCGTGGATCGGTCTCCAGCAGTTCGGCGAAGAGGGTCCGGTAGTGGACCATGGCGTTGCGCAGGTCCTCGGTCGTGGCCTCGCCGCGCGCGCCACGCTCGCCGATCTCGCGACCGTCCCGGTAGTGCCCGATCGTGCGGGCGTGCTCCACGGACAGGTCGGCGACCTGCTGCTCGTAACCGTCGGTGGGGTAGCCGCGGTCGGCCATGAGACGTGTCACCAGCCGGTCGGCCTCGCGAACCGCTTCGACGGGTTCGTCGACGAACCGCTCCTGAATTCGCGCCCACCCTTCCGCGTATTGCGTACGCGATTCCGCGGAAAGCGGCCGGATGTGCAATTTCGCGTGCCGTTTCTCACGGCGGGCGAGTTCCCGTTCGGCGCTGCGACGGTCGGGGTGGCGGCGCAGTTCCCGGTCGTATTCCGGGCCGAATTTCTGCTTGAGGTGCCTGCTTCGACGCCCGGGCAGAATCACGAGCGCGGCGGCCACAGCGATCACCACGATGACCGCGATGATGACGAGGCCGATGATCAGGCCCGTGTCCATTTCCTGCCTCCCGTGGGGTCGGGGCCGGATCTCGAACCGGCCATCGGAGGTTCATGTTGGACGCTGCCCTGAGCGAAATCGGTGAAACACCGACCTTCTCCCAGAGGCCCCCGGCCGGCATTTCCGGGAGGCATCCGAAAGCGCATACGGCCATTTCCGTCCCGCTCCCCACCACCGAGCACACGGCCCCCTGATCTCCCCGAGAACGCGCACAGGCCCCGAAGCCGGGCTTCGGGGCCTGTCGCCCGCGGGCCTCACCATTGGCGCCGCGCGTGGGTCACCCTTTGACGCAGATGATCTGGCGCAGGTGGGCGACGACCTCGACCAGGTCGCTTTGGGCCGAGATGACCTCGTTGATGTCCTTGTAGGCGGCGGGGATCTCGTCGAGGACACCGACGTCCTTACGGCACTCCACCCCCTTGGTCTGCTCGATCAGGTCGGCCTGGGTGAAGGTCTTCTTCGCCTTGTTGCGGCTCATCCGCCGTCCGGCTCCGTGGGAGGCGGAGTTGAACGACAACGGGTTGCCCAGGCCACGGACGATGTAGGTGCCGGTGGCCATCGACCCGGGGATGATGCCGAGCTCGCCCCTGCCGGCCCGGATGGCCCCCTTGCGGGTGACCAGCACGTCCACGCCCTCGTAGGTCTCCTCGGCCACGTAGTTGTGGTGACAGGAGATCCACTCGTCGAACCGCACCCGGGGGAAGGACCGGCGCAGCACGTCACAGGTCAACCCCATCATGACGTCGCGGTTGCGGCGGGCGTAGTCCTGGGCCCAGAACAGGTCGCGCCGGTAGGCCTGCATCTGCGGCGTGCCGGCGATGAACACGGCCAGGTCGCGGTCGGGAAGGTCCTGGTTGTGCGGGAGCCGGCGCGCCTGTTCGATGTGGTACTCGGCGAGCTCCTTGCCGATGTTGCGGGAGCCGGAGTGCAGCACCGCCCAGACCGTCGCGTCGTCGTCGAGGCAGATCTCCAGGAAGTGGTTGCCGCCGCCCAGCGTCCCGATCTGCTTGGCGGCGCGTTCGCGCCGGCCGCGCACGGCGGGCGCCAGCGTCTCGAACCCCTCCCAGAAACGGCCCCAGTCGGAGGTCGCGAGCCCGTGCACGCGGCGTGGATCGACGGGGGTGTCGTGCATGTGGAAGCCGACGGGGATCGCCTTCTCCAGGCTGGAGCGCAGCCGGCCGAGGTCGTCGGGCAGGTCCTCGGCCCGCAGCGAGGTCTTGACCGCGGTCATGCCGCAGCCGATGTCCACTCCGACCGCCGAGGGGGAGACGGCGTCGCGCATGGCGATGACCGAGCCGACCGTCGCGCCCTTGCCGTAGTGGACGTCGGGCATGACGGCCAGGCCGTGGACCCACGGCAGCATGGTGACGTTGCGCAGCTGGTCCATGGCCGCCTGTTCGACCGTCGCCGGGTCGGCCCACATCCGGATGGGGACCCGGACCCCGGGGGCTTCGGTGTGCGGCATGGGCCTCCTCCTCGTCAATCGGGCGGAACGGCACGGTGGGTCATGTTCACCGTGTCCCAACCATCAAGTCAGAAGCCACCACAGGAGGGCAAATCATTTCCTGCCGCGGATGCCCGGGCGGATCCGGCCGGACCGGCTCCGGCTCACCCCCCGATGGCCGACATCGGGCGGGAGGGTTGCAGGAAACTGGGGTCGTTGATGCCGTGCCCCGGAAGCTTGCCGGCGACCGCGGCCCGCCACCGCTGGGCGATCTCCTCGTCGTCCGCCCCGCCGCGCAACAGCGCGCGCAGGTCCGACTCCTCACGGGCGAACAGGCAGTTGCGGATCTGTCCGTCGGCGGTCAGCCGGACGCGGTCGCAGGCACCGCAGAAGGGGCGGGTCACCGAACCGATGACGCCGACCCGTTGCGGTCCACCGTCGACCCAGAACACCTCGGCGGGCGCGCTGCCGCGCTCGGCGTCGCCGGCGGGCTCCAGGTGGAACTCCGCGCTGAGGCGGTCGAGGATCTCCTCGGCGGTGATCATGTTGTCGCGCCGCCAGCCGTGCTGGGCGTCCAGCGGCATCTGTTCGATGAAGCGCAGCTCGTAGCCGTGGTCGAGGCAGTAGCGCAGCAACCGCGTCGCCTCGTGGTCGTTGACACCGCGCATGAGGACCGCGTTGACCTTGACCGGGACGAGGCCGGCCGCGGCGGCCCCGGCCATGCCCTCCAGTACGTCGTCCAGACGCCGGCGGCGGGCGAGCCGTTCGAACACGTCGGGGTCGAGCGTGTCGAGGGAGACGTTGACCCGCCGCAGTCCCGCCTCGGCCAGGGCCGGAGCCAGGCGGGCCAGCCCGATCCCGTTGGTGGTCAGGGCCGTGCTGGGCCGGGGTTCCAGTGCCGTGGTGGCGGCGACGATCCCGGGCAGGCCACGCCGCAGCAGCGGTTCGCCGCCGGTGAAGCGCACCTCCTCGATCCCCAGCATCGTCACACCGATGCGGATCAGCCGGTTGAGCTCGTCGTCGGTGAGCAGTTCGGGTTTGGGCAGCCAGTCCAGGCCCTCGGGGGGCATGCAGTAGGAGCAGCGCAGGTTGCACCGATCCGTGAGGGAGACCCTCAGATCGGTGGCTGTCCTTCCATAGGAATCGGCCAACACTGGCGTCACCTCCCATGACGGCGGCGGATGGGGTGCGGGGCGCGGAGTCCTCGGTCGCCTCCCGCCACTTCCCCACCCTAGAAGAGAGCACCACCGTGTTTCCAAGCAGGGAACGGGCGGAACGCCCCCGTTCTCTTCCGTTGTGCCTCCCCTGCCCCGTCGCATCGCCCCGGCCTCGTCGAAAGACACGGGAAGGCGCCGCCCCTCGGCGCCGGATTCGGTGTTTCGCACGGCCCTGCCCGAGGACTAGCCTTCCGGTGGCGCACCCGAGCATGGAGGAGAGGACGGGCACGTGGTCGGCACACGGGAGTGGGGGCTGCCGGGCGGTCCCGGCGGATCGGAACGGCTGTTCGCCAAGGCGTGGGCGGCCACCTCCGCCGAGCCCACCTGGCTGGCCGTGCTGGTGCACGGCTACGGTGAGCACATCGGGCGTTACGAGCAGGTCGCCCGGTTCCTTTGCGAGCGTGGCGCGGCCGTCTACGGCCTGGACCATCGCGGGCACGGCCGTTCCTCGGGGGAACGGGTGCTGATCGAGGACTTCGCCGAGGTCGTCGACGACGTGCACCGCGTCGTCACCCAGGCCCGCACGGCCTACCGGTCGCTGCCCCTGGTGCTGGTCGGTCACTCCCTGGGCGGGTTGATCGCGGCCCGCTACACCCAGCGCCACCCTGACGGGGTCAGCGGTCTCGTGCTGTCGGGGCCGGTGCTGGGGCGCTGGACGGTGGCGGAGGAGCTTTTGGCCGCCACCCCGATCCCCGAGACCCCGATCGATCCGGCGACGCTGTCGCGCGATCCCTCGGTCGGCGCCGCCTACGTCGCCGACGAGCTGGTCTGGCACGGCCCGTTCAAACGTCCCACGCTCGCGGCGATCACCACGGAGCTTGGGCGGATCACCGAAAGCGGTCGCACCCACCTGCCGCTGCTCTGGCTGCACGGCTCGCAGGACCGGCTGGTGCCGGTGGCGGACACGCTGGTGGGCATCACGGACTTCGCGGGCCCCGACTTCACCGCCCGGTTGTTCCCCGGGGCGCAACACGAGGTGTTCAACGAGACGAACCGCGCGGAGGTGCTGGAGGAGGTCGCCCGCTTCGCCGGGCGTTTCACGGGGTGAGGCGCGAGGTGACCGCGGCACGCCGCGCGGGAGGGTGCGGCCCGTTCAGGAGCGGTACAGCTCCTCGATCTCGCGGGCGTACCTGGCCTGGACGACGCGGCGTTTGAGCTTGAGCGAGGGGGTCAGCTCCTCGCTCTGCGCGGTCCACTCCACCGGCAGCAGCCGCCATCTCTTGACCTGCTGCACGCGGGCCAGCCTGCGGTTGGCCCGGGCGACCGCCTCTCCCACCTCGGCCAGCACCGCCGGGTGGCGGGCGAGCTCGGCGAGGTCGGTGGTGTCCACGCCGGCCTCGCGCGCCCAGGCCGGCGCGACATCGGGGTCGAGGGTGAGCAGCGCGACCGGGTAGGGGCGGCGGTCTCCGTAGGCGAGCGCCTGGCCGATGAGCCGGTGCTCCTTGAGGAGGTTCTCGATCGCGGCCGGCGCGATGTTCTCCCCTCCCGCCGTGATGATCAGCTCCTTCTTGCGGTCCACGACGTAGAGGAACCCGTCGGCGTCGATACGCCCGATGTCGCCGGTGTGCAGCCAGCCGTCGGCGTCGAACAGGGCGGCGCTGGCCCGCGGCAGGCCGTGGTAACCGGTGGTGTTGACCGGACCGCGCACCTGGATCTCGCCGTCCTCGGCGACGCGCACCTCGATGCCGTCCAGCGGGCGGCCGACGCTGCCGAACCTGTAGGCGTCGGCGCGGTTGGCGGAGACCGCGCCGCAGTTCTCGGTCATGCCGTAGATGTCGCGGATGGTGATGCCCAGTCCGGCGAAGAAGCGCAGCACCTCCTCGGGCATCGGCGCGGCGGCGCTGGCGTAGTAGGTCGCGCGGTCCAGGCCGATGAGCCCGCGGATCGGGCGGAGTACCTGCGCGTCGACCCGGGCGTAGCGTTCGGCCAGCGCGGGGGCGGGCTCGTGTCCGTACTGTCCGGCCATGACGTGGGCGCGGGCGACCTCGGCCGCGTCCTCGATCGCGGCGCGCCGGTGCGCCGGTGCGGCGGCGAGCGCGGTGGACAGCCTCGCCTGGAGCTTCTCCCACACCCGCGGAACACCGAACAGCCCGTCGGGCCGCACCAGGCCGAGGTAGGCGCCGAGCTGGTCGTGGTCGGGACAGAAGTGGACGTGACCGCGGACCTTGATCGGCATGTAGACGCTCAGGACGCGCTCGGCGATGTGCGCCAGGGGCAGGTAGGACAGCGTGACCCCGTGCCGGGGGAGGTTGGTGGCCCGTTGGGCGACGGTGACCTGGTAGAGGACCTGGTGGTGGGTCTCGTGGACCCCCTTGGGTTCGCCGGTGGTGCCGGAGGTGTAGAGGAGCGTCGCGTCGTCCCCGGGGGTCACCGCCTCCATGCGCCGGGCGACCTCGGGGTCACCGGTGTCGTGGCGCCGCCGTCCCATCTCCTGGAAGCGGGCCCAGCCGAGGACGCGCCGGCCGGCGATCCGGCCTTCGGGGGGCACCGCGTCGGGGTCGCGCAGGACGAGGGTGTGCAGGTGGGGCAGCCGGTCCAGGATCGGCTCCCAGCAGGCGAGCTGGTCCGTCCCGTCGAGCACGGCGACCTTGGCGGAGCAGTCGGCGGCGATGTAGGCGATCTGCTCGGGGGCGAGGGTGGCGTAGACCGTCAGCGGGACCGCGCCCGCGTGCACCGCTCCAAGGTCGGCGAGCAGGTGCTCGGCGCGGTTGGGCAGCATCAGTGCGACGACGTCGCCGGGGGCGACGCCGATCTCGACGTAGGCGGCCGCGGTCTTCAGGACCGCGCTTCGGTACTGCCGCCAGGTGAGGGTCCGCCAGGTGTCGCCCACCCGGTCGGAGAGGGCGGGGGCCTCTCCGCTGTCGTCGGCGGCGTCGCGGAACCAGTCGATCAGCGTCTTGTCCTTGATCTCGGCCTCTACCTCGGCACGCGCGCGCAGCACGTCGGTCGTTCCCATGGCCTCACTCCGCTCAGCACATGTGATCCAGATCACGACATATGCGCACATCGCACCACGGAGCATGGCCACTTTCAAGAGATGGTCACGCATTCGTCAACCAGGGCATATCCAGCCATCGGGACAATGCCGGCGCCTCGGAGCTACACGTACAGCTCACGCGGGGTCGGAGCCGGACGGGCCACCGTGTCGGCGTAGGCGCCGGCGAGCCGGCGGACCGCGTCCACCAGGATCTCGGGTGGCTGGGTGTAGGCCAACCGGACGTAGTGCTCCAGGGTGCCCTCGGCGCCGAAGACCGGTCCCGGCGCGGGGTGGACCCCGTGGCGGTGGGCGTTCTCCCCCAGCGTGCTCGCCACCGGGTGGGGCAGCCGGGCCCACAGGACCAGTCCCCCTTCGGGAAGGACGAACTCCCAGTCCGGCAGCCGCTCGCGCAGGGCGGCGGCGAGCGCGTCCCGGTTGCGCCGGAGCTGACGGCTGCGCTCGGCCCGGATGCGCATGACGTCGGAGAGCAGATGGGTGACCGTCAACTGTTCGAGGACGGGACTGGCCAGGTCGAAGCGTTGCCGCAGCGCCATCAGCCGCGCCGCCATGGGCGGCGTCGTGCGGATCCAGCCGATCCGCAGACCACCCCACAGCAGTTTCGCGGCCGACCCCACGGTGTGCACGCGGCCATCGGTGTCGTGGACCGCCACGGGGGCGGGCTGCTCACCCGAGTCGATCGCCAGCTCCGCGACGGACTCGTCGATGATCAGCGCGGTCCCCGCGCGGCGCGCCCCGGCCACGAGTTCGGCCCGTTGCCCGTCGTCCATGAGCGCCCCGGTCGGGTTGTGGAAGTCGGGGATGAGGTAGGCCAGGGCCGGGCGCCACTGGCGCAGGGCGTCGAGGAGGTACTCCATCTCCCAACCCCGCGGCGAGACGCCGACGGGGCGCAGCCGCGCTCCCAGATGGCGCGCGGTGTCCAGGGGGTGGGGGTAGGTCGGCGATTCCACCACGACGCCGTCCCCCGGCCCCACCAGCAGCTCCATCAGCAGCGCGACGGCCTGCTGGGCGCCGTTGGTGACGAAGATCTGTTCGGGCGTGGTGGGCAGACCGCGCTCGACGTAACGGCGGGCGACGGCGTGGCGCAGCTCGGGGAGTCCCAGCGGGGCGTACCCCTGGCCGCCCACATGGGCGGCGAGCTGTTCCCCGGCCAACCGCGCGGCGGTCCGAAGACCGTCGATGGCCGGGGGCGCGGCGACCCCGAGGTCGATGTGCTCGGTGTCGGGGACGAACGGGGCCAGCCCCCCGGCCCCGACACCGGGGAGGACCGTCCAGCTCCCGGCCCCCTGGCGGCTGTCCAGGTAGCCGTTCTCCCGCAACCAGGCGTAGGCCGCCGTCACGGTGTTGCGGCTGACCCCCAGCGCGGTCGCGAGGTCGCGTTCGGCGGGCAGGCGGGTGTGGGTGGGAACGCGCCCGTCCAGGACGAGCCCGCTGATCGCGCGGGCCACCGCCAGGTAGTAGGGGCGGGTCCGCGGAATGGCTCCGATGAGCCGGGCCAGGAGATGACCGTTGATTCGCCGTTCGCCGACCACCATGGTGCCACTTTCCGGGATTGGCCCTACAACAGGCGGATTAAACACGTCAATATTACGCACATGGTCCGTTTCACCCCCTTCCCTCCTTCCACTCGCCACACCCTGTCCGCTATATCCCGTTTTAGGCGCCGTGTACTCATTACCCCGATGCTGCCGCGCCCACGGATGCGCCGACTTCTCCAGCTGTACGTCGGCCTGTACCTGTACGGGTTGGGGGGCGCGCTCCAGGTGAGCTCACACCTGGGCGCCATGCCGTGGGACGTCCTCCACCAGGGCCTGTCCCGCCAGACCGGACTGTCCATCGGCACCTGGAGCATCACCGTCGGCGCGCTGCTGATCCTGCTGTGGATCCCCCTGCGCCAACGCCCCGGCCTGGGCACGCTCAGCAACGTCGTCATCGTCGGGGTGTCGGTGGACCTCTCCCTGGCCTGGCTCCCCCAGCCCGACTCCCTGGGCTGGCGCTGCCTGCTCCTGGCGCTCGGCATCCTGACCACCGCCGTGGCCACCGGCTGCTACATCGGGGCCGGCCTGGGCCCCGGCCCGCGCGACGGGCTCATGACCGGACTGGCCGCACGGGGGCTGTCGGTGCGCCGGGCCCGCACCGGCATCGAGGTGGCCGTGGTGATCGTCGGGTTCCTCCTCGGCGGTACCGTGGGCGTGGGCACCCTGCTCTTCGCGCTGACCATCGGTCCGCTCGCCCAGGTGTTCCTGCCGTTGTTCGGCATCGCGGAACCGGCCGCGCGCCCCGCCGAGGACTGAGCCCGGCCGGTCGCGGGCGGGCGCACTCCCAAGCCCTCTGTCCATTGATTCACAATTGATCGCGAAAAGCTCCGGATGCACATCTTTTCCCGGTAGCGTGGGCCCCAGCGTCGTCCATCCGGCGCCCGGGTGAACGGCGGCCCGTGGCAGGGCGACGGGACGGTCGGACCTGCGCCACCGACACCGGCCCGGCGAGCGCGGGAGAACGGGATCTCCTACCCCGCAGAGTTGGATACGGTACGTCCGCAAGAACGTGATCTTTGTCTGAATCTGGAGTTTTCGGGGGGTGATCCGCGTGCCTGGCTGGATCGAGGACTACGCACTGATCGGCGACATGCAGACCGCTGCTCTGGTAGGCCGCGACGGCTCTATCGACTGGTTGTGTCTCCCCCATTTCGATTCCCCCGCCTGCTTCGCAGCGGTGCTCGGGGACGAGCAGAATGGGAACTGGTGGATCCGGCCCGCGACGGCCGAGCCACGGGCCACTCGGCGCCGCTACCGCCCCGAGACCCTGATCCTGGAGACGGAGTGGGACACCCCCGAGGGCACCGTCCGGATCATCGACTTCATGCCGCCGCGCGGCGGCGCGCCCCACATCGTGCGCATCGTCGAGGGCGTGCGTGGAACGGTGCGGATGAGCACCTCGCTACGGCTGCGCTTCGACTACGGCAACGTGGTCCCCTGGATCCACCGCAACGGCACCGAGGTGGTGGCCGTCGCCGGACCCGATTCGGTGTGGATCAGCTCCCCCGTCCCCCTGGAGGGTCACAACTTCACCCACGACGCGACCTTCGTCGTCAGCGCGGGGCAGCGCATCCCCTTCGTCATGACCTGGCACCCCTCCCACGTCGAGGAGTCCGACCACCTCGACGCCGAGAAGGCGCTCTCCCGGACCGAACGCTTCTGGCACGAGTGGGTCGAGAAGTGCACCTACGAGGGCGACTACCGCGACGCGGTCATCCGCTCCCTGATCACCCTCAAGGCCCTCACCTACCAGCCCACCGGCGGCATCGTCGCCGCTCCCACCACCTCGCTGCCCGAGGACATCGGCGGGGTGCGCAACTGGGACTACCGCTACTGCTGGCTGCGCGACGCCACGATCACGTTGGAGGCGCTGATCCGCAGCGGCTACACCGACGAGGCACAGGCCTGGCGCGAATGGCTGGTGCGCGCGGTGGCCGGCGAGCCCCAGCACATGCAGATCATGTACGGGGTGCGCGGCGAGCGCCGGCTCGCCGAGTGGGAGGCCGAATGGCTGCCGGGTTACGAGAACTCCCGCCCGGTGCGCATCGGCAACGCCGCCGTCGGCCAGTACCAGCTCGACGTCTACGGCGAGGTGATGGACGTGTTGCACCTGGCCCGACGCTCGGGGCTGCAAGGGGGCGAGCACGTGTGGGGTCTACAGCGCTCGCTCGTCAACTACCTGGAGTGGTGCTGGGACGAACCCGATGAGGGCCTGTGGGAGGTGCGTGGCCCGCGCCAGCACTTCGTGCACTCCAAGGTGATGGCCTGGGTGGCCGCCGACCGCGCGGTGCGCATGATCGAGGAGTTCGGCAAGGAGGGGCCGGTCGAGCGCTGGCGGGCGCTGCGCGACACCATCCACGCCGAGGTGTGCGAGTACGGCTACGACTCCCAGCGCAACACCTTCACCCAGTACTACGGCAGCGAGGAGCTGGACGCCGCGCTGCTGCTCATCCCCGAGGTGGGTTTCCTGCCCTACGACGATCCGCGCGTCATCGGCACGATCGAGGCGATCCGCGACGACCTGATGGTCGACGGTTTCGTCCTGCGCTACCGGACCGACCGCGAGGGCGTCGCCGACCAGCTGCCCGGTGACGAGGGCGCCTTCCTGGCGTGCAGCTTCTGGATGGCCAACGCGCTGCTGTCGATCGGCCGCGAGAAGGAGGCCCGGGAGCTGTTCGGCCGGCTGCTGGCCCTGCGCAACGACGTCGGGCTCCTCGCCGAGGAGTACGACCCGCGCCTGGGCCGGCAGGTGGGGAACTTCCCGCAGGCGTTCAGCCACGTGCCCCTGGTGACGACGGCGTTGAACCTGTCCCACCAGGACGGCCACCGCCGCGCCGAGCCCTGATCCCGTCCCGCGCGTTCTCGCCGCGATCCGCTCGCGGCGAGAACGCGCGCTTGTGCGCAACATGGACGTCCAGGTTCCCGTCTGAGGGTGACTTCTTCCCCACCCCACAGTGATAGCGCCCTTCCCCGCTGTTACGGGAAGACCTATCGGGACAGGGTGACGGGCATGAACGTCACGACCGACATCCCGGCCCGGATGGACCGGCTCCCCTGGGCCCGATGGCACTGGCTCGTTCTCGTCGGCCTGGGCAGCGTGTGGATCCTCGACGGCCTTGAGGTCACGATCGTGGGCGCGGTCGGGTCGCGCATCACCGAGCCCGGCAGCGGCCTGGGCATCAGCGAGGCCCAGGTCGGCCTGGCGGCGTCGATCTACATCGTGGGCGCCTGCCTGGGAGCGCTCTTCTTCGGCCATCTGACCGAACGCTACGGGCGCCGGCGCATCTTCCTCGCCACGCTCGGCGTCTACCTCACCGCCACCGTGCTCACGGCGCTGTCCGGCAACGCCCTGTGGTTCTACGTCTGCCGGTTCTTCACCGGATTCGGGATCGGCGGCGAGTACGCCGCCATCAACTCCGCGATCGACGAAATGGTGCCCGCCCGGTTGCGCGGCCGGATCGCGTTGATCGTCAACGGCTCCTACTGGTTGGGGGCCGCGGCCGGTGCCGCGATGGCCTTCCCCCTGCTCGATCCGGATCTGCTCCCCGAGGACATCGGCTGGCGGCTGACGTTCGCGATCGGCGGCCTGCTCGGCCTGATCATCATCGTCGTGCGGCGGATCGTCCCCGAGAGTCCACGCTGGCTGGTCATCCACGGCCGTGAGGAGGAGGCCGAGCGCGTGGTCCGTCGGATCGAGGCGGAGGTCGAACGCGAGACCCACCGCGACTGGCTTCCCGAACCCGCGAGCACGCTGACGCTGGAGCAGCGCACCACCACGACGTTCCGCGAGGTGGGCACCACGCTGGTGCGCACCTATCCGCGCCGCACCCTGCTCGGCCTGGCGTTGTTCGCGGGACAGGCGTTCCTGTACAACGCGGTGTTCTTCACCCAGGCCCTGGTGCTGACCACGTTCTTCGACGTCCCCTCCGCCGTGGCCCCCCTGTTCATCGTGCCCCTGGCCCTGGGTAACTTCCTCGGTCCGGTCCTCCTCGGCCCCCTGTTCGACACGCTGGGACGGCGGCCGATGATCGCCGCCACCTACATCGGCTCCGGTCTGCTGCTGATCGGCACCGGAGCGCTGTTCCAGGCCGAGGTCCTCACCGCCACCACCCTGACGCTGTGCTGGTGCGCGGTGTTCTTCGTCGCCTCAGCGGGGGCGAGCTCGGCCTACCTGACCGTCAGCGAGATCTTCCCGATGGAGACCCGCCCTCAGGCCATCGCCCTCTTCTACGCGATTGGAACCGCCCTCGGCGGCATTTTGGGGCCTGGACTGTTCGGTGCCCTTGTCGCAAGCGGCGACATCGGACAGGTCACATTCGGGTACTACCTGGGCGCGGGCCTGATGATCTTGGGGGGATTGGTCGAACTTTTCCTTGGAGTTGAAGCCGCACGGCGTTCCCTGGAGGACATCGCGGACCCGTTGAGCAGAAAGACGGCCGCGCCGACGTGATCCCGCGTCCGGCGCCAGGGCGGGATGGGGTGAAGGGTTGACGGTAGCCGCGGTACAGACCAACCTCCTGGATTTCACCGGGCAGGGATGGCCCCAGTTGGTCGCTCTGTCGGCCGCGCTGATCCTGTGCTCGCTGATCGGGTTGGAACGCGAACTGCGCCAGAAGAGCGCCGGACTGCGCACGCACACCCTGGTCGGACTCGGCGCAGCGCTGTTCATGCTGGTGAGCAAGTACGGCTTCGGTGACATCCTGAACGGCACCACCATCATGTTGGACCCCTCACGGGTGGCCGCCCAGATCGTCTCGGGCATCGGTTTCATCGGTGGGGGGCTGATCTTCGTCCGCCGCGACATGGTGCGCGGTCTGACCACCGCCGCCGCGGTGTGGGTGTCGGCGGCGGTGGGAACGGCGTGCGGCGCGGGGCTGTGGGTGATCGCGACGTTCGTGACCCTCGCCCACTTCGTCGTCACCTACGGATATCCGGTGCTGCTCCGGTTGCTGACCCGCTCCGTCCCCAAGACCTCGACGCTGCGGATCGGCTACGAGGACGGCCGGGGTGTGCTGCGCTCGATCCTCTCCCTGGCCACCCGGCGGGGCTTCACCATTCAGCAGGTCGACACCAACCGCCGCGGCGACGACGGTTGGCCCGGAGGGCCGGCGATCGATCTCGTCCTGCGTGTCCGTGGCAGGGGCGACGCCAACGAGCTGGCCGTGGAACTGTCCGAGACCGAGGGGGTGCTGCGCGTGGGTGTCGGGGTCGCGCCGGAGGACGAGGGGGAGTGAGCCGCGACGCCGCCCGGCCGCGGCGGCGCCTCGCCCGGTCGCCCGGATCCCCGCCGCCCCCTGCGACCGTCGAGGAGCATGGGTGCCGCCGTGCCGACCGAGGCCGGACCGTCGCGCGGCCCCCGCGCAACGGTCCGCCCTCCTGGGGCGTCCCCGCGCCTCCCGCGCCCCGGTGGGCTCCCCCGGAAAACAACGGAGACGCGAGGAGGGCGAACGGCTACGCTGCCGCGGGGGATCTCCCGCGGGAAGGGTGAGGCGGTGCGCGACGTGCTGGCCGGACGCTACCGGCTGACGGAGAGACTCGGCGGCGGTGGGATGGGCGAGGTGTGGCGGGGCCGCGACGAGCGGCTCGGCCGCGCGGTGGCGGTCAAGCTGTTGCGGCCGGAACTGGTCGACGACGACCTGACGGTGGCCCGCTTCCACCGTGAGGCGCGCGTGACCGCCCGACTCGCCGGGCACCCCAACATCGTCATCCTCTACGACTACGGCGTCCACGAGGAGTCGGTCTATGCCGTGATGGAACTGGTGCGCGGCCTTCCGCTCAGCGGCGTGTTGCGGGAGCGGCGCAGGCTCCCGGTGCCCCTGGCGGTGCGCTGGGGAGCCCAGGTGTGCGCCGGACTGGCCGCGGCGCACACCTGGGAGTCGTGCACCGGGACGTCAAACCGGGCAACCTCATGGTCACGGCCTCGGGCGGCGATCCCGACGGCGAGGGGACCGTCAAGATCCTCGACTTCGGCATCGCCGGCCTCCACGGCGCCGCGGCGCACGGTCGGCGCCCCGCCCGGACCGGCGACGTGTTCGGCACTCCCCTGTACATGTCCCCGGAGCAGGCTCAGGGGCTGCCGGTCGGCGTCGCGGGCGACCTGTACTCCTTCGGGACGATCCTGTACCGGATGCTGACCGGGGAACCCCCCTTCCACGCCGAGGACGTCCTCGCGGTCCTTCGCATGCACATCCACGAGGCGCCTCGCCCGCCTCACCGGCTCCGGCCGGACCTTCCCATGGAACTGTCGGACCTGGTGCTGGAGTTGTTGGCGAAGGACCCGTGGCGCCGCCCCCGCGACGCCGCGCAGGTGGGCGCCCGCTTGGCCGCCCTGCTGGCCGGGACCGGGACGGCCAGGCGCGCCACCGTCGCCACGCCACCCCCGGCCGCCACCGTCCCGGCCGCACCGCCACCCGGCCCGCTGGGGCACCGTGCCCTCGAACAGGGCCCGGTGGACATCGGGGAACGGGCCGCCTCGGGCGGTGCCGCGGCCGACGCCCTGGCCGAGCCGGTCGACGTGCCGGGCGAGGACCTTCCCGAGACCCTTCGCGCGCGGCGCGGACAGGCCCTCCGGTGGGACAGGGCCGGCGCGCCGGAACGGGCGGTCGAACTGTTCGGCGGCCTCCTGCCCGATGTGGAGCGGCTTTATGGCCCCCGCCACCCCGAGACGTTGACGGTACGCCACCACCTCGCCGTCAACATGAGCCGCTGTGGACGGCACGCCGAGGCCGCGCGCCTGCGCGCGGCCCTGCTGCCCGACCTGACCGCGGCATACGGGGAGGGCTCCGAGCGGGTCCTGCTCACCCGCCTGCACCTGGCCTTCGACGTCGGCGGGGCGGGACACCACCGACGCGCGGCGGTCCTGCTGGGGGAGCTGGTCGGTGACCTGAGCCGGGCCCTGGGACCCGACGACCCGAACACGTTGGCCGCGCGCCACCACCGCGCGGCCCACACCGGGCACGCGGGCGACCCCGCCGGGGCCGCCCGCCAGTACCACGACCTGCTCGCCGACCAGGTGCGGCTGTACGGCTCCGAGGACGCGCGCACCGCTCGGGCACGGGACCGGTTGGCGCACTGGTGGGAGCGCGCCCACTGACGCACACCGCCCCGCTGGTGGGCGTTTCGTGGCGAATACGGTCATGCTTGTCGCCGTCCGCCGATAGTGTCAACGCCATGTCAGGACGACCGTTGAACGAAATCATGGAGCCCGGCTGGGCCAAGGCCATGGAGCCCGTCGCCGGCCGGATCTCGCAGATGGGGGACTTCCTGCGGGCCGAGGTCGCCGCGGGCCGCACCTACCTGCCGGCCGGGAAGGACGTGCTGCGCGCCTTCCAGCAGCCCTTCGACGACGTCCGGGTGCTCCTCGTGGGACAGGACCCCTACCCCACTCCCGGGCACGCGGTGGGTCTGAGCTTCTCCGTGGCGCCGGACGTCAAGCTGCCGGGCAGCCTGCGCAACATCTACAAGGAGTACACCGAGGACCTGGGGCTGCCCATGCCCTCCAACGGCGATCTCACGCCGTGGACCGAGCGCGGTGTGCTGCTGCTCAACCGCGTTCTCACGGTACTCCCGCGCAAGCCCGGCTCGCACCGCGGCAAGGGCTGGGAGGAGGTCACCGAACAGGCCATCCGCGCGCTCGCCGAGCGCGGCAAGCCGATGGTGGCGATCCTGTGGGGCCGCGACGCGCGCAACCTGCGCCCGCTGATGCCGGGCGTGCCGTGCGTGGAGTCCACCCACCCCAGTCCGATGTCGGCGCACAACGGCTTCTTCGGCTCGCGCCCCTTCAGCCGGGCCAACGCCCTGTTGGAGGAGCAGGGCGCCGAACCGGTCGACTGGCGGCTGCCCTGACCTCTCCCCTCTGGGGCGGGACGATGCCGCGCGCGGGTGCGGCATCGTCCCGCTCCGGGTGCGGCTCAGTCGGCGCTGTCCCCCGCGGCGGCCAGTTCGGCGTCGCTGCGCTCGACACAGAACTCGTTGCCCTCGGGGTCGGCGAGGACCACGAACCCCTTGCCGTCGGGCGTACGGAAGTCCGAGAGGAACGTGGCCCCGATCCCGACCAGCCGCTCCACCTCCTCGTCCCGGGTCGCCTCCGAGGGCCCCAGGTCGAGGTGGACCCGGTTCTTGACCACTTTCCCCTCGGGAACCCGGAGGAAGAGCAGCCCCGGCTGCCCGTCGGGGGTGTCGATGTAGGCCTCGTCCGCCCCGGGGCCGCTCCGCGGGTCGACCGGTACGCCGATCACCCGCGCCCAGAACTCCGCGAGCGCGTGCGGATCGGCGCAGTCGATGGTGATGTTGCGGATGGGGGACGGCATGGGGCCTCCTGATCGACGGGGACGGTGGTAGTGGCCGCACGGGCACGTGCCCGGGGGCGGGTTCCGCTAACCGTCACGGTTTGTACACAATAGGCACGCCCAGCCGGTACCGGTTTTTCGGAGAGGCCACCCCCGCATGGCGAAGAAGCTGAGCTACACCGACGCACTACAGATCCTCGGCGCGGACGACCCCGCGGCCCTGGACTTCGCCGGACGGCTGATCGAGGGGGGACTGGGCCTGCTCGGCGTCCCGGACCTGCTGGGGGTGCGCGAAATGGTGCTCGAGCACGGCCGTGACGCGCTGGTCCGCCTGCGCGGGAGGATCGACGGCACGTCGCGCCACGACCGCAGCGAGCGCATCGCAGCGGCCCACCAGGTCATCGTCGTCACCGCCTTCTTCGAGGCGGTCGGCGAGGTGCTGGCCTCCCCCGGCTGCCCCCTGTCCCTGGCCGACCTGGAGATCACCCCGGAGGAGCAGCACGGCCTGTTCTCCTCGACGCTGACCTCGTGGAGTGTGCGTCCCCCCATCGGGTTGCGCACCGAGCGCATCGCCCGGATCTACACGTCGCGCGCCGAACTCCTCCTGCGCTTCCTGCACGGTCTGGCGGCGTGGGAGCGGCTGGGCGACGGCGAGCGCCGCACCGTGGGCGAGCTGATCCGGACCCAGGTCCCCGCCCTGGCCGAGCGGCGCTATTGGGAGTCCTACCACGCCTTGGCCGCCGACGTCGCGGAGTTCGGCGTGTGGGTGGCCGCGACCGAGCACGCGACCACGCGGGCCGACATCGACCGGCTCGCCGTGGGGCTGGCCGGCCTGGAGGAGATGGTGGGCCGTCTCCCTTCGGGGAACTCCGCCGAACGGCACCGCGCCGAGCTCACCGAGATCTACCGGCGCGTGCTGCGTCGTCCCCTGCTCAGCTCCCACGACGTTCCCGCCGGCCTGCGCCTGCCCACGATGGAGGAGGCCTACCTGGCCCCGCGCGGCCGGCTCGGGTTCACCTCGGGCGAGAGCCGGCCCTCCTCGCTCTCCTGGTGGGAGGGCGCCGAGGTCCACGAGGACCTGCAACCGCTGCTGGTGTCGCTGCTGACCCAGCCCGACGCGACGGACGGCCCCCTGGTCGTCCTGGGCCACCCCGGTGCGGGCAAGTCCAAGCTGACCGAGATGCTCGCGGCCCGCCTGCCCCTGGGCGCGTTCCTACCGATACGGGTCGAGCTGCGCGCGGTCCAGGCCGACGCCCCCATCCGACGCCAGATCGAAGAGGGCATGGCGGCGGTGCTCCACACCGACGTCGCCTGGCGGGACCTCGCCGACTCCGCCGGCGACGCGCTGCCCGTCGTCATCCTCGACGGCTTCGACGAACTGCTCCAGGCCACCGGGGTGAACCGCTCGGACTACCTGGAACGTGTGCAGGAGTTCCAACGGGACCAGTCCGCCCTGGGCCGGCCGATCGCCGTGATCGTCACCAGCCGCACCGTGGTGGCCGACCGCGTCCGCTTTCCCGAGTCGACGCCGGTGATCCTGCTGGAGCCCTTTGACGAGGGGCGGATCTCCCGGATGCTCGACGTGTGGAGCGGGCTCAACGCCGACGAGCTCCTCTCGCGCGGGCTACGGCCGCTCACCCTCGACATCGTGCTGGCCCACCGCGAGCTCGCCGAGCAGCCGTTGCTGCTGATGATGCTGATGATCTACGACGCCGACGGCAACGCCCTGCGCAACGCCACGGCCGGCCTGTCCCGGGCCGGCCTCTACCAGCAACTGCTCAGCTCTTTTGCCGAGCGGGAGGTGCGCAAACACCGCCCCCACCTGGACGCCCCCGGGTTGCGGCGCGCGATCGACGACGAGCTACGGCGCCTGGAGGTGGTGGCGATGGCCATGTTCGCCCGCCGCGGCCAGACGGTGACGGCCGAGGAGCTGGGCGCCGATCTCGCCGTGCTGTTCCCCGACTCCGGCACGCACACCGGCGATCCGGGGCTGCACGGCCGGATCGACGACGCCGACCAGGTACTCGGCCGTTTCTTCTTCGTGCACGAGGCGCGGGCCCTCCAGGACGGCGGAGCGCGCAGCGTCTATGAGTTCCTGCACGCCACGTTCGGCGAGTTCCTGGTCGCCCGGATGGTGGTGGAGGCCCTGCGGGAACTGGTCGAGGAACGCCGGCACGCGCGGCGACGGCGCTACGCCGAACCCCTCAACGACGGGCTCCTCTACGCGATCACGTCGTTTGCCGCGCTGCCGGGACGCTCGGCGGTGCTGGAGTTCGCCGACGACCTGTTGCAGGACTGGTTCACCCGTCTGCCGGAGGAACGCGGGGAGTGCCGCGCCCTGCTGGTCGACCTGTTCCGGGAGGCCCCCTTCCCTTCGCCCCACCGCTCCTTCTCCGACTACGCCCCCCGCCGGATCCCCATCACCCAGCGTCAGGCGCTGCACAGCACGAACCTGGTCGTCCTGCTGACCCTGGTCGAGGAGGGGGAGATCGACATCGCCGAGCTCTTCCCCGACTCGCGGGACCCCTGGCAGTCCTGGCGGGGGATGAGCGGGCTGTGGCGCGGGATGACCGCCGCCGAGTGGCACGGCACGATCGACGCGATCAGGGTCCGCCATCTCGGATACCTGGGAGATCGGCCGCGCAGCGTGGTGCAGCGCGGCCGCCCCGAACCGGTCAACGTCGGCGAGTGCATCGGGTTCGAGCTGCGCGCCGACGTCACCGGCCCCCTCGCGGTCGCCGACCCCTACTCCATCGTCGTCCCCTATGACGGGGTCACCTCCAAACTGCTGCGCTCCATGGCCCTGCGCGCCAACGGCACCGCGAGCCGGATGGTGCTGATGCTGCTGCCCTACCTGTTCCACGCCGGTGAGGACCTGGGGACCTGGTTCGTGGACCCCATCGACCCCGACCTGGCGTGGGCGGAGACCTATGACGTACTGGAGCTGCGCCTGGGACGGCCCCGGGCCGACGCGCCCGGCCGGCTGGAGCGCTACACGCGGCTGTTGTCGAGCCCGACGCTGGGGCGGGTGGAGCTGATCGTGCTGCGCCAGGCCGCGGAGGACCTCGCGCTGACCTCCGACGCGGTCCCCGAACGCGCCGCCCTGGTGCGGGTCGTGGAGAGCTTCTTGCACGACGTCCGGTCGGCCCGGGGGATCACCACCGCCGACGTCCGTTCCGCGATGGACGCCCTGCGCCCCTTCCTGCGCCACGGCGAGACCGCCGACACGGTGCTGGGCCGGGTGATCACCGACGCGATGGAGCCGCTGGACGCCCCGCCCTCGGACGACGTGCCTGGACGACCCGTCGCTCCCGGCCGGGCGGCCCTTTACCCGGGAGGATCCGGCGGCAGCGCCAGCTGAGAAACCGCTTCCTTGCGGGAGGACGGCGGCACCGGCCCGCTGTCCTTCCCGTCCCCGCTCCGCCTCGCGTGGAAAACCACCGGCAACCCCCTGACGGGACGGGGGTGCAGGCGTCAGGATGGTCACGGCGTTCATCTCCGGATCCCGGTGACCCCTCGGTGGTGCCATGCGCGAGCCCGTCCGTTATTCCGACGCGATCCGTTTCCTCGGGGCCGACGAGGAGCGGGTGATCCACCTCATCGACCGTCTCGCCCGCGGTGAGGAGACCGACCTTCTCGCCGCCCGTACCGACCTCGTGCGCTTCGCGCACCGGGCGGTGAACCGTCTGGAGCGCGAGGCGCACCGGCTCGGCCGGTTGGAGCGCACGCGGCGCATCGCCGCGGCGCACACCGCGATCGTGGTGACCGCGTTCTTCGAGGCCCTGGACGACACCGAGCTGCCGTTCGAGCTCAACGGCCCGGGGACCGGCCTGGACGCCGCGACCGTCGACGCCTCCAGCCCCCGTCACCTCGGCGAGTTCGTGATGCTGTTGGTGGGGTCGGCGCCGCCGCTGCCCCGTCCGCAACGTCCCCCCGGTGACGCCCGCGCCCGGGTGCGCCGCTTCTACGCGCGGCGCTGCAAACAGCTCCCCGCCGTGGTGCGGCGGATGCCGATGTGGGAGGAGCTGGGCGAGGCCTACCGCAGCGCGATCGCCGACCGGCTCGGTTCCGGCCTGGCCGACCGCTGCCTGCTGCGTTACGAGGAGCTGCGCGACAAGCTCGCGGCGGGTTTCCCGGAGTTCGGGGCGTGGGCGAACCTCCACATCGAACGGCAGCGGCACGCCGCCCTGCCGGAGGCCGCGAGCGGGCTCGTCCGGTTGCGCAACCGTCTGCAGTCGATCAGCACGGGCGGCACCCCGTCGCCCGAGCGAGCGAAGGCGGCCCGGGACCACCGTGAGCGCCTCGTCGCCCCCGTCGCGGCGCTCGCCCCCGGGGCGACGGCGGTCCACCTTCCGCCGCTCGGCATCGCCTACGTCGATCCCCGCTTCCGCGCCGCCGAGATCGGGCCGGCCGCGCGGCCCCACGACCCCGAGTGGTGGGAGACGGCCTCGCGGGTACGCGACGACCTGGCGGAGTTCCTTCTGGGCCACCTGACCTCTCCCCGGGCGTTGAGCGCGCCGCTGGTCGTCCTCGGCCCCTCGGGTTGCGGAAAGACCGCGTTGACCCACGTGCTGGCGGCCCGCCTTCCCGAGGCCGACTTCGCGGTGGTGCGGGTCGCGGCGCACGAGCTCGCCCCCGGGGACGGCACCGCCGAGATCACCGGGCGGCTGCGCGGTGTCGTCGACCCGGTCCTGGAGGAGTCCGCGCGCGGGGACGGCGCGTTGCCCGTGCTCGTCCTGGATGGTCTGGAGGAGTTGACCAGCCGCGCCACCGTGTCGCGTTCGGAGCTGCTGGAACGGCTGTCACGCTTCCAGCGGGAGCGGGCCGGTGGTGACGCCCCCGTGGTGATCGTGGTGACCTGCCGCGACCTGACGGCGGTCCGGGTGCGTTTCCCTGCCGGCAGCGTCGCGGTGCGTCTGGAGGACTTCACCGACGATCAGATCGCCGCGTGGCTGGACACCTGGAACCGGGTCAACGCCGGCTACTTCAGCCATAACGGGGTGGCCCCCTTGGACATCGAGGCCCTCACCCCCCACCTGGGGTTGGCGCGCAGGCCGATGCTCCTGCTGCTGCTCGCCCTCTACGACGGTGTCGGCAACGCGCTGCGCCGGCTGTCGGCACCCCTGCGCGAGACCGTGCTCTACGAGCGCTGGCTTCGCCGGCTCGCCGAGAGCGCCGACCGCGCCGACCCCCGTGTGACCGGCCGCCCTCCCGAAGCCGACACCGACCCGCCCGTGCGCACCGGCCGGATCGAGCGCGCCCTGCTCACCACGTCGCTGATGGCGTTCTCCATGTTCAACCGCGGGGGCTGGCACGCGCCGGCCGAGGTGATCGCCGAGGACCGCTCCCGGCTGCTGCACTGGCCGCCGCACTGTGCCCCGCCCCTGGATCCGGCCCGGATGGGCTGCGCCGTCCCCGCCGACGGCCCCGTGGGACGGCTGTCGTTCACCCACCCGGCGCTCGGCGAGTACCTGGTGGCCCGTCTCGTCGCCGAGGAGTTGGCCGACCTGGCCGAGGCCCGGGTCCGCGACCTGCGCGCGATCCGGCCATCGCCACCCGACGACATGTTCCTGCGCGCGTTGCTGTCCTTCACTCCGCTGTCGGTGTCGGGCGAGATACCGAGGTTCCTCACCGAACGGCTGTCGCTCCTGGCTCCGGGGATCCGCGACGAGCTGCGCATCGTCCTGGCCGAACTGTTACGCGGCCCCGGCGTGGCCCACCACGACCACCCCTATGGGGGCTACGCACCGGTTCCCGCCAGTGTGGCCGCGCGTGAGGCCGCCTACACCGCCAACCTGATGCTGGCCCTGGTCGCCGTCCACGGCGGGGCGGTCCCCCTGCGCGACCTGTTCGGCGCCGACGCCGTGCGGCGCTGGCGCCGCCACGCCCACCTGTGGAAGTCCCAGCTTCCCCCGGAACAGTGGGTGAGCCTGGTGTATGCGCTGGAGGTGCGGGAGGGTCATGACGGGCTGACCGTAGGCCCCGGCGCCGTCTGCGCCGCGGGGTGCGCCGGCACGCCCCCGAGCGCGCAGACCGACCTGGAGTTCGTGGCCCGCGAGTGCGCTCTGCTCGCCGACTCCGGCACCCAGCGCCTCGTGCACGCCCTGGAACCGTTGGTGCGCGTCTTCGGCGGGGACGTGACCGCGCGACGTGACGACGCGCCCTCGGACGCGCACGTCCTGATGACGCTGGCGTTCGGTCCCGTGGACGGTGGTGACGACGTGCTGGTCGCCGCCTATGAGCGGGCGTTCGAACTGGCCGACGGTCTCGACTCCGACGAGCGACTGCGTTTCCAGGTGTTCGTCTTGCGCCAGTTGCGCGGTCACGCCCACCGGCTCGGCGCGCGGCTGGTCCCGCTTCTGGCCCGCCATGTCCGCCCCATCGGCGTGGCCAAGGGGGCGCGCGCGTCGGTGCGCCGCCTCGCCCAGGAGCACAACGACCACGTCGAGGCGGTCCGCGCGGTGCTGGCGGGACGGTGGTGAGCGGCCCGCTCCACCGCCCGCCGTCTCAGCCCGCGTCGCCGAGGATCCGGCGCGCCAGTTCGGGCAGCACCCGTCCGATGGGGTCGCGCAGCAGCGCGTCGGCCACCTCGTCGTAGGGGGTGGGCTGGGCGTTGACGATCACCAGCCCGGCTCCCCCTTCTACCGCGAGGTCGCACAGGCCGGCGACCGGATGTACCGACAGCGACGTGCCGACGGCGAGGAACAGGTCGCACTCCTGCGCGGCGTCGATGGCTGCCTGGAGCACGTCCTCCCGCAACCGCTGTCCGAAAGAGATCGTGTCGGCCTTCTGGATGCCGCCGCAGCGTCGGCACTTCGGGTCGGACTCCTCCTCCAACCGCTCCAGGACCTCGGGGGTGGGAGTGCGCAGTCCACAGGCCAGGCACACGACCCGGTGGATGGTGCCGTGGACCTCGATGACGTGGTCGGGGTCGGTTCCGGCCTGCTGGTGGAGACCGTCGATGTTCTGGGTGACGAGCGCGTGCAGCCGGCCGGCCCGGTCGAGGTCGGCCAGCGCGCGGTGCGCGGCGTTGGGCTCGGCCTCCCAGATCGGGCTGGCGCGCCGCATCTGCCAGACCCTGCGGCGCACGTCGGCGTCGGAACGGTAGACGTCGATGTCGAACAGCGCCGCCGCCCCCGGGTCGGTGGTCCACACTCCTTGCGGTCCGCGGAAGTCGGGGATGCCGGACTCGGTGGAGATCCCGGCGCCAGTGAGCACCGTCACGCGGTCGCTGTCGGCGAGCCAGGCGGCGACGTCGGCGATACCCGAGGTGGAAGTCATGTTTCCCCGCATCCGTGTGGGCGTGCGATGTCCGCCCATTCTGTCAGTGCCCGCGCGACCGACGATGCCGCTACTGCAAAGCCCCACGAACAGTGCCAAAATCGACCTACTCATGAAACAGCCGCCATACATCCTCGTGGTCAACGGCACGAAGGTCCGCCGCCCCGTCTTCGTGCTGGGCGCCCCGCATTCGGGGGTCGACCTGGTCGCCCGCGCGCTCGGCCGGGTTCCCGGCTTCCACCTCACCTCGGGCCAGCCCAGTGTGTTGCACGCCGTCTACGCCTTCGCGCGGCGGCCCTCCATCGCGGAGGAACGGCGTTCGGGCGCCGCGACGCTGGTGCGGGACGCCTTCGCCGAGGCATGGCAGCTCACCCCCTTCACCTGTCCTCGCTGCCCCGACGAGAACGTCGCGGCGCGTGACGCCGCACGGCCGTGCCGCCACGCGGGAAAGGCGAACCGTTTCGGCGACGCCAGCCCCGACCTGCTCTACAGCGCCGCCGCCCTACGCGACGCCTTCGACGACGCGCTCTTCGTCCAGATCATCCGGGACGGCAGGGACGTGGTCGCCGACATGCTGGCCGACGAGCGTTCGCTGGCGTGGTTTCGGCCCGGCATGGCCAACCTGGACGACGAGCTGCCCAACCCCTTCTTCGGTATCGAGACCGAGGAAGAGCGCGACGAGTACCCGAAGCTGTCCCTGGCCGCCAAGAGCGCGTTGCGCTGGCGCGGGGCGGTCCGGATGGCGGCGCGGCTACGCGGCGAACTGGGCCGGGAGCGGCTGTTGACACTGCGTTATGAGGATCTGCCGGGCGGGGAGGTCGAGGCCGCGGAACGGCTGTCGGAGTTCGCCTCGGCCCGGGTCTCGGCGGTGGAGCTGGTTCGGACGGGGTCCGCGGGGATCGGCTCGTGGCGGACGCGGCTGAGCCCGCAGCAGCGGGAGGAGATCCGTTCGACCGCCCACACCGAGCTCTCGCGCCTGGGCTACCTGTGACCGAGCGCCCCGCGGAGGCCGCGACCGCCCACCCCGCTGCCGGCCGGCCCCGGCATTGCCTACGATGGCCGCTATGGGAGCACTCGGAATCGCAGAACTCATCGCCCTGACCGTGATCATGGCGGTCCCCGTCAGCATCTTCGCGGCGGCCGTCGTCTACCTGGTCCGGCTCGCCCGCAAGGGGCCTGAGGCGACGCTCGCCGGCGCCCTGAAGCGCCGCGAACTCGCCTGACGGACACGAAGGGGGCGGGGCCGTGGCATGTGCCACGGCCCCGCCCCCTTCGCCGGGATCAGACCCCGTTGAACGTCACGGGGTCGGGACCGAAACGGCGTCCCGCGTCCAAGGCCGAGATCTCCCCCATCTCGGCCTCGCTCAGCTCGAAGCCGAAGACGTTGAAGTTGGCGCGGATGCGCTCGGGTGTGACGGACTTGGGGATGGCGATGTTGCCGAGCTGGAGGTGCCAGCGCAGGATCACCTGGGCGGGGGTGTGTCCGTGCGCCTCGGCGATACGACCGATCACCGGGTCGTCGAGGAGGTGTCCCTGGCCCAGGGGGCTCCACGCCTCGGTCGCGATGCCGTTGCGGGCGTGGAAGTCGCGCAGCTCGGTCTGCACGAGGTTGGGGTGCAGCTCGATCTGGTTGACCGCCGGGACGATGCCGCCCTCGTCCATGATCCGGCGCAGGTTGTCGACGGTGAAGTTGGAGACCCCGATCGCCCGGACGCGCCCGTCGACGTAGAGCCGTTCCAGGGCCTTCCAGGTCTCGACGTAGGTGCCGCGCTCGGGCAGCGGCCAGTGGATGAGGTAGAGGTCCAAGACGTCGAGGCCCAACCGCTCCATCGTGGCGTCGAAGGCCCGCATCGTCGTGTCGTAGCCCTGGTCGCTGTTCCACAGCTTCGAGGTGACGAAGACCTCGCTCCGCTCCAGCCCGGAGGCGCGGATCGCCTCGCCGACCCCGCGCTCGTTTCCGTAGGCCGCGGCGGTGTCGATGCTGCGGTAGCCGGTCTCCAGGGCGACCCGGACGGGCTCCACCACCTCGGCGTCGTCCACCTGCCAGACCCCGAAACCCAGCTGCGGAATGCGCACGCCGTTGTTCAGGGTGATGTCGGGGACGGTCGTCATGAGAAATCCACCTCGTTGATCCACGATCCTTTGCCTCCGGGGCAAACCCGGCTCGTGGACACGGCATTCCCGCTTCGCCGCTATCGTGACGGGCCTCACCCGGCCGGAGGTTCCGCTACCCCGGACGGACCGTTTCCAAAGCAGTCCGGAACTCTTCTAGACCTGTCCTTGACCACGTCTGGGGGCTGCGCGTGTAACCCTGGGACCGCACCCGAAAGCTCACGGAAGGTCCCTTCATGCCCACCTCGACCATTCCTCCCGAACTTCGGCTGGCCCTGCTGTGGGCCGGCCCCGACGCCGTGGTCGCGCGCCGCCACGACGGCGCACTGGAGATCGACCGGCGCCACCGCGTGACACTCGACGCCGTCGTCTACACCCAAGACCAGCTCATCGACGACGGGATCCAGGACCTGTTGGAATGGCAGCCTCCGGCGTGAGCCGCGGACCGCGACGGTCTCAGGAGCGCCCGGTGTCGCCCCCGCGTTCCATCCCCACGCGTCTGATCGCCTCGACCAGCCCCACCACCCCCGGATGGAGCGGCTCCCGCTGGATCAGCCGGGCCGCGCGGTCCAGCAACTCGTCGTCGTCCAGGT
The DNA here is from genome assembly GCF_900167435.1 of Marinactinospora thermotolerans DSM 45154. Classification (GTDB taxonomy): domain Bacteria; phylum Actinomycetota; class Actinomycetes; order Streptosporangiales; family Streptosporangiaceae; genus Marinactinospora; species Marinactinospora thermotolerans. The sequence continues at coordinate 384,267 of NZ_FUWS01000001.1, forward strand.
CCTCCCAAGCGGTCTCGCCGGTCTCGCCGTCCACAGGACCCCTTTCACCAACCGTCATCATCGCCCGCACGCGCGAGGCATTGCGCCCCACCCCCGACCGGGCCACCGGCCTCGCGGGCCGGCCGTCCCGCCGCCGGACGATTCTCCCTCGCGCGTGTCAGAAGGCCACCCTAACGGCTCATCTCGGCGCGTAGCCGGGCAAGGGCCTTGGACAACAGCCGGGAGACGTGCATCTGGGAGATGCCCATCAGCCCGGCGATCTCGCTTTGGGTCTTGTTTCCGAAGAAGCGCAGCAGGAGGATCTTGAGCTCTCGGGCGGGCAGGCTCTCCAGCGCGGCGGCGAGCGCCTCGCGGTCGACGACGTTCTCCAGGTTCAGGTCGATCTCGCCCTGGACGTCGGCGAGGGTCACCGGCTCCTCGTTCTCGCCGACCGGAACGTCCAGCGACATCGCGCTGTAGGCCGATGCCGCGATGATGACCTCGCCGGCCTCCTCCTCATCGAGTTCCAGCGCCTTGCCGATCTCGGCGGTGGTCGGAGCGCGGCCGGTGCGCTGGGCGAAGTCGGCGGTGAACCGGTTGAGTTCGGAGCGCTTCTCCTGGAGTCTGCGCGGCACGTGCACCGCCCAGGTGCGGTCGCGGAAGTGCCGCTTGATCTCGCCGAGCACCATCGGCGTGGCATAGGCCAGGAAGGGACGCCCGACGGAGGGGTCGAACCCCTGGATGGCTTTGACCAGGCCCAGCATGCCCGCCTGGACGATGTCCTCCAGCGGTTCCCCACGGTTGCGGTACCGGCGGGCCTGCTGCATGACGAAGGAGCTGTAGTGCTCCACGATGCGGCGCTGGAGGTCCTCCCGGTCAGGGTGGTCGTGCGGGAGGGCCGCGAAGGCCGCCAGCAGCTCGTCGGTCTCGGCTCTCCGCTGTTCGAGAACGGAGATCTCACGGTGGTCATCCACCACGGGTCGGGTGGAGACGGCTCCGGGAATCGACACGATGTCCCCTTTCTCATCTGACGAACGCAGGTTCAAGGCCACCCTGTCGGACCCACCCCAGCGATCCCCGGAGATTTCCCCTCCAAACCGCGTCCCGTCCCACGGCCCCCTCACCACGGCGTGACCCTCGTCTCCCTCCAGCGGCGGGACCAGGGGGAACACCGAGGGCGCGGGCGCCCGCGCCCACCCAGGGGAACCGGTCCGGGGGACGGGACCGTCTCATCCTGCCGGGCCGCTCATCCTTCCCGGCCTCCTTGCGTTTCCTGCCGCTCGCGGTCCCCCGCCCGTGGCGCGGGGGCCCCGCGCCCCGCGTGCCGGGGAGCGCGGCGTCCACCGGCCGTCGCCCCGCCCGACTGCGCCGTCTCCTCGCCCCGCGCCGTCTCGGCACCGGCCGGCGCGTCACCGCGCCAGGGCCATCCGGTCGTCACCCCGTAGACGACGAGCACGTCGAGGGCGATCACCACCACCGACCACAACGGGAACGCGGCCAGGAAGGCGAACTGCGCGACGATGTTCAACACCGCCACCACCGCGCAGTACCCGCGCGCCCAGTCCAGCCCCTTCAACAGCGCGTAGGCCCCCACGACGAGCAAGGGACCCCACAGGGTCAAGACGATGCCCCAGAAGACGTACCCGGCGAAGGCGAGCCCTTCTGCGGGGACGGCGTAGTAGTCGGCCGAGAACAGGGCCGTCAGGCCCTGGAGGAAGTTGGCCACCCCCACCGCGAACAGCATCAGCGCCGTGAAGGCGCCCCGGCCGTTGAGGTCGTCCCACGTCATCGCCGTCCCCCGTTCCTGCCACGGTCATCCGGCACCGTCCGGGACCTTGCGGGTGCCGGACACCGGGGAAGGGGCGATGCCGGCCGTGCCGTCCCGGCCGGTCGCCCTCCGAAGGGCCGTCGCGTCCCTCCCCGGCCGCGAGGCCGTTACGCCGGCCCCGCGCGCCTGTCGAACGCATACCCGTCCCCCCTCCCCCGGGGAAACCTCCAGGAGGGCGGAGCATACGCAGAAGAGACCGCCGACAGGCCGCGCGTTGACCCGCGGGACGCACTTGACCACCGGAACTTTGCCGGGGACGGGTGCGGTCTTGCCCGGCCCCGGACACGGATCAGGGCGTGAGGACCAGCCGGATGGGGTTGCCCTCCTTGCGCAGCAGCCGCTCCACCGCCCGGTCCGCCTCCGCCAGCGGCAGGACCTCGCTGACCGACCGGGAGAACTCCAACCGGTGCCGGCGGGTCAGCTCCACCAACTGGGTCAGGTGCTCCTCGGAGGAGCCGTAGTGCCCCCGGATCTGCTGCTGGAAGTAGCTGAAGGTGGTCCCGTTGCGGATCTCCAGCGGCCTGTCGGTCAGGCCCACGAGGACGAGCCGACCCCCGGGCCCGAGACAGGCCACCGCCTGCTCGCGCACCGCGGCCACCCCGGCGAAGTCGAAGGCGACGGCCAGTCCGGCCCCGCCGGTCTCGGCACGCACCCGCTGGGACAGTGACGGGTCGGCGGGATCCAGGGCGATATCGGCTCCGAACTGGAGGGCGCGCTCCCGCGCCTCGGGCAGCGGATCGATCGCGACGATCGGGGCCGCGCCGACCAGGCGGAGCAGCTGCACGGCGTGCGCCCCCAGCCCGCCCACGCCCCACACGCCGACCGGCTGGGCCGCCCGGACGTCACCGGTCGCGGTCACCGCGGCCCAGGGCGTGGAGACCGCGTCGGGGATGATCGCGGCCTGCTCGAAGGGCAGATCGTCGGGGATGGGCACCAGGGTCGACGCGGTGGCCAGGGCGTACTCGGCCCATCCGCCGTCATAGTCCACACCACGGGTCCAGACCGCTCCCCGGCGCTCCTCCCCCGCCTGTAGGAGGACCCTGTGGCCCGGTTCCCAGCCGGTCACCTCCGGCCCGAGCTCGTCGACCACGCCGGAGACCTCGTGGCCGAGGGTGACCGTGTCGCCCGGCAGCAGCCGGGGCGTCAGGGTGCCGTCGATGAGGTGCACGTCCGACAGGCACACGCCCGCGGCCTTGACCTTGATGCGGACCTGTCCCGGCCCGGGTCGGGGCACGGGAACCTCCTCCAGGGAGAACGTGCGGGTCTTGACGTTGAGCCGTCCGGCGAGCACGGCGATCACCTGTCTTCCGGTCGTGTCGACTGCGGGGTGGTGGACGGCCACCGCGCACGGCGGTGGCGCGGCCGTCCACCCCACCTACTCTCTCCCCACGCGAACAGCGCCCGCCCCCAGGGCCGCTACACGAACATGTAGCGTTGCGGGAGAGATCACCCGCCACCACGAGACCGTCGGAGGGGGCGGAGGACATGCGCGACGAGGACGCCGGGGCCGGTGCCTTCCCGCCCTGGGACGCGATCGACGTCTCCACGACGGACGGTGAGGCCCTACTGTGGCGCAACCGCGCGGCGTTGCTGTTCGACACCCTGCCGGTGCCCGTCGCGGTGTGCTCCGCCGATGGCGTGGTCCTGCTGGCGAACCTGGCGATGGCCGCGGAATGGGGGACCCTTCCAGGACGGCTGAGCGGGCGCAACGCCCTGGATCTGTTCCGGCCCCGCGACAGCGCGCGGATGCGTCCCCTGCTGGACGCGCTCCGGCTGCGGCACAGGGCGCGCTTCTCGATCGACGTGGGCTGGCGCGTGGCCAACGGCAGCGGACGTCACGGCGAACTGACCGTGGACGTCGTCAGTCAGGTCCCGGGGGCCCGGCCCGTCCTGCTGCTGACCCTGCGCGCGGTCTCCGCCTCGGCCGACACCGGCGTGGACGACAGGGCCGGCGGGGTGTCCCGGGTCGAGGCGCGGATCCTGGCCGGGGCGGCCCGGGGCGAGACGACCGCGCGGATCGCCGAGGACGTCGGCATGACCGTCGACGGGGTCAACTACCACCTGCGCCGGTTGTCGCGGTTGTGGAACGTGCGCACGCGGACGGCGCTGGTGGCCCGCGCCTATGTGCTGGGGGTCCTCGCCCCGGATGCCTGGCCACCGGTCCCCGTTCAGGAGGCCGGTGACCGCGCGTAGCGTCCGGGCGGGGGATCCGGCGCCCCGCGGCGCCGGCGATGGGGGGCGAAATGCCGGATCAGCGCAGTTCGCGCTTGAGGATCTTGCCCGTGGCGTTCATCGGAAGCTCGTCGCGGAACTCCACGATGCGCGGGTACTTGTAGGCGGCCATCCGCTCCTTGCTCCAGGCGATCAGCTCCTCCTCGGTGAGGGAGGCACCGGGCGTGCGGATCACGTAGGCCTTGATCTCCTCGCCGTGGGAGTCGTGGGGGACGCCCACCACCGCCGCGAGCGAGACCTCCTCGTGCGTCAACAGGACCTCCTCGATCTCGCGGGGGTAGACGTTGAACCCGCCGCGGATGATCATGTCCTTGGCCCGGTCGACGATGGTGTAGTAGCCGTCCTCGTCCCGTGTGGCGATGTCACCGGTACGGAGCCAGCCGTCCCTCATCACCTGGGCCGTGGCCTCCGGACGGTTGTAGTAGCCCTTCATCACGTTGTGGCCGCGGATCGCGATCTCGCCCGGCCCCTCGCCCTCGATCGTGTTCCACTCCGCGTCGACCAGCCGCATCTCCACCCCCCAGATGGGGAAGCCGATCGTGCCGGGCTTGGTCGGCCGGTGCATCTGGTTGAAGCTCGCCGTCGGCGAGGTCTCCGACAGTCCGTAGCCCTCCAGGACCTGCACGCCGAAGGTCCGGTTGAAGTCCTTGAGGACCTCGACCGGCAGCGCGGAACCACCGGAGACCGCCGATCTCAGCGTCTGGGGCACTTCGGCGTCGCCGGCGTGGACCGCGGAGAGCATGGCCCAGTACATGGTCGGCACGCCCGCGAAGGTGGTCACCTTCTCCCGGCGCATCAGCTCCAGCGCGCCGACCGGCTCGAACCTCGGCATCAGCACCAGGGTGCCGGCCCGAAGCATGCTCACGTTCATGACCGAGCTCTGCCCGAAGGAGTGGAACAGCGGCAGGACCGCCAGGGCGACGTCACCGCCCTCCTCTCTCGGGATCATCCCGTCGGAGACCATGGCGTTCATCAGCATGTTCAGGTGGCTCAGCTCGGCCCCTTTGGGCCGGCCGGTGGTCCCGCTGGTGTAGAGGATGACCGCGGTGTCCTCGGCCGAGGTCCGAACGGTGTCGAAGCCGGTCTCCATGCCCTGGAGCGCCGCCCACAGGGTCTCGGCCCCGTCGACGGAGGAGGTCGTGGCCAGCGCCGTGGCCGGCAGCACGAAGAAGTGTTCGGCCTTCGTGGCCTGCGCGAAGCCCTCGAACCCGCGCTGACCGAGGGGAAGCTCGGGGGTGCCCTCGAAGCAGAAGAAGGCCTTGGCGTCGGAGTCGTCCAGGTGGTAGGCGATCTCCGCCGGCTGGAGCAGCACGTTGAGGGGCACCACCACCGCCCCGGCCTTGAGGATCCCGTAGTAGACGAAGGGGAAGTAGGGGAGGTTGGGGCAGGCGAGGGCGACCTTGTCCCCCGGTCCGATCCCGCGCGCGACGAGCAGGTTGGCCACCTGGGCCGCGATGGCGTCCACCAGGGAGTAGGGGAGGCGTTGGTCGCCGAAGACGAGCGCGGTGCGATCCGGGTACTGGCGGGCGCTGTCCTCCAGAACGGTCGCCAGGTTCACCATGGGCGTGTCCTCCTCCGAACGGGCCTCCTGTGTTGTGCGTCATACTCACAGATCCTGAAACCGACCGGTAGGTATGCGAGATCACGAAACGGTGGACATGGCAGCAAAATCAGTCAAATAGGCACGGAGTGTGCGACCTGGCGTCGCCCGGATCCAGCAGTGTGCGCATCGGTGTGCCGGGTAGCGATGGCCACGGGGACACCGAACGGGGGAACATGCGGGTACTACGCCTGTGCTCGGTCTTTGAGACACCACCGGAGGCGCTGTCGGGACGGGGACGCGCGTTCGACCCCGTCGGGGGCATGCAGAACCACGCCGCCCGGCTCAGCGAGGAACTCGACAGGCACGGAGTCGTCCAGACGATCGTCACGACCCGCCCTCCCGGCACACCCGCGCGTCAGCGCTTCGGCCGGCACGGCCGGGTGATACGCCTGGGGCTGCCCCTGCCGTGGGCGCGACAGGGGTACGCGCTTCCGGCCGCCGCCCTCCTGCCCCGACTAGCGGAGAACGCCGATCTGGTCCACGTCCATCTGGGAGAGGACATCGCCGCGGCCCCGCTCGCCCTGCTGACGGCCCGCGCGCGGCGGCTCCCCCTCGTCATGACCGTGCACTGCAGCGTCCGGCACACCGTGAGCGTCCACGGCCCCCGTTCGGCCCTCCTCAAGGTCCTGGGCGGCCGGGCCGAGGCCGCGGCGGCGAGCAAGGCCGCCGCCGTCATCGTCCTCACCGAACGCGGCGCGCGCCTGACCCGCGTCCACGGCACCGATCCCGCCAGAATCCACGTCATCCCGTCGGGGGTGGCCGAGGACGAGTTCGCCGACGCGGCCGGCTGCCCCGACGGGCTGGAGGAGCCGCCCGGCTCCTACGTCCTGTACCTGGGCCGCCTCCACCACGAGAAGGGCGTGCACACGCTGATACGCGCCTTCTCCCTGCTCGGTGACCGCGACACCCGTCTCGTCGTGGCCGGCGACGGCCCCGCCCGCGCGGAGCTGCGTTCCCTCTCCGCTCGGCTGGGGCTCTCCTCCCGGGTGCGCTTCCTCGGTTTCGTGCCGCACGCGCGGGTGCCGGCCCTCCTCTCCGGCGCCGCCCTGCTCGCACTCCCCTCGCGCTACGAGGAGCTGGGCACGGCCGCGGTCGAGGCGATGCGCGTCGGCGTGCCGGTGGTGGCGACCGACACCGGCGGTCTGCCGGAGGTCGTCGAGAACGGGGTCACCGGTCTGTTGGTGCCGGTGGACGCCGAGCGCGCCCTGGCCGACGCCCTGGCCCGCCTGCTCGACGACGCCCCCGCGCGGATCCGCATGGGGCGGGCCGCTCGCCGCCGCGCGGCGGGGTACCGCTGGGACCGACTGGCCCCGCGTGTCCTGTCGGTCTACGACTCCGTGCTCTCTCCCGCGCCCGCCACCTGACCCCGTGGAACCGCCGGGGGCACCCGCCCCTCTTCCGCCGGTGGGCAGGGATCGTGCCGACGGTTCCCTGGCGGTCATGGGAGCGAAGCGGAAAAGGAACCGCCAGCCTCGCCATCAACGAGGCGGCACCACCGCGTTGGCCGGTGGTGCCGCCTTGTTACGGCCCGAGGCGTTGCGGCCATTGCGCCACCGCTTGCCGGTCCAGGTGGTGATGCCGCCGATGCGGCACGCCTCGGCGTAGGAGACTTCCTGGTCCAGGAGGCGCAAGTATGCCTCCCGCTCGCGGGCCGGCCTCCTCGGGCCGTGGGGCTCCCGGCGGTCCCGGACCTCGAAGTCGCCCATCCCACCCCTTCACGTGGGGTGCTGCAACGACCACGAGAACCCGGGGCCGGCCGGGGCCCGCTTCCCGTCCGGACGGGCCGGAGCGATCCCGTCAGCTCGAACCGAGTCCCTGTCCACGGGTCAGCTCGCCCAGGAGTTCGTGGCAGCGCTGCGCGCGCCAGGCGTCCTGCTTGGCGACCTCCTCGAAGAACTCCTGGACGTCGGCGTGCCCTTCGGCGTCGCGGCGGAACCGGTCGTTGTTCTCCGCTCCCTGGAGCGCGTGGTACTGGACGCTGACCAGGTCGAAGACGATGTCGTCGGCCGGGGTGTGCTGCGTGGCCACGATGGACCTCCTCTGTCGTCGGCCTACCGCCCGGGGCGTCCGTTCGTGTGGCGCCCGGGCCTGTCGACGATTCCGCTGCCCCGAACGGCTCCGGCGACACGGGCCGGCGGAAAACCCCTCCACGCCCGCCCGGCCTAGGACCCCAGGGGTGCGACGCCCGGTGTCCGCCCGGTTACCGGACGCCGCACACGACTCCGCTCCCCCGCACATCGGCTTCTACACCCCCGCGCCGACGGACCGACGTCCCCGCCCCTCCCATGACATGTCGAGTCAGCCTAGGCTAACCTAACCATCGGTCCACAGGGGTGGACGTGGCCTGCCGGTTCACCTGCACGGCTGCCACGCCCTCCCGGGCCCGCACCGGTCGGCTCCTCCCCACGGACCCGACCTCCCCGAAATCCCCATTCCGGCCCCCTACGCGGACCGACCGGCGGGCCCCCACCGAAGACATCAGGAGAGCACGACGTTGAGCAGAACGACACCGACCGCGCGCCCCCTCCGTGCACGGCGCCGGCCCCTCGGCACGACCGGTCCGGTCCTCCCCCCGATCTCCCGGCGCAGCGCGCTCTTCGGGCTGGGCGGCATCACGGTCCTCGGCATGGTCGGGTGCGCCCCCGAGGACGGAGGCGGAAGCGGGGAGGGCGGCTCCACCCGCAGCATCGAGCACAAGTACGGGACGACCGAGATCTCCGGCGTCCCCTCGCGCGTGGTCACCGTCGGGCTGACCGAACAGGACTACCTGCTCGCCCTCGGTGTCGCCCCCGTGGGCGTGCGCGAGTGGTTCGGCGGTCACGACGGCGCGCTGTGGCCCTGGGCCGCCGACGCCCTCGGCGACGCCGAGCTCCCCGAGGTGCTGCCCGTGGAGTCGCTGAACTTCGAGCAGATCGGCTCCTTGGCCCCCGACCTCATCGTCGGCATCAACTCGGGTCTCACCGAGGACGAGTACTCGACCCTGAGCGGGATCGCGCCCACCATCGCCCAGCCGGCCGACAAGGCCGACTACGGCGCGACCTGGCAGGAGATCGCCCGCACCATCGGCGTCGCCCTGGACCGCGTCGACGACGCCGAGGCCCTTGTCCAAGACATCGAGCAGCAGTTCGAGGACGTGCGCGCCGAGCACCCCGAGTTCGCCGAGTCCACCGCCCTGCTGGCCACCTCCATCGGCGGCGAGGCCTGGGCCTACGCCGAGGGGCCGGCCCCGGGCTTCCTCACCCAGCTCGGGTTCAAGCTGCCCGAGGAGGCCGCCGCGCTGTTCACCGACGAGAACCGCGAGCCCAAGCAGGTCAGCCTGGAGCAGCTGGAGGTGCTCGAGGCCGACGTCCTGCTGGTGGGCGTGTACGGCGACGAGGAGAACAGCGTCACCAACCAGGCGGTGTTCCAGCGCCTCGACGTCGCCCGCGAGGGCCGCTACCTGACGATGCCGGAGATGAGCCGGATCAACGGCGCGCTGTCGTTCGGGTCCGTGCTGAGCCTGCCCTACGCGCTACAGGAGTTGACGCCGCGCCTGGCCGCCCTGGCCGACGGCGACGACGCCACCGAGGCGGAGCCCATCCCGGCCGAGTAAGGCGGGTCCGCCGCCGGGCGGCCCCGGCGGCGCTTCGCCGGGGCCGCCTCAGCGCGTCCAGCCTCCCGCAGGGTGCGCGCACCCGAGACAGCGAGGCCGCGCCGCCGAGGAGGTTCCGCCCCGGGAGGGGCCTCGGTGGTCTCCCCGAGGGTGGGGCCCGGGGCCCGTTGCCGTCCCGCTCGCCGGGGCGCCCTCTACGGACAACCCCGCACCTCGGGATCCCGTGGCGGAGGGCCGAGAACACCATCGGGCCGCCGCGTCACGGCCATGGTGGAGGATACGGTCCATCCCCGAACGAGAGAGCGAGGAACCCCCGTGTCCCTTCCCCCCGACCCCCGACGGCAACGGCCGGCCTCCCCGTGGCTCCCCCCGTCCACGGCCGTCCCGCCGACCTCTCCCGCCCACCCGCCCTTCCCCTCAGGCCCGTGGCCGACCGGCCCCGTCCCCGCCGCGCCCGGGGCGCGGCTGGCGGCGTGGCTGATCGACACCCTCGTCTGTTCCGGCCTCCTGTTCCTCGCCTACTTCGCGGTGATGCTGACCGGACTGGGGCTGACCCTGGGACTGGGCGTGATCCCCGACAACCAGGTCACGCTCAACCTCTTCCTGGGCGGTGCCGGACTCACCGGCCTGGCCGCCGTCTTCCTCTACCACTGGCTCCCCACCGCCCGCCACGGCCGGACGCTGGGCAAACTCGCCTGCGGGATCAGGGTCGTGGCCGCGACGGGGCGACCGCCCGGAAAGGGGGCCGCGGCGCTGCGCGCCGTCCTCCTCGGTCTGCTCGGCCTTCCCTGCGGGCTGGGCCACCTCGTCAACGGCATCGCGCTGCTCCGCGACGAGCCGACGCACCGGGGGCTGCACGACCGCGCCTGCGGGACACGGGTCGTCAGGAACTGACGGCCCGGCACAGGGGCCGGTCCCCCGGACGGGGCGGGCGGGAGGCGGCGCCCGGCCAGGGCGGGAAAGGGTGGAGGCGTGTCCGCGGTGGCACGGCCCCACCTGTCCCTGTCCCCGCCGAGCCGCGCCCACGGTGTCACCAGCCGGGAGGGGCCGTCCACCGGATCCGGTCCGCCGCGCCGTCCCGGTCCCGCCTCGCAGCTCCCGGCGGGGTCCCCCGCCTCCGCCGGCCTTTCCGGGTCCGGGCGGCCTCGCCCCTGGCGAGGAACGTCCCCGGCCTGCCCCTCCGTTCCCACCGCCTGGGAAAGGATCTATCCGCCGATTAATTTCGTCCGGAAAATGCGAATATCTCCGCTTTGGAGATACCTGAGTATCGTTGGGGCCATGAGCCTTCCCTCCAGCGCCTCCGGGAACCTCCTGGCGGTCAGCGACCTCCACGTCTTCTACCGGGAGAACCGCAAGGTCCTGGAGGAACTCCTCCCCTGGACCCCGAAGGACTGGCTGATCGTCGCCGGCGACGTGGGCGAGCTCAGCACCGACATCGAGTGGGCGCTCGCGACACTCGCCGAACGTTTCGCCCGGGTCATCTGGGTCCCCGGCAATCACGAGTTGTGGACCCCGCGCGACGACCCGCTCCAACTGCGCGGCGTCCAGCGCTATAACCACCTGGTGAGGCTGTGCCGCGGCCTCGGGATCACCACCCCCGAAGACCCGTTCCCCGTCTGGGCGGGCGCGGGGGGACCGGTGGTCGTGGCCCCGCTCTTCCTGCTGTACGACTACAGCTTCCTCGCGCCGGGGACCACGACGCCCGAGGAGAGCCTGGCCCGGGCCTATGAGACCGGGGTGGTCTGCACCGACGAGATGATGCTGCACCCCGATCCGTATCCGAGTCGAGCGGCCTGGTGCAGGGCCCGTGTGGAGACGACCCGGGACCGTCTCGCCCAGGTGGACCCCGACCTGCCCACCGTCCTGGTCAACCACTGGCCGCTCACCCGCGAACCGACGCGCATCCTGCGCTACCCCGAGTTCGCGCAGTGGTGCGGCACCGAGCACAGCGCCGACTGGCACGTGCGCTTCCGCGCGAAGGCCGTCGTCTACGGGCACCTCCACATCCCCCGGACGACGGTGGAGGACGGCGTCCCCTTCCACGAGGTCTCCATCGGCTACCCGAGGGAGTGGCAGCCGCGCGGCGGCCACCGCGGGCTCCGCCGCATCCTCCCCGCCGAGGGCGCCTGAGCAGAGCCGTCCCCGGCAGGCGGCCCTCCAGCGGTGTCCCGACGCGGTCACCGACCTGGACGCGCTCTTCGACTTCTCCCTGCGCCATCACCTCGACGGTCTCGCCCTCTTCCTGGAGGGGTTGGAGGGCAGAGAGAAGGGGGCGACCCCCTAGGACCGGGGGCCGGGCGTCACGGACGTCGCCCCCGGCGACGGCGGGGCGGGCCCGGCCCTCGCCGGACCCGCCGGTGGCGGCCCGCACCGTCTCGGCGCGGCGCCACGGCCTTCACCGGTCAGTCGGCGGGGGCCACGCGGATGAGATTGCCGTCGGGGTCCGCGACGACGAAGGTACGCCCGAACGTCTCGTCGCGCGGCTCACTGACCACACGGACCCCCATGGCGGCCCACCGCCGAAACAGCGCGTCGATGGCCGCGGGTCCCTCCGACAGGGTCAGGCAGAACTCGCTGGTGCGCGGCGTGGCCGGGGACAGGTCACCGGCCTGTCCGCTCCACAGGGAGAGGGCCGCGCCGTCACCGAGATCGAAGGAGACGTAGCGGGGGGTCTCGAAGTCGGGCCCCCTCTCCAGGAGGTCGGCGTAGAAGCGCGCCGCCGCGGGGGCGTCGTTGACGTAGACGATGAACACGGCCGAGGTCGGCATCACGGTCTCCTTCACGTGGTCGTTGTGCCGGACGTGAGGACCCTGCCGGTCATACCCGACCGATCCCGTCATGTTTCTCTGAGATCTTTGGAGACGTGACCCCGGACCGCTTCTTCTCACTACTGCTGGCCCTCCAGACCCGGGAGAGCTCGACAACCTCCGACCTGGCCGCCCAGGTCGGGGTGTCCGTGCGCACGGTCCTTCGCGACCTGCGATGGCTCCAGGAGGCGGGTTTCCCCTTGCTGATCCGCCGAGGACGCCGGGGAGGGGTGACCCTGCTGCCGGGAGGCGCGCTCGACACCTCGCGGCTCACCCCCGACGAACGCGACCATCTCGTGCTGCGTGGTCTCGACGACCGGCAGCACGAGCAGCTCGGAGCCACGGCCGACGGCCGCCGCGCGCTGCGGAAGGTACGGTCGGGCGCCGTGGCGTCGGACACCGCCACGCTGCCCCTGAGCGCGGTCGTCGTCACCGACAACAGCCCCTGGTTCTCCCGGCCGCCGGAGGGAACGCCGCCGGCGGCCTTGCTGGGCGACCTGCGCCGCGCGGTACGCCTGCGGATTCGCTACCGCCGGTCGACGCAGAGCGAGGGGACCTGGCGCGTCGTCGACCCCTACGGCCTGCTGGCCAAGGCGGGAAGGTGGTACCTGGTGGCGGACCACTCGGGACGCCCGCGCCTGTACGCGCTGGAACGGCTCATCGAGTGGCAGCCGCTGCGCGTCCCTCGGCGGCCACGCCCGGGGGTGGGCCTGGCCGACGCCGCGGCGGAGCTGACCGCCGGCTGGGAGGGCGCGGCGGGGCTGCGGGTGCAGGCCGAGCTCGATCAGCGTCAGCTCGACCGTGCCAGGCGCATCCTCGGCAGCCGGTTGACCGTCCACCCCGCCACGGCCGCGGACCGGGTGAGGGTCACGGTCGCGGTCCAGGGGCTCGAGGGCCTGCACTCTCTCCTCCAGTTCGGTGACAGCCTCACCGTGACCGGGCCTCCCGAAGCCCGCGAGAGGATCCGGCTCCTGGCCGAAGGGATCGTGCGGCAGTACTCCTAGGACGGCCCGCCCCCGGCTCGGATCAGGGCCACTCCCCCGGCTCGTGGTGTCCCCAACGGTGGCGGGAGCGCCCGGACGGCCATGGCGGCATCCGGCCGCCTATCGGACCTGCGCGACCCTTGATTACGGACTGTTCTTGGGTGATGGTTCTTCGGTAACGACAGCCCCGGCGATCCCGTGGAGCCCACATGCGCCGTCCGTCCTCCCCAGCCCCATCCCCCGACTCCACCTCGCCCACGGCCGGGGAGCTCGATTCCCCGGCCTCACTGGACCGTCGTGAACTCCTGACGACGTCCGGCAAGGCCGCGCTGGCCGGCGGCACCGCCTGGGCCCTGGCCTCCTCCGGCCCGGCCGTGACGGCACGCCCCGCCGAAGCGGCGGAGGGCCCCCAGTTGACCGTCACCGAGGGGACCAACATCTCGGCGACCGCCTCCCCTGATGGCGCCTGGATCGCCTTCGACCTGTACACGTCGATCTGGCTGGCCCCCGCCACGGGAGGCACCGCCCGCCGGTTGACCGGCGATCTCCACGACGCCACCCGCCCCCACTTCTCCCCCGACTCGCGAAGCCTGGTCTTCCAGGCCTATCGCGAAGGCAACTACCACCTGTACCTGCTCGACCTGCCCGACGGACGGCCCCGCAGGCTCACCAGCGGCCCCCATGACCACCGCGAACCGCGCTTCTCCCCCGACGGCCGCACCGTCGCCCTGGTCAGCGACCGCGGTGACGGCTACGCCGTCTGGCTGCACGATCTGGCCTCGGGGCGGCTCACCCGGCTCACCTCGGACGGGTCCGACGCGGCGAGCCCCAGTTGGACCCCTGACGGCGGCGGGATCGTGCACACCGTGGACGGCGCCCGGATCCAGGTCACCCACCTCGACGCGACGACCCGGGAACTGGTCGCCGCCCAGGAGGACACCGCCGTCTTCTCCCCCGTCCTGGCCGAGGACGGGACGACCCTCGCCTACGTGCGCGCCCACGGCGACACCGCACAACTGGTGGTCGGCGGGCAGGCCGTCAGCGGCACGGAGGACGTCTTCCCCGGCGCCCTGTCCTGGCTCGGCGCGGGACGGCTCCTCTACACCGCCGACGGGCACGTGCGCATCCGTGAGACCCGTACCGGGCGTGTTTCCGACGTCGCCGTACGGGCCCGCGTCCCCTACCGCAGGCCCGCCTCCCGGGGCCCGCGCCGCTCCCCCGACGACACCGCCCGCCACGCGGTGCGGGGGATCGCCGGACCGGTGCTCTCCCCTGACGGCGCGCGGGTCGCCTTCGGTGCCCTGGGGGCGCTGTGGGTGATGCCCATCGGCGAGCGCCCCCGCGCGTTCGTCGACGACGGGTCGTTCGCCGCCGACCCCGACTGGCATCCCGACGGGAAATCGCTGGTGTACTCCAGCGACCGCGCGGGAGCCCCCGCGCTGTGGCGCCACCACCTCGACACCGGCACCGACGAACGGCTGACCCACCTCGACGGCGCGCAGATCACCCCGCGTTGGTCCCCCGACGGACGGCACATCGCCTACCAGGACCACAACGGCGCCACGTGGGTGTTACGGCTCGAGGACGGCTCGGCCCGGCAGGTGCTTCCCGCCCTCTTCCAGCCCGGCCGTCCCACGTGGTCCCCCGACGGCGGCGTGCTGGCCCTCGCGGCGGTGCGGCCGCGATCGCGCCGGTTCCGCGAGGGGACGAGCCAGATCCTCACCGTCGACCTGCGCTCCGGGGCGACCCGCTACATCGAGCCCGCTCCCCACCGATCGCTGTCGACCCGCGGCGACGACGGACCCGTGTGGTCCCCCGACGGCTCCCGCATGGCCTTCGTCATGGAGAGCGTGCTGTGGACCGTGGCGGTGAACGGCGACGGCTCCTTCGACGGCGAACCGCGGCAGGTGACCACCGAGGCCGCGGACGCGCCGAGCTGGAGCGGCGACTCCGCGCGGCTGCTCTACCTCAACAACGGCCGCCTGCGCCAGGTCCCGGCGGCCGGCGGACGCCCCACGACGGTGGACCTGCCGCTCACCTGGAGGCGGCGCCGCCCCAAGGGGCGGACCATCCTCCAGGTCGGCGCCCTGTGGGACGGCACGGCGACGCGGCTGCGCCGCGACGTCGACATCGTGATCGAGGACGACCGCATCACGGCTGTCGAGGCGCGCGGCGACCACACCGGGGAAGGCGACACCCGGGTCATCGACGCCACGCACCTGACCGCGATGCCCGGCCTCGTCGACGCACACGTGCACTGGCACTTGCGGGGCCGCCAGTGGGGCTCGCGGCAGGGACCGCTGTGGCTGGCCTACGGTGTCACGACCGTCCGCTCGCCCGGCGATCCGGCCTATCGCATGCTGGAGACCCGCGAGGCGTTGGACGCGGGCAAGGTCCTCGGCCCCCGCCTTCTCGGCACCGGCGAGGCCATCGACGGCACCCGCGTCTACTACAACTTCATGCGCCCCACCCACGACGAGGAGCAGCTGGAGCTGGAGCTGGGGCGCGCCATCGCCCTGGACTACGACCTGGTCAAGACCTACGTCCGGTTACCGGTGTCGCTGCAAAGGAACGCGATCGCCCGGGCCCACGCCGACGACCTGCCGCTCACCTCGCACTATCTCTACCCGGCGGTGCACCTGGGCATGGACGGCATGGAGCACACCGGGGCCACCAACCGGCTGGGCTACTCCCACACCGTCAGCCGGCTGGGACGCTCCTACGCGGACGCGACGCGGCTGTTCGCGAAGTCGAGGATGCCGATCACGCCGACACTGTTCACCTCCCAGGCGTTGTACGCCGAGGATGCCTCCCTGGCCGACGACGAGCGGACCCGCGTGCTCTATCCCGACTGGGAGTACCACGCCCTGCGGGACAAGGTCGAGGCCGCCCGGGAGGACACGCCGGCCGCCCGGTTGAACCGCGAAGCCCTCAAGGGCCAGGTGGCCATGCTGCTGGAGATCCACCGCGGCGGGGGGATCATCCTCGGCGGTACAGACGCCCCGCTGGACAACGTGGCGATCAGCCTGCACCAGAACATGCGCGCGCTGGTCCACCACGGGTTCACCCCGCGCGAGGCGCTGATGGTGACGACCGGCACCGCCGCGCGCTGGCTGGGACTCGGCGATCACCTGGGGGCCGTCAAGAAGGGCCGGCTCGCCGACATCGCGCTGGTCGAGGGGGATCCCCTCAGCGACATCACGGCCGCGGCCGCGGTGCGCATGGTGGTCGCCAACGGCGAGGTGCACACCGTCGAGGAGTTGCTGGCCCCCTTCCGGGAGGCCGCGCAGCCCCTCCACGAGGGCACGGCCGCCACCTCGGTGGGCGACCCCCTGCCCTTGGTCGACGACGACCGCCACTGGTGGCATGGGGAGTCCGAGCCGGCCTCGCCCCACCGCTGTTGAGTCCGGCGGTCACGCCCCCTCCGCTTCCTCGGGCGCCTCGCGTCCCGGATCGCCCGGTCCCCGGACCACCGCCTCGCGCGTGCCCACCGAGACAGCCGCTGCCTCCCGGACCACGCGTCGGTGACCCGGGAGGCAACGGTCCCGGCCGTTTCACGCGGCGAAACGGTGTGCCACGGTGGCCCCGGTGGGGACCTGACGCGACGGGGGCGACGCGCGCCCCACCGCCATACTCCGTCCCCACGCCGCGGCGGCCCCGCCTCGTCCACGCCTCCACCCCGCTCCCATCGGGGCGGGGCGGATCCGGCTCACTGGCGGGGGTCGAAATCGATGCCCGCGGGCCGGGCCCGTTCCAGGGCCGATTCGAACACACCGTCCTTGAGGTCGAGCGTGGCGCTGCCGAAGTCGGCGGAGGTGAACCGGTCCCGGATGCCGGGGGGATATCCCTCCCAGCCGACGAGGTCCGGGTACTGCCACTGCCCGTAGTGGTTCTCCGGCGGGTCGTCGTGGGCCGCGGCGAACCGGAAGGCGTGGGTGCTCGCCCCGTCCTTGTGGTAGACGATCTTGGCGTGGGTCCCCTCCCAGCGGACCTGGGAGGCGGGTCTGGTGTGGTAGTCGCCGTGGGCCGACGCCGAGACGTAGTGGGCCTGTCCGTCCCTCACCCACACCACGACGTGCTCGAGGTCGTGCCGGTGGCCACAGCAGCCGGGCAGGGTCTGGTCCTTCTCGAAGTAGAGGGCGTACATGTAGGCGCACCAGCCGCTGTCGTCGCACCTGGAACGCGAGTAGGAGTTGGTGTTGTCGAGATCGGACTGGTCGCGGCAGTTCCCGTTGAGGGCCCCCGAGGTGTTGAGACCCCCATTGAGGGTCCCGTCGGGACCGATGGCCGGGGTCGGGTAACAGCCGTCGGTGTCGTAATCGAAGGCCGGTTGCCACTTCCGGTCGGCCTCGGGCGCGTTGGCGGGAAGTGCCGGGGGTGGTGCGGCGAAAGCGGGAGACGCCGGAACCAGGACGAGCAGGGCGGCGACGACGAGAGAACGCGCGAAAAGGAAACGGCCGCGACGCCCTCCCCCCTTTCCACCTCGGCCTTTTCCGGAAATCGACACGTGCGCGTTTCCGCGCTCGGAATCGGGCATGGGGGAACCCTTCGATTCGTGACGTTGGCGGTCGCACCGCCACCCCCGCTCCTGCGGACGGGGCGGCCCCGCCCTCGTCACACGGGGTGGCGGGGTCTGGCATTCATGGCGCGCGGCGAGAAGGGAGGGGGTGACCCGTTCCGCCTCTTCGACCTCCACGCGAGGACGGTCGCCGATTTTCCGGTACGGTCGAGCAGACTAATGACCCGACGCGGTCGTTTCAAGACCGATTTTCTTCGATCAGACCCGCCAGGGCATTTCGTTGAACTCCCCGTTATCCCGCTGAAATGGCTCCGGAAACAGCGCGTGTCGAATTCGCGCTTTCCGTCGCCCGCCGCTTCGGCCGCGGATTGCCCGACCTTCCGGGAACGACCGGGGAACAGGACCCGCCTTCCGCGGCCGTAAGCGTCGCGCGGGAAGAGAGCGGGCAGACGCGGCGGCCCGGCGACGCCTCCTCTCACGACCGGACCCCGGCCAGGCCCCCGGCCGCGAGAGGGCCGCGCGCCTGGCCGGCCAGGGCGGGGAACACCCCCGGCCTCAGCGGAGAGACGGAGCATGCCGGGGAGGGAGACCACCTCTCCGACGGACGGCCGCGGGTCCACGCGGCACGGTGGACCGGATCCGGGGCGCGGGACCGGAGCCGCCCACGGAAAAGTTACCGGCAGGTTACTTACCGCGCCGGGTGGAGCACCGTCAGTATCTCCCCCAGGCGCCCTCCCCCGTTCCCCCGATCGGGCGCCCACAGAGGAGATGCGCATGTCCCTCGACGCAACATCCCCCGCCGCCTCCCGCCGTGGCCCGGCCCCGCGCCTGCTCGCCCGCGCCGTGGCCGTACTCGGTGCCGCCGCGCTCACGACCACCCTGCTGGGGGTCTCCCCGGCGCGGGCCGCCCAGGACGTCGACTACGTCGCGCTCGGCGACTCCTTCACCTCCGGGCCGGGAATCCAGCCCGTCGCCGACGCCGCCTGTCAACGCTCGGCCGTCAACTACCCGCACCTGGTCGCCGAGGACCTGGGCGTGGCCTCGTTCACCGACATGAGCTGCGGCGGCGCGGTCATCGACGACCTGCGGACCCCGCAGCACTCGGGGACGACCGCGCAGTTCGACGCGCTGACGCCTGAGACCGACCTGGTCACCGTCGGCATCGGCGGAAACGACTTCGGCTTCATCGAGGTCCTCACCACCTGCGCCGCCCTCAGCCTGAGCGATCCGCGGAACAACCCGTGCGAGGACCACTACGGAGACGAACTGCACCAGCGCGTCGAGGAGCTGCGTCCGCGGCTCGCCGAGGTCTACGCCGAGATCGGCGAGCGCAGCCCCAACGCCGAGGTGTACGTGGTCGGCTACCTGCACCTGTTCTCCGACTGGGCGTGCTGGCCCGCGGTCCCCATCGCCTACGGCGACACGCCCTACCTCAGCGGGGTGCAGACCGCGCTGAACGCGATGATCGCCGAGGAGGCCGAGCGGGCCGGCGCCACCTACGTGGACGTCTACGAGCGCGGGCACGGCATGTGCGACCTCTCCCGCAACCGCTGGGTGGAGGGGGTCTTCGCGACGAACGGGGTGGCGCCGGTGCACCCCAACGCGCGAGGCATGTCGGCCACCGCCGACCGTGTCGTCGCCGCGACCGGAGCGGTTCCCGCCGTGTGACCCCCGCTCCCCGGCGTGCGCGGGCGGGTGGCCGTGCCGACAGAACGGCCACCCGCCCCGCCGGCCGGCTCGCCCACGCCGGAGCGGCCGCGTTTCCGGCCGGATCGGATGTCTCAGGGCAGCGCCGCGAGGATCCGGCCACCGTGGAAACAGCGGAAAGCGGCGTCCAGGTCCCTACCGGGACGGCCGGACATGGGGGCGCGAGTCCGCCGGGTGGCCCCGCGCGGGTCGGCCATCGAGGCGCGGTCCGGCAGCGTGGCCGTCGCCTCGGCCACGATCAGGTCGGGCGGAGAGGGCGCGGCGACGGCGTCGATGACCGCCACCGCCGGTGTCCTCCAGGCGTCCGGCGCCGCGCCGAGAGGACGGGAGCGAGGGCTCCGGCGACATCACCGCCGGCGGCCTGGCGGACCGGACCGCCTCACGGGAGTTCCGGTCGGCCCCCTCGTCGCCACGGTCCGTGGTCTCGACACCGGGGCCGATCGCGACGTCTCTCCTCGCCCCCGGTCGAGGACGGCCGCCTCACCCCGCTCACCCCGCCCAAGGGCGAAGGACCGGCCACCACTTCCCACCGTGCCGCCCCGGCCCCCTCCGGCGGCTACCGGCCGGCCCGCACGGCCGGGATCGGCCGCAGGGGGCACCCCTTCCCGGACCGTTCGTCGGCGGTGAGATGCTGGGAGGGCTTTTCAGCGGCGGCTCCCCGGACGGCACCGGGCCGGCCTCCGGCACGGCGTCCGGTCGTCGGGCGGGAGCGCTCGCCCAACCGGCCGGGGACGACAGCGGACCAGGCGAGGACGACGGCGCGACACATGAGTGTGATGGACATCTACGAGCAGCTGCGGGCGGACATCCTGGCGGGCGCCATTCCCTTGGGGACGCCCCTGCGCGAGGTCGCCGTCGCCGAGCGCTTCGGCGTCTCGCGTACTCCCGTGCGCGAGGCGCTGCGCCGCCTCCAGCACGACCGGCTTCTGGAGGCGGGGGTTCGCGGCCTCCAGGTGCGCGCGCCGGGGCCCGAGGAGGTCGTGCAGATCTATGAGGCGCGCATCCTGCTGGAGGCCGAGGCCGCCCGGCAGGCGGCCGGCGCGCGCAGCGTGGCCGACCTCGCCCACCTTGAGGGGTTGCTCGCCCGCGACCAGGCGCTGGAGGATCCGGACGACGGCACCCGTGCCGCAACCAATCTGGAATTCCACGAGGCGGTCTGGCGGGCCACGCACAACCCCGTGCACATCGACCTGTTGCGGCGGCTGCCCGTCCACCTGGTGAGCACGCCCCGGTCCACCCTGTCGACCCCGGGACGCTGGGAGGCCGCGCTGGCCGAGCACGCCCGCCTGCTCCGGGCCATCGCCGACCGTGACGCCGAGGCCGCCACGACGATCGCCCGCGACCACATGCGCACCGCCCGCGACATCCGGGTGCGCATGCTGCGCGAGCAGGCGTCGTCCCTGCGCACCGCAAGGACGACGCCCCCTCCCGCCCGTTGACACGGCCCGCGACCGCGTTCCGCCCCTCCCCGGAAGCCGGCGTCCTGTGGCCGTCCCGGCCGGCGCTGCCCGTGGGCGACGCGGACCGGTAGCCTCGTGGCGCGGCCCGGACCACGGGAGGATCCATGACCAGACGTCGACGTCCCCGAGGCTGGAAGGCGCGGAAGGACGCCCGTACCTCTCCGCTCCGGCCACGTGCCACCCTCCGGCGCGGTGACAGGGCCACGGACCGGGCGCACGGCGTTCCTCTCAGGGACCCGGCGTGAGGTGGCGTGGGATCGGCTACGACGCGGGGGTCGCCTACACCCGCGACTTCTGTTCCCGCCCCCACTGGAGGCCCGAGGACGTCCGACGCGACCTCACCGCGATCCGTCACGAGCTGAACTGCAACGCCGTGACGATCATGTCCTCCGATCCGCGACGGCTGTTCGACGCCGGACGTATGGCGCTCGATCTGGGCCTGTTCGCCTGGTTGCAGCCCCGCAGGTTCGACTCCCCCCGCCGGCACCTCGAAGCCGGCGTGCGCGAGGCCGCCCGCGCCGCCCACCGGCTCGACCCGCGTGGCCGTTCGGCGGGGGTGAACCTCGGATGCGAGTTGACGCTATCGGCGCGGGGCCTCCTGCCGGGCGGTTCGTTCGCGGGCAGGAGCAGGCTCCTGCCCTACCTGCTGTGGAGCAGGCCCCTCTACACCAGACGGCTCGACCGGCTCCTGTCCCGGCTGGCCGCGATCGCGCGGGAGGAGTTCGCCGGCCCGCTGACCTACGGCGCGGGTGACTGGGAGACGGTCGACTGGGCGTCGCTCGACGTCATCGGCCTGGACACCTACCGCGAGGAGCACAACCGCGACGTCTACGGCGACCACATCGCCCAGCGCACGGGGCATGGCAGGCCCGTACTGGTCACCGAGTTCGGCTGCTGCGCCTATCGGGGCGCCGACCTGCGCGGCGCCGCGGGGTTCGACGTACTGGACGACCGTGGCTGCCCTCCCGTGATCCGCGGCGATCTCGTCCGGGACGAGGAGGCACAGGCCCAGTACCTGATCGACTGCCTGCACACGTTCGAGCGGGCCGGCGTCGACGGCGCGTTCGTCTTCGTCTTCAGCGAGCCGATGCTGCGGCACCTCCCCGACGACCCACGCCACGACGCCGACCTCGCCGGCTTCGGGATCGTGGCGGTCACCAGTGACGCGCGCGACCCCGATCAGGCCGAGACATGGCGTCCCAAGGCCGCCTACCACGCCCTGGCCCGCCACTACGGCCGGCTCGAGCGGGAGGGCCGCTGAGGTCCGGCCCCGGCCATCCGACGGCACCACACCACCGGACGGCCGGTCACCCGAGATGACGAGGACGGGCGAAGATCACGGGGTCGGTGTCTCCCGCACCGCCGGCCGCGCGCCTCCCGCGCGACCCCGGACCATCGCCCACGCCGCTCCCCCGACCACGAGGGCACCGGCGACGAGCAGGGCACTGACCCACAACGGCGAACGCAGGCCATATCCCGCGGCGATGGCGATACCCCCCAGCCACGGCCCCGCCGCCGCGCCGACGTTGAGCGACGCCGTGGCGAAGCCTCCCCCCAGGGTCGGCGCGTCGGAGGCCGCGTAGAGGACCTGGGAGATCAGCGTGCCGCCCACCGCGAACGACAGCGTTCCCTGTACCAAGGCGAGGGCCACCACCACGGCGGGGATGGACGCGGCCAGGGCGAAGACGACCCATCCGAGCAGCAGCGCGACTCCCCCGCCGACCAGCAGCGGCAACGGTCTGGTGTCGGAGAGGCGCCCAGCGGTGCGAACCCCCAGGAAGGAGCCCACACCGAACAGGGCGAGCAGGGCCGCGACCCACGCGGAGCCGATGCCGGCCACGTCCGTCACGATCGGGGCGAGATAGGTGAACGTGCAGAAGGTCGCCCCGTTGACCAGCGCGCCCAGCACGAGCGTCACCAGCAGCCGGGGACGCCGCAGCGTCCCCAGTTCCGTCGCGACGCTGGGACGTCCTGCCGGGGCCGGGTTCCCGGTCTTCCCCGCGGGAACCGACGTCACGACCGCGACGAGCGCGGGCAGGGAGACCAGCGCGACCGCCCAGAAGGCCGAGCGCCAGCCGAGGAGTTCACCGAGGAGCGCGCCCGCGGGGACTCCGGCGACGCACGCGATCGTGGTGCCGCCGAGCAGGACGGCCAGCGCCCGCCCCTTCGCGTTCGGCGGCACCAACGCGGTCGCGGTCGCCAGCCCCACCGCCATGAACCCGGCGTTGGCCAGGGCGGCGAGGACGCGGGTGGTCATGAGGACCCCGAAATCGGTGGTCACCGCGCCGAGGACGTGGACCAGCGCGAAGACCGCGAGGAAGACGGTCAGGGACGAACGGCGCGGCCAGCGTCGGCTCATGAGGGCCATCAACGGCGCCCCCACGGCCATGCCGACCGCGAACGCCGAGGTCAACAAGCCTGCGTCGGACAAGGGGACCCGCATGTCGGTGGATATGTCGGCGACGAGGCCGGCGAGCATGAACTCCGAGGTCCCCTGGGCGAAGACCGCCAGGGCCAGCAGGTAGACGGTGGGTGGCATCGAGGGTGTTCGTCTGCGTCGCATGTGGGCTCCATGAGATGACTGGTCGAAACCGGTGCTGCGAGCCACCGGCCACACGGACCCACACCGCGAGGCGCACGCGCGCGGGCGCACCCTCCACCGCCGGACAGCGGGAGGGAGCACCGGAGAACAGCGCGTGCGCGAGAATGACGAAGAGCGCGCGAGACAGCGCGCGACGAATGTCGAAGGCGGCGACAGGGGCCACCGGGTGACCGGTGGCTAGCCTCTGGACGCCTCAGGACTCGACATGGGGGCAGCCTATCAAAGCGGCCCACGCGCGGGCCCGGCCCCGTGGGCCGGGCCTCGCCGCCGGATCCGGGGAGCCTCCCCGAGGATCGGGGACGGACGCCCCGTCGTAGCGGCGAGAGCCCCCGCCCCGCCCGGACCCGCTCGGCACCGACAGTCTGCTCGGCGGACGGCTCCACGCGGAAACCCTCCGGCCCCTGCGCCTCCTCCCCGCCTCGGGTGCCGCTGCGAGGCCGCGCGGCCGTTCACGGTCGCCGGCCGACGACTCCGGCACGGGGCGCGGACCTTCGCGCGTGTCCTGGACGCGGGACCGGGACACGCGCGGTCGTGGGCCGGTCTCATAGAGGACGGGTGCGGGCCGGCAACCGGCGCGGATGGTTCATGATCGGGCTGGTGGAGGAGGGCCCCAGATCCTCATCGGTTCCCTCCAGGCGCAGGTCGGGGAAGCGGTGGAAGAGCGCGGGAAGCGCCTCGCCGAGTTCCAGCCGGGCCAGGGGCGCCCCCAGGCACATGTGGACCCCGTGGCCGAAGGCCAGGTGCCCGCGTCCGGCGCGGGTGACGTCGAACCGGTCGGGGGCGTCCCAGGCCGCGGGATCGCGGTTGGCGGCGGAGTAGGCGAGGAGGATGGGGTCTCCCGCGGGGATTCCCACACCCCCGATCTCCACATCGCGCGCGGGAAAGACCGCCGGCAGCAGGGCGACGCTGGTGTCCCAGCGCAGGATCTCCTCGACGGCCCTCTTCCATGAGGCACGGCCGCCGCGCAGCAGTTCGAGTTGGTCGGGGTGGGTGAGGAGGGCGCGTATCCCGTTGGTGAGGGCTCCCATCGTCGTCTCGAAGCCGGCCACGACGAGCAGGTAGAGGTTGTCGACGAGCTCGTGCTCGGCGATCCGGCCGTCACGGTCGCACGCCGCCACCAGCACGCTGGTCAAGTCGTCGCCGGGAGCCTCGCGCTTGCCGCCGGCCAGGTCGCCGAGGAAGGCACGGGCGTCGTCGTCGACCGTGGGATCTCCGGAGAAGACCCGGGTGGTGATGTCGCCCATGAACGGTGCCCGTCCCTTGTCCACGCCGAGGAGCTCGCAGATGATCTGGACCGGCAGCGGCCAGGCGAACTCGGCCTTGAGGTCGATGCGGCCGGGCCGGTCGAGACGGCGCAACAGGTCGGCGATGATCTCCCGCACGCGGGGACGGAGCCGTTCGATCCGGCCGGAGGTGAAGGCCGCCTGGAGGACCGAACGGGCACGACGGTGGTCGGTCCCGTTGGAGGCGGCCATGCTCTCGACGCCCGCGAGCATCCCGACGAGCGGGTGCGCGCGGTCGGCCTCTCCCGTCGCCAGGGCCCGCCAGTTACGCCATCCGCGGACGAACGTGACCGGGTCGGCCAGGACCTGACGCAGTTCGGTGTAGCTGGTGACGGCCCAGACCGCGAGTCCTCCGGGAAGGATGATCCGGGCCACCGGGCCCGCGGCGCGCAGTCTCGTCCGGATATCCGGGGAGTCGAGGTCGAGGTCGTCCAACTGGACGGAATGTGCCATGCGGAAACCTCCTGGGTGAGCGAATGAGGTGGGAGCACGGTTCTGAGACGGCGGACTGGGAGGAGCGCTCGAACCAGGGCGCGCCAAGAGGGCCGGGTGGCCATGGGGCCGGGGCCGGCTCGGGCGAAGAGCGGACGGAGCCGAGGGCGCGGATCTGTCGAAGGCCGCGCGGTGGGGGCCTGCGAGGGCGGAGGATCGGGGTCCGCCCAGAGCGGCACCGGTGCCAGGCGGGGCCTCGGGGCGACGCCGGTCAGGCCGCGCCGAAGACCTCGGTCCGAACGAGCCCGAGGGGCCTCGGCCACCGCCCTCCTCAGGGGTCCGGAGGCGACAGGGCCGCCGGCGTCGACGGGCGGGGCCGGTAGACGCGCCTTCCCACCGGGGCGCCGGTCGTGCTCGCGGAACAGAACGCCCCACCCCCGAAGGGACGGACGGGAGGACCGCCGAGCAGCGGAAGGAATTCGTCGGGAGTCATGTGGGGGACCGGCAGCCGAGAAAGCGCGCGCCGCGCTTCTCACGCCATGGAGAAAAAGGCATGGGGCATCGGTGTTTCAAACGCGAAAACGACATGAAGGAGAAAACCGCGAGAACACATGTCCCGAAGTCCCTGATGTGACATGGGAAGAACAATCGTCCGCCATGGGGCGAGGAACACGGGATCCCGCCCTCGATAATTCACCCGGTTCCTGTCAGGCCGGCGGGGTCCGTCGCAAAAACCGACGGAGGTCGCCCGTCCACCTTCGGGGGTTCCGGATATCGGCATCCCGCCAGGCGGGACGTTGTCCCGTCCTCGCCGGCAGGCCCGTGGAGCGACCGTCCGCCAGGGGATGGCGCCCGTTCCGTTACACGAGGAGATCAGATAACACGTCGGACCTTTGACGCTGTTTTCATACCAACGATTTTAGGGAGATAAACCAATCGGACAAACAGGGATGATCGAAGGGCGACGGGACCCCGCTTCCCGAAACAGGAGTGAGGTATGGTGCCAAAACTCGTCGCGGAAACGGAGTGATCCCAAGACGGATAGGGCGCGCCGATTCTCATGGACACGGGAGAGGCCGAAGCCGACAGGGCCTCTCGTCTCCGGCACCGGATTCGCCCCTCTCGCCTGGATGAGGTGGACCGCCGCGCTCTTCCCCTCCCTCCGGGCCCGCCCACATCACCCTCGCGCCCGCGATGGCCGCCAGGACGGGCGCCCACCAGGACAGAGACGGGGTGCCGGGCGACGCGCCGTCCCCTCCTCCCCTGCGCGCCCCTCCCCTGTTCGTCTCCGCGCCCGCGACACCGGCGACGAGACCGCCCCATCCGGCTTGGGCCGACACTCCACGCGACGTCGAGGCACGAGGGCGATCACGCGGGACGCCACGCCTCGACGATACGGAAAACCTGCGGTTATCGGCGATAACAATATTTTCCTTGCACCGATAATGTAGCGGTGATAGCGTCATGATCGTTATCACCGAAAGGGAAGGGGACGATCCCATGAACGGCGACAGCACCGCCCGGGTGGCGATCGTGACCGGCGGCTCGCGCGGTATCGGCCGGGCGATCGCCGAACGGCTCGCCACCGACGGCATGGCCGTCACCGTGGTCTACCGCGGAAACGACGAGGCGGCCGCCGCGACGGTCGGCGCCATCACCAAGGCGGGCGGACAGGCCGTCTCCGTGCGGGCCGACGTGGCCGACGAAACCGAGGTGGCCGCGGCCTTCGACACCACCGAGCGGACCTTCGGCGGCGTGGACGTCGTCGTCAACGCCGCCGGCGTCATGCTCCTCGCCCCTCTGGCCGAGTTCGACCTCGACGACCTCGACCTCGTGCACCGCACGAACATCCGCGGAACCCTCGTCGTCGCCCGCCAGGCGGCCCGCCGCGTCCGCTCGGGAGGCGCGATCCTCAACCTCTCCAGCACGGTGCCCCGGCTGGCCCTCCCCACCTACAGCGTCTACTCCGCCACCAAGGCCGCCGTCGACGCCCTCAGTCCCGTGCTGGCCAAGGAGCTGCGCGGCCGCGACATCACCGTCAACGCCGTCGCGCCGGGTCCCACCGCCACCGAGCTGTTCCTCAAGGACAAGGACCAGGAGACCATCGACCGCATGGCCGGGATGACCCCGCTCGAACGGCTCGGCACCCCCGCCGACATCGCCGAGGTGGTCGCCTTCCTCGCCGGCCCCGGGCGCTGGGTCAACGGTCAGACCGTCTACGCCAACGGGGGCCTCGCCTGAGACGGCCGTCTCGGACACGGATCCCCGGCCGGTGCCGGCACGCGCCGTGGAGATGACCGGACCGCTCTCGCCCGGGCCGGTGCCCCACCGCTCCCGGGCGGCCGGCCGTGGCGATGGGGGCGTCTGCCCGGCAAGCGCCACGGACCACCGTTCGCCGCCCCACAACACACCCTGGTGGCACGGACGGCGGCCCCGGGGCGGGCCTCTCCTGCGTTTCCCCCGGTGCCGCGTCCCCTCCGCCGGAAGGCGGCCGGGACGCAGCGCCGGGGATCGGTCCGGCGGACCTCAGGACCGGGCGTCACCGAGCCGATCGAGCCACTCGGCCAGCAGTCCGTGCTCGGCGTCGGTGAGGACGCCCGCCGGCCGTCGCTGCAACGCGGCGCGCAGCGCGACGGCCCGTGCCGACACGTCGTCCCCCGGCTCCCCCACCCCGCCCTCACCGGGCGTGGTGATCGTGGCCAGCACGCTCTCCCTGGCCACCGTGAGAATCTCGATGTCGCGTTCCGCCGGCGGCGTGGCGATGAGGGAGAGCACCAGTCCGCTGCTCGTTCCGTGGACCAGCTGCGCCGCCCGCCGCACGCTCATGCGCAGCCGGCCCGCGTCGGCGATCCTGGCGACTATCCGGTGCAGCTGGGCGGCCGCCTCGCGGGCCGCGGTGGCCGCCGTGCCGGCGGGGTCGCCGCCGTACAACAGGTCGTACATCAGCACATAGACCTGCGGTCGGTCAAGCCCGAAGGCGACGTGCAGGTCCCAGCCGCGCCGCAGGTCCTCGACGGGGTCCCCCGTCGAGACCAGGGCGCGTTTCCCGGCGAGGTACTCCCCGAAGGCCGCGCCCACCACCGCGTCGAGCAGGCCGTTCTTGTCCCCGAACAGCCGGTAGAGCGTGGGCGCCTGGACCCCCGCGGCGGCGCTCACCGCCCGCGTGGAGACCGCCTCACGCCCCCCTTGGTCCAGCAGCTCCGACGCGGCGCGCAGGATCCGCTGCCTGGTCGTCGTGGGAGAGGTCGACATGCGGCAATGGTAACGGCGCCGCGTTTTCAACGTTACGGTCCGCCGGGGCCGAGGAGCCCACGGCCTCCCGGAACACGCGGCCGGCCGCCCCGGGGCGTCCCGGGACGGCCGGATCCGTCAGGCCCCGAGGGGCGGGGCCGCCAAGAGCGCGGCCAAGGCCGCCGCGGGAGCCGGATGGCGCTCCAGCAGAGCGGCCGCCTCCGGATGGGCGGGTGCCGAAACGTCCGCTTCCACGGCGGGCCACACCGGCTCGACCCCCAGCAGCCGGGCCACCGCGTCACTGCTCGCGGGGTGGGCGGTGAGCAGGTCGGTGAGCGGACCGGCGGGGACAGCGACGGCCGGGGACGCCGCGACCGCCGGCTCCCCTTCCGGGCGCGCCCACGGGGGCGTCCACGCGTCCAGCTCCGGCAGGCGGGCCGGGAAGGTGCGCCCCGCCTCGCGCAGGAGCACCGGCACCATCTCCCGGGCGTGTTCGCGCAGCGTGGTGATCAGCATGGGCAGCCACGGCAACAGCACCCGGTCGGGCAGCCGCGCGAAGGCGTCGGACATCACCTCCACCACGAACGGCGCCAACCCCGGCACCGGCGACAGCGCCTGCACGAAACCGCTCAGGTAGTGCGGGAAGGCCGGCACGACCAGCGGGTTGCCCAGCAGCTCCGCGCAGCGCGCACGCAACTCCGCCCGGGACAGCACCCCCAGCCGGGTCTGGGCCGCCCACAGCAGCGCCACCTTCGCGGGCTCCTCCGGATGCGACTGCTTGACCGCGAGTTCGAGCTGGGTACGCTCGCACCCCAGCGCCAGCGCCGTGTTCTCCAGGGTGAGCAGGAACCCGAGCATGGCCGCGACCTGCCGGATCCCGGTCTCCTCGGTGGCGAAGGAGGTCGGCAGCATCGTGCAGTAGTGCGCGAATCCGGTGGTCACGAACGAGGCGCACCACGCCGGCAGCCGCGGCTCGGTCGCCCGGTAGTGGCCCAGCAGCCGCCGGAACCTGCGCAGCACCTCGGGGGCGTCGTCCACGGCCCGTTCGGCGGCGAGCAGCTCGACGGCGCGCCGGCCCAGCTCGTCGGTGAGCCGACGGTTGTCCAGGAGCAGGATGGACTCCTCGACGGCCTCCAACGCCGCCGCCGCGCCGGCCTTGGGGTCCCAGGCCGCGGCGCGCAGCCGCTGCTCCAGGACCTGCTCGACGGTGACCCCCTCGTAGCCCAGTTCGATGAGCGCGCGCTGGTGGTGGCCGATCGACAGATCCCAGCTCTCCTGGATCGACCGCT
Source organism: Marinactinospora thermotolerans DSM 45154 (assembly GCF_900167435.1). GTDB lineage: Bacteria > Actinomycetota > Actinomycetes > Streptosporangiales > Streptosporangiaceae > Marinactinospora > Marinactinospora thermotolerans. The sequence goes on from NZ_FUWS01000001.1 coordinate 413,814, forward strand.
CCCCCAGGCCGAGCGCTCCGGTGATGGGCCGGACCGCACCCTGGGGCAGCAGCCGGCGCAGCCGCCACAGCAGCCGCGAACACGGCTCCAGTTCCGGTTGCTCGCGCAGGTCCATCAGCACCCGCTGGACCCTGCGCTTCTTCAGGTCGACGCCGAGCGCTTCCAGCCGGTCGTAGACGTCGCGGGCCAACGGCGGGAGCGCGTCGTAGCCGACCTCCCCGATCCGGTCGCCGCCGAGCAGGATCTCGCACAGGCGCCGCACGTCGCGGCGTCCCGGCACGGTGTCCTTCTCGATGCAGGTGACCGCCGCGTCCTGGAAGTCGTAGGGCGTGGGCCGGGCCCGGTTGCGCATCCCCGCCAGCAGCACCGACGTCTCATACACCGCGATGGCGTCGGCGGTGCTGGCCGGGTAGCCGTTGCGCCGGGCCAGGCGGACGATGTCGACGCACCAGCCGAGCAGCTCGGCCTCGTCCAACGGATCCATCGTCGGCGGGCTGGCCAGGAACCCCGACAGCCGGTCGGCGACCGGGGCCGGTCCGACCGTCGCCGCGGCGGCCCGGGAATTCCTCCCCGCCTTGCCGGCCGGCGTCCCCTTCTGCCCCTTCAGCCGGAAGGGGGCGACGCCACCCGCCGAGACGTGCTTGCGCCACGTGGCCGCGGAGATCGACACCGACCCGCCGGCGAGCCCGAACTGCGCCTCGATGGCTGCGTGGCTGGAGGGGATGAGCCCGTACAGCCACGTCGTCGCGGTGCGCGGGGTGATCTCGAAGCCCTCGGAACGCGGCTGGACCCCGAACTCCTCGACCCGGCTGGCGGCGTGGAAGGCGCCGCACACGTACATGCCCTCGGCCGGGTCGGTGCCGGTGGCGGCGAGGTGCTCGCGGATGCGCGTCCACATGTAGCGCTCGCGGTCCTCGTCCACGGCGATCCGTTCGGCGCGGGCCGGGGACAGGCGCCGGAACAGGCTGCCGATCATCACCATGACCTGGCGGTAGGTGTCGTAGTCGGCGCCGGCCAGCGGCTGCTCGACGTACTGGTCCCACCACTCCGACCAGTGCCGCACCTTGCCGTGGTGCAGCAGGTGCTCCTCCAGCTCGGCGAAGCGCGGCCTCAGGTCACCGATCTCGATGCCGACCGCGCCACCGTGCATCGCCGCCCCGTCGCCGTCGTCGTCCCCCGCCCCCTCAGCGGGCCGCTCGTCCGGGTCACCGGAGTAGGCGGGGTCCCACTGGAAGACGTGGTCCACCGACCGGTCGACCAGCACCAGCTCGACCCCCGGGGTGTCCAGGGCGTAGGCGATGGCCTGATACTCGGCGGAGGCCTCGGTGATGGGGGCGACCACGCTGAGCGGTCCGGCGCCCGGCGAGAACCCGTCGAGGTCGCTGGCGAACGCCTGCAACGCCACCGGGAGACGGCAGTTACGCAGTTCGGGCAGCAGGTCGCGCAGGTCCTCGCACAGCTCCAGGTAGACGACCTTGGGCCGCTTCTCGCGCAACCGGCGGGCCATGGCCAGGGCCGACGCCGGCGAGTGGTGGCAGACCGGGAAGATCTCCAGTCTCTCGGCCAGCGCCCGGTCGACGTCGTCGACCATGCCCGACAGGATCTCCGACACCGCGTCGGGGGCGTCGGCGAACGCCTGGGCCGCGGCGTCGAGCTGGTCGCGCAGCGCGCGGAAGGGGCTGGTCGTGGTGGTCGCGCCGCTCATGACAGGCTCTCGATCGCCTGCTTGCCGCCCTCGAGGAAGTCCGTCCACTCGCCGCCGTCGGACTTGCTGCGCGGCTCGACCACGCCGTGCCAGAACTTGTTCAGGATGCTCAGGTCCTCGGGGTTGCGGCGGGCCAGCGAACCGACCAGGGAGCCCGCCAGCGTCTGCGCGCGCAGGGTGCGGTCGCCGAAGAAGTGGCTGTGCAGGATGGCGTCCTCCAGCACGCCGATCTGCTCCGCGGTGGACAGCGCCGACTCCAGCTTCTCGTCGTCGCTCTTGGCCGACGCCGCGGCCGTGCGCAGGTCGCCGAAGCTCTGCAACAGGATGTCGAGCAGCGTGGGCGGCACATCCAGCTCGATGCGGTGGCGGCGCAGCAGCTCGGTGGTGCGGAAGCGGACGATCTCGGCCTCGCTCCGCCTGCTGGTGACCACCGGGATCCGCACGAAGTTGAAGCGCCGCTTCAGCGCCGCCGACAGGTCGTTGACGCCCTTGTCGCGGCTGTTGGCCGTGGCGATGATCGAGAAACCCGGCTTGGCGTAGACGATGTTGTCGTCGTCGAGCTCGGGGATCGACACGTACTTCTCCGACAGGATCGAGATCAGGGCGTCCTGCACGTCGCTGGTGGAGCGGGTGAGCTCCTCGAAGCGGCCGATGGCGCCCTTCTCCATCGCGGTCATGATCGGCGAGGGGATCATGGACTCGCGGGTCTGTCCCTTGGCGATCACCATCGAGACGTTCCACGAGTACTTGATGTGGTCCTCGGTGGTGCCGGCGGTGCCCTGCACCACGAGGGTGGAGTCACGGCAGATCGCCGCCGACAGCAGCTCGGCCAGCCAGCTCTTGCCCGTGCCGGGGTCGCCGATGAGCAGCAGGCCGCGGTCGGAGGCCAGGGTCACGATGCTGCGTTCGACGAAGGTGCGGTCGCCGAACCATTTCTGCGGGATCTCGCGGTCGAGCCCGTCGGAGGGCTCGGAGCCCAGGATGAACAGGCGCACCATCTTGGGGCTGAGCCGCCAGGAGAAGGGCTTGGGGGCGTCGTCGACCGACTCCAGGTACTCCAGCTCGTCGGCGTACTTGACCTCGGCGGTGGCGCGCAGCATTTCGTCGGACATGAGGGGTCTCCTAGGTGAGGAAGTTCTTGAGTTCGAAGACGAGCTTGTCGATGTGCCCGGACAGGACGGGGGTGCCCATGTCCTTGAAGCGTTCTCGGAAGCGCGGGTTCACGCTCTGCCGGCCGCCACTGGTCACCGAGCCCACGGGGATGAAGCGGACGCCGGAGCGGTGCAGGGACTCCATGCCGCTGAAGACCGCGTCCTCACGCCACTCGTAGAAGTCGGAGATCCAGGCGACGACCGTGTTGCGCGGATCGGTGATCTTGGGACGGATCTCCTCCAGCGCGACGGTGCCGTCGGTGCCGCCGCCGAGCTTGGTGCGCAACAGCGTCTCGAACGGGTCGTGCACCCACGGGGTGAGGTCCAGCGCCCGGGTGTCGTAGGCCACCAGGTGGACGTCGACCTTTGGCAGGCCCGCGAAGATCGACGCCAGGATGGTGCAGTTGACCATCGAGTCGACCATGGAACCCGACTGGTCCACCACCACGATCAGCCGGGCCGGCTCGACCCGCCGGGCGGTGTGCCGGTAGTACAGCCGGTCGACGTAGAGCCGCTGCTCCTCGGGGTCGTAGTTGGTGAGGTTCTTCCAGATGGTGCGTTGCACGTCGAGGTTGCGGAACACCCGCTTGGGCGGAACCGACCGGTCGATGCGGCCCACGCTGGTCTTCTCCACCCGGGTGCGCAGCACCTCGGCGACCTCGTCGACGAACCTGCGGATCAGCGCCTTGGCGTTGGCCAGCGCGACCCCCGACAGGTTGGCCTTGTCGTGCAGCAGCTGCTCGATGAGCGACATGCTCGGCGTCAGCCGCGCCGCCAGCGCCGGGTCGGCCAGCACCTCGCGCAGCCGCATCCGACGCACCAGGTCGCCCTCGATGTCGCCGAGCACCCCGGCCAGACCCGTGTCGCCGGGACGCGAGCGCAATTCACCCGGCTGGTGGCCGCAGGCGCGTTCCAGCCATCCGGCGTCGGCCTGCCAGGTGGCGAGCTGGGCGGCGCTGACGTCGGCCGAACCGGTCGCGAACACGTTGAGCAGCAGCTTCGACACCAGCGCGGCGCGGCGCACCTCCTCGGCGCCCACCTGCGCGGCGTCGGAGTCCGTCGCCGGGTTCTCGTCGTCGGCCATCAGACCGTCGAAGGCGCCGTCCAGCTCGGGGAAACGCTGTACCACGCTGTCCACCGACACCGAGGGGTCCAGCAGGGCCGGGGGCAGCCCGATGTCGTCGACGACGGCGACGCTCGCCGCCTCCAGCCCGGCCTGCTCCTCGTCGCCGAACAGCCGGGACAGCAGCCGCCAGTACAGCACCTGGCGCCGGTTCTCGTGGGGGTTGGTCACGGTCTCGTCCACTGTTTCGCTCACCGCCGCAACAACCGTCCCGCCCGTTCCCGCAGCACGCCCAGCGCGTCGTAGCGGGCCTCGGCCTTGGCGACCTTGGGGTCGGTGGGGCCCAGCGCCCAGTCGCCGGTGTGCACGCCGGTGAGCACCCGCTTGACCTTCGCCTGCACCGCCAAGGGCTGTACCGACCAGCCTCCGGCGTCCCAGCGCATCAGGCCGATACAGGCCGAGGAGGAGGCGACGAGCTTGTCGGTGAGCGGACCGCAGGCGGGCAGCCGGTCGGTGGCCACGGGCAGCACGGTGTCGCCCAGGTCGAAGGCGGGCCCCCGCGGGGTCTCGGCCTTCTTGTACCCCTCCAGCAGGACGGGTTCGGCGATGCGCGTCGGATGGCGCTCCAGCGGCGGCACGGCCGGGGCGACGGCGGCCGGCAGCGCGACCCGCGCGGTGACGAAGGGGTCGGCGGGCTCGCCCTTGCCGGCCAGGGCGTCGTCCCACAGCAGGTCGCCGCCGGCCGTCAAAGGCATGTCGGCGACCTCCAGGGAGCACTGCTCGGCCAGCGCGCCGAGCAGCACGGGGTGGTCTGCCAGCAGCCCCCACACGGCCGGGCCGACGATGACGTCGACCTTGGCCGCGGACACCGCGGTGCGCACCAGCCGCGCGGGGCCCCCGTCGGCGGGTTCGAGGACGGCGTGGACCTGGGCCTGGACGGCGGTGGCGTGCTCGTGGACGTCGACGCCCAAGGGCAGCAGCCGGCCGGTGACCGGCTCGGCCGTCGCGCCGGGACCCGGCAGCGCTCCCCGCTGGGTCAGCACGAGGGCGCGGGCCCACAGGTCGGCCCAGCGACGGGTGGGCAGCCCCTCCATCGTCGCGGTGGGAGCGCAGGCGCGCAGTTCGGCGGCCAGTCCGTCCAGCAGCACCGCGGGGCGGCGCAGGGCCGGGTCGGCCAGCAGCGTCTCGATCGCCTGGTCGGCGCCCGAGGCCAGCTCGCCGTCGACTCCGCGCCAGCCGTTGATGGCGAGTTCGGTGAGCCAGGAACGGACACCGCCGAACCGCTCGTCGGCAGCGCCGTCGGCGGCGGGCTCCTGCGGGGCGGGGGCCTCGTCGCGGGCGCGTCCCGTGGCGCCGTCGAGAGCGGCGAGCAGGGCGTCGTGGACCGCGCCGACCAGCGCGCCGCGCCCGCCGGCCAGGGCCGCGGTCTGGGTGTCGGCGATGCTTCCGGAGGCGATCGTCTCGACCGCCTCGCCCACCACGGCGCCGAGCGGGGTGGCGGACATGGCCCCCGCCAGGTCGGCGAGCGCCCGGGCGTGCGCCGGGTCGGGGCGCCCCAGGCCGTGTTCGAGGGCGCCGTCGACGCCGGTGATCAGATCGAGGGCCTCGGCCACCCCGGAGGGGTCGGTGGCGGTCAGCTCGGCGAGGGCCGCGGGCGGGACGCTCATCGGGACACCCCCCTCGCCGGGAACCAGTGCATCTCGGGCAGCGGAGCGGTGGTGCCCGGAAGCTCCAGGTAGGTGAGGTAACGCAGGAAGCGGCTGAACACCACGCCGGCCGGCGGCGACGGCTCGACGCCGGGGGTGAGCGCGGCGACCAGGGCGTCGGCGTCGGCCTCGCCGTCGACGGAGACGCGCAGGTAGTCGGCCACGCGGCGCAGGCCGAACTGGGTGACGGCCTCGGCCACCAGCGCCCTCAGGTGCTTGCACAGGAAGGTGCCCTGCTGGCCTCCACAGGGGCGGTTGTTGTTGGTGCCGCAACTGAGCGCGTGCGAACCGGCCGTGATCGAGGAGACGTAGACCCGCGCGATGTCGGAGCCGCTCGACACGACCCCCTGCAGTCTCCCGTCGGCCAGTTCGACGAAGGGAACCTTCGCCAGTTTCCTGGGCCGGGCGGGTGGGACCACGCCCACCACGCTCGTCCCGCCGACATCGACGCCTTCGGATTCCACGGATCACCTTCCCAACGACGGATGAGGAGGACCTGCACGCGAAAGGGCGTGCCGTCCGTCGATCTGCGACGCCGTATGTCTATCGGAGATGTGCGACAGATCCGTTCTGGGATGGTGTGTCCGTGGATCTTCCCTGGTCCGCGGCTCCTTCTCCGCGGCCCCGATGACGGCGGGCGGCCCGGTGGGACACCGATGTCACCGCCGGGACCGGTCGACGGCGCCTGTGTGGCGCCCCGTCGTGTGGACGGGCCCACCGGGCACACGGTCGCGTGAAGAAGGTCGCGGCGGCGCGGACCGGTGCGCCGCGTTTCAGGCGCCCGGCGGCCCGGGGCGACGTCGCGGCAACCGTCCGCCCGCGCCGGGGAATCGGGGCCGGGGTTCGTCCACAGGTTCCCGCGCGGTCCGGCCGGCGCGGCGCGTCGGCCTCTAGCTTGGTTTTCACGCCTCTCACCCGGCCCACAGGACACCGAGGCGCCCCTCCCCTACGAGGACGATCAGGAGTCCCGCATGAGCGACCACACGGCCACCGGCCCCACCCGGACCGTCATCCCAGGCGAGAATCACCGCCCGGCCGGCCGGGGACGAAACCGCCGCCTCGTCGCCGGTGACCGTCGCGATGCGCGCTCTCTTGGTGCCTGCTCGTCCCCGAAGGCACCCCTGGACGGCTCCTTCCACACGCACGACGCTCATCGCCGAACCGAACCGGGACAGGTCCGGGCGTGGCCGGGACGGTGTCCACCGGCGGCCCCACCTGGCGGGCCGCGACCGCCGGCATCGGCCCGCGAAGCCCCCAACGAGCGCGCCGGAGGCCGACGACCCCGACCGGGTGGTGTGGCCCGCGCCGGCCTCCGGAACGGTGCGGCCCTCATGCCCCACGGTCGCGTGTCATGCCGGTACCCGGGACGTTCCGGCTGAGGGGGCGAGGTCGGCCCGCCCACGGCGGACGGCCCGTGGCGCCGTTGCCGGCAGGCGGCCTGGACCGTTCGGCCGCCCTCGCCGGGCCGCCGACCACCTGGCGGCGCACCGGTCCACGAGGGCCGCGGAAGGCCGTGCGGAGGGCCGGCAGACCTGAAAGAAGGCCGTGTCCCCACCCGAACGGCGGGGGCACGGCCGGATGCGAGGACCGGCCGTAGGAGGGCGCCGAGGTCTCCCGGCTCGTCGCCGTCCCGTTGTCTGGGCCAACCGGCTCCATGCACCGCATATGGCTCACGCCATATGCGCCAAATACTACCCGACCGTAAATCACCTCTCAGCAATTTCACAGCCAACGTCGTCATCCCCGCGCCGGCGAGGCATAAACCACCTCGGACGCGCGTGGAGCCATCTGGACGTTTCTGGACATCTTTAAACGCGACCGGACGGAACAGAACATGAACGGGACGCCGAGGTCTCACTCTCCACCGGACGGAGCAGAATTCGTATGTCACGCACCATGGACTCTGAGTGACGAATCAGGCACTCTTTCCGAGCGAAGCCGTTGTTTATACGGTACTTTCTGGGCACCGGCCCTCCGGAGTGAGGCTACGAACACGCCGTCTCCCACCCCAGGCGTGCTTTCTTTCCGTGGCCCACGTCCGGATTGTCTGGGCCAAACGCAATCTCCTCGTTGAGGAATTCCATAGAAAAGAGCGCCGATGCTCGTGAAATTCACTGCGGCCGCGCCGATCATACGCGTGACCGTGATCCTCCTGGTGGTGGTACTGGCCTGCCTGATCCAGGCCGGAGGCCACGACGTCGTCACCGCGCTGCTGATCAGCCTGGCCGCGCTCGGCCTGGCCGGCGAGATCGCCGCGCGCGTCGCGCCCCGGGAGGCACGATGAGCGCAGCCGACCTGCTCGACCCCACCGGCCCCAACCGCTCGCTGCGCCCGGTCGCGCGCCCCACGACCTACCGGGTCGCCGCCGACGCCCAGCCACGGCGGGTCCGCCGTGCCGCCGACGGCACCCTGTGGGGCGAGGTCCCCGTCGTCCCGGTGGTGGCCGAGGAGACCAGCCGCCACCAGGAACGCACCGAATTGCGTATCGCGGTCAAGGTGGACGTCCCCTCCACCGACAAGAGGAACCGTCACCGAGTGGTCGCCGACCTTGAGGGATACGACTTGCGCCCCGACCCGTTGCAGGCCAGTACCCCGGCGGAGTTCGTCGAGGCGATGCGCCGCTACCGGCGCTGGGCGGGCCAGCCCTCGTTCCAGCAGATGGCCCATGACTGCGGCCATCTCAGCTCGGCCAGCTCGTTCCACGCCATGCTCGGCGGCAACGAGCTGCCCCGCTACACCCTGCTCAACGCCTTCGTCATCGCCTGCGGCGGCGACGAGGCCGAGTTCCAGCGCTGGGCCACGGCGTGGCGCCGCATCGACCAGGGGACACTCGGGCGGCGTCCCCCATTGATCGCCCTGCCTCCGAGCGGCGAGACGAGCTGACCGCCCCCGGGCGCGCCCCCGCCTTCGGGGGCGCGCCCGGCCCGCTTACCGAAGGCACGTGTCGGCCGCCGAAGACGTCGGCGCCCGTCAAGGCTCCGGTCACAGGCGGCCGCGGGCCGCCTCCAGCCGCCGCGCGTAGTCGGGGGCGAACGGGTCGGGGAGCCCCGTGTCGAGCGTCGTGGCGATCCGATGGATCGGGGCCCACACCGCCGGATCGTCGACCAGGCTCCCCAGGTCGGTCCTCTGCAGGAGTTCCAGCCCGTCCGACAGCACCAGCGCCTCGTCAGCGGACAGCGCGACCGTCACCCGCCCCGTCGCCCACGCGCCTTCCCCTCCCGAGCGTTCACCCGGCCCGGAGCCTACCGGCGCCGTTCCCGCGTACCGCGGCGGACCGCCTCCGAAGGGCGCCGACCGCTTCAAGACCGATTTGAGGATTTCCTCCATCGCCCCCATGTCATCCGGCAGACAGACGATCCCAAAGTTCAATAAGGACTTCAATGAGAAACTCGAAGGTATGGAGATCACACGCCACGACCCGACCACCGATGCCCGATCCGGCGAGGAGCCCGTGTTCGCCCCCGAAGAGATCATCGCTTTCACCTCCGGACTACCGGGCGTGACCGCGTTCACCGCCGCCGAGGGCGACGGCTCCCCCGAAATCGCCTGGGGGGACACGTTCTTCCTCTACGACCCCGAGGGCGAGGGGATGGGCGCCCAGCGAATGCCGTTCGCCACGATCGTCGTGAAGGACTACGACGGATTCGACACCGCCTCGGAGCTGAACCGGCCCGGCGTGTTCCGACTGAACATCTCCGTGGGGCGGACCGCCTTCGAGGAGCTGGTCGGCTACCCGCCCGCCGCGCACGCCGACCAGGCCGCGGAGATCGACTACACGGTCACCGACCGGATCATCCCGCACCCGGTGTACGCCCCCCAGTCCTGGGTGGCCGTCGTCAATCCCGGTCCCACGACCCGGGAGCGGGTGCGGGACCTGCTCACCGACGCCCACGCCCGGGCCGTCCGCCGCCACCGCCCACGCGGATAGCCGCCGTCCCCGTCCGCTCGGGCACCTCCGCGCGCCCGGTCCCCGGACGGACACGCCCGGCTCCGCGTGACTCCGGCGGCCCGTCCCGGAGCCGCGACGCGACGCGCCGGAGGACGAGCGCGGGCGACGCCTCCCCACCGAGACCGCGCGATGCGCGCCCGGCCCGCTCCCCGGCTTTAGGCGGCGATCGGCCGGGGCTGGTTCCCTGAGATCGGCCTCGGCCTCCCGGCCCGACAGGACGTGAGGTGTCCCGCCGCTCTCAGGGGCCTCGCGCCGGCTCCGGTCGTTGCCCGGCCCGGTTCTTCGAGCGCGGTCTCCGCTCCCCGGCTCCCGCCACGACATCGCGAGCGGCCCTCGTCCGACCCCGCCGGCCGGGATGACCGTGGCCTGGGTCCCTCGCCTTCCACCGCGGCGCAGCCACAGCTCCGCGTGGGACGGCGAGGACGGTGGCCGCCCAGGCCGTCTCCTTCGGCGTGCCGTCACTTCCCACGGGCGCGATACGGACTCCAAGGGGAGGCCAGGCCGGCTGGAGGGTGCGTCCACGGTCTGCTGTCTTCCCGCGGGACTCCGATGACGCGGTCGGCTCCGGCGGTCGCTGAGAGCCGGCCGTTCCCGCCACCTCCCGCGTCGCCCTGCCCGGTGCTCGCCGTGGCGGAGTCGTTCTTCCGGACAGGACGGCGGTGGAGGCCACGCGAAGACCCCGGGTCGGTGTACCCGGGAACGCGCTCAGTGGTGCGCCCGGCCACCGCAGGCCCGGCCTTCCCTCTCGCGCGCCGGTCCCGACGTGACGGGTGGCCGGAGGGGGGCAGGCGCCGTCCGCGTCCGGTCCCTCCTCCGGGCTCACGGCCGGCGTGGTCGTCGAGCGTGCGCGGAACGCGGAGGAGTCCGTACGGCGGATCGGTGTCGGGCGAGGTCGGAGTGGGCGACCCGGCGTCGACGGCCCCTCGACCGATGGGTCCCCTCGACGGCCGGCCCCCAGGACGCGAGGCACGCACCGTCCGGCCGCCGTTCCGCCCGCGAGCTCGACGGCTCCTCAGCGGCGCTCGGCCCGGCACCGCCCGAGGTGAAAGCCGGCGTCCTTACCGCTGGCGGTTGCCGTGCCAGACGAGCCGGTCGGCGAAACCGCCCCGCTCGTCGGCCTTGGCCCGGCGGACCTCCTCCACCCGCTCCGGGCTCGCGCCGTGCAGGGTGGCGAGCGCGTACACGACCTCCAAGACGTCGGCCAGTTCCTCCACCGCCGTATCCTCGCCCGCCTCCAGGTACTCCCGGATCTCCTCGCCGAGCTTGGCGCGCAGTTCGCGCCGGTACTCCTCGGCGTCGGCGACGGTGATGACCGGCTCCGCGCCATCGGCGCGGATGATCTCTGGAACGCGATCCCGCACGAGCTTCCTCACCATGGCCACCACTCCTTCTCGTCCGAACCGGTCGGTTCCGGCGTTGCACCGCCTAGGACCCTACGCCGCCGGAGTGCCCGTGGCGGCCGGTCGGGCGGGCCGTCGGCGTGGACGTCGCCCGTGTGGGCGGCCCGTCCCGAAGGAGGGTTCTCACGAAGCGACCGATGAGGCGGACCGGGTGAGATCGGTGTGCCTCGACCGGCTCGGACAGTCCGACCCCGCCTCTGCCGATCGAGCGTGCAAGGGCCTGCCCGGGACGGCACCGAGGTCCGTCCGCCCCTCTGCGCGCCGGGAACGCGGGGGAATCCCCGGCCCTGACGACCAGGGCGGGTGCTTTCGACGCACCGCCCCGCATATCTCCGGCGCGGGGGGCCGCGACGGGTGAGCCGGTCCGGAGGAAAGCCGTGGGCCGGGCGGAGGCACCGCATGCTCCCGGCCGTCACCGGGACGATGCACCCGAGGTCGCCGTCCACCGTCACCGACGGCATGGCCGCCGCGTCTCCTTCCACCACCGCTTCGCGATGGGCGGTGGACAGCGGTCCAGCCCCGAGGGGCCGGCGCCGTCTCCACCGCGCTTTCGCGCCGGCCGGTCCCTGCCACGCAGGCTCTTGTCCCCGCCGTTCCGGTGACAAGGCCGGCACCGCGCCTCTGACGGCCGCGTCAGGAGGGTGGCACCGGCCCCCGGTCGGCGGCATGGCGCGGGATCCGCGTCACCACCACGGGGACGTGGGCGTGGTGCAGCAGGGCCTGACTCACCGAGCCGAGGAGCAGGCCACGGAAACCGCCCCGGCCGCGGGAGCCCACGACGATGAGGCGCGCCTCCTCGGCGGCGCTGAGCAGGGCGTGGGCCGGCTGCTCCTCCACGATCGTGATCCTGACCGGGAGGTCGTCGGCGTCGGGCGGCCGGATCTGCTCGACCTGGGTGCGCACGCTCTGTTCGGCCTGGGAGACGACGGTGTCACGCAGGTCGACGGCCACGTCACCGGTCATCACGGGGTCGAACATGGCGGGCATCCGCCAGGCGTGCACCACCGTCAGGGGACTCTCGGTGAGGATCGCCTCCTCGAACGCGAACTCCAGCGCCGCATCCGAGCCCGGCGACCCGTCGGTGCCGACGATGACGTGGCGCCGCTCCCGCACCTCCAAGGGAGTGTGGGGCAGAGACGGGACCACCGCGACGGGGCACTCCGCGTGCGCGCTGACACGGATCCCCACGGCGCCCGTGAACCGGGATCGCACGCCCGACGCCCCGCGCGTGCCGACGACGACCAGCTGGGCGTGGCGTGAGGCGGCGATGAGCGCGTGAGAGGGGTCCAGCGCGGACAGTTCGGTGCCCACCCGCAGCTCCGGCTCCACCTGCCGGGCCCGCTCCACCGTCTCCCCGAGGAGCGCGGAGGCCCGTTCGGCCACCTCCGGGGTCGGTGGCATCCGCACCGAATGCCCCAACGGCATCGTGACCAGGGGCATGCTCGCCGCGTGGACGACCCGCAGGCCCGCCCCGCGGCGGTGCGCGGCCTCGGCCGCCCACACGGTCGCCGCCTGCGATCCGGCGGACCCGTCCACCCCCACCACCACGTCGTCGTCCCGTGGCGGAGCCCCCGACACCAGGTGTGCGTGATCGTTCATGATTCCCCTCCTCCATCGCTTCCCGCACCTACCCGAAGTGGCGGAGGGAACCATCCTGAGCAGGGCCGTCCCCGGAACCTGGGGAGGCGGCGCGGCCTCAACCGCGGCCGGCGTGAAAGAGCCCTTCCGGTCCCGGGACCGTGGCCGGGTTGTACCGGAGCCCCTCCGCCCTCAGGAGGGCGGACGCCCCGACACGCTCCGGCCAGGAAGCGGAAAACCACCGCCACGACCACGGTGGCGCCCGCGATCCCCGGCCACGCCGAAGAAGGCGTCACGACCACCCTCGCGGATGCGCTAGAGTTAAACCTGTTCGCGGGGACGGAAACGAAACCGCAGGACAACGGGACGTAGCGCAGTTTGGCAGCGCACTTGACTGGGGGTCAAGGGGTCGTGGGTTCAAATCCCGCCGTCCCGACAGAGAAGTAGCAGGTCAGAGGCCCTTCACTCAGGAGAGTGAAGGGCCTCTTCCATGTCCGGTGGGTACCAACTGGGAAACTCGTGGGGAAAACCCGAGCACCTGGGCGATCACGGGCCGGAACCAGGCCTCCCCAAGCCACGGGCGTCGGCCCCAGCGCGGCCCGGCCCACCTGCCGGCGACAGCCGCCCCCCTTCACGACCGTTGAACGCGTCATGTCCCGGCCCGCCGGATCCCGGCGTCTCCGTCTCTGACACCGATGCGAGGCCGGCCACCTCCCGGTCTTCACCGGCGTCACCCGCCCCCGCATCCACCGCAGCCCCACCGGCACGGACGGTGCTCAGGACGAGTCCGCGTAGGCGAGGTGGGTACCGCAGACGACGCAGCGGAAGAGCATGGCGGTCGGCCCCTTGCCCAGGTCGGCCAGGAAGCGCTCGATCCGGTCTTCGTCGCGCCAACCGCTGAGGCGCATATCGGTCCGCAGCCGGTCGAGGGCCTCGGGATGCGCCGCCGGTTCGGCGTACCCGACTTCGCCCAGGAAGGCGGCCGCGTCCCCGAGCCACCGCGGATCCTGCCAGGCGTGGAAGCCGGGGTGCGGCGGGTGACCTCATGCACGACGTCCTCGCTGACACCGTCGAGTCCGTAGGAGTCGGTGAATTGCCCCTCGAAGCGTTCGGCCGCGCTCCCGTCCGCGATACACCATGGGCAGAATCGTCCACTGACGTCCTGGGCGGTGGAGAAGGCGGCCGTGTAGATCCATCCCCTGTCGCGCCCGCAACAGGCACACGTCTCGGCCGCCGCGCGGATGGACCCGCTTGCGAGGGGATCCGGGTGGTAGCGGAAGAAGGGCGGAGTGACGGTCGTCTCCGGCTCCCGACCCGCACCCCGGCGGCCCTGCCTACTAGTCTGTCCACGAGCAGATCCCCGACCGAGCGGAGCCTCGGATTTCATCGCGGCTCAGCCGATTGCGGACGGCCCGCCGGCGCACAGGCCCCGAGGACGGAACGCGACGTCTTCCACCGTGAGCCGGTCGGAGTGTTCTCAGCCCATATCGCGAGGTCTCCCCCCACCGGCGGCGTTCTCTCGTTCACGCGGCACGGAACGTCCCGGATGGTCGCCGGCCGCTCGGGCGCGACCGCGACGGCGGAGACGGTTGCGCACCCGGGCCGCGAACGCGGTGGTCTGCCCGCTCGGGGCGGGACGGCCATCGGCCGGTCGACGACGGCGGGGTTGTCCTGGCCGCACGCGCTGCGCCTTCGGCACCGACCTCGTGAGCGAGTCGGTGGACGGGGAGCGGTGGCCGACCCGGTGGGGCAGGCCGATCTCGACACCACCCGCCGCTACGCCCTGGCGGGCCAGGCCGGCACGGCGCTCGCCATCGGCCGGTGCGGGGTTACCGCACAACCCCGCGGTGACCCTCCGGGGAGCGGATCAGGGCCGTTCCCGAGCGGCCCTCGCTCGCCACGAAGCGCGCAACGCGCTGAGCCGACCTCACGGCCTGGTCGTCAGCGGGAGTCTGCGCCACCGGAACCACGAAGATGCGGAGCGAGCGTCCGCAGGAGGTTGGAGCGCATCCACTCCTCCAAGGTGCCCTCGCCGTCGATCGCCCAGGTGAGCATGGCGCCGCTGTAGGTCGTGTAAAGGTCCATGGCCAGCGCTTCGGGCGAGGTCCCCTCCGCCAGCCGCCCGGCCCGGACGGCCTCGTCGAGCAGGGCCGCGGTTTCGGCACGCAGCGACCGGCTCTGGAAGACCGCGTGTTCCCGCAGGTCCGGGTCGGTGAGGTCCATCTGTAGCAAGGCGAGGTTGTTGGCGAGGTGCTCGCGGCTGGTGACCCGTCCCGGCATCGTCACCAACGCCTCGACGACCGCGGTGACCGGATCAGCGTGGACCGCCCTCACCTGTGAGAAGACCTCGGGAACCCGGCTTGCCGCCTTGGCGGCGAACGCGACCAGGAGCCCCCGCTTGGAACCGAACCTCTGGGTCAGCGCGGGCCCTGAGAGGCCCACACGGGCGGCCACTGTCGCCAGCGTCGCCCCCGCGGGCCCTTCTTCGGTGACGACGCTGGCGACGGCTTCGAAGATCACTTCGTCATCAACAGATCGCGGTCGTCCAGCCATGGATCGATGATAACCGCTTTACTTTATTAACAGCAATAAAGTAATGTGACCACGTGGCCCTGCCCGAGCGCGCCGGCACGCGGTTCGGCGCTACCGACGCCGTCCCGCCCCGCAGCGCGCCGAAGTCACCGACACGATCGGCGGCCAGGCCACCACTTGCCCGCGGTGAACGTGCCCCCGCACGTCCCCGTGGCGGCGACCCACCCGGCGGACACGACACCCGACTGAAGGGACCGGCTGACGGCATGGCGCTTCGAGACCGCACCATCAAGGAGAACCTGTCGTGACAGACCCCTCGGCATCGTCAGAGGGTGGCCGCATCTCAGGGGCGGCGCTCCTGACACTCCTGTTGCTCTGCGCCGCGCAGTTCATGCTCATCGTCGACGTCGTCGTGGTCAATGTGGCCGTCCCGAGCATCCGCGCCGACCTCGGGATCCCCGACAGCCGGCTGCCGCTGGTCTCGGTCTCCTACACGCTGACCTTCGGCAGCCTGCTCATCGCGTTCGGCAGGGCGGGCGACCTGGTCGGCAGGCGCCGGCTCTTCATGATCGGGATGACGGTCTTCACGCTCGCCTCACTGGCGACCGGTCTCGCCCAGACCGAGTGGCAGCTGGTCATCAGCCGGGCCGGACAGGGTGTCGGGGCCGCGATGGTCTCCCCCACCGCGCTGGCGCTGCTCACCACGGCCTTCAGTGAAGGCGCGGGCCGCAACCGCGCGCTCGGGTACTGGGGAGCCGTCGGTTCGGGGGGAGCGATCGCCGGGCAGCTGCTCGGCGGCGTGATCACCGACGCTGTCGGCTGGCGGGGCATCTTCCTCATCAACGTCCCCATCGGGATCGCCGCTCTCCTCCTCGCCCGCTATTACCTCAGGGAGAGCCGGGCCGAGCAGCGCCCCGCGCTCGACGTGCGGGGGGCGGTGCTGCTCACCGTCGCGCTGGCCCTGACGCTGCTCGGGTTGACGGGCCTCGCGGAGGGCAGGAACACCGCGGTCGTGGCCGGGCTGGTCATCGCGTGCATCGTGGCGTTCGCGCTGTTCTTCCGGGTCGAACGCACCCATCCCGCCCCGCTCGTGGACGTCAGGGTGGTGCGCAGCGGCAACGTCGCGGGCGCCAACGTGCTCTTCGCCGTCAGCGCGGGGATGCTCGCCGCCGCGCTGTTCTTCACGACCCTCTACCTTCAGGTCGTACTCGACTACTCGCCGTTGGCCGTAGGCATCGCGTTCGCGCCGATCACCCTGTTGATCCTGCTGATATCCCCGCTCGCGGGGACGCTCACCACCCGCTACGGCCCACGACGGGTCCTCCTCGTCGCGTTCGGGCTTTTGATCGCCGGTCTGCTGCTCATGGCCCGCCTGCCCACCGACGGGAACTACTTCCGGGACGCGCTGCCCCCGTTGCTGCTCATCGCGGTCGGCGCCGCCCTGTCCTACGCGCCCATCCTCATCGCCGGCACCACCGGGGTGCCCGAGCGGGACCAGGGGCTGGCCTCGGGGCTCCTCAACTCGGCGCAGGAGCTCGGCGCCGCGATCGGTATCACCGTCATCGGAGCGATCGCCACGGCGGCGACGTTCGGCGCCACACCTGAGGCGCTGACGGCGGGTTACCGCACCGGCCTTTTCATCGCCGCGGCCATCATCGCCCTCAGCGTCCTCCTCGTTCTCCGTCTCGGGCGTTCGAGTACGCCCTCCACCGAGGAGGCGGTGGCGACCGAGGCTGGCGAGCCGCCCGACCGGGCCTGAGCCCGTTTCGACTTCCCGGGAAAGGAGGAGCTCCAGGTCGTCACCTTCGGAAGAGCCGGGCCGGCGGCCGTAGCCCAAAGCGAGGACCTCGGCAATACGACAGAGTGTCCTATTTCGGCCAATCCGTCGTATTCGCCTGCTCACCTGGCGTTATCAGGGGATCACAAGATCAGAGTATGTGGACGTCCAATCATCTCCCTCCTATCCTTGTCCCGGTACGTCTGCGGCATGTTAATGGCAGCGGCGAATAATCCCACAAGAGCAGGTGGGAAAGAAGTACGGAACCATTCGGCCCGCTCAGTCGGGTTTCGAGGTGGGGGAACGGGGGGACCGATTTCTTTTCTGCCTGGGCAGAGACGGGAGAGGTCACTCTCCCCCTCCTCGTCTGCGCGTTCCCGATTCGCCCCAGTCACAAATCACCGGAGGCATCCGCCGTATGCGGCCGATCTCACGCCGCCTTCATCCCCCATTGCGCGGATATCCCACCGGAGCCGCCGCGGAATCAGCACCCGCCATCGGCGACCAAGGGGAGAGAATTGCGAAGGCAGCGACTTGCAGGAAAACGGATAAACGTTTCCCAGGATGTCAAGATCGCCCGCTGGCCGCTCGAAAGAGAAAAAGTTGACCTGTACCGGAAGCTCGGAATCCCTCGCGTCCTGATCCTCGACCATGGAGAAAAAGCACCACCTTACTGGGACGTGTACGAGGACTGGGTGCGCGCCCCGTTCCCAGAAGACGACCTCCGGAAAAGAATAAGAGTTGTGCAAGAACGAGTCAGAGCCGAGCAGGAGCCGCGCCTCGGGGAAGACGGATTACTGCACTACAGGTCGCAGTCCGTGGCATTATCCCCTGTGCAGGCCAAAATCGTAGAGTGCTTGATTCAGAATCCCGGGGCGCTCGTCTCCAGGGCCGATCTCGTCGCGCGCCTGTCAGAGGAGCCTTCGACCCCTACCAGGAACGCGCTCGATCTGCACGTCACGCGCATCCGCCGCAAGCTCACCCCCCTCGGCCTCACCATCAAAGCGGTCCGCGGCCGGGGTTATCGGCTGCACGCCGTGGAGGATTAGCACAGACAGGACCGGAGTCGACGGCGCCGCGCCGGCAGTCCGGCGGCGCCCGACTTCCGGCCTCCTTCGCGTTCCCCACGGTGTCGTTCCGCGATAAAACGAAGAATCCACTAGAAAGGGACAGGTGAGGGGTCGATCGGAGGCGGGCATCACTCGTTCCGACCACTCCTCGCTCTATGCTTCACTCACCGATATGAATACTTTCCATGACGCGTCTGCGCCTGCCCAGGAGCCCGATGGGCGCATCCCGGACGGCCCTTCCCCGATTTCGACCGCACCACCGTGGATCGAAGTCGTCCGGGCCCGGACGCATAATCTCCAAGATGTTTCCGTTCGAATCCCCCGGGGACGCCTGGTCGCCTTCTCCGGAGTGAGCGGGAGCGGCAAGACCTCTTTGGCCATGGACACGATCAACTCCGAGGCGCAGCTGCGTTACCTCGAAGGTCTCTCTCCTTTTGTCCGGCGCTTCATCTCGCCGCGGGACCGCCCCCAGGTGGACCGGATATCCGGCTTGACCACGACGCTCGCCGTCGATCAGCGGAAGCTCAACCGCAATGCGCGTTCGACGCTGGCGACGATCACGGGAATCGACGCCTATCTGAGTCTGTTGTTCTCCCGCATGATCGCGCTGGATGGAAATGCCCCGGACAGCCAGCGGGCGTTGAGTTCCGGGCATTTCGACCGGTACAGCCCGGAGGGCGGCTGCCCCACGTGCCACGGCGCCGGGGCGACCCTGCATTCCACTCCCGATCTCATCATCACCGACCCCGACCTTCCGCTCCTCGAAGGGGCATCGCCGTGGTTCAACTCGCTCAAATCTCCTGAGCAAGTGGCGATGAAACCGCTGGCCGAGATGTACGGGGTCGACATCGGGCGCCCTTGGCGGGAACTCCCCGAGGAGTTCCGCAACGCCGTTCTCTACGGCACTGGTGACCGTCCCGTCGCCGGAACGGTGAACGTGCCCAACAAGAAGGGCGACTCCGAACTCGTCTACAAGTTCAACAACCCGCTGCGCGGGGCGCTCGCCGAGGTCGAGCGCCTGTTCGGGGCCGCCGGAACCGATCGGGCGAAGGAACGCTACCTGCCCTTCATGAAGCAGGTCGCCTGCCGCGACTGTGCCGGCAGCGGTTACGGCGAGGCCGCTCGCAGCGCTTCCCTCAACGGTGCCACCTACGCCGATATGGCCGAGCGCACCGTCGCCGAGGTCCGGTCCTGGGTGGATGACCTGGGGCGGTCGCTGACCCCGGTCCAGGCCGAACTCGGCGACACGCTGCTGCCGCCGCTGATCTCACGGTTGAGAATGCTGGAACGGCTGGGCCTGGGCCATGTCCAGATCGGCCGCAGCGCCCCCAGCCTGTCCGGCGGCGAACTGCAACGCTCCCGGGTCGCGGCCCAGCTCGGCACCGAGCTCACCGGCATCATCTTCATCCTCGACGAGCCCAGTGCCGGTCTCCACCCGGTGGACAAGGCCCCGCTCTCAGAGATCCTGCGCGAGCTGCGCGACGCCGGGAACACCGTCCTGTTCATCGACCACGACCCCGACCTCATCGCCCAGGCCGACCATGTGATCGACATCGGCCCGGGGCCGGGACGCCACGGCGGCCGGGTGGTCGCCCAAGGCACCCCCGAACAGGTCCGGCGCACCCCCGGTTCGGTGACCGCGCAATACCTCTCCGGTGAGGCCCGGGTCCTGCGCAAGCCGCGCCCGGTGACGGCCGCGACCACGTGGCTGGAATTCGGCGGCGTCAACGTGCACAACGTGCGCCAGGTCGATATCCGCATTCCGACCAACCGGCTGACCTGCATCACCGGGGTGAGCGGTAGCGGCAAGAGCACCGTTCTCAACGACGCCGTTGCCGGCGCCGTCTCCGAGGTGCTGGCGGGCCGCCGCCCTGAGCATGTCGAGCGGGTCGACCTGGGCACGTCCGTCACCTGGCAGGCGGTGGTCGACCAAGACCCCATCGGACGGACCCCCCGCTCCACGCCCGCCACCTACACCAAGGCCTTCGACGTGATCCGGCGCCTGTTCGCCGGCACCGACGCCGCGAAGTCCGCCGGGCTGACCGCCTCGGCCTTCTCTTTCAACGGCCAGAGCGGCCGTTGCCATGAGTGCAGCGGCTACGGGCGCCGCCAGGTCGACATGCATTTCCTGCCCGACGTCTGGGTCACCTGCGAGGCGTGCGAGGGCCGACGCTTCGAACCCGAGGTCCTGGCCGTGCGCTATCAGGGTCTGCGCGTGGACGAGGTGCTCGACCTGTCGGTCGACGACGCCGAGGAGTTCTTCGCCTCCACACCGTCGCTGCGCGCCACCTTGGAGGCGATGCGGCGCTGCGGGCTCGGCTACCTCACCCTGGGGCAGAGCGCCACCGAGCTGTCCGGCGGTGAAGCGCAGCGCCTCAAGCTGTCCAACGCGATCCTGCGCGGATCGCGCAGCGGCGGTGGTCTCGTCGTGCTCGACGAACCGGTCACCGGCCTGCACCCCGCCGACGTGCAGCGCATGGTCGACGCGTTCGACGTCCTACTCGACTCCGGCAACACCGTGCTCATCGCCGAACACGACCTGCACGTGGCGTCGCGCGCCGACTGGGTCATCGACATGGGCCCCGGCGGCGGGGAGGCCGGCGGCCGGGTCGTCTCGGCCGGTCCCCCCGAGGACGTCGCGGCGGGCACCAGCCCCAGCGCCCCCTTCCTGCGCGCCGCCCTGAGCAGCGGCGACCCCACCACCCCGACCCCCAAGGAGTGACAGGTGACAGCAGAGACCTCACCCATCCCCCCGAAGTTCCCTTTCAGTGACGGCACGTCGCTGGAGATCGAACCGGAGTACGCCGAACTGCGCCGGCGCCCCACGATGACCCGGGTCGTCCTGCCCTACGCCGGCGAGGCCTGGCTGGCCACCCGGATGGAGGAGAACCGTCTGGTCCTCACCGATCCCCGGTTCAGCCGCGCGGCCTTGGAGCGCCCCGACGTTCCCCGGTTCACCCCCGAGCCCGTGGTGGGCGGCCTGGGGACCATGGACCCGCCGGAGCACACCCGGCGCCGCAAACTGCTCTCCCAGGCGTTCACCCGGCGCAGGGTCGAGCAGTGGCGCGGCCGTGTCCGGGAGATCGCCGAGGAGCTGCTGGACGAGATGGAGCGGGTGGGCCCTCCGGCCGACCTCGTCGCCGACTTCGCCTTCCCGGTGCCCTGCAAGGTGCTGTGCGAGATACTCGGCGTCCCCTACGAGCACCGGCACCGCTTCGTCCGTTTCCTGGACGCCGTGGCCACCACCGGGGAGCGGCGTGGCGAGGTCATCGAGGAGGCGTGGGCGGAGCTGACCGCCTACTTCTCCGAACTGATCGCCGAGCGCCGTCGCGCGCCAACCGACGACCTGCTCAGCGACGTGGTGACGGCCCGCGACGAAGGCGACCGGTTCACCGACACCGAGATCCTCGACACCATGATCGGGGTGCTGGCGGCGGGATATGAGACCACCGGCAGCGAGATCGCCCTCATGACCTACACCCTCCTGCAGCATCCGGACCAGCTGGCGCTGCTCCAGCAAGACCCGAAGCTGGTCCCCGGCGCGGTCGAGGAGCTGCTGCGCTACATCCCTCTGTCCTCGATCGGTGGAAGCCCCTACGTCGCCAAGGAGGACATCGAGATGGGGGGCGTGGTGGTCCGCGCCGGTGAAGCCGTCATCCCCTGCACGATCTCGGCCAACCGCGACGAGGAGGTCTTCGACTCCGCGGACCGGCTCCAGGTCACCCGGGAGCGCTGTCCGCACCTGACCTTCAGCCTGGGCGCCCACCACTGCCTGGGAGCCGGACTCGCGCGGGTCGAGCTCCAAGAGGCGATGGGCGCTTTGATCGCCCGCTTCCCCCGGTTGAGGCTCGCCGTGGACGTAGCCGAGTTGCGGACCAAGGAAGGATTGGTGATCCGCGGGTTCCGGGAGCTCCCCGTCGCCTGGTGAGCCCGTGACGACACACACGCAGCCCGATTCATCGCAGGTATCGAGCAGGTAGTTGAGGACGTGAGAATGAATTCGATCCGAGCACGACACTCCCCCGCCTCGTCCGACGGCGCCCCCGACTGGCGGAAGCTGGGTCAGGAGCTCACCGGTGATCTGGTGCTCCCCGAGGACCCGGAGTACCCGAACGCCCGTCACCTCCACCTCGGGCAGTTCGACGGAATCGCTCCCCAGGCCGTGGCCTATCCGCAGAACTCCGCCGACGTCGGCGAGTGCCTGCGGTTCGCCGCCGCCCACGGGGTCGACGTCGCCGTCCGCGGCGGCGGGCACTCCCTGGGCGGCTACTCGACCGGTCAGGGGCTGGTCATAGCCATGAGCCGGATGAACAGGGTGCACGTGGACCCCTCCGGGGAGCTGGTGACCCTGGAGGCCGGCGTGCAGCAGGTGGACGCGGTGGACCAGGTCGCCAGGCGGGGCCTCGCGCTCGTCGGCGGGATCTGCCCGACCGTCGGCATCACCGGCTACCTCCTCGGTGGGGGAACCGGCTGGTTGACCAAGCAGGCCGGCATGGGCTGCGACCAGCTGGTGGCGGCCGAGGTCGTGTTGGCCAGCGGTGAGGTCGTGCGCTGTTCGGAGACCGAGGAAGCGGACCTGTTCTGGGCGCTGCGCGGGGCGGGTCCCGGCAACTTCGGGGTGGTCACCGAGCTGACGGTCCGTCCGACCCGTGTTCCACGCCTGGTCAACCACACCCTGACGTGGGAGTGGGACAGCGCCGCCGACCTCTTCGACGCCTGGCAGCGCTGGATCCAGCAGGTGCCCCGCGCCATGGGCAGCACGGTCGCCGCGGCCCTGATGGACGCGGGTTCCGGGGCGGCTCCCCAGCTCATCCTCCAGGGCGCCTGGCAGGGGAGCGAGGCCGACGCGCGCAAGCACGTCAACGAGCTGGTGGAGGCCGTGGGAACCCGGCCCGGCAGCGAGGTCTTCGACGAGCTGCCCTACCAGCAGGCGATGATGGCCTGGTACCAGTGCGCGGACAAGACCGTTGAGCAGTGCCACCGGATCGGGACCACGCCCGAGGCGATGCTGCCCCGCCAGGACTACGCCGTCGAACGCAACCGGCTCTGCGGCCAGGCCATACCCGCCGACGGCATCGACGCGATCCTGAGCGCGTTCGACTCCCGCCGGCGCGAGGGCCAGTTCCGCGCGCTCAGCCTGTTCGGGCTCGGAGGGCGGGCCAACGAGGTGCCTCGGACCGCGACGGCCTATGTCCACCGCACGGCGGAGTTCCAGATCAGCGCCAGCGCCGGCCTGTTCAAGAAGCCGACCGAGGAGGACCAGGCCGCCGCGCGGGCGTGGACGGACGCCTGTTTCGACGCCTTCGATCCGCACTCTCTGGGCGAGTCCTACCAGGGGTTCGTGGACCCCGCGCTCACCGACTGGCAGCGCTCCTACTACGCGGAGAACTTCGACCGCCTGGTGGAGCTGAAGCGCCGTTACGACCCGGACGGCCTGTTCCGGTTCGCGCAGGGCATCGGCTGAGGTCCGCTCAGCCGCCCGCATCGGCTGGGCCGCACCAACGGGTGACTTCGCGCAGGAGCCTCCGCGGGTCCCCGGGGCCGGCCCAGCCGATGTAGCCGTCCGGACGGATCAGCACGGTCTCGGCCAACCGGACTCCCCCCGAGGCCAGGGCGTTGACCGCCACGACGCGGCCGCCCCAGCCGGAGCGGACGCGCTCCGCGCAGCGGCCCGATGCGGTCTGGTCCAGTAGTACGAAGCGACGGCGGCGCAGCAGCTGGAAGACCGTGTGGGTGGCGCCGTCATAGTCTTGCAGCGTGAGGTCGGGGATGCGGGCCCCGGTGAGGCGGTGTTCCCCCTTGCCGCGCGGGTACCTTTGCGTCATCCCCGCGAACTGCTCGATGACCAGCGGCTGCAAAGCGCTGATCCCCATGAGCTGGGTGCCGAGCCAGCGCGCCCCGCGGGCCGCCGCGGAGCGCGACGTTTCGAACCGGAAGACCAGATCGGTCTTGCGGAGCGTCTCCTCGGCGATGGAACGGCGTTCCCGCTCATAGGATCCCAGAAGCCAGGGTTGCGCCCAGCCCGACAGCTCGGCGGCGAGCTTCCAGGCCAGGTTGGCGGCGTCGTGGATGCCCATCTGGAGCCCCTGCCCACCGGAGGGGATGTGGGTGTGCGCGGCGTCGCCCGCCAGGAACACCCTGCCGACCCGGTAGCGTGCGGACTGCCGTTGGTCGCTTCGGAAACGCGATGCCCACACAGGGTCGTGCAGGCCGAAGTCGACCCCGGCGATGGCCTCCAGGCTCTCCTCGAGTTCGGCGCGGGTGATCGGCACCTGGGGGGCGATCCCCATCCGCGCGTGGTCGAGGACGATGAGGCGGAAGACGCCGTTCCCGTAGGGGAAGATCGCCACGCTGCCCCGGCGCCCGGCGCGCCCGTAGACCGGCGGGCGGGGAGGGCGGTCCATCCGCACGTCGGCGACGATCACCGATTCGCGGTAGGAGCGGCCGACGAAGCGCACTCCGAGCAGGTCCCGTACGGTGCTGCGCACCCCGTCGCACCCCACGAGGTAGTCGGCGCTTTCGGTGCGCTCGCCTTCATCCGTCTCGACCTGGATCTGCACGCCGTCCGCGTCCTGGGCGAGACCGGTGACCGCGGCGCCGCGCAGGATCTCGGCCCCGGCGGCGACGGCCCGCTTCTCCAGGATCTCCTCGATCTTGGACTGGGGCATGACCAGGATGTAGGGGTAGCCGCCGCGCAGCAGCCCGTAGTCGAGGCTGCGCTGGCGTCCATCCCCGAGCGGGGCGAAGCGGTAGGGCAGGCCCTCGGTGACGAACCTGTCGGCGCAGCCGCGCATGTCCATCAGTTCCAGGGTGCGCGGCATCAGGCTGAAGGCGCGGGAGAGGGAAGAGGGTTCGCGGCGCCGTTCGAGCACCCGGCAGCTGACGCCGAGCTCGGCGAGCTCGGCGGCGAGCGCCAGGCCGGTGGGCCCGGCTCCCACGATCAGTACGGACGAGGTCGGCATGGTGCCTCCCGGGCTGTGGGGGTCAGGAGAGGTCGATCGAGGTTCGGATGTCGCCCCGCACCCACGGCGCGGGGGCCGCCGACGACGGCGGGAGGACCCTCATGGGCATCCCGTTCCTGGGCACCAGGGCCATGCGGTTGGCCCGGTCGATCCGGGTGCCGGGAACCAGGGACAAGCGGTGTCGCTGGAGCAGCATGCTCAGCACGATCGTGATCTCCAGCAGGGCGAAGTGCCGCCCGACGCAGTGGTGCGGCCCGGCCCCGAAAGGCAGGTACTCATAGACCGTGGGCCGCGCGGTCCGCCACCGCCCGGGGTCGAAGCGGGCCGCCCGGGGGAAGACCGCCGCGTTGCGGTGGGTCACATAGGGGCTGTAGAAGACCGTGGCGCCCGCCGGGATCCGGTAGCCCCCCAGCTCGCACTCCTCGGCCGCGTAGCGCATCGACAGCGGGGTGGGCGGCAGCAGGCGCAGGCTCTCCTTGAGGACCGCCTGGAGCAGTTCGAGCTTGGGCAGGTCCTCCTCATCCGGTGGCCGTCCACCGAGCACGCCGTCCAACTCGTCGCGCAGGTCGGCCAGCACCGTGGGGTGCTGGTCGAGCAGGAACAGGGTCCAGGTCACGGCGGAGGCGCTGCTCTCATGGCAGAACGCCGTGTAGGCCTCGCTGACGATCTCGTCGTCGGTGAGCGCGGGGGCGTGCTCATCGCGCGCGGTGAGCATCGCGGAAAGCAGGTCGGAGCCCTCCGCGCCCTGTCTGCGGCGCTCCGCCATGATCTCCCGGATGGTCGCCTCGATCTCCTCGGCCAGGCGCATGGTCCGGCGGTAGGGGGTCCCGGGGAGGTCCCGCTGCAGGGCCAGGGTGGCCGGTGAGCCGGCCTGGGCGAGGAAGCGGCTCACCAACCGGCGCAGCCGGTCGGCGCGCCGCGGTGCTTCCACCCCGAACACGGTGCGCACCGCGATCTCGGTGATCAGCGCGGACATCCGCTGGTCGAGCCGGATCAGCGGCCGGTCCCGCCAGCGGCGCAGCTCGCGTTCGGTCAGTTCGATGACGGCCTCGCGGTGCCCGAGCACGCGCTGCTGGCGCAGCGGCGGCTGCATGATCTGGCGGTGCCGGCGGTGCTCGGCCCCGTTCAGCCTGGTCAGGCCGGCTCCGAGACGGTCGAAGGAGGAACCCGGCGGGGTTCGGAACTCCCGGAAGGAGTCGACCACGAACACGTCGGGCTGAGAGAAGACCTCCCGCAGGCGGTCAGGGGAGAACACGAAGACGTGGCGGGGGTCGCGCGGGTTCCATGCGCACAGGCCGCCGTGGCGCCGGGCCATCCTGGTCAGTGCCGCCGAGGGGTCGCGCAGCATGGACGCCGCCCGCAGCGGCCACGCTGCGGGCAGGAGCCCGGGGCCGGGAAGCCGGTCGGGTCCGTGCGCATCTCCACTCACCGCCATCAACGCCTCTCCTTCGTTCCGTGTCCAAACGGCCACCAGGTCGCGGCCTGCATATCGGCGATGCCGCACATATCCGCGCCTCCAGAAGACGTCCGCGCATTCCACTGATCGGCTCTGTTCTCAGAGAAGCAGGTGGCAGACGGATACAGGTGAAATCTTTCTCAAACCTGTCCATTCCCTGTCCAGAGAAAAACAGGTTCGGCCGTCTTGGACGATCGCGGTCGTAAGGTCTCGGTGGCTCGGACGGAACTCGCCTGTTGGCGCCGATGTCCGCGACCCGACACCACAAGGCCGTCCTGGAAGAGCTTCAGAGGGGCGTCGAGTTCGTTCTCTCTACTGCTCAGGCGTGTTATCGGAGGTGAAATGGATCGGCGTGAATCACCGAAGAGAAAGCCACCGAAGCAGCCTTTCCCGGGCGCGGATAGCGGGGAGTGGAAGCGGGCGACCGCACGCCAGGCCGCCCTGTGTACGCTGCACCAACTCGATCCGTCCACTCCAGGGCTGATGCTCTCAGTGGCATTCCGACTGCCTTGCGAAACCGATGTCGACGCGCTCAGAACATCGGTTCTCCGCCTGCTTCTGCGCTATCCGGTCCTGCGCTCGGTGTTCCGTCGCGGTGAATCAGGGTGGGAGGTGTACATACCGTCTCGCAACAGCGTTCCCGGTAATGGGCATTGGTCTGTGGAAACGTTTTCTCCCACCGCCCCGGAAAGCGAGGTGACGGAGGCGCTACGGCGATTCTGCCGTGTGGTTCCCTCCCTTGATTCCGGCGCGCTGTTCCGCGCTCACCTGGTCACCGGGGCTGGTGGTGTTTTCCTGGCGGTGGCGATCCACCATTGCGTGGTCGACCTGTGGTCCACGGGCCTCCTCGCATCTCTCCTCGGCCTGTTCTACGAGGAGGAGACCGGCGGGGAGCCGGCGCCGTTCCCCCTCTCCCGCCCGCAGGACGGCCAGGCCCGGGAGAGGGCGCGCCGTGGCCGCGAACGGTCGTTGCCCTACTGGACCGCGCTCTACGCCGACCCGACACCGCCGCTGCGGCTCACCTCCCCGCCGTTTCCGGGCTCCACCCCCGCCGACAGCCCCACGCTCGCCCGCGAAGCCGTCCACCTGCCCATCGACCTGGGCCCGGAGCGGACCAGCGCGCTGGCGGCCGCGGCCAAGGCGCATCACACCACCCGGCACACCCTGCTGTTCGCCGCCCAGGCCCTGGCCGCGGCCCGGGTGACCGGCGCGGAGCGCCTCCCCCTCACGATGCCGCAGCACCGCCGGTCCGCCTCGACGATGACGGTGGTCGACTTCGTCTCGTCCAATTACGTTCTCCCGCTTGACCTGCGGGGCGCCACCCCGGCGGAGATCATCCGCGCGGTCGGCGGCCGCATCCGCGAGGCCCGGGCCCATCAGTGGGTCGACTTCGACGAGTTGGCCCTGCACCACCGCGCGGACGTGGCGCACCTGCCGGAGCCGGAGCTCAGTCTGGTCGTCTACGAGCGGACCCCCGGCGCCCCGGACTCCACCGCCGGTGTGCTTCTGGGCACCGGGGCCCTGCGGTCCGGGCCGCTCACCCTCACCCCGGTGTTCGGGCTGCCCAGCGTGGGACCGCTCCCCATCGTCACCGCCCTCGCCGAACACGGAGGGCGCCTTGTGGGGCGCCTCGAATTCGACCCCCTCCGCTGCGCCCCGCACACCGCCGAGCGGCTGCGCGAGGAGCTGATCGAGGCCGTCGACGACCTCATCGGTCCCCCGCAGGCCACGATCAGGCGGGCGCGCGCCGCGGCCACGCCGCGGACCGGAGCGGCCCCGGCCACCGCGACGCCCGTCGAAGCGCTGACCCAGCGCGTCGCCGAAACGTGGGCGCAGACGCTCTCCCTGCCCACGGTGGGCCCAGACGACGACTTCTACACGCTGGGCGGACACTCCCTGCTGGCGGCCACCCTGGCGCGCGCGCTCTCGGTGGAGTTCGGCGTCGACGTCCGGCCCGGCGACGTGACGAACCACCCCTCTGTCCGTGAGCAGGCCCGGTTCATCGCCGGATGTCTCAGCGCCCCCGGAACGCGAAACGGCCCGGCGCCCGCCTCCGAGGCGATCCGTCCCATCCCCCGCCGCCCCCTGCACACCTTCGCCTCAGACGCCTCCCTCAGCAGCGAGACGGGAGACGCACGGTGACGGCCCCGCGCTCAGCGGACGCGCCCCGGCCGATCACCTCCCCACCGCGTAAGGAGACCCCTGTGACCGACCTTGTGAACAGCGGCCCGGTCGCCGTTCCGGCCTCGCCGGGGCAGCAGCGCCTGTGGTTCCTCGGCGAGCTCAACGCCGCCGCGACCCGCGCCTACAACGTCTGCGTCCGCATCGACCTGCGGGGAACGCTCGACCAGCGCGCCCTCCAGGCGGCGCTCAACACCGTCGTGGACCGGCACGAGGCGCTGCGCACCGGCCTGCGGACCGTCGAGGGCCGCCTGCTCCAAGTGATCGTCCCCAGCGCGGCGGTGACGTTGCGCAGTACCGACACCGACGCCGAAGACCTGCCCCGGCTGCTCGCCGGCGAGGCCCGCCGCGGATGGCACCTGGCCCGGCCGCCGCTGATGCGCGCCTTGCTCGCAAGGCTCGACCCCGCCCACCACGTGCTGGCGTTGTGCGTGCACCACGCGGTGTGCGACGGCCTGTCGTTGCAGATCGTGGCGGATGAGCTGTTGGCGGCCTACCGCGCGCACGCCGCCGGGCAGCCCCCCGCTCTGGCCGAGGTCGAGCTGCACTTCGCCGACTTCGTCGGGCACGCCTACCCCGAGCCGGCCGACGGCGCGCCCCCGGCGCGTAAGGCCGCCGAGAAGTACTGGGAGGAGACCCTCGCGGGAGCACCGCGGTCATTGGACCTGCCCACCGACAGGGCGCGTCCGGCCCAGCCCTCCTTCTCGGGCGGACAGGTCCCGGTGGCCGTTCCCGCCGGCCTCACCGCGGACCTGCGCGCGTGGGCCGCGCGCAACCGGACCACCTTGGCCGGCGTCTTCCTGGCCGCCTACGCCGCTGTGCTGAGCCGCAACGGCGGAACCGACGACCTGCTGATCGGCCTACCCGTGGCCAACCGCGACCGCCCCGAACTGGCGGGCGTCGTCGGCTACCTGGCCAACACCTGCCCGGTCCGCGCCGACCTGCGCGACGACCCGGATCTGGGCACCCTTGCCCGGCGGATGGGACGGGCCGTCACCGGCCTGCTCCCCCATGCCCATCTCCCCTTCTCCGACCTGGTGAAGTCGGTCGGAGCCGAACGGACGCTCGACCGCAACCCGCTGTTCCAGGTCATGCTGAGCCTTCAGCAGGAGGCCACGACCGAATACCGGCTCCCGGACCTCACCGCCGAGGTGTCCGAGGTCGCCTCCGGTACCGCTCGGCTGGACCTGGCCCTGTTCCTCGTCGAGAGCGCCTCCGGCGGGTGCCGCGGCGTTCTGGAGTACTCCGATGAGCTCTTCGAACGCTCCACCGCCGAACGGCTGGTCCGGCAGTTCCTGGTCCTGTTGGAGCGGCTGAGCGCCGAGGACCCCTCCCCGGTGTCGGTGCTGCCGCTGTCCCGGGCCGAGGAGGGACAGGAGTCCGCCCGCTCCGCCTCACCCCCGTCGGCCCCTGAGCGGGACCTGGAGCCCCATGCCGCCTACGCGCCCTGGCCGGCGGTGCTGCGCCGAGCCGAGAGCCGGCCCGACCTCACCGCGGTGGTGGCCGATGACGGGACGCTGACCTACCGCGAACTGGTGGCCGCCGTCCGCGAAACGGCCACCGCACTACAGGCCGCCGGCATCCGCCCGGGTGACCGGGTGGGGGTGCACTGCCACCGCGGACGCCGCACCGTGGTGGCCCTGCTGGCCTGCTGGTGCGCCTCGGCCGTCTACGTCCCGGTCGCCCCCGACCTGCCGGTGGCCCGCAGGACGGCCATGCTCACGCAGGCCGGAGTCCGTTCCGTCCTCTGCGACGCCCCGGACGAGGTCCCCCCGCCCTTCGCGAACGCGACCCTGCCCATCGCCCTGGCCGCCGACTCCGGCCCGGGACAGGACTTCCCCGGCGACCGGGCGCCGCAGGCCACAGCGCCCGCCTATGTGATGTTCACCTCGGGCACCACCGGGCGACCCAAACCGGTGCTGCTCTCACACGGCAACCTCGCCGTCTTCCTCGAGGGCCTGACCTCGCTGATCGGCCTGGCGGAGAAGGAGACGCTGCTCGCGCTCACCACCACGACCTTCGACATCTCCCTGCTGGAGCTCCTCGGCCCGCTCGTCACCGGCGGCACCGTGCACGTCGCGGGCGATGACGTGGCCGCCGACGGAGCCACCTTGGCCGCGCTGCTCTCCCGGCCGGGCGTGACCACGGCGCAGGCCACCCCCGCGGTCTGGCGGCTGGCCCTGGACGGCGGCTGGCGCCCGCCCGCCGGGTTTCGCATACTGTGCGGCGGCGAAGCCCTGCCCGCCGACCTCGCCGAGGAGCTGACGGCCACGGACGCCCAGGTGTGGAACCTGTACGGGCCCACCGAGACGACCATCTGGTCGTGCGCCGCTCGGCTGACCCCCGGCTCCCCCGTGACCATCGGCTCCCCCATCCCCGGCACGGCGGCGGTCGTGGTCGACACGGAGATGCGGCCGGTCCCCCCGGGAATCTGCGGGGAACTGCTGATCGGCGGCCGCGGGGTCGGTCTCGGCTACCCGGGCCACCCCGGCGCCACCGCCGAACGCTTCCTGCCCGACCCGTGGCGCCCGGGCCTTCTGTACCGCACCGGCGACATCGTGCGGCGGCGCCCCGACGGCCGGTTGGAGTTCGTCGGCCGCACCGACGACCAGGTCAAGGTCCGCGGCCACCGGTTGGAGCCGGCAGAGGTGGAGAGCGCCCTTCGCGGCGCCCCCGGAGTCGACGACTGCGCGGTCACCGTCGCCGGCCAGGGGGCCTCGGCGCGCGTCGTGGCCCACATCGTGCCGGCCCCGGGGGCCGCCGCCGACCAGGCGTGGGCGCGCACCGTCCGGGAGCACGCCGCGCAGACGCTGCCCGAGGCCGTCGTACCGGCCGAACTGTATGAGATCGACCGCGTGCCCCTCACCCCGCACGGCAAGGTGGACCGCCGCGCGCTCGCGGGGCTGGGACGCCGCATGGACCTGGGCGCCGAGTACACCGAGCCGCGCACCGAACTGGAGCGCCGCGTCGCCGATATCTGGCGCGACCTCCTCGGCACCGAGCGGGTCGGCGTGCACGACGACTTCTTCCTGGTCGGCGGCCACTCCATGCTCGCCGCGCAGCTGGTCCAGAGGATCGACGCCGAACTGGGGGTCCGCCTCCCCGTCAAACAGCTGTACCTGGAACCCACGGTGGACCGGATCGCCGCGGCGGTGGCGCGCGGTCAGGGACGCCTGGACGGCACGGGGTCGCGGGCGCAGGCGCCCGTGGGCGACGCCTCCCCCGACTGGGATTTCGTCCCGGGCGCAACGCCGTGGTTCGACGCAGAGCTGCACCGCGCTGTCGCCGACTTCGGTGCGACGGCCGCCCATCCGCTCTCCGTCGAGCAGCGTCGGGCGTGGCTGCTGGAGGATCTCGGGGGCGCCCAGGCCGGTGTGCGTGCCCGGTTCCGCCTGGAGGAGCCGCTGGACTTCGCCGAAGCGCAGCGGAACCTCGGGGCCCTGGTGGCCGCCGAGGAGGCGTTGCGCAGCGTCTTCACCGAGGTCGCCGGGGTTCCCGTGCGGCTGGTGCTGCCCACCGCCGACATCGCCCTGTTCCGGGGCGGCCCCGACGCGGCGGCCTTCGCGCACATCGCCGAGGAGCCGTTCTCCACGTCCACGGGACCGCTCCTGCGGGCGGTCCTGAGCGAGGGCGGAACCGAGCTGCTGCTCGTGGGGCACCGGCTGCTCTTCGACGAGACCTCCCTGGAGCACATCGCGGCAGCGGTGTCCGGCGCCCCGCGGGCCGCCGCAGCGCGGCTCAGCACCGTGCTGGCCCAGCGGCGGGAGTGGTTGGCGGGCCACGAGGCGCGCGCGGAGGCGGCCGAGTGGGCCGCGCGGGAGCAGCGGCCCGCGGCGACCGAGATCCCGCCGCCCGTGGCGCGCCCCGCCGTCCGCGGAGCCCGCAGGTCCCACGCCGCCGTGGACCGTGCCGGCCTGCCGCTCCAGGCGGTCGACACCCGTCTGTTGACCGCCGCCGCCCTCGCCGCCTGGCACCTGGTCCTCATGCGGCACTGCGGGCTGCGCACCGCGCGCAGCGGGCTCTTCCGGCCGCGTCCCGACTCCTATGGTCCCCTGCTCGGGGCCCTGGACGAGATGCGTCCCGTGCAGACCTCGGCCGAGGGCGGCACGATCGCCGAGGTGCTGCGCGCCGCCCTGGCCGAGCTCGACCACACCGCCCCGCGTCCGCCGCTGGCCTACCTCCTCGAACGCCACCCGCCCAAGCGGGACCTGAGCCGGGCGCCGTCCTTCCAGACGCAGCTGCGCGTCGTCGACGCCCGCCCCCGTCCGCAGGGCGCCGGCCGAGGGCCGCGGCCCCTGCCCGAGGTCCCCTCGGCCACCGACGCCGATGTGGCGCTGCTCGTGCACGCGGACGCGGACGTGCTGCGCGTGCGGGCCGACTTCGACGCCGACCTGTACACCGAGGCGTTCGTCCGCGGGGTGCTGGACGCCTACCTGCTGGCCCTGGAGGCGGTGCTCCAGGGCCCGGCGCCGGAGGCGGGCGTGGAGGATCTGCCGCTGCTCGCCCCGCAGGAGCAAGAGCGGGTCCTGGCCGCCGGCCGGGGGCCGCGGCGGGAGCGGGGACCGGAGACGGTCGTCCACCTCATCGGCGAGCGGGCACGGACGACCCCCCAGGCGACGGCCGTCCGCTGCCGGGGCGCCGGCATCGACTACGCCACGCTGTGGGACCGCGCCTCCGTCGTGGCGGCGATCCTGGCCGAGGCCGGCGTGGCCCCGGGCGACCGGGTCGCCGTGATGATGCGGCGCACCCCCGACGCGCTGGCGGCGGCGATCGGGACCATGCGCGCCGGGGCGGTCCACGTCCCGATCGATCCCGCGCACCCCCGGCAGCGCGTCGAATACCTGTTGGACGACTGCGCCCCGCGCGTGGTGCTGACCGAGTCCGCGGCCACGGGGGGCTGGGAACCACCCGGCCGGGTGCTCCGGCTCGACCAGCTCACCGCGCGCCCCGCCGGCGGCGCCCCGTTCGAGGCCCGGCCGGAGGGCATCGCCTGCCTGATCTACACCTCGGGCAGCAGCGGCGCGCCCAAGGGGGTGGAGGTGCCCCACGCGGGCCTGCTGAACAACATCGCCTGGCGCCAGGAAACCTGGGGGCTCACCCGTGAGGACCGCGTCCTGCACAACCACGCCTTCACCTTCGACCCCTCGCTGTGGGCCCTGTTGTGGCCGCTGACCGCCGGCGCCGCCGTCGTCCTCGCCTCCGATGAGGAGATGGGCGACCCCGTGGGGCTGATCCGGCTGCTGCGCGACGAAGGCGTGTCCGTCCTGGGCGGGGTGCCGTCGCTGATCGGGGCCTTGGCGGAGCACCCGGCCGCCGGGGAGTGCAGCCGGATCCGCCTCGTGCTCACCGGGGGCGAGGCCCTTCCCGAGGCGCTCATCACCCGCGTCCGCGGGCGGTGGCTGGCCGAGGTCGCCCAGCTGTACGGGCCCACGGAGGCGACCATCGACGGTTCGGCCTACCGGATCCCCCTTGGAGCCGCCGAGGAACGGCTCCCCGCCCCCGTCCCCATCGGCGGGCCGCTGGCCAACACCCAGATCCACGTCGTCGACTCCGAGCTGAGGCCGGTCCCCGACGGGGTGGTCGGCGAGATCGTGCTCGGCGGTGCCGGGGTCGCCCGCGGCTACCACCGCCGCCCCGGCCTGACCGCGGAGCGGTTCCTGCCCGACCCGTTCGGCCCTATCCCGGGCGCGCGCCTCTACCGCACCGGCGACCTCGGCCGGAGACTGCCCGACGGCGCCGTCCAGTTCCTCGGCCGCGTCGACGACCAGGTCAAGGTCCGCGGGTACCGGGTGGAGCTGGGCGAGGTGGACGCGGCCCTGACCAGCCGCGCCGATATCCGGGAGGCGGCCTGCGTGGTGCTCGACGCGGGCAGCGCCTCGGCGCGGCTGGCCGCGGCCATCGTCGCCGAGGAGGAGGCGGGGCCGGCCGCGGAGGGCTTCCGCGCAGCGCTGCGCGCCTCCCTGCCCGCGCACATGGTGCCCGATGTGGTGGAAACCGTCTCGGAGCTGCCGCGGACCCCGCACGGAAAGGTGGACCGGGCGGCCATCGCCGCCCTGTTCTCGACGCCGACCACCTCGCCGGTGCGCACCGCACCGCGCGACGAGGTGGAGCGCGAGGTCGCCGACCTGTTCTGCGACGTCCTCGGCCTGGACGAGATCGACGTGCACACCGGTTTCTTCGAGGCCGGCGGGACCTCGATCAGCATCGCCCGGCTCACCTCGGTGCTGGTCGAGCGCCTGGGGGTGGAGATCCCGCTGCACGAGTTCTTCAAGGTGCCCACTGTGGCCGGTGTGGCCGAGGTGATCGGCATCTACCGCAAGGAGGGGATGGACGGCGTCTTGGCCCGCAAGCACTCGGCGACCCTGGAGGCCGACGGGCGGTTGGACGCCGGGGTGAGCCCCGACGGGCTCCCGCACGCGAACTGGACGGCGCCGAACCGGGTGCTCCTGACCGGCGCCACCGGCTACCTCGGGCTGCATCTGCTCGAAGAGCTCCTGCTCCGCACGGACGCGGAAGTCGTGTGCCTGTGCCGGGCGCGAGACGACGAGGCCGCGCAGCAGCGCATCGTCGAGGGCCTGCGCGGCTATGGCATCGATGTCGGCAGGCGCATCGAGCGGGTCCGCTGCCTGGCCGGCGACCTGGGCGAGCCCCGGCTCGGACTGGCGGAACAGAAGTGGAACGAGCTGGCCGAGACGGTCGATGCGATCTACCACAACGGGGCGCTGGTCAACTTCGTCTACCCCTACTCCGCGCTGAAGGAGCCCAACGTCGTCGGGACCCACCGCATCATCGAGCTCGCCTGCACCCGCACCTTGAAGGCGGTGCACTACGTCTCGACGATCGACACGCTCCTGGCCACCCACAGCCCTCGGCCGTTCCTGGAGAACGACGCGCCACTGCACTCCGCCGTCGGTGTGCCGGCCGGCTACACCGGGAGCAAGTGGGCGGCGGAGAAGGTCGTGAACATGGCGCGGGAGCGCGGCATCCCGGTGACCATCTTCCGCCCCGGCCTGATCATGGGCCACACGCGCTCGGGCGTGACCCAGACCACCGACTACCTGCTGGTGGCGCTGCGCGGCTATCTGGCCATGGGGGTCGTTCCCGACTTCCCGAGGATCCTCGACTCCGTGCCGGTGGACTACACCGCGCAGGCGATCGTGCACATCTCGCTGCAAAGCGATTCCCTGGGCGAGTTCTACCACGTGTTCAATCCGCGCCCCATTCCGACGCAGCAGTTCGCCGAGTGGGTCAGAACCTACGGCTATGAATTCGACACCGTCCCGTTCGAGGAAGGCCGACGGCGGGCCCTGGAAGTCGGCCCGGCCCACCCGCTCTACCCCATCGCCCCGCTGGTCCGAGACGCCTCCGTAGAGACCTACCGGGCCCTGGACCCCCGCTACATCCACGAGACCCGGCCCGAAGAGGAATGCGCGAACACCCTTCGCCAGCTGGCGGGGTCGGGAATCTCCTGCCCGCCCATCGACGAATCGATGGCGCATTCGATCCTTCGCTATCTGGAGGGGATCGGGTTCCTGCCGAGCCCCACCGGCGAGGGCTCCAGCGCGAACGGAAGGAGCCACTGATGGATTGGAGTCCGTCCCAGTCGGCCGACATCCCGTTCCATCTGGGAATCCCCGAAGAGCTGACCGCCCTGCCCCCGATCGGCCCGGTGCCAGACCTGGTCGCGCCGATCACCGAACGGACCGGCGCCATCGATGTCCGCGGTGATCTCTCCCTGTTCGCCGAGGCGATGCGGGCCGCGCGCAAGACGCTGCCCCTCCCCGCCCCCGAACCGGTCGAGGCGGACCCGAGGGAGTCGCAGGCCAACCGGGACAACGACGAGGCGTTCGGCATCGTCCGGGTGGCCGGACCGCCGCTGCTGCTGATGCTCGACGGTCTGCTCAAGGCCGCCGCCGGGGTGGTCGAGGCGGCGGCGGACTACGGGACGCGCATTCCCGCGGAGGAGTGGGCCGACCTGGTGCACGGCTTCGACACGGTGCTCGGCTGGCTCGGCGGGGACGACCGGCCGTCCTCTCCGCCGCCCCTGGCCTTCCCGCCCGAGGAGGGGCCGGAGTCCAACGCCGACGATGGCGTCCTCGTCCGGTGGGTGCGAGGCCACCACCTGTTCATGGCGATCTGCCAGGCGTGCGCGCTCGCCCTGGCCCACGCCCGCCAGGCGCAGCAGCGCGGAGCCCTGGCATCCGCCCGCACCGCCCTCGGGGTGGCCGCCGTGATGATGGGCAGCGGACGCGCCACGCTGCGCTTCGCCGCCGATGCCAGCCCGACCGACTACACCACGCGGATCCGTCCCACCCTCATGCCGCCCGTCGCCCCTCCGAGGATGAGCGGCCTGCACTGGCGGGACCACGAGGAGCTGATCCGTCAGATCCGAGCCGTGAGCCGTTCCTGGGCCCAGTTCGCCCGGCACGCCCCCGGGCAGGTGGAGGAGTTCGAGTCGGTCCTGGCGACCACCTACGACGCGCACCGCAACGTCTGCGCGCACTTCGTCGGCGAGGAGCCGAGCCTGCTCGCCTCCTCGGGGTCGCGCGGTCCGGCCTCCTTGTCGGGCCCCAGCGTGCTGGGCCGGCTGCGCCGCCAAAGGCTGTCGCTGCTGTCCTTGCCGCCGCGGGAGTGACCTGTCGCCGAAACCCGCCAGACCACCGTCGGCTCCGAAGAAGGAGAACGTCCATGCCCCCCATCGCCAAGGCACTGACCGGGGTCGGGCTGCCGCTGGCCCTTGTGGCCGGGGCGGCGGCGGCGATCCGGGCCATGCGCCCGCCCGCGCCGGTCACTGCCGAGGCTCCGCCCGACCACTTCTCGGCGGAGCGGGCGCAACGCCATCTGCACACGATCGCGCGGGAGCCGCGGCCCACCGGCTCCCCCGCCGCGGAGAAGGCCCGAGCCTACCTGGTCGAGGAGTTGACGCGGGCGGGATTCGACGTCCACGTGCAGGAGACCGTGGCCGCCGAGGGGTACGGCCGCATGCCCTACGGCCCCGCCAACCTGGCCGCCGGCAAGATCCACAACATCGTGGCCCGCCTGCCGGGAACGTCCCCCGGAGGCAAGGCGGTGCTCCTGACCAGCCACTACGACTCGGTCGCCCAGGGGCCCGGGGCCAGCGACGCCGGCGTCCCGGCCGCGGCGCTGGTCGAGGTCGCCCGCGCGTTGCAGAGCCGCGGTCCGGGCCGCAACGATGTCGTCATCGCCCTCACCGACGGCGAGGAACTGGGGCTCTTGGGCGCCAAAGCGCTCTTCGAGGAGGAGCCGTTGGCCCGGCGGGTCGGCGCGATGCTGAACTTCGAGGCGCGCGGCACCTCCGGCCCCGTCCTGATGTTCGAGACCGGGTCCGGCGAAGCGGACCTGGTGGCGGCCTTGACCCGCAGCGGCCTTCCCCATTTCGTCGATTCCCTGTTCGGCGAGGTGTACCGGCGCATCCCCAACAGCACCGACTTCGCCGTCGCGCGCGCGTGGGGGATTCCCGGACTCAACTTCGCCCACATCGGCGACTTCGCCTACTACCACACGCGCCTGGACGACATCGAACATGTCGATCCCGCCAGTCTGCAACACCACGGGGAGCTCGCACTCGCGCTCGCCGAGCGGCTGCGCAACACCGACCTGTCCGCTCTTGAGGAGCGGGAGTCGGCCTACTTCACCGTCGCCAACGGCGTGACCCTCTCCTATCCCCGGTGGGCGGCCGGCCCGCTGGCCGCCGCCGCGGCCGCGCTCTGGGCGGGGGCCCTCGCGCGCTGGATGCGAAGGTCCGGCATCTCGCCGCGCGACCTGTTGCGCGGGCAGGCGGCGCTGTGGGGGCGGCTGGCGGGAGGAGCGTTGGCCGCCCAGGGGCTGGTGTCCCTGCTGGGCCGGGTCCGCCCGGAGTTCCGCCGCCACGGCGACTTCTACCGCTCCGAGGAGCTGTTCGCCACGCTGGGGCTGCTCTCGATGGCCGGTGCGGCCACCCGCCGACCGGGCTTGGACGAGCTCCGGATGGCCTCGGCCGCGGTCCCGCTGGCCGCCGCGGCCCTGGGCTGCGCCCGGTGGCTGCCCGGCGCCGCGCATCTTCCCGCCCTGCCCCTGGTGGGCAGCGGGATCGCCCTGCTCACGGCCACCTCCCCGAGGTCGAGCGTCCGCCTCCTCGGGCAGGTGGCGGCGGCCGTCCCCGCCGTGGCGCTGCTCGCCCCGCGCGCCGCGCTCACCTACCAGGGGCTGACCCCCCGGATCGCCGTACCGGCCATGGCGCTGCTACAGCTGGGCGGAGAGCTCGCCGGACCGCTCATGTGGCGCCAGACCGGGAAGCGGACGCGGCGCCTGCTGCTGGGGACCTGCCTGACGGCCGCCGGCGCGCTGGCCCTACGCCAGTTCCGGTTGGCGCGCCCGACGCCGGACCGCCCCCACCCCTATGCGCTGATGTACCTGGTCGACACCGACCGGCGGCGGGCGTTCTGGCTGAGCACCGACGACGCGCCGGGGGAGGCCACCCGGCCGTTCCTGGGTGACCGCCCCGGCAAAGGCCCCCTCGACGTCTACTTCCCGGGGTGGAACAGGGACCTCCTGCACGCGCCGGCAGCCCTGCTGGAGCTGCCACCCCCCGTGCTCGACGTGGTCTCGGAGAAAACGCACGAGCACGGGCGGCGCGTGGTGGTCGACGTGTCCTCCCCCCGAGGAGCCCGCCAGATCTCGCTGGCCGTGCGTTCCGGCGCGGTGCGCTCCTGGTCACTGGTCGGGGGGCCGGCTTCCGTCCCCACCTCCCCCGCCGACGACGGGCCGTGGGAGTTGTGGCTGCACGCCGTCCCCGCCGAAGGTTTCCGCCTGGTGCTGGAGCTGACGCGCGAACCGGTGCTGCTGCGCGTGGCCGACCGCTCCGACGGCCTCCCTAACCCGGCCGGGGACGACCGCTTCCCCACGCCCGCGGGGAACCCCGCCCACACCCCCGCGGCCTGCCTCGACGTCGAGGGATGGTCCAACGGGACCCTGGCCGTCACGGAGAAGACCCTGTGAACCTCGCACGAAAGGAGCCCCCCATGTCCGCCTTCCTGTCGGACGACCCGGACTACCCCTGCACCGTGGTGGTGAACGAGGCCGGAGACCGCTCGCTGTGGCCGCGAAACCGCGACATCCCCCCGGGCTGGCGCGCCGCGGGTTTCTCCGGGACCAGGGCGCACTGCCTCGCCCACATCGAAGGGCTCCACGCCTCCGCCTCCGAGGTCTCCCCCTCCTGACATCGAAGTCGTGGCGAGACGGACCGTTCAAGCAACCAGGAGGCGAAATGCCGGACAGCACCGGCCGGGCCGACGATCGGCTGGTCGCACGCAGGCTCGACGCCGATGAGATCGCGGATTTCCACGACGTCGCCGCCGCCGTGTTCTTCAACCGCCCCGGCCCCCAGGAGCGCCGGCGCTACCTGGACCGGTTCGGCTCCGAGCGCTTCCACGGCGTCTTCCACCGTGAACGGCTGGTCGGCGGCGGGGGCGCGTTCGCTCGGACCATCACACTGCCCGGAGAGCGTCAGTGCCCGGCCGCGGCCATGACCGGCATGTCGATCACCGCCACCCACCGTCGCCGCGGCGGGCTCACCGCACTGGTACGCGCGCAGCTGGACGAGACCTACCGGCGCGGCGAGCAGCCCATCAGCATCCTGCTGGCCTCGGAAAGCGGCATCTACCGGCGGTTCGGTTATGGGATCGCCACGCGCCAGGCCCGGATCCGGGTGCCCGGCCGGGCGGCGTTTCGGCCGGGCCTGGACACCGACGGCCTGGTCGACGAGGTGGAGTGCGCGCCGGATGACCCCCGCCTGCTCCTGCCCTACACGGAGGTGTCCGCCCAGCGGACCGGGTGGCTGCAGCGCGACCACCGGCACTGGGCGCAGATCCTCGGCGCCGACGCCCCCGACGACCCTCCCCGGTTCGCCGTGCACCCGCAGGGGTACGCGGTGTACCGGGTCGCCCCGGCGTTCAACGACCTCGGCGCCGCCTGCACGGTCACGGTGGTGGAACTGGTCGCGGCCACCCCGCAGGCCTACCGGTCCCTGTGGCGTCACCTCCTCGACCTGGACCTGGTGGCCGAGATCGCGGTGGACTCGGTGGCGCCCGACGAACCCCTCCTCGACCTGCTCTCCGACCTGCGCGCGCCCCGGCCACAGCTCAGCGACAACCTCTGGGTGCGCGTGGTCGACCTGGAGCGCGCGCTCGGCGCCCGACGCTACGCCCGCCCCGTCGAGGCGGTGCTGGAGGTCACCGACCGCCTCTGTCCATGGAACCAGGGCCGGTGGCGCCTGAGGGTCGAATCGGACGGTACGGCGAACGCCCACCCCGTCACCGCCGCCCCCCACCTACGGATGGACATCGCCGACCTCGGCGCCCTCCTGTTGGGCGGCACCCGGCTGGGGACGCTGGCCGCGGCGGGCACGGTCGACATCGTCGATCGCGGCGTCGCCCGCGACCTGTCCGCCGCGTTCCTGGAGGACCGGGAACCGCACTGCCCGGAGATCTTCTAGCCCCGACGCCCCACGGCCCCTCTCCGAGGTGAGGAACATGCTTTTGGGACAGTCCTCGACAAGCCTGCACGGCAGACTCTGGCAGGTCGTGCGTGAGCGTCCGGACGCGGTGGCGGTCCGCGACGACTCGCGGGCGCTGACCTACGCCCGGCTGAAGCAGCGGGCGTCGGCCCTGGCCCGCGCGTTGCACGACGCCGGTGTGCCCCCCGGCGGCCTGGTGGGTCTGCGCCTGCCCCGCGGGGTGGACATCGCGGTGGGGATCATCGGCATCCTGGCGCACGGATCCGCCTACGTCCCGATCGATCCGCACTACCCGGAAGAACGGCAGACCTATATCGAGGAGGACGCCCGGCTCTCGACCATCGTGGAATGGGACGAGGACGGCGGTGCTCCCCGCGTGGCGCGCACCGGCCGGCCCCCCCACGCGAAGGAGGAGATCGCCGAGGGGGCCGCCTACGTCATCTACACCTCCGGGTCCACCGGACACCCCAAGGGGGTGGTCGTCGGTCACCGCCAGGTCCTGGCGATGCTCGACGCGGCGCGCCCCCTCATCGCCCCCACGCCCGGTGACGTGTGGACGCTCTTCCACTCCCCCTCCTTCGACTTCAGCGTCTGGGAGCTGTGGGGAGCCCTGTTGAGCGGGGGCCGGCTGATCGTGGTCTCCAAAGAGAGGACGCACGACCCGGTGCGCTTCCTCGACCTGCTGCGGGCCGAAGGCGTCAGCGTCCTCAACCAGGTCCCCACCGAATTCGGCTACCTCGTGTCCGCCCTGGAGGGCGACCCCGCTCCGCTGCCCGCGCTGCGCCGCGTCTTCCTCGGCGGGGAGGCCGTGAACCTGGAGACCGTCGCCCGCTGGAAGCGGACCGGTGCCGCGCCGCAGGCCCGGATGTACAACCTCTACGGCCTCACCGAGACCGCGGTCGTCGTCAGCAGCTGCCCGCTCGACCCGCCACCCCCGAGCGCCGATCCCGGGCACACCCCCATCGGGCGGCCGCTGCCGCATCTGCGGGTCCGCCTCGTCGACGACACGCTGAAAGAGGTCCCCGAAGGGGAACCGGGCGAGCTCCTGGTGTCGGGGGCGGGGCTGGCGTCGGGCTACCTGAACCGGCCCGAGACCACGGCGCGGCGGTTCGTGACGGTCGACGGAGAGGCGGCCTACCGCACCGGCGACTGGGCGAGGCTGTACGGCGCCACGCTCTACTACCTCGGGCGCCGTGACCGCCAGGTCCAGCTGCGCGGCCACAGGATCGAGCTGGGGGAGATCGAGGCGGCCCTGCGCAGACATCCCGGGGTCGAGGAGTGCGCGGTGGTCGACGTCCTCAGCCCTCTGGGCGAGACCATGCTCGCGGCGCACTTCGTCGCGGCCGCGGAGAACGCACCCTCGGCGGGGGAACTCCGCGCCTTCCTCCAGGAACACCTCCCCCGGCAGATGGTCCCCGCGCTGTTCCGCCGGCAGCCGACCATGCCCATCAGCGGCACCGGGAAGACCGACCTGGAGGCACTGCGGAAAATGACCTGACCCCGTGCGCTCCACCAGAAGAGACGACCGTCCACTCGTCCGCGTCATGAAGGGAACCCGGTGATCACCTCCGAGATCTTCAGCCCGAAGCTCTACGAATACCTGGTCGAACACAGCACTCCGCCGGCCTCGGTGTTGCAGGAACTCGCCGCGGAGAACGAGCGCCGGCACCCGGACTCGGTCATCATGCAGATCAGTCCGGAGCAGGGCAGGTTCATGACGCTCCTCGCCCAGCTGTCCCACACCCGCGACATCATCGAGATCGGCACGTTCACGGGCTACTCGTCCCTGTGCCTGGCCCTTGGAATCCCGGACGACGGCACCATCTTGACCTGCGACATCAACGAAGAGTGGGCGTCGATGGCCCGCCGCTACTGGGAGAAGGCCGGCGTGGCGCACAAGATCACCTCGCGCATCGGCCCCGCGGTGGACACCCTGCGCGCGCTCCCCCGCGACCCGATGTTCGACATGGCCTTCATCGACGCCGACAAGCAGAGCTACATCGACTACTGGAACGAAATCGTCCCGCGCATCCGTCCCGGCGGCCTCATCCTGGCCGACAACACCCTTTACGCGGGCGAGGTCATCGACCCCACCAAGACCTCCGACGCCGTCCAGGGCATCCGCGGCTTCAACGACCACGCCCTGGCCGACGAGCGGGTCGAACTGGTGCTGCTGTCCGTCGGCGACGGCCTCACCCTCGCCCGCAAGAAGAACTGACCCCGAAGGCCCCGGCGAAGACGCACTCCCGCCCGCCCCTATGGAAAGCGACCACGTTGACACACCAGGAGGCCCAATGACGCAGAACGCCCCGGACAGCTCCAAGGTCGCCGACGCCTACGACGAGATCACCACCGTCGTGGCGAAGCTGTGGAACGGCAACCTCCACTACGGTTACTGGGACGACGAGAACGACCAGAGCACCTTCGGCCAGGCCCTGGACAGGATGACGGACGAGGTCATCTCGCGCCTCGACCCGCGCCCCGGGCAGCGCATCCTCGACATCGGCTGCGGGACCGGCTCCCCCGCCCTGCGCCTCGCCCGCCGCTACGAGGTCGAGATCGTCGGCATCTCGATCAGCCCACGCCAGATCGAGGTCGCCACCGAAGGCGCCCGTGCGGCCGGGCTGGACGACCGGGTGCGCTACGAGGTGGCCGACGCGATGTCACTGCCCTACCCGGACGATTCGTTCGACGGCGTGATGGCCCTGGAATCGATGGTCCACATGCCGGACAAGGTCCAGGTGCTGCGCGAGATCGCCCGCGTGCTGCGCCCCGGGGGCCGGGTCTCCATCGCGGACCTGACCGTGCACGAGGTCTCGGCGCAGGAACGCTACAACTCCGCCGGCGCGTCCTCGACCGAGGAGACCTACGCCATGGCGAGGTTCGACGAGTACGGTGACCTCCTCGAAAAGGCCGGGCTGATCCCCACCGAGGTCACCGACGCCATGCGGAACACGCGGCGCTCGATCCGCTACTTCATCGAAGGGGCGCTCTCCTGCCGCGACGAGTATGTGCGGGCGATCGGCGTCGAGGAGTTCGAGAAGCGGGTCGAAGAGGCGCGCAGGATCGAACACACCCCGGAGCTCGGCTACGCCCTGGTCTCCGCGCGTAACCCCGGCTAGCGGTTCGGCTCCGCCGCCGCGGGGCCTCCTCGGCGCACCGACGGCCACCGCGTGAATCCCGGCCCCGGGAAGGGGCCCAGGGGCTCACCCGGTGGCCGTCGGCGGCATGTCCCGTGCCGGGTCTCCGTCTCCCGGGTCACGGTGCCCGGCCGGTTCTTCTCGGACTCCTCGGGCGCCGGAACGGTCCGCCCACGGCAGGACCCACGCCGGCACCGGCGCCTTCGACCGGTTGCGCGCGGCGTCCAGGATCACCATCGAGCTCGCATGGACCAGACCGTCGACGGTCAACGGGATCATCCACGCCGCCATCCCGGTCTCGCCGTACCGGGTGACCACGGCATGGGCGTGCCGGCAGGACACCACCACGGCCACCGCCGCCACACCGCGGACCGCCGGCCTGGCCGGCTCACGGATCGACCGATCCGCACCGTTGCCGCCCCTCGCCGGTGGGCAGGCGGCAGGTTCCGCCGCAGGCCCACTGTTCCAGCCGGGCCAGGGCCGCTTCGGGCCGGTGCGTCCGGCCGCCTCAGGGGGCGGATGGGGCCCGGCGGCCAACTGGGCGGCGGTGATCCCGCCCGGGCCGGCGAGGATCTCCTCCGGTCCCCGGTAGGCGTCGCCGTCCGCAGGACCATGGCCCGGATCAGCGATGATCAGGGACCGTCCCAGTGCGCGGAGAGGACTTCG
Source organism: Marinactinospora thermotolerans DSM 45154 (assembly GCF_900167435.1). Classification (GTDB taxonomy): domain Bacteria; phylum Actinomycetota; class Actinomycetes; order Streptosporangiales; family Streptosporangiaceae; genus Marinactinospora; species Marinactinospora thermotolerans. Next base: position 458,664 of record NZ_FUWS01000001.1, read on the forward strand.
GCGAGCAGGGCGGGGATGGGGTCGCGCGGGCGTTGACCGCGCACGCGGAAGGCGTCGGGACAGGTATCGGCCTGTCCGCGCTCGCCCGCTCGATGACGGCGTCGGCCAGGCCCGACCGGGCGAACCAGTACGTGAGCGCCGACGCAGACGCTGGGCCGCCCACCACCGCCTCCATGACCGTCGGCGAGAGGGCGCGCCCTTGCCAAGGCGATGGCGACAGGACGGATCCGTCCCCACCCGGGTCCACATCAGTGCCTGGTACGCGCCCGGTCCGGCCGATGGGCCGGGCATGGGAGAACTCCGGGGGCGTTTCCGCTACCACCGCCGTTCCACACCAGTAAGGTCTCCCGAGTGACGACTACTGTGAGTGATGCTTCCGCCGCCTCCGTCGACGAGCTGCGCGCCAAGCTCGTCGACGAGCTCGTCGAGAACGGCACGGTCCGTACCCCCGCTGTGGAGACCGCCTTGCGGCAGGTGCCGCGGCACCTCTTCCTGCCCGGCGTCCCGCTTCCCACGGCATACGCCGACGAGCCGGTCTACACCAAATACGACGAGACCGGCGTTCATATCAGCGCGGCCTCCCAGCCGAGGATCGTCGCGTTGATGCTGGAGCAGCTCCAGATCCGCCCCGGTCACAGGATCCTCGAACTCGGCGCGGGCACCGGCTACAACGCCGCCCTCATGGCCACGATCACCGGCACGGCCGGTCACGTCACCACCATCGACATCGACGACGACCTCGTCACGGGCGCCCGCGAGCACCTCGCCGCCGCCGGTATCCCACGTGTCGATGTCGTCGTCTCCGACGGCGCGCTCGGCCACGGCGAAACGGCACCGTTCGACCGCGTCATCGCCACCGTCGGCTGTTTCGAGATCCCCACCCCCTGGCTGGAGCAACTCACCCCTGGCGGCCGCCTGGTCGTTCCCGTCCGGCTGGCCGGCGCCGTCTCCCGCAGCATCATCTTCGAACGCGGTGAGGGCGGCTGGGTCGACCGCGGTAGTGAAATGTGCACGTTCATGCCGCTGCGCGGCATCGGCGACGACGCCCGCGGTGTCATCGACCTGACCGGAACCGCGGAGGTGCGGCTGCAGACCCACCGGGACAACGCTCATGCCACCGACCCCGACGCTCTTGCCGGGGTGTTCGCCACAGCCCGCCACGAAAGCTGGACCGGGGCGTGCTTCGCTCCGATGGAGTCCTTCGAATGGCTGTTCCTGTGGCTGGCCTGTCGGCTGCCCAACCCCCTCATGCGCATGGAAGTGGACCCCTCGGCCAGGGAGAGCGGCCTGGTCAAGCCGGCGTTTCCCACCGTGGCCATGGCCACCGCCGCCGCAGACGGCTTCGCCTACCTCACCATCCGCGCCGCCGCCCCCGGCCCCGACGGCGGTAAACGCTACGAGGTCGGCGTCATCGGACACGGCATCGCAGGACAGCGGCTCGCCGAACAGGTCGCGCGCGAGATCGTCACCTGGGATCAGGGGTACCGCGACCGCACCGTCCGCTTCGGCATCCCGGACACCCGTCCCCGGCCCGACAGCGACGCCGGCCGCCTGGTGCTGGACCGCCCGAACAACCCGATGACCCTCACCTGGGAGTGACGCGCTGGACGTCACCGGGCACTCCGCGCCCCGCCCCGCTCGGCCCCTCGCCCGGCGCGTGGCCGGCCTGTGGGAACACGCCCACCAGGCCGGACAGACCGCGACCGCACACGAGCATCCGCCGTGGTGCTCGCTCACCTTGACCGCCCGGAACCGGGGGTTCCGTGGGAGGCCCCGGCCGCTCCGGTCTGAAATGCGGGACCGAGGGGGTGTCCGAGGCGGGGAGGCCTCACGTACGAAACGGCCCCGCGCCGTGAAGCGCGGGGCCGTCGCCATGCCGGGTCAGTCATCCGGGGGCTGCTCAGGCCGTCTTCGAGGTGCGGCCCCATACAGAGCCTCGGCGGCCGCGATCATGGCGTCGCGCTCGCGGGAGGGCCGGTGGCCGGCCGGGATGTCCAGCAGTCCCGCTCTGAAACGGCCGAAGAGCTGATCGCCGTCGTCGACTCCGTCGGGGAGTTCGACGAACCACCGGTACCCGCACGGCTGTGAGGGCACCCGCGCATCGGTGAGGTAGTCGTGGATCTGCGCGTCCACGGCCGACCGATCCCCGCGGGTCCTCTCCTCGACCTGGACGGTACGCCGCCCTTTCCTTCCATAGACCACACGGACCGGTTCGGGGGGACGCAGGTCCAGGCAGCGGACCACGTGGTCGGGACCGATCGCCCACGTGACCAAAGCGTGCCATCCGGATTCGGGAACCTCGGCGAATCGCCGCTCCCGGTCCTCACCCGCGCCGGTTCCGATCGGTGGTTCCGGAACGATCGGATATGCGGACCACGAACGCGCCTCCACGAACACCTCCAACCTTTCGAGCCGTTCGCCGCGTCACTCCAGAGGGAAAGAACAGGACTCGTCCCCAGCAACGATCGGCGGGCAGTAGAACACCCGTGTTCTCCCGGTGGTTAATCTCGCTGACCTCGAACTGGCCGAGCTCATTGTCCACCATGAACATTCCGCAGTTCATGCCGGGCCAGTTAGGTTCGACCGCACGACACCGCGCGTGGGCCTCGTCGAACAGCGACTCCGGACCCGATTCCTCAATGGAGGCGGTCTCACACAAAGGGACTCGACCGTTCAGCCGGGTACGGATGACCACGTCAAAGGATCCGACAGCGCTCTGGCATTTCCGTAGACGGCGTTCCCCTTAGTCTCGTTGCGGCTTGATCAAGGCGCCCCAGGTGGGTGCTGCGCAGGGTGACCATGGACCTGTTCGGGGTCGAGGAAGGGGTGGGTCATCGGACACTCGCGTCTCCGATCCGTTCGGTCAGTCCGTGAGGCGGGTGATGATCCTTCGGGCCAATCGATCGGCGGCTCTGCGCGAGGTCGCGACGTGCACCTCGACGTGGGGAGCGTGCTCGGCGATCAAAGCCCGCACCCGAGGTCGCATCGTGGTGCGGTAGTTCCACACGTAGCGGATGAAATCCCAGGTGATGCGGTTGTAGACCCCGGTCCGGCCGTCCTGTCCACCACCGTGACGCCATCTGCGCTGGGCGATGCCCCACAGGCACGGCAACGGCGGGAGATCGAGGAAGACCACGGTGGTGGCGCGACGTAGCCGGATCGGCAGGGTCGAGGCGTAGTTGCCGTCGATCACCCATTCCGGATCGGCCACCAGCTCCTCTTGGACGGCGGCGAACTCTTCCTGTGGCAGCGGGTTCCACTCGTCGTCGTAGTAGACGGCGTCCAGGTGTGTCACCGGAATGCCGAAGCCCACGGCCAGACGGTTGGCCAGAGTGGTCTTGCCGGAACCCCCACAGCCGATGATCACGATCCGCTGGTCCATGGACCCGACGCTACCCAAGCCGAGGGAGAAGAGGAGTGAAATAGGCGCATACACTGCGCCTCGGCTTCAGCTAAGGAAAACCGGACTTTGAGCGGAGAGGGTTTTAGGGGCAAAGCGACCCAGCAGAGGAAGATGACACGCATTCCGCGTTCCCTGTTGAGGTTTCGACCCGACCAACGCACGGAATTGTCGACATCCACGGCGACCAGTTTTCTGCGCAGAAATCGCATCTCCCAGTCACCGGAGAGACGACGAGTCAAATTCCTCTTGACACCGCCAAAGAATCATTGAAGAGTCGCTTCACCCTTGAACACTGGGATACCTCTCCACCACCCCAAGGGGGCGACGCGGAGGCGGCAACTGGGTTTTTCCTGTCTCCAACAGGAGTAGTTACAGTCACGCCTCTCCTTGACGAACCGGCAGGGAAGGTGGCTCTGCCCGGACCCGGCACTTACCCTTATTCCCTTTTCAGGGAAGGCGCCGACAAGGCCGTTGAAAGCAGCATGAGGGTCTGGCAACGAGAAATCCCTTGCCTCCCAACACGACCAGGGGTTCGCCCTCTTCGGTGAACCTGTGATGACAGAAGAGAGGGGAGGGGGATAACGACCGAGGCCGCACACCACCCGGATCGACGTTCGTAACGGCGGTGGCCGTCCGGCCAGCCAATCCGGAAACACTCCCACTTCGGATCTTTCCAGGACGCCATGCTCCTGACACGCCCCCGAGAACCCCGCCCGCCGCGCTGCTCGCGCGTGGCCGCGCCGCCCGGTTTCCTAGCGGACTTGTCCCGCGTACAGGAAGACGCCGAGAGGCTCCGTCTCGCCGTCCAGCCGGATCTGCATCTCCTCGGCCGCGGCGCGGGTCATGCCCCTGCTCTCGTAGAACCCGTACGAGCAGAGCGAGTCCGTGTACAGGTAGAAGTCCGTCCGGCCTTGGTCCCGCAGATGCCGGAGGTAGTCCTGGTACAGGACCTTTCCGACACCGGTTCCCCGGGTGGACGCGTCGACGGCGAAGAGGGTGAGTTCGTCGGTCAACGGCGCGGACGTGCTGTGGCGCAGCCTCCGGTAAACGCCGTCGAACTTGAAGTACTGCGCCAGTGACGGCAGGTCGGACAAGCCCGTGACAGCGATCCGGCCCATGTGGAACCAGGTCAGCAGCCTGTTCCGGCCGGCATGGGGAACCCGGGGACGGCCGGGCACCCGCCCCATGATCACTCCGACCGCCCGCCCGTCCTTGACGGCGACCCGCGTGTAGGTGCTGGCCAGCAGGCGTTCACGCAGGTAGACCTCCAGGGCGCTGTTGAGCAGGTGCTTCTTCTTCATGTAGCGGTGGATGTGGAACGCCTCGTTGATCATCGACTTGACGTCCGCGGCATCGCGCTCGTGGTAGGGGCGGTAGACAATGTCGGCCATGGTTGTCCGTCCTTCGTCTGTGGAGAGGAGTTCTGCTCGGTCCGCCGGTAGCGGTCACATCGAGCGGTCGGTCTTGTTCCTGGCGAGACCCGCGACGAGTTCCGCGAACCTCTCGAGGCTCGCCCGGGCCGCCACGCCATCACGGTGGGCGAGCCACGACCACGCGACGCCGTTGAGCGTGGTGACCACGAGTTCAGCGATCGCGCGCTCCTCACACAGATAGGTGAGGCCGGCCTCCTCTCCCAGACGGACGATGTAGCCCGTGACCTTTTCGAGGGACGCCGCGTACTCCCCCCTGGGCAGTTCCCGGAGCTCCGGGTCGCGCAGCACGAAGCTTCCAAGGTCGAAAAGGACCAGTTGCGCGTCGGGATCGGCTTCGACCTGGGACCAGTACGCCAGCAGCAGCGTGCGGATGTTCTCCCGCGGACTCGCCGCCGGGGAGATCTCCGGCCAGACGGGGGCCAGGTCGATCTCGATGTCGCTTGCGAGCAGGGCCCCGTAGAGCTCTCTTTTGGACCGGAAGCAGTAGTGGAAGGCCCCGTGTGGCATGCCCGCCTCCGCGCAGATCGCGCGGGTGGTCGCCGCCGCGATCCCCTCGCGCTTCATCACGCGCAGCGCTGCCGCGAGAAGCCGCCGGCGGCGCTCGTCCGCGCTGATCTGCTTGCGGGGCGCCGCGTCCTCCTGGTGACTCATGCGCCCAAGGTAACAGTTGGCCATACGACTTGGCCAGTTGGCCAAGTCACATGACCAACGAAGCCATCGCCGACAACGGATGAGCAGCGGCCGGAAAGACGCGCCCGACCGGGAAGATCCACGAAGTCCGCGGCCGCGGCCGCCCACGTGCCCCGGAAAGCCTTAACGCCCCTGCCGGAAGGTCTGGGCGGGAACCCGCAGGAGGACACCCGGTGCCCACTGCATCCCGACGCCGCCCTCGCCACAACAGCGCCCCGGGGCATCAGGTCCAGCCGCAGTGCCGTCGGGTCCACGACCCCGACCTGCGCGCCGGCCACCGGCGCCCCCCTCCAACCGCGGGAAGCACACCCGCCCCCGGTCACCGGGGACGGTCGCGGAGGGGAGGACATGCTCGCACGTCACCATCAGCCTGTCGGCGGCCACGAATCCCGCCCCGAGCACTTTCCCGTCCGGGGCCAGGACCTGCACCACTGAGGCTGACCCCCACGAATGCCAGGGGATGTCCGCGCCCAGAGCTTGATCATCCGCGCTGTGGGCGGCGTGCAGGGCAGACTGGAAAAGGCGATCGTCACACAGGCCGTGTGTGTCGAACAGCGCCCGGGCGCGCGTCCTCTCCAGAGCAGCGGCGGCGAAGAGCCGCTGCCCGTGGGCCAGGGAGTGACTACGGTTACCGAGGGGAACGGACACGGGCGGCGCCGTCCCGATGGCGGATTCCGCCCCGCTATCGGCTTCGCGCTCCAGTGAGGCAGCGGGTCTCTCTCCCCTCCGCCTGGGACGACAGCCGCGGGCGGTCTCGACTGGCGTGGTGGTGCAACGGGATCCGCGTGTTCAGTCCGTCCCGCCCGGGGTGGCCGCCACGCTTCGGGGCACGCCGGCCGCGGTGACCAGGACGGCGGCGACACTGAAGGGGACGGCCCCGAGGGCGAGCATGGCCGCGCCGGTCCCACCGGCGAACTCCACGGCGTCGTGGGCGAGGATGAGCTGCGCCCCGGTCTGGAACGCGGCGTGGAACCCGATGGGCATCCAGACGGAGCCGGTGAGCATGCGAAGGTAGCCGAAGCCGATCCCCATCGTGACGAAGAGCGAGAGGTCCAGCGGGTTCCAGTTCTGCCGCAGAAGACCCGCGAACAGCGTGAACAGCAGCGCCTGGACGACGATGATCCACCAGCCGCGCGTGACTCGGCCGAGCACGGTGGTGACGTAGCCGCGGAAGACCACCTCCTCGGGAACGGCCTCGACCACCAGGACGGCGAAGAGCAGCAGCAGCCCTGTCCGCGCGAGTTCCGCGGCGGAGACGGTGACCGTCAACGGCGCTCCCAGGAGGGCGAGGACACCGAAGGCGGCAGCGGCGGGAACGGTCCAGACCGCGGCGCCCCACAGCGCGAGCCGCCAGTCCACCCGATTGGTCGTGACCCCGATGCCGCGCAGGGTCTCCCGGTCGGCCCGGCGGGCGAGGACGGCGATGAGCCCGACCATCAGGGCGCTGATCGCGACGCCGAAGGCGATCCTGGCCATCAGGACCGCCGTGTCGGACGGGTCGCCCGCGGGCAGGACGGCGGCGCCGGCGGCGACGCATGTTCCCAGGGCGGTGGTGGCGAGCGCGATCCGCCAGGCCGCGGACGCGAGGCCACGCCGTCTCGGAGTGGGGGGTGTGGTCATGCGGGGCTTCCTCCATAGCGGTGCGCGAGGGCGTGATAGGCCTGTTTGGGGGTCCAGGTGCCGTCGGCGTGCGCGGCGACGACGCCGTAACTGGCGAGGTCGAGATCACGGCCGGGCTCATCGGACCTGGTCAGCGCGGGCTCACTGAACCCCCACACGAAGGTGCCGTCGACGCCCACCCGGTCGAAGACGTCCAGCAGCTCGACGAGGTAGTCGGCCTGCTCGCGCTCGTCGCGCACGAGTCGGCGGGGCACGGTCGGCTCGCCGCGTCCGCCGAGGACCCCGGCGGCCGTGGAGGCCCTCTGCGCCGCGCCACGGTAGGCGCACGTGCCGAACTCGAAGACGTACACGGGCCTGCCGCGCGCGTGCTGGCGGTCGACGAGAGCGCGGAGGTCGTCCTCGAACCGCCACGCGTTGCGGGCGTCACGGTAGCGGTCCACGCCGACGACGTCGAAGAGCTCCCAGTCGGGCCGTTCCCAGGAGCCGGCGCCGTAGGAGACCGGGCCCGCGAACCGCTCCCGGGCATCGCGCACGAGAGCGCCGAGCAGCCGCCGCAATCGCGCGTTCGCCAGGGGCAGCAGCGGAAACGTCACCGTCAGCAGCGTCCCCCTGGTCCAAAACGTCGGTCCCGGAAGCATGCCGGGCGTGGACAAGGTCAGCTCGCAGCCGACGACCAGCCCCACCTCGGCGCCCTCCGCGCGCAGCCGCTCGGCCGTGTCCGCCGCGGCCCGGACGGCCGCGCGCAGCACGGGGACGGGCCTGTCGAACGGGCGCGGCTGCAGCCACACCCCCAGGCCCTCCTCCGCCGCGCAGCGCGCGGCGACCGCGAGCCGGCCGGGGTCGCCGGCCATGACGAGCACGGCGTCGCAGCCGAGTTCGGCGCGGATGGCGCGGTAGTCGCGTCGCGCGGACCGCTCGGAGAAAACCGGGTTGCTGTCGAAGTTCTTCTCGTACACGACCCCGGCGTCATATCCGATCCCCCGAACCGGGTCACGCATCCGCCGCCCCCAGGGCGCGGAACAGGAACGGCACGGCGTGCCCGCGCAACTCGCCCAGATCGGCGTGGGGGTCGCGCTGGACGACGGTGATCGACCGGTCCAGGACGCTCTCGGCGAGTCCGACCGCGACATCGAGCGGCATCGGGCGGAACGTGCCGTCGTCGATGCCACGGGCCAGGATGTCGCGCAGCAGCGCCGTGTCCTCGTCGTTCTCGACGAGGTACAGCGGCCGGCCATCGGCGGTGCGATGGGAGACCGCGATCTCCACCGCCGCGGCGATCGCGGCGCGGTGGGCGTCGACATGGCCCAGGTAGGCGTCCGCGTACGCGCGCAGCCGCGCGGCCGTGCCGTCCGCGTCCCGCACCGCGGCCAGGACCTCCTCCCCCAGCGCCGCGAACGCCGACCGGACCACCTCGAGCAGCAGCGTCTCCTTCGAGGAGAAGTAGTACACCACCGCGCTCTTGGCGATGTCCGCCCGCTTCGCGATCTCCGCCAGCGAGGCCCGGTGGTAGCCGAGCTCGTTGACCGTCCTCACCGCGGCCCAGGTCAGCTGCTCGCGCCGAGCCGTCTCGGTGAATGACCTGGATCCCGCTCGCCCTACCGGTTCAGACCGCATGTTCTGATATTAGAACAATCGGTCTGAAGTCGACTCCGACCGGTCCCCCATCGCGGAGGATCGTGACGCGGCGGTCGTGGAGGTGGCCGTATCCCGTGGCGGAGGAGGGTCCACATCCTCGGGCCGCGAATCCGCCGCCATGGCGTTCGGGGCCATCCGCCCGGTGCCCTGACGAGCCCGCGGGCAGGGGGACAGCGTGTGGGAAGCGCCCGCGCTGGACGTCCACCTGGCGAGCGGTGTGACTCGACCATCGGGGACGGCTCCGGAGCGCGGCGCCGACGGCCGACGCGCGGACCTTCCCAGCCCGCGAGCGGCCTGTTCCAGAGCGGGCGGAGGACACTCCGGCGGATTCCGCGGTCCCTTCGGAGGCTCACCGGGGTGCCGGAGGCCGGACCGGCCGCGATGGCCCGGGCGGTGTGACGGCCCGCCCCGCCCCTTGGCCGGCCCCGGGCAGGGGGCGGGCCGTCTCCCGGCGGTTCCGAGACGCCGGACCGGGGGCGACGGTGAGGTGGGCGCGCGCTGCCGAACAGTGGCTGGCTCCGCGTGTTCCGGTCGGCGGACACTCCCTTCACCCACGGGCGCGAGGCGTCGGCCTCGCGCGAGGTGGGTGGGCAGCCGCCGAGGCCCGTCACCGTGTCCGGACGCGGAAGCCGCCGGTGAGGATGCGTTGGGCCAGGAGAGGAAGGACGTCACCGCGCCCGCGCGCGGAAGCCGCGGGCGCCGGCGGCAAGCGCCGGGGATTCACGGGACCCGCGTGTGACGGGTGCGCGACCAGATCGGGGGACGCCCCGGGGGTGGTCGCTCAGGCGTCGACGGCCTCGCCGGTCGGGTCGTTCTCCCGCAGGGCGGTGAGGTGGACGCCGCCGACCGGGCCGCTGGTCCAGTCGAGCAGCCGCCAGCCCGATGCCGGGTCCCCCTCGATCTCGACCATGCCGGTGTTCGCCAACGGTGTGCGCTCGACCTCGGCGACGTCGACGCCGGCGACGCGGGCGCTGGCCCATGAACGGATCGCGGCGCCGTGGGAGACCACGACGACCTCGTCCCAGCCGTGCGCGGCGATCTGCTCCATGGCGTGGTCGAACCGGCCCAGGAACGCCCGCCCGTCAAAGCCCCCCGGCATGCGACGTTCGACGTGGCCGCGCGCCCAGGCGAACACCGTGTCCAGATAGGTCTGGTGCGCCGCCGGGTCGCCCGCCATCTCCAGGTCGCCGGCCTCGACCTCGCGCACCCCTTCCAGGACCACGGGCTCCAACCCGAGCTCGCCGGCCAGGGGAGCCGCGGTGAGCCGCGTCCGCACCAGGGACGACACCACGATCGCGTCGATCCGGCGGTCCCGGAGCACGGCCGGTACCGCTTCGGCCTGGCGTTCGCCGAGGGGGGTCAGCCCGGGTCCCGGGGCGGCGGTGTCGAGCAGGCCGATCACGTTCGAGGGGGTCTGGCCGTGGCGGAGTATCGAGAGGCGCACGTCTTCATCGTGCCGTATCGACGCTCCCGGGGCAGGGGATGGGGGAGGTGCGTTTCGTCTCAGGTGGGCACGTGGGCGGCTGCGACTCACCGCCTCCTGCCTCCGGAGGGCGCCGGCGCTCCCCGGAAGGGCGCGCCCGCGGGGTTCCCGACCTTCTGTTTCGGTTAACGTCAGCTCCACCGTTCAGACCACAGGAGCTGCATCTAAACGAACATCAACAGAAGCAAACTTCCCCTCGGAGCTCGGTACCGAGTATCGGACGAACCATTTTTCTCCCTCAGCCGCAATACCCTCCAGAATACGCAACGTGTGAGCAAACCCACTCGCGTCTAGGTTCACCTTGAAGAGTTCGTCGGAGTCTTCAGAGGGCTCCAGCCCACCCGTTTCTGGCTCCGTTACGGAAATTCTCTTAACCGGCCCATTCATCAGAGTTAAGTTCAACACATACCCCGCCGCTCTCCCTTCTTCCACATGGACAGAGGACACCGCGTCAAAGCGGAAATTATCCCGCTCTCGACTGCTAACTTCAATTCTTTCAAAATCTAGATCGGCGACAACCTCACGAACCCCTTCCCGGGTAATCAAAAACACTCGGATTTCATACTTAGAATAGCGCCAAGGACCAACCCCTGCCCGAGCCCGCTTGTAGGGCCGCTTCGGCGTCTGCAGGAAAGCGTGAGCAATGATGTCATTCCAGGTCAGCCGATAGTGACGAAGCGCACCGTCGAGAATTAGCATCTTGTCAGAGTTCAACCAGGACTCCATCTCGTCCTCCCGGGGGCGAGTGTCATCCAATTTCTTTCTCCAACGCTCATATTCAGCCTTCCGCTCTTTCTTGATCTGATGGTATTCCTGGTAATCCTCCTCAATCCGTCGACGCTCTCCGGCAATGCCTATCCATAGCGGCACGGCAAACCTTCCACTCAGCACTATGGCGAGCCCAGCGATCACCGCGGTAACCGCAGACTCCTGGAAGGCCCCGACAATGACGTTGCCAGCAGCTACAACCAGGACGACACATGAGAGGATGCACCATGCCTTCGTAGAGGTTTCGACCTTGTAGCGTTCGCGGTGCTCCAACAGCGTTCCGTTTCTCCAGCGACTCCTGACGTCGCGCACCATGTACCGGATCAACCAATCGACTTTTCTAGCACCGATACGACTCTCTCGATATATCTCAACAATTTCATCACGTAGCGTTTTGCGTATTCCCGCCGTATCAGCGAGCCACTCATTCAAATCCACGCCTTCAGGCGCATACTTGTTGAAGTAGTAATTGAACGAGTGGTCTACCTGGTTAGCGAAACCCTTCTCAGGTGCAGGAACACTCCGCGACGGAGCGATGTAATCACGTTCCTTGGCACGCATCCGCTCTATCTTGTAGTGCCATTGGAATCCATTGCGAGCTCCGACGCATCCGGCGGCAAGAGCCAGAAGATATACCACTATCAGAGATAGCCTGGCATGCTCCAGCACCAACCAACCAAGGCAGCCAACCGCGCACGTGAGCAGAGCCGACCAGAAGACAGCTTGGGTGTAATCACCAAGAGTAATGGAGTAACCGGCAGGTTCACGGACTCGTGGATAGGCCGGAAGGGGTTCAAAGTACGCCCACACACGGCCGATTCGATTGTTGCTGTCCCTGGCGGCTTGTGCCGCTTGGCGGGTCTCGACCCACAAGCTTTCTTTCACCTTTCCAGTTAAAACCAGGTCGAGGTGACGAGCGATTTTATCTCGCTGCTGCGCTGTCAGGGAACGCAACTCCCTGATCGTCCCATTGACGTCGGCTTCGGCACCGTCCAGGCAGCCCAGCAGTTTGAAGATCACCTCCAAAGCACGTTTCCACTCATCGTTGGGATACTTGTGCAGCTCTGCCGAGATCTGGTTCAGTCCCTCACGCTCCTCGGGCGTAAGATCTCGGTGAGAACGTTTACTGAGAACTGCGAGAACCCAATGGAAACGCACTTCTCCGCCATCGTACCCATGGGCGATGGCCTCAGCGATCAGCTCACGAGAACGAATGGGAATGCCGTTCTCCAGATACCTCAAGCCGACCTGGTATTTGCAGTTCGGCGGGGAGTCTGGGAGCACCATGTACACAGTCGAGTCGTGCACCTGTTCGGCCTGGATACCGACATAGGAGTTACTCTCGGCGGTGTTGTTCGTTCCTGGGGTGGTCATGAGATCCCTTGCGCAGCAGTGATGAACGTTGCGACCTTCACGGCCAGCTCTGCCACATCGCCGATCAGTCCATGAAGCCGTTTGAGCGCGAGGACAAACGCGCTCTTACTTTCCGGGCTCTCTTCCTCCAATGCTTTGCTCGCGATGTCAATCTCGGCTTCTGCCGCTTTATAGGTGAGTTCGTCGATTCTTCCTGCAGAGTGCTCACGCATCAGATCTTCACGGAATGTGCTGAGTTTGGTGATGAGACCTGCCCTGCCCAGCTCTTGGGATTTCCCACTCAGGTAGACGGTGCTGCCGGTGACATGCGCCGCTTGTATTCCCACCTGTCCTGAGGAGGTGTTGTTGACGGTGTAGCCTTGCTTGGGGGTGGTGTGGTCGCGCATCGCTTTATGCTCCCGGTCATTGATGAGCTCTTTAGCAAGTCGAACGGCGAAAGCTGCGGCGTTCGCCGCAGCAACTGGCTGCCAGTTGCTGTCCTCGCTGCTGGTCTTGGTGCCATCGGCACGGTCGCTGATACCACGGACAATCGCTACGGGAGAGCCGCTAAGGTGGCCAGCCTGAGCAACCCCCGCGGCTTCCATCTCAATCGCGAGCGCATCGTTGTACGTCGCCCGAATCCACTCCGCTTCATAGGAAATCCGGGAGTTCTGCACGACCTCCCCAGCAGCGATAGCCCCGAAGTGCACTTTGGGCCTACGATGGCCCGGCGGTGCGGGATCAGCCCAGTCGCCGGTCCGGCCGAGGTGGTTCCCGATCTGGCTGATCTCATGAGCGGATTCCCAGACCCTCGGACGGGCTTTGAGGCCGTCGTCCTCACTGGTCCCGCCGTGGTAGGCGTAGACGTGCGTTGCCATCACCACGTCACCTAGTTGCGTGGTATCCCACAGCGCTCCCGCAACTCCGACAAACATGATCGCCATCGGTGAAAACTCTTGGATGGCTCGTTCGGCCAAGACCGCGGCAGGATGGTTTCCCTTGCCGGTGAGACCGAGCGCCACTTGGTGATCAGTCCCTGGAAGGGCGCCGACTTCGAACCGTGTCCCCCTCTCATGGCGATGCAGGCAGGGATTGGACAGTCGTTGACGGACGGCCTCGTACTCAAGGTTGAGAGCGGTGAGGATCACTATCAGGTTGTCGGTCATCAGTTCGCCTCGCTTGTTGTCAAAGGATTCGGCCGGGACAACGGGGGATGCAGCACGGTCTGCTGTCCGCGCCGGAATAACCGAGCGGGGCGCCCCTTCGTAGTCCGCCGCTCCGCCCCAACCGGGATAATGAATCCAGGGACCCCCTGGACTTTCCGATAGAAATTTCGCGGGTCGAGTTCGACGCCCCATACAGCCTCATAGACCTGTTGAAGCTCCGCGATAGTAAAGGGCTCGTTACAGAATGCTGTAGCTAGCGAAGAACGCTCAAGTTTCGTTCGAGCACGCTCTATACCATCCGCGAGAATCCAACGATGGTCGAAAGCGAGCTCCAATCGGCCTGAGTCGATCTCTTCAACCGGTTTCCAGGAAGCACCTGCCGCATCGGCACCCGCCTCCGGCTCGGGCAGACCGGGCGCGATGGCGAGATAGGCCACGGAGACGATTCGCCCTCGTGGATCTCGACCGGGATCCCCATAAGCACCCAGTTGTTCCAGATGGAGCTGTGACGCATCGAGGTTCGCTTCCTCGCGCAGCTCCCGCTGGGCCGCAGCCAAGATGCCCTCGTCGACATTGTTGAGGAAGCCGCCGGGTAGAGCGTGTTCACCTTTGTAAGGTTCAATGCCACGCTCGACAAGCAGAACATGAAGTTTCGATGATCGCAGTGTCAAAATGACCAGATCAACCGCGAGCAGGATGGACGGAGGTTGCCAGAAAGCATCAGGCATGACGGCAACTATAGCTTCTTGTCACAGTGACATGAAGAGATTCCCGTATTTTCTCCTTGCAGGGAACGACATTCGCCAGCTCACAGCCGTGAACCCACTCAGCCACAGAGCCATGAACCCGGAATACATCTCCAAAAACGTCTAAACGGGTACATAACTCGCTAACTTATGACTCTGGGCAGGGAGAACAACCGTTCTCACAAGCGGGATCCCGCGCCGAGCACACCTTCACCCGGATCAAGCGCCGGAAGATCCTGCGCGATCGCCGCCCCCGCGTTCGCGGTCGGCCGGGGCGCGCTCAACGGTGGCCACAGCCGGCCGAATACGCCTGACGATGGCGTCTCCCCTTTCCCAGGCGTCACTCTGGGCCGGGCACCGGCCTGCGCGGCGAAGACCCGGCCCGGCCGATCACGACGCACAGGGCCCCAAGGGAGCCTTCAGGTGATCGCCGAAGACCGGTCGCCCCCTCCCGACGACGACCGTGGTCCCGTCGTGGAGCGACATGTTCCGGCGCAGCGGGTTCCACGATGTGGCCGCAGCCCCCCCGAACACCCGGCGCCTATTTCCGCCGGTTCGCGGGCGGGACGCAGGATGGTGAGCCCCACGTAGTGATCATCCGGTCGGGCCACCCCGCGAACCAGGGCAAGACCCTCTGGACATCCGCGAACTTAAACCAATCACTCTTGGTGATCTAACAGTTGCAAATTCGCTAAAACGACACCATAGTGTTCCCACGGCCGTAGGGATCCGTACTCTCGGTTCCCGTACCGTGCCTTTCTGTCACCGAAAGGCCGGGCGGTCCGCCGTCGGCCCCGCGCACCCCCGACCCCCTACCCCCCACCGCGCGAAGCCGTCGGCCTTCCCCCACGGGAGTCCCCGGTCCGCGTCCAACGCGAGGCACGCGGATCCCCACTGCACGAGAAAAGGAACATGTCGTGCTAACGCATTCCATTTCCCCCGAAGAGACCGACGGCGGTCGCCGCACCCCCCTGTCCCGGATGTCACGGCTCGCCGCGCGCGTGGGCGTGACCCTGTCCCTCGCCGCCGGCCTGACCGCGGGCGTCACCGCCCCGGCCCACGCGTCCAACCCCTACGAGCGTGGCCCCGCGCCGACCGAGTCCAGCGTCACCGCCGTGCGCGGCTACTTCGACACCGACACCGATACCGTGTCGTCCCTGGTGAGCGGGTTCGGCGGCGGAACGATCTACTACCCCACCGACACCAGCGAGGGCACCTTCGGCGGCGTGGTCATCGCCCCGGGCTACACGGCCAGCCAGTCCTCGATGGCGTGGATGGGTCACCGCATCGCCTCACAGGGCTTCGTGGTGTTCACCATCGACACCATCACCCGCTACGACCAGCCCGACAGCCGGGGTCGCCAGATCGAGGCGGCCCTGGACTACCTGGTCGAGGACAGCGACGTGGCCGACCGGGTGGACGGCAACCGCCTGGCGGTGATGGGCCACTCGATGGGCGGCGGGGGCACGCTCGCGGCCGCCGAGAACCGGCCCGAGCTGCGCGCGGCGATCCCGTTGACGCCTTGGCACCTCCAGAAGAACTGGTCGGACGTCGAGGTGCCCACGATGATCATCGGCGCGGAGAACGACACCGTCGCCTCGGTGAGGACGCACTCCATCCCGTTCTACGAGAGCCTGGACGAGGACCTGGAACGCGCCTACCTGGAGCTGGACGGCGCGAGCCACTTCGCGCCCAACATCTCCAACACGGTCATCGCCAAGTACAGCATCTCCTGGCTGAAGCGCTTCGTCGACGAGGACGAGCGCTACGAGCAGTTCCTGTGCCCGCCGCCCGACACCGGGCTCTTCTCGGACTTCTCCGACTACCGGGACTCCTGCCCCCACACCACCTGAGTCGGCGCCGGCACGCGGGGTCGCCCGCCCCCGCCGCCGGCGACAGCGGCACGGCGGTGGCCCGGAGATCGCCCTCTCCGGGCCACCGCCCCGCGCGTCCACTCATCGGCGGAACCTGGCCGTGAAGGACGCGAAGCGGGAGAACCGCCCCGGGCGCGGCGGGTTCCCCGGCGCTCCCGCGTCCGCGCGCCGAACGCTCGAACACCGCGCCCCGCCGACACCGCTCGCGCGCCCGGGTTCTCCGGGCGGGGAGGCGGTGCCGGCCGATGGCGCCGTTGTCCTCGCCGCCCTGGGCGCCACCCCGGGCCGGCGTTCCGTCCTCGGGGCGCGCCCCGGCCGAGCGGGGCTATTCGGCGGGGAGCCGTTCCTGACTGGCGACCCACGAGGCCAGCAGTTTGAGACCGTCGGCCGTCGGGGTGTCGGCGGGAGCGGTGTAGATGTTCAGGTACAGCCCGGGTTCGGAGGGCAGCTCCAGCGTCTCGAAGTCCAGGTCGAGCTGGCCGACGACCGGATGGCGCAGCCGCTTGCGCCCGGAGCGGTGGAAGCGGACGTCCTGGGAGGCCCATCGCTGCCGGAACAGCTCGCTTCGGGTCGACAGCTCGCCGACCAGTTCGACGAGCGAATGGTCGTGCGGGTTACGGCCCGCCTCCAGGTGCAGCATCGCGGCGGCGTCCCTGGCGATCTGGTCGTAGTCGACGAAGAACTCCTTGGCCGCCTCGGGGTCGAGGTAGACGAACCGGGTGGTGTTCACCGGGCGTCGCGGGTCGGCGAACAACGGCGAGTACAGGGCCCGGGCGAGCCGGTTCATCGCCAGTACGTCGTGGCGGCCGTTGCGGATCCAGGCCGGCGCCTCGGTGATCGCGTCGAGGACCTGCTGTAGTACCGGCCGGACGGTCGCCGGGGCGCTGCGCCTGCGGCGGCGGCTCCGCGCCCCCGACTCCCGCGCGAGCGCGAACAGGTGGTCGCGTTCGGCCTCGTCCAGGCGCAACGCCGAGGCCAGCGCGTCGAGCACGCTCTCGGAGGCTCCGGCCAGGCTGCCGCGCTCCATGCGCACGTAGTAGTCCACCGAGACGCCCGCGAGCATCGCCACCTCTTCGCGGCGCAACCCCTTGACGCGGCGGTTGCCGCCGTACGCGGGAAGCTCCGCCTCCGCCGGAGTGATGCGCGCCCTCCGCGAGCTCAGGAACTCACGGATCTCACTGCGCAGGTCCATCGTGCCCATGTCTCCACGGTAGGCGGGCCCCGCACGGCGAGGGAGGTACTGTCATGCCCTGCGTCGGCCGGGGCGGGTCCCGCCGGTCCGCCACCTGCGACACGGGTGGCCTGTCGCGGTGGCTCGGAGCGCGGCCGTGGTGGCCCGGCGGCGGGGCGCGTGTGCCCCGCCGCGCCGCGGCCCTTCGGCCGCCCCGTTCTCGTGGCGCCTCGCTCTGGGAGGTACTGCCGGTACTCGGAACGAGCGGGACTCCCCCGGGCCGCGGAACCGGTGTGGACTGGGTCCATGCGAGCGACCTACATGTACGGGGCCGGTGACGTCCGAGTCGTCGACGCCGCCGACCCGAAGATCGAGCAGCCCACCGACGCGCTGGTGCGCGTGGTCCGGGCCTGCGTGTGCGGCAGCGACCTGCACCCCTACCACTCCATGCCGCCCTCCGCCGAGGGGACGCCGATGGGGCACGAGTTCGTCGGCGTGGTCGAGGAGGTCGGCGCGGAGGTCACCTCGGTGCGCGCGGGCGACTTCGTGATCGCGCCGTTCGCCGTCTCCTGCGGCGCGTGCGAGTTCTGCCGGGCCGGCCTGCAGACCTCCTGCGTGCGCGGCGGCTTCTGGAGCGATCCGGGCATCGGCACCGCCGGCGGCCAGGCCGAGGCGGTCCGCGTCCCCCTCGCCGACGGCACCCTGGTGAGGGTGCCGGTCGACGAGGGCGCCGATGACGCGCTGCTGGCCTCGCTGCTGACCCTCTCCGACGTCTACGGCACCGGTTGGCACGCCGCCGTCACGGGCGGCGTGACCGAGGGCAGCACGGTCACGGTCATCGGCGACGGCGCCGTCGGCCTGCTCGCGGTGCTCTCCGCCCGGCAGCTGGGCGCCGAACGGATCGTGCTGATGGGACGGCACCGGGCGCGTACCGACCTCGGCCGCGAGTTCGGGGCCACCGACGTCGTCGCCGAACGCGGTGCCGAGGGGATCGAGCGGGTCCGCGACCTCACCGCCGGCGGTAGCGCGATCGTCTTGGAGGCGGTCGGCCACATGCCCGCCTACGAGCAGGCGGTCGGCGTGGTCCGTCCCGGAGGGGTCATCAGCCGCGTCGGCGTTCCCCAGTACGAGGAGGCCCCGGTCGGTTTCGCCAGCCTGTTCGGCCCCAACGTCACCCTCACCGGCGGCCCCGCCCCGGTACGCGCCTACATCGACCGGCTCCTGCCCGCGGTCCTGGACGGGACGGTCCGGCCCGGCAGGGTCTTCGACCGGACGGTGAGCCTGGAGGAGACCCCGAAGGGCTACGCCGCCATGGACGCCCGCGAGGCGCTCAAGGCGATGATCCGCCCCTGACCTCCTGGTCCGGCCATCGGCGCCGGGGGCGCGCCGCCCGGCCATCCGCCGTCTTTACCGACAGCCTCCCCTCCGGGGAACCGGAGGAGAGCGTTGACGCCCCGTTTCGGGTAGCGGCCGATCGTGCACCGGGCCGCCGCGCCGAGGGGTGGGCGCCCAAGCCCGCACCGCCCCTTTTCTTTGGAGCGCGGTCCGATCCGGCGCGGGGACAGCGCGAGTATCCGGTACGTCGGACGCTTCCGGGCGAGCCGCAACCGACTTAACGTGAGGAAAACATGAGCATCCCGAACTTCACCCTGAACAACGATGTACGGATACCGGTCCTCGGGTTCGGCGTCTACCAGACACCGCCGGAGGAGACCATCGCGGCCGTCACGACGGCCCTGGAGACCGGCTACCGGCACATCGACACCGCCGCGGCCTACGGCAACGAGCGCGAGGTCGGGGAGGCCCTCCGCCGCTCCGGCCTGGCCCGCGACGAGGTGTTCGTCGAGACCAAGGTCTGGATCAGCGACTACGGCTACGACGACACGCTGCACGCCTTCGACAAGTCCGCGGGCAAACTCGGGATCGACCAGATCGACCTGCTGATCCTGCACCAGCCGCTGCCCGGGGAGTTCGAGCGGACCGTGCAGGCCTACAAGGCGCTGGAGAGGCTGTACGCCGACGGCAGGGTACGCGCGATCGGCGTCTCCAACTTCATGCCCGACCACCTCGACCGGCTGCTCGCCGAGACCGAGGTCGTGCCCGCGGTCAACCAGATCGAGGTGCACCCCTACTTCCGGCAGTCCGAGCTGCTCGCCTACGACACCGAGCACGGGATCCTCAACCAGGCGTGGTCGCCGATCGGCGGCATCACCTTCTACCGCGACGGGTCGAAGGGCTCCACGCTGGAGGACCCGGTGGTCGGCGAGATCGCGGCCGCGCACGGCAGGACGCCCGCCCAGGTGATGCTGCGCTGGCACCTCCAGCAGGACCGGCAGGTGATCCCCAAGTCGGTGACGCCGTCGCGGATCGCGGAGAACTTCGACGTCTTCGACTTCGAGCTCACCGCCGACCAGCTCGCCGCCATCGACGCGCTGGACACCGGTGTCCGCGGTGGCCCCGAGCCCGCCGACATCACCCGCGAGAACTTCTGGATCGACATCCCCGAAGCCTGAGGAGGCGGCATGCACACGCGCACGCTCGGTCAGGGGCTGGAGGTCTCCGCGATCGGACTCGGCTGCATGGGCATGTCGCAGAGTTATGGCCCCAACCCCGGCGACCGCGGCGAGATGATCGGCGTGATCCGTCACGCCGTCGAGGAGGCGGGGATCACCTTCTTCGACACCGCCGGGGTCTATGGGCCCTACGTCAACGAGGAGCTCGTCGGCGAGGCGCTGGCGCCGTTGCGCGACGAGGTCGTGATCGCCACCAAGTTCGGCTGGGACATCCGCGACGGCAGGATGGCCGGGACCGACTCCCGGCCCGAGCAGATCAGACGGGTCGCCGACGCGTCGCTGCGACGGCTCGGGACCGAGGTGATCGACCTCTTCTACCAGCACCGGGTCGACCCCGAGGTGCCGATCGAGGACGTCGCCGGCGCTGTCGGCGAGCTCGTCGAGGCCGGCAAGGTGCGCCACTTCGGGCTGTCCGAGGCCGGCGCCGAGACGATCCGGCGGGCCCACGCCGTCCACCCGGTCACGGCGGTGCAGAGCGAGTACTCGCTGTGGACCCGTGACCCCGAGGCGGGGGTGCTGGCGGTCTGCGGCGAACTGGGCATCGGCTTCGTCCCCTTACAGCCCGTTGGGCAAGGGCTTCCTGACCGGGACCGTGGGCGCGTCGACCGAGTTCACCGCCGGCGACATCCGGGCCACCATCCCGCGGTTCGAGGCGGACAACATCGAGGCCGACAAGGCGCTGGTGGAACACGGCCGCGCCCTCGCCGAGGCGAAGGGGAGCACGCCGGGACAGGTCGCGCTCGCCTGGCTGCTCGCCCAGCGGCCGTGGATCGTGCCGATCCCCGGGACGCGGCGCCGTAGCCGGGTCGACGAGAACGCCGGCCTCGACGCGCTGGCCGCGCGGGTGGGCGTCCGAGGGGACCGTTACAACGCCGCCGGGATGGCGATGGTCGGTCTGTGAGGACGGTGCGGGGCCGGACACGCGCGATGTGTGTCCGGCCCCGTTCGCGTCGCGGGGACGTTCCCGCCCGGGACGGCCCCGACGTGGACGAGGACCGCGGCCGGCGGCGCGCGGGCCGATCCGGGCGTCGCGGGGGCGCCGGCCGGCGGCGTGTCCACGCGGTCGCGGACCCCGCGCCCCGTCCAGCGCGCGGGCGGTCGCCGGCGGGACGCCCGGGCCGGGCACGAAGTGCCCGCGCCGTCGTCCCGACCGGTGCGACCGGCCCGATTCCCGGCCGTGCACGCCGAGGACGTCGCCGGCACGGCCCTTCGGCAACGCGGTGGGCGCCGTGCTCCTCGCCCCCGGCGCGCGCCATCGGCCGGGTGCCCGTCGCCCGGCGGATCCGCGCGGGGCGCGCCCGCCGAAGGTCGGCCTCACGGTGTGGCGCGGCGCGGCCCCCTCCCCGCGCCCGTCCTCGCCGGAGTGCCATGGGCGTCGGCGGGCGCTGGTAGAACACCAGCGCACAGGCCGGGATCGGCACGCCCGCCGCCCGTGGCCGTCGTCCGCCCCCGAAGGGAACCGCCGCATGACCCTCGAGCACCTCAGCGAGCTGTACGGGCTCCCCGTCTATGAGTTCCCCGAGCCGGGCGCCCCGGCGGCCCCACTGCCGGCGGCCGACGCGGTCGCCTGGAAACTGGCCACGGGCGAACGAGAGCACGATGAGAAGTTCGAGGGGTGCTGGGAACGCTTCCTCGACACGGTGGACGCAGGCCGGGTACGGGCCCTGGTCCTGGGCGCGGGCGCCTACGGGAACGAGATCGACTTCGACGAGCCCGGTGAGACGGTCGAGCTGCTCGCCGCCGCCGCCGACCGGCTCACCGGGCTCAAGGCCGTCTACCTCGCCGACCTCGACTCCGAGGAGTCGGAGCTGTCCTGGATCGCCCAGAGCGACGTGTCCCCCGTCCTGTCCGCCTACCCCCACCTGGAGGAACTCGGTGTGCGCGGGGCCAGCGAGGACCTGTTGTCGCCGGTGCGGCACGAGCACCTGCGTGTCCTGCGCCTGGAGAACGGCGGCCTGCCCGTTCAGGTGGTGCGCGGTCTCGTCGAATGCGACCTGCCCGCGTTGAGCCACCTGGACCTGTGGCTTGGTGAGTGGTACTACGGCCGCACCATCACCGTCGCCGACCTGGCCCCCATCCTCGACGGTGGCCTCCTGCCCGCGCTGGAACACCTGGGCCTCCAGGACAGCGACATACAGGACGATGTCGCCGCCGCCGTCGCCCACGCCCCCGTCGTCGCCCGGCTCGTCTCCCTGCACCTGGGGCGGGGGACCCTCGGGGACGCCGGCGCCGATGCCCTCCTCCGCGGGCAGCCGCTCACCCACCTCAGGCTGCTCGACCTCGAACACCACTTCCTGTCGGAGGAGATGATGCGGCGCCTGCGCGCGGCCCTGGAACCCTCGGGGGTGCGGGTCAACCTCGCCGGGAGGCAGCAGGCCGGCCGGGTGGGGGGAAGGTACGTGGCGGCGGGCGAGTGAGCGTCGCGACCGTCGGGAGCGTCACGAATGTCGCCATCGGCCGGACGCGGGGCGGTGGGGTGGCGTTTACTGGACGGGCTCTCTCCCAGATCCACCACCGGGGGTCGTGATGACGGTTCGCGCTGAGTCGATCGAATCGATGGAACAGCTCGCCGTGGCCTGGCGCGCCATGGTGCTCGACCGCGACGCGGACGCCGATGTGCGGAACCTTCCGGGCATCGCGGTCCGCTGGGCCGACTGCCGGTTCGCGTTTTGGAACTGCGTCACGTTGACCGAGGTCGGCGCGGACGGCGCGCTCCTCGAACAGCGCCTAGGTCAAGCGGCCGACATCATGCGCGCCAAGGGGCACGCCGGGTTCCTGTGGCTCTTCGAGGACCTCCTCGACGAGGAGGCGCGCGCGGGGATGCGGGCGGCCGCCGAGAGGGCCGGCCTGCGGTACGCCTTCTCCGGCGCCGGCATGGCCGGGGACCTCCTTCCCATCCCCGAACCGTTCCACCCCGACCTGACGTTCGAGCGGGTGGGCACCGACGAACAGCTACGGGCCTACGCGGACCTGAACTCGCGCGCCTACGGGTTCCCGCTGGAGGACGGCCGCGACGGGCTCCTCGGGTCGGCGTTGTGGAAGGAGCGCGCGCACGCCTACCTGGGGCTACGCGACGGTGTCGCGGTGTCGTGCGCCGCGACGGTGGAGGCGGACGGTCGTCTCTTCGTCGCGCTCGTCGCCACGGCCCCGGAGTGGCAGCGCCGGGGGTACGCGGAGGCGGTGACGCGAAAGGCCCTGTACGAGGGCGCCCGGGCCACCGGCCTGACCCGGGCCACCCTGCACGCGACCGCGGCGGGAGCGCCCGTCTACCCCCGCATCGGTTTCGAGCCGAACTCGCCGCTGCACTTCTACGGCCTGAGGAACTGACCCGCCGCCTCGGGGCGCCCGGCCGTGTGGGCGCCCCACAGCCTCGGAGCGCGTTCGCGACGCCGGAAGCGGGGAACCCGGGGACGATGCCGGCGGGCCTCGCGGGCGTGCCGTGTCCGCCCGGCCCGGTCCGCCGCGTGGGCATCCCCGAGGAGGGACGGGGAGGTCCGAGGCGCGCGTGGGACGGTCAGCGCGGCGCGGCGGCGTGGGTCGCGGATCTGCGGACGGCGCCCGCCACGACGGCCAGGCCCACCACGACCACCGCGGTGTGCACGGCCAGTCCGGCGAAGGCGGTCCCGAAGTGGGACAGGTGGATGACGTATCCGCCCCAGCAGTAGACCAGCGCGGTCCCCGCGGCCAGCGCGCAGCGGTGCCGGTCCGTCCAGGCGCGGCGGGCCGAGCGCCGGACCGCCCACACCACCACCGCGACGACCGTGGCCGCCTGGATCGCCAGGGCGAGGGCCGGCGGGAGAAGGGGCTCCTGGGCGTAGGCGAGGAAGAACACCGCCCCGCCCCCGAACCCCACCGCGGCGGGCACCCACAGCGGGCCCGCCGCCGCGGCGTCGTCCGCCTCGGGTCCGGGCACCCGGCGGGTCAGGACGAAGGCCGCCGTCACCAGCGCGAGCACGATGCCGCCCACCACCACCCACTGCGCGGTCGAGGCGAACCTCCCGTTCCCGTACATCAGGCCGGCGGTGAGCGCGGCGGCGGCGAGGAGGTAGCCGACCGCGACGATGACCAGCCCCGGCAGGCGCAGCCACGGCGCGCGGCCGGGGAACAGCGCCTCGGTCAGCGCGATGGGCACGGCGATGCTCCATACGGTGTGGATGCCGATCACATACACCGCCCACGGCAGTCCCGTGCCCAGCGCCGGGACGTAGCCGTAGTCGAGCAGCCGGTATCCCATGAAGTCGGGGTTGAACAGCGACTGGGTCACCACGCCCTCCTCGACCAGCCCGTAGGCCGCGCCGAGCAGCAGGATCGTCGGCCACCCCCGGCCCGCGCGCCGGGTCGTCTCCCGGATGAGGAGCGCCCCGCCGCCGTAGAGCAGGGCGAGCGGGAGGGAGGACATGAGGGTCGTGGGGTCGGTGAGGGACAGGTTGCCCAACAGGTACTCGGCGACGAACGGGGACAGGACGAACAGCACCAGGGCGGGCAGCACACGGGACATGCGGATCACGGGCCTTCGAACGGCGGGCCACCGCGTCCGGCGGTGTCCGGATGCGGGAGGGCGGGGTCGCCCGTCACGGCGATGTTCTCGTCACGCCTCACCACCCGACACCCTCCTAAAAGCCACTTATCTGACATTTCCGGTTGCCCCTGGTTGACCGGTCGGACAGGCGGAGCACACCTCGCGCCCGCGCAGACGGCGCGGCCGACCCGCGACACGCCCCGCGGTGGCCGAGCACGGTCCGGGCCCGCCGCCGCCCGGACCGGACGGCGCTTCACCGAGCCCGGCGGCGGACCGGATTCCGGCCGGCGCCGCGCGGCCACCGCACAGGGCCTCGGGAAGGCGACCCCGGCTCCCCGCCCGGCCGTGACCAGCGAGCCGGCCCGTCACGTAGGGGTTGTCACCGGCCCCTGCCATGATCCGGCCATGTCCCTCACCACCCCCGCGCCCCTCGACGATGTTCGCCTGTTGACGGACTGGACGCGCCGAAACCGTCCCGAATCCCTCCCCCTGGCAGAAGCGGCCATGGAGCGGGTACGCAGGGAACTGCCCAGCGTGCACCGCAAGGCCGACCGCTTCCTGCGCTTCATGGACTACCAGGCCGAGGAACTGCCCCCCGAACTCCGGCCCTGGTTCTGGGACAGCGTGGCGCGGGCGTTGCTCCTGACGGGCGGGGCCAAGTGCCTGTGGGCCGCGCCCCGCGCCCACGCCCGGGCCCGCAAGGCCGAGGCCGAACACGGCCTCGCGGTCGATGTGGACCACCACGCCGCACAGACCCTCCTCATGGCCCGGCACGGCGTCCTGCCCGCCAAGGAGGTGAGCGCCTTCCAGAAGTGGATCACCCAGACCCTCCCCCCGGAACGGGCCTATCCGGCCCTCGCCGAACTGGTCACCGCCCGCGCCGCCGCGGGCAGCGCCCCGGCGGCGAGCACCCACAGCCTGCTGGCCAAGAGCGCCAAGGCCGCCGGCGTGGGGAAGGAGGAGCAGTCCCGCGCGCTCGCCGGGGTGCTCGCCGCCTCCCGGGGCACCGCCGTGCCACCGGCCCTGTTCACGGGGGCGGCCAAGGTGTTCGCCGCGACCCCGCCGCCCGAGGAGCACCTGGCCGCGTTCTGGGAGTTGTTCCCGCCCGACCGCTGGTCCAAGAACGACGGCGGCGCGTGGCTGCGCATGCTCGACGCCTCCGGGGCGGTCGACGCCCTGGCCCGCGGCGATATCACCCCTCGGGGAGGGGTGGCGGGCTGGCTCCAGCGCTTCAGCCGCCTGCACAAGTTCATCGGCACCCAGCAGGGGGTCATGGTGCAGAGGATGCCGTCCGGGCTGTACGGGATCCTCCCGCGGCTGGCCCCACGGCTGAGGGCGGAGGACCGCCCCATCGACACCTGGTCATCGGAGGTGGGACACGTCAGGCTCGACGCCGCGCTGCTCGCCGCCTGTCTGGCCGAGGACATCCCGGTCCAGATCCCTCCGCGCGGCCTGGAGTTCTTCTTCCTGGAAGGCCCCCACCTGCGCCACCTGTTCGGCCACCCCGTGCTGGGGCCGCGCGTGGAGCGGCAGGTCTCGCGGTACCACCGTGACCCGCACCGCACGGTGCGCCCCGGCGCGCGCAGCGCCATCGGGCTCTTCCCGGAGGTGGCGGAGGTGGTCCCCCTGGTGCGTTCCCGGGTCGAACGCCTCATGGCCGAGATCGGCGGGGCCGGGCTTCCTCGCGCCGCCTCCAGCCTGCGCGCCCTGGACAGCCTGTTGGACCCCGCCGCGATCGCGGCGTTTGAAGGGGTCGAGGACGACCTGGCCGCCATCGACCCGGTCGGCCCCCTGCTGCGCGCCCTGCGCTGCGGCCTGCCCGAGGAACTGGGCTGGCCGGCCTTTGACGCGGCCGTCGCCGAGCTCGGAGGCCCCGACGCGGTGCTGCGCGTGTGCTCCTCCTGGCCGACCCTCACCCTGGTGGGGCGGGACCGCGCGATCGCCGTGGACCACACAGGACGGGTCGCCGACCTCGACCTGCCCGCGCGTGAGGGCAGACCCCCGGTGGTGCGCCGTCTGGACGGCCGCTTCCTCGTCGCCGACCTCGACGGGCACCCCAAGACCGCGTACTGGTCCGACCGGCCCGACACTCCCGTGCCGGACTGGGCACAGGACGAGGAGACGGCGAGCTGGGCCAAGGAGTACTCCTCCTTCTCCAAGAGCGAGTGGTCGGGATACCGCTTCCTGCCGACCCCGCCGCAGCACCGGTGGTCGGGGCAGATGACCGACGGCACCACCGTGTGGTTCGGTGACGACCGGGGAGAGCCCCCGGGCTGGCACGCCTGGACCGGCGACGGCGTCGCCTCGGATCCGTCCCTGCCCGACTTCTTCTCCCGCGATCCGGGCGAGGGCCTGCGCTGGGACTACGAGAACCTGTCTCTGGTCCGCCTTCCCGACGGGGTCGACTCGCCTCTCGGCCACGCCGACGGGCTCTCCGGGTTCCGGATCGCCGCCGCCACCGAACGCCCCGGCGCCTACTCCGACGACTACGTCATCGAGGGGGCCGACGGCCGGCGGGCCCGGCACCACCGCCCCCGCGCCATGGGGGACCCCTACGCGATCCTGCGCTTCCCCGGCACCGACGTCGACCTCGTCGTCACCCAGGGGCGCGACATCACTCACCGGGAGGAGGTCTGCTGCTACTCGGCGGACGACGACACCCTCCAGTGGGAGGTGCTCATCGCGCCCGTGGAGCTTCGCGAGCGGACCAAGGGCGGTCTGCCGTTCTACCCGCCCGTCGGCTTCTGGCACTTCCTCGAACTCCGCGACCCCGGCTCGTCCCGCGCCCTGCGCGGTGTCGGCCCCGACCAGGCCCGGGCCCTGCTCGACGCCCACCTGGCCGAGGGAGAGGAGGGGGTGCTTCGCGTCCTGGCCGAGCGGCTGCCCGAGGTGACGCACGGCGCGACCCGTGCGGGCGTGGTCCGGGTGGTGACCGCCGCCGCCGAGCTCCTGCGCCGCCGCGAGGCGCTGGTGGAGCGGGTCCGCGCCGACCGCGCCGGCCTCGCCGATTGAGCCTTCCTCGGCCGAGCCGGCCGTCCCGGACGGGAGGGCGCCCGAGGGGCGCCCTCCCGTCCCGTCTCCTGGCGGCCCGCCGAGGACCCGTGGTCAGGCGTCGGAGCCTCCCGGCGCATCCTCCCCGGACCCCTGGCCGGTCTGCCGGCACGATTCCGCCGAACGCCTGATCAGTCCTCGGTGGTCGATTGCCCCGGCGGGCCGGGGGCCAGGACCCTGGCGGTGTAGTCCGCCAGTCGCGCCCGCAGCCTCTCGCGCGGCACGCGCTGTTGGCCGGCCAGGTGTTCGACGAGGTCGGCGCGGACCGCGGCCAGCAGGGCGTGGGCGGTGAAGTCACTGTCGGTCAGGTCCGGGATCTGCCCCAGCGCGGCCCGGAGCAGGCCGTGCCAGCGCTCGTAGTGCTCCACCTGGTAGGGGCTGGCGCTCCCGCTCTCCTCCAGGGCCACCGCGAGGTGCCGGTTGTCGAGCTTGAAGCACAGGAGGGCGTCGAGCAGGGCGGGGACGCGCTGCCGCGGCGGGGTGGCGGGCCCCAGGGGCGGCGGGCCGGTTTCGACGGCCTCCCTGAGCGGTTCGAGCCGCGCCTCGTAGAGCGCGCGCAGCAGCCCGACGCGGTCGCCGAAGGCCCGAAAGAGCGTCCCCTTGCCGACTCCGGCCGCCGCCGCGATATCGGCCATGGTGACCTCCTCGGGACTCTCGCAGCGGGAGAAGAGGGTGTCGGCAGCCGTGAGAACGGCCTCGCGGTTGCGGACGGCGTCCTTGCGGGACCTGTGCTCGGGCATGCGGCTCCTCCGGTTGCAAAACGGACCACAGGTCCGTATTTTTGAAAGCGGACTCAAGGTCCGGATTCTACGAGACGGAGGACGCCCATGTCCGCACCGACCTCCCCGGCAGAGCTGTACCGCCACAGCCTGCGACTGCTACTGGACAAGGACATTCCCGCCTGGGTCGGCCTATGGGCCGAGGACGGCGTCATGGAGTTCCCCTTCGCCCCTGACGGCTGGCCCCGGCGCCTGGAGGGCAGGGACGCCATCGCCGCCTACATGCGCGCCTACCCCGACCACATCGACCTGCACGACTTCCCCGCACTGCGCATCCACCAGACCACCGATCCGCAGACCATCGTGGTCGAGATGCGCGGCGTCGGCCGCGTGGTGGAGACCGACAGCCCCTTCGACATGACCTACATCGCCGTCGTGACCGTTCAGGACGGTCACATCACCTCCTATCGCGACTACTGGAACCCCCTCGCCGTCCTCGAACCCGGCATCGACTTCACCGGAGGCAGGCGATGAGCGCCCCCACCACCCTGGTCATCGGCGCCACCGGCACCACCGGCAGCCGCACCGCCGCGCGCTTGACGGCCGCCGGTCACCGGGTCAAAGCCGCCAGCCGCCACGCCACCCCGGTCCCCGGCGCGGAGCCGGTCGCCTTCGACTGGTACGCCTCCTCGACCCACAGCGCGGCCCTCGACGGGGTCGACCGCGTCTACCTCGTACCGCCCGTGGGCGACCTCGACCCGGCGGCGACCATGCTGCCCTTCCTCCACAAGGCCCGTGCCGCCGGCATACACCGCGCGGTGCTGCTGAGCTCCTCCGCCATCCCCGCTGGCGGCCCCGCGGTGGGAGCGGTGCACCAGGCCCTGCCCGACCTGTTCGCGGAGTGGGCGGTGTTGCGGCCCTCGTGGTTCATGCAGAACTTCACCGGCACCCATATACACGCCCACGGCATCCGTGAGCACGGCGCCCTCCTGACCGCCACCGGGAACGGCCGGGTCGGCTTCGTCGACGCCGGGGACATCGCTGCCGTCGCCGTCCACGCCCTGACCGACGAGCATGCCCCCAACACCGATCTCGTCCTCACCGGACCGGAGGCGCTCAGCTACGACGACATCGCCACGATCATCACCGAGGTCACCGGCCGGCCGGTGGTCCACCGCCGCCTGTCCCGCGAGCAGATGCGCGACCACCTCACGGCACAGGTTCCGGCGCGGTTCGCCGCCCTGCTCGCGGACATGGACCATGCCATCGCCGAGGGGGCCGAGGAGCGTGTCACCGACACCGTCCAGCGCGTCACCGGCCGACCCGCGCGGTCCTTCCGCGCCCTCCTCGAACAGGAGACGCGGCCCGGCGATTGACGTTCCGGGGCGGTCGAGGGGCCCGGTCTACGCCGCGGGGTCTCGGCCCGGCCGTCGTGGCCGCGGCGCCGGGCACGTGGCGACCGCCCCGTCGCCTCCCGCGCTCCGATGGCCGGCACGGCCTCTGACCCACCGCCGAGCGCCCGGTCAGGGCCGCCCCGAGCCCTCGGTCGCCGCTCACGAGGGGACGCCACCGTCCGCCCCCACTCGCGCCCCGCCCTCCCGTGTCCGGCTTCGGACGCGGGAGGGCGGAACACCGGATGGCACGGAGACGTGTTCGCACGGCGTCGAACGGGGACGCGGGACCTCGGCCGGGGACGCCGAACCGGCGGTCGTGGCGCAGGGCGCCCGCGCCCCTGTTCCGGCCGACACCGACAACCGCTCCCCCTCCGCTCGGGTCCACGACGTCTCGGGACGGGTCAGGCCGGCACCGCGTCCCCCCGGAGGCGGTCGAGGCGCCGACCGGCCGGCGCCCCACCGGCCCCACGCTCCCCCGTCCGGGAGCACCGCGCCCCCGAGCCCGCCCGGCTCCCCGCGGCCACGCTCAACCGCGTTCCGTCCCTCCGTGGCCGGCCTGCCCTTCGGACACGTCACGACCGGCCCGGGGGCCGCGCCGCTCGGCGTGCTCACCGCCGTAGGTGGTGGTGCGCACGCCGCCATGGATCGTGCCGGCCTGGATGGCGGTGCCGTACACGTCACCGGTGATCGTGTTGACCACCCGCCCCCGCTCACCGGGGGCGAACTCGGCCAGGACGGCGCGCAGCTCCTCCACCGATTCGGGATGGGCGGCCAGATGGCGGCGCAACCGGCTGCGCCACTCCGCGGCCGCGTCGGCGGCCAGGGCGTCATCGGCCACGACCTCGGCACGGGCCTGTTCCAGTTCCCCGGCCACCTGCTCGCGGCCCGCCCCGAACAGGCCCGCGATCCGGTCGCGCACCATGATCCAGGCGTCGGTGGCCATGGCCTGCACCACCACATCGGCCCCGCTCGCCGCCAGCCCCGCCAGAACCGAGGGATCCACCACGCCACCGTCCTTCCGCACCGGCCCGCAGACCGCGATCGCCCGACTCGGGTAAGACACGCTAACCGCCGGATCGGTTCCCGCCCCGCCCTGCAAGGGGATCCGGTCCCCGCGGTGTCGGAACGCACCGGGATCGGGCGGCCGGACCCTCACCCCGGGCGGACCGGCCGCCACGTCCAGCGGGGCGTGAACGTTCGCGCGTCCCCACCCCGCCAACCGTGTCCGCGCGGTGGCGAAGCGACCGCCGGCGAAACGTGTCAGCCGACACCGCGGCCCTGGACCGTCCCAACGGCCATCCCGGCCACGTGGTCGCCGCGACGTCGGCGAGATCGGCCGCGAGGTCCGGCTCATACGCCCTGTGCGCGGCTGCTCGAACGGACGGGGTGGCGTCCGCGCGTCCGGACCGGCTACTCGGCGAGGATGACGGCGGTCT
The DNA here is from genome assembly GCF_900167435.1 of Marinactinospora thermotolerans DSM 45154. Classification (GTDB taxonomy): domain Bacteria; phylum Actinomycetota; class Actinomycetes; order Streptosporangiales; family Streptosporangiaceae; genus Marinactinospora; species Marinactinospora thermotolerans. The sequence goes on from NZ_FUWS01000001.1 coordinate 489,698, forward strand.
TGCTCGACTCGTAGGAGGTGATCTCCAGTACGGAGAACTCGGTCCCCTCGGGGACGTCGAAGGTCACGGTGTACTCGGTGGAGTTGCCGGGATTGGTGGAGTCGGCGAAGGAGCAGATGTCGATGAACGTCGAGTAGCTGTTGCCCTCGGCGGACCACGCGGTGACCTCGCCCGGGTCGACCGCGGGGATCGCCGCGGCGTTGCCGATGTTCGTCGCGCCCAGTGTCACGGTCACGAACTCGCCCGCCGCCTGGTACTGGTTACCGCACTCCGTGTCGTCGTAGGAGGCGGCCCGGTCGATGGAGACGACCTCGTACTCGAACAGGCCGTCCGAGGTGGTGCCCAGGGGCGGGGGTCCCTCGGGGGCCTCCCCGGCCTGATCGACGGCCTGCGCCGGCTCCCCGCCGCCCCCGGCGAGCGCCCCTTCGATGGTGGTGACCCCGAAGGTCTGATGGCCGAACCAGCCCGCGGCGATTCCGACACCGAAGGCGACCGCCGCGGCGGCGACCAGGACGATCCAGCGGGGCGCGCCGTTCCGGGATTTCGGGGAGGACGACGGCGCGGGCGACGAGGACGGAACGGGCTGTTGAGGGTGCTGATCCATGCGGGGGCTCCTCGACATACTGGGGGATCCCGACCATACGGACAACACGAACCACGTAATTCGCAAATCGGACACGGTGGCCGACCTCGGCCACCGTGTCAACCGAACGCGCCGTCGCGCGTCGCGTCCTTGCGCCCGTGGAGCGCCGGGACACGCCCCCTAGTCCCGCCCGTCGTCCCCCAGCCGGGCGTCGCGCACCGTGTTGGCGACGAGCACCCGGTTCGGCGCGTCCAGCTTCGCCATCACCCGGCCGACGACCGCCTTGACGTTGCTGACGCTCATGAAGAGGCTGTCGGCGATCTCGGTGTTGGACAGGCCCCGGCTGACGGCGAGGGCCACCTCGCGCTCGCGATCGGAGAGCGTGGCGACGCGCTCGCGGGCGCGGCGCCGCGTGTCGTCGTCCCCGCCGCCGACGGCCAGGCCGATGAGCCGGCGCGTGACCGAATCGGCCAGGTGCGTGCGCCTCCGGTGGACCGCGAGGATGCCCTCGACGAGTTCGTCCGGGGGCGCGTCCTTGAGGAGGAACCCGCTCGCGCCGGCGCGCAGGGCGCGGACTAGCGCGCGGTCCGAGTCCAGGGTGGTGAGGACGAGCACGGGCGGCGCCCCGGGGGCGCTTCGGATGCGCTCGGTCGCGGTCACCCCGTCGGTTCCGGGCATCCGCAGGTCCATGAGGACCACATCAGGCGCGTGCTCGGCGACGACCCGCACCGCCTCCTCCCCGTCACCGGCCTCGGCGACCACCTCGATCGCCCCGCCTCCGATGAGCAGGCGCAGGCCACGCCGGACCATCGGGTCGTCGTCGACGACCACCACTCGCACCGGCTCGTTCACGGCGACCATGGTAGGCGCACCCGCAGTTCAAAGTGGTCCGCGCTGTCGGACCAGGACAGGGACCCGCCGCAGATGGCGGCGCGTTCGGCCAGGCCCACGAGTCCCACACCGGAGTCCGATGCCCCGGTGTGCGCGCCCTCGCGGCCCCCGCCCGCCGCATCCGCTCCCCCGGCGCCGGAACGGTTGCGGACGGGGTTGCGCACCTCGATGAGGACCGCCTCCGCCCCGTCGGGCGTGATGCGCACCTCCACCCGGCCGGGGGCACCGTGCTTGCGGGCGTTGGTGAGGGCCTCCTGGACGATGCGGTAGGCGTGGCGGCCGGTGTTCGCGGGCGCCGGGAGCCGTCCGCTCACCTCGTCACGCACCTCCAGCCGGACGCCCGCCCTGCGGTTCTCCTCGAAGAGCCGGCCCAGTTCGTCGAAGGTCGGCTGCGGACGATCGGCCTCCTCGGCCTCCCCCTCGCGCGAACGCAGGTCGGAGAGGATGCCGCGCACCTCCGCGAGCGACTGGCGGGTGTTGGTGAGGATCTCCTCGGCCAGGGCGTCACGGTCGGCGGCGTCGAGGTCGGGACGGTAGGTGAGCGCGGAGGCGTTCAGCGAGATGAGCGTGAGCCGGTGCGCGAGGACGTCGTGCATCTCCCGGGCGATGCGGTTGCGCTCCTCCATCCTGGCGTTCTCCACGCGGAAGCGCTGCTCCCGTTCGGCGTCCAGCGCCCGTTCCCGCAGCACGCGGACCAGGTCGGCGCGGGCACCCCGGTAGGCCGAGGCCGCGGCCAGCGCCGCGACGGCCACGGCCACGAGGAGCAGTTCCACCCACAGCGGTTCGATCGGCTCCAGCGGGGTCCAGGGGGCGTGCAGGCCGAGGGCCAGGGCCACGGCGAAGAGGCCGCACAGGGGAAGCGCCTGCCGCCACCGCCGCCCCGAGGCGGACCGCGCGACCACGAGCCCGGCCAGACCGATGGAGGCGGTCGAGACGGCCGGCGCCGCGGCGACGACCCACCGGGCCCAGGGGCGGGACCCGAACCCGCGGCCCCCCACGACGAGCCCGGCCCCCAGGGCCGCGTCGGCAGCCAGGAGGGGCCAGGGGACGGTGATCCTGTTGCCGAGGTAGGAGTCGATGACCGCGAGGACGACGAACACCACGGTTGACCAGGGGACGAGACGGCCGGTGATCCTCACGGCCCCACCGTATAGCCGCTGCTCACCGCGCTCTCCCCCGACAGGGGTCCACGGCACCGAACGGGCACCCCGGTCCAGCGGGCACGGTACCCGCGGCCATCCCGCCGGTACCCGGGTCCAGGCTCGCCGGCCGCCGGACAACGCCCCGGGGCCGCGCGACGGCGCTCCCGGCACCGGGGACACTGCCGCCGGCGCGGGTGCCCTCCTAGCGTGGTCGGCACCGCCCCGGCACACCTCCGGGGAACCGTTTCCGACAGCAAGGAGTTCCATGTCAGCGGCGCTCTTGGTCGCGTCGATGGTCGCGTTCGCGGGTGCGATCACCATCGGGGCGCTCCGTTTCCTCTCACCGCGCGAGGAGAGGGGTTACGTCCTTCCCGGTGTCCTCCTCCTCGCCTACGCCGTCCTCTTCGGCCTGTGGATCGTGGTCGCGTGAGCCTGCTCGACATCCGCGACGTCTCCATGGCGCACGGCCGCACCCGGGTGCTCCGCAACATCGACCTGCGGATCGAACCGGGACACGTCTACGGACTGCTCGGCCCCAATGGCTCGGGGAAGACGACCCTGCTCAAGTCGATCCTCGGGGCCAACGACCACACCGGTGTCATCGAGCGCGCGCCGGGCCTGCGGGTCGGCCGCCTGATCGAGTACCCCGCGTTCTACGGCGGCCTGACCCTCCGGGAGAACCTGGAGCTGCACGCCCGCTACCTGCGGACCCCCTTGGGGGAGATCCCCGGCCTGCTGGCGGAGGTCGGTCTGGGCGATCGGGCGGACCTGCGCTTCTCACGCACCTCCCTGGGGATGCGCCAACGGCTCGGCATCGCCCGGGCGCTCCTCGGCGAGCCCGGACTGGTGCTGCTGGACGAGCCGACGAACGGCCTCGACCCCATCGGCATCCGCGACATCAGGGAGCTGATCCGCGCCGTCCAGCGCGAGCGGGGGACGAGCATGATCGTCTCCAGCCACAACCTGACCGAGATCGCCTCCCTCGCCGACCACCTGCTGTTCATGAAGGCCGGCCGGATCATCCGGCGCATGGCCGCCCGCGAGGTCCACGGCGATCTGGAGGACCTGTACGCGACGATCCTGGGGGACGGGGCATGAGGACGCTGATCGCCAACGAGCTTCGCAAGATCCGGCGGGAGCGGTTCGTCTGGGCCGTCCTCGTGCTGAACGTGGTCCCCTTCGCGATGGTGGTCGTCAACCACGTGGTGAACGGAGGGGATCCCACCCTGGAGGGGTTCTACTTCACCTTCCACAACCAGTACACGATGGTCCTGCCCCTGGTGGTGTGCGCGACCGTCGCGGCCTGCTTCCACACCGAGTTCCGGAACGGGACCTACTTCGAGTGGCTCACCTGCGGCCGGTCCAGGCCGGCGCTGTGGGCGGCGAAGCTGACCGTCGCCTGCTGCCTGGTGGTGGTGCTGGCCGCGGTCAACCACGTCGGTCTCGTGCTGTTCTTCCTGGCCGAGAACCCCGATGCGGGGCTCCTGCGGATGAGCGCCGCCTACTGGCTCCTCGTCGGCGTGTCGATCGCCTCCGTCGCGCTCTTGTGCGCCCTGCTGACGCTGCTGACCCGCAACGTCGTCATCGTGAACGTCTTCGGGATCGGCCTGACCGTGGCCACGCTCGTGTTCATGGCCGCCGACTTCTCGTACCTGATCCCCACCTGCTTCGCCTACCGGCTCAGCGTGGGCATGATCGTCCCCGACGCGGCCTATCCGGATCTCGGGCTCGCGCTCGCGGTGGGCTGGTCGGTCACGGCGCTGTTCCTGCTGCTGCCGCTCCTGGCCAACCTCCTCGTCATCACCCGCCGCCGCTACCTGCGCTGACCGGACGGCAGGCGCCTGGAGCCACAGGCAATGCCCATAGTGTCCGCATCATGGATCCCACTCCGAGGTCCCCCAACGGTCACGTCCGGTTCCACACCGCTCACGGCCAACCCGTGGACCTGAGCGGGAAGCCGGGGTCGACGGCCGACACCTCCATCCCCCTCAACCCCGACGGCGCGTTCCCACGACCACAGGGCCGGCGGCAATGAGATCGGGTATCGAAGGGCTGACCGTCATCCGGGTCTGTTTCGACGCCGTGTTCTGCCGGTTGATCGAGGACGGGCAGGGGCTGCGCGTGGAGACGCGGGCGCGTCTGGACTCCGCGGAGGGGATCGTCTTCTTCCCCGGAGGAACCCGGTGCCGCCGCCGTGCGGCTGGTGGGTCTCTTCGGCAGGAGGATCGTCCAGGCCACGGCCGCCAAGGCCGGATCGTTGAGGCTGGTCTTCGACAACGGCGTCCGGCTCATGGTGCCGCCCGGCCCCGGATACGAGGCGTGGAGTCTCGTCGGTCCCCGGGGCGAACTGCTCGTGTGCTTTCCGGGTGGCGGGCTGGGAAGCTGGGGACGGCGTTGCGGGGAAGGAGGCGAGTCCGCTGCCGGGCCGGTCCCCTGACCCGTTCCCCGGGGCCGGGAAGCCCGGGAAGGTCCGAGATCGACGACGTCGGAGGGGTCCACCGCCGCCTCGGCGCCTACGCAGGAGCGGAACCCCGGTACGGCAGCGTCGGAGGCGAGCCACGGCTTCGTCCGCGACGGCCCGTCGCGGGGCACCGACAGGCCATCGCCGACATCACCAACAGCGGAGCCTCAAAGTCCCGTCTCCGCCAGGTCTACCGGTACGGCGTGGGCGGACCGGCCGAGGAGTCCGGCCCTCCACGCCGGCACAGCGCCTTCCCGTGGCTAGGCGACCGCCTCACGGCGGAACTCCTCCAGCGACCACGAGACGGCGGACGGGGTCACCACTTCACGTGCGGACCCCGCCGGCACCGCCCCTCGCGGGGCCGCCGTCCGCGCGATGGCGCGGTGTCAGCCCCCGCTTTCAAGCCGCGACCGCCGGTGACGGGGGCTCCCCGTCCCATGCGCCCACGCCGAACAGGTCCCCGGCCCGCTCCTGCGGTGGACCGGCCCCGCCGCCCCGGTCACCCCGATCCCACCTCCGCCTTGCGCGACGGTGACCGCTCGGCGCGCTCCCGGATCCTCTTGACCGCGAACGCCGCGGCGACAACGGCCAGGATGGCGTAGATGCCGACCGCGATACCGCTGTCGACGAGGACCGTGAGGTCCCCCTGGCCGGCGGCCATCGCGCGGCGAAGCTCGCCTTCGGCGAGCGGCCCCAGGATGACGCCGATCAGCACCGGCGCGACGGGGACGTCGTAGCGGCGCATGAACAGTCCCAGGGCTCCGACCGCGTAGAGCAGCCCCACGTCGAAGATCGACCCCTTGGTCGAGTAGACGCCGACCGTGGCGAAGACCAGGAGGCCGGCGTAGAGGTGCCTGCGGGGCAGGCGCAGCAGGCGCGCCCACAGCGGCGCGAAGGGAAGGTTGATCAGCAGCAGCAGGACGGTGCCCAGGAACATGCTCGCCAGCAGCGCCCAGACGAGGTCGCCCTCGTTCTCGAACAACAGGGGACCGGGCTGCATCCCGTACTGCTGGAACGCCGCGAGCATGACGGCCGCGGTGGCCGACGTGGGCAGGCCGAGTCCCAGGAGCGGGATCATCGCGGTCGCCGTCGTGGCGTTGTTCGCCGCCTCGGGGCCGGCGACCCCCTCGATCGCGCCGCGGCCGAACTCGCTGTTGCCGCGTCGGCGGGCCAGCGCCTTCTCGACGCCGTAGGACAGGAAGGTGGGGATCTCGGCCCCGCCGGCCGGGATGACGCCGAACGGAAGTCCCAGGGCGGTGCCGCGCATCCACGGCAGCCAGGACCGGCGCAGGTCGCCGCGGCTGAGCCAGGGCGTCCCGGTGGCGATCGCCTGGACGGGGGCGCCACCGTCGGGACGGAACCCCTGGTACAGCACCTCGCCGACCGCCAACAGGCCGACGGTCACCACGACGATGCCGATGCCGTCGAGGAGGTGGGAGACCCCCAGGGTCATGCGCACCGCGCCGCTCTGGTCGTCGATGCCGACGACGCTGATGGCGATGCCGATGCCCAGGGCCACGATCCCGCGCAGAGGGGAGGCGGTGACCACGGCCGCCGTCGAGACGAAGGCGAGCATCGCCAGCGCGAAGTACTCCGCGGGGCCGAAGCCGAGCGCGAAGGCCACCATGCGCTGGGCGAAGAAGGCGACGACGGTGGTGGCGACGATCCCGCCGACGAACGAGCCGACCACGGCGGCGGCCAGGGCCTGCGAGGCGCGTCCGCTGCGCGCCATGGCGTGCCCCTCGAAGGCGGTGACGATCGACGAGCTCTGCCCCGGCGTGTTGAGCAGGATCGACGTCGTGGCACCGCCGAACTGTCCGCCGTAGTAGATGCCGGCGAACATGATGAAGGCCGCGGTGGGCTCCAGCAGGAAGGTGAGCGGCAGCAGCAGGGCGACCGCCATGGAGGAGCCGAGCCCGGGCAGGACGCCCACGGCCGTGCCGAGCACGACACCGGCCAGGCACCACATGAGGTTGGCGGGGGTGAGGGCGTCGGCGAACCCCGACAGCAGCAGGGAGAGCGAGTCCATGGGCTAGAGGACCTTTCCGAGAAGTCCCGCGGGCAGTGCGACCTCCAGCAGGCCGGAGAAGACGAGCTGCACCACCCCGGCCAGGGCCGCGGCGACGCACAGGTCGAACAGGGGGCGCCGCCGGTCGAGGGCGTAGCTGATCCCCCAGAACAGCAGCGTTCCCGACAGGAGCCAGCCCAAGGGCTGCAGCAAGGCGAGGTGCGCCAGGAGGGTCGCGGCCATCGTCGTCAGGGTGCGCCAGTCGCCGCGCGGCGAGGGGGTTTCGGCGGTGTCTCGCCCGCCGCCCGCCCCTCCTCGGCCAATCCGCGCCGATCCCCGTCGCAGGGCCCATGTGGCCGAGACCAGCGCGGTGAGCATCAGCAGCGCGCCGACGGTCAGGGGGAAGAACTGCGGGCCGAGGAACCCCGACGCCTTGGGGACCCGCATCAGCGCGCCACCCGAGAGGAGGAGCAGGGCGACGACGGCCGTCACAGCGGGGACGGCCAGCGCGGAGCGGATCCGGCGTGGGCCGGGCCCGGTGGGGTCCGACGGCGCCCGTTCTCCCGGGGCCTGTTCCCTTCGCAGAGGTTCCGCCGTGGTCATGACAGCCCCAATCCCTTGATGATCCCGGCGAGCCGCCGGTCCTCCTCGGCGAGAAAGTCCGCGAACTCCGCGCCGGTCGAGAAGGTGTCCTTCCAGCCGAACCGCCGCAGGCTGTGACCCCACTCCGGGGTCTCCACGAGGTCGCGCACCAGGTCTTCGAGTGTTCGCCGCTGCCCGTCGGTGAGGCCGGGGGCCGCGGCGAGACCGCGCCAGTTGGCCAGGTCGAGATCCAGACCCGACTCCCGGATGGTGGGAACGTCGACGCCGGGCAGGCGGTGCGCCGAGGAGACGGCCAGCGCGCGGACCTCGCCGACCTCGATCTGGGCCGCGAATCCGTTGAGGCTGGAGACGGCGACGTCGGCGGTGTGGGAGAGCAGCGCGGTCAGCACCTCCCCGTCGCCGGAGTAGACGATGTAGTTCAGGTCCGCGGGATCGGCGCCCAGGCGTTGGAGCGCCAGCGCGGCCGTCAGGTGGTCGGCGGTCCCCACGGCGCCCCCGGCGACGGTGATCCGGCGGGGGTCGGACCGCCAGCGGTCGGCGAGCTGGTCGAACGAGCGGACCGGGGAGTCGGCGCGCACGGCCACGACGACGTAGTCCTCGGCCAGCTTCGCCAGGGGCGTGATGTCGGCCAGGGTGGTCGGGGAGCCGGTGATCCGGATTCCCCCCAGGATCGACGTGCCCATGATCATCAGCACGTCGGAGCGTCCGTGCTGGCGGGACATGTGGGACAACCCGACCGTCCCCCCGCCACCGGGCAGGTTGACGACTTCGACCGTGCGCACCAGGCCGTTCTCCCCCAGCGCGTGCTGGGCCTGGCGGGCCACGCTGTCGAAGCCGCCGCCGGCGGCCGCGGGAACGACCATTTCGATGCGGGAGCCGGCGTGCTCCCGTGTCGTCTCGCTGTTGCGGACCTCCAGTACGCCGCCGCCGAGCGCGGCCACGCCGGCCACCCCGGCGAGCATCTCGCGGCGGTTCAGGGTCGACCTCTTCATCGCTCTCCCGGTTGTCGTGCGAGCAGGTGTCGCTGGGTTCTCGGGCTCCGCTCCGGGGGCGTGTACTCGTGACCCACGGCTCGCTGCACTGTGACGGGAGCCATATTGTACGAATCCGCTCTTAAGTGCAATCTTCGGGCGGCGTACGAGGTCGGTCAACAACCCGGACGACCCCGCAGCCACCCGAGCATCCAGGACGAAAAGCGCCGAGCAGGCGAGAAGCCGATCGCCTCCGAGACAGATCCAGCGGGAGGCGTAGCATGGATTGTACTTAGTAGCGTTTTAGAACAATCGATGTCGGCGTGAAGGAGAAGCGAGGCAACGATGATCGAGACCGAGGAAGCGCGACCAAGGACGTCAACGCTGGACATCGCCGGACGCGACTACCGCTACGTCCCGCTTGAGGGGGTGATGACGCGGCGGGAGCTACAGACGGTCCCCTACGCGATCCGGATCCTGCTGGAAAACGTCGCCCGCACGGCCCCCGGGGAACTGCCCGCGGTCCTGGACCGCGTCCACACGGGCGCGGGCACCTGCGAGGTGCCGTTCCACCCCAACCGGATCATGCTGCACGACACGACCTGCCTGCCGACGCTGGCCGACTTCGCCGCCCTGCGCGACATGGTCGCCGAGCTGGGGGGCGACCCCGCCGCCGTCAACCCGGTGATCGACGCCGACCTCACCGTGGACCATTCGGTGATCGCCGAGGCACACGGCTCGCCCGCGGCCCTGGAACACAACCTCCGCGTCGACTTCCACCGCAACGGCGAACGCTACCGGTTCATCAAATGGGCCGAGCAGAGCCTGCGGGGCTTTCGGGTCGTCCCCCCGGGCAAGGGGATCATCCACCAGGTCAACATGGAGACGCTGGCCCGCGTGGTCTGGCAGGACCGCGGCGGCCACCCCCCGCTGCTGCACCCCGACACGCTCGTCGCCACCGACAGCCACACCCCGATGATCAACGCCATCGGGGTCCTCGGCTGGGGGGTCGGCGGCCTCCAGGCGCAGGCCGCCCTCCTGGGCGAACCGGTCCTGTTCGGCTTCCCCGAGGTCGTGGGCGTCCACATCTCCGGCCGGCTGCGCGAAGGGGTCACCGCGACCGACCTGGCGCTGACCCTGACCGAGATCCTGCGGACCCACGGCGTCGTGGAATCGTTCGTCGAGTTCTTCGGCCCGGGGATCGCGAACCTGTCGCTGGCCGACCGCGCGGCCGTCGCGAACATGGCCCCCGAGTACGGCGCCACCTGCACCTTCTTCCCCTACGACGAGGAGGTGCGCTCCTATCTGCGCCTGACCGGGCGGAGCCGGGAACACCGCGTGGTGGTCGACGCCTACCTCGACGCCCAGGGCCTCAAGCGCACCCCGCACAGCCCGGTCCCCGACTACGACCGGACCGTCGAACTCGACCTCGCCTCGGTGGAGCCGTGCCTGGCCGGGCCGCGCCGGCCCGATCAGCGCCTGCGCCTGTCCCAGGTCCCCGACTCCTTCCGCGCCGAGGTCCCGCCGACCGGACGCCCTCGCGAGACCGACCCGGTCTTCGGGGAGGCGGTCCCCGAGGGGGCCGTCGCCATCGCCGCCATCACCAGTTGCACCAACACCGCCAACCCGGCCCTGATGGTCCAGGCGGGACTGCTCGCCCGGGCCGCCCGGGAACGCGGGCTGAGGGCCAAGCCCTGGGTGAAGGCGTCGCTCTCGCCCGGTTCACGGGTCGTCACCCGCTACCTGGAGGCCGCCGGCCTGCTGGAGCCGCTGGCGCAGACCGGTTTCCACACCGTCGGCTTCGGCTGCATGACCTGCATCGGCAACTCCGGTCCGCTCCAGCCCCGCCTGGCCGAACTCGTCGAGGCCGGAGCCGAGGCCGTCGCGGTGCTGTCGGGCAACCGGAACTTCCCCGGCCGGGTCAACCCGAGCCTCTCCCTGGCCTACCTCGCCTCGCCTCCCCTGGTCGTGGCCTACGCGCTGGCGGGGACGATCCTGCACGACCTCGCCGGCCAACCGCTCGGCCACGACCGCGAGGGCCGCCCGGTCTTCCTGCGTGACCTGTGGCCCGCCGACAGCGAGGTCGCCGCCCTCGTCACCGCGGCGGTGACACCGGAGATGTTCCAGGAGAACAACACCACCATCCGCGAGGGCGGCACGCACTGGGACGAGCTCACCTCGGAGGGATCGACGCTCTTCCCGTGGGATCCGGAGTCCACCTACATCAGGCGCCCGCCCTACCTCAGCGCGGTCGAGCCGCACCCGCCGCGGAGCCTGCGCGTCGACGACGCCCGCGTGCTGCTGTGGTTGGGCGACGACATCACCACCGACCACATCTCCCCGGCCGGCGCCATCCCCCCCGACAGCCCGGCGGGCCGCCACCTTCAGGCCGCCGGAACCCCGCCCCACCACCTCAACCAGTACTCCACCCGGCGCAGCAACCACGAGGTGATGCTGCGCGGCGCCTTCACCAACCCTGCGGTGGCCAACCTCCTGCTGCCACCGGAGTCCCGGGGAGGCGGCGGACGCGCCTACACCGCCGACCGCTCCCGGGTGGAGCCGGTCCACACCGCCGCCCGCACCTACCGCCAAGCCGGACTGGACCTCGTGGTGGTCGCCGGCCGCAACTACGGTGCGGGTTCCAGCCGCGACTGGGCGGCCAAGGCCCAGGCCCTGCTGGGCGTCCGCGCCGTGATCGCCGAGAGCTTCGAGCGCATCCACCGCGCCAACCTCATCGGCATGGGGGTGTTCCCCCTGGAGTTCCCACCCGGCCGCGGCGCCGCCGAACTGGACCTGCGGGGAGACGAGTCCCTGTCGATCGACGGGCTGGACGGCGTGGTTGCGGGCCACAACACGGTCGTGCTGCGCGTCCGGCGCCGCGGCGCCACGGTGGCGGAGATGCCGCTGCGCCTACGCCTCGACTCCCGCCACGAGGTCGCCTACCTGCGGCACGGCGGGACCATGCCCTATGTGGTGCGCCGCTTCCTGCCCGGGACGTCCCCCGCTCCCGATCGGCGCCTGCCGGCAGGGGAGGCGAGCGCCGCCCGGCCGTGATCCCCGCGCGCCGCCTCCCCGTGGGACCCCGGCCCCCGTCGCGGCTACAGGACCGGGGGAGGCGGCTCCGGCCCGATCCCGGTCTTGAGCCAGCGCACCCGGTCCAGGTGCGCGCGCAGCAGTTCGGCGGCCGCCTGGAGCTCCCCCCGCTCCATCAGCTCCAGCAGCCGCAGGTGCTCCCTGGCCTGCCCGACCAGCCGTGACCGGTCGAACTGGTGACGGTATTCGATCAACCTGCGCACCCGGTTCTGCCGCCGCAGGGCGTCCAGCAGGAAGACGTTGCCGGAGCAGCCCACGACCATCTCGTGGAACTCCGCCCCGGTCCGGAACAGCTCCCTGCGCGGCAGGGTCAGGATCCGCCCGCGCAACAGGGCCTCCTGACGGGCGCGATGCTCGGCGAAGGCGTCGGCGTCCACGGCGAAACCCGGCTCCAGCAGGGCCGCCGGCTCCACGATCATCCGGAACCGGTAGCTCTGGTCGTGTCCCTCGACCGTGGACAGCACCTTGTGGAACTCCCAGCCGCGTCCCGGACGGCGCCGCACCAGGTCCTCGCCCTCCAAGCGGGCCAACAGCCGCTGCGCCTGCCGCGGGGAGAGCCCGTAGCGGCGGGTGACCTCGGCCGCGGTGAACTCGCTGGCGAGACGGCCGCGCAGATGGTCGTCGACGAGTTGGAAGTAGCCGGCCTCCTCGGCCTCCGACGCCGCGTCCAGGTCGACCTGTTCGAGGGAGGACGCCGAGCGGGTCAGGAAGAACCCGCGGTTGGGGATCCGCTCCACGATCCCCAGTTCGGCCAGGAAGGCCAGGGCCTTGCGCACCGGAGAGCGCGACAGCCCGAGTTCGCCGGCCACCCACTGTTCGGTGATGTGGGCGCCCTCGTCCAGCCCCTGCCGGATGACCAGGTCGACGATCCGCATGGCGAGCGACGTCGCGGAGGAGGGACGCGACGCCTCACGTCCCCGAGCGGTTCCTTCGACCACCTGCACCCGCCCTCCAGACCGGGCGCGCCCCGCCCCGGCCACCTCACCGCTCCGGGAACCCCACGCTCGCCGGGCCGACTCACCGACCACAGCTTAGGGGGAGGAGAACCCGGTCCGTCGCCCCGGCTGCGAAGGCGCGGGCTTGTCGACGCGCCGCCGCCCGCGGCGGTCTGCCTGTCGGTGTCCGCTGCCGGTCACCCTGCGCAACGGCCACCGCGGCGGACGGGTGCGCTGCCATGATGCCAAGAGGCGCCGGCGGCCCCTCGTCCGTACCTCCCGGCCGACGCGGGCACCATGGTGCGCTCCGGCGGCGGCCCGGCTCCGCCCGCCGCCCAGACGGGCCGGCGCGGATGGGAGGGGACGGGTGTGCGCGGGGCGTCCAGCGGCGGGCACCCACCGGGAGAGCCCCGGCGCACGAGCGCGGGGCGCCCCCGGCCCCACACGGCGCGGTCGGGCGACCGCATCTCCGAGGAGCGGAAGGACACCCGTTGAACACTGGTCATCCCACGACCGGCCGGCGGCAGGGAGCGCCACGGCGGCTCACGCTGGCGTTCGCCTCGGTCCAGGGGAGCTCGTTCGGCTGCCTCTTCCTGCTGACCACGCTGTCGGTGGCCGAGGGCGACGGCTACGTGGGCCTGGGGGTGCAGGCGTTCTCGCAGGCCCTGCCGGCCCTCGCCCTGGTGTTCGTGTTCCGCGCGGTGGCCGGAAGGGCCGGCCTGCCGGCCCTGGTCGTTCCCATGCTGGCCGCCCAGGCCGCCGTTGACGCCGCCTTCGTCGCCGGCTACCTCACCTTCGGCTACCACCTGCCGGCCGCGGCCCTGACCGGGCTGCTCCTGGCCGTCGCCATCGCCGCCCAGGGCCCCGGCTGGAAGTCGCTGTTCTCCGACCTCATCCCCCGGGAGGACTTCCGCGAGCGTTACGCCGGGATCTCCTCGCTGAACAACGTGTTCCGCCTGGTCTCCCCCGCGCTGGCCGGGGCCGCCCTCTCCCTGGGGGGAGGGTGGATCTGGTTCGCCGCGGACGCGCTGTTGTGCGTCGTGGCCGCCGTCGTGGTCGCCCGAGTGCGTCGGGCCGTCAGGACCGCCCCGGGTGAGCGCACGGAACGAAGCGCGGCCGACGCGGCCCCGGTCCCGCGCCCGGCCCGCTGGCCCTTCCTGCTCCCCTTCGCCCTGATCTGCGTCTTCGGGTTCAACATCCAGTTGTTCGCGCCGGTCCTGGCCACCGGCGTCCTCGGGCTGGACGCCGGCTACGCGGGAATCCTGATGGCCTCCCACACCCTGGGGGCGATCCTGGGAAGCTACCTGTCGGGAAGGGTCCGGCTGGGCACGAGCGCCCTCTTCGGCGGTGCGGGCCTGGCCCTGGGAGCCCTCACCCTGCTGCTCCCCCTACCGGACACGCTGTGGCTCGCGCTGTCCCTCCTGGTCGTGGTCGGCGCCGCGCGGGGAGCCGCCCTCACCACCTCCTCGGTGATCCCCGTCCTGGCGTCGTCGCGCCAGGAGGCCAGGGACGACCTCTTCGCGCGGTCGGCGGTGTTCTTCGCCGGCAGCAACGTGGTCAGCGCGCCCTTGGTCGCCCTCCTGCTGGAGCACGGCCCTCCGGCGACCGCGTTCTACGCCTGCGGCGCGGGGTGCATGGCGGCGGGACTGCTCTGGCTGGTCGTGGGACCACGGTGGATGCGGGCCGCCGCGGGCGAGGGACGGTCCCCCGCACCCGGATGAGGCCGGCCCACGGCGCCGCCGCGCCCGCCCACCCCTCCTCCCCGGAGACACACCCCCATGGGGAGGCCGGGCGGCGTCGGTGCGACGCCGCCCAGGGCAGCACCGTCGAGGTCCGGGAGCAGGCGGAACGCCGGTACGGGCGTGGCCGTCACCCGTGGCCGGACGGTGCCCCCTCTCCCGGACGGTGGTTCTTGAGCATGACCCAGGAGGCCGCCGCGGCGGCCAGCAGGAGCAGGGCGCCGATGGCCGCGGCCGAGGCCAGGCCGGTGGTGAAGGCGGCCCGCGCGGCGTCGAGCAGCGCCTGGGCCTGTTCGGCCGGCAGGGCCGCGGCCGCTTCGGCGGCGCCACCCAGGGAACCACGGGCGTCGGAGACGGCCGCCGCGGGCATACCGGGCGGCACCTCGAAACGCTGGTAGACGCCGGTGATGATCGACCCCAGGACCGCGATCCCCAGGGCCATCCCCAGTTCGTAGGCGGTCTCGGAGACCGCCGAGGCCGCCCCCGCCTGGTCCTTGGGGACACTGGACAGGATGACGTCGTTGGCGACCGCGAAGGCCAGGCCCATGCCGACGCCGACGAGGAACAGCGACACGGCCATCAGCGCGTAGCCGCTGTCGGGGGTGAGGAGGACGAGCAGGGCCAACGCGCCCCCCATCGTCGCCATCCCCCCGCTCAGGACGACCCGGACGGAGGAGCGGCGCACCAACCACCCGGCCACCAGCCCGCTCCCCATCGACGCGACGACGGCGGGCAGTTCGGCCAGTCCCGCGACGAAGGGGCTGTACCCCTGGACGAGCTGGAAGAACTGGGACAGGAAGTAGACCAGCCCGGACATGCCGAGAACCGACAGCAGGTTGGCGCCGATCACCCCGGAGAAGGCGCGGTTGGCGAACAGCCGCACGTCGATGAGCGGTGACGGGAGCCGGACCTGCCGCCGGACGAACAGGACCAGGGCGAAAACGCCGACCAGGGCCGCGGCCGCGGTGCCCGCGCTCAGGCCGTGCGCCGCCGTCTCCTTGATCGCGTAGACGACGCCGATCATGCCGACCATGGACAGCCCGACGCTGGGCAGGTCCCACGGACCGGGGTCGGGGTTCTTCGACTCGGGCAGCAGCTTGATGCCGACGGGCAGCAGCAGCGCCATGACCGGGACGTTGATCAGGAAGACCGACCCCCACCAGAAGTTCTCCAGCAGGAGGCCGCCCAGGACGGGGCCGAAGGCGGCTCCGCCGGAGGTCGCCGCCGCCCAGATGCCGATCGCGGTGCTGCGCTCCGCCGGGTCGGGGAAGAGGCTGCGGATCAGCGCCAGGGTGGAGGGCATCAACGTGGCGCCGGCGACGCCGAGCAGGGCCCGGCCCAGGATCAGGGCCTCGGCCGTGGGAGCGTAGGCGGTCAGCGCCGAGAACAGGCCGAAGGCGGTGGCGCCGGTCAGCAGGAGCTTCTTGCGGCCGATGCGGTCGCCGAGGCTGCCCATGGTCACCAGCAGGCCGGCCAGGACGAAGGAGTAGATGTCGCCGATCCACAGCAGCTGGGTGCCGGTGGGGGCGAGGTCCTCGCTGATGAAGGGGGTGGCCATGCCCAGCACGGTGCCGTCGACGGCGATCAGCAGGACGGCGAGGACCAGGGTGCTGAAGGCCCACCAGCGTCCTCGGCGCTGCCGGATGTCGGAAGAGCTCGGGGCGGTGGTCATCGGTCCGTCTCCCTGGAGGGTCTGCCGGCCGAGGCGACGCCGTGCAGCAGCAGGTCGGTGATCATGTGCTGGAAGTCGCGGGCGGCGACGCGCCCGCTCTGGACGGACCACGCCGCGCCGGCCACGAGGCTGTAGAAGGCCTCGGTGAGCCAGGCCGCGGACAGGTCGGGGGTGAACTCCCCGCTGCGCTGGCCGCGCCGGAACAGTTCGAGAATCCGTTCGTCGATGTCCTCCCAGCCCGGATGGGTCTGTTCGGGTATGTCCTGGCCCTGGGTGTACAGCAGCGCCAGGAAGGGGGCGACCGGTTCGCAGGCCGTGGTCAGGCGGTGCAGCGCCTGCGTGGCCGTCCCCTCCTCCAGGCGGGCCGCGCGCAGGGCCTCGTCCATCCGGGTGACGGCGGACTCCTCCACCGCCGCCAGCAGCTCGCGGCGCCCGGCGAAGTGCCGGTGCAGGGTGGCCCGGCTGATCCCGATCGCCTTGGCGATCTCGTCCTGAGTCGCGTTGGGGCGGCGGGCGAGATGGTCCGCCGCGGCGCGGAGAAGTTGGTCACGATCCGATGTCATGAAACAATCCTAGCTCTTTTGCGACATAAGTGTCTCAAAAGACGGCGGGGAACGGCCCACTTCGAAACCCGTCCAACGCCCCGCCCCGGCGCGCGCCGGCCGACCACTCTCGGCGCCGTGCCACCCGGACGGGCCGGCCCCCTCGCCCGGGAACGGCGACGGACACCCGGGCCCCAAAGCCGCTCCCCAAGACCTCCACGACCCGACGGGACTCGCTCCCCTGGTCCACGGGGAGGTCGCACCACTCCGTCAGCGCCCTCGGAGCCACCCCTCGACACCTCGGCGAGGGCCCACCCGCGACGCGTCGCGCCTTCTCAGATAATTTTCGGCGGAATTTTCACCTCTCCCCCGGAGGGCCCATCACATCCTTGACGTTTCACCTCCCTCTTCCCGCCTCCTTTACCTTGTAGATTCACTACGGTGATCCAGATCACTTTCCCCTCTGTCCGCGGGCGCCGATTCTGGTTACATTAAGGCGGTGTAACGGCGGCGAGACCGCAGGAGGAAGTTCATGCGGGCCGAACGGACCCTCGCGCTCATCCTCGGCGAGCACGACGGCTCGGCGTTCGCCGGGCGGGTCCGCTCGCGCGGAAGGCCGCCGCGCCCCCATGACGTACCGGCCGCCTCGCGCGCGGAACAGGCGGCGACGACGCGCTTTTGGGAGCGCTCCCGAAACCGGATGCCCAGGGCACCGCCGACGTGTCGGCCACGCGATGCCTCCCGCGACCATGCGGCCCGCCCGCCTGATGGTGCGCCCGTCCCCTGAACCCGAACGGAGCCGGCCGGCCAGTACGTCTGTTCACGTTCCGGCTCAACGCCCGTGACGACATCCTCGCCTAGGAGCCCATCCATGCGTACCCGCCTCGCCATCATCGCCTCGGCGGTGGCCACCCTCTTACTCTCCTTCCTCCTCGTCGTCCAGCCGGCCCACGCCGAGACCGGCTTCGAGATCCGCGACGGCCGCCTGGTCGACGCCAACGGCAACGACTTCGTCTTCCGCGGGGTCAACCACCCCCACGCCTGGTTCACCCACGAGACGGAATCCTTCGCCGAGATCGCCGACCTCGGGGCCAACTCGGTGCGCGTGGTCTTGAGCAGCGGGCACCGCTGGACCCGCAGCGAGGCCGCCGACGTCGCCAACGTGATCTCCGAGTGCAAGGCCAACAAGCTGATCTGCGTGCTGGAGGTCCACGACACCACCGGCTACGGCGAGGAGGGGGCCGCGGCCAGCCTCGACCAGGCGGTGGACTACTGGATCGACATCCAAGACGTCCTGACCGGCCAGGAAGCCTACGTGCTGCTCAACATCGGCAACGAGCCGTGGGGCAACACCGACTACCAACAGTGGACCGGCGCCACCACGCAGGCGATCGACAGGCTGCGCGACGCCGGGTTCGACCACACCATCGTGGTCGACGCCCCCAACTGGGGACAGGACTGGTCGTTCACCATGCGCGACAACGCCCAGCAGATCTTCCAGAGCGACCCCGCGGCCAACCTCGTCTTCGACGTGCACATGTACGGCGTCTACGACACCGCCGCCGAGATCGAGAGCTACCTGACCTCCTACGTCGACGCCGGCCTGCCGATCATGGTCGGCGAGTTCGGCCACAACCACAGTGACGGCAACCCCGACGAGGACGCCATCCTGGCCACCGCCGAGGAGCTGCAGATCGGCTATCTGGGCTGGTCCTACAGCGGCAACGGCGGCGGGGTGGAGTACCTCGACCTGGTGGACGACTTCAACCCCGACAGTCTGACCGCGTGGGGTGAGCGGCTGTTCAACGGCCCCAACGGGATCGTCGAGACCGCCGAGATCGCCAGTGTCTACGACGGGCCCGGCCCCTCCCCCGAGCCCTCTCCGGACCCCTCGCCCGATCCCTCCCCTGAGCCCGAGGGCGGCTGCACCGCCGTCTACGAGGTCGTCAACCAGTGGAGCGGCGGCTTCCAGGGCGAGGTCGAGGTCACGGCGGTCGAGGACGTCACCGGCTGGCAGGTCTCCTGGACCTTCGCCAACGGCCAGCAGATCACCCAGGCGTGGAACGCCGACGTCACCGTCGACGGCGGCGTGGTCACCGCCGTGAACAAGAGCTACAACGGTCACCTCCCGGCGGGGCAGTCCGCGTCGTTCGGCTTCACCGCCTCCCACAACGGCACCAACCAGGTCCCCGTCCCCACCTGCACCCCGCGCGGCTGAACCGACCCGCGCCATCGTCCGCCGCCTCCGCGTGATCGGTGGGCGTGAAGGTCCGGCGGAGCCGACCACGCGGATCGGGAGCGCTCCCGATCCGCGTCCGGCCGCCGGACCGCCACCCCGGACGTCTCCCCGTGCCTAAAGCCCACGGCCCCGCTCTCGCCGAAGCCCGCGATCTGTTCGAGGAGTTCCTGGAGGCCGAGATCCGCCTGATGCTCCGGGCCGGGGCCGACCCCGCGTGGGGCACAGCGCCGAGGCGATGCTCCGGGCCGGGCTGGTCGACGTCGATCCGCGGCCTCACGTGGAGATGTGGGACGCCGACTCCCCTGGTGTCCACCTGATCTCCCACCACACCCGCCACCTGTGTGAGGCGTTCCTGCGCGAAGGGCTGACCGACCAGCGGCTCGCCGAGGTCCGGACCCTGCTGGCCGACCCGGGGTTTCGGGCCTGTTCCTGCGTCATCTACTCGGTGCAGGGCCGGCGCCCCCGGTGACCTGTCCGGGTCCGTCCCGGCCCCGACGCCTCCGGCGTGCCGTGAGGGACGCCGTCGCCGCGCCCGCCTTCGGCCGGGGACGGCGTCCTCAGCGCCGGGGCGGTGCCATGGCGGTGGCGACCCCAACCGGTTGTAGAGGTTGATCAGCCCGATGGCCATGAGGAACGCGGCGACCTGCCGTTCGGAGAAGTGGTCGGCCACGCGTCGGTAGACCCCCGTCGGGGACCCCTGCCCGCCGAGCCTGGTGGTGGCGTCCACCAGCTCCAGGAGGGCGCGTTCGGCCTCGGTGAAGTGGCCCGCCGCCTCGCGCCAGACACCGATGAGCACAAGCCGCTGTGGGGACTGACCGGCCTTGAGCGCCTCGTGGGCATGCAGGTCCGCGCAGAAGGCGCACCCGTTCAGGTAGGAGGCGCGCAGCTGGATCAGCGTGAGCAGGTCGGTGTCGATGACCCCGCCCACGATCTCGCCGATCTCGGCCAGCTTGGCGTAGGCCTCGGGAAGCTGCTGTGCCACCTGGACGCGCTGGGAGCCCATGGGGTCGGTCCTCTCCATACTCGACACCGCGGAAAACCCGTGGATTCGGGGCGACCGCCTGGAAACCAGGACGTTACCATCGGCGTTGGAACGATGACCCTGGGTTAATAAATCCCGCGGTTGCCGGAACCGGCCCTCGTCCCGTCCCCCTTCGGCTCCATCCCCCGGCCCTGTTCAGGCCGTGGTCACCGCGACTCCAGCGCCTGCGCCCGCCTTCTCAGGTCCATCGCGATGTCGTCCCAGTCCGGCCCGTGCAGCCACAGGCTCTCGGCGGCCTCCCGCAGCAGCGCGGGGTCCTGTGGCCGTTGCAGGAGCACCAGCCGGTAGGAGAGGTTGCGGATCCAGACCGGTAGGTACCCGTCGACCAGGTGGGGGCAGAGCTCGCGTAGCATGGTCAGGATCGAATCCGCGTCGGCGAAGGTCAACTCCTCGACGAAGGCATGCTCCCGGTGGTCGAGGTCGCACTCCGGTACGGGCCGGTACTCGTCTCCGTAGAGGCAGCGGGCGTGTTCCGTCAGGGTGCCGTGCATGCCCCGGAGCCTACGCCGCCCTCCACCGGCGCGCGGCAGGCGCGGATGGCCCCTCGGTCCCGGGGGATACTGGGGGCCGACCCGTACCGTCGAGGACAGGAGCCCCTCATGTCCGCTCCGGGCGACCAGGAACGAGACGCCCCCCGCCGGCCGATGACCCCGGAGGAGATCGAGGCCGCGAACGTCGGAGCGGCCCCCAGGTTGAACGGCCGGATCAGCCTCGCCGAGTACGATCCGCGCTGGCCCGAGGTCTTCGCGCGGGAGGCCGCCCCCATCGCCGAGCGTCTGGACGGTCTCGACCACCGGGTCGAGCACGTGGGTTCCACCTCCGTGCCGGGACTGCCCGCCAAACCCGTCATCGACATGCTGCTGATCGTCCCCGACTCGGCCGACGAGGCGGCCTATGTCCCTCGCCTTGCGGAGGTGGGCTTCGCGCTCGTCATCCGCGAACCGTCCTGGTACGAGCATCGCCTGCTCCGCAAGGAGGGTCTCGACCCGAGCGCCGATTCGGCCAACCTGCACGTGCTGTCCCACGGCTGTCCCGAGATCGACCGGATGCTGCTCTTTCGCGACCGGTTGCGCGCCGACGCCGCCGACCGGCGGCTCTACGCCGAGACCAAGCGCTCCCTTGCCACGCGGACCTGGCAGTACGTGCAGAACTACGCCGACAAGACCGATGTGGTCACGCGCATCCTGCGCCGCGCCGGCCTGGAGGGGTGAGCCCCGCCGCGACGGCCCCGCCCATGGCGGACGGGCCCCGGGCGGGCCGGCCCGCACCTCGTCTGTGACGCGACGTGTACGAGGCCGACCAGGGTGTAGACGATCCCGTGGGGCTCACCACCGCATCGGCACGAACGGTCACCGGGTTGGCGGGCGCGACCGTCGCCGCCGCCTCGACCACACCGGCACCTCGGCGTCGCCCGGGGGCCGGCCCGGATCGCGGTGACGGCGCCACCCCCGGGACGGACACCGGCGCACACCGGCGGCGGGCGCGGCGCAGCAGGCGTGTGGCCGCCGACGCGCAGGAGGCTTCGGGCCACGCCCCCTGTTCCCGGGGCGTTTCCCGACGGGGAGCCGGGACCGATCGCCCCGCCTCCCCTCGCGGGGATCGCGAAGCCGCCGAAGTCCGTTTCCGTCGCCGTGCTTTTCCGCCCCTTCGGGTGAAGGGACGGCCGTGTTAAAGTCGATCGAGCGAAACGCGACGGTGCGCTTCCACGCGCTCCCGAGCTCATCGATATGGAAAGTCACCATGGGTCTGCTGGCACGACGGCGAGCTATCTGCGCCGAGCCGGAATCCGAGGACAGCCTCCTCGCCTGATTCCCTCGGCCGGCTCGGCGAGTTCTTCTTTCGACGTCGTTCCCCACGGACTCCGCCTGGGCAAGATCCTCTTGGCGAGGACCCGCCCGCCATCGTGTGCGGTGCGGTCCGGTTGGCGTCCGTACCGGACTCCGAAAGGTCCTCCGTGCTTTCCAGGGAAATCCGCGACACCTTCTTCGCTTTTTTCGGTGAACGCGGCCATATCCGTGTTCCGTCGAGTCCCCTCATCCCCTCCGACCCGACCCTTCTGTTGGCCAACGCGGGGATGAACCAGTTCAAGCCCTACTTCCTCGGTGAGGCGGTGCCCGACTCCCCCCGGGCGATGACGGTGCAAAAGTGCGCGCGCACCTCCGACATCGACAACGTCGGCCGCACCACCCGTCACGCGACCTTCTTCGAGATGCTGGGGAACTTCTCCTTCGGCGACTACTTCAAGGCCGAGGCGATCGCGTGGGCCTGGGAACTGTTCACCGAGGGCTACGGCCTGGACCCCGAACGGCTGTGGATCACCGTCTACCTCGACGACGACGAGAGCGCGCGGATATGGCGCTCGATCGGCGTGCCGGCCGAACGCATCCACAGGCTCGGCGTGGAGGACAACTACTGGTCGATGGGGGTTCCGGGCCCGTGCGGCCCCTCCTCCGAGCTGTGCTACGACCGCGGCCCCGCCTTCGGCGCCGAAGGCGGCCCCGCCGTGAACGACGAACGTTACGTCGAGCTGTGGAACCTCGTGTTCATGGAGAAGCTGCGTGGCGAGGGTCCCGCGAAGAAGGACTACGCCGTCCTCGGCGACCTGCAGAAGAAGAACATCGACACGGGCCTTGGTCTGGACCGGCTCGCCGCGATCCTGCAGGGGGTCGACACGGTCTGCCAGACCGATCTGCTCGCCCCCACCCTGGAGGCCACGCAGGAGCTGGCCGGCCGGCGCTTCCCCGGACACGACGGCTCACCCGAGTCGGTGTCCTTCCAGGTCGTCACCGAGCACGCCCGGTCGATCGCCTTCCTGATCGCCGACGGTGTCCTGCCCTCCAACGAAGGGCGCGGCTACATCCTGCGCCGGCTGATGCGCCGTGTCGTGCGCCACGCCCGTCTGCTCGGCATCGACCGGCCCGTGCTGGCGGAGGTGACGGCCTCGGTGGTGGGCAATCTGGGCGAGGACTGGCCGGAGCTGACCACCCAGTCCTCCCTGATCGAACAGGTCGTCTCCGCCGAGGAGGAGACCTTCAACCGCACCCTGCGCCAGGGGACGCGGCTGCTGGAGGCCGCGATCGAGCGCGCGCGTGACACCGGCTCCTCGTCCCTGTCCGGGGACACCGCCTTCGAGCTGCACGACACCTACGGTTTCCCGGTGGACCTCACGACGGAGGCGGCCGGCGCGGCCGGCCTGGAGGTGGACCAGGAACGCTTCACCGCCCTCCTGGAGGAACAGCAGCGCCGCGCCAAACAGAGCGGCAAGGAGCGCACCGGGGCCGCACTGGCGCGGCTGGAGGCCTACCGACACGTCGCCGCCCGCTTCGGGTCAAGCGAGTTCGTCGGTTACGACACCACCACCGCGGAGAGCACGATCGCGGCCCTCATCGTCGGCGGCGACCTGGTCGAGCACGCCGACGAGGGCCAGGAGGTCGAGGTGGTGCTCCACCAGACGCCCTTCTACGCCGAGTCCGGCGGGCAGGTGGGCGACGCGGGAGTCATCCGCAGCCGCGACGGCGCGCTCGTCGAGGTCCGCGACACCCGTGCCGGCGTCGTGGGACTGACCGTGCACAAGGGCCGCGTCACGTCGGGCACGGTGCGGATCGGAGAGGAGGTGCGCGCCGAGGTCGATCCCGACCGCCGCACGGCCGTGGCGAGGTCGCACTCGGCCACTCACGTTCTCCACGCCATGCTGCGCAGGACCCTGGGAGACCACGCGCGCCAGCAGGGGTCCCTGGTCGCCCCCGGCCGCCTCCGGTTCGACTTCGCCCACTTCTCCGCGCTCGACCAGGACCGGATCGACGACATCTCCACCCTCATCAACGAGGCGATCCTGGACGAGCCCGAGGTCCGCGTCTGGCACACGAGCCGGGCCGAGGCCGAGGCGGCCGGGGCCATGGCGCTCTTCGGCGAGAAGTACGGGGACGTGGTGCGCGTCGTCGACATCGGCGACTTCTCCCGCGAACTGTGCGGGGGAACCCACGTCGACAACGCGGCGGCCATCGGGCCCGTCCACATCCTCAGCGAGTCCTCGATCGGTTCGAGCCTGCGCCGGATCGAGGCGCTGACAGGCCGGGACGCCCTGCGCCACTTCGACCGGGAACGGATGCTGCTCAACGAGCTGACCGGCCTGTTGGGAGTCGGCCGTGACGCGGCGGTCGACACGCTGACCAAACGCCTGAGCTCACTGGCCGACGCCGAGAAGAAGTTCGCCGAGATGCGCAGGAGGGAACTGGAGGGCATCGCCGAGCGGCTGGCCGGTCGGGCGCGCGCGTCCGGTGGCGGCTGGCTGGTGGTCTCCCGCGTCGACGAGGTGGAACGGGACGAGCTGCGCACGGTCGCCGCGTCGGTCCTCCAGCGCCGCGGGGCCTCGGAGGGCGTGGTCGTCCTCGCCACCGAGGCCGAGGGCAAGGCCGCGTTGACCGTCGCCATGGGCAACCGTCTGGCCGAGAACGGGACGAACGCACGCGATCTGCTGACCAGGGCCGCCGCGATGATCGGGGGAGGCGCCGGAGGACGCGGCACCACGGCCAGCGCCGGCGGGCGTCAGGTCGAGCATCTCGACGAGGCCCTCCGCGCCGCGCGGGAGGAGGCCGAAGCGCGTCTCGGGTCCCTGTGAGCCGGTAACAGGGCGCCCGGACCCTCGTCGGGGGTCCGGGCGCCCCCACCGCGGCACGCGAGGGGGGCCTCCCCGGGGATCGGGCTTCCAAAGCGGCGAAGTCGCAGGGGGCGCGGGCAACCGGGTCTTCGCCCGTATCCGCTACCGGGCCGAGACGGACCGGGCGTTTTCCTCCCCCCGCTCCCGCGGGGTCTCCTCGCGCCGGGTGAGGACGAGGGGACCGTCCTCGGTGATGGCGACCGTGTGCTCGGAGTGCGCGCCCCGGGAACCGTCGGCCGAGCGGATCGTCCAGCCGTCGGGGTCGAACACGATCCGGTCCGTCGTCCGGGCGAACCAGGGCTCCAGGGCCAGGGTCATGCCCGCCTTCAGCTTGAGCCCCTTGCCCGCGCGGCCCTTGTTGGGCACGTGGGGCTCCTCGTGCATGGTGCGCCCCAGCCCGTGACCGCCGAACTCGGTGTTGACGGGGTAGCCGTATCCCGCCGCGACCGCGCCGATGGCGGCCGAGATGTCCCCGAGGCGGTTCCCCGGACGCGCGGCCTCGATGGCGGCCTCCAGGGCCACCTCGGTGGCCTCGACGAGCTTCAGGTCCTCCTCCGCCGCCGCCCCGACGATGACGGTCCGGGCCGAGTCGGCCACCCAGCCGTCGATCCCGACGGCGATGTCCATGCTGAGGACGTCTCCGTCGCGGAGCGTGTAGTCGTGCGGCAGCCCGTGCAGGACCGCGTCGTTGACGGACAGGCACACGACGTTGCGGAACGGTCCCTTTCCGAAGGAGGGGGCGTAGTCCCAGTAGCAGGACTCCGCGCCGCGCCGGCGGATCATGTCACGGGCGTGCCGCTCCAGGTCGAGGAGGTTGACGCCGACGTCCGCCCGCTCGCCGAGTTCGGTCAGAACCTGGGCGACGAACTCCCCGGTGACACGCATGCGCTCGATTTCCCGCGCGGACTTCAACTCGATCACGGACGATCCTCTTCTCGGTCGGGTTCCAACGGAACGGAGACGTCAACACCCACGTCGGGCCATTGCGGCCGGCCGCTGGGAAGGCCGCGAGGCTCCGTCCCGTCCGGCGGCCCGCTCGCCCGGCGAAGGGGCCGTGCGGCCCTGCGGGCCGCCCTCGGAGGTGTCGACGGCGATCCTCGACGGTGGGGGAGGTCCACGCGGGGAACGGGCGGTACCACGCGGCGTGGTGAACGCGCCGGCAGCAGCCCGCTGGTCGCGGACGGCGGTGACCTGACCGACGGGACGCCCGTTCGGGCGGGGCCGGGTGTCGTCGCACACCTCCCCACGGTAGTCGACCACGTTGTGCACCGGTCCCGGCACCGGACCACGGCGGGCGGGGAACCGACACCATGGATGTCGGCCTGGCTCGGGGATCGGCGGACGTGCCGGCCTCGGGAACGGTCTCGCCCGTTCGTGGAGCGGGAGGCCGGTGGGCGGGGGACGGCCCGCCGTGCGGGCCTCGGCGCCCTCGGCCCGCCCGTCCACGGTCCGGACCGGCCGGCGCGCGCGAGGCATGGAAGAAGGTCATTCCCGGTCCGGCGCCATCGCCTCTCCCACCCTCGGGGTCGCCCGCCGGCCGGCGGGCGGCCCGGACGGCGCGTCCCCCGCGCGGAGGATCCGCGCCAGCACCTCCCGTCTCGTCGCGTGCAGGTGGAAATGGCCGCCGGGGAGCTCGACGAACTCGAACGCCGCTCGCGTCACCTCCCGCCACCCGCGGACCTCGGCGGCAAAGAACAGCGGGTCGGCGGCACCGTGGAAGGCCGTGACGGGGGTCCGCAGGAGGGGATCGCCGGCGAACTCGTAGGTCTCGCACGACCGCAGGTCCCCGCGCAGGATCGGCACCAGAGAGGAGTCCGGGCAGGCGCCGAGCGCCCCGTCGGAGAGGACGTCGAGATGGGCCGCCAGCTCGGCGTCGGGGGCGAGGTGGAACTGCCGTCGCCCCATCGGCAGCTGCGGAGCGCGGTAGCTGGAGACGAACAGGTGCCGCGGCCCGGCGTCCAGGTCCTCGAAGACCCGGGCCAGCTCGAAGGCGATCAGCGCTCCCATGCTGTGGCCGAAGAGCACGAAGGGTCCGCGCAGGCGCTCCAGGAGCGGGTCCACCAGGGCTTCGGCCACGTCCGGGATCGTCGCCGGCGCCGGCCCGCCCCGCAGCGCGCCCCGGCCGGGCGGGCGGGCGGACAGCAGCTCCACGCCCGAGGGGAGCAGCGCGGCCCAGTCCAGGAAGGGCGGCGCGAGGCTTCCCGCGTAGGGCAGGCAGACGAGGTGCAGACGCGGGTCGGAGGCGTCACCCGCCGAGTGCCAGGGGTCGTGTGTCAGCGCCACTCCGTCACCTTCCTGTCCGGATCCTTGAGGAGCCCTTCCAGCAGGGCGCGGTAGCGCCCCACCCACGACTCGACCGTCGCGGTGGACAGGAAGTCGGTGGACAGCTCCCACAGGACTCGCAGCCCGTTGTCGGGGACGACCAGCGCCCCCAGATCCGACCGGGCCCCGGGAATGGGCACCTCCTCCACCTCGACGCGCAGGTCGGGCAGTTCCAGGCCACCGGGATCGGCGGGGTTGAGGACGAACCAGGACTGGGCGTAGCGGTCCCCGCCGGGCCGGTCCTGGAACCGGAGCAGTTCGCGCATGAGCGGCAGGGGCAGCGCCTGGTGGTCGAGAGCGCCCGCGACGGTCCGGCCCACCGCGCGCACGGTCTCGTCGGCCGTGCGCGCGGGGTCGAAGCCGAGCCGGAGAGGAAAGGAGGTCACGAGCATGCCGACCAGGCCCTCCAGCTCGCCGCGGTCGCGGTTGGCCGAGTTGCCGTTGAGCACGACCTCGTGGCGGCCGGTCAGGTCGGCGAGCAGCCGCCCGAAGGCGGTCAACAGCACCGTGTAGAGCGTCACCCGCCGCGACCTGGCGTACTCCTCCAGGCGGTCGGTCAGCGACGGCTCGATCGCCATCGTGACCACCGCGCCCGCCCCGGAGAGCCGGTCGGGTCTGGGCCGGTCGCCGGGCAGGGGCAGGGAGAGGTCGGCGCCGGCGAGCTGGCGCCGCCAGTAGTCCGCCAGCCGCTCCCCCTCAGCCCCCTGGAGCTGGCGCCGCTGCCATCTGGCGTAGTCGACGAGCCGGGTCCGCGGCGGGGGCAGGGAGGGCGCGCGTCCACGGACCGTGGCGGTGTACAACCGGGCGAGGTCGTTCAGCACGACGGCGACCGAGACGGCGTCGGTGATCATGTGGTGCTGGACCAGCATGAGCACCCACTCCCGCTCCCCCACCCGGGCCAGGGGGAGGCGGACGAGCGGTCCGGCGTCGATCTCGAACGGTTCCTGCGCGGTGGCCTGGCACCACTCCTCGACGCGCTGCGGCGCGGCCTCCCGGCCGTTCGCGGGCCGCAGGTCGACGAGGACGGGGCGGATCGGGGTTGTGGCAAGGACCTCCTGGACGAGGCCGCCGGCGTACCTGCGGAAGCGGGTGCGCAGCACGTCGTGGCGTTCGGCCAGGAGTTCGGCCGCCCGTTCCAGGGCTGTGACGTCGAGCCCGCCCGACAGGTTCAGGCGGTAGGAGACGTTCCAGGTCGCCGGATTCTCGGTGAGGGCGTGCCGGTCGGCGAGGTGGCGTTGCATCCAGGTCGCCGGGCCGCTCGACCACGGGGCCGTCTCCTCCCGGGCGACCCACTCGAGCAGGGCGTCCCGGTGCCGGCGCAGCGCGGTCATCACGGTGTCGGTGAGCGCCCCCTCGGGGGCGTCGAAGGCCAGCCGTCCGTCCCGCTCGGCGAGGCGGACGTCCTCTTCCCGCAGGTACAGCAGGAGTTCGTCGAGGTTCACAGCACCCCCTGGACCCGCGTGGCCGGGCGGAGGTCCCCGTCGGTCCGCTCGCGGCCCTGGTCCGCGAGCGCCGCCATGTCGCGGATGGTCGGCCGCTGGAAGAACTCGGTGAGGGTGACCTGCACGCCCAGTTCGTCGCGGACCCTGTTGAGCAGGCCGACCGCCTGCAACGAGTGCCCGCCGACCTCGAAGAACGAGCGGTCCGGCCCGATCCCCGACACTCCCAGGTGGCTCTCCCAGATCTTCCTGAGCCGTCCGATGCGCTCCCCCTCGGAGGCGACGCCCTCGTCCTCCGCGGGTGCGGGCGCGGGCAGCGCCCCGCGGTCGACCTTCCCGTTGACGTTCGTCGGCAACGCGTCGGGGAACGCCCAGGCGCGCGGGATCATGTAGTGCGGAAGCCGCTCGCGCAGCAGCGCGGCCACCCGCTCCCCCGCGGTCTGCGGGTCGAGGCCGGCGTCCTCGGCGAGGACGACGTGGGCGGCGAGATAGGTCCCGCCGTCTGCGTCCTCGTGGGCCAGGACCACGGCCTGGCGGACCGCGTCCAGGCCGTTGAGCGCGTGTTCGACCTCTCCGGGTTCCACCCGCCAGCCGCGGATCTTCACCTGACCGTCGTCTCGGCCCAGGTATTCGAGCGTCCCATCGGCGCGCCACCGCCCCAGGTCGCCGGTCCGGTACATGCGCCGTCCCGCTCCGGGCGCGAAGGGGTCCTCGCCGAACGCCCGCCCGGTCTCCTCGGGACGGTCGCGGTAGCCGCGCGCCACCCCGGCCCCGCAGACATGGATCGTGCCGACCGCGCCGACCGGCACCGGCCGCCGCGCCTGGTCGAGGAGGTGGATGGTGGTGCCCGAGATCGGGCGCCCGACCGGTGGCACCCGGTCGTCGAGATCGTCCACCCGGTGCGAGGTGACGACGTGGGTCTCGGTCGGCCCGTACTCGTTGTACAGGGCGCAGTCGGGGTTGGCCGCGAGGAAGCGCCGCACCGTCTCGGTGAGGGTCAGCCGCTCCGCCGTGTTGATCACCTCGCGCAGGGCGGGGGCGGGCCCGTCCGCGAGCAGGGCCTCCAGCAGGTACTGGAGCGGGGTGAAGGGCATGATGACCCGTTCGACCCCGTGGGCCCGCACCACGCGCGCCAGCGCGGGCGGGTCGAAGCGCTGTTCCTCGGTGACGAGGACGAGGGTTCCGCCGGAGGCCAGCGTCGTGAAGATCTCCTGGCTGGCCACGTCGAAGCCGCAGGAGGCGAACTGGAGCGTCCGGGCGGGCGCATGGGCGCGCAGGTACCAGTCCACCAGGTTGGCCAGGCCCCGATGGGGCATCTCCACGCCCTTGGGGCGTCCCGTCGAACCTGAGGTGTACAGGCAGTACAGCAGGTTGTCGGGGGTGGTCACGCAGTCGAGGTCGCCGTCGTCGATCCCCTCCGCCTCGGCCCCGGCCGGCTCGTCGACGCGCAGGACGGTGACCCCCTCGGGGGCCGTCGCCGCCGTCTCCCCCTCGGTGAGGAGCACCCGGGCGCCGCTGTCGGCGAGCATGAACGCCAGCCGTTCCTCCCCCTGGAGGGGGTCCAGCGGCAGGTAGGCGCCGCCGGCCTTGGCCACGGCCAGGAGCGCGGCGATGAGCCGGGGGGAGCGGGCGAGCCGCACGCCCACCCGGTCGTCGGGGGCGACCCCCGCGGCGCGCAGCCGTCGGGCCAGCCGGTTGGCGGCCGCGTTGAGCTCGCGGTAGGTGAGGTCGCCGGCCACGCCGACGACGGCGGTGCGGTCGGGGTGCTCGGCGGCCCGGCGTTCGACGAGCAGGTGCGGGCACGGCGGCTCGGGCCGGGGTTCGCCCGCGCCCCACTCCAGCAGCAGCCTCCGGTCCTGCCGGCTCACCCCGCCCAGGTGGGACAGCCGCTCGTCGGGGTCCTGGACCGCGGCGGCCAGGACGTCGTGGAGGTAGTCGGCGATCCGTCCGATGGTGGGCTCGTCGAAGACGTCCGCGTTGTACTCGATCTGGCAGTGGATGCCCTCGGGCAGGTTGGCCAGGTACAGGGTGAGGTCGAACGGCGCCCGGTCCACGCCCACGTCGAGCAGCCGCGCCTGGACCCCGGGGAGGTCGAACTCGAAGATCGCCTCGTTTTCGAATTCGACCATGACCTGGAAGATCGGGCTGCGGCCGGGGTCCCGTTCGGGGTTGACCCGCCTGACCACCTCCTCGAACGGCGCGTCGTCGTGCTCGTAGGCGTCCAGCAGGGTGTCCTTCACCCGGCCGAGCAGTTCGCGGAAGGACAGGTCCCCCGACAGGTCGAGCCGCAGCGCGAGGGTGTTGGCGAAGAAGCCGACGACGTCCTCCGTGCCCTCCGGGCGGCCCGCGATCGGGGTGCCCACCAGGATGTCGTCCTGGCCGCTGAAGCGGTGCAGGACGGCCCCCAGACCCGCCACGAGCGTCATGAACAGGGTGGCCCTCTGTGAGCGGGACAGCGCCCGCAGCCGCTGCGACAGCTCCTCGGGCAGCACGCGGAACAGGGACCGGCCCGGCGATACCGGGAGCGGGGGGCGGGGACGGTCGAGGGGAAGCCGCAGCTCGGGGAGGGGGCCCGCGAGCCGCTCCGCCCAGTAGCGCAGGCTCGCCTCCGCCGCTCCCTGCGCCACGGCCTCGCGCTGCTCCCGGGCGAAGCGGACGTAGGTCATGCGCGGGTCGGGAAGGTCCACCGCGCGTCCCTCGGCCCCGGCCCGGTAGGCCTCGGTGATCTCCCGGGTCAAGACCAGGGCCGAGACGGTGTCGACGATGATGTGGTGCATCGCCAGGACCAGGACGTGGTGGTCGTCCGCGAACCGCAGGATCCGCGCCCGCAGCAGCGGCCCCTCCTCCAGGTCGAAGGGGCGGCGCCCCTCCTCCGCGACCGCCTCCGCCACGGCCCCGTCCACGTCGGCGTCGGCGAGGTCGCGCAGCTGGCATTCCAGGTCCACGTGGCCCAGGACGACCTGGCGGGGTTCGCCGTCCACCTCCCGGAACACCGTCCGCAGCGCCGGGTGGCGTTCGACCACGTAGCGCAGCGCGGAACGCAGCCCGGGCACGTCGAGCCGGCCGCGCAGGTCGATCGCCTTGGCCTCGGTGTAGGTGGGGCGCCCGGGCAGGAGCCGGTCGAGGAACCAGATCCGCTGCTGGGCGAACGACAGCGGGGCCACGTCCGTCACCTTCGGCCCGCCCCGCGCCACCTCCGCCAGGGGCCTGGCGGAGGTGGCCGCGCCGCCCTCCTGGTAGCGCCTGCGCACCCTGTCCAGTTCGGGCAGTCCGCGCAGCACCTCGTGCGGGGGCAGGCCGAAGTCGACGAAGGCCGCGATCTCGTCGACGCCCGCGTCCAGCAGCGCCTCCACCACGGGGGCGCAGCTGTCCGCGGTGCCGATGAGGGCCCGGCTCTCGCAGTAGCGTTCGAAGGCCATGCCGAGCATGAAGTCGACGTCCTCCTCCGGTGTGTTCTCCAGATCGATGGAGAACCCGAGGCTGTTCGTCGTCTGCCCGAACAGCGACAGGGAGGAGCGCAGGTAACGGCAGAACGGGTCGCGGGCGGCGGCCCTGGCCTGCTCGACGTCGTGACCGAGGTAGGTGTGCACCAGCACGGTGACCCGGCCCGTGTGGGGGTCGTGCCCGTGCTCGGCCCGCGCCGACCGGTACCGGGCGACGTTGTCGGCGAGCTGCTCGATCGACTGCCCCATCAGGTTGGTCACGACGTCGAGCCCGTGTTCGGCCGCCATGCGGTAGCTGTCGGGGTTGCCGACGATGGCCACGGACATCGGCAGCTCCGGCTGGACCGGACGGGGGTGGAGGCCGACGTCGACGCGTTCGCCCGTCCCCGACCGGCCGGTGACCTTCTCGCCCCGCCACAGCCGCCTGACCGTCTCGATCTGCTCGTACATCACCTCCTTGTGGCGGCCGTAGCGCTCGGGGAAGAAGACGAAGTCGTTGGCGTGCCAGCCGCTGGCGCAGCCCAGTCCGACACGGCCCTTGGACAGGTTGTCGACGAGGGACCACTCCTCGGCCACCCGGATCGGGTTGTGCAGGGGCAGCACCACGCTGCCCGAGTTCAGGCGGATGCGCGTGGTCTGCGTGGCCAGTGACGCCGCCAGGACCGAGGGGTTGGGGAAGATGCCGCCGAAGGAGTGGAAGTGCCGTTCCGGCAGCCAGACCGCGTGGAAGCCGTGGTCGTCACCGAACTTGGCGCAGTCCTGGATCAACTGGTAGGCGGCCTCGCGGGACACCTCCTCGGGGTAGTCGCCGAAGAAGTAGATGCTGAAGTCGGGGGCGGCGGTGCGCCTGGGCTCGACCCGCGCCGCGGGGGCGGAGGGGGCGGGCCGTGACGCGCTCGGCGCGGTGGCCTGCGCGGCGGCGGGCCGCGCCCCGGCGGCCAGGACGGGTCGTTGGGACGGGAACAGGCCGCCCCGGCGCATCTCGCGCAGCGACGTCTGCACCGCTCGGACGATGTGGTCGACGTCCTCGTCGGTGTGCGCGGTGGACAGGAAGAAATTGCGCCACTCCCACACGTACACGCCGTTGAGCAGGAGGTGGTGGAAGAACAGCTCCATGTTCCCCCGGTACTCGAACCGGAACTGGGAGCCGAAGTGCGCCACGCGGACGGGGTACTCCTCCTCCTCGAAGAAGGCGTTCAACGTCGTGGCGAGCCCCTGGGTGCGGGCGTTGAGCCGCTCCTGCAACTGCGGGCTGTGCGTCTCCAGATGGCTGAGCACGGCGCGGGCCACGCTCATCGCCAACGGATGCTGGGTGTAGGTGCCGCCGAAGAAGGTGGTCTCCGCCGGCGGGAAGCTGTCGTCGCCGTAGCGCCAGTATCCGCCGTCGACGCCGTCCATGATGGCGGCCCGGCCGGCGATGGCCCCGATCGGGAAGCCGCCGCCGAGGGCCTTGCCATAGGTGGCCAGGTCCGGTTCGACCCCGAAGAAGCCCCGGGCGCCCTGGAGGTGGGGGCGGAAACCGGTGAGCATCTCGTCGAAGAGGAGCACGCTGCCGTGCCTGCGGGTCACCTCGCGCAGCTCGCGGACGAAGGTCTCGGGCTGGAGGGAGGGGTTGCGGCTCTGGACCGGTTCGACCATGACGGCGGCGATCTGCGGCCCCAGCTGGTCGATGACGCGCAGGCTCTCCGCGGCGCCGTACTCCAGCACGATCACCTCGCTGACCGCGCTGTCGGGGATCCCGCTGGAGACCGGGACGCTCCGCAGGCCGTCCCCGTCGCGGACGCTGCGCGCCAATAGAGAGTCGATGTGGCCGTGGTAGGAGCCCTCGAACATCACGATCTTGTGCCGGCCGGTGTAGGCCCGGGCCAGGCGGATGGCCGCGGAGTTGGCCTCGGTCCCCGAGGTGGCGAACGCGGCGCGGTCCGTCCCGGTGAGCCGGGTCAGGAGTTCGGCGGCCTCGCCGGTCTCCACGTTCCTCGGCCCGATCCGCAGACCGCCGTCCAGGTGCCTGCGGATGGCCTCGTTGACGAAATCCGGTTCGTGGCCGAACAGCAGGATGCCGAACCCCATGGTGATGTCGACGTAGCGGTTGCCGTCGACGTCCTCGATCCAGGATCCCCGCGCCCTCCTGGCCGCCAGCGGGTAGAGCATCTCCTTGGTGGCGCTGCGGAAGCCCACGACCGACCGGCTGTCGGCCAGGGCGCCCCGGTGACGTTGGGCGATGTCCTTCGACGTGCGTGTCGCCGTCTCGTACCTGTGGACGAGGTCGTCGAGGTGGCGCCGCTGCTCGGGGGAGGAGCGCCCGGTCACCATGCCCGAGCCGCGGCCGACCGCCACCCTGGGGCCGTGGGCGCGGGGCTGTTGCCCTGGCGGGGGCGTCGCGGCCGTTTCGGCGGCGCTGTGGGCGGTGTCGGCGGGCCGTTCCGTCCGCGCCTCCTGGGCCGCGCTCGGCTGGCTCCCCCCTGCCCTGGCCAGCGCGAGCTGGTCGGCCATCACCCCCGAGAGCTGACGCATCACGCTCAACTGCTGGCTGATGATGCGTTCGATTCCGCCGTCCGCGTCCGCGGGCGGGGCGGGCGGATCGTGGGCGATGCTGCCGGGCGCGCCCGCCACGGGCGCCGGCGCGGCGGGGGCCGGGGCGGGGAGGACCGGCGCGGGCGGGGGAACGGGTCCGGCTGGGGCCGGCGGGGCGGTGTCTCGGCTCGGCTGCGTCGGCGCGGGGGCCGCGGTCTCGACGGGTTCGGGGCGGGGATCGTTCCGGGCGATCAACCGCTCCGCCTCGTCGGGAGAGAGCCGGTCGATCACGGCCTCGGCGAGCCGTTGGGCGCTGTCCGCGGACTCGAACAGCTCGCGCATGGAGACACGGACGGAGAACGCCTGCTCGACGTCGCGCAGCATGTTGACCATGCCGAGCGAGTCGGCCCCCAGGTCGATGAAGGCGTCCTCCGCCGCCACCTGGTCCGTCTCCATGCCGAAGTGGTGGGCGGCGCGTTCGCGCACCACCCCGAGGACGTGCTCGTGGAGACGGTCCGCGGCGGCGTGGTCGTTGCTCGTCATGTCCATCCCTGTGGCCGTCGGTTCGCTGGTCGTCGCCGAAGCGTCCGGGGCGGGCCCGGCGGGTCGTCCCCCCGCCATCGGTCCGATCCAGTGGCTTTCACGTTGGAAGGGGTAGGCGGGGACCCGCCCGCGCACGACGCCGGGGGGCACGAGGTTTCCCCAGCGCACGGGCACCCCGGCGGCGTGCAACCGCGCGAGGGCGGCGCGGATGTCTTGTGCCGGAGAGACCTCGGGCCCGTGCGAGGAGACGAAGACGGACCCCGGTCTCTCCCCGCGGCCGATCCCGGTCAGGACCGCCCCCGGGCCGATCTCCAGGAACACGCCCGCCCCGGTGGGGCCGGCGTCACGCAGGGCCAGGTCGAAACGCGCCGTCTCCCGGATCTGGCGGCACAGGTAGTCGGCGTCGATGACGTCACCGGCCTCCAGCCTGCGCCCGCCGAGGTTGCTGGAGAAGCGGCGGCGCAGGGGGGACAGGCGCACGTCCTGGGCGTGCTCGGCGAACAGGTCCACCACCGGGTCCATCGACGCGGTGTGAAAGGCCCGGCCGGCGGCGAGCCTGCGCGCGTGCACCCCGCGTCGGGCCAGGTCCTCGGCGAGCGCGTCGACCCCGCCGGCGGCCCCTCCCACGACGTGCTGGCCGGCCCCGTTGACCACGCAGACCTCCAGGCCGGGATGGCGGGTCAGCGCCTCCTCGACCACGGTCGGGTCCGCGAAGACGGCGAGCATGCCGCCCTCCTCGGCGACCTCCTGCATGAGTCGGCCGCGGACGGCCGCCAGGTGGAGCCCGTCCTCCAGGGAGAACGCCCCCGCGGCCCACAGCGCGGCGTACTCCCCGGCGCTGTGGCCGACCACGTGGGAGGGGCGGACCCCCAGGTCGTCCCAGAGCCGGGTGAGGGCCGCCTGGTAGGCGAAGAGCGCGGGCTGGAGGAGGTCGGTCGTCCACTGGTCGGGCCCCTCGCCGTCGACCAGAACCGAGCGCAGTCCCTCGCCCCACGTCTCGCGGTACGTCGCGTCGCACTCGTCCAGCACCGCGCGGAATCCGGGGTGACCGTGGTAGAGGGCGCGCGCCATACCGGGCGCGTGCGGCCCCTGCCCCGAGTAGAGGAAGACGGGCGCGTCGGCTCCCGGCGTTGTCCCATCACCGGTCATGGCGCGACCGGAGCGCGCTCCTTCGCGGTGCTCCCCCGAGGCGTACCCGTCCAGGGCGGCGGCGAGCTCGGCGGGCGAGGACCCGGTGACCGCCAGCCGGTGGCGCATGGGCCTGGCGTTGGTCACCGCGGCGGCGAACAGCGCGCCGGGATCGGCGCCGTCGCGCAGCCGGTCGCGGTACCCTCCGGCGAGCCGGGCCAGCGCGTCCGGGGTGTGGGCCGACAACGGCAGGACCCCCGGCCCGGCCCACCGGGGTGACGTGTTGGTCGGGGGCTCTTGGAGCACCACGTGGGCGTTGGTTCCGCCGACCCCCAGGGAGCACACGCCGGCGCGGCGCGGGCGGGCGGATTCGGGCCAGGCGATGGTCTGCTCGCTGATGCGGAACGGGGTCTGCTCCAGGCGCAGGTCGGGGTTGACCTCGCCGAGGTTGATCTGGCCGGGGATCCTCCCGTGTCTGACCGCGAGGGCCGCCTTGATCAACCCCGCCATCCCGGCGCAGCTGTCCAGGTGGCCGATGTTGGCTTTGACCGACCCCAGGTAGCAGTACCCGGTGCGGTCGGTGGCCGACCGGTAGGCCTGGGTGAGGCCCTGGACCTCGATGGGGTCGCCCAACGCGGTCCCCGTACCGTGGGCCTCGACGTAGCCGATGTCGTCGGGGTGGACCCCCGCCCTGGCCAGGGCGTCGTGGACCACCCTGGCCTGGCCGGTGACGCTGGGCGCGGTGTAGCCGACCTTCGCGGACCCGTCGTTGTTGACCGCGGTCCCCAGCACGACGGCGTGGATCGGGTCGCGGTCGGCGACCGCCGCGTCCAAGGGTTTGACCACGATGGCGGCGACCCCGCTGCCGCCGACCGTCCCGTCGGCGGCGGCGCTGAAGGGGCGGCACACACCGGTGCGGGAGAGAATGGACCCCTCCGTGTAGCGGTATCCGCCGTCTTGGGGGATGGAGATCGCCGCGGCCCCGACCACCGCCATGTCGGCGTCGCCCTGCGCGATCGCCTGCGCCGCCAGGTGGAGGGCGACCAGGGAGGTCGAGCACGCGGTCTGCACCCCGACGGCCGGGCCGGTCAGCCCGAGGCGGAAGGAGACACGTGTGCTCAGGAAGTCCGGCTGGTTGCCGATGGCCGTGCGCAGCCCGGACACGGGGTCGTCGTCGGCGCCGGCCGGGAGCTGGGTGAGCAGATAGGAGCGCTGCGGGTAGAGGTTCATCCCGCTGCCGGCGAACACCCCGATCCGCGTTCCCGCGGGCTCGGTGGGGTATCCGGCGTCCTCCAGGGCGTGGTAGCAGGTCTGCAGGAAGAGCCGGTGTTGCGGGTCGGTGAGCCGGGCCTCCATCGGGGTCATGCCGAAGAACGCGGCGTCGAACTCGTCGATGCCTTCGAGCCGGCCGCCGGCCCCCACGTGGTCGGGCGTGGGCTCGGCGGGTTCGACGTCGGTGATCGCGCTGACGCCCCGGCACAGGTTGTCCCAGTAGCGGGAGAGGTCCTCGGCGCCGGGGAAGCGGCCCGCCATCCCGATGATGGCCAGGGGGGCGACGGGGTTCTTGTCCTCGCTCATCTCCCACCTCGCCCGTTGGTGGCGGCCCCGGCCGCGAGGTGGCCGGCCAGCGCGTTGATGGTGGGGTACTCGAAGATGGTGGTGCGGGGGATCTCCCGCCCCAGGGCGGTCTCCAGCCGCGCGTGCACCTGCAGGATCTGGAGGGAGCCGATGCCGAGCTCGTAGAACCGCCGGTCCCGTTCCAGCGGACCCGCCACCACGCCGGCGAACACCTCCTCGACGAGGCGGACGGTCTCCTCGTCGGCGGTGGGCGCGGGGTCGGTGTCCGGCCGGACCTCCCGGCCGCGGGGACTCGGTGTCACATCGGCGCGGACGCCGAAGGCGTCGGTGAGGGCGGGGAGGTCGAGGTCGGCCCGGTCGGCCACCACCACCGGCCGTTCCAGCGCCAGCCGCTCGTCGCCGTCCACCAGGTGGCGCATCGCCTCGGCCGCCGGGTTGACCCCGGCCAGGTAGGTGCCGCCGGGGTGGCGTAGCACCATCCGGGTGAGCAGACGCCCCTCCTCGGCGGTGAGGGTCACCAGCCCCTTCTGCCGGGCCGCCACCGCGTAGGGGTTGCCCCTGTTCAGACCGGTGTCGTCCCACGACCCCCACAGCACGCTGTGCACGGGGACGTCGGTGTGCGCCGCCAGATGGCCGCACAGGGCGTCGGCGAGGCCGCTGGCGGCGCTGTAGCCGCCGTAGCCGAGGGAGGGGAAGCGGCCCAGCAGCGAGGAGAAGACGACGAGGTGGCAGTCCGCGCGCTCCCTGGCGATCATCGCCAGGTTCCAGGTCCCCCACGCCTTCACGCTCAGGGCCTCCCACCAGGAGGCGGCGGTCTCCTCGTCGAGGAGCCGGAACCGGTACCCCTGTTCCGCCAGGTGGAGGACGCCCGTCAACGGGCCGCCCCACTCCGTCTCGGCGTCCTCGACCGCCTTGCGCAGCCCGGCCATGTCGCAGACGTCGACGGGGCGGTGGCGCAGGCGCCCCTCCTCGTGGGCGGTGACGCTGCGGCCGACCACCAGGAAGCGCGCGTCGTAGCGCCGGGCCAGATCGTCCAGCAGCACCGTCCCGATCCCGCCGGCTCCCCCGGCGACCAGGTAGCGTCCGCCTCGCCGCAGCGCGTCGCGCGGCTCCGTGCGCTCTTTGACCGGGGACAGGGCCAGGCCGTGGGGCCGGCCGTCACGCCAGGCGATCTCGGCCGCGTCGGCGCGCAATCCCATCGCGGAACGCAGCGCGGCGGCGTCGGCGTCGGGGTCGTCTCCAGGCAGGTCGACGTGGAGGGCGCGCAGGTGGGGGGTCTCCGCGGCGAGCACGGCCGCCACGACCGGGGTGAGACCCGCGGGGAAGCACACCTGTTCCGCGCCGGTGATCCGGTGCAACTGCCGGCTGACCGTGACGAGCCTGGCTCCCCGTTCCTCCGCCAACGGTGACAGGGCGCGGGCCGCGGACAGCAGGAACCAGCCGCAGCGTCGCAGGGCCTCCTCGACGGCCTCCTCGGCGCCGTCCAGATCGGGGACGGGAAGGTAGCCCCACAGGTGGACCAGCGTCGTCCAGCGCAGACCGGCATCGGACAGCCGGGCGCGCAGGAGCGACCAGTCGGCGTCGGAGTCGGGGTTGACGACGTAGCCGTCCGGGCGCTCCTCGAACCCTGCGCCCGCCCAGACCAGGACGTCCCCGTCGGAGCGGTCCAGCCGCTCGGCCACCCCCATGTCGTCGGCGAGGATGACGCGCGGTCCCGGTGCCGGCGTCCGGGGGATGGCGGGAAGCGGAAGCCAGCGGGGACGGTGGAGGCAGTCGGGGACGGTCACCGGGGCCGTGCCCGCGTCGCCGTAGTCGCCCCGGAGGATACGGGCGACCAGTTCGGAACGTTGGAT
This sequence comes from Marinactinospora thermotolerans DSM 45154, assembly GCF_900167435.1. Lineage (GTDB taxonomy): Bacteria > Actinomycetota > Actinomycetes > Streptosporangiales > Streptosporangiaceae > Marinactinospora > Marinactinospora thermotolerans. The sequence continues at coordinate 529,096 of NZ_FUWS01000001.1, forward strand.
CTTGCCGCTGGAGGTGCGTGGAAGCTCGGCCTCGGCCAGGGGGATGACGCGGGCGGCCAGGACCCGGAACCGGGACGCGACGACCTCGACGATCCGGCGGCGCGTCTCCTCCCCGGTGGTGGCGGCGGACGGGTCGGGGACGTAGAGGACCGCGAGGGACTCGCTGCCGGTGGTCTCGTCGGGGACCCCGCAGGCCGCGACGAGCCCGTTGGAGACGCCGTCCACCTCGCCACAGGCGTCCTCGATGTCGTGGCAGTAGAAGTTGGCGCCGTTGATGACGATCTGTTCCTTGGCGCGTCCGGCGATGACGAGTTCCCCGTCGAGGACGAACGCCAGGTCCCCGGTCTCGAACCAGCCGTCTTCGGTGAAGACGGCCGCGTTCACCTCGGGGGCGTTCAGGTAGCCGGGGGTGACCCGGCCCGACCGTGCCTGGAGCCTGCCGATCACCCTCTCGGTCGTGACGCGCCCGTCGTCGTCGACGATCCGGAACCGCGCCCCCGGCGCGGGCGACCCCATGTTGGTGAACTCCACGGTGTCACCGTCGAAGTCCGCGTCCACCAACCGCAGGACACCGCCCAGGGAGTCCGTGGCCACGAGCAGCGAGCTGCGCTCCTCGGAGACGAACTTGAAGACGATCCCGGTCGCGGTCTCGGCCATCCCCCACGAGAACACCATCGCGTCGGGCCTGAGCCCGAAACCGGAGGTCGCCCCCAGGAACTTGCGGACCACCGGCATCGTGCACTGCTCGCCGCCGTTGAGCAGGGTGTTCACCGAGGAGAGGTCCCAGCTCCGGCCGGGCGCCGCCGCGAGGGCGTCTTCCAGCATCTTGTAGCCGAAGTTCGGCGACCAGGAGTGGTGCACCCCGTACCTGTCCAGCGCGTCCAGCCAGCGCAGCGGGTCCTCGGCGATGTAGGCGGTGGGGGCGTGGATCCCGGTGCAGCCGAGGACCACGTCACGCAGGTGGAACATGACCAGGGGGACGACATGGTCCAAGGGGAGCCAGTTGAAGGTGACGTCCCCCGCCGACACACGGTTGCGTTCCCGGCAGCCGATCGCCATCTCGATCACCGCGCGGTGGGTGATCTGGATGATCTTCGGCTGGCCGGTGCTCCCCGAGGAGAGCTGGAGGACCGCCACATCGTCCGGCGCCGCCCCATGGACGTCCTCACTCGGTTCGTCCTCGCTCAGCTCCGCGACGGTGAGGATGTCGTCGGCGCTGGGACCGGAGGAGCCGGGAAAGGCCCCGGCGAGGGCGGTGGCCCCGGCCGCGCCGGTGATGATGGGCGCCTGGAGCCTGCGCCAGACGCCCGCCAGCTTCTCCAGTTCGGGGCTGTCCTCGGCGTAGGAGGAGGGTGGGGTGATCGTCACGGAGCGGATGCCGCCCAGGAGGCAGCCCCACAGCACGGGAAAGTACTCCGCCAGGTCGTCGATCTGGAGGATGGCGTGGCTGCCGGGGGTCAGTCCGCGGCTGCGCAGCCCCCCCAGAACGCGTTTGGCGCGGTCGAGCAGGACGGCGGAGGGCAGGAGTTCGTCCCGGTCGCGGCCGATGACCCGCACCCCCGTCGCGGGGTGTGAGGTGGGAAGGGAGAGCAACGCCTCGGTGACGGTGCGGGGGTCGTCCTCGGCCGGACGGAGTTCCGCGCCCGCGATGAGCGCCGGCCGAAGGGTCTGCTCCCTCCCGGCCGGGAGGGAGGGCCCCGCGTCGGGTCGGGGATCTGGTTTCGGGGCGTCCAGGTCCGCGGGGGTGAAGCGGCCCGGCTCCGTGTCGACCGGACGCAGTTCGACCTCGGGGGCGACCGCGGGGAAGGCGGTCGTGAGCTCCCTCTCATAGGAACGGAGGAGGCCGGGGGTGAGCACCGGAACGGATTCCAGCGCCTTCAGGTCGGGATCGCCCTCGGCCGTCCTCGGAATCCGTCTCACCAGGACGACCGCTGTCGTCCCGGCCCGGAGCAAGGCGGCGCTCACTCTTCTGCGGACCTTCGCGGGATCGGCCCCAAGGCTCGGCACCGCGTAGGCCACCAGTGGACCGGTGCCACCGGATCGGCGGTCCACCACCACACCATCGGCCACTACATCGGATGACAGGATCTTTTCCGTAAGCTCAGGTCTGATGACGACCATGGGGGTACCACCTCTTACTCCTGGGGACCCGACTCGATCCCGGCTCTTTTCTCAGCCGTCTTCGTCTGCCTTCTCCCCCTGGCCGCGAACAGGGAGAAACCGATGAACGCGAGCGCGGCGGCGATCGCGAGACCATGCAGGGAACCGACCACGAGGGGCGGCGCCCAGATTTCCAGAAGGAGGGAACTGATGATCATCCCGACGCCCAGCCCGCCCATTTCGAGGAGGGAGGAGAAACCGAACACCGCTCCCCGCTGCTCCTCGGCCACCGCCTGCAGGCGTGTGTTATAGGCGATCTCCGTGTAACCGTCGGCGAGTCCGGCGCAGGCCGCGATCAGGACGAGCAGGTAGAGGGGAACCCCGGTGAAGGAGAGGATGAAGAACAACGACATCAGGCAGGTGCCGACGACGAATCCCTTTTCCCCACCGGATGCCCCCGACGAGTCGATCCTCTTTCCGAACAGGCGGTAGGAACTCAGACTGCCGACCGCCCACGCCGTCCAGAATCCGCTGACGAACCAGGCCGGGTTCTCGGGATACTCCAGCGAGGCGAAGATCGGGATGCCGATGTTGTGCGACGCGGATCCGAAGGCATCCAGGCCACGGACCGCGAGCATGAACAGCAGTGCGGGAAAGGCCGACACCGCGGCCAGGGCCAGCCGTTGATCGGTCCAGAAACCGGAGCGCGACGACCGCGCCGGCGCGCCGTCTCCCCCGCCCCCGGGAGCGCGGAACCGCAGGGGGACGGTGAGCAGCACCAGGGCCGAGACCGCGAAGGTCGACGCGGTGATGAGGAAGGCGGCGTCATAACCGATGAACGCCACGACGACACCGGCCGAGGCGAACCCCAGGGTCATCGCGGTCGAGCGGCCGGTGACGAGGTAGCCGTTGGCGCGGACGCGCTGTTCCTCCCCGACCATGGCGGGGATGCTGCTGCGCAGCAGCACGTTGGAGACCGTCCCGCCGAGTCCGAGGACGACCGCCAGGACGTAGACCAGCGTCTCCCGCGCGGCGGTCGGCGCCAGGAAGAGGGCGACCAGGGCCGCCGCCTGGGCCAGGTCGGCCCCCACCATGGCGGCGCGCCGGTTCACCCGGTTGGCGAGTCCGCCGACGGCCGGACCCGCGACGACGCTGACGATCAGGCGGAGCGCCATGAACAGCCCGGTGTCCAGCGCCCGCCCGGTGAGATGGAAAACGTACAGCCCGAGCGCCACCATGTTGAGGTAGGTGCCGAACGACGAGGCCGAATATCCGACCGTAAGCCAAATGAAATACGCGAATCTCGGCCGGTTTTCCATTCTCGCCTTTTCGCTTTATCGCCGAATCACGCTTGCCATGCTTTATTATGTATTGTACGAATAAACACAATAAGACATTGAGATGCTAGTAACGGCATGGAGCGACTGTCAAGGGCCTGTTTTCTCCACGATGCGCGCCACTACACATATGAGCGAACTTCGTGTTTGTCCGTCCCCATGCCGAAACTACGTCCACTTTCGAACCCTTCTCTTCCAACCTGGGCGTTATATCCGCTAAACCGAGGTGGCGCCCTATCCCGAATCAGAGCGGAAGGGCCGGCCAGCAGGATTCCCGCCGTCTCCGGCGGGGACGTCGGCCGCCAGGCTGACCGCTCCCCGGCCCGGTCCCGCTCCCCTCCCCCGCGCGCCGGCCGAAGACCGTCCCCGGACATCCACCCCGGACCGTGGGACCCAGGAAACGAGGCGAAACGGACCGGGGGAGCCGAGGGTCGAGACGGCCCCGCCCCGCCCGGTGATCCCGGGAAGCGGGACGCGGTCCCGTAGGGAAGGGAGCCGTCGCACGACAGGCGGGACGCCGCGGACCAGGGTGCGGCCCGGGCCGACGCGCGCCCAGGCCGCCCGGTCTTCACGGCCCCATCGATCGCACCGGCCCCGACGCCACGGCCGCCGGGCACGCGGGGAGCCGGCGCCCGCTGTCGCCTGACCGAGACGCCCCGGGTCCCGGCGCCGTTGCCCCGCCCACGAGACGGTCGACGGCCACGATCCGGCGCCCCTGGCCTTCGGCGAGAGGTCGGGCCGTACCGGCCGGCGGGCGGCCATCGTCATGGGCGGCTCCCGGCAAGCCGGGAATTCCAGATCGCCTGCACGCCGTTCGGCCGAGGCGGGAACGGCGTCGACGCGGATCGGTCTGGCGCGGTCCGGGGCCGCCCCCCGGACGGGCGGCGTCAGCCCTCCCCCGCCTCCAGGGCGCGCAGGTGGGCGTCGGCCGCGGGAAGATCCTCCTCGCTGAACACGGCGATGCCGTGGTCGCGCAGCACCTCGGTGGTGACGCCGCGTCCCGGCAGCGTGGCACCGGTGAAGGTGCCGTCGTAGACGCGCCCCGAACCGCAGGAGGGACTGCCCTCCTTGAGCACCGCCATGCGGACCCCGTGCCTGCGCGCCGCCGCCAAGGCCCCCGCGGCCCCGTTCAGGAAGGGCCGTGAGACATCGGCGCCGTCCGAGGTGAGGATACGGGCACCTCCCCGAAGGACCGTCGCGGCGTCGGCCCCCGGTTCGATCTCGGCGGGTGGGCGCGGCACCGGCAGGCCGCCGGCGACCTCCGGACAGTAGGAGACGAGGCGTCCCTCCGCGCGCCAACGCGCGAAGATCTCGTGCTCGGCCGTCTTGGCCCTGCCGTCGTAGCGCACCGCCTGGCCCATGAGGCAGGCGCTCACCAGGATCTTCTCCATGACACCCTCCAACCGGGGTTCGTGGGCGAGAACAGCCGTGGCCCGCCCCGGGTCACCGGTGCGGGCCACGTGCGCGCGACGGAGCGGGTCAGCGCTTCCAGTCGGAACGGACGCTGCCCTTGGAGGCCTTGAGGCTCCCCTTCTTCTCCCGGATCCGCATGCTCAGCTTGATGGGGCTTCCCTCGAAACCGAAGTCCTCACGGAGCCGGCGCTCGATGAAGCGGCGGTAGTTCTCCTCCAGGAACCCGGTCGTGAACAGGATGAAGTGCGGCGGTCGCACGTCGGCCTGGGTCGCGAACAGGATCTTGGGCTGACGGCCGCCGCGCACCGGCGGGGGCGTGGCCGCGACGAGCTCCTTGAGCCAGCTGTTGAGCCGCCCGGTGGAGATGCGCGTGTCCCAGCTGCCGAGGCTGGTCTCCAGAGCCGGAACGAGCTTTTCGACGTGGCGTCCGGTGCGCGCGGAGATGTTGACCCTCGGCGCCCAGGAGACCCGACCGAGCTGGCGGTCGATCTCCTTCTCCAGGTAGTAGCGGCGCTCCTCGTCGAGCAGGTCCCACTTGTTGAAGGCGAGGACCAGGGCCCGGCCCGACTCCACGACCTGCTCGATGACGCGGATGTCCTGGTCGGCCAGCGACTCGCTCACGTCGAGCAGCACGACGGCGACCTCGGCCCGTTCCAGGGCGGTGCCGGTGCGCATCGTCGCGTAGTAGTCGGCGCCCTGGAGCGCGCGGAAACGACGGCGGATCCCCGCGGTGTCGATGAACTTCCAGGTCTGGCCGCCGAGCTCGATGAGCTCGTCCACCGCGTCGCGGGTGGTGCCGGCGACCGAGTCGACCACCACGCGGTCCTCGCCCGCCAGGCGGTTGAGGAGGCTGGACTTGCCGACGTTGGGCCGCCCGATGAGGGCCACGCGGCGCGGCCCGCCCTCGTCGGTCTCCTCCTCTTCGCGCGGAGCCTCTTCGGGCAGCGCCGCGAGGACCGCGTCGAGCAGGTCGCCGGAACCGCGCCCGTGCAGGGCGCTGACAGGGTGGGGCTCACCGACGCCGAGGTTCCACAGTTCGAGCGCGTCGGCGTCCTGGAGGGGGCCGTCGACCTTGTTCGCGGCCAGCACGACGGGTCTCTTCGTCGAGCGCAGCACGCGGATGACCGCCTCGTCGGTGTCGGTGACACCGACGGTGGCGTCGACGACGAACAGGATGACGTCGGCGGCCTGCGCCGCGTACTCGGCCTGTCGGGCGACCATCGCGGCGAGACCGCTGACACTGGTCTCCCACCCGCCGGTGTCCACGAGGGTGAACTCGCGGCCCTGCCAGCTGGCGTCGTAGGCGACCCGGTCGCGGGTGACACCGGGGACGTCCTCGACGACCGCCTCGCGGCGGCCGATGATCCTGTTCACCAGGGAGGACTTGCCCACGTTGGGACGGCCGACGACGGCCACCACGGGCTTGGTCGCGACTTCCTCGCCGCCCTCGCCCTCGTGGGGCCCGGAGGCGGTGGAGAGGTCGGTGTTCTCACTCATCAGGTATGACTCCCGGTCGCAGGGTCCCCACGCGCCCAGGATGCGTGCCGTGGGGAATGTTGTCGCATGCCCTCGGGCACGTGTGTTCGGCGAAGGACCGTCTCAGACGGCGGCGCCCGCCTCGTCGGCGAGTTTGACGACGAGCGCGACGACCTCGTCCAGGGACAGTCCCGTGGAGTCGAGCTCCATCGCGTCGGCGGTCCGCGTCAGGGGCGAGACCGCGCGGTTGGAGTCGAGCCGGTCGCGGCGGGCCAGGGCCTCCCGGGTCGCCGCGACGTCGCTCGACCTGACCTCCCTGCTGCGCCGGTGCGCCCGCGCGTCGGCGCTGGCGGTCAGGAAGATCTTCACTGGGGCGTCGGGGGCGACGACGGTGGTGATGTCGCGTCCCTCGACGACGATGCCGGCGGCCTCGCGGCGCGCCTCGGCGATGATCTCGCGTTGCTGGGCGACGAGCCGCTCACGCACCGCGGGTACGGCGCTGACGGCGCTGACGTTGCCGGTGACCTCGTGGGTCCGAATCGCCTGGGCCACGTCGTGGCCGTCCACGTGGACGGTGGGGGCCGACGGATCGGTGCCCATGGTGATGACCGGACGCGATGACGCCTCCGCGACGGCTGCCGCGTCGTCGACATCGACCTGGTGTTCCAACATCCACCAGGTCATGGCCCGGTACATCGCCCCGGTGTCGAGATACCGCAGATCGCGCGCTCGAGCCACGCCCTTGGCCGTGCTGGACTTGCCCGACCCCGAGGGACCGTCGATGGCGATGACGATGCCCTCGTCGTGACCCTGCGCGCTCACGTCAGCTCTCTCCCCGGGTGGAGTTCCATCTCATCTCAACGACCCAGGTTAGCCGGTGGCGCGGTGTGGTCGGGACCGGAGAGGAGCGCGCTCTCCTCACGCGAAGGCCGGTCCAGCCGGTCGGGGTGGACCGACCACCCCTGGTCGGCCAGCGCCCGCGCCAGGGTGGCGACGCGCTCCGGCAGTACCGACAGCTGCGCCACGCCCACCGGGAGACCCGGCGAGTGGTCGATGCGGATGTCCTCGATGTTGACACCGGCCGTGCCCGCGGCGGCGAACAGCCGGCCCAGCGCGCCGGGTTCGTCGGGGATGACCACGGGCAGCACCGCGTAGCCGGGCGTGCGTCCGGCACCGTGCTTGCCCGGGATGCGCGCGTGTCCGTCCCGTCCGCGTTCGAGCAGGTCGAGCACTGTCGCCTCGGCCGTCCTCCCCGAGCGCAGCGCCCGGGCCACCGCGTCGAGGTCGGCGGCGATCCCGGCGAGCACCTCGGCGACCGGTCCCGGGTTGTGGCTGAGGATCTCCAGCCACAACCCCGGGTCGCCGCCGGCGACCCGGGTCACGTCACGGACGCCCTGCCCGGCCAACGCGAGGGCGGCCCCACCCCCCTCGACGAGTCGCGCGGCGACCGCCGAGGAGGCGACGTGGGGGGCGTGGGAGACCAGGGCCACGGCGCGGTCGTGCTCCTGCGCGTCGATCTCCAGCGGATCGGCCCCGCAGGATCGGGCCAGCTCGGCCACGGCCGCCACCGCCTCGGGGGTGGCCTTGCCGGTCGGGCACAGCGCCCAGGAGCGGCCGAGGAAGAGGTCGGCCCGGGCCGCGCTGGGCCCGTTCCGCTCGCTTCCCCCCATGGGGTGTGAGGGGACGAAGGTGGTGAGATCGCAGCCGAGCCGGACGGCCTCGGTCACGACGGCCTGCTTGACGCTGGCCACGTCGGTGTAGAAGCGGGCGAGGCCGCGGCTTTGGACGTCGCGCAGCAGCGCCGGGATCACCGCCGGCGGCGCGGCGACGACGGCGATGTCGGCGGGCCGTTCGTCCTTCCCCTCTTCGAGGGGGACCCCCGCGCCGAGCTCGCAGGCCAACCGCACCGTCGCGGGATCACGGTCGGCCAGGGCCACCTCGACCCCGCGCTCGCGCAGCGCCAGCGCGATGGACGTGCCGATCAATCCGGCACCCACCACCACCGCACGCTCGATCATCGTCGCCCGTCCCCCGTTCGTATTCCGGCCGATGTGGAGTTCTCCCAGCGTAGAGCAGGGGAAAAGAGGTGGATCCCGGGAACTTCGGAAAACACGAAGGAGGGGCGCGGTGTCACCACCGCGCCCCTCCACGCCGCCGGCTACTGGGCGATGTCCAAGCGCAGGACCTGGGCACCCCGCAGGTAGACGTGCTGGAGCTCGGCGCGCGGCCGCTCGGTCTCGACGTGGGCCATCAGGCGCACGACGCGCGGCAGGGCGCCGGGCACCGCGATCTCCGAGGCGCACATCAAGGGAACGTCGGAGAAGCCGAGCTTGCGCGCGGCCAGCGCGGGGAACTCCGAGGTCAGGTCCGGAGTCGCGGTGAACAGCACGCTGATCACGTCATCGGTGGTCAGCCCGTTCCGTTGCATGACCTCCGTGACCAGTTCCGCGGTGGCCTCCAAGACGAGCTCGCGCTCGTCGGACTCCACCTGGACCGCTCCCCGAATCGCTCTTACCGCCACTGTCGTCCTCCGCTTCCGCCGGTTGACCGGCCCTTACATCCCTGCGGCAGTGTAGAGCTCGCTGATCTCCTTGGGGGTCAGCGCCCTCATTGTCCCCGGCTTCAGGGTGTTGAGTCCCACCGGCCCGACCTGGGTACGGGCGAGGTCGGAAACCGGGTGTCCCACCGCGTCGAGCAGGCGCCGCACGATGTGCTTGCGCCCCTCGTGCAGCCTGATCTCGACCAGCGCCTTGGGCTCGGCGTCGTCGACGACGCGGAAGGAGTCCACCTCGACGAAACCGTCCTCCAGCTCGACCCCGGCCCGCACCTGCCGGATGACCTCCCTGGGCACCGGGCCGGGAACCTTCGCGATGTAGGTCTTGATGACCTTGTAGCGCGGGTGGGTGAGCCGGTTGGCGAGTTCACCGTCGTTGGTGAGCAGGATCAGCCCCTCGGTCTCGGTGTCGAGCCGACCGACGTGGAAGAGCCGCTCCTCGGTCTGGCCGGCGTAGTCGGCGAGGGTGGGCCGCCCCTCGGGGTCCGACATGGTGCTGACGACGCCACGAGGCTTGTTCAGCGCGTAGTAGAGCAGGTCGGGGGCGGTGGCCACCCGCATCCCGTCAACGCGGATCTCGGACTTCTCCGGGTCCACGCGGGCGCCGAAGCGGCGCACGACCTGACCGTCGACCGACACACGGCCGTCCGCGATCAGCTCCTCACAGGCGCGCCGGCTGGCGACGCCGGCCTGGGCGAGCGCCTTTTGCAGCCGGATGCCACCGGGAACGTCGGCGTAGGTGTCGCGGGCCTCGTCGGGACGGTCCTCGTCCTGGGGGTCGAACTCCTCACGCAGGATGCGCAGCCGTGCCCGGGCCGCGGCGGAGAGGTCCCGCTCGGCGGAGCGGGCGGCACGCGCCGGCCGGTCGGCCCGTCCATGCTCGGGGGCGGAGCGTCGTTCGTCACGGCCGCGGTGCGGGGCGCCACGACGGTCATCACGGTCCCGGAACGAACCACGCTCATCGCGGCCACGACCGAACGAACCACGACGATCATCA
>NZ_FUWS01000001.1:539312-701120 GCF_900167435.1 Marinactinospora thermotolerans DSM 45154
ACCACGACGATCATCACGGTCCCGGAAGGAACCACGCTCATCGCGATCCCGGCCATAAGAACCACGACGGTCGCCGTCGCGGCGGCGGGCGTCGAAACTGGAGTCGCCGCGCTCACCGCGCGGGGTGGAACGGTCGCGCTCACCGCGCGGACCTCGGGCGTCCCGCGCGTCGCGGGACCTGTCATTACGTGGTGTATTCACCGGTGTCGTCGAGACCTTCGATGTCGTCGGGCAGGAATGGGGCGAGATCGGGGAGTTCGTCAAGGCCGCGTAGGCCCAGGCGCTCCAGGAAGTAGGTCGTGGTGCGGTAGAGCAGCGCACCCGATTCCGGGTCGTGTCCGGCTTCTTCGATCAACCCTCTCAGTACGAGGGTACGCATAACACCGTCACAGTTCACACCGCGCACGGCCGAAACACGGCCACGCGACACCGGTTGCCGGTAGGCGACCACGGCCAGCGTCTCGAGCGCCGCCTGGGTGAGCCGGACCTCGTGGCCGTCCCTCAGGAAGTGCTCGACCACGTCGGCGCACTCGGGCCGGGTGTAGAAGCGCCATCCCTCCGCGACCTGCCTCAGGTCGAAACCACGCCCCTGCGCGGTGTATTCCCTCGACAACTCCTCCAACGTCGCCTCGACCTCCTCGACCGGAAGGTCGAAGGCGCGGGCCAGGTCATAGACGGCGACCGGCTGGTCCACCACCATCAAGACCGCCTCCAGGTCGCGCCGTAGGCGCGCCCGGCCCTCCTCACCTGCCGGTGGGACCGTGGCCGTGGCCTCCCCCACGTTCACTCCTCCTTCTCGTCTCGCTCCGACGGGGCGGTGCGCCCGTATTCGTCGGCGACCGTCACGTCGCCTTCGGCGTCACCGGTCCAGGTGACCCGCAACTCCCCGAGCGGTTCGGGCTGGTCGAAACCGACGTTGGCGGCCCGGTACAGCTCCAGCAGGGCCAGGAAGCGCGCGACGACCTCGAAGGTCCCGACGCAGTCCGCCGTGAGCTCGGCGAAGGTCAGCGTGCCGGCCGCGCGCAGCGCCTCGACCACCAGCACACCCTGCTCACGGACCGACGTCTTGGTCTGGTGGATGTGGGTGACGGGAACGCTCGGCGGTTCCTTCGGGGTGAGGGCGCGCGCGGCCAGCGCGGCGAACTCCTGTGGCCCCAGCTTGATGAACACGTCGGGACGCGATTGCGCGAAGCGCGGCTCCAGGGGGACCGCGCGGGGGAAACGGCGTCCCTGGGTGGTGAGACGGCCGGCGAAGATCGCCGCCACCTCCTTGTAGGCGCGGTACTGGAGCAACCGCGCGAAGAGCAGGTCACGGGCCTCCAGCAGCGCGAGGTCGCCCTCGTCCTCGATCTCCCCACGGGGCAGCAGCCGCGCCGCCTTGAGGTCCAGCAGCGTGGCCGCGACCAGCAGGAAGTGGCTCGCCTGGTCGAGGTCCCAGCTGTCCCCGTGGGCCTTGATGTAGGCGATGAACTCGTCGGTGACCTTCGACAACGAGACTTCGGTGATGTCCAGCTTGTGTTTGGAGATCAACCCCAGGAGCAGGTCGAAGGGGCCTTCGAAGTTGTCGAGGTGGACCTGGAAGCCACCGCCGTTGCTCGCCTCCTCCGCGGTCATGCGGTACGGGGCGGTCGAGATGCGGTCATGTCTCTAGGGTGGCACCGGTGAACCGGTGCCACCGCCGTTCCGTCCTCGCTCAGTCGTCGGTCAGTCGCTGGACCAGCCGGCTGGTCTCGCCGTGTTCCTCGAAGTCGGCGAGGAGCACGGCCACCGCCTCGCGGACGATGCGGCCCCGGTCGGCCGTGATCCCGTAGTTGGCGCGCAGCGTCAGTCTGGTCTGCTCAAGGGCGAGCAGCTCGGGACGGGAGATGTAGACCGTGATCTTCTCGTCGTGGCGCTGACGTCCGCTGGGCTGTGGAGCGCGGGCCCGTTGGGCCCGGGGCTTGCGGGACCGTTTGGCCGGTGTCTCGGCGCGCGCGTCACCGGCCGGAGCCGGCTCGGGCACGGCCGGCGGCGCCTCGGCCGGAGGCTGGGTCCCCGGCCCGGGCTCCACGCTGGTGGGCCGGAAGAACAGTTCGGCCGCACCCGGGAGGTTTACCCTCCGTGACCGTTGAGAGGCCATCTGGCCAGCACCTCCTTGGCCAGTTCCCGATAGGCGTTGGCGCCCGCGGACGAGGAGTCGAAGCGGGTGATCGGCTCGCCCGCGACACTGGCGTCGGGAAAGCGGATGGTCCGGTTGATGACGGTGCTGTAGACCTTGTCGCCGAATCCGTCGACGATCGTGGACAACACCTCGCGCGCGTGCAACGTGCGCGGGTCGTACATGGTGCCGAGGAAGCCGTCGATGACCAGCCGGTCGTTGAGCCGTTCCTGGACCTTTTGGATGGTGTCCATGAGCAACGCCACCCCGCGCAGCGCGAAGAACTCGCACTCCAACGGCACGATGACACCGTGCGCGGCGGTGAGGGCGTTGACCGTGAGCAGGCCGAGCGACGGCTGGCAGTCGATGAGCACGACGTCGTAGTCGTCCATGACCGGCGCCAGGGCGCGGGCCAGCATCTGTTCGCGGGCCACCTCGCCGACGAGCTGGACCTCGGCCGCCGACAGGTCGATGTTGCTCGGGATCAGGTCGAGACCGTCGACGTTGGTCTTCAGCAGCACCTCCTCGACCGTGACGTCACGCTGCATGAGCAGGTTGTAGACGGTCAGGTCGAGTTCACGCGGATCGAGTCTGCCAAGGCCGACCGACAGCGCGCCCTGGGGATCGAAGTCGACGAGGAGCACCCGGCGGCCGAACTCCGCCAGCGCCGCGCCGAGATTGATGGTCGTGGTGGTCTTTCCGACCCCGCCTTTCTGGTTACAGAGTGCGACGACCCTGGCCGGGCCGTGGTCGTCCAACGGTGCCGGCTCCGGGAACTCCGGTTTCGGTCTGTTGATGGTCAGTGCCGCCCCCGTGGTGCGTGTTTCCCCCCGTGGGTTGCCCACCGGTCCGGCCGTCACGCCTTCTGCGCCGGAGGCGGTCGCAACCGCTCCCGCGCCGTCGTTTCCTGACCAGCTCACAACCCTTGACCTCCCTACGGACCGACCATGACCGGCCGATTCACCCGAACCGGTTGACCGTCCGCCGGAAAAACTCAATATGTCGACAGCTTCGAACCGTCGTGCGGCGACTCTAGAACGTCGTCATGGCCGAATCAACGTGACACTCTCTGTGGTGCCGGACGCCCCGAGCCGACCGTTTCATGCCGTCACGTCCGGATTCGCCTATGCCCTGGCGCCGGATCGAGGATGGCTGGACGCATAGACCTCGCGCAACCGGTCGACGGTGACCAGGGTGTAGACCTGGGTCGTGGTGACCGAAGCGTGGCCGAGGAGCTCCTGGACGACACGGACGTCGGCTCCGCCGTCGAGCAGATGGGTGGCGAAGGAGTGGCGGAGCGTGTGGGGCGAGACCGCGCCGATCCCCGCGCGTTCCGCGGCGGCCCGCAGCACCGACCACGCCCCCTGCCGGGTGAGCCGCCCGCCGCGCGCGTTGAGGAACAGGGCGGGCGTGCCGCGGCCCGAGGCGGCCAGTACCGGCCGGGCCCGGACCAGGTAGGTGTCGATGGCGTGGCGGGCGAACCGGCCGATCGGGACCAGGCGTTCCCTTCCCCCCTTGCCGCGGAAGCGCACCACGTCGACCTCGCCGCCCCCCTCCGCGGGATCGCCGGCGGGGACCCGGTCGATGTCGTCGACGTCGAGCCCCACCGCCTCGGAGATGCGCGCCCCGGTGCCGTAGAGCAGCTCCAGCAGGGCGTGATCACGCATTCCCCGCGGGTCCTCGGCGGAGTCCACGGCGGCCAGCAGCGTCTCGACCTGGTCCAGCGAGATCGCCTTGGGCAGCCGCCGGGCCGGGGCGGGCGGCCGTACGGCGCTCGCCGGATCGTCGGGGGTGAGCCCCTCGCGCATCGCGAAACGGTGCAGGCCGCGCACGGCGACCACGGCCCGTCCCGCCGAGGCGACCCCCAGCGGGGGGCGGGTCCCGTCCCCCTCGCGGAGTTCCCGTAGGAAGGCCGTGACGTCCCCCTCGGTGACCTCGGCGAGGTCGGTGAGACCGCGAGCGTCCAAGAACGCCAGGTAGCGCCGTAGGTCGCGCCGGTAGGAGGTGAGCGTGTTGGAGGCCAGACCCCGCTCGACCGTGAGGTGGTCGAGGTAACCGCGCACGGCCGAGGTCAGCGCGGGCGCCGGCTCCGCACCGTCCTCTTCCACACGCGTGACCGTCGTGGCTGCCCCCTCACCTGGTTTCGGGGAGATGATGCCACATAACAGGAAGATCCAACCGCGAACACGGCGATCCAGCCCCGAATCACCGCATTCGACGCCGAAGGGGCCGGTGGGGACGGGACCCCGTCCCCACCGGCCCCTTTCGTCGCTCCTAGTCGCGAGCGGGACGCAGTGCCGCGAACCCCTCGCGCGCGGCGGCGTGCGCGGCGAGGATGCCCACCACCGTGGCGGCGTTGTGCAACCGGCCCTCCAGCACGGCCCGCACCGCCTCCTCCAGCGGCACCCAGGCCAGCGGCATGTCCGCCTCTTCGTGCACCCGCACGAAATCGATCTCGCTCGGGGGGACCTCGCTGATCTCCCGGGCCAGGTAGACGACGATCTTCTCGTTGGAGAACCCCGTTGAGGGGAACACCTCGGCCAGCTCGTACCACGCCTCGGCCCGGTGCCCGGTCTCCTCCAGCAGCTCCCGCTGCGCAGTGCGCAGCGGGGACTCGCCGTCCATGTCGCGCAGGCCCGCGGGAAGCTCCCACAGGTAGTGGCCGACGGGGTGACGGTACTGACGCAGCAGGAGCACCCGCCCCTTGTCGTCCATCGCCAGCACGACGACGGCGCCGGGGTGGTCCAGGTAGTCGCGGGCGACCGTCTCGGAACCGTTCTCACCCGGCATCACCACCCAGTCGGTGCGCATCCCCGCCTTGGCGCCGCGGTACCGCTCGACGCTGTCACGGACCTCCCAGGTCTGCGGCCTGTCGGCGATCTCCTCCGACCATTCGGCCACCTCCCGATCCCCGCTCACCGCTGGCTACCGGACCGCTCCAGCGCGGCCGAGATCAGCCCGGCGAACAGCGGGTGCGGGCGGGTGGGCCGGGAGCGGAGTTCGGGGTGGGCCTGGGTGGCGACGAAGAAGGGGTGCTCCTCGCGGGGCAGTTCGACGTACTCCACCAGGTGGCCGTCGGGCGACAGCCCCGAGAAGACCAGGCCGGCCTCCTCCAGCCGGGACCGGTAGGCGTTGTTGACCTCGTAGCGGTGCCGGTGGCGCTCCGACACCTCGGCGGCCTCGTAGAGGTCGCGCACCTGGGACCCCTCAAGGAGCCGGGCCGGGTACATGCCCAGTCGCATGGTGCCGCCCATGTCGCGCTCGCCCGCGACGACGTCGGTCTGGTCGGCCATCGTCGCGATCACCGCGTGCTTGGCCTTGTCGTCGAACTCGGCGCTGTTGGCGCCCTCCAGGCCCACGACGTTGCGGGCGTACTCGATGACCATGCACTGCAGCCCCAGGCAGATGCCCAGGAGCGGGAGCTTGTGCTCGCGGGCGTAGCGGATCGCGCCGAGCTTGCCCTCGATGCCGCGCACGCCGAACCCTCCGGGGATCAGCACGCCGTCGACGTCGGCCAACTCGGCCGCCGCCCCCTCGGGGCTGGCGCAGTTGTCGCTGGCCACCCAGCGGATGTTGACCCGGGTGTCCTTCGCGAAGCCGCCGGCGCGCAGCGCCTCGGTGACCGACAGGTAGGCGTCGGGAAGGTCGATGTACTTGCCCACCAGGGCGATGGTGACCTCGTGCTCGGGCTGGTGGACGCGGCGCAGCAGGTCGTCCCACTCGGTCCAGTCGACGTCCCGGAAGGCCAGCCCCAGCCGCCGCACGACGTAGGCGTCCAGGCCCTCGCGGTGCAGCACCTTGGGGATGTCGTAGATGGACGGCGCGTCGGGCGTGGAGACCACACCGCCCTGGTCCACGTCGCACATCAGGCTGATCTTGTTCTTCAGGCTCTGCGTGATCGGCCGGTCCGAACGGCACACGATCGCGTCGGGCTGGATACCGATGCTGCGCAGCGCCGCGACGGAGTGCTGGGTCGGCTTGGTCTTGAGCTCGCCGGAGGGGCCGAGGTAGGGCAGCAGCGACACGTGCAGGAAGAAGCAGTTGTCCCGCCCGATCTCGTGGCGGATCTGGCGCACCGCCTCCAGGAAGGGCTGCGACTCGATGTCGCCGACCGTTCCGCCGATCTCGGTGATGACCAGGTCGACGTCGGCGTCCTCCATCGCGTAGATGCGCGCCTTGATCTCGTTGGTGATGTGCGGGATCACCTGGACGGTGTCGCCGAGGTAGGCGCCCTGCCGCTCCTTGGCGATCACGCTGGAGTAGACCTGGCCGGTGGTGACGTTGGCCGACCCCGAAAGCTCGGTGTCGAGGAAACGCTCGTAGTGACCGATGTCGAGGTCGGTCTCGGCGCCGTCGTCGGTGACGAACACCTCTCCGTGCTGGAACGGGTTCATCGTTCCAGGGTCGACATTGAGGTAGGGGTCCAGCTTCTGCATGGTGACCCGCAGGCCGCGGGACTTCAACAGCCGCCCGAGGCTGGAGGCGGTGAGGCCCTTACCGAGACTGGAGGCGACGCCGCCGGTGACGAAGAGGTGTTTGGTGCTCGCGGCGGATGCCAAAGTGATGCTCCCGTGGTCGAATGGCTACGGATCGCCCGAATGCGCCAGGCGACCGTGCGGTGTCCTGCGGCGGCGGAGGCTCGGCCTGTGCGGCCACCGCGGACCCACGGGCCACCAGGATAACAGCGCCCCACCTGTGTGAGCGCCGCTCACCCCGGGCACGGTCCGACCGAAGGGGCGCGGCCGAGCGCCCCTACCACACGGTCTCGCCCCTGCCAACACCATAGCCGCCCCGGGAATTCCGCGCCGGCGCGCCCCCGCGGTCAGGAGGCGGGGAACCCGCCCGCCCTGCCCAGCAGCGCCGGGGGCTCCTTGCCCAGCAGCGTCCCCAGCCAGGTCCCGGTCGCGGCGATCTCGCGCTCGTCCACCCCGCTCCGCACTCCGCTGCGGTGCAGCAGGTAGAGCAGGTCCTCGGTCGCGATGTTGCCGGTCGCGGCCGGAGCGAACGGGCAACCGCCGAACCCCCCGACGCTGGAGTCCAAAACGCTCACCCCCTGCTCGTAGGCTGCCAGCGCGTTGGCGTAACCGGTGTTGCGGGTGTTGTGGAAGTGGCAGCGCAACCGGGCCCCCTCCGCCACGTCGCGCACCCTGGCGACCAGGTCGGCGACCTGACGGGGAACGCCCACGCCGATCGTGTCGGCGATGGCGATCTCCACCGCGCCGGCCCGCGCGGCCCGCCGCGCGATCTCGGCCACCCGCTCCGGCGGGGTCTCGCCGTCGAAGGGACAGCCGAAGGCCGTGGAGATCGTCACGCTGAGCGGCAGGCCGGCCGTTTCCGCGGCCGCGGCGATGTCGTCGCAGACGGCGAGCATCTCCTCGACCGTGCAGCCCTGGTTGCGCAGGCAGAATCCGTCGGTGGCCGGGACCGCGACGTTGATCTCGTCCACCCCCGACGTCAGGGCGCGGTCCAGCCCCTTGCGGTTGAGGACCAGGCCGATGTAGGAGACGCCGTTCTCGCGGGGGACCGAGGCCATGACCTCCTCGGCTCCCGCCATCTGCGGAACCCTACGGGGGTTGACGAAGCTCACCGCCTCGATGCGGCGGATCCCCGCGGCGACGGCCCGGCCGATCAACTCGACCTTGTCGGCCACCGACAGGACCGCCTCCTCGTTTTGGAGGCCGTCTCGCGGCCCGACCTCGACGATCTCCACCCGTGCGGTCTCCATGGCGCCCTCCGTTCGTCTCTACCAGGTCCCATCATCCCCGGCGCGCCCTCGGCCGCGGCCCCCTCCCCTACCGGAGGGGGCCGCGGCCCTGGTCAGCGCCAGGAGGGGCGCAGGACCTGGGCGTCCCCGCCACCGCGCCGCTCGGGTTCGGCGACGGCCTGGATCCGCCCGTCGGGCAGGTACTCCAGCGCCGCCACGGCCCCGATCTCCGCGGTCTGGGAGAACAGATGCCCCAGTTCGCTCAGCGCCTTCTCGTCGGGGGTGCCGAAGAAGGCGGGTTCGGCCTGGACGCGCTCGGCGTTGCGCTGCGACAGCCGGGGCGCGGCCACCGCCTCGGGAAGCGATCGGCCCGCGTCGACCCGGTCGACGAGCACCTGTAGCACCGTGGTGATGATCGTGGCGCCCCCGGGGCTGCCCAGGGCCAGCCACGGTTCGCCGTCTCGCAGCACGATGGTGGGCGCCATGCTGGAACGCGGACGTTTGCCGGGACCGGGCAGGTTCGCCGCCCCCGCGCCGCTGGCCGAGACCTGGAAGTCGAAGTCGGTCAGCTCGTTGTTGAGGATGAAGCCGCGCCCGGGCACCGTGATGGCGCTGCCCCCGGTCTGTTCGATGGTGAGGGTGTAGGAGACGACGTTGCCCCAACGGTCGGCGGTGACCAGGTGGGTGGTCGAGGGTCCCTCACGGTTCTCCGCCGCGGGCGCGCCCTCCTCGGCGCATCCGGCGCCGGCGTCCAGGTCGCCGGGGGCGACGGGCGCGGCCAGGACGGAGGCGGTATCGATGTGGCAGGCGCGCTGCGCGGCGTACTCCGGAGACAGCAGCCGCTCCAGGGGGACGTCGACGTGGTCGGGGTCGCCGATGTGGACGTTGCGGTCGGCGTAGGCGAGCTTGCTCGCCTCCAGCGTGACGTGCCGGATCTCCTCCTGCGACAGTTCCGCGGGGTCGAAGGTGGAGAGGATGTTCAGCGCCTCGCCGACCGTGGACCCCCCGGAGGAGGACGGCGGCATCCCGTAGACGTCGAGCCCGCGGTAGTCGACGTGGGTCGGCGCGCGCTCGACCAGCTCGTAGGCCGCCAGGTCGTCGGTGGTCATGAGTCCCGCTCGCACCTCGCGCGTGGCATCGGGCGCCACCGGCGGGTCGGTGACGGTGGCGACGATGTCGGCGCCGATGTCGCCCTCCAGGACCGCGGCCCCCTCACGGGCGAACGCCCGGTAGGTGTCGGCGAGGTCGGGATTGCGCAGCACGGTCCCCACCTCGGGCGGGGCGCCGCCGGGGAGGAACAGCTCCGCCGTCGCGGGGAAGTCCGCGAACCGCTCGGCGTTGTCGCGGGTCTGGGAGCGGAAGGTCTCGTCGACGACGAACCCCTCCTCGGCGAGTTCGATGGCCGGCCGCAGCACCGTCGCCGGTCTCTTGCGTCCCCACTCGTCCAGGGCGTGCTCCCAGGTGGCCGGCGTCCCCGGAACACCGACGGACAGCCCGGAGGTGACCGCCTCGGCGAAGGGGATGGGGGCGCCGTCCTCAAGGAAGGCGTCCTCCCCCATGGCCGCGGGAGCGGTCTCACGGCCGTCCAGCGTGTGGACGCGCCCGGTGGCGGCCTCGTAGTAGACGAAGTAGCCACCGCCCCCGAATCCGGCGGAGTAGGGCTCGGTGACCCCCAGCGCGGCGGCGGCGGCGATCGCCGCGTCAACGGCGTTGCCGCCCGAGCGCAGCATCTCCATGCCGGCGCTCGTGGCGTCGGGGTCGACGGTGACCACGGCGCCGCCCCGTCCCACCGCGACCGGGTCACGGTCGGGAGGGCTGAGGGGACCGGCCGTCGCCGGTGTGGCCATGGTCGTGGTCACGAGCGCGAACGCCCCCGCGAGAGCGCCCAATCGGTAGGTCCTGCGTTTCACCTCGGTTACCTCCGTCTCACCCTGACCCCGTGCCACGACGCTCCGGGGCGGAGCACGCGCCGACGGTAACCCGCGGGTCGGGTCGACCGCCAGAGGGGCCTCGGTGTGGCGGTGATGTCAGGATGAATCGCCGCTGGTCCGCTGTGCGAGGTTCATGGAATGGTTATCATCCACTCCACTTTTACGGCGTAGATCCGGATTGGGTGCTGTGACGCCCCGCCCGACCGCTCCCGGCCCGCTCTCAGCGCAGCGCGAGCGCTGGACGGACCTCCCAGGTGGTCCACAGCGGGCGGTACCCCATACGGCTCCAGAACGGACCCGACAGGGGGTTCATCACCGCGTAGTTGAGCAGGGTGGCCCCGACGCCGTGGGTGTCCAACGCCTGGTGCGCCTGGTCCACCAGCGCGGTGCCGATCCCCTGGCCGCGCTCCTCGTCGGCCACCACCCCGTAGCCGACGTAGGCCGCGGGTCCGGTCGACACCAACGGCGCCACCCAGCGAGCGCGCTCGGGCGGCGACACCCACACCAGCCCGACCGGACGTCCCCGCCGTTCGGCCAGCCAGATCCACGACGGCGGCCGGCTCAGCGCCCGCGCCACCACGCGGCGGGTCTGCTCCGCGGTCTCCGGCTGGATGAAGACACCGCCGAAGTGCTCGCCGTAGCGGTGCTCCTCCATGAGCAGGCCGACCACGGCGGCCAGGTCGTGGAAGTCCGCGAGCCGGATCGTCACGTCGCGCGGCGGCAGCGAGGGCGGCACGCCCCTGCGCCGCTGGCGTACGGCGAGCACCGTGAACGGCTGGAGCCCGTGGCGCTGCAACGGGCGCACCCCGCAGATGTCCCGGGCCGGCCAGGACAGGAGCGCGGCCGACTCCGACCCCGTCCCGCTGGGAAGCTCCTCCAGCTGATCGCGCCAACTCGTCAGCAGCGAGTCGAGGGCCCCCTCGGGGTCGGGACCACCCACGACCGGAGTCAGCCAGTGCTGGTCGGGCATGCCCCAGGTGCGCCCCACCTCGCCGGGCTGATACCACGAATAGCGCATCGTCCCGGTGGCGACCGGGCGCCCTTCCTCGTCGCTGACCGTCAACAGCGGATAGGTCGTCAGCCGTGGCAGGGACGGCCTCGGTAGCAACGGGTCGACTGCCGACCAGCGCTTGGCGACCGATCCCACCAGCAGATCGAACTCCGCACTGCCGTCGGGCGGATCGTCATGTCGCACGCGCGCGACATAACCACTCATCTATCCCTCCCTGACCGCACACGCGCCCCTGGCGGTCACACGCCGGCGCTACGCTACCGGCACTTCCGTGTCGATCACGGTCCGTCGCTTCTCGGATACGACAGGAGACGCTACCGCCTCGGCCCGTCGATCGTAGAGACAAACCTCGAACTTTCCGACTTTGTTTTGAAATTGTCGCCGTGCAATTTCTTCTGCGGGAACCCGGATGGGCCTCCGGCCTCATGACGAACCGGCGGCCCGGAGGGGCTCCCCCGGGCCGCCGGTCGAACGGACGCCCCCGGACTCAGGGAGTCGCGTCACCCCCCTGAGCGGCGGTGTTGTTGATTCCCGTGTTCGTCACCTCGGGCTCGCCCGAGGCGTAGTGGACGGTGTTCTCCGCCCCGGTCATGCGCACGGAGTCGGCGGTGCCCACGTGGACCTCGTTCTCGTTGCCGGTGACCGACACCGACCCGCACTGGCCGTTGAGCGTGACCACGGCCCCACTGGCCACGACGCTCACGTCGCGTCCCGCGCAGTCCTCGGTGGTGTTCTGGCCGTCGGAGGCGATCGTCAGGGTCTGGCCGTCGCTCACCGACAGACCACCCTCCTCGCCCACCGACACGCCGCCACCCTCGTCACCGGAGACCGAGACCCCGTCCTCCCGGAGCGTGACCTCGCCGTTCTCCCCGGAGACCGAGACGCCCTCCTCCGACACCGACACCCCACACCCAGCCCCGAACAGGGCCAGGAGGGCCGTCGCACCCACCACCGTCGCGATCCGGCGCCGCATGTTGCACTCTCCCCTTCGTCCCCACCGGTGCAGCCACCGGTGCTCCGCCCTCTAGGACGTGACAGCGGCCCGAAGGGTTCCCCCAGGGCGGCCACAACCCGCTCACCCCGCGGGAACACGCCCCCGCGCCGCCCGCCACACCCCGGCGGCGCGGCGGCCCTGCCGCGCCTCAGGAGACGCCGGCCGCGTCCATCCCGCGCAGCTCGCGCTTGAGCTCCTTGACCTCGTCGCGCAGCCGTGCCGCCACCTCGAACTGGAGGTCGGCCGCCGCCTGGTGCATCTGGGCGCTGAGCTGGTCGATGAGATCGGCCAGCTCGTTGCGCGGCAGCGCCGAGACGTCCCTGGTCTGGCCCTCTGCGCCCAGGACGGGCACCGGTGCGCGGCCGGCCCGCTCCTGGCGCCCCCCGATCAGCGACGCGGTGTCGGCGTCCTCGCGCGCCAGCGAGTCGAGGATGTCGGCGATCTTCTTCCGCAACGGCTGCGGGTCGATCCCGTGCTCGGCGTTGTAGGCGAGCTGCTTGGCCCGGCGCCGGTTGGTCTCATCGATCGCCCTGCGCATCGACTCGGTCACCTGGTCGGCGTACATGTGCACCTGACCGGCGACATTGCGCGCGGCCCGGCCGATCGTCTGGATCAGCGAGGTCTCCGAGCGCAGGAAGCCCTCCTTGTCGGCGTCCAGGATCGCCACCAGCGACACCTCGGGCAGGTCCAGGCCCTCGCGCAACAGGTTGATGCCGACCAGCACGTCGTACTCGCCGATGCGCAGCTCGCGCAGCAGCTCCACCCGGCGCAGGGTGTCGACCTCGCTGTGCAGGTAGCGCACCCGGATCCCCAGGTCGGTGAGGTAGTCGGTGAGATCCTCGGCCATCTTCTTGGTCAGCGTGGTGACCAGCACCCGCTCGTCGCGCTCGGCGCGCTCGCGGATCTCGTGCACCAGGTCGTCGATCTGCCCCTCGGTGGGCTTGACCTTGACCTCGGGGTCGACCAACCCGGTGGGGCGGATGACCTGTTCGACGACGTCGCCCCCGCTGCGCCCCAGCTCGTAGGGGCCGGGGGTGGCGGAGAGGTAGACGGTCTGGCCGATGCGCTCGACGAACTCGTCCCATTTCAGCGGCCGGTTGTCCAGCGCGGAGGGCAGCCGGAAACCGTGGTCGACGAGCGTGCGCTTGCGGGAGGCGTCGCCCTCGTACATGCCGCCGATCTGGGGGACGGTCACGTGCGACTCGTCGACGACGAGGAGGAAGTCCTCGGGGAAGTAGTCCAGCAGCGTGTTCGGCGGGCTGCCGGGCTCGCGGTCGTCGAAGTGCCGCGAGTAGTTCTCGATCCCCGAGCAGGTGCCGACCTGGCGCATCATCTCGATGTCGTAGGTGGTGCGCATGCGCAGCCGCTGCGCCTCCAGGAGCTTGCCGTCCCGCTCCAGCTCGGCCAGGCGTCCGGCGAGCTCGGCCTCGATCGCGGCGATGGCGCGTTCCATCCGCTCGGGGCCGGCGACATAGTGCGAGGCCGGGAAGATGTAGTACTCGTCGTCCTCGCCCAGGACCTCACCGGTGAGCGGGTGCAGCGTCATGAGACGCTCGATCTCATCGCCGAACATCTCGATCCGCACCGCGAGCTCCTCGTAGACCGGGATGATCTCGATGGTGTCGCCCCGGACCCGGAAGGTGCCGCGGGTGAAGGCCACGTCGTTGCGGGCGTACTGCATCTCGACGAGCTTGCGCAGCAACTGGTCGCGGTCGATCTCCATGCCGACCTTGAGCGTGGTCATCCGGTCGACGTACTCCTGCGGGGTGCCCAGGCCGTAGATGCACGACACCGAGGCCACCACGATCGTGTCGCGCCGGGTCAGCAGCGAGTTCGTCGCCGAGTGGCGCAGCCGCTCCACCTCCTCGTTGATCGAGGAGTCCTTCTCGATGTAGGTGTCGGTCTGCGGGACGTAGGCCTCGGGCTGGTAGTAGTCGTAGTAGGAGACGAAGTACTCGACCGCGTTGTTGGGCAGCATCTCCCGGAGCTCGTTGGCGAACTGGGCGGCCAGCGTCTTGTTCGGCTGCATCACCAGGGTGGGACGCTGCACCTGTTCCACGAGCCAGGCCACCGTCGCGGTCTTACCGGTACCGGTCGCCCCCAGCAGGACGGTGTCGGTGTCGCCGGCCTGGACCCTGCGGGACAGCTCGGCGATGGCCGCGGGCTGGTCGCCCGCCGGGGTCATCTCCGAGACCACCTGGAAGGGCGCCACCTTGCGCTGGATGTCGCTCACCGGACGCACGTCGCCTCAACTCCCCCTGACTCGGATTCCCGGCCTCGTTCCCACCGTATAGCCGGGTGGTGACAACACGGCCCGGCGCGTACCGATTCCCCGCCGCCCGGGATCAACCGCCCGCCGGCAGCGCGGCCACGGCCGCCCCCGTCGCCACCACCGCGAGCCCCCCGCCCAGGAGCGCGAACCTCACCGGCGCGATCCGCACCCCGTGCCTGCGGCACGACTCCAGCCACAGCAGGGTCGCCAGCGACGCCCACGGCGTCACCAGGACACCGACGTTGGTGCCGATCAGCAGCGCCAGCACCAGGCCCGGCTCCCCCGCCGGAAGCACCGCCTCCACGGCGGTGTAGGCCGGCAGGTTGTTGACCAGGTTGCCCAGCGCGGCCCCCACCGCGGCGACGCGCAGGGCCGACCCGGCCCCCTCGCCCGCGAACGGCGCCAGGAGCGCGGCCAGCCCGAGCTCGTTGAGCGCCGGGACGACGAGGAAGAGCCCGGTCACAAAGACCAGGAGCCTCCAGGGGATCAGGGTCGAAGTCAGGGCCGCGCGGTCGCGCAGGACGTGCGCCACGACGAGCAACGCCGCTGCGACCGTCGCGACGAGCTCGACGGGGGCACCCGCCAGCACCCCCACCGCGAACAGCAGGCAGGCCGTCGCCGCGGCCCACAACAGCGGCCGGTCCCCCACCGGGGTCGGGGATGGAACCTCGTAACGCCGCGCGCCGCGCGCGCCACGTCGCCAGTAGCCGAACCACAGGAACAGCGCCGTCACCGCGATCGCCGCGAGTTGCGGCGCCCACATCCGCGCCGCGAACTCGTGGGTGGACAGGCCGGCGCGGTCCATGGCGAGCAGGTTGGTCAGATTGGACACCGGAAGCAGCAGGCTCGCGGTGTTGGCCGTCCACACGGTCGTCATCGCCAACGGCAGCGCGGCGATCCCGGCCCTGGCCGCCAGGGCCAGCAGAACGGGGGTGAGCAGCACCGCGGTGGTGTCCAGGTTGAACAGGGCGGTGGTCAGCGACGCGAAGGCCAGGCACAGGGCGAACAGCAGCGCGTAGTTCCCCCGGCCGAGGATCGCGACGCGGGTGGCGATCACGTCGAAGAGCCCGTCGCGTCTCGCCAGTTCCGCCAGGACGATGACGGCCGTCAGGAACAGCAGCAGGGGGGAGACCCGGGCGACGCTGTCGACGGCGACGGCGGTCGGCAGCACGCCGGTCAGCACGAACAGCAGCCCCAGGACCAACAGGCCGAGGCGGACCAGGTCGAGCACGCCGAACCGGCGCCACCCCGACGGCCGGGCGGGGCGCCCCTCCCCCGTTGTGGGGGAGGGATCGGGAAGCGGAGGGGACGGGGGTGAGGAGGACACGGCCGCCATGATGACATGTCGGATTTCCTCCCGTCGGTTCGCCGCGGCTCTCTCGCCCGGCCCCGACGAAGGGCCACGCCCGTCCCCGTCTTCCTCCCGGTGGTCCGGGTCCGGCGCCACCACGACCGGCCCCGCTCCCACGCGCGGAACCCGCTGGGGGCGGCCCACGGTCACGCGGCCCGCTGTCCCGCCTCCTGTCCCCGCTGGGCGGTGGCGGCGTTCGCGTGAACGGCGTGGTGGGCTGTCCGACGGTCGGCGCGGAAGGGCGGAGAGCGCCGGCGGTCCTACGCGAGGGCGCCCCGCGCCCGATCAGGTCTCGGCCCGGCGCCGCAGCTCCTCCCAGACGCGGGCGACACGCTCCTCCAGCTCGGCGACGCCGCCGGAGTTGTCAATCACCAGGTCGGCGACTGCCAGACGCTGCTCGCGAGAGGCCTGGGCCCGTACCCGGGCGCGCGCCTGTTCCTCGGGCATGCCGCGGTTGGTGACGACCCGCTCGATCCGGGTCTCCACCGGGGCATCCACGACGACCACCACGTCGTAGAGGTCGGCCAGCCCGTTCTCCACCAGGAGGGGCACGTCGTAGACGACGACCGCGTCCCGTGGAGCGGCCGCCATGAGCTCCTCGGTGCGCGCGGCGACCCTGGGGTGCACGATCGCGTTGAGGCGGGCGAGCCTGTCCTCGTCGGCGAAGACGATCTCGCCGAGACGGGGCCGGTCCAGGCGGCCCTCGGGGGTGAGCACCCCCTCCCCGAACTCGGCCACGACCTCGGCCAGCCCGTCGGTACCGGGTTCGACGACCTCCCGGGCGATCCGGTCCGCGTCGATGACGACGGCACCACGCTCGGCGAGGCGTCGCGCCACCTCGCTCTTACCCGAGCCGATTCCCCCGGTGAGTCCCACGCGCAGCATGGGCCGAGCCTACGGGGTGCCGGCGATGGGAACCCGCCCGGGGACCTCCTTGCGGAGATGCACCATCGTCAGGTGCCCGGCGATGCGCTCACGCGTCGTCTCCTGGTATCCCAGCCCGCGGTACAGGCGCAGCCCCGCGTCACCGGTGTGGGTCGTGGTCAGGGCGAAGGCCGACAGGCCGGGGTGGCGCTCCAGCGCGTACCGCTCGATGGCGCCGGCCAGGGTCCGCCCCAGCCCGCGGCGGCGTTGGTCGGGGGCCACCGCGAGCCTGCCGATGAGGAAGGTGCGGCCGGCGGACCTGCCGCGCGCGGCGCCGACGATCCGGCCGCCCCGGGTCGCCTTGAGCAGCAGCGCCCCCTGGTCCATGGCGGAGCGGATCTGGGGGACGGTCTCGGTGAGCGGGGGGATACAGGGATCGCCGCACGCCTGCGCCTCGAAGACGTAGGCGGCGAGCTGGAGCGTCCAGATCTCCCCCACGTCCTCGGCTTCGGCCGGGCCGATGGTGATATCGGGGGCGATGTCGGTCGGGAGGCTCATGCCGGCTCCTCGAAGGGGCGGGCGGTCCGCACCGCCCGATCGGTCCCGACCATAGCGGAGGGCCGCTCCCCGTACGGGGAGCGGCCCTCGGTGATTCGCGATCCCGGAGTCCGGGAACGTGATCAGCTGTCGCTGCCGCCGGCCAGCTTCTCGCGCAGCGCGGCCAGCGCCTCGTCGGAGGCGAGGGCGCCACCGGAGGAGGAGCTGGTGGAGGAGCCGGAGGTGTCCGCCTCGCTCTCGTACTGCGACGGGACGCCGGCCTCGGCCTCGGCCTCGGCCGCGCGGGCCTCCTCGACCTGCTTGCGGTGCGCCTCGAAGCGGGCCTGCGCCTGGGCGTACTGGCGCTCCCACTCGTCGCGCTGGGCCTCGAAGCCCTCCATCCAGTCGCCGGTCTCGGGGTCGAAGCCCTCGGGGTACTTGTAGTTCCCCTGCTCGTCGTACTCGGCGGCCATGCCGTACAGCGTCGGGTCGAACTCGGTCTGGTCCGGGGCGACGCTCTCGTTGGCCTGCTTGAGGGACAGGCTGATCCGGCGACGGTCGAGGTCGATGTCGATGATCTTGACGAAGATCTCGGTGCCGACCTGGACGACCTGCTCGGGGATCTCGACGTGGCGCTCGGCCAGCTCGGAGATGTGGACCAGGCCCTCGATGCCCTCCTCGACGCGGACGAACGCACCGAACGGCACCAGCTTGGTGACCTTACCCGGGACGACCTGTCCGATCTGGTGGGTGCGGGCGAACTGCTGCCACGGGTCTTCCTGGGTCGCCTTGAGCGACAGGGAGACGCGCTCGCGCTCCATGTCGACGTCGAGGACCTCGACCGTGACCTCCTGGCCGACCTCGACGACCTCGCTCGGGTGGTCGATGTGCTTCCAGGACAGCTCGGAGACGTGCACCAGACCGTCGACGCCGCCGAGGTCGACGAACGCGCCGAAGTTGACGATCGAAGAGACGACGCCCTTGCGGATCTGACCCTTCTGAAGGGTGTTGAGGAAGGTCTGGCGGACCTCGGACTGGGTCTGCTCCAGCCAGGCGCGACGGGACAGGACCACGTTGTTGCGGTTCTTGTCCAGCTCGATGATCTTGGCCTCGAGCTCGCGGCCCACGTAGGGCTGGAGGTCACGCACGCGACGCATCTCGACCAGGGAAGCCGGCAGGAAGCCGCGCAGGCCGATGTCGAGGATGAGACCACCCTTGACGACCTCGATGACGGTGCCGGTGACGACGCCGTCCTCTTCCTTGATCTTCTCGATCGTGCCCCAGGCGCGCTCGTACTGGGCGCGCTTCTTGGAGAGGATCAGGCGGCCTTCCTTGTCCTCCTTCTGGAGGACAAGGGCCTCGACGTGGTCGCCGACGGCCACGACCTCGCTGGGGTCGACGTCGTGCTTGATCGACAGCTCACGCGAGGGGATGACGCCCTCGGTCTTGTAACCGATGTCGAGCAAGACCTCGTCTCGATCGACCTTCACGATGGTGCCTTCGACAATGTCACCGTCGTTGAAGTACTTGATGGTCTCGTCGATCGCCGCGAGGAAGGCTTCCTCGGACCCGATGTCGTTGACCGCTACCTTCGGTGTCGAGGTGGCCTCGGTGCTGCTCGTCATGTGTGGGTGGACTCCGGATACGGACATGGATTGAAAGTTCGTTGACGTCCTGGATCCGCAACGGCTCGGCTCGGCACCACGACCGAACGGCGGGTCAACGGCGCCTGGGCGCCCTATCTCCATCGGCCTCGACCACCGACCGACCGCCGCGCCACCGTTTCCGGGAGCCGTACCGGAGGGGCGAGCAAGCCAGCCCATCCGGAGCGTCCCCCGGGGACGAGTAGCGCATGCGAATCCACAACGCTCCGGCCAGAATATGAGACGAGAGCGCCCTGGTCAATCGGAAGCGCGTCCCCTAAACAGGTCTATGTCTTTATCGTCACATTTTACGGTTCTCCCAGCCTCACTCTTTATCACAGGAAGCTGGACAGGGCAGACGATTCAGTCGTCGAATCGCCGCGAACGGGACCGTTTCACCTGAGAACGACGGCGTTTGGCGTCGAGCCGACGCTCCTTGGCGGCACGCGAGGGGCGGGTGCCGCGTCGCGGACGCGCGGGCGGAGCGGCCGCCTCGCCCAACAGCTCCGCCAGGCGCGCGACCGCGAGCTCGCGATTGCGCGCCTGTGAGCGGGAGTCCTGCACCGTGACCGTCACCACCCCGTCCACGAGCCGGCCGGCCAACCGCTCCAGCGCGCGTTCACGCTGGGTCGGGGAGAGCGCGGTCGTCGAGGTGAGGTCCAGGGAGAGCGAGACCCGGGTGGCCGAGGTGTTGACGTGCTGTCCTCCCGGCCCGCTGGACCGGGAGAAACGCCAGTTCAGCTCCTCCTCGGGCACGACCACGCGGACACGGGCCGCCATCGTCCTCGCCTCCCCGTCGCATCGGCCGGGCCGCCGGGTCAGTGCGCGGCGTCGTGCCAGTTGGGCCCGACACCGACGGAGACCGCCAGCGGCACCCGCAGATCATAGGCGTTCGCCATGTTCTCCGACACCAATTTACGCACCGCGTCGAGTTCGTCCGCGACCACCTCGAGGACGAGTTCGTCGTGGACCTGCAGCAGCAGCCGGGAGGAGAACCCCCCCTCGCGCAGCGCCGCGTCGACGTCGAGCATCGCGACCTTGATGATGTCGGCGGCCGACCCCTGGATCGGGGCGTTGAGCGCCATCCGCTCGGCCATCTCCCGGCGCTGGCGGTTGTCGCTGGTGAGGTCGGGCAGGTAGCGGCGCCGGCCCAGCATGGTCTCGGTGTAGCCCGCGCGGCGGGCCTGCTCCACCACCTCGTGCAGGTAGTCGCGGACCCGGCCGAACTGGGCGAAGTAGTCGTCCATGAGGCGGCGGGCCTCCTCGGGGGTGGTCCCCAGCTGCTGGGACAGCCCGAAGGCGCTCAGCCCGTAGGCCAGACCGTAGTTCATGGCCTTGATCCGGGCGCGCTCCTCGCCTCCGACCTGACCGGCCGGGACCCCGAAGACCCGGGCGGCGATCTCGCTGTGGAAGTCGTGGCCGGTCTCGAACGCCTCGATCAGCGACTCGTCGCCCGACAGGTGCGCCATGATGCGCAGCTCGATCTGGCTGTAGTCGGCGGTGAGCAGGTGCTCATAGCCCTCGCCCACGACGAAGGCCCGGCGGATCCGCCGCCCGGCGTCGGTGCGCACCGGGATGTTCTGGAGGTTGGGATCGGTCGAGCTGAGCCGGCCCGTGGCGGCGATCATCTGGTTGAAGGTGGTGTGGATGCGCCCGTCGTCGGCGATCGTCTTGATCAGGCCCTCGACCGTGGTGCGCAGCTTGGTCTGGTCGCGGTGGCGCAGCAGGATGACCGGCAGCTCGTTGTCGGTGCGGGTGGCCAGCCAGGCCAGCGCGTCGGCGTCGGTGGTGTAGCCGGTCTTGATCCGCTTGGTCTTGGGCAGGTCGAGCTCGGTGAACAGGATCTGCTGGAGCTGCTTGGGCGACCCCAGGTTGAACTCGCGGCCCACCACGCGGTGGGCCTCCTGGACCGCCTGGCGCACCGCCGCAGCGAACTCGGCCTCGAGTTCGTCGAGATAGGCGCGGTCGGCCGCGATCCCGGTGCGCTCCATGGCCGCCAGCACGCGCACCAACGGCAGTTCCACCTCGCGCAGCAGACGGGTGGCGCCACGCCGCTCCAGGTCGGCGTCGAGGGCGTCGGCGAGCTCCAGCGTGGCCCGGGCGCGCAACGCGAGGTCCCGGCGCAGGGCCTCGGCCGCGTCCCCCCCGCCGTCGATGTCCAGCGCGAGCTGCCGCCCGCCCTCCTCCTGGGGGGACAGTTCACGGTTGAGGTAGCGCAGGCACAGGTCGCCCAGGCCGACGTTGCGCTGGCCGGGCAGCGCGAGGTAGGCGGCCAGGGCGGTGTCGGCGGTGAGACCGGCGAGGTCCCAGCCGTGCGCGGCCAGGGCCAACATGGGGCCCTTGGCGTCGTGCACGGCCTTGGTCCGGTCGGGGTCGGCCAGCCACGCGGCGAGCGCGGACTCGTCGGCCGCGTCCAGGCCGGCGGGATCGACGTGGACGGCGGTCCCCGCGGGCGTGGCGATGGCCAGACCGGTGATCTCGCCGGTGCCGCGCCCCCAGGACCCCGTGACGGCCAGGCCGCATCGCCCGTCGGGGCCGGCGTGGCGCTCCAGCCAGGCCCCCAGCTCCCCCGCGACCGGAGAGACCAACTCGACCTCGAAGCCCTCGTCGGAGGCCGGGGAGCCCTCCCCGGAGCCGGCCGCGTCCTCCTCGCCGAGGACGGAGAAGAGACGTTCGCGCAGCGTGCCGGCGAACTCCAGGGTGTCGAACAGCGTGTTGATGCCCGGACGGTCCCAGGCGCCCATCGTCAGCTCCTCGACGGGCACGCCGATCTCGACGTCGGTGGACAGGGCGTTGAGCCGCTGGTTGCGCAGAACGTCGTCGAGATGGTCCCGGAAGCTCTGCCCGGCCTTGCCGGTGATCTCGTCGGCGCGGGCGATGAGGTCGTCGAGCGAACCGTACTTGGCGATCCACTTGGCCGCGGTCTTGGGGCCCACCCCGGGCACCCCCGGCAGGTTGTCGGACTTCTCACCGACCAGCGCCGCGAGGTCGCGGTAGCGCTGCGGGGAGACGCCGTACTTGGTCTCGACCGCCGAGGGCGTCATGCGGGTCAGGTCCGACAGGCTCTTGCCCGGGTACAGCACCGTGCAGGTGTCGGTGACGAGCTGGAAGGCGTCGCGGTCGCCGGAGGCGATCAGGACCTCCATCCCCTTGGCGCCCCCCTCGACCGCCAGCGTGGCGATGAGGTCGTCGGCCTCGAACCCGGCGACCGAGAGACTGGCCACCCCCATCAGCCCGAGCAGTTCCTGGAGCAGCGCCACCTGGCCCGGGAACTCCGGCGGGGTCTCGGCGCGGCCCGCCTTGTAGGCGTCGTAGACCTCGTGCCGGAAGGTCGGCTCGGAACGGTCCCAGGCCACCGCGACGTGGGTGGGCCGCTCGTCACGCAACAGCTTGATCAGCATCGAGGTGAAGCCGTAGACGGCGTTGGTGGACTGCCCCGTGCTGGTGGCGAACTTGTCCACCGGCAGCGCGAAGAAGGCGCGGAAGGCCATGGAGTGGCCGTCGAGCAACAACAACCGTGGCACACCGCTCCCCTCCTTCCGCGCCGAGGGGGAACCGGACTGCTCGGGGGTCGCCTGTGTCTTCACCACAGGAGGAATCCTAGGATGCGGTGCGGACTTTTTCGCTGCACTCCGCCACCCCGCGGCCCCGTCCCCGTACGGGCGACCACCACCGCCGCGCGTGGGCGGCGCCGCGCCCACCGCGCGACGGCGAGCACACAGGACCCGAGGGGAAGGTGCACAATGACGCTGGACGCCGCACGCCTGGCCGAGCTCACGGGGAGCAGCCAGGTCGGGGGTGACCTGGGAACACGCATGGGACTGGAGATCTCACAGGCCTCGGCCCAGCGCGTGGTCGGGCGCATGCCGGTCAAGGGCAACACCCAGCCCTACGGGCTGCTGCACGGAGGCGCCTCCTGCGTCCTGGCCGAGACACTGGGGTCGCTCGGATCGGCGATCCACGCGGGCGAGGGCCGCATCGCCGTGGGAATCGAGATCAACGCCACCCACCACCGCAGCGCGACCGAGGGGCACATCACCGGCGTGGCCACCCCGGTCCACCTGGGCCGCACCCTGGCCACCTGGGACATCGAGATCACCGACGACGACGGCAGGCGCGTGTGCACCTCGCGGTTGACCTGCATGCTGCGCGACGCCCCGGGCGCCTGACCCGCGCGTGGGCGGCCACCGCGCGCACAGCCGCCCACACCGACCACCGACCACCGAGGGGGACCACCGATGCCGGGCCTGGGCACACTCATCAACGTCGCGGCGATCGTCGTCGGCGCCGCGCTGGGCATGGCCCTGGGAGGTCGGCTGCCCCAGCGCACCCGCGACGTCGTCACCGACGCGCTGGGCCTGGTGGTCCTGCTCATCGCGGCGCTGAACGCCGCGAGCGTGCTGGACGGGGAGTTCGTCGCCGCGGTGGGCTCCTCCGCCCCCACGCTCATCGTCCTGGGCTCCCTGCTCGTGGGCGGGTTCGTGGGGTCGCTGCTGCGGCTGGAGGCGCGCCTGGAACGGCTGGGCGAATTCCTCCGCCGCCGGCTGAGCCGCCGTCCCGTGCCCGCCGCGGCCGTGGCGGGCCACAGCGGCGGTCCCGACGCGACGCAGGAGACCACCCCTCCTGTGGCCACGGGCCAGGACCGCTTCGTCGAGGGCTTCGTCAGCTCCTCCCTCGTCTTCCTCATCGGACCGTTGGCGATCCTGGGAGCCATCAGCGACGGTCTGGGCAACGGCATCGACCAGCTCGTGTTGAAGGCGGCGCTGGACGGGTTCGCCGCGGTCGCCTTCGCCGCCGCGCTGGGAGTGGGGGTCATGGCGTCGGCCGGACCGGTCCTGCTCTACCAGGGGGCGTTCACCCTGTTGGGGGTGTTCCTCGGGGGTTTCCTGCCCGACTCCCACATCAGCGCGCTCACCGCGACCGGGGGGTTGCTCCTGGTCGGGGTGGCGCTGCGGCTGTTGCGCGTCCGGTCGCTGCCGGTGGCCGACATGCTGCCCGCGCTGTTCGTCGCGCCGCTCCTCACCGCCGTCGTCGCCGCCTTCTGAGCCGCGCCGGAACCCTCACCCGGTTCTGTAGTCCGCCTTAACATCACCGCCCGCCACATCGATTCGACGGGCGGTGGAGTTATGCCCACGTTTCACCACTTCACGTGATTTCCCAACCACAGAACGTGCGAATAAGCCGCTATTTCCTTTTCCAGCACCTCGAATGACTACGGGGACATAACAGCATGAATCAAAATTGGCACCGAGCCGACGGAGCATCTTCCCGAAGTAGGACAACTCTGCTTAAGCTCCGCTAATGCTCCGGGTTAAGCGGGACCGACCCCCGATCTTCCGCTCCGGAGCGCGTGCTGACCAAGCGCGTGGAACGCCGGTTGAAACGGAGAGACCTGAATGCCAAGCAAGAAGGCCCTCGGCCTCACGGCTGCGGTCGCGGCCCTGGCCCTCGGACTGAGTGCGTGTGGCGGCGGCGGAGAGAGCGGCGGCGGCGAAGGCGGAGAAGCCGACGCGCTACGGTTCGGGTACATCTTCCCCGAGACGGGCGACCTCTCCCACCTCGGCCCGCCCCAGATCAGCGCCGCCAAGTACGCGCTGCACGAGATCAACGAGGCCGGCGGCGTGCTCGGTCAGGAGGTCCCCGAGATCCTGACCGGCGACGAGGCCAACGACGCCGCCCAGGCCAACGACGCCGCGGACCGCCTGCTCGGCCAGGACGTCGACGCCGTCCTCGGCGCGGCGGCCTCGGGCATGACGATGGCGGTCATCGACCGGATCACCGGCGCCGAGGTCGTCCAGTGCTCCGGTTCCAACACCTCCCCCGACCTCAGCACCTACGAGGACGGCGGCTACTACTTCCGCACCGCCCCCAGCGACCTGCTCCAGGGCCCCATCCTCGGCCAGAAGGTCGTCGACGACGGCCACCAGAGCGTCGCCGTCGTCTACCGCGCCGACGACTACGGCCAGGGCCTCGCCGAGGCCACCGCCACCGCGCTGGAGGAGAACGGCGCCGAGGTCGTCCTCAACGAGGGCTACGACCCCAACTCGACCAACTTCACCTCGGTGGTGCAGCAGGTCGCCGGTTCCGGCGCCGACGCGGCCGTCCTGGTCTCCTTCGAGGAGGGCGTCCAGATCATCACCGGCCTCATCGAAGAGGGCTTCAGCCCCGAGCAGATGTACAGCGCCGACGGCCTCAACAACGAGGGCCTGGGCGAACTGGTCAACGCCGACGACCCCGGGGCGATCGCCGGATTCCAGGGCACCGCCCCCGGCGTCGACAACGAGCAGTTCACCACCGCCCTGACCGAGTTCGACTCCGAGCTCGAGGTGTTCCAGTACGCGCCGCAGGTCTACGACTGCGCCATCGTGATCGCCCTGGCCGCCGAGGCGGCCGAGAGCACCGACCCGACGGTGTTCGTCGAGCAGATGACCGCCGTCACGCAGGGCGACACGCAGTGCTCGGGCTTCGCCGAGTGCCGCGACCTGCTCGCCGAGGGCCAGAGCATCGACTACCAGGGTGCCAGCGGCCCCCTGGACTTCGACGAGAACGGTGACGTCACCGTCGCCTCGTTCATGATCTACGGCTTCGACGAAGAGGGCACCCACCAGGCCCTCGAATACGTCGAGTCCAAGCCGTAACGTCCCACCCCGCACCATCCCCCACCTGCGCCCCGGGCCCCCGGCCCGGGGCGCACGTCGTCTCCGGCCGCCCCCCGAAGCCCCCGCCTCCCCGAGCGCCCGCGCCCGGCCCGCGGGGCCGCACCGCCGCCCGGCACCACCGCCGCCCCCTCCCTAGGGCGGCGGCATCCCCTCTGACGCCGCCGCCCTTCGTGTCGGGACCGGTCCCGACACGAAGGGCGCCCGGCCGGATCCCCGGCCGGGCGCCCTCCTGCGTCAACAGCCGCCCCGCGCCCCCGCGAACCGCGAGACCGGACGGCCGCCTCCATCAGGCCGACTTCGCCAACGTCCCCAGGTACAGCTCCACCACGTTGGGGTCCTCCAGCAGCTCCCGCCCCGTCCCGGTGTAGGCGTTGCGGCCCTGGTCCAGCACGTAGCCGCGGTCGCAGATCTGCAGGCACCGGCGCGCGTTCTGCTCGACCATGATCACCGAGACACCGGTGGCGTTGATCTGCTTGACCCGCTGGAACACCTCCTCCTGGTAGATCGGCGACAGCCCGGCCGTCGGCTCGTCCAACAGCAGCACCGACGGCTCCATCATCAGCGCCCGTCCCATCGCCACCATCTGGCGCTCACCGCCCGACAGCGCGCCCGCCTTCTGCCGCCGCCGCTGCGCCAGCAGCGGGAACAGCTCGGCCACCGCGTCGAAACGCGCGGCGAACGACTTGGGACGCAGGTAGGCCCCCATCTGGAGGTTCTCCTCGACGGTCAACGTCGGGAACACGTTCTGCGTCTGCGGAACGTAGCCCACCCCACGCGACACCAGTTCGTGCGCCGCGAGGTTGGCGATGCTCTCCCCCCTCAGCGACAGCCCGCCCGAGCGCACCGGGATCAGCCCGAAGATCGTCTTGATCAACGTCGACTTGCCCGCGCCGTTGGGGCCGATGATCCCCACGACCTCCCCCTCGTCCAGGGTCAGGGTGCAGCCGTTGAGGATGTTCACCTCGGGCACGTACCCGGCCACCAGCTCGTCGGCGAAGACCAGGTGGTCGCGCGGGTCCCCCGCCGGCGCCGTCCCGGCCCGCTCCAGCACCTCCTCGCGGACGTGCTGGGCCTCCACGGCGGCCTCGACACCCGAGGGGCGTTCCTGCTCCGGGTTCCCGCTCATCGGTCCTCCTCCGGCTCTGCCGCCGCGGGCACCGCCGTGTCCGACGGCTCCTCGTGGTGGGTGCCCAGGTAGGCGTCCACCACCTCCTTGTTGGCCCGGATGTCGGCCGGTCGGCCCTCGGCGATCACCCTGCCCTGGGCCAGCACCACGATCCAGTCGCTGATGCCCATGATCACGTCCATGTCGTGCTCGACGAACAGCACCGTCATGCCCTCGTCGCGCAACGCCGTGATGTGGCCGAGCAACGACTGGACCAGCGCGGGGTTGACCCCCGCCATCGGCTCGTCCAGCATCACCATCGACGGGTTCACCATCAGGGAACGCGCCATCTCCAACAGCTTGCGCTGACCGCCCGAGAGACTGCCCGCCATCTCGTCCTTCTTGGCCAGCAGCTTGAAGCGCTCCAGCAGCGCCTCGGCGCGCTCGGCGTTGGCGCGTTCCTGACGGCCCCACAGACCGCGCGCGAACGCCCCCCACATGCGCTCACCCGTCTGGCCGGGCGCCGCCAGCAGCATGTTGTCCATCACCGTCAACCGGGTCAGGGCCTTGGTCAGCTGGAAGGTGCGCACCATCCCGGTCCGGGCCACCTGGTGGCCGCCCAGCCGGTTGAGGCGACGCCCCTCGAACGACCACTCCCCCGCGTCCACCCGGTCGAACCCGGTCAGCAGGTTGAACAGCGTCGACTTGCCGGCACCGTTGGGGCCGATCAGCGCGGTGATCGTGCCGCGCTGGACCTCCAGGTGCTCCACGTCCACCGCGGTGAGCCCGCCGAAGGAACGGCGCACGCCGTCCACCGTGAGGATGGGGTCGGGCTTGGTCACCCCCGGCTCCGGGGCGACGCCCGCCATCCGGTCCACCGGGGTCGGGTCACTTGACATTGACCAGCATCTCCTTGCGGTTACCGATGATTCCCTGCGGCCGGTAGACGATCAGCAGCAACAACGTCAGGCCCACCATCGCGTGGCGCAGCGCGCCGACGTCGGAGCCCTGCAGGAACGGCAGGATCCCGGTGGAGGACAGCGAACGCAGCAGCTCGTCGAAGACGGTGAGCAGGAACCACATGACGACCGCGCCCAGAACCGGACCGAGCGTGCGGCCCGCGCCGCCCAGCAGCAGCATCGCCCACAGGTAGAACGTCACCTGCGGCATGAACTGGTCGGGGGTGATCGTCTGCTGGTTGATCGCGATCATCGCGCCGGCCAACGCCCCGAACACGCCGCCCAGCACCAGGCTCTGCATCTTGTAGACGAAGACGTTCTTGCCGAGGCTGCGCACCGCCTCCTCGTCCTCGCGGATGCCCTTGATGACCCGGCCCCACGGACTGTGGATCAGCAGCCACATGACCAGGCAGGCCAGGGCGACCAGGCCCCACAGCACCGTCATCAGCCAAAGGTCGCGGGCCGAGAAGGAGATGTCGCCCACCCCGTAGTCGCCCGGCGGGAACGGGTTCGCGTCGTAGAAGTCGCCGGCGAAGCGCTGGAGACCGTAGACACCGCCGGTGACCTCCTGGGCGAAACTCGCCCGGTAGAGCAGCCGCGCCACCTCGGCCACCGCGATCGTGCAGATCGACAGGTAGTCGGCGCGCAGGCGCAGCGTCGGGATGCCCAGCAGCAACGCCAGCACCACGGCGCAGGCCACGCTGACGGCGAACCCCGCCCACAGGGGCAGCCCGAAGGTCGTCACGCTGACCGCGACACCGTAGGCGCCGACCAGCATGAACCCGACCTGACCGAAGTTGAGCAGACCGGTGTAGCCGAAGTGCAGGTTCAGCCCGATCGCGGCGAGCGCGTAGATCGCGGCGATCGGACCGATCGCCGTTTCGAATGCGCTGGAGAGGATGTACATGAAGTCCACGTGCGTCTCCTAGCCCACCCGCTCGCGACGGCCCAGGATGCCCTGCGGCCGGACCAACAACACGACGATCATGATCGCCAGCGCCCAGGCGTTCATGAGTTCCGAGGGGAACCACAGCGTCGACAACTGCGCGACCAGGCCGATGACCAGACCACCCACCATGGCCCCGTAGGCGGTGCCCAGTCCGCCCAGGATCACCGCGGCGAACATCAGCAGGAGCAGGTGGAAACCCATCTGCCAGTACACCGACTGGCTCAGGCCGTAGAAGACGCCGCCCAGCGCGGACAGCCCGCCGCCCAGACCCCACACGTAGAGGGTGACCCGGTCCACGTCGATCCCCGACGACTCCGCCAGGTCCCGGTTGTCGGCCACCGCCCGCATGGCCTTGCCGATACGGGTGAACTGCAACATCGCCGCGACCGCCACGAGAACCAGGACCGACAGGCAGATGATCGTCAGCTCGCGGGGCGTGACCCCCACCGGACCCAGCCGGATCATCTCCTGAAGCTGGTACTCGTCATAGCGTTCGCGGTTGCCCCCGAAGCCGACCAGCAGCAGGTGGCGCAGGATCAGCGCGACGCCGATCGAGACGATGAACATCTGGATCAGGGCCACGTTGCGCCGGCGCAGCGGACGCCACAGGAACCGTTCCAGGCCGATGCCCAACAGCGCGCCCAGCACGACCGCGATGAGCGCCGCCACCACGAGGGGGACGTCGTTGAAGGTGGCACCCGTGCTGAACAGCAGCGCCATCATCGCGCCGAAGGTGACCATGTCACCGTGGGCGAAGTTGATCATGCGGGTGGTGCCGAAGATCAGGGACAGGCCGATCGCCGAGATCGCGATGACCAGGCCGAAGCTGATGCCCGCGACCGTCAGCTGCACGACCTTCGTCCCGAACGGGGTGGCGGAGCTCACCCCGGGGGCGGTGGTGACCCCCTCGGGTGTCCCCTCCCCCTGCGCCGGTTCCTCCTCGGCGGCCTCCTGGGCGGGCTCGCTGGGGGAGGCGGAGGAGCCCCCCTCCTCCTCGCCCGGCCGCGCGAGGTTGAAGATCACGGTCCGTTGCTGTCCTTCGCGGACTTGGACCTCATCGTGTTCGGGACCCGGCCTTTCCGAGACGACGTACTCGTCGGGTACGGACTCTTGGTCCAGGACGACGCGGTAGGCGCCCGGTCCGGGCACCTCCACTTCCCACTCTCCGTCGGGGCCGGTCGTCGCCGTTCCGATCTCCTCCGAGCCCTGGTAGACCGTGATGTCGATTCCCTCGACGGTCTCGGGCTTGCGGATCTGACCGTTCAGCGTCTCCCCGCCCTGGTCGTCTGCCACCGCTCCGGCCGGGATCACCAGGATGGCGGTGATCACGGCGAGCAGCACAGTCACGAGGCGTCTGCGCACGCGCGCTCCTTAGCGCATTTCAGTCATGTACAACTCCGAGACGAAATATCCGGAGCTGGTCGATTGCCATGGGTGGCGCGAGTTTAGCCCGATTTAGCCTATTTATTCAGCACTGCTTAAGGTGCGTGATCCAAACGTCACGGCTTCGTTCACAACCGTGACCGGAGCGAGATCCGCGGTGATCGTCGGGGCGAGAGACGACGAAGGGCCCGCCGCACACGCGACGGGCCCCTTGACGAAGACGGGTGACGGCGTTACCCCTGCCGACCCTCCAACGTCTCGATGACGGTCTCGGCGACCTTGCGCATGGTCAGCCGGCGGTCCATGGAGTTCTTCTGAATCCAGCGGAACGCCTCCGGCTCGCTCAACCCGTGCCGGCTCTGCAGGAGCCCCTTGGCGCGTTCGACGAGCTTGCGCGTCTCCAGGCGCTCGGTCAGCCCGCTCACCTCGGCCTCCAGGGCGGTGAGCTCGGCGTAGCGGCTGACCGCCATCTCGATGGCCGGAACGAGATCAGCCTTGCTGAACGGTTTGACCAGGTAGGCCATTGCCCCGGCGTCGCGCGCCCGCTCGACGAGCTCGCGCTGGGAGAAGGCCGTCAGGATGACGACGGGCGCGATGCGCTCCGCCGCGATCCGCTCGGCCGCCGAGATCCCGTCGAGCACCGGCATCTTGATGTCGAGGATGACGAGATCGGGTTTGAGCTCGGTGGCCAGCCGGATGGCGGTCTCCCCGTCCCCCGCCTCACCCACGACGGCATAGCCGTCCTCCTCAAGCATCTCCTTGAGGTCCAGTCGGATCAGGGCCTCGTCTTCCGCGATCACCACGCGGCTCTGCGTCTGCGTCACGCGCATGAGCCTACCGAGAACGTGTAGACTTGCGGACGTCGGATCGCCTCCCCCGTCCAGGCGCGACAGGCGACTTCGATCAAGTGAAGCGGACATACCACTCATACATGTCCTCTTGCACAAAAGGCCGGAATGGTGGAATAGGCAGACACGGAGGTCTCAAACACCTCTGCCTGAAAGGGCTTGTGGGTTCGAGTCCCACTTCCGGCACGCATCACGGGACAAGAAGAGCACCCTCAGGGTGCTCTTCTTCACTTCTGTACCCACACCGTCGCGGAAAGTCCCCTCCTCCGGCTTCTGCACCCTCGATGCTGGTCCCATGCACCCGCGTGAACTGGTCGACGAGACCCGCCGTCTCACCCGCCAGGGGTTCTCCGATCAGGTCGTCTCGACGCTCCTGGGAGTCCCCAGAAGCACCATCGGGAACTGGCGCCGTGGCACCAGCAGGGCCGCCCCCCTCCGCAGGGACCCGACCGGGGACGCCTACTGTCCACGTTGCCACGGCAGACCCCTTTCCTCCGCCTATCCCTATCTCCTGGGGCTCTACCTGGGGGACGGTCACATCACCCCGGTCCGAAGCGTCTATGGCCTGTCGATCACCTGTTGCGACGACTGGCCGGGGCTCATAGGGCTCTGCGCCGAGGCCATGGGCGCGGTGCTTCCCGTATCGGTCTTTCGGGTCCGGCGGAGCGGATGCACCGAGGTCAAGTCCACGTCCAGCCACTGGCCCTGCCTGTTCCCCCAGCACGGCCCGGGCCCCAAGCACCGCCGCCCGATCCGGCTGGCCCCGTGGCAGCGCGAGGCCGTCGACCGGCGTCTGGACCAGTTCGTCCGGGGCCTGTTCCACTCGGACGGGTGTCGCGCGACCAACTCCACGAAGAGGCGGGTCCAGGGGTCGGTCAGACGGTACGAATATCCTCGCTACCTCTTCTCCAACGCCTCCCAGGACATCCTCGGTCTCCTGGGACGCAGTCTCGACTCCCTGGGAGTCGACTGGCGCCAGAGCCGCCCCGTCACCGAGGGGAGCGTCGGCATGATCTCCGTCGCCAAGCGGGCCTCGGTGGCTCGCCTGGACGAGTTCGTGGGGCCGAAACACTGAGCCGCCACCACCTTTTCCGGCCCTAATACGCCTTTTGTGGCGTTCTGTAAATGACGCGCGGCCGGATGCGGTCACATCCCGGCTACAACCTGAGCACAACACGCAGGTTCGGTCGCCAGGGGAGGTCGTGGTCCCCGATCCTGGAAAGCGGGAGTCGTCAAGGGGTCTGCGGCGCGACTCTTCCCGTCCGCCGCCCACCCGTTCGAAGGGAGTGGCTGGTGTTCACCGCGGTGACCGGCGTCCTGGGTGGTTTGGTCATCATCGCCTGGGTCGTGGTCGCGTGGGCCTCCCGACGCCGCCAACCCTGGTATCTCGCGCCGGTGGCCCTCCTCATCGTCGCTCTCGTCGCCTTCGACCTCCCCGTTTGGGCCCTGCTCCCGATCGTGGCCCTGGGGGCGGGCACCTTCACCGAACTGGTGGTGGGCACGCGCGAGGCCCCCACGCTGCGCACCAAGGACCCCGACGCCCCCCTGAGCACGGAACGGTGGGCCGCCGCGGTCGCCGCACCGTTTCGGGTCGCGTTGGCCGAGCCCTGGGACGTCGTGGTCCGTCCCCAGCTGCGGCGCCGCTACCGCAAGATCTTCGAGCTGGAATGGGGCGTGGTCGACCGGGAGTCGCTGTTGGCGGCGGTGGAACGGTTGTGGGAGGAGCTGCACACCGGGCACAGCCCGGACCTGATCGTGGACTTCCGCGCCGCGACGGCGCGCAGCCGCGACCCCGAGGGCCGGCGTCCGGAGCGCACGATCTCGCTGACCCCCGAGCAGGTGGAGCGGATGCGCGAGGTCACCGGCGCCGACGACTCCACGCAGACCGTGGTCATCAGCGCCTACCAGTGGTGGAAGTCGGTCCACCTGGTCAGGCTGGCCTGTGGCGGTGCCACGCTCGACTGGTTGAGTCCGGTCGAGACCCAGAGCCTGCTGCGTCGGGTCGCCTCGGACCTGCAGCGTCGCTACGCGAGCTGGCGGCAACTGGCCGAGGCGTTCCACGGCGGCTACCTGCTGTGGCAGGGGGGCGGTTTTGAGGAGGCGGACTGCGACCGGGTCTGGACGGCGCTGGGCCTGTTGACCACCGATCCGGCGAGCCCGTGGAACATGCTGCCCTGGGACATGCCGCTGGAGCGGGTGCCCAACGACCACAACGTCCCCAACGCCCAGCCGCAGTGAACCGGCGCGGCGCCTCCGCCACAACGGGGACGGCTCCCCGTTCCGGTGCCGAGGCGCCGGTACGGGGAGCCGTCAAGGGCCGGGAGCCTACTTGCCGTGGGCGATCGCGTCGCCGATGCGGTGGACTCGCAGCGAGTTGGTGGACCCCGGGGTGCCGGGCGGGCTCCCCGAGACGATGACGACCTTGTCGCCCTTCTGGTACCGGCCCATGTCGAGGAGCTCGCTCTCGACCTGGCGGACCATCTCGTCGGTGTGGTCGACCCAGGGCACGCAGTAGGTCTCGACGCCCCAGGTCAGCGAGAGCTGGGCCCGGGTGGAGGCCTCGGTGGTGAAGGCCATGAGCGGAATGGGCGAGCGGTAACGCGCCAGCCGGCGCGCGGTCTCGCCGCTCATGGTGAAGGCGATGAGCGCCTTGGCGCCCACGGTCGCCCCGACCTCGGCGGCGGCGCGGGCGATGGCGCCGCCGGTGGTCTCGGGCACCCGGTTGAGGATGTGCGAGGCCCGCAGCGACTCCTGCTCGGCCGCGGCGACGATGCGGCTCATCGTCTGGACGGTCTCGATCGGGTAGCGGCCGACACTGGTCTCGCCGGAGAGCATGACGGCGTCGGCGCCGTCGAGGACGGCGTTGGCGACATCGGAGGCCTCGGCCCGGGTGGGACGGGGCGCGCTGATCATGGACTCGAGCATCTGCGTGGCGACGATGACCGGCTTGGCCTTGTCGCGGCAGCGCTCGACAGCGCGTTTCTGAACCATCGGGACGTTTTCGAGGGGGAGTTCGACGCCGAGGTCGCCGCGGGCGACCATGACCCCGTCGAAGACCTCGATGATGTCCTGGAGCCGTTCGACGGCCTGGGGCTTTTCGATCTTGGCGATGAGGGGGACGCGCAGCCCCACCTCGTCCATGATCTTGTGGACGTCCTCGGCGTCGGCCGGGCTGCGGACGAAGGAGAGGGCGACCATGTCCACGCCCTGCTCCAGCGCCCAGCGCAGGTCGGCCTCGTCCTTCTCGGTGAGCGCGGGAACGCTGACCGAGACGCCGGGGAGGTTGAGCCCCTTGTTGTTGGAGACGGTTCCGCCGATGAGGACGCGCGTGTGGACGTCGGTGGTCGAGGTCTTGACGCATTCCAGCACGACGCGGCCGTCGTCGACGAGGACGCGGTCGCCGGGACGGACGTCCCCCGGCAGGCCCTTATAGGTGGTGGACACCCGGTGCCTGTCGCCGGGGACGTCGTCGATGGTGACGGTGAACTCGTCGCCTGGCTTCAGTTCGACGGGTCCGTCGGCGAACCTGCCCAACCGGATCTTGGGACCCTGCAGGTCGGCGAGGATGCCCACGCTGCGGCCGGTGGCTTCGGCTGCTGCGCGTACGTTCTCGTAGTTCG
Source organism: Marinactinospora thermotolerans DSM 45154 (assembly GCF_900167435.1). Lineage (GTDB taxonomy): Bacteria > Actinomycetota > Actinomycetes > Streptosporangiales > Streptosporangiaceae > Marinactinospora > Marinactinospora thermotolerans. Next base: position 573,281 of record NZ_FUWS01000001.1, read on the forward strand.
CGCGGTGGTCATCGTGCGTACCGTGGCTGAGGTTGAGTCGCGCTACGTCCAGCCCGGCTTCGACAAGCGCGCGGATGCTCTCCGGGCTCGATGTGGCTGGGCCGAGGGTCGCGACGATTTTTGCTCGACGTGTCACATTACACACTCTAGGGCTTCTCAGCCGTGCAGTGGTCTAAACCAGGTTGCGAACAGGCGTCATCAGCGGGGCTAGCGGGCGAACGCCTCAACCGCCGCGGAGCAGAAAGCGGGCAGGTCATCGGGCTTGCGGCTGGTGACGAGACGGTTGGGACCGCCGTCGCAGACGACAACCTCCTTGTCTTCCCAGGTTCCACCGGCGTTAACGATGTCGGTGCGCAGGCTGGGCCAGGAGGTGAGGGCGCGGCCGCGCAGGACGTCGGCCTCCACGAGGGTCCATGGCGCGTGGCAGATGGCGGCCACGGGCAGGCCCGCGTCGAAGAACCCCTTGACAAAGGCGACGGCTCGCTCGTCGGTGCGCAGGAAGTCGGGATTGGCGACACCGCCGGGCAGGACGAGGCCGGCGAAGTCGGTGGCGGAGACGTCGGCGACGGTGGCGTCGACGGGGAAGGTGTCGGCCTTGTCGAGGTGGTCGAAGCCCTGGATCTCCCCGCTGTCGGTGGAGATGAGCCTGGGTGTGCCGCCGGCCCGGCGGACGGCCTCCCAGGGCTCGGTGAGCTCGACCTGTTCGGTCCCCTCGGGTGCGGCGAGGAAGGCGATGGTCTTACCGGTGAGTTCGTCGGCCATGGTGGTGTTCCTCTCGGTTGCGTCCTACGGTGCGCGCCGGGCGCGTCCTTCTCCTCCCCTGCCCGCCGCGGACCGTCGATACGCCCCCGGGTGGTGACGCCGGAACATGACGGTTCTCACGTTGGCGGATGCGGGTGTCCGGTCGCGGCGGGCAGGGATGCCGGCCTGTCGGGGTCCTGAACGGGTTCGAGGGGCGGGAGCTCAACGGCGGGGCGCGTTGCGCCGTGGCGTCACGGCCGTGGGGCGTGGCCGCCGGAGGCGCGGTGAGGGGCGGGACTCGGCTCGGGCACCCACCGGGGCGTTCAGCGGCCGGAGCGCGGGGCGGGCGCGTGTTCCCCGAGGCGTCCGTAGGCGCGCAGGGTGAGCAGGCGCTGGACGGTGATGGCGCCGCGTGCCTCTTCGGTGGCGGCCGCGCACCAGTGCTCGCCCGGGAAGTCCCAGCCGCCGTCCGCGTGCTGGGCGCCCGCCAGGCGGTCGAGGTGGGCGTTGATCTGGTCGTCGTCGAAGAGGGAGCGGGCGATGTGGTTCGGGTGGGGGGCCAGGTCCAGTGGGGTGTGGACCTCGCCTTGGGCGTGGGCGTCGAGGACGATGGTGGCGCGGATCATGGGGGCGAGGCGGGCGAGTTCGGCCCGGGCCCGCTGCTGGTCGGGGGCGTGTTCCAGGAAGGTGCACACCGCGACGGCCTCTTCGGGTTCGGTCCAGTGCAGGGCGGCGATGCGACTCCAGCAGAAGGCGGTGGCGCGGTCCCGCCAGGGGTGGGTGATGTGGTGCCGGTGCAGGAGGCCGGCGATGGCGGCCGTGGGGGCGAGGGCGCCGGCGAAGTCGGTCCGCGCGCGCCAGCGGGGGGCCGTCTCGGTGTGGCGGACGGAGGGCAGGACGGGGGGAACGCCGCCGTTGCGGGCGGTCGCGTAGGTGAGGAAGGAGCAGACGCGGACCACGTCGGCGCGGGGGAGCGGCCCCAGTTCGTCGAGGACGCGCAGGGCGGTCTCGACGGCGCGGGGTTGGCTGCCGTGGCCGCGTAAGTCCGGTTCCAGGGCGTTGCCGTAGCCTCCGTCGACGTTACGGTAGCCGTCGAGGACGGTGCGGACGGGGGCGTCGGGGCCGCTGTGGAAGTGGAAGGCGAAACGGTGCCGGTCGAGGAGCCGGGCGTTGCGCATGATGAAGTGTTCCGCGGCGTGCAGGGTGTCCGTCGTCATCATGGTCATATGGAGAAGGTGCGCCCGCGCCGACATCCCCAAACATGGCCATTCGACCTATTTCACCGCCTTTTAACCGGTTCAACGTCCCCTTTCGGACATCTGGAACAGGCGTGCCTCCTCAGCGCCTCCCACGCCCGGGACCCCGGCCGCGGACACGGCCGGGGTCCCGGGACGCGCGGGTCAGGTCAGGGGCCGCGCCGTCGGCTCGATCGGCTCGGGCAGAAGCCCCTCACCGCCGAGGTAACGGTCGATGCCGGCGGCCGCGGACCGGCCCTCGGCGATCGCCCAGACGATCAGCGACTGGCCACGCCCCATGTCCCCGGCGCAGAACACGCCCTCGACCGAGGTGGCGTAGTCCCGGTCGCGCACCACGTTGCCGCGCCCGTCCAGATCGACCCCCAGCTCCTCGATCAGCCCGGCCTTCTGCGGACCGACGAACCCCATGGCCAGGGTGACCAGCTGAGCGGGGATCTCGCGCTCACTGCCCTCGATCGGCGTGAAACCGGCGTCGGTGCGCTCGACGTCGACGAGCCGGAGCGCGCGGACCCGCCCCTGCTCGTCGCCGAGGAACTCCAGCGTGTTGACCGAGTACAGGCGCTTGCCGCCCTCCTCGTGGGCGCTGGTCACCTTGTAGAGCATGGGGTGGGTCGGCCAGGGCTGGCCGGCCGGGCGGGAGGCGGGCGGCTTGGGCATGATCTCCAGCTGGGTGACCGAGGCGGCCCCCTGCCGGTGCGCGGTGCCGACACAGTCGGCACCGGTGTCGCCGCCGCCGATGACGATGACGTGCTTGCCCTTGGCGGTGATGGGCGGCTCGGCGTAGTCGCCCTCCTGGACCCGGTTGGCCAACGGCAGGTACTCCATCGCCTGGTGGACGCCTTCGAGCTCGCGTCCGGGCACCGGAAGGTCGCGCCAGGCGGTGGCGCCACCGGCCAGCAGCACGGCGTCGTGGTCGGCGCGCAGCTGTTCCACCGTGATGTCGACCCCGACGTTCACGCCGGCGCGGAACACCGTTCCCTCGGCCCGCATCTGGCCGAGCCGGCGGTCGATGTGCCGCTTCTCCATCTTGAACTCGGGGATGCCGTAGCGCAGCAGCCCACCGATCCGATCGGCCCGTTCGTAGACGGTCACCTCGTGGCCGGCCCGGGTGAGCTGCTGGGCGGCGGCCAGGCCGGCCGGGCCGGAGCCGACCACGGCGACCTTCTTGCCGGTGCGCACGCGCGGCGGCTGCGGGCGGACCCACCCCTCCTCCCAGGCTCGGTCGATGATGGAGACCTCGACGTTCTTGATCGTCACGGCGGGCTGGTTGATGCCGAGCACGCACGCCGACTCACACGGCGCAGGGCACAGCCGGCCGGTGAACTCCGGGAAGTTGTTGGTGGCGTGCAGGCGCTCGATCGCCTCGCCCCAGTCGTGACGGTGGACGAGGTCGTTCCACTCGGGGATGAGGTTGCCCAGGGGGCAGCCGTTGTGACAGAACGGGATGCCGCAGTCCATACAACGGGACGCCTGCTTGGCGACCTTGCCCCGCTCGAAGTCCGCATAGACCTCGCGCCAGTCCTGGATCCGGACGTCGACGGGACGGTGCTTGGGGAGCTCCCGCTCGGTGATGGTGAGGAAACCCTTGGGGTCGGCCATCGTGTTCTTCCCTCCTTTCCGAAAGGGCCTGTCAGGACTGGGCGGAGGCCATGATGGCCTCGTCGATGTCGCGGCCTTCGCGCTCGGCCGTGGCCCGGGCGGCCAGGACCCGCTTGTAGTCACGGGGCATGACCTTGGCGAACCGGTCGGCCTCGACGTCGAAGTCGGCGAGGAGGCGCTGGGCCACGGTCGACCCGGTCTCGGCGTGGTGGCGGCGCAACACGTCCTCCAGGAACGCGCGGTCCTCGTCGTCGAGCGGGTCGATGTCGACCATCTCGCCGTTGACGCGGGCGGTGTCCAGGTCGAGCACGTAGGCGATCCCGCCCGACATGCCGGCGGCGAAGTTACGGCCGGTGGGGCCCAGGACGACGGCCCGGCCACCGGTCATGTACTCGCAGCCGTGGTCGCCGACGCCCTCGACGACGGCGAGCGCCCCGGAGTTGCGCACGCAGAAGCGCTCGCCGACGACACCGCGCAGGAAGACCTCGCCCGAGGTGGCCCCGTAGGCGATGACGTTGCCGGCGATGATCTGCTCCTCGGCGTTGAACTGGACGTGCTCGGGGGGCCGCACGGTGATGCGTCCGCCCGACAGGCCCTTGGCCACGTAGTCGTTGGCGTCGCCGACCAGGCGCAACGTGACGCCCTTGGGCAGGAACGCCCCGAAGGACTGCCCGGCCGACCCGGTGAAGGTCACGTCGATGGTGTCGTCGGGCAACCCGGCCGCCCCGTAGCGCTTGGTCACCTCGTGGCCGAGCATGGTGCCGACGGTGCGGTTGACGTTGCGCACGGGAAGGTCCAGGCGCAGCGGCCGACCGAACTCCAGCGCCCCCTCGGAGAGCTGGATCAACGTGTTGTCCAGGGCCTTTTCCAGCCCGTGGTCTTGGACGCGGACGCGCCGGCGGTGGTCGCTGGCCCAGGGCTGGACCTCGTGCAGGATCGGCGAGAGGTCCAGGCCCGACGCCTTCCAGTGGTCCACGGCGTCGGCCACGTCGAGCAGTTCCACGGCGCCCACGGCCTCGTCGAGGCTGCGGAAGCCGAGCGCGGCCAGATGCTCGCGGACCTCCTCGGCGATGAACTCGAAGAAGTTGACCACGAACTCCGGCTTGCCCGAGAAGCGCTTGCGCAGTTCGGGGTTTTGGGTGGCCACGCCGACCGGGCAGGTGTCGAGATGGCAGACACGCATCATGACGCAACCGGAGACGACGAGGGGGGCGGTGGCGAAACCGAACTCCTCGGCGCCCAGCAGCGCGGCGATGATGACGTCACGGCCGGTCTTCAGCTGCCCGTCGGCCTGCACGACGATGCGGTCGCGCAGCCCGTTGCGCAGGAGGGTCTGCTGGGTCTCGGCCAGGCCCAGCTCCCAGGGGGTGCCCGCGTGCTTGAGCGAGGTCAGCGGCGACGCTCCGGTGCCACCATCGTGGCCGGAGATGAGCACCACGTCGGCGTGGGCCTTGGAGACGCCCGCGGCGACGGTCCCCACTCCGGCCTCGGAGACCAGCTTGACGTGGACCCGGGCCGAGGGGTTGGCGTTCTTGAGGTCGTGGATGAGCTGGGCGAGGTCCTCGATGGAGTAGATGTCGTGGTGGGGCGGCGGCGAGATGAGGCCGACGCCGGGCGTGGAGTGGCGGGTCTGGGCGACCCACGGGTAGACCTTGTGGCCGGGCAGCTGGCCGCCCTCCCCCGGCTTGGCGCCCTGGGCCATCTTGATCTGGATGTCGTCGGCGTTGGTGAGGTAGTGCGAGGTGACGCCGAAGCGGCCGGAGGCGACCTGCTTGATCGCGCTGCGGCGCAGGTTCCCGTCGGCGTCGGGGGTGAACCGATCGGGGTCCTCCCCTCCCTCACCGGTGTTGGACTTGCCGCCGAGGCGGTTCATCGCGATGGCGAGGGTCTCGTGGGCCTCGGCCGAGATCGACCCGTAGGACATGGCGCCGGTGGAGAAACGCTTGACGATCTGCGAGACCGGCTCGACCTCCTCCAGCGGGACCGGCTCGCGCACCCCCTCCTTCAGCTTGAACAGGCCGCGCAGCGTCATGAGCTTTCCGGCCTGCTCGTCGACCTTGGAGGTGTACTCCTTGAAGATCTCGTAGCGGCGCGTCCGGGTGGAGTGCTGCAGCTTGAAGACGGTCTCGGGGTTGAACAGGTGCGGTTCGCCCTCGCGCCGCCACTGGTACTCGCCGCCCACGGCGAGGCGGCGGTGCCCGGCGGGGTTGCCGGCGTGGGCCGCCGCGTGGCGCAGCCGGACCTCTTCGGCGAGGACGTCGAACCCGACACCGCCCAGGCGCGAGGTGGTCCCGGTGAAGCAGCGCTCGATCACCTCGGCGCCCAGCCCCAGCGCCTCGAAGATCTGCGCACCGGTGTAGGAGCTGACCGTGGAAACGCCCATCTTGGACATGATCTTCAAGACGCCCTTGCCGAACGCCTTGATCGTGTTGCGGACGGCGGTGTCGGCGTCGATGCCGCCGATGACACCCCGCTCGACCAGGTCGCGCACCCCGGCCAGGGCCAGGTAGGGGTTGACGGCCGAGGCCCCGTAGCCGACGAGCAGCGCGACGTGGTGGCATTCGCGGACGTCGCCCGCCTCGACCACCAGGCCCACCTCGGTCCGGGTCTTCTCCCGGACCAGGTGGTGGTGGACCGCCCCGGTGAGGAGCAGGGAGGGGATGGGCGCGCGTTCGGCGTCGGCGCCGCGGTCGCTGAGCACGATGACGTGGGCGCCATCGGCGATGGCCCGCGACACCTCGGCGCAGATCTCGTCGAGGCGGGCCGCCAGCGCCGTCCCGCCTCCGGCCACGGGGTAGGTGCCGTTGGCGACGTGGACGCGCAACGCCGGGTCGCCTTCGGGCCCGCCCGCGGCGACGATCGCCGCGAGTTCGGCGTCGTCGATCACCGGGGTGGACAGCACGATGCGCCGGCAGTCCTCCGGGTCGGGGGACAAGACGTTCTCCTCGGCGCCCAGCGTGGTGCGCAGGCTGGTGACGAGCTCCTCGCGGATGGCGTCCAGCGGCGGGTTGGTGACCTGCGCGAAGCCCTGGGAGAAGTAGTCGAAGAGCTGCCGGGAACGGTCCGACAGCGCGGCGACGGGCGTGTCGGTGCCCATGGACCCGATCGGCTCGGCACCGGTGCGCGCCATGGGGGTGAGGATGAGCCGCAGCTCCTCCTCGGTGTAGCCGAAGACCTGCTGTTCCCGCAGGAGGTCGGCGACGGGGGCCGGCTCGGCCGCCGGCAGGTCCTCCAGGCGGACCACACCGCGCGCCAGCCATTCGGCGTAGGGGTGCTCGGCGGCGAGTTCGGCCTTGATCTCCTCGTCCTCGATGATGCGGCCCTGGGCCGTGTCGACGACGAAGATCCGTCCCGGCTGGAGGCGCCCCTTGCGGACGACGCGGGCGGGGTCGATGTCGAGGACGCCGACCTCGCTGGCGAGCACGACGAGCCCCTCGTCGGTCACCCAGTAGCGTCCCGGGCGCAGGCCGTTGCGGTCCAGGACCGCGCCGATCAGGGAGCCGTCGGTGAAGGTGACGGAGGCCGGGCCGTCCCAGGGTTCCATCAGCATGGAGTGGAACTCGTAGAAGGCCCGCACCGCCGGGTCCATCTCGGCGTGGTTCTCCCACGGCTCGGGGATCATCATCAGCACCGCGTGCGGCAGGGAGCGCCCGCCCAGGTGGAGCAGTTCCAGCGCGGCGTCGAAGGAGGCGGTGTCGGAGTCCTCGGCGTCGACGATGGGGAAGAGCCGGGAGATGTCCCCGGGGAGGAGGTCGCTGGCCAGCGTCGCCTCACGGGCCCGCATCCAGTTGCGGTTGCCCTTGACCGTGTTGATCTCGCCGTTGTGGGCGACGTAGCGGAAGGGGTGCGCCAGCGGCCAGGACGGGAAGGTGTTGGTGGAGAAACGGGAGTGCACCAGCGCCAGGCCGGAGGCGTAGCGGTGGTCGGACAGGTCGGGGAAGAAGGGCTCCAGCTGCGGCGTGGTGAGCATGCCCTTGTAGGTGATGGTGCGCGGGGACAGGCTCGGGAAGTAGACGCCGGCCTCGTGCTCGGCGCGCTTGCGCACGCAGTAGGCGTAGCGTTCCAGCTCGATGCCGCTGATCCCCTCCGTGGCGGTGCCGGGCCGGCCCGCGACGAAGAGCTGGGCGAAGAACGGCATGACCTCGCGGGCGGCCGGTCCGCAGTAGCGGGGCTCGAAGGGCAGGTCACGCCATCCGAGCAGGGTCAGCCCCTCCTCCTCGACGATGCGCTCGACGGCGGCGGTGACGCTGGCCCGCTCGGCGGCGTCGGTGGGCAGGAAGCCGATCCCCACCGCGTAGGCGCCCGCCTCGGGGAGCTCGAACCCGCAGGTGGCGCGGTACAGCTCGTCGGGGATCTGGGTGAGGATGCCCGCGCCGTCGCCGTCGTCGGGGTCGGCGCCGGACGCGCCGCGGTGGTCGAGGTTGCGCAGAACGGTCAGCGCCTTTTCGACGATGTCGTGGCTACGACGGCCGGAGAGGTCGGCGACGAACCCGACACCGCAGGCGTCGTGTTCGTAGGAGCTGTCGTACAGGCCCTCGGAAGTGGTCTTGGCGTCCGTTGGGACGGACGGACGCTGCACCTGGCCAGCAGGCATCTACCCTCCTGTCGTCTTTCGTCTGGGCTTTCGAGAAAGCGCATTCGGGACGACATTGGCCCTGCTGCGTCAGCGTGCGATCGTTGCGTGCGCCTCCACCCATTCCGCGGGCCCCGGACGGGGAAACCCACGGTCACTTCCTCGTGCCAAACGGTGTATCGGCTGTTCAACGCAACACGTGCAGGTAACTCACGTTACCCGGGGGTCCACCTCCGATGTCAATCGTGAGGTCTAGACCAACCGCCGCCACATCGCGGCGGTTCTCGACGGGGGTCCCCCGGCCCGCACAGGATACGACGGCGCCGGCCCACGATCTCCGCGGGCCTTGCCAACTCGTATCCCACGAGCGGGCACCGCAAACCTCCCAGGGGAGCTCCACGGCCGGGACAGCTTACAGACGCCCCTCCCGCCCCACGACACCCACCCCCGCAGACCCCTCTCCCCCTCATCCGACGTGCACGCCGGCCGGTCCTGCCGCGCCGCGCGCGCCCGGCGGCATGTCGCGACCGCGTCCTTGGCAGACGCGGGAACAGGTGACGGCTCACCGTGACGAAGAGCACACCCTTTCCCTTTAGTCACCAACTTCGCTCTTTGTCCTTTATGGACGTTATGTAGCTCTTTGTGGATCCGGTGCCACGTGTCGCTCCCCCGCCCCCTCGTTCTCCCGTCTCCCCCGCCCCGGTCCGACCCCGGCCCGCCTGGCCCTACGATTTCACCGATGACCGACCTTCCCCCGCAGCTGTCCGCCCTGCTTGAGGAGCAGGGCGTCGACGCCAGCCGTAGCCACCGCGTCCTCGCCGCCCTGGCCGACGGTGGCTGGTGGAGCGCCCGCGACCTCGTGCGCTCCACCGCCGTCGCCCACCGCCTCGTCGAACGGATCCTCGACGCCCTGGGCCCGGATCTCGAACACGACGGGCAGCGCGTGCGGTTGCGCGACGCCGCGGGCTACACCGTCTTCGACCGCCCCCTGCCCGCCGACCCCGTCGCCCACCTCGCCGGCCGGCACCCACGGGCCGCCGCCGAACTGCGCCGCCTCGTCGCCCAGGCCCCGGAGTCGCGAATCGACCTCGACCACGTCGCGGCCACCGCCGACACCGCGCTGCGCCGCGGCCTGTTCCTGGCCACCCGCTTCCACCTACCGGGAGCACGCCTCCTGTGCGTGGGCGACCACGACCTGACCTCCCTGGCCGCCACCCTGGTCGAACCCCGTCTGGAGGCCGTGGTCGTCGACGTCGACGAACGGATGCTCGACTACATCGACTCCGCCGCGGCCCGGCTGGACCTGCGGGTACGCTGCTACTTCGCCGACCTGAGACTGGGCCTGCCCGCCGCCGTGCGGGGACGGGCCGATCTGGTCTTCACCGACCCGCCCTACACCCCCGAGGGTGTTGAACTCTTCCTCCGCCGCGGTCTGGAGGGGCTCGCCTCCCCCGGCGACGGCCGGACCCTGCTCGCCTACGGCGCCAGCGAGACCACACCGGCCCTGGTCGCCCGCACCCAGGCCAGGCTGACCAGGCTCAACCTGGCGACCGAGGCGATCTGGCCGGACTTCAACCGCTACCTGGGGGCCGAGGGGATCGGCGCGGCCAGCGACCTGTACGTCCTGCGCGCCACCTCGCGCACCCCCGTCGGCACCGACGAACGCGAGGCCGCGCGGATCTACAGCCAGGGCTCCAACGCCAAGGAGGCGCGTGGCGGCCTCGCCCCGGACGCGGCCGGGGATCTGCTGGAACGTGTGGACGCCGACCTCGTGGTCGGCGCCTGGCCCAGCGCGGACCGTGACCTGCCGAGAGCACGGCTGTCCACCTGGTTCGCCTCCCCCGTCTCCGCGCACCGTGCCCTGGTCGACCTCACCGGCGGCTGGGAGCACCTGGCCGGCCGCGCGATCCTCGCCGGTCGCGCCCCCGAACTCCACGTGGCGGTCCCCTCCGCCTCGGCGGACGTGCGCGACCAGGCCGGCCAAGAGGCGCTGCGCCGCCTCGTCGCCCCCCTGTACGACCTACGTTTCCTGCGCGGTGTGCCCGACCCGCGGCACACCGTGATCCTGGCCCGCCGCCGTTCCGACAGGCCCGACGACACCCCCGGGCAACGCCTGCTGCGCCACTGCCAGGAGCGCGCGCACGGCTCCGTCGCGAGCGCCCTGCGCGAGGGCCTGATCCGCGTCGCCGCGGACCTGGGCCGGTCGATCAACAAGAAGACCGCGCGCACGTCCGTGGCCGCCGCCGCGCCGTGGCTGTCCGGGCACACCCTGCTGGATCTCCCCCTTCACCGGCTGGAACGGCTCGGTGAGGTGACCGACCTGCTCACCGCGGATCTGTGCACGCCCGGGTGAGTCGCCGAAGACGGCGATGGTCCTCGCGCCAAGGGCACGAGGACCATCGCGGAGGTCGTCACGGCGAGATCAGCCGACCGGGACCTCCGTACCCGTGCCGTCGAGAGTGCCGCCCTCGGTCCCCGGTGCCGCGTCGGTGCCCGTCGTGCCGGCCTCCGCGCCTGAGGACTCCGCCGCGCCTCCTTCGACGCCGAGCACGCTCTCGCGCTCCAGCACCCGGCGGTACAGCGGGAAGTCGAAGTTGCCCAGCGCGATCAGCGGCGAGGTCAGGTCCTCCCGCTCCTCCGGCGAGGTCGAGGCGAGCGGCTGGACCCAGGTCACGACGAGGTAGTGGCCGTTGACCGTGGCCTCGGCGGCGCTGTACCCGGAGCCGAGCTTGTCGAAGGGCTCATCGGTGCTCGGCGGGACGAGGAAACCGCTGGGCTCGGCCTCCTCCCCCTCGGGGAGCTCCATCGCCGCGGCGACCGCCTGGGCGGCCTCGGTGTCGCGCAGCTTGAACATCGCGGCGACGCCGACATGGTCGGCCGAGGTGTAGCCGCCCCGGGCGACCTGCGTACAGTCGGCCTCTTCCAGGGCCGCGACGAGGGCGTCACCCCACACCGCGTTCGCGCAGGTGTCGTCGAGCGCCTTGGCCGTCAGGGTGAACTCCAGCCCCTGGCTGTCGATCTTCTCGTTGCCCCGCTCGAACACCTCCGACTCCGCGAGGGGTCGGGGGTCATCCTCGCGGGAGGCCAGCATCTCGGTGGATTCCCCCGAGGAGTAGACCTGGTAGGCGGCGGGCACGGCCTGACGCGCCCCGCCCCCTCCGGTGAACTCCATCACCAGCACCACGGCGAGGGCGGCGACGGCCACGCCCAGCGCCACGAACAGCACCGGGAGGAGCCGTCCCCCGCGGCGCCCCTTACGGCCTGCGGGGGCCTCCTCGTCGCGGCGTCGGCGCGTGCCGCTCTTGCGTCGCGACGACGCCGCCGAACCGGGTTCGGCCCGGCCGGAACCGGCGGGCTTCCTCCGCCGGCCGGGGGAACCAGACGCGGACGAATCGACTGAAGACACCGGGACCTCTCGAAGGGTGGGGAACAGGGCGGGCGACCACACGGGTCAGGACGGGTGCGCTGGGGTCCGATCGGGGACATGCCCCATCGGTCCGGAATCCTAGCCGCATCCGCGCACGGGTCAGCCCTCGCCGCCGCCCTTCTCGGCGTCGCGGACCTCCTCGTAGACCGAGACCGCGGCGTCCATGGCGACGACGTTCACGGTGGCCATGGAGTCGTCATCGCGCGGCTCGCCGCCGTCGGCGCGGGCGACCCAGAACACCGCGAGGTAGTGGCCCATGACCTGGGCCGTGGCCTGGCTGTAGCCCTCGTTCAACCCCTTCATGTCGGTGTTGAGCGGGAGGACGAACCCCGGAGCCGAGGCCGGGTCGAGCTCATCTGCGACCTTGGCGGCGGACTCGGTGTCGGCGAGGTTGAACAGGGTGAACTGGGCCACGTAGGTGTCGTCCTGGTCCTGGTAGACCCCGCGGGCCGCGGAGTTGCAGGAACCGTCGGCGAGCGCCTGGGCTAGTTCGTCACCCCACACCGCGGCGGTGCAGGTGTCGGTCACCTCGGAGTCGCGCAGGGTGAGCTCGAACCCGTCGAGCTGGAGCTTCTCGCTGCCGGGACCGAACACCCTGTCCTGCTCCAGCGGCCCCGCGTCCTCGGTGCGCGTCGCGATGGGGGCGAAGATGTCCTGCTGTCCTTGGGCGTGGAACAGGTCGGGTTGCAGGGTGGAGTGCCCCTCGGGCGGCTCGACGATACGTGTCGTGGCCTGATCGGCCCGGCCCTCGGCCGGAACGAAGAGCTGGTAGCTCAACAGGCCCAGAAGAGCGATCAGGGCGACGCCGAACAGCCCCAGCAGGCCCCCCAGCAGGTAGGTGCCCCGCTTGCGCCGGCTCTGCTCGGCGAGGGAGTAGACGACCTGGCTGGGACGGTCGCCGAGCACGGTGACCTTGCGCAACGCCGAGGCGGAGAACTTCGAGACCTGTTCGATCGGCCCGCTGTTGGTGGTGGCCCGACGGCCGCGGCGGGCCCCCGAGGACACGGGGATGGGACCGGTCTTCGCCCGACGGCTGCCACGCCGCGTCGAACGGCCCGGACGGTCGGAGGGGGCGTCACCCGCGAGGTCGATGCCCTCGGGATCGGTACGCGCGAGCTCCTCGTCGTCGTAACGGTCGTCGTAACGGTCCTCGGCCTCGAAGGAGCCGTCGGAACGCCCCCGGCGCGGACCGGTCTGCTCTGCGTGGTCGGTTCTGCTCACGTGGGTACTCATCCGTCCCGCGAGGCCCCCGGCGCCGCGCTCGGCGCGGCGCTCGGGGACGGTCGCGTCATTCCTTCCGGTCGGCTCCCTCAGCGCGCTTGTCACCGTCGCGCTGTCGCGCCGTGGCCGGGTTGGTGGTGTCGGTCACTTCACTATCGGCGTCGACGCCGATGGGGACGACCCGGGTGGAGAAGCGGTCAAGCCGGCGTCCGGCCCACAGGAAGTAGGCCAGGGCGCCGAGGAACACCAGAATCGAGGTCCAGTTGTTCAGCCTCAGTCCCAGGATGTCGTGCGCCGGGTCGACTCGAAGATATTCGATCCAGAACCGCCCCACGCAATATCCCATGACGTAGAGGGCGAAGAGCCGCCCACCACGCATGTCGAACCGCCGTCCCGCCCAGGCGAGGAACACGGCCAGAACAAGGCACCACAGCGACTCGTACAGGAAGGTGGGGTGGTAGGTGGTCACCCCCGCCTCCATGCCGTCCCGCAGCATGCCGCTGGGGTAGGGGGAGACCTCCAGGGCCCACGGCAGGTCCGTGGGCGCGCCGAACAGCTCCTGGTTGAAGTAGTTCCCCCAACGCCCGAACGCCTGGGCGAGCGGGATCGTCGGCGCGATGGCGAACGACAACTGTGACATCGACAACCCGCGGCGGCGTGCCACGAGCCAGACGCCCAGCGCGCCCATGGGAATCGCGCCCCAGATCCCTAGGCCGCCCTCCCATATGAACAATGCCCGGATCGGTTCTTTTCCCGGACCGAAGTAAAGCTGGTAATCGGTGATGACGTGGTAGAGCCGGCCACCGACGAGACCGAGCAGGACCGCGGGGACCGCGAGGTCCATGATCGTGCCGGCCTGGCCTCCCATGGCCTGCCAGCGGCGCTCGCTCCAGTACACGGCGGCGATGACCCCCGCGAGAATGCACAGCGCGTAGAAGTGGATCGTCAGCGGCCCCAACTGGAAGGCGCTGACATCGGGGCTGGGAATGGCGGCGAGGGCGCGGCCGGTACCGGCCGCGCCCACGTCGATGGTCGACGGAATCGTCATTCGTCCGTTGTTTCCTTGGCGGTGGGAGGATCGCTGGGGTTGGTGGTGGGTGAGTCCCCATCGGCGAGCGGCTCGGTGTCGACCTGACCGGGGGACGCCGCCTCGACGGCATCGGTCAGGCCGTCGACGGTGTAGATGTCGTTGCCTTGGAGCTGACCGTTGATGTAGACCGACGGGGTGCCCTGGAAGGCATTCTCCCCGCTGCTGTAGCGGTCGTTGACCGCGGCGGTGGCGTCGAGCACCTCACCGACGTAGGTTCCGTCGAGGAAGGAGTCGTCCACCCCGTTGCCACGACCCCACTCCATCAGCTCGTGCAGGCGCATGCCCGAGATCTCCTCGTCGGACATCTCGGCCTGGGCCTTCTCCACCAGGGCCGGATAGTAGTCGTTGACCCACTGGTCGACGATCGCGCTCTCGCTGTCGATGCGCTCGGCAAAGGCCGGGTCGGTGATGCCGGCCTCCTCGCCCCACTCCTTGAGCTCGTCGACGGAGAAGCCCTCGCGGCCCTCGGTCGGCTGGTTCTCGAACAGCAGGTCGTTGTACTCGACGAAGGCGCCGTGGTCGGCCGCTGCGCGGGCCGCCGCCGCGCCGCGCAGCGAATTGGTGCTGATGGGATCGGGGCGCTGCGAGAAGATCGACACCGGCCGGTAGTGGACGATGGCCTTCCCCTCGGCCGCGAGCTGCTTGAGGTTGTCGCCGTTGACGGCCTCGAACTGCCGGCAGGCCGGGCACTGGTAGTCGGCGTAGACCTCGACGACCGGGGCCTGCGCCCCCTCGGTGGCCATGACCACGCTGCCGTCCTGCTGGAGCGTGCGGGGGGCGAGGGCCCCGTCCCACTCGGAGGACTGTCCACGGGAGGACATGACCAGGTAGCCGACGCCCACGACCAGGGCGACGACGACGACCGCCGCGCCGATGATGGCCAGGAGCTTGTTGCGTTTGGCCCTTTGCTGCTGCTTCAGCCGCTCCTGCCTGAGTCGCTCGCGGGACTCGCGTCGCGACGCCTTGCTCATCAGCCGATCACCATTCCTCGTTAGGATCGTCCTCCGGCACGGCCGCCTTAGCCGCGCGGTGCCCTGGTCAGGGCGGGTCAACTAAAGTGGGCGGCGCGGTACCACGATGTGGGCCGCGGTACCGGCGCGCCTAGTCCTTGGACCGCTCGTCGCTCGAATACAGGCCGAGGGCGCTGTCGAGCGAGAACGGGGAGCGCGGCCAGAGCATGACGATACCGGCCAGCGCGGCGAATCCGATGTCGCGCAGGATGTCGACACCGTAGCGGGTCTCCCCCGGGGCCACCTGCCCTCCGGTGCCGAAGCAGCCGCAGTCGATGGTGAGCCCGCGCGCCCAGGCCGAGATGATCCCGGCGATGAACACGACCATCAGCAGGGCGGCGACGGCGGCCGTGTAGCGGCTGGCCAGCCCCACGAGGAGCAGCAGGGCCAGGGCGACCTCGAAGAAGGGCAGGGTGTAGCCGATGAACTGGTTCACCCCGTCGGGGAACAGCTCGTAGGCCTCGACCGCCTGCACCGACAGTGCCGGGGCCCCCATCTTGGAGATGCCGGCGTAGCCGAGCACGCCCACCAGGGCGAGACGGGCGACCAGGGTGATCCATGGTTGGACGGTCTGCCAACGGGACCGGCCCGCCCCGTCCTGGGGACGGGGCTCGGGCTCGGCCGGCGG
Organism: Marinactinospora thermotolerans DSM 45154; assembly: GCF_900167435.1. Lineage (GTDB taxonomy): Bacteria > Actinomycetota > Actinomycetes > Streptosporangiales > Streptosporangiaceae > Marinactinospora > Marinactinospora thermotolerans. Next base: position 588,826 of record NZ_FUWS01000001.1, read on the forward strand.
ATGTGGTTCGATCTCGGTGGACATGCCTTCCCCGGGGGACTCGTGGACGACGTGGGCCGCGCGCAGGGCGCCGCCATCTGCCCTCAGAGCCTACTGTGCGTCATGGATCGGTGACGAGGGGTTGACGGGATCGGTCCTCCCGCCGTCTCCGGTCGCCGATTGCAACACTAATGACCCCGTCTTCCTTCCGGTCATCGGGTCCCTGAGGGGGAGTGCCCCGACCGGCGGACCTCAGGCGCGCCCGCGTACCCCTTCGGCCAGCTCCTGGGCGAAGGAACGCACCGCGGTGAGCGCCGTCTCCAGGTCGGGGGCGTCCAGGACCCGTTGGCAGAAGCCCGCCCCGACGATGACCCCGTCGGCGTAACCGGCCACCTCTGCGGCCTGGGCCCCGTTCGAGATGCCCAGGCCGACGCAGATGGGCAGCCCGCTGCGTTGGGTCACCGCCCGGGTGCGGGTGACGAGCTCCTTGGCGGTCCCCGCGACCTGGGCCCGGGTGCCGGTGACCCCCATGAGCGAGGCGGCGTAGACGAAGCCGCGGCAGGCGTCGGTGGTCAGGGCCAGGCGCTCGTCGGTGGAGGAGGGGGCGACCAGGAAGACGCGGTCCAGGCCGGCGGCGTCGGTGGCCTCGATCCAGGGGCCGGCCTCCTCGGGCAGCAGGTCGGGGGTGATCACCCCCGATCCCCCCGCCGCGGCCATGTCGGCGGCGAAGCGGGTGACGCCGTAGCGGTCGATCGGATTCCAGTAGGACATGACGAGCGCGGCCGCGCCGGTGCGGGCGGTGGCCTCGACCACGCGCAGGACGTCCTTGGGGGTGGTCCCGGCGGCCAGCGCGCGATCGGCGGCCTTCTGGATGGTGGGGCCGTCCATGGTGGGGTCGGAGTAGGGCAGGCCGACCTCGATGACGTCACACCCTCCCTCGACCATGGCCTCGATGACCTTGATGGAGGACTCGACGTCGGGGAAGCCCGCCGGCAGGTAGCCGATCAGGGCGGCGCGGCCGGCCTCGCGCGCCTCGCCCAGCCTGCGCTGCAGTGTGGTGGCGCTCACGCCTGCTCCTCCTTGTCGGCCACGAGCCCGAAGTAGGCCGCGGCGGTGTTGACGTCCTTGTCACCGCGTCCGGAGAGGTTGACCAGGATGGTCGCCTCCGGTCCGAGCTCGGCGCCGATCCGGCGGGCGCCGGCCAGCGCGTGCGCGCTCTCGATGGCGGGGATGATGCCCTCGGTGCGGCACAGCAGCCGGAACGCCTCCATGGCCTCGGCGTCGGTGACGGGGGCGTAGGTGGCCCGTCCGCTGTCGGCGAGCCAGGCGTGTTCGGGACCGACGGCCGGATAGTCCAGGCCGGCGGAGATCGAGTGGCTGGGCACGGTCTGGCCGTACTCGTCCTGGAGCACGTAGGTGCGGGCTCCCTGGAAGACGCCCGGGGAACCGCCGGTGATGGAGGCGGCGTGGCGACCGCTGTCCACCCCGTCGCCCCCCGCCTCGAAGCCGTAGAGGCGGACCTGCTCGTCGGGGATGAAGGCGGCGAAGATGCCGATCGCGTTGGAGCCTCCGCCCACGCACGCGGCGACGGCGTCGGGAAGCCGCCCGGTCAGGTCGAGGACCTGCTCGCGGGCCTCCGCCCCGATGACGTAGTGCAGGTCGCGGACCATCGCCGGGAAGGGGTGCGGACCGGCGACCGTCCCCAGGAGGTAGTGGGTGTGGTCCACGTTGGCGACCCAGTCACGGAACGCCTCGTTGACGGCGTCCTTGAGGGTGCGGCTGCCGACCGTGACCGGGACGACCTCGGCGCCGAGCATGTGCATGCGGGCGACGTTGAGCGCCTGGCGGCGGGTGTCCTCCTCGCCCATGTAGATCACGCAGTCCAGGCCGAGCAGGGCGCAGGCGGTCGCGGTGGCCACGCCGTGCTGTCCGGCGCCGGTCTCGGCGATGACGCGGGTCTTGCCCATCCGCTTGGTCAGCAGGGCCTGTCCCAGCACGTTGTTGATCTTGTGGGACCCCGTGTGGTTGAGGTCCTCGCGCTTGAGCAGGATCCGGGCCCCGCCACAGTGGCGGCTGAAGTTGCGGGCCTCGGTCAGCGGGCTGGGCCGTCCGGTGTAGCTCGCCAGGAGTTCCTTCAGTTCCGCCTGGAACTGGGGATCCTGCTTGGCCTTCTCCCAGGCCGCGGCGACCTCGTCAAGGGCCGCCACGAGGGCTTCGGGGCTGAAACGGCCGCCGTAGACGCCGTAGTGTCCGCCGGCGTCGGGAAACGCGGCGGACGGTTCGGTGGTGCTCATCTTGGCTCTCCAGGACCGCGCGGGTCCGTCGGGGACGCTGCGCGGGATATCGACGGGAAGGCGCGGCACGCGGGCGACACGGAGCGCGGACGTGCCGGCCGGATCGGCACGGCGACGGGAGCCCGCGGCGGCAGGTGCCGGACCGCGGGCTCCCTAGAGCCATCGACGCTCGTGGCGCCGGGAGGCGGCGGGGCGCGAGGACATCGGCACGGTCAGTGCCGATCCCTCAGCGCGGGGTGCGCGCCGGCGGTGACGAGGTCGGCGACGGCGTCGCGCGGGTTGCGCCCGATCACCAGGCTCTCGCCGACCAGGACCGCGTCGGCGCCCGAACTGGCGTAGGCCAGCAGGTCGTGGGGCCCCCGGACACCCGACTCGGCGATCTTGATGCGGTCGTCGGGGATCAGCGGCGCGAGCCGGGCGAAGGTGGAGCGGTCGACCTTGAGGGACTTGAGGTCGCGCGCGTTGACGCCGATGACGGTGGCCCCGGCGTCGAGGGCGCGCTCGACCTCCTCTTCGGAGTGGACCTCGACGAGCGGGGTCAGCCCCAACGACTCGGCCCGCTCGACCAGGGAGACCAGCGCCTCCTGGGGCAGGGCCGCGACGATCAGCAGCACCGCGTCGGCACCGTGGACCCGCGCCTCCCACAACTGGTAGGAGCTGACCACGAAGTCCTTGCGCAGCAGCGGGGTCTCGACCGCGGCCCGCACGGCCGCGAGGTCGTCGAGGCTCCCCCCGAAGCGCCGCTGTTCGGTCAGGACGCTGATCATGCAGGCGCCCCCGGCCGCGTAGTCGCGGGCGAGCGCGGCGGGGTCGGCGATGGCGGCCAAGGCCCCCTTGGACGGGCTGGAGCGCTTGACCTCGGCGATGACCTGGACGCCCGGGCTGCGCAGCGCGGCGACGACGTCCTTGGGCCACGGCACGGAGGCTGCCTTCTCCTTGAGCCGCTCCAGAGGTGTGGCGGCCTGCCGATCCGCGAGATCGGCGCGTACTCCGTCGAGGATCTCGTCGAGCACGCTCACGTGAGACTGCCCCCTCCATGTTGCCTGTCGGTTGTGGCTGTGACCGTCGGCATCCACGGGCGCGGACGGGCCCGGCGGGCGGCGTCACGGACGTCGGTCGCGGATACGCGAAGGACACGGACCCGGCGTCGTCGTGAAATCGTCACGCGCCGTGCCCGTGTCCCGATCGTATCGAGCCCGCCCGGGATGTGGGTCACCGACTCCGGAAACGGCCGCCAAAGGCCCGCATCGACGGGTCACCTGGTATCCCGGCCGGGGGCGCCAGGTCACCCGGGGGCGAGGAAGGCCGCGAAGGGAAGGTTGCGCAGGATCCAGAAGCCGACGATCGCCACGAGCAGGACCCACAGCCAGAAGGGGTGCAGGACCCGGGCGGGGCGTTGCGACGGCCGGAAGGAACGGTACAGCCAGCGGACGTAGCCGACCGCGAGGAAGGGGAGCAACGCCACGGTCAGGACGTTCATCTGGAGCGCGCCGACCAGATCGAGCTCGGTCAGCGCGTGCACGCAGCGCATGGTGCCGCATCCGGGACAGAACGTCCCGGTCACCATCAGCCAGGGACACGTCGGATAGTGACCGGGCTCGTTGGGGTCGACGAAGTGGACCATGGTGGCGGCGGCCAGGCCGGCCACCCCTACGAGCAGCGGCGCCGCCGCGGGATGCGAACGGCGCCGAAGACGCTCAAATGCCCGAAGGAACATCAGTAGTAGGTCGGCGTCGCGGCGAACAGGGCGCCGAAGAAGAGGATGTAGCAGATCCAGAAGACCACGTGCAGCGCGGAGCCGACCAGGCCGATGATGCCGAACAGCTTCGCCTTGTCCGAGGCCTCCTGCGCCCCCTGGAAGTCACCGATCCTCCAGCGGCTGCTGACCTGAAGGGAGAAGATCAGGCTGATGATGCCGAAGAGGGTGCAGCACAGGAGGGAGACGATCGCCGCCCACATCCAGTTGTTCGGCGGGTCGCCGGCCGGCTGTCCGCCCGGGTATCCCCCGCCGGGGTAACCACCGGAGGGGTAGCCGCCGGAGGGCGGAGGTCCGTAGCCACCGGGGTTCTGCGGACCGGAAGGGGGGCCATAGCTCATGGTCGGTGTTTCTTTCCTGAGACGGTTTCGGAGTTGATGCGCCGCGTATCCGAGGAACACCGCCAACAGGGGGCAAGGTTGGGGACACGGAGCAGCACGCGTCGCGAGCAGACCGAATCATGCCAGACTTCAGGGGAAAAACCGACATGGTTCTTGAGTCGATATGATCTCACTCTGCTCGCGACGTACGCTCCCACCAGAGGAGACGTGACCCGCCGCCTAGGCGCCGTGGGTCACTTGCTCGTCGCGGCGACCGGGGCGTCGTCCTTGCCGGTCTCCTTGCCCTCACCGGATCCGGTGACGGCCTCGGCGGCCTTCTCGACGACCTTCTCGGCCTTCTCGACGACCTTCTCGGCCGGGGTCTGCAGGCGCTCCCACTCCTCGCGGGTCATCGGAACCGGACGCGGGGTCTTGCGGCCCAGGCCCGCCTTCTTCATGCCGCCGGCGATCACCGCGCACACGATGCTGCCGACCAGGGCGATGGCGGTCCAGGTGATCAGGCTGCTGCCGAGGACGATGAACACGGCGGCCACCGACCACAGCACGATCCAGGAGAGGGTCAGGAACCAGGCGGAGAGGGTGTTGCCGTGGTCGTCGTGGTGTTCGTCGGCCATCAACGCTCCTTCGAGTCGGCGTTATCGTCGGATGCCGTCGTCCCGGAGGCGCCCGTCGCACCGTCTGGGCAGGCGTCCGGGTCCCGGGAGGGATCGGCGGTGGGATCGGCCCCGCTGTCGAACGACTTCCACAGATCGGCGGGGTCACCGGTGGAGGCCGCGCGCGGGGCACTGTGGCGATCGTACCTGCTGCTCATGGCGGGCCACGCAGCACCCCGGACCGCGGTGAGCAGGCCCACCGCGACCAGGAGCAGGGCCGCCACCGCACCGATCCAGGGCCACAGCGGCTCGGTGACGGGGGTGGTGACATCGCCTTCGGCGGTCGCGACCCCGGCCGCCACCTCGACGATGTGGCCGGGGCGGGTGCCGCGCCACAGGTCGACCAGCGCGACCACGCCGAACAGGGCGATCAGCACGCCGACCAGCCGGCGGGCCACCCCGCGCGTGGCCACGACCGCGGCGAGCGCGGCGAGGCAGGCCCAGCCCAGCGCCGCGGCGGTGGGACTGAGCAGGTCGGCCTGGACCACAATGGGGGCGGGGGCGAGTGGTCCGGGCACCTCGACCGCGGCCCGCGCCCAGGGCCGGCCCGTGGCGGCGAGCAGGCCCGCGGCGCCCACGGTGATCAGGGCGAGGACGAGGGTGTACTCGCGGCGCCGCCGCGCGGGAACCGCGTTCACGGGCGGGCGGCGTCGGCCAACGGCAGGACGCCGGCGTCGAAGCAGGTACGGTCACCCGTGTGGCAGGCGACGCCGACCTGGTCGACGCGGACCAGCAACGTGTCGCCGTCGCAGTCCAGCGCCACCGAGACGACGTGCTGAGGGTTGCCCGAGGTCTCCCCCTTGACCCAGTACTCGCCACGGCTGCGCGACCAGTAGGTGGCCCGCCGGGTGGCGAGGGTGCGCGCCAGCGCCTCGTCGTCCATCCAGGCCAGCATGAGCACCTCTCCGGTGTCGTGCTGCTGGACGACGGCGGGCACCAGGCCGTCGGGGGTTCGCTTCAGCCGGGCCGCGATGGCGGGGTCGAGGTCCCGCTCGTAGGACCCGTTCCCGGAGGGACGTGCGCTCATGGAGTCCACCCTATGACCGTGTCCGGGGAGGTCGTCGCGGGGGCGTGGGTCCGTCCGGCGGGGACCACGGGTGACAATGGCCATAGGCGCCGTGCCCCACCGTGTCGCCGTCCCCGTTCCCGACCCACAGGAGACCCGTGACCGCCCAGCAACTCGCCGCCGACCTGGCCGGCAAACCGGACGCGTTGACCGGCCTGGCCGACCGTCTGGCCCGCCACGACCCCTACGCCGCGTTGCCGTCGCTGCTGGAGGACGAGCCGGCCACCGTCCTGTTGCTGGGAACCGGCGCCGCGCGGCACGCCTGCGCGGCGGCCGCCGCGCGGATGCGTCTGGTGGGACTGGGCGCGGTCGCCGAACACGCCTCGGCCGCCGAGTCCGTTCCGGCCGGCCCCGACACGTTGGTGGTCGCGGTCTCGCTGGGCAGCGGACAGCTCGAACTGTGCGGCGCCCTGGAACGCTACGTCGAACGCTCGCCGATCGTCGTGCTGGCGAACGATCCCCACGCCCCCGTGGCGCGCTACGCCGACGTGCTGGTGCCGCTGTTGGCCGGGCAGGAGAAGAGCGGCCTGGCCTGTCGGGCCTACCAGCACGCGCTGGCCCTGCTGCTCCTGCTCGGTCACCGGCTCGGCGCACCCCAGCTGGGGGCCGGCAACGACCTCTCGGTGACCTTGCGCCGGGTCGCCAACGCCAGTTCCGACCTGCTGGGACGGGCCCGGTCCTGGTTGCCGGAGGTGGCGTCGGTCCTGGCGGGGGCGGGCGGGCCAGGGCCGGTGCACCTGGTCGCCCCCGCCGACCGGCTCGCCTCGGCCTGGCAGGCGGCGCTGGCCATGCGGCACGGGCCGGTCGTCGCCGCGTACGCCTGCGAGAGCGGCGAGTGGTCGCACACCGACCGCTTCCTCGCCGCGATCGAGGACTACCGCGCGCTGCTCTTCACCGGTTCGGCCTACGACGACCGGGTGGCCGAACAGCTTCTCCAGCTTCGCGGCACCTTCGTCGCGGTGGGAGGCGAGGTGACGGGGGCCGCCGCGCAGGTGCGCTATCTCGGCGACACCGACCCCGACGTGCGCCTGCTGACCGAGCCGATCGTCGGCGAGCTGCTCGCGGCGCACTGGTGGGCGGGCCGACCGGTGTGAGACCGGTGGCCCGCCACGGCGGGTTCACGCCGAGCTGCGCACCCACGAAGCGTGCAGGTCGGCGTAGACACCGGGACGTCCGACCAATTCGGCGTGGGAGCCGCGCTGCGCGACACGTCCGGCGTCGAAGACGAACACCTCGTCGGCCGCCTCGGCCGTGGACAGCCGGTGGGCGATGGTGACGGAGGTGCGACCGGCGGTGAGGCGGTCCAGGGCGCGTTGGATGCGCACCTCGGTCGCCGGATCCACCGCCGAGGTCGCCTCGTCCAGGACCAGCAGGTCGGGGTCGGCGATGTAGGCCCGTACCAGGGCGACGAGCTGGCGTTCACCCGCCGACAGCGACTCGCCGCGCTGGCCAACGGGCGTGTCCAGTCCGTGGGCGAGGCCGGCGAGCCAGTCGGACAGCCCGAGGTCGGTGATCGCGGCCTCCAGTTCGGCGTCGCCGGCGTCGGGCCGGGCGAAGCGGATGTTGTCGCCGAGCGAGCTGTCGAAGAGGAACCCCTCCTGGGGGACCATGACCACACGCCGGCGCAGCGAGGAGAAGGCGACGCGGCGCAGGTCGACCCCGTCGAGGTGGACGGTCCCCTCGGTGGGGTCCATGAGGCGGGTGAGGAGCTTGACGAAGGTCGTCTTGCCGGAGCCGGTCTCGCCGACCACGGCGACGCGGGTACCGGGCCGGATCTCCTCGTCCACCTCGTCGAGCACGGTGGGACCGCCGGGATAGGCGTAGGAGACCCGTTCGAAACGCACCCCCACGGGGCCCCGCGGGAGCTGGACGCCGTCCTCTCCCGGGTCGGCGACGTCGGGAACGGTGTCGAGCACACCGAGGACCCGCCGCCAGCCGGCGATCGCGTTCTGCGCCTCGTTGAAGATCTCGGTGGCCATGACCATCGGCGACACGAAGAGCGTCACCAGGAACAGGAACGCCACGAGCTCGCCCGCCGTGAGGTCGCCGGCCACCCCCAGGAGCACGCCGACGACGATCACCGCGGCGTTGGCGACGGCGGCGACGAACTCGGCGAACGGCGAGATCGCCATGGACAGGCGCTGGGCCTTGACCTGGGCCCGGCGGGTGGCCAGCACGGTCTGGTCGATGCGCCGGCCGGTACGCTCCTCGGTCGCGTGCGCGCGGATGACGGCGGCGCCCACGACGGTCTCGGAGATCGCGCCGAGCATGTCGCCGGTGCGCTCGCGCACCTTCAGGTAGGCCTTGGAGAGCTTGACCTGCAACCAGCGCGCGCCGAAGAGCAGCGGCAGGAAGCACACCCACACCAGGATCGTCAGCTGCCAGGAGTAGACCGCCATCAGCACGGTGGCGATGAGCAGCTGACCACTGCTGACGATCAGCAGGATGCCGCCCCACTGCATGAACGTGCTGATCTGGTCGACGTCGGAGGTGACCCGCGAGACCAGCGCCCCGCGCCGCTCGCTGTTTTGGGTCAGCACCGACAGGTCGTGCACGTGGCGGAACGCCTTGCGGCGCAGTGTCGCCAGACCGGACTCGGTGGCCCGGTACAACCGCACGTTCATCAGGTAGGAGCAGAAGCCGGTGACCACGATCAGCGCCGAGCAGACGGCCACCGCCGCGGCGACGAAACCGAGGTCGGGGTCGCCTCCGGGCTGGAGTCCCCGATCGATGATCTGCTGGATCGCCAGGGGGACGACGACCTTGCCCACCGTCGCGATCACCGCGAACAGCAACGTCAGGCCGATCCCCCGGGTGAACTCCGGCGACAGCCGCAGGCCCCTGCGGAGGGTGGCGAGCGCGGAGTCGGAGGAGCGGCCCAGCATCGCCGTCCCCTCCCGGACCGCGGGACGCTCGGGGGCGTCGTCGGGCTCGACTCGGGTGCGCGCCGGGGCGCTCATCGCACGACCTCCTCGGTGTCGTCGCCGGCGGCCTGGGCGGCGCGCTGTTCGGCGGCTCGTTCGTAGGCGGTGACCAGCCGCCGGTAACCAGGCGAGCGGTCGAGCAGTTCGGCGTGGGTGCCACGGTCGCGGACCGTGCCCTGCTCCAGGTAGACGACCTCGTCGGCGAGTTCGATGGTGGCCCTGCGATAGGCGACGACCACGACCGTTGCGGCCAGGTCGGTGTCACGCAGGCCGGCGAGGATCCGCGCCTCGATCTGCGGGTCGACGGCGGAGGTCGCGTCGTCGAGGATGAGCAGCCGTGGGGAGCGCACGATCGCCCGCGCCAGGGCGAGGCGCTGGCGCTGTCCGCCCGACAGGGAGGCCCCCCGCTCCCCCAGACGGGTGTCGAGCGCTTCGGGCAGCGCGGCGACGAAGGAGTCGGCGTGGGCCAGACGCAGGGCGGCCCACACCCGTTCGTCGTCGATGTCGGCGCCGAGCGTGACGTTGTCGCGCACGCTGTCCTCGAAGACGAACGTGCTCTGGGGGACGAGCGCCGCCACGCGGGCGATCTCTCCCCTGGCGAGGTCGCGGACGTCGACGCCGTTGAAGGCGACGGTGCCGGAGTCGGGGTCGACCAGGCGCATGAGCAGGGAGGTCAGCGTGGATTTGCCGGCACCGGTGGAGCCGACCAGGGCGATCGTGCGCCCGGGGCTGAGTTCGAAGCTGACGTCGCGCAGCACCGTGGTGCGGGGGTGGGCGTGCTCCTCCGTCGAGGCGGTGTCGGTGAGGTCGCGTCCGGGCTCGGCGTACCCGTCCTCGTAGGAGAAGCCGACCCCGTTGACCTCGACGCGCAAGCCGCCCTCGCCGTCCAGGCGCGTCGTCCCGTGCTCCATGCTCCCCCGGGCCGACAGGACGGCCTGGACCCGGTTCCAGCCGACGACGCTGCGCGGCAGGTCGCCGAGCAGCCAGCCCAGGGAGCGGATCGGCAGGGTCAGCAGGGTGAACAGGTAGGAGATCTCGACGAGGTCGCCGGCCGCGATCTCGCCCTGGGACAGCCGCCAGGTACCGACGAGCAGGACGGCGAGCACCCCGATGTTGGGCAGCGACTCGATGATCGGGTCGAAGGCTCCGCGCATCCGGCCGACCTGGATCTGGGCGTCGCGCAGCCGGTGCGCCGCGCCGGTGAACCGTTCGGTCTCGGTGTCCTCGCGGCCGAGCGTCTTGACCACGAGGGCGCCGTCGAAGGATTCGTGGGCGACCTCGCTGACCTGGGCGCGCAGCGCCTGCGCCCGGGTGGCCAGTGGGGAGACCCGGCGCTGGAAGAGGTAGTTGAGCAGGGCCAGCACGGGGAAGACGACGAACCCGACGACGGCGATCACCGGATCGGTGAGGAGCATCGAGACCGCGGCGATGACGAGCATGAACAGGCTGCCGATGACCATCGGCAGCGGGGCGAGGGGCTGCCAGGCCGCCTCGACGTCGGCGTTGGCGTTGGACAGCAGTTGGCCGGTGGGGTGGCGGTGGTGCCAGGCCAGGGGAAGGTCCAGGTACCTGCGCGCGACGGAGCGCCGGTAGCGGGCCTGCATGCGGAACTGCATGAGACCGGCGTACAGGCGCCGTGCCGCCAGTCCGAGCGCCTTGCCCACCCCGACCCCGAGGGTCAGCGCGGCGGCGACGGCCAGTGCCGCCGCTGTCGTGCGTCCCTCTTCGAAGGCCGGCAGGATGACGGAGTCGGTGATGTGCCCGAGGACGCTCGCGGAGGCCACGCTGAGCCCGGCGTGCAGCGCGCTGCCGATGACGGCGATCGCGAACACCCACGGTTCGGTGCGGATGGAGACCCCGAGCACGTACAGTCCCCGCCGCAACACCCGGGAGTCCACTGCGGGCGGTTGTCTGTTTACTCCCGGTGACATGCGTTCCCCCAGTTTCGTTGTCGGCGGTCCGGACAAGCCGGATGCCGCCAGTTCGGACGTGGCGGCATCGATCACACGCTACTCCGGCGGCCGGATATGGCACACCGATTTGTTCAGCACCGTCCCATGAAGACCTATTCCGCACTGTGGCCGGCCGCCCCGTCAGGGGCGACCGGCCACGGGACCGCAGGGTCCGGTCGGGGGTGCGGCTCACGCTCCGCCGCTGACCAGCGCCCTCCAGGTGATGGGGCCGACGATGCCGTCGGCGGCGACCCCGGCGCTCTTCTGGAACTCCCGGACGGCGTCGCGCAGCGCCTCGTCGTAGGTGCCGGTCACCGACACCTCGGCGCCGTGGAGGTGGGCGAGCAGGTACTGGATCGCCTTGACGTGCTCGCCGCTCATCCCCAGGCTCACCTCGCCGAAGGCGCCACCGCTGAGCCGCCCCCAGGTCTCCTGCCCGAGGACACCGTCCTCGGGCAGGTGGCGGTCGGCCTGGAAGGCCTTGACGGCCGCGGTGAGCTCCTTGGTGAACTTCTCGTCGGCCTTCTCCTTGTAGTGGCCGGTCCACCTCAGCAGGTGGGAGGCCGCGGCGATCTGGGGAGCGGAGTCGCCCTCCTTGTACTCCGGCCAGGGCAGCGCCCGGAGCTCGGCGCTGCTCCCCATAGGCGCGGGGGCCTCCTCGGCGAGCGCCGCGGGCGCGCCGGTGAGACCGAGCGCGAACGCGATCGCGCCGCTGGCCAAAACGGTGGTGGTCCTGGAATGCGTCATCTGTTGTTCTCCCTGTAGGCAGCGCCGTGCGGTCATATCGTCGGGGCGCTCCGCTCCCCGTCCGGGCCCGCCCCTCAACACCGACTTCCCCTCTTTGCGATCATATGATCACATAGAGTCACCGAATCGGAGGGCTTCGCACGCCCGCGCGTCACAGGTGAACGTCCAGGGACCCCTCGGGGAACAACCGGGAAGGATCCGCCCATCCCCCTGGTCTTCCACCGCCGGGCACGCTCACACTGGAGCGTGCCGGAACGACCCTCCCCCACCGACCCCACCGGTCCGCGCGCGCTGCTGGGCGCCGCCCACGACGCGCTGGTGCGCCGCTGCGTCCTGCTCTCCCGGGCGCTGCCCACCGGCGTGCGCGCCTCCGCGGCCGGCCTCGCGGGCTCTCCCTTGTCCTCCCGCCTGCTGCCCACCACCGCCCTGGCCCTGTTGGCCAGCGGCGGAAGGGTCGACGACGCTCGGGAGCTCCTGCCCGACCTGGCGCAGCGGGCTCATCGGCGGACTCTTCTGGCCCGCCTGCTCAACCGGCGCCTGGTCACGGCCATCACCGCATTGGAACAGCCGCGGCTGACCGAGGTCGCGCTCCAGCACCTGCGCGTGCCCCCGCGGCACGCCGCGAAGCTCGAAGGTTCCGTCGCGGTACGCCGGGCCAGGGTCCTGTTCGACCAGGGAGATCTCGACGGGGCCGGCAAGACCGTCGCCCCGCACGCCGACGCCCATCCCGTGGCCGGCCTGCTGGCCCGCCGTTACGCGGGAGAACGCGCCGGGCTGGGCCCCCTGCCCGCCCTGCCCGAACGCGCCCCGGACGCGCCGGAGCCCCTACCGGGACGGGTGCTGCACCTGGTCTCCAACGCGCTACCGCACACCCAGGCCGGATACACCGTCCGCACCCATCGCATCGTCTGCGCGCAACAGGCCGCCGGGCTGGACCCCCACGTGGCGACCTTCGTGGGCTGGCCCCCCGAGGGAGGCGAATCCGAGCAGCAGGTCGACGGCATCACCTACCACCGGCTCCGCCCCGGCGGGCGGCTCCCCGAAGGACTCGGGCCCCGGGTTGAGGCGGGCGTGGCCGCCGCCACCGAACTGGCCCTCCGGCTGCGCCCATCGGTGCTGCACGCGGCCACCGACCACCGCAACGGCTCGGTCGCGCTGGCCGTCGGGGCCAGGCTCGGCATCCCCGTGGTCTACGAGGTGCGCGGTTTTCTGGAGGAGACCTGGCTGGCCAAGGCCGGACCGCGGGCCGAGGGCAGCGAACGGCACCGGCTGATCGTGGAACGTGAGACCGCCGTGATGCGGGCCGCGGACGCGGTCGTGACCCTGGCCGCCACGATGCGGGAGGAGATCGTGGCCCGCGGGATCGACCCGGACAAGGTCGTCTTGGCCCCCAACGCGGTGGACCCGGCCCTGCTGGAGGCCAGGCCGGACGGCGCGGCCTTCCGGCGGGCGCACGGGATCGGCGAGGAGGAGTTCGTCGTCGGCTCGGTGTCGAGCCTCGTCGCCTACGAGGGCTTCGACACGCTCATCTCGGCCGCGGCCCGGCTCCGTGACGCCGGTGTGGCCGTGCGCGTCCTGCTCGTCGGCGACGGCGAGGCCCGGGCCGGCCTGCGCGAACAGGCCGACCGGCTGGGGCTGGGGAGCGCCTGCCTGCTTCCCGGCCGGGTCCCCCCCGACGAGGCGCTGCGCGCCCAGGCCGCGTTGGACGTGTTCGTCGCCCCACGCGCGGACCAGCGGGTCTGCCGGCTGGTCACGCCGTTGAAACCGGTCGAGGCGATGGCCCTGGGCACGCCCGTCGTCGCCAGCGACATTCCCGCGCTGCGGGAGGTCCTGGCCGAGGGGCGGGCCGCCGTGCTGGTTCCCCCGGGCGACGCGGGCGGGCTGGCCGAGGCGCTGCTGCGGCTGCGCGGGGACCCGGGGCTACGCGCCCGCCTGGTCTCGGCGGGACGCGCCGAGGTGACCGGGCGACGCACGTGGCCGCGCGTCGCCCGGACCTACCGCGAGCTGTACGAGCGTCTGGGCGCCCGGTGAGCCGACACCGCCGTCCCGCGCACCGGCGCGCAACGGCGGCCGGGGTCAGCGGACGGGGTGGCCGTGGGCGCGCAGCTCTGCCTTGACATCGCCGATCGTGAAGTCGCCGAAGTGGAACACCGAGGCCGCCAGGACCGCGTCGGCCCCCGCGTCGATCGCCGGCGGGAAGTGCTCGACCTTGCCGGCGCCGCCGCTGGCGATCAACGGGATGTCGACGACCTCGCGCACCGCCCGGATCAGCTCCAGGTCGAAGCCCTCGCGGGTTCCGTCGGCGTCCATCGAGTTGAGCAGGATCTCGCCCGCTCCCAGCTCGGCGGCCTGCCGGGTCCACTCCACCGCGTCGATGCCGGTGCCGCGCCGCCCCCCGTGCGTGGTCACCTCGAACCCGCTGGGGGTCGAGGTCTCCGGGCCGACCCGCCGCACGTCCGCGCTGAGGACCAGCACCTGGTTGCCGAACCGCAGGGCGATCTCGCGGATCAGCTCCGGACGGGCGATCGCCGCGGTGTTGACACCGACCTTGTCGGCACCGGCGCGCAGCAACCGGTCGACGTCGTCGGGGGTGCGCACGCCCCCGCCGACGGTCAGCGGAATGAACACCTGGGAGGCGGTGCGGCGCACCACGTCATAGGTGGTCTCCCGGTCGCTGCTGGAGGCCGTGACGTCGAGGAAGGTCAGTTCGTCGGCGCCCGCGCCGTCGTAGCGCCCGGCCAGTTCCACCGGATCGCCGGCGTCGCGCAGGTTCTGGAAGTTGACGCCCTTGACGACGCGGCCGGCGTCGACGTCCAGGCACGGGATGACCCGTACCGCCAGGGTCATCGGGGGCTCACCGCCTTCAGGGCCTCCTCCAGGGTGAAGGCGCCCTCGTACAGGGCGGTGCCCATGATCGCCCCTTCGACGCCCTCGGGCACCAGCGTCGCGATCGCGCGCAGGTCGTCCAGGCTGGAGACGCCGCCGCTGGCCACCACCGGCCTGTCGGTGTGGCGGCACACGTCGCGCAGCAGGTCGAGGTTGGGGCCCTTGAGCGTGCCGTCCTTGTTGACGTCGGTGACGACGTAACGGGCGCACCCCTGCGCCTCAAGGCGCTCCAGGGTCTCATACAGGTCCCCGCCGTCCCGAGTCCATCCCCGGGCGGCCAGCGTCGTGCCGCGCACGTCCAGGCCGATGGCGATGCGGTCGCCGTACTCGCCGATGATACGGGCGCACCAGTCGGGGTCCTCCAGCGCGGCGGTCCCGATGTTGACCCGGGTGCAGCCGGTGGCCAGGGCCGCGGCCAGCGACTCGTCGTCGCGGATGCCGCCGGACAGCTCGACCTTGACGTCGAGCTCGCCGACGATGCGGGCGAGCAGCTCGCGGTTGTGGCCGCGGCCGAACGCCGCGTCGAGGTCGACGAGGTGGATCCATTCGGCGCCGGCCTTCTGCCAGCCCAGCGCGGCCTGGACCGGATCGCCGTAGCGGCCCCCGGAGTCGGCCTTGCCCTGGACGAGCTGGACGGCCTGGCCGCCGGAGACGTCGACGGCGGGCAGCAGTTCGAGCGTGGATGTCATTGGCAAACCTCGGTCGGATGGGACGGACGGTCGGTGTTCGGGCCGTTCACAGGGTGGCGACCCAGTTGGCCAGCAGCTTCGCGCCGGCGTCGCCGGACTTCTCCGGGTGGAACTGGGTGGCCCACAGCGGTCCGTTCTCGACCGCCGCGACGAAGGGTTCGCCATGCCGGGACCAGGTGACCAACGGCGACGCGACGGGCGCGCCAGAGGCGTCGAGCTCCCAGCGGCGCACCCCGTAGGAGTGGACGAAGTAGAACCTCTCGTCGGGGTCGATACCGGCGAACATCCGGGATCCCTCGGGGGCTTCGACGGTGTTCCACCCCATGTGGGGGACGACCGGCGCCTCCAGGCGCTCGACCGTGCCGGGCCACTCCGCGCAGCCCTCGGTGGTGACGCCGTGCTCGATGCCACGCTCGAACAGGACCTGCATGCCCACGCAGACCCCCAGAACCGGGCGGCCGCCGGCCAGCCGCCGGCCGATGATCCGGTCGCCGCCCGCGGCGCGCAACCCGGTCATGCACGCCTCGAAGGCGCCGACGCCGGGCACGAGCAGGCCGTCGGCGTCGAGCGCGGCATGCGGGTCGCTGGTGACGGTGACGTCGGCGCCGGTGCGTTCCACCGCACGCTGCGCCGAACGGAGGTTGCCCGATCCGTAGTCGAAGATGACGACACGTGGCTGCACGTGTGACCGCGCCTTTCCATGGGTCGTGGGTCAGTTGAAGTAGTCGAGCCGCAGGACGCCCGCGACGACCGCCAGCAGCGCGCAGACGGCGAGGGCGACCGCGAGCACTCTGCTGTTCCGCCAGGTGGCGATGGTCCCTCCGGCCAGGAGCCCGCCGAGGGCCAGCAGCAGGACCGGCGCGAGGCTGTCCATCACAGGGCGCCCTTGGTGGAGGGAACGCCGGTGACCCTCGGGTCGCGCTCGGAGGCGAACCGCAGCGCCCGCGCGAACGCCTTGAACTGGCACTCGACGATGTGGTGGGCGTTGCGCCCGTAGGGCACGTGGATGTGCAGCGCCACACGCGCCTGGGCGACGAAGGACTCGAAGATGTGCCGGGTCATCGTGGTGTCGTAGTCGCGGCCGATGACCGGGGCCATGTTCTGCGGCTCGGAGTGGACGAGGTAGGGCCGGCCCGAGAGGTCCACGGTGACCTCGGCGAGCGCCTCGTCCAGCGGGACCTTGGCGTCGGCGAAGCGGCGGATGCCCGCCTTGTCCCCCAACGCCTCGCGGAAGGCCGCGCCCAGCGCGAGCGCGGTGTCCTCCATCGTGTGGTGGGAGTCGATGTGCAGGTCGCCCTCGGTGCGCACGGTGAGGTCGAACAGGCCGTGCTTGGCGAGCTGGTCGAGCATGTGGTCGTAGAAGCCGACGCCGGTGGAGATGTCGGCGACGCCGGTCCCGTCGAGGTCGATCTCGACGAGGACCTTGGTCTCCTTGGTGGTGCGTTCGACGCGGCCGATGCGGCTCATGGGGATCGCGGCTCTCTGCTGGACGGTGTTGTGTGACGGTGTTGGGGCGAAGCGGACGGTCTAGTGACCGGTCACATTCGACAGCGCGGCGCGAAACGCCGCGTTCTCCTCGGGCGTGCCGACGGAGACCCGCAGCCAGCCCGAGGGACCCACCTCGCGGATGAGGACTCCCTGGTCGAGCATTCGCCGCCAGACCTCGCCGCGGTCGGGGAAGACCCCGAACAGGACGAAGTTGGCGTCGGAGTCGGCGACGCTGAACCCCCGTTCGCGCAGCCACGCGACGAGGGCGTCGCGCTCCTCGCGCAGCTGCTTGACGGTTCCCAGGAGCTCGTCGGCGAAGTCCAGGGCGGTGACGGCGACCGCCTGGGTGACCGCCGAGAGGTGATAGGGCAGCCGGACGAGCTGGATCGCGTCGACGACCGCCGGATGCGCGGCGAGGTAGCCCAGCCGCGCCCCGGCCATCGCGAACGCCTTGGACATGGTGCGCGAGACGATGAGCCGCGGGTGGCGGGGCAGCAGCGACAACGCGCTGGGCGTGCCCTCGCGGCGGAACTCCGCGTAGGCCTCGTCGACCACGACGACGCCCGGGGCCACCTCGGCCACGGCCTCGATCGTCTCCAGTGGCAGCGCCGTCCCGGTGGGGTTGTTGGGCGAGGTCAGGAAGACCACGTCGGGCCGGTGACGCAGGACCGCCGCGCGGGCCTCGGCCGGGTCGATCGAGAAGTCGTCACCGCGCCGCTCGGCCACCCAACGGGTCCCGGTGACACCCGTGATGACGGGGTGCATCGAGTAGGACGGCTCGAACCCCATGGCGGTGCGGCCCTGCCCCCCGAAGACCTGCAGCACCTGCTGGAGGATCTCGTTGGAGCCGTTGGCCGCCCACACCCCGCGGACGTCCAGGCCGTGGCCGAGGTAGTCGGCGAGCGCGCTCCGCAGCCGGACCGCGTCGCGGTCGGGGTAGCGGTTGAGCCCGACGGCGACATCGGCGACGGCGCGGGCCAGGGCCTCGGCCAGTCGCGGCGACGGCGGGTAGGGGTTCTCGTTGGTGTTGAGGGCCACCGGGACGTCCAGCTGCGGCGCGCCGTAGGGGGTGCGGCCGCGCAGGTCGTCGCGGATGGGCAGGTCCTCCAGGCCGAACTCGCTCACGCGCGCTCCTCCCCCTCGAACCGGGCGGTGACCGCCTGGCCGTGGGCCGGCAGGTCCTCGGCCTCGGCCAGCGCCACCACGTGGTGGGCGACGTCGGCGAGCGCGGCGCGGTCGTACTCGACGACGTGGACGCCGCGCAGGAAGGTCTGCACGCTCAGCCCCGAGGAGTGGCAGGCGCACCCCCCTGTGGGCAGGACGTGGTTGGAGCCCGCGCAGTAGTCGCCGAGGGAGACCGGGGAGTGGTCGCCGATGAAGATGGCGCCGGCGTTGCGCACCCGCGCGGCGACGGCACGGGGGTCCTCCGTCATGATCTGCAGGTGTTCGGCGGCGTAGGCGTTGGCGACGGCCAGCCCCTGGTCGAGGTCGTCCACGAGGACGATGCCGGATTGACGGCCGCCGAGCGCCTCGGTGATGCGCTCACGGTGCTTGGCCGCGTCGACGCGGGCCCGCAGTCGTTCCTCGACCTCGCCGGCCAGGCGCTCGGACGGGGTGACGAGCACCGACCCCGCGATGACGTCGTGCTCGGCCTGGCTGATGAGGTCGGCGGCGACATAGTCGGGGTCGGCGCTGTCGTCGGCGAGCACCATGATCTCGGTGGGGCCGGCCTCGGAGTCGATGCCGATGACCCCCTTGAGCAGGCGTTTGGCGGCGGCGACCCAGATGTTGCCGGGGCCGGTGACCATGGCAGCGGGCGCGCACTCGCCGGCGCCGTAGGCGAACATCGCCACGGCCTGGGCGCCGCCGACCGCGTAGACCTCGTCGACGCCCAGCAGCGCGCAGGCCGCCAGGATCGCGGGGTGGGGCAGGCCGCCGAACTCGGCCTGGGGCGGGGAGGCCACGGCCAGCGAGGGCACGCCGGCCTCCTGGGCGGGCACGACGTTCATGATGACGCTGGAGGGGTAGACGGCACGGCCGCCCGGGACGTACAGGCCGACCCTGTCCACGGGGATCCACCGTTCGGTGACGGTGCCGCCGGGCACCACCTCGGTGGTGATGTCGGCGCGGCGCTGGTCGCGGTGGACCAGGCGGGCACGCCGGATCGACTCCTCCAACGCGGCGCGCACGGCCGGTTCGAGACGGTCGGGGGCCGAATCGATCACCTCGCGCGGGACCCGGATGTCGGAGAGCCGCACGCCGTCGAACCGCTCGGTGAGCTCGATGAGCGCCTCGACGCCTCGATGGCGCACGTCCTCGCAGATCGGGCGGACCTTCTCGGTCGCGGCCTCGACGTCGAGTTCGGCGCGGGGCAGCAGGCCGCGCGGGTCACCTGGGGTTCCTCGGAGATCGATTCGGGAGATCACGCCCCTCAGTCTAGTGGCCGGGAGCCCCGCCCCTACCTGCGGTGACGAATCGCACCACGTCCCCGTCCGCCGCGCCGCCGACCGTCCCGGCCGGCCGGAGACGATCGGACCGGGAATGAAAATAAGCACATCCTAAGTTTGGAAAACCTAACCTCATTCCATTTTGAAAAGCCTTCCCTAAGCGAAGGAAATCACCTTTCCCCTCGTCGCTTTCAGCGCAATTTCAAACTATTATCGGAATATGACTTCCACGACGATCGGCTCCGAACGCGGACTTTCCAAGTTCCACCGCCTGCTGCTCGACCAGCTGCGCCACGAGTTCACCGCCTCCCAGCAGTACATCGCCCTGGCGACCTGGTTCGACGAACGCGACCTCCCCCAGTTGGCCAGGGTCTTCTACCGGCAGTCCCTGGAGGAACGCGACCACGCGATGATGATCGTGCGTTTCCTCATCGACAACGACGTTCCCGTGACCATTCCGGCGACCGGCGAAGTGCGCAACGAATTCGACACCGCCCGTGACCTCGTCGCGCTCGCGCTGCGCCAGGAGCGTGAGGTCACCGAGCAGTTCCACCTTCTGACCAAGGCCGCCCGCGACGAGAACGACTACACCGGTGAGCAGTTCCTGCACTGGTTCCTCAAGGAGCAGACCGAGGAGGTCGCCAAGATGTCGACGCTGCTCGCCGTGATCGACCGCAGCAACGGCAACCTCTTCGACGTCGAGACGTTCGTGGCGCGCGACATGCCGGACGAGACCGGCGGCGACGCCACCGCTCCCGGGACCGCGGGCCCCTCCCTGACCCTGTGACCGGCGTCCACCGCCACACCGGCCGGACGCAGGGCCCCTTCCGCGAGGCTTCCCGGAAGGGGCCTCCCTTTTTGGGCATACTTGTCCCGTGCTCCACCGGCTGCCGCTCTTCCCGCTCGGGTCGGTCCTGTTCCCCGGCCTGCCCCTGCCGCTGCACATCTTCGAACAGCGTTACCGGCGTCTGGTGAGCGACCTGCTCGACGCTCCCTCCGATACACCCCGGCACTTCGGAGTGGTCGGCATCGAACTCGGGCACGAGGTCGGCGAGAGGTCGGCCCAGCGGCTCTTCGAGGTCGGCTGCACCGCCGAGATCCGCACGTCCCGGCTGCGCGGAGACGGGCGTTACGACCTCGTCGTCGAGGGCGGCCGGCGGTTCCGGATCGACGAGCTGCTCCCTCCCGACGACTCCTTCCCCTACCTGCGGGCCTCCACCACCCCCCTGCCCGACGAGGACGGCCCCGGCGCGGGGGAACAGGTCGACGTGGTGGCCCGGCTGTTCGGCCGCTACTGCGAGCGGTTGACCGGGATCGGGATTCCGGCCGATCCCCCGGCGGACTTCCCGACCGCCCCGCTGCCGGTGTCCTACGCGGTGTCCGCGGCGATCATCGTGGACCCCGACGAGAAGCAGGGGCTGCTGGAGGCCGACCACGCCGCGGCCCGCCTGGAACGCGCCGCGGCGCTCCTGCGCCGCGAGAACCGGGTGCTGGCCTCGCTGCCCACCCTGCCGGCCGGGCAGTTCCTGCGCCAGGAGATCAACCTGAACTGACCGGACCGCGCGGCCGCGGCCCTCGCGGCGCTAGGGTTGGGACCGGCCGGACCTGCCGGCCGAGGCGACGGGACCGAGGGGATGGGGCGACGGTGAGCGGCAAGGGAACTCCGGCGACGGTCGCGGCGCAGCGCGCGAAGGCGGCCTTCACCCTGCACCCCTACACCGCTACGGGCAACGGCGGCTCCTACGGCGAGGAGGCCGCCGACGCGCTCGGGGTCGCCCACGAGCGGGTGTTCAAGACCCTGGTCGCCGACGTGGAGGGGACCCTCACCGTCGGCGTCGTCCCGGTCGCGACGTCACTGGACCTCAAAGCGCTCGCGGCCGCGGTGGGCGGAAAGCGCGCCACCATGGCCGACCCGCGCGCCGCCGAACGCGCGACGGGGTACGTGGTGGGCGGGATCAGCCCGTTGGGGCAGCGCAAACGGCTGCGCACCGTCATCGACTCCTCCGCGACGAGCCATCCGACCATCTTCGTCTCGGCCGGACGCCGGGGTCTGCAGATGGAACTGGCACCCGAGGAGCTGGTGCGGCTCACCGGCGCGGTGACCGCCCCGATCGGCGCCCGGGGCTGAGGACGGTTCAGGCGGGGCCTGTCTCCCGCGTCCCCTCCCCGGCCACCGCCGCCGTCCGGCCGTCCTGGTCCGGCGCCGCGTCCTGACCGTCCTCCCCGGGCGGGTCGAAACGGGGAACGTCCCCTCGCCAGAGGCTGACCGCGTCGAACAGGGCGTACTGGAGGACGGTGACGAAGGGCCACAGGAGCAGGGCGCTGTGTGCCCGCAGGTGCAGTCCCTCGCTGACGACGTCTCCCGGCCGGGCGGCCTCGATCGCGCGCTGGGCCGCGCCGGCGTCCAGGAGCGTCCCGACGCCCCACGCCGCGAGCGAACCGGTCAGCGCGCCCACCGCGAGTCCCAGCAGCATCGCCGAGCGCATGTCGACGCGCCGACGCACCGACAGGTGATGCTGGAGGAGGTAGCCCCCGTACCCGCACAGCAGGCCGGCCACCATCATCATCAGCGCGTAGTGCCCCTCGGCGGCGAACGCGGTCTCCGACAGGGGGAAGGGCGCGGTGGCACCGCCCTCGACGACCGTCACCCGGGGCCGCGGCGCGATCGCCCACCACAGCAGTCCCAGGAGCAGGCCCAGCACCGTCAGCAGCCCGAGCGCCGCGCCGCCGACGACGAGCCGTTGCCGCTTCACCGATCGCCCACCTCTCCCTCGCCGCCTCCGGCCGGGCGGTCCGCGCACCGAATCTATCCGCTGTTCCGGATCGGAAAAACGTGTGACGCCCGACGCGCCAATCACGACAATGGCCCCATGTTGGACATCGACCCGCGTACGTCCCCGCCTCCCGCCGCCGACGAGCGGACCATGCTCACCGCCTGGCTGGACTGGCATCGCACCACCGTCCGCTGGAAGTGCGCCGGGCTGGACCCGACGCTGGCGGCACACGCCCCCTGGCCCACCTCCCCCCTGATGACGATCGCCGGACTCCTCTCACACCTGCGGTGGATGGAGCACCACTGGTTCGAGGTCGTCATGCTGGGACTGCCCAACCGCTCCCCGTGCTCGGCCGAGGACCCCGACGCCGAATGGCGGCTGGGCGCCACGCTGCCCGTCGCCGCCCTGCTGGACGACTACGACGCCCAGTGCGCGCGCTCCCGGGAGATCACCGCCCGCCTGGAACTGGGCAACGCCGCGCGCCGGCGCGGCGCCCCCGGGCGTCCCCCCGTGACACTGCGCTGGGTGCTGACACACGTGCTGGAGGAGACCGCGCGCCACAACGGCCACCTGGACCTGTTGCGCGAATCCGGCGACGGGGCGACCGGCGTCTGAGCCCACCCCGCCGGGCGAGGAGGACGGGGCCGCGCGGCGTCCACGACGGCCCGCTCCCGGCCCCGCGGCACGTCGGCGGCGCCCCGGAGCAGGTCGGTGTCCAGGCGCCCGACGAAACGGCCCGCCTCCCCTGAGACGGGCCGTCTCACGGGAGGCGGGCTCCACGGGCCGGGCCGATCCCCTGGTGCCCGCCCTGGGCGCTTCCACGACATCGGCCGACATCACCGGGGCCGGGAGCCGCACGCCGGCCGGCCGTCTCCTCCCGCCGCCGGGAAGGCCCCGGGACCGGCGGGACGCTAGACGCCCCCCAGGCAGTTCGATCCCAGCAGCGCCTTCAGCTCGCCCATGAGTTCGGGCGAGGGCGCCACGCGCAGCTTGTCGTCGAGCGCGAACACCGTGGTGCGGGGACCGTTGTGGACCTGGAGATGGACCTGGGTCTGCCCCTGGTTGCGGGAGAGGATGTCCTTGAACTCCGCCACCACCTCGGGGACGACCCTGCTCAGCGGCAGGGACACCACGACCGGCTGGTCCTTACCGACCTTGGACAGGTCGGGCTGGATGACCTCCATCGCGATCAGCTTCGGGGTGTCCTCACGACGGTCGAGCCGCCCCTTGACGAACAGGATCGCGTCCTCGGCCAGCACCTGCGAGCACAGCTGGTAGGTGTTGGGGAAGATCATGCAGTCCACGGCACCGCCCAGGTCCTCGAGCTGCGCCATCGCCCAGGAGTTGCCCTGCTTGGTGACCTTGCGGGTGAGGCCCGACAGCAGACCGCCGACCGTGACGGTGGTCCCGTCCGGGCGTTCGGCGAGATCGGCGACCGAGCAGTCGGTGTTGGAGGCCAGCATCCCCTCCAGGCCCAGCAGCGGGTGGTCGGAGACGTAGAGCCCGAGCATCTCCCGCTCGAAGGTGAGCAACGTGGTCTTGTCCCACTCCCCTTCGGGGATGGCCGGCACCACCTGGATGCCCGACTCCGGCTCGGTGATGCCGCCGAACAGCGAGTCCTGCCCGGCCGCCTCGGCCCGCTTGTGACCGATGATCGCGTCGATCGCCTGTTCGTGCACCAGGACCAGGCCCTTGCGCGGATGCCCGAACTCGTCGAAGGCGCCCGCCTTGATCAGCGACTCCACGACCCGCTTGTTGCAGACCTGGGCCGGGACCTTGTCCAGGAAGTCGGCGAATCCCGAGAAACGCCCCTTCTCCGTACGCGCCTTGACGATCGCGTCGACCACGTTGCCGCCGACGTTGCGGATCGCCGAGAGGCCGAAACGGATCTCGTCGGTGCCGCGCGGGGTGAACGTCGAGTCGGACTCGTTGACGTCGGGCGGCAGCACCTTGATGCCCATACGGCGGCACTCGTTGAGGTAGAGCGCGCTCTTGTCCTTGTCGTCGCCCACCGAGGTGAGGACGGCCGCCATGTACTCGGCCGGGTAGTTGGCCTTGAGGTAGGCGGTCCAGTACGAGACCAGCCCGTAGGCGGCGCTGTGCGCCTTGTTGAAGGCGTAGTCGGAGAAGGGGACGAGGATGTCCCACAGGGTCTTGATCGCCTCGTCGGAGAAGCCGTTGGCCTTCATGCCCTCGCTGAACGGCTTGAACTCCTTGTCGAGGACCTCCTTCTTCTTCTTGCCCATCGCGCGACGGAGCAGGTCGGCCTGGCCCAGGGTGTAGCCGGCGACCGCCTGCGCGATCTGCATGACCTGCTCCTGGTAGACGATCAGGCCGTAGGTCGTGCCGAGGATGTCCTTGAGGGGTTCGGCGAGCTCCGGGTGGATCGGTGTGATCTCCTGGAGGCCGTTCTTGCGCAGCGCGTAGTTGATGTGGGAGTTCGCGCCCATCGGGCCGGGGCGGTACAGCGCGCCGACCGCGGAGATGTCCTCGAAGTGGTCGGGCTTCATCTGGCGCAACAGCGAACGCATCGGACCGCCGTCGAACTGGAAGACGCCGAGGGTGTCGCCCCGCTGGAGGAGTTCGAACGTCTTCTTGTCGTCGAGCCCCAGGGAGAGCAGGTCGATCTTCTCCCCCCGGTTGGCCTCGATGTTCTTGATGCAGTCGTCCATGATCGTGAGGTTGCGCAGGCCGAGGAAGTCCATCTTCATCAGCCCGAGCGTCTCGCACGTCGGGTAGTCGAACTGCGTGATGGTCACACCGTCGGCGGGACGGGTCATGACCGGGATGTGCTCGGTGATGGACTCGGAGCTCATGATGACGCCGGCGGCGTGGACACCTGTCTGGCGGATCAGCCCCTCCAGACCCTGGGCCAGGTCCATGACCTGCTTGACGTCGACGTCCTCCTCATAGAGCTTGCGCAGCTCACCGGCCTCGCTGTAGCGGGGGTGCTTCTCGTCGAAGATGCCGCTGAGGGGGATGTCCTTGCCCATGACGGCCGGGGGGAACGCCTTGGAGATGCGGTCGCCCAGCGCGAAGGGGAAGCCCAGGACGCGCGATGCGTCCTTGATGGCAGCCTTCGCCTTAATGGTTCCGAACGTGGCGATCATGGCGACCTTGTCCTCGCCGTACTTCTCCGTCACGTAACGGATGACGTCACCGCGCCGGCGCTCGTCGAAGTCGACGTCGATGTCGGGCGGGGACTCGCGCTCGGGGTTGAGGAACCGCTCGAAGATGAGGCTGTGCGGCAGCGGGTCGAGGTCGGTGATGCCCAGCGCGTAGGCCAGCAGCGCCCCCGCGGCCGATCCACGGCCCGGTCCCACCGCGATCCCGTTGGCCTTCGCCCAGTTGATGAAGTCGGCGACGACGAGGAAGTAGGAGGGGTAACGCTTCTGGATGATGACGTCGATCTCGTACTCGGCCTGCTTGATGTACTTCTCCGGCACACCGTCGGGGAAGCGCCGCTCCAGGCCCCGCAGCACCTCCTTGCGGAAGAAGCTCTCCTCCGTCTCCCCCTCCGGGATGGGGTACTTGGGCATCAGGTTGTAGTAGTCGAACATTCCGGAGGTGTCGATCATCTCCGCGATGACCAGGGTGTTGCGGCACCCCTCCTGCCAGGCGTCGGAGGAGTCGATCGCGCGCATCTCGTCCGCGCTCTTGAGGAAGTAACCGGATCCGGAGAAGCGGAACCGGTCGGTGTCGGCGAGCTTGGAACCGGTCTGGATGCACAGCAGCGCGTCGTGGGCGTCGCGCTCGCTCTCGTAGGTGTAGTGGGAGTCGTTGGTGACGACGGTGCGCAGCCCCAGCTTCTTGGCGATCTCCAGCAGCCCCGAGCGGACCCGGGTCTCGATGTCGAGACCGTGGTCCATCAACTCGACGAAGTAGTTCTCGCGCCCGAAGATCTCGCGGTACTCCCCCGCGACCTTCAACGCCTCGTCGAACTGCCCCAGGCGCAGACGGGTCTGGACCGCTCCCGAGGGGCAGCCGGTGGTCGCGATGAGCCCCGCGGAGTGCTCCGCGATCAGCTCCTTGTCCATACGCGGCCACTTGCGCACGTGGCCTTCCTTGGAGGCCCGCGAGTTCAACTTGAACAGGTTGTGCAGGCCCTCTTTGTTCTGCGCCCAGATGGTCTTGTGGTTGTAGAAACCACCACCGGAGACGTCGTCGTCCTTCTGCGAGGGGTCACCCCAGCGCACCCGCTCCTTGTGGAAGCGCGACTCGGGTGCGACGTATGCCTCGACCCCGATGATCGGGGTGACACCCGCGTTCTTGGCCTGCTTGTAGAAGTCGTAGGCGCCATGGACGTTGCCG
The DNA here is from genome assembly GCF_900167435.1 of Marinactinospora thermotolerans DSM 45154. Classification (GTDB taxonomy): domain Bacteria; phylum Actinomycetota; class Actinomycetes; order Streptosporangiales; family Streptosporangiaceae; genus Marinactinospora; species Marinactinospora thermotolerans. Next base: position 615,133 of record NZ_FUWS01000001.1, read on the forward strand.
TGGTCGGTCATGGCCACGGCCGGCATCTTCTCCCGCTGGGCCACTTCGAACAGCTGCTTCAACCGAGCCGCACCGTCGAGCATCGAGTACTCGGTATGGACGTGCAGGTGGACGAAGGAGTCGGCCATGGTGCTGTTTCCCCACATGCGGCTCGGTGGACTGGTGTGCCTCATGAGCCTATGACGGTCACGGGGGTCACGGATCCCGATCCGGCGCTCGCCGTCCCCGGCGACGGGCAAGAGCCCGTCGTCACCCGCGGCGCGGACAGCGGTGGGGTGTCGCCGAGATCACCGCCCGCGGGGAGGTGGATCGGCGCGCGGGTCGCAGTGTCGGCGTGTCGGGGCCGTGCCCGGCGGCACGGCCCCGGCCAGGGTCACCGAGGGGGGTCGATGGTGTGCCGTTCCTCCTCGGCGACCTCCAGTCCGCTCTCGATGACGCCGTTCATGATGCGGGCGAGGCGTTCGGCGCCGAGGCGCGGCGCCCGCCGGGCCATCGCCGCCACGACCGCGCGTTCACGCTCGGGGTCGCGTCCGGCGAACCCGCCGACGGGCTTGAGACGTTGCACGTCGGCGGCGAGCAGGGCGCGCCGCTCCAGCAGTTCGGCCAGTGTCGCGTCGACCTCGTCGATACGGGCGCGCAGTTCGGCGAGGGAAGGGCTGGTGGTCATCTGGGTCGTCTCCTCGATCCGGTGGACGCGGCCGGCGGGCCCGTCCGGGAGGGAGGGACGGCCGACCGCCACGAAAAGGAAAAGAGCGCGAGGTCGGTGACCTCCGCGCTCTTCGGCCGGCTCCGCTCCGCCGCCGTCACATGTCGGCGGCCGGCTGCTGCGGAGCCGGCTCGCTAAACAGGCGATAGCGGTGGAACATGCCGCTGATGATACCGGACCCGCCCGTGCCCCAGGTGCCTTCCGGGAACCGGGACGACTTCGGAGACGTCGGATGGGATGATCCCTCGTGTCCGCTTTCACGTGTCCGCACCGTGATTCCTCCCGAAGGGAAGAATAAGGAAACGACCGAATCCCCCCTCCCCCTCCCACAGAATCGAAATACACGCCCCTGAACGATTCGAGGAAAGAGGCTGCGGCGCAATGCCATCCCCTTCGCCCGGTTTCGACCTCTCTTGGCAGGTCCGGATCATGACCCCTGACGGTTACGTGGTGGGAGGCGGGATCCTGCTCCCCGGCGGCCACGTGGCGACCTGCGCCCATGTCGTGCGCGACGCGCTGTGCCTGGAGGACACGGACCTGCCACCGGCCCCGGCCGAGGTCGTCGTCGGCACCGAGGACGGACAGCGCCGCGCCGCCGGGCTCCTGGCCGAGCACTGGGACGACGCGCTCGACATCGCCGTGCTGACGCTGCGGGACGCGCATCCGGTCGGCGCGGCCGTCCAGTTGGGTCGTGTGGCCACGGGGCCCCGTCCGCGCAGGGTCCGCGTCCACGGCTATCCCCAGGGGGTCGAGGGCGGGTTGACGGCCCGCGCCGAGGTGGTGGGACGGGGCGGCACCCGTCTCGGACAGCTCCAGGTCGACATCGACCGCTCCCATCCCGTCCCGGTCGAGGGCGGTTTCAGCGGCTGCGGGGTGATCGACGATCTACAGGGCCGGGTGGTGGGCATCCTCACCAGCCGCGTCGAGGGGTTGATCCCCGAGGACGGGCGCACCGCCTTCATGATCCCGGTGGAACAGGTCCCGTTCCTGCTGGATCTCCTCACCGCGCAGGAGGAGGCCACCCTCGCCGTCCGCCGCTGGCTGTCCGGTCTGCGCTTCGGCGCGATCCGCAGCGCCTTCGACGAGGCGATGCACGGCCGCGCCGACCATCCGCGGGAGGACTTCGGCACCGCCCTGGATGCCTACGACTACCTCGCCGACCTGACCCCCGACGACGACGGCCTGCCACGCGACGCGATCTTCCTGGAGGAGGTGCGCGCGCGGGGCCTGTGGACCGGGGAGGGGCTGTCGGAGACCATCGACCGCCACCACCGCAACACCCTCGCCGAGGAGGAGTGGCGCGGGCTGATGCGACGCTCCCGGGCCCCCCGTCCCCCGGAACGGGCCGAGGCGCCCTGGCTCATCGTCTGCGCCGAACCGGTCGAAGGCGACCTCGACGGCCCCGAGCGCTACACCGTCACCTCCTGGACCGTCTCCGGGGGGCCGCGGCCCGGCTACAGCAGGGGGAGCGGCCGAACCGTCACCCGGGAGACGCTGGAGGAGACGGTGCTGGAGATGGTCGACGCCGCGAAGCGGCTGCCCGGGGCCGTCTCCCACGGCCTGAACCTCCAGTTCGTCCTCCCCTTCTCCCTGCTGGCGTGGCAGGTGACCAGGTGGGGGCGGCCGGCGCCGATCACCGGGATCGTCCAGCCCATCGGCGGCGCCCACGAGATCGTGCTGCGCTGCTGGGAACTCCTCTACAACGACCACCCGCAATGGCGGGACGTGCACGCCCAGTTACGCAAGCACCAGCACGCGCTTTCGGCCCGCAAGGAGGGCGACGTCTACTGGGTCTCGACCTCGACGACGAGCGAGACGGCCCGCAGGACGCTCAACACCCATCTGGCCGACGAGGAACTGGTCGCGTGCGTTCTGGGCGCAGATCCGCGCACCTCCGAAGGCTATGAACAGCTCGGCATCGCCCTGACCACCGGAATCCCGATCATCGTGTGGTTACGCGGAGACGCGGAGGGGACGGAACTTTTCCACCGCCATGTGCGACCGTTTCTCGGCGGCGACCGGGAACGCCTCTCACTGGCGAAAATCGAGGCCCTTCCGCACGCCTTGAAAAAGTTCCGCACGGGAAGTGAGATAGGATCCCGGCAGGAGGGAAGCGGCTATGATCCGCTCGAAGTCAGCATGGTTTACGAAATTTCGTCACAAATGCCCGATCCGCCCGATCTTGCTGATTTCCACCCGCACCACAGCAGGTGAAACCCCGTCCTAGGAAGGTCCGCCGATGGCGTCTGTCCCGTCATCCGAGCCGGGGCGAGCGCCCGGGAGCGACCACGGCGGCGAAGCGAGCCCGCAGATCCCCCGTTGGTGGATCTACCGCGGCACCGGGCGACCCCGCGACTACCTCGACCTCGCCTCCGAACTCCCCGCCCCGCCCCCGTGGCGGCGCTTCGACGGAGGCCCCCTCCAGCCCGCCCCGCCCGACGACCACTCCGAGATCACCCGGATGCTCGGCACGGCGACCCCGCGCTCCCGACCGCCGACCCCTCACGAGACCGAGGTCATCGACGCGGTCAACACCGCGCTCCTGCTCCGCCGGCCGCTCCTGGTCACCGGCGACCCCGGGGTCGGCAAGTCCAGTCTGGCCTACCGGGTGGCCCACGAGCTCAAACTCGGCCGGGTGCTGCGCTGGCCGGTCAACAGCCGCAGCACGCTGCGCTCGGGACTGTACGAATACGACCCCATCGCCCGCATCCACGACATCTCCGCCGACACCGCGGGAGGAGGGGGCGACCAGCAGCGCGCGGCCGATCGCCCCATCGGCGACTACCTGCGCCTGGGACCGTTGGGCACGGCCCTGCTCCCCCACCGGCTGCCCCGGGTCCTGCTCATCGACGAGTTCGACAAGGGCGACATCGACCTGGCCAACGACCTGCTCGACGTCTTGGAGAGCGGGCGTTACGCCATTCCCGAACTCGCCCGCCTCCGGTCCCGCCATCCCCGGATCACCGTGCCCACCGACGACCCCGACCGCGCGTTCACCGTGCACAACGGCGAGGTCCGCTGCTGCGCCTTCCCCTTCATCATCATCACCAGCAACGGCGAACGCCCCTTCCCACCCGCCTTCCTGCGCCGCTGTCTGCCCCTCCGGCTGCGCCGCCCCAGCGAGACCGAGCTCGCCGACATCGTCATGGCCCACTTCGGAGGCCGCCTGCGCAGCGACGACCACGAGCTGATCCGCCGCTTCATCGAACGCTCGGGAGAACTCGACGGGCTCTCCGTGGACCAGCTACTGAACTCCGTCTATCTCGCCAGTTCCGCCGGGCACCCCCCTGGCGCATCCTTGGACTCCGACGCCTGGGGCCGGGTACTCAGACTGGTCTGGCAACGCCTGACGGAAGCGGGCCACGGGTGACCGAACACGAGGGTCACGACCGGTTCGACGGGACGGAGGCGGAAAGCGCGCCGCCTCCCCCTTTGTCGTACCCACAGGCTTGCCCCGCCTCCGCGCCGCAGTGGTGGGAGGTCGCCGACGCCCTGTGGCTGGCCGCGGTGCGCGACGCGGCCGATCCCGCCTCCCCGACCCGGTCGCCGGACCCCGCGCCTTCGGACGCGCCCGCCGATCCACGGCCCCCGGCGCCCCGCCCCCGGCCGCTCGGGGACGAGGGCACCACCGGCGAGGATCCCGCCTCCGCTCCCCCGGAGCGGCCGGCCCCCGAGGCCGAGGAGACACGGCCCACACGGCCGGACCCCCCTCCCCCCGTCCCGCCCGCCTCCGGCCCCGCGGGCGCCTCGCCGGCCACGCCGGTGGAGTCCGTCCTGCGGCGCCCCCAGGCCCTGGTCCGGGCGTTGCGGGCGTTTCGCCGTCTCCGTCCCGGCGGGCAGCGACTCGACGAGTCCCGCACGGCCCAGCGCTACGCCGAGCTGGCCCTGGCCGCCCCCGAGACGGCCCGAGCCGGCCGCACACCGCTGCTTCCCGTCCTCTCCCCCGACGTGTTCCTCGCCGACGAGCTGACGCTCCTCGTCGACGACAGCCTGTCGATGATGCTGCATCGACCGCTCGTCCGGGAGTTCACCGACCTGGTACGCCAGGTACGGGTGTTCGGCGAGGTCCGACTCGTACGCTTCGACTCCGACAAGACCTTCTTCGGCGAGGTTCCGCTCAAGGGCGAGGGGGCCGCCGACCCCGCTCCGACGCTGCCGGCCCACGGCCCCGGCCGGCACGTCGTCCTGGTGCTCAGCGACGCACTGGGCTTCGGCTGGCACAGCGGGGCCGTGCAGTCGTGGCTGGCCCGCTGGGGACGCGACGCCTCCGTGGGCCTGGTGCAGGTGATGGAACGCCACCAGTGGCGACGCACCACGATGAGGCTGCACCGGGTCGCGCTGCGCGCCTCCGTCCCGGCCCGGGGCGCCTCCGTGCCCAACGCGCGCTACCGTGTCGCCCACCTCTCCACGCTGCCGATCGCGCCCGCCGCGCGCTCCGACGAGGCCGAGATCCGTGGTCTGGCCGTACCGGTGCTCGCGCTCGAACCCGAGGACATCGGCCGCTGGGCGCGCTTCCTCGCCGGGCGGGGCGATCCGGACGGCTTCCGGTGCAGCGCGCTGATCGTCGAGGACGCCGTGGAGGAGACCGCCGCGTGGGACGAGGAGGACGCCTTGGCCTCCCGGGAGGTGACACTCGCCGCGCGGGCGCGCCGGCGCGCCGCCCCCTTGAACGCCGACCAGCGGATCGAACGATTCCGGGCCGCGGCCTCCCCCACCGCGTTCCAGCTCGCGGTCTACCTCGCCGCGGTCCCGCTCAACCTGCCGATCATCCGCGGGGTGCAACGGCGTTTCGCCCCCGCCTCCCGCAGCACCGACCTCGCCGAGGTCCTGTGGTCGGACCTGGTCGACCGGATCGGTGACGACGACATCTCCCGGCCCGACCGTGTCGCCCTGGACTTCCACCCCGGTGTGCGCGAACGTCTGCTGGCCCTCGGCGGCCGCCGATCCCAGATCACCGAGCTGATCGGGTCGCTCGCCGAGGAGCATCGCGACTCCGTTCCCTGGCTGAGCCGGTTGACGCCGCTGCTTCGGCAGCCCGACGCCTGGCGGCCCCCCGAGGTCGACGCCGCCACGGAGCCGTTCGCCCGGGCCGTCATCCCCGCGCTCCAGGCGCTCTCGGGGTACGTCCGCAGGGCCGCCACCGACTGGGCGGAACGGATCGGCCCCTCCTCCCCCGCCCCCGTCGAGGGGAGAGGCGAGGAGGCGGCGTCCCCCTCCGCCGACGCCCCGGAACAACCGGCGGACGACCATGCGACCGCACAACGCGGCCCGATCCCCGACCCGCCCGTGAGCGCACCCGTCGGGACACCCGAGAACGGGCTGCCACCGACCATTCCCGAAGGAGACAGCGTGACAGACGTCCTGCGCAGCCTGACCGCGCAGCGGTCCGCCGACCGGGGTGCCTCCCCCACCATCTGGGGGCAGATCCCGCCTCGCAACCGCACCTTCGTGGGGCGCGAGCTCCTTCTCGAGGAACTGCGACGGCGGTTGCGCGAGGGGACCACCGCCCTGGTCCCCCAGACCCTCCAGGGTATGGGCGGGGTGGGCAAGACCCAGTTGGCGATGGAGTACGCGCACCGCAACCGGGCCGAGTACGACCTCGTCTGGTGGATCCCCTCGGAGACCTCCGCCCAGGTGCAGCAGGCCCTCATCGACCTCGCGGTGCGTCTGGGGGTCGGCTCCTCCAACGATCCCGCGGCCGCGGTACGCGCCGCGCTCGAGGCGCTGCGGCTGGGCGCGCCGATCGACAACTGGCTGCTGATCTACGACAACGCCGGCGATCCCGAGGAGCTTCAGGGGTTCCTGCCGACCGACGGCCCCGGCCAGCTCCTCATCACCTCGCGCTCGCCGCGGTGGCGGGCCGGGGACAACAGCCTGCTCGAGGTCGACACCTTCGAACGCGCCGAGAGCAAGGAGCTGCTGCACAAGCGCGGCCCCAAGACGCTCACCGACGACGAGGCCGACCGCATCGCCGAACGGCTGGGCGACCTCCCCCTGGCCGTCGAGCAGACCGCGGTGTGGCTGCTGGAGACCCTGATGCCGGCGACGGAGTGGTTGGAGGTCTTCGACGAGAAGGCCGACGAGCTGCTCGCCAACCTGGGCCCCAGCCCCGACTACCCGCGGTCGGTGGCGGCGACGATGAACATGACCCTGGACCGGCTCAGCGAGACCAACCCCGGAGCGCTGCAACTGCTGCGGGTGTGCGCGTTCCTCGCGCCGCAGCCCATCCCGCGCAAACTGTTCAACGGCGCCCGCAACGTCGACGCGCCGCCGGAACTGACCGAGATCCTCGCCGATCCCGCGATCAAGCTGAGCAGGGCGCTGCGCGCGATCGACCGTTACGCGCTGGTCAAGATGGACCACCGCAACGAGACCTTCCAGCTGCACCGGCTGGTGCAGGAGGCGCTGCGGATCCCGTTGAGCCCGCGCGAGCGCGAGGAGGTGCTGCACTGCGCGCACATGCTGCTGGCCAACCTCGACCCCGGAGACCCCTTCGCCATCCGCGAGTGGGGCCGCTACGTCGAACTGCTGCCGCACGTCCAGGCGACCCGGCAGTGGCGGTGCGACAGCGACTGGGCGCGCCAGCTCGTCCTGGGCGAGCTGCACTTCCTGTCCCTGTGGGGCGGCTACCAGGAGGGGCACGACCTCGGCTTGGAGGTGCTGGAGGAGTGGCGCCGGCGCCTGGGCGAGGATCACGTGCAGACGCTGCGTGCCGCCATGCGCTACGCCGAGATCCTGCGTGAGCTCGGCCGCTTCGAGGAGTCCTACGAGCTGTGCACGCGCACCGTCGAGACGCTGACCCGCACCAGCGGTCCCGACGACGAGGAGACTCTCGACGCCCACGCCATCCTGTCGTGGGACCTGCGTAATATCGGCGAGTTCCAGCGCGCGGTCGAGGTGAGCACCGACTCCCTGGAGCGGCACGAGCGGATCTTCGGCCGCGACGACCCCCTGACCCTGCGCGCGGCCCACCTGCACGCGGTCGGCCTGCGGCTGAACGGCCGTTTCGACGAGGCGATGCGGATCGACCGGTACAACTACGAGATCCGCGTCGAGATCCTGGGCCCCGAACACGCCCTGACCAACGGCAGCCGTTACGGCTACGGGATGAACCTCATGGAGTCCGGCCGCTACCGCGAGGCGGCGGTCGAACTGGAGGCCATCCACACGCTGAACAACCGGATCCGCGAACGGCAGAGCCCGTCGCGGCTGGTGACCATGCAGGCGGTGGGCACCGTCAAGCGACGGCTGGGGCTGCTGGAAGAGGCCCTGGAGCTGACGGAGGAGGCCTGGCAGCTCTCCCACCAGCGGCTGGGTCCCGCCTCCCCGGGAACGATGCGCGCGGCGGCCAACCACTCGGTGTCGTTGCGGGCGGCCGGCGCGCACGACGCCGCGCTGCGGCTATCGGAGGACTCCCTGAATCGCTTCCGCGACCTCTACGGCGAGCACCACCCGTTGTACGCGGACGTGGCGCTCAACCACGCGGTCGTGTTGCGGCTCCTCGGCCGGGCCGCCGAGGCGCGGCGGCTGGACGAGGAGGCGCTGGCCGTTCACGTCGACCGGCTCGGTGAGGACCACCCCAGCACGATCGCCAACGCGATCAACCTGGCCAGCGACCTGTTCGCGACGGGACAGGTCGCCGCGGCCCTGGAGATGGACACCACCACCCTCGACCGATGCCGGCGGGCGTTCCCCGAGAACCATCCGCTCACCCTCGCGGCTCTACGCAACCTGGTGCTGGACCGCCAGGCGATCGAGGGTTCCACGCTGTCCGAGGAGACCGATGATGTGATCCGGCGCTACGCGACGGTGTTCGGTCCCGACCACCCCAGCACGCTCTCGGCCGCCGAGAACGTGCGGGCCAACTGCGATCTGCACATCAACGACCTGTGAGCCGCGCCGCGGGGCGAGGGCGCCGTCCCCCGTCCCGCGGGGTCACCCGAGCCCTTTCCGCACTCCGGCGAGGAAAGCGCACCATTCCATGCACTGGAAGCCCAGGACGGCTTTCTCCGGGTTACGGGAATCGCGGAGCGCGACGCTGCCGTCCTGGTGACGAGCGGTTTCAACACAGCCGTTCGCATTGTTGCTGTGGCTCGACTTCCACCAGTGCAGGTCTGCCATCTCCCTGGTCAGGGAACCGCCGGCACGTGGCACCGTTCCGTCCTCGCCTCCACCAGGTCCCTCGCTGCGTGTTGGGTCAGGACTCATCCGATTCTCTCGAACTAAGCGCGACGGCGAGCCGCCGGGGGGTACGGAAACGGCACACGGAACTTCCCATGACGAATATGCTGACATACGGCCAGTGAGGTGGATATCCCCGGTCTCTACAAATCCATGTAGACCGATCCCGGACATTTTGCTTACGTCCTCCCGTTCCGGAGGACAGGATCGACGGACATCACCACGTCACGCCGGTGAAAGGCGGGAAGAATTGCCGGAGATCATTCGATTCGACAGTGCCCATGGCGGGTCGGTCCTCATCGAGACCGCTGGAGGACCCGCCAAGGTCCGCGATGTCAGCTCGCGGACCGCCTTCCGCACGGCCGAGGAGAAATTCGAGACGGTGCTGGGCAAAGTCCGCGCACTGTCCGACCTGGTCGCTCATGAATTGGGGGAACTGGCCTCCTCCCCCGACGAGGTATCGGTCGAATTGGGGGTCAACGTCACCGCCGGCGCCGACATCATGCTCGTCAAAGCCAATGCCGAAAGCACCATGAAGATCACGCTGACCTGGAGAAAAGGCGAAAAGGGCGCGGCCGGTCCACCCGAGGTCCCCGGCACGCCATGACGGCTCACCTCACCCCCGAAGGTCGCCGCGCGGCCCAGGTGCTGTGGGATTTCCACACCGCGCCGGACCGTGCCGGCGACGCCTCCGGCGCCGACATCCTCCTCGCCCTGGGCAGCCACGACCTGCGGGTGGCCGGGTACGCCGCCCGCGCCTGGGAGCGTGGGGTCGCCCCGCTCGTCGTCTTCTCGGGCGACCGGGGCCGTCACACATCCGGACAGACCGGTCCGGCCCGTTGGGAGCGGCCCGAGGCCGAGGAGTTCGCCGCGGTGGCCCGTCGTGAGACGGCGATCCCGGATTCGGCGATGCTGCTGGAGCGGCGGGCGACCAACACCGCCGAGAACTTCGCCTTCTCCCGGCTCCTGGTCGACGGGCACGGGATCGCGGTGCGCCGCGCCGTGGTCACCGCCAAGCCCTATATGGGGCAGCGGGCGCTGGCCACCGCGGCGGTGCACTGGCCGGGCGTGCACTGGTCCTTCCGCTGTTTCCCCGGCGGTCTCGCCGGCTACCACGACGACGACCGTTACCCCGAGGCCGAGGTGCTGCACTTCCTGGTCGGGGACCTCCAGCGCCTGGTGCTCTACGCCGAGCGGGGCTGGAGTGCCCCGGTGCCCGTTCCCGACCGGGTGCGCGAAGCCCACGACCTGCTTGTCCGGCTCGGTTTCACCCGGCACGCCGTCGTGGCCGGGCCCCTCCGGGGCTGAGGTTTCCCGCCCGGAGGGGCTGACGGTCAGCGCACACGTGGAACGTCGGTCTCGATGGTCCGGCGGTACAGGGGGTGGGCGCTGCGCGCGGTGCCGCCGGGGAAGTCGGTCTCCAGCTCGGCCAGTGTCGCGGCTCGCGCGGTGAGGGGGGAGGCCATGACGATCCAGCTCACCCCTTCGCTGTAGGGGGCGGTGGTGAGGGAGCCCCGGTAGCGGTAGGAGGCACGTTCGGTCGGGACGAGCCGGGTCAGGTCGACCGAGTCGACGGTGATGATCTCGGCGTTGTCCCGGCAGCGGGGGAACTCCCGGACCAGCCGCTGAAGGTCGGGGTGGTCCTCCCCTGCCTCCCAGAAGACCGCGACCACCAGGGCGTCGCCGGGGTCGTCGACGCGGTGGTGCTTGAGGTGGTGCTCGGCCCAGAACGTCCTTCCGTCGATCAGGTGCTCGGAGGGGGTGTGCCAGTGCACCTCGGAGAGGACGTAGTCGGCGTCACCGACGCGAAGGTGGTGGTCGTGGGAGCGGATGTGTCCGGCGACGTTCTCTTCGGGGCGGTGCACGCCCAGGCCCGGCGGCTCGTCGGCCGGATGGCGGACGTACTCCAGCTCGATCTTGGCCGAGTTCCCGTAGGCGAACTCCAGCCGGGGCAGGCGCCTGTGTGTCAGCAGATCGGTGCGGATGTTGACCGGGCTCTGTTCAAAGCCCCACCTGCGGGGCCGTCCGGCCTCGATCGAGCCGTCCTGCTCCGACACCGTTTCCTGGGACATGACAGTTCCTCCTCGCGGGATGGGATGTGGTCTCACGGGCCGGGATCCGCGCGGCAGCGCGGTGGGGCGCCGACCCGGTCCGTGCTGAGGAGATGCTGGCAGATCCGCCTCCCGTCGGGGTCGAAACGACGGAAAAGGCGGCTCCACCGGCCCCGTCCGCCTCTTCGGCGGGACGGCGGACGGGAGGGCCCTCACCTCTTGGCGTACATCCGCTCGACCTCACCGGCGTAGCGTTCCAGGATGGCCGAACGGCGCAGCTTGAGGGTCGGGGTCAGCGTCGCGTCCTCCTCGGAGAAGGCACCGGGCAGGATGGTGAAGCGGCGAATCGACTCGGCCTTGGAGACCTGCCGGTTGGCGGCGTCGATCGCCTCCTGAACTTCGGCGCGCACCTCCTCGGAGTCCGGTCCCCCCTCCCTGCGGGCCAGGGCCTCGCCGTCCAGGGTGATGAGCGCGGTCACGAAGGGGCGGCCATCGCCCAGCACCATGCACTGGTTGACCAGCGGGTGCTCACGCACCCGGTCCTCCATGGGGCCGGGGACGACGTTCTTCCCGCCCGCGGTCACCAGGATCTCCTTCTTGCGGCCGATGATGCGCAGGTTGCCCTCGGCGTCGAACTCGCCGAGGTCGCCGGTGGCGAACCAGCCGTCGGTGAAGGCGCCGCGGGTCTCGGCCTCGTTGTTCCAGTAGCGGGTGAAGGTCTGCTCCCCCTTGACCAGGATCTCCCCGTCCTGCGCGATGCGGATCGACGCTCCGGGCAGGGGAATGCCGACCGTTCCGGGGCGGACCCGGCCGGGCCGGGTGGCCGCGACGGCCGCGGTGGTCTCGGTGAGCCCGTAGCCCTCGATGACCTCCAGCCCCATCCCCCGGTAGAAGTGCAGCAGCCGTGGCTCCAGTGTCCCGCCGCCGGAGATCACGCGGGTGGCCTCCCCGCCGAGCGCCCCGAGGACCCTCTGGTACACCAGCCGGTCGAACACCGCGCGGCGCAGGCGCAGCAGGGGTCCGGGGCCGCCCTCGTCGAGGGAGCGGCTGTAGGCGACGGCGGTGGCGCGCGCCGCCGCGAAGATCCGGCCCTTGAGTCCCGTGCCCGCCTGGGTCTGGGCCGTGGCGTGGATCTTCTCCAGGACGTAGGGCACGGCCAGCAGGAAGGTGGGTCGGAAGGTGGTCAGGTCGTCCAGGAGCGAACGCACGCTGGGAGTGTGGGCGAGCCGGACCCCGGCGTGGATCGCGCAGATCTCCACCATGCGGCCGAACACGTGGGCCAGGGGCAGGAAGAGCAGTGTCCTGGGGCGCCGGCCGGCCGCGTCGGGGCGGAAGAGTTCGGGGAGCGCGGCGATGATGTTGTCCACCTCGGCGAAGAAGTTCGCGTGGGTGAGGACGCATCCCTTGGGCGATCCGGTGGTGCCCGAGGTGTAGACGATGGTCGCCGGATCCCGGGGGGAGACGGCCGCCCTGCGGCGGCTCACCTCCTCTTCGGGGATGTCCGCGCCCGCGGCGCGCAGGGTGTCGACCGCCCCCTCCTCGACCGTCCAGACGTGGCGTAGTCCGGTCAGGTCGGTTCGCAGCCCTTCGATGACCGCGGCGCGTTCGGCGGTGTCGGTGAGGCAGGCGCGGGCGCCGGAGTCACCGAGGATCCAGCGGATCTGCCCTTCCGAGGAGGAGGGGTAGATCGGTACCGGGACGGCGCCGGCGGCCCACAGGGCGTAGTCGAACAGCGTCCATTCGAACGCGTTGTCGGCCAGCAGGCCGACGCGGTCCCCGACCTCGATCCCCGCGGCGATCAGGCCGCGGGCGACGGCGGTCACCTGGGTGGCGAAGTCACCCGCGGTGACACCGGTCCAGCAGCCCTCCTGTTTGCGGTCGAGCATGACCTCTTCGGGGGCCTCGGCCGCGCGGGCGTACAGGGGCTCGGCCAGTCCCCCCTCGGTGGGAGGGGTGGCCATAGCGGGGGCGGAACGTTCCTTCATGGTCTCCTTGCCTACACCCACGCCCGCGGTGGCGGACACGCGCCCCTATCCGGGCAGCGCGATCTGCACCATGATCGCGGTGCCTTCGGCGGTGATCTCACCGTTGTGGCGGATCTCGGCCGACACGAACACCTTGCGGCGCTCGGTTCCGGTCACCCGAGAGGTCACCGTCAACGGCGCGTTGAGGGGCGTGGGCTTACGGTAGTCGACGGTGAGGTTGGCGGTGAGCCCGGGCATGCCGGCCACGCCGGCGGCGGCGCCCAGCGCCTGGTCGAGCATGGCGGCGATCCAACCGCCGTGGACGAGGCCGGGCGGCCCCTGGTAGGTGCCGTTGAGAGTGACCTCGCCGCGCAGTCCACCGTCGGCCTCGGTGAGCTCCAGGGGCGGCGCCGTGGGGTTGACCGGTCCGGACACGAGGTTGGTGAGGGTGTTGTACTCGATCCGCCCGTCGGGGTGGCGCTGGCGCAGCATCGCGCCGGTCATGCGGCGCGTGGCGCCGAGCCGTTCGGTGAGCGCGGCCACGGCGGCGCCGGCCTCGGCGAGTTCGGCGGGGTCCGCCTCGGTGTGGGCGACCGCGTCGGCGAGCGCGCGCACCTGGTCGACCAGGGCGATCAGCTCAGCAGGCAGCGCCTCCGCCTCGACCACGGTGAGGCCGTAGTCGGCGGGATCGGGGAGTTCGGCGACCGGCTCTGCGTGGACCGTCATGGGTGTTCGTCAGCTTTCTCGTCCGCGTCGTGGTGGGGGTGCCCATCACTGAACCGAATCCTACTGGCCGGTAACCACAGAGGTCGGGGCCCGGCCTGTGGGATCGGTGACATCGGGCCGTTCGCCCGGCCCGCCCAGAGGTGGGGGCGGTGGTCAGGTCAGCGCCTTGCGCATGCCCAGGTGCGGGATCCCCGCGTCGAGGAACTCCTCACCGAAGGCGGTGTAGCCGAGCCGCTCGTAGAATCCCCGTGCGTGCGTCTGGGCGTGCAGCTCGATCGAGGAGAGGCGGCGTTGACGCGCCCGTTCCTCCACCGCGCGGACCAGCGCCGCACCCAGCCCGGTGCCACGCGCGCGCTTGAGGACGGCGAGCCGGCCCAGCAGCGCGGTCTCCCCCTCCACGACGAGGCGGCAGGTGCCCGACGCCACGCCGTCCACCTTGGCGAGGAAGTGCTCGGCGTCACGATCGCGGGCGTCTCGCTCCTCCTCGATGGGAACGTCCTGTTCCGCGACGAAGACGGCGCCGCGGATCACGAAGACCTGGTCACGGTCCTCACACCGATCGACGATGACGATTTCAACCACGAAGAGACAGCTTATGCCCTTTCGACGGTTTCTCTCGTGTCGAGCGACCGGACGGCGCTGTCAGACCTCCGCCGGGATCGCCGCGAGCAGCGCGGCACGCTCGGGCGTGCTCTCCAGGCCGATCCACTCATGAAGCGCCTGAGTCCCCACCCTGGCCGGCCCGGCCCCGTCGAGGGCGGGTGGTCCGAGCACGCCGATCCTGATGGTGTCGGCGGGCGTCCCGCGGCAACGCCCCACCGCGCGGGCCGCCGTGGCGAGGACGTCATGGGCCTCGGCCGCCCGGCGGCTGGACAACTCCCGCGCACCGTGGTCGCAGGGGACGGGGCCGCAGGCACGGCACCGGCGCGACCGGCGCCTTCGCCCGCCGCCACTCCCTGCGCTGCGGGCTGCCCGCCTGGGCGATGGACGGGCGCGGCCGGCCTGCCGGCATGGCTCACCGGTCCACGGCCGGGGAACGGGGCGCGCGGACGACGTCCCGGTTCCGGGCGGTCCGGCCCGGTGACGCGCGCGGCCGCCGCAGCGTAGCCGTCCGGTGGGACGGCGCCCGGTCAGGAGGCCGCGGGCGACGCGGCGGTGATCTGCCAGACGTGCCCGTCGGGGTCGGCGAGGGTCACCGCGTATCCCCACGGTCGGTGCCCGGGTTCGCTGATCACCTCGCCGCCCGGCCCGGCCGGCCCGGGCGGCCAGGTCGGTGACGTCACGTTCAGTGACGACCGTCGTGTTCAGAAGGCACTCGCTGGTTCCCGACGGCGCGATCCCCCGGTCACCGAGGGCCCAGCCGAACCCGCCCGTGGGAACGAACATCAGGCGTGTCTGTTCGCCGATCGGGTACTGCAACGGCTCGGGTACGCCGTCCTCGGCCGGCGCGCCGATCGGCTCGAAACCGAAGGCGTCACGGTAGAAGGCCATCGTGCGTCGTCGATCGGCGATGGGCAGTCCGATGACGAAAACGCCTGTGGGCGAGGACATGGGAGACTCCGCTCGTGGTCGTCCACTGTGAGGAACCACCGTAGGGTCCGCTAGTGACCTTCGGCGGGGGAGCGCGGCCGGCCGGTCCCGTGGCGAGGCGGCGGGCCTCCCCCACGGCCACCGGTCCGGCGCCGCGCGTCGGTCGTGGCACGCCCGGCCGGGCGTTCGCCCCGCCCGCAGGGCTCTTCTGCGGAGCCGGGTAGGGGCGGATCCACGTGCCGCCCCCGCGCGGCAAAGGAGTCCCGTGAGTCCGTGGACCGCCATGCTCGGCGCGGCCGGGGTGCTGCCCGCTGAAGCCCGCCGGTCGTGCCGCCTGCTCCGGCACCCCTGGCACGCGGCTTCGCCCTGACGTTGCCGGTGGCGTTGGCGGGCGCGCTCATCGTGGTCGACGCTGCCCGGCCGGCCGGTCGTGAGCGCGGCGGCTGTGGCGCCGGCCCTGCGCGTCCCGTCCCCGTCGGTGCTCCCGGAGGCCGCCGTGGCGGCCGCGGGGCGCGCGCCGGGCCGGTGACCGATGTCCGGCCCGTAGCGGCGCCGGACCTGCTGTGGCCGCGTGTGCGCCTTCACCCGTGGCCCCGGACGTGACAGCGTGGAGCCGACGACGCCCGTGTTCCTTGCGATGACGGAAGGCTCCCGCTGTGTCCCACACCCCTCTGCCCCCTCCCGAGGCCGTCCCCGCCACCACCGCAGCCGAGCAGACGGTGGAGGTCCTGGCCGCGGCCGGCGTCCGGCGCTGTTACACGGTTCCCGGCGAAAGCTTCCTGGAGCTGACCGACGCGCTGGAGCGGCATCCGGACATGACCTTGGTGTCGACCCGGCACGAGAACGGCGCCGGCTTCATGGCCGGTGCCGAGGCCAGGCTGACGGGCCGGCCCGCGGTGGCGGCGGCGACGCGCGGCCCCGGTGCGGCGAACCTCGCGGTGGGGGTGCACGCCGCGGCGCAGGACTCCCTGCCGATGGTCGTGTTCCTCGGCCAGGTCGAAACCGCCCACCTGGGCCGTGAGGCGTTCCAGGAGGTCGATCTCACCGCGTTCTACTCCCCCATCACGAAGTGGGCGACGACGGTGACCCGCGCCGACCGGCTGGCCGAGGTGACGGCCCAGGCCGTCCGGGTGGCGACCACGGGGCGCCCGGGCCCGGTGGCGATCGCCGTTCCCGGCGACCTGTTCGGGCAGCGGGTGACGCCCTTGATGGTGCCGCCACCGCCCCCGGCGGCGCCGCTCCCGTCGATCGACGCGCGCGAACGCGACCGGATCGCCTCCTGGCTGGCCTCGGCGCGGCGGCCGGTGATCATCGCCGGGGGTGGGGCCCGTGACGCGCGCGATGCGCTGGTGAGGACCGCCGAACGGTTCGGGGCCGGTGTCTACACGTCCTGGCGGCGCCAGGACGTGTTCCCCAACGATCACCCGCTGTACCTGGGCCACCTGGGCCTGGGCTGTCCTGCGGCGACCCTTCGGGCGCTCGAGGAGGCCGACGCGGTCCTCGTCGCCGGTTCGCGGCTGGGGGATGTCACCACCCAGGGCTACCGGCTGCCCGCCATCGGAGCGGACGGGACGTCTCGCGTCGCCCAGATCGACATCGACCCCGCCCAGGTCGGCTCGTCGATGCCGGTGCGCTTCGGGGTCGTCGCCGACGTCGCACGGGCCTTGGGCGCGCTCGCCGACGTCGAGGTCGAGGTCACCGAACGCGCCTGGTCGGAGCGTCACCACGACTGGGAGCGGTCCACCCTCTCCTCCCCGGTCCCCGACAGCGGCGCGCCGGGACTGCTGCACCCCTGGCAGGTCGTGGCGGCGATGCGCCGGGTCCTCCCCGATGACGCCATCGTCACCAACGACGCCGGCAACTTCGCCGCCTTCCTCCACCGCGGCTGGATCTACCGCCACCCCCGCACCCAGCTCGCCTCGACCAGCGGGGCGATGGGCTATGCCGTGCCGGCCGCGGTCGCCGCGAAACTGGTGGAGCCGCGACGCCACGTCGTCGCGGTGGCCGGCGACGGCGGTGTGCTGATGACCGGCCAGGAGCTGGAGACGGCCGCGCGGCTGGGATTGGCGTTGACGGTCGTGGTGTTCCAGAACGGGTTGTACGGGACCATCGCCATGCATCAGGCCCGGGACCTGGGCCGGATGGCCGCGGTGGACATCAGCGGTCCCCTGGACCTGGCCTCCTACGCGCGCGGCCTCAGCGCCCGCGGCGTGACGGCGACCACCGTGGCCGAACTGGAGAAGGCGCTCGTCTCGGCGGCGGAGGCCGAAGGGCCGACGCTGGTCGACGTGCGCACCGACCCCGACGCGATCAGCCCTTCGGCGACGTTGACCGGGCTGCTGGCACGGCACCGGGGGTGAGCCCGAGCGGCCGGCCGGGTCACTCCTCCGCGGCGCCGACCGCCTCGCGCAGCGCCCGCACCGTCGCCCTGATCGCCGGGCGGCGCCCCGCGTCGGCCCTCCAGAAGACGTAGACCTGACGGACGAGCGCCGGCTGGACCGGGACCAGGCGCACCCCCTCGGGGACCGGTCCCCGGCCCAGCCGCGGCATGACGGCCGCCCCCAGTCCCGCGGCGATCATGGCGAGCTTGGTCTGGTGCTCCTCGACGCTGTGGGCGATGTCGGGTTCGACCCCGCGGGCGCGCAGCATTCCGTGCAGCCAGTCGTCGCAGATCGAGCCGCGGGTCCAGCTGATCCAGCGTTCGCCGGCGACCTCGTCGAAGTCGACGAGGTCCCGGTGGGCGAGGGGGTGTCCCGCGGGTAACGCGATGTCGGCGACGTCCTCCATCAGCGGCGCCTTGGCCATTGCGCCGGGAAGGGGGATGGGAGCGCCGGTCCAGTCCACGACGATCGCCATGTCGGACTCGCCACGCGCCACGGCGGGCACGCTCTCGTCGGGCTCCTGCTCGCGTAGCTCTACTCGCAGCCCCGGGTGGAGTTCGCGCAGGAGGACCAGGGCGGTGGGGGCCAGTCCGCGCGCGGCCGTGGCGATCGCCGACAGCACGAGGTGGCCGCCCACCTCGTCGCGGTGCGCCTCCAGGTCGGCCTCGGCGCGCCGGACCAGGGAGAGGATCTGTGAGGCGTGTTCGACGAGGATTTCGGCGGCCTCCGTGAGACGGATGCCCCGGCCGTTGCGCTCCACCAGGGGCTGGCCGACCTCACGCTCCAATTTGGCCAGCTGCTGGGAGACGGCCGAGCTGGTGACGTGCAACTCCTCGGCGGCCCGGTTGAGCGAACCGTTCACCGCGATCGCGTGGAGGACACGCATCCGCTCCACGTTCAGCATGTAAGGAATGCTAACCCACCGCTTAAGAACATTGAAGTAGTCCTAAGACCCGTCAGAACGCTACAAACAAGACATGAACCTCACGGCCCCGTCGCCTCGTCCCTTCGGCCGCCTCCGCCACGACTGGCGTCCCCGCTTCCTGCTCCTCGTCCTCATCTGGGGCCTGAGCTTCATGTTCATCAAGATCGGCGCCACGGAGCTGGGACCGGTGCAGATCGCCTTGGCCCGCGTCGTCACCGGAGCGCTGGCACTGGTCCCCGTCCTGTGGCTGCTCGGAGGCCGCCTGCCGCGTGACCTCCGGGTGTGGGCGCACCTGAGTGTCGCGGCGTTCTTCCTCAACACGCTGCCCTTCACGCTGTTCGGCTACGCCGGCGGGCAGATCCCCTCGTCCGTGGCGGGCGTCGCCAACTCCGCGACGCCCCTGTTCACCCTGCTGGTGTCCCTGCTCGTCTTGCCGCAGGAACGGCCGACACGCCGCCGTCTGGCCGGGCTGGCCACCGGTTTCGCGGGGGTGATCGTGGTGTCGGGGGTGTGGCAGGGCGATACCGGGCCGGCTCCCGCGGGCCTGGCCGCGGCGTTCGCGGCGGCGCTGTGCTACGGCATCGGACTGCCCTACATGCGGCGCTTCCTCACCGGCGGCGAGTACGGCCCACTGGAGTTGTCGGCCGCTCAGCTTCTGGCCGGCAGCGCGCAGCTCCTCCTCATCGTCCCCTTCGCCGGGGGCCTGCCCGGGGCGGTCTCCCCGCGCGTCGTCTTGGCCATGCTCGCCCTGGGCGCGCTCGGCACCGGCCTGGCCTACGTGCTGCAGTACGGGGTGGTGAGCGCGGCGGGGGCGACGGTCGCCTCGACCGTGACCTACCTGCTCCCGGTCGTGGCGATGGCCGCCGGTGTGCTGCTGCTCGGCGAGTCGCCGTCGTGGAACCAGGTGGTGGGGGCCGTGGTCATCATCGCCGGAGCGCTGCTGTGCCAGGCCCCGTCACGGCCGTCCCCGGCATCGCCGGGCCCCTCCTCGGCGCAGACCGACGCGCCGCCGCTTCAGTCCTCCCGGAGCTGATCGACGGCCTTGCGCAGATCCTCGGGATAGGGGCTCTCGAACTCCACCGGGCGTCCCTCGGTGGGGTGCTCGAAACCGAGCCGGACGGCGTGCAGCCACTGGCGGTGGACCCCCAGCCGGTCGGCCAGCGTGGGGTCGGCACCGTAGAGGTGGTCACCGACGCAGGGATGGCGCAGGGCCGCCATGTGGACGCGGATCTGGTGGGTGCGGCCGGTCTCGAGCTTGATCTCCAGCAGGCTGGCGGCGCGGAACGCCTCCAGCGTGTCGTAGTGGGTGATCGAGGGACGGCCCCCGGCGACGACGGCGAACCTGCCGTCTCCGGAGGGGTGCCGGTCGATGGGGGCGTCGACCGTGCCGCGCAGCGGGTCGGGGTGGCCCTGGACCAGGGTGTGGTAGCGCTTGTCGACCGTGCGCTCCTTGAAGGCCCGCTTGAGGACGCTGTAGGCGACCTCGCTCTTGGCGACCACCATCAGGCCGGTCGTGTTGGCGTCCAGGCGGTGCACGATCCCCTGCCGCTCGGCCGCCCCGCTGGTGGCGAGCTGCACGCCGGAGGCGAGCAGTCCCTCCAGTACCGAGGGGCCGGTCCAGCCGACGGTCGGGTGGGCGACCACACCGACCGGCTTGTCGACGACGACGATGTCGGCGTCCTCGTAGACGATGGTCATCCCGGGCACCGGGTCGGGGCGCGGAACGGGGGCGCTGGGCGGCGGCGGCAGTGTCACATCGAGCCAGGAACCCGCCTGGACCCGGTCGGATTTGGCCCCCGCGGCGCCGTCCACCAGGACGTCGCCGGCGGCGACGAGTTCGGCGGCCCTGGTACGGGACAGCCCGAACATGCGCGCGATGGCGGCGTCGAGCCGGTCGCCTTCCAGACCGTCCGGCACGGGCATGCTGCGCCGATCACTCACGGCCGTCCTCCTTCCGCACGGATGTGCTCCCCTCGGCGGTGTCCTCCGCCCCTCGCCCTCCGGCCTCCCCCTGCGCCGGCGGTCGCGTCGCCTCCGCCTGGTCCTCCTCGCCGTCGGATTCGCGGGTGCCGTCGAGGTTGATCCCCCGGAACGCCAGCAGCACGGCCAGGATGCCGCCGACGACGATGCAGGAGTCGGCGATGTTGAAAACCGGCCAGTTGGGAACCTGGATCCAGTCGACGACGTGGCCGTGGAGCGGGGAGGGCGGCCGGAACAGGCGGTCGACCAGGTTGCCCGATGCCCCACCGAGGATCAGTCCGAGCGACATCCCCCAACCGACGCTGCGCAGCTTGCGGGCGGTGCTCAGGATGTAGACGATCACCCCGATCATCACCAGGCTGAAGAACCAGGTGTAGCCGGTGCCGATGGAGAACGCGGCGCCGGGGTTGAAGATGAGGGTGAGTTTGAGCAGCCCCCCGAGCAGCACCACGGGGTCCTGCGGCGAGAAGCGGGCCAGCGCGATCTCCTTGGTCAGGAAATCCGCGGCCAGCGCGGCCAGCGCCACGAGCAGTAGGAGGAGGACTCGCCGCGGTCGGGCCGGGGCGGATCCGTGCACGGTCTTGTCTTCGCCCCGATCGGGGTTCACGTCACTCAGCGACGCTCCTCGCGCTGTTCGCGCGCCACGACTCACGTGGCGCTGGGACCGA
Source organism: Marinactinospora thermotolerans DSM 45154 (assembly GCF_900167435.1). GTDB lineage: Bacteria > Actinomycetota > Actinomycetes > Streptosporangiales > Streptosporangiaceae > Marinactinospora > Marinactinospora thermotolerans. The sequence goes on from NZ_FUWS01000001.1 coordinate 636,245, forward strand.
CGCCTGTGATGCCGCCGGTCGGACCGGGCGGCACACGGGCGACCTGGGCCCCGCGTCCATCCGTTTCGTCGGCCGCCCACTGGGACGGGCGGTCCGCCTGCCATTGTAGGCCAGCGCCACACGACGTCGGCGCCGGTGACCGCCCCGTGCGCCGGCCGGCGGGGTCACTCCGCGGCGGTGAAGCCGTCGTAGTCCTCGGCGAGGGCGGCGAGATGGGGTTCGTCGAGTGTCGCCGGCCCTCCGTGCGGTCCGGTCCGGACCTCGATGACCCAGTCGACGTCCTCGGCGTCGTCCTCGCCGGCGAGCATGTCGCGGTGGACCAGGCATGGCTCGTACCCCTGCGCGAGGAGCTGTTCGGCCAGTTCCTCGGCGTCGTCCCGGTCCGGCAGCGTCACCAGGACCGTCCCGGCCCGCACCGGTTCCCCCGTCATCGGCCCTCCTGATCGTGGTCGTGTCGGACGCCAAGTATGCCCCCGCCCCATCGGGCCGGGAAACCGGTCCGGCACCGTCGTGGTTGCGTTATCCTCGGTGCCAGCGAGGCGTGGATGGGGACGAGTAGCGCCGGAGACGGCCCACAGCGACCCGGGGATGGTGGAAGCCCGGGGGGTGACGACCGTCGTGAACATCACCCCGGAGCCGCCGGAAGAACGGCCTCCCCGATGGGACGCCCAGTAGAACCGGCAGCGGCAGCAACGAAGTGGGGGACGCCCGGCAACGGTGTTCCCAAGGAGGGTGGTACCGCGGGGCCGTGCGCCTCGTCCCTCCGTCAGGACGAGCCCTGATGGAAAGGTACGCCGGATGACGCAGGAACGACTCCCCTCCCGCCCCTTCCCCTCCCTTCCCGCCCAGATCGACCTTCCGGCCGTCGAGCACGAGGTGCTGCGCCGTTGGTCGGAGCGGAAGGTCTTCGAACGCTCCCTGGAGCAGACCCGCGGCGGTCCCAACTGGGTGTTCTTCGAGGGGCCGCCCACCGCCAACGGCCAGCCCGGCGTGCACCACGTCGAGGCGCGGGTGTTCAAGGACGTCTTCCCGCGCTTCAAGACGATGAAGGGCTTCCACGTCGAGCGCAAAGCCGGCTGGGACTGCCACGGCCTTCCCGTCGAGGTGGCGGTGGAGAAGGAGCTCGGCCTCTCCGGCAAGAAGGACATCGAGGAGTTCGGTGTCGCGGAGTTCAACGCCCGCTGCCGCGCGTCGGTGTTGCGCAACGTCGACGCTTTCACCCAGATGACCGAGCGCATGGGCTACTGGGTCAACATGGACGAGGCCTATCGCACCATGGACCCCGAGTACGTCGAGTCGGTCTGGTGGTCGCTGAAGGTCATCTGGGACAAGGGGCTGCTCGTCCGCGACTACCGGATCAGCCCCTACTGCCCGCGCTGTGGAACGTCGTTGTCGGACCACGAGGTGGCGCAGGGCTATGAGACCGTCACCGATCCCTCGGTGTACGTGCGCTTCCCGCTGACCTCCGGCCCGTTGGCCGATCCCGACCACCCCACCGCGTTGCTGGTGTGGACGACGACCCCCTGGACCCTGGTGTCCAACACCGCGGTCGCCGTGCACCCCGACGTGAACTACGTCGTCGCCACCGACGGCACCGAACGGCTCCTCCTCGCCGAACCGCTGGTCGGCTCGGTGCTGGGCGAGGGCTGGAAGCTGACCGGGGAACGGTTCGAGGGCGCGGAGATGGAACGCTGGACCTACCAGCGGCCCTTCGAACTGGTGGCGTTCGACCAGCCCGCCCACTATGTGGTGCTCGCCGACTACGTCACCGTCGAGGACGGTACCGGCCTGGTCCACCAGGCCCCGGCCTTCGGCGCCGACGACATGGCCGTGAGCCGTGCCTACGGTCTGCCCATCGTCAACCCCGTCCGCGGCGACGGCACCTTCGAGGCGGACCTGGACCTGGTCGGCGGCGTGTTCTTCAAGGAGGCCGACACCGCGCTCACCGCCGACCTCAAGGAACGCGGCCTGCTGTTCCGCCACGTCGCCTACGAGCACAGCTACCCGCACTGCTGGCGCTGCCACACCGCGCTGCTCTACTACGCGCTGCCGTCCTGGTACATCAAGACGACCGCGATCAAGGACGAGCTGCTCGCCCAGAACGCCGAGACCAACTGGGTGCCGGCCAACGTCAAGGAGGGGCGTTACGGCGAGTGGCTGCGCAACAACGTCGACTGGGCGCTGTCGCGCAGCCGCTACTGGGGCACGCCGCTTCCCGTATGGATCTGCCCCGAGGACCACGTGAACGTCGTCGGCTCGCTGGCCGAGCTCGGTGAGCTGGCCGGGCGCGACCTCAGCGCCCTCGACCCGCACCGGCCCTATGTCGACGACGTCACCTTCGCCTGCCCCCAGTGCGGCGGGGAGGCCCACCGCGTCCCCGAGGTCATCGACGTCTGGTACGACTCCGGCTCCATGCCCTTCGCCCAGTGGGGCGCGCCGCACCGCAACGAGGACGTCTTCCGGGACAACTTCCCGGGCCAGTACATCTGTGAGGCCATCGACCAGACCCGTGGCTGGTTCTACTCGATGATGACCGTGAGCACGCTGGTCTTCGGCCAGTCCTCCTACGAGAACGTGGTCTGCCTGGGCCACATCCTCGCCGAGGACGGCCGCAAGATGAGCAAGCACCTGGGCAACATCCTGGAGCCCATGGCGGTGATGGAACGGCATGGAGCCGACGCGCTGCGCTGGTTCATGGCGGCCAGCGGCTCGCCGTGGACGCCGCGCAGGGTGGGCCACGCGGCGCTGGAGGAGATCGTCCGCAAGGTCCTGCTGACCTACTACAACACCGCCTCGTTCTTCACCCTCTACGCCAACGCGGGCCAGGCCTGGGACCACTCGCGGTTGGCGGACGCGCCCGCCCCGGCCGACCGGCCGCTGCTGGACCGTTGGGTCCTGTCGGAGTTGAACCGGGTCGTCAAGGGCGTGGACGAGGCGCTGGAGCGCTTCGACACCGCCACCGCGGGACGGCTGCTCACCGCCTTCGTCGACGACCTGTCCAACTGGTACGTGCGGCGTTCCCGCCGCCGGTTCTGGGCCGGGGCGAACACGCCCGAGGGCGCCTCGGCGTTCGCGACGCTGTTCGAGTGCCTGGAGACCGTGACGCTGCTCATGGCCCCGCTGGTGCCCTTCCTGACCGAGCACGTGTGGGCCGCGTTGCGCCGTCCCGACGCCGCGGAGTCGGTGCACCTGGCCTCCTGGCCCCAGGTCCGCGAGGAGCTGATCGACGAGGAGCTGTCCCGGCAGATGGCGCTCACCCGCCGTCTGGTGGAGCTGGGCCGGGCGGCCCGCGCCGACTCCGGCGTGCGTACCCGCCAGCCGCTGGCGCGCGCGCTGGTGGGCGCGACGCTCTTCGGTTCGCTGCCCGAGCAGTTGCGGGGACAGATCCGCGAGGAGCTCAACGTCGTCGCGCTGGACTCACTGTCGGTGGTCGGTGGTGACCTCGTGGACTACACGGTCAAGCCGAACTTCCGGGCCCTGGGCAAGCGCTTCGCCAAGCGCACGCCGCTGATCGCCCAGGGGATCGGCGCCGCCGACCCCAAGACGCTCGTCGAGCAGATCCGGTCGACCGGCTGGGCGCACATCGAGGTCGAGGGCGAACCCGTCGAGGTCAGCGCCGAAGAGGTGCTGGTGACCGAGCAGCCCCGCGAGGGGTGGGCGGTCGCCTCGGAGGCGGGCGAGACCGTCGCGCTCGACTTGGAGGTCACCCCCGAACTCCAGCTCGCCGGTCTGGCCCGCGAGGTGGTGCGGCTCGTCCAGGACGCCCGCAAGGCCAGCGGCCTGGACATCTCCGACCGCATCCACCTGTGGTGGAGCGCGACGGATCCCACGACGGCGCGGGCCGTCGCCGAGCACGCGGCGACGATCGGTGGCGAGGTGCTGGCCGCCTCGATGACCGAGGGCGCTCCCGAGGAGGAGGTCTACTCCGTGTCCTCGCAGGACTACGGCGTCACGCTGTGGCTGCGCAAGGCGTAGTCACGGGTGACCGCGTGACGGGGCGGGCCGGAGCTTCCCGGTCCGCCCTTCTCGTCTCACGGAGGGCCGCGCCCGGGTGGGCCGTCCTCCTCGTGTGAGAGGGGCGAGGCGACACGTCGTCGCCCCTCCCCGGAGATGGGCCGAAGACCCCGGTCCTCTGCGGACGGTCCCGCCGCCCGCGCGGCCGCCGTGCCCTCCTCAGGAGGGCGCGGGCTGCGACGGCAACACCCTGGTGGGCCTCGTGGAACAGCTGAGCGCGGGCCGAAGACGGCGTCCGGTGGCTACGGACGCCTCCGGTGTTACTCCGCCGAGGCCGTGGTGGGGCGGAGGGGCACCGTGCGATCCGGGTCCTCGTCGGGCTCCCCCGGGGCGTCGTCCCCGTCGCGTTCCGCGCTGTCGACATCGGCCCGGGAGTCCGCGCCGTCCCGCTCCGACCGGGCGGAGACAGCCGTCTCCCGTCCGGCATCCTCCTCCGGCGCGGGCAGGACTTCCCTATCCCCGTCGTGCGCGCTGCTGTCGGCGTCATCGGAGGCGAGATCCTCATCCTCTCGCTCCAGCTGTCCGGAGGGGGACGATTCCCCTCCCTCCTCGCCTTGCTCGGAGCCGGCCTCCCCGTCTCGCTCGCGAAGGGAGGAGTCCTCGGGCTCCTCGGCCGCGCGGGGTGCTTCGGGGGTGTCATCCGAGGGGTCGTCGGCCCAGGCCTCGTCCGCGATCAGCTCCGGTTCGACCGTCTCGGCGTGCTCCGACGCTGCTTCCCCAACGGGGTGGCGGAGGGGGGCCAGACTCTCGGTGTCGGACTCGTCGGTCGCCGCGGGTTCGGGGGCCACAACGGGCTCGGCGGTGTCGTCCGCGGGTTCGGGCTCCTCGCCGGACGAGGCCGGCTCGGGTTCGGCGGAGGCCGCATCGGACCGGTCGGAGGCGAGGACGGTCACGTCCCCCTCATCCCCGTGGCCGTCCGGCCCCTCCTCGGTGTCGTCTTGGCGCGCGGTGTCCCGGTCCGGGTGCTCCGCGAGGCCCGCCTCTTCGTCCCCGGGGGACGCGGCGACGTCATCGTTCTCTTCTCGTGGGGCGTCCGCGGACCGTTCCCCGTCCCGGCGGTCGTCCTCGTCCTCGCGGACCTGTGCCGGGGCGGACTCGCCGGGGACGACATAGGTGAAGTGGCGCAGGGGACGCGTTGTGGAGGGGCGCTCCCCCTCGCCGGAGCCCTTTCCCGGCTCCACGCTCTCCTCGGCGGCGGATGTCCGGGGGTCCCCCGGGTCGTGGGACACGGCGTGGTCGTCTCCGCCGACCAGGACAGCGTGCTCGCCGTCCCCGCGTTGCCGCCCTTTCCTTCCCGTGGTGAGGATGGCCTTGTGCAGGCGGCTGTCACCGGACCATGCGTCATCGGTGGGGGGAAGGTAACGGTGCGCCAGGACACCGGAGGTCGGGGGCTGGTGTTCCCCGTTTCCATCGGGGCCCGGGAACGACACCGCCCGCGCCAGCTCCATGGCCGACGCGGGTGCGGTGGACGTACTCGCCCCAGAGTCACCGCCCAACGAAAGCGGAACGGTGGTGGAACCGACAGAGGCGGCACGGACGGACGCCTTCCCCAAACCGCCCGTCCGGGACACCTCTGCCGGAAGGGTCCCTCCTGCCCGGTGATCCTGTCGAGAGCCGAACAGCGTCTTCCTCGCCCGGACGAATTCGACCGCGAGCAGGAGCGCCGTCAGCACTCCCAGCCCGAGAGCGATGTAGACCAGGGTCTGCTCTGCGAGGACCAGCGCCGCGCCGATCACGACCAGGGCCGCGACGACGAGGACGAGGCAAACGATGATCACTGGAGGGAGGGCCTTTTCACGAACTCAAGGGTTCATTTGTGTTGTGTCGCGTCCTCCACGCCCGTCAGCGACGGTCGTGCGGAGCGTCCGGGTGGTAACCACCGTGCTGGGCGGGCTCGGGCTGGGCGAACGGGTTGCCTCCCGGCGCGGTGCCGGGTCCACTGTGCTGCAAGGACGGACTGCCGCCGGTGGGCGCCATCGTCTGGAAGCTTCCCGTGGTCGTCGGTCCGGCGTGCTCGGTGGCCCCCTCGGCCAGTTCGCGCAGCTGCCGCTCGAAGTAGTCCTTCAACCGGCTGCGGTACTCGCGCTCGAAGTCCTTGAGCTCGCTGACCTTGTGCTCCAGCTCCTCGCGCTGCTGCACGAGGGAGCCCATGACCTGACGGTGACGTTCCTGGGCGTCACGGTCGAGGTTCTCGGAACGCGCGCGGGCCTCGTTGACGATCTGCTCGGCCTGGCGACGGGCCTTGCCGAGGATGTCGTCGGCCTCGTGGCGGGCCTTGCCGAGCGTCTCGTCGGCCTCGCGGCGGGCGTCGGAGATCGCCTGGTCGGCGGTCTGCTGGGCGAGCGCCAGGACCCGCGCCGCGGTGTCCATGTTGTCCTCGCCGCCACCGGGCAGCCCCATGTTGCCCATGCCGCCCATGTTGCCCATGACGGGCATCGGCTCGGGCTGCCGGATCGGCTCGGGCTGCCGGATCGGCTCGGGCTGGGGCGGCGGTTCCGGAGCGAGCTGCTGGGGCTCCTGCGGCTGGAAGTCGTTCATCCCGGCCGGCGGAACCTTGCCACGCAGGCACTCGGCGAGCTTACCCCGCAGCTCCTCGTTCTCCTGGATCAGACGGTCGAGCTCGGACTCGACCTCGTCGAGGAACGCGTCGACCTCTTCCTCGTCGTACCCCGGCCGAAGCCGGGTCGTACTGAACTGCTTATTTCGCACATCCGCGGGTGTTAGCGGCATGTTCGTCTCCTTGGCGCGCTTGGACTCTGTCCGTAGGGACGCTACCTGATCGTGACCTTACGGCAATCCAGACCATGACCAAGACCACATATCGGAACCGGAGCTTACCTTTCCGACATCTTGGACTCAGCTACACGATCGGGATCGTAGCCACGAGCTGGATGAGGATCACGACCAGCAGGAAGAGGACGGTGAAGCTCAGATCCAGCGCCACGCTTCCCAGCCGTACCGGCTTGATGAAGCGCCTCAGGAGCTTCAACGGCGGGTCGGTGATCGTGTACGTCGACTCGGCCAGAACCAGTACAAATCCCGTGGGTCGCCAGGACCGCGCGAACGACTGCACGATCTCGAAAACGAGCCGTCCGATGAGTACCAACATGAAGAGGTACAGGACGGTGATGAGTATGTTCTGGACGATACTCACACTCGTTCCCCGACCTGGTCACTGGACATCTGGAAAGATCTAACTCTGATTGAAGAACCCTCGCTCAGCGATGCGTGCTTTGTCTTCAGCGGTCACCTCAACATTAGCCGGGGACAACAAGAACACCTTGTTCGTCACGCGCTCGATACTGCCATGTAGACCGAAGATCAGCCCCGCCGCGAAGTCGACGAGACGCTTGGCGTCACTGTCGACCATCTCGGTGAGGTTCATGATCACCGGTATACCTTCCCGGAAATGCTCTCCGATAGTACGCGCTTCGTTATACGTGCGGGGATGCAGCGTAGTAATCCGCGCGAGATCGGCGGTGGCAGGAGCGGTATGGGTGACGTTGCGTCGCTCCCCGTTGGACACGGCGTAGTTGTCCGCCTCCGTCACGGGCTCGGCTCTGGAGTCGCCGCCACGGGCGTCGAGACCGCGGTCGCGGCGGTCGTCGGCCCCTTCATCGAAGTCATCGAAGTCATCATATTCATCCGCATAGCGGTGATCGTAACGGTCGTCCTCCACGAGGCCGAGGTAGACCGCCATCTTGCGCATCGCGCCGGCCATCTCTTGTCCTCCGTCGTCCCTGTGGTGATGCACCGCAGATGACTTGTCGCTGGCGGGCCCGCGCCCCTCATGTCCGTCCGGTGGGCGAACTCGACAGATGGGCGCCAAGTTCCATGTGGGGACATTACCCCACGATCGTCCCGCGATCGCCGAGCAACGCCGTACCCACCCTGAGGTGTGTCGCGCCCCTCGCGATCGCGGCCTCCAGGTCACCGCTCATGCCCGCGGAGATGGCCGTGGCATGAGGGTAGCGATCCCGAAGCGTAGAGGCCACCTCGGACAGTCGCGCGAACGCCGCGTCCGGATCGGCACCCAACGGCGCGACCGCCATGACACCCCCGAGCACGAGCCCCTCCTCCGCATCGATCGCCTCGGCGACGGCCATGACATCACGCGGATCGGCTCCGCCCCGGGGGCCGATCACCCCCGCCGACGCCCCCGGGTCCAAGTCGACCTGGACCAGGCAGGACAGTCGGCGCCCCTCGCTTCGGGCGCGCGCCCCCAGTGCCCGGGCGAGCCGCTCGCGGTCGACGGAGTGCACCACGTCGGCGTAACGCGCCACCGAACGGGCCTTGTTGGTCTGGAGCTGCCCGACGAAGTGCCAGGTGAGATCCAGATCACCGCATTCGGCGGCCTTGGGAGCCGCCTCCTGGTCCCGGTTCTCCCCGACGTCGGTGACGCCGAGCTCCGCCAGGATGCGCACGTCACAGGCCGGTCGGGTCTTGGTGACCGCGATGATCGTCACGTCCGCGGGGTCCCGGCCGGCGGCGTCGCAGGCCCTCTCGACCCTTTCGCGAACGGCGACGAGGTTCGCGGCGATCTGTTTCGCTCTACGCGAATCCATGTCGGTCACTCCTGTTCCCGCCACACGTATCCGGCCAGCCGGCCGGTCGGCGCGCCCCTCCGGTGCGAGAACAGTTCCGGGGACTCCAGCGTGCAGCGCTCATCCACGAGAACCCGGCCGACCCCGGCCCGTCCCAACTGGGCCGCGACCGCCGCGCGCATGTCGATCCCCGGCGTTCCCTCACGGGTGGTGCAGGCGGCCTCGGCGACACTACGGGCGACCTCATCGCGCATCGCCGCGGGCACCTCGTAGCATTCCCCGCAGATCGACGGCCCCAGCGCGACGACGACGTCCGACCGTGTGGCCCCCAGGCGCTCCATCGCGGCCACCATTTCCACGGCGACCCCTTTAGCCGTTCCCTGACGTCCGGAATGGGCGGCTCCGAGAATTCCGGCGACGGGATCGGCGGCCAGAATCGGCAGGCAGTCGGCGGCCAGGGCCGCCAGGACGAGATCCGGTTCGACCGTCACCACCGCGTCGACACGCCCGACGACTCCCGGCCCGGTCGCGACCGCCACGTCGGCGCCGTGCACCTGCTCCATCCACACCACACGTTCGGGATCGAACCCCAAGGCCACACCCGCCGTCTTGCGGTTCTCCTCGACGGCGGCCGGATCGTCACCGACTCCGGCGCCGAGGTTGAGCGTGTCGTAGGGAGGGGCGCTGACGCCTCCGTCGTAACGCTGCGTGAAACCGGCGCGGATGCCCGGTCCCAGCTCGATCACGGCACTCATCGCGGGGGAAGGTCCTCCTGGTGGGGGGTGGGGAAGCACGAGCCGGCGGCCGCTCGGGGCGAGCGGTCCGCCGGTGCGGTTGAGGGCCGGGACGGTCGTGGGTGGCGCCGTCCCGGCCACGGTCACTTGAGGAAGTCGGGCACGTCCAGGTCGTCGCCCTCCTCGAAGACGACCCTGCGGCGCGGCGCGGGGATGTCGCCGGAGCGGGAGAAGGGACTGTCCGCCGTGCCACGGCGCAGCGTCCCGTAGCTGTTGTCGCCGAGCGGGCGAACGTTGCGGGACTGGTAGGTCTCCTCCTCGGCCGGCGTCTCGGGCTCACGGACCGGTTCGGGGCGGGAGACCTCCTCGGCCTGGGGCCGTTCCGGCTCGGGGCTGGGCTCGGCCGGGCGGAGGGGGGCCTGACCGGCCCGCGGCGGCTGGACGATCTCGGGTTCGGGGGCCGGCTCCGGCTCGCGTGCCGGCTCGGCCGGCTGTGCCGCGGACGGTTCCGGCGCGGCCGGGGCGGGGGTGGGCGCCGGAGGCGGGCTCACCTGCTGCGGTGCCGGCGGAGGCGAGACGGGACCGGGCCTGCTGAGCGTCTGGGGGGGCGCGGCGTCGGCACGCGGTTCGTCGAAGCCCGCCGCTATCACCGTGACACGCACCTCGTCGCCGAGGGCGTCGTCGATGACCGCGCCGAAGATGATGTTGGCCTCGGGCGCCGCGGAGTTCGCGACGAGCTGGGCCGCCTCGTTGATCTCGAACAGTCCCAGGTCGGAGCCGCCCTGGATGGACAGCAGCACCCCGTGGGCGCCGTCGATGCTGGCCTCCAGCAGGGGCGAGGAGATCGCCATCTCGGCCGCCGCGACCGCGCGGTCGTCCCCCCTCGCCGATCCGATGCCCATGAGGGCCGACCCCGCTCCGGACATGACGGACTTGACGTCGGCGAAGTCGAGGTTGATCAGGCCGGGCGTGGTGATGAGGTCGGTGATGCCCTGGACACCGGAGAGCAGCACCTGGTCGGCGGCCTTGAAGGCGTCGAGGACACTGACCTGACGGTCGGAGATCGACAGCAGCCGGTCGTTGGGGATGACGATGAGCGTGTCGACCTCTTCGCGCAGCATCGCTATGCCGGTCTCGGCCTGCGTCGCGCGGCGCTTGCCCTCGAAGCCGAAGGGGCGGGTGACCACACCGATCGTCAGGGCGCCGAGGGAACGGGCGATGTTGGCGACGACCGGCGCACCCCCCGTGCCCGTACCACCGCCCTCGCCCGCGGTCACGAAGACCATGTCGGCCCCCTTGAGGACCTCCTCGATCTCCTCCCGATGGTCTTCGGCGGCCTTGCGGCCGACGTCGGGGTTGGCCCCCGCGCCCAGTCCGCGAGTGAGTTCACGGCCGACGTCGAGCTTGACGTCGGCATCACTCATGAGCAGCGCCTGAGCGTCGGTGTTGATGGCGATGAACTCGACGCCCTTGAGTCCCTCTTCGATCATCCGATTGACGGCGTTGACACCGCCGCCGCCGATGCCGACGACCTTGATGACCGCGAGGTAGTTCTGCGGTGCTGCCACGACGAGGGGCCTTTCCGCTCGCTTCGTGCCGGCGTTGCCGTTCCCCTTTCGGTGGTCTCTCCCGTTTCCCACCGCTGGGGCTCGGTCCTCCGGCGTCCGGTTCTACAGTGTTCGGTTGCGTTCCGCCTCCGGCGAGCCGGCTGCGGTGCCACGGGGATCGCGTGGAGGGCGGGACCCGGGGTCTCTCCCCATCGCATTCATCCCCGATGAACGAAGTCGATACTTATGTCAACTAAAGGTAGTGCTTTCCGACAGTAGGCCGACGTCCGCCGACGAGCAACCAACCACGAGATCAGCCTATCGGCGTGTCGCGGGCGGACGCGATGCGCGCGCTCGGCGCGTCGCGCCCGGATATGCCCGGCTCGGCCCCGGGACGGCTACGTGACGACCGCCACGTCGATCGCGCTGACGTCGTAGGAACGCTCCGCGCTCGGCGGGTGCTCACGCAGCAGGACCTCCAGGACGCGGGCCTTCTGGGCGGTCCGCTCGCCGTCGCCCCACATCACGCTCGCGCCGTCGGACAGGTGCAGCGTGATCTCGGCGCGGTCGGCGGCCTCGACGTGTTCCAGCCGCTCCAGGATCGAGGAGGGAAGCTCGCCGACGATCCGGGCCGCCTCGGCGACCGCGGGATTGCCGACGATCTCCCCCTTGACCGTGATCAGCGGCTGGTCGGGTGGGAGCTTCTCGGAGTCGGCGACACGTACGCCCTCTCGGTCGATGAGCCGGTAACCTCCGTCGACCTCGACGCTGAGGACCGGCCGACGCTCGGTGACCTCGACGCGCAGCGACGCCGGCCAGCCCCGGGTGACCGTGGCCGACTCGACCAGGCGCAGCTTCTCCACCCGTTCGCGCGCGGCCGACACGTCCACCCTCGCCAACGGCGTTCCGGTGGACACGTCGACGGCCGCCGCGACCTCTTCGGGACTCAGTCTGCTCACCCCCGTGACCTCGACGTCGCGGACGACCAGCAGCCGGGAGCCCAGCACCACCCACGAGGCCAGACCGAGGAGTCCCACCACGAGCAGGGCCACGAACGCGACCTGCCACGGGTCGGAGCGGCGGGGCCGGGCGGCACCGCCCGCCCCCCGGCCGGAAGCCGGCTCCTTCTGGCGCCCGGAGCCCATCACCGCACCTCTCTCACTCGTCGGCGCAACCGCCTAGCGCGCGAGCCGCTCCAGCGCCTCGACGATGATCGGACCGAGCTCGGTGACGTCACCGGCCCCCATCGTCAAGACGATGTCGCCCGGCCGGGCGAGCGCGGCCACCCGCGCCACCGCCTCGGCGCGGTCGGGGCAGTAGTGGACCCGCTCGTGCCCGACGCCCTTGGTGATCAGCTCCGCCGTCACCCCCGGCTCCGGATCCTCCCTGGCCGCGTAGATGGGCAGCACGGCGACCTCGTCGGCCAGCGTGAGCGCGTCGGCGAACTCGGTGGCGAAGATCCGCGTACGGCTGTAGAGGTGGGGCTGGAACAGCGCCACCACCCGTCCCGGCTCCTCGGGGCGCCCGGTGTCGGAGTCCAGCGCCGCCCGGGCGGCGCGCAGGTCCGCGGCGATCTCGGTGGGGTGGTGGGCGTAGCTGTCGTAGACCCGGACCCCACCCGCCTCGCCCTTGAGCTCGAAGCGCCGGGCGGCACCGGTGAAACCGGCCAGGCCCTGGACCGCGACCTCGGGGTCGTGGCCCAACTCGTCGGCCGCCGCGATGGCGGCGGCGGCGTTGAGCACGTTGTGCCGGCCGGGCACCGCGACCGCGCAGTCCAGCGGGTCGCCTCCGGGCGGGGTGAGGGTGAAGAGGGTCGAGAACCCGTCGGCGCGGACGTTCCCCACGCGGTACTGCGCGTCGGCGGACTCCCCGTAGGTGAGCACGCGCCGGCCGAGGCCGCGGGCGACCTCGGCGACCTTGCGCGCCCCCGGATCGTCGACGCCGACCACGAGGGTGTCGGCGACACGTTCGGCGAACGCCGCGAAGTTCGCGTGGATCTCGTCCAGCCCACCGTAGTTGTCGAGGTGGTCGGCCTCGACGTTGGTGACGATGGCGACCTTCGGGGCGAGCATGAGGAAGGAGCCGTCGCTCTCGTCGGCCTCGACCACGATGACGTCGCCGGCGCCCGCGTCGGCCCCCAGGCCGGTGGTCACCAGCCGGCCGCCGATGACGTACCCGGGCTCGACCCCCAGGTGCTGGAGCACCACGGTCAGGATCGAGGTGGTGGTGGTCTTGCCGTGCGTCCCGGCGACGGCGACACCACGCCGGCCCAGCAGCAGCGCCCCCAGCGCCGCGGCGCGCGGAAGCACGCGCAGCCCCCGCGATCGGGCCTCGACCAGCTCGGGGTTGTCCTCGCGCACCGCGGAGGAGACCACGACCGTGTCGGCGTCGCCGACGTTGGCCGCGGCGTGACCGACGTGCGTGCGCGCGCCGAGCTCCTCCAGGGAGCGCAGCACGTCGCTGTCCTTGGCGTCGCTACCGGACACCTCGACGCCACGCTGGATCAGCACCCGGGCGATGCCGGACATGCCGGCGCCTCCCATGCCGATGAAGTGGACACGGCCCAGTTGCGCCACGGGTACGGGCTCGGTAGGGGAGACCAGGCTCATCGGCCGTCCTTCCCTTCGTCGTCGAGATCGTCGTCGGAGTCGTCGATCGGCATCTCCGGCGTGGGGCGGTCCCCGCGGGCGATGGCCATGACCTCGCGGGCCAGCTCCATGTCGGCGTCCCGCCGGCCCATCTTCGCCGCGACCTCCGACATCGCGACGACCCGGTCGGTGTCGGTGAGCAGCGGCAACAGGTTGTCGCGGATCCACTGGGGATTCAACTCGGAGTTGGCGACCAGGAGACCGCCGCCGGCCTGGACGATGGGTTCGGCGTTGAGACGCTGCTCGCCGTTGCCGATGGGCAGCGGGACGAACACCGCCGGGAGCCCCACAGCGGTGAGCTCGGCGCAGGTCATCGCGCCGGAACGGCACATCGCCACGTCGGCGGCGGCGTAGGCGAGGTCCATGCGGTCGACGTAGGGCACGACGACGTAGGGCACACCGTCACGGGTGCGGTCCTCGGGCTCGCTCGCGTTCTTGGGGCCGACGACGTGCAGCACCTGGATGCCGGCGCGGCAGAAGTCCTCGCCGCTGTCGAAGGCGGTCTGGTTGATGGCCTGGGCTCCCTGGGAGCCCCCGAAGATCAGCAGGGTCGGCAGGTCGGGGCGCAGACCGAAGTGGGCCCGGGCCTTGTCCCCCATGGCCAGCCGGTCGAGCTTGGAGATCTGCTCGCGCAGCGGGATGCCCACGTAGCGGCCGTTGCGGATCTCGGTGTTGGGGTGCCCCGTGAAGACGTGGGGGGTCAACCGCGCACCGAGCCGGTTGGCCAGCCCGGGCAGCGGGTTGGCCTCGTGCACCACGATCGGGATACGGCGCCGACGCGCCGCGAGGTAGCCGGGGGTGGCGACGTAACCGCCGAAGCCGACGAGGACGTCGGCTTGGACCCGCTCCAGGTGGCCCGAGGCGGTGCTGATCGCGTTGGCCAGCTTGCCGGGGACCGAGAGCAGCTTGGGGGTGAGCTTGCGCGGTAGCGGGACCGCGGGGATCTCCCCCAGTTCGTATCCTCGCATGGGGACCAGACGGGTCTCGAGTCCCCGCTCGGTCCCCAGACAGAGGATCCGGGTGTCGGGATCGACGCGCCGTAGCGCGTCTGCCAGGGCCAGTGCGGGCTCGATGTGCCCGGCCGTGCCACCGCCGGCGAGGACTACCCTCATCGTCGCCGATTCCTCCTCGCTTGAATCTGCGTTGGACGCGTTCGGTTCTGGGCCCGACGAGCCGTGGCGGTTTTCCCACCCTTGTCGACATCGTCCAGGCCAAGCCAGCTTAGAGCCCTTTGCACACGGCCGGGACCGCGCGCCGCGAGCACTTCTCGGGCCTGCGGCTCGGACTTGGCCATGGCGAGCAGCATGCCCAGCCCCGCCATGGTGGGGATCAGCGCCGATCCGCCCGCCGACACCAGGGGCAGCGGGATGCCGGTGATGGGCAGAACGCCGATGACCGTCCCGATGTTGACCAGCGCCTGGACGACGATCCAGGCCGTGATCGCGACGGAGGCCAGCCGGACGAAGGGGTCGTCGGCCCGCGCCGCCACCCTCAGGCCCGCGTAGCCGAGCACACCGAACAGCCCGACCACCAGCAGGGTTCCGAGCAGCCCCAGCTCCTCGCCGATGATCGCGAAGATGAAATCGCTCTCGGGGTGGGGCAGGAAACCCCACTTCTCGCGGCTGCCGCCGATACCGACGCCGAACAGGCCGCCGGTCCCCAGCGCGTAGAGGCCGTGCAACAGCTGGAAGCCGGTGTCGGTGGGGTCGGCCTCGGGGTCGAGGAAGGAGGTGAGCCGGGCCATGCGGTAGGGCTCGACCGCGATCATGATCGCCACGAGCAGCGAGACCAGGCCGAACATGCCGATGAACAGCCGGCCCGGCGCGCCGACCACCCACAGCAGCGCCAGGAAGATCGCCAACAGCACGAAGGTCGTCCCCAGGTCGCTGCCCAGCAGGACGAGGAGCACCAGCACACCGCAGCCGGGCAGCAGGGGCAGGAGCAGGTGGCGCCACTCCACCAGTTGGCGCAGCTCCTCCTTGCGCGCGAGGACGTTGGCGCCCCACAGCGCGAAGGCGAGTTTGGCCGGCTCCGACGCCTGGACGGTGACCCCGGCGATCTCCAGCCACCGGGTCGCGCCGTAGTACTCCTGCCCCTGGAACACGGTGACGACGAGCAGGGCGATGGAGGCGAGCATCGCCGGATAGCCGACCAGCCGGAAGAGACGGACCGGCATGTGGGAGGCGAGCACCAGCAGCGGCAGGCCGAGCGCCGCGGCGAACATCTGCTTGCGGAAGAGCGAGTAGGCGGAGCCGGTCTCGGTGTAGGAGTCCACCATGGACGACGACAGCACCATGACCAGGCCCAGCGCGATCAGCAGGGCGCTGCTTCCGAACAAGAGGTAGTAGGAGGTCAGCGGCCGGTCGAGCCGGCGCACCAGCTCCCACGGTCCATCCGATGACGTCCCCGTCCCGGCCCGTGGGGGCCGCTTGACCCCGGCGGGCCGGGAAGTCGATGTCGAAGCCGCCATACGCCACCTCCGCCCACGCCGCGCTTCTCCCAGCATCGACCAAGTTTGGCGGCAAAGACCGTCGGGACCTCGCACATTCCCCGTGTGTTGGGGTTTTTTCTGCGACCGGGGCGGGTAGCGGCGCGCGGAATCGGCTTCCCGGAACTCCGCGCGCCGCCCCCGTCACACGTCGTGGGGAGGTCAGGACTCCAGGGCGCGTACGGCCTCGGTGAAGGCCTCACCACGCGCCTTGTAGTCGGTGAACATGTCCATGGACGCCGCGGAGGGGGCCAGGAGCACGGTGTCGCCCTCCTGGGCGAGCCCGGTGGCCGCGGCGACGACCTCGGTCATCGCCCCCTCGTCGGTGCGCGCGACATCGACCACGGGCACCTGCGGCGCATGACGCTGCAACGCCTCGCGCAACCGGGCGCGGTCGGCGCCGAGCAGGACGACACCACGGAGCCGTCCCGCCGCCGAGGCGACCAGTTCGTCGACCTCGGCCCCCTTGAGCAGCCCACCGGCCACCCACACCACCGATTCATAGGCGGCCAGCGAGGCGGCCGCCGCGTGCGGGTTCGTGGCCTTGGAGTCGTTCACGTAGTCGACACCGGCGATGGTCGCCACGTGCGCGATGCGGTGGGGTTCGGGCGTGAAGGCCGCCAGGCCGGCGCGCACCGACTTCGGGTCGACCCCGATCGACCGGGCCAGCGCGGCGGCGGCCAGGGCGTTGGCCACGTTGTGCGGCGCGGCCGGGGTGACGTCGGCGAGGGTGGCCAGCTCCTCGGCACTGGTGCGCGGGTCGGCGACGAAGGCGCGGTCCACGAGCAGGTCCTCGACGACACCGAGCTCGCCGGCGCGCGGGGTCTCCAGGGTGAAACCGACCAACGGCGCGGCGGGGTCGCCGCACTCCCCCGCCAGACGCCGCGACCAGGAGTCCGCGGAGTTGACGACGCGGATCGTCCCCGGCGCGTAGATCCGCCCCTTGGCCAGCGCGTAGGACTCCAGCCCTCCGTGCCAGTCGATGTGGTCGGGCGCGATGTTGAGCACGACCGCGGCGTGCGGTCGCAGTGAGGAGGACCAGTGCAGCTGGAAGCTGGACAGCTCCACCGCCAAGACGTCGGGGGCGTCCTCGCCCTGCACCGCCTCGATGACGGGGGTTCCGACGTTGCCGACGGCCAGGGCGCGCCGCCCGTCGGCCCGCAGCATCGCCTCCAGCATGCGCACCGTGGTGGTCTTGCCGTTGGTCCCCGTGATGGCGAGCCACACCTGGTCGCGCGGTTTGAGCCGCCAGGCCAGTTCCACGTCGCCGATGACCTCGACCCCCGCGGCGCCGGCGGCGGCGAGCAGCGGGGCGTCGGGCCGCCATCCCGGTGAGGTGACGACCAGCTCGGTCCCCTCGGGGAGGCTGTCGCCGCCGAGGACGACCTCGGCACCGGCCTCGCGCAGCTCCGCGGCCCGCGCCCGGGTGGCCTCGTCGGTCCGCGCGTCGAGGATGGTGACGCGCGCGCCCTGGGCCAGCAGCGCCCGCGCCACCGGCCCGCCCGAGACGCCCAGGCCGGCCACGCAGACCGCGCGGTTGCCGAAGCCCGTCTTGGATCCGCTGGTGTCGCTCATCACTACCTCGGCATCCATTCCAGGTAGAACAGCCCGACCCCCACCGCGACGAACAGGCCCTGGATGATCCAGAACCGGATGACGATCGTGCTCTCCGCCCAGCCCTTCAGTTCGAAGTGGTGTTGCAGGGGGGCCATCCGGAAGATCCGCTTGCCGGTCAGCCGGAACGATCCGATCTGCAGCATCACCGACAGGGTGATGAGGACGAACAGACCGCCGATGATCACCAGGAGCAGCTGCGTACGGGTGGTGATGGCCAGGCCGACGAGCAGACCGCCCAGGGCCAGCGAGCCGGTGTCGCCCATGAAGATCTTGGCCGGCGGCGCGTTGTACCAGAGGAAGCCGATGCAGCCGCCCAGCCCCGCCGCCGCGACGACCGCCAGGTCCAGGGGGTCACGGACGGTGTAGCAGTTGGGCTCCAGCGCGTTGACGCAGCTCTGCCGGAGCTGCCAGTTGCCGATGACCACGTAGGCGACCAGTGACAGGATCGTGGCACCGGTGGCGAGACCGTCGAGACCGTCGGTCAGGTTCACCGCGTTGGAGAAACCGACGATGAGGAACAGCGCCCAGATGATGAAGACGCCGAGCATCAGGGGCGGTCCGAAGTCGCGCAGGAACGACAGGTGGACCGAGCCGGGGGTGTAGGAGTAGCCGTTGGGGAACTGGGTGACGGCGAAGGCGAAGCCGATACCGACGATGGCCTGGCCGGCCATCTTGGCGCCGCTGCGCAGCCCCAGGCTGCGCCGCTTGTAGATCTTGATGAAGTCGTCGAGGAAGCCGACACAGCCCAACCCGACGAACAGGAACATCACGAGAAGGCCGGAGACCGTCGGTCTGGTCATCAACACCAGGTGGGCACCGAAGTAGCCGATGACCGCGCCCAGGATGATGACGATGCCGCCCATGGTGGGCGTGCCCTGCTTGGTCTTGTGGCCCTCGGGGCCGTCGTCGCGGATCTCCTGGCCGAACTTGAACCGGTACAGGATCCGGATCACCATCGGCATGGTCAGCAGGGAGACCAGCAGGGAGAGCATCGCGGCGATGAGAATGCCGGTCACTTGGCGTCCTCCACGGCGATGAGCTCCTCGGCTACCCGTTCCAGCCCGGCCACGCGGGATCCCTTCACGATGACGACGTCCTTGGGACGCAACCGCTCTCGCAACGCGGCGGCGGCCTCGAGCGCGCCGGGGACCTCGACGAGTTCCCCGGCCCAGGTGGAGACCGCCCGGGCGCCCTCGGCGATCGGAGCGGCGTGCTCGCCGACGACGACGAGGGTGTCGACGCCGAGTTCGGCCGCGAGCCGGCCGATGCGTTCGTGCTCGGCCTCGTGGGCGGGGCCGAGCTCGGCCATGTGCCCCAGGACCGCGAAGGAGCGCCGGCCGCGGGCGAGGACGTCCAGCGTCCGCAGTGCGGCCCCCATGGACTCGGGGTTGGCGTTGTAGGCGTCGTTGACGACGGTGACACCGTCCGGGCGGTCGGTGACCTCCATCCGCCATCGGCTCACCGGGCCGGACTCGCTCAGGGCTGCGGCGATGTCGGCGACGGCCATGCCCATCTCCGCGGCGACCGCCGCCACGGCGAGCGCGTTGTGCACCTGGTGGACGCCCACCAGGGCGAGGTTGACCGGCGCGCTGTCTCCTCCCAGCTCCAAGACGAAGCGAGGCCGTCCCGAAGCGTCCAGTTCCACGTCGCGGGCGCGCACGTCGGCCTGCTCGGCCAGGCCGTAGGTGACGACCCGGGCGTCGGTGCGCGCGCGCATCCCGATCACCGCGTCGTCGTCGACGTTGAGAACGGCGACGCCGCCCTGCTCCGCCGACGGCAGCGCCTCGACCAGCTCGCCCTTGGCCTGGGCGATGGCGGCGCGGCTGCCGAACTCGCCGACGTGGGCGCTGCCGACGTTGAGCACGACGCCGATGCGCGGCGGGGCGATGGAGCACAGGTGGGCGATGTGCCCGATGCCACGCGCGGCGACCTCCAGCACGACGAACCGGGTGGTCTCGTCGGCACGCAGCACGGTCAGGGGATGGCCGATCTCGTTGTTGAGCGAGCCGGCGGGCGCGATCGTGGGACCGAGGCGGCGCAGCACCTGGGCGAGCAGGTCCTTGGTGGTCGTCTTGCCGGACGAGCCGGTCACACCGACGATGTCGGCGTCGGGAAGCCGCTCGGCGACGGCCCGGGCCAGTCGCCCCAGGGCGTCCACGACCTCGGCGTCGCCTCCGTCAACCAGCAGGTGCGGTGCCGCCACCGGGCGGGACGCCAACACGGCTGCGGCGCCTGCGGCGACGGCCGCGTCGGCGAAGTCATGGCCATCGACCCGCTCGCCACCCAAAGCCACGAAGAGCGAGCCCGGGCCGACCTGCCGCGAGTCGATGACGACCGGGCCGGTGACGATGTCGGTGGGCTGCGCCGATCCGCATATGCGGGACTGGGTGATCTCAGCGATCCGATCGAGCGTCAGCGCGATCAAATCCACTCCTCATGTCGGGCCCGGTTCCACCGCGCCTGGGGGCTCCCTGACGACGGACAGCGCGCAGTACGGGGACATCGCTGTACACATGGGACGCAGGGCGGCGTTTCAACGCCACGGTGCCGGGCTGCAATTGCCGGACCTACCTTAGAACATGTTTGGTTATCGGGGTTGCGCCCAGCCCGGAATGGGAACCGGTTCGTCACCCCATGGCGACGGAGCGCACGGACAGCGCCCCGTCCCAGCCTTCCCTCTGTCGCCGGAAATCGACAGAAACTCGCAGGTCCGGCGTTTCCTCCCGGAAGGCACCCCTATCGACGCCGGGCTCTACTCACGGAGTGATCACGATTCACACCGGTTTTCGGACGGGCCGATTTTTCCCTCACGACCCGCCCGAGAGCACCGCCATCGGCCCGCGGGCACCCCTCTAGGAGTCGCCCACCCGCCAGCGCAGCGCATCGCGCAGCACCTCGCGGTCGTCGAACTCCAGGACCCGCCCCGCGACGTACTGGCCGCGCTCGTGGCCCTTGCCCGCCACCACGAGCACGTCACCGGGCTTGGCGCGTTCCACCGCCATCTGGATGGCCGTGGCGCGGTCGGGCTCGACCGTGATGCGGGCGCGCTCCTCCTGCGGGACCTTCGCGACCCCGTCGAGCATGCTCGTGATGATCGTGATCGAGTCCTCGGTGCGCGGATTGTCATCGGTCAGGATGACGGCGTCGGCCAACCGCGCGGCCGCCTCGCCCATGAGCGGACGCTTGGCCCGATCACGGTCGCCACCGCAGCCCACGACGATCGTCAGACGCCCCTCGGTGATGGAACGCAACGAGGAGAGTACCGCCTCGATCGCCCCCGGTTTGTGGGAGTAGTCGACGATCGCGGTGAAGTTCTGTCCCTCGTCGACGCGCTCCATCCGCCCGGGCACGCCCGGCGCCGCG
Organism: Marinactinospora thermotolerans DSM 45154; assembly: GCF_900167435.1. GTDB lineage: Bacteria > Actinomycetota > Actinomycetes > Streptosporangiales > Streptosporangiaceae > Marinactinospora > Marinactinospora thermotolerans. The sequence continues at coordinate 657,200 of NZ_FUWS01000001.1, forward strand.
GCGACCCCCTCGATCGCCTCGTGCAGCGGGATCCCGGCCTCGACCAGGCCGACGATCGCGGCCATCGCGTTGGAGACGTTGAAGGGGCCGGGCAGCCGCACCGCCGCGTTCGTCTCCAGTCCGCCCGGGCCGACGATCCGGAAGGTGCTGCCGTCAGGCCCCAGCTCCACGTCGACGGCCCGCCAGTCGGCCTCGGGGTCTCCCTCGGAGGAGAAGGTCGTCACCGGGACCTCACCGTGGGCGGCGACCATGTCGATGAGCGCCCGCCCGAACCGGTCGTCGCGGTTGACCACCGCGATTCTGGCGAACTCCGGGGTGAACAGGCGCGCCTTGGTGTCGAAGTAGTCGCGCAGGTCGGCGTGGAAGTCCAGGTGGTCCTGCGAGAGGTTGGTGAAGATCGCCACGTCGTAGTGGGCGCCACCGACCCGGCCCTTGGCCAGGGCGTGGCTGGAGACCTCCATGGCGGCCGCGTCGACGCCACGCTCGCGCATGACCGCGAACAGACCGTGCAGGTCGGTGGACTCCGGTGTGGTCAGCGAGGAGTCGACCCGCTCGTCACCGACCCGCATCTCCACGGTGCCGATCAGCCCGGTGCGCCGCCCCGAGGCGCGCAGCCCCGACTCGATCAGGTAGGTCACCGTCGTCTTGCCGCTCGTCCCCGTGGTGCCGATGAGCAGCAACTCGTCGGCCGGGTGGCCGTAGACCCAGGCCGCCGCCTCGCCCAGGACCGCGCGGGGATCTGGGACGGTGAGCACCGGCAGCCCGGTGGCCACGGCGCGTTCGTAGCCCTGCGGATCGGTGAGGATCGCCACGGCGCCGGCCCGGGCCGCCTGTTCGGCATAGGCGGCGCCGTGCGCCCGTTGACCCGGCAGGGCCGCGTAGAGGTCGCCGGGACGCACCCCGCGGGAGTCGTGCGTGATCCCCGTGATCGTCGTCTCGGTGACGTCGAGGTCGTCGCCGATGACCGCCGGAGGCACGGCGTCCGTCGTCCCGTCGGGGTCGGGGCGCCCGCCGAAGGCGTTCGTCTCCAGCAACCGGACGAGTTCGGACAGCGGGCGGAGTTGATTGTGATCAGGTCGCATTACCGGTGGCACGCCGATGAGGTTATCCGTTGTGACCCACCCGGGGTTAATCCACACGCCCGCGCGGCATGGCCCCGCGCCTCCCCTCGGACGGGAGACCAGGACGTCCGCACCTCACTCGAACAGGCGGATGTTGGGCTGCTCGGTCGCCGTCGGCGGGATCTGCAACGTCTTCAGCGCGAAGGACATCACATCGGTGAACACCGGAGCCGCCGCCTCGCCCCCGTAGTACTGCTCCTTGGGGTTGTGCAGGACGACCTGGACGATGAGCTCCGGATCGTCGGCCGGCGCCATGCCGACGAACGTACTGGTGTAGCCCCCGGTGTCATAGCTCCCCGTGTCGGGGTCGACCCGGTTGGCGGTGCCGGTCTTGCCCGCGACCCGGTAGCCCGGGATACGGGCGTCCTGGGCGGTCCCGTGTTCACCGGTCACCGCCTCGAGCATCAACCTGAGTTCCCTGGCGGTCTCCTCGGAGATGACCCGCTCCTTGGCCGGCTCCGGTGCCGGGCGGAACTCGCCGTTCTCGTCGGTGCTGCCCGCGATGACCGTGGGTTCGACGCGCACGCCGTCGTTGGCGACCGTCGCGTAGACGCTCGCCATCTGGACGGCGTTGACGGAGATGCCGTGTCCAAAGGAGATCGACGCCAGCTGGGTCCCCCACCACTCGTCGGGCGCGGTGAGGATGCCGCTGTTCTCCCCTGGCAGTCCCAGACCGCTGGGCTCGCCGAAGCCGAACTTGCCGAGATACTCGTACAGCCCTTCCGCGCCGACGTCCTCGGCGACCTTGATCGTGCCGACATTGCTCGACGTCGCCATGATCCCGTTGAGCGTCATCCGCTGGGTCGGATGGTTGTGGGAGTCGCGGAACGTCTCGCCGTGGCGACGGATGGAGTCGGGCACCGTGTAGACGGTGTCCGGGGTGACCACGTCCTCCTCCAAGGCCGCCGCCGCGGTGATCACCTTGTTGGTGCTGCCCGGCTCGAAAGCGGCCGACAAGGCCCCATTGGCGCGCTGTTCGGGTGTCGACTCCTCGATGGCGTCCGGGTCGTAGGTGGGGTAGTTGGCCATCGCGACGATCTCGCCGGTGGGCCGCATCACGATCACGCTGCCGCTGTCGGCCCCCAGTTCCCCGGCCCGTTGGGCGAGGGCCTGCTGGGCCCGCCACTGGACGTCCTGGTCCAGGGTGAGCCGCACGTCGTGGCCGGGGACCGGTTCCTTGGCGACGCCGTTGGCCATGGGGATCTCGGTGCCGCCCGTGCCGAGTTCGACCTGCCTGCTGCCGGGGTCGCCGGCGAGCGTATCCTCCAAGACGCTCTCCAGGCCCTCCAGGCCGTGCCCGTCGGTGCCGACGAAGCCGACGAGGTTGGCCGCCCCGGTCTCCTCGGGGTAGACGCGCTTGTAGGCGGTCTCGGCGGCCACCCCCTGGAGGTCCAGCTCGTCGAGTTCCTTCCACTCCTCGAGCGGGACCTCGCGCGCGATCACCTGGTAGCGGCTGTCGTCGGAGTCCACCTTGCGGGCGACCTCCTCCTCGGGCAGGTCGAAGCGGCGCGACAGCTCGGTGACGATCGTGTCGCGCTCGTCGGCCTTGACGTCGTAGGGGTCCACGAAGACGGTGCGCACCTCGACCGACATCGCGAACGGCCGCCCATCGGCGTCGGTGATCGATCCGCGCGTGGTCGGGATCTCCGTCTCGCTGAGGCGCAGCTCGGCGGCCGCCGAGGCGTAGGAGGCGGCCTCGATCCCTTGGATCTGCACCAGCCGCCCCGCGAAGACCAACAGCACCACCCCCATCAGGGCCAGGGCGATCCTGATGCGCGGGCCCGGATCACTACGGCGGAACCGTCGCCGCAGCGGTGGAACCGGGCCACGCGGGGGGCGGCGGGACGGGACGGCCTTCCCGCGCGGGCGTGGCCTGCCCCCCTTCGCCGCCGTGCCCGTCCGGGCCGGATCCACCGACCCGCGTGGCCGGCCCTGCCCCCCGTTCTCCCGCGGAGACGTCCCCTTGACCGTGCGGTCGGGGGTGCCACGGCGCCGGGGGTTGCGAGGGCGGGGGTCACGGGGTGTGCTCACCTTGCCTCCTTCACCGGTTCACCGACGCGGGCCCGCGCTCGGCGGCCCCGTCCCCCCGGTCTGCGCCGGCCACGCCCTTCACCGGGCCTCCCCGTCGACCTCGCCGGGGTCTCCGGTTCCGGGCAGCCCGCTGTCGGCCCCGCCTTCGTCACCGCCCCGGACCTCGCCGGTGCGGGTGTCGATGAACTGCGGCGCCTCGCCCGGCACCATACCGAGCTCTTCTGCCTGGCGGGCCAGCGCGTCGGGCGACTCGGCCTGGACGACGAGCTCCTGTAGGCGCTGCTGCTCGTGGGAGAGTTCCCGGTTCTCCCTCTGCAACTCCCCGATCTCGAAGGCGTCCTCGGTCAGGACGGTGCGCAGCGCCAGCAGGACCACCAGGGCGCCGCCGAGCAGGGCGAGGACGAGCAGGACGAAGGGCATGCGCGGTGGCTGCGCCGTCGCGGCGGGTCGGGAAGCGGGGCGGGGGACCGGCCGGGACGGCGTCGCGGCGCGCCGCGCGGACACATCGCGCGGACGGTGGGCTCTGCTCCGGGGGACCGATGCCGTCGCGGCGTGTCCGGCCGTCCGCCCGCGCCGGGCCTTGTCCTCGATCGCACTGCTCATACCGCGCTCTCCCGTTCCCCTTCGGCGCCCAAGCGGACAGACGCGCCCCCGGTCTGCGCACCGGTCGTGGCGTGGGGGCGTGTTCGCCCCCTGCCGGCGCGGCCCGCGGCCCGGGTGTCGCCGTTCCCCTGCGGCTCGCTCATCCCTGTCCCCTGTTTACTCCCGGTCCGGCTGGTCCGGTCCCGCGCCCGTTGCTTCCCCATTCACGGCGCGTCATCCCTCAGCCGTCCCTCGTCACGCCCTGCGGACCCGCTCGGCGGCCCGCAGGCGCGCCGAGGCGGCACGGGGGTTGCGGGCGTTCTCCTCCTGTGAGGGCAGTTCCGCCCCGCGGGTGAGCAGGCGGAGTTCGGGTTGCCGGTCAGGAAGCGGAACCGGCAGGTCGGGAGGTGTGGTGTCGGTGGCCAGCGCCGCCAGCGCGCGCTTGGTGATGCGGTCCTCCAGTGAGTGGTAGGACAGCACCGCGATCCGTCCCCCGACCGCGAGCCGGGACAGGGCCGCGGGCAGCGCGCGTTCCAGGATGGGAAGTTCCGCGTTCACCTCGATACGCAGCGCCTGGAAGGTGCGTTTGGCCGGGTTTCCGCCTGTGCGCCGGGTGGCGGCCGGGATCGCGCCGCGAACGAGGTCGGCCAGACGGCGGGTGGAGTCGATCGGCCCGCCCGCCCGCTCACGGACGATGGCCTGGGCGATGCGCGCGGCGAAACGCTCCTCGCCGTAGACCCGCAGGACGCGGGCGAGTTCGGCGGCGGAGTAGGTGTTGACGACGTCGGCCGCGGTGAGCCCCCGCGTGGGATCCATCCGCATGTCCAGCGGCGCGTCGTAGGAGTAGGCGAAGCCCCGTTCCGCCTCGTCGAGCTGGGGCGAGGAGACCCCGAGGTCGAGAAGGACACCGTGGACCTCGGCGATCCCGAGGTCGTCAAGGGCGCGCGGGATCTCGTCGTAGACGGCGTGGACGTAGTCGACCCGCTCCGCGAACGGAGCGAGGCGACGGGCGCTGCGCTCCAACGCGCTGGGATCGCGGTCGACACCGACCACCCGGAGCCGCGGATGGGCGCGTAGCAGGGCCTCGGAGTGGCCGCCGAGCCCCAGTGTGCCGTCCACGAGGACGGGCCGCTCGCCTTCCAGCGCCGGGGAGAGGACCTCGACGATCCGCTCCAGCATGACCGGCACGTGCTTGGGCCGATCCTCCAACGGACCCTCGTGCCCCTCCGCGGCCCTCGCGACATCGGTCGTCTTCGCCGACGCCCCGTCCACGGCCTCCGGTCCGGGATCGACCATCAGCACTCTTCCCCCTTGAATCGCTACTTCTTCAGTCGTCGGTGCCGGGCTCGGGTGCGGCCCGATCGACGTCCCTCGTGATCGTGACAGCACCCGGTGTCGACAACCGGACCAGACCGCCCCGGTCCGGCCCCCGGACGCGGCACGCGGAGCCGCTGTGACCCGCCTTTCGCCGTCTGGCGCCGGGGAAGATGCGTCAGCCGGCGTTCCTGCGCGTCTGGAGGCCGTGACCGGACGGGATTCGACGGTCGTGACCCGTGGACCCGCCGGACCGGCCGTCGAACCGGCGCGGCGACGCCTTGGGGTCACAGCACCCCCGGCAACACCTCCTCCGACAACTCCGCGAACGCCTGCTCCTGTTCGGTCTCGTAATCGGCCCAGGCTCGCGCGTCCCAGATCTCCAGGCGCGTGTTGGCCCCGATGACAACGCAGTCGCGGCCGAGTCCCGCGTAGGAGCGCAGACTCTGCGGGACCGTGACCCGGCCCTGCTTGTCGGGCGTCTCGTCGGACGCACTGGCGAAGAAGACGCGACCGTGGTCGCGCACCGACTTGGCGGTGACGGGTGCGGAACGGAGGGCGTCGGTGATGCGCTGGAACTCGTGCACAGGAAAGACGTAGAGACAGCGCTCCTGGCCTTTCGTGATCACCAGTCCCCCCGACAGTTCGTCGCGGTACTTCGCCGGAAGGAACAGTCGTCCCTTCTCATCGAGGCGTAGCGCGTGGGTGCCGAGGAACACCGGTTCCCACCTCCCACCGACCCGATGGAGCGGCGCCCCGCTCCACGGTGCCCCACTGTACTCCACTCTCCTCCACGGTCAACAGATTCCGCGGTCGCCCCACCCGCCCCCAGCGAGCATCGAAGCACTTCAGAGGGGGAGGAGCGAAACGATCCGGACGTGTCGGGCCGCGGGGCCCGTCACGGCGTGACGCGCCCCGGGGATCCGCCGGTGAGGCGGGTCACGGCGGGAGCCCGGACGTACTCTCCGGTTCCGGTTTGCAAAGCCCCGCTTTACGCCTAGCCTCAAGTCGTCGGAGCAGGCGGGGCGGGAGGGGACAGGTGTCACTGGACACGCGGCTCACCGGACGAGACGACGAGGCCGTGCATGACGTCGGCGCGGTCCTGGACACCGCCGACCGCATCCGGACGGCCGTCGAAACCGTGATCGAGGGCAAGACCGAGGTCGTGCGGATCGCGCTGACCGTCCTCCTGGCCGAGGGGCACCTGCTCATCGAGGACATCCCCGGCGTCGGCAAGACGATGCTGGCCAAGGCGCTGGCCCGGTCGATCGACTGCTCCGTCAGCCGGATCCAGTTCACCCCGGACCTGCTTCCCGGCGACATCACCGGAGTCAACGCCTACCACCAGGAACGCCACGAGTTCGAGTTCGTCCCGGGGCCGGTCTTCGCGAACATCGTCGTGGGCGACGAGATCAACCGGGCCTCGCCCAAGACCCAGTCGGCGCTGCTGGAGTGCATGGAGGAGAGCCAGGTCAGCGTCGACGGCGAGACCCGCGAGCTGGAACGGCCCTTCATGGTGGTGGCCACCCAGAACCCGGTGGACATGGAGGGGACCTATCCCCTGCCCGAGGCGCAACGCGACCGTTTCATGGCCCGCGTCGCCATCGGCTACCCCTCCCCTCAGGCCGAACTCGACATGATCGACACCCACGGATCCCGGTCGCCGCTGGCGGGGCTGGAGCCGGTGGCCAAGGCCGCGGACGTCCAGAACATGATCGACCGGGTCCGCGCCATCCACGTCTCCCCCTCCGTGCGCCGCTACGCGGTCGACCTCGTCTCGGCCACCCGTTCCTCCCCCGCGCTGCGGTTGGGAGCGTCGCCGCGCGCGACCCTGCACCTGGTCCGCGCGGCACGCGCCTACGCCGCGTTGGAGGCGCGCTCCTACGTCATCCCCGACGACCTCCAGGCCCTGGCGGTCCCCGTCCTCTCCCACCGGTTGCTCCCCAGCACCGAGGCGCGGATCGAGGGGCTGCCCGTCGAACAGGTCGTCCGCGACCTCGTCGCCAGGATCCCGGTTCCCGACTGACCCGAGGACACCTCCATGAACGCCGTCCTGCGCCCCGCCGTTCCGGTCCGGCCGGAGACGGGGTCGTGAAACCCCTACGCGCCTTCACCTTCCGCGGTCGGGTCCTGTTGTGCGTGGGCGTCGCGGTCGCCGTCGGAGCGGTGCTCGTCGGCGAACGCGATCTGCTGCGTGTCGGCGTGTTCGTCGTCTCGCTGCCCCTGCTGGCGGCATTGACCGTGCTGCGAGTCCCCGACGGTGTGCGGCACACGCGCGATCTCCTCCCCGCCAGGGTGACCGCCGGGGAGGAGGCGCGGGTCGTGATCCGGCTCACCGGTTCCTCCACGGCCCTGTTCGCCGGCGGGCTGGTCGTCGAGGAGACGCTGCCGCTGGCGCTGGGGCGGCCCCCGAGCTTCGCGGTGGGCCGGTTGCGCCGTGGCGAGGAACGGGAGATCGCCTACCGGGTGTGCGCGCGGGCGCGCGGACGCTACCCGATCGGTCCCCTGACCCTGCGCTTCCGCGACCCCTTGGGCTGCGTCGAACTCGCCAGGCCCTCGGGGTCGGGCCTGTCGCTGCTGGTGGTGCCCCGGATCGTGGAGCTCTCGGGGGCGGCGCCCGGTGGCGGGACAGCGGACAGCGACACCAGTCCAGCGCGTTCCATGGCGAGCAGCGGGGAGGACGACACCGTTCCCCGGGAGTACCGGCACGGTGACGACGTTCGGCGGGTGCACTGGCGCTCGACCGCGCGGCGCGGCGAACTGATGGTACGGCGTGAGGAACGGTGGCGACGCGAGCAGGCCACCCTCCTCCTGGACGCGCGGTCCCACGCCCACGCGGGTGAGGGCGCGGAGTCGTCGCTGGAGACCGCGGTGGCCGCGGCGGGATCGATCGCGCTCCACCTGTCGGCCGACGGCCGCGAGATCCGTCTGCTCGCCGCGGGAGGCGAGACCACCGTGTCCGGCCATGGCGTGCTCGACGTCCTCGCCGTGCTCCCGGCCTCGACGAGTGACCTGCGCTGCGAGCTCGGACTGCTCGACGAGTCCGTCGCGGCGGACCGGGGGCCGGTCGTCGCGGTGCTCGGCGCGCTGACCGAGTCGGACCTCGACGAGTTCGCGCGGACCCGCCCGGCGCAGGGGCGCGACCGGATCGCGGTGCTGTGTCGACGGGCGCCATGGTCCTCCCCGGCCCTTCTGGAGAAGGCCCAGGTGCGGCTCACCGGAACCGGGTGGCGGGTGCTCGCGATCGACACGCTGGACGACCTGCCCGCGGCGTGGCAGGGCCGTCGCCCATCGACCGAACGGACCGGACCCCTGGGAGGGCACAGGTGAAAGGCCGGGTCACGGTGGCGGCGACACTCGCCACCCTGGGCGCGCTGCCCCTGCTGCATCCGCTGTTCCTGGACCGGGACTGGTGGCCCGTGCCCGCCGTGGCGGTGCTCGCGGTCGGGCTGACCTCGCTGGCCGCCCGCGCCCTCCGCTCACCGGCGCTCCTGCTGCCCCTGTTCCAGGCGGTCGTACTGCTGGCACTGCTGACCGGCTGCCACGCCTCCGGCGAGGCGCTGCTCGGGGTCGTCCCCACGGGCGGTTCCATGGCCGTCCTGCGCGGACTGGCCGAGGCCGGGATGGCCGAGATCGACGCCAATCCCTCGCCCATCGAGGCGACCTCCTCCCTCGTGTTCGTCGTCACCCTGTCTCTGGGGCTGTTCGCGATGTTGGTCGACCTCGTCGTGGTGACACTGCGGCTGGCGGCGCTGAGCGGGTTGGCACTCCTCGCCCTGCTGTTCGTCCCCCTGTCGGTGCACGAGGAGGGCATCGGCGGTCCGGCGTTCGTCGTGGCCGCGGCCGGATTCCTGATCCTGCTCGTCGTGGACGGCTGGGAACGGGCACGCGAGCGCGGTGCCCTGCCCGGACGCGCGGGCGGGGCCGGACGGCACGCGGTGGACGGCCTCCTGATCGCCGCGCCCGCGACGGCTCTGGCCCTGTTGGTCCCGGCCGTCGTCCCCGGACTGGCCAGTGGGACGGTGTTCGGCCTGATCGACGAGGTCCGCGGGGACAACGGGACCGTGACCACGGTCCACCCGATGGCCTCCCTGCGCCGTGGCCTGCTCTCGACGCTGGATCGGCGTGTCCTGGAGTACCGCACCTCCACGGAGGAACCCGACTACCTGCGGGTCCACGTCCTCGACGCCTTCGACGGCGAGAACTGGACGATGTCGGCGGTGCGGGCGGCCCAACGGTACCGGGTGACCGAGGAGGCGCTGCCGCCGGTCCCCGGGGTCGAGTCCGACGCGGCCGTTGAAACGACGACCGACATCACCGTCACCCCGACCGCCCAGGACATGAACTTCCTGCCCCTGCCCTATCCGGCACAGCGGATCGAGATCTCCGGCGACTGGTTCGCCGACCCCGACACGTTGATGGTGTTCGCCCCCCAGGGCAACGCGGGAGGACTGACCTACCGGGTGACCTCCCCGCGTTTCGCGACCGACCCCGACGATCTCGCCGCCGCCTCCCCGAACGTGAGCGGTGTGGACCGGCGTTACCTCGACGTGCCCGCCGGCCTGGACCCCCGGATCGGGGAGCTCACCCGCTCCATCGTCGCCGACGCGTCGGGGCCGCACGAACGGGCGGTGGCCCTCCAGGAGTGGTTCACCGACGGAAGGTTCGAGTACAGCCTGCAGCCCCCGGCCGTCCCCGAGGGCGAGGACCCCTTGGCCCGCTTCCTCTTCGAGGAACGCGTCGGCTACTGCGAGCAGTTCGCCGCCGCGATGGCCCTGATGGCCCGCCAGGCCGGCATCCCGGCCCGGGTGGCGGTCGGCTACACCCCTGGGGAACAGATCTTCGACGACCACTGGCTGGTGACGGAACGCGACGCCCACGCCTGGCCCGAGCTGTACTTCGAGGGGCATGGCTGGTTGCGCTTTGAGCCGACCCCCTCCTCGGGGCAGGGGCAGCCGGGCGCGAACGTCCCCGATCACGCCTCCTCCGCCCCCGAGGGCGGGACTCCCACGCCGGACGCTCCGGAGGAGGCGGCGACCGGTTCCACCACCGACGTCCCTTCTCCCGAGGAGGAGCCCACGCCCTCCTCTTCCGGCAGCGGGGCACCGGCCGCGGAGGCGCCGACCTCGGCGCCGACCTCCCGGCCGGCACCGCTGTCGCCCCTGGTACTGGTCTCCTTGACGCTGGTCGTGGCGCCCCTGCTGCCGGCACTGCTGCGGACGCTCAGGCGCCGCGTCCGCTGGGCGGGCGCGCGCTCGCACGCGGCCAGGTCCCGCGCCGCGTGGCTGGAATTGCGCGACGACGTCCTCGACACCGGTCTGGCCTGGAATCCGGCCGAGAGCCCGCGTGGGGTCGCCCGCCGCCTGGGCGAGGAGCGGCGGCTGTCCGCCGAGGCCCGCGCGGCGCTCGACCGGATCGCGCTGGCCGAGGAGGGGGCCCGCTACGCCCCGGTTCCCCCCGCCCCATCGCAGGACCTGGCGGCCGACAGCCTGCTGCTGCGAGGCGCCCTGCGCGCCGGGGCCGGGCCCTGGGGGCGGATGCGGGCGGTGCTGCTACCGCGCTCGCTCCTGGTCTGGGGCGCCCGGCCCCGGAGGCGACGCGCACACGCGTGACCCGCAGACGGCTCGGGCGGGTTCGGGACAGGGAGGAAGGGGAGACAGACATGTGTCCGCCGGGGTGAGGGATCACCCCGGCGGACACATGTGAGATCTCTGTATTGGATCGCGTGGGCCGAAACGCTACTGTTCGCCCTCTTGACGACGGCGCCAGCGCTCCTCGAAGCGGCTCATCATGCCCGGACGCTGTTGACGGCGCTGCTTGGGCTGCGCCGCGGGGGTATTCGCCTCGGACGCGCCACCACCGGAGACGCGCCGCCACCCCGACAGGCCCCACAGGGTGCATGCCAGCATGACGACGAAACCGAGGGCACCGACGATCGGCTGCTGGACGATCACGCCCCCCATGAGGAGGCAGATGCCCAGGACAAACCCGATCGAGGCCTTGATGATCCAGCGCTTGTAGTGGACCTGAGGATTCGTCTGGCGGACGGTATTGGCAAACTTCGGGTCCTCGGCATACAGCGCCCGCTCGATCTGGTCGAGCATGCGCTGCTCGTGTTCAGAGAGCGGCACGGCGCCTCCCAAAAACAGTCCCCGGGTGGGGCAACCGGTACTGAGCAACCATCTGGTGGCCAGTGATATGCCCAGAATACGGCGCCTTAGCGCCCGGTGAAAAGAATACTTCCGCGTCTAGGTGACCCACATGGGTCACACTACCCGCGTGCTTCGCCCAAAACACCGGTCTCCACGTCCCTCTCTGCCTCCGACCTGGGGGTTCAGCGCCAGGTGGACGACCACCTGACGAGTACAACGATCGAGGGCGGCACAAAGTTACCGAATCATACGTCATCTTCGTCACGCTCTGCCAGCACGGCCGGTCGCAGCGCCGCCGGACCGAAACGCCGGGCGACGAGGTCCATGACCCGTTCGGCGTCGCGCCATCCGCTCTCGGGCTCGTCCAACGCGAGCTGCCGGTGCACGCCGGCCGCGGCCCGCAGCCCCTCTACCCGGACCCCCACCAGCCTCAACCGCGCCCCGTCCAGTCCCGCCGCCGCGTACAGGGACCGCGCCGTGGCGCTGATCTCACGGCCGACGTCGGTGTAGTCGGGGAGCGTGCGGGAGCGGGTGATCGTGGTGAAGTCGTCACGGCGCAGCTTGACCACGACGGTCCGCCCGACCTGGCCGGTGGCCCGCAGCCGTCGCGCCACCTTCTCCGACAGCCGCAGCAGCTCGCGCCCGATCCGCCCCGCGTCGGCGACGTCCTCGGCGAAGGTCTCCTCCGCGCCGATGCTCTTGTCCGGCGCGTCGGTGACGACACGGCGTTCGTCCCGCCCCTGGGAGAGCGCGGCGAGCCGGTCTCCCAGGGCGACGCCCAGTTCGCGGCGGAGGGTCTCGGGGGGTGTGGCCGCCACGTCCCCGATGGTGCGCAGCCCCAGCCGGGCCAACGTCTGCTCCGTCTTGTCGCCCACCCCCCACAGGGCCCCCAGCGGAAGCGGGTGCAAAAAGGCCCGCACGTGCCGCGCGGGGACGAACAGCAGTCCGTCGGGCTTGCAGTGGGTGGAGGCCAGCTTGGCGACGAACTTCGTGGAGGCGACACCGACCGAGCAGGTCAACCGCTGTTCGGTCCGAATCCGTTCGCGGATCAGGGTGGCGACGCGCACCGGGCCGCCCAGCCGCCGGCGCGCACCGGAGACGTCGAGGAACGCCTCATCCAGGGAGAGCGGCTCGACCTCGGGGGTGACCGAGCGGAGGATGTCCATGACCGCCGCCGAGACCCTGCGGTAGGAGGCTCCGTCCGGTGGGAAGACCACCGCGTCCGGGCACGCCCGCAGCGCGCGCGACATCGGCATCGCGGAGTGGACCCCGAAACGGCGGGCGGCGTAGTTGGCGGAGGCCACCACCCCGCGCCCGCCGGTACCGCCCACGATGACGGGACGGCCGCGCGCCCACGGGTGTTTGAGCTCCTCGACACCGGCGAAGAAGGCGTCCATGTCGATGTGCAGGATGGGGCAGTCCTCATCGGACACGGTGGTCAGGTCGAGCGGCTCGATGCCGGACGCGGTGACGGCACCGCGCATCGCGGTCCCCCGCTGGAGCTGGCGTCGGCTCATATGACCATTGTGCGGTCGACCTGGGACAGCCGCTCAGGCGGGGCGGCGGGCCAGCAGGTGCAGCTGGGTGGCGATCCCCGACAGCTCCGGGTGCGCCGAGGCGGACTTCTCCAGTTCCAGCAGCTCCCGGCCGGCCTGCGGGTCGCCGTCGAAGACGCGCCCCGGCAGCAGGTCCGTGAACACCCGGACCCCGCGGACCTTGATGTCGGACAGGCCGGCCGCACGGACGAGGCCGACGAGCCCTTCGGCGGTGAACCGGCGCGGCATCGGATCGCCCTCGCCCCAACGGCCGTCCGTGGAGTCCAACAGGCTCCGGGCGTCACCGAGGTGCCCGGCGAGCGCGCGGTGCAGCACCGCCGCGACCGCGTTGGTGGCCAGGACGCTCACCGCCCCGCCCGGCCGGGTGACGCCGACGATGTCGCCGAGCGCCGCCGCCGGATCCTCGACGTACTCCAGCACGTTGTGCACCAGCACCAGGTGGGCCTCCCCGGCCGGAAGCAGGCCGGCGAGGTCGGCGGTCTCGCCCTGGACCGCGCGCACCCGCACCCCCGCCTCGGCCGCGCGGCGTTCCAGCGCGGCCAGGGAGTCGGGGCTGGGGTCGACAACGGTCACGTCGTGACCGAGTTCGGCCAGGGGGACCGCGGCCCCTCCCGTCCCGCCGCCCGCGTCCACGATCCGCAGGGGCTCTCCCCCGGAGCGCTGGATGCCGGCCAGCTCGGAACGCAGCGCGTCCCAGACGACGGCGGTGCGCGCCGTGCCGGCGGCACGCTGCGGCCCTGAGGCGGACGCCGCGGTACCGGCCCTTTCCGTCACGAGATTCCCTCCCGCCGCCCGAAAGGTCACAGCGTGAGCTGTTCCTTGTTCTCCATCAGCCGCGACAGCAGGCCGTTGATGAAGGTCGGCGATTCGTCGGTGGACAGTTCCTTGGCCACCGCCACCGCCTCGGCGATCGCCACGCCGTCGGGGATGTCGGCGGCCCACAGCAGTTCGTAGGCCCCCATGCGCAAGATGTTGCGGTCGACGACGGGCATCCGCTCCAGCGTCCAGCCGATGGCGTAGTCGCCGAGCAGGTGGTCGATGCGCTCACGCCGCTCGTCGACGGCACGGGCGAGGTGCTCGGTGAACTCGTTGATCGGGGGCTCGGGCTGGGCCCGTCGCCGCTTGATCACCTCGTCGACCGTGACGCCGCGCACCTCGGCCTCGTACAGTACTTCCACCGCGCGTCTGCGGGCTTTGCGTCGCGCGCCGCTCATCGATCTCCTGCCAGGGGTGCCGCCGTGAAGTGGTGCAACGTCATGAGTTGACGCGACCCAGGTACTCGCCGCTGCGGGTGTCGACCTTGACCTTCTCACCGGTGCTGATGAACAGCGGGACCTGGATGACGGCGCCGGTCTCCAGCGTCGCCGGCTTGGTGCCGCCGGTGGAGCGGTCGCCCTGGAGGCCCGGGTCGGTCTGGGCGATCTCCAGCTCGACCGCGGCCGGCAGCTCGATGTAGAGCGGGGTGCCCTCGTTGATCGCGACGGTGGCCAGGGCGCTCTCCAGCAGGTAGTCGGCGCTCTTGCCGACGACCTCGCGGGGGATGTAGAGCTGGTCGTAGGTCTCGGTGTCCATGAACACGTAGGACTCACCGTCGGCGTAGAGGTACTGCATCTCGCGGCGGTCGACGTTGGCGACCTCCACCTTCACGCCGGCGTTGAAGGTCTTGTCGACGACCTTGCCGGAGGTCACGTTCTTCAGCTTGGTGCGGACGAACGCGCCGCCCTTGCCGGGCTTGACGTGCTGGAACTCGACGACGTTCCAGAGTTCGCCACCGTCGAGCTTCAGGGTCATGCCGTTCTTGAGGTCGTTCGTCGTGGCCACTTCGGTCGTCTCTCCCAGCGGTGAGGCAAAGTCATCTTGTCAAGGAACCACGGCCGTGCCCGTGGGGCTGCGGCGCGCGTCGCGGGAACCCGTGGTGTCGGCCGCCGGCGTCTCCGCCTCGGGCGGGACGCTCCTTCAGAGGAGCCGACACCGTTCCCCTGAGGAGTCTAGTGGGTGTTCGGGGCGACCTGCGCGTGCCGTTCAGGCGCTCACCGCCCGGTAGGCGGCGTCGAGCAGCGCGTCGGAGGGGCCGGCCAGGATCGCGGGACGGGCCAGACCCTCCAGCACCACGAACCGCAGTGTCGCGCCGCGGGCCTTCTTGTCCACCCGCATCGTGTCGCGCAGGCCGGCCCACGCCTCGCCCGCGTAGCCGGTCGGCAGACCGACCGAGGTGAGGATGCTCCGATGCCGCTCCACGGTCCGCGCGTCCAGACGCCCGTCGAGGCGGGCCAGTTCGGCGGCGAAGACCATGCCGATCGCCACCGCGTACCCGTGCCGGAAGGCGTAGTTCTCGGCGCGCTCGATGGCGTGGCCGAGGGTGTGCCCGTAGTTGAGGATCTCACGCCGGCCGCTCTCCCGCAGGTCCGCCGAGACGACCTCGGCCTTGACCGCGATGGCGCGCTCGATGAGCTCACGGGTGTGCCGGCCCTCGGGGCGGACGGCGCCCTCGGGATCGGACT
Source organism: Marinactinospora thermotolerans DSM 45154 (assembly GCF_900167435.1). Classification (GTDB taxonomy): domain Bacteria; phylum Actinomycetota; class Actinomycetes; order Streptosporangiales; family Streptosporangiaceae; genus Marinactinospora; species Marinactinospora thermotolerans. Next base: position 672,457 of record NZ_FUWS01000001.1, read on the forward strand.
CCACGAGGTCGAGGATGACCGGGTCGGCGATGAAGCCGGCCTTGATCACCTCGGCCAGGCCGCCGATGTAGTCGGCGGTGGGCAGGCTGGGCAGCGTCGCCAGGTCGCACAGCACCCCCGCGGGAGGGTGGAAGGCGCCGACCAGGTTCTTGCCCTCGGCGGTGTTGATGCCGGTCTTGCCTCCCACGGCCGCGTCGACCATGCCCAGCAGCGTCGTGGGGACCAGGACGCAGCGCACGCCGCGCAGCCAGGTCGCGGCGACGAAGCCGGCCAGGTCGGTGGTGGCGCCCCCGCCGACCCCCACAACGGCGTCGCTGCGGGTGAATCCGGCCCGCCCCAGGCGGGCCCACAGGTCGGCGGCCACCGCGGCGTCCTTGGCCGCCTCGCCGTCGGGCACCGGCATGGGGTGGACGACGTGGCCGGCGGCCTCCAACGCCGCGCACACCGGACGGGCGATCTCGCCGAGCGAACCGGGATGGATCACCGCGACCCGCGCGGCCGTCCCGCCGACCAGCCCGGCGAGCTCGCCCAGCACACCGCTGCCCACGACGACCTCGTAGGGCGCCGAGGACCCCCCGACACCGATCCGTGTTGCGCTCATCCTTCTCCGTTCCGGGCAGCGGGGAGACGGGCGACGATCTCCTCCACCGCCTCCTCCACGCGGTGGGTACTGGTCGAGACCGTGACCGTGGCCAGCGACTCGTAGATGGGCAGCCGCTCCTCCAGCAGCGCCTTCAACCTGGCCCGGGGGTTGCCCAGCAGCAGCGGTCGGGCCTGGTCCAGGCCGACCCTCTTGGCCGCGTCGGCGAACTCCACCTGGAGGTAGACGACGTGGTGCCCGGCGAGCGCGGCGCGCGTGTCCGGATGCAGGACCGCCCCCCCACCGAGCGCGAGGACGCCGGGATGCCCGGTCAGCGCCTCGACGACGACCGCGCGCTCCAGCTCGCGAAACGCCGGCTCACCGTCCTCGACGAAGATGTCGCCGATGGGCTTTCCCGCCCTCGTCTCGATCTCGGCGTCGGTGTCGACCAACGGCGCGCCCAGCCGGGCCGCCAGGGCGGCCCCCACCGTGGACTTGCCCGATCCGGGCGAACCGATGAGGACCGCGATCGGCCTGCTCATCACCGAATCCCCCTTCCCCCGCGGGAGGTCCCGCCCGGGGCCGCGGACCCGCTCACCTGATGGTCAGCGCGTCCAGGTAGTTGTTCAGGTTGCGGACGGTCTCGGCGACGGAGTCGCCGCCGAACTTCTCCAGCGCGGCCTCGGCCAGGACGAGTGCGACCATGGCCTCGGCCACCACTCCGGCCGCCGGCACCGCCGTGACGTCGCTGCGCTGGTGGTGCGCCTGGGCCGGCTCGCCGCTGGTGACGTCGATCGTGTCGAGGGCCTTGGGGACGGTCGCGATGGGCTTCATCGCGGCGCGCACCCGCAGTGGCTCCCCGGTGCTCATTCCGCCCTCGACGCCGCCGGCGCGGTTGCTGCGGCGGCGGACCCCGTCGGGTCCGGGCTCGATCTCGTCGTGGGCGGCCGAACCCCGGCGTCCCGCGGTGCGGAAGCCGTCCCCGACCTCGACGCCCTTGATGGCCTGGATCCCCATGAGGGCTCCGGCCAGGCGCGCGTCCAGGCGCCGGTCCCAGTGGACGTGGCTGCCCAGGCCGGGCGGAAGTCCGTAGGCCAGCACCTCGACGACACCGCCCAGGGTGTCGCCGGACTTCTTGGTGTCGTCGACCTCGGCGACCATCCGGGTGCTGGTCTCGGGGTCGGCGCAGCGCAACGGGTCGGCGTCGATACGCTCCAGGTCCCCGGGGCCGGGCAGCGGCGCGTCGTCGGGTACGCCGATCTCCCCCATGGACACGACGTGGCTGAGGATCTCCACCCCGAGCGCCTGGCGGCAGAAGGCGCGGGCGACCTCGCCGATGGCGACGCGCGCCGCCGTCTCCCGGGCGCTGGCGCGTTCCAGGATGGGACGCGCCTCGTCGTGGCCGTACTTCTGCATGCCGACGAGGTCGGCGTGGCCCGGGCGGGGCCTGGTCAGCGGAGCGTTGCGGGCCACTCCCTCGAGCTCCTCGGCGGGGACCGGGTCGGGCGACATGACCCGCTCCCACTTGGGCCACTCGGTGTTCCCCACCTCGATGGCGACCGGCCCGCCCTGGGTACGGCCGTGCCGGATGCCCCCGAGGATGGAGACCTGGTCCTGCTCGAATTTCATACGGGCGCCCCGGCCGTACCCGGCGCGTCGGCGGCGCAGCGCGGCGGCGATGTCGTCAGAGGTGACGGACACGCCTGCCGGGAGGCCCTCCAGGATCGCGACGAGTGCCGGCCCGTGGGACTCCCCAGCGGTCAGCCAGCGCAACATGCCCTGATCTTCCCACGGTCGGGACCTCGGCGGGACATCGGGGCGACTGCGGGTCGTCCCCGGGAGCGGGCCGTCCGCCTGGTGGCGCTCCTTCCGGGGCGGTGGGCTTCCGCCCCGACCGGCCTTGCCAGGCCACTCCGGAAGCCCACCACCACGCCGGTCGCCGGACCGGACGCGGCGGCGCAGATCGACGTGTCCGTCGGGCCGGCGGCACCTGGTGGTCCGCTCGTGTCGGTCGCGGGCGCCCCGGACGGCGGTCCGGCGCTCCGTCCGCCGCCATGCTGCCAGGGCGCCGCCAGGCCGGCCGGGTGCTGGAGCGACGCGGGGTGTCGGCGGCACGCCCGAGGCCCGCCGGTCCGCTCCGCGGGACGCCGCGCGGGTGGCGCCGACGTCGCCGGTCGACGCGGTCTCAAACCGTGGGCGTCGGGTGGAGGCGCGCTTGGTGGCGGCCGCGCGCCGGGCCGTCGGACAGGCCGCGCCGGTGAGAGGGACGGCGTGATCTCGACGGTGCCGGGCGGCCCGTTCCCCGACCCCGTGCCGCGGAGCCCGACGATCCCGGCCGTCCTGCGCGCCGGGCCGCTGCACCGTCCGGGAGGTCGGCCCCCGGCGGGGTCGATCTGCGGCGGCGCGGGGCTCAACCGAGCAGGGCCGGCTGGGGGTCGCCGAGGGCGATGACCGCGAACGCCCCGGCGATCATGAACGGGCCGAAGGGGATACGGCTCCTGCGGGTGGCCCTCCCCAAGGCGATGAGCACCAGGCCGTAGCAGGCCGAGAACAGGAAGGCGGCGAAGGTGCCCGAGACCGCCGACCCCAGAGAGCACCAACCGAGGTAGAGCCCCAGCAGCCCCGAGAGCTTGACGTCCCCCCACCCCATCCCCGCCGGGTGGATGAACCACAGCACCCAGTAGAACGCCGCGACCCCGGCCATGCCGGCCAGCGCGGTGAGCATCCGCCCGCCCCCATCGGGAACCGCCAGCGCCGCCGCCCCGAGCAGCGCCAGCGCGACCGGATAGGCCGGCAGGACCAGCGGATTGGGCAGGCGGTGGGTACGCGCGTCGACCACCGCCAGCACCACCCCCACCACCCCCAGGAAGGCGAAGGCGGGGATCTCGACGGCGGACCGGCCGGGCAGCAGGGCCAGCCCGCCCAGCACGGCCGCCGCCGTCACCCCGACCACCGCGGGGGCGCGCACCGCGGTGGCGCAGTCGGCGCAGCGTCCCGTCAGGGCGAAGCGCGCCGGCAACGGCGTCCAACGCGGCCAGGGGACCCGCGTCCCGCAGTGGGGGCACTGGGGCGGGGGCGGCCCCTGTGACCCGTCGGGGACGGGCTCGTAGGCCCGGAACAACGGGACCACCCGGCCCGCGACGGCCCCCAGCAATCCGCCCAGAAGGGCCAGGGCCAGCGCGGGGAGGACAACGGAGATGGAGGGCATGGGGGAACTCTAGGCCGGACCGTGGACGCACCGCCCGGCCGCCCACACCCCGTCACTTCCCGGTCGTGCGGCGCCTTCCCGCCGACCGCGCGGCGCCCGCCCGTGGCGGGAAAACGACTCCACCCGAGAAGGGCGGCGCGGTCTGGGCCGGGTGGCCGACGGGGGCACATCCGCCGTCCCCGTGGGACGGCCCGTCCCTCGGGCGTCAGTCGCGGCGCGCGCGCACGACCGCGCTGAGCTCCACGCCTCCGGGCAGGAGAGGGGCGAGTTCCTGGGCGAGCCGCTGGGCGACCCTGCGCAGGGACTCGTCGTCGCGGCGCTCCAGCTCCAGGCGCACCCCGATGTCGGCGCGGTCGGACTCGTGGATCCGTACCCGCTCGATCCCGAACTCGGTGTGGGTGATCCGGTAGATCAGGCCGAGGACCTGAGGGTCGTCCTTGGGGCTGGGAACGGTCCCGTGCTCGGCCAGGGTGGCCAGGAAACGTCCCTGGACGGCGTAGGTGACCGGCCCCGCGACGTCGATGACGAGGGCGTCCGTGCCCTCCTCGACCGCGGTGCGGCAGGCGTCCACGGCGGTCACCGGTACCGGCCGGGCGTCCTCACGCCAGCGTTTGACGGTCTCGACCGAGGTGAAGGCGAGCATGCCACGCCGACCGTCCCTGCCCACCAGGATCGGCACCGCGACGTCGCTCTTCTTGTCGTGGGTCAACCCGTCGGCGTCGGTCTCGACCTCGGTGGCGACGGCCACCATCGGGACGAGGAGCCGGGAGGGACCGAGCGCGGCCAGGACCTGGCGCTCACCGATCGCTCCCCGGGAGTAGGCGTCCAGTTTCTCGCGCACCTCGGGATCGGCGCTGCCGTCGTCGTCACGGAAGCGCTGGGCGCCGATGATCGTTGGTCCCTTCACGAGGCGACTCTACTTCCTCCTGGGGGATGTCAGTGGGCGGGACCGGCCAGGACACCCCTTGGGGACGGTCCTCATCCGTTCTCGGATTCGCGCAGACCGCGTTCCAGGACGTCCATGATCTCTGTCAGGTGCTTGACCTGCTCCGGGTTCAACCGGTCGAACAGGCTGGCGCGCACCAGCGCGACGTGGCCGGGAGCGGCCGCCCGGATCGCCTCGCGTCCCTGTTCGGTGAGCACCGCCCAGGCGCCGCGACGGTCCTCCGAGCAGTGCTCGCGCCGCACGTACCCGTCGCGCTCCAGCCGGGCCACCTGGTGGGAGAGGCGGCTCTTGGAGACGATGACGGTGTGGGCGAGGTTACGCATGCGCATGCGCATGCCCTCGGCCTCCGAGAGGTGGACGAGGATGCCGTACTCGACCAGGGAGAGGCCGTTCCTCCGGTGCAGGTCGCGGTCGAGCCGCTCCTCCAACAGGGAGTTGACCACGAGGTAGCTGCGCCACGTCCGTTGCTCATCGGCGTTCAGCCAGTCGACCTCGCTCATACCCCCATCGTACTTACGCGTCCGGCGTCCGGCCCGCCCTCCCCGCGTCGCCGCCCGCCGTGGGCCGGTTACGGTGGACCTCTGCGACGCCTCGCCCGTGGAAAGGAACCACCCGTGTCCAGCGGCCCGTTCTCACCCGATGTCGTGCGCGCCGTCACCGCGCACATGAACGACGACCACGCCGAGGACACCCTGCTCATCTGTCGCGCCTTCGGCGATTCTCCGCGGGCCACGTCGGCGCGCATGACCGGCCTGGACGGCGCCGGCGGGGAGTACGTGGTGGTCGTCGACGGCGTCGAGGAGACCGTGCGCATCCCGTGGGGGCGCCCGCTGACCGAGCGCGGTGAGATCCGCGCGGAGGTCGTGCGGTTGTACCGCGAGGCGTGCGCCCGGCTCGGGGTCGAGCCGCGTGGTGGACGATAAGGGCGGGCGCCTGCCCGTGGGGAGGGCTCGCAACGGGGCGGAGGTGGTGCGGCCGTCGCCCCGGCCGCACCACCTCCGCCCCGCCGCGGGTCACGCGTCCGCGTCGAGCTCGTCCAGCCAGGCGCGGACGCTGTCGTTGTGCTCGCCCAACCGGGGCGGCGGCAGGTGTCCGGCGCGTCCCGCCGTGGTCTCGTCGGGGTGGGTGTCGAAGCGCACCGGAGGACCGGGCAGCTCGATCTCGCCGAGCACCGGGTGGTCCACCGACAGCACGAGCCCCTGGGAGCGGGTCTGCTCCCACTCGTAGACCTGGTCGATGGTGCGGATCGCCCCACAGGGGATCCCGATCGCGCCGATGCGCTCCAGCCACTCGTCCCGGGACCCGCCGGCCAGCACCGCCTCGATCGCGGCGTTGAGCTCGGGCCGGTTGGTGACCCGGTCGGCGTTGCGGGCGAAGCGCGGGTCCGTCGCGTCCAGTCCGAGCAGCGCCGCGAACTTGGCCCACTGGCCCTCGCTGGCGACCGCGACCTGGAGCATGCCGTCGGCGCAGGCGTAGGTGCCGTAGGGGGCGATGGAGGGGTGGTGGTTGCCGATGGGGCGGGGCACCTCCTTGGCCACGGTCCAACGGGTGCCCTGGAAGGCGTGGACGCCGACGATCGAGGAGAGCAGCGAGGTGCGCACGACGCGGCCCCGGCCGGTGCGCTCGCGTTCGTAGAGGGCGCTGAGCGTCCCGTAGGCACCGTGCAGCCCCGCCAGCAGGTCGCCGATGGGCACGCCCACCTTGGTGGGCTCCTCGGGCGAGGAACCCGTGATGCTCATCAGGCCGGCCTCGCCCTGGGCGATCTGGTCGTATCCGGCCCGGCCGCCCTCGGGGCCGTCGTGCCCGAAACCGCTGATCGAGCAGACCACCAGACGCGGGTTGAGCTCGTGCAGCCGCTCCATCGAGAAGCCGAGCCGGTCGAGCACCCCGGGGCGGAAGTTCTCGACGAGGACGTCGCTGGCCCGCACGAGCCGGGTGAGCTGGGTGCGGCCGTCGTCGGACTTGAGGTCGAGTTCGATCGACTCCTTGTTGCGGTTGCAGGAGAGGAAGTAGGTGCTGATGGGGTCGTCCTCGGGGCCCACGAACGGCGGTCCCCAGCCGCGGGTGTCGTCGCCGGTGCCCGGCTGCTCGACCTTGATGACCCGTGCGCCCAGGTCGCCCAGCAGCATCGCGGCGTGCGGCCCCGCGAGGGCCCGCGACAGGTCCAGCACCACGATGCCCGAGAGCGGCCCACCGGCGTGCGTCATTGCGCTCCTCCTCCATGCTTCGGCGACCGAAATTGGCCTAGCCAATGAGCCACGCTAGCCAATCTCCGCGAAAGGGGACAACCCCCTCGCACCATTCCCTCGGCCCCGGCCACGCCCACACCCCGGCGCGGGTCCCGACCGGTCGGGGTGAGGACCCCCTCCGCCGCCGGGGACTGACCTACCCTGGAGGGGCGACCCAGCTTTTCCAAGCGAGCGGAGAGACGCCGTTCCCACGATGGCCACACCCGACCCCTCCGACCCCACCGCACCGACCCAGCGGATCGAACCCGCCGCGGCCGGCCCCCGGTCGGCCCCCGACCAGGAGCGGACCCGCCGGGTCACCGCCCTGCTCCGGCCCGGGAACCGGACCAGGGTAGCGCCGGCCCCGGCCCCGGGCGGCGAGACCGCGGTACACACCCGGCGCCTTGGGGCCACCGCCTCCCCCACCTCGTCACAGCCGTGGTGGCGCCGGTTGCTGCGCCCCCTGCTCGACTGGCTGGCGCGGCTGGTCTCCCGTGTCGTCATCGGCCCGGCCGGCGACCTGGACCACGCCGTCCCGGCCGAGCTCCGCCGCTCCTACGAGGTGCTCGGCCACATCGGTTCCGGCGGCGAGGCGGTGGTCTACCTCGCCGAGCCGATCGGCGCGGCCTCCGAGGGCGGCGCCGGCGGGCCGCGGCCCCGCGTCGCGCTGAAGGTCTACCGGCCCGGCCACGACATCAACCGCGAGTTGCTCGACCGGCTGCGCGCCCGTGGCACCGCCGACCCCCACACGCCCGCCATCCACGGCTACGGGCATGCGCGCAGCGCCTGGGGCGAGGAAGTGGCCTGGGAGGCCCAGGAGTACTTCGCCGAGGGATCCCTGCGCGCGATCATGGACCGCTCCCCCCTCCCCGAGGACGAGGCCCGCGGCATCGTCGCGGCGGTCGCCCAGTGCCTGCACCACTGGCAGGACTCCCTCCAGCACAACCACACCGACGTCAAGCCGGAGAACCTCCTCGTCCGCGCGACCGACCCGCCGGTGTTCGCCCTGACCGACTTCGGCGGCGCGGTGCGCGCCACGATGAGCCGCGTCTACGGCGGGCTGGCCATCACCGAGGCCTACGCGGCGCCCGAGGTCGTCGAGGGCCGCCGCGAGGCGCCCGCCGCATGGTGGTCGCTGGGCATCATGGTGCACGAGCTGATGACCGGGAGGCGGCCGGAGCGCGGCGAGAACTGGCTGACCGCCCGCAACAGCGAGGTCGACGTCTCGGCGATCCCCGACGAACGGTGGCGGCTGCTGGCCCGCGGACTGCTCACCCCCGTCCCCCGGGACCGCTGGGGGTACGCCGAGGTCACGCAGTGGCTGGCCGGGGAACGGCCGCAGGTGGTCAAGACCAGGCGGCACGCGCCGATCAAGTTCGCCGACGTCTCCCACGACGATCCCCCCAGCCTCGCCTTCGACCTCCTCGACCGCTCCGACAAGGGCGAGGTCTGGTTGCGCACCCACTGGCCGGCGCTGCGCACCTGGCTGGACCGCGAGGTCAACGACTACACCTTCGACCGCGCCCATCTGACCGTCCTCGACGCCCACCCCGAGCGCGTGCACGTGGCCATCAGCGCCTTGGCGGCGAGGTTCGTGCCGGGCATGCCCCCGCGCTACCGCGGCCACGAGGTGACCGCCGAGGGGGTGCTGGCCCTGGCCACCGGCGAGGGGAGCCGGCACGCCGCGCTGCGCGAGGCGGTCGAGCTGGGCGCGCTCGGCCTGGCCGCGCGGCACTGGTGCGACCACCCCGCCTGCCGCGCCGAGGGGACGAACCGGTGCGCGCTGCTGGAGCGCGTGCAGCACGAGGTTCCCCTCATCATGCGTCAGGTCGAGGCCACCGTCGCGGGCCTCGCCGCCCGCGACGATCACGAAACCGTCCATCCGGGCCGCCACGAGTGGGACGCCGGCTGGGCGCGAGCGGTGGAACTCGTCTTGGACCCCGACTCGGCGGGCCACTACCGCCGGCTGCTGCGCGCCCAGTCCTGGCACCCCGCCCACCGCAGCGACGCGCCGCGCGTCCCCTGGTGGCGCGAGCAGCGCCGGATCGCGCTGAAGGGCCGGGGCGGTGTGACCACGACGAACGCGGCGCTGGTGATGGCCCTGTTGACGCTGCCCACGGCGGCGCGCGAGGGCGAACTGCTGCGCCAGCGCGAGCGCGCGGACAGCAGGGCGCTGTGGCGGGGACGCCGCGAACGGATGGGCACCGCGCTGAGCGACGGCTGGGCGAGCGCGCGCGAGCGCGTCACCGGCGCGGGCCGTTCCGCCGCCCCCGCCGCCCCCGACGGGCGGTCCGGCTCGCCCTGGGAGCGGTTGCGCCCTCGGCGGCTGTCCGAGAGCGAACGCATCGATCGCCACATGGAGCGCCTCCAGCGCGCGATGCGGGCCGGCCGGTGCCGCCGCCTCGCCTACCCCGCCGCCCTGCTGGGTCTCCTCGACGGGAGCGGCCTGCTGCTGTGGCACACCCGCGGCCTCTACAGCGACCAGCCGTGGATCGCCTCGGCCCACGAGGCGCTGACCGCACTGCGCGGGAGCGCCCTCGTCTCCCCCGTCGCCGAGCTGGCCACATCGCTGCTGGGCCTGCTCCCCGCCGGCGCGGGGCTGGTGTGGTGGTTCCCCGTGGCGCTGGGGTCGGGGTTGTTCGTGGCCGGCCGGGTCGCGGCGGGCCAGCGGCGCCGCGCCCGTACCCGGCTCGTCGCCGGCCGCCTGGCCGTGGCGGGGTCGGCGGTGATGCTGGTCCGCCTGCTGTCCAGTGGCTTCTTCCTGGTGGGGATGGGGGTGCTCATCCCCCTCAGCCTGGTCCTCGGATAGCGCCGCCGGGCTTTGGAGGGACGGCGCCGCCCAGATCCTCCGCCGCCCCGGGCCGGACGGTTATGATCGCCGATGGTCGACATCGGATGTGAGAGCGGTGGGACACATGAGCGGTCAGGCGACAGTGGGGACCGACACGATCGAGCTGGCCGCCGGTGACTACCAGGCGTCGATCGATCGGCGCGGGGCCGCGCTGCAACGCCTGGTCTGGCGGGACCGCGACCTGGTGTGGGGCTACCCCCCTGGGGAGGCGCCGGTGGCCTTCCAGGGGCAGGTGCTGCTGCCCTGGCCCAACCGGATCGGGGACGGCTGCTACTCCTTCGCTGGTGTCGAGCACCGCCTGGAGATCACCGAGCCCGGACGCGCCACCGCGCTCCACGGCCTCACCCACTCCGCGGCCTGGCTGCCCGCCGACATCTCCTCGACCGACGCGCTGTTGACCCACGTGCTCGACGGCGCGCCGGGATATCCGTTCCGGCTGGAGTTGTCGGTGCGCTATGACCTGGACCCGGTGACGGGGCTGAGCGTGTGCATCGGCGCGCGCAACGCCGGAGCGGATCCGGCGCCCTACGGCAACGGCACGCACAACTACCTGACGGTCGGCTCGGTCGTGGACGAGGCGGTTCTGGCGCTGCCGGCCGGGGCCCACCTGCCCGTGGACGAGCGCCTGCTGCCCTGTGGCCCGCCCACGCCCGTGCGGGGCACGCCGCTGGACTTCACCTCCGCCCACCGGATCGGCGAGACCGTCTTCGACACCGCGTTCACCGACCTGCGGCGCGGTCTCGACGGTCTGGCCTGGACCGTGCTGTCGGATCGGGACCACGCTGTGGCCCTGTGGGCCGACGCCTCCTACCGTTGGTTGCAGGTGTTCAGCTCTGATGTGCTGGAGCCCGGGGTGCGCCGTCGTCAGCTCGCGGTGGAGCCCATGACCTGCCCGCCCAACGGGTTCGCCTCGGGCACCGATCTGATCGTGCTGGCCCCTGGCGAGACGACCGAGTCCCGTTACGGTATCCGCCGGGTCGATCCGGTCCCCGCGCACGGGGACCGAGCGTGACGCGACGACACCGCGCGGGATCTTTCAGGGCCGGTTCTCGCCGGAGGCCAGCAGGGCCCGCATCCGGTCGAGGTCCTCGGGGGTGTCGATGTCGTCGGGGCGGGCCACGTCGTCGCAGGCGACCATCGTCACCAGGTGGGAGTAGGCGCGCAGGAAGTGGCGGGCGCCGACGTCGCCCTCGGCGAGCGCGTGCACGCTCGGCCAGTGTTCCCTTCCCAGCAGGACCGGGTTGCGGAGGTTGCCGGAGTAGGTGGCGACCGCGGCCCGGGCGCCCTCGCGGTAGGCGCCCAGGAGGCGTCCGATCGCGGCCGGGGTGACCAGCGGCTGGTCGGCCAGGGCCACGACCACCGCGTCGACACCGGGCGGGAGCGTGGCCAGGCCCATGCGCAGCGAGGAACCCATGCCGTCGGCCCAGTCGGGGTTGTGGATCGTGACCGCCGCCTCGACCGTCACGTCGGCGGCCCCGGTCACGACGTAGACCGGGTCGCATCCGCCTTCACGCAGGATGCGCGCTCCCCGGTCGACGAGCCGCTCCCCCTCCAGTTCGACCAGGGCCTTGGGGCGCCCCAGGCGGCTGCCCTCCCCCGCGGCCAGTAACAGTCCGGCGACCGACGTGGTCTCGGCGTCACGCTCCCGTGTCGTCATGCCGCGATGATGCCATGCGACAAGCTCTGGCAGGTTGCATCTGCGACTCTCGCTTCACGCCCGTTATGCCCGTGATCTATGCGATGGCGCGTTGATGTACCCGCCCTCGGCCCCCGATTCACCTGCCGGCTTGGCCGCTTGTGGCCGGTCAGACTCGACCTCTGCGCCACCTGATACGGCGTCGCGGGCGGGGCAGCGGGATGCCCGACGCCGGCTCCTCAGCGGGGGCGGGCGCGCTTTCACGCGCCTGGGGGTCCCCCACCGGTCCCCGGGGTTTCGAGGACAGCGGACGGGTCGGGTCGGCGTCGCCCGGCGGAACCGATTCCCGGGGCCTGGCCCCCGTCCCCTCACTGGAATCGCCCACCTGCTCGTCGATGAGGGCGGCGGCCTCGCGGTCCAGGTTCGTCGTCAACGGCGGCGTGTGATGGCGCTCCCCGTCCCCCTCGACGAGGGCGGCGGCCTCCTCATCGATCGTGGTCTCCAGGAAACTGCGCCGAGTGGGCTCCTTCACCGTCTGCGGCGCGAGCGTGGTGCGCTCCTCGGGTGGCAACTCGTCGCGGAGGGGATCGGCGAACCCTCCCCGGAAGAACTTCCTCGGTCGTTTGGTGCGCTGTACCAACAACCAGCATCCGAACACCGCGAACGCCACGATGAGCACGGCTCCGGCCCAGCCCCACGACGGCATGACCGCCTCCTCGGCTCTTGTTTTCCGCTCTTTGGCGGAACTTCCCGCTCACGGCGGGTTGCAACGCCCGCCCGGGGAGTTTGTCGTCCCCGCCGGCGAAACCGCCGGTCACGGCGCCGCGAAAGCCGGTTCCGGAGAAGGGCGCCCGCGCCTCATTCCCGTATCGTCTCCTCGCGCGGTCCCCCGACCAAGGCAGGTCGGCGCTGCGGGCGCGCGGACTCGTGGTGGATCCGTCCGGCCGTCGAGGAGAGGGGCCGACCGCTTCCTCCCCAGCGGACCTGGATCAGCTCCGCGGCGATGGACACCGCGGTCTCCTCCGGGGTGCGCGCCCCCAGGTCCAGGCCGATCGGTGAACGCAACCGTTCCAACCGCTCGTCGGGCACCCCCGCCTCCCGCAACCGGGCCAGCCGGTCCTCGTGGGTGCGCCGACTGCCCATGGCGCCGATGTAGCCGGCCGGCGTGCGCAACGCGACCTCCAGCACCGGGACGTCGAACTTGGGGTCGTGGGTCAGCACGCAGATCGCGGTCCGCTCGTCGATCTCGTCCTCGATCTCGGAGAGGAAGACGTGCGGCCACTTGACGACGACCTCGTCGGCGCGGGGGAACCGCTTGGGGGTGGCGAAGACCGGCCGGGCGTCGCACACCGTGACCCGGTAGCCCAGGTAGGCGCCGATGTCGGCGACGGCGGCGGCGAAGTCGATCGCCCCGAACACCAGCATGCGCGGCGCCGGCGCGAACGACTGGACGAACACCTCGAGTTCGTCGCCCCGGCGCTGGCCGTCGGCCCCGTAGCGCAGGATGCCGGTGCGCCCCTGGGCGAGCATGCCGCGCGCGTCGTCGTCGACGGCCGCCTCCAGCCTCCGGGATCCGAGGTCTCCCTCGGCCCCCTCCGGCCACAGCACGCGGCGCGCGCCGAACCGTCCCGGCCCCGAGACCACGGTGGCCACCGCGACGGGGCGGTGCTGGTTGACCGCGTCGATGACGTCGCCGAGCCGCGGGAAACGGTGGGGGTCGACGGGTTCGACCAGGACGTGCAGGGTGCCGCCGCAGGTGAGGCCGACGGCGAGGGCGTCGTCGTCGCTGACACCGTAGGTGCGGCGCGCCGGCTGTCCGGTGCGGATGACCTCCTGACCGAGTTCGTAGACCGCGCCCTCCACACAGCCTCCGGAGACGCTGCCCACGACCTCGCCCCCGGCCGTCACCGCCATGGCCGCGCCGGCGTCGCGGGGCGCGCTGTGGTAGGTGTCGATGACCGTCGCCAGGGCGAACGTCTCGCCGGTGGCGTACAGCTCCGCCACCGTGTTGCGGATGTCACGCACGGGTTGCTCCTCTCCTGACGGTTCCGCCGATGATGACGGCCGTCAGCCGTTCCAGCGCGTCCAGGCTGTGCCCGGGCACGAAATCGTCGACATGAGGCAGGGCGGCCCGCATCCCCGCCGTGAGCGGTTCGTAGCCCGGCCGTCCCCGATGCGGGTTGGCCCACACCACGCGGTGGGCGAGGCGGGCCAGCCGGCCCATCTGGACACCGAGTTCGTTCGCGTCGCCCCGTTCCCAGCCGTCGGAGGCGATAACCACGACCGCCCCGCGAGCCATACCGCGGCGCCCGAAACGGTCGAGGAATTCCTTGAGCTCGGCGCCGAGACGGGTCCCGCCTCCCCAATCGGGGATGGCCCTGCCGGCCGCGGCGAGCGCGGCGGCCGGGTCCCGGGCCGCCAGACCGGGGGTGAGCCTGGTCAGCCGGGTGCCCACGGCGAACACCTCGGTGTGGCCGGGATGTCCGCGCAGGACCGCGTGGGCCAGGCGCAGCAGCGCGTCGGCGTAGGGCCGCATCGAACCGCTCACGTCGATCAGCACTACGACGCGGCGGGGGCGCAGACGGCGGGCGCCGCGCACCAGATGCAGCGCCTCGCCCCCGCGGCGCGGCATGGCGCGGACCGTGCGCGCCAGGTCGGGCCGGCCGCGCCGGGCCGGAACCGTGCGCCGGGACCGACGACGCGGGCCGCGCCTCTCCACCAGGCTGAGCAGCCGCGCGACCTCGGCGCGTTCGGCCGGAGCCAGCGTCGCGATGTCGCGGGAGCGCAGCACCTCGGTGTCGCAGGCCGCGACGGCGTGCTCGGGGGCGTCACAGGCGCCGCGCTCCCTGCGCGGCGCGGGATGCCACACCGGGGCCCGGAACGTCTGCGATCCCTCCCCGCCCGTCGGGGGACCGGGGAGTCCGGCCTCGACGTGCCGGGCGAAACAGGCGTCGTAGCGCTCCAGGTCCTCCGGCCCTGAGCACAGGGTGATCCGGCCGGCCCAGTAGATCGCGTTCGGCCGGCCCACGCCGAGTTCGGCCACCGCCGTGAGGAAGGCCCGCGCGCGGGCGGGGTCGGCGCGCACCCCGGCGGCGCGCAACGCGCGCGGCAGGTCGAGGAGGGACCTGGCGAGGTCCCGGGCGTCACGGTCGAAGGCCATGGCCGCCTACCCCGCGCTCCCCGTGGGCCGCCGCCCGAAGATCAGACCGGGCAGGTCGGGTGTGACGTTCTCGTGGTCCTCGCGGTGCTTGAGCAGCGCGCCGAGGGTGCGCGCGGCGAGGTCGGGGGACAGCTCCCGGGCGCCGAGCTCGGCCAGCGCGGCCGCCCAGTCGATGCTCTCGGCGACACCGGGCGGTTTGACCAGGTCGGCACCGCGGCCGCGGGGGGCGCGCAGCCGCTGGACGACCTCGACCACCTCGCGCACGAGCCGTTCGGCCACCCCGGGCAGGCGGCGGCCGATGATCGCCACCTCGCGCTCGGGGTCGGGCTGGGCCATCCAGTGGTACAGGCATCGGCGTTTGAGCGCGTCGTGGACCTCGCGGGTGCGGTTGGAGGTCAAGACGGTGACGGGCGGCACCTCGGCGCGCACCGTTCCCAGCTCCGGGATGGAGATCGCGAACTCCGACAGGAACTCCAGCAGGAACGCCTCGAACTCGTCGTCGGCCCGGTCGATCTCGTCGATGAGCAGGACAGCGGGCACCGGACCGGTGCTCTCCAACGCCCGCAGGAGGGGGCGGGCCAGCAGGAAGCGGCGGTCGTAGAGGCCGGCCTCCAGTTCGTCGGCCTGGTGCGCGCCCGCGACCTGGGCGGCCCGCAGGTGCAGGAGCTGACGGGGGTAGTCCCAGTCGTAGAGCGCCTGGGCGGCGTCGATCCCCTCGTAGCACTGCAACCGGATGAGGGGACCGCCGAGCACCTCGGCCAGGGCCTGGGCGAGCCCCGTCTTGCCCGCTCCCGGCTCGCCCTCCAGGAACAGGGGGCGGGCCATGCGCAACGCGAGGAAGCAGGCCGTGGCCGTTCCCTCGTCGGCGAGATAGTCGCGGGCGTCCAGCGCCGCGGCGAGCGCGTCGGGCCCGGCGATCGCGGCGACCGCGGGGGAACTGGTCATGGGCACCCCTCCCGTGCTCGTGGCCAGGCTATGCCCGGTGGGGGCCCACCGTAATGATCACGATCCTCCGAAATCGGCGTCGCGCTCTCGTGGTCAACCACATATCCGCCCATCTCGGACGGACCGCGCGCCTGCTCAGCGACACCGGGGTGGCAAGCGAGCGGGGAGGGGGCGGTCGGCGACGACCGCCCCTCGACCGGTCCGCAGCGGAGGGCGACCCGTCCGCTCAGTGGCCGGGCTCCGCCGCCTCGCCCCGCTCCCGCAGCAGCGCGCGGAGGGCGGCCAGGTTCTGCTGGGCCCGGTCACCATCGTTGCTCTGGATCCCCATCACCGCCAGCGTCGACCCGTCGGCCAGGTCCACCGAGGGCCAGGGCTCGCCCACCGGCATGCGCACGTCGACGATCTCCGGCCACACCAGGACGTGGGTGCGGATCGAGTTGACGATCGTGACACCTTCGTCGGTGGCGGTCACCCGCGGCCGGGCGAGGAGGTGCAGCACCCCGACCGAGAGCACACCGAGCAGCAGCAGGCCGACACGGTCCTGGAACTTCCAGTCCGCCGGCAGGATGAGCGCCAGCACGGCCATGGTCACAAACAGCAGCCCGGCCAGCCCGTAGGCGACCATGCGGATGTTGCGCGGCCGCCACGTCACGGGTGGCGTGGGCGCGGCGCCGGTCTCGTCCACGGCGTCCTCGTCTCTGGTGTTCCCGGGGTGCACGCTTCTTCTCCCTCATACCCGCCGGTCAACGGCTCCCGCCCCTGTGGCGGTCCGGCGCTCAGGCGGCCCCGGCGCGGAGCCGGCGCAGCACGAGCGCAGTGTCGAGCGCCGCGACGGCGGCCTCGTACCCCTTGTCCTCTCGGCTGCCGGGGAGGCCGGCACGGTCGCGCGCCTGTTCCAGGGTGTCACAGGTCAGCACGCCGTTGGCAATGGGGCTGGATTCGCGCAGCGCCGCCTCGGTCAGCCCGTGGGTGACGGACTGGCAGACGTAGTCGAAGTGCGGCGTCCCCCCGCGGACGACGGCCCCCAGGGCGACGACCGCGTCGTGGGAGCGCGCCAGTTCCTGGGCGACCACGGGGATCTCGATCGCCCCGGCGACCCGGACCACGGTCGGCGTGTCCACACCCGCCCGCCGTGCCACCTCCAGGGCCCGCTCCAGCATGGAGTCGACGATCTCGGCGTTCCACCTGGTCGCCACGATGCCGAGGGTCATCCCCTGGGCGTCGGGAATCCCCGTGGTCGGACTTCCTGCTCCACTCATCTGCGTCTCCTCGATCTCGCCGGTTGTCGGTGCGCCCGCGACGCGCTCAGTCGGCCACCGCGATGCCGGGCAGGTCGTGGCCCATGCGGTCGCGCTTGGTCCTCAGGTAGCGGAGGTTGTCGGCGGTGACCACGGTGGGCATCGCGATCCGTTCGGTGACGGTGACGCCGTGACGGGCGAGTCCCTCGCTCTTGGCCGGGTTGTTGCTGAGCAGCCGTACCGAGGTGACCCCCAGGTCGGCGAGGATCTGCGCGCCGGTACCGAACTCGCGGGCGTCGGCGGGCAGACCGAGTTCCAGGTTGGCGTCGACGGTGTCGGCGCCGGCGTCCTGCAACCGGTAGGCCTCCAGCTTGTGCAGCAGACCGATGCCGCGCCCCTCGTGGCCGCGCAGGTAGACGAGCACTCCACGCCCCTCCTGGGCGATACCGGCCATGGCCGCGTCCAGCTGGGTACCGCAGTCGCAGCGGTGCGAACCGAAGGCGTCGCCCGTCAGGCACTCGGAGTGCAGCCGGACCAGCACGTCGGCGCCGTCGCCGATGTCGCCGTAGACCAGGGCGACGTGTTCGGAACCGTCCACACTGCCCCGGTAGCCCACCGCGCGCCACTCGCCGTGGCGGTTGGGGATCCGGGTCTGCACGACCCGCTCGACCAGGGTCTCGGTGCGCCGCCGGTACTCCACGAGCTGTTCCACGGAGACCAACCGCAGACCGTGCTCGTCGGCGAACTCCCGCAGTCGGGGCAGCCGGGCCATCGTCCCGTCGTCGTTGACGACCTCGGCGAGCACCCCGGCCGGAGCCAGCCCGGCCAGCCGGGCGAGGTCCACCGCGGCCTCGGTGTGACCGCGACGGGCGAGCACGCCCCCGGCCCGGTAGCGCAGCGGGAGGACGTGTCCGGGACGGACGAAGTCCCCGGCGACGCTGGCGGGGTCGGCGAGCAGGCGGATCGTGCGGGCGCGGTCGGCGGCGGAGATCCCCGTGGAGACACCCGTGCGCGCGTCGACCGTGACGGTGTAGGCGGTGCGCATGCTCTCCTCGTTGGTCGCCGTCATCAACGGCAGGTGGAGGCGGTCCAGGTCCTCGCCGAGCATCGGCACGCAGATGACGCCGGAGGTGTGGCGGATGGTGAACGCCAGGAGTTCGGGGGTCGCGGCCTCGGCCGCGAAGATGATGTCGCCCTCGTTCTCCCGATCGGTGTCGTCGACGACCACGACGGGGCGGCCCGCCGCGATGTCGGCGATGGCGTCGGCGATGTCGTCCAGTTCGACCGGTGCCGGGGTCTGCTGCTCGGCGGCGATCGTCATCGATGCTCCTCGTGTCCTGCGGTCACTGTGGAATGGGTGGGGATGGTGGGATGGGGCCATCAGGCCGACGCGGTGCTGCCGGGGCCGTGTCGCGCGTCCGCCTGCTCTCGCAGGTCGGCCCGGTAGTGGCGCATCCAGTCGCGGATGCCGATCAGCGCGAGCACGAAGAAGAACCCGTAGACGATGCCCGTGACCCATAGCCCCGACATCAGGGCGAGGGGGACTCCGACGAGGTCGACGATGATCCAGACCACCCAGAAGTCCACGAGCCCCCGGCTCTGGCCGAAGGTGGCGATCGCGCTGCCCACGAAGATGAAGGCGTCGGGCCAGGGCGCCCACGAGACGCCCGTGTAGTCGAACAGCAAGGCCATCGCGACGGTCCCGCCGACGAGCAGGCCCGCCAGCAGGCCCCGCTCGCGCGCCGTGGCCGGACGCACCGGGAGCTCGGCGCCGCCACGGGTTCCCTTGGCCCATCGGTACCAGCCGTAGACGACGATGACCGCGAACATCACCTGCTTGAGGGCGTTGCCGGTGAGATGGGCGTCGATGGAGACGGCGAACAGCAGCACGGTGCCGACCAGCTGCACCGGCCAGGTCCAGATCGTGCGCCGGATCGCCAGGGCGACCGTGCCCAGCGCGGCGGCGTTGCCGATGAGGTCGGCCCAGCGGACATGCTCGCCGAACAGGGTGAACCCCGCGTAGGCCCACTCCAGCCACCAGACCCCGGTGTGGACGGCGCTCATCGCGCGGCCTCCCCCGTACCCGTCGACGTTCCCACGCCCACCAGGCGCTCGACGTACTTGGCGATGACGTCGACCTCGAGGTTGACGGTCGCGCCGACCCCCTTGTGGCCCAGCGTGGTCAGCTCCAACGTGGTGGGGATGAGGCCGATGCCGAAGGAACCGGGGGCGACGGTGACGACGGTGAGACTGACCCCGTCGACGGCGATGGAGCCCTTCTCCGCGACATAGCGGGCCAGCCGGTCGGGCAGCGAGATGCGGACGGTCTCCCAGTTCTCGCCGGGGACGCGTTCCAGGATCTCGCCGGTGCCGTCGACGTGGCCCTGGACGATGTGGCCGCCGAGGCGGTCGGAGACGCGGGCGGCGCGTTCCAGGTTGACGGGGGATCCGGGGACGAGGGCGCCGAGGCTGGAACGCTCCAGTGTCTCCCTCATCACATCGGCGGTGAAGCGGCCGTCGGCGACGGAGGTGACGGTGAGGCAGGTGCCGTTCACCGCGATGGAGTCGCCGTGCCGGGCGTCGGAGGTGACGGTGGGGCCGTGGATCGTCATCCGGGCGGCCTCGCCGGCGGTGCCGACGGGATCGACGGCGACGACCTCGCCGAGTTCTTCCACGATTCCGGTGAACACGAGGGAGCCATCCCCTTACCTGGTCAGGCTCCGGGGATGTGCGTGAGCGGCGGACCGCCGGGACTCCGGGTTCCCGTGGCCGTGCTGGACGACGGAAAGCCGGTCTCCCACGCGCGCTGCCTCCCATCCGGACTTTCACCGTCGGTACCGGAATTCCACCGGTTCAACCGGCCGATGGCTTCGGCCGGGTCGCGGACTGTCACCGCCGGTTCGGACTTTCACCGACCCCGGAGCACGCGTTCGAAAACGTCTCGCCCAACAGTTTGCCACGCCCGGGTATTCCCGGCGTCGCGCGGGGCGGGAACACGGACGTGGCCGGCCACCACCTCCGTGGTGACCGGCCACGCGAAGTCGCCGGTGGGAGGGCCGGTCAGCCCGCCGCCCGTTCGGCCCGGGCGCGCAGCGCCTCGACCGCGCCGGCCGGGTCCTGGGCACCGTAGACGGCGGAGCCCGCGACGAAGACGTCCGCGCCGGCCTCCGCGCACCGTTCGATCGTCTCCTCGCTCACCCCGCCGTCGACCTGGAGCCACACGGCCGCCTCGCGGTCGCGGATGAGTTCGCGGGTACGGCGGATCTTGGGCAGGACGACGTCGAGGAACTTCTGTCCGCCGAAGCCGGGCTCGACCGTCATGAGCAGCAGCATGTCGAGCTCGGGCAGCAGTTCGGCGTAGGGCTCGATCGGCGTGGCCGGGTTGAGCGCGAGCCCGGCGCGGGCGCCCTGGGAACGGATGGAGCGCAGCGTGCGCACGGGGGCCCGGGCGGCCTCGGCGTGGATGGTGACGCTGCCCGCGCCGGCCTCGGCGTAGGCGGGGGCCCAGCGGTCGGGGTCCTCGATCATCAGGTGGCAGTCCAGCGGCAGTGTGGCGGCCTTGTGCAAAGCCTCCACGATGGGCAGCCCCAGGGTCAGGTTGGGGACGAAGTGGTTGTCCATGACGTCGACGTGCAGCCAGTCGGCGGAGTCGGCGACGGCCGCCGCCTCGTCTGCGAGATGTGCGAAGTCGGCGGAGAGAATGCTGGGTGAGATCTGGATTGCCACGGTCCCGAGTTTAGGGTGGCCGCACGGCACCGGGCCGACCGGCCCGCTGCGGGCGCGTGCGGGGGTGGGCTCGCCCGCGTCCGGCGGCGGGGGCTCGGTCAACTCCGCCTTACCGTCTCCCGGCATGGCTTTGTCATGACCAGGCCCTTCCTCTGTTGGGTTTTGATGCGCGAGAGCCCACTATGAGGCGTGGCCCGGAAAATCACCTCTCTCCTCCCGATACCGGGTCGGAAGCGAGCGGTCCATGACAGACCGGGCAACGAAGCCGACGACGCCTCCTGCCAGAGGGGAAAACCCAGTATGAAAACGATCGTTCTACGCCGCCTGGCCTTCACCGGGATCGCCGTCTCCGCGCTCGCCCTGGGCGCCCCGGCCGTCGCGTCGGCCGACGTCTACTACGCCAAGGAGGCCAACGGCTCCGGGCCGCACGGCTCCCACTCCTACCAGGTGGTCTCCTACGTCAAGGACGGGAAGGCCTACTACTCCAAGTCCTGGAGCCACAGCGGCCACCACGGTTCCGCGTCGGGCAACGTCACCAGCGGAACGGCCTGACCCCGCCCTGGCGCGCGCCGGCCGTGGGGAACCCGCACCGCTCCCCACGGCCGACGCGTATGCCAGGGGCGGGGTCAGCGCGCGTCGGCCGGCGCCTTGCGCAGCAGGGCCAGGAACATCGCGTCGGTCCCATGGCGGTGCGGCCAGAACTGCGCGAAGTCGCCCGCCGCCACCTCCGGCACCTCCGCGAGATGGTCGGCCGCGCGCAGCAGCACCGCGTCGGAGCGCCCGGCCAGCACCGCGCGCACCACGCCCTCGGTCTCGCCCAGGTGGGGGGAACAGGTCACGTAACCGACCACGCCCCCCGGCCGGGTCGCGTCCAACGCCCGATCCAACAGGGCGCGCTGGATCGGCTCCAGCTCCGCCGCGCTGGCCTCGCTACGCCGCCACCGCGACTCCGGACGGCGCCGCAGCGCCCCCAGCCCGGTGCAGGGCACGTCCACCAGCACCCGGTCGAACACGCCGTCACGCCAGGCCGGGCGGGTGGAGTCGGCGACGACCACACGGGCCGCGTCACGCACCGACCGTTCAACGGCGCCCGCCACCAGACGGGCCCGGGCCGGTTGCACCTCGGCGGCCAGGAGCCGAGCCTCGCGCTGTCCGGCCAGCCCGCCGAGCAGGCCCGCCTTACCGCCGGGGCCGGCGCACATGTCCAGCCAGCGCGTGTCGGCGCCCTCGACCGGGACCCGGGTGAGCGCCAACGCCACCAGCTGACTGGCCTCGTCCTGCACCGCCGCGCGGCGCTGGCGCACCGACCGCAGCGCCGCCGGATCGCCCTCGGGCAGGTAGGCGGCGAAGGGGGAGTAGCGGGCCTCCTGCGCGCCTTCCTCGATCAGCTCGGCGACCGCGGCACGGCCCGGTTTGGCGACCAGGGTCACCCGAGGGCGCTCGTTGTGGGCGACGAGCAGGCGCTCGGTGTCGGCCAGGTCGCCCCCGGGATCCTCGCCCAGGGCCGCGGCCAGCGCCTCGACCATCCAGCGCGGGTGGCTGTGCACGACCGCGAGGTGACCGACCGGGTCGACGGCGCGCTCGGGAGCCACGATCGCCGTCCACTCCTCCAGCGTGCGGGCGCTCACCCTGCGCAGCACCGCGTTGGTGAAACGGGCCCGGTGGTGGCCGACGACCCTGCGCGCGACGTCGACCGTCGCGCTGACCGCGGCGTGCGGCGGGATCTTCGTCGCCAGCAGCTGGTGCGCGCCCAGCCGCAGGAGCGGCAGCACCTCGGCGTCCACCGAACGCAGCGAGCGGTCGACGCAGGCGTCCAGGATCGCGTCGTAGGTGCCCTGGCGGCGCAGCGCGCCATAGGTCAGCTCGGTCGCCAGGGCGGCGTCGCGGCCGCTCACCCCGCGTTCGCGCAGCAGCGACGGCAGCAGCAGGTTGGCGTAGGCGTCCCGCGTGTCCACCGCTCGCAACACGTCGTAGGCGATCCGCCGGGCCGGGTCCTTGGGCGTGGGCGGCCCTCCGGCGGGCCGGGGGCCCCGGCGCGCGGGACGATAGGGGGAACGGGAACGGTCACTCACGGTCGTATCAGCCTCATGCCAAGCGGGAACTGGGCGGCCCGAGATCGCGGGCCACCCATCGAGGGTACAGAGAGGCACAGGTCAGTGCGGACGGAACAGGGGCCGACCGCCGCGCGGCGGCGCCCTCTCCGCTCACTCCCCGCCGAGGCGTTCGTCGGCGCCCGGGCGGACGCCTCGGGCCCAGTCCACGGCCGACATCAGCCGCTTACCCTGGGGCTGCACCTCGCCGAGCTCGACGGGGTGGGTGGCGGTGCCCACCAGGACGCGCTTCTTGTCCGCGGAAAGACGACCCGGCGGCAGCGCCGGGGCGTCGAGGACCGGCACGACCGGACCGAGTTTGATCCGGGTCCCCCGGAAGGTGCTCCACGCCCCGGGGGCCGGCGTGCACGCCCGGATCAGGCGGTCCACGCGCATCGCGGGGGCCTCGAAGTCCACCCGCGCGTCCTGGGACGTCAGCTTCGGGGCGTAGGAGACCCCATCGGGGCTCTGCGGTCGAGCGGTGAGCTCACCGCGCTCGATCCCGTCCAAGGTGCGCACCAACAGGCCCGCCCCGCTACGGGAGAGGCGGTCCAGCAGGTCACCGCTGGTGTCACGCGGACCGATCGGCTCGGTGACCGCGCCGAAGACCGGACCGGAGTCCAGGTCGGGCTCGATCTGGAAGGTCATCGCGCCGGTGACGTCGTCGCCGTGGAGCACGGCGTGCTGGACCGGCGCCGCGCCACGCCAGGCCGGCAGCAGCGAGAAGTGCAGGTTGACCCAACCGTGGCGGGGGATGTCCAGCGCGCTTTGACGCAGCAGCGCGCCGTAGGCCACCACCGGGCAGCAGTCGGGCGCGAGCTCCCGCAACCGGTCGAGGAAGGCCGGATCGCTCGCCTTCTCGGGTTTGAGCACCTCCACCCCCGCCTCGGCGGCACGCTGGGCGACGGGGCTGACCGACACCCTGCGGCCACGGCCCGAGGCCGCGTCGGGACGGGTCACGACCGCGACGACCTCGTGGCGGGACTCCAGCAACGCCTCCAGGGACGGAACCGCCACCTCGGGCGTGCCGGCGAAGACCAACCTCATGTACGACCCCACACCTTCAACGTTCGACATCTGACCGGCGGCGCGCCGCGGCCAGTCTAGTCCGGCCGCTCCCGGGACCGGGGTTCCTGCGCCGGCCCATCCCCGCCCCCGGCCCGCAGGACGCTCAGCTGGGACGGTCGCTCCCCTCTGGTAAGACTGGCAGTGATGACCACACAGCCCGGCCCCGATGAGGAGGCCCTCTTCGACGTGCCCCGCGCGGCGGCCCCGAAGAGGACCGCGGGCGCGGCCCCCGCCCGGCGCCGCCCCGCGGACACGCTGCCCGTCGCGCGCGTGGTCGTCGACACCCCGCTGCCCCACCTGGACCGGCCGTTCGACTACCTGGTCCCCGATTCCATGGACGCCGAGGCGGTCCCTGGATGCCGGGTCCGGATCCGGTTCAACAACCAGGTGCTCGACGGTTTCCTCGTGGAGCGCGCGGCCGAGTCCGACTTCACCGGCCGCCTGTCCTACCTGCACCAGGTGGTCTCCTCCGAAGCGGTGCTCACCCCGGAGGTCCACGGACTCGCCCGAGCCGTCGCCGACCACTACGCCGGCACGCTCAACGACGTGTTACGCCTGGCCATCCCTCCGCGGCACGCCCGGGTGGAGAAGGAGCCCGTGGGCGAGGTGCCGCCCCCGCCGCCCCCACCCGCCCCCGGACCGTGGGCGGAGTACCGGGACGGGGCGGCCTTCCTGGCGGCCCTGTCGTCGGGCCCGCCGCCGCGTGCCGTCTGGAACGCGCTGCCCGGCCCCGGGTGGGCCGACGCGATCGCGGTGGCCGCGGCCACGACCGTCGCGGCCGGACGCGGCTGCGTCGTGGTCGTCCCCGACGGCCGGGACGTCGCCGTCGTCGACGCCGCGCTCCGCTCCCTGCTGGGGCCGGACCACCACGTCGCGTTGACCGCCGACCTCGGCCCGGCCGAACGCTACCGCCGCTGGCTGGCGGTGCTGCGCGGACGCGCCCGTGCCGTCGTGGGCACCCGCGCGGCGATGTTCGCGCCGGTCCACGACCTGGGCCTGGTCGTGCTGTGGGACGACGGCGACGACGTCCACGCCGACCCCCACGCCCCCTATCCGCACGCCCGCACCGTGCTGGCCATGCGCGCGCACCGCGCCGGCGCGGGTGCCCTGATCGGCGGGTTCACCCGGACCAGCGACGCCGCCCGGCTCATCGAGACGGGCTGGGCCCTCCCCCTCACCGCCGACCGGGAGCTGCTGCGCCGCAGGGCGCCGCGGATACGCGCCGCGGGCGACGACGTCGAACTGGCCCGTGACGAGGCCGCGCGTTCGGCCCGGCTGCCCAGTCTGGCCCTGCGCGTGGCGCGCGAGGCCGCCCGCGAGGGCCCCGTGCTGGTCCAGGTCCCCCGACGGGGCTACCTCAACGCCCTGGCCTGCGCGAGCTGTCGGGCCCCCGCGCGTTGTGACACGTGCCAGGGTCCCCTCTCCCTGCGCAGCGCGCACGCGATGCCCTACTGCCGTTGGTGCGGCCGGATCTGCGGCGAGTGGCGCTGCCCGTCGTGCGATCACCGGCGGATGCGCGCGAACGTGGTGGGGGCGCGGCGAACGGCGGAGGAACTGGGGCGGGCCTTCCCCTCGCTCCCGGTGCGCACGTCGGGCCGCGAGGAGGTGTTGACCGAGGTCGGTCCCCGGCCCGCCCTGGTCGTGAGCACCCCGGGAGCCGAGCCCGCGGCCGAGGGTGGATACGCGGCGGCGCTGCTGCTGGACGGCTGGGCCCTGCTGGGCCGCGCCGACCTGCGCGCGGCGGAGGAGGCGCTACGTCGCTGGTGCAACGCGGCGGCGCTGGTGCGCCCGGCCACCGAGGGCGGACAGGTCGTCGTGCTGGCCGACCCGTCCCTGCCGGTCACCCAGGCGCTGATCCGCTGGGATCCGGGAGGGTTCGCCGAACGGGAGCTCGCCGAGCGCCGCGAACTGGGTTTCCCGCCGGCCGTGACCATGGCGTCGATCACCGGAGATGCCGCGCGGGTCCGGGAGCTCGTGGAGGGACTGGACCTGCCGCGGCAGGCCGAACTGCTGGGACCGGTCCCGGTCGGGAGCCCGGGCAGGGACGAGGCGACCGAGCGCGCGTTGCTGCGTGTCCCGCGAGGCGAGGCCGGGTCCTTGGCCGCCGCGTTGAAGGCCGCGGCGGCGGCGCGCAGCGCGCGCCGGGACGAGCGTCTGGCCCAGGTCAGGGTCGACCCCCTCGACGTGATCTGAGCGGGCCGCCGCGTCCCTGGCGGTCCGCCCGGCTTCATCTACGTCTCACATCGCGGCGCCCCATCCCCATTTGGTGCTAATGTTGATAGCACCATGTTGCTGACGCTCGATCTGAACGATCCCCGGCCGCTCCACGAGCAGGTCGCCGGCGCGATCCGACGCGCCGTCGGCGAGGGTGGATACCGGCCGGGCGATCGGCTGCCTCCCGCGCGCGAGCTCGCCGCGGCGCTCGGGATCAACGCCAACACCGTCCTGCGGGCGCTGCGCGACCTCCGCGACGAGGGGATCCTCGAATTCCGGCGCGGCCGGGGGGTCACCGTGGCGGAGCGTCCCGCCGGGCGGGCCCTGATCGAGCAACGGGCACGCGACCTCCTCGACGAGGCCGCGCGCTACGGCTACGGGCGCGACGACCTCATCGACATCCTGAAGGAGCTGCCATGACCGACCGGATTCGAGCGCCGATCCTCGCGGGGGTGTGGGGGACGCTGGTGGGGGCCGCCCTGGCCGCCCCGCCGTTGGCGCTACGCGACCGCCTGCCCGACCCCGTGGCGATCCACTGGAGCGGCGCGGGAGCCGACGGCTCCGCCCCGTTGCTCACCTTCACCGTCCTACCGGTCGCGGTGTGGCTGGTCGGCGTCGCGATCGCGATCGGCCTGGCGCTATGGGGACAGACGCTCACTCACCGGTCCGGCCGGGTGTACTGGTGGGGATTCCTCATCGGTGGAGGCGTGTTCCTGGTCGGGCTCTCCCTGCTCACCCTGGACGCCAACCTGGACCGTTCCTCCTGGTCACGTGCCGACCTGAAGGAGTGGGGGGTGGCGGTGGTGATGGCCGCGTCGCTCGCCACCGGCGTGCTCGCCGGCTGGCTCGGCCGCGGCGCGCCCGACGTCCCCACCGACACCACGCGGCAGCCGCCCGAGCTGCGCCTCCGTCCCGGCCGGCGATCGGTGTGGGTGGGCCGTGGCGCCAACCCCTGGCTCGCCCTCCTGGCCGCCGGATCCTTCTGCCTGGTGTTGGCCACCCTGTGGACGGGCGGCGTCGCCGGCGGAGAGGCCGGTGGTCTCATCGGCCTGGCCGTCATCCTGGGCCTCGTCGGCCTGTTCACCTCGTCGGTCAACGTACGGGTGACCGAACAGGGCGTCGCGGTGGCGTTCGGTCTCTTCGGATGGCCGGTCCACCGGATCCCACCGGAGAGGATCGCGCGGGCCAGGGCACAGCAGCGCACCCCCGGTCACGTCGGCGGATGGGGGATCCGGGGGCGTCCGGGCAACATGACCGTCATGCTGCGCGCCGGGGAGTGCCTGGTCATCGACTACCGTTCCGGGGGCCGGTTCACCGTCAGCGTGGACGACGCCGAGCGCGGCGCCTCCCTCATCAACGCCCTCGTCGCGGGGGATCGGTCCGAGCGCTGAGTCGAACGGCGCGACGCCACGGGGCGGAGGGCGGCGGCCTCTAGTGGACGCCGAGCACGTCGACGACGTAGACCAGGGTGTCGTCCTCCGAGATCCCCAGGGATTCCTTGCCACCGGCCGCGCCGTAGCCGTACTCGGGTGGAGCGACGAGCATCACCCTGCTGCCGACCCTCACCCCGGGAAGCTCCGCGTCCCAGACGGGGACGATCTGCCCGCTTCCCACCGGGAAGGCCGTCGGACGCCCGCCCCAGTCCCACGTGCTGTCGAACACGGCACCGTCGTCCCAGGTCACCCCGGTGAACTGGACGACGACACGATCCCCCTTCCGGATCTGTGGCCCCTCCCCCTCGATGAGGGGGACCGCCACCGGTTCGGTGGGGGGATCGCCGTCGGGGACGTCGATCCGCGGCTCGCTCCCGGGCTCCTGCTCGACCGAGGGCAGGTCCGGGTCCGAGACGGGACGCATCTCGCCCTCGACGGTCCGCGCGGCCGGATAGTGCGTGACGATGTCGAGGACGTGCAGGCCGGCCCCCTCACTCCCGTCCGGTGGTCCGGACTCCGAGGAACCCTTTGGAACCGCGACGGCCAAGCGCGTCCCCTCACGATGGCCGGACAGGGAACCGGCGCCCTCGGGCACGTAGGCGGCGAACTCCTCGGTGGAGAGCAGGACCTGCTCTCCCACCGCGTGGGAGGAGAAGACGGGTTCGCCGGGGGAGCCCTCGGCCCAGTCGTAGGAGACGAGGTCGGCGACGACCAGCGCGTTGGCCCCGACCTGATCCCCCTCCCCCTCGATCACCGTGTCGATGACGACCCCATCGGGAAGCGGGCCGAACTCCCCCACCCTGGGCTCCGCACCGAAGGAGCCCGAGATCTCCGGAAGCTCCGAGGCATCCGCCTCACCGCCGCATCCCGTAGCGGCCAGGACCAGAAGGACGACCGCCCCGGCCAGACCTTCCCGCCTCACCGCGATACCTCGTACTCCGACATGTAGACCTTGGCGGGCCCCTCCTCCGAAGGATCCGGATACAAGACCACCGCCATGACCTCCGTACTGAAATCACCGACAAGGGCCTCGCAACCCCGCGGAGGCCCCGGGTAGCGCTCCAGATCCGCAGGATCGATCCGAAGCCGCTCCCGTTCACGCTCGGCCAAAACATCACCGTATGACAGGAAATTCCCTACCTGCTCACAGACGGATTCCGCGGCCTCATGATCATCGATCACAAAGCTGATCCAATAGACGACCCGCCCGTAATCATCGAACCCCGAATCCACACTGACCTCCCGCATCCCCTCAGGCAACGACAGGTCACTGAACTCCGCGAACCCCTCCAAAGACGCCTCAGGCGGAGACACCGTAGGATCCGGAACCTCCCATCGAGG
>NZ_FUWS01000019.1 GCF_900167435.1 Marinactinospora thermotolerans DSM 45154
GTGGTGGTGGCGCGTGGGGTGACCAAGACGTTTCGCACCGGTGGCACGCTGGTACGGGCCCTGGACGGGGTGGACCTGGAGTTCGCCCGCGGCGCGTTCACCGCGATCATGGGCCCCTCCGGCTCGGGCAAATCCACCCTGATGCACTGCCTGGCCGGACTGGACACCGTCACCTCCGGCCAGATCACCATGGGCCGCACCGACATCACCGCCCTGACCGACCGGCAACTCACCCAACTGCGCCGCGACCGCATCGGCTTCGTCTTCCAGGCCTTCAACCTGCTGCCCATGCTCACCGCCCGCGACAACATCACCCTGCCCGCCCGCATCGCCAAACGCCGCATAGACCACCAACGCCTGGCCCGCATCGTGGAAGTGGTGGGCCTGGCCGACCGACTGGACCACCTGCCCGCCAAACTCTCCGGCGGCCAGCAACAACGCGTGGCCGTGGCCCGCGCCCTGCTGGGCGCGCCCGAGGTGGTCTACGCCGACGAGCCCACCGGCAACCTCGACTCGCGGTCGGGCGCCCAGGTACTGGCGTTCTTGCGCGACTCGGTGCGTGAGATGGGCCAGACCGTGGTGATGGTGACCCACGACCCGGTGGCGGCCTCCTACGCCGACCGGGTGGTGTTCCTGCGCGATGGCCGCCCGGCCGGACAGGTCGACGATCCCACCGCCGAGTCGGTGCTGGACCACCTGCTGGCGTTGGAGGGCTGAACCGTGCTACGCACCACCCTGGCCGGCCTGCGCCTGCACAAGGGCCGCCTGTTCACCACCGCCCTGGCCATCGTGCTGGGCGTCATGTTCGTCACCGGCACCCTCGTCTTCACCGACACCCTCCGCCACAGTTTCAGCACCCAGGTGATGGGGTCGGCCGACCGGCTGGACACGATCGTCCTGCCCGCCCATGAGGGTCTTGAGCAAGGAGAGGAGCCCGCCGCCATCACCGCGGACCTCCTCGAGGAGGTCCGCGACCTGCCCGAGGTGGCCGCGGCCCAGGGCGTCACCATGGGCGACGCCCCACTGCTGGACGCCGACGGCCGGGCGATCGGCTACGTGCCCACCTCCGGTCGTTCCGTGGGCGGCGACGTCGCCCGCTACGAGGCCGCCGAGGGGCGGTTGCCGGAGAACGGGGAGGAGGTCGCCCTGGCCACCTCCACCGCGCGCCAGAGCGGTTTCGCGGTGGGCGACGAGGTCGAGGTGCTCGACCCCGAGGGGAAGCCCCGCGCGTTCACCGTCGTCGGCCTGGTCGACTTCGGCCTGGACCCGGAGGCGAGCTACCGGGGCGTGGTCGCCTTCGATCCGGAGACGGCCCAGGCCATGACCGGTGTCGCCGACTTCGGTGAGATCGACGTGATCGGCACCGAGGGGACCCCCGCCACCGAGGTCGAGGCTGCGGTGGCCGCCGCCGTCGGGGACGCCTACACGACGATGACCGGTGAGGAGCTGGCCGAGGAGAACGCCGCCAACGCCGGGACCCAGGCCGACGTCATGGCCATGGCGCTGTTGCTGTTCGCGGCGGTCGCGGTGTTCGTCGGCGCCCTCGTCATCTACAACACCTTCGCCATCCTCATCGCCCAACGGCGCCGCGAGACGGCCCTGCTCCGCTGCGCCGGCGCCACCCGCGCCCAGGTCTTCCGCGGCGTCCTCACCGAAGCCCTCGTCACCGGCCTGCTCTCCTCCGCGCTCGGCGTCGCCGCCGGCGTCGGACTGGGCATCGTCGGCTACCGGCTGGGTGCCGGCCAGATGGACAGCCAGGCCGCGGCCGAGACGGCGCTGCGCACCGACGTGCTGATCACCCCCACCACGATCGTGGTGGGCATGGTCGTGGGCACGGTGGTGACCCTGGTGTCGGCGACGGTTCCGGCGCTGCGCGCCACCCGGGTGCCCCCGTTGGCGGCGCTGCGCGACAGCGCGGTCGCCGACGCCGGCAAGGGGGTCGGCAAGGTGGGCATCGCGGTGGCGACGCTGCTGGTGCTGGCCTCGGCGGCGATGCTGGTCCACGCTCTGCGCAACGAGCCGAGCCAGCTGGGGATGATCCTGGTGGTCGCCTCCGGGCTGGTCGCCTTCGTCGCCGTGGTGCTCCTGGGTCCCCTGCTGGTGCGGGGCTTCGTCCGCCTGGCGGAGGTGCCGCTGCGCCGCACCGGGGTGGCCGGGATGCTGGCGGCCGGCAACGCCCGGCGCAGCCCTCGCCGCGCCGCCACCGCCATGATCGCCCTGACCGTCGGCGCGACCCTCATCACCGGCTACTCGGTCATCGCCGAGTCGATGGAGCGCACGCTCACCCGGCAGCTGGAGGAGCAGTTCCCGGTGGACTACCTGCTGCGCACGCAGTACACCGAGGAGGAGCAGGGGGTGCCCGCCTCGGTGCGGCGGGAGCTCGCGGACGCGCCGGAGGTGGCCACGATCTTCTCCGAGAGGAGGGCGCAGGCCGAGCACGGGGACGAGGCGGTGGACGTGCTGGCCTACCCCGGCGCGAAGCTGGGCGAGGACATCGGCGGTGAGGAGGCCGAGGGCGACTTCGCCGATGTGGGTCCCGGTTCGGTCGCGCTGGCGCGTGCCACGTCGGAGCGTCTGGGGGTCGGCCTGGACGACACCCTGTCCCTGACGACCGAGCAGGGCGAGCGGGACTACCGGGTCGCCGTGATCGCCGACGACATGGGGATGCTGCCGGGGCTGACGATGGACGAGCGGGACTTCGCCGCCGCCTTCCCGGAGGCCACGACCGACAGCACGGTGTTCGTCAAGGGCACCGACGCCAGTTCGGCCGCCGAGATCCGCGCGGCCGTGGACGCCGCGATCGCCGACCATCCGACGGTCCTCGTGGAGGGCGCGGCCGAGGTGAAGGAGCAGTTCACCACCACCCTGGACACCGCCTTCCTGGCCATCTCGGCGCTGCTGGGGCTGGCGATCCTCATCGCGGTGTTCGGCGTCGCCAACACCATGGCCCTGTCGGTGCTGGAGCGCACCCGCGAGTCCGCGCTGCTGCGCGCCCTGGGCCTGTCCCGGGGGCAGCTGCGCCGGATGATCGGCGTCGAGGCGGTCCTGGTCTGCGTGACCGGCGCGCTCGTGGGCATCGGGCTGGGCGTGCTGTTCGGCTGGGCCGCGGGCAAGGCCACGCTCATGGGGCTGGTGTTCGCCCTGCCGGTCGGGCGGATCGCCCTGTTCGTGGGGATCGCGGCGCTGGCCGGCCTGGTGTCGGCGATCCTGCCGGCGCGGCGGGCGGCGCGCGCATCGATCACCGCGAGCCTCGCCGCGGAGTGACGCCGGGTCCCGGGGCCGGCCTTCCCCCGGCCCCGGGGCCGCCGTCCCCCGCCGCGACCGCCTCCGCCCGCGTGGAGGCGGTTTCGGCGTGCGCCGTGCCGGGCGGACGGCTAGATTCGGAAGGGGACCGTCTCCATGACGGCGACAGCAATCCCCTAATTCCGATCGATAGAGTAGGTTTCATGGTCCGCGAGCCGAGGAACCCCGAGCGCCGACCGGTCATCGCCTTCGTCGGCGGTGGCGCGAGCGCCACGCTCACCGCGATCGCACTGCTGCGCACGACGACCTGGCTGCGCCTGGGCTACCGGATCGTCCTACTCGACGAGCACGGTCGGCACGCCCGTGGGGTGGCCTACTCCACCCGCGACGACCAGCACCTGCTCAACTCCCCCGCGGCGGCGATGTCCGCCCTCCCCGACCAGCCCGGCCACCTGGTCGCCTGGGCCCGCGCGGCCGGTCACGCCTGCGCTCACGACTCCTTCCTGCCCCGCCGCGTCTACGGCGACTACCTGGCCCAGACCCTCGCCGAGACGGCGGCCTGGGCCGCCCCCCACGCCGAGGTGCACCTGCGCACCGCCCGGGTGGAACGCGCCGAGGACGGTGACCAGGGCGTCGTGCTGATCCTGTCCGACGGAACGCGGCTGCCCGTGGCGGCCGCGGTCGTCGCCACCGGCAACGCCCCGGCCTCGCCGCCACCCGGGTGCGCCGGAACCGCCGGGGTGGTCGACGACCCCTGGCACCCGCACGGCGACCCCGCGCGCCTGACGGAGGGGCGGACCGTGCTGGCCATCGGCACGGGGCTGAGCACGGTGGACGTGGCCCTGTCGGTGACCGCCGCCCACCCCGGGACCGTCGTGCACGCGACCTCGGCGCGTGGCCGGCTCCCTCACCCCCACCGGCTCCCGCTGATCGCGCCGCCCGGGCTGGTCGACCTGTCGGGGCCGCTCCCGTTGCGCGAGCTGGTTCGGCGGGTGCGCGCGGCGATCGACGTCCACCCCGGCGACTGGCGGCACGTGGTCGACTCGCTGCGCCCCAGCGTCCCCCTGCTGTGGCAGGGGCTCTCCCCCGCCGAGCAGCGGGTCTTCCTGCGGCGCTTCTCCCGTTACTGGGAGCCCGCGCGACACCGTATGGCCCCCGAGGTGGCCCGCCGGCTGGAGGAGCTGCGTGCGCGGGGACGGCTGCGGCTGCACACCGGCCGCGTCGCCTCGGTCGAGCCCACGGGGGCCGGGCTGCGCGCCGTGCTGTCGGACGGGACCTCGATCCAGGCCGACACGATCGTCAACTGCACCGGTTCGGCCCCCGGCTCCGACCCCTTCGTCCAGGCGCTGCTCGGCGACGGCCTGGCCCGCCGCAACCACCTGGGCCTGGGAGTGGACACCTGCCCGCGGGGGGCTCTGGTCGCCCCCTCGGGCCGGGTGAGCCGTCACCTGTTCGCCCTGGGCCCGCTGCGCCGGGGTCAGCTCTACGAGACGACCGCGGTGCCCGAGATCCGGGCCCAGGCCGAGCGATTGGCCCAGCGGATCGCCGACACGGTGCTGCGCGGACGGCGCGGCGAGCCCACCGTGGTCCCCTGACCTCCGGGTCAGCGGGTCCGGCGCACCTCGCGCTCGTGCCTGCGCAGCAGGAACGGCCGGACCGCCGACTCCACCTGGACGGCCAGGTCCATCTTGCTGGCCCCCTCCTGACGGTCCTCGAAGTGGATCGGGATCTCGACCATCTTCTGCCCGCGCCGGTAGGCGCGGAAGTGCATCTCGACCTGGAAGCTGTAGCCGCTGCTGTGGATGCTGGGGAGGTCGATGCTCTCCAGCGCCTCGCGGCGCCAGACCTTGAAACCCGCCGTCACGTCGCGGATGGGCATCGTCAGGATCGCCTTGACGTAGGCGTTGGCCCACTGGCTGAGCAGCCTGCGCCGCACCCCCCACTGCTGTGACAGGCTCCCGCCGGGGACGTAGCGGCTGCCGATGACGACGCCGGCGTTGGTGGACAGCAGGGTGCCCAGGAGCTGGGGCAGGTAGCCCGGCGGGTGGGACAGGTCGGCGTCCATCTGGGCGACGTAGTCGGCCCCGTCAGCCAGCGCGGCGGTCATGCCGGCGACGTAGGCGCGGCCCAGCCCGTCCTTGGCCGTGCGGTGCACCACGCTGACACGGCCCGGGTGGGACGCGGCGAGCTCGTCGGCGATGTCACCGGTGCCGTCAGGGGAGTTGTCGTCGACGATGACCAACCGCAGGTTGGGCAGCCCCAGCGCCAGGACCTGGTCGGCCAGCTCGGGCAGGTTGTCGGCCTCGTTGTAGGTGGGCACGACAACGCTGATCCTGGCCCGGGACCAGGGGTCGGGCAGGGTGACCGGGGTGGGCATGGGGGCGCCTCCGTTGCTGGTGGATCGGCCGGGGTGCGGCGCGACGCGGGCGTCCGGTCGCCCGTCGGGAGCACCTCCGCTCTCCCCCCGGCCCGGGGGTGTCAGCGGGTAGCGTATGCCCTCGCCCGGTTACAGACCGGTCGTCGCGCCCCCGATCGCGCAAATCAGGCAGACATCGCAATTATCGCAACTTTCTCGCCCCAAGCGACGTGGAGGCACGCGGCGGGTCTACGGCGCTCACTCGCCGCGGTCCACCTCCAGCACCGCGACGTGGACCGTGGTCCCCATCTCCTCCAGGGTCATCAGCACCTCGGGGTCGGCGTGGTTGTCGGTCACCAGGTGGGCGATGTGCTCCGGCGGCACGGTCTGGACCATGGTGTCGGCACCGATCTTGGTGTGGTCGGCGAGCACGACGGCCTCCTCGGCGCAGGCCACCAGGGCGCGGTCGACGCTGGCCATGGCCGGATTGGGGGTGCTCAGCCCCCGGTCCGCGGACAGCCCGTTGCCCGAGAGGAACGCGCGGTGGACCCGCAGCCCGGCCAGCGCCTGCTCGGTGGCGGCCCCCACCAGGGCCAGGGTCGGCCCTCGCAACGACCCACCGGTCATCACCACGTCCACGTCGGGCGCGGCCGCCAGCACCTGCGCGACGAGCAGCGAGTTGGTGACGACGGTGAGCCCGTGGCGGCCGACCAGTTCGCGCGCGAGCGCCTCGGTGGTGCTGCCCGGGCCGAGCACAATGGCGTCGTCGTCCTCGACCAGCCGGGCCGCCGCCCTGGCGATGGCCAGCTTCTCCGGCGCGGCCTGGCGGGTCTTCTGGGCGTAGCTCTGCTCCTGGCCGAGCCGGCCGGGCAGCGCGGCACCGCCCCTGCGCCGGTCGATCAGCCCTTCGGCCTCCAGCGCGCGCACGTCCCGGCGGACCGTGACCTCTGAAGCGCGGACCTGGGTGGCGATGTCACGCAACGCCATGGCCCCGTTCACGCGGACCAGTTCCAGGATGCGCTCGCGGCGTTCGGCGGCGAACGCCGGCTTCCCCTCGCCGATCATCGTTTCCTCTCCAGACCGCAGGACGCCGGGCGATCATCCGTTCCCATCGATCATAAGCGGTCAGACCGGCACGGAACGATCCGTGGAGCAGACACCTGCCCCGCCCGACCCTGGGATGGCGGCCCGGTCCCGGAGGTGGATGACGCGGACGCGGCGGCCCCGGCGGCCTGTTCAGTCGCCCTGCCCCCGTTCGAACCAGCCGGCGGGGACCTCGCCCGAGACGGGCTCGCGCGCCCCCTGCGGGCCGGGCGCGGCCCACAGCACCGCGTTGGCCACAACGCGCCGCACGTCGGGGTGGTGGTAGACGGGGTAGTCCTGGTCGCCCGGGCCGAAGTAGAAGATCCGACCCGCGCCACGCCGGTAGGCGCACCCCGAGCGGAACACCTCGCCGCCGGCGAAGGAGCTGATGAACACGAGCTCCTCGGGCGCCGGCACGTCGAAGGGCTCGGAGTAGGTCTCCTGGGCGGGGATGACGAGGGGGTCGGGCACCCCCTGGGCGATCGGGTGCCCGGGCGCCACCGTCCAGACCAGCTCGCGCTCGGCCGCGTTGCGCCAGCGCAGCGAACAGGTGGTGCCCATCAGGGCGCGAAAGATCCGGGAGTAGTGGCCCGAGTGGAGCACGACCAGCCCCATCCCGGCCAGCACCCGCCGGCGCACCCGCTCGACGACCTCGTCGGTGACCTCGTCGTGGGCCAGGTGCCCCCACCACACCAGCACGTCGGTCGTGTCGATGACCTCCCCGCCCAGACCGTGGTCGGGCTCGCGCAGCGTCGCGGTGCGCAGCCGGACCCGCTGCCCCAGGTGGTCGCGCAGGGCCGCCGCCACCGCGCCGTGGATGCCGTCGGGGTAGCGGCGGGCGACCGTGTCGTCGGCGGTCTCGTGCAGGTTCTCGTTCCAGACGGTGACGCGCAGGGGCGCCGCGGGGCGCGCCGGATCGCCGCTCAGCAAAAGCGGGCGCCGTGGAAGGCGAGGGTCTCGTCGACCGCCTCCTCGTCGGAGGGGTCGTCGGGGACGGGGGGTTCGGAGTCGAGCAGCAGGACCGCGAACAGGAGCGCGACGAGCAGGGCCAACGCTACGAGGGCGGCGGAGCCGAACACGACCATGATCGACACGGAAGCTCCTCTTCTCGTCGGCGGCCGGATGCCGTGTCCTCACCGATGCGGCCGACCGGGTCCGGCCTTTGGCGGGGTCACTGAACGAATGCCCCGCGCGGCACCGCGTTACACCCCTGTTATCGGCGATATCCAGCTCACCTTCCTGACATGTCGCCACCTTCCAGACACCCTTCGACCGCCTTCGGTCATCTGGGGACCGGCGAGAGGAGCCGTCCCGGCGACCCGCCACAATGGGGACCGTGACCATCCCAGTGACCGCGCCGGCCTGCGACGTGTGGTGGGCCGCCCCCTCCGCGGCCTCCCCCGCCCTGCTCGCCCTCCTGGACGAGGAGGAGCGCCGTCGACACGCCCGCTACCAGCAGGCCGCCGACCGCGACCGCTACGTCGTCGCCCACGCCCTCGCCCGCCTGCTGTGCGCCGAGGAGGCCGGGTGCGCCCCCGAGGAGGTCGGGTTCGAACTGCGCTGCGGCCACTGCGACCGCCCCGAACCGCACGGCAAGCCCCACCCCGTCGGCCCCGCGGCCGGGCTGGAGATCTCCATCAGCCACTCGGGCGGCCGCGTCGTGGTCGCGCTGACCCGGCAGGTCCCCGTGGGCGTCGACGTCGAGGAGGTCCGCGCCTCCCGCGACATCGACGGCCTTGGCGACTACGTGCTGACGCCGACCGAGCAGGCGGCGTTGAAGGCGTTGTCCGGCCGGGAGCGCGTCTCGGGGTTCTTCACCTACTGGGCCCGCAAGGAGGCCCTGCTGAAGGCCACCGGCGAGGGGCTGGCCGGCGGGCTGACCTCGGTCGAGGTCAGCGGTCCGGACACGACGGCGGCCGTGCTGTCGTGGAACTCCCCGGCCGCGCCGGCCGACGTCGCCCTGGAGGACCTGGAGGCGGGAGAGGACTACCGGGCCGCGCTCGCGCTGCTGGCCCCGGGGCCGGTGCGGGTGCGCGTCCACGACGCGGCGGCCCTGCTGTCGGCGGGCTGACCCCGGCGCGGGCAACGGCACGTCCGCTCCTCTCTGCGGTTTCGCGGGTCAAACATGGCCTGAGGGCGACAGTCGTGTCCTTTCGGGCGAGGCATCCGTTACTTGACCGCTCCGAGAAGGCGCTTGAAGGATGTGGAGCGTGCGAGACCGCCGTTTTGCCCCTCCGCGTCCCTCACATACCGTTCCCCGGCCCCGCCGCGTCGGGCCGTTCGGGTGAGCGCGCGGCCGGCCCGCCCCGGGCTCGTCCGTGACGGCGGCCCCGGGCGGATCCCCGCCGACATCCTGCACGGTGTGACGGTCCCCGACCCCTACCGTTGGCTGGAGGAGGCGGACACACCGGCGACGCGGGACTGGCTCGCCGAACGCGCGAGCGAGTTCGACGCGGCGGTGGCGGACTGGCCCCTGCGCCCCCACCTGGCCCGGGAGATCCGCGAGCTGGTCGCCACCGATCTGTGGACGCCGCCGGTCCGGCGCGGCGGCGCGGTGTTCGCCACCCGGCGCGCGGCCGGCGCGGAACACCCCCGGCTGGTCCGCGTCGAGGACGGTCGCGAGCACGTCGTGTTCGACCCCGCCGCCGTCGACCCCAGCGGGGCGACGACCCTGGACTCCTGGGAGCCCAGTCCCGACGGCGCCCTGGTCGCGGTGCAGACCTCACGCGGCGGCACCGAGCGCGGCGAACTCCAGGTGCTGTCGGCGCGCACCGGCCGGCCGGTGGAGGAGCCCATATCAGGGGTGCGCTACAGCCACGTCGCCTGGCTGCCCTCGACGTCGGCCCCGGCCTTCTACTACGTGCGCCGCGACGACGGTGACGGCCGGCGCGGCGTGTGGCTGCACCAGGTCGCCGCCCGCGAAGCGCGCCCCGACCTGCTGGTGCACCCCTGCCAGGCGCCGCGCACCGTGCCGGGGATACGGCTGCGCCACGGCCGCTGGCTGCTGGTCTCGGAGAGCCACGGCACCGGACACCGCAACGACCTGTGGATCGCGGACCTGGCCGAATCTGAGGTGTCCTCCCCGCGGCTGCGCCCCGTCCACGTGGGCGCCGACGTGGAGTCGGCGGCCGACGTCGGCCCTGACGGGACCCTCTACCTGCGCACCACCCTGGGCGCGCCCCGTCGACGGGTGTGCGCCGCCGACCCGGCCCGTCCCGGCCCCGAGCACTGGCGCGAGGTGGTCGCCGAGGAGTCCGACGCCACCTTGGACGGCTTCGCGGTCGTCCACGCCGACGGCGCCGCCGTCGAGCTGCTGGTGGCGCGTACCCGCCTGGGCGTCAGCGAGCTGTCGGCCCACGACCCCTCGGGCGCCCGGCCGCCCCGGCCGATCCCCCTCCCCGGCGACGGCATGGTCGCTCACCTCGACGCCGGTGACGACGGCACGGCCCACTTCGGTTACGCCGACGTCGCCACCCAGCAGATCGTGTTGACCTATCGCCCCGGGGAGCGGCCTCGACGCTGGCCGGGGGGCGGACCGCCTGCCGCCGCCTCCCCGGTGCGCCGACGCACCCAGTGGTGTCGTTCCGCCGACGGCACCCGCCTGCCCGTGACCGTGTTCTCGCTGAACGGGTTCACCGCGCCCGCTCCCACGATCCTGCACGCCTACGGCGGGTTCGGCCGTCCCCGCCAGTTCGGTTTCTCCGCGACCGTGCTGGCCTGGCTGCGCGCCGGGGGCCGCTACGCGGTGGCGCACGTGCGCGGCGGCGGGGACGCCGGGCGCGAGTGGCACCTGCTCGGCAGCCGCCGCGGCAAGCCGCGCGCCGTGGAGGACCTGCTCGCCGCGGCGGACGCGCTGGTCGCGGCCGGGATGTGCCGGCGCGAGGGGCTGTGCCTGTCGGGCGGTTCGGCCGGTGGTCTGCTGGTGCTGGCCGCCGCGACGTCACGGCCCGACGTGTGCGCCGCCGTGATCGCCTCGGCCCCGCTGGCCGACATGGTGCGGTTCGAACGGCTGGGGCTGGGGGCGATGTGGACGGCGGAGTTCGGCACCGTCGCCGATCCCGGCGACTTCGCCGCGCTGCTGTCCTACTCGCCCTACCACCGCGCGCTGGCCGGCCGCGACCGCGCCTATCCGGCCGTGCTGCTCACCGGGTTCCACGGGGACACCCGTACCGACGCCGCCCACCCGCGCAAGATGTGCGCGGCGCTGCTCGCCTCCTCCGACGGCACCCGTCCGGTGCTGCTGCGCTACGAGCGCGGTGTCGGCCACGGCCCTCGCGCGGTGACGCGCGCCATCGACCTGGCGGCGGACGCGCACGCCTTCGCCGCCGCCTATACGGGGCTGTCCCCGACACGCTGAGCACCGCTCGGGACCGGGACCGCCCACTCCCCACAGGAAGAGAGGTGAACACCATGGACCCGAACCAGTTCGAGGTCGAGGTCGAGGACCTCGCCGAGGTCACCTCGCGGGACATCACCGCGGGCGGCGACAGCGACGGCACGGACTCCAGCTCCGACTTCATCTAGATCCTCTGACGCCCGGCCGCGTACACCCGTCCGCGGCCGGGCCCCGCCCGTTCCACCCCGGTGACCGTGGAGGAGTGCCCGTGACCGACCGCCTGTTCACCGAGACGCTGCGCGCCGCCGTCGGCGCGGACCTGCTGTCCTCCCGGCTGTCGGAGGAGTTCGTCTTCGCCGACATCGGGGCCGGGGCGGTCGCGCCGCTGCTGGACTTCGAGGCCCTGGGCGAGCTGCTGTCCACCCGGCCCCTGGGGCCGCCGCGGCTGCGCCTGCACCGGGAGGGCCGGCCGGTCCCCGCCGCGCGCTACGCGACGTCGGGAGCCGGCGAGACGCGGGTCAGGCCGGAGGACCTGTACCGGGAGCTGCGCGAGGGGGCGAGCCTGGTGCTCGACGGGATCGACCGCCTGCACCCGCCCATCCGCGCCGCCGCCGACGACCTGATGCGGCTGGTCCGCGAACAGGTCCAGGTCAACCTCTATTTGATCTGGGGCGACTCGCACGGCTTCGACACCCACTGGGACGACCACGACACCTTCATCGTGCAGGTCGCCGGCGCCAAGTCCTGGCAGGTCCACGGCCAGGGATCGCGCCCCTATCCGATGAAGGTCGACACCGACCACTCCCACACGCCTCCCGACGGGGTGGTCTGGGAGGGGACGCTGCGTCCGGGACAGGTGCTGCACGTGCCGCGGGGCTGGTGGCACACCGTCACCGGCGCGGGGACCGTCAGCATGCACCTGACCTTCGGGTTCACCCGGGCCACGGGGGTGGACTGGGTGCGCTCGCTGCTGGACCGGCTGCACGACGTCGAGGCGATGCGCCGGGACCTGCCCCGCTTCGCCACCCCCGAGGAGCGGCGCAAGCACCACCACGAGCTGGTGAGCCGGCTGGTCGACC
Source organism: Marinactinospora thermotolerans DSM 45154 (assembly GCF_900167435.1). Classification (GTDB taxonomy): domain Bacteria; phylum Actinomycetota; class Actinomycetes; order Streptosporangiales; family Streptosporangiaceae; genus Marinactinospora; species Marinactinospora thermotolerans. The sequence goes on from NZ_FUWS01000019.1 coordinate 12,098, forward strand.
TCGCCGAACGGCACGACCTCGACGCCTTCCTCGCCGAACGGGACGCGCGTTTTCCGCGCAGGCGCTCGTTCTCGCTGCCCTGGGCGGTGGAGGACACGCCCCCCGGCCCCGACAACCGCGTGGAGTACGCGCCCATCCTGCCGCCCCGGCTGGAGGAGGAGGGGGACAAGGTCGCGCTGACCGTCGCGGGACGCCGTTACCGTCTGCCGGCCGCCGCCGCGCCGGTGCTGGCCGAACTGGGGCGGACGCGTTCGGCGACAGTCGCCGAGCTGGCCGAACGCTGCGCGCTTCCCTCGGCGACGGTGGCCGACCTGGTCAGGGTATTGGCGCGGCACCATCTGGTGGTGGTGGGCGGCCGTTGAAGGGGGCTCGCCGCCCCGGGCGGCGCCGCAGGTCGCGGCGGTCGGGCGGGCGTGACGTGATTGCCACGCGATGATCGGTTAGGGTAGCCTCAGTTAACAACGGGGGCCAACGCCGTCCACCCGGACGGCGCCGTCTCCCTGGAACCGACACCGCGCCACCGCGCGCCCGGCACCGGCGGCAGGAAAGGCGATCCGCGCATGGCACACCCGCATCATCCGCTCCAGACGGTGGTGGATGCCTGTGCCCCCCTCAAGTTCGCGCCACTGCCCGACCTGCGCGTTCCCGGCGTCACCCAGGGCTGCCGCCGCCCCGGCGCCGAACACTGGTACCGCGCCGACCTCATGGCGGCCCAGGGCGCCGTGGGCACGCTGTTCGACCAGCTCACCGCCCACCACGGCCCCCACCACCGGCTGCCGGCCACCACCCACTTCATGCGCGCGCTGCTGCGCGAGCCCATCTTCCTGGTCTCGGCCGGGATCTACCTCACCGGGCGCGCCCCGCTCCTGGACGGCACGCGGCTGTGGTTCCCCTGGCACGCCGACGCCACCTTCGGCGTGCCGACGTTGACCGGGGCGAAGGTCGCGGTGCCGGCCGGCGATCCCTTCGCCGACCACCCCGACGCGGTGGTCGTCGCCGACGCCGGGGAGCTCGACCGGATCGCCGCCGAACACCTGTTCCGCGCCTTCGCGCCCATCCTCGACGCCCTGCACGCCCACACCCGCGCCGGCCTGCGCACATTGTGGGGCTGGGTGCTCGACACGATGCACTTCTACATGCTCAACCCGGCCCGTTTCCTGGGCCGCGACGCCGAGGCGGCGTGGAGGCGCGCCGACCGGCTCGGCGACGCCCTCATCTCGGCGGGCGCCGTCACCCGCGCCCGCCCACGGCTCTTCCCCTTCTACGAGAACCACCCGCGCGGCACCTGGGCCGTGCGCGGCACCTGCTGCTTCGACTACAAGGGCGACCCCGAGCACGGGTACTGCACCACCTGCCCGCTCAAGTGCGACAGCGATCGGCGCGCCGAACTGCGCGAGTGGATCCGCAACCCCGCCCTGGCCCCCTGAGACCGGGACGGGGCGACGACCTCAACCCCGCCCGGCCGGCTCCCCCGCCTCAGCGCGCGGCAGCCTCCACGTGCGCGCCGCGAGCACGACCACCACAACGGTCAGGGTCGCCGCGACCGCGTTGAGCGTCCCGAACCCGTACGCGCCGACCAGCACGCCCGACAGGGCTCCGCCGCCCGCCCCGCACAGGTTCATGACCAGGTCGGACAGGCCCTGCGCGTCCGCCCTCCGGTCGGCCTCCAGCGACTCGGCGAGCAGCGTCGAGGCCGACACCAGGGCGAAGGACCACCCCAGCCCCAGCAGCACCAGTCCCACGGTCGTCACGGCGTGGGAGTGACCGGCCAGGCCGGACACCACGGTGGAGCAGAGCAGGATCGCCTGCCCCGCCACCAGCACGGGGACGCGGCCCAGGCGGTCGGCGAGCCGGCCCACCACCGGCGACAGCGCGTACATGCCCGCGATGTGCAGGCTGATGGTCAGGCCGATGACGTCGAGCTCCGCGCCGCCGTGCGCCATGTGCACCGGGGTCATGGTCATGACCATGACCATGACGGCGTGGGAGAGCGCCATGCCCGCCATGGCCAGCGCCGCCCGGGGCGTGCGCGCGACGAGCCGCCAGGCCGCGCGCGGGGAGCCACGGCGCGGGGGCCGCGCCGGCGCGCCGGCGAGACGGCGCGCGGTCAACAGCGGATCCGGGCGCAGCAGGACGAGGGTGAGCAGACCGGCGGCGAGGAAGCCGGCCGTGGCGAAGAGCAGCGGTCCCACCAGCTCGGGAAGGCCGACCCGGGCGGCCAGGACCCCGCCGGGGCCGGTCAGGTTGGGACCGGCGACCGAGCCCACCGTCGTCGCCCACACCACGATGGACAGGTCGCGTCCCCTGGTCCGTTCACCGGCCAGGTCCGCGGCGGCGTAGCGCGACTGCAGGCCGGTGGCGCTGCCCGAGCCGAACAGCGCCATGCCGGCCAGGAAGAGGGGGAAGGAGGCGAAGGAGGCGCCCGCGACCGCGATCGCCCCGCCCAGCGCGGCGGCGAACCAGCCCGTTCCCAGGCCCGCGCGGCGTCCCCTGCGCGCCGCCAGTCCCGCGAGCGGCAGGGCGAAGAGGGCGGCGCCGAGCGTGATCGTCGTCGTGGCGGTACCGGCCCACGACGACGAGCCGGTCAGCTCCTCGGCGATCAGCCCGCCCACGCTCAACGCCGAACCGACGCCCACTCCGCCGATGGTCTGGGCCAGCGCCAGCGTGACGAGCGTGCGTCGTTGCAGACGGGCGAGGTCCATCGCCGCCGGCGCGCTCATCGAGGCCCGTACCAGGTGTCCATGTTCCTCCCGCCATATCCGATAGCGGGATGATCGTAGCGAAACGCCGGTCAGCGGCCGGTGCCGCTCCCTCTACCGCGGCCGTACCGCCAACGCAGGAAGCCGTGGCGGCGCTCGACGTCGCGCATCTCGCCGTAGAGGGTGTCGGGGTCGGCCGCGGAGACCACGGCGCCGCCCTCGGGGACGGGCCAACGGGCGAAGGCCCAGTAGCGCCGGGTGTAGGCGCCCCACATGACCAGCCAGGTCCCCTGTTTCTGCCATTCGATGTGGGCGGCGACCCGCCAGTGGTCGGGGTCGAAGCGTTCGGGCCCGTCGGGGGACGGGCGTTCCTGCGGCCCGCCCGCCGTCATCGCGGTGACCGTCGCGCCGGCCACGGCCCCGTTTCCCGGTTCGTCACGACCACGCTCACCCGCGTTCCCTTCCGCTCTCGGGAGGTCCGCACCGCACTCAGCCTCACACGGAGGAGCGCGCGGGGGAAGACGCGGGTGGCCATCTCCTGCCCGATCAGGCCGGAACCGGTCAGCGGCCGGTGTCGGGGCCGGTGCCGGCCCGGTTCGGGGACCCGGGCGGCCGATAGGGATCCCGGGCCGCGGAGGGGCCGCCGGCGCGGCGCCTACTCGTCGTCGGCGGCGTGGTGGTCGAGGTTGGCGGTACCGCGCCGCCAGTAGCCGTCGACCGCCATGGTGCGGTCCTTGACGAAGCCGAGCTCCTTGAGGTGGCGGCGGATCGGACGCAGCGCCGTGGCCTCGCCCGCGACCCAGACGAAGCCCTCGCCCTCGGGGAAGTCGAAGCCGCGGACGGCGCGTTCGAGCAGGCCGCTGTCTCCCGGCGCGGCGTCACCGCGGTGCAGCCAGGTGATCGAGACCCCCTCGCGGGCCTCGACGTAGGACTCCTCGGCGGCGTCGGCGACCTCGAAGAAGGCGTGGACGCGCGCGCCCTCGGGCAGCTCCTCCAGACGGCGGGCGGCGGCCGGCAGCGCGGTCTCGTCCGCGACGAGCACGTGGTAGTCGTAGTCGGCCGGCACGTGCTCGGTGCCCCGTGGTCCCAGCACGCCCAGACGCAGCCCCGGCTCGGCCCGCAGCGCCCAGCGCCCCGCCGGGCCGTGGTCGTGGGCGACGAAGTCGACGGTCAGCTCGCGGGCGGCGGGATCGTGGCGGCGGACCGTGTAGTCGCGGTAGAGCGCTCCGGGGGCGCGGAAGTTGAGCGCGCGGTCGTTCTCGACGACCGGCATGACGTGCTCGCCGGTGCGCTCGTCGGGGAACCACAGCTTGACGTGGTCGGCGAAGTTGTCGCTGCGGAAGTCCGCCAGGTCGGCTCCCCCCAGCACGACGCGGATCATCCGGGGGGTGATCCGCCGCGCCGAGCGCACTTCCAGCACGCGGGGCGCCAAGGGGTACATCTCCACACGGATCTCACGCTGGGCGAGGGCCATCGAGCACGCTCCTCCGATCGTCGGCACGGCCCGGGCCGGACCGTTGACGCGATCTTAGCTTAGCCTCAGCTAACTCTCATGCACGGTGGACGTGCCGCGCCCGCTGCTTCCCCCTCCGTCCCGCGCGACCGGCGAGACCGCCCCTCCGGCAGGACCGTCGTCCTCGGCGTCGCCGGCCGTCCCGGCCCGGCGCAGGGCCGGGAACAGGGCCGCGACCGCCCCGACCGCCACCGCGGTGACGGCCCCGCCCAGGGCGATCGCCGCGCCCGGCCCCACCAGCGGGGCGAGCGCGCCCAACGTCATCGCCCCCAGCGATCCCCCCACGGTCGCCTGCGCCGACCAGACGCTGTTGACCCGCCCCCGAAGCGCGTCGGGGGTGTGCGACTGGAGCAGCGCGTAGCGCAGGATCTCCTCGACCACCTGGCCCAGGCCGAGCAGGACGAGCGCCGCCAGCGCGGCCACCGGGGCCGCGCTCAACCCGAACCCCAGCACGGCCAGGCCCGAGGCCGCCGACGCCACGAGCAGGAACAGCCCGGCGCGGCGCACCCGCCCGGTCCAGCCGCTGGTCAGCGAGCCGGCCAGGGCGCCGACCGCCGGAGCGGTGTAGAGCAGCCCGGCCAGGGTCTCGTCACCCCCCAGCACCCGGTCGGTGAACTCCGGGACGAGCACGAGCGGCGCCGCGAACAGCAGCTGCACGAAACCGAGCAGCAGCAGCGGCCCGACGACGCGATGCCGGACCGCGAAGCGCACCCCCTCGGCCACGGCCGAGGCGATCGAGCCCCGCCCCGCCTGCGACCCCGGGCGCAGGCGGGGAAGCAGGCACACCAGGGCCGTCGTCACCGCGGAGGCGACCGCGGTGACGGCGTAGTTGACGCCGAACCCCCACGCGGCGATGACCACGCCGCCCAGGGCCGGCGCGGCGACCGCGCCGAGTTCGCTGGTCAGCGCGAGCAGGGCGCCCGCCGCCGCGAGCCGTTCACGCCCCACCAGCCCCGGCGCCGCGGCCTGCAACGCCACGGCGCTGAGCGTCCCCAGCAGGCCGTTGAGCACGGCGCAGGCGTAGATGACGGCGAGCGAGGGGCGGTCGGGGACCAGGCTGTTCACCGCCAGCAGGGTGAAGGCGAGCGTCCCGGCGGCGCGGCCCGTGATGATCAGCAGCCGCCGGTCGCAACGGTCGGCGAGCAGCCCGCCGACGAGAGTGCCGCACATCGCCGAGACGCCCGTGGCCGTGCTCACCGAGGCCACCAGCAGCGACGACCCCGTCAACCCGTAGACCTGCAACGGCAGGGCCACCGTGGTGAACCCGATCCCGAACAGTGACACCAGGCGGGCGGTGAACAGGATGCGAAAGTCCCGGCTGGCGCGCAGCGGACTGAGGTCGATGACGAGGTTGGCCGGTCTCACGGGTCTCCAGACGTCGGCCCGGACGGGCCGGGGAAGGGCGGAGGGGAACCCGGGCGGGGCCCGGATCCGCGCCGGCGCCGCCCCGCCGGCCGCGGCTCAGCGCGCGGCGCCGGACACCTGGTCGGATCCGGGCACCGGCTCGGCGGGGTCGGCGCCGAGCGCGACGATGCGGTTGGCGCCGTCCACGTGGACCACCTTGGGCCGGTGGGCGGCGCGCTCGGCCTCGTCCACGACGGCGTAGGAGATGATGATCACCAGGTCGCCGGGGTGGACCAGGTGGGCGGCGGCGCCGTTGATGCCGATCACGCCGCTGCCCCGCTCGCCGGTGATGGCGTAGGTGACCAGCCGGTTGCCGTTGTCGATGTCGACGACGTGGACCTGCTCACCGTCGACGAGGTCGGCGGCCTCCATCAGGTCGGCGTCGATCGTGATGGAGCCGACGTAGTGCAGGTCGGCCTGGGTCACCGTGGCCCGGTGGATCTTTCCGTTGAGCAGTGTGCGCTGCACGTCGCGTCCTCTTTCGGGATCGGAGGGCGTTCCCGGAGGGAACGCCGCGGGACCACGTTCTCGTCCCGCGGCATTCCATGATCGGGCTCGCGGCGGGGTGCGCGCGCACCGGGGTGCCCCGTGCCCGGGCGTGGACGCCGTTCGCCCGGGCACGGGGGGCTCACGCCTCTCCCATGGCCACCCGCAGGCTCTTGGGGCGCAGGTCGGTCCAGTGCGTGTTGACGTAGGCGAGCGCCTCGTCGCGGGACGCGGGGCCGTGGACGACGGTCCAGCCCTCCGGCACCTCGGCGAACTCCGGCCACAGGGAGTGCTGTTCCTCGTGGTTGACCAGCACCAGGAACGTGCCGTCGGCGTCGTCGAACGGGTTGCTCATGGGATCCCCTTCCCGGAGGGTGAATGAGGAAAGGCTAACCTTTGCAAGGAAAGGCTTACCTGAGCACTTTAGAGGTCCGGGGGCTCGCGCACCACCCCTTGCCTCGTTCCCCACGGTGAGGGAGCGCACACCGTCCGCGTCCGGCCGTCTCGGGCCGGACGCCTCACCCGGCCCCGCGGGCGCGCAACCCGGGCTCGGTCACGGCGACCGCGACGGTCGCCGCCACGCACAACAGCCCGCTGACCACCAGCGCCACGGCGGGCCCGGCCAGTGCCGCCGCCACGCCCAGCCCGGTCGCCCCCAGCGACCCGCCCACCGTCGCCTGGGCGGTCCACGCCGCGGTCACCCGTCCCCGCAGGGCGTCGGGGGTGTGCCGCTGGATCAGCGCGTAGCGCAGGATCTCCTCGATCGCCTGCCCGCAGCCCAGCAGGAGCAGCGCCGCGAACGCCGCCACCGCGCCGCCGCTCGCCCCCAGGGCGGTCACCGCCACACCGCACAGCGCCACCGCGCCCAGCACGACCGGGCCGCCCCCGCGCACGTGCGAGGTCCACCCGCTGGTCAGCGACGCCGGCAGCGCGCCGATCGCCGGAGCGGTGTAGAGCAGCCCGGCCAGCGCGGCACCGCCGCCGAGCACCCGGTCGGTGAACTCCGGGACCAGCGCGAGCGGCGTCGTGAACAGCACCTGGGCGAACCCCAGCACCAGCAGCGGGCGCACCAGCGGATCCCGCCGCACGAAGGCGAGCCCCTCCACGACGTCGGCCGGCGCCGAGGTCCGTTGCGTCCCGCGCGCCGGACGCAACGGCGGCAGGAACGCCACCGCCACGGCGCACCCGGCGGCGATGACCGCCGTGCCCGCGTAGCCCGGCCCCACGCCCCACGCCGAGATCGCCACCCCGCCCAGCGCGGGCGCCGCCATCGCGCCGAACTGCGCGGTCACCGCGAACAGCGCGCCGGCCGCGGCCACCCGCGACGCCCCCACCAGCGCGGGGACGGCCGCCTGCTGGGCGATGAGGCCCGCCGTCCCCGCCACGCCGTTGACCGCCGCGCCCAGGTAGATCGGGCCGAGGGAGGGTGCGGGCAGGTAGGCGTTGACCGCGAACAACGCCAGGACCCCCACCTCGATGACGGCCGCGGCCACGATCAGGCGGCGCCGGTCCCACCGGTCGGCGAGCAGCCCGCCGACGAGGGTGCCCCCGAAGCTCGCCACGCCGTTGACGATGCCGACGCTGGCCACCAGGAACGACGAGCCCGTCATGGCGTAGACCTGGATCGGCAGCGCGACCAGCCGGAACCCGCCAGCGAACAGCGACACCACCCGCACCGCGAACAGGACGCGGAACGGGCCGCTGGAACGCAACGGACTCAGGTCGATGACCAGGCGGGCCAGGGGCACGGCGCAGCTCCTCGCGGTCGGGCCGGGCGCGGCCCGGCGGGCGCGACTCGGCGATCCGCCGGAAGGCGGCCCGCGCCCGGTCCTTCGTACCAGACGCGGGTCCCGACAGGCGGGACCGGAAGGGGTCAGGGGGTGATGCTCCGCTCCCGCGCGCTTCCCGACCTCGACGCCGCGAAGGCGAACAGCGCCACCGCCACCAGCCCGCAGACGCCCGAGACGGCGGGCAGCGGCCCCGGGCCGGCCGCGTCGATCACCAGACCGCCCACGGCCCCGCCCGCCGCGACCCCGAGGTAGGTGCCCGAGGTGTTCAGGGCCAGGGCCTGGGGCGAGACCGGGCCGGCGAGCAGGTGCAGGCGCGCCTGGACGGCCGGGGAGTTCCAAAACGCCGCGCCGCCCCACACCACCGCCAACGGGACCAGCACCGCCATGGGGATGGGCCGCAGCGGCCACAGCACCGCCAGGGCCGCCATGGTGACGACGAACACGGCCACGCCGAGGAGCAGGGTGCGGTCCGGCCCCCACCTGTCGGTGGCGCGGCCGCCGGCCCAGATGCCGGCCATGCCGGCGATCCCCGACAGCGCGAAGAGCACGCCCCGGCCGGTCGTCCCGGTCCCGGTGATCCCGGCGGCGAAGGGGGCCAGGTAGGTCAGCAGCATCATCGACCCCAGCATCAGCACCAGGTTGGCGACCAGTCCCACCGAGATGGCCGGCCGCGCCAGGACGCCGAGCTGGGCCCGCACGGGCAGCGCCTCGCGCGCCCCCGCCCGCCGCGGGACCAGCGCCGCGAACGCCACCGTGACGCCCGCGCCGGCCACCGCCATCAGCGCGAACGTGGCCCGCCACCCCCACGCGCCGCCCACCCAGGTGCCCACCGGGACGCCCAGGGCGATCGCCCCGGTCACCCCGAAGGAGACGACCGCGACGTGGCGGCCGATCCGGTCGGGCGGGGCGAGCTGCGCGGCGGCGCTGAACAGCGACGGGGTCGCCGCCGCGGCGGCCAGCGCCGCCACCACCCGCAATCCCAGCAGGACCTCGTAGCCGGGGGCGAGCGCCGCCAGCGCGTTGGCGGCCGTGAACACGGCCGCAGCGGCGGTCAGCACGGTGCGGCGGCGCAGCCGCGCGGTGAGGACGGCGGCGACCGGGGCGGCCACCGCGACCGTCAGCGAGAAGACCGTGACGAGCTGCCCCGCCAGGGCCGTGCTGACACCGAGGTCCGCGGCGATCTCGGGGATGACCCCGGCGATCACGTAGTCGTCGGTGTAGAAGACGAGCGCTCCTGTTGCGAGCGCGACGAGCCAGGCCGGCACGGTGCTGCCCTCCGGATCTCGGAATCTCGGACGTCGGAAAGGTGTCGGGGGCGTCAGCCCGGGATGAGCGCCGCCACGTGGTGGCGCAGGACCTCGTGGGGCGCGGGGGTGTCCGCGCCGGCGCCGTGCGGGTGGACGAGGTCGAAGGTCAGCCCGCTGACGAGCGCGACGAGGCGTTCGGTCTCGACGTCGAGGTCGGCCACGCCGGCGAGGTCGAGCGCGCGGCGGAGGAGGGCGCGCATGTCACGTCCCATCCGCGCGGCCAGGGGCCGAAACGCGGGGTGGATGCGCGCGGCGGCGACGAACTCGTGCAGGGCCACCAGTTCGGCGCGTTCCTCCGGCGCCTCGGGCAGCAGCGCGGCCACCACGTGCTCCAGCAGCGCGCGGCGGCCGGCGACGTCGGAGGGGCCCGGCGGATCCAGCAGCGCGGCGTCCAGCCGGCGCTCCATGCGCGCGCCGACCTCCTCGGCCGCAGCCGTCAGCAGCGCCTCATGACTGCCGAAGCGGTGCCGTACCGAACCGATGTTGACACCGGACTCCTCGGCCACCCTGCGCAGGGACGCCTCGGCGACGCCGCCGCGCTCCACGAGGCGAAGGACCGCCTCCAGGACACGGTGGCGGACCGCGTCACCTCCGCCCCCTCCATCGATCATGTCACGGACGTTATCACAGCTGTGATAAACAGGTCCCGGGGTTTTTCTCGGACGTTTCCGCTCGCGTCTTCCGGCCACCGGGTGGGACGATGCCGAAGTGACCTTCTCCCCTTCCTCTCATGGCCGTCTCCCGCGTCTCCCCGGTTCCGCGTGATCTCGGCGGGAAACGAGCAATCCCGAGCAATGACGTGCCGTCGAAGAGGAGAAATCGTTAAGGTTCCCGGTAAGGCGGAGTTCCGGAGAAACGAGCATCCTCACTCCGGTCTCGCCAAGACCCAACGTCCTCGGAGGTACAGATGAACGGCGACGGAGACAACTAGGTACAGCGAGCACACCTCGCGCGGGGCCGGGATGCCCGGCCCCGCGTTCTCCTCTGTCTCACAGGAACCGTCCGCACGCCACGGCTCTCGCGTTCACACATGCGGGCTCTTACAGCGATGTCCTGATCCGCCGGGCGAGACGGGCGAGCTCATCGTCATCGGCGCGACCGTGGTCATGCGACGAGAGGTATCCCTGGTACCGCTCGAAGTACAGGTCGACGTCGGATTCGACCGCGCGCCAGTCCGCGCCCGAGTTACCCGATGTCCCATGCATTGGAAACAGCTTCGCGTGGGCGTGGTCGACCCCGTACCCCTCGTAGATGATCCCGGTGCGGGCCACATCGGGGAAGGCCGCGTCCAGCCGGCGGGCGGCCTCACGCGCGGCCAGGTGCAGAGCCAGGTAGGAGTCGTCACCCAGGTCGACGACATAGCTGGACAGATGTTCCTTGGTCACCACGACCGAGAATCCCTCGGTGTTGGGGAAGATCGATAGAAAGGCCAGGTGACGTTCGTCCTCCCAGATCGGATGGCACGGAGCATCCCCCGAAACGATCCGACAGAACACGCAGTCGACTCCCTCGGTCTTCTCAGTCATTCTCGCCCCGCACCGTCGCCCTCCTCGACCGCTCCGCGCGGCGCCGGACCGCGCCGTCGCGGAGTACGGTCTCCTCGTTCTTTCGGACTGTTACCGCCCACGTTGTTCGGGCGCCCCACGAGACGGCACCGGAACCGGTCTGCTCAGCATCCCTCCCTTCCTCCTCGATCCACGTGAGAGATCGGACCTGGGAAGCCGGGTGTCATGGCAGGGACCAGGAAGGCCCGGACGGATCGCCGAGCCAGACGCGGTGTGTCCCACCGGCGATGGTGAGCCCGAACGCGGTGGCCGGTGGGCCGCCCAGTGCCCGCCACCGACGGTGGGCGGCCTCGATCTCGTCCCACAGGAGGCGCGGCCCGCCCTGTTCGACTCGGTCCGGATACAGCCTGGCCCATGAGGCTCCGTCCAGCGCGGACAGCCACACCAGTGGTTCCCCTTGTGGTTCCCCTTGCGTCCCCATCCGGACGCCGAACCGCCAGGCCGGAACCATGAGGGCGAGGGGCAGTGCCCGCGTTCCGTCGAGGAGGAGGCTGCGTGGATCACGGTCGACCGCACACACCCGGTCGGGGGGTGCCCCCAGATCGTGGGGAACACCGGGTTCCTCCCGCTGTCCGCGCAGCCACATGAAGGACACCAAGCGGACGAAAGGCCCTTCGGCAGTACCATCCCGGACGGTGAGCCGGGCCAGCAACCCACCGGGCAGAGCCGAGGAAGGGGCCCAGGGGCACACGATCAGCCCGCCCTCACGGGTCTGGTCGATCCAGGGAGCGGGGACCCGGGCCACCGCGCAGGTCGCGAGCACCCTGTCGAAGGGCGCGGTGGCGGGGTGGCCCAACGCCCCGTCTCCGACGACCACGCGGGGGTGGTGTCCGATGTCGCGTAGAACCGAACGCGCCCGCTCCGCGAGAGCCGCGTCGATCTCGACGGTCGTCACCGTCTCTGGAGCTCCGGTCAGTTCCCCCAGGAGCGCGGCGTTGTAGCCGGTGGCCGTCCCGATCTCCAGCACGTGGGCTCCCCTCCGGACGTCCGCGGCCTGGAGCATGGCGGCCATGACCGACGGAGCGGAGGACGAGGACGTCGCGACGCCGCGCCCGCCTGCCACGCCGTCGTCGCGCTGGACGACCACCGCAGCGTCGGAGTGGACGAGCCGGGACCACTCCTCGCCGCTGTCGGAGCGCACCACCTCTCCCCCTCTCTCATCCCACACCCGATCGGGGAGGAACTCCTCCCGGCGGACGCGGGCGAAGGCCCGGAGGATCTCCTCCGGAACACCCGACGAACGCATCCGCCGGATCAGGGGAGCGTCTCCCAGCGGGCGGGGGGTGGAATCCCGCTCGGAGGTCACTTCTCACCGATCCCATCACAGGCACTGCAGGGGACCCAGACCCGATTGTTCGCCCAGGTAGCGTCTCCGTCGGCCGCCACTCACGAGCCTCCCTCGCCCCTACAGACCCCGCACATCGCCATCTCGATCCTCTCCGTATACGGAATACCCGGGTTTAAGAGGGAGCGTAGAAATGGAGGCGGCGGCGTCGGAGAGGGATTGCGCGGAATTGCTCGCGGGCCCTCGACACGGCTCTGGCCGAGCGACAGAGGCGACGGAATACTGGAGGCCCCGAGAGTCGAGGAGAGAGATGAAACTACACAAATTGGGAACCACGTCCAACGCCGGAAAATGCCCCACGTTGTATGAAATGGAGCGAGGTGACATCATCGTCCAGGGCTACCGGCTCACCGATCCCGAGGCTCTGGCCCAGTTGGAGGACGTTCTCCCCAACGAGACGTTCGTCGTGGTTCCTCGGGAACTGATGACCCGCTTCGCCCCGAAGGAGTAGCACCATGGGCATCCCCCTGGACGATGACGCCTTTGACGCCCTGTTCCGCGATTACCGCTACACGGCATGGCGGCTGGAGACCCGGACCGCCTACGGCAAGGTCGACGAGGACGAGCCCTACCAGCAGTGGCTTTCCGGCAAGGACCCGGGGATCGGATGGTTCGAACCATGGCTACGGATGATGCGGGAGGAACTGGCCAAGGGGAAACGGATGGAGCGGGTGCGGATCATCGACGATCCCCCCTCCGACTACCTGCGCTGGGAACTGTGGGCGACCCCCTACAACCTCGGCGTGGGGGAGGACATCCGTTACCTCCCCCGAGAACATCCCGTGGTGGCGGAACTCCCCGACGAGGATTTCTGGATCTTCGACAGCCGCTTGCTGGCCCGCTTCGAATTCGACGGACCTGACGTCATCGGAGTCCACCTCGACGACGATCCCCGAGCCGTCGTCACCGCCTTGGCCGCACGTGACGCGGCGTGGCACCATGCCCTCACCTACACGGAGTACATGGCGACAAGGGTGGGATGACCGACTACCAGATGGCCAGGGCCTCACTCGGCGCCCGCCTGCGCGAGCTACGGGTCGAGGCCCGGCTGTCCGGGCGGGCGCTGGCCGAGGCCCTGGGCTGGCCTCCCTCCAAGGTCTCCCGGCTGGAACTCGGCCGACAGACGGCCAGCGTCGAGGATCTTGAGGCGTGGTCGGTGGCGTGCGGGGTGCCCGGGGCCGCGGTCGAGCTGTCGGCCCAGCGTAGAGCGCTGGAAACGCACTACACGAGCTGGCGGCGTCAGCTCGCCGCGGGCACCCGGGCTCGTCAGGCGGCGTCCAAGAGCCTGGAGGACCGGACACGGCGCTTCCGCATCTTCGAGACCTCGTGCGTTCCAGGGCTGCTCCAGACCCCCGACTACGCCCGGCACGTACTCCGGCACGTCATCGACTTCCACCGCAGCCCCGACGACCTCGAAGCGGGGGTCCGGGTCCGGATGGAGCGGCGCCGGATCATCGACGAACCAGGGCGGGTGTTCGACATCCTGGTCTGGGAGCCAGCGCTGAGGACCGCTCTGGCGCCACCGGCGGTGATGGCCGAACAGATGGACCACATCGCCGACGTGATCCAACGCGGTGTCGTCGGCGTCTCCGTCCTGCCGATCGCCGCGCGGGTGAGCGTCGTCCCGGCCCACGGATTCTGGATGTTCGACGAGGGCCGCGTCCTGATCGAGACCACGGGGGCGGAGTTGAGCCTGACCGACGACGACGCGATCGCCCCCTACCGGAAGGCGTTCGCCGAGCTGTCGCGGTCGGCGGTGCGCGGGGCCGCCGCCCTGCGGATCGTGGCGCGGGCGCGTCAGGGGTTCATCTCCGCCCGGGAGGGGTGACGGCCGCCGCCCCTCCCGGCGCGCCCGCCGGCTCAGGAACGGTCGAGGAGGCCGGCGATCCGCTCGTGCAGGTCCTCGGGGAGGGTGAGGGGCCACCGACCGGCCGCCTCCGCCGCCAGGTCGCGGCTCCAGCGCCAGCTGGAACGCGCCGCAGCGCGCACCTCCGGCTCCCGGGCGGGGGCGGTGGTGGCGACGTAGCGCCGCGCGTCGGCGGCGGGAAGGTCCTGTTCGAGGGCGCGGCTGGGCGTCAGCCAGTGGGCGGTGCTGCCGCGCAGGAGACGGCAGAGCTGGAGCTGCTGCGGCGCGACGATGGTGTGCAGGAGGGCGTGCGCCCGGGCGATCTCGCCGCGTCGCAGGACGTGGGCGAGCATGAGGGTCCAGTTGGCCAGCTCGTCGGTGAGCCGCTGGGCGGTCTCCACCGGTTCCGGGGGGATCTCGTCGGCCAGTCGCCGGGCGGCCTCGGTCAGCCGTCCGGTCCGGTCCAGCAGGACGGCCTTCTCCGGCCGGGGAAGGTGGACCATCCCCTTCCAGGTGGGGACCTCGGCGATCCCCTCCCCCGCGGGGCCGACATGGAACTCGCCGCGCATCAGGTCGTCGAAGACCACGGCGAGGATGCCGTACATGTTGGTGTAGGCCAGCTCCAGCGGGGCCAGCCGTTCCAGGAAGGCGCGGGCGTCGAAGTCTTCGACACGATCATCGGCGACGTAGAGGTAGGCCTCGATGTCGGAGTGCGCGTCGGCCTCGCCCATGGTCCACGAGCCGTACAGCAGCACCCCCTCCAGGAGGGGTTCGGCGTGGGCGAGTTCCCGCAGCCGATCGATACGGACGTCCAGGACGGGTGACGCGGAGGGCACGGTCGGGTTCTCCTCGAAGGTCGCTCGGGGCGCGGGCGCGTTGCCCGCGGATGTCGGGACGCGGCTCCGGACCCTACACGTTCCGTCCCGCGAAGCCACGTCTTTTTCCCGCCCCCGAAGGCGCCGCCCCGCTTCCGGGGAGCGCCCCGCCGCCTCGCCTCCCCTGGAGGGGAGGACTACATGTGACGGTTCTTCAGTCCGGCCAGGAAGGCCGTCCACTCCGCCGGTGCGAAGCCCAGATGCCCCAGCTCCCGGTGCCGCGTGTCCCGCACCAGCACCGCGTCCCCGCACTCGGCGACCTCGACACAGTTGCCCCCATTGCCACTGCTGTAGCTGGACGTGTGCCAGCGAAGGACTCCGTGCCCTATTTCGCCAGCATTCATAGCTGTTCCCTTCTTTTGCGGATGAAAGAAGCAGAATCTCCGGGGGACAACGCTTCTGACTGCAAAGCGGAGAATATCGCCGCACATTGCCGGACCTCTTTGTTGTGGTCCAGCAGCAGTCCCCCCAGGGCGTGTTCTGTGTAGACCATCGTAGGACGGTCGTCGAAGGACATGATCCGGAAGGGACCGGCGAGTCCGGGATGGAGGGAAAGCTCCTGGGGAACGATCTGGAACCTGATCACACAGTCGTCGATCAGCTCCAGAAGGTACGACATCTGCTCCTTCATCACAGCGGGACCGCCGGAAATGCGGTCGATGGCGACCTGGTCGACAACGAACCAGACGAGAGGGCGCTCCACTGAGGACAGAAGTTCGCGTCTGCTGATCCGCGCTCGCACCAGCTCCTCCACCTTCGCCAAGGTCGCCCAGGGCTGAGCCGGACGGATCAGGGAGCGGGCATACGCCTCGGTCTGCAACAACCCCGGAAGCACGGCCATCTGGTACTCGCGGATTTCAACGGCCCTGCGCTCCAGGGTCAGCACGTCCTGGAACCAATCAGGATGGGCCGGACCCGAGTTCAGCGAATCCCAGAGCCGGGTGAGTTTGCCGCTGGTGTTGAGCGCGCGGTCAATAGCTTCCGCATGGTCCCTCTTTGCACCTTTGCTGCCGAGCTCGATACCACTCAGCATGCTCTGGCTCAGGGGAATCATTTTAGCGAGATGCTCTTGCGAGAATCCCGCCTGGCGCCGCAAACGGCGCACTTCACCGCCGAACCGCGCCCAAACGGGAGGATGTCTCACCACTGACCTATCGCCCTCCACCACTGGATTACCACTGATTAGATTACGCCTTTCCAATTGTTCCCAGGTCAGCTATACGCCTGGAGAACCTTGGTCAGGTGGTGGAGTGTTGAACGGTCGTCACCCATCGGTGAACGAAAACGGCCCCCTCTGGTGCGGACACACCGGACCGGGGCCATGAGCCCCGACTGGCATGAACAGGTGGAAACCCGATGCACGAGGCTGTCCTCGCCCACAGGTGGATCCTCCGGGAGCCGCGCGCCGCCCTTCGTCGCCGGCGCCGGTCACACGTGCCCCCGACGCGGCCCCGCGTCGCGCCGGGCGTTTTGGCGGTGGTCCGGTGAGCGTGTGTTTCTCGGCCTTCCCCGGCCGGCCTGAGGGCGTCGCCCTGGCGCGGCGCTTCGTCGGCGGCGCGCTGCGCATCGCCCCCGAGGCCGACGTGTCCGCGGAGATGGTGGAGCGCGCCGAGCTGATCACCTCGGAGCTGTGCGCCAACGCCGTGCTGCACACCCTCAGCGGCGGCCCGGACGGGACCTTCCGGGTCCGGGTACAGGTGGACGCCCGGGGCGCGCGGACCGAGGTCCGCACGCTGCCCCCGCGCCGGCCCTGCGACCTCCCCCGCGTGCTGGAGCCCGATCCCGGCTCGGAGCGCGGCCGGGGCATGTTCCTGGTGGACCGGCTGGCCGCCCGCTGGGGAACGCTCGCCCCTGCGGAGGACGGCGTGTACTTCGTCCTGCGCTGGCTTTCCCCACCCGCCCCGCCGCCCCGACCGGCCCCGCTCCCCCGGCGCAGTGCCGTGGAGCGTCGCGGCCGCTGAACCGGCCGGGCGGCCCCGAACGGCCGGGCCCCGTCGCGCCCGAGGGGAGCGCGCGGGGCCCGGCTCCGTCCCGGCCCGGGGCCGGCTCACCCCGGCAGGTCGGCGGTGGTGCGTGGGAGGACGAACAGGGCGGCGCGTTTGTGCGGGAGTTCGACCTCGCCGAGCAGGTGCATGCCGGCCCGGCGCGCGGCCCGGCGGGCGGCGGTGTTGGCCGCGTCGGGTTCCAGCATCACGCGGCGGCAGCGCGGGTCGGCGGCGAAGAGCCCGCCGGCGACCGCGGCCATGATGCGCGGCCCCAGCCCGCGCCCGATCCGCTCGGGCACGCCGATGGCGATGTGCAGGCCCACGTCGTGGGGGTCGGCCGGGTAGTGCTCGGCGATGACGTCGCGCGCGGCCCGGTACAGCTCGATGTAGGCCACCTCGGCGCCGTCCACGGCGACCAGGTGGGGGCGGGCGTAGTCGCCCCCGGCCTGCGCGGCGAGCTCGTCGGCCCACCGCTCGCGCGGCCACGCCTGCCCGAAGAACTCGGCGACGTGGGGCAGGTTCATCCAGGCGTGCACCAGGTCCAGGTCGGCGCCCTCGGGGCGGACCGGTCGCACGGTGATCGCGCCGACGAGGCGGGGGGTGGGGGGCGGGCCGGCGCGCACCACCTCCGGCGCCAGTCCCTCGGTGAGTTCGCGGGGTGAGGGGCGCGTCCGCTGTGGGGCGCCCGGGGTCTCGGGCAACGTGGTCCTCCTGACCTGGACGGGTGTGGCGCGGGCGGTGTCGGCGCCCGCGCCGCGCGGGTGGTCGTCGGGGTGCCGGCGGGGCGGTCCTCCCCGCCGGCACCGGTCACACGCCGGGGACGGTTCCGGCGTCCTCCTCGCGCTGCTCGGCGGCGGCGAGGCGGTCGGCGAGCAGCGGCCCCACGGCGGCCAGCGCGGCGGGGGCGAGCAGGTCGTCGTGGGCGAAGGGCACCTCGACGCGCTCGACCGCGCCCCCGACGTAGGGCGCCCAGGCCCGCGCCGCCTCCCCGCGCGGCCCGCCGGGCGGCGCGGCCTCGACGACGAGGACGTCGCCGGGGTGGTGTCCGGGCACCCCGGCGGCCAGCAGCCGCGCGGCCAGCCGGTGGTTGGCCGCGAGCAGGCGCGGGTCACCGTGGTCGCCGGCGACGGCCGCGCCCGCCTCCCCGAAGTCGGGAGGCGCCGCGTCCGCCCCGTCCTCGCGGGGCGGGTGGGCGTGGCCCGGCGGGAAGGCGTCGAGCAGGGCCAGCAGCCCGACCCGCTCCCCCTGCTTGCGCAGGCGCACGGCCATGGCGTGGGCGAGCGCGCCGCCGAA
The DNA here is from genome assembly GCF_900167435.1 of Marinactinospora thermotolerans DSM 45154. Classification (GTDB taxonomy): domain Bacteria; phylum Actinomycetota; class Actinomycetes; order Streptosporangiales; family Streptosporangiaceae; genus Marinactinospora; species Marinactinospora thermotolerans. The sequence goes on from NZ_FUWS01000019.1 coordinate 30,206, forward strand.
GGACCAGCCGACCAGGTGGTAGGGGCCGTGCGGGCGGACGGCGCGCACGCGCGCCACGTACTCCTCGGCGAGCTCCTCCAGGCCGGCGGGTTCCGCGCCGGAGGCCAGCGCGGCCGACAGGTCGGGGGACTCGACACCGTAGAGGGGACGGTCCGCGCCGGTGTGGCGGCGCAGGCCGACGAAGGGCCAGGCGAACCCGCTCGCGGGGTGGACGCAGAACAACGGCGCCCGCTCCCCCTCGGCGCGCAGGACCCGCACGCCGCGCGGTGCCGGGGCGCCGTCTCCCACCGCGGTGGCGGCCGTGCCGTCGCGGGCGATGTGGGCGGCGAGCGCGGCCGGGGTGGGGTGGGCGAACAGGTCGGCGATGCGCGGGCGGGCGCCGGTGTGCTCGGCGACCAGCGCCCGCAGCCGCACCAGGAGCATGGAGTGGCCGCCGAGGTCGAAGAAGTCGTCGTCGGCGCCGACCGCGGGCAGGCCGAGGACCTCGGCGTACAGGGCGCACAGCAGCGCCTCGGCGGCGTCGCGCGGCGGGCGGCCCGGCTCGTGCGCGGCGGTGTCGGGCGCGGGCAGCGCGGCCCGGTCGATCTTGCCGTGCGCGGTGAGCGGGAGGGCGTCCAAGGTGACGAAGGCCGCGGGGATCATCGAGGGTGGCAGCGTCCGGGCGAGGTGGGCGCGCAGCAGCGCCGGGTCGACGCCGCCGTCGCCGGCGGGCACGACGTAGGCGGCGACGCGGCGGTCGCCGGGTGCGGCCTCCCAGGTGTCGACGGCGACCTGGCCGACGTCGGGGTGGGCGCCCAGCGCCGCGGCGATCTCGCCGAGTTCGATGCGGAACCCGCGCACCTTGACCTGGTCGTCGGCGCGTCCGACGTAGTCGATGGCGCCGTCAGGGGTGCGGCGGACCAGGTCGCCGGTGCGGTACAGGCGCGATCCGGGCGGGCCGTAGGGGTCGGCGACGAACCGCTCGGCGGTGGTGTCCGGCCGCCCCAGGTAGCCGCGGGCCAGGCCGGCGCCGCCGAGGTAGAGCTCGCCGACGACGCCGGGCGGCACCGGACGCAGGCCCGCGTCGAGGACGTGCGCGGTGGTGTTGGCCGTGGGACGGCCGACGACGGGCCGTTCGTGGTCGGTGGTGAAGGCGGCGAGCGCGTCGACGGTCGTCTCGGTGGGGCCGTAGAGGTTGACCCCGCGGGTGGCGGGCAGTTCGCGCAGCCGCTGCCACAGCGCGGGCGGGACGGCCTCCCCGCCGACGCCGAGGGTCAACGGGTGGTGGGCGCCGTCGTCGAACAGTCCCGCGCGCACGAGCTGGAGCGCGTGGGAGGGCGTCACCTCGATGAAGTCGATGCGCGCGGAGCGGATGTGGGCGACCAGCAGATCGGGGTCGCGCATCTCCTCCTCGGAGACGACGTGCAGGGCGTGGCCGTCCAGCAGCCACAGTTGCGGCTGCCAGGAGGCGTCGAAGGCGAACGACCAGGAGTGCCCCACCCGCAGCGCCCGCCCGCCGGCCCGGCGGGCCGTGGGCCGGTGCAGGGTCTCACGGTGGCTGTGGAAGAGGTTGACGACGCTGCGGTGGGTGACGACCACCCCCTTGGGCCGCCCGGTGGAGCCGGAGGTGTAGATGACGTAGGCGGCGTGGTCGGGGCGCAGCGGGGCCGCGCGGTCGGCGTCGGTGGGGTCGGTGGCGGGTCGGTGGGCGGCGGTATCGGGTGTCAGGACCAGGCGGGGGACGCCGGCGGCGGTCGCGGCCGGCCGGTCGGCCAGGCCGGGCGAGGTGACCAGGAGGACGGGGGCGGCGTCGGTGAGCATGTGGGTGACGCGCTCATCAGGGTAGAGCGGGTCGATCGGCAGGTAGGCGGCGCCGGTCTTGAGGACCGCCAGCAGCGTGGCGACGGTGTCGGCCTCGCGGGGCAGCAGCAGCGCGACGACGCGCTCGGGGCCGGCCCCGAGCGCGATCAGCTCGTGGGCCAGCCGGTTGGCGCGCGCGTTGAGCCGGGCGAAGGTGAGCCGCGTCGCGCCGCAGACCAGGGCGGTGGCGTCGGGGGTGGCGCGCGCCTGGCGTTCGAACAGGTCGGCCAGGGTGACGTCGGCGGCGGGAAGCGCCGGCCCGGTCGCCACGGCGGCGGCCTCGGCCCGTTCCGCGGCGGTGAGCAGGTCGAGGCGGCCGATGGGGCGGGCCGGGTCGTCGGCGGCGGCCTCCAGCAGGCGCAGCAGCCGCGCGGCGACGCCCTCGACGGTGGCGTGATCGAACAGGTCGGCGCTGTAATCCAGGGCGCAGCCGATCCCGCCGCCGGGGTCGTCCAGGAATTCCACGGCCAGGTCGAATTTCGCGGTGGCCCCGGGCTGCGGTTCGCGCCGGACCTCGATCCCGGCCAACGGGAACTCCAGGTCGCCGGCGCGCTGATAGGCGACCATCACCTGGAACAAGGGGTGGTGGGCGGTGGAGCGCACCGGGTTGAGCAGTTCGACCAGGCGCTCGAAGGGGATGTCCTGGTGTTCGAAGGCGGCCAGGTCGGCCTCGCGCACTCGTGCCACCAGCTCGCGGAAGGAGGGGTCGGCGGAGGTGTCGGTGCGCAGCACCAGCGTGTTGACGAAGAACCCGACCAGGTCGTCCAGCGCGGGGTCGGCGCGTCCGGCCACGGGGGTGCCCAGCGGGATGTCGGTGCCCGCGCCCAGGCGGGTCAGCAGCGCGGCGACGGCGGCCTGGAGCACCATGAACACGCTGGCGTCGCAGTCGCGGGCGAGCCCGCGCAGCCGGGCGGCGAGCCCGGCGGGGACGGTGACGCGCACACCTCCGCCGCGTCCGCCGGCGACCGCGGGGCGGGGACGGTCGGTGGGCAGCGCCAGTTCGGCGGGCAGCCCGGCCAGGGCCGTGCGCCAGAACGCCGCCTGGGCGCCGACCAGGCTGTCGGGGTCGTTCTCGTCGCCGAGCAGGTCGCGCTGCCACAGCCCGTAGTCGGCGTAGTGGACCGGCAGGGGCGTCCAGGCCGGTGCCCGACCCACGAGCCGGGCGGTGTAGGCGGTGCCGATGTCGCGCAGCAGCGGCCGGGCCGAACGCCCGTCGCCGGCGATGTGGTGGAGCAGGAGCAGCAGCACGTGCTCGTCGGGGCCGAGCCGGAACAGGTGGGCCCGCAACGGCGGCTCCTCCTCCAGCCGGAAGCCGGTCGCGGTCGCCTCGGCCAGGCGCTGCGCCAGGTCAGCCTCGTCGACCGGGTGGACCGGCAGGTCCGGGCGGGCCGCCTCGGGGGCGCGGATCACCTGCCGGGGTTCGCCGTCGACCTCGGGGAACACCGTGCGCAGGGTCTCGTGGCGGGCGACCACGTCGGCCAGTGCCGCGCGCAGCGCGGCGGGGTCGAGCGGGCCGCGCAGCCGCGCGGCGAAGGGGATGGTGTAGGTGGGGGTGGGGCCGTCCATCCGGTACAGGAACCACATGCGCTGCTGGGCGAAGGACAGCGGCAGCACTTCGGGGCGGGGCCGTGGACGTAGGGCGGGCAGTTCGCGTCCGGCCTCCAGGTGCTCGGCCAGGCGGGCGACGGTGGGCGCGTCGAAGACGGCGCGCAGCGGCAGCTCCCTGCCGAGCGCGGCGCGTACCCGCGCGACCAGCCGGGTCACCAGCAGCGAGTGTCCGCCCAGCGCGAAGAAGTCGTCGTCGACGCCGACGGCGGGCACGTCGAGCACTTCGGCGAACAGCTCGCACAGCAGCTCCTCGACGGGGTCGCGCGGCGGGCGCCCGCCGCCCGCGGCCAGGGGCTCGGCGTCGGGCAGCGCGGCGCGGTCCACCTTGCCGTTGGGCAGGGTGGGCAGCTCGGGCAGCACCGCGATCGCGGCGGGCACCATCGCCGGGGGGAGCGTGGCGGCGAGCCGGTCGCGTAGCGCGCGCGGGCCGAGGGTGGCGCCGTCCACCGGGACCGCGTAGGCGGCCAGCGAGACGGTTCCGGTGTCGTCGGCGCGGGCGAGGACCACGCACGCGGCGACGTCCGGGCAGGCGGCCAGCGCCGATTCGACCTCGGCGGGCTCGACGCGCAGCCCGCGGATCTTCACCTGGTGGTCGGCGCGTCCCAGGAAGTCCAGTTCGCCGTCGGGCCGGCGGCGCACCAGGTCCCCGGTGCGGTACATGCGCGATCCGGGCGGGCCGAAGGGGTCGGCGACGAACCGTTCGGCGGTCAGGGCGGTGGGGCCGCTGTAGCCGCGGGCCAGCCCGGGGCCGGCCAGGTAGAGCTCCCCGGTGACCCCGTCGGGCAGCGGGCGCAGGCCGCGGCCCAGCACGTAGGCGCGCACGCCGGGGTCGGGGCGGCCGATGGGGACGCGCTCGGCGTCGGCGTCGGGGTCACAGGCGTGCAGGGTGGCGTTGACGGTGGCCTCGGTGGGGCCGTAGCAGTTGAACATGGGGCGTCCGGCGGCGAAGCGGCGCACCAGGGTCGCGGAGACCGCCTCGGTCCCGGCCAGGACGGTCATCCCCGGGGGGAGTTCGATGTCGGGGGGCAACGCCGACAGCAGCGCCGGGGGCAGGGCCGCGTGGGTGACGCCGTGGGCGCGCAGGTGGTCGATGAGCGGGGCGCCGGCCACCCGCCGTTCCTCGGGCACCGGCACGAGCGCCGCGCCGCACAGCAGCCCCATGACGATCTCCCAGAACGCCACGTCGAAGGCCGGTGAGGCGAACTGCGCGATGCGGGAGCCGGACCCCACGCCGAGCCGGTCGGAGGCGGTGGCGACGAGCTTGGCCACCCCTTCGTGGGTGACCACCACCCCCTTGGGCCGGCCGGTGGAGCCGGAGGTGTAGACGAGGTAGGCGGCGTGGTCGGGGCGCAGCGGGGCCGCGCGGTCGGCGTCGGTGAGGGGCGTGGCCGGGTGTGCCGCCACCCGCGCGGCGGTGTCCGGGTCGTCCAGGACCAGGCAGGGGGCGTCGAGGAGGCCGGCGAGCCGGGGGTGCAGGCCGGTGTCGGTGACCGCGCAGACCGGGCGGGCGTCGGCCAGCGTGGTGGCGACGCGCTCGTCGGGGTGCCCGGGGTCGATGGCCAGGTAGGCCGCGCCGGCTTTGAGGACGGCGGCCAGTGCCACGGCGAGGTCGGGTGAGCGGGGCAGGGCGACGGCGACCACGGTCTCGGGGCCGGCGCCGTGGGCGATGAGTTCCCGGGCGAGCCGGGTGGCGCGCGCGTCGGCCTGGGCGGCGCTCTCCTGCCCGTCGGCGCCGACCAGCATCGGGGCCTCGGGGTCGGCGGCGACGCGGCGGGCGAGCAGGTCGGGGAAGGTCGCCGGGCGGGTGGCGGCCCGGCCGGCCGTGTCGGTGGCGTCGGGGGTGACGGCGCGGCGGAGCCGGGCGTCGTCGAGCAGGCACAGCCGGCCCAGGGGGGCGCCGGGGTCCGCGGCGACGCGTCCGAGCAGGGTCACCAGCCACGCGCCGATCTCCTCGGCGCGCCGCCGGGGCAGCAGGTCGGGCCGGTGGCCGATGCGCAGCCGCAGGCGCCGTCCCGGCACCACTCCCAGTGACAGCGGGTAGTGGGTGGAGTCGTCCCCCTCGACCGCGGCCACCCACGCGCCGCGCTCGGGCGGCGTCGCGCGTTCCAGCGGGTAGTTCTCGACGACCACCAGGGTGTCGAACAGGGGGGTGGGGCCGGCCAGGCGCTGGATTCCGGCCAGGCCGAGGTGGTCGTGGTCCATGAGCGCGGCGCGCTCGTCGCGCATCCGCGCCAGCAGGTCGGCCACCGGTTCGGCGGGGCGCAGCCGCGCCCTGACCGGGACGGTGGTGATGAACAGGCCGATCATCGACTCGACGTCGGGGATCTCGGGCGGGCGCCCCGAGACGGTGGTGCCGAAGACGACGTCGTCGCGGTCCAGCAGGGTGCCCAGCAGCGCCGCCCACGCCGCCTGCACGACCGTGCTGAGGGTGACGCCGTGGTCGCGGGCGAGCGCGCCCAGCGCGGCGGTGACGTCCTCGGGAACGTCGGCGAGGACGGTGTCGGGCGTGTCCCGGCCGGGCCGGTGGGCGCCGGCGAGCAGGGTGGGGCCGTCCAGGTCGGCCAGTGCGGCGCGCCAGGCCGCCTCGGCGGCGGCGCGGTCGCGGCCGGCCAGCCAGGCGAGGTGGGCGCGGTAGGGGGTGGGCCGGGGCAGGGCGGTGTCGTCGCCGGCCGCGGCGATGTCGAGGAGTTCGCGCGTCAGCGGCGGCAGCGACCAGCCGTCGAGCAGGATGTGGTGGTGGGTGAGGACGAGGACGTGGTGGTCGGGCGCCGTGCGGGCCAGCGCGAACCGGATGAGGGGCGGGGTGGCCGGGTCGAAGGGAGTGGCGCGTTCCTCGTCACGCAGTCGGCGCAGCGCGGCGGCGCGGCCCGCCTCGTCGGCCCCGCTCAGGTCGGTGTCACGCCAGGCCAGGTCGACGCGGCGTGGGACGAGGGCGACGGCCTGGCCGTTGCGGCGGCGGCGAAACGCCGAGCGCAGGTGGGGGTGGCGGCGCAGCAGGGCGCGGGCGGCCTCGCGCAGCGCGGCCGGGTCGAGCGGTCCGCGCAGGTCCAGCGCGACCTGGACGGTGTAGACGCCGGGGTCGTCGTCGCGTCCGCTCTCGAAGAGCAGCCCCTCCTGCAAGGGGGTCAGCGGGAGGATGTCCTCCAGGCCGGTGGGGGTGTTCACGACAGTCTCCACTCCGCTTCGAATTCGTCGATCTCGTCCTGGTCGAGCGTCACGAGGGACAGGTCGGACGGGGTGTGCCCGCCGGCGTGGGGGTCTTGGGCGTGCGCGGCGATGCCGCGCAGGTGGTCGAGGAAGCCCTCGGCGAGGGAGCGCACCATCTCTTCGGCGAGCAGTCCTTCGGGCCAGGCCCAGGTGGCCACCAGTTCCGGGCCGGCGGCGCCGTCGCGGGTGAGCGCGGTGACCTCCAGCGGGTGGGCGACGGGCATGGCGGGGTCGGCGCCGGGCGGGATCTCGGTGGTCTCGGGGGCGACCGCGAAGTCCGCGCCGTCGTCCCCGTCGGGGACGCTGAGGCGGCCGAGGTAGTTGAACAGGATCTCCGGTTCGCCGCCGGCGGTCTGCCGGTCGGCGGCGGGGGTCAGGTAGCGCAGCAGCCCGTATCCGGCGCCGCGCGCGGGCAGCGACCGCAGGTGCTCCTTGACCCGTTTGAGCGCCCGTCCGGCCGCGGGGCCGCCGCGGCGCGCCTCGGCCACGTCGATGTCGGCGAGGTCGGCGCGGATCGGGAAGAGGCTGGTGAACCAGCCGACCGTCTCCGTCAGGTCGACGTCGGCCCGGCCCACCACGGCGGGTTCGCGGCCGTGCCCTTCGAGGTGCAGGGTCACCGGCGCGCCGGCGCCTCCCCGGCCGCGTCGGGCGCGTTCCGCGGCGACGGCCAGGGCCAGCGCGGTGACGAGCGCGTCGTCGGCGCCGGCGGAGAACGCCTCGGGGACCCGGGTGAGCAGCGGCGTGGTGGTCTCGGTGGGCAGGACGGTGACGTGGCGGCGCGTGGTGGCCGCCGTGTCGCGGGCGGGGTCCGGTTCGCGGTGGGCCAGCCGTGGCCCCGGGTCCGCGGTGATCTGGTGCCACAGTGCGGCTTCGCTCGCGCGTGCGGGGTCGGTCGCGGCGGCGTGCAGCATCCGCGCCCAGGCGGCGAAGGAGGTGCCGCGCGGCAGCGTGGCCAGACGGCCGGGTCGGGTCCAGGCGCGGGCCAGGTCGGCGCGCAGGATGTGCCAGGACACCCCGTCCACGGCGAGGTGGTGGACGACGAGGAGGAGCCGTCCGGGCGCGTTGCCCCGGTCCAGCCAGGCCGCGCGCACCATGTCTCCGGCTGCCGGGTCCAGCCCGGCCTGCGCGGCGGCGGCTTCGGCCCGTACCAGGGCGCGCAGCCCGGCGTCGTCGAGCCCGGTGGCGGGGACGCGGCGCAGGATGCGTTCGGCGGGCAGCGTCCCCTCGGGGGGCGCGGTCAGCCTCCAGGTTCCGTCGGCGTCGCTGTCCAGCCGCGCGCGCAGCATGGCGTGGCGGTCCAAGACCTCCTGGAGCGCGGCGGTGATCCGCTCGGTGTCGGCGCCGGGCGGGGTGCGCAGCAGCATGGCCTGGCTGAAGCGGTCGATGGGGCCGCCGCGCTCGCGCAGCCAGTGCATGATCGGGGTGAGCGCCACCTCTCCGGTCCCGTCGTCGTCGCCGGGGCGGGGGGCGGCCGTGGCCTGGCGCGCCAGTGGCGCCAGGCGGGCCGGTGTCTGGTGGGCGAACACCTCGGCGGCGCCGATCTGGAGTCCGCGTTCGCGGGCGCGGGCGACGAGCCGGATGGCGAGGATGCTGTCGCCGCCGAGCGCGAAGAACCCGTCGTCCACCCCGACCCGGGGCACGCCGAGCACGTCGGCGAACAGCTCGCACAGCGCGGCCTCGACCTCGCCGCGGGGGTCGCGTCCGCCGCCGGCCCCGGCGGCGAGGTCGGCCGCCGGCAGGGCGGCGCGGTCGATCTTGCCGCTGGTGGTCAGCGGGAGGGCGGCCAGCACCACGACCGCGGCGGGCACCAGGTGGGCGGGCAGCCGGTCGGCCAGGGCGGCCGCCAGGTCCCCTCCCGTGGGGGTGGCACCGGGTTCGGGTTCCACGTGGGCGACGAGGTGGCGTCCGCCCGCCGGGGTGGTCTGGACGGTGACCACGGCGGCGCCGACGCCGGGCAGCGCGGTCAGGGCCGCCTCGACCTCGCCGGGCTCGATCCGCACCCCGCGGATCTTGACCTGGAAGTCGGTGCGGCCGAGGAACTCGATCGCGCCGTCGGCACGGCGGCGCACCAGGTCACCGGTGCGGTACAGCCGGGCTCCGGGGTGGCCGAAGGGGTCGGCGACGAACCGTTCGGCGGTCAGGTCCGCACGCCCCAGGTAGCCGCGCGCCAGCTGGACGCCGGCGAGGTAGAGCTCTCCCGACACCCCCGGTGGCACCGGGCGCAGCGCCGCGTCCAGCACGTGGGCGCGGGTGTTCCACACCGGATGGCCGATCGGCACGCTCGGCCCCTGCGTCACCCGGTCGGCCGGGAACGCGGTGACGTCCACCGCCGCCTCGGTAGGCCCGTACAGGTTGTGCAGCCGTGCCTGCGGCAGCACCGCCGCGAACCGCGCGGCGAGGTCACGGCCCAGCGCCTCGCCCGAGGCGAACACCTGGCGCAGCGTGGCGCACCCGGCGGCGGCCGGCTCCTCCAGGAAGGCGCGCAGCATCGACGGCACGAAGTGTGTCGTGGTCACGCCGTGCCGCTGGAACAGCGCGGCCAGCCGGGCCGGGTCGCGGTGGACGCCCGGGTCGGCGACGACCAGCGGGACGCCCGCGGCCACCGGCCAGAACAGCTCCCACACCGACACGTCGAAGGTGGCCGGGGTCTTGTGCGCCACCCGGTCGGCGGGGCCGAGCGGGTAGGCGGCGGCCATCCACTCCAACCGGTTGACGATGGCCGAGTGGGGAACCACCACCCCCTTGGGCCGGCCGGTGGAACCGGAGGTGTAGATGACGTAGGCCGGGTGGTCGCCGCGCAGCGGAGCCCTGCGGTCGGCGTCGGTCAGCGGGGCGTCGGAGTGGGCGGCGAGTTCGGCCGCGGTGGCGACCGCCTCGGGTACCAGCGTCTCGACCTGCCCGGGGAGCCTGGAGACCGTCTCGGTCGAGGCGATGACGAGGAGGGGCCCGGCGTCGTCGAGGACGGCGGCCAGGCGTCCGGCCGGGTCGTCGGGGTCCACCGGCAGGTAGGCCGCGCCCGCGCGCACCACCGCGTGCACCGCCACCAGGAACGCCGTCGAGCGTTCCACGGCCACGGCGACGACCGACTCCGGTCCCACACCGCGCGCGATCAGCGCCCGCGCCAACCGGTTCACCCGCGCCTCGAATCCGGCGCGGGTCACCTGCTCGGTGGCGGTTTCCAACGCGACCGCGTGGGCGGGGGCGGGCGACCGGTCCAGCAGGTCGGGCAGGGTCTGCGCGGTGACCGGGTGGCCGGTGGCGTTGCCGGCCCCGATCGCGGCGCGTTCGGGGTCGGTGAGCAGGTCCAGGCCGGAGGGGCGCAGGCCGGGACGTTCGGCCACCCGGTGGAGCAGGCCGAGCAGGCGCTCGGCGATGCCCTGCGCGGTGGTGCGGTCGAACCGGTCGGTGGCGTAGCGGACCACCACGCGCGCCCCGTCCTCGCCCGGGGTCTGGACGAACTCGAATTCCAGGTCGAAGCGCGCCGCCGCCCCCATCCCGTCGTCGATCCGGGTGTCCAGGCCGAACAGCCGCTCGGGCCGCTCGGGGCGGATCTGGTGGGTGACCATCACCTGGAAGAGGGGGTGGCGGCCGGGCGCGCGCTCGGGGGCGAGTTCGTCGACCACGTGGTCGAAGGGCAGGGCGGCGTGGGCGAGCGCGTCGAGGCCGGTGGCGCGGATCCGCTCCACCAGTTCGGTGAAGGCGGGGTCGGCGGAGAGGTCGGCGCGCACGACGACCGTGTTGAGGAAGAAGCCGACGAGGTCGTGCAGCGCCTCGTCGGCGCGTTCGGTCACGGCGGTGCCCAGCGGGATGTCGGTGCCGGCTCCGAGCTTGTGCAGCAGCAGCGCGACCGCGCTCTGGAACACCATGAACGGTGTCGCGCCGTGGGCGCGGCCCAGCTCGGCGAGGGCGGCGGCCAGGGCCGGCGGCACCTCGGTCTCCACCGCCGCGCCCACGCCGTCGCGCCTATCGGGGCGGGGCCGGTCGGCCGGCAGCGCGGTCTCCTCGGGCAGGCCGGCCAGGACGCGGCGCCAGTGGGCGCGCAGCCGCGTCTGGGTGGAGTCGGGGTCGGTGGGGTCGCCGAGCAGGTCGCGGCGCCACAGCGCGTAGTCGGCGGGGCGCACCGGCAGGGGCGTCCAGTCGGGGGCGTGTCCGGCACGGCGGGCGGTGTAGGCGGCGTCGAGGTCGCGCAGGAACGGTTCCTGCGACCACTCGTCCACCGCGATGTGGTGGAACACCAGCAGCAGGACGTGCCGCTGCCGCCCGACGCGCACCAGTGTGGGGCGGAACGGGGGGTGGGCGCGCAGGTCGAAGGGGCGACGCGCGGCCTCGGCGAGCAGGGCGTCGGGGTCGCCGCCCGCCGCGTCGGCCACCGCGAGCGGGGTGCCTTCGGCCAGGACGTCCTGGCGGGGTTCTCCTCCCTCGTCGGGGAAGACGCTGCGCAGGATCTCGTGCCGGTCGGTGACGTCGGCCAGTGCCGCGGCCAGCGCGGTGGCGTCGAGGTCGCCGTCGATGCGCAGCGCCCAGACCACGTTGTGGGCGGCTCCCGGGTCGAGTGTCCCGGCGACCCACATGCGGCGTTGGCCGTCCGACAGCGGCAGGCCGCGTTCCCCGGTGACGCGGCGGCGCAGCACCGGTCCGCCCGTGGCCGGGGTGTCGGGGGTGGCGCGGGCGGCGAGGAGGGCGGCGAGCGCCGCGGGGGTGGGGGCGTCGAACAGGGCGGCGACCCCGGCGTCGGTCTCCAGCCGGGCGCGCACCCGGTTCATGGTCCGCGCGGCGGCCAGGGAGTTGCCGCCCAGCGCGAAGAAGTCGTCGTCCACCTCGACGCGGGGCAGGCCGAGCACGTCGGCGAACAGCTCGCACAGCGCGGCCTCGACCGGTCCGGCGGGTGCGCGCCGTCGGGCGGGCGCGGTCCCCGACGCCGGGGCGGGCAGGGCGGCGCGGTCGATCTTGCCGCTGGTGGTCAGCGGGAGGGCGGCCAGCACCACGACCGCGGCGGGCACCAGGTGGGCGGGCAGCCGGCCCGCCAGGGCGGCGCGCAGCTCCTCGGGGTCCAGGCTGGCTCCGGCGCGCGGTGTGACGTAGCCGATGAGGGCCTGGTCTCCTGACGCCGTGGCGCGGGCGATGACGAGCGCGGCGCCGACGCCGGGCAGCGCGGTCAGGGCCGCCTCGACCTCGCCGGGCTCGATCCGCACCCCGCGGATCTTGACCTGGAAGTCGGTGCGGCCGAGGAACTCGATCGCGCCGTCGGCGCGACGGCGCACCAGGTCACCGGTGCGGTACAACCGCTCCCCCGGACCGCCGAAGGGGTCGGCGACGAACCGCTCGGCGGTCAGGCCCGCACGCCCCAGGTAGCCGCGCGCCAGCTGGACGCCGGCGAGGTAGAGCTCCCCTGGAACGCCCGGTGGCACCGGGCGCAGCGCCGCGTCCAGCACGTGGGCGCGGGTGTTCCACACCGGATGGCCGATCGGCACGCTCGGCCCCTGCGTCACCCGGTCGGCCGGGAACGCGGTGACGTCCACCGCCGCCTCGGTAGGCCCGTACAGGTTGTGCAGCCGCGCCTGCGGCAGCACCGCCGCGAAACGCGCGGCGGTCGCCGTGGGCAGGGCCTCGCCCGAGGCGAGGACCCGGCGCAGCGCGACGCATCCGGCGGCGGCCGGCTCCTCCAGGAACACCTCCAGCATCGACGGCACGAAGTGCGCCGTGGTCACGCCGTGCCGCTGGAACAGCGCGGCCAGCCGGGCCGGGTCGCGGTGGACCCCCGCCGCGGCCACGACCAGCGGCACGCCCGCGACCAACGGCCAAAACAGCTCCCACACCGACACGTCGAAGGTGGCCGGGGTCTTGTGCGCCACCCGGTCGGCGGGGGTGAGGCGGTAGTGGTCCTGGGTCCACAGCAACCGGTTGACGATGGCGGAGTGGGGGACCACCACCCCCTTGGGCCGGCCGGTGGAGCCGGAGGTGTAGATGACGTAGGCGGGATGGTCGGGCCGTGGTTCGGGGAGTTCTCCGGGGGCGGGAGGCGTGGCGGGCAGGCGCGCGAGACGGTCGCGCACCCGGGGGTCGGTCACGACGAGGCGTTCGACGCCGGCCCGTTCCGGGACGCTCGCGGCGCCGGCGTCGTCGAGCAGCAGCAGGGCCGGGCGGGCGTCGTCGAGGACGGCGGCCAGCCGCTCGGCCGGGTCGCCGGGGTCCACCGGTAGGTAGGCCGCGCCCGCGCGCACCACCGCGTGCACCGCCACCACCAGCTCCGCCGAGCGTTCCATGGCCACGGCGACGACCGTCTCGGGTCCCACACCGCGTGCGGCCAGCGCCCGAGCCAGCCGGTTCACCCGCGCCTCGAACCCACCGCGCGACAGTCGCGTCGGGGTGCCCGCGGCGTCCTCGTGGATCAGGGCGGTGGCGTCGGGGTCGGTGTCGTGGGCGAGCAGGGCGGTCAGCGTGGTCTCGGGCAGCGGGCGGTGGGTGGTGTTCTCCGCGGCGAGGAGGGCGCGCTCGGCGGGGAGGAGGACGTCGAGCGCGCCGATCGGGCGCGCGGGGTCGGCGACCACGGCGTCGAGCAGGCCGGTCAGGCGCTGGGCGAACCGCTCGATGGTCACCCGGTCGTACAGCGCGGTGGCGTAGCGCACCACGCCGTCCAGGCCGTCCACGCCGGGGCGTTCGATGAACGCGATCTCCAGGTCGAACTTGGCGCCGGGGACCACCAGGTCCTCGGTGGTCGAGCGGGTGCCCAGGAGGGACCCGACCCCGCCGGGGCGGATCTGGTGGGAGACCATCACCTGGAAGAGGGGGTGGCGGCCGCGTGAGCGCGCCGGGGCGTGGAGGTCGACGACCTCGTCGAAGGGCAGGTCGGCGTGGTCGTGGGCGCGCGGGTCGCTCGCGCGCACCCGCCCCAGCAGCTCGGCGAAGGACGGGTCGCCGGACAGGTCGGTGCGCAGCACCAGGGTGTTGAGGAAGAAGCCGACGGCGTGGTGGAGCGCGGCGTCGGAGCGGGTGGTGACCGGCGTGCCGATGGGGATGTCGTCGCCGGCGCCCATCCGGTGGAGCAGGGCCGCCACGGCGGCGCGCAGCACCATGAACGGGGTGGCGCCGAGGCGCGTGGCCAACTCGGTCACCGCCGCGCGCAGCCGGGCGGGCACGGTGAAGCGGACCAGGTCGCCGTGGGTTCCGAGGACGGCCGGCCGGGGCCGGTCGGGGGGCAGGGTCGCCTCGTCGGGCAGGCCGGCCAGGGCGGAGCGCCAGTGGGCGCGCAGCCGGGCCGCCGTGGAGCCGGGGTCGGTGGGGTCGCCGAGCAGGTCGTGGCGCCACAGCGCGTAGTCGGCGTAGTGGAGCGGGAGCGGCGCCCAGTCGGGGGCGTGTCCGGCGCGGCGGGCGGTGTAGGCGGCGTCGAGGTCGCGCAGGAACGGTTCCTGCGACCACTCGTCCACCACGATGTGGTGGAACACCAGCAGCAGGACGTGTTCTGCGGGGCCTGCCGGGAACAGGACCGCGCGCATGGGCGGCCCCGCCGCCAGGTCGAACGGCTCGGTGGCGGCGGCCATGAGCCGGGCGGGGTCGGCCCCGTCCGGGTCGACGCGCAGGAGGGCGGTGTCGCCGGGCTCGACGACGCGCTGCTCGGGTTCGCCGTCGACCTCGGGGAAGCGGGTGCGCAGGATTTCGTGCCGTTCGGCGACGTCGGCCAGTGCCGCGGCCAGCGCGGTGGTGTCGAGGTCGCCGCGCAGCCGCAGCACCCAGGGGACGTTGTAGGCGGACCCCGGGCCGTCGAGCCGGTCGATGAGCCACAGGCGGCGCTGCTCGGGTGACAGCGGGAGGCGGTCGGGGCGTTGCCGACGGGAGGGGCGGGCGCCGCCGCGTCGCGCGTCGGCCAGGCGGTGGGCGAGCGCGGCCGGGGTGGGCGCGTCGAACAGGTCGCGCACGCCGGCGTCGACCCCCAGGTCGGCGCGGATGCGCCCGGCGACGCGGGCGGCGGCCAGCGAGTGGCCGCCCAGGGCGAAGAAGTCGTCGTCCGCGCCGACCCGGGGCAGGCCGAGCACGTCGGCGAACAGGTCGCGCAGCGCGGCCTCGAAGGGGCCGGCGGGCGCGGGGCCGGCGGGCGCCTCCCCCCGCGTGGCGGGGGCGGGCAGGGCGGCGCGGTCGATCTTGCCGTTGGCGGTGAGCGGCAGCGCCTCCAAAGCCACCAGTGCCGCGGGCACCATGTAGCCGGGCAGCCGGTCGGCCAGCGCCGCGCGCACCGCGTCGACGTCGATCTCTGCGTCCCGGGCCACCAGGTAGCCCACCAGCGCGGGCCGGCCATCCGCTCCGGGGCGCGCGACGACGACGGCCTGGCCCACGCCGGGCTGGTCGGCCAGCGCGGCCTCGACCTCGCCGAGCTCGATGCGAAAGCCCCGGATCTTGACCT
>NZ_FUWS01000026.1 GCF_900167435.1 Marinactinospora thermotolerans DSM 45154
CTCCCGTCGGTGGCCGTCCCGTCGTCGTGGTCGGCCATGTCGATGGCGTGCAGGGCGGCGTCGAGCAGAGCCGGGTGGATCCCGAAAGCCCCCGCCTGGGCGGCCTCCCGCTCACCCAGCTCCACCTCGGCGAACACCTCACCACCACGCGTCCACGCGCGCCTCAACCCCTGAAACGCCGGGCCATACCCATAACCCTCACCGGCCAGCCGCTCGTAATGACCCGACACCTCCACCACACGCGCATCCACCGGCGGCCACACCGACAGATCAAACCCCGCACCACCCACACGACCGGCGACCAGCACCCCCACCGCATGGCGGACCCACGTCCACCCGTTCACGGAGGAGTGCACGCTCACCTCCCGGCGGCCGTCCTCCCCGGGCGCACTCGCCCGGACCTGGAGGTCCACGGCCTCCTCCGTCAGGACGAGGGGGGTTTCCAGCATGAGTTCCTCGACGACCGGGCAGCCGACCTGGTCGCCGGCGCGCACGGCCAGCTCGACGAACCCGGTCCCGGGGAACACGACCGTCCCGCCGGCGGCGTGGTCGGCCAGCCACGGCTGCGACGCCACCGACACCCGACCGGTCAGGACGACCTCGCCGGACGCCGCGACGCGCACGGAGGCGCCGAGGAGCGGGTGGTCGGCGTCCTCCAGGCCCGCGGCGCGCACGTCCGCCGCCTGCTCGTCGTGCAACCAGAAGTGCTCGCGCTGGAAGGCGTAGGTGGGCAGATCCACCCGGGAGGCCCCCGAGCCGGCGAACACCCGCGCCCAGTCCACGTCGATCCCGGCGGTGAACGCCTCGCCCAGGGAGAGCAGGAACCGGCCGGTCCCGCCCTCGCCACGGCGCAGCGTGCCGACCACCGCGCCCGAGCGGCCCGAGGTCTCCAGCACGTCCTGCACGCTCATGCCCAGCACCGGGTGCGGGCTGACCTCGACGAAGACGGTGCGCCCGTCGCCGATCATGGTCTCGACGGTCTCGGAGAAGCGCACCGGCCGACGCACGTTCTCGTACCAGTACCCGGTGTCCAGGGTGGTCCCCGCCACGATCCCCGGGGTCACGGTGGAGTAGAAGGGCACTCTGCCCTCGCCCGGCGTCACCGGTTCCAACGCCTTCAGCAGCCGCTCCCGCAGGGCTTCGACCTGGCGGGAGTGCGACGCCACCGTGGTGGCCACCACCCGGGCGCGCACGTCCTCGGCGCGCAGCCCTTCGACGAACTCCTCCAGGGCCGCCTGCGTGCCGGCCACCGCCGAGGAGACGGGACCGTTGAGTGCGCTCAGCTCCAGCGCGCCGTCCCAGGCGGCGATGCGTTCCCGCACCTCGTCGGGGGGAAGGGCCACCGCGGCGATCGCGCCCTTGCCGACCAGTTCCTCGGCGAACACCCGGGAGCGCAGGACCACCGCCCGCACCGCGTCGGGCAGCGAGAGGATTCCGGCGACGTAGGCCGCCGCGATCTCCCCCTGGGAGTGGCCCACCACCGCGGCGGGGCGCACGCCCGCGGCCTCCCACATCGCGGCCAGGGAGACCATGACGGCGAAGGTGATGGGTTGCAGGACCTCGATGGATTCCAGGGTGGGGGCGCCGGGCTCGCCGTGCAGGACGGCCCAGGGGTCCCACTCCACCCAGGTCGCGATCTCCTCGAAGCATTCGGTCAGCCGGGCCGCGAACACCGGCGAGGTCTCGGCGAGTTCGGCGCCCATCCCGGCCCACTGCGACCCCTGCCCGGGGAAGACGAACACCGGTTCGCGCGTGCCGGGCGCGGCGCCGCGCGCCGCCCCCGGCGGTGTGTCGTCCGTGGCCAGCGCCTCCATCGCCGCGATCAGCTCGTCCGCGGTGGTACCGACGGCCACGGCGCGGTTCTCGAACACCGCCCGCGAGGTGACCAGGGAGTGGCCGATGTCGAGGGGGGAGCGGCCCTCGGCGCGGGCGTGGGCGGCCAGCGCCGCGGCCTGGGCGCGCAACCCCGCCTCACCACGGCCCGACACCACCCAGGGCAGGGGGCCGGGTGAGGTGGCCGAGGTGGAGATGAGCCGGGTCTCCTCCCCGGGGCCGTCGGTGCCCGTCGCGGGGGCCGGTGCCGCCTCGGCGACCGGCGCCTCCTCCAGGACCACGTGGGCGTTGGTGCCGCTCACGCCGAAGGACGACACCCCGGCCCGGCGGGGCCCCTCCTTCTCCCACACGACCTCGTCGGTGAGCAGTTCCAGCGCGCCGGCGGACCAGTCCACGTAGGTTGACGGCTCGTCGACGTGCAGGGTGCGCGGCAGCACGCCGTGGCGCATCGCCAGCACCATCTTGATCACCCCGGCCACGCCCGCCGCCGCCTGGGTGTGCCCGATGTTGGACTTGACCGAGCCCAGGCGCAAGGGAGCGGCGTCACCGCGGTCACGCCCGTAGGTGGCCAGCAGCGCCTGCGCCTCGATCGGGTCGCCCAGCGCCGTACCCGTGCCGTGGGCCTCGACCGCGTCGACCTCGCGCGCCTCCAGGCCGGCGGAGGCGAGGGCCTGCCGGATCACCTTCTCCTGCGACGGCCCGTTGGGGGCGGTCAGGCCGCTGCTCGCGCCGTCTTGGTTGACCGCCGAGCCGCGGATCAGGCCCAGGACCGGGTGGCCGTTGGCCAGCGCGTCCGACAGGCGCTCCAGCAGGATGATGCCGGCCCCCTCGGAGAAGCCGGTCCCGTCGGCGCCGGCGCTGAACGCCTTGCACCGGCCGTCGGTGGCGATGACCCGTTGCCGGCTGAAGGCGGTGTAGGTGCCGGGGGCCGACATGACCGTGACGCCGCCCGCCAGCACCAGGGGGCTCTCCCCGGTGCGCAGTGACTGGCAGGCCAGGTGGATGGCGACCAGGGACGCCGAGCAGGCGGTGTCCACGCTCATGGTCGGTCCCTGTAGGCCGAGCGTGTAGGCGACCCGGCCGGCGATGACGCTGGTGGCGGCGCCGGTCACGAGGTAGCCCTCGACATCGGCGGGGGCCCGGTGCAGCCGGGGCCCGTAGTCCTGGGGTTCCGCGCCGATGAAGGTCCCGGTCCGGCTGCCGCGCAGGTCCTGCGGGTTGATCCCGGCGCGCTCCAGCGCCTCCCAGCAGGTCTCCAGGATCAGGCGCTGCTGGGGGTCCATCGCCAGCGCCTCGCGCGGGTTGATCCCGAAGAAGGCGGGGTCGAACTCGCCGGCGTCGTGCAGGAAGTGACCGACCCGGGTGTAGCTGGTGTTCCCGGTGTCGGGGTCGTCGTCGAAGAGGCGGTCCAGGTCCCAGCCCCGGTCGGTCGGGAATCCGGTGACGGTCTCCCCGCCCTCCCGCAGCAGCCGCCACAGCTCCTCCGGGGAGCGCACGCCACCGGGGTAGCGGCAGGCCATGCCGATGATGGCGATGGGCTCGTCGGAGGCCACGGCGGAGATGGCGTCGCCGCCGTCCGATTCCTCTCCCAGCCCGAGCACGTCGGTGAGCAGGTGGTCGGCGAGCGCGGCCGGTGTGGGGTAGTCGAAGGCGAGGGTCATCGGCAGGGGGGTGCCGAGCTCGGCGGAGAGCCGATCGCGTAGTTCCACCGCTCCGAGCGAGTCGAGCCCCATGTCCCGGAACCCCTGATCGGGGGAGATCTCGTCCACCAGGCCGGGCAGCACCTCGTCCATGACGCCGAGCGTCGTGCGACCGACGAGGTCGGCCAGGGCCGCCCGCCGGTCGGCGAGGGGGAGGCCGGCCAGCCGGAGCGTGAACGCCGACACCTCTCCGGTCTCCGCCGCGGGGGCGACACCGGTCTCGTTTGCGCTGTTGTGGTCCTGACTCATGCGCTGACTCTCCATGGTGAACCGCGAAGGACCGGCCCTCGGCGTGTGTTCGGGGCGGCCGACGATGGGGACGGGGAGGGGCGGCCGGGACCACCACGATCCCGGCCGGCGGGTTATCGGGGGATCCGGTCGAATCCGATGCGCGACGCGGAGACGACCTGGTCGCCGCGGGTGATGACCTCGGTGGGGGCCGGCCGGCCGAGGAACATGAGCAGGCTGGCGGTCAACCCATAGGCGCCGGCGTTGGGGATGGTCACGACGTCGCCGGGGCGCAGGTCCGGGACGGACACGTTGTGCCCGAAGGTGTCGCCCGGCGTGCACAGCGGGCCGACGAGACTGGCCACGCCGTCCTCTGCCCGGCCGTCCGCGGGGACGGGGTCGGGGGCCAGCCCCACCGACACCGGCAGCAGCCGGCCGAGCCCGGACATGCCGCCCAGTGTGTTGATGCCGGCGTCGAGGATGACGAACCTCCGGCCGCGGCTCTCCTTGATGTTGGTGACGGTGCACACCAGGCGGCCACAGTCGCCGGCCAAGTACCGCCCGGATTCGCAGGCGATCCGTGGCGCGCCGTCCCGCCACCCGGGGAAGCGCCCGTCGAGGGTCTTCTCCAGGGCGGCGCGCAGGTTCGGGTAGACGGGACGCTCGCCGGGGGTCAGGTAGGGGGAGGCGAATCCGCCCCCGAGGTCGAGCAGTTCCGGCTCCAGCCCGACGGCGTCACGGACCTCGGCCGCGGCGGCGATGGTGTGCTCGAACTCGGCGATCAGCGAATCCTCGTCGCGCGCGTTGCTCAGCGAGAACAGGTGCATCCCGGCCAGGCGGACGCCGGGGACCGCGCGCAGCTCCGGCATGACAGCGGGCAGTGTCTCGCTGTCGAAGCCGAACTGCGAGGGGGTCCCCGTCATGCGGATGCTCGTGGTGGCCCCGGTGCCGGCGCTGTTGACGCGCAGCAGGCAGTCGGCGGTGACGCCTCGCTCGTCCGCGGCGCGGCCGATCCGGCGCAGGTCGCCGAGGGATTCCGCGGAGAAGGTGCGGACGCCGGCGTCGAGGGCCGCCGCCACCTCCTCACCGGTCTTGCCCGGCCCGGTGTAGAGGATTTCGGCCGGGTCGAAGCCCGCGGTGATCGCGGCGGCGAGCTCGCCGGTGGAGCTGATCTCGGCCTTGCAGACGGGGCCGTCGCCCTCGCGCAGCGCCCGGGCGATCTCAGGGTGGGGGTTGGCCTTGAAGGAGTAGTAGAGGACCGTCCCCTCGGGGAGGGCCGCGTACAGGTCGTCGCGGGCGGCCACGGCCCGCTGGAGGTCGTAGACGTACAGGGGTGATCCGTACTGTTCGGTGAGGTGCGCGTCGCCGCTCACGGGCGTTCTCCTTCGGGGCCGTCGAACATGCGGGTGAGGACGTCGCGGGCGTTCTTGCCGTTGCGGGTCAGCGGCATTTCCCCGATCACCCGGCACAGCGCGGGGACCTTTGCCGCCTCCAGCCGAAGCGCCAGTTCCCGCAGCACTTCCCGCGGGGCCAGATCGGACTCGGCGACCAGGGCGAGGTCGCGGTTCTCCGTCGGGGGCAGCACGGCCGCGGCGCGGACACCAGGGATGTCCAGGGCGGCCGCCTCGATCTCGACGGTGCTCATCCGGACGCCCTTGCGCTTGAACATGTCGTCACGGCGCCCCTCGAAGTACAGGTAGCCGTCCGCGTCGAGGAAGCCGTGGTCGCCGGTGCGCATGCGCACCTCGCCCCCGGCGCCGTCGCGCCGGTAGACCCGCCCGGTCTGTTCGGGCGACCGCCAGTAGCCGGCCATGACGTTGGGCCCGACCACCGTGATCTCCCCGGATTCGCCCGGTGGCAGCGGCCTGCCGTCGGGGTCGAGGATGAGCACCCGGGTGCCGGGCAGGGGCCGGCCGACGGAGCCGGGGCGCTCGTGCTCCTCCTCGGGGGGCATCACGGTGACCCGCTTGCACTCGGTGATGCCGTACATCCGCACCACGCGGGCGCCGGGGAACCCGGCGCGCAGGTCCTCGATGGTGCTGATGGGCAGCGCCGCCCCGGTGTTGGTGAACATCCGAACGCCACCGGCCGCTTCGGGGTCGCGCCTGGCCAGGGTGGTGATCATGGTCGCCAGGGAGGGGACCACGGGCAGGATCGTCACCCCGTGCTCGCGGACCCGTTTCATCAGCAGCAGGTCGGACTCGGCGCCGGTGAGCAGCAGCTCGGAGTGGCCCAGGGTGGCCAGCAGGACCTGGTAGAGCCCGTAGTCGAAGGAGAGCGGCAGCCGGCACAGGACGACGTCGGCGGGGCCGTAGCCGAGGACACCGTTGATCGCGGTGGCGGCGAACGTCACCGCCGCGTGCGGGCACATCACCCCCTTGGGGGTGGAGGTGCTGCCAGAGGTGTAGATCATGAGGGCGAGGTCGTCGGGGTCCGGTCCGGGGAGCGGGGGGAGCTCCTCGTCCGCGGCCTCCTCGACGGTCTCCCACAGTGCGTCGAGTCCGTGGACCGGGACGCCGGTGCCGGCCGCGGCGGCGCGCAGCGCCTCGCCGTCACCGATGGCCAGGGCGGGCTCGGCGTCGGTGACGATCGAGCGCAGCTGGTACTCCTTGAGCCCGGGGTCCAGCGGGACGACGACGGCGCCCACGCGTGACGCGCCGTACAGCGCGGGCACGATCTCGCGCCGGCTCGGCGTGAGCAGGAGGATCCGGTCGCCGCGGCCGACGCCCAGCGCGGCCAGCCGGTGGGCGAACGCGCGGCTGAGCCCGGCGACCCGGGTGTAGCTCCACGGACCCTGGGGATCACGGACGGCGACGGCCTCGGGGGTTCGCGCGGCGGCCCGGTCCAGGAGCTCGTGGACGAGATCCGGGCGCGCTCCCGCCCCCTCCTCGGTCGGACTGGACATCATGACCCTCCTCGATCGGGTCCGGGCCACGGCGATGTGCCCGTGGGCGCCGGGTGGTGGTGTGAATGGCGGGACCAGGAGACCGGATTCGCCGAAACGCTACTGATCGGGGCAGCGCGGGGGAGCCCCTAACGTCCCCCTAGGCCGCTTCTGCGGTGGCGGGCCGGGAAGGGGTCACCGGGCGTCTCCGATGTGCTCCCCGGCGATCGTGCGGAGCCGGGCCCGGTCGACCTTGCGGTTGTGGTTCAGCGGGAACCCGTCCAGGTGGACGTAGGTCCGGGGGATGAGCCCGGCCGGCAGGGTCCGTCCGGCCTGCGCGGCCAGGTCCGCGGGGCGCGCCGGGGCACCGGTGTAGAAGGCGACGAGCCGCAACGGGCCCTCCTCGCCCTGCGTGACGGCGACGGTCGCGGCGTCGGTCACCCCAGGGGTGGCGCGCAGGGCGTGGTCGATCTCGGTGAGCTCGACCCGGCGGCCCTGGATCTGCACCTGGGAGTCGGCCCGTCCCAGGTAGACGAGGTCGCCGGTGCGGGCCCGCCGCACCCGGTCGCCGGTGTTGTACCAGGTGCGCCCGTCCCGGTGGACGAACCGTCCCCCGGCGTCCCGCGGATCGAGGTAGCCCGGGGTGAGCTGGGGGCCGCTGATCCACAGTTCGCCCTCCTGCTCGGCGGGCCTACCGTCCTCGCCGATGAGCAGGTGGTCGTGGCCGTCGTTGACCTCGCCGATGGGGGACAGGCCGTTGACGCAGATCCCGGGGGTGGTCGCGGGGTCCCAGCGGTAGGCGGTGATGGTGATGGTCATCTCGGTCGGGCCGTACAGGTTCTCCAACGTCGAGCTGGAGGCGGCGCGCAGCCAGTCCGTGGCGTCGGCCTCTTTCAGCGCCTCCCCGGCGAACAGGCTCCAGCGCAGACCGGGCAGGGAGCCGGGGGTGAGGCGGCCGGTGTGCCGGGTCAGCCCGATGGCGCTGGGGGTGGAGAACCACACGGTGATGCCCTGCTCGGCGATGAACGCCGGCAGGTCGCGGTAGGCGGTCATCGGCACGGCGACGACGGTCGCCCCGGCCCCCCACGCGCAGAACAGATCGAACATCGCGCAGTCGAAGGTGAGGTCGAACGTCTGGGAGAAGACGTCACCGGGGGTGAAGTCGTAGCGCGTGTCGAGGAACCGGAAGTAGTGGTCGGTGTTGGCGTGGGTGATGGGCACCCCTTTGGGGCGCCCGGTGGAGCCGGAGGTGAACAGCACGTAGGCGACGTCGGAGGGGGCGACGGGCCGCGGGGCGTCCAGCGCGTCGGCCTGCGCGGGAGGGTCGATGCCGGGGGTGAGCACCCGCGGTGTCCGTCCCGCAACGGTCAGGTCCCGGGCGGCCGTCGCGCCCCACTGGTCGGCGATGACGGCCTCCACCCCCGCTGTCTCGGCCATCATGCCGATCCGCTCGACGGGAAGGTCGGTGCCGAGGGGGACGACCGGGACGCCGGCGTAGAGTCCGGCGAGCACACCGACGTAGGCGACCGTGCCTTTGGCCGCGAGGATCCCCACGGCCGCGGGGCGTCCATCGCGCAGGAGCGCACCGGCCCACAGCAGCGCGAGCCGGTCGGCCTCGGCGTAGGTCAGGCTCTCCGCGCCGCCGTTTCCGGCCCGGAAGGCGGCCCCATCGGGGTTGGCCGACAGGCCGCGGCGGAATCGCGAATAGAGTGCGGACGGAGTTTCAGGCGTCATTTCCGATCACCGATCCGTGGATTTATGTGCCGTGGGCCATCGTGGTATTCCGGATTTCCCGCGGGCGACCCCGGCGGGTTCTCTTCTTCTTTTCCTCTGGTTTCAGAGGGGGATTGAAATTCGCGACGATTCGCGTGTATGTTCATCGGGTGTCCGGTATTCGCCGGTGGGTTCCCCCTGGTCTTCGCGGCCCCATCGCGCCGGGCGCCCTACCCGTTTCCGGATGTCCCCGGGTGCGCGGGACCTTCGCACCCTTTCACCGACGTCCCCGATCCCCTCACCCGTTCCCGCCCATCCGTGCGGGACGAATTCGACCGAGAGAACGGTGCCGCCGTCATGTGGGATGAGAAATTCGAGAACACCCTCCGCGAATCCCTCCCTTTCCTTGCCCCCGATGAGGAACTCCGGGAGGACATGAGCCTGATGGGCGCCGGATTGGACTCCATGGGGATCGTCCAGCTCCTGTCCCGGCTGGAGGACGCCTACGACGTCCGCTTCCGCGACGAGGCGCTGACCCTGGAGACCTTCGAGACCCCCGGCACGCTCTGGAAGGTCCTCACCGGCCTGCGCTGACCGGACGCCGGGGAGCGGCGCGGGGCCGCCGCTCCCCGGCGGACCGGCCCGCGCTCAGCCCGCCGCCATCCGCCGGGCGACCAGCGTGGGCGTCACCGGCAGCACCTTGAAGTTGTCCCGGGTGACCGGAACCCGGCCGAACAGCGCGTCCTGCCCGCAGACACAGACACCACGCACCCCCATCCGGGACAGCGCGGCCACCACGTCCGGCCAGCGCAGCGCGCGCACAAAGGTGTCCAGCAGCATCGTGCGCACCTCCTCGCCGGTGGTCAGCGTCGCGCCGTCGTGGTCGTCGATCACCGGCAGCCGGGGGTCGGCGAACGACAGATCCGTCATCGCCTTCTCCGCGCGCTCGCGCAGGCCCGCGAAGGCGGCGGAGTGCATGGGTGGGCGCATGGTGTACAGCGACAGCCCGCCCAGCGAGCGCACCCGCTGCTGCAACCACTCCACCTGCGACTCGCGCAGGGACAGCATGGTGAAGTCGTGGTCGATCACGCAGGCGACGTCGTACCACTCGGAGCGTTCGTCCAGCTCGGCCAGGATCCCGCGCAGGGCGTCCGCCGGGACCCGGACGAAGGAGTGGGTCACCACGTCGGTGTGCTCGGTGGAGAAGTACTCGGAGGTGATCCGGGCCAGGAGCGCGGCCAACCCGATCCCCTCCTCGGCGGTCAGGGCACCCGAGTACACGGCCGCGGCCCGCCCCCCGAAGCTCGGCCCGGCACAGGCCGCCGGAGCGATCCCGTACTCGCGGTGGGCCCAGTCGGCCAGGGCCAGCGAGTTGACCATGAACGCGACCTGGACCGCCTCGGCGTAGTCGTCCCCGGCCGCCTGGAAACGGTCGAGCAGCCGGTAACCGAGCACGTCATCGGCGATCGCGACCAGGCGGCGCGCCTCGGGGACGTCTCGCATGAACGCCACGGTCTCGGGGGTGCGAGAGGGGCCCATGCCCGGGAAGACGACGGCGGTCTGTAGGCCCATGCTGAATCCCATGCGGTTATTCCAGACTCGTGAGGAATTCGGCCACGACCTCGATGAACCGTTCCGGTTCCTCCAGGTGCGGTGAATGGCTGGAGTCCGCGAACTCGTGTCCACGGACGTCGGGGACGAGGTCGAGGAAGGGGCGTACCGATTCCGGCGTCACCTCGTCGTGCCGGCCGGAGATCACCAGGGTGGGCGCCGCGATCCGCGGCAGCAGGTCCACCACGCTCCAGTCCTTGAGGGTTCCGATCACGTGGAACTCACACGGGCCGTTCATCGTGTGGTAGACCGTCGGGTTGCTGGAGGTGTCCATGAAGGTGGCCGTGAAATCGCGCGGCCACGGATCCACGCGCAGCACGTGCCGGTCGTAGAACACCTTCATCGCCTCGAAATAGGCGCGAGTGTCGGTCGTCCCGGCGGCCTCGTGCTCCCGCAGGGTCGCATCGACCCCCGGAGGGAGCCGGTCGCGCAGGAGTTTCAGCTCGCGGCGCCACTCGGGGTAGGAGGCCGGCGAGTTCGCGATGATCAGCCCGCGCAGGCCGGGCGGGCGCCCCGCCGCGTGGAGGGCTGCCAGCAGCCCACCCCAGGAGTGGCCGTACAGGACGTAGTCGCCGGCGACGCCGAGCCGCTCCACCAGGTTGCCGAGTTCGTCGTTGAACAGCCGCGGCGTCCAAAAGCCCGGGTCGGCGCCGTCGATGTGGGTGGAGCCGCCGTTGCCGAGCTGGTCGTAGTGGACGACCGGCCACCCTTGGTCGGCGAGCGCGGTCATCCCCAGCAGGTAGTCGTGGGTCGCGCCGGGGCCGCCGTGCAGCACCACCACCGTCGGCCGGCCGTTGCCCGGTTTTCCGGTCACGCGGTACCACGTCGCGTACTCGCCGAACGGCACCGTTCCCCTGGCGTCGGGGGATCGCGCCACGTCCACCACCTCATCTGGTCGGCGCGGACCCGGGCCCGCGGTATTAGGCCGTTCACGCCGGGCACGGCAGGGCCCGGTACCGCCGAGCGAGGGGCGGCCACGCCGACGCTAGGCGGCCTCCGGCGCCGCTGGCACCCCTAACCCGCCCGTGCCGCACCCCTCAAGGAGACGGCGTGGGACGGGGCCGGGCGCGGCGGGGCGTCCCGGGCCCCGAGGGGCCCGGCCACCGGTACCGGGAGGCCGGCACGCTCCCCGTCGGGGCCGGCGGCGGGAGGGACGCCGGTGTCACGGCGGCGCCGGCAGCGGACGCAGCCCCAGGGGGAGGAGAGGGGGAAGCTAGGGGTCGGTCCCGCCGGGACGGGTCATTACCGTCTCTTCAGCGTCGATCGTGGGGGACCCACGCCCACGTTCCCGCGCACCGCCGGGCCGTGCCGGGCACGGCGGTGATCCGGACCGCGTGGTGACGGCCGGGCACGCCGACCTGATCGGCGCCGGACCGCTCACCACGTCGCGACACGCCTGCGAGGGAGGGACGGCCATGCGCTCCACCGGCGGCTCGGCGGCCGCCCGCCCCGGTTCCGCGGCCCCGGTCCCCCACCGGTACCCACCCCCTCTGACCTCACGGACGACGTGCTCCGGGGACGCGGGGGCGGATTCCCCGCGCCGGACGGGTTGACGCGCGGATCTGTCCGTTCCGCCCGGCCCGTCGCGCCCCGCTCTGTCCCCCCACCGCCACTAGCTCAAGGTTGGTTGAGATCCCATGGCCAATGACGACAAGTTCCGGGACTATCTCAAGCGCGCCACCGCCGATCTCCAGCGGACCCGCCGGCGGTTGCGGGAGATCGAGGCGAAGGACCGTGAGCCGATCGCGATCGTGGCGATGGGCTGCCGCTACCCCGGTGGTGTCGCCTCCCCCGAGGACCTGTGGGCCATGGTGGCGGCCGGCGGGTCGGGGATCGTCCCCTTCCCGACCGACCGCGGCTGGGATCTCGACGCCCTGACCAACCCCGACCACACCGTTGACGGGACGACCTACGCCGACGAGGGCGGATTCCTCGACGGCGCCGCCGAGTTCGACGCCGCGTTCTTCGGGATCAACCCGCGCGAGGCGCTGGCGATGGACCCCCAGCAGCGCCTCGCCCTGGAGGTCGCCTGGGAGACCCTGGAGCGCGCCGGGGTCAACCCGCAGGACCTGCGCGGCACCCCCACCGGCGTCTTCGTCGGGGGCACGCAGACCGGGTACCTCCCGGGGACGGGGCCGTTCCCCGAA
Source organism: Marinactinospora thermotolerans DSM 45154 (assembly GCF_900167435.1). Lineage (GTDB taxonomy): Bacteria > Actinomycetota > Actinomycetes > Streptosporangiales > Streptosporangiaceae > Marinactinospora > Marinactinospora thermotolerans. The sequence goes on from NZ_FUWS01000026.1 coordinate 12,117, forward strand.
GGGGTCGAGGGCTACCTCCAGACGGGTAACACCAGCTCGGTCATCTCCGGCCGGATCGCCTACACCCTGGGCCTGGAGGGCCCGGCGGTGACGGTGGACACCGCCTGCTCCTCCTCCCTCGTCGCGATCCACCTGGCGTGCGAGTCGCTGCGCCGCGGCGAGAGCACCCTCGCCCTCGCCGGCGGCGTCACCGTCATGCCGACGCCGGAGCTCATGGTGGACTTCAGCCGGCAGCGCGGGCTGGCCCGCGACGGCCGGGTCAAGGCGTTCTCCGACGACGCCGACGGCACGGTGTTCTCCGAGGGCGTGGGGCTGGTCCTGCTGGAACGGCTCTCCGACGCCCGCGCCAACGGCCACCGCGTCCTCGGCCTGGTCCGGGGGACGGCGGTCAACCAGGACGGCGCCAGCAACGGCCTGTCCGCCCCCCATGGCCCCTCCCAGGAGAAGGTCATCCGCAGCGCCCTGGCGCGGGCGGGCCTGACCCCCGGTGACGTGGACGCGGTCGAGGCCCACGGCACCGGCACCACACTGGGCGACCCCATCGAGGCGCAGGCGCTCCTCGCGGTCTACGGCGACCGGCCCGAGGAGTCCCCGCTGTGGCTGGGCTCGGTCAAGTCCAACATCGGGCACACCCAGGCGGCGGCGGGCGTGGCCGGGGTGATCAAGATGGTGCTGGCGATGCACCACGACCTGTTGCCGCGCACCCTGTACGTCACCGAGCCGACCTCCCACGTCGACTGGGACCAGGGGCAGGTGCGGCTGCTGGACGAGGGCCGCGAGTGGCCCCGGCGGCCGGAGTCTCCCCGCCGGGCCGGGGTGTCGTCCTTCGGTGTGAGCGGCACCAACGCCCACATCATCCTGGAGGAGGCCGGGGAGGCCCCAGAGGGGACGGCCGCCCCCGCCGGAACCTCCGACGCGCAGGAAGCGGCGCCTCTCTCACTCTCCGAAGAGACCCCGCTGCCCTGGGTGGTGTCGGCCCGGGGCGGCGCCGCACTGCGCGCCCAGGCCGAGCGGCTCGCGGCGCACGTCCGCGCCCACGAGGAGGCGGACCCTCAGGCCGTCGCCCGCGCCCTGGCCACCACGCGGGCGGTCTTCGGCGACCGCGCGGTCGTGGTCGGCACCGGCCGCGACGAGCTCCTCGCCGGCCTGGACTCCGTGGCCACGGGAGACGGCGACGCCACGGTGGTGAGCGGCCTCGCCACGGTCCGCCGCGACCCCGTGTTCGTCTTCCCCGGGCAGGGGTCGCAGTGGGCCGGAATGGGGGCCGAACTCGCGGAGTCCTCACCGGTCTTCGCCGCGCGCCTGCGCGCGTGCGCCGAGGCGCTGTCGGAGTTCACCGACTGGGACCTCCTCGCCGTCCTGCGCGGTGAACCCGGCGCACCCCCGTTCGACCGTGTCGACGTGGTCCAGCCCGCCACCTGGGCGGTGGTGGTCTCCCTGGCCGCGCTGTGGGAGTCGGTCGGGGTCCGCCCCGCCGCCGTCATCGGCCACTCCCAGGGTGAGGTCGCGGCGGCCTGCGTCTCCGGGGCACTGTCGCTGCGGGACGCCGCGCGCGTCGTCGCCCTGCGCAGCCGCGCCATCGGCCGGGAACTGGCCGGCACGGGCGGCATGATGGCCGTCGCGCTGCCCGAGGAGGAGGTGCTCCAGCGGATCGAGCCGTGGGCCGGCCGGATCTCGGTGGCCGCGGTCAACGGCCCCGTCTCCGTCGTGGTCTCCGGTGCCTCCGCCGACGTGGACGAACTGCACGCGGCGCTCACCGCCGACGGTGTGCAGGCGCGCAAGGTCGCCGTGGACTACGCCTCCCACTCCGCGCAGGTGGAGCGGCTGCGCGACATCGTGCCCGCCGAGCTGACCGGTATCGCGCCGCGTCCCGCCGAGGTGCCGTTCTACTCCACCGTGACCGGCTCCCTGCTGGACACCACGGGGGTCGATGCCGGGTACTGGTACACCAACCTGCGGGAGCGGGTCCGCTTCGACGCGGCGGTGCGCGCCGCCGCGGCCGACGGGCACACACTGTTCATCGAGGTCAGCCCGCACCCGGTGCTGAGCATGGCGATCCAGGACATCCTCGACGACAGTGCCGGTGACGGCGACGCGATCGGCACGCTGCGCCGTGGCGAGGGCGGGACCGGTCGGTTCCTGCTCTCCCTGGGCGAGGCGTTCGCCCACGGCGCCCCCGTGGACTGGGCGCGGGCGACCGCCGGGGCGCGGACGTCTCCGGTGGATCTGCCCACCTACGCCTTCCAGCGGGAACGGTACTGGCTGGAGGCCGGGCAGGCGGCGGACGTGCGCGCCGCGGGCCTGGAGGACGCCGGCCACCCGCTGGCCGCCGCGGCGGTCGAGCTTCCCGGCCGGGGCGGCGTGGTGCTGACCGGGCGGTTGTCGGTGGCGTCGCAGCCGTGGCTGGCCGACCACGCGGTGGAGGGGACGGTGGTGTTCCCGGGGACCGGGTTCGTCGAGCTGGCCGTGCGCGCCGGCGACCAGGTCGGCTGTCCGGTCGTCGAGGAACTCATGCTGGAGAGCCCGCTGATCGTCGACGACGAGGCGGTCGTCCTCCAGGTCACCGTCGACGCCGAGGAGGACGGCCGCCGCGCCGTGGCCGTCTACTCCCGGACCACCACCCGCGGGTGGACCCGGCACGCCGCCGGAACCCTCGGGGCCACCGGTCGTGTGGGTGGTGCGGGGTTTGATTTGTCGGTGTGGCCGCCGGTGGATGCGCGTGTGGTGGAGGTGTCGGGTCATTACGAGCGGCTGGCCGGTGAGGGTTATGGGTATGGCCCGGCGTTTCAGGGGTTGAGGCGCGCGTGGACGCGTGGTGGTGAGGTGTTCGCCGAGGTGGAGTTGGGTGAGCGGGAGGCCGCCCAGGCGGGGGCTTTCGGGATCCACCCGGCTCTGCTGGACGCTGCTTTGCATGCCAGTGCCGTGGTGGGGGATGTGGCGGGGCGGGGGGTGGAGCTTCCGTTCGCGTGGACGGGGGTGGAGTTGCTGGCTTCGGGTGCGTCGCGGGTGCGGGTGCATGTGGTGCCGGCGGGTGATGGTGGTGTGCGGGTGCGGTTGGCCGATGGCGCGGGTGCGCCGGTGGCCGAGATCGCCTCTTTGATCTCCCGCCCCCTCCCCGCCGGGGAACTGGCGGCGGGGACCACCTCCGGGCACGCGGCCCTGCGCCACCTGCGCTGGGAGCCCTTCACCGGTGAGCCGGCCGCGCTCTCCGGCGTGGTGGCCGTGGTGGGCGACGGGCTTTCGGACCTGCTGTCGGGGGAGGAGCCGGCGGGAAGCCGGTTCGTGCGGTTCGCCGATGTGACGGAGCTGGGTGCCGCGGTGGGGGCCGGTGAGGTGCGGCCGGAGGCGGTGATCCTCCCCTTCGATCCGCCCGAGACGGACGGCGCCGGGCTCGGGGACGCGGTGCGGAACGCGCTGGGGGACCTGGCGGCGGTGGTGGGTGCTTGGGTGGGGGATGAGCGTCTGTCGGGTGTGCGGTTGGTGGTGGTGTCCTCGGGTGTGGTGGGGGCGCGTGCCGGTGATGGTGGCCCGGGTTTGGTGGGGTCGGCGGTGTGGGGGTTGGTGCGTTCGGCTCAGGCGGAGCATCCGGGCCGGGTGGTGTTGGTGGATGTGGATGGTGCTGCGGGGTCGGCGGG
>NZ_FUWS01000017.1 GCF_900167435.1 Marinactinospora thermotolerans DSM 45154
CCCAACCTGCAAGCCCAGGAAGAGAGCTATGCGCGACCTTATCAGCCGCGTCATGGCCGCGTTCGCGGTCATGCTGCTGGCCCTCGCCCACCCCCGCACCGCCGAGGCCATCACGGCGGCGTTGACCGCCACCACCGCGCCCGCACGCCCCGAAACACCACCCCCGGCCACACCCGAACCCACGCCCCCACGGCCGGGCACCGAGCGCGTGCGCCCCTACGCCACCGCCTCCCACACCCCCTACGCCTTCGGCTCCCCACAATGGTGGGACGCCCACGCCGCCACCAAACGCCCCCAGACCTTCATCCACGACGGCCCGCCCTACCGCCCCTACCTGACCGCCTGACACACCCGGCGGCCGCCACGCCGCCGGGGTCCGCCGGCAGCCGAGGAGACGAGGCCGGCGTGCTCCCGTTGCCGGGCGGTAAAACCTGGGTCCGGTCCGGGAGGTCCGGCGGTGGCGGGGTAGCGGCGCCCCGAACACGTGCGGCCGTCGCGACGTTTCCGGGGCGGCGGCGAACCGACCACGCCTGGAGGACTCCATGGGAGCGTTGACCCGACCCCATCACATGCCGATGCGCCTGATCACCGGCGCGTTCATCCTCAACTCCGGCCTCAGTAAGCGCAACGCCGACGAGGACACGGCCTCCTACCTGCACGGTGAGGCGTCACGGGCGTGGCCGTTCCTCAAGGACATGGAGCCCAAGCGGTTCACGCAGCTGCTCAGCAACGGCGAGATCGCGCTGGGGGCGGCGCTGCTGCTGCCGGTCTTCCCCAGCGCCCTGGTCGGCACCGCCCTGACCGGCTTCGCGGGCGGCCTGCTGGGGCTGTACTTCAGCAACCCCGAAGCGCGCATGAGCGACGGCATCCGTCCCACGCCCGAGGGGCTGGCCCTGGCCAAGGACAGCTGGCTGTTCGGCATCGGGCTGAGCCTGATGATGGACGGGATGGCCCCGGCCCGGTGCGGGCGGAAGCACGTCAGGAAGCACCACCACTGAGCGCGGGTTCCGGGCCGGTCCGCTCGGCCCGGAACCGCCTCACTCCTCCTCGGGCACGAACTCCTTGGTCCTGCGCAGCCCCGCGGCCCGCCCCTTGGCCGCGATGACCAGGGCCATCTTGCGTGACGCCTCGTCGAGCATCTCCGCTCCGAGCATGACCGCCCCCCTGCGGCGGACCTGGGTCGCGTGGGCGTAGGCGTCCAGGATCAACTCGGCGTGGTCGTAGTCGTCCTGGTCGGGCGCGTAGACCTCGTTCGCGGCGGCGACCTGGCCGGGGTGCAGGACCCACTTGCCGTCGAACCCGAGCGCCGCGCTGCGCCGCGCGGAGCGGCGGAACGCCTCCACGTCGCGGATCTGGAGGTGGGGGCCGTCGATCGCCTGGAGGTCGTTGGCGCGGGCCGCCATGAGGATGCGCATCAGGACGTAGTGGTAGGCGTCACCGACGTCGTAGCCCGGCGGTTGCTCGCCGACCACGAGCGTCTTCATGTTGATCGAGGCCATGAAGTCGGCCGGGCCATAGACCAGGGTCTCCAACCGGGGCGAGGCGGCGGCGATCTCGTCCACGGTGACCAGGCCGCGGGCGTCCTCGATCTGGGCCTCGATGCCGATCCGGCCGACCTCCAGCCCGTTGGCGCGTTCGATCTGGGTCAGCAGCGTGTCCAGCCAGCGGACGTGCGAGGCGTCGCTCACCTTCGGCAGGACCAGGCAGTCCAGCATGGCTCCGGCGCCCTCCACCACGTCGATGACGTCGCGGTAGGTCCACTGGGTGGTCAGGTCGTTGACCCGGACGGTGCGGACCCGGCTTCCCCATCCCCCCTCGTTGAGCGCGGCCACGACGGCGCGGCGCGCGTTCTCCTTCTCCAGCGGGGCGACCGCGTCCTCCAGGTCCAGGAAGAAGGCGTCGGTCGGCAGCTCCCGCGCCTTCTCGATGAACCTCGGGTTGGACCCCGGAACCGCGAGCACCGACCTGCGCGGCCGTGTCTCGACCGAACCCATGCCCACCTCTCCTCCTCGACCGTGGTGTGGGGTCAGTCTGGCAAAGCCGGCCCTTCGGCGCCCGACCCACCTCCCCCGACCCGCGCATAAGCTGACGCGAGGGCAGCCCACCGGCCCGGGAAAGGACACGACCATGACCGTCTCCGAAGACGTCACCGCCCACTCGACCAGTTCGCACTGGGGGACCTATGAGGTCCTGGTCCGTGGCGGCACCGTCGTCGGCGCGCGCCCCGACCCCGCCGACCCCGCGCCCTCCCCGCTGTACGCCAACGCGCCCGCCGCCCAGCACCACGCCACCCGGATCGCCCGTCCGGCGGTGCGACGGCGCTGGCTGGACAACGGCCCCGGCCCCGACGACCGGCGCGGTCACCCCGACGACGAGTACGTCGAGGTCGACTGGGCGACCGCGCTGGACCTGCTGGCCGGTGAGCTGGAGCGGGTCCGCCGCGAGCACGGCAACGCCGCGATCTACGGCGGCTCCTACGGGTGGGCCAGCGCCGGGCGGTTCCACCACTCCCAGAGCCAGCTGCACCGCTTCCTCAACACGATCGGCGGCTACACCCGCACGGCCAACACCTACAGCCACGCGGCCGTCGAGGTGCTGTTCCCGCACATCGTCGGCCTTCCGGGCGCCTACGACCTGCTGTACCGTCCCCCCACGTGGGAGGCCATCGCCGGGCACACCGACCTGCTGGTCACCTTCGGTGGCCTGCGCGTGTCCAACACCTGGATCGCCTCGGGCGGCCGTGCCGCGCACACCGCAGAGCCCGACATGCGGAAAGCCGCCGGGCGCGGTACCCGGTTCGTCTCGTTCAGCCCGTTGCGCGACGACACGCTCGACGAGCTCGACGCCGAGTGGCTGGCCGCGGCGCCCGGCACCGACACGGCCATCCTGCTCGCGCTGATCCACGTGCTGTTCGACGAGGGGCTCGCCGACGAGTCCTTCCTCGACCGTTACACGGTCGGCGCCGACGTGCTGCGCGACTACGTCACGGGGGCCTCCGACGGTGTGGCGAAGACCCCCGAATGGGCGGCCGGCATCAGCGGGGTGGACGCCGCGACCCTGCGGGATCTGGCCCGGCGGATGGCGTCCGGGCGCACCCTGGTCAACGTCGGCTGGTCGGTGCAGCGCGCGCGCTACGGCGAGCAGCCGCTGTGGGCGGGCCTCGCGCTCGCCGCCTGCCTGGGGCAGATCGGCCTGCCCGGCGGCGGGTTCGCCAGCGGGTACGGTTCGATGGGCAACTACGGCGGCGGGGCCACCCCCCACGGTCTGCCGAAACTGCCCCAGGGGTCCAACCCCGTCGACTCCGTCGTCCCGGTGGCCCGCGTCTCCGACACGCTGCTGCGTCCCGGGGAGCCGTTCGACTTCAACGGCCGGCGGCTGACCTACCCCGACATCAGGCTGGTCTACTGGTCGGGGGGCAACCCGTTCCACCACCACCAGGACCTCCGGCGGTTGAGCCGTGCCTTCGGCCGTCCCGAGACGGTGGTCGTGCACGAGACCCACTGGACGTCCACCGCGCGCCACGCCGACATCGTGCTGCCCTCCACCACGACGCTGGAACGTGACGACATCGCCGCGAGCCGGGGCGACCTGCGGTTGCGCGTGATGCGGCGGGTGGTGCCGGCGCACGGCGAGGCGCGCGACGAGTACGCGATCTTCACCGACCTGGCCCGGCGGCTGGGCGTGGAGAAGGCGTTCACCGAGGGGCGCTCCACCGCGGAGTGGCTGGAGCACATCTACGAGGAGTGGCGGGCCGGCCTGGCCGAACCGGTCGCGCCGTTCGCCCGCTTCTGGGAGCAGGGCGGCATCGACATGCCCGCCCGGCACGAGGCGACCGCCCTGTTCGGCGCCTTCCGCGCGGACCCGCGGGGCAACCCGCTGCACACGCCCAGCGGGCGGATCGAGCTGTTCTCCGAGACGATCGCCGGCTTCGGCTACGCCGACTGCCCGGGGCATCCGGTCTGGTTGGACCCGTGGGAGGGGGCGGACCGCGACCCCGCGCGAAAGTGGCCCCTGGTGCTGGTCGCCAACCAGCCGAAGGGTCGGTTGCACAGCCAGCAGGACATGGGCGCGCACAGCCGGTCGGAGAAGATCGCCGGCCGGGCGCCGCTGCGCGTGCACCCGCAGGACGCCGCCGCCCGCGGCCTGTCCGCGGGGGACGTGGTGCGGGTGTTCAACGATCGGGGGAGCTGCCTGGCCGGGGTGGTGATCGAGCCGGGCATCCGGCGCGGGGTCGTGCAGCTGTCGACGGGGGCGTGGTTCGACCCGTCGGCGCCGTGGGCGGCGTCGTGCGTGCACGGCAACCCCAACGTCTTGACCGATGACGTGGGGACGTCGGCGCTGAGTCACGGCTGCACCGGGCAGCTCTCACGGGTGGAGGTCGGCCGTTTCGAGGGGGAGTTGCCGCCGGTGCGGGTGTTCGACCCGCCGCGGCTGGTGGCTGGGGAGGCCCCGGACGCCTCATGACCTGCGTCTCATAAGCCTTATGCCCCACTTCCTCCCGATTGAAGGATAGGTTAGCCTTTACTAAGTTCGAGCGACGTCGACACGGGAGGACCCTGGTGTCCCATTGGTTTCGGCGCGCCCTCCCCCCATGTCCGGGCGGCGCGCGATGACCTTGGAACGGCCCACGGCCATCGCCATCGGGACCGGGGACGGTGACGACCGCGTCGCCGCCGAGACCGCCCTCGAACAGCGCACCTCCGCCCAGGGCCGGGTCCACCTGCTGCGCACCGTGGGCCTGCTCGCGGCGCTCGGGGCGCTCGGGCTGTGCATCCTGCTCAGCATCGCGGTGGGCGCCAAGTCGATCCCGGTCTCCACCGTGTGGGCGGCCCTGTGGGACTTCGACAACGCCTCCTACGACCAGACCGTCGTGTTCGAGCTCCGGCTGCCGCGGACGATCCTGGGGCTGTTCATCGGCGCCGCGCTCGGCCTGGCCGGCGCGCTCATGCAGGCGCTCACCCGCAACCCCCTGGCCGACCCCGGTCTCCTCGGGGTCAACGCCGGGGCGTCGGCGGCGGTGGTGACCGCGATCTTCGTCTTCGGCATCACCTCGCTGACCGGTTACGTGTGGTCCGCGTTCGCCGGCGCCGGGCTGACCGCCATCGCGGTGTACTTCCTCGGCTCACGCGGCCGGGGCGGGGCCACCCCGATCCGGCTCGCGCTGGCCGGCACCGCCATCGGCGCCGTGCTCCAGGGGGTCATCCACGGCATCATCGTGCTCGACGACTACGTCTTCGACCAGATCCGGTTCTGGCAGGTCGGTTCGCTCGTCGGGCGGGACATGGGGCTGTTCGTCCAGGTCCTGCCGTTCATCGCCATCGGCATCGTCATCGCGCTGTTCCTGGGCCCCGCCCTGAACGCGATCGCGCTCGGCGACGACCTCGCCGCGGCGCTCGGCGCCCGCATCAACCAGATCAGGGCGATCACCGCGGTGGCGATCGTGCTGCTGTGCGGCAGCGCCACCGCGGCGGCCGGCCCGATCGGCTTCGTCGGACTGACCGTGCCGCACATCGCCCGCGCGATCGTCGGCCCCGACCAGCGCTGGGTACTCCCCTACTCGGCGGTGCTGGGCGCGATCCTGCTGGTCGGCGCCGACACTCTGGGGCGGGTGGTACTGCCCAACGGGGAGCTGGAGGTCGGGATCATCACCGCCTTCGTGGGCGCCCCCGTCTTCATCGCATTGGTCCGGCGCAAGAGGATGGCCCAGCTATGACCGCGTCGCTCACCGGCTCCGCGCCGCCCTCCGGCGGGACGGAGCCTCCCAAGGACGAGCAGGCCCCCGTACGGATCGTCCGCCTGTTCGGCGACCGCGTGTCCTTCCGGATGCGGACCCGCACGGTCACGGTCTACCTCGGCCTGGTCCTGGCGGCGGCGGTCGTCTTCGCGATCAGCCTCATGGTCGGCGACTACGAGATCCCGCTGCCCGACGCGCTGCTCGCGCTCACCGGCCAGGGCGAACGCCTGGACGTGTTCTTCGTCCAGGGGGTCCGGCTGCCGCGGGCGCTGACCGCCCTGCTGGTCGGCATGGCCCTGGGCGCGGCCGGCGCGGTGTTCCAGAGCCTGTCCCGCAACCCCCTGGGCAGCCCCGACATCATCGGCTTCACCAGCGGCGCGGCGACCGGCGCGGTGCTGACGATCCTCGTCTTCAACGGCACCATGGCCCAGACGTCGCTCGGCGCGATCGTCGGCGGTGTCGCCACCGCGGCCCTGGTCTACCTGCTGGCCATGAAGAAGGGCGTGCAGGGATACCGGCTCATCCTCGTCGGCATCGGCGTCAGCGCCATGCTGGTGTCGGTGCGCGACTACCTCATCACCCGCGCCGACCTGACCGACGCGACCAACGCCCAGGTGTGGCTGGTCGGCAGTCTCAACGCCCGCGACTGGGACCAGGTCGTCGCGGTCGCGATCGGGGTCGCCGTGCTGCTCCCGGTCCTCCTCGCCCTCGGGCCCCGGATGCGCCTGATGGAGATGGGCGAGGACACCGCGCACGCGCTCGGCGTGCCCACCCAGGCCACCCAGGTCGCCGCGCTGGTCGCGGCGAGCGCGCTGACCGGCGTGGCGATCTCGGTCGCCGGCCCGATCGGCTTCATCGCGCTGGCCGCTCCCCAGCTCGTCCGGCGGCTGGCCCGGGCCGACGGCACGGTCCTGGGCGGCGCGGCCATCATGGGCGCCTTCCTGCTGGTCACCTCGGACCTGGTGGCCCAGCGGCTGCTCGCCCCCACCCAGCTTCCGGTCGGCGTGATCACCTCGGTGATCGGCGGCGGCTACCTGGTGTGGTTGCTGTATCGGGAATGGCGCACCGGCCGCGCCTAGGGTTCCACCGTGACGTCCCGCAGGAAAACGCGACAAGGAGAGAACATGTCCGAACCGGCCCGGTTGTGGGGGGAGAACCTGACGCTGGCCTACGACCAGCGCGTCATCTCCCGTGAACTCGGGATCACCATCCCGGACAACTCCTTCACCGTGATCGTGGGCCCCAACGCCTGCGGAAAGTCGACGCTGCTGCGCGCGCTGTCGCGGATGCTCAAGCCCACCGCGGGGGCCGTGCACCTCGATGGACAGGTCATCAGCTCCTACCCCTCCAAGGAGGTGGCCCGGCGGCTGGGGCTGCTGCCCCAGTCCTCCATCGCGCCGGACGGCATCACCGTCGCCGACCTGGTGGCCCGCGGGCGCTACCCGCACCAGAAGTTCCTCAAGCAGTGGTCGCGCGCCGACGAGCAGATCATCACCGAGGCGATGGAGTCCACCGGGATCACCGACCTCGCCACCCGCATGGTGGACGAGCTGTCCGGCGGACAGCGCCAGCGCGTGTGGCTGGCGATGGTGCTCGCCCAGCAGACGCCGCTGCTACTGCTCGACGAGCCGACGACCTACCTCGACATCGCGCACCAGATGGACGTGCTCGACCTGTGCGCCGAGCTGCACCACGAACGCCAGTACACGCTGGTGGCGGTGTTGCACGACCTCAACCAGGCGTGCCGTTACGCCACGCACATCATCACGATGAAGGACGGCCGCGTCGTCGCCGAGGGCGCGCCCGCCGACATCATCACCGCCGAACTGGTCGAGGACGTGTTCGGGCTGCCCTGCCGGGTCATCCCCGACCCCGAGACCGGCACCCCGCTCATCGTCGCCTCCGACCGCCGTGGCGCCATCCGGCGGCGCGGCCGGCAGGAACGTCCGCAGGAGGGTAAGGACGCCGCGGAGGGGGCCGGGGAGACCGCCGGGATCGGCGCGTCCAGCAGCGCCTGACCCGTTCGGGCGGCCTCCACGGACCGGACGGTCCCCCTCCCCGGTCCTCGCCACGCCCGCCTCGGCATGGTCCCGCGGACGCGGGCGCGCCATGAGCGCCGGCGATGTCCGGGGCGCTCCTCGGACGACCGCCGCTCGCCGTGGGCGACCTGGCGCGCCCCGGGAGCCGGCACCACGAGCCGGCGCGGCGTGCGGCTCGGCACGTCCGCTCGGCGATGCGCCAGGACCCGGACGCCTCGAACACCGGCCGGCCCGGCCATGGGGTCGACCGCGCCCGGGGGTGTCGCCGGCGCTGAAGCCGTGGGTCATGGTGGACCCCGCCGAACCCGTCCCCGACGCCGGCGGGGTGGGCGACGCGAGGCCCCCACAGAGCGTCGCGCTGCTCAGCGCGACCGAGCGCGCGCCGGCCGCGACTCTCCCATGCCGTCGGCACGGCCCCCGGCGAGGCGGGGAACCAGGTCGGCGCCGGATTCGGAGGTCATGGCACCGGATACGCCCGCCCGGCCACACCGAAGACCGAGCAGCCCGGCAGCCGAGCGGCCCCGCAACAGCCCCGGAACGCTCGCCCCTCCCAGCGGCACGCCAGGGAGCGCATGGACCCCCGGCACCGGCTCCCCGGCACAGCGATGACCAGAACCACGCCCTCACAGCCGTCCCGCCGACCCCGGCCTTCGGACCTCTCGGTGAAGGCGTGCCCGCGCGGCGAGCGCGCCAGGTCGCGGGATAGGCCCGCCTCGACGTCGGCCGTACCGGACCGTCGGCCCCGGTGCCGAGGCACCGATCGGGGCCCGGCCGGCCCCAGGCGAGGGCGACCGGCGCGCTCGGGGTGTCACAGCGCGCGCAGGAGTCCCCCGTCGCAGCGGATCTGGCTCCCGGTCACGTAGGAGGCCGGGGCCCCGGCCAGGAACGTGACCACCGCGGCGAACTCCTCGGGCGTTCCCAGGCGGCCGACGGGGATGCGGGCGACGGAGTCCGCGCGCACCTGCTCGGGGGTGCGTCCGCTCCGGCGCGCCGCCTCCCGGTCCAGGTGCGCCACCCGGTCGGTGTCGATCCGGCCGGGCAGCACCATGTTCACGGTGACGCCGTCCGCGGCGACCTCGGCGGCCAGCGTCTTGAGGTAGGCGGCCAGCGCCGCGCGCCCGGTGTTGGAGCCGACCATGTTCGGCGCGGGTTCCTGGACGAACGCCGACCCGACGGCGACCAGACGCCCCCAGCCCCGTTCGCGCATCCCCGGAAGCACCGCCGCGGCCAGGCGCTGGTGGGTGAGCAGCTGGGTCTCGACGGCGCGGAGGAGGTCGGCGTCGGTCGCCTCCAGCGCGGTGCCCGGGGCCGGGCCACCGCCGTTGAGCACGCAGACGTCCACCTGACCGAACCTCTCGACGGCGGCCCCGACCAGCCGCCGCGCCGCGTCCGGGGCGGTGATGTCGATCTCGACGGCCAGCGCCGAGGGCAGCTCGGCGGCGTGGCGGCGCAGCAGGTCGCCGCGGCGCGCCGCCATGACGACGTTCGCCCCCTCGGCGGCGAGCGCCCGGGCGATGGCCAGCCCCAGGCCGCTGCTCGCCCCCGGTACGAGCGCGGTGCGTCCGGCGAGTCCGATGTCCATCTCGTGCCCCTTCCGTGCGGGCCCCCGCCCTCGCGGAGGAACCGTCGAACATTGTCGCCCTCCCCCGCCCACCGCCGGACCCGAGGCCGGCCGCGGAGACGTCCGCCGGTCCGCACGGGTCCTCGCTCACGCGTCGATCGCCCCGGCGGGACACCGTCGAGGAGGGCCGGCCGGCGCGGTGGCCGTGACACGGCCGGCGGCGCGGCTCGGGGATAATGCGGACCATGGTCATCACCGGGCGTGGATCGCATGAGATCGCGGACAGTGTGGAACGGGCGATCGCCACCGGGGAACTGACCGTCGACGCCGTCCTGCCCCCGATCCGGGATCTGGCCAGGGAGCTCGGCGTCAACCCCAACACGGTCGCCTCGGCCTACCGGCTGTTGCGCGACCGCGGCCTGGTCGAGACCGCCGGCCGGCGCGGAACCCGGGTGCGGGCCCAGCCGCCCGAAGCGCCGCGCGAGCCCGTGACCGGGGTGCTGCCCCCTGGTGTGCGCGACGCCGCCAGCGGCAACCCCGACCCCCGGCTGCTGCCCGACCTCGGTGACGCGCTCGCCGCCGTCGCCGCCCGGCGGCGCGGACGCCACCGGCTCTATGACGCTCCCCCCGTCCTGCCGGAGATGACCGAGGTGGCTCGCGCCTGCCTGGGCGGTGACGGCGTGGACAGCGCCGAGACGACCGTGACCTCCGGAGCGCTCGACGGAATCGACCGGCTCCTGCGTTCGGGGCTGCGTCCCGGCGACGCGGTGGCGGTGGAGGATCCCGGCTGGCACAGCGAGCTCGACCTGGTGGCCTCCCTCGGCCTGCGCCGGCTGCCCGTGCGCGTGGACGACGAGGGACCGCTCCCCGACGCGCTGGCCGCGGCGCTGCGGGCCGGCGCCCGCGCCGCCGTGCTGACCTGCCGCGCCCAGAACCCCACCGGAGCGGCGCTGGGCCGCGAACGCGCCGCGGAGCTGCGGGAGCTGCTGCGCGGGCACCCTCACGTGCTGACGGTCGAGGACGATCACGGTTTCGGGTTCGTCGACACGCCGTTTTGGTGTGTCGCCGGGGCCACCGACCGCTGGGCGGTGGTGCGCTCGGTGGCCAAGGGGTACGGCCCCGACCTCCGGCTGGCGATGCTCGCCGGTGATCCGGTGACCGTCGACCGGGTGCGGGCGGGCCAGCGCCTGGGACCGGGCTGGGTGAGCCACGTCCTCCAGGAGACGTTCGTGGAGCTGTGGCGTTCGGGGGTGGTGGACGCCGGCCGGGCCGCGCGCTCCTACACCGATCGCCGTGACGCGCTGATCGCGGAACTCGCCCGTTACGGGATGGCGGCCCACGGCCGGTCCGGTGTCAACGTGTGGGTCCGGGTCGCCGACGAGGCGATCGCGGTCGCCCAACTGCTGGCGCGGGGCTGGGCGACCTCGCCGGGAAGCCGGTTCCGGACCGAGAGCGAGCCGGGGATCCGGGTCACCGTCTCGGAGTTGACGGTGGCCGACATGCCGGCCCTGGCCGCCGACATCGCCGCCTCGGGCGGTCTGGCCGGTCCGCACGTCTGACCTCAAAGCGATATCACCCTATGTTACGAGCTGTAAACAGGGGGTATTGGGGCGTGTGACCGTGTTCGGCGCCGTATCGGGGGGTAACGGCATGAGCGGAAACGGCTACGGCGACAGTAGACGGCGGCTCAACGCCGCCCGGTTGTGGTCGGGCGGGTTGGCGACCGCGGTGGTGGCCGGCCTGGTGGTCCTGGTCGGCGCACTCGTGGCACGGGGCGTCCTGGGCGTTCCCGTCCTCGCGCCGGAGGAGGCGGGGTACTTCGGCGACGCCGGAACCGGCGTGTACGCCGCGCTGGCCGCCCTGTCGGCCCTGCTGGCCACCGCGCTCCTGCACCTGTTGCTGGTCAGCGCGCCGCGTCCACTGGCGTTCTTCGGCTGGATCATCGGACTGGCCGTGGTGATAGCGGCCGTCGGCCCCTTCGCCCAGGAGGCCCCGCTGGCCACCCAGGTCACCACCGCCACCATCAACCTCGTCGCCGGCCTGGCGATCGCGTCCCTGCTGGGCAGCGTGGGCGCCGGCGCCCGGACACGGCGGCCGGGGTCCCACGCGCCCGACGGTGTCGGACCGGCCGGAGGCGCGCGGCAGCGCCCCAGGCGCGGGGACGGGACGCTGCCCGGCACCGGTTACACCACGCAGCCCGCGGGGACGCCGATCCCGCAGCAGCGCAGCGGGCGCCACCGCGGCCCCGCCGACCCGACCCTCCGGCTGCCCCGCGACTGACCCGCCCCTTCTCACCGGCGCGCGGGCGGGCTCCGGGGAGCCCGCCCGCGCGGGGTCGGATTCAGACGGGCCGGCGCGACTGCACGAAGGAGAAGCGGCCGGCGACGAACGCCGGGTCGGTGAGCGAGGCCGTGGCCGCCGGGTTGGCGCCGGTCCCGTGGTAGTCGCTGAACGCCGCGGACTGGTTGACGAAGACCTGCCCGGTGAGGTTCTCCGAGAGGTTCACCCCGGCCTCCAGCGCCGTCCGCCGCGCCGCGTCGAGGACGCGCTCGTCGGTGGAGTGGACCGACGCGGTGAGCGCGCCGCTCTCGCCCACGGTCGAGCGGACCAGGCGCAGCGCGTGGTCGGTGTCGTCGGTGGCGACGACGAAGGAGACCGGGCCGAAGTGCTCGCGGCCGAACACGTCGTCGCGTCCGGCGTCCACGCGCACGATCGCCGGCGTCCGGACCGTCGCCTTCTCGAAGTCGGGGTGGGCGACGGGGCGCGGCGCCAGAACCGTCTCGCCGAGGGACCCGGCGTTCTCCAGCCGCGCCAGGATCTCGTCGCTGGCGATGGCCCCGAGGATCCCGACGGCGCGCGCGGGATCGGCGAGCAGGCGTTCGACCGCGGCGGCGAGGTCGGCGGCGAACGCGGCGGGCGACTTGACCCCCTCGTCGGTGGCGATCCCCCCGCTCGGAACGAACAGGTTCTGCGGGGTCGTGCACATCTGCCCGCTGTACAGCGACAGGGAGAAGGCGAGATTGCCCAGCATGCCGGCGTAGGCGTCGGTGGAGTCGATCACGACGGGGTTGACGCCGGCCTTCTCGGTGTTGACGAACGCCTGGGTGGCGTTGGCCTCCAGCCAGTTCCCGAAGGCGGTCGAACCGGTGAAGTCGATGACCCGCACCTCCGGGCGGGTGGCGAGGTCGGCCGCGAGCCGTTCCTCGGGCCGTTCGGCCGCCAGCAGCACGGTGTCGGGGTCGAGTCCGGCCTCGGCCAGCACCTCGCGGGCCACCGCGACGGTGATCGCCAGCGGCAGCACGGCGCGCGGGTGGGGTTTGACGATGACCGGGTTGCCGGTGACGAGGCTGGCGAACAGGCCGGGGTAGGAGTTCCAGGTCGGGAAGGTCGCGCAGCCGATGACGAGCGCGAGCCCCCGCGGCGCCACGGCGAACCGCTTGTCCATCACCAGCGGCCCCCCCTTGCGCTGGGGTTTCTCCCAGCGCACCGTCTCGGCGTAGTGGGTGATCATGTCGTAGGCGTAGGCGACGGCCTCCAGGCCGCGGTCCTGCGCCTGGGGGCCGCCCGCCTGGAAGGCCATGACGAACGCCTGTCCGGTGGTGTGCTGGACGGCGTGGGCCATTTCGAACGAGCGCGCGTTGAGCCGGTGCAGGATCTCCAGGCACACGCCGGTGCGCGCCCGGACGCCGGCGTCGCGCCAGGAGGGCAGCGCCTTCGAGGCGGCCGAGATCAGCGCGTCGGCGCCGGCGTGCGGGTAGCCGACGCCCAGTTCGACGCCGTAGGGGGAGCGTTCGGTGACGACGCGCTCGTCCCGGCCCGGCCCGTCGAGGGGGAAGTCGCGGTCGAGGTGGGCCTCGAACGCGGCCCGCCCCTGTTCGGCCGCTTCCGCGCCGTAGACCTTCGGGCTGGGCGACTCGGGGTAGGGCGTCCAGAAGTGCCGGCCGCGGATCGCGGCGACGGCCTGCTCCAGGGTGCCGCCGTGCCGCTCGAAGAACTCGGCCGGTGTGGTGATGACGTTGCCCACGATCCGTCTCCTGCAATCTCCGGTGCCTCGGCGGACGGTGCCGCCCCTTGACAGATCACCTGCCGGGGATGTTTCCCTTAGGTGTATTACTAACCGACCGTTCGTTAAGTACGCAAGGGACGGCGGACACGGGAGGCGGGTGCGCGTGGCAGTGGACACGAGGACGACGGACCCACGACGAGCGGCCGAGACGGCGGTCGCGGCGATGCTGGCCCGCGACGCCGCCTCCACCGGGCTGGGCATCGACGTCCACGACGTCGCCCCCGGCCGGGCCCGCGCCACGATGCGGGTCGGCGCGGGCATGCTCAACGGGCACGGCACCTGCCACGGCGGATACGTCTTCCTCCTCGCCGACACCGCCTTCGCCGCCGCCTGCAACAGCCACGGGACGACAACGGTCGCGGCCGGCGCCGACATCGTCTTCGCCGCCCCCGTCCACGGTGGCGACCTCCTCGTCGCCACGGCCACCGAACGCACCCGCTACGGCCGCAACGGCGTCTACGACGTCACGGTCGCGCGCGACGACGGCGCCGTCGTCGCCGAGTTCCGGGGCCGCAGCCGAGAACTCCCCCGGAGGGTGGAAGGTCGATGACCGAGCAGGCCACCCCGCGCGCCGTCGTCCCCCCGCTTCCCCGCCCCGCCCCCGCGGCCGGCGGCGCCGACCCGCTGGAGACCGCGCCGCCGGAGGTCCTACGCGAGCACCAGCTCCGGCTTCTGCGTCGAACACTGCGCCGGGCCTACGACGCCCAGCCCTTCTACCGGCGCAAGTGCGAGGCCGCCGGGGTGGTCCCCGAGGACTGCCGTGAGCTCGACGACATCGCCCGCTTCCCCTTCACCACCAAACAGGACCTGCGCGACGCCTATCCTTTCGACGCCTTCGCCGTCCCCATGGACCAGGTGGCGCGCGTCCACGCCTCCAGCGGCACCACCGGGCAGGCCACCGTCGTCGGCTACACCCGGGGCGACCTGGAGACGTGGGCGGAACTCGTCGCGCGCTGCATCCGCGCGGCCGGCGGGCGGCCCGGCGAGAAGGTCCACGTCGCCTACGGTTACGGCCTGTTCACCGGCGGCCTGGGGGCGCACTACGGCGCCGAACGGCTGGGCTGCACCGTCATCCCGATGTCGGGCGGTCAGACCGCCCGCCAGGTGCAACTCATCCAGGACCTGCGCCCCGAGACGATCATGGTCACCCCCTCCTACCTGCTGACGATCGCCGACGAGTTCCGCCGGCAGGGGATCGACCCCCGCACGACGTCGTTGCGCACCGCGATCCTCGGCGCGGAGCCGTGGACCGAGGACATGCGCGCCGAGATCGAGGAGACGTTCGCCCTGGACGCGGTGGACATCTACGGGCTCTCAGAGGTCCTGGGCCCCGGGGTGGCCGGCGAGTGCGTGGAGACCAAGGACGGTCCCCACGTGTGGGAGGACCACTTCCTGCCCGAGATCGTCGACCCGCTGGGCGACACCCCGCTCCCCGACGGGCAGACCGGCGAACTCGTGTTCACCTCCCTCACCAAGGAGGCGCTGCCGATCGTCCGCTACCGGACCCGCGACCTCTCGCGCCTGCTCCCGGGCACGGCCCGGCCGTCGATGCGGCGCATGGGCCGGGTGGCCGGGCGCAGCGACGACATGCTGATCGTGCGCGGGGTCAACCTCTTCCCCAGCCAGATCGAGGAACTGGTGCTGCGCGTGCCCGCGCTCGCCCCGCACTTCCAGCTCGTGCTGACCCGGCCGGACCGGATGGACGAGCTGACCGTGCGGGTGGAGCACCGCCCGGACGCGGGCGACGCGGACGCGGCCGGCCCCGCGCTGCGGCACGCGATCAAGGAGCACCTGGGGGTGACCGCGGACGTCGAGGTCGTCGCCCCGCAGACGCTGGAACGCTCGGTGGGCAAGCTCCGCCGCGTCGTGGACCACCGCCACCGTTGACCCGCCCCGGTGCCCGGCTCGGCCGGCCACGCCAGGGCACCGTGTTTGAGAACATGGGGAGCTGTGTCCGTCTCTCCCGCCTCAGGTCCCCTCCGCCGACGCTCCGGCCGCCCCGGCCACGACGCCGAATCCGTGCTGCGCGTGGCCGTCCGGGTGTTCAACGAACGCGGCTACGACGGCACCAGCATGGAGGACCTCGCCCGCGCGCTGGGCGTGACGAAGTCGGCGATCTACCACCACGTCGCCGGCAAGGAGGAGCTGCTGCGCCAGTCGCTGGACCGGGCGCTGGACGCCCTGTTCGCGGTGACCCGCGAACCCGGCGCGACCGACGGCCCGGCGATCAGCCGGCTGGACCACGTCCTGCGCGGCAGCGTCCGGGTCCTCGTCGAGGAGCTGCCCCACGTCACCCTCCTGTTGCGGGTGCGGGGCAACACCGGGGTGGAGCGGCGGGCGCTGGAGCGGCGGCGCGAGTTCGACCACTTCGTCGGCGCCCTGATGCGCCAGGGGGTCGCCGAGGGCGACATCCGCCCCGACATCGACCCGGCCCTGGCGGGCCGGCTGCTGTTCGGCATGGTGAACTCGATCGTCGAGTGGTACCGGCCGGAACGCGGCCTGGACGCGACCGCGCTCGCCGAGGCGCTCGCGTCGGTCGCCTTCGACGGATTGCGCGTCTAGGGCTCATCCCCCGGTCACCTCGTCCCGGCGGTTAGTGTGGGACGGGGACTGCCGGGAACGCGGAGGGGGTTCGCTCGGTGACGCATCGGAAGAGGTGGTCTCGGCTCTCGGTCGTCCTGGCGGCGCTGCTGACCGCGCTGTCGTCGATCGCCGCCCCCGCCCTGGCCAGAGACCCCGTGGCCGACCCCCCGGTCGGCCCGGTCGTGCTCGTCGGCGTGCCCGGGCTGATGTGGGAGGAGATCGACGCCGACACCATGCCGCACCTGTGGCGGCTCGCCCAGGACAGCGCCATCGGCAACATGTCGATCCGCACGGCGACCTCGCGCACGTGCCCCGTGGACGGCTGGCTGAGCGTCTCGGCCGGTCAACGCGCCTCCAGCGAACGCCAGACCTACTCCATCTGCGAGCTGCCCCGCGTCCCCGAACGCGAGGGCGAGGGCGCGTTCATCCCCGACTACACCGAGCACATCGCCTACAACGCCGACTCCAAGTTCGCCGCGCGGGTCGGCCTCCTCGGCGACACCGTGCACGCGGCCGGCGGGACCACGATGGCCGTGGGTCCCGGAGCCGCCCTGGCCGTCGCGGACAGCGAGGGACGGGTCGACCGCTATTTCAACGGTGTCGGATCCCTGCGGGCCCAGGACTGGGAGGGCCCCGCCCTCGTCGTCATCGAGCTCGACGACCTGGCCGACCTCTACCTCGACCTGCCGGTCAACCCCGACGCCGAGGTCGACGCCGAGGACGCCGCCGCCAGCGACGCCGAGGAACCCGAACCCGACCCCGTCCAAGACGCCGACCGGCTGGAACGGCTCGCCTCGGTCGACGAGCAGCTGGGGACGGTCCTGGCGGACCTGCCCCCCGGTTCCACCCTCGCCGTGGCGGGCGTGTCCGTCGAGGCGGGGGCCTCCAACCTGAACGCGGCGCTGTTGCACGGGATCGGCCCGAACGGGGAGGACTACGACCGCGGTTACCTGACGTCGGAGTCCACCCGCCGCGCGGGCCTGGTGACCCTCACCGACCTGACCACCACGCTGTTGCACGCGCTGGGGTTGGAGGCGCCGTCGCGGATGGTCGGACGCGCCTGGGACGAGACCGCCAGCCCGGGGGACTTCGAGGCGGCGGTGGAGTCGCTGGTGGAGTTCAACACCGCCGCCAAGGTCGTCGAGTCGTTGATGGCGGGCTTCTTCAGCGGCCTGGTGGCGCTCCAGCTGCTCATCTACGCTGCGGCGGCCCTGTCCCTCAAGCGCTACGGTGGCCGCGACCGCAAGAAACGCGCCCTGGCGCTGTCGGTGACGCGGGTGGTCGCGCTGGGCGGCGCGGCGTTCCCGGTGTCGAGCTACCTCGCCAACCTGATCCCCTGGTGGTCGGCGGCGGTCCCCGAACTGGCGTTGCCGGCCTGTGTGCTGCTGGCCGACGTGTTGGTCGTGTCGGTGGCGATGGCCGGGCCGTGGCGGCGCGACATCCTCGCGCCGACCACGATCGTGGCGGCGATCACCACGGTGGTGCTCTTCGTCGACATGTGCACCGGCGCGAACCTCCAGATGAACTCGCCGACCGGCTACACCCCGATCGTGGCCGGACGCTTCTACGGCCTGGGCAACATCGCCTTCGCGACCTTCGCCACGGGCATGCTGATGACCGTCGCCGGGATCGCGCACATCCTGCTGGCCCGCGGACACCGCACGTGGGCGGTGGCGGTGGCGATCACGGTGGGCCTCGCGACGCTGTTCGTCATCGGCTGGCCGGGGCTGGGAACCGACTTCGGCGGTGTGATCGCGCTGGTCCCCGGCCTGGCGGTGACCGTCCTGATGATCGCGGGCCGCCGGGTCACGGCGCTGCGGCTGCTCACCGTCAGCAGCATGGCGGTCGTGGTGATCGCCGCGCTGTCCTACCTGGACTACCTGCGCCCGGCCAACCAGCGCAGCCACTTCGGCCTGTTCGCGGCGCAGGTGGTCGAGGGCGAGGCGTGGACGGTGGTGTCGCGCAAGCTCGGCGCCATGCTGGGGACGCTGGGCAACTGGCAGATGACCCTGTTGTCGGCGTGCGCGCTGCTGTTCCTGTTCGCGGTGTTGAACAAGCCGACGGACTGGCGGATGGGGGCGCTCCAGCGTGTCTACGAGTACGCCCCGACGCTGCGGGCCGGGCTGACCGGTTCCCTGGTGACCGCGTTGGCCGGGTTCGCGGTCAACGACTCGGGGATCGCGATCCCGGCGCTGGCGTTGACCGTCGCGGTCCCCCTCACCCTGGCCGCGTGCACGTGGGTCCTGCGACGCGAGTGTCCACCCGCCTCGGCCCCCGATGAGGAGGTCCGATCGGGGTTAGAAGCGGAGTCGTCGAATTCACGGATCCATTGATCCCCATTGTGGTAATGTCCGGGGACGGATGCTTGTTTCGAGTGTCCTAGGAATCAACGGGCGAACGCTTGTAACACACAAGCCGTCTACTGGGCCTTCCCGCCGGAGTCAGACCGGACCTGGCCGCCCGAGCCACAGTCGAGAGCCACATCGGCCGACGACGATGACTTCACACGTGTCCGACACATCCTCGATGTCGGCATGAGGGGTACCAGGAAACATGAGAAAGCATCCCCGCCCTAACGGCGCGCCCGTGGACACGTTGTCCCGCGGCCCCGCCGGACGCCCCCGCAGGGGCCGTGTTCGGACCGCCTCGCCATCTGGCCGGGCAACGGCATTGGCGTACCACCCCGGAGCGAGCATGCCCGCGCTGAAGATCACCAGCCGTACCCATGACGACGGGACCGTTCTCGTCCTGGAGGGAGAGGTCGACATCGCCACCGAGGACGAGTTCCGCACCGCGGTGCTGGACGCGGTCTCGGAACGCCCCCACGGGCGTGTCGTCCTCGACTGTGACCTGTTGAGGTTCATCGACTCCAGCGGACTGCGCGTACTCATCCAGTGCCACAAGGCGGCGAAGGAGCGGCACAGCCGCCTGTTCGTCGCCTCGGCCTCCGAGCGTGTCGCGCAGATCCTGCACGTCACCGCCCTGGACACGCGCATCCCCGTGGTCCCCACGGTGGACAGCGCGCTGGCCGAGCCCCTGGACGCCCCCGGACAGGGCTGAGATCGCGCCGAGGGCGCCGCGGGAGCTCCCGTGGCGCCCTCCCCGCCCCCACGGTCACAGCAGGAGCAGCCACCCGCCGAACGCCAGCACCGCGACGTTGACCAGCCCGAACACCATCACCCACGCGGTCCCCGGCAGTCCGGTCAGCCGGGCGAGCTGGTCGGCGTCGGAGTGGGGCGAGGGTTGCCTGCGGCGCTGGGCCTGGAGCTCGAACACCGGACGCACCCCCGCGAACAGGAGGAACCAGGTGAAGAGATAGGCGAACGCGCCCTGCACCTCCTCGGGTGTGAACCACGAGATCAGGAAGACCAGCGCCCCGGTGGCCACCACCGAGATCACGCCGTAGACGTTGCGGATGAGCAGCAGCATCGCGGCGAGCAGCAGGATGCTGATCCACAGCAGCGCGGTGATGCGGTCGGCGAGCAGGAGGAGCAGCCCGCCCAGTCCGACCAGCGAGGGGGTCACGTACCCCGCGGCGACGGTGAGCACCATCCCGATCCCCTCGGGGCGCCCGCGCGAGACCGTCACCCCCGACGTGTCGGAGTGCAGGCGGATCCCGGTGAGCTGGCGTCCGCTGAGCAGGGCCACCAGAGCGTGGCCGCCCTCGTGGGCGATCGTCACCACGTTGCGGGCGATCCGCCAGGGTCCCCGGACCAGTACCGCGGCCAGCGCGACCGCGGCCGAGGCGATCACCACCCACTGCGGGGGCGGGCTCTGGGTGAGGAAGACGTCCTGCCAGACCTCTGCGAGCGTCGTTGCTTCCATGGCCCCCGCTATCCGAGTCGGTTCCGCACGCGCTAACGAACTGTAGGACATACCACCGCGACCCGAAATTCGGTTGAGAAGAATATGGCCCGTCGGCTCGCCGTAAAGGCGTCCGGTACAGCAGAATGACAGAGGACGAACGCCCCTCCCCTCGGGGAGGCGTACCCGGTCTGGTGACCGGCGCGGTCTTCAAAACCGTTGAGCGACAGCACCTGCCGCTGGCGGGTTCGATTCCCGTCCGCCTCCGCCATCCCTTCCCGGGAGCAACCGTCGTGACCGACCTTCGCAGACGTGTCCCGCGCACCGACGCCGTGCTCGCCGATCCCCGCCTCGCCGAGGCCGAACGGATCCTGGGGCGTTCCACGGTGAAGTCCGCGGTCGCCGCCGCGCAGCGGCGTGCCCGGGCCGGCGAGATCCCGCCCGAGGAGGTCGTCGCGGCGGCCGTCGCGGCCCTGCCGGCCACCGCGGCGTCCCTGCGCCCCGTCATCAACGCCACCGGTGTCCTCGTCCACACCAACCTGGGCCGCGCACCGCTCTCCCGCGCGGCGCGGGAGGCCGTCGCCGCCGCCGCGGGCGCCTGCGACGTCGAGTTCGACCTGGCCAGCGGCGAACGCGCCCGGCGCGGCCGGGGCGCCCTGGCCGCCCTGGCCGAGGCCGTGCCCGAGGCCGCCGCGGTGCACGTGGTCAACAACAACGCCGCCGCGCTGCTGCTGTGCGCGCTCGCGCTCGCCGGCGACGGCGGTGAGATCGTCGTGAGCCGCGGCGAGATGGTCGAGATCGGTGACGGCTTCCGGCTGCCCGACCTCCTGACCGGCGCGGGCGCCGTGCTGCGCGAGGTCGGCACGACCAACCGCACGACCGTGGACGACTACGCGGCGGCCGTCACAACGCGGACCGCGTTCGTCCTGCGGGTCCACCCGTCGAACTTCCGGATCACCGGGTTCACGTCGGCCCCGGAGACCGCCGAGCTGGCCGGGCTGGGCGTCCCGCTCGTGGTCGACGTCGGCTCGGGCCAGCTGACCCCCGACCCGCTACTGCCCCGGGAGCCCGATGTCACCTCGGCGCTGCGCTCCGGTGCCGCGCTGGTGACCGCGAGCGGGGACAAACTCCTCGGCGGCCCCCAGTGCGGCCTGCTGTTCGGAGCCGCCGACCTGGTCGAACGGCTACGGCGGCACCCCACCGCGCGTGCCCTGCGCGTGGACAAGCTGACGCTGGCCGCGCTCGAAGCAACGCTGCGCGGCCCCGCGCCCCCCGTACGCGCCCGGCTGGAAACGCCCGTCGCCGAGTTGTCCGCGCGCGCCGCCGCGCTCGCCACCCGGTTCCGGCGCGCGGGACTGGACGCCCGCGCCGAACGCTCTCAGGCGGCCGTGGGCGGCGGCGGGGCCCCCGGAGTGGAGCTGCCCAGCGCGGCCGTGAGCCTGCCGGCCGCCTTCGCCGCCCCCTTGCGCGCGTCCCGCCCGGTCCCCGTCGTGGGACGGGTCCGGCGCTCCCGTTGCCTACTCGATCTGCGCACGGTGGCGCCGGCCGAAGAGGAGGACCTGGCCGCCGCGGTGCTGGCGGCGGGCCGCCACCTCGCCCCTGTCTCTGTCTCCCCCGTCGCCGTGGACGGTAGCGCCTGATGTCCGCTGTCCACGGTCCTCGTCCCTTCCGCCCCCGACCCGACCCCACGGACCCGCGATGACCCTCATCACCGCGCCCCCCGGCGCCTCCCGGTCCCTCCTCCCTTCGACCACGCTGGGAGCGTGGGCCGCGTGAGCCGCAACTTCGTCCACGGTTCGCGCCTGCCCGACCAGCGACTGCCCTGGTGCTCCCGGCACGGCGGCCTCCCCCACCGCGCCGCCGCCCGCACCCCCCACCCCCTCGCGACGGCCCCGCACGCCGGTCACCGTCGCCTTCCCCGCGGCCACGACCACGCCCCCCGTTGCCGGCTGTCCCGCGGCCACCTCCCCCACCCGGCCGGCCCGCGAAGGCTCACCCGGGCCGGGAGCGGCCTGGACCTGTGCGGGCGTACCACCCCCACCGCGGCCGTCACCGCGCCGGCCGACCAGCCCCAACGGCTCCGGCCGTCCCGGGTGGTGGCGCGCGCGCTCAACTCCACGTTGCGTTTCACCCTGGAGCTGTGCGCCATGGTCGCCCTCGCCTTCTGGGGGTTCGAGGCCGGCGACGGCATCCCCGGCAAGGTCGGGCTGGCCATGGCCACCCCCTTGATGGCCGCCGTCGCCTGGGCCATGTTCGTCGCTCCGGGCGCCGAGATGTTCCTGCCGCTGCCGGGACGGCTCCTCATCGAACTCCTCGTGTTCGGCGGTGCCACCGCCGGCCTGGCCGCCATCGGCGAACCCGTTCTGGCCGGTGTGTTCGGCGCGCTCGCGGTGGGTAACAGCGTCCTCGTGCACGTCTGGCGCCAGGACGTGCGGACACGCCCCGTCCCCCTCTGAGGGGGCGACCCGAGGGGGGCCGATGCACGTCGTCGCGACCGCGGGCCACGTCGACCACGGCAAGTCCACGCTGGTCCGCGCCCTGACCGGAATGGAACCGGACCGCTGGCGGGCCGAACGCGAACGGGGTCTGACCATCGACCTCGGGTTCGCCTGGACCCGGCTGCCGTCGGGACGCCGGGTCGCGTTCGTGGACGTGCCCGGGCACGAGCGGTTCGTCCCGAACACGCTCGCGGGCCTGGGGCCGGTCCCCGCCGTCCTGTTCGTGGTCGCCGCGGACGGCGGGTGGATGCCGCAGTCCGCCGAGCACCTGGCCGCGCTCGACGCGCTGGGGGTGGGGCACGGACTGCTCGTGGTGACCCGGGCCGACCTCGCCGACCCCACTCCCGCGCGCCGCGTGGCGCTGGAGCGGATCGCGGCGACGACGCTGGGCGAGATCCCCTCCGTCGTGGTCAGCGGGGTCACCGGCGAGGGGATGGCCGAGCTGCGCGCCGGCGTGGACGCGCTGGTGGGGCGGCTTCCCCCCGCCGATCCGGACGCGGACGTGCGACTGTGGGTGGACCGGTCGTTCACCGTCGGCGGCTCGGGGACCGTGGTCACCGGCACGCTGGGCGCCGGGACGGTGCGCGCGGGTGACACGCTGCTGCTCTCCTCCACCGGCGAGCAGGTCCGGGTCCGCGCGGTGGAGTCGCTGGGCGAGGCCGTCGCCGAGCAAAGGGCGGTGGCCCGGGTCGCGTTGAACCTGCGCGGCGTCGAACGGTCCCGCGTGCGGCGGGGCGACGCCCTGCTCTCCCCGGGGGTCTGGCGGTTGACCGACGCTATCGACGTGGAGCTGCGCGGCTCTGCGGAGGCGCCCCCGCCCCGGCAGGCGATGCTGCACGTGGGGTCGGCGGCGGTCCCGGTGGAGACGCGCCCCCTGGGCGCGGCGTGGGCACGGCTGCGGTTGGCCCGGCCGCTGCCACTGCGCTTCGGCGACACCGCTCTCCTGCGCGACCCGGGCGCGCACCGGATCGTGGCCGGGGTCCGGGTGCTGGACGTCGACCCGCCGCCGTTGCGCCACCGTGGCGCCCCGGCCCGGCGCGCCGCCGAGCTGGCGGCGATCGTGGCGGGCGGCGCGCGCGAGGCCGCGCGCTCCCGGCTGCTCCGGTCGGGGTTCGTCCCGGTCGGCGAGCCCCGGGTGCTGGGGTTGCCCGCGCTGGGCGAGGTGCGCGCCGGCTTCCACGTCGCCCCCGAGGCGTGGGCGCGGCTGCGGTCGCGTCTGGGGTCCGTGGTCGCGGCCTGGCGGGGGCACCGCCCCCTGGAGCCGGGGCCGCCCGTCGAACAGGTGCGGCGCGAGCTGGGGCTGCCCGCCCCGCGTCTGGTGACGCTCCTGGCCCGGGAGTGCGGGCTGGAGGTGCGCGAGGGCCGGGTGCTGTCCCCCGACGCCGTGGGGGACCTGCCGCCCCGGGTGCGCGGGAGCCTGGAACGGCTCGCCCGCGACCTGCGCCGCGCCCCCTTCGCGGCGCCCGACACGCCCCGGTTGGCCGAGCTCGGGTTGGGTCCCCGCGAGATCGCGGCGTCGGTGCGGGCCGGACGGTTGATGCGCGTCGCCGAGGGGGTCGTCCTGCTGCCCGGGGCCGTCGAGCAGGCGCACGCCGAACTGTCCCGCCTCCCGCAGCCGTTCACCGTGAGCGCCGCCCGCCGCGCCCTGGCGACGTCGCGCCGGGTCGCCGTCCCCCTGCTGGAACTGCTGGACCGGCGCGGTCTCACCCGTCGGCTCGACGCCGACCTGCGCGAGGTGGTCGGCGAACCGGGGCGAGTGGGGACGGCCTTCCCCCGGCCGGAAGAGGCGTCCGCCCGGCCGGGGCCGCGACGCGGCCCGGCCCGGTGCGCGCCGCCCCCACCGGGACGGGACCGCGGACCGGCCGCCTAGGCCGGCCCCGAAAGGCAACGGCGCGTTCGTCCCCGTCCCCGTCCGGCGCGCCGGACGGGGACGGGGAACAGGCGTCAGTCGGTCTCGACGGTGACCGACCCGGTGCTCGTGGAGGCGTCGATCACCTGCTCCGCGTTGCGGTCCACGCGCACGTGGATGTCGCGGTCACCGGTCCCGGAGTCGCCGATGACGTCGTACTCGCCCGCGGGCACCTGGACCATGACGTCACCGGTCGTGGTCTGAACCGAGATCCGCTCGAAGGGCGACGCCGTGCCGACGTGGACCTCCCCGGTCGTGGCCGCGACGGTGAGGGTGGTGAAGCCGCCGGGCGCGTCGATGTTGCCGGTCGTGGCGCGCACCTCGGCGGTGGTGGCGGTGAAATCCTCCAGGTCGATGTCACCGGTCGTGCTCGTGGCGCGGACCACCTCGCCACGGCCCTCGGCGCTGATCTCGCCAGTGGTGGTCCGCAGATCCAGGTCGCCCTCGACACCGGACAGCTCGACCTCGCCGGTTCCGGCGGTGACGGTGATGTTGGCGGCGACCCCCTCGACCTCGACGTCGCCGGTCTCGCTCTCCACCACCACCTCGACGCCCTCGGGCACCTCGACGGAGTAGTCGACGGCGCAGCCCCCGAACATCTGCCACCCGTCGCAGTTCGCGGTGGCCCGCACCTCGTCGCCCTCCATGCCGACCCGCTCCGCGACCTCGGTGACGGGCGACTCGCGGGCCTCCCGCCCGACGACGACCTGGTCGCCGCTGGTTCCGGTGATCTCCACGTCGCCGTTGGTCCGGTTCTGGATGACCACCCGCGCGGCCCCGTCGAAGGAGTCGACGCGCTCGGCGTGGTTGGTGGAGAAGGAGGACAGGACGCTGGCCGCGGCGACGATCAGCGCCACGACGCCGACGACCGCGCCGATGAACAGCCAGCCGCTCCTGCGCCCGCGTGGTTCCTTGCTGGAGGAGGCGTACAGCCCCCGACCGGTGAACGTCATGGTCTCCCCTGCCTCGGGTCCGTCGGGAACGCGCCCCCGGGGCCGGCGGGCGCGGAATCTGGGTCGTGCGGGGCGCCCCCGCGCAGGTATTGCAGGACCGCCAGTACGCGGCGGTGCTCGTGGTCGTCGTGGCCCAGGTCGAGTTTGGTGAAGATGGCCCTGATGTGTTTCTCGACGGCGCGCTCCGAGACGAAGAGCCGGGCCGCGACGCCGGCGTTGTTGAGTCCCTCGGCCATCGCGGCCAGCACCTCGCCCTCGCGCGGGCTGAGCCGGTCGAGGGCGCTGTCCCGGTTACGGCTGAGCAGCTGTGCCACCACCTCCGGGTCGATGGCCGCGCCTCCCGAGGCGACGCGGCGCAGGGTCACGACGAACTCCTCGATGTCGGCGACCCTGTCCTTGAGCAGGTAGCCGATCCGGCCGGAGCCGCCGCCCAGTAGTTCGGCGGCGTAGCGTTCGACCACGTGCTGGGAGAGCATCACCACCGCCACCCCGGGATGCTCGCGGCGGATGCGGACCGCGGCGTGCATGCCCTCCTCGGAGTAGGTGGGGGGCATCCGGATGTCGACGATGCACAGGTCCACGTCGGGGTGCCGCTCGACGGCGGCGAGCAGTTCCTCGGCGTCCCCCACGGCGGTGACGACCTCGATCCCCTCGTCCTCCAGGAGCTTGACCATGCCGCTGCGCAGCAGCACGGAGTCCTCCGCGACGATGACGCGCACGTCTATGCCTCCCAGGGGATGTCGGCGGTGAGGACGGTCCCTCCGCCCTCGGGGCTGTCGACGCTCAGCGCGCCGTCGACCGCGTCGACCCGGTCCCACAGGCCGTACAGCCCGGTCCCGCGGTCGGGGTCGGCGCCGCCCCGCCCGTCGTCGGTGACGGTGAGCCGCAGCAGGTCGCCGGCGCGCCGGCGCACGCGCTCGGCGCGGACCGTGATTGTGGACGCGTCCGCGTGCTTGGCGACGTTGGTGAGCGCCTCGCAGGCGACGTAGTAGGCGACCCCCTCGGCGCGCGCCGAGGGGCGGGTGGGCAGATCGACCTCGACCCGCACCGGGATCGGGCAGCGCCCGGCGGCCACGGGCAGGGCGGCCTCCAGCCCGTGGTCGGTGAGGACCCTGGGGTGCAGGCCGCGCGCGACCTCGCGCAGTTCGGCCATGACGGCCTTGGTCTCCTGGCGCGCCTCTTCGACCAGGGCCCGCGCCTGGTCGGGGTCGCGGTCGAACTTGGCCCGCGCCCGGGTCAGCGTCATGGTGACGGCGAGCAGCCGTTGCTGGGCGCCGTCGTGGAGGTCGCGTTCGATGCGGCGGCGTTCGGCTTCGGCGGCGTCGACCATCCGCAGCCGGCTGTCGCGCAGCTGGAGCAGGCGGCGGCGCACCCGCGCCTCGGGGGCGTCGAAGAGCGGACTGCGGACGACCAGGTTCTCCAGGTCCACCAGCGCCGGGGCGACCCGCACGCCGACGAACGCGGCCGCCGGGCCGACGACGAGGACGGCGAGCGGGCCGGTGATCAGGGGGTCGCCGAGGGCCGTCGCCAGGGAGTCGTACACCACCGCGTAGCCGACGCCCATGAGGGCGCCCAGCGTCGCGCCGGTCCCGTAGGCGGCCAGGCCGAGCGCGAGCGCCCCCGCGGCCAGCCCGTAGGCGCCGATGACGGTGCTGTGCAGGACGCACGACCACGCCTCGCGGCCGTAGAGGAGGACCAGCCATCGCCAGGGGGCGACCGGCGTGGGCGAGAGGGGCTCGGTGACGACGGGAAGCGGCGTGTCGCCCAGGCGGACCCGCTGGATCCAGCGGTTGATCCGGGCCAGCAGAGTGGCGGCGGGGGCCAGGACCCCGCCCCACAACATGAGGATGTTGGCCAGGATCCCCCAGCGCCACTCTCCGCCGGGCGGGGCGAACAGCTCGCGGGAGAACATGTCGGCGCCGACCAGGAGCAGCAGCGCGGGAAACAGGTAGAGCAGGGACAGCGCCAGCGAGGTGAGCAGGTGCAGCACCGCGACGAGCCGCTCGCGGGGGGACCGGTGCGCCGTGATCCCGTCGAACACCGGTTTCAGCCACGTCATGGCCGTCACCGGTCGCGTGGTCGCCATGCGCCCCGTCCTCCCTCCGATCCTCCTCCACGTTAGGTCTTCGGTGGAAGGACGGCGATGACACGACCACGTGGAGGCGGAGTAGTGCTGGCACGACCCCGAGGTGACATGGCGTGACGTGCGGCGTTCGCTGGGAGCCGGTGCCCGTCCGCGTCACGGGGACGCCCTGGGCACACGCGAGGGCTTTTCCCCCTTTCCATAGGCATCTGCGAGGGATACGTTTGCCTCGTGCCGAATTTCCGTATCAGCGAGGTCGCCGAACTCGTCGGCGTGAGCGGTGACACGGTCCGCCGCTGGGTGGACTCCGGGCGCCTGTCCGCCGTGCGCGACGAACACGGGCACCGGCTCGTCGACGGCGCCGCCCTGGCCGCCTTCATGCGTGAGGGCGCGGACGAGGATCCGGCCCGGCGCTCCTCCTCCGCGCGCAACCGCTTCCGCGGTCTGGTGACGGACGTGCGCCGGGACGGGGTCATGGCGCACGTGGAGATCCAGGCCGGCCCTCACCGGGTGGTGTCGCTCATGAGCCGTGAGGCGGCCGACGAGTTGGGGTTGGAGGTGGGGGCCCCGGCCACCGCGATCGTCAAGTCGACCGCCGTCATCGTGGAAACCGGCTCGTCCTCGGGAGCGCGCCATGCCTGACCGCTCCGGCTCCCCCGCCCCTGGCCGCCGCGCGGCGCTCGCCGCCGCCCTCCTGCTGTCCGTGGTGGCGGCCTGCGCCCCGGTCGAGGAGGGCGCGGACGGCGCCACCTCAACGGACGCCTCCGCCGAGCGCACGCTGACGGTGTTCGCGGCGGCGTCGTTGACCGGCTCCTTCGAGGAACTGGCCGAACGGTTCGAGGACGGCCACGCCGGCACCCGCGTCGAGTTCAACTTCGCCGGCAGCTCCGACCTGGCCGCGCAGATCGCCGCGGGGGCGCCCGCCGACGTGTTCGCCTCCGCGAACACGTCCACCATGCGGCGCGCCGTCGAGACCGGCGCCATCGCGGGAGAACCGGAGGTCTTCGCCCGTAACGTCATGGAGATCGCCGTCCCCGCGGGCAACCCCGCCCGGATCGAGGACCTGGACGACCTGGCGCGCGCGGACGTGAAGGTCGCCCTCTGCGCGGAGGAGGTGCCCTGCGGCACCGCGGCGCGCACCGCCCTGGAGGAGGCCGGGGTGCAGGTCGACCCGGTCACCCTGGAACAGGACGTCAAGGCGGCGTTGACCAAGGTCCGCCTGAACGAGGTGGACGCGGCACTGGTGTACCGGACCGACGTGCGGGAGGCCGGCGACGCGGTCGAGGGGATCTCCTTCCCCGAAGCGCGGTCCGCCGTCAACGACTACCCGATCGCGGTCGTGGCCGAGTCCGCCCAGGCCGACCTCGCCGAGGCGTGGGTGGGGCTGGTGACCTCCGACGAAGGGCGCGCGGTCCTCCTCGACGCGGGGTTCCAGGCACCGTGACCGGGACGGGCCCGACGTCCGGACCGCCGCGCCGGGGGCGGCCGGCGGCCCGACGGCGCTTCCCCTGGCTCCTGGCGGTACCGGCGGCGCTGGGGTTCGCGTTCCTGATCCTGCCGTTCCTGGGGCTGCTGGCGCGCACCCCGTGGTCCACGCTCGGCACGCGCCTGCTGATGCCCGAGGTCCGCGACGCCCTGCTGCTGTCGTTGGGGACGGCGACCGTGACGACGGCGATCGCGCTGGTGCTGGGGGTGCCCTTGGCCTGGCTGCTGGCGCGGACCGAGTTTCCCGGGCGGGGGATCGTGCGCGCCTTGGTGACGGTCCCCCTGGTCATTCCTCCGGTGGTGGGCGGTGTGGCGCTGCTGCTCGCCCTCGGCCGCAACGGCGTCGTCGGCCGTCCCCTCTACGAGTGGACGGGCTACTCCCTGCCCTTCACCACGGCGGCGGTCGTGGTGGCGCAGCTGTTCGTCGCCATGCCGTTCCTGGTCATCAGCGTCGAGGGGGCGTTGCGCGGCGCGGATCGGCGCTACGAGGAGGCGGCGGCGACATTGGGCGCGTCGCGCGCGACGATCTTTCGGCGGGTGACCCTGCCGATGGTCGGGCCGGGCGTGCTGGCGGGCGCCGTGCTGTGCTGGTCGCGGGCGCTCGGCGAGTTCGGGGCGACGATCATGTTCGCCGGCAACTTCCCGGGCCGCACCCAGACCATGCCCCTCGCGGTCTACCTGGCGATGCAGCAGAGCCCCGAGGGCGCGGTCGTGCTCAGCCTGGTCCTGCTGGTGGTGTCGCTGGCGATCCTGATCGGGTTGCGCGACCGCTGGGTGGGCACGCCGTGAGGCCCGACGCCGCCCTGTCGGCCCGCCTGGTCGTGGAGCGCGCGGGTTTCCGCCTGGACGCCGGGCTGGAGGCGGACCCGGGGGAGGTGGTGGCCCTGCTGGGCCCCAACGGCGCGGGCAAGTCCACGGCGCTGCGGGCCCTGGCCGGGCTGGTCCCCCTGTCGTCGGGGCACGTCACCGTGGAGGGGACGGACCTGACCACCACCCCGACCGAGCACCGGCCGATCGGCATGGTCTTCCAGGACTACCTGCTGTTCGGCCACATGAGCGCGTTGGACAACGTCGCGTTCGGGCCGCGCTGTCAGGGGGTGGGCCGGGCCCGCGCACGCGCGTTGGCGGCCGACCTGCTCGACCGGTTCGGGCTGTCCGACCAGGCCCGGCTCCGGCCGCGCGAGCTGTCGGGCGGTCAGGCGCAACGGGTGGCGTTGGCCCGCGCGCTGGCGGCACGGCCGCGGCTCCTGCTCTTGGACGAGCCGCTGGCCGCGTTGGACGCGCACACCCGTGTAGCGGTCCGCTCCCGCCTGCGCGGGGACCTGGCGGACTTCGACGGCGCGACCGTTCTCGTCACGCACGATCCGCTGGACGCGATGGTGCTGGCCGACCGGGTGACGGTCATCGAGAACGGCGCGGTCGTGCAGCAGGGCCGGCCCGCCGACATCGCCCGGCGTCCGCGTACCGCTTATGTGGCCCGGCTGGTCGGGCTGAACCTGTATCGGGGTGTCGCCTCGGGAACGCGGGTGGAGGTGCGGGTGGCCGACGGAGGGCCGGTCGAGGTGACGATCGCCGAAAGGCGGTACGGCGACGTGTTCGTCGCCTTTGCTCCGCGCGCGGTGGCCCTGTATCGGGAGCGTCCTGGCGGTTCGCCGCGTAACGCCTGGCCGGCGCGGATCGACGGCGTCGAGCGTTTCGGCGACCAGGTCCGGGTGCACCTCGACGGCGATCTCCCCTTGAGCGCCGACGTCACCCCGGCGGCCCTGGCCGAACTGGGTCTGGGGGTCGGTGACCGGATCTGGGCGGGGGTCAAGGCGATGGAGATCGCGGCATATCAAGCCTGAATCGCCCACCAGTCCACTTTTCACCGTAAAAGACCGGCCATAGAACCGCGTGTCGATGCGCTTCTGATCACGGGAGGGCTGGGGTACGCTTCCCGCGAGTGATCACTCTACGCAACAATTCAGTTACATAGCGAGAGGAACAGCATGTCCCTGCAGCGCATCGTCGCGTCCGCTCTGCTCACCGCCGTCGCCGGCGCCTCCTTCGGCCTCCTGGGCGGCGCGCCCGCTTTCGCCGCGGAGGGCGCCCACACCTCCGACGGTTACTGCGCGAAGGCCGAGGAAGAGCGGAAGAAGGGCTACTGCGAGGAGAAGGACAAGGAGGAGGACAAGGACAAGGGCCACCACGGTCACGGCAAGGAAGAGGACAAGGGCAAGGACAAGGGCCACCACGGCTACGACAAGGACAAGGCCGAACACGACAAGGACAAGGGCAAGGGCAAGGAAGACGACAAGAAGGGCAAGGACAAGGGCCACCACGGTTACGGCCACGACCACGACCACGAGCACAGCCACTCCTGAGACACCCTGCCCCGGGGTACCGGCGGAAACTCCCCGGTGACGTCCGCGACGCCGCCGCACGCGGCCATCGATCCCTGAAAGACGGCTCGCACCGACGTCACGCCCATGAGCCCGGCCCCCAGCGCGCAACGGCCCCGGTGCCGAGGTCGATGACCTCGGCACCGGGGCCGCCGCCGTCTGCGGTCCGCCGGACCGCAGACGGCTAGTCGCCCTCGACGAGGCGCTTGAGACGCGGAAGGGTCCGTTCGATCCCGCGCGCGTTGCGCGCCGGAGCGCCGATCAGCTGGTAGACGAAGGCGCCGGCGTAGGAGTAGTCGAAGGTCTCGGTCACCAGCGTGCCGCCCTCCTCCAGCGGCTCCAGCCGCCAACGCCAACGGTGCGGTCCCGCGTGCCGCCAGGCGATGAGCCGCCCCTCCTCGAACTCCACCACGCGGTTGGTCATGCGGTAGGGGAGCCCGAGCCGCATCTCCATCCCGAACGTGTCGTCGAGGGCGAGCCGTTGCGGGCCGTGCACCACGCCCTGCACACTGCCCGAACCGTCGAAACGGGGGTGCTGTCGGGGGTCGGCGAGGAGGTCGAAGATCTTCTCCGCCGGGGCATCGACCACGATGCTCCGCGAAACCTGGTGTCTGGCCATGTCTGCACGTTCTCCGGTCGGTGCGTCCGGGACCGCGGGCCGGGCCCGGCTCGTCGCCACTCTATCGACGGCGATCCCGAGCGCCCCCACGCCCCGTCACTCCCGGGGACCGTACCGTTCGAGTCCGGCGAGCCCTCCTCCCGCCGCCGGAAGGTGCACCACCCAGAACGCCCCCTTCGCGAGTTCGGGATCGGCGGGCGGGGTGGTACCGGCCGTCGCCTCGGCCACCAGGTCGGGAACCAGCTCGCCGTGCGTGCAGACCAGCACGGGGGTGCGCCGCGCGAGGAGCGCCGCGAAGGCGGCGC
Source organism: Marinactinospora thermotolerans DSM 45154 (assembly GCF_900167435.1). Taxonomy (GTDB): domain Bacteria; phylum Actinomycetota; class Actinomycetes; order Streptosporangiales; family Streptosporangiaceae; genus Marinactinospora; species Marinactinospora thermotolerans. Next base: position 32,021 of record NZ_FUWS01000017.1, read on the forward strand.
GGGCCGCGGCGCGGTCGAACGGGTCGCGGGCATCGCCCGTCCCCACCGTGAACGCCGGCTCGCCCCGGACCGTCGCGGCGGTACGGGCCTGGTAGGGCCGGACCGTCTCGACGCAGCGCGACGCGGTCGAGGTGACGACGGGCGGCGCGCCGAAGGTCTCCAGCACCTCGGCCAGCCTCCGCGCGTCGTCCCGGCCGGTGTCGTCCAGGGGACGCCTGAGGTCGTCGCCGTCCCAGGCGCGCTTGTCGCCGGCCGAGGCGTGTCGGAGCAGGATGACGGGGACGGTCGCGCTGGGCCGGGCCGCGAGGTCGGCGAGGACCTCCCGCTCCGCCGCCGTCACCCGGTCGCGGGCCGCGGTCAACGGCGTCCAGACGGCCTCGCCGCCGCGCCCGACGACGGTGGGGCGGGCGGGCGGCGCCGCAGCCGACCACCACCTGACCGGAGCGGACCGCCCCAGCGAGACGGCGGGGGACAGCCTCGGCCCCAGGACCGGCCGGACCCCGGCCTGCTCGGCGAGCACCCGCGCCACGGCGGTGAGCGGGTGCTCGTGCCGGCCGGACGCGCCGCGCGGCAGCGCCCATCCGCCGCGACCGGGACGGCGCACGAGCGCCACCTCGCGTTCGGCCGCGCCCGGACGCCACAGAACCGCGCCGACCTCGCGCGCGGGCGACGGGCGCGAAGCCGTCCCCGCCACGGCGGACCCGCGCGGATCACCCATCGACGACCCGGAGATGGCGGTCGCGGCGCAACGTGTTCTGAAGGTCCAGCAGGGGCACCCCCGAGGCGCCGAGGGTGTGCCGGGTCCAGCTTCCGTCGGGGTTCATGTGCCACGTCGAGGTGGTGTCGGCCATCGCGAGATCCATCATCCCGACCAGCCGTGTCCGCTGCCCGGAGTCGATGACCCGGACCAGGGCCTCGACCCGGCGGTCGAGGTTGCGCGGCATCAGGTCGGCACTGCCGATCCACACCTCCGGGTCCCCGCCGTTCTCGAAGAGGAAGACACGGGAGTGCTCCAGGAAGCGGCCGAGGACACTGCGGACCCGCACGGTCTCGGACAGGCCGGGCACGCCCGGACGCAGCACGCAGCTTCCCCTCACCCACAGGTCGATGGGGACGCCCACGCGCGACGCCTCGTACAGCACGTCGATGAGCTCCTCGTCGACCAGGGAGTTGACCTTGATGCGGATGCGCGCGGGCTCGCCCTTGATCTGGTTGGCCATCTCGTGCCGGATCCGCCGGGTCAGGCTCTCACGCAGCGCGTCGGGGGCGACGAGCAGCCGCCGGTAGTGCTTCTTGCGGGAGAAGCCCGTGAGGTGGTTGAACAGGTCGCTCAGGTCCTCGCCGAGCTTGGGGTCGGCGCTGAACAGGCCGAAGTCCTCGTAGGTGCGAGCGGTACGCGGGTTGTAGTTTCCGGTCCCCACATGACAGTAGCGGCGTAGCACGCCGTCGTTGTCCTGGCGGACGACCAGGGCGAGCTTGCAGTGGGTCTTCAGCCCCACCACCCCGTAGACGACGTGACAGCCGGCGTCCTCCAGCTTGCGCGCCCACTCGATGTTGTTGCGCTCGTCGAAGCGCGCCCGGATCTCGACGAGCGCGACGACCTCTTTCCCCGCCCGAGCCGCCTCGATCAGCGCCTCGACGATCGGGGAGTCCCCGCTCGTGCGGTACAGCGTCTGCTTGATGGCGAGGACGTCGGGATCGGCGGCGGCCAGCGCGAGGAAGCGTTCGGTGGTCGTCGCGAACGACTCGTAGGGGTGGTGGACGAGGAGGTCGCGTTCGCGGATCGCGGCGAAGAAGTCCTCCTGGGCCAGTGCCCGCGGCTCGGCCGGGACCATCGGCGGGTAGGACAGCTCGGGCCGGTCGAGGTCGGCGATCTGGTGGAGGCCGGCCAGGTTCAACGGCCCCGGCACGCAGTAGACCTCCTCCTCTTCGGCGCCCAGCTCCTCGCGCAGGATCTCCAGCACCGAATCGGAGATCGTCTCCTCGACCTCCAGCCGGACCAGGGGGCCGAACCTGCGGCGCAGCAGCTCGTTCTCCAACGACTGCACCAGGTCGTCGGTCTCGTCCTCGTCGACCTCCAGGTCGGCGTTGCGGGTGACCCGGAAGGCGTGGTGCTCCAGCACCTCCATGCCCTCGAACAGTTGGGGCAGGTGCGCGGCGATCACGTCCTCGACGGGGACGAACCGCTCGGAGCAGGCTTCGAGGAACCGGGGGAGCACCGAGGGGACCTTGATCCGGGCGAAGGCGCGGCGGCCCGTGTGCGGGTCGCGGACGGTCACCGCGAGGTTGAGCGACCGCCCGGAGATGTAGGGGAACGGGTGGGCCGGATCGACGGTGAAGGGGGTGAGGACCGGATAGATCGAGTCCCGGAAGAAACGGTGCATGCGGCGCCGCTCGTGCTCCTCCAGCTCCTCCCAGCGCACGATGGCGATCCCCGACTTGGCCAGGGCCGGGGCCACGGAGCCGCGGAAGCAGTCGGCCTGGCGCACCACCAGCTCGTGGGTGACCTCGGCGATGCGCTCCAGGAGGGCCTGGGGAGGGTGGCCGCTGGGCGAGACGACCGCGACACCGGTGGCCATGCGCCGTTTCAGCCCGGCGACGCGCACCATGAAGAACTCGTCGAGGTTACTGGAGAAGATCGCGAGGAAGCGGACACGTTCGAGCAACGGGATGTCGGTGTCCTCGGCGAGTTCGAGGACACGCTGGTTGAAGCGGAGCCAGCCCTCCTCCCGATCCAGGAAGCGATCAGCGGGGAGGTTCTCTCCGCCCCGGGCCATGGGAACCGGTTCCACACTCACAGCTCGCAGACTCCCCCATCACCATGAACGACGCCGGAAGGGACGGTTTCCGCCCCGTTACGGACCCGAGTGGTCCATACCCGTTCCCCAGGAGTTTTGAGCAATCCGGAACGCCCTATCGACCGACGGCAAGGCGCCACGCCGGGCGACCCCTCACCTGAAGGTCGCTACACCGACCCCGTCCAGCCGAGGAACGGGAGCAGTGCGACGGCGTTGACACCGGTGTGCAGCAGGAAGTTCAACCACAGGTTGTGGTAGCGCGACCACAGGTAGCCGTACATCAGCCCGGCGGCGCCCTGCACCGAGACCACCATCGCGACGAGGACCAGCGGGTTGGTGTCGACGCCGAGCCCGATGGCGCTGGAGACCGCGTAGATCAACGACGTGAGCACGATCCCCGGCCAGCGCCCGTACAGCAGCGCCAGCCGGGACTGCAGCATCACCCGGTAGAACGCCTCTTCCAGCAGCGACACCGTCGCGAAGGTGAGCAGCACCGACAGCAACGGCTGGTAGTCGTCGGGGAGCCGGTCGTAGGTCGGCACGGGCGCGGTCCAGGGCGGGAAGACCGCGAAGTAGAGGTAGGCGGCGACCGCGAACAGCCCACCCCAGCGCCACCCCTGCGGCACCCACAGCGCGAGCCGGGGCAGGTCCGGCCCCGTCGCCCTGCGCAGCACCCCCGATGACCCGACCAGCATCACCGGAACGAACAGCAGGAAGAAGACCTTGGCCGTGTGATAGGAGAGGTCGACGAGGGAGGGGCTGATCAGCCCGAACACGATCTGGAGCACCCGCTCGCCCACGGCGAAACCGAGGATGCAGGCGAACAGCACCATCACCTCGCGCCCCAGCGAGTGCCCTTTGAGCGCGGTGCGCAGCCGTTCCTCGAAGTCGTCGGCGGGAGTCCGCCAGGGGAAGAGCCGCACGCACACCATCCCGGCGACGACCGGAATCCACAGGGACCACAGCTCCCCCCGGGCGTACTCCTCGCCCGGGCGGATCCGGGTGTTACCCGTGGCGTAGAGCAGGACGGCCGAGGCGACGTAGACCGCGGCGCCCGCGACGAGCACCCGGCGTTGGGCGGCGATCGAGAGCATCCGCGCCCCCTCACTCCAGGATCGACACGGCGGGACCCGTGATCAGGGTGATCACACCGGCCCGTAGGAGGATGTTGAGCCAGATGTTGCGGTAGCGCGACCACAGGTAGCCGTACATCAGCGAGGACACCCCGAAGGTGGCCAGCGACAGCAGGAGGTTGCTCGCGCCGAGGGTCCAGGGGTCCCCGCGCGCGACGTCCTCGTAACCGCCCATCAGCGCGTAGACCAGTCCGAACACGGCCGCGGCGAGGACGATCCCACCGTGCCGTCCGAACAGGCATTCCAGCCGGCTCTGCAACATGCCCCGGTAGAAGATCTCCTCCGGGAGGGCGACCGCGAACAGGATGCCGAACAGGGTGATCAGCCACTCCAGGGAGAACGGGAGGAAACCGTCCCACTGGCCGGCCAGGATGAGGGCGAGGACACCGGCCACGGCGACGGCGCCGCTCCAGCGCCACGGCTCGTCGATCCGCATCGCGATGCCCGCCATGGTGTCGCCCTGCTCGGACCTGATCATGCCGGCGCGGTCCACCAGCAGCACCGGTAAGAGGAGCAGGAAGATGAAGCGCACCGCGGGGGCGGCCAGCCAGGGAAAGCCCTCGCTCACCAGACCGAACACGTAGGACATGATGGCCAGCCCCAGGAGGAAGCCCGCCAGGCACAGGCCGAGGAGCGCGGTCTCCCGGACGATGGGATGGGGCTTGAGGGTGTCCTGGACACGCCGGTCCAGCGCCTGGTGACGCCGCGATGGGGTGAGCATGCGCAGCAGGAGAATGCCCGCGCCCATCGGAATCCAGGTCACCCAGAACGGGGATGGCCCCTCCTCGATGAGGGATCCCTCGACCGCGGTGATCTCCATGGTGGCCGTCGCGACCAAGGCGACGGCGAACAGGGCGATTCCCGCCCACAACACCGCCCGTCGCGCCATGTCCACCGGCATCCTCCCAGTTCAGGGTCCCAGTTTGCCCCGATCGGAACATTCAGTAGGAGAATGAATGTGGAATGTCGCGATTTCTTTTCCGGTCCATCGGAAATGGGCGGCACTGGGCATGGGCCCTCTGCCCTGGACGGCCGTCCACAACCACGGCGGGACGCCCCGCCGCAGGTCAGGCGGCCCCCAGCAGGAACGGGACCAGGCCGAGCGCGTTCGTACCGCCGTGCAGCAGGATCAGCAGCCACAGGTTGCGGTAACGGCTCCACAGGTAGCCGAAAAGCAGGCCCGCCGTCCCCTGGACGGTCACCACGACGGCGAGGTCGAGGCCCAGGTGGCCGATGGCGCCATGGCTGACGACGTGCATCGACGCGAACACCAGCGCGGACAGCACGATCCCGGCCCACCGCCCGAACAGGACCTCCAGCCGGCTCTGCAACCACAGCCGGTAGAAGAACTCCTCCAGCACGCTCGCGGTGAGGAAGGTGACCGTCATGACCACGACCGTGACCGCGTAGGGCGGCAGCTGTTCGGCGGTGGGCGGAGCGGGCGCCCACGGGGAGAAGACGGTCGCCCACAGGTAGACCACCACCGCGACCAGACCGCCCCAGCGCCACCCCCGTCCCGGACGCGCGCCCAGGGCTGTCGGCCCGGGGGCGAGACGACGGTCGGGCCGCCACAGGCGCATCAGGACGAGCGGCACGACCAGCAGGAACACGACCTTGGTCAACGGATAGACCAGTGACGCCTCCTCGTCGCCGAGCACCAGGCCGGCCGACGCCTGCGCCGCCACGAACAGCGCCGAACAGGCCAGCAGGCCGAGCGTCTCGCGGCCGACCGGACGGCCGTGCAGACCGAGGCGGAGGGCGGGATCGAGGTCGGGGACCCGCGGCGGCACCGACCGGACCAGCAGCAGTCCGACGGCGACCGGTCCGAGCAGGGTCCACAGTGGTTGCGCGCCGTACTCATCGGCGGAACGTTCCGCCTCGGTGTGTCCGGTCAGCACGAGGGCGAGCAGCGCGGCGGCGAAGACCGCGACGCCACCGGCCGGCCATATCCGGCCGGCACGGGCGGGACCGGTGCGCGCGTGCCGCGCCGCCTCCGGGGAATCGGCCATGGGAGCCCCTTCGTCGCCGTGGGCGGAACCCCCATCATCGAACGGGGCGGTCCGGGGCTCCTCCTCCCAGAGAAGGAAACCGGTGTCGTCGGTTCGGCGCACCATTCGCCTCCCCGCCGCGGTCGCCGGCCCGAAGGCGAGGACGTCCCGGTCCGCAGCGGCCACGGTGGCGGACACCGCGTCCGAAACGTCGTCGAGGGCGCGAAGGTCCGCGCGGCCTCTCCCCGCACGGGCCGGCCGGCCCGGCCGGCGTCTCCGGCTCTTCGCCAGGGGCACGGCGCGATTCACCGCGGAGTCAGGCCGGCCGGCGGCGACCACGACCGGCAGCCCGGCGGGCACCAAGGAGAGGCCCGCACCAACCCGCCGACCACCACCGCCGTAGGCAGCAGCCAGGGCGATCGCGTGGACCGGAACAGCAGGAGTAAGCGGCGCGACAGCGCCGGCCCGGCCGCGGTCCCACCCGGCGGGACGGAGGGGACGCACGTCGAGGTTCGCTGCCGGTGGACGTCGACGGGCAGGTCGGCGAGTGGCGGGACCGCGCCGGCCCGTGGCGCGGCTACGTGGTGGTGTCCCACCCCGCCGTGTCGGTCCGCCACCCGTCCGGCAGGGCGACCCCGCCGGGCCCGCCCCGCGTCAACGCCTCCCCCAGTCCCCTGGGACAGGGCCCCTTGGCGGCACGGACGCCGTCGGTGAAGGCCACCTGGGCGCCCGTGAACGCGGCCCCGGCGAAGGAGACCCCCTCGCTCGTGAAGTCGGCGTCGGTGAAGGACACCCGGTCCCCTCCGAACCCGGCGCGTTCGAACGACACCCCCTCCCCCGCGAACCTGACGCCGCCGAATGACACCCAGTCGCCCGTGAACACGGCGCCCTCGAAGGCGGCCCGTCCGCCATCGAACGCGGCGCTGCCGAAGGACACCCAGGTACCGACGAACTCGGTGCCGGTGAAGGAGACCACGGCCCCGCGAAACCCGGTCCCGTTGAAGGACACCTGGTCACCCGCGAACACGGCACCGTCGAAGGACGTCCGGTCGCCGGCGAACACGGCGCCGTCGAACGACATCCGGTTCCCCGTGAACCTGAGGTCGTCGAAGGACACCAGCGCCCCGGAGAACGCGGCCCCGTTGAAGGAGACCCGGTTCCCGGCGAAACCGGCGCTGGTGAAGGTCACCTCGTCGCCGACGAACTCGGCCCCGGCGAAGGAGACCCGGTCGCCCGCGAACTCGGCGCCGTCGAAGGAGACCCGGCCGGCGAAGACGGCGCGGACGAAGGAGACCTGTCCTCCGGTGAAGCGGGCGCCGTGGAAGCCGCCGCCGTCGAAGCGCACGCCGGTGAAGTCATAGTTCCTGCCGCGCCAGCGGGTGTCGGCGCGCAGGTGGTCGCCGATGACGCGGACGATGGTGTAACGGACCTCGCGCAGGGCGGCGAACTCCAGTCCGGCCGCGCGGTGTTCGCGGACCTGGTCGGGGTCGGCGTCGGCGGGGAGGGGACCGGGGGCCGGGGCGTAGGGCATGCGCAGGTAGGCGCAGAGCACGTCGACGACCATCTGCACCAGTTCGTCGCGGCCCTGGGGGGCGTCGTCGGCGAGGTGGGCCAGGGCGTGCACGCCGGCGAGCTTGACGGCGGGCTCGGGGTCGCCCAACTGGGCGGAGGCGGTGGTGAAGCGCTCGGTGAACAACCGGGTGTCCTCGCGCACCACCGCGAGCTCGGCGCGGGCGTCCTCGGCCTCGGTGGTGCGCTGACGCCGGTAGTTGATGACCAGCAGCGCCACCCCGCCCAGCCCGGCCACGATCGCGAAGGCTCGGGTGGCGATGGAGTCCAGCGCCTTGGGCGTCAGACTGGCCGGCGGATCCCACGCCGGGGTCCCCAGCACCCACCAGGCCCCCACCACCAACGCGGCCACCACCCCCACGGCGACCGCCCACGCCCCCAGGATCAGCCGGCCCAGCCACACCGGTCCGTCGCGTTCGCCGCGCAGCCGCGCCAGCCCGGCCGAGGCCGCTATCAGGCAGACGATCACCCCCACGGCGCGGAGCACCTGGGCGGTGGGAGGGGCCAACGACTCCCACGCCGCGACCGCGACCGGCCAGGCCAGGACGGCCGCGCCCGTGATCGGCACGCCCACCGCCGACACCGACAGGAGGAAGGTCCGGCGCCCCGCGCGCGGGAACACGGTTGTGAGGCGAGCACGTGGACGTTCGTGTTCGGGGGATCCGGGGGTCTGCTCCGCGCTCATGAACGCACCGTAGCCAGGATCGCCCCTCGCCTCGAAGGCGGTATCCGCAACCGGCCGGACACGCCCCATGGCGTTGCGACGGACGACCGGGGCGTTCCACGCGTTCCCCCTCGCCGCGCCGGCCGTCCGGGGTGACGGCCATCGCCGTCCCGCCAGGTGCCGGGGGCGGTGTGGCGGGCGGGGCGGCGCGACGGGTTTTCCCGTCCTCCGTTCCGGCCTGCTCCGGCGCGTCCTGGATCGTCCGTGACGGCGTGGAGGTGGTCGGGCTCGTCGCGGAAGGAGCGGGGACGAGCGTGTCCGGTCCCGACACGCCGCAGACGGTGGGGCGGGGCGTCACGGCAGGGCGCGTTTCTCCCCGAGGTGCCAGGAACAGGTCCGACGCGGATGCGCCGCCTCCGTGGCCGTTCCCTGAGAGGAGCGCCGGTCGCGCCGTTTCCTCGGGTCTTCACGGTGGCCGGGTACGGCCAGGCCGCCTTCTCCGGCGCCGCGGAGTGGCCGACGGCCCCGATCACCCTCTGGTGAAATGTCGCTTTTCTAGAGAAAAGGAGTGTTTGGTCGTTTTTTCGGCGAAGGTGATGAGAAGCCGCGGGCCGAAGGGCGGGTGAAGCCGTCGAAGGACCTCACCACACTCCGAAGGGACGGCCATGGCACGGGGCTACTCGATGTTCGCGCCCAGGCAGGCCGGCGGTGAGCAGGGTGACGGCGCCCCGGCAAAGCGTCAGGAGGCGAAACGGATCACGAGCCGCCGTTGAGCCGGCGGACGCGCCGCGAGGGACCGGCCCCGGGGCGACGCACCCGGGAGAGGGAGGAGCGGGGACCCTTCCCCGTCCCCGCTCCCCCACGTGGCCGGGGACCGCCGGCCGGAACCGCCGGCCGGATGTCCTCGGCCCCGGCTCCGCCTGGCCCAGGCGTGGGGGTGCCTCGGCCGGCTCCGGGACGCGAACGATCGCGGACGCGGCCGGAGACCGCCGGGTACGGAGCCCGAGAGGAGGCGGACACCGGTCCCGAAAGCACCACCCGTCCCCGTCCACCCCGTCCCGTACCGGCCGACGCGGCCCCCTCCCGCCACGACCACAATCGGCCAGGGCGTTTCCGACCTTCGTCCCTGGCCTCCTTCCCCTTCGTCTCTTCACCAGGTCGCCCCCCGGACTCCCACGGCCGGTTTCCGCCGGCGCGCCCCCGCTGACCACGGTTCCTTCCCTTCTCCGCGCTGACCTAGGGGAGAGGGATGTTTACCCTCCGCAGGCGGGGCATCGAAAGGGCACGCGCCGCCCGGACGGCGCGCGGAGCGGGCCCTCGCCCCCCTCCTCCCGATACGGCGCCTTTCTCCCCTCCGGGCGCCTGAGGGCCCGCTCTCCCATAACAACCCGCTTTGCCCTCACTCCGACCACAGTGCAACGATGACGGCGACGAATCGCGACTCGCCCTCCTCGTCCTTCGGAGCTGGAAGGTCTCCGCCCACATGCACGCGCCCTGCGCCCACGACGCCCCACTCCTGGTCCCCGCTCCCGTGGAGATCGACATGGACGTGGCCGATGAGTTCGGGAGGCATCTCACCGAAGCCATCGCGGCCGGTCCACGCCGCGTCATCGTGGACATGACCCGCACGGTCTTCTGCGACTCCTCCGGCATCTCCGCGATCATGGCCGCGTTCAACCGGATCCACGCCGGCGGACCGCTCCTGTGCCTGGCCGCGCCCCACCCCCGGGTCCGCCGGGTCCTCACCATCGTCGGCCTCGACCTGCTCATGCCCGTCCACGCCGACCTGGACGAGGCCTTGACCGGTTGACGAGGCGTTTCCACGTGGGAGCGCGGACACCCTGATCCGGGCGCCCGCCCCGCGCTCCCGGGAGACGGCCCCTCACCGGGCCGGTCCTCCCCGGAGAGGATCCGGGGGGCGACGCCGCTCTCGGACGGCCGCTCTCAGGGGGATCGGCCCGGATCACCCGTCGCGGGCCTCGCGTCCGTGCCGACGGCACCGGGCCGCGCCCTGGACGGCCGTGTCCGCTCGGCGGCGGTGCCGACGCCTCCCCGAAACCGCCCAGCGGGCGGGGACCGCCGACCTCCTTCGGTGAGCCGACCGCCACGTTCCCCTCACCATGGGCGAGGCGTTCTCCGACGTCACACCCCCGTGACGTGGCTCGTGGTGCCGGCGTTCTCGGGGCGTGGGCGGGCCGGGCGCCGGTCCGGGAGCAGGGGCGCTCAGGAGCCGAGACCCGCGAACAGCACCTCGGCCGCGGCGTTCCACTCCTCGACGAGATCGGTGGTCTCGGGCGCGCGCAGCCACTGGGTCTGGAGGCCGTCCATCATCGCGACGAGCTGCCGGGCCAGCGACTCCGGCCGGTCGGTGAGGTCCCTGGCGAGCGCGGCGAGCACGGTGACCACCCGCTCCTGCCGGGCCACGAAATAGGCGTGGGCGGGGTGGCCGGGGTTCAGGGACTCGGCGTCCAAGACGGTGAACAGCCGCACGATCTCGGGCTGGGACGCGTTGCGGCGCACCAGGGCGGAGCACATGCGCCGCAGGTCGACGCCTGAGGGGGGCCCGGCGGACAGGTCGCCGGGCAGGTCGTGCTCGTCGACGCCGAGCTGTTCGGCGAGGGCCCGGGCGTCCTCGGCGTCGCGGTGGTCCAGGACCGCGATGAGCAGCCCGTCCTTGGAGCCGACGTGGTGCAGCAGCCCGGGGACGGTCAGCCCGCAGCCGTCGGCGACGTCCTGCATCGACAGTCCCCAGAAACCCCGTTCGGCGATCAGGCGGGTCGTCACCTCGACGATCTGCCGGCGTCGCTGCTCCGCCGGCAGACGCGGCCGATCCCGTCTATAGGTCGGCGCGCTCTCGGCCATGTTCGAGCACCTCTCCCACCGGATACCTCTTGCCTGGTCAGCACCAGGATGGCTAGATTAACGTCTACCTACTAACTACTAGGTAGTAGGTAGACGTCGTGGTCCCGTCCACCGAGCAGGGGGCGATCGCACAGCATGGCCCGAACACCAGCGGTCCGACCGTCCCACGGCCCGCCCGGCGCGAGCGCCGCTCCCCTCCTCGCGCCCCGGACTCCGGGAGGACGGAGGGCCCGCCCGTGAGGGCCCGCCCGCTCCGGCCCCCGCCGGCGCCCTCCCCGCCACGCGACCCCGCCCGCCCAGACGCCTCCCCGCCCGCTCGACAGGGCCGGACCGTGGACGCGGCGGGAGCGGCGGGGCGCCCGGGAACCGGCGTCCGCGGCCCTTCCCAGGCCACACGACGCCCGCGCGCGGCGGTTCCGCGTCCGGACAGGGCCGCGTCCACCGCGGGCGTCCCGTTCCTTTCCGGCACCCCGTCCGACCACCAGTCACGAGAGGAAGCCATGAGCGAAACCACCGACCTCAGCCTGGAGGAGAGGGCCGCGCTCGGCAGCGGCGCCGACTTCTGGACCACGAAGGCCGTCGGCCCCGTCCCGGCGATCTCACTGACCGACGGGCCGCACGGCGTGCGCAAGCAGACCGGCGCGTCGGACCACCTGGGGCTTTCGGCGAGCATCCCCGCGACGTGCTTCCCGCCCGCGGTCGGGCTCGGCCAGTCCTGGGACCCCGAACTCGTCGAGCGCGTCGGCGCGGCCCTGGGCGACGAAAGCCGGGCCGCCGGGGTGAACGTGCTGCTCGGCCCCGGTGTGAACATCAAGCGCGACCCGCGCTGTGGCCGCAACTTCGAGTACTACTCGGAGGACCCGCTCGTCTCCGGCGTTCTCGGCGCGGCCTGGGTGAAGGGACTGCAGAGCCGCGGCGTGGGCGCCTCGGTGAAGCACTTCGCGGCCAACAACGCCGAGCATGACCGGATGCGTTCGAGTTCCGACATCGACCCCCGCACGCTGCGCGAGATCTACCTGCGCGCGTTCCAGCGGGTCGTCGAGGAGGCGCGCCCCTGGACGGTGATGTGCTCCTACAACCGGATCAACGGGACCTACGCCGGTGAGAACGCGTGGCTGTTGACATCGGTCCTGCGCGACGAGTGGGGTTTCGACGGCGTCGTGGTCAGCGACTGGGGTGCCGTGCGGGACCGGGTCGCCTCGGTGGCGGCCGGCCTGGATCTTGAGATGCCGGCGACCGGTGGCGTGTCGGACGCGCGCGTGGTGGCCGCGGTCGCCGCCGGCGAGCTGGACGCGGCGGCCGTCGACCGTTCCGCGCGGCGCGTCGCGCGGCTCGCCGCCCGGGCCGCCGAGGGGGCGCGCGAGGGGGCGACGTTCGACGTCGACGCCCACCACGCCCTCGCCCGCGAGGCGGCCGGGCGCGGCGTCGTCCTGCTCAAGAACGACGGCGCGCTGCTTCCGCTCGCGCCCGGCGGCTCGATCGCCGTCATCGGCGAGTTCGCGCAGGCGCCGCGCTACCAGGGCGGCGGCAGTTCGCACGTGAACCCCACCCGCCTGGACGTTCCGCTCGACGAGGTGCGCCGGCTCGCCGGCGACGGCGACGTCTCCTTCTCCCCCGGTTTCACGACGGACGGGTCCGGCGACGCCGAGGCGTTGCGCGCCGAGGCGGTGCGGGCCGCGGCCGCCGCGCGGACCGCCGTCGTCTTCCTCGGGCTGGCCGCGCGGCAGGAGTCGGAGGGCTTCGACCGGGAGCACATCGAGCTGCCCCGGGAGCAGGTCGAACTGCTGGAGGCCGTCGTGCGGGCGCAGCCGCGCACCGTCGTCGTCCTCTCCCACGGGGGCGTGCTGCGGCTCGCCCCGGTCGCCGAGCTGGCGCCCGCGATCCTCGACGGCGCCCTGCTCGGGCAGGCGGGCGGCGGCGCGATCGCCGACGTGCTGTTCGGTGTCGTCAACCCGTCGGGGCGGTTGACGGAGACCGTCCCGGTGCGGTTGGAGGACTCCCCCGCCTACCTGTCCTTCCCCGGCGAGCACGGGCACGTGCTGTACGGTGAGCGGATCTTCGTCGGCTACCGCTGGTACGACGCCCGCGGCCTGGAGGTCACCTTCCCGTTCGGGCACGGCCTGTCCTACACCGAGTTCACCTACTCCGGCCTGGAGCTGGCGCCCTCCGAGGCGGGGGTGGCCGTGCGGCTCACGGTGTCGAACACGGGGACGCGGGCCGGGCGCGAGGTGGTGCAGGTCTACGCGGGGCTGCCGGCCTCGGAGGTGGCCCGGGCGCCGCGCTGGCTCGCCGGGTTCGCGGGGGTCACGTTGGACCCCGGCGAGAGCCGCACCGTCGAGCTGCTGCTCCGCCGGGAGGACCTCGCCTATTGGGATGTGCGGCAGGACCGTTGGGTGGTCGAGGGCGGCGACTACGTGATCTCGGTGGGCGCCTCCAGCCGCGACCTGCGCCTGACGGGGACCGTGGCCCTCGACGGCGACGGCGTCCGTCCGCCGCTCACCCTGGAGTCGACTCTCGGCGAGGTGCTCGCCGACCCCGTGGCCGGCCCGGTGCTGATGGAGGCCATGAGCGGCAGCGCCCTTCCCGGTGTAGCCGGCGATGAGGGGGCCGACCTGGGCATGGACATGCAGCGGATGATGGCGTCGATCCCGATCGACCGGATGGTCGCCTTCTCCGGCGGCCGGGTGGACCGCGCCCGGCTGGAGCAGCTGCTGGAGCACGCCAACGCGCGGCGCTCGACCGGTGCCCCCGCCGCGACCGGGACCGGGAAGGACTCCTGAGCGACGCGGCGGGCGCCCCACCGGACCCACCGGCCGGGGCGCCCGCCGCGCCGTGATCTCCCACGGAGGAACGGCACGGCCCCCGTGAAGAGGGCGCCGAGCTCCCCCGCCACGTGCCCCGGCACGATGCGGAGGATCGACGACGGCGCAGGCCGAGCGTCCGGACCGCGGCGACCGCGTGGTCCCTCGTCGGGCCGGACGCTCGCCGCGAGGACCGCGAACGCGTCCCCTAACCGACCCGTTCCAGGGTGGCGAGCGCGCTCAGCGCACCCAGCTCCCAGCACGCCTCGCGGGCCGCGGCGTCCGGGGCGCCGGTGACGCTGACCGGGGGACGGTGCCGGTGCCAGGACATGCCCTTGGCGATCGCCTCGACGGCGCGGACCGCGCCCGCGGTGTCGTCGTTGCCGTGCACGTACAGCGCGTAGGGCAGGCCGGCCGTGTCGGTCAGGCACGGGTAGTAAACACCGTCGAAGAAATGTTTGAGGGCGCCGGACATGTAGCCGATGTTGGCGGGCGTGCCGAGGACGACGCCGTCCGCGGCCAGGACATCGACGGCCGTCGCCGCGAGCGCGGGACGGGTGACCACCTCGACGCCCTCGATCTCGTCGGTGCGCGCCCCCTCCAGCACGGCCTCCAACAGGACCTGCGTGGCCGGTGACGGGGTGTGGTGCACGATCAGCAGTCGGGCCATGCCACCAGCTTCGCAGAGGAGCCGCCGCGCCGGGGAGAACCGGGCCGGCCGGGCCTGCGCGGCCGGCCCGGCGGGTCTCACCCCTCCAGGACCGCGTGCAGGAACTCCTTGGTGCGTTCCTCGTGGGGGTCGCCGAAGATCTGTTCCGGCGGCCCCTCCTCGACGATCCGGCCCTGGTCGAACATCAGCACCCGGTGAGAGACGTCCTTGGCGAAGGCCATCTCGTGGGTCACCGACAGCATCGTGATGTCGGTGGTGCGCGCGATCTCGCGCAGCACGTCCAAGACCCCCGCGACCAGCTCGGGGTCCAGGGCCGAGGTCACCTCGTCGAGCAGCAGGATCTGCGGGCGCATCGCCAGCGCCCGGGCGATCGCGACCCGTTGCTGCTGCCCTCCGGAGAGCTGGGTGGGGTGGGCGTCGATCTTCTGCCGCAGCCCCACCATGTCCAGCAGCTCCTCCGCCCGCTGGTCGGCCTCCTCCCGGGAGATCCCCAGCGTGTGGACGGGCGCCTCGGTGATGTTGCGGCGCACGCTCATGTTCGGGAACAGGTTGAACTGCTGGAAGACCATCCCGATCTTCTTACGCACCTCACGCTGGTGCTTCTCGTTGGCCGGGACGAGCCGCCCGTTACGCCGCATGTGGCTGAGCGAATCGCCGTTGACCCAGATGACGCCGCCGTTGACCCGCTCCAACGTCATCAACAGCCGCAGGATCGTGGTCTTACCCGAACCGCTGGGACCGATCAGGGTGACCCGTTCGCCCGCGTCCACGGTGAAGTCGAGTTCACGCAGGACGACGTTGCGGCCGAACCTCTTGACCACCTTGTCGAACCGGATCAGCGGCTCCTCACCGGGGGCGTGACCCGCGGCGCCGGCCGGGAGGTTGTCAGATTGCGGCATAGCGTCGCTCCAGGAATCGGATCAGGATCGCGGCCGGCACGCTCACGCAGATGAAGAGCAGGCCGACCACCGTCATCATTTCGAGGTACTTGAAGTACTGGCCACCCAGGCGGTTGGCCTCGAACAGCAGCTCGGGCACGGTGATCGCGAACAGCAGCGGGGTGTCCTTGAACATCGAGATCAGGTAGTTGCCCAGCGCCGGGATCACCCTGCGCACCGCCTGCGGCAGGACCACCGCCGTCCAGGTGCGGCGGGCCGGCAGGCTCAGCGCCCGGGCCGCCTCCCACTGGCCGCGCGGCACCCCCTCCAGACCCGAGCGGTACACCTCGGCGGTGTAGGCCGCGTAGTGGACGCCCAGTCCGATGATGCCCGCCGTCAACGGCGAGAGCTGGACCCCCACAGATGGCAGCACGTAGAAGACGAAGAAGAGCTGGACCAGCAGCGGCGTGCAGCGGATGAACTCCATGACCCAGTGCACGACGGCGGCCACCGGACGCGGCGCCGCGCGCCGGACCATCGCCACGACCAACCCCAGGACCAGCGCGAACGCATAGGAGACGACCGTGGCCAACAAGGTGTAGCGCAGGCCCAGCAGCAGGTCGGGCAGGACCTCGCCGACGAATCCCCAGTCGAACGTCACGCTCCACCGCCCTTCACCGCGGCGGCGATCCGGCCGCCGCGCCTCGTCGGCTTCGCCGGAGCCCGGCCCAGCCGCCGGTCGGCCCGGCGCTCGGCCATCCGCACGAAGAACAGCAGGACCTGGGCGATGATGAAGTACATGACCAGGGCCGCGGTGAACGCCAGCGCCGTGTCACCGGAGAAGGTGCGCAGCTGCTGGGCGACGAACGTCAGGTCCGACACCGCGATGAGCGAGACGACCGCGCTGCCCTTCATCAGCTCGATCGCCAGGTTGCCGAACGTGGGCAGCATCTGCGCCCACGCCTGCGGCAGGATCACCATGCGCATCCGCTGCACGGGGGTCATGTTCAACGCCACCGTGGCCTCGTACTGGGCCCGGGGCACGGCCTTGATCGCGCCGCGCACGTTCTCGGCGCCATAGGCCCCGACGTTGAGCCCGAGCGCGAGGATCGCGGCGAACACCGGTTCCACCCGGTAGCCGGTGACCAGCGGCAGGGCGTAGAACAGCCAGAACATCAGCACCAGCGCCGCCACACCGCGGAACACCTCGACGTAGACGGCCGCGGCCGCGCGCAGCACCGGGTTGCGGACGCTGCCCACGATGCCGACCGTCATCGCGATGACGAACGCCAGGGCGCAGCCGCCGAGCGTGATCAGCAGGGTGTACCAGGCGCCGTTGAGGTACAACGGCAGGAGGTCGAAGAAGGTCATCGTGGTCTCCTCACGCCCGGCACAGACGGTCGGCGGTCAGATCGCCGGGGAGTTCCTCCTCGGTGAACCCGAACGGTTCGATGATCTCCAGCAGGCGCCCGCTGTCCTTGAAGTCGGCCAGGACACCGTTGAAGGCGTCCCGCAGGTCGGTGTCGGCCGGGCGCACCGCGAACCCCCCGCCGCCGATGATCTCCTCGCCCGTCTCCTGATCGATCGGGAAGAACCCCTCGGTCACCTCGAAAGGGCCGCCCCGCTGGTCCAGCATCCAGCGCAGTGAGATCGCGGTCAGCGCGACCGCGTCGATCCGGCCGGTCTCCAGCAGCTCATAGGCGCTGGGCGTGTCCGGGGCGGTCTGGATCTGGGCGGCGGGAACCCCCTGCCCCTCGGCCATCTGCTGTTCGACGGTCGCGTTCATGACGCACAACACGGCGTCGGGGTTGTCGGCGACGTCGCCGAACGTGGTGATGCCGAGCGGGTTGCCCTCGCGGACCAGGAAGGCGGTGCGGCTGAGGTAGTCCGGGTCGGTGAACGCGACCTGCTCGCAGCGTTCGGGGGTGATCGCCATCCCGGCGGCCACCATGTCGAACTGGCCGCCCACCAGGCCCGGGATCAGGCCGCTGAACTGGACCGGGACGCCGCGGATCTCCTCGATCCCCAGCTCGGCGAAGATCGCCTTGGCGAGTTCGGGGGCCTCGCCGGTGAGTTCACCGGTGGCCAGGTCGGTGTAGCCGTAGGGGGCCTCGTTGGCGAATCCGACGTTGATGTACCCCTGTTCGCGGATCCGGTCGAAGGTGTTGCCGGTACCGACCTTCGAACAGCCGCTCAACAGCGGCGGTGCAAGGAGCGCGGCCAGACCGGCGCCGCCCGCGCTCGCGAAGAAGCGCCGGCGGTCCGGACCGCTTCCTCGAATCCTCGTCATGCTCTTCTCCTCGGGGAACCACGCGGCGCCCCCTCCCCGAGGGAGGGGGCGCCGCGCGTCTTGTGCGGGATGGGGGTGGGGTGGCCCGGTGGAACCGGTCCCGCCCCACCCCCGTGCCCCGCCGGGCGGACGGTACCCGGCCGGTCACGGGCGCGTGCCCGCCAAGCGGGCGTGCCCGCGATCGGCCGGTCCTAACATCCGCTCCGGCGAAGGCGTCAGATCACCGGCGTGAAATCACGCGCGCCGACGAACGTGGGCCGCGGGCTGGGCGCCGCGAAAGGCTCCCCGCACGTGTTGTCGACGCTGTTGAAGACGATGAACACGTTGGAACGGGGATAGGGCGAGATGTTGCCGCTGGACCCGTGCATGCAGTTGCAGTCGAAGAAAAGGCCGGTACCGGCCGGTCCGGTGATCATGTCGATGCCGTGCTTGTCGGCCAGGATCGTCAGGCTGCTCGGATCGGGAGTGCCGATCTCCTGCTTCTTCAGCGAGTCGCGATAATGCCCCTCGGGCGTCTCGCCGACACAGCTCACATAGGTCTTGTGCGACCCCGGCATGATCATCAGGCACCCGTTGTAGGGGTGGTTGTCGGTCAGCGCCAGCGAGAGGCTGACCGCCCGCGGCCGGGGCATGCCGTCCTCGGCGTGCCAGGTCTCGAAGTCGGAGTGCCAGTAGAAGTCACCCCCGCCGAAGCCCGGCTTGTAGTTCACCCGGCTCTGGTGGACGTAGACGTCGGAGCCGAGGATCTGGCGGGCGCGGCCCACCACGCGCGGGTCGCGGACCAGCTTCGCGAACACCTCGCTGATCTTGTGCACCTCGAAGATGGAACGGACCTCGTCGGAGGAACGCTCGACGATGGTGCGCTCGTCCCGCTTGATCGCCTCGTCACCGGCGAGCCGGTCCAGCTCGGCGCGGTAGATGGCGAGCTCCTCGGCGGTCACCAGCGCCTCGGCCTGGTAGTAGCCCTTGGTGTCGAAGGAGTCCAGCTCCTCCTGGGACATCGGGCCGTCGGCCGCGGTCCCCCAGACCGCGGGGTCCCTGCGGTAGAGCAGTGCGGGTTCGGTTCCCTTGCGCGTCGGGTAGTCGTCCGTGGTCGGCTGTTCGAAGTCGGTCGTGATCAGTGTCATCTTCGAGCCCCCTCCAGGGATCTCTGTCCTGCGCTGTGCCCGGACCGGTCGCGCCCTACCTCTGTGCCGCGGGCTCCTCGTGCAACAACGGGTAGACCCCGTTCTCATCGTGAACCTCGCGGCCCGTCACCGGCGGGTTGAACACGCACAGCACCCGGAAGTCGGTCTTGGGACGGACCGTGTGGTGCTCGTGCCCGTCGAGGAGGTAGAGCGTGCCGGGCGTGATCAGATGGGTCTCGCCCGTCTCCTCGTTGGTGACCTCCGCCTCGCCCTCGATGCAGTGCACGAGCTCGATGTGGTTGGCGTACCACATGCGCGTCTCGGTGCCCGCGTACAAGACGGTCTCGTGGAACGAGAAACCAACACCGTCCCTGGCGAGCACGACGCGGCGGCTGCGCCAGGTCTCGGTCTTGATGTCGGCGTCGGTGTCGTTGACGTCGTCCAGGCTGCGAACGATCACGGCGGTCGCGTCTCCTCTTCCTTCTCTCGCGGTGGGGACGGTGTCCCCGAGTACGGGGCCCGGATTCGCTCCGGGCCCCGGGTCCTTCTGCCGGCCGCGGCTCAGGCCGGCTGCGGCACCTTGACGGCGGCGCGCACGGATTCGGCGATGATGTCCAGGCCCTGTTCCAGCTCCTCGCGGGAGGTGGTCAGCGGCGGCAGGAGCTTGGCGACCTCGTCCTCGGGACCGGAGGTCTCCATGAGCAGGCCGCGCTGGAACGCCTCGGCGCACACGGACTTGGCCAGGCCCTCCTCGGTGAAGGCGAGGCCGCGAGCCATCCCCCGGCCGCGGGCGTGGGCGCCCGTCTGCGGGTGCTCCTCGGCGATGGCCTCCAGGCGGGAGCCGATCAGCTCGCCCTTGGCGACGGTCTCCCGCTGCAACTCGTCGTCGCGCCAGAAGGTGGTCAGGGCCGCGGTGCCGGTGACGAAGGCGGGGTTGGGGCCCCGGAAGGTGCCGTTGTGCTCGCCCGGCTCCCACACGTCCAGCTCGCGCTTGAACAGGGTGAGGGCCATCGGCAGGCCATAGCCGCTGATGGACTTCGACAGCGTGACGATGTCCGGCTCGATACCGGCCTCCTCGAAGGAGAAGAACGGCCCGGTCCGGCCACAGCCCATCTGGATGTCGTCGACGATGAGGAGCATCTCGTACTCCTTGCACAGCGCGGCCAGGCCGCGCAGCCACCCGGCGCTGGCGACGTTGATGCCGCCCTCCCCCTGCACCGTCTCGACGATGACCGCCGCCGGCTTGTCCAGGCCGCTGCCGCTGTCCTCCAGCAGGCTGCGCAGCCACAGGAAGTCCGGCGTCCGGCCGTCCATGTAGCCGTCGAACGGCATGGTCGCGGCGTGGCCCAGCGGAACGCCGGCGCCGCCGCGCTTCATCGAGTTGCCGGTGACCGCGAGCGCGCCCAGGGTCATGCCGTGGAAGCCGTTGGTGAAGCTGATGACGGTCTCGCGGCCGGTGTACTTGCGGGCGAGCTTGAGCGCCGCCTCGACCGCGTTGTTGCCGGCCGGGCCGGGGAACTGGACCTTGTAGTCCAGCCCGCGGGGGGCGAGGATCACCTCGCCGAAGGTTTTCAGGAAATCGCGTTTGGCCGTGGTGTAGGCGTCCAGGCTGTGGACGATGGAGTCCCCGATGAGATAGTCGAGGAGCTCGGTTTTGAGGCGGGGATTGTTATGCCCGTAGTTGAGCGATCCCGCGCCCGCGAAGAAGTCGAGATAGGGACGGCCGGATTCGTCGTAGACGTGACTGCCGCGCGCCTCGTTGAAGACGACCGGCCAGCCACGGCAGTAACTACGGACTTCCGATTCGAGGCGTTCGAAGATCTCCATCGTTTCCCCTTGTGTCCTTTCCGCAATCCACCGCGTGCGGGGCGGCGGGGTCGGGATGAGTCGGGCGTCGCTGTGAACGTCGAGTCGGGTGGAACGGGTCAGCCGATCGGACCGATGCGCACGAGTTCCTCCGGTTCGTGCCCGTCAGGGCCGTCGGCGGGGAAGTGCTCGCGTCCGAACAGGGGAGTCCAGGCGATGTGGGCGCCACGGTCGCGGGCGAACGAGGCGAACAGCGCGCGCGAGGCCGTGTTGCCGGGGGTGACGGTCGCCTCCAGGCGGGTGAGGCCAGTGGCGACGACGCGATCGGCGATGTGGTCGAGCATCCTCCGGGCCAGCCGGCGGCCGCGGAACGCGGGGTCGACGCCGACCTGCCACAGGAAGTAGGTCTCGGGGGAGTCCGGGCGGACGTAGCCGGTGACGAAACCGCGGACGACGCCCTCGGCGTCGTAGGCGACCAGCGAGGTCCGCGCGAAGTCGCGGCACCACAGGGCGTAGGCGTACGGGGAGTTCACGTCGAGCCCGCAGTCACCCGCCAGGCGCCACAGGTGCCGTCCGTCCTCCAACGATGGCGCGGCCAGACGCACCCCGTCGGGGTCCACGGGAGCGTCCACGCGACGGTCGTGGACGTATCCGGAATCGTCTCGGTCGGCTGGAGCTGTTCGTTGAAGAGGCACGTCGCAGGAATTTAGCGAACGTTCCTGAGCGAAATTTCCGGGATTTCAGTGGTGAATGTTTCGGCGATGTTGCACCGGGTAGGGCTCGTTCATTTAAAAACGCGGTTCCCGGCGTCGCCGCGCTGGTCACGGCCGCTCTCGGGGTCGCT
Source organism: Marinactinospora thermotolerans DSM 45154 (assembly GCF_900167435.1). Lineage (GTDB taxonomy): Bacteria > Actinomycetota > Actinomycetes > Streptosporangiales > Streptosporangiaceae > Marinactinospora > Marinactinospora thermotolerans. The sequence goes on from NZ_FUWS01000017.1 coordinate 53,451, forward strand.
CCGCGCCGGCCCTCGGTTGCCACCAGGGGGTTCGAAACGCCTCGGGCGCGGCCGTGGAAACGGGCCGCGCGGATCGCGTTCCACCCTTCGCGTGGAACCACAGCCAAACATAGGGCCTCACACACGGAACTTTAAGGGTGGCATAGATCACACGGAATCTATCGAAGTAGGGATATTCATCGCCATTATCGACACCCTCTGTTCCACATGAGGCAACACGCCCCCCTCGCCCCGGACCGCGCGCACCTCCCGCGACGACCACCGCCGGGACCGCCCCCGCCCGCCCCGCGACCGCCCCATCCTCGTGTGAGCTTTTGCACCGTATGCACGAAAAGTGCCATAACAGCGGCGCTTCCAGGGGAATTTTCTCGCTGACCTTCTGTAGTACGACCCGGCGTAGTACTACAATCGGTCGAGACGCGACGGTGCTTCCCTGGCACATCCACGGGTAGCCCGCGCGCGGGCCCCGTCGCCCTTCGACGGGACCCGAGGTCCGCCCGCGGTGCAGCGAACGGCCATCCGCGGCCACCTCATCCCACGGTGGATCACCGTGGGTTCCGAGGACACGAGCCAGGGATTCGGAGGCACCTGGTGAACCGCCTTTACCACGAAAGCGAAGACTGGGTCGCGCAGGGCGCCTGCCGCAGCTACGACCCCGAACTGTTCTTCCCGGTGAGCACGACCGGGCCTGGGCGGCATGACGCGGAGCTCGCCAAGGCCATCTGCCGTACGTGTACTGTTCGCCAAGAGTGCCTGCGGTGGGCACTGCGCGCCGGGGAGGCGCATGGGATCTGGGGTGCGACAACGCCCGAGGAACGCCGCTACATGCGCCGCGAGCTGGTCCCCGCCAGCTGACCCGGCCATGCGCCATCGGCCGTCAGACCCTCCGGTCTGACGGCCCTTCGCTTCCGCGGTACCGGTTCTCGGCCGGTCCCTTGGTCACCTGTTAGGTTCTGAGACCGTGCACCTGCCTACCCGGGGCCCCCTGTGGCTCCTGCGGACGGCCGTCCTGGCCCTGGCGTGCACCGGCCTGTCCTGGTCCGGCCACGCCGCGTGGTCGGACGGTACCGCCCCGCCCGGGACCCTGGCGCTCGCGACGCTGTTCATGGCGTTCGCGCTCACCCCATTCACCCGGGCCCGGCGCGGCCCCGGCGAGATCTTCGCGGTCCTGGCCCTCGCCCAGGCGGGGCTGCACCTGCTGTTCCAGTCCCCCCAGGCGGGGCCGGCGAGCACGTCGCTCGCGCACATCGGCCACTTCTGCCTGGCCGGGTACTCCCCCGGCATGCTGGCCGGCCACCTGTGGGCCGCGCTGCTCGCCACGGCCCTGCTCTCCCACGGCGAAACCGGGCTGTGGGCGCTGGCCACCCTCGTCCTGCGCGCGCTTCCCCGCCCGGTGGCGGCGCCCCTTCCGCCCCTGCCCCCGCGCCCCCTCCTCCCCATCCGGCCGCCCGCCATGCGCCCTCGCTCGGGTCTGGCGCGCCGGTCCCGCCCCCGCGGGCCACCATCCGTTGTTCGTCGTCCCCGTCCGAAACGAATCCGACGAGCACCGGAAAGGTCTCTCATGGCATCCACCATCACGTCCCGGCGCAGGTCCCGCCTGCCGATCGCGTTCGGCCTCTCGTTGCTGCTGGCCCTGGCACCGGCGCAGAGCGCGCTGGCCCACAACGTCTTGCTGTCGTCCTCCCCCGAGGACGGGGCGACCCTCGACGAGGCGCCCCAGGAGGTGGTCCTCACCTTCAACGCCGAGGTCAACGAGGGCGGTAACGGCATCGTCGTCTCCGACCCCAACGGGGAGAACGTCGCCGAGGGCGAGGTCCGTCTCGACGGCGAGAAGGCCGCGATCGACCTGGTCCCCCTGACGGAGTCCGGCGAGTACACGATCAACTACCGGATCATCTCGGCCGACGGCCACCCGCTGGAGGACGAACTGGCCTTCACCCTCTCCGAGGAGGCCGTCGCCGCGGCGTCCCCCGAGGCCGAGGAGAGCCCGGCCACCCAGACATCCCCCACCGCCGAGGAGAGCCCCACCTCCGAGGAGGGGCCGGTCGCCAATCCCACCTCCACCGCGGGACCGTGGGGTCCGGCGCTGGCGGTGGTCGGCGCCCTGGCCGTGGTCGGCCTGATCGTCATCGTCATCGTCCGGCTGCGCAGGCGCCCCGGCGGGCAGGGCTGATCCCCGGCTGAAAAACACCGCGGCCCCGCGGGGGAATCCTCCCCGCGGGGCCGCGCGCGTTCCCGTGCCGCCGGGGTCTCAGCCGCGGCGCACGAGCAGAATGCTGATGTTGTCGCGTCCGGAGGCGTCCATGGCGGCCTGCCACAGGTTGAACACGGCCGCCTCGTCACTGCCGGAGCCCGCGATGATGCGCTCCATCTCCTCCAGCGCCACGAGGTCGGACAGGCCGTCGCTGCACATCAACCACGCCCCGGGACCGGGTTCGGGGTCGCGGCCGACGTGGGGCTCCATCGGGCTGGCGCCGCTGCCGCCGAGCGACTGGGTGATGAAGTTCGTGGTGACCGGCTTGCCGTCCTCGGAAGGGGGCAGCGCCGGCGAGTCGTCCTGGGAGAGCTGGTAGAGCCGGCCGTCTTGGAGACGGTAGGTGCGCGAGTCGCCGACGTTGAACCAGTAGTTGCCGTCGGCGGTCAGCAGCATGCCCGCGACCGTCGTGCCCATGCCGGAGAACTCGGTGTGCTGGCTGGCGTGCTCCTTGATCTCCTCGTCGATGTGCTTGAGGAGTTGTTCCACCGCCTCGGGGCCGACCAGGTCGGCGCCGCTCTCGGCCATGCGATGGACGGCGTGCTCGGAGGCGATCTCTCCCGCGGCGTGTCCGCCGAGGCCGTCGGCGACGGCGACGACGAGGGGCTCGGCCAGGGGGAGCACGCAGCGCGCGGGCATCTTCATGTCGGCGCCGGCCACCGTGAGCGCGCCCATCACCACGGCGTCCTCATTGGCCTGGCGAACAGCGCCCCGGTGCGTGAGGGCCGTTACCGCGACTGCCCCGCCATCGACACCCATGCACCCTACCTCCTGTTTCATCGGCAGTACCTGCCGAACAGTCCCAAGCGGCGCCTCTGCCGGACGGTGGCGAGGCGCGTTGATCATGTAACCGTATCGGGGGACGGTCGGCCACGGCTAAAACCCGCGTACATCATGGCGGAAATCGCCACGATGCGCAGTTCCTATCCTGCCCCCGCTTCGCGCCGATCCGCATCCGGCCACCCGTGAGGAGCACGCCGGGGCACCTCCGGCCGCCTCCGCGTGATCCCCGCCACGGACAGCACCGCGCCCGTCCCCAGGTCCACCCCCTCGCGGGCGAGGTCCACGTAGGCCGCCGCGACGTCGTGGGGGTCGTCCTCCTCGGCGGGGACCAGACAGTTGATCCGCACCCCGCGATCGGCCAGGATGCCGGCCAGGGAGCGGGGCAGGGACATGACGCCGGCCGCGCCGGCCGCGTGGTCGATGTGCTCGGGGGAGCCGTGGTCGCCCGACGGGGCACCGGTGAGGACGATCGAGGCGCCCGCGGGCAGGAACACCCGTGCCGCCTGGATCAGCCATAGCGCACTGTAGAAGGTCGCGCGCAGGGTGCGGTCGAGCCGGTCGGTGGTGATGTCCATGAGCCCGTCGTGGTCGCGCGGGCCCGGGCCGCACACGACCAGCAGGTCGATGCCGCCGAACTCCAGGGTGGTGTGCGCCACCGCCCCGCGGCAGTCGGCCTCGCGCGTGGGGTCACAGCGGACGGGCAGCGCGCAGGCCCCCAGGTCGGCGAGCATCCGTGCCGTCGTGTGCAGGGGATCGGCGGGGACGCCGTTCGCGGCGGGGGTCGCCCGTCTCCATCCCTGCGGTGCCGCGGGTTTCGAGGGGCCTCCGGGGTCGTCGGCGACGGCGACCGCCGCCCCCTCCTTGGCCAGTGCCGCGGCGACCTCGCGTCCCGGGCCGGTGCCGTCGACCAGGCCGCCGACCACGAGGGCGCGCCGTCCCGTCAGCCGACCGCGGCCGGTGTAGTGGGGGATCGGGTCGTGCGGCACCGTCGTGCGTGCGGGGAACGCCCTGTCGGCCGGCCAGCGTGACGCTTTTGACCCTTTCATCACGTTTTCTCCCATCCGGGACCTCCGCCCCTGTGTCGCTGCCGGAGCGTGCCCGAGAAGATCACCCGCAAACCGCTCCCGGCCTGCCGGAGCGCCGGGTTCCGCCATCGGCACAGGTAATCGGGCGTTGTCTTTATCGCAAACCTCTGACACAATGACGGCGTTGGGTGTCTAAGACGCAGACACACCTTCGCCTTCGTGCGCTCGCACCTGGCCGCAACGGCCGGAGTGTTCTCGAGCGCTTTTCGTGTTTCTCCGAACGGCCAAAGGTGTGATTCTCATGCGTCTGCCCTCCCCTCTTCTTTCTCTCCCCCGTCCCGTACGGCTCCCGTCGGCCTGGCCGCTCCCCTTTCCCTGCACCGAAGGGGTCCTTCGCCATGGGCGCACGTCGATCGACTCTCCGGGTCGCCGTCTCACCACGAGGAGTTTCACGTGAAGATCGCCTTGGTTTCCGAGCACGCCACCCCGCTTCCCGCCCACAAGGGTGAGCCGACCTGCGGTGACAGCGTCCACGTCGCCGCCCTGGCCCGCCACCTCGCCAAGAACGGCCACCGTGTCACCGTCTACGCCCGTTGCTCCGACGCCGAATCGGCCGGCCGCTCCCGCATGGGCCGCGGCGTCGCGGTCGAGCACCTGACCGCCGGCCCGGCCCGCCCGCTGGGGACCGACGAGGAGGCCGAGCACACCGGCGCCTTCGCCAAGGCGCTGGCCGGCGCGCTCGCCGAGGACACCCCCGACGTCGTGCACGCCTTCGGCTGGACCAGCGGCCTGGCCGCGCTGTCGGCGCTGCGCGGTCTGACCGAGCAGCGCCCGCCGCTGGTGCAGACGTTCCACTCGCTCAACGTCGCCGAGCAGCGCGCCGGCCTGCCCGGCCGGACCGAGCGCGTCCGCCTGGAGGCCGCGATCGCCGGGCGCGCCGACGCCGTTGTCGTCGACTCCGCCGACCAGCGCTTCGAGCTGGCCCGCATGGGGCTGCCCCGGCCGCGCGTCAGCGTGGTGCCCTACGGCGTCGACACCGACCAGTTCCTGCCCGAGGGCGGAACCGCGGCGGGCCCCTGGCGCGGCCGCCGTGAGCAGCGCACCCGCATCATCTCGGTCACCGGCCTGGGGCCCGAGAGTGGCGCCGACACCCTCATCCGTTCCATGGCGCGGGTCCCCGACGCCGAGCTCGTCATCGTCGGCGGCCCCTCCTCCGAGAACCTGGCCATCGACCCCGACGCCCGCCGGCTGGAGCTGGTCGCCAAGGAGGCCGGCGTGGACGAGCGGGTGACGCTCCTCGGCTCCGTCGACCGCAAGGAGCTGCCGCGTCTGCTGCGCTCGGCCGACGTCTACGCCTCGGCCGCCCTGTACGACCCCTACGGCGGCGCGGTGCTGGAGGCCATGGCGTGCGGGCTTCCGGTTGTGGCCACCGCCGTTGGAGGCGTCACCGGCGCCGTGCTCGACGGCACCACCGGCGTGTTGCTGCGCCAGGCCCGGCCCGACTCGCTGGCGCGTGTGCTGCGTCACCTGGCCGCCGACTCCACCACGCGCACCGCCTACGGAATCGCCGGGGCCGACCGCGCCGCCTCCCGCTTCGGCTGGCAGCGCGTCGCCGCGGAGACCGAGCGGGTCTACTCCCGGGTGCTGCCGATGGAGGAGGAGATGCCCATGGCGGTCGGCGATGATGCACACTAGTCCGCGTACGACCTCCTAGGTCATATCCGGCGAATGTCGCGGCAACGACTTTCCGCCTCCACCCCCAGGGGGGTGAGGGCCGTCCTCCCCGGCCGGTCCCCGCGCCCTGCCCAGCAGAGCGGGATGAGAGGTTCGCCGAACGTGGCCTCGGCGGTGAGAGAGTCATTCCCGGCTGGGAGGACGAGCGCCCGGGGTGATGCGATGAGTTCACGTGCGGTACCCGACAACGCCGGATTCGAGGGATTCGAGCACCACGGTGTGCTGTTCCACTCGGCCCGGGAGCTGTGCGACGTCGTCGTACCCCGGATCCGTGCCGGCCTGGCCAGTGGCGACCACGTGGTGGTGGCCCTGCGGCCGGGCCACGCCACCGCCGTGCGCGCGGCCCTGACGCCCTCCGAGAGCGACTCCGTCCACTTCGTCGACCACGACACCTGGTACGAGGCGCCCGGTCGGACGCTGGCCGCCCTGCACAGGCTCACCCTGCTCCACCCCGACCGCCACATCACCGTGGTCGGCGAGCCCGCGCTCCCCTTGGACAACCCGTTGGAGCTGCGCGAGTGGCACCGGCTGGACTCGGTCCTGGGGGCCTCCCTCGCGGGCAGCAGACTCCGGCTGATGTGCCTGCACGACACGGACGCGCTTCCCCGATCCGTCCTGGAACGGGTGTGGCACACCCACCCGGTGATGATCATCGGGGGCACCCCACGGCACAGCCCCGACTACCGTGACGCCGCCGCCTACAGCGCCGCCGACGCGCTCGAGCCCCTGCCTCCCCCCGACGGCCCCGTCGAGTCGCTGGAGATCGTGCCCGACCTGCCCGCCCTGCGTGACGAGCTCACCGCGCTGGCCAAGCGCCTGGGGGCGCCACGCGAGCGCGTCAACGATCTGGTCGTCGCGGTGAACGAAATGGCGGCCAACGTCTTGGAGCACGGAGCGGGCAAGGGGATGATCTCGCTGTGGCTGGCCCCCGGACGGCTCATGTGCGACGTGTTCGACGAGGGCGGCGACCTCACCGACCCGCTGAGCGGCTACTTCCCCGCCGACGCGCTGAGCGTCCGTGGGTACGGCCTGTGGATCACCCGGCAGATCTGCGACTTCATGGAGGTGCGCGGCAACGCCGGCGGGTCGCTGGTACGGCTGCACTTCAAGGCCTGAGCCCCTCGCCGCGCGAACCCGGAGAGGCGCGGCGGAGTCAGGTCAGCGCGGCCTTGAGCGCCCGGTTCATGTCGTCCTCGATGGTGATGACCTGGTCAATGCCGGCGATGACGAACAGGCGCTGCACCGTGCGCTGCGGCGAGGCCACGACGAAACCGATGGACCGGTCGCGGGCCTGGCGGTAGCAGGCGACCAGGACCCCGATACAGCGGGAGTCGCAGAAGTCGACGCCGGAGAAGTCGACGACGACCCCTCGGGGCGGGGAGTCGGCGCTCAGGAAGCCGTCGAGCTCACGGGCGAGCTCGGGTGAGGTGATGGCGTCGAGGTCTCCCCGTGGGAGCACCACGACGACATCGCCCTCGGTTCGGGTCGAGATCTCGGCTGTCACGCACGCACTCCTCGCTCGTCACGCCTTTGGCGGGAGATGGGGGTTGGGGAGGTGGGGGATCGGCGTTTCCGCTCCGCACCACCGTCGCGTCCACGCCGGCCGTACACTCCGCTACTCCGTCACCTTAGCGCCATTCGGCACACCCGGTCGGGCCCGCACACCTTCCGTCATCGGACCGGTACCAAGCGTGCCCCTCGGTTCACCGGACGGCCACCCTGCGGGGTCCCGTCGTCGTGCCGGCGGCGTGCTCCTCCACGAGCTTGCGGGCGACCTCGGCCACCTTCATCCGGTTGCGCTGGGCGACCCTGCGCAGTTCCCGGAACGCCTCGTCGGCGTCGCACCCGCGCGCGTGCATGATGATGCCCTTGGCCTGGTCGATGACGCCGCGCGACGACATGGCGCGCCGCATATGCGCGGCCTCGCGCTCGGCGTCGCTGTAGCGGCCCGCCTGGAGCAGCATCGCGGTGGCCTGCTCGGCGAGCAGCTCGATGAGCGGCTGCACGATCACCGGGTCGAAGGCGTCGGCCCGGCCCGAATGCACTCCGAGGGTCAAAACCTCATCGCCGAAGGCGCGCGGCAGCGTCACCGAGGAACGGTCACCGCACTGCACCGCCATGCTGGTGTAGCGCGGCCAGCGATCCCCGCGCAGCACGTCTCCCACCGAGACCGGCCGCATCTCGCGCACCGCCTCCACCGCGGGCCCCTGATCGGTGGCGTACTGGTGCTCGAAGGCCGCCGCCAGGTCGGAGTGGGAGGCGCCGTAGTCGACGACGACGTGCCCGCCGGGGTGTTCCGCGACATCGTCGCCGTCACCGCGTTCCACCGCCCGCCAGACCACCACCAGGGCCGCCGAGCAGCCGGGGACCCCGCGCGCGGCCACCGTGCTCAACCGGTCCACCGCCCGTTCCGGGGTGCTGCTGCCCTCCTGCCCCAGCGCGCCGATCTCCCGCGCGAGACGCTCGATCCACATGTCCGTGCCCCCCGTCCCGTTCTCGTCCGGTCACCGCTACTCCACCGTAACCACCGTCGGCTCCACTGGGGTCATGCGTTAGCTTCATATGCGGGGCCGTTCCCGCGGGCGACCCCCGGGGCCCACGGCGGCGGAGGGCACTCCCACACCCCTGGGCCTCCCCATCCTCACACGTCAGGAGCCATGAGCTTGCCGGAGAACCTCGCCGACCTCGAACGCGAGATCACCGAGTTGGGCGAACGCGCGGCGGCGTTGCGCAGCACGCACGCCATGTATCCCGGTGACGCCGCGAGCACCCTCGAAGCCGCGCTCGCCGAACTCGACTTCGCCGAACGGTTGCTGCGCGACTGTGGGCGCAGGATGGCCAGCGAGGTCGACGCGAGCGCGTCCCGCCGCGCCGCCAACGACGACGACCGCGCCGTGCTGCGGGCCGTCTTCACCGAGCTGAGCATCCCCGTCGTCCTGCTCGACCACGAGGGCTACATCCGCCGCATCAACGCGATCGGGGCCGAACGGCTGGGCAGCACCAGCGGCTACCTCACCGGAAAGCCGCTGTCGATCTTCGTCGACCTGCGCCGCCGCGCCGCCATGCGCTCGCGGCTGGCCGCGGTGCTGCGCGGCGGGGAGCCCGCGTCGTTCGACTCGCGGCTGGCCCGCCGCGGCTGGGCCGAGGACGTCCACCTCACCCTGACCCGCCTGGACGTGCCCACCGAGGCCAACCCGCTCGTCCTCGTCGTCATGTCGCCGCCGCTGGACAGCAGCGCCGACGAGGGGCCCGCCCCGTTGGAGGCCGAGGTCGAGGACCAGGTCGTCGTGCTCGCCGCGCGCCGACTGGACGTGCTCACCCGCATGACCCGGCTGCTGCTGCGCAGCGCCGGCCCCGGCGGCGCGGGCAGCCCGCTCGCCCTCGACGACGCCGCGGCCCTGCTCGCGGACTCCTACGCCGACTGGGTCATCATCGACGTCTGCGACCTGCCCTCCGACGCCTCCGAACCGCGGCGCGCGGTGGTGGCCGGCCCCGAGGGCGACGAGGCGCGCAAAATGCTGGAAGGGCTCGACCCGCTCTCGTCCGAGGTCCCCCGCGACGTGCTGGGCACCGGCCAGTCCGTCCTGCACCAGCTCATCGAGGACGGGGGCGTGCTCGGCCACGACCCCAACGGGGTCCCGGTCCTCGGCGCGCTCGGCGCGGGTTCACTGCTGTGCGTCCCCCTGCGCGGAAGCAGGGGCGTGCGCGGAGCGCTCACCCTGATCCGGCGCAGCAACCGCGGCTCCTTCCGGCTCGCCGACCTGGGCCTGATCGAGGAGATCGGCGAGCACATCGGGCTGGCCCTGCCGCCGCGTTCGGCGGGCTGAGCCGGCCGCGTCCCGGCTCAGGACCACCCCGAGACGGTCATGCGGCCCGTCCCGGCACAACCACGGCACTCCCGGGGCACCAGCATCTCGCCGGTCAGGTCACTGCCCGCATAACCCACGACGGTGATCCGGTAACCACTGCCGTGGCAGTCGGGACACACGATCACGACGTCCATGCCACCAGCGTATGCGCCACCGGCCTCCGATGTGGGCGGATGCCACGGCCTCGGGTCACGAGGATCCGCGCAGCGCCGAGACGAACTCGGCGAGCCGCGCCACCGAACGGTCGAGGTCGCGCAGCGCGGCGGCGGTCCGCCCGTCGGCGTCGGTGGCGAGAACCCGCTCCCGCACCCGTTCCACCCCCTCGGAGACCTCGGCGGTGCGCTCGGACAGCCGGGTCACGACCGAGCGGACCGGGCCGTCGACCTCGGCGCCCAGCTCGCGCTGGAGCATCCGCGACTGCTCCTGGAGCCGGCGCTTGGTGTGGTAGAGGTCGACGAACACCTCGACCTTGGCCCGCAGCACCCAGGGGTCGAACGGTTTGGTGAGGTAGTCGATCGATCTGGAGGCGTACCCCCGGAAGACCTGGTGGCGGTCGATGTCGGCCCCGGTCAGGAAGATGATCGGGATGTCCTTGGTCTTCTCGCGCTGCTTGATGTGCGCGGCCGTCTCGAAGCCGTCCATCCCCGGCATCATCACGTCGAGCAGGATGACCGCGAAGTCGTCCTCCAGCAACGCCTTGAGCGCGGCCTCGCCCGAACTGGCCCGCACCAGGTTCTGGTCGAGGGAGGTGAGGATCGCCTCCAGGGTCGTGAGGTTGTCGTCGCGGTCGTCGACGAGGAGGATATTGGCCTTGTGCGGCACGTCTACGACTCCTGCCCATCTTCTTCTGCGCGGTGCGTACGGTTGTCCCGATCCAACCACGTTCGCATGACATCCAGCAGGTGATCGAGATCGACCGGCTTGGTCACATAGTCGGAGGCGCCGGCCTCGAGGCTGCGCTCGCGGTCGCCCTGCATGGCCTTGGCCGTCAACGAGATGATCGGCAGGTCCGCGAACTGGGGCATCTCGCGGATCGCCCGGGTCGTGGCGTTACCGTCGAGCTCGGGCATCATGATGTCCATCAGGACCAGGGCGATGTCCTCGTTGGCCTCGAGCTTCTCGATGCCGGTGTGGCCGTTGTCGGCGTAGAGCACCTCCAGTCCGTGCGCCTCCAGGGCGCTGGTGAGCGCGAAGACGTTGCGGATGTCGTCATCGACGATGAGAACCCGGCGCCCCTCCAAGACCGCGTCCCGTTCGGGGTCGTCGCGGACCTCCGGCTCCTTCGGACCGGAGTCGGCCACCGGTTCGGGCGTCTTGAGGACGGGAACCTGCGCCGGCTCCTCGTCCGCGAACGAGGGCGGCTCCTCCTCGACGTCGGTGTCGTCGCCGAAGTCGTCGAGCAGCGCGAGCGGCCCCGTCCCCGCCGAGGAGGAGTCGCCGGGCAGCTGGGTCGGGGCGATGTCGACCGTCTCGTCCAGCCGCTCGGTGGTGCCCTCGGGCAGCCGGACCGGCAGCAGCAGGGTGAAGGTGCTGCCCTGGCCGTGGACGCTTTGGACCCGGATCTCACCGCCGAGCAGCAGCGCCATGTTGCGGCTGATGGACAGCCCCAGGCCGGTACCGCCGTAGCGGCGGCTGGTACCGCCCTCGCCCTGGTGGAACGCCTCGAAGATGACCTGAAGCTTGTCCTCGGGGATCCCGATGCCGGTGTCGGCCACGGAGAAGGCGATCACCTCGTCGTTCTCGCCGAAGACGTCGAGGTCGGCGTCCTCCAGCGCCCAGGCCGGCTCGATGAGCAGCCGCACCTCGCCGGTGTTGGTGAACTTCACCGCGTTGGACAGCAGGTTGCGCAGGACCTGCTGGAGGCGTTGCTCGTCGGTCCACAGGTACTCGGGGATGTCGGGTGACACCTCGACCGCGAACGCCAGCCCCTTGTCGCTGGCCATCGGCCTGAACGACGCCTCGACGTAGTCGACGAGCTGGCTGATGGACACGTCCCCGGGCCGCACCTCCATGCGTCCGGCCTCGACCTTGGACAGGTCCAGGATCTCGTCGATGAGCTGGAGCAGGTCGCTGCCCGCCTTGTGGATGGTCTGGGCGAACTCGACCTGCTTGGGCGTGAGGTTCTGCTCGGTGTTGTCGGCCAGCAGCCGCGCCAGGATGAGCAGGCTGTTGAGCGGCGTGCGCAGCTCGTGCGACATGTTCGCGAGGAACTCGGACTTGTACTTCGAGGACACCTGGAGCTGGTGCGCCCGGTCCTCCAGCGAACGCCGGGCCCGTTCGATCTGACGGTTCTGCAACTCGATCGCGCGGTTCTGGCTGGCGAGCTGCCCGGCCTTGCTGTGCAGTTCGGCGTTCTTGCGGCGCAGCTCCTCCTGCTGGCGCTGGAGCTCGTTGGAGCGCTCCTGCAACGCGGTGGTGAGCTGCTGGGACTGCAACAGCAGGTACTCGGTCTTGGAGTTGGCCAGGATCGTGTTGATCGTCGCGCCGATCAGGCCGATGAGCTGGCGCAGGAAGTTGAGGTGGATCTCGCGGAACTCGCCGTAGGAGGCGAACTCGAAGACGCCGAGCACCCGCCCCTCGGACATGATCGGGAAGATCGCGATGCTCATCGGCGGCGCCTCGCCGAGCCCCGACTCGATCTTGACGTAGTCGCCGGGGACGTCGCGGATGACCATCTCCTTGCGCTGGGCCATCGCCTCGCCGGCCAGGCCCCTGCCGATGCGGATGCGCCGGCGCGGTTCGGCCGGCTGGTAGCCGAACCCGGCGTAGAGCCGGAACACCTCCTCCTCGTTCTCGTCCTCGGGCAGGAAGCAGGCGCCGTGCTGGGCGTGGACCAGCGGTGTCACCTCGGTCATGATGAGCCGGGCGAGCTCGTTGAGGTCGCGGTGGCCCTGGATGAGGCCGGAGATCCGCGCCAGGTTGCTCTTCAGCCAGTCCTCGTCCCGCTGGGCCGCGGTGGTCTCGCGCAGGTTGGACACCATCAGGTTGATGTTGTCCTTGAGCGTGGCGACCTCTCCGCGGGCGTCCACCTGGATCGACTGGGTGAGGTCGCCGCGGGTGACGGCGCTGGCCACCGAGGCGATGGCGCGCACCTGCGTGGTGAGGTTGCCGGCCAGCTCGTTGACGCTGTCGGTGAGCTGCTTCCAGGTGCCCGACACCCCGTCGACCTTGGCCTGGCCGCCGAGCTGCCCCTCGCTGCCCACCTCATGGGCCACCCGGGTGACCTCCGTGGCGAACGTCGAGAGCTGGTCGACCATCGTGTTGATGGTGTCCTTGAGCTCCAGCATCTCGCCCTGGGCGTCCACGGTGATCTTCTTGCTCAGGTCACCGGCCGCGACCGCCGACGTCACCTGCGAGATGTTGCGCACCTGCGTGGTGAGGTTGTGCGACATCGAGTTGACGTTCTCGGTCAGGTCCTTCCAGATGCCCGAGACACCCTTGACGTCGGCGCGGCCGCCCAGCTTGCCCTCGGTGCCCACCTCGCGCGCGACCCGGGTCACCTCGTCGGCGAAGGCCGACAGCTGGTCCACCATCACGTTGATGGTGTCCTTGAGTTCGAGGATCTCGCCCTTGGCGTTGACCGTGATCTTCTTGGTGAGGTCGCCCCGGGCCACCGCGGTCGTCACGATCGCGATCTGGCGCACCTGGTGGGTGAGGTTGTTGGCCATGGAGTTGACGTTGTCGGTGAGGTCCTTCCAGACCCCGGACACGCCGCGGACGTGGGCCTGTCCGCCGAGCTTGCCCTCGGTACCGACCTCGCGCGCCATGCGGGTGACCTCGTCGGCGAAGGACTCCAGTTGGTCCACCATCGTGTTGACGGTGTCCTTGAGCTGGAGCATCTCGCCCTGGGCGTCCACGGTGATCTTCTTGGTGAGGTCGCCCTTGGCGACCGCCGTGGTGACCTGGGAGATGTTGCGCACCTGGTAGGTCAGGCTGTTGGCCATGGAGTTGACGTTGTCGGTGAGGTCCTTCCAGATGCCCGACACGCCCTTGACGTTGGCCCGACCGCCCAGCTTGCCCTCGGTGCCCACCTCACGGGCCACCCGGGTGACCTCATCGGCGAAGGAGTCGAGCTGATCGACCATCGTGTTGACGGTGTCCTTGAGCTGGAGCATCTCGCCCTGGACGTCCACCGTCACCTTGCGGCTCAGGTCACCCCGGGCCACGGCCGTGGTGACCTGGGAGATGTCGCGCACCTGGTTGGTGAGGTTGTCGGCCATCGAGTTGACGTTGTTCGTCAGGTCCTTCCAGATGCCCGACACGCCCTTGACGTTGGCCCGACCGCCCAGCTTGCCCTCGGTGCCCACCTCGCGCGCCACCCGGGTCACCTCGTCGGCGAACGTCGAGAGCTGGTCCACCATGGTGTTCACGGTGTCCTTGAGCTGAAGCATCTCGCCCTGGACGTCCACCGTCACCTTGCGGCTCAGATCACCCCGGGAGACCGCGACGGTCACCGTGGAGATGTCGCGCACCTGCGCGGTGAGCCGGGCCGCCATCTGGTTGACGGCCTCGGTCACGTCCCGCCAGGCACCCGAGACACCCTCGACCCGGGCGCTGCCACCGAGCTTGCCCTCGGTGCCCACCTCGCGCGCCACCCGGGTGACCTCCATGGTGAAACCGGCCATCTGGTCGGCCATGCGGTTCACCGAGGTGGCCAGGCGGAGCAGGTCGCCGTGGAGGGGGGCGCGCCGGCCGGCGAGGTCGACACGCTGGGACAGGTCACCGTTGGCGACCGCGTCGAGGATCTGGGCGACGGAGATGACCGGGCCGCTCACGTCGTCGAGAAGCTGGTTGAGGGCGCGGACGCTCTTGCCCCACGCGCCCTTCGCCGGGTGGACCGACACCCGCTCGACGAGCCGCCCCTCGGTGCTGACCACGCCGCCCACTCGTTGGAGTTCGCTGCTGAGCTGTTCGCAGTGGTCCAGGACCTGGTTGAGAACGGAGGCGATCTCGCCATGCTTGCCACCGCCCCTATTGTTGAGGCGTACGCTGAAGTCCCCGTCACGCATGCTGTAGAGGACGTCGAGGAGCTTGTCCAGCTCGTCGTCCGACGCCGGCGCGTTCGTCACTTCGGGCATGGATCCCCCTCCTCTACCGTCGGTGGCACGCCGCTCCGCACTCGCGCCGGGGGCCGGCGAGAGGGGGTTCGGGAGCGGGGCCGCCCACGGCTCCACCCACTCGTCACGCGGTTCGTCCGGGATCGGGCCAGATGAACCGCATGCTTTACGTTAATCGGCCAAGCTGCTCAATACGACGACGTTCTGACATCATGGCTGGGTTCCCACGATGCTCCACGGTCGAGTACCGCCGCACACCAGGGTCCGGGACGGGACCGGACCGGGTATGGATCGATCGTGTCAAGGTCCTCCATCCCTTCCGTCCCCGTCCGCGACTCAGAGAAACCGTACGGCTTCACGATGCCACATGACGCAATGAAGGTCGCCCGCCGAGAATTCGCTCCAGATCCCGAAACCGCGGGCGAGGCCCGCGCCTTCGTCCGCGAGACGCTGCGCGACTGGGACGTGCGCCGCTCCACCGACGACGTGATCCTGCTGGTGAGCGAACTGGTGACGAACGCGGTCATCCACGCCGAGACCGTCTTGGAGCTGACCGTGCGACGGCTGCCCGACGCGATCGAGGTGGTCGTCGCCGACCGGGTCCCCGAACGCGCGGTCCCCAAGGCCGGGCCGCTCGCGGTGGACACCTCGCCCTCCCTGGACAACGCCCGCAGCGGCGGCCTGGGGCTCGCGCTGGCCGGCGCGATCGCGTCGAGCTGGGGCGTGAGCTACAGCAAAGAGGACAAGGCCGTCTGGTTCCGCATCGAGGACGAGGTCACCGGCCCGCAGGGACGCCCCTCCCTGTCCCCGCCGCTGCCCGTCCGCGGCGCGCAGCGTCCCCGGCAGCAGCGCCCCGACCCGTGGGCCCCGCTGGACGAGGCCCTGTCGGCCCGCCTGACGCTGCCGGAGCTGCTGGAGCGCATGGTCGAGCACGCCCGGACCGTCCTGGGCGGTGACGCCGCTTACATCTCCCTGGCCACGACCGACGAGACCGAGTGGGAGGTGCGGGCCGCGGTCGGGCTGACCAGTGGCCCGTGGCGCCCCTTCCGCAGCCGCACCGAGGAGACCTTCCCCTCGGCCACGCCCGAGCCCGGCCCCGTCATCAACGACGACCTGATGATCGCGCGCGCCCACCGGGGGCGTCTCTCCGCGGCCGGCATGCGCTCGCTGGTCACCGCGCCCCTGATCGTCGAGGGGCGCATCACCGGGCTGATCGGGGTCGCCTCCCGCCGCATCCGCCACTTCGGCCGGACCGCCGCCGACCGGCTCCAGGAGGGGGCCGACCGGATCGCGCTGCCGGTCGAACGCGCCCGGCTCGCCCAGGTGGAGCTGGCCCGGCGGGCGTCGCTGAGCTTCCTCGCCGAGGCCAGCGACCTGCTCGCCGGCACGCTCGACGAGCAGATGACCGCGGCGTTGGCGGCCCAGCTCATCACGTCCCGGCTGGGGAACTGGTGCGCCATCCACATCGCCAACGAGCTCGGCGCCTTCCGGCTGCTGCACGTCACACACCGCAACGAGAACCGCATCGACGTGCTGCGCGAGCTGATCACCGCCCTGCCGCCGCGCGAACAGCGGGAACCGGCCCCGTTGTGGCCGCACGAGGCCCTGGTCGGGGCCGGCCTCGACGACGAGCTGACCTTGGAGCTGGCTGACGGCCCCGCCATCAGCATCCCCCTCGTCGCCCACGGACGGGTGCTCGGCCGGATGTCCATCGGCAAGGCCCCCGCCGACGACTTCACCCGCGAAGACGTCGACGTGGCCGATGACCTGACCCAACGTGTCTCCTCGGCCCTGGAGAACGCGCGGCTGTACTCCAACCAGACCTCGATGAGCGAGGCGCTGCAACGCAGCCTGCTGCCCGCGAAGGAGAAGGAGCCGCAGATCCCCGGCGTGGACCACGCCGTGTTCTACCGGCCGGCCGACGAGCGGACCGTGGTGGGCGGCGACTTCTACGACGTGTTCGCCAGCGACGGGCGCTGGTGTTTCGCGATCGGCGACGTGTGCGGAACCGGTCCGGAGGCCGCCGCGGTCACCGGTCTGGCCCGCCACACCCTGCGCGCGCTCGCCCGCGAGGGGTTCTCGCCGTCGCACATCATGCGCCGGCTCAACCTCGCGATCCTCGACGAGAACACCACGACCCGCTTCCTGACGATGCTGTACGGCGAGATCATCCCGGCCGCCCCGGGCGGGACGGTGCGCATCCGCCTGGTCTCGGCCGGCCATCCGCTGCCGCTGCGGTTGCGCGCCGACGGCGAGGTCGGCCCGCTGGGCACCTCCCAGCCGCTGCTCGGCGCGTTCGAGGACGTGGACTTCTTCACCGAGACGGTCGAGGTGGCATCGGGCGACGTGCTGCTCGCGGTGACCGACGGCGTCACCGAGCGCCGCAACGCCGAGGAGATGCTCGGCGACGAGGGGCTGACCCAGATCTTCTCGGGCTGCTCGGGACTGACCGCGCAGGCCGTCATCGCACGCATCGACCGCGAGCTGGAGGAGTTCGCCCCCAGCGGGCACACCGACGACACCGCCATGCTGGTGCTGCGCTTCCTGTGAGGCCGGGGCCGGAGGCTCCTACAACCAGCCCATCTCGCGGGCGGTGTGGATCGCGGTCATGCGGTTGGCCGCCCCGGTCTTGCCGATGGCCGCGGACAGGTAGTTGCGCACGGTGCCCTCGCTGAGGTGCAGGTCCCGGGCGATGTCGGCGACGGAGGCGCCCTCGGCCGCGGCCCGCAGCACGTCGGTCTCGCGGTCGGTGAGGGGGCTCTCGCCCGCCGTCATCGCGGTGGCGGCGAGCTCGGTGTCGATGTAGCGGCCTCCCGCGTGCACCTTGCGGATCGCGCCGGCCAGTTGCTCCACCGGCGCGTCCTTGGCCAGGAACCCGCGCGCGCCCGCCGCGAGCGCCCGGCGCAGGTAGCCGGGGCGCCCGAAGCTGGTGAGGATCAGCACGCCGCAGTCCGGGGCGGCTCGTTTGAGCTCGGCGGCCACGTCGAGGCCGGTCGCCCCGGGCATCTCGATGTCGAGGACGGCGATGTCGGCGCGGTGCGCGGTGACCGCCGCGGCCACCTGGTCGCCCCGGCCCACCTCGGCGACGACCTCCAGGTCCTCCTCAAGGCCCAGCAGGGCGGCGATCGCGCCGCGGACCAGGTGCTCGTCGTCGGCCAGGACGATGCGCACGGGCGGCGTGGCGGGGGACGGCGGGATCGCGTGAGGCTCGGGCACGGCTCCAGGGTAGACGGCCGCGGCCGGGCCTGGTCGCCGGAGCCGGCCCACGGGACCCGCGTAGCGCCTCGGTGGGGCACCCGGCCCGTGCCCCCGCGCGGGGCCGGGTGCCCGGCGTCCCTCGGAGGGAGGGAACGCCGCGCCGTGGGCCGGACCGGACGCCGGAAGGAGGGCGTCGCGTCGGCCGGCCCTCGGCGTCACCCCGCGGGCAGCACGTCGGCGGTGACGGGAAGGTCCGGCAGCGCGGTGTTGGTGACCACGGCGAGGTCGTGGCCCTGCGGGCCGGACTGCCACTGGCCGCCGACCAGCGGGACCAGCGCGACGTTCGGGGTGGGGCCGCTCGTCCAGTCGAGGAACCCCGCCATGGTGTGCAGGCGGGTGCGCGAGACGGCCTCGGCGACGGCCCGGCCGTCGTCGGGGTCGTCCGCGTGGACCAGGGCGTGGTGGGCGACCTCGACCAGGGCGTGGGCCAGGCCGAGGGGCTGGAGCCACGGGTTGCCGGTCTCGTCCTGGTAGGCCGCGGCGAGTTCCGCGGGGGTGGTGCCGTCCAGGGAGGAGGCGTAGGGGTGGCGCGGCGTCCAGTAGACCAGGGTGGCCACCCGCGCGTCGGCGAGGTCGTCGCCGGCGTGCAGGTGGGGGTAGGCCAGCCAGCGCGAACAGGTGATCAGCCGCGGGCGCATCCCGGCCCTGCGGGCCTCGCGGTGGAACAGCGCGAGGTCGGTGGAGGTGGCCGCGCTGGTGATGACGTCGACGTCGTTTCCGCGAAGGTACTCGACGTGCTTGGTCAGGTCGGCGGCGGGTTCCTGGTAGCCGCCGGGATCGACCAGCTCGTGGCCGCGCTCGCGCGCCACGGGGACGAACTCCCGGCGCAGCAGTGTGCCCTGGAGGTCGTCGTTCCACAGGCAGCCGACCGTCTGCGCCGGTCCCAGGCGCTCCCACATCTCGGCGAACACCCGGGCGATGTCGTCCAGCCCCCAGGCGAAGTGGTAGGTCCACGCGAACCGGTGGCCCCCCTCGGGGGCGGGCCGGTGGACGTAGGCCTGCCAGGGGAAGGTGGTGGACACGCACGGCACCTGGAGCCGTTCGCAGGCGTCGACCACCGCCGGCAGCACCTGGGTGCCGGCCATGGTGAGGACGACGTCCGCGCCCTCGTCCACCGCCAGTTCGCGCACTGCGCGGCGGGCGTGGTCGGGGTCGGAGCGGCTGTCGCGGACCGCGACGCGCACCGGGCGGTCACGGCCGCCGACGCGCGTCCGGGCCAGGCGTGGTGCCAGCCTGCGCAGGACGTACGACAGCGGGTCGCCCAGGCGGGCCAGCCGTCCGGTCTGCGGGATCACCGCGCCTATGCACAGTTGTGAGTCGGTTCTCATGGTCACCTCGGCCCGGGGCCGGTTCCGAGAGGGGGCCCGGGATCGGGGCCCCCTCGACGTGCGGAAGGTCGTGGTCAGTACTGCACGGTGATGCAGGTGGTGCGGCTCATGACGGAGACGGTCTCGTTGCCGCAGTTGTTGCTGTGGCCCGAGGCGTTGCGCGCGAACAGCAGGTTGGACAGGGTGCCGCCGCTGGGGCCGGCGACGTCCCCGCCGCCGGAGCCGTGGTCCTCGGAGACGCAGGTGCGTTCCTTCAGGATGGCGACCTTGCCGGTGCCGCAGAGGTTGGCGTGCCCCGAGGAGTTGCGTCCGGAGAGGTTGGACAGCAGACCGCCCGAGCCCGCGTCGTAGTCGCCGGTGTCGGCCGCGGCCACGGCGAGTCCCACCGGAGCGGCCATGATCCCCGCGACGGTCGCCGCGACCACGGCGATCCTGCGCATCGTCTGCATCGTTCCTGCCTTGAGGGTGTCGTCGTTCTGGGTCGGTCACCCTGCGTGACCAACGACACGAAAAGTAGCAGCATGACCACTTTTAGTTATGGGAATCGTCAAAAAGGCGCGGCGATGCTGGAATTCCGGCAGTTCTTCGGATAGGGCGACCGTGACGTCCCCGCAGGTCGCCGCAGCGTCCCGGCCGGCCCCTGGGGACCGGTCGGCCACGGCGCCCGACGCCGTCAGCCCCCGGCCGGGACAGCGAGGCGGCCCCTCACCGGAGGGGTGCCCCGCCTCGGGAACGCGCCCCGCGCCCGTCCAACGCCCGCCGGGAGGCCCGGAGCCTCCCGGCCGCGCTCACTCCGTCGCCGACGACGCGGCGGGCAGCGGCAGGACCGCCCTGAGCAGGAAACCGCGCTCGCCCGTCGGGCTGGCCGATAGGGCGCCGCCGACCGCCGCGACGCGCTCGGTGAGACCGGTCAGGCCGTTGCCGCGGCGGAGAAGCCGTTCCCCGTCGACCTGGGCGCCGTCGTCGTGCACCTCCACCACGACCACGCGCCCCTCACGGCGCAGCGCGATGTCGCACCGCCTGGC
This sequence comes from Marinactinospora thermotolerans DSM 45154, assembly GCF_900167435.1. Taxonomy (GTDB): domain Bacteria; phylum Actinomycetota; class Actinomycetes; order Streptosporangiales; family Streptosporangiaceae; genus Marinactinospora; species Marinactinospora thermotolerans. The sequence goes on from NZ_FUWS01000017.1 coordinate 73,784, forward strand.
GGAGCTGTGCCGCAAGACGTTGGTCACGCCCTCACGGACCACCCAGGCCGCCAGCGCGCGCAGCTCGGCGGGCAGCGTGACGTCCTCTCCGGTGACCGTGACCTGGGTGCCGGCGGCGACGAGGACCGCGCGCACGCTCGCGATCTCCTCGGCCAGATCGACGTCCCGGTAGCCGCTGACCGCGGCGCGCACCTCGCGCAGCGCCTCGCGGGCCACCTGCTGCACCGACCGCATCTCCGCCGCCGCCCGGGCCGGGTCGCGCTCGGCGAGCCGGGCGGCGAGCTCGCTCTTCACCGCGATACCGGACAGGCTGTGGCCGATCAGGTCGTGCATGTCGCGGGCGAAGCGCAACCGCTCCTCGGTGACGGCGAGCCGCGCCTGGGCGTCGCGGGCGGCGTAGGCCTCGCCGATCACGTCCCACAGCAGCATCAGCGACCAGTTGGCCAGCAGCATGATCCCCGCCCAGAAGACGAGGTAGCACAGCATCACCGCGCCCAGCATGAGCGGAAGGTCGCCGGCGAGGAAGAACAGCGCGCCGGGTACCAGGGACAGCACCAAGGACACGTGGGCGACACGGTGTTCGCGCCGCGGGAACGCCAGGACGACGGAGGCCCACCACAGCGCCGGCACCATCTGGGCCATCCAGTTGTCGTACTGCGTCACCATCAGCACGCCGAGCAGCGCCATCGACGCGACGGCCTCGCGCGACGTGACCGTGTAGGGGCGGTGGGCGACCCGGGCCAGCAGCGCGCGCAGGGTCAGCCAGCCCGAGCCCGCCGAGGCCGCGAAGCCGATCAGGGCCCGCACGGCGAACAGCGGCGCCGCCGCGTCCATCTGCGGGGTCATGCCGAGCATTCCCAGCAGCGGGAAGCCCACGAAAAAGACCGGGATGAACCCGAACGACCACATCATGACCCTGCGCGCCATGACGAACCGCTTCGAACGGGGCCGACCGGTGTCCAGGACCGTGACGTGGCCCCCTCCGACCGGTTCCTGCATGTCGTGCTCCCCTCCCGTTCGTCCGGGCGCCAGCGTAGACGACGGACCCGGCCGATCCTCCCGGCCGGGTCCGCGTCACAGGCTCCGTCCCTACTTGCCCTGGCGCGGGTCCCAGGGCATGAAGCGCACCAGGTAGGCCATGATGGCGGTCCAGGCCACCAGCACCAGCAGCGACGGCCCCGCGGCGATCCACAGGTCCACGAACCCGAGCTCGCCGGCGCCCTCGACCCCGCCGAAGAAGTCGTGGCCGAAGTAGGCGCTGCGGGCGATGTCCACGGCGGGGACCATCGGCAGCAGGCCCAGCGCGTGCTGGAGCCCGTCGGGCATCGCGTCCAGCGGGACGAAGAACCCGCTGACCGCGAGCAGCAGCATGAACGGGATCATGCTGATCATCTGCGCGCTCTCGGCGTTGCGGGCGAAACGGGTGATGACAGCGCCGAACAGCGACATGATCACCGTGGACAGCACGATCGAGATCAGCAGCAGGACCGGATCGGCCGGCAGCACGTCGTACTGGAGGGCCAGCAGGGCGACGACGATGAGCGACTGCGCGAAGACCACCCCGAACACCGACAGCGTCGTCGCGCCGAACAGCGCGGCCGGACGCACCCCGCTGACCCGGAAGCGCTTGAGGACCAGTTGCTCACGGCGCGCCGCGTAGACGTTGGAGACGTGGATGACGCCGACCGTCATCGCGATCATCGCGAACGTCGAGGCCAGGGAGAACGCGCCGGCGCTGACGCCCGGCAGCAGTTCCTCGTCGCCGGCGTTGAAGGACGGCAGCAGGAAGACGACCGGCAGGACCGCGACGTACAACGCCATGCGGTAGCGGTAGAAGAGGACGAACTCGGTGCGGGTGAGGCGCAGCATCTGCCGGACGAGTCCGACCGGGCGGCGCGGCGGCCGCGGCGCGGCGGTCTGGGAGCGCGGGGACGGGGTGGTCGGGGCGACCATGGTGACGGATCTCCTCGGGGTCGGTGGAGGGGAGGAAGGGGGCGTGCGCCGGGGCCGGGCTCAGTCGCGGGCGAGGTCGGCGACGCCGCCGCCGGCGACGTCGAGGAACACGTCCTCCAGGGAGGCGCCGCGCACCTGCAGGCGCTCCAGCAGGACCGCGCGCTCGCCGGCCCAGGCCAGCAGCGTGGCGAGCGCCCGGTGGGCGCGCCCCGCGGTGTCCTCGCCGGTGACGGTGTAGGTGACCCACGGCTCGCCGTTGTGGACGTCGACGTCGCGGTCGGCGCCGGGCAGGTCCGGCAGGTCCTCGGCGCGGACCCGCTCGGGCAGGCGGAACCCGATCCGGTCGCCCCAGCCGGTGAGCACGTCGTCGAGCCGGCCCTCGACCCTGATCTCGCCGTGGTGCATGATCGCGAGCCGGTCGGCGAGGCGCTCGGCCTCCTCCAGGTAGTGCGTCGTCAGCAGCACGGCCACGCCCTCGGAGACGAGGTCGGAGACGATCTTCCAGGTGGCGTGGCGGGCCTCGGGGTCCATGCCGGTGGTGGGCTCGTCCAGGAACAGCACCTCGGGCCGCGACACCAGCGCCAGCGCCAGGTCGAGCCGGCGCTTCTGCCCACCGGAGAGCTGCCGGATCGCGACGTCGGCCTTGTCCGTGAGCGAGACGAGTTCGAGCACGTCCGCGCGGTCGCGGGGGTCGGCGGCGAGGTCGCGGCTGAGGTCGATCGTCTCGGCGACGGTCAGCTCCTCGAACAGCCCGCTGTGCTGGAGCACCGCGTCCACACGTTCGCGCAGTTCGGGCGGCTGGCCGTAGGGGTCGACGCCGAAGACGCGGACGGTCCCCGCGCTGGGGCGGCGGAAGCCCTCCAGCGTTTCGATCGTGGTGGTCTTGCCCGCGCCGTTGGTGCCGAGCAGCGCGAACAGCTCGCCGGGGGCGACGTCGAAGGAGATGCCCCGGACCGCCTCGAAGGTCCCGTAGGACTGGCGCAGGTCGCGGACGCTGATGGCGAGGGTCGGGACGGACCCGGTCGCGGAGGGGGAGGTCTGCTGTGCCGTGCTCATGTCCACCAGCTTGGCCTTCGGCGTCCGCGCGGGGTAGGCGCTGTTGTCACCGGTCGGCCGTGAGTTCCGCTGCCACGCCACGATGACAGATGTCATGGGCCGGGACGCCGACTCGGGCGTCCCGGCCCCGCGCTCAGCTGTCGAAGCCGAGCCCCACCGCGTCGAGCGCGCGCAGCCACAGGTTGCGCCGCCCGCCGGCGCGGTCGGCGGCGGCCATCGAGCGGCGGGTGATCTCGATACCGGCGAAGCGGACCGGTTCGGGCGGGAACGGGATCGGCTTGGTGCGGACCATCTCCAGGCGGGTGCGCGCGGTGGAGGCCCCGGCCAACCGGTCGAGCATCACCTGCGCGCCGAAGCGGGTCGCGCCCACGCCCAGGCCGGTGAACCCGGAGGCGTAGGCGAGCCGGCCGCCGAAGGCCGTGCCGAAGAAGGCGCAGAACCTGCTGCACGTGTCGATGACCCCGCCCCAGCGGTGCGTGAAACGCACCCCTTCGAGCTGGGGGAAGGTGGCGAAGAAGTTGCGGGCCAGCGTCTGGAACGTCTCGGGGCGCTGGTCGTACTCCGGCCGGACCCGCCCGCCGTAGTGGTAGACGACGTCGTAGCCGCCCCACAGGACACGGCCGTCGGAGGTGAGCCGGTAGTAGTGGAACTGGTTTCCGCAGTCCGAGACCCCCTGTCGGCCCTTCCAGCCGATCGCGGCCCTTTGCTCCGTGGTGAGCGGCTCGGTCATCAGCGCGTAATCGTAGACCGGGACGACGTAGGCGCGCAGGCGGCGCAGGGGGCCGGGGAAGGCGCCGGTCCCCCAGGCGACGCGGCGGGCCCGGACCGAACCGCCGCGGGTCTCCAGGCGCAGGCCGGCGGGGTCGGGGCGGATTGCGCGCACGGGGGTGTGCTCGAAGATCCGCACCCCCGCCCGCAGACAGGCTTCGCGCAGTCCCCGCGCGAGCTTGGCCGGGTGGACCATCGCGGTGGCGGGGTCGAACAGGCCGCCGACGTAGGTGGGCGAGTCGACCTCGGCGCGTGTCTCCTCCCGGTCGAGCAGGACCGCCTCGTATCCGAGCCGCCGCATCCGCTCGGCCTGTTCGGCGAGGTCCGCGGCCTGCCACGGCTCGGTGGCGACCAGCAGTTCACCGGTGCGCTCGAACTCGCACTCGATGCCGTGGCGGCGCACCGCGGCCTCGATGCCGTCGAGGTTGTCCCGGCCGGCCCGTTCCAGTTCGGCGATCTCGTCGGGCCAGCGGTCGGCGCCGTTGGCGTGGCCGTGGGTGAGGCTGGCCGAGCAGAACCCGCCGTTGCGGCCCGAGGCGGCCCACCCCGCGGTCCGCGCCTCCACTAAGACGACGTCGCGGCCGGGGGCGCGTTCCTTGGCGATCAGCGCGGTCCACAGACCGCTGTACCCGCCGCCGACGACCGCGAGGTCCGCGGAGGTGGCGCCCGTCAGCGGCGGGCGGGGCTCGGGTGGGGCCTGGCCGGGGATGGTCGGGTCGAGCCAGAAGGGGACGGGTTCGGCGTGGGCGAGGGAGGCGGAGATCGGGTCCGAAGCGGGCACAGCCCTTCACTTCCGTCGAGGGGGCAGGGGCGGGGCGGCCCCGGCGTTCGCCGGGGCCGTGGTCGGCCGGTCAGGACCGGCGCCGGGCGAGGACGATGTTGACGATCGCGAGCAGGACGCCCACCGCGAAGATGAGCGTGCCCATGACGTTGACCTGGGGCGGGATCCCCACCCGGGTGGACCCCCAGATCCACAGCGGGAAGGTGGTCGTCTCGCCGCCGACGAAGGAGGTGATGATGAAGTCGTCCACCGACAGCGCGAGGGCGAGGAGCCCTCCGGCCATGACCGCCGGGAACAGCATCGGCAGGGTGACCAGCCGGAACGTGGTCCACGGCCCCGCCCCGAGGTCACGCGCGGCCTCCTCCAGCCTCGGGTCGAGCGTCATGACGCGGGCCCGCACCGTGATCGCCACGAACGAGATCGTGAACATGACGTGGGCGATGACGATCGTGACGAACCCGGTCGTGACGTCGGTGGTCAGGAACAGCGACAGCAGCGCCGCGCCGAGGACGACCTCGGGGGCGCAGATCGCCGCGAACATGACGAGGTTGGTCGCCCCACGGCCGTGGAAACGGTGGCGGCCCAGGGCGAGACCGAGCAGGCTGCCGGTGACGCCGGCGATGAGCATGGTCAGCACCCCGACGGCGACCGTGGTCAGCAGCGCGGCGTTGAGGTCGGGGTAGGCGAAGGCCTGCCCGTACCACTTCAGGGTGAAGCCCTGCCAGGTGACGTTCTGGCGGCCGGCGATGTCGTTGAAGCTGAACACGATCATGCCGGCGACCGGGGTGAACAGCCACGCCAGGACGGCCCAGGTGAACAGGCGCCCCCAGTCGATCCGGCGGCGCGGGCGCCGGCGGGCCGGGTCGCCCGCGCGCGCCTCGGCGGCGGGTGTCCGCGTGGTCGTCATGCCCGCACCTCCATGACCCGTTCGGTACCGAGCGCCCTGGCGTACCCGAAGATCCCGGCGAGCAGGAGCGCCATCAGCACGAACGTGATCGCCGCCGCCATCGGGTAGTCGTTGTTGACCAGGTACTGCGACTGGATGACGTTGCCGATCATCGTCGTGCCCGTTCCGCCCAGGAGCGAGGCGTTGACGTAGTCGGCGCTCGTGGGGACGAACACCATGAGCACGCCGGCGAACACGCCGGGCAGCGACATCGGCAGCACCACCCGCAGGAACGCCTGGGCGCGCGTGGCGTACAGGTCGCGCGCCGCCTCCACCACGCGGTGGTCCACCCGTTCCAGCACCGCGTAGATCGGCAGGACCATGAACGGCAGGTGGCTGTAGGCCAGTCCGGTCACGACCGCGAGCGGGGTGCTGAGGACGTGGGCGTCCTCGGGCAGCAGCCCGATGCTCTTGAGCGGCCCCAGCAGCACGCCGTCGTCGGCGAGCAGGAACCGCCACGAGATCGTCCGCAGCACCTGGGAGACGAAGAACGGCAGGAGGAGCAGCAGCAGGTAGGTCGTCTTGTGCCGGCCGCCGCGGAAGGCGATCCAGGCCGCGACCGGGTAGCCGATGGCGACGCACAGCGCGGTCGCGCACGCGCCGTAGGCCAGCGAGCGCAGGATCTGGCGCCAGTAGCGGTCGATCGCCTCGGCGTAGTTGGCGACGTGGAACGTCTGGGTGAAGCCGTCGAGGACGTTGCCGGTCATCAGCGAGACCGACAGCATGCCGCAGATCGGCACCACGAAGAAGATCGCCAACCAGATCCAGGCCGGCAGCACGAGGAGGTAGGGGGTCGTCTTCGCCTTCATGCCGTCACGCCTGGGTGATCGCGAGGAAGCGCGAGGTGAACGCCTCGGCGTCCCCGGCGTCGGGGGTCACGTAGCTGTGCAACCGGGCGTACTCCTCGTCGGTGGGGAACACCAGGGGGCTTTCGGCGAGGTCGGCCAGCGCCTGCCGTTCCTCCCCGCTGGCCCGCGCGGCCCGGTCCCGGATGACGTCTTGGGCCTCGGGCACCGGGGTCACGTAGTTGATGTACTCGGTGAGGTCGGCGGCGATCGCCGGATCGTAGAGGAAGTCCATGAGCATGATCGCGTCGACCGGGTTGCGCGCGGTGATGGGGATCATCATGTTGTCGGTCCAGATCGTGCCGCCCTCCTCGGGGACGACGAACTCCAGCCGGGTCCCCTCGGCGGCGTTCTGCTGGAAGACGTCGCCGGACCAGGCCATGGTCAGCCACACGTCGCCGTTGGTGAGGGGCTGGATGTAGTCCTGTTCGTAGTAGGCGCGGACGATGCCGTTGTCGCGCTGTTCGGCGAGGCGGGCCGCCGCGGCGTCCCAGTCGGCGGGCGTGGAGTCCGCGGGGGCGACGCCGTCGAGGAGCAGCGCGAAGTTCGCGATCTCCTGTGGGTCGCGCATCATGCCCACCCGCCCGCGGAACGCGGGGTCCCACAGGTCGGCGAGGGAGGTGATCTCCCGGTCGACCCGGTCGGGGTTGTAGGCGATCCCGGTGATGCCGGAGGTGTAGGGGACGCTGAACCGGTTGCCGGGGTCGTAGGAGGTGTTCTTGTAAGAGGACCCGCCGTGGTCGGCGTAGGTGGGCAGCAGGGCGTGGTCCAGCGGCGCGAGGTAGCCGAGCTCCCTGAGCCTGGTGAACTCCAGGCCGTTGGTCATGACCATGAGGTCGGCTCCGATGTCGCCGCCGCTGGCGAGGACCGGCTGGATGCGCCCGAACCACGACGGGTTGTCCTGGATGGATTCCCGGTAGTCCACGGTGATCCCGGTGTGCTGGGTGAATTGGTCGAGTTGGGGGCGCTCGGGGTCCATGTACAACGGCCAGTTGGCGAACCTGAGGTGGCCGTTGCTCTCCTTGCCGGCCCAGTAGCGTTCGGGCGACTGCTCGGTGAGCCGCTGGCCGCGGATGGAGCAGCCGGCCAGGGCGGCGCCCGCCGCGGCGAGCGCCGAGAGTTTCAGGGCGGCGCGGCGGCCGGGCCGCGCCCGGGTGAGGCCCCGGATCGCCGCGGGGTCCATGCGGTGGGGGAGAGGCACGACGTCATCCGTCTTCCGGTCGGGTCCACCGTCCCGTGGGGCGGGCGGGGAGGCGTCCTGGCTGGTCCGGGGGTGGGGCGGGGCCGGCGCGGGGTCGGGCCGGTCCCGCGCCGGGTCACCGGGGCAGCGCGTAGGAGTGGTCGGGCCGCCACGACAGCCAGACCTGGTCGCCGCGTTCGGCGGCGTTGCTCGCGTCGGAGGAGTTCTGGCGGAACACGACGACCTCGGCGCCGTTGGCGAGGACGACCGTGTAGTGCGTCGACGCCCCCAGGTAGACCACCTCGCCGACGGTGCCGCGCAGCCGGCTCATGCCGGGGGCGGGTTCGTCGGCGCCGATGTGGACCTTCTCCGGGCGGACCGTGACGTCCACGGCCGACCCGCTGGTCTGGTCGGTGCGGACGAGGACGTGGCCGATCCCGTCGAACTCGACCCTGGCGTACTCGCCGACCCCCGTGGTCACGGTGCCGGAGAGCAGGTTGGAGGTGCCGATGAAGCCGGCGACGAAGCGGGAGGCGGGACGCTCGTAGATCTGCGCGGGCGGGCCGAGCTGTTCGACGACGCCCTCGTTCATGACCGCGATGCGGTCCGACATCGTCAACGCCTCGGACTGGTCGTGGGTGACGTAGACGAAGGTGATGCCGACCTCGCGCTGGATGCGCTTCAGCTCGATCTGCATGGCCTGGCGCAGTTTGAGGTCGAGCGCGCCGAGCGGTTCGTCCAGCAGGAGCGCCCCGGGCCGGTTGACCAGGGCCCGGGCCAGCGCGACGCGCTGCTGCTGTCCGCCGGAGAGTCGGCCGGGGCGGCGGCGGTGCAGCCCGGACAGCTCCACCAGGTCCAGCGCCTCGCCGACGCGCCGCCTGACCTCGTCCTTGGGGACGTTCTTGCGGCGCAGCCCGAAGGCGACGTTGTCGGCCACGCTCATGTGCGGGAAGAGCGCGTAGCTCTGGAAGACCATGTTGACGTCGCGCCGGTCCGGTGGCACGCCGGTGACGTCGCGCCCGGCCAGGCGGACCGTTCCGGAGGTGGGCTCCTCGAACCCGGCGATCATCCGCATGGTCGTGGTCTTGCCGCACCCGGAGGGACCCAGCAGCGAGAAGAACTCGCCCTGGTGGACGGCCAGGTCGATGCCGCGCACCGCCGCCACGGTCTCCTGGCCCGAGCGGTAGGTCTTGACGACGCCTTCGAGGCCGATGGCGGCGGGGCCTTCGCGGGCGGTGGTGGGCGGGTGGGGGGCCGGGCCTTCGTGCGTGCTGGTGGCCATGGTTCGCGTGTTCCCTGTCGGTCCGGTCGGCACCCGGAAGGGTGGGGGTGGGGGGCGGGGCGGGCCGAGGCCCGCCCCGCGGCCGGTGTCCTTCTCAGTCTCGGCCGATGTAGCTCATGACGTGCTTGACGCGGGTGTAGTCCTCCAGGCTGTACAGCGACAGGTCCTTGCCGTAGCCGGAGTGCTTGAAGCCGCCGTGGGGCATCTCGGCGACGAGGGGGAGGTGGGTGTTGATCCACACGCAGCCGAAGTCGAGGCGCCGCGACACCCGCAGCGCCCGCGCGTGGTCGCGGGTCCACACGCTGGAGGCCAGGCCGTAGCGCACGGAGTTGGCCCAGGCGACGGCGGTGTCCTCGTCGTCGAACCGCTGCACGGTGATGACCGGCCCGAAGATCTCGTCGGTGACCATCTCGTCGCCCTGGCGCAGCCCCGAGACGACGGTGGGGGCGTAGAAGTAGCCCGTGTCGCCGACGCGGGAGCCACCGGCGAGCACCGAGGCGTGGTCGGGCGCGCGGTCGAGGAAGCCGCTGACCCGGTCGAGCTGGCCGGCGTTGTTGAGGGGGCCGTAGGCGGCGGTGGTGTCGTCGGGGCCGGCCGTGCGGGTCGCGCGCGCCTGTTCGGCCAGCGCGGCGGCGAGGTCGTCGTGGATGCCGGGGGCGGCGAGGATGCGGGTGGCCGCGGTGCAGTCCTGGCCGGCGTTGAAGTAGCCGGCCCCGGCGATGCCCTCGGCGGCCTTTTCGACGTCGGCGTCGTCGAAGACGATGACGGGGGCCTTGCCGCCGAGCTCCAGGTGCAGGCGTTTGAGGTCCCGGGACCCGGCCTGGGCCACCTCGAGGCCGGCGCGGGTGGAGCCGGTGAGCGAGATGAGCCGGGGGGTGGGGTGGTCGACGAGGGCGCGGCCGGTGTCGCGGTCGCCGGTGACGACGTTGAACACGCCCGGCGGCAGGAACTCGGCGGCGATCTCGGCGAGCAGGAGGGTGGAGAGGGGGGTGGTGTCGGAGGGTTTAAGGACGATGGTGTCGCCCGCGGCGAGGGCCGGGCCGATCTTCCAGGCCGCCATCGCCATCGGGTAGTTCCACGGCGTGATCTGGCCGACGACGCCGATCGGTTCGCGGCGGATCCAGGAGGTGTGGTCGGCCATGTACTCGCCGGCGGCCTTGCCCTCCAGGGTGCGTGCGGCCCCCGCGAAGAACCGCAGCGCGTCGGTGACCTGCCAGATCTCCTCGTCCCGGGTGGCCTGGACGGGTTTTCCGCAGTTGCGGACCTCGGCGGCGACGAGTTCGTCGGCGCGCGCCTCGACCGCGTCGGCGATGCGGTTCAGCGCGATCTGCCGTTCGGCGGGGGTGGAGTCGCGCCAGCCTCCCTCGAACGCCGCCGCCGCGGCCTGGTAGGCGGCGTCGACGTCGCGCGGGCCCGAGACGGGTGCCTCGGCGAACGGCTCGCCGGTGGAGGGGTCGATGATCTCGGCGGTGCGGCCGTCGCTGGCGTCCACGTACTCGCCGTTGACGAAGTTGCGCAGGCGCTGGAGCTGTCCGGGCTGGCTGGGCACGTTCGCGTCTCTCCTCCGGAAGGTGACGAAAGGCACATTGTCGTTGATCAGACCTTGACAAACAAGATCCCTCAACACAAGGGATTCCGTTGTAAATATCTTGTTTCGCCACTGATACTTGACATGGAGCCAGGAAATGCGACTATTTCTTTGGTTCACTCCGCTGTCTCCGCCAGGAGCAGCGTGATCCGGCGGCAGTTCGAGGGGGAACAAGGTGACAGCCCAGACGGGCCGGCTCGACGCCCAGCGGCTCCAGCGCGCGGCAAAGGACCACCTGTGGATGCACTTCACCGAGATGGCGGCCTATCAGGACGCCGACGTCCCGGTGATCACCCGGGGCGAGGGCGCCTACGTCTACGACGACAAGGGGCGGCGCTACCTCGACGGCCTCGCCGGCCTGTTCGTCTCCCAGGTGGGCCACGGACGCACCGAGATCGCCGAGGCCATCGCCGAGCAGGCGGCGCGCCTCGCCTACTTCCCGATCTGGACCTACGCCCACCCCAGCGCCATCGAACTGGCCGAACGCCTCGCCTCGCTGGCCCCCGGCGACCTGAACCGGGTCTTCTTCACCACCGGCGGCTCCGAGGCGGTCGAATCGGCCTGGAAGCTGGCCCGCCAGTACTTCAAGGCCGTCGGCCAGCCCACCCGGCACAAGGTGATCAGCCGCGCCGTCGCCTACCACGGCACCACCTTGGGCGCGCTGTCCATCACCGGCGTCCAGGCCCTCAAGACGCAGTTCGAGCCGCTGGTGCCCAGCACCGTGCAGGTGCCCAACACCAACGCCTACCGGGCCCCGGTCCACGGCGACGACCCCGAGGCGTTCGGCCGCTGGGCGGCCGACCAGATCGAGGCCGCGATCATCCAGAACGGCCCCGAGACCGTCGCCGCCGTCTACCTGGAGCCGGTGCAGAACTCCGGCGGCTGCCTCCCGCCCCCGCCCGGCTACTTCCAGCGGGTCCGCGAGATCTGCGACCGCCACGGGGTGCTCCTCGTCTCCGACGAGGTCATCTGCGCGTTCGGCCGCCTCGGCGAGTACTTCGGCGCGCTGCGCTACGACTACCTGCCCGACATGATCACCTTCGCCAAGGGCGCCACCTCCGGTTACGTCCCCCTGGGCGGGGTGATCGCCCGCGACCGGCTCATGGAGCCCTTCCAGGAGAAGGGGAGCGTCTTCAGCCACGGCATCACCTTCGCCGGGCACCCGGTCGCCGCCGCCGCCGCGCTGGCCAACCTCGACGTGTTCGAGCGCGAGGACCTGTTGGGCAACGTCCGGCGCAACGCCCCGGCGTTCCGGGCCGCCCTGGAGGGGCTGTTGGACCTGCCGATCGTCGGTGACGTTCGCGGCGAGGGGTACTTCTACGGCATCGAACTGGTCAAGGACAAGGAGACCCGGCAGACCTTCGACAGCGAGGAGGCCACCCGCCTGCTCAAGGGGTTCCTCTCCCCCGCCCTGTTCGACGCCGGCCTGATCTGCCGCGCCGACGACCGCGGCGACCCCGTCATCCAGCTCTCCCCTCCGCTGATCTGCGGCCCCGAGCACTTCGAGGAGATCGCGTCCATCTTGCGCGCGGTCCTCACCGAGGCGTGGAAGCGGCGGTGACCTCCCCCGCCGTGGCCGCGGCGGAGGTCGCGGCCACGGTGTAGGAAGGGGGGATGCGGCATGGACGACTCCACTGGTACTCCCCCGAGGAGCTGGGCGGGACGCAACGGGACATCTACGCCGGCGTGCTCGCCAAGTACGGCGCGCGCCCGCCGTTCCCGCTGACCGACCCCGAGGGCCGGCTGCACGGCCCGTTCAACGCGATGCTCGCCGCGCCCGGGGTCGGCGCCGCGCTCCAGGCGCTCAGCGCGGCGGTGGGCTCGGGGACGTCGCTGCCGCCGCGGACGCGCGAGATCGTGATCCTGGCCGTGGCGGCCGAGCGGGACAGCGCGTTCGAGTGGTCCGCGCACCGCCGGGTCGCGGCCACGGTCGGGCTCACCGACGAGGAGATCGCCGCGCTGGGGGCGCGCGCCACCCCGTCCTCCCTCGACGCGGCCGAGCGGGCCGCGGTGGAGGCGGCGCGCGCGCTGCTGCGCGACCGCGATCTGGACGACGCCCGCCACGCCGCCGTGGAGGCGGCGTTCGGCGAGGCGGGGGTGGTCGAGCTGATCACCCTCACCGGCTACTACGACTTCCTGGCGACCCTGCTGCGGGCCCTGCGCGTCCCCGTCCCCGCCGAGGAGCCGGGCGGCGGCCCGACGCGCCACGGCTGATCCGCCCCCGTCTGGCATCCCCTGCCCTCGTCATTACCTCCCCAGGGGGACACAAGGCCGCGACCCCGGGTAGCGCCTCCCGTGTTCGTCTACACACGGGGGGTCGTGCCGGGATGCTGGACATACTGTCCGGACGCTGGTGGGCGTTCGTCGCGCGCGGGGTGGCCGCGGTGGTGTTCGGTCTGTTGACGCTGTTCTGGCCGCAGATCACCGTGCTGGTCCTGGTGATGCTCGCCGGGGTCTACGTGCTCGTCGATGGTGTCCTGCTGCTGTTCCACGCCTTCTCCCCAGCCGCCGATCCACGGCCCAGGTGGGTGGTCGTCCTCCAGGGTGTGGCGGGTCTGCTCTTCGGTATCGCGATCGTCGTGTGGCCGGGGATCTCCGCCGTCGTGCTCGTCACGCTCATCGCGTTGTGGGCGCTCTTCAGCGGTGTCCTCCAGATCGCCGCCGCGATCCGGCTGCGGCGTGAGATGGGGCGGGAGTGGCTGCTCGCGGTCGCCGGCGTGCTGTCGGTGGTGACCGGTCTGCTCCTGCTGCTGTGGCCGGGGGCGGGCGCGCTCGCGTTGGCGTGGCTCATCGGCCTGTACGCGCTGGCGTTCGGGGTGCTGCTCATCGTGCTAGGGATCCGGCTGCGCGAGTGGCGCGGCCTGCCCCCCGGCCTGTGAACCGGGGCGCCCCGGCGCCCAGGAGGTGGCCGGACCGTTCCGTCATCCCCCGCCGCGCGGGTAGCGGACCACCCGGTACCGGATGGTCCCCGGCGAGCAGCCGTACTCCCGTGCCGGGGATCGCGGCGACGCGCCCATGCGCACACGATCGCGATCTCCCACGCGGGAAGGGTGAGGTATCCGCAGAACCTGCGCGGCGTGATCCCCGCCCACACCGTGTGACGCGCGATGGTGGACGGCGCGCGGCCTGGTCTCTCCTCTCTATGGGTGTGCCGCCCGCCCCGCGGGGGTGAGGACGGGGCGGGCGGCGCCGCGCGCGGGCTCGCAGGGGTCGAACGGTCATCCGCGCGCGGGATCGATACGCCGCTGCCGGCCTTCGGGGAGGCGTAGCGGCGGACAAGGGGGGTGGTCCGGGACGGTCCCTCTACCGTCCCGGACCGGGCCGGGGAACACCCCTCAATGGTTCCCCGGGGTCCCGCGCGCCGGGCTCTGAGGACGACGCGCGGGAGCTCGGGCCGCCCGCCCCGCGCCTGAGACGGGCGGCTGGCCAACGCCGGGGTTTCCGGTGAGCAGGACGCTCACCCCGACGCGGCCGTCTACGCGGAGGCGGGCCGCCCCCACGAGACCGGGCCGGCTGGTCTGACCGGTCTGGTCTGGGTCCAGGTGGTGTTGGTCGTGTCGGCGTCGGCCAGGTGATCGCGCCCGGGCAGAACCATGGAACGCGGGGAAGATTCCTCCCGTGTCGGGATGAGGCCGCGCGCGGCGAGCCTCATCCACATCTCCTCAGCGGTGGCCGCGATGAGCAGTTCACGTCCGGCCAGAGCGAGATAGCCGCGTGAGGTTTCCCCGTGCCACACCAGCACGCCGCTTCGGCGGGACAGATCACGCGCGACGGCGTGGCCGGGAAGGCAGGGCCGCCTCATCCCTGGTCTCCTTCCAGGAGTGCGCGGATCTGGTCGGCGGGAATCCGCCAATGACCCCCCAACGTCCGCTGTCCGCGCAACCGTCCTTCTTGTAGCCATCGGCCGACGGTGCTGGGGGCCAC
>NZ_FUWS01000021.1 GCF_900167435.1 Marinactinospora thermotolerans DSM 45154
GTGGCGGAGGGTGTCGGTGAAGACGAGGGTGCCGGTGACGAACATGACGCCCAGCACGATGGCCAGGGCGGTGGTGAACAGGCGGCCCTTGTGCAGGCGCAGGCCGGCCAGGGTGGTGCGTAGCACGGTTCAGCCCTCCAACGCCAGCAGGTGGTCCAGCACCGACTCGGCGGTGGGATCGTCGACCTGTCCGGCCGGGCGGCCATCGCGCAGGAACACCACCCGGTCGGCGTAGGAGGCCGCCACCGGGTCGTGGGTCACCATCACCACGGTCTGGCCCATCTCACGCACCGAGTCGCGCAAGAACGCCAGTACCTGGGCGCCCGACCGCGAGTCGAGGTTGCCGGTGGGCTCGTCGGCGTAGACCACCTCGGGCGCGCCCAGCAGGGCGCGGGCCACGGCCACGCGTTGTTGCTGGCCGCCGGAGAGTTTGGCGGGCAGGTGGTCCAGTCGGTCGGCCAGGCCCACCACTTCCACGATGCGGGCCAGGCGTTGGTGGTCTATGCGGCGTTTGGCGATGCGGGCGGGCAGGGTGATGTTGTCGCGGGCGGTGAGCATGGGCAGCAGGTTGAAGGCCTGGAAGACGAAGCCGATGCGGTCGCGGCGCAGTTGGGTGAGTTGCCGGTCGGTCAGGGCGGTGATGTCGGTGCGGCCCATGGTGATCTGGCCGGAGGTGACGGTGTCCAGTCCGGCCAGGCAGTGCATCAGGGTGGATTTGCCCGAGCCGGAGGGGCCCATGATCGCGGTGAACGCGCCGCGGGCGAACTCCAGGTCCACCCCGTCCAGGGCCCGTACCAGCGTGCCACCGGTGCGAAACGTCTTGGTCACCCCACGCGCCACCACCACTGGTGGGGAGGGGTCGCCCGCAGCGGTGGGGCGGGTGCCCTGCGTACGCGCGTCGACTACCTTGTCCGACATGTCTTTCCTCGTGTCGTGGCGCCCCCGAAGCTCATCGGGACGCCGAGAACACTAGGAACCACGCCACCGTCGGCACATCGGTCGAAAGCGTGGCGTCACGACGACCGTTGGGCGGCTCTTTCCGGGGCGCACCACCGACGATCGACAGGGGCGACCCCCCACCGGACGCTGCCCGTCCCCGGGAGGGGCCTCACTCCGCCCCGACGCCGCGGACCCTCGCCCAGGCCCGGGCCATGCCGCCGAGCCAGCGGTCCCGGTCCTCGGCGCGGCGGCGTTCGTAGTCGGCCACCTCGGGGTGGGGCAGGACGAGGAACCTGCCGTCGCGCAGCGCGGTGATGGTCGCCTCCGCCACGTCCTCGGGTTCCAGGTAGGCCCCGCCCAGGCGGGTGGCCGCGGTCGGCCCGTCCCCGGCGGTCATGGCGGTGTTGACCCCTTGGGGGCACAGGCACGACACCCCGACACCGGTCCCGGCGTGCCGGATGGCCAGCCACTCGGCGAGGGCGACCGCGCCGTGCTTGGTGACACTGTAGGGCGCGGCGTCGAGATTGGTGAGCAGGCCCGCGGCCGAGGCGGTGACCAGCAGGTGGCCGTGCCCCCGCTCGACCATGCGCGGCAGCAGCGCGCGGGCGACGTGGACGTGGGCGAGCACGTGGACCCGCCAGGAGAGGTCCCAGTCGGCGGCTGCGCCCAGGTCCCGGCCCGCTGCCACGCCGGCGTTGGAGCACCACAGGTCGATGGGCGCGTGTTCCCTTTCGACGGCGGCGACGGCAGCGGTGACGGCGGCCTCGTCGGTGACGTCCAGGACGAGCGCGTGGGCGCGTTCCCCGAGCTCGGCCACTGTCCGTTCGACCCGCTCGGGGTCGAGGTCGGCGACGATGACCCGGGCCGCCCCCTCCGCGAGGAAGCGTTCGGCGAGCGCGCGTCCGATGCCGCCGGCGCCTCCGGTGACGACCACCGTCGTCCCGGGCGGGGTGAAGGGGTGGGCCATGTCCGTTGTCTCCCGTCTTCGCGTCGATCGGTCGGTGGTCAGGGGGCCGGCACGTAGACGAGGCGTCCGATCGTGGAGCCGTCGGCGAGACGCTGGACCCCGTCGGCCAGCCGGTCCAGTGGCAGGGTCTCGCTCACCAGCGGTTTGACCAGACCGCGTTCGGCGAGATCGGCCAGCTGCTCGTGGCATTCGGCGATGACCTGGGGCGCGCGGTCCCGGTACAGCCCCCAGTGCAGGCCGACCAGGGAGTAGTTCTTGATCAGGGCGTGGTTGAGCCCCGGAGTGGGGATCGTGCCGCTCGCGAACCCGATGACGAGGATGCGTCCCTCGAAGGCGATGCACTTGGTGGAGCGGGTGAAGGAGTCGCCGCCGACCGGGTCGAACACCACATCGGCGCCGCGTCCCCCGGTGAACTCCTTGACCACCTGGACGAAGTCCTCGGTGCGCCGGTCCACCACCACGTCGGCGCCGAGCTCACGGGCCACCTTCGCCTTGTCCGCACCGCCGACCACCCCTACGACCCGCGCCCCGGCCGCCTTCGCGAGCTGGATCGCGGCGCTGCCGACCCCTCCGGCGGCCGCGTGGACGAGCACGGTCTCGCCCTCGCGCAGGCCGGCGCGGCGGTGCAGCGCGAACCAGCCCGTCTGGTAGCCGATGAACAGCGACGCCGCCTCGGGGTCGGTGAGCGCGGCCGGCGCGGGGTACACGGCGTCCGCCCTCATCAGGGCGTACTCCGCGAAGGCCCCCGTGGGCAGCTCCGCGGAGCCGAGCACACGTTCTCCCGCGCGGACGCCGGTCACGCCCTCGCCGGTCTCGACGACCTCCGCGCACAGTTCCAGGCCCGGCGTGAACGGCAACGGGGGGCGGACCTGGTAGCCGCCCCGGCACAGCAGCGCGTCGGGGAAGTTGACGGCCGCCGCGCGGACCCGGACGAGCACCTGGCCGGGGCCGGGCCGCGGTGGTTCGACGTCCTCGACGCGCAGGACGTCCTTCGGTTCACCCAACTCGCGTACCCGCACCGCTTTCACACGCACCTCCAGATACCAACCGGTCGGTCTAAAGTGAACCGTGATCGGCGCGGGACCGTCAAGGGCGGAGCGGGCCGCGACGCGCCCGCCCCCTCCTCCCCTGCGGATACCCTGGACACCGGGAGCGACGCGCCGGCCCCCGCCGCGCGCCCCACCAGGTTCGACGAGGCCCCGCCCGGCGGTGTGCCAGCCGGCCCCCGCCCGGCCCGGCGGCCGGCCGCGCGCCGAACGGAACGACACCGCCAGACCCACATCCGCGAGGAGACGAACGCCCGGTGAGCGCCCCGACCGAGACCCCGACGAACAAGCCAGCCGAAACCCTCTCCGAGGCCGCGCGGCGGCGGACGTTCGCGGTGATCTCCCACCCCGACGCCGGTAAGTCCACGTTGACCGAGGCGCTGGCCCTGCACGCGGCCGCGATCACCTCGGCCGGCGCGGTCCACGGCAAGGGCGACCGGCGCGGCGTCACCTCCGACTGGATGGAGATGGAGCAGGCCCGCGGCATCTCCATCACCTCGGCGGCGCTGCGCATCGACTACGGCGGGTGCGTGCTGAACCTGCTGGACACCCCCGGCCACGCCGACTTCTCCGAGGACACCTACCGGGTGCTGGCGGCGGTGGACTGCGCGATCATGCTGCTGGACTCGGCCAAGGGTCTGGAGCCCCAGACCCTGAAGCTGTTCGACGTGTGCCGGGCGCGCAAGGTCCCCGTCATCACCTTCGTCAACAAGTGGGACCGGCCGGGCCGCGAGCCCCTGGAGCTGCTGGACGAGATCGAGCAGCGCATCGGGCTGCGCCCCACCCCGCTGAACTGGCCCGTGGGCATCGCCGGCGACTTCCGCGGCCTGATCGACCGCTCCGACGACTCCTACACCAAGCTGCACCGCACCCCCGGCGGGGCGACCGTGGCCCAGGAGGAGCGCCTGGACCACGACCGCGCCGCCGAGATCGAGCAGGACGCCTGGATCCAGGCCCGCGAGGAGCTGGAACTGCTCGGCGAGATCGGCGCCGACTACGACGAGGAGTCGTTCCTGGCGGGCGTCTCCTCCCCGGTGCTGTTTGGCGCGGCGCTGCCCAACTTCGGGGTGGGTCAGCTCCTGCGCGCCCTCATCGACCTGGCCCCCGCCCCTTCGCCACAGGCCGACGCGGCCGGCGTGCCGCGTCCGATCGAGGCCCCCTTCTCCGGCCTGGTGTTCAAGATGCAGGCCAACATGGACAAGGCCCACCGCGACCGGATGGCGTTCGTCCGGGTGTGCTCGGGCCGCTTCGACCGCGGCATGGTGCTGACCCACGCGGCCACCGGCCGCCCGTTCGCCACCAAGTACACCCAGGCGGTCTTCGGCGCCGAACGCCACACCATCGACACCGCCTTCCCCGGTGACGTGATCGCGCTGGTCAACGCCCAGGCGCTGCGCGTGGGCGACACCCTGTACGAGGGGCCCAAGGTCGAGTTCCCGCCGATCCCCAGCTTCGCCCCCGAGCACTTCGCGGTGGCCCGCGCGCTGGACGCCGGACGCTACAAGCAGTTCCGTCGGGGCATCGAGCAGCTCGACACCGAGGGCGTGGTGCAGGTGCTGGTCTCCGACGTGCGCGGCGAGCAGGCCCCCGTGCTGGCCGCGGTCGGCCCGTTGCAGTTCGACGTGGTCAAGCACCGGATGGAACACGAGTTCCGCGCCCCGATCGAGCTGGCCCACCTCGACTACGGGCTGGCCCGGCGCACCGACGCCGCGTCCGCGCCGATCCTGCACGGCCTGTCCGGGGCCGAGGTCCTGACCCGCCGGCTCGACGGCGAACTGCTCGTGCTGGTGCACAACAAGTGGCGGCTGCGCGTCATCGAGCGCGACAACCCCGGCCTGGTCTTGGAGCCGCTGCTGGCCGGAGGGGTCGAGGACGGCTCCTGAGGCGCCGGGGCGCCGGCGTGGCGTGGGGCCGCGCCGGCGCGCGACCGCCGCTCAGTCGAGCTGGAAGGACCGCTTGGACATCCCGTACCAGAACCCGTCGATGACGCTGCGGGGTGTCTCGCCGGTCCGGTTGCCCGCGCCCAGGGCCACGAACAGCGGCGCCAGGTGCTCGCTGCGCGGGTGGGCGATGTCGGCGGCGGGCGCCTTGTGGGCCCAGTCCAGCAGCGCGTCGATGTCGCCGCTCCGGGCGGCGCGATCGGCCCAGTCGTCGAACTCCTGCGACCAGGCGGGCGGCGTGTACCCCGGCCCTCGGCTCATGTCGACGCACGACAGGTTGTGGGTGAGGAAGCCGCTGCCCATGATGAGCACCCCCTCGTCACGGAGGGGGGCCAGCCGGCGTCCCAGTTCGAACAGCCGTTGCGGGTCGAGGGTGGGCATCGAGATCTGGAGCACGGGGACGTCGGCGTCGGGGTACATCTCCTTCAGCGGGACGTAGGCTCCGTGGTCGAGCCCCCGCTCGGGGGCGTCGGCCACCGGCACCCCGTGCCCGTTGAGCAGGCCGCGGACCTTGGCCGCCAGCTCGGGCGCTCCCGGGGCGGCGTAGGTGACCTCGTAGTAGCGCTGCGGGAATCCCCAGAAGTCGTAGACGAGGGGGACGGTCCGCGTGGCGCCGATCGTCAGCGGGCCGGCCTCCCAATGGGCCGAGACGATGAGGATGGCCGTGGGTCGGGGCAGGTCGGCGGACCAGGAGGCGAGCTGGCCGGTCCACAACGGGTCGTCGGCCAGCGGCGGCGCGCCGTGCCCGAAGTACAGGACCGGCATGGGACCCGCGCTCTCCGGTCGTCCGGGGGCGTTCACGCTCGTCATGGGCACCTTCCTCCGGTGGCACACCACCAGAACCTTCCAAGAAGAAATTTTCCTAGGAAGATAGTAGCCCGCGCGCGCCCCTCCGTCCCCCTCCCCACCCGGGCGGGGAGGGGAGAGACCTCTCAACGCACGATCGCCACCGGCCCGGTGGCCCCGTGCAGGACCGCCTGGCTGACCGAGCCGAGCAGCAGGCCGGCGAACCCGCCCCGGCCGCGCGACCCCACCACGATCAGGTCGGCGGGGCACGCCTCCTCCAGCAACGCCACCACCGGGTGGGCCCGCACGGTCTTGGGCTCCACCTCGACCTCGGGGTGCTCGGCCCGGGCCGGTGCCAGGGCCTCGTCCAACGCCGTGCGGGTGGCCTGCTCGACCGATTCGTCGTCGAACACCTCGCCGGGGATCGGCCCCATCGTGGAGGCGAAGGCGGTCATGGGCTGCCACGCGCTGAGCGCGACCAGGCGGGCGCCGCGGCGCGCCGCCTCGGCGAAGGCGAAGGCGATGGCGCGCTGCCCCTTCTCCGAGCCGTCCACCCCGACGATGACCCGGCCCCGCACCCCCTGGGCCGTCTCGTGCTTCTTCGGCAGGATCACCACCGGAACCGGGGCGTGCGCGGCGAGGTCCACCCCGACCGACCCCACGAGGGCCGACGCGATGCTGCCCAGACCGCGCGAGCCGACCACGACCGCCGCCGCCCCCGGCGCGGAGGCCGCCTCCAGCAACGCCTCCGCCGGCCGTTTCTCGGCCAGGAGCGTGTCCACGGTGAGCTCGGGGTAGATCCGCAGGATCCACTCGCGCGCGTAGTCCAGCAGGGCTTGGGCGTCGCGGAGCAACGACGACTGTTCCTCGTCCCTGCGGCGCAGCAGGTCGCCGAAAGGACCCTCGCGTTCGGGTGCCTGGGCCGCCGCGACGATACGCAGTCCCAGGCCTCGCAGCTGGGCCTCGTGCGCCGACCATTCGAGTGCGTAACGGCTGGAGTCGGAGCCGTCCACCCCGACGATCACCCAGCGGACACCAGACGCGTCGTTCATCGATCCCGCCTCGCTCTCCGGTCTCTCCGGTCGGGTCGCCGCCGGTTCCCGGACCTGTCCCGGGCAGCGGCTTTCCCCGCCCTACCCGATTACCGACATCTCATGACGAAGACCGCCGGATGGTGCGGGGTACCCGTTTCGATCCTGCACCCATTCCGAACGGACGGGACACCGGGGTGCCCCGTCCGCGCCACCGCCGCCCCGCCCCCGAAGCGGACATCGGACGCCTCTCCCCGGGCCTCAGGCCAAGGCGTCCGGCAGGGGCTCGGCGTGGACCACGTGCAGGGAGCTGACCGCGCGGGTGAGGACCACGTAGAGGCGGTTGAGGCCGCGCGGCTCGGCCGCGACGATGCGGGCCGGCTCGGCGACGACGACCGAGTCGAACTCCAGGCCCTTGGCCAGCGTCGCGGGGACGCAGACCAGGCGGGAGGTCTCCAGCGCGTCCTCGGTCTCGCCGAGCAGCGCGGCCGCCACCCCCTCGGCGAGCAGGTGGGAGCGCAACCCCTCAAGGTCGGCGTCGGCGGCGATCAACGCGACCGACCCCTCGCCCGACAGCGCCTCCTGGCAGGCCGCGGCGACCGACCCGGCGAACTCCGCGGCGGCGACGGCGCGGACGCGCAGCGCGCCCGGCGACCGGCGCACCGCGACCGGCGCCCCCAGCCCCGGCGCGATCGCCGGCAGCAGCCGCGCCGCGTAGTCGATGATCTGGGCGGGGACACGGTAACCGCGGTCCAGGACCGCGACAGGGGAGCCGGGCTTGCCGAGGTGGCCGAGCAGGGTCGCCCAGTCGTCGGCCGCCGAAGGCGCCGTGCCCTGCGCGATGTCGCCGAGCACCGTCAAGGTCCCGGTCGCGGCGCGCCGCCCGATGGCGCGGCACTGCATCGGGCTGAGGTCCTGGGCCTCGTCCAGCACGATGTGTCCCAGGCTCGCGGGGCGCTCGATGAGGGCGGTGGCCTCGTCGATGAGCGGCAGGTCGGCCGCCGACCAGCGTGCGGACTTCGGCCCGCGTGGCCGCCCCGGCAGCAGGATCGCGGCCTGTTCCTCCGGTTCGAGCAGGCCGTCGGCGGCGCGGGCGAGCCGTTCGGGGTCGGTGAGCAGGCCCAGGACCTGCTTGAGGGGGTCGGCCTTGGGCCACATCGCGGTGACCGCGGCCTTCACCTCGCGCGTGCGCCGGACCTGGTCGTGGGTGCGGTCGTCGCAGGCCTCCCCCTCGGCCTCCATCCGGGTCAACAGCGCGTGGGCGATGCGGTGGGCGAGGAGGTCGCGGCCCGCGCCGTAGGGGACGCCGCGTTCGACGAGCTCGTCGAGGATCGCCGCGAGCTCGTCGGGGTACAGCCGCCAGCGCCGCGCGCCGCGCCGCAGGACCAGCGTCTCGGTCGTCGGCCGGGGCAGGGACCACAGGTCCCGGCGGAGGACCTCGGCCATGCGCGCGTCCCCCTTGACCCGCGCGGCGAAGGGCTCCTCCTCCCGCCGGACCGGGACGACGCCGAGAAGGTCCTCGACGGTGGTCTGGGTGACGTCCACCTCGCCGAGGGCGGGCAGGACGTTGCGGATGTAGGACAGGAAGGAGCGGTTGGGGCCGATGATGGCGACGCCTCCGCGGGCCAGGCGCTTGCGCTCGGCGTAGAGCAGGTAGGCGATCCGGTGCAGGCCGACCGCGGTCTTGCCCGTTCCCGGGGCCCCCTGGACGCACAGAGTCTGGTCGAGGGGGGCGCGCACGAGGTCGTCCTGTTCGGGCTGGATCGTGGCGACGATGTCGCGCATGGGGCCCGAGCGCGGCCGTTCGATCTCCGCCGCCAGCAGGGCGCCGGCGCGCGCCTCCTCCTCGGCGGAGGGGCCTTCCAACAGCGCCTCGTCCTCATAGGCGGTGAGTTCGCCCCCGGCCGCGAACCCGTAGCGCCGGCGCAGCCGCACCCGCATGCGGGATTCGCGGGTGGCCCGGTAGAAGGCGACCGAGATCGGCGCGCGCCAGTCGAGGACCAGGGGGACGCCGCGCTCGTCGTGGACGTGGCGGCGTCCGATGTGGACGCGGTCCCCCTTGGGAACGGCGCCCCGCGCCGCGGCGGGGTCGGGGTCGAACACCGTCCCGGGGTCGAAGTCGAGCCGGCCGAAGAAGAGCGGCACATCGGGCAGGTCCACCAGCGCCTCGGCGCGCAGATCCCGGGCCTGGCGCAGGATCTGGGTGGAGACCCAGTCGCCGTAGACCTCGGGGGTCTCGGTGTCGAGGACGTCCTGGCGCATGCGGCGCAGCGCGGCGCGCGCGGCCTCCAGGTGGGAACGCTCGGCCAGGATCTCGGGGTCGACCGCGGGCATGGGGGAAGAGGGGGACGGCATGATCGGGCTCCGGCTCTCGGTGGGACGGACGCGGCGGCGGGTGCGTGGGTCCCGCCCCGGGAGCCCCGGTTCGTGCCGATCCTCAGCGCGCAGAAAGATGCCGCCAGAACGAAGCAGAGATACTAACGCCTCTCGAAAAGGCACGCAATCGTGTTCTCCGTCCGCCCCGTTTCCGCGCCGTCCGCTGCACGGCCATCGACACGCAAGATCACCTATTCCTTATAGATCGCCCCTTTCATGGGTATCCGTTTCTTATTTCGTTCCTGTCGATCGGAGGCCCATGTGACACCAGCAACGATCTTCGTCGGCGAATTCTTCGGAACCGCGATACTGATCCTCTTCGGCGGCGGAGTGTGTGCCGCGGTCACCTTGAACAGGTCGAAGGCACACGGGGCGGGCTGGACGGCGATCACGCTCGGCTGGGGGTTCGGCGTCATGTCGGGGGCCTACATGGCGCTCCCGCTGTCCGGGGGACACCTCAACCCCGCGGTGACGCTGGGCCTGGCGATCGACAGCGGCGACTGGGCCACGGTCCCCGTCTACATCGCGGCCCAGATCCTCGGCGCGATGGCGGGCGCGGCCCTGGTGTGGCTGGCCTACCTCGGCCAGTTCGGCGCCTCCGACGGCCCCTTCCTCGGGATCTTCTCCACCGAGCCCGAGGTGCGCCACCCCGTCCAGAACCTCCTCACCGAGGCCATCGGCACGTTCGCGCTGGTGTTCGTCGTCGTCGCGACCGGGCAGAACGACGGCCTGGCGATGTCGGGCACCGGGGTGCTCATCGTGGCGCTGCTGGTGGTCGGGATCGGCCTGTCCCTGGGCGGTCCCACCGGGTACGCGATCAACCCGGCCCGTGACCTGGGGCCGCGCATCGTCCACCAGT
Source organism: Marinactinospora thermotolerans DSM 45154 (assembly GCF_900167435.1). Lineage (GTDB taxonomy): Bacteria > Actinomycetota > Actinomycetes > Streptosporangiales > Streptosporangiaceae > Marinactinospora > Marinactinospora thermotolerans. The sequence continues at coordinate 9,945 of NZ_FUWS01000021.1, forward strand.
TGCTGCCGCTGCGCGGCAAGGGCGGCTCGGACTGGGGGTACGCCTGGATTCCCATCGTCGGCCCGCTGGTCGGCGGCCTGGCCGGCGGTGCCCTCGGCAGCGCCGTGTACGCGATGGTCTGACCCTTCCCCGCCCCCGCAACGCTTCCGGGGCCGGCCGCGTCCTCCCCGGGACCCGGCCGGCCCCGCCGGTCACTGGTCGGCCCGCGGCGTGATGTTCACCCCGCCCCCGGCGGGCACCGGGATGACCTCGATGTCACCGTTCTCCAGGGCCTTGTACAGGACATACCCCTCGGGGCCGAGGACGTCCACGAGGTCCTCGATGGCCTCCAGTTCCGTGGCGACCCGCGCGTTCTCCGCCTTCTGCGCCTCGTTGCGCTCGATCGCCTCCTGCGCCGCGGCGAGCGCGTTGCGGACGTCCTCGGGCGGCTGGGGCTGCTGGAGCGTCAACACGAGGTCGCCGCACTCCTGTCCCTCGCCCGGGACGTAGTTGGGGGCGCAGAAGAAGCTGCCGCCGCTCTGCTCCTCGATGAACTGGGCCGCGTACTCGCCGACCTTCTCCTCCCATTCCTGCTTCAGCTCGGCGTTGTTGTACAGGTCCTTCCAGGCGTAGTCCTTGGCGGCGGCGTCCATGGCGCGGTCCAGGGGCTGTCCGACGTAGTCGTAGAGCATCCGCTCCCAGCCGTCCTCCTCGTCCGCGCCGTACTTCAGACCGATGCGCTCGTGGAAGCGCTGGAGCGTGTCGCACTCGGTGTTGAGGCTGAAGGTGACGATGCCGGTGACCTCCAGGGCCAGGTTGTCCTTGGAGACGATGGAGATCGGCGCGGACTCCGCGTCCTCGGCGGTGGTGAACCGGTAGGTGCGCTGACCGGCCGGATAGACGTAGGCCTGGTCGCCCGGACCGTGGTAGTCGCGGTTGCCCGGCTGGACGCAGGCGTCGAAGGTGGTGTCGCTGAACGGTCCGGAGTCGTATTGGACGGCGATCTCGTCGGGGCCGGTGCTGACCGAACAGCCCGTGACCGTGACCAGGGCGAGCAGGCCGGCGACGACCGCGCGGGCGCGGGAGGAGGGGGTGCGGCCGAAGCCGGCGGGTCGGGGGGAGGGGGTGGAGGAACGCTTCATGCGGACTTCCTCGATGGCCGTGGCACGGGGGTGCCTGATCGACATGCTGTCCTTTGGACGCGCCCGGAGCGGGGAGCGTTGCGGTGGGGTGGCGGCTGTCCGGTTACGGCCGCGGACGGGACGCCTGTCCCCACGCGGGCGCCGTTTTCGCGCGCCGCCGCCGTGGGCGCGGCGGGGGTGTCGCGCCTCCTCCTCCCCTCGCCGCCTTACCCCAGGTCGCCCCGCGCGGACACCATGTACTACATTGCGTAGTGTTCGTCTGCGAAGCGGGCCATAGGGCTCGACGGGTGGACTCACGATGGCTGGGACGGCACGCGGAGGAGGAGCAGCGTGGTTGACGGGCTCACGACCACGATCCAGCTCGCGTCGCTGGCCCTGGCGGTATGGTGCCTGATCTCGACGATGCGCGGGCAGCCCATGGTCGTCCCCCACCTGGTCGCCCTGGCCGCCCTGGAGCTGCTGCTCATCGCCCAGCTCGTGGTGTCGGTGGTCATGCTGACCGGCGGCGAGCGACCCCCCGAGACCGTCGTCTTCGTGAGCTACCTGCTGACGGTCGTCCTCATCCCCCCCGCGTGCGCGGTGTGGGGGTTCATGGAGCGCAGCCGCTGGGGTCCCGCCGTCATCGCCTTCGCCTGCTTCATCCTGCCGGTCATGATGGTCCGGCTCGAACAGATCTGGAACCCGATCCTTGTCTGAGACTGCCCCACCCGCCAACCGTTCCGGCCCCGGGCGGGTCCTGATCGCGGTCTACGCCGTGTTCGCGCTCGCCGCGACCGCCCGCGCCACCGTGCAGATCCTCACGGACTTCGAGGCCGCGCCGCTGGCCTACCTGCTGTCCGCGCTGGCCGGTGTCATCTACATCGTGGCGACCGTGGGCATCGCGCGCGCCGACCGCACCTCGCACCTGGTGGCGATGGTGTCGTGCGCGGTGGAGCTGGCCGGTGTCCTCATCGTGGGCACGCTCAGCCTGGTGGATCCGGCGGCGTTCCCCGACGACACCGTGTGGTCACGCTACGGCAGCGGCTACTTGTTCATCCCACTGGTCCTGCCCGTCCTGGGGCTGTTGTGGCTGCGCCACGTGAACCGTCTGGACCGCGCGCGGGCACACGCGTCCTGACCGGGACGTCCGACGGAGAGCGGGGATATTCTGCGGCCATGTCACAGCCCCAACACGCCCGCCTGCCCGTTGTCGTCGAACCGGAGTGGTTGGCCGGGCATCTCGACGAGGTCGTCGTCGCCGACGTGCGCTGGTACCTCGACGGCCGCTCGGGCCGTGACGCCTACCTGGGCGGTCACCTGCCCGGCGCGGTGTTCGTCGACGTCGACACCGACCTGGCCGCCCCCGCCTCCCCGCGAGGCGGACGGCATCCGCTGCCCTCGCCCGAGGCGTTCGCGCGCGCGTTGGGCGCCCTGGGGATCGGGGACGCGACCCCCGTGGTGGCCTACGACGACGCCGGCGGCTCCACCGCCGCGCGCCTGGTGTGGATGCTGCGGGTCCTCGGCTCCCCGGCGGCCCTCCTCAACGGAGGCGTCCAGGCCTGGAGGGGGCCCGTGGAGAAGGGCGCGGTGACCCCCCGGCCGCGATCGCGGACCACGCGTCCGTGGCCGGCCGAGCGCCTGGTGGACACCGACGGGGTGCTCGCCGAGGCGGGCTCGCCCGATCGGCTCGTGCTGGACGCTCGCGCGCGCGAGCGCTACACCGGCGCGGCGCCCGTGCCCGCCGACCCCCGCCCGGGCCACGTTCCCGGCGCCCGCAGCGCGCCCTGGCAGGACAACCTCGGCCCTGACGGCCGGTTCGCCCCGGTGGAACGGCTACGTGAACGGTTCGCCGCGCTCGGCGCGGAGCGGGCGGACACGGTCACCGCCTACTGCGGGTCGGGGGTGACCGCCTGCCACGACCTGTTGGCGCTGGAGCACGCCGGTTTCCGCAACACACGCCTGTATCCGGGGTCGTGGAGCGCATGGGGCGCCGACCCCCGGCTTCCGGCCGAGACCGGCCCGGGGGAATGACGCGCCCCGAATCACCGGGGCGCGCCGGACGACACCGCGTGGCCTGTGGTTCTGGGTTAGCGGGCGGCCACGCGGCGGTTCGGGCGAGGGGCGGGGATCGGCTCCCATATTCGGTCACGACGGGGCGAGCACGGGCACGACGCGCCGATTCGGACTCCAGGTTCTTTGGTGTCCCCTTCCGGGAAGGCGACCTGGAGCAGGCAACGAATACGGAAAGGCTCGAAACCGTGCCTATCCGCTGTCTCACCGCTTTCTAACCTTGGGAGCCGAATCTTATGGACGTAACGCAGAAAGGCCGGCGGGGCGCCACTCCGCCGGAACACACAGGCTTGGCCCGGAGGAACAGATGAGCGCAACCGACCCCGCCGACGGCACCCCGCAGGGGTCCGAGGAGTTCGAGGGCGCCGGGGCCACCGCCGTGCCTCCGGCCGGCGAGACCCGATCGGACCCGCTCCCAGACGCCCCCTCCGCCGCCTCTTCGGCCCCCTCGCAGACGCCCTCGGACGACCCCGCTCCGACCGCCGCCGACCAGACCCTGACCATGCCCGCGGCCTCCGGAGAGGCCGGGCGTGAGCAGGACTCCCCGGCCTGGGCCTCCCGCCCCGACCAGGCGGCCGGCTCGGGGATCCAGCGCTCGGAGGTCCCCAACCGTCCGCTGCGCTCGCCCTACCCTGAGCGGCCCCCCTACGGCCCGCCCGCGGGCGCCTGGAGCGGTCCGCACGCAAGCCCCTCCGCCACCCCGCCCGGGGGCGTGCCGGGCGGCGGGGCGTTCGGGGCGGGTTTCCCGCCCGAGAGGGGGGCCGGCCCCGGCGGTTCCCACGGCGGTTTCGCCTCCCCTCCGCCCCCTCCGCACGGACCGTTCGGTCCCGCCTCCCACTTCCCCTCGGGCCCCGGCGAGGAGCCGCAGGAGCCGAGGAAGGCGCGCAAGCCGTGGAGCCGTGGCCGGGTGGTCGCCGTCGCCGGCGCCACCGCGCTTGTCACCAGCCTCATCGTCGGGCCGACCGCGGCGGTGGTGACCACCCACTTCCTGTCCAACGGCGGCGGCGCCATCAGCTCGCTGGCCGAGGAGACCAGCGGCTCGGTGTCGACGGGCAACGTGAGCACGGTCGCCGACGCGACGCTGCCCAGCGTGGTGTCCATCCAGACCGGTAACGGCAGCGGCGGCAGCGGCGTCGTCATCAGCTCCGACGGCCAGATCCTCACCAACAACCACGTCGTGAGCGGCGCCGGCGACAACCTGGTCGTGCAGTTCAACGACGGTTCGACGGCGCGGGCCGAGATCCTGGGGGCCGACCCCGTCTCCGACCTCGCGGTCATCAAAGCCGAGGGACGCACCGACCTGACCCCCGCCAAGCTCGGCGACTCCGACAAGATCGAGGTCGGCGCGGACGTGGTCGCCATCGGATCCCCGCTGGGCCTGTCGGGGACCGTCACCTCCGGTGTCATCAGCGCGGTGGACCGTCCGGTCAACACCGGCAGCGCAGAACCGGAGCAGCCCGAACAGCAGCTCCCCTTCGGCCTGCCCGGTCAAGGCCAGTCCGAGCAGGGCAGGGCGACCACGTCGACGGTCATCGACGCCATCCAGACCGACGCGCCGATCAACCCGGGCAACTCCGGTGGCCCGCTGATGAACATGCAGGGCGAGGTCATCGGTATCAACACGGCGATCGCGACGACCGGTGGGACCTCCGGCAGCCAGTCCGGTTCCATCGGACTGGGGTTCGCCATCCCGATCAACCAGGCCAAGCCGATCGCCGAGCAGCTCATCGAGACCGGCAGCGCCAGCTACGCGGCGATCGACGCGACGATCACCGCCGGCCCCAACGGCCAGGGCGCCAGGATCGTCGACGTCGCCAACGGCGGTGCCGCCCAGGAGGCCGGGCTGAAGGCGGACGACGTCATCACCCGCGTCGGCGACCGCGTGGTGACCGACCCCGACGTGCTGATCGCGGCCGTGCGCTCGCACCAACCCGGCGAGACCGTGACGGTCACCTTCGAGCGCGACGGCAAGAGCCAGGAGGTCCAGGTGACGCTGTCGGGTCAGTCCGCCGACAGCATCGGCAGCTGAGCACAGGACACGGAACCGGTCGAGCGTCGCGGGGGCGCCGGCGCGGTTCCGTCCGGGGCCGCGAACGGGCCCTGGCGCGGGGGAGGGCCGGCGCCGCCGACATCGGCGCCGGCCCTCATGCTTTCGGGTGCCCGGCCGGCGACGTCACCGGGTGCCGCCGTCCCCCTCCAGCTCCGCCTGGAGGTCGTCGACGGCGATCAGGTCGTGCCGGACCCGCCCCGTGCGGTAGGCGACGCGCCCCGCGATGTGGCCCGCCACCGGCACGGTGAGGATCTGGAACAGCGCGATCAGCACCAGGACGCCCACGTGGGACTCGGGCCACATGCGCAGCCCGATCCCGATGAGGATCAGGATCAGGCCCAGGACCTGTGGTTTGGCCGCGGTGTGCATACGCGACAGCAGGTCGGGGAAGCGCACCAGCCCCACGCCCGCGGCGAAGGAGAGCAGGGCCCCGGTGAGCAGGCAGCCCACCGCGATCCAGTCGATCACCTGATGGGTCATCCTCGTTCCCCCTTCCCCGACTCCTCCGTGGTCTGGGCGACCTGGCGCCGGGCGACGAACCGCGACACGCTGACCGATCCGAGGAAGCCCAGCAGGGACAGCACGAGCAGCGCCGGCAGCGCGGTCGGTTCGCGGTGGAACGCGGCGTAGGCGCCGATACCGGCGATCGCCGAGGCGAGGAGGACGTCCACCGACAGCGCCCGGTCCAGGATCGTCGGCCCCCTCATCAGCCGGACGACCGCCAGGAGCGACGCGGCGCCCAGCAGTACCCCGATCGCGATCCAGGCCAGGGTCATAGCGTTCCTCCCGCCACGGGTGTTCCCTCCAACCGGGCCAGGTCCTCCCGGGTGCCGAAGGCCCGGGTGATCCGCTCCTCCAGGGCCCACACATCGCGCCGCGCCGCCTCGGCCGCGGCCGGGTCGGCCGCGCCGAGCACGTGGACGAACAAGGTGGAGGTCGCGTAGCGGACCTCCACGATGACGCTGCCGGGAATGACCGACAGCGTGACCGCGGTCATGGTGAGCAGCAGGTCGGAGCGGGAGCGCAGCGGGACCCCGATGACCGAGCTGCGCGGCAGGCGCCCGAACGCGAACGCCTGGCCGACGACCTTGACACTCGCCGTGATCAGGTCGGTGGCGAACCGGCCGAGGAACACCAGGAACGGCCACGGGCGCAGCCGCAGCCCCGGATCGACCGGCGGGAGGGGGAAGATCAGCACGATGGCCAGCGAGACGAGCAGTCCCGACAGGACGACGCCGACGGACAGTTCGCCGAACAGCAGCGCCCACACCACGGTCATGGCGATGAGCGAGGGTACCTGGACGTAGACGCGCCCCAGGCGGAAGGCCAGCGGTGGACGGCGCTGAACGTCTGGACGTGTCATGCGACCCCCTCGGGGAAGACCGCCTCCACGTAGGGGGAGCGGTCGAGCAGTTCCTCGGCGGTCCGCTGGCTGTAGCCGATCAGCGGTCCGGCCAGCACGGTGAAGGCCAGCCCCATCGCGACCAGGCCCGCGGTCGCGCCGATCATGGTCGCCGGGAAGGTCGTGGTGGTGACGACCGTCCGCCCGCCCAGCGTGGCGGTACGGCCCACGACCGTGTCCACCCGCGAGGACGGCCCTATGGCCTCCTCCTCGGGCCCGTAGGCCGACGTGGCCGAGTCGTCGTCCTCCTCCGAGGTCTCCAGGACGGTTCCGGGCTCGGCGACCATGCCCTCGGAGGGGGCCCGCCAGAAGGCGTAGTTCCACACCCGGGCGATCGCGTAAAGGGTGAGCAGGCTGGTCAGCACCGAGCCGGCGACGAGCAGGTAGGCCAGCGGGGTGCCCGCCTGGACTCCGGCCTGCATGAGTCCGAGCTTGCCGAGGAAGCCCGACATCGGCGGGATCCCCGCGAGGTTCATGGCCGGGACGAAGAACAGGATGGCCAGGAGCGGGGAGAGCTTGGCCAGCCCGCCCAGGTCGTCCATTGACGCGCTTCCGCCCCTGCGCTCGATGAGCCCGGTGACCAGGAACAGGGTGGTCTGCACGGTGATGTGGTGGGCGACGTAGAAGACGGCGCCGCTCAACCCCTGGACGCTGGTCAACGCCACCCCGAACACCATGTAGCCGATGTGGCTGACCAGGGTGAACGACAACAGCCGTTTGATGTCGGTCTGGGCGACCGCGCCGAGGATGCCGATCAGCATGGTGGCCAGCGCCGCCCACATCAGCAGGTCGGCGACCGCCTCGCCGTCGAACAGCAGCGTCTGGGTGCGGATGATCGCATAGACGCCGACCTTCGTCAGCAGGCCCGCGAACACCGCGGTGACCGGCGCCGGGGCGGTCGGGTAGGAGTCGGGCAGCCACGCCGACAGCGGGAACACCGCCGCCTTGATCGCGAAGGCGACGAGCAGCATGACCTGGAGGACCAGGCGCAGGTCTTCGGGCACCCCCGGCAGCCGCACCGCGAGCTGGGCCATGTTGACCGTTCCGGTGGCCGCGTAGACCAGCCCGATCGCGATGAGGAACACCACGGAGGACAGCAGCGACACCACGACGTAGGTGGCGCCGGCGCGGATGCGCGCCTGGGTGCCGCCGAGGGTCAGCAGCACGTAGCTGGCGGTGAGGAGGATTTCGAAGCCGACGTAGACGTTGAACAGGTCACCGGCCAGGAAGGCGTTGGACACGCCGGCGACCAGGATGAGGTAGGTGGGGTGGTAGACCGCCAGCGGCGTGACCTCGTCGCGGTCGGCCATGCCCTGGCCGATCGAGTAGACGAGGACGCCCAGGGTGATGGCCGCCGACACCGTCACCATGAGCGCCGACAGCCGGTCGGCGACCAGCGCGATGCCGATCGGCGCCTCCCAGCCGCCGACGTGGACCACCTGTGGTCCGTGGGCGTCGGAGCCGAACAGCAGGACCAGCCCGATGGCCAGCACCACGGTCAGCGTGGTGACGCTGATGATCTTGTGCAGCCGGGGGGCGCGGATTCCCAGCGCGAACTCCAGGCCGGCGGCGAACAACGGCAGTACGACGGGCAACGGCACCAGGTAGTGCAGCAGGCTTTCCATCAGTCGGCTCCCTGGAGGTCGCTGTCCTCGGCCCTGGCGAGGCGTTCACGTTCGGCCCGGATCTGGGCCCGCATCTGCCGTTTCTGGGCGCGGATGCGCTGACGCGCCTCGCGTCGCAGCTCGCGTTCGGCCTCGCGGTCGAGGCGGGCGTGTTCCTGGAGCCGGACCCGGCAGGCGTCCACCTCGGCGCGGAGTTCCTCCACGCTGTCGGCGCGTTCACGGCCGACGTCCTGCATGCGCTGGATGACCTCGTCGCGGCCGATGTCCTCCTCCTGGCTGCGGCGGATCCACTCGCGCAGCTCGGCGTCGGCCTCGTCGAGCCGTTCCTCCAGCTCGTCGCGTTGCCGGGCCTCGCGGTAGTCCTCGGCCGCGATCCGCCGCCGCAGTTCGGCGCGTTGCAGCCGGATCTCGGCGCGCAGCAGCCGGCGTTGCTGGCGGATGCGGCGCCGGTACTCGGCGCGTTCCCCGCCGTGCAGGATGCGTCGGTCCTCGGCGTCGTCCTGCACGTCGTCGTTGCCCTGGAGCTGCCAGCTGCGGTGGGCCATCGCGAGCAGGAAGGCGGTGACGCCGAGCGTGATGACGATGGCGGTGAGGATCATCGCCTGGGGCAGCGGATCGCTCATCTCGTCCTCGGCGGTCAGGCCGATCAACGGCGGTCCGCCGGCCTCGCCCCCGGTGGACAGGATCATGAGGTTGACCCCGTTGCCCATGAGGATCACGCCGAGCAGCACCCGGGTCAGGCTGCGTTCCAGCAGGAGCACCACGCCGGCCGCGACGAGCACGCCGACCACGACGATCAGGGTGAGGGTGGGGGTGTCGTTCACGCGGTCACCTCCTCGGCCTCGGCGGAGTCACGCGCCTCGCGTTCCAGTTGCTCGTCGATGCGGGCGCCGAGACTGCGCAGGATGTCCAGGATGAGCCCGATGACCAGCAGGTAGACCCCGAAGTCGAACAGCAGCGACGTGGTCACGTGCAGGTGGCCGATCACCGGGATGTGCAGGTCGAAGACGCCTCCGTCGAGGATCTCGGTGCCGAACACGGCACCGCCCAGCGCGGTCCCCGCGGCGATGACCAGCCCCAGGCCGATCAGCACGCCGGGCTGGGCGTGCACGGCGGCGTAGAGCTCGTAACGGCCGCCCGCGAGGTAGCGGACCATGAGGCCGAGCCCGGCGACGATGCCGCCGGCGAACCCACCGCCGATGGAGGTGTGCCCGGTCAGCAGCAGGTACACCGACAGCAAGACGATGACGGGGAAGAGTCCTCGCGCGGTCACCTCGAAGATGACCGAGCGCCGTTCGCGGGCGAGGGCTGCGGCCCCCGGCAGCCACAGCGGGTTCCACTTGGGCCGGATGCGGAGCTGGCGGGGGGCGACGGCGATGCCGGAGGGCCGCCAGGGCACCGCGTTGGGCTCGGCGGGCGCGCCGGCCGGCTCGACCGCCGAGATCGCCGGCAGCGGTGTGACGGGCACGCCCATGCGCCCGCGGACCGGCCGGGCGCGGCGGCGGACGAACATCAGGCTGGCCACGCCCGCCGCGGCGACCGCGAGGACCGAGATCTCCCCCATGGTGTCCCAGGCCCGCAGGTCCACCAGGATGGTGCTGATGATGTTCTTGCCGCCGGCCTCCTCGGCCGCGGCGGGATAGCCCGACGAGATCGTCTCGGCGCGCCGCCCGGCCAGCGCGAAGTAGGCCATGACGGCGACGAGCGTGCCGGTCGCGGCGCCGATGAGCAGGTTGATCCGGCGCCGTCCCCGCAGGACCGGGGTGGTGAAGCGGGTCGGCAGCCGGCGCAGCACCAGGACGAACACGACCAGGCTGACCGTTTCGACGAGGAACTGGGTGAGGGCGAGGTCGGGCGCGCCCTGGAACATGAACAGGGTCGCCGCGCCGTAGCCGGTGACGCCGACGAGCACGACGGCGAACAGCCGGCGTCGCACGAACAGCACGCCCACCGCCGCGATGACGGTGACGGCCGCGGGGACGAACTGGATCGGGGAGTCCCACAGGCGCACGGGGGGCGCCTCGATCTCCCACAGCCTGCCGGTCAGGATCGGCACGCCGCTGAGCACGACCAGGACGACGAGCGTGGTGCCGAGGTAGACCGGCAGCGAACCGCGCTGGGTGATGCCGGTGACCTGGATGGCGAGGGTGTCGACGGCGGCCAGGACACGCCGGTAGATCCGGTTGGGGTCGGGCAGGGCCAGGCGGTTGCCGAGCCAGACCACCTCACCGCGCCGGGAGAACAGCAGCAGGCCGCCCGCCAGGCAGACCGCGGTGAGGACCAGCGGCGTACCGAAGCCGTGCCACAGGGCCAGGTGGGCGGGGTGCGCGCCGCCCCAGGGCACGGTGTCGGCGTATCCGGCCAGGATCGGATCGAGGGCGGAGGCGAACGGCCCGCCGAGCAGGCTCAGCGCCGCGAGGACCGCAGCGGGCGCGACGAACAGGGCGCCGGGAGCGTGGACGGGGGTGGTGGGGACCTCGGGCTTGTCGAGGAACGCCCCCCACAGGAAGCGCAGGCTGTAGCCGACGGTGAAGACGGTTCCCACGACCATGCCGACGAGGGCGAGGGTCTGCCAGGCGGGGCCGTGCTCGAACGCCGCGAAGGCGGACTCCTTGGCGGCGAATCCGAACAACGGCGGCAGACCGGCCATGGAGGCCACGGCCAGCACCGAGATCCACCACACCGCGGGCATCGACCGGCGCAGCCCCGACAGCTCGCGGAGGTCGCGGGTGCCGGTGGAGTGGTCGATGATGCCGACCACCAGGAACAGGGGCGCCTTGAACAGGGCGTGCGCGCACAGCATCGCGATGCCGGCGAGCGCGGCGTCGCGGGTCCCCGCGCCCAGCAGGGCGGTGAGGAAGCCGAGCTGGCTGACGGTGCCGTAGGCCAGGAGCAGCTTCAGGTCGTATTGGCGCAGCGCCTTCCAGCCCGCCAGGATCATCGTCGCCACACCGACGCCGACGGTCAGGACCTGCCAGGCGGGGGTGTCGCCGTAGGCCGGGGTGAGGCGGGCGACGAGGTAGACGCCGGCCTTGACCATGGCCGCGGCGTGCAGGTAGCCGCTGACCGGGGTGGGGGCCTGCATCGCGGCGGGCAGCCACAGGCTGAACGGCAGCAGGGCCGACTTCGACAGGGCGCCGACGAGGATGAGCACGAGCGCGACCGTGACGGCGGCACCGCGCGGCGGGGCGGCGATGATCTCCGAGAGCAGGTAGGTGCCCGCGGCCTCGCCGAGCATGATGAGGCCGACCAGCATGGTCAGGCCCCCCAGCGTGGTGACGGTCAGCGCGGTCATGGCCGCGCGCCGGCTCTCGCGCCGTTCGGTGTTGTGCCCGATCAGCAGGTAGGAGAAGACGGTGGTCAGCTCCCAGAAGATGAAGAGCTGCACGAGGTCGTCTGCGAGGACCAGCCCGAGCATGGCCCCGGCGAACGCGGTGAGGACACCCGCGAAGCGTCCCAGCCCCGGCTCGTCGTCGGAGAAGTAGCGGGCGCAGTACACGAGGATCAGCGTGCCGATACCGGCCGCGATCAGGGTCATGACCAGCCCGAGGACGTCCATCCGGAAGGCCAGGCTCATCCGGTATTCGGGGGCCCAGGCGACGTTGACGCCCACGGGGTCTCCGGCGACGACGCCGGGCGCGCACAGCAGCGCCCACAGCGTCGTTGCGGCGGGAACCAACGCCAGTGCCAGGAAGGCGTTGCGTCCCCACCAGCGCACCAGGAAGGGGGCGAGCGCCGCCGCCACGAAGTGCGCGGCCAGCACCGACAGCAAGAGTCCCGTTCCTCCCTCATGTGGATCGCGCGGACCCGAGGTCGGGGACCGCGCCGTGTCCCCATCGGCCCCACCCTAGGCATCGGCGTCCGCGCTCAGGCGCACCGCCACACGTGGGACGCGCCTGATCGGAGCCCGCCGGATCGGGTCCTCGTCACCGCGCGCCACACGGACAAGGCGGCAATGGAGACTTATCCGAGTTTTATGTACCTTGGCTATTCAATGTCAAAGCTACCTAACGGTCAAGTGTCGTAAGGACGGCGCGGTGGAGCGGGACGACTCCGGGTTCTCGGACTTTCTCCATGCCTGGGACGAACTGATGGGCGCGGTCGTGCGCGCGCGCAGCCGCGGAGCGTCCGGCGGTGACAACGGTCTCACCCTTCCCCAGGCGCTCTTCCTGGGGATCGTGCGCGACCTGGAACGGCCCACGGTCGGCGCGGTGGCCGCCGCCGCGGGCGTGGCCTCCCCGACCGCCACCCGCATGCTCCAGCACCTGGAACGCAAGGGCATGGTGCACCGCCATCGCGCCGAGGACGACGAGCGCGTCACCCTCATCGCGCTGACCCCCCGCGGCGACCGGGCCGAACGGGAGTGGTGGGAACGGGTACGCGGCCACCAGCGCCGGTTGTTCTCCGCCATCCCCACCGAACTCCGCCCCCGCCTGATCGGAATGCTCCACGACATGCGCCAGGTCATCGACGACCTGTGACCCGGCGCCCTCCCCTCTCTCCCCGCCCCACGGCGATCCACTCCTTCCGGCCCCACATCACCGGCCAAGGTGGAAACGGCCCGATCAGGGCAGCTGGGAAGGGATGGACGAGGCGGGAGGGGCGACGTGCGAGACCAACGACGCGCGGACGGACACGGCGAACGCGACCCGGGCGACGCGCGCGCCGGCGAGCCGGTCCCGGCCCCCTCCCCCACCGGGGGCGACGGTGGCCACGGCAGCCTGATCACGGTGCTGTTCGCGCTCGGCGCCAACCTCGGCGTCGCCGCGATGAAGCTGGCCGCCGGTCTCATCACCGGCTCCGCGGCGATGCTCTCCGAGGCCGCCCACTCGGTGGGCGACTGCTTCACCGAGGTCATGCTGCTCACCGCGCTACGCCGGTCGGGCCGACCGGCCGACCGCCGCCACCCCTTCGGCTACGGCAAGGAGCGCTACTTCTGGGGTCTGTTCGCCTCCGTGGCGATCTTCGCCTCCGGGGCGATGTTCTCCATCTACGAGGGCGTGCGCACCATCGTCTCGGGGTCGGACGAGCAGACCGCCCCGTGGGTCGCCTACGTCGTGATCCTGCTCGCCTTCGGCATCGAGAGCGTGTCGTGGACGCAGGCCACCCGCCAGGTCCGGCGCGAGGCCGCCGACCAGCAGCGTCCGTTCCTGTCCTATCTGCGCAGTCCCGACGACCCCTCCGCCAAGACGGTGTTCCTGGAGGACTCGGCCGCGCTCGTCGGCCTGGTGTTGGCCGCCGCGGGGGTGGGCGCGCACCAGCTCACCGGGTCGGGGGTATGGGACGGTGTGGCCTCGGTCCTCATCGGCGCGCTCCTGGTCTGGGTCGCCTTCCGGCTCGCCGCCACCAACAAGGAGCTGCTCGTGGGGCAGCAGGCGCACTTGGGGCTGGTGTTGCGCATCCATGACTGGCTGACGGCCAGGAAGGAGGTGACCAGGGTCGTCGACCTGCTGACCATGCTGGTGGGGACCGACCGCGTCCTGCTGTGCGCCCGGATCGACTTCGCCGACCAGTTGTCGGTGGCGGAACTGGAGCACACGTGCGTGCGACTGAACGACGGGCTGCGGGCGGAGTTCCCCGACCTCGACGAGATCTTCCTGGAGCCGGTGCCCAGTGACGACCCGTCCGTGCTCGCCCGGGTGCGGGCCCGCTACGGGAGCCGCCTGACCGCCCTCCGCTCGCAGCTTCCGGAAGCGGACGTCCCCGACCAGCGTCCCTGAGGCACCTTTGCGCCCATGTTGACTACCGCGTGGGCGGTTGTGGCAGTAACCTCTTTTCGCCCCTGTCGCGGTATCGATCCCCGCCTCCCCTTCCGTTTCCACGGTCCAGCGCCCGGCGAGAGCACGGATCGGTACGGCGTCGTCGTGGGCCCCGTACGATCCCGCCCCGGTCGGGGCGGCCGTCCCGTGCGCCGGCCCCCGCCGCGCGGCCACACGGACGGGTGAGCAGGTGAAGGGGTTGGGCATGGCGTGGGCCATCGTCACGGCCGTCGTGGGCGCTTTGGCGGTCGCGGCAGGTGCCGCGCTCCAGGAACGCAGGGCCATCACCGTCCCGACCGGGCAGGTCGGCCAGCTCCGGCTGCTCCGGCACCTGGCCGCCGACCCCTACTGGGTGCTCGGCACCGTGCTGAACGTCTCCGGTGTCGCGGCGCACATGTGGTCGCTGAGCCACGCCCCGCTCACCGTGGTCCAGCCGATCGGGGTCAGCGGCCTGCTGTTCGCGGTGGCCCTGTCCGCCTTCCTGCGACGGCGGCGGCTCACCTGGTCGCAGATCGGCGGCTGTCTCGCGGTGACGGCGGGGCTGATCATGCTGCTGCTGGTCCTCCCCGCCCACGTGCCCGGTCCCGCACCCCACCCGGACACGCCGGTGCTGATGCCGTTGCTGGCGCTGGCCGCCATGCTCGCCTGCGTGGGGGTGGCCCGACTGGGCGGAGGCGTCACCCAGGCCTGGGCACTGGGGGTGGCGGGCGGTATCGCCTATGGGGTCACCTCGGCGCTGGCCCGCGTCATCGGGGTGGACGCCCTCGACGATCCGGCGTCCCTGATGCGGCCTCTCACCGTCGTGGCCGTCGCCATCGGCCTGTTCGGGGCGGTGATCGTGCAGAACTCCTACCGCACCGGGCACTTCGCCCTGGCCTACGCCACGCTCCTGATCAGCGACCCGGTCGCGGCGGTCACCATCGGGGTGGTGTTCCTCGGCGAGGCGCTTCCGGCGACCCCCGTGGGCGGGGCCGCCGCGCTGGTCGCGGCGGCCCTGATCTGCGGCGGCACCATCGCCCTCGCCCGTTCCTCCCCGCCCGTGGCGGCGCAGCGGGCCGTCACGGGCGGGTGTGGCGAGGCCGTCCCCGCCGTCACCCGCCGTCGGGAGCCGGGGCCGGTGGCAGGACCGGCACCCGAAACCCGATGACGGCGCCGCCGCCTTCGCGGTTGCGGGCGAACACCTCACCGCCGTGGGCCACCGCGATGTCGTGGACCATCGACAGGCCCAGTCCCGATCCGGGCATCCCGCGCGCCGAGGTGGCCCGGTAGAAGCGTTCGAAGACATGGCCGAGTTCGGCCGGGTCGATGCCGGGTCCTCGGTCGCGGATCTCCACCCGCCCCTCCCTGACGACGATCTCGATCGGCGCCTCGCCCTCGGGGTCGAACTTCGCGGCGTTCTCCACCGGGTTGGAGATCGCCCGTTCCAGCGCGCCGGCGCGGCCGAAGACGACCGAGCCGTCCGCGTCCACGACGATCTCGCGCCCGGTGCGCCGCCGGGCCCGCGCGGCCACCCGTTCGGCCAGCTCCCGCAGGCTCACCTCCTGCGGGGTCTCGTCCTCGTGGGTCCCCGTGGCGAGCTGGACGAGCTCGTCGACGAGGTCGGTCAGCTCGCGGGTCTCGCCCTGGAGGTCGTCGATGAGGTGGCGCCGGGCCTGCGGGGAGAGCCGTTCGAAGCTGCGCATGACGCTGACGTTGGTGCGCAGGCTGGTCAACGGGGTGCGCAGCTCGTGTGAGGCGTTTTGGACCAGGCGTCGCTGCTCCTCCTTGGAGCTGGCCAACCGGGCCAGCATCGCGTTGAACGCGCCGGCGAGCCGGCCGACCTCGTCCCTGCCGCCGGCGCCGCCCGAGGGCGTGACAAGGTCGAGCCGCCCGGTGGAACTGACGTACTCGGCGGCCTCGGTGAGCCGGACCAGCCGTCCGGTGATGCGGCGCGCCACCAGCCAGCCGGCGCAGCCGGCGCCGACCAGGGCGACCGCGCCGACGAGGAGCATCTGCCCGGCGAGCGTGTCGAGAAGGGTCTCGGTGGGCGACATCCGCTGGGCGATCTGCACGGCGCCGCCCCCACCACCGAACGAGACCGTCGCGATCCGGTAGGTCTCGCCGTTGGCGCTGTCCTCGCGCCGCGTCACCTCGCCGGCTTCGGCGGCGCGGGCGATCCGGCGGTCTCCCATCGTCACCGGCAGCCGCTCGGCCGGGGCGCTCTCGCTCACCGGGAAGGCGACGCTGCCGTTGGGGGCGAGGAGCTGGAAGGTGAAGGTGTCGGAGTGCAGCAGGTTGATCTGGCTGACCCCGTTGTGGCCCAGGGCGCTGCCGCGCAGGTCCTGGGCCAGGTCGGTGACGGTCGCCTCGAACTCCTCCTCGGCCTTGGCGCGCACCAGCGACGCCGCGGCGTTGTAGGCCAGGGAGCCGACGAGGGTGATGACGACCGCGGCGACCAGGGCGAACGTCAACGCGAACCGGGTTCCCAGGCTCATCGAGGCGATACTCCGGGTGCGCTCCTCCGCGCGTCCCGGGCTGTCCTGCGCCGTCATCGCGGCCGGATCGTGTACCCGACGCCGCGCACGGTCTGGATCAACGGCGGCGTCCCGGCCGGTTCCAGCTTGCGGCGCAGGTAACTGATGTAGACGGCGAGGTTCTTGGACTCGGGGCCGAAGTCGTAGCCCCAGATGCGGTCGTAGATCGTGGCGTGGTCGAGCACGATCCCCGCGTTGCGGACCAGCAGCTCCAGCAGGTCGAACTCCGTCTTGGACAGTTCGACCTCGGTCCCGCCGCGCCACACCCGCCGCGCCCCCGGGTCCAGGCGGAGGTCGGCGACCTGCAACGGCGGTTCGGGGAGGTCGCCGGGGGGCGGCGTGGCACGGCGCAGCAGCGCGCGCAGCCGGGCCAGCAGCTCGTCCAGGTCGAACGGTTTGGGCAGGTAGTCGTCGGCCCCGGCGTCCAGTCCGGCGACCCGGTCGGGGGTCTCCACCCGGGCGGTCAGCATGAGGATCGGCACCCGGTTGCCCTCGGCCCGCAGCACCCTGCACACGCCCAGCCCGTCGACCCCGGGCATCATCACGTCGAGCACGAGCAGGTCGACCGGTTCCCGGTGGACCTCGGCGAGCGCCTGGACCCCGTCGGCCACCGTCCGTACGACATAGCCCTCCAGTTCGAGGGCGCGGTGCAGTGAGTCGCGGATGGCGCGGTCGTCATCGGCGATGAGGACGGTGGCTGCGGTGCTGCTCATGGAGGCCATGGTGGCCCATCCCGGTTAGCGCCGGGTAAGAGGACACGTCGAGGGGTGTGAGAAGCCCTGGGACGGCCCGGCCCACGGCCCCGCGTCACCGCGCGGTCGGGGGTCGCGCCTGCCCCGGTAGCCCTCCGGGAGTTCACCGCGTTCGGTTCTTCGGCGGTCCGGCAACGTGTCGCGCCTCCGGCCCGGGGGCCGCGGGATGCCGGTGCTGGCTGGGTGGACGCTTCCCGGCCCTCGCCCCGCAACGGTCTTCAGTCGCCGAAGGCGGTCAGCGAGCCTCGGCCGTCGAACCTCGCGCCCGGTGCCCAGGCGATCTCCCAGCGGTTGCCCTCCGGGTCCGCGATATAGGCGGACCGTCCGCCCCAGGAGCGGTTCACCGGCTCGGCCACCACCGTCGCGCCGGCTCGGACGGCGGCCTCGAACGCCGCGTCCACCTGTTCGGGGGCGCCCACGTTGCAGGCGAGGGTGAACCCCGCCCACCCGCTCGGAGCGGGAGCGCCGCCCGCGGCCTCGGCGGCCAGCTCCTGCACGGGGTACAGGGACAGCAGCACGCCGCCCAGGAGGAAACCCGCCCAGCCGTCACCACTGGACGAGGTCTCCGTCCACCCCAGGGCCCGGTAGAACCGTCGGAGTCCGGGCATGTCCCGGGCTCCGAGCGTCACCACGGTCAACCGCGCGGGAATCTCGGACATACCCGCAGCCTACGTGCCGGGATGCGGCGGCCGGCGGAAGCCGTCGCGTCTTCGGCGACCGTGGGCGGTGGGAACCGGCGTGGTCGCCGAGCCGCTTCAGCGCCGCCCCCTGGTTCCCGCGAGTCCGGCGAGCCCGTCCAGGTGACACCGGAGGGAGAGCTCGAACAGGCCGTCCAGGTCGTCGATGACCTCGTCCGCCTCCATGGCCGCGAGGTAGGGGAAACGGCCGGTCTGGAACCGCTGAAGGATCTCGCCCTCCATCGCCGTCCACCATTCGGCCGTGTGCATGCGCGTCTCCCGCGCCGTTCTGAGCTCGTCCACCACGGTCAGGGCGAGGCCGCGGACGAGGGCGGGCAGGGCGAGGGCCGCCCGCCAGCGCTCGGTCCCCGTCAAACCGAGCTGGGCCAGCGCCCGGAGGGTCCGCTCACTGTGCTCCATCGCCTCCGGTACGGGGGCCGGCCGCAGCACCGACAGGAGTTCGGCCAGCCACGGGTGGCGGCGGTAGAGGCGCCACTGCGACCGGCAGACCTCCTCCAGCTGCGCACGCCACCCCTCGGGGGCGACGTTGGACAACGGCTCCGAGCGGAACACCGCTCGGATCATCAGGAGCTCAAGTTCATCGCGGCCGGCGACGTGGCGGCTCAGCGTCATCGGCGTCACGCCGAGCCGGCCCGCCAGGAGGCGGATGGAGATCGCGTCGGCGCCTTCCCGGTCGGCGAGCGCGATGGCCGTCGCGACGATCCTCCCCCGTGTCAGCGGGCGGGGCCGATCCGGTGCGACGGGCGGCGTATCCGGTTGGGGGGCCTTGACCACGCTGCCCGAGCCGGGGATCGTGACGATCAGCCCCTCCTCGCGCAGCAGGGCGAGCGCGCGGCTCGCGGTCGCCATGGCGACGCCGAACTCGTTCACGATCCGCCGGGTCGAGGGCACCCGGTCACCCGGGCGCAGCCCGCCCTCGGCGATCCTGCGGCGGAGCTCGGCGGCCACGCGCCGGGCCGGTCCGCCGTCCCCGTCCTTCGCTTCCATGTGCCGCACCGTACTAGTGCGGTGGGCGGCGCACCGTAGCGGTGTCCCGGTGTGCGGCGCCGTTCGGGTGGTACGGCGGGGAAGCGTCCCGGCGAGGCGGGCGGGCGGGCCGGCTCCGTCCCTACGGTGCGCGTATGAATTTCGACGACACCGGCTTGGCCCTCACCCATGTCACCGTGATCGACGTCGTTGGCGGCCGATCCCTTCCCGACCAGACCGTGCTCGTGGCCGACGGCGCGATCACGGCGGTCGGCCCGGCCTCCCAGGTGGTGATCCCGCCCGGGGCGACAGTGCACGACCTGCGCGGACGGTACGTGATCCCGGGGCTGACCGACATGCACGTGCACAGCGAACCGGGTCCGGACGACGAGCGGCGCCTGCCCGCGCTCTACATCGCCAACGGCGTGACCATGGTCCGCGAGATGTGGGGGAGGCCGCTGCTGCACGAGTGGCGGCGGCGGACGTCGGCCGGCGAGATGATCGGGCCGCGCTCGATCATCGCCAGCCCGATCGTGGACGGCGCCCCCGCCCTGTGGTCCGACATCCCCATCGACGCGCCGATCATCTCGGTCACCACCGAGCGGGAGGCGCGGCGCGCGGTGGGCGTGGCCAAGGACGGCGGAGCCGACTTCGTGAAGGTCTACTCCCGCTTGGAGCCGGAGCCCTATTTCGCGCTGCTGGCGGAGGCCGCCGCCCAGGACATGACCGTGGTCGGGCATCGCTGCGACCGGGTACCGCTCAGGGACCAGCTCGGCGCCGGACAGAGGTCCTTCGAACACGTCCACGGACTGTGGCCGGCCACCTCCACCGACGTGGAGCGGATGGAGGCCGCGATGGCGCGGATCTCCCCACGGCCCGGCTTCTACTACGCGGACTGGTTCAAGCAGGTCAACGAGGTGGAGTGGGAGTCGGTGAACCGTTACAGCGGGGCGTCGGCGACCTCACTGTTCGAGCGCATGGTCGCCGAGGACGTCGCCTACTGCCCGACGCTCGTCATGCACGCCGCGGTGGATCTGCCCGAGTGGATGCGCCTGGACGACGAACGGTTCGCCTACATGGCCCCGGACGTGCCGGACATGTGGACGTTCGTCCGGGGACAGATCTTCCACGGCGGGGGACGCAGTGCCGACGAGGAGGCGAAGCGGCGCACGCTGTTCGACCACCGGCGGGCGGCGGTCGCCGCCATGGACGAGGCGGGCGTGCGGCTGCTGGCCGGCACGGACGCGGTGACCCCCGGCCTGTTCCCGGGCTTCGCGCTGCACGAGGAGCTCGAACTCCTGGTCAGCGCGGGACTGACGAGGATGCGCGCCCTCCAGACGGCGACGATCGAGCCCGCCCGGTTCCTCGGCCGTGAGCAGACCTGCGGATCGGTCGATCCGGGCAAGCTGGCCGACCTCGTGGTCGTGGACGCGGACCCGCTGGCCGACATCAGGAACACCCGCCGCATCCACGCGGTCGTCGCCGCCGGCCGCTACATCGGACCGGACGAGCGCCGCGCCCTCCTCGACGGCGTGGCCGCCTTGACGGCCACCGCGCCGGGGGTGGAGGGAGCGTGACGGGCGGCAAGGCACTCCCCGCCGTTTCCGGCCCGCGGGACGGGGAGCCCGTGGGCGGGGCCCGGGAACACGCCGTCCAGGTGCTCACGGCAGCGTTCCGCGAGGACGTTCTCCTGCGCTGGCTCGCACCGGAGCACCCGGACCGGATGTTCGCGTCCGTGGTGGCCGAGTCGGCCGCGGCCGGGGGCCTCGACGTGCTGGACGGGGCGGCCGCGGTCTGGCTTGCCTGGTCCACGCAGGACGCCGAGGCCGACGAGCCGCCGGGACCGCGGCCGTCCGCCCGGCTGAGCACCTATCTGGCGGCCACGGCCATGCGCCATCCAAAGGACCGCCCGCACACCACCCTCCAGTTCCTCGGCGTGCACCCCGCCCATCAGGGGCGCGGGCTCGGCACCGCCCTGCTCGTCCGCGGTCTCGCGCGGGCCGACGCCGCCGGCCTGCCCGCGTACCTGGAGGTGGACTCGCCGCGCAACGCCGGGTGGTACGCGCGCCACGGGTTCGCGCCGCTCGGTGACCCGATCGTCCTGCCCGATGGGCCCACCATCCAACCGATGTGGCGGGAGCCGGCATCGGCGTTCCCGGCCGGCTCCGGCCGGGAACGCCCGTGAGGGGCCGCGGTCCCCGATGCGGATCAGCGCATGGGGCCTTGCATGGGCGGGGGTTCGTGGCCGGGGGGAAACGGGTCGACCGGCAGCTGCGAGGGGGGTAGTCCGTTCTGGTCGTCGGAGAGCACGTCGAGGGAGGACAGTAGGCCGATCAGGGCCACCAGCATGAGGATCTTGAGCACGAGGTAGAGCCAGGCGAGGCAGGTGTCGATCCAGGCGGCCCAGTCGATTCGGCGCCGCCCGGGCCGTCGGGATCCGTTGGCGCGCATGGTGCCAGTCTGCGGCCGGGCCGGGCACGCCCGCCAGTGCGCGGCCATCGCGGGGGCGGTCGCGTACGGCGCCAGGGGCCGTTCTCCCGGTGGTCCGCGCCGGTGAAGGGGTGAGGGCCGGCTGGGACCGGCCCCTGGCGCACGCCGGCCCTGCCCGGCGGCCTCCCCTGGGGGCAGGGCCGAAGCCCCGGCTGCGGGGGCGAACGCGAGGGGGCGCGCCGCTGCCGATCGGCCGGCCACGGCCAGGGAACCGAACACCCGGCCGGGGTCGGCCGGCCGAGCGCGTCTGGCGTGGGGGTTCGGTTCGGCGGCGCCCTCCCGGCGCTCACGGTGGTGTTCGGCCAGGGGTTCCCGTGCGCCCCTGCGGTTTCGGCTCCTGC
Source organism: Marinactinospora thermotolerans DSM 45154 (assembly GCF_900167435.1). GTDB lineage: Bacteria > Actinomycetota > Actinomycetes > Streptosporangiales > Streptosporangiaceae > Marinactinospora > Marinactinospora thermotolerans. The sequence goes on from NZ_FUWS01000021.1 coordinate 31,711, forward strand.
GGGTCTCGAAGGCGCCCACCGCCCCTTCGGGAGGGCCGTCGCGGCCCGCCGGGACGGCTGCCTAGCGCGCGGCCCTCTCCCACTCGTCCCGCAGGATCGAGTGCGAGATCGAGTCCCGCCATGCCTCGCCCGTCCAGACGTGGGCGCGGATGCGGCCCTCCTCGCGCATCCCCACCCGCTCCATCACCCGAGCCGACGCCATGTTCTCCGGAGCCCGAGCGCCCCAGAGCCGGTACAGGCCCAGGTCCCGGAAACCGAACTTCAGGAGGAGGGACACCAGCTCGGTCCCCAACCCTCGCCCCCAGTGGTCCGCCCGGAGCGCGAAGCCCAGTGACGCGCTGTGCGGGTACTCCTCACGGGCCAGCCGCGCCACCCCGACCACGCGGTCGCCTCGGGTGACCGCGAGCAGGTACACCCGCCGGGGGTCGGCCTTCGCGTCCTCCATGGCGCGGTCGATGATCGTCAGGCACCCGTCTTTGCTCCTGGCCGAGAAGGACAGGTGCGTGACGGTTTTCTCGTCTCCGTACACGCCGTGGAGGCCGCCGAGGTCGGCGCGGGAGAACTCGCGGAGGACCAGCCCGTCACCGGTGATTTCGACTGGAGACATGGGCGAAGGCTAACCCGTGGTGAGCGCGACCGGGATTCGCCCGAAGGCGTCGATGGGATGCTCGGAGGCGGTTCACGGCAGCGCTGCCCACGTACTCCGGCGCCCGAAGCGCGATTTGGACCCGCGCCACGCTGCCGAGGATGCCGGTGATCCGCTGATCCTGTGGAAGGTTGAGCACCGGCTCCAGCGCTTCAGCGGTCCCCTCGATCTCTCCGAGTGAGGCCCTGGCGAGCGCAGGATCGGCCCTGGCCCCGCCTCGTCCCCGAACGCCCAGTCGTCCGACCCGCTTCTTCGTGCCGCCTCGTAAGCGGCCACCGCCTCTTGGGCCGACGCCGCGGCCTGGCGAAACATCGATCGGGACGTCGTCGTTCGCGAGATGCTACCCGTTGAGGAGACCGCCGAGGAGGCTCTGGAACAGAAGGCACTCCGCTTCGTCTCCGGGAACGTCCGCGTCACGAACGACCCATCGGATGGAAGGCGTACTCCTTCCTCTTCCGCGAGGAGCTGCTGCCCTCCCTCGGAGGAGAGGGGATCACCACCGGGCACCTGCGCATCGAGGCGGTGAAAGCCCACACCGCACTGGGCGGAAGGCTCGTCCACGGATGCCAGTCGGCTCCGGACCGTCGTGGAGGGGTGGTCGCCCAATACGGCACCCCGATGGACCGGTTCCGCGACGACCTGAACGAGTTCCGTGACAGCTGGCTGGCTCCGCTCCGACCTCACGAGCTGATCCTGTCCAGGGCCGGGGTCTGCGCGGGCCCCGGCCCTCTTACGTAAGGAGGATTCTCATGCAACAGCCCGAGATCGACCGGCTCAGGAAAGAAGTCTTCTCCAACTTCGGATGCGCGCCCAGCAAGGTGGAGGTTCTCCACAGTTGGGAACTCTCGCATGTCGAGCGGGTCACCTTGAGCACGGGGGGCACGCTCGTATTCAAAGCGGCGGTCGAGCCCTTCGTCCATGAACACGACGCGCTGACAAGTGCCTGGCAGGCCGGAGTCAACGTTCCCCGCGTGTACTCATCCACCCGAGGCCCCACATCGCTGGGGATGCTGATGGAGGATCTGGGACGGCCGGTGAGGGAGGCGGACGACGCCGACGGCATCGCCGCCGCGCTCCAACTGCACTCGTCGGCGGTTCCCGACTTTCTACCACTGGCCGACACTGCCTGGCTCGCTTCACTGCCGAGCCGTGCCTTGCGCAGCCTGCGCCTTCTTCAGCGAGCCCGGTGGACGGACGCCCACGACATCGCTGACACGCTTCAGGAGATCGAGAAGGCTTCCATGCGACGTGCCGAGGGGGCTATGCGGCGTCCTTACGGTTGGGTCCACTCGGAGTTCCATCCGGAGAGCCTTCTCGTTACCCGGAACCGAACGTTCGTGTTCGACTTCGCACGCGCTTTTCGAGGTCCCGGACTGATCGACCTCGCCTCATGGCACGGCACGGTCGACCCGCCTGACGTCCTCAAGACCAGGGGTTTTCTGGAGACGTACGTCCACGAGGGTGGACCGGCCGAGACGTTGAACGATCGGGGCGGGCTGTCCGCGGAAGAGTGGGCGCTGGGATGGCACAGGATGTGGGTTCTGACCTGGTTCATCGACCAGTCTCTCACCTGGATCGGCGATCCCGACGATGACGAGCTCTATGTGGAGGTCGTACGCCGGCACACCAACGACGCAGCCAGGCTGCTGCGGGTCTGACCGAAAGGACGAGCGATGGAAAGCCACCTCCCGTTCCTGCTGCTCGATGTCGACGGGGTCCGCACCCCCTTTCCCGGCCCTGGCGGGTCCATGCCGGCGAGGACGGGATCGACCTCGACGGTGACCACGTTGCCGGAGCCCAGGCGGGCCGACAGCAGCGCGGCGTTCCAGCCGGTGCCGGTGCCGACCTCCAGTACGCGCGTGCCGGGGCGGATGTCGGCGTGGCCGAGCATGGAGGTCACCACGCTCGGCATGGACGACGAGGAGGTCGGCACCGTCCCGGGTGTGGGGCCGGTGTGGGTTCCGTCGTCCCACTGGGTGGTGATCGCGGTGTCGGTGGCGGCCCAGCGCTCCCACTCGCCGGGGTCGGTGCGCCGGTCCACGCTCAGGTGCCGGCCGGTGTCGGGGTCCAGGGGCCACATCAGGTCGGGGAGGAAGCAAGCGCGCGGTGTCGCGTCGAAGGGCTCGGCCCACTCGCGGGCCAGCACCCCACTGGCGAGGAGGAAGCGGCCCAGCTCGGTGTGAGCGGGCCGCTGTGGTGTCACTTACCGCGCCTTCCCGGCGGGGGTCCGTTGTCGGGGGACGGCGGTGGGGGCGGGGGCAGGGGCTGGATCGGCTGCGGCTTACCGCGGTGGTCTCCCAATGCGCGCTCCTTGAGCGGGGGGATGTCGCGGTCGAGCCTAGGGAGCCGGCCGTGTCCCGTCAGCGGCTCCGGCCACAGGAGGACACCTGGAATACCGGCAGCCCCGCGCGGGAGGTACCGGCCGGCGGCCGGGACCCCCGCGCCGGCTCGGGGCGGAGTCGAAACGCACGAGCGTGCGCCCCCGCTGGTCGCGGGAAACACCGATTTCCTGTCGCCCTGGGTGGCGGAGGGGCCTGACGTTCTGCCGCCCGGAATGCGTACGGCGACGGCTCTCTGGCCGGGTAAGCCCATGGCCCCGCGCGCTGCGCGAGGCCACCGGCTTCTCAGATCCTCAAGCTCTACAGCTCCTCGCTCTTCACAGAGGCGAGGAACACCTGCCACGCCTCCCGGGGGACCTCGATGTGACCGAGGTGGCGGTGCTTCGTGTCCCGGAGAGCACCCCCACCCCCGGGGAGATCCGCGACCTCGACACAGTTGTCGCGGTTCGCGCTGTAGCTGGCCTTGCGGAATACCAGGTTTTTCACTGTCGGTCTCTCCGCGACTAGGTAAGGTCCTCTATCACCTGTTTGAGGAACGTCACCGACTTCGCCGGCACGAGCGCCGACCCCAGGATGTGGCCGAAGATCTCGTTGTACCGGTCCAGCTCGGGCGGTTCCTCGACTAGAAGCGTATCCGTCGGCGTCTCGGTGAAAACGACTGATGGGTCGAAAGCCTCCGGGAAATCCAGGATGGTGAACGCCCCCGCGATCGCAGCGTGTTCCCCGGCGTCGAACGGCAGCACCCTGATGGTGATGTTGTGGCGCGTGGCCATGTTGACGAGGCGCTGCAACTGCTCACGCATGACCTCCCGGCCGCCGATGAGCCTACGGAGCGCGCCTTCGTCGATCACGGCCTCGAACCGCGGCGGATGGACGCGGTTCAGGATCTCTTGGCGCTTCATGCGAGCGTCGACGGCCTTGTGAACGGCCGCCTCCTCGTGGGCTCGGCCACCTCGGAAGATCGCCTCGATGTAGTCGGGGGTCTGGAGCAGGCCCGGGATCACCTGGGCTTCGAAGGCGCGGATCACCTCCGCCTCCGACTCCAGATCCGGTAGCGACCCGTGAAAGACGTCGCGGTACTTGGCCCACCAGCCGCGCTCTTTGGCGTCCCGGGCGAGCTGGGCGAACGCCTCCCGTCGCGCCTGGTCGGTGACGCCGTACAGGTCGAGCAGACGCTCCAGGACCGGCGCGGTGACGTGCTGCTGGCCCAGTTCGATTCGGGTGAGTGTGGGCTGCCGCGTCCCGGTCTCCCGTGCCGCCTGTGTGACGGTGAAGCCGGCCTCCTCGCGCAGGTGGCGCAGCTCTTTTGCCAGGCGTCGTCTTCTCACGGTGGGACTGTACGGCCGTCGCATGGCGGAGAGTCTAGAACACCAGACATTTATGCATAATACGTCAACCCCTCTTGTGAAATCGCATTATGCGATCAATGATGGTCCCATCCAGTCGGATGCCAGTCACTGCGGCCCCAGACCGCATGGGAGCTGATGTTTCATGCCCACTGATCCGGACCACCCTCCCGCTTCTTCCCAGCCCCGTCCGGGGGTGCCTGGTTCGTCGCCCTCGGCGAACTACACGGCGTTTTGCCGCGAGTCCGAACGGGCGCGCGAACTGGGCTGACACCTCACCCGCACCGAGAGGTGGTACGGGTGGGAGTACACCCTCACCTCCTGGGACGGCGGCCACAGCGAGACGTTCAGCTGGCTGGCCGAAGTCCAGGTCCGCCTCCACCAGATCGCCGAGGCCCACCGGTGAGCCCCGTGGACCAGCGTCTTCTCACCTCCGGTGAGGTGGCCGCCATGTTCCGGGTGAACCCCAAGACCGTCACCCGCTGGGTGAAGACCGGCCGGCTGACCTCGATCCGCACCCCGGGCGGAAAACACCGCTTCCGCGAGCGCGACGTCATCGCGCTCCTCGACCAGACCGCCGGCGACGCACGGCCCCGCCCGGTCCACCACGACCCCCGTGATGGACATCCCCTG